>NZ_SACL01000010.1 GCF_004005855.1 Rhodovarius crocodyli
CCCCCCCCCCCCCCCCCCCCCCCCCCCCCCCCCCCCCCCCCCCCCCCCCCCCCCCCCCCCCCCCCCCTCACCCTTGCCCCGGAAGCTGCGCATTGAACATCCAGCTATGCCCGTACTTGTCGATCACGCTGGCGAAGCGCGCGCCCCAGAACTGGTCGGACGGCGGCATGGTGCCGGTCATGCCGGCCCCGGTCGCGCGCGCGAAATACTCGTCCACCTCCGCCGGCGCCTTCAGCTGCACCACCATCGCCACCTGGGTGGGATCATTGGTCGCGGGCCGGCCGTTGTGCTCGGGAAAGGCGTCCATCATGAAGATGTGGCCGCTGCCCACCGTCAGGCAGGCGTGGATGATGCGCGGGTCGGTCTCGCTGCAGGGCATGCGCGAATTCTCGCTCGCACCCAGCGCCGCCTTGTAGTGCTCGATCGCGCCGGCGCAGTCGGTCAGAGTCAGATAAGGGATGATCGGCTGGTCCATCATGGGTTTTCCTCCAGGAATGTGGCGAGCTTGGCGAAGGTGGAGTTCCAGCCCATCTGCATCATCGGCAGGGACTGGGCGAAGATGCCGCGCTCCAGCGCGGTGGCGTTCACCGGGGTACACTCCATCACGACCTGCGTGCCGTCCGGCTGCTCGGTCAGTTCGATGAAGCTTTCGATCTCCAGCGGCCAGTTCTCGTTCATCGGGTTGCGCTCGATGGCACCCGCGGGGTCCGAGAAGGCGCCGATGAAATCCATCCGGCGGGGCATGTCGATCTTCTCGAAGCGCCAGCGCCCCCACAGCGCGACCTCGGCGCTGCCGACCGGCGCCAGGCCGAAATGGAACAGCCCGCCCTCCTTCGCCTCGATCTCGCAATGGGCCAGGTGAAGGCCGCTGGGCGCCCACCAGTGGCGCAACTCATCGGCATTGGTCCAGGCGCGCCAGACGCGCACCGGCACGGTGGAAAACAGGCGCTCGAGGCGGAAAGTGTCGTTCATGCGTCGTCTCCTTCGGGAAACAACGCCTGAAGGCGCTCGAAGGATTGCGTCCACCCGCTTGTGTGATTGCCCGTGGTCTCGGCATTCGCGAAACCGTCATGGACGAGGGTGACTTCCGTGCCCCCGGACCAGGGACGGAAATCGACCGCCACATGGGAAACGCGGTCGGGCATGCTGTGCCAGGCCCAGGTGAAGGCCAGGCGCGTCTCGGGCGTCACCTCCCGGTATTCGCCGCCGATGCGGTGACGGTCGCCGTTGTTCTCCAGCATGTCCACGGCGAAGCGCCCGCCGGGGCGCAGGTCGATCTCGGCGGCGGTCGCCTGCACACGGTGCGGGCCGAACCACTGCATCAGCAGCGCTGGGTCGGTGAAGGCCTGCCAGACGTGCGGCATGGGCGCGCGGATGCGGCGTACCAAGGTGAAGCCGTGGCCGTTCATGGCTTGGCCTCCAGCAAGGCCGCCAGGCGGTCCAGCCCCTCGGTCCAGAAGGTTTCGTAGTCGGTCAGCCAGTCACGGACGGCGCGCAGGGGGGCTGGGCGCAGGTGGCACAGCACCCGCCTGCCCTGCTTTTCGCGGCTCACCAGCCCGGCGCCCTCCAGGACATCCAGGTGGCGCGTGACGGCCGGCATGGAGATAGGCAGCGGCCCTGCCAGCTCACCCACCGTCAAGCCATCCTGGGCTGCCAGCCGCGCCAGCAGCGCGCGGCGCTTCGGATCCGACAGCGCGGCGAAGATGCCATCCAGAGGGTTGGTCTGTTCGTTAATCATTACATTAAATAATGCACTACCATGAGTTTCGCGCAAGCCTGGAATTCCCAGCGCGGCAGGGTTGCAGTCCGGTAATATTGCGGCGCGGCATGGGGCGACGTAGAAAGCACATCACTGGACCGTGCTTTAAGGATTCCCGGCATGAAACGACGTCAATTCCTGGCCGCGATGGGTGCGGCACCTTTGGCCGGCCCCGCTCGCGCCGCCGAGGGGCGGGTCCTGCGTTTCGTGCCGCAGGCCAATCTCAGCTCCATCGACCCGATCTGGACCACCGCCAATGTCAGCCGCAACCACGGCTACATGGTGTATGACACCCTCTACGGCTCTGACCGCCAGTACAACCCGCACCCGCAGCTGGCCGCCGGCCACACGGTCGAGGATGACGGCAGGCGCTGGACCATCACCCTGCGCGAGGGCATCCGCTTCCACGACAATGAGCCGATCCGCGCCCGCGACGCGGTGGCCAGCATCAACCGCTGGGGCCGGCGCAGCGCCTTCGGCCAGAAGCTGCTGGCCGCCACGGCCGAGCTCTCGGCGCTCGACGATCGCCGCCTGCAGTTCCGGCTGAACAAGCCCTTCCCGCTGCTGGCCCATGCGCTGGCCTTCGCGGGCCAGCCCGCGTCGATCATGCCCGAGCGCGTGGCCCAGACCGACCCCTTCCGCCAGATCACGGACACCACGGGCTCCGGCCCTTTCCGTTTCCTGCGCGACGAATACAACAGCGGCGCCTTCGCGGCCTATGCCCGCTTCGAGGGCTACAAGCCCGTCGAGACCGGCACGCCCAGCCTGACCGCCGGCCCCAAGGTGGCCCATTTCGACCGCATCGAGTGGCGCATCATCACCGATGGCTCGACCTCCTCCGCCGCGCTGCAGGCCGGTGAGATCGACTGGTTCGAGATGCCGGAATACGAGCTGCTGGAACTGTTCAAACGCAACCGCAACATCTCGGTCGAGGTGCTGGACAGCGGCGGCAACAACGGCTTCCTGCGGCTGAACCACCTGCACGCGCCCTTCGACAACAAGGCGATCCGCCAGGCCATCCTGTGGGCGGTGGAACAGTCCGACTACATGTCCGCCAATGCCGGCCCCGACCGCGCCAACTGGCGCGACGACACCGGCGTGTTCACCCCCGGCTCCCCCTACGCCACCGATGTGGGGCTGGAGCCGCTGCGCGGCCCGCGCGACATCGAGAAGGCCAAGCGCCTGCTGCGCGAGGCCGGCTACGCCAACCAGCCCGTGCGCGTGCTGGGCACCACCGACATCCCGGCCGTGACCGCCTGGAGCCAGGTGGCGGCCGACATGTTCCGCAAGCTGGGCATGAACCTCGATTTCGCGGTTTCCGACTGGGGCACCGTGCTGCAGCGCCGCGCGAGCCAGGAGCCGCCGGAACGCGGCGGCTGGTCGGTCACGACCTCGGGCTTCTCCAGCTATGACTTCGCCTCCCCCGCCACCCACCCGCTGATCCGCGGCAACGGGCGCGAGGGCTGGTTCGGCTGGCCCACCATCCCGAAGCTGGAGGAGCTGCGCGACGCCTGGTTCGACGCCCCGGACGAGACCACGCGCAAGGCCATCGCGACCGACATCCAGCGCACGGTGATGGAGGAAGTCGCCTATATCCCGACCGGCACCTACTATTTCCGCACCGCGCTGCGGAAGAACCTGACCGGGCGGGTCGAGGGCCTGCCGATCTTCTGGAACATCCGCCGGGCCTGAATTGCCCCGGGGACGGGCAGCTTCCGTCCCCGCCCGTTGATTTCACGCGGCCGGCGGCATTCCCGCCGGCCGCCGCCGCCCCTAGGCTGCCAGGAAATTTGCCTGGAGAAGTTAGCTATGAGGCGTTCGCTTTGTGCCGCGCTGGCGCTGTCCGCCCTGACACTGGCCCTGCCGGCCGCGGCCCAGAGGCCCTTCCCCGAGCCCGGCCGCCCGCTGACCGTCATCGTTCCCTACCCGCCCGGCGGCGGCAGCGACGTGACCGCCCGCGCCCTGGCGCCCGAGCTGGAGCGCACGCTGGGCGTGCCGGTGGTGGTGGTGAACCGCGCCGGCGCCAGCTCCCAGATCGGCATGGCGGAGCTAGCGCGCTCCCGCCCCGATGGCTACACCATCGCCTATGGCCTGTGGCCCACCACCTTCACCCTGTATCTGGACCCGTCGCGCCACGCGCCCTTCACGCGGCAGAGCTTCGCGCCGCTGGCCATGCATGTAATCGACCCCGGCACCATCCTGGTCCCGGCCAACAGCCCGATCCGCAGCTTCGCCGAGCTGGTGGCGGCCGCCCGCGCGCGGCCCGGCGCCGTCTCCATGGCTGATCCCGGGCCGCTGGGCTGGGAGCACATCTCCTCGGTCCAGCTGCAGCGCATGCTGAACATCGAGTTCAACCAGATCCACTACCAGGGCGGCGGCCCTGCCGCGACGGCTGCGATCGGCGGCCAGGTGGATGCGGTGATGACCAGCCTGAGCACCGCCCGCACCCAGAGCCGCGCGGGCACGCTGCGCGTGCTGGCCACGCTGACCGACCGCCCGAGCGCCGAGCTGCCGGGCGTGCCCACCCTGACCTCGCTCGGCACGGCGCTGACGGCGGGCTCCGCGCGCGGCTTCGTGGCCGCGGCCGGCACGCCGGAACCCATCATGCGCCGCCTGGCAGAGGCGCTGGAGGCCGCGATCAACAGCCCCGCGCACCGTGAGGCGCTGGCGCGGCTGGGGCTGGAAGCGACCTTCATGGGCCCCGCCGAATTCGATGCCTACTGGACGCGTGAGGAGAACGCGATGCGCCCGGTGATCGAGGAGATCGTGAAGCAGGGGCAGAATAACTGAGGTTGTACTGCGGGGCTTTGCCCCGAACCCCAGCAAGGGGCACCGCCCCTTGCATCCCCGCCAGGACCGTAGCGGCCCTGGACCCCAGGGAGTTGGCACCCAACACTGATAATTTATTGTTTATTAAAATAAAATTGGCGCCCAACCTGTGAAGGTGGGGCGCCAAACTCTTATCAGGTCCAGGAGATATTATCCCCTGGCGGGGGCGTTCGAGGGGGCAGAGCGCCGCTCGATGGCGGGCTCCCGGGGGCAACGCCCCCGCTCCTTCACCCCTTGCGCAAGTTGGTAAACACCGGCGCCCCGTTCAAAATCCCGGTGATGTTCCGCCGATACGCGATCGGCTGCTTGAACAGCCCGAGCGGAATATAGGGCACGACCTCCGCGGCCTTGGCCGCGATGCGGGCGCCGATCGCGGCCTGCTGGCTGGGGTCCGCCATCAGCCACTCCGTGCGCAACCCTTCCAGCTCCGGGCTGTCGGGCCAGCCGGTGGCGCCGCGCGCGCCGTTGGCGCGCAGGAAGGTGTGCATGGCCGGCAGCGCCTGGTCCATGCCCGACCAGTAGGTGCAGTAGCAGCTCCAGCCCCCCTGCTCGACCGGGTTGCGGCTGTTGATGCGCGCCACCACGCTGCCCCAGTCGGTGCTGATGTAGTCCACGTTCATGCCGATCTGGGTCAGCACGTCGCGCATCACCTCGCAGATCGCGTTGATGCGCGGCACGTCGGAGCCCACCAGCAGCACCACCTTCTCGCCCTTGTAGCCGGCATCGGCCAGCGCCTGGCGCATCGCGGGCAGGCGTGCGGCATCGGCGGCGCCGAAGCCGGGCTTGTCGGCGATGGGGGAGCCGGGCGGGAAGAAGCCCACCTCTGCCTGCCAGTAGTCGGGCCGCGCGCTGGCCACCGCCGTCATGCAGGTGGCCTGGTTCACCGCGCCCAGCACCACGCGGCGGATGGCCGGGTTGTTGAAGGGCGCATGCAGGTGATTGAAGCGGAAGGTGCCGACCATGCCGGTCCTGTCCTTGATCTCCACCGCGATGTTGCGGTTGCGCTGCAGGGTGGGCAGCAGGTCGATCAGGGGCTGCTCCACCCAATCCGCGTCGCCGGTCTGCAGGGCGGCGATGGCCGTGCCCGGGTCGGTGATGACGTTGAACACCACGCGGTCCACATTCGGCGTGCGGGGGCCGGCCGTATAGCTCGGCGTACCGTCGGCGCGCGGCACATAGCCGGTGTGGCGCTCATAGACCACGCGCGCGCCGGGCACGCGCTCACTGGCCACGAACTTGAAGGGGCCGCTGCCCACCACCTCGGTCTGCTGGCGGAACGCGTCATGCGTGGCCAGGCGCTCGGGCATGATGGCGGGCACCAGGGAGGACGCGCGGCCCAGCGCCATGGGCAGCAGCGGGAACTTGCGCTTCAGGCGGAACTGGATGGTCTTGTCGTCGGGTGCGCTGAGCTCGTTCGTCGCGTCCATCAGCACCTGGCCGAAGGCATCGCGCAGCCCCCAGCGCCTGAGGCTGGCCACGCAATCGCGCGCCAGTACCGGCGTGCCGTCATGGAACTGCAGCCCCTCGCGCAGCGTCAGCTTCCAGGTCAGCCCGTCATCCTCGACGGTATGGCCGGCCAGCATCTGGTAGTGCGGCTGCAGGTTCTCATCCATGCCCCACAGCGTGTCGAAACAGGCCAGGGCGTGGGTGCGGGTGGTGTAGGCGGTGGAGAAGACGGGATCCACCACCGCCACATCGGCATAGGGGATGAAGTTCAGCACCCGGCTGCCCTGCGCCTGCGCAAGGCGGGGGGCGGCAACCACGGCAGCACTCGCGGCCAACATGTCACGGCGACGCATCGCAAATCTCCCGGCAAGGATGAGGCGGGAAGATTGCTGCACCGCCGCAACGTCCTGAACGGGTGGCGATGCCGCGTTTTCATGCCGTGATGCGCATTCCGCGCAAAAGCGGGGCAGGCCCTGCCCCGCATCGCCGCATCAATGCGCGATCAGCACCGGCAGGGGCGCGTCGGTCAGCACCTGCTGGGTGAAGCCGCCGAACAGGGTCTCCCGCGTCACGCTGTGGCCATAGCCGCCCATGACGAGCAACCCGGCCCCCATGTCGGCGCAGGCGGCCAGCAGCACCTCGACCGGCTTCTCGCCGCCCTGCGGCACCCGGCGCAGCGCGACATAGGGGTTGTGGCGACGCAGCCCGGCCAGCAGGCGTTGCTGCGAATCATCGAAGGCATCGCCGGCCGTCTCATCCCCGGCGCAGAGCACCATCACCTCCGTCGCGCGCTCGATGAAGGGCAGCGCCGCCGCCACCGCGCGCGCCGCCTCGGGCGAATCGTTCCAGGCGATGGCGACGCGCCCGAAGCCCGGGTCGAGTGGCGCCTCGGGCACCAGCAGCAGCGGGCGGCCGGCACCCAGCAGCACCTCCTGCAACAGGCCGATCGCGGCTTCCTCACCGTCGCGGCTGCGGCCGGTCACCACCAGGTCCGAGGTGCGGCCATGGGCCGCGAGCCAGGTGGCCTCCATGCCCAACCGCAGCTGGAAATCGGCATCCGGCTTCTCCCGCGCGCTGAACTCCTCATAGGCCGCGCGGGCCAGCGCCTCGGTCCTGGCGCCGCTTTCGGTCACGGCTTCGACCAGGGCCGCGGTCGCCACGCCCGACATGTCGCCCGCAGACGCCGCCACCACCGCGTCGGCCGGGTCCTGCCGCACATGCAGGAACTCCAGATGGGCATCGAACAGCCGCGCGACCGTCAGCGCCGCGGCGAAGACCGGCGCATCGCTTTCACGGCCGGTGGCGGGGACGAGGATCTGCTTGAACATCTGACATCCTTTCGGGGTCGTGATCGGCTCGCTTTCCATGAATGGAATATGGGAAGCCCTCGCCCCTGCATCCTTGATCCATGTCACATTTTCATGCCCCTTGATGCGATGCGCCGCCGGGGCGAGGCTGCGGTTATGATCGAGAGCGCAACCGTCACCCCCGCAGGCCGCCCCCTGGTGGGGCTGGCCCTGGGCAGCGGCGCCGCCCGGGGCCTGGCCCATATCGGCGTGCTGCGCGCGCTGGCCGAAGCGCGCATCTGCGTGGATGTCATCGCGGGCACCAGCATCGGCGCGCTGATCGGGGCCACCCATGCCGCCGGCAAGACGGACATGCTGGCCGAGACCTTCGCGGGTTTCGACTGGCGGCGCATCGCGGGCTTCTTCGACGTGGTGCTGCCCCGTTCAGGGCTGCTGGACGGCGCGCGCATCAGCGCCATGGTGCGCGAGCATGTCGCGGCCGAGAGCATCGAGGAACTGCCCCTGCCCTTCGCCGCCGTCGCCGCCGACGTCACGACCGGCGAGGAAGTGGTGATCCGCAACGGCGACGTGATCGAGGCCGTGCGCGCCAGCATCTCCGTCCCCGGCATCCTGACGCCGGTGCGGCAGCAGGACCGCTTCCTGGTGGATGGCGGCATCGTGAACCCGGTGCCGGTCTCGGTCGCCCGCGCCCTGGGGGCGGAATACGTGATCGCGGTGGACTTGAACCACGGCGTCACCTCACGCAGCCTGGTGGCCCGGCGCCCGAAGAAACCCAAGCCCGCCCCTGCCCTGCCGCAATGGGCCCAGGGGGTCACTCAGGGCATTACCCAGGGCATGCAGGACCTGACGGCCAAGCTACTGCCGCAGGACACCCCCGCGAAACGCCGCCCCAAGGCCGCCCCGATGCCGAGCATCTTCGAGGTGCTGCTGGGCTCCATCAACATCATGGAGACACGGATCACCGAGGGGCGGCTCGCGATCGACCGCCCCGAGCTGCTGATCCGCCCCTCCCTCGGCCATATCCGCTTCATGGATTTCGACCGGGCGGAGGAAGCGATCGGGATCGGCTATCGCGCTACGGTCGAGACGCTGAAGGCGTTTCCCGAGGTTCCGCGGGTCTAGCCAGTTCCCAGCACAGCATGGGCGCGCGGCGCGCGACCTCTCGCCGGCGCACCAGATAGAAGCGCACGGCGCCGTCGCGCATCGGCATGGGGCGCGCCACGCGCCCGGTCTGCTGCGCCGCTTCCTCCGTGGTCCAGCCGAACAGCGCGATGGCGTCGCGGGGCCCGAACAGCTCGCCCATGCGGCGGAAATCCAGGATGTCCGGCACGTCGACCAGACGGGCGCCGGCCTCGATCAGCGGGGCGAACAGGCTGTCATGCAGCTCGGGGTTCAGGCCGCGGGTGAAGGCGGCGACACGCCGGCCGCGCAGCATGGCGGGCGCGATCGAAGCCTCAAGCGCCAAGGGGTCATCCGGGTGCAGCATCACGTCCTGGGTGGTCTCGCCCAGCATCAGCGCCTCCAGCCCCGGGGGCGGGGCCACGCCCACCACGAAGGCCAGGTCGATCGCGCCCTGGCGCAGGCGTTCCAGCAGAACCGTGGTCCAGCCGATGTCCAGCTCCACGCTGGTGCCGGGCCAGCGGCGGCGGAACTCCTCGACCAGCGCCAGCTGCTCCGGGATATGAGAGCCATAGGGCAGCGTGCCCAGGCGCAGCCGCGCCGAGCCGCCGCGCAGGGTGGCGGCCTGTTCCTCCACCGCGCGCGCGGCCGCCAGCAGGGGGCGCGCGCTGGCCAGCATGGCCTCGCCTTCCTCCGTCAGCTCCATGCGGCGGGTGCTGCGCAGCAGCAGCGGCACGCCCAGCTGGGCTTCCAGCTGCCGCACGCGGGTGGACAGCCATGGCTGGGCCACCGCCAGCCGCCGCGCGGCACGGGTGAAGGACAGTTCCTCCGCCACCACGGCGAAGTCATGGACCAGGCGTATGTCGAGCATCACCGGCCGTTTCCTCGGGATTTATATCATTTTCGGCAGAATAGCCCGAAACCCGTATTGGACAACAAGCATCCGCAGCCGCTTGCATGGCCTGGCCGAGGCAGGAAAACCCGCCCGGTCTGAATGCGGCCCGCTCGAACGGGACCGCGGTGGGAGCGAGACACGATGCAGACGTTGAAGCGCCGGCACATGCTGGCGGCCGCCGGGGCCATGGCACCCCTCGGCGCCCAGGCCCAGCAACCCGTGATCCGCCTGGGGGTGCTCGGGGATTTCTCGGGCCCCTACCGGCATCTCTCGGGCCCCACCAATGTGGCCTGCGTGCGCCAGGCGGTGGTGGATTCCGGCGTGACGGAACGCGGCATCCAGGTCGAGGTCGTGCAGGCCGACCACCTGCAGCGCGCCGATACCGGCGCGGCCATCACCCGCGAATGGTTCGACCGCGGCGGCGTGGACGTGATCCTGGAGGTGAACAACTCCTCCATCGCACTCGCCGTGAACGGCATCGTGCGGGAGAAGGACAAGGTCCACCTGAACACGGGCGCGGCCAGCACGGAGCTGACGGGGGCCGCCTGCAGCCCCAACACCATCCACTGGACCTATGACACCTACATGGCCGCGCGTTCCTCTGGCGTGGCGACCGTCCAGGCCGGGGGCGACAGCTTCTTCTTTATCACGGCCGACATGGCCTTCGGCCACCAGATGGAGCGCGACCTGTCCCGCTTCATCGAGGATGGCGGCGGGCGCGTGGCGGGGCGGGTGCGCTACCCCTTCCCCGGCACCTCGGATTTCTCGGCCTTCCTGCTGCAGGCCCAGGCCAGCCGGGCGAAGGTGGTGGCCTTCCTCAATGCCGGGGCGGACCTGATCAACTGCGTGAAGCAGGCCAATGAATTCGGCATCAACCGGCGCGGGCAGAAGCTGCTGGGCATCATCAGCTTCGTGAACGACATCCATTCCCTGGGGCTGCAGACGGCGCAGGGCTTCCTGCTGACCGAGTGCTTCTACTGGGACATGAACGACCGCACCCGCGCCTTCACCCGCCGCGTGCTGCCCCGCACGCCCGAGAACTATCCGAACCAGTGCCAGGCCGGGGCCTATTCCGCCGCGCTGCACTACCTGAAGGCCGTGGCCGAGGTGGGTGCCGCGCGCGCCAAGGCCTCGGGCCGGGAGATGGTGGAGCTGATGAAGCGCATGCCCACCGACGACGACGTGTTCGGCCCGGGCCGCATCCGCCCCGACGGGCGCAAGCTGCACGACGTGCATCTGTTCGAGGTGAAGCGCCCCCAGGAATCCACCGGCCCCTGGGATCTGATGAAGCTGGTGCGCACCACCCCCGCCGAGCAGGGCTTCCGGCCCCTGTCCGAGGGCGGGTGCCCGCTCGTGACCGGTTGAGGGAGAACACCCCATGCAGGATGCCGAACACTTCGATGTCGTGATCGTGGGGGCCGGTTTCGCCGGCCTCTATCTGCTGCACCGGCTGCGGGGCCAGGGCATGTCCGCCGTCGCGCTGGAGGCGGCGGACGGCGTGGGCGGCACCTGGTACTGGAACCGCTATCCCGGCGCGCGCTGCGACGTGGAGAGCATGCAGTACTCCTACTCCTTCGACGAGGAGCTGCAGCAGGAATGGCGCTGGTCCGAACGCTTCGCGACCCAGCCCGAGATCCTGCGCTATGCCAACCATGTGGCGGACCGCTTCGACCTGCGCCGCGACATCCGCTTCGGCACGCGCGTGACGGGGGCTGAGTTCGAGCGCGACCGCTGGCTGGTGCGGACCACGGCGGGCCGGTTCATCGGCCGCTTCTGCGTGATGGCCACGGGCTGCCTGTCCAGCACGCGCATGCCCGATTTCCCGGGCCTCGAAAGCTTCCGGGGCAAGACCTATCACACCGGGCAATGGCCGCATGAGGGGGTGGATTTCACCGGCCAGCGCGTGGGGGTGGTGGGCACCGGCTCCTCCGCCATCCAGTCCATTCCCGTCATCGCGGAACAGGCGGCGCATGTGCATGTGTTCCAGCGCACGCCCAATTTCAGCATCCCCGCGCATAACCGCCCGCTGGACGAGGCCTATGAGCGCAGCTGGAAGGATGTCTATGCCGAGCGGCGCCGCAAGGCGCGGATGATGCGCACGGGCATCGACTACCCGGTGAACCAGGCCTCCGCGCTGGAGGTGGAGCCGTCGGAGCGCCAGCGCATCTATGAGGATCGCTGGGCGCTCGGCAGCACCTCCTTCATGGCGGCCTTCGGCGACCTGATCACCGACCAGGCGGCGAACGAGACGGCTGCCGAATTCGTGCGCGGCAAGATCCGGGCCGCGGTGAAGGACCCGGCGGTGGCGGAGCTGCTGTGCCCCGACAACCACCCGATCGGCACCAAGCGCATCTGCGTCGACACCGGCTACTACGAGACCTTCAACCGCGACAACGTGACGCTGGTGAACCTGCGCGGCGCCCCCATCGAGGCCATCACGCCCGAGGGTCTGCGCACCGCCGAGGCTTCCTACGCCTTCGACAGCATCGTCTTCGCCACAGGCTTCGACGCCATGACCGGCACGCTGCTGGCCATGGACATCAGGGGCGAGGGCGGGCTGCGGCTGGAGGATGCCTGGGCCGCCGGCCCCGTCACCTATCTGGGGCTGATGGTCGCGGGCTTCCCCAACCTGTTCACCGTGACGGGGCCCGGCAGCCCCTCGGTGCTCAGCAACATGATCGTGTCCATCGAGCAGCATGTGGACTGGATCACCGACGCGCTGGCCTGGCTGCGCGGGCGCGGCCTGACACGCATGCAGGCCACGGAACAGGCGCAGGACGAATGGGTGCGCCACGCCAATGAGGTCGCGCACCGCACGCTCTATCCGCAGGCCAACAGCTGGTACATGGGGGTGAACATCCCCGGGAAGCCGCAAGTCTTCATGCCCTATATCGGCGGGGTCGGCGCCTATCGGCAGATCTGTGACGAGGTGGCGGCCGAAGGCTATCGCGGCTTCGCGCTGTCGGGCGCCAAGGCGCAGGCCGCCGAATGAGGGCATTGGATGCCGGCTGCCGCCGGGTGCTGGATCTGATCCGCGAGTCCGGACGGCCGCCGCTGGAAAGCCTTTCGCCCCAGGCCGCGCGCGCCGCCTCCGCCGCCTCGCGCCCGCTGCTGCAGCCGGATCCGCCGGAGGTGATGGAAGTGCGCGACCTGGCGGGCCCCGTGCCCATGCGGCTGTATCGCGCGGGGCCGGGCATCCGCCCCTGCCTGCTGTACCTGCACGGCGGCGGCTGGGTGATCGGCGACCTGGACAGCCATGACCAGCTGTGCCGCCACATGGCGCTGCTGCTGGATGCGGTGGTGGTGGCGGTGGATTACCGGCTGGCGCCCGAACACGTCTTTCCCGCAGCGGTCGAGGATGCCGCCCTGGCGCTGCGCTGGGTGTGGGAACAGGCGGAGGCGCTCGGCATCGACGCCACGCGGCTGGCGGTCGGCGGCGACAGCGCCGGCGGCAACCTGGCCGCGGTGCTGTGCCTGATGGCGCGCGAGGGCGGGCTGCCCATGCCGGGCTATCAGCTGCTGCTGTATCCGGTGACGGACCTGGCCGCCGAGAGCGCCGCCTATGCCCGCCACAGCCAGGGCTACCCGCTGACGGCGGCGACGATGCGCTGGTTCATCGGCCACTACACGCCCGAGATCGAGATGCGCCATGACTGGCGTGCCTCACCGCTGCGGGCGCAGACGCTCTCGGGCCTGCCGCCCGCCTTCGTGATGACGGCGGGGCATGACCCGCTGGCCGATGAGGGGATCGCCTATGCCCAGCGGCTGGAGGATGAGGGGGTGTCCGTCATCCACCTGCATGTCTCGGACCAGATGCACGCCTGCCTGACCATGGGCAGGTTCATCCCGGCCTCCGCGCTGGTGCTACGCCAGGCGGCAGATGCCTTGCGGCAGTTCTGGAACCCTTAGCGGTTCCGGAACATCACGATGCGCACGTCCTGCCCGTTGCGGCGGGCCTTGCGCAGCTGCCACCACAGCACGCCGCCCGCGACCAGCGCCGCGCCGAACAGGATGGGCAGAATGACGCTGAGGGCCACGATGGCCAGCGAGGCGAGGGCCAGCAGGCCGGCCAGCCCCACCACGCCCATGGCCACGCGCAGCACCATGGACGCCACCCGGTCCCCGCGCGTCGGCGGGGGTGGGCCGCGGAACTCGCCCTCCGGCGTCATGTCGAGGATACGTGGACGTTCGTTCATGTCGGACATGTCGCCCCGCGCCGGCTCGAATTCAAGACCAGAGGGCGCGGTCGCCCAGAATGTCGGCCAGGCGGGTGGAGATGGCCGCCAGCAGCTTCTCGCCCTTCTCGGCGCTGGCGCGGCGGGCATCCCCTATCACACCGCTCGGCGTGATGGCGCGGAAGCTGCGCTGCATGGCCAGGCCCTTGGGCTGGATGGCCGGGCGGCTGGTTTTGGGGCCATGGGCGTTGGGCAGCTCGGCCTCACGCATCGTGCCGGTCGTGACATGCAGCATCATGCTGGTCTCGGCCTCGCAGGCGTGGTTCAGGCCTTCCTGGTCCTCCAGGATCGGGCCGATCACCTCGGGCGCGATGTACCAGTAGGTGCCGCCCGCGACCTTGAGGCCGGTCTCGACCCCGATCTCGGTCACGGCGACGGCGATGGCGTCGGTGTTGCCGCCATGGGCGTTCAGCAGCATCAGCCGCTTGAAGCCGTGCCGGGCGACGGACCGCGCAATGCCCTTCAGCACCGCCAGGAAGGTGGGCTGGTCGAGCGTGATGGTGCCGCCGAAGGCCATGTGGTGCTCGGCCAGCCCGTGCCACATCACGGGCAGGACGACCACGCGCTCACCGGCCGCGGCCAGCTTCTGCGCGGTGGCCTCCGCCACGGCGCCGCCCAGGAAGGTGTCGGTGCCGGTGGCGAGGTGCGGGCCGTGCTGCTCGATGGAGGCCACGGGGAGAATGACGAGCGCGTCGGCCAGCGCGGCCTCTCGCAGCTCGGGCGCCGTCAGGCGCATCCAGGCGGTTTCGGTCATGCCCCCAGTGGAGCACCGGCCGCCCGGATGCGCCATAGGCCTTCAGAAGCGATAGCGGACCGAGGCGCCGATCACGACCGGGTTCAGGTTGGCGCGCGCATGGATCAGGCCGCTGTTCACCGAGACGCCGGGCTGCATCGTGATGAACTTCACATCCAGGTTCGCCAGCCAGTTCGGCGTGATCTCGTAGTCGACGCCCGCATTCAGCGCGATGCCCGCCGTGGTGCCCACGCGCACGCGGTTCACCGGGGCCGTCATGGCGCCGCCGTAGCCGTAGAAGAAGGTGGTGTTCACGCCCACGCCCACATAGGGGCTGATGCGGCTGGCCGGCAGCGGGTGGTACTGGAAGGTCAGCGTCGGCGGCAGCGCCCACACCCGGCCCAGGTTCACATTGCCCAGCGCGGAGTTGTTCACCCGCAGGTCATGGCGAGAGGTCGCGGCGATCAGGTTCACCGCCAGGTTCGGCGTGAAGAAGTAGCTGACATCCAGCTGCGGCGTGGCGCTGGCGGAGGCATGCGGCCGCCCGCCGATCAGGTCCACCGTGCCGCCGCCATTGGTCGGCACCACGCCGATCGCGCCCAGGCCGATGACGATGTCGCCGGCACGCTTGCCGCGCGGCGCCGCATCCTGCGGCCCGACCTGGGCCATCGCGGCCCCGCCCATCATCATCACGCCGGCCATCGCCAGCCCCGCGGCCTTCAACCCATAAGACATGACCAGTCTCTCCGTTCGGTGCCCTCCGGTGCTGATGCAGCGCCGGTCCGGCTGCATCCTGGCTACGCCTGTGCGGCGCCGCGGACTTTGAGACAGATCAATGAATTGTCAGGCAATATCCGGTGTTGCACTTCGGCAACAGCCGCCTCGGCAGGGCCCTGCGGCTTGACCCGCGCCCCCGGCCGCCGCAAGGATCGGCGCATCATGATCCTGCTCATCGACAACTACGACAGCTTCACCTTCAACCTGGTGCACTTCCTGGGAGACCTGGGGGCGGAGGTGAAGGTCTGGCGTAACGATGCGCTGTCCGTGCAGGACGTCTTCGCGATGCGCCCCGACGCGGTGCTGCTCTCCCCCGGGCCCTGCACGCCGAATGAGGCCGGCATCTGCCTGCCCCTGATCGCGGCCGCCGCAGAGGCGCGCCTGCCCCTGATGGGCGTGTGCCTGGGCCACCAGGCGATCGGGCAGGCGTTCGGCGGCGACGTGATCCGCGCGCCCGAGCCGGTGCACGGCAAGGTGTGGGACATGACCCACGACAACACCGGCCTGTTCGCCGGCATCCCCTCCCCTTTCCGCGCCACGCGCTATCACTCGCTCATCGTCGACCGCGCCACCCTGCCCGATTGCCTGCGGGCCAATGCCTTCACCGATGACGGCCTCATCATGGGGCTGGAACACAAGGAGCTGCCGATCTGGGGCGTGCAGTTCCACCCCGAGAGCATCGCCTCCGAGCACGGGCACGCCATGCTGGGCAATTTCTGCCGCATGGCGGGGGCGAAGATTGACGCATGAGCAACGGTCTTAAGCCTGTTCTCGCCCGGCTGGCGCTGGGCGAGAAGCTCGCGGAGACGGAGGCCGAGGCCGCCTTCTCCATCATCATGGCCGGCGAAGCCACGCCCGCGCAGATCGCGGGCATGCTGATGGCCATGCGCGTCCGCGGGGAAACCGTGGCCGAGATGACGGGCGCCGTGCGGGCCATGCGCGCCCGCATGATCCCGGTCGAGGCGCCGCCGGGGACCATCGACATCGTGGGCACGGGCGGCGATGCCTCCGGCAGCCTGAACATCTCGACCGCGACCTCGCTGGTGGTGGCGGGCGCCGGCGTGCCGGTGGCCAAGCACGGCAACCGCGCGCTTTCCAGCAAATCGGGCGCGGCCGATGCACTGTCGGCGCTGGGTCTCAACATGGATGTGCCGCTGGAGCGCCTGCCGAAGCTGCTGGCCGATATCGGCATGGTGTTCCTGATGGCGCCCCGCCACCACGCGGCCCTGCGCCATGCGGGCGGCGCGCGGGTGGAGCTCGGCACGCGCACCATCTTCAACCTGCTGGGCCCGATGGCCAGCCCCGCGCGGGTGAAGCGCCAGCTGACCGGCGCCTTTTCCGCCGAATGGCTGCGCCCCATGGCAGAGGCGCTGGGCCGGCTCGGCAGCGAACGCGCCTGGCTGGTGCATGGCCAGGGGCTGGACGAGATCGCGTTGTCGGGCCCGAGCCATGTGGTGGAGCTGGACAATGGACGGATCCGCGAATTCACCGTCTCGCCCGCCGATGCCGGGCTGAAGGAAGCGCCCCCCGAGGCCATCAAGGGTGGCGAGCCCGCCGAGAACGCGGCCGCCCTGGTGGCGCTGCTGGACGGCGCGCCCGGTGCCTATCGCGACATCGTGCTGCTGAACTCGGCGGCGGCCCTGATGGTGGCCGGCCGTGTCAACAGCTTGACCGACGGGGCGGCCATGGCCGCCAACAGCATTGATAGCGGGGCCGCCCGCACTGTATTGCACCGGCTTCAGACCGCGACCCAGGCACCATGAACCTTCCCGCACCCCAATTGCAGCTGCCGCCCGAACTGCCGGACACGCTGGCGCGCATCATCGCCGACAAGTACCGCGAGGTGGAGGAGCGCAGCGCAGAGCGCCCGCTCTCCGAGATCGAGCGCGCGGCGGTGAACATGCCGCAGCCCCGCAACTTCGTGGGCGCGCTGTGCGACGCCATGGCCGACGGCCGCACCGGGCTGATCGCCGAGATCAAGCGCAAGTCGCCCTCCGGCGGGCTGATCCGCCCGGATTTCGACCCGGCCGCGATCGCCGCCGCCTATGAGCGCGCCGGCGCCTCCTGCCTCTCGGTGCTGACGGATGAGCCGTGGTTCGGCACCAGCACGGCCGACCTGCAGGCCGCGCGCGCCGCCTGCAAGCTGCCGGTGCTGCGCAAGGACTTCATGATCGACCCCTGGCAGGTGTTCGAGGCCCGCGCCATGGGCGCGGACTGCATCCTGCTGATCATGGCCGTGCTGTCGGACGCGCAGGCGCAGGAAATGACCGAGCTGGCGCGCAGCCTGGACCTTTCGGTGCTGGTCGAGGCGCATGACGAGCGTGAGCTGGAACGCGCGCTGGGCCTCGATACCCGCCTGGTCGGCATCAACAACCGCGACCTGCGCAGCCTCAAGACCGACATCGCGACCACGGAGCGGCTGGTGCCCATGGTGCCTGCCCACAAGGTGCCGGTGGCCGAGAGCGGCCTGCGCGATGCCGGGGATGTGCGCCGCATGGCCATGGCCGGCGCCCATTGCCTGCTGGTGGGTGAGCACCTGCTGCGCGAGCCCGACATCGAGGCCGCGACCCGCGCCTTCCTGAACGGATGAGCGGCTTCACCCATTTCGACGCGGCGGGCCGCGCCGCGATGGTCGATGTCTCCGAGAAGGCCGAGACGGCGCGCGTGGCCGTCGCGCGCGGCCGGGTGGTGATGGCGCCTGAAACCCTGGCCCGCATCCTGGAAGGCCAGATGGGCAAGGGCGACGTGCTGGGCGTGGCGCGCCTGGCCGGCATCATGGGTTCCAAGCGCACCTCGGACCTCATCCCGCTCTGCCACCCGCTGATGCTGTCCAAGGTGACGGTGGATTTCACGCCCGAGCCGCCGGATGCCATCGCCATCGAGGCGCTGGTGAAGGTTTCCGGCAAAACCGGCGTGGAAATGGAGGCGCTGACCGCTGTCACCGTCGCGGCGCTGACCATCTATGACATGTGCAAGGCCATCGACCGCTCCATGCGCATCGAGGATGTGCGGCTGGTGCTGAAGGATGGCGGCAAGTCAGGACGCTACGAGGGCGCATGATCCCAGTTTCCGAGGCACGGTCCCGCATCCTGGCGGGGCTGTCGCCCACCCCGGCCGAGACGGTTCCGCTGGCAGCCGCCAGTGGGCGGGTGCTGGCGCGGCCGGTCAAGGCGCGGCTGACCCAGCCGCCCGCCGCCGTCTCCGCCATGGATGGCTACGCGGTGCGATCGGCCGACGCGACGGACGGCGCCATTCTCGACGTGGTGGGCTCCGCCCCGGCGGGCCATCCCTTCGCGGGGGTGGTGGGCCCCGGCCAGGCGGTGCGCATCTTCACCGGCGGCTTCCTGCCCACCGGCGCCGATTCGATCCTGCTGCAGGAGGACGCGGCGGCCGAGGGCAGCCTCGTCACCGTGCGTGAGACCGTGGCCGAGGGCCGCTGGATCCGCCCGGCCGGCCTCGACTTCACGGCCGGCGAGACGCTGCTGGAGCCCGGCCGGAAGCTGACGGCGCGCGACATCGGGCTGGCGGCTGCGGCCAACCACCCCTGGCTTGCCGTGCATCGCGCCCCGCGCATCGGCATCCTGGCCACGGGCGACGAGATCGCCCTGCCCGGCGAGCCCCTGCCCCCCGGCGGCATCGTCAGTTCCAATGCCCATGCCCTGGCCGCCCTGGTGCGGGCGGCGGGCGGGGAACCCGTTGTCCTGCCCATCGCGCCCGACGACGAGGCCGCGATCATCGCGCTGGCCGCCGATGCGCGCGGCTGCGAGCTGCTGCTGACCACGGGCGGCGCCAGCGTGGGCGACCATGACCTGGTGCAGAAGGCGTTGGGCCCGCAGGGTTTCGCGCTGGATTTCTGGAAGATCGCCATGCGCCCCGGCAAGCCGCTGATCTGGGGCAGGCTGGGCGACACACCGCTGCTGGGCCTGCCGGGCAACCCGGTCTCGGCCATCGTCTGCGCCGTGGTGTTCCTGCTGCCGGCGCTGCGGGTCATGCTGGGCCAGCCCGCCGGCGCCACGCCGACCCATGCGGCCGTGCTGGGCGCGCCGCTGCCCGAGAATGACAAGCGAGAGGATTATATGCGTGCCACGCTCTCGCCCGACGGGCGGGTAGTGACCGCGTTCCGGAAGCAGGATTCGTCCATGCTTAAGACCTTGGCGCGCGCCGAGGCCCTGGTGATGCGCGCGCCCTATGCGCCCGCCCTGCCGGAAGGGGCGGAGGTGCAGATCATCCGACTGGACGAATTGGGTATATAATCTGGGGAAAACCCTTGACCCGACTTCGGGAACCTTTCTAGAACATCGGCACTGATTCCCGATTTGTTCGAGAGGAAGCCCGTCATATGCTGACGCGCAAGCAGCATGAGTTGCTGATGTACATCCACCGGCATCTCAACGAGACCGGCTACTCGCCGTCCTTCGAGGAAATGAAGGAAGCGCTGGACCTGAAGTCCAAGTCCGGCATCCATCGGCTGATCACGGCGCTTGAGGAACGCGGCTTCCTGGTGCGCCGCGCCCACCGCGCCCGCGCGCTGGAAGTGGTGCGCCTGCCGGAGGATCTGGGGCCGCGCCGCAGCGCCGCCCCCGCCAAGGAAGCACCCGCCACCCCGCCCAGCAACGTCGTGCAGCTGCGCCCGGCGCCCGAGCCCAGCAACGACGTGATCGCCCTGCCCCTGTTCGGCCGCATCGCCGCGGGCAGCCCGATCGAGGCCATGCGGGACACCGGCAACCTGGTCGATGTGCCGGCCGCCATGCTGGGCGGCGGTGAGCATTATGCGCTGGAGGTTTCGGGCGATTCCATGATCGAGGCCGGGATCATGGACGGCGACACCGTCATCATCCGCCGCGATGACGTCGCCGAGAACGGCGCCATCGTGGTGGCGCTGGTGGACCAGAACGAGGTGACCCTGAAGCGCCTGTGGCGCAAGGGCGGCTCGGTGGCGCTGGAACCCGCCAACAAGGCCTATGAGACGCGCATCTTCGGGCCCGACCGCGTGCAGGTGCAGGGCAAGCTGGTGGGGCTGCTGCGGCAGTACCATTGATGCGCGCCCTGGCCCTGCTGCTCGGGTTGCTGTCGGCCCCGGCCCTGGCGCAGTCGCCACCGCCCTATTCGGGGCAGGCCTGGGGGCAGTTCAGCCGCCCGAGCGCCGGGCCCACCCATATCATCGGGGGCACGGGTCTCGGCTGCATCGGCGGCGCGGTGGCGCTGCCGAATGACGGGCCGGGCTGGCAGAATGTCCGCGTCTCCCGCAACCGGCACTGGGGCAGCCCGGAGCTGGTGCGTTTCATCGAAAGTTTCGCAGGCCAGGCGCAGCGCCAGGGTTTTCCCGCGCTCTGGATCGGCGACATGGGCCAGCCGCGCGGCGGGCCGATGCCCTATGGCCATGCCAGCCACCAGGTGGGGCTGGATGTGGACATCTGGCTGGAGCTGAACCCCAAGCCCCCTTCCCTGCCCTCGGCGCGCGAGAACATCGACGTGCCCTCCCTCGTGCTGCCGGATGAGAGCGCCGTGGACCCCGCGCGCTTCACCGCCGCCCATGCCGCGCTGATCCGCCTGGCCGCCGGCCAGCCGGGGGTGGACCGCATCTTCGTCAACCACGGCATCAAGCGCAGCCTGTGCCGGATGTTCCCCGGCGCCGACTGGCTTCGGCGCGTGCGCCCCTGGCGCGGGCATGACAGCCACATGCACATCCGCCTGCGCTGCCCGGCCGGGCAGAGCGACTGCCGCGACCAGCCGCCCGTGCCCGCGGGCGACGGCTGCGATGCCAGCCTGGCCTGGTGGTTGAGCGAGGATGCGCGCAGGCCGGCGCCACGCGCGCCGGGGCCGCCGCCGAGGATGCCGGCGATGTGCTCCGGGGTGTTTTCGGGGAGATAGGATTTCTTCTTTTTCTGAAGAAAAAGAAGCAAAAAGACTTTTCGAGTCTGGCGGTCACTGGAGGATAAGGGGCGAGCAATCCCCCAGCGCCACTAACTACTAAAAGTTTTTTGGTTCTTTTTTACAAAAAAGAACGTCTCTTCTTACCTTCCCGCCCTGACCAGCTTCCCCGGCATGGCCCCGGTCCCCTCACCCTTCTCGAACACGGGCATGCCCGACACCATGGTCATGTCATAGCCGTCCACCTTCTGGATCAGGCGGCGCCCGCCTGCCGGCAGGTCATAGACCATATAGGGGTGGTGCAGCCGCAGCCCCTCGAAGTCGATGACGTTCACGTCCGCCTTCTTGCCCGGCTGCAGCCGCCCGCGATCGGTGAAGCCGAAGAAATCCGCCGTCTCGCTGGTCTGGCGCTTGATGGCGAATTCCAGCGGCAGGCGGTCGCGCGGGCGGTCGCGTACCCAGTGGGTCAGCATGAAGCTGTTCAGAGAGGCATCGCAGATCACGCCGCAATGCGCGCCGCCGTCCGACAGGCCCAGCACAGTGTGCGGGTCCGTCACCATCTCATGCACCACGTCCAGGTCGCCATGGACATAGTTGGTCACCGGGAAATACAGCATGCGGCCGCCATCGCCGCCGGTCAGGTAGTCGTAGCAGAACTCCTCCGGCGTCTGGCCCGCCACCTTGGCCATGGCGGCGATGCTGCGCTCCGGCGGGGGCTCATAGTTCGGCGGATCACCCAGCACATACATGCGGTCCCAGCGCGTCGCGATCTGGCGCGACAGGGGCGGCAGCACATCCACCAGGCGCGGCGATGCCTCCTGCCCCAGGATCTCGCGCTTCACAGCCGGGTCGCGCAGGCGGGCCAGCTGCTCGGCCGGCGACAGGTCGGCCAGGGCCGCGAAGCCCTCTCGCAGGGCAAAGGGGTTGAGCGAGGTGGTAAGCCCGAGGATCAGCCCCACCGGCCGCCCGGCCACCTGGGCGGACATCGGCAGCCCACGCGACCGCGCGGCGCGCACCCCGTCCATCAGCCGCCGCCAGCGGTCAGGGTCATAGGAACGGTCGGTCAGCAGGAACCACAGCGGCAGCTTGTTGCGTTCCAGGATGGTGTTCAGCCAGCCGAATTCCGCGGCCTCGTCGTCGAAGTCGCTCAACATGCCGAAGGTGCCGCGCCCGGCGCGCCCCAGCGCGTCGCCGATCGCGATGAGCTCCTCATGCTCCGCGTAGCGGCCGGGCACCAGTTCGCCCGCCAGCGTCTTGTGCTGGTCGGTGCGGGAGGTGGTGAAGCCGAAGGCGCCGGCGCGGATGGCCTCCTCGGTCAGGCGCGCCATCTCGGCCACGTCGGCTGCGGTGGCCATTTCGCGCTGGATCGCGCGCTCACCCATCACGAACACCCGCAGCGGGTGATGCGCCACCTGGGTGCCGACGTCGATGGTGCGCGGCAGGCGCTCCAGCGCGTCCAGATACTCGGGGAAGCTCTGCCAATCCCATTTCAGCCCTTCCGCCAGGGCGATGCCGGGAATGTCCTCCACCCCTTCCATCAGGTCGATCAGCGCCTGGTGGTGGGCGGGGCGCACGGGCGCGAAGCCCACGCCGCAATTGCCCATCAGGATGGTGGTGGCGCCATGCCAGGATGACGGCGCGAGCTGGGAATCCCAGGTCGCCTGGCCATCGTAATGGGTATGGACATCCACCCAGCCCGGCGTCACCAGCCTACCCTCGGCCTTCACGTCGCGCCGGGCGGGGCCGGCCTTGCCGCCGACCGCGGTGATGACGCCATTGTCGATGGCCACATCGCCCACGAAGGCGGGGGCGCCGGTGCCATCCACGATGGTGCCGCCCCTGATCACGGTGTCATGCATTCTTGTTCGCTCCCTCAACCGAGACGGATGTTGCGGCTGCGGATCACCTCGCCCCACAGGGCGCTGTCCGCCGCCTTGTGCCGCGCCAGCACGGCCGCATCCCCCGCGATGGGAATGAAGCCCGCGCCCCGCACGGCTTCCGCCACTTCCGGCCGGTGAAGGTGCGCCAGAGCCAGCCCCTGGACCCGGTCCAGGATGGGCTGCGGCACGCCGGCCGGGGCCATCATGGCCCAGTATGTGGCGGTGACGAAACCCTCGATCCCGGCCTCCCGCATCGTGGGCACATCGGGAAGCAGGGGCGAGCGCTCGGCCGAGGTGACGGCCAGCGGGCGGATCATCCCGGTGTGGACGACGGAGCGCACGAGCGCCGCCTCCATGAAATTCATCGTGACCTCACCGGCCAGCATGCCCTGGGTCGCGGGCGCACCGCCGCGATAGGGCACATGCAGCATCTCCGTGCCGGTGCGGGCCATGAACAGTTCGGTCGCGAGATGGCTGGTGAAGCCGATGCCGGCGGTGGCGAAGCTCAGTTGCCCGGGCCATGCGCGGGCCAGCGCCACCAGCTCCGCCACGCTGCGCGCGGGCACGTCGCGATGGACGCACAGGAAGCTCGGCGCCCCCACCAGCAGCGCGATCGGCGCGAAGGCGGTCTCATTGTCATAGGGCATGGGATAGAGGTGCGGCGCGATGGAATAGGTGCTGTTGCTGGCGATCACCAGCGTGTGCCCGTCGGGCGCGCTGCGGGCGGCGTACTGCATGCCGATGGTGCCGCCCGCGCCGGGGCGCGCATCGATCACGACCGGCTGGCCCAGTTCCTGCGCCATGGTGTTGGCCAGCGGCCGGCCCAACGTGTCACCCGGCCCGCCCGGCGCCACGGGCGTGACGATGGTGACGGGACGGGCGGGCCAGCCCTGGGCCAGGGCCGGAGCCGGAGCCGAAAGCCCGAGCGCCACGGCACCCAGCGCCCGGCGATGCAATACCAGCATGCGACACCTCCATGGGGTGCCGTGCGCGACGTATCCTCACGCGCAGAGTGTGCGGCGCCGCACCGCCGGGCAAGCCGGAAAATCAGGCGCGCCGCAGCGCGCCGCGCACATCGTCGAGAAGCGTGTCCATCGCCTGCTGGAAGCCTGGGCCATCGGCATAGCCGTCGCTCTCGTTCAGCCGCTCCAGGAAGCGCTGCCAGGTGGGGGTGAACATGGCCTGGCGGAAACGGTCGTGGAAATAGCCGGCCATCTCATCCGTCAGCCCCGCAGGCCCCACCCAGCCCTTTTGGTTGTCGGCCACCACCTCGAAACCCAGCTCCCTGAGCGTGGGGACCTGCGGATAGGCGCGTGCGCGCTCGGCGGAGGCCACGGCGATCGGCACGATGTCGCCCGAGGTGACAAGCCCGCCCATCTCATCCGATGCCTGCACGCCGAGGTCGATCTGCCCGGCCAGCAGCGCCTGCGCCACCGGCCCGCCCCCTGTGTAGGGCACATGCAGGAACTCCACATTCGCGCGGCGTTCCAGCAGCATGAACAGCGAATGCGACAGGCTTCCGGCGCCCGCCGAACCATGGGTGACGCGGCCGGGCTCCGCGCGCGCGGCCTCGACCACCTGACGCATGTCGGTGAAGCGGCCGCCGCGCCCGCGCACGCAGATGAAGTGCGGGTGGCGCGTCAGGCGGATCACTGCCCGGAAGCCGCGCTTCGGGTCATAGGGCACGTCGCGATGGGCGGGGATGGAGGTGCTTTCGCTGCCGCCGGCCAGCAGCAGCGTGTGGCCGTCAGGTGCGGCACGGCTGACCTGCTCGGCCGCCAGAGCCCCGCCGGCGCCGGGTCGGTTCACCACCACCAGGGGCTGGGCGATCAGGGGGGCTGCGGCCTCGGCGATGGTGCGGGCGATGACGTCGCTGCCCCCGCCCGGCGCGAAACCCGCGATCAGCGTGACCGGCCGGCCTGGCTGCCAGCCGGGCTGGGCCAGCGCCGGCGAGGCGAGCATGGGCAGGGCCAGCATGGCCCGGCGATGAATGAACATGTGTTTCCTCCCGGTGCGCGGTCTGCCGCCGCGCGCTTGCCGCCATGTTCGGCAAGCATCGTCCCGGGGGCAAGAACTACGTCAGCACGCCGCCCGCCCAGCCCGCCGCCACCACCAGCGCGCAGACACTGGCGAAGGGCACGCGGCGCCGGCGCAGCGCGAAACCGAGAATGGCCGACAGGGCGAAGCTGACCGCCAGCACCGCCAGCGCCATGGAGGGACCGAGCCAGGCACCCAACGCGCCCGCCAGCAGCCAGTCGCCGCCGCCGAGCCACTGGTCCGCGCGCTTGCCGAGGATGAGGCGCATGAGGCCGAAGGGCAGCCACACCACCAGCACGCCCACCAGCGCCGCCAGCAGCCCGACCCAGTTGCCGACCAGCCAGCCCTTCAGGAATACGCAGAGGTAGAGCAGCGCCATCCAGCGCAGCGGCAGGCGCATGCGGCGCGCGTCGCTCACCGCCAGCACGAGCAGCAGGCAGCCCGCGGCGGCATCCAGCCATTGGGGGTTCATGTCAGTAGTAGCCGCCGACCTGCACGCTGACAGTGGCGGAGGGCCTGTTGGTCATCGCCGGCACCAGCGTGGCCAGGCGCTGCAGACCGAAGCGCGAGATGTCCAGGGTGACCGTGACATCCACGCGCGTGACGGGGTTTCCGATGGGCGTTACGACCACCTGCCTCGTGGAGGCCAGGCCGCCGTACCGCGTCAGCAGATTGGTGACCGCGGTGTTCGCCAGGCTTGTGCGCTCCGCCGCCGTGAGACCGGCGACGGAAGCACGGGCGCCCTCGCTGGCCGCCTGGGTTGCCACCAGCCTGGCGCCGAACTGCACGCCGAAACTGATGATCGCGAAGATCAGCATCAGCATCAGGGTCGCCAGGATGGCGAATTCGATGCTGACGCTGCCCCTTCGGGCCCAGGCGAGGCGCTGGCGAACGCCACGCATGACCTTACGAGCCGGTCAGCGCGGTCTGGATGCTGGTGAACAGGGTCGTCAGCTGGGTGCCGATCCCGCGGGCCGTCGCCGCGATCACGACGCCGATCAGCGCCGCCACCAGACCGTACTCGATGGCCGAGGCGCCGCTCTCGTCCCGCCACAGCCGCTTGATCATCGTCTTCATTGTTTCGTCCTTTCTCTGGCCGGTGATGAAGAAGGCCGACAGCGCATCCGGCGGGCACTGCCAGCAGTTTGGATCGCCCAAGAAAACCCTCGCAACACGGAACCTGTCACTGACGCATCACCGTGCGGCCCCACCGCAACGACCTGCGTCCCAGGTAAGTAATACTCTCCGCACCGAGAGAAAACAAGAACGATAAACTTCCGTAAGGGTCGTCGGAAATTCACCTTTTGTCAACCAATATCGTGCAGTTGATGAAGGATTCTGAGCACAGCCTAAGAGCGAACATCCAAGCGTATTCAACGTAAACACGTGCCGTTACACCGATACCCGAGGCATCGTGTTCCATCATACTACACGCGTCCAAATATTGATATTTTTGTTTTTCTAAAGAAATGAAAAGGCAGTTTTCAGTTCACTAGAGCCGTCACACCACAACGAATACCACTCACGCGCACATCGGCCTGGCCGAGCCGGACGCCCAGCGCGCTCAACAGGCCATCGAGAATGGGGTCCAGCGCCGACAGCACCGGGCTCAGAACCGCCAGAATCGAGGATGTGAGCCCGCCGAGACCCAAGCCCAGGCCAAGCACCTGAACGTCAAGTTGTGGCCTCAATGACCCGAGCAGCGAGCCGACAAGCCCGCCGGATGTCACGGAATGCACCGTTCCCGCCGCGACTTCCTGCTGGGTGAAGACCATGTCCGACTGCCCGCTGCCCAACGTCACCTGCGGGCTCCAGGCCGTGACCTTTACGACCCCCAGCACGTTCAGGATCGTGGCCGGCCCCGCCGACGCCATCGAGGATGCGGGATCGTTGAACTGCGCCTGCGTGATGTCCGCGATCTGTGCCCGCACCACGCCGGTATGCGCGCGGATGGTCGCCGTGGCGTCCGTGCCGGGTTCTCCCTGGCAGGCGATCGCCCGCAGCTCGGCCTCGGCCGGCGCGACATCCACGATCAGCGGCACATTGACCACCCCGCCCTGGAACAGCTGCAGCAGCCGGATGGTCAGCAGCACCCTGACCTGGGACGTCCAGGCCGAACTGCCCACCTGCCCCAGCGCATTGCCGGGCAGGCCCTGCGGCGGCTGGATCACGCGCACCTGCACACCCACCGTCGCGAGGCCGGGAATGTTGATCCCCACCGGCAGCGACACCGCCTGGTTGCCGCCCAGCTGAATCGCGGACTGCACCAGGTTCAGCGCATTCACGTCGAGGTTGGTGTAGCTCTGGTCCGCGCCGTACTGGCCCACCGGCATCGAATGGTTGAAGGCCAGCGACAGCAGATCCCCCAAGACCAGCCTGCGCCCGGCGGCCGAGGCCTGGGACAGAACCTCCAGCGTGGTCGCGGCACTCGCGCTGCTCGAATTCAGCACCTGGGCCGCCACGTCCAGCACCGCGCCGAGGCCGACGGAGGAATTGAGCAGATCGGTATAGGTGCCGGCATTCAGCCCCACCCGCGTCGCCAGCAGGTCCAGGAACTCCAGCAGCCCCACCTGCGCATTCGCGAGCCCGCGATAGGAGACGACATCCAGGCTGACGCTGCCGCCCAGAAGCGCGCTCAACAGCTGGTTCAGCAGGCCGCCATCCAGGCCCAGGGTCTGCGTGCCCACGCTGAAGGCCGCGAGCGGGCGGTGCGCGGCGGTCGCCGTGGCGGTCACGGTGGTGTTCGCCTGGCCCGTCATCACCCGTGTCAGCGCGAGGGACAACTGCGTCTGCGCCGTCACCCGGACGGCATTGGGCGTGGTGCCGCCGGCAGCGAAGCGCCCCGCGACGGAAAGCCCGGGATCATCGGTATAGGTGCCCGACACCACCGTGCGCTGCGCGGTGCCATAGCCCTGGCGCGTCATCGCGCTGCCGGCCAGCCCCTGCGCGGCCGAAGGCTCGCGCGCGGCACTCAGCGCCGCCACATCCACCGCGGCCTGCAGCGCGCGTCGTTCCAGATGCAGCCGCCCCACATCCACCGCCAGGCCCGTGAAGCCCAGCAGCGACGTCATCAGCAGGGCGGCCATGGGGGCCACCGCGCCGCGACGCAGACGATGCAGAAGACGGCCGCGCATGGTCAGCGCCCGGAGCCGCTGCCGCGCATGGACGGCGAGCGGGTGCTCGCGTTCATGTCGCGCAGCGGCGGCAACTGCCGCATCGCCTCCGCCTCATAGCCCGGCACGGGCGGCGGCGGCGGCTCCGTCATGCGGCTGTTCAGCTGCATCTGGATCACCTGCTGGAAAGGGCTCAGCGGCTGCGGCTCGGCGGCCGGCATGGTCATGCTCTGCGCGAACGCCCCCAGGGGGGTGGCCACGATCAGGGCCAGGGCGGTGATGCGCATCAGGATCTCCTCTCGGGACGAATGGTCAGGCGCTGCGCCTCGCGGCGGATCGCATTGCGGGTCTCGCTCGACTGGATCTGGCCCAGCACCCGCTCGCCATCGGCGCGGCGGCCGGTGGCCAGCAGAAGCAGGGCGATGTTGTTGCGGACTTCCTCGCTGTTCGGGTCCAGCTCAGAAGCCATGCGCAGCCGGTGCTCGGCACCCGGCGCGTCGCCCAGGTTCAGCAGCGCGAAGCCCAGGTTGTTGATGAAGCGCACATTGGTGGGCTCCAGCCGGATCGCCGCCTCGAAGCGGTCCTTGGCCTCGTTCCAGCGGGCGCCGCGGCCGGCCAGCAGGCCCATGGTGTTCAGGGCCGCCGCCTGCTCGGCGCCGCCGCTGATGCGGCCGAGCGCCGCCGTCGCACCGGGCTCGTCGCCCAGGTCGGTCAGGATCTCGCCGCGCATCAGGTTGCTGGCGGGGCTCTGCCCGTGCTGGCGCTCATACTCGTCCAGATGCGCGAGGGCCGCCCGGTTGCTGCCGCGCTCGCGCAGGCCACGGATCACATCCAGGTACAGGTTGCGTGCCTGCTGGCGGTCGGTGGCGGGGCTGGGCGCGGTCGCGGCGGGCGCGCCGGTGGTCGGCCCCAGCACGCCGCGGACGGTCTCACAGCCCGGGGCCAGCGCCAGTACGGCCAGCAGTAGACAGGGCCTGATCATTGCATACCTCTCAGTGTGGTCAGCACGGCGCTGACGGCGGGTGCGCCGATCAGCCCGACAAGGGCGGGCAGCAGGGTCGCGACCATCACCACCGTCATCTGCGTCGTGGCCTTGCCGATCGCGATCCGCGCGTCGGACAGGCGCCGGTCGCGCAGATCCTGCGCGAGGCTCTTCAGCGGCTGCAGAACCTCGGTGCCGTGCAGCAGGGACTGGCGCAGCACCTCCACCACATAGCGGCCGTCCTCGATGCCCAGGCGCTCACCGAAGCGCACCAGCGAGAGTTCGTAGGGAACACCGCGGTCCAGATCGAGCACGAAGCCGCGCAGCACCTTCTGCACGGCGGGTGCCGGGTGCGGGTCAAGCGAGGCGGAGAAGCGCATCGCCTGCTCGATGGCCGCGCCGCTCTCCAGCACCATGCACATCACGTCGATGGCCACCGGCAGTTCGGCGCGCAGCAGCCGCGCGCGCTTCGTCGCGCGCGCATCCAGCCAGCGCCCGGGCAGGATGAAGAAGATGCCGGCGCCCAGCGCCGCATCGGCCGAGGCACCCAGCAGCGGTTCCCACAGCGCCCCCACGCCCGCGGCCACGGCGCAGAGCGCGAGGCGGATCAGGCTGAAGGCGGGTGCGGCCTCACGCCAGGTGATGCCGGCCAGCAGCAGCTTGTTCTCGAGCTCGGCGCGGGACTTGCCCTTGCCCGCCAGCGCATTGCCCAAGCCCAGCACCGCCTGGCGCAGGCCCAGGGAACGGCGGCTCGCGGTCTCTGCCTCCCGCACGGCCACATGGCGCAACCGCCGGTACACGAGGCCCGAGCGCCCCTGCTGCATGGCCAGCGCCAGCAGCATCGCGCCCCCCAGCAGCAGCATCGTCGATGCGATCATCATCGCCCTGCCCTCCTCAGTACCGGGGGCGCGCGATCTGCCGCAGCAGAAACACGCCCATCAGATAGAGGCCGCCCAGCCAGAAGACCACGCCGCGCCCCTGCGCGGGGTCGCTGTAGTATTCGAGGTAGCCGGGCGTGGTCATGAGCATCCAGCCGCCCACCGCCAGCGGCAGCAGCGCCAGCACGACGGAGGACATGCGCACCTCGGCGGTGGCCGCCTGCATCTCGCGCGCCACCTTCTCGCGTGAGCGCATGCCCTCGGCCAGGTTGCCGAGCGCCGTGGCCAGCCGGCCGCCGAACCGCACCGAGGTCGCGACCGCCGCCGCCAGGGCCGCCAGTTCCTGGTTGCCGTGGCGGTTCGCCACCCAGGCCAGCGTCTCGCTCAGCCCCGCGCCCGCCTGCACGCGCAGGCCGGCCGGCAGGAACACCGCCTGCAGCACCGGGTTGGTCGCCGTGATCGCGCGCTGCATCGCCTGCGGCACGGAGGCACCGACCAGGATGTGCTGGCGCACCGCCTCCAGGAAGGAAGGCAACCCCGCCTGCAGCGCGCGCTGCCGCCGGTCATAGGCAAAGCGCAGCGCGACGACGACGACCAGCGCGGCCAGCCCCAGCACGACCAGCGCGAACTCCCAGGCCAGCATCGAGCCCGCGACCACCCCCACGGCCAGCAGGAACAGCGGCACGCCCGGCACCAGCAGCCGCGGCGACAGGCCCGAGCGCAGCGCGAACAGCGCGATACGCCCCTCGCCCACCCCTTCGCCGGTGTCGACCAGGGTCTTCTGCGCCTCCAGCCGCGCGTCGCGCAGCACCTTGAGCCGCGCCTGCGTCACGCGGCGCGCCCGGCTTTCGCGCCAGCCGGCGACCAGGGCCAGGACCACGCCCAGCACCCCGATCATGATCAGCAGCAGGACCTGTGCCCGGTTCATTCCGCGAGCCCCCGCACCGATTGCAGCTTCGCCAGGAAGGTGGAGCTGTTCACCCGCGCCGTGCCGCCCGCGGCCTCGGTCCAGGTGAAGACCTCGTGCATGCGGTAGGTGTCGTTCTCCACCCCCGCCAGTTCCGCCACGCTGACCAGGCGGCGCACGCCGTCCGTGCCGCGCCGCACCTCCGCGATCACGTTGATGGAGGAGGAGACGAAGCGCCGCACCGCGATGGGCTCGATCGGCAGGCCGCTGAAGGCCAGCAGCATCTCCAGGCGCGCCAGCGCGTCGCGGGGCGAATTGGCGTGCAGCGTGGACATGGAGCCGTCATGGCCCGTGCTCATGGCCTGCAGCATCTCGATCGCCTCGGCGCCGCGCACCTCGCCCAGGATGATGCGGTCGGGGCGCATACGCAGGGCGTTGCGCACCAGGTCGCGCAGCGTCACGGCCTGGCCGCCGTCGCTGGTCTGCGGGCGGGATTCCAGGCGCACCACATGTTCCTGGCGCAGCTGCAGCTCCGCCGCGTCCTCGATGGTGACCAGGCGTTCCTCGTGCCCGATGAAGCTCGACATCACGTTCAGCAGCGTGGTTTTGCCCGAGCCCGTACCGCCGATGATCAGCATGTTCAGCCGGGCGCGCACGGCGCGCGCCAGATAGTCGATCACCTCGCGGGGCGCGAAGTTGCGGCGCACCAGGTCGATGGCACCCATCATGACCTTGCGCTGCTTGCGGATGGAGATGGCGGGGCCGTCCAGCGCGACCGGCGGCACCACGATGTTCACGCGCGACCCGTCGGGCAGGCGCGCGTCGCAATAGGGGGTGCTTTCATCCACGCGCCGGCCGATCGGGCCCACGATGCGCTGGATCACGGCCAGCACATGCGCGTCGTCGCGGAAGCGCACCGGCACGCGCGCCAGCCGGCCGCCGCGCTCGACATAGATCCGGCGCGGGCCGTTCACGATGATGTCGTCCACCGTGGGGTCGGCCAGCAGCGGCTCCAGCGGGCCGAAGCCCACCACCTCATCCACCAGCTCATCGGCCAGGCGCGCGCGCTCGCCCACATTCAGCGCCGCCTCCATCTCCGCCAGTGCCGTATCCACGGCGAGTGCGATGTGGCGGCGCAGTTCCGGACGGCCCAACCTCTCCACCGCCTCGCCGCGCGCCTCCAGACGGTCGAGCAGCAGGGCGAAAGCGCGAGACTTGATCGCCTGATACTCGTCCGTCAGCCGCACCGAGGCGCCGGGCAGGATGTCGCCGTCGCCGCTCATCTGCCGAACAGCCCCTGCAGGTTGACCAGCCGCTGCAGCAGGCTGCGCTGGGCGCGCTGCATGCCCTCGGGCTGCAGCCGCGCCGACAGTTCGGCCACACCGCGCGCCATGGCGCGGTCCTTGGGCATCAGCGTGCCGAAGCGGCCCTCATTGGCGGCCGTGCGCAGCACCTGCCGCCGGTCGGGCAGCGGCACATGGCGCGAGATGCCGAGCGTGCCCGCGAGAGCGGGCGCGGTCGGATGCTGGCGCGCATCGTGCTCGGCCACCGCCAGCACCAGGCTGGACGGCACGCCGCCGGGGAAGGACTGGCGCATCAGCTCGGCCGCCGCCTGGGCGCCGGCGATGCTCTGCGTCATCACCAGGCTGGCATGCGGCAGGCCCGAGAGCAGCGAGGCCGCACGCGGCGTGGCCGCATGGCCCAGATGCACCACCACCATGTCGTAGAAGCCGCGCAGCAGCCCCACCAGCGCGCCGATATCGGCCGCACTGGCACTTTCGGCGCGGCCCGGCCGCTGGCCCAGGTAACGCAGGCCCGACGCGTTCTCCTGCACCACCGCGCCATTCAGCAGCGTGGCGTCCAGGCGGTCGATGTCGTCCAGCGCGTCGGCCAGCGTGTAGCGGGGCGCGACATCGAGGGCGAGCTCGCTCTCCCACGCATCCGGCGCGAGATCGAGCAGCAGCACCGTGCCGGCACCCGGGGCCGTCGCCTCGCGCACCGCCAGCGACAGCGCGACTTCCCGCGAGCTGTCTGAGGCACGGGCGCCGATCACGGCCTTGGCCGGGCACAGCCGGCTGGGGGAGCTGTCACGCGGATCGCGCTCCAGCCGCTTGCGCAGCACGCGGCGCAGCACCAGGTCGCCCGCCTGGCGGCCGACGTAATCCGCGGCCCCCGCCCGCAGGCAGGTCAGGATCATGTCGGCCTGGCCCTCGTCGCCGAGCGCCACCAGCGCCACGCCCGGCAGGGCCCGGCGCAGGCGGGTGATCATCTGCTCCAGCTCCGCACCGCCGTCATCGGTGTCGATCAGCAGCAGGGAGGGCCGGGTCTCACCGATCGCGGCCAGCGCGATCTCGGCATCCGGGTCCGCGCGGTGCAGCGTGGCGACGCCCGCCATCGCCGCCGCCACGCGGTCGGTCAGCGCCGGGTCCAGCGTCAGGATCATGGCCTGCGGCAGGCGGCCGGAGCCATCGGCCGCGCCGGCGGCCAGGGAGGTCGTGATCGCGTTCATCGCATCAATCCGAAGCGGGCGGCCTGTTCCTCCGGCGTGTTGCGCTGAAGGATCATGTCCAGGGTTCCGGGGATCTGCTCGCGCCGGGTGAAGGCGGTGGGCAGACGGGCGTTGTCGATCGGCCGCACGAGGCGCGGGGTGGCGATGATCACCAGCTCCTGCGTCTCCCGCGAGGCATTGGTGCGCGAGAACAGCGCACCGATCACCGGCAGCTGGCCCAGCGCCGGGATGCGGTCGCCGAGGTTGCTGGTGTTGGAGAGCGTCATCCCCGCGAGCATGAAGCTCTGCCCGCTCGCGAGCTCCACCGTGGTGCTGGCGGAACGCTTGCGGAAGGCCGGGATGTTGAAGCCCGAGAGCGTGACGGCGTTGGTGTAGTCCAGCTCGCTCACCTCGGGGTTCACGCGCAGGGTGATGCGGCCAGCGGAATTGACCGTTGCCGCCACCTCGAGCCGCACGCCGAAGGGACGGTACTCGACGGTCACGGTGTTGAAGCCCGCGCCCACCAGCGGGGTCGGCACCGGGATCTCGCCGCCGGCCAGGAAGCTCGCCTGCTCACCCGAACGCACCAGCAGGGTGGGCTGCGCCAGCACCTGCGCGAAATTGGTGCTGGCGAGTGCCGAGATCGCGGCCAGGATGTTGTTGGAGCTGTTGCCCAGCAGCAGGCCGAAGGCGCTGCTCATGGGCGAGGCCATGGAGGCCGCGGTGCCCGCCAGCGCCGCCAGGCTGGGCGTGGAGCTGCCCAGATTGCCCGGCACATAGGTATTGCCGCCGATGCCGGTGCTGCTGGCCGAGGCGCCCGGCGCGGTGATGCTGCCCTGCACGCTGGTGCCGAGCGAGCGGAAGTTGAAGCCGAACTGCTGCAGGCGGGTGGCCTGGACGGCGGCGAACATAACCTCCACCGCCACCACCGTCTCACCCGTGACGGCGGTGTTGTCGATCACCCCCTCGCGGCCGCGCAGCGGCGCGGTCAGGCGGCGATGCGCGTCGAGGTCAGGCACCTGCCCCTCCAGCACGATCCGCCCGCCCTCGCTGCTGGGGCGCGCATTCGCCAGAGCCGGGTCGCTGGCCGCGGCCGCGCGCGCGGCATCCAGGCCGGCCGCGACCGAGACGCGGATGCGGTCGGGCTGGTCGTTGCCGCTCCAGAGGAAGATGTCGGTGCTGCCTTCGGTCAGGCCCACGATGCGCAGCCGGCCGCCCACGAAGGTGACATCGGCCACCTGCGGGTTGCCCACCGCGATGCGGCGCAGCCCGGCAGAGGCCTCGATCACCTCCTGCCCGCCGAGCGGCACGGAGACGTTGGGCGGCGCCTGGCGCTGCACACCCGCGCGGCGCGGCTGGCTGCGGGCGGCGGCGGGTGCCGCCACCGGGGCTGCCACCGCAGGCGCCGCCGGGGCGGCTGCGTCCTGGGCCTGCGAGGGGGCCGGGGCAAGACCCCAGGCCAGACCCAGCGCCAGGGCGGAAATCGAGTAACGGACCATCATCGTGCGCCTCGCTGGGGGGAAGAAGAGGAAGGACCACGGAGGATCTCCGGGCCGCTGCGGACGGGGGCCACGCGCCTCTCGGGCTGGGCCGCGGGCATGGGCGGGGCCTCCACCTCGCCCAGCAGCTCGCTGCGGGCAGTGCGGACGGGCGGCACCACATCCCGGTCCTCGGGGTTGCGCAGGGCCAGCATGTAGCCGCCATCGCCGCGCGCCAGGCCCAGCAGCATCAGCTGTTCCGGGGTCACGGCCAGGGTGGCCGTGCGCAGCGGCGCGGGCGGGCGGCCGCCCTGCGTCGTCTGGGGCTGGGCGGGCTCCGCGCCCAGCTGGTCGCCCACGGCCAGCAGCAGCACATCCTGCAGCACCAGCCGCGCCAGATCGGGCGGACGCGCATTGTCGCGCGGCTGGCCGGGCTCAGGGTCATCGCGGGTGACGAGCATCACGTCGACATGGTCGCCGGGCTTCAGCAGGAAGCTCACGCCCGTGTCCTCGGCCAGGCGCAGGGTGGTGGCGCGGTGGTTGCGCGGCACCAGCGGCCCGAGACCGGCGGCGGTGGGGTTGGCGGAGATCACGCTGGAAAGCAGGGTCTGGCCCGGAACGATGCGCTCCAGCGCCACCCGGCCCACGGCATCCTCGGCCGCGCGCAGAACCTCGGCACCCGGCTGGGCCACGACCTCGATGGTGGTCAGCGCCTCCGCCTGGATCATCGCGCCGCGCGGGATCTCGCGCAGGGCGACCAGCATGCGGGGCCGGGCCTCGGCCGGCGGCGGCGCCGGCAGCGGGGTCAGCGGGACGGGGGCGGGCGCCACCGACACCGGCTCACGCGGGGTCAGCTCCTTGACCATCAGCACCGAGCCGGCCACGAGCAGCAGGGTCGCGGAACCCATCAGGATCTTGGACGAATTCAGCATGAGCCGCGCACCCCACACATCGTTTCCACCTCTTTCACAGAGCCGTTACCGACAATTATTACCGCGCCACACAACCGAAGAGCGATTGATTTTTTCTCAATACAACTCTTGAAATATCCACTAATGTCGCGCGAGGACTTGTTGCGTCGCAAAAACACTTGCGGGATGCACTGACGGCCGTTTCCGCTATAATGAATATTGATGAGAGACCCTGATTTGTTGTTGCCGTTCATGGCCTTATGCCTCTGGGCTACGGCTATTGCCGTTGTCGATCTGCGCCAGCGGCGCATCGGGAACCTGTCGCTGCTTCCGGGACTTGGCATCGCCGTCGCCTGGCTGCTGTACGCGCCGCCGCAGGGGCTGGCGGGGGCCGCCTATGGCGCCGTCGCCGCCCTTGCCGCCCTGCTTCCCGCCTGGTGGCTGCGCGTCATGGGCGGGGGCGACGTCAAGCTCGCCGTGGTCCTGGCGCTGATCGACCCCGACGCGCTGCTGCTGGCCCTCATCATCGCCATCCTGGCCGCGCTGGGCCTTGGCCTGGCGCGGCGCGCGCGCGGCGGCCGCCCGGGGCCGCTGGCCCTGACCGGCATTCCCTTCGCGCCCCTTCTCGTCCCGCCCTTCCTGCTGCTGGTGGGGCTGCGCCTTTTCGGCTGAATCCGGCAGCGCCAGGGGCTGGCGCCACAGCAGGGGCGGCGCCGCCTGGTTGTCGAGAAGCTCCATCCGCGCCTGCGCCTCGCTGACCGGGCGCGCGATCAGGTACCCCTGGATCTGCGCGCAGCCCAGCGAGGCCAGCAACGCCAGCTGTTCCTGCGTCTCCACCCCTTCGGCCACCACCGGAATGCCCAGGGCGCTGCCCAGGGCCAGCACGGCCTCGATCGCCTCTCGCGGGGAGTGCCCTTCCCGGCCCGAAACCAGGCTGCGGTCCAGCTTCAGCTTGCTGAAGGGGAAGGAGATGAGGGTGGAGAAGGAGGAATAGCCGGCGCCGAAATCATCGAGCGAGATCCGCACCCCGCGCCCGTGCAGCCGGCGCAGCGTCTGCATGGCCTGCCCGTCGTTCTCCAGCAGGCCGCTTTCGGTGATCTCGAGTTCCAGCCGCGCGGCCGGAAGGCGGTGCCGCGCCAGCGCCTGCTCCACTTCCAGCACGAAGCCCGGCCGTTCCAGCTGCAGCGGCGAGACATTGACCGCAACCGGCACCGGCAGCGGCCAGGAGGCGGCACGGCGCACCGCTTCCTCCAGCACCCATTGGCCGACGGCGTTGATGTGGCCCATCGCCTCGGCGGCCTCGATGAAGCGGGCCGGGCCGATCAGCCCATGCACCGGGTGCTGCCAGCGCAGCAGCGCCTCGAACCCTGCCAGGCGCATGTCCGACATCCGCATCTGCGGCTGCAGCCACAGGCGCAGCTGCCCGCCCTCGATCGCGGCCGGAAGCTCCTGGGCCAGCGCCCAGCGTGCCAGGGTTTCCTGGTCGCGCTCGGCATCGGCGGGCTGGGCGCCGCGGCGCGCGCTGCGCGCCCGCAACAGCGCCAGATCGGCCGCGGTCATCAGCTCATCCGCGCTTTCGCCGTGCTGCGGAAAGCTCGCGATGCCGATGCTGAAGGCCACGCGGCGGGCGATGCCGTCGAGCTGCACCGGCGCGCGCAAGGTGTCGAGCACGCGCCGGGCCAGCCGCTCAGAGGGCTCGGCCAGCGCGCCGTGCTCATGCAGCAGGGCGAACTCCCCGCCCTCGATGCGCGCCAGCGTCGTGCCGGGCGGCAGCAGGCCGCGCAGCCGCTCGGCCTGGATGCGCAGCATCTCCTCGGTGGCGGCATAGCCATGCAGGGCCTGGAAGGGGCCGTGGCCGTCCATGCCGATGCGCATCAGGTTGAAGGCGCCCTGGCGCCCCGTCTCACGCGTCACGGCCTCCTGCAGCCAGCGCATCAGCCAGGCGCGGTTGTGCAGGCCGGTGGAGGCATCGTGCTGCAGCAGGAAGGTCAGGCGTTCCTCCTGCGCCTGCTCCCGCCGCAGGTCGCGCACCACCAGCAGGCGCGGCCCCTTGTGGCCGGGCCAGACGGGGCGGGCGACGACCTCGACCGGGATGCTTTCCCGCGCGGCCAGCAGGTCGGCCCGTTGCCAGCCCTGGCCGGTGCCGGCGGCCAGGGCCGCCGCCAGCGCCCTGCCCTGGCGGGGAAACAGGTCGGACAGGCTGCGCTCCCGCAGCAGGATCTCCGACTGGCCGATCAGCTGGCGCAGCTGGGGGTTCAGGGCCCGCAGCCGCTCATCCTCCAGCAGCGCCGCGGCCTCGGGCAGGCTCGCGACGATGGCCTCGGCCAGCTCGTCCTCGCGCGCCGATGCCAGGCGGCGCTCACTGCCCCAGCCGCGCAGCAGCATGAGGGAGAGAGGTGCCGCCAGCAGCGCGGCGAAGGCCGGCCAGCCCCAGGCGCCGGGCACGCCGGCCCGGGCCGCGGCGGCGAAGGCCAGCCCCATCGCCACCGGCCCGGAGGCGGCCAGCGCCCCCTCCAGCCGCATCAGCGGCACGCTGGCCGCGCCGCACAGCGCAGCGACCAGCAGCAGGGTCGAAGGCGGGCCCTCGATGCCATGGGCGGTGCCGTCCAGCATGACCCGCGCCACCGCCTGGAACAGCCCGAACCCCGCCGGCAGCAACCCCGCGCAGAACAGCCCGGCCCACAGTCCCGACCGGGCAGTCGGCAGGGTCCGCAGACCCGAAGCACAGAGCGCTGCGAACAGCGTCCCCGCCACCGTCAGGCCCAGCAGCCCCAGCCACTGGGCGGGGGTCGCCGCGATCCAATGCGGCGCCAGCGGCAGGGGAATGGCGCAGGCGACCAGCGGCGCGATGCCCATGGGCCCCACCTCTCCGCTGCGCAGCATCGCGATGCCCCGCCCGGCGAGCAGCCCCACCAGCAGCATCAACAGGGGCATCCAGTCCAGCCAGAGGCCGGCGAGGCTGATGTCGGCCGTCATCATTCCTGCACCCTCACGAGAACATAGCCATGCCGGGCAACGCCGTTGACGGCCCAGGGCATGCCCGCCGCCTGCAGCTTGCGCTGCAGCCGCGCGACCGCCTTGCCGGGCGTGCTGCCGATCGCCTGCGCGTCCAGCAGCTCGGCGATGACATCGCTGGTGACAGGGCGCCCGGGCGAGCCGAGCAGCGCCTCCAGCAGCACGGCCTCGGGCGGCTGCAGCAGCACCTGGCGCCCGTCGGGGTGCAGCAGGTGCGGCGGCTGGTCGTTGATGCGGCAGCGCGTGCCGCCCCCGATCGTCTGGACCTGGCGGCGCAGCGCGGCGCGGGTGCGGGCCACCAGCTCGCGCCCGCTCACGGGCTTCACCAGGAAGTCGTCGGCGCCGCGCTCCAGCGCCAGCACCCGGTCGCTGACATCGCGGTTGGCCGCCACCATCAGGATGGCGGCATCGGTGCTGGCCCGCAGCTGATCCAGCCGCGCCACCGTGTCCACGCCGTGCAGGTGCTGGTCCAGCAGGATGGCGTGCGGGCGCACATCCATCAGCGCATCCTGCAGGCCGTGCCAGCGGGTGATCACCTCCGTGCGGAAGGTGTAGGCCGAGAGCGTGTCGGCGTAGGATTCGGCCAGCGCCACGTCGTCATCCACGACGAAGACCAGCGGCGGCGGCTCGACGATCGGGGTGATGGGGTTCACGCGATGCCTCCCTCGGTCCGGGTGTCGGCAGCCGTGTCCTCTGACCACAGCGGCAGCAGCAGGGTGATGCGCAGGCCGAGCGCGGTGTTGGCGGCGGAGATGCTGCCGCCGAAGCCCTCGGCGATGCTGGCGCAGATGGCCAGGCCGAGGCCGGTGCCCTTGCCCGCGGGCTTGGTGGTGAAGAAGGGTTCGAAGGCGTGGCGCAGCACCGCCTCGGGCATGCCGGGGCCGCTGTCCTCGATCACGACCATGGCCCTGGTGTCGCCGTCCAGCGCCGCCTCCACGCGCAGGCGGCGCGTCTCGGCCGGCTGGTTCTCCATCGCGTCGCGCGCGTTCAGGATCAGGTTCAGCAGCAGCTGCTCCAGCAGCACCCGGCGCGCGCGCAGCGGCGGCAGCTCCGGGTCGATCTGGCGGATGAACTCCACCCTGCCCTCGGAGAGCGCCGGCATGGCGATCCGCAGCGCGCCGTCCAGCGCATCGGACAGGAAGACGGGGTCCAGCGAGCCCGTGTCGGCGCGCCCGAAGATGCGCAGATGGTCCATGAAATCCCGCGCGCGCTTGGCCTGTTCCACGATGCGGCCGATGCGCTTGCGGGTGGGGTCCAGCCCCTCGGCATCCGGCAGGCCGTTCATCGCCGTCTCGCCGGCCAGCAGGATGGTGCTGATCGGCTGGATCATCTCATGCGCGATGCTGGTGGCGATGCGCCCCATGGTCGCGAGCTTGGAGGCATGCAGCGCCCGATCCGCGATCTGCCGCTCGGCCGTGCAGTCCACCACCATGCCCACCACCCCGGCATAGCCGTCCGCGGCGAGGCCCGTGACGCGCGCGGTGTCGCGCAGCCAGAGCACGGAGCCGTCCTCGCGGCGGACCGAGTATTCCACCATGGCCTGGCCCTGATCCATCAGGCGCCGGCCGAAGTCGCGCAGGGCCTCCTGCGTCTCGGGGTCCAGGCGTTCCCACCAGCCCTGGGCGGTGCCCTGGCCGTGGCCGAGGCCCAGCTCCCGCAGCGCCTCATGGCCCTGGCTCATGCTGTCCAGGCGCATGCTGCCGTCGGGGTAGAGTTCACCGAGGTAGACTGCGCCCGGCAGGCCTTCGAGGATGCGGGAGAGCTTCTCCTCCTCCTTGCGGCGCAGCGCCTCCAGCTCCGCCCCGGCCAGGGCATGGACCTGCCGGCCCTGGTGCCAGACGGAAAACAGCAGCACCAGCGCCACGGCCGCGATGCCGGCCAGGCCGAACAGCAGCGGCACCACCGGCAGCACGAGATCACCGGTCGCCGCCAGGCCGAGGGCCACCACCACCAGCGCCGCCGCCAGGGCGGCGAAGCCGGCATCGAGACCGCGAAGGGAAGCGAGCGCCGCGCGCATGATCAGAAGTTCCGGCGGAAGACGAACACGAAGCGCGGGCGTTCGGCCGTCGGCGTATAGTGCGGGCGCAGGATCGGGTAGTTCACCTCGATGTTGAAGGTCGTGTCCTCGGCCACCGGCATGCCGATGCCGATGCCGACGGAGGCCGCGCGGTCGCCGCGGTTGAAGGCGATGGGGGGCAGGTTCTCGGTCCGGCCGTAATCGGCGAAGGCGTAGAACTCGCCGCCCCGGACCATCCGCCCGCCGATGCGCCCGAGGCCGGAGGCCAGATTGTCCACCGGCAGCACCGCGCGGAAGGGCATGGCCAGCGTGGCGGTGGCCGTCAGCCCGCGGTCGCCGTACAGCGTGGCGGCGCGGAAGGCCCGGCCGACCGTGACGCCGCCATAGGTCACGAGCTCCGACGCCGGCAGGCGTTCGCCCGTGTACTGGGCGGTGCCGCGCAGGCGCAGCGTCAGCCAGTCGCGCACCAGCACCTGGTCCAGCCGCGCGATGAAGTTGACCTTGGTGAAGGCAGGGTCGCCATAGCCCGTGATCCGCTGGCGCGCCCCTGCCCCGTCGATGCCCTGGCTGACCACGACGGCCAGGCTGCCGTTGCGCGTGCCCGCCTCATTGCCCATGGCGAAGACGGCGCCGGCGCGCAGCACGCGCGTGCCCTCGTCGATCGCGCGCAGGCGGCCGAGATCGGTGCGGTTCTCCAGCATGTCGAAGCCGCCGAACACCTGCAGCGCCATGGTCGGGCGCAGGATGACGGGATAAGCGAGCTGGATGCCCAGCGTGCTGGCCTGGCCATGCAGGTTGGAATTGGCGGTCTCTCGCAGTTCCAGCAGGCTGTAGTTGACCGAGGCCACCAGGCCGTTGGTGCCGATGGGCTGCTGGTGCCGCGCGCTGACATAGGTGAAGCGCTGGTTGCCGATCGGCATGCCGACCGTCAGGCGGGTGCTGTCGCCCTCACGCAGCAGGGCGTTCACGGTCGCGCCCGCGGTGAGCTGGACGTCGCCCAGCTCGCGCGCACCCAGATTGTCGAGGCCGAGGCCATAGCGCACGGACTGGCGCTGCACGGTGATGATCAGCCGCGCATCGCCCACCGTGGAGGCGGGCTCCAGCCGCGCCTGGATCTTGCGGCCGGGAATGTCGTTCATCAGCAGCAGGCGGCGCTCCAGCGTGCGGCGCGTCAGCGGCTGCTCGTTGCGGATCGCCTCGGCATGGGCGCGCAGCAGGCTGAGGTCCGCGCCCTCTGTGTCGCCGTCGATCACGATGTCGGAGATCTGGCCGCGCACCACCCGCACGATCACGAGGCCGCGGGCGAAATCCTGCTGCGGCAGGGAGAGGCCCACGATCGCATAGCCCGCGGCGCGATGGGCCGCCGACAGGGCCGCCAGCAGGGATTGCAGGTTGGGCAGCGTCAGCGGGCGGCCGGCGAAGGGCGCCACGGTGTCGCGCAGCACGTCCCGGCCCAGCACCGCATCGCCGGTGATGGCGATATCTGCGATCGCGATGTCGGGCAGCCGGACGCCGGGGGCGGCCGTCGCCAGGACCGGATCGGCCGGCGCCTGGCCCCGCGCGGGGGCGGGCGGCACGATGTCCGGGCGCATGGTGTCGAAGCCTCGGGCGCCGAGACCCGCCTGAGCCTGAGCCCCGTTGGCCCAGACGCATGCTGCGAGCGCGAGCGCAAAGCTTCCCGCAACGCAACAATTATTGTGTTTGTCCAAACCCAACATGGTAGTCACGGCCCTTCCACTTGAAACATTACCACACCGGAAACGGTGCCATAGAATAATTTACGGGCTTCGCAACTTAAGGTTGTGTTTCGGGCAGGGATGAAACCCGGGGCGGCCGGTCAAGGCCGCCCCGGGATCATCTCAGCGGCCGGTCAGCCGCCCGGTCAGGCCGCCCGTGAGCCCGCTGACGGTCGTCAGCACGCCGGTCACAGGGGTTGTTCCGCCAGTGGTACCACCGGTGACGCCGCCGACGACGTTGCCGACCGTCTGGGTCACGCCGCCGACCAGGCCGCTGACGGGGTTGGTGCCGCCCGTCAGGCCACCCGTCAGGCCGGTAACCGTGCCGGTCACGCCCGACAGGGGCGCCGCGCCGCCGGTCAGGCCGCCCGTCAGGCCGGTGACCGTACCGGTCACGCCGGAGAGCGGGGCCGCACCACCGGTCAGACCACCCGTAACGCCGGTGACGGCGCCCGTCACGCCGGCCAGCGGGCCGGTGCTGCCAGTCACGCCGCCCAGCGCACCGTTCAGCACGCCGTTAACCGTGGTGACGGCGCCCGGAACCAGGCCGTTCGTGCCGGTCACGCCGGTCAGCGCACCGCCGGTCGCGCCGTTGACGGTGCCCGTCACGCTACCCAGCAGCCCGGCCGTGCCCGGAGGGGCGTTGGCGCCGGTCAGGAGATTGACGTTGATCGGCGACCCGGTGGCCGTGACGGCCGGGGAAAGCGCCGCGACGTTGGTCAGCAGGGGCGTCTGCCCGTTGCCCAGGATCTGGGTATTGCCGAGCGTGACACCCAGCAGCGGCCGCGCATCCGCCGTGCCGCCCGGCAGCACAGGGGCCACGCCCAGCAGGTTGGAGGTGCCGGCCAGGGTGGAGTTGACCGTGCCCACCAGGTTCGGGACCGTGCTGGTGCCGTTCACCACACCGGTGGTGCCGGCCAGGCCGGTCAGCAGACCCTGGACGTTGCCGGTGGAGGAAGTGCCGGACAGCACCTCCGCCTGGATCGGCGCGGAGGGGGTCGCGGTGGGCGAGAGCAGCCCGACCGAGGTGAGCGACCCCGTGGACGGGGTGGTGGCGCCGGCGACGTTGAGCGAGGCCAACGGGGTCAGCAGCGAGGACACGGAGGTGCCGGCGATGCCCGTGGCGCCCGTGGCGCCCGTGCCACCCGTGGAACCGGTGCCGCCCGTGGCACCAGTGCCACCCGTGGCACCGGTCGAACCGGTGCCGCCGCCGACGCCGGCAACGCCCGCGCTGCCCGAGGTACCGGCGCTGCTCGTCGTGCCGCCGCCGCCGGAGGAACCACCGGAACCCGAGGAACCACTGCCGCCGGTCGCGGCACCCGGCGTCGCGTCGCCGCCGACCATGCCCAGTTCCGAGCGGCTGTGGCAGGCGCTGAGCGAGAGGGTGAGAACGAGGCCGAGGGCCGCGCTCTGCATCAGTGAAGCTTTCCTGGAAGCGATCATCTGCGTGTCTCCATCCAACTGAACAGATCGGGCTTCTCTGGAGACGCACCCAAGACGGATACTCCCAGCGCCGCTGATCCAATGAATAGATCGACACGAACCGCCAAAAACACCCGAGAGTTATTGTATTCGAATCACCAAATCCCCTGAAATCTCCGAAAACATTCCATTTATCACGTTTTGTCATCTTATTTCTGATTTCTCGCGTTCAACGCGCATGCCGGCCAATCTATCGGACAGTTCAAGTCAATTCGTTGGCTGCTTGAAGCCCTTGGTTTGGCGCAATTTCCATCAGAGGAAAGGGCGCAACCATGGATGGAATTTCTCCGGCCTTCGGGCATGACATGAACGGCGGCTCGATGCGCGAGAACACGCAGGCCCCGCGCCGCGCCAACCCGCGCAGCGACGGGCACGCCTCGGTGGTGCTGGGACGTTCGCTGCGTCAGGTCCGGATCGCTGCGGGGCTGACGCTGGAGGGCGTGGCCGCGGGCCTCGGCCTCTCCTACCAGCAGGTGCAGAAGTATGAGCGCGGGATCAACCGCATCAGCTCCGTCAGGCTTGGCCGCTTCGCGGAGCTGTGCGGCACGAGCCCCGCCGAGATCCTGATGATGGCCGGGCTGATGACCGACGGTTCCGGCGCCGAGGGGCGCGAAGTGCCGCGCGACGTGGTGTCGATGCGGCTGGAGATGTCGCTGGTCTCGGCCTTCAGGGCGATCCGCTCAGAGTCGGTGCGCCGCTCCCTGGTCTCCCTCGCGCGTCAGGTGGCCGACGGCCAGCCCGCGGCGGAGGAGGAATGAGCGCTCATTCCTCTCCGGTGAAGAAGCCCGCGAAGGCATAGCCCCGGTTGCGCAGCGCCACGATCGCGTCGCCGCCCCCGGCGTCGCGGATCTTCTGGCGCAGCTGATAGACCAGATTGTCGATGGACCGGTCGTCCGCGCGGGCGCTGCGCAGCAGCACCGTGCGGGTCAGCTCCTCTCGGCTCAGCGGCTCTCCGTTCGCGGCGGCCAGGCAGTCGAGCAGCGAGAACTGCGCGCCCGTGAGCGACACCACGCTGCCGTCCGGCCTGTAGAGCCGGCGTTCCTGGCGCGAGATCTTCCACGCGGAGGCCACCACCGTTCCCGGCGCGCGCACCTGGCGGCGCAGCTGGGAGCGCACGCGCGCGATCAGCTCGCGTGAGGTGATGGGCTTGACCAGGAAGTCGTCGGCCCCCGTCTCCAGCCCGATGATGCGGTCGGTCTCGTTGTTGTTCGCCGTCAGCATGATGATCGGCGCCTCGGTGCGCTGGCGCAGCTCAGGCAGGCGGGCCAGCGTGTCCACGCGCCCCAGCCGCTGGTCCAGCACGATGACATCGGGATGGTGGCGCTCAAGCTCGGCCAGGGCGGCCACCCAGTCGCGCGCCACGCGCACGTCGAAGCCATACTGCTCCAGCGCGTCGCTCAGGGCATCACCCAAGGCTTCGTCATCATCGACCAGCAATACCCGGGTTTCAGACACCCAACATCCTCCGCCCCAAGCCCTCGCGCGTCGGATCGTTACACCGCCAGGACAATCCACAACAAGCCGGCAGCTATCGCGTCATCTCCCGAAATGACGGCACCGGCATGTAATCTGGAACAGAGCCTTACCCGAATTTCAAGGATTGTCGCGCTAATTTCTCGCTGTAGGCGGTCGTTTCGCCTTGCGGATGATAAATCCCCGCAAGGGTTGTGGCCCGGCCGGTCTCCTCGCCTGGGACTCGGGGCCTTCCCGCCACCGGCCATGCTGACTATTGCTGCTGCAGGTTCCTAGGGAGGGAAGGCCATGCCACTGCTGGGCTGCATAGCGGATGATTTCACCGGCGCCACCGACCTTGCCAGCACGCTGGTGCGCCAGGGCATGCGGACCGTTCAGGTGATCGGCGTACCGGAAGGTCCCCTGCCGGAAGCCGATGCGGTGGTGGTGGCGCTGAAGTCCCGCACCGCGCCGGTGGCCGATGCCGTCGCCTGGTCGCTGGCCGCCTGCGAGGCGCTGCTGGCCGCGGGGGCCAGGCAGATCTTCCACAAATACTGCTCGACCTTCGACTCGACGCCCGCCGGCAATATCGGTCCGGTGACGGAAGCGCTGATGAAGCGGCTCGGTGCCTCCCTGGCCCTGGCCTGCCCCGCCTTCCCCACCAACGGCCGCACCGTGTTCCAGGGCCACCTGTTCGTGGGCCAGGCGCTGCTGAATGAAAGCGGGATGGAGAAACACCCGCTGACGCCCATGACCGACGCCAACCTGGTCCGCGTGCTGGCGGCGCAGACCGACGGCGCGGTGGGCCTCGTGCCCTTCGCCACCGTCGACCAGGGCGCGGTCGCCATCCGCCGTGCCTTCAGCGGGCTGCAGGATGCGGGCCGCCGCCATGCCATCGTCGATGCCGTGACCGACGCCCATCTCATGGCGATCGGCGAGGCCGCTTCCCTGCATCCGCTGGTGACGGGCGGCAGCGGCGTGGCCATGGGGCTGCCCGAGAATTTCCGTCGCGCGGGCGCCCTGCCCCCGCGCGACGATGCGGCCAGCCTGCCGCCCGGCGGCGGCCATGCGGCGGTCGTGGCGGGCAGTTGCTCCCGCGCCACGCTGGGGCAGATCGGGCTTGCGCGGGACCACATGCCGACGCTGGAGCTGGACGCGCTGGCCACCCCCGATGCCGATGCGCTGACCGCCCAGGCGCTGGCCTGGATGGACGGCAAGCTGGGCGCCGGCCCCATCCTGATCGCGGCCAGCGCGCCGCCCGACAAGGTGGCCGCCCTGCAGGAGAAGCTGGGCCGCGAGGCCGCCGGCGCGCTGGTCGAGGATGTGATGGCCCGCGTGGCCGAGGCGCTGGTCGCGCGCGGCGTGCGGCGCCTGCTGGTGGCGGGCGGCGAGACCTCGGGCGCGGTGGTGCAGAAGCTCGGCATCGCCACCCTGCGCATCGGGGCCGAGATCGACCCCGGCGTGCCCTGGTGCTTCGCCGAGGATGCCGGCCTTCACCTGGCCCTCAAGAGCGGCAATTTCGGCACGCGCGACTTCTTCGTGAAGGCCTTCGACCATGTCTGAGCAAGCCGCCCGCGAGGAGCTCGTGGCCCTGGGTGCCAGCCTGTTCCAGCGCGGCTTCAGCGTGGGCAGCGCGGGCAACATCTCGGTCCGCCTGCCCGACGGCTACCTGATGACGCCGACCAATTCCTCGCTCGGCCGGCTAGATGCGGCGCGCATCAGCAAACTCGACCTGGAATGGCGGCATGTGGGCGGCGACAAGCCCTCCAAGGAAGTGTTCATGCACCGCGCGGTGCTGACCGCGCGCCCCGATGCCGGGGCGGTGGTGCATCTGCATTCGACGCATGCCACCGCCATCGCCTGCCTGGCCGCGGTGGGCGAGACCCGGCCCATCCCGATGCTGACGCCCTATTTCGTCATGCGGGTGGGGCGCGAATTGCCGGTGCTGCCCTATCACCGTCCCGGTGATCCGGCGATGGAGGCAGGCATCCACGAAGCCGCCAGATCCGCGCGCGCCGTGCTGCTGGCCAATCACGGCCCGGTCGTGTCGGGAAAGACGTTGAACGACGCCGTGGCCGCCGCCGAGGAGCTGGAGGAAGCCGCACGCCTCGCGCTGCTGCTGCGCGGGCAGAACCCGCGAGAGCTGACCGAGGCCGAGATCGACGATCTGCTCGGCACTTTCGGCGCATGAAAAAACCGCCCGGATCGCTCCGGGCGGTTCAATGGATCACCGATCAGGCGTGATCAGCTGGCGCTGGGCTCGCCGCCCTCGGGCGCCGGGGTTGCAGCCGCGGCGGGCTTCTTCGCGGCGGGCTTCTTGGGCGCAGCCGGCTTCTTGGCGGCGGCCTTCTTCGGGGCAGCGGCCTTGGCAGCCGGCTTCGCGGGGGCAGCGGCCTTCTTCGGCGCGGCAGCCTTGGCGGTAGGCTTCGCGGGGGCAGCGGCCTTCTTCGGCGCGGCAGCCTTGGCAGCCGGCTTCGCGGGGGCGGCGGCCTTCTTGGGCGCAGCGGCCTTCGCAGCCGGCTTCGCGGGGGCGGCAGCCTTCTTGGGCGCAGCGGCCTTCGCGGCAGGCTTAGCGGGGGCGGCGGCCTTCTTGGGCGCGGCAGCCTTGGCAGCCGGCTTCACGGGGGCGGCGGCCTTCTTCGGCGCGGCAGCCTTGGCAGCAGGCTTCGCGGGGGCAGCCGGCTTCGCGGGGGCAGCGGCCTTCTTCGGGGCTGCGGCCTTGGCGGGCTTCGCGGCGGCGGCGGGCTTCGCCGGGGCAGCGGCCTTCTTCGGGGCTGCGGCCTTCGCAGCCGGCTTCGCGGCGGCGGCGGCGGGTTTGGCGGGGGCGGCGGCCTTCTTCGGCGCGGCAGCCTTGGCGGGCTTGGCCGGAGCAGCGGCCTTCTTGGGCGCAGCGGCCTTGGCGGCGGCGGCCTTGGGCGCCGGGGCCTTCTTCGTCGCGGGCTTGGCCGCGGCGGCGCGGCTGCGCGCGGTCGCGGGCTTGGGCGTGCGCTTGGTCGTGGACATCGCCATCGCCATCGCGCGCGGTTTGGAAGTGGTCTCCTCAGTCACCGTATCAGTCTCCTTCAGAATGCGGTTCGGCCAGCGGCGAACGCTTGGATGTTATGGGCAGGAACAAGCGCCATGGGCACACAACGCACCGGGCCCGGTGCGGCTGCCTGAACGGGCGCGAGGGCGCGCATCACGGTGGTGCGCATCCACGGATGAAGATGTGAGCTGCGACGGATGATGCCCGCCTTCGCGCCCGACATGGCCTGAGCTTTCCCCTGCCTCACACGAATGCCGCGATGACCGATCCACCCCTCGCGAATCGCGCGTCAATTGTGTGAACGCCGCACGCTATCTGAAGGCGCGGCGCGCCTGTCAAACACTTTCGCGAATCCGACTGTGCGCGACGACTGCCGCACGCCTCCCGCGCATGGCGCGGCGCGTGATGGCCTGCGTGATTTTCTCCAGCATTTCCGCGGCACAGCGCGCGATGGCGCATCGTGCATCATGTGCGGCGCAGGCATGGCCGATGCGACGAAATCCGCGTGCACCGGAAACAGGAACGGCGCCCGAAGGCGCCGTCCGATCAACACCGATGCGGCGTGTTCAGCGCGCGCTCATCGGCGGCACGGGCCGCTGCTCCACGCCGGTGTAGAGCGACAGCGGACGGATCAGGCGATTGTCCGCCAGCTGCTCCAGCACATGCGCGCTCCAGCCACTGATGCGCGACATGACGAAGATGGGCGTGAACAGAGGGATGTCGAAGCCCATCAGGTAGTAGGCGGGGCCCGCCGGGAAATCGAGGTTCGGGTGGATGTTCTTCTTTTCGAGCATCACCTTCGCGAGCACGGCGGAGGTGTTCATCCACCGCTTGTCGCCCACCACCTCGGCCATGATCTCGGCGTACTTCTTCATCGTCGGAACGCGGCTGTCGCCGGACTTGTAGACGCGGTGGCCGAAGCCCATCACCAGCGCCTTGTGGTCGAACTTGCCGAGCAGCCAGGCCTCCGCTTCCTCGGGAGACGGAATCTCCTTCAGCATGTGCATCACGGCCTCATTGGCACCACCGTGCAGCGGGCCCTTCAGCGCGGCGATGCCGGCCGTGATCGCGCCATGGATGTCGGCCTGGGTGGAGGAGACGGTGCGCGCCGTGAAGGTCGAGGCATTGAACGTGTGCTCGGCGTACAGGATCAGGCTGACGTCGAAGGCGCGGATCACTTCCTTCGCCGGCACGCTTCCGAACACCATGTTGAAGAAGTTCTCGGCATAGGGCAGCGAGGCGTCGGGCGCGATCGGCTCCAGCCCCTTGGCCAGGCGGGCCGCGGCGGCGACGGCGACGGGCGCCTTGGCCAGGATGCGCAGCGCCTTGCGCCGCTGGGCGGCGTCGGAAATATCGGCCCATTCCGGATCCTCCATCCCCATGAAGGAGACGGCGGTGCGGATCGCGTCCATCGGGTGCGCGTCATGCGGGAACTCGCGCAGCACCTTCATCAGCGCGGGCGACAGGGCGCGGTTGTTCTTCTCCTCCGCCTTGAAGGCATCGAGCTGCGCCTGGTTCGGCAGCTCTCCGTTCCACAGCAGATAGACGACTTCCTCGAAGGATGCCTGCTCGCACAGATCCTGCACGGCATAGCCGCGATAGGTCAGGCTGTTGGTCTCCGGCATCACCTTGGAGATGGAGCTCTCATCGGCATAGACGCCGACCAGTCCCTTGCGGACCTCGATCTTCTCGCTCATCGCGCGTTTTCCCTTTGACTGGCTGCTTCGGCCCGCTCCCCCAGCCGGCCGCGAAGCCGGATGAGAGAGCGGGCCGCTTGCGATGCGCACCTCGGAAGGCACGCATCGGATATTGGTGCTGCGGCGCAGGATGGAACCCGCGCCGCAGGATCCTCAGAAGATGCCGGGCTTGGCTTCTTCGAGCGTGCCGCGCGGCAGGGAGACGTTGAGCGCGGAGAGTTCACCGGCCGCCAGCTTGGGCAGGTTCTGCGCCGCTTCCAGGAAGCGGTTCTGCTCACGCGCGGTGATGATGCCCGTGGTCAGCGTCAGGAACTTGTTGATGTACTGCTCACGCGCGAAGGGGCGCGCGCCGCGCGGGTGCGCGTTGGCCACGCCCAGCTCGTCGATCAGCTTCGTGCCGTCCTTGAACACGATCTCGACGCGCCCGCCGAAGGCCAGCGTGTCGGGGTCCTTGGAGTGGTAGCGCTCGGTCCACTCGGCGGCCTCGGTGGTCTCGATCTTGTGCCACAGGCGCACGGTGTCCGCGCGGCCCGCGCGCTTCGGCGCATAGCTGTCGACGTGGTGCCAGGAACCGTCCTGCAGGGCGACGGCGAAGATGTACATGATCGAATGGTCGAGCGTCTCGCGGCTCGCCTTCGGGTCCATCTTCTGCGGGTCGTTCGCGCCGGTGCCGATCACGTAGTGGGTGTGATGGCTGGTGTGGATGATGATCTTCTCGATCTTCTCGAAATCCGCGATCTTCTCCCGCATGCGGAAGGCGAGGTCGATCAGCGCCTGGGACTGGTACTCGGCCGAGTGTTCCTTGGTGTAGCTGTCCATGATGGCGCGCTTCGCCTCACCGGGGCCGGGCAGCGGCACGGTGTAGAGCAGCTCCTCGTACATCGCCTTGCGCGACTTCTTCTCGGCGACGGTGCGGCCGTTCAGCACCCAGGCCAGCACGCTGTCCTCGCCTTCATAGATCGGGCTCGGCGCGCCCTCGCCGCGCATGCAGCGGTCCACCGCCTCGATCGCGAGCTTGCCGGCATGGGCGGGCGCATAGGCCTTCCAGCTGCTGATCTCGCCCTTGCGGGACTGGCGGAAGCTGACGGTGGTGTGCAGCGCCTGCTGGATGGACTGGAAGATCACTTCCTGCGGCAGCTTCAGCAGCGTGCCGATGCCGGCCGCGGCCGAAGGGCCGAGATGCGCGATATGGTCCACCTTGTGCTCATGCAGGCAGATGCTGCGCACCAGGTCGATCTGCAGTTCATAGCCGGTGGCCAGGCCCCGGATCAGGTCCTTGCCCGAACGGCCCATCGCCTGGGCCACGGCCAGCACGGGGGGGATGTTGTCGCCGGGGTGGGAGTAGTCGGCGGCCAGGAAGGTGTCGTGCATGTCGAGTTCACGCACGGCGGTGCCGTTGGCCCAGGCGGCCCATTCGGGCGAGACGGTGGTGCCGGAGGGCGCCCCGAAGACGGTCGCGCCGCCTTCCTTCTTCTTGTGGCCCAGCGCCATGCCGCGGGCGGAGACCACGGGGCGGCGGTTGATGGCCGCGATCGCGACGGAAGCGTTGTCGATGATCCGGTTGATGATCATCTCCTGCACGTCCTTCTGGACGGCGACCTTGTCGGCGGCGACGGACGCCATCTTCCACGCGAGCTGGTCGTCGCGCTTCAGCAGTGACTTCGACGGGTAAACCTTGACCGGGTGCATCTGCATGTCCGGCATCCCTCCTTCATTCGTTCAGTGGCAGCTTGGCAGTGGCGCGGTTTGTCGCCCTGCATTGAACATTCGTCCAATCCGATTGCCACCGGGCTTCGATAGGCATTTCATATCGCACCATGGCGAGCGAAGGGGAATTCCGGATTCTGCGCCGGCTGGCGCATTTCCTGGCCGTGGCCGAGGAAAGGCATTTCGGCCGTGCTGCCGCACGCATGGGCCTGAGCCAGCCGCCGGTCACGGCACAGATCCAGGCGCTGGAGCAGGAGCTGGGCGTGAAGCTGCTGGAGCGCACCCGCAAGGGCGCCCACCCGACGCGGGAGGGCGAGGCGCTGCTGCCCATGCTGCGCCGCCTGGCCGAGGACGCGCGCCGGGTGGAGGATCTGGCGCGGGAGCTGCGCACCGGCCGCCACGCCCCCATGGCCATGGCCTGCGTCACCTCCGCCCTGTTCGGGCATCTGCCGCCGCTGGCGCGCGCGCTGCGGAACGCGCGCCCCGAGGCCTCGCTCTCGGTGACCGAGATGGACACCACCGACGCGCTGGAGGCGCTGCGGCGCGGCGAGGTGGATTTCGCGCTGGTGCGGCTCGAACGCGAGCACGCCCCCTTCGCCGTGCTGCCCCTCGGCGCCGATGACCTGCTGGTGGCCCTGCCCGAGGGCCACGCCTTGCTGAAGCGGCCTGGCCCCGTGCCCCTGGCCGCGCTGGCCGAGGAACCGCTGGTCGCCCTGCCCCGCCGCATCAGCCCCGCCTATTTCGACCGCCAGGTGGAGGCCTGCCGCGCCGCGGGGTTCGAGCCGCGGGCGATGCGGGAGGTGGGGTCCGCCATGGCGCAGCTCGCCTTCGTGGCGTCGGGACTCGGCGTCGCGCTGGTCAGCGCCGGCATTGCGGGGCTGCGCCCGCCGGGCGTGGTGTTCCGCCGCCTGATCGGGGGCCCGACCTCGGTGGGCGTCGCACTCGCCTGGAACCGGGAACGCGAGAGCGAGACCACCCGGCTGGCCGAGGCGGTCGCCCGCGCCGCCTTCCATCTGGCCCCCCGGGATGACGAGGCGGACGACGCGGGATAGTTTCCCCGGCCTCAGAGGAGAGAGCCAGCATGACCGCCACACCCTATGACCGCGTGATCCTGGGCGAGATCGTCCTGCCCGACGGGGTGCTGGAAAACGGCTATGTGGCGATCCGCGGCGAGACGATCGCGGCGATCGGCCAGGGCGCGGCCCCGCCCGCCGCCGCCATCACCGACCACAGCGGCAAATGGGTGCTGCCGGGCCTTGTGGACGGGCACATGCACACCGGCAGCGCGATCGGCTGGCCGGGCATCGAGGGTGCCTCGATGTCGGCTGCCGCCGGCGGCGTCACCACCTGCGTCGACATGCCCTATGACGTGCCGCGCGCCACCACCGATGCCTCGATCTTCCGCGAGAAGGTGGAGTGGGTGAACCGCCTCAGCCATGTCGACATGGCGCTGTACGGCACCATCAAGAAGGAGAACGGCGTCGACGCCATCGCGGGGCTTGCCGAGGCCGGCTGCTGCTCCTTCAAGCTGTCCACCTACGAATACGACGCCACGCGCTTCCCGCGCATCGACAACACGACGATGGTCGAGGCCTTCCGCGAGATCGCCAAGACCGGCCGCATGGTGGGCATCCACAACGAGGACCAGGAGATCGTGGAGGGCGCGATCGCGGCCGCCAAGGCCACCGGCCGCACCGACCCCATCATGCACGCCCGCACGCGCCCCCCGCTGTGCGAGACCATGGCCGACCTCGCCATCTTCGAGATGGCGCTGGAGACGGGCGCGCATGTCCACATCGCCCATTCCTCGCTGGCGCGCGGCTTCGAACTGGCCGAGATCTTCCGCCGCATGGGCGCGCATACCTCGGGCGAGGCCTGCATCCAGTACCTGTGCATGACCGAGGAGGACCTCGTCCGCCTCGAAGGCTTCGGCAAGTGCAACCCGCCCTTCCGCACCGCCGATGAGGTGGAGCGCATGTGGGGGGCGCTGAAGGCCGGCAGCATCGCCTATGTCTCGACCGACCACGCGCCCTGGCAGCGCGAGAAGAAGCTCTATCACGGCGACATCTTCGCCTGCGGCGCGGGGCTGACGGGCATGCAGAGCTATGCGCCGCTGATGGCCAGCCTGCTGATCGAGCGCGGCCTGCCCATCACGCACATGGCCAGCCTCTGCGCCGAGCGCCCTGCCCGCTTCCATGGCCTCGACGGCAAGAAGGGCGCGATCCGCGTGGGCTATGACGCCGACCTGTGCGTGCTGGAGCGCGGCGACTTCACCTTCGACGAGGCCGATATCCAGGACCGCCCTGATGCGCGCTGGTCGCCCTATCACGGCCGCGCGATGAAGGCGCGGGTCGCGGCCACCTGGCTGCGCGGTACCCAGATCTGGGACGGCAGGACGGTTCTGGCGAAACCCGGCGCCGGCCAGTTCGTTCCCCGTCAGCACAGGGAAATCTTCTGCGGGTAGCCATGCTGTGGTCCATCGTCGCCTTCGTGGTCTTCGCCTGTCTCGGCTTCCTGGGCATGGGCGTGACCTCGGCGGTGCTGATGGAGGCGATCAGGCCCTTCCTGACCATCTGCTTCCCGCCCATCGGTGAATGGCGCGGGGATTGGGTCTGGCCCATCCTCATCGCCTATGGGCTGATCTGGCCGGTATCCTTCCTGGTGGCGGGGTTTCTGGACCGGATCTGGAAGCGCCAGGGGCGCGGCAAGTGGTTCCGGCGGGGTGTGTATCTCGCCGTGCTGTATGCCGGCGCCGTCATCACCGCCTATGCGCTGCTGCCCGGGCAATTGCCGATGAGGTGCCTGTAGCGCGGGCAATTCCGGCCTGGCACCGCATACGCCACCGGCCCTGCCCTTTCGCCCGGCCGCCGCTGTGATAGGACAGCGCCATGACGAACCGCCCCAATTTGATCGTCGCCGGCGCGCAGACCGGCCCGATCCAGCGCGCGGACACCCGCGCCCACACCCTCGACCGGCTGATCGCCCTGCTCGAGCAGTCCGCCGCCAAGGGCGCCAAGCTGGTGGCCTTCCCCGAGCTGCCGCTGACCACCTTCTTCCCGCGCTGGTACATCGAGAACACGCAGGAGCTCGATACCTATTACGAGCGCGAAATGCCCAACCCGAACGTGCAGAAGCTGTTCGACCGGGCGCGTGAGCTCAAGGTCGGCTTCTACCTGGGCTATGCCGAGCTGACGCCCGAGGGGCGGCGGTTCAACACCTCCATCACGGTCGGCCCCGACGGGCAGATCCTGGGCAAGTACCGCAAGGTGCATCTGCCCGGCAGCGTGGAGCCCCGCGCGGGCAGCCGCTTCCAGCAGCTGGAGAAGCGGTATTTCGAATACGGCGACCTGGGCTTTCCGGCCTTCCGCGGCGCCGAGGACTGGGGCCGCCCCGCGCTCGGCATGCTGATCTGCAACGACCGCCGCTGGCCCGAGGCATGGCGTTCCTACGGGCTGCAGGGCATCGAGCTGATGCTGATCGGCTACAACTCCGCCGCCTATGATCCGAACGGCGGCACGGCCGAGAACGAGGAAATCCGCACCTTCCACTCGACGCTCGCGGTGCAGGCGAACGCCTATTTCAACGCGACCTTCGCGGTTTCCGTGGCCAAGGCAGGCGACGAGGACGGTTCCGGCCTGATCGGCGGCAGCGTGATCGTCGACCCCAACGGCATGATCCTGGCCCAGGCCAAGACGCTGGAGGACGAGGTGATCGTGGCCGAGCTGGATTGGTCCAAGATCGCCCAGGGCCGTGGCCCCGGTAAGATCTTCGACTTCGGCTTCCACCGCCGCCCGCAGCACTACTCGCGTATCGTCAACCAGGTTGGCCTGGAGGAAATCCCTTGAGCCGCAACATCGTCCTCGCCGCCGCCCAGCTCGGCCCCATCCAGAAGGCCGAGGGCCGCGACGTGGCCGTTGGCCGCATGGTGCGGCTGATGGAAAAGGCGCATCAGCGCGGCGTGAACGTCGTGGTGTTCCCCGAACTGGCGCTGACCACCTTCTTCCCCCGCTGGTATGAGGAGGACATCGCGGTCGCGGACCACTGGTACGAGACCTCGATGCCGTCCAACGCGACGGCCCCGCTGTTCGAGGCCGCGAAGAAATACGGCATCGGCATGCATCTGGGCTATGCCGAAAAGACGCCAGACGGCCGCCGCTTCAACACCGCCATCTACGTCCACCCCACGGGCGAGATCGTGCTGAAGTACCGCAAGGTGCATCTGCCGGGTCACAAGGAATTCGACCCGATCCGCAAGGTGCAGCATCTGGAGAAGCGGTATTTCGAGGTGGGCGACCTGGGCTTCCCCGTGATCCGCGCGCCCATCGCCGGCACCGAGGCCAATATCGGCATGCTGATCTGCAACGACCGCCGCTGGCCCGAGGCATGGCGCGTGCTGGGCCTGCAGCAGGTCGAGGTCGTGATGCTCGGCTACAACACGCCCAGCCTGAACATGGACAACCGGGGCTTCGAGGCGCACCACCTGCGCGTTGAGCACTCGCACCTGTCCGTGCGCTCCGGCTGCTACCAGAACAGCTGCTTCGGCGTGGCCACCGCCAAGGGCGGCACCGAGGACGGGCATGAGCTGTTCGGCCACTCCATCATCGTGAACCCGCAGGGCGAGATCATGGCCCAGGCCACGAGCTGGGGCGACGAGCTGATCACGGCCGAGTGCAACCTGGACGACACGAAGCTGGGGCGCAGCACCATCTTCAACTTCGCCGCCCACCGCCGCACCGAGGCCTATGGCCGCATCCTGGAACAGACCGGCAGCGTGGCGCCCGCGACGTGGACGCCCAAGGGCTGAACCTGTTCGACCTGCCGCCGGCCGGCGGTGCGGAGCGTTTCGACACGCTGCTCACCCGCCCCGGCGTCACGATCGAGCGCATCGTCTCCACCGGCCAGGCCAGCCCGGAAGGGTTCTGGTATGACCAGGACAGGGACGAATTCGTGCTGCTGCTCTCGGGCGCGGCACGGCTGACCATCGAGGGACAGGCCCCGCGCGACTTGCGCCCGGGTGATTGGCTGCACCTGCCGGCGCATTGCCGGCATCGGGTGGAATACACGCAGGCCGAGCCCGCGACGGTGTGGCTGGCGGTGCACTGGTAGGGCTATACACGCCCGCATAACAACCAGTGGAAACAGCCGGATGACCATCACCCGCCGCGCCTTGGCCGGTGCCTCGCTTGGGGCGATTGCCGCGCCCCGCATCGCCCATGCCGCCTGGCCCGCCGACCGCGCCATCGAGGTCGTGGTGCCCTTCCCGCCCGGCGGCGGCGTGGACATCATGACCCGCGCCTTCCTGCCCTATCTCCAGGCCCGGCTGCCGGGTGCGCGCTTCGTCGTGAACAACCGCGGCGGCGCCGGTGGCCAGGTGGGCGCCGAGGCGATCGCCAACGCAGCCCCCGATGGCTACACCATTGGCGCGTCCTCCATGCCGGGCTTCGTGTCCATCCCGATCGAGCGCGCCACGCGCTATCAGCCCGCCGCCATGACGTTGCTGGCCAATGTGGTGGATGACCCCTGCGCCATCGCCGTGCGCGCCAACAGCCCGATCCGCACCCTGGCCGACTTCATCGCCGCCGCCCGCGCCCGGCCCGAAACGGTGACCTTCGCCACCACCGGCATCGGCAGCGACGACCACCTGGCCATGCTGGCCTTCGAGGGGCTGACCAATACCCAGGTCGTGCATGTGCCCTTCACCGGCATGCCGCAATTGCTGCCGCAGGTGCTGAGCGGCACGGTGGATGTGGCCGCCTTGAACGTCAGCGAAGCCTTGCAGCCGGTGCGCGACGGCCAGCTGCGCTGCATCGCCCAGGCCGGCGCCACGCGCTGGGCGCAGATGCCCGACGTGCCCACCTATCGCGAACAGGGCGTTGACTTGGTGGCCAGCGCCAGCCGTGGCCTGAGCGCGCCCGGCGGCCTGCCGGCGCCGATCCGCGAGCAATTGGAAGCCGCCTGCCGCGCGGCGCTGGAAGACCCGGCCTTCATCGCCGACGCGGAACGCCTGGGCATGCCGCTGCGGCCGATCATCGGGGCGGAATACCGCAGCTTCGTGCTGGATATCGAGGCGAGGTATCGGGTGCTGTGGCAGCAGAAGCCGTGGCGGGACAGGTAGAAGGCGGGGGCTTTCCCCCCGGCCGCCGTTGAGGGGCTCTGCCCCTCAAGCTCCCCGCCAGGACCGTAGCGGCGCTGGACCCCGGGGACTTGGCGCTCAAGCCTGAATAAAAATGGCGCCGAACCTGGGAAGGTTCGGCGACCAAGCTCTTATCAGGTCCAGGAGATATCATCTCCTGGCGGGGAGTTTGAGGGGCAGCGCCCCTCAACCCACCTCAGCCCCAGCTCTTGAAATCCGGCATGGCGCTGATCGGCCCTGCCTTCTTCAGCGCCTCGATGTCCGGCACCGGCCGGGCAAAGGCCGGGTCGTTCGCGAAGGCGGCCTCGATGGCGGCCGCCACCTGCAGCACCAGCACATCGCCGCCGCGCGGGCCCACGATCTGCAGGCCGAAGGGGAAGCCCTTCTCGTCCACGCCGACGGGCAGGCTCAGGGCCGGATGACCCGTCAGCGTCACGTAATAGGCCAGGCTCAGCCAGTGGAAGTAGGTGCGCGTCGGCTTGCCGTCGATCTCGGCCGGATACAGCTCCTGCCAGGGGCGGGGGCTGGTGGTGATCGCGGGGCTGACCAGGATGTCGAACTTCCCGAAGAACTCCTGGAAGTTGCGATAGATCTGGGTCTGGCGCGTCAGCGCATTGGCCTGGTCCACCAGGCTGTAGCCGAGGCCTTCCTGCACGTTGGCGTGCATGTTGGGCCCGCACAGCTCCGGCGTCTTCCTGGTCTTTTCCAGATGCGCGGACAGCACGCCCGCCGCGCGCAGCACCTCGAAGGCCTCGTCACCGCCGGACACGTCGGGGTGGGCGGACTCAGCCTTGGCGAACATGGGCGCGAGGGCTGCCGCGATCTTCTGGAAGGCGCGACGGACGATGGATTCCGTGGGCGCCTGGCCGAAATCCTCGGTGAAGGCGAGGCGCATGCTGCCCAGATCGGCCGGCGCGACCGGGTAATAGTAGTCGGCCACCTCGCGCATCTTGCGCCCGTGGAAGGTGTAGGACAGCGGGTCCACCGCGTCGTCGCTGACCATGGCCGAGAACATCAGCGCCGTGTCGGCCACGTTGCGCGCCATCGGCCCAAGCATCGGCAGCGGCGACCAGCCATGGCCGCGCCGGCTGGCGGGAATGGTGCCCGAGGACGGGCGGAAGCCGATGATGCCGTTGAAGGCGGCCGGGTTGCGCAGAGAACCGCCGGTGTCGCTGCCGGTCGCGAGCGGGACCATGTTGGTCGCCAGCGCGACGGCAGAGCCGCCCGAGGAACCCGCCGCGTTATAGGCCGGGTTGAAGGCGTTGCCGGTGGCACCCCACACCAGGTTGCGGCTGTTCGCGCCCAGGCCGAATTCCGGCACGTTGGTCTTGCCCAGGATCACCGCGCCCTTGGCGCGCATGTTGGCCACCATGTGCTCGTCCGCGGTCGGCACGTGGTCGGCGAAGATCGGGCTGCCCCAGGTGGTGCGCAGGCCCTTCGTGGCCTCCAGGTCCTTGATGCCCATGGGCAGGCCATGCAGCGGCGGCAGCGGGCCGCCCTTCATGGTCTCAGCGTCGGCGGCCTTGGCGGTCGTCATCGCGGCGTCGGGGTCCATCGCCGTCATGGCATTGACCGCGTGGTTCACCGCGTCGATGCGCCCGATGCAGCTCTGCAGCAGTTCGACGGCGGACAGCTTCTTCGCCCCGATCAGGCGGCGCGCTTCGACGGCGGTCAGATCACAAGGTTCGGTCATTTTTCTTTCCCTCAAACGCCGGGCGCGGCCTCCGGCCGCTGGGCTTCCGCCGCGTCGCTGCTGCGCCGGGCGGTCATGTCAGGTGGGCGGCGCCGCGCGCCGTGCGCGCGGAACCGTTGGGGCTGCTCAGAAGCCCATCGCGCAACCATCCTTGCGCGGGTCGGAGCCACCGATCAGCGCGCCGCGGGCGCGGTCAATGAAGATGCCCTGGCTGCCGCCATGCGGCTTGTCGATGATCTCGCAGTCATGGCCCATGGCGTTCAGGCGGTCGATCACGGCCCCCGAGAAGCCGCGCTCCAGCTGCACCTTGCCCTTGAAGGGGAACAGGCGCGGCGCGTCCATCGCTTCCTGGATGTCCATGCCGAACTCGAACATGTTGGTCAGGAACAGCGTGTGGCCCATGGGCTGGAAATGCCCGCCCATCACGCCATAGGGCATGATGCATTCGCCGTTCTTCATCACCATGCCGGGGATGATGGTGTGCATCGGGCGCTTGTTGGGGGCGATGCAGTTCGGGTGGCCTTCCTGCAGGCGGAAGCCGAAGCCGCGGTTCTGCAGCAGCACGCCCGAACCCTCGGCCAGGATGCCCGAACCGAAGCCCTCGAACAGCGAGTTGATGAAGGAGCAGGCGTTGCCCTCGGCGTCCACGACGCAGAGGTAGACGGTGTCCTTGTGCTTCGCGAGGTCGCTCTCGCCGGCCGGCGGCATCTGCTTCATCGCCGCCTCGTCGCTGATCAGCGCGCGCAGCTTCCCGGCATAATCCTTGGAAAGCAGCGTCTCCATCGGCATGTCGAAGAAGGCGGGGTCGGACAGGAAGGCGTCGCGGTCGCGATAGGCAAGGCGCGCGGCCTCGATGTGGCGGTGCAGGCGCAGCGGGCTCATCGCGCCCTGCTCGGGCGTGGGGAAGCCGCCCAGGATGTTCAGCAGCTCAAGCGCCACGATGCCCGAGCCGTTGGGCGGGCACTGGAACACGTCCATGTCGCGCCAGCGGGTCTGGATGGGCGTCACGAACTCGGCCACGTTCAGGCCGTTCGCGAAATCCTCCAGCGTGTGCAGGCCGCCGGCGGCGTTGAGCGCCTTGACCATGTCGGCCGCGATCTCGCCCTCATAGAAGGCCTTCGGGCCGTGCTTGCCGACGGCGCGCAGGGTGCGGGCGAGCGCCGGGAAGGCGATCTTGTCGCCATGCTTGGGCGCCTTGCCGCCCGGCAGGAAATGGCGCGCCGCGGCCTCGTTCTTCGACAGCTTGCCGACCGAATTGGCCCAGTCGAAGGAGACGCGGGCATGGACGTGGAAGCCTTCCTCGGCGAAGCGCGCCGCGGGCTCCAGGATCTCGTCCAGCCCCTTGCGGCCGAAACGCTTGTTCAGCGCGGCCCAGGCGCTGGGCGCACCGGGGACGGTGACGGAATGGGCCGAGGTCGGCGTCAGCTCGTTCACCTGGCGGGCGCGCAGCGCCTCGGGCGTCGCGCCGGCGGGCGCGCGGCCCGAGCCGTTGAGCGCATAGACCTGCCCGCTGCCGGCCGGGGAGTACAGGCAGAAGCAGTCGCCGCCGATGCCCGTGCTCGCGGGCTCGATCACGCCGAGCACCGCCACGGCTGCGATAGCCGCGTCGATGGCACTGCCGCCGGCCTTCAGGATGTCCAGCGCCGTCATCGTCGCGGCCGGCATCGAGGTCGCGGCCATGCCGTGGGCGGAGATGACCGGGCTGCGGCCGGGGAAGTGGAAATCGCGCATGGGGCTGTTCTCGGCAAAACGTCTGACAAACCGTTCGCATGGAGTGGCCGCCTCGGCAATACGCCCTTCCCGGTCGTGACATCCCACGGTAATGCGCGATGCCATGGAAATGATCACATACGCCGATTTCGAGAAGGTGGAGATCAGGGTGGGCCGGGTGGTCCAGGCCGAGCCTTTCCCCGAGGCGCGCAAGCCCTCCATCAAGGTCTGGGTGGATTTCGGGGCGGGGCTGGGGGTCAGGAAGACCTCCGCCCAGGTCGCGGTGCACTACACGCCAGAAAGCCTGGTGGGGAAGCAGGTGATGGGGGTGGTGAACTTCCCGCCCCGCCAGATCGGCCCCTTCATGAGCGAATTCCTGATGCTGGGCGTGCCCGACGAGAAGGGCGCCGTGGTATTGCTCGCCCCTGACCTGCCCGTGCCGGCCGGCGGAAGGATGTTCTGAGATGGCAAACCGCTACTTCACCGTCAGCTGGGACCAGCTGCACCGCGACGCCCGGGCGCTGGCCTGGCGCCTGCTGGACAAGGGCCCCTTCCAGGGCGTGGTCGCGATCACGCGCGGCGGGCTGATCCCGGCGGCGATCATCGCGCGTGAACTGGATTGCCGCGTGATCGAGACGGTCAGCGTGGTGACCTATGACGAGGAAAGCATGGGCAAGCCCCAGGTGGTGAAGGCGCCTGTGGCCGCCGGCGACGGCACCGGCTGGCTGCTGATCGACGACCTGGTGGATACCGGCACCACGGCCAAGATCGTGCGCGCCCTGCTGCCGGGCGCGCATTTCGCGACGATCTATGCCAAGCCCGCGGCCAAGCCGCTGGTGGACAGCTTCGTCACCGAGGTCAGCCAGGACACCTGGATCCTGTTCCCCTGGGATACCGAGGTGCAGTTCGTGCCCCCCATCGCCAAGGGCGGCGTCACTCCAGCCTGATGCCTGCCTGCCGGATCACGGCGCCCAGCTCCTCCACCTCCTTGCGGACCAGGGCCTCCATTTCCGGCAGGGTCATGGCGCGGACCACGGCGCCGCCTTCCTCCGCGCGGCGCTTGACCGCCTCGTCCTGGGCCAGTTCGCGCAGGGCGGCGTTGTAGCGCTCGCGGATCGGCTGCGGCGTGCCGGCGGGGGTGAAGAAGGCGAACCAGGCATCGACCGTGAAGTTCTGCATGCCGGCCTCGGCGGTGGTCGGCACCTCGGGCAGGGCGGTGGCACGCGCGGCACTCGCCATCGCCAGCGGCTTCACCCGGTTGCCCTGGATCAGCCCCATGGCGCTGCTGGGGGTGGTGATGAACATCTCGATCCGGCCGCCCGCCACGTCCTGCAGCACCTGGGCCGCGCCGCGATAGGGCACATGCACCATCTCGGCGCCGATGGCCCGGCTGAACAGCACGCCCGCGATGTGCTGGATGCTGCCATGGCCGGAGGAGCCGTAGTTCATCTTCCCCGGGTTCTCCCGGATCAGCGAGATGAACTCACGCAGGTTGCTGACCGGAAGGTTCGGCGCGCCCAGGATGATGTGGGGCGCCAGCGTGCCCATGCCGATGGGCGAGAGGTCGCGTAGCGGGTCCCAGCCGGGGTTTTCCATCATCGCCGGGTTGCCCGCGTGATACCCGGAGTAGTTCAGCAGCAGCGTATGCCCGTCGGGCGCCGCGCGCACCGCGGCCTGGATGGCCAGGTTGCCGTTGGCGCCGGGGCGGTTCTCGACCACCACGGTCTGGCCCAGCATGCGGGACAGGCCGTCGGTGAACAGCCGGGCGGCGAAGTCGCTGCCGCCGCCGGGCGGGTTGGGCACCAGGACGGTAACGGTGCGGCTGGGCGCCCAGGCCTGGGCGAAGGCGGGGGTGGCGAGCGTGGTGCCCAGCAATGCGCGGCGCGTTACGCGCGCAGAAAATCCTTGAGCCATTTGTGGCATTCCTCTGGCGTTTCCTCTGCCAGGTAATGTCCGCTGTTCACCGCCCCGCCCGCAAGGGGCCCCGTGGCGTACTGCCGCCACACCTCCAGCGGGCGGTACCACTGGCCGATCTTGCCCTTGGCGCCCCACAGCACCAGCATCGGGCAGGTCACGCGCTGGGCCGCGTTGCGGCTGGCGCGGTCGTGCAGCAGGTCGATGGCCGTGGCCGCGCGGTAATCCTCGCAGATCGCGCGCACGGTGCCGGGCGTGCGCAGCGCCGCCAGGTAGTCCGCCCGTGCCTCTGGGTGGAAGAAGGATTTGTCCTTGGGCTCGCGGCTGGTGTGGACGTCGAACCACAGCTCCACATCCTGCTCGATCAGCATTTCGGGCTTGGGGTGCGGCTGCGCCAGAGAGAACCAATGATAATAGCCGAGCGCGAAGTTCATATCGACGTGCTCGAAGTGATGCAGCGTCGGCACGATGTCCATCACGCAGAGCCGTTCCACGGCTTCGGGGTAATCCAGCACCAGCCGGTGCGCCACGCGCGCGCCCCGGTCATGCGCCACCACCTGATAGCGGTCGAAGCCCAGCGCCAGCATCAGCCCATGCGGGTCGCGCGCCATCTCACGCTTGGAATAGGCCGCGCTGTCGGGGCTGGCGGCGGGCTTGGCGGACTGGCCATAGCCGCGGATGTCCGCGCAGATCACCGTGTGGCGCTCCGCCAGCAGCGGCGCCAGCCTGTGCCACATCGCATGGGTCTGCGGGTTGCCATGCAGCAGCAGCAGCGGCGGGCCCGAGCCACCCCGGCGGAAGCGCACCGCCATGCCGCCGATCTCGCGGGTTTCCAGCGTGAAGCCTTCGAAGAACATGGATGGTTTCCCCTCTCGCGCCGCAGCGTGCCACCGGGCCCCCGGCGCGGAAACCCCGCCCGCCTCGGTTGACGCGCGAACGCATGCGCAGCAGCATCCCCCCGAACGATCCATATCAACCGAGGAGGAGACCGCCATGTCCAACGGCGACGAAGTTCTGTTCGAGAAGGGCATGCCCATCCGCCGTGAGGTGCTGGGCGCCGAATACGTCGATGCCAGCATGTCCAAGGCCGATGACTTCATGATGGCCTTCCAGCGCGCCACCACCTCCATCGCCTGGGGCTGGGCCTGGGGCGACCCGACGCTGTCGCGCAAGACGCGCTCGCTGCTGAACCTCGCGATGCTGACCGCGCTCGGCCGCACGCCCGAGATCAAGCTGCATGTGAAGGGCGCGCTGAACAACGGCGTGACGGTCGAGGAGATCAAGGCGACCCTGCTGCACGCCACCGCCTATTGCGGCATTCCGGCCGGCCTCGACGCCTTCAAGGCCGCGCATGAGGTGCTGGTCGCCGAGGGCGCCCTGCCGGGCAAGAAGTAAGATGGCCACCCGTATCGGCTTCATCGGCATCGGCAACATGGGCTGGCCCATGGCGGCCAACCTGGTCGCCAAGGGCTTCGATGTGGCGGTCGCTGACGTGGACCCCGCCCGCACGGCGAAGTTCGCGTCCGAGGTCGGTGGCCGCGCGGCCACCGATGCGGCCGATGCCGCGAAGGGCGCGGACGCCGTCGTCGCCATCCTGCCGACCAGCAGGCAGGTGACGACCGTCGCCGCCGCCGTGAAGCCCGCCATGGCCCAGGGCACGCTGTTCATCGACATGACCAGCGGCCAGCCCGGCGCCACGCGCGTCATCGCGGCCGACCTGGCAGCCGCCGGCATCACCATGCTGGATTGCCCGGTCAGCGGCGGCGTGCCGCGCGCCAAGACCGGTGAGCTGGCCATCATGGCGGGCGGCGAGGATGCGGCGCTGGACCGTGCCGACCCGATCCTGAAGGCGATGGGCACCTCCATTCATCGCTGCGGCGGCATCGGCGCCGGCCAGGCGATGAAGGCGCTGAACAACCTGGTCAGCGCCGGCGGCTTCCTGATCGGGATCGAGGCGCTGATCATCGGCCAGCAGTTCGGGCTCGACCCCGCGCTGATGGTCGATGTGCTGAACTCCTCCACCGGCATGAACAATTCCACCCAGAAGAAGTTCAAGCAGTTCGTGCTGTCACGGCGCTTCGACAGCGGCTTCGGGCTGGAGCTGCTGGTGAAGGACCTGACCATCGCGCTGGAGGTCGGCCGCGACGCCGGCATCCCCACCCCGTTCTCGGCCCTGTGCCGGGAGCTGGTGGCATCGGCGGCCAAGGCGCTGGGCCCGGGCGAGGACCACACGGCCGTCGCCAAGCTCTCGGAGCAGCTGGCCGGCACCACGCTGGGCGGCGGCAACCGAGGGTAAAACGATTGCCTGGCCATCGCGGCAATGCTACCGCGATGGCCGAGGCAACGCGCAGTTCACGGGCATCTCCTGCCGAGGTTGGCCCATGATCCGTGTTTCGCGCCGCGTTCTGCCCGCCCTGTTCCTCGCCGCGCCCATGCTTTCTCCTGCCAGGGCGCAGTCAGGCAGCATCCGTATCGTCGTGCCGTTTCCGCCCGGTGGCATCACCGATGTGCTGGCCCGCGCGCTGGCCCAGCAGATGACGCCCGTGCTGGGCAGCACCGTGGTGGTGGAGAACCGCCCCGGCGCCAATGGCAGCATCGGGGCCAATGCGGTCGCGCGCTCCGCCCCTGACGGGCACACGCTGCTGCTGGGCGTGACCGACACCCACGCGGTGAACCCGGCCGCGATGCGCAACCTGCCTTATGACGCGCTGGCCGATTTCGCCCCCATCAGCAACATCACCAATGTGCCGCTGGTGCTGGCCGCCGGCCCGACGCGGGCCGAGCTGACCGACCTGCCGAGCTTCATCGCCGCGGCCAAGGCGGCACCCGGCGTGCTGACCCATTCCAGCTGGGGCGTCGGCAGCACCTCCCAGATCGCGATGCTGCGCCTGGCGGAGGCCGCGGGCTTCGAGGTGCTGCACGTGCCCTTCACCGGCGCCGCTCCGGCCGCCCAGGCCCTGGCGGCCGGCCAGGTGGACAGCATGGTGCTGCCCGCGGGCGCCGGCGAGGCGCTTTCCCGCGACGGGCGGGTGCGGTTGCTGGCCGCGCTGTCTCCACAGCGCCTGTCGCTGTTGCCCAACCTGCCCACGCTGCAGGAACAGGGGGTGGCGCTGTCGGTCTCGATCTTCCAGGCGGTGTTCGCGCCGGCCCGCACGCCCGCCGCGATCATCACGCGCTACAATCAGGCGATGGGGGAGGCATTGCGCTCCGCCCCCATGCAGGAGGTGCTGCGCGCCCAGGCCGCCCTGGCGGATTTCACCACGCCGCAAGGTCTGACGGACCTGGTGAAGCAGGAGCAGGAAGCCTGGGGGCGGATCGTCAGGGCGGGGAATATCCGGCTGGATTAGATCTTCTTTTTTTGAAGAAAAAGAAGCGAAAATACTTGTCGAATTTGGGGTCGCGCTTGACGATGAGGGCGCGCCCCAAACTGCCAAAAATTTACTGGTTCTTTTTTCCAAAAAAGAACATTCACTCCAACGCCAACAGCTTGCGCATCACCGTCGGCATCCCCGCCTCATTCCCCAACGCCGTCAGCCCCGGCGGCAGCGCCGCCACACGGCCCACCAGCAACCGCAGCGCCAGTTCCCGATGCGTCAGCGCATGGCTGGCCAGGCCGTCGGCCTCGCGCCAGTTCACGCCCTGGGCCGGGGCATGGGGCATGGCCTCGGATGCGCTCCAGGGCGTGTCTCGCCAGGGGGTGCCGGGCAGTTCCCACATGCCGCCGAACAACCCCTCGGCCGGGCGCAACCGCACGCCGATGGCGCCCGAGGCATCGCGCAGCAGGAAATGCACGCCATGCAGCACGGGGCGCGCCTTCCTGGCAGGCTTTACCGGCAGCTCGGCCTGGATGCCCTGCTTGCGCGCCCGGCAATGCGCCATCCAGGGGCACAGCGCGCAGGCCGGGTTGCGCGGGGTGCAGATGGTGGCCCCCAGGTCGAACAGCGCCTGGGCGAAATCGCCCGGCACGGCGCGCGCGGCGGGGTCTGCCATGAAGCCCCCGGCCAGGCGCCCCAGCAGCGGGCGCGCGGCCGGCAGCGGGGTCTCGACGGCCGCCAGCCGGGCCATCACGCGCTCCACATTGCCGTCCACCGGCAGGACGGGCTCATGGAAGGCGATGGCCGCCACGGCGGCCGAGGTATAGGCACCGATGCCGGGCAACTCCCGCAGCGCGGCCGCCGTGCGGGGAAAGCCGCCCCGCCCCGCCACCGCCTTGGCCGCCGCATGCAGGTTGCGGGCGCGCGCATAGTAGCCAAGCCCCGCCCATTCCTCGGCCACCGCGCTCCATTCGGCCTCGGCCAGGGCCTCCACGGTCGGGAAGCGCGCCAGGAAACGCGCATAGCGCGGGCCCACAGTCGCCACCGTGGTCTGTTGCAGCATGACCTCCGAGAGCCATATCCGGTATGGGTCGGTTTCCCCGCGCCATGGCAATTCCCGCTTCTGGCGCGCATACCACGCCAGCAGATCGGCAGCCGGAGGCAGGGTGAAGGCAAAAGGTTCAGGCAAGGGCGAGGCACCGGCAGGCAAGACTGCCCCCTTACCGCCCTTCCAGCGCCATTTCCACGGCCCCCAGGCGCTGTCGGCACTGGTGGCGCCGCTGACGCGGCCTGTTCTGCGCAAGATGCACCCCGGCAGCGCGCAGGTGATCGCCGATTGGGAATCGCTGGTGGGCGCGGGGCTGGCCGCGCGCACCCGGCCGCGCCGGCTGGAACGCGGCGTGCTGACCATCGCCTGCGCCGGCCCGGTGGCCATGGAACTGACCATGCTTGCGCCGCAGGTGATCGAGCGCATCAATGCGGGCCTCGGCCGCGCCGCCGTGAAGTCCATGCGCTTCATCCAGGCCGCCCTGCCCGCCCCGTCGCCCCCACGGCCCCAGCCCGCCCCCGTGCCCCTGCCGCCCGATGTCTCCGCCCGGCTGGAGGCCACGCCGGAGGGGCCGTTGCGAGAGGCCCTGGCGCGTCTCGCGGCGGGGGTCTATCGAAGCGCCAAGTGATCCCTATCTAAACGCAGGCCCGGCCAGCGCCGGGCGGCATGACGGAGACCCCGATGGCTGTGACCACCCGCCGTACCCTGCTGGCAGCCCCCGCGCTGCTGGGCGCCCCCGTGCTGCTGGGCGCCACTGTCGCCGCCCGTCCGGCCCTCGCGCAGGACGCGCGCATGGCCGAGCGTTCGGCGGGCCCCGCCAACGCGCCTGTCGTGGTCACGGAGTTCTACTCCCTCACCTGCTCCCACTGCGCGAACTTCCACGTGAATGTCTGGCCGCAGGTGAAGCGTGAGCTGGTGGAGACCGGGCGCATCCGCATGGTGTGGGCCGACTTCCCGCTGGACGAGATCGCGCTGCGGGCGGCCATGGTCGCGCGCTCCCTGCCGGCGGACCGGTACGAGCCCTTCGTCTCCACCCTGTTCGCCACGCAGAACCGCTGGGCCTTCGGCGGCGACCCGATGGCGGGTCTGGCGCAGACGGCAGCACTCGCCGGCATGCCGCGTGCCCAGTTCGACCAGGTGGTGGCCGACCAGGCCCTGCAGCGCAGCATCCTCGAAGCCCGCCTGGCCGCCCAGAACCGCCACTCCATCCGCGCGACGCCGAGCTTCCTGTTCGGTTCCCGCCTGGTGGCGGGCGGCATGTCCTTCGACGACTTCAAGGCGAACGTCCAGCGAGGCTAGCCATGGCATCACGCATCTTCGTCCTGTTGCTGGCCCTGATCGCGGTGCCGGCCGCGGGGGCGGAGCTGCGTGAGCCCCGGATACTGGCCGCATCGCCCCAGCCCGACAGCGCCTGCGGCCCGGGGCCTGCCATCGGGCTGCTGCTGCGCGAAAGCCTGCGGCCGGATGTCGGTCCCTATGCGGTGGCGCTCTCGGGCTATGGCCAGGGCGCGGACCCCGCCGCGGACCGCTATGCCCCCTTCATGCTGCGGCTGGCGGGCGGGCAGCGCGCGCGGATCGCGCTGCGCAACGGGCTGGTCGATGAACCCGCCAACCTGCACACCCATGGCCTGTTCACCGCCCCGCGCGCGGAAGCGCCCTGCAATCTGGGCGACTATTCCCTGTTCAACGCCGAGGCCCAGGGCAGGCTCGATTACCGCATCGCCCTGCCGGCGCAGCTGCCCGGGGCCTCATTCGGCCGGGCAGAGCGGCACGTGGCCTATCCCCGGGGCCTCGCCTGGTTCCACGCCCATGTGCATGGCCTGTCACGCGACCAGGTGGCCAACGGCATGGCCGGGCTGATCGCGGTGGGTGACCCGCTGGCCGCCGTGCCGCGTGCGCTGCGTGACGGCACGGATGTGCGCCACCTGGTGCTGCGCGACATCCAGCTGACCGTGCCCGACTGCCCGGCAGCGGGCCGCACCCAGGCGGGGCTGGCCTGCGAGCCGGGCCGCCCGCTGCTGCCCGGCACGCTGCCCGACGGCGCCGCGGTGCCCGCCCGCTTCGGCGTCGCGGGTGCCGAGGATGCGAGCTGGAACCCCTCGCTCTGCGGGGATTTCGACAGCCCCGGCGAAGCCCCCGAGGACAGCGTGCTGGGGCCGGGCTTCTGCGCGCGCGCGCAGCAGGCCACCGGCCGCCACGCGGTGTGGCTGTTCACCGTGAACGGGCAGTGGATGCCCGACATTACCATGGCGCCGGGGCGTCGGATGCTGCTGCGCATCTCCAACTTCTCGCCTTCCGTCACCTACAACATCGAGATCGGCGCGGAGGGCGGCCCGCCGCTGCCGCTCACGCTGCTGGAAATGGATGGCGGGCTGGCGGGCACCGCCTCGGAACAGCCCGGCCCGGCACGGCGGGTGATGCTGATGCCCGGCGCGCGGGCCGAGATCCTGCTGGCCGCCCCCGGCCGGCCGCTGCCGCCCGGGCCGCTGCGGCTGCGCACCACCGGCATGGTCGCCGCCGCCACCGGGGCGGAGGCCGATGTCTGGCCCGCCATGGCGCTGGCCACGCTGCGCGTGCCGCGCCAGGCCCCGCCGCCCGCCCCGCCCGTGCCCGGCTGGCCCTCCGCCAGGCGAGAGGCCCCGGCGGTCGCCGCCACGCCGCGCCCGGCCTGGCTGCCCGAGAGCTGCTCCATCCTGCCGCCCGGCGAGGGCTGGCGCCGGCGGATCACCTTCGACATCCGCCGTGGGGAGGAAGGCGAGGCCTTCCTGATGGGCCAGGAGGTGGTGGACCGCGAAGGCCGCCCCTATCCCTGGGACCCGGCCCAGCCCGCCATCGGGCGCGGCTGGCTGCCGGAACCCTGGCTGGCCCATGGCCGCCATGCGGGCGACCAGCCCCTGCCCGGGCACCGCATCTGCCCGGTGCGCGGCCGGGGAGAGGTGTGGGAGGTGGTCAATCTCTCCGCCGAGTTCCACAACCTGCACATCCACCAGGGCAGTTTCCGCCCGGCGCGGGCGGCAGACCCGGGCGCGCCCGCGGGGCTCGGCGACGCCATCCAGGACCCGGACGGCCAGTTCACGCGGCATCTGGGCCAGCTGCTGGATATGGCGGGCAGCTGGCATGACAGCGTGGCGGTCGCGGCCCGGGCGCCGGGGGGCGAGACGCCGCGCAGCTTCATCTACCTGCCCTTCGCGGCCGCCCAGCAGGAGGGGCTGTACCCCATTCACTGCCATATCCTGGAACATGAGGATAAGGGCATGATGGCGCTGGTGCAGGTACTGCCCCCGGCGCCCGAGGCCGGTGCCCGGCTGACGGACTCCCAACTGCTGGCCATGCTGGCCTCCGGGACCGACGCCCTGCCCGCCATGTGCCTGCCGCTTGCCCGGTGATGGACAGCGGCGCCCCTGCCTGATACGGCCCCTCTGATGCGCAAGCCTCCACCCCCCGGGCCTGCCTCGGCCCCTGGAGGGGCATGAGCGACACGCCGGACATCGCCGCCGAACCCGCCGAGGAGCCCCGCCGCCTCTCGGCCCGGCTGGCGCGCATCCGCATCGCGGGGTTCAAGAGCTTCGCTGAATCCACCCTGGTCGAGATCCTGCCGGGGCTGACCGGCATCGTCGGGCCCAATGGCTGCGGCAAGTCCAATGTCGTGGAATCCCTGCGCTGGGCCATGGGCGAAAGCTCCGCGCGCTCCCTGCGCGGGGGCGAGATGGACGACGTCATCTTCGCCGGCACCTCCACCCGCCCGGCCCGCAACCTGGCCGAGGTGACGATCTTCCTGGAGGACGCGCCCGGCGTGGCGCCAGCGCCGCTGGAGAAGGAACAGGAGCTGGAGATCACCCGCCGCCTGACGCGCGGCGAGGGCAGCAACTACCGCATCAACGGGCGCGAGGTGCGCCAGCGCGACGTGCAGACCATGTTCGCGGACCTCGCCTCCGGCCCGCGCGCCAACGGCATGGTCAGCCAGGGGCGCGTGGCCCAGCTGATCGCGGCCAAGCCCGAGGAACGCCGCACCGTGCTGGAGGAGGCGGCCGGCATCTCCGGCCTGCGCGCCCGCAAGCATGAGGCCGAGCTGAAGCTGCGCCAGGCGGAGAACAACCTCTCCCGCGCCGACGACCTGGTGGCGCAGCTGGAAGCGCAGCAGGAAAACCTGGGCAAGCAGGCCAGGCAGGCCGCGCGCTACCGCAACATCTCGGGCCTGATCCGCGATGCGGAGGCGGCGCTGCTGGCCTTGCAGGTGGCGCGCGCGGCGCTGGCCCTCGATGTGGCGGAAAAGGCCGCCGCCGAGGCCCGCGCCACCACGAAATCTGCCGAGGCCGAGGCCGAACGCTCCACCATCGCGCATTACGAGGCCGAGCAGGCCATCCCCGCCCCGCGCGCGGCCGAGGCCGACGCCCGCACCGCCCTGGAGCGCCGCCGGATCGAGGCCGAGGGTGTCGAGGCCGCCCTGGCCCGCGCCGTGGCCGCGCTGGAGGGCGCGACCGGCAGCGCGGCCCAGATCGCCGCCGACCTGGCCCATGCCCAGGCGGTGGAGGAGGACGCGCGCGGCAACGAGACGCGTCTGGCACGCGAGGATGGCGGGCTGGCCAGCGCCGAGGCCGCCCTGCCCGGCCGGCTGGCCGAAACCGAAAGCCTGCTGTCCGCTGCCGAAACCGAGGCTCGCGCGCGGGAAACCGCGACCGAGACCGCCACCCAGCACGCCGCCGAGGCCGCCGCCCAGGCCAACCAGGTGGCCTCCGAACTCGCCTTCGCCGAGCAGCGCCATGCACGGCTGGCCGAACAGTCCCAGCGGCTTGCCACCGAGCATGCCGCCGCCGAGGCGGCCGCCGTGCCGCCGGAGGCCGTCGAGGCCGCGGCCGGTGCCGTCACCACGGCCGAAACCCGCCTGACCGACAGCCGCGCCGCGCTGGAGGCCGCCGAGGCACAGCGCTTGGCCACCGCTGCCGCGCTCGCCGAGGCCGCCCGCGCCGCCACCGAGGCCGCCGCCGCCGAGGCCCGCGCCCGGCGCGATGTCGATGCCGCGCAGTCCCGCACCCGGCGCGGCGCGGAGCAGCTGGCCCAGATCACCGCCCAGCATGACGCGGCCCTGCGCGGCCGGCTCGCGCCCGAGGCGCTGGCGGCCGCTGAGGCCGCGCAGGCCCGTGCCGACAGCGCCGCCGAGGAAGCCGGCCGGGCGCTCTCGGCCGCCACCGCCCGCCGCAGCAGCGCGGCCGAGGCACTGGCGGAAGCCCGGCGCGCGGCGAATGAGGCCGAGGCCGCCAGTGCCCGCATCGCCGCCGAGGCCGAGGGCATCGCCGCCCTGCTGAAAGGCGGCGGCGAGAAGCAGGAAGCGCCGATCCTGGACGCGATCTCGGTGCCGGAGGGGCTGGAAGCGGCGCTCGGCGCGGCGCTGGGCGATGCGCTGGAATCAGGCCGCGACCCCGCCGCCGCGCGGTTCTGGCGCAGCCTGCCGGCCCTGGCCCAGCCCCCCGCCCTGCCCGCCGGCGCCACGCCGCTGGCCGGCCTGGTACAGGCGCCGCCCGAACTGGCCCGCGCCCTGTCGCAGATCGGGCTGGTCGAGGCCGAGGGCGCCTCGCTGCAAGCCGCGCTTGCCCCTGGCCAGGCGCTGGTGGACCGCGGCGGCCGGCTGTGGCGCTGGGATGGCCATACCCTGGCCAAGGGCGGCGCGAATGCCGGCGCGGCCCGGCTGCAGCAATTGGCCCGCCTGCGCACCGCCGAGGCCCGGCTGGGCAGCGCGCGAGAAGCCGCCCGCACCGCGCTCGCGGCCCGCGAGGCCGCCCAGCGCGAGGAAGCCACCGCGCTTGCCGCCGAGGGCGAGGCCCGCCGGGCCCGCGACGCCGCCGACACCAGCGCCCGCGACGCCCGCCGCGCCGCCGCCGACCTCGCGGCCCGCCACGCCGCCGCCGAAGGGCGCATCGCCGCGCTGGCGCCCCAGCTCTCGCGTCTCTCGGCCGAGCAGAAGGAGGCGGAGGCCGCCGAGGCCGCCGCGCGCGCGGCCCATTCCGCCCTGCCCGACACCCCCGTGCTGGTCGCCCGCCGTGCCGAGGCCGAGGGCGCGGCCCGCGCCGCAGAGGCCGCCGAGCGCGCCGCCCGCGATGCCCGCCGCAGCGCCGAGACCGCGCTGGAACAGGCCCGCTCCCAGCAGGCGGCGCTGACCAGCCGCGCGGCGGCGGCCACCGCGCGCCTGTCGGGCCTTGCCCCGCAGCGTGAGCGCTTGGCGCAGGAGCTGGCCGATTCCGATGCGGCGCTGGCCAAGGCCCGCGCCCAGCGCGCGGCCCTCCCGGATCTGGCCTTGGCGCGCGAAGGGGTGGAGGCCGCCCGCCGCGCGCTTTCCGAGGCCCGCACCGAGGAGAACCGCCACCGCGCCGATCGCGCCGCCCTGCTGGCCGAGCGCGACCGCCTGGCGGAGCGCCGCCGCGCCGCCGCCGAGGAACGCACCCAATGGGCCACGCGGCGCGCCGATGCCGCCGGCCGGGTCGCCGCTCTGGTCAGCCGTGCCGAGGCGGCGCGGGCCGAGGTCGAGCGCCTCTCCGAAGCCCCTGCCACCGCCGAGGCCGACCGCGCCGCCGCCGCGCGCCGCCTGTCGGAGGCCGAGGCGACCCATGCCGCCGCTGCCTCGGCGCTGGCCGCCGCCGAGACCCGCCTGCGTGACGCGCAGGAAGCCCGCCGCCTGGCCGATTCCCGCTTCGCCGCCGCGCGCGAGGGCCAGCTGCGCACCGAGGCCGCAGAAGAAGCCGCCCGCACGGCGGCCATCGCCCTGGCCGCCCGTGTGACCGAGCGCCTGGGCGAGGACGCCACCCTGCCGGAGCCCGCTGAAGCGCCCGGCGAGGTCGCCGAGGACCGCGCCCGCCGCAAGCTCGACCGCCTGACGCGCGAGCGCGACGAGATGGGCCCCGTGAACCTGCGCGCCGAGATCGAGCTGGAGGAGGTCGCGACCCGCATCGCCGATGTGGCACGCGAACGCGAGGAGATCGGCGCCGCCATCGCCAAGCTGCGCGGTACCATCGGCCATCTGAACCGCGACGCGCGGGAACGGCTGAAGGCCGTGTTCGACCGCGTGGACAATGAGTTCCGCACCCTGTTCACCCGGCTGTTCAACGGCGGCCGGGCCCACATCGCGCTGGTCGGCAATGAGGACCCGCTGGAAGCCGGGCTCGAGATCTATGCCGAGCCGCCGGGCAAGAAGCTCTCGGCGCTGTCGCTGCTCTCGGGCGGTGAGCAGGCGCTGACCGCCTTGTCGCTCATCTTTGCCGTGTTCCGCTGCCAGCCCGCGCCTGTCTGCGTGCTGGACGAGGTGGATGCGCCGCTGGACGATGCGAATGTGGAGCGCCTGTGCGACCTGCTGGACGCGATGGCGGAGGACGGCAAGACGCGCTTCCTGGTCATCACCCACCACGCGCTGACCATGGCGCGCATGCACCGGCTCTATGGCGTGACGATGCAGGAACGCGGGGTGTCGCGGCTGCTGAGTGTGGATCTGGGGGCGGCGGTGGCGATGGTGGAAGAAGGGTAAGGATCTTCTTTTTCTGTAGAAAAAGAAGCAAAAAGACTTTTGTAAGTTTTAACTACCAGAAATTTTTTGGTTCTTTTTTATAAAAAAGAACATTTCAACGCCTGAGCCGAAAACTCAGCGCCTCCGCCACATGCACCCGCTCTATACTGTCGCTACCCGCCAGGTCCGCAATGCTGCGCGCCACCCTGATCGCGCGCAGGAAGCCACGCGTGGAAAGGCGCAGCTTCTCGGCCGCCGTCTCGGCCAGGGTGCGGGCGGCGTCGGTCAGGGTGGCCTCGGCGGGCACCGCGCCGCGTCCGGCCGCCGCCGCCCGGGCCCCGGCCACGCGCGCCGCCACCACCGCGCTGGTCTCGCCGCGCGGCGCGCGGGAGAGCTCGGCATGGGCGATGGGTTGCACCTCGATGGAAATGTCCATGCGGTCCAGCAGCGGGCCCGACAGGCGCGACAGGTAGTCCTCGCCGCAGCGCGGGGCCTTGTTGCACTCGCGCGATGGGTCGCCCAGATAGCCGCAGCGGCAGGGGTTCATGGCCGCGATGCACTGGAAGCGCGCGGGCCAGGTGACATGGGCGCTGGCGCGGGCGATGCGCGCCTCGCCGCTTTCCATGGGCTGGCGCAATGCCTCCAGCGCGGGGCGCGCGAATTCGGGCCATTCGTCCAGGAACAGCACGCCGTGATGGGCCAGGCTGATCTCACCGGGGCGGGCGCGCGGCCCGCCGCCGACAAGGGCCGGCTGGCTGGCCGAATGATGTGGCGCGCGGAAAGGCGGGCGCTGCAGCAGCCGGCCATCCCGCAACAGCCCGGCCACGGAATAGACCAGCGAGACCTCCAGCGCCTGGGCCGCGGTCAGCGGCGGCAGCAGCCCGGACAGGCGCGCCGCCAGCATCGATTTGCCGGAGCCGGGCGGCCCCTGCATCAGCATGTTGTGGCTGCCCGCGGCCGCTACCTCCAGCGCGCGCTTGGCGGTCTCCTGGCCGATCACCTCCGACAGGCAGGCCACGGCTTCCGGCGCGCCGCCCAGCACCGGCGGCGCGGGCGGCTCCAGCGCCTGGGTGCCGCGCAGGTGGTTCAGCAACTGCATCAGGTCGGCGGGCGCCAGCACCGTGACGCGCCCCGCCCAGGCGGCCTCGGGCCCCTGCGCCTCGGGGCAGATCAGCCCGAGTTCCCGCTGCGAGGCACCGAGGGCTGCCGCCAAAACGCCCGCCACCGGCTGGATGGAGCCGTCCAGCGCCAGCTCGCCCATCGCCGCGAAGCCGCCCAGCTCCTCGACGGGCACCACCTCCATCGCGGCCAGCACGGCCAGCGCGATCGGCAGGTCGTAGTGGCTTCCTTCCTTGACCAGGTCGGCGGGCGCCAGGTTCACCAGGATGCGCTTGGGCGGCAGTGAGAGGCCAAGCGCGGTCAGCGCGGCGCGCACCCGTTCCCGGCTCTCCGTCACGGCCTTGTCGGCCAGCCCCACCATCAGGAAGGCGGGCAGCCCGGAGGAGATCTGGACCTGGACTTCCACGGGCACGGGGTCGATCCCGGCAAAGGCGAAGGTGGTGATCCGGGCCGCGCTCATGAAATCCTGATAACGTTCGTCAATTCGGCCATGGTGCAGCGCCCCCAGCCCTCGCACAAGCGTGAGGGGCATGGCATGCGCTGATCCATGAGCCGCAGCCTCGCCCGCACCCTGCACCGCATCGCCCGGCTGGCCACTGCGCCATTGCGGCAGGCGCGCCGGGCCTCGACCCTGGCGCTGCTGCACGAGGCGACTTTGCAGCGGGTGGAAGTGCCGAGCAGTGCCGGCCCGCTCACGATCATCTGCCCCAGCAACCGGTCGCTGCATGACCCCTATGGCTTCGGCCGGGATGAGCCCGAGACGGTGGCCTGGATCGAGAGCCTGCCCGCCGACGCGGTGCTGTGGGACATCGGGGCGAATGTCGGCCTCTACACGGTGTTCGCCGGCAGGCGCGGCCTGCGGGTGCTGGCCTTCGAGCCCTCGGCCCAGTCCTTCGCGGCCATGCAGCGCAACCTGGAGGCCAACGGGCTGGACGGCGTGGTGGAGGCCTATTGCCTCGCGCTCGACGCGACACCGGGCCTGGCGCGGCTGGCCATGCATGCCAGCGAGGCCGGGCACGCCATGCACGGCATCCGCGGGGTGCAAGGCGCGCGCTTCAGCCAGGCGGTTCCCGCCATCAGCGTGGACGGCTTCGTGCTGGGCTTCGGCGCCACGCCGCCCACCCACATCAAGCTGGACGTGGACGGCATCGAGCCCGCCGTGCTGGAGGGCGCGCGGGAAATGCTGCTGCGCCATGTGCGGGAAGTGCTGGTGGAGTTGGAGGGCGAGAACCAGCGCCTGGTGCCCGGCTACCTGGCCTCGCTCGGCTTCAATGAGGTGCCGGGCGAGGGCCGCAACCGGCTGTTCCGCCGCTAGGCGCGTTTCCCATCATTCGCTTAGCTTCGAACAAAAGCGATTGACTCGTCACAGACAGGTTTCACTATGACCGCGCCGGGGGAAACATCCCGGCATGGGGTCGCGCAGTAGCAGGGCATCACCCACACCGATCCGGGCACCGGGCCTGGACGCGGAGGTTCCCGATGTCGCGAGCTTGGCTGCTGATCTGCGCGCTGACCCTGCCCCTGCTGGGCCCTCTCGCAACCGCCCAGGCACGGGAACTGCGTTTCTCCTTCCAGTCCGACATAGCGAGCCTGGACCCGCATTTCTTCGACCACGCCTTCACCCAGGGCTTCCTGGCCAATGTGTATGAGGGGCTGACGCGCTGGGACGACCAGCTGAACGTCGAACCCGCGCTGGCCACGTCCTGGCGGCAGGAAAGCCCGACGGAATGGGTGTTCAACCTACGCCAGGGCGTACGCTTCCATGACGGCCAGGCGATGACGGCCGATGATGTGGTGTTTTCCTATGAACGCGCGATGGGGCCGGATTCCGGCTATCGCGGCCTGACGTCGCCGATCCGGAACGTGGAGGCGATCGACCCCGCGACGGTGCGCGTCACGCTTAACCGGCCCTACGCGATCCTGCCGCGGATGACGACGAACATCATGATCATGAGCCGCGCCTGGGCGCAGGCGAACGGCGCGCTCACCTCCTCCAACCTGCGCACCAACACGCGCAACTTCGCGGCGGCCAACGCCAACGGCACCGGCCCCTACCGCGTCACGGCGCATGAACCCGACAGCATGACGCGCCTCACGGCCTTCGAGGGCTGGTGGGACCACGACAACCGCGGCGGCGTGCCGGAGGCGACCTTTCGCCCCATCCGCAATGCCGCGACCCGCGTGGCGGCGCTGCTGTCGCGCCAGGTGGACATGATCTGGCCGCTGCCGGTGGCCGACATCCCGCGCCTGCAGTCCAGCCCCGGCTTCAGCGTGGCCGTGCGTCCCTCGGAATGGGTCATCATGCTGCGGCTGAACCAGAACCCGGAGCGGCGCCCGGCCCCTGGGGTCAATGCCAACCCTTTCGCCGATGTGCGCGTGCGTGAGGCCGTCTACCGCTCCATCGACATGGCCGCGATCCGCCGCACCATCATGCGCGGCCATTCGGTGGATACCGGCCTTCCGGTCGCGCCCAACACCAGCGGCTTCGTGGCGGCGCTGAACCAGCGCCCCGCCGCCGACCCGGCCCGCGCCCGTGCCCTGCTGGCCGAGGCCGGCTATCCGAACGGCTTCGCCTTCACCCTCGATTGCCCGAACGACCGCTTCATCAATGACGAGGCGATATGCCGCGCCATCGTCCCCATGCTGGCGCGCATCGGCATCGAGGCGACGCTGGCCACCCGCGGCACCGCCCAGCATTTCGGCCGGCTGCAGCGCATGGAATCCGATGCCTTCATGGTCGGCTGGGCCTCGGCCGGCGTGAAGGACGCGCACAACCTGCTCAGCCAGCTGTTCGCGACGCGCAGCGGCAGCATGGGCGCCGTCAACTACGGCGAGTTCAGCGATCCGGAACTGGACCGCACCATCGAAGCGGTGGGCGCCGAATCCGACCCCGTGAAGCGGCAGGAACTGTTCGCCCGCGCCTGGACCATCCTGGGCCGGGACTGGGGCGTGATCCCGCTGCACATCCAGCCCAGCGCCTGGGCCTACAGCGCCGATCTGGAGACCCTGCAATTGCCTGACGACAACATGCGTCTGTGGCGGACGCGCTGGAGGAACTGAGAGAATGCCCATCGGTCATGCGGAGATTTCCGGCGCGGGAGTAGCAGGGCTGATCGCGGCCGCGGCCCTCGCGCAGCGCGGCTGGACGGTGCGCGTGCATGAGCGCGCGCCGGACCTGCGCAACTTCGGCGCCGGCATCTCCTGCTGGTACAATTTCGTGAAGGTGCTGAAGGCGGTCGATGCCTATCAGGAGGCGCAGGAGCGCTGCCGCCCCTTCTACATCCGCGAGACGCGTGATGAGCGGGACCGAGTCCTCTACACCATCAAGGCCACCGAGAAGCCCGGCGAGCGCACCTTCAGCCTGACCCGGCGCGACCTGCTGGCAGCACTCGCCAACGCGGCGCAGCGGGCGGGGGTGGAGATCGTCACGTCCTCGCCCGTCATCGGCGCGGATGCCGACGGTGCGCTGCTGGTCGAGGGCGGCAGGCGCTATCCGGCGGATCTGGTGATCGGCGCGGACGGGGTTAATTCGCCGGTGCGTGATGCGCTGGACCTGCTGAAAAGCCGCAAGAAGATGGGCCAGGGCGCGATCCGCCTGCTGATCCCGCGCACGGAGGAGGAGAAGACTTCCGAGCGCGGCAAGAAGGGCATCGAATACTGGTCCGGGGCGCGGCGGCTCTACTACACCGCCTGCAACCCGGATGAGGTGTATCTGGCCTTCATGCTCTCCCCCAAGGACAGAGAGGGCAGCGCGGTGCCGATCAACAAGGAGAGCTGGATCCGCTCCTTCCCCTTCCTGGAGGAGCTGATCAGCCGCGTGGGCGACCAGGGCCGCTGGGACGAGTTCGAGGAGATCGCGCTGAACAACTGGTCGCGCGGGCGCGCTTGCGTGGTGGGCGACGGCGCCCATGCCATGGCCCCCAATATCGGCCAGGGCGGCGGCATGGCCTCGGTCAACGCCCTGGCTTTGGCGGTGCATGTGACGGAAGCGAAGACGGTCGAGGAAGGGCTCGCCACCTGGGAACGGGTGGAGCGGCCGCTGACCGACTACACTCAGCGGATCTCCAACTGGTACGGGCGCATCAACGATGTGCCGGCCTTCATGCGCGCGCCGCTGATGGTGGCCTGCGGCAAGTCCAAATGGATCGTGGGGCTGCGGCAGAAGCCCGCGAACCACACACCCACGGGCTATGTGCCGTAGACGGCTCCGGCCTGATTGCGCCGCCGCCCCGATGGCCGCACCATCGCCCGGTCCATGGCGGGAGGCAGCGATGAGCGAGCGTGTGGCGACCTATCTGGCGGGCGAGAAGGACGCGATCCTGGAGCGCCTGCTGACCTTGATCCGCTTCCCCTCGGTCAGCACGGACCCCGCCTTCGCGGAGGGCATGAAGGGCGCGCGGGAATTCCTGCTGGACCGGCTGCGCGCCATCGGCATGCAGGATGTGCGGCTGCTGGAAGCACCGACCGGCCAGCCCGCCGTCTATGGCGCCTGGACCGGCGCGGGGCCCGACAAGCCCACCATCATGGTCTACGGCCATTACGACGTGCAGCCGGCGGACCCTTACGAGCTGTGGACCACGCCCCCCTTCGAGCCCACGATCCGCGACGGCCGGATTTATGCGCGGGGCGCCAGCGACGTGAAGGGCTCCACCACCATCGCGATCGAGACGGTGGCGGGTTTCCTGGCCATCGAGGGCGGCTGCCCGGTCAACATCAAGTTCTTCCTGGAAGGCGAGGAGGAGGTCGGCAGCCCCTCCCTGATCGACATCATCGCCGCGCATCGCGACCTGCTGGCGGCCGATGCCATGATCTCGGCCGATGGTGGGGGCGCGGCCGGCAAGGTGCCGGTGCTGAATATCGGCTGCCGGGGCATCACGGCGCTGCAGTTCAGCCTGCGCACGGCCTCCAAGGATGCCCATTCGGGCAAGGTGGGGGGTGCCATGCGCAACGCCCTGCATGAAATGGCCCGGCTGGTGACCACCCTGCATGACGAACAGGGGCGCGTGGCGGTGGCCGATTTCGAATCGGGTGTGGCACCGCTGAGCAATGCCGTGCGGGCCGAGAGCGCCTCCCTGCCCATGGACGAATCGGCCTGGTACGAGAGTTTCGGCGCCGCCCCCTTCGGTGACCCCGCCTATACGGTGCGGGAGCGCACGACCCTGCGCCCGACGGTGGAAGTGAATGGCATGTGGGGCGGCTATACCGGCCAGGGCGGCAAGACCGTCACCCCCGCCGAGGCACATGCCAAGCTGACCATGCGGCTGGTGCCCGGCCAGGAGCCCGCGGCGGCACAGGCGGCGGTCCGGGCGCATCTGGAAGCCCATGCCGGGCCCGGCGTGGCGCTGGAGTTCAACTACAAGCCCGGCGGCACGCGTGCCTATACGCTGGGCGCCGAGCACCCGCTGCGCGCGGCCACCGCGGCGGTGCTGCGGCGCGAGAAAGGCGGTGAGCCCGCGGTGGCGCGGCTGGGCGGCACCGTGCCGATCACGACCATATTTCAGGAGGAGCTGGGCATGGACAGCCTGATGTTCGGCCTGGCCAGCGCCGATGAGGACGCGCACGCGCCGAACGAGTTCTTCCGGCTGTCTTCGCTGGAGGAAGGGCTGCGGCTGTGGCCGTTGCTGCTGAGCGAGCTGGGGAAGGTGCCGGCCGGGGCGTTTCGCGACGCCTCGTGAGGAATCGGTCACGGCATGTCGCTGCCCCACTGGCAGCGGCGACGTCCAATGTCCTGAATGTGCTGGAAAACTGGAGCGGGCGAAGGGATTCGAACCCTCGACCCCGACCTTGGCAAGGTCGTGCTCTACCCCTGAGCTACGCCCGCATACCAGTTTGCACTGGCAGGGTATCTTCACCGACTGGAGCGGGCGAAGGGATTCGAACCCTCGACCCCAACCTTGGCAAGGTTGTGCTCTACCCCTGAGCTACGCCCGCGTTCCGTTCGGTGGCGGGCTTTTGACACAGGGTTTTCGGCGTCGCAACCCCTCCCCCCGCATCATCCCCCGCTTTTTGCATGCGCGTTACGCTGCCCCCTGGCTTGCCGATACGCCCCCGCATCTGTCACATCCTTTCCATGAGCACCGCCGACGCCCCTTCCCGCCAGGTTCCGGCCATTCCCGGACCCGCGCCCCGCCTCCTCTGCATCCAGGCCCCCTATTACGCGGCCGTGGTGGAGGGCATGCGACAGGGCGCCCTGGAAATGGCGACCGAAGCCGGCGCCACCATGGAAACCGTAGACGTCGCGGGCGCCTTCGAGCTGCCGGCGGGCCTGCGCCTGGCCATCCAGTCCATGGAGAAGGGCCACACCCCCTGGGACGGCGTGCTGATCCTGGGCTGCGTGGTGAAGGGCGACACCGACCATTACGACCACATCTGCCGCGAGGCGTGCTCCGGCGTGATGAACATCACGGTCGAGACCGGATTTCCGGTGGGCTTCGGCCTGCTGACCGTGCATTCCCTGGCCCAGGCCGAGGAACGTGCCGCCCCCGGCCCCCACAACAAGGGCAAGGAAGCCATGTTCGCGCTGCTCACCCAGATCGCGCTGCGCCGCCAGTGGGGTCTGGCCCAAGGGAGCGAAGCATGAGCCAGGCACCCAAGGGCCGCCCCCGCACCGGCGCCCGCGTCGCCGCCGTCCAGGCCCTGTTCCAGTCCGAGGCTTCGGGCGAGAGCGCCGAGACGGTGATGAACCAGTTCCTGCGCCACCGCATCGGCCCCCAGGCCGGCGAGAGCTTCGATGACGGCCGCGTGGCCGAGGCCGATTCCGCCCTGTTCATCTCCATCGTGAAGAAGGCCGGCACGCACAGCGTGGACCTCGACGCTATCATCAGCACGCATCTGGCGGCCGGCTGGCCCATCACCAAGCTCGACCCGGTGCTGCGCGCCCTGCTGCGCGCCGCCGCCGCCGAGCTGCGCGACGGCAAGGAGCCCCCTGCCCGCGTCATCATCCGCGAATACCTCGACATCGCGCACGGCTTCTTCACCGGTGAGGAACCGCGCTTCGCCGCCGGCGTGCTGGACGCGCTGGCCCGCACGCTCCGCCCGTCCGAGTTCACGGGGTGACCCTCCCGCCCGAGTTCGCCCTCATCGCCCGGCATTTCCGGCCGCTGGCGGGAGAGGGCGCGCTGGGGCTGACGGATGACGCGGCACTGCTGGCCCCGCCGCCGGGCCGCGAACTGGTGCTGGCCGCCGATGCCATGGTGGCCGGCGTGCATTTCCTGCCCGACGACCCGGCAGAGACCATCGGCCGCAAGCTGCTGCGGGTGAACCTGTCCGATCTCGCGGCCATGGGCGCCGACCCGCTCGGCTACCTGATGACCATCGCCCTGCCGCGCGGCACCCCTGATTCCTGGCTGGAGGCCTTCACCCTCGGCCTCGCGCGGGACCAGGCGGAATACGGGCTGTCGGTGCTGGGCGGGGACACGGTCTCGACCCCCGGCCCGCTCACGCTCTCCCTCACGATCCTGGGCACGGTGCCCCCCGGCCAGGCGCTGCGGCGGTCCGGCGCGCGCCCGGGCGACGAGATCTGGGTGACCGGCACCATCGGCGACGGGCATCTGGGCCTGGCCGCCGCGCGCGGCACCCTGGCAGACCCGGACGGCTATCTGGCGGACCGCTACCGCCTGCCCCGGCCCAGGCTTTCCATCGGGCGCGCGCTGCGGGGCGTGGCCACCGCCTGCATGGATGTATCCGACGGGCTGGTTCAGGATCTCGGCCATCTGTGCCGCGCCTCAGATTGCGGCGCCGTTATCCACGCTTCATCGATTCCCCGTTCGCCCGCCGCGCAAGATGCTGATATTTCGGCCCTAATAACGGGCGGCGATGATTACGAGCTGCTCTTCGCCCTCCCCCCCGGCTCCCTGCCTTCCGGCATGGCCGCCACGCGCATCGGACAGTTCACAGCGACTTCCATGGATGTTGTTGTGCTGGACGATGCCGGCCGGCCCATGCCGCTGACACGGCAGGGATGGAGCCATGTCTGACGCCACCACTCTCGATACTGCCGCTGAGCGGCGCATGCGCATCACTGTCTGGCGGTTGTTCTTCTGCCAGGCGCTGATGCAGGCCTCCGTCGTGGGGCAGGTGGCGATGTCGGGCATCGTGGGCGCCAGCCTGTCGGGCAGCACCTTCCTGGCCACCCTGCCCATGGCGATCCAGATGCTGGCCGTGATGCTGGCCTCCATCCCCGCGGGCATGATCTTCGCGCGCTTCGGCCGCAAGGCCGGCTTCAACATGGGCGCCGTGGCGTCCCTGGTGGGCAGCCTGCTCTTCGCCTCAGGCGTGTATCAGGGCAGCTTCCTCATCTACTGCATCGGCTCCGCCTTTGCCGGGGTGGGCTTCGGCATCGCGCAGCATTATCGCTTCGCCGCCGCCGAGGTGACGCCGCCCGCCTTCCGCGCGCGCTCCATCTCCCTGGTCATGACCGGGCCCATCTTCTCCGCCGTGCTGGGGCCGGAGCTGGTGAAGGGCACCTTCGACCTGTTCCCGCCCTTCCTGTTCCTGCCGACCTATCTGTGCCTGGCCGTGCTGCCGCTGGCCTGCCTGACGCTGCTGGCGGGCACGCAGCTGCCCGCGCCCCCGCCCCGCGCGAAGGTCGCGACGCCCGTGGCCGATATCATCGCGCGGCCCGCCTTCGTCACGGCCGTGGTCGCGGGGCTCGTCGCCTATGGCACCATGAACCTGCTGATGACGGCGACCCCGCTGGAGATGCGGCTGTGCGGCTTCGAGCTGACGGCGCCCGTCACGGTCATCCAGTGGCATGCGCTGGCGATGTTCGCCCCCGGCTTCATCACCGGCCGCCTCATCACGCGCTTCGGCATGCGCCCCGTCATCCTGGCCGGCGTCGCGCTCAACATGGCCTGCGTGGCCGTCACCCTCAGCGGCGAGACCTTCTGGCACTTCATCGCGGGGCTGATGCTGCTGGGCGTGGGCTGGAACTTCATGTTCGTGGGTGCCACCGCCCTGCTGGCCACCAGCCATTCCCCGCAGGAACGCATCCGCGCCCAGACCGCCAATGACCTGATCGTCTTCGGCACGGTCGCCTGCACCGCCCTGTTGTCGGGCATCGTGCATGACCAGCTGGGCTGGACGGCCATCAACATCGGCGTGCTGCCGGGCCTTGTCGTCGCCCTCGCCCTCATCGCCTGGCAGCAGCGCCAGGCCTCTCGCAAGGTGCAGCCCGCATGATGCACTACAGCAACTGGAAGGCCGCGCATGACGGCGTGACCGGCTGGTTCTCCGACATGTCGGCCGGCATCGTCGATGCCTTCCTGGACTACCAGGACCAGAAGGGCATCCCCGGCGACCTGATGGAGATCGGCGTCGCCCACGGCCGCAGCGCGAGCCTGATCAACCTGCACGCCCGCACGCGTGAGCATTTCATCGCGGTGGACTGCAACGCCCCCCTGCTGGAGGAAGCGGCCGCCCTGCTGCGCGGCCAGGGCACGGGCCAGGTCATCGTGCATGGCTGCGATTCCCAGGCCCTGCCGGCCGAGGATTTCCGCCAGGGCTGCGTGCGCTTCATGCACATCGACGGCGATCACGGCCGCGGCGCGCTGCTGAACGACCTGACCATCGCCGACCAGGTGGTGGGCCCCGAGGGGCTGCTGGTGCTGGATGATTTCCTGGCGCCGCAATACCTCGCCGCCACCGCCGGCGTGTTCGAGTGGCTGACCCTGCACCCCAAGCGTTTCGAGATGGTGCTGGCCGGCCACAACAAGGCCTATCTGGCCCGCCCCGAGGCCGCGCGTGACTACCTGTTCTTCATCCGCGACCAGCTGCCCGCCCAGCTGCGGGCGCGCGGCACCACCGACTTCACCTTCTGGCGCATGGCCGAACCCGAGGACTGGCGCGGCTTCGGCGTGGCCGGCCGGCAATGGAACCGGGATTTCGTGGGCCTGCGTGAGGATGTGAACGAGCCCGAGCGGCCCGCCGCCGAGCGCTTCGCCATCTTCTGAGCCGGGCTTCAGGCCCGCCCATCTGATCTGCATCAAGGGAATCAGGTCCGTTCCGGCGCATGTTCCGGCCGGTATCAAGGGACCTGATCCGTGAGCTTCAACTTCATTTCGCCGCCAGAGCCGGATTCCAACCGGAAGCTGGTCTGGCTGTTCGTCGCCATCGCGCTTTACCTGGGCGTTCTGTTCCTGCCCACGCCCACGGGGCTGACGGCCTCGGGCCAGGTGGCGCTCGGCCTGCTCGTCTTCGTCATCGTGCTCTGGATCAGCGAATGCGTCTCCCCGGCCACCAGCGCCATCCTGCTGGTGGGCTTCGCGGTGCTGGGGCTGATGGGCAAGCCCTTGCGCGCGGGCGGGCCACCCATGAACTCCACCGCCGCCCTCACCTCCATGCTCACGGGCTTCTCCTCCACCGCCGTGCTGCTGGTCGCGGCCGCCCTGTTCCTGGCGGTGGCGCTGAAGCTCACCGGGCTCGACCGGCGCGTGGCGCTGCTGGTGATGAGCAAGGTGGGCATCTCCCGCTCGCGCCTCATCCTGGGGGCGATGCTGGTGGGCTTCGTGCTGGCGCTGTTCATCCCGTCCGCCACCGCGCGCGTGGGTGCGGTCATCCCGATCATGGCGGGCATCGTGGCCGCCCTCGGCCTGCCGGCCGCCAGCAGCCTGGGCGCCACGCTGATGATCGTGACCGCCGCCGCCTGCTCCGTCTTCAACATGGCGGTGAAGACGGGTGCGGCGCAGAACATCATCAGCCTGAACTTCATGCAGCAATCCTTCGGCCACACCGTCACCTGGGGCGGCTGGTTCGTGACCGCCCTGCCCTTCACCATCGGCATGTGCGTGGTGCTGTATGTCGCGGCCCTGCTGATCCTGCGCCCGGACGTGCCCGCCAAGGAGGAAGCCGAGGCACGCCTGCGTGAGGAGCTGGCCAAGCTCGGCCCCGTCAGCGCCGTCGAATGGCGCCTGATGTCGGTCGCGCTGCTGCTGCTGGTGCTGTGGTCCACCGAGGGCATGCTGCACCCCTTCGACACCACGACCACCACCCAGCTCGGCATCGCGCTGCTGCTGATGCCGCGCATCGGCGTCATGCACTGGGCCCAGGCCGAGAAGCTCATTCCCTGGGGCACGGTCGTGCTGTTCGCCGCCGGCATCTCGCTCGGCACGCTGATGTCCACCACGGGAGCCGCCGCCTGGCTGGCCCAGGCGACGCTGGGGCAGCTCGGCCTCGGGGCGCTGCCGGTGTTCATGGTGGTGGGCGCGCTGTCGCTGTTCAGCATCGTGCTGCATCTGGGCTTCGCCTCGGCCACCGGCCTCGCCAGCACACTGATCCCGATCATGATCGCCTTCGCCAACACGCTGCCCTACGGCAGGGAGACCGCCTTCGGCATCGTGCTGATCCAGAGCTTCGTCGTCTCCTTCGGCTTCGTCCTGCCGACCAACGCGCCGCAGAACATGCTGTGCTACGGCACCGGCAGCTTCACCATCGCTCAGTTCGCCAAGGTAGGCACCGTCGTCACCATCGCGGGGCTGCTGCTGATCGTGCTGCTCTCGGCCACCGTCTGGCCGATGATGGGGGTGCTGTGATGGCCGGCAAGGTAGGGATCATCGGCGCGGGCCAGGTCGGCGCCTCCGCGGGCTATCTCCTCTCCTTCACGCCCGGCGTGCGGGAGGTGGTGCTGGTCGACCTCGACCGCGCCCGGGCCGACAGCGAGGCCGCCGACATCGCCCACGCCGCGGCCTTCGCCCGCGCGGGGCTGGTGCGCGGCGGCGACTACGCGGACCTGGCGGGCGCCGACGTGGTGGTGATCACGGCGGGCGCCAACCTCAAGCCCGGCCAGACGCGGCTGGACCTGCTGGCGGCCAATGTGCGCATCGTCTCTGCCATCATCGAGCAGGTGCTGAAGGCGGCCCCCGACACGCTGCTGCTGTTCGCGACCAACCCGGTGGACGTGATGCCGGCCCTGGCCGTTCGCCGCTTCGGCGTGGCCCCCGGGCGCGCCATCGGCACCGGCTGCGCGCTCGATTCAGCCCGCTTCAAGGACCGGCTCGCCCGGCAGTTCGGCCTCTCCCCCACCTCCGTCCATGCCCAGGTGCTGGGTGAGCACGGCGATTCCGAGGTGCTGCACTGGTCCGGAGCCCGGGCCGGCAGCCTGCCCATCGCGCTGTTCGCGGAACGCATGGGCGTGGACCTGCCGCCCGACTGGCAGGCCAGGATCGCGCAGGAGGTCCGCACCTCCGCCTATCGCATCAAGGAAGGCAAGGGCGTGTCCAACTTCGGCATCGGCGGGTGCATCGCCCGGCTGACCCAGGCGCTGGTGAACGACGAAGGCACGATCTTCAGCGTCTCCACCGTCATGGATGACGTGCTGGGCATTCCGGATACCTGCATCTCCCTGCCCCACGTCCTGGGCGCCCGCGGCGCCTCGGCACCCCTGCTGCCCGAACTGGACGACAGCGAAACCCAGGCCCTGCGCCACAGCGCGCAAGTACTGCGCGAGGCGATCGCGGCCGCGCTGGGCGGCTGAGGGGCGGCGCCTCAGGGGCTTCGCCCCCGACCCCCCAGCCAGGGGCTCTGCCCCCGGCACCCCCGCCAGGAGCCTGGGGCCCCTGGACCCCCATGAGCTATATGAAAGTGTGAAGAAGGGGCTCAAAGCGCGCTTCGACCCAGCACGCCTTCGCAGCCCCTTCCTCACACTTTCAGCCCTCGGTTTCCAAAGGCCTTTCGGCCTTTGGCGGGTCCAGGGCAGAGCCCTGGTCGGGGTCCGGGGTGAAACCCCGGGGCTCCCCTCAGCCCACCAGCGCCGGCGGGTTCTCGCCGCGCAGCAGCACGGCGTCGAGGTTGTCGAGGGCCAGGTTGCCCATGCGGTCGCGGGTTTCGATGGTGGCGCTGCCGAGGTGCGGCAGCAGGGCCACGTTCTCGAGGCCCAGATAGCCCGGGTTCACACGCGGCTCGCCGTCGAACACGTCCAGGCCCGCGGCGCGGATGCGTCCGGTCTTGAGCGCGGCGATGAGGGCTTCGTCGTCCACGGTGCTGCCGCGCCCGGTGTTGATGACGATGGCGCCCTGCCGCATTTGCCCGATGCGGGTGGCGTTCAGCCATTTGGCCGTCGCGGCGCCGCCGGGTATGTGCATGGAGAGGATGTCGATGGCGCCGAGGAAGCCTTCGTCGCTGTCATGGTACTGGGCGCCATTCTCCAGCTCGGGGGCCAGGCGGCGGTTGTTGCGGTAGTGCAGCTCCATGCCGAAGCCCTTGGCCATCACGCCCATCTCGCGCCCGATGCGGCCATAGCCCAGGATGCCCAGCCGCTTGCCCTGCAGCGTCACGCCCATCAGCTGGGTGGGGGCCCATCCTTCCCACTGGCCGGCGCGCACCATGCGCTCGCCCTCGCCCGCGCGGCGGGCTGCCATCAGCAGCAGGGTGAAGGCGATCTCGGCGGTGGCGAAGGACAGCACGTCGGGCGTGTTGGTCACCATGATGCCGCGCGCGGCGGCGGCCTTCAGGTCGATGTGGTCGGTGCCGACCGAGAAGGTCGAGATCACCTTCACCGAGGCCGGCAGCGCCGCGATGGTGGCCGCGTTGAACGGATCGCCCGCCGCGATCAGGATGCCCGACGCCCCTTCCGCGCGCCGCGCGATCTCGGTGCCGTCCTTGTACCAGGGCGCGTCCGTCGGGTTGTTCACCACGCTGTAGTCGCGCGCGGCCCGTGCCTCGATCGCGGGCGGCAGCAGGCGGGTGAGCAACAGGACAGGCTTCGGCATGGGCAATTCCTTTGACGCGTCGCGACAATAGCGAAGCCCCCCCGGCTTGCCACCCGGGGCCGCGTGTTGGATCGTCCGCGGCCGCACACGGGAGAAGAATCATGGATCTGGGCCTGACGGGTAAGCGCGCCATCGTGATGGGCGCGAGCAAGGGGCTGGGCCGCTCGGCGGCCGAGGCGCTGGCGCGCGAGGGCGTGTCGCTGGTGATCAGCGGCCGCAGCCAGGAGAGCCTGGACGCGGTCGCGGCCGAGCTGATGGCGATGGGCGCGCCCAAGGCCGTGGGCATTCCGGCCGATGTCGCGAGCAACGAGGACATGGACAAGCTGGCCGACGGCGCCGTGGCGGCGCTGGGCGGCGTGGACATCCTGGTGCTGAACCATGGCGGCCCGCCGCCCTCCACCGCCGTGGACATGAAGGAGGAGGACCTGGCGCCCTGGTTCCAGCGCATCGTCCAGGCGCCGATCCATATCGTGAAGAAGCTGCTGCCCGGCATGCGCGCCGGCGGCTATGGCCGCATCATCAACATCGGCAGCACGGGGCTGCAGCAGCCCATCCCGAACCTGGTACTGTCCAACACGCTGCGGGCCGCGCTGCTGGGCTATCTCAAGACGCTCTCGGCCGAGGTGGCCGGCGACGGTGTGACGGTGAACGTGGCCGCCCCCGGCGCCATCCGCACCGACCGCAGCGTCGAGACCGCCAAGAGCCTGGGCGCCAAGAGCGGCAAGTCGGTGGACGAGGTGATCGCCGAGCGCAGCAAGACCATCCCCGCCCAGCGTTACGGCCAGCCCGGCGAGTTCGGCCCGGCCATCGCCTTCATGGCCTCCCCGCTCGCGGCGTACATGACGGGCGAGATCATCCGCATCGACGGCGGCATGGTGCGGGGCTTCTGAACCCATCTTCAGGGGCGTGGTTATGCCGCGCCCCTTCTTTGTTTCTCCGAGAGGCTTTCCGATCGCATGAGTACCAACCTTGCCCCCGACACCGAGCTGGCGGAACGCCTGTTCGACACGCTGCGTGAGCGCAGCTTCGACGGCGTGGGCATCACCCGCACCGCCTATGGCGAGGGCGAGGCCATGGCCCATGCGCTGCTGGCCGAGGAAGGCGACAAGCTCGGCCTCGAACGCCGCGTCGATCCGATCGGCAACCAGTACCTCACCTTGCCGGGTGCCGACCGCAGCCGCCCCGCGATCGTGCTGGGCAGCCACCTGGACAGCGTGGCCCAGGGCGGCAATTTCGATGGTGCGGCCGGCGTGCTGGCGGGCCTCGCCGCCGTCGCGGGGCTGGTGAAGGCGGGCTACACCCCCGCGCAGGATGTCACCGTCATGTGCATCCGCGCCGAGGAAGCGGGCGAGTGGTTCCCCACCAGCTACCCCGGCAGCCGCGGCTCGCTGGGCATGCTCACCGCGGCCGACCTCGCGGTAAAGCGCCGCGATTCGGGCCGCAGCCTGGCCGAGCACATGCGCGAGGAAGGCTTCGACCCTTCCTTTGCCGAGGCCGGCAAGAAGGTGCTGGGCCCGCATAACGTCGCGGGTTTCCTGGAACTGCACATCGAGCAGGGCCCGACGCTGGAGGGCGAGGGCAAGCCGCTCGGCATTGTCACCGGCATTCCGGGCAGCCGGCGCTTCCGCGCGGCGCGCGTGGTGGGTGAGTACAACCACTCCGGCGCCACGGCCCGCAAATACCGCAAGGACGCGGTGGCCGCCGCCGCCGAGCTCGCCTATCGCCTGGACGAATACTGGTGCGAGTTGGACGCGCAGGGCCGGCGCATGGTCGTCACCTTCTGCGAGATGGCGACGACCGCCGACGCCGGCTTCACCAAGATCTCGGGCGAGGTGAAGTTCAGCCTCGATATCCGCGCGGTGAACATGGAGAACTGCGACCTGATGGTCGCGCGCCTGCACCAGCTGATCGCGGAGATCGAGGCGCGGCGCGGCGTGACGTTCGAACTGGGCACCGAGAGCGGCTCCACCCCTTCGATCATGGATGCCGCGATGCAGGCGGGCCTCGCCAAGGCCGCCGACGACCTCAAGGTCGGGCATATCTCCATGGCTTCGGGCGCGGGCCACGATACCGCCGCCTTCGTGCAGGCCGGCGTGCCCGGCGCCATGCTGTTCGTGCGCAACCAGAACGGCAGCCATAACCCCCATGAGGCGATGCGCGCGGAAGACTTCGCGCTCGCCTGCCAGGTCATCACCCGTTGGCTTCAGGACGTCACTCAATGAGCGATAGCATAACGCCCCCGGCGCGCGCCCGCATCGCCGCCGATATCGGCGGCACCTTTACCGATGTGGCCCTGGAGAAGGACGGCCAGCGCTGGACCTCCAAGGTGCTGACCACCCCCAAGGCACCCGAACTCGGCGTGCTGGAGGGGGTGAAGGTCGCCCTCGCCCGCGCGGCCCTCACGCCCGGCGACGTCGAGGTGATGATCCACGGCACCACGCTGGCGACCAACGCCATCATCGAGCGCAAGGGCGCCCCCACCGGCTTCATCACCACCGAAGGCTTCCGGGACGTGTTGGCGCTGGGCAATGAGAGCCGCTACGACCAGTATGACCTGAACATCGAGATCCCCCGCCCCCTGGTCCGCCGCCGCCACCGCGTGACGGTGACCGAGCGCCTGGACAATGCCGGCAAGGTGCTGCGCCCGCTGGACGAGGCCCAGGTGGCCGCAGCCGCCCGCTTCCTGCGCGAGGAGGGCATGCAGGCCATCGCCATCGGCTTCCTGCATGGCTTCGTGAACCCGGCCCATGAGAAGCGCGCCGCCGAGATCGTGCGCGACGTGTGGCCCGAGGCGCCGATCTCCCTCTCCTGCGAAGTCTCGCCCGAGATGCGCGAATGGGAACGCTTCTCCACCACCGTCGCCAACGCCTATGTGCAGCCGCTGATGGCGGGCTATCTGGCCCGCCTGCGTGAGGGGCTGAACGCCATGGGCATGGCGGCGCCGGTGTTCATGATGCTGTCCGGCGGCGGCCTGACCACCATCGAGACCGCCTCGCGCTTCCCGATCCGCCTGGTCGAGAGCGGCCCGGCCGGCGGCGCCATCTTCTCCGCCCATGTCGCGCGCCAGAAGGGCTGGGGCAAGGTGCTGTCCTTCGACATGGGCGGCACCACGGCCAAGGTCTGCCTGATCGACGGGTACACCCCCCAGGCTTCCCGCGTGTTCGAGGTGGCGCGTATCGGCCGCTTCCAGAAGGGCTCGGGCATGCCGCTGCGCATCCCCGTGATCGAGATGGTGGAGATCGGCGCGGGCGGCGGGTCGCTCGCCAAGGTCGATGCCATGGGCCGCATCCAGGTCGGCCCCGAGAGCGCCGGTTCCGACCCCGGCCCCGCCTGCTATGGCCGCGGCGGCGACAAGCCGGCCGTGACCGACGCGAACCTGCTGCTCGGCCGGTACGACCCCGCGACCTTCGCGGGCGGCAACCTGGCGCTGCACCCCGACCAGTCCACGGCCGCGATGGCCGAGCATGTGGGCAAGGCGCTGAAGCTGGAGGCGCCGATGGCCGCCCTCGGCGTGGTCGAGATGGTGGACGAGAACATGGCCAATGCGGCCCGCGTCCATGCCATCGAAAGCGGCAAGACCTATGAGGCCCGCGCGGTCGTGGCCTTCGGCGGCGGCGGCCCGGTGCATGGCTACCGGGTGTGCGAGAAGATCGGCGTGAACCGCATGCTGGTGCCGTCAGGTGCCGGCGTGGGCAGCGCCATCGGCTTCCTGCGCGCGCCCGTCGCCTATGAGGTGGTGCGCAGCCTGTACCAGCGCTTCATGAGCTTCGACCGCGCGGCGGTGAACGGGCTGCTGGCCGAGATGTCCGAGGAGGCCTCGCGCGTCGTGGCCAATGGCAGCTTCGGCGCGGAGACCACCGAGCACCGCATCGCCTACATGCGCTATGTCGGCCAGGGTCATGAGATCGCGGTGGTGATGCCGGCGCGTGACCTGTCCGAGCAGGACGTGATCGACCTGCGCGCGGCCTATGACACCGAATACGCGCGCTTCTACGACCGCCCGGTGCCCGGCAGCGACGTGGAGATCATGAGCTTCGCCGTCACCGTCTCGACCCTGGTCGAGGAAGCGGAGCCGGTCGCCGCCCCCGAGGCCGCGCCCGCGCCCAAGCCCATCCGCCACCAGCAGGTGCGCGACACCGCGACCGGCGAGGTGCGCGACTGGGCGATCTATAACCGCGAGGAGATGGCGCCGGGCTGCAAGATCGCCGGCCCCGCGATCATCGCGGAAGACGAGACGAGCACGCTGGTGGGTCCGGGCTGGACCTGCGCGGTGGATGGTCTCGGCTATCTCGAACTGGTGAAGGAGGGCTGAGCCCATGTCCGCACTCGAACAGATCCAGCGCCAGATCCAGTGGAACCGCCTGATCGCGGTGGTGGAGGAGCAGGCGCAGGTGATGATCCGCACCGCCTTCTCCACCACGGTGCGAGAGGCCGGTGACCTTTCGGCCGGCGTCTTCGACCTGCAGGGCCGCATGCTGGCCCAGGCCGTGACCGGCACGCCGGGCCATGTGAACTCCATGGCCGAGAGCGTGGGGCACTTCCTGGCCAAGTTCCCCGCGGCCTCCATGAAGCCGGGCGACCACTACATCACCAACGACCCCTGGCTCGGCACCGGGCACCTGCATGACCTGACCGTGGTCACGCCGGCCTTCCATGACGGCCGCATCGTCGGCCTGTTCGCGAACACCGCGCACATCATCGACATCGGCGGCCTCGGCATGGGCCCCGACGGGCGCTCGGTGTTCGAGGAAGGCCTGTATATCCCGATCGTGAAGTGCTTCGACCAGGGCAAGCCCAACGAGACCTTCTTCGACTTCCTGCGCGCGGGCTCCCGCACGCCGGTGGAGCTTGAGGGCGATGTCTACTCGCTGTGTGCCTGCAACGACGCGGGCGCCAAGCGCCTGGCCGAGATGCTGGCGGAATACAGGCTGGATGGGCTGGACGACCTCGCGGCCTATATCTTCGAGGCCTCGATCACCGCCACCCGCGCGGCCATCAACGCCCTGCCCCACGGCACCTACAAGGCCGAGATTCACTCGGACGGCTATGAGGCGCCGGTGGCGCTGCATGCCGCGCTGAACGTGCGCACCGACGAGATCGTGGTGGACTTCAACGGCACTTCCGGCCTGTCCAGCCGCGGCATCAACGTGCCGCCGGCCTATTGCCGCGCCTATTCCTGCTTCGGCATCAAATGCGTCGTGGCGCCCGAGATCCCGAACAACTGGGCCTCCCTGCTGCCCTTCCGCATGGAGATCCCGGAGGGCTGCATCCTCAACGCGCCGCGCCCCTACCCGGTCAGCGTGCGCCACATCGTGGGCCAGCTGCTGCCGGACCTGATGATGGGCTGCCTGGCCCAGGCCGTGCCGGACCGCGTGAATGCCGAAGGCAGCTCCTGCCTGTGGAACCCGCCGCTGCGCGGCGGCAGCCAGGTTAGCGGCCAGAACGCCGAGGTCGAGGATTTCGAGGTCATCAGCTTCAATTCCGGCGGCACCGGCGCGCGCCCCACGAAGGACGGCATGGACGGCATCGCCTTCCCCTCCGGCGTGCGCACCATGCCGGTGGAAGCGACCGAGAACGTCGCCCCCGTGATCTTCTGGCGCAAGGAACTGCGCCCGGACAGCGCGGGCCCCGGCCGCACGCGCGGCGGCTTCGGCCAGATCATGGAAATCGGCACCAAGGGCGAGGCCGAATTCGCGGTGAACGCCATCTTCGACCGCGTGGCCAACGCGCCGAAGGGCCGCTTCGGCGGCGGCGAGGGCGCGGGCGGGCGCGTGCTGCTGGATGACGCCAACGGCACCCAGCTGCGCAGCAAGGGCTTCCAGGTGGTGCCGAAGGGCCGGCACCTGGTGCTGCACCTGCCGGGCGGCGGCGGCATGGGCGACCCGAAGGAACGCGACGTGGCGCTGGTGAAGGCGGACGTCGAGGACGGGCTGATCAGCGCGCAGGCGGCGAAGGCGCTGTATGGGGTGTAGGATTCTTCTTTTTCTGTAGAAAAAAAAGCAAAAAGACTTTTGTCTTTTAAGGTTCCGGAGGATCAGCCTGAAATGGTCCTCCGGAACCCGGAGTACTCGTAAAAGTTTTTTGGTTCCTTTTTTTACAAAAAAGAACGTTACTCTTAAGCCCTCACATTCTTCAGGAAGGTATCCGCCTTCTCGCGAAGGATTGCCGCCTGGTCCGTCAGCGTGCGGGCGGCACCCAGCATATCCCGCGCAGCACCGCCCGTGGCGCCCGCCGCGCGCTGCACATCGCCGATGCGCCGCACCACGGCCCCCGTGCCCTCGGCCACCTGGGCCGCGCTGCGGGCGATCTCGCGGGTCGCGGCACCCTGTTCCTCCACCGCGCCGGCGATGGCGGTCGTCACCTCGTTCATGCGTTCGATGGTGGCGCCGATGTTGCGAAGGGCGGTCGCGGCCTCATCGGTCGTGCCCTGGATGGAGTTGATCTGCGCCGCGATCTCCTCCGTCGCCTTGGCCGTCTGGCTGGCGAGCGACTTCACTTCGCTGGCCACCACCGCAAAGCCCTTGCCGGCCTCACCGGCGCGGGCGGCCTCGATCGTCGCGTTCAGCGCCAACAGGTTGGTCTGGCCGGCGATGTCGCTGATGAGGCGCACCACGTCACCGATGCGGGCCGCGGCCTGCACCAGACCCTGCACGGTGCTGTCGGTGGCGCGCGCTTCCTCGGCGGCGGAACGCGCGACCTGCGCACCCTCACCCACCTGGCGGGTGATCTCGGCGACCGAGGCCGCCAGTTCCTCGGCGCTGGCCGCCACCGCCTGCACGTCATTGCCGGCACGGCCCGAGACCTCGGCCACCGCATCGGCCTCACGCCCGCTGATGTCGGCGGCCTCGCTGACGGTCGCGGCGCCCTGCTGCATCTGCGTGGCGGATGCCGCGACGGACTGCACGACGGAACCGATCTCGGCCTCGAACTGGTCGGCCAGCTTCACCTGGGCGGTCACGTTGGACCACATCAGCATGGCAGAGGCGTATTGGCCCTTCTGGTCGCGGATGGCGCTGATGCGCAGGTCCAGCGCCTCGTCGCCCAGGCGGATGCGCGTCTGGTGCGGCAGGTTCTCGGGCCTGGCCAGCAGGGCGCGGATGCGCTCGGGTTCCTTGTGGAACACGTCGATGCTCTGCCCCATCAGGCCATCGGCCTTCACCGGCAGCATATGCTCCACCTGGCGGACCAGGTTGCGGCTCTCGGGGTTCATGTAGTCGATGCGGAAATCATTGGCGGGGTTCGCGGTCATCACGCCGATCGCCATCTGCTCCAGCATCTGGCCCTGGCCGAAGGCGCGGGCGGCCGCCTGGCGCAGCGTCTCCAGCGCCTTGGCGATGCGGCCGATCTCGTCGCCACGGTCCTGGAAGGGCACCTTCTGGCTGGTCTCGCCGCTGGCGATGCTGTCCATCAGCCCGGCCATGGCGCGCAGCGGCGCGCCGATCGCCCGCGTCAGCAGGAAGCCCGACACCAGCAGCACCAGCGCCACCGCACCGCCGGTATAGAGCGTGTTGTCGTTCATGCTGGAGACAGCGGAGCGGGAGGTCGCGACCGCCTGGACCACGCCTTCGTTCAGATGGGTGGCGGCGCGGTTCAGATCCTCCTGCAAGGCGCGGCGCTGCGGCACGGAGCGTTCGGCGCGCAGGGCGGCGATGGCGGCGTTGGCCGCGATCAGCGCATCGGCTTGGCGCACGATCTCCTCACCGATCTGGCCCATGCGGCGGGCATCGGTCTTGAGGCTCTCGGGCATCGCGCTCTCAAGCCTGCGGATATGCACGCGCTGCTGGCTGGAGGCACGGCGAACCCGGGCCGCGGCGCTTTCGGCGCCCGAGGCGAGATAGAGGTTCACCCCCACCCGCACCTCGGTCAGCGCGGTCAGGTAGGTGCCGAGCACATCGCGCGCGTTGTCCAGCTGGTCGCCCTGCAGCGCGAAGCCGATATTGGCCGCCAGCGCCTCATAGGCCTGGTCGAATTCCGGCATGCGGGGCAGCAGGCGCTCATCGCGGATGCGGATCACCTCCGAACGGCGCTCGGCCACGGCCTCGAAGGTCTCGATCAGGGCGCTGATCTGCGTCACGGCGGCCTGCAGGGCCTGGCGTGCCGCCGGCACCGCGGCCAGCTCCGCCGCGCGGGTCGCCAGGCCACGCGCGCGTTCCGCCGCCTGGCGCATCGCGTCGTTCTCGGCCTGCACATCGGGGATGCTCTGGGCCAGCAGCACGCCGCGCTGGGCCAGAGTGGCGTTCAGCGCCTCCTCCACCGCGCCGAAGGCGGCGACCTGGGCCTGCGCCGCGCGGTTCTGCGCCTGGGTGGCATCCTGCGCGGTACCGGCATCGGAGCGCACCATGACCACCAGCGCACCCAGCATCACCATGGTGAAGCCCGAACTGACCGCGAGTTTCTTGCCAACCGAAAGATTGCTGAACAGCCGCATCCCGACGCTCCGAAAGTTTCCTGTCGGCGCGGAAGATGAAGCCCCAGCAACTAACCGAGCATGAACGCCCCCTCGACAGCCGGAAAATTCCCGGGCGATATCGCTCCAAGCCCCAAAGGACAGCGTCATGAACTTCGACTTCGAAGCCCTGCCCCCGGTCGAGCGCTACAAGCTCGTCACCTCCACCGTGGTGCCCCGCCCCATCGCCTGGATCGTCAGCCAGGATGCGGACGGCGTGGTGAACGCCGCCCCCTACTCCTTCTTCAATGCCTTCTCCAACGACCCGGTCGTGATCGGTGTGGGCTGCGGCCCCCGCCCCGAGGGCCCGCTGAAGGACACGCTGGCCAATGTGAAGGCCACCGGCCAGTTCACCGTCTGCCTCGTGCCCTATTCGGCCATGGAGGGCATGAACATCACCGCGACCGACTTCCCGCCCGGCACCGACGAGCTGGCCGCCGCCGGCCTGACCACCGCGCCGTCCGTGAAGGTGAAGCCGCCGCGCATCGCCGAAAGCCCCGTCGCGCTGGAATGCGAGACCTTCCAGATCATCCCCGTGGGCCACCACAACATCCTGCTGGGCAAGGTGGTGGGCATGTATGTGGCCGATGAGGCGGTGCTGAACGCCGAGAAGCACTACATCGACACCCCCAAGCTGGACCTGGTGGGCCGCATGCATGGCGGCGGCTGGTACACCCGCACGACTGACCGCTTCGAGGTGCCGCGCATCCCCTATGCCAAGTGGCAGGAACAGAAGGGCTGAGGCAGCGGTCCCGATCTGGACTTTCCGGCCGGGGCGTGTGAATCGCGGGTGAGAATGACCCGCAGCCTGACCGCCCCGGCCGACCTGCCCGCCCCGCCCCGCCGGCGGATTCCCGCCCTGGGATGGGTGGGGCTTCTTCTCGCGCTGCTCGTCTCCCTGCCGCTGCTGGCCGTGCTGGCCGCCGCGGCCGTGCCCACGGGCGAGGCCTGGCGCCACGTCGTCCATACCACCCTGGCCGAGATGCTGGGCAATTCGGCGCTGCTGGTGCTGGCCGTGGGCCTGATGGCCGCGAGCGCCGGCGTGATCTCGGCCTGGCTCGTCTCGACCTGCGCCTTTCCCGGCCGGCGCCTGGCAGAGGTCGCGCTGCTGCTGCCGCTGGCCATGCCGGCCTATGTCTCGGGCTATGCCTATACTTGGCTGCTGGACGTGGCGGGGCCCGTGCAGAGCGGCATCCGCGCCGCCACGGGCCTGACCTGGCGGCAGATGGGCTGGTTCCCCGAGATCCGCTCCCTGCCCGGGGCCGCGCTGGTGCTGGCGATGGTGCTCTACCCTTATGTCTATCTGCTGTGCCGGGCGGCCTTCCTGCAGCAATCCACCTGCCTCATCGAGGTCTCGCGCACGCTGGGGCACAGCCTGACCCGCAGCTTCCTGCGCGTGGCGCTGCCGCTCGCCCGCCCGGCGCTTGCCGCCGGCACCGCCCTGGTGCTGATGGAGGTGCTGGCCGATTTCGGCACCGTGCAGCATTTCGGCGTGCGCACCTTCACCACCGGCATCTACGAGACCTGGTTCGGCATGGGCGATCGCGGCGCCGCCAGCCAGCTCTCCGTCGCGCTGCTGGCCTGTGTGGGCATGCTGATGCTGGCGGAGCGCTATGCGCGCGGCGACCGGCGCTATCACCCCACCACCACCCGCCATCCGCCCTTCCGCCCCGTGCGGCTGACCGGCCCCAAGGCGTGGCTCGCCTTCATCGCCTGCATGATGCCCGTGCTGCTGGGTTTCCTGATACCCGCCGGCACGCTGCTGGCCCTGGCGATGCAGGCGGGCGATCCGCTCTCCCCCGACCGCTACCTGCCCTATGCGGTGCACTCGCTGCTGCTGGCCGCCATCACCGCCGTGCTGGCGGTGGCGCTGGCGGCGGTGCTGGCCTGGGGCATCCGGCTGTCCGGCCATTGGCTGACACGCTTCTCGGCCCGGGTCGCGGCCCTGGGCTACGCCCTGCCCGGCAGCGTCATCGCGGTCGGCACGCTCATGCCCTTCGGCCTGTTCGACAACGCGCTGGATGGCTGGACGCGCGCGAACCTCGGCATTTCCGTGGGGCTCGTGCTGTCCGGCAGCATCGTGGCGCTCGTCTTCTCGTATCTGGTGCGCTTCCTGGCCATCGCGCTGGGGGGGCTCGAAAGCGGCCTCGCCCGGCTGAAGCCCACCCTGCGGGACGCCGCGCGCTGCCTCGGCGCCTCACCCGGGCGGGCCGTGTGGCGGGTGGAAGTGCCCCTCGCGCGCGGCGCCATGCTCTCGGCCGCACTGCTGGTCTTCGTGGACACCATGAAGGAACTGCCGGCGACCCTCATCATCCGGCCCTTCGACTTCGACACGCTGGCCGTGCGCGTCCATACCCTGGCCAGCGACGAACGACTCGCCGAAGCCTCCAGCGGCGCCCTGCTGATCGTGCTGGTCGGGCTGCTGCCCGTGGCGATCCTCACGCGGGCCATGCGGCGAGGGTGAGCGGGGGCTTCGCCCCCAGGCCCCCAGCCAGGGGCTTTGCCCCCGGCACCCCCACCAAAGGCCGAAAGGCCTTTGGAAACCGAAAGCTGAAAAGGCCTGGAGGGGACATCGTCCCCTCCAGGCCTTTTCAGTTACCCCTGGGTTCCAAGGGTCGCTACGACCCTTGGCGGGTGTCCAGAGGGCAGAGCCCTTTGGTCGGGGCCCGGGGGCGAGGCCCCCGCTCACCTCACCGCAGCGTCGGCGAGATGCCCGACACGCCGGTCGCCTGCTCCAGCCCGGCGAGCGCGGTCAGATAGGCCTGCCGTGCCTGGTTGGTGGCCACGCGGGTGGTGTTCAGCGTGCGCAGTGCGTCCATCACGTCCAGCAGCGAGGAGCCGCCGGCCAGATAGGCCTGTTCGGCGCTGCGATAGGCCTGCTCGGCACGGCTGAGCGCGCCCCCGGTGTACAGCCGCAGCAATGAGCGGGACTGTTCGTAGGTCGCCCAGGCGGTGGCGAAATCGGCGCGGGCCTGCAGCAGGGCGCCGCGCGCCTGGGCCTCGGCCTGCGCGGCCTGGCCGGTCGCGACGCCGATGTTCCCCTCGGTGATGCGGCGGGTGAAGATGGGGATGCCGAGCGAGACGGTGAACTCGTTGTTCGCCGTGATGGGCACCTGGGCGTTGGGCTGGTCCTGCGACAGGCGGGTGCGGTTGGCGCCCACATTCACCGACACGTCGCGCCAGCGCCCGGCCTCGGCCAGGTTGCGGTTGGCGCCGGCGGCGGCGGCGGTGCGGGCGGCGGCCACCACATCCGCGCGGTCCTGCACGGCCTCGGCCAGCTGTTCCCGGGTCACGCCCAGGTCGGGAACGGTGTTGAAGGCACCCTGCACGTCGAAGGGCAGCGCCGGCACGACACGCGCGATGGAGGCGGTGGGCACGCCCTGTCCTCGGCCGCGTGGGGGCGCCTGCGGCACGTCGGCCAGGCGGCGCCCGTCGGCGGCGTCGGCCGCCAGCGCCACCGCCACATTGGCGATGGCGGCGGCATAGGCCTGGGCGTTGGTGGTCACGTCGGCCTCGAACACTACGCGGCTGGCCTGGAAGCGCAGCAGGTCGCCCTCGGGGATGGCGCCGTCGCGCAGGCGCCGGCGCAGCAGGTTCTCGGTGTTGTCCAGCGAGGAGCGGTTGGCGAGTGCGACCTCAAGATTGGCGCGCGCGCCCATGGCGGCGATGAAGTTCTGCCGCAGCGCGAACAGCTGGGTGCGCAGCGCGTCCAGCACCTGCGCCTCGGCCACGCCGATGTTCTCCTGCGCCAGGCGCGTGCGCAGCTCACGCTTGCCGCCCAGCTCCACCAGCATGGAGATGCCGACATTGACGTTGTTGGTCGGCCCGAAGAAGCGGGCGCCCGTCAGGCCGCCGCGCTGGCGTTCCTGGAAGTTGGCGAAGGTGTTGCCCACCGTCACCTGCGGCGGCGGCAGGGAGGACGCGACGAGGCGCTGCGCCTGGGCCGCATCCACGCCGCGCCGGGCGGCGATCACGGTCAGGTTGCGCTCGACCAGCATGCGCTCGGCCGCCTCGATGGTCAGCACCTGGGGGCCGGGGGCGGCCGCTGCCGGGCGGTTCTGCGCCAGGGCCGCCGGCGCCTGCAGCGCGGTGCAGCCCAGCAGCACGGCCGCGAGGAGTTTCAGGCGCGCGCTCATGCCTGGGCTCCGCCCAGGCCCGCGCGCTCACGCCGTTCGCGCAGCGCCTGCTCGCTCTGCTCAAGCCCCTTGGGGCGCCCCAATGCGTCGATCATGGCCGGAAACACCACCAGAATGAAGAAGGGAACAAGGCCGATGCCGCCCACCACAACGAGCGCCAGCGGCTTCTGAACGTCACTGCCGATGCCGGTCGCCAGCGACATGGGCAGCAGCCCGCAGAAGCTGGCGAAGCAGGTCATCAATACCGGGCGCATGCGGTCCCGCCCAGCCTGATCCAGCGCCTCTCGCCACAACATGCCCTCGGCGCGCAGATGATTGAAGTGGGAGAGCATGATGATGCCCTCCATCACCGTGATGCCGAACAGCGCCAGGAAGCCGATGGCCGCCGGAACCGAGAAATTCAGCCCCGTCGCCACCAGCACCATGATGCCGCCGGTGACCGAGAGCGGAACGATACCCAGCACCAACAACGTCTCACGCACATTGTTGAACTGGATGTAGAGCAGCAGCATCACCAGGCCGAAAGCCACGGGGACCACGCGGGTCAGGCGGCCGACGGCCTCCTGCAGGTTCTTGAACTCGCCTTCCCAGGACAGGGTGTAGCCCGGCGGCAGCTGCACGCTGCGGGCCACCGCGGCCTGGGCGTCACGCACCGTGCTCGCCGGGTCGCGGCCGCGCACGGAGAAGCGGATCGGCACATAGCGCGTGCTGTCCTCGCGATAGATGTAGGAGGTGCCGGAGGTCAGCTCGATCTCGGCCACATCCGACAGCGTCGCCCCGCGCGGCCCGCCCACCGGGATGCGCCCGATGGACTGGATGCTGTCGCGATAGGGCGCGTCGAGGCGCACCATGATGGGGAAGTTGCGGTCCGCGCCGCGCTCATACAGGCGCCCCGCCTCTCGCCCGCCGATGGCGGCCTGCACCACGTCGTTGATGTCCTCCACCGGCAGGCCGTAGCGCGCGGCCCGGGCCCGGTCGATGTGGATGGCGACGGTGGGCTGCCCCTGGGTGCGGAACACGCCGAGATCCGCGATGCCGGGCACGTTCTCGACGGCGCTGCGCACCTGTTCGGCGATGCGCGCCAGCACATCGGTGTCCGGGCCGCTGACCTTGACGGCATTGGCGCCCTTCACCCCCGAGGCCGCTTCCTGGACGTTGTCCGAGATCGCCTGGGAGAAGCTGAACTCCACGCCGAGGAAGCGCTCGGTCAGGCGGCGGTTGATGGCGGCGACCAGCTCCTCGCGGTTGTGGCCGGTGGTCCATTCCTGCGGCGGGCGCAGCGGGATGAAGAATTCCGCGTTGAAGAAGCCGGCACTGTCCGTGCCGTCATCCGGGCGGCCGTGCTGGGAGGTGACGGTGATCACCTCGGGGAATTCCATCAGCGTGCGGCGGATGCCGTTCACCGTCGCGTGGCCTTCCTCCAGGCTGATCGTGGCGGGCATGATGCCGCGCACCCAGAGGTTGCCTTCCTCCAGCGTCGGCAGGAACTCGGCGCCCAGCAGCGTGGCCAGCCAGATGACCAGCGCCAGCAGCCCCGCCGCCAGCAGCAGCACCAGCTTGCGCGCGCCCATGGCCAGGGCATAGCAGCGCTCATGCACCCAGCGCGCGCCGCGCACCAGCAGCGTGTCCTTCTCCTGGCTGTCCTCGCGCAGCAGCACGGCCGACAGGGCGGGCGTGATGGTGAAGGTCGCGAACAGCGCGCCCGCGATGGCATAGGCATAGGTCTTGCTCATCGGGCCGAAGATGCGGCCCTCGATGCCGCCCAGCGTGAACAGCGGCATGAAGGCCGCCACGATGATCAGCGCCGAGAAGAAGATCGCCTTGTCCACCTCGCTGCCCGCCCGCAGGATGATCTGAGAGATGCCGGACAGCCCGTGCCCGCCCGGCGCCGCACCATGATGATGGCCATGCCGCGCCAGGTGCAGGTGGCGGTAGATGTTCTCGACCATGATGACGGTCGCATCCACCAGCAGGCCGAAATCCAGCGCGCCGAGGGAGAGCAGGTTGGCACTCTCCCCCCGTATCAGCATGAACAGGATGGCGAAGAAGAAGGCGAAGGGGATGGTGGCCGCGATGACGATGGCACCGCGCAGGTCACCCAGGAACAAGTACTGGATGATGAGGATGAGGATCACGCCCTCGATGATGTTCTTCACCACCGTCTTGGTGGTGACCTTCACCAGGTCCTCGCGGTCATAGATGGTCTGGATGCGGACGCCCGGGGGCAGGATGCCGCCGGCGTTGATACGCTGCACCTCGGCCTGCACGGCATGGATGGTGGGCAGGGTCTGCTCGCCGCGCCGCATCAGGATGGTGGCCAGCACCGCCTCGTCGTCGCGCTCATGCCCCGCGATGCCGAGGCGCGGCAGCGCGCCCACCTCGACCGTCGCGATGTCGCTCAGCAGCACCGGATTGCCGCCATCGGCGGTGGCCAGGACGATGTTGCGCACGTCGTCGATGCTGCGGATCAGCCCCACGCCCTGCACCACGGCCGATTGCGGGCCGATGTTGATGGTGCCCGCGCCCACCGTCAGGTTGCCCGCGCGCACCTTGCCGATCACATCCGGCAGGGACAGGCCGAAGGCGTTCATCCGCGGCAGGTCGACCACCACGTTGTAGGTCTTGCTGCGGCCGCCGAATGTGCTGACATCGACCACGCCCGGCACACGGCGGAAGCGGCGCTCCAGCACCCATTCCTGCAGCGTCTTGAGGTCATCGGCGGAAAAGCCCGGGGGGCCGACCAGCCGGTAGCGCATGATCTCCCCGATCGGGCTGAGGGGGGAGATGGAGGGCGAGACGCCGTCGGGCAGGCCCGAGAGAGTGGCCAGCCGGTTCAGCACCTGCTGCAGCGCCTGCTCGTAGTTATAGGCGAAGGTGAACTGCACCCGCACATCCGACAGGCCGAACAGGCTGGTGGAGCGGATGACGTTCAGGTTGGGCAGCCCCGCCATCGCCACCTCGATGGGGATGGTGACGTAGCGCTCGATCTCCTCGGCGCTCTGGCCGGGGTTCTGGGCGATGATCACCACCTGCGGCGGCACCGGGTCCGGATAGGCCTCGATGTTCAGCCGCAGGAAGCCCGCCACACCAGTCGCCACGAACACCGCGAACAGCAACAGCACCAGCGCCCTGCGCTGCAGTGAGAAGGCGACGATCTGGCGCATGGATGTTCCCGGTGTGGTTTATTGTCAGTCGATGCGGGCGGCCCGGTCGATGAACAGGACGCCGCCGGTCACGATGCGGTCGCCGGCGCGCAGGCCGTCCGTCGCCTCGACCAGGTCGCCGCTGCGGTTGCCGGTGGTGATGCGGCGCATCGCGAAGCGCCCGCCATCCATCGCCACCCACACGCTGGCATCGGCGCCGCGATAGACGATGGCGTTGACCGGCACGGCCGGGTTGTCATGCGCCTCGCCCACCTCGATGCGGAAGGTGGCGAACATCTCGGGGCGCAGCAGGTTCTGGTCGTCCTGCACCTCGGCCTGCACGGTCATGCGGCGGGTGGTGGGGTCGAGGCCCGCGCCGGTGCGGGTGATGCGGGCCTGGAAGGTGCGGCCGGGCAGCGCGCCGACCGAGACCTCGACCGGCAGCCCGTCGCGGATCAGCGGCACGTCCACCTCGCGCACATTGGCCACCATCCACTTGGTGGACAGGTCGCTGATGGTCAGCACCGGGTCGCCCTGGCCCGCCGTCAGCCACATGCCGGGCGACAGGCGGCGCTGCGTCACGGTGCCGGTGAAGGGTGCGGTGACGGTGACGACGCCGCTGACCTGGCGGGTGCGCTCGATCTCGGCGATCTGGTCCTGGTTGCGGCCCAGCACGCGCATGCGGTCGCGGGCGGCACCCTGGGCGGTCTCGGCGATGCGCAGGTCGGATTCGGCGGCGCGCAGGGCGGCGCGCGCCTGCTCCACATCGCGCTGGCTGGCGGCGCGGGCGCCGAACAGCGAGGCCTGGCGCTGGTCCTCGCGGCGCGCCTGGTCCAGGGCGGTCTGCGCCTTGCGGACATTGTCGATGGCCGAGAGCAGGTCATTCGCGGCGGTGGTGACGTCGGCCGATTCCACCTCGAACAGCGGGGCGCCCTGGGCCACCGCATCGCCCAGCCGCACGAAGGCGCGGGTGACGCGGCCGGTGAAGGGCGCGAGCACGGGGGTCGAGCGGTCCTCGTTCACCGAAATCCGGCCCTCGGCGATGCGCTCGGCGCGGAAGCTGCGGCTGGCGACGGGCTCGATGCGCAGGGCGCGCATCTCGCCCTCGGAGAGGCGGAACTCACCGGGCGTGGTGGGGGCGGGGGTGGTGGCCAGGTGCGGCGTGTTGCGCGTGGCGTCGGCGTGCTCGTTCAGGATCAGGAAGCCGCCGACCACGCCCGCGAGCGCGGTGCCCAGCAGCGCCACCCACAGCCAGGGACGGCTCTGCTTCGGTTCCTGATGCAGCACGGTCTTGCCCGGGTTCTCGACGGGCTTGGCATGCAGCTTCTCGGCGGGCTTTTCGATCACGTCCATGGCTCTTCCAGTCGATTCCTGCCGGCGACACCGGCCTGCCGGAATGCTGTGATCATGCACATCCATTGCGGCATAACCGCGACAGACATGCGTCTTCTGGAAGCTTCCGGCGAAGCTGAACCTAAGCTGAACGATCGCGAATTGCCAGGGTGATTCGCTGAAATCTTCGCAAGGAATGGAAGGCGGTTCATGTCAGGCCCCGATTCCGGCGTTCCGGGGGCGATACCCACAGGAACACCGGCTTTTCCACGAAATTGCCCACAGAAGATCAACAGGGGGTGTGCAACGGGCGTGCCGCGGCTGCGTTGGGGGCGTCGCCTGTCAAGATGGCGGGACACCCCCAGGGGGTCGGATCAGGAGCCCGCCCGGTTGATCCCCAGCTGGGGAAACCGGGCCGCGGCCCCTGCCCTGTTCAGATCACCAGCTCGATCAGGAACGGCCCGCTGTTGTTCAGGCTCTGGCTCAGCAGGTCGGCCACCTGGTCCAGGCTGGTGGCCTGGGCCGCCGGCACGCCCATGCCCTCGGCCAGCTTCACCCAGCCGATGTCGGGGTTGCCGAGGTCGAGCATGTTCATCGCGGTCGGGCCCGGGTTGGCGCCCACGCCCGTGTATTCGCCCAGCAGGATCTGATACTTGCGGTTGGACAGCACGATGGTGGTGACCGGCAGCTTCTCACGCGCCTGGGTCCAGAGCGCCTGCACCGTGTACATGCCCGAACCGTCGGCCTGCAGCGCGATCACCCGCCGCCCGCCGCCGCCGATCGCCGCACCGGTGGCCAGCGGGAAGCCGCAGCCGATGGCGCCGCCCGTGATCTGCAGCCAGTCATGCTGGGGCGCCGCGTAGGTCTCGGGGAAGAAGCCGCGCCCGTAGGACACGCTCTCATCCACCACGATCGCGCCCTCGGGCATCAGGGCCGCCACGGTGCGGGCCAGCCCCTCGGGGCTCGGCGCGCCGCGCACGGCCTCGGGGCGGCGGCCAGGGTCGGCGAAGGCCACCTTGCCCGCGCCCAGCTCATCGGCCAGCGCCGCCAGCGCCGCCTCGGCATCCTGCTCGGGCCGGGCCAGCATGTGCAGCTGGGCCGTCTCCGGGTAGTGCTTGGAGGGCATGTTCGGGTAGGCGAAGAAGCCGATCGGGCCCTTGGAGCCGACCAGGATGATGTGCTCCACCCATTTCAGCTTCTCGATCGCCTGGGCGGCCGGATAGGGCACGCGCTCCAGCTGCATCCGGCCCTGGCCGCGCGCCATGCGGGGCGTGGAGGTCTCGGCCATCACGGTGGCGCCGGTCTTCTGCGCGATGTTCCAGGCCAGCTGCTGGGCCGCCTCGGTCTGCGCCGGCGCGCCGCCGAGCAGGATCAGCACGTTCTTCTTCTCGCGCAGCACGCCGGCCACCGCGCGGATGGCGTGCGGGTCGGCCTTCGGCACCTCGGGCACCGGCAGCGGGGCCGCGACAACGCCGCCCGGGTTCCAGCAGGTGTCGGAGGGCAGGATCATGGTGGCGATCTGGCCCGGATAGGTCATGGCGGCCTGGACGGCCTGCACGCCCTCGGCGCCCACATCCTCGGCGCGGGAGGCCGTGCGCACCCAATGCGACACGCCGCGCGCGAAGCCCTCGGTGTCGCCGGTCAGCGGCGCGTCATACTGGCGGTGATAGGTCGCCTGGTCGCCCACGCAGTTCACGATGCCGCTGCGCGCGCGCCGTGCGTTGTGCAGGTTGGCCAGGCCGTTCGCCAGGCCGGGCGCGCAATGCAGCAGCGTCACCGCCGGCTTGCCCGCCATGCGGTAGTAGCCGTCGGCCGCGCCCGTCACGATGTTTTCCTGCAGGCCCAGCACGCAGCGCATGCCGGGCACCCGGTCCAGGGCCGCGACGAAATGCATCTCGCTGGTGCCGGGGTTGCTGAAACACACTTCGACGCCAGCACCCAGCAGGGAGTGGACCAGGGACTCGGCCCCGTTCATGCCGCTCACGTTTCTTCTCCAGTTCCTCAACGTGGAATGGAGCCTGCCCATCATGGGCCGTGACGGCAAGACGTGACGGCAGGACAGCCGGCCGGTAGCCTCGCGCGATGGGCAAGGCGATCCGACTCGGCTTCATCGCGGGGGTGCTGTCATTCCTCGTGTTCCACCAGGGCAGCGTGCATCTGCTGCATTACCTGGGTGAGCCGCTGCGGCCGTGGCTGGGCCATGTGCCCGCCCCGTTTCCGATGAACCGCGTGGCCCCGCTCTGGGTGCCGCAATTCGTCTCCCTTGCCTTCTGGGCCGGGCTGTGGGGCATCCTGCTGGCCGTTATCCTGCGCGCCATCCGCCTGCCGGACCTGCTGACGGGCCTGCTGTTCGGCGTCGTGGTCATCGGGGGTTCCACCCTGACCTGGATCGCGACGCTGAAGGGGCTGCCGCAATTCGCGGGCGGCGACCGCCAGCTGATCCTGCGCGCGCTGGCGCTGAACGGGGTATTGGGCTGGGGCACGGCCTTCTGGCTGCGCCCCATGTCGTTGCGCGGGTGAAAACGGGGGCTGGCCATGCGGAGCGCGGCGGATTAAGCCGCCCAGCGCCCATGTCCCGCACCAGCATCGTCATCGTCGCCTACAACTCGGCAGCCGTCCTGCCGGGTTGCCTCGCCTCCATCCCCGCCGGGGTTCCGGTGGTGCTGGTGGATAACGGCTGCACGGATGACAGCGTGGCGGTGGCCCAGGCCGCGCGGCCCGACATCATCCTGGTGCGCACCCCCACCAATCTGGGCTTCGGCCGCGGCGCGAACCGGGGCTTCGAGAAGGTCTCCAGCGATTTCGGCCTGCTGCTGAACGCCGATGCCCGGCTGACCCCGGGCGTGCTGACGGCGCTGGAGGCCGCGGCCGACCGCTACCCGGATGCCGGCATGCTGGCGCCCGAGATCTTCGGCGACGACGGCGCCCTGCAATTCGGCCACGCGACACCCTTCACCCCGCCGCGCGGACGGGCCATGCCCATGCCGGCGGGCGATTGCTGCCTGGATTATGTGGGCGGCTCGGCGATGTTCTTCCGCATGGAGGCGTTCCGCGCCATCGGCGGCTTCGACCCTTCCATCTTCCTGTATGGCGAGGACGACGACCTGTGCCTGCGCCTGACCGCGCGCCGCCTGGCGCTGGTGCATGTGGCGGGGTGCCGCATCATCCATGCGGGCGGCAGGTCCAGCGCGCCCTCGCCCCGGCTTGAATGGTGCAAGGCCTTTCATCAGGGGTGGTCGCGCATGCACCTGCAGGCCAAGCATCGCGGGCTGCGCTCGGCCTGGCTGCTGTTCCTGATGCGCTGGCCGGAATTGCGGCTGAAGGCCGCGAGCCGCAGGCGCGACCCGCGCCGGGTGAAATGGCATGGCCGCGCGGCGGGGATGTGGGCCTGGGCACGCGGGCGCAAGGCCGCGCATATGGGCCTGGACCCCGGCTGAAAGCCACGGCAGGCTTCCCCGAAAGAACCGGAGGAAGCCATGTTCCGTCGCCACCTGCTGGGGGGGCGCCCTTGCCCTGCCTGCCGCAGCCCGTGCCCAGTCCTGGCGCCCCGCGCGGCCCATCACGCTGATCGTGCCCTTCGCCGCTGGCTCCGGCACCGATGCCGTCGCGCGGCTGACCGCCGGCTGGCTGGGGCAGGAGCTGGGCACGCAGGTGGTGGTCGAGAACCGCGCCGGCGCCAATGCCACCATCGCGGCCGTCGCGGTGGCGCGTGCCGCGCCCGACGGCCACACCCTGTTCATGACCACCAACACCAGCCACGCGGCCAACCCCGCCCTGATGCGGCGGCTGGACTACGACCCGGTCGCGGATTTCAGCCCGATCTGCCGCATGGGCAACCTGCCCTTCTGGCTGGTGGTGAAGGCGGACGGGCCGCACCGCGCCATGCCCGCGCTGATCGAGGCCGCCCGCGCCCGCCCGGACAGCGTGACCTATGCCTCCGGCAATTCCACCGGCATCGTGGGCTCGGCCACCATCGCGCGGATGACGGGCACGCGCATGCTGCATGTGCCCTATCGCAGCACCCCGCCGGCCATGGCCGACATCATGGGCGGGCGCGTGGACTGGATGCTGGTGGATCTGGCCGCCAGCCTTGGCCTGGTGCGCGACGGCAAGCTGGCCGTGCTGGGCATGACGACCAAGGACCGCTCTGCCCTGATGCCGCAGATCCCGGCCCTGGCCGAGGTGGGCGTGCCCGGCTTCGACCTGACCAGCTGGAACGCCATCTTCGGCCCCGCCCGCATGGCGCCGGAGGTCGTGGCCACCCTGAACGGCGCGCTGCGCGGCATCGTGGCCAAGGCCGAGAACCGGGCCCGCCTGGCCGAGCTCGGCTTCGATGCCTTCTCCTCTACCCCCGAGGAGCTCGGCGCCTTCGTGGTCGCGGAAATCGCCCGCTGGGGCGAGATGGTGCGCGGGGCGGGTATCGAGCCGGAATGATCCCATAATCTTCCCCCGCCGCAGGTAGCCCTGGCCGCCCGGGTCGCGTATCACCCCCGCATGCGCCGCCGCTCCTCACGCCTCCGTTGGCTGCGCCTGGCCATCCTGTGGCTGGGGATACCCATGCTCGCGCTGGCCTTCGCCATCTGGGTCACGCTGCCGCAGGACAACAAGCAATTGTCGCTGCCGGGGCTCTCGGCGCCGGTCTCGATCAGCTTCGACAATGCGGGCGTGCCGCGCATCCAGGCGGCCAGCGACAATGACGCGGCCATGGCGCTGGGCTGGCTGCACGCGCGCGACCGCATGTTCCAGATGGAGTTGATGCGCCGCACCGGCCAGGGCCGCCTGTCGGAACTGCTGGGCGAGGGCGGGCTGCGCCTCGACCGTTTCATGCGCACGCTGGGCCTGGGCAACCGGGCGGAGGCCGATTACGGCCATCTCTCCACCCCCACCCGCACCCTGCTCGAATCCTATGCCGCGGGCGTGAATGCCCGCATCGCGGAGCGCGGCCGCTTCATCGCCCCCGAATTCCTGTGGTTCGGCACGCCAGAGCCGTGGCGCCCGGCCGACAGCCTGCTGTGGGGCAAGCTGATGGGGGTCTGGCTGTCCGGCAATTGGCGGACGGAGCTGGAACGCACCGACTGGCTGCAGCGCATCGACAGCCGCCGCCTGTGGGAGCTGGTGCCCCCCGACGCCACGGCGGGCGAGCCCGACCGCCAGGCGGCAGCCATACCCGGCCTGACGAGCCTGCTCGCCTCGCTGCCCGTCTTCCCCGTGGACGTGCCGCACCCCGACAGCGCCAGCAACGCCTGGGCGCTGGATGCCGCGCGCTCGGGCACCGGCGGGGCGCTGCTGGCCTCCGACCCGCATCTGGGCTTCTCGGCGCCCATTCTGTGGTATCTGGCGCGCATCGAGCTGCCGGGGGGCCGCTTCCGCGCGGGCGCCACCAGCCCCGGCGTGCCGATGGTCGTGATCGGCCGCAACGAGGCGCTTTCCTGGGGCTTCACCACCACCCATGCCGACACGCAGGACGTGTTCGTGGAACGGCTGGTGGACGAGAACCGCTATGAGACGGAGGACGGCCCGCGCCCCTTCACCACCCGACAGGAGCTGATCCGGGTCGGCGGGGGCGATCCCGTCTCCATCACCGTGCGCGAGACCCGGCATGGCCCGGTCATGTCCGACCTGGACGAGATGCCGCGCCGGGACGGCCGGGTGCTGGCGGTGGCGATGGCCAACCTCGCCCCGGGCGACCGCACCGCCGATGCGCTGGCGCGGCTCAACCTCGCGCGCTCCGTCGCCGAGGCGGGCGAGGCCGCCGGGCTGTTCATGTCGCCCTCGCAGAACATGATGGTGGCGGACCGCGCGGGCGCGATCGGCATGTTCGTCACCGGCCGCATCCCGCGCCGGCGGATGGGCGACGGCGCCCTGCCGATGCCGGGCCATGACGGTCGCGCCGACTGGGACGGCTTCTACCCGGCGGCCGAGATGCCGCGCAACGTCTCGCCTGCATCGGGCAGGCTGGTGAACGCCAACAACCGCCCCGCCCCGCCCGAGCACCCGGTCTTTCTGGCCCGTGAATTCCCGGACGACAGCCGGTTCCGCCGCATCCACGAGATGCTGGACGACAACCGCCGCCCCGACGCCGCGCAGATGGCCGGCATGCAGATCGACACCGTCTCCGTCCTCGCGCGGGCCAGCCTGCCGCTGCTGCGCGGCCTGCAGGTGATGGGCCAGGCCGGGATCGCGCGCGACATGTTCCAGGCCTGGGAAGGCGACATGGCGGCCAACCTGCCCCAGCCGCTGATCTGGAACGCCTGGTCGCGCCAGTTCCTGACCCTGGTGCTGCTGGAGGCCCAGGCGCCGGTCGAGGCCGCCTCGCCGGAGCTGCTCGCCCGCATCCTGTCGGGCGATGCCGCCCATCTCTGCCGGCCGGATTGCGCGAGCCAGGCCGGCCGGGCGCTGGCCACCGCCATGGGCGAGCTTTCCGCCAGCTATGGACGCGACCCGGGCGGCTGGCGCTGGGGCGATGCGCACCAGGCACTGATGGAGCACCCGGTGCTGCGCGTGATCCCCGGCATCAACCGGCTGATGCGCCTGCATGTGCCGACGGGCGGCGACAACAACACCGTCTCACGCGGGGGGATGCGCGCGGTGCCGGGCATGCCCTTCGCGCATGTGCATGGCGCGGGCCTGCGGCTGGTGGCCGACATGTCCACCCCTGACGGCCTCTATGCCATCATCGCCACCGGCCAGTCGGGCCATCCCTTCAGCCGGCATTGGGACGACCTGCTGACGCGCTGGCGCGACGGGCAGATGCTGCGGCTGGGGCGCCAGCCGCGCCAGGTTTCAGGACGGATCGAACTCACCCCATGATGCAGCCGGTGATCCTGGGGCTGCTCGCGGCCTTCGTGGGCTTTTCCTCCTCCTTCGCAGTGGTTCTGCAGGGCTTCACGGCCATGGGGGCCACGCCCGAGCAGGCGGCCTCCGCGCTGTTCGCCGTGGCGCTCGGCATGGGCGTGCTGGGCACGGCCTGCAGCCTGATCTGGCGCATGCCGATCTCGATTGCCTGGTCCACGCCGGGTGCCGCCCTGCTGGCGGCCAGCGTGGCGCCGGCCGGCGGATTTCCCGCGGCCGTCGGCGCCTTTCTGTTCGCGGCGGTGCTGGTCATGGCCTCGGGCTTCGTGAAGCCGCTGCTGCGGCTGGTGCAGGCCATTCCGGCCCCCATCGCGAATGCCATGCTGGCCGGGGTGCTGCTGGACCTGTGCCTGGCGCCCGCGCGTGCCGTGGGCGCCATGCCGGCCCTGGCCTTGCCGGTGGTGCTGGTGTGGCTGGTCATGCTGCGTGTCGCGCGGATCTGGGCGGTGCCTGCCGCCGTCGCGCTGGCCGCGATCCTGATCGGCGTGTTCACCCCCCTGCCCCCGGGCGCCTTCGACCGCGCGGGGCTGCACGTCATCTTCGTGATGCCGGCCTTTGACCTCTCGACGATGATCGGGGTGGGGCTGCCGCTGTTCCTGGTCACGATGGCATCGCAGAACGTGCCGGGCATCGCTGTGCTGCAGGCCAACGGCTACCGGCCGCCGGCAGCCCCTGTTTTCGTCGCGACCGGGGCCGTCAGCGCGCTCGGCGCCTTCATCGGCGGGCATCTGGTGAACTTCGCGGCGATCACGGCCGCGCTCTGCGCCGGGCCCGAATCGCACCCCGACCCGGCCCGCCGCTGGATCGCCGGGGTGGTGTGCGGACTGGGCTATGTGGCGCTGGCCTTCGGTGCGGGCCATGCGGTCGCGGCCGTGGCCGCGGCGCCGCCGGTGCTGATCCAGGGGGTAGCGGGGCTGGCCCTGCTGGGCGCACTCCTTTCGGCTCTGCAAGGATCGATGCTGAGTGAGCAGGGCCGGCTGCCGGCGGTGCTGACCTTCGTCACCTGTGCCTCAGGATTGAGCTTCTTCGGCATCGGTGCCGCATTCTGGGGCTTGGCCACGGGGCTCGTCGCGTTGCGCATTCTCAAGAATTGAGACCCGGCGCCGTTTCCGCCGCCATTTCCGAAACGCAACTTTACCGTTCATTTTCACAACCATACCGTGCCCCTTCACGAATCATTGTGTGATTCGCGATTCGCAACGATTGCGATGGGGCCGCATGATCAGCTTCTTCCGCCGTAGGCAATTGGGGGCGGCCCACCGGGCATCCGACGTGGCTAAGACGGGCGAGGCGGCGATGGCCGAGGGCAACTGGCCGGCAGCGGCCGAGGCCTTCGCGAATGCCGTGCGGCTGAAGCCCACCGACGGGCAATTGCGGCTGCAGCTGGCCCGCGCGCGCATGATGTCGGGCAACGCGCAGGATGCCGAGCGCGCGGCCCGCGCCGCCGCCCTGCTGGACACGACATCCGGCCGCCCGGAACTGCTGCTGGGCCTGGCGCTGCTGCAGCAGGAAGGCCGGCATGAGGACGGGCTCGCCGCCCTGCGCTCCTCCCTGGCGCTGAACCCCGCCGAGGAGGAAGCACGCGCGGCCCTGATGGAGCACGGCGAACTGACGCGCCTCGTCTCCGCCGGCGATGCCGCCAATCGCAGGCGGGACTGGCCCGAGGCGAGCCGCCACTATGCGGAGGCACTGAGGCTGGCGCCGGACCTGGCCCCCATCTGGGTCCAGTACGGCCACGCGCTGAAGGAACGCGGCCTGCTGCCTGCGGCCGAGAACGCCTATCGCCGTGCCGTGCTGGCGGCGGACCATGTGCTGGACCATCACCTGCAGCTGGGCCACGCGCTGAAGATGCTGGGCCGCCATGACGAGGCCATGGAGTGCTTCCTGCGCTGCGTGCAGATCGACGAGGGCCATCATGAATCCCGGCATGAGGTCCAGCGCTATGAGGCGCAGCGCGCGGTGCGCGAGAGCCAGGGCCAGCGCGTGGTGGCCGAGCGCCTGGCCGAGGCCATCCCCTTCACCATGCAGCGGCTGGAGCTGCTGCCCGGCCCGGGCCTGGTCACGGACCGGGAACTGGGCCAGGTGCATCTGCCGGGTGCCGAGGCCGAGGCCCCTCTCGCCCTGCAGGGCGCCGAGGCGCCGCTGCTGCTGCCGCCCGGCCGCTATCACCTGGTGATCGAGGCCCGCGTCACCGCGGGCAGGCTGCCCCTGCCGCGGCTGCGCCTGCGCGACGCGCCGGGCCGCGCCCTGGTGCTGCGCCCGACCGAGCTCGCGCAGGGGCTGTGGGGGGTGGAGATCGAGAGCGAGGAACCCCTGGCCGAGCCCACCCTGCTGCTGGCGGGGCCCGCGCGCTTCTTCCTGCTGCGGCTCGATCTGCTGCGGCTGGGGGGCGAGGGCGGCTATCTGGACGCCGGCACCCGGCAGACCGCCCTGAAGGCCGCGCGCGGCATGCTGGCCGCCCTGCCCGAGGCATTGCGGGCGGACCTCTCGCGCTCGGGCGTGGTGCGCAAGGTGCTGGCGGAGTTCTTCCCCGGTATGCTGGTGCCCGGCCACAGCTATTTCCGCGACACGGTGGCCAGCGGCACAAGGGCGCAGAGCGCGGCGCATGCCGAGGCCTATTGGCGCGGCTATGAGGTCGCGGCCAACATGCGCGATGCCGATTTCGGCGCCTGCGCCACGGCCGCCCCCGCCGTTCAGCCCGGCAGCTTCAAGGCCATCGCCTATTACCTGCCGCAGATGCACCCGATCGCGGAGAATGACGCCTGGTGGGGCAAGGGCTTCACCGAATGGACCAATGTGTCCAAGGCGGTGCCGCAGTTCCTGGGCCATTATCAGCCGCGCCTGCCCGGCGAGCTCGGCTTCTATGACCTGCGGGTGAAGGATGTGATGCGCCGGCAGATCGAGCTGGCGAAGCTGCACGGCATCCATGGCTTCTGCTTCCACTACTACTGGTTCGCGGGCAAACGCCTGCTGGAAGGCCCGCTGGAAGCCCTGCTGGCCGACCCGTCGCTCGACATGCCCTTCTGCCTGTGCTGGGCGAACGAGAACTGGACCCGCGCCTGGGACGGCGCCAAGCACGATGTGCTGATGGCCCAGCACCACACCGACGAGGACCATGAGCGGGTCTTCGAGGATTTGCTGCGCCACATGCGCGACCCGCGCTACATCACGGTCGAGGGGCGGCCGGTGGTGCTGATCTACCGGCTCGACATGATCCCGGACCATGAGCGCATGGTCGATATATGGCGCCGCAAGGCCGCCGAGGCGGGCCTGCCGGGCATCTACATCGTGGCCGCCGCCACCTTCGGCCTGCCGCCCGCCCGCGCGCGCGGCATGGACGCCATGTGCGGCTTCCCGCCGCATGGGGTGAACATCCCGACCGTGGAACACACCCGCACCCTACTCAACAGCGGTTTCCAGGGCCGCATCTATGAATACGCCGAGGTCGCGGAAGCCGCGATCGCCGAGCTGGAGCTGACCCCCCATGCGGAGTTGCCGCTACTGCCCGGCGTGATGCCCAGCTGGGACAATGAGGCCCGCCGGCCGGGGCGCGGCGATGTCTATGCCGGCGCCACGCCCGCCATGTTCCACCGCTGGCTGCTGGCGGCCGCCCGCCACGTCACGCGCCACCACGGCCCCGCCGAGCGCCTGGTGTTCGTCAACGCCTGGAACGAATGGGCCGAGGGCGCCTATCTGGAGCCCGACCGCCGCTACGGCTACGCCTTCCTGGCCGCCGTGCGGGAGGCCGTGCGGCTGATGAACAACGATCCGGCGCCCCTGCAGGAAATGGCCGAGGCGCACAACCACCACAGCCATCGCCGGGCCGATACGGTGGTGCTGCTGCACGCCTTCTACCCCGACCTGGTCGAGGAGTTCGCCGCGGCGATCGCGCTCGCGCGCAAGACCCGCCCGCTGGACGTGATCGTGACCGTGCCCGACAGCTGGTCGCCCACCGACATGCACGCGATGCTGGCCGCGCTGGACCCGGTGCGGGTCGTGGTCTCGGCCAATCGCGGGCGGGATGTCTGGCCCTTCCTGCAGGCGCTGCGCGTGGCCTCCGCATTGGGCTACGAGCATGCGCTGAAGCTGCACACCAAGAAGTCCCCCCACCGCACCGATGGCGGTGACTGGCGGCGCGGGCTGGTGGGCACGCTGCTGGCCCCGGCCAGCCTGGCGACGCTGGAGGCCGATTTCTTCCGCGCCCCCTCCGCCGGGATGGCGGTGGTCGAGCACAGCCTGATGCCCGTGCGCGCCGAAGCCAGCGTGACCTACAACAAGCGCCACCTGGAGGCGCTGCTGGAGCGGCTCGGCCTCGTCGAGGAGAAGCTCGGCGATTTCGCGGCCGGCACCATGCTCTGGTTCCGGCTGGCGGCGCTGGAGCCGCTGCTGGACCTGGGCGTCGGGGCCGAGGATTTCGGCCCGGAGCTGGGCCAGGTCGATGCCACGCTGGCCCATGCGTTCGAGCGCGTGCTGATGCCCTTCGTCGAGCAGCGCGGCATGCAGGTGCTGCGCCTGCCGGATGTGGAGGGCGTGCCCAAAGTGCTGGCCTGAAGGGGGTGGCGCGCGGCGCCGTTCAATATAATACTCGGGCGTTCATTCCTGCGATGAAGGCGCCCTCCCATGCCTGTAAACCGCCGAATGCGCCTCGTGGCGTATCTCAAGACCGGCCCCACCGCGAACCATGGCGGCGGCTGGCGACACCCCGCCGCCCGGCTGGACGACATCTTCACCCCCGAGCGCTACGAGGAAACCGCCCGGATGCTCGAAGCCGCGCGCTTCGACGCGGCCTTCTTCGCCGATACGCTGGGCGTGCCGGACATCCATAAGGGCGGCTTCGAGACCTATCTCGGCCTGGGCGGGCAGATCACCTATCTGGAACCGCTGACGGTCCTGCCCTTCATGATGCGGGTGACCAGGCATCTGGGCCTCGGCACCACGCTGTCGACCAGCTTCTACCCGCCCTACATCCTGGCGCGGCTGCTGGGGTCCATGGATGTGCTGAGCGGCGGGCGGATGTGCTGGAACATCGTCACCTCCGCCACCGACTTCGAGGCGCGCAACTTCGGCAGCGAACGCCTGCCGCCGAAGGAGGAACGCTACGACATGGCCGATGAGGTGCTGGAGGCCTGCCTCGCCCTCTGGCACGGCTGGGACGCCGACGCGATGGTGATGAACAAGGAGACCGGCCAGTTCGTCGACGCCAGCAAGGTGCGCTACGCCGACTACCAGGGCAAATACGTCAGCACCAAGGGCCCGCTCGGCGTGCCGCGCAGCCCGCAGGACCATCCGGTGTTCATGCAGGCGGGGTCCTCTCCGCGCGGGCGGGAATTCGCGGCGCGCTGGGCCGAACTGATCTTCAGCACGCCCGCCTTCAAGGATGCCTCCCAGGACTACTACACCGACATCAAGACGCGCATGGTGGCCAAGGGCCGTGACCCGGAAAGCTGCGCCATCCTCCCCTCCCTCGCCGTCGTCGTGGGTGAGACCGAGAGCATCGCGCAGGAGAAGCTGGAATACCTGCACAGCCTGCTGAACCCGGACCTGCAGCAGGCCTCCATCTCCAACACCGTGGGCATCGACCTCAGCAAGCCGCTGCCGGATGACGACACCTCCGGCGCGCGCGGCATCCAGGGCTCGCTGGACCGCGTGGTGCTGAAGGCCAAGCGCGAAGGCATCAGCCTTGCCGAGGCCGCCAAGAAACCGCGCAGCGTGATGGTCGGCACGCCCGAAAGCATCGCCGACCAGATGGAAGACTGGTTCGTGAACCGCGCCTGCGACGGCTTCGTGGTGTGGCCGACCACCAGCCCGGGCATGTTCGAGGATTTCTGCCGGATGGTGGTGCCGGTGCTGCAGAAGCGCGGGCTGGTGCAGAAGGAATATGGCGGCGGGACGCTCAGGGAGAATCTGGGGAGGTGACGCACGGGGGCGTTGCCCCCGAACCCCCATTGAGGGGCTCTGCCCCTCAAACTCCCCGCCAGGAGATAATATCTCCTGGACCTGATAGGAGTTTGGCGCCTTATCTGCATGGGCGGGGCACAATTTATATTATAATAATCAATAAATTATCAGGATATGTGCCCACTCCCCGGGGTCCAGGGCCGCTACGGTCCTGGCGGGGATGCAAGGGGCGGCGCCCCTTGCTGGGGCCTGGGGCAAAGCCCCAGCCTATCCTCACAACGGCCGGATCTTCCGTTCCACATACCGTGCCGCCTGCCCGATGATGGTGCTGTAGACCAGGAACAGGATTCCGGCGGCCGTCAGCGGCTCCACGTAGCGGAAGCTGTCCGATGCCTTGTCGAACGCCACCCCCAGCATTTCCGGCACGCCGACCACGGCCAGGTACGGCGTCGTCTTGAGCAGGGAGATCATGTAGTTCGCCGTGGGCGCCGCCACGAAGCGCAGCATCTGCGGCAGCACGATCAGGAAGCTGATCTGGCGGTTGCGCAGGCCCAGTGCCCGGGCGGCCTCGACCTGCCCGCGCGGCACGGCATCGATGCCGGCGCCGAACACCTCGCCCAGGAAGGCGCCGAAATGGATGGAGAGGGTGAGGATGCCCACCGTGACGGCATCCAGCGTCAGCCCCCACACCGGCAGGACATAGTAGAGGAAATACAGCTGCACCAGGAACGGGCTGAGCCGGATGGCCTCGGTGAAGCCCGCGCAGATGATCTTGCTCAGGCGCCCGCTGCGGCGGCCAAGGGCCAGGATGATGCCCACCAGGATGGCGCCGACCGACCCCGCCGCGGCCGCCGCCAGCGTCATCAGCGAGCCTTGGAAGATGGCGGGCCACAGCGACCAGAAGTATTCGGTATCGAACCCCATTACGCGCGCCGCGCCTGGCCGCGCCGCACCAGCGCATGGATCGCCAGCGCCATGGGCAGGCAGATGGCGATGTAGACGCCCAGCAGCGCCGAGTAGATCTCGGCCGGCTGGTGGCTGGCCTGCATCGCCTCCTTCGCCTTGAAGGTCACGTCCGCCAGGCCGATGAGCGACACGTTGGCGGAGGTCTTCACGATCTCGATGACCTCGTTGCCGGCGATCGGGATCACCTTGCGCAGCGCCTGCGGCAGCTCGATCAGGAACAGGATGCGGTTGCGGGAGAGGCCGAGCGCCCTGCCCGCCTCCTTCTGGCCGGCAGGGATCGTCTCCAGCGCGGAACGCAATGCCTGGGAGCCATAGGCCCCGATATTGCAGCCGATGACGAGCGCGCCCACCGCATAGGCGCTGAGGAACACGTCAAAGGCCGGGCCCACATAGAAGAAGAAGAACAGCAGGATGATGACGGAGGAACTGCGCCAGAAATCGATGAACACCGTCACCAGAAAGCGCGGGATGCCGCGCAGCCGGTACTCCAGCACGCCGAAGACCAGCGCGAAGGGAAACACCACCAGCGCGGACAGGGCCGTGACCGCCATGGTCACGCCCAGCCCCTGCAACAGCCACAACAGGATGGTGGGAAAGCTCACTCCGTGCAGAGCCGATCGGTCGAGACGTTGCGCGGCACATCGCTCTCGGAGAAGCCGTAGCGTGCCAGGATGGCAGCCAGCGTGCCGTCGGCGGTGAGTGCGGCCATGCCCTCGTCGAACACCTGCTTCAACTCGGTATCGGCGCGGCGGAAGGCGAAGGCGGCGAAGCCCAGCTTCTCCTCGCCATTGGGCAGGATGGCGCCGGTGAAGGGGGTGGCGCGCTGCAGGCCGCGCACGTTCGGGTCCTGCAGCATGGCCAGCGCCAGGCCCAGCGAGAAGGAGCCGGCATCCAGCCGCCCGGCCATCAGCGCGCTGACCACCGCCTGCGAATCAGGCAGCAGCAGCTGGCGCCCAGCGGGCACGCCCGCGAGTTCCGCATTCTGCGCGTTGATGCTGCCGCGCACCGTGCCCAGGCGCAGGTTGGGGTTCTCGGCGAAGTCGCGATAGCTGCGGATGTTGAGCGGATTGCCCTCACGCACCAGGATGCCGTCCGAGACGCGCAGGTACGGGCTGCTGAAGGCCACCAGGCGGCAGCGCTGCGGCGTGATGTAGAGCCCGCCATTGGACATGTCGAAGCGGCGGGCCTGCAGGCCCGGAATGATGCCGTTGAACTCGACCGGCGAGGTCTCGATGGTGGTCACGCCGTGGCGGCCCAGGATGGCGCGGATCAGGTCGGGCTCGATGCCCGCATGGTTGCCGGCCTGGTCGCGGAAGGACCAGGGACGGCTGTTCACGAAGGCCACGTTGACGGTCTTGGACGACTTGATGCGGTCCCAGGTGGCATCCGCCCGCGCGGGGCGGGCGGAGAGAACGGCGGCAGCCGCCAGTGAGGCGGCGCCAAGGCTGCGGCGGGAGAGGTTCGGCATCGGGCAGGCTCCTTTGGGTTCCGGCACCCACTGGCAAACTGAACGTCCATTCATTATTTTGCACGGGCGGGCGGAGCGTCAAGCGCCGCGCCACACGGGCATGGGCCGGCGGACGGGATTCGGAGGAAGCGTGGTGCAGATTGCGGCAACAATGCCCGGAAGGCTGGCAGACCTGATCGGCGCCAGGGTGCGCACCCTGCGCAACGCCCGCGGCATGAGCGTGAACGCCCTGGCCGCGGCGGCCGGAGTCTCGGCCGGCATCGTCAGCCAGATCGAGCGCGACCGCGCCAACCCCTCGCTCAACACCATCGAGAAGATCGCGATCGCGCTCGGCGTCACGACCGATGCCATCCTGGCCTCGGAGCCCGCGACCAGCGACCCGCCCTTCGTCAGCCGCCCCGCGCGCCGGCACCAGATCAGCGTGGGCACGGCGCCCATCCTGAAGGAGATGATGTCCCCCGCCGGCCAGCGCAGCCTGCGGATGATGATGATCTCCCTGCCGCCGCGCTCGGAAAACCTCGATGTCGTCATCGGCACGGGCCAGAAGGCGGGATGGGTGGTCGAAGGCGAGATCCGCCTGATCGTGGATGGCCAGGCCGCGCGGCTGTTCCCCGGCGACAGCTTCCAGTTCAGCAGCCTGCTGCCGCACAGCCTGCACAATGACGCCGACATCCCCGCCCGCGTCTTCTGGATCATCGCCGAGGGCGCGCTGGAAACAGCATTCTGATTCGCCATCACTGAAATCTCACGGCGCTGATAAAAAAATTTTCACGCGCCCGTTATTGCCTAAGTGTAAGATTTTACTGCCTTGCTGGCGCGTCGCGCGCGCCGGCGGCGGGGCGCGGCTGCCGCTTCCGGAAAAAAGCTAATTGACTTCGGGGCTTTTCACTCCCGAGGATGCTGCCAACGCAGGGTACGCACGGCACTCAAAACATCCCTCAGACGGAGACTTTGTCGATGTTGAAGCGCCCTGAATCCGCCTATGCCACCCGCCGCCGTGCCCTGCAGTTCAGCCTTGCCACCGCCGCCGTCATCACCGCGGCCGGCCCCTCGCGCGCCGCGACCTGGGCGCCCGCCAATCTGCGCATCATCGTCCCCTTCCCCGCCGGCCGCGTGACCGACGTGGTGGCGCGCGTGCTGGCCGAGAGCCTGCGCGCCGCCCACGGCACGAACGTGGTGGTGGACAACCGCCCGGGGGCGAATGCCACCATCGGGCTTGAGATGCTGCGCCGTTCCGCGCCGGACGGCGCCACGCTGCTGGTGGGCGGCCTGGGCAGCCACGGCCTGCCGCCCGCGATGGTGCGCAACTACCCCTATGACGTGAACACGGATTTCACGGCGCTGGCCATCATGGCGGAATTCGTGAATGCCATGGTCGTCTCGCCCGCCGTCACGGCGGCCAATGTGCAGGAGTTCATCGCCTATGCCCGCGCCAATCCGGGCAAGCTGAACTACGTCTACACCTCCACCGGCGCCTCCAACCAGATGACGGCGGAGCTGTTCAAGCTGCAGCTCGGCCTCGACATCGTGGGCGTGCCGCTGGGCCAGGTGGGCAATTCGCTGGTCATGCTCCAGCGCAACGACGTGCAGGTGGCCTTCGAGAACCTGCCGACCGTGAAGGGCGCCATCGCCGGCGGCAACCTGCGCGCGCTGGCCGTCACCAGCCCCTATCGCACGCCGCAGCTGCCCGAGATTCCCACGCTGATCGAAGCGGGCGTGCCCGACTTCTCGGTCACCAGCTGGATCGGCATCTACGGCCCGCCGGCCATGGACCCTGCCCTGCTGACCGGTATCGAGGCCGAGCTGCGCCGGATCGCGGCCACCGATGCGGCCAAGCAGCTGCTCACCACCTCGGGCTTCGAGCCAACCTTCAAGGGCCATGCCGAATTCGCCCCGTTCCAGCGCGCCGAGGTGGAACGCTGGAAGCGCGTCGCCCGTGAGGCGCGCATCGACACCGGCATGTGACCGCCCGGGCGGGCGCAATACGGCCCGCCCCCTCTACCGGATGGAAACCCCATGAACGATCTGAAGACCGTCAGCGTCGAGATCGAGGACGGCATCGCCTGGGTGGCGCTGAACCGTCCCGAGAAGCGCAACGCCATGAGCCCGACGCTGCACCTGGAAATGGACCGCGTGCTGGCCGAGCTGGAGACCGACCCCGCGGTGCGCTGCCTGGTCGTGACCGGTGCGGGCAAGGCCTTCTCCGCCGGCCAGGACCTCAAGGAATTCTTCCGCGAGCTGGACGGCAAGCCCGCCGAGACCAAGCGCGCCACCGAGGCCGCGAACCGCTGGCGCTGGGACCGCCTGTACAATTACGGCAAGCCCACCATCGCCATGGTGAACGGCTTCTGCGTCGGCGGCGCCTTCATGCAACTGATCGCCTGCGACTTCGCGATCGCGGCCGAGGACGCGACCTTCAGCCTCTCCGAAATCAACTGGGGCATCATCCCCGGCGGCCTCGTGGCACGCGTGATGACGGAGGCGCTGGGCTATCGCGACGCTCTGGACCTCTGCCTCACCGGCCGCGCCTTCGATGGCGCCGAGGCCGCGCGGCTGCGCCTGGTGAACGAGGCCGTGCCGCTGGATGGCCTAAAGGCGCGCGTGAAAGAACTCGCGACCCTGCTGATGTCCAAGGACCCCGTGGCCTATCGCTGCACCAAGGAAGCGGTGCGCCGCGTGCGCTCCATGCCCTTCGACCAGGCCTATGACTACCTGAACGCCAAGATGCAGGAAGTGCATCAGGCAGGCGGCGGCCGCGCCCAGCGCGAGGGCATCAGCCAGTTCATCGACCAGAAAAGCTACAAGCCCGTCGAGGGCAGCTACTCTCACAAGGCCTGACAGCATGGATTTCGAACTGCCCGAGGAACTGCGCCTGATGCAGGAGCAGATCCGCCGCTTCGTGGACAAGGAGATCATCCCCACCGAGCGCGACGCCTACGAAGGCCCGGACATGAAGCCCGAGGTGCGCGCGAAGCTGGAGGCCCAGATGAAGGAGATGGGCTACTGGCTCATCACCGTGCCGGAGGAATATGGCGGGCTCGGCATGGGCCTGCTGGCCCGCGTGCTGCTGTGGGAGGAAATGGGCCGCACCATCGCCATCCCCGCCCGCAAGACGCAGATCTTCGGCCCCGAGCCCAGCCCCATCCTGTTCCAGCTCAATGAGGAACAGCGCAAGGACTACCTCTACCCCGTGATCTCGGGCGAGAAGGATTGCTGCTTCGCGCTTACCGAGCCCGATGCCGGCAGCGACCCGGCGGCCATCCGCTCCACCGCGGTGCGTGAGGGCGATTACTACGTCATCAACGGCTACAAGCGCTTCATCACCAACGCGCAGCACGCGGATTTCGTGCAGCTGCTGGTCTCCACCGACAAGTCCAAGGGCGCGCGCGGCATCTCGGCCTTCCTGGTCGACATGGACACGCCGGGTGTGTCCATCGTGCGCGCCCAGCAGACCATGATGGATGACGAGCCCTGCGAGCTCGCCTTCGACAATGTGCGGGTCCATGTGTCGAAACTGATCGGGCGCGAGGGCGACGGCTTCAAGCTGGCGCAGGACTGGATCAACACCGGCCGCATCCGCCATGGCGCGCGCGGCCTCGGCGTCATGCGCCGCTGCCTGGAAATGGGCACCGACTACGCCAAGCAGCGCGAGACCTTCGGCAAGAAGCTCGCGGACCGGCAGGCGGTGCAGTGGATGCTGGTCGACACGCATCTGGACCTGGAGCAGCTGCGCCTCGCGGTCTATCGCGCCGCCTGGCGCTATGACCAGGGCATGGATGTGCGGCACGACGCCTTCGCGGTGAAGATGCTGGGCGACCGCCTCTCCTTCCAGGCGGCGGACCGCTGCCTGCAGATCCATGGCGGCATCGGCTTCACCAAGGAACTGCCCATCGAGAAGTTCTGGCGCGACCAGCGCAGCATGATGGTGACCGAAGGCCCCGAGGAAGTGCTGCGCATGAGCCTGGCGCGGCATGTGCTGGACCACTACGCGCCGTGACCGCCGTCAGCCAGACGATCGACCTGCCGGGCGGGCGCATCGCCTGGCTGGAAAGCGGTGAGGGCCCGCCCCTGCTGCTGGTGCACGGCATCGGCGGCGAGGCCGGCGCCTGGACGCATCAGCTGGGCAGCCTGTCGGCAGGCCGGCGAGTGCTGGCCTGGGATGCGCCGGGCTATGGCGGCTCCGCGCCGCTGGCCGGGTCAGGCCATGTGGACCGGCTGCTGGAATGGCTGGATGCGCTGAAGATCACGCGCCTGGATGCGGTGGGCCATTCCCTGGGCGCGATCTTCCTGGCCCTCCTGGCCCGGGCGCGCCCCGGCCTGCTGCGCCGGGTGGTGCTGCTGCACCCCATGGCGGGCATGGGCGCCCTGCCGGCCGAGGAGCGCGAGGCCCTGCGCCTGGCCCGCATCGAGGAGCTGCGCGAGCTGGGCCCCGACGGCTTCGCCGCCTTGCGCGGCGGCGCCATCCTGGGCCGGGCGGCCTCCGACACCGCCCGCGCGCGCGCCATCGCCGTGATGGCGGCCGTGCCCGCCGCCGGCTACCTCGCGGCGTGGGAGGCGCTGGTGGCGGCCGACATCATGCCGCTGCTGCCTGCCCTGTCGGGCCCCGCGCTGGTCATCAGCGGCGAGGACGACAAGGGCTCCCCGCCCGAACTCGGCCGCCGGATCGCCGCGGCCCTGCCCCGCGCCGGCTTCTTCCTGATGCCCGGCGTGGGCCATTACGCCCCCATCGAGGCGCCGGCGGCGCTCGACGAGCTGCTGCTCGCCTTCCTGAACGAGGACACTCCATGACCCTGCCCGCCGAAACCCTGCTGCCCGGGCTGCAGGTCGTCGAGCTGACGACGATGATCACCGGCTCGCTGGCCGGCATGATGCTGGCCGATCTCGGCGCGGATGTGATCAAGGTGGAGAACCCGGAGGGCGGCGACCCGTTCCGCAGCTTCCGCGGCGGCCTCTACAGCCCGCATTTCTGCGGCTACAACCGCAACAAGCGCAGCGTCACGCTCGATCTGCGCGCAGAGGAAGGCAAGGCGGCGCTGGCGGCGCTGATCGCGCGCGCGGATGTGCTGATCTGCAATTTCCGCCCCGGCGTGCTGGACCGGCTGGGCTTCTCGGATGCGCGGCTGGAGGAGCTGAACCCCGGGCTCATCGCCTGCCACATCTCGGGCTTCGGCGCGGATGGCCCCTATGCGGCGCGCCCCGCCTATGACGCGGTGGCCCAGGCCATCGCCGGCATGTCCAGCCTGTTCCTGGACCCCGAGGCGCCCAAGATCGCGGGCCCCACCATCTCGGACAACGTGACCGGCTTCTACGCCTGCTACGGCATCATGGGCGCGCTGCTGGCGCGCCAGCAGAGCGGGCGCGGGCGGCGGGTCGATGTGAACATGCTGGAATCGACGGTGGCCTTCATGCCGGACCCCTATGGCTACTTCAACCAGATGGGCCTGGTTTCCGACCCGCAGCTGCGCACGCGCACCTCGCAGTCCTACGCCTTCCGTTGCCGGGATGGGCGGCTGCTGACGATCCACCTGTCGTCCCAGCAGAAGTTCTGGGAGCAGTTCGTGGCCGTCACCGGCCTGGCCGGGCTGCTGGATGACCCGCTGGCGGCCACCCGCAACCTGCGCATCGAGAATTACGACCACATCCTGCGCACCGCCGCCCCGGTCTTCGCGGAAAAGACCCTGGCCGAATGGCTGGAGGCACTGAAGGCCACCGACCTGCCCTATGCGCAGATCTATTCGGTGGATGAGGTGGCGGGCGACGAGCAGGTCCGGCATCTCGGCACCTTCCGCCAGGTGACGCACCCTGAAATGGGCGAACTGACGGAAATCCGCCGCGCCGTCAGCTTCGATGGTTCCCGCGAGGACCAGCCCAGCCGCCCGCCCCCGATGCTGGGCGAGCACACGGCGGAGGTGCTGGCGGAGCTGGGGCTGAAGGGCTGACCTGCATCACCAGCATAACTGAACAGCTGTTCATATGTTGACCTGATCCGGGCGGCACCGCTATCCCGGCGCTCCACCGCGCCGGACCCGCCATGACGCCCGCCACCATCGCCATGCTGTCCTTCAGCATGTCGGCAGACGCCTTCGCAGCCTCACTGGCGAAGGGTGCCTCGCTGGACCGTCCCCGCTTCACGGAGGCGCTGCGCACGGGGCTGGTCTTCGGCGTGGTAGAGGCGCTGACGCCGCTCATCGGCTGGGCGGCGGGCTTCGCCGCCAGCACCTACATCGAGGCGGTGGACCACTGGATCGCCTTCGGCCTGTTGCTGGCGATCGGCGGCCGGATGGTGCTGCAGGCGCTGGCCCCCGCCGCGCATGAGGAAGCGGCACGCCCGCGCCGACACAGCCTGGCCGTGCTGATCACGACCGCCATCGCCACCAGCCTGGATGCCATGGCGGTCGGCGTCTCGCTGGCCTTCCTGGATGTGCACATCGCCCTGGTGGCCGGGGCCATCGGGCTCGCGACCTTCCTGATGGCCACGGCCGGCATCCTGATCGCCCGGCATGTGGGCCAGCGGCTGGGCCGCTGGGCCGAGGGGATGGGCGGCCTCTGCCTCATCGGCATCGGCTGCGCCATCCTCATTGAACATCTGGGGCTGCTCGGGGCCTGACGGCCAGGATCAGCGCGCCGAGACCATCTGCCGCGCCTCGATCTGGGCCGCGCGCCAGGAGAAGACATGCGCTGCCATGATGCCGTTGGTGTGCTCGACCTCGGAGCGCACGGGCGTGCCGGTGCGGGTGTCCACCCACAGCGTCTGTCGGTAGCGGTACAGCGTGTCCATGATGTGGAAGACGCGCTCCACACGCATCGCCTCGAATTCACCCGCGGGTGTCGAGACGCGCTCCACCCCCGGCACCGACCAGCTTTCCTGCACGCGGTTCGGGATATGGCCGATGGCGGAGTGGCTGAAATAGGTGAAGCTGGCCTGGGCGGGCTGGCGGCTGCCGAAGGCGGTGTTCAGCATGCGCTCCAGCTCCGGGCGGCCGTTGCGATAGAAGGCCTCGCCCGTCGACCAGTAGCCCAGCAGCCGCTGCGTGCCCGTGGTCGTCGCGCACACGAAGGGCGCCTGGGTGCCGGCACGATAGGTGATGTCGTCACCGCGCGTGCGCTCCAGCGAACTGCCGGCGGTGGGGCAGTTGTAGCCCCCGGCGGCCTGCTGGGCGAAACCAAGGGCCGGCACGCTGGCCAGCACACCGGCGAGCATCGCAACACGGAACATTCTTCTTCTCTCCTGTCCTGAGCCCCGGGCCGCTGCCCGGAACATCGACAGACTAGAGAGCGGCGCATGTCGTGGTTTCTCATCGCGCGACATGTTTTTGCGCCGCTGACACGAAACGTCATACGGCGGCCAAGGGCAGTTCCACGACCGCCGTCAGCCCCCCGCCGCGCCGGTTGCGCAGGCGCAGCGTGCCGCCCTCGGCCTCCACCGCGCGGCGCGCGATGGTCAGGCCCAGCCCCACCCCGCCGGTGGCGCGGTTGCGGCTGGCCTCCAGCCGGCGGAACGGCTCGAACACCACTTCCTGCGCGGCCTCCGGGATGCCGGGCCCGCGATCCGACACCTCCACCCGCAGCGAGGCCCCGGCCTCGATCAGCCGCACCTCGGCGCTGCCGCCATAGGCCAGCGCATTGCCCAGCAGATTGCCCAGCGCCCGGCGCATCGCGACCGGCCGCAACGCGGTGACGGCCTGCTCGGGCCCGCTGTAGGTGACGGCCTCTCCCGCATCGGCGGCGTCATCGCACAGCGTCCGCAGCACGGTGGCGAGGTCGGTCGGGCGCGGTGCCTCCGCGTCACGGCCGTCGCGCATGTACAGCAGCGTCGCCTCCACCATCGCCGCCATGTCATCGAGGTTGGCATCGACCCTTTCGCGCGTGACGCCGTTCTCGATGAAGCCCGCGACCAGGCGCAGCCGGGTGATGGGCGTGCGCAGATCATGCGAGACGGCGGCCAGCGCCTGGGTGCGGTCATCCAGCAGGCGGCGGATCCGGTCCTGCATGGCGTTGAAGGCGCGGGCGGCCTGGCGGATCTCGGCCGGGCCCGATTCGGCGATGCGCACCGCGGCACCGTCGCGCCCGATGCGGTCGGCCGCGGCCGAGAGTTCGCGCAGCGGCTGCGTCAGGCCCCGCATCACCACCACGGAGACGATGGCGATCACGAGGGCCATGGTCGCCAGGGCCGCGAAGCCGTCCGGGTCGAAGGGCGTGGCCTCCGCATGGCGGAACATGGGGGCGGCGAAGGCGACATAGCCCGCGGCATCCACCGGCAGGGCACCCACCAGCAGGTGGCGCGTCGTGCTGTCGGCCCAGTCCAGACGCACATCGGTCAATTCGGGCGCGTGGCGCAGCAGCAGGCGGCGAAAGCCGCTCAGCGACGCCTCGGTGCCGGCCTGGTCGGGCGGGGCCGCGCCCTCGCGCCAGTGCAGTTCCAGCCCCGGGCCCGACAGCGCATGGGCGGCCGCGTCCCGCCCTTCGGCGCGGATCGAGGCGAGGGCCCGCCAGACCTGGCGCAGGTCGGTGGCGATCACCTGCTCCCGCACCGTCTGCTGGCGGCCGCGCAGCGAGGCCTCATGAATCCAGACACTGGCCACATGCAGCGCGAGCAGCCCCGCGAGCAGCGCGAGCGTGGCCCGCCCCGCCAGCTTGTCGGGCCATATCCAGGACAGCGCGCGCTTCACAGGCGCATCACCTCGCCCACGAAGATATAGCCCGCCCCGCGCACCGTCTTGATGAGGTTGGGCGCGCCGCTGGGCTCGATCTTGCGGCGCAGGCGGCTGACCTGGACATCCACGCTGCGGTCGAAGGCATCGCCCAGCCGGCGGTGGGCCGCCTCCATCAGCTGGTCCCGGCCCAGGACGCGCTGCGGATTGGCCAGGAAGGCCATGAGCAGGTCGAACTCCGTCGCCGACAGGTCGATCAGCACGCCCTTGGGCGAGACGAGCTCCCGCCGGCCGATGCTCAGTACCCACCCCTCGAAGCCGAGCGCCAGGGAGTTGACGGCGGGCGACGGGCTTTCGGGGGTGGCCCCAACCCGGCGCAGCACGGCGCGCAGCCGGGCCACCAGCTCCCGCCGGCCGAAGGGCTTGGCGATGTAGTCGTCCGCGCCGAATTCCAGGCCCAGCACCCGGTCCGTCTCATCCCCCAGCGCGGTGAGCAGCACCACGGGCAGGCTGGAGGACGCGCGGAGGTCCTTGAGTAGATCAATGCCCGAGGCACCAGGCAGCATGATGTCCAGCAGCACCAGATCGATGGCGGCGGAGGGTGCCGCGAGATACCGGCGCATCTGGCGGCCATCGCCCACCGACGTCACCAGAAAGCCGCTGTCGCGCAGGTGGCAGGACAGCAGGTGCCGCATCTCGGCATCGTCCTCGACGACCAGGATGTGGCGGGGTTGCTCGATACTACCCCACACGGCCTTGCCCTGCGGTCGGCATGTCGGGGGTGGCGGGGCGGCGAGATTTATGGACGAACTGTAATCTTATCATCCGCGCCTGATAGCAGGCCCACCATGCCGCTGCATATCAGTTGATGACAAAGCATGTCGTCACCTGCCTGCCGCCTGGGCAGGCCCATCGGCACGTCACGCCACAGGACCGGCACGCGGCGGTGCGAGGACGATTGACGAGGCAGGTATAAGCGACGGAATACTCGTCAAGATTGCATGACGGAGCCCTGACGCTTGTCCCACGCAACATCGCCACAGCCGGGCACGCCGAACCCGGAGGCCCTGAAGGGCGAGCAGGCCATCCTGACCGGCTGCCTGCTGGATGCCGGGATCTGGGCCATCACGATGGTCGCGGCACTCTGGGGCAATTCGCTGACGCTGCTGGGCGAATGCGTGCGCGGCGGGCTGCTGATCCTGCTGGAGGTGGTGCTGCTGATGCTGCTGCGCCGGATCAACCGGGGCACCATCGCCGATTACGACTACGGCACCCGGAAGCTGGAGCAATTCGCCAATCTGGTGGTGGGCATCGCCATGGGGCTCGGCGCGCTGTGGCTGCTGTCCGGCATGATCCAGCGCGTGGGGGTGGTGCAGGAGCAATCGGCGGCCGGCATGGCCATGGGCGCGGCGGCGGGGCTGGCCAACCTGGCGATCAACACGTGGGTGTTCCTGCTGCTGTGGCGCGCGAGCCGGAACGCCACCTCCATCATCGTGAACGGGCAGTTGATGTCGCGACTGTCGAAGGTGATCTCCTCGGCGCTGGTGGCGGTGGCGGTGCTGGTCAATGCCTGGCTGGGGCCGGTGGGCATCGGCGGCTGGGCGGACCTGGCGGGCACGACCGTGGTGATCGTGGTGATGCTGACCTTCGGCGCACGGCTGATCCATGAGGCCCTTCCCCACCTGATCGACCGCGCGCTGAACGAGCGCCAGCAGGCCGCGATCAACCGCGCGCTGGCCGCGACCTTCGACAGCTATGACGAGCTGCTGGCGGTGCGGACGCGTACCCAGGGCAGCGATGCCTGGATCGAGATCGAGATCGGCTTCGCGCCCGATCGGCGGATGGGTGAGGTACACGCGCTGTCGCAGCAGATCACGGCGCGGATCCAGAACCTGATCAAGGGCGCGCATATCCTGGTGATACCGCGGTCGATCGGGTAGCGGCCGGGCGCGTCGGGTATAGGCGCGCATTGTCGGAAGGGGTGTGTTGTGCCCCGAACGGTTTTTCATTGTTGAACGGGCGCGGATCATGCGCCCGTATTGCTTTCACGCCCGGCGCTACTGATGACTTGCTGATCGCAGGAAGTTAACATTGCGCAATGTCACCTAACACAGCTGTCCTCATCGCGGACCCCGTACTGGCGATCGGCCTGCTGCTCATGGGCGTGTTCATCGGCCTGACCATCGCGCGTGTCCGTTCGAGAATCCGTCGGCACACGTGGCGAAGGCGAGAGGCACGACATTGGAACAGGGGAGCCGGTTCGCTCGGCTCGCTCAGGCAGCCCACGGCTCCCAGGGTGGAACTGCCGCCGTCACGCCCCACGGACTCTGCCGACCAATTGCGCGTCGTCATGTCCGCGGATTTTGCTATCCAGCCGCTCCTCAACAAAAGCGAGGGACGCGTTCTGAAGGAGCTGGAACGCTTTGTGGAAGACTTCAATCCGCGCTGGCAGGTCATGGCGCAGGTTTCCCTGGGCGAGATCCTGAGCTGTAAAGACGCCTCCGCCTATGCCTGCATCAATTCGAAAAGGGTCGATCTTCTGCTGATCGACGACCAGTTCCTGCCTCGCCACGCCATCGAGTATCAGGGTTTCGGACATTACCAGGGCAGTGCGGCAGCGCGCGACGCCATCAAGAAGGAAGCGCTGCGCCGCGCCGGTATCGGGTACCACGAAGTGGTGGCCGGCCAGACCACGCCGTCCGAGCTCCGGCGACTTGTGGAGAGGCTCGTGATCCGGCCGTTGCCCCAGATCATGCCGGGACCTGTGCCGCCGGCTTCTCAGCTGCCCCAACTCGATCAGACGCCATCAGCGGGATCACGAGCGCCAGAAGCCGATTGAGCGGCGCATGCGCCTGCCCGATGTCATGTTCCTTCATTTACCCACGGACTTGCCCACAGCCGTTCCACAGGGCTGCCTCCGGCGCTGCGCCGCAGCGTGGTTCGAGCCGCTGCATGTCAAGCCGGGCCCATGACCACAGGGGAGGCGATCCGGTCGGTGCCTGAATAGTCCCCAAGAACAGATCAGGGACGCGGCTTACGCCGCGGATCGCCAGCCTGGATACGGACGCGACCTTGATCGCGCGCAGGCCGATGGCGCCGCATTCCATGCGCGGAAACGACCACCGGAAAGTCGCTATGCCGAGGTGAATTCCGTTTCGACGGTCTTCAGATGGGGATCGGGCGCTCCCCCGCCGGCAGCACTGCCTCACATCGCGCGACGGGCCGGGTGGCGCAGGTGCTGCGCGTTCAGGCGCGGTGCGCTGGAGCAGAATCGGCTGGCTGTGCTCGCTCGATCGCGAAGCCGGCCAATCAAGAAGTGAGGGAACTGGCGGTGCTGGCAGTCGCGAGCGAACCCGTCTGGTGCCGGCTTTCCCTGCAAACAGGAAAAATAACAGCGAATATGGCAGATATGCGCAAGAAATTCAGACGGAACGCCAAACAATTCCACAGAAAATCAGTTAGATAGGGTAGTTTTCCCTAACGCATCTATCAGGGAACCTGCGGGCACCATGCAGGGACTATTGCATGCGCGATCAGGGAAGCCGCATGTTCGCAACGTGGTTGGTAGGCAGTTACCGGCACCCACTGAAGCCATGCTCGCAAAAATGCGGGCGAAGATCGGTACCGCCCATTTCGTTGAGGCGCCGGGTAGAGCCCATAACCCGCCGCATCCGCGTCCCTCGCGTGGTCAGCGTGCTGATCGCCGACAAGGTATCCAAATCATCCCGGCTATACCGAGGCCGGACTGCACTCCGCGGCCGGCACGGTATCGGGTATCGGGCGGGGCACCGCACTCAACAGCGCCCGGCTGTATGCCTCCGCCGGCCGAAGGAAAACACCCTCAACCGGTCCCTGCTCGACGACGCGGCCATGGCGCAGCACCGTGACGGTGTCCGCAAACTGCCGAACTAGCGCCAGGTCGTGCGAGACGAAAAGGTAGGTGAGCCCCAGCCGGCGTTGCAGGTCGCACAGCACCTCCACAATGCCCGCCTGCACGGTCACGTCGAGCGCGGAGGTGGGTTCGTCGAGCACCAGGATCTTCGGCTGCAGCACCAAGGCGCGCGCGATAGCTACCCGCTGGCGCTGTCCGCCCGACAGCTTGCCCGGCCGGCGGTCGAGTAGGCTTTCCGCAAGGCCCACCGCGGTCAGGGCCTCGTGCAACCGCTCCTCCCGCTCCCGGCGGGTGCCAATGCCGTAACGGTCCAGCGGTTCGCGGATGATGCCCCGTACCGTCCAAGTTGGGTCGAGCGAGGTGAAGGGATTCTGGTACACGAGCTGAAGGTCCCGGCGCAGGGCGCGTAGCGCCTCCCGGGAACGGCCCTGCACGGGCTGCCCGTCCACCTCGATCGCACCGGCATCCGGGCTGTCCAGCCCGAGCAGCAGCCGCGCCAGCGTAGTCTTGCCGGAACCCGACTCCCCCACCAGCGCATGGGTGCTGCCGGCTGCGACCTCGAAGGAGACATCGTCCACGGCTCGGATGGCGCGGCCATCGGCATGGAAAGTCCTGGAGACAGAACGGAAGCGGATCGCGGTGACACCGGCGTCCGCGGTTTGGCCGGTGATCCTAAACCTGTCGGGGTTGAGCGCCGGCACGTCGGCCTGGAGTTGGCGCGCATAGGCGGAACGGGGCGCGCGGAAGATGGCCGAGGACGTCCCTGCCTCCTGAACGGCGCCATCCTTCAGCACCACCACATCCTCCGCGCGCTCCGCTGCGATGGCCAGGTCGTGGGTGATCAGCAGCAGACCGAGGCCGAGCGAGCCGCGCAGATCGTCCAGCAGGTCCAGAATGTGCTTCTGGATCGTGACATCCAGGGCCGAGGTCGGCTCGTCGGCCACGATCAGCGCCGGCCGTGGCAGCACGGCCAGGCCGATCAGCACCCGCTGCAGCATGCCGCCCGACAGCTCATGCGGATAAGCCCGGTAGATGCGCTCCGGCTCCGCGAGGCCGACCCGGGCGAAGATGTCGAGGATCGCCTGGCGCTCGGCCGCGCTGTCGCCCGGCCCCAACAGCCGCGCAGCCTCATGCGCCTGGGAGCCGATACTGCGGACCGGGTTCAGCGCATTCTGCGGGTCCTGCGGGACGAAGCCGATGGTGCGTCCGCGCAGTTGGCGGAAGTGGCGTTCCGGCAGCGCCAACAGCTCCGTGCCATTGAGTTCGATGCGGCCCGTGGCCCGGGCGTGGCCAGGCAGCAGGCCGAGCACCGCCTTGGCGATGGTGGACTTTCCCGAGCCGGATTCCCCGATCAGCGCCAGCGCCTTTCCGGCCGCCAGGCCGAAGCCGACCTGGTGCACGACCTGCTGGCGCCCATAGCGCACGGAAAGATCGGCAACGCGGAGCAGTTCAGTCGTCATGGCGGATCCATCGGCTGATGCGGTTCACCGCCAGCACCGTCACCACGATGACGCCGGCCGGCAGGAAGACGAGCCAGGGTGAGCTGGGATAATCCTTGCCGCTGGCGACCAGCAGCCCCCAGTCCGCCGCCGGCGGCGGGTCGCCGTAGCCCAGGAAGGCCAGCCCCGCGATCGTCAGGATCGAGGTGCCGAAATGCAGCACCGCGAGCGCCAGCACCGACCGGCTGGAATTGGGCAGCACATGGCGCAACAGTACATGCCAGCGCGACCCGCCCAGCAGGCCCGATGCCTCGACGAAGACGGCGCTGCCGGTCTTCAGCACCTCCGAGCGCATGACCCGGGCGAAGACCGCGACGGAGGACACGCCGGTGGCGATGGCGATGTTGGTTGTCTCGAAGCCGAAGGCGCTGACGATCAGCACCGCGAGCAGGAAGTTCGGAATGGCCAGCAGCACATCCACGAGGCGCGCCATCACGGTGTCGACCCAGCCGCCCAGGAAGCCCGCGAGCAGCCCGATCAGCCCCCCGGCCAGCAACCCCACCGCGACGGCAAGGGCCGCACTGGTTACGGACGCCCAGGTGCCGTGCACAACCCGCGCCAACAGGTCACGGCCCAGGTGGTCGGTGCCGAACCAATAGCGCAGCGAGGGCGGCAACAGCTTCTGCGAGGTGTCGCCGACATAGGGGTCGAACTGCGTGAACAGCCCGGGAAACAGCGACCAGGCCAGCACCACGGCAAGGACGAGGAAAGAGAGGACGACACTGCCCGGCAGGCTGGGTGCGGACAGGCGAGGCAGGGCGATGCCGGCCATCAGGCGGCATCCCCGGCCGTACCGCGCCGGCGCCGCAACCTCGGATCGAGCAGCGGATAGACCAGGTCCGCCAACAGGTTGACGGCCACGAACACGACCGCCGCCAGTGCCACCACGGCCAGCAGCACGGGAAAATCCTGTGCCGCCGCCGCGGACTGCACGAGCGAGCCGATGCCCTTCCGCCCGAAGATCGCCTCGGTGATCAGCGAGCCGCCCAGCAACTCGCCCACCGCCAGCGCGATCATGGTGACAACCGGCAGGGAGGAGGATTTCAGCTGGTGCCGGCGGAACAGGGCGCCCCGCGACAGCCCGCGCGAGCGCGCGACGGCGAAGTAGTCCTGCCGCGCCTCATGGTCGAGGTTGGTGATCAGCACCTCGGCGATCTGCGCGGAGACCGGCAGCCCCAGCGCCAATGCCGCGAAGAAGGTGGCGGCCGCGCTATCGGGGCTGGTGATGCGGAACAGGCCGAGTTGGAAGGCGAAGAGCTGGATCAGGAAAATGCCGATGATGAAGGTCGGCACCGCGAGCGACACGGCCGGGATGGAGCGCAGTATCCCCTGGCCCCAGCGCGGCGGCAGGTTCTGCGACCCGTAGGCCAGGGCGAAAGCCACCAGCAGCGCCACCGTCAGCGCGGAGGATGCCAGCACTAGGGTGGAGGGCAGCGCCTCCAGCACCAGTCCCGCAACCGGCAGGTTGGAGCGCAGCGAGATGCCGAGATCCCCGGTAACGAAGCGGGAGAAGGAGTTCCAGAGCTGTTCCGGCACCGGCCGGTCCAGCCCGTAATAGGCGATGATCGGCGCGATCTCGGCCTGCGAGAACCCGTTATCCGGGTCCAGCAGCATGTTGGTGATCGGGTCGCCCGGCAGGACATTGATGATCAGGAAGGTCGCCGTATAGGACAGCACGACGACGACCAGCGCCTGAACCAGCCTGCGCAGCAGAAACCCAAGGTATGACCGCGCCTTCATGGCCGTCAGCGCTCGAGCCAGGAGCCGTAGTAGAGCGGATAGGCGGCGCCGCTGTAGACCTCGCCCCGCAGCTTCGGCGACTGCACATAGATGCGCTGCAGCAGCTGGGAGGTCGGGATGAACAGCGCCTGTTCCAGCACATGCCGCTGCACGGCCCGCAGGGTTTCGGCGCGGGGCTCGCGGTCCACCGCGTTGGCGATCTCGGCGGCGTAGCGATTCAGCTCGTCGTTGGACTGCTCGTAGCGGAACAGGTCCTCGCCGCCGGGGCCGCTGGTCAGGATGTTCCCCACCACGCCGGCATCGAGGAAGCTGCGGCTGATCTCGATCAGCGGCACATTGTCGTTGCCGCGGACGCGGGCATTGTAGGTCGAGATGTCGACCACCTGCAGGTTCACCGAGATGCCGACCTGGCGCAGCTGCTGCGCGATCACCTCGTCCACCTGGCGGGAGGTGCTGACCCAGGGGCTGGCGAACAGGTTGAAGCGCAGCCGCTGGCCGTCCTTCACCCGGATGCCGTCGGGGCCCGGGCGCCAGCCGGCCTCCTCCAGCAGGCGCCTGGACTTCGCGGGGTCATGGGCCAGCAGCGCGCCCAGATCGGCGGCTTCCGGCACGTTGGATTGCAGGAAGGTCGTCACCGGCTTCCAGTCGCTTGTGAAGACGGTGTCCAGGATCTCCTGCCGGTTGATCGCGTGCTGGACCGCCTGCCGCACCTTCACGTCGGAGAAATGCGGCGCGCGGGTGTTGACCACGAAGCCGCTGACGAAACCCAGGCTCTCCGGCGCCACGACCTTCAGGCCACGGCCGCGCAGGGTGGCGAATTCCTGCGGCGCCACGTTCAGCACCACATCCGCCTGGCCGGCCTGCAGCGCGGAACCCCGGATGGAAGCATCGCGCACGACCTTGAAGGTGATGCGTTCCAGGCTCGCGGGGCCGGTGTGCTCTATCGCGCTGGGGCCCCAATTGTAGTCGGGGCGGCGCACCAGCACGACATTGTCGCCCTCCTGCCAGGAGCGCACGGTGAAGGGGCCGCTGCCGAGCTGCTTCGTCAGGTTGCCCAGCTCGTTCGGCCGCAGGTTGAGGCTGGAGACCGCGCGCAGCACCGCCTTGTGGTAGCCGAGCGTGGGGATGAAGCCGAGCGTGGGCGCGGAGAAGCGGACGCGCAGCGTATGGGCGTCGATCGCCTCGGCGGCGGTGTAGGTGCTGGAGGGAAACAGGCCGAGGCGGCCCACGCCGCGCGACGGGTCGCCCTTGGCCCACAGCTCGATATTGGCGGCGACCGCGGCCGCGTCGAGCGGCGTGCCGTCCGAGAAGGTGACGCCGCGCTTCAGGTGCAGCACGAATTCGGTCTGGGTCGGGTTCTCGTCCCAGCGTTCGGCGATCCAGCCCGTGGCGTGGCCGCGCGCGTCGACATGGACCAGCTTGTCGGCGATCTGGCCCCAGACGATGCCGGTATAGGTGTCGACTCGCTCATTCAGGCCCCAGCCGCTTTCGAGGCTGCTGAGCAGGAAAGTGACCTCACCGCCGTCACGGCGGGCTGTCTGTGCCCGGCCGTGCGCGGGCAGGCTGGAGGCAAGGGTGGTGGCGCCGATGCCCAACAGCTGGGCCAGCTTGCGTCTCTCGGTGTTCATCAGGGTGTCCTGGAATGGTCGATGCGGGTTGCAATGGCGCGGCGCGCCTAGAGGCCGGAGGTTCGACACCGGCAGGGGGGCGTGCAGACCAGGACGCTGTCGGTATCGGCTGTTAATTGCATCACTGAAATGTAGATTGATAATTCAGCGCACACAAGGTGCTATTTTGGATATGGCCTTTGCGGAAGACCTTGCAGGCTGATGGCTGTCCGCGGCAAAGCCGGCACTGCAAGCCAGTGACATAAACACGATTCATGTATGTGATTTTGGCAGCCACTCATCGGTCGCGGCGGATATTCCATCAGGCATGACTGTGGTAAGATCGCGGCATGCGCCAAAGGGCTGTTGCCCGCTGGCGCGACATCCCCCGTTGCTTGGACAGTGGAATCGCATGCCTCGCCAGGACCGCATCACCCTCGTCGCCTTCGCCGACCCGAACATGTTCCACAGCGGGAATCCGGCAGCACAGCGCCATCCCGACCGCTTCGGCATCGCGGGTTTCGCGGCCCATGCGAAGCTGGCGGAACGCGCGGGCTTCGATGCGATCTTCAAGCCGGATTTCCTTGGCCTGGACCAGGTGAAATCCGAGATGCGGCCCAGGGCCGGCTTCGAGCCGCTGACACTGCTGGCGGCGCTGTCGCAGCACACCAGCCGGCTCGGGCTGATCGTGACGGAATCGACCTCCTTCACCGAGCCCTACAATGTGGCGCGCTATTTCACCTCGCTCGACAATCTCAGCGGCGGCCGCGCGAGCTGGAATGTCGTCACCTCCTATTACGGCGAGGAGAATTTCGGCGACGGCAAGCTGCTGCCGCTGGCCGAACGCTATCGCAAGGCGGACGAGTACATGCAGGTCTCCTACCGGCTGTGGGATGGCTGGAAGGCGGGCTCGGTCTCCTGGTCCGAGGCCGGGCACCGTTTCGACGGCGACCTGGTCGAAAACGCAGATTTCGCGGGCGAGTATTTCCGGGTGAAGCAGGCGCTCGACATCCCGCCCGGGCCGCAGGGCCGCCCCGTGATCGTCCAGGCCGGCGCCTCGGAAGAAGGGCTGGATTTCGCCGCCCGGCACGCGGAAATCGTGTTCGCCGCCACGCCCGACCTGGACACCGCCATCCCCTTCTACCGCGACCTGAAGCGGCGTGTGGCCGAGCACGGCCGCGACCCGTCGACGCTTCGCATCCTGCCCGGGCTGAACATCTTCGTGGCCGGCACCGCCGCAGAGGCCGAGGCGATCTATCAGAGCCAGTTCACCGACAAGGCGCTGCTGAAGTACCGCGACAAGGTGGTGCGGGAGGCCCCGCTGTTCCGGCTCGACGGGCTGGATCTCGACGCACCCATCCCGGCCAGCGCCATCCCCTCCGAAGAGGAACTGAACCAGGTCGAGCGCCGGCGCAGCCGGGGCCTGCTGCTGCGCCGCTATTTCGCGCGGCCGGGCGCGACCCTGCGCGGCGTGCTGTCCCAGGTGTTCGAGTTCGGGCACCTGACGCTGATCGGGACCCCCGACAGCATTGCCGACGAACTGGCCGACTGGTTCGAGCGCCATGCCGCGGACGGCTTCGTGCTGAAGGGCGGCAATTCCTTTGCGGCGGTGGCCACCCAGGTGCTGCCCCTGCTGGAGCGGCGCGGCATCCTGCGCCGCCCCGCCGCGGGCCTGACCTTCCGCCAGGCCCTGTTCGACAACGTCGACCGGCGCCAGCCGGCCACCGCCTGACGGCGCCAGAACGCAGATAGCCTGCTCTAGGCCGGCGCGCGGACCAGCAGGTCGGCGTGGTGGCGTTCCGCCACATCCGGGTGCGACCGCAGCCGGCCCTTCATGTAGTTCTCGCCCACATTGCGGAACAGCGGGTTCAGCGGGTCCGAGGTGGGGCCGGTCGCGGCGGCGGCCAGTTCCGGCGGCAGGTCCAGCAGCGGCACCTCCGCATCCAGCCGCGCGCCCAGGAAGAAAGCGATGGACAGGCGGTCGCTGCCGGCCGGCGGGCTGACCACGCGGTGCACCGTGGCCTTCAGATAGCCGTTGGAGGCCAGTTCCAACAGTTCGCCGATATTCACCACGAAGGCGCCCGGGATGGGCGAGGCGTCGATCCAGCCCTGTTCGCCCTGCACCTGCAATCCGCCGATGCTGTCCTGGATCAGCAGCGTCAGCAGGCCGCTGTCCTTGTGGGCACCGACCCCCTGGTCGCTTTCGCCTGAGGCACGGCCAGGGTAGCGGATGATCTTCATGGCCTGATTCGGCTTGTCCCGGGTGATGTCCTCGAAGGCATCCCGGGGCTGCTCCAGCGCCTCGGCGAAGGCGGAGAGCAGGCGGATGGCCACCTGGGTCAGCGCGGCCTGCCAGGCGAGCAGCGCGGGGCGCAGCGCCGGCTGCGCGGCCGGCCATTGATTGGGCCCCTGCAACCGGGTCCAGCCGGGCGCGCCGGCAGGCTGCGGCAGCGTCTCGCGCTCCGAATGGATGTCGAACTGCTCGCGCCAGTCGGGCGCGCCCCGGGTGATCTCGCGCCCGGCGCGGGTATAGCCGCGGAAGTGCGGCGAATGGATCATTTCCACCGCCAGCTTCTCGGCCTCCGGCAACGCGAAGAAGGCCCGCGCCTCCTGGCGCAGCGCCTGCTCCAGCGTGTCGGGCACGCCATGGCCGACGATATAGAAGAAGCCGACCCGGCGGGCGGCATCGCGCAACTCCGCCAGGAAGGCTGCATGGTCGGGGCCGTCCAGGCGGGACAGGTCGAGGATGGGAAGGGACAGGATACTCATCGCAAACTCTCCGGATCGATCAGGATTCACGCGTGATGTTGAGGGGAATGCTGAGGCCGCGGCGGCCGATCTTCAGCCCGCGCCGGTAGCCGCTGGCGCCGTAGAACTGGCCCAACGGCCAGTAGGGGACCTCCTCGAAGAAGGTGGCCTGGATGCGCCGGCCGATGGCCTGCCGGGCCGCCAGGTCCGGCGCGTCGAACCATTCGTCGCGCAGTGCCTCCATCCGTTCGGAGTTGGGCCAGCCGAACCAGGCGTCGCGGCCGTTGCCGCGCAGCAGCGGGTGGCCGCCGGGGTTGGCGAGGTCCTCGCCGCCGAACAGCACGATCACGGCATTCCAGCCGCCGCGCTCCGGCGGGTTCATGTTGCCGCGCCGTTGCAGCATGCTGCCCCAGTCCGAGGTCGCGTTCTCCGCGTCGAGGCCGATCTTCCGGAACAGGTCGGTGGCCACCAGCGTCAGCGCCGAGTTGTTCACCTGGTCGGCCGCATGCAGCATCACCGCGCGCGCCCCCGCCCGGCCCGTGGCGGCCAGCGCCGCGCGCGCGCGCTCCAGGCTGCGTGGGGAGGTCAGGGCGGCGAGGCCCTCATCGGAGGCAAGCGGGCTGCCGACCGGAAAGGGGCCGACGCCGTCGCGCCAGCGGCCGCGGTCGTCGCCCAGGATGGATTGCATGAACTCCGCCTGGCTCAACGCCGGCAGCACGGCGCGCCGAACGGCGGGGTCGTCGAAGGGCGGATGCAGGTGGTTCGGCCGCAGCATGGCGACCGTGCCGTTGGTCGCGATCCGGTCCACCACCACGTCGCGCTGCCGCGACAGCCGGGCCTGGAGGTCGGGCGCGATGCTCTCGTAGAAATCCACCTCCCCGGCCTGGAGTGCCGCGGCGGCGGTCGAGGGGTCGGTGATGATGTGCCATTCCACCCGCTCGAACCCGGCCAGCTTCGGCCCGGCCGTGACCGAGGGCGTGCCCGCCGGCGTCGGCGAATAGCCTTCGAAGCGGCGATAGACCAGCAGCGCGCCGGAACGCCGCTCCTCCGCCACGAAGCGATACGGGCCGGAGCCGACGATCTCGGTGATCGGCGCCGTCGGCGGCGTGTCGGCGAAGCGTTCCGGCATGATGAAGGCCGGATAGGAGGAGGATTTGGCCAGCGCATCGAGCAAGGCCCCGAAGCGGCGCTTCAGGCGGATCTCGAAGCGCCGGTCGTCCAGCACGCGGATGGCGTCCAGCCGCGCGGCCAGGGTCTGCCCATGGGTGTCGCGCGGCAGCCAGCGCCGGATCGAGGCTACCGCGTCGCTGGCGCGGATCTTCTCGCCGTCATGGAAGGTCGGCCCGTCGCGCAGCGTGAAGGTCCAGCGCAGCCCGTCGTCCTCCACCACATGGCCGGCGGCGAGCTGGGGCTGCGGCCGCCCCTCGATGTCGATGCCGTACAGCGTGTCGAACACCAGATGCGCGTGGTTGCGCACGGCGTAGGAGGTGGTGCTGAGCGGATCGATGCTGGTGACATCGGCCTGCGGGATGAAGCGCAGCGTATGCGCACGTGCCCCCTGGGCCAGGGCGGGTGCTGCGGCAAGGCCGGAAGTGCCGGCGATCAGGGCGCGGCGTCTCATGGCTGTCTGTCCTGGTGATCGGCGCTGTCAGGCGTTGCTGACACGCCCGGCGATGGTCTGTGGGTTGCGCAGCAGGTTCAGGATGGGACAGACCTTCTCGACGGCCGCCCGCACCTCGGCGATGGCCGCCTCCGGCGCGTCCGTCTCGATATGCACGGTGTAGTCGAGGCCGTGCGGCTCGCGCGGCACCGCCTCATGCCACGGCGAGCCGGCCCGGGGGTCGAGGATGCCATGCACCTCCACGGAGAGCGCCTTCAGCGGCAGGCCATGCGCCGCCGCCTGGATCAGCCAAGTATGCGTCAGGCAGCTGCCCAGGGCGGAGAGCGCGATCTCCGGCGAGGAAGGGCCGAGATCGTAGCCCGCGAAATCGGGCGGGCTGTCGCTGACGATCTGGAAGCCGCGCACACGGGCGCGGCGGATGCCGCTGCGCCCCTCGGCGGTGACGGTGACGTCGATGGAGACAGGCTTGTATCCTGGCTCGGCCGCGCGGGCCTTCACGCCTTCCAGGGCCTCGCGTTTCTGCGCCAGGTAGTCGATCAGGGTGCTCACGGCTGTGTCCTCGCGGGGTGGTGGCCTTGCTCCTCCAGCCACGCCTGCACGTCGTCGAGCGCGCCGCGCAGGGCGCCCAGCAACTCCTCGATCTCGGCGGGCCGGATGATCAGCGGCGGGCAGGCGGCGATGGCGTCGCCCTTGAGGCCGCGCAGGATGACGCCGCGCTTCAGCGCCGCCGCCTGCACCCGCGCCCCCACGCCCAGCGCCGGGTCGAAATGCCGCTTCGCCGCCTTGTCGGCCACTATCTCCACCGCCCCGATCAGCCCCACGCCGCGGGCGTTGCCCACCAGCGGGTGGTCCAGCAAGGCGCGCAACCCGTCCTGCAACAGGGGCGAGACCTGGGCGATATGGCCGATGATGTCGCGTTCCTCGTACAGCCGCAGCGTCTCCAGCGCGACGGCGGCGCAGACCGGGTGCGCGGCATAGGTCACGCCGTGGGCGAAGGGGCCATGGGTCGCGCTGCCGGCCAGCAGCGCCTGGTTGATCTTCTCCGACACCAGCAGCGCCGAGATCGGCAGGAAGGAGGCCGAGAGCGCCTTGGCCGTGCTCAGCAGGTCGGGCCGCAGGCCGAAGCGTTCCGAGGCGAACAGCGTGCCGGTGCGGCCGAAGCCGGTGATCACCTCATCGACGATGAACAGGATCTCGTGCCGGCGCAGTACTTCCTGGATCGCGGCGAAATAGCCGTCGGGCGGAACGAAGACGCCGCCGCCGCCCGTGACCGGCTCCGCGATGAAGGCGGCGATGGTGTCCGCGCCTTCGGCTGCGATCAGCTCCTCCAGCTCCCGCGCACGCCGGGCGACGAAATCGGCCTCGTTCTCGCCCGGCAGCGCATCGTGCCAGTGGCTGGCGCTGCCGGTGCGCAGAAAGCCTGGCAGCGGCAGGCCGAAGCCGTTGTGGTTGGCGACCTGCCCGGTGGCGCTGGCCGCGGCGATGGTCACGCCGTGATAGGCGCGTTCCCGCCCGATGATCTTGCGCTTCTGCGGTTTGCCGATCAGGTGGTGGTAGTGCCAGGCCAGCTTGATCGCCGCGTCGTTCGCCTCGGACCCTGAATTGCTGAACAGCACGCGCGACAGCCCCGCCGGCGCCAGGGAGAGCAGTTTCTCGGCCAGTTCGATCGCGGGTTCGTGCGAGCGGCCGTTGAAGATGTGATAGAAGGGCAGCGCCTGGAGCTGTTTCGTCGCGGCCTCCACCAGCCGGGGCTCGTCGAAGCCCAGCGAGGCCGACCACAACCCGGCCATGCCCTCCAGATACCAGCGCCCTTCCTCATCCTGCACGCGCACGCCCTTGCCGCGCCGGATCACCAGCGGCCCTGTCTCCGCATGCTGGGCGAGGTTGGTGTAGGGATGCAGGACGCTGGCCTGGTCGCGCGCGGCCCAGGAGTTGAGCGGGTGGTTCATGGCGTGGCCTCCAGGGGCTGGGTCTGCGTGGCACGGGCACCGAAGAATCCGTCCAGGAAGGCCGCGAGATTGGCCTCCAGGGTCTCGATCAGATATCCGCCTTCCTGGATCAGCACGGTCGGCAGGCCGAGGGCGGCGATGCGCTGGCCGGCGCCGCGGAAACCATCGGCTGTGACGGCCAGGTTGGCGGTCGGGTCGCCGCGCTGCGCATCGAAGCCGAGCGAGACGACCAGCGTGTCGATGCCGACATAGGCATCGAGCCCGCGCTCGACGGCATCCAGCCAGAGGCTGTCCGTGGCGCCCGCCGGCAGCGGGATGTTCAGGTTGAGCGCCGTGCCATGCCCCGCGCCCACCTCGTCGGCGTAGCCGGCATAGAAGGGGTAGAGCCCGGCCGGGTCGCTGTGCACCGAGACGAAATGGACGTCCTCCCGCTCATAGAAGATCGCCTGTGTGCCGTTGCCGTGATGCACGTCGATATCGAGGATGCCGACCCGCGCGACGCCGCCCTGGCGCAGGCGCTCCGCCGCGATGGCCGCGTTGTTCAGGAAACAGAAGCCGCCCGCGAGATCCGCATGGGCGTGATGGCCGGGCGGGCGGGTCAGCGCATAGGCCTGCGGGTCGCCGCCGAGTACGGCATCGGCGGCGTCGATCGCGGCATGGGCGGAGGAGAGGGCCGCCGACCAGCTATGCTCCAGCACCGGGGCGCCATGACCCGAGAGATACCAGCCCGCCAGCCCGGCGATGTTGGTGGGCCTGCGGTGCAGCGGGCGCACTGCGAAGGCGTTCGGGCGTACCGCCAGGTCGTATTCCCGCCCGGGCTGGGCGCGCCATTCCTCGTAGGCACGCTCAAGGAAGGCGAGGTATCCCGCGTCATGCACGGCGGCGATGGGGGCGGTTCCGTGGTCGCGCGGTGCCTCGGCCGCCAGCCCCTTCGCCCGCAGGGCGCGCAGCAGCGCCTCCACCCGTCCGGGCCGCTCGAAATAGGGCCGCGCCGCCATGCCGCTGCCGACAATGCGGTCGGGGTCGTGCCGGGCATGGCCGGGCGGCAGGAAGACGCGCATGGGGGCTGCGCTGGGCATGGCGATGGTCTCCGTGTGCGGCCCAGCATTTACGCACTGAAATTTCGCGCAAACAAGATTTGCACTTAATTTTTTCGCTGATAATGTAATTCACATGAGTGAATGCCGGAATCAACTCGACCCGACCATGGCCCGATGTCGGGTAGCGGCCAGCAGCGCCCGCTGAAACTCCCCGCATTCCCCTGACTTTCTGGCGCCCGTGGCCGCAGTCGGCCCTGGGCGCCCCGCACGAGACCAGACCATGACAACCCGACGTTCCCTACTCGCCGCCGCCGGCGCCGTGGCGGCCCCCTCGCTCTCCCAGGCGCAGAACAGCCGCGTGCTGCGCTTCGTTCCCCAGGCCGATGTCGGCGTGCTCGACCCGATCTGGACCGGCGCCTATGTCAGCCGGAACCATGGCGGGCTGATTTTCGACACGCTCTACGCACTCGACAGCCGCTTCCAGATCCAGCCACAGATGGCGGAGGGCCACAGCATCGAGAATGACGGCCGCCAGTGGTCCATCCGCCTGCGCGAGGGGCTGCGCTGGCAGGATGGCGAGGCGGTGCTGGCACGCGACGCGGTGGCCAGCATCCGGCGCTGGGCCGCGCGTGACTCCTTCGGTGACTCGCTGATCGCCGCGACCGACGAGCTGTCCGCCCCTGACGACCGCACCATCCGTTTCCGGCTGAAGCGGCCCTTCCCGCTGCTCAGCTACGCGCTGGGCAAGCCGGGCTCGCCCCAGGCCTTCATCATGCCCGAGCGCATCGCCAGCACCGACCCATACCGGCAGATCACGGAACTGGTGGGCTCCGGCCCCTTCCGTTTCAACGCGGCGGAGCGGGTGCCCGGCGCGCGGCTGGTCTATGAGCGCAATCAGCATTACCGCCCGCGCGAAAACGGCACCCCCGATTTCCTCGCCGGCCCCAAGATCGTGCATGTGGACCGGGTGGAGTGGCAGGTGTTGCCCGATGCCTCCACCGCGGCGGCCGCCCTGCAGCGCGGCGAGGTGGATTGGTGGGAGGCCCCCGGCTTCGACCTGCTGCCGCTGCTGGAGCGCAACCGCCATATCCGCGTCTCGGTGCTGGACCCCACGGGCTCCATCCTGGTGCTGCGCTTCAACCAGGCACAGGCGCCCTTCAACAACCCGGCCATCCGCCGCGCGGTGCTGCCGGCGCTGAGCCAGGCGGACTATGTGCTCGCGGCCTCCGGCGAGAATCCCGATTACTGGCGCACCGGTGTCGGCGTCTTCCCGCCCGGCACGCCGCTGGCCAGCGACGCCGGGCTGGAGGCGCTGACCGCGCCACGCGACCTGGACCAGGCGAAGCGCGCCCTGGAACAGGCAGGCTACCGCGGTGAGCGGGTGGTGGTGCTGGTGCCCACGGACCTGCCGGTACTGAAGGCCGAGGGCGAGGTGGGCGCCGACCTGTTCCGCCGCATCGGCTTCAACGTGGACTTCCAGGCCCAGGACTGGGGCACGACCCAGCAGCGCCTGGCCAAGCGCGACCCCGTGGACCAGGGCGGCTGGAGCTATTTCCACACGACCTGGGCAGGGGCGGATCAGCTCAACCCGGGCCTTCATCAATATCTGCGCGGCAACGGCGCCACCGGCCGCACCGGCTGGCCTGAATCGCCGCGCATCGAGGAGCTGCGCAGCGCATGGCTGGAAGCCCCGGACGAGGCCGCGCAGCAGCGCCTGGGCGCCGAGCTGCAACGCCAGGCGCTGCATGACCTTCCCTACATCCCGCTCGGCCAGGTGCTGCCGCGCACCGCCCATCGCCGCAATGTCACCGACATCCTTGCCGGCGGCTACCCGGTCTTCTGGAATCTCAAGAAGGCCTGAACCCGACTTACCCCCTCAGGACAATCCCGCTGATGCTCAGATATGTTCTCGCGCTGGCCCTGGCCGCGCAGACCTTCGTTCACCCCGCGCGCGCCGAATACCCCGACCGCCCCATCCGCATCATCGTGCCCTGGGCGGCGGGCGGCAATGTGGACATCATCGGGCGCGGCGTGGCGCAGGCCCTAGCTGAGCAGCTCGGCCAGCCCGTCTATGTCGAGAACCAGGCCGGGGCCTCCGGCACGGTGGGCGCGGGCAATGTCGCGCGCTCGGCGCCCGACGGGCACACGCTGCTGTTCAACTCCGTGGTGCAGACTTTCATCGACGCGCTGCTGCCCAGCGTGCCCTACCGGCCGGAGCAGGACTTCGCGCCGGTGGGCCAGGTCAGTGCCGTGCCTTTCCTGCTGGTCGCCAATCCCCGGACGCCGTTCGAGGACGTGCCGGGCTTCGTGCGATGGGCGCGGGAGCAGCGGCAAGGCGTGTCCTACGGTTCGGCCGGGGTGGGGTCGACCAACCATCTGGCGGCGGCGCTGTTCGCCTCGCTGTCGGGGCTGGATCTGCAGCACGTGCCGTATCGCGGTTCGTCGCTCGCGGTGCTGGATGTCAGCAGCGGGCAGATCCCCATCCTGTTCGATGCCACCACCGGCGTCAGCGCCGGTATTCGCGGGGGGCTGCTGAAGCCCATCGCCATGACCTCAGCCCGGCGCTCCTCCTTCTATCCCGACCTGCCGACCTTCGCGGAATCCGGCTATCCGGACATGGTGTTCTCCACCTGGCATGGCCTGTTCGCGCCCTCGGGCGTGCCGGCACCCGTGCTGCAACGGCTGAGCGACGCGCTGCGGCAAGTGACGCAGGCCCCCGAATTCCGCCGCCGCCTGGAAGATGCCGGCGCCGAGGTGGTGTTCAGCCGCCCCGCCGAGTTCCTGGCCTTCAGCCAGGCCGAGCGCGCGCGCTGGACGGGCATCATCCGCGCTTCCGGTGCGACGGCCTCGGGCAACAACTGATCATGCCCCGCCAGATGAAACTTGGCCTGTTCGTGCTGCCGAGCGGGCAGCACATCGCCGGCTGGCGGCTGCCGGAGGCACAGGCGGACATGCATGTCGATTTCGCCTCCTACCGCACGCTCGCCCGGCGCGCGGAGGAAGCCCGCTTCGACATGCTGTTCGTGGCCGACAATGACGGCGTGCAGGCCGGCGCCTGGAGCCGGGAGGCGCTGTCGCGCACCGCCAACCGCTTCGCGGCGCAGTTCGAGCCGCTGACCCTGCTCTCGGCGATCGCGGCCTGTACGACCCATCTCGGCGTGGTGGGCACGGCCTCCACCACCTATTTCGATCCCTATCGGCTGGCCCGGCAATTCGCCTCGCTCGACCTGCTCAGCGGCGGGCGGGCCGCCTGGAACATCGTGACCAGCCACGACGCGAGCGCCGCGGCCAATTTCGGCATCGCACCGTTGGAGCACGCCGCGCGCTATGAGCGCGCGGAGGAATTCGTCGGGCTGGTGGAGAAGCTGTGGCGGAGCTGGGAGCCGGATGCCTTCCCGCGCGACAAGGCGGGCGGCGTGTTTTTCGACCCCGCCAGGCTGCATGCGCAGCATCATGAGGGGCGGCATTTCCGGGTCTCGGGCCCGTTGAACGTGGCGCCCTCCGCCCAGGGCCATCCGGTGCTGGTGCAGGCCGGCTCCTCCGGCCCCGGGCGCGATCTGGCGGCCCGCAAGGCGGAGGTGGTGTTCACCGCCCAGACCAATCTGCGGGACGCCCAGGCCTTCTATGCCGACATCAGGCGCCGCGCCGCCGATTTCGGCCGCGCGCCCGATGCGCTGAAGATCATGCCGGGCGTGAGTTGCATCGCCGCCGCGACGGAGGCCGAGGCGCGGGACCGTTTCGAGGCCATGCAGTCGCTGATCGACCCTGCCGTGGGGCTGGCGCATCTGCAGACCCTGCTGGGCGTCAGCCTGGAAGGCCATGCCCTGGACGAGCCGGTGCGGGAACTGCCCGCGAGCAACGCCATGCAGAGCCGCCATGCGCTGTTCCTCGGCATGGCGCGGGAAGAAGGGCTGACGCTGCGCCAGCTTTACCAGCGTGCCGCCGGGGCCAAGGGCCATCTGCTGCTGGTCGGCACCGGCGCGCAGATCGCCGGAACCCTGGCCCGGTGGTTCGAGGAGGGAGCAGCCGACGGCTTCAACGTCATGCCGCCCTACCTGCCGGGCGGCTTCGACGATTTCGTCACCCATGTGCTGCCGGAGCTGCGTTCGCGCGGCCTGGTGCGCGAGGCCTATGCCGGCACCACGCTGCGGGAGAATCTGGCCCAGTAGCCGGGCTTCGGTAGCCGGAGTTCAGAAGCCTGGCGGCGGTGCGAATCCGTGCAGCGCCTCCAGCACCGCCGCGAAGGCGAGCGTCGTGCGATCCTCATGGGACGGGCCGACGATCTGCACGCCCACCGGCAGCCCCTCGACGAAGCCGATCGGTGCCGATGTCGCCGGCAGCGAAGGCAATGTGGCGAGGCCCGCCCAGAACAGCTGGTCGTTGTAGTCCGCGTCGCGTCCGTTGACGCGCAGGGTGCGCTCCTCGCGCGGGCGCTGTTCGTCCAGGGGGAAGGCGGGCACGGTGGAGGCCGGCGCGATCACCACGTCATATTCCTCGAAGAAGGCTGACCAGTCGGCCTTGAGCCGGGCGCGCGCCTCCTCCGCCAGCAGCCAGTCGCGATGGCGCTGCGCGAAGGCGGCATTGCTCTGCGCCACATAGAAGCTGGCATTGCCGCCCGCCTGGCCCTCCGTAGCGGCCACCGCCTGGGTGAACACCGCCTCCGGTAGCCTGGCGGAAACGCTGCCGCGCAGCAGCCGCAGATAGGTGGCGTGATGCGCCGTGTGGTCGGCAAAGGGCAGCGCGTTGAACGTCACGCGGGCACCGGCCGCCTTCAGCTTCTCCGCCAGGGCCGAGATCAGCGCCTGATACGCCGCATCCACTTCGGCCGCCGGGGAATCCAGCACCACGGAGACGCGGAATTCATGCGCCTGGGTGCCACGCGGGGGCGGCAGTTCGACCCGCCAGGCACGGGCGGCGGGCCCCGCCGGCCCGGCCAGCACATCCAGCGCCAGGCCCAGATCGCGCACGCCGCGCGCCAGCGGGCCGCTGACCACCAGATCGTTCTCCAGCACGGTGCCAGGGCGGCCGGTGCCGTCGATGGGCAGCAGGCCCGGCGTGGGCTTGTGGCCATAGACGCCCGAGAAATGCGCGGGGATGCGGATGGAACCGCCCGCGTCGCTGCCGAGCTCCAGCGCCGTCAGCCCCGCCGCCACCGCCGCCGCCGACCCGCCGGAGGAGCCGCCGGGGGAACGCTCGGCGTTCCAGGGATTGCGAGTGGTGCCGTGGATCGCGTTGTAGCTCTGCCAGTCCAGCGCGTTCAGCGGAATGTTGGTCTTGCCGAACAGCACCGCACCGGCGGCTTCGAGCCGTCGGATGATCTCCGCGCTGCGGGCCGGCACGTTGTCGCGCAACGCCGGATCGCCCCAGGTCGAGGGCCAGCCGGCGACGTTGTTGGTGTCCTTCACGGTCAGCGGCAGGCCATGCAGCGGGCCCAGCCATTCGCCCTTCGCGCGGGCGGCATCGGCGGCATCGGCCGCCGCCCGCGCCCGGGCCGCATCCAGGTGGATCACGGCGTTGATGCGCGGGTTCAGCCGCTCGACCCGGCGCAGATACAGCTCCAGCAGGGCACGGGAAGTGATCTGCCCGGCGCGCAGCTGCTCCAGCAGCCGCCAGGCGGGAAGGAAGGCGAGGCTTTCGTCGCTCATGGTCTCAGCTTTCTGCGGAAGGATGAGAGGGCCTGCCCTCCCAGAAGACGATACGCCGGTGCAGCCAGCGCACCAGGGTGCTGCCGGCCATGCCGGCGGCGGCGAGTTCCAGAACGCCCGCGAACATCACGGCCACGTTCATGTTCACGGTGGCAGAGCCGATGACATAGCCCACGCCCCGGTCGGAGGAGACGAACTCCCCCACCACCGCGCCGATCAGTGCCAGCACGATGCCGATCTGCAGCCCGGCCATGATGGCGGGCGCCGCCGCCGGCAGCTTCACATGCACGAACACGAACCAGCCGGAGCGCGAGAAGGAGCGCGCCATCTCGATCATTTCCCGGTCCGCGCCGCGGATGCCGGTGATGGTGTTCACCAGCAGCGGGAAGAAGCAGATCAGCGCCACCAGCACGACCTTGGAGGCAAGCCCGAAGCCGAACCAGACCAGGATCAGCGGCGCCAGAGCCACCTTGGGCATGGCCTGGATCGCGATGATGTAAGGGTAGACGAAACGCTCGAACAACCGCGATTCCGCCACCAGGGCGCCCACCAGCACGGCGCCGATGCTGCCGATGACATAGCCCACCAGCGTCGCTGTCAGGGTGAAGGCGAGATGCGGCCAGTCGGTGCCCTCGGTCACCAGGCCCGACCACAGCGCGGCGCCGACCAGGGACGGGCTGGGCAGCAGATAGGATGGCAGGCCGGTCGGCCCGGTGAAGGCCGCCCAGATCCCCAGGATGAGGGCCAGCGTCAGCAGCGGTGGCAGCAGGGCAAGCGCGCGCTTCATGCCGCCACCTTGTCGAATTCATGGCGCAGGGCCAGCGCCAGTTCGTTGAACAGGGGATCGGCCATGGTCTCCGGCCGGCGCGGGCGGGGCAGTTCCACCTTCCAGTCCAGCAGCACCCGCGCGGGGCGGCCGGCCAACACCAGGATGCGGTCGGCCAGGAACACCGCCTCCGGGATGGAGTGGGTGACGAAAAGAGCGGCGCGGGGGCGGGCGAGCCACAGCTCCTGCAGCACCAGCGCCATGCGTTCGCGCGACATCGCATCCAGCGCGGCGAAGGGCTCGTCCAGCAGCAGCAGGTCGGGGTCATGCAGCAGCATGCGGGCCAGGCCCACACGCTGGGCCATGCCGCCCGACAGTTGCGACGGATACAGCCCCGCCGCGTCGGGCAGGCCCACGGCCTTGAGCAAGGCCTGCGCACGCTCAAGCTCCGCCGCGCTGGCACCGCGCCGGAAGCCTGCCGGCAGCAGCACATTGTCCAGCGCGGTGCGCCAGGGCAGCAGCGTGGCCTTCTGGAACACCATGCCGACATCCTGTCGCGGACGCCGCACAGGTTCGCCCTTCACCAGGATATCGCCGGCAGAGCGCGGCAGCAGCCCCGCCACCAGCCGCAGCAGGGTGGATTTCCCTCCGCCCGAGGGGCCGAGCACCGCCACGAACTCACCGTCCGCGACCGTGAAGGACAGGTCGCGCAGCACTTCCCGGCCGGGATAGGCGAAGCCCACCCCGGACAGCGACAGGGGAACGGCGCTCACGGCCGCGGAGGGGTCAGCGCGCGGGCGCGGGCGACCAGGGCCGCACGATCGAAGCGGTTGAAGCCCGCCACGAACTGGTTCGTGAAGTACTGCTCCACCGGCACGTCGGGGGTCGCGAATTCGCGCTGGCGGGCCATCTCGCGCACATACTCGCGGATCTGCTCCAGGTCGTACTGGCCAGAGACGCGGTCGCGGCCGTTCTCGTCGCGGATGTTGGCCGAGAAGCGGCGCTCGATGATGCCGATATTCTCCGGCAGCGCCTTGTCAGGGTCCGCCGGGCGCGCCTGCGGGTTCTGGCGCCAGAAGGCCTCGACGCAGGCGCGCGGGTTGGCGTCGCAGGCGATGCCGGCCTGGGCATAGGCGCGGCCGAAGCGCTCGATCAGCGACGGGTTGGTGTCGATCGTGCTGCGATGGACCAGGAAGCCGTTGGTGATCATGCGGCGGTAGACGGGCGGGAATTCCAGCCGGCGCGCCGGCGTGCCCTCCAGCTCCAGCATGTCGATCCAGGTACTGTTGAAGTTCAGCGCCTGGACCCGGTTTTCCCGCAGGGCATGGAAGCCGGCGCCCAGCACGCCCACCGCGACGATCTGCACGTCGCGGCCGGGTTCCAGCCCCACGCTGCGCAGCAGGGCGCGGGTCTGCGGAATGGTACCCCAGGTCAGGGCGCCGACGCCCACGCTGCCACCGCGCAGATCGGCCAGGGTGCGGATCTGGCTGTCCGCCCGTACCGCGATCTCGAGCGTATTGGTCGGCCCCGCATTGTAGACATAGGTGACGGGCAGCGGCGCTTGGCCGGGCCGGTGGGCGGCCAGCAGCGTCTCCGCCAGCGGGAAGCCGAAAGTGATCTGGCGCTGCAGCAGCTGCGGCAGGATGGCGCCGGCGCCCGACAGCACGACACGGCGCAGTTCGATGCCCTCGGCACGGAACAGGCCCAGCTCCTCAGCCAGGGCATAGGTGCCGCCATCGGTGACGGTGGGCGGGATGCCGAGGCCGATAGTGACCTGATCCAGGTTCTGAGCGCGGGCAGGCGCGATGATGGAAGCGAGAAGTGCCAATGCGGCCAGGCCGCGACGGATAGTCATGAAGGGTTTCCTGTAATGGGCCGCGCGTCGTCGATGCGCGGCAGGGCTCCCGCATACGGCCCCACGCCTTGGGGCCTGCTGATACGGGAGCCGGGGTTGAGACAGTCGGCGATCAGGCTGGTCGCGTTTTTCCTATCGCTGCAGGCCCCAGCGGCGCACGGTGCGCGCCTCCAGCGCCCGGAAGATCACGCCCTCCACCACCAGGCCAATGGCGATCACGGCCAGCAGCCCGGCGAAGACATCGGCGATTTCGAGGTTGTTGCGGCGTTCGTAGATGAACCAGCCGAGCCCGCCGGAGCGGGAGGTGGTGCCGAAGACCAGCTCGGCCGCGATCAGGGTGCGCCAGGCGAAGGCCCAGCCGATGCGCAGCCCGGCGATGATGGCGGGCAGCGCCGCGGGTGCGAGGATGCGCAGCGTCAGCTGCCAGCCGCGCAGGCCGAGATTCTCGCCCACCCGGCGCAGGGTGGGCGGAATGGCCTGCACGCCGCTATGCGCGTTCAGCGCCACCGCCCACAGCACCGAATGCCCGATGACGAACACCAGCGACGGCGTGCCGAGCCCGAACCACAGCAGCGCCAGGGGCAGCAGCGCGATGGCGGGCAGCGGGTTGAACATAGCGGTCAGGGTGGAGAGCAGCTCGGAGCCGAAACGGCTGGCCACCGCGAACACCACCAGCAACGCGGCCAGCAGCAACCCCGCGCCATAACCCAGCCCCAGCACCTGGAGCGACACGGCCGCGCGCGCCGCCAGCTCACCCGACAAGGTCAGCCGCCAGAAAGCGGCCAGGGTGTCGCTGAGCGTCGGGAAGACGAGGTCGTTGGCGATCCAGCGGCCATAGCCCTCCCAGGCCAGGCCGAGTAGCACCAGCACGGCGGCGCGGCGGGCAATACCATGCCAGGCGGCGGCCAGGGGTGGCGGCGCAGCCGTGGCGGGCAGGCGCAGGTCCTGTCCGTCAGGCATGCAACGCCACCTCCTCGGGCAGCAGCAGGCGGTGGATGCGGGCTTCGAGCGCCGCGCGTTCCTCCAGCGTGTCGGGCACGTCCAGCACCGCCTGCACCCGGCCGGGATGCGGCGACAGCACCAGGATACGGCTGCCGAGCGCCACCGCCTCCTCGATCGCATGGGTGACGAACAGCAGGGTGAAGCCAAAATCGCGCCACAGGCGCAGCAGTTCGTCCTGCATGCGGCGCCGCGTCAGCGCGTCCAGCGCTGCGAAGGGCTCATCCATCAGCAGCACGCGCGGGCGGGCGGCGAGCGCGCGGGCAATGGCCACGCGCATCTTCATGCCGCCCGACAGCGTGTGGGGAAAGGCGTCGGCGAAACCGGTGAGCCCCACCTGGGCGATCAGCGTCTCGGCCTCGCGCCTGCCCTCGGCGCGCGGCGTGCCGGCCAGTCGGCGTGGATAGGCGATGTTGTCGGCGACACTCTTCCAGGGCAGCAGCTGCTCGAATTCCTGGAACACCATCATGCGGTCCGGCCCTGGCTGCGTGACCGGCCGGCCATCCAGCAGCAACTGTCCAGCATGGGGGGCATGGAAGCCCGCGACCGCGCCCAGCAGCGTGGATTTGCCGCAGCCGGAGGCACCGACCAGCATCAGGCGCTCGCCCTCGGCCAGCGAGAAGGAAATCCCCTCGCAGGCTGTCAGCCAGCCGGTGGCAGTGCGATAGCCGAGCGAGACGTCGCGCAGTTCCAGGACGGGGGTGCTCAAGTGCCCGCGCCGCCATGCGCCTCGGGGAAGAACAGGTCCTTCCAGCTTTCCAGCCGGATCGGCACCTGACCGGTGCGGTGCTGGAAATCGGCGAAGTGCTTCACGCCCTCCGGCTCGATGCTGAAGCGGTGGTCCGGGTGCCGGATCAGCGCTTCGACGAAATCGACCGAGAGGTTGGACCGCTCGGCGCGGACATAGAGCTCAGCCGCTTCGCGCGGGTTCGCCACGATCCAGGCATTGGCGGCGCTGAGCGCCGAGCGGAAGGCCAAGACGGTGCGCGGATTGGCATCGCGCCAACGCTGGGTCGCATACAGCAGCGTGACCGAATGCCGGCTGCCCACCACGTCATAGGAGGACAGCACGCGGCGGATGCCCGGGTGTTCCAGCTGCTGGTTCTGGAAGGGCGGGTTGCCGAAATGCGCGTTCACCTCGCTGCGCCCGCCGATCAGGGCGGCGGTGGCATCGGGGTGCGACAGGGTGACCGTCAGCGGGTCCAGCCGCGCATGCTGGCCGGCGCCGAAGGCCTGCTCGGCCGCCATCTGCAGGACGATGGCCTGGAAGGAGACGCGTACGGCCGGCAGGGCGATGCGGTCCTGCGGGCCGAAGTCGCGGATGGTCTGCACCGCCGGGTTGCGGGTGTTCAGCCACAGCGGCGCCGCCACCAGCGAGGCCAGCGCGTGGACCTTGAGGTTGTTGCGGCTGCGTGCCCAGAGCAGCACCACGGGCGGGATGCCTGCCGAGGCGATTTCCAGGTTGCCGGACAGCAGCGCGTCGTTGGTGGCCGCGCCCCCCGACAGCTGCAGCCAGGAGACGTTGGGTTCCGGCAGGCCGATAGCCCGGGCCTCGCGCTCGATAAGGCGCAATTCCCGCGCCACGGTCAGCGGCAGGTAGGTGATGCCGAACTGCACCGCGATGCGCAGGTCCCTGGCTTCCTGCGCCAGGGCGAGGCCGGGTGCTGCCACGATGCCGGCGCCCAGCAGGGCGCCACGGCGGGTCAAGCGGGTGTTCATGTCTTGTTTCCTTCAAGCCACCTGGCGGTAGCCGCGGCCCTGGGCGAAGGCCTGCAATGCCAGCCGCAACAGGCCCTCGGTGCTTTCGTGTTCGTTCAGCCGTCCGGTATCCAGCACCAGATCGGCCGCCTGCGGTGCCTCGTAAGGGGCCGAGATGCCGGTGAAATCGGCCAGCCGGTCCTCACGCGCGCGGCGGTACAGGCCCTTCGGGTCACGCCCCTCGCAGGTGGCGAGATCCGCCGCCAGATAGACTTCGCGGAAACGCTCGCCCACGGTCTCGCGCGCCTGGGCGCGATGGGCTGCCAGCGGCGAGATCAGCGCCACCACCGCCACCAGCCCGGCATCGGCCAGCAGGGCCGAGACCTCGGCGGTGCGGCGGACATTCTCGGCGCGATCCTCGGCCCTGAAGCCCAGGTCGCGGTTCAGCCCGCCGCGCAGGTTGTCGCCATCCAGCAGCGTGGCCTGCACGCCGTGGTTCGCCAGTTCCCGCACCAGCCGCGTGCCGAGGGTGGATTTGCCCGAACCCGACAGGCCGGTCAGCCAGATGACGCCGCCGCGATGGCCGTTGGCGCGCGCACGCTCCTCGGCCGAGAGCGGGGCGGCCACGGCCGTCAGGTTGCTGCCGGCAGGTTCCAGATGCTCCACCACGAAGCCGCCGACGATGCGGTGGTTACGCACCAGTACGCCGCGCCCGGTACGCGGGTTGGTGCCGTGCGCATCCAGCGCCAAAGGGCGCCGGGCCCGCAGCCGGGCACGTGCCACCATGTTCCGCTCCAGCTGGCTGGCGGGTGCCGAGGTCAGCGCATCGACGTCGATCACCGCCTCGATGGCTTCCACCGCCGCCCGGGTCTCAGCGGTGCCATGGCGCAGCGTCAGGCGTTCGCCCTGGCGCAGCGGCTCCGGGTCCAGCCAGAACAGCCGCACGGTCAGGGCGTGGGATTCGATGCTGGGGTTCTCGGCGGTGCCGAGCACCTGGCCGCGTTCCGCGAAGACGTCGCGGTCCAGCACCACGGCGACACTCTCGCCGGCCTCGGCGGCCTCGCGCGGCGGGCCGCCCCAATTCTCCAGCGACAGCACCCGCGCCTGGCGGCCGCCGGGGGAGAGGCGCAACTCGTCACCCAGTGCAAGCCGGCCGGTCTCGATACGGCCCACCAGCACGCGCCGGTCGCCCAGCCGATAGACATCCTGCACCGGCAGGCGCAGCGGCAGCTCGGTCGGGCGCGGCCGGGGCGGCAGCGTGTCGAGCGCCTCGATCAGCGTCGGGCCTTCGTACCAGGGGCTGTCCGCGCCGCGCTCCACCACATTCTGGCCGTGGCGCGCGGAGAGCGGCACGACATGCGTCGGCGCCAGCCCCAGAGAGCTGAGATAGCCGCGCAGCTCGGCTTCAAGGGCCAGGAACCGTTCCTGGCTCCAGCCCACGCGGTCCATCTTGTTCACTGCCACCACGACGCCGGAAACCCCCAGCACCGACAGCAGATACACATGCCGGCGGGTCTGCTCGCCCAGCCCCTGTTCCGCATCCAGCACCAGCACGGCGGCCTCCGCCTGGGCCGCGCCGGTCACCATGTTGCGCAGGAACTCGGCATGGCCCGGCGCGTCCAGCACGGCATAGCGCCGGGCGGCACCGCGGAACCAGACCTGGGCCGCATCCACCGTGATGCCCTGGTCGCGCTCCAGCTGCAGGCTGTCCAGCAGGAAGGAGAATTCGAGATCGAGGCCACGCTTGGCGGATTGCTCGCGCAGGGCCGCGATGCGCGCCGGCGGCAAGGCGCCGGTGTCATGCAGCAGCCGCCCGACCAGGGTCGATTTGCCGTGGTCAACATGGCCCACGATGACGACGGGGAAGGAGACATCGCTCATCACAGATACCCGCCCACGCGCAGGCGCTCGAAGGCATCCTCGCTTTCGTGGTCCATGCTGCGGCCGGCGCGCTCGGGTTCCCGGGTCAGGCGCAGTTCGTCCAGAATCTCGGCGATGCTGCTGGCGGTGCTGTCGATCGGGTTGGTGATGCCGATCTCGCCCAGAGAGCGGAAACGCTTGTTTTCCCGCGCGAAATACAGCTCGCAGACCGGGATGCCCTCACGCTGGATGTAGCGCCACACGTCGATCTCGGTCCAGCGCAGCAGCGGGTGGATGCGCAGGTGGGAGCCAGGCGGGGCGTCGAGATTGTACAGGTCCCAGAATTCGGGCGGCTGGTCGCGGAAATCCCACTGACCGTCGTCGCCGCGCGGGCTGACGATGCGCTCCTTGGCGCGCGTCGCCTGCTCGTCGCGGCGGATGCCGGCGATGATGCCCCCGAGCCCGTAGCGGCGCACCGCCTCGCGCAGGCCCTCGGTCTTGCGGGCCGCGACCCGGCTGGCGGGCGGCAGGGAGGGGTCCGTCGCCTCCAGCGGCGGGCAAGGGTCGGCGATCAGGTTCAGGTTCCACTCGCGCGCATAGCGCTCGCGGAAGGCATAGGCCTCCGGGAACTCCAGCCCGGTATCGAGATGCATGACCGGAAACGGCACGCGGCCCAGGAAGGCCTTGCGCGCCAGCCAGATGAGCACGTTGCTGTCCTTGCCGAGCGACCACAGCAGGGCAAGCGGGCGGACGCGGTTATAGGCCTCTCGCAGGATGAACAGGCTGTCGGCCTCGAGCTCGTCGAGGTCGTCGAAGGAACGGGCGGTCATGTCAGGGCTTTGTTGTTGTCGTTGCGGGATGGGGTGTGGTGGATGCCGCACTCGGTCTTGCCGGTGCCGCGCCAGCGGCCGGCGCGCGGCGGCTCGCCCGGCCTGGTGGGGCTGGTACAGGGCGCGCAGCCGATAGAGGCATAGCCCCGCGCGAAAAGCGGGTGGTCGGGCAGGTCGTGCTCGGCGCGGTAGGCGGCGATGTGCACGCTGTCCCACAGCGCGAGCGGGGAGACGCGCAACTTGCCATCCTCCTGCCTGACGGCCTGCAATGCCGTGCGTTCGGCGCCATGGTGTCGCTTGCGGCCATCCAGCAGCACGTCGAACCCCTCCAGCGCCGCGTCGAGGGGGAAGACCTTGCGCAGGGCGCAGCACTGGTCGGGAGCGCGCGACCACAAGGTGCCGTCAGGGTCCAGCCCGGCCAGCAGCGCCGGGTCGGGAAGCAGGTCACGCACGTCGCGCAGGCCCAGCCGGCTGGCCAGCGCCGCGCGATAAGCCAGGGTTTCCGGGAAATGCTTGCCGGTTTCCAGGAACAGCACGGGCATGGCGCGGTCGATCCCCGCCACCAGGTGCAACAGAACGGCGGCCTCCGCCCCGAAGGAGGACAGCACCGCCACCCGGCCTGGATGTTCCCGCAGCAGATGGCGGACCAGTCCCTCCGGTGTCATGGCCTGGCGAGCCCGAGGCCGGGCTTGCCGCTTCGCGGCAGGGGGCTCCTATGCTGGCCAGTGCTGTGGATGCTCATGACGTCGTGTTCCGCATGCGAGAAGAAAGAACAGGTTCAGCGCGCGGAACGGCTACAGGGCCCCTCGAGGTGAAACGGCGGTGTCATGGCTTGTGAAAGACCAGGGTGCGCAGTTCGATGCTCTCGCGCGGCGGGGCATCGGCGGGCGTGGTAGGGTCATGGAAGGCCGTGTGGGCGACGAAGCGGGCGCGGCCGTCCGTCTCGCTGTCGTAGCACTTGATCAGCAGCGCCTCGTCGGTCTGCAGGTCAGGCACATAGAACCACTCATGCGCCGGGTTGAAGCGCACGCTGTAGGTCTCGCCGACCCGCTGCGGATAAACGAGGTCGCTCGGCACATAGTCCGAGAAAGGCACCGTGCGGGCGTCGGCGAAGGCGAGCGGCGCGTCCTTCACCGGGCCGCGCAGCGGCCGCCACAGGTTGATGACCTGGACGCGCCCCTTCAGCAGCGCCTCCGCCTCGTCCGGCAGCAGGTCGCGCACCCGCTGCGGGCCGGAACGCTCGGTATGGTCGACATGCACGCGGGTGGCGGGCTGGCGCGGGCCGCCATCGCGCTGGTCCTCGACCCCGGGCACCCGGCGGCGGATGGTGTGATCGAAAACGAACACACGGTCGGCCCCGGTGGCGGCGCGGATCAGCGCGATGCTCTCCGGGTAATAGACGTCGCGGATCTGCTGTTCATCGGAAAAATCGGCAAGCGCCGAACGATGGCGCAGTAGCTCGAACCCCGTGACGTCGAGGGCGAGCTGCGCGGCAGCGGCCCGGGCGTCGCGGATGCGCACATCATGCGCCTCCGGCAATGCGGTGCTGCGGGGTTCGCCCGCAGGCGGGTCGAAGGTGTAGGTGCGCGGCCTGCCATCGACCGGCGCCAGATAGTTCAGCGACGCGGTGATGGAAGCAGGCGCGGACAGCGTGGTGCCCATGGCGTGATCCTCGTTGGTACTTTTTACACGAAGAAAATCCGTGCAAAATTTATTCAACAAGGATGATTGCGATAAATGACCGCCAGCGCAAGGTGGAAATCAGAATTTCTCGCCGTAGGGCCGTAGATCCAGCTCCAGCGTCCAGGCGGAGCGATGCTGACGGTGCAATTGCCAATAGGCTTCCGCGATCGCGTCGATGCTCAGCAAACCGTCCGGCCCGGCGGCCTCGGCGCGCTCCGGGCTGCGGCTGCGCAGCCTTTCGCCGTCGATCCCGCCATCGATCACGGCATGGGCGACATGCAGACCGAGCGGCCCCAACTCCCGCGCGGCGGATTGCGCAAGTGCGCGCAGCCCGGCCTTGGCGGCGGCGAAGGCGGCGAAACCCGAGGCGCCGCGCAGGCTGGCGGTGGCGCCCGTCAGGATCAGGGTGCCGCGCCCTTGCGGCACCAAGTGGCGCGCCGCCTCCCGGGCCACAATGAATCCGCCCAGCGTGTTGGTGCGCCAGGTGTTCTCCACCTCAACGACGGTCAGTTCGCGGAAGGGGCGGCGCAGATTGCTGCCCGCATTGAAGACCACTATCTCCGGCTGATGGGCGCGGGCGAAGAGGGTACCGATGGCGGCCTCGTCGGTGGCATCGGCCACCACCGCCTCCGCGCTGCCGCCGGCGGCCTGGATGGCGGCGGCTACACGGTCGAGCTTTTCAGCCGTCCGGCCCGCCAGAAGCACATGGTGGCCTTCCCGGGCGAAACGCCGCGCGACGGCCGCACCCAGCCCCTGTTCGGCGCCCACGCCGACGATAATGACTTCGGTTCCCATGCCTGCCTCCTGGATGCTTGGTCGGGATCGAATTGGGATGAGCGCGCGGGCTGTCAATCACCAGGATACAATCGTGATTCTGGACGGGATCGCGCACCTGTGCGTCATATAATACACCATTTTATATGTTAATTGAATAAAGCACGTTGTTTTACGGCACAAACTCCCATACCGTGCCGCAACATCATCCGTTGCAAGGCCCTCTCATGCTCCGCCGTACCCTTGCCGCTTCCGGCCTTTCCCTGCTCGCCAGCCCCGCACTTGCCCAGAACGCGGCGGCGCCGCTGCGCATCGCGCTGGCCACCAGTGTCTCCAACGAAGCCACCGAGGCCGCCGCCACCGAGGCCCGCGCCCAGGGCCTGAATGTCCGGCTGCAGGAATTCAGCGATTGGCAGACCCCCAACCGCACCGTGTTCGATGGCGAGCAGGACGCCAATTTCTTCCAGCACCAGCCGTTCCTGGAATACTCCAACACCCGTGCGGGCTGGAACCTGGTGCCGGTCGCGGTCGGCTTCGCCACCGCCTTCGGCCTCTATTCCAAGCGCATTCCGGCGCTGGACGGCATCCGCGAGGGGGCGCGCATCGCCTATTCCGGCGATGCCGTGAACACCGGCCGATCGCTCCTGCTGCTGCAGAGCGCCGGCCTGCTGCAGCTCAAGCCCGGCGCCGATCACCGTGCAGGGCCGGAGGATATCGTGGGCAACCCGCGCCGCCTGCGCCTGGTGCCGCTTGACGGCCCGCAGATCGCCCGCGCGCTGGATGACGTGGATGCGGTGGCCACCTATCCCACCTTTGCCCGCCTGGGCGGGATCGACCCCAGCCGCGGCCTGATCTTCGAGAACGACCCGCGCTACGCCTTCCGCTTCGTCACCCGCCCCGACCGCACGCAGGACGAGCGGCTGACCCGCTTCATCGCCGTCTACCACCGGTCGGACGCGGTGAAACAGGTGCTGCGCCGCCTCTACGCCGACCTCGTTTCCTTTCCCTGGGAACAGGGCTGACCGCCATGGCCCGCCGCCCGCTGATCCTGAACGCGGTGCTGATGGATTGCGCGGGGGACATCGCCCATGGGCTGTGGTCCCACCCGCGCGACCAGTCGCACCGGCATAATGAGCTGGACTACTGGACCGGCATCGCCCGTACGCTGGAAGCAGGCGGTTTCGACACCCTGTTCCTGGCCGACGTCATCGGCGCCAACGACGTCTATGGAGGCGGGCCGGCGGCGGCGCTGCGTCACGCCGTTCAGGTGCCGATCGGAGACCCGATGCTACTGGTCTCCGCCATGGCGGCGGCCACGCGAAGCTTGGGTTTCGGCGTGACGATGAACACCAGCTACAGCCACCCGGCACTGCTGGCGCGCAGCTTTTCGACCTTGGATCACCTGACCCAGGGGCGGGTGGCGTGGAACATCGTCACGGGCTTCGCCGACAGCGCGGCGCGCGCCATGGGCGATGCCGCGCAGATCCCGCACGACGAACGCTATGACCGGGCCGAGGATTTCCTGGCCGCCGCCTATGGGCTGTGGGAGGGCAGCTGGGACGATGACGCGCTGGTCATCGACAAGGCGGCGCGCGTCTTCACCCGGCCCGAGGGCGTGCGCGCCATCGAGCACAAGGGCCCCTGGCATCGCGTAAGCGGCATCCACCTGCAATCGCCTTCCCCGCAGCGCACGCCGTTGCTGTTTCAGGCGGGCGCATCCGCGCGCGGGCAGGAATTCGCGGCGCGCCACGCCGAATGCGTGTTCATCAGCGGCAGTCCGGCCCAGGCGAGGGAGATCGTGCGCGACCTGCGCGCCCGCGCTGCCCGCCATGGGCGCGGCCGAGACGACCTGCGCATCCTGGTTGGCGTGCTGCCCGTGCTGGGCCGCACCGAGGCAGAGGCGCGCGACCGTTTCGAGGAATACGCACGCCACGCGAGCCCCGAGGGCGGGCTCACGCATTTCTCCCAGCAGACGGGTATCGACCTCGCGGCGCTCGATCCGGACGAGCCCATCGTGGAACGCCCCACCGAGGCCGCGCAGAGTTTCCTGGAGGCGGTGACGAAGCGCGCCCAGGGTCGGGTCTGGACGGTGCGGCAGGTCAGGGAATCCATGCGGCTCGGCTGCCGCAACCAGGCTGTGGTGGGCACCGCCGTGCAGGTGGCCGACGCCCTTCAGGCCTTCGTCGAGGAAGCCGATGTCGACGGCTTCAACATCCTGCGCACCGTCGTGCCCGAATGCTTCGAGGATGTGTCCGCACTGCTGATCCCGGAACTGCGATCGCGCGGGCTGGTGCGCCCCGCCCCGGCCGAGGGGCCGCTGCGCCAGCGCCTGTTCGGCCATGCACGCCTTCCCGCCAACCATCCCGGCGCCGCCTTCCGCCACCATCCCGCCCTTCAGGAAGCCTGAGATGAATGTCGTTGCCCCCGTTGTCCCCGACCTCGACGCCCTGATCGCGGGTTTCTCGGCCACGGCCGCACAGCGCGACCGCACCGGCGGCCATGCCGCTACCGAAAAAGCCCAGATCCGCCAGGCGGGGCTGCTCGCCTGGCCGGTGCCGGCCGAGCAGGGCGGCGCAGGCAAGGGCTGGCCCGAGATCCTGCGCCTGGTGCGGCGCATCGCCACCGCCGATGGCTCGCTGGCGCATCTGTATGGCTATCACGCGCTGCAGGTCGGCACGATCCGCCTCTACGCGAACCCGGAGCAGGCCGAACGCCTGCTGGGCGCCACGGCGCGCGAGCATCTGTGGTGGGGCAATGCCAACAACCCGCTCGATGCCCGGCTGGTGGCCGAGGATGCGGCGGATGGCGGCTTCGTGCTGGACGGGCGCAAGGGCTTCGCCTCGGGCGCGCGCGGGTCGCGACACCTCAATGTCTCGGCGCTGCACCAGGCCAGCGGGCAGCTCATCCTCGTCACAGTGCCCACCGATGCGCCTGGCGTCACGGTGCGCGGCGACTGGGACGCGGTGGGCCAGCGCCAGACCGACAGCGGCACGGTGGAGTTCGAGCAGGTGCGCATCCCGGCGCGCGACGTGCTGCGCCGCCCGGGCGAGGCCCCGCGCCTGCATATCACGCTGCGCACCACGCTGTCCCAGCTGGTGCTGGTCAACCTGTTCCTGGGCCATGGGTTGGGCGCGCTGGCCGCAGCCCGCGACCACAGCCTGCGCGAGACCCGGCCCTGGGGCGGTGCCGGTGTCGCCTCCATCGCCGAGGATCCGTTCGTGCTGGCGCGGCATGGCGAATTGCGCCTGGCGCTGCGCGCGGCCGAGTTGGCGACGGACGCCGCGAATGACGCGCTGGAGTGGGGCTGGGAACTCGGTGCCGCCATCACGCCCGAACAGCGCGGCGGGGTGGCGCTGCGCGCCGCCGAGGCCCGGGTGCTGGCCCAGCGCGCGGCGCTGAAGGCCGGAGAGGAACTGTTCGAGCTGACCGGCGCCCGCGCCGCCCGGGCCGAGCTGAATTTCGACCGGTTCTGGCGCAACATCCGCACGCATTCGCTGCACGACCCGGTGGATTACAAGCTGCGCGACATCGGCCGGCATTCGCTGACCGGTGCTGTGCCCGAGCCGGGCTTCTACGCATGAGCGGCAGCATCTCCCCCGCCATGCGGCACCTGCGGGAACAGGCGCCGGAGAGCCACGCACAGTTCGTGGCGCTCGGCCAGTCGGTCTTCGCGCCGGGCGCGCTCAGCACGCATGTGAAGGAGCTGATCGCGGTGGCCGCCGCGCATGTCACGCGCTGCCAGCCCTGCATCGAGATCCACACCCGCAAGGCCCGCGAGGCCGGGGCCACCGAGGCCGAGCTGGCCGAGGCCGCTTTCGTCGCCGTCTATCTCAGTGCCGGCGGCGCCATTGCGCAATATCGCGCCATCCAAGGGGTTCTCGCTTCCGAGGAAACCCCGAGACAGCAGGAGCACACGGCACCATGAACCACATCACCCCGAAGACCGCCGGCGACCCGTTCTTGGCCGTGCTGCGAGACGCCGAGCCGCAGCGCAGCCCGGCGCAGGAACGCCTGCACCGCAAGCAGCGCCTCGCCGCCACCTTCCGCATCTTCGCCCGCTACGGTTACGACCAGGGCCTCGCCGGCCATGTCACGGCGCGTGACCCGGAAAAGACCGACCATTTCTGGGTGAACCCGTTGGGCAAGCATTTCAGCCGCATCCGCGTGTCGGACCTGATCCTGGTGAATGACGAGGGCGAGGTGGTCGAGGGCCATCACGCGGTGAACCGCGCGGCCTTCGCCATCCATTCCGCGATCCACCAGGCGCGCCCCGATGTGGTCGCCGCCGCCCATACCCATTCCACCCACGGCAAGGCCTGGTCGAGCCTGGGCCGGCTGCTGGACCCGATCACCCAGGATTCCACCGGCTTCTACCAGCAGCATTCCCTGTTCGACGATTTCACCGGCGTGGTGCTGGAACAGTCCGAAGGCCGCCGCATCGCCGAGGCGCTCGGGCCGAACCGCGCCGTGATCCTGAAGAACCATGGCCTGCTGACCGTGGGCCAGACGGTGGAGGCCGCGGCCTGGCGCTTCATTGCGCTGGACAACGCCGCCCGCGCGCAGCTGCTGGCCGAGGCCGCCGGCACGCCGCAGCCCATCGGGCATGAGGTGGCGGCCAGCACCGCCCAGCGCGTGGGCTCCGACAAGGGCAGCATCCTCAGCTTCTATCCGCTCTGGGAGAAGATCACCGCCGAGGAACCGGACCTGCTGGACTGACGCCCTCTCCGTTCCCCTTGCCTGACCTGGATATCCGATGCATCGCCGTGACCTGATGACGGGCGGTTTCGCCCTGGCCTCCCTTCCTGCCATTGCGCAGCCCACCGCGCCCGTGCGCGGCGGCACCGCCCGGATCGTGGTGGAGGAACCGCCGATCCTGACCTCCGCCTTCATCACCACGATGAACATCGGCATGGTCTCCTCCAAGATCCTGGAGGGGCTGGTCAGCTACGACCTGGAACTGAAGCCCGTGCCGGCCCTGGCCGAAAGCTGGGAGACGAGCGCGGACGGGCTGCGCACCACCTTCCGGCTGCGCCAGAACGCCAAATGGCACGACGGCCAGCCCTTCACCTCCGCCGATGTGCGCTTCACCCTGCTCGAGGTCTGGAAGAAGCTGCATCCCTTCGGACGCGCCGTCTTCGCCAATGTCACCGAGGTCGAGACGCCCGACCCGCATACCGTCACGGTCGTGCTCTCGGCGCCGGCGCTCTACCTGTTCAACTACATCAACACCTATGGCGCCCAGATCCTGCCCCGGCACATCTATGAGGGCACGGACATCCTGAAGAACCCGGCCAACAGCGCGCCCATCGGCACCGGCCCGTTCCGCTTCAAGGAATGGACGCGCGGCAGCCACCTGATCCTGGAGCGCAACCCGGATTACTGGCAGGCGGGCAAGCCGTATCTCGACGGCATCATCTTCCGCTTCATCCCCGATGCGGTGGCGCGCAGCGTGGCGCTGGAGGCCGGGGAGATCGACGTCACCATCGGCTCGCAGATCCCGGTGACCAGCCTGCGCCGGTTCAGCGACGCCTCGAAATACACCATCAACACCGATGACGGGCGCTTCCTCGCCTCGATCTTCCTGGCGCAGATCAATGTCCGCCGGCCGCATCTGGGCGACAGGCGGGTGCGGCAGGCGCTGTCCCACGCGATCGACCGCGCGGCGCTGGTGCGGCTGGTCTGGCAGGGTTACGGCAAGCCCGCCACCGGGCCGATCCCGTCCTCGGTCGCGCAGTACTACCATCGCGGCAATCCACAGGGCTTCGACCCGCGCCGGGCGGAACAGCTGCTCGACGAGGCCGGGCTGCGCCGGGGTGCCGACGGCAAGCGCTTCCGCATCAACCTCGTCTCCGGCAGCGGCAACAGCCTGGAATCCAACCGTGCCGGCGAGTTCATCAAACAGTCCTTCGCCCGTATCGGCGTGGATCTCGAACTCATCATCGAGGATTCGGCCGCCTACCTGCGCCGCGTCTACACCGACGGCGACTACGACATCATGACCTCGAGCCTGCACAAGCTGCCGGACCCCACGCTGGGGGTTCAGCGCCTGTACTGGACGCAGAACATCATTCGCGGCGCGCCCTGGACCAACGGTTCCGGCTACTCGAACCCCGAGCTGGACCGGATCATGGAACAAGCGGCCTCCGAGGGCGATCTGGCCCGTCGCCGCGCCCTGGTGAACCGCTGGCAGGAAATCGTGCAGGAGGACGCGCCGATCCTGGACCTCGTGGAGCTGACCTGGACCACCGTCTCCACCGCGCGCTTCCGCAAGGAACGGCCGCAGGGCGATGGCATGTTCGCGGGGCTGGAGGATGCCTGGCTGGTGCCGGCGCGATGAAGCGGCGCGGGCTCAGGCCCTTTGTGCTGCGGCGGTTGTGGCAGGTGGTGCCGGTGCTGTTCGGCATCGCCGCGCTGAACTTCCTGATCCTGCAGCTCGCGCCCGGCGACGTGGTGGATGTGCTGGCCGGCGAGGCCGGCGCCGCCACCCCGGAATACATGGCCCAGCTGCGAGCGGCCTTCGGCCTCGACCGGCCGCTGCCGGTGCAGTTCCTGCATTACCTGGGCAATCTGGCGACGCTCGACCTCGGCTTCTCCTTCAGGCTCAACATGCCGGTGCTGGGGCTGATCATGACGCGGCTGCCGGCCACGCTGCTGCTGATGACCTCCGCGCTGGCGATCGCGGTGGTGGCGGGCTCGCTGCTCGGCGTGCTGGCCGCCACGCGCGTCGGCAGCTGGGCGGATACCGCGCTGTCCTGGTTCGTGCTGCTGACCTATGCGGTGCCCACCTTCTGGCTCGGGCTGATGGCCATCGTGCTGTTCTCGGCCGGGCTGGGATGGCTGCCATCGGGCGGGATGTACACGGTGGGCGCGGGGCATGGTGCCCTGGCCATGATCGGCGATGTGGCGCTGCATCTGATCCTGCCAGCAGTGACCCTCTCCACCTTCTACATGGCTGTCTATGCCCGGCTGGTGCGCAGCTCCATGCTGGAGCTGTACGGCGCCGACTTCATCCGCACCGCCCGTGCCAAGGGGGCGGGCGAATGGCGCATCACCCTGGTGCATGCCTTCCGCAACGCGCTGCTGCCGATGGTGACCATGCTGGCCTATCAATCCGCCTCGCTGCTCAGCGGCGCGGTCCTGGTGGAGACGGTGTTCTCCTGGCCCGGCCTCGGCCGCCTGGCCTATGAGGCGATCCGCACCCGTGACCTCAACCTGCTGCTCGGCATCCTGTTCTTCAGCTCCGTCGTGGTGGTGCTGGTCAACCTGCTGGTCGACCTTCTGTATGTGCTCATCGACCCGCGCGTCGACCCGGCCGGGAGGCGCGCCTGATGTCGGCCTCGGCGCAGCCCGGCCTGTTGTGGCGGCTTTCGGTCAACCGGTCGGCGGCCGGGGGCGCGGTGCTGCTGGCGCTGATCCTGGCGCTGGCCATCATCGGCCCGCTGCTGTGGCCGGGCGACCCGTGGGAGATGGCGGCCCCGCCCATGCTGTGGCCGGGCGAGGACATGGCCAACCCGCTCGGCACCGACGTGATGGGGCGCGACCTCGCGGCCGGGCTGGTATCCGGCGCGCGGGTATCGCTGATGATTGGGCTGGTCAGCACGCTGATCGCGGCGGGCATCGGCACGCTGTTCGGCGCGCTGGGTGGCTTCTATGGCGGCAGCGTGGACGCGGTGCTGATGCGCGTGACGGAGCTTTTCCAGACAGTGCCGAGCTTCGTGCTGGCCGTGGTGCTGGTGGCGGTGTTCCGGCCCTCGGTCGCGACCGCCGTGCTGGCCATCGGCATCGTCTCCTGGCCGGCTACCGCGCGGCTGGTGCGCGCGCAATTCCTGCTGCTGCGGGAACGCGAATTCGTCCTGGCCGGGGAGACCATCGGCATGGGCACGCCGCGCCTGATCCTGACGCAGATCTTGCCCAACGCCCTGCCACCGGTCATCGCCATGTCCACGCTCACCATCGCCCACGCGATCCAGACCGAGGCGGCGCTGTCCTTCCTCGGCCTGGGCGACCCCAATGTCATGAGCTGGGGCACCATTATCGGCGGCGGGCGGGAGCAGCTGGCCGAGGCCTGGTATGTCTGCGGCCTGCCGGGCATCGCGGTCGTGGTCACGGTGCTGGCCTTCAACCTGCTGGGCGAAGGGCTGAACGACGCCCTGAACCCGCATTTGCAACGGCGCTGACCATGGCCCTGCTCGATATCCGCGGGTTGCAAACCTGGTTCGATACCCGCGCCGGGACGGTAAAGGCCGTGAATGGCGTGAACCTCTCCATCCAGCCCGGCGAAACGCTGGCGCTGGTGGGAGAGAGCGGCAGCGGCAAATCCGTCACCGCCTATTCCGTGCTGCGGCTGATCGAGGCGGCGGGCGGGCGCATCGCGGGCGGCGAGGTGCTGTTCAAGGGCACCGACCTGCTGAAGCTCGATGCGGCCGGGATCCGCGCCGTGCGCGGCAACCGCATCGCGATGATCTTCCAGGAACCGCTCTCGGCGCTGAACCCGGTGCAGAGCATCGGCACCCAGATCGTGGAGGCGCTGCGCCTGCACCGCGACATTGGGCTGCGCGCGGCACGGGAACGCGCGGTGGAGTTGCTGGAGCTGGTGCGCATGCCATCCCCGCGCGAGCGGGCGGAGGAATTTCCCCATCGCCTCTCGGGTGGCATGCGCCAGCGCGCGATGATCGCCATCGCGCTGGCCTGCGAGCCGGAACTGCTGATCGCGGACGAACCCACCACCGCGCTGGACGTGACCACCCAGGCGCAGATCCTGGCCCTGCTGCGCGAATTGCAGCAGCGGCTGGGCATGGCGATGCTGCTGATCACCCATGATCTGGGCGTGGTGGCCGAGATCGCGGACCGCGTGGCGGTGATGTACGCCGGCCGGGTGGTGGAGGAAGGCGCGGTAGGCGCGCTGTTCGACCGCCCGGCCCACCCTTACACGCGCGGCCTGCTGGACGCGGTGCGGATTGAGGCACTGCCGCCCGGCAGCCGCCTGCCGGAGATCCCGGGCATCGTGCCCTCGCTGCTCGACCTGCCGCCCGGTTGCGCCTTCGCGCCGCGCTGCGGCCGGGCCAGCGCCATCTGCCAGGCCGAGCTGCCGGCGCTGCGGGCCATCGGCGTCGGCCGCCGCCATGCCTGCTGCCACCCGCATCTGGAGCCCGTGCCGGCATGAGCGCCCCCTTGCTCGAGTTGCGCGGGCTGGTGAAGCATTTTCCGGCGGGTGCGGGCACCGTGCGCGCCGTCGACGACGTCAGCCTGCATGTCGCCCCCGGCGAGACCCTCGGCCTGGTGGGCGAGAGCGGCTGCGGCAAGTCCACCATCGCACGGCTGGTGATGCGCATTTACCAGCCCAGCGCCGGCAGCATCCTGTTCGATGGCGCAGAGCTGGCCCGCGCAGACCGCGCGCGGATGCAGATGGTGTTCCAGGACCCCTTCGCCTCGTTGAACCCGCGCGAGACCATCGGGCGCATCCTGGAACAGCCCTTGCTGGTGCATCGGCGCGGCGATGCCGCCGAGCGGCGGGACCGCGTGGCCGCGCTGCTGCAACGGGTGGGCCTGCGGCCGGAACTGGCGCAGCGCTACCCGCATGAGCTGTCGGGCGGGCAGCGCCAGCGCGTCGGTATCGCCCGCGCGCTGATCCTGCACCCCGCCATGATCGTCTGCGACGAGGCGGTCTCGGCGCTGGATGTCTCAGTGCGCGCCCAGGTGCTGAACCTGCTGCTGGAATTGCGGGAGGAATTGGGCCTCACCGCGCTGTTCATCTCCCATGACCTGGCGGTGGTGCGGCACATGTCGGACCGGGTGGCGGTGATGTATCTGGGCCAGCTGGTGGAGCAGGCCGACCGCGACAGCCTGTGGCACGCCCCGCGCCATCCCTACACGCGCGCCCTGATCGCGGCCGCGCCGCGTCTCGACCCCTCGGCCGCCCGCACGCCCCGCGCCTTGCTGCAAGGCGACCTGCCGAGCCCGATCGACCCGCCACCCGGCTGCCGCTTCCACCCGCGCTGCCCCCTGGCCCAGCCGCGCTGCCGGCAGGAGGCACCGGCGCTACGGCAGGTCGGTGCCGCCCAGGTCGCCTGCCATTTCGCCTGAAAGGAGCATCACCATGAGCGTCGAATTCATCGGCTATGTCGGCCATTTCAATTCCTCGGAGAGCGTGCGCCGCACCGGCCCGGCCGTGGACGTCACGCATATCGAGGCGGTGGCGAAGGCGCATGAGTATGTCGGCTTCGACCGCGCGCTCGTCGCCTTTCATTCCAACTCGGCGGAAAGCATCCTGATCGGGCAGCACGTCGCCCATGTCACTGAGCGGCTGGGGCTGATGATCGCCCATCGGCCGGGCTTCACCGCGCCCACCCTGGCGGCCCGGCAACTGGCCACGCTGGACCAGTTCACGCGCGGGCGGGTGGCGGTGCACATCATCTCGGGCGGCGACGACGCCGAGCTGGCGCAGGACGGCGACCACCTGACCAAGGATGAGCGCTACGCCCGCACCGGCGAGTATCTGGACGTGGTCCGGCAGGAATGGGGCTCGACGGCTCCCTTCGACTATGAGGGGCGCTACTACCGTGTCACCCGTGGCTATGGGGATGTGAAGCCCTATCGGCCGGAAGGCATTCCGGTGTTCTTCGGCGGGGCCTCGGACGCCGCCATTCCGGTGGCCGGCAAGCATGCCGATGTCTATGCGCTGTGGGGCGAAACCTACGACCAGGTGCGCGAGCTGGTGGCGCGCGTGCGGACAGCGGCCGCGCCGCATGGCCGCAACCCGCGCTTCAGCCTGTCGTTGCGTCCCGTCATCGCGGATACCGAGGAGAAGGCCTGGGCCAAGGCGGATGACATCCTGGCCCGGGCCCGCGCGCTGCGGTCTGCCGGCGGTACCGGGCGCTCGCCCAACAATGTCCGTGCCCAGCGTGGCGACACGCCGCCGCCCAATGAAGGCTCGCGCCGGTTGCTGGCCGCCGCCGCGCAGGGCGCACGGGTGGATAAGCGGTTGTGGACAGGGATCGCGGCGCTGACCGGCGCCTCGGGCAACTCCACCGGGCTGGTGGGAACCCCGGACCAGGTGGCGGATGCGATGCTCGACTACTACGACCTCGGCATCGATACCTTCCTGATCCGGGGCTTCGATCCGCTGATCGACGCCATCGAGTACGGGCGGGAGCTGCTGCCGCGCGTCCGGGAACTCGTCGCCGCGCGGCAGGCTGGCCGGTCGGCGGCTTGAGCCTCTGTCGGTCTGGTCGATGCCGGCACCATCCGTTTTTTCCAGGGATGTGCCGGCGGCCTGGCCTGAAGGCCAGGTGGTGACGAGGGCCGGCGCCTCCGAGTTTACCCTTGGTGCACCGCGAGGGCTAAGTGTCTTGCGTCAGGCTGGTGAGTTAAAACGCACCCGGCCGGCAGCGAGATGACTGGTGAGTTTTCGAGCGCCTGGCATCCGGTGATTTTGCCGCTCATGAGAGGCGGCGTGGCAAGATACAAGCCCGAAAATAAGGCTGGTCCCGGCAGGGGCAAAAATTACATCTAGAATTAGTGTTTTTATAAAAACACTTCCAAATGTGATTGTTCGACGATAATCCTGCTTGGCCAACATGGCCATGGAGGATGATGTGCCCTGCTTATGGAGACCGCACCCGCACGAGCGATGTCGGTAGTGGCCGCCCCCAAGCGACGCATCACGAGCCAAATAGCAATCCTAAAACGGGAAATCCCATGACCAATCTTCTTCCTTTTGGGCGTCGCGGTATCGCGGCCCTGGCTAGCGGCGTCGCCCTCGCGCAGGCCAGCCGTCCCGCCGCCGCTCAACCCGCGGCCGCTTCCGGCCCCGCTCAGGCCCTCGTCTCTACCGAGTGGCTGACGGAGAACCTGCGCAATCCGCAGGTCCGGGTCATCGAAGTCAGCGTGAACCCCGGGCTGTTCGAGCGCGGCCACATTCCCGGCGCCACCAACGTCTCCTGGCACCGCGACCTGGTGGACACGGTGCGCCGCGACATCGCCAGCCGCGAGCAGATCCAGAACCTGCTGCGCCGTGCCGGCGTGCAGCATGACAGCACGGTGGTGCTGTATGGCGACAACAACAACTGGTTCGCGGCCTGGGGCGCCTGGGTGCTCGACATCTATGGCGTGCGCGACGTGCGGCTGCTGGATGGCGGGCGCCGCAAGTGGGAGGCCGAGGGCCGTCAGGTCTCTAACCGGCCCGTTACCCATCAGGCCACGACGCTGGAGCTTCCGGCCCAGCCCAATCTCGCCTTGCGGGCGCGGCTGGCGGACGTGGTGCCCGTGGCCCAGAACCGCGCGCAGGAGGTGCGCCTGCTGGACATCCGCAGCCCCGATGAGTTCAGCGGCAAGATTTTCGCGCCGCCGGGCTTCCAGGAACTCGCGATCCGCGCGGGCCATATTCCGGGCGCGGTGAACGTGCCCTGGGCCCAGGCCGTGCGGCCGGACGGCACCTTCAAGAGCGTGGACGAGCTTCGCGCGCTCTACGCCAATGTCGGCATCGACGGCAGCCGCCCGGTCATCGTGTATTGCCGCATCGGCGAGCGCAGCAGCCACAGCTGGTTCGCGCTGAAGCGGCTGCTTGGTTACCAGAACGTGCGCCAGTACGATGGTTCCTGGACCGAGTACGGCAATTCGGTCGGCGTGCCGATCGAGAATCCCGCCGGCACGATCTGGGGCGCGACCTGAGCATTTCCTTGAACGGGGCGGGGGCGGCGGCCGGTGCCGCCGGCCTCGCCGCCTTGTGGTGGGCGGCGGCGTCCGACCGGGCGCTGCTGTTCGCGCTGGTTCTGGGTGCCGCCTTCGGCTTCGTGCTGCAACGCAGCCGCTTCTGCTTCCTGTGCATCACGCGCGATGCCGTGCGTGGCGGAGACCCACGAGGGTTGCTGGGGGTGCTGACGGCACTTGCGGTCGGCACGCTGGGCTATGCCGTGGTGTTCGGGTCCTGGCTGCCGGTGCCCATGCGGCCCGGCTTGCCGCCGGATGCGCATATCGGCCCGGTATCCTGGGTGCTGGTGCTGGCGGGCGTGGCGTTCGGCCTGGGCATGACCCTGTCGGGTTCCTGCGTCTCCGGCCACCTCTACCGGCTGGGCGAGGGATCGGTCAGGGCGCCCATCGCGCTGATGGGCACGGCGGTCGGTTTCCTGCTGGGCTTCATAAGCTGGCCGTTCCTGTATGAGGCGGGAATACGCGGCGCGCCTGTGGTGTGGCTGCCGCATTGGCTCGGCTATGCCGGCACCATCCTGGTCAGCCTGGCGGTGCTGGGCTTGCTGGCGCTGCCGCTGCTGCGCCGCCTGCCGGCGGGTGCCGCCGCATCGGGGCCTTTGGGCTTGCGCGATGTGCTGCGCCGCCTGTTCCGACACCGCTGGCCGGGCTGGCTGGGTGGCATGGGGGTGGGGTCGATCGGCGCTGTCGCCTATTTGCGCACGGAGCCGCTGGGCGTGACCGCCGCGATCGGCGGTGTTGCCCGCGCTGCGGGCGATGCGCTGGCGCTGGGCTCCGGCCAGGCCGCTTCGGCCTTCTCCGTGCTGGCGATCGCGCAGGCGGGGGACAACATCGTCTCCTCGACCGATCTGTATGGCGGGACCTGGAACCTGTTCGCCAACACGCTGCGGCGGCAGGGGATTGAGGTGCGCTTCGTGGACCCGGCCGACCCGGAGGCTTTCGCCCGCGCCACCGATACCCGCACGCGCGCCTATTACGGCGAGACGCTGCCCAACCCGAAACTGGCGGTGTTTCCGATCGCGGAGGTGGCGGCGATCGGCTGCAGCTTCGGCGTGCCGCTGATCCTGGACAACACCGCGGCGCCCTTCCTGGCACGGCCGCTGGAGCATGGTGCCGCCATCGTCGTCTATTCGCTGACGAAGTATCTGGGCGGCCACGGCACTTCCATCGGAGGGGCCATCATCGATGGCGGGAACTTCGACTGGACTGCCCACCCAGACCGCCATCCGCTGCTGACCCAACCTGACCCGAGCTATCACGGTGTGATCTGGACCGAGGCGGCACCGAAGCTTGGCGTCGCGCCCTATGTCGCCGCTGCCCGCAGTTCGGTGCAGCGCGACCTCGGCGCGTCGCTGTCGCCGTTCAACGCCTTCCAGATTCTCCAGGGCATCGAGACGCTGCCCCTGCGGATCCAGAAGCACTCCGTGAACGCTGAAGCCGTGGCTCGCTGGCTCGCCCTGCAACCGGAAGTCCTGCGGGTCATCCATCCCTCCCAGCAATCGGGTGAGGTTCGGGTACGGGCAGATCGCTATCTGTCTGGCGGCTACGGCGGGCTGGTGGGGGCGGAACTGCGTGGCGGGGCGAGGGATGGAGCTCGGCTGATCGATGCGCTGAAGCTCTTTTACCACGTGGCCAATATCGGCGATGCGCGCAGCCTGGCGATCCATCCGGCCAGCACCACCCATGGCCAGTTGTCGCAGGATGAGCAAGCGGCGACAGGCGTCAGTGCGGGCTATGTGCGTTTCTCCATCGGCCTCGAGCATATCGACGACATCATCGAGGATCTCGAACAGGCCTTCGCCACCCTGGCCCTGCCGCTGGCGGCCGAGTGACATGGAAAACAAAATGAACCTCCGCCTTTCCCGTCGCCGTGTGCTGGCCCTGGCGGCGTTCCTGCCGCCCGCCGCGCCGGCTTTGGCACAGAGCGATGGCCCCTGGCCCAGCCGGCCGGTCCGGCTGGTGGTGCCCTGGCCGGCCGGCGGCCCCACTGACACCTATGGCCGCGCCTTGGCCCGTGAGCTGTCCAGCCAGTTCGGCCAGAGCTTCGTGGTAGACAACCGTACTGGCGCGACGGGCACGGTGGGCATCCAGCACGTCATGCGCGCCCCTGCCGACGGCTACACGCTGCTTGTGCCCAACATCACCGCTTTCATCGGCAGCGTGGTGGCGCTGGGTGACGCCGTGCAGTTCGATCCGATCCGCGATTTCACGCCCATCGGGATCTTCGTCGAATCTTCCAGCATCTTGTGGGGCCACCCGGGTCTGGGGGTGAACGACTTCGAGGGGTTGTTGGCCCGTGCGCGCGACCGCTCGAAGCCGCAGATTGCTTTCGGCACAACCGGCAGCGGGTCGGTCAGCGAGCAGGCGGTCGAGCAGATTGCGCGGCATTTCAACCTCGACCTGCTGAAGGTGCCATATCGAGCAACCGCGCCGCAGGTGACCGACCTGGTGGCTGGCCATGTGCAGATCGGCAGCGCCGATTTCCCGACTGTCGGCCCTCACTTCCGAGACGGAAAGGTGCTGCCGCTGATCGTGATCGGCTCGCAGCGCCTGCCGGAACTTCCGGACGTGCCGACGACGGCGGAGTATGGCCTCACTGAGCCGGACTTCACGGTCTGGAACGGCTTCTTCGCCCCGGCGGGTACGCCTCCTCCCATCGTGGCTCGGCTGCGCGATGGCCTGGCAAACGCGAGCCGCAGCGAGCCCTTCCGTGCCATCGTCAATGGAAACGGCAACCAGGGGGTGCTGCAATTGGGGAGTGACGTGACGGCCAGGTTGGAACGCGAATTGGCTTCCCGCCGAGCGCATGCGCAGTTGAATGCAGTCCCAGGTGGCTGAACCTCAGGCCAGCGGTTTCAAGCTGGTGATGGATCAGGCGTGCAGCTTTCACCCGATGGGTGGGATCGCTACGGCCGGTTGCTGGCGGTGGTGCGGGACCGACGAGGGCGAGACGTGGCTCAGGTCATGATCCGGGAAAGTCTGGCCCGCCCTTATGGTGGCGGTCGTCGGGAGGGTTGGTGTTCGCCGCGACAGGGGTGCTCGACCGGGCCTATGGAATGTCATCACGCTTCGGAACGGCCAGGCCTTCCTCGACCAGAAAGGCGAGCACCGTGTCTGCAAGCGGCGCTCGCACCTCATCCGGCAGCAAAATGGCAGGTTTCCAGGTGCCGTCCGCGGCCTTGTAAGTCGGCGAGTGCACGGAGTTGCCGCCCTTGGGCAGGCGGCGCACCTGGATACCGGCGATTGTCAGCTGCACGCCGACTACTTCCATATCGACGTCCACGAGCGCGAACAGCACCTTGCTGTCCACGGCACGTGCGGCCCGAACCGTGAAGGTGAGAGTCTCTTTGTCTGATTGTAGCAACATTGCCCCGGCCCCATGCCCATGAAGTAGGCGGCGAAACCCTGACGCCGCAGGCTGAGCATGATGCATACAAAGGTTTCTTACAAAGGCAAATGCCAGATCCAATAAGTGTCACGGATGCTGTAGCCGAGTAGCTGGCTGAGAGCATCGACCTGGTCGTTGTGCTGGCTCCCCGGAAAGGAGAAGAACTCCGCCTCGAAGACCTCAAGCCAAGGAGCCCTAAAGGGAAGGTACAGTTCGCCCCGCTCCATCAGCGCTGTCACCCTCGAAAGACGCGCTTCTTTATCCCCTTCCGGTTTGATCCCCTGCACATTCACCGTGCTCCCCAAAGAGGAGACGAGAGCGGGACCAACCGCCGTGTCTTCGACCAGGGTAATGGCACCCGGATATCGCGCCGCCATTTCCTGGGCGGCGTGCAACAGCTCCGGAAACTGCATCCGTCGCCGCACCACTTCCAACAGATAAAACCGATCTTTCGCCACGCGCTGGACTGCCAGGCCAACGGAATACGAGTTGTCGGGGCCGCCCTTCGATGCCGTGTCCCAGCTGATGTAGGTCAGGCCGGTCCCGGGTTCAGGCGGTGTGTCGTAGCGCTTGATCCACTCGCGTTTAACCATCCCACCGCCGGGCGGCGCGGGTGCCTGGAGGTACTGTGTGGCGAACGCGTCAGAGCCAATCTCCCTTTCCAGTTTACGCAGAAGCTGCACGGGCTCGCGTTCGGACAAAGCCTCGCCTGTGCGTCGCTCATAGCGCCGCCCCCGAGGCAGATCGAAGGTCTTATCCTGCAGGGTGACGTGCCCCCCTGAGACTCCTCCAAAAATAACTGGAGTCCGCCCGACCCAAGGACGGACGAATGAAGCGATCACGGTTCACGGAAGAGCAGATCATCGGGATCCTGCGCGAGCAGGAGGCCGGCG
>NZ_SACL01000011.1 GCF_004005855.1 Rhodovarius crocodyli
GCCGGCCTCCTGCTCGCGCAGGATCCCGATGATCTGCTCTTCCGTGAACCGTGATCGCTTCATTCGTCCGTCCTTGGGTCGGGCGGACTCCAGTTATTTTTGGAGGAGTCTCAGGGGGGCACGTCACACGCCACCGCGTGTCGTCAGCGGGCCGACCCTGCTGACCGGCATCTGCTTCTGCGAGAAGTGCGGCGGGGCCATGACGATCCGCACCGGCAAGGGCGGGCGCTATCGCTATTACACCTGCTCGATCAAGGCGCGGCAGGGCGAGACCGGCTGTTCCGGCCGCTCGATCCCGATGCCGCAGCTCGACGCCATCGTCTGCGATCATATCGAGAACCGGTTGCTCCAGCCCGAGCGGCTGGAGGAGATACTGGCCTCGATCCTCGACCGGCGTGAGGAGCGGGCCGATCGCCGACGCGAGCATATCGCCGAATTGAACCGGCGCGCGGCCGAGACCGAACTGCGCCTGAAGCGTCTCTACGAGGCGATCGAATCAGGTGTCGCCGATCTGAACGACCCGGCGCTGAAGGAGCGTGTCGTCGCCTTGCGCGCGCTGCGCGATCAGGCGCAGGCTGATTCGGAGCGGGCGCAGGCGCAGCTCGAAAGCTCCGGCCAGATGGCCGTGACGCCGGCCGCGCTGCGCAAGTTCGCGACCTCGGCCCGCAAGCGGCTCCGGCAGGACGGGGGCGGCTATCGGCGGGATCACCTGCGCGCCTTCGCCCAGCGCGTCGAGGTCGGCGAAAGCCATATCCGCATCATGGGATCGAAGGGAGAATTGCTGCGAACCCTGACGGCGGTTTCCGGTGGGAAATCGGCGGCAATCGGCGTGCCCACTATGGGACTGAAATGGCGGACAGGGTGGGATTCGAACCCACGGTAAGCTCACACCTACGCCGGTTTTCAAGACCGGTGCCTTCAACCTCTCGGCCACCTGTCCACTCGTAAAATCAGCGGGTTAAGAAAAAAACCGCTGTGTAGTCTTATCACTGTGCCGACTTTTGTGCCGACCCCCTTGAGGGAAGATCTTCACTCCGGCCGATCAACGAGCCATGCGGAATATACCTCAGTGGTGCGCACCGTGGAATGCCCGAGCCAGCGCGCCAGCCGATAGATCGAACCGCCCTTCTGCAGCCACCGGATTGCAAAGGTGTGCCGCAGGTCATGGAAGCGGAAATGGGCCACGTCGCAGCGCGCGTGGGCTTCTCTCCAGCGGTTCGCCACTTGGTTGAATCGCTCGCCGTCCCGATTCCGGAAGACGGGCTGGTCAGACCGGCCAGGCTGGCCCAACCACGTCATCAACAGCCGCCGGACGCTCGGCCTCATCTCGATGACACGCGGCGCCTTGGTCTTCGTCCGCGCGAAGGTGATGGTGCCGGCGGTGAAATTCACCTGGCCCCTCTCAAGGCTCGCCGCCTCCTCCTGCCGGCAGCCTGTCTTCGCCGCGAACCGCGACAGGGCGGCCAAGCCGGGGTTGGTCAGCTCCATCCGGAGGATCACGGTGGCCAGCTCGCGGAGCCGAACGGGCTTGATCGGCTCCCGCGTCTCCACCAGCCCGTCCTTCTGCTCGGGCACCGGGTCGTACTCGATCCAGCCCGCGCGGCGCGCGACCTTGAAGATGCGGCTGGCCACGGCCAGGTCACGGCGAACCGTCGCCTGGCTGCAGCCCGCGCCCATGCGCTCGGCGATGAAGTCATTGAGCTTGCCCTTGGTGATCTGCTTCAGGGTCAGCTCGCCGAATGCAGGGTCCAGCATGCGGATGGAGGCTTCGTAGCGGCGCCTGGTAGCCGGCCGGAGGCGCGGGAAGTCGATCTTCATCCACCGCTCGACCGCCTCTTCCCAGGTCCGTTTCTGTTCCGCCTCCGCCTTCACCGGGTCGGCGCGGATCTCCTCTGCTTCCCTCAGGAGCTTTTCGACGCGCCCTTTTGCGATTTTCGGACTACTTGTGCGTAGAGACCGCCGGATTTCTCGACCATTGACCTGGATCCGGGCCCAGATCGTGTCGCCCCTGAGAAAGGTGTTGTCAGGGAGTTGAGGCTGTTGTGTTGCCATTCGTTGGGAACCGCTCCATGGGTTACAATGTATTCCTTCACATCATATGCACGGAGCGTCCACCGAGATCCGATGCGCGATGCCGGCAGCTTGCCGGTGGCGATCAGCTTAGCGACCATCCGCCGGGATACGCCCATCAGCCGGGCGGCCTCCGGCGTCTGGATCCGGCGCTCGTCTTCAGGCGCAGGTGATGCGGGAAGAGGTTTGCTCATAGGTCGAAGAGGGGTCCGGCGCTGACCTTCGCCGGCGGCGCGGCCGGCGGGCGGGCCAGGGCAACCTCGCCACCGCAGCGCTCGGCCAAGCGGCGCTTGATGTCGCCGTAGTAGGTGGCGTCCGCCTCGATACCGATGGCGTCGAAGCCCTCCCGGAAGGCAGCTTCCAGGGTGCTGCCGCTGCCGCTGAACGGATCCAGGACGGTCCCGCCAGGCGGTGTCATCAGCCGCACCAGCCACTGCATGAGAGCGAGAGGCTTCACGGTCGGATGCTCGCTCCCTGCCCGGTCGTTCTCCCCGGCCTTGGCCGAATAGAAAAACCGGCTGGCGGTGCCGCGGTCGCCGTGGAAGGCGCCGGAAACCCGCTTCCGGTCTCCGAAAGCATTCTTGGTGGTCGCACTGGGCTCGTCGCCGCGCACCGGCGCGCGGGCGCCCTTGTCGGCGCCGAAGGCGGCGAACGCCTCCTCCACCTCATCCGAGCCGTCATGCAGCACATTGGCAGGCCAGCGATCAAGGCCCGGTTGCCGGTCCACGGCACGGAAGCCCCATTCGCCTTCACGAGAAGCGCGCTCAACGGGTTGACCGTCGCCCTTCACGCCCTGGTGCAGCCGATCGTCGGGCGCGAGCGGCACCCTGCTGGCGTCGATGTTCAGCCCGCCGGTCAGGTAGCGCAGCACGTTCCGGGGCACGCTGGACCATATCGGCTTGCGGGCCAGAACGATGGGTTCCCACGCGGGCTTCAGCGCGGTGCCCCACCCCTCCCACTGCGCCGCCACCGGGCCTGGCCCGAGCAGCTTCACAATGGACTTCGACACGTCATGGCTCTTCGGCCAGCCGGAGCCGTAGAGCCAGGCCAGGCAGTCGCGGATCTCGAATCCGGCATCCTCGATCGCCACCGCCATCCGGTGCCAGGTGCGGGTGCCCCCGAAGGCGCCCAGATGCCCGCCCGGCGGCAGCAGATCCCAGGCGAGGCGCCAAGTCGCCTTGCGGAAGGCGATGTCCGTGTCCCAGGTCTTACCCATGAAGCCGCGCGAGATGCGCTGGAAGGCGCCATCCGAGCCGAATGGGGTCTCCACCGCGTCATCGCCACCGAAGCGGTCGATGATGCTGGTCAGGTTATAGGGCGGGTCGGTGACAATGGCGTGCACCACCCTACCCTGCTCGGCCAGTCGCGCCATGACATCCACGCAGTCGGCATGGATCACCTCGATGGCCGGCCGGCGGGCGGTGGTGGCGTTATCCATGTGCCACCGCCCAGGCGAAGAGCTGCGGGATCCGCGATAGGTCAACATGGCAGGTGTGGCGCGTGTGGCCGTTCGCCAGGCGCTCGCCCGGGTGCATCTCCATGATCCGGCTGGCGTCGATGGCGTCGGCAAGAGCGATGCCGCTGAAGCTCGGCACCTCGCCTTCCTGCACGCCTTCGCGGATCATCCAGGCCTGCACCAGCCTGCTGTTGATCTCCTTCGCCTGGTCCAGGGTCATGGTGCTGTAGGGGAGCGGCGTCATCGCGGGTAAGTCTCCACCATGCTGGCCGCCACCGCCTTGCCCAGGTCGGTCAGGTAGAAGAACACCATGTCGGGCGTGCCATCGAGGAAGCTGGGGTTCATGCGGCTGGCGGCCGGCGGCGTGAAGATCAGCTCCTCGTAGGCGAGGCGCAGCAGGGTCATGTCGCTGGCATGGGTGGCGAAGTGGTCGCGGTAGCCGGGGTTGCGGCTTGTCACCCCATAGGCGTGGGCAATGGCATGCTTTTCGTCGTCGGTAAGGCGTTCCAGGACGGGATGAGGGTGGGACAACCACACGTCCCTTTCGGGCAGCCGGCGGGCACTCAACTCAGCCCAAAGGTTCCCTGACCAGCCACAGTCTTCCATCCTCGACACGAGTTGTGCCTTGGCCTTGGCTGCCGTTGGCGCATAGACGCAATCCGGCTCATCGGCTGAGGAGGCACGCACCTCATATGCCTTGCGGTGGCGGCCGATCATGGCTTGCTCCGCTTCTTGGGTTTCTCAGGGAGGTAGTAGGCTGGGATTGGGGGCAGCTCGATGCCGAGGGACTGGAACATCTCCGCCGTAGCCGCAGCCGCCTCCTTCGCATGCGCCTCCGCAGCGGCGGCGTGCGTAAAGGCGCCAGGCGTCACCTCCTGCACCTTCATCAGCAGCTTCAGCGTCTCCGCCATTTTCTCGGGGGTGTTCTTCCAGCCGTCGATCTGAACGCCGGCAGCGTCGAGAATGGCCGATATCCTCTCGGCGCCGGTGGCGCCGCGTTCCAGGCGCTCCTTCGCGGCGTCCATCTTCCATTTCAACTCGCGCTCGACGGCCTCACGCACCGCCGCATCATGGCTCCGCACCTGAATGGCCTGGCCGGCGCGCAGCAGCGCGGCAACGAAATGCCGGGGCAGGATGTCTTGGCGCTGGTGGCGGGCGGCCTGACGGCTGACGGTGATCTTCAGGTCGGCGCCGACCTTCATCAGGCCCCAGGCCACCGGGATATCGTCCGGCTCCACCGACATGCTTTGCGGCACCACCAGCCACCAGCAGTCGCAATACTGCGCGATCGCCTCAGCCTTCGCCGGTTCCAGCAGCTCGCGTTTCAGATCCTGCTTGGAGACCTTGATCTCGAAGCCCTCGATGCTGAGGCCACGGCTGGGCCACATGTTCATCATCACGGCATCGGCGTGCCGCTTCACATTGAAGCCGGTGCCGTCTGCCACCTCGAAGACGAGCACGCATTCACCGGCTGGGTAGCGGCGACGCAGTGCGTCGCAGATGTCCTGTGATCGCATGGCGCCCTCAGAACGGTATGCCATCGTCGTAGGAAGGGGTTGCCCCCTGTTCCGACGCCGGGCTGTTGAGCGTTGTGACGGTCAGGCCGCGGACTGCGGCAACCTTCAGGGCCTCCAACACGAAGAAGGGCCTGCCGGGGTTCCGCTCCGCCAGGCGTCGGGCCTCCCGCTCCGCGCTCTCTTCCGTGTCATGACGATGGGAAGGCGGGCGCTGGCCAGTCGGGCACCAGACCAGCCAGAATTTCTCGGGATGAGCCATGTCAGGCCTCGTGCTTCGCGGTGGTGGCCGGCTGGGGCGGCCAGGGCAGCAGCTCGGTGCCGCCGGGGATGTAGAGGGGATGGCGGGGCTTGCCGCCCTTGGTCAGGCCAAGATGGAAGGCGGGCACCTCGGCCTTCGCGATCAGCTCGCGGGCGCGGGCCACGCGGTCCGGCCGGGCATGGGCGCCCCAGGCGCAGATCACCCTTTCGCTTCTGGACAGCGTTGCCTGAATGCACTCGTCATTCACCGGCCCGACCGGATCGGGGTGGGTCCACAGGGCCTCGGGCTGCGGGCTTCGCAGCGCATAGAGGTTCACCACCACCAGGGAGCTGAATCCCCACGCCCATGAGAAGGCCATGACGCGCCGCAGGGTCGGATCGTCCTGCGCCGCGTCGGCCGTCGAAGGGTTGAGCATGATCCAGGAGACGCCCGGGCGCCGGATGGCTGCCACCCCCGACTTCACCCGGCCGAGGGTGTAGCGATAGGTGCCGCAGGTGCTGAGGTGGGCCGTGTAGCCCTCCTTCGGGATCAGCAGCTCGCTCATGCCGCCACCTTCGCCGGAGCGTCGATGTTCCGGATCTCGACGCGGCCAGCCATCGCGACCACCTCGGGGTTGGCTGCCCAAGCGTCAGGTCCGTGTAGCTCATCCCAGAAGGCGGAAAGCGCCGCCTGCGGGGAAGAGTGGCAGAGGCCGCAAAGGTCATATCCGAAGCCCGGAACCACGAAGCAGTTGGGGCGTATCATCTTCACCCCTTCCGCCAGGCAGTCCGCGGTGCTGATGCGGTGAAGGGGCTCGCGCTTGACCTCTTCAACCAGCATGGTGATGCGCGATGCCCAGCGCGGGAGGTAGAAGGGTGCGCGCCAGGGGCCCTTTCCGGCATCCGTCCCGCCATTCGTGGATCCCACCGGGAAATCCACGCAGCTGTGCCCGCGCGCATCTTCGTCCAGGCGTGGATCCTCTTTCGGGATTGTGCGGGCTGGCCACCATTCCTCGCCGTCGCGCGAGCCATACCAGAGGTTCCATGCCTCCCTCGCCCATAGGCGGTCGCCTGGCTTCACCTTCTGCCAGACCGAGGGTCGGAAGCTGCCGGCTCTCCCAAGCAGCACCACGACATTGCGCGGGACCGCGCGGGCCGGCTGCCCTTCCTTCGGCGGCTCGGGCGAGTAGTCCGACCATGCCAGCCGCCGCGTCATCGTCTTCTGGCCGGCAAGCAGGGCCAGGATCATCGGGGCGCTGAAGATGATGGGGTAGTCAGCCATGGTCCGCCTCCACAGGCGCGGTGGCGGGCGCGGGCGCGTCAATGTTGCGCTTCACCAGTCGGACCCTGGCCGCGGCGACCCAAGGATTCTCCTCCCAGGTCGCGGCGCCCAGCCGCTCGATGCAGTGAGCCTTCCACGCTGCCAGGCCGGCGGTCACCGGCTTGAAGTCGTAGATGCTGCGCGCCAGGCCCTCGGCGCAGATCTCGCCGAGCGTGGTGTCGTGAAGCCGCTCGCACCGGACGCTCTCGACATGCAGGGTCAGGCGCGACGCCCAGCGCGGCATACGGTCGGGGCGGCGCACCTGCGCCTCGATGAGCTCCGGGCTTCCGGCGAGGTAGTTGACCGGGGTGGCCGGCAACCGCTTCGCATCGGTCCCGTCGAAGCTGTGATGGACGGCCCACGGCTCGCGCACCCACAGCCGGTCGCGCTGCTGGAACGGTGCCAGAATGCACGTTGCGGTCTTCGGATGGTGGATGCCGACAAGGCTCGGCACCTCCACGCGCTCGCCGCGCACGATGCGGAAGACGCCCACGCCCCCGAGGCTGGTGTGCTCCCACGAGCTCAGGTTGCCCGAACCCACCTTGGCGCGAACGCGCGGCATGATCCTGATGATCGCCCGGACCATGGTCTTGCGGCCGTCCAGCAGCGCCATCACCTCGTCAGGGCTCATGTTGATGGAGTGGTCAGCCATGAGCGTCGGCCCCCTTCCAATTCCAGAAGCCTTGCGCGCCGGTGGCGGGGACCGGCGGTTCCAGCGCCCGCACCTCCTCCATCGGCCAGGCGAACATCTGGTGGTTGATCCGGTCGCTATCGACGTATCTGGCCGGCAACTGGCTCGCCAGGATGGGCGTGCCGAGGCGAACGGTGCACACGATGTGGCTGAGCGGCAGCGCCAGGCCGGCAAGGCAGCGTTCTAGCAGCTCGATGGAGGGCTCGACTTCGAGACCTGTGCCCATCTCACCTTCCTTGCGGAGCATCAGAAGCAGCTCCTTCAGCTCGTCTTTCTTCATCGGGCGCGCGCCGGCGTGAATGGCCAGGCGCCTGCCGACCAAGCTCTTCGGCGCCGGCCACTTGCGGAACTCCCACGGCTTCAGCTTCAGGGCGATCAGCGTGGCCCAGGGCTGCCAGACCGTAATGGCGGGGATCGTGTCAGCCATGCCCGAGCTCCTTCCGCGCATTGGCCAGCGCCGCGTTCAGCCGGGCCATGGCATCGTGGCTGCCACCGGGCTTGTCCGGATGCGCTGCGCGGGCGAGGCGCCTATGAGCCTCCTCTGCGTCGGCGAGGGTGGCGCCCGGCGCCAGGCCGAGCGCGGCGCGCCAGGCCTCCGGCGGCGGAAGCGCAGTCAGGCCCGTGAACATGCGGTGCAGCATGTGCTTCGCGCCCCAGCGTTCCAGGCCGCGCAGCGCCTCGATCGACTTCGCGATGGCGCGCAGATTCCCGGCGACGCTGTTCCAGCGGTCGCACGGGATGGCGATCGCCAGCCCGTTCCGGGTGCAGTAGGCCACCACGCCGGGATCCCGAGGGCTTTCCACGCCCAGGGTGACATCGCTTGACAGCACCACGTTGCTTGCGCCGAAGCGCCCCAGCTCTGCCTGGCACTCGCGGAGCGCGTTGGTCAGCGAAGGGTCGTTGCGGGCAGCCCAGCGCTCGCGCTGCCCGCCCGGCGTCCGCGGGAAGCCGTCTGGCCAGGCCAAGGGGAAGGCGGTCGGGGTCCAGCTCATGATCCGGCCACCGCCTTCGGCCCGAACATCTCCCGCGTCTTGATCAGGTCAGCGGCGTGCGCTTCCCGGTCCCAAGGCCAGGGGATGACGATGGCCAGCAGCAGGATGTCGTGCTCGGCCTTATTGATGGCGGAGTTGAACTGGTTGTGCTGGTTGCAGAGCCACACCGCATGCTCGAAATTCTCGGCGGCGTGCACATCATCCGGCCCGAGGACGTTCACGCACCACAGCAGCTTGGCGCGCTGGCTCTCCTGATAGTGGTGCCGGCGCCATTGCCGGAAATGGTGCACCCCCTGCGCCAGCGCGCGGTCCATCTCGTCAGGGGTAGGCCAGCGGATGTCCGCCGGCACCGGGAAATGGGGTCTGCTCAGGCGGAACGCTGGGTCGTTCTCCGCCTCCGACCCGACGCCAAGGACGAATTGCCCGCGGCGCGACCGCAGATGGAAGGGGGTGCCATCAATGGTGCCCTCGACATCGGTTCTGCCGAGCGTAGCCGACCTGTTGGCGATGACGGTGCCCGCGTCCAGCGGCGGGATAGGCGGGGTTCTCATGCGACGGGCTCCGCGGCTGCGGGCGCGGTGGTGGCCAGATCGGCATCCATCAGCGCGTCAATGTTGTGGGGGATGACGCGCACCGACATGGCGCACATCCAGCTATCGGCGGTCGCGCCCGGCATGCTCCACCGAAGCGCGGCATGGGCGGAAGGCAGCACGGGCCCGGTCCAGGGAAGGTCCGAGACCCAGCCGCCCCGGTGCTCCGGGAAGCCCATGCCCTGGGCCATCTCCTCGGTGATGTCGGCCAGGCGAAGCACCTGCACGGCCAGCACCTGCAGCGTGAGCCGGCTGTAGGGCCGCCCCATTGAGGAGCTGGACCGCCAGCGCGGGCCCTCGCCCATCTCGCGCGCTTCGTCGGCGGGCCACTGGCCCGGATAATCGGTGCAGCCGGGCGGCAGGTCAGCCCGAAATTCGAGCCGGCACTCGTCGGCCGGCACCGGGTTCTCCTCCGGCCAGACCAAGCCCCAGGTCTCCTTGACCCACACCAGGTCGCCGGGCGCGGCCAGCACCGGGAACACCGGCAGACACTGCCGATCATCGACGGTCCACCAGCACCAGTGCCGGCTCATGCGGCGCGGGTTCAGCTCGCTGGCCCGGCCGTTGCAGTAGGCGTCCAGGTATGGCGCGGGGTGCTTCGGCGGGTGCACCGCGCTGCTGGTCGGCGCGGGCGGCACCGTCACGGGCATCAGGACGAAGCGCAGCGTGCCCTTCCTGACGGCGCGGATCTGGCGCGCCATCAGCCTGATGGAGGTGGCCTCCTTGCGGGCGGTGGCGGCGTTCATTTCCCGCGCGCCCACTCGGCATAGTCGCGGGAATAGGCCACGGACCACCCGAACTTCTTCCGGAGATCTCTCCCGCCCCCACCACGGCGGACGATGGCCGTGGCCTCGGCGAAATCCTGCTGGTTGGCCGGATCATCGGGATCCGGGTCGCCGTCCTCAATGCCGCGCGGCGGGCCGCCCTTGGGCACCACCGGCGTCTGCGCGGCCGCCGGCGAGGGCTTCGGCGCGGCAGCTTTGGGCGCGCCACCCACCTTCCACTTGCTCGTCTCGGCCAGCCTGCGAATGGCCAGCGGGGTCACGCCGTACCGTTCCGCGATGCCGGGCACGGGATCGCCCTTCTCGAACAGCCCCTGGATCACCCGGCGCTCGGCGGGCGTCAGATCGGTGACGCTGCGCGCTTGCGCTGCTGCCGGCGGCGGCGCCTGCTGGATCTCGATGCTGGTGACGGACGCTGGCGCGGCAGCGGCATCGCCAGGATCCTGCTCGGCCGCCCGCTTCGCCTGGCGCTCTGCCATCGCGGCAGAACGGCGCTTCGCCGAAGCCTCAAGGTTGCGGCGCCCAACTGCCGTGCGGCACCAGACGCGGAAGGCCTCATCCCAATCGAGCTTCTGCGCCTTGTGGCTCACCTCCGTCAGCCAGAAGCGGCGAAAGGCGTGGGCTTCCAGGTCAGCGTCGAGCTGCTGGCCATCGGCGTAGCCGCGCAGCTCGTCGGACATGGCCCAGCTCTCGGGGATACGCGTCGGCTCGGCGCGCGGCTGGGGGGCCACGGGCGCTGCCTCCGGCACCGGCCCAGGCGCGGGCGGCGCGTCCGGGTCAGATGGCGCTTCGAGGGTCGCTTCAGCCTCGGGCTCGACGTGCGCGACGAGCTCCTGAGCCTCCTCGGGAGCGGCGGGCTCAGCCGCCGGCGCGGCGGCCGCCTCCTCGACGCTGGCCAGTGCTTCCACCGCGGCCACCTCGGCCGCCGCAGGCGCATCTTCGATCAGCAGCAGCTCGCCCGGCTCATCCTCTCCCGCTTCGCACGGCTCGGCGGTGGGGCCTGCCTCTTCCGCCTCGGCCATGGCGGCGACTTCGCCGGTGGCCGGTTCTTCGGTCGGCGGGGTCTCGATCATCGGCGCCAGCTCGGACGCGACCTCGTTGCCGGACCAGGCAAGGGGATCCACCTCAGCGGCGATGGAAAGCTGGGCTTCCGCCCCGGCCAGCGGCTCGACAGCAGGGGTGTCGAAGACATACCGAAGAGGCTGGATGTCGCTGGCGTCGGTCTGGTGCCACGCGGTGACGAAGGCGTTGCGTTCCTCCTCGGTCATGACGGGGAGTGACAGCTCGCCGTCACCAGTGACGATCCCGGTGTCACCGATCGTCACCAGCACATCGTCGGGGGCGTAACGCTGCGGGCTGACCGCCTCCGGCATCAGCGCCGCCACTTCGACGGCTGCGCACGGCGGCTCGCTGACCTGGACCGGGATGGCAGGCGGGCTCCTGTTGGCAGGCACCTTGTTCAGCAGTTCGGCGTTCGCGTCGCGCCAGCGATCCAGGCGCGCATCGTCAGGCAGGGTCGGCGCGGCGCTCGGCGTGAACGGGCCCAACTCGGGTGCCTCGGGTGCCTTGCCGGCGGCGAAGCCGGAGAAGTCTTCGGGCGTGCCGGTGAAGCCCGCCAGCAGCCCATCCGCAGCGGTGGCGCTCGCGTGCGCCTCCACCCTACGCTCCTCAGCCTGGCGCGCGTCCAGGTCCATCCGGTCAGCGGCCTCCTCGGCCGCCTCAGCGTCGGTTTCCAGATCGCTGGTCAGATAGCTGGCCATGTCGCGCATCTGGCGGCGGCCTTCCAGCAGCCCCTCGCGAAGACCGGCGGCGTAGGCGCGAAGCTCCGCTTGCGTGCGGAAACGCTCATAGGTGCGGCGCATCAGCGGAACCACATGCTGCAAAGGTTGCGATGGAAGGCACCGGCGTCGCCGCGCCTCATGGCGTCGGTCAATTCGGCGATCGCGCCGATGACCTCCTTGTCCGCCGGCGCTCGGGTGGTGCGCTGTTCCTGGCGGAACAGCTCGGCCGTGCGCATCAGTGCGTAGCGGTCCTGGACGCTGATCGGCGTCAACGGATGCGGCATGCTCAAGGCCGCCGTGGGGTTGTCCATGGGAGGTCTCACTTGTTCTTGGCGCGGGGCGGCAGGCCGAGGGCGTGCGCGCGGCTGTTGACGCTCTGGGCGTTGGCCATGCCGAGGGCTTCGGCCATGGCGTCGGCAGCGACGCCGGTTTCCCAGAGATGGGTGAAGGCGGTGGCATCGACGTGCCGCCGGAAGCGCGGGCCGAAGCCCATGGCGTGCGCGCGGTTCGACACGGCACGCTCGTTGGGGAAGCCGAACTCGGCCTGCATCTCGGCCAGGCTGGCGCGGCCGTGCCACATGGCCCGGAAGGCGATGGCGTCGATCGGGTTCATGCCGTGACGCGGCACGGGCGCGGCGGGCTCGGCTGCCATGGCACGGCGGATCTCCATCGCCATCGAGAGCCGGCCCTGCGCATAGGCGTCATCGGCGATGCGCTGGGCGAGATCCGCGATCACCAGGGCGTTCTTCCTCGGCGGGAGGGGTGACATGGCATTCACCGGGGCAGTTCCGCGGCCATGCAGCCGGCGGAGGTGAAGTAGATGAAGCGGCGGCTTTCCGGCTCGCGCACGCGGTAGAGGCGGACGCCATCAACGCCTCCGACATGCGTGGGAACCTGGCGCCGCATGACCGCAGCGCGCTGTTCCTCATGGAGGCGGGTTCGCTCACTGAACGCGGTCTCGCCGTCCGCGGCGCCATCAGGCCGGCAGGCCGACAGCAGCAGCACCAGGACCAGGGCGGCGGCCAGCAGCACGGCGGTGGGAGGCACCAGTTCCCGGAGAAGGCGGGCGACGGTCCTCACTGGACCTTCGCCTGCTGCTCGGTGGCGGCCAGATAGGCGCCGATCTCGCCGCCCAGCTCGTGGACAAGCTGCGCCAGCATCTGCTGGGTAACGGCCAGCCACGCATCGTAGGGCGCGCCCATCTGCTCCGGCCGCGCCATGAAGTGCGTCATGGTGGCCAACACGCTGTCGCGCAGGCGGATTTCGGGGGCGAGCTTGCTGTAGAGGACGGCGTGCAGCTCCTGAAGGCGCGTCATCCTGGCTTCCCAGGCCTGGGGAACGAAGGTGGTAGGCTCGGCGTGCACGCCCTCGATCCAGTGCTGCACCATGCGCAGCATGAGGCGGCCTTCAGCGTCGAGCACGGGCGGCAGGATGGGCTCCGCCCCCGGCTCGGCGGCGGGAGCGGTGGAATTCTCGGTGGTCACGGTCGGCTGTTGCCTTGTGCGGGGCGCCTTGCGGGGGCGGGCGCGGTGGTGGCTGGACGGGGGGTGAAGACCGGGCCGGCGAGACACGCGACCATGTGCCAGGTGCGGTCAGGCGGGAGGCCGGCTTCGGTGATGGCGGCCGCCTCGTGGCAGGTTGAGGCGGTGACTTCGCGGGCCACGCAGAGCATGGCGCGCGACGGCGCGGCGGGCGGCTGACACAGGTAGGCGAGCATCAGCACCGTGCCGCTCATGCGGAACCGGCCGTGGGTGTGGCGGCGGATAGCGCGATGGCCTGGGGGCTCGGCTCTTCGGCGAACAGGTCGCGGTAGAAAAGGATGATCTCCGCGGCGACGGCGAACTCTTGATCTGCCGAGTTGCCGGTCTCGCCCATGGTGAGCAATTCACCCAGCATGGCACAGACGGCGCAGATGGCGGCTCCTCGGGGAAAGCCGTGGGCCTTCGGATAGACCACATCGCCCAACGCCTTCACGATGCTGGCGAGGGTCGCACCATCGACTTCGGCCATGGCCAGTTGAGCGAGGCGCTTGGCCTCTGCCGGCGGAAATCGGACGGTCATGCTGAACCGACCGTGGGCGGAAATTCGAGCTCAGCCGGCTTCTTGTGGATGAAGCCGAACGAATGCTCGATCAGGTTCGCCGCGACCATGGCCTGGAACCCATCATCACCGGCCAACCCAATGCTTCTGGCCACCAGCGCGCACGCCGCCGTTATGGCCATCAGCGCCTCGTTGCCCGGGAGGCCGAATGACCGCAGCAAATCGGCCACCGCCCGGATCGCTCCATCGACGCGAGGCCACTCGCACATCACCCCGAAGGACTCCGCGAGGTTACGCGCCAGAAGAACGCGCTCCTCCGACGACGCTGCCTGGATCCGCTGAGACAGCGCGGCAATCTGCTCGGCTCGCTCGGCGGGCGTGGCGTTTGCCACGGCCAGGAACAAGGCGTTCATCTCTTCCGGGCTCATGCGGCACCTTTCGGCTTGCCGAGGCGAGCCGCCTGGCGGGCAGTGACGGCCATGTCATGGCCACCGGCGAGCGCACGAAGGTGCTCCCGGACCAGAAGCCCGGCAGCGCCGACCATGGCGTCCGGCGCAACCGCCGGATCCAGCACGTCCACGCCCGGCATGGCCCGCTCTTTGATGGTGGCGGCGGTGGACAGGGCCAGCGCTGAGAAAACCGTCCCCAGATGCTGGCCATAGAGCAGCGCGCGGATCTGCTGTGCCAAGGCGAAGGTCACCGTGGGATCGGCGGTTTCCATGATGTAGGTGCTGAGGGCGGGTGCGGCCTGTTTCATCCGATGCGAGCCCCCATCAGGCGCCCGGCCGCACGCGCGATGGCGCGGGAAGCGGTGGTGGCGGTCGGCAGCCCTCGGCCGAAGCCGATGGTCAGCAGGCGGGCGGCGTCACCGCAGGGTGTGAGGCGACAGTGGTGGCTGCGGCAGCGCGGCATAATGTCGCCGGGGCCGAAGGCGGTGCTGTTCGGGCCGCCCGCCCGGCCGGAGGCGAACACGCCGTACAGAACGATGGAGAGGCCGAGGCCCGAGTGCGTCCGGGTCTCGGTCTGGCGCATCACCTCCTCAACGGTGATGTTGATCACCGAGTTCTGCGGCAGCAGGCGCCAGGCGCGCATGGCGGGCGAGTAGGCGCCGCCGGAGACGATGTGTTCCGGTTGCCGGAGGACGGGCGCGAGTCGGCGCGCCAGCCTTCCAGTGAGGAAAGCGGGGATCTTCATGGCCAGGCTCCCGATATGATGAGGGTGATGGAGGCCGCCAGGCTGAGGGCGATGAGCAGGAAGCCTGCTGCGAAGGCCATGCTGGCGGTGCGGCGGTTGTCCGTGGTCATCGCCACCACTCCCGCGAGGAGGGTCAGGGCGATCGTGACCATGGAGACGAAGGAGGAGGCTGCGCGCGCGTTCACGGTCACATGCCCAGCGCGCGGCGATACAGATCGCGAAGCGTTTCCAGCTCCTCGATCTCGGCAGCGTCTTTTTTCCGCTGCGCGACGATGATCTTGATGGTCTTCGGGCAGAAGCCGGCGGACTTGGCTTCGGCGTAGATGTCCTTGATGTCAGAACCGATTGCCGCGCGCTCTTCCAGAAGGCGCTCGATCCGCTCCACCAGGGAACGGAGGCGTTCTGCCGCGATGAGATTACCCTTGCGGGTGTTCTCCGGGTTGCGCCCGCCGAGGTAGTCGTCTTCTAAATCGGTCTGACTCATATTCCCTCACTCCATGGGGGATATGAGCCTTCATAGAGGAAGGATTTGAAGTCAGTCAAGCGCGATGGCGGATTTTCCTCCATAACTCATGACAATGGCGCCGAATCCTCCTTCAAACTCTTAACTGGCGGTTAACAGCCAGCTTCCGGCAACGGCGGCTTCGTTTCCTCCGTGGTGAGCGCTGCCTCGGGGCCAGTCTCCGGCGCCGCTGGTGACGCCGAGTCTGCGGCCTCGGCCTCGGGGGGCTTCGGATTGCCTCCGGCGGCTTCCTCTTCAAACAAGGTAATGTCCGAAGCGGATACGCCGACCACCTCATGGGTAGCCAGATTGACGCCCTGCTGCGCCGCGACGCGCAGCGCACGGCGGGTGACATCGTTCGTGAGGGAGAGGATGACGCCTTTGATGGCCGCCAGCGCCGGCGCCTGCGGCGAATGGTCGGGCTGGACCGGCGAGATGGCGAGCACGGCCTGTTGGCAGGCCTGCATGCCCATCAGGCGCTCGGTCATGTGGATGATCGCCGCATCGCTATGCGGGATGGTCTTCTTCACGCTGGGGTCTCCGGTGGGGGATGAGCCCCAGCCGTAAGCCCGCGCGCAGCGCGCCAGCAATGACGCTGCGTTTAGTCCATTCTCGGGACGCCGAGCGGTGCCTAGGCAGCTCGAATGGCGCGAATCCGCCAAAGCTGGCCGTCGCCAACAGGGCGCGCGTTCTCGCTGCCTTCCAGGACTGCCTGGCCGGCGCCGCCCGTGTTCGGGATCAGCACCCCGACGCTTTCGAGCTCGCCTTCTGCGATCAGCGCGACCAAATCACCCAGCTTCGCGCTGTCGGTCGGCTCGCAGATCAGCACGCTGCGCGGCTGAAGGAGCACGCCATGCTGGCGCGTCAGGGTGATGGCGACGGCCTTTTCCGTCACGCCTTCCAGGGTCTCCGCCAGCGGAAAGCGCTCGCTACCGCCAGCGCCTTCGCGCATGTGCTCCACCTGCGCGCCCATCATCTTCGAGCAGCGGCTGGCGGCGGCTGGCCGGTCGGCCGTTGGCCGCTCCGGCGCGGGCCGGCCGGCAATGGAATCTGGCAGCATCTTGGCGCCAGGCCCTGCAAGCAGTTCCTCTGGAATAGAGAGAAGCTGCGCCAGGTCGCGGCGCTCGTGTGGTGGCAGCACCCGGGGGGATCCACGCTGAACAAACTGGCCAAGGTAGCTCTCTGCGCGGCCGATGGACGCGGAAAGCTGCCTTAGCGATAGCCCAGCCTTCTGCGCGGCTTCGACAAGCGCTACGCGGTCTGGACTTGCGCCACGCTTCAGAGAAAGCGGCCTCATGCTGGATCCTCTTCGTGGGATTATTCCCGTCACGGGGGATTAAGTCGGGGAAATCCTGCTGTGCAGCAATACCCCTTCCAAGAAGGAAATCAACAAGAGTTTGTTGCGGCTCCTAAATATGGAGGATAATCCTTCGTTCATGAAGGATATGACTGAAGCCGTTGAGACGTTCTTGCGCGCCTATCCGGAAGTGCGGCCATACCAGTTTGGCAGGAAGGCGCTCGGGGATCCCAAATTCGTCGCGCAGGTTCGGTCGGGCCGCCTGGTCCGACCCGACACCTTCAAGAAGGTCAGCGACTGGATGGCCGCCTATGCCGCCAAGCGCCGGGATGATGAGAAGGCTCGCCGTGCCGACCGGCACCGCATGGAGAAGCTGGCGGGGCTGGCCGCGCCAACAGAAGAACTGAGCGCCGAGCAGCCGGTGCCCTAGGCGATGCCCGCACCAGCCTACTCGCTCTGGCTGGCGGGCATCGTCACCCCGACCCTGAACCAGACGCTCCGCCAGCATTGGCGACAGCGCGGGCAGAAGACGCGCGCCATGGCCTGGGCCATACGTGCGGCGGTTGGGCGTGCCGGATTGCCGGCCACCCCGCTCATGCGGGCCCGCGTGGAGATCGAGCGCCGGTCGGCAGGGCCTGGCGCCGATACCGATGGCCTGGTCGGCGGCTGCAAAGGGCTGATCGACTGCCTGCTGCCGATGGTGGAGAAGCGCCGGCCCTACGGGCTGGGCTTCGTCCATGACGACAGCCCGAAGCACATGGAGCTGGTGGTTCGGGCCTGCCGCGTTCCGCGCGCCGATGTCGGCACGCTGGTCATCATCACCCCTCTGGATTGGCCCACATCATGAAGGCGATGCCGTGGCTCCGGGTCTACACGGAGATGCCCGGGGATATGAAGCTGCGCCGCGTCGCGAAACTGGCTCGGGCGCCTATGGCCAGCGTGCTCTCGGTGTGGGTCTGCATGCTGTGCCACGCGGGCGGCCACGCCGGCGACAGCCGGGGCACCCTGGCCGGCTGGGATGACGGGACGATCGCCACCGGCCTGGATCTCGAAGACGAGCAAGTCACCGCGATCCACGACGCCATGCAGGGGCTGCTTCTGGCGGGCGAGGTGCTGATCGGCTGGGAGCGGCGGCAGGGCGAGCTTCAGCCAGCCGATGGCAAGCCGGCCAGCACCTCGGCCGAGCGCATGCGTCGAATGCGTGAGCGAAAGGCGGAAAATGCTCGCGGTGACGGCGTGACAAATGTGACGCCAGAAGTGACGCATGTGACGCCAGCGGTGACGGTGGTGACAACGCCCGGGGCTGCGGTGACGCCTGTTACGGATGTGACGCCCCTAGAAGAGAGAAGAGAAGAAGAGAAGAAGAAGGGTTGTTCTGATCCTGGGGAGGGGGTGCAGGGGGATGTGACGCAGCGCGCGGAGCGCACGCCCCCGCCCCAGCCGAACCTGCCCACGCTTTCGGCGCCGAAGCCGAAGGAGAAGCCGCCGCACTTCCTGCCGGCGGATTGGTCGCCGCGCCTCGATGACCTGACCCTGGCTGCAACCAAGGGCCTGGACGGGCAGGCGGAGGCAACCTCCTTCCGCGACTACTGGATGAGCGAGGGCGGCGCCCGCGCCAAGAAGCGGGATTGGGATGCGGCCTTCCGCGTCTGGCTCGGGCGTAGCTCGCGACCATCTGCCGGCGGCATGGGCGTTCAGCCACCCCGCGGCCCGCGCCCCCCTACGCCCTCGGCGCAGGAGCGCGCTGATTCGCGGCATGCCGAGGCGGTGGATGAGCTGGGCCGCTACCTGAGCGGCGACCCGCTGGACGCGGGCTATGGCGCCAGCGTGGTGATCGACGGATGAGCGGCGAAGACGAACCCCGCATGCTCGGCCAGATGCTGACCGGTGGCGGTCAGTCCCGCGAGATCTCCATTCCCTCACGCCCGGTCGATCTGCCGCCGCGGCTGGCCGGTGCCCTGCGGGATCTGTCCTACCCGGCGATGCCCCGGACGGTGGCGGTCGATGTCCGCGACGAGGCCTGGCGGCTGCTGCCGGCGGCGGAAGCGGCCTGCGCGCCTGCCACCGCGCGGCAGTGGGCCCTCTTCCTGGGCCCGCTGATCTTGCTGCGCGTTGCCCGCTACCCGGAGAAGGATGTGGGCAAGCAGATGGAGCTGCTGGCCAGGTTCCTGACCTCGGTGCCGGCCCGCGTGCTGACCGAGGCGCGGCAGGCAGAGGCAACCCGCCGCTTTCACTACTGGCCAAGCGTCAAGGAACTGGCCGAGTGGCTCGAACCGGCTGGCGCGGGCCTGCGCGACCGAGTGATGGCGCTGCGCCGCCTGGCCTCGGCGCCGGTGGCGGCCAAGCCCGAGAAGGCCGCCGCCGTCCAGGCGCGGGCGCTGTCCGATCTCGCATCCGAGCTGCGCGTGAACGCCATGCAGCGCGACGCGGTGCTGCGCGACGCCCGAAAGGTGCGCGCCGCTCCCGTGGCGGTGGAGGCGCGCAACGCCGGCTACGAGGCCGCCGCCCGAAAGGCTGAGGCCGAGGGCGATCCTGCCCGGGCCGCACGACTTCGCCTGGGGATCCGCCCCACGGCCATGAACCCGAACATCGAAGGGAAAGCGCAATGAGCGAGCAGACTGCCCCTGGCCCGGATCGAGAGCTGCGGAAAATGATCCCGCATGAAGGGCCCGGCACCACGGTCGAAACCCTAAGCAGCCTCAATCTACTTGGCCTGCTGGGCTTCCTTGAAGACGCGCGCAGATGCCGTATCTTCGCGACGCCCGGCAACCCTGGGCTTGAGCTGACCCCAAGCGGCCAGGCACTGCTGGTGGAGGCGGTCACGCGGCTGATCGGCCAGGCTGCGACAAGCCCGCGCGCCGCCTACGCAGAACGAATGCTCCGCGGGCCTGATTGCACGCTCACGGTCGAGAAGGTAGCGGACAATCTCGTCGGCCTTCGCTCAGGACGGGACGGTCACGAGGCCGTGGAGTTGCTGAGCTGCGCGGAGGCCAAGAAGCTTGGCCAGATGCTGCTGAATGTCGGCCAGCGCTCGGTGGCTGAAGCGGCCGCCTCTCCCACGGAACCGGACGGTATGCTGGCCTACGCGCTGGCCATCCAGAACCCTAGCCGCGAGGATCCGAACTGGCCGCTTCCCAGCTTTGATGCCCAGGATTGGGCGACGGCCTTCTGCGAGAAGAACCCCGGCGTTGATGAGGGCGTTGCTCTGGCGTGGTTCTCGAACGCCCTGATGCGCGGGTTTGACGAGCACGCATACCGCCAGAGCGGCGGTGGCAGCAAATGCGCGCCGGTCCGCGCCGCGGCCGCACCCGGGGAGCTGTCGCGGCAGGCCGCGCGGAGGGATGCTGCGAAGCTCGACGCTTCGCTGCAGGCCCGTCGCGACAACGCCATGGAGGCCTACTGCAGCGCCAGCAGCCGCGAAGAGAAAGAACGCTGCTGGGGCCAGGCGCAGGCCTACCGCGACGCGCTGACGCTGCTGCGCGACCTTCAGGCGAAGCTTACGAAGGCCGACACGGTGGCGGCTGAGGTGGCGGCATGAGCGCGCCCCTGGCACGCGGTGGCATGAGCAGGCTGCCGCCAAACCGCCCCACGGATGGCCAGATCCTGGCCGCGCTGGGGTCCACCGGCGCCCGCGCCTGGCGTATCGCCAACCGCTTCGGAGAAGAAATCACGCCCCGCTACATCCGCGTCAGGCTTAACGCCATGGAGAAGCGAGGGCTGGTGACGCGCGGGGTATCCAAGGTCGTGCCTACTGACATCCACTGGATGCGTGCGGTGGCGGACACGCCGAAGGAAGGTGCCGCATGAGGAGGCTCAGCACCCTTTCAGCGCTGGGCATGACCACGCTGCTGATGAGCACGCCGGCGGTCATCACGGAGCCCGCTGCCCGTGTCGAAGTGAGGCCCGCGCCGCCGGAGGCGCCGCGCGCGCCAATGCCCGCATTGCCTCCCAACCCCAACAGCCCGCGCGCCAGCGTGCCGGGCAGCGTGCGCCGGCGCCTGGCGCGCCAGGGAGGTGGCAATGTGTAAGTGCACCCCAGAGGTCCGCACCCCGTTTTGCAGCAAGCCGGGCTGCGGCTGGCCCGCCCAAACCTCTGCGGCGCCCGCCGCGGAGATCTGGGACGGCAGGCCTGAGCGGCCAGAGCTGTCGCGCAAGCACTACGTCGCGCTGCGGAATCCGCGTCTGACGCGGGAAGGCGGACACCTCATCGCCTGGGAGGCTGGCGAAGGTGGATACTGGTGGCATTACGCGCTGGGCGAGCGATGGAGTCCGGCGGAGGTGGCCGCGAAATGGCGCTACATCGGCCCGTGGCGGGATCCCGAGCTGGTCGAGACCGCCATCACCAAGCTGCAGGCCATCATGGATTGGGCGGACACGGTGGAGGCGCGGCCGCAGCTTTTCGCGAGCGGCGGGCCGGCGGGCAACCTGCGTGGCCCGGTCTTCGATGACGCGCGGGCGGTGCTGGCGGCTATGGATGGAGGGCTGCTTGCGCCGGCGCTGGTCGAACTATCCGGAAATTCCGGGGGGGTGGCTTGCGGGTTCGATCCGAGGCCCATGGCTATGGCAGCGACCGATCATGATGTCCGAATGCTCCGGCTGGCGCTGAAGCGAGACAAGGATCTCGGGCGTTCTCAGGCGCGCATCCCCTTCGACATGCTTGCTGCCCTGTTCGCCCGCATCGAGGAGGATGCAGTCGCTCTTCAAGGGCTGGGGAAGGCCGTGGCACGAGAAGCATCGGAGGCCTTCAAAGGCAACGTTGCCGCGGTCAGCCTGGCCGGGCTCAACACCATGGACGTGCAGCCCCTGCTGATGGCGGTGCAATCTTGGGACATCAGCACCGGCCGGGCGCGCGAGCTTCTGCGATGCTGGATCCTGGGCACCTTCTCACCGGAGATGCTGCCGCCCATGAAAGACCTGGGGCTGGCGGAAACTGACGATCCTGGTGACGTGCTGCTCGGGATGCGCGCCGCCCGCGAAGCTGATGCTCGGGCGTTGGAGGTGCGCGCGGCCGAGGTGGAAGCCGATCTTGCCGCACGAAGCCAGACCGCCGGCAAGGATGAGCGGAACGGCCTGAGTGACCTGGCTCGCGAGCTGCGCGCCCAGGCCGCGGCCATCCGCGCCCGCGGCCACCATTCTCCCGGCGCCGGGCAAATGGTCGCGGCGCCTATCCAGGTCTGGCCCTTCCATGAAGCGCCAGAGGCCCTGCGCGAGCTCTCCACCAATGGCGGCGATGAGGACTGGCTGGTGCTGATCGCGGCGGGCACTCGCTGGGTGGAGGAGACGCCCATGTGGTTGGAAGAGGGGCGCGGGGGCTTCGGGGTGTGCTGTGTCCTTCGGTTCTCGCAGCCTGACGGCTCTGTCGTCCTGATCGGCTGCCACTCATGATCCGCCGCCTCGAAACTCGCCTGTGCAACTGGCTGACGCGGCGCCGCGACGAGCGGACCGAGGAGCGCGTGGGGGGGTCTCAGAAGTGCCCCTGGTGCCGGCAGTGGACCCATATGTCGCCCGGCTGGGGACTGACGGAATGGGCCGAAGATCCAAGCCTGGATGTCCTGACCTGCGGCGTCTGCGGCGGAACCAGCGCCTGGCTGTTCGGCCCGGTCATGATCGCGATGGGGCCCCTTGTCCCTCCTGCGCCGGAGCCGGACTTCCCCGATGAGCTGCGGCGCAAGCCGCCAATCATGGCACCCGAGCTGAGCGACGATCTGCGACGTGCGGTATGGCGGGCCCAATACGAGCACAAGCGGGCGGAGAAGTACCCCAACGTTACCGACGAAGAGATCGCGGCACTGGTGGAGGCGAGGATTGCTGACGCTGGCCAGGCCGCCATGGACCGCGCGGCGTATGCGGCTCAGCTCGCGTTCGTGCAGCGGGCGTCTCTGCCGGGAGGCGAGCATGGGTGATCCGGTCCTTGAGGCGGGCAGGCGTCCCGTCCTACGCGCGCTCCTTCGCTGCTACGAATGTGCCGAGGACGGGCAGGATACCGATGTCGGCCGAGACATGCTCGGGAAGCTGGTGGCCGCCGGCTGGCTCACGAAGGACGGCAGGAATCGGTGGCAATTCACAATCGCCGGGCAAGCCATCGTTACAGCCATCGACGCCATCCCCGGCATGCGGGATGTGGTCGAAGAACGCGCGGTCGTGTTGCCGATCGGGTCGAAAACTCCCGTGGCGGATATGCTCGAAGCCTGCGCGCGTGAGGGCCGTGTCGTCCCGCCTGGCACCTATCATCCCGAGCGAGACCTGAACCTGCATGGGGCCACCCTCATAGGCTCCGGTCCTGGCAGGAGCGTAATTCGCTTCTTTCCGCCCTTCGAGGACTGGGGTGGGAACCTTGGCTAAGGCGTCGCGGCATAGAGAGGCGTCGGGCCACCTCGTCCGCCACCGCGTGGTCATTAAGCCGCTGTGCCTCCTGATAGGCGTGGGCGCCCTGCTGGCTGTGCCTTGGCACCCCGAGCTCGCGCCGATGTTGTGGCTCGGGGGCGGTCTGGCGCTGCTCGACTTCATCATCGGGCTGGTCTGGGGCAGATAGCCCCAGCGCCGCCTTCCAATGGACTTTCGTAAACATGACATTCGGCATGAAGACTTTCGGATTGGCACCTGTGAGGGTTCTGCCCCGGTGATCGAGCAAACCCTTGCCGAACTCAGGGCTGCCGGGTGGCGCCTGAACAACCTGTATGAGCATGACAATGGCCAATGGGTGGCGAACGCCCGCCGCCCGGCTGCTGACGGCGGCACGGACATCGACTTCGCGCGCGGCGACTGTGCGGTCGAAGCGTTGCGGACGCTGACCGCTAAGCTGGGCATGGCGCAGCACGCGCCCGCCTTCCACGTGCCGGCGGTCGCCGCGGTCTCGCCGCATCCTCAGCGACCAGCGTCACCTGCACCACCTGCACCACCTGCACCCGGAGCCATCGCGCAGGGCGAGCTGTTCTAGGGACCATGGGAATGCGAGCACATGCCGCCCTCGCTCTGATGGGCCTCGCCCTCGTCGCTTGGTCCACCGCCGCGGCCTTCGGGCCGAGCGGTGAGATGATCGCCTTCATCTCCACGCTGGTCTGCTGCCTGCTGGCGGTGCTGGTCCTCCCGATCAACGGTCCGGCCGCAGATCCGGCGTGCCCGGCCCGCGCCCGGCCGATTTCTCAATTTCGCCGGCCAGATCCCCGGCTTGCCCGGAAATTCCCGCCCCGCCGTGCGGTCGCGACCGGGAACCGCCCGGACACGGCCGGGCACAGGCCGGTCTAGGCGAAGCGGGCAGGAAGAGCGCAGCATGCTGGCCTCCATGCAGGCAGATTGTCCAGAAATCGGGAAAGTGGCGGAAATCGGCGGACGGCCCGCCGTGGCGCGGCCATGAGCGCATCCGCTAACGACCAGCCGCCCGCCGGCGCCAGCACCACCGATTCCACCCACGCGGAGGAGATGGCCGCCTTCGACGCGCTCCCGGGCCGAGTGCGCTGGAAGCTCGACAATGCGCTTCGCCCTTGGTCGGCGGTGAATCTGCTAGCGCGCTGGCAGCGGTGCGCGTCGGTTTATGGCCGGCAGCGGGCAACGGAGCGCGCGGTAGCGGAGATCGAAAGGGCGGATCTCCAGGAGATCGAAGCGCGGCGCCGCCACGGGCGCGACTGAAAAGAGCCCCCTGGAGGGACCACGCTTGTTCACCATTCGTTTCTATATGGTGCACTACCGCATCCACAAGCATGGGGGTGGTGAGCCCTCATACCAATCGGCTAACGTGACCTGCGTGTGCTTGTTGTGCAGTCGAATCCCCGGCGTAGCGTGAACAAGCTCCGCAGCAACGAAAGGAGCAACTGCCTTGTTAGGGCAGATCTGGATCAAGCTGGCCGAGAGGGCCCTTGAAGCGTTAACGGCGCTTCTCTGGTTCCTCTCGGCTCTGCTCTCTTAACCCAGGCCTAACCCGAGGCTCAGTTTCCAGGCCGTGTCTCAGGGTAGTCCCAAAGCTGGCGGCGGCGACGCTGCCGCCGGCACCAACTGCTGCGAAAGATCGTGCGGAACGTCGATTTCGTCAATTGAAACTGGAAATGGGCCTATTCCGGTCCTATCGCGTGTCGGCCCTTCCGCGTGTGCGAAGTGGACAGTTCATGAGCTCTGCTTGGTCCGCCGCGCCCCACCGGGAAGCGATCAGCGTCTTCGGCCAACAGTCCCTCTTCAATGCTCAGGCTGCGCATGAAGAAGTAGGCCTGCTTCCGGCCGTCATCGCTCATCTCATCCCAGAGTCGGATGAACTCGGCGCGGTCGGCGGGCCCGGGCTTACGCCCCGGGATGCGCTTCTTCACCGTGCCGTCTTCGGGCTTGGCGGTTGGTATCGTGCGGGGCTTGGTGACCATCTGAGCTCCATCCCTTCGGCGGCGGAGCCAAGACTATACCCGATGGTGCGTCAGAACAGGCGCATGGCCTGCGCGGCCGCGGCGCGTATCGGCGCCAGCAGGGGCAGCAGGTGCGGGGCCAGATAGGTGAGCATGGCGGTGCCGATCGCCAACAGCACGGTCAGAATGCGGCGCAGCAGCTTATCCTGGGCGGTCAGCCGCTCGTCTATCTTGTCGTCCCAGTCCTTGAACTGCTTCTGCATCAGCCGCCAGCGATAGCCCGCCATCTCGACATGGATGGCCAGGTCGCTCTTTTCCTGTTCGAGCACGGCACGCTCATGGTCGGTCATGGGTGATTCGCTGCTCGGCAGGTCTGGATCGATGGCACGCGCGTCATGCACCAGCTTTAGGGTCACGACGCCCCGGGCGGGATGCCGCAGCGCCGCGGCCATCACAGCTTCACCATGACGTTGAGGGCGATCGAGGGCTGGACGTTGGGGTGTGCCTCGTTCCCGCCGGCGGCGGCGATGGTGTGCCTGTGCGCTGGGGCCGCGCTGACCGTCGCCGTGTGGGCGTGCACCCCGCCGACAGAGACGGTGATGGAGTGGGTGTGCGCGCCGGCGTTGCCCAGGGTGATCTGATGGGCGTGCTTCCCGGCGGTGCTGGTGCGCGACCACTGATAGACATCGTAGTAGATGCCGCTGACCGGGCTATAGTTCCAGTTGCGCGGCCCAATCAGGATGCCACCGCCGTGCATGTCATACATGCCCTCATGGCCATCGGTGTGCCAATGGTCGCCGTCCTGGCTGCAGGCTGCCGAGTGCACATGGGTGCCGGCGCTGCCGGTGGAAGCGTCGTGCGCATGCCCGCCGCCTTCCGAAACGGTGACGGTGTGGTCATGGGCGCCGGCGGCTCCTGTCTCGGCCCCGTGGTCGTGCTGCGGCATCTGGGCGTAGGTCAGCACATGGGTTTCGGTGCCGAAGGTGCTGCCCAGAGCGCGCGCGGTCAGGCCGGTGCCCTGCCCTGCCCCCACCACCGCGCGGCCGCGCATGTCGGGGAGGGTGATGCGCTTGCCGGCGGTGAAGTCGGCTGCCGCGCTGGCGCCGCGCCCGCCCACCACCGGGGCCTGGGCATCGGCCAGGTTGTTCCAGAGCAGAGTGAAGAGGTCGGCCGTATCCGCGTTGGCTCGGGCCGTGCCGCTGGAAGCGGCGTTGCCGATGGTGCCGCCGGTCAGCATCAGCCAGCCGGGATCCGCCGCGGCCTTCAGGGTTAGCTTGGTGTCGCCGGTGGTGTAGACCGCCTGCCCGGCCAGCAGGGCACGCACCCATTCGGTGGTGACGAGCTCGGTGTTGTTGGCCGAGGGGCTGGGGGTAACGGCGGTGCTGGTGCCGCGCAGCGCCACGCCTTCCAGCTCGGTCGGGCTGCCCGCCACGCTGCTGCCATCGGTCCAGATGAGGCGGCTGCGGCCGCTGGTGACGGCCACGCCCCCGCTCTGGCCGGCGGTTCGCACGGTGACGGTCTGGGTGCTGCCGTTCAGCAGGATCCAGTCGGCGGCTTCGCCCGGCAGGATGAGCGTGGTGGCGGCGCCAGGCGAGCCCGTCAGGGAGATGATGGGCCCGGTCAGTGCGGTATCAGCCGGGGTGATCGTGCCGCCGGCGGACACGTCGATCTCGGCGCGCCCCCTGCCCCACTGCCGCGCGAAGGCGGTGGTGGCGAGCTGGGTGGTGGCGGTGCCGGCCGGCGCCGTAGGCGCGGTAGGGGTGCCGGTCAGAGAGAGATTCCGGGCCTCGGTGGTGGTCGGCAGCATGTCGGTGCCGTCGCACCAAACCTGCTGGGATTTTCCCTGAGCCAGCAGCACACCGCCACCGCCTGCCGCGCGGAAGGTGACGGTGAAGCCGCCCGTGGTGCGGTTGGTGACGGTCCAGCGCCCATTGGCAGCCGGCACGCTTACGGTTGCGTCGCCCGTGAGGTTGCCTGTCAGGATGATGGCGCTCTTGCCGGCCTCGATCGCCGTCAGCGCGGTGTTGCCTGCGGCGATATTCTTCGTGGTCTGCCCGCGGATCAGACCCTGCACCCATTCGGTGGTGGCCAGGCGGCGCGTGCTGTCGCCGTCCGCCGGCGTGACCGCCATGGCCGAGCCGGTGAAGTCCGGGCTGTTCAGCGGAGCCTTGGTCGGCAGCGCCTCTTCCAGCGTATCCACATGAGCCTTGAGGTAGGCGGTGCGGTTGGCCAGGTTCAGGAGCGGCGTGTTCGACGGGCCTTCCGGGCCGCCCAGCACCGGGGTGGTGGTTTCAAGCTGGAAGACGCCGGGCGCCCAGACGGCAGTTTCGGTCAGGTTGCTCATCGGGCGGCCTCCAACGCGGCCAGGCGCGCGGTCAAGGTGGCGATCTGCTGTTCGAGCTGCTGGATCCCCAGCACGGTGTAGGGGGCGAGCTCATCCGGCTTCAGCATGAGCGGCAGGGGCTTCCCATCCGCCCCCAGCGCCTCGATCACGGCTTCAGGCACGGAGCGGCGCAGGTTCTGGGCGATGAAGCCGGCCCGCTTGTGGATGCGATCCCCGGACAGGCGCTGCATGGCGATGCCGCGCTCATTGAAGCTGAAGGTGGAGATCTCGATGCCGCGCAAAACCGCCAGCGCATCGACCTCGGCGGGGCGAATGTTGTCCTTCAACTCCTCGTCCGAATAGGCCGAGGGATAGAAGATCATGTTGGTGTCGTCCTGCTGGTGCACCAGCATGGAATACGTGCCACCCCAATCGCGACCGTCGATGTAGTTGAGGTTCGGCGAGTGGATCATCCACGTTTCGGAAGCCTCGTTAAGCCGCAGCTTCCAGTGCCCGGCATCATAGCGCCAGCAGATGGTGTCGTTGCTGCCCCAGGCCTTCAGCACGCCGGCGTCATTCGCGCCTGCCCCGCCCTTCAGCAGGGAGGCACGCACATTGCCGGCGGAGATGACATCACCGGGGACGATGAAGCTGCCATCGTTCTTGAAGTCCCAATTGTTTGAGCCCGCGAAGACGCGATACCCGAACCAGTTGCCCGGGACATGCACGGCCTGCGCACCAATGTCATTGCCGGTCGCAGCCTGGCCTGAATGGAAATCGTGGAAGTAGTTGCCCCCAGCTTCCCGTGCCGAAGAGTGGTAGATGCCCCAATCCGTGTGCTGAGACTGAATACGGCCGTTCATCCGCAGCCAGTTGGCGAGGGTAACGGTGCCGGTGCTCTCCGCGATGGAGATCGCTGTCAGCACCACGTTGGAGGCATTCTGCCGGAAGATGCGCAGGGCATTCGCATCGTCCACGTCGATATTCCAGGTGGAGGCCGACTGCCCCAGCACGGCCGTGTTGCCGGCGTAGCCCAGCACGAGCTGGCCACCCTCCGACCCGTTGCCACGCAGCACCAGGTTTCCTTGGGCAATCAGATCGTCCGAGAAGAAGAACCGGCCCCAGCTATGGATCTCACGGCCCTGACCGCTGACGGTCTGCGTGCCGACGATGTTCAGGCCGGAATCGAAGAGGCCGGCGGCGATCGTGCCATCATCGGCATCGAGCTGGTTGGCGTGCCCGAAGCGCAGGCGGGCGCCGGACGCAAATTGATGGCCGCCGGTGTAGCTGTCCCCGCCCTTCAGCGCCCGCAGTGCATCGGCGGTGTCCACATAGCCCTTGTTGGTGCCATGCACGGCGTTCGTCGGCGCGGTGGGCATGTCGAGCGTTGAGGTGAAGAACACCTTGCCGTTCGTCGGGTCGATGCGGAACGGGGCGTCCTGATAGACGCCGGCGGTGTAACGCTCGATCTGGAACCAACCATCGGTATTCGGCATGCGCAGCGCCCAGCTATCGGTGCCATCGCGGCGCCCGATCAGGCCGGCCCTGGTGCTGCTTCCCCTGGAGTTGATGTAGATGGTGCCGTTGGAATTGGCGGTTCGCGGATCAATGCTCAGGTAGGCGTCGCCGCTGAGGGGTTCCACCGCGACATTACCGCCGTGGACCGTCAGGAAGTCACTGCGCCGGACGAACAGGGCCTCGCCGATCCAATCCCCAGCGTTGGAGAAGCCCCCCAGGCGGGCGTTCGAGCCGCCAGCATAGCCGCTCTCGGGGTCTTCGTCGCCGAGATCCCAGAGCCAGCGCGGCGAGGTGCCATTGCGGGCGGTGATGCGCGATGCCCGCCCAGAGCCGGAGCCGCCCTTATCCAGGAAGAGTTGGGCAGCGGCGCCGGTGGGGGCGAGCACACTGAAATTCGCCACACGCACATTCACGCTCTCGGGCGTGATCTCAACCGTGTCGTACTGCGTGCCGTCCGAGAATGTGCTGAGGAGGAGCCGCCCGCCGGTGCCGCTGCCGATGCGCTGCCCTCGGATCAGGCCGCGCATGACCTGGCCGGAGCCGTCGCCCGTGTAGAACCCGATTGCGATGTTGTCCCACGGCAGGTTGTCCGGGTTCCGGAGCGCCAGTGCCTGGGCATTGCCGGCCAGATCGAAGGTGATCGGCCCCGTCATGGTGCCGCCGGCGAGATCCAGCTTGTTGGCATCGCGCGGGTGCACATGGTCGGCGCGGGCGTAGCGGAGCGACGTGCCTGCAGCCGCCGTGCCGGGTGCGGCCGGCGTTACGGCGCTCGCCTGCCCCAGCACAAAGGCGGTGGTGGCGAGCTGGCTGGTGTTGGTGTCCTGGGCAGGCGTGGGCGCGATCGGGATCCCGGTGAACTGCGGACTGGCAATGGCCGCGCGCAGCTCCACCTGGGCCTTCAGCCATGCGGTGCGATTGGCCAGGGTCTGAGCCTGGCTGTTCATCACGCCACCGGGACCGGCGAGCGCTTCCGTGTTGGTTTCGAGCTGGAACACGCCAGCGGCCCAGGTAGAGGTCTCGGTCAGGTATGCCATCGCCCGGCGTTCCTCAGTTGTAGGTGATGGTCCAGGTGCCGCTGAAGCTGAGATCCGAGGCCTTGACCAAGGCGCCCGTGCGCACCCGCCGCGCGAACAGCGTGTCGTTGTTGCAGATCAGCCCGAACTCGATGATCGAGAGGCCATTGCCCTCGCCGGTGCCCAGCGTGAAGGCGAACTGCACGCTGTTCCACGCGGGATAGGTCACGCCCGACAGGGCCTTCTTGAAGGCGTTGGTCAGGCCGGAATTGCTGGCGTCAGCCGCGCCACTGCCTTCGCCGAAGCCGATTTGCGTGATCGAGCGGCCGACGACATCCCCGCCGATCAGCCGGGCCTGCTGCGTCCGCGCGCCGTTGACGATGATGTTGGGATGGTCATCCACCTCCACCAGCACGCCGCGGCGCCGCACTTCGAGGCGGAAATGGCCACGCGGGCCAGGAACGGGTTCGGAGAGGGCAAGGCTCGTCATGCCGGCAGGGTGCCGTCACGACATCCGCAAGGTGGCCGCCGTTCAGAGGCCTTCGTTCATGGTCAGGCCCGAGGAGAGCGGGCGGGTGCCGTTCAGCGTCCAGCTACCGTCAAGCGTGTGCGTGAAGGCGATCGCCAGGTCGCCAGCATCATCCGGCGCCAGGCTGTCATCGGCCAGGTTGGTTTCGAGGTTCGCGCCCATCGCGGAATCCGTCGCCTCGCTCGCCTCCGCCATGGGCAAACCGATGGTCATGCCGAGATCCGCGATACCACCAGGCTCGGCGGCGGGCCCTGCGGCAGCGTCCGCCATGCTACCGCCGGTGATGGCAACGCTGCGCAGGCTCGTGCCGGCCGCGCGCAGGCGCTTCGCCTGGGCGCTGATGGTGGCGATGAACTCGGTCAGACCGGTGCCGCCTTCCAGCGCGAAACCCGTCTCCACATCGAAGACGCCATGCAGGGCTTTCGCGTCGGCGTCGTGCTGGTAGGCGCCATCGTGGGTGATCGCGCCATCGTATAGCGGCACGGTCGGGCCATAGAGGGTGACATCGCGCACCGAGGTGGCCTGGCCGGTCGCACGCTCGATCACGGCGGCCATGGCTAGGTTGTTCGACTTCGGCTGGATGAGCTCGGCAATGATGCGCGCCCGGTAGTCCTCCACCGCCTCGCTGGGCAGGCGAGGGATGCCATATTGGTCGCCCAGCTCGACAAGCCAGATCTCGTCGGCCGAAGTCACCGAAAGCTGAACGCCGACGCTGGCGGCAACTTCTGCGACGGCCGCCAGCTCGACGGCGTTGGCGTCTAGGTGCGCGAAGATCGGGTTGTCATAGGCCAGCAGCGTGCCGCCCGGCCGATCGGCGGGGGTAACGGTCTCCTCGATGAGGCAGATGGCGCCGCGGTCGCGATGCTCCGGATGCAGGTCTTCGACGTTCCAGCCCAGGTCGGTGATGGCGGCGGCCAGGGTGCGCAGGGTATGGGCGCGGAGGTCCAGCACGCTGGCCACCGGCAGCGGGTCACTCAGCGGCTGAAGCGTGATCGAGGCCTCGGCGACGGTCCAGCTCCCGCCGTCCGGATGGCGGATGCGCATCGCCGCGATGGCGTCGGGGTCGCTGCTGGCCGCGCTGTAGAGGTTGGAGAGGAGCTTGCGGAGGAAGCGCATGGTCAGGTCACGGTGATGGCGCCAGGCGCCAGCTTCTCGTGGTTGGCAGGGACGATGTTCGCCGCCGGCTCCGAAAGGACGATATCGGTCACGCCCGCCACCGCCTTCGCCCGGGCAATGACTTCGCTGCGGTAGAAGGTCGCACCGACCGGCAGGGTGGAGAGGTAGGAGAAGATCACGCCGCTGACCGTCGCCTTGATGGCCGTGGCGTCATAGCCGGTGGCCACGACCAAGGCGGCATCGACATCCACCAGGGTGCGAGTGGCCTTCTTTACCGTGATGGGCACCCCGGCGGCCTTCCAGCCCGTCACCTTCTCGCCGGTGCTGGGGTCAATGTAGCCGTCGATGATTTGCTGGCAGCGAACCATGAGGGCGGATGAGGGATCACCCACCCGGTTCTCAATGTAGAGCCAGGCCTGCCCGGGGGCATAGGTGATGGGGTCCACCTCCCACGGATTGACGACGCGGGCGCTGGTGACGCGCTCGATGACCGTGCCGCTGGCGTCCTTCACATTGGCCAGGGTGGCGGCATATTCCACGGCGCGATCGGTGCTGCGTTCCAGGCTGGCGATATACTGCTGGAAGCGGGCCTTGCGCTGGTCAGGGGTCTCGCCATCGTCACCGCCGGACAGGCCCCCAGGCGCAGCGGCTGACACGAAGGCGAGCGGCTGGGGGGTCAGGGTGAAGGTGGTGCCGCCCACCACATTGCCGGCGCTGCCCGTGCTGGTGGCGCTGACCGCCACATCCACGAAGCTGGCGGTGGCGGCAATGATGGTGTCGGCCGTGCTGACATACTGCACGGTGCCGCTGCCCACCGGGGAGAACACGCTGCCCGCCGGGATGAGGGTGTCGGTGGAAATCGGGGTGATGCTGACGCGGATGAGGCCGCCGGCGCCGGAAGCTGCCAGCGGCTCGAAGCGGAAGGTGCGATAGGTTGCGACCGGGATGGCCTCGCGGATCCCCACGAACATCATCTGGTAGAGCTGGTCGATCTCCTGAGCGACGGCTTCCAACATGCTGCGCACGATGCTGCCGATCTCGAAATCGGTCACGCGGCGCTGCGCGGCCCGCATCCAATTGAGCATGGAAGCCGTGATGGAGGCGAAATCTTTGATCTGGAATGCCATGGTCAGGCCTCCGCGCTGATGGTGGTGACGGCGGCGGAGCCGATGGGGGTCACGCTGGCCTCGATCGGGGCGCGGTGGCCGGCGGCGCTGACCACGACACGACCGACCTCCTGCACGCGGGGATCCTGCAGAAGGGCCCGGCGCACCGCGCGGCCGGCCAGCGCGGCGCCGGTTGGGCCGTTCACTGAGCCGATGATGGAGCGCACCGCGCACCCGTAGCTGGGATGGAAGGGCAGCTCGCCGAGCTCGATGCTCAGGCGGCGAGCGAGCGAGGCCTTGAAGTTTTCCATCCCGCTGACCGTGCCATAGTCGCCGTTCTCGACGGTCAGGCGGCCGGCCACCAGCGCCAGATCGGTCAGGAACACCTCTTCCGGGTCGGTCTGCGCGTCGGCTGTGGCGCTGGCAGCGAACACCCGGATGGAGGCGCCGTAGGCCAGCACCCGCCCGCCGCTCGCCGTCACCTCGGCCGGATCGCCCGACAGGTATGGCGGCACCAGGTCGTTCAGGCTGGCCAGGTCCGCCCAGCGCGAGGCGCTGCCCAGGTGGCGCAGAGCAAGCGCCTGCAGGGTGTCGCCGTGGCGGATGGCCACGAAGCGCCAACCGGCGGCATAGCGGGTGGTGGAATAGCTCCCGCTCATGCTGCCTCGCTGGCGATGCTCGCCCCGTCCTGCACATCGGTAAGGGCGTCTTCGAGCTGGTTGTCGTTCAGCGGGTGCAGCACCGGATCCGAACTGGCGAGGGTGATGATGCCGGCGCGAGCGGCAGGGCTCAGCGAGATCCCGAGCGTCGAAGCCTCTGGGTTGGAGAGGCTTTCCCAGGCGCTGCTGGTGGTGAAGATGCTGGCCGGCCGGCCACCGCTGATGGAGGAACAGCCGGAGGCCCCGTAGAACCCGGCATAATCCCCATAGGCCAGGCGCGTGGAGCGGGCGCGAAGCAGCCAGCACAGCAGGTTGCTGAAGGCGCTGGCGGTGGCCATGACATCGTTCCTGATGGCCATGGGGAGGCTGACCACGGCGCCGATGGTGTGGAAGAGGTTCACCCCTGCCTGCGCCAGCATGGTCGGCACCGCCAGAACGGACGCCACCAGGTTGCGCACGCTGCGCACCACGCCCACCACCGCGGTGAACACCCGGTTCGCGAGGTTCAAGAAGTTGCGCACGGGCGCGATGAGGTTGGTCTGCACCCATGCGCTGGCGCGTGTGATCGCGGATCGCACCGCGCTGATGGACTGCACCACGGAGCTGAAGAAGCCGCCCTCCTCGCCTGGCGTCTTCGTGGCGTCGCCGCCCTGCAGGAACTGGATCTGCCCGGCGTTCTGGTCCACCACGGTCAGGTTGAGCTGATACTGGATCAGCAGCGGCCGCGACTTCGAGCGGCGGAGCGTCAGCGTCATCGGCGCCACCTCCACCACGAAATCCGACAGGGCATCGGTGTAGATCAGCTTGACGGTGGAGGGGTCGCGGCCCTCCTGGACGGCCTGCTTGCGCAAGCTCGCCCAGCGGTTCCACACCTGGTCGCGAAGCGCCACCCACCGCTCTTCGCCGTTGCCGTCGCTGCCGCCGCGCCAGCCGGTGTGGCCTGCGATGTTGATGACGGGCAGCCCCTGACCGAAGCTATCCACGAAGGCGCCGCCGAGCGTGTGGTGCACGGTGGTGCGCATCTGGTCGGTGCGGGTCATATCCTCGGGCCGCAGGCCCAGGGTCACGCTGCTGACGATCGCGCCATTGTCTTCAAGGGTGAAGCCGATGGGGCGGTTCTTCTGCGAAGGCGGTGGGCCGGCATAGCCAAGCGCACCGGAGACCGCCCCGATGGCGCTGCTTACGCTATTGGCCGCATCTGAGAGGGATCCCGACATACCGCCAGGGTGGCGTCACGACGCGCCAGGGGGTTCACCCCAGCAGGGATCGGGCTCTGCCGCCGCCCGCGGCTGGCGGCTATGAAGGCTTCCAGGTCGCGGGCAGTCGCGTGGAAGGTGGCGAGCTCGACATCTGAGAGCCCCGTGGATTCCTGGTCCAGGCCTTCAAGCGCGCGGCGGAACCGTGCGGCGATGCCCTGGACGGTGGTGGCCGGGGTCTCCACGATCCGGCATTCCAGCTCTATCAGCTCGTCGGCACTCAGGTGCGGTGCCCCTTCGGCTTGCTCTTGGTCCATGGCAAGCAGCGCGAGAACCGGATCTGCAACGCAGTCGGCGGCGGTCAGGCTCATAAGGGAATGTCCCCTCGGGGGCGGGGTTCGGAGGCGGGAAAGCAATATCATTTTCTCGAACTCGGACTCGGCTGGGGGGATGAACATTTCTTCTTGGGGCGGCGCAACCAGTGGTTGTTTCCGGCTTCACCTCCCATTCATCTAGATGGCGGCATTTCCTCCATTCGGTCTAGCGTCACTCACGGTTTCGCCAGGAACATTACAACAGAATCATTTTATGGATTGCCAGACAATGCATTGCGCCACTACGGAGAACGGCGCTTCGCTAGGCTTGGCTCCACGTCTATCATTCGTTTGCGCTACGCCCCTTAAATGACATCCTCGTAATTACTCATTTCCTCCGCGCATTCAGGCGTTGGCATTCAATTCTGCGTTGCATCGCTGTCACCTTGGGCTTGCTGGCCCGCCGTGATTTCCAGCATTATGCGTCCACGCTCGGGAGTGATGATGATGATCCGCCTCGCCGCCGCATTGGCGGTCATCGGGATGGCAGCCGGCAGCCAGAATGCAGGCGCCCAGCCTGCCTCAACCGCCTCCGCACGCCCGGCAGCGCCGGCGAGCATCTGGTTTTCGGCGAGCGAGAACCTGGACCGCTGCGTGCGCAGCACCTCCCCTGCCGAGGCCCTGATGGCCCTGCGCCGGCGGGGCCGTGATGACGCCTGGATTGATGATCGGCCCGTGGCCAGCGACCGTGAGCGGGTCATGGTCGGGTGGGGCACGTCCGACTACATGGGCCTCATGATCTGGCGCAATCAGGGCGCATGCGAAGCCGAGCTCCGCGCCAGCCAACGCATCCCGGATCGCTACCGCTAGATCGGCGTGCCGGTATTGCCGGCGCCGCCCTGCACGCCGCTGTGGCGGTGTCCCTGCAGGCTGATACCGCCGGCCGTCACGTCGCCGGCGGCCTCGATCGAGCCACTGAACTTCGCCACCGGCACATCGAATGTAGCCTCCCCGATCGCCTTCACAGCCAGCTTTCCATCGGTGTCGATCGTAAAGCTGGCGCCAGATGGCATCGCCACATGCAAGCCGACCTGAGCGGCAGCCGCGGCCCCGCCGTGGCGCCACTGACCATCGACATCGCCCCCCACTGGGTTGGTCGGGGCGAGGTTCGGCCCGAACACCACCACCGCGCCGCTGGGATGGCCAATTGTCACCGTGCCATCTGGGGCAATCATGCTCCATGCGCCGCTGCTGTGCCGCGTCACCTGGCGGCCCGGCTCCGCGCTCAGCACGCCATTCACCTGCGGGAAGAGGAAGCCTACGCACACCCAATTGCCACCTGCCGTGGGTGCCAGCATCGCCACCGCATCATTGCTACCGCGGGCGGGGACGTTCCAACGCGCCTCGCCCGCGGGCGCGTCCACTGGTGGAAGGTTGCTGGTGCCGGTGTTGGTGCTGGCGCCTGGCGCCGCCACCTGCACCCCCACGCATCGCTGTCCGGTGCGGATGATGGCGCAGTCGATGCTGTGGTCTTCGGGATGGATCGCGACGACGCGCGCGAGCTCAATCATGGTCGGCCTTCAGTCGATCGAGGCGCTGGGCTGCGCCGAGGTGGAAGGTAGGGCGCCGCCTTCGGTCAGGGGGCTGGCGCCGCCGGCGGCCGTGCCAGGCTCGCCGGTCTGGCCCATGCTGCGCTCGCCGTCGCCGGCGTTGCCTGTGCCGCTGCGCGCCGGATCCTGCGAGGCGGCCGCCCCCGCGCCCATCTCGATCAGCCAGGGGCTGATATCGCCCGTCGCCTGGATCCTGCGCGCGAAGCCCTGCCCACGCTCAAGCGGCAAAGAGGTGAAGAAGCCCACGAATGGGATGTATTCGTGGGTGACGCTCGGGACGTAATACGGCGCGGCCAGCGCGCCCTCGCCGATCATGACGTGGCTGCCCGCCCGGGCATTCTCATTGCCCGCGATGCGGCACTCGCCGGATTCGAGCAGCATGTTGTCCTTGTTCGTCTCGCTGAGGATGCGGCGGCGATCGTCCAGCCATTCCATGGTCTGCATCTCGCGCTGACTGGTGACGGCGGCGCTCTGTCCGCTCGTCATGACCTCGCTGGCCCCCATCTGCGTGCTGACGATCATGGGTCGCATGCCGAAGATCGCCGGGCTGTTGTTCGGATAGTCGGTCATGTAGACCGTCTGCTGCTGCGCGCCGGTGGCGGCCATGTAGCGGGCCGGCAGGTCCGAAACCAGCTCGAAGCGCGGCCCCTCAACCCAGAAGTAGTTCGCCACGTTCTCATCGCCGCGGCTCAGCTCCAAGCTCATGATGTCCATAGCCGGGATGCTCAGCCTGGTGGGCAGCGCCGGCGTCTCCGGATCCGTAGCCACCGCTTCCGTTGCGGTCAGGGGCGTGTCCTGAACCGAAAGCTCCGGGATCGCGATGGCGCCTGCCGGCGTCGGGATGGTCTCGGTGCCCGGGGTCTCGGTCAGCGGGGGCGTGGCGGGGGTAGCCGCAGGCGGGGCAGCTTCTGGCTGCACGGCGGCGGGTTGCTGGATCGGCCGGCCGCTCAGGTCGATCGCCGGATTGGGCCGGTAGACCACCACCACCTGGTCTTCACGGTCCTCGATGAACAGCTCGTTGAAGCCGACCGTCACGTCCAGGAACTGCGCCAGGATGCTGTAGATGGAGCCTTCGCTGTTCTGCGGCCCTGTCAGGCTGGTGACGCCACGGTCGGCGACGGCCTCCACCGCCAGGCTGCGCGGCATCGGCCAATCCTCTGGCAGCATGGTCGCCAGATGCGGGTTGATCACCTTCTCCACCACCTCGCGCACCAGCTCGTCGCCCCGCTTGCCGGTGGCGATGGCCAGGCCGAAGCGCTCGAACAGCGGGAAGGAGGAGATGAAGGCCTCGCCCATCACGTTGTGCGGGTGCCAGGAGACGCGCAGCATCTCCCAGATCTTCCCGTAGTCGTGCCCGGTGACGCTGACGGTGCGCATCGGCGCGCCGGTGTTCTGGTTCACGCTCTGACCGCGCGAGGGCCGCGATACGAAGCCGCGCATGACGATTGGCGGCCGGCGGCCGGTCAGGTGGTTCCGGGCCAGGCGGATCTCGATGCCGTCATTCGGCTCGATCAGGCCGTAGAGCGTTTCGAGCGCGCGCCAATTCTGATCCCGCTGCGCGGCGCTCGGTGCATCCTGGTTCCCCGCCAGGGCGCCAAAGGGGATATCGGCAAATTGAAGCGTGAAGCCGCCAGCCCCGCCACGAACGGATTTCCGGGTGCTGATGCTGCCCAGATCCGAAAAGTAGCTGCTGATGTCGATGGTGCGACCGGTCTGCTGGAAGCGGGTGCTGGCGGGGATGTTGCTGGACACGACTTCCCGGCGGGTCAGCTTGTGCAGCTTCACCTGGAACTGCGGCTGGAAGATCCGGGCGGCGCTCATCCGAAGCTGCCCGCCGGGCGCGGCTGGCCCCACGCCGTCTGCACGCGCAGGGGGTTGGCCAGCTCGCGGCCTCGCGGATCCTGAAGCACAAAGACACCCTCGAAATTGCCGCTGACTCGCTGCGGTGGCGCAGCGGGGCGGCCGGCATCCTCAACCGCGTTCGGCGGCGCGCCAGGTGGCAATGGTGTGCCGGCCGCTGCCTCTGGCGGGATGGGCGGGGTCGGAAGACGGTTGAAGCGGCTCGCCACGCCGCCCAGGCTCGTGGCGAACCGCGGGTCAGTGGCATAGCCGCCGGCCTGCAGCCTCCGGCCATAAACGGTGGCGGAGGAGCTTCCGATGGCGTTAGAGGCGCGCCGCTGCACCCAACTGACATAGGCGCGCATGAAGTCCTCTCGGGTCTCGAAATCACGAAAGCGCTGAGTGATGCGGTTGCCGGCTCCATCCCGGTCAGCTCCTGGCGTAGCAGGCTGGCTGGCGAGCGCCGTCATGTTCCCGAGGTTGTTGCGCCCGGCAAAGGCTCGCCCGTTGTTGGTTTCCAGGCTCCAATGCGCCAGGACGGTTTCGGCCGGCACACCAAGCTGGGCTGCCGCTTGTGCCGCCAGGGGGCCAAACTCCTCCCGGAACTGCGCGTCGCTCCGTTCACGGCGCGAGATATCGCCCTCTCCACCGGCGCCTCCACCGGCCGCAATGGCTTCGGCATTCCGACGCGCCTGGCTGACGCGCTCCGCCCCGCGAGCTTCAGCGCGGCCGTCGCGGATCACGCCCTGCCGGCGCGCGTCGTGGTCGGTGATGATCTGGCCGCGCCGCTCCTGAAGAGCCTCATAGCGCTGCTGCGCCTCCGCCGCGCGGCGCTGAAGATCCTCATCACCCGGATTGTTGTTGGCCAGACCCACCGCGCGGGCATGCGCTTCCGACGCGGTGCGGATCTCGCCATCAACCGCCGCAAGCTGGTCGCGCTGGCTCTCATCCACCTCGGCCAGTGCGCCAGCCAGCACCCGGCGCCGAACCTCGCCGGCAGTCAGTGCACGGCCGTCCCGCCCTGCCAGCACCAGCAGAGCGTCGCGCGCGGTGTTCATGGGACCGACAAAAGCCGTCGCCATGTCACGAATGGCCTTCTCGACATCCTGGACCGTGCGGCGGGTCCGGCCACCCTCGGTCTCCTCCTGCTGCCGGCCGGCAGCGATCTCGGCAAGAACCCGCCTGAGCTGCTGCACCGCCTCGCTGTCGCCGGACAGCGCCGCGGTGCGGGCTTCGGACAGGCGGCGGCTCTCCGCCGGGGTCAGCGCATCCCGCCCGGTGCGTCCTGCGAACTCGTCGGCGATGCTGTTCAGCTCGGGCATGCCGCCGCGCCCGATGCGCGCGAGGGACTGGATCCCGGTGGCGGAGAGCGTGCGGATGCCATCAGCACCCAACAGGCCCTCGATGGAGTTGAGCTCCGCCGGCTGCAGCCGCGACAAGGCATCGGCCTGGCGCATGTTCAGGCCGAACATGTTGGCCGTTGCGTTCAGCCGCAGGACCGGGTTGCTGTAGCGGCTGCGCAGGCCTTCCGTGACCATCTGGAAGACGGTGGTGTCGCTTCCAGCCGCGCGCCCCGGGATGCTCACGCCGGAAGCCCGCAGGGAATCGCCCAAGGCGGTGCCGGCACCAAAGGTGTTCCGGCCGGTGGCGAACATGCCCCCTTCCTGCAACATCGTGGCCATGAGCGGATCCAGCCCGAGGCGCCGCCCCACGGTGGACCACATGAAGCTCTGCCCCGCCTCGCCGGCCGCGCCGCCGCGCTCGATCGCGCTGTTGGCGCGCGACAGCAGGTTGGCCGCACCAGAAACGTCCAGGCCCGGCTGGCGCATGGCCAGCAGCCCAGCCAGCGCGCCGGTGTAGCCCTCCACATTCGCCCGCGAGAGGCTAGAACGGGTCTGCTGCTCCGAGAACCCCGCGATCTCGGCCAGGAACTCCTCCGCCTTGGCGAACACACCGCCGTGGGCGATGCCCTCCGCGATCATGAGGCCCAGGCGGCGGCCCTCCTCGGCGTTGCTGGTGATCCCCATGCCCCGCATGGAGGCGAAGGCAGCCACACCGGAAGAGGGATCGAAACCGAAGGAGCGCGCGAAGCCGCCGGCCTGCGTCACGTCATCGGCGATGCCGAGGCTGTTGCTGTTGCCGCGCCGGGCGAAGAGGCCGGCAAGCGCCTGCGTCTCCTCATAGGTGGTGGCCGTCTCGAAGCTGCTGGCGCGCAGGCGGTCGCGCAGGCGGTTGAAGCCGATGCCGCTGCCGGTACCGCCGAGCTGGTTCCGCAGCGTGTCGTAGACGATGCTCTCCTGCTGAGCCGCCCCGATCTCCTGGCGCACGGCGCCGATCAGGGAGGAGAGCGCGAAGGCGCCCATGGCGCCGGCTGCCCCCATCACGCCGGCACCGAAGCCCCCGGCGGCGCCCGCGCGCAGGCCGGTGGCGGCCACACCGCCGAGCGGGCCCGCAGCCTGCAGGCCCTGCCGAAAGACATCGCCAGCCGTCTGCCCTACCGAGGGAGGCTGTGGCCCGGCAGGCCGGCCAGATCCGGGCGGACGGTTCGGTGGCGGCGGCGGAACGGCCGGGGGCTTGGGCGGCGGCGCTGGCGGAGCGGGCGCGTCGATGAAGCCCAGGCCGGTGGCCATCTCGAAGACGCCACGCTGCGCGCGCTTCCGCGCATGGGCATTCGCGTATGCCTTGCCCCAATCCACATCGAGGAGGGGCGTGCCTTCCTGGCCAGAACCCTTCAGGTGGCGGGCGATCTCGGGCGCGAGCTGGCGGATGTTGCGCAGGGTGCGCTCCACCCGCTGCAGCATCTCCACGCTGGCCTTGTCGATCGGGTTGAACTGCACGCCATGGGTGCTGGCGATGCTCTTCCCCATGCCGTTGATCTTGCGCGTGAGCTCATCGACGCGCCGGCCGATATCGGGGTCAAGCTGGGCCCCGATCTTCACATTGACGGTCATGACGGCAGGTCTTCCCAATCCTCGGGAGGCGTGGCCGCTGCCGCGGCCCGCGCCGCCTCCGCGGCTTCACCCTCTTCCTCGGCCCGGCGGATCTCGGCCGCCAGGTCGAAATCGCCGTCCTCGAACTCCTCGCTGCCGGCTTTCCCGTCTGCGTATTGGTGCATCCAGAAGTCGGCCTCGATCATCTCGACGGTCGCGCTCAGAAAGCGCGGGTCATTCGGCGGCAGGCTGTACTTGCGGCGGAACCACGCTTCCAGCGTCTGCGACTGAGCCTTGCCCAAGCGCTTTGAATCGCCTTTGGCCTTCCGGGCGAAACACGTCCTCCCGTAGGCAAAACGCCCCATGCACGCGAAGCAGGTCTTTGATGCGGTCGTCCATGACCGCGTCCATCTCCTTCACCTCGGCCGGGGCCCAGCCCCCCGGCCAAGTGTTGGCCAGCACCGTATAGGTGGCCATCGCCGTCGCCAGGCTGTCGAGATAGGAACTCGGCTCGGCCAGACCGCCCACCATCTCGTCGTAGGCGGCCTGGATCTTGATCTCGTCGCCGATGGTGCGGCGACGGAACGTGAAGGCGCCGATGCCATCGACCTTGACCGGGAATACAGTGCTCTGGCTCATGCGCCGTACCCGGTCACGTTCAGCGCGTTAAACACGCCGGACTGCATCAGGATGGAGTGCTTGTTGATCTCAAGCCCACCGCTGGCATAGCTGCACCCGTGGTAGGTGCGCAGGATAGCGCCGGTCTCCTTGTCCGCGCTCACGATATCGAACACCAGGCCGCGCAGCATCGCGTCGCCATTCTCCGGGATGATGCCGAGCTCCAGCAGGCTGTTCTTGCGCAGCACCATCGCGGTCACGTTGAGGGAGTGCCGGGCCATGGTCGGCACGTATTCCTCGACGTGGATATCCCCGATGCCGCTGGCCGGCTCCGGCGAGTAGTCGTCCTGCATGCTGACGCTCTGCATCAGCCCGACCTGGACGCCATCCAGCAGCACCAGGATGTGGTTGCCGGAGCGGACCTTGTGATTGACGGTTGCCATGGACGCGCCTCCTTACGCCGCGACCGAGCCGGAATACGGCTGCGCGAAAATGACGATGGGGATGTAGTTGATCGGGATGACCGGGCTGGCCTGGACTTCCAGGCGCAGAACGTCGCCGCTGATGGAAATCTTCAGCCCCTTCCAGGCCGGGTTGTCGGCATCGCCAGCCAGCACGCCCAGGCCCTGCGGCTCCGCACGCGCCAGCTCATTCAGCACGGTGGTGGCGCGGGCCTTGGCTTCCGCCAGGCGCGCGGCGTTGCCGTTCTTGCCGATGATGGGCTGCATGGCTTCGCGAAGCGCGCGCGCGGCGTAGTCCAGGGCCGCACCCGTGCTCAGCTCGCGCCGGTTGTAGTTGGTGTTGGTCAGCCAGGTGCTGATCGACTGGACCACGAAGTAGCCGGTCGGGCGGTCTTCCAGCGGGATGACGCCGCCGCGCAGCAGCACATCGGTATCGGTCGGGTTCCGCAGCTTACGTTCCAGCCCGCGCACCGACAGCGCCTTGTTGGTCAGCGCGGTGCCCGGGTTCACGCCGGCGAAGCCGCCGCCCAGGATCGCCGCGGCGATGTAGGGGCTGAAGAGGGTCAGCTTGCCGGCGGTATTGTAGTCGTAGACCCCGAGATGCACGAGGCCCACGCGATCGCTGTTGATGGCCTTGGCGGCCGCGATGGCAGCGGCGTCCGTGGTGCTCAGTGCGGTGCCGACGATGGCGCGGCGCTCCTTCGCCATCACGTCGCTCATGAACTTCACATGGGCGGCTACCAGCGCGTGCACGGCGGCATCGCCCGAGACCGGGACCACCCACTGAGTGTCCTCGCTCTGCAGCATGGTCAGCGCCTCGGCCCAATCCGAGACTTGGGTGTTGCCGTTGCTGCCGCCGGCCAGGAAGGAGCTGGTAATGTTCGTCGGCACATTGCCGGCGCCGGCCACCTTGGTGGCGGTCATCAGCGGCTCGGCCGTGCCATTGATCCAGTCCACCACCGCCTGAAGGTCGGCGTAGAGCGGCAGGTCGGCGGTCTTCGCATCCACGCCCGTCAGGAAGTCGAGCGCGCCGGCGGTCGGATGCTCGCCGCTGCCATCGGCCACACTGGCCGTCCAGCCGCTGACCAGGCTGATGCGGTCCACCAGATCCGCGACGGTGGCGAAGGTGGCCAGGTCCAGCGTCGCCACCGTGGTGCCGGTGGGGGCCGAAAGCGTCAGCGTGGTGGAGTTGATGGTCACGGTCGCGGAGGCGGCGTTGCCCGAATAGCGGATGTTGGCCACCTGGCGGCCCACGTTGTCCGCCTCATAGGTCTCGCTGTCGAGCTTGGTGGTGATCTTCTTGCCGCGGGTGGTGGCGGCCGCGATAGCGATCTGCAGCCGGTTCGCCAGCGTGCCGTAGACGCTGGAAGCCAGGTTGATCACTGTGGCGTCGCCACTGTCCTTCAGCGCGAGGGTGGAGCCGGTGGCCGGCTGCACGCGCACGGCAATGATCTCGCTCGGGCCTGGCGTTTCGGTCATGCCGCCGAAGGCGCGGCTCACCGCGTCCAGCAGCTCGCCACCGCGCAACACGGCGGCCGCCTCGCTGGCGCTCCCGAAGCGGAGCGCCTTCTTCGGCTCGCCGGCATCGGCGCGGCCGAGAATGGTCAGAACGTTGCCCACGGCGGGGTTGGCATTGAACATGGCGCTGTCGTCCACCCGGCTTGCGACGGTCGGGGTGGTGATGAGGCGCCCATTGAAGAAAATCGGCATGCGTCTGCTCCTTTAGGCCGGCTGCGCGCCGAAGGCGGCGTAGGCCACACCCCACTCGGTGGCGGTGCGCGTGAAGATCCCGGCGGCGCGCTGCGTCGCCACGAAGGCGTTCAGCAGCTCGACGCGGCGGTCGGTTTTGCTGAGGGCCTGCGCCCACTGATCGAGGGTCAGAGGCTCCGTGGCCGGATCGGGCTGCGGAAGGGTGTCGGGCGTGGTCTTAGCCATTGGTGGACTCCAGGGCGGTGATGACGGTCTCGATGCCCACGCCCGCGGCGGTCGCATCCGAGGAAGCCAGGCAGTTGAAGCTGGCCGTGGCGAGGTAGAGCGCGGCCGCATTCGTCTCGGGCAGCAGCTCGGTGTGGCTGACGGAAAGGGTCGGGTTCTGCAGGCCCTGCTGCTCGAAGATGTCGAGATTGGTCACGACGATGTGGCTCAGCAGCCGGCCAAGGGCGTTGCGCTCGTCGGGATTGAGGCTGACGGCGATGATGTTGACGGTGACGCGCGTGAGGTTGCCTTCAGTCTCGTCGCTGCCGATGCCTTCCAGGGGCTCCGTTTCCAGAAGTCCGGACAGGCCGAACTCGCTGGGCTGCTGGCTGTCCAGGTGGATCGTCACCATGGGCAGCTCGGTCTTCCCGGGATCCACGAAGGGGGCGCACAACACCTGCACGCGCCCGCTCTTTGGCCGGATCTTCCCTGCATCAACAGCCTGGGCCAGGCCCTTGCTGAAGCGGTCGGACAGCACCGCCAGCACGTCCACGGAGGTATCGCGGGCGGTGTAGGAGGGGATGGCGACGGCGGAGGGTGCGCGCGGCAGGATCTCGGCGCCTGCGGCATCGCGATAGAACACCGCGTAGTAGACCTCTGTGCCGTTCAGCAGACCCTGGATGTCCGTGAAGCCTTCCTCGCGCCCCCACTCGGCCACCACCACCGCGCCCGTGTCGTCGGGGCCGGTGATGGTGTCGGTGGTGCGCCGAAGCACGCGCCAGCTTGCCGCGCCCGAGGGCGGGGCCAGGATGACACGCACGGCGTTGCCGGCGGGATGGGCTTGCAGCAGGGCGAACATTGCCCCGCCAGGGTGTCGTCACGACGCCCGGCGCGGGATTATCCGATCCTCAGCAGGGCCTGCACATCGGCCTCCACCGCCTTGCCGAAGGCCTTCTCCGCCAGCGGCTCGATCTGCTTGCCCACGGTCTCGGCGATATGCAGGCCTGGCCGCGCGGGAGCACGCCAGCCCTTGCTGCCCTCCATCATCACCCGGAAGTTGATGAACTGGCTGTGGCCGCCACCGCTCTTGCCTTCCGAGGCGGGCTTGTCGAAGCGATACATGCCAGCGAACCGCCGCACCGCCTCCTTGCCCAGGCCCATGCGCTCGATGTCGCCCTTGGTCAGCTTGCTGCCGTAGGAGTAGTTGCGCTTCGTGACATCCACGATCTCGCCGCGCCGTTCCCGGATGCCACCGCCCTCCTGGTTGCGGAACGCGATGGCGCCGGTCCCCGAGGCGCGCCAGCCTACCGAGGTGATGTGCGAATTGGTGCGATCCCCGCCCTTCCACCAGTCGTGGATAGCCTGCGGCATGCGGGCGCCGATGTTGCTGGTCGGGCCGTAGCTCCGAAAGGGGATGATGAGGTAGCGCTTACCCTGCTTGCTGATGCGGACCTTGAGCGAACGGCCCAGGATCTGCGTCATGTCGCGGGCCGGTGCGCCGTACTCGATCACCCTGGCATAGGGCAGCTCGGTATAGACCTCGCCCTCGAACTCGCCGAGCTGGCGGAGCATAATGGAACGGGCATAGGTGCCGGTCCTATTGGAGACGCTGCGGCCGTTTGGCAGCGGTGCGCCACTGGCGTAGGCCACCCACTGGCTGTGGGCATGTTCCGTCAGCGTCTTCACCGCGAAGGCTAGGTTGGGGAACGCGCCCTGCCCGCCCCCCTGCAGGGCGGCGCCCGTGGGGATCAGGTGGGCGATGTCGATGCTGATGCGGAAGTCGCCCATGGCTCCTCACTCCTTCTGCCCAGCGCCGAAGAGCTCGAAGCGGCGCCCGACCACGCGGCGCGGGAGATCCTTGCCGCCATGGTGTGCCCTGTCCTGCGGAAGGTTCTTGAAGATGAAGAAGGTCGGCCGCCGGCGGGCGCGAATGCTGTATTGCTGCCCCTCGGCCGGCCCCTGTCCATCTGGCCAGATCGGCGCCCCGCCGGCCTGCATCGACGCCAGGCCTGGCCGGGCCACGGTCTCGGGCCCATTGCCGGTCAGCACGAACACATCCTCGATCTTCACCAGGTAAGCGGGCAGCCGCTCATCCGGCGCACCGCGCGTGAGCGTGCCGTTCCAGGTCTCCTCGCTGTTGATCATGACCACCTGGTCGCTTTCGCCGGCGCCGTAGAGCGCGGAATCGGATGGCACCGACCACACCACGTCGCCGCTCTCCCACATGCCGAAGGAGGCCCATTCGCGTGCCGTCTTCAGGCCGGTCAGCCCGGTGTGCGCCTCGATATGCTTGGTCCAGAAGGTGCCCAGGCCATTGCAGTTGGGACAGAGGTGGTCCGCCGCGCCGCTGTATGGCGTGCGACAAGGGCACAGGAAGGCGCGCCGCCAGTGGCAGGCCTGGCCCATGTCGCCGAGAAGGCGGTTGAAGGCGGCCGGCTGAAGCTGCATCAGACGAACACCAGGCGCGGGCCCTGGATGGCGTCGCGCAGCTTGTCCAGCTTGGTCTCGATCGTATCGCGGTGCTTGTCCGCCTCGAAGCTGATGCTCTGGCTCAGGCCATCCGCCGACACGCTGCCGGACTGCGGCATCAGCATGTCATCCACGATGGAGAGCAACGCCATGCGCTTCACGATCTGGGCCAGGTCGGGATAGCGCCGGTTCACGTCCTCGATGCCGGCGCGGTAGGCCACCGCCAGCATGAAAGGCACGCGGTTGCCACCGCCGAGGATCGACATGATGAAGGTGTTGAGCGGTAGGCTGACCGTGCCGGTGCTCGGCACGATGTTCACCTTGTTGGTGGTGCCTTCCGGCCGGAGCCAGTTGGCCGGGATCTCGCTCAGATTGCTGCCAGGGTTCGGGTAGGCGAAGCGGACCCACCGGACCACGCTGATGGGTCGCTGGCGCAGTTCCAGCAGGCCCCAACGCGAGCCGTCGAACAGGGCTGGATCGTAATCATAGCCGGGCTCTCGCTCCACGCGCTCGCCGGCAGCGGCCAGGGCAGCGGCGTCGGCATCATAGACCGGATCCGCTGGCAGGACTTCGCGCGGCGCAAGCCACACCCGCAGATGGCGCTCCGCCTCGGCCTCGGCCGCGAGGATCTTGCCCCAGATCACGTCATCGGTGAGCTCGTCGCCACCGAGATGGGACTTCGCCAGCTTCACCAGCCGATCGCGCCGGATCCCTGCCACCGCGTCGGGTGGGAATGGGAAAAGCGCGCTGCCGGTGGTGGGAAGGCCGGCCGTGAACAGGAGCATGAAGGTGCGGCAGCGCACCTGGCCGCCGGGCAGCTCCACGGTGTTGGTGACGCCATACCAGCGCCCGGCCTCGCCGCCGGAGATCAGCGCTTCCGTCTCGTTGCCCGAACGCTCGGCCACGATCGCCAGGCCTTCGGGCTTGCACGTCCAGATGGAGGTGCTGGGCACGCTGTCCCAGCTGAAGGCGTAGCGGGCTGTCTCGCCTGGCAACTGCTCAGCCCAGGCGCCCCCGGCGGTTTCGCGGATCGTGCCCATGGCTCAGCTCAGGAGCGGCTGGCCAGGTCGGCGACGACAGCCGGCAGCGTCGCGTTCGCCGTGGTGGTGTAGTTGGTGTCGGTTACGCCGGCGTCGGTATCGAGCTTGGCGGTCAGGGCCAGCACGGTGGCGCGCAGCGCGTTGTTCGAGGCGATCAGATCGAGCACAGCCTGGCCGAGATCCGCATCACGCGCGGCGGGCCCAAGGCGGGCGAGATCTTTGCGGTGCTGGGCGTTCGTCTTCTTGGGCATGGGCGGGATCTCCGGAAGGAAGGGTCAGGAGCGCCCATGCTGGCGTCACGACGCGCCCCGCAGGGCGCGCCATGGTTGGCGTCAGGCGCCTTCGGGGTCATCGCCCTTCTGGTCGGCCTCGCCCTCGGCGCCGCCCTGCTGGCCCTGGTCGGTGCCCTCGCCGCCGTCCTGGCCGGATTGGCCACTTTGCTGCTGGCCGGCCGCCGCCTGCTCGGCCTGCTTACGGGCACGGGTGGCGGCAGCCTTCTGCGCAGCGGTCAGCGGTGGCTCGCCCCCCGGCGTCGCGCCACCAGTGGCTGGCGTCGTGGTGGCCGGCGGCTTGGCCGGCACTGCGATGGTCTGAAAGCCGTGGAGGGTGGCGAGCCGCGCCGCTGCCTCGTCGCTGATCTCGTCGCTGACGAGCTGGCCGCGATCCTCGTTGAAGCGGATGCCGTCGATTTCGCCGCCGGGAAGCGGCAGGGTGTAGATCACACGCGCCATGGTGTGGCCTTTCACTCGGTTGGGTGGGGAGAAGACGAAAAAGGCCGACGCTTTCGCGCCGGCCTCGGTCAGCGGGCCGGGCCCGCTGCGCTGGTCAGCCGAACGGCTTCCAGGTGGCGTTGTTCGGCAGGATGTTGTCGAACATCGCGTGGTGCTTCAGCTTCGAGATGCGAAGGTAGCCGAACAGCATCTGCGCCCACGGCAGCACCGGCTGGCTGGTCGGGAAGAGCTCAAACTTGAACATCGGCAGCAACTGGCGCCAGGTGATGGCGGTGTCGCCCGGCGTCAGGTTCAGCATATAGGCGCGCGTGGTGCCCGGGATGAACACGTTCCGGTCCACGAAGGTGGTGGTGGCACCGGCCTTCGCCACGCGCTTCAGCAGCCGGAAATCGGCCGGCGCGTTGGTCCCGCCCTTGCGGCTCCGGTAAACGGCGTAGCCCGTCTCCTGACCGCCGGCGGAAGCGGTGATGGTCAGCGTCACGGACTCGCCGGTCGCGATGGACTTCGCGGCGCTGACGACGCCGGTGCTCTGCCCCTTCGCATTCAGGCCGCACACCAGCCAGTAATAGGCACCGGCATGCGCGGCCTCAAAGCGGGACGCGGCATCGGCCGCCGCGTTGGCCACGGCCAGGGTGGGCTTCAGGCTGTCGTTCTTGGAGGCCGACGCGGCGTAGATCGCGCCGCGGGCCTCATAGGGCGCCAGCATCTTGTCGTTCGGGATGAACACGTCCTTGTTCACCTTCACGTCGCCATCGGACAGGGCGATGCCCTTCACCGGGGAGCCCAGCTTGATGGCTTCGGAGTTGCCGGTCAGGTTCACGCGGAAGGCCGGGTCCAGGTTGGCATCCATGTCGGCCTGCACGCCCTGCGACCAGAACACGTCCGTGGGCACGCCGAAGGAGCCATAGCTGGAAACCGCGGCGCCAGCCCGGGTGAACGGCTCCACGCTGTTCAGCGGACCACCGCGCATGTCGATGACATGATCGTTGTCCACCTGGCCGGAGGTGACGGCCGCCTTGAGCTGCGCGGCGATGCCGTCGAACTCGGTGGGGACCACGCTGGAATCGCCTTCGTAGGAGAGGAAATTCGCGTCGCTCAGCAGCTGCACGGCCCCGTTCGAGTGCTCGGTCGCCTTCGCATCCACGATGTTCTGGGTGATGTTGGCCACCAGGCTCACGCTGCGCCGGGTCATGAGGTACTTGACCATGCCGACGCGCCGGTCGTACTGGCCCGTCGCATCCTGGATGTCGCCGGTTTCGGTGTTGGTGCTGCCGCCCAGCACGCCGCCGGCTTCACTCTGCTCGGTCCATTCGTCCACCGTGCTGCCGATCTTGGGCTTCGGCAGGCGGTTGAACAGCACGAAATGCTTGGACTGCGCGATGGTCGCCTGCATCGTCGTGTCCAGGGACTGCACGCGCAGCGCGCCGCCGCCGGTCAGCGTCGCGGAATCGGTGCCGTAGCCCATCTCCAGCGCCTTCTGCAGGGCGCCCAGGGCGTTCTCGTTGACGGCGCCGGTGCTGCCGCCATCGAAGTCGATGTTCATCGGGTTCATGGTGTGTCGTGTTCCTCAGAGAGAAGGGGATCAGGCCTTGTTGACGGCGGCCAGAAGGTCGTCGGGGATGGGCAGGCGGTCGTTCAGGCGCGCCTCGATGCGCGCCACATCGTTCCAGCCGATGCGGCCTTCCTTGGCGGCACTCAGGGACTTCGCCATGAGGTCGCCTCCGGTCGGCATCTGCTGGGCCGGATCCTGCTTCGCGGGGGCCTGCAGCGTGCTCTGGCGCCCGCCGGGCTGCTCGCGCAGCGAGTTGATCATCTCGCCATGCTTGCCGCTGGCGTCGGTCAGCGCCTTCAGGATGGGGGCGAGATCGGCAGTCGCGCCGGCGAAGCCGTCGAAGCGCGCGGTCAGCGCCTTCAGCGCTGCGTCCTGAGCCGTGATGAGGGTGTGCATGGCCTTCATCATCTCAGTGCCGTCATAGGCATCGGTCTCGGTGCCGTCTTCCAGCTTCACCCGAAAGGACTTCACGAACTCGTCGCTCGGCGGGGCATCGCCACCCTTGCCAGCCGCGCCATCCTGGGTGGCTCCGCCGGCAGGGTCATTCTTGTCGGCGCCATCGGCGGCCTGCTCGATCTTCTTGTCGTCGCTGAGCTGGTCGATGCCCTGCGCCTTCAGAAGCACGTCGCCGAGCTCGGCTTTCAGCTTGTCATAGTCGGTCACGCGGTTACTCCTTCGCGTTGTTGGACGGGGAGGCGGTGCCGGGAAGGCTCGCCAGAAAGCGCTCGGTCCACTCGGCCGCCTCGTCGGGATCGAGGCCGAGCTGTTCGCCGTGCGAGCTGATGGCGCGGGCGTTCATGGCGAGACCGCCCTTGCGGATCTCGCGCGCCGCGCGGTTACGAAAATCGAAGTAGGAGGAGACGCCGCGATCGAGGCTCTGCTTGACCAGGGCCGCGCTACCGGAAAGGCTGGCTGCGTCGCTACCTGCGCCCGCCATGGTCAGCGCCTTGGTCAGATCCAGCCCGTCCACCCCCCAGCTCTTCGCGAGCACGCCGTAGGGCACCGTGCTGACGGTCGGCACCGACAGGTTCACGGGGGTCTTCGAGAGGCCGATGTTCACCCACCGCGTCCGCGTCACCACCGTGCGGCGGTTGCCTTGGGCGTCGATCTCGTTGGAGCGTTCCAGAACGGCGCCACCCACGCTCGGATACCAGCGCTGCGGCGGGTTGAGCCGAGTGAGGCTGTCCCAAACCAGGTTGGCGTTGATCGCGGTGGGGCCCGTGCCGGTGAAGAGCTCGCCCTTCACCATCACGCGGCTGCGCTCGGCCTTCACATCCACCGGCCGGCCAATCTCGTAGAGGGCGTAGTCGGCGGGCCCGCGGCGCGGCCCGGTGACGGTCACATGGTCCAGGTCCAGGTTGCCGTATCGCAGATAGTATTCAGCGCTGGCGGACAGGGCCCGGGCCAGGATCACCTCGCCCTGGTAGTCCACGCTCTCATTGCTGGCCTCGATATAAAGGTAGCGTCGGCCGCTCTCCTCGGCCGGGCGCGCCTTCAGCATCCCGCCAATCGACAGGAACTCGCAGGCCTCAGCGGCGGCAGCGTCGAACATGAACCCCCTCGAAAACGACAAAGCCGCCCGCCCCGCGCCGGGGGATCCGGGCGGGTGGGGCGGCTCATGGAAAAGCCCTTGACTGGCGCCTGGCGGGCGCCGCGATGCGATTAGCCTGCCGTCACGACGCGCGGGGGGCGAACACCAGAAGCCGTGGCGGCAGGGCCAGCGGCGTCTCGACGTGCTCCTTGTTCGCGCTCTCCCGGACCTCCTGGAAGCGTTCAGGTCCTAGGATCAGCGGGCCGGCGTAGGGCTGCATCTGCTCGGGCGGCGTCGGCCAGCCACCAGGTGGCGCGCGATAGCTGACGGTCACATGCGGGTGGTAGCTGTCGTGATCCCAGCTCGCCCCAGCCTGCCGGAAGCGGCGCCAGCGCTGTTCGAGCGCCGAGGAGTGGAAGCGCAGCACCACAGCCTTGCCCAACTCCATCACCTTGGTGCTGCGGTCGGGCGGGAGCTGCAACGCGAGCTGGTCGGTGGCGGGAGGCACCTTGTGCCAGTCCACCGCCTCCTTGGAGAAGGCGACGGTGACGTGCATGTCGTCTGCCGGCAGCGCAGTGCTGAAGCCGGCCACGCGCGCCCAGGCGCGTATCGCGGCGGCATTTAGCACCGGGCGGCAGACATACAGGCTGCGCATCAGGCTGCCGCGATGCCGCCGGCGATCGCGGCGCCGAAGACGCATTCAGCGCTCTCGACGGGGTATCGGTCGGTGATCTGCCAGCAGATGGCGTAGATCACGCCACAGGTGCCGCCGACCAGCAGCAGCCAGGTGCCGTCGCCCGTGCCAGTCAGCACGAACAGCAGCGCCGCCGGGCCCGTCCAGATGAAGCCCCGGAGCGTGTGCCAGGCGATATCACCCCAAAGGGTGCCGTGCTGCCGGCCCATGTCCAGGGATCCCCACCAGGGGGCGAGGGCGCCGACATAGAGGGCGAGCGCGAGCTGAGGCGCGAAGATCAGGGGGATGCCGGCGAGCGGCACAGCCGCGAAGGCAACGCTCGTGGCCCACATGATGCGGGCGGTGGTGGCGCCGCGGCCGGCCAGCCGCTCGAATGTCTGGGATCCGCGGAGGCGGAAGGTCGCGGCGCCGAGCGCGAGGAGGATCAGGATGAAAAGGAATTGCATGGGAAGCTCCGGGGTGGAGCCTCCCATGCTGTTGTCACGACGCCGTTAAACGGGGTCGGTCGCGCCCTTGGCGGCCCAGATACCCTGGTGGACGATCATGTTCGCGGCGCTCGCCCAGCGCGGATTGGTCGCACCATAGTCCCAGTTGTTCGCATGCATATTGACGAACGCCCAGTGGGCGTTGGGGCTGTTGTTCTCGAAGGCATACCAGGTGCCGCCCCAGCCCAGGCAGTTCATGCCCATGCGATCGCCGGAGAGGGTCTGGATGTCCACGCGATGGCCGCTGCCGCCGAAGCCGACCCAGCCGACCGGGCACATCTCGCCATGCAGGTGGTTGATGACGAAGTAGCAGCTCGAACCCTCGGCGAGGTGGATCGGGTAGCCCCAGGTGAAGCGAGCGCCGACTTCCTCGCCGACTTCACGGATCGGCTTCTCCGCCTGGTGCTTCATCTCGTGGATGTTCACCGTCGCGTTGGTCTGCGTGCAGTGGATGCCCAGCATGCTCAGGTCCGAGAAGAAGTGCTTGATCGTGAGATCGCGCACCGGGGCGGACCCACCGGCGGCCAGGACCACGCCGATCTGATAGCCGAAGGTGAACAGGCTCTCGATGACCAGGCCATCGGCGCGATACAGCACGATGCCGCGGCCGCTCTGCTGACGGTACTTCTTCGTGTCGTAGGTCGGCGTGCCCGGGCCGGGGCGCGTGGCATCCGCCTCGCTCTTGTCGTAGCCGTAGTTGAACGGCCAGAAGTGGATGCGACCCATGTGGATCACGTCCATCGCTTCCTCGACCTGGATGCCGGTCAGCATCGGATCGCCGAAGATGGCGTCCAGGTGCGAACGGCCGGCCTTGTAGAGGCGGATGCCCTGGGCCAGGCGATGCAGGCCCACGTTGAAGACGGTGATCATGCCGTTCAGCGGGCTGACCGTATCGGTGTCGATGGCGAATGCCATCATGCCGCTGGTCGGCACATTGCCCATGGACTCATCGCCGATCTGGCCGTCGATGATGAGATCGGTCACGCCGCCGCCGCGGGCATTCTCGGTGCTGAACAGGAACACCGGCTGCGCGCCGTTATAGAGGATGCGCGTGCCGCCCGGGGCGCCCACCCATTCCCGGCGGCCAGCGCCCTGGAACGTCACCGGCTTGGTCACGGTGATCGTGGTGTTCATGAAGTGCTCGCCGGCGGGCAGGATCACGCGGCCGCCGCTGGCGGGAAGGGCGGCGACAGCCAGCGCTACAGCGCCGGAGATATCGGTGTAATCGACGCCAGGGTGAGCAACGGTGACGGTGGGCAGCTTGATTGCGGTATCGGGCACGAAGGGCTCCATGGTTGGTGGAGCCCCTAAACTTTCGTCACGACGCGCTCGGGGGAGGAGGGGGGCGGCCGTAGAAGGCCTCATTTCGAGCTCGCCGCTCCGCCATGTCGTCCAGCATCCGGCGGTTCTTAGCGTCGTATTCGCGCCGGGCCTGCTCCTCGCTGGCGCGCAGCATTTCGGTCACGCGCTCGATCACCTTGCGGAGCTGGACGCGGGCGATGAAAGGAACCTCCCAACGCCGGTGATGCGGGTTCCACCGGGCGCCCTCGATCGCGTTGATGAGGCGGGCGGTCTCGGCGGTGTGGTGCAGGGTGATGAGGTGCATGCGGTCTTCGCGCCGGCGGCGCACCTTCACCTCGTCAGTAGACATGGGCTGGCCGCTGGCCAGATCGGCCTCCGCGCGGGCCAGGGTCTGGGACATGAGCTTACTCATGGGCGCTGCCTTCCGCCGGTGATGCTGCCCGCGCTCGTGGGGCGTTCCCTTTGAAGACCAGGAGGAGGCGCGCGCTGAGCGCCTTGGCCAGTTCCCCCTCGACCGGCACGTCGCCCTTGCACTTCGGGCAGATCATGGACACGCCCTCTGCCTTCAGCAGGATGCCCCGGCTACGGATCAGCGGCTCGCCGGTGGCGGAGATCTGGCCGAGGTTCGCAGCGCAATGCCGGCACTTCATGGCGAGGCCTCGTCGGCGCTGCCGAGGAGGGTGTTCGCGCGGTCGATCACATTGAGGAGGCGGGCGCGCTCGCTGGTCAGGGCCAGATAGGCGTCGCCGGCGCCGTCATGGAGGATGGCGCGCGGGCGAGCCTTGGCCAGATCTTCATCGACCACGGCCAGGCGCTTCATGGCCGCATCGCGGATCTTCCGTTCGGCTTCGTCGGTGCTGCTGTCCAGCGCGGCCAGGTGGCCCAGGCGCCGGCGTGCGGCGGCCATGTGCTGGTCAGGGGATGGGGCGCGTTCCATCCCTATGTTGTGCTGTCACGACGCGCCCTCGGCTCATCCGCCGGGGCGCGCCGGCCGGCGTGGGCTACCCGATCAACTTCTGCGGGATAAAGATGGTAGCCCCTTCATCGGAAGTGCTCACCTTAACGCCCTCGTTGAGGGCGCCGGGCTGGCTAACAATGTGAATCCAGTATTTCATCCACTCATTCGGGGGTGCATTTTCAGCGGGTTTTTGCATAACAAACTCCAGACCTCGGAATTGAGGTCAAAGTCGCCATAGAGATTATCCTGGCGGAGTTCCATTTTCTTTTGCCGGAAAGAGATCGGCCCCAGAAGGGTGCGTTCGGTCAGAAGAGCGCACCTTGCCCCACATCCGCCGGTTCGGCATGAGCCCGCCTGCCCTCCTCCGGTGGCCTGACGCCTTCACCCCGCACTGGATGCCGCGACGCCTCAGGAAGGTCAGGGTCTCGGCCAGCCCTGATCCGATGCAGCATCCCCGCCAGGCCCGTGTCGTCCAGCCCGTCCAGGGGCGAGGTAACGATGCTGCGGAGCTCGTATTTCCGTGCCAGGCGGTCACGGTTCCTCCGCTCGGCCGGGTGATTGGCCACCAGGTCCAGCAGCTCCACATCCTCGGTCTGGCCAACGCGGTCGATGCGGCCATTGCGCTGGGCGTGCACCATGGCGGTCTGTGGCGTGTCGAACTGCGCCAGCCATTTGCCCTTCTGCAGGTTGGCCCCCACCGCACCAGCATCCGAAACAACCAGCACGTCATGGTCGCCGCGCTGGAAGGCGCGCTTGATGCCGTCCTTCTCTTTGGAGGAATTGCCGCCGGTCATCGTGCTGACGCGCAGGCCCTGCCCTTTTAGCCGCTCGCTGAGATCCTGCACCCGGTCCAGGTGATGGCAGAACACAATGCCCGGCTTTCCCTTCCTGGCCGTCGCCTGCTGCACCAGGGCGTCCATCTTGCCCCGCCCGTCGATGGCGTGGCGAATGGCACTGTCACGCACCACGCCGATGGCGTTCTGCAGCCGCCGCGCCACCTCGCCGTGCTGATCGGCCGGAACGCCGGCAAAGCTGTTGGGGGAGAGCACCTTCATGGCGGCGATGTCGGTGCGGCCCTCCATCCGGGCGATCCGCGCGGCGCCGGCGGCGCGGTTCACTGCCTCGATCCGGGCGTGATCGTCGGCGTGCAGCTCCACCGGCACTTCCTTCTTGTGGGCGGCCACGCCGGAGGAGATGGAGCTGGTGTAGTAGTGGCGCGCCATCTCGCGGCGCAGCCCGTCCTTCGCGGATTCCGTGTCCACGCCATACCGCCGCATGAAGGCGTCCCGGTCGCTGTAGCGCTCGGGATCCATCTTCGCGAGGGTGTCGAACACCTCGCTGGCATCGTTCTTTACCGGGTCGGCGGTCATGTTCACATAGGTGCCCATGCCATGCGCCACGCCGTCGATGACGTGCGCCATGCCGCTGTCTTCCTTGCCACGGCGGTTCAGCAGGTTGTGGCCCTCATCCACGGCCAGATAGTCGTGGTCGATGCCCTCCTTGTGCAGCACCTCCTTGATGAAGCTGGCGCGCTCCATCGGTTTCATGCCGGCCAGCCGGGCCTTGATGGCATCGGGCGTGGTGCCGTGCTGCTGGGATGCCAAGTGCAGCACGTCATCCCGAAAGGCCTGGTGCGTGACCACGTTGAAGTGCTTGCTCGGATCCTTCAGAGCGGCGATCCGCTCCTCGCGCGACGCGCCCGGGTTGGCGTGCCAGTCGTATTTGCCGGGCTCCAGCATGGCCAGAGCTTCGCCGTGGAACTGCCCCTGCACCACGCTCGGCACCACCATAAGGCCACGCTTCGCCTTGCCCTGGTCGTGCAGGTGGGTGAAGGCGGCCAGGCTGATGCTCGTCTTCCCGCTGCCAACGCCCATGCCCAGCATAGTCCGGCGATTGCGGGCGATCAGCTTCACCGCGCGCTGTCGCGCCACGAACTTGCCGTCCATCGTCGGTGCGAAGATCCCGACCGGCTGGCCGGGCTTGAAGTTGCCGCCGATTCGGCGGGCCATGCCGGCCAGGGTTCGCTCGGCCGCGTGGCCGATGGTGTGGCGCTCGCCCGTCCCCATGGGGGCGGTATTCTCCGGCAGAGCATCGTCGGTGGTGGCCGCCGCGGGCTCGTCGCCGAACAGGCCCATCTGGCTTTGCGCCGCTGCCTCCTCCGCCTCTCGCGCGGCCGCCATCTTGTCGCTGACCGAGCCGGAGGCGTAGCGGCCGGCGGTGCGTTCCCGCAGCCGGTCCACCAGGCCGCGGTGCTCGGCCAGGCGGCGCTCGCGTGCATCGGGATCCAGCGCGTCCAGATGGTTCAGGTCGCCGGCGATGTTGGTCCGGCCCATGCGCAAGGGCGCGTCCGGGCGGAGCTGGTTGTGGATCTGGCCAAACTCGCCGACCACCCTGCCCTTCACCACGTCCTGCATGGCCAGATAGGCGGCCTGCGGGCTGCCCATGTGCTCGACATACCGAGGCCAGTTCATCTCGGCCGAGCTAGCAGCGGTGGCGGCCGCGTCGTGGTCGCGCTTCCAGTCGCCCCACAGCGGGTTCTCCTGGCGCCCGAACATGCCATCCGTCTCACGCTCCGGCTCCTCGGCCTTCAGCTTTTCCAGCGCCGTCCGCTTGTCCGCGGCCTGCGGATCGCTCGCGCCGAAGTCGCGGACGAACAGGGCGCGCAGCCCCGCCTGGTCCTGCGGTGTCAGCTCGCCCACCGGCTTGAAGGCGGCCGCGCCCTCCGGGATCTTCGCGAGGGCGCGGTGAAGCGCCTCCACGCTGGTGCTGTCCTCGGCGAGGGGCTGCTTGGCGATGGTGGTGCGCCGCCCGCCATGGTTGCGATCGGTGAAAGCATCGGCCAGCCGGTCGAAGGCGCCGGCGTGGGCCTCCGCGCGGATCATCTTGCCGTCCGCCCCGTAGAGCGGCGCCACTTCGTTGACGGCGGCCATGAAGGCGCTGCGGTCGCCGGCGCGCTGGATCAGATCCTCGGACAGCAGCCCGGCCATGATATCCGCCGGGCTGTCGCCGTCCGCCGCGCGGCCGCCGATGTAGTCTCGGACGGCCTGGCCCACATCCGCCGGTGCGGTAGGGAAGGCCTTGGCCAGTCGCGGCGCGGCGCCGGCCGGCAGGTCGCTGCCGAAATCCGGGCGACGCGCCACGCCGGCAGGCAGCCAGCCGGCCTCGTCTTCATGGCCCTGCATGATGGACAGGGCGCCGTTCACCCGGTCCAGGTCAGCGGGGTCGATGGGTGCGGTCAGCTTGCCGATGGCGTCGCCGTGGATCACCAGCAGCGTGCTGCGGCCCGCGCGCTCCATGGTGTAGTCGCCCTTCTGCAGGCCAATCGCCCGCAAGCGAGTGATGGCGTCCGCCACCGGCAGATTGCCGAGGGAGACACTGATGCGGTCGCGCTTCGGCTTCTCCAGCGCCGTCACCAGCGCGGCGTTCGTCTCCATCTCCCCCAGGGCCTGGGCCAGGATGGCCTTGCTGCGGCCGACCAGCTCGCGCCGGCGGGCGTTCAGCTCCTGCGCCACCGCCAAGTCATGGCCGGTGGCGGCCTCGCCAAGCTGGATCTCGCTGGCCTGTTCCTGAAGCTCCCGGGCCTCAGTCAGCGCATCGGTGCTGGTGGCCATGTAGTGCTGGACGTGGAAGCGGCTCATCGCCTCCCGGACATGGCCCAGCTCGTCGCTGGTCAGATCTCCGGCCAGCCGGTGAGCCAGCGCCTGGGCTGCGGCCTCGGGCCCCAGCACGTCCACCACGCTGCGATCCATCAGCGGCGCGCCGCCGGCGGCCAGCGCCAGGCTGTTCAGGGAGTTGAACGCCCCCACGCTGACGTGCTTCGTCATGCCGGTGGCGCCAGCTTTCTCGGCCTCGTCCAGGAATCCGCGGGTGCGGATGGTGCGGAGCTCGTCTTCCACCCCGCGCATCACCGCTTCATCCACGGCCTTGCCGTCCACCTCTATGACGAAGGCGTTGGGCTCGATAGCGCCGGCGTCCGCCGCCTTGTCGATGTCGCGCGTGCGCTCTCGCACCTGCTTCAGCTTCTCGCGCATCTCGCGCTCAGCGCGCAGCAGTGCCATGGCTTGCTTCGCGGTGGCCCGGCCCTTGGGGTCGATGCTCGGCCCGATCGGCTCTCGCACCCGATTCAGCGCCTTCGCGGTGCCTTCGGCTATTGCCGGCGCACCACGCTCTTCCTGCTGCGCGGGGGTGGTGCTGGAAGTGGCGTCACCGGCGCCATCATCAGCCTGCGAGGCCGGCTTTTCCTCAGTTTCTGGCTTTGTAGGGGTGGTGCTGTCCACTCGCTGCGGCGGTGGCGGCGCCGTATCGAGGGCAGGTTGTTCCTGCTCCTCTGCGACCTTAGCCGACCGGCCTTTGACCTCTGAGGCCTCGGCCTTGATCTGCGCGGCGTCTCCGCCGCCCGCCGCCGCACGCTCGGCGTATTTCGGCTGGAAGCCCAGCCCTTTGCCGCCGTCGCTCTCAACCGGATCCAGATCCGCCACGCTGATCTGTGCAGGGTCGGCTGGCGCGGACAGCGGCACGGCGGACATGCCGCCCTCGGCACGCATATCGGCATCGGCCAGCAGCCGCTGGCGCTGCGTGTTCACCGCATCCTTCGCCGCGGCGAACAGCTCCTGGAAATGCGCGTCTTGCAGCTTCGCTACCTCAGACGGGGCCTTGTCCTGGTGCTCCTCCTCCTTGAACCGCACATCTTCGGGCTTCCAGTCCAGCACCTTGGCCACCTGGCGCACGAAATCATCCTGCGCGGCGCGCCCGGCCAGGCGGAGGTTGTCCTTCGCCTGCTTCTTCATGCCGGCGGTGCCGGCCTCCCGATCGCGCGCGGCCTGCTGCCGCTTCTCGTCACGCCGCGCGGCTGCCCCCTCCTTCGCGCGCTGGGCATACTCGGCCTCGCTGCGCACCCCGGTCAGCTTCAGGTAGTTGAGCTTGCCTCCGGCGCCGCCGATCACGCGATAGGCGCCATCGCCGGCGGGCTGGATCATCACCGCGTGCCCCTCAGTGCCCGGGCCGTTAGGGCGCACGGTGATCCAGCGCGCGCCGGTGGGCAGCGCCTTCGTCATCCGGCCTTCCAAGAGATCCTTGAAGATCGTTCGGAGCGTGGCTATGTCTACCGGACGCCGGGCGAGATGCACCGGGGTAGAACCGGTGGGTTGAGCGCGGCCATGTTCTCCACCGATTTCGTCCGGCGATTCCAGCAACCCAACTAAATCGTGGTGGTAGTGCAAGTGCCCGGCGCCGTCCTGGCGGACGCGCAGTAGCGCTGCATAGTCGCGGGTGCCAATGGATAGAGGCGCCGCCAGGGTGTGCCACAGGTTCTTGCTGGTTTCGTCGTAGCGGTCGCCTTCGGTCGAGAGGTGAACCGCGTGGCGCAATAGATCTGGCAGGCCCGCAACTGATGCCGCTATCTCGGTATAAGTGTGCCCCTTAAGCGCGTGTCGCAGGCCGTTACCCGAAATCCCTATGCGGGCGCCAAGATGCGCGTTGTGCACCGAGAGCATGGTTGGGCCGTGTGGGCCGTGGCCGGTGACGAAGTGGCGACGTGCGTATTCCAGCGCGTTGGTTCGCAGCTCTTTCGGCGTATCCCCCGAGATTTCATCGCCACGAAGGGAAGTCCAGTGGGCAAAGCGCCCGCGCGCATCGTGCTGGGGATTGCTCTTCAGGAACAGGATAGGGCACATAACCGCACTGTGCGGTCACGACGCGGGCCAGGCGCTGGCCCGCGCAGGTGTGGTTAGCTGCCAATCTCGCTGAAACGCAAGTTGCGCCAGACCTGGCCACCGTCGCGCCAGGTCAGCGCTTCGATGCTCGGCGGGTTCGGGCGTGGCACGACGTGCGCCACCTCCTCCCGCTCTAAGAACCACCCATTGTCGAATAGAATGGACTGGATCGCGCCCTCCAACAGACGGGAGTGGGTCGCTACCATCATGAACTTAACCCGCTCGCTGACAAATCCGACAGAGCGGTTGAGCACGTTGAATTCGGCACCCTGGATATCGATGTGAACAAAGTCTATTAGCGACTTGTCCTTCAATAAGGTCTCAAGCGTCACCGCGGGAACTCGAACGTGCGCTGTATCGGCACCGCGGTAATCCACAGAGGCGCTTTTGTCAGTGTCGATCGCCTGGCCGCCTGAGTCGGCGATGCCGGTGGTAGGGAATAGAGCATCGCCGTCCTCATCCCAGATCACTGCATGCCTCAGATCCCAACTGAGCCCATCGTAACTTCCGACCATCTCTGCATCATGAGGTAGCAGCCGATTGTAAGCGAGGTGATTACGCATGCTTGCGGCGCGTTCCGCATCACCTTCAACCCCGGTGATCGATACCGGACCAAGGCCCTTACGCCGAGCAAGAATCGCTGAGAGACCTAGCCACGGAGCGAAACCCGCACCTAGCTCAACCGCCGTAAAGCCGCCGTGTGCGTGCTTCAGGGCAAGCGCCAGCCCGACATATTCCACTGCTTCCGCCAGCCAAGAATCGCTTGGAAACGGCGGCTTGGTGATGACTTCACCTAGTCGTCCGGCCACACTCGGCTCATTGCTCGGATGGATGCGCATGCCGAAATAGTCGGTCAATGCCCTGGCGTCAGCTTCGACTTTCGACGGCGCCAGGCTAACCACCAAGTCGATGTCGCTTGGCAGGAACCCACGAAAGTAATGCCAGAAATCTGGCGTATAATTATAGTGCTGCACCATTCGTTCCTTTGGCGCTCTTGGGGAAGGCTTTGCCGCGTTCAGCTTGCCGTCGAATTGATGGGGTGAAAAGAGCAGCCGGGTATTTCGGCTAATTGCTCGGGATAGATGCCCATTAGATGGACAGCTATCAGCTTATGGAGCCGCCAGCGCTCAGCATTTGGTAGCAGCACCAAATTCGTCGCCCCCACGGGACCAACCATTCCAAACTGAGCGAGGGGCACCGTGATGCACGCGGCGCCGTTGGCGAGGAGACTACCACTCAGATCTCCCCAGGACTGCGGGAACGTGCAGAAACCAAGCTCTTCACCATGCAAGGAGAGGAGCATGAACGGCCCGGCAGATCGTCCATCATCACTCGGAATCGGGAGCATTCCATCACCCATTGCGATGCAGCAACTTAACGCCACAACTGGCGCGCGCCCATCCTTCATATCCAGGGATCTCATGAGGCTCATGTTTGTGCTCCTCAGCAGCTTAGATTTTCGGAATGAGCGGCACCGCCGGCGCGCAGCTAGGCCAGCGCCAAGCCCTGAAAGCGAATGACGGGAAGGTGCCTGCGGAGACGGGCATGGCGAGGGTCCAACCGAGGTCGTTGCCTTCGGCATCAAGGCCCGCGTGCACGACTGGAACCTGACGATCTGACCAAAGCGCCAGGTCGGTGCGGCGTGGGTCGGCGACAAGGCCGCCTTGGAAAGCCACCCAGACCGTGCGCCCGTCTCGCGGGGCCTTCGCCATGTCGGTGTTCCAGATCGGTCGGCGGCAGCGGACGGGTACGGCCTCCTCAACCTCATCCCCCCAATCATCATCAGGGTCTTCGTCGTCTTCGCGATCGCCCTCGCCGTGCTCCGGCATGGCGCGCTGCGCCTCGAATACTGCCACGCGGTGGTCGCGCAAGGCGTCAACATGCCTGGCGAAGGTGCGGGGCAAGGTAGGCGTCATGTCCGCCAGCAAGGCCAACTCATGGACGCCCGCGCACAGCTCCTCGATCGCGCTGCCAGAGATACGGCGCAGGCGCTCCATCATGGACACGATAGCGGGTGGCAGGCCTGGGCATTGATCGGCATGCAGGGCTGCCTCGAAAACGGCGTTCAGCATCTCCTTCTCGGCCTGGAGCAGTTGCTCGGTCTCGAAGCTCTCGCGCAGAGGGCGAGGCGCGAAGGAAATGGGGCGCGCGGTGCTCATGCCACCACCTCGAAGGCGATGCGCTTCTCGGGACCGCAGTGCTTCACCCGCGCATAGGCGTCCTCGAAGGGAAGCAGCCACGCTTCGACGCGCCGGTTATCGGTGTATCCGTGGCCACCGTCCCGCCAGTAGGCGCGATGCTCGCCAGACCAGATACGCACCAAGCGGCCAGCCAGCTTTACCCGGGTTCGCTCGCCGCCGGCGCGCTCGATGCTGGCCAGATTGCGGCGCCAGGCCTGCGGCCGCTTTATGCCGGCAAAGGCCAGCCAATCACCCAGGGACTCGATCCAGACATCACCGTTCCAGATTACTCGGGCGATGATGACGATCCGCTCGGTGGGCCCATAGGGCAGCAGCTCGCGAATGAAGCGCGGCAAATAGGCCTGGCTGAAAGGGCCCTTCTTCACCGGGCTCATACCGGGGTCTTTGATGATGACCACCGTGTGGATCACGCCGCTGTCGTCCCGAGGGCGCGGCAGGCCGGCCAGGCGCCCGACTTCCTCGCGCAGGCGGCGGTTCTCTGCAAGCAGATCCTCCATGGTGCGCGGGTCACTCATGGCTGGCCGTCCCGGCCACAGTCGGGATGGCGATGTGCTCCACCCCGTCCAGCAGCCTGCCGGCGCGCTTCTTCCCGATGGGGTGAACCGCCGCGGCGGTGGGGGAATAGGCGCCCTGGCCGCCGTCCAGCCGGATCCAATCGCGGCGCCATAGGTTGATCTGGCCAATCTCCCCGCCGGTCGGTTGGCCCTCCGGAAGCCAGTCACCCCATTGCTTGAACATGAAGGGCACACCGGCCTGGCTGCACTGGTCCCGGACCTCGCGCGCCCAGGCGGGGTGCATTGGCCGGGCGCCAGGGCCGCTCTCACCGCCGACAATGAGCCAATCCGGCGCCCCTTTGTCCTGAAAGCGAAGGTCTCCGAGTGGGCCAAGGGCCGGCTCGTAGCTCAGGAACCTCAGCGGGGCCGGCACTACGCTAAGGTGCCGCCAACGCTTCAGATAGTACTCCTCATCTTCCGCCGTGGTGCCGAGCCAGACGTTCGGCCAACCGGCCTCGCCCCACTCCGGAGGCAGCATTTTTCTGACATTCTGCGGTCGCTTGGTCAGCAGAAACCACGTCAGCGCTGGGGTTTCACGGATGAGCCGCCACAGGTCCGCGCGCCAGGCCGGGTCCGCCTGGTTGTCGAACACATCAGCAAGGGAAGCGCAGAACACGCGACGTGGCGCGCCAGCAGCGGCCGCCTCGCGGTTCCAGCGGCGCGGGAGGTTCCAGTTCTGCACGCTGGTGCGGCGCAACGTGCCGCTCCACAAGCCGGCCTCGCCGGCTCGCTTCGCCCAGCCCTCTGCATAGCAGTTGTCGCAGGCGGGCGAGATCTTCGTGCATCCTACCCACGGGTTGAAGGTGCTGTCCGCCCATTCGATGCCAGTCGCTTCAGCCATGGGCGGCCTCGCACTCGAAGACATAGGCGCCACGAGCCATGCGGATCCGGCCACCGGCATCGGCGCCCAGCACCCGCACCATCTCGGTGCAAGCGGCCATGGTGCGGTATTCAGCGTGGCTGCCCAGCAGCTCGGGCCGGCCGCTGCCGGCGGCGATGAAGTAGACGAGAAGCCAGACCGTCATGCCAGCGTCCCTTCGATCTCCTGAAGGGTGCGGCGGAGCGTCTTGGCCTTGGCGCGAGCCCAGGAATGGCGCCGCGATTCCGCGCCGGTGACGCGACCGAGGGCGTCGGCGATCCGCCGGCGAACGATCTCGGCGCAGCGCTGGCGCTCGACGCGCGCACCGATCGCCATCAGCTCATCGTCGCGTGAAAGGGCGGCGCTCATGCCGTCACCTCGCCGGGCTCGAAGACGGGCGGCTCGTTGGCGGCCGGCAGGCTGCCCGGATAGGCCGCAGAATAGAGCTCGGCCAGGAAGGCGTTGAAGGTAATCTGGTCGCCGGCCCGCATGCCCTCTTCCGCCGGAGGGAGCGGGAGCCACGGGCGCGGGCATGCCACCATCAGGTCGCGCTTTTCGGTGGCCAAGGCGATCAGATCGGCCTGGTGGATCAGGCGCCGCCATTCGTCGGGCAGCTCCACCGGCAGCTTGACCCGGCGGTGGATGGCGGCCTGCACGCGCGCCTTCAGCGGACGGACGATCTCCCGCATGCCCGGCAGCGCCATGATGGGGGAAATGATGTCACCGATGTAGGCCTCGTGCGCGTCATGCAGGATGGCGGCCAAGGTGATCTTGTTCAGGTTGGCGATGCCGTAGCCGCTGCGGCGCGCCAGGCTGACGGTGATGTCGCGAACCATGATGGAGTGGCTGGCGATGCTGCAGGGCAGGACGGTGTGGCCCAGAAAGCGGCGCTGATGCGACAGGGACCAGGCGATGTCGTGAAAATCCACCATCGCAGGGGTGGGCGCCAGCAGGTCGAAAGCAATGCCGGATATCGTCTGGCTCCACGGGGCGACGCCCTCGCTGCTATCCGGATTGTGGTCGGGTTCTAAGGCGTTCATCAGCTTCCTCGCTGAGTGACCAACGAAGGATTATCCTTCATTCATGGGGTCATTTCCTCGATATCCTCCAAAATCGTGGTTTGCAAGTGACTTCATATCCTCTATCCATCCTCCATGAGGGAAATGGAGGTTCCGGTGGCTTCAGCCGCTTCAGCGCCGCTCTCGGCACTGACACACGCCTTCGTCGCCGCTTCTGCGGTGGATGAGGTTTTCACTTGCCGCCAGGTGGCGCTCTTGGGCCTGCTGGTGGAGACCGGTGGCCACTCGGTCGCGCACTATGCCGATGCGATGTCCGTCTCGAAGGCGGTGGTCACGCGGGCCAGCTACAAGCTGGTGGCCCTGGGCCTTGGCAACTGCAGCAAGGCGAACAGCGATCGGCGCCTGGTGGTGCTGACCGCCACCGGCGAAGGGCGCGCAATGTGGAAGCGCCTTGGTGGGCTTCTGCACCAGGCGGGCGGCCTCGCCATGGCCAGCGAGATGCTGGCCTTCGCCCGCAGCGGCGCGGGCTTCGCCTACCCGGCCGGCGCGCTTCAGAAGCTGGCACGGCTGGTGGAAACGAAGGGGGCGAGCTGGGAATGAGCGTCGCCGAGCAGAGAGATGCGGGCTGGGCCTATACCGGGGGGTGGGCTTACATCGCCCGCACCACGGTCGCGACAGCTAAGCACCCCGCGGGACGGGTGGTCGCGGCGACGGTGGATTCCGCCGAGCGTCAGTCCTCCAATGCCAAGGACGTGGCGAAGTGGATCAGGGCCGGCCTGACTGTCGAGCGTGTTCCTGTGCCTTGGGTGCGCGAGCACTTCTTCACAACCACCCCTTACATTCCCGGCAAGGTGCCTTGCTTAGCGCCCCCGGAGCCATTTGCGAGCGGGGAGAGCTGACGATGCGCCCGATAAACTGCGATGACCTCGGCGGCTGGATCCCGCTCCGGCCGACTTATAGGGATCCGGCGGTGGTGGCCGAGGCCTGCGAAAGCACCGTGGCTTCCTTGGTCCGGCATGGGCTGCTGCAGAAAGAGGAAGCCGACGATGCCGCCTATGAGCTGGCGCGCTACGCCGACTATCTGGAGGACGGCTATCAGCTTGCCAAGAAGCTGGAAGACCGAGCCCATTGGGATCCGTCCGCTCAGATGGTGGAAGTTCTGGGCGGCCATGCCAGCTCGTGGGTGGGAGCGCTGATCCGGCAGGTACAGGAATGGGTGCGGCTCTACGAGATCTGGCCCCCGTTCAGTGTGGGCACGCGGGTAGCAGTGCCCTGGCGCCGAAGGGTTGAACCGGGGACCATCGCGCGGATATTCCCTGAGAGCGGTGAATGCGCTGTCCGGCTCGATATCGAGACCCGCAGCGACTGCTACGCCGCGGTCGCGTATGAGGCGATCGACCTGCTTGCCACGGATCAGGTCTCGATATCGGCGTCGTAGATCCGGATCATGTCGCCGTCCGGCGTCTCCACCCAATCCTGGTGGCGGGCCAGCCGGGCGGCATATTGGTAATGGGCCAGGCCTTCGGCCAGCACCTGGCCCGGTTCCAGCGGCCGCGGCAGCGTCGCCAGCGCCTCGGAATCCATGTAGTGCCGGAGCATCGGCAGGTTGGGCCCATACCCTGCTCCCAGCAGCAGCACCTTGATGGGCCACCACCACACCCCGAACCAGCGGTAGCGCAGCACCTGGCCCTGCAGGTCGCGGGCGATGTTGCCCAGCACCTCCGGCACACCATCGGCAGGAATCGGCGCCACGGTTTCGGGCGGGGTGTTCGTCAGCGCGTCGAGCATCAGGCGGCCTTTCGGGGATCGTCCAGCACGCTGCCAGCGATGCGGATGGTTTCGGGGTGGCCCGGATGGGCGGTGCGGAGCGCATCCTTCAGCGTCTTGCCAACCGAGCTGACGTAATAGCCGCCGGCGCCGCTCAGCACCCGCCGCATGGCGCTGAGCGTGCTGTCGTCGCCCCGGGTGGCGGGGAGCGCGGTATCCACGCCGCGGTCCAGCACGCCATGCCTCTCGGCGGCATCATGGAGCGCGGCGAGGGTGTGCGGGCGCATGCTGCCGATGTTCATGCCCGGCATGACGCTGTCCCGGGCGCTGAGGCCGCCGGCGGCGTTGCGCACGGCATCGCGCCAGCTCGGCGCCGCCCGCACGGCATCAGCGGCCCGCCGGTCGGCGCGATCGGCCACGCCCGCCAGCAGCTCGGGGGCCTGCTTCGGCCAGAGGTTGCGGATCGCGATCGAGGACGGGCTGTCGTTCAGCAGGATGTCGGTACCGGCTGGGTTGTCGCGCTTGGCCCCAGCATATTCGGTCTGACCGCTGCGCGTGCGCGGTACCGGCCGATAGTGGTTCCGCAGCGGGCTGGTCAGCCGGTGCTCCTCCTCCTGGGCCAGCAGCTTGTCGCGCAGCGCGGTGGTGGGCAGGGCGACGCGGTGGTCGGCGGGCGCCTTGGTCGCCTGATAGGCGGAGACGACATAGGGCTTGCCGCCGGCGTCCGTCATCACCGCATGCGTCGCATAGCCCGCGCGGCCGCTGCGCTGGCTCTCGATCAGGCGGGAATGCAGCGCCTCGCCGTGCTGCTGCAGCCAGTCATCGCCCATGGCGGCCAGATCGGCGGCATGACCATGGGCGGTGCCGTTCAGGATCCCTTCAGCCTTCGACGCGGCCGCGCGGCGTTCCTCGCTGGCCTGGGCCTCCTGGGCGGCCCGCCGGGCCGCTTCTGCCGCCTCGGCCGCTGCCTTGTCCCGCGCCGCCTGGCGCTCATAGGCGGCATCCCGGTCCACCTTGGTATCGCTGACCCCATCGCGCAGCTTCGAGATCTCGACCGTGCGGGCGAAGCGGTCAGCGCCATCCAGGGTGGCATAGCCAGCCGGCAGCAGACTGACGGTGCCACCGACATCATCCACGGCCTGCACCACATAAGCCTCCGGCTCCTTGGACATCGTGTTGAACTTGCCGCCAGGCTGGATCTCCACCTCCTGACCAGGCCGCCACACGCGGCCGCTGCGGTGGTCGATCGCCACCGATGACGGGTCAGCGTCCAGCACGTCGCCGTGAAGGAAGGCCGGGTTGGCGGCCAGCGAAGCCTTCAGCCGCTTCGCGCGGAGCCGCATGCCCTTCTCGGTCTCGCCCTCCTCCACCTTCGGCGCCGCGCCATAGCGGTAGGCGTTCTTCCGGTCGCGCTTCAGGCGCATGGCTTCGATCTGTCGCATGGTGTCGCGGTAGCGCGCCCAGGTCTGCACGGCCTTGATGCTCTCGCCGGCAGCGCGGCGGGCCTTGGCGTCTTCGAGCTGGGTGGCGAACTTCTCGCGCGCGGCCGCAGGATCCGCCGAGGCCATGATGAGCATTTCCAGCCGGCCGAGGGAGCCGCGCTGCATGTTGTCCAGCCGATCGCCTCCGCCCCAGAACGCCGTCTGCCAGTCGCCCTTGGCCGCCATGGACTGCCAGCGGTAGCCGTCGAAACTGCCCTTGGTGAGATAGGTGTGCAGCCCGACCGTCTCGCGGGTATTGCCCTGGCGCAGGCCGCGCCCATTGCGCTGGATCACACTGGCCGGCTCCCAAGGGGTGTCGGCGTGGTGGATATCGCTGGTGGTCTCCTGCAGGTTCAGGCCTTCGCCCATGGTCGCCGTGTTACCGATCACCACGTCCAGATGGCCGGCATTGAAGGCGTCGGCAACGCGCTGGCGGCTGGTGCTGGTCGGCGTGACCTGCGCGTTGATGATGCCGATCCGCTTCGGGTCCATCCCGCCGGCCACCAGCGCATCGCGCATCATGCCATGGGCATCCACATAGTCGCTGAACACGATCTGGCCGCCGTTCGCCGCCAGGCGGGCCACATTCTCGGCGATGTCGCGCATCTTGGGCGACGGCGCGTGTTCACCCCCCGGGTGCAGGAGCCGCATGTCGGTGGCGGCCTTCTGCATGTCGCTGATGACGCTGAACGGGTGGTCGCTGCCCTCGGCATCGCGCTGGGCCAGCGCCTGCTCCAGCTTCGGGCGGAGCACCGCGTAAGCCTCAGCCTGGGCCGGATCCATCTCCACCATGTGCTGCTGCATTTCAGGCAGCGGGATCTTGAGCCCAACATCGGCAGCGGTCTGCCGGTGGATCCAGCGCGTCGCGATGCCGCGCACCTCGTCCATGTTGCGGAAGCCGGTAACAACGGTGGCCTCCACCGCCTGGCCGTTCGCGCTCAGGATGGTGTCGGTTTCGCGCTCCACGAAGCGGTCAACGAAGTCGTCGGGGTTGTTGATCCCGATCGAGGTCCAGGCCTCCGGCGCGATGTGCCGGATCATGGAGTAGATTTCGAGCGGGCTGTTCTTCGTGGGCGTGGCGGTCAGCATGTAGACGTTGCCGCCGTTCGCCGCGTTCTCGCGGATCCAGCGGAACTTGTGCTCTGTCGCCACCGCCTGCTTCGAGGGGGTGCCCGGCGCGCCGAGGAACTTCAGCTCCTGGAACTGGCCAGCTTCCGGGCTGGCCAGGTTCTTCATGCTATGCGCCTCGTCCATCAGCACCGCGTCGATACCGGTGTCTTCGAGGGTAATGTTGCGCTCGCCCGTGGCCACGAACTTGCTGGCGGCCACCTTGCCCTCATGACGGTCCTTCAGCTTGCGGGCCTTCTTCTCCTTTGCCTCGTCCAGGGCCTCGCGGCGCTGGGTATAGAAGTCCTCATCCTCCCACCGCTTCTGGCGCGCCTCATCGAGGTTGATGCGGTTCCAGGTCGGAAGGGTGATGAAAACGAAATCGAAATCGTTCTGCTTCAGCTCCGCCAGCTTGCGCCGGCGGGTCTGCTCGTCGTCCTCGCGGCTGGTGACGGTGCCATCCTTCTTCGTCACCAGCGTTTCGCCGATGGCCAGGATCCGCGCATCGGGGAACATGGCCTGCTGGGCCTTCACCCAATTGGCCAGCAGGCTCTTCGGCACCACGATCGCGGGCTTCTTCGCCCGGCCGGTGGCGCGCAGCATCGCGTTCAGCAGCAGGCCGCGGGGCGTCTTGCCCACGCCCACATCGGCGGCACAGATCCCGCGCCCATCGTCCAGCAGCCGCCGCACGCCCGCCCAATGGTAGGCGTTGACGCTGAAATCGGGCGAGAGACCAGGAACCGGGATCGGCTCCTCGCTATATGCCCGGGGCACGAAGCCGCGGAAGTCGCGGTTGTATCGCTCCTCGGTGGCGGCGCGCCACGTCTCGTCGGTCAGTAGCCATTCGCGGAAACCGGCCTGCAGGCGGTCCACCTGCGCCGCCTCATCCTTTCGGACGCCACGCCGCATCAGGACGGCGGCCAGCAGCTCATCGTTCGGCCGCTCGCCGTAGCCGCGATAGCGGCCGCGCACCTGGATGGCACCGCGATCGTCCAGGATCTCCCACGGCCCGTCATTGGGGTGGGTCGCGTTCAGCCAGGCCTCGATCGCCGCATGGCTGACGAACGGGCTGCCGAGCTCGATGTTCTCGACATCGCCGAGATCCTTGGGCGCGATGGCCTGGTGCAGCTCATCAGCCTGGCGCTGAAGCCGTGCACGCTCTGGCCCGACCCGGCCCTCATCGCCGGCGGCTGCACGCGCCGCGTCGTATTTCGGCCAGAGCGCTCCGGACAGGTATTGGTCGCGGCTGGTCCACTGGCCCGGCTGGTCGGGCAGCATGGCAAAGGCGGGATCCGCGAACAGCTCCTCCTCCACCCCTTCCGCATCGGCGCGCCCGGCCGCCTGGGCAAGCTGTTCAATGCTGAACTGCCCTTCCCTGCCGGCCAGCTCGGTGGCCACCGCTGCCAGCGGGGCATGTTGCGCCCGGCTGGTGCCCATGACGGCATCGGAATAGCTGCCGTCGCTGCCCACGGCGCCGAGGAGCTGGGCCACCTGTTTCGCGGCGGCCGCCGTGCGCTGCGCATGGTCGCCGGCATCCGCGCCGCCAGTGGGAAGCTGGGGCTGGCTGGTCCAGTCCAGCAGCTCGCGGTTCCGGCCAGGCGCGCCGTGCTTCCCCACAAAGTCGTCCAGCGCCTCGATGAGGTTCACCCGGGCCAGGGCAGTACCTGCAGCGTCGCCGCGCAACACCCCGTCCAGCAGCTCGCCGACCTGCAGCGCATCCTGGACCACCGCCGGGATGTCCTGCTCGGCCCGATGCCAGCGCCCGCCTCGCAGGACATACATGATGCCGTCGCGCACCAGCGTATCGCCCTCGTGCCGCTCGGGATAAGGCGCACGATCTGCGGCGCGCTCCACCCGCGCAGCATCGTCGCCGGCGGCGGCCAGGATGGCGGCCATGCTGGGGGTGTTGTCCGCCAGGCTGTCAGTGGGCGGCTGCCACGCCGCAATGTGCTCGGCCACCCCATCCATGCTGCCGCTGACGGTGATGTCGTCGCCGATGCCAGCCTTGGCGCGCCAGCCAGGTTCCAGCGTGCCCATGACGTGCGCCGCGCCGGCGCCCTCGGTCATGTAGCGGCCGGCCACGAAGTCCGGATCCCAATGCGGCAGCGCCGCCTGCTGCTGCGTGTTCAGCGCCCCCAGCGCGCCCGCCAGGGCCTGCGGCCGCTTGCGCATGACCAGCAGGTCGGTTGTCACCTCGGTCTGGCTATCGGCGAAGGCCGTGTTCGGCAGGCGGAAGGCGGCCATCACCTGGCCCTTGGCCAAAATGCGCTCGCGGAAAGCCCGCGCGCTGCTGGCGTCCAGCACACCGGAGGGCAGCACCAGCGCCACCAGGCCGCCGTCCTTCGCCTTGTCGAGAGCGGTATCCAGGAAATACTGCTCGGCGCGGGTGATGTCCGTCTTGGTGACATCCTGCTGCCGGAAGGCGTTGCGCGCGCCGAAGGGGGGATTGCCGATCACCAGGTCAAAGCGCCGGGGGTCATAGGTGGCGAAGCCCTCGAAGCTGTCGGTGACCACCTCGTCGCGGGCGCCGTGCAGGATCCGGTTCACCCGCCCGCTGTCGGTGGACAACTCCACTGCAGTGATCTGCGCGTCCCCTGGCGCGGTATGCTGAAACACGCCTGCGCCAGCCGAGGGTTCCAGCACCGCGCCCCCGGTGAAGCCCAGCTTGCGCACCAGGCTCCACGCCGCCTGAGCCACGTCGCGAGGCGTGTAATACTCGTTGGGCGAGGTGCCGACCCCCTGCCCGCCCCAGCCGGTGTAGCGCGCCAGCCGATCGCGGTCCCCATCGGTCATGGCGTCGTCGGCCTTGGCAGCGAGGATGGCTTCCGCCTCCTTGTTCGCCTTGATGCGGGCTTTCGCCTTCACGCCGGCGGGCATGCCCCAGGCAGCCGGGCGATAGATCTCGGCCTGGGGCGGCACCTCCGGGTGCAGAACTGCCACCTCAGCATGAACAGCACCACGCGCGGGCGCCGCGGCGGGCTCGGCGGGGCCTGCATCGGTAGCGTTTTCCTCCTGCCGTGCCAGCATCGCCGTCACATCGCCGGCCAGCTCGTGCACGGTGGTGGCCGAGATCTCCGGCGCCACGCTGCCGAGGGCGCGCTTGATCGCCACGCGGACGCGGGCCCGGCCGCTGTCGCTGGCGGACCAATCGAGCGTGCGCGCAGCCAGGGCAGCATCCAGAACCTGCTGCGTCTTCTCCGCGTCGAGGTGCAGGATGAACCCCGCCTCGGCCAGCATCGGATCCGCTGCGGGTGGCGGCTCGGTGGCGGCCGGAGCCTCCATCGGCGGTGGATCCAGCGTGAGCTGCTGCTGAACGGGCGGCTGGGTAAGCGCGGCCGGTGCCGGAGCGAATAGGTCGGGCTGCGCCACCGGCCGATGCGTCTCGATGGTGGCGATGCGCTTTCGCCGATGGCTTGCATGCGGGGCGACGAACACGCCCTTCTTGCTCAGGTAGCCCCCAACCATCACGGGGCTGTTGAGCAGGTCGCCAGCGGCGCCGCCCGGGATGATGGCCTTCAGGAAGAGGATCACTGGCATCTGCCAATGGTCGCGTCACGACACACGGCTGTTGCGAATTGGAGGAAATGGACGCATCATATCCTTCATCAAGGAAGGATTTGATGCCGAACTATCTGTATGTGATGGGCTACGGTGAGCGCGACACGAAGATCGGCATTTCAGTCGCTCCGGTGTCGCGCCTGGCACAGCTTCGGCCAACCGGCGCCGCTGGCGTCGTAAAGGACTGGCTGCGCCCCGCTGGCGACGCGCAGCGGGTCGAAGCAATCGCACACCGCCTGCTGTCCACATATCGGCACCAGATCACCGGCCAGCGGGAGCGTTTCGCGGTGGGGGCTGAAGCTGCCTGCCAGGCGGTTGAACTGGCCATCACCCTGGCCGCCGAGGCGCGCGACACGGAACGGGAGGCCGATGCGCTGCAAGACGCATGCGCGGAAGCGATGGAAACTGCCACCGCACCGCCCGAGACGGCAGCGCACCAACGCACCTGGGGCTATGTCTTCCGCCCGACCGCCATGGAGGCAGGCGCCGAGGCCGATCTACTGACGCGGATGGGGGTGCCGGTGGCGGGGATCTACCGCGATGTCGGGCGGCGAGGCACCGGCCTGAAACGGGTGCTGGCCGCGCTCGAAGCCGGTGACGTGCTGGTGGTGGCCGATCATGACCGCGTGGACGACATCACCCTGCTGGACGTGCAGCAGCGCGGAGCTCGGCACCATGTCCTAGCGATCGCGCCCGGGTAGCGCCTCAGTTTCTCCTGGTGGGAAGGGCCGTAGAGGTCAATCGCGCCCCCCACCCGCAAGGTTCAGTAGGGGCCGCCTACGCCCGGCACACGCAAGTGGGATGCCGGCAACGTCGCAAAGGCGGAGCGATGCCCGGGGAGAGCTGCCTGCGCATCGCACCCACCAGGGGAAACTAAGTCGCTGCTGGATCGGGCTTGGCGGTGGTGACAGCCACCTTGGCCAACTCGCCATTGAGCCAGGCCATGAACGCGGGATCCACACCCGCCGGCTTCGCCTCCGGCACATAGGTCCACGATCCCCGACAATGCGGGTGCTGCACGCCGGCGGCCACCCACCACCGCTCATCGGGCGAGCGCTCCACCATCACCCCGCCATCACGGCGTTTCGAGCTCGCCCTACGGCGGGCGTTGGTCTTCCCGACCCACACGTCGCTGTTGCCGTTCCGCTTCGGGTCGCCGGGCGCGACCACGCGGAACGTCTTGCCGTTGATGGATTTGCAGAAATCGCAGGCGCCCCGGTAGGCCTCGACGCGCCGCACCTTCGCCCCGAGGGGCTGGCCCGCGATGAAGCCGGTGTTGTGCGCCTCGCCGATCTCCGTGACCGCGATGCGGCGCCAGTCCCTGTTGAGCTGGCCGAACTCATCGAACAGGGCACTGCGCAGATACTCCGGCGTGCCGCCCTGCTCGCCCAGCACCTGCATCTGAAGCCGTTCCAGCAGCACCGCCTTGATGCGCTTGCGCGTGTCGTCGGCGAGATCCGAGATGAACATGGCGGCACGCGCGGCCGCGATGTCCAGGATAGCGGATTCCACTCCGGTCAGCACCTTCGGCGGCAGGTCGCGCCGGCGCATCGGAAGCGCTGAAGCGATCGCCGCGGCGCCGGGGTTCGGCCTGGCGCTGCGGTCCATGGCGGCCTTGATCTTGCCCAGCAGCGCGGCCCGCACTGCCATGAAGTCCGCCATGCTGGTGATGACGCCTTCGGGCAGGTATTCGGCCAGCAGCAGGTCAGCCAGGTCCATCCAATCGCCGATACCGAAGTGGGCTGGCCCCTTGGCTTCCAGGCGCGCCCGCACCACGTCCAGCCGGGCCTGGCGCATGTCTTCCCAATCGGCGGCCTTCCGCAGCGCGCCGAGCGGCTTTCCACCCATATAGGCGATCAGCTCATCCTGGATGGCCTGCAGGATGCGCTGCATCCATGCCGTCACGTCCTCGATGTGCTGGGCGATGAAGGGATCATGGTGGCGCTCCCAGATGGATGCATCGCCATCGCCGCGAGGATCGACGGCCATCGCCTTGAACAGGCCCTCGATGCAGTCGTTGCAGTGCGCTTCCGGGACCGCGCCGATGTCCAGCAGCAGGGGGCCAGTCACGGACGGCCCCAGCTCTTCAGGAAGAAGAGGGCCCGCCCTGGCCAGCCGCCTTTTTGGAAGCGAGGAGATCCTGCAGGTACTTGGGCAGCTTGGCCGTTGGTGTCCGAACGGGCGGCCGGCAGTCCTGGCTGTCCATCTTTTCCAGCATTTCCGCCGTCAGCTTGCTTTTCACGAGTTTGGTTGTCGCGTTCATTTTTGGGGCTCTCCGCAATTAGGGTGGGGCCGCTCCCGTCGCGGTTCTGATTATCGCGGAAGCTCCACGCATCCGCAATATCCTTCACCTGGTCGAACGCGGCTTCGTTCTGGGTGTTGCCCAAGATGACCGTGGGCGGGACATAGCGGCCAGTCGGGCCGAGGAAGCGTTTCACCGCACGCTTCGCTGCTTCAGCGCGCGGCAGGTGCATGTAATGAGCCTCCACGCGGTATCCGCCATCCTTGAATGCCTGGGCCAGCGCGACGGCCTTCTTGGGGGTCTTCATGGTCGCGTCGTGGACAATGTTCAGCCCGAGATCCTGAGCCACCTGCGTGATCTGGTCGAACAGGTCGCCGGATTCCTCGTGGACCTGATAGGCATTCCACCCCTCGTATTCGGGCAGCATGTGCTTGATCTCGTCGGCGTCCAGCACGATGGCCTTGGTCGGATCGTAGACTTTCCCGCTGAACCAGGATTTGCCTGAGCCACCGCGACCGCCCAGGATGGTGAAAGTCGGCTTCTCGCCAGCCGCAGGCGTGGCGGCAGCGATCTTCTCGGGTGAAAGGAAGTGCGCCACGATCTTACCGTGGAGCTCCTTACGCTCCGGCGTGTAATCGCCGTCCTTGTAGTGCTGGGTCTTCGTCTCAGTGACCCCGGCCAGTTTGTTGTCGATGGCCGCCATCTTGCTGGCGGTATCAGGCGGGAAATTGGCCAGCACCGAATGCACCGTCGCATCGTCCGGCGCGTCGAACTTCGCGAAGTGCCCGGCAGCCGAGAAGCCCGCACCACCCTTCGGATCGGCGCCAGCAGAGCCGGGCCGGTGGTCAGGGTAGTCCAGCTTGTCAGGATCGAGGGGCTTACCCTTCCCGTCCTTCTTCCCATCATCGCCGCCGTCATTGCCGCCACCGCCACCGCCGCCGCCAGCGGCCGGCTTCGGCTTATCCAGCGCGTCATGAGTGACCTGGTGTGTCTGCCCAGCGGCATCACGCAGGGTTACGCCATCCTTCCCGGAGGAGACGATCTTACCTTCGCCTCGCACGTCGCCGTGCTGAAAGCCCACGCTGTCGCCGATCTTATGGTGCGGCGCATTGGTGAAGTCTTCCAGGTCGGTCTGCCGAGGGTCATGGATCACCCCCTCATCCTGCTGGCCAGGCTTGCGTGGCTGTTTCGCGTCCGGCGCGCTGCGCACCCATCGCTTGGTCTGGTGCCCTGCCTTGTCGGTGGTGTCGCGCAGCGCCAGCCCGGGCCTGTTGGCAATGCCGGCCTTCAGGAACATCACCTGCTTCCCGCCACTCAGCGCCTTGGCCAGGCGATCGAGGCCGTCCATCAGCGGGTCAGCGATTGGGTGTGCAGGATTCGCCGCCGGCGCAGCGGCGTTGCCTCCCGCATCACCCGCGAGAAACCTGCGCCTGCCCTTATCGTCCTGCACGATGGAACCCTCTTGCCCCTTGTCGATAACGTCGAAATTCATCGCCACCCGGCTCTTGTGGCCAAGCATCGCGTTCCAGCGCAGCGGATGGCGCTTTCCATCAGCAGCCTCGCCGGTGAAGCCATCACGGCCATGCGCCAGCACGCGCACAGCCATCGGCCCGCGCTCGGGGTGGTGCGCGTAAACTTCGTCGCCCACCTCCACGGTGCTGGCGCGCGGGTCGGGCTTCACGGTGGCGGCAGGTTTCCGCGGCTGCGCGCCAGCCTGGCGTGCGCCTGCCATCACTCGCCCCCGATCTGGTAGATCAGCGGGATGGACTTGCCGAAGTCACGGCCTTCGCCTGGCTGGCCGAAGTCGCCACCGCCAGGCGGCGGAGCATCCATGCTAGCCGGCTTGGCATCCATGCTATCCGCCCCCACCACCGCATCATCGTCCAGGCCGGGACTGCCGTTGTGACCAGGGCCAGGGCCTTCGGCATCCGGGTCGCCGAAATCGCCTCCGCCACCGCCGAAATCGTCACCCTGGCCGGGCTGTTGTTGCAGCGTTCCCTGGTAGACGGTCATCAGGGCGGGGTTCAGCGGTGCGGCGCCCAGCTTCGGATCCGGGTGCACGCCTAGGCCCTGCTCGGCGCGCAATTCATCGACGGTCATGGTCAGCTTCTTGCCTTCCCACTCCCGCGCCTGGTCGCGCTCATCGAGGCCAATCCAGCGGAAGCAGTATTTGTCGCTGAAGTCGGTGACGACGAAATCGGTCAGTGTCTGCTCGAAGTAGCTCAGCAGCGGGCGCAGGCCCTTGTCCTTCGAGGCGGCCAGCTTCTCGGTGGTGTCGCTGCCGGAGAGCGAGGAGCTGCCGTTGGTGAAGCTCTCGAAATTGATCTCGTCTGGCGCCATGCCATAGATCGCGCAGATGAGGCTGGTCAGGAAGGTCATCCACTTCGAGAAATACATCTCGTTGAACTCGACGCCGAACCGCTCGAAGCTGGCCTTGCCGTCCGGATCCTTGTTGACCATCACGGGCAGGCCGAAGGCGTTTTTCGCCCCGGTGGTCATCTGCTTCCAGTAGCGCTTGAAGGCCGCCAGCTCGGCGTCACCGTAGTCGCCCACCAGGTGGAGCATGCCGCGCGGGATGCTGTTCTGCTCGAAGCCCGCGATGTTCAGCGTCATCGCGTTCAGGAAGCCGGTGACGGTCTGCACCAGCACCTCGGTCTCGCTGAAGCCGTAGCCGCCATACCGGACATCGGCGCAAGCGTTGCGCGGTTCGTAAATCAGCGCGTCGGGCTGGTAGGCGGTGGTGACGCGCCCGTTGACCACCTGGACCGCCACCGCGTCCGGATACTCGGGGTGCCCGTCATCGGTGCAGAGGCGGATGGTGCTGCCGTCGAGCGCATAGAGGCCGTCGATGCCGAGGCTCCGATCGCGCTTCATCTCCGTCTCGATCGCGGCCGCGTCCATGGCCAGGGTGTCGAAGACGAGCTTGCCCATGAAGGTGGGGAAGTTGTCCCGCTTCAGCGCCTTGCGCTTCCGAGGGCTCCACTCGAATCCGCAATGCTGGAAGAAGCGCGTCAGGCGCGCGATCGAGGCCTCTTCCTCCGGCGCCAGCTCGTGCTTCGGGTCCACATGACGGATCGCGAAGCCCAGGCCGCCATCCTCGGAAGGGCTGCAGAAGCGCGCGACCTGGCGCTGGCGCGTCCACACCACGGCGGAGAGGACGGGGGTGCGACGCACCATGTCGCGCATGGTCTCGGGGGAAAGCAGGCCCGGCCGGTCGTAGTAGCCGCCCTGCAACGCCAGTTGGAGGTCATCGCGATCAAGCGACTGCATCCCGCGCCGCTCGGGCATGTGGACGCGGGTGCCCGGGAACGGGATGACGTTCTGCGCCTTCAGCAAGTCGAGGGATTCGCGGATCTGGTCCACCACTTCAGGTGAGAACAGGTCGCCGGCGGCCGGCATGCTGGCCCGGGTTAGCTGCGTCTCCGCATCCCGAACCTCCATGGCGGGGGCGCGGGGATCGGTCGCGACACTGCGGGCATCATCGGAAGACATGACCCCAGCGTCGCGTCACGACGCCGGGATGTATGCGAAGCAGGCGGGCGCATTCGCCTGCGTTCTGAACTCGCGCGCCGTGCAGTGCCCATCCCGGAACGCCTCGCACGCACCGCAGGTGTTCGGCGCCGCCTCCTCGATCATGGCCTGGATGCTGGGCGGCAAGCCGGGCGTGTCCAGCAAGCTGGTCTGCTCGGGCGGCTTAAGCGGATCCGGCGCGCCATTCTCCAGGAGCATGAAGGTGGTGCCGCCGCCGTTGCGGATCCAGGCGATGTCGCACAGCATGTTGGCGAAGCTGAAGTGCGGGTCGAGCCCCACCTTCTGCACCTTGCCCACGGGCTTCCGGGTCTTTTCGTCCTGTTCCATCACCAGCGCCGTCTTGGTGAAGTGGTCGAACACCCAATCCTGGCAGATAGGGATGCGGTGCTCGCCCTTGGTGTCCTGGACCATCTGTTCCAGCGCCGCTGGATCCGGGAACAGGCAGCCGCCGTCACGGAGGCGGAACAGGGCCATCTGCATGGCCTTGTACTGCTGGATGGTGACGGTCCACCGGCTGCGGTCGCTCTCGGCCGTCCGGCGATCGCTCTTCGTGAGATCGTCACCCCAGACCAGCATGTCGTCGCGAAGGTTCGCATAGCCGGCGAGATAGACGCGGCGCGGGAACCTGGCGGCCAGCTTTCGGGCCTCGTTGGCATTCGGGAGCTGTTCGATAACGCAGAGCTGGACGCCATACTGGTCCATGAGCTCGGCGGTGCGCCCGAAGGCCTCGTTGCCGAACACCGCCTCCACATGCAGCACCCCCTGGCGGCCATCGGGCAGCCGGCCCTTGATGATGTGGACGTTGAAGCCGCCCATCTGGTCCACGCCCATGAAGGTGCCGCGTCCAGACTTCTGCCAGGTCAGCCCCATCTCCATGCCCTTTCGGGCGGCCTCACGCAGGTGGGCCAGGGTGACGGGGAGCTGATCGGCGTCGATGTAGGGCCGCGCCAGCGTGCGGTTGTAGAAGCTCTTCTTCTGGTCGCCCGTCTTCGCCCGGTTGAAGTCCGTCACCAGGTCGCGGGCGGTCATCTTCGGGCTGATGGTGCGCGGAAGGAGGAAGCTGCGCACGCCGGTCAGCGCCAGGTTGCCGGGCTGCTGCGGAATGTAGCGCCCGATTTGGGCATCTCGGATCCAAGCCCGGCAGCGCGGGCAGACATAGACGAACTCGTTGTGGGGGGCGTGCGCCACCTGGCCGGTGTTGTAGGCGGTGGATTTGCCCGGGAAGATCCCGCCCGGGTCGGAAAGGTCGCTTTCCTCGCCGCATTCCAGGCAGCGGGTGTGCCACACCTCCTGGTTGCCTTGCAGATACCAGTAGTTGATGTCCAGCTCCGGCTGGTTGGCGGTGCTGAGCATGAGGGTGAACCGGAGATCGCTGTCGCCCATGCGGGCGATCACCTTGTCGATGTGGGCCAGGGCCATCTCCTGCACCTCATCGAGGCTCACGATGTCCATGGGCCGGCTCTCGGTGGTCACACGGCCACTGGTCCAGAGGAACATCAGAAGCGATTCACCGAATTGGCGGGTCAGAACGTTGCCCTCGCCGATCTTCTTCTTGCTGCCGTCCACCTCCTGGCGGGTGATCAGCCGCTCATAGAGCATCGGCGCCGAGCGAAGGATGGCCATAAAGCGCTGCTCGGATTTGAAGCCGGCGGTGGACTGGTCGGGCATGAACATGCCGATGTTCACCGGGCTGAACTTGAGGCTCATGTAGAGCTGGGCCAGCACCTCCCACACCGTCAGGCCAAGCTGCGTCGCCTTCTGGATCACCAGCTTCTGCTTGAAGGCCTCGGCGCGGGTGGTGGGGATGGCCTCATAGATCGGGCGCAGCGCGGGCCGATCGGCCAGGCTGAACGGGCGCCGATCGACCTTCAGGCCCTTCGAGCCAAGATCCTCCACCCACTGGATGAAGGTCATCTCCTCGGGGATGGATCCCGTCTGCGCGTAGCCCTTCTCGGCGGCGAACAGGGCCAGCCGCCGCGAGAACTGCTGAATAGCCTGGTCGGCAATGCTGGTGCGGGCCATCAGATGCCGAATTGGCGGGTGACGGCGCGCAGCCGGCCGAGCACGCGCGCCTGGAGCTCGGGGCTTTCTCGGTTCAGCTCTTCGAGCATCATGTTGATGAAGGTGTCGAGCCGGTGGGCGTCGTGGAGCTGGCTGTTCAGTGTCAGCGAGGCCTGGATGGCCCGGATCATCTTGTCCGCCGCCTGCAGCGTCAGCTTGGGATTTCTGGGCTTCGTCGCATCCTCACCGCGCGCATAGGCCAGAACGCCCTCGATGGCCTGCAACGAGACGGACAGCTTATCGAAGACCGCGAGGTGCGAGAGGCTGATGGAACTGGCGGCCGCGCCGGACATCCCGCCGGCGGCACCAGCTTGGGCGTCCGCCGCGGCGCGCTTCACCTGGCCCGTTTTAAAGGCGTGGTCGATCCATCGGCCGATGGTGCTGCGCGGCAGGTCTTGAAACTGCCGGCAGATGGCTGCCTTCAGCTTAGCAGGATCTGCCCCGTCTTCGAGATATTGGGCCACCGCCACAACCACCTGCGCTCGCTGGGCGGCGCGTTCGGCTTCGTCCCCGGCCGCGTCATCGGTCATTGCGTCGCTCGGTGGCGGCCGAGATGAAGGCCTTCACATCCGGCAGCCAGGCGCCGTAGCGGCGCACCACCTCGTTGAACTCCTCGATGTCGTGGGGTCGGATGGCCCAGACGGGGAGACCTTCAGCGTCGAAGCGGGGTTCGCCATCCTTATCCAGCGCCTGCATGCAGTGCATGAGCTCGTGGAAGATCAGCGCCTCGCGCTGGCGCTCGCTGGCTTCCTCCCAGAACTCGGCGTCCAGGGTCAGGATGAAGGCGGGGATGGAGCCGTGGAACTCTTCCAGCAGCCACATGCCGAGCTGGGCATAGGCACCCTGGAATCCAGGTAGACCCATGCTGCCGAGCTCGCGCTTCCCGCCGCGCAGCTTCGGCACATGGCGCATCAACACCAGGATGTCGGGCTTGGCGATCCGGAGCGTGTCGAAGTCCTCGGCGCACTCGATCAGCCGCTCCATGATGGGGCGAGGATCGTTCGGGCCTTCTGGGGCGGGGGCGAAGGTCACGGCACCTCAGCACGCCACCCACACTACCGCGCGGCGGCCGGCCGCAGTCAGCCGGAAGCGGTCGGTGCGCTGGACCGAGCCCTTATCAAACAGCTCCACCCGCCGCGGGCGATAGGTGTTGCCGGAGAGGCCTAGAGCGTTCTGCCCTTCCTCGTCCGTGCAGCCGAGGGCGCCACAGCGGCGGATGTAGTCACCGACCAGGCGCCGAAGGCGGTTCGTGTCCGTCTCGATCGCATATGCGGCGGCCTGGGATGTGGGGCTGTTCGGCTGGAACGGCGCTTCGGTCATGGTCAAGCCTTCACGGGCGCGGCGCGCCGAATGACGATCCTGGCAGGGCAGGCAGCGGTGGGGGTCGGGTTGACCTCGCAACGAAACGGAAACAGCTTCGGCCCGGCCTTCAGCCCGCAGCCGCAGATCGCGCTGACGGCGCCGGTGGCGGCAGCACCGCAGTGGTGGCAGACCACCTCCCTGCCCCGCCCCATGATGCGGCCGCCGCAAAACCGGCAGGCATGGTCGAGAGGGGCCCAGCCCCCCGCGCCCTCAGAAGAAGGCAAGCTGTTCACCCTTCAGCGCGTTGGCGAAAGTCGGGATCACCGTGTTTCCGAAGCCCGCCCGCCGCCACTGGCGCCGATAGCGGGGGCGCCGGCTGGCGCCAGCAAAGCCCGGCCCGAGCTCGGGCAGCGCGTCGTCGGGGATCGGGCCCAGCCGGTGAAATCCGATGACGGTAGCGGCGCCGGCGGTCTCTTTGGCCGCAATCAACATGGCCTCCACCCGCGACGAGACCGATCCATAGCGGCGGTGCAGCGGCTGGGTGGAGGAAATGACAATGGAAATGGGGTGGAGGGCTGCCGCCAGCCCGGGCACCTTCCCCCGTGCGTCGCGCCCCCGCGCTACCTCGCGCTGCCGGTTGTAGCAGGAGATGCAGTAGAGGCCGCGGATGAGGCGCCGGTCGCCCGCCGTGCATCGCACGCACAGCGGTTCGAGCTCCCGGGCGCGGGCAGCAACTGCAGCTTTCTCGGGGTCTACGCCGGCGTGACGCGCGCCAATTGGGCACCCGATGCAGGCGTTCCGCGTCTCGCCTAGCTGAGGTGGGCGCTTCTCGACGGATAGCCAGAGGCGGGCACAGCCTGCCGTCGAGAGACGCGACCTGGTGCGCTCACATTGAAAGAATTCGAGCCCGAGCATGCCCCACCCCCGAAGGAATATCCCTCATGCTCATGGAGGAATACGCCGGCATCCTCCACGCCGCAAGATAAGATCTCCCCCCACATGGAGGTTCTGCAATCCTACACTTATGAAGGATTTGGACGAATGCGAACGGCGGTCGAAGTGGTCTGGACGTTACTCGTACTGCCCAGGCTGCTCCCTAGAAAGAAGTTAACGGTATTGTTGTAGCCACCGATGGTCGCGCCCAGGATCACGTTGACCAGTGCCACCATGATGGAATCCGCACTCAGCATGATCGCCGTCACGCTGCCGGTGGCGGAGAGGATGAACACCACGATGGTGCTGATGGCCACGGTATCTCGCATGCGCGTGCTGCCACCCGCACGGACCACCTCCACGTCACGCGACCGGGCATCAGCGGTGTTCTGAGCCTCGATCTCCAAGGTGGCGTTGCGCTGCTTCGCCAGCTCCACCTCATTCTCGGCCAGCACCCGCTGAAGCTGAACCCGAAGCTCCGTCACCGCGCCGGGATTGGTGTCCAGGAAGCGCTGCGCCTCGGCCGGGTCGCTGCTGCCGACAACCTGCTGCACCACGCCGGTCAGGCTCTCGGCCACCGCGGCGCCGCGCTCGCCGGCTATCAGCTTGCCGATCCACTCGGCGGCCGAGGGCAGCACTCCCATAAGGAGCGGAAGGAGAGCGAACATCAGGAGGCCTCCCCATTAAGCGCGCGCCAGGTGGCTGGCCCGACCACGCCATCCGGGCGCAGGCCCTTGGACTGCTGGAACCGGACCACGGCGGCTTCGGTGGCGCGCCCGAAGATCCCGTCGATCTGAAGGTGGGACACGCCCAGCTTCGTCTGCACCAGGCGCACCAGCTCGCCCCGGTCGCCCACCTTCAGCATGTCGAAGACGGTGGTGGCTGCCTGCACGCTGGGCACGGTGTGTTCCGCAGCTTCGCTGATGACGAACCGTTCGTAGGCGCTTTCCAGCTTCTCGTCGTAGCGGTTCACCGCGTAGCTGGGCCCGTTGTAAGCACGGGCGAAGGCCGCCCAATCCTTGTCGCGGAGCGCGGTGGTCAGCCGATTGGCCTTCACGAATGAGCAGAAGGCCAGCAGGTGCTCACGCTCGCCCTTCAGCATCGAGGCGACAAAGACCTCCACGGAGGTGAAGCCGGCGGCCTGGAAGTTGCTGCCCAGGATCTGGAACAGACCCCAGCTCGCGGCGGACAGCGCGGCGCGGCGATCGAGCTCCACGGCGCGCAGCAGCCGGGTGTATTCGGCGGCGCCACCCAGGTAGAGGCCGGTGGTCCAGCTCGCGCGGCTGATGTCCGGATGTGAGACATTGAAGCGTCCACCGGTCAGCCGGCCGAAGATGTGGGCCTCGAACAGGATCCGGGGGCGCTTGCTGCCATCGGTCAGGAAGCCGCCGGCGCCGCCGGTCTCAACGGTCAGCACGGCCCGGATCGTCGCCAGGTCCGTCCCGAGGGTGGCAGCGGCCGCTTCGATGTCGGCCCGCGCCATGGGCGCTGCCGCGCCGGAGAGGGTGAGGAGGGTGCTGTCTGACATGGCGGCAGGGTGTCGTCACGACAGTTCGGGCGGGTGGCCGAGAAGGTACGTTCGCGATATGTTCTCATATGGCCGCGGACATGTACCACCCGAAGCCGGTGGATCCCCTCTCCTACCGAATGCGCCTGGTCATCGCCGTGACATGCCCGCCGCCGTGCCACCACCGCCGGCAGGGCCGGCTGGATGAATGGGTCTGGCGCTTCAACCTGGACCTGTCGATGAAGCTCTATCAGTTCCACGCCAGGCTGAAATGCTCGGTCTGCGGCCGGAAAGAGGCTCGCCTGGACTTTCCGCAATGGAGGTGAGGTAATGGTCTTATGGCATTGCTGCTCAACCTCGGCGCTTTTCTGATTTCAGGCGCTTTGGCTGTCGCTTGGTGGCGCTGCCAGTTGGTAGCCAAACGGCGATATGAGGTTGCCGAACAACTGCTCATCGCGGCGGATGCAGCGGCCAACGGTCTGCGAAATGTGCGCCAATCACGCGCGGACGATTTAGACGCAGCGCGCATTCACCCAAACGGTTTCTCACCGTCGCCCTGGCAAACCTCCACGAACAGGCTGCAAGAAGCGGATGAACTCATCAAAAAGCTTCGCCAAGCAACAACTCTCGCGGAATTTCACTTCGGCAGCCAGCTCACGGAGGCCCTTCGAGACCTTATCGCCATCTACCGCACGCTGGTGGACGCAAACCGCCAGCTCTATTTCGATCATCCTGCCAATAAGATGTATCCGGATCCTGAGCACACGGCACGCCGTGCAGAATGGGAGGCCGCAATAGATGCCTTGAAAGGGGACAAACCCGATCTCCAGATCACTGCTGCGATGAAGGAAGCCACGGAAACCTTCGGCCCGTTGTTGCGCCCCGCACTGCTAAATTATCTTCTACCCTGCATAGAACGCTCGCCAAGAAGAAAGCGCTCTATCGCTTAGACTTGGCGCGCTGGGCGTCGTCATACTCGATGCTGACGCGAGACGTGCCCGCCAGGAAGTCCTCGGCCCGCAGACCAAGGCGGCAATTCGGGCAGCATGGCCGCATCTTTCCACCCCGCCAGACAGACTCAAGCTCCTTCGCCGCGCGAAGATGCGGCTTGTAGCGGGCCGTCAGATTCCGGATCGCCACCATTCGCGCCCGGAGCTTGGCTAGCGCTCCCTCCTCCTTCTGGCGGCCCTCCGCCATCGTCAGGAGTGCGGCAAAGGGGGAGACGCTTCGATTGCAGTCGTCGCATTCCAAGGTGCCGAGCTTACCGTCGATGGTCATCCGCCTGTGCTCGCACGCTGATTCCGGCCGGTGGTGGCGCCGGTCCATTCGCAGTTGGAAGGCCGCGAAGGAGACAATGTTGTCGTCGGTCACGGCAGCAGCTCCTCGATGTCGTCCATGGTGATGTTGTCCAGCCGCTGGAATGCCATGCGGCTCGGCCGGTACCAGGCATTGCGGATCCGGTTGCTCGACGCCTGGCGCTGGGCTGCTGTCGGCCCTCGGGGCTTGGCGCGCGGGTCGCCGGCCTTCCTCGCGCGGTGGAGGATACCGGAGATGGTAGTCTCCGGCAGGTTCGTAGCGGCCTCGATATCGGCGTAGCTGCGCCCTGCCCGGTAGAGGTCGCAGACCAGATCCGAGATGCCGGCGGCCCGGGGCGCTGCCTCGGCACGGCTATCGCCCTCCGAACGCGCCCGGGCGAGGGCGCGCCTGACGGCCCGCTCGCTGATGTCGAACGCCCGGGCGATGGCAGCACAGGTTCTGCCGGCGGCCCGGGCCGAGCATATCGCGTCACGGATCGCCGGCGTCACATGCGATCTAGGGCCGGCCGCGCGCCGGTCGCCCTCGGCCCGCGCTGCCTTCAGGATGCGGTGAACAGAGGCCTCGGACAGCCCCGAGATCTCGGCGGCCTCCCGGTAGAGCTTGCCCGCGGCCACCAGAGCCAGCACCTGTTCGCGATCGGCGGCGGTGACGATCCGACCGGCTGCCCGAGCATCGCCCGCGGTCCGGGCGGCGGCCAGGACCGCGAAGACACCTCGCCTGTAGTAACCCAGGCCGATGGCAATTTCGGTTGGCGACACGCCGGCGCCGTGCAGCCGGCAGATCTCTTCCCGGAGTTCTGGGGTCATGGTCGTGCGTCGCTTCACGGAGCCGAAACCCACCCCAGGGAGCTCGGCGGAGACAGGATGAAGGACATGGCGCCTCACTTCAGTGACGCGCCCTTATCCTCCATCAATGGAGGAAATGACAGCACATTTTCGGAGGATTTGCCTGTTCCGACTGTGCCGACTTTTGTGCCGGGTGTGCCGGTTTTTGTGCCGATCGCTAGGGCCTCAAATGCCGCCCATGCCGTCTATTCCTCCACCGCCGAAAATCGGCTTAGGCAGCGTTTTCAACGACTTAGGTAGAAAATGGAGGAAATTCCGGAGGAGAAAGCAGCGGTTTTCAAGACCGGTGCCTTAAACCGCTCGGCCACCTGTCCCGCGGTGGGGCCGATATAACGCGCCCCGGCCCGGCGTGAAAAGGCTACCCGCGGCGCGCCGGTGCGGCCAGCGCCTCCACCGGCCGGTTCTGCCGCAACTGCGCCGCGCTGATCGACACGATCCGCCCGATCTCGGAGGCCATGACCTTACGGTTCGGCAGCGTCTCGGGCGCGAAGGCCTCATGGAACACCACCGTCGCCCGCGTGCCCGTGTGGCGCAGCAGATACCAGGCGTGGCTCAGCGTCTCCATGTCGCCGTACCAGGCAAAGACCGGCCGGTCGCGCCGGCAGGCCGGCAGGCCGCCCATGCGGTCATACACCACCGTGGTGGGCTGCACCTGCTTCGCCTCGGAAGCCACCGACAGGAAGGAAGAACGGAAAGGCAGCACCCGGGTGCCGTCGCTCGTCGTGCCCTCGGGAAACAGCATCACGCTGTCCCCGCCCTTCAGCGTGGCCGAGATCTCGTTGCTCTCGCGGCCCGTGCCGGTGCGGCTGCGGCTGACGAACAGGGTGCGCCCCAGCTTCGCCACCACGCCGATGCCCGGCCAGCTGGCCACATCCGCCTTGGAGACGAAGCGCGTCTCCAGCACCGCCCCCAGCACCAGGATGTCGAGCCACGAGGTATGGTTGGACACATACAGCGTGCCGTCATGCCCGGCCGGCCGGCCCACCACCTGCAGCTTCAACCCGATCAGCCAGCACATGCCCCGCCAATAGGCCATGGGAAAGCGCGCCTTGGCCCGTCCGGGGAACAGCAGCAGCAGCGCCTGCAGCGGCACGCACAGCGCGGTCCAGAGCAGGACGGTCGCCAGGCGGCGCAGCGCCCTGCCCCGCCCGCCCAGCGGACGGTCCTCCATCACCGCGCCCCAGCGCGCGGCACCAGGCACGCGCGGCCTGAAGCGGAGCGGTCCGTTGCGCAGCACCCGGCGGGGCTGCTTGGTCTCTGGGGCGGTGGCGCGTGCCTGAATCATCGGGGGATGCTATCTGAGGCTGTGAGGGTTGCGGTAGCGCGCGGATGAAGACGCTGCAATGACATCCCCTTGAAGCATGTGTGACGGAGCAGCGGCATGGCGGAGACAGGCAAGGGTACGGGCAAGCCGCTTCGGCTGGCCGTGCTGGGGGCGGGCCCGGTCGGCACGGCCTCCGCCGCGCTGGCCGCCAGCCGGGGGCATGACGTCACGCTCTATTCCCCGCGCGGCGGCGGCACGCGCCACATCGGCGCCAGCGTCACGCTGAACGGGTTGATTTCCGGCCAGTTTCCGGTGCGGGTCTCGGCCGATCTGGGCCGCGCGCTCGAAGGGGTGGATGCCGTATTCCTGGCCGTGCCCGGCCATGCCCAGACCACGCTGCTGGAACGGCTGGCCCGCGTGCTGACCGGCGCGCCGGGCGTGCTGGTGGCGCCGGCTGCCTCCCTCAGCCCGCTGTTGCTGGCGCGCCTGCTGGGGCCGCGCGGCGTCTCGGCCGCGGTCGGCGGGCTGGTGGCGCCCCCGGTCGCCGCCCGCCGCCTGCCGGACGGGCGGCTGTGGCTGGGCGCGTTGCGCCAGCGCCTGTGGCTCGGTGCCGATGCGGAGATCCCCCGCCTCACCAACCTGGCGGAGGCCCTGTTCGGCATCCGCGTGCGCCCGATGGAGGGCATGCTGTCGGCGTCGCTCGCCGACATGTCGGGGCTGGGTGACGCGGCGCAGCTGCTGGCCCCGCCCGGCAACCCGCAGGCCGCTTTCCGGCTGCTGCGGGAATTCGCGCGGGAACGCGATGCGCTGGCCGCGCGCTTCGGCCTCGGCCTGCCCGATTCGGGCCTGTATTTCGACGAGATCGGCGGCATGCCGCCCATGGAGCCCGAGCGCGCCCTGGGCCAGGGCGGCCTCGCACTGTCCTTCCTGGTCACGCTCGGCGTCGCGGGCCGGGTAAAGGTGCCGATGGCCGAGGCCGCGCTGCGCATGCTGGAGGTCTTCGCCGGGCGCAGCCTGCGCGCCAACCCCTCGCTGCTGGCGCTGGGCGAGGACGCGGTGCGCGGCGTGCTCAGGCGCCACGCGGCATAGGCGTCAGCCGGGCCGCCGGCTCGGCCAGCGCCTCGATGATCCGGCATTCGCCCACCGTGCCGCCCAGGCAGTGGCCGGCGATCCGTGCCAGCTCCGCCCGCAGCGATGCCAGCCTCTCGATGCGCGCGTCGATCTCCCGCACCTGGGCCGAGGCCAGGGCATGGGCTTCCCCGCAATCCGCGTCGGGCCGCCCCGCCAGCCGCAGCAGCGCGCGGATCGCCTCGCTCTCGAAACCCAGTTCGCGCGCGTGGCGGATGAAGGTCAGCCGGCCCAGATGGGCGTCGGAATACAGGCGGTGCCCACCCTCGCTGCGTTCCGCCGCATGCAGCCAGCCCTCGCTCTCATACCATCTGATCGTCGTGGGCTTCACGCCGGTCAGCCGCGACAGCTCGCCGATCGAATAGGTCATGTCCCGCTCCTGCCGACCGTACATGCTTTGACACAAATGGGGCCTTGAACCTCCAGTCGCTAGAGGGCCCATAACAGGGGGGACGAGACTGAAGGAGCGACGGTCATGGGACGGCATGAGAAGCTGGAATGGCAGGTGGGCGGGATGGACTGCGCCGCCTGCGTGGCCAAGGTGACCAAGGCCGTGGAGCGCCTGCCCGGCGTCTCCGAGGTGCAGGTGAACCTGATGACCGAGAAGCTCTCCCTCGCGCTGGACACCGACCGCACGCGGCCTGAGGCCGTGATCCGCCAGGTGGAGGCGCTGGGCTACAAGGTCGGCGCTGAGGCGGCGCCCCACGCCCATTCCGGCCCCGGCGGCGAGCACAGCCACGACGCGCCGGGGGATGCCGGCAAGCCCTGGTGGAACACCGCCAAGGCGCGGCTGGTCTGGCTGCTGGGCGCGCTGGTGCTGGGCGCCTATGGCCTGTCGCTCGTGCTGCCGCACCAGGTCAGCTACGCGCTGTTCCTGGCGGCCACCCTGGTCGCGCTGATCCCGTTCGGGCGGCGCGCCCTGGCCCTGGCCCGCGCCGGCAGCCCGTTCTCGATCGAGACCCTGATGTGTACCGCCGCCATCGGCGCCGCCGTGATCGGCGCGGCCGAGGAAGCGGCCGTCGTCGTGCTGCTGTTCGCCCTGGGTGAGCTGCTGGAGAACGTGGCCGCCGGCCGCGCGCGCGAGGGCATCCGCGCGCTCGCCTCGCTGATGCCGCGCACCGCCCTGCGCCTGCAGGGCGACGGCAGCACGGTCGAGATTCCGGCCGAGCGCCTGGCGGTGGACAACCAGGTGCTGGTCCGCCCCGGTGACCGGGTGCCCTGCGACGGCATCATCCTGGAAGGGCATTCGGGCCTGGACGAAAGCCCCGTGACGGGTGAGAGCGTTCCCGTCACGCGCGGGGTGGGCGATGCCGTGGTGGCCGGCAGCATCAACACCGACGGCGCGCTGCGCATCCGTGTGACACGGGCCGCCGCCGACAACACCATCGCCCGCATCATCCGCATGGTGGAGGACGCCACGGCCTCCCGCGCGCCGACCCAGCGCTTCATCGAACGCTTCTCCACCTGGTGGACGCCGGGGGCGATGGCGGTCTCGGCGCTGGTGATCCTGGTGCCGCCCGTGGCACTCGGCTGGGACTGGTGGACCAGCCTGTATCGCGGCCTGGCCGTGCTGCTCATCGCCTGCCCCTGCGCGCTCGTGATCTCGGTGCCGGCGGCGATGGCCTCCGGCCTCTCGGCCGGGGCGCGGCGGGGGCTGCTGGTGAAGGGGGGTGCCGCGCTGGAGACGATCGGGGCCGCCACCACCGTGGCCTTCGACAAGACCGGCACATTGACCGCGGGCCGCCCGCGCGTGACCGACGTCATCGCAGCCGAGGGCGAGGAGGAGGCGGTGCTGCTGGCCCAGGCCGCCGCCGTGGAAAGCGGCTCCTCTCATCCGCTGGCCAAGGCGATCATGGCCGAGGCCGAGGCGCGTGGCCTGGCCCTTCCCGCCGCCACCGCGCAGGCCGCCATCGCCGGCAAGGCCGTGGCGGCCAGCATCGGGGGCGCGCGCGTCTCGGTGGGTTCACCCCGGCATGCGGCCGAACAGGGGGCCGTTCTGGGCCCGCTGGCCGAGGCCGCCACCCGGCTGGAAGGCGAGGGCAAGACCAGCGTGCTGATCCTGTCGGACCGCCGCCCGCTGGGGCTGATCGCGATGCGCGACGAACCGCGCGCCGATGCGGCCTCGGGCATCGCCGTGCTGAAGGGGCTGGGCGTGCGGTCCGTCATGCTGACGGGCGACAATGCGCGCACCGGTGCCGCCATCGCGGCTTCGCTGGGCATGGAGGTGAAGGCCGAGCTGTTGCCCGACGACAAGCTGCGCGAGATCGCGGCGCTGCGCGCGGCGGGCGACGTCATCATGGTGGGTGACGGCATCAACGACGCCCCTGCCCTGGCCGCCGCCAGCGTGGGGGTGGCCATGGGCGGGGGCACCGATGTCGCGCTGGAAACCGCCGATGCCGCCGTGCTGAAGGACCGCGTGACGGGGGTGGCGGAGCTGGTCAGCCTCTCGCGCGCCACCATGGCCAATGTGAAGCAGAACGTGGCCGTCGCCGTCGGGCTGAAGGGCGTGTTCCTGGTCACGACGCTGATCGGCGTGACGGGGCTGTGGCCCGCCATCATGGCCGATACCGGCGCCACGGTGCTCGTCACCCTCAACGCGCTGCGCCTGCTCGGGTGGAAGCCGGGCTTCGCGCGGGATTGATACGGGGTCGGGCACCCGCCCGACATTCTTTGTCATCGAGCGGACACTCAGTAATCGAGCAGCCATGGCATCAGTATCTCGTCACACGACGAGAAGGAATTAACCGATGCTTCGTATCACTCTTGTAGCCGTTACTCTGATGTCTGCTTCCGCCATGGCGGCCGATATTCGCCTGGTGCCGGATGGCCGGCAGGGCAATGCCCCCCTGCATGTCGATTCGACCGAGGCAGGCGGCATCCCCAACATCCACCGCCCCGAGACCGCGCGGGACAGCGCCGTGCGCAACGGCCCCGCGAGCCTGGGCGGCGGCGCGCAGGAACCGGGGGTGGCCTATGCGGGGCCGGGCCAGGGCACGCTGGGGCACAGCCACACGCCCCAGGTGGCCGACAACGACGCCGGCCGGCCGATCCTGAACTACGGGCACTGAGCCCCTTACTCGCCCCGCAGGGCGGCCCCCGCGGCGAGGGGGGCCAGCGGCAGGGCGAGCGCCGCCAGCGCGCCCAGCAGCAGCAGCATCGGGCGCGCATTGGCCTCGGTGCCCGCGGCCTCGATGGCGGCGGCGCCAAAGATCACGGCGGGGATGGCCAGGGGCAGCACCAGCAGCGGCAGCAGCACGCCGCCGCGCCGGGCGCCCAGCGTCAGCGCCGCCCCCGCCGTGCCCAGCAGCGACAGCACCAGCGAGGCCAGCGCCAGCGCCAGCATCGCCACCCCCCAGGCCTCGGTCGGCAGGTTGAGCATGGCGGCGGCGATGGGGGTCGCCAGGATCAGCGGCAGGCCGGTGGTCAGCCAATGCCCCGCCGCCTTGGCCAGCGCGATCAGCGCCGGGTGCAGCCCCGACAGAAGCAGCAGGTCGAGCGAGCCGTCCTCCGCCTCCGCGCCCCACATGCGGTCGAGCGGCAGCAGCGCGGCGAGAAGGGCGGAGGCGACGAGCGCGCCGGGCGCCAGCCGCGACAGGGTTTCGGGCGCGGGGCCGACGCCGAAGGGGAACAGCGCCGCCACCAGCAGAAAGAACAGCACCGCCGCCAGAGCATCGGCCGGATGCCGCAGGGCCAGCCGCAATTCGCGGCCCAGCACGGCCAGGAAGGCCCTCACAGCCGGAACTCCCCGGCGCCCGGCAGCGGCAGGGGCAGATGGGTGGCGGCCACCACCATGCCGCCGCGCGCGCGATGCGCGGCCAGCAGGTCCCCCAGCCGCTCCACGCTCGCGGCATCGAGCCCCAGCGTGGGTTCGTCCAGCAGCCAGATCTCGGCGGGCGAAAGCGCCAGGCGCGCGAGCGCGAGCCTGCGGCGCTGCCCGGCCGAGAGCATGCGCCCGGGCAGTTCCGCCAGCGCGGACAAACCCAGCGCCTCCAGCGCGGGCGCGACCTCGCCCCCTGTCAGCGCGGCGTGAAAGGCGAGATTCTCCCGCACGGTCAGGGCGGGCTTCAGCGCGTCCAGATGGCCGAGATAGCGCAGGCGGCGCGCATGGGCGGCCGGGTCCTCGCGCACATCCCTGCCCTGCCAGGCGATATGGCCCGCCGCCGGGGCCAGCAGCCCCGCCAGCACCCGCAGCAGGCTGGACTTGCCCGCGCCGTTGCGGCCGAGCAACAGCACCGCGTCGCCCGGCTTCACGGCAAGCCCCACGCCCGCGAAGACCGCGCGCTCACCACGCCAGCAGGCCAGGTCGATGGTTTCCAGCACGCACACCCCACGAGAGTTGGCCACCCCGCCCCCTGTTTGCCGCGTCCCGCCGCGCCTGCGAAGCCCGGCGCCGGGCGGGGCATGGAAAAACCGGCGATTTGCGACGATTCGCATCTGTTTACAGTTGACAGCCGCAAATTCCCCATGGGCCCGCCAATGGACGAAAGCCCGATGGCTGCCTAAGTTCACAACCGGCAAGGAGGAGTATCAGCGACCATGCGCATGATCGGTCAGGACAGTCTCAAGACCGCCTCCACCCTCACGGTGGACGGCAAGGACTATCGCTATTTCTCGCTTCCCGAGGCGGCCAAGAGCATCGGCGACATCAGCCGCCTCCCCTACTCGCTCAAGGTCCTGCTCGAGAACGTGCTGCGCTTCGAGGACGGCCGCAGCTATACCGTGACGGACGCCAAGTCGATCGCCGAGTGGCTGGTCGAGGGCAAGTCCAGCAAGGAAGTCCCGTTCCGCCCCGCCCGCATCCTGATGCAGGACTTCACGGGCGTTCCCGGCGTGGTGGACCTCGCCGCGATGCGCGACGGCATCATCCAGCTCGGCAGCGACCCCCGCAAGGTGAACCCGCTGGTGCCCGTCGACCTCGTGATCGACCACTCGGTGATGGTGGATGTCTCGGGCACGCCGGACGCGCTGCAGAAGAACGTGGACATCGAGTTCGAGCGCAACGGCGAACGCTATGAGTTCCTGCGCTGGGGCCAGTCGGCCTTCTCCAACTTCCGCGTCGTGCCGCCGGGCACGGGCATCTGCCACCAGGTGAACCTGGAATACCTGGCGCAGGTGGCCTGGACCAACACCGATGCGGGCGATGTGTATGTCTACCCCGACAGCTGCTACGGCACGGACAGCCACACCACCATGGTGAACGGCCTGGGCGTGCTGGGCTGGGGCGTGGGCGGCATCGAGGCCGAGGCCGCCATGCTGGGCCAGCCCATCGCCATGCTGATCCCCGACGTGATCGGCTTCCGCCTGACCGGCAAGCTGCGCGAGGGTGTCACCGCCACCGACCTGGTGCTGACCGTGACCCAGATGCTGCGCAAGAAGGGCGTGGTCGGCAAGTTCGTGGAATTCTTCGGCCCGGGCCTGGGCGAGATGGCGCTGGCCGACCGTGCCACCATCGCGAACATGGCGCCCGAATACGGCGCGACCTGCGGCTTCTTCCCGGTCGACAGCGTCACCATCGACTACCTGCACCTGTCCGGCCGCGACGAGCACCGCATCAGGCTGGTCGAGTCCTATGCCAAGGCGCAGGGCATGTGGCGCGATGCCACCACCCCCGACCCGGTCTTCACCGACACGCTGGAACTCGACCTCTCGACGGTCGAGCCGTCGCTCGCGGGCCCGAAGCGCCCGCAGGACCGCGTGCTGCTCTCGGGCGTGGCGCAGGGCTTCGAGAAGGACCTGGCCGCCGGCGTCATGGGCGTGCCGGGCGACCAGCCGAACCTGCGCGTGCCGGTGGCGGGTGCCAACCATGACCTCGGCCATGGCGACGTGGTGATCGCGGCAATCACCTCCTGCACCAACACCTCCAACCCCTATGTGCTGGTGGCCGCGGGGCTGGTGGCGCGCAAGGCGCGCGCGAAGGGCCTGATGCCCAAGCCCTGGGTCAAGACCTCGCTCGCGCCGGGCTCCCAGGTGGTGACCGACTATCTGAACAAGTCCGGCCTGTCGCAGGACCTGGACGCCATCGGCTTCCAGACCGTGGGCTACGGCTGCACCACCTGCATCGGCAACTCCGGCCCGCTGGACGACCACATCGTGGACGCCGTGGAGGCCAACAAGCTGGTGGTCTCGGCCGTGCTGTCGGGCAACCGCAACTTCGAGGGCCGCGTGCATGCCAATGTGCGCGCCAACTACCTGGCCTCGCCGCCGCTGGTGGTGGCCTATGCGCTGGCCGGCACCACGCGGAAGGACCTGACGAAGGAGCCGATCGGCACCGGCAGCGACGGCCAGCCCGTGTTCCTGAAGGACATCTGGCCCAGCACCAAGGAAGTGCAGGACACGGTGCATGCCGTGCTCACGCGCCAGATGTTCGTCGAACGCTATGCCGACGTGTTCAAGGGCCCGGCGCAGTGGCAGGCCATCAACGTGGCGGCCGACAGCGACACCTATCGCTGGAACTCGGGCTCCACCTATGTACAGAACCCGCCCTATTTCGAGGGCATGACGATGGAGCCGGCCCCGGTCTCCTCCATCAAGGGCGCGCGCATCATGGCGGTGCTGGGCGACAGCATCACCACCGACCACATCTCTCCCGCCGGCAACATCCGCAAGGTCAGCCCGGCCGGCGAATACCTGCTGGAACATCAAGTGCGGCAGAACGACTTCAACAGCTACGGCGCGCGCCGCGGCAACCATGAAGTCATGATGCGCGGCACCTTCGCCAACATCCGCATCAAGAACGAGATGCTGAAGGGTGTGGAAGGCGGCATGTCCAAGCACTTCCCCTCGGGCGACGTGATGCCGATCTATGACGTCGCGATGCGCTACAAGAACGAGGGCGTGCCCCTGGTGGTCGTGGGCGGCAAGGAATACGGCACCGGTTCCTCGCGCGACTGGGCGGCCAAGGGCACCTTCCTGCTGGGCGTGAAGGCGGTCATCACCGAGTCCTTCGAGCGCATCCACCGCTCCAACCTGGTGGGCATGGGCGTGCTGCCGCTGGTGTTCAAGGAAGGCGAAAGCCGCCAGACCCTGGGCCTGACCGGCGAGGAGACGGTGGACATCGCGGGCGTCGAGGAACTCTCCCCGCGCATGATGATGGACGTGACCTTCACCCGCCCCGACGGCAGCACGGTGAAGACCCAGTGCATGTGCCGCGTCGATACCGCCGACGAGGTTGAGTACTACAAGAACGGCGGCATCCTGAACTACGTGCTGCGCGGCATGGCGAAGGCGGCGTAAGCCCCTTCCACAGCCCGGAAATGCAAAACCCCGCCGGAGCGATCCGGCGGGGTTGTTTTTTGCCCGATGGCCTGGAAAAGCCTCAGTTGAAGAGGGCGGCCATGGCCATGCCGGCATAGTGCTGAACGGCCTGGCGTTCCTGCAGAACACCGGCGAAGGCGACGACCAGCAGGGCGCCCAGCGTCATCATCACCACCTGGCTGGCGGGACGGGCGGGCTTATCACCTTTCAGCATCGTGGAAACTCCATAACCGACAACCGGAATGTAGATAAGCGCCCTCACATTGTCCAGCGCAGATTCGTGGGTTTTCACCGAAAGCACTTCGCATTGTCGTTAATTGACGCGGGTTGCAATTCATTCTCATCAGCATATGTTGCGCCGCGCCATGGACCGCCCGCCCACCCACGCCGACATCGTCGCGATGACCCCGCAGGAGATCACGGCGATCCTGGACGGAGAGCCGGTGCGGGCCTTCGCCTGGCTCGCGGCCGCCGCACGGCTGGGCTTCGTCGATGCCCAGCTTGCCTATGCCCAGTGCCTTCTCAGCGGGCGCGGCTGCGCCCCCGACCCGCAGGCCGCCTATCGCTGGTTCGACACGGCCGCGCGCGCGGGCTCGGCCGAGGGCCTGAACATGCTGGGCCGCTGCCATGAGAACGGCTGGGGCACCCCGCGCAACGACGCGACGGCGGCTCCCCTCTATCGCCAGGCCGCGGAGACGGGGCTGGACTGGGCCCAGTACAATTACGCCAACATGCTGGCGCGCGGCGCGGGCGTGGCCAAGGACATGGAACAGGCCCTGCACTGGTACCGGCTGGCCGCCGCCCAGGGCCATGCCAAGGCCACCAATCTGGTGGCGCGCTTCCTGGAGGAAGGCTGGGCCTGCGCCCCCGACCCGGAGGCGGCCGCCGCCCTTTATGCCCGCGCCGCCGAGGGCGGGGATTTCCGGGCCCAGTTCAACCATGGCCTGACCCTGGCGCGCGCGGGCGATATCGCCGGCGCCCGCGACTGGTTCCAGCGCGCCATCGCCGGCGGCACATCCGGCTTCCTGATCAGTGCCGCGCGCGCTCTCGCCACCTTTCCGCAACCTGAGCTGCGCGGCCTGGCCAGCCTGGCGCGGCAGCGGGCGAACGGCGCGGCTTAACGAAACGTAATTTTAGACCGCCAGAAACTGCCGCAGATGAAATTGCGAGTCATTCTTGGTTGCAGTAGCTAACGCACTGACACATCGCCCCGGGGATTCCACGATGCAGCCGCGCCCAGAATCGCAATCATTCGAGCCAACCATCGGCCTGATGGGGGGCCTGACGGGCCTCGCCATGCTGGCCGGCGGCGTTTCCCCCGCCCTGGCGCAGACCGCCGCCACCCCGGCCGAGCCCGCGGCCCCGGGCAACCTGACCGTTCCCGAGCTGAACGTGCAGGGCGAGGGCCGCGCCAGCTACCGTCGCGATTCCGACGCCGTGGTCCGCCTGCCGACCACCATCGCCGAAACCCCGCAGTCCATCTCGGTCGTCCCGCGTGAGCTGATGCAGGAGCAGGCCGTCTCCTCCGTGCGCGAGGCGCTGCGCAACGTGACCGGCATCTCGCTGGCCGCCGGCGAAGGCGGCTTCTCGGGCGACAACCTGACGCTACGCGGCTTCTCCTCGCGCGGGGACTTCTTCATCGACGGCATCCGCGACGCCGGCCAGTACACGCGCGACCCCTTCTTCATGGACAGCATCCAGGTGCTGAAGGGCCCGTCCTCCATCAGCTTCGGCCGCGGCTCCACCGGCGGCGTCATCAACCAGACCACGCGCCTGGCGCGCGAGGGTAATTTCGGCGACATGACGCTCTCGGCCTATTCCTCGGGCGGGGTGCGCGCCACGGGCGACATCAACCTGCAGGCCGGCAACATCGCGGTCCGCAGCCAGTTCATGGGCAGCCGCATCGACGTGGCCGGCCGCGACCATGTCTATCAGTCGCGCTACGGCGTCGCGCCCTCCATCACCTGGGGCCTGGGCGGCCCCACCCAGGTCACCCTCTCCTACCTGCACATGGAGGAGGAGAACGTGCCGGACCTGGGCGTGCCGTACCGCAACGGCCGGCCGCTGAATGTGCCGCGCAACACCTTCTACGGCGTGTCCTCCCAGGACCGCGAGCGCACCGTGACCGATGTGGTGACCCTGCGCGCCCAGCACCAGCTGAACGACGCCATCACCCTGCGCAACACCACGCGCTATGGCAGCTACTGGCGTGAGCTGAACGCGACCGCCCCGCGCATCGCCACCACCACCAGCACGGGTGCGGCCTACAACGCGCTGACCACCCCGCTGTCCCAGCTGCTGATCCGGCGTGAGCCGCAGGTCCGCACCGGCTATGACAGCATCCTGGTGAACCAGACCGAGGCCCTGCTGAACCTGCGCACCGGCCCCTTCACCCACCGCGCCCTGGTGGGCTTCGAGATCGGGCGTGAGAGCTCCGAGGTCGTGCGCTATTCCTTCGGGACCAACACCAACGGACGGCCCAACGCCTCCGCGCTGAACCCGGACTACTACGCCGAAACCCCCTTCATCCGGGGCACCGCGTCCGACATCCGCACGGTGGCGAACACGCTGGCGCTGTATTTCGTCGACCAGATCCGCCTGAACGAGATGTTCGAGCTGCAGCTGGGCGGCCGCTGGGACCGCTTCGAGGCCGATTACGTGAACCGCGCGGCCACCACCAACAACCGCTTCTCGCGCACGGATGAGGCCTTCAGCTGGCGCACCGCGCTGGTGTTCCAGCCCACCTCGCGCATCCGCACCTATTTCGCGGCCGGCACCTCCTTCAACCCCTCGGCCGAGAGCCTGACGCTGGCGGCCAACAACGCCAACACCCCGCCCGAGCGCAACATCACCTTTGAGCTGGGCGGCAGCTACGAGGTGCTGGACGGTCTGCGCCTGACGGGCTCGGTCTTCCGCATCGAGAAGACCAACGCCCGCACCTCCGACCCCTCGGGCAATGTGCAGGTGCTGGACGGCGTGACGCGGGTGGACGGCGTGGAGATCGGCATCCAGGGCCGGCCGCTGCCGAACTGGAACGTCTATGCCAGCTACTCCTACCTGAACTCGGAGATCATCCGCTCCAACAACGCGGCCGAGCGCGGTCGTGAGTTCGCGAACGTGGCGCCCAACACCGCCTCGCTCTGGACCACCTATGACCTGCCCTACGGCTTCCAGCTGGGCGGCGGCATCAACTACATGGACCGCCGCTTCGGCAACACCACCAACACGGTGCGCGTGCCGAGCTATGTCCGCTATGACCTGGCCGCCGCCTGGGCGCCGACCGAAGGCCCGTTCCGCAACCTGCGCTTCCAGGTGAATGCGCTGAACGTGACCAACGCCCGCACCTATGAGACCGTCTACACCGCGCACACCGTCCCGGGCCCGGGCCGCACCGTGGTGATGTCGGTGTCGACCAGGTTCTGAGGCATGTCCCTGATGGTCCATGCCTCAGCCCTTGCTGACACGCCGCTGAACCGCGCGGCGCCGCTCCGGCGCCGGCGGAGCGGGGTGTAGACCATGCTGCTGCACATTCCCGATGTGCTGACGGCGGAGCAGCTCGCGCAGGCGCGCGGGCTGCTTTCCCGCGCTCCCTGGGTGGATGGCCGCGTCACGGCCGGCCACCAGTCCGCCCAGGTGAAGGACAATCTGCAGATCCCGGAATCGGCGCCCGAGGCCGCGGCCCTGCGGGACCTCGTGATGGGCGCGCTGGAACGCAACGCGCTGTTCATCTCCTCCGTGCTGCCGCTGAAGGTGTTCCCGCCCCTGTTCAACCGGTACGACCCGGGCATGACCTTCGGCGCGCATGTGGACAATGCCATCCGCCAGGTCACGGGCACCGGGGCGCGCGTGCGCACCGATGTCTCCTGCACCCTCTTCCTCTCAGACCCCGCCGACTACGACGGCGGCGAGCTGACGGTCGAGGACAGCTACGGCACCCACAAGGTGAAGCTGCCGGCCGGCCATGCCGTGGTGTACCCCGCGACCAGCCTGCACCGGGTCGAACCCATCACCCGCGGCTCACGCGTCGCCAGCTTCTTCTGGATCCAGTCCATGGTGCGGGAGGACGCGCAGCGTTCCCTCCTGTTTGACCTGGACATGACCATTAACGGATTGCGCGGCGATCTGCCGCAGGGCCATAAGGGCCCCATCCAGCTGACTGCCATCTACCACAACCTGCTGCGCCGCTGGGCCGATGCCTGACGCCAAGGCCCCCGCACGCCGCCGGAGATTGCTCATGAAACGCTTCCTGTCCGCCCTGCCCGTCATCTCCACCACGCTGCTGCCCGCGCTCGGCTGGGCGCAGTCCCCGGCGGCGCCCCCCGCCCCGGCCGCCCCCGCCGCCGTGCCGCCGCCCTCGGCCCCCATCTCGATCCCGGTGGAGAACCTGCCGCATGAGCTGTCGCCCTGGGCGATGGTGCAGAACGCGGATTGGGTGGTGCAGTCGGTCATGGGCGGGCTGGTGCTGGCCTCGGTGCTGACCTGGACGATCGCGCTCGCCAAGCTGGTCGAGATCACGGCCGCCGGCCGCCGCGCGGAAGCCACCCTCCAGGCGCTGCGCAGCGCCGAAAGCCTGGATCACGCCCAGCGCCGCCTGGCCGAGACGACCGGCCCGGCCGCCTCCATGCTGCGCGCGGCGATCGCGGAGCTGCGGGCCTCGGGCGACGGCGCGCCGAAGGACGGCGTGAAGGAGCGCACGGCCTGGGTGCTCGACCGCATCGCGGCGCGCGCGGCGCGCGGGCTGACCAAGGGCACCGGCATCCTGGCCACCATCGGTTCCGTCGGGCCCTTCGTCGGCCTGTTCGGCACGGTGTGGGGCATCATGAACAGCTTCATCGGCATTTCCCGCGCCCAGACGACCAACCTGGCCGTGGTCGCCCCCGGCATCGCGGAGGCCCTGCTGGCCACCGCCATCGGCCTGGTGGCCGCCATCCCGGCCGTGGTGCTCTACAATGCCTTCACGCGCTCCATCGCCGGGCAGAAGGCCAAGCTCGCCGACAGCTCGACCGAGGTGATGCGCCTGCTGTCGCGTGAGCTGGACCGGGCGCCGCGCGCGCGCAGCATCTCCCTGGCCGCGGACTGAACGGCCATGGCATTCCAGATGGGTGGCGGCGGGGATGACGACCTCGCCGAGGTCAGCGACATCAACGTGACCCCCTTCATCGACGTGGTGCTGGTGCTGCTGATCATCTTCATGGTGGCGGCCCCGCTGGCCACCGTGGATGTGCCCGTGGACCTGCCCGTGTCCAACGCGCAGCCGCAGCCCCGGCCGGACCGGCCCGTGTTCCTGACGGTGCGGGCCGACCGCAGCCTGCATCTGGGCGATGACGTGATCAGCCGCGAGCAGCTGCCGATGGCGCTGGAACACGCCTTCAACGGCAACCGCGACGGCCGCGTCTTCCTGCGCGCCGACAGCGGCGTGCCCTATGGCGAGCTGATGGAGGTGATGAACGCGCTGCGTTCCGCCGGCTGGCTCAAGATCGCGCTCGTCGGCCTCGAGGGCGCCCCGGCCAGCCCATGAGCGCGACCTGGCATGAGGAGCAGGAGAACCGCGGCGCGCTGCGCTGGGGTGCCTCGCTCGCCCTGATCCTGGCGCTGCACGGGGTGGCCCTGTGGCGCGTGGCCTATCTGACGGCCGAGCCGCCGCCGATCCAGCTCGCCGAGCCCATCATGCTGGAGCTGGAAGCCCCGGCCGATGCGGGCGTGCCTGAGCCCGCGGCGCCCGGCGCCGCCCGAGCCGGTGCGCCAGCAGGAACCGCCGCCGCCCCCGCCGCCCGAGCCGGTCCGGCGTGAGCCCCCGCGCCCGCCCGAGCCGCGCCCGAGGCCGCGCCCGCAGCCGCGCCCGGCCCAGCCGAGCGCGGCGCCTGCGGCACAGCCCTCGCCGGCGCCGCCCTCCGCGGCAACGACGGCACCCACCGCCGCACCGGCGGGCCAGCCCAGCGCCCCCATCGGCAACCCGAATGCGGTGCCCAACTGGCAGGGCCAGCTGCTGGCGCGGCTGCAGCGCTATCGCCGCTATCCCGAGAGCAGCCGCTTCCGGCGAGAGGAAGGCGTGGTGATGGTGACCTTCACCATGCGCCGCGACGGGACGGTCCTGGACGTCCGCCTGGCCCGCAGTTCCGGCCATTCGGAGCTGGATGCGGAGACGCTGCAGCTGATCCGCCGCGCCGAGCCGCTGCCGAGCCCGCCGCCCGAGGTTCCGGGCGACCCGATCACCCTGACGGCACCCGTCAGGTTCTCCCTGCGCTGAACCGGGAGGGCGTCAGCCCTCCCGCACCGCCCCGGGCGGCATTTCCGTATCGTCCGCCACATGGGCCAGCTGGCCCATGCTGGGGTCGACGGGCACGAAGGGGCGGTCCTTCCAGCGGACGCGCCGCACGCGCACGAAGCGCCACATCGCCAGCCCCACGAACAGCAGCGCCACCGCCGCCACATACAGGAACACCCCCGCCACCCCGACGCGCCCCATGATGGCCGTGCCCAGGATGGGGCCCAGGAAGGAGGCGATGCCGTTGATGAGGATCAACGAGCCGCTGGTGGAGACCACCTGTTCCGGCAGCACGCGGTCATTCGCGTGGGCCACGCACACCGGATAGACGGTGGACATGAAGCCGCCCAGCAGGAAGGTGACGGGCAGCATGGTCCAGGCACCGAAAGGCATCATCGCCAGCACCACGGCACAGACGGCGAAGCCCGCCGCCACGCCGGCCGCGACAAGGCGCCGGTCGAAACTGTCCGACAGGCGCCCCACCGGGATCTGGAAGGCGAGCCCCCCGAAGATGGCCGTCGCGATATAGGCGGAGATGGAGGAGGCCGGGATGCCCTGGGTCTGCGCATAGGCGGGGATCAACGCATAGAAGGTGCTGCCCATCAGCCCCGCGGCCGCGCAGCCCGCCACGGCCACCGGCGCCAGCCGCCGCAGCGCGCGGATGCCCAGGCGCGGGCTGCGCCCCACCGTCGGCGCCTGTGCCTGGGTCAGGCTGACCGGCATCAGCGCCAGGCCGAACAGGGCGGCGGCCAGCGAAAACAGCTCGAACCCATGCGGGGCCGGCAGGTTGATCAGGAACTGCCCGGCGCCGAAGGCCAGGTTGGTCGCCACCATATAGAGGGAGAAGACGCGACCCCGGTTCTCGGCGGTGGCGCTGCCGTTCAGCCAGCTTTCTGCGGTCAGGAACAGGCCGGCGCAGCCCATGCCGGTGACGAGCCTGATCACCACCCAGGCGGCGGGCGAGGTGAAGACGGGTTGCAAGGCGATGCAGGCGGCCACCAGCCCGGCCAGCGCGGCGAACAGCCGCACATGCCCCACCCTGAGCAACAGGGAGCCGAGCGTGGCCGCCCCCAGCGTATAGCCGCCGAAATAGCTGGCCAGCACGATGCCCATGGCCAGTGGCGGAAAGCCTGAGGCCGCCGCCGTGATCGAGACCAGCGTGCCGAGATAGCCGTTGGCGAGCTGCACGACGCTGATGCCCAGGATCGTGGCGCCGACCGATACGATGATTCCGGAAAGCAAACCCTGCACCCCCTTTCCTTCTTTGATGCAACGCATCATGCCAAGGAAAGGTTGTGCCGCGCTACCTTGAGGGGGCGTGGCTGGCGGGGCGTGCCTTGCGGCGCAGTTCCATCAGCTCCTCGCGCTCGCGCTCCATGGTGCGGAACAGCGCGTCGCGCCCGTATTTGTACTGCTTCGGGCCCTTCACCGACCGTGCGCCATAGGTTGCGGCGGCCTTGAGGGTGAAGCTCGGCTCGGCCAGATGCGGGCGGCCGAGCGCCACCAGATCCGCGCGACCCGCCGCCAGGATGGTGTTCACCTGGTCGGCACTCGTGATGCTGCCCACGCACATCACCGCGATGCCGGCCTCATTGCGGATCATGTCCGCCCAGGGCAGCTGGAACATGCGCCCGTACTGGGGCGCCGCGTCGGCCACCGTCTGGCCGGTGGAGACGTCGATCAGGTCGCAGCCGGCAGCCGCGAAGGCACGGGCGATCGCCAGCGTATCGGCATCGGTGATGCCGCCATCAGCCCAGTCGGTGGCGGAAAGGCGCACGGACATCGGCCGGTCGGCGGGCCAGACGGCGCGAAGGGCGGAGAATACCTCGAGAGGGAAGCGCAGCCGGTTCTCGACCGGCCCGCCATACTCGTCCTCGCGATGATTGGTCAGCGGCGACAGGAAGCTGGCCAGCAGATAGCCATGGGCGCAGTGCAGTTCCAGCAGGTCGAAGCCGCACTCGATGCCGCGCCGGGCGGCGGCCACGAAATCCTCGCGGATCGCGTCCATCTGCGCGCGGGTCAGCGCCGCGGGCACCTGGCTGTGGGGGTAATAGGGGATGGGGCTGGCGGAGACGATGGGCCAGGCGCCTTCCTCCAGCGGCTGGTCCATGCCGTCCCACATCAGTTTCGTGGCGCCCTTTCGCCCGGCATGGCCCAGCTGCAGTGCCATCTTCGCGCCGCTGCCGTGCACGAAGCCCACGATGCGCGTCCAGGCGGCCTGCTGCTCATCGTTCCACAGCCCGGCACAGCCCGGTGTGATGCGCGCATCGGGCGCGGGGCAGGTCATCTCGGTGAAGACCAGCCCGGCGCCGCCCTGGGCGCGCGCGCCGTAATGCACCAGGTGAAAGTCCCCGGGCACGCCTTCCTCGGCCGAATACATGCACATGGGGGACACGACGACACGGTTCGGCACCGTGAGCCCGCGCAGGGCCAGGGGCTGGAACATCGGCACCGTATCGGGGCGCCCGCCTGATTGCTGCGCGAACAGCGCCTGCATCTCGGCCACGAATTCCGGGGCGCGCAGCAGCAGGTTGTCCCAGGTGATGGCCTTGCTGCGCGTCATCACGCCGAAGGCGAATTGCGTGGGCGGGAAATGCCAGAACCGCTTCACATGCTCGAACCACACCAGCGAGACATTGGCCGCGTGCTGGATCTTCTCCACCTCCTCGCGCCGGCCATTCTCGAAGGCGTGCAGGGCCTCGGCCGTGCCGGGGTTGGCCATGAAGGCGGCATGCAGGGCGATCGCGTCCTCCATCGCCAGCTTGGTGCCGCTGCCGATGGAGAAATGCGCGCTGGCCTTGGCATCGCCCAGCAGCACCATGTTGTCCTTCACCCAGCGTTCGCAGCGTAGGGCGGGGAACTGGCGCCACATGCTGCGGTTGATCAGCAGGCGGTGGCCCTGCAGATCCTCGGCGAAGACCTCCTCCAGGAAGGCCGCGCTCTGCTCCTCATTCATCGCGTCGAGGCCCGCGCGGGCCCAGGTCTCGGGGTCGGTCTCCAGCACCCAGGTGCTGGCGCCGGGCTCGTACTGGTAGCAATGGGCGATGAAGATGCCGTGCGGGGTCTCACGGAAGAAGAAGGTGAAGGCATCGAAGGGGCGCGTGGAGCCCATCCAGGCGAAGCGGTTGGGGCGGTAGTCGATGCGGGGCTGGAAATGCTCGGCGTGGCGGGTGCGGATGGGGCTGTTGATGCCGTCCGCCACCACGACCAGATCGGCGTCGGGGAAGTCCTCCGGCACCGCCTCCCGGCCGAAGATCATCTCGACGCCGACCTCCCGCGCGCGGTCCTGCAGCAGCAGCAGCAGGGTGCGGCGCGAACAGCCGCAGAAGCCGTTGCCGCCGATGCGGTGGCTCTCACCGCGCGCGTTGATCTCGATGTCGTCCCAATAGGCGAAGCTCTCGGTGATGGCGCGGTAGCTGGGTTCATCCGCCGCCTTGAAGGCATCCAGCGTCTGGTCGCTGAACACCACGCCGAAGCCGAATGTGTCGTCGGGGCGGTTGCGTTCCACCACCGTCACGCGCGCCTCCGGGCGGTCGCGCTTCATCAGGATGGCGAAATACAGGCCCGCCGGGCCGCCGCCGATGATCGCGATGCGCATGGGCCTTGCTCCGATGATTTGCCTGCTTGTGAGCATGGCGAGAATTGTTTTAGGCTTCAAGTATGTTGATGCAGCGACACGCGGTGGTGACAGGTGGCGGCACGGGTATCGGCCTGGCCTGCGCCCGCGCGCTGAAGGCCGCGGGCCATCGCGTGACGGTGATGGGCCGGCGTGAGGCCCCGCTGGCCGAGGCCGTCGCGGCGGGTGCCGCGGATGCCTTCCTGCTGGGTGATGTGGCGGCGCCGCCCGCGCTTTCCTGCGACATTCTGGTGAATGCCGCCGGCATCGCGGAGAGTGCCGCCTTCCTCAAGACCGACGCCGCGATGTTCAGCCGCGCCTTCACCACCAATGTGCTGGGGGCGGCACTCGTCACCCAGGCGGTGGTGCCGGGCATGATCCAGGCCGGCTGGGGCCGGGTGATCCATGTCGCCTCCACCGCAGCGCTCAAGGGCTATGCCTACACCACCGCCTATACCGCCTCGAAGCACGCGCTGCTGGGGCTGGTGCGGTCGCTGGCGCTGGAGGTCGCGGCCAAGGGCGTGACGGTGAACGCCGTCTGCCCCGGCTTCACCGAAACCCCGATCCTGGCCGAGAGCGTCGCGCGCATCACCGCCCGCACCGGCCGGACCGAGGCCGAGGCCCGCGCCGAGCTCGCGCGCCCCAACCCGCAGCAGCGCCTGGTGCAGCCCGAGGAAGTGGCCGCCGCCGTGGTGTTCCTGGCAAGTGAGGGCGCGGGCGCGGTGAACGGCACCGCCCTGCCCGTCGCCGGCGGGGAAATCTGATGAAGGCCGAGCTTCGCCTGTGGCTGCGGATGTTGACCACGACGACCACGATCGAGGCCGAGATCCGCCGCCGCCTGCGCGTGCAGTTCAACACCACCCTGCCCCGCTTCGACCTGCTGGCGGCCCTGGACCGCGCGCCGGAAGGGCTGACGCTGGGCGAGGTCTCGGCGCGGATGATGGTGACCAACGGCAATGTCACGGGGCTCGCGACGAGGCTGGAGGCCGAGGGGCTGGTCGTCCGGCGCGTGGACCCGAACGACCGCCGCGCCGTGCGCCTGACCCTGACCGAGGAAGGCCGCGCCGTGTTCGACACCCAGTCCGCCGCCCATGGCCGCTGGATCAAGGAGATGTTCGCGGGGCTGGCACCGGAGGAGCGCGAGGCGCTGCACCAGCTGCTCGGCCGCGCCAAGACGGCGCTGTCAACGGCGCTGGAAACGGAGGAAGCGCTGTGAACCTGCTGACGCACAAGGCCGAACACGTCCTGTTCGAGATCGACGGCCCGATCGGGCGCATCACCCTGAACCGCCCCGAGCGCAAGAACCCGCTGACCTTCGAGAGCTATGCCGAGCTCGGCCAGATGTTCCGCGCGGCGGTGAACGCGACGGAAATCCGCGCCTTCGTCATCACCGGCGCGGGGGGCAATTTCTGCTCCGGCGGCGACGTGCATGAGATCATCGGTCCGCTGCTGGAACGCGACACCAAGGGCCTGATGCAGTTCACCGCCCTGACGGGGGAGCTGGTGAAGGCGATGCGCGCCTGCCCGCAGCCCATCGTGGCCGCCGTGGACGGCGTGTGCGCGGGCGCGGGCGCGATCATCGCCATGGCGTCGGACCTGCGCATCGCGACACCCGCGGCCAAGGTCGCCTTCCTGTTCAACCGCGTGGGGCTCGCGGGCTGCGACATGGGCGCCTGCGCGGTGCTGCCGCGCATCATCGGCCAGGGGCGGGCGAGCGAGTTGCTCTATCTCGGCCGATCCATGTCGGGCGCCGAGGGGCTGTCCTGGGGCTTCTTCAACAGCCTGGTCGAGGGCGACGCGCTGGCCGATGCCGCGACAAAGATGGCCGCGGACATCGCCGCCGGGCCGGGTTTCGCCAATGCCATGACCAAGCGGATGCTCGCGATGGAATGGGCCATGGGCATCGAGCAGGCGATCGACGCTGAGGCCGTGGCCCAGGCGCTGTGCATGACCACCAATGATTTCCGCCGCGCCTACGAAGCCTTCGCCGCCAAGCAGCGCCCGGTCTTCCAGCATGACTGACCGCAGCTTCCTCGACTGGCCGTTCTTCGAGGCGAAGCACCGCGCATGGGCCGACGAGGTTGAAGCCTGGGCGGCGGCGCATGCGGCGCGACTGACCGATGAGCATGATGCCGACGGCTCCACCCGCGCGCTTGCCGCCGCGATGGGCGAGGCCGGGCTGCTGCGCGCCGCCTGCCCGGCCGACGGCAAGCTCGACGTGCGGATGCTGTGCCTCGCCCGCGACATCCTGGCGCGCCATTCGGGCCTCGCGGATTTCGCCTTCGCCATGCAGGGGCTGGGCACGGGTGCGATCACGCTGTTCGGCTGCGAGCCCGCGCGCGACTTCCTGGCCGATGTGCGCGCCGGGCGGGCGCTCGCGGCCTTCGCGCTGTCGGAACCCGAGGCCGGCAGCGATGTGGCGGCGCTGGCCACCACCGCCACGCGCGATGGCGCCGACTGGGTGCTGAACGGGGAAAAGACCTGGATCAGCAATGGCGGCATCGCCGGCGGCTATGTCGTCTTCGCCCGCAGCGGCGAGGCGCCGGGCGCCAAGGGGCTGACCGCCTTCTGGGTGCCGGGCGGGCTGGTGCGCGTGGTCGAGCGCATCGAGGTCTCCGCCCCGCACCCGCTGGCGCGGCTGGCCTTCGACGATGTCCGAATCCCCGACAGCCACCGCATCGGCGCAGCCGGCGACGGCTTCAAGGTGGCGATGGCCACGCTCGACGTGTTCCGCGCCACGGTGGGTGCGGCGGCCCTCGGCTTCGCGCGGCGCGGGCTGGACCTGACCGTGGAACGCGCGACGTCGCGAAAACTGTTCGGCGCACCGCTGTTCGACCAGCAGATGACGCAGGGCGCCATCGCCGACAGCGCGGTGGAGGTCGATGCCTCCGCCCTGCTCGTCTATCGCGCCGCCTGGTTGAAGGACCAGGGCACGCCGCGCGTGTCGCGTGAGGCCAGCATGGCCAAGCTGCACGCCACCGAAGCCGCCTTCCGCATCGCTGACCGCTGCGCCCAGTTGCATGGCGGGCTCGGCGTCGTGCGCGACGCAGCGCCCGAGGTGCTGACGCGCGAGGTGCGCGCGCTGCGCGTCTATGAAGGCGCGTCCGAGATCCAACGCATCGTCATCGCCAGAGCGGAGACAGCCAGATGATCTATTCCGGCCAAGGCTTCTCAGGCCAGACTGCCGAGTTCGCCCCCAGCGCCCATCTCGACAGCTTTCCGCGCGACAATCTGCCGCCGCGCGACCAATGGCCGGAACTGATCTTCGAGCTGCCGGAACTTCGGTACCCCCTGCGGCTGAACTGCGCGACGGAGCTGCTGGACCGCAACCTTCCCGGCCGCGCCGACCACCCCGCCGTCGTCACCCCCGCCGAGACGCTGACCTATGCCCAGCTGGCCGAGCGCGTGAACCGCATCGCCAATGTGCTGACCGGGCGGATGGGCATGGTGCCCGGCAACCGCGTGCTGCTGCTCAGCGCCAACAATGCCTGGATGGTCGCGGCCTATTTCGCGGTGCTGAAGGCGGGCGGCGTGGTGGTGGCCAGCATGCCGCTGCTGCGCGCCAAGGAAATCAGCCAGATGCTGGCCAAGGCCGAGATCACCCACGCCCTGGCCGATGCGCGCCTCAGGGCCGAGATGGTCAAGGCCGAACCCGCCCCCGCGCATCTCGCCTTCTGGGGAGAGGGCGAGCTGGAGGCGATGTGCGCCGAGGCGAGCCCCGACTTCACCGCCTGCGACACGGCGGCCGATGATGTGTGCCTGCTGGGCTTCACCAGCGGCACCACGGGCGTGCCCAAGGCCACCATGCACTTCCACCGGGACATGATGGCCATCTGCGATGCCTATGGCATGCAGGTGCTGAAGCCGCAGCCGGACGACATCTTCATCGGCTCCCCACCGCTGGCCTTCACCTTCGGGCTGGGGGGGCTGGTGCTGTTCCCGTTCCGCGTCGGCGCGACCGCGGTTCTGCTGGAAAAGGCCTCGCCCGACGACCTGCTGCCGGCCATCGCGCAGTACAAGGCGACCGTCACCTTCACCGCCCCCACCGCCTATCGCGTCATGGCCGCCAAGGGCACGCCCGAGCAGTTCGCGACGCTGCGCAAGGGCGTCTCGGCCGGGGAAACCCTGCCGGTGCCGATCTTCGAGGCCTGGAAGGCCGCGACGGGCCTCGAACTGATGGACGGCATCGGCGGCACCGAGATGCTGCACATCTTCATCGGCGCGCCCGAGGGCCGGATCCGCGCCGGCGCCACCGGCATCCCGGTGCCCGGCTATCGCGCCAAGGTGATCGACGAGAACGGTGCCGAGGTGCCGCGCGGCACGCCGGGGCGGCTCGCGGTGCAGGGGCCGACCGGCTGCCGCTACCTCGCGGATGACCGGCAGAAGAACTATGTCCAGAACGGCTGGAACCTGCCCGGCGATACCTACATCCAGGATGAGGACGGCTATTTCCTCTATCAGGCCCGCAGCGACGACATGATCATCTCCTCCGGCTACAACATCGCGGGGCCCGAGGTGGAGGCCGCGCTGCTGGCCCATCCGGCCGTGCGCGAATGCGCCGTGGTCGGCACGCCCGACAGCGAACGCGGCATGCTGGTGACGGCCCATGTGGTGCTGCACGCGGGCCATGCGGCGGAACCCGCCACCGCCCGGCTGCTGCAGGACCATGTGAAGGCCGCCATCGCGCCCTATAAATACCCGCGCCTGGTGCAATTCGCCGACAGCCTGCCCCGCACCGAAAGCGGCAAGCTGCAGCGCTTTGTGCTGCGCCAACAGAAAAGCTAGGAAGCGCCCCATGCTGAAAGACATTCTTCCGCCAGGCTGGCCCGTCCCCCGCGGCTACTCCAACGGCATGATGGGTGAGGGCCGCACCCTGTGCGTGGGCGGCCAGGTGGGCTGGGACGCGCAGGGCAAGTTCGCCGAGGGCTTCGTGCCCCAGGTGCGCCAGGCGCTGGCCAATATCCTGGCCGTGGTCCAGGCCGCCGGCGGCCAGGCCAGCGATATCGCCCGCCTGACCTGGTACGTGACCGACATCGAGGAATACCGCGCCTCCCTGGCGGAACTCGGCCCGGCCTATCGCGCCGTGATGGGCAAGCACTTCCCGGCCATGGCGCTGGTGCAGGTGGTGGCACTGGTCGAAACCGAGGCAAAGGTCGAGATCGAGGCCACCGCCATCCTCTGAAGTCCGCTTGCGGGCGCCAACGCTTCGGGTCCACCCTGCTTCTGACAGCAGGAGAGCCGCGATGAGCGCCAACAACCTTCACGAAGCCGACCGCCACATGGTCCACCAGCAGGCGGACCTGGATGGGCACGACAAGAAGGGCGGCATGCTGATCGCGCGCGGCGACGGCGTGCGCGTGTGGGACACCGAAGGGCGCGACTATATCGAGGCGATGGCCGGGCTGTGGTGCGCCTCGCTCGGCTTTTCGGAAAAGCGCCTGGCGGAAGCCGCCTACAAGCAGATGCTGGAGCTGCCGTACTACCACACCTTCTTCGGCAAGGCGCACGGCCCGGCCGCGCTGCTCTCGGAGAAGCTGACGGGCCTGGCCCCCGAGGGGCTGAACCACGTCATGTTCCAGTGCTCGGGCTCCGAGGCGAATGACGCGGCGATCAAGCTGATCTGGTACCACAACAACATGCGCGGCCGCCCGGCCAAGAAGAAGATCATCGGGCGCATCCGCGGCTATCACGGCAACACGGTCGCGACCGCCTCGCTGTCCGGCCAGCCGCACATGCAGGCCGATTTCGACCTGCCCTATGGCGACCGCTTCCTGCATGTCTCGAACCCCAACTACTACCGCTTCAGCATCCCGGGCGAGAGCGAGCGCGATTTCTCGGCCCGCATGGCGGCAGAGCTTGAGGCGCTGATCGAGAAGGAAGGGGCCGACACCATCGCCGCCTTCTTCGCCGAGCCCGTGCAGGGCGGCGGCGGCGCCATCACCCCGCCCGAGGGCTATTTCGAGCTGATCCAGCCGATCCTGAAGAAGCACGACATCCTGTTCGTCACCGACGAGGTGATCTGCGGCTTCGGGCGCACCGGCAACATGTGGGGCTGCGACACCTATGGGCTGAAGCCCGATATCCTGACCTGCGCCAAGCAGCTCTCGGCCAGCTACCAGCCGATCTCGGCCACGCTGATCTCCGACGCGCTGTATGAGAGCCTGCTGGAAGGCAGCCGCAAGCATGGCAGCTTCGGCCACGGCTTCACCTATGGCGCGCATCCCGTGGCCTGCGCGGTCGCCCTCGAAACGCTGGCCATCTACGAGGAGCGCGACATCCTGTCCCATGTCCGCGCGGTCTCGCCGGTGTTCCTGAAGGGGCTGGAGGCGCTGAAGTCCCACGCGCTGGTGGGCGATGCGCGCGGCGTGGGCCTGATCGCGGGCGTGGAGCTGATGGCCGACAAGGCGAAGCGCGAGCCCTTCCCGGCCGCCGCCAAGGCGGGGCTGGCCGTGCAGGCCGCGTGCGAGCGCAACGGGCTGATCGTGCGCGCCATCGGCGACCGCATCGCCTTCACGCCGCCGCTGATCATCTCGGCTGCCGAGATCGCGGATATGCTGGCGCGGTTCAGCCGGTCGCTGGATGAGGCGGCGGAGACGCTGCTGGTGCGCCAGGCGGCGGAGTAGCGCAGCGGGGGCCTTGCCCCCGAAGCCCCCAGCAAGGGGCTCTGCCCCTTGCATCCCCGCCAGGACCGTAGCGGCCCTGGACCCCGGGGAATTGGCGCCAAACTCTGATAGCATTGATTATTATAATATAATTGGCGCCCTACTTGCCTAGCTGAAGCGCCAAACTCCTATCAGGTCCAGGAGATATTATCTCCTGGCGGGGGTCCAGGGGGCAGCGCCCCCTGGTCTGCGGCCCTTGCCCCTGACCTCACCTGAACGGCAGCCCGTAATGCAGCCCCCCGCGTGAGACCACGTTGTTCTGCCCGCGCGGCAGGTTGATCGCCGTGTTCGGCCCGAAGTTCCGGTCATACACCTCGCCGTAATTGCCGACTGCCGCGATCACCCGCACCGCCCAGTCGCGCGACAGGCCCAGCATGCCGCCCAGATTGTCCTCGGTGCCCAGGATGCGCTTCAGCGCGGGGTCGGTCGCCGTGGCCACCAGGCCGCGCACATTGGCCTGGGTGATGCCGCGTTCCTCGGCCTCGACCAGCAGGGCCAGGGTCCAGCGCGCGATCGAGTACCATTCCATGTCCCCGCGCGCGACCGAGGGGCCATAGGGATCGCGGCTCAGCACCTCGGGCAGCACCAGGTAGTCGCGCGGGTTGTTCACGGCGGTGGCCACCGCGGCGGCCAGGTCCGCGGCGCCCGAGGTCACGGCATCGCAGCGTCCTGCCAGGAAGGCCTCCAGCACGTTGGGGAAGCGGTCGAAAGTGACGGGCGTGAAGCTGTGGTTGCGGGCGCGCAGGTAATCCGCGACCTCGGGCAGGTTGGACCCGCCATTGCTGGCGCAGATGGTGGCCCCCGTCAGCTGCTCCAGGCTGGTCACGCCCGAGGCACGGCGGACCATGACGCCGGTGCCGGTGTAGAGGTTCACCCCCACGAAGACGATGCCCAGGCTGACATCGCGTGAGAAGGTCTGCACCGTATCGCGCGCCAGAACATCCACCTCGCCGGAGCTGAGCGCCGCGAAGCGGGTGGACAGCGTCAGCGGCACGAAGGTGACGCGGCGCGGGTCACCCAGCACGGCGGTGGCCAGGGCCCGGCAGTAGTCGACATCCAGCCCCCGCCATTCGCCCTGCGTGTCGGGCAGCGAGAAGCCGGCGGTCACGCCGCCCACGCCGCAGCGCACGGTGTTGTTGGCGCGGATGCGGTCGAGCACCACGCCGGCCTGGGCGTGCGGGATCGCCAGCAGCGCAAGGGCCGCGATGAGAAGGAGCCGCTTCATGCCTGGAACTCCGCGATCGTGGCCTTGATGAGGGTGTCGGCGATGAGCACGACCTGCTCCTCGCCCATCGGCGTGGAGAGCGCGCCGGAGCAGTTGGGCGTCAGCAGGATGCCTGCCCCCAGCATCGCGGCGTGGATGCGCGGCAGGGCCTCGGCCTCGGCCGGCAGCGGGCGGGCGCTGCGGTAGTCCTCGATCTTGCGCGCGCCCGGATGCAGGCGGAACAACGACCCGGCGCCGGCCATGCGGCCCGGCAGGCCGGCGGCGGCAAGCCCGGCGTTCACGCGCTGGCGCAGCATCTCACCCAGCCCGTTGAGCCGGGCGACGGCGGCCTCGTCGTAATGGGCCAGCGACGCCAGCCCCGCCGCCATGGTCAGCGGATTGGCGCTGAAAGTGCCGCCCAGCGCCACCTTCGGCTTGCCGGCGGCGTGGTTGTACACCGCCATGCGCGCGGCGGGGCCCGAGACAGCGCCCACCGGCAGACCGCCGCCGATGATCTTCCCGAGCGTCACGAAATCCGGTTCCAACCCGAACAGCGGCGAGACGCCGCCGAAACCGAGGCGGAAATTCACCACCTCGTCCACGATCAGCATGATGCCGTCGCGCGCGCAGGCCTGCTGCACGGCCGCGATCACGGCGGCGGGCATGGGCACCATGCCGGCCTTGGAGGCCTGGGGGTCCAGGATGATGGCCGCAAGCGACGGCCCCTCACGCTTTAGGATGGCGGCGCAGCGGTCGGCGTCGGCATAGGGCAGCACCACCGTATCGGCCAGCACCGCGGGGGGCGTGCCCTTGGCATAGGCGATGGAGGCCGGGTTGCCGGCCGCATCGTCCCATTCCTCGGGCCTGCTCTCCAGGCTCACCTCGGCGTGGTCGTAGGAGCCGTGGTAGCAGCCCTCGAACTTCGCGATGCGATGGCGGCCGGTCACGCCGCGCGCGCCCTTGATGGCGGCCATCACCGCCTCGGTGCCGGAATTGCAGAAGCGGGTCTGTTCCAGGCGCGGGTTGCGGGCGCGCAGCGTCTCGGCCAGCGCGATCTCGGCCTCCATCGGCACGCCGAAGGCCGTGCCCTTGGCGATGGCATCGGTCAGCGCCGCCACGATGGGCGGGAAGGCGTGCCCATGCGCGAGGGAGAAGAAATTGTTGGCGCAATCCAGGATGCGGCGGCCGTCCAGGTCGATGATCCAGCAGCCCTCGCCGCGCGCGGCATAGGGCGGGTGCGGCGCGAACCAGGAGGCGTGGCGCATGGAGCCGCCCGGCACCACGCGCTGTTCTCGCAGAAAGGCGGCGGCGGAGCGCGTCATCGGCGCCTCCAGCCCGGTGTCGTTGCGCAGGGTATGGGCGCTCATCGGCGGCTCCTTCGGATGATCTGACGGCAACTGAACCATATGATCCATTTCATTCGCAACAGGATCATTTGGTTCATTCGGCTCACCATGCGAGGATCGCTGCATGGAATCCGATCAGACCGCCGCCGCGATTGCCGCCCTGCTGCCCGAACTGGGCACGCAGATGGCGGCCGCCGCCCGCCATGTGCTGGCCCATCCGGAGGATGTGGCGGTGTTCTCGATGCGCGAGCTGGCCCGCCGCGCCGGGGTGCCCCCGGTCACGATGGTGCGCCTGGCGCAGCGGCTGGGCCTTGCGGGCTATGCCGAGCTCAGGCGGCACTATGTGAACGGGGTGCGGGCCGGGCGGCTGCTCGGGCCTGCCGCCAACCGCAACGCCGATGCCGCGCGGGGCATCGCGGCGGCCGCCGCGCGCAGCACCGGCGCGCTGGGCTTCGCCGCCGAATTCTTCGCGGCCGAGCAGGAGATCCTGCACCGCAGCCTGGCCGGGCTGAACGAGGCCGCGCTGCAGCAGGCCGCCACCCTGCTGGCCCAGGCCCGCCGCGTGCAGGTGGTGGGCCGGCGCACGACCTATCCGGCGGCCTTCGCCCTGGCCTATGCGCTGCGCAAGGCACGGCCCGACGTGTCGCTCGCGGACGACACGGCCGGCGCCCCGGAAACCTTCCTGGAGGACATGGCCCCGGGCGACGTGGTGGTGGCGATCAGCTTCGCGCCCTACAGCCGGCTGACCCAGAGCCTGGCCGACGCGGCGGCCCAGGCGGGCGCCCGGGTCATCGGCATCGGCGACGCACCGACTGCGCCGCTGGCGAAGCTGGCGGGCGCACTGTTCTTCGTCGCACCCACCACCTCACGCGCCTTTCCGGAATCGGCGGTGGGGGCGCTCGCGATGGGCAATCTGCTGGTGGCGCTGACGGTCGCGACACTGGGCGCGCCCGCCCAGCAGCGCATCCGCGCGAATGAGCGGCGGATCGTGGCCGCCGGCGAGTATCTGCAGGCGCGGACTGCCCGCTAGAGCGCGCTATCTGCCCTAGGCGTGCCCGGCCACGTCGCTCAGCAGCAGCGGGTCGACCTTCAGCTTGGCCAGCGCCTGGCGCCAGGTGGCCTCGGGCTTGCTGCCGAACAGCAGGTCCGCGTCGGCGGGCACGGTCAGCCAGGCATTGGCCGCGATCTCACCCTCCAGCTGCCCGGGGCCCCAGCCGGCGTAGCCCAGCGCGAGCAGGCAGTCGCGCGGGCCATTGCCCTCGGCGATCGCCTTCAGCACCTCGACCGAGGCGGTCAGTGCCGCGCCCTCGCGATCCGGCCCGCCCGGCACCGGCAGGGTGCCGTCGGTCTGCCATTCGGGGCTGTGCAGCACGAAGCCGCGCCCACCCTCCACCGGCCCGCCGCTGACCATGCGGATGGCCCGCGCGGGCGGGGCGGGCGTGATGCCCAGCTGCTGCAGCAGGTCCTCGAAGGCGAAGCTGTCCAGCGGGCGGTTCAGCACCAGCCCCATCGCGCCGTCAGCCGAATGCGCGCAGAGGCAGATCACCGTCTGCGCGAAGCGCGGGTCCTGCATGGCGGGCGTCGCGATCAGCAACTGCCCCGTCAACCAATCACCCGAGCCGTGGCTCGGTCCGGTGCCGGCACCGGAGCCGGTCTTGCGCATCGCCATGCCCATGATCCGAGGTCCCTGTCTGCTTGCCATGTGACAGATGTGGAGCGCGCGCCGCGCCCCCACAAGACCCTCCCCCGGATGACACGCCCCGGCCCCTTCGCTACCCTCCCGCTTCCCCAAGCCGAGAGAGGGCCAGCCATGACGATCCAAGTGGGCGACAGCATTCCGAGCGTGAAGGTCATGCTCGCCACCGCCGAAGGCCCGAAGGAGGCCGACACCACCGCGCTGTTCGCCGGCAAGACCGTGGCCCTGTTCGGCCTGCCGGGCGCCTTCACCCCCACCTGCTCCGCCAAGCACGTGCCGGGCTATGTCGCCAATGAGGCCGCGCTGAAGGCCAAGGGCGTGGACGCGATCGTCTGCCTCTCGGTGAACGACGCCTTCGTCATGGGCGCCTGGGGCAAGGACCAGCAGGTGGGCGACAAGGTGGTGATGATGGCCGATGGCGGCGCCGCCTTCACCAAGGCCCTCGGCCTGGACCAGGACCTGACCGCGCGCGGCATGGGCATCCGCAGCCAGCGCTTCGCCCTGGTGGCGAAGGACGGCAAGGTGACGCATGTCGCCGTGGAAAAGCCCGGCGAGTTCGAGGTGAGCAAGGCCGAATCCATCCTGGCAATCCTCTGATCCTCGATGTCACGCGCCTGATGGCCGTCGCCTTCCGGGGCCGGCCATCGGGCATGGACCGTATCGAGATCGCCCATGCCCGGCGGGCGTTGGGCGATCCGGCGGCCACGCTGGTCTGCCGCAACCTGTGGGGCCGCTATGCTGCCCTCCCGCGGGGGATGGTGGCGCAGGTGCTGGCAGCGGGCGCCGAGGGGCGCCGGCCACGCAGGCTGATCGCCCGCCACGCGCTGCGCCTGGCCTTGGGCGCCGGCCGCGCCGAGGCGGTGGCCGCGGCCTCACGGCCCGGGGCCGTCTTCAGCATCGTCAGCCACCAGGGGCTGGAGGACATGCGCGCGATCGAGAGCCTGACGCGCCACGGCGCCGCCTTCGTGCCGCTGATCCATGACATCATCCCGATCACCCACCCCGAATACAACCGGCCGGTGCAGCCGCCGCGCCATGCCGGGCGCATGCTGGCGGTCTCCCGCCTCGCGGCGGGCGTGGCCTATGTCAGCGCCGAGAGCAGGCGCCAGGCCGAGAGCTGGATGCAGGCCCAGGGCCGGGTGCCGCCGGGCGCCGTAGCCCCGCCGGGCATCGACCTCAGGACCCGCGCCAGCCCCGATGAGAGCGGCGCTTATTTCCTGACGATCTGCACGCTGGAACCCCGCAAGAACCACATGCTGCTGCTGGAGGTGTGGCGCGAGCTGCACGCCAGGCTGGGCACCGAGACGCCACGGCTGATCTTCGTCGGCCGCCAGGGCTGGGAGGTGGAGCCCGTGCGCCGCTTCATCGAGGCGCATCCCCACTACGTCGACTGGCGCGGCCATATGGGCGAGGCCGAGCTGGCCAGCCTGCTCGCCGGCGCACGGGCCCTGCTGTTCCCGAGCTTCGCCGAGGGCTTCGGCCTGCCGGTGGGTGAGGCGCTGGCCTCCGGCGTGCCGGTCATCGCCTCGGACCTCGCGGTGCTGCGGGAAGTGGGCGGGGATGTGCCGGACTATCTGGACACGCTCGACGGGCTGGGCTGGCTGCAGGCGGTGGAGGATTATGCCGACCCCGCGCATCCGCGCCGCCTGGCCCAGCTCGACAGGCTGGCCGGATGGCGCGCGCCGGACTGGGCCACGCATTTCGCCCGCTTCGACGGCCTCATCAGCGCGCTGGCGGCTGATTGACGCGGCCCCTGGCTTGAGGGAGACAGCCTCATGCCCGATTGCCGCCTCTACCTCATCACCCCGCCGCGCCTGACCGATGGCTTCGAGACGCTGCTCGCCCAGGCGCTGGACGCCGGGGATGTCGCCTGCGTGCAGCTGCGGCTGAAGGACGCCGGCCGCGACGAGGTGGCGCGGGCCGTCGAGAAGCTGATGCCCGTGACCCAGTCGCGCGGCGTGGCCTTCCTGCTGAACGACGATGCCGAAACGGCCAAGCGCCTGGGCTGCGACGGCGCCCATCTGGGCCAGACCGACGGCGACCACGAGGCCGCCCGCAAGGCGCTGGACAGCCATATCCTGGGCATCACCTGCCATTCCTCCCGCCACATGGCGATGACGGCGGGCGAGCTGGGCGCCGACTACGTGGCCTTCGGCGCCTTCTTCCCGACCGAGACCAAGCAGACCGAGCACGTCGCGACCGTCGAGCTGCTGGAATGGTGGCGGGAGATGATGGAGATCCCCTGCGTGGCCATCGGCGGCATCACGGCCGCCAACTGCGCCCCCCTGGTGCGCGCCGGCGCGGATTTCCTGGCCGTGGTCGGTGCCGTCTGGAACCACCAGGACGGGCCGGGCGCGGGCGTGAAGGCGATGAACGCGGCGATCGCCGGGGCCTGAGGGTGGTGCGGGGGCTTCGCCCCCGGGCCCCGACCAAGGGGCGCTGCCCCTTGGTCGGGGTCCGGGGATGAAATCCCCGGCACGCCCTCACACCAGCGGCGTCCCGTCCGCCTTCAACACTTCGCCGGCCAGATACAGGCTGCCGCAGACCAGCACGCGGCCGGGTTGGTCGCGCGTCACCTGGGCCAGCGCCTCCGCCACCGTGCCACCGTTCCGGGCGCGCCCCTGGCTCGCGGCCACGATGTCCTCGATGGGCATGGCCAGGTGCTGGCCCGGCTCACGCACTGCCAGCAGCGTGGTGGCGAAGGGCAGCAGCGGGCGCAGGAAGTCGGCCGCGCCCTTGCCCTGCTTCATGCCGACCAGGATATGCAGCGGCTGGTCCGACCAAGCGGGCAGGAACTGCGCCAGCGCCTCTCCGGCGCCGGCATTGTGGCCGCCGTCGAGCCACAGCGCATGCGGGGCCGCGGCCTCGGCCAGCCTGCCGTGCAGGGGTTGCAGGCGGGCGGGCCAGCGGGCGGCGGCGACGCCGGCCTGGATGGCGGCCTCGTTCAGCCAATCCGGGTTCCAGGCGCGCAGGGCGGCGATGGCGATGCCGGCATTGTCGTACTGATGCACGCCCGGCAGGCCGAGCGGCGGCAGCGGGATGGAAGCACCGCCCGCGGGGGTGAAGCCGCGCTTGTCCATCTCCCAGGCCTCATGCCGGGCCAACAGGGGCGCGCCGTGCTCGGCCGCCACGCGGCGCAGCACCTCCATCGCCTCGGGCTTCTGCGTGCCGGTCGCGACCGGCACGCCCTGCTTGATGATGCCTGCCTTCTCGAAGGCAATGGCGCCCAGCGTGTCGCCCAGGAAATCCATGTGGTCCATGGAGATGGAGGCGATGGCGCAGGCGGCCGGGCGCTCGATCACGTTCGTCGCGTCGAAGCGGCCGCCGAGGCCCACCTCCAGCACCACCACATCGGCGGGCGTGCGGGAGAACAGCAGGAAGCCCGTGGCCGCGATCACCTCGAACACGGAGATGGCGGCGCCGGCATTCACGCGCTCCACCTCCTCCAGCGCATCGGCCAGCGCGTCCTCGCCCACCAGTTCCCCGGCCAGGCGGATGCGCTCATGGAAGCGCACCAGATGCGGGCTGGTGAAGACATGGGCGCGGCGGCCGGCGGCCTCGGTGATGGCGCGCAGGAAGGCGCAGGTGCTGCCCTTCCCGTTCGTGCCGGCCACATGGATCACGGGCGGCATCGCGCGCTCGGGGTTGCCCATGCGCGCCAGCAGCGCCTCCAGCCGCCCCAGGCTGAGGTCGATCAGCTTCGGGTGCAGGCGGTGCAGGCGCTCGATGACCGGGGCGGAACGGCCGCCCAGACCTTTCGCCTCGTTCATTCCACGGGCGCGGGGGGCGGCAGTTCCAGGGCGCCGGGCAGTTCGGACACGCGCAGCAGGCTGATGACCTGCGCGAGCGTCGCCTTCATGTCGCCGCGCTTCACCACCATGTCCAGGATACCGTGCGCCAGCAGGTATTCGGCGCGCTGGAAGCCCTCGGGCAGCTTCTCGCGCACCGTCTGCTCGATCACGCGGGCGCCGGCGAAGCCGATCATGGCATTGGGCTCGGCGATGTGGATGTCGCCCAGCATGGCGAAGCTGGCGGTGACGCCACCCGTGGTCGGGTCGCACATCACCACGATGAAGGGCAGGCCTGCCTCCTTCACCATCTGGGTCGCGATCACGGTGCGCGGCATCTGCATCAGGCTGACGGCACCTTCCTGCATGCGCGCGCCGCCCGAGGCGGTGAACACGATCAGCGGCGCGTCCTGCAGCACGGCCAGGCGGGCGGCGGCGACCAGCGCCTCACCCACGCCTGCGCCCATGGAGCCGCCGAGGAAGAAGAACTCGAAGGCCGCGACCACGGCCGGCTGGCCGTCGATCGTGCCATGGCCCACCACCACCGCGTCATCCAGCCCGGACTTGGCCTGGGCATCGCGCAGGCGCTCGGAATAGCGGCGCTGGTCGCGGAACTTCAGCGGGTCGGCCGGGACCTTGGGCAGCTCGATCTTCTGCCAGCCCTCGTCCAGCGTGCATTCCAGCCGCTGGCGGGCGCCCATGCGCTCATGATGGCCGCAATGCGGGCAGACGCGCAGGTTGCGCTCCAGATCGCGGTGAAACACCATCTGCTCGCAGTTGGAGCATTTGTGCCAGAGATTCTCCGGCACCTCGCGCGAAGTGCCGAACAGCGTCTTGATCTTGGGCAGCGCCCACTCGCTGATCCAGTTCATGCAACCTGTACCCTCATCAGGCGGCCTCTATACCCCCTTCGCCCCGAAAGAGGAAACGCGCGCCTGTCGCAGGTCTGACACGAAGCGGGCGAACTCGGCATCCTTGTCGGCGTCGGGGGGCAGGCGAAGCAGGTAGCTGGGATGGACCGTGACCCAGGCGCTGCCGCCATCGGGCAGCGGCACGGCGGTGCCGCGCGCCTGCCCGACCGGGATCGGCCTGCCGGTGAGCGACCGCAGGGCGGTAGCGCCCATGGCGATCAGCAGCTGCGGGCGAATCATGCGGCGTTCCTGGTCCACCCACCATTTGCAGGCGTCGATCTCGCCCGCATTCGGGCGCGCGTGGATGCGGCGCTTGCCGCGCGGCTCGAACTTGAAATGCTTGACGGAGTTGGTGACGTAGACCCGGGCACGGTCGATGCCGGCCTCGGCGATCGCGCGGTCGAACAGCTGGCCGGCGGGGCCCACGAAGGGACGGCCCGCCAGGTCCTCCTGGTCGCCGGGCTGCTCGCCCACGATCATGATCTCGGCATCGGGCGGGCCCTCGCCGAACACCGTCCGGGTCGCGGGCTGCCACAGCGGGCAGCGGCGGCAGCCCATCGCCTCCTCGCGCAGCGAATCCAGCGAGACGGGCGCGCGGCGGGGGGCGGTGTCGATCATGCCCAGCTCCCGCTTGCGGGCGCCGGCGATCAGCTCGGGCACCAGGGCGGTCTCGGGCATGTTGCGCCAGTATTTCTTCGGCATTTCCTTCAGCATGGCGTCCACCATCACGCGGGCCGGGTTGAAGATGGCCGCGTAATAGGCCTTCCAGGCGCCCTCCACCGGGTCGGCGCCGGGGGCGTCGGCGCGCCGGGCGGGCGGGCCGTCCAGCAGGGTTTCGCCATCCCAGTGCAGGGAGCCCCCGGGCGTCAGGATCGACCACTTCATGTTGGTGAAGCGGTTGACGAAGAAGCCCGCATTGGCCCGCAGAATGTGGTGTTCCGGCTCATGCCAGGCGACGAAGCGGCCTTCCGGGACTTCGCGGAAGCGCAGGAAGGCGTGCATCTTGTGGCTGTCGCGGCGGACCTGGCGGGCCAGTTGCTCCACCTGGCGCAGCTGCGGGTCGGCCTCGTCCTCCAGCAGATGCGGCTGGGATTGCAGGCGCAGCAGCAGGCGATACAGCAGCGAGAAGCGCTCGGGCTGCCGATGCAGCGCGGCATGGGCGGCGATCGAGAGGAAGCGGCGCGGCACACGGGGCGCGGGGCCTGCCGGCAGGGGGGCGTCCTCGGCGAACAGATCGGTCGGATGGTCGCCCACCTGCCAGACCACATCCTCCGCCGGCACCCGCGCGGCGGCCAGGGCACGCGCGGCACCGCGCCAGCCGTCGACATCATCCTCCGCCTCCAGCCGGATCCGCCGCATGGTCAGGCCGCGAACAGTTCCAGCTGCTCCTGCCGCGGCGCCACCAGCGGGCGCAGATCGGCGCGGTCGCCCAGCAGCAGCGGGCGCCAGTCGGCCGTCACGATGAAGGGGCGCAGGCGCTTCACCGAATTGGTCAGCCGCGCGATGTCCTCCAGCCGCAGCGTGCGGTGCCGGCGGATCGAGAGGATGGACTGCACGGGCCTGGGCCCCAGGCCCGGCACGCGCAGCAGCATCTCACGCGGGGCGCGGTTCACATCCACCGGAAACCGGTCACGGAAACGCAGCGCCCAGGCCAGCTTGGGGTCGATGTCCAAGGGCAGCATGCCCGTGGCGGGGTCCGCGGCATCGCCCACCTCCTCCGGCGCATAGCCGTAGAAGCGGATCATCCAGTCCGACTGATACAGCCGGTGCTCACGCATCAGCGGCGGGCGGCGCAGCGGCAGCACGGCGCTGGCGTCGGGGATGGGGCTGAAGGCGGAATAGTACACCCGCTTCAGCGCGAAGCGGCCGTAGAGATGCGCCGCGCGATGCACGATATCGCGGTCCGTCGCGGCATCGGCGCCCACGATCATCTGGGTGGACTGCCCGGCCGGGGCAAAGACGGGCGCCGAGCGATAGCGGCTGCGGGCATCGGCGCCGTCCTCGATGGCGGTGCGCATCTGGCCCATCGCGCCCTCGATGCGCTGCTCGGATTTTTCCGGCGCCAGGCGCTTCAGCCCGCCCACCGTCGGCAGCTCCACATTGATGGAAATGCGGTCGGCATGGCGGCCGGCGGCCTCGATCAGCGCCGGATCGGCGTCGGGGATGGTCTTGAGGTGGATATAGCCCCGGAAGTCATGATCCTCCCGCAGGCTGCGAGCGACCTCCACGATCTGCTCCATCGTGTAGTTCGAGGAATGGATGATGCCGGAAGAGAGGAACAGCCCCTCGATATAGTTGCGCTTGTAGAAATCCAGCGTCAGCGCCACGACCTCCTGCGCCGTGAAGCGCGCGCGCCGGACGTTCGAGGATTTCCGGTTGATGCAGTAATGGCAGTCGAAGATGCAGCTGTTGGTCAGCAGGATCTTCAGCAGGCTGATGCAGCGCCCGTCCGGCGCATAGGCATGGCAGATCCCGCCCCCGCCATTGGTGGAGCCGATGCCCTTGCCGTCGCGCGAGTTGCGGTCCCTGGTGCCGGAGGATGAGCAGGAGGCGTCATACTTCGCCGCATCCGCCAGGATCGAGAGCTTCTGCGTCGTGTCGAGAAGTGCCATCGCGCCTTCATGCCCCGGCGGCACCATCGGCGCAAGCAAAATGTTCCTATTTTGTTCTAGATGAGAAACGGGTCAGTAGACCCGTCCCACCGCCTGGCTGTCGCCGCCGGCGCGCGCCTCCGCCACCGCCTGCCGCAGATCCGCCAGATAGGCGTCGGCCACCTGCGCATGCAGCGGGTTGAGGTGATGGTGCATGCCCCGCCCGCCCGCCATCTGTCCCTGCAGCCAGCCGCGCCGGTCCATGGCGGCGGCGATGCGCCCCATCTCCAGCGCCGGATCGGTCGGGCGATAGATGAAGATCGCATGCGGGCTCGGCCGCAGCACCTCCAGCCCCGGTATGGCCTCGACACCCGCCGCCATCCTGGCCTTGGCGTCCATGATGCGTCGCGCGGCCTCGGTGTAGCCCTCCATGCCCAGATAGTTCATCACCGCCCAGGCCGAGGCCACCGCCCCGCCCGGCCGGGTGCCCTGCGCGGTGAAGGCGACATAGGGCCCGCGGTCCCAGGCCGCGCTCTCGAAGCGATGGAACCGGCGAAGCGCCTCCTCGCGCACCAGCAGCAGCGACGCCCCCTTGGCCGCCATGCCATGCTTGTGGATGTCCGCCGAGATCGAGGTCACGCCCGGCACCGAGAAATCCCATGCCGGCAGGTTGTGGCCCAGCCGCGTCAGGAAGGGCGAGAGAAAGCCGCCGACGCAGGCATCCACATGCAGCCAGACGCCGCGCTGCGTCGCCAGCGCGCCCAGCGCCGCGATGGGGTCGATGGCGCCATAGGGGTAGTTGGGCGCGGAGCCGACCAGCGCGATGGTGTCCGCATCCATCGCGGCGGCCATGGCGGGCACATCGGCCTCGAAATCCGCCGTCACCGGCACGCGCCGCACCTCCAGCCCCAGATACCAGGCGGCGCGGTCGAAGGTCAGGTGGGCGGTGGCCGGGATGACGATGTTGGGGCGGTCGCGGCCCGCCTTCTCCCGCGCGGCCAGCATCGCCAGGAAGATGCTTTCCGAGCCACCGGAGGTGAAGGTGCCCCCTGCCCCCTGGGGCGCCGCCATCAGCGACAGCGCCATGGCGACGACCTCGCCCTCCAGCTTTGCCAGCGAGGGGAAGGCCCGGCCCTGGCCCAGGTTGTTCTCGGTGAAATAGGCGAGGTAGGCGTCCTTCTGAACCTGCTCCAGCGCCGCATCCAGGTAATAGAAATAGACGGCCATGCGGCCCTGCCGCCAGGAGTAGTCCCGGGCCTTGGCGGCCTGCAGTTCGGCGGCGAGTTCGGGCCAGGGGCGGCCTCTATCGGGCAGCTTCATGGTATGGTCCTCCGGCAGCCATGGCAGCACGACCTGCACAGGGCGAAAAGAGGGAGAAGCACCATGCGCATCGGCATCATCGGCCTGGGCCGGATGGGCGGGAACATCGCGCGCCGGCTGGCCCGCGCCGGCATCCACCCCGTGGCCTTCGACCAGGCGGGCGAAGCTCGCGCCGCCCTGGCGGCCGAGGGGCTGGAGGTGGCCGACAGCCTGGCCACCCTGCTGGCCGCCCTGCCCCCGCCGCGCGCCCTGTGGGTGATGCTGCCCGCCGGCGAGGCCACGGAAGTAACGCTGAAGGCCCTGTTCTCGGGCCTTGCCGCCGGAGACACGGTGATCGAGGGCGGCAACTCCTTCTGGAAGGACAGCTTGCGCCGGGCGGGCCTGGCCGCTGCCCGTGGTGTGGACTACCTGGATATCGGCACCTCGGGCGGGGTCTGGGGGCTCTCGCGCGGCTATTGCCTGATGATCGGCGGCAGCCAGGCCGCGGTGCAGCGCCTGTCACCGCTGTTCGACGCGCTGGCCCCGGGCGAGGCCGCGGCCGCCCCCACCCCCGGCCGCGCCCCCGGCGGCACGGCCCAGCGCGGCTGGCTGCATTGCGGGCCGTCAGGCGCCGGGCATTTCACCAAGATGGTCCATAACGGCATCGAATACGGTATGATGCAGGCCATGGCCGAGGGGCTGGACCTGCTGCATGAGGGCCCGCTCGACATCCCGGTGGCCGAAGTGACGGAGGTCTGGCGGCGCGGCAGCGTCGTCTCCTCCTGGCTGCTGGACCTGACGGCCCAGGCCCTGGCGGCGGACCCGGAGCTCTCCGGCTATTCCGGCCATGTGGCCGACAGCGGCGAGGGCCGCTGGACGGTGGACACGGCGGTGGAGAATGCCGTGCCCACCCCGGTGCTGGCGGCGGCGCTGTTCGCCCGCTTCCGTTCCCGGAAGGAGGCGAACTTCGCCGACAAGGCCCTCAGCGCCATGCGCAAGGGCTTCGGCGGCCATCTGGAGCCGAAATAGCCTTCAGCCCTGATGGGCCGAGGCCTCGCGATCGAAGGCGCGGCGGCCCGCCAGTTCGGCTTGCAGCCGTGCCGTGGCCTCCGCGCCCGCCTGGAAGATCAGGCGATTGCCCTTGCCCTCGGCCACCGCGCGGAAGGCATCGCCCCGCCCGATCTGCTGCAGCTCCTGCCGAAGCCGCGCGAGGATGGGCGCGGGGGTGGCGGCGGGTGCGAAGGCACCGTTCCAGATCGTGAAATCGGGCTCCGTGATGCCGTATTCGGCGCTGGTGGGCGTGTCCGGCAGCTCCGGCAGGCGCTCCTTGCCGATGACCAGCAGGGGGCGCAGCCGGCCCGACTGCACATGGCCTTCCGCCACGGGGTAATCGGCCGCCCCCACCTGGACATGGCCCGCCGCGAGGTCCGCCACCTGCGGCGCCGTGCCGCGATAGGGCACCTTCAGCAGGTTGAGCCCGAAATGCCGGCCCAGCTGTTCCACCGCGAGTTCCGAGACGGCGCCGGAACCCGTGGTGCCGAAGGGCACGGGGGGCTGGGCGCGGTCCCGCGCGCGGGCCAGGAACTGCTCGAAGCTCGCAAGGCCGGTGGACTGGTGGGCCCACAGCACCACGGCCGTCTCCACCAGCAGGCCCAGCGGCGCGAAATCCGCCACCGGGTCGAAGGGCTTGGGTGCCTCGCCCAGCGCCGCGATGCTGCCGATCACGGCCGTGGTGTTGGCGAACAGCAGCGTGGTGCCGTCAGCCTGACTGCGCGCGACATGCTGCACGCCGATGGTGCCCGTGGCCCCCGCGCGGTTGTCCACCACGACCGGCACGCCCAGGCGCGCCGCCAGTTCCCGCGCGACGACACGGCCGAAGATGTCGGTCGGCCCACCCGCCGGCCAGGGCACCACCAGCTTGATCGGGCGGGCGGGCCAGGCTTCCTCCGCGCGGGCCGGGGTCCCGGCGGCACAGCCGATGGCCGCCATCAGGCCCAGCGCCTGGCGGCGGCGCAGGATGGCGGTGGCAGGCGATGCTCGGTGGGCCATGGCGGCTCCCTTCTGGTGTGACGGCGGGCGCGGTTCATCCGCGCCACGTCCGTGGTTTATATTTTCACACCCAAAAGAGAGTCAATTAACCAATCAACGATTCAATGACGCATTATCCAGCGCGGCATAGATGTCCCCGCTGTTTGCCTCCGGCGGCAGCGCCAGCAGCCAGGCCTCCAGCGCCGCGGCGCCGATCGCGGCGGGGTGCGCCATCTCCAGGCTTTCGCCCAGAGAGGCGTTGAAGTGACGGTATCCCAGCGCCACGCAGCGCCGCAGCGCGACGACCGCGACATCACGCTGGATGGTCGTGAACTCGAAGCTCAGCGCCGGCACCGGGCAGGAGAGCCCGGCCAGCGCCACCGCCTCGTATCCCTCGATGTCGATCTTCAGGAAGGCCGGCTCGCCATGCGCCGCGATCAGCAGGTCCAGCGTCGTGACAGGCAGGGTCAGGCTGGCATCCCAGCTCTGCCCCTCCCAGCCCGGGGCACCGGCGGCGGCCGCGATGAACTCCGCGCTGGCGGTGGCGACGGTGGGGTTGGCGGTGTTGAGGTGCAGCGTGGCCTGGCCGGGCGCCTCGCCCACCAGGGCCTGCACCAGCGCGGCATCCCGCCCCTTCAGGATCAGCCGCAGCGCGCGGGCCAGGCGCGGCTGCGGCTCCACCGCCACCACCCGCGCGCCCAGCCGCGCGAAGCACAGCGCACGGTCGCCCACATGCGCGCCGACATCGAAGGCGATGTCGCCTGGCTTCAGGAAGCGGCCGTAGAAGGCATCCAGCGCGGGGCGCCGCGCCGGGTCGTGATAGACCCTGAGGCTGCGCCCCACCGCTGCCGCATGGGTCACGGCACGAACACCACCGCGGCACCCGCGGCGTGCTCGGGCGCCACCATCAGCCCGCCATCCGGGGTTTCCACCAGCGGCAGGCCGAGGCCGCGCACGGCAGCGTTGCCGTCGCTGGTGCGGATCACCATGCCGGCCATGAAGGGCAGCGCCGGCGCCGTCACTCCCGGCAGCACCTGCGGCAGGGCCGCGGGCTCCAGGATACGCACCACGGTTTCCATCACCGGGGCCTCGGGGCCCGCCACGCGCTCACCGCCCGGGAAGCGCAGGCGGAAGCCGCCGGCCGGATCGGGCTCGAACGGCACGCCCGACAGGCGCGAGAAGCGGGTGGCCACATCGGCCGGATTCTCGGCCGCCATGACCAGGGCGACCAGCGCATCGGCCTTGTTGGCGTGGTCCATCCAGCGGGGCTGCCAGATCAGTTCGGGCGTCAGGTGCTGGATCAGCTGGATACGGCCCTCCGCCGCGTCGGGCAGCGGCAGGCGGGCGAATTTCGCATGGCGCGGATCGCCCTTCTCCACCGGGCGTTCCAGCCAGGCGACACCCTTGATGGGGATGCCGGCAGCCTGCATGCGGGTCAGGTTCGCCTCGGCATCCGCCACGCCCAGCGCCAGGATATGCAGGCCCGTGTAGCGCGACAGGAACCCGCCCAGCTGGTTGTCGAACAGCGCGGGGTCCAGGATCGCCAGCAGCTCGATATAGCCATGGCGCAGGAAGGCGCAGCGGTTGCCGGTGCCGAACTGCTCCACCGGCTGGTCCGGGCTGCGGCGGCCCGATTGCTGCGCGATGGGCGACAGCGAGAAGCCCAGCTTCTCATAGGCCGCGACCATCGGGCCAAGATCGCGGGCGCAGACGCCCACATGGTCGAGTGCGAGGGCAATGCTCATGGGGGCGCTCATGCGGGGTTCTCGAACTTGTCCAGTTGCCAGGATTCGGGTTCGGCCAGGGCCTCGTCGTACCAGCGGCGCATCAGCGCATGGCCGCGCACCTGCTCCATATAGCGCAGGGAGGTCGCCGACAGCTCCGGCTGCCAGGTCAGGAAGCGGCAGACGACGGGGGCGAACATGATGTCCGCGCCGCTCATGTCCAGGCCGAACAGGAAGGGGCCGCCCGAGATTTCCAGGCACTCGGCCCAGATCGCCTCGATGCGCGCGATGTCGGCCAGCGCGCCCGGGGTGCGGCGCTGGCCGGGAAACTCGCGGCCGATGTTGAACGGCATGGCCATGCGCAGCTCGCGGAACCCCGCATGCATCTCGGCCGCCACCGAGCGCGCCATGGCGCGCGGCACCGGGGCCATGGGCCACAGCGCCACATGTTCCGAGCAATATTCGATGATCGACAGGCTTTCCCAGATCCGCGCGCCGTGATGCTCCAGATAGGGAACGGTGCCGGAGGGGGTGGCTTCCTTGATGGCGGGGGTGGAGCCGCCGGCGAGCGGGAACACCACTTCCTCCACATCCAGCCGCGCCAGATGCACGGCCAGCCAGCCGCGCAGCGACCAGGAGGAATAACGCTTGTTGCCGATGATCAGACGGCCGTCCGACATGGTAAACCTTCCTTACCCTTGCAGGCCTTGATGGCATGCGAGGCCCGCGCGCTCAACCGCACCCCGGTTGCGATGGCGCAAAGGCAGCCGCCCCCGGCAGGGCACGGCTGTTGCGGAGCGGCGGAAGGCAGGCATGGGGCGCGAGGGGCAAGGCCCGACGCGCCCTGATGACTCAGCTCTGGGCGTCGGGGCTGAGCACCATGCAGGGGCTGCGGCCGCGGGCGCGGTCGCAGGCCTGCTGGGCGCCGCCCTGGGAGAGGCCGATGATGCGGGCGCGGAACAGCGTGGCACGGCCGACGCGCACCGGCTGCACATCCACGCGCCCGCCGGACACGCCGGCCGACTGGGCGGCGCTGCGGGCCTGGCGCTCGTCGCTGAACGCACCGACCTGGATGGCCCAGCTGGAATGCGTGGTCACCACGGCGGGGCGGATGTTGCTGGGCAGGGTCGAGGCCTGCGCGGTGCCGATGAAGCCCAGGCTGCGCGTGAAGCCCGTGCGCGCCGGAGAGGCGTCGGCGAGCTGCGTCGGGCGCTGGGCCTCGCTGCGCGAGGCGGCTTCGGCCATGGCCGCGGCACCCTCGGGCGTGCTGCCGTCGGGGATCGGGTCCATCCGGCCGGCGATGATGGTCTGCGTCGGCGGCGCATAGCCGGCCAGCGCGCTGCCACCGGTGTAGGAACCGCTCTCGCGCGCGGCGCTCTCGGCCAGGGCGGCGGCGCCGCCGGGGGTCGAGCCATCGGCGATGGGCTCCATCGCCACCACGCCGCCGCGGGCGGGGGTGGGGCGGGCGGCCGCCATGCGCACGGGTGCCACGCTGGGCTCGGGGTCCGGCGCGCGGGCGTACTGGGCGCCCTGCTCGCGGATCGCGCGCTGCTCGGCCAGGGCGGTCAGCGTGGCCGAGTCCATGCGGCGCGGGCCGGCCGGCACGCGCAGCGGGATTTCGGCGGCGGCATAGACCTCAGGCGGCGCGCGGCGCACGGGGCTGGAGGCGATGATGTTGGGTCCGATCCGCGCCACGTAGTTGCGCGTCTCCTGCGGCAGGGAACCACGGTTGTAGAGGTAGTTCTCCAGCCGGCGCGGACCCGCGTTGTAGGCCGCGAGGAAGCCCGGCGAGCCGTACAGGTCGTACATCTCGCGCAGATACGCGGTGCCGGCCATGATGCTGTCATACGGGTGGTAGGGATCTTCGCCCAGGTCGTAGCGGGACTGCAGCTCGCGATAGGTCCCGGGCATGACCTGCATCAGGCCCATGGCGCCGACCGGGCTGGTGGCGCCGGCGCGGCCGCCGCTTTCCTGGCGCATCACCTCACGGACCCAGCGCTCCGGCACGTCGAAGCGGCGGGAGGCCTCGCGGATCCAGGGACCCCATGGGTCGCTGGGGGGGCCCGGCGGATCATAGGAACGGGTCTGCGTCGCATGGGCCGTCGGCCGGCGACCGGTCGCGGCCTGCTGGCTGCTGCCGCAGGCGCTCAGCGCCGCCAGCACCACCATGGCCATCCCAGCCCGCGCGTAACCGCAGCGCATCACCGCAGAAGCACGAAAGACATCGAGCATCCAGAACTCTCCCCTGGCCTGTCCCAGGAACTGAAAGCGGCCTCCACCCCCATGGAAACCGCACTCGAACAGGCGTCCCCCTCCGGATAGCCCGGAAAAGTGAGCGGCACCTTACCCAAGGCGCCCCCCTCCATGCAACATCGCGAATCAATCCGTGGGCGGATTCTCCCGCGCGCCCTGCCCTTCACCTTGGCGCGACAGCTCCAATGCGCGGGCATAGACCGCCTTGCGCGGCAGGCCATGGGCCAGCGCCACGCTGGCCGCCGCATCACGCAGCGACATGCCGCGCATGGCCGCCAGCAGCGCGTCATCCAGGTTTTCCGCGCCTTCCGCGGCTTCACCGGGCGGGCCCAGCAGCAGCACGACCTCGCCGCGCGGCGGGTCGGCCTCGGCGCCGGCCAACAATTCCGCGAGAGTGCCGCGCCGCACTTCCTCGAAGCGCTTGGTCAGTTCGCGCGCCAGGGCGGCGGGTCGTTCCGGCCCCAGCCCCTCGATCAGCGCGGCCAGGGTCTCGGCCACCCGGTGCGGCGCCTCATAGAAGATGAGGGTGGCCGCGAGTCCCGCCTGTTCCATGCCCTTGATCTTCGCGATGGCCGCCTGGCGCGGCCCGCCGCGCGGCGGCAGGAAGCCCTGGAACAGGAAGGGATGCGGCGGCAGGCCGGACAGGGTCAGCGCCAGCACGGCCGCACTCGGGCCGGGAATGCCCGTGACCGGCAGCCCCGCCTCGATCACGGCCCGCACCAGCCGGTATCCGGGGTCGCTGACCAAAGGCGTGCCGGCGTCACTCACCAGCGCAACTTTCGCCCCCGACCGCAATTTCACCAGAATGCCCGGGATCTCTGCGTCCTCGTTATGGTCGTGCAGCGGCCGAAGCGGTATGGAGAGCCCGTGGCGGACAAGCAGTTTCTGCGTGACTCGCGTGTCCTCGCACAGGATGAATTCCGCCCCGGCCAGCGTTGCCAGGGCGCGGGGGGACAGATCGTCCATGTTGCCGATCGGCGTCGCGACCAGGGCGAGGCCTGCCGGCGGAAGGGGAGTTTTTGATGCGTCGTCCATCTCGGTTTCCGGCTCACTCGGCAGCGGCCCGCCTGCTGCGCCATGCGCGCTTGGGCGTTCCCGCTGCCCTGCTGATGGCCCTGATCGGCTGCGCACCGCAAGTGCAACAGCCGGCCCAGGTGTGGCAGCCGCCCGGCCAGTCCTCCCTCGGCTGGGCGCCCGGCCCGGCCCAGGCGCCCGCCGCGCCGCAGACGGCGCGCAACCGCGTGGGCCTGCTGCTGCCGCTCTCGGGCAGCAACGGCGCGCTCGGCCAGGCCATGCTGAACGCCGCCCAGCTCGCGCTGTTCGAGCAGGCGGACCCGCGCGTGGAACTGGTGCCGCAGGACACCCGTTCCACCAGCAGCGGGGCGGCCGACGCCGCCCGCCAGGCCCTGGCCGAGGGTGCGACCGTGCTGGTCGGCCCGCTGACGCTGGGTGAGACAGCCGCCGCCGGCCGCGCCGCGCGCGCCGCCAATGCGCCCATGCTGGCCTTCACCAGCGACGAGTCGCAGGCCGGCCACGGCGTCTATGTGCTGGGCGTGACGCCCACCCAGGTCGGCCGCCGCATCGTGCAGGCCGCCCAGGGTTCGCAGCGCATCGGCGTGATCGTCCAGGAGGACGAGTTCGGCCGCCGCCTGAGCAGCGCGATCCGCGAGGCCGCCGCTGCCGCCGGCATGCAGCCGCCCGTCGTGCAGACCTATCGCGGCACCGGCACCGAGGCCGCGATGCAGTCCTTCCTGGCCGCCGCCAACGGCGCGGGCGGGGTGCAGGCCGTGGTGCTCGGCGTGTCCGGCACGCAGTCCCGCGCGCTCGCGCAGGGGCTGGCGGCGGGTGGGCTCACGCCCGCGCCGCGCATCATCGGCACCCATCTGTGGGTGGGCGACAACCAGATCGCGCGGGAGCCCGCCCTGGCCGGCGCCCTGTTCGTGGGCCCCGATCCCAGCGTGCGCGCGGGCTTCGACGAGCGCTACAACGCGGCTTTCGGCAACCGCCCTGCCCGGCTTGCCGGCACCGCCTATGACGGCGCCGCCCTGGCCAGCCGCGCCGCGCGCGAGGGCACGCGCGAGCTGCCGGTGGGCGAGGCCTTCCAGGGTGCGGACGGGCCCATCCGCCTGCTGCCGAACGGTGAGCTGGCACGCGGCCTGGCCATCATGGAGGTGCGCCCCAACGCCGAGCCCGCCCTGCGCGAGCCCGCGCCGGTGCCCGGCGCGGCCGGCAGCTGACGATGCTTCTTCGTCGCATCGCCAGCGACGTCGCCGGGCCGATTCACGCCGCCGACGCCGTGCGTCGGCAACGATCGGGCCGGTGATGCTCCCCCTCGGCCGGCTTCTGCGCACCTCGGCGCTGCTGGGCGCCATGCCGCTCGCGGTCCAGGTGCTGTTCCTGGCCACCGAGCGCATCCGCCCCGGCGAGGCCGCCCTGGCCTGCCTGGCCATCATCGCGGTCTCGGTCGCGCTGGCCTGGTTCTGGCTGATGAACATCCAGCGCCTGGCCGATGCGCTGCGCATCGCCTCGGAACAGGGGGACCCGCTGTCGGCCCCCTTCCGGGCCCCGCGCCTGCCCGCGGTGAAGGATATCGAGGACGAGCTGCTGCGCCTGGCGCGCAGCCTGGAGGCGCGCGCCCAGCTGGAGGGTCAACTGCGCGCCGCCGACGCCACCATCGTGGAGCGCCTGCCCGACCCGCTGATCGTGCTGGGAGAGGACACCACGCCCCTGCGCGCCAATGCCGCCGCGCGCCGCCAGTTCGGCACCCGTGGCGAATCGGCGGGCGGCGAGCTGGGCGCCCTGCTGCGCCATCCGGCCCTCGCCGCCGCCGTGGACCGTGCCCGCGCCGAGGGGCGCCCCCAGACCACCGAGCTTCGCCTGCCCGTTCCGGTCGAGCGCGACATTGTGGCCCAGTGCATCCCGATGGAGCCGCCGCTCTCTGACGGCGGCCGGCTTGTCATCGTCCTGTCAGACCGCACGGAGGCGCGCGCGGTCGAGCGCATGCGCGCCGATTTTGTCGCCAATGCCAGCCATGAGCTGCGCTCGCCGCTCGCCAGCCTGATCGGCTTCATCGAGACCCTGCGCGGCCCGGCCGAGGATGACGCCGAGGCGCGCTCCCGCTTCCTGGCCATCATGGCCAGCCAGGCAGAGCGCATGAAAAGCCTGATCGACGACCTGCTGAGCCTGTCGCGCATCGAGTTGTCGGAGCACCAGCCGCCCGAGGGCAGCGCCGACCTCGCCGCCCTGATCCGGGCCGAGGTCGCGGCGGTGGAACCCATCACGCGCGGCGCCACCCTGGAGGTGACCGTGCCCGAGACCTTGCCCGTCACGGCCGCGGACGCGACCCAGCTCTCCCAGGTGCTGCGCAACCTGATCGAGAACGCCCTGCGCCACGGCAAGCCCGCCGGCCTGGTGCGGATCGAGGCCAGGCGCGTGGTCGCCGGCCCCCGCCTGCCGAACCGGCCGGGCGTGCTGCTGTCCGTCACCGATGACGGGCCGGGCATCCCGAAGGAGCACATCCCGCGCCTGACGGAACGGTTCTATCGCGTCGATGCCGGGCGCGGGCGGGCCAGCGGCGGCACCGGGCTGGGGCTGGCCATCGTGAAGCACATCGTGAACCGCCACCGCGGCCAGTTGCTGATCGAGAGCGAGCTGGGCCAGGGCGCGTGCTTCAAGGTGTGGCTGCCGGCGGAGTGAGGCATTCTTCTTTTTCTGTAGAAAAAGAAGCAAGAAGACTTTTGCGAGCCTAGTGCTACCGGCCACATTCGGCGCCGCCAACTCACAGAAATTTTTTGGTTCTTTTTTATAAAAAGGAACGAATTAATTTTGACTTCCCTACCCGTTCAGCAACGCATCAATATCTTCCTGCGACATGTCAGGCTGGGCAGCGGCTTCCGGGCTCACGGTGCAGATCGGGTTGCGGATCTCCAGCTTCGGTTCCGTGCTGACCAGTGCGGCGCCGGGCACGATCTGCTCCAGCATCGTCTCCACCTGCTGCAGGTGCTGAATGGCGCGGCGGATGCGCTGGCCGGTCACGTCCTGGAAGCTGCAGGCCTCGAAGATGGAGTTCACGCGCATCGACAGCGCCTCGATCGAGGCCTCATCCTTGCGGCCGCTGCTGATCCAGTCCTGGATGGCTTCCGTCGCCTCCATGATGGTGTTGGCGGCGGCCTCGGTGGCCTGGACCACGGCTTCCAGCTCCAGCCCGCTGTTGCGGGTGCTGGCGGCGGGAATGGCGACCAGCTTCGCGATCTGCTCATGCACCAGGCCCAGCCGCGCCGAGATGTTCTCCTCCGCCATGTCCGCCATCTGGGAGGAAGCGGCGACCTCGGCGCTCAGCTCCGCGATCCGGCGGTCCACGAAGGTGCGCAGCTCCCCGAACAGGGGCGCGATCTCGGCCCGGATCGTTCCGGCGATGTCGATTGGCTGGACAGCCTGGGCGTGCATGGGCGGCTCCGGGATTTATCAGCCCCCTGATAAGGCATGCTGGTGAACGCTTTGTTGCTGCCATCGGACACATTGACCCGGGCGGGGCCTTGGGCCATGTCCGGGGCATGTCTGCCCATCCTGAACTCCGCTCCATCAAGGCCTGGCCCATCGAGGAGGCCGCCAAGCTCTCTGACCGGCTGGAGAAGGCGGGTAAAAAGGCGGCGCTGTTCGAGACGGGCTATGGCCCCTCCGGCCTGCCCCATATCGGCACCTTCGGCGAGGTCGCGCGCACCAGCTGGGTGCGGCATGCCTTCACGCAGCTGACGGGCCTGCCCTCCCGCCTCATCGCCTTCAGCGACGACATGGACGGGCTTCGCAAGGTGCCCGACAACGTCCCGAACAAGGAATTGCTGCAGGGCGCGCTCGGCAAGCCGCTGACGCGCGTGCCCGACCCCTTCGGCACCCATCCCAGCTTCGGCCAGCATAACAATGCGCGGCTGCGCAGCTTCCTGGACGCCTTCGGCTTCGACTACGAATTCGCCTCCTCCACCGACTACTACACCGGCGGGCGCTTCGACGCGGCGCTGCTGCGCATGGCCGCGATCCATGAGGAAGTGTGCGACATCATCCGCCCGACCCTGGGGCCCGACCGCCGCGCCACCTACTCCCCCTTCCTGCCCATCCACCCCGTGACGGGCGTGGTCGAGCAGGTGCCGATGGAGGAGGTGCGCGCCGACGGCACGCTGGTGTGGCGCGACGCGGAGGGCACGCGCTTCGAGACGCCCGTCACCGGCGGCCATTGCAAGGCGCAGTGGAAGGCCGACTGGGCGCTGCGCTGGTTCGCCCTCGGCATCGACTATGAAATGTCCGGCAAGGACCTGATCGACAGCGTGCGCCTGTCCTCCCAGATCTGCCGGGCGCTGGGCGCCGAGCCGCCGCTGAACCTGACCTATGAGCTGTTCCTGGACGACCAGGGCCAGAAGATCAGCAAGTCCAAGGGCAATGGCCTGACGATCGAGGAGTGGCTGCGCTACGCCCCGCCCGAGAGCCTGAGCCAGTTCATGTACAACCAGCCGACGCGCGCCAAGCGGCTGTTCTTCGACGTGATCCCGCGCGCGGTCGACGAATACCTGCAGAATGCCGAGCGCGCCCGCGCCCTGCCCATGCCCGATGCCGCGGCCAACCCGGCCTGGCACATCCATGGCGGTGCCGTGCCCGAGACCGCCGCGAGCCCGCTGACCTTCCAGACCCTGCTGAACCTGGCCGCCGTGAGCGCGGCCGAGACGGCCGACGACCTCTGGGCCTTCGTGCGCAACTACGCGCCCGAGGCAGCGCCCGAGACGCATCCCTTCCTGGACGTGCTGGTGGCCCGCGCCGTGGCCTATTGCGCGGATTTCGTCCGCCCCGGCCTGAAGCCGCGCCCGCCGACGGCGGAGGAACGCGAAGGGCTGGAGGACCTGATCCTGCGCCTGACCGACGCGCAGTACACGATCGAGGACATGCCCCCCGGCGCGGAGCGCGCCAAGGCCATCCAGGACATCATCTACGACGCGGGCCGCAGGGAGCCTTTCGCGGTGCCCAACAAGGACGGGTCCATGGGCGTGGGCCGTACCTGGTTCAACGCGCTGTACCAGGTGCTGCTGGGCGCCGATGAGGGGCCGCGCTTCGGCTCGGTGGTCGCCGCATACGGCATTCCGCGCACCATCGCGGTCGTGCGGGCGGCGCTCGACAGGTGATCCCAGCCCTCAAGCGCTACGGCGCCACCGTCTTCGGGCTGGTGCTGCTGGCGGGTGCCATCTTCGTGGTGCAGCGGGAGTTCCGCTCGCTGTCCCTCGAACAGGTGCGTACGGCGATGGGGGCGATCTCCCACCACGCGCTGTGGCAGGCGGGCGGGCTGACCGTCGTCGCCTATCTGGTGCTGGCGGGGTACGACAAGCTGGGCTCGGTCTATGCGGGCCGGCCGGCCAGCTGGGCGCGCAGCCTGATGGCCAGCTTCTGCGGCTATGCGCTGGCACATAATCTGGGCTTCACCGCCGTGTCGGGCGCCGCGGTGCGCCTGCGCTTCTATTCCGCCTGGGGCTACACCGCGGTGCAGATCGCCAAGGTGGTGGGCTTCACCTCGCTCACCTTCGGGCTGGGCGGCATGGCGCTGGGCGGGCTGGTGCTGGTGCTGGAGCCCGAGGTGCTGCCCTGGGCAGGCGGGCATATCCCGCGCTGGGTGCTGCAGCTGCTGGCGCTGCCGCTCTGGGCCATTGTCGGCGCCTATGTGGTGCTGTCGCGCTTCTTCCGCGTCATCCGCGTCTTCGGGCATGAAGTGGAGCTGCCGGGCCTGCGCATGGCCCTGGCGCAGACGCTGCTGGCCACCGTCGATGTCGCGGTCACGGCGGCCATCTTCTATGTGCTGCTGCCGCCGGCCGAGGGGCTGACGCTGATCCGCTTCATCGGCATCTACCTCGCGGCCTATTCGCTGGGCATCGTGGCCTCCGTGCCCGGGGGCCTCGGCGTGTTCGACAGCGCGATCCTGATCGGGCTCGCGCCCTATATGGGCGCTGCCGAGGTGATCGGCGCGCTGCTGGTCTTCCGCCTGTTCTACTACATCGCGCCGCTGTTCATCTCGGGCTTCCTGTTCGCGGGCTTCGAGATCAGCCAGCGCCGCCACATCCTGACGCGCTTCACCCAGGCCTCGCGCGGGGCGGAGGCGCTGGAGGCGCCGGCCATGGCCACCCTGGTGGTGCTGGCGGGCGCGCTGATGATGTTCCAGGGCGCTTTGCCGGCCAATGGCAGCTACCGGCTGCTGCTGGGCACCATGGAGCTGGGCGTCGCCTCGCAATTCGCGGCCTCCGTCCTCGGCTCGCTGCTGGTGGTGCTGGCCTATGGGCTGGTGCGGCGGCTGGTGCTGGCCTGGGGGCTGGCGCTGGTGGTGCTGCTGGCCGGTGGCGTGCTGGCCTGGGTGCGTGGCGAGCCCTGGTACGGCTTCCTGCCGCAATTCGCGATCGCCGCCCTGCTGGCCACCATGCGCGGCGCCTTCTACCGCCGCACCCGCGTGCTGGCCGAGCCGTTCAGCAACCAGGCTTTGCTGCCCATGTCCGCCGTGGTGCTGTGCGGCCTGGCGCTGGCCGTGGTGGGGCACCGCCTGGAAATGCGCGACAGCGCCTGGTGGGAAATCGTCTTTGAGAGCTGGGTGCCGAACGGGCTGCGCTTCACGGTGGGCCTCGCCGGGCTGCTGCTGCTGATCGGCCTGGCGCGGCTGCTGCGCCCGGCCGCCATCCGGCCCCTGCCCTATGACGCGGCCTCCCGCACCCTGCTGGCCAGCTGGCGCGGCACGGTCCCGCCCGAGGCCGACGGTGTGCTGCTGGGCGAGGCCGGGCATGCGGGCGTCGCCTTTTCCCGCCAGAAGCCCATCTGGGTCGCGCATGGTGACCCGGCCGGGGAGCTGGCGGACCGCATCAGCGTGATCTGGCGCTTCCGCGACCTGTGCGAGCGCAACGGCGTGCGGCCGGCCTTCTGGGATGTGGGGCCGGAATGGCAGCGCATCTACGCCGATATCGGGCTGACCGCGCTGCCGCTGCCGGGGCGTGAGGGCCGGTATGTGGCGTGCCATGCGGAGCAGGATCTGGACAGGCTGCTGGCGCGGCACTGAGGCATTCTTCTTTTTCTGTAGAAAAAGAAGCAAAAAGACTTTTGCGAGTTTGGCGCGCCCCTCACCCCGAGCGACACTCTAAACTCACAGAAATTTTTTGGTTCTTTTTTCTAAAAAAGAACAAATACTTATTTGCTTATCTTCTCCCGCAACGTCCCCTCCCGATAATCCTTCTGCACCAGCCCCCGCCGCTGCAGTTCCGGCACCAGCAACCGCGCCACATCCTCGAACATCGCCGGAAAATGCGTGGGCCACAGCACAAAGCCGTCGCAGGCTTCTGCGGTGAACCAATCCTCCATCTGGTCCGCCACATCCCTGGCGCTGCCCACCATCAGGCTGCGCGGCTTTTTGGTCGCCTCGACGAAACTCACGCCCTGCTTCGCGGCGCTCGCGGCCACCCGGTCCCAGGACCCCTGGATACCCTGCCGTGTCACGCCCTCGGTCGGGATCGGCCTGGTCAGGTCGACGCCGATCAGGTTGGAGTTCACGGCCATTTCCAGCTCGGGCTCGACCAGCGCGTTCAGCTCGGCCGCGCGCTCCTCGGCCTGCGCGCGGCTGTCGGCCACGACGACGGAGCAGGCAGGCAGAACCGGCGCGGGCCGGCGGCCGGCCTCCTCCATCCGGGCGCGGATGTCGGCCACATAGGCGGCGGCGTCGTCACGGCCGGCGGTGGTGATGAAGATCAGTTCCGCCCAGCGGGTCGCGAAATCCCGCCCGCGCGCCGAGGAGCCCGCCTGCATGATCAGCGGCCCCACCTGCGGGCTGCGCGGGATGGACAGCGGCCCGCGCGTGGAGACATGCCGGCCCTGGTAATCCGCGCGATGCACCTTGGCAGGGTCGATGAACACGCCCGCCTGCTTGTCCTTCACGAAGGCATCGGCCTCCCACCCGTTCCACAGCGCCTGGCAGGCCTCCATCACCTCATCCGCGCGGTCATAACGCTCGTCGCGGCCGGGGATGGCGGCACCGCCGAAGTTCCGCGCCTCGTAGTCGGTGGCGGAGGTGACGACATTCCAAGCCAGCCGCCCCTCGCTGAGGATGTCGAGCGAGGCCAGGGTGCGGGCCAGGTGATAGGGGTGGAAGAAGGTGGTCGAGAGGGTGGCGCCGAGGCCCAGGTGCCGCGTGACGCGCGCCATCAGCGGCAGGACCGTCATGGGGTCCAGATAGCTGATCTGCCCGCCCAGCCGCAGGTAGCTGTCGTAACTGCCGCCATGGATGTCCGGCAGGCCGAAGGCATCGGCGAAGAAGGCCGCGTCGAAGCAGGCGCCCTCCAGCAGGCGCGCGATGGCCTCATAGCGTTCGGGGCGCAGGATGTCGTCCAGACGCGAGTCCGGGTGCCGCCAACCGCCGCCGTGATTGGCGGTGGGCCCTGTCTTCAGATAGGCGACGAGGCGCATGCGGCGGTTCATGGCGGTCTCTCCTGCGGTGCGGCAGGATCGCGCCGATCGGGGCGGGTCGCCAGCCGCGCGGGCGCGAAAAATCCTTGCCCCCGGTCTTGCCCCCGGCGCCCCCCGGGTGTGGCATGCGGCCCGATTTCACAGGAGTCCCCCGATGAGCATCCCCAGCGAAACCATCCTCGTCGAGGGGCTGCCCGGCGAGGCGGAAATCCTGATCGATCGCTGGGGCATCCCGCACATCACGGCCAGCGACGAGACCACCGCCTTCTTCACCCAAGGCTTCAACGCCGCCCGCGACCGGCTGTGGCAGATCGACCTGTGGCGCAAGCGCGGCCTCGGGCTGATGGCCGAGGATTTCGGCCCCGCCTATGCCGAGCGCGACCGCGCCGCGCGCCTGCTGATGTATCGCGGCGACATGGCCGCCGAATGGGCCGCCTATACGCCCGAGGCAAAGGGCTGGACCGAGGCCTTCGTGGCCGGCGTGAACGCCTATGTGGCGCTCACCGAGCGCGAGCCTGAGCGCCTGCCCCCCGAATTCGGCATCATGGGCAGCAAGCCCGCCCGCTGGCTGCCGGAGGACGTGCTGCGCTGCCGCGCCCATGCCCGCGTGCGCAACCTGGATGCCGAGATCACCCGCCACAACATCGCGGTGAAATACGGGATGGAGGCCGACCGCTTCCACAAGGGCTTCCAGCCCGACTGGACCGTGATGGTGCCCGAGGGGATGGACCCGCACCCCATCCCGGCCGAGGTGCTGCGCATGCAGAACATCGGCGCCGAGCCCAACGCCATCAACCTCGGCACGCCCACCCTGCCCGCCGACCTGGCCGATGAGGGCAGCAACCATTGGGCGCTCGCGCCGCACCGCACCACCACCGGCCGCCCCATCCTGGCCAGCGACCCGCACCGTGTGCATGAGCAGCCGAGCCTGCGCTATGCCGTGCACATCACGGCCCCTGGGCTGAACGTCATCGGCTCCGGTGAGCCCGCGGTGCCCGGCATCACCTTCGGCCACAACGACGACATCGCCTTCGCGATGACCATCCACCCGGCCGACCAGGAAGACCTGTATATCTACGAGCTGAGCGAGGACCTGACCCGGTATCGCTACGGCGGCGGCTGGGAGGCCATCCGCACGGAGCGCGAGCCGCTCAAGGTGCGCGGCGAGCCGGACCGGGAGATCGAACTCTCCTTCACCCGCCACGGCCCGATCCTGCACGTGAACCCCGAGACCCGCCGCGCCTATGGCCTGCGCAGCGTCTGGTGGGAGGCGGGGACGGCCGCCTATATCGGCGCGCTGGGCTATCTGAAGGCCAAGGACATCAAGGGCTATCTGGCCGCGCTGGACAGCTGGGGCGCGCCTTCCTCCAACCATGTCGTGGCGGAGGTGGCAGGCAACATCGCCTATGCCGTCGGCACCAAGGTGCCGCTGCGCCCCAACTGGGACGGGCTTATGCCCGTGCCGGGCGACGGGCGCTATGAATGGGCCGGCTTCACCACCACCCGCGACATGCCGCGCCACTACAACCCCGCCAGCGGCTGGGTCGGCAGCGCCAACCAGTACAACCTGCCCGCCGATTTCGACGCGGCTTTCCGCCGCACCGGCTTCGAATGGACCGACGGCGCGCGCTATGCCCGGCTCTCCCAGGTGCTGAACGGAGAGACGAAATTCTCCGTGGCATCCACCCTGGCACTGCAGACCGACGTGACCTCGGTGCAGGCGAAATCCCTGGTCGACGTTCTGCGCGCCATTCCCGGCACGCCCAGCCCCGCCCGCGCCCTGCTGATGGGCTGGGACCATCGCCTGTCCACCGACAGCGCCGGCGGCGCGCTGTATGAGGCCTGGTTCACCAAGCACCTGGTGCCCACCGTCATGCGCACCCTGCCGCCCGAAGGCCTCGCCGCCATGGTCGCCGTGCCCGATACCCAGCACGTGACCAACCTAGTGCTGAAGGCCGACCCCGCCTTCGGCCCGGAGCCCGAAAAGGCCCGCGACGCGCTGATGCTCAGCACGCTGGAAGCCGCCTTCGCCGAGGTGACGAAGCTGCTCGGCCCCGACACCACCGCCTGGGCCTGGGGCACGCTGCACCAGGGCTTCGCCGAGCATCCGCTGTCCAAATACGTCTCGCCCGAACTGGCCGCACAGCTGAACGTAGGCCCGCTGCCGAAATCCGGCGCCGGCTCCACACTCAACAACAACGGCTACCGGCCGTCGGACTTCCGCGTCACCTCGGGCGTCACCTGGCGCATGGTGGTGGATGTGGGCAACTGGGACGCCAGCATCACCGTGAACACCCCAGGCCAGTCCGGCGACCCGCGCAGCCCCCACTACCGCGACCTGTTCCCGGTCTGGGCCAAGGACGAAGCCGTGCCCCTGCTCTACTCCCGCGCCGCCATCGAGGAAGCGGCAGAGGCACGGATCGTGCTGAAGCGGGGCTAGGTGGCACCTCGGGGGCCTTGCCCCCGAACCCCGACCAAAGGGCTCCGCCCTCTGGACACCCGCCAGGAGCCTGTGGCCCCTGGACCCACTTGAGTTAATTGAAAAAGCCGGAGAGGGACGATGTCCCTCTCCGGCTTTTTCAACTCCCGGTTTCCAA
>NZ_SACL01000012.1 GCF_004005855.1 Rhodovarius crocodyli
CAAAGGGCTCCGCCCTCTGGACACCCGCCAGGAGCCTGTGGCCCCTGGACCCACTTGAGTTAATTGAAAAAGCCGGAGAGGGACGATGTCCCTCTCCGGCTTTTTCAACTCCCGGTTTCCAAAGGCCTTTCGGCCTTTGGCGGGTCCAGGGCAGAGCCCTGGTGGGGGCCCGGGGGTGAAACCCCCGAAGCGCGCCCTCCCCTGCTTCAGCTCCCGACCGCGCCGCCGCCCTTCTTCACGATGGCGATGACGGAGGAGCGGGCCGGCAAGGCCGGGTCGAAGTCGGGCCAGCGGGTCGAGGGGTTTTCGTAGCTGCTGCCTTCGGCCGGGTGCTGGATCGCCAGGAACAGGGTGGTGTCGTCCGGCGTGAAGCAGGGCCCGCAGACCTCGGCGCCGACGACGGTCTGGTAGAACAGCCGGGTCAGGCCGCGGCCGGCGCCCGAGGTATCGGCGGCGTAGACGGCGTCGGCCACGCCCGCGGCGCTGGGGGCGCCGTCGGTCGCGATCCAGATGCGGCCCTTGCTGTCGAAGGTGCAGTTGTCCGGGCAGGACAGCCAGCCGTTCTCGCTGGTGGCGCGGTGATAGCGCGCGCCCGCGTCGATGCCGGGCTTGCCCGCCATCAGGAACATCTCCCACCGCGCTTCGTTGGCGGCGTGGTCCACGCGGGGCGTGCCGGCGCCGGGGGGGATGATCTCCACGACATGGCCGTGGATGTTGCGCGGGCGCGGGTTGGCGGCGTTCAGCCGGTCCGCCGCGCGGCGCGCGTTGTTGGTCAGCATCACATAGACGCGGCCGTTGACCGGGTTGGCTTCCACGTCCTCGGGGCGGTCCATGGGGGTGGCACCCAGCAGGTCGGCGGCGCGGCGGGTCTCGATCAGCACATCGGCCTGGCTGGCGAAGTTGTTGGCGGCGGTCAGCGGCCCCTCGCCGAACACCAGCGGCATCCACACCAGCTTGCCGTCATCCTCCAGGCGCGCGACCGAGAGCGTGCCTTCATCCAGCAGGTCGCGGTTGGCGGCCGGGTTCTCGCGGTTGAAGGGGCGCGCGGTGACGAAGCGATAGACGTAGTCGTTCATCTCGTCGTCGCCCATGTAGAACACCACGCGGCCGTCGGGCGCCATCGCCTGGGTGCAGCCCTCATGCTTGAAGCGGCCGAGGGCCGTGCGCTTGATGGGCGTGCTGTTGGGGTCGAACGGGTCGATCTCGACCACCCAGCCGAAGCGGTTGGGCTCGTTGGGCTCGCGGTCCAGGTTGAAGCGCAGCTCGAAACGCTCCCAGGCGTTGGGGGAGGCGGGCTGGATGCCGTAGCGGCGATAGGCCGCGGCCTGGGCGCCGGTGCGGGCGGCCTCACCACCGAAATAGGTGTTGAAGTTCTCCTCGCAGGTCAGGACCGTACCCCAGGGGGTGGTGCCGCCGGCGCAGTTGTTCAGCATGCCCAGCACCTGGGTGCCGTTCGGGTCCGCGCTGGTCTTCATGCGCTCATGCCCGGCGGCGGGGCCGGAGATGCGCATGGGCGTGGAGGCGGTGATGCGGCGGTTCATCGCACCGCCGGGCACGGGGGCCCACTTGCCGTCCTTGCGCTGGATTTCCACGACGCTGCCGCCATGGGCCATCATCTCGGTGCGCGCCTGCAGTTCCGTCTTGGCGGCGCGGATGGCGCTGTTGCCGGCCGGAAGGCCCGGGAACATGGAGCCGGTCGAGCAATATTCGTGGTTCACCCACAGCAGCCCGTGATCCGAGCCGTTGCTGCCGCGCGGCAGCGGCATGAAGGCCAGGAAGTCGTTGTTCTGGCCGAACTGGCGCGCCTGGGCGTCGGGCGTCTGGCGCGCGGGGTCGAAGGCGGGGGCGCCGGCCAGCACCGCGTCGCCCCAGCGCATCACCACCTGCACCTCATGGCCCTCGGCCACGGAATCGGTCTGGGCGAGCTGGTGCGTCAGTTCCGGAAAGGCGAGGGTCGAGGGGCCGCCGGTGCGGGGCACCTGGGCCTCGGCGGCGGTGGCCGTCAGCGCCGCGGCGCCGCCCAGAACGGCGCGGCGGCCGAAGCGGGCGGCCGCGATCTCCTCGAAGCGGCGGCCGGGGGCCGGGTTGCTGCCGATGTCCTCGATTTCAACAATATCATCATCATGCATGGGTCATGTTCCGGCAAAGGATCGGCCGGTTCATGCGCCCGAGGCGGCCAGCGTGGTGTGACGATTCGATGAAAGACCTTCCGCCGCCAGCCCGGCCGCGACGCGGCGGATGTCCTCCGCCGCCCCGCAACCGGGGTGGCGGGACAGCAGCGGCTGCTGGTGGCGGATCGCGTCCGCCACCTTGCCGTCGCGCCGCACATGGCCGGCCTGTACCACGCCGCGCCCCAGGAAATTGCGCGCCGCCCCGTCCAGCACCTGCCACACCCGCAGCGCCGCCGCGCCCTGGGCCATATTGGCCAGCACGCGCGCATCGGCGCCCGGTGCGTCGCGCCACAGCAGCTTCAGCACGGCATAGGCGTCGGTCAGGCTCGTCGGTTCCTCGGTGGCGACCAGCAGGGTGGTGTCGGCCATGGCCACCAGGCGCCGCTGGGCGCGCTGCACCCCGGCGCCCAAATCGACCACCACCTGGTCATGGGTCTCGGCCGCCCGGCGCAGCAGGGCCTCCAGCGCCTCCGCCCCCACCCCGGCCAGCGCCCCGCTGCCGGAACGCCCCGGCAGCACCGCGAAGCCACTCGGATGCCGCTGCACGGCCTGTTCCAGCGTGGCCTTTCCCGCCAGCACCTGGCCCAGATCCGCACCGGCCGGCAGGCCCATCTGCACATCCACATTGGCCAGGCCCGTATCGGCATCCACCAGCAGCACGCGGCCGCCCTGCTCCGCCAGCGCCTGCGCCAGCCCGATCGCCAGCGCCGTCTTGCCCACGCCCCCCTTGCCGGAGGCCACGGCAACAATTCGCCCACTCATGCGCTTCTCCCTTGCAGGCGTGTCGCCACCCAGTCCGGGGTGATACGCACCAGATCATTTGCCGGGTCGGGGCCGGTCCCCGCCTCGGTCAGTGTCAGCCCGGCGCGGGCGGCGGCCAGCACGCTGCCGCCGCGCCGCGCCACATCCATGCGGGTGGGCAGCAGATGCCGCGCCCCCATGGCGTGAAAGGCCCGCGCCTCCTCCTCCGCTTCCTCCGGGCACAGCCCGCCGGGCTGCACCAGCACCGGGTGGCCCAGCCCATGGATCAGCCCCAGCAAGGCCCGCACCCGAGCATCGTCGAACGGGTTGCAGCCGGCGGTATCGACCAGCACCGGCTGGCCGGGCACCGCGTTCTCCAGGGCGCGGACCAGCGCGGTGCGGCTGCCGGCGACGGCCAGCGCCAGGCCCAGCGCGCGCATGCAGGCGCCCAGCTGCTCGACCGCCCCCGCGCGCTCGCCATCGGTGGTGACCACCAGCGGCTGGCGCCCGGCCAGAACATGGCGGGTGGCCAGCTTCACGCAGGTCATGGTCTTGCCCGCGCCAGGCGTGCCGATCAGGAACAGCGGCGCGTCCTCGGGCAGCGGCCCCAGCTGGTTGTCCCTCGGGCGGTTGTCGGCGGGCACGGCGGGCACATTGGCCAGCCAGGGCTCGTCGTCATCCTCATCAGGGGGAATGGCGGCGGTGATCTCGACGCCGCCGCGACCGCTGCGGGTGTCCAGCAGCACGGCGTCGTCGCCCAGCTCACGGCGCAGCGCCGCCATGGCCTGCGCCATAGTGGGCGCGCGAAAGACGGAAAGCCTCATGGCCGTGTCGCCCTCCCCGGGGCGTGGGTCCGGTTCGGCGCGGGCGGTGGGGGGCATGGCCGCCCGGCGCGGGTTTCAGAAAAGGGCAGCATCAGATGCTGCCCAGGGAGCGGATGCGGACCCGCGGGTGGATCTCGGCCTGGGACAGCACGGCGGTCGCCGGGCGGAAGCGCTCCAGGATGGCGCGGATATGCGGGCGCAGCGCGGCGGAGGTGACGATCGCCGCCGTCTCGCCCTGCGCATCGGCGTTGTCGAGCGCGTCGCGCAGCCGGTTCAGGAACTCCGACAGCTTCACGGGCTCCATGGCCAGCTGCCGGTCTTCCGGCGGGCCGACCAGCGCCTCGGTGAAGGCCACCTCCCAGTCGGGGGACAGGGTGATGATGGGCACATGGCCCATGGCGCCGCGCGCGGCCTCGCTGATCTGGCGGGCCAGCTTGGCGCGCACCACGGCCACCATGCCGTGCAGGCTGCGCATGTTGGCCGCCATGGCCTCCTGCATGCCTTCCAGGATGGTGGGCAGGTCGCGCACCGAGACGCGCTCGGCCAGCAGCGATTGCAGCACCCGCTGCACGGTCGAGACATTGACCTGCGCCGGGATCAGGTCGGTGACGAGCTTCTGCTGCTCCTTCGGCAGCTCATCCAGCAGCTTCTGGGTCTCGCTGAAGGACAGCAGCTCGGGCATGTGCTCGCGCACGATCTCGGTGATGTGGGTGGCCAGCACGCCGGGGCAGTCCACCACCGTGACGCCGCGCGCCAGCGCCTCCTCGCGGTTGCGCTCCTCGATCCACAGGGCGGGAAGACCGAAGGTGGGCTCGCTGGTGCGGTCGCCCTGCATGTCCGGCAGGCCGCCATTAGGGTCGATGGCCAGCAGCAGCGGCGGGCGCAGCTGGCCGCGCCCGGCCTCGATTTCCTTCACGCGCAGGATGTAGGTATCGGGCGGCAGTTCCAGATTGTCCTGGATGCGGATGCTGGGCAGGACGAAGCCCATCTCCTGCGCGATGGAGCGGCGCAGCCCCCTGATCTGCTCGGTCAGGCGCGGCGCGTCGCCGGCCGCCAGCGACAGCAGGCCATAGCCCAGCTCCAGCCGCAGCAGGTCCATCCGCAGCACCTGGCCGATAGGCTGCTCCGTCTCGGCGGAGGGCGCCGAGTGGCTGACCGTGTCCTCCTTCGGGGCGGTCTGTTCCTTGCGCTTGTACCAGGCGGCCACGCCCGTGCCGCCGGCCAGGATGGCGAAGGGCAGCAGCGGCATGCCGGGCAGCACGCCCATCATCGCGGATGCGCCCGAGGCCACCGCCAGCGGCTTCCAGCCCGAGAGCTGGTTGGCCATCTGGATATCCGCGCGCTCATCGCTGCCGCCCTTGGTGACGACGATGGCGGCCGCGACCGAGACCAGCAGCGCGGGGATCTGGCCCACCAGCCCGTCACCCACGGTCAGGATGGAATAGGTCATGACGGCATCGCCCGCCGACATGCCATGGCGCAGCGTGCCGATGGCGAAGCCGCCCAGCAGGTTGATGAAGGTGGAAACCAGGCCCGCCGTCGCGTCGCCCTTCACGAATTTGGAGGCACCATCCATGGCGCCGTGGAAGGAGCTTTCCTCCTCCAGCTCCTTGCGGCGGCGGCGGGCCTCCTTTTCGTCGATGTTGCCGGCGTTCAGGTCGGCGTCGATCGCCATCTGCTTGCCGGGCAGGCCGTCGAGGTGGAAGCGCGCCGCCACCTCGGCCACGCGGCCGGCACCCTTGGAGACCACCACATGGTTCACCAGCAGCAGGATGGCGAAGACGATCATGCCCACCACGATGTCGCCGCCCATCAGGTAGCGGCCGAAGGTGGCGATGATGGCGCCCGCCGCATCCACGCCCTGCTGGCCGTCGGCCAGGATGGCGCGGGTGGTGGCCACGTTCAGGCCGAGGCGGAACAGGGTGGTGATCAGCAGGATCTGCGGGAAGGAGGCGAATTCCAGCGGCTTCACCAGCAGCAGCGCTACCATCAGCACCAGCACCGAGATGGTGGTGTTCAGCGCCTGCGCCGCATCCAGCAGCGCCGAGGGCAAGGGCACCACCAGGATGCCCAGCACCAGCGCCACGCCCGTGATCAGCGCGGCATCCGACCCAACCCGCAGATTGGCCAGCCATGGCGGCAGGGCGAGGGCTTTCATCCGGGCAGCATCTCCCCAGGCGCCAGCTGGCTCGGCGCCGGCGGCACCGGCACGCCCTGGCCGCGATACTCATGCAGCTTGTTGCGCAGGGTGCGGATGGAGATGCCCAGGATCTCGGCCGCGCGGGTGCGGTTGCCGAGGCAGCGCGACAGCGTCTCCAGGATCAGGTCGCGCTCGACCTCGTTCATCCGCTTGCCGACCAGGGCCGAGATCGGGTTGGCCGGCGGCTTGGGCACCGGGGCCGCGCTGGCCGGCAGCAGGACAGGCGTCGGGATCGGGATGGGCGCGGCCGAGGGCACCGCCGTGATCTCGATGGCCTCGACGCCCAGCTCCCGCCCCTCGGCCAGCAGCACGGCGCGGTGGATGGTGTTCTCCAGCTCACGCACATTGCCCGGCCAGGAATGGCCCAGCAGCATGCCCCGTGCGGCGGGCGAGAGCGGGCGCGCCGGCAACCCGTTCACCTGGGCATAGCGGCGGGCGAAATGCTCTGCCAAAGGCAGGATGTCGGCCAGGCGTTCCCGCAGCGGCGGGATGCGCAGGTTGACCACGTTCAGGCGGAAATACAGGTCCTCCCGGAAGCGGCCGGCCCGCACCTCGGCCGCAAGATCGCGGTGGGTGGCGGCGAGGATGCGCACATCGACCTTCACGGGGGCCGAGCCGCCGAGGCGGTCGATCTCGCGCTCCTGCAGGGCGCGCAGCAGCTTGGCCTGCAGATGCGGCTGCATCTCCCCGATCTCGTCCAGCAGCAGGGTTCCGCCATCCGCCTGCTCGAACTTGCCCTTGCGGCTGGCGACCGCGCCGCTGAAGGCGCCCTTCTCATGGCCGAACAGCTCGCTCTCCAGCAGGCTTTCCGGCAGGGCCGCGACGTTCAGCGCCACGAAGGGCCCCTGGGCGCGGCGAGAGGCCGCGTGGATATGGCGGGCCATCACCTCCTTGCCGGTGCCGCTCTCGCCGGTGATGAGCACGGAGGCCTCGGCGCGCGCGACTTGGGCCGCGCGTTCCAGCAGGGCCTGCATCGCGGGGTCCTGCACCACCGGGGCCTCGGCCTCCCCGGTCACGGCGGCCAGCATGGCGGCGATGAGTTCCGCATCCGGCGGCAGGGGCAGGAAATCCTTCGCGCCGGCCCGGATGGCGCGAAGCGCCGCATCGGCATCCCGCGTGCGGCCGCAGGCGATGACGGGGGTGGCGATCCGCTCCTCCGCCATGGTCTGCACCAGCCAGGCGACGTCATAGGTGATGTCGCAGAAGACCAGGTCCGCGCCCTGCCCGCGCAACACGTCCAGGCCGCGCGTGGCGCCCTCGGCCAGCAGCAGCTTGGCGCCACGCGCCTGGGCCAGCTTGGCGGCCTGGCCCAGCTCGCCGCTCAGGCCGCCGATGATGAGAAGCCGCGCCATCAGCCGCCCGCCCGGTCGGACTTGATGATTTCCGTCATGGTCACGCCCAGGCGGTTGTCCTCGACCATCACCACCTCCCCGCGCGCGACGAGCCGGTTGTTGACGTAGATGTCCACCGCCTCGCCCAGCTTGCGGTCCAGCTCGACCACGGCACCGCGTCCGAGCTTCAGCAGCTGGCTGACCTGCATGGTCGCGCGCCCCAGCACGGCGCTGACCTGGACGGGGATGTCATAGACGGCCTCCAGGTCACGCGGGGCGGAGGCCGCGCGCGGCTGGGCGACCTCGGTCACCGGGGCGGGGATGAATTGCTGGGGGGTGTCGCTCAACCGACCATCTCCTCGTCAGGGCCATTGGCCATGTTGATCTGGCCCTGGGCGGCCAGCTCCTTCGCGGTGGTCACGATGCCCACCTGGGCCTCGTCCACCTCCTTCAGCCGCACGGGGCCGAGGGCCGCGATGTCGTCGCGCAGCAGCTTGGCCGCGCGCTCGGTCATGTTGCCCAGGAACAGGCCGCGCAGATCCTCGCTGGCGCCCTTGAGCGCGAGGGCCAGGCGGTCCTTCTCCACGCTGCGCAGCAGGGTCTGCAGGCTGCCGCCATCCAGCCGGCGCAGGTCGTCGAAGGTGAACATCAGGCTGCGGATGCGCTCGGCGCTCTCGCGGTTGCGCTCCTCCAGCGCGGACATGATCCGGCCCTCGGAGGCGCGGTCGAGGTTGTTGAAGATCTCGGCCATGACCTCGTGGCTGTCGCGGCGGCTGCTGCGGGCCAGGTTGGACATGAACTCGGCCTTCAGCGTGCGCTCCACGCCTTCCAGCGCGTCCTTCTGGACGTTCTCCATGCGCAGCATGCGCATCACCACTTCCATGGCGAAGCCTTCGGGCAGCAGCGCGATGACGCGGGCTGCGTGGTCGGGCCGGATCTTGGACATCACCACGGCGACGGTCTGGGGGTATTCGTTCTTCAGGTAGTTCGCGAGAACCGCCTCGTTCACGTTGCCCAGCTTGTCCCACATGGTGCGGCCGGCGGGGCCGCGGATCTCCTCCATGATCTGCATGACCCTGTCCTTCGGCAGGGTCTTGAGGAGCATGCGCTCCGTCGTCTCGAAGGAGCCGATGAGGTGGCCGGTGGAGCCGAGCGCCGAGGAGAACTCCTTCAGCACCTCCTCCACCAGTTCGGCCGTCAGCGTGCCGAGATTGGACATGGCGAGCGACATGTCGCGCACCTCGTCCTCATGCATGCGGCCGATCAGCAGGGCCGCATCCTCCTCGGCGAGCGCCAGGATCAGGGCGGCCGCCTTCTGCTGGCTGGTCAGTTCTCGGCTCACAGGTCATCTCCCGGGGTCAGCCAGCGGCGCAGCACGGCCAGGGCCTCATCGGGCTGCTGGCGCACGAGCTCGGACAGGCGTGCGATGGAGGAGGCCCGCATGCGGCCCTCGATGTTGGCGACACTCACCATGTCGTCCTCGCTGAGCGGCGTGCCGTCGGGGTGGGTGGCACCCGGCAGGGCGGCCCCCGGCAGGCTGGCCACGGGCTTGCCGTCCGCGCCGATCGCGGCCGGCACCGGCTGGCCGTCCGGCCCGATGGCGGCGGCAACGCCGCCCGGCCCGGCCAGCGCCGCGGCCGGCGCCAGTGAGATGGCGAGCCGCCGCGCCACCGGCCGCCCGATCAGCAGGATGGCCAGCAGCCCCACCACCGAGATCACGGCGGTCTCGATCAGCCGGGCGATGGTGGCCTGCGGCAGGTCGAGGCCCAGCGGGCCGCGCGCGGGTTCCGCGATCTGCGGCTCCGCGAAGCGCATGGAGACGATCTCCACCCGGTCGCCGCGCTGCTCGTTGAAGCCGACCGCGCTGCGGACCAGCGCGGTCAGGCGCTGCAGTTCCTCGGTCGTGCGTTCGCGCACCCGGGCCTGGCCGTCCACCACCTCGGCCACGCCGTCCACCAGCACCGCGACCGACATGCGGCGCAGGTTGGGGTGTTCGCGCAGCGTGTTGCGGGTGGTGCGGCCGATCTCGAAATTGGTGGTTTCCTCCTGGCGGGATTCCTGGGTGCCCGCCCCCGCGCCATTGTCCCCGCCCGGCAGGTTGTTCTGCACCGAGACATTGCCCGGCTCCTGGCTGCGGTTGGTCTCCTGCACGGATTGGGTGGAGCGCGGGACGGAGTTCTCGGGGTCGAAGCGCTCCTCACGCGTCTCCACCCGGTCGAAATCCATGTCCAGGCTCACCTCGGCACGCACGCGGCCCGGGCCCACCGTGCGCTCCAGCATTTCCTCCACCGCGCGGGACAGGCGCATTTCCTGGGCGCGGCGGACGTCCTCCTGGGTGGTGGTGCTGCCGCCCACCGTCTGGCCGCCGCGCGCCAGCAGCTCTCCCCGGCTGTCGACGATGGAGACGTTGCGCGGGGCGAGGCCCGGCACCGCCATGGCCACCAGGTGCAGCACCGCCTGCACGCCCTCGCGGTCCAGCCGCTGGCTGCCCACCATGCCCAGCACGACGGAGGCCTGGGCCTCCCCGCGCTCCCGCGAGAAGGCCTCGCGGCGCGGCAGCACCAGATGCACCCGGGCGTTGCGCACGCCCGCCAGGCCGCGGATGGTGCGCGACAGCTCGCCCTCCAGCGCGCGGACGCGGTTCATGTCCTGCTGGAAGGGGGTGGTGGTCAGGCTCTCGGAACGGTCGAACAGCTCATAGCCGACGGAGCCGCCGGCGGGCAGGCCGTCACGCGCCAGCATCAGCCGCAGGCGCGCCACGTCATCGGCGGGCACCATGATCTGGCTGCCGCCGGCGGCCACGCGATACGGCACGCGCTGGCGGTCCAGCGCCGCGATCACGGCCCCGCCGTCCCGTGCGTCCAGCTCCCCGTAGAGAAGCGCCATGGGCGGGGTCGAGGCCCGCATGGTCAGGAACCCGATGCCGATCAGCAGCGCCGCCGCCACGCCGGCGATGGCCGCCAGGCGCAGTCGCCCCAGCGCCATCAGGTTGTCGATGATCTGCTTCATGGAAGCAGAGGCCCTTCCTGGGCCATGCTCGCGATGGTCAACGCCATGGCGGCAGAATGTGCCGGGTTGGTTTCCAGCCGGTTAAGGCGGCCGACCCACCCGGCAGAATCTTCCGTGCTTCTGTTCGGCCCGCGCGTGCTCTAGGCTTCGGCCCATGGAAACGAACAAGTCAGACGCGGCGCCCGTGAGAGGCGCCGTGCGCTTCATCTCGCCCTCGTTTGCGAAGGGGGAATGAGCATGGAATTCGCCGAAGGAAAGATCCTGGCCGAGATCTCGGCAGGGGTCGGCACCATCACCTTCAACCAGCCCGAAAAGCGCAACGCCATGTCGATCACGATGTGGGACGGCATGGCCCAGGCGCTGGATGCCTTCGAGGCAGACCGCAGCGTGCGCTGCGTGGTGCTGCGCGGCGCGGGCGGCAAGGCCTTCGTCTCGGGCGCCGACATCTCGCAGTTCGACAAGAACCGCTCGGACGCCGAGGCGCAGAAGGAATACGGCCGCCGCACCCTGCATGGCCGCACCCGGCTGACGGAATTCCCCAAGCCCGTGATCGCGCTGATCCAGGGCTTCTGCATGGGAGGGGGCCTGGGCATCGCCATGTCCTGCGACATCCGCATCGCGGGCACGGGCAGCGAGTTCGGCATCCCGGCGGCGCGCCTCGGCATCGCCTATGGCTTCGACATGGTGAAAAGCCTGGTCAGCCTGGTGGGCCCCGCCCACGCGCACATGATCCTGATGACCGGCGGGCGCTTCAGCGCCGAGGAAGCCGAGCGCGTGGGCCTCATCAACAAGCTGGTGCCGGCCGAGGATCTGGAGGCCGAGGTCGCGAAGCTGACCGCGCAGCTGGCCATCAACGCGCCGCTGTCGCTGGTCGCCAACAAGCGCACGGTGCGCGCCGTGCAGGCGGATGCCGCCGACCGCGACATGGCCGCGATCGAGGCCGCGATGGCCGCCTGCTTCGACAGCCAGGATTACGCCGAGGGCCGCAAGGCGTTCATGGGCAAGCGCAAGCCCGAGTTCCGGGGGGAATGATCATGCTGACACGCCGCACGCTGTTCGCAGCGCCCACCCTGCTGGCCACGCCGGCGCTGGCTCAGGCCTGGCCGTCCAGGCCCGTGACCATGCTGGTGCCCTTCGTCGCCGGCGGCCCGTCGGACCTGACGGCGCGCGCCATCACCATCAAGCTGACGGAGCGCATCGGCCAGCCGGTGGTGGCCGAGAACCGCCCCGGGGCCAATGGCGCGGTCGCCGCCCAGTTCCTGGCGCGCCAGGCGCCGGACGGCCACACGCTGATGGTCGGCAGCATCGGCACCTATGCCATCAACGCCGCCATCCGCCCCACCGGCCTGGGCTATGACCCGGTGCGGGACCTGACGCCCATCTCGCTGGCCGTGACCACGCCGAACGTGCTGGTGGTGAACCCGCAGCGCGTGCCCGCCAACACGCTGGGCGAGTTCATCGACTGGCTGAAGCGCAACGGCTCCACCGCCAGCTACTCGACCTCGGGCGTCGGCAGTTCGGACCAGCTGACGACGGAGCTGTTCAAGCAGCGCACCGGTACGGATGCGACCCATGTGCCCTATCAGGGTGGTGCGGCGGCAGCGACCGCGCTGCTGGCGGGCGACGTGCAGCTGTCCTTCCAGAACCTCGGCACGGTCGCCGCCCATATCCAGGGCGGGCGGCTGAAGGCACTGGCCGTGACGGGGCGCGAGCGCCACCGGGTGCTGCCCGATGTGCCGACCTGCGTGGAAAGCGGCATGACCGATTTCGTCGTCACCTCCTGGCAGGCGGTCATGGCGCCGGGCAACATGCTCGCTGCCCTGCGCGACAAGGTGAGCGAGGAGGTGCGCGCCAGCCTGGATGCCGCCGATACCCGCCAGCGGCTGGGCGCCATCGGCCTGGATGTGGCCGCCACCGGCGCCGAGGAATACAGCACCTTCCAGCGCGCGGAGGTGGATCGCTGGAAGGAAGTGGTGCGCGCGGCAGGTATTCGTGCAGAATAAGTGACGTTCTTTTTTGTAAAAAAGAACCAAAAAACTTTTAGCAATTTTATGAATAGCCAGTGAGAAGGGTGACCTTCTCACTGGCATCACCTCGAACTCGAAAAGTCTTTTTGCTTCTTTTTCTTCAGAAAAAGAAGAACCTTTCACGCCACCCCCTCGGCTGGCCGCCAGCGCCGCATTGTGCCAGGAAGGTGAAGCAAACTGATGCCGATTCCACCGACTACCGGAGCCGCTTCGATACCATGCCGACTTTCAACGCTGACGATTGTGGTGGCGACCGATGAGCCAGGCCGTGCAGATCAGGAAAGTACGCGCCAAGGCCCCGCTGCGCCTGGGCCTGGCGGGCGGCGGCACGGACCTCTCGCCCTTCTGCGACGAGTTCGGCGGCAACGTCCTGAACATCACCATCAGCGTCTTCGCCCATTGCTCGATCGAGCAGCGGCTGGACGGCAACGTGCATTTCAACGCGCTGGACATCGAGGAGGAGGAGGAGCTGCCGCTGGCAGCCGAATACCCCCTCTCCGGCCTCGTGCTGCATCGCGGCGTCTATAACCGCATCGTCCGGCAGTTCCATTCGGGACAGCCCCTGCCCGTCACCGTCTCCACCTCCGTCGAGGCGCCGCCGGGATCGGGGCTCGGCTCCTCCTCCGCCCTCGTGGTCGCGATGGTGAAGGCCTATGCCGAGTATCTGGAACTGCCGCTGGGCGACTACGACGTGGCGCGGCTGGCCTTCGAGATCGAGCGCGTGGACCTGGGCATGGCGGGCGGCCGGCAGGACCAGTATGCGGCGGCCTTCGGCGGCTGCAACTTCATCGAGTTCCTGCCCGGCGACCGCGTCATCGTGAACCCGCTGCGGGTGCATGAGGCCCATTGGCTGGAGCTGGAGGCCTCACTGCTGGTCTGCCACACCGGCCGGTCGCGCGTGTCGTCCGAGATCATCGAGAACCAGACCAGCGCGATGCGCCGCCAGGACGGCAGCTCCGTCCAGGCCATGGAGCAGATCAAGGCGGACGCCGTGCAGATGAAGCTGCGCCTGCTGCGCGGCGACGTGCGCGGTGTGGCGGAGGTGCTGAACCGCAGCTGGGATGCGAAGAAGCGCACGGCGCGCAGCGTCTCCAACGACCGCATCGACGGCATCTACCAGATGGCGATCGACAGCGGTGCCTGGGCCGGGAAAATCTCGGGCGCGGGCGGCGGCGGCTTCATGATGCTGATGGTGCCCCCCGAACGGAAGCCGCAATTGGCGCGCGCCCTGGAAGGCGCCGATTTGACGGTGCTGCATTTCCAGTTCACCCATCGCGGCGCGGAATCCTGGACGGTGCAACCATGAGCGTGGCCCCCCACTCGATGGTACGGCAATGCGTGATCCTGGTCGGCGGCATGGGCACCCGGCTGGGTGACCTGACCAAGGCCGTGCCCAAGCCCATGCTGCCCGTGAACGGCCGCCCCTTCGTGGACATGCTGATCGATGAGGCGGCGCGCCACGGCTTCGATCGCATCGTGCTCCTGGCCGGCTATCTGGGCGGCCAGGTGATGGAGCATTGCGCGGGCACCCGCCGCATCGCCGGCCGCGACATCGAGGTGAGCGTGATCGTGGAGCCGGAAGCGGCCGGCACGGGCGGCGCGCTGACCTTCCTGCGCGATGTCGCCGAGGACAATTTCCTGCTGATGAACGGCGACAGCTGGTTCGACCTGGACCTGCGCGAATTCGCCACCGTGGAACCCGGCACCACCCCCTTCCTGCTGCGCATGGCGCTGCGCCCCGTGGCCGATGCCAGCCGCTTCGGCACCGTCACGCTGGAGGGCGACCGCGTGCGCGCCTTCCTGCCGCGCGGCACGGCCGAGGGCGGGCTGATGAACGCCGGCATCTATCTGGTGCGCCGCGCCCTGCTCGATCAGATCTACCGCAAGCCCTGCTCGCTGGAGGGCGACATCTTCCCGATGCTGGCGGGCCATGGCCTGATCCAAGGCAAGGTGCGCGATGCCTTCCTGATCGATATCGGCGTGCCGGCCGACTATGCCGCAGCCCCCGAGCTGCTGGCGAAGCACCGCACCCGCCCCGCAGTCTTCTTCGACCGCGACGGCGTGCTGAACCACGACGCGGGCTATACCCACAAGCCCGAGGAACTGGTCTGGCTGCCGGGCGCGAAGGAGGCGATCGGCCAGGTGAACCGCATGGGCTGGTATGCCTTCGTGGTGACCAACCAGGGCGGCATCGGCCGTGGCCTTTACGGCATCAGGGATGCCGAGGCCTTCCACGCCAGGATGAACGAGGATCTGGCGGAGACCGGCGCGCATATCGACGAATTCCGCCTCAGCCCCTTCCACCCGCAGGGCAGCGTGCCGGAGTTCACCGGCGATTCGCCCTGCCGCAAGCCCAACCCCGGCATGCTGACGGACCTGGCGGCGCTGTGGCCGATCGACATGGCCCGCAGCCTGATGTTCGGCGACAAGCAGAGCGACATGCAGGCCGCGGCCGCCGCCGGCGTGCGGGGCATCCTGCACGAGGGCGGCGACCTGCAGGCGCGGCTGAACGCGGCGCTGCGGGGGTAGCCCGGCCCCGGCAACGGGCCTAGCCTCCGGCCTTTACGGATTGGGGGCAGTTGCCATGACGCTGGCGATGAGTTGGGACGAATGGGCCGCGACGGATGCGGTCGGGCTGGCCGGGCTGATCCGCCAGGGCAAGCTCTCCGCCGCCGAGGCCGCCGCCCAGGCCGCCGCCGGCATCGCCCGGATGAACCCCACCCTGAACGGCGTCGTCGAGGTCTTCGACGATGTGGTGGCCGATCCGCTGAAGGACGGCATGAACCCCGCCGGGCCGCTCGGCGGCGTGCCCTATCTGATGAAGGATCTGGGGCCCACCCTGAAGGGGCGGCTGCAGGAGATGGGCAGCAAGCTGATGGTGGGCAACCGAGCCGCCGCCGACAGCTTCCTGGCCGGCAAGATCCGCAACGCCGGCCTGAACGTGATCGGGCGCAGCACCACGCCTGAATTCGGCTGCTGCTCCTCGGCCGAGAACCCGGCCATGTATGTCACGCGCAACCCCTGGAACCTGGAATACACGACCAACGGGTCGTCGGCCGGCACGGCGGCGATGGTCGGCGCGGGCGTGCTGCCGATCTCCCACGCGACGGACGGCGGCGGGTCCATCCGCATCCCGGCGGGGGCCACCGGCAGCATCGGCCTGAAGCCCTCACGCGGGGTGTTCTCCATCGCGCCCTATGCGTCGGACCTGACGGGCCTCGTCTCCATCCAGGGTTGCCACACGCGCACGGTGCGCGACACGGCGGCCTTCGTGGATGCCTGCCGCGGCGGCGCGCCCGGCGAGTTCATGCCCTATTGGCAGCCGGCCGAACCCTATACCCGGCTGATCCAGCGCGACCCCGGCCGCCTGCGCATCGCGCTGTCGCATGAATGGGGCGAGTACCGCGCCATCCCGCATTTCGTGGCCGAGCTGGAACGCGCGGGCCGCCTGCTGGAGAGCCTGGGCCATCATGTGGAATGGGCGCTGCCGAAGGTGGATTTCCGCGCGGCCTTCGCGGCGCAGACCACCTGCTACATCAGCAACTTCGCGCAGACGGTGAACAACCTGGTCACCTCGCTGGGCCTGGACAGCCCGCCGGCGGATCTGGTGGAGCCCATCAATATCCGCATCTGGCAGGAGGGGATGAAGACCAGCTTCACGGAGCGCGCGAAGATGCAGGCGGTGTTCAACAGCACCTCCCGCGCCTTCGGTGAGTTCTTTGAGGAATGGGACATCATCCTGACGCCCATCACCGCCCTGCCGACGCCGCGCCTGGGCACCACCGAGTACCTGACGATCAGCGACAACCCGGACATTTACGACTGGTTCGCCAATCTGTGGCGCCAGTTCTCCTACACGCCGCTGGAGAACCTGGCCGGCATCCCGGCCGTGTCACTGCCCATGGGCATGCAGGAAAGCGGCGTGCCGCTGGGCATCCAGGCGATCGCGGGCCAGGCGCAGGACGGGCTGCTGCTGCAGCTGGCGGCGCAGATCGAGCGTGCGCTGGATGGCCGCTGGAATGACGGCCGAAAGGCCGGGGTGCATGTGACGGCGGGTTGAGGCACCAGGGGCTTCGCCCCCGCCCCCACCGGAGGGCGCTGCCCTCCGCCCCCCCGCCCAGGGTCGTAGCCGCCCCTGGGAACCCATGAGCGAACTGAAAAGGCCGGGAGGGACATCGTCCCCTCCCGGCCTTTTCAGCTATCCGTCCCCAAAGGCCTTTCAGCCTTTGGCGGGGTCCGGGGCAAAGCCCCGGCTCGTTCAGCCGGCCGCGGCAACCGCGCGCTTGGCCATCACCGTCACCAGATGGGCGCGGTATTCGGCACTGCCGTGGATGTCGCTGTTCATGTCGTCGGCGGGCTGCTTGATGCCGGCCACGGCCTCGGGCGACCAGTTGGCTGCGAGGGCCGCTTCCATCTCCGCCTGGCGGAACACACAGGCGGCCGCGCCGTTGATGGCCACGCGCACGCCGGCCGGCCCCTTGGAGACGAAGGCACCCGCCATGACGTAGCGGCTGGCGGGGTTCTTCATCTTGGCGTAGCCGGCCTTCTCCGGGATCGGGAACTCGATCGCGACCAGCAGCTCGTCAGGCTCCATGGCCGTGGTGAACATGCCCAGGAAGAACTCGTCGGCCGGGATCTTGCGGCTGGAGGTGTGGATGGTGGCGCCCAGCCCCAGCACGGCCGAGGGATAATCCGCCGCCGGGTCGTTGTTGGAGACGCTGCCGCCGATCGTGCCGCGGTTGCGCACCTGGTTGTCCCCGATATGGGAGGCCAGGTAGGCCAGCGCCGGGATGGTGGACTTCACCAGCGCGCTCGTCGCGACCTCGACATGGCGGGTGAAGGCGCCGATCACGATGGCGTTGCCGACCTGCTTGATGCCCTTCATCTCCGCGATGCCGGAGAGATCGACGAGGGAGGTCGGCTTGTTGAGGCGATGCTTCAGCGCCGGGATCAGCGTGTGCCCGCCCGAGACGGCCTTGGCGTCGGGGTCGGCGGCCAGCAGCGCCACGGCATCGGCCACGGTGGTCGGCTTGTGATAATCGAAATCATACATGCTGGGTCACTCCGTGATGCTGATCGTGGCCTGGCTCATTCTGCGGCCGCACGCTGCGCGCTGCCATGGATGATGGACCATATTTTGGCGGGTGTCGCGGGCATGTCCACATGCCGGACATCATATTCCTTCAGCGCGTCCACCACCGCGTTGATCACGGCGGGCGGGCTGCCGATCGCGCCTACCTCACCACAGCCCTTCACCCCCAGCGGGTTGTGGGTGCACAGCGTGGTGTGGGTGGCCACCGAGACCGGCGCCAGGTCATCGGCGCGCGGCATGGTGTAGTCCATCAGCGAGCCCGACAGCAGCTGGCCGTCGCTGCCGTAGACGCAGGCCTCCAGCAGCGCCTGGCCGATGCCCTGGGCGACGCCGCCCTGCACCTGGCCCTCGACGATCATCGGGTTGATGACGCGGCCCACATCGTCCACGGCGGTGAAGTTCACCATCCGCACATGGCCGGTCTCGGGCTCGATCTCCACCTCAGCGATGTGGCAGCCGCCGGGATAGGTGAAGTTCTTGGGGTCGTAGAAGGCGGTCTCCTCCAGCCCCGGCTCGATCTCGTCGATCGGGTAGTTGTGGGGCACATAGGCCGTCAGCGCGATCTCGGCGAAGGCCTTGGTCTTGTCGGTGCCGGCCACGCGGAACTCGCCGTTCGCGAACTCCACATCCTCGACCGAGGCCTCCATCAGATGGGCCGCGATCCGCTTGGCCTTGGCGATGATCTTGTCCATCGCCTTGACCATGGCGCTGCCGCCCACGGCCAGGCTGCGGCTGCCGTAGGTGCCCATGCCGAAGGGGATCTTGGCGGTGTCGCCATGGACGATGTCCACCTTGTCGAAGGGCACGCCGAGCTGGTCGCAGACGAGCTGCGCCAGCGTCGTCTCATGCCCCTGGCCATGGCTGTGCGTGCCCGTCAGCACCGTGACGGAGCCCGTGGGGTGGACGCGGATGGTACCCACCTCATACAGCCCCGCGCGCGCGCCCAGCGCGCCCACCACGGCCGAGGGCGCGATGCCGCATGCCTCCAGATAGGTGGAGATGCCGATGCCGCGCAGCTTGCCCTGTGCGCGGGCTGCGGCGCGACGCGCCTCGAACCCCGCCCAGTCGGCGGCCTTCAGCCCCATCTCCAGCGTCGAGAAGTAATCGCCGCTGTCGTATTCCAGCGCGACCGGCGTCTGGTACGGGAACTGGTCGGGCTTGATGAAGTTCCGGCGGCGGATCTCCAGCTTGTCGATGCCGGTGTCGCGCGCGGCCACATCCACCAGCCGTTCGAGCAGGAAGGTCGCCTCCGGCCGCCCTGCCCCGCGATAGGCATCGACCGGCACGGTGGTGGTGAAGACGGCCTTCACCTCCGCGTAGATGGCGGGGGTGGTGTACACGCCCGCCAGCAGCGTGGCGTAGAGATAGGTCGGCACCGAGGTCGCGAAGGTGGACAGGTAGGCGCCCATGTTCGCGCGCGTCGCGACATGCAGGCCCAGGAAGGTGCCGTGCTCATCCAGCGCCAGCTTCGCGACCGAGACATGGTCGCGCCCATGGGCGTCGGTCATGAAGCTCTCGGTGCGGTCGGCGGTCCATTTGATGGGGCGCGCGATTCGCGCGGCGGCCCAGGTGACGGCCGCTTCCTCGATGTAATGGAAGATCTTGGAGCCGAAGCCGCCGCCCACATCGGGGGCCACCACCCGCAGCTTGTGCTCGGGGATGTTCAGCACGAAGGCGCCCATCAGCAGCCGGATCACATGCGGGTTCTGGCTGGTGGTGTAGAGGGTGTGGTCGCCCGTGGTCGGGTCGTAGTCGCCGATCGCGGAGCGCGGCTCCATCGCGTTCGGGATCAGCCGGTTGTTGGTCAGTTCCAGCGTGACGATGTGCTTCGCGCCGCTGAAGGCCGCGCGCATCGCGGCCTCGTCGCCGATGTGCCAGTCATAGCAGAGGTTGCCCGGCACATCGTCATGCACGAGCGCGGCACCGGGCGTCAGCGCATTGTCCATGCCGACGGCGGGCAGCACGTCGTATTCGACCGTCACGGCCTCTGCCGCGTCGCGCGCCTGCTGGCGGGTCTCGGCGATGACCATGGCCACCGCATCGCCCACGAACCGCGCCTTGCCCTGGGCGAGCACCGGGTGCGGCGGCTCGCGCATCGGCGTGCCGTCCTTGTTGTGGATCAGCCAGCCGCAGGGCACGCCGCCGATGCCCGTCATGTCGGCGCCGGTGAAGATGGCGACGACACCCGGCATGCCGGCCGCAGCGGCGGTATCGAGCGAGGCGATGCGCGCATGCGCATGCGGGCTGCGGACGAACCAGCAATGGGTCTGGCCGGGGCGGGAAATATCGTCGGTGTAATGGCCGCGGCCGGAGAGGAAGCGCAGGTCTTCCTTGCGCTTCACGGACGCACCAATGCCTGCGAAAGGAGTCGCGTTCTCGACGCCGGTATCCATGACGTTCACTCCCTGATGGCAGGCGGGGTTGCTCCCCGCTCCGCTTGACGTCTCATGGCTAGGCTAGCGGTCCGGGGCCATGGGCCCCGGGGTAGTCGTTACTCGGCGGCGGCCGCCACCGAGGCGCGGCGGCCGTGCATGACCTCCTGCGCGGCGTCGATCGCCTTGACGATGTTGTGGTAGCCCGTGCAGCGGCACAGGTTGCCTTCGAGGCCCTCGCGGATCTCCTGCTCGGACAGGCCCTCAGGGTGCTTCTGCACCAGGTCCACGGCCGACATCACCATGCCCGGCGTGCAGAAGCCGCACTGCAGGGCGTGGTATTCGCGGAACGCTTCCTGCATCGGGTGCAGGGTGCCGTCGGCGGCGGCCAGCCCCTCGATGGTGGTGACGGAACAACCGTCGACCGCCACAGCGAGGGTGGTGCAGCTTTTCAGCGAATTGCCGTCCACATGCACCACGCAGGCGCCACACTGACTCGTGTCGCAGCCGACGTGGGTGCCGGTCAGACGCAGCTTCTCACGCAGCAGCTCGACGAGCAGGGTACGGCCCTCGACCTCGACGCTGTGCTGCTTTCCGTTAACGGTGAGAGTGACTTGCGGCATCGGGTGCCTCCCGTCCTTCGAGATTTAGGCCCAGCGTCGCGAAACCCCGTCGCGCCGTCAAGCGTGAGGTGGGGGCTGTTCGATCACCATCAAGCGGCCCCGCGTCATGAGCGCGAGGATAGCGAAGATGGGCACGCCGAAAAGCCAGACGGCCGACAGCACGCCGATGGCCCCGCCCCCCATGATGAAGGCGAACAGGCCGAGGTCGGGATCGCTGCCGTTCATGGCCGTGGTGGTGGCCGCGCAAGTGCCGAACATCAGCACCGGCGGGACCAGCAGGAACACCCAGAACAGCGCCTTCATGGCCTGGCCGAAGGCGCTGCGCGGGGCGCGTGCGACGAATCGCAGCGGTTTGCTCAAGCGGCGCGGAACGCCGTGGCGCCGGTCTTGTGCAGCAGCGGGTTCTCCGCCTCCGGCAGGTCATGCAGGTGGCAGGCGGCCAGATGCCCGGTGGCATCGGGCTTCAGCAGCGGCTCCTCGGTCTTGCAGCGGGGCATGACATAGGGGCAGCGCGTGTGGAACCGGCAGCCGGAAGGCGGGCGGATCGGGCTCGGCACGTCGCCCTGCAGGACGATGCGGTCGCGCTTCGCCGTGGGGTCGGGCACCGGCACCGCCGACAGCAGCGCCTCCGTGTAGGGGTGGCGCGGTTGGCCGAACAGCGACTTCTTCTCCGCCACCTCGACGATCTTGCCCAGATACATGACGGCCACGCGGTGGGTCATGTGCTCGACGATCGCGAGGTCGTGGCTGATGAACAGCATCGCCAGGCCCAGCTCCTTCTGCAGGTCCTGCAGAAGGTTCACCACCTGCGCCTTCACCGACACGTCGAGCGCGGAGACCGCCTCGTCGCAGATGATGACCTCGGGCTCGGCCGCGAGCGCGCGGGCGATGCCGATGCGCTGGCGCTGGCCGCCCGAGAACTCATGCGGCCAGCGGCCGGCGGCGTCGGTCGGCAGGCGCACGGTATCGAGCGCCTTGGCCACGCGGCGGTCCACATCGGCGCTGTCCTTGGCCAGGCCGAAGTTCAGGATGGGCTCCGCGATGATGTCGCGCACGCGCATGCGCGGGTTCAGGGAGCTGAACGGGTCCTGGAAGACCACCTGCATCTTGCGGCGCAGGGCGCGCAGCGAGGATGCCGGCATGTCGTCGATGCGCTTGCCGTCCAGCACCACCTGGCCCGCGGTCAGCGGGAACAGGCGCAGCACCGACTTGCCCACGGTGGACTTGCCGCAGCCCGATTCACCCACGAGCGACAGTGTCTCACCCCGGCGAATCGAGAAGGAGACGCCATCCACCGCGTAGACATAGCCCTTGGTGGTGCCCAGCAGGCCGCCGCGCAGGGGGAAGTGCTTCTTGAGGTCCGAGACCTCCAGAACGACCGGTGCGGTGCTCATGCTGCGGCTGCCTCCTTCAGGGCGTAATGGCAGGCGGCGACGTGCTCGGGGCCCTTGGTCTCCAGCGCCGGCGCCACGGCGCGGCACAGGTCCGTCGCCTCCGCGCAGCGGCCGGCGAAGACGCAGCCATCGATCTTCTTCTTCAGGCTGGGCACCAGGCCCGGGATCTCGGCCAGGCGCTCCTCATGGCCCGTCAGGGAGGAGCCGAGCTTCGGCACCGACCCCAGCAGGCCGCGGGTGTAGGGATGGCGCGGGTTGGCGAACAGCTTGCCCACCGGCGCTTCCTCGACCTTGCGGCCGGCGTACATGACGATCACGCGCTCGGCCACTTCGGCCACCACGCCCAGGTCATGGGTGATGAGCACGATGGCCGCACCCACGCGGCGCTTCAGGTCGCGCATCAGGTCCAGGATCTGGGCCTGGATGGTCACGTCCAGCGCCGTGGTGGGCTCATCCGCGATCAGCAGCTTCGGGTTGCAGGCGAGCGCGATGGCGATCATCACGCGCTGGCGCATGCCGCCCGAGAGCTGGTGCGGGTATTCCTTCACGCGGCGGCCGGGTTCGGGAATACCCACCAGCTCCAGCATCTCGATCGCCTTCTTCTCGGCGTCGGAGGCGGACATGCCCTGATGCAGGCGCAGCGTCTCACCGATCTGGCGGCCGACGGTCAGCACCGGGTTCAGGCTGGTCATCGGCTCCTGGAAGATCATGCTGATCGAGTTGCCGCGGATCTTGCGCATCTCCTTGTCGGAGAGCTTCAGAAGGTCGCGGCCCTCGAACTTGATCGCGCCCGCGATCTTGCCCGGGGGCTCGGGGATCAGCCGCAGGATCGACATCGAGGTGACCGACTTGCCGCAGCCCGACTCACCCACGATCGCCACCGTCTCACCGGCGTTGACGTGGAAGGTGATGCCGTCGACGGCGCGGTTCACGCCGTCGGGGGTGCGGAAATGGGTCTGCAGGTTCTCGACGGAGAGGAGAGGTTCGGTCATCGCGTCACAGCCTCTTCGCCAGGCGGGGGTCGATGGCGTCACGCAGCCCGTCGCCGAGCAGGTTCACAGCCAGAACCGTGATGGAGAGGAAGATGGCGGGGAAGAAGACGATATACGGCTTCACCTGCCACAGGGCGCGGCCTTCGGCCATGATGTTGCCCCAGCTCGGGATGATCGGCGGGGTGCCCGCGCCGATGAAGCTCAGGATCGCCTCGGTGATCATCGCGGCGGCGCAGACATAGGTGGCCTGCACCGTCAGCGGCGCCAGCGTGTTCGGCAGGATGTGCTTGAACATGATGACGGGGGTGCGGGTGCCGGCGGCGACCGCGGCCTCGACATAGGGCTGCTCACGCAGGGACAGCACGACGCCGCGCACCAGGCGCGACACGCGCGGGACATCCGCGATGGTGATGGCGATGATGACGTTCTGCACGGAACCGCGCGTGAGCGCCATCAGCGCGATGGCCAGCAGGATGGAGGGGATGGACATCAGCCCGTCCATCACGCGCATCACGATGCTGTCGACCACGCGGTTGAAGCCCGCGACGATGCCGATGAACAGGCCGATGACACTGGCCAGGATGGCGACGGAGAAGCCCACCAGCAGCGAGACGCGCGCGCCGTAGAGAACGCGCGAATAGACGTCGCGGCCCAGCATGTCGGTGCCGAACCACCAGCGCGCCGAAGGCTCACGCGTGCGCAGCGCCGGCGCCAGGGCCGTCGGGTCCTTGGTGAACAGATAGGGCGCGAAGATCGCGATGCACAGCATCAACAGCAGCAGGAAACCGCCGATCGCCATGGTCGGGTGACGACGCACGAAGCCGATGAAACCCTTGCGCGGCTTAACCGGGGGAAGGACATCCGGCATGGGCTGCGCAATGGCGAGCCCAGGCGGGATCTGCGCGGGGTCGAACCCCGGCGGAAGGGCGGTGGCGCTCAATAGCGGATCCTCGGATCGAAGACAGTGTAGAGGATGTCGATCGCCAGGTTGACGATCACGTAGACGAAGCTGAACAGCAGCACGACGCCCTGGATGACGGGGTAGTCGCGGCGCAGGATCGCATCGACGGTCAGGCGGCCGAGGCCGGGGATGGCGAAGACGCTCTCGGTCACCACCGCGCCGCCGATCAGGCCGGCGAAGCCGATGCCGACGACGGTGACGATGGGCACGGCCGCGTTCTTCAGCGCATGCACGAACAGGATGGAGGTCTGGCCGGCGCCCTTGGCGCGCGCGGTGCGCACGTAATCCTGGCTCAGCACCTCAAGCATCGAGGCGCGCGTGATGCGCGCGATCAGCGCGATGTACACGCCGCCCAGCGCGACGGCCGGCAGGATCAGGTTCTCCAGCCAGTAGGGAATGCCCTCGGACAGCGGCGTGTAGCCCTGCACCGGCAGCCAATCCAGTTCCAGCGCGAAGGTATAGGCCAGCAGATAGCCCACGACGAAGACCGGGACGGAGAAGCCGAGAACGGCCACGCCCATCACGATGCGGTCGATGGTGGTGCCCTGCTTCCAGGCCGCGATCACGCCCATCGGGATGGCGATGGACAGCGCGAGGCAGAGGGTGACGACCATGAGCGACAGGGTCGGCTCCACGCGCTGCTTGATCATGGTCACGACCGGCAGGTTGGTGAAGATCGACACGCCCAGGTCGCCCTGGACGATACGGAAGGCCCACTCGCCGAACCGCACCAGGAAGGGACGATCGAGGCCGAGCGAGGCGCGGATGCGTTCCACATCCTCGGGCGTTGCCTGGTCGCCGGCAATGACCGCAGCCGGGTCACCGGGGGCGAGATACAGCAACGAGAAGACGAAGAGGGCGACGATCGCCATCACCGGTATGGTGGCGACGACGCGCCTGACAATATAGGCCCACATGCGACCCGGCTCAGCTCCTACTCTAGCGTTCCGGCACCGAGGCACCCCCGATGGGGCGTCCGGCACCTTCGGCCAGTTACGTTGTCAGTGACCCCGCCCATGGCCCTCGCCGGCAAGCCGGCGAAGGCGGAGGAAGGGACACCGTTTCAGGGGAAGGCGTTTCAGGACTTGGAAACGCCCCAGGCGAAGGGCACCGGCGCCTTGACGATGCCCGAGATGTTGCTGCGCCAAGCGGTATAACCCAGGAAGAACCCGGTCGGCGCGTAGGTGACGTGCTCCAGCGAGGCACGGTTGAGGCCACGGATGGCGGCCTTCTCGGCATCCAGGTTCGGCGCGGCATACCATTCCGCGACCTTGGCCTCGGCCTCGGGGATGTTCGGCCAGCCGAACCACGCGCCGTCGCCGGTCGCGCGGATGGCCTGGTAGGCGGCGGGGTTGGTGCAGTCCGCCCCCGCATGCCAGGAGAAGAAGATGTTCCAGCCGCCCTGGGCGGGGGGCGCCTTCACGGCGCGGCGCTGGCCGACGGTGCCCCAGTCGGTGGCCACGAAGTCGACATTCATGCCCAGCCGCTTCAGCAGGTCCGCCGTCACGTCGCCGAAGGCCTTGGTGATGGGCTGATCCTGCGCGGCCAGTACCACGACCGGCTGGTTGGTGTAGCCCGCCTCACGCAGCAGGCGCTTCGCGCCCTCGAGGTCGCGCGGGCCCTTCAGGACCTCGCCGCCTTCCTCGGTGTAGAGCGAGGTGCCCGGCGTGAAGAAGCCCGGCAGCGCCTTCCACAGATTGTCGTCCGAACCGACGACGGCGCGCATGTAGTCTTCCTGGCTCATCGCCATCAGCAGGGCGCGGCGGGCGCGCACGTCGTTGAACGGCGGGTGCAGGTGGTTCAGGCGCATCGTGCCGATATTGCCGAGCGGGTCGGCGATGTCGGTGCGGATGTTGCGGTTGCGGCGCAGGACCGGGATCAGGTCCGACAGCGGGTTCTCCCACCAGTCGACCTCGCCGGACTGCAGGGCCGCCGCGGCCGTCGCGGGGTCCGGCATGACGGTCCATTCCAGGCGGTCGATCAGCACGCGCTTGCCGCCGGCCAGCCAGTTCGCGGGCTCGTCACGGGGCACATAGCCGTCGAACTTCTGGAAAACGGCCTTGGCACCCGGCACCCACTCGTTGCGCACGAAGCGGAAGGGGCCGGAGCCGATGTATTCGCTGATCTGCTGGAAGGGGTCCGTGCGCGCGATGCGCTCGGGCATGATGAAGGCCATGGGCGAGTTGTTCTTGCCCAGGGCGTACAGCATCTTCGGATAGGGAGAGCGCAGCACGATCTTGAAGGTGCGGTCGTCCACCGCCGAGATGTCCACGAGCAGGTCGCGGATCATCAGGCCCATCGTGTCGCGCGCCATCCAGCGCTTCAGGGACTGCACGCAGTCCTTGGCCAGCACGGGCTCGTTGTCATGGAACTTCAGGCCGCTGCGCAGCTTGAAGGTCCAGGTCAGACCGTCGGAGGAGACTTCCTCGCCCTCGGCCATCTGGCGCTGCGGCATCAGGTCGGAGTCCACGCCGTACAGCGTGTCCCACACGTTCACCGAGGCGTTGCGCACCACATACTGGGTGCCCCAGATCGGATCAAAATTGGCGAGGTTCGCCTGCGGTACGAAGCGCAGCGTACGCGCAGCCGCATTCTGCGCCAGAGCGGGCGCGGAAAAGGCGGAAGCGGCGCCGAGCGCGAGGACATCACGACGGTTCATCAAGCTCTCCCAGGAGAGGGGTATGGCCCCTCGTTTGCTGTCTATCACGTAACCTTGGGCGCCTGCCCCGCGCGGCGCCGGGAATCCCCCGCCGCCGCACAGCATGCCGCACTGTATTCAGGCAGGATGCCCCAGCGCGAAGCAAAATTCCAGTGGCCCCGCGACCACCGGCACAGCGTGGCCTCAGCCCTTGCCGAGGCCCCAGAAGACCGTGGTGGGGCTGCGGAACACGCCAGTGACATTCCTGCGCCACACGGAAGGCTGCCAGTAATATCCCACAGGGACATAGGGCAGCACCTGCATGGCCCTCGCGTTCAGCTGCCGGCCGATGGCCTTGGCGGCGTCCTCGTTGGGCGCCTCCAGCCAGGCGGCGCGCAGGCGCTCGATCTCGTCGTCCTGCGGCCAGCCGAACCAGGCATTGGGCCCGTTCGCGCGCAGGAACAGGTGCACCACCGGCAGGTCCAGCGCATCGCCGGAGGCCGTGGTGTGGATCACGCTCCAGCCGCCGCGCTCCACCGGCTCGCGACTCGTGCGGCGCTGCACCAGCGTGCCCCAGTCGACGCTCTGCACCTCGACATTCATGCCCAGCCTGCGCAGCAGATCGGCCGTGACCAGCGAGATCGCGTTGATCTGCGGGTAGTCGCCCGGGGCGATCAGCACCACGCGCTCCCCGTTGTAGCCGGCGGCCGCGAGGGCAGCGCGGCCGCGCTCCACGCTGCGGATCTTGAGGATGTCGCTGCCTTCCTCATTGGCCAGCGGCGTGTCGCAGGTGAACACGCCCTCGCAGGTGCCCCAGCCGGCCGGGTCCTCACCCGCCACCGCGCGCAGGTAGTCGCGCTGGTCGACGGCCATGGCCACCGCCCGGCGGATCTCCACGTTGTTGAAGGGCGCATGCAGGTGGTTGAAGCGCAGCGCGCCGTAGGTGCCGGACTGCAGGCGCTGCTGCACCACCAGCTGGCGGTTGCGGCGCATCAGCGGCAGCAGGTCGTGCAGCGGGTATTCCCAGTAATCCTGCTCACCGGTCTGCATCGCGCTGGCGGCGGTGGAGGGGTCGGAGATGACGGTCCATTCCACGCGGTCCAGCCGCGGCACGCGCCCGCCCGCCAGGCCGCTGATGGGCTCATTGCGCGGCACATAGCGGTCCCACTTCGCCCAGACCGCCTTCTGGCCCGGGTTCCATTCATTGGCGACGAAGCGGAACGGGCCGGAGCCGATGGCCTCGCGGATCTGGGTGTTGGGGTCGGTGTTCGCGATGCGCTCGGGCATCACCGGCACCGGGCCCTGGCTGCGGCCCATCGCCAGCGCCAGGGTCGGGAACGGATGCTTCAGGCGGAAGCGGAAGCGCTTGTCGTCCAGCGCCGCCAACTCATTGGTCGCGGCCCACATCACCTGGCCAAAGGTGTCGCGCGCCGCCCAGCGCTTGATGCTGGCCACACAATCCTTGGCCGTCACGCGCTCCCCGTCATGGAAGAACAGGTTGTCGCGCAGCGTGAAGGTCCAGCTCTTGCCGTCATCCTCGATGGCCCAGCCCTCGACCATCTGCGGCTTGGGCACGCCGTGCTCGTCCACGGAGGTGATGTGGTCGAACACCATCATGCCGTGGTTGCGGGTGACGACCGCCGTGGTCCAGACCGGATCCAGGCTGGTGAGATTGGCCTGCGGGATCACCCGCAGGGTGTTCGCGGCACCCTGCCCCAATGCCGGCGCCGCGAATCCGGCCGCGGCCACACCACCCAACAACGAACGCCGATGCATGGTCTTCTCCATTTTTGGGACCCTGGGGCGAATGTGCGCCGGAGGGCGGGAATGCGGGAAGGTATCATTGAGAGGGGCTTTGCCCGCCTCGAACTCACGCCGCCTAAAGGCGAGGGGCCTTTGGAAACCGGGGGCTGAAAGTGATGGGGGGCCAGGAGCCACAGGCCCTGGGCCGGTGGGGTCTGGGGAGGGCGCCGCCCCCCCCAACTCGGCCTCACCGCATCCGAGCCCTGCGGCTCAGACCCGCTTCAGGTTCCAGAAGATAGCAAAGCCGTTCACCCGGTCGCGCAGGTTGGCGCGATGGGCGGTGACGGACTTGTAGGCACCGACGGGGATGAAGGGCACCTCGTCGAGCGCGGTGGTCTGCATCTCGCGCGCGATGCGCTTCTGCGCGTCCATGTCGGGCGCGTCGAACCACGCGTCGCGCAGTTCCTCCAGCTTCGGAATGCTCGGCCAGCCGAACCAGGCCGAGGCCCCGTTACCGCGCAGCGGGAAATGCCCGGCCGGGTTCATGAAATCCGTCGAGGAGAAGGAGGTGAGGAAGATGTTCCAGCCGCCCTGGTCGATCGGCGCGCGGTTGGCGCGGCGCTGCACCACGGTGCCCCAGTCGGTCAGCACGAAGTCCAGGTTCACGTCCAGCCGGCGCAGCAGGTCGCCCGCCACCTGGGTCATGGCGGCCGGCGCCAGGATGTCCGTGGGGCCGATCAGGCGGATGGTCTGGTTGGTATAGCCCGCCTCGCGCAGCAGCGCCTTCGCCCGGTCCAGGCTGCGCGGCCCGGTCAGGGCCTGCATGCCGGCATCATTGGCCAGCGGGGTGCCGGGGGTGAAGATGCCGCACTTGTCGTCGTACAGCGAGGCATCGGTGCCGACGATCGCCGTCATGAAGTCGGTCTGGCTGATGGCGGGCAGCAGGGCCTGGCGCATCTTCTTGTCGTTGAAGGGGCCGTGCAGGTGGTTGAAGCGCAGCACGCCCGGCAGCGGCTTCTCGTCGATCGGGGCGATGGTGATGTTGCGGTTGCGCCGCATCAGCTGCTGCAGCTCCGGCGGGGGCTGCTCGTACCAGTCGATCTCGTTGGCCTGCAGGGCAGCCGCGCTGGTCGCGGGGTCGGTGATGATCCGCCATTCCACGCGGTCGAAATTCGCGACCTTGGGGCCCGCCGTCAGCGTGGGCGCGCCATCATTGCGCGGCACATAGTCGGCGAAGCGCTCATAGACGACCAGGCTGCCGGAATTGTACTCGCCCTGGACGAACTTGTAGGGGCCGGAACCGATCGCCTCGCGGATCTGCTGGAAGGGGTCGGTGTTCGCCAGACGCTCGGGCATCATGAAGGCGACAGGGTTCACCGGCGCCGCGAGCGACGCGAACAGAAGCGGGAAGGCCTTCTTCAGCCGGAACTGGATGCGCGTGTCATCCAGCGCGGTCAGTTCCTCCAGCTGGCGCTCCAGCTGCTGGCCGGAGGGGTTGCGCTTCATCCAGCGCTTCACGCTGGCCACGCAGTCCTTGGCCGTGACGGAACCGCCGTCATGCCACTTGAGGCCGGCGCGCAGCGTGATGGTCACGCGCTTGCCGTCATCCTCGACGCTGTGGCCCGAGGCCATCTGCGGATGGACGTCGAAGTTGGAATCCATGCCGTACAGGGTGTCGAACACCATGAAGGCGTGGTTGCGGGTGACGTTGGCCGTGGTCCAGATCGGATCCAGGCTGGTCAGATTCGCCTGCGGAACGAAACGCAGCAGGCGCGGCGCCTGCGCGACGGCAGGCGCAGCCATGCCGAGGGCGGCGGCCCCCAGCATCATGTCGCGACGACGCATCATGAAAACTCCCTGTCTTCTGGATGAGAGCGGAGCAATTTAGCGCAACGGCGTCAACTGGCGCGAGACTTGACATGTCAGGCTGTGAGCACGCCCCGGAACTCCCTGAGGAGCTTCATGCGCATCGCTTGGGCAAAATCGGCGTAGTCCGCGCATGAAAGCGCAAAACTGCCCGGCCCGCCGATCACTTCCGCCTCGTAATGCGCCAGCAGGTCGGGTTCCTCGTTCAGCACGGCCAGCCCGTTGATCGTGACACCCGCGGCCACCCCCACATCGCGCACCGGGGCCGGCGCGCGCCCCCGGTTGTTCGCGCCGTCACCCGAGACATCCAGCACCAGCCGCGTCGCCTCCGCCGGGCAGCGTGCCAGCTCCGCAAGGCCCGACACCATGGCCTGGCCGAGCCCGGTCGCCCCGCCGCGCGGAATACGGGGCGCCTGCTCCAGCCGATCGGCGAAGCCCCGGGCGGCTTCCTCACTGTCCAGCAGGCTCCATTCGACCGCGACCTCGGCCGAGCCGGGGTCGGCCCAGAACAGGGCGCACACCGCTACCGAGGCGCGAGGTCCGGCCAGCGCCGCCGCCACCACCTCGGGCGAGCGCAGCGCTTCCGCTAGCCCGCCCACCATCAGCATGAACTCATCAAAATCAACGCTGTCCGACACGTCGATGGCCAGGCACAGCGCGACATCCACGGGCTGCATGATCAGGCTTTCGTGAGAAGGGTTAATACTGTCTAAAAAATGAGTTGCGCTACCGATGGTTGCGCTGTTTACCATTCATTCATGGTTTCCCCCGACTACACCACCCTGCTGTCCCGGAACACGAGCTGGCACGACGCGGCCGCCACGGCCGACGGCACGCCCATGGTGGTGACCTACAGCTTCGCGACCACGGCCGAGGCGGGCAGCACCGGCTTCCAGGCCTTCTCCACCGCGCAGCGCGCCTCCGCCCGGCTGGCGCTGGATGCCTGGGCGGCGGTCTCGGGGCTCAGCTTCGTCGAGGTGCCGGACACCTCGGACGGCACCGGCATCGACATCCGCTTCGACCTGGAACGCCTGTCCAGCATCACGACCATGGGCGTGACCACGCTCGCGCCCTATGGCGACGTGACGATGAATTCCCGGCTGTTCGCCTATGACAGCTTCGCGCCCGACCCCTATCGCGTCTCGTACCAGGCGCTGCTGCACGAGGTGGGGCACGCGCTCGGCCTGTCGCACCCCGCCTCGGACAGCGCGGAGGCGCTGGCCAACACCATCATGGTCTCGGTGCTGGGTACGGGCCGGCCCATCAATGCGCCGCTGGCCTGGGACGTGTCGGCCATCCAGGCGCTGTACGGCACGCCCGCGGATCGCGCGGCGCTGGGCATTTCCTGGAGCTGGGACGCCAACTACGGCGCCGTGCACGGCACCGGAACGGCGGGCGATGACAGCCTGACCGGCACGGCCTGGCGGGACGTGCTGATCGGGGGCGCGGGCGACGACATACTGAACGGGCGCGAGAGCGACGACATACTGGTGCCCGGCATGGGCAACGACACGCTGATCGGGGGCGCGGGCTTCGACACGGTGGTGCTCAACGCGACGCGCGGCGGCGTCACGCTGGATGCGCTGGGCGGCTGGCTGATCAGTGCGGAGGGCACGGACCATATCAGCGGGATCGAGGCCGTGCGGATGCTCGACGGCACGCTCTATCTCTCGCGCCCCGATGCGTTGAGCCGGATCGCCGCCTTGTATGAGGTGGCGCTCGGCCGCACGCCCGACACGGGCGGGCTCGCGCATTGGTGGGCCGAGTTCCAGGCCGGCGCCAGCCTGCGCCAGATCGCGGACGGCTTCCTGGACAGCGCGGAATACGCGGCCGGCCATCCTGTCCGCGTCGGTGCCGATGCGCTGCTGGACCAGGCGGCGGCCCGGCCTGCCTCGCTGCCCGCCGACGGCTTCTGGGTGCCCGACCCCGACGCGCAGCTGGTCGCGCGCCTCTATGAGCTGGCACTCGGCCGCGCGCCGGAGGCCGCCGGCTTCGCGGCCTGGCTGGCGGAGATGGACGGCGGGCTGGATGAGGCCGGTCTCGCGCGCGGGTTCTTCCTGAGCCACGAGGCGGAAAGCAACGGCGGAACGGGCTTTGCCTCGGCCGAGGATCTGCTGGCGGCGGCGCGGACGGATGCGTGGCGCCTGCATGTGGATGGCGTCAGCCTGTTATAAAGTGAATCTATAGCTCGGCACGCGCAACAGCGTTGCGCGGATGCCATGCCACTTATAATAAACGCACAAAGGGCCGCGGGAACTTCGCGCGCCGTATCGCCCCATGAGGCCAATCCAGGAGGAAACCATGGTCCTGTCCCGGCGCACCCTGATGGGTGCGGCTGCTGCTGCCGCGTCGCTTGCCGCCCCGCGGGTTCATGCACAGCCCTGGGCGCCCAGCCGCACCGTCACCATTCTCATCCCCTTCGCGGCGGGTGGCGCGACTGACGTGATGGGCCGGCTGATCGCGGGCCCGATGAGCCAGAAGCTGGGCCAGACCGTGGTGGTCGAGAACATGGCGGGTGGCTCCGGCGGCGTGGCCGCCGCGCGGGTGCTACGCACGGCGGCCGACGGGCACATGCTGTTCCTGGGCCATGTCGGCGTGTTCGCGCTGAACTATCACCTGTTCAACCGCCTGCCCTATGGCCAGGACGATTTCGCGGCCATCGGCATGGTGGCCACCAACCCGATGATCCTGCTGACCTCGCGCAACTCCGGCATCACGACCATGCCGCAGCTGCGCCAGGCGGCCTCCACCCGCAGGCTCTCAATCGGCAGCTCCGGCCTCGGCACCACGCTGCACATGGGCGGCGTGATGGCCAACCAGGCTCTCGGCGGCGGCGGTGAGCTGATCCCCTATCGCGGCGGCGGCCCGGCCCTGAACGACCTCTACGCCGGGGTGCTGGACGTGGTGGTGGACCAGGCGCTGACCGCCCTGCCCGCGCTGGACAACGGCGCCAAGGCCATTGCGGTAACGGGCCCTTCCCGCCTGCCGCAGATCCCCGACGTGCCGACCACGACGGAGGCCGGGCTGCCGGGGCTGAGCCTTGAGGTGTGGAACATCCTGACCGCGCACAAGAACACGCCCGCACCGATCATCCAGGCCTGCAACGAGGCGCTGAACCACGCGCTCGACGACGCTCACGTCAAAACGCGCTTCGCCGCGGCCTCCGCACGGGTTCCCAACGGGGCCGAACGGAGCCCAGAATACAGCGCGAATTTCATGCGTTCCGAGGCCGAGGCCTGGGGCCGCTTCATCCGCGAGGCGAGGATCGAACGAGAATAATGACTCCCGGTAAACCTCTCGAGGGCCTTCTGGTCGTCTCGATGGAGCAGGCGGTGGCTGCCCCCGTCTGCTCCGGCAAGCTGGCCGATGCCGGCGCGCGCGTCATCAAGATCGAGCGCGCCGAAGGCGACTTCGCCCGTGGCTATGACGCCGCCTGCAACGGGCAATCCACCTATTTCGTCTGGCTGAACCGCGGCAAGGAATCCGTGGTGCTGGACATCAAGAACCCGGCCGACAAGGCGGTGCTGGCCAACCTGCTGGCCCAGGCCGACGTGTTCATCCAGAACCTGGCACCGGGTGCGATGGGCCGCGCGGGCTTCGGCTCCGCCGAGTTGCGCGCGAAGCACCCGAAGCTGATCACCGTCGACATCTCGGGCTATGGCGAGGAAGGCGAATACGCCTCCATGAAGGCCTATGACCTGCTGGTGCAGGCGGAATCGGGCCTGGCCAGCGTGACCGGCCGCCCCGAGGGCCCGGGCCGCGTCGGCTTCTCGGTCTGCGACATCGCCTGCGGCACCATGGCCCATGCGGCCGTGCTGGAGGCGCTGATCGAGCGCGGCATCACCGGCCGCGGCAAGGGCGTCGCGGTCAGCCTGTTCGACGGCATGGCGGATTGGATGAACGTGCCGCTGTTGTATTTCGAAGGCACCGGCAAGGCGCCGGGGCGCATCGGCCTGGCCCATCCCTCCATCTGCCCCTATGGCGCCTTTGAAACCAGCGACGGCGCGCTGGTGCTGATCTCGATCCAGAACGAGCGCGAATGGGCCAAGTTCTGCGCCCTGTTCCTGGGCGAGCCCGACCTGCCCAAGCGGGAAGGCTTCCGCACCAATGTGGAGCGCGTGGCGCAGCGCCCGATGGTCGATGCCCATGTGGGCGCGGGCTTCAAGCGGCTGACGCGCGCGGATTGCGCCACCCGCCTGAATGAGGCCGGCATCGCCTATGGCTTCGTGAACGGGGTGGACGGGCTGTCCAAGCACCCTGCCCTGCGCCGCGTGGCGGTGGAGACCGAGGCGGGCGTGGTGCAGGTGGCTGCCCCCGCCGCCCGCTTCTCCGATGGCCTGCGCGCCTTCGGCCCCGTGCCGAAGCTGGGCGAGCACACGGACAAGGTGCGCGCCGAGTTCGGCTGAACCCGGCGCCCTGGCAGGGTCAGGCGTACATGGTCAGGCGGCCAGCGCCTGACCCGCCTGCCGGATGATGCCCCGCAGCGCTTCCTCCTGCATCGCGCCCAGCGCATCGAAGGCGACGCCCACACCATCGGCGTCACGGCGCACCACCCGGGCCTCGACCGGCGACAGGCCCGGAATGTTCAGCCGCAGCAGGCGGGCATGGGCGGGCACCGCCGCCTCCAGCCGCGCCCCGCCCGCCGACAGGTCGCGGATGCGCCCCGCGATCGGCTTGCCGTCCACCAGAACCTCGACGGCCAGGCCGCTGTCGATCTGCACCCGCTGCTCCTGCCGGCGGTCAAGCTCCGTGATGCGGGAGCGCATCAGCCCGGTGATGTGCCCGCCCAGGCTTTCCATGGCCCTCACCACCTCATCGGTGCCGCTGCGCACCAGATCGGCACGCTGCGCCCCTTCGCGGACACCCACCGAGAGGTTGTCGATCTCACCGGCCACATCCTGCACGCCGCCCGAGAGCTGCTCGATGGCGCGCGCGATGTCGCGGGTGGTGGCGGACTGTTCCTCGATCGCGGCGCCGATGGCCACCGCCACCTGGTCGATCTGCCCCACCGCATCCGCGACCCCGCGCATGACCTGCAGCGCCTCACGCGCGGAGCCGTCGATGGCGGCGATGCGGCTGCCGATCTCCTCCGTGCTGCGGGCGGTCTGGGCGGCGAGGTTCTTCACCTCGGTCGCGACCACCGCGAAGCCCTTGCCGGCCTCACCGGCGCGGGCGGCCTCGATGGTGGCGTTCAGCGCCAGCAGGTTGGTCCGCGCCGCGATATCCGCGATCAGGTCCGCGACCTTGCCGACCTCCGCCATGTTGCCGCTCAGCTCGTCGAACACCTGGCGGCCCTGCTCGGTCAGCCCCACCGCATCACGCGTGACGCGGCTGGCGCGGGCCATCTGCTCGGCCACCTCGCCCACCGCCTTGGCCAGTTCGCCGGTGGAGTGCGCGGCGCTCTCGGCCTCTCGCCGGCTGTCGGCGGAGATGTCGGCGGCGCTGCCGGCGGAGGCCGCGGCCCGGTTCGCGATCTCGGACAGGGCCCCGGTCATGGAGGCCAGCTCACCCGCACGCGTGCTGACCTTGCGGACAGCCAGCGAGGTCTCGTGCTCGATGACGCCCGCCATCTCGATCAGGGCCTCGCTGCGGGCGGCGACGGCGCGCTGCTCCATCGCCACGCGCTCGGCCGCATGGCTCTGCGCTTCCCGGGCGGCCTGCTGATAGGCCCGCGTGGCCTGGGCCAGCGCGCCCAGCTCATCCTTGCGGGGGATGGCGGGAATGGCGGTCTCGACCCTGCCCGCCGTGATGTCCGTCAACGCCGCCACGATGCCGCGCATGGGCCGCACGACCTGACGCATCACTGACCACCCGGCACCGGCCACCAGCATCACGCCCAGCACCAGGAAACCCAGGTCGCGGATCAGGGCGATGTTGGCGCTGCGGCCGTCCTCCTGCAGGCGCTGGCCGAGGCTTTCGGTCATGGCGGCCTGGGCGGCGCGCAGCCCGTCGATGGCCGTCGTGCTCAGGCTCCACCATTGCGGGGCGCCGAGCGGCCATTCGGCGCCGCTCATTCCCGCCTGCAGCACCCTGGCGCGCGTCGGGGCGAAATCGCGTTCCAGCGCGGCCAGGGCGGCTGTCACCGGCTGGGCGACATCCGCGGGCAGCAGCGCCAGGCGGGGCAGCATGCGTTCCCGCGCGCCCATCACATGCCCTTCGGCGAAGCCAAGCTGCTGGACCTCAGACGGATCGAGCGCGCGGCGGGCGGCGATGGCGCCGTTCACCACGCCGCGTTCACGGCCCAGGAACTCACGCATTTCGGCCAGCGCGTCACGCACGCCGTACATCCGGTCGGCCGCGGCCTCATGACGGATCTCGGCCTCCAGCGCCCGGCGCAGGGCGGTCACCGCCTCGATCCGGCGAGAGGTGGCGGCGAACCAATCGGCGGCAGCGGGCCGGGAGGCGCCGCCCGCATCGATCGCCCGGCGCATCTCCTCCACCGCCTGCACGGCGTAGGCCTGGCTGTCACGGGCAGCGGCGACGCGGGCGCTCTGGCCTGCCAACAGGCCGATGCCCGTCATGGTGCGTGCCAGCGCGGCCTCGCCTTCCTCACGGGAACGACGGACGGATGCCCAGGCCTGCGGGTTGCCGTCGCCGCTGAGAAGCAGGCCGTTGGCCACCCCGCGCTCAGCCGCTAAGGCGGCTTCGGCTGTCATCAGCGCATGGGTTTCACGCGAGACCTTCGAACTGGCGTCGGTGGCCAGCAATGCGTCCCAGGCCCGGTTGACGCCGGAGCCGAGCAGAATGACCAGAACCAGACCAAGAACGAACACCGGCATCATCAGCCGCACGCCAATATTCATGACAGCCTCGCTTCATCTGTGCGTTGCTGCCCGGATACGATCTCCCTGTTAACGACTCCTTCCCGCGACCACGGGCGACGATTAAAAGGCGATCATTTTCCCATGATCCGCCGGGCACAAAAAAAGGGCCGGGGATGACCCCGGCCCTTTCGCATGGCGTCCTCGCGGACGGTTCAGCTGCGCGGCGCGGTGCTGCTGGCCGGGCGGGCCTGGCGCTCGGCGGCCGGGCGCTGCGCGGGGCGCGCGTTGGCCGGGCGATGCGTGGTGCTGGAGGCGCTGCGCGTGGCGGTGCCGCAGGCGGTCGGGCTGTAGACCTGCGAGATCTGGCGCTGCTGAGAGAGCTGCGCGAGCTGGTCGCGGGTGGTCGAGGCCAGCGCCGCCGGGAACAGGCCGGCCTGGTTGCTGCAGAACAGGCTGCCCTGGCTGATGCCGACCTGGCTGTGGCCGTTCGCGGTGTTGGTGATGTACTCGTCCAGGCGACGCTGGCCGGCACCGCCGTAGACGCGGCGGAAGTGGCGCTGCACCTGATTGTACACGCTGCCCAGCGTGCCGCGGTGCTGCGTGACGAAGCGGTTGTACTGCTCTTCCTGCTGGCAGGTCAGGGCCAGGACCATCAGCTGGCTCTGCAGGGCGCGGATATCGAGCGCGGAGCGCTCCTCCGGCGTGGCGCAGGTCGGGCCGTTGGCAAAGGCCGGGGTGGCGAGACTGGCGGCCAGCAGGCCCGTCATAACGGTACGAATGGGCGACATGGGCGCCATCTCTCCGGTTCTGAAAAAGAGGTATCGAGCCCTTCTTTTAGACTCGAAAACGGCGCGCGCGAAGCCCCTATATAATCGTTACAATTCAAGTCCGTATGGCAATTCTTGAGTAAATTGCTGTAAGTTCACGCGGCCGGACGGCTTTTTTGCAGCCGCGCCACCCCCGCCAGCCTGCGGTCGAGAAAGGCCATCACCTGCGGCATGTTGCCCGCCGGCTGGCGCAGCCAGAAGGCCAGTGTGGCGCTGTAGACCGCGACCAGCGTGGCGCGCCGCGTATAGCGGGAGATGTCGCTGGAGGTATCCCCCGCAGCCATCCACATCGCGTCCGCCGTCTCGGCCACCAGCCGCATCCCCAGCGGCGCATTCCACGGCAGGGCCAGCACCGCCATGGCCTGGCGCACGGCCTCGCGATGGGGTTCGGCGCGGGTAAGCCGGCACTCGATCAGGCGGCGGATGCGCGCCGGGGTGCGCAGCCCGTCAAGCTCGCCCGCATCCTCCACCATCAGCCGGTCCGCGCGGCGGCTCATGGCGGCCACGGCATCGCGCGGGCCGCCGGGAAAGGCGTTGAGCGCCAGGGCCTCGTCGCCCGCCGCCTGTGCCAGGGCCCGCCGGGTCCAGCCCAGTTGCGGCACCAGCGCCTGCACCCTGTCCAGCAGCGCGTCCTCAGGCATGGCCCTGGGCCCTCGCGAGTTCCTCGGTGAACCCCAGCTTCGTCAGGTCTGGCATGCGGCTGAGGTAGAGGATGCCGTCCAGGTGGTCCGTCTCATGCTGCATCACCCGGGCGGCAAGCCCCTCGGCGGTGCCCTCGACAGGGTCACCGTTCGCGTCCAGCCCCTCGAAGCGGATGCGGGACGCACGCGGCACCTCGCCCCTGATGCCGGGGATGGAGAGGCAGCCTTCCCAAGCGGCCTCGACCGGCCCTTCCAGCGGCGTAAGTATCGGATTAAACAGCACTTCCACCCCACCTGCCCCCCGCCAGACGAACAGGCGCAGCGGCACATGGACCTGTGGTGCCGCAAGCCCCACCCCACCCGCATCCAGCATCGTCTCCGCCATGTCCGCCACCAGGCGGCGGATCTCGGGGTGGTGGGGGTCGGCAACGGGTTCCGCCCGCTGCAGCAGCACGGGGTGACCCATGCGCGCGATCTTCAGGATGGCCATGGGGCCAATCTGGCAATGCATTTCCGCAGAGAAAAGCCCTTTTCCCGCGCAGGATGAAAGCGTATACGGCACTCCAACAGCGGCGCTGCCGGATTCCCGGATTGGCGGCGCACGTTTTCGTTTAACTATGATGTTCAACCATCATCAGATGCGACCAGGAGTGATTGCCGCGTGCAAGTCGTCGTTCGGGACAACAATGTCGATCAGGCGCTGAAGGCGCTCAAGAAGAAGCTGCAGCGTGAAGGCGTGTTCCGTGAGATGAAGCTGCGCCGGCACTACGAGAAGCCGTCCGAGCGTCGCGCTCGTGAGGCTGCCGAGGCCGTCCGCCGCGCCCGCAAGGTGGAGCGCAAGCGCCTGGAGCGCGAGGGCTTCTGAGCCTGCGGCTTTCGCCGAGAATTTGGGGCGGTGGCCTTTTGGCCGCCGCCCTTTTCGCGTTTCCGGCCTGGGGTCAGGGATGGTCTCGGGCCGAGCCCTTTCTGGTCCAGTCCGTCTGCGCGAACCCCGCGCTTCTGCCCTTCGAGCCGGGCTGCATGGACCCGCGCCCCGCGCGATCCGCCCCCACCCTGCCCTGGCGCAAGTTCGACCTGGCCGGTGAACAAGCCAGCGACGCGCTGCTGCTGGGCCCGGGCCAGGCCACCCACAGCTTCGACTTTGGCGATGCGCCCCGGCGATTCGGGCAGCGTGACGCAGGGCGGGGCGATGGCGGCAATCTCATCGCCTCACGCGGTGCGGATATACTGGTGGCGATGACCGAGGATGGCGGCGCCGGCATCCAGTGGTTCCACGGCCCGGAATGCGGCGGCAGCCAGGAGGCCTCTCCGGGCGGCTGGCTGCTGTTCCGCCTGCCGGCGGGGCCGGACTGGGCGGAAGCCACCACCCGCCTGCAGCGCACCGCGGCCCCCGATCGCTGCCCCGCCCGCTATGTGCCGAGCTTCACCCGCTGGCGCCGCGTGACGGTCGACTACCCCTGGATGGACGACACCGCCCCGCGCCCGCCCTTCCGCGCGGACAGCATGATCTCCGAGCATTTCGGCGGGCGTGACATCATGACCGCCGACCACCTGGAACGCTTCTGGTTCGCCCAGGGACTCGGCATGGTCCGGTGGGAACGCTGGGAAGCGCCCAACGCCGTGTCGCCGGCGCCGTCACGCCCGGGCGCTGCCGAACAGTGCCCGCTGGTGACGGGCGGCGATGCCCCCGGCCCCGGCTGGGTCCTGACCGATTGCCGGATGTGGACGCGCTTCCGGCGCGGTGAGCAGCAGGCGATGCCCTGGCCCTAGGGCTTGTCGGCGCATTCGTGCAGGAAGTTGAACAACGGCAGGCTGCCCCGCAGCGGGTAGTTCAGCTGGATCTGCCCTGCCCGGATGAAGAAGGTCCGGCCATTGCGCAGCGCATCCGTGCTGCCGGGCTCGTCATTCCCCTCGGTGAAGCTGGCATAGCCGGCGGGGCCCACGGTGGCCGTGGTATCCTTGCCGGTCGCTTCGTCATCCACCCAGTAGCGCACCGGGAAACTGGCACCGAGGCCGTCGATCTGCCCGGGCGCACCGCTGAAGGTGAAGCGATAGGTATAGCCGCCCTCGCGCGCCGGGATGGCGCTGAAGCGGATCAGGCCTGCCGGGCTGCTCCGCTCCCCGTCGCAGCGCACGGCGCGGCCATTGGCACCGACGACCCGCGTGGCACGCCATTCGCCGATCTGGCGGCTGGCCTGCGGGGTGCCTTCTTGGGCGACAGCCGGCCGGGTCAGACAGAGGGCAGCGGCTGCCGCTGCAAACAGGATCTTCATGGGACGCACCTCACGAAAACGCGATCGGTTGTCGTGACAGTGCAGCCCCATGCAGCGGACGTAAAGGCTTGTTCTTGCGTCGCTCTCAAGCCCGGCGTCGAAACAGCCCCACAAGACCGATCTGCCAGCCGCCTTCCGGCAGCCCGTCCAGCGCCAGCCGCACCGCCTGCATCGGCGCCTTGGTCTCATCCAGCCGGATCAGCCGCTGCGCCACCTCGGTCAGCGGGCGGTTGCTGCACAGCGCTACCACGTGGTCGGCGCCAAGCGGCGGCCGCACCACCACATCGTCCAGCACCATGCGCCCACCCGGCGGGGCGGTGGGGGTCTCGCGGTCCTGCGGGTACAGCATCTGCACCGTGCCGTTGCCCGCGATGTTGAACATCACGAAATTCGGGAAGCGCAGCTGCTCGACGACCAGCTTCAGCCTGGTGCCCAGCGGGTGGTCCGCATTGGCCGCCCGGCGCTGCTCGGCCGTGGAACCGGCGGGCGGGTTCATCAGCTCCAGCCGCAGTTCCAGGGGCTGGCGGGCCGTGGCCTCCTGCACCAGCCACAGGGCACGCTGGCGCTCCACGGCCATGGGCAGCTGTTCCTGGCCGATCTCGGCCGAGATCATGTCCCCGAGCGGTGAGACCAGCACCCGGTCATTCGCGCGCCAGATCAGGTCGGCGGGGTCGAGCGGGCCCGCGCGCCGGGCGCCCTCGGGCAGCGCGCCACCCAGCGCGCCCTCCATGCGGATGCGCACCTCACGCGGCTGGTTGTCGGCCTGCGGGCGGGGGCTGACGAGGCCCCGCAGCAGGCGCGGCCCTTCGGTGCCCAGTGCGATCTGGGGGTTCTGCCGGGCATCCACCAGGGCGCGCACGGTCTGCACCGCTTCGGTCGCCAAGGCCGGCAGGGCCACCACGGCCTCCTGCGGGCCCACGGCCCCGCGCGCGAAGCCGGCCGCGATGGCGATGCTCAGCGCCCCATGCTGGCTGCCCTGGAAGGTGATCTCGGGCACCGGCTCGGTCTCCAGGCTGGCGGCGAAGAAATGCACCTGGGTCAGCTGGCTCGGCGGCGGCGTGGGAGGCGCCGGCGGCACCAGCCCGCGCATCTGGGAGGGCGGGAAGGAGCCGGTCATGGTGCGATAGCGCACCTCGCGCGCGGCCAGCGGGTCCACGCTGCGCGTCAGCGTGCCGGAATGGCAGCAATCGGCCACGAACATCACCGAGACGCGGCGCCGCCCCTGCTCGGCGAACATCACCTCGATCTCGTTGTCGACCAGCAGCTCGGTCGGCGCCTGCTGCGGGTGCAGCGGCTGGAAGGCGATGACGTCGTCCATGCCGTCATCCTCCGAGCCCGGCACGGTCTCCGGGATGCGGAAGCCGTGGCCGGAGAAGGAGAAGAACACCATGTCCCCCGCCCCGCAGCGCGCCGTCACCTGGCGCCAGGCCGCGAGGAAGTTGGCGCGCGTCGCCTGCTCATCCAGCAGCACGGTGGTGCTGGCCACGAAGGGCCGCACGGCCGCGGCCAGCAGCTGGGCATCGTTCACGCAGCCGCGCAGGGGCGAGATGCGGTAATTGTTGATGCCCACCACCAGCGCATGCACCGCGCGCGCCTGCTGGCTGGCCTGCACCAGCCCGCGCTCGTTGCCGGTCTGCGCCAGGGCCGGCGCCGCGGCCCCGGCCAGCCCCGCCAGCGCGGCGCGGCGCGAGAACTTCCTCATTGCCGGGCCTCCGTCAGCGGGAAGGGTTCGGGGATCTCGCCCGCGCTCATCCGGAAGGCGACGCGCTGGTCGACGCCGACCTCACGCGCCAGCACCGGGGTGCGGTTGCGCACATGCAGGCCCAGCTGCAGCTGGTCCGTCACGCCGCGTGTGGCGATGTCGCGAGTCGCACCCGTCAGCGCCTCCTGGATCGCGACGCTGAAGGGCGAGTTGCGGCGCCCGGCGGCCGTGTCGGCCGCCGATTGCTGCGCGCTGGCCGCCGCCAGCACGAAGCGCCCCGTCTCGTTCTGCAGGGTGCCCGCGAAATCGAGGTTGAAGGCGCCGGCGTGGCAGGTGTCGAGCAGCAGGATGCTGTTGCGCGCCGGCAGGCTGGCCCAGAGCGCCACTAGGCGCCGGTCATCCAGCGAGTCGCGGCGGATGGCGTCCATGGTCGCGGCCTGCGGCAGATAGGGCACGAACAGATAGCGCTGCCCGTCCGCCATGCCGTGGCCCGCGATGAAGATCACCACCGTGTCCTCCTCCTTCACCTCCGCGCGCAGCCGCTCGAAGGCGGCCTCGATGGAGGGCAGGCTGGCGTCGCGGTCGTTCAGCACCACGCTGTTGACGCGGCCATAGGCGCGGGCCGGGCGGCCCTGGATGCCGCGCACCAGGGTCTGGGCGTCCTCCGCGGCGTTGGAGAGGCTGCGCAGCCCCTCCGCCGCGGTGGCGGTGTAATCGTCCACGCCGATGGACAGCACATGCAGCACCGGCTGGCGCGGGGCCTCGGCGGTGCGGGACCGCACGGGGGCGCGCAGCTCCACCAGCTCGCTCTGCCCGAAGGCGGAATTGCCGGCATCGAAGGCGCGCAGCTGCAGGGTGTTGGTGCCCGGCTCCAGGCGGATGCGGCGTTCCAGCGGCTGGGCGCCGGCCGGCAGCGGGGTGGGTGCCGGGGCCGCGGGTGCCTCCCGGCGCAGGCCGCGCGTTTCGGCCCGGCCCTGGTTGCGGCCGTTCACGAAGACATCCACCTGCCCCACGCCGCCGCCGCGCTCGAACAGGGCGGCGCGCAGCACCACCTCCGTCACGCCTTCCGGCAGTTCCAGGCCATTGGTGGCGGCGGGGATGGGGGTGGTTCCGCCCAGGTTGGTGGCCGCGGCCTCGCCGCCCGAATCGCGCACCCGGCCCAGGCCGCGCGTCGCGCCGGTGGGCGAGACGGGGCGGCACTCCTCGCTGCCCGTCGGCAGCGCGTAGCACAGGGCGGACAGCGTGACGCGCGGCGGATTCGCCCCGGCCAGCAGCCGGCGCACATCGCCGATCTGGGCCAGGCGTTCCCGCATCGGGGCCTCATCGGCGAAGGCCAGGCGCCGGCGCACCAGGTCCTCGGCGTAGAAGACGCGGTGCAGCTGGTTGAAGGCGATCCATTCGGCCGATTCATTGGCCGCGCGGTTCAGGTGGAAGCCCGCGAGGTTCTGCCCACCCTCATCCGAATGGTCGAAGAAGCCCTCGGGCGTCCAGAGCAGCCAGCGCCGGGCATCGCCATGCACGAACAGGGCCGCGCGCGGCGCCAGCGCATTGGTGGGGTTCAGGTCGTACCAGCGCAGCGTGCCGTCACCCAGGGCTGCCACCACCTGGCGGCCATCGGCCGTGGGCTGCACGCCCCAGACGGCGGCGGGCGCCACCATGCTGGCCTGCAGGTTGCCGTTCATGTCGAACCAGCGGATGGCGAAATCCGTGCCGAGCAGGAAGCCGCTGTTGCCCGGCAGCAGGGCGGCGCTGCGGGCGCGCTCCCCCTCATCCAGCTGCAGCAGCTTGTCGGCGAAGCGCGGCGACTGGCCGTTCAGCCATTCGCGCAACGGCAGCACGCCCGGCACCGGGCCGGGCAGGTTGCTGGGGCCCTGAAGGCGGGTCAGGCGGCGTTCCGCCACGTCGAAGCGCAGCACATCCTGCCCGCCCTGGTGCAGGCCGAACTCCACGGCCATGCCATCGGGCGAGACGCGGAAACTGCCCGGCCCCTGGCGGGTGAAGCCGAATTCGGTGCGGTCCACGCCCGGCTGGGAAAGCCCCTGCGCCACGCCGCGGAAATCGGCGCGGCTGGGCGCGACACGCAGGCCGGACTTGGCATCCAGCGCCAGCACGCCCCAGGCGGGGTCGGCGGCAGCGAACAGCATGCGCCCGTCAGGCAGGGCGTTGAGCTGGAGGATGGCATCCGTGCCGCCCAGCGCCAGCAGCGCGGCGGGCTGGGCCGCCAGGTTGGACCAGCGCAGCGCGACCGACTGCCCCTGGGGGTTCAGCACATAGCCGGCGGCGACCAGGGCGGCGCCGCCCGGCCCGGGCACCCAGGCCACGGAGCGCAGGTCCTGGCGCTGCTGCCCCAGCCCGTTGCCGATCGGCGGGTTGCGCTGGGCGCGCAGGCTGGCGGCATCCAGCAGGCGCACCTGCGGCATGTTGGCCATGCCCACCGCCAGCAGCTTGCCGTCAGGGGAGAAGGCGATATCGCCGGGCTGCCCGCCCTCGGTCAGCCGGTGCTGGGCGATGGGCCGGAAATCGGGCGCCAGCAGCCGAACGGAGCCGTCGCCCGAGGCGACCGCGAGCCGCCCGGAACGGTCGAAGGCCAGGGAGCGCACGCCGTTGGCGATGCCCAGATCCGGCCGGTGATAGACCTCACGCCGCTGGAAATCGATGATGGCGATGCCGCCGCTGCGGGCGAAGCCCACCGCCAGGCGCTGCCCGTCGGCCGAAGGCGCCAGCGCCGTCACGCTGGCGGGCACGCCGGTGTTGAGGCGGCGCATCGCGCCGTCCTCGATGTTGAAGGCATAGACGACCGCCGTGCGGCCCCAGGCGGCACCCGTCTGCCCGGCCACCCAGGCCGTGGCGCCATCGGGCGAGACGGCCGCCGCCGCCAGCGCGCCTTCATCGCCGTCGCCGATCGGCGGGCGGAAGCTGCGCAGCATGGAGCCGTCCGCGGCCCAGAGCCGCGCGGTCTTGTCGAGGGAGACGGTCAGCACCCGCTGACCGTCGGGCAGCGGCACCACGCGGGTGATCGGTGCGGAATGCGTGCCGAGCTCGATCCTCAGGAAGGGCGAGACCGGCGGTTGCCCGCCGCCCTGGCCCCAACCCGGCCCCGACGCCAGCGTCAGAGCCAGGACCAGGGAGAGGCGGCGCGCCAGGGCGGCGAGGCTTTTCATGTCAGATACTACCCATCAAGGCTCAGGCGGCGCGCCTCGCTGGCGAGGCCGGTGGCCCCCTGCGAGAAGGCGTCGCGGGCCGCCACGGCGGTGGCGGCGGAGGAGACGACCTCACGGCCGGAATTGTCGACCTGGGCCGGGCGCAGCGCCGTGGCGCGGACGAAGGACTTGCTCGGCCCCTGGTCCACCACCAGCCAGCCCGGCATGGTGCCGACCACGCGATAGGGGCTGCCATTGGCCACACGGCCGACCTCGGCCGCGCTGTCCGTCGCCTCGGCGCGGAGCGACTGCTCGGAACCGCCCACATAGGCGCGGCTGCCGGTGGAGCGCGCGAGGTAGGTTGAGCGCACATAGCCCGACCGGCCGCGGCCCATCGAGATCTGCAGCCAGCCGCCGCTCTGCGCCGTCACCTGCACCGTCTGGCCGACCGAGAGCTGGCCCGCCTGGCCGGACCCCGCATCGGGCGCCACATAGGCGGGGCCGCCACGCGCCAGGATGGCGGAATAGGGCCGGAAGGAGCGTTCCTGCTCATAGACGGTGGCATCGACGTAGCGGGTCGATTCCTCCAGCTGGCGGGTGTCGTTGGCCAGGCGCTGGTCGAAGGCGCCGACCAGCATCGTGTCGCCCTCATACCAGCTGCGGACCTCGTTCAGCCGCGCCTCGGCGACCGGGCGCGGGGTCGCGCCGCTGCGCAGATCGGCGCGGATGGCGGCCACCTGGCCGCGACGGCAATCGGACAGGCGCTCCAGCGACTGGGTGGCGCCGGTCACGCGCTCACCATACTTGTCCACCGCGACGGTCTGCTGCAGCAGCGCCTGGCGGCGGGCCTCCTGGTCCAGCTGGCGGAAATTGGCGTTGACCAGCGTGGCGGTGATGCCGACGGCAGCCACCGACAGGCCCGTCACGAGGCCCGCGCGGCTGTTGCCGGTCAGCGCGCCGACCAGCAGGCCGGCGGCGACGCCACCGGCAGCCGAAAGGGCCACGCCCTGCGCCACCTCGTTGAAGGAGGATTCGGTCTGGCGGAAAATCGCGCGGTGGACCGCGCAGTTGTCGTTCGGCGCGTCGACGACCACCGGCCCCTGCGGCTGGCACGCCGCCAGCAGCGGCATGCTGATCGCGACCGCAAGCAACGGCAGGGCCTTCTTCTTTGGCGCAGGCATGGGAAAACCTCCTCCTCACAGGCTATTGCGCGTGATGATACGCCTCAGGGGGATGAGCCCCCAGCGTTTCATGCCCGACTGCATGAGCCTCGGATAAATCCATGTCCATATTGCGGCAGGTAACAGAGCTTGGAAATCGCTCAAATGGCTGAATAGCGAGGCGTTTCGGTGTCAGAGCGGCCTGGCCTGCGCCGCCAGATAGCCCCGATTGCGGGTCGGCGTGATCAGAACCTCATTGATACAGACATGAGGAGGCTGCGCCGCAATATAGCGGATCATGTTCGCGCAATCCTCGGGCTGCACCATCTCGGCCCTTTGTTCCGGTGTCAGTTTATTCGGCCGCTTGTCCAGGATCGGCGTGTTCACCTCGCCGGGACACAGCGAGGTGCTGCGGATGCCGTTGCCGCATTCCTCCATGTTGATGGAGTGGCTCATCGCCACCACGGCATGCTTGCTGGCGGCATAGCCGGGGCCAGACATGGGGCTGACGAAACGCCCGGCCATGGAGGCCGTGTGGATCATCTGCCCCCCGCCCTGGGCGCGCATCATCGGCAGCACCGCCCGCGCGCAATAGAAGGCGCTGAACAGATTGCCGTTGATCAGCGTCTCGATCCCCTCGGGGGAGATGCGCTTCCAGTCGCGCTCGACGATGTTGAGGCCCGCGTTGCTGACCAGCAGGTCCAGCCGGCCGAAACGGGCCTGGATGGCATCGACGATGCGCTGCACATCGGCCGCCTTGCCCAGATCGCCGGTTTCCACCACCGCCTCACCGCCCGCGGCCGTGATGCGGGCGGCCACATCCTCCAGCGGTTCACGGCGGCGGCCGGTCAGGACGATGGTGTAGCCATCCTGCGCGAGGCCGATGGCCGCGGCCTCACCGATGCCGGTGCCGGCACCGGTTACCCAGGCGATCTTGGACATGTCGTTTTCTCCCTTGGTGAGGGGAGAGTGAAGCAAGGGGATGGGGTTGGAAAGGGCGGCAGTCAGGGGCGTTGGCACCGACACCTCCATTGAGGGGCGCTGCCCCTCAAACTCCCCACCAGGAGATAATATCTCCTGGACCTGATAGGAGTTTTGCGCCAGCTCCCCGAGGTCCAGGGCCGATACGGTCCTGGCGGGCATGCAAGGGGCAGACCCCCAGCCTTCACCAGCGCAGCAGCGTGGCACCCCAGGTCAGCCCGCCGCCGATCGCTTCCAGCAGGAGCAGGTCCCCGGGCTGGAAGCGCCCCTCGCCCACCGCCTCGGCCATCGCCAGCGGAATGGAGGCCGCCGAGGTATTCGCATGCCGCTGCACCGTCGTGATCACGCGCTCCGGCGCCAGGTGCAGCTTCTTGCCCATCGCCTCGATGATGCGGATGTTGGCCTGGTGCGGCACCAGCCAGTTCACGTCGCCGCGCTCCAGCCCGTTGGCGGTCAGTGCCTCATCGACGGCGGAGGCCAGCTTGGTCACGGCGTGCTTGAACACCTCGCGGCCGGCCATGCGCAGCAGGCCCGTGCCGCCGGTGCTGCCCGGCCCGCCCTCGACATGCAGGATGCCGCCATGGCGGCCATCGGCATGGATATGGCTGGACAGGATGCCGGCCTCGCCTTCCTCGGCGCGCAGCACCACCGCACCCGCGCCGTCGCCGAACAGCACGCAGGTGGTGCGGTCGGTCCAGTCCAGGATGCGCGAATAGGTCTCGGCGCCGATCACCAGCGCGGTGCGGCACTGGCCGGTGCGGATCATCGCATCGGCCACGCTGAGGGCGTAGATGAAGCCCGTGCAGGCGGCCAGCAGATCGAAGGCGAAGCCGCGCGTGATGCCGAGGCCCGCCTGGATGCGCACGGCGGTGGCCGGGAAGCTGCTGTCCGGGGTCGCGGTCGCCACGATCACGGCATCGACCTCGGCCGCATCGACGCCCGCGCGCTCCAGCGCCTGCCGGGCGGCCTTGATGCCCATGGAGGATGCGGTCTCACCCGGGGCGGCCAGATGGCGCTGGCGGATGCCCGTGCGCTCCTGGATCCATTCGTCGGAGGTATCCAGCCCATAGCGGCGGGCGAGTTCCTCGTTCGTCACCAGGTCAGCCGGCAGATAGCCGCCGGCCGACAGCATGCGGGAGCGGATCACGAGGGGTCCCCGGCCAGCTCACGGGTGTTGATGCTGGCCAGACCCTCGCGGATCCGGGCCGTGAAGCCGTGAGTCACCATATCCATCGCCACATCCACCGCATGGGCGAAGCCCATCGCGTCCGTTCCGCCATGGGATTTGACCACGACGCCGTTGAGACCGAGCAGGATGGCGCCGTTGTAGCGCCGGGGGTCCATCCATTCCCGCAGCCGGTCCAGCGCCGGGCGCGCCAGCAGATAGCCGATGCGCGCGAGAATCGAGGAGGTGAAGACCTGGCGCAGCAGGTCGCGCATCAGCTTCAGCGCGCCTTCGCCGGTCTTGAGGGCGATATTGCCCGTGAAACCGTCGGTGATGATGACGTCCACCGTGCCGCGGGTGATGTCATGGCCTTCGACGAATCCGTGGAAGTTCAGGCTCGGATGGGCCTTCAGCACCTCGGCGGCCTGGCGCACCCGGTCATCGCCCTTCAGCTCCTCGGAACCCACGTTCAGCAGGCCGATGGTGGGGCTGGGCAGGCCGAGCACGGCGCGCGCCATGGCATCGCCCATGATGGCGAATTCGACCAGGTTGCGGCTGTCGCACTGAACATTGGCGCCGAGGTCGAGCATGATCACGTCGCCACGGCCCGAGGGCGTGACGGCGGCCAGCGCCGGCCGGTCGATTTCCGGCAGCGTCTTCAGCACGATCTTGGCAAGCGCCATCAGCGCGCCGGTATTGCCGGCCGAGACCACGCCCGCCACCTCTCCGGCCGCCACGGCATCGATGGCCATGCGCATGGAGGCACCGCGCATGCGCAGCGCCAGCGTGGGCTTCATCTCGCCGGGGATGGCGTCGGGGGTGTGGCGCAGGATGCAGGCAGCCCGCGCACGCGGGTGCTGCTCCAGCAGCGGTTCCAGCTTCGCGGTATCGCCGATCAGGAGGAACTTCGCGCCGGGATGGCGCTCAGCGGCCAGTTCCAGCCCGGCGAGCACCACGCCGGGGGCGTCATCGCCGCCCATGGCGTCGATCGCCAGGGCCGCCACGCCGCCATTGCTGCCATGGTTCACGCCGTCAGACACCCGGATTCACCCTGCCTCTCCCCTGCTGGCTACACCGTTCCGGCCCGATTGGGCAGGGGTAGCCCCCGCCCGGCCAGCACAGGGCATGCCGCATCAGGCGCGGATGGCGGACTTCAGCTTCTCGGCCGGCACCACTTCGCGGCCGTCATAGTGGCCGCAATGGCTGCACACATGGTGCGGGCGGGCCAGCTCACCGCAGTTGGAGCACTCGATGTAGGCCTCGGTGCCCAGGGCGTGGTGCGAGCGGCGCATGCCACGGCGGGACGGGGAGGTCTTTTTCTTAGGGACGGCCATGGTGGCGGGCCTTTCACGAACGAATGGAAGTTCCCGACCATCACTGACCGGAGAGAGCGGGGCACCTAGCAGATGGCCGGGTGGGGTGTCCAGTAGGGGCAGCCCGGGAGAGCCTCCCGGCCTATTCCTTTTTCGCCTGCCTCAGTTGCAGCAGCGCACCGAAGGGCGAGGCCTCGGGGTCGCTGGCCTCCGGCGGCAGTTCCGCGCCTTCCTTGCGCGGATAGGGGTCGAGCGCCAGCGAGAGCAGCTGCGCCAGCACCTCACCCAGCTCGGCATGGCCGGCCACCGTCTCCACCTCATCCTCGGCATCGGGCGACTCGGAGGGTTCCTGGCCCTCGGCGATGATCCGGAAGGCGAATTCCTCCCGAACGCTTTGCCGCACCGGCTCCATGGTGACCACGCAGGCCTGCTCTACCTCGGCCGAGAGGCTGCCGCGCACCTCCACGCCGCCCAGGCTGTCGGGCGACAGGGCCAGGTCGGCCGAGAAATCATGCAGGGCCAGCAGCCCCAGGCGGGCGGCGAGTGCCGCGCGCTCGGGCGCGGTGGCGCTCAGCGCCAGGCGGTGCCCCGCGCGGGGCACGCCGGCCACCCGCAACGGACGGGAAAATTCGATCGGCTCTTCCATCATGCCTGCTCCATCACAGGGAAATCGACCTGTCCGGCCTTCAAGGCGGCCATGCCCTGCCCGGCCAGCACGGCCGAGAGCGCGAAGGCCCGCGCGGCCAGCCGGGCGGGCGCGTCGGGCGGGTCCATCTCGTGCCCGCCCCACAGGTTGCGCAGCAGCGCGTCGGCCAGGGCGGCCTCGTCACCCGCCTCCAGCGCCTCCTCATAGGCCTTGGCGCGGCCGTGGAAGGCTTCCCACATGCGCTTCACGCGCTTGCCGATGCCCATGTCGCCCACGCCCATCTCGCGCAGGTTCAGGTCCATGTCGTTGAACATGGCGTCGAACACGGCCTGGGCCAGATCCTTGCCCGCCGGGTCCGCATCCAGCCGCAGGCGGCGGATCAGCAGGCCCACATGCAGGCAGATCAGGTCGAAGCGCCCCTCCAGCGTATCAGGCGCGGCGAGCACCGTGTACAGGGCGGGGTCCCGCGCGGCCGTGACGGCGGCGGTGTAGAGTTCATAGCCTTCCCTGAGGAAGGGCTTGCGGCGGAACAGCCTGGCCAGGACCATTGCGGGGGCGGTATCCTCGTCAAATCGGGCGGCGCAAACTTGACCCGGATGGGCCAAACTGGCACGTCGCAGCACATGGACACGAAGCCGTTGGCGGTCAATCTCGGGCGTAAGGCTGGGGGCATCCTCGCGATCGCCCTGGCGGGCATTTCTCTGTCGGCCTGCGCGTACCTGCCACCCGCGCCGGAACGCCCGCGCGACGTGTTCAACGCGCCGGTCTCGGCGCGCGGCCACCTGGTCACGGCGGAGCAGCTGCAGCAGATCACCCCAGGCGTCACGCGCCAGGCCGATGTGCAGGAACTGCTCGGCAGCCCCAGCCAGACCAGCACCTTCGGCGACAGCGCCTGGTATTATATCAGCAGCGTCACGCGGCAGCGCCCCGGCCGGGCGCTCTCCGTCTCCGACAGCCGGATCGTCGCGATCAACTTCAACCCCGACGGCACGGTGAAGGACATCACCGAGCTGGGCCAGCAGGACCAGCGCAGCGTCGCCATGGTGGGCCGCGAAACCCCGGCCCCGGGCAATGACCGCACCGTGCTGCAGGCGCTGTTCGGCAATATCGGCCGCTTCAACCCGGCGGGCGTGCCCTCCCAGCAGTCGCCGGGCAACATGACCGGCTCGGGCCGCTAGCCCCATGACCAGCCCGCCCCCCGCCGCCCGCGCCCTGCTCGCCAGGCTGCGGAGCCTGGTGGAGGCGGAGCAGCGCGACACGCTGGCGGCGCTCGACTGGATCGAGAACCGCCCGGCGGGGTCCGATGACGACGCGTCCGCCACCATCGCAGCCCTTCGGGCGGAAAACGCGGCCCTGCGTGCCCGGCTGAACGCCACGCACCAGCACGCCGAATACGAGATGTGGTTCCAGCAGGCTCTCGGCACCAAGCTCGCGACCCCCAACACCTGGCCCTTCACCACCTTCGCCCAGGGCACGCCCTGGTGCGACAAGGTGGTCTACGGCATGCAGGACGGCGAGTTCCTCTACGCCGAGCACCTGATCCAGGAGCTGGACGCCCAGGGCATCGAAGGCGACATCGTCGAATTCGGCACCTATGGCGGCACCTGGATGGAAATGCTGGCCCGCGTGGTCGAGAAGCAGGCCAATGGCCGCACCCTGTGGGGCTTCGACAGCTTCGAGGGCCTGCCCGAGCCCGATACCGCCAAGGACGGCACCATCTGGCACAAGGGCCAGTATGCCGCGACGCTGGAGGATGTGTCGGCCCAGCTTCGCGTCCAGGACCGCCCCTTCCTGAAGCTGGTGAAGGGCTGGTTCTGCGACACGCTGCCGGTGGAACCCGCAGCCTCCGTCCGCAAGATCGCCTATGCCCGCATCGACGGCGACCTCTATTCCTCCTGCGTGGATTGCCTGGCCTATCTGAAGGACCGTCTGGTGGACGGCGCCATCCTGGTCTTCGACGACTGGCAGTTCAGCATCAACCACGGCGAGACGCTGGCCTTCCGCGAGTTCCAGGCCGCGAACCCGCAATTCCGATTCGAGTTCCTGGGCATGAACATGTGGGCGCACCTGTACCTGCGCGTGCATCGCCGCTGATGAGCGCGCCCGAGATCTTCGACCGCGCCCTGCTCGCCCGCCGGCGGGACCGGGCGGCGGGGCTGGTCGGCCATGTGGCCCCCATCCTGGAAGCCGCGGCCGAGATGCTGCTGGACCGGCTGGACGACACCACCCGCCGCTTCACCCGCGCGCTGGAAATCGGCGGACGGGGCGTCGTGGCGCCCTTGCTGCGGGCGCGCGGCATTCCGCTCGTGGTCAGCATGGACCTGTCGCCGCGCATGGCCGCGCTGAACGGCGGCCCCGCGGTCACGGGCGATGAGGAATGGCTGCCCTTCGCGCCCGCCAGCTTCGACCTGGTGGTGGCCAGCCTGTCCCTGCACACGGTGAACGACCTGCCGGGCGCGCTGGTGCAGATCCGCCGGGCCCTGGCGCCGGACGGGCTGTTCATCGCCTCCCTGCCCGGGCTCGGCACGCTGCAGAACCTGCGCGAGGCGCTGATCGGCGCCGAGGCCGAGGTGTCTGGCGGTGCCTCACCCCGCGTGGCCCCCTTCCCCGAGCTGCGGGACATGGCCGCGCTGCTGCAGCGCGCGGGGCTCGCCCTGCCGGTGGCCGATGTTCAGGAACTGCCGCTGGCCTATCGCAGCGCCATGGGGCTGGTGGCCGACCTGCGCGCGGCCGGCGAGCAGAACACCGTGAAGGCGCGCGACCCGCGCATCCCGCCCCGCGCCCTGTTCGCCGAGGCCTTCGCCCGGCTGCAGGCCGAAACCCCGATCCCGGCCGCCCTGCCCCTGCTGATGATGACCGGCTGGGCCCCGCATGAGAGCCAGTCCCAGCCTGCCCGCCCCGGCAGCGCGGACACCAGGCTGGCCGATGTGCTGGGCGTGCGCGAACAGAGCACGGGCGAGAAGGCGGGGCGGTGAGCCCGCCCTATGCCGCCATTCCCGGCGGGGCGCGGCTGGCGGTGCGGCTGACGCCGCGCGCGCATCACGACAAGGTGGAAGGCATCGCCCCAGACGCACAGGGCCGGCCCGTGCTGCTGCTGAAACTGACGGCCCCGCCCGTGGAGGGCGCGGCCAATGCGGCGCTCATCGCCTATGTCGCGAAGTCTCTGGGCCTGCCGAAATCCGCGGTCGTGATCGCGGCCGGCGACACCAGCCGCCAGAAAAGCCTGCGTATCCAGGCCCCCGATGCGCTGGAGCGGCTGGAGCGCTGGCTAGCCGTTGCTGCCGAGGGCCGCGCGTAGCTCCGCCCCGCTGGTCAGCCAGCCGAAGAAGCGCAGCACGTTGAACTCCGTGGCCTCCTGCGCGCCGGGCCCTGCGGCCATGGTCGCGTCCGTCACCATCACGGGAAAGAACTCGCGGTGATAGGCATCGCGGATGGTGCTCTCGACGCAGACATTGGTCGCCACCCCGATGACCAGCACATGGCGGATGCGCTTCGCATGCAGCATCTGCTCAAGATTCGTGCCCGCGAAGCCGCTGTAGCGCGTCTTGGGCACCACCAGGTCACCGGGCTCGGGCGTCAGCTCATCGACGATCGCGTAGTCCCAGGTGCCGCGCGTGATCAGCTGCCCGGCATATTCGGGGTTGTCGCGCATGAAGCGCAGCGCGTTGGATTTATGCCAGACCGGCGCCGTCTCACCCCCTATGTCCGCGCCATCGGGCGCGAAGCCGTTCTGCAGGTAGATCACGGGAATCCCGGCCTCACGGCAGGCGCCGATCACGGCGCGCGCTTCCTCGATGACCGGTGCGGCGCCAGAGACGTCGAAGCCCACCAGGTCCAGGTAGCCGCCCTTGCTGCAATAGGCGTTCTGCATGTCGACCACGATCAGCGCCGTGTCCGCGACGCTGACGGTGATGGGTTCCGGCCGGGCCGGCAGGGTGATGGTGCTGCTCATGCCCGGACGGCATGCACGCGCCGTGCCAAGGCGCGTCAGACCATGCGGAGAAGCGGGCTGGGCAGGGCCGCGATGCTGCGCTCCGCCAGGGCGGGCAATGCGGCCATCAGGGGCGCTGCGGCGGCATCATCCCCCGCGGTCAGCACGGCCAGCAGCGCCGTGGCCGCGTCACGCAGGGCCACCGTGCCGAAGGTCGAGGCGGCGTCGCGCAGGGCCGATACCTCGCGCACAGCCCGCTCGGACGGCACATCCGGCAGCAGCGCCACCCGGCCACGGGTTTCCTCGGCGAACAGGGTCAGCAGCTTCGGCAGCCTGCCGGGCCCGATCGCCTGCCGCAGCTCGGCCAGGGTGACGCGGTCCACCAGCACGGCGGGGGCGCCTGGCTCGGTTGCCGGCGGCCGCGCGCGGGCACGAAGCGGCGGGGTAAGCAGCACGGCCTCCACCGCCGCCAGCAGCGCGCGCCGCTCCAGCGGCTTGGCCAGATGCGCGTCCATGCCGGCGGCCAGCGCCGCCGCCACATCGGCGGGCATGGCGAAGGCGGTCAGCGCCACGATGGGCACGCGGCCACGCTCTCCGGGCAAGGCGCGCACGCGGCGTGTCAGGGTCAGCCCATCCATGCCCGGCAGCGCGAAATCCACCAGCAGCAGGTCGAATTCCGAGACACGGGCGGCCGCCAGCGCCTCCGCACCGTCATGCACCGTCTCCACCTGATAGCCTTCCCGGCGCAGGATGGCCGCGGCCACCAGCTGGTTCACGGCGCCCTCCTCCGCGAGCAGGATCCGCCCGCGCACGCCGGCGACAGGCACAGCCGGGGCCAGCGTCACCTTGCGCGGCGGCTTGCCCGAGTCCGCGACCGGGACCAGCGGGATGTCGAAGAAGAAGGTGCTGCCCTTGCCGGGCTTGCTGTCGATCGCCAGCCGCCCGCCCATCAGCTTCACCAGCCGATGGCAGGTCGTCAGCCCGATACCCACCCCCTGCCCGCCCGGCAGCGCGAACGGTCCCTTGCCCGCGACCAGCGCCTGGCGCTGCGCGGCCGGCATGCCCGATCCCGTATCGGTGACCGCGATGCCGATCCGGGCATCCGGCAGCGAGGTGACATGAATGAGGATGCTACCGCGTTCGGTGAAGCTTACCGCGTTCTCGGCCAGATTCAGGATCACCTGGCCCAGCCGGTCCGCATCGCCCACCACCCGCGCGGGCAGGCCGCTGTCGATCGTGACGGACAGCGCCAGCCCCTTCTCCTCGACGGCGGGGGCGATCAGTTCCATCGTGCCCCGCAGCGCATCGGCCAGCGCGAAGGGCTCCTGCGCCAGAGAGAGGCGCCCGCTCTCGATCAGCGAGATGTCGAGCAGTTCATTCACCCGCGAGAGCAGCATGTCGCCCGCCGCGGTGGCGGTCTCGGAATAGGCGCTCTGCTCCGCGTTCAGCACCGTGTCCCGCAGAAGGGAGAGGGAGCCGATCAACCCGGCCAGCGGCGTGCGGATCTCATGGCTCACGAAGGTGAGGAAATCGGTCTTCTCGCGGCTGGCGCGCTCGGACACGGCACGGGCGCGCTCGGTGGCCGCGGCCGCGCGCACGGTGGGCGAGATATCATTCTGCACGCCGACGAAGGCGGTCAGCCGCCCCTCGGCATCGCGCACCGGCGCCAGGCGCAGCTCGTTGCTGAAGCGCCTGCCGTCGCGGCGGCGGTTGGTGAGGTTGATGGTGATGGGCTCGCCCGCGGCCAGCGCGCGGCGGATCGCCATCAGCGCCTCGGGCTCGCTGCCGGTTCCCTGCAGGAAACGGCAATTGCGGCCGAGGATCTCCTCCGGCTCATAGCCCGTGATGGCGGTGAAGCCCGGGTTGCAGAAGATGATCGGGTTGTCGGGCAGGTTGGGGTCGGTGATCACGACCCCGGTGGGCGCGGCGGCGACCGCCGCAGCGAGCGGGCCATCGAAGCCCGCCTGCCGCACCGTGCCGAGGGCGGCGGCGAGCCAGGCGTTGCCGCCGGCATCGCGCACCACCTCGGCACCATGGTCACTCGTCGTAGGAGAGGAGCGATTCGAACGGGGCATGGATGCGGCTCCGGCCACCCAGGAAGGTGAGCTCGATCAGCGTGACGGCGCCAACGACATCGGCACCGGCCTGCTGCAGCAGGTTGATGCCGGCGCCCAGCGTGCCGCCGGTGGCCAGCAGGTCATCCAGGATCACGACGCGGCTGCCCTTCTCCACGGCATCGGCCTGCATCTCGATCCGGTCCTCGCCGTATTCCAGCGCGTAGGACAGGCCGAGCACGGCGCCCGGCAGCTTGCGCGGCTTGCGCAGCATGATGAAGCCGATGCCCAGCGCATGGGCGATGGGGGCCGCGAGCAGGAAGCCGCGCGATTCGATGCCGGCCAGCACGTCGGGCTTCTTGGCCGCCACGATGTCGGCCATGCGGCGCACCGCCTCGTTCCAGGCCGGCCCATGCCGCAGCAGGGTGGAGATGTCGTAGAACAGGATGCCGGGCTTGGGGAAATCCGGGATGCCCCGGATATGCGCCTTCAGGTCCATGCTGGGGTCGGCCACGGTTTCGGCAGGCATCGTGAGGGTGCAACTCCTGGAATTGGGCCGGCTTGCGTGCAGCGCGGCATTGGCGCATGGCCCTACCATGTCCAGACCGATGCTTGCCACCCTGATCGGCCTTATTGGCTTCGCGCTCTACGTGGCCCTTGTCATGTGGCTCGCGGATTGGGTGCTGCTGTGGCACTGGGCGGCGCAGGTGCCGTTCTTCGCGGTGGCGGGCGTGGCCTGGGTGTGGCCGGTCATGCGCCTGATGTACTGGGGCGCGGGCGTGGCACCGCCGCCGAAGGGCAGGCGCCGGCGTAGGTGAGGGTGCGCCGGGGGCTTCGCCCCCCGCCCCCCCACCAAGGGGCGCTGCCCCTTGGAACCCCGCCAGGAGCCTGTGGCCCCTGGACCCACTTGAGTCTTCTGAAAGTTCGGGGAAGCGGCTGAAAGCGAGCGCGGGGTCAGAGCGCGCTCTGTGCCCCTTCCCCAAACTTTCAGCGCCCGGTTTCCAAAGGCCCTTCGGCCTTTGGCGGGGCCCGGGGCAGAGCCCCGGACTGCGCCTCACCCTTCCAGCAGCGCCCACATCCGCTGCGGTGTCAGCGGCATCTGCAGCGTATCGGCCTGTGCCTTGCGGCCCTGGCTGGCCAGCGCGTCCGCGACCGCGTTCACCAATGCGGGGGTCGCACCGATGGTGCCGAGTTCCCCCACGCCCTTTACCCCCAGCGGGTTGGTCCTGCAGGGCACGGACTGGTCGAGCGCGGTGACATAGCCCGGCACCAGCACATCGGCGCGCGGCATGGCGTAGTCCTGGAAGCTGGCGCTCAGCGGCTGGCCGGTCTCGGGGTCGTAGACCAGCTGCTCGAAGATGGCCTGGCCCAGGCCCTGGAGGGCGCCGCCGGCGATCTGCCCCTCCACGATCAGCGGGTTCACCACGCGGCCGGCATCATTGACGGAGACATAGGCCGCGACCTCGATCTCACCGGTGTCGCGGTCGATCTCGACCTCGCAGATATGGCAGCCGTTGGGCCAGGTGGGGCCGTTCACCTTGGTGGTGCTGTCGATGAAGATGCGGCCCTCGGGCTGGCGGGCGGCCACATCGAACAGGCCGATCTCGCGGTCGGTGCCGGCGATGCGGAAGCTGCCCCCCTGGTACTCCAGGTCGGCGCTGGCCACTTCCAGCGCCTCGGCGGCCAGTTCGCGGCCCTGGTCCAGCGCCTTGCCTGAGGCCACGCTGACGGCCGAGCCCGCGGTGAACAGGGAGCGCGAACCGGCGCTGCCGAAGCCCGTGCCCCGGTCGCTGTCGCCGAAGATGACCGTCACCTTCTCGATCGGCACATCGAAGATGTCGACGGCGAGCTGCGCGTAGGAGGTGCCGATGCCCTGCCCCATCTGCTGGGTGGTGGCATAGACCTCGATCCCGCCATCGCCCTTCACGGCGACGGTCACGCGCTCCTCCAGCGCGTTGCCGCCGGTCCATTCCAGGAAGGTGGCGATGCCGCGCCCGCGCAGCTTGCCCTTCTCGGCCGAGGCCGCCGCGCGCGCCGCATAGCCGGACCAGTTGGCGAGCTTCAGGCCCTGGTCCAGCATCTGCTCGAAGGCGCCGCTGTCGTACACCTGGCCCATGGCGTTGGTGTAGGGCATCTGGGCGGGCGCGATCATGTTGCGCCGGCGCAGCTCGGCCGGGTCCAGCCCCATGTCGCGGGCGGCCACGTCCATCAGGCGCTCGATGATATAGATCGCCTCGGGCCGCCCGGCCCCGCGATAGGCGCCGGTGGGCGCGGTGTTGGTCATCAGCGCGGTGAAGGCGAAGTCGATCGTCTTGATGTCGTAGATGCTGGTCGAGACCCAGGGGCCGATCAGCAGCTGGATGGCGATGCCGGAGTTGCGCGGATAGGCGCCGACATTCGCCAGCCCCTTCACGCGCAGCGCCAGCACCTTGCCCTGCGCGTCCAGCGCGAGTTCGGCCACGCTGTCCACGTCGCGCCCGTGCACGGCCGACAGGAAGTCCTCGATGCGCGTCGCGGCCCATTTCACCGGCCGGCCCAGGCTGCGCGCGGCGAAGGCCACGACCGCATCCTCGGGGTAGAGGTTGGTCTTCATGCCGAAGCCGCCGCCCACATCGCCGATGCGCACCCGCACCGTGCCGGCCGGCAGACCCAGCAAGTCCTGCAGCTGGTCGCGCGCGGTCGACGGCATCTGGCTGCTGAGGCGCACGACCAGGCGCTCACCCTCAGGTGCTGCCAGCACCACGCGGGGTTCCATGGGGGCCGGGGCCAGGCGCTGGTTCGCGATCTCCACCCGGGCCACATGGGCGGCGGCGGCGAAACCGGCCTCGGCGGCGGCGGCATCACCATAGCGCGTCTGGGCGACGATGCGGGCGGGGTCCGCCAGGGCACCGGCAGTGGTGGTGACCGCGGGCAGCTCCTCATACTCCACCCAAATGGCCTCGGCGGCGTCACGGGCGGCCGAGAGGGTCTCGGCCACCACGGCGGCCACCGGCTCACCCACGAATCGCACCGCGCCGGTGGCCAGCAGCGTCTGCGATTCGGCCTGGAGGGGCGCGCCGTCCGGGCGCTTGAAGGGCAGCGTGGCCGTCATGGGCTTCACGCCTGCCGCCGCCAGGTCCTCGCCCGTGACGATGGCCAGCACGCCGGGCGTGGCGCGCGCGGCCTCCGTATCCATGGACAGGATTCGCGCATGGGCATGCGGCGAGCGCAGGAAATAGAGGTGGGTCTGCCCCTCGGGGGCGAAATCCTCGGTGAACTGGCCGATGCCTGCCAGAAGGGCCGCGTCCTCGACGCGCTTCACCGCCCTGCCGCTGCCGAAACGCCCGAATTCCATGATCGTCCCCGAAGATGTTCGGGAAACAGATTGGATCGGATCGGAGGATCTGTAGAGGGGGGTAAGTGTGTCTCGGGATAACACACTGAAAAGAATGGTCGGAGTGAGAGGATTCGAACCTCCGGCCCCTGCGTCCCGAACACTGAGATAGATACCTAACGTATTGAATCTGGCGTGGCAAGTCGCCGCCTTTCTGCCCTACAGACTGGCGTCAACCCGGCATTACCCACAGCCGGGTGGGCAGATCGCGCAACCGCGCACTGTGTTCACGAATACTGACATCGTTCTTGCCCCGCCACCCCGCGCCGGGTAGAATGATGGGGCTGCGGCGGGTCTGGGAATACCCGGGCCTAGCCTCGCGAGCCGTCGCAGGCCGCGATATGCGTGCCAGGACCGCCCGGGGGCAACTCCGGGCGGTTTTGCTTCACCATCCGCAGAGGCGGCGCCCCGTCTCGTCGTGGGCCAGGATCGCCGCAGCCGTCTCCCTGGTCAGCACGTCGTCACGCCCCACCAGGATCGGCCGCCACGCGGAGCAATCAACGGCTCCAGTCACGCCGCAGCCGCTCAGCAGGATCAGGCTCGCGAGCCACGTCCCCCTCCACATGCGCTCTCTCCCTGGCCTGGGTTGCGATCCGCTCGGCCGAGCGGCGTATCTCGTCGGTGCGCGCGCTCTGCTTGCCGATCATGTAGGCGCCGGTCAGGATGGCCAGCGCGGCGCCTGCGATGGCAACGTAGACGTGGATGCGGCTCCACAGCCCGGCGAACAGGGCGATCACGCCGCCTTGTCCTTCCGCTGCTGCCACAGCCACACGGCCACACCGATCCCGGCCGCCAGGACCAACACGGCCATGGTCTGCCAGGGGATGCCGCCCACCGCCGTGGCCACCGGGGCCAGCGCGCCGAGGGGGGCGAGCGTGCCGACCGCCTTGGCGACGGCCGTGCCGCTGTTGGTCGTGGCGGCCTGACGGATGCTGCGGACGGGCGCGGGCTGGCTGAACTCCGTGATGCCGTAGAGGGCCATGCCCTCGTCCATTTCGGCCTGGGTGTATGGCATGCCGCCCAACTCGACCTCGATGATCGCCCGGAGCATGACCTTCATCACGCGGTAGGGGCGCACGTCGATCTTGTCATGGATGCCCACGCCAAGCGCCGCTGCTACCCTGGCCGAATAGGCGACCGGATCGTTACCGTCGCTCTGCGGAGCCCAGGAGTTGATCTGCTTCCAGACCGTATCGAGCCCGTTGCGGGTCTGGTTCACGACGAGCTGGCCGACGCCCGCGCGCATGCCCAGGGCGAGTGAGGAATACCGGCCGTAGCCATCAGCCGAAACGGGGTCCTGCCCATTCCAGCGCCGCTTGGGGTCCGCGATATACCGCAGGTTCGTCGGATTGTTGTTCCGGTAGCCCCGGCTTGCCTTCGGGTCAGCCATCACGGCCTCCATATCTTGTGCAGGAAATAGCCGCCGACGCCTGCGAGGGTGCTGAACACGCCAGCCATCACCCGCATGGCCTTCATGGCGCCTGCCACTTCGGATACGAGATCGCGGGTTGCGCGCACCTCAAGGCGAAGCTCCGATACGAGGGAGGCGAGGCTATCAACCTCGGCCTCCAGACGCCCTATGGCGCGCTCGGCGTCGCTCACGAAACTCCGGCCCCGAAATCCCAGATCGGCCGGATCGCATCCGACGCGATCTGCGCCATGATCGAATAGCCGTTGTCGTTCGGGTGCGTGCCGTCCGCGCTGGTGGTGCTGTCGCTGGGCCAGCCCGCCGCGCCCATCACAGGGTCAGCCGCGTAGTCCGCGATGGCGTCGATCCGGTTCCGGCCGGTGTTGGCCCGCACCAGCGCGTTGTAGGCGTCCTTGATAACGATCTGCGGCGCCGTGAACACCCCACGCGGAATGATCGTGCCCCACACCCAGCGCGGCCGGGCGAAGCCCCGAGCGTCGGCATAGGCGTTCACGATGTCCATGGCCTGCATGCCCAGCTCGAACAGGTCTGCCGCGCTGGTGCCGTTGTTCACGATGTCATTCGTGCCGAGGGACCACAGGATAACGTTGTTCCTGGCGCCGGGCCGAAGCTCCCGGATCAGATAGGCCGCCGTTGCAGGCGCGAAGTTGGCCGCCGTCTCGCCCGACCGGGACAGGCTGACAAAGCGCGCGGGCAGGCCGAGGCGCTGCATCCACAGCTTGGTGGGCGTGCGGATCAGCGTCGCCTTCAGCCCGAACGTGATGCTGTCGCCGCGCGCGATGATCGTGTCTTGGTTCTGCGGGACGATGCCAAAGCGCGAGGTCAGGCAGGCTTGGACCGTCTCTCGGTCAGCCTCGGAAAGCTCGGACTGGTAGATCACCAGGGCCGCCCATTCGAAGTCGCTCCCCGTGCCGTCGCTCCACGTCCCTACCGTGCCGCCGGCCATGCTTGCGGCCGTCATGCTGTTCTGGGTGGCGTGCGCGTTGTCGAGGAACAGCCGGGTGGCGTTCGTGGCGCCAACCGTGGCGCCGTATACCGCGAGCGTGGCAGGCGCGCGGACATGCGTCAGCTTGGACTGGCCGCCGCCTTGCACGTTGTAGAGGAACGAACTGCCGCTCACGCCCAGCCGAAACGGGGTGGTGGCATGATACAGCTCGACCAGCGGCGTGTTGACCATGGCGCCAGGGCAGCGCGCCACCATGAACACCGATACCCCAGAGGTGCTGGTGGTCAGACCGGCGGGTATCGACAGGCTGTTGTTGGTCACGCCCGTGTTGAAGTTCGGGCCATCGTGCCGGATCATCCGGCCCTGAACGAGCCCATCCAGAGTGTTCATGGCGTCGATGTAGGGGCGCGCCGCTGCGGTCGCTTGCGTCATATGCGCTGCGCCGGTCGTCTGATCGTAGGCGATGGAAATCCGAACGGTGGTCCCGGCCGCCCAGCGATCGACGAGAGCCCAATCCGGGGTTCCGTCTGCAAGGAACGGCACATCAAGAGTTGTGCTGTCGCTGGTCCGCACCAGCCGGATGGCAGGGCCAGCGTAATCCGGGATCAGCCGGATCAAGCCATACACCGCAGCCGGCGTGCCCGGGAGGGTGCCGGGGGAACGCCGCTGCCACGCCGCCTTCCCACTCGTCGTGCGGAAGGGCGCGAAGATCTGGCCGTTGTTATTCCACAGCGTGGTTTGGCGCCGGAACGCCGTCGCCGCCGCGCCCGAGCCATCGCCCGTGATGGTCACGGTCGGGTTGGTTGTGTAGCCGCTTCCGGGGTTGGTGATCTGGATCGCGACCACGGCGCCACCCTGTACCAGCGCAATGCCGGTCGCCGTGGTGCCGCTGCTGGGCGCCGCGAATGTCACGGTAGCCGCCGTGTACCCGCTACCGCCCGCGCTGACATAGACACCGGACAGGCGCCCCTCGGACGCGTTGGCATAGCCGAAGCCGAGGTCGTCAGACGCGACCGGGGCGCGGAGGCCAGCGGCGGGGAGGTAGGAATTTCTCAGGTAGGAACGGAATGTCCCGTAGCCGACCCCAGGGGCGGTGATCCTCACAGGCCGCCCTCCGCACGCTGGAATTGGATCAGGCCGGTGCCGTCAGGTGACACCAGCGCGACCTTCGTCCACGTCCCCGGAACCGTGATGATCTCGCCAGAGCCGGGCAGGATGGCGCCGCTGCGGTCCTCGCCGGTCGCCGTGACATCGCCGGATACCAGCGCGCTGTCGCCGTACTGGCGGTAGACGATGGTGTCGCCGAGGTTCAGGGCGATCAGGATCGTGCCGTTGGTTCCGGGGGTATTGGGCAGATCGGAAACCTGTGCCGTCGCGCCGACAGTATAGGTTTTCGCCCGCCCCGAGAGGGACAGTGGCTTAGTCATGCGTCATCGAGCGCGGGTTAAGCGCGCTTCCTCTGCGAATGATTAGGGAACCTGCTTGACGACGTTGCCGGCGGCGGCGTCCCGCCAGAAATCGCCGCTGCTCAGGCCGGCTGCGCTCGTCGGGAGGCTAGTCAGCCAGAGGCGGGACCACCGAGCGCCGGAGCCACCAAGCTCTCGCCCGGCCACCGCAGAACGCCAGCCGATGCCGTCCATGATGAACTGGTTGGCGCCGGCAGCCTGGAATGCGATGCCGCCGCTGTCGGCCTCGACACCCCAAAGCTGCGTGGTGCCGTCCTGGCTCTTGAAGTCCAGCCGGGCCTTGCCGCCGCTGTTGGCGTAGAGGGAAAGGGCATTGTTATCCCCATCCATGGCCGCGAAGCCGTCTGGAAGCCGCCGGGCATAGGCATCCGGCCCCGTGCCGAAGGCGCGGACATATACTTCATCGGACGGATCGCGGGTGCCCGTGACAAGTGCCCCCCCCGCATAGTTCCGCCAGCCAATGATCTCCACGTCGTTGCCGCCGCCGGAATTGACCAGGTTCAGGACCGTTCCAAGGATATCGCCGAACTTGGACCGGATCCTTGTGTTCGATACCGCATGAGTGGCATCGCCGATTTGGAAGCCACCCTGGAGCAGGCCAGCACGCGGCGGTGGGCCGCCTGCGATCAGGTAGTCCTCGCGCAGCGTCTCGAACACGCAATTGCTGGCCAGGATCTTCGCCTGCCCCAGATAACCGCCCGACAGGTTGCCCCAGAAGGCGATGCCTGCGGCCTCGGTGATGAGCGCCCATTGCGGGAACTGCATCGGGACCACGATGACTTCGCCGGTGAAGTTGGCTCCTGTCGCGGCGTCGAGCGTGTATTGGAGCGTTGTCGCGGTCGGAACCGCCGTCACCTTCATCAGAATGTTGAAGCCGGCGTCGCCCCCGCTGTAGACCTGCCCCTGCTCGCCCACCCGGAAGCCATGCGGGGTCGGAAAGGTGATCGTTGCCGTGGTGCCGCTGCGGGTGATGCTGGTGCCTGTGCGCCAGGTCTGCGCGCGGTAGTCCTCCGGCATCGCGCCGCCGAACACTTCCCAATTGAGCCAATCGCCAGTGCCGGCGGTGCCGAACTTGATGCCCGCGCCGCCCTGCGACCAGCCGATGAGGCCAGGGCCGTAGCGGCTGTCTGCCACGCCATTGAAGAACACAGAGCAGCCCACGGCGCTGCCGAACCCGCCATCGGCCTCACGGCTGATGTTGCCGTTGTTCAGCCAGAAGGGGCCGCCCATGCCCATGCCGGCCATGCCGTCGCCGGCGTGCCCGGCCGGTGGGCCGTCGCAATACCAAGTGTGGCGCCAGCAATCGATGATCGCGAGGGGGCCGACGATGTTGAACGCCAACCCATAGACCGCCAGGCCACGCCCCTTGGAGTTGATGGACGTGCCGGTGATGGCATCGCCCTGGGCGTATCCATTGCCGTTGATGGTCAGGTTGCCGAGGCCGAAATCCACCGGGAAGCCAGTGGTGACGGGGCGCGTCCCTACCAGCACGTCGAAGTTCTCGACCGTGACAACATCCGCTGCCGTCTGAGCCGCCGGCATCTTTAGGATCGTGAAGCCCTTGCCGGCGCCGATCAGATACACGCCGCTGCGCAGGTAGATGTTCTTGACGTAGAAGGTGCCGGCCTGGATGTTGAGCACCCCGCCGCCCTGTCCGGCCACAGTGTCGATGGCCGCCTGAAGCGTGTCGGACTGGTCAAGTGTCGTGCCCTTGATGAGCCCGAACACCCGGGCATCGTATTGGGGGCCGACGACGGAGCGGATCGCCGAGAGCGGGGCTTGCCGGTTTGAGCTCGCCCCGCTGCCCTGCACCACCATCATCAGGTCATTGTTCGAAAGCGGCAGTTGCGCAGCCGTCATCCCCGTGACCGGGAGGCCCGTTGCATTCGTCATTCTGGTGTCTCCGGTGCCTGCGCCTCAGCCCCAGAGGCCGAGGACGCGCAGCGTGCCCTGCGTGAAGCTGCGGGGGCTGCCGGTCCCGTTGGCGATGCGGATCGCCTCGATACGGTAGCCAGAAGGGATTGCGATCTGACCCTGGGCGTCCATTTGCGCCCATCCGAAGCCGGCCGCCCCGCCGTTGGTCAAAGACCGGGTGCGGGGCATCGCATACTCGTTGAAGGCCGCGCCATTCAGCATGTTGCTGATGCAGGTTTCGCTGTTCATGGCGTCGTCGTTCTCGCCCACGTATCCCAGGAAGTGGCCCTGCGCAGATACGTCCGCGAGAGGCTGTGGAACGGGGTTGATGCCGCCGAGCTGGACGTTGAATGAGCGGCTGTCGAAGTACTGCCCCGTGCCACCCAGCACCCACACGCCGTTGATCTTCACGCGCAGGAACAGCTGCTGGACCGTGCCAGCACCGATGCGCGCACCGTTCACCGTCACCCGCAGCTCGCGCACGCCGCCGGGGATGTTCACGTCCACCGCCGTGCCTGACAGCGCGCCCGAGTAGAGCAGGCCCCAGCCGTTCAGCCACGCAGGCTCGACCAAGCGGAACTCGGTCGCGCTCACCGCCTCGATCTGCACCCGGTTGCCTGCCCAGAGGATACCGGCCGGCAGCGCGGAGCCGTCGTAACGCCGGAGCGCCTGGGCGGTGAGGCCAGAGACTGCCACCGTCACGGCCCCAGTATTCGCTGCGCTGGTGATGAAGGAGAACCGCTGCCCGGCCACCACGCCGGCAGCGGCGGGCGTCGGCGTCAGGGTGATGGCGTCACCCGTGCCGCCCGCCGTGCCGCACCAGAGCGCGGCGCCGTCCTGAACCTGCCCGAGACTGGCGTAATGGTCCCTGGCCGAGCCGTCGCCCACATCCGTATGCCTGTAGCCGTCCATGCGCAGGTTGCCAGTAACTGGCGTCTGGCCATCGGCGGCGATGGAGCCGGTCAGAGCGGCGGCCACATCGTCGTTGATCGAGTTGAAGGCCGGTGCGCTGATGACGTCGCCATTGACGAACGGCGGCTGCGGCAGGGTGTAAGTGCCTGCTCCGTCGCGTGCCATACGGTTATCTCCTGACGTGACAAAGCACGCCCCAGCCGGGTAGGCTGGAAGCCATGCTTCATGCTGAAATCCTGTTGAGGGCGGTTAGCGCCCTGGTCCTGGCTGCTGCTGCGGCGGTCCTGGCGCGATGGTTAGCCTGAGGTTTTCCTGTGCCGTCAGGCGCTCCATCGCGTCGGTCAGCCGCTGCTGAAGGGTGTTTTCGAGGTAGCCAGCCGCCCGGCGCACAGCCTCGGGGCTGGCGCGCTCAAGCAGCATCTGGGCGAAGCGCGGCTCAACCAGCGCCCGGCCGATCAGTTCGCGCGTCCAGTCCTCGGGCAGTGCGTAGACCAAGCGGAGGGCTTTGTTTGTCCAACTGGAGAACAGGCTTTCTCCACCGACAAGCCCGCTCGTCGCCCGGTTCAGCATGTTGCCCACGGTCAGGTTCTGCACCGTCTGTGAGCCCCGCGTGGCGCCCGTGTTGGCCTGCATGCTGCCTTCGGTCAGATCGGCCACCAGCCGGTTCAGGCGGTCGCGCTCCGGGCCGGTATAGAGGGTGTCGATGATCTCGCGGTTGGACCGCAGGAAATCCTGCACCCGGCCGAGCGACACGGTGTTCTGCGTTGCGCCGACCGAGTTCGCGACTGCGGCGTTGCCGGTCGCCCGCGACGCCAGCTGCTCGGCCAACTGCCCGCGAAGCTGCTCACGGATGATCGGCGCCTGCTCCCCAGCGGCTTCCAACGTCTGCCGCAGTTGGGCCGGGCTACCCAGCGCGGCGCCAGGCACCGCATCAATGGGCATCTGCGGCGCACCGAAGCGGTCATTGCGCAGGATTTGCCCGACCACAGAGGCGCCCTCGTCGTTGCGCCCGAACAGCCGCCCCTGATCGCGCCGCATAGCCGCCGCGTCTTGCCACCGCTGGGCCAACCCTTCGGCCCCCGGAACCGACTGCGCCGCGCGCTCCACCTCATCCCAGGTCTGGCCCGCCGCAGCTGCAAGGCGGTTCTCACCGGCTGCCGAGGCGCGCCCAGCGACCTCCCCCAGGCGGGAGCGCAGGTTCTGGAGATACCGCCAGTCCACTTCGCTCGGCGTCGTCACCGTCTCCATGCGCGGGCGCACCGATAGCGGGTCGGACACCTCGCGCCGCATGGTCTGCGCCACCGGAAGCTCATTCCGAATGGCGCTGAGTTCAGCGGGCGGGCCGCCGCTGCCGGGCCCGAAGTAGCGCGCGATCACGTCATCAACGGTCGAACGAATGCCTTCGGTCGGGAACCGCGCTGCACCTTCCGGATCTACCGAGGCATAGGCGCGCCGGACCAGTTCGCTCACCTCGCTGTCACGGTCAGCCAGAATGCGACGTATGGCTTCGCCACGCTGCCCTGGCGTGGAAGCATCCTGCAAATCGCGGATGGCTTGATGCCGCAGCGCGTCGCGCGCGAACGTCGCGTCTCGCAGGGTGTTTTGCGCGGCAGGGCCGATGGCGCCAGATGCCACGCTGTTCTCAACCCGCAGCAGGCCCGGATCGCGGGCGGCAGTTCCCGTGCTGGGAACGGCGCCAGGAAGGCGCTGGTCCGTCGCAGCCAGACCCTCGCGCACGCGGGCCAGCAGGTTGCGTGGATCGCTGGACGAGCGCAGGAGCGCATCGGCCGCGATGGCTTCGCGCCCGCTCTGGCTGAACGGCTGGACCATCGCAGCCCCACCCCGGGCAGCCCCCGCCAGCCCTTGCGCGAGCCCCATGCCAGCGATGCCGCCGGCCGCATTGGCCAAAGCCTGACCGACACCACCCGCACCAGCCTCGGCCGCCGCCCCCTGGGCCGCACCGCCAGTCGCCGCCGCCACCATCTGCGTCACGGGGTTTCCCGCGAGCATGGTGGCCAGTTCCGGCGCCTGCCCGGCGGCTTGCAGGGCTGCGCCAGCGCCAAGCGTGGGCAAGATCGAGCCAACGCTGCGGTTCACAGTGGACAACATCCGCTCGGTCGGATTGGCAGGCCTGGGCAGCCCAGCGGCGTCGGCCATCAGATCCACGTTCTCGGTGGCCGAGCGCGCGTAGGGGATGTTCGCCCCCGTCAGGGCGTTGATGCCCCTGGCGGCGAGGTTCACCGGCGCCGCGGCAGCGTCGTAGAGCATGCCCGGGGCCGCAGCGAGGCCCTGCATCACGTCGCGCACCCCCAGGCCCAAACCGCGCGAGGCGGGGGGCGCCTGCGTTGCTGGCATGTTCTGCTGCGCGTAGGCGAGCACCTGATCCTGCGTCGCGCCCTCCGGCGCCGTCACGACGAAGCGCCGGCCGTCCGGGGACGTGATTTCGTAGTCGGGCATTCAGCGCTCCACCGGCCGGATGCCCCAGCCGCTTGTGCCGGGAGCAGCACCACCCGTCCCCGGGGCAGGCTGCGGCGCCATCAGCGTCTCCAGAGGGATGCCGGTGGCCTCGCTGACCGCCTGCGGGTTGGCCCCGTTCGCCAGCCGGGCGCGCGCCTGCCGAGTGATAGCGTCGCGCACGATCTGCTGCCGCCGCGCGAGGTTGGCGCGGATCGTCTCCGGACTGCTGCCGGGGCTGACCGTCGTGGCTTCCCACGCCGCCCGCTCCGTGTTGGTCAGCGCCGAGCCGAACAGCTGGTTTCTCACCACGTTGTCCAGGCTGTCGAACTGCTGCCACCAGTCGGCGCGCGGGCTGGCGCCGGGCGTGTTGCGGGCGATGGTGTTCGCCGCGCGCCCGACCAAGCCGGAGCCGTAGCCGCCGAAGTCGGGGTTGAACGTCTCACCCAGAGCGCGCCACTGCGACAGGATACCGCCTTGCTCGGACAGGGAGTTGATGGCGCCATCGGAGAGCGGCGTGCCACGGCCCGGGATGCGCGTGACGGCGCCTGCCGGGGTCTGCGTGGTCGTCGGCTGCTGCCCCGGCATCTGCGGCGGGGACGCCACCAGCCCGGGCGCGGGGCCGGCAATGGTGGGCGAGCCGGGATCGACCTGCGCGACCGGGGGCTGCTGCTGAGGCGCGGCGGCTTGTGGCGAAGGGGCGCCCGGTGCCTGCATCCCAGCCGGCATGCGGATGCCGGGCGGCGGCTGCGGGGTCATGATGACGATGGTGCCGTCCGGCTGCTGCACCTGACGCGGGCCGTAGAGGCGTTGGTAGGCGATGCCATAGGCGGGGGAGCCGTTGTCGGCGTTCGGGGCCATCAACAGCCGGATCGCATCGGCCTCGACGCCGGAGCCGCCGAAGGTCTCGCGCGGCGCCGTGTAGACGGGCTGATTGGTGCGGGGGTCCACCAGCACCGTGCCGGGCCCGACCGCCATAGGGGGGCGGTTGGCCAGGGCCAGTTCCGCCGTATAACGCGCCTGCTCTCGGGCCTGCTGTGCCGCGAAGTTCCGATCCTCAACGCGATACCCACGGTCGTCGCGGCGTTCCTGCGCCCGGCGCTCGTCATCCATCTGCCGCTGCGCCAGCTGCAAGAGCGCGGGCGCTTGGCTGCGAATGTATTGATTGGGGCTGTTAAGCGCCCTCAGGGCCGCGCTCATCATGCTGGCGCCGCTCGCGGTCGCAGGGGCGGCGGCGGCAGCCGGCGCTGCGGGCGTGGGGCCGGGGCCGACATAGCGCGCCGCCTGAGCGTCGTGCAGACGTTCTGCATAGGCAGTCGCGTTCCTAGGGGTGTCAAACATCCCAAGATGCCTGCCGGTGCGGCGGAACTGTTCGATAGCCTCGGCTTCACTCAAGCGCCGACCATCATCACTAATCGTAGGCAGCAGCACCTCACGCCCATCAATATTCACCCCGATGGAAGCTACCGTGCTGATACTGCCGTCAGGGTTCTGCACCCGAGGGCGGCGGCTAAGATCAATGTTGCCAGGCGTGAGCAGGCCCTGTGCTGCCCCAGACGGCGCACCAGAAGAGGCACCAGGATTTCCGCCGACCATGGGGTTGATACGCCCCGTAGGCGCGCCCAGCCCAGCATCCCAGCCGGGCAGTTCCGAGTTCGGCCCCGTCACGGCTGGGTTGTTCAGCGGCTGGCCGATGTCACTCGCCCGGCCCGCGCTGAGCGCCGCCAACTGCGTCGGACCCGCGCCCAGCGCCCCATCGCGCGCAGCCAGCGCAGGACCGCCACGGCCGCCGTAGATGTCGCCACCGGGCACCGTGAAGTTGGCGCGCGGTGGCACAGTCGGGGCAGGCTGCTGAGGCTCACCGGGCGCCGGAGAGACGGCCTGCGGTGCAGGCTGCTGCGCCGCCGCCACCAGCTGCTGCACGTTGCCGCCGCCCATAAGGCCGCGCATGAAGGTGTCGGCCTCGCTGCGCTGCTGCTGCTGATCCTGCCGCATGGCGTCCAGTGCCGCGCGCTCATCCTGGGCGCCCACGAAGGATTGCAGGATGCGGTTGAGGCCCTGGGTCCAGTGCTGCAACGGGGCGCTGCTGGAACCCTCCTGCCGAAGCCGCTGCGCCGCCTGAAGCTGGCGCATGCGGATGGCCGTGGCCGGGTCCTGAAGGTAGAGGCTCGTGAAGGTGTCGCTCATCCCTTAAGCCCCCCGAGCGCGCCTGCTACCTTCCCGCCCGTGCTACCGAACATGCCGCCGAGCCAAGGGCTGCCAAACGCTGCACCAGCCGCCGTGCCGATCAGGCCCGTAATGCCGCCCATCGCCGCCTGGTTGCGCGAAAGAGCCTGCTGATAGGCCTGCTGCTGCGCCGCATAGCTGGAATTGACCGCACCCGTGTAGTCGACCGGCGCCACGCTGGTCTGTGGCACGGCTGTGAATGTCGGCTGCTGCACCTGCTGACCGGTAAGAAGCGCCGTGGCCTCGTTGATCGGCTGGGCGCGCAGGGTAAGCTGTTCCTGCAAGGCCGCCTGGCGCAGCCCCTGGTTGAGCGATGCCTGCCGGCTCTGCTCCTGCCCGCCGGCCGCGATCACGCCCAGGCGCGCATCGTTCAGGCCGCGATTGAAATCGTCCTGCGCCCGGTTCCACATCGTGGAGCCATACCCGATGCCCTGGTTGGCCAGCCGGGTTTCCAGCGCCGCGCGGTCGCGCTCCTGAAGGGGCGCCATCCGCTCCGTCAGCGCCTTCTCGACCTGATCGCGGGAGACGTTCGGGTCGTCCAGCGTCGCGAAGTTCGGCGTGAACGGCGTGGAAAGCCCTTCCTTGGCGCGCTGGAGCTGGGAAAGCGCGGCCTCGCCATAGGTCTGTTGCGCAGCCGTGGACAGGTCCAACAACCGCTGCTGCTCGGGCGAGAGCGTGGTGGTCGCGGTCCAGGTGTCGCCGCCAGGGTACTGCTTGTTGTAGTCGGCCTGGATGCGGGAGCGGAATTCCTCCGGGCTCTCGGCCGCGCCGGCGATAGTGTAGCGCTGGCCCTCGCTGGCGTCCTGCACGTCACGTGAAGGCAGGCTGCCCGTATACTCGCTCTGCCTGCCGGCAAGATAGGTATTGAAATCTGGGCCGGCGCGGTCCTGCGAATAGGTCAGGTTGCCATAAGGCGTGACCTGGTTCACGCGGTTCAGCTGCGCATTCAGGCGCGCCGTGTCCGCGTTGTAGCCGGCCTGCGCCGCAGCCGTTTCCTTCGGGTCAGGCGCGGCTGGTGCGGAAGGCGTGCTCTTGCCCATTAGGCGTTACCCCATTGCGACCGCTGCCATTCCTGGCGGGTCATGGATGTGATGACGGCATGGCGCTTGGGGCCGAAACGGCGCCGCAGCACCGCCTCACGCTTGAACCCGATACCGGTGTTGAACTTGATCGCCCGCACGTTGTCGCTGGGCATGGCGCTCCACAGAACCTCGGCCCCGGCGCGCACGAAGGCATATCGCAGCAGACCCGCCAGCGTGGCGCGGGAAGCCCACAGAGGCGTCTCCGCAGCGATGCTGACCTGCAACGACCGCCCCACATCCTGCCAGTCGTGGAACACTACAACCGCCGCCGTTCGCCCGTGGCGCTCGACCGCCGCCGCCTGGCAGGGGCCAAAGCTCGACACGTGCGGTATCCTCAGCGCCGCCCACTGCGCCACCTTGGCCGCCTCGTTCTCGTCCTCGGCCCACAGGATCACAGCATACCGCCCGGGACATACATGACGGAGGTTGAAAGCCAACTCGGCGTGGCGCCATTCCCGTTGATCCGCACCCGCACGGCCGCGCTCTTGCCCAGGCCAGTCAGCCCCCGCCAGCCGCGATACACCTTCGTCCCGCCGAACACGGCCTCGCCGAACACGGCCTCACCCCAGATGCCGCCGCCCTGCACCGTCTGCGGCGTCCAGGGCTGGCCATCCAGCATCTGGAAGTCCAGGCAGAGGTTCACCGCCGCGTTCGGGTTGCCGTCGCTCTCAAGCAGCACATCGGCCATCTTGAACGCCTTGGTGGCCGGCGTGCTGTAGTAGCTGAATGCCTGGATCGCATCCGCCACGATCACCCGGCCGTCATCCGTCGAGCCCGTGTCGAAGCGATAAATCCGCCCGTTCGCTGTCCCGAAATACGGGTTGTCATCGAACAGGCCCCACGCCCTGGCGTTCAGCCCCGTGAACCGGCAGGGCTTGGCGGTGATGGTGTTGAACACGAACTGCTGCGCCGATGCCGCGCCGGTCGGGATATTGAAAATGATCATCGTGCCGCGCGGGTAGATCAGCGGCTGCCACCCGAAATTGCCGCTATACCGCTGCACGGCCTCATTCAGCGCCCGGTTGATCTGGTAGCTCAACGCCGCCCGGTCACGCTGCGAACGGTCCAAAGACAGCGCCGTAGAGAAGGGCAGGAAGCCATCTTCCGTGATGACGATCAGGTCCGACGCGGCCTTGACGACGCAGCGCCGGCCCATCGGGCGGCCGATGCGGAACGTGCCCTGCAAGGTCCAGTCGCTATCCGGGTCCGTCCCGGAATAGACGATGGCCTCGCCCTGCGACGTGATGAACACCGCCGTCTCGCGCGGGCCGCCGCCGCTGTCGAGCGCCCAGGTGCCCATCGCCATGATGTAGCCACCCAGCGACGCGAAGCCGCTCAGGTCGAACAGCGTAGGCGTGCCCGTGATGCTGTTCACCGGCAGATACCACGCAACCAGGCTGTCCTTTTCCCCGAACCAAAGGCGGCGGTTGTGGACGTTGCACCAGATAAGGTTGGTGGCCGTGAGCCCGACGGCGGCGACAGTGCTGTCCGTCCAGCTCGTGCCGTCAAACTGCTGCGGGGTATCCTCGCCGTTGCAGAGGAACAGGAAGTTGCCGCCCGCCGTGTTGGCCTGGACGAACTGCCAGCGCGCGTTCGTCATGCCGCTCACCACGGGGGCGCCTACCGTGCCGCCAGCCGTGGCGTCATAGATATCCCCGCTCACGGCCCCGAACAGCTGCTGAGCGCCATCGACGCCCACATAGGGGATCAGCGTATCGACCGAACCGCCCAGCCCGCTGGCGAACAGCGCAGAGCCGCGCCGCAGGGTCACACGGTCGGTCTGCGGGAACCAGTTGTCGAGACGCGGGGCGTTCTCAATCGGCATGTCGGCCAGCGCGCTCAGGGCATCCCAGCCGCCTACCGGGGGCGGCATCGTCACGACGCGGCCAGACGGCTTAGCCACGGTAGCCCCAGAAGTCAGGGGCCGGCGTGCCGCCAGAATGACGCACCGTGCCGAACATGTCGCCGGCCGTCATGACCTGGCTGTCGGGCTGGTCGTTCTTCAGCTCGGTCTTGATCCGAAGCTCGTAATCCGCCCGCGCCACCTCGAACGGCAGCCCACGGTCGCGGGAGAAGAAGTAGATCAGCCCCAGGGTGAACAGCTCCTCGGGCAGCAGCGCCTGATCGGTGTCTGCCGCCCAGCGGGTCAGCAGAGCGCCCGCCGCGCTCACAATGAAGGCCGTGGTGTAATACTCGAACACCATCGCCTCGCCGCCCTGCATGGCCGGAACGATCAGCAGCGTGTTGCCACGGCGCGTGAACCACCGCTCCGGGCCATCATAGGTCGTGCCCACCAGGGACTGCCAGCGCACGGCGTCCACAGGCCCGGTGATCAGCCGGTGGTTCGTGCGGTCCCAGAAGGTCTCAGGCACGAAGCGGCCGAAATCCAGCGGGATCGGCGCGGCCAGGTCGTCCGTGCCTTCCAGCAGAACCGGTCCCGTTCCGCTTTCCAGCAGCACCGTCGCTGTGGCCTCGCCATCCTGCGTGTTGCCAGGGATGGCGTTGAAGGTGCGCTCCGCCCGCAGCGCCTGCCAGGTGCCGCGTGAGAGCAGGTCGCTACCCACACGCTGGGCAAGCCGCAGCATGTGGGCAACGTTCGGGTCAGGGTTGCCCACCACGAACGACGGGCGGTCAAGACTCAGCTCGGCCGCCACATCCTGAATGATCGTCAGCAGGCTCATGCTGTCCCGTCGTCCTCAGTTGGAGAGGATGCGGCAGGCCAGCTGCGGGCGGATCGCCTTGTAGCCGTACAGCACGTCGATACGAACCGGGAAGCGGTCGTTCTGGATGTCGTACTGGCGCACGAGGCGCATGCTGATGCCGTCCATCACGGCGCGGCTCGCCATGTCCACGCCCTTCGGCAGCACCAGGTCAGCCGTCGCGAAGGCGAAGGCGTCGCGGTGGAAGGCCAGCGAGGCGTTGTAGAGCGTCGCGTTGCCGCCGATCTTGGAAATCGGGGCATTGTCGGCCGGGGCCGCCGTGACGTTCTGCGCGCCGCCGCTGGTGACGATGGCCGGCGAGATAGCCAGGCTCGTCGCGCTGGTGCCGCTGTTCGCCGTGACGACGAACTGCTGAAGGCGCCCGGTGTCGGCCTTGGTCTCCGGATGCACCTCGTTCACGCCCGTGATGGTGATGATGTCACCCACCAGGAACGTGGTCGTGCCGGTGTCCACCGTCATCGTCGCGCCAGTCTGGCTGCCGCCGTTGATCAGGTAGCCCGTGGTGGACGCGGCCGTGCCGGTCGTGTCCGAGGACAGCAGGGTGTTCTCGAAGTAGGTGAAGCCACCCGTGCGGCCCACCTTGCCCTCACGGTACTGCGCGGCGATCTCCTTGCTGTCCTGGAACAAGCCCTTCACCGCGTCCACGAGGTCCACGTTGTCCTGGGTGTTCATGACCACGGAGCGGTTGCCGTCCTCGGGCGCCAGGCTGTCCGTCAGGCGCTTGCGGGCCAGCAGAGCCTGACGCAGCGCGAAGGGGCTGCCGATGTTGTTCACCGACTGCCAGACGTTCTTGCGCATGGTCAGCGCGTCGGCCTCGATGTTCGACGCCAGCACCGACATGGCCGGGTCCAGGATGCGCTGGGCGAAATCGTCCAGGCTCAGGGTCAGGTCCACGCTGGTGAACTGCGTGTCCACGCCCTTCTGGTTGTTCACCTGCAGGGTGGTGTTCGTCTCGGTCGTGTCCTGCACCGAGAGCGCCGCGCCCGTGCGAACCGTGTACTGGTTCGGCAGGCGGATGCGCAGGGTGTCACCGATCTTGGCGCCATCCTGGGCGAAGCGGTCATCGTACTGGCGGTTGATGTTGCCGACGAAGTTCAGCTTCTGATGGAGGATCACCAGCGCGCGACGGGTGATCTGCTGCGGAGTGAGCAGCGAGTTGGCCATGGTCGTACACAAGGCTTACGCAAGCCGCCCGGAGAGCGGTTTGCCTAAACCTTGCCTTTCGCGTCAGGTGGCGGGCCTCAGCCTCGACCACCGGGTTTGGAGACGTGGCGCCGGAAGTATTCCTCGTCGGACAGCTGATCATCCGATTTCGGCTCTCCGCTCCGAGCCCGAAGGGGCTTCACGGGAGCGGCCGGCGCCGGGGCTGGTTTCGCGGCCTTCGCCGCGCGCTCCATCAACCGATCGTAGAGCATGGCCTTGTGCATCGCCTGCGCGGCGATGGGGTTCAGGGGCCATTCCTGCGCCTGCTTGGCAGTCAGTCCGAAGGACTTCTGCGCATAGTCCATGATCTCCTTCTCCACAGCCTCATTGAAGCCGGGGATGAGCTTGGACACGCGCTCACGGCCTTCTTGATGGAGGCGATCCATCTCCTTGGCCGTGAAAGCCTCCTGCTGCTGCTTTTCAGCCGTCAGGTGCTGCTGAAGGCGCTGGTTGGCAGCCGAGAACTGCTCCCGCTTGGCGGTCACAGTGTCGGAAATCTGCCGGGCCAGGTCCGGATTGGTCTGCCAGAGCTGCGCGAGCTGCTCCGGGCTGACCTTCCCGAGTTCCTTCAGTTCCGTATCGAGTTGACGAACCTGCGCGTACAAATCCAGGCCCTCGCCGCGCAGCTTGGCCAGCTCCTCGGTCGCGCGAACGCGCTCACCCAGGTCTTGCTCAAGGCGCTTGGCAGCCTCTTGCCCGCGCTGAAATTCCGTCTGAAGGCTCGACGTGTAGTCGTTCACCTTCGCCACCACCTCGTCGGGCAGGTCGCCCTTCGGGATGGTCAGCTTGTTGCCGCCGAAGTTGAACTCGACCAGTTCCGGGGCTTCCGGTTCTTCGGTCGTTTCGTCCTCGGCCTGGGCTTCTTCATCGGTGGTCTGGTGTTGCGCTTCAGCAGCCGCATCGGACTGCTCAGGCGGAACAACAGCGCCATCGGCCGCTTCCTCATTGAGGACTGCGGCATCATCGCCACTGCTCATCGGTTAGCCTCTTACGCGCCGACGGGCGGCGCACCCACGGGCGGAGGTCCGCCCATCCCTTGTGCCGGCCCAGGCGCGCCAGGAGGCGCTGCGGGCGGCATCATCTTCTGCAACTCGATCTGCTGAAGCATCTGGATACGCTTGGCGGCCTCGTCGGCCTCCGGGAAATCCATGTTCTTCAGGATCAGGTCGCCAATCACCAGCGCGCTTTGCGGAACGGCGCGCATGATCTCAAGCAGGCTCTCGCGGGCCTCCTCGCGCTGCGTGGCGTAGGACGGCCCGACCTTCACGGTCACATCGTACTTGCCCACGTCAAGGCTATAGAGGCGCCCGTTCTCGCCGTCGGGCTCGGCCGGCCGGCCACTGGACTGCTGCAACCGCACCACCTGCGGCGCGTCGTCCTGGCCGAGGATCTGAATGGCCTGACGGGTGGAGTAAACGGACGGGATGATCTCGATCAGCACCCGTGCGCAGTATTCCACCGCGCGCGCGAGGTTGCCGATGAAGTGGTAATTCGCCGTATCGCCCTCGCGCTGGCGGGCCAGGATCGCCCGCCCGCTCGTCTCGTTGCTCCGAGCGCCCAGGCTGGCGTCATGAATGCCGGTGATCGACTTTAGATCATCGATAGAGTTCAGCGCATCCTGCAAAGCCCCGGCAGGCACACCGGCAAAAGGCTGGCGCTGCGGCATCGCGCCAGCGGTCGGGTCGTATTCCAAGTATGCGTATGACCTGACGTTGGCGGTGTTCCACTTGCCGCGCTCAGTATCCGGGATCGCCCCCTGGGGCACGAGCCACGGAGCTTTCGGGGCTAGAGCGACCAATTCTGTAAAAGCAGAGCGCGAGTAGTTCAGCATCTCCTGCGGGCCGCGCGCGTCGCGCACCATGCCCCGGAAGTGCCGGCGACCCTGATACATCACCTCCTCGCCCCACACCGGGCAAATCGGGATGCTCTGGCCGGCCCAATCCGTTTCTTCCAGCACCTCGGCGCCGCTCACCATGCGGCGCTTGACCTTAAAATAGTTGCTGGACCGCTCGCGGGTCGGCACCATGCCGGTCAGCTCGCCCAGCAGCCGCAAGCCGTCATCAGCCTTCTCGGGCGCCTCTATGCCCAGCCCGGAAGCCATGACTTCCAGCTGCTCATGCAGCGCCTTCTCGGTCAGCGTCGTGCCGTCTGCGAAGCCGAACAGCTTCTGCTTTTCCTCGCTACGCAGCCAGTATTCCGCCACGCGCACGTTCCGGCCGTCGATCCAGTTGCGGTCATAGTCACCGAAGCCGCCGTTAAAATCGACCGGCGAGGCCTTCGGATACCGCTTCTTGAACTCGGCCTGCTCCATCCACTCGGTGACGAAGCCGTATTCCCAGTCGCTGGCGTCGAACGCCGTGCTGGTGACGTCCCAATAGACCGCCAGCGGGTTCGCGATGCGCTCGATCCGGGCTTCCATGTCGAAGCTCTCGGAATGCACATAATCCGTGCAGACGCGGAAGAAGCCGAAGCCGCCCGTGACCGCGTTCTCCAAGGCCGTGTTGTAGGCCACCTCAGCGTTGCTGCCGCGCTCGATGGCGCGGATCAGGCCGCCGATGATCTGCGCGGTCTCGTAATCCGCGCCGCTGTCCACCGGATGCACGCTGATACCAGGGCGGTTCTGCCGCGCGTCGTTGACCACCTGCCGGATAAACGCCGGCAGCCGGTTCACCACCAGGCACGGGCGCCCCTCAAGCCGGCGCTGCGTCATGATCTCGCGCGGCCATTGCAGCGCCAGGCGCGAGAACGCAATGTCGTTCAGCGCCTCGTCACGGTTCAGCACGCTGCCATCCTGCGAGGCGGAGAACCGCTCCTTCGCGCCGGCCAGAATGTCGTCAGCCAAGCCGCAGCCCCTCGGGGGTTACGCCATCCATGAGCCTTCCCCCTGGAAAATGTCGATTTCGCGTTTCACGGTCTTTTCGGGGCCGCGAATGACCTTCGGGAACAGCTCCGTCAGGCCCCATACCAGCGCGTCCACGCGGTCAGGCGATCCCTCGCCCTCGAACCCGCTAGCCGTCATCTGGCACATCTGATCCTCAAGCCTGGCGTGCGTGCCGACATGCGACACCCGGTCCAGGTGGTAGAGCGCCGAGATAGGCTCGGCCCGGACATGCTTGCCGCGCGTCGCCACCACCTCGATGATGCGCAGGTCGCGCCGCACGCTCTCCAGCGTGTGCCGCACCATGTCACCGCCCTGGTTGCGCTCGATCACCACGGCGTCGGCCTGCCATTTGTCCACCATCACCGATACGCGGTGCGCCCACTGGCTCGGCGTCCCCTTGAGGCTGGCGTCCTCCAGCACATAGCCCCTGGCATCCTCGCCCAGACCCGTCACCACGATGCCGTGTTCGTCGCTGCCGGCCTCAGAGGACACGGCGGGGTCCACAGACACCACGATGCGCTTGATCGGCGGCGCTTCGGCTCGACGGTTGCGGTGCAATACCAGCCGGTCCCAAATGGCGCCGATGGCCACCGGCTCGTATTCGCCCAGCCAGATGTGGGCGTAGCGGTCCGGCTTGGTCCGCTCGTCAAATGCCCGCTCGCCTTCCAGCTCGGAAGGGAACCACGGATTGTCCGAGTAGTTGGCCCGCACCACCAAGGCGCCCGGCGGGGGCTCGGGGCCGCGCAGCAGGGCGTCTACCGGGTCGCTGGCGTTGCGCGGGTTCCAGGAGAACCACAGCTCTGACCCCGGCGCGCGGATGGTAGGGCGAAGCATTTCGAGGCTGCGGCTGGAAAGTGTCTGCGCTTCCTCGCCCCACGCCACATGGAAGCCTTCCAGCGATTTGATCGTCTCGCTGGTGTGGTCCTGCATGCCCTGGAACAGGATCACGCCGCCCCCCGGCGTCTTGATCTCGTCCCGAAGCACGTCGAAATGCTTCGCCACGCCCAGCGCGTTGATCTTGTCCTCGATCAGGCGCTTGGCGCTTTCCTTCAGGCTTTTCTGCACCTCGCGGATGCAGACGATGCGGGCGCCGCGATGACGCAGGCACCATTCAACGATCAGTTCCGCGAAGAAATGCGACTTCCCGCTGCCGCGACCGCCAAACGCCCCCTTGTATCGGCTCGGTTCCAGCAGCGGCAGGAACACGCGGGGGGTTTCGATCTGCATCAGTCGGGCTTTGGCGCTCCGGGATCCACGATCACGCGGCTGATGGCGATGGGGCCGCCGTCCTGGCCGGACAGCTCAAGCCCCGACTTCTCGTGCAGGCCCACGCGGTTGAGGATGTGCACAGCGGCCTGCATGCGGCGCTCGTCGGTCTTGTCCCCCGCAATGCTGATAAGGGCCTGCGCTGCATCAACCGCTGCCTCAAGCAGCATCGCACGCGCCCGGGCAGACTTGCCCTCTCCGTCACCCACGCCTTTCGGTCTCCCTGGTCCTGCGCCGCTCTTACCCGCGCCCTGTGCTGGCCCGAAGAAGCCCGCCCCCTGCTTCGGCCCGCTGCCGGCGCCCTTGCTGCCATGCTGGCTTTTGGGCCACGTCCCGCGCGTTCTCGCCCCGAACGGCATCTAACCCCTTGAAAACAAAAGCGCCCGGGTCCGTTAGGGCCCAGGCGCTATAATCCGTCGCGACATTGCGGCTTTTCAGGCCGTTTCGTCAAGGGGTTTTGGTGGGGGCGGAAGCGGCATCCAGTGGGTGGGCGGCAGTTCCCAGTCTTCCTCGTGGTCGTCGGGCTGCTCGTTGGCGCCCGAACCGCTTAGTTGCCATCGGTCAGGATGGTTCCCGTACCCGTGACCGGCCCAATAGCACACCTTCATTGCCTCCAGGCTGGGGAACCAGAGAAGGATTTCGGTTCTCCCATCCCTCGGCGCCTGCGCCATGTCGGGGTTCCAGGTCATGGGCATTCCACCTCATGGCAATACACGACGCCAGCGAAGATCGTCGCGAAGATGGCACCACAGACGCCGAAAGAGATTTCGAGCGCGATGCGTGTCATTTCATCCCAAACGCCGACGGCCAGCCATAGAGCGAGGAGTATCGTCTTGGCCAGCAGCGCGCCGCCGATCGCGCCACAGAAGGCGGCGGCAATGGCACATCCTGCCCCGATGGTCACCCAACATACCCATGCCCACATCTCTTTCACCCCTCCTCCCCCTCCCACAAATCCGCCGCCCACCGCTCTGGCAGGTAGTCCAGCCGGTCCAGGCAGCGGCACACAGCCTCCAGCCTCGGCCCCGGGTGGATGTTGTGATGCAGCATGTCCGAGATCGCGCCCCACGCCACGGCCGGCAGCTCACGCAGCAGCGCGCGCCATTCATCCTCGGGGCCGTAATCCTCCGCTGAGGCCGTCGCACGCCCGCGCAGGGGATCATACCGCGCCACGTCGCTGCGGATGGCACCAGCGGCCAGCGCCAGGTTCGCGAGCGCGGCCATGTTCTGCGCCTGCTGCGAGCTGAGGTGGCCCTGGTGCGCCATCCAATCCCAGACGGTGCGGTCGGGATGGTCCGCCGGCAGGCGCCACGCTGCGGCGCGCTGGATGCGCCAGTCGCCGGGCGCGACCTCGACGGGGGCGAGGATGTTCACCTGCACGGCGCCGCGTCGGATCATGTCGTCGGTCAGGGCGTTCATGGGCGGGGCTCCTGCTTCAGCAGCCGGGAGAAGAAGGGCTCAGGCTCATTCCACTTGGCCACGGCGCGGTCCTCCCGCATGCCCGGCACCTCGCGTTCGCAGTTGTCGCAGGAGATGATCCAGAAGGTCGGGAAAATCCCGGCCGAAACCTGCTTCATCTTCGCGCCGCCCCCGCAGTGGCTGGGGTTAAGTTCAGGCTTCGCCATCACCCCTCCCCGCCGCGCGAGCTGAGGTATGTGAGCACGCGCTCGAAGCCGGCCCGCTCGCCTTCGTAGAAGCGACGCGTAATCAGGTTCGGTTCGCTAGCCACGGAGCCGTTGGCCGTCATGATGTAGCGCATGACCCGCTCCTTCACCGCCTCCCTCTCCTTCGCGACGGCCTCGGAGACGGCGGCCTGCACCTGGGCGATGGTGATGAGGCAGAGGACCATCCACATTAGGCACCAAGCTATCTTCCCGGCTCTGCGGCAGCCCATCACTCCCTCCCATCCTCTGCGCGGCGGTTCCAGGCGGCGTCACCGGCGCGCTCCATGGCTCGGAGAACGCCTTCCAATTCGGCGTGCCATGCCGCACACCTCTCTGCCCTCGGAACTTCGCGCAATGCGCTCGCAAGGTCGCAATATCGCGCCTCTACCTGAGCCATCACCAAGGGCTCAGGACACGGCTTCAGCGGCTCAGGCGGGGTCATCGAACATCTCTCCGATCAGACCTTCGGCGGGCTCGGGCAGCGGTTCGGGAATGAGGCTGACGTTGAAGAAGCACCCCATGGCCGCTGCCATCGCGGCAGGGGCGGCTATCGAAGTCGCACGTCGGCTCCTGTCATCGCCCACCGCCATGGCGGCCAGCGTGTTGCGGACCAGCTGCGGCGAGACGCCCAGCTCATCGGCCATCTTCTCGTAGGTCATCCCGATGTGCGCCATCTGGCCTATGATTTGCGCCGCAATCTGCATCATCAGCAGCCTGCACGGCCGGCGCTGGGCTTCAGTGAGCTTCATCCCCCGCCTCCTTCTCGCCGAGCAGGGCGCGGTTGATGAAGTCGATCTGCAACCGATGCTGAAGTGCTTGCCATTGATCCCCTGCTCTCGGCGGCCGCTTGCTCAGCGCATCGCGCTCCTCCTCGTGCCAATCCCGCGCCAGTCGCAGCGCCTCCCGCAGCCGGGCGGTTTCGGAGGGCGGGGGGATGGGGCCGAGGTAGGTGCAGAAGTCAGCTTCTTCCGGGTTCATCTCCACCTCGTTGCCAACGGTCCACCACCTTGGATTCGCCGAATCCCAAAAAGCGACGATGTCCTCCTCCCCGTCATTGAGCCAATGCCACCCATCCCGCTCCGGCTGCTCCGGCCGGCCGTCCCAGGGCGCGCTCATGGCGTATCTCCCTTCGTATACCCCATGCGTCGCTTGGTGATGTTGATCACATCGCCCGACCACAGCCCGCAGACCCAGAAGGCCGCGCACGCCAACCAAGGCATCCCATCTGCAAGCGCGGCTATGGCGCACACGAGGCAGATGCCCGCGTAGATCAGAGCTTCCTTCACGCCCCGTCCCCCTCGGGCGCGGGGGTGGGTGTCTCCCAGTGCGGCGCCACACCCTGCGCACGGTAGATGCGGGCCATCAGCGCGTTCAGTTGACGCGCCACATCCCGCATCTCGTCCAGCAGTGCCGCATCCAGATGGATCACAGGGACCGCCTCTACGCTGCTCACTTCCTCCACCTCACACCTCCTTCAGGCCGCGCGCGCGCGCGTGTTTTTTGGTCATGTCAGAGGGCTCCGAGGAACTTCATGGGAAGCCCGATCAGGAAGGCCACGGCGAAGCCGGCGGCGGTCGTGAGGGTGCAGATGAGGGCGGCTGCGGCACAGCAGCCAAATGCCACCGTCGAAAAACCCTCCTTCCTCACATCCTCCTGCGAGAGAGCGATGCTCAGGATGACGATGCTGGTCAGGAGCCCGACCCACAGACCCCATTGGGCGCCGTGCTGGATGAACTGTTCCATCACCGCACCTCCGGCCCGAACGGGATCTCATCGAGGTCATTGCCCTTCCCGCCGCCGTAGGAGCCGCTGGACGGCCGCTGCTGGGCTTCGCGCCTGGGCTGGCTCTGGGTCTGCTGCTCGCCGCGGTCGCTCTTCCCGCCCACGAACTGCATGGAGCTGCGATATGGCCGCAGCACGACCTCGGTTGAGAAGCGCTCGGCGCCGGACTGGTCAGTCCACTTCCGGGTTTCGAGTTGCCCTTCCAGGTAGACCTCGCTTCCCTTGGTCAGGTAGCGCTCGGCCAGCTCCGCCAAGCGCTCATCGAAGATCGCGACGCGGTGCCATTCTGTGCGCTCCTGCTGCTCGCCGGCCTTGTCCTTCCAGCGCTCTGAGGTTGCGACGGACAGGTTCACGACCTTGCCGCCATTCTGGAAGCTTCGTGCCTCTGGGTCTTTGCCCAGCCGGCCGAGGATGATGACCTTGTTCACGCCAGCCATTGGGCTGCTCTCCTTCCTGGCGCGCGATGCAACGCACAGCGCCGATTGGGTTCGAATTTGTGTGTGAAGGCGCTGACGAGGACGGCGAAAGGCCTCTCGCACTCAGCGCAGTAGGACGCCCATTCGAGCAAGATGGTCGGCTCCTGGCCGGTATGGGGCTGCCATCCGGTGCAGACGTAACGCTGGCCGCCGACGAACCTCGTATCGCCCAGGCGGACGTGGTGGGTCGTTGCTTTCATGGGGCGGCACCTCCGCCCACACAGCACGCATCAAAGTTGCGGCGAGCGTCAGCGTAAGCCGCAACCTTTGATGCGCCTCGATGGCTTTTGCATCGAAGCATCAAAGTTTGCAGAAAAGAACGGAGTTCTTTTACGCGCGCGCGTACGCGAGGACTTTGATGCAGAAATCTTTGGTGCAGGTTTGATGCAAGTTTGATGCAGAAGCGCGGCATCATTGATGCACCGTGCCGCCGGACTGCGCGCCCGTCGCCTCGTTGCACCATGCGGCAACCGGGGAACCGTCCACTGCGCGCAGACCTTTCCTCGGGTTCCGGTTGTTGTCGTAGAACTCCTGGACAGTGCACCCATCCAGTTGAAGTTGCTTGAGAAGGGTCCTTTGCTCTTTCGCTTCCGAGATGCCGTGCCGATGGAACAGGACCGCGACGGAACGCGGCTCTTCCATGCTCAGGCGGGGGCTCCAAGGGCCATGCGCTGTCCCGTGCGAGATACCCGCCATGATGTGGGCGTAGACATCCGGGTCGATGCCCTGACGCGCCGCATCGGGGGGCGTCCAGGGGAGTGCTGCGGCCACGTGCTCGCCGTTGTCGAGCTCGTATTCCTGCATCTGATGCCAGGCGGCATCCTCACGCCGGCCGTAGTTGTTCTTCGCGTCTGCGACCTTGAAGTAGGTCCAGCGCAGGTCGTCAGCCACGCCCAGCTTCGCCGCATCCGCGTCGTCCATGGGGGTGACGGTGAAGGCCTTGCGGATCGCGCCGCCGGTCGCCGAGGCGCCACGGAAGCTGTCCAGGTCGCCGGCCTCCGCACCCTTGCGGGTGTGGTGGATGAGGATGATGGCGATGTTGTAGCGCCGTGCCAGGGTGCGCAGATGGGCCACGACATGCCGCATGGCGGTGTTGTCGTTTTCCTCCGCGGTGTGGAGCTCGGCCAGAGGATCCAGCATCAGGATGTCGGGCTGCCATTCCTGGATCAGCGCCTCGAGCTCGTCCCACGCCTGGGTGAACAGGAACGTGCCGGCCTGTCGATCGACCTGTATCAGGGTGCCGATGTCGTCGGGGGAGACGCGGGCGACGCGCCCGGCCAGGTCACGGGGATACTTCCCGAACTGGCGCAGGGCTGCGGAAAAGCGGCGGCGCTGCTCGTTCTCGTCGTCCTCGACGTTGTAGGTCATGACCTTGAGCGGGCGGTTCGGCTTGAAGCTGCCGTAGTGCTCGCCGAGTGCGGCCGCGCAGGCCCAGGCCACCATGAGAGAGGACTTGCCGGTGCCGCCCGGGCCACCGGCAAGGGTGATGGCGCCGCGCAGCAGATGGCCGGGCACGGCCCATTGCCGGCGCTCGATAGCCGCCTCGTCCCAGCCCTCATCGGTCCAGTGCAGGGCCTTGGTGGGCGCCTTGGCCTCGGGCGCGATCCGCTCGGCCGCGTCCAGGGACATGTCGTAGTCCGGCTCGCCGTGCCAGTGATGCGGCACATCCTCATAGGGCGGCGGCTCAGGCGCCACGATCTCGATGCGGTGGACGTGCCGGACTTCGCGGGCCGGGGCGTTCCAGGGCCGGGCCTCGCCGTCAGCCATGGCGCGCTCGACCTTGGCGCGGATGTCGCGCTCGTGCCAGGGAGCCATGCCGGGCTGGTTGCGCATGCCCATGCCGGCTGAAATGAGGGTTTCGCGGGCGTAGCCCTTGGACAGCTCGCCGCCGGCGACGAAATGGCCCATGTGCAGGGCTGCGGTGTTGAGGGTGGTTTCCTGCGTGCCCCAGCCGGCGGCCATGATCGCGTCGCAGGCGTTGCTGAGGGCCGCCAGGGCGTAGCGGGAGCCGTTGGTGTCATCGGCCAGCGCGCGGGGCTTGGGAGCCGGCGCAGGGGCCGCCTGAGGCGGGTCCAGCAGGTCAAGCAGCCATTCGGGCGCTTCGGCCGGGGCGGCGGGGTCAGAGACGCTGTAGCCGGTGCTGGGCGGGTAGATGATGTAGCCGCCGTCGCCACGGACATCGACATTCTCAGCCAGCTTGCCGGCGCTGTTGCGAATGGTGCGGCCTGCCGGCATGGCGAACAGCAGGTGGGTTCCGCCTGACTGTGTGCGATGCCGGCGGGTCTGCGGGAGGCGGTGCTCATTGGCCGTCAGCCACTCGCCACCCTTGGCCCCGTCGCGCACATCGATGTCCACCGCGAACACGCCAGAGGCACGGCCGGTCGGCACGCCGATGAGCGCGGCCTTGGGGCGCGAGAACATTTCCGAGACGGTATCGCGGTCCTGGGCAGCGTCGTGCAGGCCGTTCTGGGTGATGGGACGCTTGGACGAATTGCAGGGGAACACCGGCAGATCGGCGCAGAGGAACAGCGCGATCTGGGTCAGCGGCGTGCCGGCGGGCGGGGTCTGGCCGTCGTAGTGCAAGCTCATGCCCGCCTTCCCATGATGCGCTCGGCCAGGGCGAGCATGTTGGCTGCCATGGGAGCGGGGATGTTGTCGGGGCCGAGGTCGCGGACACGCACGCAGCGGCCATAGGGCGCCGGGGTCAGCTTGGCGGTATGCTCGGTCAGGAGGACGTGGGCGGCCTCCCAGGCGCGGCGCTGGGCTTCCTGTACCTCCCGGACAGCACGCGGTGCCGGCGCTTCGAACAGGCCGATGCTGACCCATTCAGCGGGGCAGTCGTCATCCACGTCGAGCGTCAGGCCGCGTAGCATGCTGTCATCCTGGATCGCACCGCCGGCCTGGAGGGCATCCATGATCGGCTTGATGGCGTTGTCGGGGTCGCGGCGCGTGACCGGCAGCGTGATCGAGGCGGTGAACCACGTCAGGCGCGCTTGGCCGCCGAGCTGGTGCGAGACAGCATCCGAAGCATCGTCCGCCCACTTTCGGTAGTCGGTGGATTTCCGGACCTGGCCCTTGAACACGCGCCACAGGCGGTTGGCCGAGGGAGGCAGCGGCAGGACCAGGCGGGTTTCGTGCAGGCTCACCGGCGGAACCTCCGCACCTTGCGCTGGTTCTGCTTGATGATGTCGGTCAGGATGCGGACGAACTGCGGAACGCGGTGCGGCTCGATCCCAGCGGCACCGCACGCCGTGCGGATGTCCGTGTAGGTGATGAGGGCGTTGCGCACGCGGTCAAGTTCTTCGGTCGTGACCGGCTGGGGCTCAGAAGGGGTCATGGTCGCTGTCCCGCAGGTCGCAGAGCATCCAGACCAAGGCGCAACCGAGCATCGCGATCCCGCCGCCGAGGGCGAGCAGGAAGGCCGCCTTGAAGATGGCTTCGACCGCGCCCATCATGCCGCGTGCCTCCGGGCCTTGGCGCTGTAGTGCGCCCGCATCTCGACGATGGCGCGCTCACGCGACAGGTTGAGGCGCTGCATGATGCTCAGGATCATGCGTTCCTGGGCATCGGAGAGCATGGCGGGAATGACGATCTGCGGCTTGGGATTGGGCAGCAGCAGCCCCTCATCGCGCATTTCGTCGATCACGCCCTTGACCGAGTTGACCGACCGGCCGAGGGCAGCTGCCATTTCAGCAGCCGTCTTGCCTTCACGCTTGGCCAGCAGGACGAACTGCTTGTCGTCGTCGGACCAGGCGCCGGCCACCGGTGCAACGGACGTAGCCGGGGGCGCCTTTTCACGGAGCGCCCGGTTGTCCCCCAGCACACGGAGCGCGCAGAGCTTCGCCCGGACGGCACGCGGTGTGCGGCCGATCTGGTCTGCGATGTCCTGGATCAGGACGCCGGCCTGATAGGCGCTGAGCATCTGCCCTACCTCATGGTCGAGCCACGCGGTGTTACTCATGCATGCCTCCCGAGTGCGCGCATCGCTTTGCGGATGCCTTCGCGCATGGTTTCTGTGATGAGGCCCCAGGAGCAGCCGAAGGCGACGATGCCCAGGCGCAGCTCGGGGAGATTTCCGCTGACGGCACCGAAGCCGAACCAGCCGAAGGCGATCCAGAACGTCACCCGCCCAGCTCCTTCAGCGCGTGGCGCAGATGGTCCGCTGCCTGGGCGATCTGCCCGGCGTCGGCGCGGCCCGCGAGGCGGGCGATTTCCGAGAAAATGTCTGCGTCCACGGCCATCAGGCGCACGAGGTCATCGGCGCCAGGTGCGCTCTCCCCAGCCTGCCAGCGGGCGGCGGTGCGGGGATGGACGCGGGCGAGACGGGCGAGTTGCTTGGGAGACTTGCCACGCAAGACGGTGGCAATGCTGTCCATCGTAATGACAGTCATGTCACATGCTCCTGGATAGAGTTCGGGGCATGGCAGATCGCAGTAACAGCCCGGGCAGCGTTGGCGCGCTGTTCGGGCACCTCCCTGGAAAATGCGCGGGGCGCGCCAGCGACACCCGCAGTCGAGACACGGAGGAGAGGCCCAAGGCGGGGATATCCGGCCCGCGCGGCTGCCCGGAGCGTCAGGCCGTCTTGGCCGCTGGCGACGCTGCGGGAAGAGGAGACACGGGCCGGCCTACGCGATTGCGCAATAACCGGCCCGTGATCCACCATGCGCCAGGGAATGATGGCATGGAGGATAGTCATGAACGAAGAACAGCAACGCTTGGCGATGGCGGTCACGTCCATCGCGGTCTTGCGCGTCGCAGTCGCGGCGCTGATCGCCGCCAATCCGCAGCGCGGCAGGATCATGGAAGCGTTGGAGCAATACCGCCCGGCACCGACAGCGCCAGACGGCGCATACATGGAGGCGGCGGTGGATGAGCTGCTGCTGCACATCACACGCTTCTCCGGAGCTGGTCACTGAGACGAAGCGCCTCCGACTTGATCTGGCGGTCGAACGCCGCCCAATCGAACGGAGGTTCAGCACCCCGGATGAACCACAGCAGGACTTTGCCAATGAGGGCGCGCATCAGGCGGCCCTCCGGAAGGAGAATGAGAGATGTGGATATTGAGCAGCGCAGGCTCGGTCCTGCTGGCCTTCGGTGCCTATAAGCTCTGGGAAGGCTATCCGAACCATCTTGAGGTCGGCGCCATCCTTGTCGGTGTCGGCCTGTGCGCCTCGGGCATCTACGCCCTCATCAAGGGACATGATCACGACATCGGCCGGCTTCACGCCAAGCTCGACGCCATTCTCGCGGAGCAAGAGCGACTGCGCTTCAAGACGATGCCGGAACCCGAATGGCTCGAAGATTGACATCACGCCACCTCGCGCGGGGCGAAGGCGGCTTCGACCAGGCGCCGATACACGTCCAGCGTCGGCTCGGTCTTCTTCGCCTTCCAGCGCGAGAAGGTGGACGGAGCAATGGCAGCCTCGCGGCAGACCTGCGCCATGGACTTGCCGCAGGAAGCGGCGCGGGCCTCGATGTCTGCGGGCGTGAGAAGGGGTGCCATATGCACATCATATTTGCAGTCGTGCAAACGCGTCAATAGCAATCATGCAAACAGCCAGCACCGCCGAAATGTGCAAGTTTGCGCACATGGATGACTATCAACGCAGGATACGTGAGCAGGTCCAGGAGCTGCTTGCGCGCACAGGCATGGATGCGACGGGATTGGCGCGGGCGGCTGGCTTGGCGCCATCGACGCTCACGCGCTTCCTGAACGATCCGGACGTGAAGCACTCCCTTTCAGGCAAGACGATGCAGAAGCTCATAGACGCTGCTTCCGCTGGCGGAGCGCCTGCGATACCCACACCGCCCGGCAAGTCGGAAGTTCGCCCGGCGCCCGATGCCCCGGTGCCGGTTCTCGCGGAGATGAAGCGCGACGTCCCGGTGTTCGGCACGGCGCGAGGGGCGAACGGTGATGGCGCCTTCGTTCTCGACATGTCCGAAGTGGTAGACTGGGTGCGCCGCCCGCCCGGCCTGATCGGCGTCCGGGATGTTTATGCGCTATGGGTTGAGGGAGACAGCATGGAGCCTGCCATCAGCCACGGCGATCTTGTCTACCTGCACCCCAAGCGGCCCATTCATCCCGGCGACCGCGTGGTGATCGTCAGGCGCGAGGGGCTAGAGGACCAACACGTCACTATGCGCGCCTATGTGAAGCAGTTCGTGAGGCGCGCGGGCGGCAAGGTAATCACAAGGCAATTCAATCCCGACAAAGAGGTTGAGTTTGCCCAGGATGAGGTGGTGAGCATGCACAAGGTGCTCAGTATGGCCGACATGATGGGGGTGTGATGAGGCGTGCGGCGACCCTGGCAGCATTGCTGCTAATCACCACGCTCGGGGCCTGCGCGTCACAGCCCCTGCCGCTCGCAGGCGGTGATCCGCCGGGGTTCTTCCTTGGGCTGTTCCACGGGTGGTCATGCACCGTCGCGCTATGGATCGGCCTATTCACAGGCGATCGCATTTACGCGTTTCCCAACGCAGGCTGGTGGTACGACTTTGGTTTCGTGAGCGGTGTGTGGACATGGGGCCTGCTCCTGATAAATGCCGCGAGCGAAAGAAGGTAACGTCCACGTCGCCCGAACGAGCCCCGCCGACTGGGCGGGGTATTTTTTTGCCTAGACATTTGCATTTTTGCAGTTGCACTGGTTTGCAGAATTGCACATAGTGGGCTCACACAGAGCCCACCCCGGGCTCGGAGGAGAGCCCGATGAGCGAGACGAAGACGGAGCAGAAGGCGGCCCACACTCCGGGGCTGTCACCACGCGGCGCGATCCTGTGGGGCGCTGTGATGCAGGGGCGGGCGAAGCGCGATGGTGACGAGGCGCTTCTCCGGCACATGGCTCGCCTGGAGCGGGATCGCTCGGCGCTGCTGGAGGCGCTGGAAGGCGCCGTCGAGAGCCTGAAGCAGCTATGCGTTGACCAGCATCCGGACAATGTGTGCTGCCACCACCTCTGCGCAGCCCTCGCCGCCATCGCCTCCGCGCGTGGGGAGGGCTGAGCATGTCCATTCTCGCCACCTACGCCCAGCAGATCGACGCGATGCACCGCCGGGCTGTCGATGCCGTCACGGATGCCGACGCTGAGGCGTTCTACGAGCGCAAGCTGACCGCGCTGTATCAGCTGCGCATGTTCTGTGAAGCGGCTGATCCCGTCGCGGACGCCATGGCCACGGACCAGCAGACGACCGAGGACGGTCTGAGCCTGGGCGCCATGATGGTCGATCTGGCCAGCGGGATCGTCTCGGACATCGAGCGCGACTGCGATCGAGCGGCCCAGAATAGCCTGCCGCACGTCGCGTTCGACAATGCTCGCGCCGCCTACCGCCAGTCGGACAGGGAGTATCGGGCATGACCGACTTCCGCGATCCGTCGCCGAGCGACCTTGCCGACTGGGGCGACCGCCCGCGCACGCCGCCGGCTCATATCGACGGGATGCGCCTCGTTTCGAAGGACGAGTTTTTCACCACGGTGGGCGCGCTCAATGTCCATCCGCGTTCGCTGGAGACGTTCCGCAGCACATGGGAGGCCAGCAACACGCGCAAGGTGCTGGGATACTCTTACCCCGGCTGGAGGAACCCCGGCGACACAAAGGCTTACTTCGTGTGCGCTCGAACCTTCCCCGCCCTCGCCGCCGCGCGCGGGGAGGTGCGGTCGTGACCGCCCCCATCGCGCCCGTGATGCCTGTGCCGCCGCCTGTGTTCCCGGTGATGCCTGTGCATTCGCCCTATGTCGATGACCGGCTGAGCGAGGACGACGCCTATGTTCTGGCCCGGGCTGCTCAGCTGATCCGCAAGCAGGCTGACCAGTTCCCGAACCAGAACGGTGCGTGCGTCCTGCTGATCCAGGCCGCACACCTCGATGCCCTGGCCCGCGACGACAGCGAGGAAGCTGTTCGCCTCGTCAACGTGATGGGGAGGTGGTGATGGCTGAGAGCAACCTTTACTGCCGGGTCGAAAACAATCCGTCCGGCGGCACCACGGTTCACGCCTGCGACGCGCTGCAAAGTGTCCTCACCTCTGGTCCGTGGCAAAGCGCGGGAGCGCATATCTCCACGTTCCGCAGCGTCAAGGGGGCGGCCTACTCGCACCGCCTCGTGATTAACCCGCTCAAGAAGCAGGGGCGGGGTCTGATCGCCAACTTCTGCCCGTTCTGCGCTGAGCCGCTGAATGGCGAGGCATCGGCATCCTTCGCTCAGGTTGCCCGCCAGCAGGCGGCGAAGGTGGTGCTGTGACCAGCCAGCTCCTTCCGATCCCCGAGCGGGGCGAAGCATGGCATGACCTGCGCGCACGGCATGTGGGCGCGAGCGAGGTTGCCGGGCTCTATGACCTGCCCGACGCGCCGGACTACCTCATGGGCCGCTACGCCCTGTGGATGGTCAAGGCTGGCCGCATGCCGCGCCCCGAGGTGGACAACCCGCGCACCCGCGCCGGCCTAGCGCTGGAAGATGCCATCGCACTGCTGGCCGCCGAGCAGCAGGGCTGGGAGGTTCTTCCTGGTCGCTACGCCAGCCACCCGTGCGGCCTCGGCGCAACGCTGGACCGTATCATTGCGGCGCCGGGCCCGAACGACGGGAATGTTTCCGGCCCTGGCTGCCTGGAATTGAAAAATGTCGATTTCATCCAGCACCGCCGGAAGTGGACGGGCGGCGAACCGCCCATGCACATCCTGTTGCAGCTGCAAGCGCAGTTGCTGGCCACCGGCTTCACCTGGGGCGCCGTCGCAGCGCTCGTCGGGGGGAATGACCTTCGGGTCTACCGCTACGGCGTGCGCCCCAAGCTGGTCGAGGACATGGAGCGCCGGGTGTCCGGGTTCTGGGCCTCGATCCGCGAGGGACGGGTGCCGAACGCGGACGCTAGCTCCAGCGCCTGGGCAGCCATGGCCGCCACGACAGAGCTGGACGAGGAAGGTGAGGCGCTGGACCTGCGGGACGACGCCGAGGCCGCCGGGCATGCCGACGCGTGGCTCTATCACAAGGCCAAGGCCGCCGAGCACTCCAAGCAGATGGACGCGGCCAAGCACCTGCTGATCCAGCGCATCGGGTCGTTCCCGCGCGCCTTCGGTGACGGGTGGAGCGTGGGGCTCTCCGACGTGGCCGCCGTCCCCGACCGCATCATCACCGCCGACGACATCGGCACCACCATCAAGGGCCGCAAAGGCAGCCGCCAGGCCCGCATCAAGGAAGCCAGCGATGCCAGCGGCTGAGGTCCAGCGCGCCGTTTACGCCCTTCCGCTCGATCTTCATCAGGAGATCAGGGCCTATATGGCGCAGTGCGGCCTACGCAACGAGACAGAGGCCGTTCGGCGCCTGCTGCGGCTGGCTCTGTCGACAAGCGAGAAGCCCGAAGCCCTGGCGCAGCGCCTAGCGCGGGAAATCCGAACTCTTGGTCTGCGGCCGGCCTTCTCGGCTGTCCTGGCCTGCCACCCGCTGTTCACGGAGGCGCGCTTCTTCGACGCCGAGCGCGCGCTCGTTTTCAAGACAACCAACGGGGCAATGTTCCGCGTGAGCGCGGGGCGTGTCGAGCCCGTCCAGAAGGAAGCCAGCGAATGAACGAGGTCGTGGAGCACGCTCCGAACAACCCCTTCGCCAAGGCCGCGCCGCAGCATATCTCCGCCGGCGCCGTGGCCATCGAGAGCGAGCGCGCCGTAGCCGAGGCGCAGGGCCGCCTGGTGATCGCCAAGCGGTTCCCCCGCGACGAGGCCGCAGCCTTTGCCCGGGCCATGGAAGCCTGCCGCCGGCCATCGCTGGCCGAGGTGGCCAACTACCGCTTCCCGCGCGGCGGGCAGTCCGTGGAAGGCCCGTCGATCCGCCTGGCCGAGGAACTGGCGCGCTGCTGGGGCAACATCGCCTATGGCATGCGCGAGCTGTCCAGGCGCGACGGCGAAAGCGAGATGGAAGCCTTCGCCTGGGACCAGCAGACCAACGTGCTGAGCACCCAGACCTTCACCGTGCGCCACCTGCGGGACAAGCGCGGCGGCGGGGAGAAGCTGAAGGACGAGCGCGACATCTACGAGGTGACGGCGAACATGGGCTCCAGGCGCCTCCGCGCGCGCATCCTGGCCGTCCTGCCGCCGGACCTAGTGGACGCCGCCGTAGAGGAATGCCGCAGGACCGTGAAGGAGGGGGGCGGCCAGAAGCCGCTGGCCGACCGCGTGCGCGGCATGACCCAGGCGTTCGTGAAGCTGGGCATCACCGCCGACATGATCGCGGCGCGCCTTGGCCGGCCGCTCGACACCATCACGCCCGACGACCTGGCGGAATACCTGGGCATCTTCCAGTCGATCCGTGACGGCGCGTCGAACATCAACGAGTGGTTCGGCGCGAAGCAGGATGCCAAGCCGGCCGAGGGAAGCAAGCTGGACCGTCTGGAGCAAGCCGCCACCGCCCCCTGCGCGCAGGGGGAGGGGTGAGCATGGATCGCTATTTGACGCGCGAGAAAATCAGTGCAGTGCGCGAGATGCATCGGCAGAAAATGAACACTGCTGCGGCGCGCGCCGAGATGAT
>NZ_SACL01000013.1 GCF_004005855.1 Rhodovarius crocodyli
GCGCCATGGCCGGCGCCCAGCGCGACCTCGACTTCATCCGCCTCGACCCCGCCCCCTTCGCCGCCACCCCCAACATCTCCATCGACTATGCCGTGATGGAGCGCACCCAGAACGGCGCGGTCGTGCCCTGCTCCATCGGCTGGTCCGATGTCGGCAGCTGGGCCGCCCTGTGGGACATCGGGGAAAAGGACGCCGACGGCAACGTGACCAAGGGCCCGGTGCACCTGGTCGGCACCTCCAACAGCTACGTCCGCAGCGAGGGCATGCTGACCGGCGTGGTGGGCCTGGACGATGCCGTGATCGTGGTCACCGACGACGCGGTGCTGGCCATGCACCGCTCGAAGGCGCAGGACGTGAAGAAGCTGGTCGAGAAGCTGCGCGCCGCCCGCCTGAAGCAGGCCACCGAGCACCGCCGCATGTACCGCCCCTGGGGCTGGTATGAGGGGCTGATCCAGGGCAGCCGCTTCCAGGTCAAGCAGATCGCGGTGCGCCCGGGCAGCAAGCTGTCCCTGCAGAAGCACTTCCACCGCGCCGAGCACTGGGTCGTGGTGAACGGCACCGCCATCGTCGAGCGCGACGGCGAACGCATCATGCTGCGCGAGAACGAAAGCGTGTACCTGCCCCTCGGCTGCGTCCACCGCCTCGAAAACCCCGGCAAGATCCCCCTCACCCTCATCGAGGTACAGGTCGGATCCTATCTGGGAGAGGACGACATCGTGCGCATCGAGGATACATACGGGCGCGCTTGAGGCGGCGCCCGCTTCATCCGCCCAGCAGCCTGGCGAGGAGCGCTGCCTCCCGCCCCCAGTAATGGCCGTTATGCGACGGGTCGCCGATGACGCGGCGCCCGTCGCCGGCGCCTTGCAGCAAAGGCATGCCGAAGATGCTGTCGGGGTCCAGCCGGCCGCGCAGATCATGCAGCAGCGCCAGCACGAGCAGCCCCGAACTCATGAACACGCCGAGTTCATGCTCATGCCTGCGCCTGAGCGTCTCGTCGGGCAGGAAGGAGATCGCAGTTCCCCGCCCTGCCTCGGCCGCGACCTCCGTCCAATAGGCACGGACCCAGGGGCGATGCTGCGGCAACAGGGCGCCGTACCGCGCGGCATGAAGGTCGGGCTGCTGCAGCCCCGGTGACCGGATCAGCGACGTGCAGACCAGGTCGGTCCGGCGCCCGAGCTCGGCCTGCCTGCCGTCCAGCCTGAAATCATTGAAGCGGATCACGATGTCATGCCTGTCGATGGCATCGCCATGTTCGCCGCCCGGAAGGCCGTTGCCCACGATCGCGACGCTGCGCCTGGTGTCGGCCAGCACGTCCTTCAGCCGCGCCGTCGCATCCGCCGAGGCCGGGAGCAGCCCCGCCAGCCTGGCGAAGAGTTTAGGCTTGGCGGCCGCGACAGGCAGGTAGAAACCGCCTTGCCGCATCGCCTGGGGCACGCGCCTCAGCACATCGGCCGCACCCGCCATGCCGTCCAGCATGAAGGCGATGGCCACGGATTGCCCGGCCGCCAGGCCGCCCCCGTCATCGCCGACATCGCGGGCATCGGCCAGCGCTTCGTCCAGCAGCGCAGAGTCCGCCCCTTCCGCCATCAGGACGTGTTCCCGGATGCGGCAGCGGACCGGCAGCGGAAGCGCGTCTTCCCGTTGGATCTGCCGAAGCGCCGCGACGTCACCCGGTGCGAAGCGGCGCCTGGTCGTGACATACTTCACGAAATCCCGCCGTCTCAGCGCAGCCGGCCGATCCAGGCCGCGCGCCGCCTCATGGAGAAGATCGGCCAGGTCCCACTGGAAACGCTGCAGGAAGCGGGACATCAACAGCCCCAGCGCGGCATCCAGCACATCGGCCCGGCTGCCGGCCGCAACCAGCATGGCGTCGATCCCGCCCCGGACATCGGCCCCGCCGGAGAGCGCATGCGCGTCCAGCGCGACGAGGGATTTCCACCAGCCGGGGCTGTCGGGAGCAGCGTGCCACGGCACATCCCGCGCGGCGAACAGGTCATAGCACCGCTCGAGATCAATCTCGGGGTCGGCGTGGAGGCGCTGCGCCGCGCTCGCAAGCGCGGCTTCGGCCAAACAGGGCGCACTCATGCGGCATGCCGGGGATCGACACGCGAGCCGCCGAGGCAAGGGGCGGAAAATCGCAGAATGATCATGCAGATTGTCCCATTTCTGGCGGCCGCAGGGGTGCGGGCAGGGGTGCGGGCAGGGGCGCGGGAAGACCCACCCCGCCCAAACCTACAACATGGCCAGCCACCCCCAGCCGTTAAAGGGCCCGGCAGTCCCGATATGGTGATCGCGGGTGCCCGTCCGGTGCGCGGAAAGAAACGAACGCCGCTTCATCATGGCATGATGTGATGGAGAGCGCGTCGGCGAGCGGTCCTGGCGCGCTATGCTAGAGACTGCCTCCTGAGTTACCTTCGCCGCGATCATGACACGTCTTCGCATCGCCTATCTCGCCGGCAGTCAGGACGACGCGATGCCGCGCCCCTGGCTTGCCGATGCGCTGGCGGCGTTCGGCGACGTGACGGGCTTCCTGTTCGAACGTCGCCGCCGGACAAGCTTCCACACCACCCGCTTCCTTCCGCCGCGCCGTTTCGGCGCGGGCCTGCCGGGCCATGACGCCGCCATCCCCTCACTGGGCGAGGCGCTGCGGATGGGCGAGGCCGCAGGCACGCCATGGCAGCGCCTCTCGGAACCGGCGGCCCTGATCCGCCACATCATGAATGCCAGGCGCGCGCAGCGGCTGTTTGCCGCCCTGCACAGGCTGCGCCCCTCGCTCATCGTCGTCGACGGCGCCGTTCTGGCGCCGCTGTTTCCCACGCTGCGCAGCCTGGGCTGCCCGCTGGTCTGGGCGCCCGACCGGCGCGGCAGCCTGTACCACGCAGCGCAGGCCGAAGCCCTGCCTGAAGGCTGGCTCGCTTCCTGGCACGGCGCCGCCGCGGCCGCGCATGCCGAGGGTGAGGCACTGGCGGCGCCCCTGCTCGACCAGCTGTGGCTGACGGGGGATGCGGCGGAGGAACACTTCGCCGATCTGGTGCCGGCCGCCCGACGTCATGCCGTCGGGGGCTCAGCGGAAGGCATGGCGTCGGCCATGCGGGCGATGTCCCTGCCCGCACGGCCGGCCCCGCCCCCGGCCCCCAGCCGGGTGCCGGATGCCGAGCAGCTCTCCTTCAATCCGCTGACCAGGCTGGCCTGGTGGCGCCTTTCCCTGCGCGATGCGCAAGATGCGCGGATCAGCCTTCTCGACAGCCATGGGGCGACGCTGCCCGCCGCGACTGTGACGATCCATCGCCGGCGGGCCGGCGCGATCGATGTGGAGGCGATGGCGGTGCTGCCTGCCGGCGTCTCTGCCGAGGAGCTTCGGCTGGACATCAGCACGCCGCGCGGCGCCATGCCGGCATTGAGCCCGGCGGCCCCTGCGGTGGAGCAGCGCGCCGGGCTGGTCGCGCTGGAACCCTTCGGCGCGTGGCAGGAATTGTGGGCATGGTCGCTGGATGAGAAGCCCGGCCTGCACCCGCGCCCTGAGCAGAGCGCCATCCTGCCCCTGCCGGCGCGCCCGGGTTCGGGCAGCCTGCATCGCCTGCGCTTCGCGCTTCGCGACCAGGGCGAGGCCGTCACCCTGACCCCGCCGGAGGGCATCGGCGAGGAATTGAGCCACCCTGCCCTCTGGACCGGACGCCACCCGCCTTCCTCGGCCAGGCTGCGGGCCATGGCCGGACGGCATCAGGGCGAGACGGCCTGGATCATCGGCAACGGCCCGAGCGTCCGACCGGAGGATCTGGACGCGCTGCAGGGGCGGGTCACCTTCTGCTTCAATCGCTTCCACCTCGCCCACGGCCGGACGTCGCTGCGGCCGCGCTACACCGTCAGCGCGGACCGCCAGATGATCGAGGATTTCGGGGCGGAGATGGTCTCCTCCTCGGGCGGCACGGTGTTTCTCGCGGCCAAGGAACCGCCGGCACTGGAGGGCGACTACATCTGGGTACGGCAGCTGCCGGTCTTTCCACCGCTGTTCTCGCTGCGGGCGGACATCGCGGTGACGCCGGGCGGCTCCTCGCCCTATGTCGCCATGCAGCTGGGCTATTTCATGGGGATACGGCGCTTCATCCTTTACGGCACCGACTTCAACTACAGGTTCTCCGATACCGGCAGCCAGGACCCGTACCGGGCGGCAACGGGTGACGGGAACCACTTCATCAAGAACTACCGCGGCGGGCGCGACTGGGCTCCTCCTTCCCTGCGCGCCATCAGCGCGGCCTTCCTGAACGCCCGCAGGGTGACGGAGGCAGCGGGCGGCTTCATCCGCAATGCGAGCCGCGGGGGGCATCTCGACATCTTCGAACGCCAGTCATTCGAGTCAGCCCTTGCCCTTCATTGACGCCCCTGGGGCCTGCCCGGCGTGAAGGCCCCGCTGCCCCTTCGCGTGCTGGTGCTCGCGGCCGGCGAGGCGCAAACCCGCCAGGCGATGCCGGCCTGCCGCGCCCTGGCGGCCGCGGGTGCCGAGGTGCATCTGGTGAGCGACGCGCCGGCGGATGGCCCTGCGAGCGGGACCGGCCTGCCCGGGCGGCTATGGCGGCATCGGCCGGATGCGCCGCTGGAAGGGCTGGCGGGCGCGGGTCTGGACTGGACCATCCTCGCGGCCTCGGCGGCGCTGTCTCCGCGCTTCGTCGCCGGCGCGCTGGAGCACGCGGGAAGGCTCGGCACGCGCCTCGCCCTGCTCGCCCCGGCCGCGCTGCCGCCCGGCCATGCGGAGGACATCCGCCGCCTCGGCTGGCTGGCCTCCCTGGTGATATCGCCGGGCGCCGGCGCACAGGCCGCCATGCGAGGGCTGCTGGACGGCGCGCAGCCGCGTTTCGAAATCTGGCATCCTGCCATCGACAGCCATCTCGCCCGCCACGCGCTCGATGAGCCGCGCGACGGCAGCCTTCTGGCGCCCGTACCGAACCTGGCGACGCTGGAGGCCATCACGCAGCTTCCCGCCGAAGCGCTGCGGGGCCGCGTGCTCCGCCTGCTCACGTCCGCGCCCCTGCCGGATGAGGCGCTTGCGCCGCTGCGGGCGCATGCCCAGCTGGAAGTCATGCCCATGCCGGAGGAACCGGCGCGCCTTCGCCTGCTTGCCCGCGCCGCGGTGCTGCTGCTGCCCGGACCGGAGCAGGCGGACGCCCCCTGGGCGGCCGAGGCCGCCTATCTCGGCACGCCCTGCCTCGGCGCCTCGGGCACGCCCTGGATTGACCGGTCGGACGGCCCTTCTGCCTCGCCCCCGGACCGGCTGGCCGAACTGCTCGCGCAGGGCGAGGCGACGCGGGAAAGCCGCGATCGGGCGCGGGACATGTTCGGTCTCGAAGGCGCGGGTCAGCGCCTGGCGGATCTGCTGCTGCGGGCGGCCCCGGCCGCTGCGGCCTGCCGCGCGGGGGCGATGGGCCTCATCGAGATGCAGGCCGGCGAGGCCGTGCCGGGCAGCCCGCTGATGGTCATGGGGGCATGCCGGCTGCCGGATGGGCGGGCCCTCATCAGCCTGCGCGGCGCGCTACCGGACGGGGTGGAACTGCATCAGCCCCAGGCCGCCCCGGCGCGGATCTGGCGGAGCCTGTCTCCGGGCGGGGAGACGATCTGCCACCTGCTGCTCTCAGGGGCGCGGGCCTCGCTCATGCGTGGTGAGGACGTCTTCCTGCATCTGGCGATCCGCGCGCTGGAGCATGTGCCCCATTGGCAGATGCCGCGCGTCGTCATGCAGGCGCCGCGCTTCGACGGCGAGGAGCGTGTGCTGGACGGCACGGTCACGACCGGCCTGCCGCTGGCGGGCATCGCCTTCTCGCCGGATGGCGCGCGCTGGTTCCAGCCCCCCTTGCTGCGCCGGGGCAGCGCGCCCGGCACGACGGACGGCCTGCCGCAGCTGGGGTTCCGCCTGCGCCTGCCGGCCCGGATACCGCTGGAAGGCGCGGCCGCGCGCATGCTGCTGTTGGACCGTGCCGGCGCCGCGATCGGCCTTCTGCAAGGCTGGCCGCCGCATCCGACGGACGCCTCTGCATGAGCACGCCCCTGCGTATCGCCGTGTTCGTGACCAACTCCGCCGGCACCTACGGCGGCGGTCGCCTTGCGGCGTTTCTTCTGGCGCATTGCCTGGCGCGTGTGGGTGCGGAGGTGTCGTTCGTCACCAACGCAAAGCCTGTGTTCTATGAGGAGCTGAAGGATTTCGGCCATCCCGGCCGTGTCGCGACCTACATCACCAAGGACTTCCACCTGGGCCTGCCCGAGGGCGGCTTCGATGTGGTGATGGTGATCCCGGGCCAGTCGCAGGACAGGCTGTTCTACATCGGCGCGCGCGGCTTCGCGAAGCGGCGCGGCGCGCGGCTCGCGCTGTTCAACTTCGAGACGCCCAACTGGTTCAACAGCTTCTCTCCCACCGCGCGCAGCGAGGACATGTGGCGCGAATGGCGGCGCTGCATTGAGGACGGCTGCCTGGTGCTGAGCAATTCCGAGCAGTCGATGCGCTTCGCGCAGCGCTACTACGTCTCGCACCCGGCCACGACCTTCTTCGACTACTGGCACCAGCCGATCAACGTGCAGGCGCTGGCGCGGGTGCAGCCGCAGTACCGTGAGAAGCGGATCGTGTGCTTCGTGCGGGCGCGCGACCCGCACAAGGGCGGTCAGGACCTGATCGACGTGCTGTCGGAGGATCTGCGCGGCTGGACGCTGAGCCTGATCGTGGGCAGCACGAAGCTGGACGAGGACTACCGGGCGGCGATCCAGTCGACGGCGAAGCGGCACGGCATCGGGATCGAGGTGCGCACGCTGGTTTCGGACACGGAGAAGTTCCTGGAGCTGAAGCGGGCGCGGATGCTGGTGTATCCGTCGCATTTCGAGGGGTACGGCATTCCGCCGGTGGAGGCGCTGTCGGCGGGGACGCCCTGCGTGTGCTACGACCTGCCTGTGTTCCGCGAGGTATGCGGCGATGCGCTGATCACGGCCCCGATCGGTGACATCGAGGGGCTGCGGGCGGGTATCCGGCGGGTGCTCGCGTCATCGCCCGAGGATTGGGCGCATCTGCCCGAGCGCGTCGCCTCCGTCGCCAGCGTCGAGGCATGCGGAACCGCAGCCGCAAAGGCACTACAGAAGTATCTGCGGCAGGGCCGCGATGCCGAGAGGCCTGAACAGCCCTTGCCGCTGTCGACCCACGCCAACCCTGCGCGCGGCCTGTGTTTCTGGAGAGAGGCCGAGGCGGGGCTCGTGACGGGCCGGCTGCCGGGAGACGCACCCATCGCGGCCTTCGTCGGCACGCGAGCCGCCTGGGCGCAGGCGGAGATCACCTGGCCCACCCAGCCGCCCGAACCCGGCTTCTCCGTGCATCTGAACGCGGATGACATGCGCCGCCTGGATCAGGGCGAGGCGTTGAGTCTGCAGGCCGGCGCCGAGCGATGGACCCTGCGCCCGCAATGGCGGGCGGCGCCGGCTGGCAGTCCCGACTACGCGATACCGGGCCCGGACGCGCCCGGCGGGCCGCAGTTCGAGGCGGAACTGTCGCGCGGCACCAGCGACGAGTACGGCGTGATCGAATTCGAAGGCTGGGTGCAATCCAGCCCGCGCGTCGAGGTCATCCGCTTCTGGGTCGAGGACCGCCTGCTGGGAGAGACGGTTCCACGCCTTCCGGTGTGGTGGATCTTCGAGCGGCATCGATGGTCCGGCGATGCCTTCGGCGGCTTCAGCTTCGTCGGGCGGCGCACCGGGCGCAGCCTGGCGCCCCTGCCCTATCGTGTGGAGTTCTGCGCCGGTGATGAGGTCATCGGCGTCATCAGCGGGCATTGCCGGCCGGAGCGACGTGCCCGCGCGGCGCTGGGTGCCGATGCGGCGCTTCTGCCCGCGGGCTTTCTGGAGGACGCCGCGCGCGGCCCCCTCAGTGTGCTGGTGGTGGAGGATGAGCTGCTGCTGGCACCCATCCAGGGTGCGGCGTTGCGGGCACTTCTGGCGCATCTGCGCATGCGCGGACACGAGATACTGCTGGTGCTGCATGGCAATGCGCACCGCTTCGCCGATGATCTGCCGCGATGGCGCACCCTCGGCGACGCGGTCCTGCTGGTCAACCCGCTGACCCCGGAGCGCGGCCCCAGGTTGAGCCATGTGATGGGCGAACTCATCGGCACCACCAAGCGGCTGGTGCTGGCCATGGCGACGGAAGATCACGTCGCGGCCCGCTTCGGCTTCCTGGCGGTGAGCGGGGTGGCCTGCCTGATCGCCCGGCCGGGCGAGGGCTGGCTGCGGTTGCTGCCGGACAGCGCCGACGGCCCGGCGCGCTACCTGCCTGTCGGCCATGATCACGCCGGGCTTGCGGAAGCCCTGCGGGTCGATCTGCCGCCTGCCGCAGCACAGGAAAAGCCGCTGCTGGTCATCGATGCCACATCGCGCGCGCTGACCCCGGAGACGCTGCGCCACCTCCTGGCCTCCCTGACGCCGGAGGCCGCGCGCCAGGGCTGGCAGATGGCTGTGGCGGTGGATGCGGCACCCCTGGCGGACGCCGAGGCGCTGCGCGCGGCCTGGACTCTGCCGCCCGGGGTGACGTTGCTGCTGGGGCTGGAAATCAACGGCTTCACGCCCGACGGCATTGCTGCCCTTGTCTGCGCCGGGCAGCCCGGGCCGCTGGCCGGGCTGGCGTTGTCGCTGGGGATGGCCGTGTGGGCCTGGCCCGACGCGGGGGCGGGCTGGAGCCCGCCCGACCATCCCTATCTGCCGCTGGACGAGTTGCTCGCGGCGCTGAACGGCTGACCGTGATCAGGCCGCCTTGCCGGCCTTCTTGCTGAGAACGGCCACGAGGTTGCGGATCCCCGCATCGGCGGGCGCCGCATCCTGCGCCTTCAAGGCCCAGGAGAGGGCGCCCTCGATGTCGCCTTCGCGCTGATGGGCGTTGGCGAGCAGGCGCATCAGCGGCACGAAGCCCGGATGCTCGCTGATACCCGCCTGCAGTTGGGCCTTGGCCTGGTCGATATCGCCGAACTGGAGGTAGATGCTCGCGAGGTTGGCGTACATCACGGGCTCATGCGGCGCGGCATCCAGCGCCTTGCCCGCCCATTCCAGGGCAGGCTCGAAATCGGCGCCGCGCTGATAGGCAATGCTCAGAAGGCGCATCAGGAAGGCGGAGGTCGGGTGATCGTTCAGCGCCTCCAGGGCGACGGTCCTGGCCTGATCGGCGTCGCCCAGCTGAAGATGGACGTTCACGAGGTTCACCCGCATGCCGACGTCCTCCGGCGCCACCTTGGCGGCCATCACCGCGGCGTCCAGCGCATCCTCCAGTTCGGCCGTCCGCAGAGAGATCAGGCTGCGCACCCGCAGGGCCGCCGGAAGCGTGGGCTGGTCACCAAGCACACGGTTCACGATCTCCTGCGCGGCCTCGAAATCGCCGAGCTGCATCTGCACATTGGCCAGGCTCAACTGCATGACCGGCTCCTGCGGCGCCATCTCAACGGCGCGCTGCGCCCAGGTGAGGGCCTGCTGCAGATCGCCCTGGCGCAATGCCAGGCTCGAACGCTGACGCAGGATGCCGGCAGCGCGGGGCAGCTTGTCGATGCCCTGGGCCAGGACCTGCTCGGCATCCGCGCTACGGCCCAGGCGGGTGTAGACATTGCTGAGATGGATGTAGCTGCCCGGCTCGAAGGGCGCCGACGCGACCATCCGGCGCCCCCAATCAAGAGCGGCCTCCGGATACCCGCCGTCGAGGTAGACGCTGCTGACCAGACGCATCAAAACCGGGACCTGCTGCGTGACCTTGATGTCCACCAGCCCGGCGCCAGCAGGATTGGGTAGGGAAAGAACAATATCCCCCTCCGCACCGGCATTCACCTGGAGCTTCGCCGGATCATTGGCAGCAGCAGTCGTCATGTTTTCCACAATCCAATCAACGCCCACGCGGGCATGCTGAGAACGATTTCACTTTACTGAAGGATACCACATCAGCATCGAACGCATCCGATGAATTTCTCGCGTGGCCGACACCGCATGTCAGTCACGCCGGCAAATACAGCTCCGCCTGCCACAGACGCGTGGGATCGCCACCGGTCTGCCTGATCTCCAGGCGGTTCGGGCCGGGCTTGGCGAGGTTCTGCGGCACCACCCAGCCCTGCGGCGCCAGCCCCGGCGGCGGATCGGGCGCGAGGGTGGTGCGACCGCCTGAATTGTCCGGCGTCAGGGCCTGGCCGTTCAGCATGACCTGCCAGGCGGCATCCGCGCCGGGCGCACGCATGGAGCGCCGGTCCGCGAGGGTCAGCCGCAGACTGCCGGCGCCGGAGGAGGCGCGGGCCGGGGCGGGTACATTGAGACGCAAGCCGAGCGGCGCGCCGCCGGGCGGAACGTCAACCGGCACGCTGCGCTCGGGCAGGCCATCGGGAAAGACGGTGCCAAGGAAGCTGGAGCGGGCACGCATCTGCGCCTGCCCCGGCTGTTTCAGCGCGCGAAGCGTGGCCCAGGGCGGCTCACGCGAGGGGTCGAAATCCACTGTCTCGGCCGCGCGCTGGCGGTAGTAGACGAAATTGAACATCGACACGGCCTCGAAGCCCGCGGCGGCGGCAAGCTGGCCGGTGCTGAGGAAATCCTCGGGCCGGCAATTGACGATGTAGTCCTCCGTCGGGCCGCGCTCCGCGGCAGGGGCGCGCATGTCGTACTGGCGCAGATGCCTGCCCTGCCCCATCTCGATCGCGACGCGGAAGCCGCGCAGCGCCTCTCGCGTGGCGGCGAAATCCAGGTCCTGGCTCGTGAAGGTGTGCGCGGACAGGGTGACGCGGTCCACCCCGGCCTCCCTCAGCAGGGCCGGGGCGAGCCCTAACGCGCCCCAGCCGGACAGGGTGAGCGGCACGCGCACCGCCATTTCCCGGCCGGTGCCCAGGGCGGATCGGATGCGCGTGAGAAAGCCTCGCATGACCTGCTGCCGCGCCTGCATCGGGAATTGCTGCTGGAAGAAGGCCGGGAACCGCATGAAGTCCAGTTCCAGCCCACTCAACGCGTAGGTGCGGACGAGTTCCTCAAGCAGGGAGGCGCGATACTGGACCACGTCCGGGACGGCCCAGTTCCACAGCCGCCCGGCAGCCGAGCGGGCGTTGCGGTAGTCGGGCGGGCTGGGGTCCAGCCGCCATTCCGGGTGCTCCATGTGCACGCGGGAAATGAATTCCAGGTTGCGCGCCATCGCCGGCTGGATGTCGCGGTTATCCTGGCTGGAGCGCCATTGCTGGGGCGTGACGCCCGAATAGAAGATCCCGTGGACGTCGTTCAGCCTGACCGAGACGGTCAGCGGGACATTGCGCTGCCGGGCATGGGCCAGGGCCGCGGCCACCACATCGCCGCCCTCGATCATGTAACGGCCGAAACCGCTCGGCCTGATGCCGAAGGTCTCGGCGAACCAGCGATAATGCTGGTCGGCGGGATAGATGCTGCTGCGCCACCAGGGCACCCAGCCGGTGCCGGGCTGCACCACGTAATGGTCGACGCCGGCGTTGATCGCCTCGTCCATCGACGCAGCGATCAGGGCGTTGCTGAAGGTTTCGCGGTTGCGGCGCCAGGGCGCGAGGTTGGTCAGGATATGGGTGATGTCGTCCGAGTAGTAGAGACGCGTGCTCCGGGCCTGCTGCGCCGCGACGGGTGCGGCTGGCGCTGAGGCGAACAGCACGCCCGCCAGCACAAGCCTGCGTCGCGTGATGGGAGCCGGCATCGCCTCAGCCCTGCGCCTCGAAAAGGGCGACATGCTCCTCGACCATCGACTTTGTCTCCCCGATTTCTTTCGCGCTGGGGTCGGCCGACCGTGTCCAACTGATATCGCGGCGGAGGACCTTGCCCGGATTGCCGCCCGCCATACTGGAATGCGGAACGTTGCTGGTAATGATGGAACCGGCGCCGAGAATGGAACCCGGACCGACGGTGACGTTCTTCAGGACAGTGACACGCTGGCCTACCCAGACATGCGGATGGATCACGATAGGGTACGACTTGCCGGGCACGTGATTCATGATCTCGCCGGTCTGCATCGAGAATGCGGCATGCATGTCAGTCGGACGGAGAACGATTTCAGAGGCAAACATGCAGTCCTCGCCCACGATGATCGTGTCCTTCTCTCGCCGGAATTCGGTAAAGAAGCCGTTCGAGGTCGCTTCCTTGCCCCAGTAGAGAACGCCTCCCGTCCCCCAAAAGCTGCAGCTGATATTCGACTTATGACCCCGGGTATTGCCGAGATCGATCAACCTGTTGTGACGTCCGCTTAGGCTGATTTTCCCATTGAGGCCGTGCTCGCCGCAAAGGAAAATGGCATTCATCTCCGACGCGGAGGAGAGATTGACGGTCAAACGCCTGCGCGAAGCGCCATCAACATAAAGAATAAGAAATATTTTTCCGGACTTATAATCAATGTTTGCCGGAACAATAATATCGACACCAAGCGCCTTAGCGTCCTGGAGCGATTTTTCCGAATTGATGACAACTTTCTTCAGCCCCGACAAATCGGGAGTCTCAAACCCTCTCGATCCGATCAATGGATGGAGGTTCTTCATCAACGGTGACGTTTCACTCATGTCGACATTACGCGCTCAGAGCGAGTTAAAATCAACACGCGGAAAGCTGTCCAGATGCGTGCCCACGGTGGCGTTGATGATCTCCACGCCGTTCCGTTCACCCCACAGCCGGCAATAATCATAGGCCGTCTCGGACCACGCCGTGCGCGGCGGCACGAACAGCTTGTTGCTGGTGTATTTGTCCGTGAAGTGCGTGGCGCCGGTCGCGGCGTTGCCTTCCCAGAAATCCCAGCCCAGCTTGCTCATGCGGATCAGCTCATCCGGCGGCGCCAGGGCGGTCGGGTTGGCGCCCGCCTCCTCGCCGTGGCCGCGCCGCTTCACCCGCGCGATCGGATAGCTGTGGTCCACGCCCACCAGCACGATGGGGTTGCAGCCCATCAGCGCCGCGATCTGGATCAGCGTGATCGTCACCGTGAAGGCCATGAAGACCATGCTCGGCCGTTCGGCGAAATAGGGAAAGCGCAGCGCGTTGGAGCCGCCGAAGAAGATCTCGGACGCCACCGGGATCGGGCAGGCGTTATCGACCTTGAAGAAATCCAGATACTCGAACGGGAAGAACTTGATCGATTCCTTGTCGATGCCCTGCTCGTATTCCTCGCGGTACATCTCAATCTGCAGGCGGTCGGAAATGCCCCAGTACTTGAAGGCATAGCCCCAATCCTCGTATCCGAGGAAGCACCGGTTGGACCCGAAGGTGATCTCATCCTTCAGCTTGGACATGTCCGTCTGGCGCAGGGACGGGCCGTTGCCGATCACGAAGCCGCGCTGCCCCTTGTGCCGGCCCACCAGGCTGTCGAGCAGCCAGGGGATGCGCACCTTGAAGTCGATCTCGCGCCCGATGAAGCGGAAGTCCTGCACACCCAGCCCATGCAGCACCCGCACCGCCGGAAAGCGGTCGGTCCAGGAGGGGGCGATCTCGTTATGGTTGAACACCATGGCGAAGGGCACGGGGTCGCACAGGAAGACGGCCTCCGCCCCCTCCCGCGCCACGCGGCCCATCAGCGGGCGCAGGGCCAGGGCCTCGGGCCAGTCGGGCGCGCCGGGCAGCACATGGCTTTCCAGGTTGAAGCGCATCGCCAGCGACCGCAGGATGGGCAGGTCGGCCGCATCGGCGACCAGCACCGGCCGCCGGCCTTCCGCCAGGGCGCGCTGCAGCCAGGCGGCCGCCACATCGAGGTCGCTCGCGGCGACATAGGCAAGCGTCAGCATCAGTCTATCCTACCAACTCGACGGAGTTCAGCGCGAGCCCGACCCAGCGCGCGGGCGCGTCGGGATTCTCGGGCAGGGTCCGTTCAAAACGCAGCTCCAGCCGGCCCCAGCCCGGCCGGGCCAGTTCCTCCACGGGCGGCAGCGCCGCCCGAAGCGCCCAGGCCCCGGCGACATGGGCGGCACGATCAGGCAGCGTCGCGGCCGCCACCTCCAGCTCACGCCCCTGATACCGGACAGAGATCGGCCCGAGCGGCGCCGGGTCCGCGGGCGCCAGGAAGGTCAGCAGGAAGCCGCCCACCCCCGCATCGATCTCGCCCAGGACCAGCAGCGCCTCAGGCTCCGGCCCTATCCAGCGAAAGGGCAGCCTCTCCCGCCACTCGGTGGGCATGAAGCCGTCCACCTGCATGCCTTCGCGCAGGTCGATCCGCGCCCCAAGCGCCATCGGCAGCGGTGCCGGGCCCGCGAAGCGTTCCGCCAGGGGGCGGCCCAGCGGTGCCTGTGCGGGCAGCGTCTTCGTCTCGCTCATCGGGCCTACTCCGCCGCCGCGCGCGCCGGTTCGGCGGGCGCCGTACCGGTCAACAGTTCATCCAGGGCCCCATAGGGCGCGTGGTCCAGCGGCGGTGCCTCGATCGCGGACCACAGCATGTCGCTCAGGGTTGCGGCGTGCCAGGGGCGGCGCAGGCCGGCCGGCGCCATCTCCTTCCACAGCGCCAGGCGCATCCGCTTCGCCAGGGCGACGGCGGCCACCTGCCCTGCGGTGCTGCCGCCCAGATCCACCACCACGCTGACCTGTTCGGGCAGGGCCGCGCTCAGCCCGTTCAACCAGACCGGAACCACATGATCCGGCAGGCCCAGTTCCTGCCGGATGCGCGGCAAGGGCATCAGGGGCGGCACGTCCACCAGCACGGCCAGGCGCAGCCGGGACATCGCGGCAAAGCCCTCCGCCTCGGCGACCGCCCTGCCCAGCGCAGCCACAGGCACGCCGATGCCATCCAGCACCAGCATCGCGGCCCCTTCGGCGAATGCCGGGTCGGGCACGGCCGGAACCTGCGCCGCGGTCCCGGCAATGTCGATGCCGAGGCGGATGTCCGCGTCCTCGCCCCAGCCCAGCAGCTGCGTTCCGACCGGAATGCCCGAGAGCCAGCCGGTGGGCTTCGGCCCCTGCAGCACCAGCCGCTGCGTCCCGCCGGCCGGCACGCCCGAAAGGGCCGGTGCCAGCGCCGGGTTCTGCACCACGACGGCCGCGACACGCGGCTGCCCGGCGATCAGCTGCCCCAGGCTGCGCTCCAGCGCCGGAGAGCTCGTGCTCCAGGCCGGCCCGGGTTTCGCCTCGCCCGGCTCGGGCGTCAGCGGGTTGACCAGAATCACGCCGTCCACCAGCAGGCGCCAGCGCTCCAGGTCGTCGGAATACAGGTGCGGGTTGCCGTGCAGCAGCGCGATGACATCGCGCCCGCCCCGGCGCAGATGCGCGATCAGCGAACGGAGCGGCGCGCCGGCCGTGGCGGACAATAGCTGGTTGTCATCGACCACGAGGATGACGATCGGACGCCCCTCGGGCGCCGCCAGCCGCGGCGGCAGCAGCGACGCATCGCTGGCGAAGGCGGCGGCGGCACGCCGTTGCGGCGTGGCAATGCCCGAGACGCTGTGCACGACGAGATCGCCGTAGCAGAACTCGACCCTGTAGGGCGCTTCCTCGAAGGGCTGGCCGATCGCACGCCCCACGAAATTGAAGCCGCAGAAGGCATCGCCATAGACCCGGCGCTTCTCGAAGATGTTCATGTACAGGCGATCGGGGATCGCCTCACCGAGGAACTCCTCGGCCATCCAGAACTTCAGCACATCGACGCGCGGCGCGGAGAGCACCCAGCCCTCGAACTCCACCACGCCGTACTCGTCATAGGTTACCTTGCGGACCTCCGCGACGAGCGGCAGGGCATCCGGCGCGGTGCCGGCCGGAAGCTCAGGCGCATATTCGGCCTCGCCCGGCGGCAGTTCCTCCCACTTCACCTTCAGGCGCTCGACGAAGACGCCCTCGGTCGTGGTGGCGACATAGATCAGGTCCTTGGCGCCTTCCACGCAGGCCAGCTGCTCCGCATCCAGATGGATCGCGAAGCCGGGGTCCTGTTCCGGGAACTGCTCCAGCTTGACCATCACATCCGGGCGCTTGCGGCCGCGCTGCAGCCACAGCGAATGGCCGTCGGCATAGACAGCCAGATCCAGGATGGGCGCCTGGGTGGCGATCCAGCCCAGGATGAAGCCCGCCCCCTGCTCCCGCAGATGGCGCAGTCCGCCGCGCTGGAAACGCGCGGGGTCCGGCTTCGGGAAAGGCTGCTTGGCGGCGTTCACCTCGACCGTCAGCGCCTCATTGTCGAAGATCGTGCCGTCCAGCCCCAGCGCCGACACGATGAGCTCGAGCTTGGGCACCGATGCCTGGAACGGAACACACAGGGCAAAGCCGCATTCGGCCGTGCCCACCCAGGGGTGCTGCTCCAGCACATCGGGCCGCGACAGGCCGCGCACCACATCCCCCAGCGCGATGCCGTTCACCGAGGCGACGACGCGCGCGCGCTCGTCAACCAGCGGGCTCCAGCCGCGGATCTCGATGAGGCCCACGGGGTCGTAGCGAAGGCTGTCGATATGAACCAGCTGCGGGTTGGGGCGGCTTTCGCGCAGCTCCGCCAGGATCGGCTGCTCGACCACCCTGTCCTGCCGCAGATACTTCTGTAGTGCCTTTGCGGCTGCGGTTCCGCATGCCTCGACGCTGGCGACGGAGGCGACGCGCTCGGGCAGATGCGCCCAATCCTCGGGCGATGACGCGAGTACCTGCCGGATACCCGCCCGCAGCCCCTCGATGTCACCGATCGGCGCCGTGATCAGCGCATCGCCGCACACCTCTCGGAACACAGGCAGGTCGTAGCACACGCAGGGCGTCCCCGCCGACAGCGCCTCCACCGGCGGAATGCCGTAACCCTCGAAATGCGACGGGTACACCAGCATCCGCGCCCGCTTCAGCTCCAGGAACTTCTCCGTGTCCGAGACCAGCGTGCGCACCTCGATCCCGATGCCGTGCCGCTTCGCCGTCGACTGGATCGCCGCCCGGTAGTCCTCGTCCAGCTTCGTGCTGCCCACGATCAGGCTCAGCGTCCAGCCGCGCAGATCCTCCGACAGCACGTCGATCAGGTCCTGACCGCCCTTGTGCGGGTCGCGCGCCCGCACGAAGCACACGATCCGCTTCTCACGGTACTGCGGCTGCACCCGCGCCAGCGCCTGCACGTTGATCGGCTGGTGCCAGTAGTCGAAGAAGGTCGTGGCCGGGTGCGAGACGTAGTAGCGCTGCGCGAAGCGCATCGACTGCTCTGAATTGCTCAGCACCAGGCAGCCGTCCTCGATGCAGCGCCGCCATTCGCGCCACATGTCCTCGCTGCGCGCGGTGGGCGAGAAGCTGTTGAACCAGTTGGGCGTCTCGAAGTTGAACAGCGCGAGCCGCGCGCCGCGCCGCTTCGCGAAGCCGCGCGCGCCGATGTAGAACAGCCTGTCCTGCGACTGGCCCGGGATCACCATCACCACATCGAAGCCGCCCTCGGGCAGGCCCAGGTGGAAGTCCTTGGTGATGTAGGTCGCGACACGGCCGGGATGACCGAAATCCTTCAGCTCCTCATAGAACACAGGCTTCGCGTTGGTGACGAACGACACCTCCGCACCCACACGCGCCAGGCAATGCGCCAGAAGAAACGCCGCAAGGCGACCGCCGCCGTAGGTGCCGGAGACATTCGTCACGAAGATGGCCACGCGAAGGGGGTTGCGCACCTCGATATTCATCACACGCCCCCCATGAGCGGAGCCGACAGGGAGGTCACCCGCTGAATTGTCACGCCGGCATCACCCATGGCCGCCAATGTCCTCGCGAGGCCGGGCTCGCGGAAATGCTCCTCGGCCAGTAACACGCGCGTGCAGCCCAGCAGCAGCGCGGCCGCCAGCATGGCGATCACGGGATGCTCCCCCACGACGCCGTGCTCGATCTCCAGCCCGCTCGCCTCCTCGACGCGGTCATAGCCGGCCGCGGGGGCCGGCGGGCGCCGCCAGAAGACATCGCTGTTGGCGCAGAACATCGTGAGCAGCCTGCCGCGACGTGGATCGTCGGGCCCGCTGAGCTCCACCACATCGGCCAGGGGCAGGCTCTGCCAGCCGGGGCAGAGCACCACCGCCGCCTCGATCGGCACCGGCCCCTGCCCGATATAGGCAGTCGCGCCGCGGCGCACGCCGCGCAGCTGGGTGAAGGCCACCCGGTCGATCCAGGTGGCGCGCGGCGCCAGGGGCCAGGGCATCAGGCCGCTGTCCAGGGCCCGCTGCGCGCTGGACAGCGCGTCCCGCCGGCTCGGCCCAGGGTCGATCAGCACCGTATGGACGCCCTGCTGCGCGGCCCGCGACAAGGGCTGCGCCTGCGCCGACACCGCGGCCGGGTTGCTGGCGAAGACCCGCCCCTGGCCGCACAGCTCCACGAAGGCGGCGGCCAGCAGCCCACCGCCGGGCTGGCCGGGCTCGATCATCAGCCCCACGCCCGCCTTGTCGGGCAGGCCGTTCAGCCGGGTCGCCAGCACGCTCTTGAGCACGCCGAGGGAACCGCCGGCCATCGAGCGTTCCTCCTCGCCGAACAGCCCCAGCTCGGAAGCGAAGGCACGCGCCGACCAGTCGCTGGCGGGCGCCGCGAGCGCAGGGTCGGCGGCGGAGAGCCGGGCCTCGACGAGGGCGGCCAGGCGGACGGCGGCTTCCTCGCCCGCCGGCACCGGCAGAGGCAGCGGAGGCTGGCCGATCACCGCGACGCCCTGGGCCGCGGCCAGCCCGGCGGCGAGCGCGCCGAGCGGGCCCGCGTCGGGCGAGAGCACCACGAAGCGCGCCATCGTCAACGCATCGATCAGCTCGGTCAGGCCGGCGGAACCGGGCAGGTTCCAGACCGCGAGCCCTGGCGCGGCCACCAGGCCCATGGCGGCATGCGCCACCTGCCCGATGCCCAGGATGACCTCGGCCGAGCGCGCGGCGGGCTCCATCGCGGCGGCCAAGGCGGGCCCGACGGGCAGCACGGCGGAGGGCGCCTCCGGCATCCATTTGCCCAGCTCGACCCGCAGCCCCTCATCCTCGACGATGAGCGAGACACCCTTGAGCACGCCGCGCAGGGCGGCGATCGCCTTCTCCCGCGGGACCGGCGCGAAGATCATGCGGGGGCCCAGCACGAAGGCGCGCGAGAGCAACGCCCCGCGCGCCGGGCCGCCCGCGATCTTGCCCAGGACGAACAGCGACGCGACGGAAGCGCCGACGATCATGGCGCATCCCGAGGCCTTCGCGATCGCCTCGATGGCCGCGGTCAGCGGCTTCTCGATCGGCGGAAGCGCGCCCGGCGCCGAGGAGGACCATTCCTGCATGGGCGACTGCAGCTCGATGTGATGCACCACATCCATCTGAGACAGCAGCGACGCGAGCTGCGCATCGAGCGCCGGTCGTGCGCCGAAATGCACGAACACCGTCCGGAACCCCGCGAGCCTGACGGCGGCCGCCAGGTTGGCGACGGGCGCCCAACTGCCGATCGCACTGCCGGGCAGCACATCGGCCAGGATCAGGACACTGGGCCGGGAAGAACCGACCACCGCCATCACATCCGCATCGGCGGTCCAGGTCGCATCGGCGAACCAGGCACCGGAAGCCGGCGTCAGGCGCCCGCTCAACGGCGCGCGCAACAGCTCCTCGCCGCCTTCCGGCAGCAGCACCCGCAGCATGGGCGCTGGCGCCTCGCACCAGCCCTCAGGCAGGCGCGCATAGTGCAGGAAGCCGCCCCCCGCCGCGGCATCGGGTGAAGGCAACAGCCGCGCCTGACCCAGCGCGGCATCGCCGACGCGGATGTCGAGGCGATCCGGCAGGCCGGCCGCGCCATCGGACGAGCGCAGGCGGACGCAGAGGTAGCCGTCAACGCTGACGGATGCCTCGGCGACCTCGATGCCGAAATCACGCGTTGCCACATCGCCCGACGCGACAGGCCCGACAGGAGCTTCCAAGGACATCGTCACCGCATACTCCACACCATCAGCCGATCCAGACAGGCACTCGGCATCAGCAACAGATCATTTCAGAAATACCATATTTTTCAACAACATGATCAATCATGCCATGCAGGGTGCCCTTCAGCACCATGTTTTCCCGCGGCACGCCAAAGCACCAGCCCGGCTGCCCGCCTATGGTCCAGTCCTTTCGACGAAAATCGAACCCGATCAGGTTATACAGATCGTACTCAACGTCTTGAAAAAAATCGAAGAACTCATCCGCGGAGTAGCCGTACTGCGTGGCCGCGCGCCCCCGCCAGTTGCGCATGACCAGCAGCGGACGCCGGCCCTTCAACAGGTTGATACCGCCGCGAAGCGCCTGAAACTCACCCCCCTCGATATCGAGCCAGAGGAGGCGCACCGGGCCGGTCTGCGGGCCACCTGCATCCAGCGTCGTGACCGGGGCGACATCGCAGTCGGGTTCGGCTTCGCCCGCGACCTCACGCGCGACTTCCGGACTGGGGTACAGCCCCGACCGCTGAAGCATGCCCGACACGCTGTAGAAGGCGCCATCACCCACATAGTCGGACAGCGCAATCGCGTGCAATTCGACGGCTTCGCACAACCCTACACGCTCCAGTCTATTCTGAAGCGCTTCATGGCTGCCTAGCTGCGGCTCGAAAGCGACGACACGCCCGCATGGCCCCACCTGCCGCGCCATCATTGTCGTAAATCCACCCAGGTAAGAACCGGCCTCAATGACGCAGTCACCCGGACAGATATGAGAAAAAACGACCGATTTCAAAATATCAGAATAAAAAGACGAGACTTTTTTATTATCGTTTATGCCTACAATTCCTGCGTAAGACTTCTTTTTGTCTTCAATGGACACATCACGCATGAGATCAGTTCCCGATTTCACGGAAGCCCCGAACAGCTTTCAACCGCATGGGACGATGGTTCTTCTCATTTTGCAATGCAAAAAATTATGTCTCTTTCGCATTCATATTTTGGTGAATAAGCCCTCCCAACTCCGTCTCATTATTTCACTTCGGCGAATTATTTCGTAAAAATTCAATCCGACATCGTTTTCAATGCGACCCAGGACAGCGCGAATGCCATCTCGCGCTGGTCCGCGCTGCCATGGCGGGCGGGCGAATCCGTCTGCGCGGCGTCGATCTCCAGTTGCATCGAGGCCGCCCATTGCGCGTCACCCGGCTCGACCAGAGAGGTCAGCACGGTGAAGCCCCCCTCCTCGGCAACCGTCACCGCCCCCCATTCCCCGCCGCCCACCGACAGGCGCACGCGTTCCAGCGCGTGCGGCACCATCGCCGAGAACAGGTGCAGCCTGACCTCAAGCGGCCCCTTCAGCCGAGGCACGGCGATCGCAGCCCGCGTGGAAGGGCCGAGCCAGCGATAGGGGGCCCCGGTGCCGCTGCGTTCCGCCGAGTAGAACCCTTCGCAGGAGACCACCTCGTCGCAGAGGACCCTGACCTCGGCCGGGATCAGGATCTCCTCGAAGGACCGCGCCGGGGCCGCATGGCCCGCCTGCTCGACGAAGGGCGGGGGCACCCCTTGCCATTGTGCCGCCTGCAGCGTCAGCAGCCGCGCCTCCAGCGTCGCCAGCCGCTCCAGCATCCAGCGCAGCGACGCCTCGGGGGGCTGCCCCTCAAGCTCCTGCGCGTAGCCGCTCAGCAGGCGCTGCCGCAGCACGCGGTCCACCGCATCGCCGACACTGTCCATGTCGCGCAGATCCATCCTGCCGGCGAAAGCGGCGGCCAGCGCCCGGGCCGCATCGGCCAATGTGTCGTCAGCCATGCCTTGCCCAGTCTCCAGACGCGAAGGAAGCCACCATATCCAGCCCGCAGCCCTCATACTCCTGCCTCGGCCCGAAGCTGAGAATGACATCGACCATGGCCGGCAGGTTCATCAAATCCTGGCGGATGCCAGCGTGCCCGCCGGCCGGCAGCCCCCATTCGCGCGCCAGCAGCACCTGGCGCGACAGGCTCGACACGATCTCGAGCCGCAGGCCGAAATCCGCGCCATTGGCCGCAAGCCCCGTGAACACAGCCTCGAATCGGTCCCGCCCGGCGGGCGCCATCAAGGGGAAATGCGCCACGGCACCGGCGGCACCGGTCGCGCGCAGCCGTACGGTCCCCTCGGCCCGCTCCGGCGGCAGCATCGCCTCCATCCCCACCACACGCAGCCGCCCGTCCCGCGCCATCTCCCCGAGGTGCAGGGGCGTGCCGAGCAGGGCGGCGGCTGGCTTCTCGGGCGATTGCCCGGTCGCCGCCATGGCGGGACCGCACAGGTCGAGGAACATCATCTTCTCAGGCGTGCTCCATCCCATCCCCGCCAGGCCGGGCGCGCGCGTCACGGGGTCGAGCCCCGTGCCGGCCGGCCGGAAATCCCTGAGCCAACCGGCGGCCAGCGTGGCCGTGGCGGGCGCCAGGCCGCAAAAACGCGCAATCCCCGCCAAGGCCATGCCAGGGTCGGTGAGCACCGCCGCGAACTCCACCGGCAGGCAGGCGGCGGGTGCCGCCTGGACCAGCGCCTCCCCGGCCAGCGTCGCCGCGGCCCAGCTCATGCAATGCGCGGCGAAGCCCATGCGGGGGCGCGCCCGCAGGCGGCCGGCCACATTCTCCACCGCTCCGCGCCGCATGATGACGGCCCGGGCCGAAGGCAGGAAAGGCAGCAGCCGGCGCAGGCCGGTCAGCACCGCGGGCTCGGGCAGGATCTCCGCCGCGCGCAGCACGATACCCGGCCCGTCGCAGCCCTGCAGGATGTCGGCCAGCAGCGCCTGCGCCATGCGCTCGCTCAGCAATCCGCCGGGCGGCGGCGGCTCCCCGATCTCCGCCAGGCGCGCGGCCTGCCGCCTGGCCGCATCCGCGACGAGGCTGACGCGCGCCAACTCGGCCGACACGTCGCGCTGCGGCCAGCGCAGCGCGTGCGACAGCGCGCCCGACATCGCGGTAACGCCAGACCTGGCAGGCCCGACGACGAACAATATCCTCGTCATCGCCCCGCGGCGCCGCGGTCAGACCGCGGCAGCGGCAGGCTCGGCTTCGCCATGCACCAGCGGGTACAGCGCCTCGGCCAGGGCAAGGTCCTCCGCCGTCTTGATGACGTGGCCCGCCAGCCGGTTCACCGGGGACAGGCCGACCTTGCCGGCATAGGTGGCGCACTGCCCGGCGCGCGTCGCCTCCAGATAGGTCGCGGCGCGCCAGCCGGTGATGGACCAGGTGACACGGCGCACCGGCGGCAGGTCCTGGGAGTTGGTCTTCTCGGCCAGGGTGAAGTTCACGGGCTCACCGCGGCAGAATGCCTCCAGCGGCTCGTCCACGACGCTCAGCATCACGTCGTAGTCGCCCTCGATCATCTCCTGGGTGAAGCGCTTCACTTCATCCATGGTCATGAGCGGCGCGATGGAATGCACCTGGAACAGGCGGGTGCAGGGGTGCTTGTCCAGGAACTCGGCCACGAACTGCTCGCTGGTCGCGACGTTGTTGGCCAGCTCGTCAGGGCGCTTGTGAAAGCGCGCGCCTTCCTTCACCGCGATCTCACCGAAGACATCGCTTTCGGAATTGACCCACACCTCGTCGAATACGCCGGCGTTCAGGCATTTGCGCACGACATGCGCCAGCAGCGGCACGCCGCGCAGCGGCAGCAGGTTCTTCTGCTTCAGCCTCTGGCTGCCCATGCGGGCAGGAATCATCGCGATATTGGTCATCGTCGCCTCGTATCGTCGCCTCGTCAGGGAGCCCAGGGGCTGAGGAAGGTCAGCGGGTCCGTCGCCTGCGAGAGCCCCGCGATGGCGGCGCGGCCCATGGCGACCACCGCCTCATTGGCGCTGCCGCCGATATGCGCGGTCGCCAGGAAGTTGGGCAGGTTCAGCAATTCCACATCCTGCGGCGGCTCCGAGGCGAAGACGTCGAAGCAGGCCGCCGAAAGCTGCCCCTCCTGCAGCGCCGCCTTCAGCGCCAGCTCATCCACCAGCCCGCCGCGCGCCGTGTTCACCAGCACCGCACCGCGGCGCATCGCGGCCAGGCGGGCGGTGTTGATGACATTGGCCGTGTCGGGCGTGGAGGGCACATGCAGCGAGATCGCGTCCGACTGCGCGAGCAGCGCGTCGAGGCCCACGCTCTCCACCCCCGTCTCGGCGCAGTAGTCGCTGATGTCGCGGATATCGTGCGCCAGGACGCGCACACCCAGCGCGCGCAGCATCCGGCCCAGCTCCTTGCCGACATGGCCGCAGCCGAGCAGGCCGACCGTCGCGTCGGAGATCTGCCGGCCGAGATACTGGCGCCAGATGCCGCCACGGATCTCAGATTGGGAAATGCTGACGCCCCGAAAGGCCGCGATGATGAAGCACAGCGCGAGCTCGGCCACGGAGCGGCGGTTCACACCGCCCGTCCAGCCCACCTTCACGCCATGCGCCGCTGCCGCGCGCAGGTCGACATTGTCCAGGCCCACGCCGTACTTGCCGATGACGCGCAGCTCGGGCAGCGCCTCGAAGACGGAAGCCGTGATCTTCTCCAGCGCCACGATCGCGCTGTCATGCCCCTTGAGGAAGCCGATCAGTTCGTCTCCGGCCAGGGTGCGGCCGGTGTCGTTGAAGGTCACATTCTCATACTGCGCGGCCATCTCGCCGCGCAGGATGGGATGGCGCGAGAAGGACCGCGACAGAACCGCCACCTTCGGCGCGTTGGAGAGCGCCATCAGGCGGGCTCCGCGAAGCGCATGGTCACGACGCCGTTGATGGCGGGGAAGCGCGCGGTCACGAGCTTGCCGGCCGGCACCTCGATGTAGCCGGTGCAGCTGCCCGAGGCGATCACCTGGCCGGCCTTCAGCGAATAGCCGCGCGCCAGCGCCGTCTGCACGAAGGCCAGCAGCGGGCCGAAGGCACCGCCATCGATCACCGAGGCATTGCCGGTGAAGGGCTCGGCACCCTCGACCTCCAGGATAACCGGGGCCTCATCGAGGCGCGCGGGGTCGCCCACCGCCTCTCCGCTGCCGACCACGAGCGAGCCCACCGCGCCCGTGTCGCCGATCAGCGCGAAGCCGCCATGCGCGCCGAGGCCGCTAAAGCGCGAACCCGGGATCTCGATGGAGGCATGGACGCTGCCGATCGCGGCCAGCAGGCCGGCGCGGTCGATGCCCGCATCGGCGGGCGTCAGGTCACGGGACAACTTGAAGGCGTATTCGCATTCCACGCCGCGCTGGCGGGCGAGATGGGCCGGCACCTCCTCCCCGTCAGCGAAGACGCGATTGCCGGGGATGGGGCCGAAGAACTGACGGGAGACGCCCAGATTGGCCCGCACGGCGGCGATGGTGGCGCCCAGCTTATAGGCCTCGACCCCGCCGAGCCGCGCGACGATGGCATCGACCAGCCTCTCGGACGCATCCTGGTCGGTCGGGAGTTCTCCGGGGCGGGGCTCCACAACCTCGGTGGTGTCGAAAGCAGCAGCGATACGCGCCGCCAACGCTTCATGCTCGCTCAAATTCCGGCTCCGTTCGCCACTGTATATTCATTGCCACATATTCACAGAACGTGTAAAGTCTCGACCACGCTTAACAATCCAGGGTCATTTTCGGTGAAGATAGATACAATTCCTGAAAATGAATATCTTTTTGACACCGCCAAAAAAGCGGTAAAAATCACCAAAGACTTCATAAAAATGAAACGGGGTACGGATCGATCGCCCGTGTCTCAATTAGGACGCGACATCAAGCTGTCCGAGGACGCCGCGTCCGAGGCAATGATCCGCGAATTCCTGGCCCAACATAGCGATCTGCCGGTGCTGGGCGAGGAAGGCGGCTGGGAAGGCCGCGAACCGCAACCGGACGATCTGCACTGGGTCCTCGACCCCCTCGACGGTTCCTTCAACTATTTCAGGGGCGTGCCCCTCTATGGCATCTCTCTGGCCCTCTGCCGTGGTCGCACCGCCGTGTTCGGCGCCATCTACGACCCGGAACGTGACGAACTTTTCAGTGGTGGCCCAGGCCTCGGCCTGCAACTTAACGAAGAGTTTATTACTCAACCGGCCCCAACCCGGCAGATGCTGGCCACGGGCTTCCCCTCCCGCGCGGATGTGAATGTCACGCTGGAGCGGATGGGTGAGCTCACCGCCCGCTGGACCAAGATGAGGATGCTCGGCGCCGCCGCGCTGTCCCTCGCCTGGGTGGCCGCGGGCAGGCTTGATGGCTACACGGAGAATGGAATCATGTGGTGGGACGTGGCGGCCGGGCTGGCCCTCGCCCAGGGTGCCGGCGCCACGACCATCCTCTGTCAGCCTGTGTCGGAATACGGGGTGAACGTCCTGGTGGAGCGATAGGCGGCACGCCTGTCCGCCACGCCTTTCGGGCACCCCGCCCTCGTTAATTCATGCGTCTGGATCGATTGGACCGAGAAACATGGCTCATACCGTCGGCATCATCGGCTTCGGCAAGATGGGACAGATCCGCGCCGCCGCCCTGGAGGAGGACGGCCGCGCGAAGATCCTGAAGGTCTTCGACAACTACCTGCCCGAGAAGCCGCGCTTTGCCGTGGCCGCCTCCGCGCAGGAGATCATCGATGATCCCAAGATCACGATCGTCTTCGTCTGCGCGACCAACGAAGTGAACAAGCCCTTCACCATCGCAGCCCTGAAGGCCGGCAAGCACGTCTTCTGCGAGAAGCCGCCCGCCTTCACCGCCGAGGACGTGAAGGAGATCATGGAGGTCGAGCGCGAGTCCAACCGCGTGCTGATGTACGGCTTCAACCACCGCCACCACGGCGGCGTGCTGAAGATGAAGCAGGTGATCGACAGCGGCGCCTATGGCCGGGTGCTGTGGATGCGCGGCCGCTACGGCAAGAGCGTCGACAGCGACTACCTGAAGACCTGGCGCTCCGACCGCGAGCGTGCCGGCGGCGGCATCCTGCTCGACCAGGGCATCCATATGCTGGACCTGTTCCTGCACATCACCGGCGCGCCCTTCGACGACGTCCATGCCTTCGTCTCCAGCCGCTACTGGAAGATCCCCGGCATCGAGGACAACGTCTTCGCCATCATGCGCAACCGGCAGAGCGGCGTCGAAGTCTCCTTCCACTCCACCATGACCCAGTGGCGCCACCTGTTCTCGCTGGAAGTGTTCCTGGAGCGCGGCTACCTCGTGCTCAACGGCCTCAAGACCTCCTCCGGCACCTATGGTGTCGAGGAACTGACGATCGCCAAGAACCGCGCCACCGCCCCCGCCTCCAGCTTCGATACCGAGGAGCGCATGGTGTTCAACGTCGATACCTCCTGGGCGCGGGAAGCCGAGCATTTCATGGATGCCGTCTCGCTCGGCATGCCGGTGCTGTACGGCAACTCCAACCAGGCGCTGGACGTCATGTCGCTGATCGACCGCATCTACTCGAACGATCATCACCTCTCCGAGTCCCTGCACGAGAACCTGCAGGTGGTCGGGCGCAACTGAAGCTTGAGGCAGGCGGGCCCCTGCGGCCCGCCGCCGGGTGCCCAGCGTTGGACAGCGCAGTACCGATGCCATCAGCGGCAGAGACGCCCGCGCGCCTTCTCGTCCTGTCGGCGAGCATGAACGCGCGGCACCACGCGGCGCTGGCCGAGACGCTTAGTGACATGCGTGCGGCGGGTCTGCATGCCGATCTGGTGCTTGCCGCGACCGCGGCGCTGGATGACGGCCTCGCCCGTCAGGTCGGGGCGATCTTCCGCCTGCCGGAAGAACCCTGCCCGCCCCGCGTCCCCCCTGCCCCGCCGCTTGCCGCGCTCGCGGGCCTCACGATCACCGAACCGATGCTCTGGCGCCGCCCGGGAGAGGATGGCGGCTTCTCCGTGCTGCTTCCGCCGGGGACGAGATGGGCGCGGCTGGAACTGCGGCTGGACGGAGCGCGGCAGATCAGCGTGTGGGCGGCCGACGGCCCCGCCGCGCCCAGCCGGATCGCCACAGCCGATCTGGCCCCGGGCAGGCGCGCGCTGGAAGTCGAGATCCCCGAGGCGACAGCCGCCTTCACCCTGTTGGAATGCCGGCTGGAAGGCGGCTTGCGCCTGCTCGGGCTGGATTGCGGCGATGGCCGCGCGGTGCAGCGCATGAGCATGGCGCTCTCGGGCGCCGCGTGGCTGCGGCTGTTCCGCGCCGGGAACTGGCAGGCCTCCATCCGTGCCCTCCGTCCGCCGCCGCGCGGCATGCCGCCCGCCTCTCCCACCCTCGCCGCCTGGCTGCACCGCAACCTGCGGCACTATGACAGCGTGCTGATGGCCTTCGAGGCGGGCCCCGGAAGCGAGAGCATGGCCCGCTGCCTGCTGGAGGCGACGGGCGTGCCCCGGCTTCTTTTGCTGCTGCTGGAAGGCGAGGAGCATGAGGGCGTGCCGGGTGCCGCCCTGCAGCAGCTGCGCGCCGATGCCGCGGCCGCCATCTGCCTGCGCCCGGACCTGTGGGAACTGCCGACAGCGCCGGCCGCCGTGCTGTCCGCTGCCCGCCGCCTTGCCGGGCAGGCAGCGCCCGACCCCGGCGCGGCACTCGGCGTGGAACGCCCCTTCCTGCTGGTCGCCAGCCAGGAAGGCACTCTGCCGCGCGGCCTCGAGGCGCTGCTGCGCCCGCTGACGGCCGCCGCCGGGCTCGATCTGGTACTGGCCGAGGCCGGTCTGGCCCGCCGCGTCTCGCCCTGGGGCGGCAGCACCGATGCGCGGGTCCCCGTCGCCTCGCTGCTCCGGGGGCAGGACCCACGCTGCATCGGCCTCTGGCTGCCGGAACCGCTGGCGGATGAACGCGCGCTGATCGCCCTGGGCTGGGAAGCCGGCATTCCGGTGCTGACGCATCCCCTGAACCCGCATGCGCGCGGCCTGGGCGCGGCCGCCATCGACAGCATGGAACGCATCGGCGATCTGCTGTGTGACGGTGCCCAGCGCGACGGCCTGGCGGAAGACGGCCGCCGGCGCCTGGCGGCGCTGGAGCGGGCGAGAAGCAATTGGTTCCGGCCGGTAGGCGAGGCACGAGCATGAGCGAGACGATGGATTTCAGGCTGGTTCTGGACCTTCAGGCGGGGGTGGCGGAATCCCCCCTGTGGGACGCCGCGCGCGACCTGCTGTGGCTGTGCGATATTCCCGCCCGGCGGTTGCTCGCCTATGCGCCCTCATCGGCCCGGGTGACTGAGCACCGGTTCCCGGAGGTCGTCGCCTCGCTCGGGCTGTGCCGGTCGGGCCGGCTGGTGGTGGCGCAGAAGCGCAGCGTGCTGCTGTTCGACCCCGAGACCGGCCGCAGCGAGCCGCTGGCGGAGCTGGACGACGAGCCGGACTGCAACCGGCTGAACGACGGCAAGGTGGGGCCGGACGGCCATTTCTGGGTCGGCAGCATGAACAACCTGCCGGACAAGACGCCGAGCGGCGCGCTCTACCGGATCTCCCCCTCGGGCAAGGTGGAGCGCAAGCTGGAGGGGTTCACCATCTCCAACGGCCTGGCTTGGTCGCCGGACGGCACGCGGCTGTACCACGCGGACACCCGCGGCCCCTGGATCGATACATGGGATTTCGATGCGACGCGCGGCGAGATCACGAACCGTCGCCGCCTGGCCACGGTGCCCAATGAGGAAGGCCGGCCCGACGGCGGGGCCTGCGATGCGCAGGGCAATTACTGGTCGGCGGGCGCATCGGCGGGCTGCATCAATGTCTTCACGCCAACGGGTGCGCTGGCACGCAAGCTGGCCTTCCCGGTGCCCGCGCCGACCATGCCCTGCTTTGCCGGACCAGGGCTCGACACCTTGTTCGTGACCAGCCTGCGCGAGGGAAAACCCGCGGAGATGCTGCAGGCCTATCCGGCCATGGGCGGGTTGTTCAGGCTGGACGGCGTGCCCGCTGGCAGCCCTGTGGCGTTGTTCGACGCCTGAAGGTTGAAGGCGGTGCCGCGTGCGGCCCCGCCCCCCGAGGACCATTGAGGCCCGCTCAGGCCACCGCGTATTCGGCCTGACCGACCAGCATGTCGACGACGGTGGTCAGCCACACCATGTGCAGGCCCTCGACGACATTGTAGGCGCGCGAGCCGAGCCAGAAATTGATGTCGCCCAGCGCGCGCAGCTGGTTGTCGGGCGCGCTGCCGGTGAAGGTCACGACCTTCATCCCGCGCGACTTGGCGTATTTGGCGGCGTTGACGGCATTCTTGGAGTTGCCGGACACCGAGATCAGCACCAGGACGTCGCCGTCCTCGGCGTAGAACTCGACCGCCTTGGCCATGAAGTTCTCGAAGCCGAAATCATTGGACAGGCAGGTGATCAGGTTCGGCTCGTTGAAGTCGACGGCCCGCGTCTTGCCCTGCTTGGTGAAATCGACGGCGGCGTGGGAGGCGATGGAGGCGCTGGCCCCATTACCCGCGAACATCAGCTTGTTCTTGCTCGCCCTGACTTCCTGGCACAAATTATAAAATGCAATCAAATTATCTTTTGTTTCCGGAGAATAAAGAAACTTTTGATACAGTTTATAATAGTCCTCAAGCCAGGTATCCCACGCCATTTCAACCTCCAAGTGTGCGATGCACCATACCTACAGCCGGAAGGCCAAAGGCACTATAGCGAATTTTGCTGAAGCACCGCGCAACGATCAACTTATGGAGCGTAGCGCAGCCGACATTTCCGTTGTGGCATCAAGCGGCCTCATCCGGGGCGGCGGCAGGGCCCACCGCCTTCAGCGCCTCGTTGAAAATGGCTTCGATCTCGGCCTGGCCGGTCCTGATGTCGTCAGCCGCCAGCGTCAGGGCCTCGCTGGAGAAGACGACGCGCAGGTGGCCGTCCGCCCATTCGCGCGGCCGGCCGCGCTTGGCCAACCCATAGGCGAGCGAGCGCGCGACGCGGGCGACCATGCTGCGCTCCGCGGCCAGCTGGGCCGCCAGCCGCACCCCTTCGAGGTCGAGTTCCGGCCTCTCCCATGAGGCCAGGGACTGCGCAACGTCGGTCACGGCCGGATACAGCAGATTGACGTGCAGCTGGTGGGTTTCCGGGTAATAGGCGGCCGCGCGGTAGGTCAGGCCGCGCTCGCTGACATCGGCGGAATTGCGCAGCAGCAGGATGGCCGGCGGCTTCTCGGCCTTGAACGGCGGCGGCTCGGGCTCTCCCTCACGCTCGCGCTCACGCTCAGGGTCCGGCGCGCGCGGGGGCGCGAAGCGCGGCGCCTGCCCCGGCCGGCGCAGCGCCACGCCCATCTCCTCCAGCAGAAGGCTCATCTCGGCCAGAACGTCGTCCAGATAGTCGGCATCCGGCATGGCGCTGGCCAGCAGCTCGATCAGCCAAGCCGGCTGGTGCTTCACGACGAGCGCCGCGAAATCATTCGGCTTGACCTGGTCCTGCCGGTCGTTGCGATAGCGCAGGAACTCCCGATACGCGTCGGTCAGCACGGGGTAGTCGTCCGGCAGCTCGATCAGGATGGAAATGCCGCGGGCCAGGAAAGGAATGCCGAAGCTCGGCGATTCCTTGAGCCAGAGCGCCCCGCGCAGGACGCCGTAGCACTCGTCGCGGTGCACCAGCGCCAGACGGCCTTCGTTGCTGGCCCAGGGCATGCTCGGATGACGCACGGTCTGGTCGACCAGGCGGGGGTCGAAGGCATAGTGGATCACGATGCCCTCAGGCGTGCGCACCGCCTCGTACTGCTCAAGCGCGGCCAGGCTGTCGGCCGTGCTGACCAGGCTGCGGTCATCCCTCAGCCCCGCGATGCCGCGGCAGAAGACGATGTCGAGATTGGCGGGGAAGCGGAAGAAGCGTCCGCGCACGGCCTCATACAGCCAGGCAGCCGGGCTGCGGGGGTTGCCGTTGTACGGGTCCGTGACGGTGTTCTGCTGCTCGTCATTGCCCATGAGCACGACCTCGGTCCACTCGCCGGCGGCATCGCGCCCCTCGGCGGCGGCGGCCTCGGTCGCGGGCAGCACCCCTGCCATGGCACCTTCAGCATCGGCGCGCAGCAGGCGGCCATAGACGCCGTCATACTTGCCGATCACGACCTCATGGACCGTGCCCTCATGGGCGGAGCGGTAGCGCATGCCGAGCTGGTTGGAGGGAAGCGCCGCAACCTTGGCGCCCATGCCGAAATTGCGGTCCAGCCCGGTTTCCTTGCGGATGGAGGAAGCGATGTCGCACATCTGATCAAGCTCGGCCGCCGTCAGGCCCCGGCCGGTGTTCCAGATGGCCAGCTTCGTCACCTCGCCCAGATTCAGCGGGGAGAACTCCACCCGCCCCGCCACGCCGGTCTCGGCAGCGGCTGCCTCCATCGCGTTCTTCAGAAGCTCGCGGATCATCATGGTCTTGGGGCAACGCTCGATCATCGAGGCGACGAGGAAATCCTCATCCCGCACGCGAAGCTTGGCGACGTTGGCGCTCAAATTCAGATCCTCTTCCGAGAAAGCGGCCAAGCGGCCGAAGGGGGTTGGAAGCAGCCTAGCAGACATCTCGCAGCGGCGTTAGACAAAGAGAGAAGCACCCGGCAGGACAGGAGGCGAGACCTTCCCTGCGCCCCGGTCAAAGCGGCAGCCTCATCCTCACACATAGTTGTAGACGGCAAATGTGCCCGGACCGGGACTTGGTTGTACCCGGTACAATCTTGCCATTTTATCTACAGGCAAAGGCCGGGCGCCGCTCAGCGCCCAGCCTTGCCCCAAGCCTTATCCCAGAGCTCTAGCCCAGCTTCACCAGCCCTGCCGCGAATCGCCGCCAGTTGGCGACATAGCCATCGGCCGACCGGCGCAGGTTCTCGGCGGCCTTCTCGTCCAGCGTCCTGGCCACCCGCGCGGGCGACCCGACAATCAGCGAGTAGTCCGGGAACTCCTTCCCTTCCGTCACCAGCGCATTGGCGCCGACGATGCAGAAGTTCCCGATCTTCGCGTTGTTCAGGATGGTGGCCCCCATCCCGATCAGCGAATGGTTGCCCACGGTGCAGCCGTGCAGGATGGCCTTGTGGCCCACCGTCACGCCTTCACCCAGGGTCAGCGGCACGCCGGTATCGGCATGCAGCACCGACCCGTCCTGGACATTGCTGCGCGCGCCGATGGTGATCGGCGCGTTGTCGCCGCGCAGCACCGCGTTGAACCAGATGCTGGCCTCCTCCTCCAGGATGACGTTGCCCATCACCTGGGCACCCGGGGCGATCCAGTATTCGCGCGGCAGCTTCGGCGCCACGCCGTTCAACGCGTACAGGCTCATCAGGTCAATTGGATGCGTGCTTCACGCACGATCCTCCCCCATTTCTCGGTTTCCTGCTCTACGAAGGCCCGGAATTCGTCACTTGTCGAGCCCCTCGGCACGCTCACGTCCTGGGCGAGCTTGGCGCGCATCTCCTCACCGGCCAGGGCGCGGTTCAATTCCGCGTTCCAGCGGCGCACCACCTCTGCGGGGGTCCGGGCGGGGGCGACGATGCCGGTCCAGTTTTCCGCCACCACGCCCTCGACGCCGGCTTCCCTGATGGTGGGCACCTCCGGCAGGAAGGGGCTGCGCTCGCCGCTGGTCACGGCCAGGGCACGCAACTCTCCGCCGGCCACCAGGCCACGGACGGTGGAGGGCGTGCCGATATACATGTCCACCCGGCCGGCCAGCAGGTCGGTCACGATGGCGCTGGCCCCGCGATAGGGCACCTGGGTGATCTCGGCACCCAGGCGGCGGCTCAGCAGCTCACCGCACAGATGGCCGACGGTGCCGTTGCCGGGGTGGCCGGCCGTCAGCGGCTCCCGCGCCGCGCGGATGGCGGCGAGCAGCGCCGGCATGTCGCGCCAGGGCGCCTGCTTGCCCACCACCAGCACCAGCGGCTGCGCCGCGATCAGCGAGACGAAGGCCAGGTCGCGCGTGGGGTGGAACGGCATGTTGGGGTACAGCGTCGGGTTGATCGCCAGGTTGGAGGTCTGGCCCATGCCGATGGTGTAGCCATCGGGCGCCGCCTTCGCCACCGCGTCCAGCCCGATGTTGCCGCCGGCGCCGGGCCGGTTTTCCGGCACCACCGTCCAGTTCGCGATGGCCTGCATCTGGCCCGCCACCTCGCGGCTGATCGTGTCGGTGCCGCCGCCCGGCGGGAAGGGCACGACGAGGCGGATGGCACGCTCCGGATAGCTGCCCTGCGCGCGCGCGACCATGGGCAGGGCCAGGCCGGCCCCGATGAACAGACGACGCTTCATTCCGCTGCTTCCTTGCCCGGGGCCTCGCGCCCCAGGATCTCAAAGTTGTGTTCGCCCACCTGGGGCAGGTCGAGCCTGAGCCCCGGCCGCCTGTCGCCCAGCAGAATGGGCAGGGCCGGCGCGCGGGTGGGCGTGCCGTTGGTCAGATGCACGTCATGGAACCCGCCGCTCGCGTTCAGATGCGGGTCGTCCAGCAGGTCCCAGGGCTTGTTGATGCGGGCGAAGGGCAGGCCCGCCTTCTCGCACATGCTCTCGATCTCACTGACGGTGTAGGCGCCGAGGATTTCCTGGACCATCGGGATCAGCTTCTCGCGCGCCAGGCTGCGCGCGGCGTTGTTGCCGAACTCCGGCACGATCAGGTCCGGCCGCTTCAGGATGTCGGCGAAGATCTGCCACTGCCGGTCGGTCACCACGCCCACGAAGATCTGCACGCCGTCGCTGGCGGTGAAGATGTCGTACACACCCCAGGACCGTCGGCCGCCCGGCATCGGCGGCGGCTCCACCCCGGTGATCGCCTTCTGCATCATGGCGGTGGAGACCAGAAAGGTGCAGGTCTCGAACAGGGCGGACTGCACCACCTGGCCCACGCCGGTGGTGTTGCGCTCCATCAGCGCGCCCATCACGGCGATGGCGCCGAACATGCCGCCCATCATGTCGTTCACCGGCGCGCCCGCGCGCAGCGGCCGGCCCGGCGGGCCGGTCATGTAGGCCAGGCCCGCCATCATCTGCACCACCTCGTCGAGCGCCGTGCGCTTCTCATAGGGGCCGGGCAGGAAGCCCTTCAGGGAGAGACACACCAGCCGCGGGTTGCGCGCGCGCAGCGTGTCGAAGCCGATGCCGCGCTCATCCAGCGCGCCGGGGCGGAAGTTCTCGATCACCACATCGGCGTTGTCGGTCAGTTCCAGCAGCGCCTCGCGGTCCCGCTCCAGCGCCGTGTCCAGCACCACCGACTTCTTGTTGCGGTTCAGCGCGGGGAAGAAGCCCGCGCCCGAGGCCGTCAGCGCGCGGGTGCGGTCGCCCCCGGGGGGCTCCACCTTGATCACCTCCGCGCCGAGATCCGCGAGGATCACGCCGCAGGTCGGCCCCATCACCATGTGGGAGAATTCGATGACGCGAATGCCTTCGAGGGGAAGCATCAGGCAGCCCTCCGGAACTTGGACAGGCTGCCACCCTTGAGCAGGTTGGACGGCAACTGGCGGCCCACGATGCGCTGGGCGAGGGCCGCGGCTTCCAGCAGCGCCTCCAGGTCATAGCCGGTCTCGATGCCCATTTCCTGGCAGAGGAAGACCAGCTCCTCGGTCGCGATATTGCCCGGCGCGCCGGGGTGGCCCGCGAAGGGGCAGCCGCCGAGGCCCGCCACCGCTGCGTCGAACATCCGCACGCCCATCTTGAGGCCCGCATAGGCATTGGCGATGCCCAGGCCCCGCGTGTCGTGCAGGTGCAGCGCGATGCCGAGCTCGGGGTACTTGTCCTGCACCGCGCCCACCAGCCGCTCGATATGGGCGGGGTCGGCCCAGCCCATGCTGTCGGCCAGCGAGATCTTGCTGATCGCGCAGCCGGTGTCCTTGGCCACCTCGAAGGCATCGGCGATCACGCGCATCGCGTCCGCCACCGTCACCTCGCCCTGGTAGTTGCAGCCGAAGGCCGCCTGCACCGAGATGCGGGTGATCGGCACGCCGGCCGCCTGGTGGGCCGCCACGTGCTCACGCTGGAACACCAGCTGCGCGGCGTGGTCCTTGTTCAGGTTCTTCTTCGTGAAGGCCTCGGAGGCCGTGACGGTGATGGAACTGTAGAGCGTCAGCCGATCGGCATAGGTCTTCGCGCGCTCCATCCCCTTCGCGTTGAACCACAGGGCGAAGTACTCGCAGCCCGGGCGCGGGGTGAAGCCGGCCACCACGTCCTCGGCATCGGCCCAGCCGGGCACGATCTTGGGGTTCACGAAGCTCGCCACCTGGATGCGCGGGGCGCCAGTGGCCGAGAGCGCGTCGATCAGCGCGATCTTGTCGCTGGTCGGGATCGGCCCCTTTTCGATCTGGAAGCCCTCACGGGGCCCCTCCTCCGTGATCTCGACGCGGTTGGGCAGGTCGGTCATCGGTCTACTCCTCATTGCGGCCGGATGCCGGCCTCACGCAGAACGGTTTCCCAGCGGGTCATCTCGGCCGAGACATAGCGCGCGGCCTCCGGGACGGGATTGGCGATCAGCCGCTCGGCGCCGAGCTCGGTCAGCCGGCGTGCCAGGGCGGGTTCGCGGATGGCGGCCTGGACGGCCTGCTGCACGCGGCCCAGCACGGCCTCGGGCGTGCCCTTGGGCGCGAACAGGCATTGCCAGACGCTGAAGGTGGCGGCGGGGTAGCCTGCCTCCCCGATCGTCGGCACATCGGGCATCACGGCGCTGCGCTGCGCGGAGGAGACGGCCAGCGCCCGCGCCTGCCCGCCCTGGGCCAGCGGAAAGGCGCTGAAGCCCGCGTCGTACAGCACGTCCAACCGGCCGGAGATCACGTCCTGCGCCGCGGGGCCCGAGCCGCGATAGGGCACGTCCTGCATCTGGATGCCCGCCGCGCGCAGCAGCAGCAGCGTGACCAGCTGCAGCACGCCGCCGGTGCCGGTGGTGGCATAGCTCAGCTTCTCGGGGTCGGCCTTGGCGGCGGCAACCAGCCCGGCCACGTCGCGATAGGGCGCGCTGTTGGGCACCAGCAGCACCATCGGGCTCTCGGCCACGATGGTGATGGGCAGCAGGTCGGTCGCGGGGTCGTAGTCCAGCCGGGCATACAGCGCGCGGTTCACCGCATGGCCCGTGTTGCTGAACAGCAGCGTGTGGCCATCGGTCGCGCGCGCCACGGCACCCGCGCCGATATTGCCGCCGGCCCCCGTGCGGTTCTCCACCACCACGCGCTGGGGCAGGTTCTGGGACATGCCCTCGGCGACGAGCCGCGCGATCACGTCCGTGGCGCCGCCCGCCGCATAGGGAACCACGAGCTTGATGGGCTGGTTCGGCCAGGCCTGCGCGCGGGCTGCCGCCGGCAGCAGGAACGGGGTGGCGAGCAAGGCCCGGCGGGCGATCTGGGGCATGGCGTTTCCTCGGCTAATTTTTCTGTTGTTCAGAAAATTATTCTGCTAGACAGAAGTCTAATAGAAGACTGTCCAAGAGGTCAATGTCCGACACTCCCGCCCGCAAGCGCGGCCGCCCACCCGCCGAGATCGCCCCCGAACAGCGGGTGGAGGCCGTGGAGCGCGCCCTGTCGCTGCTCGACGCCTTCTCCCTGGAAGCCCCCCGGCTGACGCTGGCCGACCTCGCGCGCCGCACCGGCTTCTACCCCAGCACCATCCTGCGCCTCGCGGCCTCGCTGGAACGCTTCGGCTATCTGCTGCGCGGAGCGGACGGGCTGTTCCGCCTGGGGCCCGCCACGCTGCGGCTGGGCATGCAGTACCAGGCGGGCTTCGACCTGGCGGAACACATGCGCCCTGCCCTCGCCCGCCTCTCCGCCGCGACCGGCGAGACGGCGGCCTTCTATGTGCGGGAGGGCGGGGACCGCATCTGCCTGTTCCGGCACGAGGCGCTGCGCACCATCCGCCACAGCGTGCCCGAGGGCGCGGTGCTGCCGCTCGACCGGGGCGCCAGCGGCCATGTGCTGCGGGCCGAGGGCGGGGGCGTCGTGCTCTCGATGGGTGAGCGCGATGCGGAGACCGCCTCCCTCGCCTGCCCGGTCTTCGCGGCGGCCGGGCGCTTCCTGGGCGCGCTGGGGGTGGCGGGCCCCATGGGCCGCTTCAGCGAGGCGGAGCGCGCGCGGATCACGCCCCTGCTCGAACAATCCGCGGCCGAGCTGTCCCGCGCGCTGGGTGCGGCCCGGCATCGCGTTGCCTAAGCAAGGGGCGCGTGGGAAAAGCCGGGCATGATCCTCATCACGGGCGCTGCCGGCTTCATCGGCTCCAACATCGTGGCCGAGCTGAACGAGCAGGGCCGCACCGACCTCGTGCTGTGCGACCTGCTGCGCCAGGGCAGCAAGTGGCACAACCTGCGCAAGCGCGCCTTCGTGGACATCGTGCCCCCGCCCGAGCTGGCGGCCTGGCTGCGTGGCCCCGCCGCGCAGAAGATCACGGCCGTGGTGCACATGGGCGCCAATTCCTCGACCATGGCCACCGACGGCGACGAGATCATGCAGCGGAACTTCCGCTTCTCGAACATGCTGCTGGACTGGACGGCGGAACGCGCCATCCCGTTCATCTACGCCTCCTCCGCCGCGACCTATGGCGAGGGCGAGGAAGGCTATGACGACAATGCCGATTTCGAGCATCTGAAGCGCCTGCGCCCGCTCAACCTCTATGGCTGGAGCAAGCACATCTTCGACCAGGCGGTGGTGGAGCGCCGCAAGCGCGGGGAGGCCATGCCCCCGCTCTGCGTCGGGCTCAAGTTCTTCAACGTCTATGGCCCGAACGAGCAGCACAAGGGCGCGATGCAGTCGGTGGTCAGCAAGATCTTCCGCAGCATCACCGAGGGCGAACAGGTGCGCCTGTTCCGCAGCCACCGCCCGGAATACGCCGATGGCGAGCAGATGCGCGACTTCGTCTATGTGCGCGATATCTGCCGGGTCATCACGCATCTGCTGGCGCGGCGCGAGGGCTTCGGCCTGTTCAACGTGGGCTCGGGCGAGGCACGGACCTGGCTTGACCTGGCGCGCGCCGTCTTCGCCGCGATGGAACGCGAGGCCTCGATCGATTTCATCGACATGCCGCAGGAACTGCGCGCCAAGTACCAGTACTATACCAAGGCCGACATCACCCGGCTGCGCGGCTTCGGCTACAACGCGCCCATGCAGTCGCTGGAGGCGGGCGTCACCGACTATGTGCGCCACTTCCTGAGTCAGGCGGACAGCTATCGCTGAGGGTTTCGCCGCGGGTCGGCCTCCACAGGTTGCCCTCCGCAGGTTGCCCTCCACAGCTTGAATGATGCGGTGCCGCACCGCCGGTGCTAAGTCAGGGGTGTTGAGGAGATACCGATGACGCGGCTGGTGATCGACCTGGATGGAACCCTCACCATCGACGACCCGGCGGTTTCCTACAGCGACAAGCTGCCCAACATCCCCGTTGTTGCCCGGCTGCGCGAATACAAGGCCCAGGGCTTCGAGATCGTCATCCACACCGCGCGCAACATGCGCACCCACAAGAACAATGTGGGCCTCATCAACGCCCATACCCTGCCGGTCATCATCGACTGGCTGCGCCGGCACGACATCCCCTATGACGAGATCCATGTCGGCAAGCCCTGGTCCGGCCATGACGGCTTCTATGTGGACGACAAGGCACTGCGCCCGGATGAGTTCGCGGCGCTTCCCTACCCCGAGATCGGCCGCCTGCTGAAGCTGGGGCGCAACGCGGTATGACCCCGCAGCCGGTCAGCCTCATCACCTCCGCCGCCTATGTGAACGCGGAGCTGAGCGCCGAATTCGGCCAGCTTCCGCCGAGCTTCCTGCCCTTCGGCCACAAGCGCCTGCTGGCACCGCAGATCGCGAGCCTGCAGCGCCCCGGCCGGCGCCTCATCGTCACGCTGCCCCAGAGCTTCAGCCCGGACGAATGGGACCGCGCGGCCCTGGAGCAGGAGGGTGTCGAGACGCTCTCGATTCCCGATGACCTGAGCCTGGGCGAGAGCATCACCCATGCGCTGACGCTGGCCGATGCACGCGGGCCCGTCAGCATCCTGCACGGGGATACGCTGTTCCTCGACCCCCTTCCCGAAGGCGAGGACGAGGTGGCGGTCGCCACCACCTCCGACGCCTATCTGTGGGGGGCGGTGGGCACCGAGGGCCAGGGCTTCGTCAGCCGCCGGCCCGATGTCACGGCGCGGGAACAGCAGGTGCTGGCGGGCTGGTTCTCCTTCTCCTCGGCGCCGGCGCTGCTGCGGGCCCTGACGCGCGCGCGCGGCCGTTTCCTGGCGGCGCTCGACCTCTATGCGGCCGAGCGCCCGCTGGCCTTCCGCCAGGTGAGCAACTGGCTGGATTTCGGCCACCTGCAGACCTTCTACCGCGCCCGCGCCCGCGCCAGCACCGCACGCGCCTTCAACTCGCTCGCGGTGGGGCGGCACTCCGTCCTCAAGACCGGCGAGAAGGCTGACAAGCTGGCCGCGGAGGCCGACTGGTTCGACACCATCCCCCCGCCGCTGCGCCAATACACCCCGGCCTTCCTGGGCCGCGAGGCCGGCGGCTATCGCATCGGCTACCTGTTCAGCCCCACCCTGCATGAGCTGTTCGTGTTCGGCCGGCTGGAGGCGCCCGCCTGGCGGCGGGTGATGGAGGGCTGCTTCGATTTCCTGCGGGCCGCCGAGCAGCTGGGCCGCGAGGCGGCCGCCCGCGAGGTGCCGCCCGATGCGCTGGACATCCTGGCCCTGGGCAAGACCGAGGCGCGCCTGGCCCAATGGGCCCGCGAGACGGGGCAGGACCTTGACGCGGAATGGACCAGCGCCGGCCGGCGCCTGCCCTCTCTGCGGCGCATCGCGGCCGAGACGGCGCGCATCGCGGCGGCCACCGCGCCCATCCCCGGCGTGATGCACGGCGATCTCTGCTTCCCCAACACCTTCTTCGATTTCCGCGAGCAGCAGATCAAGGTGATCGACCCGCGCGGCAGCATGCAGGACGGCCGGCACAGCGTGCATGGCGACCTGCGCTATGACCTGGCCAAGCTGAACCACTCGCTGGAAGGCTATGACCTGATCCTCGCCGGGCGCTACCGGCTGGAGGATACGGGCGGGCACGACCTGACGCTGCATCTCTCGCGTGAGGGAGCGGCGGCCTTCCTGCCGGAGGTCGCGGCGGAGTTCGATCTGCGCGGGCGCCGTACATCGGATGCCGGCACCCGGGCGCTGACGGTGCAGCTGTTCCTGTCCATGCTGCCGCTGCATGCGGACCGGCCGGACCGCCAGCGCGCCTTTCTGGCCAATGCGCTCAGGCTCTATGCCGGGATGGAGGCAAGCCCTTGATCATCTTCCCCATGGCCGGCCTCAGCAGCCGCTTCACCCGCGCGGGCTATGACCGGCCGAAATGGCAGTTGCCGCTGGCCGGCCGCCCCCTGCTCGACTGGTCGCTCCTGGGCTTCCGCTCGATGTTCGAGAGCGAGACCTTCCTGCTCATCCATCTGGACCAGCCGGGGGTGGCCGATTTCGTGCGGGAACGCGCGGCCGCCATCGGCATCCGCCGCCCGCTGCTGGTGCCGCTGGCCGAGCCCACGCGCGGCCAGGCGGAAACGGTGCTGCTGGGCCTGGATGCCGCGGGCGCCGGCCCGGCCGAGGAAGTGACGATCTTCAACATCGACACCATCCGCCCGGGCGTGACCCGCCCTGCCCTGTTCGACAGCTGCGACGGCTGGCTGGAATGCTTCGAGGGCGAGGGCGACCACTGGTCCTTCGTGCGCCCCGGGCCGGATTTCTCGGCGGTGCAGGTGACGGAGAAGCTGCGCATCTCCTCCCTGTGCTGCAGCGGCCTGTATCATTTCCGCAGCAGCGCGCTGTTCCGCGAGGCCTATGCCCGGGAACTGGCCGCGCCCAGCAAGAACGAGCTGTATGTGGCGCCCATGTACCAGCACATGATCGCGGCCGGGCAGGACATCCGCTACGGCGTCGTGCCGACTGAACAGATCTTCTTCAGCGGCACGCCCGCCGAGTATGAGGACCTGAAGCGACGCGAGGACGAGCTGGTCGCGGCCTTCGCCTGATCAGCGGCGGGCCGCGAAGAAGTCGCGCAGCAGCCCGGCCGCCTCGGTCTCGTTGATGCCGCCCACCACCTCGGGGGCATGGTTGCATTGCGGGTGGCTGAACACGCGCGCGCCATGCTCGGTGCCGCCTCCCTTGGGGTCATAGGCGCCGAAGACGACCTTGCGCAGCCGGAACAGGCTGGCGCCCTGGGCGCACATGGCGCAGGGCTCCAGCGTCACGGTCAGGGTGCAGCCGGCCAGGTGCTTCCCGCCCAGGGCGCGGGCAGCCGCGCGCATGGCCAGCATCTCGGCATGGGCGGAGGGGTCGCCCAGCTCCTCCACGCGATTCCCGGCCCGCGCCAGCAGGGCGCCGCGCGCGTCGGTCACGACGGCGCCGACCGGCACCTCGCCGCGCGCGGCGGCCTCGCGGGCCTCCTCCAGCGCCATTTCCATCGGGGAAACCATGCACGCAACTTGCCGTGCGGGGCCTGTCAGGTCTAGCAAGCGCCATGAGAACTCGCCCCGTCATTGGCCTGACCCTGGATGCTGAGGAGCCAGGCGGCTACTCCAAGCTGCCCTGGTACGCGCTGCGCCAGAACTATTTTTCGGCCGTGGCCGAGGCCGGGGGCCTGCCCATCGCCCTGCCGCATGACCCGGAACGGGCCGCCGAATACCTGCACCTCATCGACGGGCTGCTGGTCACCGGCGGCGCCTTCGACGTGGACCCCGCGCTGTACGGCGACGCCAGCCAGCATGAGACCGTGAGCCTGAAGCCCGGCCGGACGGAGTTCGAGCTGGCCATCACCCGCGCGGCGCTCAAGGCCGACAAGGCCGTTCTGGGCATCTGCGGCGGCGAGCAGCTGCTGGCGGTGGCCTTTGGCGGCACGCTGATCCAGCACATCCCGGACGCGGTGCCGAACGCCCTGCCCCATGAACAGCCCAACCCGCGCACCGAGCCCGGCCATGCCGTGGCCATCACGCCCGGCACGCGGCTGGCCGCGATCGTGGGCGAGGGCCCGATGCATGTGAACAGCGCCCACCACCAGGCTGTGGCCACCCCGGGGCCCGGGGCCGTGGTGAATGCCGTGGCGCCCGATGGCGTCATCGAGGGGCTGGAGCATCCCGGCCACCGCTTCGCGCTCGGCGTGCAATGGCACCCCGAATACAAGGTCGACCGCCAGGACCTGACCATCCTGCGCGCCTTCGTGGAGGCCGCCCGTGGCTGAGGACGAGAACCCCGAGCGCGGCGAGCGCATCGCCAAGTGGCTGGCCCGTGCCGGCATCGCGAGCCGCCGGGAGGCGGAGCGCCTGATCGAAGAAGGCCGCGTCGCCATCGGCGGCGAGAAGGTGCGCACCCCCGCCACCTTCGTGAAGCCCGGCGACGTCGTGCAGCTGAACGGCAAGCAGGTGGCCAACCCGGAGCGCACCCGGCTGTTCCGCTATCACAAGCCGCGCGGCCTGGTGACGACCCACCGCGACCCCGATGGCCGCCCCACCGTGTTCGACAACCTGCCCCCCGGCCTGCCGCGCCTGATCAGCGTGGGCCGGCTCGACCTCAACAGCGAGGGCCTGCTGCTGCTGACCAATGACGGCGAGTTGGCCCGCCGGCTGGAACTGCCGAGCCAGGGCTGGGTGCGCCGCTACCGGGTGCGGGTGAACGGCCATCCGGACCCGTACAAGCTGTCGCTGCTCAACCGCGGCATCACGGTGGAGGGCGTGCGCTATGGCCCCATCGAGGCGGAGCTGGACACCAAGCAGGGCGACAATTCCTGGCTGACCATGTCCCTGCAGGAAGGCAAGAACCGGGAGCTGCGGCGCGTGCTGGCGCATCTGGGCTTCCAGGTCTCGCGGCTGATCCGGCTGGCCTATGGGCCGTTCCAGCTCGGCATCCTGCCCAAGGGCGCGGCCGAGGAAGTGAACGGCAAGATCATGCGCGAGCAGCTGGGCGTGGACGTGGAGAAGCACCAGGACAAGCGCCGCGCCGCCCGCAAGGCCGCCGCCGCAACCCCGCCGCCCGTCGCCGAGGACTGATGCGCATCGTCGCGGGCGCGCATCGCGGCCGGAACCTGACCGCACCCCTGGGCGAGCAGACGCGGCCCACCGCCGACCGCGCCCGCCAGGCCCTGTTCGACATGCTGATGCACGCGCCCTGGGCCGAAACCCATGCCGTGCGCGAGGCACGCGTGCTGGATGCCTTCGCCGGTTCCGGCGCGCTGGGGCTGGAGGCGCTGTCGCGAGGGGCGGCCCATGCGACCTTCATGGAGACCGCCCGGCCCGCCCTGGCGGCCATCCGCGCCAATGTCGTGGCCTGCCGCGAGGAAGCGCGCGCCGCCATCCTGCCGGCCGACGCCACCCGCCCGCCCAAGCCCCCCGCCGCCTGTTCGCTGATCTTCCTCGACCCACCCTACCGGCAGGCGCTGCTGCCGCGCGCCCTGGCCGGGCTCGGCCGTGCTGGCTGGATCGCGCCGGGCGCGGTATGCTGCCTGGAGATGGCGCGCGACGAGGAATTCGAGACCGACTGGCCCGTGCTGGCCGACCGCGCGCATGGCGCCGCGCGGATGCTGGTGCTGCGGGCCCCGTCGGACGCGGCATGATGAACGCGGGCGACGTCACCATCGCCTGCGTGATCCCCGCCTATGGCCAGCCCGGCCTGCTGCCCGAGGCGATCGAGAGCGCCATGGCGCAGAGCCTGCCCGGCGTCGCCGCCGTCATCGTCGATGACGGCTGCCCCTTCCCCGAGACCCAGGCCCTGGCGCGCGCCGCCTGCGCCCGGCATCCGGGCCGGGTGCATGTGCTGCGCCAGCCCAATGGCGGGCTCTCGGCCGCGCGCAACACGGGCATCGACTATGCGCTCGCGGTCTTTCCCGCCCTGCGCGCGGCCTACATGCTGGATGCCGACAACCGGATCGAGCCGCATTTCCTGCGCCGCGCCCTGACGGTGCTGGAGGAAGGCGGACCCGGCACCGGCTGGGCCTATCCGGATATCGACAGCCTGGGGATGGAGGATTGCTCCGATACCTCGGGCGAATTCTCCCTGCTCTGCCTCATGCAGGACAACTACTGCGAGGCGGGCAGCCTGATCGCGCGGGAATTGCTCGAAACCGGCCTGCGCTTCGACACCAGCCTGCGCCAGGGCTTCGAGGATGCGGAGTTCTGGCTGCGCGCGGCGCGTGCCGGCTTCAGGGGCCGCTATGTCCCGCATTCCGGCTTCCGCTATCGCCGCCGCGCCGAGAGCATGCTGGCCGACAGCGAGCGCATGCGCCCCCTGCTGCAGGAGGAACTGCGCCGGCGCAACCGCGACCTGTGGAACCCCCGCCGCATCCTGGAGATGGAGGCGCGCGAACTGCCGCGCCACGCGCTGCTGCTGGCCGGCGGCGGGCCCGTGCGCCTGTTCCTGGACCCCGCGGAAACGGACCGCGAGATTTCCCGCGATGCGTTCGGCGCCATGCTGGGGCGGGCGCGCTCGGACCCCGCGGCGCATCATGTGCCCGCCGTGGTGGCCATCGCCGAGCCCGCGGCGCTGGAGGCGCTGGCCCGGCAGGGGCTGCTGCACAACGCCTTCTGGTTCGCCTCCGTGCTGCTGCGCCATCGCCGGGTCGCGGGCATCGTGCTGGATGAGGCCGGGCAGGACCGCATCGTCTTCCGGCACCGGGGCGGCTCCCTGGAGGACGCCCAGCTGATCTTCCTGCGCGGACAGGACATGGCGTCCGAGCCGCAGCGGCTGCTCGCGGACCTGGCCGAAGGCGACACATGGCGCATGAACCTGTTCATGCCCGGCGCGCCGGAAGCGACCGGCGCCGCCGAGGCCGAGGCACGGGCCGCGCTGGCCGTGCCGGCCGAGGCCCCTGCCGCGCCCTGGCGGCGCAGCTGGCGCGTGGCGCGCAGCACGGTGGCGGACCAGCTCTATGCCTCGGTGGGGGTATGCGCGCCCTGGCCGCGCCGCCGCTCCGGCCGGGACATCGCGATCATCCAGCCCCTGCACGCGCGGGGCGGCGTGGAACGCGTGCTGCTGCGCCAGGCGGAGGTACTGCGCGGCGCGGGCTGGACGCCGCATCTGGTCGTGACCGAGCGCGCCGAGGCGGAGCTGCTGCCCGGCACGCGTGAGGCCTATGAGACCATCAACTTCTTCCCCGGCTTCGGCCCCGAAGGCGCGCCCGACCCGGAGCGCGAGTATTTCGGCGCCCCCACCGCCGCCTATGGCCATGACCCGAACAGCGTGGACGGGCTCGGCCTGCTGTTCGGCATGGATGCGGCGCTGATCACCCATTCGCTGGCGGGCCACGCCCTGGCGGCGCGGCTCAGGCGCTTCGGCGTGCGCTGCTTCATGGGCCTGCACCTGGCCGAGCGCGGCGCCTGGAACCAGCCGGTGGGCCAGGCCTTCACGGGGCTGGCCTATGAGCATGCCTATGAGGGCGCGCTGGTCATCTCGGAACAGCTGCGCCGCTGGTGCATCGGCCAGGGTTGGCCGGCCAGCAAGCTGATACTGGTGCCCAATGCGCCGGGCTATGAGAGCCAGGCCTCCGCCGTCGCGCGCCGGGTCGCGGGGCGCCGGCCGCGCGCCCTGTTCCTTGGCCGGCTGGATGCGCAGAAGGGGCTGGAAAGGCTCTCCCAGACCATCCGCGCCAGCCAGGACTTCATCGAATGGCGCATCGCCGGAAAGCCCGTGCTGGACGGCGCGCCGCCCGAGCTCGGCATCGAGATCGAACCGCCCGCCGACAGCGCCGGGGATCTGGACGCGCTGTACTCCTGGGCCGACATCCTGTTCCTGCCGAGCCATTTCGAGGGCGTGCCCCTGACCATCCTGGAGGCACAGCGGCTGGGCTGCGTGCCGCTGGCCACCGATGTGGGCGCGGTGGCCGAAATCGTGACCCATGGCCAGGATGGCTGGCTGCTGCCCAATGACGGCACCTGCACCGCCGAGGCCCTGTCCGCGCTGCGCCGCCTGGCGGCGGAACCGGCGCTGCTCTCCGCCCTCTCGGCCGCCGCGATCGAGCGGCTGCGCGGTCGCGGCTGGGCGGCCATGATGCGCCCCTTCCTCGAAAGGCTTGAAACGCCGTGACCCTGCTGGTGGAAAACCTGCCCGCCTTCATGAGCGCGCCGCTGAGCCTGCTGCTGGCCGAGGACGCGCCCGCCCTTCCCGCACCCATTCCCCAATGGCGCGTCGCCGCGCGGGACGGCCATTGGCTGATGATGGCGCAGGGCAGCGCCTCGCCCGGCCCGGCGCTTCCGCTGCCGGCCGCCCCGGGCGGGCTGCTGGGCGTGATCGCGGCGACGACGCCGGCCTGGCTCACCGAATGGCCGGGTGAGGCACCGGCCCTGCTGGCGGACGGCACGGCCCTGGCCGGCCTGCTCGCCGCCCGGCTGCTGGCTGCCGAGGCCCGGGTGGGCGACATGTCCGCGAGCCTCGTCGCGCTGCGTGCGGAGCAGGAGGAAGCGCGGGTCGCGATGGCGAGCTGGCTGCGCAGCGCCGGCCAGGCGCCCCCCCAGGCCCCCACCCTGATCCACGCCGACACGCCCGATGCGAGCCCGGTGCTCTGGAGCGGCGTCTCGACCTGGCGGCGCAGCCTGCCCAGCGAGATCGCGGGCGTCACCGCGCTCGCGGTGCATCTGAAGGCCGTGGCGGCGGGGCCCGGCAGCGTGCTCGGCCTTAGGCTGATCGCAGAGGAAAGCGGGCGCCTGGCCGGCGCCTGGCGCGTGCCCGGAGAGGCGCTGCACGAAGGCTGGATGACGCTGGACCTGCCCATGCCCGCGCCCCCCTGGCGGGAGACGGCGGCGGTGGAGGTCAGCATCGCCCTCGCCCCGCGTGACACGCTGGCGCTGTCCGTGACCGAGGGGCTGCCGGCGTTGCAGGTGCTGCGCGCGCGCGGTGGCGCGCGCTTCCAGCATTCCCCCTGGTGGCTGGAGCAGGAGGCCGGCCGGCCCATGCCGCCCTCCGGTGTGTGGTGCAGTTTTCCCGACGATATCTGGCAGGGCGCGACCCGGACGGCGCTGCTGCACGGCCATGGAGAGACCTCGCTCGGCATCCCGTCGCTGCCGCTTGCGGGTTATGACCTGATGCGCGCGGTGCTGCGGGTATCTGGCGGCAGCGATGTGCAGGCGGCGCTGAGTTGCGGCGGGCGCGGCACGGGCTGGGTCGATGCGCAGCTCGATGGCGATATCGCGCTCAGCCTTGCGATCTCGCCCGAGGCCTGGCCCGCCGCCCCCGTGCGTGTGGCGCTGCGTGCCCTGGGCAGCGGCGGCGCGGTGGTGGAATGGCGGGAGATCAGGGCCGCTCGTTCCTCCAGCGGGGCAAACGCCGCATAAGGCGCCCGTCGATCAGCGCAAGGCCGAGCGCCACCCCGGCCATGCCCAGCAGGTGCCGGGGCGCCAGACTCTCGTTCAGGAACAGCGCGCCCAGCACGAAGCTGGTCACGGGAATGATCAGCGTGACCAGCAGCATGTTCACCGGCCCCACCATGTTCAGCAGCAGGAAGTACATGAAGTAGCCGCCCGTGGTACACAGGGTGGCCAGGCCCAGAAGCGCGCCCGCGACCTCCAGGCTCGGCAGCGGCGGCACCTCCAGCAACAGCACCAGCGGCAGCAGCATCAATGTGCTGGCGCTGGTCTGCCCCGCGGCCGCCTGGACGGGCGTCATGCCGAGCGCCTTGAAGCGCCGCCCCCACAGGCCGGCGAGCGCATAGAGGAAGGTGGCGCCCAGCATGCACAGCGCGGCGGGCCAGGGCGTGGCCAGCGGGTCGGCCCCCGCCATCGCCACCACCCCGCCGAGCCCCGCCAGCACGCCGATCAGCCGGGGCGGGGTGATGCGCTCCACCCCCGCCGCCCCCGCCACCAGCACGCCGAACAGCGGCGTGGTCGCGTTGAAGATGGAGGCGGTACCGGAAGGAAGGCTCTGCTGCGCCAGCACGATCAGCACGAAGGGCAGCACATTGTTCAGCAGCCCCATGCCGAAGGAGGCGACCAGCGCCGAACGGTCCAGCCTGGGGCGCGGCCCCACCGCCAGGATGATGAGCCAGAGCTGCACCGCCGCGATCGACACCCGCGCCAGCACGATGGACAAGGGCGGCCATTCCCGCACCGCCACCGCGATGAAGAAGAAGCTGCTGCCCCACAGGATGGAGAGCAGCAGCATCAGCAGCCAGGCGCGCGCGGAGATCGGCGGCGGGGTCACAGCTCGCCGAGTTCGGCCAGGCCCCGCATCAGCGTCGTGGCCTGCACGGTCGACATCATGTCGCCCCGCAGCAGCATGGCCTTTGCCTCGGCCATCGGCACAGTGAAGCTCTCGATGCTCTCGCCGGGTTCCAGCACGGGTTCCGCGACCTTCCGGCAGCCCAGCGCCAGCACCATGTGGCAGCGGTTGGCGTTGCGCGACGGGTCAGGCCACAGGAAGCCCAGGGAGCGCAGCTCGGCCGCCTCGTAGCCCGTCTCCTCCAGCAATTCGCGGGCGCCGGTGGCAAGCGGGTCGGTCTCGCCTTCCTCCAGCGTGCCGCCCGGCACCTCCAGCGAAACGGCGCGCACGCCCTGGCGCCATTGCCGAAGCAGCACCAGCTCACCCGCCTCGGTCACCGGCACGACCATCACCCAGTCCGGGAAATGCAGGATCCACCAGGTATCCAGCACCTTGCCCTGGCCGGTCCGCACCGTCTCGGCGGAGATATGGAGGTAGGGCTCCTTCATCACCTCGCGCCGGGCGAGGGTTTCCCAGCCTCCGGGGGGCGGGGGCAGGTCGCGGTCGCGCAGCGGGTCGTCTGAAGGCATGGCCCACCATCGCCCCGGAGCGCGGGGGCCGCAACTACCCCAGCAGCCGCTTCACCCAGGCGAGCTTGCTCTCATGCGGCGGATAGCGCAGCGGCAGGTCCAGACGCGGGCTCTTGCGGTAATGCGCGCGCGGGTTCGAGAAGCCCTCGAAACCCGCCCGCCCATGCGAGCGCCCCCAGCCGCTGGCCCCCACACCGCCGAAGGGCAGCTCGGCGACCGCCGCCTGCACGATGTGGTCGTTCTCCACGAAGGCGCCGGAGCGCGTGCTTTCCCGCAATGCCGCCAGCAGGCCCGGGTCCCGGCTGTGCGCGTAGACCGCGAGCGGTGCCGGGGCCGCCTGCAGCCCTTCCAGCAACGCGGCGCGGTCGCGCCAGGGCACGATGGGCAGGATGGGGCCGAAGATCTCCTCGGCGGGTGCGGCCTCGTTCGCCGTCAGCGTGGGCTGGATATGCAGCCCAGCCGCATCCGCACCGCCGCCATGCAGCAACCTGCCGCACCCAAGCCAGGGCAGCAGGCGCTCATAATGCCGCCGGAACGCGATGCGCTGCATCCCCTGACCATCGGCGCCGTAGAACTCAGCGATATACCGCTTCAGCGCCGCCACCAGCGGCTCAAAACGGCTTTCCTCCACCAGCACATGGTTGGGCGCGATGCAGGTCTGCCCGGCATTCAGGAACTTCGCCCAGGCGATGCGCTTCGCCACCACGTCGATATCGGCCGTCGCGTCCACCACGCAGGGGTTGGCCCCGCCCAGCTCCAGCGTGCACGGCGTCAGGTTGCGCGCCGCCGCTTCCGCGACACCCCGCCCGATCCCGGTAGAGCCCGTGAAGAAGATGTGGTCCCAGGGCCGCGCCACCAGCTCGGCCGCCAGCGCCGCATCGCCCTGCATCACCTCGACGCCGGGAATGCCGGCCAGCATGGCCGCCAGCGCCCCCGCCGTGGCCGGCGCATGCTCCGAGGGCTTCAGCACCACCCGGTTCCCCGCCGCCAACGCCGCGACCAGCGGCGACAGCGACAACTGCACCGGATAATTCCAGGGGCTCAGGATCAACACCCGCCCCAGCGGCTCGAACGCCACCGCCGCCCGCGCCGGCCAGTGGAACCACCCCGTCGCCACCCGGCGCGGCGCCGCCCAGCGCGGCAGATGCCGGATCGCATGCCGGACCTCCTGCCGCACCGTCAGCACCTCACTGACATAGGCATCGAACTCGGATTTCCCGAGATCCTCCGCCAGCGCCGCCATCAGCGCCCCCTCATGCGCCACCAACGCGGCGTCGAGCACCCGCAGCACGGCAAGGCGGGCCTGTACGGTCATGGGCAGGGCGCCCGGGTGGCACGGCGGGGGCCTTGCCCCCGGCCCCCACCAAGGGCGCTGCCCTTGGAACCCGCCAAAGGCCGGGAGGCCTTTGGAAACCGGGAGTGGGAAGTTTGCCGAGGGGGCAACGAAGACGCGCCGGGCCGGAAAGCCGCTCGGTGCCCCCTCGGCAAACTTCCAATTAACTCAGGGGGGTCCAGGGGCCCCAGGCTCCTGGCGGGGGTGCCGGGGGCAGAGCCCCTGGCTGGGGGCACGGGGGCAAAGCCCCCGCCATGCCGCCCGACCGCCCTTCTCATACCAGGCTGGCCGTCTCGGCGGGTGCGGTTTCGCGGCCGGTGCCCATCAGGGTCACGATGCGGCGTCCGGTCAGGTCCTGGCGGATGACGATGGCGCCCTGTTCCTCGATGAAGCCCAGCACGCGCCGCGCGCGGCCGAGCGAGCGGCTGCCATAGGCCTCGGCGATGGCTTCGTCTGAGGGGCAAGGCGCACCGTCGAGCGCGGCGCGGGCCAGGAGGAGGTAGACGCTGCGGGTTTCCTCCGGCAGGGCCGCGGCCTGGGCCTGGACGGCGGGCCATTCCTCGCGTTCTTCCTCGCCGGGGCCGAAGCCCGCGCGCAGCATGGCCAGGATCTGGCGGAAGGCGCTGGGGTCAGGGATCTTGCTGCCCAGCCCCTGGATGCGGCAGCGCAGCAGCATGTCCTGATACAGCGCCGTGACGGGGCGGTAGGCCGCATCGGGCTCGGCCATCACCACGCGGGCGATGTCCTCCCATTCCTGCCGCAGGGCGCGGGTTTCCTCGGGGGTGGGCGGGGGCGGCTGCAGGATGGGCGCGGGGCGGGCGGCGGCCAGCTGCGCCAGGATGTCGGCCGGCGGCGGGGGCGGCAGGCGGCGGGCGCGGGCGGGCAGCTCGTCGGGCTCGGGCGGGGTCAGGATCAGGTCGCGGGCGTCCGCCTCCGGCAGCGGCATCAGCTTGGGCGAGACACCGAGGCTGCGGGTTTCCACCTCGCCCACCAGCACCTCCTGCGGGCGGCGGCACAGGGCGGGGCCGAGGGCCATGAAATGGCCGCGCTGCAGGTCGCGGAACATCTCGGCCTGGCGGCGTTCCATGCCCAGCAGGTCGGCCGCGCGCTGCATGTCGATGTCGAGGAAGGTGCGGCCCATCAGGAAGTTGCTGGCCTCGGCCGCCACGTTCTTGGCGAGCTTGGCCAGGCGCTGGGTGGCGATGACGCCCGCGAGGCCGCGCTTACGCCCGCGGCACATCAGGTTGGTCATGGCCGCCAGCGAGACCTTGCGCGCATCGTCCGAGACCTCGCCGGAGGCGGAAGGCGCGAACAGCTGCGCCTCGTCCACCACCACGAGCATGGGGGTCCAGTATTCGCGCTCCGCGTCGAACAGCCCGCCCAGGAAGGCGGCGGCGCGGCGCATCTGGTTCTCGATGTCCACGCCTTCCAGGTTCAGGATGACCGGCACGCGATGGCGGCGCACGCGGTCGCCGGCCAGTTGCAGCCCCTGTTCGGAATGCTCGGCGGCGTCGATCACCAGATGGCCGAACTTCTCCGACAGCGAGACATAGTCGCCCTCGGGGTCGATGATGGCCTGCTGCACCCAGGCGGCGGATTTCTCCAGCAGGCGGCGCAGCAGGTGGGATTTGCCGCAGCCGCTGTTGCCCTGCACCAGCAGGCGGGTGGCCAGCAGTTCCTCCAGGTCCATCGCGGCGGGCCGCCCGCCCGAACTGGTTCCCAGATCAATATGCACCGTCATGGGCGCATCATAGCTGCGGGGGCGCGCGGGCGCATCAACCGGCGCGTCATGACTGGCCCGCCCAAGGGAGCCATTGCACGTCGGAAATGCGCTTTGCCCCGCTGACCAGCATGGCCAAGCGGTCGAACCCCATGGCGATGCCCGAGGTCGGCGGCATGCCGTGCTCCAGCGCGGCCAGGAAATCCTCGTCCACCGGCCAGGCGGACAGGGCGCCGTGCTGGCGCTCGCGCTCGGCCATGTCGAAGACGAGGCGCGCGCGCTGCTCGGCGGGGTCGGTCAGTTCCTCGAAGGCATTGGCCAGTTCCAGCCCGTCCACATACAGCTCGAATCGCAGGGCCGCGCGGGGGTCCGCGCCGTCACGCCGGGCGAGCGCCGCCTGGGGCGTGGGCCAATGGGTCAGGAAGGTGGGGTGGGCGCCCAGCGCCGGGTCGATCCGCTCCAGCAACAGGCGGAAGAAGGCGCTTTCCCAATCCTCGTCGGCCGGGCCGGTCAGGCCGCGCGCGGCCGCGGCCCCGATCAGCGCCGCCGCGTCCCCCGTGCCGTCCGGGCGGATGGTGGCCAGGATGTCGAGACCGTCCACATAGCGGTCGAAGGCCTCGGCCATGGTCAGGCGGGTGAAGGGCGCGGCGGGGCATGCGGGCCATACGGCGCGCAGGAAGGCCTCGGTCTCATCCATCAGCGACACCATGGAGGCGCCGGGGCGATACCATTCCAGCATGGTGAATTCGGGGGCGTGGCGGTGGCTGGCCTCGCCGTTGCGCCACACGCGCGCCAGCTCGAACACGGGCCCCGCGCCACCTACCAGCAGGCGCTTGATGGCCAGCTCCGGGCTGGTGCGCAGGAACAGCCGGCGTTCCTCCCCCTGCCCCAGATGCGGCATGAAGCGGCTCTCGAAGGCCATCAGGTGCACCTCCGCCCCCGGGCTCGGCACCAGGGCGGGGGTCTCGACCTCAAGATATCCATGGCCGGTGAAGAAGGCACGGGTGGCGGCCGCCAGGGCTGCCCGGGCGCGCAGGAAGGGCATGCGCGCGGCCAGGCGCTCGGGGTGCCACACAGGGGAGATTTGCGGGTTCGCCATTGCGCGCACGGCTTAGCGCGAGTAACGCCCCCGCACCATGTCCCGCACCCTGCGCACGCCGGAAGACCTGCTGGCCGAGCGGCTCGTCCCGCCCGATGCCATGGCGGATCTGCGCGCCTTGTCCGGCCGCTATGCCATTTCGGTGACACCCGCGGTGCAGGCCCGCATCCAGGCGCCGCAGGACCCGGTCGCCCGCCAGTACATCCCCGACGGCGCGGAATTGCTGACCGCCCCGCATGAGCTGGACGACCCGACCGCCGACGCCCCCTTCACGCCCATCAAGGGCGTGGTGCGGCGCTATCCCGATCGGGCGCTGCTGAAGCCGCTGCTGGCCTGCCCGGTCTACTGCCGCTTCTGCTTCCGGCGCGAACATGTGGGCCCCGATGGCGGGTTGCTGAGCGAGGCGGAGCTGGAGGCGGCGCTGGGCTGGTTCGCCGCCAATACCGACATCCGCGAGGCGATCCTGACCGGCGGCGACCCGCTGATGCTCTCGCCGCGCCGGCTGGGCCATATGCTCGATAGGCTGGAGGCCCTGCCCCATATCGAGCTGCTGCGCATCCACAGCCGGGTGCCGGTGGCCGACCCCGCGCGGATCAACCCCGCCATGCTGGCGGTGCTGCGGCGGGAAAAGCCGCTTTACCTCTGCGTCCATGCCAACCACGCCCAGGAATTCGGACCGGAGGCGAATGGCGCGCTGCGCGGGTTGACGGAGGCCGGCGTGACCCTGCTCGGCCAGTCGGTACTGCTGGCCGGGGTGAATGACAGCGTGGAGGCGCTGGAAGCCCTGTTCCGCGAAATGCTGCGCCACCGGATCAAGCCCTATTACCTGCACGCGCTGGACCCCGCCCAGGGGACCAGCCATTTCGCGGTGCCCGATGATCGGGCCCTGGCCATGCTGCGGGCACTGCGCGGCCGCATCACCGGCCTCGCTTGGCCCAACTTCGTGCGCGAGAGCACGGGCGGCGCCGGCAAGAAGCCGCTGGGGCCCAGCTGGGAGCCCGGCTCCGAGGATTTCCGGTAGAATCGTTTCGCACACAACCGGTGCACTACCGCGACTGCATGCCTTGGCGTACACTCTCGATCATGTGAGGGAGATGTCAGCGTGAACGTGTCCGGCCTGTCGCTTCGCGACCTCGAATACGTCGTGGCTGTCGCCGAGAATCTGCATTTCGGCCGCGCCGCGCTGTCCTGCTCGGTCAGCCAGCCCACCCTCTCGGCCCAGATCCGCAAGCTGGAGGATTGGCTGGGCTTCGACATCTTCGAGCGCGCGCCCCGACAGGTGCTGGTGACGGAGCGCGGCCAGCATGTGGTGGCGCAGGCCCGGATCATCCTGGGGGAGAGCCGGCGCCTGCTGGAGCTGGCCCAGGCCGGCGGGGAACCGCTCTCGGGCACCTTCCGCCTCGGCGTCATCTCCACCCTCGGCCCCTATCTGCTGCCGCTGCTGCTGAAGCCGCTGCGCGAGGCCTATCCGAAGCTGCGGCTGCTGCTGACGGAGGGGCTGACCTGGCCGCTGCTGACCCAGCTGGAACAGGGGCAGCTGGATGCCGTGCTGGCCTCGGGCGCGGTCAAGGAATCGGACCTGACGGAACTGCCCGTCTTCTTCGAGGAATTCGTCCTGGCCGTACCGCGCGACCATGCGCTGGCGACGGTCGAGAGCGTCTCGGCCGCCGATATCAAGGCGGAGGAGCTGATCCTGCTGAACGAGGGCCACTGCCTGCGCGACCAGATGCTGCATGTGTGCCCGGCGCGCGAGCGCGGCGTGAGGCCGGGAGACCCGCTGCAGGCCTCGGGGCTTGAGACGCTGCGCCAGATGGTGGGGGCGGGAATCGGCTGTTCCCTGCTGCCGCGCCTCTCTGTCGCGGTGGGGGCGCTGCTGGACGACATGGTGGCGTATCGGCGGCTGCAGGCCGATGTGGAACCGGGCCGCACGCTGTCGCTGTTCCACCGGCAGAGCTTCGGCCGGATCCGCGACGTGCGGCTGCTGCGGGAGGCGATCCGCAGCGCGCTAGAACCCACGGGGCTCGTTCGGCTGCCGGCACGTACCGGCGTGTAACAGGCGCCCGCGCCCATTCGACAGCGGCCGCGCCTGCACCTATGATCGTTGCATGATCCGCGCCCTGCCCCTGCTTCTGCTCCTCGCCGCCTGCGCCAGCCCGAATTTCGCCGCTTCAGGCGGCTCCGGGGACGTCGGCAGCACCAACCGCGACCGCGCCGCCTATCAGGCCAGCTGCCGCGACCAGGCGAATCGGGTGCTGGAGCGCCAGGACCGCGGGCAGCTGATGCGCGAGGACGAGCGCACGCTGCGCGGCGGCACGGATGCGGGCAATTTCGGCATCCGCAGCAACCTCGACCAGCTGGGGCGCCAGTATCGCCGCGACCAGCTGATGACCGAGTGCATGCGCCAGGGCGCGCCGACCGTTCCCGATCGCGCGGCCCGGCAGTAACGGCGGCCTAGGACAGCCCGTGCTGGTCGCGGCCGCGCTCAAGCAGCCGCAGGCCCAGCACCAAAGCCAGACCAGCGCCTGCCGCCGTCAGGGCGGCATAGGTCGGTGAGATGCGCCCGGGCGTCAGCCCGTCCGTCATCATCACGGCCACCACCATCAGGATCAGTGAAAGCCCGGTGCCCACCAGGGCCAGGCCGATGCGCTGCAACATGGCAATCATCCTTTCGACCTGCACCTTGATGGGGCGAGGCGGCAGGAAGCCGCCCGGGAAAAGGCGATTTCATGGCATTGCGCCTTGCAAGCGCCTCCACGATCATGACACTCAGTTCACGGAATTCGTTACCGGGGGATGCCACACATGAAGCGCCTGCTGCTGGCGGCGGCCTTTGCCGCCCTGCCTTTCCTCTCGCCCGATGCCCGGGCGCAGTCCGCCCCGGCCCAGCCGCCGCTGCGCTGCGCGGTCGACGGCACCTTCGCCCCCCATGCCTTCCCCGCCCTGTCGGGCGGCGTGCAGGGCTTCCAGATCGACCTGTTCCGCGAAGTGGCCCGCCGCATGGGTCGCGAGCTGCAGATCGACAGCGCCAGCTTCGCCGGGCTGATCCCGGCCATGAACGCCGGCCGCTATGATTTCCTCTGCGCCCCCGTGACCGTGACGCGTGAGCGCGCGGAACAGCTGCTGTTCACCGAGGGCTATCTGTGGACCGAGCTGCAGTTCGGCATCCGCCGCGGCAGCCAGCCCATCCGCACCGAGGAAGACCTGCGGGGCGCCACCATCTCGGTCAACAAGGGCACGCCCTATGAGAACTGGGTGAACGCGAACCGTGAGCGCCTGAACCTGACGCCGCTGGTGTTCGACAGCCAGGCCGACGCCGCCCAGGCCGTGATCCAGGGCCGCGCGCGCGCCAACCTCGCGGGCAACACCGTGGTCCGCTACACCGCCAGCCGCAGCCCGCAATATGTGGCCGATTTCGTGCTGCCGGGCAGCCGCCTGCACTGGGGCAGCCCCTTCCCCCGCGAAGCCACCGCGCTGCGTCGCCAGGTCGAGGACGTGCTGGCCTGCATGAAGCGCGACGGCACCGTGGCCCGCCTGTCGGAGCGCTGGTTCGGCAACCGCCCGGGCCCCGACCAGGCCGAGAACATCGTGTTCCCCGGCTATGGCCCGCCCGACATGCCGGGCTATGACCCCACCCCGCAGAACCCGACCTGCAACTGAGGTATCCAGGGGCGCCGGAGACGGCGCCCCGATCGTTTAGATGACCAATCTCGACCGCTTCCTCGACAATTTCTTCAATGCCCGGATCGCGGCGCAATGGGCGCCCAAGATCCTGGACGGCATGGGCGTGACCGTGCTGCTGGCGGCCGCCGTCATCGTGGCGGGGCTCGCCTTCGGGCTCGGCCTCGCGGTGCTGCGCGCCATGGGCATCCGCCCGCTGAACTGGCTGATCATCTTCATCGTGGACCTGTTCCGCGCCCTGCCGCCGCTGGTCGTGATCGTGCTCCTCTTCTTCGGGCTGCCGGCGCTGGATATCCAGCTGGACGGCTTCTGGGCCGCCTGGCTTGCCCTGTCGCTGATCCTCGCCGCCTTCTCCGAGGAGATCTTCTGGGCCGGCATCACCTCCGTGCCCAAGGGGCAGTGGGAGGCAGCGCGCTCCATGGGGCTCGGCTTCCTCGTCACCTTCTTCCTGGTGATCCTGCCCCAGGCCATCCGCATGGTGGTGCCGCCGCTGGTCAACCGCACCATCGCCATCACCAAGGGAACAGCACTCGCCTCCGTCGTCGCGGTGCCCGAGATCCTGGGGGCCGCGCAATCGGCGGTTTCTCATTCCTTCAACGCGACGCCGTTGACCATGGCGGCCGCGGCCTATCTGGCGCTGTTCATCCCCGTGGTCATCGCCGGCCGCTGGGTCGAAACCCGCTTCGCCTGGAAGCGCTGAGCCATGGACGATTTCCTCCTCAACTTCTTCTCGCTCGACATCCTGCGCGAGGCCTCGCCCATCCTGATCGACGGGCTGATCAGCACGCTGCTGCTCTCGGCGCTGGTGGTGCCGATCGGCATCGTGGGCGGCATCATCCTGGGTGTGGCCTCGACCATCCGGAACCCCTGGCTGCGCTATCCCATCGCGGCCTGGGTGGACCTGTTCCGCGCCCTGCCGCCGCTGGTGCTGCTGGTCTTCGTCTATGCCGGGCTGCCCTTCGCGGGCATCGAGGTGAATGCCTGGCAGGCGGTGGCCATCGGCTTCTTCCTGAACACCGGTGCCTATTACGGCGAGATCATCCGCGCGGGCATCGAAAGCGTGCCGGCCGGCCAGAGCGAGGCCGCGCGGGCCATCGGCCTGTCCCGCTTCCAGACCATGCGGCTGGTGGTGCTGCCCCAGGCGATCCGCAACGTGCTGCCGGACCTCGTCTCCAACACGCTGGAGGTGGTGAAGCTCACCTCCATCGCCAGCGTGGTGGCGCTGCCGGAACTGCTGTTCCAGGCCCGCCAGGCGCAGAGCGTGACCTATAACGCGACGCCCATCATGGCGGCCGCCATCGCCTATTTCATCCTGCTATGGCCGGTGGTGCGGCTGCTGTCTCGGCTGGAGAACAAGCAGCTGGCCGGGCGGCGGTAGGCTGGGGCTCTGGCCCCCAAGGAGGGAAAGGCTGGGGCTCTGCCCCAGGCCCCGGCAAGGGGCGCCGCCCCTTGCATCCCCGCCAGGACCGTAGCGGCCCTGGACCCCGGGGAGTTGGCACACAATCCTGATAGGTTTTTGATTTTAATAATATAAATGACGACAAACTGTCGAAGGTAAGGCGCCAAACCGATTTCAGGTCCAGGAGATATTATCTCCTGGCGGGGAGCCGAGGGGCGGCGCCCCTCGGTGGGGGTTCGGGGGCGAAGCCCCTGCCCGCAACGCATCCGCCAGCGCCCGGCTTGCCGCATCATCCGTTCCGGGCCGCCGGACCACCAGGATATCCCGGCTCAGAACCGGCTGGATCAGCTGCCGCATGGTCGCCTTGTGCCGGCGCGGCAACAGGGAGGCGGCCTGCGGCAGGATGGCGATGCCGAGCCCCGCATCCACCAGCGCCAGCGCCGTCGCGATCTGAGAGACGGTCTGGACCGGCGGGTGCTCCGGCAGGCCTGCCGCGACGCGTCCGGCCATGGCCAGCCCCGACAGGGCGCTGCCGCCATCCAGGCTGATCCAGGGCTCGGCCCCGATCTCCTGCCAGCTCAACTGCCGGCGGCGTGCCAGCGGGTGGCGCAGCGGCAGGAAGACGGCCAGGTGGTCGGTGGCGAGGCGCTCCTGGTGCAGCCCGACCAGCGCGCCGGCCGAGAAGGTGCCGAGCCCCAGCAGAACCTGCCCCGCGCGCACCATTTCGGGAATGGCGGCGGCACTCGCCTCCGTCAGCCTGGCGCTGCCGCCGGGCAAGGCGGCATGGAAGCGCACCAGCGCCTGGGGCAGCAGGGCGCCGGCCAGCAGGGGCGTGGTGGCGATGGAGGTGGCCCGCGCCTCGGCGGCCTGTTCCTGGCGTGCGGCCTCCCGCGCGGCGGCCAGATCCGCCAGCAGGGCGGCGGCGCGCGGCCGGAATGCCCGGCCGGCCGGGGTCAGCGCCACGCGGCGGGTGGTGCGCGCGAACAGCGAGACGCCGAGCGCCTGCTCCAGCGCCGCCACCAGCTCCGACAGCACGGATTGCACCATGCCCGCGCGGCCGGCGGCTGCGGTGAAGCCTTCGGCCTCCGCGACGGCCAGGAAGGCGCGGAGCATGCGGGGGGTGATTTCCATCGGAATTGCCGATCAATTCATCGCATCATCGCTATTGTTCGATGAATACCCGGGCTGTCACAACCCCGTCATGCCGGATGCGCTGGAGAAAAGCTGGATCGGCGCCGCCCGCCGGCGCGTCGAGGACGATCGCCTGCTGCGCGGCCAGGGCCGCTTCGTGGCCGATGTGCCGCAACCCGCCGGCACGCTGCACGCCGTCTTCCTGCGCGCCGCCCAGGCGCCCGGCCTGCTCGCGCCCCTGGACACCGCGCCCGCCCTGGCCGTGCCCGGCGTGGTGGCGGTTCTGACGGCGGATGAGCTCTCGGCCCGCGCGGCCCCAGCCATCAATGAATTCGCGGATGTGAAGCGCGGCCCCCTGCCCCGCTTCGCGATGCTGGCGGGCCCCGAGGTTCTGGCCCCCGGCGAGGCGCTGGCCCTCATCCTCGCCGAAACCCGCCCGGCGGCCGAGGACGGCGCCGAAGCCCTGTCCGCCGTAATCGAGCCGCAGGAAGCCGGCCTGCCCGTTCCCGCCTTCACCGGCCAGTGGCAGCGGGCGGGCGACGCAGTGGGCGCGCCTATCCGTGCCAGCGTGGAATATGCGCGCGTGGCCACCGGGGCGCTGGAACCCCGCGCGGCCCTCGCGGTGCCGGAAACCGGCGGGCTGACGGTCTGGCTCTCGACCCAGACGCCGCATCGCGCGCGCCGTGACCTGGCGGCCGTGCTGGGGCTGGACCCGGCCGAGCTGCGCGTCATAGCCCCCGATGTGGGCGGCGCCTTCGGCGGCAAGGCCAGCCTGTTTCCCGAGGAAGCGGCGGTGGCCATGGCCGCCCTGCGCCTGGGCCGCCCGGTGCGCTGGGTGGCCACCCGCGCCGAGGAGTTCCTGGCCGCCTGCCACGGGCGCGGCGGCAGGCTTTCCGGCAGCATCAGCCTGGACGCCGAGGGCCAGGCGCGCCGCGTCACGGCCGATGTCGCCTATCCGCTCGGCTGGCGCCTTCCCTATTCCGCCGCCGTGCCGGGGCGCAACGCGGCCCGCGGCCTGCCCGGCCCCTATGACATCCGCGGCATCAAGGTCGCGATGGCGGCGACCCCGGAGGCCCGCCCCGCCATGGGCATTCATCGCGGCGCGGGCCGGCCCGAGGCCAGCATGCTGATGGAGCGCCTGATGGACCGCGCGGCACGGCAGCTCGGCCTGTCGCCGCTCGAGATCCGCCGCCGCAACCTGGTGCGGCACTTCCCCCACACCATGCCGGGGGGCGAGGCGCTCGATTCCGGTGATCTCGCGGGGCTTCTGGATGCGGCCCTGCGCCATGCCGGCGGCAGCTGGCACGCGCTGGAGGCGGAGCGCGACGCGATGCGGGCCCGGGGGCTGCATGCCGGGCTCGGCCTCGCCCTGTATGCCGAGCCCTGCGGCCAGGGATATGAGACGGCGACGCTGACGGTGCAGCAGGACGGCTCCATCCAGCTCGCGACCGGCTCCACCGCTCAGGGCCAGGGGCGTGAGACCGCCTTCGCCCAGATCGCGGCCGACATCCTGGGCGTGGAACCCGGCATGGTGCGCGTGCTGGAAGGCGACACCGCGACCACCCCCGAGGGCATCGGCGCGCTGGCCAGCCGCAGCACGGGCATCGGCGGCGGGGCGGTCATCGAGGCATGTTTCGACCTGCTGGCCCAGGCCGGCAACCGGGCCCTGCGGGACTGCCCGGGGCTGAGTGCCCATGCGCGCTACGTGGCGGCGATGGAAAGCTGGGCCTCGGGCGCGGTCATCGCCCTGGTCACGCTCTGCGGCGAGACGGGGGCCACGCGCGTCGAAAGGCTCATCTGGGTGGACGATGCCGGGGTGGTGCTGAATCCCATGCTGGCGCGCGGCCAGATGTGGGGCGGGCTGATGATGGGCCTCGGCGAGACCTTGCTGGAGGCGATCGCCTTCGATGCCCATGGCCAGCTGCTGACCGGCAGCTTCATGGACTATGCCATGCCGCGCGCCGACGACCTGCCGGCACGCACGGTGCTGGCCCATGCCGATGCGCCCTCCCCGGCCGGCAACACGCCGCTGGGTTCCAAGGGCGTGGGCGAGGCCGGCAATGTCGGCGTGTCCGCCGCCCTGGTGAATGCCATCATGGATGCCGCCTTCCCGGCCGGCGACCAGCCCGAACATGTCCCGTTGCCGCTGACGCCCGAGCGCGTCTGGCGCCTGCTTCAGAAAGGAAACTGATCCATGAGCGAAGCCAAGGAATTCGCCGCGGCCCATCTGCGCGGCATCTGGTGCGCGGCGCTGATGCCCTTCGCGCCCGATACCCATGCGATGGACGAGGCGGGCTTCCGCTCCAACCTGACGCATTGGTTCACCGAGCTCGGCATCGACGGCGTCTTCGTCTCGGGCAAGCAGGGCGAGTTCTTCTCGATGTCGGTGGCCGAGCGCAAGCGCAGCTTCGAGATCGCGGTGGACGTGGCCAGGGCGACGGGCAAGCGCAGCATCCTCAGCGCATCCGACCAGAACATGGATGTGGTGATCGAGCTGGCGCGCCACGCCGAGGCGATCGGCGGCGACTTCATCGTGGTGCATGCGCCGGTGCTGCATTTCGTCCATGACCGGGACGAGATCCTGTTCGAATACTACCGCCACATCGCAAGCCAGGTGCGCATCGGCATCTGCATGTGGTCGCACCCGGACAGCGGCTATCTGATGTCGCCCGAGCTGTGCGCGCGCATCGCCGAGATCCCGAACATCGTGGGCATCAAATACTCCGTGCCGCGCGAGATGTACGCGAGGCTGACCGAGCTGACGCGCGGCAGGCTGGTGGTCAGCACCGCCAGCGAGGAGGAGTGGCTCGACAACATCATCGACCTAGGCTGGAGCTGCTACCTATGCTCCTCGCCCCCGTACCTGCTGCAGACGGCCGCCGACCGGCGGATGCGCGAATACACCGACCTCGCCTTCGCGGGCCGTGTGGCGGAAGCCCGCGCGGTGTCCGCCAGCCTCGATCCGGTGCGCCACGCCCTGAAATCCACCCGCCCGGGCGGCAAGCCGCAGAGCCACCAGAAATACTGGCAGCAGTTGCTGGGCCAGGTGGGCGGCGCGGTCCGCGCACCGATGCTGGAACTGACGGAAGCCGAGCGCGCCGCCACCCGCGCGGCCTTCGCTGGCAGCGGGCTCAAGCTGCCGGCCAGGCTGGCGGCGGAGTGAGCGCGATGATGAAGCCCTTCAATTTCAAGGCCTGGATCGCGGAGAACGAACACCTGCTGAAGCCGCCCGTCGGCAACAAGCAGCTGTTCCCGCAGAACAACGGCATGGTGGTGATGATCGTGGGCGGGCCCAATTCCCGCGTCGATTTCCACGACGACCCGGTGGAGGAGTTCTTCCATCAGCTGCGCGGCGACATGATCCTGAAGATCGCCGACCGGGGGAAGATCGAGGACATCGTGATCCGCGAGGGCGATGTGTTCCTGCTGCCGCCCCATATTCGCCATTCCCCCCAGCGTCCGGTGCCGGGCAGCGTGGGCCTCGTGGTCGAGAGCGCCCGCGCGCCCGACATGCGCGACGGCTTCGAATGGTTCTGCTTCCAGTGCGATGCGCTGGTGCACCGGGTCGAGGTGCAGGTGAAGGACATCGTGAAGGACCTGCCGCCGCTGTATGAGGCCTTCTATGCCAGCGAGGCCGCCCGGACCTGCCCGAAATGCGGCAATCTGCACCCGGGAAAGCAGCCGCCTGCCGGTTGGGCGTGCCTGCCCGGTTGAGCAACACGCGGCGAGCATGTTTCATGTCTCGACGCCCGGCTTGGGGCATGGCTAGAATATTTTAGGCTTCAATCATTCCGGGAGAGTGAACCGATGAAAAGGCGTGGATTCCTGGCGGCTTCGGCCGGCCTCAGCACCTTGGCGGCGCCCCTGGCAGCGCCTGCCTTCGCGCAGGGCGCGCCGATCAAGATCGGCATGATCACCACCCTCTCGGGCCCCGGCGGCTATCTCGGCCAGGACATCCGCGACGCCTTCCAGCTGGCGGTGGAGCAGGAGCAGGGCAAGCTCGGCGGCACCAACGTGCAGGTGCTGGTCGAGGATGACGGCCTGCGCCCCGGCCAGGGCAAGTCCATCGCCGAGCGCTTCCTGCGCAATGAGCGCATCAAGCTGATGACCGGCGTGGTGTTCAGCAACGTGCTGGGCACCGTCGCCCCCGACGTGCTGGACGCGGACGGCATCTATGTCTCGCCCAATGCCGCCCCCAGCGGCTTCGCCGGGCGCGAATGCCACCGCAACTACTACACCATGGCCTGGCAGAACGACACGCTGCACGAGACCGCGGGCGTGCTGGCGAACACGCTGGGCTACAAGCGCATGTTCATCCTGGCGCCGAACTACCAGGCGGGCCGCGACGCGCTGACCGGCTTCAAGCGCAAGTTCGGCGGCGAGGTGGTGCAGGAGGTCTACACGCGCCTGGACCAGACCGACTACGCGGCCGAGCTCGCGCAGATCCGCGCCGCGCGTCCGGATGCGGTGTTCCAGTTCCACCCGGGTGGCCTCGGCATCGGCTTCCTGCGGCAATACGCCCAGGCCGGGCTGCTGAGCAGCGTGCCGCAATGCGTGCCCGCGCCCTCGATGGACAGCACGACGCTGGCGGCCGTGGGCGAGGCGGCGGAAGGGCTGAACCTGACCAGCCACTGGAACACCGATTTCCAGAACCCCGCGAGCCAGGCCTTCGTCGCGGCCTTCCGTGCCAAGTACAACCGCACGCCCACCTACTACGCGCAGCAGGGCTATGACACGGCGCTCGCCATCGGCGCGGCGCTTCGCCAGACGCGCGGCAGCATCGACCCGGCGGCTTTCCGCACGGCCATGCTGAAGGCGGATTTCCAGTCCACCCGCGGCAAGTTCGCCTTCGGCCCCAACCAGCACCCGGTGCAGGATTGGTACGCGCTGAAGGTGGAGAAGGTGAACGGCGCGCTCGCGCTCGTCACCAAGTCCAAGATCCTGGAGAATGAGGGCGACAGCTATGCCGCCCAGTGCCGGCTGTAAGCCACGGGCATGGCGCTTCTCGCTGAGCAGTTGCTGAACGGGCTGCAGCTCGGCGTCATGCTGTTCCTGCTGGCCGCGGGTCTGACGCTGGTGTTCGGCATCATGGGCGTGATCAACCTCGCCCATGGCTCGCTCTACATGGTGGGGGCCTTCGGCGCGGCGGTGACCGCGCAGGTGACCGGCAGCTGGTGGCTGGCCCTGCTGGGCGGGCTGCTGGCGGCCGGCGTCACCGGGCTGCTGATGGAGCTGGTGGTGCTGCGGCGGCTCTATGCGCGCGACCATCTGGACCAGGTGCTGGCCACCTTCGGGCTGATCCTGTTCTTCAACCAGTTGATGGTGCTGCTGTTCGGCCGCCAGCCGCGCTTTGTCGCACTCCCGGCCTGGTTCACGGGTTCTGTCGAGATCATACCCGGCGTCCCCTATCCCTCCTATCGGCTGCTGATCATCGCGGTCGGGCTGGCGGTGGCGGCCGGGCTCTATGTGCTGATCCAGCGCACCCGCGTGGGCATGCTGGTCCGCGCCGGGGCCACGCACCGGGAGATGGTGCGCGCGCTCGGGGTGGATATCCGCCTGCTCTACACGCTGGTCTTCGGGCTCGGCGCGCTGCTGGCGGGGCTCGCCGGCATCATGGCCGGGCCGGTGTTCAACGTGCAGATCGGCATGGGCGAGCAGATCCTGATCCAGACTTTCGTGGTGGTGGTCATCGGGGGCATCGGCTCGGTACGCGGGGCGCTGTTCGGCGCGCTGCTGGTGGGTGTGGTGGACACGCTGCTACGCGGCTTCGTGCCCGGGCTGCTGCGGGGCCTGCTGGATGCCAGCCAGGCCGACGCGCTGGGGGCCGCGCTGTCCTCCATGGGGGTCTATGTGCTGATGGCGCTGGTGCTGCTGATCAAGCCGCGCGGGATCTTCCCCGCCCATGCGTGAGAAGATCGCCCTCGCGCTGCTGTTCGCCGCCGCCGTGGCGCTGCCGCTGATCATGCGCGCGCTGGACCTGCCGGGCGGCACGGGGGTGGCGACTTCCATCCTGTGCCTCGCCTTCGCCGCGTCATCGCTGAACCTCATCCTCGGCCATGGCGGGATGATCAGCTTCGGCCATGCGGCCTATTACGGGATCGGCGCCTATACGGTCGGCATCCTGTGGGAGCATTTCCGCCAGCAGGAGCCGATCTTCGGGCTCATCCCCGGCACCGACCAATTGCTGATCACCCTGCCTGCCGCGATGCTGACGGCGGGGCTGGCGGCGGCGGTCATCGGGGCGTTGTCGCTGCGCACCTCGGGCGTGCAGTTCATCATGATCACGCTGGCCTTCGCGCAGATGCTGTTCTTCCTGTTCGTCGGGCTCAAGGCCTATGGCGGGGATGACGGCATGACCATCCGCCGCCGCAACGCGGTGCCCGGGCTCGATCTGCGGGACGTCGACCAGCTGTACTGGCTCGTGCTCGGTCTGCTCTGCGCCTGGCTGTTCCTGCAATGGCGCATCGTCGGCAGCCGCTTCGGCCGGGTTCTGGAAGGCATCCGCCAGAATGAGCGCCGGATGCGCGCCATCGGCATCTCCCCCTACCCTTACAAGCTCGCGGCCTTCGTCATCGCGGGCATGGGCGCCGGGGCGGCCGGGGCGCTGATGGCCAACTACATGCGCTTCGTCTCGCCCGACATCATGAGCTGGCAGAAATCCGGTGAGATCATGGTGGTGGTGATCCTGGGCGGCATCGGCACGCTGCTCGGGCCCGTGCTGGGCGCCATCGCGCTGCAGGGGCTGGAGTTCTTCCTGGGCGGCATCACCGAGCATTGGGCCATCATCCTGGGGCCCATCCTGGTGCTGGTGGTGCTGTTCGGGCGCGGCGGCATCATGGCGCTGATCAGGCGCCTGCTGGGGGTGCGCCATGGTTGAGCCCATCCTGAAGGTCAGCGGGCTGGTGAAGCGCTTCGGCGGGCTGACGGCCACCGACAACCTCTCGCTGGATGTTCGGCCCGGTGAGATCCACGCGCTGATCGGCCCCAACGGCGCCGGCAAATCCACCCTGATCGGGCAGTTGGTGGGCGAGATCACGCCCGATGCGGGCAGCGTGATGTTCCTCGGCCATGACGTGACGCGCGCCTCGGTGCCCGCGCGGGTGAAGCTCGGCCTCGGCCGCTCCTTCCAGATCGTGCAGCTGCTGGACGAGGAGACGGCCCTGGCCAACGTCGCCCTCGCGGTGCAGGCCCATGCGGGGCACAGTTTCCGCTTCTGGCGCCGGGCGGACGCCGACGAGCGCCTGCTCGCCCCCGCCCGCGCCCTGCTCGACCAGGTGGATTTCCCGCCCGCCCGCCGTGCGGCGCGGGTGGCCGACATGTCGGCCGGTGAACGCAAGGTGCTGGAACTGGCCATGGTGCTGGCGGGCGGCCCACGCCTGCTGCTGCTGGATGAGCCCATGGCCGGGCTCGGCGCCGGCGAGAGCATCCGCATGACCGACACGCTGCGCGCGCTGAAGGGCGGCCCGGCCATGCTGCTGGTCGAGCACGACATGGAAGCGGTGTTCGCGCTGGCGGACCGCATCACGGTGCTGGTCTATGGCCGCGCGATCGCGACCGGCACCGCCGAGGAGATCCGCGCCAACCCGGCGGTGCAGGAAGCCTATCTGGCCGAGGAGGGGGCGTGATGCTGCAGGCGCTGGGCCTCCAGGCGGGCTACGGCCCGTCCCAGGTGCTGTTCGACGTGAACCTGTCCATCGCGGAAGGCCAGGTCGCCACCCTGCTCGGCCGCAACGGCATGGGCAAGACCACCACCGTGCGCGCCATCATGGGGCTGAACCCCGCGCGCGGCGGCACGCTGACATTCCGGGGCGAGGACATCGCGGCCCTGCCCCCCGAGCGCGTGGCCCAGCGCGGCATCGGCCTGGTGCCCGAGGGCCGCATGGTGTTCCCCACCCTGACGGTGCGGGAAAACCTGGTCGCCACCGCCGCCGACCGTTTCCGCCGCGCCAGCCCCTGGACCCTGCCGCGCATCTTCGCGCTGTTTCCGCGCCTGGGCGAAAGGCAGAACCAGCTGGCCCGCACGCTCTCGGGCGGGGAGCAGCAGATGCTGGCCATCGGCCGCGCGCTGATGACCAACCCCTGGCTGCTGATCCTGGATGAGGCGACGGAGGGGCTCGCCCCGGTCATCCGCGCCGAGATCTGGGCGACGCTGGCGGCGCTGAAGGATGAGGGGCTGGCGATCCTGGTGATCGACAAGAACCTGTCGGCGCTGAAGCGCCTGGCGGACCGCCACCATGTGCTGGAGAAGGGTCGCACCGTCTGGGCCGGCAACTCCCTGGAACTGGAGCGCGACGCCGAGACGGTGCGGGGCTGGATGGGGGTGTGACACCCCCCATCCTTAGAGATCAGGCCCACCGGTTCATGCGTAGCGCGGCGTGCCGAACAGGCTCAGCCGGCCATTCGCCACCCATTCGCGGCGCCAGGCCTCGGCGGCGAAGACCACCGACAGGAAGGCCCAGAGGACGATGTACTCGATGCCGCCCTTGTTCCACAGCCAGCCGAACCCCTTGGTCGCGAGCACCGCATAGGCCGCGACGGCCAGGACGCCCGCCGACATGAAGCCCGTCCACTTCACCTGGATGTTGAAGATGAAACTGACGGCGCAGATGCCTTCGGTCACCAGCGCGAGGTAGAGGAAGAACATCCCCGGATAAAAGCCGGCGCTTTCAAAGAAGGTGGCCGACCCGGACATGTTCATCACCTTGTAGAGCCAGTGCGGGATATAGAGCAGCCCGGCCGCGACACGGATGGGCATCAGTGCGTCGAATTGGGAAAGCGAGGGCTGGGCCATGGCACGGCTCCGTTCAGCTTCGGCGGGCGCCCCGATGGTGCCCGCCCCGATGAGCGAAGACTGGACCCGGCCGCGCGCGCCGACATTGCGCCGCATCAAGCCCCCCATTCCGACCATGAATGATCATGATACGGGTTGTAAATGAACCGGTCCGAACTCGGCCATCACCTGGCGCGCGAACAGCGCCTGGGAGGCCAGGGATTCACCCGCGCACATGTCCCCGAAGGCGAAGCGCAGCAGCACGTAGTTGCAGCCCGAGGCCTCGATCTGGCGGGCCAGCTGCGTGCGCACCGTGGCCGGGCTGCCGGCCAGCGCCTTGCCGGAGGCGAGCAGCGCGTCGAAATCCGGCGGAAACATCAGCGTGTGCGGCGCGCCGCCCTTCAGGCGCCACAGATGGGTGAAGCTGAGATGCCAGGCCGCATAGGCGCGCCGGGCAAGCGCCATCGCCTCGGCATCGGTCTCGGCCACCACCGTGTGGCGGTTGATGCCCATCAGGGGCAGCGCCTCGCCGGGCGGGATCAGGGCGCGATAGGCATCGGTGATGGGCCTGAAGGCAGCGGCATCATGGCTGGTCACGATGTTCATGCGCTGGCGTGCCACGCGCGGCACGGTCTGGGCGCGCGTGATGCCGTACCACAGCGGCGGGTGCGGGGCCTGCACCGGGCCGAAGGTCACGGGCAGCCCCTCCGCGCGATAGAAGCGCCCCTGGAAATCGAGCTGCCCGCCCGCCGCGCCTAGGGCCGCCAGGATCAGCGCCAGACCTTCCTCGAAACGTGCCTCGGCTTCCTCGGGCGCCACGCCGTGCAGGCGCAGCTCGATGGGTGAGGCCCCGCGCCCGACGCCCAGTTCCAGCCGCCCGCCCGAAAGCTGGTCCAGCATGGCGATTTCCTCGGCCAGCCGCAGCGGGTTGTAGAGCGGCAGGTTCCAGACCAGCGGCCCGAAGCGCAGCCGGGTGGTGCGCTGGCTGAGTGCGGCCATCAGCAGGCTGGGCGAGGGTGCGACCGAGAGCGGGGTGCCGTGATGCTCGGTGGCGTGGAAGCGGGTGAAGCCCAGCGCCTCCCCTGCCTCGGCCAGGCGCAGCCGATGCTCGAAATCCTCGGCCACCGTGCCCGCGCCGTGATCCATATGGTCGAAAAGGCCGAATTCCATGGCCGGGACAGTATCCGCACGCGCCGCTCGCGGGAACGCCGCAAAAACCGATGCAACCAGGACGGGTATCAGTCGGGGCGGAACAGCGCCCCGCTCCACGCCGCCTGCGCCGTCGCCCGGCACACCGTGGCGATGATGGCGCTGCTGGCCAGCAGAACGGCCCAGCCCAGCACGCCCAGCCCCGGCAGCGGGTGCGCGGCGATGGCCTGCAGCGTCGCCGCGGCGAAGGCGGCGGTGGGGAAGGTCCAGCCCCACCAGGCCATGGAAAACGGCGCGCGGGCGAATTCCCCCAGCATGGTCAGGAACACCGCCGCGAAGCCCACCGCCAGCCCGTGGCAGGCGAGCGGCCCGGGCCCAAACCCGCCCGTCAGGGCCGAAAGCGACAGCGCGGCCGCCGCCGGCGGCGCCAGGAAGATGACCAGCGACGGGCGCAGCAGCGCCGGCAGCGGCGGGCCCATCGCGGCGCGCCCCAGCAGCAGCGGCTGCAGCAGCGCCCACAGCAGTGCGCCGAGGCCGAAATACATCCAGGACAGCGCCTCGAAGCCCAGCCGCGCGCCGAAGGCCGGGGCCAGCACATTGCCCACCATCGGGATCAGCAGGGGCGGCGTCAGCGCCGCGGGCTCACGCGGGGCCAGGATCAGCACCCGCACCGTCCAGGCCGCGATCACCAGATGCATGCCCACCGCCGCCAGCCATAGCCCGGCGGCAAGCCCGGGCAGATGCGGCGTCAGCCCGCCGGTGACGATCATGAGCCCCACGGTGATGGCCCCGGCAAAGGCGGAGCGCACCGGATGGCGCAGATCGGCGGCGAGAGACCCCGGATGACGCAGCGCCCGCACCATGTGCAGCACCGCGATCAGCAGCCAGGCGGCGGTGGCCAGGGCCAGCAGCCCCTCTCCCACCCAGGCGGGCGCCCCCAGCACGCGGGCGCCCTCTCGCCAGGCCAGGCCGAGCCCGCCCACCCCCATCGGCACCGCGAACAGCGGCAGGGGCAGGTGGCGCAGGCGCTCGGGGGAATCCATCCCCCGATGATGCGGTCAGTCGCCCAGCACCAGCAAGCCGTCCGCGGCGCGTATCCCCTGCCCTTCGGGCATGACGAACAGCGGGTTGATCTCGGCCTCGACCAGCCTCTCGCCCAGGGCGCCCGCCATGCGGGCAAAGCCCAGCACCGCCTGCCGCAATGCCGCGACGTCCGCGACCGGCGCGCCGCGATAGCCTTCCAGCAGCGGCCGGGTCTTCAGCTCCGCCAGCATGGCATCGACATCGCTCTCGGCCAGCGGCAGCAGGCGCATGGCGGTGTCCTTGATCAGCTCCGCCGTGACGCCGCCCATGCCGAGCAGGATGGCCGGGCCCAGCTGCGGGTCGCGGACGAAGCCCAGGATCATCTCCACCCCGCCGCGCGCCATTTCCTGCACCAGCAGCCCCTCGGGCTCGGGCGCGCCCTGGGCCTTCAGCCGGACGAGCATGGCCGCCGCCTCGGCGGCGACATCGGCGGGGTCCAGGTTCACCTTGACCGCGCCGAGTTCGCTCTTGTGCAGGATCTGGCGCGACAGAACCTTCAACACCACCCGCCCGCCGAGCGTCGCGGCGGCACGGCCGGCTTCCTCGGGGGTGGCCGCGATGATCTCGCGCACCGGCGTGATGCCGTATCCGGCGAACAGCGCCTTGGCCTCGGCCTCATTCGCGGGGCCGGCCGGCAGCGTCGTCACGGCGGGTGCGGGGGCTACAGGGATCGGCGGCACCCCGCGCGGCAGCATCGCCTCCAGCACCGAGGCGCAGGATTCCGGGGAGGCCAGCGCCGGAATGCCCCGGCTGTTCAGCGCGCGCAGCACATGCGGCGCGTGCGGGCTGACATAGGCCAGGATCGGCTTGTCGCTTTCGGCCTGGCATTCGAACAGCGCATCGGCCACCAGCTCCGGCTGCGCGAGGGCGGAGGACCCCACGATGGTGATCAGCGCGTCATAGCTGGGGCTGTCCAGCAGCGCGCGCAGCGAGGTGCGCAGCAGCTTGGGCTGCAGCCCCGCCAGCGTGACGTCCACCGGGTTGCGGTCATGCGCCGCCTGGCCGCTGTCGCCCACCACCGAAAGGCGTTCCACCGTCGCGGCATCGGGCACCGGCAGGTCGAAGCCCGCCAGCCCGCAGGCATCGGCCACCAGCGTGCCCGCCCCGCCCGTGGAGGTCAGCACCGCCACCCGCCGCCCCGAAAGCCGCCGCCCGCAGGCCAGCGCGCCGGGGATGTCCAGCAGGTCCGAGAACACCTGGGCGCGGATGACGCCGAGTTGCTGGAAGAAAGCATCATACAGCCGGTCCGGGCCAGCGAGCGCCCCGGTGTGGGAGGCCGCCGAGCGCGCGCCCGATTCCGAGCGCCCGACCTTGAACACCACGATGGGCTTGTTCGCTTCGGCCGCGCGGCGGGCGGCGGCGCGGAAGGCATCCGGGCGGCGCAGACCTTCCATATACACCGCGATCACATCGGTCTCGGCGTCGTCCACCAGCAGGTCGATCATGTCCGCGCTGTCGATATCGGCCTCATTGCCGGTGCTGAGCAGCTTGGCGAAGCCGATGCCGCGATCCGCCGCGCGCGACAGCAGCGAACCCAGAATGCCGCCCGATTGCGACACCAGGGAAATCCGGCCCGGCGGCAGTTCGCCGACCTCCAGCGCGCCGGATGCCGACAGGGTGATGCGGTCCGACAGGTTCACGAGCCCGATGGTGTTCGGCCCCAGCAGCCGCATGGAACCGGCCGCTTCCTTCAGCGCGGCCTGGCGCGCGGCCCCTTCGGGGCTTGCCTCGCCATAGCCGGAGGCCAGCACGATCGCCGCCGCCGTGCCGCGTGCCGCGAGGTCGCGCACCGCGGCCTCCGCGCGCTCGGGGCCGAGCAGGATGAGGCCGACATCCGGTGCCTCAGGCAGGGAGGCGATGTCGGGGTAGCAGCGCAGATCCCCGATCGCGTCCGCGCGCGGGTTCACCGGGTACACCGCGCCCGAGAACCCGTGCTTCATCAGGTAGCCCACCGGCCGGCCCGTCATTTTCGACGGGTCCGCCGAGGCGCCGACGACCGCGACGCTGCGCGGCTTCAGCAGGACATCCAGCGCGCCCATCACTTCGGCTCCCTCGGGCGATCCAGCTTGGCCAGAAACGCCGTGACGGAATCGCGGTGTTCCTGGGTCGAGTAGCAGATGGCCTGGGCCTGGCTGCCGAGCGAGAACACATCCTCCATCGAGGTCTCGAAGGATTGGTTCATCGTGGTCTTGGCCAGCGCCAGGGCCGCGAGCGAGCCGGCCGAGAGCTCTTTCGCCCAGGCCTTGGCCTCATCCAACAACGTGTCGTGCGGCACCACGCGCTCGATCATGTTGATGGCCAGCGCCTCGGCCCCGGTCAGGCGGCGGCCGGTGAAGACCAGTTCCTTCGCGCGGGCCAGACCCACGCGGCGGGGCAGGAAATACATGCCCCCGCCATCGGGGATGAGCCCGCGCTGGATGTAGCTCATGGTCAGCATCGCGCTGTCGGAGGCCATGACGAAGTCGCAGCACAACGCGAGGTCGCAGCCCAACCCCGTGGCCGCGCCGTTCACCGCCGCGATCGTCACCTTGGGCAGGTTGTGCAGCATGGAGATCGCGTGGTGGGTGCGCTGCTGCCGGCGCCAGCCGTTGATGGCGACAGAGCCCGGGGGCGCCTCCATGCGGGCGCGCATGCCCTTCACGTCACCGCCCGCGCAGAAGCCCTTGCCCTCGCCGGTCACGACCAGGGCGCGGATCGCGTCATCGCGGCTGACGCGGTCGATGATCGCCATCATCTCGCTGCGCATCGCGTCGTCGATGGCGTTGCGCACCTCGGGGCGGTTGAGGCGCATGATGGCGATGCCATCCTCGACATCCAGCAGGATGGCGGGTTTGTCGGACATGAGTGTCTCCGGTCAGTCGGCGGTGATGCGGGCGGCGCGGATCACGGCGCCCCAGCGCTCGCGCTCGGAAGCGACGAAGCGGGCGAAATCGTCGGGGGTGGGGCTCGGCTCGGGCTCCAGCCCCTGTTCCAGCAGGCGGCGGCGCACATCGGGCTCGGCCAGGGTGGCGTTCAACGCGGCATGCACCGCGTTGACGGCGGCAGCCGGCGTGCCGCCCGTGGCGGACAGGCCGAACCAGGTCGCGCTGTCGATCTGCGGGAAGCCCTGCTCGACCGATGTCGTGAGGTTCGGCAGCAGGTCGATGCGCCGGGCGGCCGCCAGCGCGATGCCGCGCAGCGTGCCCGCCTGCAGGAAGGGCTGCAGCGGCGCGGCGGCGTTGGAGATGAAGTCCACCCGCCCCGCGATCACGTCCTGCAGCGCGGGGCCGGTGCCGCGATAGGGCACATGCTCCAGCTCGATGCCCAGCACCTGGCCGATCAGCGCGCCCGTCACATGGCCGGTCGTGCCCACGCCGGGGCTGGCATAGGACATGGGCTGGCGCCGGCTTTTGCCCAGCGCCTGGAACTCGCGCAGGTTGGTCGCGCCGAGCGAGGGGTTGATCGCGATGACCGCGGGCGAGGCCCCGATATAGCCGATATGGGCGAAGCCGCGGTTCACGTCATAGGGCACGCGCGGCTGGATCAGGCCGGAGGAGACGAAGCTGCCGCTGCCGGTCAGCAGCAGGGTGTGGCCGTCGGGCGGCGCACTCGCCACCACCTCATTGCCCAGGATGCCGCCGGCGCCGCCGCGGTTCTCCACCACCACCGGCTGACCCAGGCGCTGGCCCAGGCTCTCGGTCAGGATACGGCCGATGATGTCGTTGGAGCCGCCGGCGGCGAAGGGGATCACGAGCCGGATCGGGCGCGACGGGAATGACTGCGCCCGCGCGGCGGCGGGCAATGCCAGCAGCGGCAGGGCAAGGGCGTGGCGGCGACGCATGGTTTCCTCCTCGCAGCTTCGGGCTGCGTTGGCCCAAGCGGTAGGCCCGCCGGGGGTGCAAGGGAAGCGTCGCAATTCTTGCCCTACCCCAACACTACGTTATGCTGCGGCATGACACTGCCACCCGGAATGCCCCCTTTGGGCGCCTTGTCCGCCTTCGCCCTGGTGGCCGAGACCGGCAGCCTGACCGCCGCCGCCCGCGCCCTGAACGTGACCCAGCCCGCCATCAGCCGGCGCCTGCGGGAGCTGGAGGCGATGCTGGGCGTCGCGCTTGTCCAGCGCGGGGCCAATTCCCTGCGGCTGACGGAGGCCGGCACGCGCTATGCGGCCAGCCTGTCCGAGGCCTTCGGGATGATCCGGCGCGCGACCTCCGCGCTGGCCCGGGCGCGAGGGCCCTTCCGCGTGCGCGCCTATACCACCTGGGCACGGCACTGGCTGATCCCGCGCCTGCCGCGCTTCCAGGCGCTGCACCCGGAACTGACGATCGAGGTGGTGGCCAGCATCGCGCCCGTGGATTTCGGGCGCGAGGCGGTGGACGCGGCCATCCGCTCCGGCCCCGGCGACACGCCGCCCGCGCCGGGCGCCATCCGGCTGCAGGCCATCACGGTCGCGCCCTTCGCGGCACGCGGCGCCAAGGGCGACAGCCTGCTGGGCGGCAGGGCACGCCCCGATGACTGGGCACGCTGGCACGCCGCCACCGGCCGGCCCGCGCCGTCGGCCCCGCCGCTGCTGTTCGAAAGCACGACATTGGCGATCCAGGCCGCGATCGAGGGGCTGGGCAGCGTGATCTGCCCGCCGGAATTCGTCGAGGCGGACCTGCGCGCGCGCCGCCTGCGCGCCCTGCCCGGCGGTGCCGTGGCGATGAGCGAGCATTACTGGCTGCTGCTGCCGCCGGGCCCTGTACTGCCCGAGGCACGGGCCTTCGCGGATTGGCTGCTGGCCGAGACGCGGGCGTGACGTTTACGCGTTGTCATTCAGTTAGGGTTAAGGCAGGAAGCCACACATGAACACTTCGTCACGTGCCCTCTCGGTCTTCCGCCAGTTGCTGGACAGCTCCGCCGGCGGCGGGCTCGTATTGATGGCGGCCGGCGCGCTCGCGATCGTCATTGCCAACTCGCCGCTCTCCCAGGGCTATCACGACCTGCTGCACGCCAAGCTCGGCCCGCTGTCGGTCGAGTACTGGATCAATGACGGGCTGATGGTGCTGTTCTTCCTGCTCGTCGGGCTTGAGATCAAGCGCGAGATGCTGGACGGCCAGCTGGCGAATTGGGGCCGGCGCATCCTGCCGGGCGTGGGCGCGCTGGGCGGCATGCTGGTGCCCGGCCTGATCTATGCCGGGCTGAACCATGCGGACCCGGTGGCGATGCGCGGCTGGGCCATCCCGACGGCCACCGACATCGCCTTCGCCCTGGCCGTGCTGTCGCTCGCGGGGCCGCGCGTGCCGGCCTCGCTCAAGGTGTTCCTGATGGCGCTGGCCGTGATCGACGACCTGGGCGCCATCGTCATCATCGCGCTGTTCTATACCGAAAGCCTGTCCCTGCCGGATCTGCTGGGTGCCGCCGTGGTGCTGGGCGCGCTGATCGCGCTGAACCGCGCGGGGGTGCTGCGGCTGTGGCCCTACATGCTGCTCGGCGTCGCGCTGTGGGTGCTGGTGTTCCGCTCGGGCATCCATGCCACCATCGCGGGCGTGCTGCTGGCGCTGTGCATTCCCCTGCGCATGCGCCCGGGCGCCAAGGAGGATGCCGAGAACTCGCCGCTGCACCGGCTGGAGCACCGCCTGCATGTGCCGGTCAGCTTCTTCATCATGCCCATCTTCGGCCTGGCCAATGCGGGCGTGGCGCTGGGCGGCATGGGCTGGGACAGCCTGATCCATCCGGTGACGGCCGGCGTCACCCTGGGCCTGCTGGCGGGCAAGGTGGTGGGCGTGTTCGGCGCGGTGGTGGTGCTGGTCAAGACCGGGCTGGTGCCCATGCCGCGCTATGCCAGCTGGCCCCAGGTGCTGGGTGTCGCGCTGCTGTGCGGCATCGGCTTCACCATGTCCCTGTTCGTGGGCGGGCTCGCCTTCAGCAGCAGCCCGGAGCGGCTGGACGAGGTGAAGCTCGGCATCCTCGTGGGCTCGGGCCTGGCGGGGTTGCTGGGCTGGGCGGTGCTGCGCTTCGCCCAGCCGCGCGGTCAGATGCCCGACCACGCCCGCCAATAGGCGGCAGGCGCCGGGCGATGCGGCTCGGGCTTCGGCCCGGCCAGCGTGCCCACATGGATGAAGCCCAGCAGCCGGTCGGTCTCGGGGAAGCCCAGCGCCTGCTTCATCTCGGGGTCCAGCAGCGACGGCGCGGAGGACCAGAAGGTGCCGTAGCCCTGGGCCTCCAGCGCGTGCATCAGGTTCATGATGCCGGCGGCGGCCGAGGCCTCCTGCTCCCAGACCGGGATCTTGTGGCCATGGCGGATGGCGGCACCCGCGATGATCACGAGCGGCGCGCGCTGGGGCTTGTGCTCCTCCTTCGCCAACGCCTCGGTGGGTGCATCGGGCATGCGGCGCAACAGGCTGGCCACCATCAGCGCGCCCAGGCGCGCGCGGGCCTCACCCTCGATGGTCACGAAGCGCCAGGGGCGCAGCATGCCGTGGTCGGGCGCGGTCAGGGCGGCGGAAATCGCCATCTCCAGTTCTGAAACCGACGGGCCGGGTTCCGCCAGCAAGCGGGGCGTGACGGAGGCACGGGCGAGCATCTGCGTCAGCGCGGCGGGTGCCGCGCCGGTGGTGCCATCTGACATGTGGGGTTCTTTCGGCAAGAGAAGCGCTGGCTGGCTGTGTGGGGCAAGGAAAGGCTGGCTGCGCGAGTCGGGCCTAGCCTTTGCCGGTGCGGGGCCCGGTGATGATGTAGATCAATTGCAAACCATTCGCAACTACCCTCGGGCGCGAAGCACGCCCACCGCCGCGGCCAGATGCGGCAGCGGCACGCCGTGGGCACGGGCATGCCCCTCGGCAAAGGCCTGTCGTTCCAGGGCTTCCAGCCGGTCCAGGTGGTTCAGCAGGCGCCGTTCGGCACGGGCCGTGCTGGCCGTCTGGCGGCGGAACAAACGCCACAGCGCCAGCAGGTTCACCGCCCAGGGGTCATAGGCATGCTGGCTGGCGCGGGCGCGAATCGCGGGCGGCAGGGCGTCGAAGGCCGCCCAATCATCGCCGGCCATGCGGCGCCAGCGGCCGGAGCGGCTGGTGAGGTCGTTGTCGGTGTCGGGCATGCGGCACTCATATATGGAACACTATAACATCTCAAGACTAGTGCGGAACGTTATATTATACCATGTTGCGGCCATGCCCGGCTTCCTCGCTGAATCCCTGCCCCCCGACGCCAGCCTCTACCCCGCCCCCGGCACGGCCATCGCCGCCGAGGACGGAGAGGTGCTGCTGACCATCCTGCGGCCGGAGGTGAACCTCGCCCTGTGGCACCGCCCCATTCCCGAGGACTTCACGCAGGGCCTGGCACCGCTGCTGGCGCATGCCCCCTTCTGCGCCGAGGCCGAGGGCATCGTGGGCGAGGCGACGGACCAGCTCGCGGCCCGCCTGCCCTGCCCCGCCCCGCTCGACCTGCTGCTGGACATCCGCAGACTGGCCGTCGCCTTCTCGGTCCTGGCCGAATGCGACGGCCGGGCCCGGCTGCGGCTGGAGGCCATCACCGGCCCCGGCTGCCCGCGCTGGCACGCCGATGCGGTGGGGCTGCGCATGCTCTGCACCTATCGCGGCGCGGGAACGCAATGGCTGTGCCGGCAGGGCGGCGCGGCGCTGGCCCGGACCCTGCCTGCGGGGCCGCATCGCGCGGCGGGGCAGATGGCGCCCGGCACCGTCGCGGTGCTGAAGGGCGAGCGCTTTCCCGGCAATGCCGGGCTCGGCTGCATCCACCGCTCGCCGCCGGCAGGCGCGGCCCGGCTGCTGCTGTGCATCGACCAGCCGGGGCGGATACCCGTCGCCTAGAAGGCGGGCGGCGCCGCCCGCCGCCACGCGGTCAGGAAGCGGGCTCGGGCTGGCTCGCATTGGGGAAGAACAGCTGCTCGCCCCCCACCTTGTAGCCGGCGATGGCAGCCTGCCCCTCGGCCGAGATGATCCAGTCGATGAAGGCCTGGCCCTCGGCCACCTTCACATGCGCGTGGCGCTGGGGGTTCACCAGCATCACGCCGTACTGGTTGAACAGCCGCGCATCACCCTCGGACAGGATGCGCAGCTCCTGGCGGTTGCGGAAGGACAGCCAGGTGCCGCGATCGGTGAGCACATAGGCGTTCTGCGCGGCACCGGTGTTCAGCGCGGGGCCCATGCCCTGCCCGATCTCGCGATACCAGGCGCCTCGCCCGGCCGCGACGTCCACCCCCGCCTGCTGCCACAGGCGCAGTTCCGCCGCATGGGTGCCCGAACGGTCGCCACGGCTGATGAAGGGCGCGCGGGCGGCAGCGATGCGGCGCAGGGCCTCCGTCACATCCGTCACGCCCTGGATCCGCGCGGGATCAGCCGCGGGGCCCACGATCACGAAGTCGTTGTACATCACATGATGGCGCGGGCCGCCGAAGCCCTCGGCCACGAAGCGCTGCTCGGCCGCACGGTCGTGCACGAACAGCACATCCGCGTCGCCGCGCCGGCCCACATCCAGCGCCTGGCCGGTGCCGAGCGCCACCACCCGCACCTGGATGCCCGTCTTCTGGGTGAAGATCGGCAGGATATGGCCGAACAGGCCCGACTGCTCCGTGCTGGTGGTGCTGGCGATGGTGATGCTGCGCGGCTGGGCCGAGGAGGCAATGGGCGCGGCGATGGGCGCGAGGACGGCGAGCGCCAGGGCGGCGCGGCGAAGAATGGGGTACATGGCGATCTCCGGACTTTGCCCGAAGCTGACCATGCCGGCGCCCGCCGTCAACGTCGCGGAGGGCTTCACAAGCCCCACGCGAGCCCGCACCCTGTGCGCAAACGTTCCAAGGGACAGCACCGTGAACAACCTGTTCGACCTCTCCGGAAAGGTGGCCGTCGTCACCGGCGGCAGCCGCGGCATCGGCAAGGCCATCTGCCTGCGCCTGGCCCAGCACGGCGCCCGCGTCGTCGTCTCCTCCCGCAAGCTCGATGCCTGCGAGGCGGTGGTGGCCGAGATCAAGGCCAATGGCGGCCAGGCGATCGCGCATGCCGCCTCCATCTCCCGCAAGGAGGAATTGCAGGGGCTGGTGGATGCCTCCGTCGCGGCCTTCGGCCAGATCGACATCCTGGTCTGCAACGCGGCGCTGAACCCGCATTTCGGCCCCAGCCAGTCCATCACCGACGATGCCTATGACCGCATCATGAACGGCAATGTCCGCTCCAACCTGTGGCTGAGCCAGATGGTGGTGCCGGCCATGGCCGAACGCGGCCAGGGCAGCGTGATCTTCATCTCCTCCATCGGCGGTTTCCGGGGTTCGCCCACGCTCGGCATCTATGGCGTGTCCAAGGCCGCCGACATGCAGCTGGCCCGCGCGCTGGCGGTGGAATGGGGGCCGAAGGGCGTGCGGGTGAACAGCATCGCCCCGGGCCTGGTGCGCACCGATTTCGCCCGCGCCCTGTGGGAGGACCCGGCGAACCTGAAGAAGCGCACCGCCGACAGCCCGCTGCAGCGCATCGGCGAACCCGACGAGATCGCGGGGGCCGCCGTCTTCCTCGCGAGCCCGGCTTCGGGTTTCATGACCGGGCAGTCCATCGTGATCGATGGCGGCGTGCTGGCCGGCCCGCCGAAGATCCAGGAAGATTGATATGGCCTTGTCGCTCTCGGTCCTCGACCAGTCCACCATCGCCTCCGGCCGCGGCCCCGCGGCGGCCGTGCAGGAGACGCTGGCCCTGGCACCCAAGGTCGAGGCCTGGGGCTACAAGCGCTACTGGCTGGCGGAGCATCACAACTCCGCCGCCCATGCGGGCTCGGCACCCGAGATCACGATTGCCGCCATCGCGGCCACGACCAGGACCATCCGCGTGGGCAGCGCCGGCATCATGCTGCCGCACTATGCCGCGCTGAAGGTGGCGGAGCAGTTCCGCATGCTGGAGGCGATCGCGCCCGGCCGCATCGACCTGGGGCTGGGGCGCGCGCCCGGCAGCGACGGGCGCACCGCCCACGCGCTGAACCCGCAGGCCGCGACGGCCGCCGATAATTTCCCCACCCAGATCCGCGACCTGATGGGCTGGCTGGGCGACGGCCTGCCGGAGAGCCACCCCTATCGCAAGGTCGTCGCCAGCCCCGAGGTCGAAACCCGGCCCGAGCTGTGGATGCTGGGCTCCTCAGACTACGGCGCGCAGGTCGCGGCCTTTTTCGGCATGCCCTATTGCTATGCCCACTTCATCACCGACGGCCAGGGCGGCGAGCAGGCGATGGAGATGTATCACCAGGGCTTCCGCCCCTCGGCGCATTGCGCGGCGCCGCATGCGGCCATCGGCATCTTCGCGCTGACCGCCCCCACCGCCGAGGAAGCCCGCCGCCGCTTCGCCCCGCGCGGGCTGTGGCGGCTGTGGCGCGACCAGGGCCGCTTCCTGCCCCTGCCGAGCCAGGAGGAAGCCGAGGCCTATGACTACTCGCCCGCCGAGCGCGAGCATGTGGATCGGCTGGCCGCCCGCGCGCTGATCGGCTCGCCCGAGCAGGTGCGCGCCCGGATCGAGGAGTTGGCCGGGCGGTACAACGCGCAGGAAGTGGCGATCCTGACGCCGTGCCATGACCAGGAAGCGCGGGCGGAAAGCTATCGGCTGCTGGCGGAGGCGTTCGGGTTGGGGAAGGCGTGAGGCGGGGGCGTTGCCCCCGAGCCCCCAACAAGGGGCGCTGCCCCTTGCAACCCCGCCAGGACCGTAGCGGCCCTGGACCCCAGGGAGTTGGGCCATTACCAGAGAACGTCTTTCTTATTGATATTTATTAAAAATTGTCCCAGCACCCAGATGAAGCGCCAAACTTCCATCAGGTCCAGGAGATATTATCTCCTGGCGGGGGTGTGGGGGGGAGAGCCCCCCACAGGGGGGGCCGGGGGCAAA
>NZ_SACL01000014.1 GCF_004005855.1 Rhodovarius crocodyli
CCGGCCTCCTGCTCGCGCAGGATCCCGATGATCTGCTCTTCCGTGAACCGTGATCGCTTCATTCGTCCGTCCTTGGGTCGGGCGGACTCCAGTTATTTTTGGAGGAGTCTCAGGGGGGCACGTCACCGATGGCGAAGAGCCTGCTGAGGCCCAATAGCCTCTCCACCCCTTCTGCTTCATCAGCTGGTATCTCGAAGCGGAAGCGAGCCTCGCGCTGGATGCGCACCTCCTCGACCAGAGCCATGTGGGCCACGCCCACGAGCGGACCATCGGAATGGCGCGCGACAGATAGAACGAACATTGAAAGCTCTCCGTAGCGGGGTGCCGCATGTCCGGCATGGTCGCCGGTTCTGGATATCGGCAAGGGGTGAATCACCCCGGCACACTGCCGAGAACGGCGAGTCCGAACTCGCCCCTAAGGCGCCCGAAAACTCCAGATCGGAACAGTGTTCCAAATTACCCCGGCACACTGACCCCGGCACACTGGCTAGTTATCCACAGCGAAAACGCCAAAAATCCGGCCCAAGGGCGCTTAGCAAGTCGTTGATTTAGCTAGAAAAATGGCGGAGGGGATGGGATTCGAACCCACGATAGGGGTTATCCCCCTATAACGGTTTAGCAAACCGCCGCCTTCGGCCACTCGGCCACCCCTCCGCAGGGATGAGAACGAAGTTGACACGGCGTATGCGTTCCGTGGGGCGGGATGTAGCCGCCCCATCGCGTGTCGTCAAACCCCTCAGTTCAACTTGACGGCAAAGCCGCGCTGAACCGCAGGCCGCGCCATCATGCGCTCGTACCAGGCGGCCACATTCGGCAGGTCGTCGAAGGGCACCAGGTGGCGCTCATGGCGCCAGGCCCAGCCGAGAATCGCGAAATCCGCCACGCTGGGCGCACCGTCGGTCGCCACGAAGTCGCGGCCGGCCAGGCGGCGGTCCAGCACGCCGTACAGGCGCTTGGTCTCGTCGCCATAGCGCTTCACGCCATAGTCGCGCGCCGGCCCCTCGGGCTGCATCAGGAAATGATGCACCTGGCCGGGCATGGGGCCGAATCCGCCCATCTGCCACATCAGCCATTCCAGCACGGGAATCCGTGCCCGCAGGTCGCGCGGCAGGAACTTGCCGGTCTTCTCGGCCAGATAGAGGAGGATGGCCCCGCTCTCGAACACCGTGATGGGCTTGCCGTCCGGCCCCTCCGGGTCACGGATGGCCGGGATCCGGTTGTTGGGGGAGAAGGACAGGAACTCCGGGTTGAACTGCTCGCCCTTGCCGATGTTCACGGCATGCACCGTATAGGGCAGGCCCATTTCCTCCAGGGCCACGGAAATCTTGCGCCCGTTGGGCGTATCCCAGGTCCACAGCTCGATCACGCGCCTTCTCCCTTGGCTGGCTTCCGGCAGCGTCGCACCGGGCCTATTCTGTGTCCATGCGGCGGGCGCGTGGCTGGTTTCATGACGGCCCCTTTACGCCCTCCCCTCACCCCGCTATACGCCCGCCACCGCGCCGAGGCCCTGGACAGCCCGGCCGGTGACGCTCGTCCCCGCCGCAATCGTGCGGTCGGCCTCTCGGGGCCTTCAGGGGGCGCATCCGCCACGAGGAGGGCCCAATGTCCAAGATGAAGACGAAGTCGAGCGTTAAGAAGCGCTTCCAGATCACCGGCACCGGCAAGGTTCTCGCCGGCCCGGGCAAGAAGCGCCACATGCTGCGCAACCGCTCCCAGAAGGCCAAGCGCCAGAACCGGGGCAGCCAGACGCTGACCGAGATGGACGCGAAGACGGTCAAGCAGTGGCTGCCCTACGGGCTGAGCCGGTAATCGGAGGGGTTTGAACCATGGCACGTGTCAAGCGCGGCGTTACCGCCCACGCCCGTCACAAGAAGGTCCTGAAGCTCGCCAAGGGCTATGTGGGCCGTTCTTCCACGAATTACCGTCCCGCTCTCGAGCGCGTCGAGAAGGCGCTTCAGTACGCCTATCGCGACCGTCGCGTTAAGAAGCGTGAGTTCCGCGGCCTGTGGATCCAGCGCATCAACGCGGCCGTGCGTGAGCACGGCATGACCTACTCCACCTTCATTGCCGCGGTGAAGGCCGCCGGCGTGGAGATGGACCGCAAGGTGATGGCCGCGCTCGCCTATGACGAGCCGGCGGCGTTTGCGGCCTTGGTGGAAAAAGCCAAGGCGGCCCGCGCCTAATTAATCGAACCCCTGTCCAGGGGTCTGATGGGCCGCCCACCGGCAACGGGGGGCGGCTTTTTTTGTCTTGTGCCCCAGATGGCCACGCCGAAAAGGCTCCGCTGATGTCCGACGATCTCGACCAACTCGCCGCCTCCACGGAGGCGGAGATCGCAGCCAGCCCCGACCTGCGCGCGCTGGACGCCGTGCGCGTCGCGGCCCTGGGCAAGAGCGGTGCCGTCACCGGCCTGCTGAAGACGCTGGGCGCCATCCCGCCCGAGGAACGCAAGGCCCGCGGTGCCGCCGTGAACGCGGTGCGCGCGCGTGTCGAGGCCGCCCTCGAAGCCCGCAAGGCGGTGCTGGAGGAAGCGGCGCTGAACGCCCGCCTCGCGGCCGAGAAGCAGGACATGTCCCTGCCCGCCCGCCCCGCCGTGCAGGGCGCCATCCACCCCATCAACCGCACGATCGACGAGCTGACGGCCATCTTCGGCGCGATGGGTTTTTCCGTGGTCGAAGGCCCGGACATCGAGGGCGACTGGTATAATTTCGCGGCCCTGAACATCCCCGATCACCACCCCGCGCGGCAGGATCAAGACACCTTCTACATGCCCGGCACCGGCCCCGACGGCCGCCCGCTGGTGCTGCGCACGCAGACGAGCCCGCTGCAGATCCGCACCATGATCGGCCAGGAACCGCCGATCCGCATCATCGCCCCGGGCCGCACCTATCGCGCCGACCATGATGCCACCCACAGCCCGATGTTCCACCAGGTCGAGGGGCTGGTGATCGACCGCGGCATCACGCTCGGCCACCTCAAGGGCTGCCTGACCGATTTCCTGCGCAGCTTCTTCGGCATCGCCGACCTGCCGGTGCGCTTCCGCTCCTCCTATTTCCCCTTCACCGAACCCTCGATGGAGGTGGACATCGGCTGGTCGCGCAAGACCGGGGAGCTCGGCGGCGGCGGCGATTGGCTGGAAATCCTGGGCAGCGGCATGGTCCACCCCCGCGTGCTGGCCAATTGCGGCCTGGACCCGCGTGAGTGGCAGGGCTTCGCCTTCGGCATGGGGATCGAGCGCATCACCATGCTGAAGCACGGCATCCCCGATCTGCGCCCCTTCTATGAAGGCGATGTGCGCTGGCTGCGCCATTACGGCTCGAGCCCGCTTTCCCCTGCCTCCCTGCACGAGGGCGTGTGAGATGAAGTTCCCGCTTTCCTGGCTGCACGCCCATCTGGAAACCACCGCCGACACCGCGACCATCGCCGAGACGCTGACGCGCATCGGCATCGAGGTCGAGGGCATCGAGGACCGCGCCGCCCCGCTGCGTTCCTTCGTGATCGCCCGCGTGATCGAGGCGGTGCAGCACCCCAACGCCGACCGCCTGCGCCAGCTGCGCGTGGATATCGGTGACGGCACGGAGCGTTCGGTCGTGTGCGGCGCGCCCAACGCGCGCACTGGCCTCATCGGCGTGGCCGCCCTGCCCGGCGCCTTCGTGCCCGGCACCGGCATCACGCTGAAGGCCGGCGAGATCCGCGGCGTGAAGAGCGAGGCGATGATGCTGTCCATGCGCGAGATGGCGCTGGGCGAGAACCACGACGGCATCGTCGAACTGCCCGAGGACGCGCCGATCGGCACGCCCTATGTCGAATACGCCAAGCTCGACGACCCGATCATCGAGATCAAGGTGACGCCGAATCGCGGCGACGCGCTGTCGGTGCACGGCATCGCGCGCGATCTGGCCGCTGCCGGCCTCGGCAAGCTCAAGCCCATCACCGTGCCCGCCATCAAGCCCGCCTATCCCTCCCCGCTCGCCTGGCAGGTCGAGGACCCGCGCGCCTGCGAATGGGTGCTGGGCCGCGCCGTGCGGGGACTGAAGAACGGCCCCTCGCCGCAATGGCTGCAGGATTGGCTGGTCTCCATCGGCCAGCGCCCGATCAACGCGCTGGTGGACGTGACCAACGTCTTCACCTTCGGCATGGGCCGCCCGCTGCACGTGTTCGACGTGGCGAAGGTGAAGGGCAGCACGCTGACCATGCGCATGGCGCGTGAGGGCGAGAGCCTGGAGGCGCTGAACGGCAAGACCTATGCGCTGACGCCCGAGGACGGGATCATCGCCGACGCGCAAGGCGCCGAAGCCCTGGGCGGCATCGTGGGCGGCGAGCCCACGGGCTGCGACGAGACCACGACCGAATGCTTCATCGAGTGCGCGGTGTTCGACCCCGTGCGCATCGCGCTGTCGGGCCGTCGGCACAACATCTTCACCGAGGCACGCGCCCGCTTCGAGCGCGGCGTGGACCCGGCCCTGCCGCGCACCGCCCTCGAACTCGCCACCCAGATGATCCTGGAACTCTGCGGCGGCGAGGCGTCCGAGATCTCCGAGGCCGGCACCGAGCCGTCCTGGCGCCGCAGCGCGACCCTGCGCTTTGAGCGCCTGGCGGGTCTCGGCGGGCAGGCGATCTCGCGCGATGAGGCGGTGGCCCGGCTCAACCGGCTCGGCTTCACCACGCTGGGCGAGAACGCCACCAGCGTGACGGTGGCAGTGCCGTCCTGGCGCAACGACATCGCGGCCGCCATCACGCTCGACCAAGCCCCCGGGCTGGACGCGGCGCGCGCGGCCAAGGCGCGCGAGGGCTGCGAGGCGGTGGAGGCCGAGGCCGATCTGGTGGAGGAAGTGCTGCGCCTCGGCGGGCTCGATTCCATCCCGGCCGTGTCGCTGCCCGTGGTAGCGGCCGTCGCCGCGCCCGCGCTCTCGGCCAAGCAGGTGCGCGAGAAGCTGGCGCGCCGCACGCTCGCCGCGCGCGGCTGCCTCGACAACGTGACCTACGGCTTCATCGACGGCCCGACCGCCAAGCTGTTCGGCGGCGGTGACCCGGCGCTGACCCTGGCCAACCCCATCGCGTCCGATCTCGATCAGATGCGCCCGACGCCGGCGGCCAGCCTGCTGACGGCCGCCGCCCGCAACGCCGCGCGCGGCTTCGCGGATGTGGCATTGAGCGAAGTGGGCGGCGGCTATGTCAGCCCCGGCGCCGAAGGCCAGAAGACCATCGCGGTCGCCGTGCGCATCGGCGCCACCCCGCTGAGCTGGGCCGCCCCTGCCCGCCCGGTGGACGCGCTGGACGCCAAGGGCGATGCCCAGGCCGTGCTGGAGGCGCTGGGTGTCTCGATGCAGGGTGTGACCGTCAGCACCGATGCGCCGGGCTATTACCACCCGGGCCGTTCCGGCGTGCTGCGCGCCGGCAAGAACGTGCTGGCCCAGTTCGGTGAGGTGCATCCCGCCCTGCGCGCCAAGCTCGGCCTGGCCGGTGCGGCCGTGGTGGCCGAGGTGTTCCTCGATGCGGTGCCCGAGCCCAAGAAGCGCAAGAAGTCGGTGCCCGACCTGCCGGCCTTCCAGCCGCTGCGGCGTGACTTCGCCTTCCTGGTGGATGCCGAGGTGCCGGCCGAGAACCTGCTGCGCGCGGCCCGCGCGGCGGATAAGGCGCTGATCACCGACGTCGTCATCTTCGACCGCTACGCCGGCGACAAGCTGCCCGAAGGCAAGGTCAGCCTCGCCCTTCAGGCCACGCTGCAGCCGCGTGAGCGTTCGCTGACCGATGCCGAGATCGAGGCCGCCTGCCAGAAGCTGGTGGCCGCCGTGACGAAGGCGACCGGGGCCACGCTGCGGGGCTAGGCCGGCGGCCCCCGGGTTGCGCGCACAGCCGAATTCCTGCACCGTTTACGTAACGACCCGCACTAGGCGGGTTCAGATGGGAGGGGGTGGTCCTGGCGACAGGGCTGCCCCCTTCTGCGTTCAGGAAAGCCCACACGCATGACCAGTCATCCGCGCATCCTCGCCCCCGGGCTGCAGGACAGGATCATGACGGCCGCCCAGGCCGCCGCCCTCATCGCCCCCGGCACCACCATCGGCATGAGCGGCTTTACCGGCGCGGGCTATCCCAAGGCCGTGCCCACCGCGCTCGCCGCGCGTATCGAGGCCGAGCACGCGGCCGGCCACCCCTTCAAGGTCAGCATCTGGACCGGCGCCTCCACCTCGCCCGAGCTCGACGGCGCCATGGCCAAGGTCGACGGCATCGAGATGCGCCTGCCCTATCAGTCCGACCCCACCTGCCGCGAATACATCAACGCCGGCCGGCTGGAATACATGGACATCCACCTGTCCCATGTCGCTCAGCACGCCTGGTTCGGCTTCCTGGGCAAGCTGGACGTGGCGCTGGTGGAGGTCACGGCCATCAATGCCGACGGCAGCCTGGTGCCCTCCACCTCGGTCGGCAACAACAAGACCTGGCTGGACCTGGCGGACAAGGTCATCATCGAGGTGAACTCGGGCATGGATGCGCGGCTGGCCGGCATGCATGACGTCTATTACGGCACCGCCCTGCCGCCGCACCGCAAGCCCGTGCCGATCCTGGAGACGCGGGACCGCATCGGCGACAGCTTCCTGCGCTGCGACCCGTCCAAGATCATCGCCATCGTGCACACCGACGAACCCGATCGCGGCATCAACTTCACCGCCCCCGATGCGACCTCGGAGGCGATCGCGGGCCATATCCTGGAATTCCTGGCCCATGAGGTGAAGCGCGGCCGCCTGCCGCCCTCGCTGCTGCCCATCCAGTCGGGGGTGGGCAATGTCTCCAACGCCGTGATGGCAGGGCTCGACGCCGGCCCCTTCGAGGGGCTGACCGCCTTCACCGAGGTGATCCAGGACGGCATGCTGCAGCTGCTGCGCTCGGGCAAGATGGTGCATGCCTCCGCCACCGCGCTCTCGCTCAGCCGCGAGGGGCAGAAGATCCTGCTCGACGACCTGGACTATTACCGGGAACGCATCCTGCTGCGCACGCAGGAGATCTCGAACCACCCCGAGGTGGTGCGGCGGCTGGGCATCATCGCCATCAACGGCATGATCGAGGCCGACATCTACGGCAACGTGAACTCCACCCATATCCGCGGCAGCGCGATCATGAACGGCATCGGCGGCTCGGGCGATTTCGCGCGCAACGGCTACCTGTCCTTCTTCGTCACGCCCTCCGTCACCAAGGACGGCACGTCCCGCATCGTGCCCATGGCCACCCATGTGGACCACACCGAACACGACGTGCAGGTGCTGGTGACGGAACAGGGGCTGGCCGACCTGCGCGGCCTGTCGCCCAAGCAGCGATCGGCCGTCATCATCGAGCGCTGCGCGCATCCCGATCTCCGCCCGGCGCTGCATGGCTATGTCGAGGAGGCGATGCGCAACCCGCGCGGCCGGCACACGCCGCATGTGCTGGAGAAGGCCTTCACCTTCCTGAATGATTGGAAGGCGTAGACAAACGGATCTGTCATCGCATCGCAGCGTAACCTTTCCTCGAACGGTTCGTTACAGGGCTGCGGGCAACCCGTCCGCTCCTGCAACGGAGGTGCTAGGTGCAACGCCGTCACGCGCTGTCGGTCCTCGCCGGCTCGGCTGCCTTTCTGAACATGCCGGGCATGGGCCGCATGTCGGCCCAGCAGATGCCCCAGGGCGAGACGCCCTTCGGCGAGGACACCGTCCGCGCCCAGGCGCGTGAGCTGGCGCGCAAGGCGTTCCAGGCACCTGACACCACCCTGCCCCGCCGCTTCGCGCAGACCGACTACGACGCCTATCGCGCGCTGCGCTTCCGGCCCGAACGCTCCATCTGGCGCGACGGCCCGCCCGGCTTCCGCGCCCAGCTGTTCCACCGCGGCTTCCTGTACCGGGAGAAGGTGGAGCTGTTCGAGGTGAGCGGCGGCAAGGCGCGGCCCATCGCCTATGACCCCTCCAACTTCACCCTGCCCGAGGGCGAGGCGCCGCCCGCCGATTTCGGCCATGCGGGCTTCCGCCTGCACGCGCCCATCAACCGCCCGGATGTGATGGACGAGGTCTGCGCCTTCCTGGGTGCCTCCTATTTCCGCGCGGTCGGCAAGGACCTGCGCTATGGGCTGTCGGCACGGGGCCTGGGCATCCGCACCGCCGACCCGCGCGGCGAGGAGTTCCCGCTGTTCAAGTCCTTCTGGCTGGAACGCCCGGCGGCGGGCGCGGGCTCCATCGTGGTGCATGCCCTGCTGGACAGCCCGAGTGCCGCCGCCGCCTTCCGCTTCACCATCCGCCCCGGGGCGGACACGCTGATGGATGTGCAGGCCAGCCTGTATCCGCGCACCGATATCGACGCGGTGGGCATCGCGCCGCTTACCAGCATGTACCAGTTCGCCCCCAATGATCGCGGCGGCATCGATGACTACCGCCCCGCCGTGCATGACAGCGACGGGCTGCTGATCGCCTCCTCTCGCGGGGAACAGCTGTGGCGCCCCCTGCACAACCCGCGTGAGCTCCAGGTCAGCACCTTCGCCGAGACCAACCCGCGCGGCTTCGGCCTGATGCAGCGCGCCCGGGATTTCGTGAACTACAACGACCTGGAAGCCGCCTATGAGAAGCGCCCGAGCCTGTGGGTGGAACCCATCGGCGACTGGGGCGAGGGCGCCGTGCAGCTGGTCGAGATCCCGACCGACAGCGAGGTTCACGACAACATCGTGGCCCACTGGCGCCCCAAGGAACCGCTGAAGGCCCGCCAGGAGTATAATCTGGTCTATCGCCTGCACTGGCTGCCGGACTGGCAGGGCAACCGCGACCTGGCCCGCTTCACCGCCTTCCGCGCCGGCGCCGCTGGCCGCAGCGGCCGGCTGTTCGTGCTCGACGTACAGGGCGGCCGCGCGGCCAGCGTGCCGGACGCGGAGTTGCCGCAGCTGGAGGTCAGCGCCAGCCAGGGCGAGATCCGCAACCCCGTCGTGCAGCCCAACCCCGAGACCGGCGGCTGGCGGGTGCATTTCGAACTCGCCCCCGGCAGCGCCCGCCTGTCGGAGCTGCGCGCCGTGCTCAAGACCGGCGAGCAGCCGCTCAGCGAGACATGGCTCTATCGATGGACGGCCTGAAGCCGCGCTGGATGGCGCTGCCGGAGCCCGCGCCGCTGGCCATGCCGGCGCAGTCGCTCTCCGCCGCGCAGCCGCGCCCCGCCCCGCCCGCATCCTCGCCGCCCGGCATGGCCGGGCGGCGTTTCGCCGTGCTGGGCGGCGCGGTGGCGCTGACCGCCTTCGCGACCTGGCAGATGGCGCTCGTGCTTGACATCGCCCGGCCGACGGCGCTGCAGATCGCGACGCTGGCGCTGTTCGTGGTGCTGTTCGCCTGGGTCGCGCTGTCCTTCACCAGCGCCATGGCGGGGCTTTGGGCGATGCGCAGCGGCGGGGTGGACCGGCTGGGCGTCATGGCCGGCCCCATGCCGGTGCCCGCGACCCGCACGGCCCTGCTGATGCCCGTGTACAACGAGCCGCCGCACCGCGTGATGGCGGGGCTGCGGGCGATGCACGAGAGCCTGTCCGCCCTGGGCGCGATGGAGCACTTCGACATCTTCATCCTGAGCGACACCACCGACCCCGACGCCTGGGTGGCCGAGGAAGCGGCCTTTCTGGAGCTGCGCCGCCTGACCGGCGATGAGCAGCGCATCTTCTATCGCCGCCGCACCGCCAACACCGAGCGCAAGGCCGGCAACATCGCCGAATGGGTGACGCGCTTCGGCGATGCCTATCCGCAATTCCTGATCCTGGATGCCGACAGCCTGATGGAGGGCGAGGCGCTGGTGCGGCTGGCCGCCGCCATGGAGCGCCACCCGGATGTCGGGCTGATCCAGACCCTGCCGGTGATCGTGCAGGGGCGCTCCCTGCTCGCGCGCATGCAGCAGTTCGCCGGCCGCCTCTATGGCCCCGTGATCGCCCAGGGCATCGCCTGGTGGCATGGAGCAGAGGGCAATTACTGGGGCCACAACGCCATGATCCGCACCCGTGCCTTCGCCGGGCATGCGGGGCTGCCGCACCTCAAGGGCCGCGCGCCCTTCGGCGGCATGATCATGAGCCACGACTTCGTGGAAGCCGCCCTGCTGCGGCGCGCCGGCTGGGCCGTGCACATGGTGCCGGGCCTGCGCGGCAGCTATGAGGAAACCCCGCCATCCCTGCCCGACCAGGCGGTGCGCGACCGGCGCTGGTGCCAGGGCAACCTGCAGCATGCGGCGGTGCTGCCGGCGCGCGGGCTGCACCCGATCAGCCGGCTGCATCTGCTCTCCGGCATCGGATCCTATCTCACGGCGCCGCTCTGGGCGCTGTTCCTGCTGGTGGGCGTGGCCAGCGCGCTGGAGGCACGCTACCGCCAGCTGAACTACTTCCCGAACGGGCGCTCCCTGTTTCCCGAATGGCCGGTGGTGGACCCCATCCGCGCCATGTGGCTGTTCATCGGCACCATGGCGCTGCTGTTCCTGCCGAAGCTGCTGGCGATCCGCAGCCTGCGCCAGGCGGGCGGCATGCTGCTGGAAAGCGTGGTGGCCGCCCTTCTGGCGCCGGTCACCATGCTGTCGCAGAGCATGGACGTGCTCTCCATCCTGTCCGGGCGCGACGGCGGCTGGCGGCCGCAGCGGCGCGATGACGGGCACCTGCCCTGGCGCGACCTGTGGCGGCTCTATTGGCCGCACACCCTGGCGGGGGCGGTGTTCGGGGTGGCGTCCTGGCTGGTGTCGCCCTGGCTCGCGGCCTGGACCACGCCGGTCACGCTCGGCCTGCTGCTGGCCGTGCCGCTGGCGGGGCTGACGGCGCGCGATGCCTCGGGCCTCAGGGTGCTGGACATCGAGGAGGATGTGGCCCCGCCCGCCCTGCTGCGCCGCGCGGCCGAGCTGCGGGCGGCACCGGAACCGCCGGAGATGGATGCGGTGCGCCGCCTGGCCGATGACCCGGCCCTGCTGCAGGCACACCGCGCCATGCTGCCGCCCCCGCGCCGCCGGGGCGCGCCGCCGGACGTGCCGCTGCTGACCGGCATGCTGAAGGCCGGCGAGGCCGAATGCCTGCGTAGTGCCGCGCTGAGCCGTGCCGAGAAGGCCGCCCTGCTGGCCAGCGCCGAGGGGCTGGATGAGCTGATGGCGCTGACTAGTCGGCCGGCGTGAAGCGCAGCGTGCCGGCCCGGCGCGTGGGCTGGCCGGTGTCGTTGGTGTGGTTCACCCCGTCCATCACCGGAACCTCGGCGAAGTCGAAGGGGCTCACCCCCTCAAGGCAGGCGACATTCACCGCATAGAGGCTGGTGTCGGAACGGCGCTGGTGATGGGTGTAGATGCCGCAGCGCGAACAGAAGAAGTGCTGCGCCGTGCCGGTGTGGAAGCGATAGGTGGTCAGCGCCTCCTCGCCTTCCAGGATGGTCACGCCCCCCATCTCGGCCATGGCGACCACGGCCCCGCGCATGCGGCAATAGGAACAGGTGCAGCGGCGGATGGAATCGAAGCCGTCGACCAGCACCGCCTCGAACCGCACGGCGCCGCAATGGCAGCGGCCGAGGTGGCGCTGCGCGCTCACAGCTTCGCCGCCACCTTGCGGGCCAGCACATATCCGAGCAGCCCGGCGACCGGGGCCGCGGGCAGCACCAGCACCCAGCCGGCATGCACGTTGTTCACGACCAGCCCCAGCCCTATACCCAGCATCAGGCCGCCCACCAGGCTGCCCACAACGCCGGCCGAAAGGCCCAGGATCAGGATGTCTTCGCGCGATACCATGCGCTGCCACTGGACCCGCCGCCGCCGTTTGGCAAGCCGGTTTTGACAAAGCCGCCCTGCCCGCCTATACGCCCCACCATTCCTGGGAAAGCGGCCGCACAAGACCTTCGCCACTTCGCGCGAAACTGTGTGCGGCACGCCCGTTCCGGTGGTGCTATACCACCTGTACGGGACTACCGGGACAACCCGCGGTGGCTCCTGCCATACCGCCTGATGAAGAAGGCCGCCTCCGACTAGGGGCGGATGACGTGTCGCATGACGAAGCGCGCAGAATCCAAGTACAAGATCAACCGCCGCCTTGGCGTGAACCTGTGGGGCCGTGCCAAGTCCCCGGTGAACAAGCGCGAGTACGGCCCCGGCCAGCACGGCCAGCGCCGCAAGAACAAGCCGACCGACTTCGGCGTGCAGCTGATGGCCAAGCAGAAGCTCAAGGGCTACTACGGCAACATCGGTGAGAAGCAGTTCCGCAAGTACTACGAAGAGGCCGTGCGCCGTAAGGGCGACACCTCGGAGAACCTGATCGAGCTGCTGGAGCGCCGCCTGGATTGCGTCGTGTACCGCATGAAGCTCGCGGTCACCCCCTTCGCCGCCCGCCAGTTCGTGAACCACGGCCATGTGCTGGTGAACGGCAAGCGCCTGAACATCGCCTCCTACATCGTCAAGGACGGCGACCAGATCGAGGTGAAGGAAAAGTCCAAGCAGCTGACCATGGTGCTGGACGCGGCCCAGAGCGGCGAGCGCGACGTGCCGGAATACATCGAGGTGGACCACCGCGCGATGCGCGGCCGCTTCGTGCGCGCCCCCAAGGTCTCCGACGTGCCCTACCCGGTGCAGATGGAACCGAACCTCGTGGTCGAGTTCTACTCGCGGTGAGCGAGCAGGTGGCGGGAGAGGATATGGCTCCCGCCGCCGTTCCGGCGGAAACGCCGGAACCGGCGCCTGTGCGCGCCGATGGCCCGGACGAGGCGCGCAGCGCCCCGCCCGTGCCCGAGGGCCCTGCCCTCGCCCTTTCCCTGCTGACGGGCGCCGTAAGGGGCATGACCGGGCAGGATCTCTCCCCCCGCGACTATGGTACCGAGCTGCCGCGCCTGATCGCGCGCATGCGTGAAGTACCGCTGGACAAGGCGCTGTCCGAGACGGTCAGCCGCATCGCCATGCGCCTCGGCCCCAGCGCCTCGCAGGCGCCCACCATCAGCAGCCTGGGCATGAGCGACGAGGATCTCTTCGCGGAGATGATCAACGGCTGCTTCCGCGCGCTGCTGGGCCGCGATTGCGGCGCCGAGGGCATCGCCTACTGGAAGAACGAGCGCTTCCAGGACTTCCTGGTCCAGGGCCCCGACGAATTCCTGCTGAAGTTCATGCCGATGATCATCGGCAGCAATGAATGGTACCAGCGCCACGTCGCCACCGCGATGGACGCGGTGCGCGCGCAGATGCTGCATCCGCATTACGGCGGCGCCCATTCGCCCCAGGTATTGAGCCTGGGCAGCACCGGCTACACCTCCTCCATGCTGCGCCGCTTCGGCATGCGGCGCTGGAGCGGCCCTTTCGACTGGCTCTCCGCGACGCCCGAAATGGTGACCGACATCCTGAGCGAGGATTTCGCGCCGCTGCTGGACCCGGATGGCTGGGAGACGATCAACCCCGCCGACCGCCCCAACCCCGCCTGGTACCAGAGCCGCAACCGCAAGCTGGAGAAGCGCCACGGCGCCCCCTGCATCCTGCACAGCGCGGACATGTCCACCGAGGCCGGGCAGCAGTACATGGCCCGCTGCGTCCAGCGCTTCCAGGACGCGATGCGCGGCGTGGGCAACAAGCTGCTGCTGCAGGTCATCGAGGAAGACGGCGAGGCCGAACGCCACTTCCAGGAAATGTCGGTGCTGCTGAACGCCATCGGCCGGCACTTCAACTTCGTGCTGATCAGCGTGGTCAAGGAACAGCCCGAGGCGCCCTTCCCGCAGATCGAGCCCGTTCTGGCCGCGGGGCCGCACCGGCTGCTGCGCTTCCAGCCCATCTCCCGCATCCAGGCCGCCAGTTCGGCCGACATGCTGGATGAGCTGGTGCTGCTGCGCGCGACCCTGGCCGCGATCCAGATGCCGGTAACCTGAGCCTCGCCCCGGCGTTCTTCCCGCAAGGAGAATGCCATGGCGAATGAGCCGACCAAGCCCAGCGGCAGCGATGCCAAGGGCCACCCCAAGAACGACCGCGAAAAGACCGAGACCGTGCTGGAGGAAGGCCTGCCGCCCGAGCTTCAGCGGCGCGGCGCGAAACAGCCTGCCGGCGAGAAGGCTAATCCTCCTCGGCGAACGGGTTCTCAGTCCCCCTGAAGTTCAGGCGGATGGGAACGCCCGGCATGCCGAAGGCCTCGCGGAAGCTGTTCACCAGATAGCGCTGGTAGTCGAGCGGGGTCTGCTCCGCGCGCGTGCCGAAGACGATGATCGTCGGCGGCCGCGCCTTGGGCATGGTGGCATAGCGCAGCTTGAGGCGGCGGCCGGAGACCAGCGGCGGCTGGTGCCGTTCCAGCGCATCCTCGAACCAGCGGTTCAGCGCGCCGGTCGGCACGCGGCGGTTCCACAGCTCCACCACCTTGCGGACCTGCGGCATCAGCTTGTCCACGCCGCGCCCGTTGGCCGCCGAGATGGGCACGACCGTCACGCCCTTCATCTGCGCGAGAGAGGCGGTGAGCGTATCGTCCAGCCTCTTGCGCGCGGCCGGGCGGTCCTCGATGGCATCCCACTTGTTCAGCGCGATGATCAGCGCGCGGCCCTCGCGCTCCGCCAGGCGTGCGATGCGGATGTCCTGCTCCTCCATGCCCAGCTGCGCGTCGAGGACCAGGATGATGGCTTCGGCCTGCTTCAGCGCCTCGATGGAGGAATAGACCGAGAGCTGCTCCAGCTTCTCGTTCACGCGGGCCTTGCGGCGCAGGCCCGCGGTATCGACCAGCCGCACCGGGCCCACGCCGTCATGCCATTCCACCGGAATGGCGTCGCGCGTCAGGCCGGGCTCGGGGCCGGTGATCATGCGCTCCTCACCCACCAGCGTGTTCAGCAGGGTGGATTTGCCGGCATTGGGGCGGCCGAGGATGGCCAGGCGCAACGGCCGGTTGGCCGTGTCCTCCTCCTCATCCTCGTCGTCGCGCGCGTTCTCGTCGGGGCCCAGCGCCTCGGCCACGGCCTCGTGCAGCTCACCGAAGCCCTCGCCATGCTCGGCCGAGACCGGCAGCGGGTCGCCCAGGCCCAGCTCATAGGCCTCCATGGCCGAGGCGGCGCCGGCGCGGCCCTCGGCCTTGTTGGCGACGAGGATCACGGGCTTGCCGGCGCGGCGCAGGATGTCGGCGAAGGTCTTGTCCACCGGCGTCAGGCCGAAGCGCGCGTCGATCACGAGCAGCACGACATCGGCCATGTCGAGCGCGGTGTCCGTGCTCTGGCGCATGCGGCCGGGGATGGTCTCGGGGGGCGCTTCCTCCAGGCCCGCCGTGTCCATCAGGCGCACCTTGCGGCCGCCAATCTCGGTCTCGACCTCTCGGCGGTCACGCGTGACGCCCGGCGTATCGTCCACAATGGCGATACGCCGCCGCGCGAGGCGGTTGAACAGGGTGGACTTGCCGACATTGGGCCGGCCGAGAATGGCAACGAGCGGAAGCACGGGCGGAACCTCGGGCGCATGGGATGAGCGCCAGTATAGGGGAGCGGCCGCTATTCTATGCTCGCGACCGGAAGGGAGTCGGCCTGATAGCGCGGCGAGGGCCGCGGGGGAACCCATGGCCTGTCGCCACGATGCGCGCGGTCGCTGACGACGCGCACACCGCCATCGGCCGAGAGCCACACGGCATGGGCGCCGTCGCGCCAGACGGAAAAGCGGTCGATCACCCGGCTGCCCGCGCAGTCACCGCGCACGGGCTCGGGCGAGATGATCAGCGCCGCGCGGCCGCAGGGGGCCTCGGGTGCCGCGGCGCGCTGGCGCCCGCGCGGGGCGGGGGCAGCCGGGCGCAGCAGCGCGATGCGTTCCGCCAGGCGGCAGCCCGCCTCGTCGCAGGCCAGGCCCGGCGGGCCGCCGATGCCGGGCATCGGGCGCGCCGCGTCCTCGGCCCAGCTGCGCAGCCAGGCATCCTGCACGAAGCGGGAGGCGCTGCCGTGGCGATGGACGAAGACATCCCCGCCGGCCCGCAGCGCGACCAGCCGCCCATCGGCCGAGACCAGCGCATGGGGCGAAGGCGTCAGGGCGCCGGCCATCAGGCCCAGCGCCAGCATGGGCAGGCCCGGGGCGCGCAGCCGGCCACGCCACAGCGCCAGCCAGCACAGGCCGAGTGCTGCCAGCGCCGCGCCCCAGGCAGGCAGAGGCTCGGCGGCCATGGTGGCGCCGGGCCAGGAGGCGACGGCGCGCGCGATGGCCAGGATCAGCTCCACGCCCCAGCCCATGACGGCCAGCGGCACGCCCTCCAGCCCCAGCGGCATGGCCAGCGCGGCAACCAGACCCGCCGGCATGACGAGGAAGCTGGTGACGGGCACGGCCAGCATGTTGGCGGCGACGCCGTAGAGCTGCAGCCGCCCGAAATGCGCGAGGCCGAACGGCATGGTGGCCAGCCCGGCGATGAGCGAGGTCATGAGCATGCCCGCCAGGATCAGCGCGGGGCGGCGCCACCAGCGCGGGTTCTCCGGCACCTTGGCACGCGGGCGCCACCATTCATGGGCGGCGACCAGCGCCAGCACGGCCGCGAAGCTCATCTGGAAGGAAGGGCCGAGGATCGCGGAGGGGTCCAGCAGCAGCACCACCAGCGCGGCGATCGCTACCCCGCGCAGGGTGATGGCCCGCCGGCCGGCCAGCAGCGCGGCCGTGACCAGGGCGGCCATGGCGAAGCTGCGCAGCATCGGGATCTGGTTGCCCGACAGCACCAGATAGAAGCCGCCCGCCGCCAGGGCGCCCAGCGCCGCGGGCAGCTTCACGTCCAGGCGCAGCGCCAGCCAGGGCCACAGGGCCAGCCCGCCCCGGAGCACCGCATAGACCAGCCCCACCACGATCGTCATGTGCAGGCCGGAGACGGAGAGCAGATGCGCGAGCCCGCTGTCCCGCATCGCGGCCATGGCCTGGGGCGGAATGGCCGACTGCCCGCCCGTGATCAGCGCGGCCGAGACGGCGCCGGCGGCGCCCGGCAGGGCGGCGGCGATGCGTGCCTCCATGGCGCGCCTAGTGCCGGCCAGGGCGGGGGCGCTGCCCTGCCCGGGCAGGACCTCCGCCCGGCCGAGCGCATAGCCCGAGGCGCCGAGCCCCGTGAACCAGGCCGCGCGCTGGAAATCCCAGGCGCCGGGATGGGTGGGGGCGGAGGGGGCGCGCAGCATCGAGCGGACGGCCAGGCGCTGGCCGGGTTCCGGCCGCAGCGGGTCATCGGCCTTCAGCCGCACGCGGATCAGGCGCGCCGCGGGGTCCGCCTGACCGGGCCAGGTGGCGCCCGAGAGGGTGACGCGCAGCCCCTCGGGCAAGGGTTCGACCAGCGTGACCACGCCTTCGGCGCGCACGGCGGTGCGCGGCAATTCCAGCGCCCCCGGCATGCGGGCGCTGTGCAGCCCCGCCAAGGCGAAGCCCAGCCAGGCCGCGCCCAGCAGGCCCAGCAGCCAGGCCGCGCCGGGGCGTCGCGGCGCGAGCCACAGGGCCAGGCCGACGGGCGCCATGCCGCCCAGCCCGAGCCAGAGCGGCGGCTCACGGTCCAGCGCGAAATAGCCGAGCACGCCAGCGCCCATTGCAACCGGAAGCCACAGCAGCCATCGTCCGTGCTGGGCACCCAGAACGACCTGGAAAATCTCGATTATTGTGGAAGTCAGGCGCGCGCGACCGCGGGCCGGAATACCGGCCTGCCCCAGAACGGCAGAGGGGGATGCAACCCATGCGTGCGCCACCCACCAGTTTTCACCCGAATCCGAGTCAAGTCACAAGTCCCGAGTCGCGAGTTTCTGCGCCCGAGTCGTTTACGAGTCGTCCACAATTTTCTGGGCGGCCGTTTTTGCGACTCTGCCCCCCTGCAAACCCCTGGACGAACCGGCCCGGCCGACCGATACCGGCGCCATGACCGTCCGCACCCGCTTCGCGCCCTCCCCCACCGGCTTCCTGCATGTGGGGGGCGCCCGCACCGCCTATTTCAACGCGCTCTACGCCCACAAGAACGGGGGCGAGTACCTGCTGCGCATCGAGGACACGGACAAGGCGCGCTCCACCCAGGCGGCGGTCGAACAGATCAAGGAAAGCCTCGCCTGGCTCGGCCTGTCGCCGGACCGTGAGCCGGTGCTGCAATCCACCCGCGAGGCCCGCCACGCCGAGGTCGCGCATGAGCTGCTGGCCAAGGGTGCCGCCTATCGCGCCTATGAGACGGCCGAGGAGCTGGACACCATGCGCGCGGCCGCGATGGCCGAGAAGCGCCCGCCCCGCTACAACGGCTTCTGGCGCGACCGCACCCCCGGCCCCGAGCAGGAGGGCAAGCCCTTCGCCATCCGCATCAAGGCCCCGCGTGAGGGCACGATGGTCGTCGAGGACCTGGTGCAGGGCCGCGTCGAGGTGAAGAACGAGGAGCTGGATGACCTGATCATCCTGCGCTCCGACGGCACGCCCACCTATCTGCATGCGGTGGTGGTGGACGACCATGACATGGAGATCACCCATGTCATCCGCGGCGACGACCACCTGACCAACACCTTCCGCCAGTGCCTGGTGTTCGACGCCATGGGCTGGGAGCGCCCGCGCTTCGCCCATATCCCGCTGATCCATGGCGCGGACGGCGCCAAGCTGTCCAAGCGCCACGGCGCCGTCAGCGTGCTGGAATGGCGCGACCAGGGCATCCTGCCCGAGGCGGCGCTGAACGCGCTGCTGCGCCTGGGCTGGGGCCATGGCGACGAGGAGATCGTGCCGAAGGAGCGCGCGGAGCAGATCTTCGACCTGTCCGATGTGGGCCGCGGCGCGTCCCGCATGGACTACGCCAAGCTGATGCACATCAACGGCGTCTATATCCGCCAGGCGGACCCCGCCCGGCTGGCCGCCGATGTCTGCACGCGCCTGGGCGCCGATGCGGTGGCCGAGGCGCGGATCACCGCGCTGATGCCCGCCATGCAGGAACGCGCCAAGACCGTGCTGGAGCTGGCCGAGGGCGCGAAGTTCGCGCTGGGCCATGGCGCGCCCCTGCCCGACGCGAAGGCCCAGGGCCAGCTGAACGAGGAAGGCCGCGCGCGCCTCACCCGGCTGGCCGACGCGCTGGCCGGCGGCGACTGGTCGCGCACGGGCCTCGAAGCCCGCATCAAGGCCTTCGCCGAGGCCGAGGGCGTGAAGCTCGGCGCGGTGGCCCAGCCGCTGCGGGCCGCGCTGACCGGCACGCTGGTCTCCCCGCCGATCGACGCCGTGCTGGCGGCGCTGGGCGATGAGGAGGCGCTGTTCCGCATCCGCGCCGCCGCCGGGTAAGGATTGGTCAACACCCTCCCCGCTAATCCGGCCGCATTCAGGCCGGCGAAGCGAGGGAGCCCATGAAGATTCTGCTGGTCGAGCCCGGGCGCCTGGTCCAGCGCCTGGTCCGGGCCATGCTGGAGACCGCGGGGCATGCCGTGGTGGTCGAGGGCCATGGCCTGCACGCGCTGGAGACGCTGCGCGCGGACCCCTCCATCGACCTGCTGCTGACCAGTTTCGAGCTTCCTGGCATGCCGGGGATGGAGCTGTGCTGGCATGCCCGGCTGCTGAACCGCCCCTGCCGGCCGCCGCTCTATCTCATCGCCATGTCCTCCAGCCTCGACGATGCCCATGTCGCGGAGGCGCTGGACGCGGGCGCGGACGACTTCGTGTTCAAGCCGCCCTCCGTCATCGAGCTGACGGCCCGGCTGCGCGCGGCCGAGAGGCTGCTGCACGCCCAGCGCGCCCTGATCGAGCAGGCGACGACCGACGCCCTGACCGGCCTGCCCAACCGCCGGCGCCTGCTGGAGGAAGCCCGGCGCGCGCCCGGCGCCGCGCTGGCGCTGCTCGACATCGACCATTTCAAGGCGGTGAACGACACCCATGGCCATGACAGCGGCGACGCCATGCTGGTGGCCCTGGCCGAACGGCTGAAGGAGGCTGCCTGCTTTGCCGCCAGGCTCGGCGGGGAGGAATTCGCCCTGCTGATCCCGGACCCCGAGGCGGCGGAGGCCCTGATGGAAGGGCTGCGCCAGGCGGTGGGCGCCACGCGCGTGCCGCTGCATCCCGGCCTGGCGTTGAGCGTGACGGTCAGCATCGGCCTCGCCCTGCCCCGTGCCGGGGCGGGCATCGACCAGATGCTGCGGGAGGCGGACCTGGCGCTCTATGCCGCGAAACGGGCGGGGCGCGACCGCGTCGTGCTGGCCGAGCCGGCACCGCCGCTGTCGGAGGAAGAACCGAGGCGCCGCGTCAGGCATGATTCGCATCGGGCCACGGTGATCGCGTAACCTCCATGCGATGGCGGGCGAAGAACCGGCATCAACCGGGGGTTTCGCCATGCATCCCACCTTGCCCTTCGGGCATCCACGCCTCGCCCGTGCCGTCTCCTGGCTCGCCGCCGGCTGGATCGCCTGGGAATTCTTCTACTACGAGCAGTTCAAGCTGAACGGCGCCGAGGGCTCGGTGCAGGGCGTGTTCCAGCCCCTGGCCGACTGGTTGTTCCTGCCCGCGCATGAGGCCGCGATCCGCTGGACGGTGGCGCTGCTGGAAATCGCGGCCGCGACCCTGGTGCTGAACCAGCCCAGCCGTCTGTTCGGCGCCTTCATGACGATGGGGCTGATGGGCGGGGCGATCTTCCTGCACACGCTGGGCCCGATCGGCATCGACCCCTACGGCGACGGCGCGGTGCTGTTCAAGGAAGCCTGCTTCACCTTCCTCGTCGCGGGCTTCCTGGTGTGGCTGCACCGGCGAGAGATCCCGGCCCTGCTGCCCGCCCGGCTGGTGCGGGCATGAGCGCGGCCCCCCTCATGCCGCCCCCGCCCATGCCGCCCCCGCTGAAGCCGCCGGGCCGCGATGCCCGGCTGGATGCCATCCGCGGCTGGCTGCAGCTGTCCATCTTCGCCTCTCACATCGCCGGCGGCTTCGTGGGGGGCTGGCTGATCCATGCGGCCTGGGGCGTCTCGGACAGCTCTGAGCAATTCGTCTTTCTCTCGGGCTTCGGGCTGGGCTCAGTGTTCCTCTACAAGCAGGCGCGCCAGGGCTTCGCCGCCGCCTGCCGGGACATGGCGGTGCGCTTCGCCCGGCTGTGGCGCATGCATCTGGTGGTGTTCCTGGGTTTCGGCGCCATGGTCACCGCGGGTGCCGCCTGGCTCGGCACGCCGGGCTGGGATTACGCGATGCGCCACCCGGTGCTGGCGGCGCTGGGCGGCACGCTGCTGGTCTATCAGCCGCCCTTCATGGGCATCCTGCCCATGTTCCTGATCGGCATGGCGGCCCTGCTGCCCTTCCTGTGGCTGGTCGCACGGTTCGAGGCGCGGGCGCTGCTGATGCCCGCCGCCCTGTACGTGGCGGCGCAGCTGCTGCCGGCGGACCTGCCCGCGCTCGGGGGCACCAGCTTCGCCTTCAGCCCGCCGGGGTGGGTGCCGCTGTTCCTGCTCGGCGCCTGGTTCGGGCGACGCGTGCTGTTCACCGGGCGGGCGGTCACCGCCGACCGGCGGCTGGTGGCGGGCGCCCTGGCCATCGTGGCGCTGGGCACCGTGCTGAAGGTGACGGGCACCCTGCCCGGCTGGCTGGTGGGCAAGGAGCAATTGGCGCCGCTGCGGGCCCTGCACGCCCTCAGCCTGGCCTATCTGGTGGCGGCGCTGGTGCCGCGCGCCGCGGCCTGGACCGGCACGCGGCTGTCGGCGGCGCTGGGCATGATCGGCCGGCACAGCCTGCCGGTGTTCAGCCTGGGCCTGTTCCTGTCCTGGCTGGGCTCGGTCGCGGTGGCGCGAAATCCGCTGCTGGAAGTGATCGTCGTGCCGGCTGGCGCGTTCATCCTCTGGGCGCTGGCGCGTTCTCTCGATGCGCGGCGCCTGGGTGCTGGCGCCCCGGCCGCCGCTCCCCATATGCTCGCCACAGGAAAGGGGCCTTCCGCATGAACATCATCCGCCGCAAGGGCTGGGCATTGCCCGAAAGCGCCGTCACCCCGCGCGAGTTCGTCCTGAACCGGCGCGCGCTGATGGGCGCGCCCGCGCTGCTGGCGGCGGGCCCCGCCCTGGCCCAGACCGGCGCCATCCCGCCCCTGCCCGAGCATACGCGCAACGCGGCCTTCGACGGCGGCCGGGCCATCACGGCCGAGCGCGAGGCGACCAACTACAACAATTTCTATGAATTCGGCACCTATAAGGGCATCGCGCGCGACGCCCAGCGCATGCCCCGCCGCCCCTGGCGCCTGAAGGTCGAGGGCCTGGTCGAGAACCCGCGCGAGTTCGAGATCGACGACCTGATCCGCATGATGCCGATCGAGGAGCGGGTTCTGCGCCTGCGCTGCGTCGAGGCCTGGGCGATGACCGTGCCCTGGTCCGGCTTCGCGCTGAAAGCGCTGCTGGACGTGGTGAAGCCCATGGCCAGCGCGAAGTATCTCGCCTTCCAGACCGCCTCCATCCCCAGCGTGATGCCCGGGCTGCGGCAGAGCTGGTACCCCTGGCCGCATACCGAGGCCTGCACGATCCAGGAGGCCGGGAACGAGCTGTCCTTCATGGCGGTCGGCATGTACGGCAACCCGCTGCCGGCACAGAACGGCGCCCCCATCCGCGTGTTGTTTCCTTGGAAGTACGGGTTCAAATCCGGCAAGTCGATCGTGCGGATCAACTTCCAGGAACAGCGCCCCGACACGTTCTGGGGCACCATCCAGCCGCAGGAATACGGCTTCTGGGCCAATGTGAACCCCGAAGTGCCGCACCCGCGCTGGAGCCAGGCCAGCGAACGCCTGATCGGCAGCGGAGAGCGCGTGCCGACCCGCATCTGGAACGGTTATGGCGAACAGGTGGCGTCGATGTATGAGGGGATGCGGGGAGAGAGGTTGTTTTTATAAGTATATATTCTTTTTAGTTGTATATGCCGCCGGAGGTGAAGCGAAACCCTCACCTCCGGCAAACTCGAAAAGTCTTTTTGCTTCTTTTTCTTCAGAAAAAGAAGATCAAGGCGCCCTTAATCCAAGCCTCTCAATCATCCCCTTCGCATCCCGCTCCTCATCCCGCAGCCTGACAGCGAAGGCTTCCGCCCCCAGCGGCGCCACCACCTGCCCGATGCGTTCCATCGCCTCCCGATAGGCGGGGCTCGCCGCCGCCTCCAGGCAGGCCACTTCCAGCCGCCGCGCCACCTCTCGCGGCAGGCCGCGTGGGGCATACAGCCCACCGAAGCCCCGCAGCGTCACGTTCAGCCCCTGCTCGCCGAAGGTGGGGCCATTCGGAATGGCCGGCTGGCGCGCATCGGCGGCGACACCCAGCACGCGCAACCCGCTCTCACGCACCGTGGCCCAGGTGGTGATGGCCGCATCCAGCGCGCCGGACTGCGCGTCCAGCATCATCTGGCCCTGGTTGCGGTAAGGCACGGGGGACATCTTCACCCCGGCCAATTGCTCCAGCTGGCGACCGATCAGGTTGCCCACCGTGCCGACGCCGGCATCGCCCCAGGTCACGGTCTCCGGGCGCGCGCGGGCGGCCGCCAGCATCCCCGCCAGGTCGCGATAGGGTGACTGCGCGCCCACGGCCAGCACGAAGATGTTCTCGAAGTTCTGGCAGATCGCCTCGAAGCCCTCGAAACGATAGGGCAGCCCGTTCACCAGATGCGGCAGGGTGGTGATCATGCCCGACGGCGCGAAGGCGATGGTCGTGCCGTCCGGCCGCGCCTGGCCCACGGCCGCGACCCCCACGCCGCCGCCCGCCCCCTCGCGGTTCAGCACCGGCACATTGGCGCCGGCGCCGAGTGCCAGGCGGAACGGGTCCGCGAAGCCGCGGGCCATGATGTCCACGACGCTGCCGGGTGAGAACGGCACGACCAAAGTGACGGTGATGGGCTGGGCAACGGCGGGCAAAGCGATCCCGGTGCCGGCGAGAGCCAGCAGCATGCGGCGGTTGAACATGGACGTCTTCCTTGTGTTTCTTGTCGTTCAGGCGCGGCGGCGCGCTTCCTCGAACCAGACGCAGCCGGGTCCGAATTCCACCGGCGCGCGAAGCCCCTTCGCGGCGGCGGCCAGGCGCATGTCCCGCAGGGCCTTGCGCTGGGCCTCCGGCATGCTCAGGCGCTCATGCCCCCAGAAGCTCGGCCCGTCGAAGGTCTCGTGCGGCTGCCAGGTGGCAGGGTCCACCAGCCGCCCACCCCAGCCATATTCGACGAAGAAGCCGGAGGGCGTGTTGGCGTAGAAGGAGGTCATGTGGTCGTTGGTGTGGCGCCCGAGCGTATAGGCGACACGCCCTTCCTCCAGCTGCGCCAGGTCATAGCCCTGGCCCACATCGTCCAGCATGCCGAGCTCGACCATGAAATGGTGCATGCCCGTGCGGCCCGATCCCACCATGGCGAAGCTGTGGTGGCGCCCGTTCACATGGAAGAAGTACAGCGGATAGGGCGTGAGCCCGTAGTCGCTGACATGAAAGCCCAGCACGTCGCGATAGAAGGGCAGCAGCGCCGTGGCATCGGCCACATGCAGCACCGCGTGGCCCATGCCCAGCGCCCCGGTCCGGAAGCCCGAGATGGGCCGGCCCGGCTCGAAGGGCGTGTCGGCGCGGACGGCGCCGTGGAAGGCCTCCAGCCGCGTGCCCGCGGGGTCATGGAACACGATCAGGTCCGCCACCTGGCGTTCGGCGGCGAGCGCCCGGCTGCCGCGCGCGACGGCGATGCCGTGGTCCGAGAACTTCGCGGCAAGCGCCTCCATCGCCGCCGCATCGGCCATTTCCCAGCCCAGGAAGGCCAGCCCCTCCGCGCGGTCGCGGCTGACCAGCAGGCGCTGCGCGCGGTCATCCATGCGGAAGGCGCGGGAGGAGGCAGCGCCGTCCAGCGCCTGCATGCCGAGCAGCTTCGTGGCGAAGCCGCTCCAGTCATCCAGCCTGTCGGACTGGATCCCGATATAGCCGAGGGCCTGGGGTGTCATGCCGCCCCCTCCTGCACCACGGGGTTGCGCAGGATGCCGATGCCGGAGACCTCGATCTCGGCCACGTCGCCGGGCTTCATCCAGAGCGGCGGGTTGCGCTTCGCGCCCACCCCGCCCGGCGTGCCGCTGACGATCACATCGCCCGGCAGCAGCGGCAGCACGGTCGAGATATAGGCGATCAGCTGCGGGATGGGCGTGATCATCTGCCCGACCGAGGTGTGCTGCACCACCTGCCCGTTCAGCCGCCCTTCCAGGGTCAGGGTGGTGGGGTCCGGGATCTCGTCCGCCGTGACCATCCAGGGGCCGAAGGCGCCGGTGCCGGCAAAGGTCTTGCCCGCGAGGAACTGGCTGGTGTGGCGCTGATAGTCGCGGATGGAGCCCTCGTTGTAGCAGGAATAGCCGGCCACATGGGCAAGCGCCGCCTCGGCCGGGATGTGCCGCCCGCCCTTGCCGATGATGACGACGAGCTCCGCCTCATAGTCGAATTCATCGGAGGCATTCGGCCGTACCAGCGGCTGGCCATGCCCGATCTGGCTGCCGGCGAAGCGGGCGAAGAGCGCCGGGTTGGCGGTGACGGTGCGCCCCGTCTCCTGCACGTGGTCGTGGTAGTTCAGGCCCACGCAGATGATCTTGTCCGGGTCCGGGATGACGGGGGCGTAGGTGAGGCCCGAGAGCGCCACATCCGGCTGCTTCGAGGCGACGAGCGCGGCAGCCTGGGCCAGCCCGTCCGGCACGGCCAGCAGGGCGCGCAGCGTGGGCGCCAGGGTGTTGAGGGTCACGACGCCCTCCCCCTTCACGGCACCGAAGCGCGGGGTTCCGTCGGCGGCGATATAGGACAGCAGTTTCATGCGGCGTCTCCGTAGTGGCGGCTTGGTATGGCTGAGAGAAGCTGGGTCATCTCGCGCGCGTCCCGCGCGGCGCCCAGGATGTAGCGGTCGGGGCGGAGCATCACGGCCATGGCGCCGAGCTGGTCCAGGAAAGGCTGTACGGCAGGGTCGGTGATGGCACCTTCCGTGCCTGGGCGGGCCAGCAGGGCAAAGCCGTCGCCCGTCACCTCATCCAGCAACCGGCCGCAGGAAAGGCGCGGCTGCGGGGCGATGGTGCCGGTGGCCTCGGTCCAGCCCGCCGACAACCCTGGCCCCAGGCGCGGCCGGATGCTGGAAATGCGCCCCCCGCCTTCCTCCAACGCCAGTGCCCGGTCCATCGCGCGGGTGTTGATCAGCCCGCCCAGCTGCACCGCGCGCTCGATATAGGCGCGCACATGCGGGGAGCGTTCGGCCTGATAGCTGTCCAGCAAGGCGTCATCCGCCCCGCCCAGCACGGCGGCCAGCTTCCAGCCGAGATTGGCCGCGTCCCGGATGCCGGCGCACATTCCCTGGCCCAGGAAAGGCGGGGTCAGATGCGCCGAATCCCCGGCCAGCAGCAGCCGCCCCTCCCGCCAGCGCGTGGCGATGGCGGAATGGAACACATAGGCCGCGGCGCGTTCGATCCGCGCGTCGTCGGGGGTGATCCAACGCGACAGCAGGCGCCAGACCTGCTCCGGCGCGCACATCGCGGCAGGGTCCTCGCCGGGCAGCAGCGCGATTTCCCACCGCCTGCGGTCGCCGGTGCCGCGCACATAGGTGGCGGCGCGGGCGGGGTCGCAATGCTGCACGCTGGCATCGCCCAGATCCGGGCGCGGACGCGACAGGATCAGGTCCACCACCAGCCACGGCTCATGGAAGCCCAGATCCTCCATCGCGGCGCCCATGAAGCGCCGCACGGTGGAACGCGCGCCGTCGCAGCCCACCACATAGCGCGCGGGGATGCGCAGCAGCCGGCCGGTCGCCAGTTCCTCGGCGCGGATCAGCACCTGGCCCGGTGCCTGGTCCAGCGCGAAGACCTCGGTGCGGGCGCGCAGCGTCACGGTGGGGAAGCGCGCGACACCCCGGCGCAGCACGTCCTCCAGCTCGGGCTGATGGAAGCGGTAGCTGGCGTGCCAGTGCTGCGGGCCGCGCGTGGTGGGGCGCGGCCAGTCCAGCAGCAGCGCGCCCTCCGCGTCCACGAAGCGCATGCCGGGCGAGACATGGGTGGTGGGCTCGATCGCCTCCGCCAGGCCGATGGACTGGAAGACGCGCATCACCTCATCGTCGAAATGCACGGCGCGCGGCAGGTGATAGGCGGCGGCCTCGCGTTCCAGCACCAGCACCGACAGGCCGCGCCGGCCCAGCATGTTGGCCAGCGTGGCCCCCACCGGGCCATAGCCGATGATGGCGACATCTACCGGCGGCAGATCATGCTCCTGCATGCCGCGTCCTCCCTTTCTTGCGGCGATGCTTCCCAGGAAGCGGGGCGCGGTGCAAAGCTTCGCTGCGAGATGTCCACCAGATGGACACGAGCGGGGAGAGAAATGCGGACACCCAAGCCCGTGCGCGGCCTGGCGCGCGGCCTGATGGCGCTGGAGGCGCTGAACCGGCGCGGCTCCGCCACCGCGCTGGAGCTGGCGCGCGACACCGCCATCCCGCGCCCCACCATCTACCGCCTGATGCAGACGCTGCTGGAGGAAGGCTACGTCACGCGCAGCCCCTCGGACGACCGGTTCCGGCCGCGGCTGAAGGTGCGCGCCCTGTCGGACGGCTTCGAGGACGAGCACTGGATCGGCGCGGTCGCGGCACCCGCCATGCAGGCGCTGACCCGCCGCCTGCTATGGCCCTGCGACCTGATGACGCTGGAGGGCACGCATCTGGTGATCCGCGAGACCACCCACCGCATCGCGCCCTATTCCATCGACCGCAACATGGCCGGCCGCGAGATCCCGCTGCTGGAAAGCTCGGCCGGCCAGGCCTATCTGGCGGCCCTGCCGGAGGCCGAGGCGCGGGAGCTGGTAGGTTTGGCGGCGCGCGACGAGGTGGAGGCGCGGGCCGCGCTGCGCGGGGTGGCGGGCGCGCGCCGGCGCGGGCACGGGCTGCGCCAGGGCGGGCCGCGCTGGCCGCATACGGGCTCGGTCGCGCTGCCGGTGCGCCATCAGGGCCGGCTGCTGGGCAGCCTGTCCGTCATCTGGATGGCCCGGGTGATCGGCCAGCAGGAAGGGGTGGCGCGGTGCCTCGGCGCACTGGCCGAGACGGTGGCCGAGATCGAGGCGGCGCTGGAGCGGGGCGACGGCTAGGCGAAAAACCCCCGCTGCGCCGCCAGCGCGCGCACGGCGAAGCGCATCGCCTCGGCTTCCGCCCTGCCCGCCCGTTCCAGCCGCGTGGCCGCGATGGCCAGCACCGTGCCGGCGTCGCCCGGGTCCTGGTGCAGGCGCTTCAGCGCGGCCGCCACGGCACGGGTGCAGCCGTCGGGCAGCGCCTCTCGCCGCAGGGCCTGCAGCCGCAGCACGGCGCCGCCCAACGCCAGCACCGCCAGCCCCCCGTCGGCGGCACCGGAGGCACCGGTCTTCTCCGCCCAGCCGACCAGGCGCAGCAACCGGTGATACAGCCGCGCGCGCCACAGCGTCGGGCTGGGGGTGGCGCCGGGGGCGGCCATGTCGCGCAGTTCCCGCACCATCATCGCCACCAGCACGCGCATGCGGCTGCGGGCATCGGTGGGATAGACCAGCCGGTAGAAGCACAGCGCCACGGCCGGGCCCGCGACGACGGCCGCCCCCATGGCCAGCGAGTGCTGGAAGCTGCCCGCCAGCGGAAAATGCGGCTGCGACATCAGCAGCATCACCATGCAGTAGTCGAAGCCCATGGGCGCCGTGCGGCGGTGCGCCAGGATGGGCACGCCCAGCATGATGAACGGCATCATCAGCAGGACCAGCTGCTGCGCATCGGTGGCCCATGGCCAGGCCAGCCAGCGGCATGCCAGCGCCCCCGCCACGCCCAGCACCTGCCCCTGGGCCACGAAGCGCATCACCAGCGCCGGATTGTCCATGGTCGAGAACAGGGAGGTCATGACCGCCGTGCCCAGCAGCATGAATGCGCCGCCCTCCCACCCGCTCAGCACCCAGAGCAGCCCCACGCCCAGCATGGCGGCCAGGGCCCGCATCGCGGCCTGGCGCGCGCCCACCCAATCCCGATGCAGCACCAGGGGGTGGCCGGGCAGGGTCACGGCGCCCTGGGCGAGGCAGGCGGACAGCCGGGCCAGCACCTCGCACAGCGGCACGTCCCCGTCGCGTTCAGCGTCCAGCGCCGGGGTGCGGCCGGCCTCCACGGCCTCCGCCGCCGCCAGCAGCATGGCGGCGATGCCGGGCGCCGGCACGCGGCGGGATTTCAGCCACAGGATGGCCGAGACCTCGGCCGTCAGCAGCAGGCGGATGGCGCGCACGGCGCGGCGCTGCCGCAGGGAACCCGCGCCATGGGCCTCCAGCGCCTCCTCGATGGCGGCCATTTCCCGCAGCAGGGGGGTGGTGTCCGCCGTGCCGGGTTCGGCCATGGCGCGCAGCAGGCGGGCCGTCAGCGCGTTCACGCGCCCCGGCAGGCCCTGTGCCGGCAGCGCGGGGGTGATCAGCCAACCCGCGGCGAGTGCCGTCAGCGCGCCGACCAGCACGGTGGCCATCCGGTCCAGCCCCAACAGCAGCACATGGTCCGGATGCCCGCTGTCCAGCAGCGAGACCATTGCCGCCGAATACCCCGCCAGGATGAAGCCGTAGGACACGAAGCCCCGCAACACATTGCCCCAGAAGGCACAGAGCGCGATCCAGGCCGCGAGGCCCGGTGCCAGCCAGGCCGGCTGACCGCCGCTGGCCCAGACCAGCAGCACCCCCGCCAGCGCCCCCACCACGGTGCCGAGCGAGCGGAACAGCCCCTTTTCCAGCAACTGCCCGCGGGAAGGCTGGGCCGTGGCCCAGACCGTCATCGCCGCCCATTGCGGGTGCTCCAGCCCCATCGCCCAGGCGATGTAGAGCGCCAGGCAGGCCAGCGGCGCCGTGCGCAGCGCGAAGCCCAGCCGGGCGGGATCGAAGCCGAGCCGGGTCACGGCCGGGCCCTCAGCCGCTCGATGCCCGCCTCGATCCGGTCGAAGGCGTCGAGCAGGCCGTCCAGTTCCTCGTCGGAGAATTCGGCCAGCATCTCGCGCTCGGCCTCCAGCAGCGGGCCGCGGAGCGCCGCCACGCGCGCGTGCCCGGCATCAGTGAGGAACAGGTGGCGGGCGCGGCGGTCGGCCTCACCGGCCCGGCGCTCGATCAGCCCCTGCCCTTCCAGAATGTCCAGCAGCCGCACCAGGGAGGACGCATCGATGCCGACCTGCGCCGCCAGCTGCTTCTGGGTGGCACCGTCGCCCAGTTCCTGCAGGTGGATCAGCGTGGTCCAGGTGGCGTCGGACAGCGCGGCTCGGGTGAAGCGCTCATCCAGCGCGCGCCGCCATTGGCGGGCCAGGACGACGAAGCGGAAACCGAAGCGGAGGCGTGCGGGAGGCATGCCGCTTGGTATCCATATAATTTGAATTCAAATCAATTGAAGCCTACGCATATCAGATCCGACGACCGGCCAGCATGCCCTCATAGACTGCTTCCTCCGCGCTGCGCGGGGAAAGGCAGTCCCCCGCCAGCAGCACCGGCACCCCCAGCCCTTCCAGCGCCTGCTCCAGCCCGGCCTCGGCGGCGTGGCCGGTGGCCAGCACCACCGTGTCCACCCCCTCGCGCAGAATCGGCTCGCCTGAGACGATATGCGCGAGATACGCGGTGGTGCCGTCCACGCCGAACAGCCGCGCGTCCGGGATCACCTCCACCCCCAGCCGGTGCAGCCGCCCCGCCCATTGGCTGCGCAGATAGAGCTGCAGGTTGAAGCCCGCATGGGCGGCATTGACCGCCAGCGTCACGCGATGGCCTTCCAGCACCAGCTTCTCGGCGACGCCCATGCCCACCCAATCCGCCCGCCAGTCGGCGACCAGCACGCCGGCGCCCGTGTTGGCGGTGCCGCGCAGCACCTCCCAGGCGCCCACCACATGGCCGTCCTCGCGGCCCTCGATCGCGGGTTCATAGGGGGTGGCGCCGGTGGCCACGATCACGGCATCGGGGCGAAGCGCCTCGACCAGCGGGCGGTCGACCGGGGTGTTCAGGCGGATCTCGACACCCGACAGCGCCAGCTCGCGCTCCAGATTGGTGATGAGGCCGCCGAATTCGGCGCGCTCCGGCAGCAGCTGCGCCAGCAGGGCCTGGCCGCCCAGGCGCGGCCCCGCCTCGCACAGCACCACCCGGGCGCCGCGCTGCGCGGCGGTCACGGCCGCCTTCATCCCGGCCGGGCCGCCGCCCGCCACCAGCACGCTGCGGGCGGCGGCGGGGGTTGCCGGCAGCCGCGCCTCCCGCCCCGTCACCGGGTTCTGGATGCAGGAAATGCCGTAGCCCGCGTGGAAATGCCCGATGCAGGCCTGGTTGCAGGCGATGCAGGCGCGGATGTCGTCGAAACGGCCCTCGCGCGCCTTGTTGGGCATCTCGGGGTCCGAGATCATGGCGCGCGTCATACCCACCATGTCCGCCTGGCCGGCGGCCAGCACCTGCTCGGCGATCTGCGGCTGGTTGATGCGCCCCGCGACGAACACCGGCAGCCCGGTCGCCGCCCGCAGCGCGCCCGCCTGCGGCGCCACATAGGCGGGCGGAATACCCATGGGCGGCACCACATGGATGGAACCGCCCTGCCCCGCCATGGACCCCACGGTGACGTTCACATAGTCCAGCGCGCCGAGCCCCGCGAGGGTGCGGCAGGCCTCGATCACCTCGGCCGGAACCAGCCCGTCGGGCTCCAGCTCCTCGGCCGAGATGCGCATGCCGAGCACCGCGCCGCCGATGGCCGCCCGCGCGGCGCCGAGGCATTCCTGCAGGAAGCGCAGCCGGTTCGCGGGCGACCCGCCGTAGCGGTCGGTACGCAGGTTGGTGCGCGGGTTCAGGAACTGCGCGAACAGCAGGGCGTGGCTGGCCACCAGCTCCACCCCGTCCAGCCCGGCCTCCACCAGGCGCCCGGCCGCCGTGCCGCAGGCCGCGACCAGCTCCTCCACCATCTCCGTCGGCATTTCACGCGGCATGGTGTGGAAGCGGTTGTCCGGCACGGCGGAGGGCGCATAGGCGATGTCCCGCAGCCCGCCGCGCACGCGCTTGCTGACGCGGCCCGAATGCGAGAGCTGGCCGAAGATCATCGCCCCTTGCGCATGCACCGCCCGCGCCAGCGCCCGATAGCCGGGGATGGCGCTGTCGTCGGTCACGATCAGCTCGGGGCTGTCGGTGAAGGAGGAAGCGTGGAAGCGTGCCGATTCCACGATGATGAGCCCCGCGCCGCCCCGTGCCCGGGCCTCGTGATAGGCGATCATGTCCTGGCCGGGGGCGCCCGCCTCGGCCAGGAAGGTCTGGTGGCCGGTCGAGAGGATGCGGTTGCGGATCTCGGCATCGCGGAGCCGGAAGGGGGCGAACAACAAGGGCAGGCGCTGGCTGGGCAAGGCGGGGACCTCTGCGTGGCGATGGAACGCTAGGGCCAAACCCGTGAAGCCAGAAGCCAAAAATATCCGATCGTGAAATTTTCGCGCGAAATTATTCGGCGCTGCGCTATGTGTTGGCCATGACCCTGCCCGAACCGACCATCCACCTGCCCTATGAGACGGGCGAATTCCGCATGCTGCTCGGCCTCACCTCGGTGCCGGAGCCCGGATGGATCGAGTTCGACACCACCTACCCCGCCCAGATGGCAGAGCGCCGCCGCCTGCTGGCCGAGCGCCCTGGCCAGGTGATGGGCGCTGCCGAGGGATCTGAGGCCATGCAGGCGGAGCTGCTGGAGGTGCTGGCCGGGCATCTGGCCACCCATCACCCCGCCTGGTTCACGCGTGAGGGCCACACCCTGCGCAACCACCTGCTGGACGAGGCGCACGACCTGACCTCTGGCCCGCCGCTCGACCTCGCGGGGCGGCTGGTCGCCGAGGACTATTGCCTGCTGCGCGATGAGGGAGACGGCACGCTCACGCTCGTCTCGGGCGTGCTGTGCTTCCCCAGCCGCTGGTCGCTGGCCAGCAAGATGGGCCGGCCGCTGGGCGCGATCCATGGCCCCGTCCCCTTCTACAAGGACAGGCTGGAACGCCCGGTGGACCGTTTCCTGTCCACCCTGAAGGACGGGCGCATCGCCCAGCGGCTGAACTGGTCCATCATGGACGACCCCACCCTGTTCCAGCCCACCGGCCATGGCGTGAACGACTTCCACACCAGGGTCACGGCCGACAATGCCGGCGAGGAGTTGTTCATCCGCGTCGAACGGCAGACCTTCCGGCGCCTGCCCCGCACCGGCGCCATCGCCTTCGGCATCAGGCTGCACGTCACGCCGCTGTCGCGTATCGTGGCCATCCCCGGCGAGGGCGCGCGGCTGCTGGCCGCGGTGCGCGCCCTGCCGCCCGAGATGGAGCGCTACAAGTCCATGCTGCCCTTCCGTGAGGATCTGTTGAGCTGGCTGGAACGCCATGCCTGAGGAATTGCGTCTGGGCGGGCAGATCCGTGAGCTGCGCAAGATCAAGGGCCTGACCCTGGCCGAGATGGCCGCGCGCCTCGGTGTCTCGATCGGCCATCTGAGCCAGATCGAGCGCGACCGCTCCAAGCTGCAGATCGGCACGCTGAAGGCGATCAGCGACATACTGGGCGTGCACATCAACTGGTTCTTCCAGCCCCAACCCGACCGCCCGCCCGAGGAGGTGGAGTTCATCGTCCGCGCCGAGGGCCGCCGGCGGATGAGCTTCACGGGCCTCGGCATCCAGGAGGAACTGGCCTCCCCCAACCTCTCCGGCCCGCTGGAGCTGCTGGTCAGCACCATCGAGCCCGGGGCGGACAGCGGCGCCTATAGCCATGACGGCGCCGAGGCGGGCTATGTGCTGGCCGGAACGCTGGCGCTGTGGATCGGGGAGCGGCGCTTCGAGCTGCATGAGGGCGACAGCTTCGCCTTTCCCAGCACCACGCCGCACCGCTGCGCCAATCCGGGCAGCGTGGTCTGCAAGGTGCTGTGGGTGGTGACGCCGCCCTCCTATTGACGCCTACATCAGCAGATGGTCCCGCGCCTCGATCGCCGGCGGCAGATCGGTGCGCCCCGCCGCGGCCAGCAACTCACGCTCCAGCAGCCTGGTCATGGCATCCAGCGGCAGGTCGTTCACCTCGCGGCCGAAGGGGTCCTCCAGCTGGTCGCCCAGCGCGTCCAGCCCGAAGAAGGTGTAGCAGACGATCAGCGACAGCGCCGGCGTCCACCATCCGATGGAGCCCGCCAGGCCGAAGGGCAGCAGCAGGCAGAACAGCCAGGCGGTGCGGTGCAGCAGCAGCGAGTAGGCGAAGGGCAGCGGGGTGGATTTGATGCGCTCGCAGCCCGCCTGCACGCCGCTCATGGCGGTCAGGCGGCCTTCCAGCAGGGAATGGCGGACCTCGCTGATCGCGCCATCGGCCGCAAGGGCGGACAGGTGCCGCCCGACCTCGCGCAGCGCGGCATCGGTGGGATTCAGCGCGGCGGGGGCCGGCAGCCAGGCCGCGACGGTCGCCTGTTCGTCATCCCCGCGCAGCCGCGCCTTCAGCCCGTTCACGAAACCGCACAGCGCGGTCAGCATGGCCTCACGCGGGGCGGGCGGCAGATGCGCGGTCTGCCGCGCGAAGGAGCGCGTCTCGATCAGCAGCTGGCCCCACAGCTTCCGCGCCTCCCACCAGCGGTCATAGCAGGCGCTGTTGCGGAAGCTCATGAAGATGGACAGCGACAGGCCGATCAGCGTGAAGGGTACGGCGCCCCCGCCGATATCCCCCGGTAGCCGGTGCGCCACCAGCACCGCCAGGACGGAGACGGCGGCCACCACCATCGCGCGCCCGGCGATATAGGGCAGGATGGAACCCCGCCAGGCGATCAGCAGGTCGAGCAGGGTGGGCGTGGAGCGGACATACATGGCAGCCCACCCTAGACCCGGCGGGGGTCAGCCGACCATGGCGGGCAGCATGCGATCGGCGGCGGGCGGCAGGAACTCCGTGCGCATCAGCGCCTGCCAGGGCGCCGGGGACGCGACATCGAAGGCCTGGGCCATCAGCCGGACCATGGCCTCGCTGCGCGCGGGGTCGACATGGCCCACGCCATGCCGCGCGACGGCGGGGGTCAGCACCACCTCGCGGAAGATGAAGCGCATGCGCTCATCCTCCAGCGGCACATCGGCCAGCTGTTCGCGGGCGCGCACGGCGGCGACGGCTGCCGCCGGGTCGCGCAGGACCTCCTTCACGCCCGCGACGGTGGCGCGGACGAAGGCGCGCACCATCTCGGGCTCACGCGCGGCCAGTTCCTGCGTCAGCACCAGGCCGTTGCCGTAGATGTCCACGCCGTGGTCGTTGTAGCGGAACATGCGGATGTCGGCGGTGTTCGCGCCCAGGCTGCGCAGCCCGAAATAGGCGCCCGATATGAAGGCCGTGATGGCATCGGCCTCACCGCGATACAGCATCGGCTCACGCAGGGGCGGGGCCACATTCACCCAGGTGACGGCATCGGGGGCGAAGCCGTTCGCCCGCGCGAAGGCCGGGAACAGCACGCGCCCCGAATCCCCCGGGGGTGCCGCGATGCGCTTGCCGACCAGATCCGCCGGCTTCTCGATGCCTGTGCGCGCGAGCGTGACGCAGCCCGCAAGCGTCCGGTCGAAATACTGGAAGACGTTGACCAGCGCCTTGCTCGGGTTGTCGGCATTGAACTTCACCGCCGCCCCCGGGTCTCCGAAGCCGATATCGGCGGCACCGCCCGCCACCTTGGTGATGACGTCACCCGAGCCGAAGCCGCGCTGGATCTGCACATCCAGCCCCTCCCGCGCGAAAAAGCCGCGCTCGGCCGCCAGGAACCAGGCCGAATGATAGCCCTGCGGCGTCCAGTCCAGCATCAGCCGGATGGTGCGGCGCTGCGCCAGGGCCGGGGCAAAGGGGGCGGGCAGCAGGGCAAGGGCCGGCAGGCTTCGGCGGGTCAGGCTTCGGCGGGTCAGGCGCATGGGTCTTTCTCCGTCAGGCAGCGTGGGTCAGGGGCAGGATCTCGGCCAACAGGCCTTCGAGCAGTTCAGGCAAGGCAAGCGGCGTGGCGTCGCCGCCGCCGCGCCCGAAGGGACCGACGGCCTGCTTCACGCTGAGGCCGAGGCGTTCGGCCAGGCGCGGCAGGGCGGCGTCGCAGGCTTCACGGCTGGGCAGGCAATCGATGGCCAGTTCGGGCGGCAGCAGGTCGTTCACGCCCGTCAGCGCCAGGCGCTCCTCGCCGGCCCGGCGATAGGCGACGACGCCATGGGCCGCGCGCTCCGCCCGGCCGACGACGAAGCTGCGATGGGTCAGGCCCGGCGCGACCCAGGCGATGCGCGCATCGAACAGGCCAGGGAAACGGCGCAGGGTGTCCGCCACCGCCTGCGCCATCGCGTTGTGCATTTCCACATAGGCGCGCTTCTCATTCGCGCCCCAGCGCCATTTCGTGGCACCCACCCGTTCGGCCGTGCTGTCGGCCCGCCAGGGAGAGACGGCATTGCCCCGCCCCTCGAACAGGCCGGGGTCGTCATAGGCATGGGCGGGAGATGGCCCGACATCGTAGTCGAGCAGGTGCTCATAGGGCACGAAGCCCAGCGGTTCCGAGATCACGGCCCGGTGCACCACCACGCCCGACGGATGGGCCAGGGTGGAGAGGTTGAACACCGCCTCCTCCGGCAGGCGCGGATCGGGTGCGCCGGTGGGCGCGAAGCCCGTACCCAGCAGGGCCGCGTTGATGCGCTGATGCTCGGTCGAGAGCACATAGGGCTTGGTCTTGGTACAAGGGAGCATCAGCAGGATGCGCCGCCTGGCCGGCGGCAGTTCCGGCCGCCAGCGTTCATGGGTGAAGGCGAACCAATCCCGGATGCGCGGGTGCCGCAGGCTGTCCAGATTGTCCTGCGGGGAATACAGGCACAGGCTCTCATCCAGCGCGAAGGGCGCGCGGATCTTGGCCTTGCTCTCCTCGATGCGGCGGGCGCGGTCCTCGACGGAGACCATGGCTCAGGTCTCCAGCAGGCTGGCGGGGAACAGGTCCTCCGGCGCCAGCTCGCGTTGCAGCAGCCCTTCCTCCCGCATGTAGCGGATCAGCAGAGCGAAGGTGTCGCGGTTGGCGCGGAAGCCGCTGGACCAGAAATCGGGGCCCAGGGCGCGCTCCGTCATCTCGATGTGCTCATGCAGCCAGGGCAGCATGGTCGAGAGGGTGGCGCTGTCGTGCAGGCGGCGCTGGGCCACACGCTGGCTCTCGGCGAAGGCGTCATACAGCGCGCGCGGCAGCCAGGGGTGTTCCTCCACGAAGCGGCGCTTCACGCAGATCAGGTGCATGGGCGGGTGGATGCCGGTGCGGCGGAAATAGTCGAGCTCGGCTTCCATGGAGTTCGGAAACAGCCGAGCCACCCTGTCGGGCGCGCTGAAGAAGCTGTCCGGCGCGCGGGCGGTGTAGAGCGCGTCGATCTCCCCCTTCTCCAGCATCTCCGACAGATGCCTGTCCGGGCCGGCGTGGTCGATGATGTGGCCCGCCGGGTATTCCTGCGGGTGGTCCTCGCCGCCGCGCTTCTCGTTCAGCCCGGCATTCACGTAGATGGGCGAGCGGCGCGGCAGGCCGTAATGCTCGTCAAAGATGCCGCGCAGCCAGACGGCGGCCGCCATGTCCCACACCGGCGTGCCGATGCGCTTGCCCACCAGCTTCGACGGATGATCGAGGCCCCGGCCCTTGTGCACGAACACGCAGGAGAAGCGGAAATGCCGCGAGGGGAACACCGGAATCCCGATGTAGTCCTGCTGCGGCCGGTCGAAATGCCGCAGCCAGGTGGCGATCGGGAACTCGCACAAATCGAAGCGGTGCGTGGTCAGCTGGATGTTGAACAGCGGCTGCAGGGGCAGGATCTCGGGCCGCGCCTCGACGCCCTCGATCGTGACCAGGCCATCGGCGATGGCACGGGTACGGTCGGCATCCGAAAGACCAATGGACAGGATGGGCTTCATGCGGTCAGGGCCTCCGCGGCTGCGAGCAGGGCGGCGTCCTGGCCGGACCCCGCGATAAGGGAAATGCCGACCGGCACGCCGTCCAGCGATGCCAGCGGCAGGCTGATCTGCGGCAGGCGGCAGAGGCTGGCGATGCAGGTCAGTGCCAGCGTGCGTTCGCGAAAGGCGATCTGCGCCTCCACCGGGCTGTCGCGCAGCGGCGGCAGGTCATGGGCGGTGGGCAGGGCGATGATGTCGCCGCCGGCCAACAGCGCCGCCATGCGGGCCTGAAGTGCGGCGCGCGCGGGCACGGCGTGCGCCATCTCGGCCGCCGTCACCTCCCGCGCGATGCCGATGCGCTGGGCGACCGCAGGCGACAGGTTCCGCCCGGGCCGCGTCGCCCATTCGCCATGGGTCGCCCACAGCTCGTTCAACTGCAACGGCCGGAAGGTGGCGAGCCAATGCGCCGCCCCTTCCTCGAACAGGGTGAAGCGGTGCAGGCGCGGCAGCGCCTCGATGGCCGCGCGGGCCACGCTGGCAACAGCGGGCACGCACTGCGCCATGGCGTCCTCGGCGAACAGGATGCGCGGCGGCAGCACGGGGGTGATCGGGCCGAAATAGCATTCGCCCACCCGGCGCAGCGTGCGCGCATCCCGCGCCAGCCAGCCCACCGTGTCGAAGCTCGGCGCCATCGGCATCAGCCCGGCAGTCGAGAGCCGCCCATGCGTCGTCCGCAGCCCGAACAGACCGCAGAAGCTGGCAGGCACCCGCACCGATCCCCCGGTATCGGTGCCGAAGGCGAAATCCACATCGCCCAGCCCCACCGCCGAGGCGGAGCCCGAGGAGGAGCCGCCCGGCACCCGGCCGGGTGCGGCGGGGTTCAGCGGCGCGCCGTCATGCGGGTTCTCGCCGAACATGCCGCAGGCCAGCTCGTCGGTCTTGGTCTTGCCGCGCAGCGTGGCACCCGCCGCCAGCGCCGGCAGCAGCACGGAGGCCGTGGCCGCCGCCACCGGCGCCTCGGCCAGCCGGTCCGGGCTGCCCCAGCCGGAGCGCGTGCCCTCGACCTCGAACAGGTCCTTCACCGCGAAGCTCAAGCCCCTCAGAGGCCCGTCGGCGGCGCCCTGCACCACCACGTCGCTGACATAGGGCGTCATTCGGCGGCGGCCTTTTCGCGCGGCAGGCCGTAGCTGCCCATCAGCCCGTCCACCATCGCCTTGGGCCCGGCCCAGTCGTGGAAGCGATAGGAATTGCCGCGTGTGACGAAGCTCGCCCCGGAATAGAACATCTCATATTGCAGGTGGCGGCTGGCGAATTCGCTGCCGATCGCGTCCCACACCAGCTTCATGGTCTTCACCCGGCCCTCGCTGTCGGTGGCGGGGCTGCGCTGGCTGGCCAGGATCAGGCTCTCGACCTCGCCCCCGTCGAAATCCCGCGCGGAGGAAGGCACCATGATCAAGCCCCCGCCCGACAGGCCGCGGATGGCCTCGATGAATTCCGGGTAGGTGGTCTGGGCGACGACCTGGGCCGTGACCAGCAGCGCGCGGTCCGGCACCCAGTAACCCTTGTAGTTCTCGCCCTTGGCCTCCATCGCCAGCACCAACGCCTCGATGTTGCTGGCCTTGGCCGCCAGCAGGCCCAGGGTCTCGCGCGTCTGCGGGAAGTTCAGCAGGCCGTTCACCTCGGCCACCTTGTGCGCGAGGCCAAGCAGGAAGCGCAGCTTCACCGCGAGGCGCACGATGCACTGGTGGTTCTGCATCACATGCGCGCGCGTCTCGTGCCATTGGGCCTGGGCCATGCGCAGGTCCTTGAGCACGAACACCCGGTCCCAGGGGATCTTCACATCCTCGAACACGACCACGCTGTCGCTCTCGTCGAAGCGCGAGGAGAGGGGGTAGTCGAACTCGCTGGTGGCCGCCGCCGCATAGCTGCGGCGGGACAGCATCTTGAGGCCCTTGGCGTTCATCGGCACGGCGGCGGTGAAGGCATGCGCCTCGTCGCCCGGCTGCAGGGCCGCGAAGCCCGAGACCATCATCTCATCGGCCATGGCCCCGCTGGTGGCCAGCATCTTGGCGCCGCGGATGGTGATGCCGTGGCTGTCCTCATCCACCACCCGCGCCACCAGGTCCCGCCCCGGCTGCCCGGAGGCAGACTTCGACTTGTCCGCCTGCGGGTTCACGATGACATAGGACAGGTACAGGTCGCGGTCGCGGATATGACGGAAGTAATCCGCCAGCGCGCCCGCGCGCTTCGGGTCATTCGCCTGATAGACGTCGAGCCCCATCATGAAGCCCACGAAGGTGCTGGCCACATGGTCGGGGCTGCGGCCGATCATGCCGCAGGTCAGTTCCGCCCAGGCCTCCATCGCGTGGCGCCGCGCCTGGAACTCCGCAAGGGTTTTCGGCAGCGACCAGGAAAGGTTCACATCCCCGCCGCTATCCGGGCTGCGGAAGGTCATCAGCGCGGGGTTGGCGCGCTGCTGCGCATAGAAGCCGCGCGCGGTGGCGACGGCCCCCGCGAAGGCCGGGTCGGTCGTCACATCGGCCACGCGCTGGCCGTCGAGGAACAGCGCGCGCCCGTCGCGCAGGCCGGCGAGATACTGGTCGGGGTCGCGTGTCATTCGGCATTCCCTGGATCGGAGGCGAGGCGGAGATCGGTCAGCTCCGGCTCGGCATAGGCGTGAAGGTCGGCGAGGTGCCCCTCGGCCTGGGAGAGGAAGATCTCCCGCTCGATACCGGCGGCGATGCGCCGGATGGTGGGGCCGAGCGGCGAGATGCCCCCCGCCCCCGCATTGGACAGCATGGCCCCGAAGGTGCAGGCGCGCAGCCGCGCGAGCCACGGCGCATCCCCCGTGAAGGCGAAGCTGGGGTCCAGATAGGGAAAGCCGCCGAGCACCGCGTCCTCCTCGCCAGGGGGCGGGGTGAAGCGGTCGCGCCACAGCGCGGCGTGGGGGGCGATGGCCGAAAGCTCCGGCCGTGCCGAGAGGTCCTGCGCGAAGCCCGTGCCGATGATGAGGAAATCCCCCACGAACACCCCGCGCGGGGTGTCGAGCGCGATCTCGCCGTCCTCGAAGCGCGCGGCATCGACGGGGGCGCCCAGGTGCAGGTGGAAGTTCGGATGCACGGCGCAGCGGCTGAATGTGTCCTGCGGCGGCGGCTGGTTCATGCCGAAGATGCGCCGCATGAAGGCCCATTTCAGCCTGTCCGGCAGCTCGGCGAACTGGTTGAGGAAGCCCGGGAACTCCATCCAGCGATAGGGGTTCACGCGCGGCAGGGCGCTGCGGCGCACCAGCATGGTCACGCTCGCGGCACCCGCCTCCAGCGCGGTGGCCGCATTGTCGAAGGCCGAGGCGCCGGCCCCCAGCACCAGCACCCGCCGCCCGGCCAGTGCCGCGAAATCGATGGGGTCCGCCGTATGGGCACGATGGCTGCCGGGGATGGCAAGCAGCGCGGGCGGGATGGTCCAGGCGCCCAGCCCCTCGATGCCGGTGGCCAGGACCACATGCCGGGCTCGGATCTCGCCGCCGCTCGTCGCCAGGGTGAAGGGCTCGCCGGGGGTGATGGCGTTCACCCGGGTGTTCCAGCGGACGGAGAGCCCCAGCGTGGCGCGCAGCCAGTCCAGGTAATCCTGCCAATGCACGCGCGGGATGCGCCGCAGCGCGGCCCAGGCCTCGGCGCCGTGGCGCGCCTCATACCAGGCGCGGACCGAGAGCGAGGGGATGCCCATCTCCGGCCCCAGCACATGGCGCGGCGTGCGCAGCGTGTGCATCCGCGCGAAGCCGGTCCAGACCTGGGAGGCGCCCTCGGGCAGGGCATCCAGCAGCACCACGTCATCGATGCGGGCGCGCCGGAGGGCCAGCGCCAGCGCGATGCCGGACTGCCCGGCGCCGATGATCGCCACCTGATGCCCGCCGGCCACCGGGCGCACCCATTCACCGGCCGGATAGGCCAGCGTCTCCATTTCCCAGCGGACAAGCTGGGCCAGAACGGCGAGGGATGAAGGGTCTGGGCTCATGCTCGGACGCAGTTCGGGTGGCGGGCGGAATCGGGGTGGAGACCTCGAGTGACGCCCCCGGCCCGACTTTCCGGCTATCCTGGGACAGGTTGATCGAAGCATGCGCCCGGCCCGGCCAGAAGCCGATTCACTGGGCAAAACCGCGGCCAGGCCCCTGGCTTTGCCCATCGGGCAGGCAGGCTGCCCCTTCACGCGGCCACCCTTCGGCCCGATGCTGCGCCCATGGCCGATCTGCTGCTGCGCGCCGCCTGGCTCTGGGCCGGCGCCGATACCCCACCCCAGCCCGATGCGCGCGTGCTGCTGCGCGACGGCGTGGTGGCGGCGCTGGGCATGGAGGCCACTGGCGTTCCGGTGCTGGACATGGGCGACGCGGTGCTCGTGCCGGGCTTCACCTGCGCGCATCAGCACGGGCGCGGGCTGTCCCAACTGCAGCTCGGCTATCCGGATGACAGGCTGGAGGCCTGGGCCAACCGCCGCCGCCTGCGCGGGGGGCCCGCCGCCCATCCGCTGGTGCTGCTCGCCGCCGCCCGCATGCTGGCCAACGGCATCACCGGCTGCCTGCACGCCAACTGGTCCTACGGCGGCCCGCAGGAGGAGGAACTGGCGGAGGTGAGCCGCGCCTATGCCGAGAGCGGCATGCGCGCCGCCATCTGCGTGGGCGTGGCCGATCGCGGCGCGCTGGTCCTGCCCGAGGAGGCGACCGACGGCTTCATCGCGGGGCTGCCCCCTGCCCTGCGGCCGCTCGCGCAGTCGGTGCGGCGCCATCCCTTCATCGCCACCGCGGCCGAGGCGGCGCGGGTGCATGATGGGCTGTCGGCGCGCTGGGCCGGTACGCGGCTGCGCTTCATGTTCGGCCCGGCCGGGCCGCATTGGGTGTCCGACCGCCTGTTCGCGGAGCTGGCCGCCGCCGCGCGCGACCGCGCCACCGGCCTGCATTTCCACCTGCTGGAAAGCCCCGCCCAACAGCAGGCGTGCCGCGCCATCTACCCTGAGGGCGTGATGCGCCGGCTGCTGGCGCTGGGCGCGCTGGGCCCGCGCAACAGTGCCGCCCATGGCGTGTACCTCACGCCGGACGACATGGCGGTGATGGCCGGAACGGGCACGGCCCTGGTGCTGAACCCCGGCAGCAACCTGCGCCTGCACAACGGCCCGCCGCCCGTCTCAGCCCTGGCGCGGTCGGGTGTGCGGCTCGCGCTCGGCGGGGATGACTGCGAGCTGAACGACGACCGCGACCCTTGGGGAGAGCTGCGCCTGGTGGCCACGCTGGGGCATCTGCCGCCGGCCGAGCTGCTGCGGGCCGCCACCGAGACGGCAGCGGCGGTGGCAGGCCTGCCCGGCGGGCGCATCGCCCCCGGCCTGCCGGCCGATATCGTGGCCCTGGCCCCGCCCGCCGCCCATGACCCGGACCTGCCGCTGGAACACGCGTTGACCGGCCGCGCCACGGGCCGCGACGTGCGGATGACGATGGTGGGCGGCGAGGTGCTCTATCGCGACGGGCGCCTGCCGCGCCATGACCTGCCGACCCTGGAACAGGCGGCGCTGGAGGCCGCGCGCGCCGTCCGCCGCCACCCGGCGCGCGCGCCCGCCGATGTGGAGGCGCTGGGCCGGGCGTTGCTGGACTTCTACGCCTCAACCGGAGCCGCGCCCGGGCGTTGAGCCCATGATGCCTGCCAAGCCTTTCATTGGAACGCCCGTGCCCGGGGCCTATATTGAAGCGGCCGGCACCCGCCGACCGACCACTGACCAGGACCGGAACCGGGATGACGTCTCCCCCGAACAGCCGACCGCCGGCGATCCTTCGCATTCCGGCCGCACCTCGCCTCATCTCCGCCCTGCGGCGGCGCCTCGGCGGCCCCGCGGGCATGCTCTCGGCCGAGGGCATGCTGACGGTGGCCACCTACAACGTCCACAAATGCATCGGCACGGACAAGCGCTTCGACCCCGATCGCATCTGCCGCGTGATCGAGGAGCTGGACGCCGACATCCTGGCCCTGCAGGAGGCCGACCGGCGTTTCGGCCGGCGGGACGGGCTGCTGGACATGGCGGCGCTGGAACGCCGGACCGGGCTTTCCATGATCTCGCTGTCGGTCGCGCCCAAGGGGCATGGCTGGCACGGCAACGCCCTGCTGGCGCGCGGCGCCAAGCCGCTGCGCATCCGCCGCATCGTGCTGCCGGGCGGGGAGCCGCGCGGCGCGGTGATGGTCGACCTGCAGCTGCCCGCGGGCGTCATCCGCGTGGTGGGCGCGCATCTGGGCCTGCTGGGCCGGCACCGCGCGAAGCAGGTGGACGCCATACTGGAGGCCGTGGCCGAGGCCGGGCAGGACGACACGCCCACCCTGCTGATGGGCGACCTCAACGAATGGCGGCACGGCGCGCGATCCTCGCTGCGCGGGCTCGACCCGTTCTTCACGCTGGGCCGGCCGGGCCCCGCCACCTTCCCCAGCCGCCTGCCGCTGCTGACGCTGGACCGCATCTTCGGCCATCCGCGCGGCATCATCCTGGGCACGGCGGCCCACGACACGCCGCTGGCGCGCATCGCCTCGGACCATCTGCCGCTGAAGGCGCGGCTGGACCTGGGGGCCGTGGCCGCCACCGCGCCTCTGCCCCTGGCCGAGGCGGGCTGAGATGCGCCGATGCCTGACGCCCTGACCATGGAGGCGCTGGAGATCCCGCCCGAACGCGCCGTGCCCCTGCCCGTGCTGCGGGACGGCGTGGCGTTGATGCGTGAGGGGCTGACGGCCTTCGCGGCCCGCGTGGCGCTCGCGCGTGCCGCCACCCGCACGCTGGACCTGCAATACTACGCCTGGCACGGCGACCTGACGGGCGGGCTGCTGGCGCGCGAGGCGCTGCGCGCGGCCGAACGCGGCGTGCGCGTGCGCATGCTGCTGGACGACATGTACGCCATGGGCCGGGAGCGCATGCTCGCCGCCTTCGACACCCACCCCAACATCGAGGTGCGCCTGTTCAACGCCACGCGCTGGCGCCTACTGGGCCCGCCGGGGATGCTGCTGGAGATGCTGTTCGGCGGCTGGCACCTGGACCGCCGCATGCACAACAAGGCCTGGATCATGGATGGCGAGGCCGCGATCCTGGGCGGGCGTAACATCGGCGACGAGTATTTCGACGCCTCGGAGCACGTGAATTTCCGCGACCTGGACCTGGCGGTGGTGGGGCGGGCCGCGGTGCAGACCCAGTCCGTGTTCGAACGGTACTGGAAGCACAAGCTCTCACGCCCGCTGTCCAAGGTCAGCAACCTGTCGCTGCGCCCGCGCGCGCTGAAGCGCATGGCGGCCTGGCTGGACGATGCCTGCGCCGCGCCGCAGGCCCGCCCCTTCTTCGACCGGCTGGGCGAACACACCGCCATGGCCGGCGTGCTGTCGGATGAGGAGACGTCGCGCTTCATCGCGACGCGGCGCGTGCGCGTGGTGGCCGACCCGCCCGAGAAGGCGCAGGGCGAGGCCCCCGGCGCCGCCTGCCTGGCCCCCACCATCCTGCACGCGCTGCGCGGGGCGGAGCGCGAGGCGCTGATCATCTCGCCCTATTTCGTGCCGGGCCGCGTGGGCACGCGGCTGCTGGAGGGGCTGGCACGGCGCGGGGTGCGGGTGTCGGTCGTCACCAACTCCCTGGCCGCCACCGATGTGGTGGCGGTGCATGGCGGCTACGCCAAGTATCGGGACAGGCTGCTGCGCGCGGGGATCGAGCTGCATGAGCTGATGCCGACCGGCGAGGAAGGGGTGAGCGTGTTCGGCTCACGCGGTGCAAGCCTGCACAGCAAGGCGGTGATGATCGACGGCCGGACGGGCTTCGTCGGCTCCTTCAACATGGACCCGCGCTCCGCGGCCCTGAACACCGAGATGGGCGCCTTCGTGGACGAGCCCATCCTGGCGGCCCAGCTGGCCGAGGAGCATGAGCGGCTGCGCGACCCCACCCGCAGCTGGCGCGTCAGCCTGGATGCTGGCCGCCTGTGCTGGAACGGCGCGCCCTACGGCCAGCCCGCCGTGCTGCGCTGTGAGCCCGAGGCGTCGATCAAGCGGCGCGCGATGGCGCGGCTGACGCGCTGGCTGCCGGTGGAGAAGAAGCTGTAGCGGGCCGCGGCCTGCCCACCAGCCGGTGCGCGCAGGCCAGCAGCAGCAGCGCCCCGCCCCCCAGCAGCCCGCAAAAGGCCAGCACCGCCGCGGCCAGGCCCAGCCGGTCCGCCAGCAGGCCCACGCCCAGCACCGGCAGCACCGTGCCGGTATAGCCGATGCTGAAGAAGCAGGAGAGGACGCCCGCGCGCTCCTCGGCCGGGGCCGAGGCCTCGGTAATGGTCATGCCGGCGAGGAAGCACAGGCCGTGGCCGGCGCCGGCCACCAGCACGCTGGCCGCGAACAGGATGACGGAGGCGAAGAGGACCGTGCCGGCGAGCAGCGCGGCGGCGGCCGCGAGCAGCGCCAGCCCGAGCAGCGCGCAACCGCGCGCGCCCAGCCCCCGCAGCGCCATCTGCGCCCCGGCCGAACAGAACAGGATCGCCGCGATCGCCGTGCCGCTGACCGCGGGGCCGCGCCAGGGCAGCAGCTCATTCACGAAGCTCGGTGCCAGCGCGGCGTAGAGGCTGAACAGGGAGAACGCCGCGAAGGTGGCGAAGCCGCCCACCAGAAAGGCGGGCCGGGCCGCGCGCTGCGGCAGCACGAAGCGTGGCCGCAGGGACGGAAAGCCGGGCTTCGTCCCGCCGCGCGCGCGGAAGCTGTGCAGCCCCGCCAGCACCACCGCCAGCGCCGCCAGCATGGCCAGATAGGGCGTGACCAACGGGGTCCGGCCCCATTGCGCGATCATGCCGCCCAGCAGCGGCCCGCACCCGAAGCCGAACACGCTGCCGGCCGTGGCCACCAGCGGGGCGAACCGGCGCGAGCGCGGGGGTTCCAGCTCCATCAGCCCCAGCGTCGCGGCGGTGGTCACCAGCCCCGAGGCCACGCCGATGCATACCCGCCCCAGGATCAGCACCCCCACATGCCCGGCCAGCATGGACAGCAGCAGCCCCGTCAGCATCAGCAGCAGCGCCAGGCGCAGCTGCCGCACCGGCCCCAGATGCACCGGCAGCCGCCCCAGGAACAGGAAGGCCGCCAGAACGCCCATCATATAGGCCACGAAGACCAGTGTGATGGTGCTGGGCGCCAGCCCCCAGAGGCGCTGGTAGAGCGGGAAAAGCGGGCTGGCCAGCGCCGTGCCCATCACCCCCGAGACAAGGGCCGCCGCCACCCACAGAAAGGGGCGCCAACCGGCGGCAACGGGCGTGACAGCGGACAAGCGGGTAATCCTTTGCTCCGGCGGTGACCGGACGTTTCCCACTTGATCTTCGGGCTTAAAATGACCCATTGGTCATTTCAGATCAAGCCCCGAGAGGCCGCCCTGCCCGCTACGCCCCGCACCCGCGGCCCCAGCCCGGACAAGACCAGCCGAACGCGCCGGGCCATCGTGGCCGCGGCGCTGGCGGAGTTCCTGGAGAAGGGCTTCGCCGGCACCGCCATGGCGGGCGTGGCCGAGCGTGCCGGCGTGGCCAAGGGCACGCCCTATCGCTATTTCCCCACCAAGGAAGCGCTGTTCGAGGGCGTGATCGAGGAGGTGATCGCCGGCGCCTGGTCCCTGCTGGAGGTGGAGGAACGCGCGCCGGGGGAAAGCTGGCGCGGCTTCCTGCACCGGGCGGTGCTGCCGGGCGTGCAGGATTTCGAGACATCGGGCCGAGCCGTGCTGGCCCGGCTGGTGGTGACGGAAGGCGCGCATTTTCCCTCATTGGTCGAGGTGTATCGCCGCGCGGCGTTCCGCCCGCTGCTGGCCCGGATCCGCCAGGTGGCCAAGGCCGCGCAGGCCGCCGGAGAGCTGCGCGACCCCACCCTGGCGCGCCACCCGCAGTTGCTGGTGGCGCCGCTGTGGTTCGGCATGCTGAACAACGCCATCCTGGACCCCACCGACCCGGTCTCCATCCAGGCCCTGTTCCTGACGCAGATGGAGCTGCTGTTCGGCCCAGCTTGACATGGCCGCGTTCGTTATATTCGATAATATACAACGAACCACCGGAGCCGCCATGTCCGCCTATCCCCGCATCGCCCTGCACATCGCGGGCGCCTGGCGCGACCGCCCGGGCGAGCCCGTCCTGAACCCCTTCGACGACAGCGTGCTGGGCACGGTGCCGCATGCCACACGCGAGGATCTGGACGACGCGCTGGCAGCGGCGACGGAAGGCCAACGCATCTGGCGCGCCACCAGCCCCGCTGCCCGCGCCGACATCCTGCGCCGTGCCGCCGCCCTGCTGCGCGAACGCGCGCCCGGCATCGCCACCGCCGTCACGCTGGAACAGGGCAAGCCGCTGGCCCAGGCGAAGCTGGAAGTCATCCGCGCCGCCGAGATCATCGAATGGGATGCCGAGGAAGGCCGCCGCGCCTATGGCCGCGTCATCCCCGCCGAGCCCGGCATGCGCAACATCGTGCTGCGGGAGCCGATCGGCCTGGTGGCCGGTTTCGCGCCCTGGAACTTCCCCGTCAGCTCCCCCACCCGCAAGGTCGCGGGGGCCCTGGCGGCGGGCTGCGCGCTGATCCTCAAGGCCAGCGAGGAAACCCCCGCCGGCGCCTTCCACCTGGTGCAGGCCTTCCTCGATGCCGGGCTGCCCAAGGGGGTGCTGAGCCTGGTCTTCGGCAACCCCGCCATGATCTCGGAATACCTGATCCCGCAGGATGCCGTGCGGCTCGTGACCTTCACGGGCTCCGTGCCCGTGGGCAAGCGGCTGGCGTCCCTGGCCGGGGCGCATATGAAGCCCTGCATCATGGAACTCGGCGGCCATGGGCCGGTCATCGTGTGCGGGGATGCGGACCCGGTGGCGGCGGCGCATCTCTCAGCGCAGGTGAAGTCGCGCAATTCGGGGCAGGTCTGCGTCTCACCCACGCGCTTCTTCGTCGATGACGCGGTGCATGACCGCTTCGCCGAGGCCTTCGGCGAGAAGGCGCGCGGCATCCGCCTGGGCAGCGGGATGGACCCTGAGACCCAGATGGGCCCGGTCGCCAACCATCGCCGGCTGGAAGCGATGCAGCGGCTGGTGGCTGATGCCGTCGCGCGCGGCGCCCGGCTGCTGGCAGGCGGCGAGCGCGTGGGGAACCAGGGCTGCCAGTTCCCGCTGACCGTGCTGGCGGACGTGCCCGACGACGCGCTGGCCATGACCGAGGAGCCCTTCGGGCCGCTCGCGCTCATCAGCCGCACGCGCGGCATCGGGGAAGGCATCGCCCGCGCCAATTCCCTGCCCTTCGGCCTGGCCGCCTATGCCTTCACCGACTCCGCCCCGAATGTGGAGCGCCTGTCGGAGGAACTGGAATGCGGCAACCTCTCGATCAACCACCTCACGGCCTCCTTCGCGGAAACCCCCTTCGGCGGCGTGAAGGACAGCGGCTATGGCCGTGAGGGCGGCACCGAGGGGCTCGCCTGCTACACGGTGGCCAAGAATGTCTCGCACAAGATCCGCCAGGCCGCCTGATGCCCTTCCCGATTCCCGATGACCGGCTGCTGGCCATGCTGCGCGACGACGTGCCCTATGGCGACGCCACCACCCTGGGCCTGGGCATCGGCAGCATGCCCGGCCGCGCCGTGTTCCGGGTGCGCGGCACCGTCACGGCCTGCTGCACGGAGGACGCCGAGCGGCTGATGATCCTGGCGGGCTGCACGGCCCGCCGCCTGGCCGACAGCGGCGACAGGCTGGAGGCAGGCGCGGACCTGCTGGTGGCCGAGGGCCAGGCCGCCGCCCTGCATCGCGGCCTGAAGGTGGCGCAGACGCTGATGGAGATCACGAGCGGCATCGCCACCCGCGCACGCCGCCTGCTGGACGCCGCCCGCGCCGCGCGCCCCGGCATCGCGGTGGCCTGCACGCGCAAGCACCTGCCGGGCGCCAAGGACGTGATGCTGAAGGCCATCATGGCCGGGGGCTGCGTTCCGCATCGCCTCGGCCTGTCGGACAGCGTGCTGGTGTTTCCGCAGCACCGCGCCTTCCTGGCCGGCCAGCCTGCCGAGGACTGGGTGGGCGCCCTGCGCCTGGCCCAGCCCGAGCGCAAGATCGCGGCCGAGGCCGAGAGCATCGAGGACGCGCTGGCCCTGGCCTGGGCGGGGGTGGATTCGCTCCAGCTCGACAAGCTGCCCCCCGCCGCGGTGCGGGAGGTGGTGGACGCCGTCTCCGCCCTGCCCTTCCCGCCGCTGGTCGCGGTGGCGGGCGGGGTGACGGAGGCCAATGCGGGCGAATATGCTGCGGCAGGCGCCCGGCTGCTCGTCACCTCGGCGCCCTATGCGGCACCGCCCGCCGATATCGGCGTCGCGGTGCAGTCCATGGACGATACAGGAACCCCGCAATGAAACTCTCCGCCCGCAACGTGCTGCCCGGCACGGTCGTCGACGTGAAGCTCGGCGCCACCACGGCCCATGTCAGGCTCGACCTGGGCAATGGTGTCATCGTCACCTCGGCCATCACGAACGAGGCGGCGCAGGAGCTGGGGCTGAAGCCCGGCATGAAGGCCAGCGCCGTGGTGAAGGCCTCCGATGTCATGATCGGGATCGAGTAGCCCCTTCACCCGCGCGGGGGGCGGGGCGATGCTGGGCCCATGACCGACCGCCTCGATTCCCTCCTCGCCACCCTGCCGCGCGCCTATCCGGGGCCCGGCGGCGCCGTGGCCGTGCTGCGGCGCGGGGAAGTCATCGCGCGCCACGCCTGGGGCTTCGCCAATGCGGAGCTGCGCATCCCCTTCACCCCGCGCACGCTGTTCCGCATGTGCTCCATCACCAAGCAGTTCACCTGCGGGGTGATGCTGTCGGAATTCGCGGACCCCACCGTGCTCGACCGCGACGTGGCCGCCCGCCTGCCGCTGCTGGAACAGCCGGCGCCCGGCGCCCTGCACCTGGCCCATAACCAGTCGGGCCTGCGGGACTACTGGGCGGTGGCCATGCTGCACGGCTCCCCGGTCGAGGCGCCCTTCGGCGACCATGAGGCCGCGCGGGTGATCGCGGGCACCCGCAGCCTGCATTTCGCGCCCGGCACCCGTTATTCCTACGTGAACCAGAACTTCCGCCTGCTGTCCGACATCGTGCAGGAGCGCACGGGGCGCGGCTTCGCGGAGCTGCTGCGCCGGCACATCTTCGACCGCGCGGGCATGGAAAGCGCGGTGCTGGCCGCCGATACCCGCGCCATGCCGGACGGCACGGAGGGCTATGAGGGCAACCAGGCCGCGGGCTTCCGCGCCGCGCGCAACAACATCGTCTGGACGGGCGATGCGGGGCTCGGCGCCAGCCTGGACGACATGATCGCCTGGGAACGCTTCATCGACGCGACCCGCGACGACCCGGACGGGCTCTACAACCGCCTGTCGGCACCGGTCGGCTTCTCCAACGGCGCGCCCGCCCCCTACGGCTTCGGCCTGGCCCGGGCAGAGGACCGGGGGCGGCCCTATACCGCCCATGGCGGCGCCCTGCGCGGCTGGCGCAGCCACCGGCTGTACATGCCGTCCGAGCGGGTCTCGGTGGTGGTGATGTTCAATCACCTGTCGGATGCGCATATCGCGGCGGGCGACCTGCTGGCGGCAGCGCTGGGGGATGAGCGCACGGCACCCCGCGCGCCCCTGCCGCCGCCGCCCTGGCTAGGTGCCTATCAGGAGCCCGAGACCGGGCTTTCGGTGCGCATCGACACGCTGCCCACCGGCCATCTGCGCCTGCGCTACGGCCATGGGGCGGAGCGGCTGGAACTGCGGGAGGACGGAACGGCGGACAATGCGCCGGGCGGCCGCACCCGCCTGCGCCCGACGCCGCAGGGCCTGTGGCTGGATCGGCCGCAGGAGAACCAGTCGAGCCTGCTGCGGCCCTTCGAGCCTTCGGCCGGCGGCGGGCTGGCCGGGCGCTACCGCTGCTCGGAGCTGGAGGCGGAGCTGACCATCGAGGAATTCGCCGGCGTGCCCTATGGCGGCTTCTCGGGCTTTCTGGGCCAGGGGCGGATGGAGCTGCTGGACCCGATCGGCCCCGATGCCTGGGCCCTGCCCTGCCCGCGCGCGCTCGACCACACGCCGCCGGGGGATTGGAGCATCGTGTTCCGCCGCGATGCCGCGGGGCGGGTCACCGGCGCCAGCCTGGGTTGCTGGCTGGCGCGCGGTCTGGACTACGTGCGGGTCTAGGCCCGCACGGCCTTCAGGCGCCTATTCCTGCGCCTGCTGCTGCACGCCCGCGATCTCGCCCAGCGTCTGCACGGCGTGATCGAAGGCCGCGACCTTGTTGGCGGCATCGGCGCTGTTCGGGTCGGCCGCCAGGGCGGTGTGGGCGTCGCGCATGGTCTCCAGCACCGTCACCACGGCACCGATGCTGCCCTGCACGGGGTCGTTGTCACGCAGGGCCGCGATGCTGCGGTACAGGCCATAGCGCACCACGGGGTCGCGGTTGCTGGTGCGGGCAGCGACCAGCAGGCGGTCATGGGCGGCGTTCAGCTGGCTGCGGTTGGCGCGGACGGCACCGCGCACCGCCTGGCCCTGGCCGGCACCCAGCACCTGGCGCAGCAGCTCGACCACGGCGTTCAGATGGGGTGCGGCTTCCTGGGTCAGCGCCTGCAGGCCCGGCTCGGAGCCACGCATCGCCAGGGTCTCCGCGATGTCGCTCAACGCCGCGATGCCGGCCAGGCCCGCGGTGCGGATCTCGGGCGCGACGGTCACGCCGGCCGCGGCCTGCACGGCCGCCAGACCCTGCTCCGCGGCCTTCGCCAGATCGGCGCCGGGCTGGCCCGGGCGCGTGCTCAGCGGCTGGCCGGTGGCGGCGTGGTCCAGCACATGGCCGTAGTCGCCGATGGCGGTGAAGGCGGGCGCCAGCACCAGGGCGGCGGCCTCGGCGGCGCTGGTCGTGCTGGTCGCGGCCGGGCGGCGGGTGCCCAGCGCGTAGGTAACGGCCGCTTCCTCGCGCGCCACCACCTGCTCGAAATCAGCCACGCGGCGCACAGCTTCCGAGGCATTGACCTCGGCCGTTTCCAGCCGTCCGGCGAAACGCTGTCCGGCGGGCATGTCGGCGCGCGTGACGGGTGGCGGGGGTGTGGCGCATCCGGCGACGAGCAGAAGCGGCAAGGCGAAAGCTGTCAGGCGATGGCGGTTCATGGCATCCCCACTGTGTTGTATTGCCTCGGAATGTCTGCCCCGCGGTCGTAACCGTCAAGGCAGGCCTTGGTGAGCGGTATCGGGTTCCCCCGCAGCCGCAACGCCCCTGAGGGCGTTCGGCTGCATCGGGGCTTCCTTAACCCTTCGCAACCTTTCCCCGCATCTGGGCAGCATCAGGGCGAAACCGGTGTCATTCCAGGGCAGTGCGATCTGTCACGGAAGTGCAGCCGTTCCGTCACGCCGCTGTCCGATGGCGGGCGTATGCCCCGCGGCACCTGATGCCCTGGGAATGATTCGATGCCCGCCCGCAAGAATGTTCTGTTGATCGTCGTCGACCAGTGGCGGTGGGATTTCCTGCCGGCCATGGGCGCGCACTTCCTGAAGCTGCCCAATATCGAGCGCCTGTGCCGCGAGGGGCTGACCTTCAGCAACCACGTCACCAACGCCGTGCCCTGCGGCCCTGCCCGCGCCAGCCTGCTGACCGGGCTATACGAGATGAACCACCGGGCGGTGCAGAACACCGTGCCGCTGGATGCGCGCCACTTCAACCTGGGCAAGGCGCTGCGCAACATCGGCTATGACCCGGCGCTGATCGGCTATACCACCACCACGCCGGACCCGCGCACGACCGGTGAGCGCGACCCGCGCTTCACCACGCTGGGCGACATCATGGACGGCTTCCGCCCGGTCGGCAGCTTCGAGCCCAGCATGGACGGCTATTTCGGCTGGCTGGCCCAGAAGGGCTATCCGCTGCCGCCCCGGCGCGAGGACATCTGGCTGCCGGAAGGCGAGGACGCGGTGCCCGGTGCCACCGACCGCCCCTGCCGCATCCCGGCCAGCCTGTCCGACAGCGCCTTCTTCACCGAGCGCGCGCTGACCTATCTGAAGGGCAAGGGCGACAAGCCCTGGTTCCTGCACCTCGGCTACTACCGCCCGCACCCGCCCTTCATCGCGCCCGCGCCCTACAACACGCTGTACAGCGCCGAGCAGATGCCCGCCCCCATCCGGCGCGAGACCTGGCAGCAGGAGGCAGCCGCCCACCCGCTGCTGCAGCATTACCTGGAGGAGATCGGCCAGGGCTCCTTCTTCCGGGGTGCGGGCGGTGCCGCCGCCAACCTGGACGAAGCCTCGATCCGCCAGATGCGCGCGACCTATGCCGGGCTGATGACCGAGATCGACCAGTGCCTGGGCGAGGTGTTCGGCTGGCTCGATGAGAACAAGGCGTGGGACGACACGATGATCGTCTTCACCTCCGACCATGGCGAGCAGCTGGGTGACCATTGGCTGCTGGGCAAGGTGGGCTTCTTCGACGAGAGCTTCCGCATCCCCCTCATCATCAAGGACGCCGGCGCCAACACCCGCGCGGGCCAGATGGAGGACGGGTTCACGGAAAGCGTGGACATCATGCCGACCATTCTGGCGGCGCTGGGCGGCGAGGCGCCGCGCGCGGCCGACGGCGCGTCGCTGATGCCCTACCTCACGCAGCCCGGCGGCGGCCCCGACGCCCGCCCGCACCTGTATTACGAATACGACTTCCGCGACGTGTTCTACTCGCGCCCCGAGAGCAAGCTGAAGCTCTCGATGGACGAGTGCTCGCTGTGCGTGGTGCAGGACGAGCACTACAAATACGTGCATTTCGCGGCCCTGCCGCCGCTGTTCTTCGACCTCGCCACCGACCCGCACCAGTTCGAGAACCTGGCCGAGAAGCCCGAATACGCGGCCCTCGTGCGCGACTATGCGCAGAAGGCGCTGACCCACCGGATGCGCCACGCCGAAAAGACGCTGACGCATTTCCGCGCCACGCCCCAGGGCCTGCAGGAGCGCGAAGCGCCCCGGCCGGCCGATGCCATCTCTCCCCTCGCCGCCAACTGAGACAGGAGCCGCCCCATGCTCTCCCGCCGCACCATGCTGGCCACGCCGTCGCTCGTCCTCGCCGCCCCGGCGCTGGCCCAGGCCGACAACCGCCCTTCCATCACCATCGCGGTGCAGAAGGTGTCCAACACCAACACCCTCGAAGTGCTGCGCGAGCAGTCCAATGTGGGTGAGCGGGTGTTCAAGACCTCCATGTGGGAAGGGCTGATCGACCGCGACTGGCGCGGCCAGCTGCAGGCCGTGCCGGGCCTAGCCACCGCCTGGCGCCGCATCAGCGACCGCGTGCTCGAGCTCGACCTGCGCGAGGGCGTGAAGTTCCACAACGGCGACGAGATGACCGCCGAGGATGTGGTCTTCACCTTCGGTCCGGACCGCATGTTCGGCGACACCATGCCGGGCACGCGCTCCAACAAGGAAATGCCCTCCGACATCCCCGCCATCGCGCGGCGCATCTGGCCGGGGCTGGAGCGGGTGGAGGCCGTGAGCAAGTACAAGGTGCGCTTCCACAACCGCACCCCGGACGTGACGCTGGAAGGCAACATCAGCCGCCTGGGCAGCGAGATCATCAGCCGCCGCGGCTATGAGCAGGCCGCCACCTGGCTGGACTGGGCGCGCGCGCCCGTCACCACCGGCGCCTACAAGGTGGCCGAATACCGCCCCGACGTGTCCCTGACGCTGGTGGCCCATGATGAATACTGGGGCGGCCGCCCGCCGCTGAAGCAGATCCGCTTCGTCGAGGTGCCGGAGGTGTCGTCCCGCATCAACGGCCTGCTCTCCGGCCAGTACCAGTTCGCCTGCGACATGCCGCCCGACCAGATCGCGGCCATAGAGCGCAACCGCGCCTTCGAGGTGCAGGGCGGCACCATCCTGAACCACCGCATCACCTGCTTCTACAAGAACAGCCCCATCCTGCAGGACGCGCGCATCCGCCGCGCCATGACGCACTCCATCGACCGCAACGCGATCGTGGAGGCGCTGTGGGCCGGCCGCACCGTGGTGCCGAAGGGCCTGCAGTGGGAATACTACGAGACCATGTTCATCAGCGACTGGTCGGTGCCCGCCTTCGACCTGGCCGAAGCCCGCCGCCTGCTGCGCGAGGCGAATTACCGCGGTGAGCCGATCCCGTACCGCCTGCTGAACAACTACTACACCAACCAGACCCCCACCGCGCAGGTGCTGGTCGAGATGTGGCGTGCCGCCGGCCTCAACGTGCAGATCGAGATGAAGGAGAACTGGTCGCAGATCTTCGACAACTCGACCGTGCGCGGCGTGCGCGACTGGTCCAACAGCGCGCCCTTCAACGACCCCGTCTCCTCGCTGGTGAACCAGCATGGCCCGTCCGGCCAGCAGCAGCAGGTGGGCGAGTGGACGAATGCCGAGTTCAACACGCTGTCGGGCGTGCTGAGCACCAGCACCGACCACGCCGAGCGCCGGCGCGCCTTCCGCCGAATGCTGGAAATCGCGGAGCGCGAGGACCCCGCCTATACGGTGCTGCACCAGAACGCGACCTTCACCGCGAAGCGCCGCGACATCCGCTGGAAGGCGTCGCCCGCCTTCGCCATGGACTTCCGCCCGGGCAACTGGGGCGCCTGATCCATGCAGCGCCGCCACCTTCTCGCCAGCCCCCTGGCACTCGCCACCCCCGCTTTTGCCCAGGCCGATAGCCGGCCGGTGCTGACGGTGGCGGTGCAGAAGATCAGCAACTCCAACACGCTGGAGCCGCCGCGCGAACAGTCCAATGTGGGCTTCCGCCTGTCGGGCCTGTTCAGCGAGACGCTGATCGGCACCGACTGGACGGGCGACCTCTCCGCGAAACCGGAGCTGGCGACGGCGTGGCGGCGCGTGGATGCGCGGACGCTCGAATTCACCCTGCGTCCCGATGTGAAGATGCATGACGGCCGCGTGATGACGGCCGAGGACATCGCCTTCAGCCTGGGTGCCGAGCGCCTCTACGGCTCGGGCGAGGCCTCCACCACGCGCGGCGTGCTGGCGGGCGCGACGGGCAAGGAGCCGCCTGGCGATGTGGTGGCCGCCGCCCGCCGCAGCTTCCCCGGCTTCGAGAAGGTGGAGATCGTCTCGGAGAACACCATCCGCTTCGTCAACCGCACGCCCGACCTGACGCTGGAAGGGCGCATGACGCAGAATGTCGGCGCCATCTTCTCACGCGAGGCGTTCCGCGCGGCCGAGAGCTGGCTGGGCTGGGCGCGCAGGCCGGTGGGCAGCGGCCCCTACGCCGTGGGCGACTACCGGCCCGACGTGTCGCTGATGCTGGAAGCGCATGACGAGTATTGGGGCGGCCGCCCGCCCGCGCGCCGTATCCGCGTACTGGAAGTGCCCGAGGTCTCCTCGCGCATCAACGGCCTCGCCTCGGGCGAATACGACTTCGCCTGCGACATCCCGCCCGACCAGATCGGCAGCGTGGAGCGCCACCCGCGCTTCGAGGTGCTGGGCAGCGCCATCAACAACATGCGCATCATCTGCTTCGACACCGGCCACCCGCTGCTGCGCAACCCGCTGCTGCGGCGCGCGATGGCCCATGCGGTGGATCGTGACACCATCGTGCAGGCGCTGTGGGCCGGCCGCACCGAGGTGCCGAAGGGGCTGCAGCTGGAATCCTTCGGCCAGATGCATGTGGGCGAGCACCAGACCCCGCGCTTCGACCTGAACGAGGCGAAGCGCCTGGTGCGTGAATCCGGCTATCGCGGGGAGCCCATCCCGTATCGGCTGCTGAACAACTACTACACCGGCCAGGTGCCCACCGCGCAGATCCTGCAGGAGATGTGGCGCGCCGCCGGCATCAACGTGCAGATCGAGATGCGCGAGAACTGGTCCCAGGTGAATGACCGCGGCACCCAGCGGGGCATCCGCGACTGGTCCTGCACCGCCGTCTTCCCCGACCCCGTGGCCACGCTGGTGCGCGCCATGGGTCCGAACGGTGAGTTGCAGCGTTCCGGCGAGTGGAAGAACGAGGAGTTCAACCGCCTCGTCTCCGTGCTGGAGACCAGCACCGAGGCGGCCGACCGCCGCGCCGCCCATGCCCGCATGCTGGACATCATCGAGCGTGAGGACCCGGGCTATATCGTGCTGCACCAGGCGGCGACCTTCACCGCCAAGCGCCGCGACATCCGCTGGCGCGCGCCGCGCGGCTGGCCGCTGGATTTCCGCGCGGGCAACCTGGCGTTCCGCGCGTCATGAACCTGGTCGAGATCAGCGGACTGTCCGTCAGTTTCGGGGCAGCACCCGCGCTGCGCGGCATCGATATCGCCGTGAAGCCGGGCGAGGCGCTGGGCATGGTGGGTGAATCGGGCTGCGGGAAATCCGTGACCTGGCTTGCCGCGCTCGGCCTGCTGCCCGGCAAGGCGCGCGTGTCCGGCAGCGTGACGCTGAACGGCGAGGAGATCCTCCACGCCGAGCAGCGCAAGCTGGACCGCCTGCGCGGCGGCCGTGTCGCCATGATCTTCCAGGATCCCTCATCCTCCCTGAACCCGGTCCATCGCATCGGCCGCCAGGTGAGCGAGGCGCTGACCCTGCATCGCGGCCTGACGGGCAATGCGGCCCGTGCCGAGGCGAAGCGCCTGTTCGAGCTCGTCGGCATTCCCGACGCGCAGCGCCGCCTGGATGCCTATCCGCATGAGCTGTCGGGCGGGCAGAACCAGCGCGTGATGATCGCCATGGCCCTCGCCGGCCGCCCCGAGCTGCTGATCGCCGACGAGCCCACCACCGCGCTGGACGTGACCATCCAGGCCCAGATCCTGGACCTGCTGAATGAGCTGCGCCGCGAGATGGGCATGGCGCTGGTGCTGATCTCCCACGACCTCGGCGTCATCTCCGAAACCTGCGAGCGCGTGGCCGTCATGTATGCCGGCCGCATCGTGGAGGAGGCGCCGGTGCAGAGCCTGTTCGCCGCCCCCGCGCACCCCTACACGCGCGGGCTGATGGCCGCGCTGCCGCCCATCGACGGGCCGCGCCAGAAGCTGAACGCCATCCCCGGCAGCGTGCCGGAACCCGGCAACCTGCCGCCCGGCTGCGCCTTCGCGCCGCGCTGCGGGCTGGCGCGGGCGGCATGCTCGGCGGGGGTGCCGTCGGATGTGATGCTGGGTGCGGGGCATCGGGCGGCCTGCGTGGTGGCGCAGGATGCGATGGTGCCGGCGTGAGGACGCTCCGCGAGGCCAAGGGCGCTGCCCTTGGAACCCGCCAAAGGCCGAAAGGCCTTTGGAAACCGATGATTGGCTCCGGTGCCGGGGAAGCCGGGCACCCGTATAAAATTCAATATGAAAGGCGTTCCCAAGCGATGGCGCCAAACTGCTCGGGGTCCAGGGCCGCTACGGTCCTGGCGGGGGTCCCCAAGGGGACGAAGGGGGCAGAGCCCCTTGGCCTTTCCCTATGACCGTCCCCCTCCTCGTCGCCCGCGGCCTCACCCGCCGCTATTCCATGAAGCGCGGCATGTTCTCCAACCCCACCACCGTCACGGCGGTGGATGGGCTCGACCTGTTCCTGGAGCAGGGCAGGACGCTGGGCCTGGTGGGTGAATCCGGCTGCGGCAAATCCACCACCGGCCGCATGGTGCTGGGCATGGAAACACCCGATGCCGGCAGCATCGCCTTCGCCGGCAAGCCCATGCCTCGCCCCGGCAGCGCCGAATGGCGCAGCCTGCGCGCGCGCATGCAGATGGTGTTCCAGGACCCGCTGGGCGCGCTGGACCGCCGCCTGACCATCGGCCAGCAGGTGGCCGAGCCCCTGGTGATCCATGGCATCGGCACACGCGCCGACCGCCCGGACCGCGTGGCAGCCCTGCTGACCCAGGCCGGGCTGCGGCCCGACCAGGGCGCGCGCTATCCGCATGAACTGTCGGGCGGCCAAAGGCAGCGCGCCGTGCTGGCCCGCGCGCTGGCCAGCGGCCCTGAACTGCTGGTGTGCGATGAGCCGATCTCGGCGCTCGATGTCTCGATCCAGGCGCAGGTGATGAACCTGTTGACCGAGACCCAGGCGCGGCTCGGTTTGACCATGCTGTTCATCAGCCACGACCTGCGCGCGGTGCGCCAGGTCAGCCACCGCGTGGCCGTGATGTATCTGGGCAAGATCGTCGAGGAAGGCCCGCCCGACGCGGTGCTGCATGACCCGGCGCATCCCTATGCGCAGGCGCTGGTCTCGGCGATTCCGGGGCAGAAGAATGTGCGCCGCATCCGCCTGCAGGGCGACCCGCCGAATCCGGCCGACCGGCCGCGCGGCTGCGCCTTCCATCCCCGCTGCCCCCTGGCCGGGCCGGTGTGCCGGCAGCTGGTGCCCGAACTGAAACCCCGCCCGGGCGATGGCCGCATGGTCGCCTGCCATGTGGCGCAGGGCGAGATCTCGCCCAGCTTCCAGAGGGCTGCCTGAGATGGTGCGTTTCCTGGCCTGGCGCAGCCTGCGCGCCTTCCTGACCATCTTCCTGGTCGTCACTTTCGCCTTCCTGGTGCTGCGCCTGTCGGGTGACCCGGCACAGATCATCATGGGCGCCGACGCCCCGCCCGAGGCGGTGGAAGCCTTCCGCAGCGCCTGGGGTCTGGACCGCTCGGTCTGGGAGCAATACCTGGGCTATGTCGGCTCGATCTTCACGGGTGACCTCGGGCGGTCCATGCGCGACGGCCGACCGGCGGCCGCACTGGTGGCGGAGCGCATTCCCGCGACCCTGGCGCTGACCATTCCGGCGCTGATGCTGAAGCTCGGCCTGGGCATTCCGGCCGGCATCTACGCGGCGCTGCACCGCAATTCCGTCATCGACCGCCTGGTGATGCTGGTGGCGGTGGCGGGCTTCACCATCCCCTCCTTCGTGCTGGGCCTGCTGCTGGTACTGGTCTTCGCCGTGCAGCTCGGCTGGCTGCCCTCGGGCGGGCAGGAGAGCTGGCGCCACGCCATCCTGCCCGTGGTCACGCTGGGCATCGGTGGTGCGGCCGTGCTGGCACGCTTCACGCGCTCCGCGATGCTGGAGGTGCTGGGCCAGCCCTATATCCGCACCGCCAGCGCCAAGGGCGTGCCCTGGCGGCGCGTCGTGTCGGGCCATGCCGCCCCCAACGCCGCCATCCCGACCGTGACCATCATCGGCTTCATGCTCGGCAGCCTGATCGCGGGTGCCGTGGTGGTCGAGAGCGTGTTCTCCTGGCCCGGCGTGGGCCGTTTGATGGTGGTGGCGGTGGCGAACCGCGACCTGGCCGTCGTGCAATGCGTGCTGCTGCTGGTGTCATTCACCATGGTGGTGGCAAATTTCCTGGTCGACCTGGCCTATGGGCTGATCGACCCCAGGCTGCGCACAGGCGCCCAGGGGGGCCATTGAGATGAGCGCGACCACCCTGAACCCGCCCGCGCGCCGCGCCTGGCGCCTGCCGCCCCCGCTCGTGCTGTTCGGCCTGTGCTGGCTGGCGCTGATGCTGGCGGTGGCCATCCTGGCCCCCGTCATCACGCCCTATTCCTACACCGCGCTCGACCTGCGCAACCGGCTGTCGGCGCCCGTCGGCATGGGCGGCACCATGGCCCATTGGCTGGGCACGGATGAGCTGGGGCGCGACGTGCTGGCGCGCCTCATCTCCTCCATCCGCATGAGCCTGACCATCGCCTTCGGCGCGACCATCATCGGGGCGCTGATCGGCACCACGCTGGGGCTGCTGGCGGCCTGGGCGCGCGGCATCGTGGAACAGATCGTGCTGATGCTGGTGGACTTCTCGGCCAGCATCCCCTTCCTGATCCTGGCACTCGCGGTGCTGGCCTTCTTCGGCAACTCCATCGTGCTGTTCGTCTGCCTGCTGGGGCTGCACGCGTGGGAGCGCTACGCCCGCATCGCCCGCGGCCTGGCCATTGCGGCCGGCAGCCAGGGCTACGCGGCGGCGGTGCGGCAGCTGGGTGCCTCCCCCATGCGGGTCTATCTGCTGCACATCCTGCCCAACATCGCCTCGACCCTGATCGTCTCGATGACGCTGGCCTTCCCGGAGATCATCCTGCTGGAAAGCGGGCTGTCCTTCCTCGGCCTCGGCGTGCAGCCACCCGAGACCTCGCTCGGCAGCATGGTGGGCTATGGGCGGGAGTACCTGACCCGCGCGCCGTGGATCCTGCTCTCACCCGCCTTCGTGATCGTCCTGACCACCTTGTCCGTGTCGCTGATCGGCGATTGGCTGCGCGACAAGCTGGACCCGACGCTTCGCTGATGCCTCAGGCGCCGGCGCGCCCATCCGGGCGGCTGACGCCGCCGTGCTTCGCACTCCCGGACCTGCGGTCCGCCTGAACAGAAGGAAGGGCTGCTCATGCCCCGTTTCATCATGGTCGCGCTGGACGGGATGCGTCCCGACATGGTCAGCGCCGAGAACACGCCGCACCTGGCGGCACTCGCCGCCGCCGGCACGCGCTTCACCAATGCCCGCAGCGTCTTCCCGTCCGAGACGCGGGTGGCCACACCCTCGCTCGTCACCGGCTGCCGCCCCGGCGGGCATGGCATGGTGGCCAACACGCTGTTCGACGCCAAGGCAGCACCCGACCGCCTGCTGCGCACCAAGCTGGCGGCGGATGTCGACATCATGGCCATGGGCGGCGAAACCCCCATGGAGCGCATGAGCCTGGCCGAGCACCTGTCCCTGGCCGGCAAGTCCTTCGCGCTGGTCAGCGCCGGCACCCAGGGTGCCGCGCGGCTGCTGCACCCCGTCGCCCCGCGCCTCGGCAGCTTCCGCTGGAATGTCGAGGACACGGAGGGCGCGACCTTCGACGAGGTTCAGGCCGCCATGGGCGCCACGCCCCCCGCCGGCGTGCCCAACACCGCGCGCGTCGATTTCGCCGGCCGGGTGCTGCTGGAACACGTCATGCCGCGCCACCGCCCGGATGTGGCGCTGCTGTGGCTGAGTGAGCCGGACGTGGCCTTCCACTATCGCGGCCTGGCCCATGCCGAGACGCTGGCCGCGCTGAAGGCCGCCGACGCCGTGCTGGGCCGCGTCGTCGCCTGGCGCGACGCACAGCCCGACGCGGCCGAGATCGGCATCATCGTCCTGTCGGACCACGGGCATGTCACCGGCAAGGGCAAGCGGTCCCTGCGTGAGGAGCTGGTGAAGGCGGGCTTCCGCGCCGGCACCGGCATGGCCGAGGACATCGACGTGGTGGTGGCCCCCGCCGCGGCACCCGGCATGTGGCTGCGCGACAAATCCCTCGCGCCGCAGATCGCGGAATTCCTGGCCCATCAGGAATGGGCAGGCCCGCTGCTGGCGCGCAACCCCGCCATCCTGCCCGAAGGCGAGGCCTTCCCGCTCGCCGTGCTGGGCTCCGCGCATCGCCGCAGCGCCGATCTGGTCGCGACCTTCGCCGGCAGCGAGGAAGCCGACCATTGGGGCCTGCACGGCACGGCACCCTTCGACACCGCCGATGTGCCCGAGGGCGGCGGCATGCACGGCGGGCTGCACCGCAGCGAACTCGCGACCGTGCTCGTCATGCAGGGCGGCCCCTTCCGCAACGCCGCCGTGGCCGCCAGCGCCGCCGACCTGACGGATATCGCCCCCACCGTGCTGCACGCGCTGGGCATCACGCCCCAAGGCATGGAAGGGCGGCCGCTGCTGGGCGCGCTCGACCCGCGCGCCGATGCCGAGCCGCTGCGCGAGGTCATCATCATGCCGCACGGCTTCCTGCTGCATGGCATGCGCGCGGAAGCCGGCGGGCGCTTCTATCCGACGGGGATGGTCAGGGGGTGAGGCGCTTCGGGGCTTTGCCCTGGCCCCCACCAGGGCCCTGCCCTGGACCCGCCAAAGGCCGAAAGGCCCTTGGAACCCAGGTGCTGAAAATATGGGGAGGGGGCACCACGCGCCCTCTGATCCCGACCGCCCTCTGAGCCCCCTCCCCAAATTTTCAGAAGACTCGCGGGGGTCCAGGGGCCACAGGCTCCTGGCGGGGTGCAGGGGCGGCGCCCCTGCGCGGGGGACCGGGGGCAAGGCCCCCGAAGCACTTCACCCCCTGCCTTCCTCCACCGCATGGCAGGCCACCAGGCTCTCGCCTGCCGGCTGGGCCAGGGGTCGTTCGGCCTTGCAGCGGTCGTTGGCCAATGGGCAGCGCGGGTGGAAGGCGCAGCCGCTGGGGGGGCTGATGGGGGACGGCACTTCGCCGCCCACGGGGATGCGCGTGCGCCCGGTCATGTCCAGGTCCGGGATCGCTTCCATCAGCGCGCGCGTGTAGGGGTGGCGCGGCGTGGTGAACAGGGTCTCGGCCGGGGCCTGTTCGACGATGCGGCCCAGATACATCACGCCGACGCGGTCGCTCACCTGCCGGACGACGGCCAGATTGTGGCTGATGAACAGGTAGGTCAGGCCGAGGCTGCGCTGCAGCTCCTTCATCAGGTTCAGGATCTGTGCCTGGACCGAGACATCGAGCGCCGAGGTGGGTTCGTCGCAGACCAGGAATTCGGGGTTGGAGGACAGCGCGCGCGCGATGGAGATGCGCTGGCGCTGGCCGCCCGAGAATTCGTGCGGGAACTTCTCGCCGTCGGCGGGGGCCAGGCCCACCTGGGTCAGCAGCTGGCCGACCCGGGCCAGGATGGCATCCTTGCCGTCGACGAGTTTGAAGGCGCGGATGGGCTCGGCGATGATGTCCCGCACGCGCCAGCGCGGGTTCAGGCTGGCATAGGGGTCCTGGAAGATCATCTGCATGCGCTGGCGTTGCGCGGGGTCCGCGCGCGCCACCGAGAGCGGCTGGTTGTCGAAGGCGACGGTGCCGTCGCTGGGCGGATACAGGCCCACGACGAGCCGCGCCACGGTGGATTTGCCGCAGCCGGACTCCCCCACCAGCGACAGGGTCTGCCCCTTCGGGATGGTGAAGGACACGCCGTCCACCGCGCGCAGGGTGCGGCGCGGCTCACGCGCGATCAGCCGCTGCAGCGCGGGGCGCGAGACGTCGAAGTAGCGGGCGAGGTCGTTCGCCTCCAGCATCACCTTCTCAACCATGGGCATGCAGCCAGCAGGCGGCGCGCGTGGTGCCGGCGTCCAGCAGATCCGGGCGTTCCCGCACGCAGCGGTCGAACACCCTGGGGCAGCGTGGGTTATAGGCGCAGCCGGGCGGAATGGCGGAGAGGCGCGGCATGGAGCCCTCGATCGCTGCGAGCTTGTCCACCCGCCGGTCCAGCGGCGGGATGGAGGCCATGAGGCCGGCGGTATAGGGGTGGTTCGGCGCCTTCACGATGTCCCGCACCGGGCCGATCTCGGCGATGCGTCCGGCATACATGACGGCGACGCGGTCGGCGGTCTCGGCGATCACGCCCATGTCGTGGGTGACGAGCAGCATGGCCGTCCCCTTCTCCCGCGCCAGGCGCTTCAGCAGGGCGATGACCTGCGCCTGGATCGAGACGTCGAGTGCTGTGGTGGGCTCATCGGCCACGATCAGGCGCGGCTCGGCACACAGGGCGAGCGCGATCACCACGCGCTGGCGCATGCCGCCCGAGAACTCATGCGGGTAGCTGTCGATGCGCTGGGCGGCGGCGGGGATGCCCACCATCTCCAGCCATTCGATGGCGCGTTTGCGGGCCTGCGCAGGGTTCAGCGGCAGGTGGGTGGTGATCGTCTCCACCAGCTGCCGGCCCACGGTATAGAGCGGGTTCAGCGTGGTCAGCGGGTCCTGGAAGATCGCCCCGATCTGCCGGCCGCGCACTTGGCGCATCTGGTCGTAGCGCAGGTTGTCGATGCGCCTTCCGTCCAGCAGCACCTGGCCGGCGGCGATGCGGCCCGGCGGCTCGATCAGCCCGATGATGGCGGCACCGGTCATGGATTTGCCGGCGCCCGATTCACCCACCATGCCCAGAACCTCGCCGGGAGCGATGGTGAGGGAGACGTCGTTCAGCGCCGTCAGCGTGCCGCGGCGGGTGTGGAATTCCACCCGCAGGTTGCGGACTTCGAGAAGAGGAGCGGTCATCGCAGCTTCGGGTTCAGGGCGTCGCGCAACCAGTCGCCCAGCAGGTTGACGGACAGCACCATCACGATCAGCGCCACGCCGGGGAAGATGGTGATCCACCATTCGCCGGAGAACAGGAAGTCATTGCCGATGCGGATGAGCGTGCCGAGGGAGGGCTGGGTCGGCGGCACGCCGACGCCGAGGAATGACAGCGTGGCTTCGGCTAGGATGGCCAGCGCCAGGTTCAGCGTGCCGATGACCAGCACCGGGCCCAGCACATTGGGCAGCACGTGCTGCAGCATGATCTTGGCCTTGCTGAGGCCGATGACGCGGGCGGCGAGCACATATTCCTTGTTGCGCTCCACCAAGGTGGAGCCGCGCACGGTGCGGGCGAATTTCGGCCATTCGCTGATGCCGATGGCGAACACCACGACGAACAGCGCGATCTGGTCATGCACCTCTCGCGGCAGGGCCGCGCGCACGATGCCGTCCACCAGCAGCGCCACCAGGATGGAGGGGAAGGTCAGCTGGATGTCGGCGATGCGCATCAGCAACGCATCGGCGGTGCCGCCCAGATAGCCGGCCAGCAGCCCCACCAGCACGCCCACGCAGGTGGCGAAGATGGTGGCCGCGAAGCCCACGAACAGCGACACCCGCGCGCCGTACATGATGGCCGACAGCACGTCGCGACCCTGGTCGTCGGTGCCGAGCGGATAGGTGGGGTTGCCTTCCGCCGTCCAGATCGGCGGGGTGAAGGCGTCCATCAACTGCAGGGATGCCAGGTCGAACGGGTCATGCGGCGCCAGCAGCGGCGCCATGAACGCACCGCCGATGCAAATGAACGCCACGATGGCCGAGGCCACGGTGATGCGGCTGCGGGTGAAGGACCACCACAGGTCGCTGTCGAAGAAGGCCCGCATCAATGCGCCCCCTTCCCGATACGAAGCCTGGGGTCCACCGCGTAGTACAGCAGGTCCACGATCAGGTTGATGGTCACGAAGACCAGCGCGATCAGCATCAGGTATGCCGCCATGACGGGCACGTCGGCGGCGCCGACGGATTGGATGAACAGCAGCCCCATGCCCGGCCACTGGAACACGGTCTCCGTCACGATGGCGAAGGCGATGATGGCGCCGAGCTGCAGGCCTGCGATGGTGATCACCGGCACCAGCGTGTTCTTCAGCGCATGGCCGAAATTGATCGCGCGGTTCGACAGGCCCCGCGCGCGGGCGAACTTGATGTAGTCGGTGCGCAGCACCTCCATCATCTCGGCCCGCACCAGCCGCATGATCAGCGTGAGCTGGAACACACCGAGCGTGATGGCCGGCAGGATCAGCGCCTTGAGGCCCGAGACGGTCAGGAAGCCCGTGGTCCACCAGCCCAGCCGCACCACGTCGCCGCGCCCGAAGCTCGGCAGCCAGCCCAGCGCCACCGCGAAGATCAGGATCAGCAGGATGCCGATCAGGAAGGTCGGCAGCGACACGCCGATCAGCGAGAAGGTCAGGAAGAAGCGCGACAGGATCGAGTGGCGATAAAGCCCCGTATAGACCCCCATCGGCACGCCCACCGCCATGGCGATGACGGCCGCGCAGAGTGCCAGTTCCAGCGTTGCCGGCGCGCGTTCCGCGATCAGCTCCGCCACCGGGCGCGACAGGCGATAGGACAGGCCGAATTCACCCTGCACGGCGTTGCCGATGAATTTCAGGAACTGCACGAAGAAGGGCTGGTCCAGGCCCAGCTCGGCCACCAGCGCCGCGCGCTGGGCCTCGGTGAAGTCCTGGCCCAGCATGATGGCGACAGGGTCGCCCACATAGGTGAACATGGCGAAGCTGATGAAACTGACCGCCAGCATCACCGGTATCGCCTGGAGGAGGCGCGAGATAACGAAGGCGAACATCTAGTGGCCCGATCGCTGGCGCCCGTGGGCGCTGGCGTGAATCGGCCCACCGGCAATGTGGGTGGCCCGCCTGTGGCGACGCGGCCGGAAGATCTCGGACATCGGGCGCGCCACCTAGTTCACCACCGCCCAGCGGAAATAGGGCTGGTTGTTCGCCATGTGCGGGATGCTGATGTTGGAGCGCATCGCCCAGGGAATCATCTGGTGATGCAGCGGGATCAGCGGGACGTCCTCGCGGAAGATGTTCAGCGCCTCGCGGATCGCGGCCTGGCGGGCGTCGCCCGTCTCGGTACGCATGCGGCTGATCAGCGCGTCCATCCGGGCGTTGGAATAGCCGCCATAGTTCCAGATGCCGTCGCCCTGCTGGCCGCCGGCGCGCGAGGCAAGCAGCGACTGGAAGGAATACAGCGCATCCAGCGTCGGCACGCCCCAGCCGAACAGATAGATGCTGGTGTCCTCGCGCTGGATCTTGGCGAAGAAGGGGCCGAGCGGCATGGCGTTCAGCCGGGTGCGCACCCCCACCCGCGACCACATGCCGGCAATGGCCTGGCAGATCTGCTCATCATTGATGTAGCGGTTGTTGGGGCAGTCGAGCGTGATCTCGAAACCGTTCGGGTAGCCGGCCTCCGCCAGCAGGGCGCGGGCGCGTGCGGCATCGAAGGGCAGGCGCACATCCTCCTCCCGCGCGTAGCCGTTCACCTGTTCGGGAAACAGCGTGCCGGTGGGCATGGACTGGCCGCGCATGGTCACGCGCTGGATCGCCTGGATGTCGATCGCCTGATACAGCGCCCGGCGCACCCGCAGGTCCGACAGCGGGTTGCGGCCGCGCACGTCGGAATACAGCAACTCAGGGCGGAACTGGTCCATGCCGAGGAAGATGGTGCGGACCTCCGGCCCCTCCAGCACCGACACGCCCTGGGCGGAGCGCAGGCGCTGCAGATCCTGCAGCGGCGGGTCGAGGACGAAATCGACCTCACCCGACAGCAGCGCCGCGATGCGCGTCGCGTCCGAGGAGATGGGCCGGAACACGATCTCGGTCACGTTGCCGGTGCCTTCCTCGCGCCAGCCCCACCAGTCGGCGTGGCGCGCCAGGACGGTACGCACATCCGGCTCACGGTTGGCCAGGCGGAAGGCGCCGGTGCCGTTGGTGTTGCGGGTGGTGTGGATTTCCTCGCGCTGGCGGGTGTTCTGCGGGCGGGTCGCGCCATTCGCCTCCGACCAGGAGCGGGACATCATGAACACGCTGGCGATCTTGTTGGGTAGGATCGGGTCCGGCACGCGGGTGATGACGTCCACCGTCATCGGGTCCACCGCCACGGCACTCTCGATCGTGTCGACATAGATGCCGAAATTGCTGGTGGGCTGCTTCGCGCGGTCGATGCTGAAGACCACGTCCTCCGCGGTGAAGGTCTGCCCTTCATGGAAGCGCACGCCCTCTCGCAGGCGGAAGCGCCAGCGGGTGGGCTCCACCTGCTCCCAACTCACGGCCAGCCCGGGCGCGAGGCCGAGCGTTCGGCTGCGCTGGATCAGCGGGTCATAGATCTGCTGCAGCACCATGGTCACGGTGCCGACATTCTGGCTGTGCGGGTCCATGGTGTTGGGGTCGCCGCTGGCGGACCAGCGGACGGTCCGCGCCTCGGCGGCGACGGCGGAAAGGCAAAGGGCGGCAAGTGCCGCGAACAGCCTGATTCGCATGGATGAAGCTCCCGTTACAGGGAGCTTAGGGCGAGAGGCTGCGGACGGGAAGCGTGCTTCGCATGGCTGGGTTGAGCTGGGCGCCGCACGGGACGCGGCAAGCGCCGAGAATGAAGTTCCTTCCCCTCCAACCCTCAGACTTTCGGCAAGTCTTTCCTGGTCGTCCCGTTCCCGTTCTCCGCCCATTCCTTCACCAGCGTGAACCCGACTGCCAGCAGCACCGGCCCCAGGAACAGCCCCAGGAAGCCGAAGGCCACCACGCCGCCCAGCGCGCCGATCAGCGTCAGCAGCAGCGGCAGGTCGGCGCCGCGCGCGATGAACCAGGGCCGGATCACGTTATCGGCCGAGGAAATACCGAGGCCGCCATACAGCAGCATGAAGATGCCCCAACCCGTGGAACCCTGCGTGAACAGCCAGATCGCGGCCGGGATCCAGACCAGCGGCGCACCCACCGGCAGAATGGACAGCACGCCCGCCACCACGCCGAGCAGAATGGGCTGCGGCACGCCCGAGATCCAAAGCCCCACCATGGTCATGGCGCCCTGCACCACCGCCGTGCCCACCAGGCCGAACACCACACCGCGCGTCACATTCGCCACCAGGTTGATCAGGTGGCGCGATCGCGCACCGGCCAGCCGGTTCATCATGCCTTCCAGCGCCCGGGCGATGGCCGGCCCGTCGCGATACAGGAAGAAGGCCAGGAAAATCGCGACCAGCAGCTCCGCCACGCCGGACAGCACCGACAGCAGGATGGAAAGCGCCGTCTGCGCGATGGTGCCGGCATAGGGCTGGATGGTGGCCAGCAGGGCGTCCGCATTGCCGGCGAAGCCACCGTAGAACTCGGCCAGGGAAGTGCCGACGAACGGGATCTTGGCCAGGGTCGGCGCCAGGTCAGGCAGGCCGCCCGTCACCAGGCCCTCGATGCGCTGGGTCAGGCTGTCGATCTCGGCGCGCGAGGTGGGGGCTGCGATAATGACCGGCACCACCAGCACCAGGAACCACGCGGCCACCAGCACCAGGGACGCGATGGAACGCGACATCCGGCATTTCTCGTTCAGCAGCACGAAGACCGGATAGGTGCAGAACACCAGAATGCCGGCCCATAGAAGCGAGGAGATGAAGGGGCGGATGATGTAGAGGCAGCCCACCCCCAGCGCCACAGCGGCCGCGAGGCCCAGAGCACGCGCCTGCATCTAGACTTCCTCCACATGGGTCACGCCCGGCAGCACCTTCATGGCCTGCATCATGCGCGGGGATACATTCCACCGGCCCGGCAACGCCACCTCGATCTGAATGCCCTCGGGCAGAATCGGTTTCAGGGCGACATGGCCCTTCCCCTTGCCCTCGCGCTCCAGCAAGCCCTTGATATGCGGGATGGCGTGGGTGCCGTCGATCTCCAGCCGGATGTCCTGCGGCACGCCGGCGGCGGCCACGTCCAGCAATTCCACATCCTGCGCGGTCAGGCGCAGGGTGTCGTTGTCGGTCTTGGCCTCGGCGGTCACGATGACGGCCTTGCCTTCCTCCAGCATGTCGCGCCGCGCGTTCAGCACCTCGGAGAAGAAGGTGACCTCATAGCTGCCGGTCTGGTCGCTGAGGCTGACCCAGGCCATGCGGCTGCCGGTCTTGGTGTTGCGCTCCTTGCGGCCGATCACGGTGCCGGCCAGCTTCACGCGGCGCGCGCCGCCCTGGGCCGCTTCCTGCAGCCGCGCCGCGGTAATGACGCCGAGCCGCCCCAGCGCCTTGCGGTATTCATCCAGCGGATGCGCGGTCAGGTGGAAGCCCACCGCCTCGGCCTCGAAGGCCAGGCGGTCCAGCACCGGCCAGGGCGGCACATCGGGCAGCCGCAGCATGGCGGGCCCCTGCTCCACCGCGCCGAACAGGCTGACCTGGTTGCTGTTGCGGTCCTCCGCCGTGGCCTGGGCGCGGCGCAGGATGGTCTCGGCACCCGCCACCACGGCGGCGCGGTTGTTGTCGATGCTGTCGAAGGCGCCGGCGCGGGCCAGGTTCTCGATCTGCATCTTGTTGATCAGCTTGGGGTCCACGCGCTCCGCGAAGTCGGCCAGGCTCTCGAAGGGGCGCTTGCGGGCCGCCACCAGGTCCTGCATCGCCTGCATGCCCACCCGCTTCACCGCGGACAGCGCGAAGCGGATGTTGCCGTCCTCGATGGTGAACTCGGCACCCGACTTGTTGATGTCGGGCGGCAGCACCTTGATCGAGAGCCGCGCGGCCTCCTGCATGTGGCCCGCCAGCTTGTCGGTATTGGCCATGTCGAGCGTCATGGAGGCCGCGAGGAAGGCCACCGTGTGGTTCGCCTTCAGCCAGGCGGTCTGGTAGCTGACGAGCGCATAGGCCGCGGCGTGGGACTTGTTGAAGCCGTATTCCGCGAAGCGCTGCATGAGGTCGAACACCTCGCCCGCCGTCTCCTCCGGCACGCCGTTCTTCTGCGCGCCCTCGACGAAGGCCACGCGCAGGCGGCGCATCTCGTCCATGTTCTTCTTGCCCATGGCGCGGCGCAGCAGGTCGGCGCCGCCGAGCGAGAAGCCCGCCATCACCTGGGCGATCTGCATCACCTGCTCCTGGTAGACCATGATGCCATAGGTCTCCTCCAGGATCGGGTGGATGGAGGGGTGCGGGCTTTCCCACTTCTCGCCCAGCTTGCGGCTGCAATAGGCCGGGATATTGGCCATCGGGCCCGGGCGGTACAGCGACACCGCCGCGATCAGGTCCTCAAGCCGGCTCGCGCGCATCGACCGAAGGCAGTCGCGCATGCCCTGGCCTTCGAACTGGAACACGCCCGCCGCGTCCCCGCGCGCCAGCATGTCATAGGTCTTCTTGTCGTCGAGCGGGATGGCGCCGATGTCCACCTCCACCCCCTGCTGGCGCAGCAGCTTCAGCGCGCGGTCGATCACCGTCAGCGTCTTGAGGCCCAGGAAGTCGAACTTCACCAGGCTCGCATCCTCGACGTACTTCATCGAGTACTGGGTGATCAGGTCCGGGCTGCGCGGATCACGGTACAGCGGCACGATGTCGAGCAGCGGCTTGCGGCCGATGACCACGCCCGCGGCATGGGTGGAGGCATTGCGGTACAGCCCCTCCACCTGCTGCGCGATGTCGAGCAGGCGGGCGACCGTCTCGTCATTCTCGGCCATTTCGCGGATGCGCGGCTCGCCCTCGATCGCCTCCTTCAGGGGCGTGGGCTTGGCCGGGTTGAACGGGATGAGCGAGGCGATCTTGTCCACCTGGCCATAGGGCATGCCGAGCACGCGCCCCACGTCGCGCACGGCCGCCTTCGCCTGCAGCTTGCCGAAGGTGATGATCTGCGCGACGCGATCGAGCCCGTATTCGCGACGGACATAGTTGATCACCTCGTCGCGGCGGTCCTGGCAGAAGTCGATGTCGAAGTCTGGCATCGACACGCGCTCGGGGTTCAGGAAGCGCTCGAACAGCAGGCCGAAGCGCAGCGGGTCGAGGTCGGTGATCTTCAGCGCCCAGGCGGCCACCGAACCCGCGCCCGAACCACGGCCGGGCCCCACCGGGATGTCGTGGTTCTTCGCCCATTGGATGAAGTCCGCCACGATCAGGAAGTAGCCCGAGAAGCCCATGCGATCGATGACCGAGAGCTCGTAGTCGAGGCGGTCCCAATAGACCTTCTCCTCGGCGGCGAGCGGCCCGCGCAGGCGCTCGGCCAGGCCCTCCCGCGCCATCTGGCCCACGAACTGGGTCTCGGTCATCCCCTCCGGCACCTTGGGGCAGATCGGCAGGGCGGGCTTCTTCTTCTCGACCATCACGCCGCACATGCGCGCGATGGCCAGCGTGTTGTCGCAGGCGTCGGGCAGGTCCGCGAACAGCTCGCGCATGGCATCGGCCGGCTTGAACCAGTGCTCGGGCGTGACCCGCCGGCGCTCGGTCTCGGCCATGGTGCGGCCCTCGGCGATGCAGAGCAGCGCGTCATGGGCCTCATACATGCCGCGCTTGGCGAAATAGACGTCGTTGGTACCGACGATGGGGATGTGCAGCGCATCGGCCAGGGCCAACTGGCCGGGCTCGGTCGCGCGGTCGCGCTCGGTGCCGTGGCGGTGCAGTTCCACCGCCAGGCGGTCGGGGAAGATCTCGCGGAAACGGTGCAGCAGGCGCTCGGCCTGGGCGCGGCGCCCCTCGGCCAGCATGCGCGCGATGGGCCCGCCCGTGCCGCCCGTCAGGAAGAAGATGTCCTCCGCATGGGCCGCCAGCGTCTCGAAGGACAGCGCCGGCTTGCCCGAGGGGTCCTCGCCCAGATGCGACAGGCTGGTCAGGCGCTGGAGGTTGTCGAGGCCCTTGTCACCCATGGCCAGCGCCACGACCACGTCGGGGGGCATGCGCGCGGCCTCCGGCCGGTCGTCGCCCGCGCTGCGGGAGAGGTAGAGCTGGCTGCCCAGGATGGGCTGCACCCCCTTGCCCGAGCAGGCCATGGAGAATTCCAGCCCGCCGAACATGTTCACCGTGTCGGTGATGGCCAGGGCCGGCATCCCGGCGTCGGCCGCATAGCCTGCCAGCTTGTCCGCCTTGATGGCGCCTTCGCTGAGCGAATAGCTGGAATGGGTGTGCAGGTGAACGAAGGAGGCGGCCATGACACTGATATGGCATGCCGGACGGGATTCTGGCAGCGCCAACAGCCCGCATGCGCCCCGCGCATGACGCGCCCGGCGCAAAAGCCTGTTGCGGCGCATGGCCGGGCCGGGAAACGTTGCGCAATGAACGTCCGCCATCCCCTGCTCATCCTCTGCGGCTGCGCCGTGCTGGCCGCCGCCTTCGCCATGGGGCTGCGGCAGAGCTTCGGCCTGTTCCTCGCGCCCATGACGCTGGACCGGGGCTGGACGGCCTCCGGCTTCGCGCTGGCGATCGCGCTGCAGGTGCTGGTGAACGGCCTGAGCCAGCCGATCTGCGGCCAGCTGGCCGACCGCTACGGCGCGCGGGTGGTGCTGATGGGCGGGGCGGTGCTGTATGCGCTGGGCCTGCTGGGCATGTCGCTCAGCGGCGGGCTCTGGGTCTTCACCGCCTTTGCGGGGCTCGTGATGGGCGTGGCCGTCTCGGCGGCCGGCATGCCCATCATCAATTCAGCCCTGACCCGCCTGCTGCCCGAGAACATGCGCGGCCGCGCCGTGGGGCTCGGCACGGCAGGTTCCTCCTTCGGGCAGTTCCTGGTGGTGCCCGGCGTGCAGCTGGGCATCCACCTGGCCGGCTGGCAGGGCGCGCTGTTCCTGATGGCGGGCGCGGCCCTGCTGATGCTGCCGCTGGCGCTGCCGCTGAACGACCGCGTGACGGTGCGCGCGACCGGCGCCGCGGAGGAAACCGCCTCTCAGGCGCTGCGCCGCGCCTTCGGCAGCACCAGCTTCTGGTGCCTGTTCTGGGGCTTCTTCGTCTGCGGCGTGCATGTCAGCTTCCTGACGGTGCATCTGCCGGGCTTCGTGGCCTATTGCCACCTGCCCTCCTATGTCGGTGCCGGCGCCATTTCCCTGATCGGGCTGTTCAACGTGATCGGCAGCCTGACGGCGGGTGAGCTGACCTCCAAATGGAAGCGGCGCGAGCTGCTGGTCGCGATCTATGCCAGCCGGGCCGTGCTGATGGCCGTGTTCATGATGGTGGAGAAGACGACGGCCAGCGTGCTGGCCTTTTCGGCCGTGATGGGCATCCTGTGGCTGTCCACCGTGCCGCCCACGGTGGCGCTCTGCGCGCGCAATTTCGGGGTGCGCTGGCTCGGCACCATTTTCGGCCTGGTGTTCATGGGCCACCAGATCGGCGGCTTCACCGGCGCCTTCCTGGGCGGGCTGATCTTCGACCTGACGGGCAGCTACGACCTGATGTGGGTCATCGCGATCGCAGCCGGCGCCTTTGCGGCGGTGGTGCACCTGCCGGTGCGCGACCCCGCCCCCATGGCCGTGCCGCGGCCGGCCTGAGCATGACCGCGCTGAGGCTGATGCTGCCCGGCGCGTTGGGCGGCTTCACCATCTCCACCTTGCTGGTGGGTGCCCTGGTCTGGAGCGATTTCGGCGGGATCGGCAGCCTGATGCTCCGTTCCCAGGAACACCCGCTGCCGATCCTGCTGCTGTGGTTCTTCCTGGGGCTCAGTGCCTCAAGCGTGCAGATCGGCATTGCCGTGATGGGAATGAGGAAGGAGGAGGACTGAGCCTCCTCAGCCCATCACACTGGGCAGCCAGGTGGCGATTTCGGGGACGATCATGAGCAGGACGATGGCGAGCAGGTAAGCCAGCACGAAGGGCATGACGCCTGCGAACACATCCGTGATCGGCCCTCCCTTCGGCCGCATGCCCTGCAGCACATACATCACCGTCCCATCCGGCGGGCTGATCTGCGCGATCTCCACCAGCATGGTCACGATCACGCCGAACCAGATCGGGTCGTAGCCCAGCGCGACGACGACGGGGAACACCACCGGCACCGTGGTGATGATCATGGAGAACCCCTCCATGAACGTCCCCAGCGCGAAATACAGCCCGATGATGCAGCACATGATCGCCCAGGGCGGCAGCGGCAGCCCCGAGATCAGCCCCGCCAGCGCCTGCGGCACGTTGATGATCGTCAGAATATAGTTCAGCAGATACGCGCCAAAGATGATCAGCCCCAGCAGCGCCGTGTTGCGCGCCGTGGCCTCGGCACTGGCATTCAGCAGCCGCAGGGACAGCTTGCCCTCGATCGCCGCGAAGAACAGGGAACCCACGACACCCAGCGCCGCGGCCTCGGTGGGCGTGGCATAGCCGCCATAGATGCTGCCCAGCACCAGCACGATCAGCAGCACCGTCGGCGTCAGGTCCTTCAGCGCGATCAGCTTCTCCCGCAGCGGGATCGGCGGGGGCTTGGGCAGCGGGTTGCGCACGCCGTGCCAGGCGATCAGCCCCACGAACAGCGCCACCACCAGCAGCGAGGGAAAGAGTGCGGCGATATACAGCGCCCCCACCGAGGTCTCGGTGATCAGCC
>NZ_SACL01000015.1 GCF_004005855.1 Rhodovarius crocodyli
AGGCCTGGAGGCGCGACTACAACGAGCGTCGCCCGCACTCGGGCCTCGGCTGGATGACGCCAAGGGACTACGCCAGCGCCTTCTGCGGAGAGACCGGCCGGCACGCTGCGCAGGCTGATAGCTCCGCGCACCGGCCTCTTGCCACCCACCAACACCAAGGCTCAAATCAACCCAGGACTCTCGTTATCGCTGGATGAGAAATGGGGGGCACGTCAGTTCGGCGGCGAACGCCGCCGGGGTCTCGAAGCCAAGGGCTGAGTGTGGTCGTTCGTGGTTGTGGACAACGCTGCCACCGATGTTGGGGGAGAAGCCAATGGCCGTCGCTAGCCCGTCTGGCTGCCGTCGACTTCCGGGGCGGCGCCGGGCACGATCGCATCGAAGTGCATCCTGAGGATCCGGTTCTCCGATTTGCGTTCCGGATCGTCGAGGAACAGCTGTTTGGTCTGGATCAGTCCGGGTAGAAGCCAAGGCTGCAGCATGTGGAGGTGCGGATACACGACCACATCAAAAGGCTTGTCGGCAAGTTGCGCGTCCATCTTCGGGCAGGGGACGAAGATTTGGTAGGTCCAGTTGCCGAAAGCCAAGAAGAACATGAGGTAAGGTGCCGCGACTTCAGCCTTACGCCGTAGCAGCGCGATGATCGGTCGCGGGAACGGGCTGGGTCCGGGTACAAAGGTGTGGAAACACCAGTGCCCCTTGTCCGCATAAACCTTGCGAGTCGCCACGTCCTTCTCAAGCAACCAGAGACGCAGTTCCTCGAAATAGGGCAGTTCATCCTCGGGCAGGAGCCCGTAGGCGATCTTGGCCAGGGCTTTGTAAACGCCGAGAGGACGAAACGGCTGGGTGTCGTATGTGATAACCATCTGCGAGTTCTCATGATCGATCGTGAACACGCCCTCGTCCGCATACTGCTTGATGACTACGCCGGCGGCGTCGCGAACGAAACTTGACTTCTTGCCTTGAGGTTTCAGAGGCGTGAAACCCTTCCGCTTAGGCACCTGGCTTATCGCACGGTCACCCATCGTCATCTTGGCAAGGTCGTCTTCGAACTGTGAAAAGCGTTCGTTGCAGTCGTCGCACTCGTATCGGCTGAACAGCGTCTTGTTGCCAACGAACGCCGGAACAAGATGAGCGTCCTTAGAAAAGGTAACCGTCGGCTTCGTTCGGCGGCAAAATCGGCATGTTGGCGGTCTCTCCCCCCAGATCTCTTTTTTGTTCTCGAGATTCAAGCCCTTGAAGTGCAGCGTGTCGTAATTGGCGCTGTAAAAGGTGATCCCCGCTAGTGCCGTACTCTCGACCGCTATGGTCTGCGGCCCCTGTTCCGTGTCTTCTGTCATTCGTCATCCCCCTTGATCTATTGTGACACCGCAGCTTGATGACGCTTCAGCGAGCCGCCTCCGCTGTTCGATATAAGCGGCGGATTGGCGTTCGTCCCGCTTAGGAATAGAATTTAATGCTTCTTTCCGCGTTTCCGGTGAGCATTGTTCGATGAGGCAACTAGGCTTGCTCAACTACGCGGGCAAACGCTTTGAGTCTGTTCCTCCCTGAAATCTGCTCATTGCCGCACCTTCGGGAAAGTCGGTTAAGTCCCAGCTTCCATCGTTTGATCGATCAGTCGAGCAGGTCGGAGGAACCGACAGATCCAAAGAGCAATCTCATGTCGGCAATCGGCGGGCAAAACGGAATACCTTGCCAAACGCCCGAAATGGCCGTCGTTAGCCACCAAAATACCGCCAAAACCCGCCGATAACCGCACAACAGCAAGTATCGTCATAATCATCAAAGGGTTATGATGATCTCGTAGTTCTCATCTTCGTCTGGCGCTGCCCGCCAATTCGGTCGACATAGCCTTTCAGGCGAACGGCCTGATGCTCAGGATCGCGAGAGGTTGCCTCTCGCCTTCGACTTCTCTGCGTTCCCACGTCTTTTTCCGTGTCTGCCCGCCACGTCCACCAGCCGCCGGAACGCGGGGCATTCCATATGCGAAGGGGCACGACAGTCGGCGACATGACGGAGCGTGTCGCGCAGGGCGGTCAACTCGTGGATTTGCCGGTCGATCTCGTCGGCTTTCTGATGGAGAACGTCGCGCGGCAGGTCCGGCATGCCGTTGCGGCCGAACATGCCGGAGATCTCCGCCAGCGAGAATCCGGCCATCTTGCCCATGGAGATCAGCTTGAGCTGCAACATCACCTCCGGCGGGAACTGCCTGCGCAAGCCATGCCGCGAGATCGAGGAAATCAACCCGGCCTCCTCGTAGTAGCGCAGCGCCGAGGGACTGATTCCGCTTTGTGCCGCGACCTCTCCGATATCCAGGACTTTCATGCTTGACCTCAAGTTGACTTGAAGTGGCAGCCTGCTGCCGACCCGAAGTTGAGGCAAGAAGGCAAAAGGATGGATCGGACTGAACCAGGCGCATCGGCGCAGACGCGATCATCAGTCGCGATAACGCTGGCTATGGCGATGCTGCTGGCCTCATTGGGCACCAGCATCGCCAACATCGCGCTGCCGACACTGGCCGAGGCATTCTCGGCACCATTCGCGCGGGTGCAGGCGGTCGTCGTCGCCTATCTTGCGGCCTTGACGGCTTCGGTCGTCATCGCGGGCCGGCTCGGTGACGGCTATGGGCTGAAACGAATGCTGGTCGCGGGTCTGGCCATTTTCGCCGCTGGATCGCTGCTATGCGCCGTTGCGCCGGACCTGTGGCTGTTGATCGGCGCGCGGGCGTTGCAGGGCACAGGCGCGGCATTCCTCATGACGCTCGCCATGGCGCTGATGCGTCAGACGGCGGGCGAGATGCGTGTCGGGCGTGCCATGGGCCTGCTCGGCACGATATCGGCACTGGGAACAGCGCTCGGCCCCTCGCTCGGCGGTCTGATGATCCCCATGACGGGATGGCGTGGCATCTTCTGGGTGCAAGTACCGCTGGCGGTGCTTGCCCTGATCCTTGCTGTCACGACGCTGCCGCACGAGCCGGAAAAAAGAAAGCCGCGATTCCCAGCTTCATGGTCAAAGACGGATCGGAGCCTGGTGCCCAATCTTGCCGTCAACATACTGGTGGCGGCTGTCATGATGGCGACGCTGGTGGTTGGCCCCTTCTATCTGAGCCTGGGGCTCGGCCTGGAGGCAACACAGGTGGGCCTCGTCATGGCGGTCGGTCCGGTGATTTCCATCTTCAGCGGGGTTCCGTCCGGCAGGCTCGTTGATGGCTGGGGAAGTTGCCGGGTGCTTGCCGTTGGGCTGACCCTGCTGACTGTCGGCGCGACTCTCCTGGCTTTTGCGCCACATATGACGGGCGTCGTTGGCTATCTGTTGTCCATCACCGTGCTGACGCCGGGATACCAGCTCTTTCAGGCGGCCAACAACACAGCCGCGCTGGCGGATGTGCCGAAGGACCGGCGCGGCACGGTTTCCGGCGCATTGAACCTGTCGCGCAATATCGGGCTGATCGCCGGGGCATCGCTCATGGGGACCGTCTTCGCCTTTGGCGTCGGAACCGGGGAGTTCACCAATGCCTCCCCAACGGATATCGCCGCCGGGATGCGTCTGACCTTCCTTCTGGCCGGTGCCATGATGCTTGTCGCAATAGGGATCACATTTGGCCGCCGTAACCCGGCCAAACACCCGCGGTGACCGCCCCGTATCCCGGCCTGGCTGGCGGTGTCCTCCCCCGCGCCGCCATCGATGGTGTTGGCCCCTGGCAGAACTCGCCACCCGCGTCCGAGGCAGAGGAGGCCGAGGCGCAGGCCGCAAAACACCTGTCTTCGGCATCCTCGAATGCGGCGTGCGCGTGCACACCCACCCCGGACAGGCTCGTCTCCATGTCCGTCACCGTCAGGGCCGCTGCCGCGCAGCATTCGCGAGAGACGGTCGCTGTGTGGCGGACAGCACCCGACATCTCCGTCATGGCTCTGCTGGAGACCGGGTCCCTGGGCCTGGCGGCCATGCCGGAACCCGGGCCGCCCGTGGAAGGCCTCAAGCCGAGGCTGCCATCCCGCCTGCTGTCGGGATGGAGCAGCGGCAGGGTAGGCACCTATGATCGATCGCATGGGCCACTGAGCAGGCACCCGATCTGACCAACAGTTCGGGCGCCGACCGGGATCTGGCCTTGCGGCTGCTGGGGGGGCTGGCCAGGCGCCAGGTTGAAGCGATGGCCGAAAGGCTGGCTTCCTCCGGGGGAGCGGCACCGCTCGTTCCCGCAGCACCGGAGCGCTAGCCGCTCTTGGCAGTCCCGGTGGGGTGCCGGTCGGGTGCGCTAACGGCCCGCCGGCTTCAGGCTCTCGCCGCGATGGAAGGCGATGCCCATGCGGAAGCTCTGCGCGATGCGGTGCGCCATCCCGACCACATGCTCCGCGACCTCAGGCTTGAGCGTCCTGGCGGCGGCCGCGCTGAACAGCGCCAGCCACCGCTCGAAATGAGTCTCGGAAATATCCTGCAGGCGCAGATGGGCCTGGAGCGGCCGCCCATCATAGCGGGATGTCCGCAGCAGGGCGGAGGACCAGAAGGCGCAGAGGGTTTCGAGGTGCTCCGGCCAGCGCTCTTCCGGGATCTCGCGCCTGAACACGGGGCCGAGAAGATCGTCCGACCTGACAGCATCATAGAAGCCGTGCACGAGCCGCCGGATGCCGTCTTCGTCCAATGGTGGGGCGGGGGGCTCTGTCATGACGCGAGTGTAGCCCGGTTCCTGGCCCTCGACGACCATGGGGCGTCCGGCCTCGACGCCGCCGGGGAGGGCCATGCGGGGCATATAAGGGAAAGGCGCAGACAGCCTTGACCTGCCTAAATTGCGTATGACTCGCAGTCGCAATAAACTGCCCGCCTGCCGCGATTGAAAGCCATCACCCTTGTCCATCCCGTCGATCACCATCCTCAGCGAGGGCAAGCCCCTCCTGCTGCCCTATCGGGCCGCCGCCGCCTATCACGGTCATTCGGCGCTCGCGATGCTGGCCCTGACCTTCCAGGGGCTGCGCGGCGCGCTGACGCGCCTCTCACCCGCTGCACCCGTCGACCGCGCGGCTCTCACCGTCACCAGCGGCCATCCCGGCCCGGGCGTGCGTGACGCCATCGAATTCGTCACCCGTGCCGTCACGCGCGGCGCCTATACCGTAGACCGCAGCCTGCCCGAGGCCCGGGTGAACCCGCATGCGGCCATCTCCTACAGCTTCCGCCTGCATTGGCAGGATCGCACGCTGGTCGCCGCCCTGCGTGAGGGGGTGCTGCCCGACCGCTTCTACGCATTGGTCGCCATGCCGAAGGACCAGCACAGCCCGGCCACCCTGGCCGAGGCCGATGCACTCAAGAGCAGCATCGCAGAGCGCGTTCTGCTGGAGGAACCCGAAAGCCTCTACGCCTATGCCTAGTATCCTGATGCTGACCTACGGCCACGCGGCGGAGACAGGTGCCGCATTGCGACGCTTCGCCGCGCCGGGCCGGGATGTGGTGCCGCGCGACCAGTACGCGCTGGATGAGGAGCCTCTGGAGCACCACGCCGCGCTGGTGATCGGCATGCATGCCGACCAGCGACACCTCGCGGCCCGCGCCGGGCGCCTGGCGGGATATCTGGCCCAGGGCGGCACCATCGCTGCCAGCGGCCACCTGGCCTATCCCTTCCTGCCCGATGTCTCCGGCTTCCAGCCGTTGCCGACCGGCCATCTGGACGATCTGCGCATCCATCGTGAGGCCGCACACCCGATCTGGGCCGGGGTGAGCGAGCAGGATCTCACCTTCAGGCGCGGTGTCGCCGGCTTCTACGGCCGGGGCTGGCATATACCGCCACCCCGCGCGCGGGTGCTGCACAGCGTAGGCCGGGAGCACCGGCCGCTCGACATCATGTGGCGCCATGGGAAGGGCAGGGTGCTGCTGCACGGCGGCAACGACCTCTGGAGCTTCGGCGCCGGCGACATCGCCCGCAACCTGTTCGATTGGCTGCTCGCCGGGCCGGAGGTGCTCTGATGCTCGCTGTTCTCGATGCCGGCAGCTACTACCATCACCACGCCATCCACGGCGCGCCCTATCGCCACCTGTTCGACCGCGTGATCTACACGCCCGATCTGGACCGCGCCGCGCTGGAGGGCGTTTCGGTGCTGCTGGTGGCCGACCGCAACAACCCCGTGCTGCTGCGCCGGCACGCCGATCTCATCCTCGGCCATTGGCGCCGCGGCGGCACGCTGGTGGTGCTGGGTGAGAATGAGGCCGAGAGCTGGGTGCCCGGTGTCCGCTGGTCCCCGCGCCCCACCAATTTCTGGTGGTGGCTGGAGCCGGGTGCCAAGCCCGAACACCAGTATCCCCGCCCAGAACACGAGTTCTTCCGTCATGTGCCGCCCGAGGACACGGTCTGGCACTATCACGGCGTGCTGCAGCCACCCCCGGGCGCCGAGGCGCTGATCACCGTGCCGCCCGACCCGGAGGGCCGGGACCAGGGCGGGGCGCTGCTGTATGAGGACCGTGCCTCGGAGGCCGGGCGGCTGCTGATCGCGACGCTTGATCCGTTCTATCACCACGGCAGCCGCTTCATGCCCAGCACCACGCGGTTCCTGGACGGCTTCCTGCCCTGGATGAACCGGCTGGCGAGGCAGGAAGCGGTGGCGGAAGGCTAGGCGACCGCTGCTCCGGACCACCCGGGGGCAAGGCCCCCGGGTGTCACCATCAGAATCGGTTGCGCAACCCGATCAGGAAGGTACGCCCGGGTTCCAGCAGCGGGTTGGTGTCGCTCTGCCGGTAATTCATGTTCGCGATCGTCGCGGCGCTGCGATAGGACGCATCGAACAGGTTGTTCGCCGACAGCGACAGGGTGGTGTTGCCCAGCCGCGGAGAGACCAGCCGGTCCAGCCGGAATTCCGCCGACAGGTTCATCACCGCATAGCCCGTGGTCTTGTATTCGCTGGCCGTGTCGATGCGCGTTTTGCCGGCCGCCCAGTTCAGCGTGCCGGTCAGGGCGATGCCCTGGTCCGCCAGAACATATTGCAGGCCGGCCCGCCCGCCGAAGGGCATGATCTGCGCCACCGGACGGTGGGTGGTCACATTGTCCGCGCGCAGCACCGTGACATTGCCGAAGAAGTTCAGCGCGGGGTTCAGCTGCCACCGCCAGTCGCCCTCGAAGCCCGTCATGTGCACCTGGCCGACATTCTGGCGCTGCGTCGCCAGATAGCCGTTGTAGGTGGTGCTGACATTGGCCAGGAAGTTCTCGAAGCGGCTGTGGAACATGGTGGCGCGGAAGGTGGCGTTCGGGAAATGCACCCGGAAGCCGCCCTCGAAATTCACCCCGCGCTCAGGCCGCAGGTCGGGGTTCGGGATGGTGTAGGTTGAGCCTGACAACCCCTGCGAGAACAGCTCCGACGGGACCGGATACCGGAAGGAGTTGTTGATGTTGCCGATGAATTCGATGAGGCGGATCGGGCGGTAGTTCACGCCGATGGCCCCCGTCACGGCGGTGGCCGTGGTGTCCTGCGCCGCACGGAAGGCCGGCAGCAGGTTGGCCGAGGACAGGCCCGTCAGCGACGGGTTGGAGTAGACATAATCGAAGCGGCCGGCGGCACTCAGCGTCAGCTCGCGCGTCGCGTCCCATTCGGTGGTGACGAAGGCGCCCGCATTCACCTGGTCCACCGCAGGGCCCGTCTGCCGGCGGGCGGTGGGCGTGATGCTCAGCAGGTCGCCGGCGCTGTTGTAGCGGTTGACGGCGCTGGAACTGTCGGAGCCCGGGCGCTGCTCGCTGATCACATCCAGGCCCAGGGTGGTGCGCGTCGGCCCCCAGGGGATCATGCCCGACACCCGCCCGCCCCACATCACCGGGCCCATGACATAGCTGTTGGAAGTGGTGATCTGGGAGGCCGCGCGGGTGCTGGTGACGAGCTTGGTGTAGAACTCGTTGCGGTAGATGCTGGCCTCGATGCTGCGGAACAGGCCGTGGTCGAAGGTGCCGCTATAGGCGATGCGGCCTGAATAGAGGTTCAGCACCGCCTCGCGCAGGGTCGCGGCGGGGGCAGCCGGCTGGTTGCTGCCGCGGCCGTCGGTCACGCTGGTGACGCGCAGGCCCAGCTCCACCCGCTGGTTGGCGCTCGGCGAATAGCCGATGTTGAGGCCGAGGCTGCCCGTCTCGTAGTCGCTGTTGCGCACGCGGCCGGCCCCTGAGCGGTAGTCGTCGCTGCGGCGCCCGGTGATGCTGACGCGCGCGTCGAAGCCCGAGCCCGCCGCCTCGATGCCGATGCCGCCATCCACCCGGTTCCCGTTCGTGCCGTACAGGATGAAGCTGTCGCCGCCGGTGATGGAAAAGCCCGGCTGGAAGGCGTTGCCGCGCGGCCGGCGGGTGACGACGTTGACCAGCCCGCCCAGCGAATCGCTGCCATAGGCGAAGGAGGCGGCCCCGCGGATCACCTCGATCCGCTCGATCTCCTCGGGCGAGAGCAGCATCAACTGCAAGGTGTTGCGGCCGCGTGCGCGGTCCCCATCGATGTACATCGGCACGCGGAAGTCATTGGTGTTGAAGCCGCGCAGGAAGATGGTGCCGTTGATGCCGCCGACGCGGTTGATCGACACGCCCGGCACGCTTTCCAGCAGCTCCAGCATGCCCGGCGCGTTGCTGCGCTCGATATCCGCGCGGTCGATCACGCTGGCGGAGGTGCTGGGCAGGAGCGGGATGAGCGGCGCGGGCGGCACGGCGCCCAGCGGGCGCAATTCACCCAGCGCGGCGCCGGCGCGCACATTCACCTCGTCGATGCGAATGGCGGGGATGGTCTGACCTGGCTCTGTCCGGCTGGGCTCTGTTTGGCTGGGCGTGGCGGTGGCGGGGGTGGTTGCCGTGGTCTGGGCCAGTGCCGGGGCCGCGGAAAGCGCGGTCATCAGGCAGAGCAAGGTCGGACTGCGTGGCATGCGGTGTGCCTTCTGAGAGATTTCACGGCACCGCTTGCGGCAGTGCCGCATCGCGTATATGTCCCATGTCATTCGATGACAATGCGAATCATTCGCATCAAAACCATGTAACAGCATAAATCCCCGGCAGGGAGACATGAATGCCACACAGGCACCGCGGACACCGCCCGGCCGCCCTCCTCCTGGCGGCGTCGCTGGCCGGCGCCTTGCCTGCCGGGGCGGCGGAATTCCTCGATCAGCGGGGCGTCGCGCACCGGATCGACCGTCCGGTGGAACGCGTCGTCACCCTGCCCATGCCGCTGCCCTCGACCTACATGGCGATCGACGGGACGGAGCGGCATGTGGTGGGGATGAACCCCAGCTCCGGCGCCGCGCTGCGGGACGGTATCCTGGCGCGCATCTTTCCCCGCGCGCGTGCCATCGCCACCGACATCACGCGCGGCGCGGGCTTCACGCCGAACATCGAAGCCATCCTCGCGCTCAGGCCCGACGCGGTCTTCCAATGGGCCTCCCAGGGGCCGGAGCTGCTGGAAGTGCTGGACCGGGTGGGGCTGCGCACCATCGGCATCACCTGCTGCAGCCAGGCCGATTTCGCGGCCTATACCGGCTTCATGGGGGAGTTGTCGGGCAGGCAGCCGCGCGCGGCCGAACTGCTGCGCCGCCAGGATGCCGTGCGCGCCCGCCTGGCGGCCGCGACCGAAGCCATTCCCGACGCGCGGCGCCCGCGCGTGGCCTATGTCGGCCGCTACACCGACAGCATGCGCATCGCGGGCCCCGGCACCTACAACGACATGTATCTGCGCCTGGCGGGCGGGCGGAACGCGGCCACCTCGGCGCCCGCCGCCGTCACGCTGGAACAGGTGCTGGCCTGGGATCCGGAAGTGATCCTGCTGGGCAATTTCGACACCGCCATGCCGGCGGATGTCTATGCCGATCCGCGTTGGGCGGGGCTCGCCGCCGTGCGCAGCCGGCGCGTCTACCGCATGCCGCTCGGCGGCTATCGGTGGGATCCGCCCAGCCATGAATCGGCGCTGACCTGGATCTGGCTGGCGGAGCTGCTGCAGCCGGGGGCCTCCGGGTTCGACCTGCGGGCGGAAATGCGGGAGTGGTTCCGCTTCCTCTATGGCCATGAACTGGCCGAGGACGACATCGACGCCATCCTGTTCGCGGGCCCGAACCAGGGTGCCGCCGGCTATGACAGGTTGCTGCGCCGATGAAGGTCTCCGTGCTGTGGAGCGGGCTGGTGCTGCTGCTGGCGGCGGTGCTGCTCCTCTCTCTGGCGGCGGGGCGCTATCCCGTGCCGATCGGCCATGTGGCGGCGATACTGGCGGCGCCGGTGTTCGACATCACGCCCTCCTGGTCGCCCGCCGAGGCGCTGGTGGTGCGCACCGTGCGCCTGCCGCGTCTGCTGACGGCGGGGCTGGCGGGGGCGGGGCTGGCCCTGTGCGGCGCGGTGCTGCAGGGCATCTTCCGCAACCCGCTGGTGGGGCCGCAGACCATCGGCGTTTCCTCCGGCGCGGCGCTCGGGGGTGTCGTGGCCATCATGTTGCTGGGCTTCGGCTGGCCGGTGGCGGGCGGTGCCTTCCTGGGGGCGGTGCTGGCGCTGCTGGCGGTGCTGGCGATCCATGACGGGCGCGGCCTGTCGGCGGTGCTGACGCTGGTGCTGGCGGGGGTGGTGGTCAGTGCCTTCTGCGGCGCCATGGTCAGCTTCGCCACCTATGTGGCGGACCCCGAGACCAAGTTGCCCGGGTTGGTCTTCTGGCTGATGGGCAGCTTCGCCACGGCCACCTGGCCCAAGCTGGGTCTGCTGGCGCTGTGCAGCCTGCCGGCCGGGGCGCTGATGCTGGCCATGCGCTGGCGCATCAACATCCTCTCGCTGGGTGACGAGGAGGCCCGCAGCCTGGGCGTGCACCCCGCCCGCGACAGGCTGATCCTGTTCGGGGCCATCTGCGCCCTGGTGGCGGCCCAGGTCTCGGTCAGCGGCGCCATCGGCTGGGTGGGGTTGGTCATTCCCAACCTGTGCCGGATCGCGATGGGCGCGGATCATCGCCGCCTGCTTCCGGCCTCCGCCCTGTTGGGTGCCAGCTTCCTGATGCTGGCCGACACGCTGGCCCGCAGCGTCACCGCGGCCGAGGTGCCGGTGGGCATCGTCACCGCCCTGGTGGGCACGCCGGTCTTTGCCTGGCTGCTGCACAGGGCCGCCGGGGGGCGGCAGGCATGATCGCGGCAGAGAATGGGGGCCATGGCTACCGGCCCGGCCAATGGCTGTTCCGCCACCTGGATTTCCGCGTGGCGCCGGGCGAGGTGATGGCGGTGCTGGGCCCCAACGGGCGCGGCAAGACCACCCTGCTGCGGGGTCTCTGCGGCACTCTGGCCTGGCGGGAGGGCAGGGTGCGCCTGGGCGGCGCGCTGGGCTATGTGCCCCAGGCCCTGGCCACCGAAACCGGCTACACGGCGCTGGAGATGGTGCTGATGGGCCGCAGCCGCTTCCATGGCCGCTTCGGCACGCCTGGCCGTGCCGATGTGGCGCGCGCGGAGGCCTGCCTGGATGAGGTGGGGCTTGCAGATGTCGCCCGCAGCCGCTTCGACCGGCTCAGCGGGGGGCAGCGCCAGCTGGCGCTGCTGGCGCGCGCCCTGGCCACGGATTGCGCCGCGCTGGTGCTGGATGAGCCCGCCTCGGCGCTTGATCTCGCCAACCAGGGCGTGATGCTGCGGCTGCTGCGCCGCCTGGCGGCCGAAAAGGGGTTGGCGATCCTGTTCACCACTCACCATCCCGACCATGCGCTGGCCATCGCCCATCAGGCGCTGTTGATGCTGCCGGCCGGGGAACATCTGCATGCCCCCCGCGACGAGGCGCTGAGCGAGGCCAATCTGCAGCGTCTGTACGGGGTGCCGATCCGGCGTGTCGCGTTCGAGGGTGGAGAGACCCTGGTGCCGATGCACAGTCTGTAAGGCGGCCGTGATTGAATCGGCAAAGGCGGCAATGTGCCGTTTTTTCCACGCCATTGAGCCGAAAAATGCTGTATAGATGCACCAGATCCGCTGCTACCCCGAAGGCTTGGCCCCGAGAGAGCACGCATGACCCGCATCGCCCCCTTCCAGCCCCTCGCTGAGCGTATTGTCCCGCCCTCGCCGCTGCGCGCCGCCATCACCGCCGCCACCCGCCGGCCGGAGGAGGAGTGCCTGCCGCCCCTGCTGGCGGCGGCGGCCCTGACGCCCGCCCAGGATGCGGCGGCGGCGGCGCTGGCCTCACGCCTCGTCACCGCCCTGCGCGCCAGGCCGCGCGGTGCAGGGGTAGAGGCGCTGGTGCAGGAGTTCTCCCTCTCAAGCCAGGAGGGCGTGGCGCTGATGTGCCTGGCAGAGGCCCTGCTGCGCATTCCCGATACCGAAACCCGCGACGCGCTGATCCGTGACAAGATCGGCGATGGCGACTGGTCCGCGCATCTGGGCCAGTCGCCATCGCTGTTCGTCAATGCGGCGACCTGGGGGCTGGTCGTCACCGGCCGGCTGGTGGGCGCGCATGGTGAGGCGGGTCTGGGCGCCGCCCTGAAGCGGCTGGTGGCGCGTGCCGGTGAGCCCGTGATCCGGCGCGGCATGGACATGGCCATGCGGCTGATGGGCGAACAATTCGTCATGGGCCAGACCATCGATGAGGCGCTGGACCGCGCGAAGGAACGCGAGGCGCGCGGTTTCCGCTACTCCTACGACATGCTGGGCGAGGCGGCTGCCACCGCCGCCGATGCCGCGCGCTATCTGCGGGACTATGAGAACGCGATCCACGCGATCGGCCGCGCCTCGGCTGGGCGGGGCATCCGGCAGGGGCCGGGCATCTCCATCAAGCTGTCGGCGCTGCACCCACGCTATTCGGTGGCCCAGAAGCCGCGCGTGATGGCAGAGCTGCTGCCGCGCCTGGTGGGCCTGGCCGTGCTGGCGCGGGAATACGACATCGGCCTGAACATCGACGCCGAGGAAGCCGACCGGCTGGAACTGTCGCTGGATCTGCTGGAGGCGCTGTGCCGCGAACCGCGGCTGGCGGGTTGGGACGGGGTGGGCTTCGTCATCCAGGCCTATCAGCGCCGGGCGCCTTTCGTCGTGGACGCGGTGATCGACATGGCCCGCCGGACCGGGCGTCGCATGATGCTGCGCCTGGTCAAGGGCGCCTATTGGGACAGCGAGATCAAGCGCGCGCAGGTCGATGGGCTGGAGGGCTTTCCGGTCTTCACCCGCAAGGTTCACACCGACGTGTCCTACCTGGCCTGCGCGCGGAAGCTGCTGGCCGCACCCGATGCGGTGTTTCCGCAATTCGCCACCCACAATGCCCGCACCCTGGCGGCCATCCATGAAATGGCGGGCGAATGGCACCCCGGCCAATACGAGTTCCAATGCCTGCACGGCATGGGGGAGCCGCTCTACGACGAGGTGGTCGGGCAGCTCGGCCGTCCCTGCCGTGTCTACGCCCCCGTCGGCACGCATGAGACGCTGCTGGCCTATCTGGTGCGGCGCCTGCTGGAAAACGGGGCCAATTCCAGCTTCGTGAACCGCATCAACGACCCCGATGTGCCGGTGGCCGCCCTGGCGGCCGACCCGGTGGCCGAGGCGCGGGCCCTGGCAGGCCGCCCGCATGACGCCATTGCCCAGCCGCGCGACCTGTTCGGCCCGGCGCGTCGCAACTCCGCGGGGATCGACCTGGCCAGCGAGGCGCGGCTGGCGGATCTGGCCGAGGTGCTGACGGTGCCTTGGGCGTTGCGGGCGGGGCAGGGCGGCACGGCGCGCCCGGTGCTGAACCCGGCCGACCGGCGCGATGTGGTGGGCGAAGTGATCGAAGCCGAGGAGGCCACGGTCGAGGCGGCGCTGGCCGCCAGCCGCTGGTCCGCGCCCCCGGCCGAACGTGCCGCCCTGCTGGAAGGCGCCGCCGATCTGATGGAGGCGCGCATGCCGGCGCTGCTCGGCCCCATCGTGCGGGAGGCGGGCAAGACGCTCCCCAACGCCGTGGGCGAGGTGCGTGAGGCGGTGGATTTCCTGCGCTATTACGCGGGCCAGGCGCGCGGGTTGGGCGGTCATCGGCCGCTGGGGCCGGTGGTGTGCATCTCGCCCTGGAACTTCCCGCTGGCGATCTTCACGGGCCAGGTGGCGGCGGCCCTGGCGGCCGGCAACCCGGTGCTGGCCAAGCCGGCCGAGGAGGTGCCGCTGATCGCCTCGCTGGCCGTGGCCTGCCTGCATGATGCCGGCATCCCGCCCGAGGCGCTGCAGCTGCTGCCCGGGGACGGGCGCGTGGGCGCGCGGCTGGTGGCCGATGCACGCGTGCAGGGGGTGATGTTCACCGGCTCCACCGAGGTCGCGCGGCTGATCCAGAAGCAGCTCTCGACACGGCTCGGCGCCCATGGCGCGCCGGTGCCGCTGATCGCCGAGACAGGGGGGCAGAACGCGCTGATCGTCGACAGCTCCGCCCTGGCCGAGCAGGTGGTGGCCGATGTGCTGGCCTCGGCCTTCGACAGCGCGGGGCAGCGCTGTTCCGCCCTGCGCGTGCTGTGCCTGCAGGAGGATGTGGCCGACCGGATCCTGGCCATGCTGAAGGGCGCGATGGCGGAACTGGCGATCGGCCGCCCCGACGCGCTGGAAACCGATATCGGCCCCGTCATCACCGATGAGGCGCGCGACAGCATCCTCGCCCATGTCGAGGCCATGCGCGCAGCCGGCCACCCGGTGCATGCGGCCCCCCTGCCGGAGGCCGCGCGCCATGGCAGCTTCGTCGCCCCCACCGTGATCGAGATCGACCACATGCGCGCCCTGACGCGCGAGGTGTTCGGCCCGGTGCTGCACGTGCTGCGCTTCCGGCGTGAGGGGCTGGATGCGCTGCTGCGCGACATCGCGGCCACCGGCTACGCGTTGACCTTCGGCGTCCATTCCCGGCTGGACGAGACCATCGAACGCCTGTGCTCGCGTGCGCCGGCCGGCAACATCTACGTCAACCGCAACCTGATCGGCGCGGTGGTGGGTGTGCAGCCCTTCGGCGGGCACGGGCTGTCCGGCACCGGGCCCAAGGCGGGCGGGCCGCTGTATCTGCGCCGCCTGCTGGCGGACCCGATGACGGCGCCCGTGACGACGGGCCTGTTGCCCGGCCCGGTGGGGGAGGAGAACCGCTATGAGCTGCACCCGCGCGGCACGGTGCTGTGCGCCGGTTCCTCGCCTGAGGACCTCAGGGCGCAGCGGGAGGTCTGCCGGGCCACCGGCAATATCGCCCGCGCGGGCGACGACCCCACCGGCTGCGCCGCCGTGCTGTTCGCGGGCGATGAGGCGGCGCTGCTGGCCATGCTGGCGCGGGTGGCCGCGCTGGATGGGCCGATCCTGCCGGTCATCGTCGCGCGCGACGGGGTCTATCCGACGGAGATGCTGGTGCAGGAGCGATCCATCAGCATCAACACCGCCGCCGCCGGCGGCAATGCCAGCCTGATGAGCCTGTGATGGACCTCGACCGCACCGACCGCATGATCCTGGGCATCCTCCAGCGTGAGGGCCGGATCACGAACCTGGAGCTGGCCGAGCGCATCGGCCTGTCGCCCACCGCCGCCAGCGAGCGCACGCGCCGCTTGCAGAAGGACGGCTACGTCACCGGCTATGGCGCGCGGCTGGACTCGGCGCGGCTGGGCTTCGGCCTGCTGGTGTTCGTGGAGGTGCTGCTGGACAAGACGACGCCCGACATCTTCGACCATTTCGCCGCCGCCGTGCGCCGCGCGCCGGAGGTGCTGGAATGCCACATGGTGGCCGGCGGCTTCGACTATCTGCTGAAGGCGCGGATGAAGGACATGGCGGCCTACCGGCATTTCCTGGGCCATGCGCTGCTGGCCCTGCCCGGGGTGAAGGAAACCCGGACCTATGCCGTGATGGAGGAAGTGAAGACAGAAGGGCCGCTACCCTTGTAGCGGCCCCAACAGTCACCTTCGCTTCTGTAGAAAGAAGAATGCTTCAGCTGTCGATCCGCTGCAGCTTCCCGCTATCCACCAGACCCTTCCAGGTCGCGACCTGCCGGCGGAAGTATTCGCCGAAGGGCGCAGCGCTGGTCGGCAGCGGCTGGGCGCCGGTCTGGGCCAGCTTCTCCTGCACCTCGGGGGTGGCGATGGCCTTGATATTGGCCTCCTCCAGCCGGGCGAAGGCGTCGGAGGGCGTGCCGGTGCGGGTGAAGAAGCCCAGCCAGGTGCTGAACTCGTAATCCGGCACGCCGGCTTCGATGATGGTCGGCACATTCGGGAAGGCGGCCGAACGCGCGGTGCTGCTGACCGCCAGCGCCCGCACCGCGCCGCTGCGCGCCTGCCCGCTGGAGGAACCCATGGCATCCAGCAGGAAGGAGATGCGCTGGCCGATCAGGTCCGGATACACCGCGCCGGAGCCGCGGTAGGGCACATGGGTGAAGGTGGCACCCGTGGCCGCCGAGAGCAGTTCCCCCGCCAGGTGGCTGGCGGTGCCGATGCCCGAGGAGCCGTAGTTGAGCGCGCCGGGCCGGCGGCGCGCGTCGGCCAGCAATTCCTGGAAGGTCTGCCAGGGGGCCTCGGGCGAGACGACGCACATCATGGGCACGGCGCCGATGCCGCCCAGCGGCGTCAGCCCGCCGATCGGGTCATAGCTCAGATTCTGCAGGGAAGGGCCGGTGGCATTGGAATTCGACGCCAGCAGGAAGGTATATCCATCGGCGCGGGCGGTGTTGGCCACATAGGCCCCGCCGATATGCCCGCCGGCACCGGCGCGCAGCTCGACCACCACGGTCTGGCCAAGCACCTTGCTCATCTCGGAAGCGACGACCCGGCCTAGCACATCGGCGGAACCGCCGGGCGCGTAAGGCACGATCATGGTGACGGGACGGTCAGGGAAGGCGGCAAGCGCCAGGCGCGGGGCTGCAAGCACGCCGGTGGCGAGCGCAGCCCCATGGGCGAACAACGAACGACGAGGGAGCATCGGCATAATTCCTGTAACGGCCGCCGCCTCCCGGCAGGGAGCAGCGCGCCTGGTTTATGTACCATTCTCCTGTGTGATTAAAAGGCTTTCCCGTGCTTTTTTGGTAAGATCGGCTTTGTCGACCTTATTGGTGCCGGCGAGAGGCAGTGCGGGTAACATCCACACGCGCCGGGGGTGCATGAAGGCGGGGGCGTGGCGCAGGCAGAAGGCCTTCAGATCTTCCTCGCTGGCCGTCTGGCCAGAGCGCAGCACCACGAAAGCGACGGGCTTCATGCCCTTGATGTCATCGGGGACCGGAATGACGGCGGCTTGCTCGACGGCCGGGTGCTTTTCCAGCACCGCTTCCACCTCGGCGGGGAAGATGTTCTCGCCGCCGCAGATGAACATGTCGTCGGCCCGGCCGACCACATAGAAGAAGCCGTCGGCGTCGCGCCGCAGCACGTCGCCCGTGACGTAGTAGCCGTCCTCGGTGATCGGCGGCTTGATGTCGGGGCGGTTGAAATACCCGTTCATCACGCCCGGGGTCCATTGCTCCAGCACGCCCTCATCGCCGAGCGACCCGTCGGCCGCGCGCAGGCGCAGCTTCACCTTGGGGTGCGGGTAGCCGACGGAAAGCTGCGGCTGCGGCAGCCCATCGGGATGCGGGCCGAACACCAGGGGGCCGGCCTCGCTGGTGCCATAGGCGTTGATCAGCTTCGCATTCGGGAAGGCCGCCTTGATGCTGGCCGCGAGTGCCGCGCTGACCGGCGCGGAGCCGAGCCGGATCGAGCGGACGGAGCTGGTATCGGTCTCGGCCAGCAGCGCCTTTTCCCGCAGCAGCATGGCGAACATCGGCGGCACGCCGGTCAGCCAGGTGCATTTTTCGGCGCCGATGGCGCGGATGTAGTCGGGCTCCTTGAAGAGCGCCAGCAGCACGATGGTGGCACCCGCGGCCATGGCCAGCTGCGCCAGCGCCAGCCCGTTCATGTGGTAAAGCGGTGCCGCGATCAGGAAGCGTTCCTCGCGCTGCGGCTGGGCCGCCATGCGCTGTTCCACGATCCACAGATGCGACTGGTGGCTCAGCACCACGCCCTTGGGCTTGCCGGTGCTGCCGGAGGTATAGATGAACTGCGCGGGCTCCCGGTCCTCGGGCGTGATGGCCTCGAAGGGGCCGGGGTCGAGTGCGGCTTCCCATTCCGGGCCGGAGAGCGGCAGCGTCGGCAGACCCGCGGGCACCGCGCCGGCGCGGGTCGCGTCATGCGCCACCAGCTTCACCTGGGCGTTGCCCAGCACATAGGCGATGGTCTCGGGCGGAAAGCGCCAGTTCACCGGCACCACCACCAGGCCCGCGCGCTGGGCGCCGAACATGAAGGCCAGATACTCGATGGAATTGGCGGCCAGCATGCCCACCCGGTCGCCGCGCAGCAGGCCGCGCTTCAGCAGCCCCCGCGCGACGGAATCAGCGAGCGCATCAAGCTCGCCATAGGTGACGACACGCCGCGATGGCCCGTCCCGCTCGATGATCGCGGGCTTGGCCCGGTCGATGTCGGGGGGCGTCAGCGCGCCCAGGTTCACGGCGTGGAACGTCATTCTTCAGGCCTTCGGCGGGGCAGGGGGGGCAGTCAGATAGGCACCGCGCCCGGAGGCGCAGAGCTTGCCGTCGCCGTCGAACACCTGGGCCTCGGCCACCGAGAACTGGCCGCCGAACCGCACGACCTTGCCCTTCACGGTCAGGTCGCCCGGCATCGCCGCGCGGTGGTAGTCCACCCGCATGTCGATGGTCGGCACGCCGCGCCCGGTGGAGGACACCAGCGCCCAGTCGGCCGTCAGGTCGATCAGGGCCGCCAGGATGCCGCCATGGGTATAGCGGCGGTCGGGGTTCACCACCCACTCCTCGCGCCAGGTGGCCTTCAGCTCGATGGTGCCTTCGCCGACGGCGATCACCTTGATGCCCAGCCACTGGTGGAAGGGCCCGCGCAGCAGCAGGGCCTCGACCTCGGCGGGGGTGGGCAGGGGCTTCTTCTCACTCATGGCGTCACGATCACCTTGCCGAGCACTTCACGATCGCGGATCAGGCGCAGCCCTTCGGCGGCCTGTTCCAGCGGCAGAACCTTGTCGATGACGGGCTTGATCTCGCCCTTGCTGATCATGTCCATCAGCGCCGACAGGTTGTCGTCGTAGAAGGAGTTGGAGCCGATGATCTGCAGCTCGAAGGACCAGACGTAGCGCAGGTCTTCCTTGGGGTCGTGGCCGGCGGTCGCACCGCAGACCAGGATCTTGCCGCCGCGCTTCACGCAGCGCAGCGTCTTGGTCCAGGTGTCGCCGCCGGTGAAGTTGATGACGACGTCCACGCCGCCCTCATAGTTGCGGCGCTGCGGCTTGCCGTATTTTTCGACCGCCCACTTCGAGAAATCGACCTCGTTGTAGTTGATCGCCTCGTCCGCGCCCATGTCGAGCAGGGCCTGGCACTTCGCGTCGCTGCCGGCGCAGGCGATGACATGCGCGCCCAGCTGCTTGGCGAGGATGACGCAGCCCGTGCCCACGCCGCCGGAGGCGCCGAGGATCAGCACCTTGTCGCCCGCCTTGATGGTGTTGTGCGTCACGATCATGCGGTGCGCGGTGCCATAGGCCACCGGCAGGGAGGCCGCTTCCTCGAAGGTCACGGCGTCCGGCATCTTGATGAGCTGGTCGGCGGCGACGCGGCAGTATTCCTCCATGCCGCCGTCGAGCATCTCGCCCATCAGGCCCTTCTTCTTGTTCAGCGGGTTCACCAGCACGCGGTCGCCCACGGCCCAGCCGGAAACACCTTCGCCGATCTCGGTGATGGTGCCGGCCATGTCCAGGCCGATCACGACCGGCATGGGCACCTTGATGCCCGGCATGCCCTTCACCGTGAACACGTCATGGTAGTTGAAGGAGGAGGCGCCGACGCGGATCACCACATGGCCGGCATCGGCCACGGGCATCGGGTGGTCGTCCACGACCTTCAGCATGTCGAGGTCGCCGTGTTCGTTCAGCACTAACGCGCGCATATCCTGCCCATCTGTTGTTTACTGGAACGGTGTTACAGCAATCGGTACGCCCTGTGCACCCCCAAATAGGCCCTGTGGAATGTCACCTTCTACAGATGGGTGCGCAACCCCCGATCAGGAAGCCCGCAGAATGGGCGTATGCGCGGCAAGGTGCCGCAGCAGCTGCTGGGCGGCCGGTGACAGGCGACGGCCGCGCCGCGTCACCAGTTGCGCCTCGGCCCCTTCCAGGATGCCGCTTTCGGCCTCCAGCGCGACCAGCCGCTTCTCCAGCACCTCGGGCGCCACGGCGAAGGCCGCGGTGATGACCACGCCGCCCCATTCCTCGGCAAAGCGCAGCAGGGCGCGGGCGGAGTTGCTGCGCAGCTGCGGTTCCAGCCGCACGCGCTCGCCATGCTCGGCCGAGAGCAGCAGCTGCCGCACGCCATGGCTGCCGGTCAGCATGCCCAACCGGTGCTGGCGCAGGTCCTGCAGGGTGATCTTGCGTCCCAGCCGGTGCAGCGGGTGGCCGGGCGCCACCACGATGCGCATCGGGTGGCGCCGCGCGGCGTGGGATTGCAGGCGCGGGTCGGGCGGCAGGTTGTACAGCACCGCCATCTGGATGCTGTCATCCAGCAGTTGCGCCACCAGCTGATCGGTGCTGCCGACCGAGAGCTCCATGTGCAGCTGCGGGTGCGCCTGGGCGAAGCCGCGCAGGGGGCCGCGCATCAGGTGCCACAGGAAGCCCTCCCCGGTGCCCAGCGAGATCTGGCCGCGCCGTGCCTCCGTGATGTCCTGCAGCTGCGCCACCACGCCGTCCAGCCGCGCGCGCTGTTCCTCGAAATAGTCGTTCAGCAGCGCGCCGGCCTCGGTCACGCGGGCGCCGCGCCCGTGGCGCTCCAGCAGCATGATGCCGAGGTCCTCCTCCATCCGCGCCACCTGGCGGCTGAGGGCGGAGGCGCTGATGCCGAGCCTTTCGGCGGCGCCCCGGACGGAGCCCGCGCCCGCTACCTCATGCAGGCCCAGCAGGCCGCGATGGTCGATCGCGGCCAGCCGGCCGGCCAGCTGCTGGCGCTTCTTTTCCGACAGCAGGCTTCGGCGGGTGCCCGTCATGCATTCATCCATCGTTGCGTCCGGTGCAACGCTTGCGACGAAACACGAAACACCAGCCTGTCGCAACTCTGACACAGTGCAGCAATCGGGCGGTCACCGGGATCGCTGCCGGAGAACCGCATGACCCTCATCAACCGACGCGCCCTGGCGGGCGTCGCCGCAGCCCCAGCCCTTGCGCATGCCGCCACCTGGCCGGAGCGTTCCATCACGGTCGTGGTCCCGTATTCGGCCGGTGGCCCGTCGGACATCTTCGGCCGCGCCATGGCCGCCGGCCTGCAGCCTGCCCTGGGCCAGGCGGGGGTGGTGGAGAACCGCGCCGGCGCCAATGGCAGCATCGCCTGCGGCCAGGTCGCGCGCGCGGCGCCCGATGGCCACACGCTGCTGGTGGTGGCCGGTGGCATCATGACCATCAACCCGCTGCTGATGCGCAACCTGCCCTATGACCCGGTGCGGGATTTCGCGCCGATCACGCTGGGCATCCGCGCGCCCAATGTGCTGGTGGTGCCGGCGGCCTCGCCCATCACCACGCTGGACGGCTTCATCGCCGCGGCCCGCGCCAACCCGGCGGCCATCACTTACGGCACGCCGGGGCCGGGCTCCTCGGAGCACCTGACCATGGCGATGTTCGCGCAGCGCGCGGGCGTCGAGATGACCCATGTGCCCTATCCGGGTGTCGCGCAGACCGTGACGGACCTGCTGGGCGGCACCATCCAGTCGGGCTTCCTGGGGCTGGGGGCGACGCTCACGCATATTCAGGGCGGGCGGCTGCGGGCGCTCGCGGTCTCCTCCACCGAGGAAAGCCCCGCCTTGCCGGGCGTGCCCGCGGTGGCCGGCCGCTTCGCGGATTTCGAGGCCTATAGCTGGCAGGGCATCGTCGCGCCCCGCGCCGTGCCCGAGCCCATCCTGGCGCGGCTGCACGGCATCTTCACCGAGACCCTAGCCGCCCCCGCCACGCGTGAACGGCTGGGCGCGCTCGGCTTCACCATTGTCGGCAGCACGCGCGAGGCGATGGCCGCCCAGATCGAGAGCGAGACCGCGCGCTGGCGCGCCGTGGTCAACGCCGCCAACATCAGCCTCGGCTGAGGAGGAAACAACATGACCCGACCTTTGCGCATCGGCATCTGGGCGCTGGTTCACGGCAACCGCGCCGCCCTGCATGACCCGCAGGAACCCTATGACGCCAGCTGGCGCCGCAACCGCGCGCTGATCCTGGAGGCCGAGCAGCTCGGCTATGACTGCGTGCTCGTCGCCCAGCACACGATGAACCCGCACAAGCCGGATCTGGACCAGCTGGAGACCTGGACGGCCTGCGCCGCGCTCGCCGCCGAGACGAAGCGCATCGAGCTGATCGCCGCCATCAAGCCCATGCTCTACCACCCGGTGGTGCTGGCAAAGATGGCGACCCAGATCCATGAGATCAGCGACGGCCGCTTCGCCATCAACCTGGTCAATGCCTGGAACCGCAAGGAGATCGAGGATGCGGGCCTCGAATTCCGCGAGCACGACGAGCGCTACGCGTATGGCGGCGAGTGGCTGTCCATCGTCGAGCGCCTGATGCGGGGCGAGGAGGTGCAGCATGACGGGCGGTACTTCAACGTCCACAACTACATGCTGCGCCCGGCGGGGCACCGGCCGCGCCCGACCATCTATGTCGGCGGTGAAAGCGGCCCGGCGCGCGACCTGGTCGCGGCCCAGGCCGATGTCTGGTTCATCAACGGCCAGCCGCTGGAGGCCGTGCAGGCGCTGATCGCCGACGTGCGCTCGCGCCCCCGCCCCGCCGACCTGCCGCCCGCGCGCTTCGGCCTGTCCACCTTCGTCATCGCACGAGAGACGGAGGCCGAGGCGCAGGAGGAGTTCCAGCGCCTGTTCGAGCTGGCCAAGGAGGATGCCGAGATCAAGGCCTATGTGAAGGCCAACACCGACCCCGCCGTGGCCATGCGCAAGACCCAGGCCAAGTACCAGACCGTGGGCACCAATGGCGGCACGGCGGCCGGCACGGTCGGCAGCTATGAGCAGGTGGCCGAGCGTCTGGCGGCCTTCCACGCGGCCGGCATCGACACGCTGCTGACCCAGTTCCAGCCCTTCGAGCCGGAGATGCGGCGCTTCGCCCAGCATGTCGTGCCGCGCCTGCGGGCGATGGGGGCGGTCCAGCCGGCGATGGCCGCGGAATGAGGCGCCGCGTTTTCCTGGCGTCGACCGTCGCGACGCCCGCGATCGCCCAGACCCGTTGGCCGGAACGCCCGCTGCGCCTGATCGTGCCCTTCCCGCCGGGTGGTGCCTCGGACCTGCTCGGGCGGCTGATGGCGGAGCGGCTGTCCGCGCGGCTGGGCCAGCCCGTGGTGGTGGAGAACCGGGGCGGGGCGGGCGGGCGCACGGCCGCCGAATACGTCGCGCGTGAACCGGGCGACGGCTACACGCTGATGCTCGGCACCCAGCCGACCCATGTGTTCAACCGCTACCTCTACAGCAACCTCAGCTACAACCCGGACCGGGACTTCACGGCGCTGTCGACGCTGGCGGCCTTTCCCTATTGCCTGATCGTTTCGCCCAGCCTGCCGGCACGGAACCTGACGGAGCTGGTGGCCTATGCGAAGGCCAATCCGGGCAAGCTGAACTACGGCTCCTCCGGCATCGGGGGCGGCACGCATCTGGCCACCACCCTGTTCGCGCAGGTGACGGGCACGGAGCTGATGCATGTGCCCTATCGCGGTGCCGCCGCCGCGGTCACGGCCGTGATGCAGGGCGAGGTGCAGGTGATGGTCGAGCTGGTCTCGAACTGCCTGCCGCAGCTGCAGGCGGGGCATGTGCGCGGGCTTGCGGTGGGGCTGCCGGAGCCCTCGCCGCTGCTGCCGGGGGTGCCGACCTTCCGCAGCTTCGGCATCACCGATTTCGACGTGCCGAGCTGGTTCATCATCGTCGCGGCGGGGCGCGTTCCGCCGGCCATCGCCGAACGCCTGCGCGTGGCCTGCGATGAGGCGGTGCGCGATCCCAGCTTCGCCGAAAGGCTGGCAGCCACCACCGCCCAGCCCATGCCGATCTCAGGCCAGGCGCTGACCGACTTCCTGGCCGATCAGAACCAGCGCTGGGCGGGGATCATCCGGGGCGCGAATGTCCGGTTGGATTAAGACGTCCGCTGAGATGGAATAGTATGAAGCGCCTTAGTTAAGTATTCTTCTTTTTCTGTAGAAAAAGAAGCAAAAAGACTTTTGTTGGATTTTTAGGCTGGGCGCTTCAATTTCGGTACTCCGTCAAACTGCCAAAAGTTTTTTGGTTCTTTTTTACAAAAAAGAACAAGCTCTTTCGGCAGTCATGACTGGAACCCATACAGCCGGGCCGGATTGTCCACCAGCAGCTTCCGCAGCCCGGCCTCATCGGCCATTTGCGGCAGCAGTTCCATCAGCCCCGCGTCATCCTCGATCAGATGGCGCGGGTTGGAGTGCGGGTAGTCCGTGCCCCAGACCACGCGGTCGGGGGCCGCCGCGATCAGCGCCCGGGCGAACGGCACCGCATCCGTGAAGGGCGCTCCGGCGGCCGAGACGCGGTCGCTGCCGGACACCTTCACCCAGCAGTTCTCGCGCTTCACCTGTTCCAGCAACGCCTGGAACGGCGCCTGCTCCAGCCCCTTCGCGGCATCGACGCGGCCCATATGGTCGATGACGAAGGGGATGGTGAGCTTGTCCAGTTCCTCGCGCAGTTCCAGCAGGTCGCCCGCGTCCAGATGGATCTGGGCGTGCCAGCCGAGCGGGGCGATGCGCGCCACCGTGCGGCGGAAGAAGCCGAGGTCCGGCCGGCGGCCCAGATGCTGCACGAAGCCGAAGCGCACGCCCCGGATGCCGCCTTCATGCAGCTTGATCAGCGCCTTTTCGTCGAAGCTGTCGTCGATCAGCGCGATGCCGCGATAGCGTCCGCCGGAATGCGCGATCGCATCCAGCATCGCCGCATTGTCGGTGCCATAGACCACCGCCTGCACGATGACGGATCGCGTGATGCCGAGGCGCCGGTACAGCGCCGCCAGATCGTCCTTGGTGCGCTCGGGCGGGGTGAAGGGGCGGTTCTCCTGGAAGGGAAACCGCGCGACGGGGCCCCAGACATGGCAATGCGCGTCGCAGGTGTTTTCGGGCGGGACGTAGACCATCACTCGGGCCTTATGTTGGCGCTGCGCACGACCTGCGCCCAGCGATCCACCTCGGCCGCGATGAAGGTCGCTGCCTGCTCGGGGCCGCTGGCGACCACGCGGGCGCCCTGGCTGGTGATCTGGCGGGCCGTCTCGGGGCGGGCCAGGGCGGCGGCGGTCGCGGCATGCAGCCGCGCCACGCGGTCGGGCGGCGTGCCGGCGGGGGCGAAGACGGCGTACCAGTTCTCCACCTCCATGCCCTGCACGCCCGCCTGGGCGAAGGTCGGTGTCTCGGGCAGGGCGGCGGAGCGTTCGGCACTCGTCACGCCGAGCGGCCGCAGCCGCCCGGCCTGCACATGCGGCAGAAGCACCGGCACGTCGAGGAACGCCATGTCCACCTCCTTGGCCAGCAGCGCCGTGATGGCGGGTGCCGCGCCGCGATAGGGCACATGGCCGATCTCGACGCCCGCGCGCATGGTGAACAGCGCGCCCGCCAGGTGCGGCGTCCCGCCGGGGCCGGAGGAGCCGTAGTTCAGCCGCCCGGGCCGCGCCTTCGCCAGCGCCACCAGCTCTGCCACGCTGCGCGCCGGCACATCCGGGTGCACCGCCAGCAGCGACGGCACGGCCGAGACGATGGAGATTGCCGCGATGTCCCGCCGCGAATCATAGGGGTTGTTGGGCATCAGCGTGACGTTGACGGCCAGCGCCCCCGTGCTGGCGAAGCCCAGCGTGTAGCCGTCGGGTGCGGCCTTCGCGACCGCATCGACCCCCACCACGCCGCCCGCGCCGGACCGGTTGTCGACCACGACCGATTGCCGCAGTTCCTCGCCCATCGGCTGGGCCAGGATGCGCGCGCCGAGATCCACCGGCCCGCCGGGCGGGAAGGGCACCACGAGCCGCACCGGGCGGTCGGGGAAGGATTGCGCGAGGGCCGGCGTCGCCAGCGGGGCCGCGAGCAGCGCGCGGCGGGTTGCTGCTAGTCGCATCGTACCGACATCCCTCCATCCACGACGATCTCAGTGCCCGTGATGAACCGTGCCTCGTCCGAGGCGAGGAAGAGCGCGGCGTTGGCGGTGTCCCGGCCGTCACCGGCGAAGCCCATGGGAATGCGCGACAGGCGGGTCTTCAGCAGCGCCTCGACATCGCCGCCGGCGCGCTGGCCCGCCAGCCGCACCTCGACCATCGGCGTGTGCATCTGGCCGGGCACCACGGTGTTCACCCGCACGTTGCGGCTGGCATATTCGACCGCGACCACGCGTGAGAGCTGAATGACGCCCGCCTTGGACGCCGCATAGGCGACCTGCGCGGCCCCGGTCCAGCGGATGCCGCTGGTGGAGGCGGTGTTGACGATGGCCCCGCCCCCCTGCGCCACCATGATGGGCAGCACATGCTTGCAGGCCAGGAACACGCTTTTCAGGTTGTAGTCGAACTGCGTGTCCCAGACTTCCTCGCTCATCTCGACCGGGCCGCCCTTGGCGCTGCCGCCGACATTGTTCACCAGGATGTCGATGCGGCCATGCAGCTTGTGGGCTTCCGCCACCATCGCCTCGATGGAGGCGGGCTGCAGCACGTCGCACTGGCCCATGGTGAAGGTGCCGCCGAATTCAGCGATGCGCGCGGCGGTCTCGGCCATCGCGGCCGGATCGCGGTCCACGCCATGCACGATGGCCCCTTCCTGCGCGAACAGCACAGCCGCCGCGCGGCCGTTGCCCCAGCCCGGCCCGACGGAGCCCGCGCCGGTGATGATCGCGACTTTTCCCTGCAGACGGCCGGCCATCAGACGGGCACCTCATCGCCGGGCTCGGCGCCCAGGTCGGTCTGGAAATTCTCCGGCAGGCCCAGCTCGAAGGTGTTCAGCGTCATGGAGACGAAGGAGTAGTAGCCGAGCACGCCGATCAGCTCGACCAGCCCCTTTTCCCCCAGCACCGAGACGGCGCGGTCATAGAGCGGGCGCGGCACGCGGCGGGTGGCGAGCAACGTGGTCGACACGTCGTAGATCACCTGTTCCTTGTCGTCGCGCAGGGTGGGGGTGCGGCGGGCCGCGATGTCGGCCACCACCGCCGGGTCCATCCCCGCCTCCAGCCCGATGCGCTTATGGGCGAACCACTCGTAATGCGCGGTCCAGTGCCGGGCCATGATGAGGATCGCGAGCTCGCTGTAGCGCGGCTCCAGCGAGGTCTGATAGCGCAGCAGCTCCCCCAGCTTCTGGGCGCGGCTGGCGAGCTCCGGGTTCTTCAGCCAGGCGATCATGGGCGCGGGCACGCGGCCGCGGATGCCGGCGACGGCTTCGGCGCAGGCACGGGCTTCCTCGGGCGTGCGCTGCCCCTCGGGGGTCAGTTCGATACGGGCCATTGCTTGTTCGTTTCCTCCGATTGGCGCGTTCAGCGCCGCAATCGTTCCAAGGGGGTGGGGTCGCCGCCCAGGTCGCGGGTCATGGCGATCGCCTCGCGCATCACCAGCGGCGTGCAGAGCGCCTCGATCTCGGCGTCGAAGCGATAGAGCGGCACGGAAATGCCGATGGAGCCCGCCACCTCGCCTGCCGCGTTCAGCACGGGGCAGGCGATCGCCGCGATCTGCGGCAGGCGTTCGCCGCGCGTGACGACGGGCAGGGGCGTACCGGTTTCCAGCGCCACCAGCGAGCGCCCATGCGCGCCCCGGCCGAGCGGCTGCGCCTCTCCGACATGGGCGATGTCGCGGACGATCTGCGGGGAATCGAGGCGGAACACGCAACGGCGCTGATCGCCCTCGCGCACGAAGAAGGCGGCGCTTTCGCGGCTTTCGGCGCGCAGGCGTTCCAGCGCGGGCATCACATGATGTTCCAGCCTCAGCGAGCGTTTGAACACGTCGCCCAGCAGCAGCAGGGTCGCGCCCAGCATGTAGCCGCCGCTGGGCAGGCGCTTGATGAAGCCGTGCCCCTCCAGCGTGCCGAGCAGGCGGAGCGCGGTGGTCATGTTCAGCCCCGCGCGGCGCGAGAGCTCCGTCAGCGGCAGGGGGCCGTCATCGTCACGGAAGGCGCGCAGCAACACCAGGGCGCGGTCCACCGCGCGCACGCCCTCGACCGGGGCGGGGGCAGGGGGCGGGACTTCGTGCAGGGCGGGTTTGGCCATGCGCGGACGCTAGCAGTCACTTCCGTCAGATGGAAGTCACTTGCGTAGAATGAAAACGCCCGCCACCATGCCGCCAACGATGGAGGAAGAGTTCATGCTGCTGCGCAGGCGCGCGGCGCTCGGCCTGTTGGCGGCACCCGCCACGGCCCGGGCGCAATCACCATGGCCGACGCGGCCCGTCACCTTCCTGGTTCCCTTTGCGCCCGGCGGCGCTTCCGACATCGTGGCGCGGGCCATCGGCAACCGCATGGCCATGCAGGTCGGCCAGCCGGTGGCGGTGGACAACAAGCCCGCCGCCAACGGGCAGATCGCGGCCCGCCAGCTCGCGCGCAGCGCGCCGGACGGCTACACGGCGCTGGTGGGCTCGATCGGCGTGTTCGCGCTGAATGCGGTGCTGTATCGCGACCCCGGCTATGATCCGGTGCGGGACTTCGCGCCCGTCACGCTGGCCGTCACCACGCCCAATGTGCTGGTGGTCCACCCAGAGCGCGTGCCCGCGACCGACCTGCCCGGCGTTCTCGCCTGGATGCGTGCCAACCGCGGCAACGTGTTCCACGCGACCAGCGGCACCGGCTCCTCTCCGCACCTGACCATGGAGCTGTTCACCCAGGTCACGGGCACCGAGGCCACGCATGTGCCCTCTCGCGGGGCCGCGACCGCCATGACCGACCAGCTGGCCGGGCGCACCCAGCTGTCCTTCCAGGGCCTGGGCACCATCCTGGGGCCGGTGCGCGACGGCAAGCTGCGCGCCATCCTCGTCACCTCGGCCGAGCGCGACCCGCTGCTGCCCGATGTGCCCACCGCGCGGGAATGCGGCCTCACGGATTTCGAGGTCGCCTCCTGGCAGGCGGTGATGGTGCCGGCCGCCGTGCCGGAGGACACGCTGCGCCGCGTGCACGCCGCCGTGACCGGGGCGCTGAAGGACCCGGAGGTGGCGCCGCGCCTGGAGGAAGTCGGCTATCGCGTCGTCGGCAACACGCCTGCCGAATTCGCTGCCTTCCAGCGCGCCGAGATCGCCCGCTGGCGCCGCGTGGCCGAGGCCGCGCGCATCTCGCTCGATTGAGGACGACCATGTTCCGACGCAGCCTGCTGGCAGCACCCCTGCTGGCCACACCGGCATTGGCCACCCCGGCGATTGCCCAGCCGCAATGGCCCGCGCGCCCCGTGCGCGTCATCGTCCCGTTCCCGCCCGGCGGGTCCAACGACGCCATCGCCCGGCCGCTGTGCGACGAGATGCAGCGCAGCCTGGGCCAGCCCTTCGTCATCGAGAACAGGGGCGGCGCCGGCGGCACCATCGGCACGGCGGAGGTGGCGCGCGCGGCCCCCGATGGCCAGACGCTGATGATCACTTCCTCGACCTTCGCGACCAGCGCGGCGGTGCAGGCCACGCCCTATGACGCGGGGCGGGACTTCGCGATGCTGGCGCTGATCGCCACCGCGCCGCTGGTGATGCTGGGCGCGCCGAATTTCGCGCCCGACAACATGGAACAGGCTGCGGCCCATATTCGCCGGCACCCGGGCACGGTGGATTACGGCTCGGCCGGGGTCGGCAGCATCGGGCATATGGGCGGCGCGCTGTTCGCGCTGAAGGCCGGGCTGTCCATGCAGCACGTGCCCTATCGCGGCACCGGGCCGGTGCTGAACGACCTGGCCGCCGGCGTGATCCAGCTGACCTTCACCACCATCACCGCAGCCGCCGGGCTGATCAGCGGGCGGCGGGTGAAGCTGCTGGGCTGGTGCACCGCCGACCGCCCCGCCAACGCGCCCCACGCGCCTACCCCGCGCGAAAGCGGCCTGCCGGATTATGAGGCCGCGATCTGGTGGGGGCTGCTCGGCCGGCGCGACACGCCGGCGCCCACCCGCGCAAGGATCAACGCGGCGGCTAATGCGGCGCTCGGCGACAGCCGGCTGGCGGCAAGCCTGGCCCAGGAAGGGGCCGCACCCAGCCCGGGAAGCCTGGAGGACGGGGAGCGGTTCATCAGCCGGGACCTGTCGCGGTGGCGGGAAGTGGCACAGGCGGCGAATATCCGGATGGAGTAGGGCTCAGGGGCGTTCCCCCCGAGACCCCCAGCCAGGGGCTCTGCCCCCGGCACCCCCGCCAGGAGATAATATCTCCTGGACCTGATAAGAGTTTGGCGCCTGCGCTGGGTAAGCGGTACGCCAATTAAAAATCAATGGGAAACCCAGGCAAGGTCAGTACCAACCTGCCGAAGGTCCAGGAAACTGAGTTTCCTGGCGGGTGTCCAGAGGGCAGCGCCCTCTGGTGGGGGCCGGGGCAACGCCCCGGGGTCTCACCGCTGCGCATCCAGCGCCAGGTTCAGCCGCAGCACATTCACGCGCGGCTCCCCCAGCACACCCAGCGTCCGCCCTTCCACATGCTGTTCCACCAGTGCCAGCACCCGCTGCGGCGTCACCCCCCGCGCCGTGGCGATGCGCGGGATCTGCGACAGCGCGTTCTCCGGGCTGATATGCGGGTCCAGGCCCGAGCCCGACATGGTGACCGCATCCGGCGCCACGCCGCGCCGGCCATCCAGGCGGCCCTGCACCGCCTCCAGCAACGCCGCGCTGGTCGGGCCCAGATTGCTGGCGCCCGAGGAAGCACCGTCATAGCCCTGGCCCGCATTGGACGCGCGCGGATGGAAATAGCGCGGGCCCTCGAAGCCCTGGGCCAGCAGCTCGGAACCCACCACCTGGCCGTCACGCTCGATCAGCGAGCCGTTGGCCTGGCGGGGAAAGGCGAATTGCGCGAGGGCCGTGAAGCCCAGCGGCACGATGATGCCGAGCACCAGGGTGAAGCTGCCCATCATCACCAGGGCGGGGCGCAGCAATGCGAACATGCTCAGAATACTCCCAGGATCAGGTCGATGATCTTGATGCCGATGAAGGGTGCGACGACCCCGCCCAGCCCATAGATCAGCAGGTTGCGGCGCAGCAGAGCGGCCGCCCCCACGGGCGCGTAGCGCACGCCCTTCAGCGCCAGCGGCACCAGGGCGATGATGATCAGCGCATTGAAGATGACGGCCGAGAGGATGGCGCTTTCGGGGCTGTTCAGCCCCATCACGTTCAGCGCGGCCAGGCCCGGATACTGCGCCACGAAGATGGCGGGCAGGATGGCGAAGTACTTCGCCACGTCATTGGCGATGGAGAAGGTGGTCAGCGCGCCGCGCGTGATCAGCAGCTGCTTGCCGATCTCCACCACCTCGATCAGCTTGGTGGGGTCGCTGTCCAGGTCGACCATGTTGCCGGCCTCGCGCGCGGCCTGGGTGCCGGTCTGCATGGCCAGCCCCACATCGGCCTGCGCCAGGGCTGGGGCGTCATTGGTGCCGTCGCCGGCCATGGCGACCAGGCGTCCCTCCTTCTGGGCATTGCGGATATAGGCGAGCTTGTCCTCGGGTGTGGCCTCGGCGATGAAGTCGTCCACGCCCGCCTCGGCCGCGATGGCCGCCGCCGTCAGGCGGTTGTCGCCGGTCACCATGACGGTGCGGATGCCCATGCGGCGGAGCGCGTCGAAGCGGTCGCGCATGCCGGGCTTCACGATGTCCTTCAGCTCGATCACGCCCAGCACGCGGCCGTCCCTGGCCACGGCGAGCGGCGTGGCGCCGGCGCGGGCGATGCGCTCGGCGATGTCCTTCACCTCCGCCTGCCCCATGCGATCCACGGCGCCCTTGCGGAAGCTGCCGCGGCCGGGAATGTCCAGGCCCGAGATGCGGGTCTGCGCGGTGAAGGGCACGATCGCGGCACCCTGCGGCATCTCGGCCGAGAGCCCGTAGCGGTCCCGCGCGAAGGCCAGGATGGAGCGGCCCTCGGGCGTCTCGTCGGCCAGCGAGGCCAGCATGGCGGCCTCGGCCAGCTCGGCCTCGGAAACGCCCGGCGCGGCGAAGAAGCCGGCGGCCTGGCGGTTGCCCAGCGTGATGGTGCCGGTCTTGTCCAGCAGCAGAACGTCCACGTCGCCTGCCGCCTCCACCGCGCGGCCGGAGGTGGCCACCACGTTGAACCGCACCAGACGGTCCATGCCCGCGATGCCGATGGCCGACAGCAGCCCGCCGATGGTGGTCGGGATCAGCGTGACCAGCAGCGCCGCCAGCACCGGCACCGAGGGCGGCGTGCCGTTGAAGCTGGCAAGCCCCACCACGCTCGCGACCGCGATCAGGAACACGATGGTCAGCCCGGCCAGCAGGATGTCCAGCGCGATCTCGTTCGGCGTCTTCTGCCGCGCGGCGCCTTCCACCAGGGCGATCATGCGGTCGAGGAAGGAATTGCCCGGGGCCGCGGTGACGCGCACCACCAGCCAGTCCGAGACGACCAGCGTGCCGCCGGTGACGGCACTGCGGTCGCCGCCGCTCTCGCGGATCACGGGGGCGGATTCACCGGTCACCGCCGCCTCGTTCACGCTGGCGATGCCCTGGATCACCTCGCCATCGGCGGGGACCAGGTCACCGGCCTCGACGAGAACCACATCGTTCTCGCGCAGCTCCGGCGCGTCGCGCCAGTGCCACAGGCTGCGGTCGTCGTGGCGGGCCATCAGCTTGGCGCGGGTCTCGCCGCGGGCGCGGCGCAGGCTTTCGGCGCGCGCGCGCCCCCGGCCCTCGGCCACGGCCTCCGCGGCGTTGGCGAACAGCACGGTCAGCCACAGCCAGGCGGCGATGCCGGCCTGGAAGGCCCAGGGCTCGCCGCGCGCGGCGGCCATGGCCGCCAGCAGCGTGACCAGGATGGACACCACCTCGGTGACGAAGATCACCGGGTTGCGCAGCAGGGTGATGGGGTTGAGCTTGCGCAGCGCGTCGAGCGCCACGCGGGAGAGCGGCACGGAAGCCGTTTCGGTGGTCATCGGAACCTCAGAAGCTCTGGCCCGCCAGCATCGCGAAGTGTTCCGCGATGGGGCCGAGGAAGAGGGAAGGCAGGAACTGCAACCCGCCCAGGATCAGGATCACGCCCGTCAGCAGCCCGACAAACAGCGGGCCGTGGGTCGGGAAGCTGCCGCCGCTGGCCGGCAGGCGCGGCTTGGCTGCGATGCTGCCCGCCATGGCCAGCACCGGCACGATGATGGCGAAACGGCCGAGCAGCATGGCGATGCCGAGCGTGGTGTTCAGCCAGGGCGTATCCGCCGTCAGCCCGCCGAAGGCCGAGCCGTTGTTGCCGGCGGCCGAGCTGTAGGCATAGAGCAGCTCCGTAAGGCCATGCGGACCCGCGTCCTGAACCGATGACAGCGCCATCGGCAGCACGGCGGCCACGGCCGTGAAGCCCAGGATGCACAGCGGCACGATCAGCACCGCGAGCATGGCGAGCTTCACCTCACGCGCCTGCACCTTCTTGCCCAGGTATTCGGGCGTGCGGCCGACCATGAGGCCTGCCACGAACACCGCCAGCAGCACGAAAACCAGCATGCCGTAGAGTCCGGAGCCCACCCCGCCCGGCAGCACCTCGCCCAGCTGGATCAGGAACAGCGGCACCAGCCCGCCGAGCGGGGTGAAGCTGTCATGCATGGCGTTCACCGAGCCGTTGGAGGCACCGGTGGTGATCGCGGCCCACAGCGCGCTGGCCGAGGTGCCGAAGCGGACTTCCTTGCCCTCCATGTTGCCCAGGCCCCGCGCCACGCCCTGGGCCAGGTGCAGCGGGTTGCCGCCGGCCTCGGCGGCATAGGTGGCCCAGGTGCCGGCCACGACGAACAGCATCATCACGGCCAGGATCGCCCAGCCCTGGCGCCGGTCGCCCACCATCCGCCCGAAGCTGAGCGCGAGACCCATGGGCAGGGCGATGATCGCCCAGCTCTGCCAGAAGTTGGTCCAGGGGGTGGGGTTCTCGAACGGGTGCGCCGAGTTCACGCCGAAGAAGCCGCCGCCGTTGGTGCCCAGCTGCTTGATCGCGATCTGCAAGGCGGCGGGGCCCATGGGAATGGTCTGCGTGCCGCCTTCGAGCGTGTTCGCCGTGACATAGCCCGCCAGGTTCTGCGGCACGCCGTCGGCCACCAGCATCAGGGCGAACACGATGCTCAGCGGCAGCAGCAGCAGCACCGTGACGCGCGTCAGGTCCACCCAGAAATTGCCCAGGTCGCTGGTGCTGCCGCGGGCGAAGGCGCGGATGACCGCGAAGGCCAGCGCGATGCCCGTGGCGGCGGACAGGAAGTTCTGCACCGCGAGCCCCGCCATCTGCGAGAGGTAGCTCATCGCCGCCTCGCCGCTATAGGCCTGCCAGTTGGTGTTGGTGACGAAGCTGATCGCCGTGTTGAAGGCGAGCCAGGGCGAGAGCCCGTCCAGCCCCTGCGGGTTGAAGGGCAGCACGCCCTGCAGGCGCAGCAACGCATACAGCAGCAGGAAGCCGGCGAGGTTTACCGCCAGCATGGCCAGCACATAGCCGCGCCAGCCCATGCCGCGCGCCGGGTCGATGCCGGCCGCGCGGTACAGGGCGCCCTCGCCGGGCAGCCGCCAGCGCCCTTCGGCGATGTTGGCCATGGCGGCGCCCAGCGGCATGGCCGTGGCCGTCACCAGCAGCAGCACGAGCGCGATCTGCGCCCATCCGATCATGGTCATGGTTATAGGTCCCCCATCAAAGGGATTCCGGACGCAGCAGCGCCCAGAACAGGTAGAGAAGCAGGCCGAGGGCGACGCCGCCGCCGAGGAGAAGTTCGGTCATGGCGGTCAGACCCGGTCGCAGCCGGCGACATAGAGGGCCATCAGCGCGAAGCCGCCGACCCCCAGCATGAGCATGATGATGTCGAGCATGAGTGTTCCCAGCCGGGCATGGTCCGGCACGGCGCCCAATCTCGGTCAGGACGGCGCAAGGGCTCGATGGGGAAGGGGAGGCAGGTGCATAAGGAGAGCGCAAGGACGCGAAGGAACCCGCGATGCAGCCGAGCCCGATGCTACGCCCGCTTCCGCTGCCGCCGGAGGTGGCGGGCAGCCTGTTCCTGACCGCCATGCCCGGGCGCTTCGGCCCGCTGGAGGATGTGGGCGCCGCGCTGCGGCAACACGGGGTCGGTCAGGTTCTGTGCCTGACGGGCGAGGCCGAGATCGCCGCGAAGTCACCTGCCTATGCGGCGGCGCTCGCGGCGGGGGCGCTGCCGGCGCGCCATGACCCGCACCCCATTCCGGATTTCGCGACACCTGCCGATGAGGCGGCCTTCGCGGCCTGGGCCAAGGCCGCCGCCGGCCGCTTGCGCGCCGGCGAGCGTGCCGTGCTGCATTGCGCGGCCGGCATCGGGCGCACAGGCACCGTCGCGCTGTGCCTGCTGCACCTGCTGGGCGAAGAGCCCGATCGCGCCGAGGCGCTGGTGCAGGCGGCGGGATCGGGGCCCGAAACCCCGGCCCAGCGCGACTTCGTGGCGCGCTTCCGCCTGGGCGTGCGTTAGCGGGTGCGGCACCGGCCGCCCCCGCCGCCGCCGGTGCCGGGAATGCGCGCAGGCGCGCATTCCCGAACAGGCGCTCAATCCCCCGGGCGCAGCCCGGCCGACTGGATCACCTGCCTGAACTTCTCCAGCTCCGCCGCCTGGAAGGCCGCGAAATCGGCCTGGCCGCGGAAGGTGATGGGGGTGGCCAGCCGGGCGAAGCCGTCGATCACGCTGGCCGCACCCAGCGCGCTCCGGCAGGCCGCCTCCAGCCGCGCCAGGGTCGCGGGGGGCGTGGCGGCGGGGGCATAGAGCCCGGCCCAAATGGAATAGACCATGTCCACGCCCTGCTCGCGCAAGGTGGGCGTCTCCGGGAACTCCGCGGTGCGGGCTGCGGCCATCACGCCCACCGGCACCAGGTTGTTGGCGCGCAGCCCGCCCGGCAGGTCGGCATAGACCGACACGTCATCGCGCAGCAGGGCGATGATGGCCTCCGCGCTGCCGCGGAACGGCACATGCGTCATCTGCGCGCCGCTGCTCTGGGCCAGCGCCGCCATCACGATATGCGGGATGGAGCCTGGCCCGGCCGAGCCGTAGTTGATGCCGTTGTCGCGCCGCGCGCGCGCCAGCAGGTCCGCCACGCTGCGGATGCCGCTGACGGGCGCCGCCATCATCATGACCGGCGCATCGCCCAGCAGGCAGACCGGCGCGAAATCTGCCACGCGATAGGGCAGGTCCGCGCGGAAATGCGGCTGTATGGCCATGGGCCCCGTGGTGGTCAGCAGCAGGGTGGTGCCGTCCGCGCGGGCACGGGCGACCTCTGTCGCGCCGATGGCGCCGGCGGCGCCCGTGGTGTTCTTCACCACCACCTGGGTGCCCAGGACGGTGCCCATCTCAGGCGCGATCAGCCGCGCCATGCGGTCGGCGCTGCCGCCTGAGCCGAAATTGACCACGATGGTCGAGGCATTCTGCGCGACGGCCGAGGCCATCGCGACACCGTAGAACAGCAATCCCAGCAGGCAGTGTCGCAAGCGACGGATCCTCTTGTAACGGGGGCGATCCGTCCGCCTAGCAATGTTGGGGCCAGTTCAGCCCCCGACGCGCGCCTCGGCCATCAGGCACAGGATCTCGAACATCATGTTCGCGCCGATCAGCGCCGTGCAGCCGCCGTGGTCGAAGGGGGGGGCCACCTCCACCACATCGGCGCCCACGATGTTCAGCCCCCGCAGGGCACGGAGCATGCGTTGCGCCTCACGCGGGGTCAGCCCGCCGATCTCGGGCGTGCCGGTGCCGGGTGCGAAGGCGGGGTCCAGGCTGTCCACGTCGAAGGTGAGGTAGGCGGGCTTCTCGCCCACCACGCGCCGGGCCTCGGCCATGGTGGCATCCACGCCCAGCGCCTCGAACTCCTCGATCGTGATGATGCGCACGCCCTGCTCGCGGGCCCAGTCCATGTCCTCAGGGTCGAACAGGGAACCGCGGATGCCGATCTGCACGATGCGCGCGGGGTCCAGCAGCCCTTCCTCGATGGCGCGGCGGAAGGGGGTGCCGTGGGTGAAGCGCATGCCGCCGAAATAGCTGTCATTGGTGTCGGAATGCGCATCGAAATGCACCATGCCGAGCGGCCCCAGCCCGGGCTGCGCGCGGTGGATGCCGCGCAGGATGGGCAGGGAGATCAGGTGGTCCCCGCCCAGGCACAGGGTCCAGGCGCCGGCCGCGCGGATCTCGGCCACCCGTTCCTCGATCATGGCCAGAGAGATCATCAGGTCGGCCGGGTTGGTGGGCGTGTCCCCCACATCCGCCACCCGGCACAGGCGGCAGGGTTCCACCCGCGTCACGGGATGCACCCGGCGGATGATGGAGGACATGTTGCGGATCTCACGCGGGCCGTGGCGGGGCCCGGCGCGGTTGGTGGTGCCGAGGTCGAAGGGCACGCCCAGCAGCGCGATGTCGAGCGTGGAGGCATCCTCGACCTGGGGCAGGCGCATGAAGGTGACGGGCCCGGCGAAGCGCGGCGTGGTCATGCCGTCCATCGGTTGCGGCCAGGTGGATGGCAAGGCTGATGGATCGGTCATGAGCTTCTCCGGGATGCGTCGGCGCAGGCTAGATCAGGCCGGGGCCGGTTGGAATCGCCCCCGGGGCATGCGAAGCCCGGTCGAGCAAGGAGATTGCCCGTGAGCGTGACCATCCATGGCATCAAGAACTGCGACACGATGAAGAAGGCGCGGGACTGGCTGGACGCGCATGGCGTGGCCTACGCCTTCCATGACTACAAGGTCTCGGGCGTCACGCCGCAGAAGCTGGCCGAATGGTGCGCGGCGCTGGGGTGGGAGGCGGTGCTGAACCGCGCCGGCACCACGTTCCGCAAGCTGCCCGATGCCGATCGCGAGGGGCTGGACCAGGGGCGCGCCATCGCGCTGATGGTGGCCCAGCCCTCGATGATCAAGCGGCCGATGCTGGAGGCGGACGGCAGGCTGCTGGCCGGCTTCTCGGCCGATAAATACGCGGCGCTATTCCAGAAAGGCTGAGAGGATCCCGGCCAGGCGCTCCGGCGCCTCCATCGGGATCATGTGGCCCACGCCCTCGACGATGGTGAGCGTCGCGCCGGGGATGCCGTCGCGCAGTTCCTGCGCTTCCTCCAGGGAGCGCAGCCTGTCCTCGGCGCCGGCGACCACCAGGGTGGGGCAGGTGATGTAGTCCAGCCGGCCGACCTGGTCCTCGCGCTCCAGCAGGGATTGGCGGCGGAAGGCGTCGGCGCCCATGCGCTCGCCCGCTGCCTGGATGCGGGTGATCAGCACGTCATCGGGTTCACGCAGGGATCGCGCGACGGCCGAGCGGCTGAGGCCCCGGAAGGCCACATCCGCCGAGGCGCGGCGGCGGGCCTGCACCTGGCTGTCGCCGCGCGCGGAGGTGGCGACCAGCGCCAGCTTCGACACCCGTTCCGGCGCCTGGCGCAGGATCTCCCGCGCGACATAGCCGCCCATGGAAAACCCCACCACCGCGAAGCGGGGCGGGGCCATGTCCAGTGCGCGGCGCGCCATGCCGGCCAGCGTGTCGTCCTGGCCGAGGTCGGCGTGCAGGATCGGGCCGAACTGCCGCAGCCCGGGTTCCACATCGCGCCACAGATCGGCGTCGAGCATGAAGCCCGGCAGCAGCAGCAAGGGCATCAGATGCCCTCGACGCCCGCCTTGCGCAGGGTCTCGTCCACCCAGGGGGCGCTGTGGGTGCCGCCCAGGATCGCGGCCATCTGCTTGTCCTCGGCGGCCTTCTTGGCCTGGGAGGCCTTGAGCACCACGTCCAGATCCGCATAGGGCACGCAGAGGAAGCCGTCCTCGTCGCCGATGATCAGGTCGCCGGGCTCGATCACCATGCCGTCGATGGCGATGGCGCCGTTGATCACGCCCGGGCCGTCCTTGTAGGGGCCGCGATGCGTGACGCCCGCGGCATAGACCGGGAAGTCATGCGCGCCGATCCAGCCCGCGTCGCGGATGGCGCCGTTCAGCACGATGCCGCCCAGCTTGCGCATGATCATCTGGTTGGCCATCAGCTCACCGATCAGGGCGTTGGTCAGGTCCCCGCCGCCGTCCACCACCAGCACGTCGCCGGCGACCGCCAGCTGGATGGCCTTGTGGATCATCAGGTTGTCGCCGGGGCGCGTCTTGATGGTCAGCGCGGGGCCGGCCATCACGCCGCCCTTGTGCATCGGGCGGATGCGCGGGCCACCGGCCGTGATGCGGGACATGCAGTCGCTGATGTTGGCGACCGGCAGGGGGCGGAACGCCTCCACGATCTCGGGCGACACGGCGCGGGTGCGCTGATGGATGGCAAAACCGACGGGCATGGATGGCTCCCCCTAGGCGAGTATGGATGCAGGCGCGACACTGCACCCGAATGGCGCGCGCCCCAAGCCGCCCCCAGCACGGATTCGACCATGAGCTTCTTCGCGCCCCCCACCCGTATCGAGACCACCGCCTGGACGCGCCTGCCCGACGAGTTCCGCCGCCTGGTCCCGAGCGCCTGGGCCACCTGGAACCGCGGCGGCAACCCGGTGGACAGTTTCCTCGAAGGGCCGTGCTTCGACGAGGACGGCAACCTGCTGGTCACCGACATCCCGTTCGGGCGCATCTTCCGCATCTCGCCCGAGGGCGAGTGGGAGCTGGTGGTGCAGTATGACGGCTGGCCGAACGGGCTGAAGCGCTCACCCGAGGGCCACTACGTCATCACCGACTACCGCCACGGCCTGCTGCAGCTGGATGCCGATACCGGCTCCATCACGCCCCTGCTGGAATCCGCGCGCAGCGAGGGCTTCAAGGGCGTGAACGACCTGGCCTTCGGCTCGGACGGCAGCATCTTCTTCACCGACCAGGGCCAGACCGGCCTGCATGACCCCACGGGCCGCGTGTACCGCCTGCGCCCCGACGGGCGGCTGGACAAGCTGATCGACACGGTGCCGAGCCCGAACGGCATCGTGGTCGCGCCCGACCTGTCCTATGTGCTGGTCGCCGTCACGCGCGCCAACCAGGTGTGGCGCCTGCCGCTGCACAAGGACGGCTCCGTCACCAAGGCCGGCATCTTCTCGCACCTGCATGGCGGCACCTCCGGCCCCGACGGCATGGCGCTGGACGAGAAGGGGCGGCTGTATGTGGCCCATGCCGGGTTCGGCACGGTGTGGCGGCTCTCGGCGCGGGCCGAGCCCGAGCTGCGCATCGCGAGCTGCGCGGGGTGGAACACCACCAACCTGGCGCTGAAGGATGGCGAGGCCTTCATCACGGAAAGCGAGACCGGGACGATTCTGCGGGTGACGTTACCGTAGTGAAAATAATGTTCTTTTTTATAAAAAAGAACCAAAAAATTTTTATGAGTTAAAACTGACAAAAAGTCTTTTTGCTTCTTTTTCTACAGAAAAAGAAGATTGTTCGGCCTACACCGTCAGGTAGCGCGCCCTGACTTCATCATCCGCCAGCAGCGCCTGCATGGTCCCGTGCCAGACGATGGCGCCCTTCTCGATGATGCTGGCCGTATCGCCCACACGCCGCGCGAAGTGCCAGTTCTGCTCCGACAGCAGGATCGACATCCCCTCGTCCCGCAGGGCGCGCACGGCCTCGGCCATGCGGTCCACGATGACGGGGGCCAGGCCTTCGCTGGGCTCATCCAGCAGCACCAGGCAGGGGTTTCCCATCAGCGTGCGGCCGATGGTCAGCATCTGCTGCTCGCCGCCGCTCATCCGTCCGCCCGGCCGCTTCAGCATGGCGGCGAGCGAGGGAAACACCGCGCAGACCCGCTCCACCGTCCAGGGCGCCAGCCCTTCACGCGGGCGGCGGCGGCCGACCTCCAGGTTCTCGGCGACCGAGAGCTCGGCGAAGACGCGCCGTTCCTCGGGCACATAGCCCAGGCCCCGGCGTGCGACCTCGAAGGGTTCCAGGCCCGCGATGGGCTGGCCCAGGAACTCGACCCCGCCCGATGTGGGCGGCACCAGCCCCATCACGGCCTTCATGGTGGTGGATTTGCCGGCGCCGTTGCGGCCCAGCAGCACATGAATCTCACCGGGGCGCACATGCAGGGACACGCCCTGCAGGATATGGGCGCGGCCGTAATGGGCGTGCAGTTCCGTGACGCGCAGCATCAATGCGTCCCCTCATGGCCCAGATAGACCTCCCGCACACGCGGGTCGGCGCGCACGGCCTCGGGCGCGCCTTCGGCCAGCAGGCGGCCGCGTTCCAGCACCATGATGCGGTCGGCATGGGTGAAGACGACATCCATGTCGTGCTCGGTGAACAGCACGCCGATGCCGGATTCGCGCGCGATCCGCGCGGTCAGCGCCATCAGGGCCACGCGCTCGGCGGGCGCCATGCCGGCGGTGGGCTCGTCCATCAGCAGCAGGCGCGGGGCGTTGGCCAGCGCGATGGCCAGCTCCACCCGCTTCAGATCGCCATAGGCCAGCACGCCGCAGGGGCGCTGCGCTTGGTCTGCCATGCCCACGCGCTCCAGCAGGGCCAGCGCCTCGGCGGGGTCCTCGGCGGCGAGCGGCTTCCAGAAGCGCAGGATGCGGCGGCGATGGGACAGCAGGGCGAGCTGCACATTCTCGATCACCGGCAGGGAAGCGAAGGTGGCCGTGATCTGGAAGGTGCGGCCCACCCCCATGCGCCAGACCTGGCGCGGGGGCTTGCCCGTAATCTCCTGCCCCGCAAGCACCACGCGGCCCTGATCGGGGCGCAGCTGGCCGTTCAGCATGTTGAAGCAGGTGGATTTGCCGGCACCGTTCGGGCCGATCAGCGCCAGCAGCTCACCTGCGGCCAGGGAGAAGGACACACCCTGCACCGCATGCACGCCACCGAAGCTCTTGGCCAGGTTCTCGACGACGAGAAGGGTCATTGCTTCGCCCCCAGCCCCGCCAGGCCGCGCGGGAAGAACAGCACCAGCGCGATGATGATGGCCCCCAGCACCGCCCGCCACAGATCGGTCAGGCGCAGCAGCTGCTCATGCAGGCCGGTATAGGCAATGGCGCCGATGATCGGGCCCGTCACGGTCTGCACCCCGCCCAGCAGCACCATCAGCAACCCGTCCGTGCTGCGGGAGATGTTCATGTAGGTCGGGAACACGCTGCCCTTGGTGAAGGCGAACAGCCCACCCGCCAGCCCCGCGAAGGCAGCAGCGATCGCGAAGGCGAACCAGCGGGTGCGCATGGTGTCGATGCCGATGGCCTCGGCCCGCAGCACGCTGTCGCGCTGGGCGCGCAGGGCGGCGCCGAAGGGCGCGAAGATCATCCGGCGCAGCAGGAAGGCCCCGCCCAGGCACAGCACCAGCGCGCCCCAGGCCTGCACAGGCTTGGGCACCGCCCAGGCCGGCGGCCAGACGCCCAATATGCCGTTGTCGCCGCCCGTGAACGCCACCCACTGGAAGGCGGTGGACCAGGCGATCTGCGCGAAGGCCATGGTCAGCATCGCGGCATAGACACCCGACAGCCGCACGCAGAACCAGCCGAAGGCCAGCCCCGCGATGCCCGCCGCGAAGGGGGCGGCCAGCAGCGACAGTTCCATGGGTGCCGCCAGGTGCTTCACCAGCAGCGCGGCGCCATAGGCACCGATGCCGAAATAGGCCGCGTGGCCGAAGCTCGCCATGCCGCCCGGCCCCATGATGAAGTGCAGCGTGGCGGCGAACAGGATGGCCACGCAGATCTCGGTCATCACGACCAGCGCGTAGTCGGCCAGAACGAGTGGGGCCAGCATGGCCAGCCCCAGCGCCACCGCCGCCACCAGCCGCCCGCGCGGCGAGAGCGGCGCGATGGGCGGCTCCACGATATGCAGGCTGGCCGCGTGCCCGGCCGGCGCGCGGCCGAGCAGCCCATAGGGCCGCACCACCAGCACCGCGGCCATCACCAGGAACACCAGCACCAGCGTGATCTGCGGAAACACCAGGATGCCGAAGGCCTGCATCTGCCCCAGCAGCAGCGCCGCCAGCGCGGCCCCCGGCAGCGAGCCCAGGCCACCCACCACCACGACGACGAAGGCCTCGGCGATGATGGCCAGGTCCATCTGCAGGTTCACGCTTTCCCGCGGTACCTGCAGCGCCCCGGCCAGCCCCGCCAGGGCGGAGCCCAGGAAGAACACGCCCGTGAACAGCAGCCGCTGGTTCACGCCCAACGCGCCCACCATCTCGCGGTCCGCCGTCGCGGCCCGCACCAGGATGCCGAAGCGCGTGCGCTGGAACAGCAGCCACAGCAGCAGAAACACCGCTATGCCGATGCCGATCAGCACCAGGTCATACAGCGGGAAGCGGCTGTCGAAGATATACACCGCGCCCCGCAGCCCCGGTGCGCGCGGCCCCAGCAGGTCCTGCGGGCCCCATATCCAGAGTGCCGCATCCTGCACGACCAGCACCACGCCGAAGGTGGCCAGAAGCTGGAACAGCTCGGGCGCCTTGTAGATGCGGCGCAGCAGCAGCAGCTCCACCACCACGCCCACCAGCCCCACGATGACGGCCGCCAGCACCACCCCGCCCCAGAACGGGACATGCCCGCGCGGCAGGTTGGTCGCCAGCGTCCAGCCCAGGTAGGCGCCCAGCATGTAGAAGCTGCCATGGGCGAAGTTGACGATGCGGGTGACCCCGAAGATCACCGTCAGCCCCGCCGCGACGAGGAACAGCGACGCTGCACTGGCCAGGCCCGACAGGGCCTGGACCGCCAGGTTACCCAGCATCAACCAGCGGGGCGCATGGCGCGGGCGGCGTCCTCGCTCGGCAGATAGGCGCGGCCGTCGGCGAAGCGCCAGTCTGCCATGGTGCCCTTGCCGCCGCGCACCACCGTGCGGCCCACATAGGCGCCCATGGTGGATTGATGGTCGGCGGCGCGGAACTCGCTCTCACCCTGGCCGAACACGCCGTTGAACTTCAGGCCGCGCATGGCCTCGACCATGGCCTCGGTCTCCAGGCTCGGCACCTTGCGCAGCATCGCAGCGATCGCGAGCACGGTGTCATAGGCCACGACCGAGCCAAGCTTGGGCAGCTCGCGGTACTTCGCGCGATAGGCGTCGCGGAAGGCGTTGTGCGTCGGGTTGTTGATCTGCTCGACCGGATAGCCGGTGACGATCCAGCCTTCCGGCGCCTCGTCGCCCAGCGGCTCCAGGTATTCGGGCTCACCGGTCAGCATCGAGACCACGGCCCGGCGCTCGAACAGGCCGCGCGTGTTGCCCTGGCGGACGAAATTGGTCAGGTCCGCGCCGAAGGTAACGTTGAAGATCGCCTCCGGGTTCGCGGCGGCCAGCGCCTGCACCGTGGCACCGGCATCGATGCGCCCAAGGGCCGGGAACTGCTCCGCGACAAACTGCACATCGGGCTTGGCGCGGGTCAGCATCTCCTTGAACCAGCGCACGGCGGACTGGCCGTATTCATAGTTGGGCGCGACCACGGCCCAGCGCTTGGCCGGCAGCTTCGCCGCTTCCTCGACCAGCATGGCGGCCTGCATGTAGGTGCTGCAGCGCAGGCGGAAGGTGTAGCGGTTGCCGCGCGACCAGACGAGCGCGTCGGTCAGCGCCTCGCTGGCCACGAACAGCTTCTTGTTCTGGTTCGCGAAGTCACCCAGCGCCAGGCCGATATTGGACAGGAAGGCGCCGCTGATCAGCGCCACGCGCTCATTGTTGATGAGTTCACCCGCATGGCGCACCGCGTCCTCGGGCTTGCCCGCGTCGTCGCGGAAGATGGTGGCGAGCGGCCGGCCGTTGATGCCGCCCTGTGCGTTGATCGTGTCCACCGCCAGCGTCCAGGCATTGCGGTAGGGCACGAGGAAGGCCGGCTGCGCCGTGTAGCTGTTGATCTCGCCGATGCGGATCGGGTCATTCTGCGCCTGGGCGATGGCCGGCACGGCGAGGCCGGCGGCAAGGGCGGTACGGCGGGTAACGATCATGGAGAAGCGGCCTTCCTGATTGCTGGCGCCATGCAACTGCATCACTCGCGGCGCCGCAACCGTGAATCATGTCGATTCAGGCAGGGTCTGCCGCTTCCATGGGCGGATCGACCGGGCTGCGCTCACCAACCCAGCGCCAGCCGCCCGTCTTGCCGCGCGCGCGCTTCAGCGCGTCCTGCGCCGACCAGAACAGCCGCACCGCGCGCTTGTCCAGGCCGGTCGCGCCCAGCACGTCGCCACCCGCCCAGGGACGGAACGGGTTGCCCCGCGCATAGGACCAGATGGCGATGCGCCGCGTGCGCGCGTCCGTCACGCCCCGCCGGTGGAAGCCGCTGGTGTCCGCGATCACCAGCGTGTTCGCGGGCGCGGAGAACTTGACCGGCGTCCGGTAGCCCAGCGCCGCGATCTCCTCCGGCTCGATGCGCAGCGAACCCTCGCGCGTGCTGCGGTCCTCGGCATGCGCCGCGCGGATCGACAGCGCCTGCTCCCATTCCAGGTGCCGCTGCGTGGGCATGTGGGAGCCGGGAACATAGGTGAAGCCCGCCTCCTCCTCCGCCACATCCTCGACGAACAGCCAGGACTTCACGGTCGGGTGGAAGGTGTCCATGTGATAGTCGGACTGCACGTCGGGCTCGGCCGCGCGGAAGTTGCTGTAGATGGTCTGCACGAACCTGTAGGGCTGCAGCCTGAAGCTGCCGATATAGTCGTGCAGGGCGCGGTATTGCGGATGCTCCAGCGCCGCCGTGGTCGCGGGCAGGCGCGGCAGGGTCTGCGCGTCCAGCGGGATCAGGCGCGTCAGGGAATAGCCGTCGATGAATTCGCGTGCCTCGATGCGGGCGGCGAACAGTTCCTCCCGCATCGCCTGGAAGGCGGCGGCGGGCAGGAAGTCGCGCTTGATCAGATAGCCGTCGCGCAGGAAGGCCTCGCGGTCATCGGGCGACAGATAATCGGCCATGGCGCGCCGGCGCAGCTCCGCCAGGCGCAGCGCGATGCGGCGGCGGGCCATGTGCAGGCCCCAGCGGTTGAGCCGGGCGCTGCCGATCAGCGGGTTGTTCTCGAATGACTTCGCGCCGGTCGCCAGGGCGGCGGCATGCAGGGGCAGCAGGGGCCATTGGCGCAGCGGAAGCATGCGGGGATGTAACGCCGGGGGTGCCGGGGCGGCAAGGGAATAACGGGTCCCTTGCCTTCGAACATCAGTCAGGAACGTGTCCGGTCACCCAGGCGCCTTCAGCGCGTCTCCACCCGGAACACCTTGCTCGCCACCTTCCAGCCTTCGCTGGTCTTCAGCAGGATCAGCGCATCGGTGAAGAAGCGCGGCGGGATGGCGCAGTTCAGCTTCACGATCGCCATCTCGGGCCCCGCCAGGTCCATGGCCAGGATGCGGTCATGCCGCTCCAGCCCCAGATCCTTGGGCTTGGGCCGCGACGCCACGCCGGCCAGCCAGGCCTCGCGGGTCAGCACCTTCACCTCGCCGCCATCGACATGGCGCAGGTCCGACACGGGGTGGAAGGCAGAGGCCAGCTTCCCGACATCGCCTTCATACAGGCCGTCGAGATAGGTGCGGACCACCGCCTCGATCTCATTGAGGGCCGCGGTGTCGGCGCCGGTCACAGGGGCTTCGGGCATGGATTTCTCCTTCTTCACGGAAGCGGGGCGTGCGGGGTAGTGTGCCGCCAAAGGGAGACAAACGCCATGCTCATCACCCGCCGGGCCATGCTCGCGGCACCATCGGTCCTGGCAATGCCAGCGCTTGCGCAGTCCTGGCCGGCCAAGCCCATCCGGATCATCGTGCCCTATGCGGCGGGTGGCGGCACCGACATCCTGGCCCGCGCGCTGTCAGAGGCGCTGCGTCCCGGCCTGTCGCAGCCGGTCGTGATCGAGAATCGCGCGGGTGCCGCCGGCGTGGTCGGCACCGAGCAGGTGGTGCGCGCCGAGCCCGACGGCCACACGCTGACGGCCGTGGTCAGCACCCATGTGATGAACAAGTACACGCTGCAGAACATGCCCTTCGACGCGCTGCGCGACGTGACGCCCGTGGCGATGCTCGCGCGCAACACCATGCTGCTGGTCACGGGCGTGGACCAGCCCTTCCAGGACCTGGCGGGGCTGAAGGCCCATGCCTCGCGCAGCGGTTCCAGGCTGTCCACGGGCTCGACCGAGGCGCTGTCCCAGTTCATCGGCCAGGAATTCGCCCGCCGCCTGCAGGTCGAGATTCCGGATGTGTCCTACCGTTCGGGCGGGCAGCTGATGACCGACATCGTGGCGGGCCACCTGCCGCTCGGCACCACCAGCACCGCCAGCGTCACGCCGCATATGGCCACCGGCAAGGTGCGGGTGCTGGCGTGCTCCACACCGTCGCGCACGCCCTTCTTCCCCGAGGTGCGCACCGCGCAGGAACAGGGGCTGGACGGCTTCGACCTGGCGGGCTGGGTGGCACTTCTGGGCCCCAAGGGCCTGCCCGCCGAGCTCGCCACGCGCATCCATGCGGCGGTGGCGGGCGCCTTCGCGCAGGAAGCCTTCCGCGCGCGCCTCGCCAGCCTGGGCATCGAGCCCTATCTGCTCGACCCCGACGCCACCCGCGCCGCCATGCAGCGCGAGGACCAGATCTGGGCCGCCGCCAGCGCGGCCGGACACATCACCCGCCAGTAAGGAGCATCAAGCATGGCGAAACCCTCCCTCAAGGCCGCCTTCGACGCGAAGAAGTTCGTGGTCGCGCCGGGTATCTATGACGGCATTTCCGCCAAGGTGGCTGATGGCATGGGCTTCGACTGCCTGTACGTCACGGGCTTCGGCACCGTCGCCTCGCATCTGGGCGAACCCGATGCCGGCATCGCGACCTATACCGACATGGTCAGCCGCGTCAGCCGCTTCGCCCAGATGTCCAGGACGCCCGTGATCGCGGATGCCGACACCGGCTACGGCGGGCTGCTGAACGTGCGCTACACCGTGAAGGGCTATGAGGCCGGCGGCGTGTCGGGCATCCAGCTCGAAGACCAGGAAGTGCCGAAGAAGTGCGGCCACACCCCGGGCCGCCGCGTTATCCCCGCCGAGGAGATGGTGCTGAAGATCAAGGTCGCGGTCGAAGCCCGCACCGACCCCAACTTCCTGATCGTGGCCCGCACCGACGCGCGCACCAGCCTGGGCCTGGAGGAAGCGATCCGCCGCGGCCGCATGTACGGCGACGCGGGTGCCGACATCGTCTTCATCGAAAGCCCCGAGAGCGAGGCCGAGATGGTGGAGATCGGGCGTTCCATCACCACCAAGCCGCTGCTGGCCAACAATGTCGAGGGCGGGCGCACGCCCATCCTCTCCAAGCAGCGCCTGGCCGAGATCGGCTACGGCATCGCCATCTACCCGGCGGTGGGCTTCCTGGCGGCGGCCGCGGCCTATGAGCGCGCGTTCAGCCACCTGAAGCAGATGGGCGACAGCAACGGCCTGCCCGCGCAGGAAAGCTACGGCTTCACCCGCATCTGCGAGCTGATGGGCTTCCCCGAGGTGTGGGAGTTCGACAAGCGCTGGGCCGTGCTGGACAAGTAGGCCTCAGCGGAACACCGGCAGGCGGACCTCCATCCTCGCGCCCCCGTCCGGGGCGTCGAGGATGGCCAGCCGCCCGCCATGCGCCTCCAGCAGCCCGCGCGCGATCGCGAGGCCGAGCCCCGCGCCCCCGGTGCGCCGGTTGCGGGAGGCATCGAGCCGCGTGAAGGGCTCCAGCATCGCCAGGCGCTGGTCGGGCGGAATGCCGGGCCCCTCGTCGTCCACGGTCAGCACCGCTTCCTCGCCCTCGGTCCGCAGGCCCAGATGGGCGGCATGGCCATAGGCGAGCGCATTGCCCACGAGGTTCGCCACCACGCGGCGCAGGGCCAGCGGGTCCCCCAGCACCACCAGCCATTCGGGCACGTCCAGCGCGAGGGTGGCGCGCGCGCCCTGGGCCAGCCGGTCATCCACCTCGGCCCGCAGCAGGGCGGGCAGCTCCACCATTTCTTGGGCCAGTTCGCCCGCGCCGGCGCGGCTGGACAGCAGGGCATCGTCCAGCAGCCGGATCATGTCGGCGATATCGGTCTCGGCGCGTTCGCGCTCGGCGGCATCGGGCAGGGCGTCGATGCGCAGGCGCAGGCGGGTGGCGAAGCTGCGCACGTCATGCGCGATGCCGCCCAGCAGCGCCATGCGCGCCTGCAACAGCCCCGACAGCCTTTCCTGCATGCGGGCGAAGGCGCCGACCACGGCGCGGATCTCGGGCGCGCTGCGGCGGACTTCGGGCAGGGGCACGGGCGGGCCTGCCAGGTCCATCCTGTCGGCGGCGGCCGCCAGCCGTGCCAGGGGCCGGGTTTCCCGCTGCATGATCAGCAGCGCGACCAGGGCCACCAGCGTGCCGAACAGCCCGGCACCGAAGCCCACCGGCACCCCCAGCGCGGTGACGGGCACCGGGGCGCGGGTATCGACCACCAGCACCTGCCCGCCCGCCAGCCCGACGCGCAGCTGCATGGCGTTGCGCGGCAGGTTGGACAGGCGGGGAAACCAGCGGTCGGGCAGGGGCGGCTGCGCGAGGGAGAGCGCGCGGCCCGGCATGGCGGCGGCATAGCCGGCCAGCAGGGCCGCGTCGTAGCGCGGGGGGACGGCCTCTCCGGCGGGCACGAGATGGACCTGGAACTCCTCCGTGCCCACCGCCAGCAGCAGCGCGGCGCGGCCCTCGGCCGGCAGCCCCTCCAGCAGCCCGGCCAGGGCCGCGATGCGCTCGGGCGCGGGGCGCAGCGCCATGCGCTGGGCGAAGTCCTGGCGGAAATAGGCGCCGATCATCAGGATCCAGACCACGCTCAGCGCCATGGCCACGATCAGCGCCAGGCGCATCAGCAGGGTCAGCTGCCGGGTCATGCGCCCAGCCGCCTGACATGGGCGGTGAACAGATAGCCGCCATTGCGCACCGTGGTGATCAGGCCCGATCCAGGGCTCGCGCCTTCCAGCTTGCGCCGCAGGCGGCTGATCAGCATGTCCACCGTGCGGTCGAAGGGCCCCGCCGCGCGGCCATGGGTGAAATCCAGGATCTGGTCGCGCGTCAGCACCCGGCGCGGGTGGCGCGCCAGGCAGGCCAGCAGGTCGAACTCGGCCGTGGTCAGCGCCACGGCCTCGCCGGCTTCCGTCTCGAAGGCGCGGGCGTCGAGGTCGATCACGAAGCGGTCGAAGCCATAGCGGCGGGCCGGGCTGGTGCCGCCCTCCGTCACCCGCCCCTGCGTCACCCGCCCCTGGGCGCGGCGCAGCAGGGCGCGGATGCGCGCCAGCAGCTCCCGCGGGCCGAAGGGCTTGGTCAGGTAGTCATCCGCGCCCAGCTCCAACCCGATCACCCGGTCCACCTCCTCGCTCTTGGCCGAGAGGATGAGGATGGGCACGTCATGGCTCTGCCGCAGGCGGCGGCAGATGGACAGCCCGTCCTCGCCGGGCAGCATCAGGTCCAGGATGATCAGGTCGGGCCGTATGCGCGTGAGTGCCGCATCCATCGCGGCTCCGCTTTCGGCCAGCTCCGTGGCGAAGCCTTCCCGCCGCAGGAAGGCGGCCGCGAGGCGGCTTATCTCCGGATCGTCCTCGACCATCAGCAGGGTGGGCGCGCTGTGCTCCATGGCGGCAAAATCACGATGGCGGCACCCGCTTGGCAAGCGGGAAAGCCCTGTTTTGACACGTTGTTACACGCCGTTGACGCATGGTGGCCAAACGATGCGCGGCATTGATCGGGCGATGACGCGGGGCGGGCAGGGTGCGCCCAGGGCCGGCGCCATCGGGGCACCGGCCAGGAGAGACAAGCCGATGACCAAGACCTTTGCCCTTGCCGCCCTGGTTCTCACCGTCGGGCTCGGCGCGGCCGGCGATGCCGGCGCCTATGAACGGCGCGCCAGCAGCACCGGCCCGCGCGGCACCAGCACGGTGGATGCGTCGGGCTGGTGCAACGGCGGCAGCTGCGCCCGTTCCATCACCCGCACCGGCCCCGGCGGCAACAGCGTGAACCGCAGCGGCAGCGCCAGCTGCGCCGATGGCAGCTGCACCGGCACCAGCACCACCACGGGCCCGGGCGGGCAGACCCGCACGCGCACCGGCTCCGTCACGCGGTAGCGCCATGGCCATGCTCGCCCAACAGCTTCCGTACCCGCTGCTGCTGGGCGTGCCGGCGGTGGCGCTGGGTGCGATGGCGCTGGAATTCGCCGCGGCACGCCTGCTGCGCCATGACAGCCACGACTGGCGGGAAACCGCCGCCAGCCTGGGCGTGGCGCTCGGCCAGAACCTGCTGCGCGCCGCGCAGGCGGGGCTGGTGGCGGTGCCGCTGGAACTCGCCTGGCGGCACCGGCTGCTGGATTTCCCGCAATTCCACTGGCTGGCGCTGCTCGGCCTCTTTCTGGGCTCGGAGTTCCTCTACTACTGGCATCACCGCGCGTCCCACCGCATCCGCTGGCTGTGGGCCACCCATGCCGTGCACCACTCCAGCACGCGGCTGAACCTGACGGCGGCGATCAGGCTGGGCTGGACGGCGGGCCTGTCGGGGCATGTGCTGTTCATGCTGCCGCTGGCGCTGCTGGGCTTTCATCCGCTGATGATCCTGGGCGCGCTGGCCCTGAACCTGGCCTATCAGTTCTTCATCCATACGGAGCTGGTGCCGCGCCTCGGCGTGCTGGAATGGGTGCTGAACACGCCGGCGCATCATCGCGTGCACCATGCCAGCAACCAGGCCTGCCTGGACCGCAACTATGGCGGGGTGCTGATCGTGTTCGACCGGCTGTTCGGCAGCTTCGCCGAGGCACCGGCCGAGGCGCTGCGCTATGGGCTGGCCGGCCGCCCACCCAGCCACAACCCTTTCCGCATCGCGCTGGGGGAATGGGCATCGATGCTGCGGGATGCCTGGCGGGCGCGGGGCTGGGCGCGGTTGCGGGCGCTGTTCGGCCCGCCGTGATTGTTTCCGCCTTGGGCGGGAAGGGGTAAGGAGGGGCCTTATTCCTTCCGGGGCTGCGCTATGGAACGGCTGGATTGCGACCGCATGTTCGTCGCGGTGCTGGAACTGGGCAGCTTCGCCGCCGCCGCGCAGCGCCTGGGCACCAGCAGCGGGCAGGCCAGCAAGCTGGTCTCCCGCCTCGAAAGCGACCTGGGCGTGCAGCTGCTGAAACGCACCACCCGCGCCCTGTCGCCCACCGAGCTGGGGCAGGCCTATCACGCCCGCATCAAGCCGCTGCTGGAGGAGTTCGACGCGCTCGATGCCTCCATCCGCCATGCCTCCGGCGCGCCCAGCGGGCGGCTGCGGCTGACGGCGCCGCTCTCCTTCGGCACCGTCCAGCTGGCCGCGCCGCTGCTCGATTTCGCCCATGCCTTCCCGGCGATCGAGCTGGATGTCAGCTTCACGGACCGCACCGTGAACCTGGTGGATGAGGGTTTCGATGCCGCCATCCGCATCGGCACCACCGCCGACAGCAGCCTGATGGCGCGCCGGCTGTGCCCGGTGCGGATCGTGCTGGCGGCATCCCCCGCCTATCTCGGGCGCCGGGGCACGCCGCAGGTCCCCGAGGATCTGCCCGGCCATGACGCCGTGATCGACACCAATTTCCGGGACCCGGCGAATTGGCGCCTGCTGCGCGACGGCAGGCCGGTGGTGGTGCCGATGCACGGGCGGCTGCGCTTCGGCAATGCGGAGGCCTGCACGGCGGCCGCCGTCGCCGGGCTCGGCATCACACGAGTGCCGAGCTTCATCGCCGGCCCCGCCTTCCGGGCCGGGACGCTGCGCCCGGTACTGGAAGCCTTCGAGGACCATCCTTCAGCCCTCCACGCGCTCTACCCGCCCGGGCGGCACCTGGCGGGCAAGGTGCGGGTGCTGGTCGATTTCCTCGCGGCCTGTTTTCGCGGCACGCCGGCATGGGATCAGGGATGGCGTGGCATTGCTTCCGTATCGGAAGGGAACAATCCCGATATTCGCGGATAGTGCGTGGTCCTGGAAGGTCTATCTCAACGGCACCGCTTCCGCGAAGGAGAGAGCCGTGACCGACCCCCGTACCGCCCCCTATGCCGCGCTGCTGCTGCGCCTCAGCCTGGGCATCCTGTTCCTGGCCCATGCCGGGCTGAAGATCTTCGTCTTCACCCCCGCCGGCACCGCGGGCTTCTTCGGCAGCCTCGGCCTGCCGGGCTGGCTCGCCTATGTCACCATCGCCTGGGAAGTGCTGGGCGCCGTCGCGCTGATCCTGGGCATCTATGCCCGCGCCGTGGCCATCGCGCTTGTCCCGGTGCTGCTGGGGGCCATCTTCACCGTGCACGGCAAGGCAGGCTTCTTCTTCACCGCCCAGGGCGGCGGCTGGGAGTTCCCCGCCTTCTGGATCGTCGGCCTGCTGGCGCTGGCCCTGATCGGCGACGGCGCCCGCGCGCTGCGCCCCACATTCACCAAGTAACGAGGAGTTCCGCCATGTCCACGCCCAGCCTCGCGATCGGCCAGGTCACGCTCACCGTGCATGACCTCGATGTGACCAGCGACTTCTACCAGCGCGTCATCGGCCTGCACCTGCTGCGCGCCGATGCCGCCTCCGCCAGCCTGGGTGTGGGCGACCGCACCCTGCTGGAGCTGCGGCTGGACAAGGCGGCCCGGGCCCGCACCCACCGCGAGGCCGGCCTGTTCCACACCGCCTTCCTGCTGCCGTCGCGCGGCGATCTCGGCCGGTGGCTCGGGCATGGGGCACGTCTGCGCACCCCGTTGCAGGGCGCGTCCGACCACCTGGTCAGCGAGGCGCTCTATCTGGCCGATCCCGAGGGCAACGGCATCGAGATCTATTCCGATCGCCCGAAGGAAAGCTGGTCCTGGCAGGACGGCCAGGTGCGCATGGCGACCGAGCCGCTCGACCTGGAGAACCTCTACGCCGCCGGCGCCGGCGGCGAATGGAAGGGCTTCCCGCCGGGCTCAGGCATTGGCCATGTCCATCTGCAGGTGGGCGCGCTGCCGCCGGCCGAGGCCTTCTATGCCGGCACGCTCGGCCTCGACATCACCTGCCGCTATCCGGGCGGCACCTTCTATTCGGCGGATGGCTATCACCACCATCTGGCCACCAACATCTGGAGCAGCCGGGGTGCGCCGGTGCGTGAGATGCCCTCGACCGGCCTGACGGAGCTTCGGCTGCTGCTCTCGCCGGAGCGCCTGGCGGCGCAGCCCGCCGCCGCCCTGGTCGACCCCTGGGGCACCCCCATCGCCCTGGCCGCGATCTGAGCCATGCTGGTCGACGGGAAATGGGCTGCCGACTGGCAACCCGTGCAAGCCACCGACGCCAAGGGCGGCTTCGTGCGCCAGGTCTCGGGCTTCCGTCATTGGGTGACACCCGATGGCGCCCCGGGGCCCACGGGGCAGGGCGGCTTCAAGGCCGAGGCCGGGCGCTATCACCTCTATGTCGCGCTGATCTGCCCCTGGGCCAGCCGCGCGCTGATCGCGCGCCGGCTGAAGGGGCTGGAGGCGGTGGTGGGGCTTTCCGTGGTCGAGCCCGAACTGGGCGACGAGGGCTGGGCCTTCGCCGCGCCCGACGCGCTGACCGGGGCGGGGCATATCCATCAGCTCTATACCCGCGCGGACCCGCACTACACCGGGCGCGCCACCGTGCCCGTGCTGTGGGACACGCAGCTCGGCACCATCGTGAACAATGAATCGGCCGACATCCTGGCGATGTTCGACAGCGGCTTCGGCGCCCTGGCCTCGGGCCCCGTGCTGCGCCCCACGGCACTGCTGCCGGCCATCGAGGCGCTGAACGGGCGCCTGTACCACACGCTGAACAACGGCGTGTACCGCGCGGGCTTCGCCACCACCCAGGCTGCCTATGCCGAGGCCTTCGCCGATGTGTTCGCCACGCTGGATGCCATGGAGGCCCGGCTGGCGGAGGGCGGGCCCTTCCTGCTGGGCGAGGCGCTGACCGAGCCCGACATCCGGCTGTTCGTCACGCTGGTGCGCTTCGATGCCGCCTATCATGGCCTGTTCAAGTGCAACCTGCGCCGGCTGGCCGACTACCCCGCGCTCAGCGCCTGGATGGCGCGCATGCTGGCGGTGCCCGGCATCCGCCAGACGGTCAGCATCGATCACATCAAGCGCGGCTACTATTCGATCAAGGCGCTGAACCCGACCGGCATCGTGCCGCTGGGGCCGGAGCTGCCGTGGCTCATGCCATGAAGCGGCCGCTCGTGATCCTGCTGCACGGCGTGGGCAGCGACGGCGCGGATATCGGCCGGCTGGCGGGTTTCTGGGGCCAGAGCCTGCCGGGCGCGATCTTCGAGGCGCCCGACGGGCCGGAGCCCATGGGCGCGGGGCGGCAATGGTTCAGTGTGGCCGGGGTGACGGCACAGAACCGGCCCGCGCGCGTCGCCGCGGCGCGGCCGGGCTTCGATGCGGTGCTGAACGACATCCTGGCCAGGCATCATGTCGATGACCTGCGGGGGGTGGCGCTGGTCGGCTTCTCCCAGGGGGCGATCATGGCGCTGGACGGGCTGGCCGACGGGCGCTGGCCGGTGGGGGCGGTGGTCGCCTTCTCCGGCAGGCTGGCCACGCCCCCGCCGCTGGCGCCCGCGACGGGCACGCCCGTGCTGCTGCTGCATGGCGCACTGGACCCGGTCATGCCGCCCGCCGAAAGCGAGCAGGCGGCCGAGACGCTGCGCGGGCTGGGGGTGCGGGTGCAATGCCGCATCATCCCGGGGCTGGACCACGCCATCTCGGCCGAGGGCGCGGCCATGGCCGGGCATTTCCTGGCAGGTTGCCTGGCGACCAACCCATAGCCGCGCCGCGCCCGCCGGGCCAATCTGCGGCGATGTCGATGATCCTGTGGCGCGACGGCCTGACCGTCGCGGGTGCCGATGACGGCGCGAGGCGGCCCTGGTGGAGCCTGACCAAGACCGCCATCGCGGCCGGCGTGCTCGCCCTGGCTCGGGATGGGCTGGTGGCGCTGGACGAGCCCTTGCCTGTGCCGGGCGCCACGCCGCGCGCCCTGCTGCTGCACCGGGCGGGGCTGCCGGATTACGGCTGGCTTGCCGGGTATCACGCGGCGGTGGCGGAGGGCGGGCCCGCCTGGTCCGCCGGGGAGATGCTGGCGCGCGCCGCCTTCCTGGCGCCGCCGGCAGCCGGCTTCAGCTATTCCAACATCGGCTACATGCATCTGCGGCAATTGGTGGAGGCGCGCATGGGCATGCCGTTCTCGGCCGCGATCCGCTCATTGGTGCTGGGGCCGCTGGGCCTCACGGCCACCGCCCTGGCCGATGCCCCCGGCGTGCCGGGGCACCCGGATTACGACCCGGGCTGGGTCTATCACGGGCTGCTGATGGGGCCGGTCGAGGAGATGGCGCTGTTCCTGCACCGCCTGTTCACCGGCCCGCTGCTGCCGCGCGAATTGCTGGCGATGATGCGCGCGGCCGAGCCGGTGGGCGGGGCCCTGCCGGGCCGGCCATGGCTCACGCCCGGCTATGGGCTTGGGCTGATGGCGGGCGAGATCGCGCCCGGCATCCGCATGGAGGGCCATACGGGCGGCGGGCCGGGCAGCGCCATCGTGGCCTATCGCCGCCCCGATACCGTCAGCGTGGTGGCGGGGTTCGCCGAAGGCCCGGCGGGCGACGCGCTGGAAAGCGAGGCCGCCCGCCTGTTGCTGGCTTAGAACAGCAGGCCCTTCTTCAGCAGGCCGTGCACGCCCTTCTCGCCGTTCACGCTCTGCGTCACGTGGAAGTCCACCGCCAGCGAGCAGAACTGATAGGCGTCGGCGGCCGAGAGGTTGGTGCGGCTGGTGATGAAGGTGATCATCTCCCGCAGCGCCTTCTTCATCGCCTCGTCCATGTCCTCATGCATGCCCATGGTGATGTAGTGGGTGGCCGTCTCGGCGCGCGGATAGACCTGGTTGGTGGCCTTCTCAAGCGTCAGGCGGAAATGGCCGGTCAGGCAGATCTCCAGCGCGTTGATGCACACCTCGCCGTCGCCCTGCAGGCCGTGCCCGTCGCCGGCGCTGAACATGGCGCCCGGCACATGCACCGGCAGGAACAGGGTGCTGCCCGCCTGCATCTCCTTGTTGTCCAGATTGCCGCCATGCGCGCGCGGCTCCTTGGTGGAGATGTTGCCCCAATCCTTGGGCGGGGCCACGCCCATCACCCCGAAGAAGGGCGCCAGCGGCAGCTTGATGCCGCCGCCCATGGGCACGGTGCAGGTGCGCTCGTCATGGTTGACCGGGATGTGGATGACGCGGCGATAGGGGAAATCCTCGGGGATGGTGCCGCCGAGCGGACGGAAACCGCAGAAGCCCCAGTCATTGCCGACCTCGATCTTCTCGATGTCTACGCGCAGCGTGTCGCCGGGCTCGGCGCCCTTCACGGCGATGGGGCCGGTGATCAGGTGGGGGCCGAGGCGCGGGAGCTTCCCGTCGGCATGGGCCTTGTGCAGGGCCAGCAGCTTGGGCGGGATGGAGAGGCCGCTGCCCTCGGGCGGCATCTGCTCCGGCCCGCCGGACATGGTCTCCAGCACGACCAGATCGCCGCTCTCGACCGTGAGGACGGGGGCGAAGCTGGCGTCGAAACTGCCGAAGCGGACGTTTTCGGGCGTGGCCGGGACGTGATATTGGGCGGGCATAGGAACCTCCTGTGTCAGGCGGAGGTTCCGGGATTCGCGCGGGCTTGAAAAGCCGGGGCAGGCCGGTGCGGGGCGGCCCCGCGCCGGAATTGACCAATAATGCGGCTAGGCCAGCCCGCCGAACGCCACCATGGAGGTCTGCACCTGGCGGATCACCTCGGACAGGGAGCGGTTCAGCTCCTCCAGATCCGCGATCAGGTCCACGCGGGCGGTGGTCTCCTCCAGCTCCGGCGGGGTCAGCAGCAGGGGCACGAGGCCCGTGGCGCGACACAGGCCCACCAGCAGCGCGTCACGCGGCTCGGGGATATCGTCGGAGAGGATGAGGTCACGCAGGCGCGCGCGCACTTCCTTAACCTCGGCGCTGCCCTCGGCCGCCTTGGGGTAGCGGCGGTCGGAGAACACCCAGAGGAACTTGCCTTCCTCCAGCTTCAGCACGCCGTGCCTGGTCAGGCGCTCCAGCAGCACATCGCGGAAATGCTCGCCCTTCAGGCCGAGCTCGGCGATCCAGTGGCGGCTGTCCTCGATGCTGGGGGCTGCCGAGATCATCTCCAGCGCCTCATCCAGCACGGCATCGCCGGTGGTCTTGGCATCGGTCACGACCACGCGCTCGATGTCGGTGTCGATGGCGCCACGGAGCGACAGCTCCATCAGCACCGCGCCCGCGATCGCGTAATCCGCGGCCGGCGGCGGCAGCCCGACAGGCCGCCCCGTGCGGTCATCGAGCAGGAGAAGGACGATTTCCTCGGGCATTGAGAGCTGCATGCGGGCAGCCTAGCCCCAGTCGGCCCGGCTGCGGAAGGGCTTCATACAACCTTAAACATCGGGGTGCAGGCTGCGAGGCTGGAGGAAGCGCCATGACGCCACCGACGGCCCTGACGGACCCGGCAGAGGAGCTGCGCGAAACCCGCGCCCGGCTGGCGCGGCTGCTGGCCGAACAGCAGAAGCTGCACCTGGCCATGCTGGCTGAGGCACGCGGCTGGAAACGGTACTCGCTCAACGGCCAGGCCCGGCAGGAAATCGACCTCAGCGCCGATCTGCTGGAACAATACCTCTCGGCCGGCGATGCCTTCCTGGAGAACATGCGCGGCCGCATGGAAGCACGCCTGGGCCTGCTGCGCCGGGGCGAACCGCTGGTGAACGGCAAACCCGACGACGCCCCTGGCCACGGCGCCTTCTGGCTCTGCTTCTCCCGCCTCTGCGCCGTGCTGAGGCGGCTGGAGCGGCGGTGAGGTGAGCCGGGGGGGGCGCCCCCGGACCCCGAGCCAGGGGCGCTGCCCCCGGCACCCCCGCCAGGAGCCTGTGGCCCCTGGACCCACTCGAGTCTTCTGAAAGTTTGGGGAAGGGGCTGAAAACGAGCGCGGGGTCAGAGCGCGCTCTGTGCCCCTTCCCCAAACTTTCAGCGCCCGGTTTCCAAAGGCCCTTCGGCCTTTGGTGGGTCCAGGGCAAAGCCCTGGTCAGGGGTCCGGGGGTGAAACCCCCGGTTCCACCTTACCCCCGTTCGATCGCCACCAGCGCGCTGCGCGGCGGGGTGCCGGGGGTGAAGTCCGGCCAGCGGGTCGCCGGGCGGCTGTAGCTGCGGCCGGGTTCGGCGCCCGGGGTGCGGATGCAGGTGAACAGTGCCGCGCCGTCGGGCGACAGGCCGAGCCCGCCCACGCGCGCGCCGCGCGGCATCACCAGCGCCGGGCGCCCATCGGGGGTCATCACGGTCGAGGAGTAGCCGTAGCCCGCGTCGTTGCCGATCCAGAGCTGGCCGCGCTGGTCCCCGGTCAGCGCCGAGAGGCCCGGTGCCATCCCGGCCGGCAGCAGGGAGGTGACGCGCGAGGTATCGACCACCCCGCGCAGGCCGGTGGCACCCTGGCCGGGCGCGCCGACGACCAGCGCATCCGCCACGATGGCCAGGCTGGCGCCGGCCGGCAGGGGGCGGGCGCCGGCCTGGGCCAGGGCGGCCGGCAGGTCCTGCCAGGCATCGGCGCCGAGCGGCGCCCAGGTGACGTCGGCGCCGTTGAAGCGCGCGGCCGAGAGCGTGCCGGCCGCCAGCGCGTCGGGTGAGGTCGCGGCCTCCGCCGAGACGAAGCGGGCGAGGCCGGTCTGGTGCGCCAGGTACACCACCAGCTTGCCCTCGGGCGAGACCTGCGCCGCGATGGCCTGCGGCGCGCGGCCCAGGGCCGTGCGCTTCACCGGAATGTCGGAGGGCTCGAAGGGGTTCACCTCGACCACCCAGCCCTGGGCGGCGGTGATGCGGCCGGGCAGGCGGTTGGTCCAGTCGCTGGCCTCGCTTTCGGCCAGCAACAGACGGTCCGCGGTGCCGCAGCCGGCGCCCGCGCCATAGATGCCGTTGATGGCGCCGCCCAGCTGCTCTGCGGCGGGCCCGTCGGCGCGGCACAGGGTGCGCGCGCCCAGATGGCGCGACTGATAGCCGCCCGAGGAGAGCACCCAGGCGCGCCCGCGCTTCTCCAGGTTGATGATCGAGACGCCCTGCATGGCCGCGGAGACGTCGGGGCGGTCACGGCCGTCCGGGTAGGCCATGGCGGGGTCGACGCCCGGATGGGCCACGGCCACCACGGCGCGCGGCACGCCGTCGGTGGCGCGCGGCGGGGTGAATACGGCCAGCAGTTCCGCATCCCAGCCGAACTGGGCGGAGACGGCATCGGCATCCGGGGCGTTGGGTGCCCAGGCCGGGGCATCCGACAGCACCGGGTCGCCCCAGCGGGCCAGCACGTCCAGGCGCCAGCCGCCGGCGACCGAGGTGCCCTGCTGGGCCTGCAGGCCACCGCTGGAGAGGCCCTGCGCGGAGGCGAGGGCCGGGGCGGCGAGAACGCCGGAGGAAGCGAGGAGAAGACCGCGACGGTTCATGCCCGGAATATCGGCCCGCAGGCCTTCCCGGGCAATGGGGTCACTCCAGCTCGATCGGCGGCGGCACATGAACCTTCACGGGCGGCAGCGGGCCTTCCCAGCGTTCCAGCCGCACCAGGCAGGATTGCGCGGACAGCCCCTGGGTCAGCGTGCTGGTCGCGATGTCGGGCGCCAGCACATTGGGGTTGCCGTGCACGCACAGGCTGCCCGGCACGCCGGGCTCCAGCGGGTCGAACCAGGCGCCGGTGGCCATCAGGGCGACACCTTCCAGCAGGTCCTCACGGATCTTGAGCCCGCCCAGGCAGGCGCCGCGCGCATTGTGGATGCGCACGATGTCGCCCGCCTTCAGCCCGCGCTTCGCCGCATCGGCGGCCGAGATCGTGATGGGCTCGCGCCCCTGGATCTTCGCCTCGGCCGCGACGCGGCCCATGTCCAGCTGCCCGTGCAGGCGGGTGGGCGGCTGGAGCGAGAGCAGGTGCAGCTCGTCCTCCGCGGCCGAGAGCAGCGATTCGCGCGGCGGCAGCCAGCTGGGCATCGGCGGGCAGTCGGGCAGGTTGAAGGCCGCGATGGTCTCGCTCCACAGCTCCACCTTGCCGGTTGGGGTGTCGAGGGGGTGTTCCTGCGGGTCCGTGTGGAAATCGGTGAACTGGGTATAGGGGGCGTCGGCGCGCGGCACCTCGACATGGCCCTCGGCCCAGAACTCCTCGAAGCTCGGCGGTTCCCAGCCCATGCGGCCGGAATTGACGCGCCAGCGCTCATAGAGGTGGCGCACCCAGGCCATCTCGTCGCGCTGCTCGGTGAAGCGTTCGCGATAGCCCAGGGCGTCGGCGATGTCGGCCAGCGCGTCGTGGTCGTTGCGGGCCAGGCCCTGGGGCGGCACGCACTGGTGCATGGCGCGGATGTAGCGGTCGCGGCTGGCGGAGCCGATGTCGTTGCGCTCCAGCGTGGTGGTGGCCGGCAGCACGATGTCGGCATGGCGGGCCACGCTGGTCCACCAGGGCTCGTTCACCACGATGGTCTCGGGGCGCGACCAGGCGCGCAGCAGGCGGTTCAGGTCCTGGTGGTGGTGGAAGGGGTTGCCGCCGGCCCACCACACCATGCGGATATCGGGCAGCGGCAGGTCGCGCCCGTTATAGGGCAGGGTGCCGCCCGGGTTCTCCAGCAGGTCCGCGATGCGGGCCACCGGGATGAAGCGCTGCACCCGGTTGGGCGAGGAAGGCAGGGAGGGCGAGGGGAGATCGCGGCGGGAGGTCGTGCCCATGCCGTTGATCGAGCCGTAGCCGAAGGCGACCCCCTGGCCCGGCTTGCCGATGGTGCCCAGCATGGCGGCCAGCGCCACCAGCATCCAATAGGGCTGCTCGCCATAGTCGGCGCGCTGGATGGACCAGGCGCAGGTCAGCATGGAGGGCAGGGTGGCGAGGTCGCGCGCCAGCGTGCGGATCGTCTCGACCGGCACGCCGGTGATGGCGCTGGCCCATGCCGGGCTGCGGTCGGCGAGCGTCGGCTTCAGCTTGTCCCAGCCCACGCAATGGCTGGCCAGGAAGGCCTCGTCCGGCCGGCCGAGCGCGATCAGCTCATGCGCGACACCCATCATCAGCGCGGTGTCGGTGCCGGGGCGGATCGGGATCCAATCGGCGCCCAGCTCCTCCTCGGTGTCGCCTCGGAAGGGGGAGATATTGACCAGCCGCACCCCGGCCGCCACGGCACGCCGCATGCTGGGGATGTAGTCATGCGCGCCCGCGCCGCCGGCGCTGACCAGCCCGTTCTTGGCCGCGAGCCCGCCGAAGCACAGCATGATCTTCGCGTGCCGCGCGATGGCGTCCCAGCCCGTGACCTTGCCCAGCAGCACCTCATTCGTGCCCAGCACATGCGGCAGCAGCGCCTGGGCGGTGGCATAGGAATAGGCGTTGACGCTGCTGGTATAGCCGCCGCCCAGCGCCAGGAAGCGCTGCAGCTGGGACTTGGCGTGGTGGAAGCGCCCGGCCGAGGACCAGCCGTAGGAGCCGCCGAAGATCGCCTCGTCGCCGTGCTCGGCGCGGATGCGCGCGACTTCCCCGGCGATCAGCGTCGTCACCTTGTCCCAGCTGACGGGGATGAAGGCATCGCCACCGCGCGGGGCCCCGGCACGTTCGCCCCGCAGCCAGCCCTTGCGGACATAGGGCTGGTCGATGCGGCTGGGCGCATGCACCGCATCGGCCATGGAGCGCAGCAGCACCGGCGGCGCGGGATCGGGGCCGAAGGGGCGCACCTCCGTCACGCGGCCCTTGTCGATCACGGCGTCGAAGAAGCCCCAATGGGCGGCGTTGGGCTTGATCTCGGTCATGGCGGCAGGATGACGGCGGCGGCCCGCAGCGGCAAGCGGCTTCAGCCGGTTTCCGCGCCCGCGAACCGCCGCAGCATGGCTATGAAGTCCCGGAAGCGTTCCTCGCCGACCTCTGCCGCCCATTCGGCCTGGATTTCCTGCAGGCAGGCGAAGATCACGGCGGCCACGGCTTCCCCGCGCGGCGTGAGGTAGACGAGGCGGCGCGGACCGGGGCCCTTGATGCGGCGTTCCAGATAGCCCTGGGCCTCCATCTGGCCCAGCAGGTGGTTCATGGCCTGGCGTGAGATGGACAGCCGCCGCGCCAGGTCGGCGGGGCGCCCGGCCTCCGGCAATGGATAGGAGAATACCGAGAGCTGCGCGCCCTGCAGGTCGGTGAAGCCCGCCCGGGCGATCGCGGCATCGACCCGGTCGCGCACCCGCTGCCAGCCCATGCGAAGCAGGGCGCCGACATAGGGCGGTGCATCCGGGATCGAAACGCTTGACGGCACTGGGGGACCTTTTCTACTCAGCAGACGTAAAAATAATTTACAAAACGAGGCGACGACATGGAACCCCTCCCACCCCCGAGCCAGCACCCGGTGGTGCATATCGGTGCGCTGGAACTGCGTTTCCTGGCCGATGAGACGACCGGCAGCGGCGATCTGGTGATGTTCGAGTTCACGGTGCCGCCCGGCGCGCGCGTGCCCGCGCCGCATTTCCATGAGCGCGTGGATGAGGCGGTCTACGGGCTTTCCGGTTGCCTGGCATCCCGCCGCGGGGAGGAACGCTTCGCCATCCGCCCCGGCGATAGCCTGCTGATCCCGCGCGGGGTGGTGCATCACCATGAAAACCTGCTGCCCGAACCCGCCAAGGTGCTGGTGGTGCTGACGCCGGGTTCCATCGGCCGGCGCTATTTCGAGGAGACCGCCGCCCTGTTGGCCCGGCCCGGCCCGCCGGACCCCGCGGCGATGCAGGCGCTGATGCGCCGCCACGGGCTGGTGCCCGCCTGACGGTGGCCCCGGTCGCGCCGCCGGGGCATGCTGCGTCCCCGTAACGAACCGGGGCTGTCGATGCGTCGCTACCTGTTGCTCGGCTATGTGCTGGCGGGGCTGGCCCTGGGGCTGGCGCTGCATCTGGCGGGGCTGCCGCTGGGCGCGCGGGTGGCGTGGTCGCTGGCCGCCCTGCCGGTGGCGGCGCATGTGGGGCTGGGGGTGGCGCGCGCGCTGGCCGGCGGACAGTTGGGCGTGGATGTCATCGCGCTGGCCGCCATCCTCGTCGCGGTGCTGCTGGACGAGGCCGCCGCCGCCGCCCTGATCGGCCTGATGGTGGCGGGCGGCGAGGCGCTGGAAGCCTGGGCGGAGGGCCGCGCCACCAGCGCCCTGCATGAACTGATGGCCCGCGCACCGCGCGGTGCCGCGCGGCTCGGCCCCACGGGGCTGGAGGAGATCCCGGCCAGCGCCATCCGCCCCGGCGACACGCTGCTGGTCCGACCCGGAGAGACGGTGGCCGCCGACGGCGAATTGCTGGATGCCGAGGCCACGCTGGACGAAAGCGCCCTGACCGGGGAGCCCCTGCCGGCGCGCTTCGCCCAGGGGGCGGGGCTGCGCAGCGGCGCGGTGAATGCGGGTGCCCCCTTTCGCATGCGGGCGGCCAGCGATGCTGAGGCCAGCACCTATGCCGCCATCCTGCGCCTGACCCGTGCGGCGGCCGAAACCCGCCCGCCCCTGGCGCGGCTGGCCGATCGCTGGGCGCTGGGCTTCGTGGGGCTGACGGCGCTGCTGGCGGGCGGCGCCTGGCTGCTGACGGGCGACCCGCTGCGCGCCCTGGCGGTGCTGGTGGTGGCCACGCCTTGCCCGCTGATCCTGGCCGCGCCCATTGCGCTGGTGGCGGGCATCGGCCGGGCCGCGCGGCGCGGCGTGGTGGTGAAGGGCGGCGGCGCGCTGGAGCGCCTGGCACGCGTGCGCACGGTGCTGTTCGACAAGACCGGCACGCTTACCCCCGGCCGCCCGGCGCTGGCCGCCATCGAGACCATCCCCGGCCTGCCGCGCGAGGAGGCGTTGCGCCTGGCCGCGAGCCTCGCCCAATCCTCAACCCATCCCGTCTCGGCCGCGCTGGCCGCCGCCGCCCGGGCGCGCGGCCTGGCGCTGAGCTTGCCGGAGGGGCTGGTGGAACACCCGGGCGGGGGGCTGTCGGCCATGCTCGGGGGCAGGCGCTATGTGCTCGGCAGCCCGATGCTGTTGCAGGAACTGCGCATCGCGCAGGGCGACCGGCTGGCGGGGCTGGCGGCGGTAGCGGCGGCGGCGGGTTCCGTCGCCTGGCTGGCGGCGGAGGACGGGGCGGTGGCCGCCTTCGTCATGGCCGATGGGCTGCGGCCCGAGGCGCCCGGCGCCCTGCGGCGACTACGGGCGCTGGGCATCGCCCGGCTGGTCATGGTCAGCGGCGACCGGGCCGGGGCCGCGCACAGCGTGGGCGCCGCGCTGCGGCTGGATGAGGTGCTGGCCGAATGCAGCCCCGCCCGCAAGATCGAGGTGGTGCGGCAGGAGCAGGCCCGCGCGCCCACCGCCATGGTGGGCGACGGCGTGAACGACGCCCCGGCGCTGGCCGCTGCCGATGTCGGCATCGCCATGGGCGCGCAGGGCACCGCCGCCGCCGCCGAGGCCGGCGACGTGGTGCTGGTGGTGGACCGGCTGGACCGCGTGGCGGAGGCGGTGGCCATCGCCCGCCGGTCCCGCCGCATCGCCCTCGGCGCCATCGCGCTGGGCATGGGCCTGTCGGGGCTGGCGATGCTGGCCGCGGCACTCGGCCATCTGCCGCCCCTGGCGGGCGCCCTGGTGCAGGAGGGGATCGACATCGGTGCCATCCTGTTCGCCCTGCTGGCGCTGCGCCCCGGCCCCGGCGAGGCCGGCCAGGCCCAGCTTCCGGCCCAGAGCGGCCTGGCCGAGCGCATGGCCGAGCATGCGGGGCTGAAGCGCCTGCTGGAACGCCTGCGTGAGGCCGGCGAGGCCGTGACCGGCACCCCGGAGGCCTTGCCCCTGCTCGTCGCGCTGGAAGCGGATCTGCGCGCGGCCCTGCTGCCGCATCAGCGCGAGGAGGAACGCGCGCTGTACCCCGAGGCCGCGCGGCAGCTGGGCGGGCAGGACCCCATGGCCGCGCTGGTGCGCATGCATGCCGGCATCGAGGCGCTGGTGGCCCGCATCGGCGCCCTGCTGGAGATCGCCCGCGCGCCCGGGGGCTGGGCCCAGGCCGCGCCCGAACTCAGGCGCAGCCTGTTCGCGCTGGAGGCGCTGCTGGCGCTGCACCTGAATGCGGAGGAAGAAGTGCTGTCGGCCGTCGGCGGCTAGAAGCGCCACCACGGCTTGCGGGGGGGCGGCGCCGGGGCGGGCGGTGCCTCGGGCGGCAGCGGTGCCTCGGCCCGGGAGACCAGGCGCAGCGCGCGCAGGCCGAAGCCCAGCATCCGGTGGTCCGGCGGGCAGGAAACTCCCGGGCCGATATCGATCTCGACCAGCAGCGGGCCGTGGCGCGGGACCACCGCATCCACCCGGATCAGGCCGGGGGCGCCGGCGGGCAGCCACCATTCCCGCCAGGGGCCGTCGCCCGCCCGTGCGCGTCCCGAATGGCCGCCGGGCGGGGCGTTCACCTCCAGCAGGACGGTGATGTCCTGTCCGGCCGAATCGGCCTCCAGCGGCAGGCGCAGCGACACGCCGCCCGGCGCGCAGCACCAGCTTCCCCAATCCTCCTGCCAGGACCATCCGGCGCCCAGGCGCAGCAGCGGGCCCATGCTCTGCTGCACGGGCGGCAGGGCGGGCAGGGGGGGCATGGGCGGCAGCCCGCCCGGAATCTCCTGGCCCAGCGACAGGAAGGCGCGGTCGAGCGGCAGCGCCGCCGCAGGCGCGGCCAGGAAGCCCGCGCATTGCGCCGCTAGCTGCGGCCATTCGCGCAGCCGCGTGCCGGCGCGCAGCGCCTGTTCCCGCGCATGCAGCCCGGCCGGATCGGCGATCAACCCATGCAGCGCGCGCGCCAGGGCAGGGACGTTCTCGGCCTCCACATAAACCGCGTGCGGGCCGCCCGATTCGCGCAGCACCGGCACATCCGCCAGCACCGGCACCTTGCCCCAGGCCAGGCTTTCGGTGGCCGGCAGGCCCCAGCCCTCGGCGTGGGAGTTGAAGACGGTGAACAGGCAGCCGGCATAGAGCGCGGCCAGTTCCTGGTCCGTGACGCCGGGGCGGAACACCACGCGGCGGGAGAGTTCGGGCGAGCCTTCCGCCAGCCCCAGCACCTGACCCGAGAGGTAGCCATGCACGCCCACCACCACCAGCAGGGGCGTGTTGTCCTCCCCGTATTCGCGGATCAGCCGCAGCCAGGCGCGCAGCAGGCCCAGCTGGTTCTTGCGCGATTCCACCGTGCCGACGGCCAGCACGAAGGGCTCGGACGGCGCCATCCCCGGCTCGGCCGGCGGGTCGAAGCGCGCATCCAGCGGCAGCACGCTGGCCGGGATATGCAGGCCCGGCAGGAGGCGCGGCAGCCAGGTCTCGAAATCCTGGCGCACGGCCTCACTGATGCAGATGGCGTGGTCGGCCAGCAGGCACAGCGAGGCGAAATGCTGGGTGAAGTTGCGGACGAGCTTCGTCTCGCAATGCTCGGGCACCAGCAGCGGGATCAGGTCGTAGACGAAGCTGGCATAGCGGATGCCGTGGGCTTCCTTGGCGGCCAGGATGCGGCCCGCATGGCCGTGCAGCCACCAGGCGGCACCGATGCCCAGCAGCCATTCCCCCTGCTGCCAGACATGGCGGGGGGCGGCGGCGAGTGCGGCCTCCGCCTCATCGACCAGCGCCTGCCATTCGGGCGCCTTGGCGCCGCCGGGGCCGTCGGTGGCGGCCAGCAGGCGCAGGAAGAAGGCGCGGGGAAATTCGCGCCAGCTGTCGCTGCCGGCATCATGGGCGACCAGCGTGAAGGCGCCGCCATCGGCCGCCAGCAGGCGCGTCTGCACGCGCGTGACGCCCGAGGGCGAACGCGCGTGCCGGATGCCCGCCAGATAGTCCGAGATATCGGCGGCGATGCTCACTCAAGCGCGCCCGTATGTATCCTCGATGCGCACGATGTCGTCCTCTCCCAGATAGGATCCGACCTGTACCTCGATGAGGGTGAGGGGGATTTTGCCGGGGTTTTCGAGGCGGTGGACGCAGCCGAGGGGCAGGTACACGCTTTCGTTCTCGCGCAGCATGATGCGTTCGCCGTCGCGCTCGACGATGGCGGTGCCGTTCACCACGACCCAGTGCTCGG
>NZ_SACL01000016.1 GCF_004005855.1 Rhodovarius crocodyli
ACCCGAGCACCCCTTCCGGAGTTCCAGGATTTTCCGCCCCTCAGGCAGGCCGTGGAAGATACAGAACTCAGCGCCCCGTGTCAACCACCTCAGCTGCCCTCGCTGCGGTGAACGGGCTTTTACGGGGGACGCCGGGAACTGTCAAACGCTTCCCCCGAAAAAACTGCACGGCGGGCGAAGATTCTCGCCCCGCCGCGCCAACAACATGAAAAAACAGATACTTAGATGTCAGCTATCCGCGCGGATGTCGTTCTCGCGGATGACCCGCCCCCACTTCTCGATCTCAGAGCTCAGGAAGGCACCGCATTGTTCAGGGCCGGCGGCCTCGATATCCGCCCCCTGCTCCTCGATGCGCCCCTTCACGGCCGGATCCCGCAGCACCTGGCGCATCGCGCCGTGCATCTGCTCGACCAGCGTCGGCGCCACCCCGTGGCGGCCAAGCAGCGCCCACCAAGTCGGTGCCTCGAAGTTCGCGAAGCCCTGCTGGGCAAAGCTGCGCACACCCGGCACATGGCGCGTCTCGCCCGCCGTGGTCACGCCCAGCGGGCGCAGCACGCCGGCGCGGATATGCTGGCTGATGATGACGACGTTGCTCATGAAGAGCGGCACGTGCCCCGCCACCGCGTCCTGCACGGCCGGACCGCCGCCGCGATACGGGACATGGACGATCTTGAAGTCCCGCTGCTGCTGCAGCAGCGTCGTGGACACATGCGCGAGCCCGCCCACGCCCGAGGTCGCGTAGTTGAGCGTATCCGGCGCCGCCTTGGCCGCGGCCACGACATCCTCGAAGCTGCGATACGGGGTGCTCTGGTGCGCCACCATGGCCAGCGGCCCCTTGGCGACCAGCGTCACGGGCACGAATGCCTCCAGCGTGCGGAACGGCAGGCGCATCACCGTCTCGTTGGTCGCCTGCGTGTCATAGACCAGCATCCAGGTGCTGCCGTCGGGTGCCGCGCGCGATGCCTCGATCGCGCCGGTGGCGCCTGAGGCCCCTCCCCTGTTCTCGATCACGACCGCACGGCCCAGCACTTCCGACAGCTTGGGCGCGAAGATGCGCGCGACGGTGTCGGTGGAACCACCCGGCGGCCAGGGCACGATCAGCCGGATGGGCCGATCAGGAAAACCCTGCCCGAATGTCGGCCGCAGCCCCAGCAGGGCCGGCATCATCAGTCCACCACTTCCCAGAATCAGGGCGCGCCGCCCCGGCAGGCTCATCGCCATGACGCAGTCCTCCATTTCTTTTCGTGACAGCATCTGGCCCGCCCCCAGGGCCACGCGCAAGATCAGAAATGGCATTCCACGCAGCCTATGCTGCGCTTGCTCTCATGGTCGGGGGAAATTCGAAGCGGCAGGGCCCGCACAGCGGCCGCCGAAGGCAATGCAGGCGGGATTTCCCGCCGGGGCGCGTCGGATTCGCCCATGGACCGGCCATCGGCCGGTCGGATGACGGGGGCCTGGGCCCCCGTCCCCAGTATCAGCGCAGCGGCAGCGGGAAATGCAGCCCGCCCCGACGCCACAGGTCGTTCAGGCCACGATCCAGACCGATGCCGGAAGCGGTGCCGAGGTTACGCTCGAACATCTCGCCGTAGTTGCCGACCGCGCTCAGCGCATGCACCGCCCACTCGGCCGGCAGGCCCAGCTGCGCGGCGGTCGCGCTGTCCACGCCCAGCAGCAGGCGGATCTCCGGGTCATCGACCTGGACCGACTGGGCCAGGTTCGTGCTGTTCACGCCCAGCTCCTCGGCCACCAGCAGCGCCTGCAGCACCCAGTCGGCGATCTGGCGCCAGCGGGCGTCGCCCTCACGCACCATGGGCGACAGCGGCTCACGGCTGATCGTCTCGGGCAGCAGCACGGCCGCATCCGGCGCGGGCAGCGACACCGCCCGGCGTGCGGCGAGCGCGCTGCGGTCACCCGTCACGACATCGCACTGGCCGGCCAGGAAGGCATCGAAGGCAGCGGCGGAGCTGGCAGCGGGCACCTGGGTGAAGGTGATGTTCCGCTCGCGCGCCAGGCGCTCCAGGATCGCCGGGGCCTGCAGGCCGCCACCGGTGCCGACGCAGATCTTCTTGCCCGCCAGGTCCGTCAGGGAGTTCACCCCGGCATTCCCGCGCGCGAGCAGCCCCTGGCCGTCATAGTAGAGGACGCCCACGGGCTGGACATTGCCGGCCGTGTCGCGCCCGAAGGTCGCGGTGGCGTTGCGGGCCAGGATGTCCACGGCGCCGGAGCCCAGGGCCGCGATGCCCGTCTCCACGCTCGACTGCGGCACGAAGCGCACCGCCTGGGCATTGCCGAAGACGGCCGCCGCCACGGCGCGGCAGTAGTCGGCATCCAGGCCGCGCATGGACTGGTCGGGGCCTGCGGCGGAGAAGCCGGGCAGGTCGCCCGCCACGCCGCACAGCAGATGGCCGCGGCCGCGCACGGCAGCCAGCGTATCAGCCCCCTGGGCTGCCGTCTGGGCCATCGTGGCGGCCGGCAGCAGCGCGATCGCCGCCGCACCCAGGGTCTGGATCAGGTTCTTCATCATCGGAGTCATTCCCTCAGCAGCCCGAGGCCGCGATACGGCATTGCACGCCAGGCTGTTCAGCGACACGGCAGGCGGCCATGGCGGCCTCCTCGGCGGCGGCGCGGGTGGCGCCGGTGCCGACTTCCAGCCGGTTCAGAACCTGGGTGGTCAGATCACTGGTCATCACCATCGCGCTCGGATGGCGGCTGATGGCCATGGCCACCGCGCCGCAGGCGTTCACCAGCTCAGCGCGGAACTTGCAGGGCGTGCGGCCGGCCTGGCCCTGGCAGGCGCGGGCGGCGGCCAGGTTCACCGCCAGGCGGTCGATGTTGCCATTGCCGAAGCCGAGCGCCGCCAGCGGCGCATCGGTGGAATACACCACGCCGAAGCGCGAATTAGCGGGCAGCGTGGCCGCGACCTGGGGCCCGACCTCCACGCCGCCGCCCACGATGCAGCGCTGGGTGCAGGCCTGCACCAGCGCGCCCGGCTGGGAAGCCGTGCAGGTGGCCTGGCACTGCTGGCGCACCGCGGCATCGGGCGCCGGGGGCGCGCTCTGCGCCATGGCGCTCGCGACCGGGCGGAAGCAGGGCCCGCCCGCCGGCGGCTCGGCCTGGGCCCCGCACAGCAGCATGCTGGGCCGCGCCCAGCGCACGGAAGGCAGCGCCACGCGGATCATCGTGCCCTCGCGGCAACGCAGATCCCAATAGGCGGTGCGGTGCTGGTCGAGGCCCGCGGAAAAATCACTGATCACGTCGCTGCAGCGCAGCTGGCCATCGGCCTGCACCAGGCGCAGCAGCTGGCTGCGCTGCTGGGCCGGCGGGCTGGCGGACAATGCGTCGTGAAGGGGGTTGCCGGTTTGCGCCTGGCCTGGCGCCGCCATGAACAGGGCGGAAATCAGCACGAGCAGGCCGATCCTGATGCGCACCTTATGTCTCCCGAATACGTGATCAGGAGTATCAACACGCGCTTAAGTTGCGCAACAGAACTTAGTTGGTCAACAAAACGTTCATGGGGATAAGGCGGGGAACCCCCGCCTTATCCTTGTGCAATCGGCCTCAGCGGCGGCCCGCCGCGAAGCGCACCGCTTCCTCGGCAGCGCGGAACAGGGCGCGGGCCTTGGCGCGGGTTTCCTCATATTCCGCCACCGGGTCGCTGTCGGCCACCACGCCGGCGCCGGCCTGGGCATAGAGCACGCCATCCTTCACCAGCGCCGTGCGCAGGCCGATGCAGGTATCCATGTTCCCGTCCGCCCCGAAATATCCGAAGCCGCCGGCGTAGATGCCGCGCCGGGAAGGCTCCAGCTCCTCGATGATCTCCATCGCGCGCACCTTGGGCGCGCCGGTCAGCGTGCCGGCGGGGAAGCCCGCCGCCAGCGCGTCCAGCGCAGACTTGCCCTCGGCGATGCGGCCCTGCACCTCGGAGGCGATGTGCATGACCTGGCTGTAGCGCTCGATTCGGAACTGCGCCGTAACCTTGACGCTGCGCGGGGCAGCCACGCGCCCCACATCGTTGCGGCCGAGGTCCAGCAGCATGAGGTGCTCCGCGCGCTCCTTCGGGTCGGCCAGCAGCTCGACCTCCAGCGCCTGGTCCTCCTCGGGCGTCGCACCCCGGCGGCGTGTGCCGGCCAGGGGGCGGATGGTCACGTCGCCGTCCTTCAGCTGCACCAGGATCTCGGGGCTGGCGCCCACGGCCGCGAAGCCGCCGAAATCGAAGTGGAACAAGTAGGGCGCCGGGTTGATCCGCCGCAGCGCGCGGTACAGCGCGAAGGGCGGCAGGGCGAAGGGCACCGAGAATCGCTGGCTGGGCACCACCTGGAACACGTCGCCGGCGCGGATGTATTCCTTCGCGCGCTCCACCGCGGCGATGAAGCCTTCCTTGGTGAAGTTGCTGCTGGGCTCGCCCGGGGCGGGCAGCTTCGCGGCGGGCGCCGGGCGGGGCAGCGGGCGGTCGAGCGCCTCCTCGGCCGCGTCCAGCCGGGCCTCGGCATCGGCCTCGCTCTCATGCGGCCAGCAGATGGTGGCCAGGATCAGCACATCCCGCACATGGTCGAACACGGCCATCAGCGTGGGGCGGATCATCACCGCCTCCGGAATGCCCAGCACGTCGGGGTTCTTGGCCGGCAGGCGCTCCATCTGGCGCACCATGTCGTAGCCCAGATAGCCGAACAGCCCGGCGCAGATGGCGGGCAGCCCGGCTGGCACCTCCATCCGGCCTTCCTGGATCAGCGCGTCCAGGCTGTCGAGCGGCGAGCGTTCATCCGCCACGAAGGCGTGCGGGGCCGACAGGGCGTGGCGGTTCACCTCGGCCCGGCCTTCCCGGCAGCGCCAGATAAGGTCGGGCGCCATGCCGATGGCCGAGAACCGGCCGCGCGCGGCCCCGCCCTCGACGCTTTCCAGCAGGAAGGAGTTGGGCTTGCCCTCGGCGAGCTTGAGGAAGGCACCGACCGGGGTTTCGAGATCGCTCACCCTCTCACGCCACAGCACCCGCGCGGCGGCGCGGGTGGCGGGCGGCAGGGTGGCGGTCTGGGTCACGGTCATGTCCTTTGCTTTACTCGGCGGCCAGCTGGTTCAGCAGCCGCTGGTTGATCCGCACATCCGCGCGGGCGCGGATGGCGGCCATGAACTGCGCCTCGATATCCTCGGCGATGGCGGTATCGGTCTCGCGCTTGATGGTGGCGAGCGGATCGGCCGGGGCTTCCTCGCCCTCAGCCGGGGCCGCCGGGGGCTGCACGGCCGGGTGGGTCACGCCCGTCAGCTGCACCACGGCGAAGGCCACCGGGCTCGGGATCATCGTCACCTCGTTCATGCGAAGCTCGAAGATCGGGCCCAGGTATTCGCGCGGGATGGGGTTGGTCGCCCCCGCCTCACGCGGGAAGGGCCCCTGCTCCTCCACCGGGATATCGGCCTCGCGGGCCGCTTCCTCCAGCGACTTGCCGGCACGGGTGGCGGCGATCAGGGCCGCGGCACGGCCTTCCTGATGGCGGCGGCGGGCGTCCTGCACATAGGCGCGCAGCACGGCATCGCGCACCTCGGCCAGCGGGCGCAGGGCGGCGGGGGTCACTTCCTTCACCTCGATCGCGGCGAAGCCATAGTCGCCCTCGGCCAGATGCGGGGCGGCGCCGCGCTCGGTGCCGAAGATCTCGCGCAGCAGCGCGGCGCGGGCGGTGGAGGGGATGGGCAGCGCCACATCGCGGCCGTCGCGGCCCTTGCCCTGGGCGTCCAGCTCCACGGCGACATACTGGAGATTATGCGCGCGGGAGGTCTCCTCCACGCTCTCGCCGCCGGCCAGCCCGTCCTGCACGGCATTCGTGCGGCGCAGCGCCTCGTCGGCCGCCTTCTCGGAGGCGACCTCGGTGCGCAGCTCGTCGCGCACCTGGTCCAGGCTGCGGGTTTCGGCCGCCTGGGTGATGTGGGCGCGCAGCACATGCCAGCCGAAGGGCGTCTGCACCGGGTCGGACACCGCGTTGTCGGCCAGGGAGAAGGCGGTGGTCGCCAGTTCCGGCACCGGCAGGCCGCTGCGCTCCACCTCGCCCAGGTCGCTGAAGATGCCGTGGGCGGCCTCCGCGGCGGCGGCGGCACCCTCATTATTGGCGCGCCAGGTGGCGGCGAAGGCACGGGCCGCGGCCTCATCCTGGAACAGGGCCTGCTGGATCTCGCGCTTCTCCGGCGTCTCGAACCGCGCGCGGTGGGCGGCATAGGCCTCCTCCAGCTCGGCGTCGGTCACCTGCATCTGCGGGGTCAGGATGGCGGCGTTCAGCAGGCCGAGCGCCACCTGGCGGTATTCCGGGGCGCTGAAACGGTCGGCGTTGTTCTCGTGGAAGCGCTCCAGCTGGGCGTCGGTCGGCGCCTCGGGCTCGGGCGCATCGGCCACGCGCAGCTCCACCAGCCGCACGCTGCGCTGCTCACGCTGCCAGGCCAGCAGGCGCTCCGCCAGGAAGGACGGCGCGGCGGCGCCCGCGCGCACCGCGTTCACGATCTGCTGGCGGGCCAGGTCGCGGCGCAGCAGTTCCAGGAACTGGCCTTCGGTCAGGCCGTTGCCGGACAGGAAGCTGTCGAACTGGATGCGGGAAAAGCGGCCATCCGTGCCCTGGAAGGCCGGGATGCCGAACACGTATTCGCGCGCGGCGGCATCGGGAACGGCCACATGCATGCGTCCGATCTCACGCGACAGCACCCGGTCGTTGACCAGGGACTCGACGGCCTGCTGGGCGACGGCGGTGCGCACCCGGGCATCGGGCTGCAGCCGGCCCTCGGTGATGCGCACCAGGCGCTGCAGCTCTCGCCGCGCGGCATCCTGCGCCTCGGTGAACTCCACCGTCTGGCCGTCCACGCGCGCCACGGCGGTATCGGTGCCCATGCTGCGCAGCATGTCGGCGATACCCCAGGCGCCGAAGGACGCGATGAGGAGGATGAAGAGCACCTTGGCGAACCAGGTGCCGGCGAAGGCCCGGAGAGCGGTCAGCATGATCCGCACCGCATAGCCCGGCTGAAGCCGCTTGCCAAACCGGGCATCTGGCCCGAATAGCAGCGCAGGGGTGGTGAGTAGTGAAGGCCACGCGCCCGACGGGCGCCAGGAGGGATAGAGATGACGCCAGGCATCCGGCCGCTGATCGCGGGCAACTGGAAGATGAACGGCAACGCGCGCAGCGCGCATGAGCTGGCGGAGGCCCTGCGCGCCGCCGGCCCCAGCCTCGATGCCTCGCTGCTGGTGTGCCCGCCCTTCCTGCATGTGAGCCTGGTCGCGAGCGCGCTGCTCGGCACCTCCGTCGCGGTGGGCGGGCAGGATTGCCACGCCAAGGTCTCCGGCGCGCATACCGGCGACATCTCCGCCCCCATGCTGCGCGATGCCGGCGCCACCCATGTCATCCTGGGCCATTCCGAGCGCCGGGCCGACCATGGCGAAACCAGCGCCCAGGTGATGGAGAAGGCCGAGGCGGCGCTGGCCGCCGGCCTCACGCCCGTGATCTGCGTGGGTGAGACCGAGGCCCAGCGCGTGGCCGGCGAGCATGAGGCCGTCGTCGGCGCCCAGCTCGAACAAAGCATCCCGCTGGGTTTCATCACCTCGGGCGGCATCGTCGCCTATGAGCCGGTGTGGGCGATCGGCACCGGCCGCACCCCCACCGAGGACGACATCGCGGCCATGCATGACTTCATGCGGCGTGAGCTGGTGAACAGCTGGGGCCCCACCGCATCCGTCACCCGGTTGCTGTATGGCGGGTCGGTCAAGCCCTCCAATGCGACGGCCATCCTGGCGCTGTCGAATGTGGATGGCGCGCTGGTCGGCGGCGCTTCTCTGGTCGCGGCCGATTTCCTGGCCATTGCCCGCGCCGTCCCGCAAGAGTAAAGGCGGGCCATGTCCACCGTTCTGCTCGTTCTGCACATCTTCGTCACCATTGCGCTCATCGGCCTCGTGCTGATCCAGCGCAGTGAGGGTGGCGGCCTCGGCATCGGCTCCTCCCAGGGGATGGGCGCCTTCATGGGCGGGCGCGGCACGGCCAACCTGCTGACGCGCGCGACCGCGATCCTGGGCACGCTGTTCTTCGTGCTGGCCCTGGCGCTGGCCGTGCTGGACCGCGGCACGGGCCGTGGCACCTCCATCCTCGACACCCCGGCCCCCGCGGCACCGGCCGCCCCGGCGGCGCCCGCCGTCCCGGCCCCCGCGACCAACTGAGCATGCCCCTGCCCCACCCGCGCCGGTTCCCTCTCCGGCGCGCTGTGGTGGTGCTGGGTTTTCTGTTCAGCCTGCCGGCCGCGGCGCAGGACACACCGCGCGCGATCGCGGCCCCGCACCCGCTGGCGGCCGAGGCCGGCATGGCCATCCTGCGCGCCGGCGGCAACGCCATCGACGCGGCGGTCGCCGTCCAGGCCATGCTGACACTGGTGGAGCCGCAATCCTCCGGCATCGGCGGCGGCGCCTTCCTGCTGCATTTCAACGCCGCCACCCGCGCCACCACCGCCTGGGACGGGCGTGAGACGGCGCCCGCCGCCGCGCGCGGCGACCTGTTCCTGGTGAATGGCGAGCCCATGCCCTTCCGCCAGGCCGTGATCGGCGGCCGCAGCGTGGGCGTGCCCGGCGTGATGCGCATGCTGGAGGCTGCGCACCGCGCCGGCGGCCGCCTGCCCTGGGCACAGCTGTTCGCCCCCGCCATCCAGCGGGCCGAGGAAGGCTTCCCCGTCTCCGCCCGCCTGTCCCAGGCCATCGCCGAGGAAGCCGACGCCCTGCGGCAGGACCCCGGCCTGGCCGGCCTGCTGTTCAACCGCGACCGCACGCCCCTGGCGGAGGGCGCCGTGCTGAAGAACCCCGCCCTGGCCGCCACGCTGCGGGCGGTGGCCGAACAGGGCGCCGACGCCCTGCATCGCGGCCCCATCGCCGCCGAGATCGCCCGCGTGGTGCGCGGCCATGCCAATCCCGGCATGATGAATGGCGACGACCTGGCCGGCTACGCACCGCGCCGGGCAGAGGCGCTGTGCCGGCCCTATCGCGAATACCGCGTCTGCGTGCCGCCGCCGCCCTCGGGCGGGCTGGTGGTGCTGCAGATCCTGGCGCTGCTGGAACACACGCCGCTCGACCAGCTCTCGCCCACGGGTGCCGAGGCCACCATGCTGCTGGCCGACGCCGGGCGGCTGGCCTTCGCCGACCGCAACCGCTGGCTGGCCGACCCCGCCGACCTGCCCGTGCCGGCGCAGGGCCTGCTGGAGCCCGCCTACATCACCGCGCGCGCCCAGGCGCTGGACCCGCTGCGGGCCATCGCCCACCCGCGCCACGGCAACCCGCGCTTCGGCGTGCCCGCCGCCCCGCAGCCGCCACAGCCAGAGGCCGGCACCGCCCACCTGTCCATCATCGACGGCGAGGGCAATGCCGTGTCGATGACCACCACGGTGGAAGGCCCCTTCGGCGCGCATATCTCCGTCGGCGGCTTCGTGCTGAACAACGAGCTGACGGATTTCTCCTTCCGGCCCGAGATCGACAACCTGCCCGTGGCCAACCGGGTCGCCGGCGGCAAGCGGCCGCGCTCCTCCATGTCGCCCACGCTGGTGTTCGACGCCGAGGGAAGGCTGGTGGCCGTCGCGGGCTCCCCCGGCGGTTCGCGCATCATCGGCTATGTCGCGCAGGCACTGGTCGCGATGCTGGACTGGAACCTGGACCCCGCCGTCGCGGCCTCCCTGCCCCATGTTGGGCCGGCCACCACCCAGGTCGAGCTGGAACAGGGCAGCGCCATCGCGGGGCTAGCGCCCACCCTGACCGCGCGCGGCCTGCCCGTGCGGGTGACCGGCATGCCCTCCGGCCTCAACCTGCTGCGCGTGCGCCGCGACGGCGAGACCGTGCGCGTGCTGGGCGGGGCGGATCCGAGGCGGGAAGGCGTGGCGCTGGTGGAGTGAGGGGCGGGGGCGTCGCCCCCGGTCCCCCAGCCAGGGGCGCTGCCCCCGGCACCCCCGCCAGGAGCCTGTGGCCCCTGGACCCACTTGAGTCTTCTGAAAGTTTGGGGAAGGGGCTGAAAACGAACGCGGGGTCAGAGCGCGCTCGGTGCCCCTTCCCCGCACTTTCAGCTCCCGGTTTCCAAAGGCCTTTCGGCCTTTGGCGGGGTGCAGGGGCAGAGCCCCTGCGCGGGGGTCCGGGGGCAAGGCCCCCGCCTCTCACCCCTCGGCGTCATCCTCTCCTGCCCCGAACCCGTCGCGTTCCAGCCAGCCCAGCGTCTGTGCCAGTTCGTCGAGGCCGAGCACGGAGTCGGTGGCGCCCCGCACGGCGCGGCCCACGGCCGGGTGGGCCAGCAGGCGGGTGCGGCGGTCGGCCGCGCGCAGGCGCAGCAGCAGCGGCACGAAGTCGGAGTCGGAGGAGATGAGGGTGAATTCCTCGTAGAAGACGGGGCTGGACAGCAGGTCCATCGCGTCGATCACGATGCGCAGGTCGGCCGCGTTCTTGAAGCGGGTCAGGCGCGGGCAGTCCTGCACCTCGAATCCGGCGCCCATCAGGCGCGGGCGGAAGCGGCTGTAGTAATGCTTGTAGCCGTTCGCGTCCTCGATATAGCCGGCCGGGTTCATGTAGCAGCGGCGGACCAGCCATCGGCGCGGCTGGTCGCCCGCCAGCCAGGGCATCCAGGCATCCGGGTCGCTGGCGAAGCGCAGCGCGGTTTCGGCACCCGCACCTTGCACGAGGCCCGAGACCACATTGTCGAAATCGAGAAAGAGGGCCGCCCGCAGCGGCTCCTCGCGGGTCTGGGTGGCTGGCATGCGCAGGCAATTGCGCCCTTACCCTTGACCCTTCAAGCCCCGGCAAGCATGGTCCGGGCCGTTTTGACACCTTTTGATCTGCTGTGAGGACCCTGATGCCCGCCATCACCCTGCCCGACGGTTCCGTGCGCCACTTCGATGCGCCGGTGACGGGCACTACCGTGGCGGCCTCCATCGGCCCGGGCCTGGCCAAGGCCGCGCTGGCGATGGTGGTGGACGGCAAGCAGAAGGACCTGTCGGAGGAGATCGCGGCCGACGCCGCCCTGCGCTTCATCACGCGCAAGGACCCGGAGGCGCTGGACTTCATCCGCCACGACACCGCCCATGTGCTGGCCGAGGCCGTGCAGGAGCTGTTCCCCGGCACCCAGGTCACGATCGGCCCGTCGATCGAGAACGGCTTCTACTACGACTTCGCCCGCAATGAGCCCTTCAAGCCGGAGGACTTCCCCGCGATCGAGGCCAAGATGCGCGAGATCATCGCGCGCAATGCCCCGTTCAAGCGCCAGGTCGTCAGCCGCGAGGACGCCATCGCCCTGTTCGAGGCGAAGGGCGAGCGCTTCAAGGTCGAGCTTATCCGCGACCTGCCGGAAGACCAGGAAATCTCCCTGTATTCGCAGGGCGAATGGACCGACCTGTGCCGCGGCCCGCACATGCCCGGCACCGGCAATATCGGCAGCGCCTTCAAGCTGATGAAGGTGGCCGGGGCCTATTGGCGCGGCGATCACCGCAACCCCATGCTCAGCCGCATCTACGGCACGGCGTGGCGCGACCAGAAGGAGCTGGACGCCTATCTGCTGCAGCTGGAGGAAGCGGAGAAGCGCGACCATCGCAAGATCGGCCGCGAGATGCACCTGTTCCACATGCAGGAAGAGGCGGTCGGCAACGTCTTCTGGCACCCTTCAGGCTGGAAGCTGTACCGCGTGCTGGAAGACTACATGCGCCGGCGCCTGGATGCCTCGGGCTACCAGGAGGTGAAGACCCCGCAGCTGGTGGACCGCCGCCTGTGGGAGGCCTCGGGCCACTGGGAGAAGTTCCGGCAGAACATGTTCATCGCCTCCGTCGAGGATAAGGAGGAGGCCGGGCGCGTCAGCGCGCTGAAGCCGATGAACTGCCCCTGCCATGTGCAGATCTTCAACCAGGGCATCCGCTCCTATCGCGAGCTGCCGCTGCGCATGGCCGAATTCGGCGCCTGCCACCGTTATGAGCCCTCGGGCGCGCTGCACGGCATCATGCGCGTGCGCGCCTTCACCCAGGACGACGCGCATATCTTCTGTGAGGAAGACCAGATCGCCGCCGAGACGGTGAAGTTCGTGGCCCTGCTGAGCAGCATCTACCAGGATCTGGGCTTCCCCGAGTTCCGGGTGAAGTTCAGCGACCGCCCCGAGACCCGCGCCGGCGACGACGAGACCTGGGACCGTGCCGAGGGCGCGCTGAAGGACGCCTGCGCCGAGGCGGGCGTGGAGTTCGAGCTGAACCCGGGCGAAGGCGCCTTCTATGGCCCGAAGCTGGAATTCGTGCTGCGCGACGCCATCGGCCGTGACTGGCAGTGCGGCACGCTGCAGGTGGATTTCGTGCTGCCGCAGCGGCTGGACGCCGAATACACCGCCGAGGACGGCGCCCGCCGCCGCCCGGTGATGCTGCACCGTGCCATCCTCGGTTCCTTCGAACGCTTCATCGGCATCCTGATCGAGCAGTATGCCGGCCGCTTCCCGCTGTGGCTGGCCCCGCGCCAGGTCGCGGTGGCCAGCATCGTGGACGATGCCTCCCCCTATGCGGCCGAGGTGGCGGAGCTGATGCGCAAGCACGGGCTGCGTGCCGAGGCCGACACGCGCAACGAGAAGATCAACCGCAAGGTGGTGGATCACATCGACGCGCGCATCCCCATCCTGGCGGTGGCCGGCCGGCGTGAGGCGGAGGAGCGCACCATCGTGCTGCGCCGCCTGCCTGGCCGCGAGCAGGAAACCCTGCCGCTGGAGGAGGCGATCGCGCGCCTGGCGGCGGAGGCCACACCCCCGGACCTGGCGCGGTGAAGGCAGGTTTTCCGCAGTGCCGCAACGGTTTCAAGGGTGATCCGCGTTACAACCCGTTGCAGGTCGCGCGGCGAATCGCCATACAATCGCCCGTAACACCCTAGGAGTCCCGGCCATACCCCGTAGCCCACTGCCTTCCGGCCAGCAGCCCCCGAGCCGCGAAGGCCCCCGCGTCAACGAAGACATCCGCGTGCCTCAGGTTCGCCTGATCGACCAGGATGGCGAGATGATCGGCGTGATGTCCACGCGCGATGCCATGCAGCGCGCCTATTCCGTCGGCCTCGACCTGCTGGAAATCAGCCCGAACGCCGTGCCGCCCGTGTGCAAGATCACGGATTACGGCAAGTACAAGTACGAGGCCGCCAAGAAGGCCAACGAGGCCCGCAAGAAGCAGAAGACGGTCGAGATCAAGGAGATCAAGGTCCGTCCCAACATCGACGACCATGACTACGAGACCAAGATGAAGCAGATGAAGGGCTTCATCGAGGACGGCGACAAGGTCAAGGTGACGCTGCGCTTCCGCGGCCGTGAGATGGCCCACCAGGAACTCGGCGCCAAGGTGCTGGAGCGCATCCGCACGGAGCTGGTCGAGGTCGTGAAGGTGGAATCCATGCCCCGTCTGGAAAACCGCCAGATGATCATGGTGCTCGCACCGAAGTAACCGGGCTCAAGGACGCGGCGCCCCTAAGGTTTCTCGCCCTGGGGTGCCGCGCCCGGCCACCCGGCGTGTCCTGATCAGCCAGGCCTCCAGCACCGGCGCCATGCCGACGCTGGCCAGAACAAGCGCCATCGGCAGCGCGGCCGCGAAGCCCAGTAGGGCGAAGCCCCAGGCGCCGAACAGCCCACCCCCGAAGAAGCAGCCCAGCAGCCCGCCCAGCAGTTTCAGCTTGGTGCGGTCCGCGCGCACTTGCGTGCCGGGGCGGTGGTTCCAGTAGAACAGTTTGCCCAGCTCGATGCCGATATCGGTCACGATGCCGGTCATGTGCGTGGTGCGGATGCGCGCGCCCGAGACCTTGGTGATGGTCGCGTTCTGCAGCCCCATGATGAAGCAGAGCAGCGGCACGGCCATGGCATAGAAACCCGCCGTGCCGGCCAGCAGCATGCCCAGCGTGCCGAAGGAGGCCAGCAGCGCCGCCTCCAGCAGCACGGGCAGGGAATACTGCGCCCGCACCCGGTTGCGGCGTGCCCAGTTGATCAGCACGGCCGAAACCCCGGCCCCCGCCATGAAGGAGGCCAGCGCCACCAGCCCGCCCCCCACCAGCAGCCAGGCGCCCAGCGCCAGCTGGTCCGCCATGGCGGAGATGATGCCCGACATATGCGAGGTATATTGCCCCACCGCGACCAGCCCGCCGGCATTGGCCGCCCCCGCCACGAAGGTCAGCATCAGCGCCAGGCGATGGTCGCGCCTTTCCGTCCGCTCGACGGCGACGAGCTTGCGGAGGGGGCGGAGGAGGAGGCGCATGACGGGGCCATTATAGGCGCCGCCATGCGGGCGTGCGCCAGCCCTTAGCGCACGCTGCCGGCCGCACCGGCGGGCGGGCCCGCGAAGCTCTCGGCGAAGGGGCCGATCGCGGTCATGTCGATCTCGATCATGGCGGGGCCGGGGGCCGTCAGGGCACGGTCCAGCACGGCCGGAAAGTCCGCCACCGCCTCCACCCGCGCATGCGGCAGGCCGATCGAGGCGCAGACCAGCGCGAAATCCGGCGTGAGGATGTCCGCGTAGACATGGCGGCCGCCATATTGCGCATCCTGGATGTTGCGGATGACGCCATAGCCGCGGTCGTTCATCAGCACGAACACGGTCTCGGCGGCGGCGTCCACGGCGGTGGCCAGCTCGCCCAGCATCAGCTGCGCGCCGCCGTCGCCCAGCAGCGTCACGGCCTTGCCCATGCCCGCCAGCCCGGCGCCGATCCCCATGGCGATGCCCTGCCCGATGCCGCCGCCCAGCGCATGCACGCCCAGATGCGGGGCCGCGATCTTCACATAGCGGTTGCCGAAGGTGCTGTTGCTGATGGTCACGTCCCGCACCCAGGGCAGCGCCCCGGCCAGCACCCGGGCATCCAGCGCATCGGCCACCGCGGCATAGGGGCCGAGCGCGCGGCGCAGCGCGGCCTCGGCGGCGGCGCGGGCCGGGGCGATGGCGGCCAGGAAGGCAGGGTCGGTGTCGAGCGCCGCGGGCAGGCGGGCCAGCAGCCCCTCCAGCGCCAGGCGCGCATCGCCCTCGACGAACAGCCCCACCGGATAGTTGCGGCCGGCCTGGCTGCCCTCGGCGTCGATCTGCGCCAGAGGGGGCAGCGTCATGGCGTTGTTGCGCGTCTCGTTCCCGCGCAGGCGGGAACCCACGACCAGCATCAGGTCGGCCTGGGCATACAGCGCCTGGGCCTCCGGCGTCATGTTGAAGGCGCCCAGGCTGCGGGGGTGCGCCTCCGGCACCACGGCGCGGCCGTTGGTGGAGGTGACGGCGGCGAAGCCGCGTTCCAGCAGCGCCGTGGCCGCGGCCGACGCGCCGCGCGCGCCACCGCCCAGCCACAGCATGGGCCGGCGGGCGCGCAGGATCATGGCGGCCAGCGCATCCAGCGCCGCGTCGTCAGGCCCCGCCCCGCGATGCCCGGGCCGCCCCGCCACCGCCCGCAGCGGCACCTGCGCGCGCTGCACATCCACCGGGATCTCATAGGTCACGGGCCCGGAAGGGGCGGCCAGCGCGGCGCGGGCGGCGGCCAGCAGCGTGTCGGTGGCGTTCGCCGCCTCCCAGGCGCGCAGATACTGCTTGGAGATGGCGCGCAGCATGTCCGGCTGGCGCGGCACGTCATGGATGGCCGCGCGGTCGCGGTCCATGAAGGGCCGGTCCACCTGGGTGGTGATGTGCAGCACGGGGGAACCCGCCGTCAGCGCCTCCACCTGCGACCCCGCCGCATTGCCAGCCGCCGTGCCGGTGGAGGTGATGCACACGCCGAGCGAGCGCGTCACCCGCGCATGGGCGTCGGCCATGTTCATGGCCCCCGCCTCGCCGCGCGCGGGGATGAAGCGGATGCGCCCCTGCCGCGCGATCGCGTCCAGGATGGGCATGTTGTGGATGGAGATGACGCCGAAGGCATGCGTCACGCCGATCTCGGCCAGGGTACGGGCGATGGCCTCGCCGACGGTCTCGGTGCTGTCCATGATGTTTCCTTCAGCCGGTCCAGCCCAGGCGGCGGGAGATGTCCTCCGCCGCGCGGCGCATGGCCTGGTCGATGCGCGGGCGGGCGGCGGCGAACTCCGCTGCCCCGCCCGAGAGGTTGATGGCCGCCACCGGCCGCCCCGTGGCGTCGAACACCGCCGCCGCGACGGAGGCGATGCCGGCCTCGTAGAAACCCTCGCTCCAGGCCAGGCCCTCGGCGCGGTCGGCGGCCAGCTGTGCCATCAGAGCGGGCAGGCTGGTGGGGGTCTGGGCCGTCACGGCCTGCATGGGTGCATCCGCGAACAGCTGGCGCACCTGCTCCGGCGGCCAATGGGCCAGGATGGCGCGGCCCATATTGGCCGCATGCGCCGGCAGGCGCGACCCGACGCGGATGTTGGAGACGAAGGAATGATCGGGCGTGCGTCGGATCAGATAGACCACCTCCCGCCCGTCCAGCACGCCCAGATGGGTGGAGAAGCCGAGCTCATGCGCCATCGCATCCAGGCGGGGCGTCGCGATCTCGGCCAGATCCTCGGAGGCGAAGGCGCGCGCCACCAGGCCGAACAGGGCCAGCCCCACCCGCCAGCCGGGCTTGCCGCCGCCGCGCGGCTCGATGAAGCCCTCGGCCTGCAGCGTGTGCAGCAGGCGCAGCAGGGTGGTGCGGTTGATGTCCAGCGCGCGCGCGGTGGCGGCCATGTTGGTCACGGCATCGCCGCCCGCGATGTGGCGCAGCAGCCGCGCGGCCCGCTGCACCGGGGGGGAGAGATAGGGGTCCTCCGCCTCGCTCATGGCTTTTCCTGTTCATTTATGAACTTGACGTTCATTATAGGAGCAGGAGACGGGCCCGGCAATCAGCAGGGCTGGGGGGGGCCGGAGCCCCCTACCCTGCCCCCAGCGCGCTCGCGATCTGGAAAGTGGCGAAGGCCGCCAGATAGGCCAGCGCCAGCATGTAGCCGAAGGTGAAGAAGGCCCATTTCCGGCTGCCGGTCTCGCGCCGGATCACGGCCAGGGTCGCCGCGCATTGGGGCGCGAAGATGTACCAGGCCAGGAAGGCCAGCGCCGTCGCCAGCGACCATTTCCCGGCCAGCGCCTGGCCCAGCTGCGTCGCGTCCTCATCCGCGTTCTCGATGGCATAGACGGTGCCGAGGGAGGCCACCGCCACCTCCCGCGCCGCCATGCCCGGGATCAGCGCGACGCCGATCTGCCAGTTGAAGCCGATCGGGCGCAGCACGGGTTCCACGGCGTTTCCGATGCCATAGGCCAGGCTGTACTCGATGGCAGGCTCGGTCGCGCCCTCGGGCGGGCGCGGCACGGAGGACAGGAACCAGATCACCACCATCATCGCGAAGATGACGGTGCCGGCGCGGCGCAGGAAGGCCTTCACCCGCAGCCACAGCGCGATGCCGACGTCACGCAGGCGCGGCAGCTTGTAGTCGGGCAGTTCCAGCATGAAGGGCTCGTTGGGGGACCCGCGCCAGATCAGCCGCTTGAACACGAAGGACATCAGCAGCGCGCTGACGATACCCGCCGCATAGAGGCCGAACATCACCAGCCCCTGCAGCCCGATCCAGCCCCAGACCGGGCGATCGGGGATGAAGGCGCCGATGATCAGCGTGTAGACCGGGATGCGGGCCGAGCAGGTCATCAGCGGCGCCACCAGGATGGTGGCCAGCCGGTCCCGCCTGCTGTCGATCACGCGGGTGGCCATGATGCCGGGGATGGCGCAGGCGAAGCTGGACAGCAGCGGGATGAAGGCGCGCCCATGCAGGCCTGCGCCGCCCATGATGCGGTCCATCAGGAAGGCGGCCCGGGCCATGTAGCCCAGATCCTCCAGCAGCAGGATGAACAGGAACAGGATCGCGATCTGCGGCAGGAAGACCAGCACGCTGCCCACACCCGCGATCACGCCGTCCTGCAGGAAGCTGCGCAGCAGGCCGAGCGCCCCCTCATCCGGGATGGCATCGCCCACCAGCGCGCCCAGGGCGGTGAAGCCCCCGTCGATCAGGTCCATCACCGGCGCGGCCCAGGCGAACACGGCCTGGAACATCAGGAACAGCAGCACCAGCAGGATAAGCAGCCCGGCCACCGGGTGCAGCAGCACCGAATCCAGGCGCCGGGTCAGCGGGTCGCGCCGGTCGGGCACCACAACGGTGGCGGCCACGATACGGTCCGCCTCCCGCTGGGCGGCGCGCAGGGCCGCGGCGTCGGGCGCGGCCCATGCCTGCTCGCCTGCCGGGGCCAGGGTGGGGGCCATGCGGTCGATGGCGGCCAGCAGCTCCGCGGTGCCGCCGCGGCGCACGGCGGCACTCATCACCACCGGCACGCCCAGTTCGGCCGAGAGCGCGTCGATATCGATGGAAATGCCGCGATGCCGCGCCAGGTCCATCATGTTCAGCACCAGCAGCAGCGGCCGGCCGACCTGCTTGGCCTCCAGCACCAGGCGCATGGCGATGCGCAGGTTGGTGGCGTCGGCCACGCAGACCAACAGGTCGGGCGCCTGCACCCCGTTCAGCCGCCCCAGCACCACGTCGCGCGTGATCACCTCATCGGGGCTGCGGGCGCGCAGGGAATAGGTGCCCGGCAGGTCCAGCACGCGGGCGGCGCGGCCGTCGGGGGTGGTGAAGGCGCCTTCCTTGCGCTCCACCGTGACACCCGGATAGTTGGCCGCGCGCTGCCGGCTGCCGGTAAGCGCGTTGAACAGCGCGGTCTTGCCGCAATTCGGATTGCCGAGCAGCGCCACGCGCAGCGAACGCTGCGCGACCGCCCCCTCCAGCGCGGTATCAGGCATGGATGGCGTCGACCAGGATCGCGTCGGCCTCGCGCCGGCGCAGCGCGATGGTGGCGGTCTGCACCCTGACCGCGATGGGGTCGCGGCCGAACAGGCCCTGATGGACGATTTCCACCGGCGCACCCTCGATGAAGCCCAGCTCCAGCAGGCGGCGCTCCAGTTCCTCGGCGGGGAAGCCGCCGATGGAGAACGGGCGCAGGCCCCGGATACGGCCGCGGAAGCCGCGCGCGGCTGAACCCAATGTGTCGGGAGAGGATTTGCTCATCGGAGACTCTAGTCTGGTGCCCCCGATATTAAGTGCGAGTGGCTTGCAATTGCAAACCCGCACCGGACGGGATTTCCCGCCATCTCTTGACCTCTGGCCTTCCGACTCCGCATATCCCCCCCATGCCCGCGCGCCGCCGTCCGATGCGAATTCTTCGCCCGGTCCTCATCTGAGGGCCGGGACCGATCCTCGCGCGCCATCCATTTTGCCCTGACACAGGGCCACAGGTTCCCACATGACCGACACCACCACGCCCGCCCGTGACTATCGCAGCACGGTCTTCCTGCCCGCCACGCCCTTTCCCATGCGCGGCGACCTGCCGAAGCGCGAGCCCGCGATGCTCGAGCGCTGGCAGAAGATGGGCATGTATGAGCGCCTGCGCGCCGATGCCGCGGGGCGCGAGAAGTTCGTCCTGCATGACGGCCCGCCCTATGCGAACGGCCCGCTGCACATCGGCCACGCGCTGAACAAGATCCTGAAGGACGTGATCAACCGCGCGGCGCAGATGGCGGGCTTCGACGCCGGCTATATTCCCGGCTGGGACTGCCACGGCCTGCCGATCGAGTGGAAGGTCGAGGAAGAATACCGCGCCCGCAAGCAGGACAAGGACCAGGTGCCGGTGCTGGAGTTCCGCGCCGAATGCCGGGCCTATGCCGCCAAATGGCTGGATTTCCAGCGCGAGGAATTCAAGCGCCTGGGCGTCGAGGGCGACTGGGAAGGCCGCTACGCCACCATGGACCTGCCCTCCGAGGCGATGATCGCCGGCGAGATCGGCAAGTTCCTGATGAACGGCAGCCTGTATCGCGGCCTGCGCCCGGTGATGTGGAGCCCGGTCGAGAAGACCGCGCTGGCCGAGGCCGAGGTCGAATACCACGACCATAAGTCCGCCATCCTGTACGCGCTGTTCCCGGTGCTGAAGGCCCCGGCCGCCCCGGATCTGGTGGGCGCGAATGTCGTGATCTGGACGACGACCCCCTGGACCATCCCGGCCAACCGCGCGCTCGCCTACAAGGGCGACATCGAATACGCGCTGGTGCATGTCGCGGAGGTCGAGGAAGACGCGCTGATGGCGCCGGGCCAGAAGATCATCGTGGCCCTGAAGCTGCTGCCCGACGTGGTGAAGGCCTGCAACCTCGGCGCGCACAGCGTGATCCGGGTGTTCCCCGGCACCGAGCTGGCCGAGGCCGTCTGCGCCTCTCCGCTGCGCGGCCATGCCGGCCAGTACATGTATGAGGCCCCGCTGCTGGACGGCGACTATGTGACCGACGACGCCGGCACCGGCATCGTCCACATCGCCCCCGCCCATGGCGAGGAGGACTTCCACCTTGCCCGCGCCCACGGCATCGCCGTGCCGGAATGCGTGGCCGATGACGGCACCTACACCATCCAGGCGCCGGGCTTCGAGGGCATCCATGTCTTCAAGGCGCATGAGGCGGTGTGGGCCGCGCTGACCGCGCTCGGCACGCTGGCGGGCAAGGGCTTCATCACCCACAGCTACCCGCACAGCTGGCGCTCCAAGAAGCCCGTGATCTACCGCGCGACGCCGCAGTGGTTCATCGCGATGGATGACGCCAACCAGATCCGCCAGAAGGCGCTGGACGCGATCGCCGCCACCCATTTCGTGCCCGACATCGGCCGCAACCGCATCGGCGGCATGGTCGCCGCCCGGCCGGACTGGTGCATCAGCCGCCAGCGCGCCTGGGGCGTGCCCATCGCCGTCTTCGTCGAGAAGAAGTCGGGCGAGGTGCTGCGCGACCAGTCCGTGATGGACCGCATCTGCGCGGCCTTCACCGAGGAAGGGGCCGATGCCTGGTACAAGCCCGGCGCCGCCGCCCGCTTCCTGGGCAATGACCGCAACCCGGCCGATTACGAGCAGGTGATGGACATCGTGGATGTGTGGTTCGAGAGCGGCTCGACCCACGCCTTCGTCCTCGGGCCGCGCGGCCTGCCCTTCCCGGCCGACCTCTATCTCGAAGGCAGCGACCAGCATCGCGGCTGGTTCCATTCCTCGCTGCTCGAATCCATCGGCACGCGCGGGGTGGCCCCCTTCAAGTCCATCCTCACCCACGGCTTCGTCCTGGATGAGAAGGGCGAGAAGATGTCCAAGTCCAAGGGCAACGTGACCGCGCCGCAGGAAGTCACCCGCGATTTCGGCGCCGACATCCTGCGCCTGTGGGTCATGAATTCGGACACCACGGCCGACCTGCGCATCGGCAAGAACATCCTGGCCCAGCAGGCCGACATCTATCGCCGCATCCGCAACACGCTGCGCTGGGTGTTGGGCGCGCTGGACGGCTACTCCGAGGCCGAGACCGTTCCCTACGCGGAACTGCCGGAGCTGGAGCGCTGGATCCTGCACCGCCTGTCGGAGCTGGACGCCCGCATGCGCGCCGCCCAGAAGACCCATGACTGGGCCGGCGTGGTGCCGGACCTGCACGGCTTCTGCAATTCGGAGCTGTCGGCCTTCTACTTCGACATCCGCAAGGACGCGCTGTACTGCGACGCGCCCTCCGCCGCGCGCCGCCGCGCGGCCCGCACCGTGCTGGACCACCTGCACCGCTGCCTGACCACCTGGCTGGCCCCGGTGCTGTGCTTCACGGCCGAGGAAGCCTGGCTGGCGCGCTTCCCGGGTGAGGACAGCTCGGTGCATCTGCAGCTGTGGCCGACCATTCCGGCGGAATGGAACGACCCGGCGCTGGCGGCGAAGTGGGATGAGATCCGTTCGATTCGCCGCGCCATCACCGGCGTGCTGGAGCAGGCCCGCGCGAGCGGCGAGATCGGCTCCTCCCTGGCGGCCGCCCCGGTTCTGACCCTCCCCGAAGCCCAGGCCGGCCTGCTGCCGGCCGCGGCCTGGGCCGAACTGGCCATCACGTCGGAGCTGACGGTGAAGACCGGCGATGCCATGGCGGTCGAATTCGCCAAGGCCCCGGGCGAGAAGTGCGACCGTTGCTGGCGCGTGCTGACCGAGGTCGGCGCCAGCCACGCCCACCCCACCCTCTGCCTGCGCTGCGAAACGGTCGTGGCCAATGGGGAAAAGACCGCATGAAGCGCCTCCTGCCCGGATTGCTGTTCGCCGCCGTGCTGCTGGTGGCGGACCAGATCAGCAAGCACTGGATCCTGTTCGGGCTGAACCTGCCTGAGCTGCGGACGGTGCCGGTGCTGCTGGTCGGCCCCTTCGGGCTTGACCTCACCATGGTCTGGAACCGGGGCGTCACCTTCGGGATGTTCTCGGGCGAAGGGTCCTGGAACCACCTGGCGCTGGCCGGCGTCTCGGCCGTGATCGCCGTGGTGCTGCTGCGCTGGCTGTGGAAGGCCGAGACCACGCCCGTGACCCTCGCGCTGGGCTCCATCATCGGCGGCGCGATCGGAAATGTCATCGACCGGCTTCGTTTCGGCGCCGTGGTGGACTTCATCGATACCCACGCCTGGGGATGGCACTGGTACGTCTTCAACGTCGCGGATGCGGGAATCGTCTGCGGCGTGCTCGTCCTCGTCTTAGACGCCTTGTTTCGGCCGCAAGGCGGGGCTAGGCAGTCGGCATGAGCATCCGCTTCCTCGCTGTCCCGGCCCTCCTCCTGCTCTCCGCCTGCGGCGGAGACACCGCGCGCACCCTCGGCTTCACGCGCGATGCGCCAGATGAGTTCCAGGTGACGACGCGCGCGCCGCTCTCCATGCCGCCATCGCTGGGCAACCTGCCGCGCCCGGCGCCCGGCGCCGCCCGCCCGCAGGAAATCTCCCCGCGCGCCCAGGCCGAGGCCGTTCTGGCCCCCGGCGCTGCTCTCGGCCGTGAAGGCTCGGCACAGGCCTCCCGTGGTGAGAGCGCCCTGCTCTCCGCCGCCGGCGGCGCCCCGGCCCCCGCCGATATCCGCAGCCAGGTCGACAGCGAATCCCTGCGCCTGAACTCCGAGGACCGCACCCTGACGGAGCGCCTGATGTTCTGGCGCGACCCGGACACCTCCGGCACCGCCGTGGACACCACCCGCGAACAGCAGCGCCTGCGTGAGAACGCGGCGCTCGGCCGTCCCACCACCGATGGCGAGACGCCGATCATCCAGCGCCCGCGCAGCGGCACCTTCCTGGGCGGCCTGCGCCTGTTCTGACATCCGGCGGGGGGCCCACCTCCCCGCCATACCGCAGCGCGGCAATCGGCGCGCTGCGAAGGTTGCGCGGGAATCGCACGCGCCTATAAGGTGTGCCCGCAACCGGAACGCAGCGTGAACACCAGATGAGCGATCTCTTCGGCGGTCAGGCCCCCAAGCCCGGCGCCTCCTACTCCGCCGCCGACATCGAGGTGCTGGAAGGGCTGGAGCCCGTCCGCAAGCGCCCCGGCATGTATATCGGCGGCACGGACGAGAACGCGCTGCACCACCTCGCCGCCGAGATCATCGACAACGCGATGGACGAGGCCGTGGCCGGCCATGCCGACCGTATCGAGGTGTGGCTGGAGCCCGGCAACTGGCTGGCCGTGCGCGACAACGGCCGCGGCATTCCGGTGGACCCGCACCCGAAATTCCCGAAGCAGTCCGCGCTGGAGGTGATCTTCACCACCCTGCATTCGGGCGGCAAGTTCTCGGGCAAGGCCTACGCCACCTCGGGCGGTTTGCACGGCGTGGGCAGTTCCGTGGTGAACGCCCTGGCCGCGCGGATGGAGGTGGAGGTCGCGCGCGACCGCCAGCTGTTCACCCAGGCCTATGAGCAGGGCAAGCCGGTCACCAAGCTGGTGAATGCGGGGGCGGTGCAGAACCGCCGCGGCACCCAGATCCGCTTCCGCCCCGACCCCGAGATCTTCGGCAAGCTGGAGTTCAAGCCCGAGCGCCTGTTCCGCTTCTGCCGCTCCAAGGCCTATCTGTACCGCGGCGTCGAGATCCGCTGGTCCTGCGACCCGTCGCTGATCCGCGAAGGCGCCGAGACCCCGGCCCAGACGGTGCTGCATTTCCCGGGCGGGCTGGGGGACTTCCTGGCCACCGCGATCGAGAAGAAATCCCAGGTCATCCCGGCCCCCTGGGCGGGCGAGGCCAATTTCCCCGAGGAGGCCGGGCGGCTCGAATGGGCCGTCACTTGGCTGGAGGACGGGGACGGCTTCCTCTCGACCTACGCCAACACCATCCCCACCCCGCTCGGCGGCACGCATGAGGCGGGGCTGCGCAACGCGCTGGTGAAGGGGCTGCGCGCCTTTGGTGAGCTGAAGAAGGAAAAGCGCGCCGAGAAGATCACGGCCGAGGACGTGCTGGCCGGCATGGCCGGCATGCTGTCGGTCTTCATCCGCGAGCCGCAGTTCCAGGGCCAGACCAAGGACAAGCTGACGAGCCCGGAGGCGCAGCGCCTGGTCGAGAACGCCATGCGCAACCAGCTGGATCACTGGCTGGCCGGCGATCCGGGCATGGCCGACAACCTGCTGGCCTTCTGCATCGAGCGCGCGGAGGAACGCCTGCGCCGGCGCGAGCAGAAGGAAACCCCGCGCAAATCCGCCACCCGCAAGCTGCGCCTGCCCGGCAAGCTGGCGGATTGCGCGAAGGAAGGCGTGGAAGGCACCGAGCTGTTCCTGGTCGAGGGCGACAGCGCCGGCGGCTCCGCCAAGCAGGCCCGCAACCGTGAGACCCAGGCCGTGCTGCCGCTGCGCGGCAAGATCCTGAACGTCGCTTCCGCTTCGGCCGACAAGCTGCGCGCGAACCAGGAGCTGAAGGACCTGATCGAGGCGCTGGGCTGCGGCGTGGGCGACCGCTTCGACGCGAACCGCCTGCGCTATGGCCGCGTCGTGATCATGACGGACGCCGATGTGGACGGCGCGCATATCGCGGCCCTGCTGATGACCTTCTTCTACAAGGAACTGCCGCAGCTGGTGCGCGACGGGCGGGTGCACCTCGCCCAGCCGCCGCTGTACCGGCTGCAGGCCAACGGCAAATCCATCTACGCCATGGACGATGCCGACAAGGACCGCCTGATGAAGCGCGAGTTCAAGCCGAGCCAGAAGGTCGAGGTCAGCCGCTTCAAGGGGCTGGGCGAAATGCCGCCCGCGCTGCTGAAGGAGACCACGATGGACCCGAAGCGGCGCAACCTGCTGCGCGTGGTTCTGCCCACCGAGGAACGCGCCAGGACCGCGGACCTGATCGAGGCGCTGATGGGCCGCAAGCCCGAGCTGCGCTTCCGCTTCATCCAGGACAATGCGGCGACACTGGACGTCGAGGCGTTGGATGCCTGAAAGCTCCTGAAACCCGAGCGTCCCGGTCGCGTTCATTCCGGCAGAACATCCTCAACGGAGACTGCCGTCATGAACAACCGCCGTAAGTTTCTGGGCCTTGCTGCCGCCGGCGCGGCGATGGTCCCTGCCATGATGCCCATGGCCGCCATGGCCCAGGCCACCATCATCCCGCCCGCCGGCACGCCGATGCAGCCGCCCGTCGTCACCAACACCTCCGTGATCGACGCGATGGCCGCCGATGGCCGCTTCACCCGCTTCATCGAGTTCGCCCGCCAGTCCGGCGCGGTGGAGCAGCTGCGGGCCGCCAATGTGGTGACCGTCTTCGCGCCGACCGACATCGCGATGGAACGCCTGCCCGCCAGCCTGCGCGACCAGCTGCTGGGCACGCCCGGCATGCAGCGCGACGTCGTCCGCCTGCCCGCCTTCGTCAATCTGCACATCGTGGATGGGCTGGAGACGCTGCCCGGCCTCGCCGGCAAGGAAACGCTGATGCGCAGCCGCAACGGCGCCAACCTGCTGGTGCAGCCCACCCCGCAGTCCACGCTGGTGCTGACGGCGCAGGATGGCCCGGGCTTCAGCGCCGGCGGCCTGAACGCCAGCCGCAACGCCAACATCCTTCTGCCGATCATCCAGGCGGCCAATGGGATGGTGTTTCCCATCGACAACGCCATGCTGGTTTGATCAGCCTGCCGCCCCTGCGGTATCAAGTTACCCGGTCCGGCCTTCGCCGGGCCGGGTTGCATGCATTACACAGAGTTTAATGATACGGTGTGGGCCACCACACTGCACGGTCCGGATCACTCATCTTGCCCATCGCGCTGCGTGCCCTGTTCGGTGTTCTGATCGCGCTGATCCCAGCCGCGCTCGTTCAGGGATTCCTGGAACAGGACATGCGGATCGAACGCCGCGTGCAGGTCGGCGAGGAAGCGATGCGCCTCGTCCGCCTCATCGCGGAACAGCAGATACGCAACATCGAGGGCGCCCAGCAGATCCTGGCCGCGATGGCGGCCCATGATGCCCTGCGGGACCTGCAGCCAAGCCCGGCATGCAATGCCTTCCTGGTCCGGCTGGTCCGCAGCTATCCGCGCTATCACACCGCCACGCTGTTCGACGCGCAGGGCAACACGCTCTGCTCCGCGCAGCCGGAAGTGCGGGCCTTCTCGGTCGCCAACCGGCCATACTTCCAGGAAGTGATGCGAACCGGCGCCTTCACGGTGGGCGAATACGCCATCGGCCGGAACACCGGGCAGCGTTCCCTGCACCTCGCCGCGCCGCTGCGCCTGGATGACGGCACGATCGGCGGCGTGGTCGTGGTGGCGCTCTCGCTGGAATGGCTCATCGAGGATCTGCGCAACATCCCGCTCTCGGCCGGCAGCGCGGCCGCGATCATCGACCAGAACGGCGTCATCATCGCCCGCTCATCAGAGCCGGATCGTTACGTGGGCCAGCAGCTCCAGGCCGACCTGATGCCCTACATCACGGCAGAGCGCGCCGGCCTCATCGAGAGCTACCAGGTCGACGGCGCGTCGCGCATCGGCGCCTACATCCCCATCGTCGCCCCCCCGCGCGGGCTGGCCATCGTTCTCGGCATGTCCACCAACGTGGTCATCGAATCCGAGATCGCGCGGGAACGCCGCACGGCGGTGCTGGTCGTGGGTTCGCTGCTGCTCACGCTGGTTCTGGCCGCGGCCATCTTCCATCTGGGCGTGGAGCGCCCGGTCAACCGGCTGCTGGCGGCGGCCCATTCCTGGTCGCGCCGCGAATGGAGCCAGCGCATCGGCCGGATCGGCGGCGGGCGCGAATTCGAGCGCCTGGCCGCCGCCTTCGATGCGATGGCGGCCGAGGTCGAGAAGGCGGAGCAGGACCGGCTGCGCGGCGCCGTGCGCATGCGCGCGCTGCTCGAGGTCAGCCCCCAGGTGGTGTTCACGGCCGATGCCCAGGGCCAGGTCGACGGCCTCAATGAGTTCTGGCACCGCCTGACCGGCCAGCGCCCGCAGGATGGGCTGGGCCGCGGCTGGCTGCGCGCCGTCCATCCCGATGACCGCCTGCCCACCATGCGCGCCTGGCAGGAAGCCCTGGTTGAGGCCGGGCGCGGCCTGGCCCCGGAATTCAATGTCGAGCTGCGGGTGCGCCGCGCCAGCGACGAGAGCTGGCGCTGGTTCGTCTGCCGTGGCGCGCCCATCCGCGACTCCGACGGCACGCTGCTGGCCTGGGTGGGCGTCGCGCTCGACTATCACGACCTGCGCGCGGCCCAGGATGAGGCCGCGGAACAGGCCGAGCGCCTGGAAGTCACCTATCGCAACGCCTCCGTCGGCATGTGCCTGCTGAACCCGCGCCTGGAGTACCTGGCCGTCAACCAGGCGCTGTCCGAGGTGAACGGCGCCGCGCCGGAGGACCATCTGGGCCGCCGGGTGGAGCAGATGAGCAGCCCTGCCCTCGCCTCCCGCCTCGTGCCGCATCTGCGGCTGGCGCTCGAAAGCGGCCGCGCCGAGGAGAGCGTCGAGATCGAGGCGACCGACCAGGCGAATGACCGCCGGGTGTGGCTGTGTTCCTTCCATCCGTTGCAGGGCGGGGCCGGGGTTTCCCTCTCCATGCTCGACATCACCGCCCGCAAGCTGGCCGAGGAGGCGCAGCACCTGCTGGCGCGCGAGGTCGACCACCGCGCGCGCAACGTGCTGGCCGTGGTGCGCGGCCTGGTGCGCGTTTCCGCCGCCGAGGCGAAGTACGACAGCGACCAGCTGGTGGAAGTGCTGGAAAGCCGCATCGCCGCGCTCGCGCGTGTGCACACGTTGCTCTCGCGTGAACATTGGGCCGGCGCCCCGCTGGCCGAGGTGGTGGAGGAGGAGCTCTCCGCCCATGACGAGCGCCTGAAGGCCAGCGGCCCGCATGTCAGGCTCTCAGCCGCCACCGCGCAGCCCCTGGCCCTGGTCTTGCATGAGCTGGCGACCAACGCGCTGAAATACGGCGCGCTCTCCGAGCCGGACGGCTGGGTGGAACTGCGCTGGGAACATGAGGGCGAGGGCCTGGCCCTGTACTGGAAGGAACATGGCGGCCCGCCCGTCATGGGCCCGCCGCCCAGCAGCGGCTTCGGCACGGAGCTGATCGACGCCAATGCCGGCCTGCCGCTGGACGGCCATATCGAGCGGCACTGGCAGCGCGACGGCCTGCTCTGCGTGCTGCATATCGGGCCACGCGCCCTGATGGCGCAGGCGGCATGAGGGGGGTCCTCCCGGTCGCCGCCATCATTGCTGTCGTACCCTGCGCGGTCATGGCGCAGGAGGAAGAGGCCGCCGGCCCCATCGCCCCCTATGAGGCCGTGGTTAGGCCGACGGGCGATTCGAACCTGGACCGGCTGCTGGCCGCCCAGTCCCTGCTAATCAGCCAGCAGACCCGCGCCCCCACCGATGCCGACGGCGTGCGTTCCCGCATGGACGCCGAGCCCACGCGCCTGCGCCCGCTGCTGGATGCCGAGGGCTTCTATGCCGCCCAGGTTCAGGTGGTGCCCGAAGGCCAGCCGCAGAACGGCGCCGAACAGCCGCTCAAGATCGAGATCCGCGTCGAGACCGGCCCGCGCTACACCCTGCGCCATGTCGAGACGCGCGGCGGCCCGCCCGTCCCGCTCGAACCCGGCGGACCCGCGCGGGCCGAGGTGGTTCTCGCCGCCCAGGCCACGGCGCTGACCGCCATGCGCGCCGCGGGCCGCCCCCTCGCCCGGCTGGAGCGCCAGGTGACGGTGGACCACGACGCGCGGGCGATGGACGTGGCCTTCGTCTCCACGCCGGGCGCCACCGCCAATTTCGCCCCCGCCGTGGTCGACGGCACGGTGCGGGTAGACCCCGAGGTGGTGCGCCGCGTGGCCGATGCCCGGCTGGCGGGCCGGCTGTATTCCCCGGCGCGCACGGTGGGCGCGCGGGCGGACGTGATGGCGCTCGGCCCCTTCGGCTCCGCCCGGATCGAGGAAGGCGAGGCGCTGGACGCCGAGGGCCGGCTGCCCGTGACGGTGCGCGTGCAGGAACGCCCCTTCCGCGCCCTCTCGGCCTCCGTCGCGTATGAGACCAATTACGGCGCCTCGGTGCGCGGCGCGTGGGAGCACCGGAACCTGTTCGGGGGCGCGGAGAACTTCCGGGTGGAGGCGGAGGTCTCGCGCCTCGGCAACGAGTTCGACCGCACCAACGGCCGGCTGTCCTTCACCTACCGCAACCCGCTGCCGCTGGGGTACGACGGCAGCCTGCTGACCAACCTGTCCTTCCTGCGCGAACGCCTGGACAGCTACGACCGCGACGCCGTGACGCTCAGCGTGTTGTATGAGCGCCGCCTGACCGATCGCTGGACGGTGAATGCGGGCCCCGTGGCCGATATCGGCCGCACCGGCCCCTCGGGCCTGCGAATGGTCGGCTATCAGATCGCGGGCTTCCAGATGCAGGCCCGCTACGACAGCACGGACAGCGCGCTGGACCCGCGCCGGGGCTGGCGCCTGGATGGCCGGCTGACGCCCAGCTACGCCTTCGTGCAGGCCACGCCCTATCTGCAGCTCCGGGCCTCCGCCTCGACCTACATCGACCTGTCGGGCAACGGGCGCAGCATTCTCGCGATGCGCGCGGCGCTCGGTTCGCTGCTGAACGCGCGGCCGGGCGACGTGCCGTTCAACCAGCGCTTCTATGCCGGCGGCGGCGGGTCCGTGCGCGGCTACAGCTACCAGTCGATCGGCCCGCGCGACGCGCTGAACAAGCCCGCCGGCGGCGCCAGCCTGCTGGAGGCCTCGATCGAGTTCCGCCAGCGTTTCCTGGACAGCTTCGGCGCCGTGGTCTTCGTGGATGCGGGTGCGGTGGGCGACCGTTCCTTCGCGCCGACCGACGAGATCCGCGTGGGTGCGGGCGTGGGCGTGCGCTACTACACCGCCATCGGGCCGGTGCGCGCCGATGTGGCCATGCCGCTGATCCGCCAGCAGGGCAGTTCCGGCTTCGGGGTCTATCTCGGCCTGGGGCATTCCTTCTGATGCGCCGGAAGCTGCTCTGGCTCGGCTTGCCGCCCCTGATCCTGCTGGGCGCCGTGGGCGGCGGGGCGGCCGTGCTGCTGGCCACCCCCACCGGCCTGCACCTGGCCGAGAAATACGCGCCGGGCTTCGTGCCCGGCCTGCGCCTGTCGGGCGCCGAGGGCAGCATCCTGGGCGGCATCACGGTGCGTGAGGTCGCGATGAGCGACGATGCCGGCGAATGGCTGCGCATCGAAAACCTGCGCCTGGACTGGCAGTGGCGCGCGCTGCTGGACAAGCAGCTGCATGTGCGCCTGCTCTCGGCGGACCTGCTGCGCGTCGCGCGGCTGCCGGCCTCCGGCGAAACGGCCTCCACCGACACCAGTTCCTCCTCCGGCGGTATCGTGCCGACCCTGCCGGTGGCGGTGCAGCTCGATCGGATTTCCATCCCGCGCATCGAACTGGGCGAGGCGCTGGCCGGTCGCGAGGCGGCGCTGTCGCTCGCCGGGCGTGCCGGGCTGGCGCAGGGGCGGCTGGATACCGCGCTGGACGCCAGGCGGCTGGATGCGCCGGGCAGCCTGTCGATCAATGCCCGCATCGACGATGCGGGGCTCGATGCCCGCGTCGCGGCCCAGGAACCGCCGGGCGGCATCGTCGCGGGCATGCTGGCGCTGAACGACGCGCCGCTCGACCTGAACCTGACGCTGCAAGGCCCGTGGCAGGGCGCGCGCTGGGGGCTGGACGGCACGCTGGGCACCGCTGGCGCCCGGCTTTCCGGCGATGTGGCGCAGGATGGCGACGGCATGCGCGTGACGCTGGCGGGGCAGGTCGTGCCCGGCCCGCTGGCGCCCCCCGAATTCGCGCCGCTGGTGCCGCGCATCGACCTGGACCTCGCGGCCCGCCGCGCCGCCGACGGCGCCATGGCGGTGGAGAAGCTGGTCGTCGTCACCCCCGACGCCCGGGCCGAGGCAGAGGGCACGCTGACCGCCGCCAATGCGCTGGACCTGCGCTGGCGCCTCTCGCCCCTGGCGCCCGAGCCCTTCGCCCCCTGGCTGCCCGCCGGCGTCACCTGGACACGGGTGTCGGCCGAGGGCCGGGTGACCGGCACGCCGGAGGCCCCGCGCCTGGCCGCCACCGTCACCGCAGAGATGCCGCGCACCGGCACCGCCGAGGCCGATACGCTGATCGGCGACCGCGCCGTGCTGGATGTCGAGGCGGTGATGCCGGACCGCCGCGTTTCCGTCCGCCTGGCCACGGCCAAGGTGGATGCCACGCTGTCGGGTATCGTGGCGGAACCGCTGGACCTGGCCTTCACCGCGGAGATGCGCGACCCGCCGGGCGGCGAGGGCAAGCTGGCCGCCGAGGGCAGCATCACCGGCCCCTATGCCGGGCCGCGCATCCAGGCGCGCGTCACCACCGCGAATTTCGCCAGCAACGGCCATCGCCTGACCGATTTCACCCTCGATGCCGATGCCTCGCTGGCCGGCGGGGCGCGGGTGGCGGCACGCGGCGGGCTGGACGGCGCGCCGCTGAACCTCAGGCTGGAAGTCGCGCAGGAGGGCGAGGCGATCCGCCTGTCCGGCCTTTCCGGCAGCTGGAAGGGGCTGGAGCTTGAGGGCGAGGGATCGGGCGCCCTGCCCCGCGGCCCCTTCACCGGCAATGTGGCGCTCCGCGCGCAGGACCTGTCGGTGACGGGGCTCGGGCTCGCGGGGCGGCTGGAGTTCTCGGCCCAGGCCCGCGCCATTCCGGGCGCCACCGGCTCCGCCGCCCAGGGGCTGGACCTGCGCCTGCAGGCGACCGGCGCCGGCACCGCCGCCGCGCGGGGCGACGCCACCCTGACCGCGCGCGGCAATCTGGAGGCGCTGGACATCACGCTGGACGCGCGCGGCGTGGGCGCCACCGTGGCGCTCGCCGGCCGGCTGCGGGCGGATGAGACGGCGGAGCTGGCGTTGAGCCGCCTCGACCTCGGCTATGCCGAGGACAGCCTGCGCCTGACCGCCCCCACGCGCCTGACCGCCGATCAGACCGGCAAGCTGACCATCGCCCCCGCCCGCTTCGCCAGCCGTCGCGGCGGCACGCTGAACATCCAGGGCACGGCCAGCCAGGCGGCGCTGGCCCTCGATGTGGATGCCAATGCCGTGCCGCTCGCGCCCTTCTCGGCCGGCATGGCCCAGGGCAGCGTGACGGGCCGGGTGCGGGTGACGGGCAATGCCGCTGCCCCGCGCGCCTCCATCGCGATGCGCGGCACCGGGCTGCGCGCCATGCAGGCGCCGGCCTCCGCCCTGCCGGCGGCCGAGCTGGTGCTGAATGCCGAGGCCACGGCCACCTCCATCCAGGCCGACATGCGCATCACGGCGGGCACCATGGCGCGGCTCTCGGCCACGCTCAGCCAGCCGCGCGGCCTCGGCCCGCAATTCCCGATCGAGGCCCGCATCACCGGCCCGCTGGATCTGGGCCAGGCGGCGCGCCCCTTCCTGGCCGGGGGGGCGGACCGCTTCACGGGCCAGGCGCAGATCGACCTCGGCGTCTCAGGCACCGCCACCGCGCCACGCCTGTCGGGCGGCGTCACCCTGGCCAACGGCGCCTACAGCAACCCCGTCACCGGGGTGCGGCTTTCGGGCCTGGCCGGGCGGATCGATGCACAGGGCGAAAGGCTGGTCATTCCCGGGCTTTCCCTGCGCAGCGACGCAGGGGGGCGCGCCAACCTCTCGGGCTGGATCGAGCCGCTGGGCGCCGGCATCCCGGTGGAGCTGCGCGTGACCGCCGACAGGCTGCGCCCGGTGCGCGGCGGCTTCGCCGATGCGACCTTCGACGCGAACCTGACCGCGAGCGGACCCGTCATGGATGGCGGGCGTCTGGCGGGCGACATCACCATCCGCCGGGCGGAGCTGCGCATCCCCGAGCAGACCGGCGGCACCGCCGCCAGCCTGGGCGTGGTGCGGGAGGTGGGGCAGACGCCCCCGGGCCGCCCCCGCCCCGTCGTGGTGCCCCCGCCCCGCCCCGGCCCGCCACCGCGCCCGCCGCTGCCGCTCGCGCTCGATGTCACGCTCTCGGCGCCGCGCGCCGTCTTCTTCCGCGGCCGCGGCATGGAGGCGGAGCTGGGCGGGGACATCCGCATCACCGGCACCGTGGCCAACCCGCAGCCGCTGGGCGAGTTCCGCATGCGGCGCGGCACCTTCGACCTGGCCGGCCGCAACCTGACCTTCACGCGGGGCGTGGCCACGCTGGACGGCAACAGCTTCCTGCCCACGCTGGACTTCCTGGCCACGGCCACCAGCCGCAGCCACACCATCACCCTGACCATCAAGGGCAGCCCCACCTCGCCCGAGATCAAGGTGGGCGCCGTTCCCGACCTGCCGCAGGACGAGGCGCTGGCCCGGCTGCTGTTCGACCGGGAGGTGACGCGGCTGTCGCCCTTCGAGGCGGCGAGCCTGGCTTCGGCCGTGGCGCAGCTGGCGGGCCTCACGCCGCCGGGCGGCGGCGTGCTGGACCAGCTGCGCAGCGCGGCGGGGCTCGACCGGCTGGGCGTGGCCGGCAACGGCGCGACCGGGGCCACGGTGGAGGCCGGGCGCTATGTCGCGCCGGGCGTATATGTGGGGGTGCGGCAGGGCACGTCCGGGGGTACGCCGGGCGTGGGCGTGCAGTGGGAGATCGCGCCCCGGCTGCGGCTGGAGGGCGAGACCCAGACCGGCCCGGCCGGCGACAGGCTGGGGCTGAGCTGGGAGATGGAGTACTGATTCACCCCATCAGCCCGTGCAGATACCAGCGCGGGTCCGCATCGCCCTCGGCGCCCGTGCGGCACACCCACCACCGGGGCCCCTCGGCCAGCTGCAAGGCGTAATAGTCACGCGGGCGGGCCTGCTTCGGGTTGTCCCACCATTCCGGCAGCAGCCGTTCGGGCCCCCAGGCATGCAGGATGCGATGGGTGCGCCCATCCAGTTCCAGCGTCGCCAGCACGCCTTCCTCATCGGGCAGCACGCGCAGCTCCCGCGGCCTGCGCAGCATGCGCACGGGGCGCGGCACGGGGGTCAGCCATTCCTCCGCCACCGCCTCATGCGCGGGGATGCGGCGGGTGCTGCGCTCGGGCCAGAAGCTCTGGCGCGGTTGCAGGCGCCACAGCTCCACCCGCTGGGCCAGGCGGTCCAGCAGCCTGCCCAGCACCTCCGGCGGGGTGCTGGCGTCCAGCCCGGGCTGGCTGGCGCGCATCTCGTCCACATGCCCGGTCGCCAGGGTGAAGCGCTCGAAGCCCAGCTCCGGCCGCAGCCGGCCCAGGGGCTCGCGGAACAGCATGGCCCATTTCGCCGGCTGGGATGAGGCCTGGCCGCTGCCGGCCGCCACCTCCTGCCAGCTGCCGGCCATCCGCCAGCCGGTCAGGACCATGCGCCGCGCGCCGAGCCCGGCCTCGGCCAGATGCGCGCACAGCTTGCCCAGCAGCCGGTCCAGCGCCGCATCCAGCGCGGGGCGGGTGATGAGGGGCGCGGTGTAGTTCTCCGACACCGAGCGGGTGGGCGGCTCCCGCACCGGGGTGATGGGGGCCGGGGCATCGCCCGCCACCTGGTCCAGCACCTTCAGCAGCCCGTCCAGCATGCGATAGGTGACGACGGCGCGGTGCTGCTGGCGGATCTGGCCCAGCTGGCGCAGCCCGACGCGATGCAGGGTGACGATGTCGCGCTTCGGCAGCGGCAGGGTGCGCGGGTGCAGGGTGGGCCAGGCGGCGGCCTGTTGCTCGGGGTTCAGCACCCGGTCCCGCCACCCGCCGCGCAGCAGGGCCAGCAGGGCGGGCCAGGCGCCGCCGAGCAGGGCCGGAACCTCCTGCCCCGCGCGGGAAAACCCCTGCTTCACCTCGGCCAGGAAACTCTCCTCCCCGCCCGAGAGATGGGTGACGCCCGTCACCTCCATGGCCAGCGCGTCCTCGGCCACCACGCCCACCAGCGGCGAGAAGCGGCGCGCCCAAGGGGCCCAGCGCGCGGCATCGGGCACCAGCAGCACCAGATGGCGCGCCGTGACGACAGGTGCGGCAAAGAGATCCCTCATCCCCGGCGCCGGCGCGGCGCGGGGGTGGATTCCAGCACCGTCAGCCGGTCCTGCGCGGGGTTCCAGCTGCAGTGCCAGCGGTTGGGACGGCCACCGCGCTGCATCAGCAATTCCAGCTCCCAGGCGGGGGCGCCGTGGCCCGCGCCCTCGGCGGTGGCGCGCACCCGCCAGCGGCTGCGGGCGGGGGATGGCGGGGGCGTGTCGGTGTCGGCACCCAGCAGCAGGGTGATGCCGCCGCCGGTCTCGGCCGCCAGCTGCAGGCGGCGCAGCGCGGTCATGTCCGGACCCTCGCGGCTGGGGGCATGCAGCAGCGTGGCGGCCACGGCGGGGCAGCGGGCGGCTTCCTCGGTGGCCCAGAGGGCATCCTGCGCGCGGGGCGCGCGCACCAGCACCAGGTGCCGCGGCGCCAGCCCCATCCGCGCCAGCCCCTGCGGGCAGGCATCCGGCTCATGGCTGATCCAGAGCACGCTGCCTGTCTCACTGACGGCCTGGGCGCGGGCCAGCAACAGGGTGGCGAAGGCGGTGGCGGCGCCCGGCTCGGCGGCCAGGATCTCATGCAGGCAGGCGGTGGGCAGGCCGCCCTCGGGCAGGGCCTCGTCGATCTCGGGGCACAGGGACAGGCGCGGGCGGCCCGAGGCCAGCTCGGTTCGCGCCAGCCGCGCCTTCAGCCCGGCCAGCAGGGCGGCGCGGTCGGTCTGCATCTCTGTCGGGGGGGCGAGGTCAGAGGACATTTGTTCATAATATGTTCTGTTTTTGCCGCTAGGAGTCAAGCCCGTCGCGCAGGCGTGGCCGTGGCCGCCCTCCTGCCTTCATCAGAATATCATTCTGATTTCACTGAGAATTTCAGCCATGGAGACAGTATCGGGCATGCCGCGAAATCCCCTGACCCGATGGTTCCAGCCGGTATCCGGGCTGCTCATGGCCCTGTTCCTGCAGGCCTGCGCCGGGATGCCGGCAGACCAGGCGCGGGGCACCCCCGCCGAGCATGTGGCGCGCGACAGCCTGTTGAGCCTGCGCGCCCATGGCGCGACGGTGGGCGCGGCCGTCGTGGTGCGGGACCCGGCGACAGGCGCGGTCCTCGCCCTCACCAACGCCCATGTCGTGCGGCAGGGCGGCACAGACATGACCGCCCATGGCGCCGACGGGCAGGAACTGGGCCCCGCCCGGATCCTCGCGACCTCGGCCCGGATGGACCTGGCCGTGCTGAGCCTGCCGCCCGAGGCGCGCCCCGCCGATGCCGGCGGCGCGCCCCGCACGGGCGCCGCCGTCTGGGCGGTGGGGCCGCAGGGGCTGGGGCGCGCCCTGGCCGTGGGGGAGGTGGAACGCGCGCAACTGCGCCTGCGGCATCTGGGGCCGGGCTTCACCGCGCGGCTGGGGGCGCTTCGGGGCTTCTCCGGCGGGCCGGTGGTGGGGCGGGATGGCCGGGTGCTGGGCCTGACCACCGCCATGTCCGACGCTGCCCGGACCACGCTGGGCGCCCTGACCGGCATGGATCTGGAAGGGCTCGCGGGCGACGAGCGCGAAGTCTTCGTGCTGTCGATCCAGGAGGCGCTGGCCGAGGCACGGCGCCTGTCGGCCACCGGCGCCCGGATGGCCGCGCGGTAAGGCTGCCCTATTTCTTCATCAGGCTGGTCAACGCGGCCACGGTCTGCGCCACTTCATCGGCCGCGCTGCTGCGCGGGGCGGCCTCCGTCACGCCCAGACCCGCCATGAAGGCCGTGGCGAAGCCCGTGCGGTTGCCCCAGCCCGGGCCCAGCGTGGCCAGCTTGCGCCCCGCCAGCTCGGCCGCGATCTGCTCCTTCAGCTTGCCCTGTGCCGGCACGCGGTTCAGCAGCACCAGGGCCGGGCGCTTCTCGCCCTCGGCCAGCTTCAGCGTCGCCTCGCTGGCCCACAGGTCCGGCCCCGCGGGCTGCATGGGCACCACCACCAGGCTGGCGGCGCGGATCGCCACCTTGCTGTCGGTCTCGGCATGGGGGGCGGTGTCCAGCACCACCACGTCATGATCGCGGGAGAGCTTGTCGATAGCGGCCGGCACCCGCCAGCCGGAGACGGCCTCGAAGCCCAGCGGGCTGGCCGCCGGGTTCTCGGCACGCAGCGCCGCCCAGCGGGACAGCGTGGCCTGCGGGTCGGTATCCAGCAGGGCCACGCGCCGCGTCGCGGCCAGGGCGGCGGCCAGATTGGCGGCGACCGTGGATTTCCCCGCGCCGCCCTTCTGCTGCGCCACCGCGATGATGAAGGCCATGACCGTTGCTCCGCGCGATTCGCGGCCAGCTTACACGATCGGGCGCATCAGTTGAGGAACGGGTTGCGCCAGCCGGGCCTTTGCTGCGACGGGCCGAAATGCCGGGCCAGGTAATCCACGATCACCTGGCGGTCGGCGGGCTCCAGCGGCGTCATGCCGTGCTTCTCCACCATCCAGTCCATCAGCCCGTCCCATTGCTCGCGGCTGAGGCGGGAGCGGCGGATCACCGCCGTGTTGTGGCAGGCGGAGCAGCCGTAGAACACTTCCTCCTGTCCCGGCCCCTCGGGCAGGACGGAGATCTCCTCCTGCCCGTCGGGCGTCTGGGCGAAAGCGGGGGCTGCGACAAGCACCGCCGCGAGCATCAGCCGCCGCATCAACCCACCAGCACCGCGATGCGGCCGATGGCATTGGCGCCATAGCCCTGCGGGTTCCAGTTGGGGGCCGCGTGCGGCTGCATGCGGCCCTTGCTGTCGGTGGCGCGGTACCAGATCTCGAAATACCCGTCAGACGGCAGCGCGACATTGCCCTGCCAGCGCTGCCAGGCATGGCGGTTGGCGGGGGCGGCAAGCGTCATTTCCTGCCAGGTGGCGCCGAAATCCACGCTGACATGCTGCGTCCGCACCGTGTCGTCACCCGCCCAGGCGGCGCCGCGCAGCGCCATGGCCCGGCTGCCCGCCGGCAGCCGTGTCCCGTTGGCGTGGCTGCTGAGGATGGAGCGCACGGGCATGCTCTCCATATCCGCGAAGGAGGCGCCGTTGTCGTTGCTGCCGGGGATGATGGGGCGCACCGGCGTGCGATAGCTGGTGCCGCCCATGCCCGCCCCCGTATGGGGCTGTGCCAGCAGGGTGATGCGCTTCAGCCATTTCTGGCTGAGGCTGCCGGGCCAGCCCGGGACCACCATCCGCAGCGGCGCGCCATGCACGTTCGGGATGGGCGCGCCGTTCATCGCGAAGCACAGCAGCGTGTCCTCATCCATCGCCTTCTCGATGCGCATGCCGCGGCTGATGGCGTCACGGTCGGTGGCGCCCGACAGATGCGGGTCCGCGCCGAAATGCCCGGTAAAGCGCGCCGAGGGCTTGAGCCCGGCCGCAGCCAGCACGTCCTTCAGCCGCACGCCAGTCCAGGCCGCGTTGCTGATGGCGCCGTTGCCCCACTGGTTGCCGCGCGTGGCAGGCGAGAACTGGCTGCGGCCATTGCCGCCGCACTCCATCTGCAGCTGCATCGTCACGTTCGGAAAGCGGGAGCGCAGCTCACCCACCGTCAGGCGCAGGGGCGTGTTCACCTCGCCATCGATGGTCAGCACCCAGCCATCGGCATCGGCGACCGGGTCGGGCAGCTGGCCGTTCATGCGGATGAAGAAGTTCGCGGCGCTGGTGACGGGCTCATCCAGCAGGTTCTCCGGCGTTTCGGCCACCAGCGGGCGTTCGCCCAGGATCAGCAGCGGCGCTTTGCCGTCCATGCGCAGCACGGGTGGCGCGCCCGCCCCCTGGGCCAGCGCCGCCGGCAGCAGCCCCGCCGGCATGTGGCGACCGAAGGGAATGGCCGCCCCCAACGCCGTGCCCATGGCCGCCAGAGCCGCGCCCTTCAGCGCGCCGCGCCGGTTCCAGGCCAGCGCGTCCAGGCGCACGGGGTCTTCCTGCAGTTCCTGCAGGCTGCGGGTGATCGGGCGCATGCAATTCCTCCGTAACGCGCTGTCTTTTCTTGCTGCAGCGATGCCCCACATGCTGGCATGCGAAAGCGAGAAGCTCATCTCGCGCTTTGTTTCCCCATATTTCGTGCTAGCATGGTGCCATGTCGGAAGTCCTCTCTGGCGAAAGCCTCATCGATCGCGCCCTGAAGCGCGTCACGGCCCTCTGGAGGGAGCGCGTCTCCCCCGGACAGGGCGAACCAGAAACCGATCTGACCCAGCGCATGCAGGCCTGCCTGGATGCCCGCGGTGGTGAGGTTTCCGCCCGGGCCCGCGCCGCCTCCCTCGCCCACACCTATCTGGAAGCCGACATTCCAGGCCGCCGCCACTTCCTGCGCACCCTGGCCGGGTTCGATTCCGACGTGGAACGAGTGACCCGCGCGGTTGAGGCCCTGGCCAAGGCGACCGACGCCGAAGGCCGCGCCGCCGCCAAGGTCGGCCTGCGCCAGGCGCTGGAGCCGCCCCGCCTCAAGCTGCTGCACCAGCTGGCCGCCATCCCCGACGGCGTGAAGCTGCTGGTGGACATGCGGGCGGAACTGCTCGGCCTGAAGAACGGCGATGCCCTGCTCTCGGCCCTGGAGGCCGACCTGCGCAACCTGTTCGTCTCCTGGTTCGACCTGGGCTTCCTGGAACTGCGCCGCATCGACTGGAACAGCCCCGCCGCCCTGCTGGAAAAGCTGGTCGCCTATGAGGCCGTGCACCGCATCCGCACCTGGCGCGACCTGAAGAACCGCCTGGACAGCGACCGCCGCTGCTACGCCTATTTCCACCCGCGCATGCCCAGTGAGCCGCTGATCTTCGTCGAGGTCGCGCTGGTGCAGGGCCTGTCGGGCAGCGTGCAGAAGCTGCTGGACGAAAAGGCCCCCGTGCTGGACCCGAAGGAGGCCGACACGGCCATCTTCTACTCCATCAACAACTGCCAGCGCGGCCTGGACGGCATCGCCTTCGGCAACTTCCTGATCAAGCGCGTGGTCGAGGTGCTGGGCGGCGAACTGCGCTCGCTGAAGAACTTCGCCACCCTCTCGCCCATCCCCGGCTTCACCCGCTGGCTGGCCGAGCGCGAGAAGGAAGCCGACGACGCCCTGCTGACCGAAGCCGAGGCGCTGGCCATCCGCCAGGCGGCTGAGGCCGCCGAGGACGTGCACCCCACCACCGCGCTCTGCACGCTGCTGAAGCGCAAGAGTTGGCCGCGCGATGCCGCCATGGTCGCGGTGCTGGAGCCGGTGCTGACGCGCCTCTGCGCCCGCTACCTAGTGAATGAGGCCGGCCGCAACCCCAAGCGCGCGCGCGACCCGGTGGGGCATTTCCACCTGTCGAACGGCGCGCGGGTGGAACGCATCAACTGGCTGGCCGATACCTCGCCCAAGGGCTTCGCCGAGAGCGCGGGGCTGATGGTCAACTACCTGTACGATCTGGCGAAGATCGAGGACCAGCACGAGGCCTATGCCGGCGAGGGCAAGCGCGCCGCCAGCACGCCGGTGAAGAAGCTGCTGAAGGCATAGTCACGCGCCGCATGGCGGGCCATACCGGGGCACTCAGTCCCGGAGCCCGCCATGTCCCGCATCGCCCTTTTCGGTTCCCATGTCCTGACCGAGCGCGACGGCGTGCAGCATGTCCTGCGCGACCAGTGGGTGCTGGTCGAGGGCAACCGCATCGCGGCCATTCAGCCCGGCCGCCCCGCCGCCGACACGCATTACGAGGCCCCCGGCCGCTTCCTGCTGCCCGGGCTGATGAACCTGCACAACCACTGCTTCAGCGAGGCCGTGGCCCGCAGCCACACCGAGGACGGCAACGGCCGCAAGAACAACCAGTCCATCGTCTATACGGTGCTCATGCCGCTCTCGAAGCGGGGCGCGGAACTGCTGAGCGCCGAGGAGCGCATGGCCGTGGCCCGCCTCGGCGTGCTGCAGCTGCTGAAGGGCGGCGCCACCACGGTCATGGAACCCTTCCGCGCCGGCATGGCCGAGATGTTCGACGCCGCGCTGGAGATGGGCCTGCGCTTCTACGGCGCGCCCTATATCTTCTCGGTCGACGCCAAGGCGCGCCCGGACGGCAGCGTGGACTACGGCATGGCCGACAGCAGCGAGAGCGCCTTCGCCGAATGGAACGCCCTGCACGCGAAGTGGGAAGGCGCCGGCAACGACCGCATCCGCCTGGCCATGAGCCCGCACGCCACCGACACCTGCGGCCCCGAACTTCTGCGCGCCGCCCATGCCCGCGCCCGCGAGCTGAACGTGCCCTTCACCACCCATCTGGCCCAAAGCCCCTCCGAGGTCGCGACGATCCAGGCGCGCCATGGCTGCTCGCCCGCCGAATACCTCGACCGGCTCGGCATCCTGCCCGGGCTGCTGGCCGCGCATGCCGTCTCCAGCAGCGACAGCGACCTGGCCCTGATGGCAGAGCGCGGCACCGTCGTGCTGAACTGCCCGCGCGTCTTCGCGCGCTCCGGCACCACGGCCAGCTTCGCGCGCTTCGCCGGCGCCGGCATCCGCACCCTGGTCGGCACCGACGGCTACAACATGGACCTGCTGGGCGAGATCAACGCCGCCGCCATCATCAGCAAGGTGACGGAACACAGCGCCACCGTCGCCACCGCGCCCGAACTGATCGACGCCATCACCCGCCACGCCGCCGACGCCATCCACCGCCCCGACCTCGGCCGTCTGGTCCCCGGCGCGCTCGCCGACATCACCGCCGTCGACATGACCCACCCCCACCTGCAACCCATGCACGACCCGCGCCGCGCCCTGGTGTGGCTGGCCAACCGCGCCAACATCGACCTGGTGATGGTCGACGGCCGCATGATCCTGGAAAACGGCAACCTGCCAGGCTTCGACGAAGCCGCCCTGACCCGCGCCGGCGCCGCCGCCGTGGAAAAGATCTGGGCCCTGCCGGAAGCACAGGCGGCATTTGCGGGGTAAGGGAGATCCCCGGGGCTTTGCCCCGGACCCCACCAAAGGGCTCCGCCCTCTGGACACCCGCCAAGGGTCGTAACGACCCTTGGAACCCATGAGTTATCTGAAAGTGTGGGGAAGGGGCTCAGAACGCGCATGGGACCGGAGCGCGCTCGGCGCCCCTTCCCCACACTTTCAGCTCCCGGTTTCCAAAGGCCTTTCGGCCTTTGGTGGGGGTGCCGGGGGCAAAGCCCCTGGCTGGGGGATCGGGGGCAAGGCCCCCGGAGCGCGCCCTACCCCGCCACCGGCACCTGGGCGCCCATCAGCTGGGTCTTGACCAGGGCCGCGAAGCGGCCGTCGGCCGCGACCAGTTCCTCGAAGGTGCCGCGTTCCATCACCTTGCCGTTCTCGAACACCATGATGGTGTTGGCCTCGCGCACCGTGGACAGGCGGTGGGCGATGATGAAGGTGGTGCGGCCTTCCATCAGGTTGCGCAGTGCGACCTGTACGCGCGCTTCTGTCGCGGCGTCGAGGGCGCTGGTGGCCTCATCCAGGATCAGCACCGGCGGGTCCTTCAGCAGGGCGCGGGCGATGGCCAGGCGCTGGCGCTGACCGCCGGAAAGCGAGGCGCCGCGCTCACCCACCATGGTGTCATAGCCCTGGGGCTGGCGGGTGATGAAGTCGTGCGCCTCGGCCAGGCGGCAGGCGCGCTCGATTTCCTCCTGGCTCGCCTCCGGCCGGCCGACCAGCAGGTTTTCCCGGATGGTGCGGTTGAACAGCATGCTTTCCTGGAACACCACGCCGATGTTGCGGCGCAGGCTTTCCAGGGTGATGTCCCGGAGGTCGTGGCCGTCGAGCGTGACCGCACCCTCCACCGGGTCCCACAGGCGCTGCAGCAGGGACATGGCGGTGGATTTGCCGGCGCCGGTCTGGCCGACCAGCGCGATGGTGCTGCCCGGGGGCGCGTCGAAGTCGATGTCGGCCAGGATGCGCGACCCGCCCGGATAGGCGAAGCCCACATGGTCGAAGCGCACATGGCCGGTGGAACGCGGCAGGTCCAGCGCGTCGGGCTTCTCGGGGACCGTGCTGCGGGTGTCGATCACCTGGAAGAATTCCTCCAGCGCCGGCGCCTGGAACAGCAGGTGCGAGATGAAGGCGACCGCCCCCTCCATGCGGGAGATGAGCAGCGTGGCGAAGCCCATGAAGCTGACGATGTCACCGACCGTCGCCTGGCCGCGCACATGCAGCACGGTGCCCAGCACGAAGATGCCGATGACGGTCAGGGTGGAGCAGGCGCGCGTCATCACGCTGACCACCGCCCACCAGTTCAGCACCGGGAACTGGTGGTCCAGCACCTGGCGCATGATGTCGGAGAACTGCTTGGCCTCGCTGCGCAGCCGGGTGAAGCTCTGCACCACCATCACGTTGGACAGCGCATCCTGCGCATTGCCCGCCAGCCGCGTGTGGAAGCGTTCCACCTGCATCTGGGCGGCCTGCGTCTTGCGGATGACGAAGGCGGTGACGAGGGTGAACACCACCACCAGCACGATCAGGATCAGCCCCAGCCGCCAGTTCAGCACCAGCGTCAGCGGCAGCAGCACCAGCGCGCTGATGAAGGTGATCAGGTGCTCCCGGAAGAAGGACAGCCACATGCCGAACAGGTTGTCGGAGCCGACGAGCATCACCTTCATCAACCGCCCCGACTGCACGTCGCCATGGAAGGCGAGCGGCAGCGACAGGACGTGGCTGAAGTAGCGGTTCATCATCCGCAGCCGGTTGCGGTGCGCCATGCGGTCCGCCAGCAGGCTGACGGCCACATTCGCGCCGATGCCGGCCAGCCCCACGGAACCCCAGACCAGCAGAAGCGTCGCGGCCTCTGCCCAAAGCGCCTGCTCACCCAGGCTGCTGGAGCGTGAGAGGAGGTCCACCACCCGCCCGAACAGCACGGGTTCCAGGAATTGCAGGCCGGCCAGCGCCAGTGCCGAGAGCGCGAGCCCCCAGGCAACCCAGCGGTCCGCCGCCAGCAACCCCAACACACGGCCATAGAGCCTGATGAATTGCATTCTGCCTCCGTGCCGGATGTCTCGGAATGAAACGCCTGAGGATGCAAGTGGGTTCACCGCCGGGCCAAGACATCCGGTGGCTTGAAGCATGGGCCCCGCTTTGCCACATTCGTTGCAGAAAAATAAGATGAGGGAGCGTTCATGTCCGGGCGAACACGCCAGGCGGATATCGTTGCGAATTCGTTCCATGCCGTCGGCCGCCGCGGGCTGATGGCGGCCGCGCTGCTTCCGGCGCCGGCCCTGGCCCAGGGCGGCACCGGTTCAGGCTGGGCGCCGACGCGCTCGCTCCGGCTCATCGTCCCCTTCCCGCCCGGGGGCACCACCGACCTGATGGCGCGCCTCACGGCGGAGCGCCTGGGCGCTGCCTTCGGCCAGCCGGTGGTGGTGGACAATCGCGGCGGCGCCGCCGGCAGCCTGGCCGCCGACATGGCCACCAAGGCGGAGCCGGACGGGCACACCCTGTTCTTCACCAGCATCGGCACGGCCGCCACCAACCAGCTTGTCTACCGGCACCTGCCCCGCACGGCGGATCTGCTGACAGAGGTGATCGCGCTCTATGCCCTGCCCAATGTGGCGAGCGTTCCGCCCGGCGCGCCCTGGGCCAGCCTGGGTGAGTTCGTGGCCGCCGCGCGGGAGGCACCCGGGCGGCTGACCTATGGCAGCAGCGGCGCCGGCACCACCCTGCATCTCATCGGCGCCATGCTGGCCTATCGCGCCGGCATCGACATCCTGCACGTTCCCTATCGCGGCGGCGGGCTGATGCTGAACGAGCTGGTGGCCGGGCGCATCTCCATCGCCTTCGGTAACCTTCCCACGGCCATCGAGCTGCTGCGCTCCGGCACGCTGCGGGCGCTGGCGGTCAGCGGGGCGGAGCCGAGCCCCGTGCTGCCCGGCGTGCCCACCATGGCGGCCACCGTGCCGGGCGTGGTCAGCACAGCCTGGTACGGGCTGCAGGTGCCGCGCGGCACGCCGGCCGCCGCCATCGCGCGCCTCAACGCCGAATGCAACGCAATGCTGGCCGCGCCCGATGTCCAGGCACGCCTGGCGCCGCAGGGCGTCTCCGCCATGGGCGGCACGCCCGAGGACTTCACCCGTTTCATCCAATCCGAGGTCGCGCAGTGGCGCGAGATCGTGAACGCGGCGCAGATCACCGCCGACTGACCAGGAGGAATACCACATGACCACCACTCGTCGCCTGCTGCTGGCAGCCCCGGCCCTGCTCGCCACCCCCTTTGCCGCATCCGCGCAGGAACGCTGGTCGCCGACGCGCCCGGTGCGGATCATCGTGGGCTTCTCCCCGGGCGGCACGACCGACATCGCGGCCCGCATCCTGGCCGAGTTCCTGAGCCATAGGCTGGGCCAGTCCGTGGTGGTGGAGAACCGCCCGGGCGCCGGCGGCAACATCGCCAATGAGGTGGTGGCGAAGGGCGAGACCGATGGCCATACCCTGCTGATGCAGACGATCGGCGGCGGCGCGATCAATTTCCCGCTCTACGGCAACCGCATGCCGATCAAGCCGGAGGATCTGGTGGCGCTCGGCCTGCTGCTGCGGGTGCCCAACGCCATCTTCGTGAACCCGTCCCTGCCGGTGAACTCCCTGCAGGAGCTGGTGGCCTATGCGCGCGCCCGTCCGGGCCAGCTCAACTACGGTTCCTCGGGCCTCGGCACCTCCCTGCACATGACGGCGGAGCTGCTGAAGATGGTGGCGGAGATCGACATCACCCATGTGCCGTTCCGCGGGTCGGGCCCCATGCTGCAGGAGGTGCTGGCCGGGCGCGTGCAGATGGCGGTGGACAACCTGCCCTCCGTCGTGAACCACCTGCGCGAGGGCCGGCTGCGGCCGCTGGCGGTCACGAGCGCGACCCGCAGCCCCGCCCTGCCGAATGTGCCCACCACCGCCGAGGCCGGCTTCCCCGCCGTGGAAGCGGTGGCCTGGTTCGGCCTGCAGGGCCCCGCGCGCATGCCCGCTGCCGCGGTCCAGCGTTACGGGGCGGAGATCGACGCGGCGGTGAAGGACAACGGCGTGTGGTCGAAGCTGGCCGATCTGGGCGGCATGAAGCCTGATCTGACGCCCGATGGCGGCACCAGCCCCGAAGGCTTCACCCGCTATATGGCGGCGGAGCTGCAGAAGTGGACGGATGTGGTGCGCCGCGCCCGCGTGACGCTGGAAGGCTGAGGGGAAGGGGCGCGCGCCCCTTCCTTTTTATCAGGCGCGCGCCAGTTCCGCCGGGGTGGCCAGGCGATAGCCGCCACCCTCGGTCAGCAGCAGGCGGCTGTCGCCGGTCTCCGGCTCGATCTTCTGGCGCAGCCGGTAGATGTGGGTTTCCAGCGTGTGGGTCGTGACCGCGCTGTTGTAGCCCCAGACCTCGTTCAGCAGCGTCTGGCGCGGCACCGGCTTGCCGGCCGCGCGGTAAAGGAATTTCAGGATCGCCGCCTCTTTCTCGGTTAGGCGGATTTTCCTGTTCTTCTGCGCTTCCAGCAGCTGCTTCATCGCCGGGCGGAAGGTGTAGGGCCCGATGGTGAACACCGCATGCTCGGAGCTGTCATAGACGCGCAGCTGGGCGCGCAGACGGGCCAGCAGCTCATTCAGGCGGAACGGCTTGGCGATATAGTCGTTGGCGCCGCTGTCCAGGCCGCGCACGACATCCTGTTCGCCATCGGCACCGGTCAGCATGATGATGGGCACTACGATGCCCTTCTGGCGCAAAGTGGCGCAAAATTCCCGACCATCGCCGTCAGGAAGGCCGATATCGAGCAGAATAGCATCGAATCGCGCACCTTCCGCCGCCAGGGCGGTTTCGGCCTCGGCGGCGCTGGAGGCCACGGCCGGGGCGAATTCGCCCTCCAGCCCCAGCTGGTCCATCAGGGTCTCTCGGACTGCGGGATCGTCATCCACGATCAGCACCGAACGGGGAGAGGCCATGGGTGTTCCTCGACGCGGGCGGGTGGGTTGGCGAAGCAGCCCGGGCGCGGCTTTCACCCCGCCCGGAAGGGGGATTCCGATCACGCCCGCTCGCGGACCAGAACCCTCACTCACGGACTTAGCACCTATCGTCTGATCCGTCGAATAGGAGATTTCGCAGCCGCACACATCCACCATACAGGGTAGCGCGTTAAGAAAACCAACCATGGAAGCCGGGAGGTTCGTGACTACATGACCAGCATGCCCTTGCCACGCCACAATCCAGGCGCTTCCTTGCTCTCTGGAATGGATCCCTCTCGCATGTCGCTTTTCAGTACCGCCCACCCCAACGCACCGGAGGCGGACAGCCGTCCCTCGCCGGAAGCGCTGGCCATGCGCGCGGTGCATCGGGCGGTGGCCGACCTGCGGCGCGGCACGCCCGTGATGCTGCATGCGCCGGGCAGCTGCCTGGTGGTGGCGGCCGCCGAGACGGTGGGCGCCGAGGGCCTGCGGGAGCTGCGCGCCGTGGGCGACGCATCCCCCGTGCTGCTGCTGGCCGCCACGCGGGCGGCCGCCGTCTTCGCCCGCCCCGTCGCCCTCTCCGCCCCCGAGGAAGCCGCGGCCGCCCTCCGCCTGCCGGAAGCGCTGCTGGCGCCGGAACGCCTGCGCGCCCTCGCGGACCCGACGGCCGAGCTGCTGCTGCCCGAATCGCCCGAACGCGCGGCCCTGCCGGCGCTCGCGACCCAGGCGCTGGCCCTGGCCAAGCTGGGGCGGCTGCTGCCGGCCCTGGTCGCCGCCCCGGCACATGACGCGGAAGCCGCGGCCCGCCAGGGTATCGCCGTGCTGCACGCCGAGGACCTGGCCGCCTATCCGCCCAGCGCCGCCACCACCCTGGCCCCGGTCGCCGAGGCCCGGGTGCCGCTGGAGGATGTGCCCGAGGCGCGCATCGTCGCCTTCCGCGCGGCCGATGGCGGGATCGAGCATCTGGCCATCCTGGTCGGCAAGCCGGAACAGATGGCCGCCGAGGGCGGCGCGCCGCTGGTGCGTGCCCACAGTGAGTGCTTCACCGGCGACCTTCTGGGGTCCCTGCGCTGCGACTGCGGCCCGCAGCTGCGCGGCGCGCTGCGCAAGATGGCGGAGGTCGGCAACGGCGTGCTGCTGTATCTGGCGCAGGAAGGGCGCGGCATCGGGCTGGTGAACAAGCTGCGCGCCTATACCCTGCAGGACCAGGGGCTCGACACGCTCGATGCCAACCGCGCGCTGGGCTATGGCGCGGATGAGCGCAACTTCCTGGTCGCGGCCGAGATGCTGCGCCAGCTGGGGATCCCGCGCGTGCGGCTGCTGACCAACAACCCCGACAAGATGGCGAGCCTGGCCGCCTGCGGCATCGAGGTGGTGGGGCGCGAGCAACATCAGTTCGCCGCCAATGGCGTGAACGATGCCTATCTGGCCACCAAGGCCGCGCGCTTCGGGCATCTGCTCAGCATCAAGGAATGATGCCGGCGCTCGAAGTCGAGGCGCTGGTCAAGCGGTACAAGCCCGACCGCCCGCCCGCGGTGGACGGCCTGACCTTCACCATGCCGCGCGGCGCCACCTGGGGGCTGCTGGGCGGCAATGGCGCGGGCAAGACCACCACCATCGCCATGCTGCTGGGCCTGCTGAAACCCACATCCGGCAAGGTGCTGGCCCTGGGCCATGACATGGAGCGCGACCGTTTCACGGCCCTCGCGCGGATGAATTTCTCATCGCCCTACATCGCGCTGCCGCATCGCCTGTCGGTGGCGGAAAACCTGCGCGTCTACGGCCACCTCTACGGCGTGGCGCGGCTGGAGGAACGTATCGGGGAACTGGCCGAGGAACTGCACCTGGCGGACCTGCTGGACCGCCCGGCGGGGGAGCTTTCCGCCGGCCAGAAGACGCGGGTGGCGCTCGCGAAATCCCTGATCAACCGGCCGGAGCTGCTGCTGCTGGACGAACCCACCGCGAGCCTGGACCCCGACACCGCCGACCAGATCCGTTCCTGGCTGGAGCGGTATCGCGAGGCCACCGGCTGCGCCATCCTGCTCGCCAGCCACAACATGGCGGAGGTCGAGCGCCTCTGCGGCCATGTGATGATGCTGCGCAAGGGCGTGGTGGTGGACCAGGGTTCGCCGGATGACCTGATCGCCCGCTATGGACGCGGCAATCTGGAGGAAGTGTTCCTGGACATCGCGAGGGCGCCCGCATGATGCGCCGCATCTGGGGGCTGATGTACCGGCACCTGGCCCTCTACCGCCGCTCCGTCCCGCGCCTGATCGAGCTGATGTACTGGCCCGTGCTGCAGATGGTCGTCTGGGGCTTCATCACCGCCTATCTGGCGGGGGTGCAGAACAATGTGGCCTCGGCGGCGGCGGGTGTTCTGCTGGGCGGCGTGCTGCTGTGGGAAGCGGCGCTGCGCAGCCAGATGGGGTTCTCGCTGTCCTTCCTGGAGGAGATGTGGTCCCGCAACCTGGGGCATATCTTCGTCTCGCCCCTGCGGCCGCGCGAATTGGTGCTGGCGCTGATGGGGCTGGCGCTGGCGCGCACGCTGGTGGCGGTGCTGCCGGCCATGCTGCTGGCCTTCTTCCTCTACGGTTTCAACATCCTGAAGCTGGGGCCGGCCGTGGTGGGCTTCTTCGCGGCGCTGGTCATCATGGGCTGGGCGGTGGCGCTCGGCGTCACCTCGCTGATCCTGCGCTATGGCCAGGGGGCGGAGGCGCTGGCCTGGTCGGTGCTGTTCGGCATCACGCCCTTTGCCGCCGTGTTCTATCCGGTGTCGGTGCTGCCTTCCTGGCTGCAGCCGGTGGCCTATGCCCTGCCGGCGTCGCATGTGTTCGAGGGCATGCGCGCCGCCCTGCTGGAAAACCGCTTCGACGCCGGGCACATGCTGGCCGCCTTCGCGCTGGATGCCGCCTGGCTGGCGCTCATGGGATGGGTGTTCCTGAGCCAGCTGGAGGCCTCGCGTGACCGGGGGGCCTTGCTCAATATCGGCGAGTAGGGAAAACCCGGCCCATGCGTATCGTCTTCATGGGCAGCCCCGATTTCTCCGTCCCCGCGCTGCGGGCCCTGGCCGCCGAGCACGAGGTGGTGGCGGTCTATGCCCAGCCGCCCCGCCCGGCCAATCGCGGCCAGAAGGAAACCCCCTGCCCCGTGCATCAGGCGGCGCTGGAGCTGGGCATTCCCGTCCGCACGCCCAGCCGCGTCCGCAAGGATGTGGCCGAGCATGAGGCCTTCGCCGCGCTGGATGCCGATGTGGCGGTGGTGGCGGCCTATGGGCTGATCCTGCCGCGCCCGATGCTGGATGCGCCCCGGCGCGGGTGCCTCAACATCCATGCCTCGCTGCTGCCGCGCTGGCGCGGGGCGGCACCCATCCATGCCGCCGTGCTGGCGGGCGACGCCGAATCCGGCATCACCATCATGCGCATGGAGGAAGGGCTCGACACCGGCCCCATGCTGCTGAAGGAAGCGATGCCCCTGCACCCGCGCATCACCACCCCCGAGTTGCATGACGCGCTGTCGGCCATGGGTGCGCGGATGATCCTGCGCGCGCTGGCCGAGAACCCGCCCGAGGTGCCGCAGCCCGAGGAAGGTGCGACCTATGCCGCCAAGCTGACCAAGGCCGACGGCGAGTTGCACTGGGCCGAGCCCGCCGCCGCGCTGGAACGCCGCGTGCGCGCCATGACACCCTGGCCCGGTGCCTATTTCCAGGCGGGCGGGGAGACCATCCGCGTGCATGACGCGATCGCGGAGGCCGGCTCAGGCACGCCCGGCAGGCTGCTGGCGCCGGACCTGGTGGCCTGCGGCGAGGGCGCGCTGCGCCTCAGGCGCCTGCAACGCCCCGGTCGCGCGGCCATGGAGGCCGGCGCCCTGCTGCGCGGCTACTCCCTGCCGGAGCGGCTGTAGTGCCGCGCTATGCGCTGCTGCTGGAATATGACGGCAGCGCCTTCCATGGCTGGCAGCGCCAGCCCAATGGTGCCTCCGTCCAGCAGAGCCTGGAGGAAGCCGCCGCGAAGCTGAATGGCGGGGTGGTGCCGGTCTCCGTCGCCGCCGGCCGCACGGATGCCGGCGTACACGGGCTGGGCCAGGTCGCGGAGGTCGAGGTCAGCACCGACCTGCGGCCCGACAAGATGCGCCTTGCGCTGAACTTCCACATGCTGCCCGCCCCTGTCGTGGTGCGCGCCGCGGCCTATGCGCCTGAGGGCTGGTCGCCGCGTTTCTCGGCGCTGCGCCGGGCCTATCGCTACCGCATCCTGAACCGTCCGGCGCGCCCGGCGCTGGATGCGGGACGGGTGTGGCACCTGCCCTTCGCGCTGGATGAGAAGGCGATGCACCGCGCCGCGCAGGCCCTGCTGGGCCGCCATGATTTCTCGGCCTTCCGCGCCGCTGCCTGCCAGGCGAAATCCCCGCTGCGCACGCTGGACCGGCTGGACGTGTTCCGCGTGGGTGAGGAAGTGCATATCGAGGCCGAGGCCCGCAGCTTCCTGCACCATCAGGTGCGCAACCTGGTCGGCACGCTGGCGCCGGTGGGGCTGGGCCGCCGCCCTGAAAGCTGGCCGCGCGAGGTGCTGGACGGCCAGGACCGCCGCAAGGCAGGTGAAACCGCCCCGCCCGACGGGCTGTGCTTCATGCGGGTGGATTACCCCGAGGCGCTGGACTGGCACTGATTCTGCGATCTATTCTCAACTTACCAATAGTTGAGGAATTGGCCATGTTTCGCCGCCGTCTCCTGGCAGCCCTGCCGCTGCTCGCCCTTGCCGCCGCCGGCTGCACGCCCCAGCCCACCACCGTGGTGGCCGTGCCCGTGCAGGGCTGCAATACCGCTTTCCGCGTGGTGAATGCTTCCTCGCGCACCGTGATGCAGCTGTTCTTCAGCCACTCCACGCTGGCCAATTGGGGCGCGGACCAGCTGGGCGCCAACGTGCTGCCGCCCGGCCGCTATGCCAACTACGTGGCGGCCAACCCTGGTGCCTATGATTTCCGCATCACCTGGGCGGGCGGCGGCAGCGCCGAGATCCGGCAGGTGAATGTGTGCCGCGCCTCCGAGATCCGGGTGACCAACAGCGGCATCGTCGCGATGTGACGGCCGGGGGGCTCAGCCCCCCAGCTCCTCCTTCAGCATCTCCAGGCGCAGCCACTCCTCTTCGGCCTCGGCCAGCGCCTGCTGGCGCTGGGCCAGGGCGTCGCTGCGCTGCTGGAAACCCTTGGGGTCGCGGGAGAACAGCCCCGGATCGGCGAGCCACTTCTCCAGCACCGCGATCTCCTGGCCCAGCTTCTCCATCTGGCCGGGCAGGCTGGCCAGCGCGTGCTGGTCCTTGAAGGACATCTTCTTCGAGGGCGCGCTGTCCGGGCGCGGCTCGGCGGCCGCCTTGGCCTTCACGGGCGCCGCCACCGTGCGCGCCGTCACACCCTCTCCGCGCTGGTTCAGCATGTCGGAATAGCCGCCGGCATATTCCTGCCAGCGCCCGTCGCCCTCGCTCATGATCACGCTGGTGCAGACGCGGTCCAGGAAGTCACGGTCATGGCTGACCAGCAGCACCGTGCCGCCGTAATCGGCCAGCAGGTCCTGCAGCAGGTCCAGCGTCTCCAGGTCCAGGTCGTTGGTCGGCTCGTCCAGCACCAGCAGGTTGCTGGGCATGGCGAGCGCGCGCGCCAGCAGCAGCCGCCCGCGCTCCCCGCCCGAGAGCTTGCCCACCGGCGTGCGCGCCTGCTGCGGCTGGAACAGGAAGTCCTGCATATAGCCCATCACATGGCGCGGCTGCCCGCCGACCCAGACCTGGTCGCCGCGCCCGTCGGTCAGCGTGTCGGCCAGGCTGCGGTCAGGGTCCAGGCTGCCGCGCATCTGCTCCAGCGTGGCCATTTCCAGATTGGTGCCGAGCTTGATGGTGCCGCTGTCCGGCGCCAGCGCCCCGGTCAGGATGTTCAGCAGCGTGGTCTTGCCCGCGCCATTGGCGCCCACGATGCCGACCCGGTCGCCCTTGATGATCCGGGTCGAGAAATCCCGCACCACCGTGCGCTCGCCCCAGGCCTTGGTCACATCCTCGGCCGAGATCACCAGCGTGCCGGAACCCGTGGCCTCGGCGGCCTGCATGGTGGCGGTTCCCGTGGGGCGCACGCGGCTGCGGCGCGCCTCGCGCAGTGCCGCAAGCTCCGCCACGCGGCGGACATTGCGCTTGCGCCGGGCCGTCACGCCATAGCGCATCCAGTGCTCCTCGCGGACGATCTGGCGGTCCAGCTTGTGGGCCTCGCGCTCCTCCTCCTCCAGCACCTGCTCTCGCCAGGCCTCGAACTCGCCGAAGCCGCGATCGGCCCGGCGCGTGATGCCGCGGTCGAGCCACAGCGTGGCCTTGGAAAGCCCGGACAGAAAGCGCCTGTCATGGCTGATGAGCACCAGCGCGCCACGCATGGAGGCCAGCTCGCCCTCAAGCCATTCGATGGCCGGCAGGTCCAGGTGGTTGGTGGGTTCGTCCAGCAGCAGGATGTCGGGCGCGGGCGCCAGCGCCCGGGCCAATGCCGCACGTCGCGTCTCACCGCCCGAAAGGTTGCCGGGCGTCTCGTCCCCCGTCAGGCCCAGCCCCTCCAGCAGGTTGCGGGCGCGATAGGGCTCATCTGCCGGGCCGAGGCCCGCCATCACATAATCCAGCACCGTGGCATGGCCCGACAGGTCGGGCTCCTGCGGCAGATAGCGCAGGGTTGCGCCGGGCTGCAGGAAGCGAGTGCCGGTCTCGGCCTGCAATTCGCCCGCCGCGATGCGCAGCAGCGTGGACTTGCCGCTGCCGTTGCGCCCGACCAGCGCCAGGCGCTCTCCAGGTGAGACCGACAGCGAGGCCCCGTTCAGCAGCGGCGCGCCGCCCAGCGTGAAACTGATGCTGTCGAGGATGAGAAGCGGAGGAGCGGCCATGGGGCGCGGATGACGCCCCCGGCGCCCCGCGTCAAGTCGCCGCGCGCTTCCGGATCAGGTAGCGATGCCGCCCCTCCAGCACCAGCTCGCCCTTCTGGTTGTGGATGGTGCTGGCCAGCCCCACCACGCCGGTACTGCGGTTGGGCGACAGCTCATCCACCGTCAGGCAGGGGTACAGCGTGTCCCCCACGAAGACCGGCGCCAGGAAACGGCTGGACTGCTCCAGGAACGCCTTCAGCGAATCCTCCACCAGATGCGGAAAGATGCCGGCCCCCGCCGCCGTCTGGATCGCCACCTGGAAGCCATGCGCCAACATGTGCGGCATGCCGTGGCGGCGGCAGTATTCCACGTCATAATGCACGGGATGGTTGTCGCCGCTGGCCGCCTGGAAGGCCAGGAAGATCGCCTCCGTCATGGTGCGGCTCGGCAGCGGAAACCGCTCGCCCATCGTGAAATCCTCAAACCAGCGCTGCTGCGCCACCATGCGGTGCTGGCTAGGGTCAAAACTGCTCATCAGCGGCGTTTCCCGGTTGTTTCGCCGAGGCTATCTTCCGCCCATGTCAAAGACCACCCGCGCCACCCAGGCGCTGGCCCAGGCCGGCATCGCCTTCACCCTGCGCCCCTATGACTATGACCCCGGTTCCGAGCGCGTGGGGCTGCAGGCCGCCGAGGCGCTGGGCGAAGACCCACGCCGGGTGCTGAAAACCCTGATGGTGGAAGTCGACGGCAAGCCGGGCTGCGTCGTCATCCCCTCAGACCAGGAACTGTCGATGAAACGCGTCGCCGCGGCCTTCGGCGGCAAATCCGCCCAGATGATGAAACCACCCGTGGCCGAACGCCTGACGGGCTTCGTCGTCGGGGGCATCAGCCCCTTCGGCCAGAAGAAACGCGTGCCCACCGCCATCGAGGCCAGCGCCATGACCCACGCCACCGTGCTGATCAACGGCGGCCAACGCGGCCTGCTGCTGGAACTGACACCAAACGACGCGGCGACACTCACAGGCGCGGCGGCGGTTCCGCTGGTGGCGTGAGGGCTCGTCCCGGGGGCTTCACCCCCGGACCCTGACCAAGGGCTCTGCCCTTGGAACCCGCCAAAGGCCGAAAGGCCTTCGGAAACCGGGGGCTGAAAGTGTGAGGAAGGGGCAGCGTAGTCGCGCCGAGCCGATGGGCGCTCCGAGCCTCTTCCTCACACTTTCAGAATACTCACGGGGGTCCAGGGGCCACAGGCTCCTGGCGGGGTGCAGGGGCGGCGCCCCTGCGCGGGGGTCCGGGGGCAAGGCCCCCGAAGCGCGCCCTCAGGCTGCCGTCAGGAAGCTGTCGGCCAGGCCCTGGAACATCGGCAGCCCGTCTTCGCCGCCGACCAGCGGGTCCACGCAGTTTTCCGGGTGCGGCATCATGCCCATCACGCGCAGGTTGGGCGACAGGATGCCGGCGATGCTGTTGATGCTGCCGTTCCGGTTTTCGCCGGTGTAGCGCAGGGAGACGAGGCGTTCGCCTTCCAGGCGGGCCAGGGTCTCGTCGTCGCAGAAGTAGTTGCCGTCGCCGTGGGCCATGGTGGCGCGGAATTCCTGGCCCTGCTGGTAGCCGCGGGTATAGGCGGTGTCGGCGCGCTCGACCTTCATCGTGCAGTCCATCGCCAGGAAGCGCAGCGAGGCGTTCTTCAGCAGCGCGCCGGGCAGCAGTCCGGCCTCGCAGAGCATCTGGAAGCCGTTGCACACGCCCAGCACATGCCCGCCGCGAGCGGCGAAACCCTTCACTTCGGCCATCAGCGGGCTCTGCGCGGCCATGGCGCCGCAGCGCAGATAGTCGCCGTAGGAGAAGCCGCCGGGCAGCACCACCAGGTCCAGGCCCTGGGGCAGCGCGGTGTCGCGATGCCACAGCATGGCGGGCTTGCGGCCGGTCACGCGTTCCAGCGCGATCGCCATGTCGCGCTCGCGGTTGGTGCCGGGGAAGACGATGATGGCGGCCTTCATGGGGATTATTCCTGATCGGCTGGGAGTGTGGGGCGACCGGCCTCGCGGCCCGGCAACAGATGGCGGAAAAGCGCCTGGCGCGCACGGATTTCTTCGCGCGAGGGCTTCTGAACGGTGATCTCGCGGTCAGGCTGCATGGCGGCGTGGCCCATCAGCGCGGTCATCAGCAGCACGGGGATGGCCAGCATGCAGGCCGGCAGCAGGGTGCGCGGCGGCAGGGCGCAGCGCCAGGCGCGCGGCATCAGCCAGCGCAGCAGCAGCATCAGCGGGAAGGCGAGGACCAGCAGCCCCAGCATCACCGCGGCCACGATCAGCACCGGCAGCACCGGGAAATACATGAACGCCGCAGAGAACCCCATGCCGCAACCTCCTGTCGCGGGCAGGGCTGGCGTACCGGCCCCGCTGCCTCATGACAGCCAGATCCGCAGCCATTGCAGCCCGCCCAGCACCAGCATGGTGGTCACGGCGGCGATGGCGGCGGCCGTGACCCAGCGATCGATCCGGCGCTTCTGGCGCGCGGCGAAACCCTGGGCTGGCCCGATGCCCTTGCGCCGCTCCCGCCAGGTCAGGCCCATGGCGGCAGCGACTGTGAGCACCAGCATCATGAAAAGCGAAAGTTTGACCATGGCGTTACTGCAAGTTGCGCCGCAGCAGCCATGCGCTGCCGGCATACCGAAAACGGCAAGCCGGCACGGACGTCACGCCACCTCGACCGAGAAGCTCTCGATCACGGTGTTGGCCAGCAGCTTGCGGGCCATGTCCTCGGCCGTGGCCTTGGCCTTGGCGGGGTCCGTCTCGGCCACATCCAGGATGATGACCTTGCCGGCGCGGACATCGTCCACGCCGGAGAAGCCGAGGCCGCCCAGCGCCTGCTGGATGGCCTTGCCCTGCGGGTCCAGCACGCCGTTCTTCGGCATGACGGTGACACGAAGCTTCACTGCATGGTCTCCGGGCCCTTGAGGTCGCGGATGCCGGCTTCGGGCAGGATGCCGAGGCGCCGCGCCACTTCCTGATAGGCTTCCTCGACCTTGCCCAGGTCGCGGCGGAAGCGGTCCTTGTCCATCTTCTCGCCGGTCTTGGCGTCCCACAGGCGGCAGTTGTCGGGGCTGATCTCATCGGCCAGCACCAGGCGCATCTCGTCGTTTTCCCAGATGCGTCCGAACTCCAGCTTGAAGTCCACCAGAACGATGCCGACGCCCAGCAGCAGGCCGGACAGGAAGTCGTTCACGCGCAGGGTCATCTGCACGATCTCGTCGATGTCCTGCGTGCTGGCCCAGCCGAAGGCCGTGATGTGCTCTTCGCTCACCATCGGGTCCTGCAGGCCGTCGTTCTTGTAGTAGTACTCGATGATAGAGCGCGGCAGGCGCGTGCCTTCCTGGATGCCCAGGCGGGTCGAGAGGCTGCCGGCGGCGACATTGCGCACCACGACCTCGAGCGGAATGATCTCGACCTCACGCACCAGCTGCTCGCGCATGTTCAGGCGGCGGATGAAGTGCGTGGGGATGCCGATTTCCGCCAGGCGCGTCATCAGATATTCGCTGATGCGGTTGTTGAGCACGCCCTTACCGGTGATCGTGCCCTTCTTCTGCGCGTTGAAGGCGGTGGCGTCGTCCTTGAAGTACTGGACGATCGTGCCGGGCTCGGGCCCCTCAAAGAGGATCTTGGCCTTGCCCTCATAGAGCTGACGCCTGCGTGCCATGGCGGAATTCCTTGAGTGCGGGGGCGGTATAGCAGCGGGTTTACGGAAGGGCCACAGGCCGAAATGGCGTCTGGCCGGGCTGAACGGTTCGGAAATGCCATTCCTGCCATGCGCTGAGCGCGAGAATCGAGCTGGAAACGGTGCCGAAGCCGCCTTCGGCCGGCAGGCAGAGCTGCTCGGCACGGTTTCCACCCGTATCTGCCAGCAGTGCCGGCCAGTCGCCCCAGTCGGCGGGCGAATCCGGCGCACGCGCTCCGCGCCATACAGGCAGGTGGCGCGCGATGCGCGAGGCGTTCATGTCGTTGGGGGAATGGGCGGTCACCATCGACAGCCCGGCAGGCAGCACCTGCGCCTCCGCGCGGCCGCTGCCAAGCCCGGCCAGAAAGACGCCGCCCCTGGCGTCGGCCACCACCATGTTGAACGGACGCCACTGCCCGGCATCCAGGTTCCGGACGATATCGGCGGCCTCGGCCGCCGTGCGGCCGGCCAGGGCGATCAGGGGAAGTTCCCCGCGCGAGCGCTTACCGGGCGCGGGGCCCAGGCTGCCCACCCTGTTCAGCACGGCGGACACGACGCCGTAGCGGTTGATGGCCATCCATGTGCCACCCGCCATGCGGTCGATGCCACCGATGATGTCAGGATGATCGGGCCAATGCGCGGCCGGAGGCGCCCAGGGGCGCTCCAGCATTTCGTCGCGATTGGCGGCCAGCATGACCGGCCAGGCATGGCCCGGCCGGTGCAGCAGGAAAACGGTGCACATGCCGGGGGTTATGCCCCCGGCACGCTGCTCAGGCTACCACCGGCGCCAGTGGCCGTGGCCGTGACCATGACCGCGCCAGGCCCAGGGAGGCGGGCCATACGCATACCGCGGCGGCGGAACGTAGACCGGCGGCGGCACATAGACCGGACGCGGGGCCACATAGACCGGCGGGGGCGGCGGCACATAGACCGGCCGGGGCGCCACATAGACAGGCGCGGGGGCCACATAGGCGGGCGCGGGTGCCGCGTAGCCGCCATAGCCACCAGGCTTGCCGTCATAATACTGCGCGGACGCGCTCGCGGGGGTCAGAGCGATGCCGGCGCCGAACACCAGCGCCGGAACCGCCAGAAGCTTCAACAGGGGTCGCATTGGCTGGTTCCTCCTTAGCGAATAACGAGGAACATGGCCCCTGGTTGCGGCGGAAAAAGGGCGGGATTCAGCCGAAAACGCGGGAGAAGATCGTCTCCACATTCACGAAGTCGCGGTTGGGGTCCATCACCTTGTCCAGGGTCGCACCGTCGATGCGCGCGGCCACTTCCGGGCTCGCCAGCAGGTTGTCGCGGAACTTCTTCGCATCGCCCTTGCCCAGCTTCGTCCAGGTCTCCATCGCGGCCTTCTGGACGGCAGCGTAGGATTCCTCGCGTGACAGCCCGGCCTGGGTCAGGGCCAGCAGCACCTTCTGGCTGTGCACCACGCCGCCCAGGCTTTCGAGGTTCTCGGTCATGCGCTCGGGGTAGACGGTCAGCTTGTCGATCATGCCGGCCAGCCGCATCAGCGCGAAGTCGAGCCCGATGGTCGCGTCCGGGCCGATCACGCGCTCGACCGAGGAGTGGCTGATGTCGCGCTCATGCCACAGCGCCACATTCTCCAGCGCGGGGTGGGCATAGCCGCGCACCAGGCGCGCGATGCCGGTGATGTTCTCGCTCAGCACCGGGTTGCGCTTATGGGGCATGGCCGAGCTGCCCTTCTGCCCGGCGTGGAAATACTCCTCCGCCTCGCGCACCTCGGAACGCTGCAGGTGGCGCACCTCGACGGCCAGGCGCTCGACGCCCGAGGCCACCACCGCCAGCGCCGAGAAATAGGCCGCATGCCGGTCGCGCGGGATCACCTGGGTGGAGACGGGCTCGACCGTCAGGCCGAGCTTGGCCGCCACATATTCCTCAACGCGCGGGTCGGTGGAGGCAAAGGTGCCCACGGGGCCGGAGATCGCGCAGGTCGCGACCTCGGCGCGGGCGGCCACCAGGCGGGCGCGGTTGCGGGCGAATTCGGCGTAATGGCCGGCCAGCTTCAGCCCGAAGGTCGTGGGCTCGGCATGGATGCCGTGGCTGCGGCCGATGGTCGGCGTGAACTTGAACTCGAAGGCGCGCTTCTTCAGCGCGGCCAGCACGGCGTCCACATCCGCGATCAGCAGGTCCGCCGCGCGCACCATCTGCACGGCCAGCGAGGTGTCCAGCACGTCAGAGCTGGTCATGCCCTGGTGCATGAAACGGGCGGATTCGCCGATGCCCTGGCCCATCCAGGTCAGGAAGGCGATGACGTCATGGCGCGTGACGCGCTCGATGGCGTCGATCTCCTCGACGGCGTTGGCGTCGATGGAGGCGGCGCGGGGCGTGCCCTTCTCGCGGATCTCGCGGGCGGCTTCCTCGGGGATGGTACCGAATTTGGCCATCGCCTCGGCGGCGAGCGCCTCGATCTCGAACCAGATCCGGTACCGCTCCTCGGGGGACCAGATGGCAGCCATTTCAGGGCGGGTGTAGCGCGGAACCATGCGGCCTCCTGCAAGCGATCGGGGCAGTGTCGCGCACCGTTTGGCCCCGACGCGGGATCATGTCCAGAGCATGAGGAAATTCGGCATCGGCCATGCGCTTTCGGCTTGCCCAATCATGTCCAAATGTTTAAGTCCGGCGAGCTAATCAGTTTAGGTCAAGGGGTTCCGGATAATGCCAGAGTGGGTGGTACCGCTACTGCAGGTGTTGATGATCGACATCGTGCTGGCGGGTGACAATGCGATCGTCGTCGGCATGGCCGCGGCCGGCCTGCCGGCGGAGCAGCGCCGCACGGCCATCCTGTGGGGCATCGGCGCCGCCACGATCATGCGCATCGGCTTCGCGGCCATCACCGCGCAGCTGCTGGCCATCGTGGGCATCACGCTGGCGGGCGGCGTGCTGCTGCTGTGGGTCTGCTGGAAGATGTTCCGCGAACTGCGCCACAGCCATGAGGCAGCGGCCGAGGTCAATGAAGGCGAGGCGAGCGAAGCCCCGCGCAAGACCCTGCCCCAGGCCATCATCCAGATCCTGGTCGCCGACGTCTCCATGTCGCTCGACAACGTGCTGGCCGTGGCCGGCGCCGCCAAGGACCATCCGTATGTGCTGGTCATCGGCCTGGCCATCTCGGTCGTGCTGATGGGCGTGGCCGCGACCTTCATCGCGAACCTGCTGAACAAGCATAAGTGGATCGCCTGGGTCGGCCTGCTGATCATCCTCTACGTCGCCGGCGCCATGATCTGGGACGGCACGCATGAGGTCGCGGAACGGGTCCCCGGCTCCTATGCCTTCCTGCTGCTGCCGCTGGGCTATGTGGCGATCCCGGGCGTCTTCCCGCCCTGGCTCTGGGCGGGTGCGACCGTGGTCCAGGTCATCATCATCGCGACCGTCGCCACGCTGGTGGTCGACAGCGTCCTCAAGGCCTTGCGCCGAGAGAACCACTGAACCGGCCTCTGGTTACATCCCTGTAACCAGACATGGAATTGCCGGGGAGCTCTCCCCGGCCTAAGAAAACTGCGCGGACGTGCCTCGGGCGCGCCCGCGCTATTTTTTTGGCCGTGCTTCGGGGAGAATTAGGGGCTCATGGATCTCGCGCATTTCGCAGCCAATTGGGACTGGGGCGTTCTCGGTAAGATCCTGGGCGCCAATATCATTCTCTCGGGCGACAACGCCGTGCTGATCGCACTGGCCGCCGCCGGACTGCCCGCCGCCCAGCGCGGCCGCGCCATCATGATCGGCATGGTGCTGGCGGTGTTCCTGCGCATCGTCCTCAGCCTGGTCGCCGCCTATCTGCTCGAGATTCCGGGCATCATGCTGGTCGGCGGCCTCGTGCTGCTCTGGATCGCCTACGGCTTCTACAAGGAAACCCGCAACAAGGCCGGCGAGGAAGAAGGCGGCCATGAGGCCGAGGCCGAGACCAAGACGATGGCCGTGGCGCTGCGCCAGATCGTCATCGCCGACGTCTCCATGTCGCTGGACAACGTGCTGGCCGTCGCCGGCGCCGCGGGCAACAACATGCCCATGCTGATCGTGGGCCTCGTCATCTCCATCCTGCTGATGGGCGTGGCTGCCTCGCTGATCGCGAAGCTGCTCGAGCGCTTCTCCTGGATCGCCTATGTCGGCGTGGCGCTCATCATCTGGATCGGCGTCGAGATGGTCTGGCACGACCTGCACCACTTCATCAATTTCGGCGGCACCGCCAGCACCATGATCCAGACCGGGACGCGCATCGGCTGATGCGGCGTATCGCGACGCTCTCCCTGCTGCTCGGTCTCGGCGCCTGCGCCATGCCGGAGGAAACCCCTCCGGCCGCTGCGCCCGCCTCGGTCGTGCAGCGCACCCCGGAACAGGTGGCCTCCCGCCTGCCGGAACAGCTGAACGAGTTCCGCCGGGGCAACCGGGTCCAGATGCGATCCGGCACGGGGATCGAGTATCCCTATGCCACCTCCGGCCGGCGCATCGCGGGCCAGGTGCAGATCCGCCCCGGCACGCCGGGCACCAGCCCCGAGACGGAGCTGGGCGCCATGGCTACCGAGGCAGCGACCAACCCGCAGTACCGCCGCCTGCGCGAAGCCTCCCGCGAGACCATCGCGGGCATGAGCTGCATGCTGCTCGCCGGCAATTTCAGCCGCACCCCTGTCGAGAGCCTGGCCTGTGCCGGCGTGTTCGACGGCCAGGTGGTGCGCATGCGCCTGACCATGTCCCGCGCTGCGGGCCGCATGGACGAGGCCAAGCAGTTCGCCGAAGGGCTGGCTGCCGCCCTGCGTTGAGCGAGGGGGCCCGGGCCCCCTCTCCTTCCCTACATCAGGTTGATATAGCGCGAGGCCTCGGCCCCGGTCGCGAACTGCGCGGCCTTGGCCACGATGGCCTTGTCGGTCTCGGTCATCCGCCGCTCCTCGCGCAGATGCTCCGTCCAGCTCGCCGTCACCCACATCTCCACGAAGCGTTCGGGGTGGGCCACGTTCTCATACAGCCGCCACAGCTTGGCGCCGGCGCGCATCCGCACGCCGCGCACCTGTTCCATATGCAGCAGGAAGGCCGCGCGCCCCTCGGGCTCGATCGTATAGCGGACCGATTCCAGCACCCGGCCGGATTCGCCGTGCAGCAGCTCCCGCAGCTCGGCGGCGGCGGGTTCGGGGCGGATGTGGCGCAGCTGTTCGGCGGGCTTGCTGTCGGTGGTGTCGGCATCCAGGCCGAAGCGCTTCACCAGCAGCGCCGACGCAGCGCCCAACCCCGCGAACAGGCACAGCGCCCCCGGCACGCCGATCTGGCTGCCGAGCCAGCCGGCGAAGACCGAGCCCGCCGCCATCGCGCCGAAAAAGCTCATCTGATAGATGCCGAGCGCCCTGGCCCGCACCCAGCCGGGCGCCGCCAGAGAGGCCGCGGCCTGCAGCGTGCTGGCCCCCGCCAGCCAGCACATGCCGTACAGGAAAATGCCGACCGCGACGGCAGGCCAGCCGATGCCGAGCGGCGCCGCCAGCCCCATCACGGCCATCGCGCCCGATGAGATCAGCGAGGCCCGCAGCACGATCGCACCGCGCCCGTAGCGCGCGCGGAAGCGCGGCATGATGAAGCCCGAGAACACCGCGCCCGCGCCCATGCAGCCCAGCATCAGGCCGAAGGCCTCGGCGCCCAGCTGCAGTTCCTGGCGCACCAGCAGCGGCATCAGCCCCCACACCGCGGCGCCGAACAGGAAGAACACCATGGCGCGCAGGATCGCGGCCTTCACCGCCGGGGTGTTGCGCACGAAGCGCAGGCCCACGGCGATGGCCGACAGGAAGCTCTCCGGCGGCAGGCTCGCGCGCGGTGCCTCGCGCTTCCAGAACACGAGCGCCACCGCCAGTGCTGCGATGCAGACGGCGTTGATGGCAAAGGCGACACCCACGCCGAAGCTGGCCACGATCAGCCCGCCCGCGGCAGGGCCCAGCGCGCGGGCGATGTTGAAGTTGATGCCGTTCAGCGCAATGGCACCCACCAGATCCTCACGCGGGACCAGCTCCGGCGTGGTCGCGGCCCAGCCCGGGAAGCTCATGGCCATGCCGCAGCCCAGCAGGAAGGTAAAGGCCAGCAGCGACCAGGCACCGAGCCCGCCCGACAGCTCCACCACCACCAGCAGCGTCGCTGAGACGAAAAGCCAGGCCTGGGTCAGCAGCAGATAGGACCGCCTCTCCATGATGTCCGCCAGCGCACCCGAGGGCAGCGCCAGCAGAAAGACCGGCAGCATGGAGGCCGCCTGCACCATCGACACCATGGCCGGCGAGGGTGCCAGCGAGGTCATCAGCCAGCCGGCGGCCGTGTTCTGGATCCAGAGGCCGATGTTGGAGGCGAGGCTGGCGACCCAGAGCAGCCGGAAGGCCGGGTGGCGGAGCGGGGCGAAGGCGCTGGGTGCTGGCATGGCGCCTCGTATAACGCGGGGCGCGGGCATTTGTGTGGCCGGAAACGCGGGTCTGCCCCGCTTGGCCGATCAGCGGCGCAGCAGGATGTAGTTCACCGTCAGATCGACCTCGACCCCGTTCGGATCGGAACCAGGTGGGAAGGCCGGCAGCCTGGCGCCCAGGAAGGGCCGCGAGGTGCCGCTGTTCAGCGAGGGGGAGACCGAGGGCATCATCATGCGCACGGAGCGCACGGTGCCGTCGGGGTTGGCGGTGATGCGCACCCGGACCGATCCGCTCTCGCCGCGCTGCGCGGCATCGGGCGGATAGCTCATGTTCTGGTCCAGCCAGCGGCGGAAGGCGGCGTTCCAGTCCGGCCCCACATTGGCGCCGCGCACGCGCACCTGGCTGTCCGGGGTGGTGCGTGCCTCCAGATGGCGCGGGTCGACGGAAAGATCGAGCGGCGCGCGCGGCCCGTTGGGCCGGCCGGGCGTGGGCCGCGGCTGAGAGAGGCTGAACCCGTTCGGCAGGAACATTCCGGGCAGGTTCGGGCGCGCCTGCGAAGGGCGCGGCGTGGGCGGGGTGGTGGGCTGGGGCGGGCGCGG
>NZ_SACL01000017.1 GCF_004005855.1 Rhodovarius crocodyli
AGGCCTGGAGGCGCGACTACAACGAGCGTCGCCCGCACTCGGGCCTCGGCTGGATGACGCCAAGGGACTACGCCAGCGCCTTCTGCGGAGAGACCGGCCGGCACGCTGCGCAGGCTGATAGCTCCGCACACCGGCCTCTTGCCACCCACCAACACCAAGGCTCAAATCAACCCAGGACTCTCGTTATCGCTGGATGAGAAATGGGAGGCACGTCAGAGGCACGTCACAGGATCTCGCGCTCGCGCTTTTTCTCTCCCGTGCGCGCAGTCTTGGCGGCACATTCTTCCTCGACGAACCCGGGATCCACCTCGACGATCTCAACCGTGTGGGCTTGCTCGACATTTTGCAACCAACCGTGTTGGAGAACAGCGTGTCGCTCAATCTCGTCATCAAAACATCGAGCCGAGCTCTTGCCCGTCACCTTATTGAGAAGTTCGCCCATGTGGGCCCTATCGAAACGCCAGCAGGCGCTTCGAATCCACTACGCGTCCTTGAGCTTGACGGCAACGGCTGTAGCGGGGTCGCCCTCAGCACAGTCTATCCGTTGACGTGAGTTCATTTGCGCCCATCCTCTCGGGGCGGAGGAATGGCGCATCCGACACGATTCAAACTGGTAGCCTTTACCCTCGGAGGGTAGCGCTTCCACCGTGGGTAGCTGCTATCCCTCAGTAAATCATTAGGTTCCCAAAGAAAGACCAAGGGGCAGCGCCCCTTGGTGGGGCCGAGGGGCGAAGCCCCTCAGACGCCCGCCTGCGTCACGAACTTCGTGATCAGATAGGCTTCCGTCGCCTCAGACCCGCCCTCGGTGCCGTAGCCGCTGTCGCGCACGCCGCCGAAGGGCACTTCCGGCAGGGCGAGGCCCAGGTGGTTGATGGTCATCATGCCCACCTCGACGCTGGAGGCCAGCGCCTGCGCCGTGCGGTTGGAGGAGGTGAAGGCGTAGCTGGCCAGCCCGTAGGGCAGGCGGTTGGCTTCCGCCACCACGTCGTCGAACTCCTTGAACGGCGTCATCAGCGCGACGGGGCCGAACGGCTCCTCGTTCATGGCGCGCATGTCGGTGGTCGCACCCGCGATCACGGTCGGCTCGAAGAAGTAGCCCTTGTTGCCGATGCGGTTGCCGCCGGTCACGATCTCGGCACCCTTCTGGCGGGCGTCGGCCACCAGGGTCTCCATCACGGGCACGCGGCGGTCATTGGCCATCGGGCCCATGGTCACGCCTTCCTCAAGGCCGTTGCCCACCTTCACCTTCTTCGTCTGCTCGACGAAGGTGGCGACGAAGCGGTCATACACCTTCTCCTGCACTAGGAAGCGGGTGGGGCTGACGCAGACCTGGCCGGCATTGCGGAACTTGGACGTGGCCATGATCTTGGCCGCGGCCTCCACGTCGGCGTCGTCGAACACCATCACCGGGGAGTGGCCGCCGAGCTCCATGGTCACGCGCTTCATGTGCTGGCCCGCGAGGCCCGCCAGCAGCTTGCCCACCGGGGTGGAGCCCGTGAAGGTCACCTTGCGGATGGTCGGGTGCGGGATCAAGTAGCCCGAGATCTCGGACGGCACGCCATAGACCAAGCTGATCACGTCGCCCGGCACGCCGGCATCGAGGAAGCAGCGGATCATCTCGGCCGGGGAGGCCGGGGTTTCCTCGGGCGCCTTCACGATGATGGAGCAACCGGTGGACAGCGCGGCGGACAGCTTGCGCACGACCTGGTTGATCGGGAAGTTCCAGGGGGTGAAGGCGGCGACGGGGCCCACCGGCTCCTTGATCGCCAGCTGATAGACGTTGGGCGCGCGGGCCGGGATGATCTGGCCGTAGGCGCGGCGAGTTTCCTCGGCGAACCAGTCGATGGTGTCGGCACCGGCCAGCACTTCCATCTTGGCTTCCGGCAGGGGCTTGCCCTGTTCCAGCGTCATGTAGCGGGCGATGGTGTCCGCGCGGCTGCGCAGCAGGTCGGCCGCCTTGCGCATCAGCTTGCCGCGCTCGAAGGCGGGCACCTTGCGCCAGGTGGCGAAGCCGCGCTCGGCGGCCGCCAGGGCGGCGTCGAGGTCCGCCTTGGAGGCATGGGCGACCGTGCCCACCACTTCCTCATTGGCGGGGTTCAGCACGTCGATGGTGCGGCCATCGGCGGCCCCGCGCCATTCGCCGGCGATGTGGAGCAGAACGTTGGGGTAGTCGGCCATGGGTTATCTCCCGTTCGATACAACGACTCTACGGATCACTGCCCTAGGTGGCAATCAGCTGTCCCGTGACCAGGGGCGGCGCGCGAAAAGCGCCTTCACCCACTCGCCCTCACGGGTCATCAGTTCCTTGAACTCATCGCCCACCAGCGGGCGCAGCGGCAGGGAGGCCCGCTCGGCCTCCACCGCGAAGCGCGGGTCGGCGAAGGCCTGGCGGAAGGCGTCGCGCATGCGTTCCACCAGCTCGGGCGGCATGTTGGGCGGCCCGACGATCCCGCGGGAGGAGCCGATCACCACGTCGTAGCCCTGCTCCTTGAAGGTCGGCACCTCGGCCGTGCCGGACCAGCGCGTGTTCGCCGCCTGGCCCAGCGCCCGGATGCGCCCTTCGCGCAGCAGGGCCGTGCTCTCGCCCATGTTGAAGCTGGCCACGTCGATCGAGCCCGTCAGCAGGTCGCGCTGGGCCAGCGCCGTGCCGTTATAGGGCGCGATCAGCGGGCGGATGTTCGTCACGTCCATCAGCGACAGCACCACCAGATGGTCATCCGAACCCACGCCGGCGGCCGTGCCGATGGAGACGGCCTCAGGCTTGTCGCGCAGGGCCGCGACCAGATCCTCCAGCGTGCGCAGGCGGGAATCGGCGCGCACGAACAGGCCCGACGGGTCCTCGACGACATTGGCGATGGCGGTGAAATCCTCGGCCCGCCAGCGGCAGGGGCGTTCCAGCGGCTGCGTCCAGATGGAGAGGTTGCCGAGCGCGCCGACCGTCGTGCCGTCCGGGATGCTGTTGAAGATCGCCTCATTGCCGATCTGCCCCGAGGCGCCGGGCCGGTTCACGAAGGCGAAGCGCATGCCGGGAAGCCGGGTGCCCGCATGGGCGAAGCCGAAGCGCGCCACGATGTCCACGCCGCCGCCGGGCGGATAGGGGATGATGACTTCCGTGGTGCGGGCCTGGGCGAGGGCAGCGGCGGGCATGATGAACGGCGTGGCCAGCAGGGCGCGGCGGCTTGGCATTGGTTTCCTCCGGAATTGCCGGGAGGATAAGACCAAAGCGCGGTGATTGAAAGGCGGGGTGGTTGGCTGGAGGGGTTAGTGTTCTTTTTTATAAAAAAGAACCAAAAAATTTTTAGTTATTTTCTGGGCGTTTTAACGGGGAGGGATGCCATCATAATAACTAACAAAAGTCTTTTTGCTTCTTTTTCTACAGAAAAAGAAGAATATCTATTCTAGCCTAGCTTCCTCACCCCTTCACCCGATCCACCCTGAACACCCCCTGGCAGGCGCGCAGCGACGCCATGATGTCCTGTAGGTGGCGGATGTCGCGCACCTCGGCCTCCAGCGTGATGTCGATCTCATCGGGCCGGCGGGCGATGCGCAGGGCATTCATCGCGCCCTTCTGGCTAGCCAGCGTGGTGGTGATGCCGGCCAGCACCTGCGGCTCGTTCACGGCCGAGACATGCAGCTTGGCCGTGCGGGGCTCGGCGCTGCCCGTGGCCCATTTCACCTCGAAGAAACGCTCGGGCGTCGCGGCGAAGGCGTCCAGGCTGTGGCATTCGCGCCTGTGGATGGTGATGGCGCGGCCGGTGTTGATAACGCCCACGATGGGCTCACCGGGCACCGGGCAGCAGCAGCCGGCGAAGTTGATGGGCGTGCCGGGCGGCAGGCCGGCGATGCCGGTGCTGTCCACGCCCTCGATCTCGCCGCGCTCGCGCCCCGTCAGCAGCGGGCCCGCGCCCAGCCGCCCGCGCGGGCGCGCCAGCATGAGGCTGTCGGGAGAGCGGGTCGGGCCGCGCAGCTCCGGCACGGCGGCGAACAGCACCTCACGCGGGCCGAGCGAGCCCGAGCCCACCGCGACATACAGATCGTCGAGCGTGGCCTGCTTCAGCGGCTTCAGCGCCGGCTCCAGCAGCTTCTCGTTGAAATCCAGCCCGTCCTGGCGGAAGGCCTTGGCGATGGCGGAGCGGCCTTCCTCACCGAACTTCTCGCGCTCGGCCGCCTGGGCGAAGCGGCGGATGCGGGCGCGGGCGCGGCCGGTGACGACGAAGTTCAGCCAATCGGGGTTGGGCTTGCCGCCACGCGCGGTGATGACCTCGATCTGGTCGCCGTTCGACAGCGGCTGGCGCAGCGGCATCACCTTGCCGTTCACCTTGGCGCCGACGCAGGTGTCACCCACCTGGCTGTGCACGCGATAGGCGAAGTCGATGGGCGTGGCACCCCGCGGCAGCTCGAACAGCTCACCCTTCGGCGTGAACACGAACACCACATCGGTGTGCAGTTCGAGCTTGGTATTCTCCAGCACGTCCTGCGGGTCGGCCGCGTTCTCGATGATCTCGACGAGGGCCTTCATCCAGGGATAGCGGCGCGGCTGGGTGCCGTCGTCATTGCCCTGCTTGTAGACCCAATGCGCGGCGATGCCGTATTCCGCGACCTCGTGCATCGCCTTGGTGCGGATCTGCACCTCGATCTTGGCGTGGCGCTTGGCGGGCACCGTCACACCCGTGTGCAGCGACTGATAGCCGTTGGCCTTGGGGGTGCTGATATAGTCCTTGAAGCGGCCCGGGATCACCCGATAGGCATCGTGCAGCGCGCCGAGCGCCACATAGCACTGGGATTTTTCCTCGACGATCACGCGGAAGGCCATGACATCGGACAGCGCCTCGAAGGTCACGTCCTTGGCCTTCATCTTGCGCCAGATGGAGTAGGGGGATTTCTGCCGCCCCAGCACCTCGATGGCCTTGATGCCGTGGCGCGCCAGCACCTCGGCGATGTCCTTCTCGATCTCGCCGATCAGGTCGGCCGACTGGCCGCGCAGGAATGTCAGGCGCGACTGGATGCCCTGCCAGGCTTCCTGGTTCAGCTCCCGGAAGGAAAGGTTCTCAAGCTCGGACTTGAAGCGTTCCAGGCCGATGCGTTCGGCCAGCGGGGCATAGATGTCGAGCGTCTCTCGCGCCGTCTGGGCCCGTTTCTCGGGCTTGGGCACGTGATGCAGGGTCTGCATGTTGTGCAGACGGTCCGCGAGCTTGACCAGCAGGACGCGGATGTCCTCGCTGACCGCCACCAGCAGCTTGCGCAGGTTCTCGGCCTGCTTGGTGCGCTCGGACTGGACCTCGATGCGGGAAAGCTTGGTGACGCCGTCCACCAGCTTCGCGACTTCGGCGCCGAAGCGGCGCTGGATGTCGGCCAGCGTATGCTCGGTGTCCTCGACCACGTCGTGCAGCAGGGCTGTCGCGATGGTGGCGGTGTCGAGCTTGTAGTTGGCGAGGATCCCGGCGACGGCGACCGGGTGGATGATGTAGGGCTCGCCGTTCTTGCGCGCCTGCTGGGCATGGGCCTCGGCGGCGAAGCGCGCGGCCTCGACGATGACGGCGCGATCAAGGCGCGGGTCCGCGTCGGCGGCGCGGTTGGCGAAGGCGATCGCTTCGGTCAGGCCGGGAATGGAGGCGGGGGGCGTGGCGCCCCCTGCCATGCTGCTTCCCTCGGGTTCCCGGAGGGGTTTCGGGTGCGGGTCCGGCAACCCGGCCTCTGTTACTGGTCGTCGCCGAAGAGTTCGGCGCCGATCGCGGCCTCGATGTCCACGCCGTCCTCGGCGGCTTCGCCACCGCCCGGCAGTTCCTCGTTCACGTCCATCACGCCGAAGATGTTCTCGTCGGTCGCGATCAGGTCCATCACCTCGTCCTCGACGGGCTCCGGCTCCGGCGCGCGGGACAGGGACTTGATCAGGTCGGCTTCCAGGTTCGGCAGCTCGACGGTCTGGTCCGCGATTTCGCGCAGCGCGACGACGGGGTTCTTGTCATTGTCGCGATCGACCGTCAGGCTCTCGCCGCGGCTGATGTTGCGGGCGCGCTGCGCGGCGTACAGAACCAGCTCGAAGCGGTTCGGAACCTGAAGGATGCAGTCCTCGACGGTAACGCGTGCCATGGGTACTCCTGTACGCCGGTAATGCTGGAGCCTGACGGGCACCAGTGCGGAAACTTCCAGATAGCCACGGGCGGCCCGAAAGGCAAGCGCATCAGGCCGGAAGCGGGTGAAGATCCTGTGGCGGCAGGGCTTCCAGCAGCGCATGGGCGGGCCCCAGCAGCGGGTGCACCCAGCCCGGCGCCACCTCCAGCAGCGGTTCCAGCACGAAGCGGCGGTCCTGCAGGCGCGGATGCGGCAGAATGAGGCCCGGCCCGCTGCGCACCGTCTGCCCATGCGCCAGCAGGTCGAGGTCGAGCGTGCGCGGCGCATTCACATAGGGGCGCTCGCGGTGGAAGCGGTCCTCGATGCCGTGTAGGGCGGCCAGCAGCGCGTCGGGGGCCATCGCGCCCTCCAGCCGCGCCACCCCGTTCACATACCAGGGGGAGCCGGGCAGGGGCGGGATGGGCGCGCTTTCCCACCAGCGGGAGAGGGCGGCCAGGCGCATGCCCGGCAGCGCGGCCAGTGCCCCGGCCGCCGCGCGGCAGGTGGCCAGCGGCGCGCTGCCGTCGGCGCCGGGCAGGTTGGCGCCTATGCCGATCAGGATCATGCGGGCGGATTAGCACCCTGTGGCGTGGTTCCCAACTTCACCCTTGCGCCGCGCCTCGCGCCGCACAACCATGCGCCCACAAAGGTGCAAACGAATGCGCCGTGGAGGAAATTGATGAGAATGACCCGCCGTGGGGCTCTTGCCCTGCCGTGCACGCTGCTGGCTGCCCCGGCTCTCGGGCAGAGCTGGCCCGATCGCCCCATTCGCATGGTCATCGCCTTTCCGGCGGGTTCGGTGACGGACACGCTGTTCCGCAACCTGGCGGAACCTCTCAGCCATGCGCTGGGCCAGACGGTGGTCATCGAGAACCGGCCGGGCGGCAATGGCGTGGTGGGCACCATCTCCGCCAGGACGGCGGCGGCGGACGGCAATACCTGGGTGGTGCTCTCGGTCACCAACGGGGCGCTGAACCCTTATACGGTGCGCAACCTCGGCTATGATCCGGTGAACGACTTCACCCATATCGGCCAGGTGGCAGAGGCGCCCTATCTGCTGGTGGCGCCGATGAACGGCGCGACCTCCACCGCGGACCTGATCGCCCGCGCCCGGGCGCGGCCCGGCCAGCTGACCTTCAGCCACGGCAATTCCTCCGCGCTGATCGCCAGCGCCCAGATGAACCGCACGGCAGGCGTGACCATGACCGCCGTGCCCTATCGCGGCGGGCCCGAGGCGCTGACCGATGTGATGGCCGGGCGTATCGACAGCACCTTCACCGATTTCGCCAACGGCATGGCCCAGGTGCGTGAGGGCCGGGTGCGCGCGCTGGGCGTGACCACCGCCCAGCCCTTCCCGCTGGCGCCCGAGATCCCGCCCGTGGGCGCGGCGGTGCCCGGCTTCTCCCTGACGGTGTGGTTCGGCCTGGCCACCGTGTCGCCCGCACCCGCCGGCGTGCAGGCCAAGGCCAATGCCGCCCTCAACCGCGTGCTGGCGGACCCCGAGGTGGGCGCACGCCTGGGCCGCCTCGGCTACACCCCCACGCCCGGCACCACCGAACATGCCAAGACCTTCCTGGCGAGCGAGATCGCGCGCTATGCGGAACTCGCCGCCGCCGTGGGGCTGGAGCGCCAGTGATGCTGCGCCGTTCCCTGTTGGCTGCACCTTTCCTGGCGACCCCTGCCTTCGCGCAGGCCTGGTCGCCGACGCGGCCCATCCGCCTGATCGTGCCCTTCGCGGCGGGCGGGGCGGCCGATAACGGCGCACGCGCCATCGGCGCGCGTATGTCGGAAACCCTCGGCCAGCCGGTGCTGGTCGAGAACCGGGGCGGCGGCGCGGGGGCCATCGCGGCCAATGCGGTGGCGGAGGCCGCGCCGGACGGGCACACCCTGCTCTGGGCCGGGCAGGCGGTCATCACGACCAACCCGCATCTGTATTCGCGGCTGAGCTATGACCCGGCGGCCTTCGTGCCGATCTCCAACGGCACGCGTCTGCCGCTGGTGCTGCACGTCCATCCGAGCTTCCCGGCCCGCAACCTGGCCGAATGGGTGGCCAAGGTGAAGGCGGAGCCGGGCCAGCATGCCTATGGCACCGTCGGGCGCGGCGGCATGACCCATGTCTTCGCCGAGCAGGCCGAATCCATCATGGGGCTCGACCTGCAGGATGTGCCCTATCGCGGCTCCGGGCCCATGCTGTCGGATGCGGTCGCGGGCAATGTGAAGATGTGCTTCGACGGCGTGCTTCCGGCCATCAACAATCACCGTGCCGGGCAGCTGCGCATCCTGGCCGTGAGTTCCGAGCGGCGGCTGGATGCAGCACCCGATATCCCGACCTTCGCCGAGCAGGGCTGGCCGCAGCTCACGGCCTATCTGTGGTTCGGCCTGTTCGGGCTGCGCGGGATGCCGGCGGGGTCCGTCGAGCGGCTGTCGGCCGCGGTGCAGGAGGCCGCTCGGCGGCCCGATATCCGCGAACGCATGGCCCGTGACGGCGCCGAGCCCGTGGGCAGCACGCCGCAGGAATTCGGCAACCTGGTCGAGCATGAGAGCACGATGTGGGGCGAGGTGATCAGGCGCGCCAATATCCGGCTGACGGATTGAGGGGCGCTTCCCCGGCTGCGCAAGCGGGTGCACACTTCTTCCCATAACAAATAGGGAAGAAACGCCATGGCCTATACGGTTGGGGAACTCGTGGCCGAGTTCCTGCCGGCGGTGGGGGTCGACACCGCCTTCGGCATCGTCTCCGTCCACAACATCCCGATGCTGGATGCCCTGAGCCAGCGCAACGCCGTGCGCTATGTCATGGCGCGCGGCGAGATGGGCGGGGCGCATATGGCCGATGCCTATGCGCGCGTGGCCCGGCATCTGGGCGTGCTGTTCAGCTCCACCGGCCCGGGGGCGGCCAATGCGGTGCCGGGCCTGGTCGAGGCACGCTTCGCCGGCAGCCCCGTCCTGCACATCACCGGCCAGACGGCCACGAAATTCATCGATCGGGACATGGGCACCGTGCATGACGTGCCGGGCCAGACCGACATGCTGGAGGCCGTCTGCAAGCGCGCCTTCCGCGTGCGCGCCCCGCAGGAGGCGCTGCCCACCCTGATGGCGGCCGCGACCGCCGCCCTGACGCCGCCCATGGGCCCGGTCAGCGTGGAGGTGCCGATCGATATCCAGCGCATGGAGGTCGCGCGGCCGGATTGGGCGAACATCGCCATCTCCCTGCCGCCCCCGCCGCCGCCGGAGGCCCAGGGCCTGGCCGCCGCCATCGCCGCGCTGCGCGCCGCGAAGCGCCCGATGCTGTGGCTGGGCAACGGTGCGAAGGGCGCGCGCGAGGCGGCGCTGCGCCTGCTCGACCTCGGCTTCGGCGCGGTCAATTCCTGGAACGGCCGCGGCGTGATCGCGGAGGACGACCCGCGCACGCTGGGCGGGCTGCATGGCGCGGGCGCACCGCCGGTGGCCGAATTCTACGGCAGCTGCGATGCCATGCTGGTGGTCGGCAGCCGGCTGCGCGGGCATGAGACGCTGGATTTCTCGCTGAAGCTGCCCAAGCCGCTGATCATCGTGGACATCGACCCGGCGGCGAATGGGCGCACCTATCAGCCCGACATCTTCGTCCAGGGTGATGCGAGCCTGACGATGAACGCCATCGCCGACGCGCTGGAACCGAAAGGCGACGCCTTCCAACGGGACCTCGCGGCGCTGAAGTCCCGCGCCGTGGCGGAGTTCGCCTCCACCCTCGGCCCCTATGAGAGCTTCCCGGCGACGCTGCGGAAAGTGATGCCCAAGGATGCGCTGTGGGTGCGCGACATCACCATCAGCAACTCCGCATGGGGCAACCGCATCTTCCCGGTGCTGGGGCCGAATGACGCGGTGCATCCGGTGGGGGCGGCGATCGGGCCCGGCCTGCCGCTGGGCATCGGGGCCGCCATGGCGGGGAAGGGGCGCAAGGCCATCGCCATGGTGGGTGACGGCGGCTTCGCCATGAACATGCCGGAGCTGTGGACGGCGGTGCAGGAACAGGCCGAGCTGATCGTCATGGTCATGAACGACAAGGGCTATGGCGTGATCCGGCACATCCAGGATTATGCCGCCGGCCGGCGCTTCTACCACGACCTGCAGGGGCCGGACCTGATGCAGCTGGCGCAGCTGGCCGGGCTGCCGGGGCTGCGCGTCTCCAGCGTCGCGGATTTCGGGCCGATGCTGGAAAAGGCCTTCGCCACCAAGGGGCCGGTGCTGCTGGAGATCGACATGGCGACGATCGGCGAGCACCCGCCCTATGCGCCCTATAACCAGGCGCGGAAGGCCTGATCGGCGAAGGTCCGATCACCGCCTGGGGAAATAGACCTTCTCGTTGCGGTCGGTCAGGTAGTACCGGCCGCGACCGTCGGTGCAGGGGGCGACGAAGGTGCAGCGTTGCGGCGGCCCCGATGTCCTCGGTACCGGAGACACCGCCAGCCGGCCCTGGCATTCCATGCGCGCGCGCAGATCTGCAATGGCGGCGCAGGGGCCGGGTGAGAAGGGCGCGGTGGCAGGCGCCGGGCGCCGTTGCGACAGGCATTCGAAATAGGCGCGCGACTGCCCACGCAGCTCGTCGCAGGGTTGCCGCACCTGGAGGGGGGCCGGTGGCCGCTGCAGCAGCGGTGACTGCGCCGCCGCCGGGTTCGGGCCGGACAGGATGGCTGCCAGCATCGATGCCCCGGCAAGGCTGAGTAGACGTGTCCGCGGCAAATCCCGAATCCTCCTATCGACTTCCCGAACGCATCACGAATCCGTGATTTCGGGAAGCCGATAAGCGGCGGGCGCCGCGCGGCTACGTGCGGCCGCCGCCGCCGCGCCGGCGGCCGGGCGGGTCGTTGGGATCACTGTCGGTGGGCCCCTGGGGCGCACCGCCGCCCCGCCCACGGCCCTGGCCGGGCGGGTCGTTGGGGTCGCTGTCGGTCGGGCCCTGGGGGGCACCGCCGCCGCGCCCGCGGCCCTGGCCCGGCGGGTCATTGGGGTCACTGTCGGTCACGCCGCCCGGGCGCCCGCCCTGGCCGCGCCCGTTGCCGGCCGGATCATTCGGGTCGTTGTCCGTCAGCCCGCTCTGCCCGCCGGGTGCCGCGCCCGGGGGCGCGTTCCAGCCCGATTTCGGCCCCTGCGCATAGGCGGGCACCACGCCCGCGGCGCCGCCCACCGCCGCCAGGCGCAGAACCACCAGGCGACGACCGAACCGGCTATTGTCTTGGCTGTCGGACATGCGTTTTCCCTCAAGGTCTTGCCATCATCGCAGCCCGATGGGGCGGCGGGCAAGAACCCCGGGGGATCACACCCTGGGCAGGGCCTGCACCCGGCACTCGCCCACCTGCAGCGACTGACCCTGAACGCGCAGCAGGGCCGCGCGGATGAGTCCGCGCGACAGAAGGCGTTCCGCCACGCGCGCCCCCCGCTCCAGCGCCAGCAGCACCAGCGGCGGCGGCAGCGCGCGCACGCCGGTGGTCACGAGGATGTCACCCAGGTCGCTGTCCGCATCCAGCGAGGCGGCGGGCGCGCGCTGCACGGCCGGGTGGTCGGCGTCGGTGGCGTTGGCGATGATGGTGGCGGCCGCATCGGCATCCGCCGCGCGCGTGGCCAGCACCGTCACCGCATCGGCCACCCCGCGGGAGAAGCTGCGCCCCGGCCAGCCGCTGGTGGCGATGCCGCCGATGCCGTCGCCCGCCGCCAGCACCGCCAGCCCGTCGGGCCGCCCGTCGCCCAGGTCCGCGCACAGCCCCACGCGCAGGCTGGACCCGCGCGCCAGGAACACCGCGATATCCCCGCCATTGTTCACATGGGCGGCCTGGATGCCCGGCACCTCGGTGATGGCGGCCAGCACATGCTCGGCCACCGCGCCCGCCACGGCGGCCATCGGGGTGATGAAATCGGCGCGGTGGGGCCAGCATGCTTCGGCCATGCGCCGCGCGACGGGGTGGCGCAGCACGGGCAGGGGCCCGTCGAGGCGCGCGCGCAGCAGCGGCAATTCCTCGCACATCGCCGCCAGCAGCCCGTTCATGCGCGTGATGGCGGCCTGCTGGGCCGCGCGCACGGCCACGGGCTTGCCCTCGATGCCGATCACCAGGCTGATCGGGCCTTCCTCGATGCAGAACCTGCCATCGGGCAGGTCCTTGGCGCCCAGCAGGGGGGGAGTTACGCCGGGGCGCCAGGCCATGGCAGGTCCCCACGAAGCGACTCGCGCCGGGCGGTGTCGCCGTACTCCTTCAGGATCTCAGCGAGCGGCACCGCCTGGGCGGTGTGGCCGCCGATCGCGGCATAGAGATCGGCGGGCATCGTGAACTCCAGCGGCGCCACCAGGGCGGGGGTGGGGACATAGCCGAAGGAACCGTCGGGCATGTCCAGGACGTCCGCCATGATGGTGATGCCGCCGCCGGGCCACAAGATGCAGGGCGCGCCGCCCATGGTCAGGCGGATCTCACCCGACTGCACCTTGCGCGTCAGGTGGATGGGGTTTTCGGTCACGCCGGCGCGCAGGGACCCGCCAGCCCCCGCGATGAACAGCACGGAGGTCATCGCCGGCTCGCAGTTCTCGCCGATGCGCTCGACCGTGGCGCGCACCGCGTCGGGCATGCGGGCGGGGATGGGCTTCAATGCGTCGTCCAGCTCGAACCAGGCCGAATCCTCGCCGGTGGTGCTGACCATCAGCATCCGCATGCCGGGCCAGGCCAGCTTGGGGTCGATGCTCTCGATCGCGTCCAGCGGGTTCTCGATGGTGGTGCCGCCCCAGCCCGCGCCGGGCTCCGCCACCTGGAAATAGCGGCCGGGGGTGGAGCGGCGGCCGCGCACCCGCACGCCGCCCGGGCGCATGTCCAGGCATTTGCCGGCCTGGTGTTCCGTCAGCACGCCGGTGATGTGGTCGTCGATCACCACGACCTCATCGACATGGCCCTGCCATTGCTGGGCGAAGATGCCGATGGTGGCGGCCCCGCAACCCACGCGCATCCGCGCCTCGGGCACGCCGTTCACGATGGGGGCGCGGCCGGCCTGGATGGTGAGCTTCGCGCCGCCCTCGATCTCGACATCGATGGCTTCCTTGTTGGACAGCGCGAGGACGGCCTGGCACGTCACCTGGCCTTCCTTCTTGGAGCCGCCCGTCAGGTGGTGCACGCCGCCGAGCGACAGCATCTGGCTGCCGTATTCGGCGGTGGTGACATGGCCGATCACCTCCCCCTGGTAGCGCACGGCGGCGGTCTCGGGCCCCAGGTGCCGGTCGGTGTCGATCTTCACCTTCACGCCGGCGTAGCTGAAGATGCCCTCCGTCACGACGGTCACGGTATCCACGCCGCGGAACTCGGTCTGCACGATGAAGGGGGCGGGCTTGTAGTCGGGGTAGGTGGTGCCCGAGCCGATGGCGGAAACGAAGTATTCCTCAGCCGGCGCGATGCCGCCCGCCCAGTCGCGGGAGGCTTCGAGGAACGGCACCACGCGGCCATCCTCGGCCACCGTGCGTTCCAGCAGCACAAGCGGCTCGGTGCGGACCAGCCTTCCGTCCTCATTGGCATAGCGTTGGCAGGCGCCGGCGCGGCCTGGGCGGATGCGGCACAGCACCGGGCAGGCGTCGCAGCGCACGATGCCCTCATTGCCCTCGCGCGCACCGAAAATCGCGGTCCTGTCGCTCATCTGCCACTCCTTGCCCGAGTGCGACTCTGGCATTCTGGCGTGCCCGGCACCAGTTGGAAGCCGGGAAGGAAACCGGGCGCGCAGGCGGCCATTGCCCAAACCCTGCCGCGCCCATGAAGGGGTGTGACCCATGCCCGTGCAGATCCGCAAGTTCATCCTGCTGACCGAGGAAGTGCTGGAGGAGGGCGGATGCCCCCTGCCGGAGCCGCGACGGCGCGCCATCGCGGCCTGCGTGCTGAAGAACCCCTTCGCCGGGCATTTCGAGCATGACCTGGCGCCGCTGATCGAGGCCGGCGAGGCGCTCGGCGCGGAGCTTGCCGCGCGCGCCCTGGCGGCGCTGGGCACCGAGGCCGATGCCTATGGCAAGGCCGCGATCGTGGGGGAGGGAGGCGAGCTGGAACATGCCGCCGCCCTGCTGCACCCCAAGATGGGCGCGCCGGTGCGGGCCGCGCTGAACGGCGGTGCGGCGCTCATCCCCTCGGCCAAGAAGCGCGCCGGCATGGGGGCCACCATCGACATCCCGCTCGGCCACAAGGACGCGGCCTTCGTGCGCAGCCATTTCGACGCGATCGAGCTGCGCGTGACCGACGCGCCCATGGCGGGCGAGATCGTGCTGGCGCTGGCGCTCGCGAAGGGCGGCCGCCCCTGGCCGCGTATCGGCGGGCTCAGCGCCGAGGAAATCGAGGGGCATGACGGGCTGCGCTAGGCGCCCTTTGCCTGTCTGCGCAGACGGTCCGGCACCGCTTCCGCCGGGCCGTGCTGTGGAACGCTGTTGCGGTGGCGAGGGGTGCTCGAGGCCTCGACCGACCGGTTGAACCCCAGCGTGTTTTCGATGCTTGCCATGCGGATGGTGCATCGCCATAACTTCCATTCAACGGGTGGAGACTCACCCGAACGGAATACGGAAACGACAGGAGAGGAGCCCGGGTGAGCGATTTCATCCTGGAAACCGAGGGCATGACCAAGGAGTTCCGCGGCTTCGCGGCGGTCTCCAACGTGAACCTCAAGGTCAGGCGCGGTTCCATCCACGCGCTGATCGGACCCAATGGCGCGGGCAAGACGACCTGCTTCAATCTGCTCACGAAGTTCCTGCCGGTCACGCGCGGGCGCATCACCTATGACGGGCGCGACATCACCGCGATGAAGCCCGCCGAGGTCGCGCGCCTGGGCCTGGTGCGCAGCTTCCAGATCTCCGCCGTGTTTCCGCATTTCACCGTGATGGAGAATGTGCGCGTGGCGTTGCAGCGGCAGCGCGGCAACAGCTTCGATTTCTGGCGCTCCTCCTCCATGCTGAAGCAGTACAACGACCGCGCGATGGAACTGCTGGCCGATGTGGGGCTGACCCAATACGCGGAGCTCGCGGCGGGCCAGCTTCCCTATGGCCGCAAGCGCGCGCTCGAGATCGCGACGACGCTCGCGATGGAGCCGCAGATGATGCTGCTGGACGAGCCCACCGCCGGCATGACGTCGGAGGATGTGGACCGCATCGTCGCACTGGTGAAGCGCGTCTCGCAGGGGCGCACCGTGCTGCTGGTCGAACACAACCTGAAGGTGGTCGAGGGGCTGTGCGACCGCATCACCGTGCTCGCGCGCGGGCAGGTGCTGGCCGAGGGCGACTATGCCTCCGTCTCCCGCAATCCGGAGGTGATCGCGGCCTATCTGGGCGAGGACCCGCAGAGCGTGGGTGCGCCGGAGACCGCGCATGTCTGAAACACTTCTCGAAGTCCGCAATCTCGAAGCCTGGTACGGCGAGAGCCATGTGCTGCACGGCGTGAACCTGGACATCAAGGCAGGCGAGGTGGTGACGCTGCTGGGCCGCAACGGCGCGGGCAAGACCAGCACGCTGCGCGCCATCATGGGCCTGACCGGCAAGCGCGCCGGCAGCGTGAAGTTCCAGGGCAAGGAGCTGATCTCCGCCAGGCCCGACATCATCGCCCGTGCCGGCATCGCCTATTGCCCGGAGGAGCGGGGCATCTTCGCCTCCCTGAACGTGGGCGAGAACCTGGTGCTGCCGCCCGAGGTGATGTTCGGCGGGCTGAAGGTGGAGGAGATCCACCACCTGTTCCCCAACCTGCTGGAGCGCGTGAAGAGCCAGGGCACCAAGCTCTCGGGCGGCGAGCAGCAGATGCTGGCGATCGGGCGCATCCTGCGCACGGGTGCCAAGCTGCTGCTGCTGGATGAGCCGAGCGAGGGGCTGGCCCCCGTGATCGTGCAGCAGATCGGCCACACGATCCGCGCATTGAAGGAGCGCGGCTTCACCGTGCTGCTGGTCGAGCAGAATTTCCGCTTCGCGCAGACGGTGGCGGACCGGCACTACGTGATGGACCACGGCATGGTCGTGGATACCGTCGCGAACAGTGAACTATCAGGGGCGATGGACAGGCTGCACCAGTATCTCGGCGTGTAGCGCCCCACCAGGTCATGCAGGAGGAACACAGGAAATGAACTTCGATCGCCGCACTCTTCTCGGTGCCGCCGCCACCGCTCCTGTCTGGGGCGCGGCACCCTTCCGGTCGGCCCGGGCCCAGGCCGCCAACACCATCAAGATCGGCGTGCTGAACGACCAGTCCGGCACCTACCGCGACCTGTCGGGCGGCGGTTCCACCCAGGCGGTGCGCCAGGCCATCAAGGACAGCGGCATCGAGGCCCGCGGCATCACGGTGGAGGTCGTGCAGGCCGACCACCAGAACCGCCCGGACGTCGGCAGCACCGTGGTGCGCCAGTGGATCGACCGCGACGGCGTGGACGTCATCATGGACGTGCCGACCTCCTCGGTCGCGCTGGCCGTGAACACCATCGTGCGTGAGAAGAACAAGGTCTTCATCAACTCGGGCGCCGCGGCCTCCGACCTGACCGGCACCGCCTGCTCGCCCAACACCGTCCACTGGACCTACGACACCTGGATGCTGGCCAAGTCCACCGGCGGCGCCATGGTGCGCGCGGGCGGGCAGCGCTGGTTCTTCATCACCGCCGACTATGCCTTCGGCCATGCGCTGGAGCGTGACACCAGCACCTTCATCCGCAATGCCGGCGGGCAGATCCTGGGCAGCGTGCGCACGCCCTTCCCGGGCACGACCGACTTCTCCTCCTTCCTGGTGCAGGCGCAGGCGTCCCGCGCGCAGGTGATCGGCCTGGCCAATGCGGGCGCCGACACCATCAACAGCATCAAGCAGGCGGCGGAATTCGGCATCACCCGCCGCGGCGTGAAGCTCGCCGGTCTGCTGGTGTTCATCACCGACGTCCATAGCCTCGGCCTGCAGACGGCCCAGGGCCTGGTGCTGACCGAGAGCTTCTACTGGGACCTGAACGACCGCACCCGCGCGCTGACGCAGCGCCTGGGCAACATGCCCGGCAACGTGAAGCCCAGCATGGTGCATGCAGGCTGCTATGCCGGCGCGCTGCACTACCTGAAGGCGGTGGCCGAGATGGGCGTCGCCGCCGCCAAGGCCAGCGGCGTCGAGGCCGTGAACAAGATGAAGGCGATGCCCACCGAGGACGACGCCTTCGGCGCGGGCTCCATCCGCGCGGACGGCCGCAAGCTGCACCCGACCTATCTGTTCGAGGTGAAGTCCCCGGCCGAGAGCCGCGCGCCGTGGGACTACTACAAGCTGCTGGCGACGACCCCGGCCGAGGAGAGCTTCCGCCCCCTCGCCGAGGGCAGCTGCCCGCTGATCAGGAGCTGACGCCGACCGCGGCGCGGGAACAGGGCCCGCGCCGCGATGCGCCACCAGGTTGAGGAGGAATGACCGCCCACAGAAGGCGGCGCCCTCCGGAACATAAGGGGGATCAACCCCCGCATCTGGGAACGGAGGAAACCACCATGCTGACGGAGCGTAGAACATTGCTGACGGGCGGTGCCGCACTCGCGGCGCTGCCGGCCATCCCCATGGCGCGCGCGCAGGCCAACACGCTGCGCATTGGCGTGCTCACCGACATTTCAGGCACCTACCGCGACCCGACCGGGCCCGGCAGCGTGTCCTGCACGGAGCAGGCGGTGGCCGAGTTCCAGGGCAGGGGCCTGAATGTCGAGGTCCTGCGCGCGGACCACCAGAACCGCCCGGATGTGGGCGCCAACATCGCGCGGCAATGGTTCGACCAGGGCGTGGACGCGATCGTGGATGTGCCCACCTCCTCGGTGGCGCTCGCGATCAACCAGATCGCGCGCGAGAAGAACAAGGTCTTCCTGAACTCGGGCGCCGCGACCAGCGACCTGACCGGGCCCGCCTGTTCGCCCAACACGGTCCATTGGACCTATGACACCTACATGCTGGCGAAATCGACCGGCGGCGCGCTGACGCGCTCGGGCGGGGACAGCTGGTTCTTCATCACGGCGGACTATGCCTTCGGCCACGCGCTGCAGCGCGACGCCACCAGCTTCATCGAGGCCGCCGGCGGCCGCGTCGCGGGTTCCGTGCGCTATCCGTTTCCGGCGACGACCGATTTCTCCTCCTTCATGGTGCAGGCCCAGGCCAGCCGCGCGAAGGTGCTGGGCCTGTGCAATGCCGGCACCGACACGCTGAACACCATCAAGCAGGCGCGCGAGTTCGGGCTGACCAGCCGGATGAAGATCGCGGGGCTGCTGCTGTCGATGGCCGAGGTCCACACGCTCGGCCTCGACACGGCGCAGGGGCTGGTGCTGACCGAACCCTTCTACTGGAACGCCAACGACCGCACCCGCGCCTTCACCACCCGCGTGCGGCCGCGCCTGTCCAATGGCTGGCCGCCCACGCAGATCCAGGCCGGCTGCTATGCCGTGACGCTACATTACCTCAAGGCGGTGGCCGATATGGGTGTCGCGGCCGCCAAGGCGAGCGGCACCGATGCGGTCGCGCGCATGAAGGCGATGCCGACCGACGATGACGCCTTCGGCGCGGGCATGATCCGCCCCGACGGCCGCAAGATCCATCCCACCTATCTGTGGGAGGTGAAGTCACCCCGGGAATCCAGCGGACCCTGGGACTATTACAAGCTGGCCGCCACCACCCCCGCCGAGGAGGCCTTCCGGCCGATGGCGCAGGGCGGCTGCCCGCTGGTTCGCTCATAAGAAATATCGAGGGAAGGGCATGGACGAGATATTCGGAATACCCGCGCCGCTGCTGTTCGGGCAGTTGCTTCTGGGCCTCATCAACGGGGCCTTCTACGCGCTGCTCTCGCTGGGGCTGGCCGTCATCTTCGGCATGCTCAACGTCATCAACTTCACCCATGGCGCCCAGTTCATGCTGGGCGCCTTCGTGGCCTGGATGCTGCTGAACTGGCTGGGCATCGGGTACTGGGGGGCGCTGATCCTGGCGCCGCTGATCGTGGGGGCGTTCGGGATCATCCTCGAACGCCTGATGATCGCGCGATTGTACAAGCTCGATCACCTCTATGGCCTGCTGCTGACCTTCGGGCTCGGCCTTATCATCGAGGGGCTGGCGCGTAACGAATTCGGCAGCTCGGGCCTGCCCTATCGCATTCCGGCCGAGCTGACGGGCGCCTGGGATCTGGGCTTCATGTTCATGCCCATCTATCGCGGCTGGGTGGTGATCGTGGCGATCGTGATGTGCCTGGCCACCTGGCTGGTCATCGAGAAGACCAAGATCGGCAGCTATCTGCGGGCAGCCACGGAAAATCCGGCGCTGGTCCAGGCCTTCGGCATCAACGTGCCGCGGATGATGACGCTGACCTACGGCGCGGGCGTGGCACTCGCGGCCTTCGCCGGCGTGCTGGCGGCGCCGATCTATTCCGTGAACCCGCAGATGGGTTCCAACTTGATCATCATCGTCTTCGCCGTGGTCGTGATCGGCGGCATGGGCTCCATCTTGGGCTCGGTCGTCACCGGCTTCGGGCTCGGCGTCATCGAAGGGCTGACCAAGGTGTTCTACCCCGAGGCCTCCTCCACCGTGATCTTCGTGGTCATGGCCATCGTGCTGCTGGCCCGCCCCGCCGGCCTGTTCGGGAGGGCCTGAGCGATGGCCGCACCTGCTTCCGGTTCCTTCGAGGCGCTGGCCGCCGAGAACGAGGCGCTCTGGGGTTTCACCAAGCCGCAGCTCATCGCGCTCGGCCTCATGCTGGTGGGCATCCTGGTGGCGCCCGCCATCCTGTATCCCATCTTCCTGATGAAGGTGCTGTGCTTCGCGCTGTTCGCCTGCGCCTTCAACCTGCTGATCGGCTATGTCGGCCTGCTCAGCTTCGGCCATGCGGCCTATTTCGGCATGGGCGGCTATCTGGCGGGCCACGCCGCCAAGGCCTGGGGGCTGACGCCCGAGGCCTCCATCCTGATGGGTGGCCTGGCCGGCATGCTGCTGGGCTGGGTGATCGGCTGGCTCGCGATCCGGCGCCAGGGCATCTACTTCGCGATGATCACGCTGGCCATGGCGCAGATGGTCTACTTCTTCTGCGTGCAGGCGCCCTTCACGGGCGGCGAGGACGGCATCCAGGCCATTCCGCGCGGGCGGCTGTTCGGCATGATCGACCTGTCCGCGGACACCACCATGTACTGGCTGGTGGCGGGCGTGTTCGTCGCGGGCTTCCTGTTCATCCACCGCGTCATCCACTCGCCCTTCGGGCAGGTGATGACCGCGATCCGCGAGAATGAGCCGCGCGCGACCTCGCTCGGCTATCGCGCGGAGCACTACAAGCTGATGGCCTTCGTGATCTCCGCCGCGCTGTCGGGTGTGGCGGGCGCGACCAAGGCCCTCGTCTTCGGCATCGCGACGCTGACCGACGTGTTCTGGACCATGTCGGGCGAGGTGGTGCTGATGTCCCTCGTCGGCGGGCTGGGCACGCTGTTCGGCCCGGTGGCGGGGGCCGCCATCATCATCACCATGCAGAACTACCTGGCCGAATACGGCGCCTGGGTGACGGTGATCCAGGGCATCATCTTCGTGCTGTGCGTGCTGGTGTTCCGGCGCGGCGTGGTGGGTGAGATCGGGCGGTTCCTGAAGGTAAGGCTGTAACAGGGGGCGTTGCCCCCGCAGCCCGCAGCCAGGGGCGCTGCCCCTGGCGACCCCGCCAGTCGATCATAAAAATTTGGCGCCTGGCCTTCGCAGGCGGGGCGCCAAGAAACACCTTCCCAAGCTGTGGTTGCCACTACTCGGGGTCCAGGGCCGTTACGGCCCTGGCAGGGGGCAGGGCCCCCTGGTGGGTTCCGGGGCAAAGCCCCGGCGGCACTTACCCCAGATGCCCGGCCAGCCACGCCTTCATCTGCCCCTTGGGCATGGCGCCGACCTTGGTGTCCACCGGCTTGCCGTCCTTGAACAGGATCATGGTCGGGATGCCGCGCACCGCGTATTCGTTGGGCGTCATCGGGTTCTCGTCGATGTCCACCTTGGCGATGGTCAGCTTGCCTTCGTATTCCTTGGCGATCTCGTCCAGCACCGGGGCGACCATGCGGCACGGGCCGCACCATTCGGCCCAGAAATCCACCAGCACGGGGCCGGGCGCGCCCAGCACATCCTGCTTGAAGCTTTCATCGGTGACAGGCTTGGTCAGTTCGCTCATGGCGGGGGTCCTCGAAACGGCTTGGGTGGAAAGTCGGTCTGCAACCTCAATAGGTCAAGGTCCGCGTATCCGTCACGCTGCGGGCGCATGGATGTCCAGCAGGCCGTCCGGCAGCGGCATCAGCCGCGCGGCATAGGTCCAGAGCAGGGCGGTTTCGACGACACGCCCCGGAAAGGCCAGCCGCAACAGCGCCCTGTAGGCCGCCATCTGCTTGAGATAGGCGGGCGAGACCGCCTCCACCAGCTCCGGCGGCGGGCGGTTGGTCTTGTAGTCGATCAGCAGCACGCGGCCGGGCTCCACCAGCAGCCGGTCCACCTGGCCGGCATAGAGCTGCCCGCCGATCCGCCCGGCGATGGGCGCCTCGGCCAGCGACTCCGGGCCGAAGGCGGCGGCGAAGCGCGCATCATGCAGCAGGGTGCGTGTTTCGGCCGCGATCGCCGCCTGTTCCTCGGCCGAGATGGCGTGGCCCGGGCGCGCCAGGAAGCGCTCGGCCGCCCGGTCGCGCTCCGCCAGGGGCAGCAGGGGCAAATGCTGCAGCAGGGCATGGATCAGCCGCCCGCGCAGGAAGCGCCGCGCCGCCGGGTCGCCAGGGGCATGCGGGGCGGCGGCGGGCGGGCCCGCTTCCTCATCCAGCAGGGCAGAGGGCGAGAGCGCGCCGGGCAGGCGTTCCAGCTCCGCCGGGATCGCGGCCCAGCCGGGCAGGGTGGCGCTGCGGGCGGCCTCGCGCGCGGGTTCCTCGCGCGGCGGGTCGGTCTGGGGCGTGGCGAAGCGCGCGCCCTCACCCGCGAAGCCGTCGGCGCCGACCATATCGGGGTCGAGGGCCATCGGCTCCGCGCCCAGCGTTGAGAAGCCCTGGGCGATCTGGCTGTACCAGTCCACATCGCGCGCGCCCTTCTCGCCGGCCCAGCCGCAGACCAGCAGCCGGTCCTCGGCCCGGGTCAGCGCGACATACAGCAGGCGGTTCTCCTCCTGCTGCTTCTGCCGGGCCTCGGCGTCGGACAGCGCATCGACCACATCCGGGCGAGGCATCTCCTTCACCGGGATCCAGAGCGGCAATTCGCGCTCGCCATCGGGCAGCCAGCGCAGCCCGCTTTCGGCGGGCGGGCGGCGGACGGTGTCGGGCAGGATGACGATGGGCGCCTGCAGCCCCTTGGCCCCATGCACGGTCATCAGCCGCACCAGGCCCTGGGCCTGCTCGGCGTCGCGCTTCACCTCCGCGCCGCCCTGGCGCAGCCAGTGCAGGAAGCCCTGCAACGAGGGCGCGTGCCGCCCCTCATGGGTCAGGGCCGCATTGAGCAGCTCGTCCAGCCCCTCCGCGGCCTCGGGGCCGAGGCGCGCCAGCAGACGCGCCCTTCCGCCATCGGCACCCAGCAGTTCGGCCAGCAGGGCGTGGGGCGTGGCGCGGTCCGCGCGGGCGGCCCAGCCGGCGATCCAGTCGGCGGCCAGGGCGTATCGTGTGCCCTGGCCACGATGTTCCATCAGCTGGGCATGCAGGGATGCGTCGCGCCCGCGCGCCAGGGCGAACAGCTCCTCCTCGGTCAGGCTGACCGGGGGCAGGGGGGATTTCAGCAGCGCCGCCAGTTGCAGGTCGTCGCGCGGCATCAGCAGCACGTCCAGCAGCGCCAGCACGTCCATCACGCCGATCTGCGCGGTCAGCGCGATGCGGTCGAGCCCGCCCACCGGCACCAGCGCCTGCTTCAGCTCTCGGATGATGAGGCGCGCCAGCGCATTGCGGCTGCGCACCAGGATCAGGATGTCGTCGGGGCGGATGCGCCGGCCCTCGGGCTGGCCGGGGCCATCGGCACGGGCCGGCAGGGTCTCATGGGCCAGCATATGCGCGATGCGCCGCGCGATGGCCGCCGCCAGCCGCGCCTGGGCATGCGCCTCGGCCTCGGTTTCCTCGGGCACCGCCCAGGGGGCGGGCGGGCCGGATTTGGCCGCGAGCTGGAGCGGCCACAGCTCCACCAGCCCGGCCGCGCCCGCCCGGTGCGGGATGTGGCGCATGGTGTTGCCTGCCTCCACCACGCCATCCCGCGCGGGGCCGGCGAAGGTGGCGTCCACCAGCCCCAGCACGGCGGGGGTGGAGCGGAAGGAGACATCGAGCGGCACGTCCTCGAACCGGCCGGCCGCGCCCAGCACGCGGGCGGAAAAATGCCCCTTGCTGTCCGAGAAGCCCGTCGGGTCGGCGCCCTGGAAGCCGTAGATGGACTGCTTCACGTCGCCCACGGCGAACACGCTGCGCGGGGTTTCGGTGGCGCCCTCGCCGGAGAAGAAATCGGCCGAGAGCGCCTTCACGATGCGCCATTGCGCGGGGTTGCTGTCCTGCGCCTCGTCCACCAGGATGTGGTCCAGGCCGCTGTCCAGCTTGAACAGCACCCAGGCGCTGCCGGGGTCGCGCAGCAGGGCGCCGGTCGCCTCGATCAGATCATTGAAGTCGAGCTGCGCGCGGGCGGATTTCGCCTCCGCGTAGGCGGCGAGCACGGGTTCCGCCAGGCCCAGCAACGCCAGCGTGCTGTCCACCATGCCGGCCGCGACCTGGGACTGGCGCAGACGCAGGATGCGCTCGCCCTCGCGCGCCAGGATGTCCTGCACCTCGGCGAAGCTGGCGGGCATGCCGCCCTTGGTCGCCAGCGTCTTGCGGACGGTGCCCTCATTGGTCAGGAAGATGCCGCACCAGCCCGCGAAACCGGCGGCGCGCCCGGCGGCTTCCTCGGCCAGCCACAGCGACAGCTTCGCCCCGCGTTCCCGGTCATTGACGTTGCCCGACAGGCGCAACATGGCGGCTGCGCGGGCCAGCGCGTCATTGTCGCCGGCCATGCAGCCGGCCTCCAGCGCCGCCGCCCCGTCCGCCGGGGCACCCAGCGCATTGGCCAGCGCCGCCCGCAGCAGCGCCAGCCCCCCGCTGCCCTGGATCGCCTCGTCGATCCGCGCGGCGCTGCCGGCCATGTCCTTGACCAGCCCGGCGAAACGGTCGGCCGAGATCTTCTCCGCCAGCCCCTCCAGCAGGGCGGAGCCGCGCGCGAGCACGCCCTCCCGCGCCTCGGTCAGGGTGGCCTGGGCGTCGGCGTCCTCCAGCACGGAGAATTGCGGCGGCAGCCCGGCCTCCAGCGGAAAGGCGCGCAGCAGCGACTGGCAGAAGGCGTGGATGGTGGAAATCCGCATGCCGCCCGGCAGTTCCAGCACCTCGGCGAACAGGCGGCGGGCCAGTGCTTCCTCACTGATTTTCGGCGGCTGGCCCAGCAGGCGCGTCAGCAGGCGGCGCAGCGTCGCGTCCTCGGCCACCGCCCATTCGCCCAGCGCCTTGTTCAGCCGCTGCGCCATCTCCGCCGCAGCCGCCTTCGTGAAGGTCAGGCACAGGATGCGCCCCGGGGGCGTGCCCGCCAGCATCAGCCGAAGCACCCGGTCGGTCAGCAGCTTGGTCTTGCCCGACCCGGCTGAGGCCGAGACCCAGGCCGAGGCCAGCGGGTCGGAGGCGCGGGACTGTTCGGCCTCGGCGCGCTGCGCGGGGGTCAATGCGGTGTTCATGCCCCGGCATCCCATTCGGCGACCCGCGCCAAATGCGCGTAATCCTGGTTTCGCGATGTTCGCCCGGGATGCGGCCGCGCGGTGAAGGGCCGCTCCCCGGCCAGGTAATCGGTGGCCAGGTGCAGAAGCGCGGCGCGGGCGCTCTCGGTCAGTTCCGGCACGTTCTTCAGGGCCAGCTGCTCGCCGGCCTCCCGCCCGCCGGTCAGCCGCCAATAGAGAAGATGCCCGGCCTCGGCCGCCGGCATGCCGCGAAAACCGCCTTCGGCGGCCAGTACGGCCTCCAGCGGCAGCTGCGGCGCGGTGCCGTCGGCCACTTCCTTCGCGCTCGGCAGGGTGCCGGTCTTGTAGTCGAGGATGGCCATGCGGCCGTCCGAGAGTTCGTCCACGCGGTCGGCGCGGCCATGCAGGGTCACGCCATGCAGCACGGCCTCGGCCGGCACCTCGGTGCGGGTGCCGATCACGCCGAGCTCGGCGCGGTGGGCGGGCTCGTGCTCCAGCACGAAATCGCCGATGCGCGCCAGGCGCGGGCGCCAGAAGGCGGCGACGGCGGGGCGCAGCTGCGCCTTTTCCAGCGCGTCGCGCGCGGCGATGGTCCACATGGCGCGGGCCGAATCCTCGCCGGGCCATTTCGCGGTCAGCCCGTTCAGGAAGCGGGACATGGTGTCGTGCACCAACTCGCCATACTCGGCGGGGCCGATCTCAGCCTCCAGCGGGTCGAGCGGGCGCAGGCGCAGCACCTGCTTGGCATAGAAGGAATAGGGATCGGCCAGCAGCAGCCCGGCATCGGTGACGGAGAGTTTTCGCGGGCGTTCCCCGGCGGGCGGCGCGGGGCGCGGGCGTTGGGCTGGGGTGATGGGGGCGGTGGGCTGGTCGAGTGCCGCGGCCCAGGCGACGGCCTGGTTCTCGGGCACCGACAGGCCTTGCGGCCAATGCTCGTTGCGCTGCCCGGCCAGGAAGGTCTCCAGCCGGGTCAGCCAGCGCGCCGGCACGGTGGGCGAGCCGCCGCGCCGCGTGGCGCGCGACAGCACCACCTCCTTCGCGGAGCCAGCCGTCAGCAGGAAGTCGGCGGCGACGCGGCCGATCCGCGCCTCGGGCGAGGGCAGGCCGAACTGCGCGCGCATGGGCCTGCCCATCCAGGGGCCGGGGTCGGTGGCCAGCGGCCAGATCGCCTCGTCGAGGCCGCCCAGCACCACGCGGTCGAAATGCAGCAGCCGGGCTTCCAGCAGGCCCAGGATCGCCACGCGCGGATGCGCGGATCGGCTGCGCGGGCGGCGGGCCACGCCCTGCGACAGCGCCGCCTCGAACAGCGGCGGAAAGCGGTTGGGCGCGATGGGCGGCAGGGCCGCGAAGCCCACCTGCATGTCGGCCAGATGGTTGGCCAGCGCCTCGCCTTCCTCACCCGCATAGAGCGCGAGCCCGCCCGGCAGCTCCACCGAGCTCGCCAGCCGTTCCGCCGCCGCCAGCAGGTCCGACAGCAGCTGCGCGGGCGGCAGGGAGGGGGCGGAGGGCAGGGAGGTGAAGCCCGCCATGGCGCAGGCGAGTGCGTCGATGATCTGCAGCGCATTGGCGGGCGCGCGCGGGTCCAGCGCGGCGCGCAGCCCCTCCAGCCCGGGGCCGGGGCGCGGGCCGCGCATCGCCGCCAGCTCAAGGGCGCGGGCGGCGGGCAGCCATTCGTCGCGGCCCATATTGCCGGCGGCCAGCGGGTGTTTCAGGGCCGAGAGCGTCGCGACCGGCGCGAAGCCCGTGCGCACCATCTCCGCGACGAGGCGCAAGAACACCCCGGCTTCGGAGAGGTGCAGCGGCTGGCCGGCGCTGTCCTCGGCCTCGATGCCGTGGCGCGCCAGGGCGGCGGCGGTGCGGCGCGCCAGGTCGCGGTCGGGCGTGACCAGCGCGGCCGAGGCGCCCGGCTGTTCCAGCGCGCCGCGCAGCAGCAGGGCGATGGCGCGGGCTTCGTGCTCGGCATCGGGGGCGGTCTGGCGGGACAGGCCCTCCAGCGCGGGCGCGCGCTCATCCGGGCGGCGGGACTGCCAGGCGGGCAGGGCGGCGGGCGGGCACAGCGCCTGGCCCAGCAGGCCCATGCGCGGCAGGGGCGCCGCGCCCGCATGCCAGTCCGGGAAGGGCCCCAGCCCCGCGCCCATCATGCGCAGCAGCCGGCGCTGGCCGTGGAAGGGGTGGGTGGGCGCGGTGTCCAGCGCGTCGGCGGGCAGTTCGGCGGTGGCGGGGTCTTCCGCATGCAGCACCACGAAGCCCTGGGGCAACTCCTCCGCGATCACCTTCAGCAGTCGGGCGGCGGCGGGGATGGTGCCGCCCGCGCCGATGCCGGCGGCCACCACCAGCCCCTCGGGCGGGCGCAGGCGCCAGGCATCGGCCTGGGTCGCCAGCGCCAGCACGCGGCGCACGCCGATGTCCAGCAACTGCTGGTCCTCCAGCCATTCCTGCCAGGCCTCGACCACGCCGCGCAGGAATGTGGTGGTGATGCGCCAATGGACGGCGAGTTCGCCCTCCACCAGCCCTTCCAGCCGTTCCAGCCAGGCCTGTTGCAGGGCGTGCGGGTCGCGCAGCAGCTCGGGGTCGGCTTCCTCCAGCGCGATCTCGTCCAGCAAGGCGGCGAGTTCGCCGGCCAGGCCCCAGGCCTGCTCCGGGCTGGCCGGGCCGCCGCGCGCGGGGGGCAGGCGCTGCACCAGCGCGGCCAGCTCACCCTGGCGGCGCAGGGGCTCCACGGCAGGGGGCAGCTCCAGAAGTGCAGGCAGGGCCAGCTCATCCGCGTCCTCGGTCGACAGGCCAGCGAGCGCGCGCAGGCGCGGCAGCAGCAGGGCGCCGCCCTCGGCGGGTGCGAATTCGGCGCGCAGGGCGCGGGCGCTGCGGCGCGTGGGCAGCAGGATGGTGGCGCGGGCCAGATCCTCGGGCGCGGGCAGCCTTTCCCTGAGGCCGGCGGCCAGCGCCGGCAGGAAGGGCACGCCCGAGGGAATCGTGAGAATGCGCATGGGCGGCACTATAGCACCGCCCGCCGGTCAGTCGGGCGACAGCTCCCGCCGCGCGATCTCCGCGAAGCAGCCGGCGCCGATCGGCAGCAGCGCGTCGTTGAAGTCGTAATGGCCGTTGTGCAGCGGCACGTTGCTGCCCTTCTGCTCACCCGCCTGGCCCAGCAGCAGGAAGGCGCCCGGGGCGTTGTGCAGCATATAGGCAAAGTCCTCGCCGGCGGTCAGCGAGGGAAAATCATCCTTGATGCCGGCCGGGCCCACCACGGCGGCGGCGGCTTCCGCGGCCAGCGCCGCCTGCTCAGGCGTGTTGATGGTGGGGGGGTAGGAGCGGTGATAGGAAAGCTCCAGCCCCAGCCCATGGGCGGCGGCCGTGCCTTCCACCACCTGGTGGAACAGCTTGTCCATGTGCTCTCGCATCTCGGGCAGCAGGGTGCGGATGGTGCCGCGCAGCTCCACCGTCTCCGGGATCACGATGTCCGAGGTGCCGGCGTGGAACTGGCCCACGCTGATCACCGCCGTGCCGTGCGGGTCCACCCGGCGGCTGACCAGGGATTGCAGCGCCATGTACAGCTGCGTGGCGCCCGGCAGCGGGTCGATGCCGCGATGGGGCTGCGCGCCGTGGCTGCTGCGCCCGCGCAGGGTGATGGAGAAATAATCCACCGCCGCCAGCACCGTGCCCGGCCGGATCGCGACCGTGCCCAGCGGCAGCTCCGGCAGGTTGTGCAGCCCATAGACGGCATCGCAGGGAAAGCGGCGGAACAGCCCGTCCTCCACCATCGCCAGCGCGCCGGTCAGCCCTTCCTCGGCGGGCTGGAAGATGAAGTTGATCGTGCCGGCGAAGTCCCGCGTCTCGGCCAGGTGCCGGGCCGCGCCCAGCAGGGTGGCGGTGTGGCCGTCATGGCCGCAGGCGTGCATCACGCCTTCATTCACGCTGCGATGGGGGATGTCGCTGGTCTCGGGCATGGGCAGGGCATCCATGTCCGCACGAAAGCCGATGCTGCGGTTGCCGCGCGGCCCGTCATGCTTGCCGCGCAGCACGCCCACCACGCCGGTGCGGCCGATGCCGGTATGCACCTCCAGCCCCCATTCGCGCAGCTTCTCGGCCACGATGCCGCTGGTGCGGTGTTCCTGGAAGCCGATCTCGGGATGGGCGTGGAAGTCTCGGCGCCAGGCCGTCATCTCGGGGGCCAGGGCAGCGATCGCGGGGTTCACGGGCATCGGGGGGTGTCCTTCCAGGGTGGAGGGACGGTACGACAGGCGCTGGTGGAGTCAACAAATGATATGATAGTATCATCTGATGACACAAAACGAACTCAGCGCCGGCGTGCCGCTGGTCCGGGCGCTGGATCGGGGCATCGCCATCCTGGCCGCCTTCACGCCCGAGCGGCCGGCCCTGACGCTGACGGAGCTGTCGCGCGCCGCCGCGCTGGACAAGGGCACCACGCGCCGCCTGCTGCAGACGCTGCTGCTGAACCGGCTGGTCACGCATGACGGCGCGGCCGGCACCTACGCCCTGGCCGGCCGGGTGCTGAGCCTGGCCGCCGCCGTGCCGCTCGGCAGCGACCTGCGGGCCGCGGGTGCCGGCGTGCTGCGGGAACTGGCCGCCGAGACGGGTGCCACCAGCTTTCTCTGGACCTTCGACGACGGCATGGCGCTGTGCCTGGACAGCGTGCGCGTGAAGCTGCCCGACATCGAGGTCGCCTGGTTCGCGGTGGGCGGCCGGGCCGCGCTGAACTCGGGGGCGGGCCCGCGCGTGCTGCTGGCCCATCTGCCGGCGCGGGAGCGCGAGCGGGTGCTGGCGGCCCCGCTGGCCAGCCGCACCCCGGCCGCCGAGACCGACCCCGGGCTGCTGCGCCGCCAGGCGGAGCGGATCAGGACGCGCGGCTGGGATTTCGCGCGGGATGATTTCGTGATCGGCCTGGCGGGGCTCGGCGTGCCCATCCTCTCTGCCAGGGGCGCGCTCCTGGGCGCGCTGAGCATCGCGAGCCTGACCGGCGGCTTCGGAGACCCGGAGGCACCGGGCCCGCTGGACGTGTTGTGGCGCTGCGCGTCCCGGATCGCGGCGCTGACGGAAGGTGGCCGCCGCCCATAGCCGCCACGCCCGGCCTGTGCTTCATCGCCGGAATGACACGCTTCCCCAGGCCCGTCCTGCCCCTGTTGGCGCTGGCCCTGATGGCCGGCTGCGCCACCCCCGAGGTCTCGGGCGCGCGCATCATCTCCGAGGGCTTCTGCATGCCATCGGCCGAGACGGTGGGGGCCGCGCTGGGTGAGCCCGTGCCCGCGCCGCTGCCGGGCTTTTCCGCGCGGGCGCAGCGCATGGCGGTGCTGATCGGCATCGCCCCGCAGCTGTCGGGCCTGATCGTGGGCGATGGGCCGCCCCTGCAGCGGCTGCGCATGCGCCAGATGGTGGTGGAGCGCATCGTCGCGGCCTCCCTGGACGTGCAGGAGGCGATGGCCCTGCTGGATTGCGAGGATGAGCGCGGCGACCAGCTGCGTTCCCTGCTGGAGGCACGGGAAAGCCGGGCCAGCCGCCGCCTGACCATCGCCAGCATCGGCATCGGCGCCTTCACCGCGGTCGCGACCGGCGGGCTTTCCCTGGCGGCCGCGCCCACCGCGGCCTCGGCCGTCGGCATCGCGGGCGGCCTGGGCGAGGCGTCCTCGGGCGTCGCGCAGCTGCTGGGCGAATCACGCGGCCGGCTGATGACCAGCCGCAACATCCTGCGTGAGATCCGGGAACGTCCGGAACAGTCGACCATGCTGCCGGCCGTGGTCTGGCGCTATCTGCTGCGCCACGACACCGAAGGGGCCTCGGTGCTGGACCAGGTGGTGGAGCAGTGGCGCGGCGCGGGCCTGCTGGGCGAGGGCGGGTTCGAGAACCCGGACCGCCGCACGGCGCTGCTGGTGGGCGAGGGCGGGGTCTATTCCACCGCCGACCTCAACGCGCGCGGCGCCATGCTGGACGGGCTGGAGGCAGCCATCGGCCGGATGAGCCGGTCATTGAGGCTGCTGCTGGCGGAAATGCAGACGGTGCTGCCGCCTTAGCTTTCCCAGCCGGGCTTCCGCCTCTCCCGGAAGGCCGCGATGCCTTCCACCGCATCGCCCACGGCGCAGCGGGCGAAGGCCTGGGCGCCGGCGGCGGCATAGCCCGCGGGCGAGATCTCGCCGAGTGCCGCCAGCAGTTTCTTGGTCTCGGCCATCGCCTGCGGGGAGCCGCGCCGCAGGTCCTTCAGGATGGCGTCGAGCCCGGCATCCAGCGCGGCCTCATCCGCGAACACCTCATGCACCAGGCCGATCTTCGCGGCCGCCTGGGCGTCCAGCACCTGGGCCTGCAGCACCAGCCGCTGGGCCTGGCTGCGGCCGACGCGCCGGGTGATCCAGGGCAGGATCTGGGCCGCCACCAGCCCGCGCAGCACCTCGGGCGCGCAGAACTTCGCGGAGGCATCGGCGATGGCGATGTCGGCCGCGCAATTGAAGCCGAGCCCGCCCGCGAAGGCGCTGCCCTGGATGCGGGCGACCACCACCTGCGGCAAGGAGGCGAGGCGCAGCAGGCGCGCGCCCATATCGGCGTTGCGGCGCAGCTGCGCCTCCAGCCGCTGCTCGGCCGAGAGCTGGTCCTCCGCGACCTCCACCAGATCAAGCCCCGCGCAGAAATGCCCGCCCGCGCCGCGCAGCACCACGACGCGGAAGGTGTCGCTCGATTCCAGCTCCTCCATGGCGCGGTCCAGCTCGGCCACCAGCGCCAGGGACAGCGCATTGCGCCGGTGCGGGCGGTTCAGGGTGATGTGCATCACCGGGCCGTCGCGGGTGATCAGGATGGGCTGTTCCATGGAGGCTTCCTCGGTCGGTCTTGCCTCCGCGATGCGCTGCCGGGCGGCGCGGGTCAACCCAGCAGGGCGGCCAGCGGCGCGGAAAGCCCCATGGTGGGCACGGGCTTCGGGTCGGGCGCGGCCGTCGCCTCGAAGGCCGCGAGCAGGGCGCAGTCCAGGCTGTCCAGCACATTCACCCCGCTGGCGGCGGAGACGCGCGGCGCGAGCCCCGCGAGACCCGCGCCGCCCAGCACCACCGCCCCCGCGCCATCGGCCGCGGCCTGGCGCGCGGCCTCGGCCAGCAGGGCGATGGCGCCGTCCGGGTCGGCCGCGATCATGCCCCCCGTCGGGGCGACGGCCCTTACCGAGACCCGGTCGGGCCCATAGCCCCGCACCAGGGCGAATTCCTCCAGCATCGGCACCCAGGCCGCGCCCCCCGTGATCAGCGCCACGCGCTCCGCCTGGCGGAAGGCCAGCAGCAGCGACGCATCGGCCATGCCCGTGACCGGCACCGGGCTGACCTCCCGCGCGGCTTCCAGCGCGGGGTCCCCGAAACAGGCGATCACCACGGCATCGGTATCGGCCGTCAGCTTTTCCGCCATCGCGTCCAGCACGGCATGGCCCGCGATGGCCGAAGCCGCGCGGGAGGCGATGTAGCGCGCCCCGAAACGCGCCGTGGCCCCCACCAGCGTGGCCGGCCGGGCAAAGCGTTCCAGGGCTGATTCGGCATGGCGCAGGATCAGCGCCGTGATCGCCTCATCCGTGTTCCCGTTGATGACCAGTAGCTTCATGGGCGGGCAGTCCTGCATCGGTGCTGGGCAGGCGCAGTCTGCGCCAGCCGATGCGCCCCGCCAACGGCGTTGCCCCGGCCACGGCCCGCGCGCGAGATTGGCTGGCCCCCTGCGGGGGGCGGTTTCTGGAGTGCGCCATGTTCTTCTACCTGCTCCGCCGGGTGCTCTATGCCATCCCCATCGCGCTGGCGGTGGGCTTCGTCTGCTTCATGCTGGTGCAGATCGCCCCTGGTGACCCGATCAACGCCATCGTCCCCGCCGATGCCCCCGCCGATGTGGTGGAGCAGGTGCGGCGTGACTACGGCCTCGACAAGCCGCTGGCGGTGCAGTTCGCGATCTGGCTGTCCAAGGTGGTGCAGGGCGATCTCGGCCGCTCGCTCGCGACGGGCCGCCCGGTGTGGGACGACCTGCGCTCGGCCATCGGCAACACGTTGATGCTGGCCGCCTTCGCCTCCGGCCTCGGCTTCATCATGGGCACGATCCTCGGCGGGCTGGCGGGCACCTTCCGCGGCTCCATCATCGACCGCGCGGCGGTGACCACGGCGGTGGCGGGCGTGTCCGTGCCGCATTACTGGCTGGGCATGGTGCTGGTCGTGGTGTTCTCGGTGCAGTGGAACATGCTGCCCGCCATGGGCGCCGGCCCCGGCGGCAGCGAGGACTGGGCCTGGAACTGGGAGCACATGCAGCATCTGGTGCTGCCCTCCATCACGCTCGCCGTCATCCCGATGGGCATCGTGACCCGCACGGTGCGTGGCATCGTGGCCGAGATCATGAACCAGGAATTCGTCACCGCCCTGCGCGGCAAGGGCCTGGGCGGCTGGGGGGTGTTCCTGCATGTGGTCAAGAACGCGGCCCCCAATGTGCTGGCCGTGATGGGCCTGCAGCTGGGCTACCTGATGGGCGGCTCCATCCTGGTCGAGACCGTGTTCTCCTGGCCCGGCACCGGGCTGCTGCTGAACAGCGCCATCTTCCAGCGCGACCTGCCGGTGCTGCAGGGCACCATCCTGGTGCTCGCCATGTTCTTCGTCACGCTGAACCTGTGCGTCGATCTGATCCAGACCGGGCTCGACCCGCGCATCAAGAGGGGCTGAGGCCATGAGCACCGCAACGACCGCGGCCGCCGCCGAACTCGCCGTCCAGGCCCGCCAGGCGGCCGCCGCCTCCGACGGCTACTGGAAGGGCGTGCTGCGCCGCGTCAGCCGCGACCCGATGACCATCTTCTGCACCGCCGTGCTGGTCATCATGTTCCTGGCCATCCTGTTCGCGCCCCTGATCGCCCCGCATGACCCGTATCAGGGCAGCATGATCCGCCGCCTGCGCGCCATCGGCACCCCCAACTACCCGCTGGGCACCGATGAGCTGGGCCGCGACATCCTGACGCGGCTGCTCTACGGCGGGCGGCTTTCCTGGTTCATGGGCATCGTGCCGGTGCTGATCGCCTTCAGCGTCGGCACCATGCTGGGGGTGACGGCCGGCTTCATGGGCGGGCGCGTGAACATGCTGATCATGCGCGTCACCGACATCTTCTACGCCTTTCCCTCCGTCCTGCTCGCGGTCGCGATCTCCGGCGCGCTGGGGGCGGGCATCATGAACGCGATCCTCGCGCTGAGCCTGGTGTTCGTGCCGCCCATCATCCGGGTTGCCGAAAGCGTGACCCAGGGCGTGCGCAACCTGGATTTCGTGGACGCCGCCCGTGCCTCCGGCGCCAGCGGCTTGACCATCGTGCGCGTGCATGTGCTGGGCAATGTGCTGGGGCCCATCTTCATCTATGCGACCAGCCAGGTGTCGGTCTGCATGATCCTGGCCTCGGGCCTCTCCTTCCTCGGCCTCGGCACCCGCCCGCCGGAGGCCGAATGGGGCCTGATGCTGAACACGCTGCGCACGGCCATCTACGTTCAACCTTGGGTCGCTGTTCTGCCCGGTGTTTGCATCTTCGTGACCTCGATCTGCTTCAATCTGGTCAGTGACGGGCTGCGGCAGGCAATGGACGTGAAGGGGTAATACAATATCGCTTGGGCGGACTCGCGTAATCGCGCATAATGCCCGGACACCCAAGCTAACAGGTCGGGTCCCCCACTCCTCGAGCCCGACCGGATGGACGCCGGAGAGCCCCCCGCGGTTCTCCGGCGTTTGTTTTTGCGGCGGCTGTCCCGCCAGAGGCTTTCACAACCACGACGTGTGCATGGTATGCAGGGCGCATGCGCCCATGGCTGCCTGTCCTGCTGCTTCTTCCCCTGTCGCTTCCGGGCTGCGGGGGCAGCTCGGCGGACCCGTTGAGCGAGGGAAGCGGGCTTTCGGCCTGGCTGCCCGCCAATCCCTTCCGTGACATCTTCGCGCCCAACCCCCTGGCGGACCCCTGGTCCGGCGCGGCTGAGGACGAGTCGGACGGGCCCGCCCTGCGCATGACGCTGGGCCGGCGCAGCGCGGGGGCGCGGCTGGTGCACCAGCAGGGCGCGCGGCAGATGTGGCGCACCCGCAGCGGCGTGGTGGTGGCGCTGGACGGGGCGCGGGTGGTCGCGACCTCAGGCCTGCCGACCATGCTGGCCGCGACCCGATTCGACGGGCCGGACCCCCTGGCGGAGCCGCTGCGCCTACGCCGTCGCGCTGCCGAAACGCGGCGGGTGATCGACCTGGCCACCGCCTCGCGCGATCCGGCCGGCATGCGCTTCGGCATCACGCTGCAATGCCGTCTGGTCGCCAGCACCCAGCTGGCCGAAAGCGAGGCCGCGCCCGAGGCGGAAAGCCCGGCCGAGACGGGCTGGCTGCTGGTCACGGAACGCTGCCGCGCCCAGGGTCTGCGGCAGTTCACCAGCCGTTTCTGGGCGGACCCGCAGACGGGCGAAATGCTGTTCAGCGAACAATGGATCGGCCCCGGCCTGGCACCGTTGCGCCTGCGCCACCAGGCCACGCGGCGCAGCACCCCGGCGGCGGACGAGCCGGACGAGGCCCCGGCCGGCCTGCCGGAGGTGCCGGGCCCGGAGCCGGCGGAACCCGTTATCCCAGGCTGAGGCGCTGCTCGATCAGCCGTCCCTGGAAGCGCTCGATCCCGCGCTGCCAGCCCCAGCTGATGGCCACCGCACTGTCCACCCCGCTCAGCACGATGCGGCTGCGGTCCGAGGGCAGGGCGGCCTCCAGCGCGGCGCGGCCCGTGGCATCCAGCTCCAGCAGACCCGGCGCGAAGCGCAGCTTCAGCAGAGTAAGCCCGAACAGGTCCGGCGGCACCAGCGGCAGTTCCTCGGGTGCGAGTTCCGTCAGGGCGGTGCGATAGCCCCGCAGCCCGGCGAAGCGCAGCGCCATGCCGAAGGCCTCCGGGTCGGCCAGGATGTCCGTCAGGGTGAAGCCGATGGTCAGCATGGCGCGGTTGGAGCCCAGCATCGCGTCCAGCCGCAGGAACTCATCCTGCAGGAGATTGGCGGGCAGCAGGGCCAGCCCGCGCGGGGTGAAGCCCACTACCTCATCGGGGCGGGCCCATTGCGCCAGGGTGCGCCGCGCCATGCGGGAGCGCAGGCGCCGCCGCAGCCAGGGCACGCCCGCCAGCGGGGTGCCAGGCAGCAGCGCCTCCAGCAGCGCCTCCTCGCTCAATCGCTGCTCGCGCCATTCCTCGCGCGGTTCGGGGTGGCCGTCCTTCAGCAGGCACACCGCCTGCCAGCGCTGATGCACGCTGAGATCGGCGGGCGCGAGGGCGGCCTCGGCGGCCAGCACATCCTCGGCGCGGGGCGGCTGGCCGGGGGCAGGGCGGCCCGGCGGGTGGGCGGGGCGCTGCATCCAGGTGCGCTCGGCCGGGGCGGGCGGGGCCAGGCCCAGCCCGCCTTCCACGGCCGCCAGAAGGGCGGCGGCCTGGGCCGGCAGCCGCAGCTCCTGGCAGCAATTCGCCGCCGCCGGGTCGTCGCCCAGCAGTTTCAGCATGGTGGCGCGCACGGTTTCCAGATGCTCGGCCGGCGGCGGCGAGACAGCCACGAGATCCCCGTTCGGCAGGTCGTACAGCCGGGCCCGGGTGGGGCGCAGCAGCGGCAGCAGGGCTTCGCGCAGCTGCCGCTGGTGGTGGGTGTGGTTCAGCTGCGCCGGCAGGGCCGAGAGGCGGAGATGCAGCACGCGCCTCTCGACGCCCGAGGCCACGCTTTCACGCGCCAGCGCCGTCAGGGCCAGCGTGTCCTTCTGGGCATTGGCCGGGGGAGGAAGCATCGCGTTCATGCGCCCACCCCGTGGCACAGGGCGAAGCCGTGACGGGCCGATCGGGCCAGAAGATCCGGCGTCGGGGCGCCGCACAGCGCCAGCCGTGCCGGATTCGGGCCGGGTTCGGCGGCCAGCTTCGCGGTGGCCTCGGCCAGGATGAAGCCGCCGGGCAGGCGGTCGCCTTCGGCCAGCCCCAGCAAGGCCGGGGCCATTCCCCGCCAGGCCAGCCCCCAGCCGGCCGCCCGCGCGGCCTCTGCCCAGGGCAGCAGGCGCGGCAGCAGCGCCAACGGCAGCACCAGCGCATGGCCCTCCCCCGGCGGAGGGGCGGGGAGGGGGGGCGGTTCCTCCAGCCAGGGCATGTCGATCAGCAGCGGCAGGCCCGCCTTGCGCCCGGCCGGCCACTGGCCCGCCTGGGCCATGGCCAGAAGCCGCTGGGCCAGAAGGTTGGCCGCATGGCCCGACCAGTCTGCCTCGGCGCCCGTGCGGAATGTGTCGGGCAGCAAGGCATCGGGAATGCCGCCCCAATACTGGGCCAGCAGGCGCGGTTGGCCGCCTTCCATGCGCCACATGGTGCCCAGCCGCAGCAGTTCCTGGGCGGGACGGCTTCGCGCCCTCTCCTCCAGCCCGCCCAGCGCGGGCGGGGAGGGCGGGCGGGCGGGTGCCGCCGCCGCATCCTCGGCCAGGGCCGCGTCCAGCAGAGGCAGGTCGCGCGGAAAGTCCAGCAGACGCGCCGGGATCTCCATGCGTTCCAGGTGGCGGGCGGCACGCGCCGCTGCCCCGGGGGCGGTGCCCAGCAGCCAGGCCTCACCCGCGCGGGGGCGCCATACCAGGCCATCCCCGGCATTGGCCGCTTCCTCCAGCAGGGCGGAGACCAGGCGCGGCAGGCCGTCGCCGGCCAGAACGCCCGCGCAGCCACCGGCCTCGCAACGGCGCAGGGCTTCCGCCAGCGCGGCGGATCTCGGGGGGGCGGGGCTTTCCGGGGAAGGAGCGGTGATCTGCATGGTGGCCTGGGTGATTCGCTGCGCAGCATCGCCGGGAATGGTTAAGCGATGCTTCCCGCCCGGCGCCTTCCGGGCCTCCGGCTCGTTGCGGAACTCTCACAATGGCTTGCGATAGGCATGAAGCTACCGTCACCATAGAAGCGCGTTATTGTCCCCGTAGCGAATAACTTGCCATAAGACGTTAATGGTTCCTCCGCGCACCCCACCTGCGAACCGCTCGCCCGAGCTTCTGGCCGCCGCCGTGCGGCAGCTGAAGCGCGGAACCGTGCTCGTTGTCGGCGACGCGATGCTGGACCGATACGTCTATGGCCGGGTCACGCGCGTCTCGCCCGAGGCGCCGGTGCCGGTGCTGGCGGTGGAGCGCGAGCTGGCCCTGCCGGGCGGCGCCGCCAATGTCGTGCGCAACCTGACGGCCCTGGGTGCCGCGGTCGCCTTCGTGTCGGTGGTGGGCGACGACCAGCCCGGCAGCGACCTGACGGCGCTGATCGGCGGCCAGCCGAGGGTCGAGCCCTGGCTGCTGGTCCAGGGCGGGCGCGCGACCACCACCAAGACGCGCTTCGTGGCATCCGGCCAGCACCTGATGCGCGCGGACCACGAGCATGCGGGCCCCATTCATCAGCGCCTGGCCGAAAGGCTGGTGCGCATCGCCACCGACGCCGTGGCCGCCACCAGCGCGCTGGTGCTCTCCGACTATCATAAGGGCGTGCTGAGCGGCGACGTGCCCCAGCGCCTGATCGATGCCGCCCGCTCCGCCGGCCGTAAGGTGGTGGTGGAGCCCCGGGGGACCGATTTCTCCCGCTATCGCGGTGCGGACCTGCTGGTGGTCGAGCGCGACACCCTGGCCGCCGCCTGGGGCGCGCCGATCGTGACGCGCGACGACATCGTGGCGGCCGCCAACCATGCCCGCCAGGCCAATGGGCTGGGCGCGGTGCTGGTGCCCCGCTGCCCCGAGGGGCTGACGCTGGTGCATGAGGACGGCCAGGTGCTGTCGCTGCGCGCGGAGGCATCCGAGCAGAACGACAATGCCGGTGCCGGCGACGCGGTCGTGGCGCTGCTGGGGGCCGCGCTGGCCGCCGGGTTGCCGCTGGTGGTGGCCGCGCAGCTGGCGGCGATCGCCATCGGGGTGGTGGCCCGCAAGGCCGGCATCTCCGTCGTGCGTGAGGATGAGCTGCTGGAGGCGCTGACCCCCGGCGCCCAGGCGCAGCGGAAGCTGGCCTCCATTCCCCTGGCCTCCGAGATGGTGGAGCGCTGGCGGCATCGCGGCTGGCGCGTGGGCCTGCTGCATCTGACCGGGGGCGCGGCCGCCGCCTGGTCGCTCGCGCTGATGGAACAGGCGCGGGGCTGGTGCGACCGCCTGCTGGTGGCCGTCAGCGACGAGGAAGGGCTTTCCCTGGCCGATTGGCCGGCGGTGGACCTCGTGACCAGCTGCAACGGCCAGTCCAATGAGGAATTGCTGCGGCTGTTCCGCCCCGATGTGCTGGTGCAGGGGCCGAAGGCCGTCCCGCTCGGCATGGATGACGAGAACCTGCTGGCCGAATGGGGCGGCACCCTGAAGCGCACCGAACTGCAGCGCGCGGCGGAATAGCGGACATGAAAAAGCCGCCCCGTTTCGGGGGCGGCCTTTGCGTGGTGCCGATCGGGTGGTTCAGCCGCGGCTGTTGACCCACACGGTGCGGTCGGTGCCGGCGATGTTCTGCACCACCGGCGTCATGCCGGCCACACCCTGCTGCACCGGGCCGTTGGAGGCATAGCCCAGCACAGGGCGGCCCTCATCCACACGGATCACGGCGACGGCGCCGCCACCCACGATGTTGCCCCGGTAGCTGTCGTCATAGACGACATGCTGGCTGGCGAAATCGCCTTCCAGGCGGGGAGACTGGGCGAAGGCGGGGGCGGAAGCCATCAGGCTGATGGCGGCGGCGGCGAAAGCGAAGCGGTTCATGGTCTCGGTCTCTTGTCTCTGAGGGGGCGGCCCGTGCCGCCCTTCGGTGAGACAGAGATGCGCCGCAGCATGATTTTTCTCCAATCGAGCCTCGGCATCGGCATCATACGCGGCGGTTATGATGGGCTCAGGCGCCCAGCATTCCCCGCGCGGTCTGCGCATCGCTGGCGATCTGCGCCGTCAGCGCCGCGAAATCCGGGAAGCGCCGTTCCTCGCGGATGAAGCCGTGCAGCGCGACCTCGACCTCCTGGCCGTAGAGGTCGCCCGCGAAATCGAACAGATGCGCCTCGATGCGGGAGACGGGGTCGCCGCCCAGCGTCGGGCGCCGGCCGATATTGGCGACACCCGGCACCACCCGCCCGTCGGCCAGCCGCACCCGCACGGCATAGACGCCGCGCGCGGGTTCCAGATGCCGGCCCAGCGGCACATTGGCGGTGGGAAAGCCGATGGTGCGGCCCCGCGCATCGCCATGGGTCACGGGCCCGGTGACCGACCACGGCCTGCCCAGCAGCGCTGCCGCGCGCTCGACGTAGCCGCCCTGCAGCTCGCGCCTGATGCGGGTGGAGCTGATGCTGCCCTCGGAATCGGTCAGGGGGGGCACGACCGACAGGCCGATGCCGGCTGCCTCGGCGGCCTGGCGCAGGAAATCCTGGCTGCCGCCGCGCCGGTGGCCGAAGGCGAAATCCGGCCCGCAGGCCAGGTGCCGCGCGCCGATCCCCTCCACGATCACCTCTCGGAAGAACTCCTCTGCCGACATATGCGCCAGCGCGTCGTCGAAGGGCAGGGCATAGACCAGCCGCGCGCCCAGCCCGGCCAGCGCCTCGGCCTTGGCCGGCAGCAGCGTCAGCCGGAAGGGCGGGTCATCGGGGCGGAAATGCTCGCGCGGGTGCGGTTCGAAGGTCAGGGCCGCGAGTGGCAGGTCGGGGCGCGCGCGATGGGCCGCGGCCAGCACGGCGCGGTGGCCCAGATGCACGCCGTCCATGTTGCCGAGCGCCACGGTGGCGCCCCGCGCCTCGGCGGGCAGGTTGCGCCAGTCGGTCAGGATGCTCATGCCTTGGCTTCCCCTTGGGGCCCCTCGGACCAGCGGCTCTCGCCCGAGGGCTGCCAGTTCCGCAGCATCTCGATCGCCTGCTCGGGCGTGTCGGCCCGCAGGGCGATGTCCCGGTGGGCGGGGCGCAGGAAGCCGCCATCCACCATGGTCTGGGTCAGGGTGAAGAACGGGTCCCAGAAGCCGTCCTCATCCAGATAGACGATGCCCTTGCGGTGGAAGCCGAGCTGGGACCAGGACTGGATCTCCACCGCCTCCTCCAGCGTGCCGATGCCGCCGGGCAGCACGATGAAGCCGTCCGAGAGGGCGTTCATCCGCGCCTTGCGGCTGTGCATGTCGGGCACGACCTCCAGGTGCTGGATTCGGGGGTGGGAGAGTTCGCGCGCCTGCAGCGCCTCGGGGATCACGCCGAACACCTCGGCCCCCGCATCCAGCGCGGCATCCGCGACCACGCCCATCAGCCCGGCATGGCCGCCGCCATAGACCAGGTCCACGCCCGCGACGCCCAGCGCGGCGCCCAGCTTCGCGGCCAGGGCCGCATGCGCGGGGTCCGCCCCGCGCGAGGCACCGCAGAACACGCAGATGCGCCAGGGATGTTCAACCACGGGATGCCACCATGACCAGCGCCTCGCCCTCGATCACGGTCTTGCCCGCCACGCTGCACACGGTGCTGAGCGTGGCCCGGTGCTTCGCCGGGTCCAGCGCGGTGATGGTGACGGTGGCCGTCACCGTCTCTCCGATGCGGACGGGCGCGCGGAACTTCAGGGACTGACCGAGATAGACCGTGCGCTCCCCCGGAAGCCGGGTGCCGAGCACGGTGGAAATCAGGGCGGCCGAGAGCATGCCGTGCGCCACCCGGCCCTGGAAGGCGCCCTGGGCGGCCACTTCCTCGTTCAGGTGCATCGGGTTGGTGTCGCCGCTGACGGCGCTGAACAGCAGGATGTCGGCCTCGGTGATGGTCTTGCCGAAGCTCGCGCTCTGCCCCACGGAAAGGTCTTCGAAATACATGCGTGCCCGATCCAGTTGCGCGGCCCAGATTTAGCAGGCCGCGCACGTGCTGGGAAACCGGGGGGCGCTTCGCGCGTTTGGCCAGCGTCCTGGGGATGATGAGATGAACTTCCGACTGCCGCTCGCCACCGCGCTCAGCCTGCTGCCCTGCCTGGCCTTCGCCCAGCCCGTGCCGGAGCCCCGGCCCGATGCGGCGCCGCCGCCGGACTGGCGCGGCACGCTTTCCGTCTCCATCGAGAACGACAAGTTCGGCGTGGGAACGGACCGCTTCTATTCCAACGGCTTCCAGCTGTCCTGGCGCAGCGCCAGCGCCGACCTGCCGCGCCCGCTGGAGTGGACCAACCGCCAGCTGGAGGCCCTGATGGGCCCGGGTGAGCTGCGCTGGGGCATGGCGCTCAGCCACAGCATCTTCACCCCCCGCGATACCCGCCGCACCAACCCAGACCCCACCGACCGGCCCTATGTCGGCATGCTGATGGCCTCCATCTCCCTCAGCCGCGCCAGTGAGCGCAGCCTGACCCTGGTCGAGCTGCAGGCCGGCATGGTGGGCCCGAGCGCGCTGGGCGAGCAGGTCCAGAACGGCTTTCACCGCGCCATCGGCGTCGACCGTTCCTATGGCTGGGACCGTCAGATCCATGACGAGCCGGTGGTGAACCTGCTGGCGGAGCGCAAGTGGCGCGTGCCGCTCGGCCAGTTCGCCGGGCTGGAGTTCGAGGCGCTGCCGAGCGTCAGCGTCTCTCTCGGCAATGCCAACACCTATGGCGCGGTGGGCGGCATCGTGCGCTTCGGCCAGGGGCTGCAGGCCGATTACGGCCCGGCGCGCATCCGCCCGGCCCTGGCCGGCAGCAACTACTTCCAGCCCAATGCGGACCGCACCGGCCGCGAATGGGGCTGGTACATGTTCGCGGGCCTGGAGGGGCGCGGCGTGGCGCGCGACATCGCGCTGCAGGGCAATAGCTGGCGCGACAGCCGCCATGTGGACGCCCGGCCCTTCGTGGCCGACGCGCAGGCCGGTATTGCCGTCTACTGGCGCCAGTGGCGCGTGGCCTATACCCAGGTGATCCGCTCCGAGGAGTTCTACGGACAGCGCGGCGGCCCGCAGATCTTCGGGTCTATCAACCTGTCGATGCGGTTCTGAAGGGTGTTCTTCTTTTTCTGAAGAAAAAGAAGCAAAAAGACTCTTCGAGTGGGTGGCGGTCTGGAGGGGAAGGGTGAAACTTTCTCTCCAGGGGCGCACAAAACGATCAGAGGTTTTTTGGTTCTTTTTTTCAGAAAGGAACATGGCTCCGCGTGCCGCCTGAGCCCCTCGCCCCCTCACCGCCTCAGGCTTACAATGCCCCCCGACCAATTCAGGGGCATTCGATCATGACGGACATCGCCATCGGCACCAGCGAGGAATTGCTGGAGGAACTGCGCAGCTGGGTGGAGATCGAGACCCCCAGCAACAAGCCCGAGGCCGTCAACACCCTGCTGGACAAGGCCGAGGCCGGGCTGCGCGCCGCGGGGGCCACGATCGAGCGCATTCCCGGCCGCAACGGCTTCGGCGACACGCTGATCGCGCGCACCAACACCGGCAGCGGCAATGCCCCGGTGGTGGTCTCGGGCCATGTGGATACGGTGTGGGACATTGGGCATCTGGGCAGCGACATGCCCTTCCGCATCGAGGGCGACCGTGCCTACGGCCCCGGCATCTATGACATGAAGGCCGGCAGCTTCCTGGCCTTCAACGCCGTGCGCGCCATCCTGACGCAGAAGATCCCGACCAACCGCCCCATCACCCTGCTGCTGACGCCGGACGAGGAAGTGGGCAGCCCCACCAGCCGCGCGCCCATCGAGGCCGAGGCCGCGCATGCCGCCGCCGTGCTGATCCCGGAACCCGCTGGTGGGCCCAACGGCTGCGCGGTCACGGCCCGCAAGGGCACCGGCCGCTTCACCATCAAGGTGGAGGGCCGCAGCGCCCATGCCGGCGGCAACTGGACCGAGGGCCGCAGCGCCACCGTGGCGCTGGCGAAGCTGATCCTGGCCGTGCATGCCATGACAGACCTGGAGCGCGGCGTGACCACCAATGTGGCGCCCATCTGGGGCGGGGCGCGTGCCAATGTCGTGGCGCCCGAGGCCGGCTGCCATGTCGACCTGCGCGTGGCGGTGCCCGAGGACGGCGCGATCTTCGCCCAGAAGATCAAGGACCTGGCCTATGAGGAGGACGGCATCAAGGTGACCGTCACCGGCCAGATCAACCGCCCGCCCATGACCGAGAGCCCCGAGGGGCTACGCCTGTACGAGGCCGCGAAGGCGCTGGCCGCCAGGCACGGCTACGACCTGCCGAAGCAGTATCGCGGCGGCGGCTCGGACGGCAATTTCACCGCCGCCATGGGCATCCCGACCCTGGACGGGCTCGGCTGTTCCGGCCACGGGGCGCATGCGCCGGAGGAGCACATCCGGTGGAAGGAACTGTCCCAGCGCGGCAAGGTGCTGGCGGACCTGCTGCGCACGCTGTGATCCGGCGCGCCGTCCTCGCGGCGCTGTTGCTGGCCGGCCCCGCCTTTGCGCAGGGCCATGGCGGCCCGGTGCGCGCCCTGGCGGTGGGGCCGCTGGGGGCGGCGAGCGGCGGGCTGGACCAGGCGGTGATCTTCTGGTCGCCCCAGGGGCAGGCCCGGCTGGCCGCGCGCTGGCACCGGGGGGCGGTGGAGGCCTTGCTCGCCATCCCCGGCGGCGGTTTCGCCAGCGCCGGGGAGGACGGGCGCATCGCCATCTGGCCGCCCACCGGCGCCCCCGCGCCGGATGCGGTGCTGGAGGGGCATGAAGGGCCGGTCTCGGCCCTGGCGAGCGACGGCACGGTGGTGGCCTCGGGCGGTTTCGACGGCACGGTGCGGCTGTGGCGGGGCCCGGGCGATGCGGATGTGCTGCGCGGCCACCAGGGGCCCGTGACGGCGCTGGCCGCGACCCCGCGCGGCTTCGTCAGCGGCGGGCAGGACGGCACGCTGCGGCTGTGGCCGGGTGGCGAGGTGCTGGCGGAATTCGGCCTGCCGGTGACGGCACTGGCCGCATTGCCTGAGGGCGTCGCGGCGGGCCTCTCGGACGGCAGCGTGCGGCTGCTCGAAGCCGGCGGCACGCGTGAGCTGGCCATCGGCACGCGCCCGATCATCGCGATGGCCATACGCGCCGGGCTGCTGGCGGCCGGCGGCGTGGGCGGCGAGGTCGCGATCTGGGACTGGAACGCGGCGCGCCTGCTGCGCGTGCTGGAGGGGCCGGGGCTTCCGGTCTGGTCGCTGGGCTTCGCCCCCGACGGCACGCTCTGGACCGGGGGCGCGGATGCGGTGCTGCGCCGCTGGAACCCGCTGACCGGCCGCCCGATCTCGGAAACCCCGGCCGCCGCGCCGCTGCCCGAGGGGTTGGACCCCGAGGGTGCCCGCGTCTGGCGCTATTGCCAGGCCTGCCACGCGCTGCGCGCCGATGCGCCACCCATGGCCGGGCCGCATCTGCAGAACCTGTTCGGCCGTCGCATGGGCAGCGTGCCCGGCTATGACTATTCCGAGCGCCTGGCGCGCGGCGACATCATCTGGGACGAGAACACGGTGGCCGAGCTGTTCACCCAGGGCCCCGATCTCTTCACCCCCGGCACGCGCATGCCGGTGCAGCGGTTGAGCGACCCGGACGACATGGCCGCCCTGATCCGCTTCCTGAGGCGCGCGACCGCTACGCCTTGAGGAAGGTGCTGGCCTCAGCGGCCAGGGCCATCAGCTCACCCAGCGCCGGCGAGGTGACGGCGCAGACCGCCTCATAGGCGACATGCACCAGCGGCGGGTCCATCGGCAGCAGCCGCAGCCGGCCTTCCTCGATGTCGCGCTCCGCCGTCATCACCGGCATCAGGCTGATGCCGAGCCCGGCCATGGTCAGCGAGCGGCGGGCGGCCAGGCTGTTGCAGGAGGTGCCGCCCCGACGCCCCGCGCCGCCCGGAAACAGCAGGGAGCTCATCAGCCGGTTCATGTAGGAATCGGCGGTCTGGTAGATGATGGGCCAGTGCCGCAGATCCTCGGGCGACATCGGGGCTTCCGGCAGCTCCGTGCCGCCGCCCGCCATCCAGGCGAAGGGCACGGTGCCGAGGGCGCGGGCCTGCAGCTCGGCGCCCGTCTCGGTGTGGATGACGAAGGCGATGTCCAGGTCGCCCGCCCGCACGCCCGCCACCATGCTGGGGTTCATCGCCACCTCGAACTGCAGGGTCACGCCCGGATAGCGGGCCCGCACCCGGGCGGCGAAGGCGGGCAGCCAGGTCACCGCGATCAGCTCCGCCACGCCGATGCGCACCACGCCCGACAGCGCCTGCTGTGAGCCGATGCGCTGCCTGATCTCATCCTGGAGGCGCACGGCCTGGGCCGCGTAATCCAGCAATTCCCGCCCCTTGGGCGTCAGCTGCACCTGCCGGCGGGACCGGTCGAACAGGGTGACGGCCAGATCCTGCTCCAGCTCCTTGATGCGGGCGGAGATGGTGGATTGGGTCAGGTTCAGCCGGTCGGCGGCCTCGGCGAAGCTGCCGTGGTCGGCGATGGCGAGGAAGGCTTCGAGCTGCTTGATGTTCACGGGGTCATTGTATCGAAAAAATCGATGAAAATACCCGCTGAATTATTCGTTTGTGTGAATGATTGCCCCGGCACAAGCTTTTCCCGTCCAGAAAGCAGCGGGAAGCGACAAGAGGGCGGGGCCGCCCCCAGCCTCCCGCGGAACGAGAACAGACCGGAGGAATACGGACATGCCCGTCAAGGTCATCGGGATGATCGGCGTCGACCCGCCGAAGGGAACCACGCTGCATGTGATCGCCGGCGGTGTCTCGGCATCCTTCCTGAAGGAGTTCGCCCAGACGCATGAGAATGCGGGCTTCGACCATGTGCTGGTCGGCTACTACTCGTCCTCGGCCGAGGGCTTCAACGTCGCGTCCTATGCGGCGGCGCATACGAAAACGCTGTCCTACCTGATCGCGCACCGGCCGGGCGTGGTCTCGCCCACGCTCGCGGCGCGTTCGGCGGCCACCTTCGACCATCTGTCCAATGGCCGCCTGCTGCTGCACATCATCAGCGGCGTGACCGACAAGGAGCAGGAGAGCGAAGGCGATTTCCTGAAGAAGGACGACCGCTATCGCCGCGCCGCCGAGTATCTGGGTGTCATGCGCCGGCTCTGGACCGCCGATGCGCCCTTCGACCATCACGGCGAGTTCTACCGCTTCAACGCGGCCTGGACGGCGGTGAAGCCGCTGCAGAAGCCTTATCCCAAGCTGTTCTTCGGCGGCGCCTCCGAGGGCGCTCTCGAGATGGGCGCCGAGCATTGCGACAGCTATGCCCTGTATGGCGAGCCGTTGAAGGAGACGGCCGACCGGATGGCCGATTTCCGCGCGCGCGCGGCGAAATTCGGCCGCACGCCGGGCTTCAACATCTCCTTCCGGCCCATCATCGCGCCCACCGAGGGCGAGGCCTGGGACAAGGCGCGCCGCATCCTGGCCGATATGGAAAACGCCAATCTGCCGCGCCACGCGCAGGACAAGTCGGCCGAGCGCATGTTGGCCATCGCGGCCCGCGGCGACGTGCATGATGAGCGCCTGTACCTGCCCATCGCCAAGGCCGTGGGGGCCAAGGGCAATACCAGCTGCCTGGTGGGCACGCCGCAGCAGGTGGCGGACGCGATGCTGAAATACTACCGCATGGGCGTGCAGTCCTTCCTGATCCGCGGCTTCGACCCGGTGGGCGACACCACGGAGTTCGGCCGCGAGCTGATCCCCGCGCTGAAGGAAGGCGCGCTGGCCATCGACCGGGAGACCGCGGTCGCCGCCTGAACCCGCTCTCCCCAACGACAAGAAAAAATATCCGGGAAGAAACGAACATGCGTATTCGCAACCTGCTGGTCGCGCTGGCAGCCCTCGTCACGGCGCTGCCGGCCGCGGCCCAATTTCCTGACCGTCCGGTGCGGCTGATCGTGCCCTACCCGCCGGGCGCCACCAACGACATCCTCGGCCGGGCCTTTGCCGAGCAGATGACGCGTGAGCTGGGCCAGCCCGTGGTGGTGGAGAACCGGGGCGGCGCCGGCACCGCCATCGGCGCACAGGCCACGGCCAATGCGCGTGCCGACGGCTACACCATCCTGCTCGGCACCGGCACGACCTTCACGCTGAACCCCGCCGTGACGCGCAACCTGCCCTATGACCCGATCCGCGACTTCCAGATGGTCTCGATCGTGGCCGAGGTGCCGATCATCTTCATCACCAACCCCCGTGTGCCCGCGCGCAACCTGCGGGAGCTGGTGGCCTATGCCCAGGCCAATCCGGGGCGGGTGAACTTCTCCTCCTCCGGCCCCGCGACGTCGCTGCACCTGGCGGGTGAGATGTTCGCCCGCGCGGCGAATATCGGCCTGACCCATGTGCCCTATCAGGGCAGCGCGCCGGCTATGCTGGCGGTAACGGGCGGCGATGTGCAGATGATGTCCGAGGTGGTGTCCGGCGCCGTGCCCGCGATCCAGGGCAACCGCGTGGTGCCCATCGCCGTCACGTCGGAACAGCGCCTGTCCATCCTGCCCGATGTGCCGACCGTGGCCGAGAGCGGCTATCCCGGCTTCCAGGCGCTGGGCTGGTACGGGCTGGCCGTGCCGCGCGCGACGCCGGCGCCCATCGTGGAGCGCCTGCGGGAAGCCACCAACCGGGTGATGGCCGCCAATGAACTGCGGGCGCGCTTCGAGCCCACGGGCCTGATCATCCTGCAGCCGCGCACGGGGGCGGAGGTGGATATGTACATGGACCGGGATCGGGAACGCTGGGTGCCGCTGGTGCGGGCGCTGAACCTGACGGCGGAGTAGAGTCAGGGCCGCTTTGGCCCCCATTGAGGGGCTCTGCCCCTCAAGCTCCCCTCCAGGAGATAATATCTCCTGGACCTGATAAGAGTTTGGCGCCCGGCCTTCACAGGCTGGACGCCAATTTGATTATAATAATCAACGCTATCAGGGTATGGCACCAACTCCCCGGGGTCCAGGGCCGCTACGGTCCTGGCGGGTTCCAAGGGCAGCGCCCTTGGTGGGGGTCTCGGGGGCGAAGCCCCTGAGCCTCAGGCCGCCGCCACGTACCGTTCCACCGACAGATCCGCGCTGTCGATCCCCGGCGCCTGCCCGCCGATGATATCCGCCAGCAAGCGGCCCGACCCGCAGGCCATGGTCCAGCCCAGCGTGCCGTGGCCGGTGTTGGTGAACAGGTTCCCCACCTTGGTCGCGCCCACGATGGGCGTGCCGTCCGGCGTCATCGGCCGCAGCCCGGTCCAGAAACTGGCGGCGGCGATGTCGCCGCCCTCGGGGAACAGGTCGCGCACGGAGTGTTCCAGCGTCTCGCGGCGCGGGCGGCGCAGCTTGTTGCTGAAGCCGGCCAGTTCGGCCGTGCCGCCCACCCGGATACGGTCGTCGAAGCGGGTGATGGCGACCTTGTAGGTCTCGTCCATCACGGTGGAGACGGGCGCCGCATCGGGGTTCGTGATCGGCACGGTGATGGAGTAGCCCTTCACCGGATAGACCGGCAGCTCGATGCCCAGCGGCCGCACCAGCGCGGGCGAGAAGCTGCCCAGAGCCACCACATAGCGGTCGGCCTTCAGCACGCCCTGGTCGGTGCGCACGCCGGTCATGACGCCGCCCTCGGTTTCCAGTGCCTGGATGTTCACGCCATAGCGGAACGTCACGCCGCGCTCGGCGCAGAGCGCGGCCAGGCGCTGGGTGAAGTAATGCGCGTCGCCGGTCTCGTCGCCCGGCAGGCGCAGCCCGCCCACGAACTTCTCCTTCACGCGGGACAGGGCGGGCTCGCGCGCGATGCAGCCGGCATTGTCCAGCACCTCATAGGGCACGCCATAGGCATCCAGCACGGTGGTGTCGTCGCCCACATGGTCCAGCTGCTGCTGGGTACGGAACAGCTGCAGCGTGCCGCCTTCGCGGTGTTCATAGGAGATGCCGGTCTCGGCCCGCAGCTCCTTCAGCATGTCGCGCGAATACTCGGCGATGCGCACCATGCGGGACTTGTTGGTGCGATAGGCGGACTCAGTGCAGTTGGCCAGCATCCGCGCCAGCCACCAGGCCAGGCGCCCCTCGGGGTTCGGCCAGATCACGAAGGGGCGGTGGCGCATCATCAGCCACTTCAGCGCCTTGAACGGCACGCCCGGCCCGGCCCAGGGCGCGGAATAGCCGGGCGAGACCTGGCCCGCATTGGCGAAGCTCGTCTCCATGCCGGCGGCGGGCTGGCGGTCGACCACCTCCACCTCATGGCCGGCGCGGGAGAGGTACCAGGCGGTGGTGGTGCCCACCACGCCGCTGCCGAGGATCAGGATCTTCATGGGTATCAGGCTTCCGGGGGGAGGTAGCGGCGGTGGTACCGCGCGCCGAGGCTGGTCAGGATTTCGTAGCCGATGGTGCCGGCATCGGCGCCGACCGCATCCACGTCGCGCTCGGGCCCGATCAGGCTGACGAGCGCGCCTTCATGCAGCGCGCCCTCCGGCAGGGCGGAGGCATCGAGGATGATGCTGTCCATCGACACGCGGCCGAGCAGGGGCAGGGGAATGCCCGCGAACCAGGCGGCGCCCTTGTTACTGCCGGCACGCAGATAGCCGTCGGCATAGCCCACGGCGATGGTCGCGAGCCGCGCCGGGCCGGCCGTGCGGGCGGTGTGGCCATAGCCCACGGGCGTGCCCGCCGGCACGTCCCGCAGCTGGATCACCCGCGCATCCAGCCGCACCACCGGCTGCATCGGGTTCAGCTGGCCGGGCGTCGGGTTCACGCCATAGAGCGCCACGCCGGGCCGGGCGAGCTGATAGTGAAAATCAGGGCCGAGGAAGATGCCGGAAGAAGCCGCCAGGCTGGCGGGTGCCGCCGGCAGCAGGGCGCGCAGCGCGTCGAAGCGCGCGCGCTGGGCCGCGTTGGCCGGGTGGGCTGCCTCATCGGCGCAGGCCAGGTGTGACATGACCGCGCGCAGCTCGATGGCCGCCAGGGCCCGGCCGTCGGCCACCACCTGCCTCAGCTCGGCCTCGGAAAAGCCGAAGCGGGCCATGCCGGTATCGAGCTGGATCAGCGCCGGCAGGCGCTTGCCGCGCGCGATCCCGAGCGCCGCCCAGGCAGCCAGCTGCGACGGGCTGTTCAGCACCGGGATCAGCCCATGGGCCGCGCATTCGGCCTCGGTCCCCGCGAAGCAGCCGTGCAGCACATGGATCAGCGCGCCTTCGGGCAGATGCGGGCGCAGGGCGATGCCTTCGGCCAGATGCGCGACGAAGAAATGGGTGCAGCCGGCGGCCGCCAGGGCAGGGCCCACCTGCGCGGCGCCGAGCCCGTAGGCATCGGCCTTCATCACCGCGGCGCATGTCGCGGCGCCGAGCCGCGCCTGCAGGCTGCGCCAATTGGCCTGGATCGCACCGAGGTCGATGGACAGCACGGCCCCCGCGCGCATCGCCGCCGCGTCGGGCAGGCTGGGGTGCGGATAGGGCGCGGTGCTGTCGGGCATGGGCGGCCTCAGGGTGTTCGGATGTCAGAAAGGTTACCGGCTGCGACGCACAATGTGGTGGCGAAGTTTCGCACATTCTTGCGAATGACGGGCATGCATGCAATTTACTGCCGCGAAACAGGTGGTTTCTGCCAACATGGACGTCGACGGCATCGACGAGCGAATCATCGGCCATCTGCGCGCCGACGGCCGGATGAGCAATGCGGATCTGGCCGCCGCCGTGGGGCTTTCGCCCTCGGCCTGCCTGCGGCGGGTGCGGGCGCTGGAAAGCCGGGGCGTCATCCGCGGCTATACCGCCATCATCGATTCGCGCAGCGGCCGGCAGGGCATCGTGGTCTTCGTGCAGATCTCGCTGGAGCGGCAGACCGACGACTTCCTCGGCCGCTTCGAGAAGGCCGCGCGCCGCTGCCCGGAAATCCGGGAATGCTACCTGATGACCGGGGTGGCCGATTACCAGCTGCGCCTGGTGGTGGCCGACATGACGGAATACGAGCGCGTGCACCGGGACGTGCTGTCCGCGCTGCCCGGCGTGTCGCGCATCCAGTCGAGCTTCACCATCCGCGCCGTGATCCAGCCGATGGAGGGTTGATGTGGCCTTCGTGATCTTTCCGCTGGCGGCCCTGCTCGAAATCGCGGGCTGCTTCTCCGTCTGGGCGGTGTGGCGGCAAGGCGCCAACCCGGCCTGGCTGCTGCCGGGCCTGGCTGCGCTGGCGGGGTTCGCGGCGCTGCTGGCGCTGGCACCCACCGAGGCGGCGGGGCGCGCCTATGCCGCCTATGGCGGGGTGTATGTCGCGGCCAGCCTGGGCTGGCTGTGGGTGGTCGAAGGCTTCAGGCCGGACCGGTGGGATGTGATGGGGGCGGCGCTGTGCGTGGCCGGTGCGCTGGTGGTGCTGTTCGGGCCACGGTGAGCACCGGTGCCCGAGGTCAGGGAGCGCTACGGTCCTGGCGGGGATGCCCAAAGGGTCCAGGGGGCAGGGCCCCCTGCTGGGCCGCCGGGGCAACGCCCCTCAGCGCGCCCGTTCGATGCAGTAATCCACCAGCCCGATCATGGCCCGCTTCTCCGCGCTGTCCGGGAAGCCGCCCAGCGCCTCCTTCGCCTGGCGCCCATAGTCCCGCGCCCGGGCGAAGGTCTCGGCCAGCGTGCCGTGGCGCGCGATCAGGCGCTGCGCCTCGGCCAGATCCTCGTCGGTCTGGTCGCGTTCCTCCAGGGTGCGGCGCCAGAAGCCGCGCTCGGCCTCGTCGCCGCGCTCGAAGGCCAGCAGCACCGGCAGGGTGATCTTGCCCTCGCGGAAGTCGTCGCCGACCGTCTTGCCCAGCACCGCTTCGTCGGCGGCGTAGTCAAGCGCGTCGTCCACCAGCTGGAAGGCCACGCCCAGGGTGCGGCCATAGGTGTCGAGCGCCTCCTCCTCGGCGGCCGGGCGTTCCTGCAGCACCGCGCCCACGCGGGTGGCGGCGGCGAACAGGGCCGCGGTCTTGCCGTGGATGACCTCCAGATACTGCGCCTCGGTGGTCGAGGTGTCGTTCTGCGTCATCAGCTGCAGCACCTCGCCCTCGGCGATGGTGGCGGAGGCGGCGGAGAGGATGCGCAGCACCTCCAGCGAGCCGTCGCCCACCATCAGCTCGAAGGCGCGGGCGAACAGGAAGTCACCCACCAGCACGCTGGGCTTGTTGCCGAACAGCGCGTTGGCGCTGGCGCGGCCGCGGCGCAGGGCGCTTTCGTCCACCACATCGTCATGCAGCAGGGTGGCGGTGTGGATGAACTCCACGCAGGTGGCGAGCGCCACATGGCGCTCCCCGCCGGCCGGGTAACCGCACAGGCGCGCGGCGGCCAGCGTCAGCAGCGGGCGCAGGCGCTTGCCGCCGGCGGCCACGATATGGGCGGCCAGCTGCGGGATCAGCGCCACGGGGCTGTCCATGTGGCGCACGATCAGGCGGTTCACCGCCTCCATGTCGTCGCGCAGCAGCACGACGATGGCCGAAAGCGCGTCCTCGCGGTTTGCCTGCGCGCCGTCCATGCTCAGCGCTGCATCCAGGGCAGGCCGCTGGCCTTCCAGCCGGCGACGGTGCCGCGATGGCCTTCGCCGTCCACCGGCCCCTCGAAGCCGTCGGTCACGTTGAAGACATGGGCATAGCCCGCGGCCTGGGCCGCCTGGGCGGCCGCATGGCTGCGCGCGCCGGAACGGCAGATGAAATAGACCTTGCTGGTCGCCTCGGCGCCCGCCTTGTGCAGCATCTCGGCGAACTGGCCGTTCACGCCCATGGAGGGATAGACCTGCCAGGGGATGAGGACCACGCGCTTGCCGGCGGGCGACAGGTCGGGGACGCCCACGAAATTCCACTCGGCATCGGTGCGCACATCCACCAGCACGGCGTCGCTGTCGGATTGGATGGCCGCCCAGGTTTCGGCGGGCGAGATTTCGGGCACGGGGGACATGTCCGGCGCTCCTGCTTGTCGAAGGGTAGTCGGGACGTAGGTATGGGCCGTGAGGGCCCTGGCCGCAACCGGGGGGCGCGCTATGCTGATGAAACTTGAGGGGGAAGCAGCATGCGGGCGCCACCGGACGCGCAGGCCAAGGGACAGGACCGGGGGTTCGAGCTCGCCCTGCTGGGGCTGCTGGCCCTGTTCTGGGGTTCCTCCTACGCGCTGATCAAGGTCGCGACGACCGGCTTCGCCCCCTTTACGCTGGTCGGGCTGCGCTGCGTGCTGGCGGCGCTGGTCCTGTATGGGCTGATGCGCTGGCAGGGGCTGCGGGTGCCGCGCGACCGCGCCAGCTGGCGCGCCTTCGCCATCCAGGCCGCGCTCGCCACCGTGACGCCCTTCGTGCTGATCGCCTGGGGCACCCAGCGGGTGGACGCGGCATTGGCCGTCATTCTCTCCTGCACCTCGCCCATCTTCGCCTTCTTCATCGGCATGGCCTTGCGCAAGGGCGACCCCGCCACCTGGAAGAAGGGAATGGGTGTGGTGCTGGGCCTGTTGGGCGTGGCGCTGATCGTGGGCCTGCAGGGGCTGGAGGGCGGGTCGGTGCCGCACATGCTGGCGCTGGTGCTGTCGGGCGCGCTGTTCGCCATGTCGGGCTTCACGGGGCTGGGCTTCGCGGGGATGAATCCGCTGATCCCGGCCTTCGGCGCGCAGGTGCTGGGCATGTGCGTGCTGCTGCCGGCGGGGCTGCTGCTGGAGGGGCTGCCGCAGTGGCCCGTGCCGACCAGGGCGCTGGTGGCGCTGCTGGCCTTTTCCGTCTTCTGCACGGCCTTCGCCTCCATCATCTGGTTCCGGCTGCTGCGCACGCTGGGCGTGGTCGCCACCACGTCCCAGGCCTATCTGCGGGTGCCGGTGGGCGCTGCGATCGGCGTGGTGTTCCTGGGCGATTCGCTGCAGGTCTCGGCGCTGATCGGCATGGCGGCCGTGATGGGCGGGGTGGCGCTGATGACGATGCGTTCCTGATACTTGCCCTGTTTCGGGGCAGGCTGCTAACGGTCCGCGCAACAACGACCGAAAGAGGCCCGCCCGCCATGCTCACACGCCGCCATCTCGCCTCAGCACCCGCCCTGCTGGCCGCACCCGCCTTCGCCCAGGGCAACCAGCGCGTGCGCATGCTGCTGGATTGGACCTATCAGTCGCCCAACGCCTTCGCCCTGGTCGCGCGGGAGCGCGGCTTCTTCCGCGAGGCGGGCGTCGAGGTGCAGGTCGATCGCGGCCAGGGCTCGGGGGCGGTGCCGGTGGGGCTGGCCGGCGGCACGCATGACATCGGCTATGGCGATATCAGCGCCGCCATCCGCTTCGCGGCCGAGAACCCGGACAAGGGCCTGATCTGCGTGGCGCTGCTGCATGACCGCGCGCCGCTGTGTGCCATCGTGCGCGCCGACGGGCCGATCCGCACGCCGAAGGACCTGGAGGGCAAGCGCCTGGCCGCCCCGGATTTCGATGCCGGGCGGCAGCTGTTCCCGGCCTTCGCCCGCGCGGCCGGCATCGATGCCTCCAAGGTGACCTTCGTCTCCGTCAGCCCCGCCCTGCGGGAGCCGATGCTGGTCCGGCGCGAGGCGGACGGCATCACGGGCTTCGTCACCACCTCGGCGCTGGCGCTGAAGGGCATCGGCCTGGATCACCCGGCGCAGCGGGTGTTCCTGTACAGCGATCACGGGCTGAACCTGTATGGCGGCTGCCTGCTGACCACCCGCGCCTTCGCCGAGCGCAACCCGGCGGCCCTGCGGGGCGCGCTGGCCGGCCTCATCCGCGGCTTCCGCGTCTCGGTGAATGAGCCGGAGGCGATGCTGGCGGTGCTGCGCCAGGCGGAGCCGCTGGTCGACATCGCGCAGGAGCGCGAGCGCCAGCAGATGAACATCCGCCTGATCGCGACCGATCATGTCCGCCAACAGGGGATCTCCGTGGTGGACCCGGCCCGGATGCAGGCGGGCATCGAGGCGGTGCAGACCACCTTCAACCTGTCCAACCGGCTCGCGCCCGCTGCCTTCTACACCGATGCCTTCCTGCCGCCGGTGGCTGAGCGCAGGCTGTAACATCGCTGCCCAAATCCCGTGCAGTTCCAGCGCCCTGCCGCGCTGGAACGGGTATTCCGCTGTTTGGTGGCGTCGCGCCGCTTGCTACTGCGGAATACCCAAGCCGGAGACGTCCCCATGCCTCTGACCGCCACTCGCCGCGCTCTGTTCGCTGCCCCTTTGGCCGCCCCCGGCCTGGCCTTCGGCCAGGGCATGACGCGGGTGCGCTTCACCATGGACTGGGCCTTCCAGGCGCCGCAGAGCTTCGGCCTGGTCGCGCGGGAGAAGGGCTATTTCCGCGAGGCCGGGCTCGATGTGCAGATCGATCGCGGCCAGGGCTCGGGCGGCGTGCCGGTGGCCCTCGGCGGCGGGTCGCACGACATGGGCTATGCCGACATCGCCCCCACCCTGCGCTTCCTGGCCGAGGACCCGAGCCGGGACGTGATCGCGGTGGCCATGCTGCATGACCGCAGCCCGCTCTGCATCATCGCCCGCGCCGACGGCCCGATCCAGACGCCGAAGGACATGGAGGGCAAGCGCCTGGCCGCCCCCGATTTCGACGCGGCGCGGCAGCTGTTCCCAGCCTTCGCGCGCTCGGCCGGCATCGACATGGGCAAGGTGAACTTCATCTCGGTGCAGCCGCCGCTGCGCGAACCCATGCTGGTGCGCCGCGACGTGGAGGGGCTGACGGGCAGCGTGCAGACCTCCTCCATCGCGCTGGTGGGCCTCGGCGTGGCCCAGGCGCAGCAGAAGCTGTTCATGTACAGCGACCACGGGCTGGACCTGTATGGCGGCGCCATCCTGACCACGCGGCGCTATCTGGAGCGTAACCCCGAGGTGGTGCGCAAGATGGTCGCCGCCCTGATGCGCGGCTTCCGTGACCAGCTGGCCGACCCGGCCGGCGCGCTTGAGGCCCTGAAGCGCGCCGAGCCGCTGACCGATGTGGCGCTGGAACGCCAGCGCCATGACCTGATGGTGCAGCGGATGGTCCTGTCGGACCATGTGCGGGCCAACGGGCTGTCGCAGGTCTCGGCCGAGCGCCTGCAAGGCAACCTCGACATGGTGAAGTCCCTGTTCAACCTGCCCGGGCGTGTCATGGCCAACCAGGCCTACACCCCCGATTTCCTGCCCCCCGCGGATCAGCTCCGCCTGCCTGGAGGACTGGCATGAGCCGTCCCTATGTCGAGATCGACAATGTCGCGATGCGTTATGGCGGGGTGAGCGGCACGCTCGCGCTGCAGAACTGCTCGATGAATGTGGAGCAGGGGGAGTTCATCGCGGTCGTCGGTCCCTCCGGCTGCGGCAAGTCCACCCTGATGCGGTTGGCCAGCGGGCTGTGGCCCGCGACCGAGGGCAATGTGATCGTGGCGGGCACCGAGGTGGACGGCCCGCTGCCCATCGTGGGCATGGCGTTCCAGAACCCGACCCTGCTGCCCTGGCGGCGCATCCTGTCCAACGTGATGCTGCCGCTGGAGGTGGTGCCCGAGCACCGCAAGCGCCTGCGCAAGGAACGCCCGCAATACGAGGCCAAGGCGCGGGAGCTGCTGCGCCTGGTGGGGCTCGAGGGTTTCGACGCCAAGTTCCCCTACCAGCTGTCGGGCGGCATGCAGCAGCGCAGCAGCCTGTGCCGCGCCCTGGTGCACGACCCCGCCCTGCTGATGCTGGATGAGCCGTTCAGCGCGCTCGACGTCTTCACGCGTGAGGAATTGTGGGCCGTGATGCAGCAGGTCTGGATGGCGCGGAAGCCCACCGTGATCCTGGTCACGCACGACCTGCGCGAAGCCGTCTATCTGGCCGACCGCGTGCTGGTGATGTCCGCCCGCCCGGGCCGCATCATCGCCGAGCGCCGCGTCGATCTGCCGCGCCCGCGCACGCTGGACGACACCTATTCCCCCGAATTCCAGGCGCTGACCCATGATCTGCGCCGCTACATCGCCGCGGCACGCTCCGGCGAGGAGGTCGTCCTGTAATGACCGGCATGTCCGCCCGCGCCCTCGCGCGCTATGAAGCCATGGCCGCCCAGGCGCGCCGCCAGCGCCGGCTGCAGACCGCGCTGCCCTGGATCGTCATCATCGGGATGTTCCTGGTCTGGGAATTCTCCTGCCGGGTGTTCGGCATCAGCGAGTTCATCCTGCCGGCCCCCAGCCGCATCTTCGCCGCCGGCCTGCGCTGGTGGCAGCCGCTGATGTGGGACAGCCTGGATACGCTCAAGACCACCATGCTGGGCTTCGCCTTCGCGATTGTCGCCGGCGTGCTGCTGGGGGTGGCGATCGGCTCCTCCACCATGGTCTACAAGGGGCTGTACCCACTGCTGATCGCCTTCAACTCCATCCCCAAGGTGGCGGTGGTGCCGGTGCTGATCATCTGGTTCGGCATCGGCATGTGGCCGGCGGTGATCACGGCCTTCCTGATCAGCTTCTTCCCCATCGTGGTGAATGTCGCGACCGGCATCGCCACCGTGGAACCGGAGCTGAAGGACGTGCTGCGCGCGCTCGGCGCCCGCCCCTGGGACATCATCGTGAAGGTCGGCCTGCCGCGTGCGATGCCCTACTTCTTCGCCTCGCTGAAGATCGCGGTCACGGTCGCCTTCGTGGGCGCGATCATCGCGGAGAGTGTCGCGCCCAATTCGGGGATCGGCCGGCTGATGATGGTGGCGTCCTCGCGCTTCGACGTGCCGCTGGTGTTCGCCGGGCTGATCGTGACGGGCGCCATGGGCATCGTGCTGTACCTGATCGCGGAGTTCATCGAACGCCGGACGACGGGATGGGCGATGCGCGGGCAGGACCAGAACCTGGCGGTGGGGGGGTAGGGCACCCCCCTGGCGGCACGCGCCCTCCCGCTCCACACTCCCTGACCGAGGGGGTGCCCATTGGTCGAGTTCCGCAGCCTGGAGGTCTTCTATTGGGTCGCCACCCTGCGCAGCTTCGGCCGCGCGGCGGAGCGCCTCTACACCACCCAGCCCGCCGTCTCCCAGCGCATCGCCGCCCTGGAGCAGGAACTGGGCGGCCGCCTGCTGGAGCGCACGCGCCGCGCCGCCGTGCCCACCGCCAAGGGCCAGGTGCTGCTGGAACACGCCGACCGCCTGCTGCAGCTGCGCACCGAGATGCTGAAGGCGGTCGCCGCCCCCACCGCCTTCAGCGGCCTTGTGCGCCTCGGCGTGTCCGAGACGGTGGCCCAGACCTGGCTGCCCGACTTCATCGAGCGCGTGAGCCGCGCCCACCCGCTGGTCACTTTCGACATCGAGGTGGACCTGACGGTGCGCATGCGCCGCAACCTGCTGCGGCATGAGCTGGATCTGGCGATCCTGGCGGGCCCGATCTCGGAGCCCGGCTTCACCGACCTGGAGCTGCATCCCTTCGAGCACGCCTTCGCCGCCAGCCCGAAGCTGGGCATCGGCCGCGGGCGGATGGCGGATCCGCTGCTGTCCCGGCACGCCTTCGTCACCTATCCGCGCAGCACCCCCAACTATTACCAGCTGCAGCAGGTGCTGCGCGAACGCACGCGCCGGGTGCCGCGCATCCATGTCAGCGCGTCGATCGCCACCATCATCCGCATGGCGGTGGACGGCATAGGCATCTGCGTCATCCCCCAGGCGGTGATGCGCGCGGAACTGGCACGCGGCGACCTGGAACTGGTCGATCCGGGGCTGGAACTGTCGCCCATCCGCTTCACGGCTACCTGCCGCACCGCGTCCGAGGACGCGCTGATGCCCACGCTTGCCCGAATGGCGGTCGATGTGTCGCGTGCCTATGCGGCGTCAGATAAGCAGAGCTAATGCTCGATCGTTCGCAATTATGATTTGATCTTACCGTCCGGCGCCCATCACACTCCCGGGAACAGGGACCAGCCGAAAGACAAAGGTGGCCCGGATACGCCGGAGCGCACGGCCTCCCTGCCCACGGAGGTCCGAGACAGATGTTCAGTCGTTACCTGCCCCGCGCCCTGACGGCGTGCCTGGCCCTTGCCGCCGTTCCCGCGATGGCACAGGTGCCCGAAAGCCTGGCCGCCGGCCCGCGCGTGACGATCGCGGCGGTGACCCAGCCGCTGCCGACCCAGGCGCAGTACGTGCGCGTGGACCAGCCCATCCTGCGTGATCTGGTGAACCAGCGCAGCGGCGGCCGGATCCAGGTGACGCTGTCCACCCATTCCGAGCGCAACCTCTCCGGCAATGAGATCGTGCGCCTGGTGCGTTCCGGCCAGGTCGAGATCGGCGCCGGCACGCTGTCCACCCTCTCGGGCGATGTGCCCATGCTGGACGGCATCGATCTCGCGGGCCTCAGCCCCGACATCGACATGGCCAAGCGCATCGCCGACGCCATCCTGGAATCGGCCAACCGAGACCTGGAGCGCTTCGGGGTGCGGCTGATGGCCATCTTCCCCTTCCCGGCGCAGGTGATGTTCTGCCGCCAGCCCTTCACGACCCTGGCGGACCTGCGTGGCCGCAAGATCCGCACCTTCGGCAATTCGCTGAATGACTTCGTGACGGCGATCGGCGGCAACCCGATCAGCATCGGCTTCCCTGAGGTGTATTCGGCGCTGGAGCGCGGCGTGGCCGATTGCGCCATCACCGGCACCGGCTCGGGCGCCGCCGCCCGCTGGCCCGAGGTGACGACCCATATTTCCGACCTGCCGCTCTCCTGGGCGCTGGCCGGCTATATGGTGAACCTCAATTGGTGGAACCGCCTGGACCCGCAGGTCCGGACCTTCATGGAGGGCACCTTCCGCCAGGTGCGTGACGCCCAGTGGGAACTGGGCCGCAGCGCGACCCGTGACGGCATCGCCTGCGCCACCGGCGTCGCCGCTGAATGCCACCTGACCCCGGTTGCCGCCCGCGGCATGACCGAGGTCCGCGCCACCGCAGCCGACCGCCAGGCCGTCAGCACCATCTTCCGCGACACGGTCCTCCCTGGCTGGGTTCGCCGCTGCGGCGCGCGCTGCGGCGAGGTGTACAACCAGATCATCGCGCCGATCTCCGGCGTGCGGTTCGGCGGGTGAGTTCGCTGCTCGTGGGCGCCAGCCTGCTGCGTCGTGGCGCAGCGGGCCTCTCGGCCCTGATGGGGTATCTGGCGGGATGGAGCTACGTCGCCGCCGCCCTGTTCATCACCTTCGACATCCTGGCCCGCAACTTCCTGGGCTTCTCCTCCTCCGCCACTGTCGAGATCACGGGCTATATCCTGGCCTGCGGCATCGCCTGGGCATTGGCGCATGCGCTGGCCGCCCGCGCCCATATCCGCGTGGATGTGCTGGTCAGCCGCTTCCCCATGAAGCTGCGCGCGCCGCTGCATCTGTTCGCCCTCTCCCTGCTCGGCGGCTTCGCGCTGTTCTGCGCCTGGGCCGCCTGGTCGCTGGTGGACGAGAGCCTGCTGTTCGACGCGCATGACAACTCGGCGCTGCGCATCGCCATGGTCATCCCGCAGGGCATCTGGCTCGCGGGGCTGGTCATGTTCGTGATCATGGTGGCGGCCCTGCTGCTGGAGAGCCTGGCCGCCCTGCTGGCGGGCGAGCCGGCACGGCTGGACACGCTGCTGGCATCGCGCAGCTTCGAGGACGAGACCGCCGAGGCATTGGACGCGGTCGGGATGGCACGGGAATGAGGAACATTCTTTTTCTTCAGAAAAAGAAGAAATGAGGCACCATCTATGATCGCCGTCGTCTTCCTGCTCGCCCTGCTCGGCGTCCTCGTCTTCGCCGCCGCCGGCACCGCAGCCGTGCCCGTCGCCGAGATACTCATGCTCATCGGCGTCTTCATCGTGTTCTTCGGCTCGGGCGTCTATGTCGCCGCCGTGCTGGGCATCCTCGCCTTCCTCATCGGCTTCATGTTCAGCGACCGGCCCTGGTGGCTGTTCGCCGGGCAGACGCTGTGGGGGCCCAGCTCCAACTTCGTCCTCGTCGCCGTGCCGCTGTTCC
>NZ_SACL01000018.1 GCF_004005855.1 Rhodovarius crocodyli
GGCTCATCCGCATCGCCGCGAGCGACGTGGAACGCTTCATCAGGAGCAGCAGAGCATAAGGGGTCTGAATGCCCCTATTTACTCTAATGTCTACCTAATAAGCGACCTTAGTGATTGCGGTTATGAACTATAGCCGATGATAAAATGAGCTACGCAGTCACTAACGTCGCCTATATTCCAACCTAGTCCGCCGGAGATATCTTATGTCCACTTTGCTGGTTGCCACGGTCGGTGCTGACCTCCCGCCGCCCGCTTTCCTGTCCCAGGTCGCTGACCGCATCGCCGCCGACCTCTCCTTGCCCGCCACCAGGCGCGGGGAGATCCGCTCCGCCCTCCGGGCACTGGCTGCCGCAGCCGGCCAGATGCTCGATGCGATCCCGGCAAACGCCGCCCATATCCGCGGCTTGCTCAGGCACCGTTCCGCCGCTGCCGCCGGGCTGACGCGTGATCGCTGGACCAATGTCCGCTCGCTGGTCTGCACGGCACTTCTGCGTGTGGGCGTGCTCACCCTGCCCAACCGCATCGCGGAGCCACCCTCCGACGCTTGGCAGGCCCTGCTCGCGCGCGTCAGCGGCAAGGGCGAGATCGCCATGCTGGGCCGGTTCGCCCGTTGCTGCACGATGCTCGATGTCGAGCCCGATCAGGTCAACGATAGCTTCATGGCACGCTATCGGACTGAGCTCGTCGAGCGCAGCCTGGTGTGTGAGCCGGAGAAGGTGGTGCGCGAAAGCGCCATCGCCTGGAATAATGCATCGAGGACCGTGGATGGGTGGCCGCGGATCACGCTGACGGTGCCTAATAACAGCCTCTACTACACGCCCGGATGGGCGACCTATCCAGCGACCTTGGTTGCCGATGTCGAGCGCTGGCTGGCGGGGCCGCCCAGCACGAACATTTTCGCCAAGGACAATCCCAGGCGGCTGCGGGAGGCGACGGTCATCTCCTGCCGGGATCACCTCCGGCTGCTGCTCGGCGGCATGGTGCTGCGCGGTGTCGATGCTGCCTCTCTGGTGGATCTCCGTGCGGCGATCACGCCGGCGCATGTTGAGACATCCTGCCTGTTTCACCACGAGCGGGCGGGAGGCACGATCAATTACGTCATGGCCAAGATGTCCGGCATCGCACTGGCTATCGCCACCCATCATCTCGCTCTCACCGGCCCGCCGCTGGAGCGCCTGCAGCAGATTGCCCGTGAACTGCGCTTCAAGAAGTCCGGTGATCGCATGACGGTCCGGAACAAGGAGCGTCTGGTCGCGATGGGTGATGCCATGGGCCCCGATCGCACACGGCTCGATGTCCTTCTGAATCTGCCGCAGACGCTGCGGTCGGAGGTCGATGCCGCGGTCAAACAGCATGGCGGCAGCACCTACGCGCTGGCGCTGCAGTATCAGGTGGCGCTGATCCTCGAGCTTTGCCTGACCAAATCCTGGCGGATCAGGAATCTCGGCAACCTGGTGATCGGGGAGACGCTGATCCTGCGCCCGGATGGGCGTGCGGTGGCGATCTTTCGGGAGGATCAGACCAAGACCCGCACGCCGATCGAGACGACGCTGGGCAGCCGCGCCACGAGCATGCTGCACGACTACCTGCGGGTTCACCGCCCGCTGCTGGGCGACGCAAGCTCAGCGTATCTGTTCCCGGGCAAGCAGGCTGGCAGGCCCAAGACGTTCGGGGCGATCAATGCCAGCGTCAAGGTGATCACGTGGGAGCGGGTCGGCGTGCAGATGACGGTCCATTTTTTCCGTCACCTCGCGGGTGACATCATTCTCAGGCAGGATCTGGGCGCCCTGCATATCGTGCAGGACCATCTGCACCATGCCGACATCAGCACCACCAAGAGCTTCTATGTCGGGATGCGCAGCGCGCAGGCGACGCGGCACTATGACGAGCTGCTGGAGCAGCAGCGCAGCAGCATCAGGGGCGCTGGCAGCGGCGGTGGCGGTGGCGGTGGCGGTGGCGGTGGCAGCCACGCGGTGGCCCGTCGCATCGCCCGCCCCCAGAATAGGCGGGCAACCTGATGGCGATCCAGCAGAGCAAGGTCGCCGTGCCTCCCAGGAGGACCAAGCGCCCCCGTCTCGAGTTCGAGCAGTGGCCCGCATCCGACCGGGCGGCGTGGGAGATGGCGTGCAAGCCGTCGGGCTTTCTCTCGCCTGGCGGCAAGGGAGCCAATTGGCGTCCCGCTACCAGCGACAGCCTGATCGGGAATTACGGGCGCTGGCTGGGCTTTCTGTATAATCGCGGCTGGCTATTAGACAGCGAGGCACCGGCAGACCGTGTCACCCAGCCTCGCATCCTCGCGCTGATCGGCATGCTGCAGCGGGACTATGCGCCGGTGACCGCCACCGTCGCTGTGTCACAGCTGCTGATGGCCCTGAATGCCATGTGCCCGGCGACTGACTGGGCCTGGCTCCGGAACGCGCGCGCCAACCTCCAGCGTGAGGCGCTACCGCTGCGCCATAAATCCGAGCGGGTGCAGGAGAGCCGGGAAATCGTCGATCTAGGCCATCAGCTGATGCAGCAGGCGGAGGCGCTGACCATGACCGATCCGGAGCGGGCGGCGAACCTGTACCGGGACGGGTTCATGATTGCCCTGCTCGCCATGCGGCCCTTTCGTCGGCGGAATTTCCTGAGCATCGAGATCGGGCGTCATCTCCTGCGATCCGGTAGCAGCTGGAGTTTCTCCTTTGCCGCAGAGGAGACCAAGAACGGCCGCGCCATCGCCCGGGAGTTCCCCAGCGAGCTGCTGCCGTGCCTGACCCGCTATCTGGAACGCCATCGGCCTTGCCTCCGACGGTCGACCAAGGGCGGCAGTTCCACCGACCGCGCCTCGGCGGTTAACCGGCTGTGGATCTCCAGCCGCGGGAACCCGATGTCGCTGACCGCCTTTGCGCGCAGCATCGCCCATCACACCGAGCGGCACTTCGGACGCGCGATGCACCCGCATGCGTTCCGGCACTCGGCGGCGACCTCAATGGCGCGGGTGGATCCCGCCCATGCCTATGTCGCCATGGATGTGTTGGACCACGCCGATATCGCGACGACGCAGAGGCACTATATCGCGGCCAGGAGCGAGCGCTCGCATGAGCTTGTGGAGGCGCTCATCGAGGAGAGGCGGCAGGCGGTCACTGGCCTTCTGACACCGGCTCGAAAGGGTAAGGTTCCATGAGCGCGGCAATGCACCGGCACGCATCGCCTCCGGCACGGGCCGGGCGTCGGGCATCGACGTTGCCTGGCACCTCTGCCCAGCCGCGGGTGGCGCTGTATGCGCGCTATTCCAGCGACCGGCAGTCGGAGAACTCCATCGAGGACCAGTTGCGCATTTGCCGCGAGCGGGTCGAGCGTGAGGGCTGGCAGTTGGTGCGCAGCTATCAGGATGCGGCCATCTCAGGCTCCACGGCGGATCGGCCTGGGTTCATCGCGCTGCAGGCGGCCATGCGGGCCGGCGAGATCGACATCGTGTTCTCCGAGGCGCTGGACCGCATTTCCCGTGACCAGGAGCATGTCGCCCGTTTCTTTAAGCTGGCAAATTTCACCAATGTCCGGCTGGTCACGATCAGCGAGGGGGAGGTGTCGACGCTGCACATCGGGCTCAAGGGCACGATGAATGCGATGTATCTCCAGGACCTCGCGGCCAAGACCCGGCGAGGTCTGGAGGGGCGGGTGCGGGCAGGTCGCAGCACGGGGCCGGCGCCTTATGGCTATCGGCGTGTCACCAGCGTGTTGCGGCCTGACGGCGAGATCGACCGTGGTCTTTGGGAGATCGTGCCCGAGCATGCCGCCATCGTCAGGCGGATCTTTGAGGAGTACGCGCAGGGGCATACGGCGGGGGTGATCGTGCGGCGCCTCAACGCCGATGGTGTTCCGGGGCCGCGGGCGAATGGTTGGAACACCATGACCGTGCGCGGTCGTCCCAGCCATGGCGATGGTATCCTGCGCAACCGCGCCTATCTGGGCGAGATGGTGTGGAACCGCCGGCGGCGTCTGGTGGATCCCACCACCGGGCAGTTGCATCGCCGGCTGAATGCGGTGGATGAGCGGGTGACCGGCCTGGCGCCGCAGTACCGTCTCATCGATCAGGCCTTGTGGGATGCGGTTCAGGCGCGGTTGTCCAGCGAGGCGGCACCACCGGACCCGACGACCGGTGCGCTGAAGTTCTGGGAGCGCCGCAAGCCGCAGTATCTGCTCTCGGCCAAAATCAATTGCGGGGTGTGTGGCGGTCCGTTCTCGATCCAGACGGGAAAGTACGCCTGCAACAACCGGCCCAGGGGTTTGTGCACCAACCCGGTCAGGCTCGATCGCAAAGCCCTGGAGGATCATGTGCTGGTCATCCTGTCGGAGCACATGATGGAGCCGGAGCTGGCCCGGGCCTTTGCCGAGGAGTTCAGTGCCGAATGGGACCGGCTGGCCGGGCAGCGCAGGCATGATGAGGCGCGGAACCGTCGGGAGTTGGAGGCTGCGGAGAAGAAGCTCGACAATCTGATCGATGCGATCGCGGCCGGCATGCGCAGCGCGGCGCTGCAGGCCAAGCTCGATGAGGCGGAAGGTGAGGTGGCGCGGCTGAAGGCGGCCAGCATGCAGGGCACCGCCGCTCCCGTTAGGATGCGGCCGGATATTGGCGTCATCTACCGGCAGACCATGCGCGAGCTTAGGATTGCGTTGGAGGGGCCGGACAACGCCGCGGCGCTGGAACTGGCGCGCTCGCTGATCGAGCGTGCTGTCGTTCATCCTGGCAACGGCAAAGCAGCGCCAGTCGTCCAGGTTGAAGGCATGCTGGGCGCCATGATGAAGATGGGGCAGCCAGAGCTCAGCGGCAGCATCCTTAGCGGCGCACCGAAGGTCCTTGCCGTGGCTGACGCAGCACTTGCAGCACCGGCGAGCCGCGGAAGGAGATTGGGGATCGGTCCGCCGGACATCTAAGGAAATCCCTCAGTTTGTCGGAGTAACCGAAGCAATCTTACCTGGTCGCTAGCAGAACCGTGTGGTCCCGCGCGGTTTGCATACGGTGATAACGGCCCCCCCCTTGGATTGAGGAGGATGTAAGGGCCTCGATCCAAGTAGGATTTGCGAAATCCGTCGATCATCATCGCCCTGGAGGAAAGGCGATCAATGCCGGTAGCGACGGCGCGGGGAAGTGGCGCGCCCCACCGCGTTGATGTGAGCGCTATGTGTATGCCCTAGCAGCTGCGGGTGTCTGTGCAGCGCGGATTTGGGCATTCCCCACGTCAAAGCGGAAGCCGTCCAAAGCCAGCTTGATGGACTGGGCAAAATGACCAAAAATAACCACTGCTGGGAAGGGTCAGGCTATGCAGAGCATGTCGGCAAATGGAGCCAAATACGGCTTTGGACGCTTAATCGACTTAGCTCGTACCTCACCGGCCTTGGTCTCCAAACATGCTCGACCAGCTGTAGTTGTGGCAACAGTCGAATAATGGGCATAATTAAAAAGTCAAAATTTTGTCGAAAACATTATAAAAATCACCACAACCAAAACCACCCATCTCAATGCAGACGAAAAGAACTGATTTTCATCGATGACAACGACCAAAGCCGAACGCGAGCTTGAGGACGCATTTCTCTCAAAGCTGACGGACCTCAAGTACGATTACCGTCCCGACATCCGAGATCGCGCCACGCTGGAGCGAAACTTCCGTGAGAAGTTCCAAAGCCTGAATCGTGTCAATCTCACCGACGGCGAATTTCAGAGGCTAATAGACGAGATCGTCACTCCTGACGTTTTCACCGCTGCTCGAATGATTCGAGAGCGCAATAGTTTCACGCGTGACGACGGCACGCCGCTGAACTACATGCTCGTCAACATAAAAGACTGGTGCAAGAACTCCTTCGAGGTGGTCAACCAGCTTCGCATCAACACCGACAACAGCCATCATCGGTATGATGTCATTCTGCTGATCAACGGAGTTCCAGTCGTTCAGATCGAACTGAAGACTCTCGGCATAAGCCCGCGTCGCGCCATGGAGCAGATCGTCGAATACAAGAACGACCCGGGGAGTGGCTATACAAAAACTATCTTGTGCTTTATTCAGCTCTTCATCGTCAGCAACCGGGATCGGACGTTTTATTTTGCAAACAACAATGCGCGCCATTTCGCCTTCAATGCCGAGGAGCGTTTTCTGCCGGTCTACGAGTTTGCCGACGTAGACAACAAAAAGATTGTCCACCTCGATAGCTTTGCCGAGACTTTCCTCGTCAAATGCACCCTCGGCCAGACAATCAGCCGCTACATGGTTCTGGTCGCAAGTGAGCAGAAGCTCCTGATGATGCGGCCGTACCAGGTCTACGCCGTGAAGGCGATTGTCGACTCCATCGCGCAAGATTGCGGCAATGGCTACGTCTGGCACACGACCGGCAGCGGCAAGACGCTCACGTCATTCAAGGCGTCAACGCTCCTCAAGGACAATCCGGACATTGAGAAGTGCCTCTTCGTTGTGGACCGAAAGGACCTCGATCGGCAAACGCGCGAGGAGTTCAACAAGTTCCAGGAAGGCTGCGTCGAGGAAAACACCAACACCGCCTCACTCGTTCGTCGCCTCGTCTCCGACGACTACGCCGACAAGGTCATCGTCTGCACGATTCAGAAGCTTGGCCTTGCGCTGGATGAAAACAGCAAGCGCAACAAGCAGCAGAAAAAGGACGGCAAAAAGAGCTTCAAGGAACAGCTCGAACCCCTGCGCGACAAGCGCATCGCGTTCATCTTTGACGAATGCCATCGGTCGCAGTTCGGCGAGAACCATCAGGCCATCAAGGAATTCTTCCCGCGCGCCCAGCTCTTCGGCTTCACGGGAACGCCGATCTTCGATCAGAACGCCGCCCAGCAGAAGATCGAAGACACGCAAGCCAGCATGAAGACGACGGAAGATCTCTTCCAGCAGCGCCTTCACACCTACACGATCACGCATGCCATCGAGGACGGCAACGTCCTCCGGTTCCACGTCGACTACCTCAAGCCGCAGGGCAAAACCCTACCCAAGCCGGGCGAACCTCTGGCCAAGCGGCCGGTGATCGAGGCGATCCTCTCCAAGCATGACCAAGCCACCGGTCAGCGTCGGTTCAACGCCCTGCTCGCAACATCTTCGATCAATGACGCCATCGAGTATCACTCCCTTTTCAAGACGATACAGGCCGAGAAGCTGGCCGCCGATCCCAGCTTCCGCCCGCTGAACATCGCCTGCGTCTTCTCTCCGCCCGCCGAGGGCGATCCTGATGTCAAGCAGATCCAGGAAGACCTGCCGCAGGAGAAGGAAGACAACGCGGTCGAGCCGGAAAAGAAGAAGGAAGCCCTGAAGGCCATCCTCGCGGATTACAACGCCCACTACGGCACCAACCACAAGATTGGTGAATTCGACCTGTATTACCAGGATGTTCAGAAGCGCATCAAAGACCATCAATGGCCGGATGCCGACCTCCGCAAGGCTTACCCCAATCAGCCGCACCACAAGATCGACATCACGATCGTGGTGGACATGCTGCTGACGGGCTTTGACTCAAAGTTCCTGAACACCCTCTACGTCGACAAGAACCTGAGGCATCACGGTCTCATCCAGGCCTTTTCGCGCACCAACCGCGTGCTGAACGCCACTAAGCCCTATGGCAACATCCTCGACTTCCGGCAGCAGCAGGGCGCGGTCGATGCCGCGATTGCTCTCTTCTCGGGCGAGGCCGCTGCCGAAAAGGCCCGTGAAATCTGGCTGGTCGACAAGGCTCCGGTGGTCATCCAGAAGCTGGAAACTGCCGTCCAGAAGCTCGACGCCTTCATGAAGTCGCAGGGTCTCGATTGCGCCCCGGAAGCCGTGCCGAACCTGAAGGGCGACGCGGCCCGCGCGGCGTTCATCGAACATTTCAAGGAGGTTCAACGCCTCAAGACCCAGTTGGACCAGTATACCGACCTGACGGACGAGAACCGCACCGCCATCGAAGAGGTCCTGCCGCGCGACAACCTGCTTGGCTTCCGGGGCGCCTATCTGGAAACCGCGCAGCGCCTTCGGGCGCAGCAGGGCAAGGGCCAGGATCAGGGCGACGGCAAGCCGAGCCAGGACGCCGACCAACTGGACTTCGAATTCGTCCTCTTCGCCTCGGCCGTCATCGACTACGACTACATCATGGGCCTGATCGCCCGCTATTCCGAGGCGACGCCGGGCAAGCAGAAGATGAGCCGCGCGGAGCTGATCGGCCTGATCCAGTCCGATGCCAAGTTCATGGACGAGCGCGAGGATATCGCGGCCTACATCAATACCCTCAAGGCTGGCGAAGGCTTGAGCGAAAAGGCCATTCGCGACGGCTACAGCCGCTTCAAGTCGGAAAAGAGTGCGGCAGAACTGGCGGGCATCGCGGGCAAGCACGGGCTGGCGACCGAGGCGCTGCAAGGCTTTGTCGACACCATCCTGCAACGCATGATTTTCGACGGCGAGGCGTTGACCGACCTGATGGAACCCCTTGGCCTGAACTGGAAGACGCGGCGGGTGAAGGAACTGGACCTGATGGCCGACCTGTTGCCGCTGCTGCTGAAGCGCGCCGGTGGCCGCGAGATTTCGGGGCTGAGCGCTTATGAGCAGTAAGGGGAAATCGTCTACAGCGGCCGGAGGAAAGGTTGCATTGGTCCCGAAGGTGCGGTTCCCGGAGTTTCAGACGGCCAGCCCATGGGAGTACAAGCCTCTGGCACCATTCTTGAGGGACTGCAGCGGCCGCGTTCCTTCCAACACCTCGTTGCCTGTCTTCAGCTCGACGAGAGATGGTCTGCGGCGCCAAGATACATACTTCGACGGCAGGGTCCTTCAGAATAACAACGACTATGGCGTGGTGCCGCCCGGATGCTTCGTTTACCGCCACATGAGCGATGACGGCTCGTTCAAGTTCAACATCAATGACACCGGCGGCGAAATCGCAGTTAGCAAAGAATATCCTGTCTTCAAAACCGTCGGGCTCGATCCCAAGTTTCTGCTCGAAATTCTGAACGAGAGCCAAGATTTCAAGAGTTTCGCTTTCTCCCAAAAGGCGGGCGGCACGCGTACCAGATTGTATTTCAGCAAGCTCCGCGAATGGCGGACCGCTCTGCCGACGCTCTTAGAACAACAAAAGATCGCCGACTGTCTGAACTCGGCGGACGAACTGATTGCCGCGCAGGGGCGGAAGGTGGACGCGCTGAAGGCCCACAAGAAGGGCCTGATGCAGCAGCTTTTCCCCCAGGCAGGCGAAACCCAACCCCGCCTCCGCTTCCCCGAGTTCGAGGGAACGGGGGAGTGGTCAGTAAAGCCGCTCGGTAAAGCTGCCGAAAATCTCGACAATCAGCGTGTTCCGATAACTTCAGGTGACCGCGTCGCTGGAGATGTTCCCTATTATGGCGCCTCGGGGATCGTTGACTATGTCGAGGGCTACATCTTTGACGAAGACCTCCTTTGCGTCTCAGAGGACGGCGCAAATCTTCTTGCTCGAACCTATCCAATCGCTTTCGCGATTTCTGGAAAGACATGGGTTAACAACCATGCGCACGTCCTTCGATTCAAGCATGGGTTCACCCAGAAGTTTGTCGAAGTCTATCTAAACTCGATCAAACTGGACGACTTCATAACGGGAATGGCCCAGCCGAAGCTCAACAAGGCGAAGCTCGACAGCATTCCGATGCCGCTCCCCAAGGAACCTGAGCAGAAGCGCATCGCAGACTGCCTCTCCTCCCTCGACAACCTCATCGCCGCCGAGACCCGAAAGCTCGACACGCTCAAGACCCACAAGAAGGGGCTGATACAGCAGCTTTTCCCCTGGGGCGGGGAGGCTGACACATGAGCACCTACAAGAACCTGAAAACTTTGGTGGTCAGACTTCGTGACGATCTGAACAATCCAACTGGGCCAGTCTCGCTGGTCTTGATCTATGCCTACAACCGCACCGGCAAGACACGTCTGTCGATGGAGTTCAAGGACGCGGGGAAACGCAAGACCAAGAAGAACCCGACCGGCACGCCTGACACGCTCTATTTCAATGCCTTCACAGAGGATCTGTTCGTCTGGGAAAACGACCTCGAAGGTGACAGCGTTCGCCGCCTGAAACTGAACGAAAAGTCATCCTTCTTCAACGCGATGACGGAACTCGCACTGGACGAAACAATTGCGGGTTATCTTTCCCGATATGCCGATTTCGATTTCGACTTCACCTATAAGGAAATTCAACAGGACAACGAGACCATCTCCAAGCCTGATTTCGTGAGCTTCCGAAAGGGCGATCAGTCCAATATCAAGGTTTCGCGGGGTGAACAGAATATCTTTGTCTGGTGCATCTTCATGGCCATCTGCGAACGGATGCTGGATGGGCATGAATCCTATCAGGAGAAGAAGTATCTCTATATCGACGACCCGATCTCGTCGCTGGATGACAACAACGCGATTTCCGTGGCCTGCGATCTGGCTAAGTTTCTCCGCCGGGCAGCCACGCGGAAGGATGCTGCCGGAGGGCCCGCCCCGATCAAGGTGATCTTCTCGTCCCACCACGCGCTGTTCTTCAACGTCATGTGCAATGAAATGGGCAGGCGGACCGATGGCGAACCGAAGATCACCCACAAGCGCTATTTCCTGCACCGCCCCAACGGCGACGGCGCTTACACACTTCAGGCGACCGAGGATACGCCCTTCTTCCACCACGTCGCCACTTTAGCCGAGTTGCAGCGTGCCGCCGATCCCGACAAGGGGAAGCTCTACACCTTCCACTTCAACGCCTTGCGCAGCGTCATGGAGAAGACAGCCTCTTTCTTCGGTCATCCAAGCATGGCCTTCTGCTTGAAGGCGCTGAACAACGAAGAAGACCGGGCGCTGTTCAACCGGGCCCTGAACCTGCTGAGCCACGGCGCCTATGCCATCCATGAACCCACAGAGATGGGCGAGGACAACAAGGAACTGTTCCGCCGCATCCTGCGCGAATTCATCGCGCGGTTTGAGTTCGCACTGCCAGGCGTTGCCGCCGCCCAAACCGAAATCCCGGCGCCCGCGCCCGCCGCAGAGGAAGCACCCGCACAATGAACGACCACAACCAAAAACAGCTGGGCAAAACGCTCTGGAACATCGCGGATACGCTCCGCGGCGCGATGAATGCGGACGATTTCCGCGACTACATGCTGTCGTTCCTCTTCTTGCGCTACCTCTCTGACAATTACGAGATGGCCGCGAAGAAGGAGCTTGGGCGGGACTATCCCGATCCCAACGCAATCGGCAATGGCGGGCGCTCGCCCCTATCGGTGTGGTACGCGCAGAATCCCGATGATGTTGCAGATTTTGAAAAGCAAATGCGTCTCAAGGCGCACTACGTCATCAAGCCGGAACACCTCTGGACCAGCATCGCTCATATGGCGCGCACCCAGAACGACCAACTGCTGAACACCCTGCAGGCGGGCTTCAAATACATTGAGAACGAGTCCTTTCAGAGCACGTTCGGCGGTCTTTTCTCTGAAATCAATCTTGGCTCTGACAAGCTCGGCCGGACATACGCTAATCGCAACGCCAAACTCTGCGCCATCATCACGGAGATCGCCGAAGGGCTCGTCGACTTCTCGTCCGACGTGGATGCGCTGGGCGACGCCTACGAATATCTGATCGGCCAATTCGCCGCCGGCTCGGGCAAGAAGGCCGGTGAGTTCTATACCCCGCAGCAGGTGTCAGACATCCTTTCGGCAATCGTGACGCTCGACAGCCAGGAACCCGCCACCGGGAAGAAACAAAGGCTCGCCAGCGTGCTCGATTTCGCGTGCGGCTCCGGTTCGCTGCTGCTCAACGTGCGCAAGCGCATGGGGCCGCACGGCATCGGCAGAATCTACGGGCAGGAAAAGAACATCACCACCTACAACCTGGCCCGGATGAACATGCTGTTGCACGGCGTTAAGGATACGGAGTTTGAAATTTACCACGGCGACACGCTGATTAATGACTGGGACATCCTGCGCGAGTTGAATCCCGCCAAGAAGCCCTCCTTTGATGCCATAGTGGCTAACCCGCCCTTCAGCCTGCGCTGGGAGCCGACTGAGGCGATGGGCGACGATGTGCGGTTCAAGAATTACGGGATTGCGCCAAAGTCGGCCGCGGATTTCGCCTTCCTGCTTCACGGCTTCCATTATCTGAAGGATGACGGCGTCATGGCCATCATCCTTCCTCATGGCGTGCTGTTTAGAGGCGGAGCGGAAGAACGCATTCGAACCAAGCTGCTGAAGGATGGCCACATCGACACGGTCATCGGCCTGCCTGCGAACCTGTTCTATTCTACGGGTATCCCAGTCTGCATCCTTGTTTTGAAGAAGTGTAAGAAGCCCGACGACGTACTCTTTATCAACGCGGCTGAGCACTTTGCGAAGGGCAAGCGTCAGAACCAGCTCACGGACGACCATATCCGCAAGATCCTCGAGACCTACCAGTTCCGTAAGGAAGAGGAGCGCTATTCCAAGCGTGTGAGCATGGAGCGTATTGCTGAGGAGGGCTTCAATCTCAACATCTCCCGTTACATCAGCACCGCTGTGGGCGAGGAAGAGATCGATCTGTCAGCCACTCAGGACGAGTTGGTTGATATCCAAAAGCAGATCCGGGACGCAACTTTGAGGCACAACGCCTTCCTGAAAGAACTTGGACTTTCCCTGTTGCCGGGCGCCGAATGAATATTGACATTTATTAATGTCGAATACGCGCCAGATTGAACTGGTGTGTGACGTGCTCCCCTGAGATGTTGCCATTTTCGAGGTGTCGGCGACGAGTGCCAGGCACTCGCGCGTATAGTCGTCGACGATGGCGAGCACCCTGAAGCGGCGACCGTCCGAGAGCGTGTCGGAGAAAAAATCGAGGCTCTAGCGCGCATTGGCCCGATCAGGCACGAGTATGGGTCTGCGCGTGCCCAGTGCCCTTTTGCGGCCACCGCGCCGGCGCACCAGCAACTTCTCCTCGCGATAGAGCCGCCGCAGCTTCTTCTGGTTCATTACGATGCCCTGGCGGTCCAGCATGATGTGGATCCTGCGATAGCCGAACCGCCGGCGCTCTCCTGTCACGGCCTTCATCGCCTCGCGCAACAGGGCATCGTCCGGCCGGGTGCTCATGTAGCGCACCGTCGAGCGGTCGATCGTCAAGGCCAGGCACGCCCGACGCTGGCTCACCGCATGCACCGTGCAGGCATAAGCCACCGCCTTCCGCTTCGCATCGGGCGTCACCATTTTTTTGCAGCGACATCCTTCAGGATCGCGTTGTCGAGCATCGCCACACGATATGATCGCCGAGCCGATGTCTTTCTCAGCGCCGTCTTCCTCGCAGCCACCCTCACCCGGTGGTTATGAGTCCGAAGCCTAAGTGATGAAAGAAAGACCAAGGGGCAGAGCCCCTTGGTGGGGTCCAGGGGCAACGCCCCCGTCCTCCTCACAGCGGCTTGTTCGCCTTTTCCATCAGCCGGGCGAAGAAGCCCTGCTTCTTCGGCGCCTCGACAGTCTTGGCCGCCACGGCGGCGCTCGCCTCGGCCTTGGCGCGGCGGTCCTTCTCGACCAGCCACTTTTCCAGCGTCATGCCTGCCTTGGCCGCGCGCTTGGCCTCATAGGCGCGCTGACCCTCGGTGAGCTGGTTCGCATTCATGGGGTGCCGTCTCCATAACGGGCGGATGGTGAAGCGCTCTTCTGGCGCGGCGCGGCCCCGCTGGCAACGGGGGGCGCGGCGCGGCAGAATGAGGTTATGGAAGAACCGAAGATCAAGGCCGAGATCTGGGCCAGCATGGCGCTGCGGATGTCCAATTCCGCCGGCCGACCGGCCATGCAGCTGCGCAAGGGCGACCCGGACAGCGGCGGCATCCTGTGCGTGCTGCGCAGCATGGCGGGCGTTTCGGTGCTGGCACAGACCCGCGATGCCGGTGGCCGCGCGGCCTGGATCCGCGGCACTGGCCCCGCCCCGGTCGAGGAAGCCGTGGCCGATGCCTATATCGAGCGCCAGGTGAAGCGCGACCCCGACCTGTGGGTGCTGGAGTTCGAGGCACCGGACAATCTGCCGCCCTTCGAGGCGAGGATCATCTAGCAAACCGCTTCCGGTAGGCCGCCGGGCTTGTGCCCAGCCGCTGCCGGAAATGGTGCCGCATGGTGGCCAGGGACCCGAAGCCGCTGGCAACCGCCACATCCTCCAGCCGCGCGGGGCCTTCCAGCAGGCCGCGCGCGGCGCGCAGCCGTTCGGCCAGCAGCCATTCGCCGGGGCTCATGCCCGTGGCGGCCTCGAAGCGGCGCTGGAAGCTGCGCAGGCTCATGCCCGCGCGGCCGGCCAGCAGGCGGATGGGCAGTTCCTCGGCCAGGTGCAGCCGCATCCAGTCCAGCAGGGGGCCCAGCCGCGCGCCTTCCCGCGCGGTGGGAACCGGCGCCTCGATGAACTGGGCCTGGCCGCCCTCCCGGTGCGGGGGCACCACCAGGCGGCGGGCGACGCTGTTCGCGGCCTCCGCGCCGAAGTCGCGGCGGACGACATGCAGGCACAGGTCGATGCCGGCGGCACTGCCCGCCGCCGTCAGCACGCTGCCCTCATCGACATAGAGAACGTCCGCATCCAGGCCGATGTCCGGGTAGAGCGCGGCCATGGCCGCCACATAGCGCCAGTGGGTGGTGGCGCGCCGCCCGGCCAGCAGCCCCGCCGCCGCCAGCACCGCGACGCCGGAACACAGGGACATCACCCGCGCGCCGCGGGCATTCGCCTGCCGCAGGGCATCGCACAGCGGCCGCGGCACCGGCGCGTCGATGGCGCGCCAGCCAGGCACCACGATCAGCGCCGCATCCGCCAGCACCTCCAGCCCCGCATCGACCGTCGCGGTCAGCCCGCCCGCCGCGCGCAGCGGCCCGGGCTCCACCCCGCAGGTGACGCATCGATACCAGCCCTCCCCCATCTCGGGCCGCGAGAGGCCGAACACCTCCTGCGCGACGCCGAATTCGAAGGTGCAGAGCCCGTCATAGGCGAGCAGCGCGACGAGCGGTCCGTTTGGCATGATCTTGATGCTAATTGGCATAACGGCCAATTTCCAGCCCGCCCGCGCCGCGCCACCCTGCCCGCATCAGAGGAGGCCCCGATGCCCAGCCGCGTCACCGAGATCCCCGCCGCCGCGCCGGACGCCGTCATGGCCCATTACGCCCGGCGCCTGGCCTTCGAGACCGATTGCTCCGACGTGCACGCGGCCATGGCCGGGGGAGCGCCCGATTTCGTGCTGCTCGACGTGCGCGGCGCCACCCTGTTCGCCGCCGGCCATATCCCCGGCGCCGTCAACCTGCCCCACGGCAAGATGACGGAACGCCGCCTGGCCGATTGGCCGGCCGAGACGCTGTTCGTCGTCTATTGCGCGGGCCCACACTGCAACGGCACGGACCGGGCCGCGCTGCGCCTGGCCCAGCTCGGCCGGCAGGTGAAGGTGATGATCGGCGGCATGACCGGCTGGGCGGACGAGGGTTACAACTTCACGTCATGATCCCCCTTTCCTTCCCGCGCCCGGGGGTTACTCTCGCGGGCAAATACTACGGGAAGGAAAGTTCATGCTCACTCGCCGCCTCGCGCTGGCCAGCGCCCTGTCGTCGCCTGCTCTCGTCCCCGGGCTCGCTTCCGCCCAAGGGCAATGGCCTGAACGTGCCGTGCGCGTCGTCGTGCCCTGGCCGCCCGGCGGGTCCACCGACGTGCTGGCGCGCCTGATCTGCGAACAGCTGCAGTCCAAGACCGGCCAGTCCTTCCTGATCGAGAACCGGCCCGGCGCAGGCGGCAACATCGGCACCGATGCGCTCGCGAAGTCCAATGCCGACGGCTACACCATGGGCCCGGTCACGGTGGGCGGCTGGACCATCAACCCCTACCTCTACGCCCGCATGCCCTACACCCCGGACCGGGACCTGCAGCCGATCTCGATGCACTGGTCGCTGCCGAACGTGCTCGTCGTCTCGTCCCAGCACTGCCCGGCGACCAACCTGGCGCAGTTCGTGGAATGGGCGCGCGGCCGGCAGGGCGGCGTCAGCTACGGCAGCCCGGGCGTGGGCACCACGGCCCATCTCTCGGGCTCCTACCTCTGCCAGCGGCTGGGGCTGGACGGGCAGCATGTGCCCTTCCGCGGCGCGGCCCAGATCACCCCCGCCATGCTGGCCGGCGACCTGACCTTCGCGCTGGACAACCTGGCCAGCTACATCCCCATCATCGCCGAGGGCCGCATGCGCGCACTCGGTGTCTCCAGCGCCGAACGCTGGGCCACCCTGCCCGACGTGCCCACCCTCTCCGAGTCCGGCGTGGCGAACTTCCAGGTGGAAAGCTGGTGCGCCTTCGCCTTCCCGGCCAACGTGCCCGCCCCCATCGTGCAGCGCGCCAGCAGCCTGATGCAGGAAATCGCAGCCGACCCCGCCTTCCAGGCCCGCGTGCTGCGCGGCGGCGCCAAAGCCCTGGGCAGCACCCCCGACGCCGTGTGGGACCGCGTGCGCACCGAACGCCCGACCTGGCAGGAAATGGTCCGCATCTCGGGCGCTCGGATGGAATAGGCGGCGCGCTGGGGGCTTCGCCCCCAGACCCCGACCAATGGCGCTGCCCTTGGAACCCGCCAAGGGTCGGAGCGACCCTTGGAACCCATGAGTCAGCGCCCCTGCGCGATGGTCCGGGGGCAAGGCCCCCGGGGCGCGCCCCTACTCCGCCCGGATGCCCACGCGGCGGATCAGGTCTCCCAGCCGGGCGAATTGTTGTTCGTTGCGACGTTGGTATTCCTCGGGGGTGCCGGGGATGGGGGCAGCACCCAGTTCCATGAGGCGCGAGGCGTGTTCGGCCTTGCCGAGGCCCGCGCGCAGGGCTGTGTTGGCGCGGGTGATGACCTCGGGCGGGGTGCCGCGCGGGGCGACCAGGCCGAACCAGGCCGTGACCTCGTAGCCTGGCAGGGTCTCGCCGATGGCGGGGATGTCGCGGGCGGCGGACCAGCGGTTGGCGCTGGTCACGCCGATGCCGACCAGCGCGCCGGAGCGCACATGCGGCAGGATGGAGGGCAGGTTGTCGCTGCCGTAGTCGATGCGGCCGGGCAGCAGGTCGGTCATCATGGGCGCGCTGCCGCGATAGGGCACATGGGTCGCCTCGATGCCGGCCATCAGGCGGAACAGTTCGGCCGCGAGGTGGGTGGAGCCGCCGATGCTGGTCTCGCCATAGGAAAGCCGGCGCCGCTTGGCCAGGTCGATCAGGCCCGCGACGTCACGCACGCCTAGGCCCGGGTGGGCCGCGATCAGGTTGGGCACTTCCGCGATCTGGCTGATCGGCAGGAAGTCTGTCAGCGGGTCATAGCCCGCATTGCTGTAGAGGTGCGGGTTGATGGCGTTGGTGCCGGGCGAGCCCAGCAGCAGCGTGTAGCCATCGGGCGCGCTGCGCAGCACGGCCTGGGCCGCGATGTTGGACCCGGCGCCGGGCCGGTTCTCCACCACGAAGGGCTGGCCCAGTTCCTCCTGCAGGGCCTGGGCTGCGACGCGGCCCAGGATGTCGGTGGTGCCGCCGGCGGGGAAGCCCACCATGATGCGCACCGGCCGGTTGGGCCAGGCGCCTTGCGCGGCGGCCGGCGCTGCGAGCATCGCAGCCGCGCAGGCCCCCTGGCCCAACACGGCACGACGGGTGATCCCGTGGTTCATTCTGGCGCCCTCCCGAGGCTTGTTTGGATCAAGTATCGGGAGGCATGGGTTGCGCCGTCAACTTATCCCATTCTGTTATCCATACGGGCCCACAACTGTTGCGACAGCGTGCCCAGCCGATCCTCGATGGCGATCATCGCGTCCACGACCAGGTCCTCGCGCCAGCGCTGGCCCAGGATCTGCACGCCGATGGGCTTCGGCCCCTCCGGGTAGTCGCCCAGGGCCGCCGGCACATTGCCCGCCGGCAGGCCCAGGTAATTGCCCAGCATGGACCAATGGGACTGGCCGATGGTCTCGCGCAGGCCCTCCGCCCCCTCGGCGTCGCGGCCGGGGGCATAGAAGGGCAAGGGGTGGAAGGGCGACAGGAACAGCGGGTATTCCGCCATCAGCACCGACCACTGGCGCGCGTAGAAGGTGCGGCGGGCCAGCATCTCCAGCATCGGCTTCATCTCGACGGTGGGGGTGCGGCGGTAATTCTCCTCGAACACGCCGGCGATGGCGGGGGAGCCGTATCTGGCGATGTCCTCGGCCATCAACTGATAGCTTTCGGTCATCAGCGCGCTTCGGCCCTCGAAGGCGATTTCCTTCAGCGAGGGCGGGGTCACTTCCTCGACCACATAGCCCGCATCGGCCAGCGCGGCGCGGGCGGCCAGCAGCGCCTTCTCCACCTGCGGGTCCAGCGGCAGGTCCACCACGGCCAGGCTGAAGCCCACCTTGAGCGGACCTTGCGGCGCCGGGCCGCGCCAGGGCAGCGGCACATGGAACGGGTCGCGCGCGTCGGGCGCGATCATGGTCGGCATGGACAGGTGCAGGTCGCGCGCCGTGCGGGTGATCAGGCCCTGCGCCGACATCTGCTGGGCCAGAATGCCGCGCTCGACGGTCTGGGACGGGTTGTAGACCGCGATGCGCCCGACCCCGGGCTTCACCGTGACCACGCCGTTGCCGGCGGCCGGGAAGCGCAGGGAACCGCCGATATCGTTGCCATGCGCCAGCGCGCCGATGCCGGCGGCCACCGCCGCCCCCGCCCCGCCCGAGGAACCGCCGGGGCTGAGATGCCTGCCCCAGGGGTTCCAGGTGCGGCCATGAATGGGGTTGTCCGTGTCGCAGCGGCGGGAGAACTCGGGCACATTGGTGCGTCCGATCACCACGGCCCCCGCATCCAGCAGGTTCTTCACCAGGGGCGCGTCGCCGGGGGCGCGCATGTCCTTGAAGGCGACGACGCCGTTGGAACTGCTCTCGCCCTTCTGGTCGATGTTGATCTTGATGGTGACGGGCACGCCGTGCAGCGGGCCCTTGGGGCCTTTCGCGGCATCCAGCGCCTTGGCGCGAACCAGCGCCGCCTCCGACAGATCCGTCACCACCGCGTTCAGCCCCGGATTCACCGCATGCATGCGGTCGATCGAGGACTGCACGGCCTCCTGCGCGCTGACCTCGCCGGATTGCAGCAGGCGGGAGAGATCGGTGGCGTCGAGCTGCCAGAGGGGGATGGAGGGCATGGACGTTACGGCCTTCGTTGCGATGATGGCATCGAGGCATCATCGCGGGGGGCGCGCAAGACCAGGGGCCTTGCCCCCGCCCCCCGCGCAGGGGCCCTGCCCCTGCACCCCGCCAGGACCGTAGCGGCCCTGGACCCCGGGGATTTGGCGCTTATCCTGCCAAGGTTTTTTCTGTTTGATTTCAATAATAAAAATGGCGCCCCGCTGATCCGGCAAAGGCGCCAAACTCCTATCAGGAGCTTAAGGGACCGGGGGCAAAGCCCCCGCCTTACCCCGCCTTCTTCACGATCCGGGCCAGCGCCAGCAGCATGTCGCGCGCGGCCTTCACCCGGTCCGCCAGGCCCATGTCGCGCAGCAGGGCCAGCTTGTGGTCCGGCCGCAGCTTCACCAGCCCCTTCTGCGCCGCCACCCAGGTGACGAGCCCCGCCGGGTCCACGAACTGGTTGCGGAAGAAGCCCAGCACCACGCCCTTCGGGCCCGCATCCAGCCGGTCCACGCCCGCGATCTTGCACAGGCGCTTGATGGCGACGACGGAAAGCAGGTTCTCCACCTCCGCCGGAACGGTGCCGAAGCGGTCGGCCAGCTCGGCGGCCAGCGCCTCGCTCTCGGCATCGTCGTTCAGCTGGCCGATGCGCCGGTACAGGCCGAGCCGCACCGGCAGCTCCTGCACATAGGTCTCGGGGATCAGCACCGGCAGGCCCAGCTGGATATTGGGCGTGAAGTCGCGCGCGGCCTCGTTGCGCTTGCCGCGCCCGGCCCGCATGTCGGCCACCGCATCCTCCAGCATCTGCTGGTACAGTTCGATGCCGACCTCGCGGATATGGCCCGACTGCTCGTCGCCCAGCAGGTTGCCGGCGCCGCGGATGTCCAGATCATGGCTGGCCAGGGTGAAGCCGGCGCCGAGGTTATCCAGCGTCTGCATCACCTCCAGCCGCTTCTGCGCCGAGGCCGAGAGCCGCTGCGAGGCAGGCCAGGTGAGGTAGGCGTAGCCGCGCTGCTTGCCGCGCCCCACGCGCCCGCGCAGCTGGTACAGCTGCGCCAGGCCGAACATGTCCGCGCGATGGATCAGCAGCGTGTTCACCGCCGGCATGTCCAGGCCCGATTCCACGATGTTGGTGGCCAGCAGGATGTCGTGCTTGCCGTCGCTGAACTCGGTCATCACCCGTTCCAGCTCGGTGCCGGAGAGACGCCCATGCGCCTCCACCACGCGCGCCTCGGGCACGATCTCGGCCAGGCGCTCCCGCAGCTTCGGCATGTCCTCCAGCCGCGGGGTCACGCAGAAGATCTGCCCGCCGCGGAAACGCTCGCGCTGGATGGCCTCGCGCAGCACCACCGGGTCCCACGGCATGATGAAGGTGCGCACGGCCAGGCGGTCGACCGGCGGGGTCGCGATGATGCTCATCTCCCGCACGCCGGACAGCGCCAGCTGCAGCGTGCGCGGGATGGGGGTGGCGGTCAGCGTCAGCACATGCACGTCGGTCTTGAGCGCCTTCAGGCGCTCCTTGTGGGCCACGCCGAAATGCTGCTCCTCGTCCACGATCACGAGGCCGAGGTTGTCGAACTCGATGCCCTTGGCCAGCAGCGCATGGGTGCCGACGACGATGTTGATGTCGCCCGAGGCGATGCCTGCCTTCACCAGCGCCGCTTCCTTGGCGGTGACCATGCGCGACAGCTGCGCCACCTTCACCGGCAGCCCCTCGAACCGGGCGGAGAAGGTGCGGAAATGCTGGCGCGCCAGCAGGGTGGTGGGCACCACGACGGCCACCTGCGAACCGCTCATGGCGGCCACGAAGGCGGCCCGCAGCGCCACCTCGGTCTTGCCGAAGCCCACATCGCCGCAGATCAGCCGGTCCATCGGGCGGCCGGAGTTGAAATCCTCCAGCACATCCGCGATCGCGCGGGACTGGTCCTCTGTCTCGGCGAAGGGGAAGCGGGCGCAGAATTCGTCCCAGGCGCCCTCGGGCGGGGCGAAGGATTCGGCTTCGCGGGTCTGGCGCTCGGCCGCGATGCGGATCAGCTGGCCCGCCATGTCGGCGATGCGCTGCTTGGCCTTGGCCTTGCGCGTCTGCCAGGAGGCCCCGCCCAGCTTGTCGAGCGACACGCCGGCGGTTTCCGTGCCGAAGCGCGACAGGATCTCGATGTTCTCGACCGGGACATACAGCTTGTCCCCGCCGTCATAGATCAGCTTCAGGCAGTCATGCGGCGCGCCGGAGACGGCCAGCGTCTCCAGCCCGTCATAGCGGCCGATGCCGTGGTCCTGGTGCACCAGCAGGTCGCCCAGCTCGATGCCCGTGGCGTCGGAGATGAACTGGTCCGCGCGCTTGCGCCGGCGCGGCGGGCGGGCGATGCGCTCACCCAGCAGGTCCTGCTCGCCGCAGACGGCCAGGTCGTCGCTGGTGAAGCCGCGTTCCAGCCCCAGCACCGCCACCGCGATGATCGCGCGGTCCAGCTTCCGGGCGGCATAGATGTCGTCCACGAATTCCGCGGCGACGCGGTTTTCCGCCAGCATGTGGCGCAGGCGCTCGGCGGAGCCCTTGGTCCAGGCGGCCAGGATGTTGCGCCGCCCGCGGGAAAGCTGGGTCTCGGCATGGGCGGAATAGGCGCGGAAGACATTCTCGCCGGCCTGGCGCACCTCGGCGAAGACGCGGCCCTGGCGGCCGCCGGCATCCATGCCGGGCGCGCCCTCGGGCTGGGCGAAGGGGTTGAAGTGCTGCGGGCGGCAGGGGGCGAGCATCGCGTCCCACTCGCGCCGCGTCAGGTACAGCCTGGCCGGGGGGGCGGGGCGATAGGGCACCTCGCCCTCATTCAGCCGGGCGGGCACGCGGCGGGCCTCGTAATGGTCGGCCACCATTTCCAGCCGGGCGGCCAGCGCGTCCTCGGCCTGGTAGTCCAGGCTCAGGTGGCAGCCTTCCGCACCCAGATGGTCGATCAGCGTTTCCATGGCCTCATGGAACAGGCCGGCCCAATGCTCCATGCCCGGATGGCGGCGGCCCGCGCTGATCGAGACATAGAGCGGGTCCTCGGCGGCGGCGGCGCCGAATAGCTCCCGGTAGCCGGTGCGGAAGCGCTCGATGCCGTCCGCATCCAGGAACACCTCGCCCACCGGCCGCAGGGACAGCGCGCCGGCATGGGTGCCGCTGCGCTGCGTGGCGGGATCGAAATGGCGCATGCCGTCGATCTCGTCGCCGAAGAAATCCAGGCGCAGGGGCTCGCTCTCGCCGGCCGGGAACAGGTCCAGGATGCCGCCGCGCACGGCGTATTCGCCGTGCTCCATCACCGTGCCGGTGCGGTTGTAGCCGTTGGCGTCCAGGTACTTCACCACCGCCTCGGGCGAGACGCGGGCACCCTTCTTCAGGTTCAGCACGCTGCCCTGGAACACGGCGCGGGGCGGCACCTTCTGCACCAGCGCATTCACCGTGGTCAGCACGATGCGGGGCGCGGTGGGGGCTTCCTGCAGGCGCGCCAGGGTGGCCACGCGCTCGGCCACGATCTCCGGGTTGGGGGAGACACGGTCATAGGGCAGGCAATCCCAGGCCGGGAAGCGCAGCACCTCGGCCTCGGGCATGAAGAAGGTCAGGGCATCGGCCAGGCGGGCCATGCGCGCGTCGTCGCGCGCCACATGCAGCAGGGGGCCCGTCGTCTCGGCCCGGCGGGCGCGCAGCAGGGCCGCGTCGAAGCCCTCGACGGCGCCATAGACGGTCAGCCCCGGACCTGCGCTCACGCGAGGTGGCTCATTGGGGCTTGCCCGCGCCGGGCAGGCCGCATTCGGCCAGCAGCCGGTCCAGCATGGGAGTGGCATGGGCACTGGGCACCGGCTGGCGGCCGGTCAGCCAGTCGGTCAGGTCCACGTCCTGGTGTTCCAGCACGGCTTCCAGCTCATCCAGCTCGGCATCGGAGAATCCGGCGATATGGCGCGCGACGAAGCCGCCGATCATCAGATCGGCTTCCTTGGTGCCGCGGTGATGCGCACGGAACAGCAGGCGCCGGCGCCGGGGGGAGAGTGTCGGGTCCGTCATGGCAGTGGCATATAAGGGCGCGTGGAACATCCTGTCAGTAGCCCGGAAGCGAGGAATATCAGGCAGGCGCTGCATGCGCCGCTGATGAGCCTGCGCGGCGTAGGCCCCAAGGGCGCCGGGCTGCTGAAGGAAGCGACCGGCGGCGACCGCATCTGGGACCTGCTGCTGCACCTGCCCGAACGTTTCGCCAGCCGTGTGCGGGCCGAGTCGCCCGCCGACGCCCCGCCCGACCGCGACGCCGTGCTGCCCTTCACCGCAGAGCGCCACCGGGCCGCGCGGTCCCGCCAGGGCGCGCGCTATGTGGAGGTGCGGGGCGAATCCGGCGGACAGCGGCTGACCCTGCGCTTCATGAACGGGCAGCTGGGTTGGCTGGAGCAGCGCCTGCCGGTGGGTGAGCCCCGCTGGATCAGCGGCCGCATCCGGCCCGAGGGCGCGGATTTCTCCGCCATCAGCCCCGATGTCGCGACCGAGGCCACGGCCCTGCCGGAGCGCGAGCCGGTCTGGCCCCTGACGGCCGGGCTGAACCGGGCGCAGATGGGCAAATACGTCGCGGCCGCCCTGGAGACGGTGCCCGAACTGCCCGAATGGCACGACGCCCCCCTGCTGACGCGGGAGAAATGGCCCCCCCTGCCCGCCGCCCTGCGCGCGGCCCATGCCGATGTGGCGCCCGAGGCCCGCGCGCGCCTGGCCTATGACGAGCAGCTGGCCGACCAGCTGGCGCTCGCCCTGGTCCGCCGCCGCCAGCGCGATGAGCCCGGCCGCGCCATCCTGGGCGACGGGCGGCTGCGCGATGCGGCACTGGCGGCTTTCGGGCATCCGCTCACGCCATCCCAGGCGGAGGCCCTGGCCGAGATCGACGCGGATCTTGCCTCGCCCCACCGCATGCGCCGGCTGCTGCAGGGCGATGTGGGCGCGGGCAAGACGCTGGTGGCGCTGCTGGCCATGCTGCGGGCGGTGGAATCGGGGGCCCAGGCCGCGCTGATGGTGCCGACCGAGCTGCTGGCCCGCCAGCACCTGCGCACCCTGTGGCGGCTGTGCAACGCGGCGGGGGTGGCGGTGGCGCTGCTGGCCGGCTCCGTCACCGGCGCCGAGCGGCGCCGCGTGCTGCGGGGGCTGGCCGACGGCTCCATCCAGATCGTCGTCGGCACCCATGCCCTGTTCCAGGATGCGGTGGAGTTCCGCGACCTCGCCCTGGCGGTCGTGGACGAACAGCACCGCTTCGGCGTGGAGCAGCGCCTGACCCTGACGGAAAAGGGCGCGAAGGCCGATCTGCTGGTCATGACCGCCACCCCCATCCCGCGCACCCTGCTGCTGACCCATTGGGGGGAGATGAGCGTCAGCCGCATCCGCCAGAAGCCCGCCGGCCGCCAGCCCATCACCACCACCGTCCATGGCCTGTCGCAGCTGGAGGAAGTGATCGCCGCCTGCGGGCGGGCCATGGCCAAGGGCGCGCGCATCTACTGGGTCTGCCCCCATGTGGCCGAAAGCGAGACCCTGGATGTGGCGGCCGCCGAGACCCGCTTCGCCGAGCTGAAGGAGATGTTCGGCCCCACCGTGGTGATGGCCCACGGCCAGATGGACGTGAAGCTGCGGGAGGAAGCGCTGGCCCGTTTCGCGCGCGGGGAGGCGCAGCTGCTGGTGGCCACCACCGTCATCGAGGTGGGGGTGGACGTGCCCGAGGCGACCATCATGGTCATCGAGCACGCGGAACGCTTCGGCCTGGCGCAGCTGCACCAGCTGCGCGGGCGGGTGGGGCGGGGCGCCGCCCGCAGCTTCTGCATGCTGCTGTACGACGAATCGGCCGGCCGCGTCGCACGGGACCGCCTGAGCATCCTGCGCGAGTCGGAGGACGGCTTCCTGATCGCCGATGAGGATTTCCGCCTGCGCGGCGCGGGCGAGGCCCTGGGCACCCGCCAATCCGGCCACGCCATGGCCCGGCTGGCGCTGGAGGACGGGCGCGCCCAGGACAGGCTGGTGGCCATGGCCCATCAGGACGCCGCCCTGCTGCTGGAACGCGACCCTGGCCTGTCGGGCCCGCGCGGCGCGGCGGCCCGGCTGCTGCTCGGCCTGTTCGGCAAGGATGCGGCCATGGCGACGCTGGGCGCGGGATGAAGTTCCGGCGACCCTTGGTTTTGGTGATGCAGCGGACGCAACAGTCGGATTAATCTCGCGTTAGTTGCTGGGTTCAGAGAGATAGAGGACGACAAGGATGCGCCATATCGTGCTTGGGGCGGCGCTGGCCGCAGGGATCGCCGGGCAGGCCGCGGCCACCGGCATTTCCATGAACAATGAGGCCCTGCAGCCCGGCACCACGCTGGGCGTGTGCATGGCCCGCGCGGCGGCGGCCATCGGCCAGGCCGGAATCCGGCCGCTGAACCCCACCACCTCCGCCGCCTGGGGTGAGCTGGATGGCGGGCGCATCTTCACCATCTACTGCCTGCCGCAGAACAACGTCGCCATCATCGTGGGCGGCGGCAACCGGTTCGAGGACGTGCAGAACGAGGTGAACCGCCTGCGCGATGCCTTCCGCGGCGGCACCGGCACGGGCGGCGGCGGCGGCCTGCCCACCAAGTAACGCCGTGCAACCAGGGGGCGACCCGGGCGCTGCCCGGCTTGCATTGCGCCCCCCTGGGTTTAAACCCGACGGCCTGTATCACCTGGCCGGAGGGTGCGGTACTTGGCGGCACTGATCGAGATCGAGGGGCTGACGAAGCGTTTCGGCGCCTTCACTGCGGTGGACGGCGTCAGCTTCTCCGTCGACAAGGGCGAGGTGGTGGGCTTCCTGGGCCCCAACGGTGCCGGCAAATCCACCACCATGCGCATGCTGGCGGGCTTCATGACCCCCAGCGCCGGCACGGCCCGCATCGGCGGGCATGACGTGACGGATGACGCGGTGGCCGCCCGCCGCCAGCTGGGCTACCTGCCCGAAGGCGCGCCGACCTATCCCGAAATGACCGTCTCCGCCTTCCTGGGCTTCTGCGGCCGGGTGCGGGGCTTCCGGGGCAAGGACCTGGACGCGCGCATCGCCGCTGCCATGGAGCGCACCCAGCTGGAAGGCGTGCGGCTGCAGCCGATCGAGACGCTCTCCAAGGGCTTCAAGCGCCGCGTGGGGCTGGCCCAGGCGCTGCTGCACAACCCGCCCGTGCTGGTGCTGGACGAGCCCACCGACGGCCTGGACCCCAACCAGAAGCATGAGGTCCGCAGCCTGATCCAGCAGATGGCGCCCGAGAAGGCGATCATCATCTCCACCCATATCCTGGAGGAGGTGCAGGCGGTCTGCACGCGGGCCATCATCATCGCGCGCGGCCGGCTGATCGTGGACCAGGCGCCGGATGAGCTGGCGGCGCGGGGCCCTGACCTCGACACCGTTTTCCGGACCCTCACGATGGGAGACGCGGCATGATCGCCATCGCGCGCCGCGAGCTGGCCGGCTATTTCGCCACCCCCGTCGCCTATGTGTTCATCGTGATCTTCCTGGCGCTCTCGGGGGCGCTGACCTTCACGCTGGGCAATTTCTTCGGGCGCGGCCAGGCGGATCTGAACCCGTTCTTCTCCTTCATTCCCTGGCTGTTCCTGTTCCTGGTGCCGGCGCTGACCATGCGCCTGTGGGCCGAGGAACGCCGCCAGGGCACCATCGAGCTGCTGCTGACCCTGCCGGTCACGCAATGGCAGGCGGTGGTGGGCAAGTTCGTCGCCGCCTGGGCCTTCTGCGCCATCGCCCTGGCGCTGACCTTTCCACTGTGGCTGACGGTGAACTGGCTGGGCAGCCCGGATAACGGGGTGATCCTGGCGGGCTATGTGGGCTGCCTGTTCGTGGCGGGCGCCTATCTGGCCATCGGCGCCGCGATCTCGGCACTGACCAAGAACCAGGTGATCGCCTTCGTGCTGGCGGTCTCGGCCTGCTTCCTGTTCGCCGCCGCCGGCTCCCCGGTCGTTACCGAGTTCCTGTCGGCCAATGTCCCGGCCCTGGCGGACGTTGCCCGCGCGGTGTCGGTGAACGACCGCTTCAACGGCTTCACCCGCGGCGTCGTCTCGGCGCGGGACCTGATCTACTTCGCCAGCTTCATCCTGTTCTGGCTGCTGGTGAACACGGTGGTGCTCGAGCACCGGAAGGCGGACTGACACATGGCCAACAAACGCCTTCTTCTCTCGGCCGGTGGGGTGGCGGCGGCGCTGCTGCTGGCCGTCGGCGCCAACATGCTGTCGGACCGCTTCCTGTCCTCGGCCCGGGTCGACCTGACGGAACAGCATCTCTACACCCTCTCGCCCGGCACGCGCTCCGTGCTGGGCGGCCTGCAGGACCCCATCACCCTGCGGCTGTTCTATTCCCGCCGCCTGGGTGCGGAGGTGCCGATGTTCGGCGCCTATGCCGAGCGCGTGCGGGACATGCTGCGCGAATACGTCGCGGCCAGCGGCGGCAAGGTGCGGCTGGAGGTGCTGGACCCCGAGCCGTTCTCCGAGACGGAGGACCGCGCGACCGCCCTCGGCCTGCAGGCCGTGCCGCTGGACCAGGCGGGCGAGCAGGTGTTCTTCGGCCTCTCGGCCAGCAACCAGACCGATGACGAGCGCAGCATCGCCTTCTTCCAGCCCGACCGGGAACGCTTCCTGGAGCTGGACCTGACGCGCATCGTCTGGGAGCTGTCCAACCCGCGCCGCCCGGTGGTGGGGCTGATGACGCCGCTGCCGCTGAACGGCGACCCGCGCGCGATGATGATGCGCCAGCCGCAGCTGGCCCAGCCGCAGGTCGTGATGACCCAGCTGCGCCAGCAGGTGAGCCTGCGCGACGTGGCGCTCGATGCCCAGGTGATCGACCCCGAGATCCAGCTGCTGGTGCTGGCGCACCCGCAGGGGCTGTCTGACGCCACGCTCTATGCCATCGACCAGTTCGTGATGCGCGGTGGCCGCCTGCTGCTGCTGCAGGACCCGCACAGCGAGATGCAGGCCGCCCGCACCCCGCAGGGCCAGCAGACGGACACCTCCTCCTCCCTCGCCCGGCTGCTGAATGCCTGGGGCATCGAGGCACCGACCGACCATGTGGTGCTGGACCAGCGCGGCGCCTGGCGCGTGCGCGCCCCCGGCAACGACCGCGTGCAGGCGGTGGATTACCTCGCCTGGTTCGCCATGTCCGGCGACAGCCTGAACCGCCAGGAACCCGCCACGGCCCAGCTGGAGCAGATCAGCCTGGGCAGCGCGGGCGAGGTCCGCCGGCGCGAGGGGGCGAACATCGAGTTCACGCCCCTGCTGACCAGCAGCGCGCAATCCGCGACCATCGAGACCGACAAGGTCCGCCGCGAGCCCAACCCGACCCGCATCCTGGCTGATTTCCGCGCCGACGGTCAGCGCCGGGTGCTGGCCGCCCGCGTGCGCGGCGTGCTGCACAGTGCCTTCGACGCCCCGCCCGCCCTGGCGGAGGGCCAGGAGCGCCCCGAGAACTTCCCCGCCCACCGCGCCAGCACCGAGGGCCCGGCCAACCTGGTGGTGATCAACGACACCGACATGCTGGACGACCGCTTCTGGGTGCAGGTGCGGGACTTCTTCGGCCAGCAGGTGGCCCAGCCCTTCGCCGGCAACGGCAGCTTCATCGTGAACCTGGCCGATACGCTGACCGGCAGCGACGCCCTGATCGGCCTGCGCTCGCGTGGCGAATCGCTGCGGCCCTTCGAGCGCGTCGAGGCGATTCGCCGCGTTGCCGACGCCCAGTACCGCCAGACGGAACGCGGCTTGCAGGAGCGCCTGACGGCAACCGAACAGCGCCTACGCGAATTGCGCCAAGGCCCTGCCGCGCAGCCGGGCGAGCGCAACCGCAACCAGGTGGTGATCACCCCCGAGCAGCGGGCCGAGATCGACCGCGCGCGTGAGGAAATCGCCGCCACCCGCCGTCAGCTGCGCACCGTGCAGCTGGAACTGCGGCGCGACATCGACGGGCTGGAGACGCGGCTGCGCATCCTGAACATCGCCGCGGTGCCGCTGCTGGTCACGATCTTCGCCGTCGGGCTGGCCGTGGTGCGGTCCCGCCGCCGCGCGGCGGCGCGCGCGTGAGCAAGGCGGGCATGAACCGCCGCGTGCTGATCGCCGGCGCTGCCGCCGCCGGCGCCGCCGGCATCGCCGCCGCCCTGCTGCTGGGCGAGGACGACGCCCCCGCCACCGCCCAGGGCGGGCTGATGTTCCCGGGCCTGACCGAGCGACTGGCCCAGGCCGCCAAGGTCGAGATCCGCCGCAACGAGGCGGCGCTGACCCTGGTCCGCCGCGAAGACCGCTGGGTGATCGGTGAGCGCAACGACTATCCGGCGCTCGATTCCAAGCTGCGGGAGCTGCTGACCGGCCTGACCGAGCTTCGGCTGATCGAGCCGCGCGCGACGGATCTGGCCGGCTGGGCGCGCCTGGGCGTGGATGACCCGGCGAGCAACGGCAGCACCGCGGCCTTCCTGCGCGTGCTGGACGGCCAGGGGCGTTCCATCGCGGAGCTGTATATCGGCCGCCGCCGCGTGCGCGTGCAGGGCGGCCTGCCCGAAAGCGTCTATGTGCGGCGCGGCGGCGAGACCCAGGCCTGGCTGGCCGAGGGCCGCGTGCCGGTGGAGGCCGACCCCGCCAGCTGGATGGACCGCGAGGTGGCCAACTTCCCCTCCGAGCGCATCCTGGGCGCCACCATCCGCCGCGTGGGCGAGCGCCCGCTGACGGTGGCGCGGCTGGAACCCGGCGCGCCGCTGGTCATCACCGACCCCGCAGACCCGCCGAGCCAGAACCGCGCCGCGCTGGACGAGGTGATGCGCGGCTTCGAATACCTGACCTTCATGGACGCCGTGCCCGCCGCCGAAAGCCGTGGCGAGGCGCTGGGCGAGAGCACCTTCTCCCTGACCGAGGAGCTGCGCGTGACGGTCTGGGCCAGCAAGCTGGACCAGTTCCTGTTCGTGCGCCTGCAGGCCGAAGGCGGTGTGGAGGCCACGGTGCTGAACCGCCGCTGGTCCGGCTGGGCCTATCAGGTCGGCGTCTGGAAGGAGAAATCCTTCGTGCCGACGCTGGAGGACCTGACGCGCGAGAGCGCCGGATGAGCGGCGACGATACGGGGCGCGAATACCCCTCCCGCCCCTGGGTCGGGATCGGCTGCGTCCTGTTCAAGGGGGATGCGGTGCTGCTGTGCCGGCGCGGCAAGCCGCCGCGCGTGGGCTCCTGGTCCCTGCCCGGCGGCGCGCAGGATCTGGGCGAGGCCGCGATCGACTGCGCCCGGCGCGAGCTGCGGGAGGAAACCGGCGTCGAGGCCGGCGCCCTGACGCTGGCGGATGTCATCGACGGCATCGCGCTCGATATGAAAGGCGCCGTCCGCTACCACTACACCATCATCGACTATGCCGGGCATTGGCTGTCGGGTGAGGCGCGGCCGGGCGATGACGTGGCCGAGGTGGCCTGGGCGCTGCCGCATGAACTGGCATCCTACCGGCTGACGCCGCAGGTGACGGCAATCATCGCCAAGGCGCGCGCCATTCTGGCCTGACCTGCCGGCTGGCGCGGCCCCCCGTGCCGCGCCATGCTCGCCTCCGCATACAGGAGGCAAAGAACAATGAACCGCAACCTCTCCCGACGAAGCCTGCTGGCGGCCCCCGCCCTTCTGCCGCTCGGCGCCGCCGCCCAGCCCATCGCGGGCGGGCGCAACATCCGCCTCATCGTGCCCTTCCCGCCCGGCGGCGCGGTGGACCTGCTGGGCCGGCTGATGGCGGAACGCCTGACCCCGGCCCTGGGCCAGACGGTAGTGGTGGAAAACCGCGGCGGCGCCGGCGGCCTGCTGGGCGCCGACATCGTGGCCAAGGGCGACAAGGACGGCAGCGTGATCGGGCTGATGGGCGTGACCATCATGGCCGCCTACCCCTTCATGACCAACCGCATGCCCTTCGACCCGGAAAAGGACCTGTCGCCCATCAGCAAGGTGGTCGATGGCTCCCTGCTGTGCGTGGTGAATGCCGACACGGCGCGGCGCAACAACTGGAACGACTTCCGTTCGCTGATCGCCTGGAGCCGGGCGAACCCCGAGCAGGTGCGCATGGGCTCCTCCGGCAACGGCACCGCCTCGCACCTCAACATCGAGGCGATCAACCGCGCGGCGAGCGCCAAGATCCTGCATGTGCCCTATCGCGGCGGCGGCCCCGCCATCAATGACCTGGTAGCCGGCAACATCGACATGATGTTCGACGTGATGCCCGCCCTGATGCCGCATGTGGAGGCCGGGCGCTTCAAGGCGCTGGCGGTGTCCTCGAAGGATGCGGTGCCGTTCCTGCCGAACATCCCGGGAATGGGAAGCTTCGCGGATTTGGGGCTGGGCAACCACAACCTGGTCAGCTGGAACGCCATCATGGCGCCCTCAGGCGTGCCGGCGCCGGTGATCCAGAAGCTGCACGACGCGATCGTGCAGGTGTGCTCGGACGCGGCCTTCGTGGCCCGGCTGCAGCCGCTGGGCTATGCCGCCGCCACGAGCGCGACGCCCGCGGCGCTGACCGCGCTGATCGAGCAGGAGCGCCCCTTCTGGCGCAACATGGTCGAGATCTCGGGCGCGCGGCTGGATTGAGGGGCGGCGCCGCCGGGGCTGCCCGCCCCGGTGGCTTGGCAAATGGCGGTGTGCTGTTACGTTGTATTTATACGGATACAACGCACCGCCATGACCTTTCCCTCCGCCGATCTGGGCGCGCGGCTGCGCGCCTCCCGTCTGAATGCGGGGCTGACGCTCGACGCGGTCTCGGCCGCCACCACGCTGAGCAAGGGCTATCTGTCGCGGGTGGAGCGGGGGCTGAAGGCGCCTTCCCTGCTGGCCATCCAGCGCCTCTCGGCCGCCCTGTCCCTGACGATGGGCGAGTTGTTCGGGGAGACGACATCCGACGGCGCGGTCGAGGTCACCAGGCGCCAGGACCGGCAGCGGGTTGCGGGCGGCGGGGCGGAGAGGCTGTTCCCCACGCGCGGCGGCGGGCTCGATTCCTGCGTCATCTACCCTGGCGTCGATCTGCAGCCGCGCCCCGATGCCCGCGCCCATGCCGGAGAGGAGTTCGTGCTGGCCCTGGCCGGGGTGATCGAGCTGCGCTTCGTCGATCGTGGCGTGGTGCTGGAAGCCGGGGATTGCGCGCAGTTTCCGGGCCATCTGCTGCCCCGGCTGCGGCGTGTGGGAGAGGCCGCGGCCTCCGCGCTGGTGGTCGTGTCGCGTCAGGCGGGCTGAACCCCTTTACCCGACCCGCCTTCTACCGCTATGCCCCCGGCCATGAAGCCCGCAGAGATCCAGGCCGTGCAGGCCGAACTCCGTCGCCTGACCGGCAGCAACAAGCTGACGATCCGTGCGCCCAAGACCCGCAACGGCCCCGTGGAGCTGCTGGCGGATGACGAAGTGATCGGCACGGTCGACCGTGACGACGAGGATGGCGACCTGGCCTATCACGTCACCATCACCATCCTGGGCGAGGACCTGCCGGGCGCCTGAAATGCCGGCCCGTCGGGCCGACATTTCAGGGCTTTTTAGCCCTCAAGCGCCGGGCGGCGGCATCCGCCGCCTTGGCTTACGGCGCACCACGATGTCACTCGGCCAACGGGCCTGATGGGCGCCGCGGGCCGCTTTGCGGCCCGAGGCCCGCCCCTTCAGCCGCCCAGCGCCGCCTTCACCAGCGGGCCGGCCTTGGCCATGTCCAGCTCGGCGGCGTATTTCGCCTTCAGCACGCCCATCACCTTGCCCATGTCCTTGATGCTGGCGGCACCGGTCTCGGCCACCGCGGCATCCACGGCAGCCTTCATCGCGGCGTCGTCCATCTGCTGCGGCAGGAAGGTCTCGATCACGGCGATCTCGGCCTCTTCCTTCTCGGCCAGCTCCGGGCGGTTGCCCTGGCGGTACATCTCCACCGACTCGCGCCGGCTCTTGACCATGCCGCGCAGCACGCCGACCAGCGCCGTGTCGTCCAGCGGCGGGCCAGGGCGGGCCGCGATGTCGGCATCCTTCGACTTCGCGATGATCATGCGGATCGCAGAGGTCCGGGCGCTGTCGCCGGCCTTCATGCTGGCCTTCATTTCCTCCGTGAAGCGGGCACGCAGTTCCATCGTCATTACTCCTTGAATCGGCACAGCCTATAGGACTTCGCCCGATGCGGGAGAATAGCCGCGCTTGCGCGGGATATGGGCACGATGCCCGCGGCTTGCACCTCATGTGACGAACTGTGGCATTTCACCGAGAGAATCGCTCTGGCCGTCGCGGGGTGCCGTGCCATGCTCGCCACCGGCAAGAAGACGAAGGCGAGCCCCCCATATGATCAAGTCCGCCCTGAAGGTGCTGGCACTCACGACCGCGCTGGCCGCACCTGCGATGGCCCAGGTTCCTGACAGCCTGCCCGCCGGCCCGCGCGTGAACATCGTGGCCGTGACGCAGCCCGTGCCCACCAACCCGCAGTTCATCCGCGTCGACCAGGCCATCCTGCGGGACCTGGTGGGCCAGCGGTCGGGCGGGCGCATCGCCGTCACCGTCGCCTCCCACGCCGAGCGCAACCTGGGCGGCAATGAGATCGTGCGCCTGGTCCGCTCCGGCCAGGTCGAGATCGGGGCCGGCACGCTGTCCACCCTCTCGGGCGACGTGCCCATCCTGGACGGCATCGACCTGGCGGGCCTGGCCCCCGACATCGGGGACGCGCGCCGCATCGCCGAGGGCATGCTGGCCGTGGCCAACCGTGACCTGGAGCGGTTCAACACCCGTATCGTGGTGATGTATCCCTTCCCGGCGCAGGTGATGTTCTGCCGCAGCCCGTTCACGCAGCTGACCGACCTGCGCGGCCGCCGCATCCGCACCTTCGGCAATTCGCTGGTCGATTTCTTCACCGCCCTCGGCGCCCAGCCGACCTCGATCGGCTTCCCGGAGGTCTACTCGTCCCTGGAACGCGGCGTGGTCGATTGCGCCATCACCGGCACCGGCTCGGGCGCCGCCGCCCGCTGGCCCGAGGTTTCCAGCCATATCTCCGACCTGCCCATCAGCTGGGCCGTCGCCGGCTATATGGTGAACCTGACCTGGTGGAACCGCCTGGACCCGCAGGTGCGCGCCTTCATGGAAGCCACCTTCAAGCAGATGTCCGATGAGCTGTGGGCCCTGGGTGCGGCTGCCACCCGTGACGGCATCGACTGCAACATCGGCAATGCCAGCGCCTGCCGCATCCATCAGCTGGCCCCGCGCCCGATGACGGAAGTGCCGGCCACCCCCGCCGACCGCGCCCTGACGCGCCAGATCTTCGAGCAGAACGTCCTCCCTGGCTGGGTTCGCCGCTGCGGCGCGCGCTGCGGCGAGGTGTACAACCAGATCATCGCGCCGATTTCCGGCGTGCGGTTCGGCGGGTGAGTTCGCTGCTCAAGGGCGCCGGCCTGCTGCGTCGTGGCGCAGCGGGCCTCTCGGCCCTGATGGGGTATCTGGCGGGATGGAGCTACGTCGCCGCCGCCCTGTTCATCACCTTCGACATCCTGGCCCGCAACTTCCTGGGCTTCTCCTC
>NZ_SACL01000019.1 GCF_004005855.1 Rhodovarius crocodyli
CGCGGCAGCCTGCCCACCGCCCCGGCAGCCCCGGCCGCCGCGCCCGCGCCACCCCCGCCACCCCCGCCGCCCGACCCGCAGGCGGAGGCCGAGCGCGCCCTGCTGGGCACGCTGCGCGCCCGCCGCGTCGAGCTCGACCGCCGCGCCGAGGAACTGAACCAGCGCGAGTTGCTGATCCAGGCCTCTGAGCAGCGGGTGACCGCGCGGCTGGAGGAAATGCGCGCCCTGCAGACCCGGCTGGAAGGTGAACTCCGGGCGCGAGATGAGCGCGAGGAGGCAGGAATTCGTCAACTTGTTCGCGTCTATGAATCCATGCGGCCGCGTGATGCGGCCACCATCCTGGATGATCTGGAGATGCCGGTGCTGCTGCAGGTGATCGACCGCATGAGGGAAGCGAAGGCCGCCCCCGTTCTGGCCGCCATGCGCCCCGACCGCGCGCGCGCGGTCACCACCGAACTGTCACGGCTGCGAAGCCGCTCCCCCGACTGAGCACACCCACTGACGCTTTGGCCAAGAAGGACCTGCCGATGGACAAGAACACCAACATCCTGATCGTCGATGACTACAAGACGATGCTGCGGATCATCCGCAACCTGCTGAAGCAGCTGGACTTCAACAATGTGGACGAGGCGAGCGACGGCGCCGAGGCGCTGACCAAGCTGCGCGCCGGCAATTTCGGCCTGGTCATCAGCGACTGGAACATGGAGCCGATGACGGGGCTGGACCTGCTGAAGGAGGTCCGCGCCGATGCCCGGCTGAAGAACCTGCCCTTCATCATGGTCACCGCCGAGAGCAAGACCGAGAACGTGGTCGCGGCCAAGCAGGCGGGCGTGTCCAACTACATCGTGAAGCCCTTCAACGCCGAGACGCTGAAGGAAAAGATCGAGAAGGTGATGGTCCATGCCTGAGACCGCCGATGTGGTGGAGCAGGTGGTGCGCCAGGTGCTGACCAGCATCAACGGCGACCTGACCCCCACCGAGACCCTGCTGCTGGGTGAGCTGGAGGCGCTGTCCGGTGAGATCGCGCGGGCCAAGCGCGAGATTTCCGCGCTCTCGATCGGCGACATCAAGGACAGCCACATCCCCGTCGCGACCGACGAGCTGGATGCCGTGCTGGCCCACACCGCCGAGGCCACCAACGAGATCCTGGATTGCTGCGAGAAGCTGGAAAGCCTGGCGCCCTCGCTGCCCGAGGCGCCTTCGGGCATCGTGAACGACGCGGTGACGCGCATCTATGAGGCCTGCTCCTTCCAGGACATCACCGGCCAGCGCATCGCCAAGGTCGTGACGGCGCTGAAGGCGATCGAGGGGCGGTTGATGCGCGTGACCGACCGCTTCGGCCATGCGGCCCCGCCGCCCGCCGAGCCGGTGGCCATCACGCCCGAGACCGAGGGGCGCGCCCTGGCCAACGGCCCGCAGATGCCGGCCAACGCCTCCTCCCAGGCGGAAATCGACAGCCTGCTGGCGAGCTTCGACTGATGCGCATTCTGGTGCTGATGTGCTGCGCCTTGCTGGCCGCCTGGCCGGCGATGGCGGAGCGCATCCGCATCAGAACCGGCGAACACGCGGGCTATGGCCGCGTCGTGTTCGACTGGCCCAGCGCCCCGCCCTACACGCTGGAACAGCAGGGGCAGACCGTGACCCTGCGCTTCCGTGCGGAGGGCGAGCTGGGCCTGGAGGCGCTGCGCAGCCTGCCCCGCAACTTCCGCGCCGTGCGCGCCATCGAGGGCGGCATCGAGTTCGAGCTGGCCCCGGGCGCACGGGCGCGGCATTTCCGCAACGGCCCGAAAGTGGCGGTGGACGCCGTGGACGGGCCGGTGGAGGCGCAGCCCACCCCTGCGCCCACCCCTGCGCCCACCCCTGCGGCCCGCGCCCAGCCTGCCCCGCGCAGCGCGCCGCCCGCCGCCGCGCCTGCCCCCGTGGCCGCCGCCGCGCCTGCGCCGGTGGTGGTCCCGGCCTCCGCGCCCGAACCTTCCCCGGTACCCGTCGAGGCGCCGCCGCCCGCCGCACCTGTCGCCGCCCAGGCCGAACCCGCGCCCCCGCCTCCGGAGCGCCCGGCCGAGCCGCCGCGCGCCGCCGAAACCCAACCCGCGCCGCCGGCCGCCCCCGGCCCGGCCGCGCCGCGCCGGGACTGGCTGCTGCCCTATCCCGTCGAGACCGGCGCCGCCATGCTGCGCCGGGGCGACACCTGGCTCGCGGTGTTCGACGCGGCTTCCGAGACCATGCCGGAATCCCTGCTGCGCGCCGGCTGGCGCTACAGCGCGATCCCCGGCGGCTCGCTGCTCACCATCGAGGATGACCGCCCCTGGTATCTGCGCCGCAACGGCACGCGCTGGTCCCTGGTGCAGGGGCAGCCGGTGGTGGCCCAGGCGCCGATCCAGGCCATGGCCGATGGTGCCGGGCCGGGCCAGATGGTGCTGGCGGTGCGCGCGGCCAACCGCAGCCTGTCGGTGCAGGATCCCGTCTCCGGCCTGCCGCTGCTGCTGGGTACGGTGCGGCAGGATGGCGCGCAGCTGACCCAGCCGCGCCGCTTCGTCGACCTCGGCCTGCTGGAAACCCGGCTGGGCGTGGCCCTGCTGGCCTATTCCGATGCCGTTCTGCTGCGCCCGGGCCAGGACCGCTTCCTGGTGCAGGGCGACGGCAACTACCGGCTGGTGATGGGTGAGGGCGCCCTGGCCACCCGCAGCGCCGCCGTGCCGCCGCCCGGCATCTCGCGCAGCTTCGATTTTCCGCAGGGCCCGCTGCCGGACCTGTCGCAACGCCTGCGTGCGCAGCAGGCGGGGATTGCCCAGGCCGCCGCCCTGTCGCGCGGGGCGCCGCGCCTGGCCGCCGCCGAAACCCTGCTGGCCCTGGGCCAGCCGCAGGAGGCGCAGTCCCTGATCGCCCTGGCGCTGGAACAGGACCCCATCGTGGCCGCCCAGCCGCGCGCGGCCTGGCTGCTGGGCGCCGCCGCCCTGGCGGCCGGCCGCATCGAGGATGCCGAGAACCTCGGCGCCGACCCGATATCCGACGAGACCGCCATGTGGCGCGGCCTCTACCTGGCCCAGCGCGGAGAGCCCGCCGCCGCGGCCCCGCTGATCGCGCGCGGCGCGGCGCTGCTGCCTTCCTACCCCGACGCCCTGCGCCAGCGCCTGCTGCCGCGCGCGGTGGAGGCGCTGGCCGCCGGCGGCCAGCCCGCCATCGCCGATGACCTGCTGCGCCAGGCCGATGCCGCCATGCCGGGGCTGGAGCTCGGCCGCGCCATGCTGGCCGAGCAGCGCGGCGACCATGCCGCCGCGCTCGATGCCTATGACGCGCTGGCCCAGGGGCGGGATCGCCGCGTGCGCGCGGAGGCCCTGCGCCGAGCCGCGGAACTGCGCATCGCCAGCGGCGCCCTGCCGCCGCTGGAGGGCGCGCGCGCCCTGGAACGCACCCTGTTCGCCTGGCGTGAGGGCGATGAGGTCTCCACCCGCCGCCGCATCGCGGAGCTGCGCCGGCGCGGCGGGGACGGGCAGGGCGCCCTTGCCCTGCTGCGGGAGACGGAGGCGCTGTTCCCCGAAGCCCAGCCCACCTTGCAGCAGGACATGGACGAGGCCTTCCTGGCCACGCTGCGCCAGGAAAGCGCGGTGAACGCCGTGGCGCTGTACGACGCTTATCCCGAAATGCTGCCGCGCGGCGCGCGCGGCGAGGAAGCGTTGGCCCTGCTGGCCGAACGCATGGTGTCGCTGGATCTGAGCGACCGCGCCACCGAGATGCTGCGCCAGGCGCTGGACCGGCCCGGCACGGCGCCGCGCCGGGCGGGCATCGGTTCACGGCTGGCGGCGGTGCGGCTGGCGGAACGGGATGCGGGCGGCGCGCTCTCCGTGCTGTCCGAGACCGAGACGCCGGGCATGGCGCCCGAACTGCGCCAGGAACGCGCCCTGCTGCGGGCGCGCGCCGAGGTGCAGCGTGGTGCCGATCCGCGCGCCGCCTTCGGCCCGCTGGGCCCGGCCGGCCAGGAGGCCCTGGCCGAGGCGTTGAGCGACGCGCGTGATTTCGCCGGCGCCGCCGAGGCGCTGGGTCGCGTGCTGGAACGGGACCTGGCCGGCCTGGCCGCCCCTCTCTCCCCCGTGCTGGCGCGCAAGGTGATCCGCCACGCCGCCCTGCTGGCCCTGGCGGGCGATACGGCGGGGCTGGGCCGCGCGCGCGATGCCCATGCGCCGCTATTGGCGGGCGGCCCCGCGGAAGCCCCGTTCCGCGTGCTGACGACCGACCCGATCCGGGGCCTGATGGATCTGCCACGGCTTCAGAACGAACTGGAACTCTTCCGGGCTTTGCCCAGCAGGCTGGAGGGTTTGCGAACGGCGGAGGCCTCGACGCGATAAGTCACGCGTGAAACGGGGGTCTGGTCCGCAAAAGTTTTCGCCCCGTCTTGGTAATTTCACTTGCACCCCCGCCCCCCATGCCTCATATGCCGCGCCGCTGACCTCAATCGAACCGACGGCCACGGTGGCCGCACAGCCGAAGCAAGGTCATCTTCTGGTTGGAAAGGTGCCCACATGGACGCTCTCCCGCTGGGGATGGTCTCGGATCTGCCGAGCGAAACCCTCACCCCTGTCCACGAGTCCGAAGCGAAGGATTACTTCGTCGAGAAGAACGGCGTCCGCTATGCGGGCACGCATCTGATCATCGACCTCTGGGGCGCCACGAACCTGGACGATCCCGCCCATATCGACCGCGTGCTGCGTGATGCCGCGATCGCGACGGGCGCGACCATCCTGCATGGCCACTTCCACCACTTCTCCCCGAATGGTGGCGTGTCCGGCGTGCTGGTGCTGGCCGAAAGCCATGTGTCGATCCACAGCTGGCCGGAGCGCAACTACGCCGCCCTGGACATCTTCGTGTGCGGCGCCTGCGACCCGTACAAGACCATTCCGCACCTGAAGGACGGCTTCTCGCCGGAGCGCATCCAGCTCTCCGAGCACAAGCGCGGCCTGATGGGCTGAGGCTGATCGCCTCCTGAATTCCGGGGCCGGGCGGCGACGTCCGGCCCTTTTCGTATCTCCATGCCAGATGACGGATGAATGACATGGCCACTGATTCCTGGGTGAACGAAACCCTCTACGCCGAATGGGGCCAGCGCTTCCTGGTGAAGCGCGAGCTGGCCCGCGTCCAGTCCGACTTCCAGGACATCATGGTGTTCGAAAGCTACAGCCACGGCCGCGTCATGCTGCTGGACGGCGTGACCCAGATCACCGAGCGCGACGAGTTCGTGTACCAGGAAATGCTGACCCATGTGCCCCTGCTGGCCCATGGCAAGGCCGAGCGCGTGCTGATCATCGGCGCGGGTGACGGCGGCGTGCTGCGCCGCGTGCTGCAGCACAAGAACGTCAAGAAGGCCGTCATGGTCGAGATCGACGGCGAAGTGATCCGCCTGGCCAAGGAGTTCATGCCCGGCATCGCCGGCGACGCATGGAACGACCCGCGCGCCGAGGTGATCGTGGGCGACGGCATCGACTATGTCCGCAAGGCGGCCGATGGCTCCTTCGACGTCATCATCGTCGACAGCACGGACCCGATCGGCGTGGGTGAGGTGCTGTTCACCGAGGAGTTCTACGCGAATTCCGCCCGCATCCTGTCGGCCCAGGGGCTGATCGTGAACCAGTGCGGCGTGCCCTTCCAGCAGGCCGATGAGCTGCGCGAGACCAACATCCGCCGCGGCAAGTCCTTCGGCGACACCTGGGCCTATGTGGCGGCGGTGCCGACCTATGTGGGCGGCTTCATGACGCTGGGCTGGGCCGCGAAGGACAAGGCGCTGCGTTCGGTCGATGTGGAAACCATCCGCGCCCGCGCCGAGGCGAACGGCATCGCGGGGCTGACCCGCTACTGGACGCCGGAGATCCATGTCGGCGCCTTCAACCTGCCGCCCTACATCTCCGAGAACCTGTAAGCATCTCGGCGCGATCGCCGTCGGCCGCATGGCCGGCGGCGAATTACCGCAGCGCGGCCAGTTCGCGCTGCACCGTCTCTTCCTCCGCCAGCACGCCGACCATCGCTTCGGTCAGCTCCGGCAGGGGCGACGCCCCGCTCTGCCGCATCAGCGCCCTGGCCATCTTCTCCAGCGTGCAGGCGCCGGTATTGGCGGCCATGCCGGCAATGGCATGGGCCTCCATCTGGATCGCCTGTCGGTCCCCGGCGGCCATCGCCGCGGACAGGTTGTGCCGCCGCTCGGTCAGATCCTGCCGCAACAGGTCCACAAAGCGCGGGAAGTCATGCGCGGGCATGATGCCGCGCAGCCACGTGACCCGGTTCTGGTCGAGGGATGGCATGTTCTGGCCGCTCCTTGTCCCGCCACGCTATGAACCAACGTTGCGGCAAGGAAATCACGTGAAATAATGAGAAGGGCGCCCCAGGGCATTCAGCAGCGGCTGGGTGTCGATGGGCTTGGACAGATAGTCGTCCATGCCGGCGCCGAAGCATTGTTTCTCATGTGCGGGGCCGATTGCAGCCGTAAGACCGATGATTCGAGTGGACCTGTTGGGCCCCTGTCCATTGCGGATTGCGCGGGTGGCGGCCAGCCCGTCCATCACGGGCATTTGAACATCCATCAGGATGGCGTCGAACGGCTCCGCCTCCGCCATGCGGACGGCGATCTCGCCATTGTCGGCGGTCGCGACATCGATTCCCTCGGTCTCCAGCATGCGGCTCAGGACGAACTGGTTCACCTGGTTGTCGTCCACAACCAGCACGCGCATGGCGGCCGGCGCCTGGGGTTGCGGCTCGACCGGGGGTTCCGGGCGGCTCATCGCCACCAGCCTGCGGCCGAAGGCATAGCTCAATGCCTCCCGGATGCGTTCGGGCATGGCGGGCTTGATCAGGATGGCGTCGCACAGCCCGTGCGGCAGCTGCTCCGTGCCGATGGCGCTGGAGGCCAGCAGCACCAGCCGCAGCGCATGGCCCCATGTCGCGCGGATCCGGGTGGCGATCTCGCTGCCGCGCTGGCCGCCGCTCAACAGCCCGTCCACGATCACGATGCCGAAGGGTTCCTCCCGGCCATCGGCCTCCCGCAGGGCGGCCACCGCCTCGGCCTCGTTCTCCACCGCCGTCGCCTTCAGCCCCATGCCGCGCAGCTGGGCCACCAGCACCTCGCGGTTCACCGGCTGGTCCTCGATGACCAGCACGCGCGCGCCGCGCCAGGCCTCGGGCTCCATCGGCTCGGAGGAATCCGGCAGGGCGCCGGCCCGGATGGTGCAGCGGAAGGTGCTGCCGCCGCCCGGGTTGGGCTCCGCGCTGACGGTGCCGCCCATGCCTTCCGCCAGGCGGCGCGAAATGGCCAGGCCTAGCCCGGTGCCGCCGAAGCGGCGGCTGGTCGAGGCATCGGCCTGGGTGAAACGCTCGAACAGCTGCTCCACCCCCTCGGCCGGCAGGCCGATGCCGGTGTCGGAGACGGTGAAGGTCAGCAGCCAGCTGCCCTCTCCTTCCGCGGCGGCGGCGATCCCCACGCGCACGCAGCCTTGCTCGGTGAACTTGATGGCATTGCCGACCAGGTTGAGCAGGATCTGCCGCAGGCGCCCGGCATCGCCCAGCACCTGGCGCGGCAGGCCGGGGGCGGTCGTGCCCACCAGCTCCAGATCCTTGGAGGCAGCCTGGCCGGCCAGCAGCTCGATCACGCTGGTCACCTGCTGCTCGGGCGAGAAGGGCATGCGCTCCAGCAGCACCTCGCCCGCCTCCAGCTTGGAGAAGTCGAGGATGTCGTTCAGCAGGTGCATCAGGTGGTCGGCGGAGCTGCGGATGGTGCTGGCATAGCGCCGCTGCAGCTGTGTCAGCGGCGTTTCCATCAGCAGCCCGGACAGGCCGATCACCCCATTCATGGGGGTGCGGATCTCATGGCTCATCAGCGCCAGGAAATCCTCCTTCGCGCGGGAGGCGCCGAGGGCGCGGGCCTCGCTCAACGCCAGCTGCCGCCCTTGGCGCAGCAGCATGAGGAAGGCGATCAGCGCGATGCCCAGCACCGTGAAGCCCGCCACGATCAGCAGCTGGTCCTGGCCGCGCACCGGCTCCAGCACCACGGAGCGCGGCTGCGCCACCTCCACCACGATGCCGCCGAGACGGGTGACGGCCAGGCTCGCCACCACGCGCCGGCCTTCGCTGTCGGTGCCGTTGAAGGACCCGTTCTCGCGCTGCGGCAGGAAATGGGTGAACAGCCAGTTGCCCGGGCGGATCTGGCCGACGCCGGTGGATTGCCCGTCCGAGCGCGCGATCAGCGTGCCGTCGAAGCGATAGAGCCGGACATCGACGTGAAAGGCATTGGCCATGCGCGCCGCGACGCTGGTCATGTAGTCGGGGTTGAGCAGCGCCACCGCGGCCCAGGCGCCGCCCTCGGCGTCGCTCGGCAGCGGGATGAGCATGGGAATGCTCCAGTGCCGCCAGGGGCCGGAGGGCGGCGGCCCTTCCAGCAGCCGCCCGGGCTGGGGCGGCAGGATGGCGGGCGTGCCGTTGCCGGCGCGCATGTCGCGCCCGGCCTCGCCGCGCAAGGCGCCGATGTCGAAACGCCTCCCGCGCAGGCGGGGCACATTGGCGGCCAGGATCAGGCCGGTGTCATCCACCAGCATGAAGGCGCGCAGCTGCGCCATTTCACGCGTCATGGCCGAGATTTCCTCGGCCAGCTCCACCTCGCCGGAGGGGCGGCGCTGCGGTTCGGCCACCAGGGCCAGCAGGCTGGTCGCCTCGATCGCGCGGGAGATCTGGTCGGAGATGCCGCCGGCCAGCGCCTGGGTCAGCCGGGCGGCATCCGCCAGTGCGCTCGACTCGCGGCGGGCGTCCTGGGTAACGTAGGTGATGCCGAGCACCGCGGCGACCAGCGCGATGGCCGCCGATGCGACCACCGCGGCGCGGGTTTCCGTAGGCTTTGCCGCCACGCGGGCCGGTTTGGGAGGGTTGGCCATGATGACAAGGCATTTGTATCAGAGGTTGCCGCCGCGAGTCATGGCGCTACTCGCCATGGTTGCGGGCATTGTGATGACGGCCCCGGCCCCAGGCCAGGCCCAGGCCCAGGCCCAGACGCCTGGCCCGGAGGGCCGCCTGGCCCGCATCGCCGCGCGCTCCGAACTGCAGGTGTGCATCTGGCCCGAGTATTTCGCCATCAGCTTCCGCAACCCCCGTAACGGAGAGCTGGAAGGCATCGACATCGACATGGCGCGCGCGCTGGCAGCCCGGCTGCGGGTGGAACTGCGCTTCGTGGACACGAATTTCGCCAGCTTCATGGGCCTGCTGGAAGGCGGGCAGTGCGACATCGCCATGTTCGGCGTGGGCATCACGGAGGCACGGGCCGCCCGTATCGCCTTCTCAGAGCCTTATCTGTCCAGCCGCGTCTACGGGGTGACGACGCGCGACAACACGCAGATCCGCGAATGGGCCGACATCGACCGGCCGGGCACCGTCGTGGCGGTGGCCGCCGGCACGGTGATGGAACCGCTGATGCGCAGCACGCTTCGCCAGGCGGAGGTTCTGGTGGTGCGCCCGCCGGCGACGCGTGAGGCAGAGGTGCGGGCCGGGCGGGCGGACGTGTTCATGTCCGACTACCCCTACACCCGCCGCATGCTGCTGATGCACGACTGGGCGCGCATCCTGGAGCCGCCGGGCCCCTTCGGCGAGACGCGCTATGCCTATGCCGTGGCGCAGGGCGATCCGGCCTGGCTGGCGGAGGTGAATGCCTTCATCGCGGCCGCGCGCGCCGACGGCACCTTGCGCCGCGCGGCCGAACGCAACGGGCTGCTGCCGATCGTGCTGCCCTAGCCCGGTGAAAACCCCTGAACGAGGCTGCCCGACAGCAGCCGCCACCCGTCCACCAGCACGAAGAAGATCAGCTTGAAGGGCAGCGAGACGGTGGTGGGCGGCACCATCATCATGCCCAGCGACATCAGCAGCGACGCCACCACCATGTCGATCACCAGGAAGGGCAGGAAGATGACGAAGCCGATCTCGAAGGCGCGCTTCAGCTCCCCCACCAGAAAGGCCGGCATCAGCACGCGATAGGGTGATTCGGCGGCAGCACTTCCCGGCAGCTGCGCCAGGTTGAAGAACAGGTTCAGGTCGCTCTCGCGCACCTGGGCGGCCATGAAGCGGCGGAAGGGCTCGGCGGCGGCGGCCATGCCCTCCAGCGGCGGCAGCCGGCCCTCATTCATCGGCACCACCCCGGCCAGCCAGGCGGCCTCGAACACCGGCTGCATGACGAAGAAGGTCAGGAACAGCGCGAGGCCGATCAGCACCGGGTTGGGCGGCACGCCCTGCGCGCCGAGCGCGCTGCGCAGCAGGGACAGCACGATCACGATGCGGGTGAAGGCGGTGGCCATGACCAGCAGCGACGGCGCCAGGGAGATCAGCCCGACCGCGGCCGCCAGCTGCATCAGCCGTGCGGCGGTGCCCGGCTGGTCCCCGCCCAGGTCGAGGTTCAGCGACTGCGCCAGGGCGGGGTCTGCCAGCAGCAGCGCGGGCAGGATGATGAGCCACCTCATGGCTGCTTCTCCGGCTGGGGCAGCCAGCCCAGCAGGGTGTCGCCGCCCGGCGCCGTCAGCACCACGCATTCCCGCCCGTCGATGCGCAGCATCAGCAGGCGGCGGCGCGCATCCAGCGCCAGGGTGGATTCCACCGCCATGCGCCCATGCCCGGCTTGGCGCTGCGCGAGGCCGGTGCGCCGCGCCAGCCGCGCCAGCAGCCCGGCCAGCCCCAGCACCAGGGCCAGCGCGCCCAGCGCCTGCGCCCAATCCAGCAGCCCGTTCATCGCCGGCGGGCCGGCAGCAGCTCCGACGGGTCGGGCAGGGTGGCGGCCAGGGCCTGCACGTCGCGCATCAGCGCGATCATCGCGGATTTCACGGCCTGCCCCCCGCCGGGCGGCAGTGTGGCCACCGAGCGGCAGATCTCGGCCGCCTGGCGGTCCAGCCCCGCCAGGTCGATGGTGCGACCGGCCTCCACCAATGCGCGGGCCATGGTCAGGGTGCCCCGCATCGCCTCGATTTCACCGAGGGCGGAAAGGGCGGGCATGCGGGACATATTGTCCGATGTCGGTCTGGGCATGGGCATAATCTGCCGGGTGGTTCTTGCCAGCGGGTAAACGCCGGCCGGTAAACGGAACCCGCTTCACGCTTCGTTAGGATGTTGCCGCCAGGGTGCGGCCCATGGACATCACCGGCAATGGCCCCATCGCACTCGCCGAACGCCGCCTGAACTGGGCGGAGGGACGGCAGCGCGTGCTGGCGCAGAACATCGCGAATGCGGATACGCCCGGCTATCGCGCCCAGGATGTGCGGCCCTTCGCCCAGGTACTGGCCAATACCCGCAACCCGCCGCTGAGCGTGACGCAGCCGGGGCATGTCGCCTCGGTGGGCGGCGTGCTGCGGCCGCGCGCGGACCGCAACACCCAGGAACGCACGCCCGACGGCAACACCGTCTCGCTCGACGAACAGGCGCTGCGCATGGCCGACACCAATGGCGACCATGAGCTGGCGATGAACCTGCACCGCAAATACCTGACGCTGTTCCGCACGGCGCTGGGCCGCACCTCCTGATTTCCGGAAAGGCTTGCTCATGGACCTCGACCGCGCCATCGCCATTTCCGCCGCCGGCATGGCGGCGCAATCCACCCGGCTGCGGGTGGTGGCGGAGAACATGGCCAACCGCGACAGCACGGCCCAGGCCCCCGGCCAGGACCCGTATCGCCGCAAGACAGTGACCTTCGCGAACCGCCTGAACCGGGAACTGGGCACCCCCACCGTGCAGGTCAGCCGCATCGACCGCGCGCAGGGCGAATTCCCCACCCGCTTCGACCCCAGCCACCCGGCGGCGGACGCCAACGGCTATGTCCGCGTGCCCAATGTGGATTCGCTGGTCGAGACGATGGACATGCGTGAGGCCCAGCGCAGCTACAACGCCAACCTGGCGGTGCTGGAAACCACCAACGCCATGTTGAGCCGCGCGGTCGAGGCGCTGCGCTGATGGCGGGCGCGCTCGCGGCGCTGCCGCTGGCCTCGGCCGGGGCGGCTGCGGCCTATCGCATCGGGCAGGGGCTGGCCGGCGCGGCGAGCGAGGCGGCCTCCGGCGCGCAGAGCGGCTTCGCCGCCATGTTGAGCCGGGCGGCCGGCGGCATGATCGAGGCCCAGAACCAGGCCGACGCCGCCTCCAGCAACGCCTTGCAGGGGCGCGGCAGCGTCACGGATGTGGTGGTGGCGGTGTCGCGCGCCGAACTCGCGCTGCAGACCGCGACCACGCTGCGGGATCGCGTGGTCTCCGCGTACCAGGATGTCATGCGGATGCCGATCTGAACGCGGCTGACGCCGCACTCATTCCTTTGCCCTCAGCTGCCGGGCGCGCGCATCCGCGTGACTGGCTTCGCCGGACTGCCGGCGGCGGCCGCTCGGCCGCTTGGGATTCAGTCCGCAGGAGGCGGGCGCATGATGGAAGAACCCGCGGCGCTGGCGCTGCGTGAAGCACTCTGGACGGCTGTTCAGATCGGCGGCCCGCCCCTGGGGGCGATGCTGGCCGTCGGCGTTGTCATCTCCCTTCTCCAGGCCCTGACGCAGATCCAGGAAGCCACCGTCGCCTTCCTGCCGAAAGTCGCCGTGATGGGCGGGGTCCTGATGATCCTCGGCCCCGGCATGGTGCGGCACATGCAGGGCTGGACCCAGCACCTGTTCGACCAGATCGTGGCGCTCGGCGGCCTGCCGTGACCGAGGCGGATACCGCCCTGCTGAACAGCCTGCCGGGGCTGACCTTGCAGGCAGCCCTGTTGTTCTGCCGGTTGAGCGCCGCCGTGATGCTGCTGCCCGGGCTGGGTGAGCAGGAGGCATCGGCCACCATCCGCCTTTCCATCGGCCTGCTGCTGACCTTCGCGCTGCTGCCCGTGCTGGGCCCCAACCTGCCGGCCGAGGTCTCGACCGTGCCCGACCTGATGCGGCTGGTGGCGTTGGAGATCGTGGCCGGGCTGTGGTTCGGCACGCTGGCGCGGCTGATCCATTTGGCCTTCGCCGAGGCGGGGCAGGTGATGGGCAGCATGATCGGACTTTCCACGCCCTTGCAGGGCGACATGCTGCTGGGCGCGCAATCCACGGCGCTGGGCCGGGCGCTGGGGCTGGCGGGCACCGTGCTCATCATGGCGACGGGGCTCTATGCGCTGCCGCTGGCGGCGCTGGCGAACAGCTATCAGGCGTTGCCGGCGGGGCTTGCCCTGCCCGGGGGCGCCATGGCCGAAAGCATCGCCGCCATGGCGATGCGCAGCCTCGAACTCTCCCTGCAACTGGCAGCGCCCTTCATCGTGGCGGGCACGCTGTTCCAGGTGGGCATCGGGCTGGTTTCGCGGCTGACGCCGCATGTGCAGGTCTCGGTGATCATGGCGCCGGCGCAGATCCTGGGCGGCATCGCGCTGCTGGCGCTGCTGCTGCCGCCCATCCTGGGCCTGTGGCGAGAGGCGGTGGAGGCCGTCTTCTCGGCCCTGCCGGGGGCGCCCTGACCGATGGCCGAACAAGGTGAGTCCGACGACGATCCGCCGGAAGACGAAGACAAGACGGAAGAGCCTTCCCAACGACGGCTCGACCAGGCGCGGGAACAGGGCAACCTGCCGATCTCCCGCGAGGCCGTTTCCTTCGCCACCCTGCTGCTGACCACCGGCGCCTGCCTGATGATGCTGCCCAATGCGGCGCGGGAGGCGATGACGGCGATGCGCGGCCTGCTGTCGCGCAGCCATGAATGGACGGCCGAGGCCGCCGCGCGCGCCATGCTGGGAGAGTTCCTGTCCATTGCTGCGCCCATCATCGGCGCCGCGCTGGTGGGGGCCGTGGTGGCGACCATGGCGCAGTCGCGCGGCGCCATCGTGGAAAGCGCGCTGGAGCCCAAGCCCGGCCGGCTGAACCCCATGGCGGCGCTGGGCCGCATGTTCGGCAAGGAAGGGCTGCTGGAATTCGGCAAGACGCTGCTGAAGCTGCTGGTGGTGGGCGGTGCCGTCGCCTGGGCCGCCTGGGACCTGTCGCGGCTGGGCGCCACCCTGCATCACAACGGCCAGGGCACGCTGGAGGCGATCGGGCGCGGCGCCCGCAGCCTGGCCTTCACCACCCTGGCGGCCTTCGCCCTGCTGGCCGGCGGCGACGTGCTGCTGACGCGGATGCGCTGGAAGAAGAACCTGCGCATGACGCGTGAGGAAGCGAAGAAGGAAGCGAAGGAGACCGAGGGCAACCCCGAGATCAAGGGCCGCCAGCGCCAAATCCAGATGGCCGCCGCCCGCCGCCGCATGATCGCGGCGGTGCGGGAGGCCACGGTGGTCATCACCAACCCGACCCACTATGCGGTGGCGCTGTCCTATGATCCGATGAAGTCGGCCGCGCCGAAGCTGGTGGCCAAGGGTGCCGACCTGATGGCCGCCCGTATCCGAGAGGTCGCCGAGGAAGCCCGCGTGCCCATCATCCAGAACCCGCCCGTCGCCCGCGCGCTGTACAAGCTGCCGGAGGACATGGAGATCCCGGCCGATCACTGGGGTGCGGTGGCCGAGATCATCGCCTTCGTGTTCCGCCGCAAGGGCGGGGCGCCGCTCGGCTGATGCTGCGCGCGGCACCGAGACGCGAGGGCGCGCTGGCGCTGCTGGCCGCGCTGCCCGAGGCAGCGGTGCTGCTGGAGGCCGATGGCGGCGTGCTGGGCATCAACGATGCCATGCGTGGCCTGCTGGGGCCCGCCCTGCCGGCCGGGCGCGGGGCGGACCCGGCGATATGGTTCCAGCAGGGCTGGCCGGCGCGAGAGGGCGAAAGCGAGGTCACGCTGGCGACCGGGGCGCGGCTTCGGGCCTTGCTGGCGCCGCTGGGCACGGAGGGGCTGCGGCTGCTGCGCCTGTCGGCGACGGGCCCCGCCGCGGACAGGCTGGAGCTGCTGGGCCGCATGGCCGGCGGCATCGCGCATGATTTCAACAATGTGCTGGGCATCGTCACGGCTGCCAGCGCGGCCGCCCGGCTGGCCGAGGACAGCGTGGCCCGGCTGGCCGAGCTGCGCGCCATCGAGGAAGCCGCCGAGCGGGGCACGGCGCTGGTGCGGCAGCTGCTCGCCTTCTCCCGCCAGCAGGTGATGGCGCCGCGCGTGCTGGACCTGAATGAGCGCGTGGGCCTGATGGCGCGGCTGCTGGAAAGGCTGCTGGGCGCGGGCATCCGGCTGGAGCTGGAGCTGGACGACCCGCCGCGCCGGGTGCGCGCGGATCCCTCGCAACTGGACCAGGTGCTGCTGAACCTGGCGGTGAACGCGCGCGACGCCATGGAAGGGCGCGGGCGGCTGCGGATCGGGACGGGCTCCCGCCTCGTGCTGGGCGAGGGGGCGGGGCGTATCCCGCCCGGCCGCTACGCCACCATCACCGTGCAGGACAGCGGGCCGGGCATTCCGCCCGATGTGCTGGCCCGCATCTTCGAACCCTTCTTCACCACCCGGATCGAGAATGGCGGGACCGGGCTCGGGCTTGCCACGGTGCAGGGCATCGTCGCGCAGTCGGGGGGGCATATCCTGGCCGAAAGCCCGCCGGGGCAGGGTGCGCGCTTCACCATCCTGCTGCCCCGGCATGAGGGCGAGGTGGAAAGCACCCCCATCGCGCCCGAGCCTGTGCCGGCGGCACCCGCCCATATCCTGCTGGTGGACGATGAGCCCGTGCTGCTGCGCCTCGGCGCCCAGGCCCTGGAACGCGCGGGCCATCGCGTGACCACCGCCGAGGACGGGCAGGATGCGCTGGAGCAATTGCAGGAGGGGCTGGCCCCCGACCTGCTGGTGAGCGATGTCGCCATGCCGGGGCTTGATGGGGTGGGGCTGGCCGATGCCGCCCTGGCGCTGCACCCGGGCCTGCCGGTGCTGCTGCTGTCGGGCTATGCGGCTTCCACCCTCTCGGTGGACCTGCGGGAGAAGGGCTGGGGATTCCTGGCCAAGCCCTGGACGGCTGATTCTCTCTGCGCCGGGGTCGCGAAGGCCCTGGACAAGCGCGGCTGATTAGAACATATAAGGAACACTTAAGCTTTGCCGCGAAACCGCGCTTCCCCGGCGCGGGGCGGCATGATTAGGATGCCGCGCGAAAAGCGCGTGTGCATTACGCGCACAGGTTGCAGGGAAGGGTTTCCTGGTATGGACAAGGGCAAGGCGCTCGAAGCAGCGCTCAGCCAGATCGAGCGTTCCTTCGGCAAGGGCTCGATCATGCGCATGGGCAGCAAGAACGCGATGGAGGACATCGAGGTCGTCTCCACGGGTTCGCTCGGCCTGGATATCGCGCTGGGTATCGGCGGCCTGCCCAAGGGCCGCATCGTGGAGATCTATGGCCCGGAATCCTCGGGCAAGACCACGCTGGCCCTGCATGCCATCGCCGAGGCCCAGAAGAAGGGCGGCACCTGCGCCTTCATCGACGCCGAGCACGCGCTCGACCCCGGCTATGCCCGCAAGCTGGGCGTGGACGTGGACAACCTGCTGATCAGCCAGCCCGACGCCGGTGAGCAGGCGCTGGAGATCTGCGACACGCTGGTGCGTTCCGGCGCCATCGACGTGCTGGTGGTGGACAGCGTGGCCGCCCTGGTGCCGAAGGCGGAGCTTGAGGGCGAGATGGGCGACAGCCATGTCGGCCTGCATGCCCGCCTGATGTCCCAGGCGCTGCGCAAGCTGACGGGCACCGTCAGCCGCTCCAACTGCCTGCTGATCTTCCTGAACCAGATCCGCCTCAAGATCGGCGTGATGTTCGGCAACCCCGAGACGACGACGGGCGGCAACGCGCTGAAGTTCTATGCCTCGGTCCGCATGGAGATCCGCCGCATCGGCTCCATCAAGGAGCGCGAGGAGGTGGTGGGCAACACCACCCGCGTGAAGGTGGTGAAGAACAAGATGGCGCCGCCGTTCCGGCAGGTCGAGTTCGACATCATGTACGGAGAAGGCATCAGCAAGGTGGGTGAGCTGATCGACCTGGGCGTGAAGGCCGGCGTGGTCGAGAAGTCCGGCGCCTGGTTCAGCGCCGAGGGCCAGCGCATCGGCCAGGGCCGCGAGAACGCGAAGCAGTTCCTGCGCGACAACACCGGTCTGGCCCAGACGCTGGAAGCCAAGATCCGCGGCCAGTCCGTGGCGGTGGCCGATGCCATGACCGGCGCGCCGGAAAGCAGCGACGACGACGGCGAGTGAGGCGGCCGGGTGCCGGGGGCTTGCCCCCCGGCCCTATGCCGTTTCCAGCGCCTTGCTGGTGCCGACCGTCCGGGCCAGCAGGGCGTCCACCGCCTCCGGGTCTTCCCATTCCAGCGTGACGGTCACCACCGACACCGCCGCGCGGAACTTCTCGGGGATGCGCACGAAATCCTTGCGGGTCGTCACCGGGGTGGCGCGCAGGGCGGTGGCTTCCTTCAGCAGTGCCTCCATGTCCCCCTCATCATAGGGGTAATGGTCCGCGAAGGTGGCGCGGCCGGCGATCTGCGCGCCGGATTCCACCAGCGTGGCAAAGAACTTGCCGGGGTTGGCGATGCCGCAGAAGGCAAAGACCGACCGGCCGGACATCGCCGCCGCATCCGCCCCCGGGGCCAGCCTGCCGCGCAGCACGGGCAGGGCGGGCGGCAGGGAGGCAAGGGCGCCGACCTCATCCTCGCCGATCAGCACGGCCGCCTGGCAGCGCCCGGCGGCGGCGGACACGGGCTCCCGCAGGGGCCCCGCCGGAATGATGCGGCCATTGCCGAAGCCGTAGCTGCCGTCGATCGTCAGCAGCGACAGGTCCTTGGCCAGGCCCGGATTCTGCAGCCCATCGTCCATCACGATGGCCTGCGCGCCGGCCGCGATGGCGGCGCGTGCGCCGGCCTCCCGGTCGGCCGATACCCAGGTCGGGTGCAGGGCGGCCAGGATCAGTGCCTCGTCACCCACATCGGCGGCCTTGTGCAGGGTGGGGTCCACCCGCACAGGCCCCTTCAGCCGCCCGCCATAGCCGCGCAGCAGCACATGGGCGGCTGTTCCCGCCCGTTCCAGCCGGGCCGCGATGTCAGAGGCCAGGGTCGTCTTGCCGGCGCCGCCTGCCGTGGCATTGCCGCAGCAGATGACCGGCACAGGGGCATTCCAGCCCGGCTGCGCCACACGGCGCGCCGTCGCCTGCGCATAGAGCGCGGCAATGGGGGAGAGCAGCAAGGGCAAGATTCCCCCGCCGCCCGCCCAGAAAGCTGGTGCGCGCATCAAGGCGTTCCGAATTCCCGTTCAACTGAGGCCACCCGGGGGCCATGCCCCGCGCGCAACCATTCGACCAAGGGACCGGCCAATCGCTCCGCGGCACCCGCGAGGTTCTCGGCCACGATGCGGGCGGAATCCGTCATCCGCGCCGCCTCGTCCGGATTGATTAGCACATCGGCCACCGCCGCCGCCAGTGTCGGGGCATCGGGGGGCGCAACCCGCCGGGCGGCGCCTGCCTGCAGCAGCTGTTCCACCCGCTCGGCGAAGTTGAAGGTGTAGGGGCCGAGCAGGATGGGACAGCCCAGCAGCGCGGGCTCCATCGGGTTCTGCCCGCCATGCGCCACCAGGCTGCCGCCCACCAGCGCCGCATCCGCCAGCCGGTAGAACAGGCCGAGCTCGCCCATCGTGTCCGCGATGTAGAGCCCCGCCGGCGCCTGGCCCAGGCTGCGGCGGGGTGCGCCGGTCAATGCCGCGATCTCGGCGCCGCGCTCGGGGTGGCGCGGCACGATGATGGTGGTCAGCGTCGGGTGCCGTTCCCGCAGGATCGCGTGGGCGGCGGCCACCACCGCGTCCTCGCCGGGATGGGTGCTGGCGGCCAGGAAGACGGGGCCGGGCAGGGCGGCGCGCAGCGCGGCCAGGGCCTCCGGGTCATGCGGCAGGGGGCTGGCGCTGGCCTTCAGGTCCGCCGGCGGCAGCATGCTGCGCGCGCCCAGCCCCGCGAAGCGCGCCGCGTCGTCCCCCGCCCGGGGCTGGATCAGCGTGAAGCTGCGCAGCATGGCCCGCAGCAGCCCCGGCGCGAACTGGGCCCAGCGGGCGGCGGAACGCGGCGACATGCGCGCATTGACCAGCGCGGTCGGAATCCGCCGGGCCCGCAGCGCGAACAGCCGGTTGGGCCACAGGTCCGAATCGACGAAGACCGCGGCATCCGGGCGCCAGCCGTTCAGGAAGCGGTCGACCCAGCGCGGCACGTCCAGCGGGGCGTAGCGGTGGCGCACCCTGTCGCGCAGCATCGCGGGCAGGCGCTGCATCACCAGCCGTGCCGAAGTGACGGTGCCGGTGGTCAGCAGGAACTGCGCCTCGGGCGCCGCGATGGCCACGGCCTCGATCAACGGCAGCAGGGAAAGCGATTCCCCCACGCTCGCGCCGTGCAGCCACAGCAGGGGCGCGGCGGGCCTGTCGGCGCCGAGGCCGTAGCGTTCGGCCAGGCGGGAGGCATCCTCCTTCCCGCGCCCGGCGCGCAGGCGCAGCCACAGCGGCAGCACCGGCGCCAGGGCGCCCGCGACCAGGCGCCAGGCGATCCTCATGCCGGCGTCAGCCCCAGCAGCCGGTCCGCCTCGTCGCAGCAGGCGTCCAGGGCGGCCTTGATGCTGGCCAGACCCGCGGCCTCGTCCTCACGGCCCAGGGTGATGGGCGCGCCCACCATCAACACGCCGCGCCCGAAGGGCAGGGGCAGCATCATCCGGTCCCAGCTGCCCAGCCGGACATGGCGCGTGGTGGCCGCCGCCGAGGGCACGACAGACATGCCCGAGGCCATGGCCAGCTGCGCCACCCCCGGTGCCGGGCTGCGCCTGGGGCCGCGCGGGCCATCGGGCGTGATGGCGATGACCTCGCCCGCCCGCAGCAGCCGCAGCAGCGTGCGCAGGCCGGAAGCGCCGCCCTTGCTGGTCGAGGCATGCACCATGCTGAGCTGGAATCGGGTGACGATATCGCCGATGAAGCGGCCGTCCCGATGGCGCGAGACCAGCACATGGGCCTTCCGGTCCCGCATGCTGGGCACTTCCTTCCGGGCAAGGCGCCACAGCATGGGCATCATCGGCAGGCGCTCATGCCAGAAGCAGGTGATGAGACCCTCTCCGCGCTGCGTGGAGGCTTCGAGCCGACGCAGATGCTCGCTCCCCACCAGTTGCCAGCGCGTGGTGGCATAGACGAAGGCCAGGTACTGCCCCAGCAGCCATGCGCCCGCAGCCTGCACCGCGGGGTGCCGGGTCAGTCGTTTCACCATGGTTGCACCGACGGCATGGCGGCGGTGGTAGCCATGCGGCCCGCCGCTTGCAACCTCGGCTTGTGGATAAGCGGCCATGACGCCCGCGCCGTGCGCGGAAACGGCGCTTCCGGCCGGGCAGCCGCGAATCGCAACTGAGGCGGAATGTCCTGATGCGGTGCAGGGGCGTGGGGAAGAAGCGGGCAGCGCCGGCCGCCGATACATGCCGCCCGCATGGGCAGACGCTGCCTCAGGCGCAACCTGCCTGCCTCCTGGTCAGTCTCCGCCTTCCGGCGATGCAGCATGGCAGGCTGCCCACCGCATCGCCGGAAGGCAGCACTGGCGTTCCGCATGTCGTCTTCATATGAGTGTTGCATTGATCCGGCCGCATGGCTGGGCCAGCATGGACGCATCGGTGGGCGCGAACCCTGGGGAGGGAGCACCACCAGCCGGCTGGACCAGCCGGCTTTGAAGTCGAGGGAGAAATCACAGTGGACACCACCAAGCGGCGCTTTTCCGTGCGTCGGCTGCTTGCGGGCGTGATGGGCGCGGGGCTGATCGCCGCCGCCACCCCGGCGCTGGCGCAGGCTCCGGCGGCCGGTACCAACCTGATCGAGACCATCCGCAACCGCGGCCAGCTCATCTGCGGCGTGAGCACGGGCCTGGCGGGTTTCTCCGCCCCCGACAGCCAGGGACGCTGGACCGGCTTCGACGTCGATTATTGCCGCGCGGTGGCCGTGGCCATCTTCGGCACCGACCAGAATCGCGTGCGATTCGTCGCCACCACCGCCCAGGCGCGCTTCACCGCGCTGCAGTCCGGTGAGGTCGACATGCTGGCCCGCAACACCACCTGGACGCTGAGCCGCGACACCTCGCTCGGCCTCGATTTCCCGGCGACCAGCTTCTATGACGGCCAGGGCTTCATGGTGAAGCGCAGCCTGGGCGTCACCTCCGCCCGCCAGCTGGACGGCGCCACCGTGTGCGTGCAGCCCGGCACCACCACCGAGCAGAACCTGACCGACTGGGCCCGCGCCAACCGCGTGACCATCCGCCCCGTGGTGATCGAGCGCCAGGAGGACAACACGGCCGCCTACAACGCCGGCCGCTGTGATGCCTACACCACCGACGCCTCGGGCCTGGCCGCCGTGCGCAGCACGCTGCAGAACCCGAACGACCACATCATCCTGCCCGAGATCATCTCGAAGGAGCCGCTGGGCCCGCTGGTGCGCCATGGCGACCAGCGCTTCGCGGACCTCGTGCGCTGGACGCATTTCGCGCTCATCGCCGCCGAGGAGCTGAACCTGACCTCCGCCAATGTCGAGGCCGCCGCCACCGGCGACCAGCGCCCCGAAGTGGCGCGCATGCTGGGCCGCTCCGGCGACCTGGGGCAGATGCTGGGCGTGGACAACCGCTGGGTGGTCAACCTCATCAAGGTCATGGGCAACTACGGTGAGGTGTTTAACCGCAACCTGACGCCGCTCGGCCTGCAGCGCGGCCCGAACGCGCTGTGGACCACGGCCGGCGGCCTGCAATACGCGCCTCCCTTCCGTTGATCCGCTGCCGGGAGGGGGGCAGCCCCCTCCCGGACATGCCGCTCGGCCCGCAAAGGGCCCAATGACATAACAGGCAGGCATCCCCCAGCATGTCCCAAACAACGTCGGATCCGCGCTACGGCCTCAAGCCACCCAAGCGACCCATGCGCATCAGCTGGAGCGACGAGCGCTTCCGCGGCATCGTCTGGCAGGTCGTGGTCGTGGCCATCGTGGCCGCCATCTTCTGGTGGCTCTGGTCCAACACCGTCCGCAACCTCGAGGTGCGGCGCATCGCCAGCGGCTGGGGCTTCCTGGGCCGTGAGGCCGGGCTGCCCATCGCCGAGAGCGTGATCCCTTATGACCCGACGAACACCTATCTGCGCGCGCTGACCGTCGGCGTGCTGAACACGCTGAAGGTCGCGATCATCGGCGTGGTGCTGGCCACCGTGCTGGGCACCGTGCTGGGCGTACTGCGGCTGTCCAAGAACTGGCTCGTCTCCCGCTTCGTCGGCGCCTATGTCGAGGTGGTGCGCGACCTGCCGCTGCTGCTGCAGCTGCTGTTCTGGTACGCGGTGCTGCAGGGCCTGCCCGGGCCGCGCCAGGCGGTGAACCCCGCCACCGGCGTGTTCCTGTCCAACCGTGGCCTGAAACTGCCCTGGTTCGAGTGGCTGGACGCCCATAGCTGGGCGCTGCTGGCCTGCGTGATCGGCATCGTGCTGACGCTGATCTGGCGGAAGAAGGCCCTGGCCCGGCAGATGGCCGACGGCCAGCCCCGCCGCGTGTGGCCTGTTGCGCTGCTGCTGTGCATCGGTGCGCCGCTGGCGGTCTGGGCCGCGCAGGGCGCGCCCTTCTCGCCCGACATCCCCTATCTGCGCGGCTTCAACTTCCAGGGCGGCCTGACCGTCAGCCCCGAGTTCTTCGCGCTGCTGGTGGGCCTCACGCTCTACACCGCCGGCTTCATCTGCGAGATCGTGCGCGCGGGCATCCTGGCCGTGCATCAGGGCCAGTGGGAGGCAGCGGGCGCGCTCGGCCTGCCGCGCGGGCGCATCATGCGCCTGGTGGTGCTGCCGCAGGCGCTGCGCGTCATCATCCCGCCCATGACCAGCCAGTTCCTGAACCTGACCAAGAACAGCTCCCTCGCGGTCGCGATCGGGTATCAGGACATCGTCAGCATCGCGAACACGACGCTGAACCAGACCGGCCAGGCCATCGAGGGCATCGCGGCGATCATGCTGGTCTATCTGACCATCTCGCTGTCGATCAGCCTGTTCATGAACTGGTACAACACGCGCATCGCGCTGGTGGAGCGCTGAGCCATGAGTGTGACCGTCAATCATACCCCGTCCCCCGCCCTGCCGCCGCCGTCCCGCGTGATGGCGGGCGGCCCGCTCGGCTGGGTGCGCGCCAATCTGCTGAACGGGCCGATCAATGCGGCCGTGACGCTGCTGCTGGCCTATCTGGTGGTGCGCTATGCCATCAGCTTCATTGACTGGGCCTTCATCCATGCCATCTGGGAAGTGCCCAACGACCGTTTCGGCCGGCCGGATACCGCGCTGTGCCGCGACAACAAGGGCATCGGCGCCTGCTGGGCCGTGATCGGGGAGAAGCACCGCTTCATCCTGTTCGGCACCTATCCCTATGAGGAGCACTGGCGGCCCGCGATCGTCTGCGTGCTGTTCATCGCGCTCTACATCGTCAGCGCCATGCGCCGCTTCTGGCGGAAGGAGCTGGTGCTGGTCTGGGTCGCCACGCTGACCATCATCGGCATCCTGATGTGGGGCGGCGTGTTCGGCCTGAGCTATGTGCCGCAGGAACGCTGGGGCGGCCTGCCCATCACGCTCATCCTGGCGACCTTCGGCCTGGCCTTCGCCTTCCCGCTCGCCATCCTGGTGGCGCTGGGGCGGCGGTCGCGCCTGCCGGCGATCAAGGCGCTGTGCGTGCTGTATGTGGAACTGATCCGCGGCGTGCCGCTGATCAGCCTGCTGTTCATGGCCAGCGTGATGTTCCCGCTGTTCCTGCCGGAGGGCATGAACATCGACAAGCTGCTGCGCGCGCAGGTGGCCATCATCCTGTTCGCCGGCGCCTATCTGGCCGAGGTGGTCCGCGCGGGCCTTCAGGCCCTGCCCAAGGGCCAGTACGAGGCGGCCGACGCGCTCGGCCTCTCCTACTGGCAGAAGACGGGCTTCATCATCCTGCCGCAGGCCCTGCGGCTGGTGATCCCGCCCCTCGTCAACACCTTCATCGGCTTCTTCAAGGACACCTCGCTGGTGCTGATCATCGGCATCTTCGACCTGCTGACGGCCGCCAAGACCTCCATCATCGAGCCCCAATGGCAGGGTTTCGCGGTCGAGGTGTACGTGACCGTGGGCCTCATCTATTTCATCTTCTGCTTCGCCATGTCCAAATACAGCGCCGGGCTGGAAGCGGAACTCAACAGGCACAGGGTGCGGTGACGCGCATGACGCCCCGCAACCCCATTACCGGAGACTCGACCCTATGAGCGCCGCCACCTCTCCCGCCCGCCAGATGGGCAAGCCCGCCATCCAGCTGCTCGGCGTCAACAAGTGGTACGGGCAGATGCACGTGCTGCGGAACATCAACCTCGAGATCGCCGAGGGCGAGCGCGTGGTGGTGTGCGGGCCCTCGGGCTCGGGCAAGTCCACCATGATCCGCTGCATCAACCGGCTGGAGGAACACCAGCAGGGCCAGATCATCGTCGACGGCATCGAGCTGGGCGACGACCTCAAGAGCCTGGACGCCATCCGCCGCGAGGTCGGCATGGTGTTCCAGTCCTTCAACCTGTTCCCGCACCTCACCATCCTCGAGAACTGCACGCTTGCCCCCATCTGGGTGCGCAAGATGCCGAAGAAGGAAGCCGAGGCGCTGGCGATGGAATACCTGACCCGGGTGCGCATCCCGGAACAGGCGAACAAGTATCCGGGCCAGCTCTCGGGCGGCCAGCAGCAGCGCGTGGCCATCGCCCGCGCCCTGTGCATGAAGCCCAAGATCATGCTGTTCGACGAGCCGACCTCGGCGCTCGACCCGGAGATGATCAAGGAAGTGCTGGATACCATGGTGATGCTGGCCGACACCGGCATGACCATGATCTGCGTGACCCACGAGATGGGCTTCGCCCGCCAGGTGGCCGACCGCGTGGTGTTCATGGACCGCGGCGAGGTGGTGGAATCCAACACCCCCGACGAGCTGTTCGGCAACCCGCAGACCGACCGCCTGAAGCTGTTCCTCAGCCAGATCCTGCGGGGCCACTGACATGGCCGAGGCACCGGTCTCGATCCTCGCGCAGCGGCGGATCGAGGCGGGCTTCGCCAAGGGCATCTATGAGGAAATGGTGGCCTCCATCGGCCAGGAGGCGGCGCGCGGCATCATGACGCGCGCCATCGTGCGCCTGGCCGAGCAGGCGGGCGCCACCATGGCCGAGGGCCAGCAAACCTCCGTCGCCCATTTCGCCGATCTCATGGAGCTGTGGCGCCGGGATGATGCGCTGGTGATGGATGTCGTCCGGCAGGATGACCTGCATTTCGACTTCAACGTCACCCGCTGCCGCTATGCCGAGACCTATCGCGAGATGGGGCTGGGCGAACTCGGCGCCGTGCTGTCCTGCAACCGGGACGGCGCCTTCTGCGTGGGCTACGACAAGCGCCTGAAGCTGACCCGCACCCAGACCATCATGGGCGGGGCCACGCATTGCGACTTCCGCTATGTCTGGGACGAAGCGGGCTAGGCCCTAGGCCAGCAGCGCCGCGATGCGTTCCAGCCCCGGGTCCCGCAACCCGAACTCACCCAGCTGCCGCACCGTGTTCAGCAGATAGTCCCGGTTGCTGCCGGCCATGCCGTGCCCGGCCGCGATCACCTGGGCCGCCGTTTCGTGGCAGGGGCGGGCATAGGCGGGGTGGCTGCGGTCCGCGACATAGGTGATGCCGCGCACCGCCCGGCCATCGGCCAGGCGCAGCCCGACGTCGCGGCGGTGATAGACCATCTCGCCGCGCGGGTTCTCCCGCTCATCCAGGTATTCCAGCACGGCCTCGCGTTCCTCGGCCGCCACCTCGAAGGCCACACCCCGGCAGCTGCCGCCCCGGTCCAGGCCCAGCACCAGGCCAGGGGCCTCGGGCGTGCCGCGATAATGGCGCGACCACAGGCAGAAACGGCGGTGATAGCCGCGCAGCATGGCCGGCTGGGCCGCGACATAGGGGAAGCCGGGCCGCCAGATCAGCGACCCATAGGCGAAGACGAACATGGTCGTTCGGGTATATCCCCGGGGGCCTCGGGCGCCTATACGCTTGGCATGACCAGGCCCCAGATGCCCCAGCCCCCGGAAGTGCGCCCGCTGCCGGTCAGGCGCCGTGCCTCTCGCCTCTGGTGGGCGCTTCCCTTGCTGGTGGCGGCCCTGCTGGCGTTGCACACGGGCCTGTGGCGCGGTGCCACCAGCGCCATGCAGCAGGGCTTCGAGGATTGGGCGGCCCAGCGCCGCGCCCAGGGCTGGGTCATCACCCACGCCACGCCGCAGCGCGGCGGCTGGCCCTTTTCCGCCACGCTGATCCTGCCGGACATGCAGCTTGCCCGTTCCGCGCCCCCCGCCTTCCGCTGGCAGGCGGAGGCCGTGGAACTGCGCCTGACCCCCACCGAATGGGGGCGCATCGTGGTCGCGCCGCGCGGGCGGCAGCGGCTGGGTGTGGCACGCGGCGAAATCCCCTTCGCGGCCGATCGCCTGGAGCTGACCCTGCCGCTGGAACGCGGCCCCATCCCGCGAGAGGCTGAGCTGGAGGTGGAGCGGCTGCGCCTGAACTCCCCCTGGGGGCCCTTCGAGATGCGGCGCGGCCGGCTTTCCGCCCAGACCCGCCTGACCGCCACGGAAAGCGAGCCGGTGCTGGCGCTGGACGGCACGGCCGAGGACATCCTGCTGCCGCGCAACGGCCCCGGCGCGCTGGGCAACACCCTCGCCCGCCTGGCGCTGGAAGGCAGCCTGAGCGGCCCCCTGCCGCCCGTGCGCCACCTGCGTGAGCGCGCGGAAGCCTGGCGCGATGCCGGCGGCACGCTGGAGATCCGGCACCTGGACGGCCAATGGGGCCCGGTCGGGCTGGCGCTGACCGGTACCGGCACGCTGGACGACGCCCTGCAGCCCATGGGCGCCGGCCAGCTGCGCGTGACCGGCGCCGGAGAGGCGCTGGACGCGCTGGCGGCGCTGGGCTGGATCCAGCGCAACGCCGTCACGGCAGGCCGGGCGCTGGCCGTCATGCTCTCCCGCCCTGGGGCGGATGGCGGGGCTCCGGTGCTGGAATTGCCCTTCACGGTCCAGGAAAGGCGGCTGGCGCTGTCGCACATGCGTCTCGGCCGGATGCCCGAGATCGCCTGGCCCGCCCCGCCGCCGGAACCCGATGCCGCGCGCGATCCGTCCTTGCCATCGCGTGACTGAGTGGTTAGGATTACCCGCATGGATCGTTTCAACGCCCATACTGCGCGAATTACTGGCCCGGCTGCCTGAGCCGGTGCGCGCGCGCGGCCGGCTAAGCCCGGCCGGGACAGCACTCCATCCCTGAAGCGCGCATCACCTGACATTCCGCGAGACATCCATGTCCGAACAATTTGCCCCCGTTGAATTCCATTGCGTCGTCGAGGCCTCGCCCGGCGCGCTGAGCCGTGTGCTGGAGCCGCTGGCCAAGCGCGACCTGGTGCCCGACACGGTGCGCGCCACGCGCGAAGGCGCCACCCTGCGCGTCAGCCTGACGGTGCTGCGCATGCCGGTGGAGATGATCCATCTGGTGGAAGGCAATATCGGCCAGATCTTCGGCGTGCTGCGCCAGGAAACCACGCTGCTCGCGCAGCGGCGTGCCGCTGCTTAGTTTTTGCCCTCAGGCGCCGGGCGCGCGCATCCGCGCGCTTGGCTTGCGGCGCGCCGCTGCCGCTCTCGTCCAATAGGCCTTATGGGCGCCGCGGGCCGCTGTGCGGCCCGAAAGGGGCCTGGGCGTCAGGCGCGGCCGAACAGGCGCTCGAAATCCGCCCGCTGAAAGCGCAGGAAGGTCGGGCGGCCGTGGCTGCAGGTGGCGGCGCGGGGCGTCGCCTCCATGGCGCGCAGCAGGGCATCCATCTCCGGCAGGGTCAGGCGCCGACCGGAACGGATGCTGCCATGGCAGGCCAGCCGCGCCACCGCCGCGTCGAGCTTGCGCGTCAGCGCCGTGTCCTCGCCCCATTCCGCGATCTCGGCGGCCATGTCGCGCAGCAGGGGGGCGGGGTCGGCCTTGCCCAGCAGGGCGGGCAGGGCGCGCACCAGCATGGCGCCGGCGCCGAAACTCTCGATCTCCAGCCCCAGCTTGGCCAGCTCGGGCGCGACCTCGGTCAGCCGCGCCGCGTCGGCGGGTGGCAGATCCACCACGGCCGGCAGCAGCAGGGGCTGGGCCCGCACCCCGCCCTCGACCAGCTGGGCGGAGAGGCGTTCATGCGTCAGGCGTTCATGCGCCGCGTGCTGGTCCACCAGCACCAGCGCGCCGTCGGCGGCCTCGGCCAGGATGTAGCATTCCAGCACCTGGCCGATGGCGCGGCCCAGCGGCCCGGCGGGCGGGGCCTCGGCGGCGAAGCCCATGGGCAGTGAGGGGCTGGCCACGGGCGCTGGGGGCGGGGGCAGCAGGTCCAGCCCCGCTTCCTGGAAGCCGCGCGCGGCCCAGCTGTGGCTGAGTTGCGCCGGCGCCGCCGGGCGCCAGCCTTGCAGGGCAGGGCGTGGTGCCGCGGCCTCCACAACCTCGGTCACGCCCACGCCCAGGGCGCGGCGCAGCGCCGAGATCATCGCCCCGCGCACGGCGCCGGCATCGCGGAAGCGCAGTTCGGTCTTCATCGGGTGGACGTTCACATCCACCGCATCGGGCGGCACCTCGATATAGAGGGCGGCCACCGGGTGGCGCCCGGCCTCCATCACGTCCCGATAGGCGACGCGCAGGGCGGCGCGCAGCATCTGGTCGCGCACCGGGCGGTGGTTCACCACCAGATGCTGTTCCGCCGCCGTGGCGCGGGAATGGGCGGGCTGCGCGATCAGCCCGGACAGCGTCATCGTCCCGCCTTCCCAGGCGACCGGCAGGGCATTGGCCGCGAAATCGGGGCCCAGCACCGCCTTGATGCGGCTGTCGCGGTCGGCGGCCGGCAGGTTGATGGAGACGCGCCCATCCACCGTCGCGTGGAACGCCACCTGCGGCCAGGCGAGCGCGAGGCGGCGCAGGGCCTCCAGCGCGTGCTCGGCCTCGGTGCGCGGGGCTTTCAGGAACTTCCGGCGGGCGGGGGTGGCGAAGAACAGGTCCCGCATCTCGACCCGCGTGCCGGGGGGCGCGGCGGCGGGCATGACGGCGCCGACGCGCCCGCCCTCGACCATGATGGCATGCGCATCGCCCCCGCGCTGGCGGGAGGTGATGGTCAGCCGCGACACCGCGCCGATGCTGGGCAGCGCCTCGCCCCGGAAGCCCAGGGTGGCGATGGCGAACAGCGTGTCTTCCTCGGGCAGCTTGGAGGTGGCGTGGCGCTGGATGGCCAGCGCCAGCTCCTCCGCCGACATGCCGATGCCGTCATCCTCGACCAGGATGCGGCCGGAGCCGCCTTCCTCGATGGTGACCGCGATGCGGGTGGCCCCCGCATCCAGCGCGTTTTCCGCCAGTTCCTTCACCACCGCCGCAGGGCGCTCCACCACCTCGCCGGCGGCGATGCGGTTGGCGGTGGTTTCGGACAGGAGTCGGATGACTGACATCGCCCGCAGCATAGCATGCTGCGGGCTTGTTGACGCCCTCAGGCGCCGGGCGGCGGCATCCGCCGCCTTGGCTGACGGCGCGCCACTGTCGCACCTGCCCGAAGGCCTTATGGGCGCCGCCGGCCGCCGTGCGGCCGGAAAGGCGGTCAGCCGGTCACATACCCCATGGCCCGGTCGCGGGCCTGGGCCTCGGCCGGCCGGGCGGCCGGCTTGCCGAAGCCGCCGCCGCCCGAGGTCACCAGCCGCACGCGGTCGCCCTCGACCAGCGGCTTGTTGTCGGATTTCGGCGGGATCGGGGTTTCCTTGCCGTCACGGATCAGCAGCAGATGCCCCGGTGCCGCAGGCTCACCACCCGCCAGCCCGTAGGGCTGGCTCTGGAAGCGGTCCATATTGGCGGTGAACAGGCAGTGCGGGCTGTTGACGCGCCATTCGCGCAGCAGCCCCAGCCCCCCGCGATGCTCACCCGCGCCGCCGCTGTCGGGCTGCAGTTCGTAGCGGGTGATGGTCAGCGGCATCTGGTTCTCGATCATCTCGATTGGGATGTTGCTGTTGTTGTGCATGCCCGACGCATAGGCATTCACGCCGTCCTTCGTCGGCGTGCCGCCCGACCCGCCGATCTCGATTTCCACCAGCACGTCGCGCTTGGCGTCCGCCTTGATGGTCTGGAAGGTGCAGACATAGGAATTGCCGTAATAGGCGGCGGGGATGCGGTCCGGCACGGCCTGGTGCAGCGCGCCGAACATGGCGTTCAGCAGCCGGTGGGTCACGGCCACGCGGTGCGCGACCGGCGCGGGGGCCTGGGCATTCACCACGAGCCCCGCCGGGGCGATCACGCTGATCGGGCGGTAGCAGCCCGCGTTCATCGCGAAGCCGCCGCCCGAGGCGCACATCAGCGCGTACATCACCGCCGAGTTCGACGAGGCGAGGGTGGCATTCACCGGCCCCTTGCTCTGCGCCGAGCAGGCCGAGAGGTCGGCCACCGCCTCATCGCCCTTGATGGTCAGGGTGACGGCGATGTTGATGGTCTTGCCGAGGTCCACCCCGTCATCGTCCAGCACATCGGTGAATTCATAGGTGCCGTCGGGCATGGCGGCGATGGCCGCGCGCATCCCAGCCTCGGACTGGTCGAGGATACGGGCCGCGGCTTCGGTCATGCCGTCCGCGCCATAGCGGGTGGCAAGGCGAAGCAGCGCCTGCCGGCCGACCTCCAGGCTCGCGATCTGGCTGGTCAGGTCGCCCAGCAGCAGATCCGGCTTGCGGATGTTCTGCCGGATCATCGCCCAGACGCCGTCGTTCCGCTTACCGTTCTCGATCAGCTTCACGGGGGGGATGCGCAGTCCCTCCTGGAAGATTTCCGTGGTGGTGGCGGCATAGCTGCCGGCCGCCAGGCCGCCGACATCGATGTGGTGACACAGCGCGCCGACATAGGCGATGCGCTTGCCCTCATGGAACACCGGGCGATAGGCGATGATGTCGGGCAGGTGCTGGCCGCCGCAATACGGGTCATTGGTGATGACCACGTCATCGGGGCCCCAGGCCTCGGCATCCACATATTCCGTCAGCAGCGTGCGCAGCGCCGCGGACATGGAGTTCAGGTGGCCCGGGATGCGGGCCGACTGTGCCAGGTTCCAGCCGTTGGCGTCGAAGACGGCGGTGGAATAATCCAGCAATTCCCGCACGATGGTGCTGCGGCTGGTGCGCCAGATGGTCACGTCCATCTCGGCGGCGGCGGCGGTCAGCGCGTTGCGGATGACCTCGATATCAACCGGACCGATCATCAGACGGCCTCCCTCACGGCGATGATGGCACCAGCGGTGCCCAGGCGCGCGGTCCAGCCGGGCGCGATGAAATGGGTGGCGAAGGCTTCCTCGATGATCGCGGGGCCGGTGATGGTGTCGGTCCCCGCGATGCTGTCGCGGTCCCACACGCCGGCCTCCTGCCAGGTGTCCCCGGTGAAGACGCGGCGCTTGCCCTTCAGCGCGGTGCCGGTGCTGGGCACCACGGGGGCGGGTTCCGGGCGCGGCAGGCGGCCCGTGGCGGTGACGCGGATGGTCACCAGCTCCACTACCTCATCCTCGGCCGAGTAGCTGAAGCGCTGCTTGTGCTGGGCGTGGAAGCGTGTGGCCAGCGCCGCCAGATCGGCCGCCGTGGGCGCGGTGATGTCGCCCCAGGGCACCAGCAGCTCGAAGGCCTGCCCGTGATAGCGCATGTCGGCCGAGACCAGCAGCTCGCGCGCCGCCGGGGCCACGCCGTCACGCGCGAGTGCCGCATCGGCCTCGTCGCGCAGCTCGCCGATCAGCTCGGTCAGGGCGGGCAGGGCGGCCTCGTGCAGCGCCAGCAGGCGGGAACGGGCGATATCCTGCTTCAGGTCGCTGAACATGATGCCATAGGCCGACAGCGTGCCGGGGTTCTGCGGGAACACCACCTCGGTCATGCCCATCTCGTCCGCGACCTCGGTCGCGTGCAGGCCGCCGGCGCCGCCGAAGGACAGCAGCGCGAAGTCCTTGGGGTGCAGGCCCTTCTCGAACAGGGAAAGCCGGACCGCCGCCGCCAGGGCCGCGTTGGTCAGGGTCAGGATGCCCTCGGCGGTCTGGTCGGCCGAGAGGCCGAGCTTCTCGCCAAGCCCCGCCATGGCCCGGCCGGTGGCCGGCATGTCGAGCTTCATGGCACCGCCGAGGAAGAACTCCGCATCCAGCCGCCCGGTGGACAGGTTGGCGTCCGTCACGGTGGGCTCGGTGCCCCCGCGCCCGTAGGAGACGGGGCCGGGCCGCGCGCCGGCGCTCTCGGGGCCGACCGTCAGGCGGCCACCGTCACGCACGCGCGCCAGAGAGCCGCCGCCCGCGCCGATGGTGCGCATTTCCACCATCGGCAGGCGCACGGGCAGGCCGTCGATCTCACCCTGGGTGATGATCGACACCGCATTGTCCTGCACGACGGACACGTCATAGCTGGTGCCGCCCATGTCGACCGCGACGAGGTTCGGCTTGCCCAGTTCCTCCGCGAGGCGGGAGGCCGCGAGCGCGCCGCCCGAGGGGCCGGAGAGCAGCAGCCTGGCGGGTTGTTCGCCCGCCGTCTGCGGGCTGCACACGCCGCCGTTGGACTGCACCAGGAACACGCGCGGGCGGAACTCACCCTGCGACAGCCGCGCCTGCAGCTTGGTCATATAGGCGCTGACGACGGGCATCAGCACGGCGTTCAGCACGGTGGTGCTGGTGCGCTCATACTCGCGGATCTCGGGCGAGATCTCCGAGGACAGCGAGATCGGCAGGCCGGGGAATTCGGCGGCGACCGCATCGCGCAGCGCGCGTTCATGGGCAGGGTTTGCATAGGCGTGCAGCAGGCAGATGGCGATGGCCTCAGGCTTCAGGGCCCGCAGCTTGTCCATCAGCCCGTCGAGGGCGAGCGGGGTTTCCACGCTGCCGTCGGCATACAGGCGCTCCGTCACGCCCAGACGCATGTCGCGCGCGATCAGGCAGGGGAAGGGGTCAGGCGCCAGCGCATACAGGTCGCGACGGAAATGCCGGGTGATTTCCAGCACATCCTCGAAGCCCGCCGTGGTCAGCAGCACGCCGCGGGCCAGCTTGCGTTCCAGCACCGCGTTGGTCGCGATGGTGGTGCCGTGCAGCAGCAGCCCCACATCGGACAGGGCGAAGCCGAATTTCTCCGATGCTTCCTTCACGCCGGTCAGCAGGCCGTCGGACGGGTCGGCGGGGGTGGTCGGGGTTTTCCACGCCACCACCTGGCCGCGCCGCGCGTCATAGATCTGCAGGTCGGTGAAGGTGCCGCCGATATCCACGGCGATGCGAACGGGTCGAGTATCCTCGGTCATTTCTTCCATCATATCAGGATAAGGGTCAGCCCATCACACTGGGCAGCCAGGTGGCGATTTCGGGCACGATCATGAGCAGGACGATGGCGAGCAGGTAAGCCAGCACGAAGGGCATGACGCCTGCGAACACATCCGTGATCGGCCCTCCCTTCGGCCGCATGCCCTGCAGCACATACATCACGGTGCCGTCCGGCGGGCTGATCTGCGCGATCTCCACCAGCATGGTCACGATCACCCCGAACCAGATCGGGTCGTAGCCCAGCGCGACGACGACGGGGAACACCACCGGCACCGTGGTGATGATCATGGAGAACCCCTCCATGAACGTCCCCAGCGCGAAATACAGCCCGATGATGCAGCACA
>NZ_SACL01000001.1 GCF_004005855.1 Rhodovarius crocodyli
CATCAGACAAACCAACACCAACAGCCGCAAAGCCGCCAGCGCCAGCCTCTCATCCAGCCCATCCAAGAACATCAGCGCTATCAAAAACGCAGACTTCTCAAAACAGATACAGTTTTAAATCAACAACATCCCAGAAACCTCAGCCAGGGATAAATCCCCAACCCGAGCACCCCTTCCGGAGTTCCAGGATTTTCCGCCCCTCAGGCAGGCCGTGGAAGATACAGAACTCAGCGCCCCGTGTCAACCACCTCAGCTGCCCTCGCTGCGGTGAACGGGCTTTTACGGGGATGGGCCGAACCCCGCAACCCCACCCCGGGAAGAATCTCACCTCCAAACCGAAGTTTTTCTGCAACCTTTCAAAAACTCCCGGTTTTCCGCCGTGGACGCCCCGCCCCGCCCATGCTGCCATGCCGCCCGACACCCAGACAGGATCGGCATCATGCAGCGACGGCAACTTCTCATGGCCTCCGGGGCCGCGTTTTCCGCACCCGGCATCGCCAGCGCCCAGGCCAATCGCACCCTGAAGTTCATCCCCCAGGCCGATCTCTCCACCCTCGATCCGCACTGGAACACCGCCTACGTCACCCGCAACCACGGGTTCATGGTGTTCGACACGCTCTACGGCACCGATGCCGAGTACAACCCGCGCCCCCAGATGGTTGCCGGCCATACGGTCGAGGATGACGGCAAGCGCTGGACCCTGACCCTGCGCGAAGGCCTGCTATGGCATGACGGCGAGAAGGTGCTGGCCAAGGACTGCGTGGCCTCCATCCGCCGCTGGGCCAGCCGCGACGGTTTCGGCGGCACGCTGATGTCCGCGGTGGATGAGCTCTCGGCCGCCGACGACCGCCGCATCGTCTTCCGCCTCAAGCGCCCCTTCCCCATGCTGCCCAACGCGCTGGGCAAGTTCGGCGTCTATATGCCCGCCATGATGCCCGAGCGCCTGGCCATGACCCCCGCCACCACCCAGGTGACGGAGATGGTGGGCTCCGGCCCCTTCCGCTTTGTGGCCAGTGAGCGTGTTTCCGGCGCGCGCGCCATCTATGCCCGCAATGAGCGCTATGTCCCCGCCGAGGGCACGCCCAGCGGCACCGCCGGCGCGAAGGTGGTGCATCTGGACCGCGTTGAGTGGCTGACCACCCCCGATCCCTCCACCGCCGCCAATGCCCTGCAGGCCGGCGAGGTCGATTGGTGGGACTTCGCCACCCCGGATCTGCTGCCCCTGCTGCGCCGGAACCGCAACCTGACCGTGGCCGTGCTGGACCGTGCCGGCTACATGGCCAGCTTCCGCATGAACCACCTGCATGCGCCCTTCGATAAGCCCGCCGTGCGCCGGGCCGTGCTGCGGGCCATCAACCAGCAGGATTCCATGATCGCGGGTGCCGGCAGCGATCCGGCCATGTGGCGCGTCCCCTGCGGCGTCTTCACCCCGGGCAGCCCGCTGGCCAGCGATGCCGGCTTCGACGGCATGACCGCCGACATCGAGGCCGCCAAGCGGGAACTGGCCGCCGCCGGCTACAACAACGAACCGGTGGTGTTCATCGTACCCACCGACCTGCCCCATGTCAGCGCCATGAGCGAGGTCACGGCCGACACGCTGAAGAAGATCGGCCTGAACGTGGACTATCGCGCCATGGACTGGGGCACGGTGCTGAGCCGGCGCGGCAGCAAGGCATCTCCCGCCCAGGGTGGCTGGAGCTGCTTCTGCACCTTCAGCGCCGGCGCCGACAACGCCACCCCCGCGGCCAATACGCTGCTGCGCGCCACCGGCCAGGGCGGCTGGTTCGGCTGGCCGGAGGACACGGTGCTGGAAGGCATGCGGGACCGCTGGTTCGATGCGCCCGACCTGGCCGCCCAGCAGGACATCGCCCGCCAGATGCAGCGCCAGGCCTTCCAGTCGGTGCCGTTCATCCCGCTCGGCCAGTATTTCCAGGCGACCGCCTACCGGAACAGCCTCAGCGGGCTGATCCCGAACTTCGCGACGTTCTGGAACCTCAGGAAGGGGGCGTAAGCCCCCCTTCCCTCACATCCCCCAGCCGAAATCGGTCAAGGCCAGCCCGGCCTTGGCCACCCCGGCGAGCGTCACGTCGCCACCCGCGTAATGCAGGGTGGTGTCGCCCCCGGCCTCGGTGGCGCCCGCCAGCATCGCCTGCACCTCGGCCTCGGTCAGCGACTGGAAGAACAGCCCGTCATTGCCCGAGACCCAGCCCTCGACCCGGTCATGGCCGGTCTGGGCGCCGAAGATGAACAGGTCATGCCCGCCGCCCGACACGAACAGGTCGTTCTGCGCGGAGGCGGTGAACACGTCGTTCCCCACCCCGCCGACCGCGACCAGCCCCTTGCCCGCCAGCGCCGAGCCATCCAGCGTCAGGCTGGTGCCGCCTGCGGCCGAAAGGGTCACATCACCCTTGAAGGCCGCCGCCGCGTTGCCGCCCAGCGCCAGCGTGACGCGCCCGCTGGTCGCGGCATCTGCCCCGCCCACGAACACCACCTGGTCCATGTTGGCGATATGGGCGAAGCCGCTGTCGGCCAGGCTGCCGAAGCCGCCCACCGCCGCCAGGTCATAGCCGGTGCCGCCATCCACCAGCGCGGCACCCGTGAAATCGGACAGCCCCGCGAACTGGAAGCCGTCATTGCCCGCGCCGCCGCGCACCGTGTCGCCCGCGCCGACGCCCCGGAACAGGTCCGCGCCGGTGCTGCCCGTGATCGTGTCGGCACCCGTGGTCATGTACACGTCCAGCACGCCCGTGGTCATGGCATGGGCATCGATCGACAGGGCGGTCGCACCGGGGCCGGTCACGGTCACCCGCCCGCCGAAGCCCGTGCCCGCCAGGTCACCCAGGGTCGCGGACTGCACGCCGCCGCCGGCCAGCTGCAGGTGCTCCATGTTCGTCACATGGGCGAAGGCGCTGTCGGTGACGGCGTTGCCGCCCTCGATCTTCAGCGTGTCGAAGCCGGTGCCGCCATCGACCAGCGCGGCCTCGGCCAGCCTGGCGGCGGTCGCGAAGACGATGCTGTCCTGGCCCGCGCCGCCCTTCAGCGTATCGGCGCCGCCCTGGCCGATCAGCCAGTCGTCGCCCTGACCGCCGATCAGCGTGTCGGCCCCCGCCGTGCCATAGAGAACCACCGCGCCATAAGGCACCGCCGAGGCATCGAAATGCACGCTGGCCGCATTGGGGGCCACGACGATCAGCTGACCGTTGGAAGCACCCACCGCCTGCAGGCCGAAGCTGGCCGTCACGCTGCCCGTGGTGTCGAACTGCAGGTATTCGATGTTGGACTTGCCGGCGAAGGCATTGGCCGAGAGCGTCGTCACATCGGCGCCCAGCTCGATCACATCCGTGCCCGCGCCGCCGTCCACCTGGGCGGCGGCCATGCCGGCCGCGGTGCCGAAGATGATGCGGTCACTGCCCGCGCCGCCCTGGAACAGGGTGCTGCCGTCGCCAGCCACCACGATGTCGTCGCCCGCCCCGCCGAACACCACCAGGTCATGCGTGCCCGTCACCCGCAGGGAGGCATCGCTGCCCAGCGCCGTGCCGTCCACGCCCAGCAGCTGCGCATTCGGGGCCGAGACATGGATGGCCTTGCCGGTGAAGGCCGAGGCATCGGCCGCGCTGAAGCTGGCCGAGAGCTGCGGCGCGGTGGCCGTGAGCGTCACCGTGGTCAGATGCGCGAGGTGATCCAGGGAGCCCGCCCCCAGATTGTCGCCCGTCAGCTCGATATGCGTCACGGATGACGCGATGCTGCCCAGCGCCAGCTCCGCGCTGGTCGCGAAGCTCGCGGTGTCCCCGCCCGTGGGGGGCGTCACGCTGCCGCCGCCCGTGATCAGGCCGAACATGATCGGCTTCACCGCATTCACCTTGTTCAGGTTGGGCGTCAGCCAGTCATCCTGCAGCACGCCGCCGGTGTCGCCGCTGTTGGGGTTCCAGGCCCACCAGGCCCAGGACATGGGCAGCTTGCCGGCGGAGATGTCCTTCACCCCGTCCAGGTTGAAGTCGCCGCCCAGATACTTGGTGATGGCCGAAAGCCAGCCGGCATCCAGGGGGTCCACCAGCTTGGTGCCCCATTCGCCCAGCAGGATGGGGGCGATGTTCTGCTCGTAGATGTAGCCCCAATTGGCGCGGAAGATGTCGTCCAGGTTGTTGGGGTAGTTCGGGTCCTGGAACCACGTCTGGGGAAAGACGCTGTTCGGATAGTCATGCGGCGAATAGACGAGCTGGTTGGCCACGTTCAGCACCACCGGGTGCTGCGCCACGCCCTGCAGGTTGCCGCCCCACCAGTAGTTGTTGCCCTGGTAGCTCTCCACGCCCTCGACGATGATCAGCCAGTTGGGGTTCGCGGCCAGCACGGCATTGCCGATGCGCTGCGCCGCCAGCTGCCAGTCGGTCGCGGCATCGCCCGTGCCCCAGCTGGCGTTGTGCGGCTCATTGTGCAGATCGGCGCCGATGACGGTGGTGTTGCCGGCATAGCGGTTGGCCAGCATCACCCAGTTCTCGATCATCTTCGATTCCGGATAGGTGCCGGTATACCACAGCCCGTTGCCGTTCGGCCCGGCGCCCGCGTCGCTGCGGTGGTGATCGAAGAAGATCTTGAGCCCGACCTGGCCCGCATATTCCACGATCTTGTCGTAGACCTGCAGCACCGTCAGGCCCTGGAGGTCCGGGTTCAGGCTGAAGTCGATGCCGTTCGGCACCTTGCCGGGCTCCAGCGCCTCGTCGCTGTAAGGCAGGCGGATGGTGTTGAAGCCGAGCTCCACCATCTGGTCCAGCATGTCCTTGTAGCCGCGCGACCAGAGACCGTGCGGGACATAGGTGGTGCTCTCGCCCCCGAACCAGCTGGTGGCGTTGATCTGCACGGGCGTGCCGTCCGCGGTGACGATCTGGTTGCCGTCCGTGTGCAGATAGCCGCTGCTGGAGACCGGGTCGCTGATGGTCGCCGTGGCCGAGAGGCTGGGCGGCGTGGCGCCGGCCGCATGGGTCAGGTTCAGCGCGAAGGTCTCGCTGCCCTCGGCGATGCCGTCGCCCGCGACCTGAACGGTCACGGTCTTGCTCGTCTCACCCGGGTTGAACACCAGCGTGCCGGAGACGGCGGTGTAGTCGCTGCCGGCATGGGCGGTGCCGTCGGCGGTGGCATAGGCGACCTGCACCACCTCGGTGGAGGCATGGGAGAGGGTGATGGTGAAGGTGGCGCCCTTGGTGCCGCTCGCGGGCTCCGTCACCGCGATGTCGGAGATGCCGAGTTCCGGCGCGCCCACGGGCACCACCGTATCGGTGATGGTCACCACCCCGGTGCCGTCCGTGATGGTGGCGCCGCTGGGGCTGGAGAGGGTGACGTTCAGCGTCTCCGTCCCCTCGGCCAGCGTGTCGGCCTTCACGGGGATGGTGATGGTCTTGCTGGTCTCGCCGGCGGCGAAGGTCAACGTGCCGGAGGTCGCGGTGTAGTCGGAACCCGCCGTGGCGGTGCCGCCGCCGGTCGCATAGTTCACGGAGACGGTGCCGGTGGCAGCGGCGCTGAGGGTGACGGTCAGGGTGGCGTTGGCGGTGCCCGAGACGGGCTCCGCGATCGTCATGTCGGAAATGGTGAGGCCGGGGATGATGCCACCACCGGTCGAGCCGCTGCCCGTGCCGGTGTGCAGGCCGGTCAGCTGGCTGAAGCTGCCGCCCGCCTGGAAGCCGAAGCCCGTGGAACTGCCCGCCGCGATGGTGCCGTTATAGTCGAGGTTGCCCAGCACATAGTGGGTGCCGACGCGGCTGATGATGCGGGCGTTCCACACATTGGTCAGCTCGAAGGGCGCGTCGAACTCGACCGTCCAGCCGTTGCTGGCGCTTCCGGTTGCAGTGACGGTGAGATCCGCCACGAAACCACCATCCCAGTTGCTACGCAGCGTTGCATTGACAGTTTCGACCATGACCCGATCCCCCAGCGGAACAACCGCTCTCCGGGGGGAAACATATGCGAGGGATGGCCATTAGATAGTTGATATTCAGCCACTTAGCCAAATCTTTACCTTGGTCTGATCCCGACACAAACAACGACACAAGGCGACGCCACTCAACCCATGGGTGTATTCCTGAGACGCTTGCAGGCGTCAGGATTCGTCGGTCTGTCGCGCGGCCGTGACGAATTCGCGAATTCGCGAGAGAGACTTCACGCCACGCGACTCCTCGACGCCCGACGAGACATCGACACCCGGCGCGCCGCTGACCTGTATCGCCTTCGATACGTTCGCGGGCGTCAGCCCCCCGGCCAGCAGCCAGGGGCGCGGGATGGCGCGCCCCGCCAGCAGCGCCCATTCGAAGGGATGCGCATTGCCGCCCGGCAGCGCCGCGCCCGGCGCGGGTTTCGCATCCAGCAGGAAGCGGTCCACCACCGGGGCATAGGCATCCAGCTGGGCGAAATCCTCGGCGGTGCCGATGCCGATCGCCTTCATCACCGGCAGGCCGAAGCGGGCCCGGATGGCGGCGCAGCGTTCGGGTGATTCGGTGCCGTGCAGCTGCAGCATGTCCAGCGGCGCGGCGGCCAGCGTGGCGTCCAGCAGCGCGTCATCCGCATCGACGAACAGGCCCACGCGGCGCGGCCCCGCCGGGGCGGCGGCGCACAGGGCACCGGCCTGTTCGGGCGTGACCGCGCGCGGCGAGGGCGGGAAGAACACGAAGCCCACATGATCCACGGCCAGCTCGGCGCAGAGCGCCAGGCTCTCAACCGTGCTCAGGCCGCAGATCTTGATCTCCATCAGCCGATGCCGGCGGCAATGGACGCTGCGATTCCTTGGGCGGCGGCGACCATGTCGGGCGCGCGGGTGATGGGGCGGCCCACCACGATCCAGTCGGCGCCGGCCGCGATGGCCTCGGCCGGGGTGGCGGTGCGGGCCTGATCGCCGGCCTCGCTGCCCGGCGGGCGGACGCCGGGCACCACCAGGGCGGGGGCGGCGCCGAAGGCATCGCGGATGCGCGAGACTTCCTGCGGGGAACACACCAGCCCGTCGGCACCGGCATCCAGTGCCAGCCGTGCCAGCCGCAGCACCTGCTGCACCGGCCCGCCGGACACGCCGGTGGAGGCCAGGGTCTCGGTATCGATGCTGGTCAGCACCGTGACGGCCAGGATGATGGGACGGTCCTCGCCGGCTTCCTCGGCCGCGCGGCGGGCGGCGGCGACCATGGCGGCGCCCCCGGCGGCGTGGATGGTCAGCATGGCCGGGCGGATCGGCAGCAGGGCACGCACGGCGGAGCCCACCGTGTTCGGGATGTCGTGCAGCTTCAGGTCCAGAAAGACCGGGGCATGGGCCGCCACCTGCCGCATCGCGGCCGGCCCGCCGGCGCCGAACAGCTCGAGGCCCACCTTCACCGGGCCGGTATGCGGGGCCAGGGCGGCGGCGATCTCGGCGGCGCGCGCCGGGTCAGGCACGTCGATGGCCGGGATGATGCGGGCGGCGGCGGAGTTCGGGCGGGCGAGCATGAGGGCTGTCTACAATAAAGCCGCGCCCGATCCGAGGGGGTCAGTCGCCTTCCGGCACGCGGGCGGGCAGGTTGCGCCGCCGCCCCAGCAGCGCCAGCACCACCTGCCGCACCCCTTCCCACTGCTGCCGCAGCCAGCCGCCGGTCACATAGGCCTGCGGCGCCTCGGGATCACCGGTGGCGGGAAAGCGCTCGCGGTCGAAATTGGCGGTGCCGAACACCCAGTCCCACACCGGGAACAGCACGGCATAGTTCCGCCCCGTGGCCCCTGCCCCCAGCACCCCATGATGCAGCCGGTGGAAACGCGGGGAGACGAACAGCCTCTCGCCCAGCCGGCCGAAATGGATGCGGGTGTTGGCGTGGGACAGGCTCTCGGCCACGCGCAGCACCGTCAGGATCACCGGGAACTGGCCGGGCGGCACGCCGATCAGCACCGCCAGCGCCCCCAGCCAGGCCGCCTGCAGCACATCGTCCAGGATGTGGTTGCGGTCGTCGGTCCAGAAGGACATGTGCTGCTGGGCATGGTGGATGGAATGCAGCGCCCACCACCAGCCGAAAGTGTGCTGGAAGCGGTGGCGCCAATACTCGAAGAAGTCGATCACCACGATGTAGACCAGCATCGCCAGCCACGGGACATCGCGCAGGACGGGGAAGAACTCCTCCAGATTCGGCGGAATCCAGCCGCTGTCGGCCATGGCGCCCGCCAGCCAGGCATCGGCCGAGAAGAAGATGACGAAGCCGATCAGCGGCAGCACGCCCAGGCGCGTCAGCAGCGTGTAGAGGATGTCGGTGCGGATGAAGCGGCGGTCCTGGTGCGGCTCCACCGGGCGCCAGGCCTCCAGCGGGCGGCAGATGGCATAGACCACGGCCACCTGCACCAGCCCGAACAGGAAGAAGCCGACCCAGGTGAAGGCGTCCTCCGCCCAGTCCATCAGGCCGAGCGAATAGAGCGCGGGCTGGATCGCCGTCTCGAAGATCCAGGTGGCCAGCAGATCGTATTTATCCGAGAGCCATTCCCACATCAGGCGCCGCCCTCCGGCAGCAGGGCGAAGCGGTGGCCGCGCGCCAGAAGCCCGGCCATCAGCTCATCGAAGATACCCGCGAAGGGCTCGCGCCGGCTGCGCACGCCCCAATGCATGACCAGCACCTCACCAGGGCGGATATTGGCCAGGTTCCGCCGCAGCAGGGCGGCGTTGGGGTGGGCGGCGCTGTCCAGCTCGTCGCCCAGGAAGCCGTGGGCGGTCCAGCCTTGGTGGCGCAGCCCGCAGGAAGCGGCCATCTGCCGGGCCTGGGCGGTCTGGATGCCGCCCGGCGCGCGCCACAGCGGCAGCACCCGGGCATTGGGAACCAGGGTGCGCAGGGCTTCGATGGGCCGTGCCAGCTCGGCGCAGAGGCCGGCGGCATCCAGCACCTCCGCGCCCTCCCCGCCCCGGCGGGAGGCATAGCGAATGCGGCCGGGCCCGGCGTCGCTGATGTACCAGTGGCGCCAGGTGTGGCTGGCGAAGGCGTGGCCCTCGGCCGCACGGGCCCGCCAGAACGGCCCCCAGGAGGCATCGAGCGTGCGGTCGCCGCGAAAGGTGGGCTCCTGCGCCACGAACAGGGTGGCCGGGATGGCGCGGCAGCGCAGCACCTCGGCGATCTGCTCGGCCTCTCGCGACCAGCCGGTGTCGATGGTCAGGAACACCGGGGCCTGGGCGCGGGCGATGCGGGGCAGCGCCAGCCCCGCAGCCGCCAGCGGCAGGGCCCGGCGGGGGATCAATTCGCGTCCTCGACGCGCCAGGGGCCACGGCGGAAGAAACGGGCGGGCGTGACCACGGGCCCAGGCGCCAGCACCGGGGCGCCGGCGATGATCGGCGGCGGGTGGCCGGCGGCGGGCTCTCCGCTGCGGGCGGCCAGCGGGCTCGGCAGCGGGCGATAGCCCGAGACCGCGCCCGGCATGATGGAGGCGAAATCGGCGCGCATTCCCTCCCGGCGCGGCATCACGAAGATGCCGTGCGGGGAACGGCCCACGCGCACATGGTCCATGGTGCCGTCGCGCGGGTCCAGGATGGCGACGCGGCCGAGCCAGCGCAGCGTCATCCAGAGCCGCCCGTCGGGGTCGAAGGCGATGCAGTCCGGCCCGCCCGCGACATCGAAGCGGCGCACCACCTCCAGCGTGTTGGCGTCGATCTGCCACACGCCCGATTCGACCCGCGCGGTGGCATAGAGGTAGCGGCCGTCAGGTGCCGGGAACACAGTGTGCGCGCCGCGCGCGGTGCGGAAGGCGGTGGTCACCTCCCGCGTCTCGGGGTTCAGGCTGACGAATTCGTCGCTGCCCATCAGCCCGATCAGCAGGCGGCCGCGGTGCCAGATGATGCCCGCGGGCTCGGGCCCCACCGGCACGGTCCAGACGGTTTCCTTGCGCGTCAGGTCCACCGCCGCGACCTCACCCGTGCCCTGCAGCGTGACATAGACCATGCGGCTGTCGGGGCTGAAGGCGACGTGGCTGGGCTTGTCCGGCTGGCGGAAGCGCGCGGTCAGCTGCAGGGTGCCGGCATCATAGATGTCGATCTGGTCCCGCCGCAGCGAGGCCACGACCAGGAAGCGCCCGTCGGGGCTGTATTCCAGGTGATAGGGGTTGGAGATGCGTTCCCGCCGGCGGATCTCACCGGTGGCGGGGTCCATGAAGATCAGCTCATTGCCGCCGGAATCGCCGATGACGAGCGTGCTGCCGTCGGGCGTCAGCACGGCGTGGTGCACCTCGCGCAGCACCGGCATGCGGCGCAGCTCCGTGCGCTCCCGCGCGTCGATGACGGAGATCGAGGCCTCGCCCGAATTCAGCACATAGACGATATCCGCCCGGGCGGGGGCCGCCAGCAGCGAGGCGGCACATGACAGAACGGCAATGGGGCGCGCGAAGCGGCGCATGGGCGGCACCTGAAACAGCGAGGAGTACAGGCGCCACTTAGGACACCACCAACGCGGCTTTTACAAGGCGCTGGAGGCGTCTGCGTTGATGCGGATCACTTTTCGGCGGGCTGAAACGTCAAAGCCACACCGTTCATGCAGAAGCGCAGGCCGGTGGGCTGCGGCCCGTCCGGGAAGACATGGCCCAGATGCCCGCCGCATTTGGCGCAATGCACCTCCATGCGGGTCATGCCGTGGCTGCGGTCCATCCGGGTGGCGACCCCGCCTTCGAGCGGCGCCCAGAAGCTGGGCCAGCCGGAGCAGCTCTCGTATTTCGTCTCCGACTCGAACAGCTGGGCGCCGCAGCCGGCGCAAGCGAAGCGCCCGTCCCGGTGCTCCTCGCTGAGGGGGGAGCTGCCGGGGCGTTCCGTGCCGTGCTGGCGCAGCACCCGATAGGCATCGGGCGACAGGCGCTGGCGCCATTCCTCATCCGTGAAGGCGACGGGGTATTCGGTGGTGTCAGCCATTCATCCGGCCTCCTGCAGGCGCCCAGAGAACATCTTGCGGAACTTCGCGAGCTTGGGCGCGATGACCACCTGGCAATAGCCCGCCCAGGGGTTGTGGTTGAAATAGTTCTGATGGACCGGCTCCGCGATCCAGAAGGTCGTGAGGCCGGTCAGCTCCGTCACCACCGGCGCGGGATAGAGCTTCGCTTCCTCGACCTCGGCCATCACGGCGCGGGCGGTCTCGGCCTGGGCGTCGTCGGCCGCGATGATGATGGAGCGGTACTGCGGCCCGACATCGGCGCCCTGGCGGTTGGGCGTCGTGGGGTCATGGATGGTGAAGAACACCCGCAGGATGTCGGCAAAGGCGATTCGGCTGGGGTCGAAGGTCAGTCGCACGACCTCGGCATGGCCGGTCTTCTTGCCGCAGACTTCCTCATAGGACGGGTTGTCGACATGGCCGGCGGCATAGCCGCATTCGCTGGACAGGATGCCGGGCAATTCGCGGTAGACGGCATCGAGGCACCAGAAGCAGCCGCCGCCCAGGATGGCGGTCTCGGTGGTGTTGGTCATTCCAGGCCCTCCGTTTCGGGGTGAAACATGGGGCGCCGCCCCGGCGCTAGCAACAGCGGCGGGAAATCCAGGCGCGGAGCGCCATCGGGGATTTTCCCCGGCGCGGGGCGCCGGGCGGCGCCCATAAGGCAGATGTCGAAGGAGATGCCCGTGGCGCGCCGTAAGCCAAGCCGCCGGAGGCGGCGCCCGGCGCCTGAGGGCATAAACCTGAGGGCATAAAAAAGATGGGGCGATCGACGGGGCTCGAACCCGCGACATCCAAGACCACAACCTGGCGCTCTACCAGCTGAGCTACGACCGCCGCACGGGGGAGCCCTTTAGAGGCGGGTGGCGCTTCGGTCAACCGGCACACCGGCACGAAGTCCCACCAGGGCGAAGCTTTGTGCACCGAAGCGCTTTCCGAACCATGCCACCAGCACCACCGAGGTCCCGTGCCACAGCAGCAGCAGGCCCGATGCCTCCACCCCATGCAGCAGCGACAACACGGCCGAGGAGAAGGAGGCGGCGGCCAGCCCGGCCAGGGCCGAGACCTCCACCGGGCGGGTCAATGCCGCGTGGCGCATCATCAGCATATGCGCGAGGGTGAGCGGCAGGCCGACCGCCGCGATGATGCCCAGGCACAGCATGCTTTCCTCGCCGTGCAGCCCCTCGGAGCCGCCGGGGAACAGCTCCGCGATGCAGCCGATGCCCAGGCCCGCGAACCAGGCCAGCGCAGGGGCCACCGGCAGCCACAGCCAGCGGCGGCTGGTATCCGGCCGTGCCAGCTCGAAGGCGGAGTAGGCGGCGGTCAGCGCGGTCAGCAGGGACAGCACGATGTTGGCTTGTTCCTGCCAATCGTCCATCGCCTCGTGCAGGGTCTGGTTCATGCCGTGCATCCAGGCGACGACGCCGGCGGCCATGGCGGCGCAGGCCAGCCAGGCCAGCATGCCCATCCAGCATGGCATCACGCGGCGGACGGGGCGCAGGTCGGTGGAAAGCCGGGCGATCAGGGTTTCGCTGTCCATCAGCGGTCTCCATCGAAACGGGCGCGCAGCGCGGCAATGGCACGGTGCGTCGCTACCTTCAATGCGCCCACGGACAGGCCGCTGAGTTCCGCGGCCTCCTTCAGCGGGCGCTGTTCCAGCTTGGCCAGCAGCAGGGCCTGGCGCTGGCTGGGGGGCAGATCGGCCACCGCGCGGCGCAGTTCCTCGGCCTCCAGCCGGGTGGTGCCGGTGGCCTCGGTGGCGAAGGCGGTCTCGGGCTGGTCGTCCAGCACTTCCTCGCGGCCCTGGCGGCGGCCGCGGCGGCGCAGCTGGTCGATCGCCCGGCGTTCCGCCACGGCATTCAGCCAGGGGCGGAAGGGGCGAGCCGGGTCATAGGTGTGCCGCAGCGCATGCAGCGACAGCAGCGTCTCCTGCACCGCGTCCTCCACCTCGGCCGAGCCGCGCAGGCGGGCCCGGGCGATGGAGCGGATATGCGGCAGGATCTCATGCAGAAGGCGGTCGTAGGAGCGCGAGTCGCCCTGCTGGGCGGCGGCCATCAGGGCCGACCAGCGCAGATCCCGCGCATCGGGCGTGACGCTGTCGCCCGTCATCGCTCTTCCCGTTGTCAGGCTCGCGCCTGCCATGATGGCCCCCGGTTGGTTCACAGCCGGGGCTTCGTGGCAGGCGGGGCGAAGGTTACGAGGCCAGTATCATCTTTTCGCGCCGCGCGGGTCCAGCGCGTCGCGCAGACCATCCCCCACCAGGTTCAGCGCCAGCACCAGCACGAAGATGGCGCCGCCGGGGAAGATCGCGAGCCAGGGGGCGTTCTCGATGAAGCGCTGGGCGCTGTTCAGCATGCTGCCCCAGCTGGGCGAGGGCGGCTGCTGGCCGAGGCCGAGGAAGGAGAGCGAGGCCTCCGCGATGATGGCCTCCGCGATCGACAGCGTGGCCTGCACCAGCAGGGAGGGCGCGATGTTGGGCAGGATATGCAGGATGGCGGTGCGCCAGGGCGGGTTGCCCATGGCGCGGGCGGCCTCGACGTAATCCTGGCTGGCCGCGTCCTGCACCATGCCGCGCGCCAGCCGCGTGAAGATGGGGGACGCCGAGATGGCGATGGCCAGCATGGCGTTTTCCAGCGCCGGCCCCAGGAAGGCCGCGAGCGCGATGGCCAGGATCAGGAAGGGCACCGCCAGCATGGCGTCCGCCACGCGGGAGATGACGGCATCCACCCAGCCCCCCGCCAGCCCCGCGATCAGCCCGAAGGGCACGCCGATCAGCAGCGCGCCCCCCACGGCGATGACGCCGGCGGCGAGGGACGCGCGCGCGCCGTACAGCACGCGCGCGAACACGTCGCGCCCGTTCTCGTCCGTGCCGAACCAATGCGCGGCCGAGGGCGCCTTGCGGATCGCGGACCAGGAGGTGGCGATGGGGTCGGCGCCGGCCAGATAGGGCGCGAACACCGCACCGATGATGAACACCAGCACGACGAGCAGGCCGAACATGGCCAGCTTATGGGCGACAAAGGCCGAGAGCGCCCGGCGGGCCGGGCTCTGCGGGGGGCGGATGACGGTGGCGGTCGTCGCGCTCATGCCGCCCTCAGCCGCGGGTTCACCAGCATGGCCAGGATGTCGGCCACCAGGGAAAGGGTGACGAAGATCAGCGCCGTGACCAGCACCACCCCCTGCACCACCGGGTAGTCACGGTTGAACACCGCATCCACCACCAGCTTGCCGAAGCCCGGGATGGAGAAGATCTGCTCGGTCAGCACGGCACCGGCCAGCAGGCGGCCGAACTCGATGGTGCCCAGGGTAACCACCGGGATCAGCGCGTTGCGCAGGGCATGGCGGGCGACGACCACGCGCTCCATCAGCCCCTTGGCGCGGGCGGTGCGCACGTAATCCTGCGCCAGGGCCGTCAGCATGGCGGCCCGGGTGTGGCGCATCAGCACCGAGGCCACGCCCGTGCCCAGCACGAAGGCCGGCATGATGGTGGTGGCCAGGCTCTGCACCGGGTCTTCCCAGAGCGGCACATAGCCGCTGGGCGGCAGCCAGCCCAGATGCACCGAGAAGAACATGATCATCATGATGCCGAGCCAGAAATTCGGCGTGGAAATGCCGAACAGCGCGACCGCATTGATGCCCCAGTCGGCCGGCTTGTCCTTCCACACGGCGGACAGCACCCCGGCGGGGATGCCGATGACCAGCGCGATGAGGAAGCTCATGCTCGCGAGCTGCGCGGTGACCGGCAGCTTGGACAGGATCAGCTGCGAGACCGGCTCCCGGATGCGCCAGGAGAAGCCGAAATCCCCCACCAGCACCCGGCCGAGCCAGTGGAAATATTGCTCAAGCAGCGGCCGGTCGAGCATCAGCTCGGCGCGGATCTGGGCCAGCACCTCCGGGTCGCCCCGGTCCTCGCCCGCCAGGATCAGGGCGGGGTCGCCCGGCATCAGCTGCTGCAGCGCGAAGATGCCGAAGGACAGGATCAGCAGCGTGGGCAGGATCTGCCCCAGCCGGCGGAGGAACCAGCGTGCCATTACTGCAGACGCAGCCCCGTCACGCGGATCAGCCCGTCAGGCACGTTGGTGAAGCCCTGCAGGCGCGCGGTGTGGACCACGATGTTCTTGCGGTGCCACAGGTAGATGCGGCTGCGGTCCTGGCGGATCGCGATCTGGAAGGCCTGGGCGTAGAGGTCGCGCCGCTTGCCGACATCGGCTTCCACCCGCGCCTCGTCCAGCAGCCGGTCCACCTCGGGGTTGGAATAGCGGCCGTCATTCTGCGGCCCGCGCGAATGGATGAAGGACCAGGTGTTGCCGTCCGGGTCCACCCGGCCCGACCAGCCGAGCAGATACACCTCGAAGTCGCCACGCACCGCCGCCTGCAGGGAGGAGGCGAATTCCATGGCGTTGATGCGCAGGTCGAAGCCGGCCTCCCGCACCATGGACTGCATGACCTCGGCCGCCTGGCGCAGGTCGGGGTTGTTGGGAACGGTCATGTTGACCACCACCGGGGTGGTCACGCCCGCCTCCCGCAGCAGGGCGCGGGCGCGGTTCACGTCGCGCGGCTCCGGCCGCAGGGCGCCGGCGGCATAGGGGTTGGCCGGGGGCAGCGGCTGCACGGTGGGGGTATAGACCCCCTCATAGACCACCTGGTTGATGGCGGCACGGTCGATCGACAGCTCGAAGGCCTGGCGCACGCGGGCATCCTGGCCCATCGGCGTCTGGGCGCGGGGGCCGTTGCCGATGTTGATGGTCAGCGACTGATAGCCCAGCTCGTCGCTGATCGAGACGCGCAGGCGGTTGTTGCGGCGGACGGCGGCCAGGTCGTCGGGCTCGATGGTCTGCACCATTTCGAGCGCGCCGGATTGCAGGTTGGCCAGCCGCACCGTGCCGTCCGGAATGGGCAGGTAGGTGATGCGCTGGATGTGGATTTTCTCGGCGTTCCAATATTCCGGGAAACGCTCCACCACGATGCGGTCCTGCGCCACGCGCTCCACGAAGCGATAGGGGCCGGCGCAGATGGGGCGGGCGCCGAAATTGCGCCCGGCGGCCTCGGCGGCGCGGGGGCTGACGATCATGCCCGCGCGGTCGGTCAGCTGGCTGAGGAAGGGCGCGGAGGGGCCGGTCAGGCGGATGCGGACCGTCTGCGGATCCACCACCTCGACCGATTCCATGGTGTTGATCTCACCGCGGCGGAAGCTGCCCTGCATGGTCAGGTGGCGGTTCAGGGAATAGCGCACCGCCTCCGCGTCCATCACCTCCCCATCATGGAAGCGGACGTTCTGGCGCAGGGTCACCAGCAGGGTGCGCGGGTCCTCCCAGCGATAGCCGGTGGCCAGCTGGGGCACGATCTCCAGGCGCTCGTTGATGTCGAACAGCTTGTCGCAGATGCTGGCGAAGACGATGCGGCCGACGAAGGTGCGGGCCAGCGTCGGGTCCATGATGTCAGGGTCTTCGCGCAGGCCGATGCGCAGGTTCTGCGGCTGCTGGGCCTGGGCGGCGCCGGCCAGCAGGGTGAGCGCGGCGGCCGCGCCCAGCAGGGTACGCTTCAACATTCAGGCTTCCTCCCGGTGGAAGTGGGCGGCCAGGCGCGACAGGCGCTCGCCGCCGGTATGGGCTTCGGCAAAGGGGGCGGCGGGGGGCAGTTCCCCCGCCAGATGGCAGGCCACCTTATGGGTGGTGCCGAGCAGCTCCGGCGTCTCGGCCGAGCAGCGCGCCACCGCGAAGGGGCAGCGGGTGTGGAAACGGCAGCCCGGGGGGGGCGCGATCGGGCTCGGCATCTCGCCCCGGATCGGTTCGGCCTCGGCAGCGCCCTGGCCGGGCACGGCGGCCAGCAGCGCGCGGGTATAGGGATGGGCGGGGGCGGCGAAGATTCCGGCGGCCGGGCCTTCCTCGACGATGCGGCCCAGGTACATAACCGCCACCCGGTCCGCGACATGGCGCACCACACCCAGATCGTGGCTGATCAGGATGAAGGCCAGCCCCATTTCGCGGATCAGGTCCATCAGCAGGTTCAGCACCTGCGCCTGGACCGAGACATCGAGTGCCGAGACCGGCTCATCCCCGATGACGATGCGCGGGTTGCTGGCGATGGCGCGCGCGATGGCGATGCGCTGGCGCTGCCCGCCCGAGAACTCATGCGGGTAGCGCACGGCGGTCTCGGGGCGCAGGCCGACACGGGCCAGCAGCTCATGCACGCGCTTCAGGCGCTCCGCGCGGGAGAGCCTGGTGTGCAGGATCAGCGGTTCCTCGATCGCCGCCGCCACCGTCATGCGGGGGTCGAGGCTGGCGAAGGGGTCCTGGAAGATCATCTGCGCGTCGCGGCGGGCGGCGCGCAGGGCGCGCGGCGACAGGGCCGTCCATTCCTGGCCCAGCACCTGCACATTGCCCTCGTCAGGTTCCAGCAGCCGCAGCGCGAGGCGCCCCAGCGTGGATTTACCGCAGCCCGATTCGCCCACGATGGCCAGCACCTCGCCCGGGGCCACCCGCAACGAGACGCCATCCACCGCGCGCACCGCCCCCTTGGGGCGGCCGAGCGCATCGCGGACAGGGAAATGCCGGCGGATGCCGGCCAGTTCGAGCGCGTAACCGGTCATGCGATGGGCGCCACCCAGCAGGCGACCTGGTGCCCGGCGGCCAGCGGGGCCATGGGCGGCTGTTCCGCGCAGCGGTCGTCGCCGAAGGGGCAGCGGGGTGCGAAGCGGCAGCCGGGCGGCGGGGACATCAGGTCAGGCACCGTGCCCGCGATGCTCGCCAGCCGCCCGCCGGGGGTGGCGAAACGGGGGGCCGCCCCCATCAGCCCGATGGCATAGGGGTGCTCGGGCCGGGCGAACAGGGCCCCGACGGGCGCGGTCTCGGCCACGCGGCCGGCATACATCACCACCACCTCGTCGGCATGGTCCGCCACCACGCCCAGGTCATGGGTGACGAGAAGGATGGCCGTGCCGGTCTCGCGCTTCAGCTCCGCCAGCAGGGACAGGATCTGGGCCTGGACCGTCACGTCGAGCGCGGTGGTGGGCTCGTCCGCGATCAGCAGGCGGGGTTTGCAGACCAGGGCCATGGCGATCATCACGCGCTGGCGCATGCCGCCCGAGAGCTGGTGCGGATACTGCGCGGCGCGCCGGGCGGGGTCGGGGATGCGCACGCGGTCCAGCATCTCGACCGCGCGCTTCATGGCGGCCTCGGCGGAAAGCCCCTCATGCACGCGCAGCGCCTCGGCCACCTGCTCGCCGGCGGTGAAGGCGGGGTTCAGGCTGGTCATGGGTTCCTGGAACACCATGGCCAGCGTGCCGCCGGACAGCTTGCGGCGCTCGACGGCCGAGAGAGCGAGCAGGTCCCGCCCCTCGAAACTCAACCGCCCGCCGATGCGGGCGCTGCCGGGCAGCAGGCCCATGATGGCGAGCGAGGTGACGGATTTGCCGCAGCCCGATTCGCCCACCAGCGCGACGGTCCGCCCCGGCTCCAGCGTGAAGGAGACATCATCGACCGCGCGCAAAGGCCCGCGCGCCGTCTGGAAGGTGACGGAAAGCCTGTCGACGCTCAGCATCGTGTGAACCGGATCATCTGCGCCCAACAGCATGATGCGGCTTTGTCGGACAAGCCAGCCCTTTGGCCCCAGATGCTGCCGCCCCTGCCCGGCTGCACTATATAAAGGCAGACACCGTCCAGGGAGGATCAGGCATGCGGCGAGGCTGGCGTTTCATCGCCCTGTTGTGCGGGATCGGCGCCGTGGCCGTGGCGGTGGGGGCGATCGGGATGGCGGCCTGGGGCACCGCGCCGGAGATGGCGGATGTGGCGCGCCTGATCATCGGGCTGACCTGCGCGGCGCTGGTCGCCCGCAGGATCGGCGGCCGTTAGGCCGCCAGCAGCGCATCCAGCTTGCCGGCGCGTTCCAGCGCCACCAGGTCGTCACAGCCGCCGATATGGGCGCCGTCGATGAAGATCTGCGGCACGGTGGTGCGCCCGCCGGAACGCTTGATCGCTTCCTCGCGCTCAGCCGTGCCGTGGGGCGCGTTGATTTCGCGCACCTCGCCGCTCTTCTCGTTCAGGATGTTCAGCGCCCGTGCGCAATAGGGGCACCAGGGCTGGGTGTAGATCTCGATCTTGGCCATGCAAGGCAGGTGGAGCGCCCCCGGCCTTCCGTCAACCCTGCAGGAACATGGCGGAGAACATCGCGATGCCGCCGATCAGCGCGGCCAGCATGGCCAGGAAGCGCATCATCTCCCCCCGGCCATAGGGCAGTTCGGCGCGCGGGTTCAGGTTGGGCGGGCTGGGCTCATAGCCTGGCGCGAAGGCCCGGTCGGGGAAGATGAACACGTCATCGGGGTGCGGATCATAATGATGCGGGGGGCGGGCTGCTTTCTGCATGCCCGCATCCTGCAGCGCCCCTGCTTACCGGCAGGTTAAGCGCGCTTGCGCAGCACCAGCGTGGTCCAGGGCCCCACATCCAGCCGGCGTTCCAGCACCAGCCCGGCATGGCGATGGGCGGACATGACCCAGCGCGCCTGGGTGCCCAGCAGCCCGGCCAGGATGGCGGTGCCGCCGGGCGCCAGCGCCCCGCCCAGATCCTTGGCCATCGCGCAGAGCGGCCGGGCCAGGATGTTCGCGAAGATCAGGTCATAGGGCCCCTCGGCCGCGACCCGGCGATGGCGCCAGCCATCGGCCAGCCGCGCGCGCAGCAGGTTGCGCAGCCCGTTCATCACCGCATTGTCGCCCGCGATCCGCACCGACCAGGGCTCGATATCGGTCGCCAGTACCTTGCGCTTCAGCGTGGTGGCCGCCGCCATGGCCAGGATGCCGGAACCGGAGCCGATATCGGCGATGCGGCGCGGCTTGCGGGCGGCCACGCGCTCGAAGGCCATCAGGCAGCCGCGGGTGGAGTTATGCTCGCCGCTGCCGAAGGCGAGGCCGGCATCCAGCCGCAGCACCGTGCGGTGATAGTCGCGGCGGTTCGGCATATGGGTCGGGCGGATCAGGAAACGCCCGCCGATCTCCTGCTCGGGGAAGGCCTCGACCGTGCGGGCCAGCCAGCCTTCGGCCTCGACATGGGCGCGCTCGGGCTCGGCCGTGTGGCCGGACACCAGGGCCGCGATGGTGAGCGCGGTGGCCAGTTCGGCAGGGTCCGCCCCCTTCTCGCGCACGGCTTCCAGGCGCCAGGTCTCACCCGGTTCCTCGCGGAAATAGCCCACACTCCGGGCAATGGACTGCAGCGCGGCCTCATAGGCCGGCACCGCCTCATCCGGCAGGCCGGTCAGGGTGATGGTTTCCAGTTCGAGGGCGCGGCGCTTCATCTCAGGTTCTCAACTGCTCAGGCGGGTTCCACGAAACGGTCGAGCACCCGCTTGGGCCCCGCCTTCTCGAAAGCGATGTCCAGCTTGTCGTCATCCACCGCCGTGACGCGGCCATAGCCGAATTTCTGGTGGAACACACGCTGCCCCACGGCCATGCCACCCGTGCGGGCGGGGCGTTGCTGCACCTCCCAGGCCGGGGCCTCGACCAGGCGCGCCGGGCGGGTGGAGAGCCCGAACTGCCCGGAGAACACCGAGGCCGGGGCGCGGGCGGACTGACGCTCCCCCACGCGTTCCACATGGTCGGCCGGCAGTTCGTCCAGGAAGCGGGAGGGGATGGAGCTGGTCCAGTTGCCGTAGATGCGGCGGTTGGCGGCGTGGCTGATGACCGCCACCTGCTTGGCGCGGGTGATGCCCACATAGGCAAGCCGGCGTTCTTCCTCCAACCCCTTGTTGCCGCTCTCGTCCAGCGCGCGCTGATGCGGGAACAGCCCTTCCTCCCAGCCCGGCAGGAAGACCATCTCGAATTCCAGCCCCTTGGCGGCATGCAGCGTCATGAGGCTGACGCGGGCGCCCTCGGCGCGCTCGTCATTCTCCATCACCAGGGCGACGTGCTCCAGGAAGGCCTGCATGGTGGGGAAATCCCCCATCGCGCGCAGCAGTTCCTTCAGGTTCTCCAGCCGGCCGGGGGCCTCGGGGCTTTTGTCCTGCTTCCACATCTCGGTGTAGCCGGATTCGTCCAGGATGGCGCTGGCGCCGACGATGTGGCCCTCGCTCTCCAGCGTGGCGCGCCAGCGGGAGAAGCCTTCCAGCAATTCCCGCAGCGCCGCGCGCGGACGGGGACGGATGGCGTCGCTCTCGCACAGCAGGCTGGCAGCGATCGACAGCGGCACCTCGCGCTCGCGCGCCAGGCGCTGCATTTCCCGGATCGCGGTATCGCCCAACCCGCGCTTGGGCAGGTTCACGATGCGCTCGAAGGCCAGATCATCCGCGGGCTGCACGGTGGCGCGGAAATAGGCCATGGCGTCGCGGATCTCCGCGCGCTCATAGAACTTCGCGCCGCCCACGACGCGGTAGGGGATGCCGATCGTGATCAGCCGTTCCTCGAAGGAGCGGGTCTGGAAGCCGGCGCGGACCAGGATGGCGACCTCGGACAGGTCCTGGCCATCGCGGCGCGCCTGCTCGATGCGTTCGCCCACCATGCGGGCCTCTTCCTCGCTGTCCCACAGGGACGCGACCTGCACCTTGGCGCCGGCATTGTTCTCGCGGCCCGGGCGCAGGGTCTTGCCCAGCCGGCCCTCATTGCGGGCGATGAGGCCCGAGGCGGCACCCAGGATATGGCTGGTGGAGCGGTAGTTGCTTTCGAGGCGGACGATCTTGGCGCCCGGGAAATCCTTCTCGAAGCGCAGGATGTTCTCGATCTCGGCGCCACGCCAGGAATAGATCGACTGGTCGTCGTCGCCCACGCAGCAGATGTTGCGCTCGGCGGGGTCCTCGCGCTGGGCCAGCAGGCGCAGCCACAGGTACTGCACCAGGTTGGTGTCCTGATACTCGTCCACCAGGATGTAGCGGAACATGCGGTGGTACTGGGCCAGCACGTCCGGGTGGGTGCGCAGGATCTCGGTCACCAGCAGCAGCAGGTCGCCGAAATCCACCACGTTCAGCTGCCGCAGCCGCGCCTGGTAATAGGCGTAGAACTCCAGCGCGCGGTTGTTGGCGAAATCCGTGTCCTCGGCGGGGGTCACGCGCTCCGGCGTCAGGCCGCGGTCCTTCCAGCGCTGGATGATGGCCATCAGCCCCGGCAGGGGCCAGCGCTTGGTGTCGAGCCCCGCATCCTGGGTGATCTGCTTCAGCACCCGGTTCTGGTCATCGGTGTCCAGGATGGTGAAATCGCTTTTCAGCCCCACCAGCTCCGCGTGCCGGCGCAGCATGCGTGCGCACAGGGCATGGAAGGTGCCGAGCCAGAGCCCCTCGGCCGGTTGGCCCAGGATGGCGGCCACGCGCTCCCGCATCTCCCGCGCGGCCTTGTTGGTGAAGGTCACGGCCAGCACCTGCCAGGGCCGGGCGCGTCCCTCCATCAGGATATGCGCGAATCGGGTGGTCAGCACCCGCGTCTTGCCGGTGCCGGCACCGGCGAGAACGAGCAGCGGGCCGTCCAGCGTCTCCACGGCGGCGCGCTGTTCGGGATTGAGGCGGGCGAGATAGTCGGGGGTCACGAGGGAGGATATAGAACAGGGCGGACGGAGAACAAAGCTTGCACGAATTGGGTCATGCCTGACTTTTCGCTGGAACGGGAAGCCGGCGGCTTGGTGGCCGGCGTGGACGAGGCCGGGCGCGGCCCCCTGGCGGGGCCGGTGCTGGCCGCCGCCGTGGTGTTCCCGGCCGGTGTGCCGGATGCGCTGGCCCGCATGCTGGACGACAGCAAGAAACTGACCGCCGCCCGCCGCCAGGCCGCCTTCGCCGCGCTGGTCGAGGCACGGGCGCGCGGCCAGGCCGAATGGGCGGCGGCCGCTGCCTCCTGCGTCGAGATCGGGCTGCTGAACATCCTGGGCGCGACCCACCTGGCCATGCGCCGGGCCGTGATCCGGCTGCCGCGCGCGCCGGGGCTGGTGCTGATCGACGGCAACCGCCCCCCTGCCCTGCCGGTGGCCAGCCGCTGCGTGGTGGGCGGGGATGCCGCCAGCTTCTCCATCGCCGCCGCCTCCATCATCGCGAAGGTGATCCGGGACCGGGCCATGGCGCGGCTGTGCCTGCGCTGGCCGGGCTACGGCTTCAGCGTGCACCAGGGCTACCCGACGGCGGCCCACCGGGAGGCCCTGGCCCGCCTGGGCGCCAGCCCGCATCACCGGCGCGGCTTCGGCCCGGTGGAGGCCGCGCTGCGCGGCATGACCGCTTCTTAACCTCGATCTTCAGACAATGTTGGGAAGCGCGAGCGTGAATGCGGCCAGCAGAACCGCATCGGAGAAGCCATGCTCGCCCGCCTCACCATCAAGTCGAAGCTCACGGCCATCGTCCTCGCCCTGTCGCTGGCCAATGCCGCGCTGTCGGGCTTCCTGATCATCCGCTCCAAATGGGTGGACGATGCCTACAGCCTGCTGCTGGACCGTGAATCGGCTTTCCTGATCGCGGCGGAGCACCTGCGTGGCGACCTGGCGAATACCGGCCGGCGCTTCTTCCAGGCGGTGAACGCCCCCACCCCCGCCGCGCGCGCGGAGCTGCTGGGCGAGGTGCGGCGGCTGGCGGCCGGCTTCGAGCCGCTGATGCGCCGCGCGGCCCAGGTGGGCACGGGTGAATACCAGCGCGCCATGCAGGCGGAGCTGACGCGCCTGCCCACCCTGCTGACCGCCATCGAGGCCGCCGCCACCGCCACCGAAAGCGGCGACCAGGCGCGGCTGGCCCAGGCGCTGAGCGTCAGCTCGCCCGCCATCAACAACATGATCGGCTGGATCGGCGAACGCGCGGAGACGCTGCGCGCCAGCATCGAGACACGCTCCGCCGAACAGACGGTGGCGATGCGCGACGCCGCCTTCCTGTGCTGGGTCGCGCTGGGGCTGATGTTCGCGGGCAGCCTGGTGCTGGGCGTGCTGCTGGCCGCGCGCGGCGTCTCCCTGCCGCTGGGCCGCCTGCAGGCCCGCATGGCCGCCCTGCAGCAGGGCGACACGACCAGCACCATCGACGGCCAGGACCGCGGCGACGAGCTGGGCGCCATGGCGCGCGCGCTGGGCGGCTTCCGCGACAACATGCTGGAGGCCGAGCGCCTGCGCGCCGACCAGGAGCGCAGCCAGAAGGCCGAGCTGGCGCGCGCCGAGCGCGTGCGCGGCCTGATCGCGGAGTTCGAGCAGGGCGCCACCGCCACGCTTTCCGCCGTGCGCCAGGCCGGCACCCAGCTGGAAGGCACGGCCACCAGCCTGACCAGCGTCTCTGACGACGGACGCGGCCTCTCCACCTCCATGGCCGCCGCCGCCCAGCAGGCCTCGGGCAATGTCCAGGCCGTGGCGGCCGCGACCGAGGAACTCGCGGCCTCCATCGCCGAGGTGGCGCGCCAGGTGCAGGAAAGTGCCCGCATCGCGGGCCAGGCGGCCTCCGACGCGGCGGCCACCGACCAGACGGTGCAGGCCCTGTCCGAGGGCGCGCAGCGCATCGGTGACGTGGTCCGCCTGATCAACGACATCGCGGGCCAGACCAACCTGCTGGCGCTGAACGCGACTATCGAGGCCGCCCGCGCCGGTGAGGCCGGCAAGGGCTTCGCGGTGGTGGCCAGCGAGGTGAAGCAGCTCGCCGCCCAGACCGCCCGCGCGACAGAGCAGATCACCGCCCAGATCGCGGCCATGCAGAACGAGACCAGCCGCGCGGTCGCCGCCATCGGCGAGATCGGCCGCACCATCGGCAGCATGAACGAGATCACGGGCCAGGTCGCCGCCGCGGCCGAGGAACAATCCGCTGCCACGCGTGAGATCACGCGCCGCATCAGCGAGGCCGCGGCCGGCACCAGCGAGGTCAGCCGCCTGGCCGAGCAGGTGACCGGCGGCGCCCAGGCCACCGGCGATGCCGCCAGGCTGGTCAGGGACGGCAGCGACGCGCTCGCGCGGCAGACCGATACGCTGAACGGCAGGGTCGACGGCTTCCTGAATTCCATCCGCGCGGCGTGAACGGTTGACTGCGGGACTCTCGCCCGTCCATCTTGCGGCCCGAGTCGGGAGTTTTGGACGAGCGTGAGTACCGGGGTCAATCTGCCGCTGGACCAGGTGTTGGTCGGCGATTGCGTGGAGATGCTGCGGCAGCTCCCGCCCGCTTCGGTGCACGCGATCTTCGCGGATCCACCCTATAACCTGCAGCTCAAGGGCAGCCTGCACCGGCCGGACAATTCCCTGGTCGATGCGGTGGACGATGAGTGGGACCGCTTCACCGATTTCGCGGCCTATGACGCCTTCACCCGCGAATGGCTGTCCGAATGCCGCCGCGTGCTGCGGCGTGACGGCACGATCTGGGTGATCGGCGCCTATCACAACGTGTTCCGACTGGGCACGCAGCTTCAGGACCTGGGCTTCTGGGTGCTGAACGACGTGATCTGGCGCAAGGCGAACCCGATGCCCAATTTCCGGGGCCGGCGCTTCACCAACGCGCATGAGACGCTGATCTGGGCCGCGCGCGGCCCCGAGAGCCGCCACCGCTTCAACTACCAGGCCATGAAGTCGCTGAACGACGACGTTCAGATGCGCTCGGACTGGTACATTCCGCTGTGCACGGGCCATGAGCGCCTGCGCGGCGAGGATGGGCGCAAGCTGCACCCGACGCAGAAGCCCGAGGCGCTGCTGCAGCGGGTCATCCTGTCCTGCACGGCGCCGGGCGACGTCATCCTGGACCCCTTCCTGGGGTCGGGCACCACCGCCGCCGTGGCGCGCAAGCTGGGCCGGCACTTCATCGGCATCGAGCGCGAGACGGTCTATGCCACCGCCGCCCACCAGCGCGCGATGAGCATCACGCCGCTGTCCGAGGAAGCCGTCGCCGTCGCCCCCAGCAAGAAGGAGCAGCCGCGCCTGCCCTTCGGCACGCTGGTGGAGAACGGCATGGTGCCCCCCGGCACGGCGCTGACCGACCGCCAGCGCCGCTGGCGCGCGATCGTGGGCGCCGATGGCAGCCTGACCTGCGGCCGCGCGCGCGGCTCCATCCACAAGGTAGGGTCCGAGGTGCAGGAGGCCCCCAGCTGCAACGGCTGGGTGTTCTGGCATGTGGAACTGCCCGGCGGCGCGCTGCGCGTGCTGGATTCCTATCGCGCCGAGGTGCTGGCGGCGGCGAAGTAGCCGCCCCCCTTTCCCCCGCCCCGGCTTTGGGCGAGTTTTCCGCGCATGATCCTCATCCTCGGGGCCACCGGCCTGATCGGCACCCATGTGGCCGCCCGCCTGGCGCGGGCGGGCCATCCGGTGCTGGGCGTCGCGCGCGATATCGATGGCGCCCGCCGCCGCAGCCCCGGCATGGCCTGGGCACGGGCCGATCTGCGCCACACGACCGCCGAGGAATGGGCCGGCCTGCTGGATGGCGTCCATGCCGTGGTGAACTGCGCGGGCGCCCTGCAGGATGCGCCGGGCGACAGCCTGTCCGCGGTGCATGCCGACGGCCTGCGGCATCTGGTGCAGGCCTGTGAGGCACGCGGGGTGCGGCGCTTCGTGCATCTCTCGGCGGCCGGCGTGGCGGTCGGGCGCGAGACCGCCTTCAACGCCACCAAGCTGGCCGGCGAGATGATGCTGGAACGCTCGGCACTGGACTGGGTGATCCTGCGGCCTGGGCTGGTGCTGGCGCCCACGGCCTATGGCGGGTCCGCGCTGCTGCGGGGGGTGGCGGGTTTTCCCGGCTGCATCCCGCTGGCATGGCCCGATGCGACCGTGCAGGCCATCTCGGTGGAGGACGTGGCGGAGGCGGTGCTGCGCGCGCTGGACGGCCCCGCCCGCCTGCGGCTGGACCTGGTGCATGCCGAGCCATGGCCCCTGCGGCGCCTGCTGCCGGAACTGCGGCGCTGGCTGGGGCTGCGGCCCGCGCGCGTCATCCCCCTGCCCGCCCCGCTGGCATGGGCGGCCGGGCGGGTTGCGGATGGGCTCGCCTGGCTCGGCTGGCGCAGCCCGATGCGCAGCACGGCGCTGGAACAACTGCGCCAGGGCATAGAGGGCAAGCCCGCCGACGCCCAGCGCGCCCTCGGCCGCCAACCCTTGTCGGTGCCGGCGATGCTGGCCGGCTGGCCCGCCGGGGTGCAGGAACGCTGGTTTGCCCGGCTCTATTTCCTCAAGCCCGCCATGCTGGGCGTGCTCGCGGGCTTCTGGCTGATCTCGGGCATCATCGGCCTGCTGAACGTGGAAGGTGCCGCCACCGTGCTGGACGAATGGCCCGAGGAAGCCGCCTGGTGGGCGGTGGTGGGCGGCAGCGTCGTGGATATCGCGCTGGGGCTGGCCGTGATGTGGCGCCGCGCGGCGGGCTGGGCGCTGGCCGGCATGCTGGTGGTCTCCGCCGGCTATCTGCTCGGCGGCACGCTGCTGCGCGGGGACCTGTGGCTCGATCCGCTCGGGCCTTTCCTCAAGATCATTCCGGCGGCCTTCCTGGCGCTGGCGGCCCTGGCGGTGCTGGACGACCGGTGATGGATGCCTTCCTGGCCGTGAAGGTGCTGCACATCATCGGCGCCACCGTGCTGCTGGGTACCGGGGCTGGCATCGCCTTCTTCATGCTGATGGCGCACCGGACGCGGGACGCGGCGCTGGTGGCGCACACCGCCGGGGTGGTGGTGCTGGCCGACACGCTGTTCACCGCCACCGCCGTGGTGCTGCAGCCCATCACCGGGGGGCTGCTGGCCTGGTGGGCGGGCTATCCGATCCTGGAAGGCTGGGTCGGGCTCAGCCTGCTGCTCTATCTGTTCACAGGCGCCTTCTGGCTGCCCGTGGTCTGGATGCAGTGGCGCATGCGGGAGCTGGCGCGCGCCGCCGCCCGCGACGGGCAGGCCCTACCGGCCGAATACCACCGCCTGTTCCGCTGGTGGTTTGCCTTCGGCTTTCCTGCCTTTGGCGCGGTGTTGGGCATCATCTGGCTGATGGTGGCCCGGCCAGCCCTGTAATAAGCTTGCCACGGAAGGTTTCCGTCGGAACACTCCGGCCATGCCCCTGGACCTGCCCCTGGACCTGCCCGAAGCCGACGACATCACCAGCGAGGCCCAGCTGCGGGAGATCTATCCTCCGCCGCAGGGCATTCCGGTGCTGAAGCACCTGGACCGGCTGGACCGGCATTGCCGCACCTTCCTGGCGCGCAGCCCCTTCGCCATGATCGCGACGGCGGATGCCGGGGGCGATGCCGATGCCTCCCCGCGCGGGGGCGAGCCCGGCTTCATCAAGGTTCACGACGACCACACGCTGCTGATCCCCGACGCGCCGGGCAACCGCCGCATCGACACGCTGCGCAATGTCGTCGCCAACCCGCGCATCGGGCTGTGCAGCTTCGTGCCGCATTTCGGCGAGGTGCTGCGCATCAGCGGCCGCGCCCGCATCACCCGCAATCTGCCCCTGCGCGAAAGCCTGACGAGCTTCGGCAAGGTGCCGGCCACCGTGCTGGTCGTCACGGTCGAGGACGCCTTCCTGCACTGTGCCAAGGCCGTCATGCGCTCCCACCTCTGGCAGCCGGAGAAATGGGCGCCGCTGGAGGACTTCCCCTCCGCCGCCGAGATCTGGCGCGATCACACCGGCCGCAACTTCAAGAGCCGCGAGGAAATCCAGGTGCTGCTCGAGGAAAGCTACACCAAGCGGCTCTACTGACCCCCGTTCCCACAGCAAGGACCCCTGCCATGCGCCGCATGCTCTGTTCCCTTCTGCTTTCCGCCATGCTCGGCACCGTGGCGGCCCCCGCCGCCAAGGCCCAGCAATTCCCCATCCCAGGCCGGCCCGTCACGCTGATCTACGGCTTCCCGGCCGGCACCTCGGGCGATGTGTATCTGCGCCTCGCGGCCCCGCGGCTGTCGGCGGCGCTCGGCGTGCCCGTCACGGTGGAAAACAGGGTCGGCGCCACCGGCAACGTCGCGGCGGAGGCCGTCTCCCGCGCGCCGGCCGATGGGCATACGGTGGCGCTGGTCACCGTCAGCCTGACGGCGACCAACCCGCTGCTGCTGCGCATGTCCTTCGACCCGATGCGCGACCTGGCGCCGGTGATGCGCACCTTCGACGCGCCGAACGCCTTCACCGTCAGCACCCAGGCGCGCCCGCAATACACCAACTGCCAGGCCGTGATCTCGGCCCTGCGCGCCGCCCCGGGGCGCCTCAACTACGCCAGCAGCGGCATTGGCGCCTCCACCCATCTGGCCGCCGCCCAGTTCCTGCAGGCCACCGGCCTCGAAGCCCAGCACGTGCCCTATCGCGGCGGCCCGCCGGCCATGATCGCGCTGTACCAGGGTGAGGTGGAGTTCTTCTTCTACCAGTCCGGCACGGTGGTGGAGGACATGCGCGCGGGGCGCGTGCGCATCCTCGGCATCACCTCCGCCGAACGCCACCCGCAGCTGCCGGACGTGCCCACCGTGGCCGAGGCCTGCAACCTGCCCGGCTTCGTCAGCACCACCTGGCACGGGCTGATGGTGCCCAGCGCCACGCCGCCGGCGGCCATCGCGCGCCTCAATCAGGAATTCCTGAAGATCAACGCCGACCCCGAAATGCAGGCCCGCCTGCTGAACCTCGGCCTGACGCCGCTGAACAGCAACCCGGCGGAAATGCTGGCCGCAACGCAGCGCGACATCCAGCACTGGGGCGAAGTCATCCGGCGCGCAGGGCTGCAGCGGGAGTAGGTTGCGCTCTCCGGGGGGCCTTGCCCCCGGACCCCGACCAAAGGGCTCCGCCCTCTGGACACCCGCCAAGGGTCGTAACGACCCTTGGAACCCATCAGTATCTGAAAGTTTGGGGAAGGGGCTGCGAAGGCACGCTGAGCCAGAGGGCCTTCTGATCCCCTTCCCCAAACTTTCAGCTCCCAGTTTCCAAAGGCCTTTCGGCCGTTGATGGGGGTATCGGGGGCAAAGCCCCTGATCGGGGTCCGGGGCAGCGCCCCGGAGCGCCCCCTACACCCACGCGCCCTGGCGCATCAGGGGCACCACGGCCCCATCGGGCTTGATGCCGTCCAGGTCCGTCTCCGCGTTGCCGATCATCCAGTCGACATGGATCAGGCTGCGGTTGGCGCCGCGGCGGGTCAGCTCGTCCTCGGGCAGGTTCGGGTTTTCGAAGCACTGGGCATAGGCCTGGCCGAGGGCGATGTGGCAGGCCGCGTTCTCGTCGAACAGGGTGTTGAGGAACAGGATGCCGGTCTGCCCGATCGGGTTGGCGTGCGGCACCAGGGCCACCTCGCCCAGGCGGCGGGCGCCTTCGTCGGTGCCGATCATGCGGTTCAGCACTTCCTCGCCGGTGCTGGCATGGGCTTCGACGATGTTGCCGTTTTCGAACCGAACGCGGATGTCGCGGATCAGCGTGCCCTGGTGGGCCAGCGGCTTGCTGGCGGCGACATAGCCTTCGGTGCGCAGCATGTGCGGGGTGGTGAACACTTCCTCGGTGGGGATGTTCGCGTTGCACATGATGCCGTTCTTGGCGGGCGAGGCGCCGCCCATCCAGGCATGGCCGTCGGCCAGGCCCACCTTCAGGTCGGTGCCCGGCCCGCGGAAATGCAGGCTGGCGAAGCGGTGGCCGTTCATGAAGTCGCAACGCGCGTGCAACGTCTTGTTGTGGGCGGCCCAGGCGGCGACGGGGTCGTCGTTGTCCACGCGCGATGCCTTGAAGATGGCGTCCCACAGCTTGGCCACGGCCGCATCCGGGGCGTCGTCCGGGAACACCGCCTTGGCCCAGGCGGGGGTGGAGGCCGCGACGATGGTCCAGTTGATGGCCGAGGAGCTGATCAGTTCCAGCGCCGGCCGGTATGCCTTGGAGCGCGCACGGTTTGCGCGCGAGACATGCTCGACGTTCTGGCCCGAGAGCAGGGTCGGGTCGTCGCCCACGATGGCCAGCCGCGCGGCATTGTTGCGGAAGGCGGCGGCCATGCCCTCGAACAGCCAGCCGGAGGCGGTGTCGAAGCTCTCCTCGCGGCCGTATTTGTAGCGCGCGAGCGCCGAGACATCGTCGCTCAGCAGCGTCGTGACCAGGGAGGCGCCGGCCTTGTAGGCGTGCTCGGTGATGAGGCGCGCCAGCGGCAGCGCCTCCACCGGGGCGGTCATCACCAGTTCCTGCCCGGGCGCGAGGCCCAGGCCCACGCGGATGGCGGTTTCGGCAAGGCGGTCGAGGCGGGGATCGGTGCTCATGCCCCGAAGGCTAGCACCGGCCCCGCCGGCGGCCTACTCCGGGCGGGCGCCCGAAGCGCGCACGATCGGCGCCCAGTCTGCCACCTGCTGGCGGACATAGGCCTGGGCGTCGTCCAGATACAGCGCGCCGGGGGTGGAGGAGAGCTCGGCCAGGCGCTGCTGCACATTGGGCTGGGCGTGGGCGGCGCGCAGGGCGCGGGCGAAGCCCTCCAGGATGGGGCGCGGCGTGCCGGCGGGTGCCGCCAGCCCGGCCCAGCCCTCGGCCACCACCTGCGGGAAGCCGAGTTCCGAGAAGGTCGGGATGTTCGGGAAGGCTGGGGAGCGCCGCGTGCCCGAGGAAGCCAGCGCCAGCATGCTGCCGTCGCGGATATAGCTGCTGGTGGCGGTCAGGCTCTCGATGATGCCGGGGATGGTGCCGCCCAGCAGGTCCGCGCTGGACTGGCTGAGGCTGCGGTAGGGGATGTGTTCCATCACCCCGCCGCCGGCGGCGGTGTTGAGCTGCACGCCCAGCAGATGCGCGACCGACCCCACGCCGGTGGTGCCATAGGCCAGGCCCGGCGGGCGTTTGCTGGCGGCCACCCAGTCGGCCAGGCTGCGGATCGGCCCGCCCGGCTTCACGCACAGAATCCAGGGCGTCTGCAGGATCATGCCGATATGGGCGAAGTCGCGGTCGGCGTCCCAGGTCACGCGCTCGGCATAGAGCGTCTGGCCCACGGCCATGCCGCTGATGGTGGAGACGGCGATGGTGTAGCCATCGGGTGCCGAGCGCGCGGCGGCGGCGGTGCCGATGGTGGCGCCGGCGCCGGGCCGGTTGTCCACCACGATGGACTGGCCGAGCTCACGCCCCATCGCTTCGGCGAAGACGCGCGCCACGATGTCCGTCGCGCCGCCCGAGCCGAAGGGCACGATCAGCTTGATCGGCGCGCGGCGGGGCCATTGGGCGTCCTGCGCCAGGGCAGGCGTGGCGAGGCCGGTCGCCAGCAGGGCTCGGCGCAGGATCATGGGGTGGTTTCCTTGAGGGCGAGGAAGGCAGGCACGCACATCTGCACCGCCACCCGCACGGGCGGCAGGTGCTGCGTACCGAAATGGCCTTCCTCATGCAGTAGATTGACCTGGCCCAGCGCCTGGCCGGCCCAGAGCACCGGCATGTTCAGGATGCTGGAACAGCCCAGGGCAAAGATCTTTTCATGGTCAGGAAAGTCGCGGCGCAGGCTCGCGGCATCCGGGCCGATATAGGGCCGGCGGGTCTCGGCCACGCGCTTCTGGGTGGGCGCGTCCTCGAAGCGCTTGCGGCCGCCGGTCGGGAACATCTCCGGCCGGTTGGAATACAGGCGCTCCGCCACGCCCAGGTCGTGGCGGTACAGCAGCACGGTCAGGAAACGGTGCCCGACCAACTGCTGCAAGGCCGCGTCCAGCGCGGCGAAGGGGTTGCCCGCCTCACCCAGCGCCAGCGCGAGGGTGTCGAGCGCCTTCACGCCGCCGGCCGCAGGGGCAGGTGGATGGCGGTGGCCTTCTCGCCACCCAGCAGCACGGTCAACTTGGGCGGACGGCCATGCGGCACCTGCACGCAATGGTCGGCATCGGCGCCCGCGATGGACACCCGGATGCGGCTGCCCTTCTGGAAGGTCCAGGAAATGGGCAGCAGGGGCACGCGGATACGGGTGGCCTCGTTCACCGTGAGCGGCGAGGCGTCCTCACGCCGATAGCTGCGGAAGGGCCAGCTCGTCTGGTAGGTCGCGGGCGCCGGGCTTTCCTTGCGGTGCAGGGCGCGCAGCAGGCCCTCGGTCACGTAGCGCACGGTGCCGTCAGCCTCGACCTCCGAGAGATAGACGAAGATCGCGGCATCGGGCTCGGAGGATTCCAGCCAGAGGTCGGCGATGGCGTGGCCCGACATCTCCATCGCCTGTTCCAGCGGCGCGCCGGACCAGCCGAGCAGCTTCGCCTCGCGCGGCTGCCAGTCGGCGTAATAGGTGGTGGCGTTGATGCCGGCGATGCGCTCATAGCGCGTGCCGTTGCCGGAGCCCGCGGTGAAGTCCGCACGGGTTTCGGCACGGGCCAAGGGGGGCGCATGCGCGGCGGCGGCGGCCAGCGCGCCGTCGGCCGCGGGCAGCAGGCGCGTCGTGGTCTCCACCGGCGGCCATTGGGTGGCAGACTTCCAGCGCTCGGCATGCAGGCTGAAGAAATGGATCGGCGCCTCGGCATCGAGGCCCGTGGCGCGGCCCAGCATGTAGTGGTCGAAGAAGCGCAGCATCTCGCCCAACAGGTCGAAATCCGGCGTCTGGTCGCGGCGCCAGGGCGAGACATTGCAGCGCGCCCCATGGTCCCACGGGCCCAGCAGCAGGTGGACCTTGTTGTTCTTCATCGTGAGATAGCGGGATATCGCGCCATTGGCGTAGCCAGCGCCGTCCATCCAGCCGGAACAGGCCATGATCGCCACCTCGGGCCTGATGCTGGGGCTGACGGAATAGGGGCTGAAGGAGGCGGAGGAGAAGCTCGCATCATAGGGCAGCGGCTCCTCGCGGAAGCGGAACTCGCCCATGAAATCCGGCTGGCGGAAATTGCCCTTGTGCTCATGCAGGGCCTGGGCCAGCAGCGCGCCGTCCGGGTCCTCATCCACCGGGTGGGGGCCGGCCAGGTCGGGGTTCTGGTAATAGACGTAGTTGCGCAGCAGCTCGCGGTTGTCATGGTCCATGGCGACCATCAGGTCGTCATAGGATTTGGCGAGCTGCTTCAGCAGGATGCCGCCCGGGTAATAGTTGTCGGCATAGGTGTCCCACACGGCGAACAGCGGGATGATCGCCTTCACGGCCGGATGGCCGGTGCTGGCCAGGAAGTCGCTGGCGGCACCCGGATAGGAAATGCCGGTCGCGCCCACCTGCTGGTCGGACCAGGGCTGGGCGATGATCCAGTCGGTGATCTCACGCGCGTCCTCGCGCTCCTTCGGTGAGCGGAAGGCATCACGGGTGCCGAAGCTGGCGCCGGTGCCGCGCACATCCACCACCACCACCGCATAGCCGCGCGGCACGAAATACCGCACGAACTTGCCGGCATTCGGGATGGCGTCGCCCTGCCCGCCTTCCTTCAGCTTGAAGCGGCGATAGTAGGGGGTGTGGATCAGAATGGTCGGCACCGGGCCGGAAGCACCCTCGGGCACCCAGGCATCCAGGGCGATGCGGCAGCCGTCGCGCATCGTGACATAACGGCTGAGCGGCAGCTCAGGCAGGGCGAAGGGGACCTCGCGCGCGGCGGCGTAGGTGGCGGGCGCGACGCGCCAGGCGTCGCCGATCAGATCGCTGTCGGACATTCCGGGATGACAGGACGGGCGCATTTCTGTGTCAAATGTCTTATTCGTCCATTTCCATACGCTTTTCGCACATGAGGCGCCGATGCCCCGGATGAACATGCTGGAAGCGCTGCGCGCCTTCGTGGAAAGCGGCTCCGTCTCCCAGGCCGCCACCCGGCTCGGGCGCAGCCAGCCGCAGGTGGGCCGCCTGCTGGCGGCGCTGGAGGAGGAGCTGGGCTTCACCCTGTTCACGCGGGAGAACCGCCGCCTGGTGCTGACCGCGGAGGGCCGCCGCTTTCACCAGCAATCCGAGCGCGTGCTGGCGGGGCATGAGGGGCTGAACCGCCTGGCCCGCCAGCTGCGGGCCGGCCAGCGTGACAACCACCTGCGCATCCTGACCGCCCCGCAGGTGACCCACGCCCTGCTGCGGGAGCCCCTGCGGCGCATGGCCCGGGAGGTTCCGGCGTTTTCCGCCACGGTGGAGGCCCGCCTGCGCCTGGATGCCGAGACCCTGCTGGACCAGGAGCATTTCGACCTGGGCGTGACCGTCCCGCCGCTGAACCACCCCGGCGTGCGCGTCGAACTGCTCTGCGACGTGGAAGCCGTGATGGTGATGCCGCGCGACCACCCGCTGGCCCGCCGCCGCAGCCTCTCACCGGCGGACCTTGCCGGGCAGGACCTGGTGGCCACCCACCCGCGCAGCGTGCTGCGCACCGCGCTGGAACAGGCGATGCAGCAGGCGGGCGTCGCCCCGCGCATCCGCTTCGAGGGCGCGAACGGCGCCATCGCCTGCCAGCTGGTCGCCATGGGCCTGGGGATCGGGCTGGCGGACCCGTTCGTCGCGCGGTCCAGCGGTGCCACGGGGCTGGTGATGCGGCGGTTCGAGCCTTCGGTGCCGCTGCGCTACGGGCTGTTCACCCCGGCCTTCCAGCCGCGCTCGGACATCACGCAGCAATTCTGCGCCCTGCTGGCCGCCGAGGCGCGGCGCCAGGCCGCCGCCCTTGCGGAAAACCTGCGCCGGGGCGGGTCAGGGATGATCAGAGAGGCGCAATCGGCCGGTGGAAGCGCAGGGCCTGATCGTTGAAGCCGATGCGACGGTAGAATTCATGCGCCTTGGGGCGGTGCATGCCGCTGGTCAGCTCCAGCGCCTCGCAGCCGCCCCGGCGGGCCAGCTCCTCGGCGGCATCCACCAGCATGCGGCCGAGGCCCGTGCCGCGCTCGCCCTCATCCACCACCAGCGCGGTGATGCGGGCCACGCGATAGGCGTAGTTCAGCGCATGGAACATGTGCAGGCCCATCAGCCCCACGGGCCTGCCGTCCCGCTCCGCCACCAGCACCGGGTCGTTGCCGGTGGCCAGCAGCCGGGTCAGGTTGGCCTCCACCGCCGGCCCCTGCCAGGCGGTGTAGCCAAGCTGGTGCAGCAGCCCCACCATCGCCGGCCCATCGGCCGGCACCACGGGGCGGATCACCAATGTCATCGCACGATGCCGCCCGACTGGCTGGCCGGGATGCGGTTGCGCCAGGTGCCGGCATCCACATGGGTGATGAAGTCCAGCACGGCGCGGTTGAAGGCGTCCGGGTCCTCGATGTTCATGGTGTGCCCGCATTTGGGCATCACCAGCAACGCCGAGGACTTGATCGTGCGCTTGAGGTAGATGCTGGCCTCCAGCGTCGGGTCGTCCTCGTCGCCGGCCACGATGAAGGTCGGCACGCTCAGCTTCTCGAAGCCTTCCTTCAGGTCGAACAGCGAGGGGCGCTTCAGCTGCACGCCGCGCTGGGTCAGGTAGCTGCCCATGGTGTCGTGCTCGCGCAGCTGCTGCTCGAACTCCGCGAAGCCGCGCGGGTCCTTTTCCTCATAGACGAGGCGCGTGGGGCCGCGCGCGTAGGTGGCGCCGAACACGTCCATCCCCTGCTCGCGGATGCGCTCGCAGTTGATCTCGGTTTCCTTCTTGAACTGCTCGCGCTTGGCCGGGTCGGCGCCGTAACCCACGCCGGCCGCGGTCAGGCTCAGCGCCAGCTCCGGATGGCGCAGCCCCAGATGCAGGGTGGCGAAGGCACCCATGGACAGGCCCACCACATGGGCGCGGCCGAGGCCCAGCCCCTTGATGACGGCCGCGATGTCGTCGGCCGCCTGGGCTTGGCCATAGGACGCCTCGTCCTGCGGGATGTCGGAGGGGGTGTAGCCGCGCGCGGAATAGGTGATGCAGCGATAGCGGCGCCCGAAGAAGCGCATCTGCAGCTCCCAGCTGCGCCAGTCGCCCGCGTATTCATGCACGAAGACGATGGGCGTGCCCTGCCCGACCTCCTCGTAATACAGGCCAACCCCGTCATCGGTCGTGATCTTGGGCATCGCGCGCTCTCCTCATCCGGCGGGCGCAGCATGGTGCGGGGGTGACAGGTCGGCAATCCCGTGATGAAACCATGGGCCAGGAGAAACAGCCTCATGCCCGATACCACTGTCGCCCCCGAAAACACCGGCCCGCTGAAGGGCCTGCGCGTGCTGGACCTGACGCGCGTCCTGGCGGGGCCCACCTGCACCCAGATGCTGGGCGACCTCGGCGCCGAGGTCATCAAGATCGAACGCCCCGAGGCCGGCGACGACACGCGCGGCTTCGCGCCCCCCTTCGTGCCCAACACGCGCGAGAGCGCGTATTTCGTCGGCGTGAACCGCAACAAGAAGTCCGTCACGGTGGATATCGCCAGCCCCGAGGGCCAGGCGGTGATCATGAAGCTGCTGGAAAGCTGCGACATCCTGGCCGAGAACTTCAAGGTGGGCGCGCTGGCCAAGTACGGCCTGGGCTATGAGCAGCTGTCCAAGAAGTTCCCCCGCCTGATCTACTGCTCGATCACGGGCTTCGGCCAGACCGGCCCCTATGCGCCGCGCCCGGGCTATGACGCGCTGATCCAGGCGATGGGCGGCATCATGTCCCTGACGGGTGAGCCCAACGGTTCCCCGCAGAAGTCGGGCGTGCCCGTGGCCGACCTGTTCGCGGGCCTCTATGGCTGCATCGGCATCCTGTCCGCGCTGAACCACCGGCATGCGACCGGCCAGGGCCAGCAGATCGACATCGGCATGCTGGACACCCATGTGGCCTGGCTGGCCAACCAGGGCAGCAACTTCCTGTCCACCGGCGAAAACCCGCCGCGCCTGGGCAACCAGCACCCCAACATCGCGCCCTATCAGGAATTCCCGTCCAAGGACGGCTACCTGATCCTGGCCGTGGGCAACGACCCCACCTTCGAGCGTTTCTGCAAGAATTTCGGCCAGGAGCACCTGCTGGCGGATGAGCGTTTCGCGACCAACCCGAAGCGCGTCGAGAACCGCCAGCTGGTGACCGACACGCTGACGCCGCTGATGAAGTCCAAGACCACGGCCGAATGGATCGTGGCGCTGGAGGCGCTGAAGATCGCCTGCGGGCCGATCAACACGCTGAAGGACGTGTTCAGCGACCCGCATGTGATCGCGCGCAACATGGTGCTGGAAATGGACCATGCCTCGGGCGCCCGCGTGAAGGTCACGGCAAACCCGGTGAAGCTGTCGGCCACGCCGCCCAGCTATCGCTCCGCCGCCCCCGTGCTGGGCCAGCACAATGCCGAGGTGCTGCAGGGCATCCTGGGCATGAGCGAGGCGGAAGTCTCGGCACTCAAGGAAAAGGGCATCATCTGATGGCATCCCTGTCTCCCTCGATCGGCGGTTTCCTCTCGCCCTTCGAAGGGGGCGGGGTGATGGTCAGATGGCACGAATGGGGGCCGGCCGATGGCCGCCCTGTCGTGTGCGTGCACGGGCTGACCCGCAACGGGCGGGATTTCGACGTGCTGGCGGCGGCCCTTGCCGCCCAGGGCCGCCGGGTGATCTGCCTGGACGTGCCGGGGCGCGGCATTTCCGCCTGGCTGCCGCTGGGCAGCCAGTACATCGTGCCGGTCTATGTCGGGCTGATCGCGCCGCTGCTGGCGCAGCTGGGCGAATATGACTGGGTCGGCACCTCCATGGGCGGGCTGATCGGCATGGGGCTGTCGGGCATACCCAACGGGGCCTTGGGTGCCGGCCCGCGCCGCATGGTGCTGAACGACATCGGGCCCTTCGTGCCCGTCGCCTCGCTGGAGCGCATCCGCGACTATCTTTCCCAGCCGCAGGCCGAATACGGGTCCGTGGAACAGGTCGATGCCTATCTGCGGCGCGTGCACGCGCCCTTCGGCCCGCTGACGGATGCCGAATGGCGGCATCTGGCCACCCACAGCGCGCACCGCACGCCCACCGGCGGCTGGCGCCTGCATTATGACCCGCGCATCGTGGAACCCATGGGCGCGGGGCCGCTGGCGGATGTGGACCTGTGGGCGCTGTGGCCCTGGGTGGCGGCGCGCCCCACCCTGGTGGTGCGCGGCGAGAGCAGCGACCTGCTGCTGGCGCCCGACGCGCAGAAGATGGCCGGGTCCGCCAATGTCACCCTCGCCACCATCCCCGGCTGCGGCCACGCGCCCGCGCTGATGGAGGCGAACCAGGTGCAACTGATCCTGGATTTCCTGCGGTGAAGCGCGCGCTGCTGGCAGCCCTGCTGCTGGCGGCACCGGCCGAAGTGCGGGCAGGGGCGCGGGCCGAGCAGGCGCTGCGCCTTTATTGCGGCGGCGGCTTCACGGGCGGGGGCGGCGGGGTTGCCGTGGACAGCGCGGGCCAACTGACCCGCCTGCGCCGGCAGACCTTCGCGGCACCGCTGGAGAGCCGGCCCATCGAGGGCCGGCCCCAGCCGGTGGCCGAATGGCTGCGCATGCTGGAGGGGGCGGGCTTCCGCCGCCTGCCGCGCGGCGAGCCTTCCAACATGACCTGCACGCTGACCATGGGCGCGGGCCCCACCGGGCATTTCATCATGTGGCGCGGAACCGGCACGCCGCCGGACCTTCCCGCGCCCGTGCTGCACGTCATTGCGGCATTGCGCCGCCTGCAGCAGGACAATCCCTTCGGTCAGTGACCCTCCCCTAACCGGGCGGATGCGCGTAGTATTTCACAGACGATCACGAAGGGTTCCGCGATGCTGACGATCGAACAGGCTGCCGAGGCGCTGGAAGCCGGGCGCACCACCTCCCGCGCCTTGGTGGAGGAAGCCCTGGTCCAGGTGGCGGTCGAGCCCCTGGCCTTCATCGACCTGCAGGCCCAGGCGGCACTGGCCAGTGCCGATGCCATGGATGCGCTGCGCGGCGCCGGGCGCAGCCCCGGCCGCTATGCCGGCATTCCCGTCACCATCAAGGACCTGTTCGACCAGAAGGGCCAGGTGACGCTCGCGGGGTCCGTCGCGCGCAAGGGCGAGGAAGCGGCCGCCGCCAACGCCCCCGTGGTGGACCGCCTGCTGGCCGCCGGGCTCGTGATCCTCGGCCGCACGAACATGAGCGAGTTCGCCTTCTCGGGCCTCGGCGTGAACCCGCATTACGGCACGCCCGCCTCGGCGTGGGACCGCAAGACGCGGCGCCTGCCGGGCGGCAGTTCCTCGGGCGCGGGCGTCGCCGCGGCCGAGGGGATGGGCTTCGGGGGCTTGGGCAGCGATACCGGCGGTTCCTGCCGCATCCCGGCCGCGCTGAACGGCATCGTGGGCTTCAAGCCCACCCAGAAGCGCGTGCCGCTGGAAGGCGCGCTGCCGCTGTCCTTCACGCTCGACTCCATCGGCCCGCTGGCGCGCAGCGTCAGCTGCTGCCAGGTGCTGGACGGCATCATCGCCGACACCCCCACCACCCCGCATGAGGTGCCGGTGCGCGGCCTGCGGCTGGCGGTGCTGCGCAACTATGTCGAGCAGGGCATGGAGGATGCGGTGGCCGTCGCCTATCAGGCGGCGCTGTCGCGGCTGGCCACGGCGGGGGCCGTGCTGACGGACATCCGCATCCCCGAGATCGACGCCATCCCGGCCATCAACGCCAAGGGCGGCTTCACCGCCAGCGAGTCCTGGACCTGGCACCACGACCTGCTGGACCGCAAGGGCGAGTTCTACGACCCCATCATCGCGCCCCGCATCCGCCGCGGCGCGGCCATGACGGCCGAGGACTACATCAGCCTGCAGGCCGCCCGGCGCAACCTGATCGCCGCGGTCGCCGCCAAGACCGCGCCGTTCGACGCGGTGCTGATGCCCACCGTGCCGCTGCTGCCGCCGCCCATCACGGCGGTGGACGACCCGGACGAATTCACCCGCATCAACCTGCTGATGCTGCGCAACCCGACGGTGGGCAACTTCCTGGACCGCTGCTCCATCAGCGTGCCCTGCCACCGGCCGGGCGAGGCCCCGGTGGGGCTGATGCTGATGGGCGCGCATGGCGCGGATGAGGCGCTGTTCGCGACCGCCGGCGCGGTGGAGAAGGCGCTGGCGGGCTGAGGGCACAAAAAAGGGGGCCGAAGCCCCCTTTTTCCTTGGGTCCCGCCCCGGCTCAGCGCCAGGTGAGCGAGCCGATCGAGCAGGTCTCGATGCCGCGGCGCTCCTGCGAGGCGCCGTTCATGAACACCACGCGGATGTCGGTCATGCAGCCCATGCTGCCCGGCAGCCCGATATAGATGTTGCCGCCCGGGTTCAGCACGTTGGCACCCAGACGATCCGGGCCCCAGTTGGACTGCTGGGAGGACGAGGCATAGACCTCGCGGATCGTGGTGCCCGTGCCGTTGATCAGGTTGAAGGACGGGTTGCCCGAAGTGACGGCCGCACCGCCGCCCCCGCCGATCACGGCACCGGCGCCCGCGCCCGGCTGCTGATAGACGCCGTTTCCGCCGCCGCCACCGAACACGATGCGGGTGATGCTGCAGGCATTCACGCCCATGCGGGTGGCCTCACGGCCGGACATGTACACCACGCGCACATCCAGCACGCAGTCGCCGAAGGTCGGCGTCACGAAAACCTGATTGCCGGCGGGAAGCACGCTGGAGCCCAGGATGTCCGGCCCCCAGTTCTGCACGCGTGAGGAGGAGACGTAAGCCTCGCGGATCACCTCACCCGAGTTGTTGATCAGGTAGAAACGGTTCTGGGCCTGGGCAGGCGCCAGGGCACCGAGGCCCAGCAGAACGGCAAGTGCCACGAAGGCACGGCGCATCAGACGCATGAGCATTATCCTCCTTGAAAACGGGGCGGCAGGCGCCCCAACACTCTGGAACAAAACCTAACAGCCCTGACACATATCAGCCAAGCGCCTACACGAAGCGCCGCATCCGTGCATCATCCAGCTTGAGGAGAATGCCTGATGCGCCCAGCCCGTTGCCTGCCCGAAGCCCGTGCCATGATCGTGGCCCCCCAGCCGGAGGCGGTGGAGGCCGGAACCGAGATCCTGCGCGCGGGCGGCAATGCGCTGGATGCCGCGATCGGCTGCGCCCTGGCCCAGGGCGTGGTGGACCCCATGATGTGCGGCCTGGGCGGGCTGGGCGTCGTGCATCTGCTGGACCGCGCCTCCGGCCGGCACGAGGTCTGGGACGGCCTGTCCACCTGCCCCGCCGCCGCGCGTGAGGACATGTTCGCCGCGCGCTTCCTGCGCGAATGCAGCGACGGCTACGGCTATGTCCTGTCGGACCATGCGAATGAGCTGGGTCACGAAGCTGTGACCGTTCCGGGCATCCTGGCAGGGCTGTCAGCCGCCCATGCCGCCGCCGGGCGCCTGCCCTGGCGCGAACTGTTCGCCCCCGCCATGGCCCTGGCCAGAGAGGGCTGGCTGGTCCGCCCGCATGTCGCCTCCATGTTCCATCTGGACGAGGCCGGCTATGGCCGCCTGCCCTATGTGCGCAAGCTGGCCTTCACCGCGCAGGGGGCCGCGCTGTACTGCCGGCCGGACGGCACGCCGAAGCGGATCGGTGACAAGGTGGTGAACCCGGCCCTGGCCGACACGCTGGACACGATCTCCCGCGATGGCGCCGATGCCTTCTATCGCGGCGACATCGCGGCCGTGATCGCGGCGGAGATGCAGGCGCATGGCGGGCTGATCACGCGCGACGACCTCGCGGATTTCCGCCCGCGGCGGGAGGCGCCGATCTTCATCCCCTATCGCGGCCGGCGCATCGCCCTGCCCCCGCCGCCCGCCGGCGGCATCTTCGTGGCCGAGATGCTGCGCATCCTGGAACGCTTCGACCTGGTCTCGCTCGGCCACAACAGCGCCGAGTACATCCGCATCGTGGCGGAGGCGATGCTGATCGCGGGCCGCGACAAGGACGAGCATATCGGAGACCCGGATTTCGCCCCGGCACCGCTGGAGATGCTGCTCTCGGACGGCTACGCGGACCAGTGCGCGGCGGACATCAGGGCCGGCAGGCGCACGGTGCTGACCCGCGCGCCGGAGCCCAAGGGCACCACCACCATCTCCTGCGTCGATGCCGACGGCATGGTGGTGTCGATGACGCATACGCTGGGCGTGCCGTCGGGCGTGATGCCGGCCGGCACCGGCTTCATGCTGAACGGCGCGATGAACTGGTACGACCCGCGCCCGGGCCGGGCGGGCTCCATCGCGCCGGGCAAGCGGCGCTATTCCTCCATGTCACCCAGCATCGTGTTCGAGGGTGAGGCACCGGTCGCCACGCTGGGCGCGCCCGGCGGAGCCTGGATCGGGGTGGCGATCGGCCAGGCGCTGATCAACCTGCTGGACTGGGGCATGACCATGCAGGAGGCCGTGAGCGCCCCCCGCTTCTCCGCGACGTCGGAGGTGATCGACCTGTCCAACCGCATCCCGCGCTCGGTGGAAAAGGCGCTGGCGGGGATGGACTACAAGGTGAAGCGGCACGCCATCAGCTATGCCTTCGCGGCCGTGCACGGCATCACGATGTGGGACGGCCGCCTGGAAGGCGGCGCCGACCCGCAGCGCGACGGCTATCCGGGCGTGGTATGAGGCGCGGGCCTCAGCGCATCCCCAGCACGTCCTTCATGTCGTACAGCCCGGCGGGCTTGCCCGCGGCCCAGTTGGCCGCCTGCACCGCGCCCACCGCATAGGCCGCGCGGTCGAAGCTGCGATGGGTCAGCGCGATGTGCTCGGTGCCCGAGGCGAAGAGCAGCGTGTGCTCGCCCACCACCTGGCCGCCGCGCAGCGCGGCAAAGCCGATGGCGCCGGTCTTGCGCGGGCCGGTATGGCCGTCGCGGCCGCTCTCGATGCCCGCTTCCTCCATGGTGGTGCCGCGGCCCTTGGCCACGGCGCGCCCGATGGCCACCGCGGTGCCCGAGGGGGCATCGACCTTCTGGCGGTGATGCATCTCCACGATCTCGGCGTCATAGCGGTCGCCGGAGAGTGCGGCGCCCATCTTCTCGGCCAGGGCGAAGACGAGGTTCACGCCGGGGGAGAAATTGGCGGCATAGACGATGGGCGCCTGCTTCGCGGCCTCGGCCAGTCCTGCCTCCTGCGCCAGGGTCAGGCCGGTGGTGCCCAGGATGAAGGGCTTGCCGGCGCGGGCGGCGGCGGCGGCATGGGCGTCGGTGGTGGCGGCGATGGTGAAGTCGATCACGACGTCACTGGCCGCGAACAGGGCGTCGATATCCGCGAAGACGGCGGTGCCGTGCGGGGCCGCCTTGCCGCCGTCGCGCAGCGTGCCGCCCGCAAGCGCGGCGCCGGTCTTGAGCACCTCTGCCGCCAGCAGCTGTCCCATGCGGCCGGCAATGCCCGCGATGCCGATACGAAGCGCCATGTGACTGATCTCCCTGCGTTCCGGCTGCGTGGATACGGCTTTCGGCCCCAATGGGGCAACCCTTGGGGGCAACCGGGGGGAATGTATCGCGTTTCATCAACAGCGGCACATGTACCGTGAAAGGAGAAACGACCATGAACCACATCGCCCCCAAGAGCACGCAGCATAGCACCCCGCCGGCCCAGCCGACGCACCGTGACCTGACGGCGCCGACGCATGGCTCGCTGATCGCAGGTGCGCGCGTTTCCGGCACGCCGGTCTATGACCTCGAGGAGAACAAGATCGGCTCCATCGAGGACGTGATGCTCGACAAGCAGACGGGCAGCGTTTCCTACGCGGTCCTCAGCTTCGGCAGCTTCATGGGCTTCGGCGGCAAGCACTACCCGCTGCCCTGGTCGATGCTGCGCTACAACACGAAGCTCGAGGGCTATCAGGTGAAGCTCAACAAGGCGACGCTGGAGAACGCGCCGACCGTGGAGGAGACCACCGGCTGGGACGACGACTACAACCGCCGCGTCCGCAGCCACTATGACGAGGCGCTGTACTGGCCCGTCATCTGAAGCTCGGCTGCCACTGAGCTGACGTGAAGCGACGCCTCCGGCCCCCTGCCATGCGGCAGGACAGGCCGGGGGCGTTTGCGTGCGTGAACCCGGATGCGTCGCCCGTGGTCCGAGGGGACGGGGTATCTGGCCAAATCGTCATGAACTTGTTAGGACAGGCGCACAAGGAAACTGTCCCGGGATCGAAGCATGCTCCCCATCAACCGCCGCGCCCTGCTGGGCACGGCCCTGGCCCTGCCCGCACTCTCCGACCGTGCCCAGGCCCAAGGGTCGGAATGGACGCCGAGCCGCCCCATGCGCATGATCGTGCCCTTCGTGGCCGGCGGCAGCACGGATGTGGCGGCGCGCATGATCGCGGACCGCATGGCCGAGCAGCTCGGCCAGCCCATCGTGGTCGAGAACCGGGGCGGCTCGGGCGGCAATCTGGGCGGTGAGATGGTGGCCCGCGCGCCCGCCGACGGCCACACGCTGCTGATGGGCACCACCGGCCTGCTGACCACCAACGCCTACATCTACCGCAGCATGGGCTTCGATCCGGCGAAGGACCTGGCCCCCGTCTCCATGGCCTATACCAGCGACATGGTGATCGTGGTTCACCCCGGCGTGCGCGCGAACACGCTGGCGGAGTTCGTGGCGCTCGCCAAGAGCAAGCCGGGCGAGATGAGCTATGGCTCCTCGGGACACGGCGCCTCGACCCACACGGCCGCCGAGCTGTTCAAGCTGGCCGCCGGCATCGATGTGCAGCACGTGCCCTATCGCGGCTCTGGCGGGGCGATGAACGACCTGATCGCCGGCAACATCCAGATGATGCTGGTGCAGATCGCGGCCACCACCGGCGCCATCCGCGACGGCCGCATCCGCGCCCTGGCCGCCACCGGCCCGCAGCGCCACGCCCTGCTGCCGGATGTGCCCACCCTGGCCGAACAGGGCCTGCCGCAGGCCACCGCCACCAGCTGGGGCGCGGTGATGGCCACCGGCGGCACGCCGGCGCCGGCGATCGCCCGGCTCAGCGCCGCCTGCCAGCAGGCCACGCGCAACCCGCAGTTGATCCAGCGGATGGAAGCCGCGGGCGTCGATCCCTCCGGCAGCACGGCCGAGGAACTGGCCGCCTATATCGCCGCCGAGCGCGAGAAATGGGGCCGCGTGGTGCGCGAGGCCCGGATCCACGTGGACTGAGCCCACACGGGCCGCAATGCCCTGAAGCCCTGCTTCAGAAAACGTGCATTGTTTTTCCAGCAGAATGAAGTTTCGCTGTCGTTTGCCTGCCGCCTCGCCAGGGCGGTGGGCCTTCGCATCCAGCTTTCCCATTCTGCAAGGATCTCGGCCCCATGTCCCAGTCTCCCGCGCCGCTGAAGGGCGATCGCCGGCTTCTCCTGAAGCTCGCCGGCACAACCCTGGCGAGTGCGGCCGTGATCCGCGGCGTTTCGGCCCAGCCCGGCGCGCCCCAGCTGGACAACAGCGGCCGCGTCACCGCCGCCCGGCTCGATGCGCTGGCGGAGAAGGCGTTTCCGCTGTTCAACGCCGCCCACGCCATCCCGGCCTTCGACGCCGGGCGCTTCCACGGCCGCAACGACGTCGACCTGCATCGCATCACCAGCTACACGGTGGTGCCCGAAACCGGGGAGCGGCTGAAGATCAGCGGCCTGCTGGCCGTGCCCGCAGGTGCGCGGGGCGAGGTGCCGGTGGTGTCCTGGCAGCACGGCACCATCCTGTCCTTCGACCAGGTGCCCTCCAACATGACCCGGCTGGCGAACCCGGCCTATGAGCCGACCGACGCGGCCGATTCGCTGGAGACGGTGTTCAACCTGCACCGCTTCGCCGCCCAGGGCTTCGCCGTCATCGCCGCCGACTATGTCGGCAAGGGCCCGTACCGGGAGGGACGCGGCGAAGGCTACCTGGTCAAGGGCGTCAGCACCCAGACCTGCGTGGACACGCTGGATGCCGGCCAGGCTGCGCTGCGCGGGCTGGGCCTGACGCCGGGCAAGCTGTTCCTGCACGGCTGGTCCCAGGGCGCGCTGAACACCCAGTGGATGCATCAGGCTCTGCGCCAGGCCTCCCGCCCCGTGACCGCGACGGCCGTCGCCAGCCCCTTCAACGACCTGAACGACACTCTGCGCTATTGGATGGGGGCACAGACCTTTCCCCTGCCCGCCGGCACCACCGCCTACCCGGCCCCGCCGGACTGGGCGACGCTGTGCCTCATCATCCTGCTCGGCAGCTATGAGCTGCAATACCGCATCGACGGGCTGATGCAGGCCGCCATCCGCCCGCAGTACCGCGCGCTGGCGGCGAAGTACTGGAACGACTACCGGCTGGATTTCGACCGGTCGCAGCACTTCCCCAACGTGCCCGAGGCGCTGATCCCCGGCTTCCTGGACGGCTATACGGATGAGCGGAACAGCGCCTTCCTGCGCCGGCTGGCCTCCGCCACCTCCTCCTACTGGGAATACGACGCGCCGATCCGCTTCCACTACGGGCTGGCCGACGAGGCGATCCATCCCTCCATGGTGTACCGGGCGCTCTCGGCGGGGGGCAGGCTGGCGACGGGCGTGCCCGTCACCGGGGCCAGCCATCGCAGCACCTTCCTGGGCGGCATGTATGGCGACCCCTCGGTGCTGAACGGCAAGGACACGGTGCTCGACTGGTTCCGCAGCCTGCTGTGACGGGTCAGCGGATCAGCGGCAGCGCCTTCAGCTCCGCTTCCGCTTCCTCCAGGAACAGCGCCACGCGGCGCGGCGGGTGCGGCCCGGCGGGGCGCACCAGCTGCACCGGCATCGCGGGCGGCTCGTATTCCGGCAGCAGCCGGGCGAAACGCCCGGCCGCGATGTCGTTCAGCACCTGATAGGACAGCGCGGTCGCTATCCCCTGCCCGGCCGCCGCCACGGCCAGGGCGGCCTCGATATGCGTCACCGCCAGGCGGGGGGTGAAGCGATGCACGACGTCCCGGCCCTTGTGGCGGAAGCGCCATTCGCGCGCCATCGGCCGGCTGGCCGTGAAGATCAGGGCGTGGCGGCCGAGCTCGGCCGGCGTCAGCGGCGTGCCGTAGCGGGCCAGATAGGCCGGGCTGGCGACCAGCACGCGCCGCACCTCGCCCACGCGGCGGATCTCCAGGCTGGCCTGGGCGATGGGGCCGATGCGCAGCGCCACATCCTGCGCCTCCTCGATCATGTCCAGGTTGCGGTCAGAGAGGGTGAGCTCCGCCCGGATGCCCGGGTGCCGGTCCAGGAAGCCCGCCAGCAGGGGGGCGACATGCCGCCCGCCGAAGATCACCGGGGCGGTGACGCGCAGCACGCCCTCGGGCCGGTCCTCCCGGCCCGTGAGCGCGGCGCGGTAATGGGCCAGCACCTCCCGCGCCTCGGCGGCCAGGCGTTGCCCTGCCTCGGTGGGGGAGACGCGGCGCGTGGTGCGCTCCAGCAGCCGCGCACCCATCCGCGCCTCCAGCGCCTGCATCGCCCGCGTGACCGAGGGGCCTGAACGCCCCAGGCGCCGCGCGGCCTGGGCGAAGCCGCCGCCGTCGATGATGGACAGGAAGGTTTCCAGCTCCTCCAGCCGATCGGTCATTGCTGCACCTGTTGAAATAATGCCTTGCCGTATTCGAGCATTCTTTCATGATTCGGCAAAGCGCAACTTAGGGCCACCGAACCAGGAGGCCCTTATGACCGAACTCACCCTTCACGGCGGCGCCCTGTCCGGGCACGTCCATCGCGTGATGCTGCTGGCCCGCATGCTGGGCGTGGCGATCCGCATGGAGCCCGCCCCGCCCGCGGTGCGCCAGAGCGACGCCTTCCGCGCCATGAACCCGCTCGGGCAGATCCCGGTGCTGCAGGACGGCGCGCTGGTGTTGAGCGATTCCAATGCGATCATGGTCTATCTGATGCGCCGCTACGGCGCCGGCAGCGCCTGGATCCCGACCGACCCGGTGCTGGAGGCCGAGATGCAGCGCTGGCTGAGCCTCGCGGCGGGTGAACTGGCCTTCGGCCCCGCGCGGGCGCGGCTGGTGCTTCAGTTCGGCATCGCCGAGGACCTGCCCCATGCCCAGGCCATCGCCGCCAGGCTGCTGGGCTTCATGCAGCGGCACCTGGCCGGCCGCGACTGGCTGGTGGGCAGCACGCCCAGCATCGCCGACCTGGCGCTGGCCAGCTATGTCGCCGTCGCGCCGGAGGGCGGGGTGTCCCTGGCGCCGTATCCCGCCGTCACCGCCTGGCTGTCCCGCCTGCGCGCCCTGCCCGGCTGGTTCGACATGCCGGCAGGCCCCAACCCGGTGGAGGCAGCAGCGTGAACGCCGGCTTCCTGCCTTTTCACGCCGGTGAGAAGGCCGCCCAGCATCTGGCCGGCGTCGATGTCGCCCAGGCCCCGATCCGCCCCTTCATGCCTGACCAGCACCGCGACTTCTTCGCCTCCCTGCCGCTGCTGTGGGTGGCGCTGCCCGATGCGAACGGGGCCCCGCTGGCCACGGTGCTGTCGGGTGAGCCCGGCTTCATCGACAGCCCGGACCCGCAGCGCCTGACCATCGCGGCCCTGCCCGCCGCGCCACTGGTGGCCCGGCGGGGTGCGCCCATCGGGCTGCTGGGGCTGGAGCACCACACCCGCCGCCGCAACCGCGCCAACGGCCATGTCGAGAGCATCGGCCCGCTGGGCTTCTCGGTGCGGGTGGAGGAGAGCTTCGGCAATTGCCCGCGCTTCATCACCCCGCGTGAGGCGCTGCCGGTGGCGCGCCAGCGCGAGACCCAGGCCCTGGCGGCGCTGGATGCCGATGCCCGTGCCCTGATCGGCACGGCCGATACGGCCTTCATCGCGACATCGGGCGCGGCGACCGGCGGCATGGACATGTCCCACCGCGGCGGCCCGCCGGGCTTCATGGCGCTGGAGGGAGAGACGGTGACCATCCCGGATTTTCCGGGCAACCGCTTCTTCAACACGCTGGGCAATCTGCTGCTGGAACCGCGCGCCGCGCTGCTGCTGCCTGATTTCACGCAAGGGCGCGCGCTGCTGCTGCAGGGCCGGGCCGAAACGCGCTGGGAGGGAGAGCGCGCCGTGCAGTTCCACACGGAACATGCGTGGTGGCAGGAAGGGGTGCTGCCCTTCACCTGGGCGCCGGCCTGACGGCGCCCAGGATGTCCCTCAGCTGCCGCAGCGCCCCCGCGACGGGCCGGTGGCGCGCGCACGGGCGGGGGGCGTCTCCACCTCGCACATCGGCTGGACAGAGATCACCAGCTCCCCCGGCGCGGAACCGGCCGCCGAGAAGTAGCCGTCCAGGGCGGCGACGATGCTGGACCTGATATCCTGGGAGGAGTCGCCCTGTGCCTTCCAGCTGACATGGCCGGCGGGCGACTTGATGTTTATCTGCAACTTCATCGCGGTGGTATTTCAGACCAATTCACTAAACAATTTGGTCAATGATATACCCTATCCTAAATGTATGCGTAAGTTACAATTCCCCAAGCATTAATTAACCAAGTTTTGAATCGGATATTCGCGGGCCACTAGCCCTGGTGCTTGGGCGGCGCCTGTTCCAGCAGCCGGGCCCGCAGCCCGGGCGGCAGCGCCCCCACCAGACGCGACATCGCATAGAGCCGGCGCGGGAAGGCGATGCGAAGCTTTCCGGCCGCGATACCGTCCAGCATGCGCTTCGCGGCCTGATCGGGCTCCATCAGAAACGGCATGGGAAAGGCGTTGCGCGCGGTCATGGGCGTGCGGATGAAGCCCGGGCACAGCGCGTGCATGCGGATGCCGCGCCGGCGCTCCGTGGCATCCCGTGCCTCCGCCCAGCGCTGGACCGCGGATTTGCTGGCGCAATAGGCGGGCGCGCTGGGCCCGGCCACGAAGGCCGCCAGTGAGGCCACCACCGCCACATGGCCGCGCCAACCGTCCTCGGCAGCCGTCTGCGCGGCCATCACCTCCATGGCCGGCAGGCAGGTGTTCAGCACGCCGGTCACGTTGGTGTCGAACACGTCGCGCGCGGCCTGGGCGGGCTCCGTGGCATCGCCCGTGCCGGTGCCGATGCCGGCATTGGCCAGCACCAGGTCGAGACGCCCGGCCCCCAGCACCCAATCCTGCATCGCATCCGCATCGCGCACGTCCAGCACGCGGGTATGGGCCGCAGCACCCTGGGCGCGGCATGCCTCGGCCACCGCCTCCAGCCGGGCGGCGTCACGGCCGGACAGGTGCAAGGTGGCACCCGGCATGGCCAGGGCGCGCGCCAGCGCCACCCCGATGCCCGAGGAAGCGCCCGTGATCAGCGCATTCGCGAAGCGCATCAGCCCTCGGCCTGGGCGCCGTCGCGCTCGATCATCAGCGCGCGGGCCTCGGGTGGGATGGGGATGCGGGTGCCGGCGGCATTGTCCACGCAGACGATGACGGCGGTGCATTCGAACACGCGCTCGCCGTTCTTCAGCACCGTGTATTCATGCACGAAGGAAGTGCGGCGCAGACTGGGCACCGCCAGCACCAACTCCACCTCATCCCCGAAGGCGAGCGGCGCCAGGTATCGGACGGAAAGCTGCCCGACCACCGGCCCCACCGAATGCGGCTTGAAGCTCTGCCCCAGGCTTTCCCAATGCGCCACGCGCAGATCCTCGAACCACACCAGGTAGGCTGTGTGGTTCACATGCCCGTGCATGTCGCAATCGGACCAGCGGACCCGGTGCGCGCGGCGGATCGCGTCCATTACGCGACGGCTTCCCGCACCAGGCGCATCGCCTCGTTCAGATGTTGCGGGTCCAGCCAGCGGAACACGCAGACCAGGTCCTCGGCGGGCTCCACCCAGCAGGTGGCCCCGCCGGCGCCCGAGAAGCTGAAGGCGCCTTCGCTGGCCGCCGGCCATTTGGTGCGGCCCGTGTTCAGCCAATAGAGGTAGCCGTAATGCGGGTTCAGCGCGCAGGGGGTGATGCTGTCCTTCACCCAGCCCTCGGGCAGGATGCGCTTGCCTTCCCACACGCCGCCATTGGCCGCCATCTGCACCACGCGCAGCTGGTCCTCGGCGCTGATCGACACGCCGCCGCCCCAATGGGTGCCGCCGGGCACGGACTGCATCCGCTTGCCGTCCACCTCGACCCAGGCGGTGTCATAGCCTTCCCACTTCCAGGTCGTGCTGGCCCCGATCGGGTTCATCACGCGCTCGGCCCAGACTTCCGGCAGCGGGCGGCGGAACACGCGCAGCAGCGACAGCGACAGGCGGTTCACCCGCACATCGTTGTATTCCCAATAGGAACCGGGCGGCTGCAGCTGGCGGGTGCTGCGCTTCGGCCCCGAGCCCTCACGCGACAGGGTGCGGCCGCGGTCGATCAGGTCGGACTTGCCGAACAGCTCGCCTTCCCATTCCGAGGTATTGGTCAGCAGGTGCCGCCAGGTGATGGTGGCGTTCTGCGGGCTCTCGAAGCCGCCATCCTGCACCAGCTCCCGCACCGGGCGGTCGATGTCCGCGATCAGCCCGTCACCCACCGCGATGCCGGTCAGCATGGACAGGTAGCTTTTCGCCACGCTGAAGGTCTGGTCGACCTGCTTCGTGTTGCCGGTGGTGCCCAGCACCTCTCCCTTGCGGGTGATGATGGCGTTCACCGGGCCGCGCGGGTGCACGGGGCCGACCGGCGTGTTGTCGGGCGGCGGGTCGAAGAAGCCGCTGTCCAGATGGGCGCGCAGGTCGCGCGGCCAGGGCGTCTCATGGGCGGCGATGAAGTCCAGGGCATCGGTGATGGTCGTCATGGGGCGCAGGCTACAGGGTGGGCGGCGCTGGACAAGTGGTGCCTGACGGGCCAAACGGCTCTACCAAACACCCAAGCCTCTGCCAGGGAGTCGCCGCGCATGGCCGCCGATACCTTCGACCGCATCGCCGACATCATCGCGGAAACCGCGAATGTCGATCGCGCCACCATCACGCCCGAGGCGCATGTGATCAACGACCTCGGCATCGACAGCCTGGACTTCCTGGACATCGTCTTCGCCATCGACAAGGAATTCGGCATCAAGGTGCCGGTCGAGGCCTGGACCGAGCAGGTGAACACGGGCAAGGCCCCGGCCGAGCAGTTCTTCATCATGAAGGGCCTGGCCGAGCGCATCGACGAGCTGGTGGCGGCCAAGGGGTGATCCTCGAACGCTTCTCCATGCTGGACCGCATCGTGGCCCACGATGCGGAAACCCTGACGGCGGAAGCCACCCTGCCCCTGGAAAGCCCTGTCTTCGAGGGCCATTTCCCCGGCTTTCCGATTCTGCCAGGGGTATTGATGATCGAGACGATGGCGCAGGCCGGGGGCTGGCTGATGGTCAGCCGCCTGGCGTTCGAGCGCATGCCCCTGCTGGCCAAGGTGGGCGAGGCCAAGATGCGCGGCATGCTGCGCCCGGGCGATGCCGTCACCATCGAGGCGAAGCTGGTGCATGACGGCTCGGGCTATGCCGTGCTCGCCGGCCGCATCAGGGACGCCGCCGGCAAGCCCGTGGCGGATGCCGAATACACGCTGCGCACCCTGCCCTTCCCGGAGGAAAGCCTCCGCGCGCTGGTGCGGGCCCGCGGCACGGAGCTGGGACTACCATGACTGTCGCTATCACGGGCCTCGGCCTGATCTCCTGCCTGGGTGAGGGCCGTGAGGCCCACTCCGCCTGGCCCGCCGAGCCCGTGCTGGACGAAACGGGCTTCGCCCCCTTCCCCATCCACCCGCTGACGCCGCTGAAGCTGGAGGACCACATCCCCCGGCGTGAGTTCCGGCAGATGGAAGGCTGGCAGCGGCTGGGCACCCATGCCGCCGGGCTGGCCATCGCCGATGCGGGCGCGGGTGCGCTGGTCGGCCAGATGGACCTGATGGTGGCCGCCGGCGGCGGCGAGCGCGACACCACGCTGGACGCGACCCTGCTGGCCGAGATCCTGACCGTGGCGCCCAGCGACCGCGAGGCCTGGCTGAACCGCAAGCTGGGCGAGGGGCTGCGCCCCACCCTGTTCCTGGCGCAGCTGTCCAACCTGCTGGCCGGCTCCATCTCCATCCTGCACAACGTCGCCGGTTCCTCCCGCACCTTCCTGGGTGAGGAAGCGGCCGGCGCCGAGGCGCTGCGCGTGGCCCATGCGCGCGTGGCCGACGGTACCTCCCGCATCATGCTGGTGGGGGCGGCCTGGATCGCGGCCCGCTGGGACAATCTGCTGACCTACGCCCCCTGGCTGCAGCAGAACGCCTGGGCGCCCACCGCCGAGCGCGAGAAGCTGGTGCCCGGCAGCGGCGCGGCCTTCCTGGTGCTGGAAAAGCTGGACGCCGCCCTGGCGCGCGGCGCCAGGCCATTGGCATTGCTGGAGGAAGTGCGGACCGACATGGTACCGCTCGACACCGGCGCGCCCGATGTCTCCGCAGCCCCCTTCCAGGCGCCCGCCGGCGCCCTGGCCGTGGCGGACGCCACCGGCCACCTGATGGAAGCCGCCTTCCCGATGGCCGTGGCGATGGCCGCCCTGGCCGGCAAGCAGCACGTCACCGGCTTCGGCCACCGCCATGGGCATTTCGCGGCCACCGTGAAGGAATACCGGGCATGAAGGACATCGCCCTGACGGACCATCTGGGCCGGCCGCGCGTCGTCGTCACCGGCATGGGCATGGTCACCGCGCTAGGGTTGAACCTGGCCGAAAGCTGGGCCGGGCTCACCGCCGGGCGCTCCGGCGTGCGGGACATCACGCGCTTCGACACCACCGGCATGCGCACCCGCTTCGGCGCCTGCGTGGACCTGCCGGGCGACCGGCCGGGCCGCCCCCTGCCGGCCGGTGAGCGCGTGGCGACCCTCGGCGCCATGGCCTTCGACGAGGCCCTGGCCCAGGCCGGGCTGACCGCCCCCATCGCCGGCCCCTTCTGCTTCGGCATGCCGCCCATCGAGATCGAATGGCCCGCCCGCACCGCCATCCGTGAGGCCGCGACCGGCGCCGACGGCATGGCCATGACGCTCTCGGCCGCCGAACTCCCCGGACAGGTCGCGGGGGGTGAGCTGTTCTCGCCCGCCGTGGTGCTGGCCCGACGTTACGGCACGCGCGGCATCCCGCAGGCCGTGACCACCGCCTGCGCCTCCGGCGGCACCGCCATCCAACTGGCCACCGAGGCACTGCGGCGCGGCGAGGCCTCCGTGGCCCTGGCCGGCGGGGCCGAGGCGTCCATGACGCCCGAGACCCTGATCCGCTTCGCCCTGCTGCACGCGCTGTCCAACCGCAACGACGACCCGGCCGCCGCCAGCCGGCCCTTCAGCCTCTCCCGCGATGGTTTCGTCATGGGCGACGGTGCGGGTGCCCTGGTGCTGGAAACCATGGAACACGCGCTGGCCCGCGGCGCGACCGTGCTGGGCGAGATCCTGGGCGTGGGCGAACGCGCCGACACCTTCCACCGCACCCGCTCCTCGCCGGACGCCGTGCCGGTGGCGGGAGTGATGCAGGACGCCATCGCCGATTCCGGCCTGCCGCCCGAGGTGTTCGGCTACATCAACGCCCACGGCACCTCGACGCCCGAGAACGACAAGACCGAAGCCATGGCCATCCATATGGTGTTCGGCGAGGTGGCACCGCCCACTTCCTCGACCAAGAGCATGATCGGCCACACCCTGTCCGCGGCCGGCGCGATCGAGGCGGTGATCTGCCTGATGGCCCTGCGCGACCAACTGCTGCCGCCGACCATCAACCAGGACGACACCGACCCGGCCCTGAACCTGGACGTGATCCCACACCAGGCCCGCGCCGTGACCGGCGTGAAGGCGGCCCTGTCCAACAGCTTCGGCTTCGGCGGACAGAACGTGTGCGTGGCACTCGGCGTGGGGCTGTAGCGCTGTCTCGGGGGCTCCGCCCCCGGACCCCCACCAAGGGGCGCTGCCCCTTGGAACCCCGCCAGGAGCCTGTGGCCCCTGGACCCACTTGAGTCTTCTGAAAGTTTGGGGAAGGGGCTGAAAGCGAACGCGGGGTCAGAGCGCGCTCGGTGCCCCTTCCCCACACTTTCAGCTCCCGGTTTCCAAAGGCCTTTCGGCCTTTGGCGGGTTCCAAGGGCAGAGCCCTTGGTGGGGTCCGGGGCGAAGCCCCGAAACCAGCGCCCCATCACCGTGCCGGGTATGCCCTCGGGTACACGATCTGGTCTTGCGGCCCGGGCGGGCGCGGCGGCCCGGCGCGGCCGCAGGCGGCCAGCAAGGCCAGGGCGAGCAATGCGCTGAGCAGTCTCATGCCAGTTTCTCCTGCCATTCCTTGACCATGCGGGCCACGTTGCTGGGGGCCGTGCCGCCGAAGCTGGTGCGGCTGGCGGCGCTGGCGGCCGGGCTCAGCACGCCGAAGACGCTGGTGGTGATGCGGGGTTCGATTTCCTGCATCTCGACCAGGGTGAGGCCCGAGATGTCGACGCCCATCTGCTCGGCCTTGGCGACGATGCGGCCCGTGACGTGGTGGGCGTCGCGGAAGGGCATCTTCAGCTCACGCACCAGCCAGTCGGCCAGGTCGGTGGCGGTGGAGAAGCCGGCGCCGGCGGCGGCGGCCATGCGGGCCAGGTCGGGCTTCATGTCGCGCACCATGGCGGCGGTGGCGGCCAGGCACAGCGACAGGGACTGGGCGGCGTCGAACACGCCTTCCTTGTCCTCCTGCATGTCCTTGGCATAGGTCAGGGCCAGGCCCTTCATCACGGTCAGCAGGCCGATCAGCGCGCCGTTGATGCGCCCGGTCTTGCCGCGCACCAGTTCCGCCGCGTCCGGGTTGCGCTTCTGCGGCATGATGGAGCTGCCGGTGGTCAGCCCATCACCCAGGCGGATGAAGCCGAAGGCGGGGCTGGTCCAGATCACGATCTCCTCGGCGAAGCGCGACAGGTGGGTCGCGCAGATGGCGCAGGCGGAGAGGAATTCGAGGGCGAAATCGCGGCTGGCCACGCTGTCCAGGCTGTTGCGGGTGGGGCCGTCGAAGCCGAGCGAGGCCGCGGTCATGTGCCGGTCGATCGGGAAGCCCGTGCCGCAGAGGGCCGCGGCGCCCAGCGGGCACTCGTTCATGCGGGTGCGGGCGTCGCGGAACCGGCCGAGGTCACGCGACAGCATTTCCGTATAGGCCAGCATGTGGTGGCCGAGGGTGGTGGGCTGGGCCGGCTGCAGGTGCGTGAAGCCCGGCATCAGCGTGCCCGTGTGCTCGGCGGCGACGGAGACGAAGGCGCGCAGGCAGTCCTCGATCTGGGCGGCCAGGCCATCCAGCGCGTCGCGCACCCACAGGCGGAAATCGGTCGCCACCTGGTCGTTGCGGCTGCGGCCGGTGTGCAGGCGCTTGCCGGCCTCACCGATGCGCTCGGTCAGGCGGGCCTCGATGTTCAGGTGGATGTCTTCCAGGGTTTCATCGAAGGGGAAGCGGCCCTCGGCGATCTCCTTGGCGATGGTTTCCATGCCCTGGCGGATCGCGGCCTCGTCATCGGCCGAGATGATCCCTACATGAGCCAGCATGCCGGCATGGGCCAGGCTGCCCCGGATGTCCTGCTGCCACATCTTGCGGTCAAAGCCGATCGAGGCATTGATCTCGCGCATGATGGCGGAGGGGCCTTCGGCATAGCGGCCGCCCCACATCTGGTTGCCGGCACCGTCGTGATTGGGGATGGACACTGGAAGATGCACCTTTCGCAAGCCTTGCACCGGAGAATGGTGCTTGGGGCGGTTCTAGCCACCCCCTTTGCCCCGCGTCCAGCCGGGGCGGCGGGATCGGGCGGTAATGGCGCGCATCGTATCCGTGAGGGCCGTCGCCCGCTGCCCGATTTCACCTTCCTGGAGGCGGACGGCACCAGCCGTTCCGCCAAGGATTTCCAGGGCAAGGCGCTGCTGATCAACCTGTGGGCCACCTGGTGCCCGCCCTGTGTCGCGGAAATGCCGGCGCTGGACCGCGCGGCGGGTATCCTGGCGCCGGAGGGTTTTTCGGTGCTGCCGCTGTCCTCGGACCGGGGCGGGGCCAACCAGGTGCGTGGCTTTTATGAGCGCACGCAGGTGAAGAACCTGCCCGTGGTGCTGGACCCGCGCGGGGCGGCGGCCCGGGCCTTCGGCGCGCGCGGCCTGCCGACCACCATCATCGTCAGCAAGGCCGGAGAGGAAGTGGCCCGTGCCGAGGGCGAGGCGGAGTGGGACGACGCCCAGATCCTGGCGATACTTCGGCGCCTGGCGTAGCGACCGGCCCCGGCGCGGCCTAAGCTGGCCGTGCCAGGGGAAGAAACGTGAAGCCCGCTACCCGAATCATGTTCCTCGCCGCGACGGTCACGGCGATCTCTCAGTTGCATCGTGCCTCATTGAGCGCGCTCGGCCCCGATGTCGCGCGGGAGCTGGACATGCCGCCGGCGGCGCTGGGCGCGGCCGGGGCGGCCTTCTTCTTCGCGCTGATGGCGGGCCAGATCCCGGTGGGCATCGCGCTGGACCGCATCGGCCCGCGCCGGCTTACCCTGTGGCTGGCGCCCGCGGCCATGGCGGGGGCCGCGCTGCAGGCCTTCGTGCAGGACGGCACGCAGCTGTGGTTGGCGCGCTTCCTGATGGGTATCGGCTGCTCGGCCGCCTTCATGTCGCTGGTGGTCCTGTGCACCACCTGGGCGCGCGGGGCCGAGAGCACGAAACTGCTGACCCAGGGCTTCGCCTTCAGCCAGATCGGGCTGGTGGTGGCGGGCGCGCCGCTGGCCTTCCTGGCGCTGTGGACCGGTTGGCGCGGGGCCATGCTGGCCACCGCCGTGCTGACCCTGGCGGCCACGCTCTGGTGGTGGCGCGACGCGCAGGACGCGCCGCCGGGCACGCCGCCCCGGATCCCGCGTGAGAGCCTGCTGCGCGCCTTCATCGGCCAGTTCACCGTCTGGGCCACGCCGGGGCTGCACCGGCTGCTGTGCATGCACATGGTGGGCTATGCCGCCATGGCGACGATGCTGGCGATCTGGACCGCGCCCTATCTGCGGGATGTGCAGGGGCTGGACGCCACGGGGCGGGGCTGGGTGCTGCTGGCCATGGTCGCGGGGCTTCCGGCGGGGTTGCTGCCGCTGCCCCGTATCGAACGGCTTCTGGGTGGGCGGCTGCGCACCGTGGTTACGGGCGCGCTGAGCACGGCGGCCATCCTGGCCGTGCTGGCGCTGGTGCCCGGGCTGCCGCTATGGGCCGCGACGCTGCTGCTGGTGGGCCTGTGCGTCACCAGCGCCTATCCGGTGCTGGTGGTGGCGGAAAACCGCGCCCTGTTCCCGGACCATATGGCCGGGCGTGCCGCGACGACGCTGAACCTGGCGCAGGTGCTGGGCAGCGCGGCCTTGCCGATCGCGGTTGGATGGGTGGTGGGCGCCTGGCCGGAAACCGGCGGCGTGCGGCCGGAGGCAGCCTATCGCGCGGGGTTCGGGTTGATCTCGCTGGCGCTTGTGGCCGGGGCCGCCGGCTATGCGCTGCTGCCCAAGGGCAGATAGAAAAAGGCCCGAGGCATGATGCCCCGGGCCTCTTCAGGCTTACTGGACCTGGCTACTGAATCTGGCGGGTCACGCCATCCGGCCCGTGTTCCAGAACGACGCCGCCGCCATTATAGGCCGCGTCGCCCACACGCTGGTTGGGCAGCGAGACGCCGGCCAGCGGGTCGGCCTGGCGCACCGTGGTCTGCACCGGCGGCATCGGCGCCTGCACCGGCTGCTGGATCATCACCGGGGCCGGGGCGGCCATCGGCGTCATCACCGGGTGGTTGATCGGCAGGTTCGGCGAGACACCGCCACCCTGCGCATGGGCACCAACGGCGCCGAGCATCAGCACACCGGCCAGAATCATGGTCTTACGGATCATCGGCGTTCTCCTCTTGCTCCGTGTCATGCCATCAAAACGCTCCCGGGCGGCGTCGGTTGCGCTGCCCCCTTACGGGCCTCTCCGCGCGCCGTGGGGGATGAGGCGTTTTGTCCAATTCTTACGCAACGCATCCCGCAATATTGTTCGCGTCGAACGGCTTAGGCGGTCGTTTCTTTTTGTTCATTCCGGACAATGCATATATTTTTGTCCGCAGGCCTGATCATCCGGGGGTGGGGGGATGCCCTTAAATAGCATTTCCCTTATATAAGAGATTGCCTTGATACGCCGGCAGCACCCTCGGCATCGGGCAGCCGTCGCGGGACGGCGAGGCCCCGGCACCGCGGAGTGCCGGGACCGGGCCGACCCGTGCCGCGTCGCGTCATTCCACGCGCCGCGAACCTGTGAAGGGGGGGGCCGGCGCCGGCCGGCACACCGCATGGAGCTCGACGTCGTCGGCCTCTCGCGACTGCAATTCGCGATGACGGCCCTCTACCACTTCCTCTTCGTGCCGCTCACGCTCGGCCTGTCCGTCGTCATCGCCATCATGGAGACGGTCTATGTCATGACCGCCCGCCCCATCTGGCGGGAAATGACGAAGTTCTGGGGCAGCCTGTTCGGCATCAACTTCGTCCTCGGCGTGGCCACGGGCCTGACGATGGAATTCCAGTTCGGCATGAACTGGAGCTACTACAGCCATTATGTGGGCGACATTTTCGGCGCGCCCCTGGCCATCGAAGGGCTGATGGCGTTCTTCCTCGAAGCCACCTTCGTGGGCCTGTTCTTCTTCGGCTGGGACCGCATGTCCAAGCTGGGGCACCTCGCCGCCACCTGGGCGGTGGCCGCCGGCTCCAACTTCTCCGCCCTCTGGATCCTGATCGCCAATGGCTGGATGCAGAACCCGGTCGGCAGCGCCTTCAATCCCGCCACCATGCGGATGGAGGTGGTCAATTTCTTCGAGGTCGTGTTCAACCCCGTCGCCCAGGCGAAGTTCGTGCACACCGTCTCGGCGGGCTATGTCACGGCCTCGGCCTTCGTGCTCGGCGTCTCGGCCTGGTATGTGCTGAAGGGCCGGCACGTGGCGCTCGCCAAGCGTTCCATGGCGGTCGCGTGCTCCTTCGGGCTGCTCTCCTCCCTCTCGGTGGTCGTTCTGGGCGATGAGAGCGGGTATCTGGCCAATGAGCACCAGCGCATGAAGCTCGCGGCCATCGAGGGCATGTGGGAGACGGAGGCGGCACCCGCCGCCTTCACCGCCATCGGCTTCCCGAACCAGGCCGCGCGGGAAACCCACCATATCCTGCAGATCCCGGGCGCGCTGGGGCTGATCGCCACGCGCTCCCTCAACACCGAGGTTCCGGGCATCCGCGAACTGGTGGCCCGCGCGCAGGAACGCATCCGCAGCGGCATCCTCGCCTATGACGCGCTGCAGACCATCCGGGCCGCGCGCGGCGCCGGCGTGCCCACCGATGTCCGCAACGCCTTCGAGGAGAACGGCACCAACCTGGGCTATGCGCTGCTGCTGCTGCGCCATGTGGACGACCCGCGCCGGGCGACGCCCGCGCAGATCGAGGCCGCCTCCTGGGACCTGGTGCCGCCGGTGGCCCCGCTGTTCTGGTCCTTCCGCATCATGGTGGCCATCGGCTTCTTCCTGATCCTGCTGATGGGCACCTTCTTCTGGCTGTCGGCGAAGCAGCGGCTCGATCACTATCGATGGCTGCTGTGGGTCGCGGTATGGGCCATCCCGCTGCCCTGGATCGCGGCCGAGATGGGCTGGATCGTGGCCGAGCTCGGCCGCCAGCCCTGGGTGGTGGAGGGGGTGCTGCCCACCGCCGTCGCCGTCTCCAGCCTGGGCATCACCCAGGTGGCGCTGACGCTGGCGGGGTTCGTCATCCTCTACAGCGCGCTGTTCGTGGTGGAGATGGGGCTGATGCTGCGCGCCATCCGCAAGGGCCCGCCGCCCGAGGCCGACCTGCCCTACCTGCCCTATGCCCAATCCGCGCCCACGCGCGGCATCCTGCCCGCGGAGTGACCTGACATGACGCTCCATACGCTGATCGACTTCGAGATCCTGCGCCTGATCTGGTGGGTGCTGCTGGGCGTGCTGCTGATCGGCTTCGCCGCGACCGACGGCTTCGACATGGGGGTCGGCGCCCTGCTGCCCTTCGTGGCGAAGACCGACGCCGAGCGCCGGGTGGCCATCAACACGGTGGGCCCGGTGTGGGAGGGCAACCAAGTGTGGTTCATCCTGGGGGGCGGCGCCATCTTCGCCGCCTGGCCGCCGCTCTATGCCGTGTCCTTCTCGGGCTTCTACCTGGCGATGTTCGTGGTGCTGGCGGCGCTGATCCTGCGCCCGGTGGCCTTCAAGTACCGCAGCAAGCGGGACTGCCCGCGCTGGCGCGCCGCCTGGGACTGGGCGCTGTTCATCGGCGGCTTCGTGCCGGCGCTGATCTTCGGCGTGGCGGTGGGCAATGTGCTGCAGGGCGTGCCCTTCCGGCTGAATGATGACCTGCGCGCCTTCTACGAGGGCTCCTTCTTCGGGCTGCTGAACCCCTTCGCGCTGCTGTGCGGGCTGTTGTCCGTCTCGATGCTGGTGATGCACGGGGGCGGCTGGCTGGCCCTGAAGGCCGAGGGCGCGGTGGCTGCCCGCGCCAGGGCCTATGGCAGCATCGCGGCCCTGGCCACCATCGTGCTGTTCGCCCTGGCGGGGCTGATGCTCTGGGCCTTCATCGACGGCTACCGCATCGTCGGCGAGGTCGCGGTCGCAGGCCCCTCGAACCCGCTGATCAAGAATGCGACGGTCGCGGCGGGTGCCTGGTTCGACAATTACGCTGCCCGGCCCTGGCAATGGGTGGCGCCGGCCATGGGCCTGGTGGGCGCGGCGCTGGCGCTGGTCAGCCTGCAATCGCGCTTCGACGGTCTGCCCATCCTGGCCTCCGGCGTGTCCATCTTCGGCGTGATCTCGACGGTGGGGCTCGCGATGTTCCCCTTCATCCTGCCTTCCTCGATCGACCCCCGTTCGAGCCTGACGGTGTGGGACAGCAGTTCCTCGCACCAGACGCTGTTCATCATGCTGTGCGTCACCGTGATCTTCCTGCCGATCGTGCTCGCCTATACCGCCTGGGCCTACCGGATCCTGTGGGGCAAGGTGACCGAGGGGCAGGTGACCGGCGAACACGGCCACTTCTACTGAGGAGAGAAACGCGATGTGGTACTTCACCTGGCTCCTCGGCCTGCCGCTGGCCGCCGCCTTCGCCGTGCTGAACGCGATGTGGTTCGAGATGCGCGAGGACGACGCCAACCGCCGGTGATGCCGGAAAGCAGGGCCGGCGCCTGGCTGCAGGTGCTGGCCTCTCTGTTGTGGGTGCCGCAGGCGGCGCTCATCGCCGCGCTGGTGGCAGGCATCGCCGGGGCCGGCGGGCCGCTGTTCTGGTTCGCGGCCGGCATCGCGGCCATCGGCGCGCTGCGCGCCGGGGCCGAGGCGCTGGGCCAGCGGATGGTGTTCCGCGCCGCGCGCGCGGGGCTCACGGCGCAGCGCCGCCGGGCGGTCGGGAGCCTGGCCGCGCGCTCGCCGCTGGATACCGGCCGCCCTGCCTCGGGCGCCGCCGCCGCCGCCCTGGCCGAGCAGGCGGAGGCGGTGCTGCCCTATCTCTCCCGCTATCGCCCCGCCCGGTTGCGCAGCACGGTGGTGCCCTGCGTGCTGCTGCTGGTGGTGCTGACGCAAAGCTGGCTGGCGGCGCTGGTCCTGCTGGTCGCGGCCCCGCTGATCCCGCTGTTCATGGCCCTCGTCGGCCTGCGCGCCAAGGAAGCCAGCGAGGCGCAGATGCTGGAGATCGGCGGCATGAACGCATTGCTGCTGGACCGGCTGCGGGGTCTGGCCACCATCCGTGCCTTCGATGCGGTGGATGCCACGGCCCGCCGCCTGCGCGCGGCGGCCGAATCCCTGCGGGCCCGCAGCATGGCGGTGCTGCGCATCGCCTTCCTGTCCTCCGCGGTGCTGGAGCTGTTCGCATCCCTCGGGGTGGCGATGGTGGCGGTCTATGTGGGCTTCCACCTGCTGGGCACGCTGGAATTCGGCGCCTGGGGCGGGCGGATGGGCCTCGGCCCCGCGCTGTTCGTGCTGCTGCTGGCACCCGCCTTCTTCGAGCCGCTGCGGGACCTGGCCGCCGCCTGGCACGACCGCGCGGCGGGCGAGGCGGCGCTGGCGTCCCTCGATGCCCTGGCCGCGCCCCCTGCCCTGGCGCTGCCCGAGGCACGCGCGGCCGTAGAAGCGGAAGGCACCGCCCCCGGCGTCTCGGTGCGCGGGCTGGCCTTCCGGCATGCCGGGGCGGCGGGGCCGGTGCTGGACGGCTTCGAGCTGGACATCGCCCCTGGCGAGCATGTGGCGCTGCTCGGCGCCTCGGGCGCCGGCAAATCCACCCTGCTGGCGCTGCTGGCGGGGCTGGCGGCGCCCCAGGGCGGCCGGATCGCCATCGGCCCGCGCGGCCTGGAACCCGCCGCCCTGCGCGGGCGCATCGCCTGGCTCGGCCAGCAGCCGGAGCTGTTCGCCGGCAGCCTGCGCGCCAACCTTCTGCTGGGCCGCCCGGGGCTGGACCCCGAGCCATGGCGCCGCGCGCTGTTGCCCGACCTGCCGCCCGACCGCCCCATCGGCGAGGACGGCGCCGGGCTGTCGGGGGGCGAGGCGCTGCGCCTCGGCCTGGCGCGGGCCGTGCTGCCCCCCGGCGCCGGCCTGATCCTGGCCGATGAGCCCACCGCCCATCTGGACGCCGCCACCGCGCGGGAGGTGACTACGGCGCTGCTGCTGGCGGCCCGGGGCCGCACCCTGCTGCTGGCCACCCATGACCCCGTCCTGGCGGCGCGGATGGACCGGGTGGTGCGGCTGTGAGGCGCCTTGTCCCCCTGCGGCAGGTCGTGTCGCTGTTCCTGTCCCAGCGGGGCGGCGCGATGGCCGTCGGCGCCGTGCTGGCCGCGCTGGCGGTGCTGGCGGGGGTGGCGCTGCTGGGTCTGTCGGGCTGGTTCATCACCGCCACCGCGCTGGCCGGGCTGGTGCCGGCCGGCGCCCTGATGTTCGACGTGTTCATGCCCGGCGCCGGCATCCGGCTGCTGGCCATCCTGCGCACCGCCGCCCGATATGGCGAGCGCGTGGTGGCGCATGACGCGACGCTCGCCCTGCTGGCCGCATTGCGGGAGAGGCTGTTCCGCGGCTTCGCGCAGCCGGGCATCGCGCGCGCCCTGGCGGCACGCCCGGCGCGGCTGCTGTTCCGGCTCTCGGTCGATGTGGATGCGCTGGATTCCGTCTATCTGCGGCTGCTGGTGCCGGGGGCGGCGGCGGTAGCCACGGCGCTGTGCGCCGGTGTGGCGCTGGCGCTGATCGACTGGCGCCTGGGGGTGGGCCTGCCGGCGGCGCTGCTGCTGCCGGGGCTCGGCCTGCCCCTCTGGCTGGCAGGGGCCGCCGAGCGCGCCGCCCGCCGCCGCGCCGCCGCGCTGGAGGCGCTGCGGGTGCGCGGGGTGGATCTGGTGGCGGGACAGACCGCCTGGCTGATGGCCGGGCGCCTGCCGGCCCAGACCGAGGCGGTGATGGCCGCCGAAGCCCGGCTGGCCGAGGCAGACGACGCGCTGCACCGGCTGGAGACGCTGGCGGGGCTCGTGTTTGGCCTGGCCGGCGCCTTGCTGCTGGGGGGAATGGGCTGGGCTGTGGCGGCACTCGGCCTGCCGGCGCCCCAGGCGGCACTGGCCCTGCTGGTGGCGCTGGCGGCGATGGAGCCCTTCGCCGCGCTGCGCCGGGGCGCGATCGAGATGGGGCGCGGGGCACGGGCCGCCGCAAGGCTGCTGCCCGCCATGGAAGCGGTGCCGCCGGCGCCGGCGATGCTGCCCCCTCAGGGCGTGGCGCTCCGCCTCTCGGCGCTGCGCTATACCCCGCCCGGGGCGGCGCGCCCGCTGTTCGACGGGCTGTCGCTGGACATCGCCACGGGGGAATACCTGGTGGTCACGGGCCCCAGCGGCGCGGGGAAATCCACCCTGCTGGCCCTGCTGACCGGCGAGGCCACACCGCAGTCGGGCGGCATCGCGCTGCTGCCCCACGCCCTGCTCAGCCAGCGCGTGGAGCTGTTCCAGGACAGCCTGCGCGGCAATCTGCTGCTGGCCGCGCCCGGGGCCGACGACGCGGCACTGGCGGCGGCCCTGCAGGAGGCCGGGCTGGAAGGCCTGTCGCTGGACAGCCGGCTGGGCGAGGGCGGCGCGGGTCTGTCGGCCGGGCAGCGCCGGCGCCTGGCACTCGCGCGGGTTCTGCTGCGCGATGCCCCGCTCTGGCTGCTGGATGAGGCGACGGAGGCGCTGGACGGCGACACGGCACGCCAGGTGCTGGCACGCCTGGGCCGGCGCGACGGCCAGGCGGTGCTGGCCGTCGCCCATCTGCGGCGGGAAGCGGAGATGGCGGACCGGATCATCCGGCTGGAACAGGGCAGGATCACGGGCGAGTGGCGGCGGGGCAAGGCGGGCTTCGCCGAGGCGCTGGCAAGGCTGCGCCCGGGCTGAGGCTCAGGACTCCGCCCGGAAGCCGGATTCCCGCACGATCGGCGCCCAGCGTTCCTGTTCCTGCCGGATACGCGCCGCGAAGGCGGCAGGCGTGGGGAAGCTGGTGACGGGCGCCTGGTCCAGCCGCGCCAGCACCTCACGCAGGTCCGGCTTGGCGGCGGCGGCAAGCGTCAGCTGCGCCAGCTTGTCCGCCATCGGCTGCGGCGTGCCAGCCGGCAGCGCCAGGCCATAGAGCGCCAGCGCCGTCATCTCGGGATAGCCGAGTTCCGCGAAGCTGGGCACGTCGGGCAGCGAGGGCACCCGATCCTCCGAGGAGACGGCCAGCACGCGCAGCCGCCCCGCCTGGTGCAGCTGCGTCACGTTGCCGCCCACCTGCATGGCGGCACCCAGGCGCAGCGCCTCCAGGTCGGACAGCATCTGCGCGGTCTCCCGGTAGGGCACATGGGTCATGTTCATGCCGAAGCGCCGCGCCATCAGCACCGTCAGGAAATGCAGGCCGGAGCCGGCGGCGGGGCTGCCGTAGGTGATGTCCTGCTGGGTGCGGCCCCAGGCAACGAATTCCGCGAAAGTCCTGGCCGGGTGGTTCGCGCCCACTGCGAAACTGTAGGCAAAGCCAGAAGTGGCCCCTACCGGCAGCAGGTCCACCAGCGGATCATAGCGCAGGTTGGCGCCGTAGACGGCGGGGAAGATGGTCAGCGCGCTCTCGGGTGTCATCAGGATGGTGGCACCGTCGGGGGCGGCTGTCTTCACCGCCTCCACCGCCAGGCGGCCATTGGCGCCGGTGCGGTTTTCCACCACCACGCCGGCGGCATATTCGCCCTGCCATTCGCGGGCATACAGGCGCGCCACCGTGTCCATCGCCGTGCCGGCGGCATAGCCGATGATGAGGCGCGCCGGGCGCGGCAGAAGCTGGGCGCGGGCCACGCCCGGCATGGCCAGGGCAAGTGCCGCGAGGCCACGGCGCGGCAGGGTCAGAGACATGATGTTCGTCCTCCGGCGCCGTCGCGGCGCCCCTGGATGGTCATGGCCGCACGACACGGGAATTCCCTTTCCGGCAATGCCGGAAATCCCTTATAATATTCTGTTTTTATTATGTTTATTATCAATTTTCCGGGTGGGCTGCGCCCCCGCCCCGCTCTAGCCTGCGCCGGCAAGGAAAGGAGCCGGCGATGAGCACGCTGCACGAGACGTCCCTGGTGATCGATGGGCTGATCGTCTCGAAATGGGGTCCGGAGGTTTTCGCGGCGATGCAGGCCGGGGGGCTGACCGCCGCCAACTGCACCTGCGGCATCTGGGAGGGATTCGAGGCCTCGATCGACGCCATCGCGCAGTGGAAGCTGTGGTTCCGTGCCCACCCCGAGCTGCTGCTGCAGGTCTACACGCCCGACGACATCCTGCGCGCCAAGGCCGAGGGGCGCGTCGGCATCATCCTGGGCTGGCAGAACTCGGTGGGCTTCGGCGAGGATCTGCGCCGGGTGCCGCTCTTCGCCGAGCTCGGCCTGCGGGTGGTGCAGATGACCTATCACACCGCGAACATGGCGGGGTCCGGCTGCCTGGAATCGCGCGACCGCGGCCTGACCGACTGGGGCCACGACCTGGTGGCCGCGCTGAACGCCGAGGGCATCCTGATCGACCTGAGCCATGTGGGCACCGAGACGGCGGCGGATATCGTGAAGGCCTCCCGCCAGCCCGTCGCCTATACGCACTGCGCGCCGATGGCGCTGAAGGAGCACCCGCGCAACAAGACCGACGCCGAGATGCGGCTGGTGGCCGAGCATGGCGGGCTGGTGGGGGTGACGATGTTCCCCCCCTTCATGCGGCGCGGCAGCGAGTCGACGCTGGAGGACTACCTGGACGCGATCGAGCACATCATCGGCGTCTGCGGCGAGGAACAGGCCGCGATCGGCACCGACTTCACCCAGGGCTATACGCCGGCCGATTTCGGCTACCTGCTGCGAGACAAGGGCTATGGCCGGCAACTGATCCAGCCCAAGGGCGCGGTGTTCCCACCGGATTTCGGGCGCATCGAGCAATACCCCAACCTGACCGCCGCGATGGAACGGCGCGGCTGGACGGCCGCGCGCATCGCCCGGTTGCTGGGCGGCAACTGGCTGCGGCTGTTCAGGGAGGTGTGGCGCTGAGGCGATAGGAATGTCCAATTAGCGAACGTTCTATGATTATCCCGCGAGCTTTGACGGCACTCAAGCGGAAATGTTGCACCGGGGCTTTGCCCCGGATCCCCCACCAAGGGGCTCTGCCCCTTGGATCCCCGCCAGGACCGTAGCGGCCCTGGACCCCGGGAACCTGGCGCCAAACCCTGACAAGGTCTTTCCTACTGATTTTTATAATGAAATTTGTGCCTCGCTTACCCGGCATCGGCGCCAAACTCTTATCAGGTCCAGGAGATATGATCGACTGGCGGGGCTCCAAGGGGCAGAGCCCCTTGGTGGGGGTGTCGGGGGCGAGGCCCCTGACCCGGCCTCGCAAGATTCCGCATTGACGCACCGCGACATCGCCATTTATCGTTTTTATGTTCGATAATTGGACATTTTCGACCCCGTGACTGCCTTCTCCTTCCTCAACCTGGCCCGCAATGCCCTGACGGGGCATCGCAACTGGGCGCGCATGTGGCGCAGCCCGCCGCCCCAGCCCGCCTATGACGTGGTGCTGGTGGGCGGCGGCGGGCATGGGCTGGCCACGGCCTATTACCTGGCGAAGCTGCACGGCATCCGCCGCGCGGCCGTGCTGGAGAAATCCTGGCTCGGCGGCGGCAATACCGGGCGCAACACCACCATGGTGCGCTCCAACTACCTGCTGCGGCCCAACGCGATGTTCTACGAACACTCCCTGAAACTGTGGGAAGGGCTGAGCGGGGAACTGAACTACAATGTCATGTTCAGCCAGCGCGGCTGCATCACCCTGGCCCACACGCAATCCGACCTGACGGGGCTGATGCGGCGTGGCAATGCCATGCGCCTGAACGGCATCGATGCGGAACTGCTGGACCGCGAGGCGCTGGCCCGCCGCCTGCCCGCGCTGGACCTCTCGCCCACCGCGCGGCTGCCGGTGCTGGGCGGGCTGGAACAGCCCCGCGCCGGCACCGCCCGGCATGATGCGGTCGCCTGGGGCTATGCCCGCGCCGCCGACGCCATGGGCGTGGACATCATCCAGAACTGCGAGGTCACGGGCATCCGCCGCGAGGGCGGCCGCGTCACGGGGGTGGAGACCACGCTGGGCTTCATCGCGGCGCCCAAGGTCGGGCTGTGTGTCGCCGGCAGCTCTGGCCTGCTGGGCGCCATGGCGGGGCTGCGTCTGCCGATCGAGACCCATGTGCTGCAGGCCATGGTGTCTGAGCCGGTGAAGCCCGTGCTGGATGCCGTCGTCGCCTCCGGCGCGCTGCATTTCTACGCCAGCCAGTCCGACAAGGGGGAACTGGTGATGGGCGGCGACATCGACGGCCACAACTCCTATGCCCAGCGCGGCTCGCCCGTGCCGCTCGACCATGCGGTGGAATCCTGCCTGGCGTTGTTCCCCGCCTTCTCGCGCCTTCGGCAGCTGCGCAGCTGGGGCGGGCTGATGGACATGACCATGGACGGCAGCCCGATCATCGCGAAAACGCCGGTGGAAGGCCTCTATCTGAACGGGGGGTGGTGCTATGGCGGCTTCAAGGCGACGCCCGCCGGCGGCTGGTGCTTCGCCCACACCATCGCGCGCGATGAGCCGCACGCACTGAACGCCCCCTTCTCCCTGGACCGTTTCGCCACCGGCGCGCTGATCGACGAGCGCGGCGCGGGTGCGACGCCCTGGCTGCACTGATGCTGATCCCCTGCCCGCACTGCGGCCCCCGCGCCGCCGAGGAATTCGAGTATGGCGGCGATGCCTCCGCCCCGCCGACCATCCCGACCGAGGCCACCCCCGAGCAGGCTCACGCCGCCCTGCACCTGCGCGCCAACCCGCGTGGGCCGCACCGGGAGCTGTGGTACCACGCCGCCGGCTGCCGCCAGTGGTTCACGGCCCGCCGCGACACGCTGACCCATCGCTTCCTGGCGGAGGCACCATGATCCGCCGCATCCCTTTCCGCTTCGACGGGCGCGAATACCGGGGCCATGAGCGCGACACGCTCAGCTCCGCCCTGCTGGCCAATGGCGTGCGCATCGTGGGCCGCAGCTTCAAGTATCACCGGCCGCGCGGCATTTTCGGCTATGGCGCCGATGAGCCCAACGCGCTGTTCCAGCTGGGCGACGAACCCAATTGCCGCGGTGGCCTGACACCCCTGACAGCGGGGCTGGACGCCCGGGGCCAGAATGCCTGGCCCAGCGTGGGCTTCGACCTGGGCGCCGTGGCCGGGCTGGCCGCGCCGCTGCTGCCGGCGGGCTTCTACTACAAGACCTTCATGGCGCCGCGCCGGCTCTGGCCGCTGTATGAGGGGCTGATCCGCCGCGCCGCGGGGCTCGGCCGCGCGCCCCGCGCACCGGACCCGCACCGCTACGACACCCGGCACGCGCATGTGGAGGTGCTGGTGGTGGGCGGCGGGCCTGCCGGCATCGCGGCCGCCATGGCCGCCGCCGCGCCAGGCCGGCGCGTGATGCTGGTGGATGACGGCGCGCGGCTCGGCCTGATGGCCGGTGATCCTGACGCACGGATCGGCGGGCAGCCGGCCGCCGATTGGCTGGCGGCGCGCGAGGCGGAGCTGGCCGCCATGCCGGATGTCACCCTGCTGCGCCGCGCCACCGCCTATGCCGTCTCGGACAGCGGGCGGGTCGACGTGATCCAGCATCTGGACGGTGGCGGTGCCCGGCAATGCCGCTGGGTGCTGCATGCCGGGCGCATCATCCTGGCCACCGGCGCGCAGGAACGCCCGCTGGTCTTCGCCGACAACGACCGGCCGGGCGTGATGCTGGCCTCCGCCGCCCGTGCCTATGCCACGCGCCACGCGGCCCTGCCCGGCCGGCGGGCGGTGATCTTCACCGGGGATGACGGAGCCTATGGCACCGCCCTGGCCCTACAGGCGGCGGGGGTGGAGATCGAGGCCGTGGTCGATCCGCGCCCCCATGCCGGCCCCCTGGCCGAGGCCGCGCGCACGGCCGGTATCCGTTGCCTGCCGGGGCAGGTGGTGGTGAAGGCGCTGGGGGCGCGCGGCGTGAAAGGGTGCCTGGCCAGGCCCATCGAAGGCGGCGCCATGCGCCGGCTGAATGCCGACACGCTGCTGGTCTCCGGCGGCTTCACCCCCAATCTGCAGCTGTTCACCCAGGCCGGCGGCCGCACCGGCTTCGATGAGGGCTCAGGCGCCTTCCTGCCGGTGGCGGGCAGCACGGCGGTGGAATGCGTGGGCGGCTGCGCGGGGGCCGTCTCCCTCGCCGAGGCGCTGGCCCATAGCCTGCCCCCCGACGCGATGCCGGCCGTGGAGGAAGCGATTCCCGCGCCGCCCTCCACCCTCTCGGTGATGCCGAAACCGCGCGGGCTGCGCGGCAAGCGCTTCATAGACCTGCACAATGACGTGACGGTGGAGGACCTGAACCTCGCGGTGCGGGAGGGCTTCGGCCACATCGAGCAGGTGAAGCGCTACACCACGCTCGGCATGGGCACGGACCAGGGCCGGACCAGCGGGCTGATCGGCGCGGGGCACGCGGCCGGGCAGATGGGCCGCGCGCTGGCCGATGTGGGCGTGACGCGCCCGCGCCCGCCGGTCTCGCCCGTCACCTTCGGCGCGCTGGCCGGCGGGCATGTGGGGCCGAACATGGCACCCAGCCGTGTTACGCCCATCCAGCCCTGGCACGACGCGAACGGGGCGCGCATGGCCCAGGTCGGCAGTTGGCGCCGCCCGCAACTCTACCCCCGCGCCCACGAGACCGACCAGCAGGCCATCGACCGCGAGGTGCTGAACACCCGCACCGCCGTCGGCATCGTGGATGTCTCGACGCTCGGCAAGTTCGACCTGCGCGGGCGCGACGTGCCGGAGTTGCTGAACCGCGTCTATGTGAATGCCTGGTCCAACCTGCCCGTCGGCCGCTGCCGCTATGGCGTGATGCTGCGTGAGGACGGGATGGTGCTGGATGACGGCACCACGAGCCGCCTGGGCGAGAACCACTATGTGATGACCGTGACCACGGGCAATGCGGAGCGCGTGCAGGCACATCTGGACCGCCTGCTGCAGCTGGCCTGGCCCGAGCTGGACGTGCGGCTGACGCCCGTGACCGAGCAATGGGCCGCGATCGGCATCGCGGGCCCAAGGGCGCGCGAGGTGCTGGCCGCGCTGGCGGAATTCGACGTGTCGGATGCCGCCTTGCCCTATATGGCCCTGGCCCAGGGGCAGGTCGTGGGCATCCCGGCGCGGGTGTTCCGCATCAGCTTCTCCGGTGAGCGCGCGTATGAGGTGAATGTGCCGGCCCAGCACGGGCAGGCGCTGTGGGAAGCCGCGATGGCGGCCGGCGCCCAGCACGGCATCATGCCCTACGGCACGGAGGCCATGCTGACCATGCGGGCCGAGAAGGGCTTTTTCATGCCGGGCTTCGAGGCCGATGGCCGCACCACGCTGGACGATCTGGGGCTGGGGCGGATGATGAGCCGCAAGAAGGGCTGCGTCGGCCAGGCCGCTTTGCGCCGCCCTGCCTTCGCCGCCCCGGACCGCAAGCAGATGGTGGGGCTGCTGACGCTCGACGCCGCCCAGCCCATGCCGCGCGGCGCGCAGATCGTGGCCGATGGCCCCAGCATCGGCCACATCACGGCGGGCCTCTACAGCGCCACGCTGGAACGCTGGATCGCACTGGCCCTGGTGGAGGGCGGCCGCGCGCGGATGGGCGAGACGCTGACCGCCACTGCCCCCATGGCCGGACAATCCGTGCCGGTGCGGGTGGTGGATCCCGTCTTCCTGGACCCCGAGGGAGAACGCCTGCGTGGTTGAGCTGATCCCGTTGCCGCCGGCGCCGCTGACCACGCTGTGGGGCGACGCGCCCGGCCCGGAGCTGGGGCACGCCGTCTTCACCGCCCGTGGCGCGCTGCTGCGACTGGCGCCCCGGGAATGGCTTGCGATCGGCCCGGGTGACTGGCCGGGGCTGGAGGCGGTGGATGTCTCGGGCGCCTCGACGGGCTGGCGTCTGCGGGGCCCCGATGCCCGCGCGCTGCTCTCGCGCGGTGCCGCCATCGACCTCGACGCCCGGCATTTCCCGGCCGGGCATTGCGCCCGCACCCGGGTGGCGCGCTGCCCCGCCATCCTGCTGGCGCGCGGAGAGGGCGAGATCGACCTGCTGGCCGCCCGCAGCTACGCCCCCTGGCTGCAGGGTTGGCTGCTGGATGCGGCGGGGGTGGCGGGCCTTGCCTGACGTCATTGCGGCGCGGGCCGCCCCTGGCTATCCCCGATGGGATGTTCGCTCTGTGGTCACGCCCGTGAAGGAAGAATCCCTGGCCGCCCTCGGGCGCGGCCTGACCGTGCTCGGCGCGTTTTCGGCCGAACGGCCGGTGATCTCCGTGGCGGAGGCGGCGGAGCTGCTGGAACTGCCGCGCTCCACCGCGCGGCGCACGCTCGGCACGCTGGCCGCGCTGGGGTTTCTGGAACCCGCAGGGCGGGGCTGGCGGCCCACGGCGCGGGCGCTGCGGCTCGCCGCCCCCTATCTGCCGGCCGACCCGGTGCCCACCCTGCTGCAACCCGCCTGCGACCGGCTGCTGGCCGAGACCGGCGCCGCCTGCCTGGCGGGCACGCTGGACGGCGCGGAGGTGCTGGTCATCGCCCGCGCCCTGCCCCCGCAATGGCTGGCCCGGCATGAGGCCGCGGCCCGCCTGCCCGCTGCCGCCAGCGCCGTGGGCCGCATGCTGCTGGCCGGCCTGCCCGAGCCCGCGCTGGACCACATCCCGGAGCCCCGCCGCCCCGGCCTGCTGACCGCCATCGCCGAGGCCCGGCGCGAGGGCTTCGCCCTGGTGGACCAGGAAATGGAGCTGGGCTTCCGGTCGCTGGCCGTGCCGCTGCGCCGCTTCGACGGGCGGGTGGTGGCAGCCCTCGGGCTGACGCTGCGCATCGAGGCCGCCTCCATCGCCACGCTGCTGACCACCCTGCGCCCCCTGCTGGAAGCCGAGGCCGCGCGCCTGGCGGACAGGCTGCTCTGATGGCCAGGCTGAGCGATGCCGACAGCGCCCGGCGCCAGGCCCGCCCCAACGCGCATGATTTCTCCGAGGCCCTGGCGCGGGGGCTTGAGGTGCTGGGCGCCTTCAGCCCCGCCCGGCGCCAGACCTCGCTGAGCGAGGTGGCGGAGGCCACCGGCCTGCCCCGCGCCAGCACCCGCCGCGCGCTGCTGACACTGGCCGAACACGGGCTGGTCGAGACGGACGGCCGGATGTTCCGCGTCACCACCGGCGTGCTGGGCTTCGCCGCGGCCTATCTGCGCGCCAACCCAGTCACCCGGGCGCTGCAGCCGGTGTGCGAGGCCCTGGCGGCGGAGATGGACGCGCTGTGCTCGGCCTCCGTGCTGGATGGGCAGGACGCGGTGCTGGCCGCCCGCGCCGCCCCCGCCCAGGCCGGGCAGATCGCCAGCGGCATCGGCTTCCGCATGCCGGCCTTCTGCAGCGCGGGCGGGCGCATGCTGCTTTCCCAACTGCCGGATGATGCGCTGGATGCGTGGCTGGAGCGCCTGACGCCCCACGCCCAGACGCCGCACACCATCACCGACAAGCCTCGCCTGCGTGAGGCCATCCTGGCCGCCCGCGCCGACGGCTATGCGCTGGTCAGCGAGGAGACCGAGCTGGGCCTGCGCTCCATCGCCATCCTGGCGCCGAGCGGGGCCGCACTCGGCATCGGCCTGCATGTGGAGCGCGGCTCCCGCGAGATGCTGCTCGGCCCCTGTCTCACGCGGCTGCGCACCGCCATCGCATGAAGGAGACAGCGATGCCCGATTTCCCCGTCGTGTTCGGCATCTGCCTGGATGCGGAGGCCTTGTGGCTCGCCATCAACCCCGAGAACGCGGCGAAGCCCGTCCTGCTCTCCCACGGCAGCTACGCGGTGCGGGAGGGGTTGGCGCCTTTGCTGGCCCTGCTGGAACGCCATGGGGTGAAGGCCACCTTCTTCGTCCCCGGCATCACGGCCGACCGCTATCCGGAAGCCGTGCTGGCCATCCATCGCGCAGGGCATGAGCTGGGCAGCCATGGCGCCAACCACCGCACCCCGGTAGGGCTGACGCTGGCCGAGGAACGCGCGGAACTGCTGGGCGGCATCGAGGCGCTGCAACGCGTGACCGGTGAGCGGCCCGTGACCTGGCGCTCACCCAGCTGGGAATGGAGCGCCAACACGCTGGACCTGCTGCTGGCCGAGGGCGTGACGGTCTCCACCAACTTCCACGACGCCGTGCGCCCCTATCGGCACCTGCGGGACGGCAAGCCGGTGGATCTGGTCGAGCTGCCGGTGCACTGGCACCTGGCGGACGCCCCCTTCTTCATCCATGGCGGGCGGATGGAGCGCATTCTGCGCACCCCGCGTGAGGTGGAGATCCTGTGGCAGGAGGAATTCGCGGCCACCCATGCCTGGCCCGGCGCCTTCTTCCACCTGACGCTGCATGTGCAGCTGATCGGCCATCCCGGGCGGCTCGCGATGCTCGACCGGCTGATCGGCTTCATGAAGGCGCACGCGGGCACGCGCTTCGTGACGTCACGCGACCTGGCGGCCGAGATCCCCTGATCAGCCCTTGCGGATGTTGTGGAACAGCGGGAAGCCGTTGAGCATGCCCGTGATGTTGGAGCGGAAGGCGAAGGGCTGCATCCAGGCGCCGGTCGGGATGTAGGGAACGTCCTGCCAGGCCTGCTGCTGGATCTCCTCGCACAGGCGCCGCTGCTCGGCGGGGTCGGTGGCGTCCATGTACTGGTCGCGCAGGGCCTCCAGCCGGGCCGATTCAGGCCAGCCGAAGGTGCCCGCCCGCCCGATGCCGCGCGCATAGGATTGCGTGGCGGGCGATGTCGCGATGATGCCGGGGATGTAGTTGCACCAGACGCTCCAGCCGCCGCGGTCCAGCCCCTCGCGGTTGGCCAGGCGCGGCAGCACCGTGCCCCAGTCCAGCGCCTGGTAGTCGAGGTTGATGCCTACCTTGCGGAACATGTCGGCGGCCAGAAGGCTCATGGCGTTCAGCGAGGGCAGGTCGGTCGGCACCACGAAGACCACGCGCTCACCCTTGTAGCCGGCGGCCTGCAGGTCGCGCTTCACCTTTTCCAGGTCGCGCGGGCCGGTCATGACTTCCAGCCCAGCCTCGTTGCCCGAGGGGCTGCCGGGCAGGAAGAAGCCGCAGCGGTCGTTCCACAGGGAACGCTCCTCGCCCATCACGGCCTGCATGTATTCGGTCTGGTTCACGCCCGCCAGGAAGGCGCGGCGGATGGCCGGGTTGTCGAAGGGCGGGACCAGGTGGTTGAAGCGGATCATGCCCATCAACCCGCCGCGTTCCTTGGCCTCCACGCGGATGTTGCGGTTGCGGCGCAGCAGCGGCAGCAGGTCGGGCTGGGGCTGTTCCCACCAATCGACCTCGCCGGCCTGGAGGGCGGCTGCGGCGGTGGCGGCATCGGGCAGCGTGACCCATTCCACGCGGTCGATATGCACGACCTTCGGCCCCGCCGCGAAGCTGGCCGTGCCCGAGGCGCGCGGCACATACTCCGCGAACTTCGCATAGACGTTGCGGGAGCCCGCCACGCGTTCATTGGCCAGGTAGCGGAAGGGGCCGCTGCCCACCATTTCCGTCACCTGCTGGTTGAATGGCGTGTTCGCCAGCCGCTCCGGCATCACCGGACAGAAGGCGGAGGGCTTGGCGAGTGCCGTCGGCAGCAGGGGAAACGGCTTCTTCAGCCGGAACTGGATGACGCGGTCCGACGGCGCGCTCAGCTCATCGGTCGCGGCGCGCAGGGTCTGGCCGAAGGCATCGGTCTGGGTCCAGCGGTTGATGCTGGCCACCGCATCGCGCGCCAGCACGGGCGTGCCGTCATGGAAACGCAGGCCATCCCGCAGGGTCAGCTTCCAGGTCTTGCCGTCATCCTCGATGACATGGCCATCGACCATCTGCGGCTGGGGGTTGAAGCTGTCATCCAGCCCATAGAGCTGGTCATAGACCAGGAAGCCGTGGTTGCGGGTCACGAGGCCCGTGGTGAAGACCGGGTCCAGCAGCGCGAGATCCGCCTGCGGGACGAACTTCACCACCTTGGCCGGCTGCGCGCCCGCCGGGGCGGAGAGAGTGGCGGCACCGGCCGCACCGGCAAGGAAGTCACGACGCTTCATGGCACTCTCTCTCCGTGATGGGGTTACTGCGCGAGGGGTGGCCTCTTGTCGGCCCAGGGGCGGGCTTCCTCGAAGGCGGCGCTGGCCTGCAGCACGCCGAGGTCATCGAAGCGCCGGCCCACGATCTGCAGCCCCACCGGCAATCCGGCGGGGGTGAAGCCGCAGGGCACGCTGGCCGCCGGGCTGCCGGACCAGTTGAACGGGTAGGAAAATTCCGCCCACATCAGCCAGTCCCATTCATGCTGGGGCCAATGGGCGGGCTGCAGGCGGTCCGCCGGGAAGGCCGCCACGCTGACCGCCGGCGTCAGCAGGAAGTCGTAGCCCTCCATGAACTCATGGATCTGCTGGATATAGGCGAAGCGCCGGCTGCGCATCTGCATGAACTGCGGCGTGGTGAAGCCAGAGGCGAACTTGATCATCGCCACGAAGCCCGGGTCCATCCCGCTCTCGAATTCGGGCAGGCTTTCGATCCGGCTGGAGAAGGTGGCGGGCCAGAAGAAACGCGCAAGCTCAGGGCCGAGCGGCCCCCAGGCGGGCGTCACTTCCTCGATGATCGCGCCCATTTCCTCGAAGACCTTCACGGCCTTCTCGACTGCTTCCGCGATCTCGGGGTCGACGCGGGCATGGCCCAGGTCGCGAGAATAGGCGATGCGCTTGCCCTTCATCGTGGCGGCGCGCAACTGCGAGGCATAATCCTGCGGCGGGGCCTCCAGCGAGGTGAAGTCCCACGGGTGCGGCCCGGCCATGGCCTGGGTCATCAGCGCCGCGTCCTCCACCGTGCGGGTCAGCGGGCCCATATGGGTCGCGTTCTCGTTGTTGGAGACGGGCCAGTTGGGCACGCGCCCATGGGTGGGCTTCAGCCCGTAGACGCCCGAGAAATGCGCGGGCATGCGGATGGACCCCGCGCCGTCACCGCCCTGGTGCAGCGGGCCATAGCCGCAGGCCGCCGCCACACCGGCGCCGGAGGACGAAGCCCCCGCATTCAGCCCCTTGCCCCAGGGGTTGTGGGTGATGCCCGAGATCGGCGCCTGGCTGACGCCCTTCCACCCCCATTCGGCGGCCGAAGTCGTCTTGCCCATCATCATCCCGCCCGCCGAGAGCAGCCGGCTGACGCAGGGCGCATCCACATCCGGGATGGTGCCCTGCATGATGACGGTGGAGAAATCGGTCTGCACGCCCTTCGTGTGCTGCAGATCCTTGATGGTGACGGGGATGCCCTCAAGCAGGCGGGGCGTGTCGCATTGGCGGAACACCGCCTCGGACCGCCTGGCCGCTTCCAGCGCATGTTCGGGCGTCAGGCGCATCATGGCGTTGACGTTGGGTTCGATGCGCTCGATCCGGGCGAGAACCGCCTGAGCGACCTCCACCGGAGAGAGCTTCCGCGCCTTGTACAGCGCATGAAGCTCGGTGACGCCCAGGTAGCCGATCTCGTCGAAATGCATCGCCAGCCTCGATATCCGCCGGTATTTCAGGGCGATTTCATCGATGTGGCAATGCCGCTTTTTCGTGAGGCGCTACTTCCCCGGCAGGGCGCCGCCCTCCCCGCGCATCCGCCGCAGCAGCGCATCCGCGCCGAGGGCCAGCATCGTCACCAGGATCAGCAGCGTGCTGACGGCGGCGATGGTGGGCTCCACCTCCAGCAGCAGGCTGTTCCAGATCCGCACGGGCAGGGTTTCCGCCCGCACCCCGGCCAGGAACAGGGAGATCACCAGCTCATCGAAGGAGGTGAGGAAGCTGAACAGCGCGGCCGAGACCACGCCCGGCAGCGCCAGCGGCACCACCACGCGGCGGAACACCCCCCAGCGCGTGCAGCCGAACACCATCGCCGCGCGCTCCAGCGCCGGGTCCACCGTGCGCAGGGCCGATTGCAGGATGATCAGCACCACGGGCATGGCCACCACGCTGTGCGCCACCGCGATCCAGGGCCGCACCCCCACCAGCCCCATCCGGGCCGAGAGGAAGTACATCGCCACCGCCGTGACCACATGCGGCACGATGACGGGCGTCAGCAGCAGGGACATCAGCGCCCGCCGCCAGGGCAGTTCCGCCCGCACCAGCGCATAGGCCGCGAGGAACCCCAGCAGGGTGGAGAACACCGAGGTCATCAGCCCGATGACCACCGAATTCAGGATGGCATCGCGCCAGCGCTGGTCGCCCAGGAAGCGCGCGTACCATTGGCTGGAGAAGCTCTCGGGCGGGAACTTCAGATAGCCGTCGCCGCTGAAGGAGGCGATGGCCACGATCACGATGGGTGCCACCATGCCGAAGCACAGCAGCACGATCACGGCCTTCATCAGCGTGGCGCGCAGGACGGGGCCCATCATCGCCGTGCCTCCCCCTGGTCCGAGATGCGGGCGTAGAAGGCATAGAGGATGAGCGTGACGGTCAGCAGCACGATGGTCATCAGGGCCGCCGTCGGCCAGTTGTAGGTCAGCTCCACCTCCCGCTCGATCAGCATGGCGATCATGATGTCCCCCGGGCCGCCCATCAGCGCGGGCGTGACGAAGAAGCCGAGCGCCAGGATGAAGGTGATCAGCACGCCCGCGATCACGCCATGCAGCGTCAGCGGCATGAATACCTTCAGGAAAACGGTGGCGGGCGAGGCGCCCATCCCCTCGGCCGCCTGCAGCAGCCGCTGGTCCACCGCCTTCATCGCGGCATAGAGCGTGAGCACCATGTAGGGCAGCAGCACATAGGTCATGCCGATGATGACGCCGGTGCGGTTGTACATCAGCTGCAACGGCTCATTGATCAGACCGATGCCGAGCAGGATCTGGTTGATCAGCCCGTTGCGCCCCAGCAGCACCATCCAGGCATAGGTGCGCACGATGGTGCTGGTGAAATAGGGCAGCACGATGCAGAGCAGGATGGCGGTGAACACCAGCCCCTTCGCGCGGGACAGCGCATAGGACATGGGATAGCCGATCAGCAGCACCAGCAGCGTGACCAGCGCCGCGATCCAGTTGGTGTTCAGGATCGCCCCGCCCACCGCGCCCGAGAACAGCACCGCGTCGGCTTCCTCCCAGATCTCGGACAGCGTGCCGAGTTCCGCGAGTGAGCCGCCGATGAACCAGCCGATCGGCACCAGAAAGACGAGCACCAGCAGCAGCAGCGTGGGCGCCAGCAGCAGCCAGGCGGTGAGGCGTGACAAGGGCATCGCGTCAGGCCGCCAGCAGCCGGCTGTCCTCGGCGCGCCAGTGCAGTGTCACCGGGGCGCCGGGGGCGTGCAGCACGGCGCCGGGGCCATTGACGGCATCCGCCAGCACCGTCGCCCCCTGGCCGACATCCACCGCATAGCGCACGACATTGCCGAGGAAGGAGGCATGCAGCACCTGGCCCGGCAGCTGGTTTGGGCCACCCGACGGCGCGGCGGCCGAAACCGTCACCTTCTCCGGCCGCACGAACAGGGTGGTGCCCTGCCCGGCCCCGGCCTCGATCGCGCCCCCGCCCGGCCCGCGCACCAGCGCACCGTCGCGCGTGACGTCCAGCAGGTTGGCCTCACCCAGGAAGGCCGCGACGAAGCGGCTGTCCGGCTTCTCATACACCTCACGCGGGGGGCCCATCTGCGCGATCCGCCCGCCATCCATGATGGCGATGCGGTCGGACATGGTCAGGGCTTCCTCCTGGTCATGCGTGACGTAGATCGCGGTCATGCCCAGCCGCTGCTGGATCTCCTTGATCTCGACCTGCATGTGGAAGCGCAGGTTCTTGTCGAGCGCGCCCAGCGGCTCATCCATCAGCACGATGCGCGGATGGGCCACGATGGCGCGCGCAAGGGCCACGCGCTGCTGCTGCCCGCCCGAGAGCTGGCGGGCATAGCGCGCCTCGAAACCCGTCAGCTTCACCATGGCCAGGGCCTCGGCCACGCGGGCCTGGATCTCGGCCTTCGGTGCGCCCTTGACGGTCAACGGGAAGGCCACGTTCTCGGCCACGTTCAGGTGCGGGAAGATGGCATAGTTCTGGAACACCATGCCCAGGCCCCGCCCGCGCGGCGGCACCTGCGTCATGTCCTGCCCGCCCATCACCACGCGCCCCTCATCGGGGATGACGAAGCCCGCCAGCATGGACAGGGTGGTGGTCTTGCCGCTGCCGGAGGGGCCGAGCAGCGTGAAGAACTCACCGGCCGGGATGGCGAGCGAAACGCCCGCCACCACGGTCTCGGTGCCATAGCGCTTGGTCACCGCCTCAAGGGCGACGGAGGCGCCCCCGCTCAACCCCCCGCCTTTCAACGCAGCACCCAGCGCGACCAGGCGCGGTTCACGCGGTCGCGGTTGTCCTCCCACCAGTTGATGTTCTGGTAGAAACCGCTGCGCTGGGAGTTCTCGCCGCCCGGCATGCGGGCCTTTTCCTCGGCGGTCAGGAACTGCTGGGCCTGCTTGTTGGTCGGCCCGTAGATCAGCTGCTTGGCGTAGGCCGCCTGCACGTTGGGCTGCATCATGAAGTCGGCCAGCCGCTGCGCGCCTTCCTTGTTGCGCGCATCCTTGAACACGCCCAGCGCCTGCACCTGGATCATGTGCTCGTTCCAGGTGTAGGCAAGCGGGGCGTTGCGGTCGATCAGCGTCTGCAGGCGGCCGTTCCAGATGGAGCCCAGCACCACCTCCTGGTCGGACATCATCTGGGCCGAGAGCGCCCCCGTGTCCCAGAAGCGGCGGATCTGCGGGCGGATGCGCGTCATGGCGCGCAGCGCGCGGTCGATGTCGATCGGGTAGATCTGGTCCTTCGGCACGCCGTCGGCCAGCAGCGCGAACTCGAAATTGGGCGAACCCGTCGCGGCATCGGCCAGCATGCGGGGGCCGGGGAAGCGCCCGGCATCCCAGAACTCGGCCCAGCTGTTGGGGTGGGCGTTCGGGAAGGCCGTCTTGCTGTAGGCCAGCACGGTCGCATAGGTGAAGTTGCCGCACTGGTAGGTCTTCTTGACCTCGGGCTCGATGTCCTCGGGCTTGGACCAGCGCCACTGGTCATAGGCGATGGGGGCCAGCGCGCCCATGTTCTCGAGTGCCAGCAGCTGCTTGTCGCCGGTGTCGATCAGGTCCAGCTCGACATTGTTGGCGCGGAACATCGCGATCAGCTTCGCACCCGTGGCCGCCACCGGGCGGACGGTGATGCCCGTCTCACGCGTGAAGGGGTCATAGACGTGCTGGCGCATGATGTCGTCGTAGACGCCGCCCGGCGTGCGCACGATCACTTCGCCGGCAGCCTTGGCGCCGCGCAGCGCGGGGGTGGCCAGCGCCGCCCCCAGCAACAGCCGGCGCGGCAGGATCATCGTGTCCGTCATGTGAAGCCCTCTTGTGGTTGTGCAATCCCGGGTGCCGCGGCTCATGCGCCGAAGCGGTCCAAAGCGTAGGCGGCGGGGTCGGCCAGGGGCCGCTCGCCCAGAATGAGGTCGGAGACCAGGCGCCCGCTCGGCGGGCCGCCCGTCATGCCGAAATGGCCGTGGCCGAAGCACAGGTGCAGGCCGGGCCGCCCCTTCACCGGGCCCAGCACCGGCAGGCTGTCGGGGGTGGAGGGGCGGGAGCCCATCCACAGCCGCGGCGTGCCGCCCGTGATGCCGGGCAGCAGCGCGGCCAGCAGCCCCATCAGCCGCGCCGCGCGGGCCTCATCGGGCGGCGCCTCCAGCCCCGCGATCTCCACCAGGCCCGTGGCGCGCAGCCCCTCCTCCATCGGCGTGACGGCGATGGAGCGTGCCTTGTCCATGATGGGCAGCGCCGGCATCACGCTGGGGTCGGGCAGCATCAGGTGATAGCCGCGCTCGGCCTCCAGCGGCACATGGATGCCCAGCGGCGCCAGCATCTGCTTCGACCAGGCACCGCCCGCCACCACCAGTGTCGCGGCCCGGTGGTTGGCGGCGTTGGTCATGACCATCCAGCCGCCGCCTTCTCCCCCGCCTTCTGGGGGAATGATCTTCATGGCGCGCTCGGCCAGCAGCGTGCCGCCGGCGGCCAGGAAATGATCGGCCAGGCGCCGCACCATGCGCAGCGGGCTGACGGTATGGCCATTGCCCGGCAAGAACAGGCCGCGCTTCACGGCGGGCGTGATCCCGGGCAGCAGGGCACGCACGCCCTCCGCATCCAGCACCTCCGCCGCGATGCCGTGGCGGGCGCGCAGCATCCGGTCACGCGCCGCGGCCTCGGTCTCCCCTTCACTGTCCCACACCTGGACCTGGCCGGTGCGGCGGGCCAGGGCGGCGAAATCCGCGGCCCCCAGCAGGTCCTGCCAACATCGCATCGTCTGGCCGTTCAGGGCGCGCATGGCATCGCTGACCGCCAGCACGCGCTCCATGCGCCCGGCCATGATCCAGCGCAGCAGCCAGGGGGCGGCGCGCGGCAGATAGCGCGGGCGCACCACCAGCGGCCCGTCCGGGTCCAGCAGCCATCCCGGCACCTTGCGCAGCATGCCCGGCTGGGCGATCGGCACCACCGTATCAGGGCTCAGCAGCCCGGCATTGCCGAAGGAGGCCCCGCCCGCCGGCGGCAGCGGGTCGATCACCGTCACCGCCCGCCCGGCGCGCGCCAGCGGCAGGGCGGCAGAGAGCCCCGCCACCCCCGCGCCGAGGACGATGACGCTGCCCGCCATGCTCAGCGGTTCACCAGCAGGCCGCGCGGCAGATGCGTCAGCAATTCGGGGCCGGTTTCGGTCACCAGCACCGATTCACTCAGCGCCGCCCCGCCGGCCGAGGCATAGATGTGAAACACCATCCCCGCCTCCATCACCCAATCGGCCTCCGGGTGCAGGATGCGCGTGAAGTCGCTGGTCCGGGGGCCGGCATCGCCGTACAGGCCCAGCGTGTAGCCGGTGATGTTGTCGTAGCTCGGCCGCAGCCCCGCCTTCACCACCCCGTCGCGCAGGATGGCATCGACATCCGATCCCTTGGCGCCGGGCTTCATGGCGGCGATCTGGCGGTCCTGCAGCTCGGCCAGGATCTCGGCGGCGCGTTGGCGTTCGGGTTCCGGTTCGCCCAACACCACGCAGCGCATGACGCGCGAGGAATAGCCGTAGATACGCGGCGTCAGCTCGATGTGCACCACATCGCCGCTGGCCAGCGGCGCATCGCCCAGATGACCGTGCAGGAAGTCCCAGCCGCGCCCGCCGGTGATGGGCCCGGGCCGATAGGGGTCGCCGCCCATCTCCACGAAGGTCATCTGCGCGATCTTCGCGGCCTCGCGCTGATTGCCGCCGGGCACGCACACCGCCGCCGCGCGGCGCGTGGCCTCATCGGCGATGGCGGCAGCCCGGCGCAGCAGCTCGATCTCGGCGGGGGATTTGATCAGCCGCAGCTCGGCCACCACCGCGCCGATATTCACGAACGCAGCGCCCGGCAACGCCGCCTGCATGGCGGCGAAACGGCTGAGCGAGGTGCCGTAGCTGTCGTAGTCGAGCCCGATGCGCGCCTTGTCCAACCCGCGCGCGCGGAGCGCCGATGCCAGGGCGGGGATCGGGTCCTCCCAGTCGCGGAAGGTCGGGATGTCGCTGATCCAGGTACGCTGCGCGCAGACCGAGGCGTCGAGCGCGCGGATCAGGAAGAACGGCTCACCCTCCAGCGGGATCGCGACGCAGCGCCAGCGATTGGCGGAACTGCCGAAGCCCGAGACCCAGGTCATCGCCTCGATCTCATCGAACAGCGCCACATCCACCTCGGCCGCGCGCATCCGCGCCTTCAGCCGGGCCAGACGCGCGTCGAACTCCGCGCGGGTGAAATACGGGTGCGCGCCCATCAGCGGTCCTCCGTGACGGTCCAGCCTTCCAGCCGGTCCTTGATCTGATAGGCGGTGCCGACGACCGGCATGAACCAGGGGTTGCCGGTGTAGAAGGGGCGCGTGGGGAAGCTGAGGCGCGAGAAGGCCGAGGGGCGGTTGCCCCCGCCCAGGATCAGATGCGCCGCCGCCTTGCCCAGATGCGTCATGGTCACGACGCCGCTGCCGTTGCAGGCCATGGCGTAGTGCACGCCCTCATTCACGCCGACATGCGGCATCATGTCGAAGGCGAAGGCGACATTGCCCTTCCAGCTATGGGTCAGCTTCACGCCGCGCAGATCGGGGATCAGATGCGTGAGGAACCGATGCAGGGTGGCGGCGGACCGCTTCGTGTCCGCATCCATGAAGCTGGCGCGGCCGCCGAACAGGATGCGCCGGTAATCGGGCGAGGGGCGGAAATAATACAGGATCTTCTTGGTGTCGCCGTAGACGCGCAGATGCGGCAGGGCCCGGCGCACGCGCTCCTCGCCCAGCTCCTCGGTCGCGATCATGTAGCTCGCGACCGGGATCAGGCGCCGGCGATGCCAGGGCGTCATGGTGCCGGTATAGCCGTTGGTGCCGAGCATCAGGTGCCTGGCGCGGATCCTGCCCCGGCTGGTCTGCACCATGAAGCCGCCATCGGCCTCACGCGTGTATCCCTGCATCTCCACGCCGCTGATCAGCGTGGCGCCGTGGCCCGCCGCCGCGCGCGCCAGGGACTGGGTGTATTTCGCCGGGTGCAGGGAACCCGCGCGCAGCAGCAGCATGCCGCCATGGTACCGGGGCGTGTCGATCTCCTCGCCCACGCGCTCCTTCGGCAGGATGAAGGCCTGCTCGCCGCCGGCCTTGTTGATCATCTCGGCGCGCTTCTTCAGCGCCTCCATCGCCTTGGGCGCATGGGCGCCGACGAAGCGGCCGCAGCGCACATAGTCGCAGTCGAGGTTCTCGCGCTTCACCAGCGCCTCGAAATCCTCGAAGGCCTGCTCCCCTTCCTCGGCCAGTTCCGCCACGAATTTGGCGCCGAAGGCCTGCTCCAGGTCGCCGCGCGTCTTGCCCAGGCTGCCCGCGCCAGACAGCGCGCCGCCATTGCGGGATGAAGCGCCCCAGCCGATCGGCTCGCGGTCGATCACCAGCGGCTTCATGCCGTTGCGCGCGAGTTCGAGCGCGGTGGAAAGCCCGGCGATGCCGCCGCCCACCACCAGCACCTCGGCGGTGTCAGGCAGGGGGGTCTCGGTGGGCGCGGGGGGTGCCGCCTCCCACCAGAAGGGGCGCTCCTGGAAGCCAGGGGCGAAGGGTGTCTGGGTGTCGCTCATCAGGGGGGTGAGGCTGCCACGCGCGCGCGGGCTTGCCCCATATCAAATCGTCATGAAACCATCATCCGGGACATGACCCTGCCGCATGCGCGGCCACCTCCTCCACCAATTGCCGCGCGGTGGCGCGGATGCTCTGCGCCAGTGCCGCGCGGCCGAAATTGTCGCGCATCTCCTCGGGCCAGATGATGCGGTAGTCGAAGGTCACGGCCGGCTCGAAGGGGCGCAGCACCAGGCCCAGGTGCAGGCAGCTGGCGACCGCGAAGGCATCGGCCACCGTCACGCCGTTGCCCGCCGCCGCCATGGCCACGGCCCCCACCGTCATGCGGCATTCCACCGCCTCGTCCGGGCGGGCGCCGCTGTGCATCAGCGCGTCATCCACCCGCGCCTGGCGGCCTTCCTCCCGCGACAGGGCGATATAGGCCTCGCCGTCCAGGTCGGCGGCGCGCACCACGGGTCTGGCGGCGAAGCGGTGGCCCGGCGGCATCACGCACCAGGCGCGCGTGCGCATCAGCGGCGCGGAGCGCACGCCCGGAATGCGCGGCAGGCCGTTGCTGATGCCGATATCCGCCTGGCGGGAGGAGACGAGCCCCAGCACGCCGCCGGCCGCGCGGGAATGGATCGACATCGTCTCCCGCCGGCCGGAGGTACGCCAGGCGGCGATGGCGCGCGGCAGCAGGCTCAGGGTCAGGGTGGGCAGGCTGGCCATCACGATGCGGCGCGGCGCCTGGGCGCGCAGCCGCTCGGCCAGGGCCGTCACCTCGTCGATGCCGATAAAGACGCGCTCGGTTTCCTTGTGCAGGGCCTCGGCCATCGCATTGGGCACCAGCCGGCCGCGCACGCGCTCGAACAGCGCGAAGCCCGCGATCTGTTCGATCTGGGAAAGAAGCCGGCTGACCGCGGGCTGGGAGGTGCCCAGCATGGCCCCCGCCCCCGTGACGGAACCCGTGCGCATGATGGCGCGGAATGCTTCCAGGTGCCTGAATTCGAGGGATCTGCTGGCCATCGGGCCAAGGTCGCGGCGAAGCGCGGGCATGGTCAAGCGGCAATGCCGGCCAGGGGCACGGCATTCATGAATCCTGTTCACCACGTCATCCGGGCCGCCGCACTAAAACCCGGGCGTCCTTCATGCATTCTACATCCAGACATGCCGGAGACCGCAGCGCCTGGCGCGCGGCTTCCCAACGCCCCCTCCAGACAGGATCCCAGCCCATGCCCGGATCACCTGACATCGGCACCAGCCGCCGAGACGTCTTTCTTGCCGGCGCGGCCTGCGCCGCCGCCCCTGGCGCCGCCGGCGCCCATGCCCAGAACGCCGCGGCGGCGGAAGCGCCCTCGATGACCGGCGTGGCCTTCACGGTCAACGGCACGCCGCGCAACCTGGTGCTGGACACCCGCACCACCCTGCTGGACGCGCTGCGTGAGCACCTGCACCTGACCGGTAGCAAGAAGGGCTGCGACCACGGCCAGTGCGGCGCCTGCACCGTGATGGTGGGCGGGCGGCGCATCAATGCCTGCCTGTCGCTCGCGGTGATGCATGAGGGCGATACGATCACCACCATCGAGGGGCTGGGCACGCCCGGCGACCTGCACCCGATGCAGTCCGCCTTCATCAGCCATGACGGCTATCAGTGCGGCTATTGCACGCCGGGGCAGATCTGCTCCTCCGTCGCCATGCTGGAGGAGATCAAGGCCGGCATCCCGAGCCATGTCAGCGGCGACCTCAACCGCGTGGCGCTGAGCGAGGCCGAGATCCGGGAGCGCATGAGCGGCAACATCTGCCGATGCGGCGCCTATTCCAACATCGTCGAGGCCATCGTCGAGGTGGCGGGGAGGCAGGCATGAGGCCCTTCACCTATGAGCGCGCGGCCAGCCCCGCGGAGGCGGCGGCCGCCGCCGCCCGCAACCCCGAGGCCCGCTTCATCGCCGGCGGCACCAACCTGCTGGACCTGATGAAGCTGCGCATCGAGGCGCCTGCGCATCTGATCGACGTGAACCACCTGGGCCTGGACCGCATCGAGGAAACCCCCGAGGGCGGCCTGCGCATCGGCGCCATGGTGCGCAACACGGATCTGGCGGCCCATGCCAAGGTGCGGCGCGACTATGCGGTGCTGACGCGCGCGCTGGTGGCCGGTGCCTCAGGCCAGCTCCGCAACAAGGCCACCACCGCCGGCAACCTGCTGCAGCGCACCCGCTGCCCGTATTTCTACGACACCGACATGGCCTGCAACAAACGCAGCCCCGGCGCGGGCTGCGCGGCCATCGGCGGCTTCACGCGGCATCATGCGGTGCTCGGCACCTCCGACGCCTGCATCGCGACGCATCCCTCCGACATGGCCGTGGCGCTGCGCGTGCTGGATGCCTCGGTGGAGACGGTGAAGGCCGACGGCACCACCCGCAGCATCCCGATGGCCGATTTCCACCGCCTGCCGGGCGATACCCCGCATGTCGAGACGGCCCTGGAACAGGGTGAGCTGATCACGGCCGTGACCCTGCCGCCGCCCGCTGGCGGCGTGCAGCTGTACCGCAAGGTGCGTGACCGTGCTTCCTATGCCTTCGCGCTGGTGTCGGTCGCGGCGATCGTCCAGCGCGACGGCAGCGGCCGCGTCGCGCTGGGCGGCGTGGCGCACAAGCCCTGGCGGCTGGAGGCGGCCGAGGCCGAGCTGAAGCGCGGGGCGAAGCCTGCCTCCGACTCGCTGCTGGCCGGCGCCCGCCCCACCCCGCACAACGAGTTCAAGCTGCGCCTGGCGGAGCGTGCCATCGCCTCCGTCCTGGCCGAGGGGAGGAACTGACCCATGCGCTTCGACAGCCCCGCCGGCCAGAACCCGATCGACCAGATGAAGGTCGTGGGCCGCCCGCATGACCGCATCGACGGCCCCGGCAAGACCACCGGCACCGCGCCCTATGCCTATGAACGGCACGACGTCGTGGCCAACCAGGCCTATGGCCATATCCTGGGCGCCGGCATTGCCAAGGGCCGCATCCGCTCCATGGACCTTCGCGCGGCGCGCGCGGCCAGCGGCGTCATCGCCATCCTGACGCATGAGAATGCGGGCCGGCTGGACAAGGGCCGCATGAACGTCGCCCGGCTGCTGGGCGGGCCGGAGGTCGAGCACTATCACCAGGCGATCGCGCTGGTGGTGGCAGAGAGCTTCGAGCAGGCCCGCGCGGCATCGCAGCTGATCCGTGTCGAATACGACCGCGCGGCCGGGCAGTTCGACCTGCACGCCGCCAGGCGCGCCGGCGTGCCCCCTGCCCAGGAGGACAAGCGCGTGGGCGATTTCGACCGCGGCTTTGCCGAGGCGGCGGTGCGGCTGGACGAGACCTATGCCACGCCCGACGAATCCCACGCGATGATGGAGCCCCACGCGACCATCGCCGCCTGGCAGGGCGACAGGCTGACCGTCTGGCTCTCCAACCAGATGATCGCCTGGACGGCCGGGGACCTGGCCAAGACCCTGCGCATCCCGAAGGAGAATGTCCGCCTCATCTCGCCCTTCATCGGGGGCGGCTTCGGCGCCAAGCTGTTCCTGCGGGCGGACACGCTGCTGGCGGTGCTGGGCGCGCGGCTGGCCGGGCGGCCGGTGAAGGTGGCGCTGCAGCGGCCGCTGATCGCCAACAACACGACGCACCGGGCCGCCACCATCCAGCGCATCCGCCTGGGTGCGACGCGTGACGGCCGGCTGACCGCGATCGGGCATGAGAGCTGGTCCGGCAACCTGGAGGGCGGCGACCCCGAGGACGCGGTGCAGCAGACCACCCTGCTCTATGCCGCCGCGCACCGGCTGACGGGCACCCGCCTGGCGCGGCTGGACCTGCCCGAAGGCAATGCGATGCGCGCCCCGGGCGAGACGCCGGGCCTGATGGCGCTGGAGATCGCGATGGATGAGATGGCCGAGAAGCTCGGCCTGGACCCCGTGCAGTTCCGCATCCTGAACGACACCCAGACCGATCCCGGCAACGCGCAGCGCCGCTTCTCTCAGCGGCAGCTGGTGGAATGCCTGCGCGTGGGTGCCGAACGCTTCGGCTGGAACCGCCGCCAGGCCCGGCCCGGACAGCAGCGCGACGGGCGCTGGATGGTGGGCATGGGCATGTCCGTGGGCTTTCGCAACAACCTGCTGATGAAGTCGGCCGCGCGGGTGCGGCTGGACGGCCGCGGCGTGGTGACGATCGAAAGCGACATGACCGACATCGGCACCGGCAGCTACACCATCATGGCCCAGACGGCGGCCGAGATGATGGGCGTGGGCATGGACCGGGTGACGGTGCGGCTGGGCGATTCCTCCCTGCCGGTCTCGGCCGGTTCCGGCGGGCAGTGGGGCGCCAACAATGCCACCGCCGGCGTCTATGCGGCCTGCGTGAAGCTGCGTGAGGCGGTGGCCCGGCGCGCGGGCCTCGACCCCGCCGAGGCCGTCTTCGCCGACGGCATGGTGCGCGCCGGCAATACGAGCCGCCCGCTGGCGGAACTGGCCGGCGCGGAGGGGCTGGTGGGCGAGGACGCCATCGAATACGGCGACATCGCGGAGCGCGTTCAGCAATCCACCTTCGCCGGCCATTTCGTCGAGGTCGGCGTGGACATGGCAACGGCCGAGACGCGCGTGCGCCGCATGCTGGCGGTATGCGCGGCGGGGCGCATCCTGAACCCCAAATCCGCTCGCAGCCAGGTGATCGGCGCCATGACCATGGGCGTGGGCGGCGCGTTGATGGAGGAATTGGCCGTCGACACCCGCCACGGCTTCTTCGTGAACCACGACCTGGCCGGATACGAGGTGCCGGTGCACGCCGACATTCCGCACCAGGATGTGGTCTTCCTGGATGAGGTGGACCCGACTTCCTCGCCCATGAAGGCGAAGGGGGTGGGTGAGCTCGGCCTGTGCGGCGTGGGTGCGGCGGTGGCCAACGCCATCTACAACGCCACCGGCGTGCGGGTGCGGGACTATCCCATCACGCTGGACAAGCTGCTGGCCAGGATGCCCGAGGTCGCCTGAAGCCTTCCGGCGCGCATTCAAACCTTTGCGCGCCGGAACCCGCGGCTGTTAGGGTGCCTGCCGACCCGAGGCCCGCAGAGGCCCGGGGGGAGGAACCATGCTCACACGTCGCTTGCTGCTGGCAGCGCCGACGGCGGCACTCGCCTGCCCCGCGCTGGCCCAATCCTGGCCCAACAAGCCTGTCCGCGTGCTGGTGGGCTTCCCGCCCGGCGGATCGCTCGATGTCCTGACCCGCCTGGCCTGCGAGGTGCTGACCCATCGCCTGGGCCAGAGCTTCGTGGTGGAGACGCGCAGCGGCGCCTCGGGCAACATCGCGGCCGAGGCCTTGGCCCGTGCCGCGCCCGATGGCTACACCGTGGGCACCGTCAGCATGCACACGGTGGTGATCAACCCGATGATCTTCCCCTCCGTGCCCTTCGACATGGCCAAGGATTTCCAGTGGATCAGCGCCATGTGGGACATGCCGAACGTCATGGCGGTGCCCGCCCAGCATGTGCCCGCGCGCAGCGTGCAGGAATTCGTGGGCTGGGGGCGCGAGAGGCCGGGCGGGGTCAGCTACGGCTCGGCGGGGGTGGGAACCTCCATCCATCTGTCCGGCGCCTATTTCCTGGCGCGCGCGGGCATCCAGGGGGTGCATGTGCCCTTCCGGGGTGCCGCGCAGACCATTCCGGCCATGCTGGCGGGCGACGTGCAGCTCGCGATCGACAATCTGGCCAGCTACACCGGCGTGATCTCGGAGGGACGGATACGCCCCCTGGCCGTGACCATGGCCGAACGCTGGCCCACCCTGCCGGATGTGCCGACCATGGCCCAGGCGGGCGTCGAGAACTTCAACGTCAGCCCCTGGCATTGCTGGGCCGGCCCCGCCGGCATGCCGAGGGAGATCGCGGAGCGCCTGTCGCGTGAGATCCGCACCGCCTGGACCGACCCCGCCCTCAGGCAGCGCGTGATCGGCATGGGCGCGATCCTGACCGGCTCCACCCCCGATGAGCTCGGCGCCCGGCTTGAGGCGGAAAAGCCGCGCTGGGCGGAAATGGTGCGGATTTCGGGCGCCCAGGCGGGATGAAGCCAGGCCGGATGAAGTCAGGACAGCAGCGGCGGGGGCCGGGCCTATCCCACGCGCAGCCCCGCGCGCTGGATCACCGGTCCCCACAGGGCATCGTCCTTGGCCACGCGCCCGGCCAGTTCCTGCGGCGTGCCCGCGCTGGGGTCCAGGCCCAGCGCCCGTAGCCGCTCGCTCGTCTCCCGGTCCCTCACCACCCGGCCGACAGCCGTGCTCAGCGTGTCCGCCAGCGGCGCCGGCAGGCCGGCGGGGCCGAAGAAGCCGAACCAGCCCACCACCTCGAAACCCGGAATGGTCTCGGCCACCGGGGGCGCGTCGGGCAATAGCGGGTGGCGGGCAAGACCCGTCACGGCGATCACCCGCGCATTGGTGCCTCGCACGGTCGCCAGGGCGGCCGGCGTGTCGAACATGAAGTCGATGCGCCCCGCCAGCACCTCCGCCAGGGCCGGGCCGCTGCCGCGGAAAGGCACATGCTGCATCTCCACCCCCGCGCGGCTGCACAGCAGCTCACCGGACAGATGGTTGGATGAGCCATTGCCCGCCGAGCCGTAGGTGACGGTGCCGCGCCTGGCGGCCTCCAGCAGCTCCGCCAGGTTGCGCGCGGGGTGGTCGCCGCGCAGCACCAGCATGTTGATATGCTCGATCACGGTCGAAAGCGGGGTGAAGCCGCGCACCGGATCATAGGCCAGATTGGCATACAGGTGCCTGTTGATGGCGTGGGTGCCGGTGGTGCCGAGCCCGATCGTCAGCCCATCCGGGGCGGCGCGCGACAGGCGCTCCATGCCCAGCGCGCCGCCGGCGCCGCCGACATTCTCCACCGCGATGTTGGTGCGCAGCTGCTCGCCCAGCCTGGCCGTGACGATGCGGGCCACGGCATCGGTGGGCCCGCCGGGGGTGAAGGGCACGATGAAGCGCATCGGGCGGGACTGCCACGGCTCCTCCGCACGGGCGGGGGCGGCGGCCAGGACGGGGGCCGCCAGCATCAGGCGGCGGGTGATCGGGTGCCTCATCTCAACCATCCAGCCTGACATCGGCCACACGGGCCACTTCGCGCCACTTGGCGACCTCGGCCTTCACGAAGGCCTCGAAGCCGGCGGGCGTCATGGGGTCGGCGGTGCCGCCCAGCTCCACGAATTGAGAAACGGTGCGTTCCTGCCGGAGAATGGCCGTGACATCGGCATTGATGCGTTCCAGCACCGGTGCCGGCGTGCCGGCGGGCGCCACCAGGCCTGACCAGCCGAAGGCAGCGAAATCCGTAACACCGCTCTCAGCCACGGTCGGCACATCGGGCAGTTGCGGCGCGCGCGCGGTGGTCGTGACCGCCAGGGCGCGCAGGGCACCGCTGCGGATATGCGGCAGGGCGCTGGCCACGGTATCGAACATCACCGGCACCACCCCGGCCAGCAGATCAGCCTGGGCCGGGCCCGAGCCGCGATAGCCCACCGTGTTGAAGCGGGTGCCGGTGCGGTGCATCAGCAGCTCCGCCGCCATGTGCTGGCTGGTGGCCACCCCGGGCAGGCCGAGCGCGATCTGGCCGGGCCTGGCGCGCAGCGCCGTCAGCAGGCCGTGCAGGTCTCGCGCCGGGAAATCCGCCCGGACCACGATCACCAGCGGAAAGACCGCGATGTTGGTCAGGAAGGCGAAGTCCTTCTCGACGTCATAGGGGATCTGCCGCAGTACCGAGGGGTTGACGCCCAGCGTGCCGGAGGAGCCTACGCACAGGGTGTAGCCGTCCGGCGCGGCGCGGGCGCCGGCCTCCATGGCGGGCACCCCGGCCGCGCCGCCGCGGTTTTCCACGAAGGCACGGGCGGCCCAGCGGCGGGACAGTTCATCCACCACCACCCGGGTGAAGATATCCGCCGCCTGCCCCGGCGGGAACGGCACGATGACCCGCACAGGCCGGGCCGGCCAGACCTCCTGGGCCGCTGCGGCGATCGGTGCACTGAGGCCGGCAGCCATCAGCGCGCGCCTGTTGAGCGTCGTTGTCATGAACGTTTCCTTCCTTGCCCCAAGCCATCCACGGCCTTTGATCCACGTCAACATCCCCTTGACAGCGGGCGGAATCAAGTTCGACATTCGATTGTCGACAAAATTTTTGTCCAAGCAGGAGGAACAGATGCTCGACATCATCGCCAGCCCGGGCACCAGCCCACCCGGCGGCAAACCCGCCCGGGCGCGCGAGCCGATCATCGACGCGGATGTGCACCCCTGGGTGAACGGCGACATCGCCGGGCTGAAGAACTACCTCTCGCGTTCCTGGTGGGAGCATTTCGATGGTCGCCACGTGCTGCCCAACCAGTGGCTGCGCCCGCCGCTCGCGCGCGCCTCGTCGAACCGCATCGATGCCATGCCGCCCAGCGGCGGGGAACCGGGCTCGGACGCGCTGTTCATGAAGGAGGAGCACCTGGACAAGCACAACATCGCCCATGCGGTGCTGTCCTCCATCCAGGCCGGCAAGCTCGCGGCGCTGCCCAATGCCGGGGAGGCGCTGGCCCTCGCCCGCGCCTTCAACGAGTTCTTCTACAGCGAGTTTTTGGGCGTGGACCCGCGCTACAAGCTGGCGATGGTGGTGGCCGCCCATGACCCGGCGGCATCCGCCGCCGAGATCCGCGATTTCGGGCGCAAGCCCGGCGTGGTGGCCGTGTTCATGCCGCTGCTGAACATCATGATGGGCAACCGGCACTACTACCCGATCTTCCAGGCGGCCGAGGAAATGGGCCTGCCCATGCTGATCCACCCCACCGGCACCGAGGGTGGCTTCCCCACCAGCGTGCATTTCGCCGGCGGCACCCCCAGCACCTATATCGAGCGCCACACCGCCTTCCCGCAGATCGGCATCTCCGCGATCAACAGCCTTATCTTCGAGGGCGTGTTCCTGCGCTTTCCGAAGCTGAAGCTGCTGGCCGCTGAGTTCGGCTTCTCGTGGCTGCCGCATTTCCTGTGGCGGATGGACCAGAACTGGCACCAGTTCCGCAAGGAAGTGCCCTGGGTGAAGAACCTGCCCAGCGAGACCGTCCTGCAGCACGTCCGCTTCACCAGCCAGCCGATCGAGGAGCCGGAGAAGCCCGAATACCTGATGCAGATCCTGGACATGATCCATGCCGAGCAGACCCTGCTGTTCAGCACCGACTACCCGCATTGGGACAATGACTTCCCCCAGCACACGCTCACGCGCCTCTCGCCCGAGATGCGCCGGCGCATCTTCCACGACAACGCGGCCGAGCTTTTCCGGCTCTCCTGACGGGACATCACCATGGCATTGCATTTCGTGGCCGAGATCGACGCGCTCGAGGAAGCCAGGCCCGCCGTCTTCGACATCGCCGGCCGGTCCATCGGGCTGATCCGGGTGAAGGACCGCGTGCACGCCGTCCGCAACATCTGCCCGCACAAGCGCGCGCCGGTGTGCCGCGGCACCATGCGCGGCACCATGCTGCCCAGCGAGGTGGACCAGTTCGTGTTCGGCATGGAGGACCGGGTGCTGCAATGCCCCTGGCACGGCTGGGAATTCGACCTGGAAACCGGCGAGACCCTGTGCGGCGGCCAGTCGAAGCTGACGCTGTATCCCGTGACGCTGAAGGAAAGGTCGGTCTATGTCGAACTCTGAGGAGACCTCCATGCTCGACATCACCCGCAGCACGCTCGCCCAGCAGATCGCCCGCTCCATCGCGGAAGCCATCGTGCACGGCCAGCTGCAGCCGGGTGAGCGGCTGAACGAGATCGAGCTGGGCCACCGCTTCGGCACCAGCCGCGCGCCCATCCGCGAGGCCACCTACATCCTGGAACGCGAGGGCGTGGTGGTGCGCCACCCCCGCCGTGGCGTCTTCGTGCGCGACTACACGATCAAGGAACTGAAGGACCTCTACGACGCGACCTACAGGCTGGAGGAACTGGCCCTGACCCGCGTGGCGGCAGAGGCCACGGACCCGCAGCTGGGCCGTCTGCACGCCATCGCGGACCAGATGGGCCATGCCGCGAAAAAGCGCGACATCCCGACCTATATCGGCCTGGTGGAGGCGATGTTCCAGGAAGTATTCCGCATCGCCGGCAATGAGGTGCTGCAGGATTTCTACGCACAGATGCGCAGCCGGCTGAAGCCGTTCCGCTTCATGTCGCTGTCCCACCCGGACAGCCTGTCGCATTCCGTGGCGGAGTATCAGGCCATCCTGGCCGCGCTGGAGGCGCGCGACCTGCCCGGCGCGCTGGCCGAATTGCGCCGCAAGGAAACCCGAGCCGTGACGCATCTGCTGGAAGCCGCGCGAGAGCGCGGTGCCTCGGCCGCCTGATGCCCCGCGTCACCTATGTCAGCCCTGACGGCGAGCCCACCGCGCTCGACGTGGAGGAAGGGCTGTCCGTCATGCAGGGCGCGATCGCGGCCGGGCTGGACGGGATCGTGGCGGAATGCGGGGGCGAGCTGGTCTGCGCCACCTGCCATGTCTATGTCGAAACCCTGGCCGAAAGCCTGCCGCCGATGGGCGCGCTGGAGGACGAGCTGCTGGAACACGTCGTGGCCGAGCGCCGCGACAATTCCCGCCTCAGCTGCCAGCTGGTGCTGGGCGCGGAGCATGAGGGGCTCGTCGTCGCCCTGCCGGAGGCGCAGGTATGAGCGTTGTGCCGGAGGCGCAGGAATGAACGTGGTCATCGTCGGCACCGGCCACGCCGCCTGCCAGCTCGCCGCCAGCCTGCGCGAGCGGAAGTACGAGGGCGACATCACCCTGATCGGGCGCGAACCCGGCCCCACCTACCAGAAGCCGCTGCTCTCCAAGGGCTTTCTGCTGGGCAAGGTGGCGGAACCCAACCTCGTGCTGAAGCCCGCCGCCTTTTTCGAGCAGAAGCGCATCGCGGTGATCGAGGCCGAGGTGACGGCCATCGACCGCGCCGCGAAGCAGGTGGCGGGCCTGCCCTACGATCATCTGGTGCTGGCCACGGGGGCGGAGAACCGCCGCCTTACCGTGCCCGGCGCCGGGCTGGACGGCGTGGTCATGCTGCGCTCGCAGCCGGAGGCCCTGGCGCTGCGCGCGCGGCTGGCCGGGACGAAGCGAATTGTCATTGTCGGTGCCGGCTTCATCGGCATGGAGGTGGCGGCTGTGGCCGCCCAGCTGGGGCTGGAGGTGATCGTCGTGGAGCAGGGCGAGCGCGCCCTGGCCCGCGCGGTGTCGCTGCCGGTCTCGCGCTATCTGCTGGCGCGGCATTGGGCGGGCGGCGTGCGCTTCCATTTCGGCGCGGCGCTGGCCGGGTTCGAGGGCGAGGGCAGCCTGCGCGCCGTGCACCTGGCCGATGGCACCGTGATCCCCACCACCCTGGCGCTGGTCGCCATCGGGGTGGTGCCGAACATGGCGCTCGCCGCGCAGGTGGGCCTCGCGACCGGCAACGGCATAGAGGTGGATGCCCGGCTGGCCACCACCGACCGCGCCATCCATGCCATCGGCGATGCGGCCGGCTATCCGCACCCGCTGTACGACAACCGGCGCGTGCGGGTGGAATCGATCCAGAACGCCATGGATCAGGCCCGCTGCCTAGCCCAGACCTTGACCGGCGTGCCCACCGTTTACGCCAAGCTGCCCTGGTTCTGGTCCGACCAGTGGGACATCCGGTTGCAGATCGCGGGCGTCGGCGCCCCCGGCGACCAGGCGGTGCTGCGCGGCAGCCCGGAGGAAGGGCGTTTCTCCGTCTTCCGCCTGGATGCCGAAGGGCGGCTCAGCGCCGTCGAATCCATCAACCAGGCGGGCGAGCACATGGCCGCCCGCGCCCTGGTCGCGCGGCGCCCGCGCCTGGAGCCGTCGCAGATCCGCGACCCGGAATTTCCGTTGCAACAACTGGCCGCGGCGTGAACCCGGCGAAGGAAACGTCATGACCGAACAGAGTTTGGGCTTCCTGGGCGTGGGAAAGATGGGCAGCCTGATGGCCCGCCGCCTGGTCGATGCCGGCCACAGGCTGGTGGTGTTCGACCCCTATGCGCCTCCGGTTCCGGGGGCGGTCATCGCCGCCTCCCCGCGTGAGGTCGCCGACAAGGCCGAGGTGATTTTCGCCAGCCTGCCCACGCCGGACGCGCTGCGCGCCGCCATGCTGGGGCCGGCCGGCGTGATCCATGGCAGCGCCGTGCACACGGTCATCGATACCTCCACCAGCGGTCCGCGCGCGGCGATCGCCGTGGCGGAGGCGTTGTCCCCCAAGGGGATCGCGCTGATCGACTGCCCCGTCAGCGGCGGCATGAAGGGTGCGCGCGACGGCACGCTGACACTGATGGTCAGCGGCCGCCGGCAGAATGTGGAGGCCGCGCGCGCCCTGCTGGAGGTGATCGGCAAGCCGCTGTTCGTGGGCGAAACCCCGGGTGCCGCTCAGACCGTGAAGCTCGCCAACAACCTGCTGGTGGGCGCGGCCATGGCCATCACGGCAGAGGCCCTGGTGATGGGCGTGAAGGCCGGTGTGGACCCGAAGGTGATGTGTGACGTCATCAACGTCAGCAGCGGCCGCAACACCGCGACGGCCGACAAGTTCCCGCGCGGCGTGCTGACCGGCAGCTTCGATTTCGGCTTCTCGCTGGGGCTTTGCTACAAGGATGTGCGCCTGTGCCTGGACGAGGCCGAGGCGCTGGGCGTGCCCACCCCGGTGGGCGCCGCCGTGCGCCAGGCCTTCGCCGTGGCCCAGGCCCTGCATGGCGGCGACGCCGATTTCACCGCCATCGTGAAGCCGGTGGAGGAATGGGCGGGGGTGGAAGTCCGCAGCGCGCGATAAGCCGCAGTTCGGCGCACAATCCCGTCAAACCGCAGGCGGTCATCGTCGTTTCCGTGCTGGAGGACCGACGGAATGAACCGGTTGTGGAAATTGTCGCGCGACACGGTCGAAGGCTTCTTCGCCGATGACTGCCTGACGCGCGCCGCCAGCATCGCCTATTTCACGCTGTTCTCGATGGGCCCGCTGCTGTTCATCGCGACCGGCCTGGCCGAGACCATCTTCGGCGCCGAGCAGGTGCGCCAGGCCACGCTGCGCCAGCTGACGGACCTGCTGGGCAGCGCCGCCGCGCGGGATGTGCATGAGATGGCGGGCCGCGCGCTCGGCAATACGCATGGCAAGTTCGCCGTGGCTGTCGGCCTGGTCACCCTGATGCTCACGGCGGCCGGCGCCTTCGGTGCCTTGCAGAACGCCCTGAACGCCGTCTGGAAGACCGAGGTGCCCGAGGGCGAGACCATCATGCAGACGGTCACGCATTTCATGCGCGCCAAGGCCTCGGCCATCGGGCTGGTGGCGGCGACGGGCTTCGTGCTGATCGCCTCGCTGGCGGTGAATGCGGGGCTCGCGGCGCTCGGCACCTGGATCGAGCAGTCGATGCCGGGCGGGCCGGTGCTGGCCTCCGTGATGAACACGGTGGTTTCCGTCGTCATCCTGATGCTGCTGTTCAGCGCCATCTACAAGGTGCTGCCCGACCGCCGGCTGGCCTGGGGCGACGTGTTCGTGGGCGCGGCCGCCACGGCCGTGCTGTTCACCGCCGGCAAATACGCGATCGGGCTGTATCTGGGCGGGTCGCGGCTGGCCGCGGATTTCGGGGCGGCGGGCACGATGATCATCGTGCTGGTCTGGCTCTACTACTCCTCCGTCATCTTCCTGATGGGTGCCGAGTTCACCCGCGCCTGGGCCAGCCGACTGGGTTCCCGCCAGCTGGCCCCGGTGCCCGCGCGCCCCGAGGACATGCCCGTTCCGCACCGCGCGGGCGGGGTGGACGGGGCGGTCGCGGTCGCCTGCATCTTCGCGCTGCTGCCCTTCGCGGCGGGTCTTTCCCTCGGCTCGAAGCTGACCCGCGCGGTGGGGGGGCGGCGCTAGCGGGGCAACCTCTCGCCTGCCGGGCGGTTAACACCTTGTCCGCCCATTGAGCCGGACCCGGAAAGAGAGGTGCAGATCATTGCCCGGAGCCGCTCCGCCCCACTCGCTGTATTACTTCCATCACCTGCTCGCGGGCCCGCCGGATGGCTGGCCCGATGAGTTCGCCCGCATCGCGGCGCTGGGCTTCGACGCCGTGGTGCTGGCGCCGCCCTTCGCCACCGGGCGGGACGGCTCGGTGTTCCTGGCGGCTGATCACGGGCGGCTGCACGCGGCGCTGGGCGGCGGCCCCGCCACCGAGGGGTTGAGCCGCTTCGCCGCCATGGCGCGCGAGGCAGGGCTCGCCCTGCTGCTGGACCTGACGACGGACCGGCTGGACAGCGATGCCGTGCTGCTGCGCGAACACCCCGAATGGGCGCTGCCCGACCCGCGCGCGGAGCTTCCGCCGGACCCGAGGCAGGAGATCAATGCCGGCCGGCGCGTGGCCGCCCCGCGCGACTGGTGGCGCGCCCGCATGGCGGAATGGGCAGCGGCTGGTGTCGCGGGCTTCCGCTGCCTGGACGCAGGGGCGGGCGGCGCGTTCTGGGGCGGGCTGATCCGTGACCTGCGGGAGGATGCCGCCCAGCTGACATTCATCGCCTGGACGCAAGGCACGGGCGCCGCCCAGGCCGCGGATCTCGAAGGATGCGGCTTCGATCTCGTTTCCTCCTCCCTGCCCTGGTGGGATTACCGCGCGGCGTGGCTCGGCGAGGAAGCCCGGCGCCTCGCGCGGATCGCGCCGCCGCTGGCCATGCCAGAGACGCCCTTCGCCCGCCGCCTGGCGGCGAACAGCGCCGACCGCCGGCAGGCCGTGCGTCAGGCCCGACGCGCGCTGCGCTTCGCCGCCCTTTCGGGTTCCGCCTGGCTGATGCCCATGGGCTTCGAGTTCGGTGACCTGCACCGGATGGGCCATGGCATGGGCCAGTCACGGGACTTCGCGGCGCTGCGGCAGGCCCCGCGCCTGGACCTGCGGGAGGCGGTGCGCGAGGCGAACCAGGAACGCCGCACGCATGGCCTGGCCGGCAAGGGCGCGCTGCTGTCCGGCCCTGGCTCGCCCGTGACGGTGCTGGGCACGGGGTCCGCGCTGCTGCTCGCCAACCCGTCCCTGACGCGGCCCGCGGCCGTCGCGCCCTCGCAGCTGCTGACGCTGCTGCCCGAACCGGCCTCAGGGCCGGAAGCGCCCGTGACCCTCGCCCCCGGCGAGGTGCGCATGCTGGCCATCAGGCCGACCCGGCCGGTCATCCTGCGGCCTGAGGCCTCCCGCCGCGGCGCCTCGGCCGCGGCCGCCGCCCCGCGCATCGCCATCGAGGCCGTGCGTCCGGCCGTCGATGCCGGGCGCTTCCCGGTCAAACGCATCGTGGGCCACCCCGTGACCGTCACGGCCGATGTGTTCACCGATGGCGCGACGAAGCTCGCCGTGCGCCTGCTCTGGCGCCCCGCCAATGAGAAGGCCTGGCGCGAGGTGCCCATGCGGCCCGGCGTGAATGACAGCTACGCCGCGGAGTTCGTGCCTGACCGCGTGGGCCGCCATCTCTATGGCGTCTGCGCCTGGGTGGATTTCTACGCGGCCTTTCTCGATGAGATCACGAAGAAGCACGCGGCCGGCGTCGATATCGCGCTGGAGCGGCAGGAGGGCATGGCCCTGCTGGAAGCCGCCAGGACGAACCTGCCGCGCGCCGAGGCCGCCGAGATCGCGGCACTGTTGAAGGCCCTGCCGCTGGCCGGTGCCGCAGAGGCGGTCGAGCTGTTCGCCATGCCGCGCGTCATCACCCTGACCACCAAGGCGGACCGCCGCCCGTTCGAGACGATGCCCGACCCGCTGGTGCTGGATGTCGAGCGCCGGGCCGCGGGCTTCGCCTCCTGGTACGAGATCTTCCCGCGCTCCCAGAGCGGCGACCCGGCGCGGCACGGCACCTTCGACGACGTGATCGCCCAGTTGCCGCGCGTGCGGGAAATGGGCTTCGACGTGCTGTATTTCCCGCCGATCCATCCGATCGGGCGCAAGAACCGCAAGGGTCGGAACAACTCCCTGACCGCCGGGCCGGATGACCCCGGCAGCCCCTATGCCATCGGCGCCGAGGCCGGCGGGCATGATGCCGTGCAGCCGGAACTCGGCACGCTGGAGGATTTCCGGCGGCTGGTGGCGGCGGCGGCCGAACATGGGCTGGAACTGGCGCTGGACTTCGCCATCCAGTGCTCACCCGACCACCCGTGGCTGCGCGAGCACCCAGGCTGGTTCGCCTATCGCCCGGACGGCTCCATCCGCTTCGCCGAGAACCCGCCGAAGAAATACGAGGACATCGTCAACGTCGATTTCTACGCCAGGGACGCGGTGCCCGAGCTGTGGATCGCGCTGCGCGACGTGGTGCTGTTGTGGGCCGGCATGGGCGTGAAGCTGTTCCGCGTGGACAACCCGCACACCAAGCCCCTGCCCTTCTGGGAGTGGATGATCGCGGAAGTACGCGCCCGCGACCCGGACTGCGTGTTCCTGTCCGAGGCCTTTACCCGGCCCAAGGTCATGTACCGGCTGGCTAAGGCCGGCTTCTCGCAATCCTACACCTACTTCACCTGGCGCAATGAGGCCTGGGAGCTGGGCCAGTACATGCGGGAGCTGAACGAGGCGCCGGTCGCGGATTTCTTCCGCCCGCATTTCTTCGTCAACACGCCGGACATCAACCCGACCTTCCTGCAGCATTCGGGCCGCCCCGGGCATCTGATCCGCGCGGCGCTGGCGGCCACGCTGTCCGGGCTGTGGGGCGTCTACAACGGGTTCGAGCTGTGCGAGGCGACCCCGGTGAAGCCCGGCAAGGAGGAATACCTCGACAGCGAGAAATACGAGCTGCGCGCCTGGGACCACGACCGGCCGGGCCACATCCGGGCCGAGATCACCGCGCTGAACCGCCTGCGTCGGGAGAACCCCGCGCTGCAGAGCCATCTCGGCACCACCATCCTCAACGCCGGCCATGGCGGGATGATGCTGTTCGCGAAGGCGACGCCCGATCGCTCCAACATCGTGCTGGTCGCGGTGACGATGGACCCGCGCGACCCGATCGAGGGCCATATCGAGCTGCCGCAGCACGTCATGGGCCTGGGCTGGGGCGCGCCCATCCTGGCCGAGGACCTGATCGCCGGCGGCACCCGGCGCTGGGAGGGATCGCACCGAACCCTGCGCCTCGACCCGCACGCCCTGCCCTATGCCATCTGGCGCCTCAGCGCCGCAGACGAGGCCTGAACATGCCCCGCAAACCCACCAGCACCAACACCAGCACCACCGCCATCCAGGCCGGCGACGATCCGCTCTGGTACAAGGATGCGGTCATCTACCAGCTGCACATCAAGTCCTTCTTCGATGCCAACAATGATGGCGTGGGCGACATCCCGGGCCTGTTGCAGAAGCTGGACTACATCGCCGAACTCGGCGTCAACACGATATGGATGCTGCCCTTCTACCCCTCGCCGCGGCGCGACGACGGGTACGACATCGCGCAGTACAAGAACGTGCACCCCGAATACGGCAGCATGGCCGACATCAAGCGGCTGATCGCGGCGGCGCATGAGCGCGGCATCCGCGTGGTGACGGAGCTGGTGATCAACCATACCTCCGACCAGCACCCCTGGTTCCAGCGGGCGCGCCTGGCCAAGAAGGGGTCGGCGCACCGGGACTTCTATGTCTGGTCCGACGACGACCGGAAGTATGACGGCACGCGCATCATCTTCCTCGATACCGAGAAGTCGAACTGGACCTGGGACCCGGTGGCGGGCGCCTATTTCTGGCACCGCTTCTACAGCCACCAGCCGGACCTGAACTTCGACAACCCGCTGGTCCTGAAGGAGGTGCTGAACGTCATGCGCTTCTGGCTGGATTGCGGCGTGGACGGGCTGCGGCTGGATGCCATCCCCTATCTGATCGAGCGCGACGGCACCAACAACGAGAACCTGCCCGAAACCCATGTGGTGCTGAAGAAGATCCGCGCGGAGCTGGACCGCGTGGCGCCGGGCCGCATGCTGCTGGCCGAAGCCAACCAGTGGCCCGAGGACACCCAGCTGTATTTCGGCGAGGGCGACGAGTGCCACATGTCGTTCCACTTCCCCCTGATGCCGCGCATGTACATGGCGATGGCGCAGGAGGACCGCTTCCCCATCACCGACATCCTGCGCCAGACGCCTGCCATCCCGGACAACTGCCAGTGGGCGATCTTCCTGCGCAACCACGACGAGCTGACGCTGGAAATGGTGACGGACAAGGAGCGCGACTACCTGTGGGAGACCTATGCCTCCGACAAGCGCGCCCGCATCAACCTGGGCATCCGCCGCCGCCTGGCGCCGCTGCTGGAACATGACCGCCGCCGCATCGAGCTGATGAAATCCCTGCTGCTGTCCATGCCGGGCACGCCCGTCATGTATTACGGCGACGAGATCGGCATGGGCGACAACATCCATCTGGGCGACCGCGACGGCGTGCGCACGCCCATGCAATGGTCCCCCGACCGCAACGGCGGCTTCAGCCGCGCGAACCCGGCCAGCCTGGTGCTGCCCGCCATCATGGACCCCGTCTATGGCTATGAGGCGGTGAACGTGGAGGCGCAGGCGGCCGACCCGCATTCGCTGCTGAACTGGACGCGGCGCATGCTGGCGGTGCGCAAGCGCCACCTGTCCTTCGGGCGCGGCAGCTTCGGCTATCTGTATCCCGGCAACCGCAAGATCCTGGCCTATCTGCGCGAGCATGAAGGCGAGACGATCCTGTGCGTCTGCAACCTGTCGCGCACGGCGCAGGCGGTGGAGCTGGAGCTGGCGCAATTCGCCGGGCGCGTGCCGGTGGAGCTGCTGGGCGGTTCCTCCTTCCCGCCCATCGGCCAGCTGCCCTATCTGCTGACCCTGCCGCCCTATGGCTTCTACTGGTTCCTGCTGGCGACCGAGGCGGCGATGCCCGCCTGGCACATGCCCGCGCCGGAACCGATGTCGGAACTGTCCACCCTGGTGCTGCGCCGCAGCCTGTCGGAGGTTCTGCAACCGCCGATGCTGACCGGCCTCGAGGGCAGCATCCTGCCCGCCTATCTGGCGCGCCGTCGCTGGTTCGCCGGCAAGGGCACCGAGATCCAGGCGCGGCTGGCCTTCGTGGAGCCCATGACGACCGGCCATGGCGAGGATCTGCTGCTGGCCGAGGTGGAGGCGAACGACGCGACGGGCACCGGCCGCTATCTGCTGCCCATGGGCATCGTGTGGGAGGACGAGAGCAGCGCGGCCCTGCCCCAGCAGCTGGCCCTGGCCCGCGTGCGTCGCGGCCGCCGCGTGGGGGTGCTGACCGATGCCTTCGCGCTCGATTCCATGCCGGGTTCCGTGCTGCGGGCCCTGCGCGAGGGCGCGGTGATGCCGCTCAGCCAGGGTGAGATCCGCTTCCTGCCGACCTCCCTGCTTGAGGACCTGACGGTGCCCGAGGACGCGGAGATCCGGCGCCTGTCGGCCGAACAGTCCAATTCCTCGCTGATCATCGGGGAGCAGGCGGTGCTGAAGCTGGTGCGCCGCGTGACGGAGGGCATCAGCCCCGAGACGGAGATGACCCGCTATCTGACCGAACACGGCTTCGGCCAGACCGCGCCGCTGCTGGGAGAGGTGGTGCGCGTCTCGGCCGAGGGCGTGCCGCGCACCCTGGTCATCCTGCAGGGCTTCGTGCGCAACCAGGGCGACGGCTGGGGCTGGACCACCGAATTCGTCAGCCGCGTAATCGACACGCTGGCCGGGTCTGAACTGCCTTCGGACACGCAGGACGGGGTGTTCGACAATTACCTGGGCTTCGCCGCGGCCATCGGCCGGCGCCTGGCGGAAATGCACGCGGTGCTCAGCCGGCCGTCGGACGACCCGGCCTTCGACCCGGAGACGGTGACGGCCGCCGATGCCGAGGAATGGGGCCAGGCCGCGGGCCGGCAGATCGAGGCCGCGCTGGCCGCGCTGGATGGCGTGACGGCCTGGGGCGCGCCCGAGCACAAGGCGCGCGCCGTGGCCCTGAAACGCGGCCGCAACGCGCTGCTGGAGGCTGTGGCCGCGCGGGCGCGCGCGGCCGAGGGCACGCTGAAGACGCGCGTCCACGGCGATTTCCATCTGGGCCAGGTGCTGGTGGTGCAGGGCGACGCGTGCATCATCGACTTCGAGGGGGAACCCGCGAAATCCCTGGAGCAGCGCCGGGCCAAATCCTCGCCCATGCGGGATGTGGCGGGGCTGCTGCGCTCCTTCGACTACGCGGCGGCGGCGGCCGGGTCGGAGCGCGAGGGCGTGCAGGGCCTGCCGCCCGACCGCGCCGCGGCGCTGCTGGAGCATTTCCGCCAGAAGGCCGGCGAGAGCTTCCTGTCGGGCTATCGCCAGGCCGAGGAGCTGGAACCCCGGCCCCAGGCCGGCGACGCGGCCGAGGCGGCGCTGCTCGACCTGTTCCTGCTGGAAAAGGCGGCATACGAGGTCTGCTACGAGGCCGCGAACCGGCCCGGCTGGCTGCATATACCGCTGCAGGGCCTGCACGCCCTGGCCGCGCGCATGCTGGAGTGGGAGGCGCCCCATGGTTGAGTGGAAGCTGCCCGCCGATGTGGTCTGGGCGCTGGCCGATGGCCGCTATGGCGATGCCTTCTCCGTCCTCGGCCCGCAGATGACGGACCGGGGCCCCGTGGTGCGCGCCTTCCTGCCCGGTGCCCGCGCGGTCACGCTGCTGGCCGGGGGGCGGGACATCGCGATGGAACAGCTACACCCGGCCGGGCTGTTCGTCGCGGAGGGCTCGCACGCCCCCTATCGCCTGCGCGTCGACTGGAACGGCGTCATCGAGGAGAGCGAGGACCCCTACAGCTTCGGCCCCCTGCTGGGGGAGCTGGACGTGCATCTGCTGCGTGAGGGCCGGCACCAGGACATCGGCGGCTGCCTGGGCGCGCACCCCATGCGCATCGACGGCGTGGCGGGCGTGCGCTTCGCCGTCTGGGCGCCCAATGCGCGCCGCGTCTCGGTGGTGGGGGATTTCAACAGCTGGGACGGGCGGCGCCACCCCATGCGGCTGCGGCATGAGGCCGGGGTGTGGGAGCTATTCGTCCCGCGCCTGGAGGTGGGCGCGATCTACAAATACGAGATCCTGGACCGGAACGGCGATGTGCTGCCCATGAAGGCCGACCCCATCGCCTGGCAGGCCGAGGCGCCGCCGCGCACGGGCTCTGTCGTGGCCGACACCACCCGGCTGGTGCCGCCGCCCGCGCATCCCGCCGGCGACGCGCGGCACCGCCCCATCTCGGTCTATGAGGTCCATGGCGGGTCCTGGGCGCGGGGCGACGGCGACCGGCGGCTGGATTGGGAAGAGCTGGGCGACCGGCTCATTCCCTATGCGAAGGGGATGGGGTTCACCCATCTGGAGTTCCTGCCGGTCATGGCCCACCCCTTCGGCGGGTCCTGGGGCTATCAGCCGCTGGGGCAGTTCGCGCCCCATGCCGGTTTCGGCGCGCCCGAGCATTTCGCCCGGCTGGTGGAACGCTGCCATGAGGCGGGGCTGGGCGTGATCCTGGACTGGGTGCCCGCCCATTTCCCCACCGACGCGCATGGGCTGGCCCGCTTCGACGGCACGGCGCTGTATGAGCACGCGGACCCGCGCGAGGGCTTCCACCAGGACTGGAACACGCTGATCTACAATCTCGGCCGGCGGGAGGTGCGCAACTTCCTGATCGGCAGCGCGCTGCACTGGCTGGAACGCTATGGCGTGGACGGGCTGCGCGTAGATGCCGTGGCCTCCATGCTCTACCGCGACTACAGCCGCCGCCACGATGAATGGGTGCCCAACATCCATGGCGGGCGGGAGAATCTGGAGGCGATCTCCTTCCTGCAGGAGTTGTCGGAGGTGATCGAGGCGCGCTGCCCGGGCAGGCTGCTGATCGCGGAGGAATCGACATCCTTCCCCGGTGTCACGCGGCGTGCGGCGCAAGGTGGGCTGGGCTTCGACTTCAAGTGGAACATGGGCTGGATGAACGACACGCTGCGCTACATGGGGCGTGATCCGGTCTATCGCCGCTGGGACCACGGGCTGGTCACCTTCGGGCTGGTCTATGCCTTCTCCGAGCAGTTCATGCTCCCGATCTCCCATGACGAGGTGGTGCACGGCAAAGGCGCCCTGCCCGACAAGATGGCGGGCGAGGAATGGCAGCGCTATGCGGGTCTGCGGGCCTATCTGGGCTTCATGTGGGGGTATCCCGGCAAGAAGCTGCTGTTCATGGGCTGCGAATTCGCCCAGCCACGCGAATGGAACCACGACCGCTCGCTGGACTGGCACCTGCTGGATGAGCCCCGGCACGCGGGCATGCAGCGCCTGGTGCGGGACCTGAACCTGCTCTACGCCCAGAACCCCGCCCTGCATGCGCTGGACGGCGACCCGGCCGGCTTCCGCTGGGTGGCGGTGGATGACGCGGAGACCAGCGTCTTCGCCTGGCTGCGCTTCGGCCCTGAAGGCGCGGCACCGATGCTGGTGGTCTGCAATTTCACCCCTGTCGCGCGCGGCAGCTACCGGCTGGATGTGCCCGTGGCGGGGGAATGGCTGGAAGTGTTCAATTCCGATGCCGCTGTCTATGGCGGCGCGGGGGACGGCAATGGGGGCAGCGTTCAGGCCGTCGAAGGGTCGCTCTCGCTGCGGCTGCCCGGCCTGTCCACGCTGATCCTGACGCCCGCGCGGGGTTGAAGCGGGCGGGGCTTGGACATCGGGGCGAAACTGGCCGATCGTGGGGTTCCCCTTCGGAACCCGCCCGCCATGACCGACGACACCAAGGCCCGCCTGGACGCCCTGCACCCCGAGCTGGTGGCCATCCGCCGCGACATCCACGCCCACCCGGAAATGGGCATGGAGGAGGTCCGCACCTCGGCCCTGGTGGCCGAAAAGCTGCGCGGCTGGGGGCTGGAGGTGACGGAGGGCGTGGGCAAATACGGCGTGGTCGCCACGCTGAAGGGCCGCAACCCCGGCCAGCGCGCCATCGGGCTGCGGGCGGACATGGATGCGCTGTCGATCACGGAGGCGACGGGCCTGCCCCATGCCTCGACGAACCCCGGCGTGATGCATGCCTGCGGCCATGACGGCCACACCACCATGCTGCTGGGTGCCGCCAAGATGCTGAAGGATGACCCGGATTTCGGCGGCACCGTCCATTTCATCTTCCAGCCGGCCGAAGAAGGGCGCGGCGGCGCCAAGGCGATGATCGAGGACGGGCTGTTCGAGCGTTTCCCGGTCGATGCCGTCTATGGCCTGCACAACAAGCCCAACCGCGCGCTCGGCACCTTCGCCATCCAGCCCGGCCCCGCCATGGCCGCCGGAGACCGCTGGACCGTGACCTTCCGCGGCACGGGCGGGCATGGCGGGTCCACCCCGCATCTGGCCACCGACGTCACGGTGGTGACGGCCCAGTTCATCCTGGCGGTGCAGACAATCATCTCCCGAAACGTGGCCGCCATCGATTCCGCCGTGATCAGCGTGGGCGCGATCCATGGCGGGTCCATGGCCTCGACCAACGTCATGCCGGCGGAGATGGTGATCGGCGGCACCGCGCGTTCCTTCACCGAGGAAGTGCGCGACATCATGGAAACCCGCATGCGGGAGCTGGCGGCCGGCATCGCCGCCGTGAACGGCTGCACGGCCGAGGTCGAGTATCTGCGGCGCGGCACGGCGGTGGTGAACCACGCCGAACAGACCGCCATCGCCGCGAAGGCCGCCGCCGATGTGGTGGGCGAGGCCCAGGTGAACCCCAACGCGGGCCCCGTGACGGGCGGCGAGGATTTCTCGCTGATGCTGAAGGCGCGCCCCGGTTCCTTCATGTTCATGGGCATCGGCGCGGGTGGTGCTTCCTCCGAGGGGCTGCACACGCCGACCTATGACTTCAACGACGACGCCATTCCGCTGGGCGTATCCTACTGGCTGAGCCTGGTGCGGCAGGAGCTGGGGCCGGTGGAGGGGTAGCCCAGGCGGGCGGCGCCGCCCTGCTCGCTTGACAGCTCTATGACTGCCACTCAAGCTGATTGTCATACGGAGGACATGCCGAAGGTTCACCGGCCCCACACCCCTTGAGCAGGGGAGAGGAGGCTGTTGATGTCGTGCGAAATTCCGGCGCGAACTGCGCCCGCTGGCCAGGCATGACCCGGCCATGATGAACCTCATCATGATGCCCAACGCCACCGGCGCGCATCTGGGCGGCTGGCGGCACCCCGACGCCTGGACCGACACCGTGATGAACCTCGGCCATGTGGTCGAGGCCGCGCAGATCGCGGAGCGCGGCAAGTTCGACGCGGTGTTCCTGGCCGACGGCAATGCAGTGCGCGAGATGGACAAGCCCGCCCTGTTCGCCGCCAATTTCCCTTCCGCCCGCCCTGCCGGCTTCGAGCCCGCGACGGTGCTCTCGGCGGTGGCGATGAAGACCGAGAAGATTGGCCTGGTGGCCACCACCACCACCAGCTACGACGAGCCGTATTCGGTCGCCCGCCGGTTTGCCTCCATCGACCACATCAGCAACGGCCGCGCCGGCTGGAACGTGGTCACCAGCCAGTATGCCGGCGATGCGCTGAACTACTCACGCGACGAGAATTTCGGCCGCGACGAGCGCTATGACCGCGCCGAGGAATTCGTCGAGGTCGTGAAGGGCCTGTGGGACAGCTGGGACGAGGACGCCTTCCCGCAGGACAAGGCGACGGGCCAGTACCTGGACCCCGGCAAGGTTCACACCCTGAACCACAAGGGCACCCATTTCTCGGTGAAGGGGCCGCTGAACATCGCGCGCCCGCCGCAGGGCCACCCGCTGATCTTCATGGCCGGGCAGTCGGACCGGGGCCGCGAACTGGCGGCCAAGCAGGCGGATGCCATGTTCGGCGCGGGCGATTCCATGGAGAGCTGCCAGCGCGCCTATGCCGACATCAAGTCGCGCATGGCCAAATACGGCCGCGCGCCGGATGAGCTGCGCTTCATCCCCGGCATTTCCATCTTCGTGGGCCGCACGGAAAAGGAAGCCGACGACTTCTACCGCGAATTGCAGGACCTGATCTCGCCGACACTCGGCGTGCATTACCTCTCCAAGATCGTGGACCGCGACCTGACGCAGTTCGACCTGGACGAGGAACTGCCAGAGGTGCCCGCGACCGTGAAAAGCGGCACCAGCCTGCGCACCTACGTCATCGAGATGGCCCGGCGGGAGAAGCTGACCATCCGCCAGACCTACCAGCGGGTGGTGCCGGCCCTCGGCAGCCCGGTGGTGAAGGGCACGCCCGCCCAGGTCGCGGACAAGCTGGAGGAATGGTACCGCGGCAAGGCCTGCGACGGGTTCATGATCTCCAATCCCGTCATGCCGCGCGCCCTGCTCAATTTCGTGGGCATGGTGGTGCCAGAGCTTCAGAAGCGCGGCCTGTTCCGCAAGGACTATGAGGGCGACACGCTGCGCCAGCGCATGGGCCTGCCGACACCTGCCAGCCGCTACACCTCGCAGGGCGGCCTCGCCGCCGAATAACCCCCTTCGCCAACGCCTTCTCACCGGGAGAGATCGGCATGGTTGCCAACACTGTTTCACGGCGCGGGGCCTTCGGCCTCGGTGCCGGCCTCGCCGCCGCTTCGGGTGCGCGCGCGGCGGACCCCAAGCGCATCATCGGCGTGATCGAGGAAGATCCGCCCTTCATGAACCTGGCCATCAGCTCCGGCATCTCCAGCTCCGTCGCCAGCGCCCCCGTCTACAGCGCGCTGACGCGGATGGACGCCAAGGGCGACATCACGGGCGACCTGGCGGAACGCTGGGACATCTCGCCCGACGGCAAGACCTATACCTTCCACCTGCGCGAGGGCGTGACCTGGCATGACGGGCGGCCCTTCACCTCGGCCGATGCGCAGTTCTCGCTGGGGGAGCTGAACTCCAAGCTCAACCCCTATCGCGGCGCGCTGAAATCCATCGACAGCATCGACGCGCCCGACCCGCGCACGGTGGTGCTGAAGCTGAAGAACCCGCAGGCGTCGCTGATGGTCAGCCTGGGCAATTTCTGCGGCGCCATCCTGCCCAAGCATCTGTGGGAGGGCACGGACCCCGCTCGCAACCCGCACAACAAGAACCCGATCGGCACCGGGCCGTTCAAGTTCGTCTCCTTCTCACCCGGTGACCGCATCACCTATGCGAAGAACGAGAACTATTTCATCCCCGGCAAACCAGCCTTCGACGAGCTGATCTTCCGCATCATCCCCGACCCCGCGGCACGCATGGCGGCCTTCACGCGCGGCGAGATCGACATGGTGTATTCCTCGGCCCTGCCGGCCACCGAGATCCCGCGCGTGCGGCGCATGCGCGGCGTGGACCTGCGCTTCAGCGCGGTGCAAGCCAGCAGCTACCAGGCCTATATCAACATCCGCAACGCGCCCTTCGACGATGTGCGGGTGCGGCGCGCGCTGTTCCACGCCATCGACCGCAAATTCGTGCGCGACAGCGTGTTCCCGGGCCTGGCGCAGGAAATGGTGGGGCCGGTGCCGCCGAACTCCCCGCTGTATAACCGCGCGCTGACCGACTATGCGCTGGACCCGGCACGGGCCAATGCCCTGCTGGACGAGGCCGGCAAGCCGCGCGGAGCGGGCGGGGTGCGTTTCGACCTGCGCTATCTGTTCGGCGCCGCCGACCTCAGCGCCCGCAAGATCGGGGAGGTGATGGCGCAGAACCTGGCGGCCGTGGGCATCCGGGTGGTGCTGACGCCGCTCGATCGCGGCACGCTGATCCAGCGTGCCTATGTCGCGCGCGAATTCGACATGGTGATCACCAGCTTCGCGCTCGGGCCCGATCCGGATGTGGGGGTGGAGCGGTTCTACAATTCCAACAACATTTTCCCCGTCCAGGCGGTGAATTGCAGCCCCTATGTGAACCCTGAGGTGGACCGGCTGTTCGACGAACAGCGGGTTCAGACCGACCCGGCGCGGCGCAAGGCGATCTACGACCGCATCCAGGAGATCGTCTGGCGCGACGTGCCGACCTTCCCCTTCTGCTGCTACAGCCTGCCGGGCGCCGTGCGCACCAGCTTCGCGACCGGCGTGTTCGACACGGTGGATGCGCCCTCGCGCGAGGATTTCGCCTTCGCCGCACCGGCCGGGCGGTAACGGCCGCGTGCTGAAACTGCTGCTGCGCCGGCTGGCGATGTCATTGCCGCTGGTCTTCGCGGTCGTCACCCTCACCTTCTTCCTGGTGCGGCTGGCGCCCGGAGACCCGGCGGCCATCCTGGCCGGCGAGGCGCCGAGCCCGGAGTTCCTGGCGGAAATCCGCGCGGAATACGGGCTGGACCAGCCGCAATGGCGGCAGTTCCTGGCATACCTCACCAAGGCGGCGACGGGGGATTTCGGCACCTCCATCTATCTGGGGCGGCCGGTGTTCTCGGTGATCTGGGAACGCTTTCCGGCGACCGTGGTGCTGACCATCGCCTCCATGGTGCTGGCTTCCATCCTGGGCACGGCGCTGGGCGTTCTGGCGGCGCGCCATGCGGGCAACCGGCTGGATACCGTGATCAGCGCCGGGTCGCTGCTGGGCTATTCCATCCCGGGCTTCTGGATCGGGCAGTTGCTGGTGATTTTGTTCGCGGTGGAGCTGGACTGGCTGCCGGCCAGCGGAATGACCACCGCGCGCGTGACCTACACGGGCTTCGCGCATGTGCTGGATGTCGGGCGGCACCTGATATTGCCCGCCGTCACCCTCGCGATCTTTCTGCTGACCATGATCGCGCGCTTCACCCGCACCGCGATGATCGAGGCGCTGAACCAGGATTTCATCCTGGTGGCCACCGCCAAGGGCGTCTCGCCCCGCCGGCTGCTGTGGCACCACGCCTTCCGCAACGCTGTGGTCACCACCGTGACCGTCATCGGGCTGGAGTTCGGCGCGGTGCTGTCGGGCACGGTGGTGGTCGAGATCGTATTCGGCTGGCCCGGCCTGGGGCGCGTCTTCTACGACGCGATCAACCGCCGTGACTTCCCGCTGCTGACCGGCGCCTTCATCTTTTCCTCCGTCGTGGTCATTGCCGCCAACACGGTCTCGGACCTGGTTTGCGCGGCGCTGGACCCGAGGATCCGCCGATGAGCCTGACCCTGCCCCGGCCGGCCCTGTGGCGCCTGCCTTCCCTGCCCGCCTCCACCGTCATCGGCATCGCACTGGTGGCCTTCGTCGTGCTGGGCACGCTGCTGGCGCCGCTGATCGCGCCCGCCAACCCGCTGGCGTTGAGCACGGACATACTGGCTCCCCCCGATGCCGCGCACCCGCTGGGCACCGATGACCTCGGCCGGGACCTGTTCAGCCGGGTGCTGTATGGCGGCCGGGTGTCACTGGGCATCGGGCTGTTCAGCGCGCTGATCGGGGTCACGGTCGGTGTCGGCATCGGGCTTGCCGCCGGCTTCTTCGGTGGGGCCATCGACGAGGCGCTGATGCGCATGACCGAGGTGTTCCAGGTGCTGCCCAAGCTGCTGGTGGCCGTGGTGGTGGTGTCGCTGCTCGGCTCATCCCTGCTCAACGAGATCCTGGTGATCGGCCTGCTGAGCTGGACCGCCACCGCCCGCATCATCCGCACCCGGGTGATGGTACTGCGGGAGGAGGAGTTCATCGCCGCCGCCGCCATGTCGGGCGCCAGCCGCACGCGCATCCTGCTGCGGCATATCCTGCCCAATGTGGCGCCCTACCTCATGGCCAGCACCACCTTGCAGATCGCGGGGGCCATCATGTCGGAATCCTTCCTCAGCTTCCTGGGCCTCGGCGACCCGACCTATCCCAGCTGGGGTTTCCTGCTCCAGCAGGGACAGCTCTACATCGACAGCGCCTGGTGGCTGACCACCTTTCCGGGCCTTGCCTTGGCCATGACCATCGTAGGGTTCAACCTGATGGGCGATGGGCTGGGGCAAAGCCGCGCCATCGGGGGTGCAAGGCGATGACCGAGCCACTGCTTTCGGTGCGCGGGCTACGCATCGCCTTCCCCACCCCTGCCGGGGGCCAGGCCCCGGTGGTGGATGGTGTCAGCTTCGACGTTCTGCCCGGGGAGATCGTGGGCATCGTGGGCGAAAGCGGATCCGGCAAGTCACTGACCGCGCGCGCCGCGCTGCAACTGCTGCCGCCGCGCGCCGCCGTCTCGGGCGAGATCGGCTTCGAGGGGCGGGACGTGCTGGCGCTCTCGCCCCGCGACATCCGCGCCCTGCGCGGCACCGGCATCGCCATGGTGTTCCAGGACCCCATGACCTCCTTCAACCCCGTGCTGCGCGTGGGCGAGCAGATCGGCGAGGCGCTGGACATTCACCGCGCGCCGCCGAAACAGGCGCGCGAGGCCCGGGTGCGAGAACTCCTCTCGCTGGTCGGCATTCCGGAGCCGGAGCGCCGCGCCCGCGCCTACCCGCACGAGTATTCCGGCGGCATGCGCCAGCGCGCGCTGACCGCCATGGCCATGGCCAACGCCCCCCGCCTGCTGATCGCGGACGAGCCGACCACGGCGCTGGACGTGACGGTGCAGGACCAGATCCTGCGGCTGATGCGCGGCCTCAACGAGGCCAGCGGCACCGCCATCCTGCTCATCACCCACAACATCGCGGTGGTGGCCAGCCTGTGCCGGCGGGTCATCGTAATGTATGCGGGGCGGGTGGTGGAGGACGGCCCGGTGGAGCAGGTGCTGACAGCGCCGAGCCACCCCTATACCCAGGCGCTGCTGCAATCCGTGCCGCGCATCGACCAGCCCGCCGGCCGCCTGACCGCCATCGCCGGCCAGCCGCCGGACCCGGCGAGCCCGCCGCCCGGCTGCCGCTTCCAGCCCCGCTGCACCCAGGCCATGGGCCGCTGCACGGCAGAGGAACCGCCACTGGACGCCGTCGCCCCCGGCCATCGCGCCCGCTGCTGGCTGGCCCTGGGGCAGGCGGCATGAGCGCGCCCCCGATGGTGCAGGTGGGTGACCTGCGCAAGCACTTCTCCCAACCCGGCCTGTTCCGGCGCGGCCAGGTGCTGCGTGCCGTACAGGATGTCAGCTTCGACATCGCCCCCGGCGAGACGCTGGGGCTGGTCGGTGAATCAGGCTCCGGCAAATCCACCCTCGGCCGCATGGTGGTGGGGCTGCTGCCCGCGACCTCCGGCAGCAGCGTGGTGGCGGGGATGGAGGTGACGCGCCTGAAGGGCCAGGCCCGGCGTGCCCTGTGGCGCCGCGCGCAGATGGTCTTCCAGGACCCCTATTCCTCCCTGAACCCGCGCATGACCGTGCGCGAGGCGATCGGCGAACCGCTGCGCAATTTCGGCATCGCCCGCGGCGCCGAGGCGGAGGCCGCGATCCGCCGCATGACCGACCTCTGCGGCCTGCCGGCCAGCGCGCTGGACCGCTACCCGCGCGAATTCTCGGGCGGCCAGCGCCAGCGCATCGGCATCGCCCGCGCCCTGGTGCTGCGGCCGGATGTGGTGGTGGCCGACGAGCCGGTGTCGGCGCTGGATGTCTCGATCCAGGCGCAGATCATCAACCTGTTGCAGGACCTCAGGCAGGAATTCGGCCTGACCTACCTGTTCATCGCCCATGACCTGGCGGTGGTGCGCCATGTGTCCGACCGGGTGGCGGTGATGTATCGCGGCCATCTGGTGGAAATCGGCCCGGCCGAGCGGATCTACGCCGCGCCCCGGCATCCCTATACCCGGTTGCTGCTCGATTCCGTGCCCAGCCCGGATCCCGCGGCAGAAGCCCGCCGCCAGGCCCTGCCGAGGCCTGAGGAAACCCCTGTCCAATCCACCGGCGGCGGCTGCGTCTTCGCCGCGCGGTGCCCGCTGCCCAAGCTGGCAGCCTGTTTCACGCAGCAGCCACCGTTGCTGCGGCAGGGGCCCATGCACCTGGTCGCCTGCCATGCCGCTGAAAAGGCTTCACCCGCATGACGAGTACGCTCCTGTCCGGCAGGCTTCAGCTCGACGCCGTCTCCCGCAGCTTCGGGAAGCTGAAGGCCGTCGACGGCGTCAGCCTGGACATCGCCGCCGGCGAGTTCATCGCCTTCCTGGGTCCCAGCGGTTGCGGCAAGACCACCCTGCTGCGGATCATCGCGGGCTTCGAGACGGCCGATGCCGGCAGCCTGCTTCTCGATGGGCGGGACGTGGCCGGGGTGCCGCCCAACCGGCGCGATGTCGGCCTCGTCTTCCAGAACCTGGCGCTGTTCCCGCATCTGACGGTCGCCGAGAACATCGCCTTCGGCATGGAGCTGCGCGGGCGACCGCGCGCCGAGGTTCAGGCCAAGGTGGAGGAAGCCATTTCCCTCGTCGCGCTGGGGGGCCTCGGCGGGCGGCGGATCCAGCAGTTGTCGGGCGGCCAGAAGCAGCGCGTGGCCCTGGCCCGCGCCCTGGTGCTCAAGCCTTCCGTGCTGTTGCTCGACGAACCGCTCTCGGCGCTGGACATGAAGCTGCGCCGCCAGTTGCAGCAGGAATTGAAGACCCTGCAGCGCAGCACCGGCACCACCTTCATCTTCGTGACCCACGACCAGGAGGAAGCGCTGTCCATGGCGGACCGCGTGGCCGTGTTCAGCAGCGGCAGGCTGGAACAGTTCGACACGCCGCAGATGCTGTATCGCCGCCCCGCCAGCCGCTTCGTGGCCGAATTCGTGGGGGACGCGAACATCCGCGATGCGGGCCAGCTGGCGCCGCTGGGCATCGCGCCGCCCGCCGGGACGCTGCTGGTGGTCCGCCCGGAGGACTGCGCGCTGGGCACGGCGGCCGAGGCCGCGCCCATCCGCCGCGAAGGCACGATCGAGGCGCTGGATTTCGTGGGCCCGCATGCGCGGTTGCGCCTGGTACTGGACGGATTGGCGGAACCCTGGCTCGCGCTCTGCCCCGGCGCGCTGGCGGCGGGGCTGGCGCCGGGCGGCCGGGCGCTGCTGGGCTTCGACCCCGCGCGCGCCGCCTCGGTGCCGGCGGCATGAACCGGCTGCTGCTGTTTGCCCCGATGGGGCTGCTGATCGCGGGTTTCGCCCTCTCGGTGCTGGGCCTCCTGTGGTCCTCGCTGATCCATGGCGGGGCCGCGCTTTATGCCGACCTGCTGACGGACCCTATCATCCTGCGCGTGTTGTGGCGCACCGCCTGGATCGCAGTCGTCACCACCGGGCTGTGCGCGGTGCTGGGCTATCCGCTGGCGCTGTTCCTGGCACGCAGCCCGCGCCGCAACCTGTGGCTCATTCTCGTCATCTCGCCCTGGCTGGTCAGCATCGTGGTGCGGACCTTCGGCTGGATGGTGCTGCTGGGCAATCGCGGCGTGATCAACACCAGCCTGCGGGGCTGGGGGATCATCGACAGCCCCATCCGCATCCTGTTCACGCCGACGGCCGTCATCATCGGGCTGGTGCATGTATTCATCCCCTTCATGGTCATCGCCATCCTGTCGAGCCTGCTGCAGCAGGACCGGCGGCTGGAGGAAGCGGGGCGCATCCTGGGCGGCACGCGCTGGCAGACCTTCCGCCGCGTCACCCTGCCCCTTTCCATGCCCGGCGTGACCGGCGGCTGTTCGCTGGTGCTGCTGATGGCCGCCGGTGCCATCGTGACGCCCCTGCTGCTGGGCGGCCTGCGCGACCGCATGCTGGGCACGCAGATCTATTCCGAGATCTTCCAGGTCTATAATTTCGATCGTGCCACCGCGATGGCAGTGCTGCTTCTGGTGCTGGCCCTGCTGCTGGTCGCGCCGCTGCGCCTGCTGGAGGCAAGGCTGCGCCACAGGCTGGAGGCAGGCTGATGCGCACCGGGCTTTCCGTGCGGACGATCGCCGCGCTGCTGCTCATTCTGCTGCCGGCGCCGCTGGTGATCGTGATCGGCTCCTCCTTCTCGCCGCTCGCGGTGCTGGGATTTCCGCCGCCGGGCTTTTCCTGGCGCTGGTACCTCGAATTCCTGCGCACGCCGGAATGGCTCTGGGCCTTCGGGGTCAGCGCCGGCATCGCGCTGGCCAGCGCGGTGCTGACCACCCTGGTCGCGCTGGGCGCGGCGCTGGCCCTGCAGGGGGCCCCCGCGCGCTGGCGCGGCTGGGCCGAAACCGCGATCCTGGCCCCGCTGCTGTTCCCGCATGCGGCGCTGGGCATCGGGCTGCTGGGCTGGCTGATCCTGGCGGGTCTGAACGGCACCGCCACCGGCATCCTGGCCGCGCACCTGATCCTGTGCGTGCCCTTCGCCTACCGGCCCATCGCCGTCTCGCTCGCCCAGATCGACACCTCGCTGGCCGAGGCCGCGACGATCCTGGGCGCCGATCCGCGCCAGGCCTTCAGGCGCGTCACCCTGCCGCTCCTGCGCCCGGGCATCGCGGCCGCCATGCTGTTCAGCTTCATCATCTCCTTCGACGAGGTGACGGTCACGATGTTCCTGGTCGGGCCCGAGACGACGACCCTGCCCGTCTCCATCTACGCGCGCCTGAACGACAGCGCGGACCCCGTGGTGGCCGCCATTTCCTCCATCCTGATCCTGCTGACCGCGGGCCTGGTCCTGCTGATGGACTGGCTGGTGGGGCTGCGCATCTTCATCGACGTCGAGGAGGAGGGGCGCCACCCCGCCGCCTGAACCGCATCGCACCGAGGAGAATCCACATGATCCTGTACCGTCGTTCGGGGTTGGCGACCGGCGCCGCCCTGCTGGCCGCCCCGCTGGCCGCCCCCTCCCTTTCCCTTGCCCAGCCCGCGCCGGGGCGCGTGGTGTTCGGCAGCTGGGGCGGCGCCACCGCCCGCATGTGGCGCGAGAGCTTCGGCGCCCCCTTCACAGCCGCCACCGGCATTCCCGTCACGGTGGCCGAACTGCCGGACCCCGCGGCCGCCGTGGCCGCCGCGCGCGGCCGCCCGCAGCACAATGTGGCGCTCGCCGCCTCCTTCCAGGCAGCCCATCTGGCCACCAGCGACCTGATCGAGCGCCTGTCCCCGGATGAGATCCCGAACATTCGCCATGTGCCCGAGGAACATTGGGTGCGCGACCCTCAGGGCCGGTTGCTCGGCATGCCGATCTATTTCGTCTACCTGGGCGTCGCCTTCAACAACACGCTGGCCCGGGCCGCCGACTTCGCCTCCTGGGAGGGGCTGACCGAGCGCAAGTGGCGCGGCCAGATCTCCGTCACGCGGCCGATCTTCCTCGCGCCCTACGACCTCAGCCTCTACGCCAGGATTCGCGGCGGCAGCGAGGCCGATATCCAGCCCGGCGTGCCGATGCTGGAAGCCGTGGCGCGCAATTCCGTCAGCTCCTATTCCTCCATGGCGACGCTGCAGCAGCAGATGTCGCGGGGAGAGGTGACGGCCTGCGCCTTCTACTCGGGCCAGATCCAGATGCTGCGCAAGGCCGGCCAGCGGGAGGTGGAGATGACCCTGCCGCGTGAAGGCGGGCTGGTGCTTTCCTATGTCATCTCCATCCCGAAGAATGCGCCGGACAAGGCGGCGGCGCTGCGCTTCCTCAATGACGCGATCGACCCGGCCAAGCAGATCATGGCCGCGCGCAGCGGCTATATCCCGCTTTCGACCAACGTGACGCTGCCGCCCGAGGTGATCCAGGAGATCGGCATGACGCCCGAGGAGGTGCGCGCCCGCAACTGGTCCCCCAACTGGTACACCATCGCGGCCGACATCGAGGCACGCATGCGCCTCGCGGACCAGGTCCTGGATCGTGCGCGCTGAGGGGAACGTCATGACGTCTGAGAGAAGCCGGCCATGAAGGTCGGAGTTGAGATCGGTGGAACCTTCACCGACCTGGTGCGGATCGACGCGCGGGGGCTGAGCATCGCCAAGGTGCCGAGCACCCCCGCCCAGCCGGATACCGGCGTGTTCCATGCCATCGAGGCCGGCGGGATTTCCCTGGCCGACATGACGGAGCTGGCGCATGGCTCCACCGTCGCGACCAATGCGGTGCTGGAACGCAAGGGCACGCGCCTGGCGCTGCTGGTGACCGAAGGCTTCCGCGACCTGTTGGAACTGCGCCGGCAGGACCGGGAGCGGATCTTCGACATCTTCTATGCCAAGCCCGCGCCGCTGGTGGCCCGGCGCGACGCGTTCGAAGTGCCCGAGCGCATGCTGGCCGACGGCACGCCAGAGCGCGTGCTTGAGCTGGAGGTGGCCGGCCCCGTCATCGAGGCGCAGCTGCGCGAAGGCGGCTATGGCGCGGTCGCGATCTGCCTGCTGAACTCCTTCGCCAACCCGGCGCATGAGCACGGGCTGGCCGCCTGGCTGCGCGCCCGCATGCCCGAATTGCGGGTCACCTGCTCGGTCGACGTGACGCGCGAATTCCGCGAATACGAGCGCGCCAGCACCACCAGCCTGTCCGCCTATGTGCAGCCGGTGCTGGATGCCTACCTGACCCGCATCGAGGCGCGGCTGGCGGAAGGCGGGTTCAGCGGCACATTCTCGATGATGCAGTCCAACGGCGGGCGGGTTCCGGCCGCCGCCATCCGGCTGAATGCCGGCTCGGCGCTGCTGTCGGGCCCGGCGGCGGGCGTGACGGGGGCGATCCGCCAGGCCGGGCTCTCGGGCTTCAGGGATATCGTGACGCTCGATATCGGCGGGACCAGCGCGGATGTCTGCCTGATCCAGGACGGCCGGCCGGAGCTGACGCGCGAGGCGAAGGTGGACACGCTGCCGGTGCTGATGCCGATGGTGGACATCACCACCATCGGCGCGGGCGGCGGGTCGCTGATCTGGCGGGATGAGGGCGGGCTGCTGCGCGCGGGCCCCCGCAGCGCGGGCGCCGTGCCGGGCCCCGCCTGCTATGGTCGGGGCGGCACGCAGCCCACGTTGACCGACGCGCATCTGGTCTGCGGGCGCATCCAGCCCGACGCGAAGCTGGCGGGCGCCATGCCGCTGGACGCCGCGGCCGCCCGCGCCGCCTTCGCCCCCCTGGCGGCGGAGCTGGGCATGAGCGCGGAAGAGCTGGCTGACAGCGCGGTGCGCATCGCGGTGGCCAACATCGTCTCGGCCATCCGCCTCGTCAGCACCCGGCGCGGGCGGGACCCGCGCGACTATGCCCTGGTGCCTTATGGCGGGGCCGGACCGCTGCACGCCGCGGCCGTGGCGGAGGCGCTGGCCATGGATACCGTGGTGGTGCCGCCCAATGCCGGGGTCATCTCAGCCTATGGGCTGCTGGCTGCCGACCATAGCCTTCATGACAGCCTGACCCGCCGCACCCGGCTGGATGAGGGGGCGGCGGAGTCCGTGAGCCTGACGCTGGCCACCATGCGCGACGGGCTGGCCGCGCGCGCCGACGGCATGGAGCTGGGCCCCGACCGCCGCTGGGACGTGACGCTGGAGATGCGCTTCGTCGGCCAGGCCTTCGAGATCCCGGTACCCCTGACCCCGGCCCTGGCCGAAGCCCCCACCGTCGAGGGCCTGCGTACGGCCTTCGAGGAAGCCTATGGCCGCATCTACCGCCATGGCGCGGTGATGGCCGGACGCATGGCCGAGATCGTCTCCTATCGTGTCGGCCTGCATGTGCCGCCCGAGGCGGTGCCGAGCCTGGCCGGCATCGGCGGCGACGGCTTCAGTGTGCCGGAGGGCGCGGTGGAGGTGTATGACGAGGGCCGCCCCCAGAGGGCCTTCCGCATGGCCCGCAGCGCCGTCGGCGGCGTGCCGCGTCCAGGCCCCCTGGTGCTGGAGGACGTGACCGCCACCACCTTCGTCCCTTCGGGCTGGACCGCCACCTCGGACGAAGCGGGCAATCTCATTCTGCGAAAGGCCGCGCCATGAACCCCGTCGACCAGGCCGTGATCAGCCAGGCGCTGCTGTCGGCGGCGCGCGAAATGGGCATTGCCCTCTACCGTTCCGCCTATTCCTCGGTGGTGCGCGACGGCAAGGATGCCTCGACCGGCATTCTCGACGCCGATGGCAATGCCGTGGCGCAAAGCGACGAGCTCATCCCGATGCTTGTCGGTTCGCTGTCCATCACCTTCCGCAGCTGCGCCGCGCGCTATCCCATCGCGAAGCTGAGGGAGGGTGACTTCTACATCTGCAACCACCCCTATCACGGGGCGCACCACCTGCAGGACATACTGATCTTCGTGCCCATCTTCTTCGAGGGGAAGATCGTGGCCTTCAGCGCGGCGGTGGCGCATCACCTTGATATCGGCGGGGGTGCGCCGGGGCTGAATTCCTCCTCCACCGACTATTTCCAGGAAGGGCTGGTGATCCCGCCCAGCCGCTACAACCTGGCCGACGACTGGAACGACGATGGGCCGCTGCGGCATTTCATCGGGGCGAACATCAGGGTGCCCGAGGCCACGCTGGGCGACATCGATTCCCAGTTCGCCGCCTGCGCGGTGGGTGCGGCGCGGGTGCATGAGATGTGCCGAAAGTACGGTGCCGCCACCGTGACGGAGGCGATGGGTGAGATGATCGCCTATGTCGAACGCCGGGTCCGCGCCTCCATCGCCGCCATCCCGGACGGCACCTATGTGGGTGAGGACGCGCTGGACGATGACGGGCTGAGCGAGGCGCCGCTGCCCATCAAGGCCACGGTCACGGTGCGGGGCGACAGCCTGACGGTGGATTTCACCGGGACCTGCCCGCAGGTGAAGAGCCACATGAACGCGCCCTTTGCCTCCACCGTCTCGGCGACGCTGGCCTGCATCAAATCCGTGCTGTCGGGTGAGGATGTGCCGTTCAACGAGGGAGCGAGCCGGGCCGTGACCGTCATCGCGCCAGAGGGCTGCCTGCTGAACCCCCGTCCGCCGGCGCCGGTGCGGGCGCGAATGGAGGCCTCCTATCGCGCCTATGACGCCGTGCTGAAGGCGCTGGGCCAGGCCATGCCGGACCGCGCCATCGCCTGCGGCTATGACACCACCACCGGCTTCTGTCTGTCGTACCTGCAGGACGGCCGGTATCGCGTGTTCCTGGAACTGCGTGACGGCGGCTATGGCGCCTCTGCCGATGGGGACGGCTGCGATGCGGTGGCCGGGCCGCTGTCGAACTGCACCAATACGCCGATCGAGCAGATCGACGCCGACTACGACTTCTTCCGCATCGAGCACTACCGCCTGCGCCCGGGCACGGGCGGGGCGGGCCGGCAACGCGGCGGGCTGGGGTCCAGCCGGGGATATCGGATCCTGGCCGACGGCGTTCGGCTCGCGATCTACGCGGACCGCTTCCGCATCGCGGCCGGCGGGCTCGCGGGGGGCGGGCCCGGGGCGCTGGGCTTCTGCCATGTGCATCGCGGCGACGAGGTGATCGAGGTCCGCTCGAAGGCGGATGTCTCGCTGCGCAAGGGGGATATCATCGTCCTTGCCTCGGGAGGGGGCGGGGGCCATGGCGACCCGGCCCTGCGCGGCCGGGCGGCCATCGCGGCGGACGAGGCCCAGGGCTACGTCTGACCGCCGATGCGGCGCCCCGCCCGACGGGCGCCGCATCCCGGGGCACAGGCCCCTCCTGCCTCCTGAACCGAAGTTTCCGAACGGGCCCGCCTGCCCTGCGGGTGTGCCGGAACCCTCTTGCACGGGGCGAAGACACGCGTTTAAAGTATGAAGTATACTTGATCCCGAAACGGGACGCTGCCGCGGCGCCACGACGACCTGACAGGAGGTTCCATGACCCCGACCCGCCGGGCTTTCTCCCTTGCCGCCCTTTCCCTGCCCGGGCTGGCCGCCCCCGCCCTGGCACAGCAGGCGGACCGCCCCATCCGCCTGATCGTGCCCTATCCGGCCGGCGGCACCGCCGACGCGGTGGGCCGCATGCTGGCCGAGGCGATGGCCCCCGTGCTGGGCCAGCAGGTGATCGTCGACAACCGCAGCGGCGGCGGCGGCATGATCGGCGCCGAGGCGGTGGCCAAGGCCACGCCCGACGGCACCACCCTGCTGCTGGGGCTGAACGGCCCGCTTTCCATCAACCCGGCCATCCGCACCAGCATGCCCTATGACCCGCTGCGCGACTTCGCGCCGGTCACGCTCATCTGCGAGATCCCCGGCCTGCTGGGCGTGCCCGCGGACAGCCCCGCGCGCTCCATCGCGGACCTGATCAGCGCCGAGCGCGCCCGGCCGGGCAGCATTTCCTTCGCCTCCCAGGGGATCGGCACCACCGGCCACCTGACGGGTGAGCTGATGAACGTGCTGGGCAATGTGAACATGACCCACGTGCCCTATCGCGGCACGTCCCAGGCGATGGGCGACCTGCTCTCGGGCCGGGTGCAGTTCACCTGGGACCTGCCGACGGTGCTGGTGCCCCAGAAGGAGGCCGGGCGCATGCGCATCATCGCGGCCGCCACCCGTGAGCGCCTGCCGGAGTTGCCCGACGTGGCCACGGTGGTCGAGCAGGGCTTCCCCCAGCTGATCTATTCCACCTGGGTCGGGATGCTGGCGCCCTCCGCCACGCCCCGCCCCGTGCTGGAGCGGCTGAACGCCGCCAACCGCCAGGTTCTGGCCACGCCGGAGGCGCAGCGCCGCCTGGTTTCCTTCGGTGCCAAGGCCAGCGGCCTGCCGCTGGAGGAATACCGCAGCTACCTGGCCGCCGAGATCGCCAAATGGCGCGATGTGGCCCAGCGCGCCAATGTAAGGGCCGAATAACCAGTGGACAGTCACCACGACAGCAACCTCAGCAACAGCAGCCAGGTCGGCCAGCCCTTCACCCGGCTGGAGGACCGCCGCCACCTGGCGGGCCAGGGCGGCTTCGTGGCTGACCTGCGCCTGCCGGGCATCCGGGATGTGGCCTTCCTGCGCAGCTCCATGGCGCATGCGCGGCTGGGGCCCATCGCGGTGCCGGCCGACGCGCCGGCCGGCGCTGTCTGGACCGCGGAGGCCTTCCACGGGCTGGTGAAGCCCATCCGCGCCGTGCTGGACCGCCCGGCCTATCGTCCCTCGGACCAGCCCGTCATGGCCGAGGGCACGGTGCGCCATGTGGGTGAGATCGTGGCCGCCGTGCTGGCCGACAATCGTGCCCTGGCCGAGGATCTGGCCGAGCGGCTGGAGCCCGCATACGACCCGCTGCCCGCCATCACCGACCCCGAGCAGGCGCTGCTGCCCGAAAGCGCGCCCCTGCATCCGGGCTGGGCGGACAATGTCTACATGACCATGGGCCGCACCACGGGCGATTTCGACGCCATGGTGGCCCGTGCCGACGTGCATGTGACGCGCCATCTGCGGATGGAACGCGTGGCCGCCATGCCGCTGGAGACCCGCGGCTGCGTCGCCCGCTTCGATCGCGGCAGCGGCGTGCTCACGCTCTGGATCGCCACCCAGCGCCCGCACCTGATCCGCACCATGCTGGCCGAGCAGCTGACCGGCATCGAGGAGCGCGACATCCGCGTCATCGCCCCCGATGTCGGCGGCGGCTTCGGCGGCAAGAGCAACCTTTACCCTGAGGAAATCCTGCTCGCGGCCATGGCGATGCGCCTGCCGCACCCGGTCCGCTGGATCGAGGACCGGTGGGAGCACATGGTCTCCGCCTCCCACTCCCGCCAGCATGTGCAGACCATCACCGCGCATGCGACGAAGGAAGGCGAGCTGCTGGCCGTCGATGTGCGCTTCCTGGTGGATGGCGGCGCCTATGCCATGCGCACCTCCACCCCGGCGGTCGAGGCCAACATGGCCAGCAGCGTGCTGCCCGGCCCCTACAAGTTCCAGGCCTATCGCTTCGAGGCCACGACGGTGGCCACCAACAAGACGCCGGTGGGCCCGTTCCGCGGCGTGGGGCGGCCGGCGGCGGTCTTCGCCATGGAACGCATCATGGAGGAGACGGCGGCCGCCATCGGCATGGACCCCGTCGAGTTCCGCCTGCGCAATATGATCCAGCCCGAGGAACACCCGTTCACCACCATCTCGGGCCTCGTCTATGACAGCGGCGACTATCCTTCCCTGCTGACCAAGGCTGCGCAGTCGATCCGCGCGCCGGGGAAAGGGGATGCCCCCGCCAACATCGCCATCGGCATCGGCTTCGGCTGCTATACCGAGCAGACGGCCCATGGCGCGCAGGAATGGCACCGGCGCGGCTCCCCCTTCGTCTATGGCTTCGAGGCGGCGCGGGTGCGGATCGATCCCTCGGGCGGCGTGCTGGTCTCGACCGGCATCCAGAGCCACGGCCAGGGGCTCGAAACCTCGCTGGCGCAGATCGCGGGCGATGTGCTGGGCGTGAGCTATGACCGCGTGCGCGTGGTGCATGGCGATACCGAGCTCTGCCCCTATGGCATGGGCACCGTCGCGTCCCGCTCGCTGGTGATGGCGGGCGGCGCGGTCGAGGGCGCCTGCCAGCGCCTGGCCGCCAAGATCCGCCGCATCGCCGCCCATAACCTGGACTGCGCGGCCGATGACGTGCTGCTGGCCGGCGGCGAGGCACAGGGGCCGGGCGGGTCCATCCCGCTCGATGCCGTCGCGCGCATCGCCTATCTGGAGCTGCAGAAGCTGCCCCTGGATGTCGAGCCCGCGCTGGACATCCTCTATTGCTACCGCCCGCCGGTGGAAACAGGCGCCTATTCCTCGGGTGTGCATGCGGCCAAGGTCGCGGTGGACCTGGACAGCGGCCATGTGAAGATCCTGGATTTCGTGGTGGCCGAGGATTGCGGGCGCGTGATCAACCCGCTGATCGTCGACGGCCAGATCGCGGGCGGCGTCGCCCAGGGCATCGGCCAGGCGCTGCTGGAGGAGTTCCAGTACGACGACCAGGGCCAGCCCACCAAGGTGACGCTGGCGGATTATCTGGTGCCCGGCGCGCCGGAGCTGGTGAATGTGCGGATCATCCACCAGGAAACCCTGTCGCCCTTCACCGTGCACGGCGCCAAGGGGCTGGGCGAGGGCGGCGCGATCGGCCCGCCGGCCGCCGTGGCCAATGCCGTCAGTGACGCGCTGCGCCAGTTCGGCGTGGATGTGCGCCGCGTGCCGATCAGGCCCGAGGACCTTTGGGAGGCGCTGCGGCCATGAAGTTCCCCGCTTTCGACTATGCGCGCCCTGCCGGGTTGGACGCCGCGCTGGACCTGTTGGCCGGCGAGGCCGCCGTGCTGTCCGGCGGGCAGAGCCTGTCGCCCATGATGGGCTTCCGGGTCGCGCGCCCGGAAAAGCTCGTGGATATCAGCCGCCTGTCGGCCCTGCGCGGCGCCGCGCTGGAGCCTGACGGGACGCTGGTGATCGGCGCCGCCGTCACCCATGCCATGATCGAGGACGGCGCCCTGCCCGGCCCGTTGGGCGGTTTCCTGGCGCGGGTCGCGGGCGGCATCGCCTATCGCGCCATCCGCAACCGGGGCACCATCGGCGGCAGCCTGTGCCAGGCCGACCCCGCCGCCGACTGGCCCTGCGTGATGTCCCTGCTGGACGCCGTGCTGGTGCTGCGCCGCGCGGGTGGCGAACGCCAGGTGCCGGTGCGGGCATTCCTGCTCGGCCATCTGATGACGGCCATCGAGCCGGGTGAGCTGCTGACCGTCATCCGTATCCCGCCCCAGCCCGGCGCGCGCTTCGGCATGGCGAAATCCACCCGCAAGCTGGGCGAATTCGCGGAAGGCATCGCCGCCGCCTGCCTGACGCCGGGTGCCGCCCGCGTCACCCTCGGCGCGCTGGAAGTCCCGCCCGCCACGCTCGCGGTGGACCCGGCACTGGTGACGGGCCCGCAACCCGCGCGGCTCACCAGCTCGCCGCTCTACGCGGCGGTGGATGCCGCGCTGAAGGCCGCCGATGCCACCGACCCGGCCGGCTACCGCCACCATCTGGCAGTGCTGACCGGCTGCCGCGCCCTGATCGAGGCCGCCCAGCCATGACCGACATCGCAATCACCATCAACGGCACCGCCTGGGAGGGTACGGTCGAGCCGCGCCTCTCGCTCGCGGACCTGATCCGCGGCGAGCTGACGTTGACCGGCACGCATCTGGGCTGCGAGCACGGCGTCTGCGGCGCCTGCAATGTCGAGGTGGACGGCGTGCCCATGCGGTCCTGCCTGATGCCCGCCGCCGCCGCCGACGGCTGCGCCATCACCACCATCGAGGGCCAGTACGGCGAGATGGCGGAGCGCCTGCGCGCCGCCTTCACCACCCATCACGCCCTGCAGTGCGGCTTCTGCACCTCCGGCATGATGGCCACCGCGCTGGATATCCTGCGCCGGGGCCTGGGGCGCGACGAAGCCACCATCCGGCGGGAGCTGGCCGGCAACATCTGCCGCTGCACCGGATACCAGGGGATCGTCGCCGCGATCCTGCATGTCGCCCAGGAGACCACGCCATGAAGCCCGGCGTCATCGCGGGGGCGGCCGTGCCGCATGCCCCGCAATTCATGTCCCGCCCCAGCACCGAGGACCTGGACCAGGTCGAGCGCGTGCGGGTCGCCATGCTGGAGGTCGGCGAGCGCCTGCGCGCGCTGAAGCCCGACCTCACCATCGTCATCACCAACGACCATGGCGACGAGTTCGCGGTGGGCTGCATCCCGGCCTTCACCATCCATTGCGGCGCCCGCGCCCAGGGCCAGCACAAGCATGCCGGCTGGTGGGCGGTGGACGGCGACAACGGCTATCGCCTGACCCGCGCCCTGCTGGAGGAAGGCTTCGACCCCGCCTTCTCCATGGATGTGCCGCTGCAGACGGCCTTCACCATCCCCTACGACTTCATGGGCTATGGCCGCCAGGACGCCTTCCTGCCGATCTTCGTGAACAGCTATGTGCCGCCGCAGCCCTCGGTCGAACGCTGCTATGCCTTCGGGCAGGCGCTGCACCGGGCCTCGGTGCGGCTCGGCTTGCGCACCGTCATCATCGCCAGCGGCGGCTTCAGCCACTATCCCGGCACGCCGCAATACCCGCACCCGGATGTGGAAACCGACCGCGGCCTGTTCGAGCGCATCTCGGCCGGCAACCTGCGCAGCCTGATGACGCTGGATGACGTGGCACTGGACCGCACCGGCAATGTCGAGGCGCGCAGCATCATCATGCTGGCCGGCGCCATCGGCGACCGGCTGCCGGATGTGACCGCCTGGGAGCCCTCCTGGCACCACACCTATGCCGTGTTCGGCTGGACGCAGGAGCGCGACAATGCCGAGCCCGGCCTGCATTACCCCGTCACGCCCCCTGCCCGCGCCCAGCTGGCCCGCGCCATCTTCACCCTGCGCACCGACAGCGAGGCCTGCCGCGCCTTCATGGCCGACCCCGCCGCCTATGCCACCCGCCACCACCTAGCGGCGGACGAGGCCGAGGCGCTGGCCGCCATGGACGAGCCCCGCCTGCGTGAGCATTTCGCCATCCATCCCCTGCTGATCGCGGGCGCCCAGCGGCGCCTGGCGATGCTGGCCAAGTGAGGCCCACATGACCACCACCCAACGCCATGCCGAGATCGCGGGCGGCGGCATCGGGGGCCTCGGCCTCGGCATGATGCTGGCCGCCGATGGCTGGACCGTGCGCGTGCACGAACGCTCGCCCGAGATCCGCGAGGTCGGCGCCGGCCTCTACATCAAGAACAATTCCCTGCGCGTGCTGGAACAGTATGGCGTGGTGGAGGAACTGGAACCCCACGGCACCTGGCTGAAGCACCGCCGCGTGCGCAACGCCGAGGGCCGCGTCATCAACGAGCACGAGACGGTGGGCCATCGCCGCTGCCTCGTGACCCCGCGCCAGGCGCTGGTGGATGTGCTGGCCAGCCGCGCGCGGGCCTATGGGGTGGAGGTCGTCACCGGCTCTCACATCGCGGGAATCGAGGCGGGCGGCGCGCTGATCGACGCGGCCGGCAAGCGCTATGCGGCCGATCTGGTGGTGGCGGCCGACGGCGCGCGGTCGCGGCTGCGCAATGCGCTCGGGATCAAGGGCAGCTTCCGGGAGCTGGACACGCTGATCGACCGTTTCCTGGTCGATACCCGCAGCTTCACCCAGGACGACGCGACCACCGAGCATTGGTCCGGCCGCCGCCGCATCGGCATCACGCCGAGCGGCCCCAACCAGTCCTATGTCTATGTGGTGATGCCGCGCGGCGACGCGCCGGGCGCGCGGCTGCCGCTGGATGTGGCCAGCTGGAATGCCTCCCACCCCTTCCTGAAGGCAGAATTCGACATCCTGTCCCAGGCGCCTTCCACCCAGTACCCTTATGCGCTGGTGAAGGTGGATCGCTGGTCCGAGGGGAAGGCCGCCATCGTGGGCGACTGCGCCCATGGCCTGCCGCCCACGCTGGGCCAGGGGGCCGGGCTCACGCTGATGAACTCCTACGCGCTGATGCGCATGGTGCAGGGCCGCGCCGACATTCCGGCCGCCCTGCGCGAATGGGAAAAGACGGTGCGCTTCATCAGCGACAGCACCCAGCGCTGGGCCGTGCGCTATGACTGGTTCAGCCGCCAGTGGCCGAGCTCTCTGTCGCTGCTGAAGCCGCTGGTGGTGGGTGCCTTCCAGCACTCGAAATACCTGACCGAGAAGCTGCGCATGGCCGATCGCGGCCTGGACCTGACGCCCATCGGCTTCGCGGCCTGAGGGCGCGTCAGCTCTCCTCGCTGAGCCTGGAGAGCGCGGTGCGCCGCGTGGCCTCCAGGTGCAGCAGGGTCGCTTCCTCCGCCCCCTTGCCGTCCCTCGCCTCGATGGCCGACAGGATCATCTCGTGTTCCTTCAGGGTCTGGCGGGTGCGCTCGATGGGCACCTGCGAGTAGTACCACTGCAGGCGGACCTCGATGTCGCGGATGATCTTGGCAGCATAGGCATTGCCGGCGGCCTCCGCGCAGGCGGCATGGAAGGCCTGGTTGCTCTCGGCCAGTTCCATGGAGCTTTCGCGCTTCAGCGCCTCCAGGCTCTGGCGCATGCTGGCCTTGATCTTGGCCAGATGGCCCTGGTTGCGCCGTTCCGCGGCCAGGCGCGCCAACTGGGGCTCCATGATGAAGCGCGTCTCATACAGGTTGCTCAGCTCCTCGGCCGTGTGCTCCTGCACATAGACGCCGCGGCGCGGGCGGATGTTGATCCAGCCATTCGCCTCCAGCGAGCGCAGCGCCTCCCGCACCGGGATCTTGCTGACCTCGAAATGGGCCGCGATCTCATCGGGTTGGATGCGGTCGCCGGGGCGGAACCGCCCCTCGATGATCGCTCGTGAGAGAATGGCGTAGAGCTGGTCAGGCAGGTTGTCGTTGCCGCGCATCGTCGGCAGGTCAAGCGGCAACGACATTCATCAGCCTTCATTGTCCAATGGCATCATCGCGTGGCGGCGGCCGCCCTGGTGGGCAGGCCGTCATGCATGACTCAGGCGTGCTGCGCCGCATGGGCGGGCACGCGCAGGCCCAGGCGCTCCAGCCGGGGCACCACCTCCTGGATGAACAGCGGCGCGTCGATGGCTTGGTTGACCATCAGCATCGCGATGCCGTCCACGCCGATCTCGGCCAGCTGCGCCAGGCGGCCGGCGATATAGTCCGGGTCGCCCACCAGCCGGTAGTCACCATGGCCCTTCAGCATGCCCACGCGCTGCTGCGCCTGGTCGCCGGGCGGCAGCGGCCGGCCGGAACGGCGGCGGATGTCCAGCATGGTGTCGATCGCATCCCAATCCGCATTGGCCTCGCAATAGGCATAGAACTCCTCGGCCTCACGCATCGTGCGGCGGCAGACCACGGTGCCCGAGGTGAAGACCGGATAGGCCACATCCCGCCCCTGCTGCGCGCGCGCCTTCGCATCGGCCACGATGGCCGGGAAGCGCGAGGTGTCCCCGCGCGGCGGGTTGGAGAACAGCCCGTCGCAGCATTCGATGGCGAAGGCCTGGCCGACATCGGACATGCCGGCATTCAGCACCATGGGCTGGCTGCCGCCCACGGGCTTCGGCCGGCCGCGCAGGCCGCGCAGCTGCAGGTACTTGCCCTCGAAATCGAACTCGTCGGTGCGGGACCAGAGCTGGCGGATCACCTCGATCCATTCGCGGGCGTAGGGGTAGCGTTCCTCCGCCGGCATCTTCACGTCGAACATCTCGAACTCGTCGTCGTTCCAGCCGACGACGATGTTCAGGCCGAAGCGCCCCGCCCCGATGTGGTCGGCGGTCGCGAACTGCTTGGCCGCGAATACCGGGTGGATGAAGGGCGCGTGGACGGTGGCGAAGATGTTGATCCGCTTCGTCTGCGCCAGCAGGCCGATGGCCCAGGCGATGGTCTCGTGCGAAACCCCGGCGGGGTCGGTACGGCCGCCATAGCCCTTCCAGCGCGCGACCGGCAGCAGGAAGTCGATGCCGCCCTCATCGGCCAGCTTGGCGACGGCGAGGTTGTCCTCCCAGCCGGCCTCCCAGCGTTCCGGCACGGTGGTCAGCGCCGTGCCGCAGGACATGTTGGCGCCGAAGAAACCCAGCTTGAAGCGGTTCTGGTTGCCGAAGCTGACGCGCTCGGAGAGCGGTAGGATGCGTTCCGACATGGGATTACTCCTGAGGCGAGGGCAGCGGCCAGCCATCGGCCGCATGCCACCAGACGGGAAGGGTTTCGCCCTCGCGCAGCGAGGGAAGAAGGGAGACAGGGGCGCGCAGGCAAATCTCCTGGCCGGCCGCGCTGCCGGTGACCATGGCGGCGACGCCGATATTCACCACGCCGCCGATCTTGAGCGAGAGGCGGTTGGCGCCCTCGGGCGCGTCGCCCACATGCAGCTTCTCCGGGCGCACCAGCAGGGCGGCCTGGGCGTCGGCCAGCGGGGAGCCGCAGCGCAGCGCGTTGCCGTCGGCGGTCAGCAGGATGTCGGCTGCCTCACCGCGCCGGCCCGCGATGATGTTGCTGTCGCCGATGAAGCTCGCGGTGAAGCGGGTAGCCGGGCGCTCATACACCTCGTCCGGGCGGCCGACCTGCTCGATGCGGCCGTGGTTGAACACGGCGATGCGGTCCGACAGCATCATCGCCTCGCCCTGGTCATGGGTGACGTAGATGGTGGTGACGCCCACCTGGCGGTGGATGCGCCGCAACTCCTGCTGCATCTGCTCGCGCAGGTTCTTGTCGAGCGCGGAGAGCGGCTCATCGAGCAGCAGCAGGCGCGGCTCGAACACCAGCGCGCGCGCGAGGGCCACGCGCTGCTGCTGCCCGCCCGAAAGCTGCGCCGGCCGCTTATGCGCATGCGCCGACAGCCCCACCATTTCCAGATAGCGATCCACCGCCGCCTTGATCTCGGACTTCGGCCGGTGGCGCACCTTCAGCGGGAAGCCGATGTTCTGCGCCACTGTCATGTGCGGGAACAGCGCGTAGTTCTGGAACATCATGCCGATGTTGCGCTCATGCGGCGGCAGTTCCTCGACCGTCGTGCCGCCCAGGCGGATATGCCCGCCCGACACGCTCTCGAACCCCGCGATCATCATCAGCGTGGTGGTCTTGCCCGAGCCTGACGGGCCGAGCAGCGAGATGAACTCGCCCTCCGCCACGCTCAGCGAGACGCCCTGCACGGCGGCGGTCGCGCCATAGCGCTTGGATACGTCGATCAATTCAAGATGGGGTCGCATCGGCGCCTCACTTCATCAGATTGGCCAGGCCCAGGGCCCGGTCATAGACAGCCAGCATCAGCAGGGTGGCGCCCAGCAGCAGCATCGCCATGGCCGAGGCCGTGCCGAAGGCCAGCAGGTCCTCGATCTGCGTCGCGATCAGGCTGGCCACCATCAGGTCGCGCGGGGAGCCGATCAGCGCGGGCGTCACGTAGAAGCCCAGGCAGAACACGAAGACGAGCAGCGAGCCGCTGATGATGCCGGGCATGGAAAGCGGCAGCACCACCTGGCGGAAGGTCTGCCCGCGTGTCGCCCCCAGGCCGCTGGCGGCGCGCAGCAGCACGGGGTCGATCCGCGCCAGCACCACGTAGATCGACAGCACCATGAAGGGCAGCAGGATATGCGTCATGCCGATGATGCTGGCAGCCGAGGTAAACAGCAGCACCGGCGGCGGGTCATAGCCCATCCAGCGCGCCACCTGGCTGACCGGGCCGCGGCTGCCGAGGATCACGGTCCAGGCATAGGTGCGCACCAGGAAGCTGATCCAGAAGCTGAGCCCCGTGGCCGCCAGCAGCACGGCACCCACCGCACCGCCCGCCCGCGCGATATACAGCGCCAGCGGATAGGCCATGACGATGCAGATGCCCGTGACCAGCAGCGCCATCAGCGTGGTGTTGCGGTAGATGCGCAGATAGGCCGGTGTGGTCAGCACCTCGATATAGTTGTGCAGGCCCGGCATGGGGTCGCTGAAGCTGACCCAGGCGGTGTTGGCCAAAGGCAGCAGGAACACCACGCCCATATAGAGCAGCGCGGGGGCGATCAGCAGCCAGGTGGGCACCGCGCGCAGGCGGGTGCGGGGGCGGTGGGCGGCTTCGGGCCGCAGGCCGGTCAGCGCCGCGCTCATCGCGACATCGCCGCCCGGCGGCGCAGCAGAGAGACGGCGGAGAACAGGAAGATCACCAGCACCACCGTCAGGGTGGAGACCACCGACAGCACCGGGTCGGCATCCAGGCGGATGCTCTCGAAGGCGCGGCGGGGCAGCGTGTTGACCTCGCGCCCCGCGATGAACAGGGAAATCACCGCCTCATCGAAGCTGTGCACAAAGGCGAAGATGCCGGCGATGACGATGGCCGGCGTGATCAGCGGCAGCGTGACCATGCGGAAGCCCTGCCAGGGGGTGGCGCCGCAGATCGCGGCCGCGCGTTCCAGGTTGCGGTCGAAGCCGCGCACCGTGGCCGAGAGCGCGATCAGCGCCAGCGGGATGGACCCCGCCGCATGGGCCATCAGCACCCCGGCATAAGTCTGGTTCAGCCCGATCTCGGCATAGAGCGTGTAGTAGCTGATCGCCATGATGATGCTGGGCACCAGCATGGGCAGAAGCAGCAGGGCGCGCGCCAGGTTCTGCCCGCGGAACTGCCTGCGGTTCAGCGCGAAGGCCGCCGGCACCGAGAGCAGCAGCGTCAGCACCGAGCACCCCGCAGCGATCGCCAGGCTGTTCGCCGTGGCCGACAGCCAGGCATCGGACTGGAAATAGGCGGCGTAATGCCCCAGCGAGAAGGAACGCGGCGGAAACTCGAAGGAGCGCGAGGCGCTGAAGGACATCGGCACCAGCACCAGCACCGGCGCCAGGATGAACAGCGCCACCGCCAGAGCGAGAACGAGGTTCAGCCGCGAGGGTCGGTCGTGGTGGATCACTGGATCTGCCAGGCCTCGAAGCGGCGGGTGGCGGCCGTCATGATGGCGCCGATGGAACGCGGCTCATGCTCGATGGCACCCGCGGCATAGGCCGGGTTGGTCGGCATGTCCTTCGTCTGCTCCTCGTTGATCCAGTTGAAGGCGCGGGTATCGAAGGGGCCGTACTGGCCGTCGATGCAGAAGCGCGCCATGCGCTCGGGCTCGACCGCGAACTGGATGAACTCGAAGGCCATCGCCGCGCGCGGCGTCCCGCGTGAGACCACCCAATAGGTGCGGTCCACGGTGAACTGGTTCCACACCAGCTCCACCGGCGCGCCGTTGCGCTTGGCCGACAGGACGTTGGCGTGCCAGATGCCGATCATCTGCACCTCGCCATCCGCCAGCAGCTGCTGGGCCTGGCCGCCCTGGGTCCACCAGGACGCGATGGCAGGCTTGACCTTGTCCAGGCTGCGGAAGGCGCGGTCCATGTCGATCGGGTAGATGTTCTCCTTCGCCACGCCATCGGCCAGCAGCGCGAAGGGGAAGGTCCATTGCATGCTGCGCGGCAGGGCGCGGCGGCCGGGATATTTCTGCAGGTTCCAGAAATCGCGCCAGTCGCGGACCTCGCCGGCCGGAAGGTTGCGCGTGTTGACCGCCAGGTTGGTGGAATAGGCGTGGTTGCCGATGCCGTTGGCGAAGATGCCGTCCGACGGCAGCTTGCCGCGGTCGATGGTCTGGTCGGTCGGGCGCTCGGTCAGGTTGGACTGCTCGGCCTGCACCAGGCTGGGCCCGCCCAGGGTCGAGATGTCGTACTCGTAGTTGCCGGTGCGGACCTGGGCCGCGAGCTTGGCGAAATTGACGCCCGAAGTGATGCGGATCTCGATGCCCGTCTTTGCCGTGAAGGGGTCGAACAGGTGCTGCCGCGCCGCGCGTTCCCAGGTGCCGCCCCAGGAATTGATATACAGGAAGCGGCCCTGCGCCTTCAGGGCGGGGGCCGCCAGCATACCGGCGGTGGCGCCCAGCAGGGTGCGGCGAGCGGTCAGGATCGTCATGTCGGCCCCATCATGAATAAAGTATACTTAATACGATACTCACCGATTAGCTTCGCGCACAAGCGATTAATCCAGGCCCAGATGGCCACGCAGCGTGGTGGCGCTGTAGGCGTCGCGGAACAGGCCGCGCCGGCGCAGTTCCGGCACCACCATGGTGGTGAAATCCGTCAGGCAATTGGGGAAGAAGGCCGGCATGAACACGTAGCCGTCCGCCGCCTCGCCCTCGAAGCGGTGCTGCAGTTGGTCCGCGATGTCGGCCGGCGTGCCGAACAGGGAGAAACTGTCCTTGTCGGCCATGCGCAGATACAGCTCGCGGATGGTCAGCCCCTCGCGCCGCGCCTCGGCCTGCACCTTGAACACGCCGCTTGTGGTGGTGTTGTCGGTGGCAAGCTCCGGCAGCGGGCCGTCATCGGGCGCATTGCCCAGGCTGGTGGCCAGCATCATCTCCAGGAAGGCGCGGCCGACCACGGGCTCGATCAGTTCCCGCACCTCGTCGTATTTGGCGCGGGCTTCCTCGCGGGTGGGGGCGACGTAGATGTTCACCGCCGGCATCACCAGCACCCGGTCGGGGTCGCGCCCCTTCTCGGCGGCGCGGCGCTTGATGTCGCGGTAGAAGTCCCGCGCGGTCTCGTAGTCGGCGATGGTGGAGAAGATCACCTCCCCTACCCCCGCCGCCAGGTCGCGCCCGGGGCCGGAGGCGCCGGCCTGCACCAGCACCGGCCGGCCCTGGGGGGAACGCGGCACGTTCAGCGGGCCGCGCACCTGGAAATGCTCGCCCACATGGTTCAGCAGCCGCATGCCCGCGGCATCGAAGAACAGCCCGGCTTCCTTGTCGCGGATCTGCGCCCCGGCATCCCAGGTGTTCCACAGCCCCTTCACCACCTCCACGAACTCGGCGGCGCGGCGATAGCGGTCGGCATGCGGGATCAGCCCGTCCATGCTGAAATTGCCGGGCTCGTTGGGGTTGGAGGAGGTGACGATGTTCCACCCGCAGCGCCCGTCGCTCAGCAGGTCCAGCGAGGCGAAGCGCCGCGCCAGGTTGTACGGCTCCTCATAGGTGGTGGATGCCGTGGCCACCATGCCGATGCGGCTGGTGCTGGCGGCCAGCGCGCCCAGCAGGGTCAGCGGCTCGAACTGCGCCACGTACCGGTTGCTGCTGCGGGCCAGAACGTCCCAGTCGCGGCCGCGCATGGTGATGCTGTCGGCCAGGAACAGGAAATCGAGGCAGGCGCTTTCGGCCAGCCGCGCCATCTCCGCCACGCGCGACAGGTTGGCGCCGTGGTCGGCATAGGCGTCCGGGTGGCGCCAGCCCGCGATATGCCCGCCGGTGGAGGTGGCATAGTAGCCGAGCTTCATCTGCCTCATGACAGAACCAGATCCTCGCCGCGCAGGCTGAGCGCGACCGGGGTTCCGATCGGCAGCACCGCGTCCTCGGCGGGCTGGATGGCCTGGAAGGTCTCGCCCCCGCAGGCCACGTCGTAGCGCACCATCATGCCCAGATAGTCCACCCCCGTGACATGCCCGCGCAGGGCGGGCGTGCCGTCGTCAGGCACCAGCCTGAGGCGTTCCGCGCGCAGCAGCAGGGACAGCTTCGTGCCCGGCGCGGCATCGCCCGGCACGGGCAGGGAAACGCCTTCGGCCAGCGCCACCTGCATGGTGCCGCCGCCGGCGCTGGTCACGGTGCCGGGCAGGCTGTTCACCCGCCCGAAGAAGCGCATGACGAATTCGGAATTGGGCGCGCGATAGATGTCCTCGGGCGTGCCCTCCTGGCGCTTGCGGCCGCCATGCATCACCACGATGCGGTCGGCCATGGACAAGGCTTCCTGCTGGTCGTGCGTGACGAACACGGTGGTGATGCCGAGCGACTTCTGGATGCGCTTCAGCTCCACCCGCAGCTCGTCGCGCAGCCCGGCGTCGAGTGCCGAGAGCGGCTCGTCGAACAGCAGCAGGTCTGGCTCGATGACGATGGCGCGCGCCACCGCGATGCGCTGCTGCTGCCCGCCCGAGAGCTGGGACGGCAGGCGATCGGCCACATGCGGCAGGCGCACCACCTCCAGCGCGCGGGCGACGCGGCGGGCGATCTCGGGCTTGGGCACCTTCCGGTATTTCAGGCCGAAGGCGATGTTCTCGAAGGCGGTGCGGTGCGGGAACAGCGCGTGGTTCTGGAACACCATGCCGACATTGCGCGCATGCACCGGCACGTCGTTCACACGCCGGCCCTTCACCACGATGTCGCCGGAGCTCGGCTGCTCCAGCCCCGCCATCATGCGCAGCGTGGTGGTCTTGCCGCAGCCGGAACTGCCGAGCAGGGCCACGAACTCGCCCTCGGCGATGGTCAGGTCCAGGTCGTCGACGGCGGCGACGCTGCCATAGTGGCGGCTGACGCGGCGCATCTCGACAGCGGCGGGCGCGCTCATCGGGCATCTCCTTCGGTGGCGGGCTGCCAGGCGGGTGTCGCTTCAGGCGCGCGGGCGGGGCGGCGCCGGCGCGAGGTCCATAGATGCAGCAGCAGCATGGTCAGCACCGGCACGCCGACCGAGAAGCCCACCAGCGCCGCCGCCAGCGCGTTCAGCTCCTGGCTGACGGAGTTCTGCAACTCGGACAGCACATAGATCGGCACGGTGTCGAAGTTGGCCGGGCGCCAGAACAGCGTCGCCGTCACCTCGTCGAAGGAGGACATGAAGGCGAAGACGAAGCCCGTGACGATGGCGGGGGCTGCCAGCGGCAGCGTGACCTCGCGGAAGGTCTGCCAGCCATTGGCGCCCAGCGTGCGCGAGGCTTCCTCCAGATACAGCGGGATGGCCTGCAGCCGGTGCTGCGTGGTCAGGATGACGAAGGGCATGGTGAGTGCCACATGCCCCAGCAGCATCAGGGTGAAGCTGCGCGACAGGCCCAGGATGCGGAAGGCGAGCAAGAGCCCCACCCCCACGATCAGGTGCGGCACCAGGATAGGCATGGTCAGCAGCAGCTGCACCGCCGCGCGCCCGCGGAATGGGTAGCGCACCAGCGCATAGGCCGCCGCCACCCCCAGCACGGTCGCGATGGCCGCCGTCGCCACCGCCAGCCGCAGGGATGTCTTGACCGCCGTCACCACGGCAGGGTTGTCCAGCAGGCCGCCGAACCAGCGGGTGGTGAAGCCCACGATCGGGAAGCTGCCGAATTCCGGCGGGTTGAAGGCCAGGGCCACCACCACGAAGACCGGCAGGATCTTGTAGGCGTAGACCAGCAGGGTGAAGCCGCCGAGCAGCCACAGGGTCAGGCGTGAGTGCCTCATGCGGACACCTTGCGGAACAGGGTGCCCACACCCGCCAGCCTCGCATACAGCCCGATCACCGCCGTCAGCACGACGATGAACACCACGGCCAGCGTGGCGCCCAGGGGCCAGTCCAGCTGCGGGATCACCGCCTCATAGATCAGGTTCGAGTAGTAGACATTGCCGGTGCCGCCCAGGATCAGCGGCGTGATGTAGGTGCCGGCGGCCAGGATAAAGACCAGCAGCGACCCCGCCATCAGCCCCGGCAGGGACAGCGGCAGCGTGACCTCCAGGAAGGCATGCCAGCCCTTGGCGCCCAGGGTGCGGGCCGCATCCACCAGGTTCCGGTCCACCGACTGCAACCCGATATAGATGTTCAGCACCATGTAGGTCAGCGTGTAGTGGACCATGCCGACATAGATGGAGAAGTCGTTGTAGAGCAGCGGCAGCGGCTCCTCGATCACCCCCATCCGGCGCAGCAGCAGGTTCACGAGGCCCCCCGGCCCCAGCACATGCAGCCAGGACATGGTGCGCACCACGAAGCTGATCCAGCTGGGCAGGAACAGCAGCAGGATCATCAGCGCGCGGAAGCGATCCGGCATCAGGATCAGCGTATAGGCCACCGGATAACCGACCAGGGCACAGATCAGGGTAGTGATCGCGGCCAGGCGCCCGGTGCGGCCCAGCACCTCCAGATAGAAGGGGTCGTCCAGGAATTCCCGCCAGCTCGTCAGCGTGAACTGCTGGATGACGATGCCGTTCGGGTCGCGCAGCCAGAAGGAATGCAGCGCCATCGCCAGCACCGGCAACAGGATGAAGGCGACGACGCAGCCTACGGCCGGCGCCGCCAGCATCCAACCGGTCGCGCGGCGTGGATCAGCCACGCGCCATCACCTGGGTGTAGCGGCGCTGCCAGGCATCGCCATGGCCGTTCCAGTAGACGGGGTCGGGGAAGACGCCGAGGCGCAGGCGCCCTTCCTCGTCATAGCCCGGCAGGGTGGTGCGCAGCGCCTGCGGCACATCCACCTTGGCGGGGTCGAACAGCGGCGTGCTGCCTTCCTGCTCGGCGAGCGCGAACTGCACTTCCTCACGCAACACGATGTCGAACATCTCATACACGGGCGTCAGCGGCGTGCCGCGGAACACGAACATGCCGGCGATGTCGGTGTAGATGCCCTGCGGGTAGACGATGTCGATCGGGTGGCCCTGCTTGCGCAGATGGAACACGCGCAGGCCCCAGGCATCGGAGATGTCGGCCGTGCCGTTGGACAGCAGGCTCATCTGCTCGGCGCCGCTGCCCCAGTATTTCGTGACCAGCCGGCGGGACTGGCGGATGCGGTCCCACACGGCATCCATGTCGCGGATGGCGTTGGGGTCCTGGCCGCTCTGCAGGGCCGCGTACCAGATGCGGCGCAGCCAGTTGTTCTCACCCACGATGCGGCCGCGATACCGGTCGTTCAGCAGCGACTGAACGCCCTGCTGCCGCACCGAGGCGCCGTCCACCTTGTCGCGGTTATAGGCGATGCCGATGGTGGTCAGCTGGAAGGGCACGGCGCAGGCCTCGCCGCCCGACAGGCGCTTGAAGGCCTCCAGGCCCCGCTGGTCATAGCTGGCGAAGCGCGGGATCTTCGAGATGTCCAGCGCCTGGCCCAGATTGCCCTGGGTGAAGGTGTAGTAAGACACCAGATTGGACAGCGAGCAGATGTTGTACTCGCCGGGGGAGCCCGCGCGCACGCGGGTCAGGAATTCCTCCCACCCGCTGAAGGAGCCCTGGCGGATCTGCACGCCGGTGCGCTCGGTGAAGGGGGTGAAGATGTGGCGCGTCAGCGCCTGCTGGCCGACACCGCCCCAGCCGTCGAAGCGCAGGCTCTGCGGTTGCTGCGCATAGGCGGCCAGGGGGCTCGCCAGCCCGGCGGCGGCACAGGCCGCACCCAGCGCGCCCAAAAAGCCGCGGCGGTCGATGTCGCCATCGCGATAGCGCGCGAGCAGCCGCTCGCCCTGCTGGTGGAAGTCCATCTTTCTCTCCGTCGATCCCGTGTCGCCGTGAGTGCTGGCTTGCTTGTGATGAAGTATACTTGATAATTAAGCGCCAGCAACCCGCATTCGCGCGGCCCCATGCGCGGGGCGCGCCAGGCCCAGATTCTCCCGCAGGGTCCGGCCGGTGTATTCGTCACGGAACAGGCCGCGCCGGCGCAGCTCCGGCAGCAGCAGGTCGATCACCTCGGTCAGCCCATCGGGGTAATAGGGGATCATCAGGTTGAAGCCGTCGCAGGCGCGGCCCTCGAACCATTCCTGCATGTGGTCCGCGATCCGCGCGGGCGAGCCCACGATCTGCTGATGCGCCGCCCCGCCCGAGAGGAAGGTGTAGAGCTGACGGATGGTCATGCCCTTCTCCTTCGCCTGCCTGGCCATGGTGGAGGCGATGGACTTGATCGGCCCGTTCAGCACGATGTCCGGCAGGGGTTCATCCAGCGGATAGCCCGACAGGTCCCCGAACAGGTTCGCCAGCACCGACAGGCCATGCACCGGGTGGATCAGCGCCTCCAGCTCTCCCAGCCGGTCCTGCGCCTGCTGGTCGCTCTCGCCCACCACGATCAGCCCGCCCGGCATCACCAGCATGTCGTCGGGTGAGCGGCCATACTTCGCCGCCCTGCCCTTCACGCTGTCATAGAAGGCCTTGGCCGAGGCGAAGTCGCGCTGCGCGGTATAGACGAGGTCGGCCGTGCGGGCCGCCAGTTCCTGCCCAGGCTCCGAGGAGCCCGCCTGGGCGATCACCGGGTAGCCCTGCGGGGGCCGCGCGCTGTTCAGCGGCCCCTTCACCGAGAAGAACTCACCCTTGTGGTTCAGCACATGCATCTTGGCGGGGTCGAAATAGCGGCCGCCCGCCTGGTCGCGCAGGAAGGCGTCGTCCTCCCAGCTGTCCCACAGGCCCGTCACCACATCGACGAATTCCTCGGCGCGGCGATAGCGGAAATCATGGTCGAAGTGCTTCTCGCGCGAGAAGTTCTTCGCTTCCGCCTCGGACCAGGAGGTGACGACGTTCCAGCCCACGCGCCCGCCGCTGATGTAGTCCAGCGAGGCGTATTTGCGGGCGATGGTGAAGGGCTCGTTGTAGCTGGTCGAGGCCGTTGCCACGAAGCCGATGCGCTCCGTGACCGCCGCCAGGGCCGAGATCACCGTCAGCGGCTCGAACTGGTCGATGCGGCCGCTGTAGCTCAGGGCCTCGTCGTCCTTCGCGTTGGTGCGCACCGCCTGGCCGTCCGCCAGGAAGATGAAGTGGAACTTCGCTGCTTCGGCCTGCTGCGCCATGCGCTTCCACAAGGCGAAGTCGATGCCGGCATCGGGCTGGGCGCCCGGCAGGCGCCAGCCGGCCGCGTGGGTGCCGTTCGAGACCATGGCAAGGCCGAGCTTCAGGTCGGTGCGGGCAGGCTTGGTCATGGGCGCTCCTCACGAATATCAAATAAAGTATACTTCCCACGATGGAATGGAAGGGGCTTGTTGGCCCCCTCCTCTCCGATGCCCATGGTCCCGTCCCGCCCGCTCAGCGCCCGGCCGCGGGCATTCCGTGCGACGGCTCCAGCAAGCCCGCGCCGCGCAGTGCCTGGGCCACATGGTCCGCGATGCGCTGCTCATCCTCGGCCAGCAACAGGCGCATCAGTTCCCCATCCGCAGGATGCGGCCGCTGGCGGCGTCCACCTCGATCTCGACGAGGCGTCCGTGCGCATCGGCGGCAGGCATCTCATAGATCAGCGCGCCGCGATGTTCCTGGCGTCGCGCTGCGGCTGCAACCGCTCCAGGATCTCGGCCAGGGACAGGATGCGCCCCTCGGCGACGGCTGCCCGGGCGCTGTCGTGGTTCAGCCGGCGCCGATCCTCTCATGTCACGCGGACCGAGTTCAGGGGGGGGGGGATGGTAAGGCGCCTGCCCGAACAGGGCAGTGGCGTATCCCGTCGCCGCTGCGCAACGACGGGCGCGCGCTATCGACTGCTCATCCTATCGCGCATAGGCCGCCGCGACGGTGCTGAGCGCACCCTGGATCGCCTGCCGCCAATCGGGCTGCTGCAGCATCTCGATGCATACCCAGCCCGCATAGGCGATGTCCTTCAGCGCGGCACCGGCCTGGGCATGCGCCGGCAGCGGCGCGCCGAAATCCGTCAGCTGCGGCTGCGCGGCGTGAAAATGCGCCAGCAGGCCCGCACCCTGCCTTATGGCATCGGCAATGCTGCCGCCGCCCAGCGTGACGCAGGCCGTATCGAGATGGAGCCGGACCGCGTGATGATCGACCGCGCGCACCAGTTGGACGACTTCTTCCCAGGTCATCAGGAAGTCCGAATTATAGGCTGCGGGAACCGGCTCCATGGCCAGCAACAGCCCCTCATCCGCAGCCAGCGAAGCAAGGATGCCCAGGCGCTGCACGGCCAGCTCCATCGCCCGCTCCGGGGCCAGCTGGTGCCGGTTGCGGTTCCTGGGGGCACCGAAGACGCAGACAGGCGCCTGCAACGCACGGCTGGCCACGCCGACCTTGCGCAGATGCCGCTGCATCGCCTCGAAGCCGGTCTCGTCACCCAGCAGCTGGGCCTCGGGGGCACCAAAGAAAATCGCCTGCAGGGATGACGGGGCAAGCCCGTGTTCCTGCAGCGTATGGCGATAGGCCGTCAGGGCTTCCGGTCGCAGCTCGTCCCAGGGGGCAATGCGCGTGGGGGCGACCTCGACACCCGTGGCACCACCCTGCCGCAGAAGACCCAACGCCTCGACCATGTCCTCCGCGGGCCAGGCCAGATTGGACAGCGACACCCGCACAGCGGTCATCGGGCGCGCTCGGCCGAGACGAACTGGCCGATCTGCTGCATCACCGCTGCCTTGTCCATGATGTAGGAGCCCTGGCCGCCGAACAGTGCCGCATGCCGCGTATGGAGATCATAGGCAGGCACCGCCTTGGCGGGGCCCACGGCCTTATCCGGGAAGAAGCTGCTGACAATCTCCCCCGTCACCACGGGTTCGGTAGCCAGGTGCACCAGGCTCAGCCCGCTGTTCTCAGCGGTCACGATATCCTGCGGCAGGCGCGGAACCGGATACCATTGGAACGCGGCGGCGGGATTGATCGCTTCCAGCATGTTGTCGTTCAGAAGGTCAAACAGCGCGTTCTTCCGCAGCCCGGGTCCAAACAGCGCAGGCAGCCGCATCACCACCGCATTCGGGAAATGCGCAAGCACGAAATCCTCCAGCTCCAGCCGGTGGAGCCCGTAGGGATGAAGCCCGTCGCGCTCAGGCACGACCGCCTCATCCGCGCCTGAGGATTGCTTACCGCCCTCGGGCGACATCGCCCGGACGCTCGGCCCCGATTTCATCGGGGCGAAAGCGCCATCTTCCTGGCGCTGATCCGCAACAACCGCAGCATCGTGCTGGAACTGAAGCAGCCCGGCGGCCGGGCAAGCCCGCCCGCCAGCAGCAGCGCCCCCACCAGCAGCACCGGCCGGCCGGTGTCCGGTTCCGTGCTCACGCGCGGCGCAGGTTCCAGAACGCGGCCAGGCTGGCCTTGGGCAGCCCGGTCAGATCCGCCCGCAGCGCGGTGGGTTCCTGCCACTGGCCGACCGGCAGATAGGGCACGCCATCCACCGCCGCGCGCTGGATCCCACGCGCCACCGCCTGCTGCGTGGCCAGGTCCGGCGCGTCGAACCATTCCTGGCGCAGCTTCTCCAGCTCCGGCAGGTCTGGCCAGCCGGACCAGGCCTGCGGCCCATTGGCGCGCAGCGGGGTGTTGGTCGCGGGGCTCAGCATGCCAAGCCCGGTCCAGGTGGTGGTATGGGCGTTCCAGCCGCCCTGGTCGGGCGGGTTGCGGTTGGCGCGGCGCGTCAGCACCGACCCGAAGTCCATGCTGATATACTCCACATCCAGCCCGATGGACTGGAAGGTGGCGGCCGCCACATCGGAGATCGCCTTGATCACGTCCATGTCGGCCGGGGAAAGCAGCCGCACCTTCTCGCCGCGATAGCCGGCGCGACGCACCCGTTCCTTGAGGGCGGGGATGTCGCGGTTGCCGGTGAACAGGCCGCCCAGCCCCTCGCGGCTGGCATAGGGGCTGCCCTCGGTGAAGTAGCCGACCCCGGTCTTGCCCAGCGCCGCCTCGTCACCGACGATCGCGGCCATCATGTCGTCCTGGCTGATCGCGGCCAGCGCCGCGCGGCGGATCTCGGGGTTGTCGAAGGGCGGGTAGAGGTGGTTCAGCTGCACCAGCCCGATCCGCCCCAGCGTGTTGAACACGTCGAGCTTCACGTTGCGGATGCGCCGGATGCGCGGCAGCAGGTCGAACAGCGGCCGCTCGACCCAGTCCACCTCATTGTTCTGCAAGGCGCCGATGGCGGTCGAGGCATCGGGCAGCACGCGCCATTCCACGCGCTCGAAGTGGGCCACCTTGCCGCCGGCGTGGCCGTCCGAGGGCTCCTGGCGCGGGACATAACGGTCGAAGCGCGCATAGGCGGAGCCGGCGCCCACCACCCATTCGTCGCGCAGGAAGCGCCAGGGGCCGCTGCCGGTGTAGTCGGTGATCTGCTGGAACGGGTCGGTGCGGGCCACCCGCTCCGGCATGATGAAGGCATTCTGCGCCAGCGCTGCCGGCAGCAGCGGGAAGGGCTTCTTCAGGCGGAATTCCAGGCGGCGGTCGTCCAGCGCGCGCACTTCCTCCACCTGGGCATAGAGCACTTGGCCGAAGGTGTCGCGTCGGCTCCAGCGCGCCAGCGACTGCACGGCGTCCGCCGCGCGGACGGGCTCGCCATCGTGGAAGAACAGGCCCTCGCGCAGGGTCAGCACCCAGCGGCGGCCATCGTCGCTCACCTGATGGCCCGCCACCATCTGCGGCTGCGGCAGGCCGCGCTGATCGTAGCCGTACAGCACGTCGTAGATCAGCTGGGCATGGACGCCGACCACGGCCCCCGTGGTCCAGACCGGATCCGGCGTGGCCAGCCCGCTGCCGTTGGGCACGAAGCGAAGGGTGGTGGCGCGCCGGTCCTGGGCCAGGGCGGGGCCGGCCAAGGCGCAGCCTGAAAGGCCGGCGGCCAGGCCGAAAACATGTCGACGATGCATTGGAATCTCACAGTCCGAATTCGGGATAAAATGACGCGGCGCAGCATTAACACGCAAAAATATCGCTAGATCAATATTGCACGTTTCATAATCGCCAAATACGCTGCGCTGCATCATCCCCCGGCAATGCCGCCGCAGGAGAACCGCCATGCCGCCCATTCCCGCTTGCGCCGCCCTCCGTCAGCCGCGCCGCCCGTCCTGTACCGGGGCCTGAGCAAGGCCTTCCCGACCACGCAACCAGACCCCGGAGAACACAGATGTCCCACCCCGAAACCCTGGCCCTGCACGCCGGTTGGCGGCGTGATCCCGCCACCAATGCCGTGGCGGTGCCGATCTACCAGACCAGCTCCTATCAGTTCGACGACACGGCCCATGCCAGCCGGCTGTTCGCGCTGGAGCAGCACGGCAACATCTACACCCGCGTGAACAACCCGACCGTGGACGTGCTGGAACAGCGCGTGGCGGCGCTGGAGGGCGGCGTGGCAGCCCTGGCGGTGGCTTCCGGCCAGGCGGCCTCGGCCTATGCCGTGCAGAACCTGGCGGCGGCCGGCGATAACATCGTGGCGTCGACCGACCTGTATGGCGGCACCTGGAACCTGTTCGCCAACACGCTGAAGGACCAGGGAATCGAGGTCCGCTTCGTGGACCCGGCGGACCCCGAGAATTTCCGCCGCGCCACCGATGACCGCACCCGCGCCTACTATGCGGAATCCCTGCCGAACCCGAAGCTGGAGGCGTTTCCGATCGCGGAGGTCGCGGCTATCGGCCGGCCGCTGGGTATTCCGCTGATCGTGGACAACACCGCGGCCCCGCTGCTGATCCGCCCCTTCGAGCATGGCGCCGCGGTGGTCGTGCATTCGCTGACGAAATACATCGGCGGGCACGGCAACAGCATCGGCGGCATCATCGTCGATGGCGGCAATTTCGACTGGGAAGCCCATCCCGCCCGCCAGCCGCTGCTGCACCGGGCTGACCGGTCCTATCACGGCGCGGTCTGGGTCGAGGCCGCGAAACCCCACGGCCCCATCGCCTATATCCTGAAGGCTCGCACCACGCTGCTGCGCGACCTGGGCGCGGCCCTCAGCCCGCACAGCGCCTTCCTGTTCCTGCAGGGGCTGGAGACGCTGCCGCTGCGCATCCGCGAGCACAGCCGCAACGCCGGCGCCGTGGCCGAGTTCCTGGCGAAGCGCCCCGAGGTGACGCGCGTGATCCATGCCGCGCATCACCAGGGCGAGGCCGCCGCGCGCAGCGCGAAATACCTGAAGAACGGCCATGGCGGGCTGCTGGGCTTCGAGCTGGCGGGCGGCGCCGATGCCGGCCGGCGCTTCATCGATGCGCTGCAGCTGTTCTACCACGTCGCCAACATCGGGGATTCACGCAGCCTGGCGATCCACCCCGCCAGCACGACCCATTCCCAGCTGACGCCCGAGGAGCAGAAGGCCACGGGCGTGACCCCGGGCTATGTACGGCTTTCCGTCGGCATCGAGCATATCGACGACATCCTGGCCGACCTGACCCAGGCGCTGGACGCGTCCACGCTGCGCCAGGCGGCGGCCCAGGCGGCAGAGTGATGGCCATGCAGCGACGTTCCCTGCTGGGCGGCCTGGCGCTGCCCCTCATTCCCGGTGCGGCCCTGGCCCATGCCGGGCACCGCGCGCCGGTGGTGGAGACCACCTCCGGCCGGCTGCGCGGCATCGCGGGCGAGGGTGTGGCGGTGTTCAAGGGCATCCCCTATGCCGACACCACCGCGGGCGCCCACCGCTTCCTGCCGCCACAGGCCGCGCCCCGCTGGGCCGGCGTGCGGGAGGCCACGGAATACGGCCGCAATGCCCCGCAGCTGCGCGGCCCCGGCGTGCCGGAATTCGCCTGGTACTGGGCCGACCTGCCGCAGGGCGAGGACGCGCTCAGCCTCTCCCTGTTCACTCCGGCCACGGATGACCGGCGCCGGCCCGTGCTGCTGTGGCTGCACGGTGGTGCCTTCTCCTCCGGCACGGGCTCCGCGCCTGGCTTCGATGGCTCTCATCTGGCCCGCGCGCAGGATGTGGTGGTGGTTTCCATCAACCACCGGCTGAACCTGTTCGGGCATTTCTTCACCGGCGAGCCCCAGGACGGCCTCTCGCCCGAGGCCGGCAATCTGGGCGTGCTGGACCAGATCGCGGCGCTGCGCTGGGTGCGGGACAACATCGAGCGTTTCGGCGGTGATCCGGGCAATGTCACCATCTTCGGCCAGTCCGGCGGGGCGGCAAAGGTGACGGCGCTGTTGGCCACCCCTGCCGCAAAGGGGCTGTTCCACCGCGCCATCGTGCAGAGCGCCTCCGGCGCCTGGCGCCTGGCCACGCCGGAGAACGCGGCGCGCGCCGCGCATGCGGTGCTGACGGAGCTGGGCCTGACGGCGCACGAGGCCAGCCGCCTGCGCGACGTGCCTGTCGACCGGCTGCTGGCCGCCCTGGGCAAGGTGGGGCCCGCCGAGTTCCGCCCGGTGCTGGACGGCCGTGTCTTCACCCAGCACCCGTATGAGCCTGCCGCCGCCGACACCGCGCGCGACGTACCCGTGCTGATCGGTTGGACGGAGACGGAGGCCACCTTCTTCCTGGCCGGCGATCCGGGCAATTTCACGCTCGATGCCGCGCGCGCCCGGGCGCGCATCCAGCGCTTCCTGCGCCTAGACGAGGCCGCGACCGACCGGGTGATCGCGGGCTACCGTGACCTGTACCCGGAGGCGACGCCGAGCCAGTTGCTGATCCGCGTGGCGAGCGACCAAAACTACCGCCTGCCGACTGCGCTGGTGGCCGACCGCCACGCCGCCGGCGGCGCGCCCACCTATGCCTACGAGTTCAACTGGGTCTCGCCCGCCCGGCAGGGGGCGCTGGGTTCCCCGCACACGGGCGAGGTGCCCTTCGTCTTCGGCACGTTGGACGCCGCCCAGGCGTTGGTGGCCGGCAGCCCGGAGGCACCGCGCATCCGTGACCGGCTGGGTGCCATCTGGGCCGGCTTTGCCCGCACCGGCAGGCCGCAGAGCGAGGCCGTCGCGGACTGGCGGCCCTATTCCGCGGCCGACCGGAACACGGCGCTGCTGGGCGGCGAATGGCGGGTGGCGAAGGACACGCTGGCGCGCCCGCGCGAACTGATCGGCGCGCTGAAACCCTTCGAGTACAGCGACCCCGTCACCTTCATCCGCGACTGAACCATCCCGGCAGGGCGGCCCGCCCGCCCTGCCTTTCCTGCCGGATCAATCCATGACCCTGCCGATCGACGCCCGCCGATATTTCGGCCTGGAGCAGCCCGCGCGCATCCGCGCCCAACTCGACATCCACCTCTCCGAGCACTGCTTCGCGCCCACGCCGGAGGAACCGGAGGCCGACTGGCTCGCCTCCGTCGCCACGCCGGCTTTCCGTATCCTGGCGCGCACGGGGCCGCGCCGCAGCTTCCTGTCCATCGGCACCGGCTGCGGGCTGGGTGCGGTGGAGATCCTCGGCGCGGAACAGGTCGCCGTCACCGACATCTTCGAGGACATCGTCCAGGCCGCCGCGCTGAACTTCGTGGCCAACCTGGCCCCCGGCGTGACCGTGCCCCTGACCGCGCGCACCGGCGATCTGGTGGCGCCGCTGGCCGATAGCGGGCTACGCTTCGACCTGGTGTACGAGAACCTGCCCAACACGCCCGTCGCGGATGCCGGTCAACTGGCCCGAGGGCAGACCGTCGCGGGCTTCCTGGCCCCGCGCGCGGAGGAGGTGCCGCCCTTGCTGAAGGACCGGCTGCTGGTGCTGCATTACCTGGCGCTGCGCCAGGTGCGGCCGTTGCTGAACCCCGGCGGCGCGGTGCTGTCCACCATCGGGGCGCGCATCCCGCTCGACAGCTTCGCCGCGCTGGCCGAGGCCGCAGGCTATCGCGGGCGGCTGCTGACCTATGGCTGGAAGAAGCAGGCCGCGCCCGAGGAGTACATCCCCGGCTACATCGCCATGGAGCGCGAGGGGCTCGGCCCCTTCCACTTCTACCGCGCCGACACCCTGCGCGCGGCCTTCGCCGGGCTGGCGCCGGAGGAGGCGGGTGCCGCCGCCCTGGCCATCGAGCAGGACCTCAAGCCCCATAGCCTGACCGCCACCGAGGCATTGGCCGCCCACCGCGCCGGTGAGGCCGTTGGCCATGCCGTCGTGGCGCTGCTGTCGGAGGCCGCATGAGCGCGCGCCAACTCGCCGACTGGGCGTGGAACAGGCTGCAGGCAGGGCTCGATCAGGGCGGCGCAGTGGCCGAGGAAATCCGCCGCGTCGGCGCACTGATCGGCCAGGCCGAGGAAGTGGAGCCGCCCCCGCCGCAGGACCATCCCGTGACGCGCCACCTGCCCGCCGCGCTGAGGGGCATCGAGGGGCTGGAGGCGCTGACCGGCCCGCTCGCCTGGCGCTACAGCTACCCGCCATCCCCCGCGCGGGCGGCGCTGGAACAGGGGCTGGCCTGGACCCAGGTGATCGGCGGGCAGGCTCCGCTGCGCCACGGGGCGCTCAGTCTGGGCTATCTGCTGCTGGCGCCGGAGACCGACTATCCGTTGCATCTGCATCCGGCGGTGGAGCTGTATCATGTGGTGTCGGGCACGGCACTGTGGACGGCGGGGGATATCCTGCGCCGGCGCGTGCCGGGGGATTTCATCCTGCATCCCTCCGGCGTGCCGCATGCGACCCGCACGCTCGCCCAGCCCATGCTGGCGATCTACAGCTGGACCGGGGATATCGGTACGGCGTCGCGCTTCGTGGCATGACAGCCCCGGGGGAGTTCTCCCCCGGAACCCGCCACGTTCACCTGCCGAGCGCCCGGCAGATCGTGTCTTCCAGCCAGGCATTGCCCAATCGCTGGTGCGCCAGCACCAGCCCGCTGGCGCCCAGCAGCACCGTCAGCAGCACGCCGCCCACCAGGTCACTGCGTCGCATCGCCGACACCCAGCAGCCCGAGCACGTCGCGCCGCAACTCCACCAGCTTCGGGTCGTCGCGGTGGCGCGGATAGGGCAGATCGACCTTGATCTCCGCCCGGATGCGGGCCGGGCGGGGGCTGAACACCACCACGCGGGTGGCCAGCAGCAACGCCTCCTCCACGTCATGCGTGACCAGCAGGGTGGTGAAGCCCTTGGCCTGCCACAGCCGCACGAGTTCCCCCTGCATGGCGATGCGCGTCAGGCTGTCGAGCTTGCCTAGCGGTTCGTCCAGGATCAGCAGGCGCGGCTCGTTCACCAGCGCGCGGGCGAGCGCCGCGCGCTGTGCCATGCCGCCCGACAGCTGGTGCGGAAAGGCGCTGGCGAAGCCGTCCAGGCCCACCACCGCCAGCGCCTCGTCCACGCGGTGCTTCTGCTGGCGCAGCAACCCGCGCGCCTCCAGCCCCAGCGCCGCGTTCCGCCACACCGTGCGCCAGGGATAGAGGGTGGGGTCCTGGAACACGACAACGCGCGAGGGATCGGGGCCGGTCACGGGCGCGTCGTCCACCAGCAGCTCGCCGGCGGTGGGGGGCTCCAGCCCCGCCACCAGCCGCAGCAGGGTGGACTTGCCGCAGCCGGAGGGGCCGAGGAGCGCCACGAACTCGCCAGGCACGGCGGTCAGCGACACGTCGTCCAGCACCGGCAGGGGCTCGCCCTTCAGCCTGTATTCGTGGCTGATGTGGCGCAGGTCGAGCGCGACGCCGGGCAGCGGGGTTTCCGCCGGCGGCGGCGCGGTCAGCAGATCGGCATTCACCATTTCACCACTCCCTTCTGCCAGGACAGCAGGCGGTCACGCAGCTTGAACAGCAGGGTGATCAGGCCCGAGCACATCAGCGCCATCACCAGCAGCGCCGCGTACATGTTGCCGTAGGCCGCCCAGCCCTGCGCCCAGCTGAGGTACCAGCCGAGGCCCGAGCGGACGCCCAGCATCTCCGCCACCACCAGCACGGCGAAGCTGGCGCCGAGGCCCATGAACAGCCCCACGAACACATGCGGCAGGGCGGCCGGGATCGCGACCTTCAGCACCAGGAAGCGCGGCTTCGCCCCCAGCGTGCGCGCCACGTCATAGAAATCCGGGTCGACCGAGGCGACGCCCGACCAGGTGAGCACCGCGACCGGGAAGCCGGTGGCGAGCGCGATCAGGAAGGTGCTGGCACTGGCAGAGGACGGAAACAGGAAGAAGGCCAGCGGCAGCCAGGCGGTGGCCGGCAGCGGCCCGACCAGCCGCATCAGCGGGTGCGCCCAATAGCCGAAGTGCTTCGACCAGCCGAGCCCGACACCCACCACGAAGCCCACGGCCGCCCCCAGCGCATAGCCGCGCGCGAGCAGCCAGAGCGAGGCCAGCACGCTTTCGGCCAGCCGCCGCCAGTCGTCCTGATAGACCTCGACCAGCTGCTGCGGCGGCACGAAGAACGGCATGGGCAGGACGGAGAATTTCGCCGTCAGCAACTGCCAGCCGGCCAGCGCCGCGCCCAGCACCACCAGCCAGGGCCCGAGCGGCACCACCCGCCGATGCAGGGCGGGCAGCAGACGGGCGGTGAGGCCCAGCACCAGGAACAGCCCGGCCAGCGCCGCCTGGGCGATCGCGACATTGCCGGTCTGCGTCCATTCGATGATGTCCACCTGGTCCGGCAGGCCTTGGGTGACGGCCGCGGCCGCCGCCCAGGTGATGGCGGCCAGGATGCCCGGCCACCACAGCCCGGGCCAGCGAAGCGCGGGATGCGCCTCGCCGGCGATGTCGACCGCGCCGCTCATGCAAACACATCCGCGGTGATGCGGTCCGCCATGCGGGAGGGATCGGTGTTGGCGCGGATCACGTTGATGCGCTTCAGGTCGGTGATGTAGGCCTGCAGCTCCTCGCGCAGCTGGCGGCCCACCGGGCTGTGGCCATGGGTGTGGGATTCCATGATCTCGCGCATCTCGGCGACCGAGACATTGCCCGGCGCATAGGCGGCGAAGGTGCGGGCCGCGAGCTCGTGATTGCCGGCCACCAGGTTCTGCGCATCGACCAGCGCCTGGCTGAGGGCGGCCGCCACCGGGCGGTTGCTGCGGATGAGGCTGCCGCGCACGCCCAGCACGCAGCAGGCGCGGTTGGCATAGTCCTCGCTGAGGTTGGTGGAGATCTCCACCAGGTCCAGCCGCTTGCGGAACTGCCAGGCCAGGGGGTCACCCAAGGCGATGGCCTGCACCTCGCCCCGGCTCAGCGCCAGCTCGAAGACATTGGCGGGGAACACCTTCCAGGTCACGTCGCGCTCGGGGTTCACGCCGTGGCGCGCCAGCAGGATGGAGAAGAAGTTCTTGTCCGGCGCGGCCATGTCCGTCACGGCGATGGTCTTGCCGCGCAGGCTGGCCAGATCCTCGGTGATGCCGGTGTTCTTGGCGGCCAGCAGCCGCATGCAGCCGCCATGGGTGCCGGCGGTGATGCGCACGTCGAAGCCCTGTTCCAGCGGCTTCAGCCAGCGCAGCGCCATGCCGACACCCGCATCGGCATGGCCGGTGGCGATGGCCTCCAGCAGCGCCTCGGTGGAGGCGCCGAAATTGATCAGCTCCACATCCAGGTTGTAGCGGCTGAAGATGCCTTCCCGCTCTGCCACCGCGATGGGGGAAGTGCAGAGCGCCGTGGCATTCCAGGTCAGCTTCAGCTTCACGCGCTCCGGCAGGGGGGCAGCGCGGTTGGCGGGCGGGGCCGCGCTGTGCCCGGCATGGGCGCTGTGGTCGTGCTGGGCGACCGCGTGGATGATCGGCGCGGTGGCGAGCGCCGCAGTGGCGACAAGCAGGCCGCGGCGGCGCGGACGGTTGGGTTCGGACATGGGTTCAGTCTTTCCGGATGGTCGGTTTGTGCGGCTTGGGGGGCGGCGCATCATCGATGCGCGGCGAAGGCTTCAGCGTTGGGCACCACGCCGATGGCGCTGTTGATGCGGTTGCTGAAATTGAAGTAGGCGGCGATGGCCGCGGCATCGAGAATGTCGCCATCCTTGAGGCCGGCCTGGCGCAGGGGCTCCAGGTCGCCGGGCTCGATCTCGCCCGGCGCGCGGGTGATCCGCAGCGCGTAGTCGGCCAGCGCCCGTTCGCGCGGCGACAGGCCGGCGTGACGGAAATTGGCCTCCACCCTGCCGACCCACAGCGCGTCGCCCGTGATCTCCCGCAGGGCGGCGGCATGGCCGAAGATGCAGGGCTGGCAGCGGTTCTCGGTGCTGACCACCAGGGCGATCAGCTCCTTCTCCTTCCGGGTGAGGCCGCTTGCCGGGTTCTGGTTGGCGGCGCGGCTCAGTGCGTCCTGGCCCAGCACCAGCTCGGGGCGGGCCAGCAAGGCCGTCTGGCCGTTGCGGATGTAACCCAGCTTCTCCTTCGTGCGGTCGAGCAGGGCCTGGACCTCGGCCGACAGGCGCGGGGCCTTCACCGTCAGCCAGGAGATGGGGGACTGTTTCGTTGCCATGCGGGTGGCCTCACTCGGCGGCGGTGGCGACGGAGACGCGCCCGCGATCCTGCGCGTCGGCCAGTTCGTGCAGCAGCGGCAGCAACTCCCGCCCGTATTGCGTCACGTCGGGCAGCGGGTCCCAGCCGCGCAGGATGTAGTGGGAGATGCCGATCTGCCGGTAGCGCAGCATGGCGCGCGCCACCTGTTCCGGCGTGCCGACCAGCGCGGTGCTGTTGCCGCGCCCGCCCAGCACGCCGGCGAGGGCGGTCCAGAGCCGCTCGTCATGCACGTCGGCGCGCTGGGCCAGACTGACGAGGCGTTGCGAGTTGATGGCCTGCCCGGCCGGGATCAGCCCCGCATCGCCGGCCGCCTTCAGCTTGGCGATCGCGCGTTCCCGGTAATGGTGCGCCTTCTCCCAGGCCTGCTTTTCGGTGGCCGCGATGATGGGGCGGTTGGACCAGGAGAAGGCGATCTCCCGCCCGCCCACGCCCGCCCGCACGCGCTCCACGGCGGCCCGGGTCTCGGCCAGGGGCTCGCCGAAGAAGGCATAGACATCGGCATGCTTCGCGGCCACCTGGACCGCACTGTCCGAGGCGCCGCCGAAGAACACCGGAATGCCGCCGGGCTGGAACGGCCGGATGTCCGACCAGGCCTGGCGGATGTCGTAGAACTCGCCCTGGTGATCGAAGGGCCGGTCAGAGGTCCAGGTCTGGCGCAGCACGGTCAGGAACTCATCGGTGCGGCGATAGCGCGCGGCGTGATCGGCGTGATCGCCATCCTTGCGCTGGTCGATGTCCTCGCCGCCGGTGATGACGTGCAGCGCGAGGCGGCCGCGCGTCAGGTGGTCCAGCGTCGCGAGTTTGCGTGCGGCGAGGGTCGGCGAGACGAAGCCCGGCCGGTGCGCCAGCAGGAAATGGATGCGCTTCGCGGCCGCCGCCGCCTGGGCCAGCACCAGGAAGCCGTCGGCGGCATTTGTCCAGTAGCCCGCGAGGACGCGGTCGAAGCCGCCGACCTCATGCGCCAGGGTGATGCGCTCGATGAAATCGGGCTGGAAGGCAGGGCCCGAGGGCGCGTCGAGATCAGAGGTCGGGCGGGCCCAGATCATGCCCGTGATGTGAATGCTCATGGCGTGGCGTTCCGGATGCGTGGGATGGGGAAGTGGATTCAGCGCCTGAAGCGCCGACACGGTCCCTGCACGCGGCGGCGCGTCGTCTGACGGGGGTGGGGGAATGCCCTCATGGCTGGACGCCGGCGCGGTGCCAGCCAGCGAAGCGTGTCGGCGGCAGCGCGGCGGATGCCGGCGCAGCGTGCGTGGTGCCCATGGCGTGCCCCTTGGTTAATCAACGAATCTAGAATGATGAAATCGTATTCAACGATCATGATTGTTGTATTTAACGATAGCGGCAAGGGGTAATTCGTAGATTTACGAAAATTTTGTGCGGAATCTTCGATGACGCCTCGGTGCAGGCTGCCAGCCCCCCCCACGTCGAAGGGCGTTGAGCCGCTTAGCGATGGCAAGGAAGCGGGAGTGTGACCGGACCCGGTCACGCAGGATTTCACCGGCGTGGTGCCGGAACAGTCCGAAGGGTGCCAATGGCGCTGCAACAGGGGCCGGACAAACGCTGATCGCCGGACTTTGTGTCAGACGCCTCGTTATCGAAGTGGCACGTGCAGCAGGATCTTTTTGCGCGGCGACGGATAGCCGCCCCTGGATAACACTTCGTCACTTTACGTGGGAAATTTTCCCACCTACCGGTGTTCCATCGCAAACGCTTGGAAACTGCGGCATGACAAACTCAAACCGCGCCACCTTGGGCCTGCTGGCCTGGGCCTGGCGGCTTCTGTACATGGCCAGGCGCGCCATCATCCTGGTTGCCTTCTATCTCCTGCCGGTGACCTGGCAGCGGCTGCGCCTGAGCGTTCGGCGACGGTCGCATGTCCGAGACCTGACGGAAGGACGCCTGCGGCATGCGGGCCGAAACTGGGCCCTGCTCGTCGTATGGCAGGCCGAGGATTGGCCCTGGTTTCTCGATGTGCTGCTCGATGCGCTGGCCCGGCAAGGCACCAACGTTCTCCTGGTCGCCAACGCCCTCCCCCAGGATGCGATCGCGGACCACATGCTCGACCGCTGCGCAGTGCTGCTGAGGCGGGACAACCAGGGCTTCGACTTCGGTGGCTTCCAGGACGGCTATGACTACCTCATGAATCGGGAGGACCCACAGCGCGTTCTTTTCGCCAATGACAGTGTCGTCTACTATCCGGGAGGGCTTGATCAACTCTTGGACAAGCTTCTGCCAGCCCAGGCGGGCGCCGATGTCATATCGACCTTCGAGAACAGGGAATATCAGTTCCACTTCCAGTCTTTTCTGTTCTCTGTTTCCGCCTCCCTTCTGCGCAGTGCCGCCGTGCAAAGGTTCTGGCAACAGTATTTGCCCATCTCAAACCGACGTTGGTGCATCTTGCGCGGGGAGATCGGGCTTTCGCGCTGCCTGCTCCGCGCCGGGCGGTCCTTCGAGGTGATTGCCTCCGGCGTGGCGCTGGCCCAGGCCTTGGTATCCATGGAACCCACGGAGCTGCTGGCCCTTCGGGGCGATGCGACCGAGGAACTCCGGACCGACTGGGATGCCCTCAGGCCGCTGGTCAAGCAGGCGTCGGTCCAGGGGCCCAGCCGTGAGGCAGCCAAGGCCTCTCTGATCATGGAGGTCGTCGCGCTGTGCCAGAAGCGCTCCCCGCCCCATTGCGCGCCTTTCCTCTACGCCCGGTTGCTGGGGATCCGGCTTCTGAAGCGCGACCTGATCTGGCGCGACCGCTACAGCCTGACGGAGCTCGAGTGGAGCATGCGGCGCAGCGGGCTCGAGGACCGGCTGGATGAAGTGATGGCGGGTTTCCGCCGGCGGGGCAGAGGCAGCCAACTGCGCGGCATTCAACGCGCGCGCTATGACATCGGGGTGATCTGATGAGCCGCTTGCGCATGTACGACGCGGCCACGCCGAAACGGCGCGCCCGGAGTCATGAGGACCTGCTCGAAGGGTTCGCCCGTTGGCGCCTGGCCTGGGCGCTGGCGCGGGGCGACATCATGCACCGCTACCGGGGCTCTGTCCTGGGGCCGCTCTGGATGACGGTCTCCACGGCGGTGATGCTGATGGCACTGGGCTTTCTGTACGCCAAGCTCTTCCGCTTGCCCGTCGTCGAGTACCTGCCCTGGCTGGCGGCCAGCCTGATCGTCTGGAACATGCTGGCCCAGATTACCGCAGAGGCCTGCACGACACTGACTTCCGTCGAGGGAATCCTCAGGCAGATGCCGCTGCCTTACAGCGTGCAGGCGCTCCGGGCCGTGCTGCGGGGCGCGCTGATGGCGGCGCACAACCTGCCGCTCATTCTGCTGGTCTTTCTGGTCTTCGGCATCACGCCTGGGTGGGGAACGCTGGCGGCGGTGCCTGGCCTTGCTTTGCTGGCGGTGGATGCTTTCTGGGCTTCGCTGCTGCTCGGGATGGTCTGCGCGCGCTTCCGTGACATCCCGCCCATCGTGGCCTCGGTCATGCAGCTGGCCTTCTTCGTCACGCCCGTGATGTGGAAGCCGGAACTGGTGCGCGGCTGGGCCGCCTGGCTTCCGCTCAACCCGTTCTTCGCGGTGATGGAGACCATCCGCGGGCCGTTGGTGGGAACCGGCGCCTCCGCGACCGTCTGGGCATCCGCGCTGCTCTACAGCCTCCTGCTCTGGGCCGTGGCCCAGGCATTCTTCACGCGCTTTCGCGGCCGCGTGGCTTTCTGGGTGTAAGGAATCTTCCCTTGGGCATGACGCATATCGAGGCCGAGGGGCTCGCGATCGAGTTCCCACTCTATCATCACAACGCACGCTCGCTGAAGAAGCGGTTGCTCGCCGGGCATGGGCGCCTCAAGGCCGAGGACAGCCGTGTGGTGGTGGCCGCATTGAGAGGGCTGTCCTTCCGCATCGAGCGCGGCGAGCGGGTGGCGCTGATCGGGCCCAACGGAGCGGGCAAATCCACGCTGCTGCGGACGCTCGCCGGAATCTACGAACCAGTGGCGGGGAGGCTGATCCTGGAAGGCGAGGTCGGCTCACTCATCGACGCCTTGGCGGGCATGGACCCCTTGCTGACGGGTCGGGAAAATATCGTGCTGCGTGGGCTCTATCGCGGCATGACCGAGATGGCGGCAAGCCGGCTGGCGACGGAGATCGTGGACTTCGCCGGGCTGGGCGAATTCATCGACCTCCCCGTCCGCGGCTACTCCAGCGGGATGGGGGTGCGGCTGGGCTTCGCGCTCGCGACGGCCATGGCGCCCGATATCCTGCTGATGGACGAGTGGTTCCTGGCGGGGGACGCGGACTTCATGGCGCGCGCGGAGGAACGGCTGACGCGGCTGGTGACGGGATCGGAGATCCTGGTGATCGCCACGCACGACATGACCATTGTGCGGAAATGGTGCACGCGGGTCATCCGGCTGGAAGGCGGCGCAATCGTGGCAGACGGCCCTGTGGCGAAAATCCTGCCTGACGGCGGCTAGCCCAGCACGAGCTTGACGGCGGGCGTGAGATTGAGCGGCCCGGTCATGCCGCTCAAGCGCCGCGACAGTTCGCAGAGCAGTCGGATTGGCGCCTCATCTCCGACCATCCGGCGGTGCGCCACCCCGGAAGCTGCCTGGCTGCTGCGGGCGTTCACTCGAGTCCAGGAGACGTGCGCCACCCGGCCGGTCGCCCGGGGAGTTTCCGGTGCCGCGCCCGCTCGTCTCTCCGGCTGGCATCGAGCCCCGTTCGAGGCTCCGGTTTGGCACGGGAGCGGGCTCCCCTCTCTGTCCACGAAAGGCGCCCGGCACCGGCGCCTGCCCGCCCAGCGGACGATCCGTCGGTGTCGCGCCGGTGGCCTCGCTCAACCTGGACGCGGCCAAGCCGGCCGGCCCAGACCTTAATTCCACGACACCACGCCGGGTACCGAAGGGAGCGAGCCCGGCCGGCGCTCTCGCGTGCATTGCCGGCCCAAGTGTCACCATGCCCGCATGGACGTTGAAATAGCCCTGGTAGAGAAAGCGGCCGAACCCGGGGCCGAACCAGGCCGTCGGGTCGCGCAGCAGGACGTCCGGCTCAACGGACACCGGAACCAGGACACCGTTCTCCAGGCGGCCGGAGGCGATCACCGGCCCGGGGCCGGGCAGCGGGAAGCCGGGCCCGACGCGGATCGGCAGGTTGCCCAGGACGGGTACGCCGTCACGCCAGCTGAGGATGCCATGTATCGTGACTGTGCCGGCCGCTGCCGGCGGGCGACGATCGATGCGCGAGGCGACGAGAACGCCGGCCGGCGTGCGCAAACCGCTGACCAGCACGACGTCGCCCACACTCCAGTCGCCGCCGCCAGGCAAGGCCGCCCCCACCACCACGCGCTGACCCGCCACCCACAGCGCGCCAGGCTCGAGCGCCTCCACAGGGCCCGAGACTTCGTAGCGCACGGTCACCCGGCGCGCCCGGAGTGCGCCCTCCTGACCGCCGGCCGCGATGACCACGACCTGGCCCACGCGCAGTGCGGCGGGCGACCCCGGGACGTCACCGAAGAGCACCGGAAGGGCCGGGTCGTAGGTGACATGCAGGCCGTTGACGCAAATGCTGGCGAAGCCGGTGACCACGCCGACGATACCGGTCCCGCCGATGCCTCGGTCTCCATCGCCGCCATCGGCCAGGCCGATACCGGTGCCGCCGATCCCCCGATCACCGGAGGCGCTCCGTTCCGGGGGGCCGCCATCGGGGCCGATGCGGCAAACGCCGTTGTCAGCCAAGGGCGCCTGGGGCGCGCGCTCCGTGCAGGCATTGGCGAGCAGGAGGAGGACGCTCAACAGCCGGGCTGCTCTCACGGCGTCTCTTCCTCCCGGTAGAGATAGACGCCGAGATTGGTCCTGACGGTCGGTGCGCCTGGTGTCGTCGCCTGGCCTTCCACCAGGGAAAGGGCCAGGCGGTTCAATTCCACCAGCAACTGCTGCGCCGCCGCGCGGCCGGCGGCTTCCAGCTTCTGTGCCGCTTCCGGCGAGAGGCCGTCATAGTGCAGGCTGCGTTCCAGGAAGGGAGGCGTGCCCTCGGCCGACACATTGGCGGCTGCCGCAGCCATGTGGTCATGCAGGTTGCGCGCCAGATAGAACAGCCGTGCCTCCTGCCCCTCACGCGGGATGAAGGCCGCGACATTCAGTCTGATGTGTTCATCGACGTCCAGCGTCGCGATACCCTGTGCCAGCCAGCTGTCGAGCACGGAACGCGGACGCACATCGGTTGTCACGGAGACCACGAGCGCATCGAAAGCCGCCCGGGACAGAGGAAGCGGGTCGCCGGCCTGGTTGGTGTTCTCTGGCAGGCCGAGCCAGCGAGAGATGAGCTGGCTGTTAAGGGTGACCACGGCCGGAGGAGCGTCGTCGACCGGCGCGGGTTCCTCGCGCAGGCGCCGGATCTCCTTTCGATGAACGCCTGTAAGGAGTGCCAGGCGACTGTCGGTGGGCGGGCCGCCGTCGGATGATAGATCCCTCGCAGCCGTCTCGACATAAAGGCCGCGCAACATCTCGGCAAAGACGGGAAAGGTCACGCCCGCCCGGATAAGCAGGCGCAGCAGCGGACGCAACGGCCGCCGCAGCGCATGGAGGAGGGCACCTGGAGGCGGAGGAGAAGGCAGATCGATCACGTCGGGGATAGCTCTTATCACGAACGCCACGTGGGGAAAACGCCCACGCGATCTTTACGTGGGAAATTTTCCCCCGTATACGTGCCGCACACCCCACGGAGCCATGCCGTTGATACCCCTTCCGGCTTCCATCGTTCCGATGAATGCATTGCGTGCCTCCCTGCCTGGTAGGGAGCAAAAGGCCGAGCCTTACCTCGACGCCGAACTAGCTTTGCGTCTGTTGCGTCATCACACGAAGAACACGCTGCAGCGGGTACTCGCTGAAATAGTCTTGATCGATGACGCCCATCGTTCCTCAGCGAATGACAGACTGCTGCGCGACCTAGCGCGACGTATTACATTGAGTGTCTCGCTTTCCGACGCACTTTTCGGCATCGTCAGTTCACCGCGCTCGATGCACGAGCGAATGAATTCCATTTGTGCGGGGACGATCGAACTGCTTGGCGATCCGGACCAGGTCATACACCTGGACTTGAAGTTGGACGGAGAGTGCCCGGCGCATCTACGCGAGACCCTGCTGCGCGGCACCAGTGAGATGCTGGGCAATGCCATTAAGCACGGGCTGCATGAACGCATGGTCGGTCGGATCACAGTCCGCCTCATCGTCGGCATCTCCGAAACGCGGCTGACTGTTGAGGATGACGGCTGGGGCTTCTGTGCCGCTTGCGAGGAAGGGGACGGCTTGGGGCTGACGCAGGCACTCGCCGAACAGCATGGCGGAACCAGCAGCGTGCAACGAATTCGCTATGGCACGCGCGCGGAGATGGTTCTGCCGAACCGGCGCGACGAAGGTGACGATCCCGATCACCCCTGATCGAGCAGCGCTGCCCGCCCATCGCTGATCCTGAGTGACGCGGGTCGTGCGATTGGCTTGGCTCGCGCCGGACATCGTCAAGGCGATCGTCGAGGGCCGGCAGCCGATGGAGCTAACGGCCAAGCGCCTGCTGGAGAACAGCCGGCTGCCGCCGTGTTGGAAGGAGCAGCGACAGCATCTCGGGATGAGCTAGCGCACCCACCGATCCAACCATCACCGTGCCAAACGGCATCGCGCACGCTGCGGTGCCGACATCTTTCATGGTCGGCTGAACAATATCCGCGGACCAATCCGCCTCAGCCGTCCTCGCGCAGTCAGGGCGCGTGTCTGCACTCCGCTCTCGTAAAAAGCGTAGCGGCTCTCGTGGCCTCTGGGGCCAAAGACAGCCTCGATCAGGCCTCACGACTAAGACGATATCCGAAAATCCGCGGATGTCCGGCGGCCTTCAGCGACACGCACAAACCTGAAAACTTAGCATTTCCAAGAAGATATCGCTGGCGGACAGGGTGGGATTCGAACCCACGATACGCTTTTGACGTATACGCACTTTCCAGGCGCGCGCCTTCGACCACTCGGCCACCTGTCCGGCGGACGCCCTCTTAGGGCGAGTTGCGGAACAGCACAAGCGCCAGGCGGCCTGTAAGCCGGGTTCTGTCCTGTGGATAACCCACATGGATGACCATTCCTCTGGGATGTGTCTCGCGACACACCTCACGCGGCCAACCCGGGCAGCGGGGCGGATACCCCTGTGCTTGCGCACGGCTGCCCCTATTCGGCCTTGCTCCCGGTGGGGTTTGCCTTGCCGCCGCCGTTGCCGGCAGCGCGGTGCGCTCTTACCGCACCCTTTCACCCTGACCCGGGCGGACCCGGGCGGTTTGCTTTCTGTGGCACTGTCCCTGAAGCAGCCCGAAGGCCACCCCGCCGGTCGTTAACCGGCACCGTCTATCCGTGGAGCCCGGACTTTCCTCCAGCCCGGGATCACTCCCGGGCCAGCGGTCACCCGGCCGCCTGGCGGGCCGCAATAGGCGCCAGCGCGCCCGGCCCGTCAAGCCGCGGCGGTTCCGGCCTCCGATTCGCACAGCAGCGCCACGGCCGACAGCCGCGCCAGCGTCTCGGCATCGGCCAGCCCATCCACCAGCATGGGGCGCCAATGGCGCTGGAACGCCCGCAGCAGCACAGGAATGGGCAGGTCCGTGCGATAGCCGATACGCGCCAGCAGCGCCGCCGGGTCGGCACCGGGCACGGGCGGCAGGTCGGCAGGCCACAGCCCCACCCCCTGCCCCGCCAGTTCCTGCCAGTCGAACAGCTCGCCCGGGTCCTCCTTGCGGTCCGGGGCGATGTCGCTGTGCGCCACCACATTCCGCTGCGGGATGGGGTGGCGGGACATGATCTCCAGGCACAGGTCGGTCACGGCGGCCATCTGCAGCACCGGAAACGGCCGATAGCCCCATTCATGCCCGGGGTTCACGATCTCGATGCCGATGCTGCGACCGTTCAGCAGCTCATGCCCGCGCCAGAACGAGACACCGGCATGCCAGGCACGCCGCTCCTCCGGCACCAGGGCGAAGATCGTGCCGTCCTCCTCGACCACGTAATGGGAGGACACGCGCGCGGCCGGGTCGCGCAGACGCTCGATCGCCGCGCGGCCGGTCTGCATGCCGGTGTAATGCAGCACCAGCGTGTCGATCGGCACGCCCGCCGGGCGCTCGTCGTGGTTGGGGCTGGGGGCCAAGCGGGTCATGCTTTGCGGCTCACAGCTTGCGGTCCCGCTTGATGCGGTCCCAGGCGGCATTGATCTCGGCCACCTTGTCGGCCGCACGGCGCACCATGTCCGCCCCACCCCCGCGCGACGCGACGGCATCCGGATGGTTCTCCCGCACCAGGCGGCGCCAGGTCGCCCGCGCCTCATCATCGGTGGCGCCTGGCGCGATGCCCAGCACCTGATAGGGGTCGGGCCCCGTCGGCATCGGGCGCGGCTTCTGGCTGGTGCTGTCGCGCGCGCGCGTCCAGGCCGGCGCATCCAGGCCGAAGCCCAGCTGCACCCGCTGCAGAAAGGCGACCTCGCCATTGGTCAGCGGGCCGTCGGCGCGCGCGATGCTGAACAGGGCCGCCAGCACGTCCTCCAGCATTTCCCGCCGGTCGGCGAAGGCATGGCCCATGCGGTCGGCGAAATGCTCATAGCCCTGGGCGTCCTCCCGCGCGCTGTCGAACAGCTTCGCCACCTCGCCCATATTCTCGGGCGGGATGCGGAACTGGCGCTTGAAGGCGTCGATCTCCACGCGCTTCACCGGCCCGTCGCATTTGGCCAGCTTGGCCGAGAGCACGACCACGCCGACCGCGAACAGCTGTTCGCGCGTGCCCAGCATGGCGGCCAGCTGCGCCGGGTCACCCAGCCTGCCGGCGCCGGTATCGGCCGCGTGGCCCATGGCCGCCCCCACCAGGGCGCCGATCGGCCCGCCGGTCAGGAAGCCCGTGAAGCCCCCGATGATCTTTCCCCAGAAACTCAAACCAAGCCTTCCATCTCTCGCGGGTGGCGGGCACCCTCTTGCAAGGGCGCCCGCCACCCGTCAAAGGCAAAGATGAGCGATGTGGCAGGCAAGACAATGGGCGCCGGCGTGAACACCCGGGCAGGGTGGCCGGAAATCGTCATGACCCCTCCGGGCGCGCCGGCGTGATCCGGCGGCTGCTGCCGGCTGTCGCGCTGCTGCTGGCGCTGGGCACCGGCGCGCTGCTGCTGCTGCCCGCCCGCATCGACTGGGACCGCTATCGCCCGGCACTGGCCGAACATGCCGGTGACCGGCTGGGCCGGCGCATCGCCATCAACGGCGCGCTGCGTCTGCGCTTTCTGCCCGAAACCGTGCTGGAGGCCGACGGGATCGAGGTCGGCCCCTCCGGCGACGGGGTGGAGCTGACCGCCGCGGCCCTGCGCCTGCGCCTCGACCCCTGGCACCTGCTGCTGGGCCGCATCTCGGTGCGCGAGGTCGCGCTGGTCGGCGCCGACATCCGCCTGCCCTGGCCGCCCTCGCGCCTGCCCACCCTGCGCCCCCTCGGCAGCCTGACGGCGCTGGACGCAAGGCTGGAACAGAGCCGCATCAGCGTCTCGGGCGTCAGCTTCGACGGCGTGAACGCCCGGCTGCTGGCCGGCGGCCTGGCCGATGCGCTGTCCATGGAGGGCCGCTTCGCCTGGCGCGGCCAGCCCGTGGCGTTCTCGGCCACGCTGGGCCGCGCGGGCGATGACGGGGTCGCGCCCTTCGACCTGTCGGCGCAGCTGGGCGCGGCCCGGGTCTCCACCCGCGGCGTATTGCTGGCCGAGGGCGGCTATGAAGGCCGGCTGGAAGCGGGCGGCCCCGACCTGTCGGCCGTGCTGCCCACGCCGCCCGGCGCCTTCAGCGCCCAGGCGCGCCTGACCGCCACGGCGGAGCTGCTGGCCGCGGACCAGCTGCAGCTGGTGCTGGCGGGCCAGCAGGCGCGCGGCGGCATCTCCCTGCGCTACGCCCCCACGCTCAGGCTCGATGCCTCGCTGCTGGCCTCCAGCTATGAGCTGGACGCCTGGGAACAGGCCTTCCGGCGCGGCGGCACCACCGCCCTGCCCGTCTCGATCGACCTTTCGGCCGAATCCGCCACGCTGCGCGGCGTGCGGCTGCGGCAGCTGCGCGTGGGCGTGCAGCTGGAACAGGGCCGCATCCGCGTGCCCGACGGCCGGGCAGAGCTGCCGGGCGGCATGAAGCTCGGCATTTCCGGCGCGGGCACGGCCGAGGCCAGCGAATGGCGCATCTCGCTCGACGGGCCGCGCGCCGAGGCACTCTCCCCCGTGCTGCCGGCGCTGGGCATCGCGCTGCCGGGCTTCGCGCTGCCGGAAGGGCCGCTGCGGGGTACGCTGCGCCTGGCGCTGGACGCCAACCAGGCGACGCTGAGCGAGATGGCCCTGACGCTGGACGGCCAGCCCGTGCGCGGCGGCGCCAGCTGGCGCTGGGGCCAGCGCCCCTTCCTGGGCGCGGGGCTTGAGCTGGGACGCATCGACCTGGCGAACTGGATGGGAACGCTGCCCAGCCTGTCCGCCATGGATCTGGAGCTGCGGCTGTCCGTCGCCACGGCGCGCTGGGGCGGGCGGGATTTCGACAATCTGAGCCTGGACGGGTCCGCCAGCGGCGGGCGGGTGGTGCTGCGGCGGCTGCGCGCCCGGCATGCCGGGGCCGAGATCACGGCGGCGGCGAATGTCACGCTCTCACCCCTGCGCGTCCAGGAAGCGACGCTGGAGCTGGAGGGCGGCCAGCTGGCCCAGCTGCTGGGCACGGCGCCCGGCGCCCTGCCGCTGGGCGCCGCCCCGGTCCGCCTGCGCGCCAGCCTCTCCGGCCCGCCCGAGCAGCTGGCGCTGCGCGCCGAGGCCGATGTGGAGGACGCCCGCGCCGAGGCCCAGCTGACCCTGGATGCCAACGAGCCGCGCGCCCAGGGGTCGCTCACGCTGCGCCATCCGGGCGCCGCGCGCTTCCTGGCGCCCTGGCTGTCGCCCGGCATGGCGGAATGGATCAATGGCGGCAGTTTCGCGCTGATCGCCAATCTGGGCCTGCGGGGCCGCGCGCTCTCGGCCGAGAGCATCGACATGCTGGCCGGCCAGCAGCGGGTGCGCGGCGCGCTGGGGCTCAACCTTTCGGGTGATCGGCCGCGCCTGACCGGGCAGCTGTCGACAGAGGCGCTGCGCCTGCCCGAAGACCCCGGCCTGGGCGGATTGGGCGCCCTGCGCGCGCTGGATGCGGAAATCACCTGGCGTGCTGACCGGATGGAGCTGCCCCCCCTGCCCCCGGTGACGGAGGCGCGCGGCGGCTTGCGGCTGGATGGCGGCCGGCTGGCGCTGGAACTGGCCGAGGGGCGCGTGCAGTCCGGCGCGCTGCGCGGCCTGCTGGAGATCGACCCCGCCGAGGGCCTGCCCCGCGTCAACCTGACGCTGAACCTGGACGGCCTGGCCGTGACGGAGCCGCTGCCGGCGACGCCGCCGCAGATCCTGTCCGGCACGGCCGACATGGCGCTGCGCCTGACCGCGCGCGGCACGGCCTGGCCCGCCTGGCGGTCCAGCCTGCAGGGTGAGGGGCAGGTCTCGATGCGGGACGGCACGGTGGGCGGACTGGACATGGCGGCACTGGCCGCCGGCATCGCCCGGACCGAGACGCTGGAGGCCCAGCGCGCCATCCAGGCGGCGCTGGCAGGCGGCAGCACCACCTTCCAGCGGCTGATGCTGCCCTTCGCGGTGCAGGCCGGGCAGTTCAGCCTGCGCGGCGCCACCATGGGCACCGAGGCCGGCGAGGCCCGGCTGGCCGGCGGCATCGACCTGCCGCGCGGCGTGGGTGAGCTGCGCGTGACCGTGCCGGTGCCCGACGCGCCGGAGATCGGGCTGTGGTTCAATGGCCGCCTGGGCGCGATGCAGCGCCTGGCGGAGACCGCGCGCTACATGCGCTGGCGTATCGAGAGGGAACGGTGATGGGTGACAGGGCCGGCGCGATCGCGCGCGCAGAACAGTTCTTCGACAGCGGCGCGTTCAAGGAACGCCTCGGCCGCATGGTGGCCTATAGATCCACCAGCCAGGACCCCGGCCATGACGCCGACCTGCGCGCCTATCTGGAGGAAGGCCTGGCCCCCTGGGTGCGGGAAATGGGCTTCGAGACCACGGTGCATGACAACCCCGTGCCCGGCATCGGCCCCATCCTGACCGGCAGCCGCATCGAGGACCCGGCCTACAAGACCGTCATCCTCTATGGCCACGGCGACACGGTGCGCGGCCTGGACGACCAGTGGTACGAGGGCATCAAGCCCTGGGCGCTGACCGAGCGCGACGGCAAGTGGTACGGCCGCGGCATCGTGGACAACAAGGGCCAGCACGTCCTGAACCTGACCGCGCTGGAGGCCGTGCTGGCCGAGCGCGGCGGCAAGCTGGGCTTCAACATCAAGCTGATCGTGGAAACCGCCGAGGAACGCGGCAGCCACGGCCTCAAGGAATTCGTGGCCTCTCACAAGGCGCTGCTGGCCGCCGACGCGCTGATCGCCAGCGACGGCCCGCGCGTGCTGCCGGAGGTGCCGACCATCACCACCGGCACGCGCGGCACCTATCACTTCGACCTGGTGGTGAAGCTGCGCCCGGGCGGCGTGCACAGCGGCCATTGGGGCGGGCTGACGACGGACCCGGCCATCATCCTGGCCCATGCGCTGACCACCATGATGGACCGCAACGGCAAGGTTCTGGTGCGCGACTTCCTGCCGAAATCCGTGCCCAACTCCATCCGCGCCCTGCTGGCCGACTGCCCGCTGGGCGGCGGCGGAGAGGCGGCCACCATCGATGAGGGCTGGGGCGAGCCGGGCCTGTCGCCCGCCGAGAAGATCTATGGCTGGAACAGCCTGATCGTGCTGGCCATGGTCAGCGGCAAGCCGGACAACCCTGTGAATGCGGTCGCGCCCGATGCCAGCGCGCATTGCCAGATCCGCTACACGGTGGACAGCGACACGGCGGGCTTCGCCCCCGCCCTGCGCCGCCACCTGGACGAGCACGGCTTCCAGATGGTCGCCATCGAGAACGCGGCCGTGCGCATGGCCGCCAGCCGCACCTCGCCCGACAATGAATGGGTGCAGTTCGCCCGCGCCAGCATGGAGAAGACGCTGGGCAAGAAGGTGCAGATCATCCCCAACAGCTCCGGCGGGCTGCCCGGCGATGTGTTCGTGGACCATCTGGGCGTGCCGCTGGTCTGGATCCCGCACAGCTACAGCGGCTGCAAGCAGCACGGCCCGAACGAGCACGCGATCCCTGAGATCCTGCGCGAGGGTCTGCTGGGCTTCACCGGCATCTGGTGGGATGCGGGCGAGAAACCGGCAAAGATTGCCGGGTAAACCGGGCAAATCACCACCAGTAGTTGCTGGAATCTTAACGGCGCCATGCCGCATCCTGACGGCATGGCACGCATATCCCGCGTCGATCGGTTAACCCGGCATTCAGGACTTTCCTGGATGGTGTTGCGCATGATCTCGCTCAACACCCTTTCCGCCTTCACACAGGAAGTGGCGCGTAACCGCGCGGCGCAGGGCAGCACGGCTGTCCAGGGCACCCAGGGCACTTCCCCGATCCAGCAGGTCCAGGCGGGCTCCGCCCGGGACATCCAGCCGGCCCAGCGCACGCTGGAAGCCGTGCCGGCCATGCCGACCAAATCCCTGCCACGCGGATCGCTTCTCGACCTTCGGGTCTGAACCCGCGTCGGGCGCCTGTCGGCACCCCCAGGACAATCCGCGCGGCCTCGGCCGCTTGGCTTGTGTCATGCCCGGATGCAACGGGCACGGCACAAGTCATTCCTGATTCGTTTCAAATCGCTCTGCGACAAATACCCGATCCAGCAAGAAAAGAATTGCAGCCGAAACCCCGCCCGCCTACACGGTCGCCAGCATATCGCCGCGTGAAATCTTACTAGGCAATGTATTCATTTGCATGGGAGCTTCCGGCTTGCGTATCATTCATGTCGAAGAACGGCGCCGGGGCCTGCTGGGCCGTCTCGCCTTTGTGGCACTCGCAGCTTTCCAGATCGGCTGCCTGATGGCGGCGATGGGGGTCCAGAGCCCAGCCCATGCCTACGCCCATGGTTTGAGCACCGAGCTGTCCCGTGCGCTGCCGGGCGACCTGCGGCTGACCGATGACGCGCTGCTGTTCTGGGCCTGGTGCGCCGGCAGCCTGGCCTTCGGCGCGCTGAGCATCCTGACCCGTGGCCGGGTCCGTCGCTACCGCACCGTCGCGCCGTAACCTAGCGGTCCCAGATCGGCGCCTGGCGGCCTTCCCAGCGGTTCTGTTCGAACATCACCCGATAGTCCTGGGCGGATTGCCGGCTCAGCGCATGGGTCGACCGCTGCAGCAAATGATAGACCTTGGACCACGGCGTGTAGAGGATCCGCAGCCCCGCAATGGCGCGGATCGCCTCGCAATACAGGCTGTCCGAGCGGTAGTGCCGCCCGCGCAGTTCATCCAGCGGGCCCAGGCGCCGCAGCGCCTCCGCCGTCAGCAGCACGCAGAAGAACGGCGCGAAGGTCAGTTCCACCAGCGCATCCGGCCGCCCCATCTGCCCCGCCAGCACATTGCCGTGATGCAGGGACAGCGAGACATCCGCCTCCTGCCCGCGATTGGCCATCGGGCAATGCACATCCACGCTTTCGGTCTGCGGCAGCAGCATCTGGCGCGGCACCACCGCGCCCACATCGGGCTGCCGCGCGGCGACATCGGCCAGCGCCTCCAGCCAGCCATCCGTCACCAGCGCGTCGTTGTTCAGCAGCACCGCGGCATTGCCCGGCCGGGCCAGCGCCAGGCCGCGGTTGACCGCGTGGGTGAAGCCGAAATTTCGCTCGCTGTATTCCACCCGCAGTGCGGGATGGCGGCCGCGCAGCGCCTCGATCACCTCCCGCGTCGCGGCTGAGGAGGCATTGTCCACCAGGATCACCTCCACCCGGGCGGGGTCGATGGTGGCGAAGACCCGGTCCACGCATTGGGCCAGGATCTCTGGCACCTCATAGCTCGGGATGATGATGGAGATATCCGCCGCCTGGACCGCCCCCGCGAGCGGGACATTCCACAGCAGGGCCTCGGTGTCGGGCGTCGGATGGGCGGTGAAGCGGTGGGTCCCGGGCTCCCACGGGCGGCCGGGGCGCCAGTGCCACATCTCGTGGTCATCCCCCTGCACCTGCGCGGCAGAGGGCGCGTACCAGGAATAGCAGGACAGCACGACCGGAACGAACAACGGCGCCTTGCGCGCCACCAGCCGCAGCAGGAACTCCCAGTCCTCCAGCCGGCGCATGTCCTCGCGGAAGCCGCCCACGGCCTCGGATGCCGCGCGCCGGTGCACCAGGCAGTTGATGTCGATGTAGTTGTAGTTGTCGATGGCGGCTGGGTTATAGGGGCTCATGCGCAGCAGGCAGGGGGCGGCCTCGCCGCGCCGGAACAGGTATTGCCCGCCATAGGCCACATCCCATTCGGGCCCGTTGGCCAGCGCGCCCAGCATCGCACCCAGATAGCGCGGGTCCCACCAGTTGTCGGTGTCCAGATAGGCGATGAACTCGCCCCGGGCCGCCGCCAGCGCGGTGTTGCGGGCGGCACCCACGCCCCGCCTCTCGGGGTGGCGCAGCAGCCGGATGCGCGGGTCGGCATAGGCTTCGGCGACGGCCGCGCTGTCATCCGTGCTGCCGTCGTCCACCACCAGCAATTCCCAATCGGCGAAGCCCTGCGCCAGCACGGAATCGATGGCCCGGCGCATGCGGTGCGCGCGGTTAAGGCAGGGCATGACGATGCTGACGCGCGGCGCCTCGCCTGCCGGCGCAGGCAGCGGCCGGCCTGCCAGGTGCTCGGCCATCCAGTCGAACCAGGCCAGGCAGTTCCGGTCCGTCAGGCTGAAGGGCGCGCGCAGGTAGTGGCGGAAGAACAGCCAGTCCAGCAGGCCCTGCGGCGTGGTGTAGGCCGGGCCTGGGGGCGTGGGCGGCCAGGCGTTGAAGGCCTGCAGCACCGGGCTTTCGGCCTCATCGGCCTCCAGCGGCGGCGGGAACAGGCGGTCGACGGCGTCCGGGTCGCCGGGGATGCAGTCGGCCAGGGATGGTGCCTGGAAGGGAAGCCCGGTGAAGCGGGCCACGATCTCCTCATAGCGGTCGCCCAGCAGGGAGGAGGCAGGATCGAGCCCGCGCACCAGTGTCAGCCCGGTGGGATAGGTCGCGATGGTGTCGACGCCCAGCTCCGGCCGCAGCTCGCGCAGCACGGCCAGCAGCCGCCATCCGTCACCGGAATAGAAGGTGGTGCGGCGCGGGACGGTGCTGGTGGCCTCATCCAGCGGCAGGGTGTCGTGCAGGACGATCACGCCGCCGGGGGCCGCATGGCGCTCCAGGTTGATGAAATCCTTCAGCACCTGGGCGAAGCTGTGGTCGCCGTCGATGAAGGCCAGGTCGATGCCGGGTGCCAGCATCGCGGCATCCGGCCCCGCGAAGAAATCGTCGCTGGTGGCCTGCACGATGGTGGCGTTGGCGGGCGGCGGGGCCGCCAGGCGCGGGGCGGGGTCCACCGCCAGCACCCGCCCGACCGGCCGCGCCAGCCGGAGGGAGGCCCCCTCGAAACAGCCGATCTCCACATACAGGTCGGGCCGCAGCCGCTGATGCAGCCGCCGCAGGTGATGCAGATAATCCGGCCCCGGCAGGCGCAGCCGCGCCAGCAGCACATGGGCCGGCATGGCATTGGGCTCATGCTCCAGCGCGGCCAGGGCCGCGGCGCGCGCGCCCTCGGCATCACCCTGGTCGCGCAGCGCCTCCGCGCGCTCCATCAGCACCCGCGCCTCGGCCGAGGCGTGCTCGAACCACAGGTCCAGCGAGGGCTTGGGCACGCGCCAGTACCAGCCGGTCCAGTCGATCTGGTGCAGGGGGGCCGTGATGCCGTGCAGGCTGCGGAAATCCTCCACCGCCTGGCGGCAGGCCTCCACCGCGCCGTAATCGTCCACGATCACGAAGCCGCCGGGGGGCACGCGGTGATACAGGCTCTCCAGCGCGATCCAGGTGGATTCGTACATGTCGCCGTCCAGCCGCAGCACCGCGATGCGCTCGATCGGCGCCTCGGGCAGCGTGTCCTTGAACCAGCCGGGCAGGAAGCGGACCTGGTCATCCAGCAGGCCATGGCGGGCAAAGCCGGCCCGCACCTGTTCGAGGGAGACGCGCAGCGCCTCCTGCTCATGATGCGCGTCGCCGGCATCGGCGGGGAACAGATCCGGGCGGGGCGGGGGCAGGCCGGCGAAGCTGTCGGCCAGCCAGACGCGGCGCTCGGTGTCGCCGGCGGCGCGCAGGGCGGCCCGGGCCAGCATGCTGGCGCCGCCGCGCCACACGCCGGTCTCGATGATGTCGCCGGGCACGCCCTCGCGCACCACGGTCAGCACCGCCTCCTCGAAGTTCTGCAGCCGCTTCAGGCCGATCATGGTCTCGGCGTCGCCGGGCCAGTCGCGACCGTCCAGGCGCAGCGCCTGGCGTTCCTCCAGGCTTCGCGGCTCGGGGCCGAAGAAGGTGCTGCCGTCATCGGGGCCCAGCCGGTCATAGCCGGTCAGGCGTTCGCGCAGCGCGCGCAGTTCCTCGCTCATGCCACCCGCCGCAGGAAGCCGTCCGGGCTCATGGTCAGCAGGAAACGCTGGCGGGACCGGTCGATGACGAAATGAGGGTTCGCGGCCACGAACTCATGCAATGCCTCCAGCGGGCCGGGGCCGTATTCGGGCAGCACTGGATTTCCGTTCACGACCCCATCCTCCACGATCAGGTAGCAGCCTTGGGTCACAAGCTCGGCATAGGCCGCGAGCTCGGCCGTGACATGCGGCGCGCGGTGATCGGAATCGAGGATGACCATGACGCGCGCGCCGGCCGGGATGCGCGCCTTCACCTCGGCCACCACGCCGGGCGCCGCGCTGTCGCCGGTGATGTAGGTCAGGCGCGGGTGCTCGGGCAGGCCCTCATTGCGGGTGATGTCGACCGAGATGACCTGCCCCTGCCCCAGCATGTCGCACAGATGCGCCATGAACAGGCCGCTGCCGCCCAGGCAGGTGCCGGTCTCGATGATGATGTCGGGCCGGGTCTCGACCATGATCTCCTGGCAGGTCCAGAGGTCGGTCGGGCATTTCTGCGCGAGCCAGCCGAGCCAGCCGATGCTGACGGAACCGCTGCCGCCCCGCGAATCGTGGTGCCAATGGCGATAGTAGAGGCGCGTGAAGTCGGCGACGAGGCGGCGCTCATCCTCGGTCAGCGCCGGGGGCTGGCCGTCATGCCGGAAGCTGTCGCCAGGAATCATGCCGTCCCCTCTGTGCCTGAAAATTCATCACACGCGTCGGTTGCGCTTGGCAAGGCTTGCCGCCCCCCGCCCCTGCGTCACTATGGCCCCCTTCGTTACAGGAGACGGCATGGAATCGCATGAGAGGCGGCAGGGCCATGACACGGCGGCCGAGACCTTCCGGCGCCTCTGCGCGGAGCGCGGCATCGCGCATGATCCGCGGCTGTTCTGGTACCACTGCGTCGACCTGGGCGAGGGGCTCGTCACGCCCGGCAGCTTCGACTACCGGCAGCTGATCCAGCATTACGCCCTGCCCGCCGACATGGGCGGGATGCGCGTGCTGGATATCGGCTCCGCCAGCGGCTTCTTCGCCTTCACCATGGAAAGGCTGGGCGCGGACGTCACCTCCATCGAGCTGCCCTCGATCATGGGCTGGGACCGCTTTCCCGGCGAAAGCCGCCAGGCGATCATCGACAAGATCAAGACCCAGCTAAAGTTCCATGCGCCGGCCGACTATGCGGCGGCGCTGGCCGATGCCTCCCCGGCGGAGCTGCATCACTGGCTGCTGGACGGCCCTTTCCGCTTCTGCCACCGCGTCATCGGCTCCCGCGTGAAGCGGCGATACACCACCATCTACGACACGCCGGAGCTGCTGGCCGAGGGCGGGCCCTTCGACCTGGTGATGCTGGGCGACATCCTGCTGCACCTGATCGACCCGCTGCATGCGCTGGCCGCCGCCGCCCGGGTCTGCTCGGGCACGCTCGTCATCTCGCAGGACCTGTCGGAGGATGGGCCGCCCCGCATGGTCTTCACCGGCGGCGCCAGCACTGAGGAGGACCCGGGCGCCTGGTGGTCCCCCAACCTGGCCTGGTTCCAGCTGATGCTGCCCCGGCTGGGCTTCGAGCCGCCGGAGGTGAAGGGGGACTTCGTCGGCCATGTGAATCCGGGCGGGGAACCGTTCCACAAGACGGTCCTGCACGCCCGCAAACGCGGCTAGAGCGCGCCCAGGCGGGCCAGGATCCCCCGCGCCGCGGCCTCCCGGCGGGGCGCATGCAGGGCGATGCTGCCCGGGGTATCGGCGCTGGGCAGGTCCATGTTCAGGGCGAAGACCCAGCGCCGGCCGTCACGTTCCAGCCAGCCCACGAACCAGCCCAGATCCAGCGGCTGCCCGCCCGAGAACCAGCCCGTCTTGCCATGCAGCCGGAAGCCCGGCGCCTCCTCCAGCAGGGTGATGCGGCGCACGATCTGCTGCGTGCGGTCGGAGAGCGGCAGTTCCCCCGTCGCCAGCCGGCGCAGGAACTCCACCTGCTGCACCGCGCTGATCCGCAGCGAACCGTTGAGCCAGAAACGGTCCACGGCCGGGCCCAGCTGGCGGTTGCCGTAGCCGATGCGGTCGATCCATTCCTGCATCCGCGCCATGCCGATGCGCCGCGCCATGGCCTGATAGAACCAGACGGTGGAATGGCGCATGCCCATGGCCAGGTTCGTGTCCTGGTTCCAGGCCGGCATGCCGCGCCGCACGCCATCCCAGGGGAAGGTCTCCGTCTCGTCCCGCACGGCGCCGGTTTCCAGCCCGATCAAGGCATTGCAGACCTTGAAGGTGGAAGCGGGGGAGAAGGCGGTCTCGGCCCGCGCGCGGTCGAAGACGTGCAGCGTTCCCGACGCTTCCTCCAGCACCACGGCGCAGCCCGGGGCTTGATGCGATGCGAACTCGGCCGCCCATTCCGGGTGTTCCCGCACCCGGGTCTCGGCCAGGGCCACGCCCGGCAACACGGCCAGCAGCAGATGGCGTCTCAACATGGCGGGTATCCTCCGGCGCGGCCTATACCCCCGCGCCAAGCGGCGCGATACTGTTGCCCATGCAAACCAATCAGCGCATCGACGGCAAGCGGTTGTGGGACAGCCTGATGGCCATGGCCCAGTTCGGCGCCACCCCCAAGGGCGGCGTGCGCCGCCTGACGCTCACGGACATCGACCGCCAGGGGCGCGACCAGTTCCGCGCCTGGTGCGAGGCGCTGGGCCTGACGGTGCGGGTGGACGCCATCGGCAACATGTTCGCCCGGCGTGAGGGCCGCGACCCCGCCCGCCTGCCGGTCCTGATGGGCTCCCACCTCGACAGCCAGCCCTCGGGCGGCAAGTTCGACGGCGCGCTGGGCGTGATCGCGGGGCTGGAGGTGATGCGCAGCCTCAACGATCTCAACATCGTGACCGAGGCGCCGATCGAACTGGTCAACTGGACCGATGAGGAAGGCAGCCGCTTCGGCCGGTCGCTGATGGGCAGCGGCACCTGGGCCGGCATCTATCCCATCGAGATGACCTATGGCCTGCAGGACCCCGAGGGCGTGCGCGTCGAGGACGCGCTGGATGCCATCGGCTATCGCGGCGAACACCCGGCGGCCCCCTTCCCGGCCGATGCCTATTTCGAGCTGCACATCGAACAGGGCCCGATCCTGGAGCAGGAATCGAAGCAGATTGGCATCGTCACCGGCGCCCAGGCGATGATCTGGTACGACGCGCGCATCGTGGGCCAGGACGCGCATGCCGGCACCACCCCGCCCTCCGCGCGCAAGGATGCGCTGGTGGCCGCAGCGCGTGTGATCGGGCTGGTGGACCGCCTGATGCGCGACCGCGGCGAGGATGGGCGCGGCACCGTGGGCTACATGCAGGTGCTGCCCAACAGCCGCAACGTGGTGCCCGGCGAGGTGAAGTTCAGCGTCGAGTTCCGCCACCCCGCCGACGCCCAGATCCATGGGCTGGGCGACAGCTTCCCGGCCGAGGCCCAGGCGCTGATGGCCGGCACCGGCTGCACGCTGGAACTGACCGAACTGTTCCGCCTGCCGGCCCAGCCCTTCGATGCCTCATGCGTCGACCTGGTGCGCCAGGCGGCTTCGCGCCTCGGCTTTCCCGCGCGCGAAATCGTGAGCGGCGCGGGCCATGACGCCTGCTACGTCGCCCGCCATGTGCCGACGGCCATGATCTTCACGCCCTGCAAGGACGGGCTTTCCCACAATGAGGAGGAAAGCATCGAGCCGCATGAGGCCGAGTCGGGCTGCCAGGTGCTGTTCGAGGCGGTGGTGGCGCGCGCCAACCGGTCGCTTTAGGGCCGGTTAACGCGCTGTCACCCGCCCCCCGGTTGGGTTCTGTGACCGAACGGTCTATGTTCGTCGTCTTGCACTGAGTGGGGCGCGGGAATGCCGGCAGAGAACGCCGTGGAAAGGCCAGTGGACAGGCTGAGTTTCGAGGAGGCCCTGGCCGAGCTCGAAACCATTGTCCGTGGGCTGGAATCCGGCAAGGGCGACCTGGCGCGCGCGATCGCTGATTACGAGCGTGGCGCGCTGCTTCGCCGCCATTGCGAGTCCCGGCTGGCCGAGGCGGAAGCCAAGGTGCAGGCGATTGTCGAGGGGCCGAACGGCCCGTCTCTCAGGAATGTGGATTAGGCTGCGATGAGCATCACGATGACGGATGGCGCCACCCTGACGGCAGCTCTCTCCGCCTCGGCCGCCGAGCTGGAACAGGCTTTGGACCAGCTTCTGCCGCCCAATGAGGGCGCGGAGGCCCGGCTGTTCGACTCCATGCGCTATTCCGCCATGGGCGGCGGGAAGCGCATGCGCGCCTTCCTGGTGCTGGAGGGCGCGAAGCAGTTCGGCGTCTCCCGCACCTCCGCGCTGCGGGTGGCGGCCGCCATCGAGATGATCCACGCCTATTCGCTGGTGCATGACGATCTGCCCGCGATGGACAACGACGATCTGCGCCGCGGCAAGCCCACCAACCACAAGGCCTTCGACGAGGCGACCGCCATCCTGGCCGGTGACGCCCTGCAATGCCACGCCTTCACCGTGCTGGCCGAGGAGGAGACCCACCCCGACCCGGCGGTGCGGATCGAGCTGGTGCGCGCGATTTCCCGCGCGGCGGGCCCGCGCGGCATGTGCGGCGGCCAGATGCTGGACATGATGGCCGAGCAGGCCACCGCCCCGCTGGACGAGGCCGCGATCGGCCGGCTGCAGTTGCTCAAGACCGGCAAGCTGATCGAGGTCTCGGCCGAGGCCGGCGCCATCCTGGGCAAGGCCGCGCCGCAGCAGCGCGCGGCCCTGTGCAATTACGGCCGCGATGTCGGCGCCGCCTTCCAGATCGCGGACGACGTGCTGGACGCCACCGTCTCCGCCGAGGAAGCGGGCAAGGCGACCGGCAAGGATGCGGGCGCCGGCAAGGCCACGCTGGTGGGGCTGCTGGGGCTGGAACGCGCCCGGCTGCAATCCGAGCGGCTGGTCGCCCAGGCCAAATCGCACCTTGAAGGCTTCGGAGAGCGCGCCGACCTGTTGCGTGCCCTTGCCGACTACACGATTGCGCGGAGAAGCTGAGTATGGACCGCCCCGAAACCCCCACGCTGGACCGGGTCAAGGTGCCGGCGGACATGCGGAACTTCTCCAACGAGCAGCTCCGCAACCTGGCCGACGAACTGCGCGCCGAGACGATTTCCACCGTATCGACCACGGGCGGCCATCTGGGCAGCTCGCTGGGCGTGGTGGAGCTGACGGTGGCCATCCATGCGGTGTTCGACACCCCCAATGACCGCCTGATCTGGGATGTCGGCCACCAGTGCTATCCGCACAAGATCCTGACCGGCCGGCGTGACCGCATCCGCACCCTGCGCCAGGGCGGGGGCCTCTCGGGCTTCACCAAGCGCAGCGAGAGCGAATACGACCCGTTCGGCGCCGCGCATTCCTCGACCTCCATCTCCGCCGGCCTGGGCATGGCGGTGGCGAGCGACCTGAAGGGCGACGACCGGCATGTGATCGCGGTCATCGGCGACGGCTCCATGTCCGCCGGCATGGCCTATGAGGCGATGAACAACGCGGGCGCGCTGCGCTCCAAGCTGATCGTCATCCTCAACGACAACGACATGTCGATCGCGCCGCCCGTGGGCGCGATGAGCGCCTATCTGAGCCGCACCATCTCCTCCCGGCCGTTCCTGTCGGTCAGGGAATTCATGGCCAAGATGGCCAAGAACTTCCCCGCCCCGCTGGAGCGCGCAGCGCGCCGCGCCGACGAATACGCGCGCGGCCTGCTGACCGGCGGCACGCTGTTCGAGGAAATGGGCTTCTACTATGTGGGCCCGGTCGATGGTCACAACCTGGACCATCTGCTGCCCGTGCTGCGCAACCTTCGGGATTCCCAGCACCCCGGCCCCTTCCTGCTGCATGCCGTCACCACCAAGGGCAAGGGCTATGCCCCGGCCGAGGCGGCCGGCGACAAGTATCATGGCGTGCAGAAGTTCGACGTCGCGACCGGCGTGCAGCAGAAGGCCCCCCCGGGCCCGCCGCAATACACCAAGGTGTTTGCCCAGGCGCTGATCGCGGAAGCGGAACACGACGACCGCATCGTGGCGATCAACGCCGCCATGCCCTCGGGCACGGGCCTCGATGCCTTCGCCAAGAAGTTCCCTGACCGCTGCTTCGACGTGGGCATCGCGGAACAGCACGCCGTCACCTTCGCCGCCGGCATGGCGACGGAGGGGATGAAGCCGTTCTGCGCGATCTATTCCACCTTCCTGCAGCGCGGTTATGACCAGGTGGTGCATGACGTGGCGCTGCAGGGCCTGCCGGTGCGCTTCGGCATGGACCGCGCCGGGCTGGTGGGCGCGGACGGCGCCACCCATGCCGGTTCCTTCGACATCGCCTTCCTGGGCTGCCTGCCGAATTTCGTGCTGATGGCGGCCTCCGACGAGGCGGAGCTCGCGCATATGGTCGCCACCATGGCCGCCTATGACGAGGGCCCGACCGGCGTGCGCTATCCGCGCGGCGAGGGCTTCGGCCTGGTGCCGGTGCCGACGCGTGGCGAGGTGCTGGAGATCGGCCGTGGCCGCATCATCCGCGAGGGCACCAAGATCGCCATCCTCAGCTATGGCACGCGCCTGCAGGAATGCCTGAAGGCCGCCGACGAGCTGGGTAATTTCGGCCTGTCCACCACCGTGGCCGATGCCCGCTTCGCCAAGCCGCTGGACACCCAGCTGATCGAGCGCCTGGCGCGCGAGCATGAGGTGCTGATCACCATCGAGGAAGGCAGCGTGAACGGCTTCGGCGGGCTGGTGATGCACCACCTGGCGACGCATGGCCTGCTGGACCGTGGCCTGAAGCTGCGCCCGATGGTGCTGCCCGATATCTACATCGACCACGACAACCCCAAGAAGCAGTACGACGTGGCGCGGCTGAACAGCCCGCATATCGTCGAGACCGCGCTGGCGGCTCTTGGTCAGGAAGCACTGAAGGCCCGTGCCTAAGATCCGCGTCGACCAGCTCCTGGTCGACCGGGGGCTGGCCGAAAGCCGCACCCGCGCCCAGTCGCTGATCATGGCGGGGGTGGTGCTGTCCAACGGCAAGCGCATCGACAAGCCCGGCACCTCGGTGCCGGACGATACCCCGCTGGAGCTGAAGGGCCAGGACCACCCCTGGGTGTCGCGCGGGGGGCTCAAGCTCTCCCATGCCATCGAGCATTTCGGCTTCGACCCCAGCGGGCGCGTGTGCCTGGATGTGGGGGCCTCCACCGGCGGCTTCACCGATGTGCTGCTGCATCACGGGGCGGCCCGCGTCTACGCCGTCGATGTGGGGCACGGCCAGCTGGCCTGGAAGCTGCGCAACGACCCGCGCGTGGTGGTGAAGGAAAAGCTCAACGCCCGCCACATCACGGCCGAGGACGTGCCCGAGCCCGTCCAGGCCCTGGTCTGCGACGCCAGCTTCATCGGGCTGCGCACCGTGATCCAGGCGCCGGTGGCGCTGTGTGCGCCGGGCTGCTGGGCCGCGGTGCTGATCAAGCCGCAATTCGAAGTGGGGCCCCAGATCGCCAAGGGCGGCGTGGTGCGGGACCCGGCCGTGCATGAGCAGGTGTGCCGGGAGATGGCGGAATGGTGGGCCACGCTGCCAGGGTGGAAGGTGCTGGGGGTTGAGGCCAGTCCGATCACCGGGCCCGAAGGCAACCGGGAGTTTCTGCTGGGCGCCGTGAAAGAATAGAACCTTCTTTTTCTGTAGAAAAAGAAGCAAAAAGACTTTTATCCGCCAAAGGTTTTTTGGTTCTTTTTTCCAAAAAAGAACGTGAAATCAATGCTCAAGCAGGCCATCACAGACCGCGCCCGCACCCTGGGCTTCGACGCCATCGGCTTCACCACCGCCACCCTGCCGCCCGAGGCGCGGGCGCGCCTGGACGCCTTCGTGGCCGAGGGCGCGCATGGCGCCATGGGCTGGATGGAAACCCGCATGGAGCAGCGCGCCCACCCCCAGGCCCTGTGGCCGGAGGCCGTGACGGTGATCTCCCTCGGTCTGAACTACGGGCCGGAGGAAGACCCGCTGGCCATCCTCGCGCATCGCCATCGCGGGGCCATCAGCGTCTATGCCCAGGGGCGCGACTACCACGACGTGGTGAAAAAGAAGCTGAAGGCGCTCGGGCAATGGATGGTCCATGCCTTCAAGGGCAGCGAACTGAAGGTATTCGTGGACACCGCCCCGGTGATGGAAAAGCCCCTGGCGGCCCAGGCGGGGCTGGGCTGGCAGGGCAAGCACACCAACCTTGTCAGCCGCACCCACGGTTCCTGGCTGTTCCTGGGCGAGATCTACACCACCCTTTCCATCGAACCCGACGCGCCAGAGGGCGAACATTGCGGCCGCTGCACCGCCTGCCTGACGGCCTGCCCGACCAATGCCTTCCCGGCGCCGTTCCGGCTGGATGCGCGGCGCTGCATCTCCTACCTGACCATCGAGCAGGCAGGGCCGATCCCGCATGAGTTCCGGGCGGCGATGGGCAACCGTATCTACGGCTGCGACGATTGCCTGGCCGTCTGCCCGTGGAACAAATTCGCCGCCCGCGCGCGCGAAGCCGAACTCCATGCGCGGGAAACCGCGGCCAACCCGCCATTGGCGGAGCTGGCCACGCTGGAGGACGCGAGCTTCCGCACCCGCTTCTCCGGCTCCCCCATCAAGCGCATCGGGGTGAACCGCTTCCTGCGCAACGTGATGATCGCGATAGGCAATAGCGGCGATCCCGCCTTGCGCGCCTCGGCCGAGGCGCATACCCAAGCCGAGGATCCCGTGCTGGCAGAGGCCGCGCGCTGGGCGGTGGAAAGGCTGAACGATGCGCGATGACGGTGCCCTGGTTCTCCTGTCCGGCGGGCAGGACAGCGCCACCTGCCTGGCCTGGGCGCTCGATCGCTTCAGCCATGTGGAAACCCTCGGCTTCGACTACGGCCAGCGCCACAAGGTGGAGCTGGAATGCCGCGACGCGCTGCGCGCCGGCATGGCGGGTCCGCGCCTCGGCCCCGACCACACCCTCTCCATCCCCACCTTCGCCGAAATCGGCGGCACCGCCCTGACCGAGCAGGTGGAGATCGCGATGCGCGAGGACGGGCTGCCCAACACCTTCGTGCCCGGGCGCAACATCGTGTTCCTGACCTTCGCGGCGGCACTCGCCACGCGGCGCGGCCTGAAGCACGTCGTGGCCGGCATGTGCGAGACGGATTACTCCGGCTATCCGGATTGCCGGGACGACACCATCAAGTCGCTGCAGGCCACGCTGAACCTCGGCATGGCCACCCGGCTGGTGCTGCACACGCCGCTGATGTGGCGCGACAAGAAGGAAACCTGGGATCTGGCCGAGGCGCTGGGCGGCGCCCCGCTGGTCGAGCTGATCCGCCGCGAGAGCCATTCCTGCTACAAGGGTGAGCGCGCGACCCTGCACCCCTGGGGCTTCGGCTGCGGCACCTGTCCGGCCTGTCACTTGCGTGCCCGTGGGTGGGAGGCTTATGCCGAGGCCCATGCGAACTGATGTGTTGCGCCGCCGTGAGGGCGCGCTGTTCCTGCTGGGTTTTGCCCTCTGCATTCCCGCGGCCAACTGGCTGATCGGCCATGTGGGCACCGTCTGCGTGCCGCAAGGCCCCTGCCTGGTGCCGGTGGCGCCCGGTGTCATGGCGCCGTCCGGCGTGCTGATGGTGGGCCTGGCACTGGTACTGCGGGACATGGTGCAGCGGCGCCTGGGCCTGCCCTGGGCGGCGGTGGCGGTGGCGATCGGCGCGATGCTGTCGGCCTTCCTGGCTCCGCCCGCCCTGGTGCTGGCCTCCACCATCGCCTTCCTGCTGAGCGAGCTGGCGGACCTTGCGATCTACACGCCCCTGCAGAAGCGCGGACTGACGCGGGCCGTGGCCGTCAGCAGCCTGGTCGGGCTGGTGGTGGACAGCCTGCTGTTCCTCTACCTCGCCTTCGGGTCGCTGGCCTATCTGCCGGGCCAGGTGATCGGCAAGGCCTGGATGGTGGCGCTGGCCCTGCCGGTGGTGGCCTGGCTGCGCCGGCGTGACGAAAGGCTCGGGCTGGCATAATCCTCGGGACAACCAAACAGGACGTCCCGATGCCCGAAACCCGCAGCCACACCGTCAGCTGGGAAATCCGTGAGCCCGATCCGGATGCCGCGGGCCTCTCGGGGCTGGAGATCATGCGCCGGAACATCGCGCGTGACAGCCGCCACAACCCGATCGCGCAGCTGATGGGCATCCGCCTGATCAGCGCCGAGCCCGGCGTGGCGGTGCTGGAATCCTTCCCTGGCGAACACCACTACAACCCCCAGGGCGTGACCCATGGCGGCTACGCGGCCACCTTGCTCGACTCGGCACTCTGGAGCGCGGTGAACACCACCATCGAACCCGGCTTCACCCACACCACGCTGGAGCTGAAGGTCAGCTACGCGCGCCCCATCACGGTCGCCACCGGCCGGCTGCTGATCGAGGGGCGCGTGCTGTCGCGCGGCAAGCGCGTGGCGCTGACCGAGGCGAAGATCACCGACGAGGCCGGCAAGCTGTATGCCCACGGGACCTCGACGCTGCTCATCATACCGAAGGCTGCTTGATCCGCGTCCGCGCCTCGAACAATTCGGGGAAGAAGCGGCGTTCCAGCGCCTGGCGCAGATAGGCCACGCCCGCCGACCCGCCGGTGCCCATGCGATAGCCGATGATGCGCTCCACCGTGCGCATGTGGCGGAAGCGCCAGGTCTGGAAGGCGTCTTCCAGATCGACCAGCTCCTCCGCCAGCTCATACAGGTCGAAGCCTTCCTCGGCGCCTTCGTAGATGCCGGTCCAGATGGCGGTGACGGCCTCGTTTTCCTGGTGCGGCTTGGTCAGGTCGCGCTCCAGCACCTCGGCGGGCACGGGCAGGCCGCGCCGGGCCAACAGGCGCAGCGTCTCGTCATAGATCGAAGGCTCGGCCATCGCCTTTTCCAGCACCCCCAGCAGGTCGGGGCGGTGGGCGTGCGGCTTCAGCATGAATTCGTCCTTCGCACCCAGGCGGAATTCCAGCAGCCGGTACTGCCAGGACTGGAAGCCCGAGGACGAACCCAGCTTGTCGCGGAAGGCCAGGTAGTCATGCGGCGTCATGGTCGCCAGCACGTCCCAGGCGCCGATCAGCTGGCCCTGGATGCGGCCCGCGCGGGCCATGGCCTTGAAGGCCGGGCGCAGCTGGTCCTCACGGATGCAGCGCATCGCCAGTTCCAGCTCATGGTTCAGCAGCTTCAGCCAGATCTCCTGCACATGGTGGATGCAGATGAACAGCATCTCGTCATGCTCGCCCGACAGCGGTTCCTGCGCGCCCAGCAATTGGTCCAGCTTCAGGTAATCGCCATAGCTCATCTTGCGGGAGAAATCGGTGGTGATGCCCTGGGTCACGGCGCGCGGTCCATTGATGCGGTGCCGCAGTCTAGCCAGAAGCGTGCCAAGGGGACATCTTCGCGCCCATGCTCGATCTGGCCGCGCATTTTTCCGCCTTCCTGAAGCCGGGCCCCTCGGGCCCGCCCCGGCTGCATTTCGCGGCCCACAGCCACCACCCCTGGCCCGACGCCACCCGCGCCGCGCATATGCAGGCCTGGGACAACGCGGCACGGCTGATCGACGGCAAATGGGCCCCGATCCTGAGCCATAAATGGACCGAGCTGGCCAAGGTCATCGCAGGGCTGATCAAGCTGCCGGACCCCGGCACGCTGTGCTTCGCGCCCAATACCCACGAATTCGCCACCCGCATCCTGTCGGCCATGCCCGTCGGCGTGCCCATCCGCGTGCTGACCACGGATGCGGAGTTCCACAGCTTCTCCCGCCAGTTGGCCCGGCTTGAGGAGGAGGGGCTGGCGCTCGTCACCCGCATCCCGGCCGAGCCCGCCGCCGCCTGCATGGACCTGCTGGTCGAGGCCGCAGGGGCGCGCGAATACGACCTGATCTGGGTCAGCGAGGTGTTCTTCTCCTCGGGCGCCGCGCTGTCGGGCTTCGAGGCGCTGGCGGCAGCCGCCGGCGACGCCGCGCTGGTGATCGACGGCTATCACGCCTTCATGGCCCGGCCGGTCGATGTCTCGGCCATCGCGGACCGCGCCTTCTACCTGGCCGGCGGCTACAAATACGCCATGGGCGGAGAGGGCTGCTGCTTCCTGCACTGCCCGCCCGGCTGGCTGCCGCGCCCGCGCAACACCGGCTGGTATGCCTCCTTCGGCACGCTGGGCGAGGCACAGGAAGGCGTGGGCTATGCGACCGACGGCTGGCGCTTCATGGGCGCCACCTTCGACCCCTCGGGGCTGTACCGGCTGCACGCGGCGCTGAACTGGGCCGCCAGCGTGGGTGCGACCCCGGGCGTGATCCATGCGCATGCGCATGCCCTGCAGGCCCGCTTCGTGGCGGGGCTCGGGGGCACGGGCCTCGACCCGGCGCGGCTGGTGGTGCCCGTGACCGACCCCGCGCGCGGCAATTTCCTCACCTTCGCCCTGCCGGATGCCGAGGCCTGGCAGGCGAAGCTGGAGGCCGCGAACATCATCACGGACCGGCGCGGCGACCGGCTGCGCTTCGGCTTCGGCCTCTATCAGCGCGAAAGCGACGTGGATGCCGTGCTCGACCGGATGCGTTCGCTGTGAAGCCCCTCGCACTCACCATGGGTGAGCCCGCCGGCATCGGCGCGGAGGTCGCGGCCAAGGCCTGGGCCGCGCTGCGGGAGATCCCCGGCCCCGGCTTCGTGTTCCTGGGCGATGCCGATGTGTTCGACGGCGTGCCGGTGGCGCGCATCGAAACCCCGGAGCAGGCGACGGCCGCCTTCCCCACCGCCCTGCCGGTGCTGCACGCCCCGCTGGCCGCCCGCCCCCGCCCCGGCGTGCTGGACCCGGCCAATGCGGCGGCCGTGATCGCCAGCATCGAGAACGCGGTGGCCCTGGCCCAGGCCGGGCGCGTCGGCGCGGTCGTCACCTGCCCGATCCAGAAATCGGTGCTGACCGGCACGGGCTTCCCGCACCCCGGCCATACCGAGTTCCTGCACGCGCTGGCGCCCGTCGCCCCGCGCCCGGTCATGATGCTGGCCAGTGAGGAGCTGCGCGTGGTGCCCGTGACCATCCACGAAGCCCTGGCCAGCGCCATCGCGCGCCTGACGCCGGGGCTGATCGTGGAGACCGCCCGCATCACCCATGACGCGCTGGTGCGGGATTTCGGCATCGCGGCCCCTCGCCTGGCCATCGCGGGGCTGAACCCCCATGCGGGCGAGGCCGGCACCATGGGCCGCGAGGATATCGAGATCGTGGCCCCGGCCGTGGCCGAGCTGCAGCGCCTGGGCATCGACGCGCGCGGCCCCCTGCCGCCCGACACCATGTTCACCGCCAAGGCGCGCCCGCGCATGGATGTCGCGATCTGCCTGTATCACGACCAGGCGCTGATCCCGATCAAGACGCTGGACATGGACGGCGGCGTGAACGTCACGCTCGGCCTGTCCATCATCCGCACCAGCCCCGACCATGGCACCGCGCTGGATATCGCGGGCCAGGGGCTGGCCGATCCTTCCTCCCTGCTGGCCGCGCTGCGGCTGGCGGAACAACTCGCTGCCCGCCGGAGCTTCTGATGCGCCTTTCGGTCAATGTCGATCACGTCGCCACGCTGCGGAACGCGCGCGGCGGGCATTTCCCCTCGCCGGTCGACGCCGCGCGGCTGTGCATCGAGGCCGGCGCGGACGGCATCACCGTGCATCTGCGTGAGGACCGGCGCCATATCCGCGACGCCGATGTGCTGGCGATCCGCGCCCAGGTGCCCTGCCGGCTGAACTTCGAGATGGCGGCCACCGAGGAAATGGTGGCCTTCGCCGAGAAGCTGCGCCCCGAGGCCTGCTGCATCGTGCCCGAGAAGCGCCAGGAACTGACCACCGAGGGCGGGCTGGAGGTGCTGAACCCCAACCCCTTCCTGGCCGAGGCCATCGCGCGCCTCGCGGCCGCGGGCGTCGAGGTCAGCCTGTTCATCGAGCCCGACCCCGCCCCGGTGCTGGCCGCGAAGCGCCTTGGCGCCCAGGCGGTGGAACTGCACACCGGCACCTATGCCGAGGGCGCGATCGAGCGCCGCCCGGCGGAGCTGGCCCGCATCACCGCCGCCGCGAAGGCCGCGAGCGCCGCCGGGCTGCTGTGCCATGCCGGCCACGGCCTCAGCTTCGAGACCCTGCCCCCCATCGCCGCCCTGCCGGAAATCGCGGAGGTCTCGATCGGGCATTTCCTGATTTCCGCCAGCGTGTTCGAGGGGCTGCCCACGGTGGTGAAGCGGTTCAAGTCCATCATCGCGGCCGCGCGCTGAGGTTGTGCGCATACCGCGACGCCTGCTAATTCAAGCCGGTTCGTGAAAGAGTTCGCATGCCGCCTCCGCACCTGACCATTCTGTCCGCCCGGGACGAGGACGGCGTGGAGGAACCCGGCCTGTGGCGGACGCGCATGGCCTTCGGCCCGCCGAAGCCGCGCGACCAGCCCCCCGAGCCGACCCGCATCAAGCCCCGCCGCCCGGCGCGTGAGCCCTCGGCCCGCGTGCTGTCCACGCCGCGCCTGCATGTGCCCGTGCCCGGCCCCTCGCGCCTGCCGCCCGTGGCGCCGATGCCCGTCTATGTGCCGCCGCCGCCTGAACCGGAATTGATGGCCGAGGCCCCTGCCCCTGTGGCAGAATTCGTTGCGGAACCCATGTCCGCAAACCCGCCCGCGCCTGCCGAGAAGCCCGAACCCGTGCGCAGCGGCGCGGTGGAGCGTGCCTATATGATGGGCCGGTCCGGCGCGCGGCCGAAGCATGCCATGTCCGCCGCCGAGCTGTCGGCCTGGCAGGACGGCGCGATGGATGCCGGGCGCGGGCGCGACCCCATCTTCGGCCGCCCGCAGACCTGGTGGTGGCTGCTGCTGGCAGCGGTGCTGGTCATGCCCATGGCCTATGCCGTCAGCTGGGTCGGCGCGCCGGGCTCGCCCGAGGATTTCCTGATGACCCCGGTGGGCCAGGAAGCCTGGATCGCCTTCGGCCCCAGCGCCGGCATGTTCTACTGGGTGGCGCTGTTCATCTTCAGCCTGGTGTTCCAGCTGGCACGCCCGATGGAGCCCCTGCTGATCGTCTATGCGGCCACCTGGTGGGGCTGGACGGGCCTTTACATGCTGTCGGCCGCCGGTTGGCTGGCCCAGCACATTCCGCCGCCGCCGATTCCGGGTTAAAGGAGAGGTTCTTCTTCTCCCTCCCGAGGTTTACGCGTGACCAGCAGCAACGACATCCGCGCCACCTTCCTGAACTATTTCGCGCGCAATGGGCATCAGGTGGTGGAATCCTCGCCGCTGGTGCCCCGCAACGACCCCACGCTGATGTTCGCCAACAGCGGCATGGTGCAGTTCAAGAACGTCTTCACCGGGCAGGAGAAGCGGGACTATGTCCGCGCCACCACCGCGCAGAAATGCGTGCGCGCCGGCGGCAAGCACAATGACCTGGACAATGTGGGCTATACCGCCCGCCACCACACCTTCTTCGAGATGCTGGGGAACTTCTCCTTCGGCGACTATTTCAAGGAACAGGCGATCACCCATGCCTGGACCCTGCTGACCGGCGACTTCGCCCTGCCGAAGGACAAGCTGCTGGTCACGGTCTATCATGAGGATGAGGAAGCGGCGGCGCTGTGGCGCAAGATCGCGGGCCTGCCCGACAGCCGCATCATCCGCATCGCCACCAGCGACAATTTCTGGCGCATGGGCGACACCGGCCCCTGCGGCCCGTGCTCCGAGATCTTCTTCGACCACGGCGACAAGATTCCCGGCGGCCCCCCGGGTTCCCCGGATGAGGACGGCGACCGCTTCATCGAGATCTGGAACCTCGTGTTCATGCAGTTCCTGGAGGAGCCGGCCGGCACGCGCAATCCGCTGCCCCGCCCGTCCATCGACACGGGCATGGGGCTGGAGCGTTTCGCCGCCATCCTGCAGGGCAAGCACGACAACTACGACACCGACACGCTGCGCGCGCTGATCCTGGCCTCGGCCGAGGCCACCGGCCAGGACCCGGACGGCCCCTTCCGCATCAGCCACCGCGTGGTGGCCGACCACCTGCGCGCCGGTTCCTTCCTGATCGCGGACGGCGTGCTGCCGTCCAACGAGGGCCGCGGCTACGTCCTGCGCCGCATCCTGCGCCGCGCCATGCGCCACGCCCAGATGATGGGCGCGAAGGAGCCGCTGCTGTACCGGCTGTTCCCGGCGCTGGAGCGCCAGATGGGCGTGGCCTACCCCGAGCTCGGCCGCGCCGGCGCGCTGATCACCGAGACGCTGCGGCTGGAGGAGCAGAAGTTCCGTGGCCTGCTGGAGCGCGGCCTGGGCCTGCTGGCCGAGGAGACCGCGAAGCTCGGCGACGGTCAGCCCCTGCCGGGCGCGGTCGCCTTCCGCCTCTATGACACCTACGGCTTCCCGCTGGACCTGACGCAGGATGCCCTGCGCTCCGAGGGCCGCGCGGTCGACACCGACGGCTTCAACACCGCCATGGCCGAGCAGCGCCAGCGCGCCCGCGCCGCCTGGGCAGGCTCGGGCGAGGCCGCGACCGAGGCGCTGTGGTTCGACCTGAAGGAGAAGATCGGCGCCACCGAGTTCCTGGGCTATGCCACCGAGACCGCCGAGGGCGAGATCCAGGCCGTGGTCGCGAACGGCGCCGTGACGGATGCGGCCGGCCCCGAGACCGAGGTGGCCGTGGTGCTGAACCAGACCCCCTTCTACGCCGAGAGCGGCGGCCAGGTGGGCGATACCGGCATCATCACCGGCCCCGAGGGGCTGCGCATCGCGGTGCGCGACACACAGAAGAAGCTCGGCCTGTTCGTGCATCTGGGCGTGGTCGAGGCCGGCACCGCCCGCCCCGGCCAGGCCGTGAAGGCCGAGGTGGACCATGAGCGCCGGGGCGCCATCCGCGCCCATCACAGCGCGACGCACCTGCTGCATGAGGCGCTGCGCCGCCGCATGGGCGACCATATCGCCCAGAAGGGCAGCCTGAACGCGCCGGACCGCCTGCGCTTCGACGTCAGCCAGCCCACGCCCATCGGCGCCGAGGACCTGGCCTGGGTCGAGGCCGAGGTGAATGCCCGCATCCGCGAGAACTCCCCCGTGACCACCCGCCTGATGACGCCGGAGGCCGCGGTGGCCGAGGGTGCGATGGCGCTGTTCGGCGAGAAGTACGGCGAGGAAGTGCGCGTCGTCGGCATGGGCCGCGACGGCGACAAGGCGTATTCGCTGGAACTGTGCGGCGGCACGCATGTGCGCGCCACGGGCGATATCGGCCTGCTGCGCATCGTGGGCGAGGGCGCGGTCTCGGCCGGCGTGCGTCGCATCGAGGCCGTGACGGGCGCGGCGGCCCTGGCTGCCGTCGAGGCTGAATCCCAGCTGCTGCGCGACGCTGCCGCCGCGCTGAAGATCAGCCCCACCGAGCTGCCGGCCCGCGTGGCGGCCATGGTCGAGGAACGCCGCAAGCTGGAACGCGACGTGGCCGACCTGCGCAAGAAGCTGGCCACCGGCGGTGCCGCCGCCGAGATCGAGGAGATCGGCGGGCTGAAGCTGGCCGCCCGCGACCTGGGCGACACCCCCGCCCGTGACCTGAAGGGCATCGCCGAGGCCATCCTGAAGGGCGGCACGGCCGATGTGGTGGCGGTGGTCAGCAACGAGGGCGGCAAGGCCAGCATCGTGGTCGGCGTGGGTGAGGCCGCGAAGGGCAAGACCGACGCGGTCGCGCTGGTGCGCGCGGCGGCGGCGGCCGTGGGCGGCAAGGGCGGCGGCGGCCGCCCCGATATGGCCCAGGCCGGCGGCCCGGACGGCGACAAGCTGGCCGAGGCGCTGGCCGCCATCAAGGCGGCGCTGGCGTGAGCCTGCTGGCCAGCATCGCCCGGCGCCTGGCGGGGCCGGGCCCCGATGAGCTGCCGATCTATTCCGAGCAGGGCCTGTCCCTGCTGCCGGATGTCGGCCAGTACGGGTCGGCCGTGCCTTTCCCGCACATGCAGGTGGATGGTGTCTTCAACCCCGAATACCTGCGCGCCATCCTGAAGGAATGGCCGCAGGAAGGGCAGACCAAGCTCGAAGCCCACAATGACGGGACCTTCGTGCGCAAGAAGCACAACACGACCTGGGAAACCCAGTTCGGGCCGCATACCCGGCGCTTCTTCGCGGAAATGGCTTCCCCGCGCATGTTGCTGGCGCTGGAGCGGATGACCGGCATCTCGGGCCTGATGCCGGACCCCTATCTGTTCGGCGGCGGGCTGCACTTCACCCAGGCCGGCGGCACGCTGGCCGTGCATGCGGACTTCAACCGCCTGCCCAAGCTGAATATCGACCGGCGGCTGAACCTGCTGATCTACCTGAACGAAGGCTGGACCGAGGCGAACCAGGGCTGGCTCGAACTCTGGGACCGCAAGATGGAGAAGTGCGAGGCTCGGGTGCTGCCCGTGTTCAACCGCATGGCGGTGTTCAGCACGACCAGCTTCTCCTTCCACGGCCAGCCGGAGCCCATCGTCGGGCCGCCCGACCTGTTCCGGCGGTCCATCGCGCTCTACTACTACACCAATGGCCGCCCGGCGGAGGAGATCTCCGAGGAGGAGCATTCGACCCTGTGGCAGGAGCGCCCGCAGCAGGGCTACTGATCAGCCCCGCAGCAACCAGGCTGTCAGCAGGGCGTCGCCGGCCCGGGAATGGTGGCGCAGGCCGGCACTGGCTCGCAGCCGCAGCCGGCCTGGCCGCCCGGCGTCGCGCAGCCCATTCAGCGTCTGCACCACCTCTCGCGCCCCGGGCGCCAGCGGCAGGGCGGACAATGCCGCCAGATGCGCCGTCAGCATCCGCCACCAGGCGGCGCCGCCCCTGCCCAGGGCGCGGCGGGCACGCTCCAGCAGGCTCGGCGCGCCGCCCACGCTGTTGCGGCCGTGCAGCCGGTACAGGATCATCGGCTCCGGGTCGAAATCCAGCCGCCCGCCCATGCCGGTCACCAGCAGGGCCGCCCACCAGTCATGCAGGCTGCCGGCCGGCGGCGGGGCGCTGAGGGCCCATTCCCGCGCCCTGGGGGTCAACACCATGGTGCAGCCGGCCGCGACATTATGCGCCAGCAGGCTGCCGAATCCCGGCTCCATGCGCGGCAGCGGCGACAGGCCGAGCGGCTTCAGATCCGCATCCACCAGGCTCAGGCGGCCGCACACCGCATCGGCGCCGGCATCCAGCCGCGCGAGGGCACGCGCCAGCTTGCCCGGCAGCCAGACATCGTCCTGGTCCATGAAGGCATAGGCATCGCCCGCGGGGGCCGCGCGCAGCAGCGCCAGGAAGCCCTCCGTGGCGCCGAGCCGCCCGGCGGGGAACTCCAGCTCCCGCACCCGGGCCGGATGGGCGGCGGCAAATTCCAGCAGCAGGCGTCGGCTGGCATCCGTGGAGGCATCGTCGCGCCACAGCAGCTGCCATTCCACCCCTTCCTGGCGCGCCAGGCTGTCCAGCTGCTCAGGCAGCCAGGCGGCGCCGTTGTAGCTGGCCAGCAGGACGACGACGCGGCGCATCAGCCCCCCGCCAGCGGGTCCCGCGCCACCAACGCCGCCTCGGTCAGCGGGGCGACGATGTTGGAACCGTAGTTGCGCGGATTCTGGACGGTGACGGCCAGCGCCTCATGCACCCAATGGTGCTGCACATGCTGGTCCTGCGTGCCGGAGGCAAAGGCGAGGGCGAACATGTAGGGGCCGCTGGCGAGATGGGGCAGCACGAAGCGCATCCGCGCCTCGCCCACCGCGCCGGCCTCCATCCGGAAATCGTTGAACAGCGCGGCGTCCTGCATGTTGCCGCTCAGCGTCGGCTGGCCCAGCCGGTCCTTCAGGGTGAAACCCGCGACGCAGCGGTCGATCGTGGCCGAGGCCTCGATGCGGACCTCCAGCAGCAGTTCCTCCCCGCCGTGCAGCAGCATGGGCTGCCTGCCATCGGCGTCGGAGAGCCGGACATGCGTGATCCGCGCCAGACCCGAACCGAATTCGGAGCTGGGCGGGATGGGCTGCCAGCCCTCGCCGGGGGCCTGCGGATTGGCATCGACCGGCCCCTCCAGCAGCTTCACCTGGTCGTCCTTCAGCCCCATCGCCGCCACCGCGATGAAGCTGGAATAGGCCTCGGCCACCTGCTTGGCGGGGCCCTTCATGCGCAGCTCGCCCTTGTCGAGCCAGATGGCGTGGTCGCACAGCCCCACCACCGCCGCCATGTCATGGCCGCAGAACAGGATGGTCCCGTTCTCCCGGAACTTGTGAAGCCAGCGGAAGCACTTCTGCTGGAAATAGGCGTCGCCCACGGCCAGCGCCTCGTCGATGATCAGGATGTCGGCATCGACATGCGCGATCACGGCGAAGGCCAGGCGCATGGCCATGCCGGAGGAATAGGTCTTCACCGGCTGGTCGATGAAGTCCCCGATATCGGCGAAGGCCAGGATGGAATCCATCCGCGCCTCCGTCTCCTCCCGCGTCAGGCCGAGGACGGAGGCGTTGAGGTAGACGTTCTCACGGCCGGTGTATTCGGGGTTGAAGCCGGAGCCCAGCTCCAGCAGGGCCGCGACCCGGCCGCGCACCTGCGCCTCGCCGGTGCTGGGGGTCAGCGTGCCGCAGACGATCTGCAGCAGGGTGGACTTGCCCGATCCGTTGCGGCCGATGATGCCGACCGTCTCGCCGCGCCTCACCTCGAAATCGAGCGCGCGCAGGGCCCAATGCTCGCGGAAATACCGGCGCTCCCCCCGGCCACGGCCGATGGCGCGCAGCAGCGGCAGCAGCAGCCCCCGCAGGCGGGGCATCACCGCCTGCTTCAGCCGGTCCGCCGGGCTGTCATAGATGAAATAGGCCTTGGAGAGGTCCCGGGCCTCGATGGCAATTTCCTCAGAGGACATCGGCAAAGCCCCCCCGCAGGCGCTGGAATACCCAATAGCAGAAGGCCAGAACCGCCAGCGACGCCAGGGTATAGAGGCCGAGCCCCAGGAAATCCGGCCATTGCCCGAAGACCAGCACGGCGCGCACCTGGCCCACGATGAAGGTCAGCGGGTTCAGGTGCATGGCGGTGCGGAAGGCGGGCGGCACGGCCTCCAGCGGGTAGAAGATGGGGGTCAGGAACATGGTGAGCGTGATCAGCAGGGTCACGATCTGGGTCAGATCCCGCAGGAATACGCCCAGGGCCGCCAGCAGCAGCCCCAGCCCCACCACGAAGAACAGGAAGGGCAGCAGCACGACCGGGAACAGGAAGGCCGTGGTGCTGATGTGGCCCTTGAAGATCAGGTCGCCCAGCAGGACGATCCCGGCCGAGATCGCGGCATTCACCAGCGTCGAGAGGGTGGCCACCACCGGCAGCACCTCGATCGGGAAGATCACCTTGGTGACATAGCTGGAATTGGCCAGCAGCAGCGTGGGCGCCCGGCCGATCGATTCCGAGAAGATGTTGTGGATCACGAGGCCCGACAGCATCAGCAGCGCGAAATCGAACCGCCCGGTCGACCCGCCCCAGCGCGACTGGAACACCGTGCTGAACACGAAGGTGAAGACGGCCGCCGTCAGCAGCGGCGTCAGCACCGCCCAGGCGGGGCCCAGCGTGCTGCCGCGGAAGCGGCTGCCGACCTCACGCGCCGTCAGGCGGAAGATCAGCTCGCGATGGGCCATCAATACGCGGGCGAAGCCCAACAGGCTGCTCGAAGGTCGGCGCATGGGCGGGGCTTGCCATATCGGCGGCCCCGCGTCACGCCCCGGTCATCGAACGGGGCAGGCTGTGCTGGCCCAGCACCCAGCCCTCCCAGCGGCGCAGCCAGGGGTCGGGGGGCACGATGTCGGCCCGGTGGCCGTCCAGCACCAGGATCATGTCCAGCACACCCAGCAGGCAATCGAGGCGGTCCTCCCCGGCCGCGTCGGTGCCGAAACCGGCCAGGATCATGGCGTGCAGGGCGGCGTCGGGCATGGCGCCCAGCTCGGCCATGCGGGCCAACAGGGCGGGCGCCAGGGCCTGGCGCGCGGCGTGGGCGCGCTTGCTGCCCGGAATGCGCAGGGACAGGTGGCGCAGCGCCTCGGCCGGATAGACCTCGGCCAGCGCCACCTGGCCGGGGGCCAGCAGGGAGGCGAGCGGCCCCTCGAAGGGCCATAGGCGATAGGGCGCGCCGGCCGCGAGCGCCGGTGCCAGCCAGTCCCGCCAGGCGGCGATGGCGGCCTTGCCGGACTGGTTGGCGCCCAGGGTCCAGAACACGGGCGCGCCGGCCGGGCGCTCCGCCGTGGCCAGGTCACACAGCCGGTTCAGCCCGCTTGCCTCGGAAAAACCCAGCGCCCGGGCATGGGCCAGCCGCGTCATGCCCTTCACCCCGCGCTGCGGATAAAAGGGCCGATCGGGGCAGACCGTCTCCAGCGCCTCGTTCACCGCGAAGAAGCCAGGGCGCGTGGCCAGTCCGCGCAGGAACTCGGGGAAGCCTGCCTCCGGGCGGCCCTCGGCGAAGGCACGGGGCACGCCCAGCGGCAGGTCGAGCCCCATGGCGACCGGCAGGCCGCCCGCGATCAGCGGCGCCAGCAGCGCCACGGGGTCTCCCACCAGGGCCGGGGCGCTGATCCGCCACGATTTTCCTTCGCGAAGCGCGCGCGCGTGATAGCGTTTGGCCGGGCTCGCAGACCAGTCAGCATGCAACGCAAGCAAGGAGGGAGCACCCATGTCGGCGTCCATATCGCATCCGGACGGCAACTACAGCGCCATCGCGAAGATCTTCCACTGGGTCACGGTGCCGCTGATGGGCCTCGCCCTGGCGACGGGCTTCGTCATCGGGCACCTGAAGGACGAATCCAAAAGCGCCTTCTACATGCTGCATGAAAGCGCGGGGCTGACCATCCTGCTGCTGTCCATCGCAAGGCTGGCCTGGAAGCGCTTCAGCCCGCCCCCGCCCTTGCCGGACCACATCCCGCCCATGATGCGCATCGCGGCGACGGCCACGCACCACACGCTGTATGTCGTGCTGATCCTGCAGCCGCTGCTGGGCTTCTTCACCACCAACGCCTTCGGCTTTCCGATGCAGGGCGACACCGCCTATCTGGGCTTCATCGACCTGCCGAAATTCATGGAGGCGCGGGAAGGGCTGGCCGGGACGCTGCTGACCGTGCACTCGATCATCGGCTGGCTCACGCCCCTGCTGCTCGCGGCCCATGTGGGGGGTGCCATCTTCCACCACGCCATCCGGCGCGACGGCACCCTGATGCGGATGCTTTAGAGCCGCACGCCCTGGGTGTGGTAGCTCTCGGCGGTCTGCTGCACCTTGGTGTCGAGCACATAGGCGGCGCCGGCGGCGATGATGATGGCGGCGGCGAGGCCGAACAGGAAGGCTTTCACGGCTGGCTCCTCTCTAGGGACTGGCTGATGTCTTATGCAGAAGCATCTCGGCTTCCGCCAGTTCTTCCAATGTGTTGGCGTTGAAGAAGGGATCAAGCGGCGCGGCCTGCCATTCGGCATGGGCCACGCCGTGCAGGGCGGTCCAGCGGTCGATCTTGCGCTCGCCGCCCGCCATGGCGCTGCGCAGCGCCTCACGCAGGGCGGTGTTCCATAGACCGCAGGGCGGGTGCGTATGCCCGGCCGAGGCCGCGCAGGCGAGCGGCGTGGCCGCGGCCTCGCGCGCCGCATGCAGCCGCGCCACCAGGTCCACGGGCAGGAAGGGCGTGTCGCCCGGCATGGTCACGACCCAATCGAGGCCCTGCCCGGCCGCCCAGTCCATCGCGGCCAGTATGCCGGCCAGCGGGCCCGGGAAGCCCTCCATCGGGTCCGGCAGCACCGGCAGGCCCCAGGCGGCGAAGCGCGCCGGGTCGCCATTGGCGTTGATGGCCAGCGGTGCGGCCTGGGGGCGCAGGCGCTCCAGCACGCGGTCCAGCATGGTGCGGCCGGCGATCTCACGCAGGGGCTTGTCGCCGCCGCCCATGCGGCGCGCCAGCCCGCCCGCGAGCACCACGGCGGCGGTGTCAGCCCGCATCCTCGGCCTCCCGGCTGTTTTTGCGCCAGTGCTTCGCGCTCTCCTCCTCGACATAGGCGAGGTCGGCGTCGAAGACGATGCGCTCGGTGCCCGCCAGGGCCGTGAAGCGCTTGCCCTTGCAGCGGCCGATCAGGGTCAGGTTCGCCTCCCGCGCCAGTTCCACCCCCCAGGCGGTGAAGCCCGAGCGCGAGACCAGGATCGGGATGCCCATCCGCACCGTCTTGATCACCATCTCGCTGGTCAGCCGGCCGGTGGTGTAGAAGATCTTGTCGCCGCCCGGCACGCCGTTGCGGAACATCCAGCCCGCGATCTTGTCCACCGCGTTGTGGCGGCCGACGTCCTCCATATAGACCAGCGGTTCGTCGCCATGCGCCAGGGCGCAGCCATGGATGGCGCCGGCCTCCAGATACAGGCTGGGCAGGGTGTTGATCCGGTGCAGCAGGCGATACAGCGCCGAGGTGCTGAGCCGGGCCTCGGCCGGCAGCCGCACTTCGGAAAAATCCTCCATCAGGTCGCCGAAGGCGGTGCCCTGGGCGCAGCCGCTGGTGAGCGTCTTCTTGCGCAGCTTTTCCTCGAAATTCGTGCGCTCCGGCGTGCGGACGACGACCACCTGCAGGTCCTCGTCATAGTCCACGCCCTCGATCGCGGCGCCCGGCTTCAGCATGCCCTGGTTCAGCAGATAGCCGACCGCCAGATCCTCCGGCCGGTCCAGGATCGTCATCATCGTCACGATCTCCTGCCCGTTCAGATACAGGGTCAGGGGGCGTTCGACCGTCACGGCGGCCTCGACGGGCGCGCCGGTGTGGTCGATGCCGGTGACGCGCTTCGTCAGGCGCGGGTCGCTGGGGTCGGGCTGCACGAACATGCCCTCGGAGGTGCCCCCGCGCGCCGCCTGATGCAAGGGGGCATGACATGCACGCAATGGTTGCAAAACGCTGAAAATCCCCGCATTCATTAACCCTAGGTTGATGGCGGGGCAGGATGCCGCTCGAGGAGCTGCTGCGGAGGGTCTGGGGCTGGCGCTGGCGCCTGCTGCTGGCGGCCGTGCTGCTCTATGCCGGGCTCGCCGCCATCGTCTGGAACTGGCCGCGCAGCTATGTCGCCGCCATGGACGTGGCCCCGGCCGAGACCACCTCCATGGCCACCTCCGCCCTGCTTTCCCCGGTGCCGCTGATGCAGGCGGGGCTGCTGGACAGCCGGCCGGGCGGCAATTTCGCGGTGTATCTCTCGGCGCTGACCTCGGCCGAGGCCGCCGCGATGCTGGTGCGCGACACCCCCCTGCTGGAGCAGATGACCGCGCGCCGGGGCGAGGGTGCCATGGGTGCCATACGCCGCGCGCTGGACCTGCGCATCCAGGCCGACCTGGACGATGTGCGCGGCTTCCTGGACCGTTCGCTCGCCACCGACCAGGACGGCGCGGCCATGACCTGGAGCGTGAAGCTGCCCTGGCGCGACCGGGCGCTGGCGCTGGACATGCTGCGCCGCCTGCATGATTTCGCCGAGGCCAAGGTGCGCGCCGACCTGCTGCGCCTGGCCCAGGGCCGCGTGGAGGCCCTGACCGCCCGCATCGCGCAGGAGCGCGACCTGTACCAGCGCGGCTCCCTGTTCGACCTGCTGGCCCAGCAGCAGCGCGCGGCGCTGGTGATCGGCGCCGATGCGGTGGTGGCGGCACGGCTCGTCTCGGCGCCGATGGTGGAAATCCGGCCCAGCGTGCCGAACCGGCCCATGCTGCTGGCGCTGCTGGGGGTGGCGGTGCCGGGCTTCGTGCTGGTGGTGGGGCTGTGCGTCGCGTTGCTGCGCGGGCCGGCGCCGCCGCCCTGGATGCCCGCCCTGCCCCGCCGCCAGGGCACCCGCGCCCGCACCGGGGTGGATGCGTGATCCGTGCCAGCGGCGCGTTTGCCGCCCTGGCCGGGCTGTCGGCGGCCACGCTGCATTACGCGGGTGCGTTGAAGACATCCCCGCTGCTGGCGCGCGCGCCGCTGGACATCACGGTGCTGGCGCTGGCGGCGCTGCTGCCGCTGCTGGCGCTGATGCTGGCGGGCGGCGGCTGGCGCGTCGGGCGCGGCATCGCCCTGCCGGTGCTGGCCGCGGCCGGGCTATGGCTGTGGTGGGTGCTGGCCGGCGCCTGGGCGCCCAATGCCGATACCGCCATCGCCAAGCTGGCGCCGCTGGTGCTGATGGGCCCGCTGATGCTGCTGGCCGGGCTGCTGGTGGGGGCCGACACCACCGCGCGCAACCTGCTGGCCCATGGGGTGATCGGCATCGGGCTGCTGGTGGCGGCGGGGCTGGCCTGGGGCCTGGCGACGGACAGCATCCAGCTGGGCGGGCGCGGCCCCGAGGATATCCAGCGCGTGCGGGTGCAATACCAGCTGGCTGGCCTGGCCATGGCCAGCGGCGCCATATTGGCCGTGCTGCGGGTGGTGGAGGCGCGCTCCGGCTGGGGGCGCCTGGCCTGGCTGGCCGTGGCGCTGCCGCTGGCGGGCGGCGTGTTCCTGCCGGGCGGACGTGCCGCCTTGCTGGTGCTGGGCGCGGGGGTCGCGCTGGTGCCGGCCTTTCGCCTGTGGGTCGCGCGGCGGCCGGGGGCCGCGCTGGGCTGGGTGGCGCTGGTGGGGCTGGCGGGGGTGGCCGCGCTGGGGCTGGTCGCGCTGGACCCGGAACGCGCCGAGCGCCTGCGCACCCTGGACCGGCTGATGGGCGACCCCGGCTCCGCGCCCGAGGCCCGGTTGCAGCTGTGGTCCGCCGCCTGGCGCCTGGCGGAGCCGCTGGGCCTCGGCCCCGGCGCCTTTCCCCAGGCTGCCGGCTATGGCGTGAACCCCGGCATGTACCCGCACAACCACGCGCTGGAGGCCGTGGCCGAGGGCGGCTTTCCCGGCATGGTGCTGTGGCTGGCGGCCTTCGGCGGCGGGCTGGTGCTGCTGCTGGCCGGCGCCTGGCGGCTGGAGGCCGGGCGCGCCGCGCGCATCCTGGCCCTGGTGCTGCCCATGGCCATCACGGTGATGGTCTCCACCGACCTGACCAACCGCATGGCCTGGTTCGCGCTGGGCCTCGCGCTGTCGGCCGCGCTGGAGCGGCTGGATGTATAGAGGCAAGCGCGCGCTGGATGTCGCGGGGGCGCTGGTCCTGCTGGCGCTGGCATCGCCCCTGCTGGTGCTGGCCGCGCTGGGGGTGTGGGGGTTTCTCGGCCGCCCCATCCTGTTCCGGCAGACGCGCGCGGGGCTGCGCGGCGCGCCCTTCCAGGTGCTGAAGCTGCGCAGCATGCGTGACGGCCCGGGCGACGACGCCGCCCGCCTCACGCGCTTCGGCCGGCTGCTGCGCGCCAGCGCGCTGGATGAGGTGCCGCAGCTGCTGAACGTGCTGCGCGGCGAGATGTCCCTGGTCGGGCCGCGCCCGCTGCCGCTGGCCTATGTGCCCCGGTATTCCGCCCGCCAGGCGAGGCGGCTGGAGGTGCGGCCCGGCCTGTGCGGGCTGGCCCAGGCGGCGGGGCGCAATGCCGTGCCCTGGGCGCTGCGCCTCAGGCTGGATGCCGACTACGCGCGCCGCAGCTCTCTGTGGCGCGACATCCGCATCGTGCTGGCCTGCGCGGCGGTGCTGCTGCGCGGGCGCGGCGTCTCGGCCCGGGGCCACGCCACCATGCCCGAGTTCCAACCGGAGCCCGCGCGGGACGTTTGAGACGGGTAAGGAGACTAAACGCCATGCCCGTCGAAACCGTCACCCGCCTGTTCGACCGCCCCGAGGACGCCAGCGCCGCCTATCGCCAGTTGCAGGCCGCGGGCTTTCCCGAAAGCGAGATCAGCATCGCCATGGCCGACCCCGACGGCCGGCTGCACAAGCTGAACCAGAAGCACTCGGGCGAGGAAGTGAGCGAGGGTGCCACCACCGGCGACCTCATCATGGGCGGGCTCGGCATCGCGGCGCTGGGTGCGCTGGCCATTCCGGGCATCGGGCCCATCATCGCGGGCGGCGCGCTGCTGGCCGCCGGCGCCACGGCCGCCACCGGCGGCATGCTGGGCACGCTGATCGGCTTCGGCGTCAGTGAATCCGATTCGCATGTCTATGCCGAGGGCGTGCGCCAGGGCGGCAGCCTGCTGACCGTGCGCAGCGAACGCGCGGCCGAGGCGCAGGCCATCCTGGACAGCAACGCCCCGGTCGACCTGGCGGCGCGTGAGCGTGACTATCGCGCCACCGGCTGGACGCGCTTCGACGGCTAGCTGATGGCCATGTAGCGGCCGGGCCGGTGGTTCATGGCGATGATCAGGTTCAGCACCACCACCCCCAGCACGGACAGCGCCAGTTGCAGCGGCGGCAGCACGAAGCAGGCCGCCAGCATGATCGAGAGATCGACCGCCAGCTGGAAATAGCCGGCGCGGATGCCGTGCCGTTCCTGCAGGTACAGCGCCAGGATGTTCACGCCGCCCAGCCCGATCCGGTGCCGCACCATGATCAGCATGCCGATGCCGAACAGCGCGCCGCCGGTGACCGAGGCGTAGATCGGGTCCAGGTGGTCGAAGCCCACCCACAGCGGCGTCAGGCGCGACAGCAGCGAGACGAAGCCAACCGCCACGAAGGTCCGCAGCGTGATGCTCCATCCCATGCGCTTCACCGCCACGATGTAGAAAGGCAGGTTGCTGACGAAGAACAGCGTGCCGAAGCTGAGGCCCGTCACCTGGTGCAGCAGCAGCGACAGCCCCACCGTGCCGCCGGTCAGGATCTTCGCATCGGCATACAGGTTGCTGCCGAGCGCCACGAACAGGCAGCCGAGCGCGAGGGCGGCCAGGTCTTCGACGGGCGTGTGGCGGGTGCTCATGCGCGCATCATAGCGCGCGACGCCGGGCCGCGCGCCATCATGTTGCGGCGCAACAGCGATCAGAGGCCCTCGATTGCCTTCGGCTTGGGCCCGCCCGCCATCCAATCCAGCAATTGCACGGTGTGCACGGTCGGCGGGCCGCCGGCGCCGATCTGCGTCAGGCAGCCGATATTGCCGGCCGCCACCACCGCGGCCCCCGTGCGGCGGATATTGGCCAGCTTGCGCGCCTTCAGCTTCGCCGAGATCTCGGGCTGCATCATGTTGTAGGTGCCGGCGCTGCCGCAGCACAGATGCCCCTCGGCCGGTTCCTTCACCACGAAGCCCGCCTTGGCCAGCAGCTGCTTGGGCAGGGCCGTGATCTTCTGGCCGTGCTGCAGCGAGCAGGCGCTGTGATAGGCCACCGTGAAGGGCGGCGCGGTCCGGCTGGGGGTATAGTCGAACCTAGCCAGCGCCTCGGTGATGTCCATGGCCAGGGCCGAGACGCGCGCGGCGGCCTCGGCCTCCGGCTCGTTGCGGAACATGAAGCCGTAATCCTTCACCGTCGTGCCGCAGCCGGAGGCATTGACGATGATGCCATCCAGCCCGCCCGCCGCGATCTCGGCATCCCAGGCCAGGATATTGGCGCGCGCGGTGGCCATGGCGGGGTCATGGCGGCCCATGTGATGGGTCAGCGCGCCGCAGCAGCCGGCAGCGGGCGGCACCACCACCTCATAGCCCATGCGCGTCAGCAGGCGGATGGTGGCGGCATTGATCTCGGGGTCCAGCACCTGCTGGGCGCAGCCGGCCAGCATGGCGACACGGCCGCGGCGGGCGCCCTCGGCCGGGTGGGTGCCGGTGACGGGTTGGGGGGCCGGGATGTGTTCCGGCGCCAGTTCCAGCATCGCGCGCAGGCGCTTCGCGGTCGTGCCCTGGCCGGGGATCAGCCCGCGCAGCGGCTTGCCCAGCTTCGCCAGCCGCATGGCCCAGCGGAACCGGCCGGGATGCGGCAGCAGCATGGCCAGCACGGAACGCAGCGCGCGTTCCGGCAGGGGACGGGTGTAGGTCTCCTCCACATGCCGGCGCGCGTGGTCGACCAGGTGCATGTAGTTCACGCCCGAGGGGCAGGTCGTCATGCAGGACAGGCAGGACAGGCAGCGGTCGATGTGCCGCGCCTCCAGCTCGCTGGCGGGGCGGCCGCTCTCCAGCATGTCCTTGATCAGGTAGATGCGGCCGCGCGGGCTATCCAGCTCATCGCCCAGCTCCACGAAGGTCGGGCAGGTGGCGGTGCAGAAGCCGCAATGCACGCAGGTGCGCAGGATGCCGTTGGCGACCTTCAGCTCCGGGTCCTGGAGCTGCTCGGGGGTGAAATTGGTCTGCATCGTTCAGCGCCCCATGCGGCCGGGGTTGAGAATGCCCGCGGGGTCCAGCAGCGCCTTCACCCGGGCGGAAATGGCGGCGAGCGGCGCGGGTTCCGCCGGCATGACGGCCACGGCGCCGCGCAGCGCGTCCGGCGCGCGGAACAGGGTGAAACTGCCGGGGCCCGTGGCCGCGACCACGGCGGCGTGCATGGCCTCGCTGGCCTCGCCCGCCACCCAGATCAGCCCGCCGCCCCAGTCGAGCATCAGCTTCGCGCCTGGCAGCGCCGCGCAGACAGCCGCCGCCGCAGAGGGCGCGACCGACAGGCGCCACACCGCCTCATCCGGCGCGGCGTCCAGGAAGGTCACGTCCCGCACGCCGCGCCACAGGCTGCGCGCGGCCGCGCCCTCGACCAGCGAGACATCGCCATAGGGCGCCAGAACCTCGCGCAGGCGGCCCTTGCGATAGGTCACGCTCTCGGCGAAATCCTCGATGCGCAGCAGGGCGACCGGCCCGGCAAGCCCCAGCGAAGCCAGCCCGCCCGGCAGCAGCGCGGCGCCAGACACGCCGAAGGGCGAGCCCAGCCCCGCCGACAGCGCCCGCACCCCGGCCGCGACATCCGGCACGGAAACGGCCAGCGTGCCGGTGGCCTCGGCCGCCGGCAGCACCTTGAAGGTGATTTCCGTCAGCACGCCCAGCGTGCCGTGGCTGCCGGACAGCAGCTTGCACAGGTCGAGGCCCGTCACGTTCTTCAGCACACGCCCGCCGGAGCGGAACACCTCGCCATCCCCCTTCACGGCGCGGATACCCAGCATGTGGTCGCGCATGGAGCCCCAGGCGATGCGGCGCGGCCCGGAGAGATTGGTCGCTGCGATGCCCCCCAGCGTCGCGCCGCCGACACCCAGCGGGGACGGCGGTTCGGAGATGATCTGCTGGCCCTTCTCGGCCAGGGCGGCCTCGATCTCCGCGATCGGCGTGCCGGCGCGGGCGGAGATCACCAGCTCGGCGGGTTTGTAGAGGGTGATGCCGGTCAGCGCGCGGGTGGTGAGCGTCTCGGCGGCCCGCACCGGGCGCAGCATGCCGCGCTTGCTGCCCGCACCCTCGATCGCCAGGGGCTGCCGCGCATCATGGGCGGCGCGGATCGCCTCCGCCACGCCTTGTTCAGTCTCGGGGGCGATCATGCGGCGTCGAGGACCTTGTTGCCTTCCAGGGGAAACACCTTGGCGGGGTTCAGCAGCCAGGCAGGGTCGAAGGCGGATTTGATGGCGCGCTGCAGGTCCAGCTCATCGGCGGTGAACTGCACGGTCATCAGGTCGCGCTTCTCGACACCCACGCCATGCTCGCCGGTCAGGCAGCCGCCGACCTCCACGCACAGCTTCAGGATATCGGCGCCGAAGGCCTCGGCCTTGGCGAAGCTGGCGGGGTCGTTCGCGTCGAACATGATCAGCGGGTGCAGGTTGCCGTCGCCCGCGTGGAACACATTCGCCACGCCGAGGCCGTACTGCTCGCTCATCTGCGTGATGCGGCCCAGCACGAAGGGCAGTTCGCCGGTCGGGATGGTGCCGTCCATGCAGAGGTAATCAGGGCTGATGCGGCCCACGGCACCGAAGGCGCCCTTGCGGCCCTTCCAGATCGCAAGCGACTGCTCGGCGCTTTCGGCCACCTTCATGCTGATGGGGCTGAACTGCGCGCAGATGTCGCGGATGCGCGCCAGCAGCGCGTCCTGCTCGGCCACGCTGCCCTCGACCTCGATGATCAGCATGGCCTCCGCATCCAGCGGGTAGCCGGCATGGGCGAAGGCCTCGCAGGCATGGATGCAGGGGCGGTCCATGAATTCCAGCGCCACGGGGATGATGCCGCTGCCGATGATGGCATCCACCGCCTGGCCCGCGATCGGGATGGAGGAGAAGGCCGCCAGCATGGCCCGCGCGCCCTCCGGCCCGCGCAGGATGCGCACCGTGACTTCCGTCACCATGCCGAGCTGGCCTTCGGAGCCGGTGATGAGGCCCAGCCAGTCATAGCCCGCGCCATCCAGATGGGTGCCGCCCACTTCGAAGATCTCGCCCTCGATGGTGACGAACTTCACGCCGAGCAGATTGTTCGCGGTGACCCCGTATTTCAGGCAATGCGCCCCGCCGGAGTTCATCATCACATTGCCGCCGATCATGCAGGCCAGCTGGCTGGACGGGTCGGGCGCGTAGAAGAAGCCGTCGCCCGCCACCGCCTGGGTGATGCCGATATTGGTCACCCCGGCCTCGACCACGGCGTAGCGGTCCTCGAAATTGATATCGAGGATGTGGTTCATCCGCATCAGGCCCACCACCACCGCATCGGCCAGCGGCAGCGCGCCGCCGGACAGCGAGGTGCCGGCCCCGCGCGGGATCACGCGCACGCCCTGCTGGTGGCAGAAGCGCAGGACGGCGGCCACTTCCTCCGTCGTGCGGGGCAGCACCACTGCGAGCGGCATCTGGCGATAGGCGGCCAGCCCGTCCGTCTCATACGGACGCAGGCGCAGTTCCTCGGTGATCAGGGCGTCGGCCGGCACCAGCGCGGCCAGCCCTGCCAGAATCTGGGGGCGGCGCGCCATCACCTCGGGTTTCGGGGCGGGCAGCCGGATCATGGGACGTCTCGTTGTTTCACGTGAAGCGCAACCAGGATGAAGCGCCGCCGCAAAAACAACAAGACCCGCCGCGCCGGATGGCGGGGCGGGCCTATGCCGCGAAAAGGCGGGGGCTGATTAGCCCTGGCGCGCCTTCATGCGGGGGTTCTTCTTGTTCAGAACGTACAGGCGGCCGCGGCGGCGCACCACCACGCAGTTCTTGTCGCGCGTCTTGGCGGACTTCAGGCTGTTGCGGATCTTCATGACGGAACCTGCGCAAGTGAATGGGGGCCTGGCGCTAAGCCCGGCAGAGGCCCGGCTTTTACGGACCCGTGACGCCCGCGTCAACCCGCCACAAGGTGTTCCGGCACGCGCAAACCCAGGGAAACCGGCACAGGCCAGTCTTCGGCCACCGTCCGCAGCTTGCGGAAGCCCGCGCGGATGTAGTTGGGCAATGCGCGGGGGTGGTCGGCGGTGCAGGTATTCACCGTCAGCGCCCCGCAGCCCTCGGACCAGGCCTGGGCGATGGCGTGATGCAGGAAGGCGAATCCGATTCCACGCCCCACCGCCCAGGGCATCAGCCCGAAATAGGAGAGGTTGGTGACCGGGTGGCCCGTGCGGTCCAGCTCGAAGAAGCCTGCCGGCTCCCCCTTCATCATCAGCACATGGATCGAGATGCCGGACTGCGACAGGATCGCCATCAGCTGCAGGTCACTGAGCGTGCGGCGCAGCCACCACAGGTAATCGTCGCCCACCGTGTTGTAGAGGTAGCGGTAGAAGGCGACAGAACAGCGCGGCACCCGCACCACCTCCACATCGGGGGGCAGCTGGGGCACCGGGCCGGCCGGGGGCGCGTCCATGCGCAGGAACGTCACATGGACACGCACATCATGCGTGGCGGGCGCCACCGCTCAGTGCTCCAGGAAGCTCCGGAGTTTCCGCGACCGCGACGGGTGCTTCAGCTTGCGCAGCGCCTTCGCCTCGATCTGTCGGATACGCTCACGCGTCACGTTGAACTGCTGGCCCACTTCCTCAAGCGTGTGGTCGGTGTTCATGCCGATGCCGAAGCGCATGCGCAGCACGCGCTCCTCACGCGGGGTCAGGCTGGACAGCACCTTGGTGGTGGCTTCGCGCAGGTTGGACTGAATGGCGGCATCCAGCGGGATGACGGCGTTCTTGTCCTCGATGAAGTCACCCAGGTGGCTGTCTTCCTCATCGCCGATCGGCGTTTCGAGGGAGATCGGCTCCTTCGCGATCTTCAGGACCTTGCGCACCTTCTCGAGCGGCATGCCGAGCTTCTCGGCCAGCTCCTCGGGCTGCGGCTCACGGCCGATCTCGTGCAGCATCTGGCGGCTGGTGCGGACCAGCTTGTTGATCGTCTCGATCATGTGCACGGGAATACGGATCGTGCGCGCCTGGTCGGCGATGCTGCGCGTGATGGCCTGGCGGATCCACCAGGTGGCATAGGTGCTGAACTTGTAGCCGCGGCGGTATTCGAACTTATCGACCGCCTTCATCAGGCCGATATTGCCTTCCTGGATCAGGTCGAGGAACTGCAGGCCGCGGTTGGTGTACTTCTTGGCGATGGAGATCACGAGGCGCAGGTTGGCCTCGATCATTTCCTTCTTGGCCACCGTCATGTCGCGCTCACCGCGGCTGACGGTCATGTACACGCGGCGGAACTCCGCGACCGGCAGGCCGGTCTCGCTGGCGATCGCGCTGATCTCGCCGCGGATGCGCTCCACATCGTCGCCCGCGCGGGCGGAGAAGTTCTGCCAGCCCTTGGACTTGGAGCGCGCCATGCGCTCGATCCAGGACGGGTCGAGCTCGGACCCGCGCCACTGGCCCAGGAAGTCCTCGCGCTTCACCTTGAAGCTCTCGGCCAGACGCAGCATTTGGCCGTCCATCGTCACCAGGCGCTTGTTCAGCAGCTTCAGCTGCTCGACCAGCTCCTCGATGCGGTTGTTGTGCAGGCGGATCTTCTCCACCAGCGCCACCAGCTCCAGGCGGGACTTCTCGTAGGACTTCTCGCTGCGGCCGCCCAGCTCCTCACCGGCGGTGTAGGCGTCCATGCGCTTGGCGGTCGCCTTGGCCAGCTTGCCGTAGAGGGATTCGATCTCCTCGAACTGGGCCAGCACCTCGGGCTTCAGCTTCTCTTCCAGCGCGGAGAGGGACAGGCCCATGCTGCCCTCCTCGTCGCCTTCCTCGAATTCCTCGGGCTCGGCGGCACCTTCCGGCAGCTCGGCGGCGTTGGTGGCCTCAAGGTCCAGCACGTCGCGCAGCAGCATGCGGCCATCGCGCACGGCCTCATGCCACGCGACGATGGCGCGGAAGGTCAGCGGGCTTTCGCACAGGCCGCCGATCATCATGTCGCGCCCGGCCTCGATGCGCTTGGCGATGGCGATTTCGCCCTCACGCGAGAGCAGCTCGACACTGCCCATCTCACGCAGGTACATGCGGACGGGGTCGTCGGTGCGGCCGACGCTCTCCTCATCCACATTGCCCGAGCCTTCTTCTTCCTCTTCCTTCTCACCGCCTTCGGCGGTGACAGGCTTGACGGTGGCGTCGCCTTCCTCGGTCTCCTCGCCCTCGACGACGGTGATGCCGCTCTCGGACAGGGTGGCGAGGGTGTCCTCGATGAACTCGGACGACAGCTGGTCGGAGGGGAGGACGGCGTTCACCTCATCCACCGTGACGAAGCCGCGCTCCTTGCCCCGGGCGATCAGCTTCTTCACCGCGGCCGAGTGCATGTCGAGCATCACGCCCTCCACCGCCTCGTCGCGCGCTTCCGCCGTTTCGGTGCCGTTGCCCGGTTTCGTCGCCATATATTAAACTCCGTTCACATGCCCCGGAGACAAAAGCCTCACACGGGGCATACCAACCAAAAGGGGCCGCAAAAGCGCATATGGAACGCGCCGGGACTTACCGCCAGTCCCCGGACGCGAATCCGCGCAGCATTTGCCACAACGCGTGGCAGGATCAAGCCTCCGGACCGCCCGAGCCGGTTTCTCCGCGCCCAAAAGCGTCCAGTGCCTCCTTCAACAAGGTTACGCGGCGCTGGGTTTCCGCCGAGGGAGCGCGGGTCGCGGCCTGCTGGGCCGCTTCCAGATCCTCCCTCAGCGGGCCGTCGCCGCGCAGCCTGGCGAAGAAGTGCCAGAAACATTCCAGCGTTTCCGCCGGCTGGGCCTCCTTGCGAGCACCCAGCGGCAGGGCCGGGGTGCGCCGGGCCCATGACAAGGCATCCTGCGCACCGAGTGCGCGGAGATGGTCGGCCAGGGGCTCCGGGTCAAGCTCCCCGCCCTCGGAAAGATAGGCGAGCAGCGCGCCCCTGAGTTGCGTGGCCTCGCCCTCGGGCAATTCCAGCAACATCAAGGGCTCTTCCACCTCCTGCAGCAGCCAGGGGTGGTTCACCAGGCAGGCGAGCAGGGTGCGGGCCTGGGCCATCCGTACCGAGGCCCCGGGGACTGGCCGCTGGATCGCGACCGGCGCGGGCTTGCCGCCCGGCGCGCGCTTGCCCATCGCGAAGAAGCGGTCGAGCATCGAGCGCCGGTACTCGCTGGCCAGCGACTTGTCGGGGATCTGCGCGACGGCCTCGACCAGCTTGTTGCGGAAGGCCGCGCGCTGTTCCGGCCTGTCCAGCTTGCCCTGGGGGCGCAGCAGGTCGAACAGCGCCTCATCCATCGGCTTTGCCGCGTCCAGCACGGCATTGAAGGCATCGGGCCCCTTCCCCGCCACCAGCGTGTCCGGGTCCTCGCCCGCCGGCAGGATGGCGAAGCGCAGCGTGCGCGCGGGCGAGAGCAGCGGCAGCGCGACCTCGGCCGCGCGGGCCATGGCGCGCAGCCCGGCACTGTCGCCGTCCAGGCACAGCACCGGCTCCGGGCTGATGGCCCACATCGCCTCCAGCTGCTCCGGCGTCAGCGCGGTGCCGAGCGGCGCCACCGCCCCCTCGAAGCCCCCCTGATGCAGGGAGATGACATCCATATAGCCCTCGACCGCCACCAGCCGGGCACCGCGGAACACCGCCTCCCGCGCCAGGTCGATGCCGTAGAGGTTGCGGCGCTTGGAAAAGACGGCCGTCTCCGGCCCGTTCACATATTTGGGCTGGCCGTCGCCCAGGATGCGGCCGCCGAAGCTGATGGTGCGGCCTCGCTTGTCCCGGATGGGGAACATCACCCGGTTGAAGAACAGGTCCACCGGCCCCCGGTCGCGCTCCTGCATCAGCCCGGCCTCGACCAGCTGGCGCGGCTCCACGCCCTGGTCGCGCAGATCGGACGCCAGCGCGCCGCGCCCCTCGCCCGACCAGCCCAGGCCGAAATGGGCGATCGTCTCGTCCGTCAGCCGGCGTTTCCGCAGATAGGCCAGCGCCTCCCGCCCCTCCGGCAGGTGCAGGCGGCGGGTGAAGGCGGCCTCGGCGGCGGCCAGCACGCCATGAATGTCCTTGGCCCGGCGCTCCCGCGCCGCGTGTTCCGGGGATTGCTTGGGGACTTCGAGCCCGGCCTCGGAGGCCAGCCGCTCGATCGCCTCCATGAAGGTGGCGCCGGACTGGCGCATGACGAAGGTGATCGCATCGCCATGCGCGCCACAGCCGAAGCAGTGGAAATGGTCGTCATAGATATAGAAGGAGGGCGATTTCTCGCCATGGAACGGGCAGCAGGCCTTCCACTGGCGGCCCGCCTTCTCCAGCCGCGTGGCACGCCCGATGAGCGGCGCGAGCGGGGTGCGCACACGAAGCTCATCCAGGAAATGTGGGGGCAGCGCCATCGAGAAGTGTTACCGCCTTGAAGCCACGACAAACCGGGGCTTCGCCCCGGACCCCAGCAAGGGGCTCTGCCCCTTGCATCCCCGCCAAAGGCCGAAAGGCCTTTGGAAACCAGTGATTGGCACCAACCCTGTCAGTTAGGGCACCAATCCACGTTAAAAATCAATCAGAAACACGTATTCAGACAATGGCACCAAACTCCCTGGGGTCCAGGGCCGCTACGGTCCTGGCGGGGTTCCAAGGGGCAGAGCCCCTTGGTCGGGGCCTGGGGGCAAAGCCCCCAGCCTTCACACCGCGATCCGAACGCCCAGCTCCACCACCCGGTCCGGCGGAATGCGGAAGAACTCCGTCGCCGGCATCGAATTGCGCTGCATGGCGCGGAACAGCCATTGCTGCCATTTCCACAGCTTGGGCACCGCCGCCTGCACGATCGTCTCGCGGCCGAGGAAGTAGCTGGCCTGCATCGGCTCGAAGGCAATGTGCCCTTCGGCGTTCAGGGTCTCCAGCTCACGCGGCACGTTGGGGCTTTCCTGGAAGCCGTAGTGCAGCATCACGCGATGGATGCCCGGGGCCAGCTCCACCACCTCGCGCCGGCGGGCGTCGCCCACCACGGGGATGTCCTCGTTGGAGACGGTGACGAACAGCACCTTCTCGTGCAGCACCTTGTTGTGCTTCAGGTTGTGCAGCAGCGCGCCGGGCAGGAAGTCCTTCTCGCCGGTCATGAAGATGGCGATGCCGGGCACGCGGATGGTGCGGCTCTGCGGCAGGCGCGCCAGGAAGGACTTCAGCGGCAGGCTGTCCTGGCGCAGGCGCTGGAACAGCAGCTGCCGGCCCTGATACCAGGTCGCCATCATCGCGAAGGTGATCAGGCCCAGGATCATCGGCACATAGCCGCCGTCGGGCACCTTCAGCGCGGTGGCGATGAAATAGCCGAGGTCCAGCAGCAGCAGCGGCACGAACACCACAGCCACCCGCAGCATGGACCAGCCGAACACCCGGTGCAGCACGATGGTGGCCAGGATGGAGCTGGCGATGAAGGTGCCCGTGACCGCGAAGCCATAGGCGGCGGCCAGCGAGTCACTGTTCTTGAATTCCAGCACCAGCACCAGCACGCCGATCAGCAGGATGGTGTTGATCTGGGGTACATAGATCTGCCCTTCCTCGGTGGCCGAGGTGTGGCGCACCACCAGCCGCGGCAGCAGGCCCAGCTGCACGCATTGCCGGGCGATGGAGAAAGCGCCCGAGATCATGGCCTGGCTGGCGATCACCGTGGCCAAGCAGGCCAGCACGACCAGCGGCAGGCGCAGGATTTCCGGCGCAAGCAGGAAGAACGGGTTCTCAATGGCCGTGGGCTCGCGCAGCAGCAGCGCGCCCTGGCCGAAATAGTTCAGCGCCAGCGCCGGCAGCACGAAGGCCGACCACATGATCCGGATCGGCCGGCGCCCGAAGTGGCCCATGTCGGCATAGAGCGCCTCGGCGCCCGTGACCGACAGCACCACGGCACCCAGCGCGATGAAGGCCGCCGTGTGGTAATGAAGCACGAAGTTGAAGGCGTAGCTGGGAGACAGCGCCAGCAGCACGGAGGGATGCAGCAGTACCTCCCACAGGCCGAGCAGGCCGATCGCCAGAAACCACAGCGCGCAGATCGGCCCGAAAACCTTGCCCATCTGCCCGGTGCCCCGGTACTGCACCGCGAACAGCGCGATCAGGATCAGCAGGGAGCCGGGGACCACCGCTTCCTCGAAGATCGGGTCCACCACCTTCAGGCCTTCCATCGCCGACAGCACCGAGATGGCCGGGGTGATGATGCCGTCGCCGAAGAACAGTGAGGCGCCGATGATGCCCAGCATCACGACGATCCATCGCCCGCGCGTGGTGGTGGTGGTCCGCATCGCCAGCGCCATCAGGGCCAGGATGCCGCCCTCGCCCCGGTTGTCGGCGCGCATGATGACCATCACGTATTTCACCGTGACCGTCAGCATCAGCGACCAGAAGATCAGGCTGAGCACGCCCAGGATCTCCCACCGCTCGATACCGCCATCCTCGAAATGCAGCAGCGAGGCCTTGAGCGCATAGAGCGGCGAGGTGCCGATATCCCCGTAGACCACGCCCAGCACGCCCAGCGCCGAGGCGAGGGTCAGCTTGCTGTTGGCCTCATGGCCGTGTGCGGGCGGGGCCGCGTCGGGGGCGGAGCCGGTGGGCTGTGCATCGCTCATGCCATGCACATAGCCGTTTTTGACGAACGGTTGCAGCGGGGGTCGTTATGACACTGCCGCAACATGAAAAAGGCGGGCCGAAGCCCGCCTCGTTTCGTCAGGACAGCAGCGCCGACCAGCTGGGGTCGGAGGCATCGGTGGGCGTCACGATCGGGCGCTCGTTGAAGCCCGCGATGTCGATGCTGGACAGCCGCGCCGAATAGCCGCCGCCGCGCGAGTCGCGCGCCGGGCTCTCGCGATAGAACATCAGCACGCGGCCGTTGGGCGCGAAGGTCGGCCCCTCCATGCCCCAGCCCTCGGACAGGATACGCTCGCCGGAGCCGTCCGGGCGCATCACGCCGATGGCGAAGCCGCCGCGGCCGATGCGGGTGAAGGCGATCAGGTCCCCGCGCGGGGACCACACGGGGGTCGCGTAGCGGCCCTGGCCGAAGGAGATGCGGCGCGCGCCGCCGCCGCCGGCACTCATGACATAGAGCTGCTGGTCGCCGCCCCGGTCGGAGTTGAACACGATCTGCTGCCCGTCCGGGCTGAAGCAGGGCGACACGTCCAGCCCGCCACCCGAGGTCAGCTGGCGCTCACGCCGGCTGCCGACATCCACCACGAAGATGTTGGCGTCGCCGCCGCGCACGGCCGACATCACGACCGAGCGCCCATCCGGGCTGAAGCGCGGCGACAGCGTCATGCCGCTGAAATTGCCCAGCACTTCCTGCCGGCCCGACTGCACGTTGAACAGGAACACGCGCGGCTGGTTGTTGGCATAGCTCATGAACGCGATCTGCTGCGCGTTCGGGTGGAAGCGCGGCGTCAGCGCCTGGGCGGAGCCGTCGGTCAGGAAGCGGTTGTTCTCGCCATCCTGATCCATGATGGCCAGGCGGCGCACCCGGCGGTCGCGCGGGCCGCTTTCGGCGATATAGGCGACGCGGGTGTTGAAATAGCCTTCCTCGCCCAGCGCGCGCTTATAGATGTCGTCGCTGATGATGTGGGCGATCTGGCGCCAGTTGCCGGCGGTCGCGTTATAGGCGGTGCCGATGGCCTGCTGCTCGGGCAGCACGTCCCACAGGCGGAACTCCACCCGCAGGCGGTCGCCCGCGACCTCGACGCGGCCGGTGGTCAGGAAGGTCGCGCCGATCACGCGCCAGTCCTGGAAGCGCGGCGTTGCGGCCGCGGCCTCGGCCGTCTGGATATAGGCCGCGCGGTCCACCGGGCGGAACAGGCCGGAATTGCGCAGGTTGTTGATGATCACGCGGGAAATGTCGCGCCCCACGCTGGAACCCGCCATGTCGGGGATCGCGATGGGGATGGGATCCGTCCGCGCGCGGGTGATGTCGATCACATTGCTCTGCGCCACGGCATCGTGCGTGGCCCAGATGCCGGGCGCCACCATGGCGGCACCCAGGGCGGAACGACGGTTCAGCATCAGCATGACAGGCACTCTCCGGAGTTCTTGGCGCGGGCGGAACGTTTATGCCCCTGACCCGGCTGGCGGTACAACGCATCAGACGGGGGTTGGTTGACCCCGGGCATCAGCGCAGTCCCAGGTCACGGGGATTGAAGCGGAAAATCGCGTCCCGCAGCGCGGCCAGCCGGGCGGGCGGCAGCGGCAGCGGGTTGCAGCGCGGGTTCAGCAGGGCGCGGCGTGCCGCCTCATACACCATGCGGGCGCGCGGGTCGGTCGGCATGGCGCCGTTCGGGCGCACCACGCGCACCGTGCCGCCGGCATCGACCTCCACCCGCAGCTCCACGATCACGCTGGAGAGGTTGGGCGCGCCGGCATCCACGCTCCAGCACTCGCCGATGCGGTCGGCCAGGCCGGCGCGCTCGGCGCCCGTCAGCTGGTCGGTGCCCTGGGGCGTGCCGCCGCCACGGGCGGGGGCGCCGCCGGGGTTGGGACGGGCGCGCGGGGCCTCGGTCTGGCGCTGGGCGGACTGCAGCTGCTGCAGCGTGTTCAGCACGGACTGGCTGCGCTCGCTCGGGCGCTGCACGGGCGGCGTGCGGCCGGTCCCTGCCTCACGCGAGGGCTCGGGCGGGGCGGGCGTCGGGCTCGGCGGCGTCGGGCGCTGGGGCGCGGGGGTGGGCGTGGGTGCCGGGGGCTGCGGCGGGCGCTGCTCGGCCACCTGCGGCGGCGGCGGCGGCACGGGCGGCAGCGGAATGGCGCTGGGGGCCGGCGGCGGGGGCGGCGGCGTCGGGGGGGCGGGCTGCTGGCGCTGCGGCTGCGGGGGGGCGGCCGCCTGCTGCGGCGCGGGCGGGGGCGGCGGCGGCGGGGGCGGCGGCTCGATCGGCTGGTTGGGCTGCTGCGGCGGCGTCGGGATCTGCTCGGCCGTCGGCGCATCCGGCACCGGGGGCGCCGGGCTCGGCGCGGGCACGTCGCCCTGGGCCATCTGCGGCGGGATGGGCGCGATCAGCTCGACCGGGATCGACTCCTCCGGCTCCGGCAATTCCCGGTGCGGCAGGATATCCAGGATGATGAGCAGCAGGGCGAGCAGGTGGATGACACCGCTCAGCCCGACCCAGAAACGCAGTCCCCGCACCACCGTGCCTGTTCCTTACCTCTGGCGCCGGGGGCCCTGCGCGGGCGCAGCCGGGGCGGGGGCGGCACCGGCCGGCTGTTCGGCCAGCAGTGCCACGCGGGTGAAGCCGCCGGCGGCGATGTTGCCCATCACCTCCATGATACGGCCATAGCTGATGCCGCGGTCGCCGCGCACGAAGATGCGGCGCTCAGGCTGGCCGGCGGCCTGGCCCTGCTGCTGCGCCTCGCTGATCGCGCGCAGGCGGGGCACCAGCTCCTCCAGCTGCACCTCGGTCTCCTGGATGAAGATCTTGCCCTCAGGGTTGACCGAGATGGTGATCGGCTCCTGCTCCTGGTTGATGGGCGAGGCCTGGGTGCGCGGCAGGTCGAGCGGCACGCCGGAGGTCATCATCGGCGCCGCCACCATGAAGATGATCAGCAGCACGAGCATCACGTCCACCAGCGGCGTGACGTTGATCTCGGCCATCGGGCGATAGCGCCTGCCGCGCCCGCCCTTGCCCATCAGGCCGCCGGCCATCTCAGCGGGCCTCGGGCGCGGCGGGGGCGGTCGCGGGGGCAGCCGGGCGGCGGGCGCCGGCCGCCTGCTCGGTCTGGCGGGCCAGGATGGCGCCGAACTCGGTCGCGAAGCCTTCCATGCGGGCCGCGAACTTGGCCAGCTGAGAGGAGATCATGTTGTACATCAGCACCGCCGGGATGGCGGCCACCAGGCCGATGGCGGTGGCGAACAGCGCCTCCGCGATGCCCGGCGCCACCACGGCGAGCGAGGTGTTCTGCATGCCCGCGATGGCCGCGAAGCTGTTCATGATGCCCCACACCGTGCCGAACAGGCCGACGAAGGGGGCGGCCGAGCCGGTGTTGGCCAGCACGGTCATGCGCTTTTCCAACCGCTCCATCTCGCGCTGGATCGTCACGGCCATGGCGCGGTCCACCCGCTCCTCCACACCGCCCACGAACTGGCCGGCATTGGGGTTTTCCATGCTGCGGCGCCATTCGCGCATGCCGGAAACGAAGACGGCGGCCATCGGGTGGCCCGGCACCTCGCCCTGGCGGCGATACAGCTCATCCAGGCTGCCGCCGGACCAGAAGGCGTCCTCCAGCGCATCCGCCTCGCGCCGGGCGCGGCGCAGGGAGGTGAACTTCTCGAACACGATGGCCCAGACGAAGACGCTGGCGAAAAGAAGGCCCAGCATCACCAGCTTCACCACCCAGTCGGCCTGCAGGAACAGGCCCAACATGGAAAGATCATGCGAGGCGGCGAGGGGGGCTGCGGTCACACCATTCATGCGGCATTCTCCGGGGAAGCGATCCGCGCGCGCAGCGCGGAACGCCAGGGTTCGGGCACGGGACGCGGGCGCAGCCCTGCGGCCCCCACGCACACCAGCCGCACCTTCAATGCGGCCAGGATCTCATCGTTCAGCAGCACGTCCTGATCCAGGTCCAGTGCGGCGCCGACATGGCGCACGCGTGTCCGGACCGTGACCAGATCATCCAGCCGGGCGGGCTTCGCATACTCCACCTCGATGCGCTTCACCACCAGCATGGCGCCCGCCTGGGATGCCATCTCGGCATGGGGGAGCCCGATGGAGCGCAGGGCCTCCGTCCGGGCGCGTTCGGCCCAGCGCAAGTAGGTGGCGTGATAGACGATGCCGCCCGCGTCGGTGTCTTCGTAATAGGTGCGGACGGGGTGCAGGAAATCGTCAGACATCCAGCAGGTCCCCCTGCCCCGATCCCGCCGGGGGCGTCAGGCCCAGGTGGCGCCAGCCGGCATCCCCCAGCATCCGGCCGCGCTGGGTGCGCAGCACGAAGCCTTCCTGGATCAGGAAGGGCTCGATCACGTCTTCCAGCGTATCGCGTGATTCGGCCAGCGCGGCGGCCAGCGTCTCGACGCCCACCGGACCGCCATTGTGGTGCTGGGCGATGCGCAGCAGGTACCGGCGGTCCATCGCATCCAGCCCGCGCGCGTCGACTTCCAGCCGCGCCAGCGCGGCATCGACCATGCGGCGGTCGGCGGTGCGGCCCTCCACCAGCGCGAAATCGCGGATGCGGCGCAGCAGCCGGCCCGCGATGCGCGGCGTGCCCCGCGAACGCTTCGCGATTTCCTCCGCGCCCTCATCCGCCAGGTCGAAACCCAGCTTGGAGGCGCCGCGGCGCACGATGCCCAGCAGCTCATCCGGCGTGTACAGCACCAGCCGCAGCGGGATGCCGAAGCGGTCGCGCAGCGGCTGGGCCAGCAGGCCGGAGCGGGTGGTGGCGCCGACCAGGGTGAAGGGCGGCAGGTCGATGCGCACGGTGCGCGCGGCCGGCCCCTCGCCGATGATGAGGTCGAGCTGGAAATCCTCCATCGCGGGATAGAGGGTTTCCTCGATGGCCGGTTGCAGGCGGTGGATCTCGTCCACGAACAGCACGTCGCGCGGCTGAAGGTTGGTCAGGATCGCCGCGAGGTCCCCCGCGCGCTGCAGCACCGGGCCGGAGGTGGCGCGGAAACCCACGCCGAGTTCGCGCGAGACGATCTGCGCCAGCGTCGTCTTGCCCAGGCCCGGGGGGCCGTGCAGCAGCACGTGGTCCAGCGCCTCGCCGCGCACCTTGGCGGCCTGGATGAAGATGGACAGATTCTCGCGGACGATCTTCTGGCCGGTGAATTCGGCCAGCGTCTGCGGGCGCAGGGCGCCTTCGGTGGAATCCTCGTCGCGGCGCTCGGGGTCGCTCAGGCGTTCGCTCACCGCGCGAACTCCTTCAGCCCGTCACGGATCAGCGCGTCCAGGCTCGCGCCCTCGCCCAGCCGCTTCGAGACGCGGTTGATCGCGGCCTCGGCCTCCGGCCGCTTCATGCCCAGGTTCACCAGGGCGGAGACGGCGTCGCGCTCCGCGCCGCCGGCCGGCGCCAGCTCCACGGCGCCCACGCCGTCGGCCTCGGGCATCGCACGGCCCACGGCCCATTTCTGCATCGCGGGTTCGTCGATGATGCGGTTGGCCGTGGCGGCCCCCAGCCCCTTCACCTCGGCCAGCTTCTTGCGTTCCTTGGCGGCGATGACGCGCGCGAGGCCATTGGGGTCGAGGCCCGACAGCACCATCAGCGCCTTCTGCGGGCCCACCGTCTTCACCTCGATCAGCGCGCGGAACGCCTCGCGTTCCCCGGCATCCATGAAGCCGAACAGGGTGATGGCATCCTGGCTGACGCGGGTTTCCACCAGCAGCTTCTGCGCGCCCTCGCGCGCCGTCAGCTTGTCCAGCGTCTTGCGGGAGCAATGGACCAGGTAGCCCACGCCGTTCACGTCCAGCACCGCCGCCCCGTCCTGGATGGCGTCCACCCGCCCGGTCAGCCCCGCGATCATGCCTGCGCCATCGCTTTGGCCAGCACGGCGCGGCTTTCGCGGTGATGGGCGTGGCAGATCGCGATCGCCAGCGCATCGGCCGCATCGGCACGCGCCAGCCGCGCGCCGGGCAGCAGGCGCTTCACCATGTCCTGCACCTGGATCTTGTCGGCATGGCCGGTGCCGACCACGGCGCGCTTGACTTCCATCGCCTGGTATTCGGCCACCACCAGCCCCGCCATGGCGGGTGCCAGCAGCACCACGCCCCGCGCCTGGCCCAGCTTCAGCGCGGCGGCCGGGTTCTTGTTCACATAGGTATGCTCGACCGCGGCCTCATCCGGCCGCAGCTCCATAATCAGCGCGTCCAGCCCGCGATAGATGGCGGAAAGCCGCTCGGCCAGGGGCGTGTCGGCCTTGGTCGAGATCGCGCCATTGGCCACATGCACCAGCCGGCCGCGCGCGGCCTCGATCAGGCCCCACCCGGTGTGGGTCAATCCCGGGTCGAGACCCAGGATGCGGATCATGCCGACAGCTTTTCCATGACCGCTTCGTCGATGTCGAAATTGGCGGTCACGTTCTGCACGTCGTCATGGTCGTCCAGCAGGTCGAGCAGCTTCAGCAGCGTGGTCGCCGCCTCCTCGTCCACCTGCACGGTCATGTTGGGGCGCCATTCCAGCTTGGCGCTCTCGGCCTCGCCGAACTTCTGCTCCAGCTCGGCCTGCACCGTGCCCAGCGCGTCGGAGGCGGTGATGATCTCGTGCCCGGCCTCGGTGCTGGCCACGTCATCGGCGCCGGCCTCGATGGCGGCTTCCAGCATGGTGTCGGCATCGGCCACCGCCGCCGGATAGCGCACGGCGCCCACCCGGTCGAACTGGAAGGCCACCGTCTCACCGAAGGCGCCGCCGTATTTTGAGAACATGGAGCGCAGGTCGGAGGCGGTGCGGTTACGGTTATCGGTCAGCGCCTCGACGATGATCGAGACATTGCCCGGGCCGCGACCCTCGTAGCGGACCTCCACGTAGTCCTCGCCGCCGCCGGCGCCCGAGGCCTTCTTGATGGCGCGATCGACCGCGTCCTTGGACATGTTGGCCAGCCGCGCCGCCACCAGCGCCGCGCGCAGGCGCGGGTTGTGGTTCGGGTCGGGCGAGCCGCCCTTCACCGCGACGCTGATCTCGCGCCCGATCTTCGCGAAGGCGCGGGACCGCTTGGCGTCCTGGCCGCCCTTGCGGTGCATGATGTTCTTGAACTGCGAATGGCCGGCCATGCCCTGCCCCCAAAACCTTAGAAACGGACCTCAGAAATCGGATGAATTGCGGCTCATATAGCCATGTATCGCTCGATTTGCCACCGCCGGAACGGGGTGAAACCTCTGGCAACGGCGTGAAACCGGCTGCAAAATAACCGGCATGGACGTCCAGCCCACCACAGACCCCTTCGCCGTCACCACGCATGAGGCTTTGCAGGCCCTGTATGCCGCGCCGTCAGAGACGGTGATGAACAAGGTGACCGACCGGCTGGAGGCCAAGACGCGGGCCTTCATCGCGGCCTCCCCCTTCTGCCTGCTGGCCACGAGCGGCCCGCGCGGCCCGCATGTGACCCCGCGCGGCGATGCTCCGGGCTTCGTGCTGGCGCCGGATGAAAAGACGCTGGTGCTGCCTGACCGGCGCGGCAACAACCGGCTGGACGGCTATCGGGACATCATCGACAACCCGGCCGTCGCCTTCCTGTTCCTGGTGCCCGGCGCCGGGGAGACGCTGCGGGTGCACGGCCAGGCGCGCATCTCGACCGACCCGGCATTTCGCGAACTGTGCATCGCCGAGGAAAAGCTGCCCACCACCGTGCTGATCACCACGGTGACGGAAGTCTATCTGCAATGCCCCAAGGCCTTCATCCGCTCCAGCCTGTGGGGTGAGCGCAAGCGGCCCGAGGGGCTGCCCAGCATGGGCCAGCTGCTGGCCGAGCACCTGCGCGGCGGGCTGGATGCCGCCGCCTATGACCGCGACGGGCCGGCCCGGCTGCGCGCCACGCTCTACTGATGCGCGCCGCCGCACTGCTGGCGCTGCTGGCCCTGGCGGGCTGCGCCACGCCGCCCGACCGCTACGACGCCTTCGCCGATACCATGCGCGGCTATGCCGGCCGGCTGGCCGCCGAGGCAGAGGTGGTGCCGCCGCCCGCCTGGACCCCGCCGCCCGAGCCGCCCCGCCGCGGCCGCCGGGCCGAGGCGCCGCCCCCCATGCCCGCGCCCCCCATGCCCGCGCCCGACTGCTCGCGCCCGGCGAGCGCGGCCGAGCGCCAGGGCTGCACCGCCGCCGAGCGCACCGCCCTGCTGGCGCTGACCCAGGCCCATGCCCGCGCGCTGTCCGACTATTTCGCCACGCTGCGCAGCCTGGCCACCCGGATCACCGGCCCTGCCGAGCAGGACGCGATCCGCTTCACCCGCCAGGAAGTGTTCGGCGCCGGCGAAAGGCTGATGGAGAACCTGCGCATCACCGAACAGGAGCTGCCGCCTATCCGCGCCGTGCAGGCCCGGGTGGGGCTGCGCCCGGCCTTCGGGGCGGAAATGTCCGAGCATGGCTGGCGCATCCGCCGCCAGATGGAATTGCAGGCCGAGGCGCTGTCCCGGCTGGAGGCCCTGCGCGGCCCGGACGCGGCCGCGGGCCTGCCACGCCTGCGCTGGGGCTTCGCCTATCTGCGTTCGGCCTTCGAGGCGCTGGTCATGAGCGACCGTGATGCCCTGCCCGAGATCGAGCAGGCACGCCAGGCGCTGGCTATACGACCGCCCGCCTGATCGCGGCCGGCGGCTGGCCGAAGGTGCGGATGAAGGCGCGGCGCATCCGCTCCCGGTCCGCGAAGCCGGTTTCGCGCGCCACCTCGTCCATGGTGCGCCGGCCTTCGTCCATCATCATGCGCGCCGCCTCCAGCCGCAGATGCTCCACCGCCTTGGCGGGGGATTGCCCGGTCTCCTCGCGGAACAGGCGGCTGAACTGGCGCGGGCTCAGGCTCGCGCTGTCCGCCAGCTCCTCCACCGAGAGCGCGTCGCGCAGGTTTTCCTTCGCATGGATCAGCGCGCGGCGGATGCGGTCGGATTTGGGCTCCAGCTCCAGCAGGGTGGAGAATTGGGACTGCCCGCCCGGCCGGCGCAGATAGACCACCATGCTGCGCGCGGCCTGCTTGGCGATCTGCTGGCCGAAATCATCCTCGACCAGCGCGAGCGCCAGGTCGATGCCCGCACTCATCCCCGCCGAGGTCCAGACCGGCCCGTCCTGCACGAAGATGCGGTCAGACTGCACCTGCACCTTGGGGTATTGGGCCTGCAGGGCGCGGGCATGGGCCCAATGGGTGCTGGCGCGGCGGCCGTCCAGCAGCCCGGCCTCCGCCAGCATATAGGCGCCGGTGCAGATGCCGGCGATGCGGCGGGAATGGCAGGAGGCGTCCTGGAGGTAGCGGATGACGCCCGGCGTGCCGGTGCGGGTCTCGAAGGAACCGCCGGTGATGGTGGTGTCCGCGAAATCCTCGCCCCAGGGCCGGGTGTCGATGGTGAAGCCCAGCGTGTTGCGCACCGGCCCGCCATGCTCCGAGACGACCCGCACCTCATAGGCCTTCCGGCCGAGGGCGGCATTGGCCATCTCGAAGGCCGTCAGGGCGGCCATGCTCATCACCTGGAACCCGTCGCAGACGACATAGGCGATGCTGGGCATGACCGTCTCCATGGCCTGAAATGGCGCATCCATCATTTCAGGCCACGATCCTCACCGCGTCAAGCCGCGTAGCGCGGCGCGATGCGGGAGGTGGAGAGGTTGGGGATCAGCGCCTGGCGGGCGCCCTCGTAATTCTCCCACAGCGCCGCGTCCTGCAGGGCGGGCAGCACGGCGAACTCCTCGCGGTCGAAGGCGATGAGGGCGGCCGCCACCAGGTCGTTCACCGTCATCACCATCTCACGCGGGACGTTGCCCACATCGATGCCCGCAGAGCCCCAGAACTCGGTCGCCGTGGCGCCCGGCATCAGCACCTGCACCGACAGGCCGCTACCCGCGAATTCGTGTCGCAGGGACTGGCTGAAGGCCAACACGAAGGCCTTGGTGGCGCCGTAGACGCCATGGACCATCTCGGGCGCCATCGCCAGGACGGAGGCGATGTTCACCACCCTGCCCTTGCCCCGGGCGCGCATGCCCGGCACCAGCGCGCGGGTCAGGCGCATCAGCGCGGTGACGTTCAGCGCCACGATCGCGTCCAGCCGCGCGGGGTCGGTCTGCTCCAGCGTGCCGGCCGCGCCCATGCCGGCATTGTTCACCAGCACGGTGATGGACGGATCGGCCGCCAGCTCCGTTTCCAGCGCGTGCAGCTGGGCGGCGTCGCCCAGATCGGCCGCGATGCTGCGCACCGCCACGCCGTGGCGGTCACGGATGCGCTGCGCGGTGGCCTCCAGGCGCTGCGCGTTGCGCGCCACGAGGATCACGTCATGCCCGCGCGCGGCGAGGCCCTCGGCATAGAGGGCGCCGATGCCCGTCGAGGCGCCGGTGACGACGGCTGTACCAATGTTGCTGGCCATGGGCCTGCTTCCTGTCTCAATCGGCCGCGGCGACATGCCGCGGCGGTTGGGCGGAAACTAGGCACGGCCCGCTATGTCTTGAATGTCAGGGATGCCTCGATTCAGGACATTCTACGCCGCCAGCCATTCGGCCACCGCCTGGCGGATGAAGGCGGTATCGGCCGGATTGCCCAGCGGATTGCCAGCCCGGTGCCCCCAGATGCTCGGAATGGGCGACAGCTTCGCCTGGCGCAGATGCGGCAGCTCGGCCTCATTGTCGGCCACGCGGAAATACAGGTCCGTGGCGCCGGGCATCAGCAGCACCCTGGCCCGGATGGCGCCAAGGGCCTCCGCGAGATCCCCGCCGCGCGCGATGTCTCCGGCGTCCCAGCATTTCAGCTGGGCATAGAGGTTGGCGGCGCTGCGGATGGCCCAGCGCCTTTCCCACTGGTTGACCAGGAAGCTCTCCAGATCCGGCTCCTGCGCCAGATGCAGCCCGGCGCGGTAGAAATCCTGGCTCAGCGCCCAGCCGGCATAGACCCGGGCGAAGGCCCGCACCGTGGCCTCGGGCTCCGCCGAGAAGCGCCCGTTGCCGAGATATTCCGGCGCTGCCTCCAGCAGGGCCATCAGGCTGCGCAGGAACACCTGGTTGTGCACGGCCGTGCGGGCGGAACCGCAATTGACCACGATGCGCTCCACCGCCTCGGGAAACTCCGCCGCCCAGTGATAGGCCTGCTGCGCGCCCATGGACCAGCCATAGACACAGGCCACGCGCCGAACACCGAACTGTTCGGCCAACAGGCGCTGCTGCGCGCGCACATTGTCGAAGGCGGTGACGAGAGCGGGGTAGTCGGGCGTGTTGCTCGGGCTGCTGGACAGCCCGTTGCCGAACATGTCCGGCTGCACGATGAACCAGCGCGTGGGGTCCAGGATGCCCTCGGGCCCGATCAGCCACTCCAGCTCCGGGTGCTGCGCCGAATAGCTGGTCGGGTAGACGATCACATTGTCCCGCGCGGCCGACAGCGTGCCGTGCGCCTTCCAGCTGAGCCGGGCGCCGCGCAGCACCCCGCCCGCATGGAGGGGCATGTCGCCCAGTTCCAGAATGCCCTGCTGCTTCGGCCAGCCCATCGCGCGCTCCTGCTTCGACTGCGCGGAAGGCTCTCATGCGCCCAAGGGGTGGGCAAGCGGAGCGGAATTCGGCGGAAAACGCGCGCTTTCGTGCCTCGTCACCTGTCTGACATCGTGCCAAGCTGCGCGGCAGCATTGGGGCCCGAGCAGGGGCAAGGGCACAGGAGACCCGCATGAATATCGCCGTGAAGACCAGCGCGAAGCCCGCGCATATCTCCGAGGAAGAGTGGCAGATCCGCTGCGACCTGGCCGCGCTGTACCGGCTGGTCGCGCATCACCGCATGACGGACCTGATCTACACCCACCTGTCCGCGCGCCTGCCCGGCGATGAGCATCACTTCCTGATCAACCGCTACGGCGTGCTGTTCCATGAGATGCGCGCCAGCGACCTGGTGAAGGTGGACCTGCACGGCAACGTGCTGGAGGACGGCGCGGGCGATGCCATGTCCTCGCCCAAGGTGAACGCGGCCGGCTTCACCATCCACTCCGCCATCCACATGGCGCGTGAGGACCTGATGTGCGTGGTACACACCCACACCTCCGCCGGCATCGCGGTCTCTGCCCAGAAGCACGGGCTGCTGCCCATCAGCCAGCATGCGCTGCGCTTCTACGGCCACCTGGCCTATCACGGCTATGAGGGCATCGCCCTGGACCTGGACGAGCGCGAGCGCCTGATCGCCGACCTCGGCCCCACCCACAAGGCGATGATCCTGCTGAACCACGGCCTGCTGGTCGGCGGCCGCACCATCCCCGAGGCGTGGTCGCAGATCTACTACCTGGAGCGTGCCTGCCAGGCGCAGGTCGCGGCCCTGGCCGGCGGTGCCGAGCTGGTGCTGCCGCCCGAGGAAGTCCGCCTCAAGACCGCTGCCCAGTTCAACAGCCCGCGCACGCTCGACAGCTCCCAGTTCGCCTGGGACTCCTCGCTGGCGCTGATCGAGGGCCAGGGCAGCGACTGGCGGAGCTGAGGAAGGCGGGGGCGTTGCCCCCGGCCCCCATTGAGGGGCGCCGCCCCTCAAACTCCCCGCCAGGAGATAATATCTCCTGGACCTGATATAAGTTGGCGCCCACCCTCGCAGGCCGGGCGCCATTTTTATTATAATAATCAACGCCATCAGGGTTTGGCGCCAACCCCCCGGGGTCCAGGGCCGCTACGGTCCTGGCGGGGTGCAGGGGCGGAGCCCCTGCGCGGGGTCCGGGGCAAGGCCCCCCGGCGCTACCCCAGATGAAAACTGTTCGCCGGCTCCGCTCCGAAATGCCGGCTGCCGCGCAACCGCGCCGTCATCCCCCACACATAGGGCGCGGCGGAGGCCAGCAGCGCGAATTGCCGCTCCGTCAGCCTCAGCCCGGCCTGCCTGGCCATGCCCTCGACCAGCGCCAACTCGGCAACGGTCAGTTCCACCGGTGCCGGTTCCGGCACGGGCGGCAGCGGCGGCTGGGGCGCGCCGGGCACCAGGGCGGGCCGGCGGGCGCGCCAGGGCGTCGCGCGTTCATAGGCATCGGCGATGGCCAGGATGCGCGCATCGGCCTGGGGTGCGCCCACCAGTTGCATGGACAGCGGCAGGCCGCCCTCCGTGTAGCCGATGCATTGCGCCAGCGCCGGGCCGCCCAGCACGTTGAAGGGCGTGGTCAGCGAGGCCTTCTGCCAGAACTGGATGGTGCGCCAGGCACAGAGCAGCGGTGCCGGGCCGGGCCCCGCCGTGACCAGCGCGTCGTATTTCTCCCACAGCGGCGCGGCCTGTTCAATCATCACCCGGCGTTCCCGCTGAGCGTTCATGTAATCCCCAGCCCCGATCAGGATGGCGGGCAGGGACCGGCCCAGAAAATCCTCCCCGAAGCCGCCGGGGTCGGCGCGCAACATGGCCTCATGCACCGAATACAGCTCGCTTTCGGCGGCCACGATCTTCACGTCGCAATAATCCTGGGCGGGGCGGATGCGCACATCCTCCAGCTCCGCGCCCAGGCCGCGCATCACGCCCAGCGCCTCCTCCATCGCGGCGCGCAGGGCGGGGGCGACGGGCAGTTCCTCCTCATACTGGTGGCGCAGCACGCCGATGCGGATGCCCTTCAGATCGCCACCCAGGGCACCCGCGAAATCGGTGGGCGGCATGGCGGCGCTGCCGGGGTCCAGCGGGTCATGCACGGCCAGCGCCTGCATCAGCAGCGCCACGTCGCGCACCGTCCAGGCCATGGGGCCGGCATGGTCGAAGGAAAAGCTGTTGGTCCAGACCCCGCGCCGGCTGATCAGCCCATAGCTGGGCTTCAGCCCCGCCAGGCCGCACAGGGCCGCCGGGTTGCGGATGGACCCGCCCGTGTCGCTGCCCATCGCCGCCATGGCGAGCCCCGCCGCCACCGCGGCCCCGGAGCCGGATGACGACCCGCCCGTGAAACGCGCCGTGTCCCACGGGTTGCGCGCGGGCGGGAAGGCCACGTCGAAACTCGGCCCGCCATGGGCGAATTCATGCGTCGCCAGCTTGCCCAGCAGCACCATCCCCGCCTGGCGCAGCAGCGCCACGCTGAAGGCGTCCTGCTCCGGCACATGGTCCAGCGCGGTGCGGGAATGGCCGGTGGTGCGGATGCCGGCGGTGCAGAAGATGTCCTTCAGCGCATAGGGGATGCCATGCAGCGGCCCCAGATAGCGCCCGGCCATGATCTCGGTCTCGGCGGTGCGGGCCTGGTCCAGCGCCTGGTCCGCGGTCACCAGCAGATAGGCGTTCAGCTGGTCGTCCAGCGCCTCGATCCGCGCCAGGAAGGCGCGGGTCAGCTCGACGGGCGAGAGCTTGCGCGCCGCGATCAGCGCGCCGGCCTCCGCGATCGAGAGGAAATGCAGCTCGGTCATGCCCAGGCCTCCGGCGGGCGGCGGGTGTGGTGGTCGGTCACGGTTTCCAGCGCATGGGCGATGCGCAGCAGCACCGCCTCGGCGAAGGCCGGCCCCACGAATTGCAGCGACAGCGGCAACCCGTTGGCACCGAAGCCACCCGGCACGCACAGCGCCGGGTGGCCGGTCAGGTTGAAGGGCGCGGTCAGCGGCTGCTGCTTGCGCCAGGGGCCTTCATCCACATCCGTCAGCGCCGGCGCCGTGCCGCCGACCGGCGCGCAGAGGAAGGCGTCGCAATGCTGGAACACCGCACTCATCTGTTCGGTCAGCAGGCTGCGCAGGCGCTGTGCCTGGACGTAATGCGGCCCGGTGACGAAGGCACCCAGCGCGATGCGTTCCCGCGTCACCCGGCCGTACAGCTCGGGCGTTTTGCGCAGGTGCTCCTGGTGGATGGCGAAGGATTCGGCTTGCAGGATGGTCCAGGTCGCGGCCTCCATGTGGCGCATCGACGGCAGCGTGACCTCGACCACCCTGGCCCCCAGGCCCCGCAGCACCTCGACGGCTTCCTCCTGGGCGGCATGCGCCTCGGCGGAGATGGCGAACCCTGCGTTGAAGGCCTTGGCATAGCCGATGGTCATGCCCCGGATGCCGTCCTTCAGCCCGGCCAGATAGTCGCCGGGCGGCACGGGGGCGGAACCCGGGTCGCCCGGGTCATGCCCGGCCAGGACCTGCATGCTCATCGCGCAGTCCTCGGCGCTGCGGGTCAGCGGCCCCGCATGGTCCAGCCCGAAGGAAAGCGGCACGATGCCCCGGCGCGACACCCGCCCATAGGTCGGCTTCAACCCCGTGATGCCGCAATAGACCGCGGGCGCGCGGATCGACCCGCCCGTGTCGGTGCCCATCGCCATGGCCACCATGCCCGACGCCACCGCGACACCGGAGCCCGAGGAGGAACCGCCCGCGAAGTGATCCAGCTTCCAGGGGTTCTTGGCGGAAGGCCAATACAGCCTGTCGGTCGGCCCGCCGCGCGCGAATTCATGCGTGGACAGCTTGCCCATCAGCACCATGCCGGCGGCTTCCAGCCGCGCGGTGGTCTCGGCGTCCTGCGTCGGGGTGTTGCCCAGCAGCACGCGGGAATGCGCCGTGGTGGGCACGCCCGCCACGTCATAGATGTCCTTCAGCGCATAGGGAACGCCATGCAGCGGGCCGCGCCTGCGGCCGGCGGCGATCTCGGCCCCGGCGGCCTTGGCTGCGGCAAGCGCCCGGTCCGCCGTCAGGGTGATGAAGGCGTTCAGCCGGGGCTCCAGGGCTGCGATGCGGCCCAGCGCCTGCTCGACCAGCGCGGTGGGGGTGGTGCTGCCCTCAGCGATCATGCGCGAGGATTCGGCCAGGCCCGGCAGCGGTGCGGGGGTGCTCATTTGCCCATCGCCTTAAGCGGGGGCTCCAGCCGGGGTGCCGCCGCAGGCTCCACCGCCATGGGCAGGGGCTCGTCCAGCACCTCCACCAGCTTCAGCCAGCTTCGATAGGCATCGAGCATGATGGGGTAGCGTTCCTCGGAAAAGCTGATGCCGGCGATGCGCAGCAGGGCCTGGAAATCGGCCTCGGCAGTGTCACTCACGATGTTTCCCCTCAAGCCATGCTGATCGGCGCCAGGTCCTGCGACCAGGACCGCGCCTGCACGAAGCCCTTGACCCGCCGGCTCATGGCGCGCGGGTTCAGGTCATGCGCCACGAACAGGAACAGCGCCTCGTCCACGATGCGGGTGTGGATGCGCGCGATCAGCGCATTCTGGGCCGCGACATCGGGCGTCAGGAAGGCCTCATCCATCATCGCATCCATGGCGGGGTCGCTGTACCAGCCGAAATTGCCGCCCTGCGGCGGGGTCAGGTTGGATTTCAGCAGCCGCATGAAGCCGCTGTAGGGGTCCGCCGCGCCGTAGGAGCAGTTGAGCCCCGTGACGCCGCGCTGCATCGCCTTGGCCGCGCCCTCGCGCCGGATCACCAGCAGCGCGTTCCATTCCACCACCTCGAAGTCGATCTCGATGCCGACCTCGCGCAGGTTCTGCTGGATGAACTCGTTCATCGGCAGGGGCTGCATCTGCCCCGACCCGCTGGCCGAGATCGCGATCTTGGTGCGGACCGGGTTGCGGGTGGAGAAACCCGCCTCCGCCAGCAGGCGGCGCGCCTCGGCGGGGTTGTGTTCCAGCTTGAAGGTCGGGTTGCCGTACCAGGGGCTGTCCGGGGTCACGATGCCCGCGCCCTCGGCCATGGTGCCGCCCAGCATTTCCTTCATGCCGGCGCGGTCGATCGCGAGGTTCGCCGCCTTGCGCACCCGGATGTCGCGCCAGGGCGAGCCCTCCAGCATCGAGAAATGCCAGGTCCAGTTATGCGGATAGACATTGGTGACGATGTTGAAGCCCGCATTGCGCAGGGTGGGGATGGCATCGGGCGGGGGCGCCTCGATGAAATCCACCTGGCCGGAGCGCAGGGCAGCCACGCGGGTATTGGCATCGGGCAGCGGCAGCAGCACCAGCCGCTCGGTCCTGGGGATGCGCGCGGCCTCCCAATGTTCGGCGTTGCGCACCATCACCGCGCGCTCACGGATCGACCATTGCTCCAGCTTCCAGGGGCCGGTGCCCACGGGGCGGGTCAGATAGGTCTCCCAGCTGCGGCCAGCGGCCTCCCACGCGCCCTTGTGGGTGATGCCGACATAGATGATGCCGAAGGGCACCGTGGCGTCGATGTAGCTGGTTTCCATCCAGAAACGCCGCTCACCCTCATGCCCCCAGTCGGTGATGTTGGGCACGCGGTTGGAGACCTGGGCATTGGCGCGCTGGTCGTACCATGCGGCCTCACGCCGGAAGGCCCGGTCGAAGGAGAAGGTCACGTCCTCCGCCGTCAGGATCTTGCCGTCATGGAAGCGCACGCCCTCACGGATGGTGAACCACCACCGCTTGGGGTTGGCGGGGTCCGGCGCCCATTCGGTGGCCAGCCCCGCCTTGATGGGAGAGGGGCGGTCGGAACGCGACAGGTCCCATTCGCACAGCGCGTTATAGAGGGTGATGCCCATGAAGCGCTGGCCCTCGCCGCCCTGGTCGGGGCAGCCATTGGTCAGCGGCACGGAGGCGAGCGTCATGCCGACGCGCAGCGTGCCGCCCGGCGATTGGGCCTGGGCCAGATCGAAAGGCAGCGCGGCCATGGCCGCACCCAGAAGATGACGACGGCCAAGGCCGCCCCCCAGAATATCCTGCATCCGCACACCCCATCCAGCTCGGTGGTGTGACGGCGTCCTCTTGCGGGCAGCATGTGGGCCGTCCGCGGGGGCGTCAACGGATAAACGTTATGACATTTGCGCGGGCTGTTCAGCCCTTGCCGAGCATCCGCCGCAGGGGTGCCGTCAGGCGCCAGCTGGTGCTGTTGCGCAGGCCGGTCAGGCTCGCCTCCGCCTCACGCAGCACGGCCAGGGCGTTGTCGCGCTCACCCAGCAGCTCCTGCTCACGCGCGATGCGGCGGGCCAGTTCCTCCTCCAGCGCGGTGATCTCGGAACGCGCCTCGTCGCGCAGCCGGGCCTGCTCCTCGCGCAGCTTCTCACGCGCTTCCTGCACGCCCAGATGCTTCCAGTGGTCCAGCTGCCAGTCGAGGCGCGAGGTCGCGATATACTGGCTGGCCACCGGCACCTGCACCGGCTGGTCGGAGGCGACGGCCACCAGATAGACCCCGCGCGGCAGGCCCTCATTCGTCTCGAAGGCATCCTCGCCGCGCTGCTCGAAGGACATGACGCGCGGCGCGGCCTGGGCCGGCTCGATCGCGGCCATCACCGACCCGTGCATGGGCCGCTGCGCCATCAGCGTCACATGCGGGAACTGCGCGCGCAGCCCGGCCTCGAACTCGCTGCGCGTCAGCTCACGCACATGGTGCATGTTCGCGTTCGAGCCCTCGGGCGAATAGACCTCGCGCTCGGGCGTGCTGACGATCAGCGCGCCGCCCGGGCGCAGCACGCGCCGCGCCTCGGCGTAGAACTGCTCATGCTCGTAGAAATGCTCCAGCGTCTCGAAGGAGGTGAGCAGGTCCACCGAGGCATCGGGGGCATCGAGCTTGCGCGCATCGCCGAGGGCGAAGCGCAGATTGTCCCGCCGGTAGTTGCGGGCGGCATGGGCCACGGCCTCGGTCGAGACGTCCATCGCCAGGACCGAGTTGGCCACCTGGGCCATCATCGCCGCGCCATAGCCCTCGCCGCAGGCGATCTCGAGCACGTCCTTGCCGCGCGCCATCTCGCGCGCCAGGAAATAGCGGTGCAGGTGCTCGATCTCGATCTGGCCGTGGATGGCGCCGGTCAGGCGCTCACCGGTGAAGCCCAGCTCGGTCTTGGCGCGTTCGCGCGGGAATATCTCGCCCAAGGCGGTTCTCCTGTGTTCAGGCCTTGCGGCAAGGCGGGCGGCGGGCCGCGATGGCGAAGGCTTCCTCCAGCGCGGTTCCCATGGCGGCCAGGGTGAAGCGGCCATCGACATAGGCACGTTGGGCGGCCGAACGCTCGGCCCACAGGGCGTCGTCCTCCAGCAGCAGGCGCACCTGTTCGGCGAATTCGGCCGGGTCGTCCGTCACGCCGGCGACCTGCTCGACATCCGGCAGGCCCTGGGCGCCGGTGCTGGTCATGACCAGCGGCACGCCGGAATGCAGGCCCTCGACCACCTTCATCTTCACCCCCGCGCCGAAGCGCAGCGGGCAGAGCGTGACGCGGGCGGCGGCATAGCGGCGGGCCAGTTCCTCGTCGCTGACGAAGCCCGTGACTTCCGTCAGCGCATCGGCCAGGCCCTTCACCTCGTTGGTGGGGTTGGAGCCGACGAGCGAGAGCCGGAGACTCGGGTGGCGGGCCCGCAGCAGGGGCATGATCTCGCGCACCAGCCACTGGGCGGCGTCCACATTGGGCGAATGGCCGAAGCCCGCCACGAACACCACGCCCGAGCGCCCTTCGAGCGGCAGCGGCCCCTGGGCCGCCGGCGGCAGGGCATAGGGAACGATGCCGAGGGCCGGCACCTGCGGCTCCAGCCGGCGGACCTCGGCGGCCTCGTCCTCGCTGGGGTACAGCACCAGGTCGACCGCGCGCCACACGGCGCGCTCGGCCTCCAGCATCTCATCGGCCTCACGCAGGGCGGCGCTGTCCTGGCGGGCCTCCGCCTCCCGCCGCATGCGGGCGAAATGCAGGTCATGGCCATAGAACACCACCGGAGCGGTGCAGTACTGCCGGATCAGCGCCAGGCACTCTGCCGCGACATGCGGGCGCGACAGCAGGACCTCATCGATGTCCGCGCCGTTCTGTTCCAGGAAGGGCCGCATGTGCCCATACCAGGGGTTGTGGAACACCTGGATGCCCATCTGCTGCAGCGCTTCCAGATAGCCGGGCGTGGCATAGCCGTTCAGCGGCCAGAACTTCACGATGCGCCCGCCGGCCTGCAGCGCCTGCATGAAGGCCAGCATGGTGCGGGAGCCCGCATCGCGGTCGGGCTCGGGCAGGTTGTTGTCGATGACCAGCGTGATGCGGCGGTCGAAGGCACGGTCGCGCGCGCGCATCACATGGGTGCCGTTGGGGTAGTGCCGCCCCAGCTCCGGCGCCCAGCGGGCCAGCAGCTTCTGCGTGTTGGCCACCTGATAGGCCTTCAGCCCCGCATTCACGTCCCGGCCGTGGCTGATCCCCTCGTAATGGATGACCTTCGCCTCGGGCTGGTACAGCACCTTCATGCCGGCGGCGCGGATGCGGAAGGCGAGGTCGCTGTCCTCGCAATAGGCCGGCACGTAGTGCTCGTCGAAGCCGCCCATGCGGTTCCACACCTCCAGCGACAGCATGATCGCGGCGCCGGAGATGTAGTCGGCCTCACGCACGTAATTGTAGTCGGGGCGCGTCGGGTCGTCCCGGTGGCCGTAGTTCCAGGCCGAGCCGTCCTGCCAGACGATGCCGCCTGCCTCCTGCTGGTAGCCGTCGGGATACAGCAGCCGCGCGCCGACCATGCCCGCATCGGGGTGGGCGCGCAGGGTGGCCACCAGCGCGTCGATCGCGCCCGGCATCACCTCGGTGTCGTTGTTCAGCAGGAAGATGAACTCCCCGCGCGCGTGCTTCGCCGCATCGTTGCAGGACAGCAGGAAGCCAAGGTTCTTCTCGCGCTCCAGCAGGCGCAGGCCGGGCACGTTCCGCAATTCCGGGATGCGGCGGTCGCCGGAGGCATCCTCGGCCACCAGCACCTCGATCGGCGTGCGGGGCGGGAATTGCGCCAGGCTGTTCAGGCACAGCAGCGTGTAGTCCACCTGGCCATAGGTCGGGATCAGCACCGTCACCACCGGCGTGTCGCTGACCGTGAGGCGGATGGCCTCCGCCTTCGGCACGTCCTTCAGCGCGGGCAGGCCCAGTTCCTGGCGCAGGGGGCTTGGGCGCCGGGGCAGCCGCAGCCCGACACGGGACAGCAGATAATCCAGCCGGGCGAGCAGCGGCTCCTTGCGCTTGCGCAGTTCCGGGCCAAGTTCACCGGCGAGCGTCCAGCGCAGAACCAGCCGCGCACGACGGATCTGCCGCGAGAGCCAGCGCTGGCCCGGGCGGGGGGGCGGTGCATCCGGAGCCGGCATGACAGGCAACGTGGCGTTCAAGGCTGCATAGTCCTGGTCATTAAGCAAAGCGGATGGCGCGAAGGCGAGCCGATGTCCAGCCCCGCAACCAGAAGTAACTGTCAGCTATCCCAAGGCTTTGCGTCAGCAATGCGGCCGGACGGGCAGAGCTTGCGCCGATTTCATGAAATCAGGGTGTTATCGGCGCGGGCTAATCCACCCGCGCACCGGAAAGCCGCACCACCTCGGTCCAGCGCTCCATGTCCGCGCGCATGAAACCGGCGAATTCCTCACGGCTGGTGGGCCAGGGCTCGGCACCGCCCTGGCGGATGCGGGCAGAGACCGCGGGGTCGTTCAGCGCGGCGACGGCCAGGGCGTTCATGCGCTCCAGCACCGCCTCCGGCGTGCGCATGGGCGCGACCAGCCCGAACCAGGCGCGCACGTCGAAGCCGGGGGCCACCGTCTCGGCGATGGTGGGCACCTCCGGCGCGCTCGGCCAGCGGGCGGGGGTGCTGACGGCCAGCAGCTTCAGCCGCCCCTCCCGCACATGGGACATATAGAGGGGGATGTTGTCGATCACGACCGTGACCTGCCCCGCCAGGAAGGCCGGCATCAGCGGGCCGGTGCCGGCATAGGGCACATGCACCATGTCCACCCCGGTGCGCAGCTTGAAGTATTCCTGCGTGACATGGGGCGAGGTGCCGTTGCCCGGCGACCCGCAGTTGAAGGTGCCGGGCCGCGCCTTGGCGAGCGCCACGAACTCCTCGACCGTGTTCACGGGCACGGAGGCATGCACGAACAGCCCGTTCGCCACCACCGAGATGCCGGAGACAGGGGCGATGTCGCGCATCACGTCATAGTTCAGCCGCCCGGCGCGCAAGGCCGCGCCGGCGGTCATGGAGATGGAGGTGGACAGCATCGTGTGCCCGTCATCGGTCCGGGCCAGCATCTCATTGGCCAGGGTGCCGCCGCCGCCCACCCGGTTTTCCACCACCACCGGCGCGCCGAGCGCGGCCTGGAAGCGTTCCGCCAGCAGCCGGGCATAGACATCGGGCAGGCCGCCGGGGGGAAAGCCGCACAGCATCCGAACGGGGCGGGTGGGCCAGGCGGGCTGGGCCAGGGCGGGGGCGGCCAAAGGGGCAACCAGGCCTGGCAGGCTGGCAAGGAACAGGCGGCGCGACATCGGACTCTCCCCGGACATGGACTGGCGGCATGGAAGCACGCCCCCGCCGCGCCGGGGTGGGGAAATTCAACTGCTTCCGGCCGGAACCGCCTGATTTCCGGGCAGAGTCCGGACGCGGCCGCCCCCGCGGTGTTCGCCGGCGCTAATCGCGCCCGCGCAGCCTGAACGCCACCAGTGCGAAGCTGCCGCAGGCCAGCGCCGCGAAGAAGGCCAGCCCGTGCGGGGGCAGCCCCTCCATCATCGCCCCGGCCAGCAGGGGGCCGGCGAGCGCCCCGCCACCCCAGGCCAGCCCCATCACGGCATAGATGCCCACCAGCTCACCGCCCTGGAATCGGCTGCCGACCACGGCCAGCATCACCGCATAGATGCCCATGAAGGCCCCGCCCCAGAAGAACAGCAGCGCATAGGCCGCCCAGGCCCAGCCCAGCACCAGCGGCCAGGCCAGTCCGCCCAGCGCCGCCAGCACGGCCAGCCAGCGCACCAGCACCATCCGGTCCATCTTGTCGCCCAGCCAGCCGATGGGCAGCTGCAGCAGGATCGCGCCCACCATCATGCAGGTCATCAGCGCGGTCGCATCGGCCTCGGCCCAGCCCAGGCGCACCGCATACAGCGCCAGGAAGGACAGCCCCGCCGTCTCGATCGCGGCATTCAGCACGGTGGCGGCCATGGCCAGCGGCGCCAGGCGGAAATAGCGCAGCGGCCCGCCATGGGCCGGGCGGTCGAACACGGGCGCCGTGACGCGCGGAGAGGCGATGAGCGCCATGGCCGCCACCGCCAGCCCCGCGCCGATCAGCCAGGGCGCCATGCCGCCCCGCCCCACCACCGAGAGGATGAACGGCCCCGCCGCGAAGCCCACGGACATGGCCGCGGTATAGGCCGCCATGGCACGCGCCCGCGTTTCCTCGGCGCTGAGGCTGTTGATCCAGGTCTCGGAGAGGACGAACAGCACCTCCGCCGCCACGCCCAGCAGGAAGCGCAGCGGGAACCACAGCCACAGGTAGGGCAGCGCCGGCATGCCCAGCAGCACCAGCGCCGCCAGGGCCAGCGCGCCCAGCACCATGGGGCGCACCCCCAGCCGCATGACCACGCGCGGCAGGAACATCGCGGTGGTCAGCACGCCCAGCGCATGCATGGCCGCATTGGCGCCGATCACGGCCTCGCTCAGATCACGCGCCGCCAGGTCCAGCGCGATCAGCGCGGCGGACAGGCTGTAGGTCAGCCCGAACATCATCGCGACCGTGGTGACGGCCACGCCGGAAAGCAGGCGGTTCATCGCACCCCCAGAACCAGGCGGAAGGCCCGGCGCAGGCGCTGGGCGGGATGGCTCTCATGCGGCTCCACCACTTCCCGCAGCGCCCGGGCGTAGTCCAGCACGGAACCGGGCGTCCAGGTAATGGAGGACGCGTGCTTGCGCAGGGCGGCCGCCGACCAGATGTCCGGGTTGCACAGCAGCCTGAGGATGCGCAGCCAGGGCCGGGGCGAGGCGAGCCGCCCCTCCAGCGCCGATTCCAGCGCGGCGGCCACGCAGATGGCGCAGTTGCGGTTGGAGGTGTTGTAGGTGTCGTCCTGCCGGTAGCCGGCCCAATAGGCCCGCAGCCGGCGCTCATCGTAATGGTGGAACACCAGCTGCTGGTCGGGCGGGCACCATTCCGCGATCTCGGCGGCCAGGTTCGGCAGGAAGCGGCCCGGCTGGTCGTTGTCGGCCGTGGCGCGCATCGTCAGCGCGAACTGGTCGGGGGCATAGGCCATCTCATTGGCCGGGTAGTGGCTGATATAGACGGGCCCCGCCTCCAGCGAGCAATGGCCGGTCGAGACCTTCCCCGTGCTGTCCATGGCCGCGACATAGCGGTTGATGACCGGCACGGTGGGCCTGACCCCGGCCGAGACCGCGGGCGTCCAGACATGGATGATCAGCGGATGCGAGGGCGCCGCGCCGTCGCTGCCGCCCAGCAGCACGGGCGCATTGTCCTGCCAGCCGCGCCCGCCGAAGACCGACAGCAGCAGGATGGCGGCCTCGGGTTCCAGCTGCCGCAGCTCCCACCCCATGCGCAGCAGCACATAGCCCGAGACGACCAGCAGCATGCCCACCGAAAACGGCACCACGCGCTCACCCGAAATCGGCCAGCCGACCAGGAACAGCAGGCCGAGCACGACCTCGATCGCGCCCCACAGCACCACGCGCCGCCACGCGGCGAAGCGCATCAGCTGGCCGCCGAAGATGCGCAACCCGCCATCCACGACGAAGGCGATGCCCACCAGCACCCCGGCCGGCAGGGGCGCGCCCGCCAGCTGGGCCAGGATGAGCCCCCCGCTGGTGGCCAGCGCCGCACCGCGTGCCAGATTCAGCCAGCCGCCGCTGCCCGGCACCCCGGGCATGGAGGAGACGGTGACCAGCAGCCCGTGCAGCAGCGTCAGCACCCCCAGCACCGCGGTGGTGGCCACCACCACCCCGTGGGAGGCATCGGTCATCATCACCAGGCCGAGTGCCAGCAGCACGACCGCCAGGGCCGCGATCACATACCATCTCCGGCGGAGGGAATCCGAACCGACCAGAAGAAAGACAAGCTGTCCCACGCGTCACCCTTTACCCGCCGACGCCAAAATAGCGGCGCCGGCGGGCCAGGAACAGCCGATCACAAGGCATTGATTCTCAGCGGGGTTCCCGCAGGTTCAACTGTTCGACCACCACCCGGTTCTCCTCGATCAGCGGCGGGATGCTGGCGGTGAAGGCGGCGGTGTCCAGATAGTCCACCACCATGCTGAAGCGCCGCAGGGTGGTCAGGTGCTCAGGGTCGCTCAGTGCCTCATGAAAGGCATCGTGGATGCGCTTCACCACCGCGGGGTCCATGCCCTTCGGCCCCGCGATGCCATAGGGGCCGGTCTGCACGATGTTGAAGCCCAGCTCCTTCAGCGTCGGCGTGTCGGGCAGGTTCTCGGAGCGCGCGGCGCCCCAGGTGCACAGCGCGCGCAGCCGTCCTTCCCGCACCAGCGGCAACCAGTCGGAGGAGGAGGCGATCGCCTCGACGGAGCCGTTCAGCACATTGGGAATGATCTCGGAGGAGCCGCGGAACGGCACATGGGTCAGTTCCGCGCCATGCAGCCGGGCCACCTGCTCCATCGTCACATGCGGGGTGCCGCCGGTGGCCGTGGTGCCGAAGGTGAAGCGGCCGGGATTGGCCTTGGCGTAGTCCAGCGCGTCGCGCAGCGTCCGGAAGGGGCTGTCATGCCGCACCGCCACGCCGAACACATAGCCCGTCAGCTGGATGATGTAGGTGAAGTCGGTCAGCGGGTTGAAGGGCGGGCGCGCGGCGACCAGCGGATAACGGAACACGCTGGAGGGCATCTGGCTCAACAGGTAGCCGTCCGCCGCGCGGTCATTGGCCAGGGCCTGGGCGCCCAGGATGCCGCCGGCGCCGCTGCGGTTCTCCACCACGATCGCCTGGCCCAGGCGGCGGGCCGCGCCTTCGCACACCACGCGCATCTGGCTGTCCGTCAGCCCGCCGGCGGCGAAGGGCACCACGACACGCAGGGGGCGGGTGGGAAAGGACTGGGCCAGGGCGGGCGCGCCCAGCAAAGGCGCGGGCAGGGTAAGCCCGGCCAACAGGGCACGGCGCGGCAGGCTGATGGGTGGCATGGGTTTCCTCGGCAATTGTCTTGTTGTTCGTACATCTTGGCATTCCCATGGGCCGAAGGGGAACATGCTCTCGACAGGAAAGGGCCTGGGGCGTAGCTTTGTTCATATTTGCTTTTCATGTTCATTATTGAACATTGCTTCCCATGACAGGGGCTCCCATGCAGCGCCTCACCATCGCCCAGACCGAACTGCTGCGCCGCCCTGGGCCCGGCCCGTCCCTGGTGCTGCTGCACGGCATCGGCAGCAATGCCGAAAGCTGGCTGCCGCTGATCCAGGCGCTGCCCACGGATTGGGACGTGCTGGCCTGGTGGGCGCCGGGCTATGGCGCCTCTGCCCGGGTGGCCTCCCCCACCCCCGCTGCCTATGCCGCGCGGCTGGCCGCCGTGCTGGAGGCGCTGGGCCTGCATCAGGTGGGTCTGCTGGGGCATTCCCTGGGCTGCCTGTTCGCCGGCGCCTTCGCCCGCCTGGCACCCGGGCGCGTGGCGCGGCTTGGCTTCCTGTCACCCGCGCTCGGGTATCGCGTGCCGGCCGGGGCGCCGCTGCCCCCCGCCGTGGCCGCCCGCATCGCCGATCTCGAGGCACTGGGCCCCGCCGAATTCGCCGCCCGGCGCGCCGCCCGGCTGGTGTTCGAGCCCGAGCGGAAACCGCAGGTGCTGGCCGCGGTGCGCGGCGCCATGGCCGCCGTGAACCCGCCGGGCTACGCCGATGCCGTCCATGCCCTGGGCGCCGGAGACCTGGCGGCCGACGCCGCCGCCCTGCCCTTCCCGGCCCTTGTCGCCGCCGGCGCCGAGGACGTCGTGACACCCCCGGCCAATGCCCGCGCGCTGCATGCCGCGCTGCCCGTGGGCTCGCCGCTGCATCTCATCCCCGGGGCAGGCCATGCCCTGCCGCAGGAGGCTCCGGCGGAACTGGCCGCCCTTCTGCACCCCTGGTTCGCCTGCCGAGAAGGAACCCGCCCATGATGCCCACGCGCCGCCACGCCCTGGCCCTGCCCGGCCTGTTGCTCGCCGCCCCGGCCTTCGCCCAGGCACCCGCCTCCCCGCCGGCGGATTTCCCACGCAAGCCGCTGACGCTGATCGCGCCCTTCACCCCGGGCGGGCCCATCGACATCCTGGCCCGCACCCTGGCGCAGGGCTTCCAGGCCCGCAGCGGCCAGACGGCGGCGGTGGACAACCGCGCGGGCGGCGCCGGCAACATCGGCATCGACCTGGTGCGCCGCGCAGCACCCGACGGCACGACCATGCTGGTCATCCCCGCCGGCAACCTGACGATCAACCCCACCCTGCTGCGCGGCCTGACCTTCGACGTGGAGCGTGATTTCGCGCCCGTCTCGATGATGGCGACCACGCCCAACATCATCCTGGCCAGCACGCAGTCGGGCATCCGCTCCGTCGCGGACCTCATCGCCAAGGCCAAGGCGAACCCGGGCGCCGTCACCTATGGCTCGCCGGGCGTCGGCAGCCAGCTGCACCTGGCGATGGAACTGCTGCGCAGCCGGGCGGACATCGACATCCAGCACGTGCCCTATCGCGGCACCACCCAGGCCGTGGCGGACCTGCTGAACGGCCAGACCCAGCTGCTGGCCAGCAACCTGCCCGTGGCCCTGCCGCTGGTGCGCGATGGGCGGGCCGTGCCCATTGCACTGACCACCGCCATCCGCACCCCCGCCCTGCCGGATGTGCCCACCCTGGCCGAGAGCGGCTTCCCGGGCATGGACGTCACCAGCTGGTACGGGCTGCTGGTGCCCCGCGCGACGCCCGCGCCGGTGGTGCAGGCCATCTCCGAACTGACCGAAACGGTGCTGCGCGCGCCTGAGACCGCGCCGGTCCTGGCCGCCCAGGGCATGGATGTGGTGTGCGAGGCGCCCGCCCCCTTCGCAGAGCGCCTGAAGCGCGAGACCGCCATGTGGGCGCGGGTGATCCGCGAGCGCGGCATCACCGCGGACTGAGCCCCGGCTTCGGGGGGCATCCGCCCCCCCTTCCCGGCCTCAGCCGAAGATGAAGTCGCCCGAGGTCAGGCCGGTCACGCCATACATGTCGATCCGGTCGGCGCCATGCGCCACCACCGTGCTGCCGCCCACCTCATAGACGGTCAGCTCGGCATAGGTCAGGCCGCTGCCGGTGAAGTCCAGCTTGTCGCCCTGGGCCACGCTGAAGCCCCAGATCTGGTCATAGCCCCAGCTGGCGGCCTCATAGCCGAAGGTGTCGGCGCCGCTGCCGCCCACCATCTGGTCGTCGCCCGCGCCGCCCACGAAGCGGTCATTGCCGCTGCTGCCGCGCAGGATGTCGTTGCCCGCGCCGCCGTTCAGCGTGTCGTTGCCCGACTGGCTCCAGAGCGTGTCGTCGCCGGTGCCGCCCGTCAGCACGCTGCCGATCGAGGCATTGGCGATCAGGTTGGTGCCGGTGGAGCCCGCCGTCAGCGCGGAGGCCGCGCCCACCAGATAGCCGTATTCGACATTGGCGCCGAGCGTGTAGCCCGTGACCGCCACATAGGCCGTGTCCGTGCCCTCGCCCGAAACCTCGGAGATGACGTCGCCCAGATCCTCGATCAGATAGACGTCGTCGCCCGTGCCGCCCATCAGCGTGTCGTTGCCGGCACCGCCGTACAGCACGTCATTGCCCGCGCCGCCGCCCAGCGTGTCGTCGCCGGCCCAGCCATAGAGCTGGTCGTCGCCCTCCCCGCCCGAGATCAGGTTGGCCACGGCACTGCCGTGGATCAGGTCCGCCAGGCCGCTGCCCGTCACGTTCTCGAAGCCCGCGACGCCGCCCGTGCCGGTGGCCAGCCCGTCCGTCAGGTTCACGCTGATGCCGGTGCCGGTCCAGTGGCTGTAGTCGAGCTGGTCGGTCCCGGCCTCACCGTCGCTGAGGCCCGTGATGGAGGAGCCGTTGCGGATCACGAGCGTGTCGTTGCCGTCGCCCATCAGGATGGCATAGGTGCCGCCCGTGCTGATGGTGCCGCTGTTGTCGATGGTGTCGTTCTGCGTGCCGACGATCTTGATGCCCAGCACCTGGGTGCCGGTGATCGTGCCCTCATTGATGATGGTGGTGGCGTAGGGCGCGTTGCCGGTCGAGCTGTCGTCGATCAGGATGCCGCGGCCCAGGCCGATGATGGTGGCCCCGGCGTAGTTGTGGATCAGGCCGCCACCGGCGGCCACGCCCTCGGCCGTGTTGGCATAGCCGTCGCTGCCGGTGCCGCCCGCGCCCGTGCCCTCGATGCGGCCGTAATTGTACAGGGTGATCTGGAAGTCGACGTCCACGCCGTCGCCGTCGCCGTCATTGATGCCGTCCGGCCCGCCGCCATCCGTGGCGCCGGGGGTGGAGCCGTTGATGTCCGACCCCGCGCTGTCGCTGAAATTGCCGCTGATGGTGCCGTAGTTGGTGATGGTGGCCGACCCGTCCGACCCCACGCCCGACCCGTTGTTGCCGGTGATGGTGGAACCCGCGCCGTTCGTGACGGTGAGGACCGACCCCACACCCGCATTCACGCCGTGCCGGTCGCCCGTGATGGTGCCGCCGGACTGGTTGACCAGCGTGCCGGTGCCGTTGTCCTCGAACTGCACGCCGTCCGCGCTGACGGTGTAGCCGGCGGCGGACCCGCCCGTGACGGTGCCGCCCGTGTTGGTGAAGCTGCCGGTGAAGATGCGCACCGCGTCATTCGTCTGCGCCGTGATGGTGCCGGTGTTCGTCACGGTGGAGACGAAGGTGCCGCCGCCGCCCGCCAGGTCCAGCGCCTGGCCGGTGGCGGAGGTGATGGTGCCGGCATTGCCGATGGCCAGCGTCGCCACGCCGGTGAAGGTCGAGGCCTGGACCTGGATCGCGTCGTCGACCGCGGTGATCAGCCCGCCCGCATTGTTGGTGATGGTGGCGTTGAAGGTGGTGGTGCCCACCCCCGTCTCCACGCGGATGGCGCGGCCGCCGGAATTGGTGTTCTCGATCGTGCCGGAGTTGGTGATCTGCCCGTTGCTGGTCGCTGCGTTGAAGCGGACGGTCTGGGCATTGTCGGCCACGGTGAACACGCCGCCCGCCGCCACGTTCAGGATGTCGGTGCCCGACATGTTGAGGCGCGTGGTGCGCGTCGTGCCGTTGGCGATGGTCGTGGTGGCCATGGGTATCTCTCCGGCGGGGCGCTGGCAGGCGGGTTCGTAAGGCGCGCGGACCATGCCCCCGCACGCTGTGCCGCAGAAGGCGCGGAAGGGCCCGATCGGGTGATGATTTCATGACATCGCAGCCTCACAGGCGCGCCCTTCCGCCCTTTCAAGGGCTTGTGACGGGGCGCCATGCCGCCTAGGTGATGGCCTGACATCCACGCCCGCGCGACCATCCGCGATGGAAACCATGACCGACACGAACCAGACGCCCCCCGAGGACAACCAGACCCCAGCCGAAGCGCAGACCGACGCGCAGGAACTGACCCCGGAACAGCGCATCCAGCAGCTGGCCGAGGAAGTGGCGGCCATGAAGGAAAAGTGGCTGCGCGCGGAGGCCGAGATGCAGAACCTGCGCGCCCGCTCGACGCGTGAGGTGCAGGATGCCCGCGCCTATGCCGTGCAGAAATTCGCCACCGACGTCGTGGAAGTGGCCGAGAACCTGCGCCGCGGCCTCTCTGCCCTGCCCGCCCCGGTCGAGGGCGAGGCCGAACTGCTGGGCAAGCTGCGCGGCGGCTTCGAGGGGGTGGAGAAGTCCTTCATCGCCACGCTGGAGCGCAACGGCATCAAGCGCGAGGACGCGACCGGCAAGGCCTTCGACCCCGAGCTGCACCAGGCGATGTCCGAGCAGCCGGCGCCCGAGGGCGTGGAGCCGGGTACCGTCATCCAGGCCTGGAGCTCCGCCTGGACGCTGAACGGGCGGCTGCTGCGCCCGGCCATGGTGGTGGTGGCGGCTAAGGCTTAGCCGCCAGCCGCCAGCCGCCGCAGGCAGGCCTCGAAGGCGCCCTCGCCCCGGAACACGGCGACGGCGCCGCCTTCCAGCATCAAATTGTCGGCCAGGCCGAAGGCCTCGACCTGCATGCCGTCCGGCACCACGCGCGGGGCATAGTCCCGCGTCTCCTCGGTCCAGCCCAGCACCGGGCGGCCCAGGGCGCGCATGAACCCCATCTCCCACGCCGTGCCGGCATCGGCCGAGGGGCCGCGGAAGGGCGTCATGTTCGCGATCATCGCGTCACAACCCCTGATATGCGCCTCATTGGCCAGGAAGATGCGCTGCCATTCCGGCGAATCGGCCGGGTAGAGCGGCGGCTCGGCAGGGTCGTCGAGCGGGAACACCCCTTCGAAGCCGAAGACGGCGCAGGCCGCCTTCAGCCGCGCGGCGCGTGCCGCGGCATCGGGGAAGAACACGTCGGGCCCGGCGAGATAGATGCGCATGAGGCCAGAAACCACGCCCGGGGGGATGCTTACAAGCCCGCGCCCAACCTCACACGTTCCGGTTGTGTACCGCCCGCCGCATTCCCGAGGCAGGGGGGTAGGCGCCGCCCGCATCGCGCCTATTGTGCGGTGCGTGAACACCCTTCCCCTGATCCTCGGCATGCTGGCCGCCTTCGCGCCGCTGTCCATCGACATGTACCTGCCGGCCATGCCCGAGATGGCGGCGGCGCTCGGCAGCGACACCGCTTCCGCCCAGGTCACGGTCGCGGCCTATTTCCTCGGCATGGCCTGCGGGCAGATCGTCTATGGCCCGCTGATGGACCGGCACGGGCGCAAGGCGCCGCTGTATTTCGGCGTGGGGCTGTTCGTGCTGGCCTCCGTCGCGTGTTCCATGGCGGGCAGCCTGCCGCAGATGGTGGCCTTCCGCGTGCTGCAGGCGCTGGGCGGCTGCGCGGGCATGGTCGTCTCCCGCGCCGTCGTGCGGGACGTGGCGCATCTGCGCGACCCCGTGCGGCTGATGGGCCGGCTGATGCTGGTGATGGGTGCCGCCCCCATGCTGGCGCCTTTCCTGGGCGGCCTGGTGGCCCATGTCGCCGGCTGGCGCGCCATCTTCCTGGTGCTGGCCTGTTTCGGGGGCCTGGCCCTGGCGATGGTGGCCTTCGTGCTGCCGGAGACCTTGCCCGAGGAGCGTCGCCGCCGCGTGCCCTTCTCCGCGGTGCTGACCGACTATGCCCGGCTGCTGACGGACTGGCGCATGCTGCGCCCGGGCCTGACCACCGGCTTCTGCTCCGGCGCCATGTTCGCCTACATCTCGGGCTCCCCCAGCGTGCTGATGGAGGTGCACGGCATCCCCGCCAGCCAGTTCGGCATCTGGTTCGGCCTCAACGCCTTCGGCCTGATCATGATGAGCCAGTTCACCGGCAAGCTGGCCGAGTGGCTGACGCGGGAAAAGCTGATCAGCTACCTCATGCTCATCCTGCTGGCCGATGCGGTGCTGCTGTTCGTGGCCAGCTGGCTGGGCGCGCCCTTCTTCGTCATCTTCGGCTGCCTGTTCGTCATCATGGCCTGCATGGGCATCGTCTTTCCGGTGAACACGGTGCTGGCCATGCAGCATTTCGCGCCGGTGGCGGGCACGGCCTCGGCCATCCTGGGCACATTGCAGTTCGGTATCGGTGCCGCGTCTGGCGTCGTTATGGGCGCCTGGAGCGACGGAACGGGCATGCCGATGGCATCCATGATGGTCATCTGCTTCACGCTGGCGGCCCTGGTCTGGTTCCGCCGTTGACGATTGCGTGGGCGGGCCTCAGCTTGCCCGCCCATGAACACGACCCGACGCGCCCTCGCGGGGCTGCTGGCCGCACCGGCCCTGGCACCCGCCTTCGCCGCCGCCCAGGCCCCCTACCCCACCCGGCCTATCCGCTTCGTCATTCCCTGGGCGCCCGGCGGCCTGAATGACCTGGTGGCGCGCTTCATCAATGAGCGCGTGGGCCAGCGCCTGGGCCAGAACATCGTCAACGACTTCAAGCCCGGCGCCGGCAGCCGCATCGGCGTGGGTGAGATCGTGCGCGCCGCCCCCGACGGCTACACCATCGGCATGGGCAACCTCGGCCCGCTGACCATCTTCCCGAACCTGGACCGCAACCCGCAATACAACGTGCTGCGCGACATCGCGCCGATCTGCATGTTCGCGGCCTCGCCCCTCGTGCTGGTGGTGAACAAGGACCTGCCGGTGAACAATGTGGCGGAACTGATCGCCTATACGCGCAGCCGGCCCGGCGGCCTCAACTACGGCTCGGTCGGGGTGGGCACCGCCCAGCACCTGCTGTTCGAGATGATGGGCACGGGCCGGAACCTGTCCATGACGCATGTGCCCTATCGCGGTGTCTCGGACAGCATGGTGGCCATCATGTCCAATGACGTGCAGGCCTTCTTCGACGCGCTGCCCAGCATGCTGTCGCCCATCCGCCAGGGCCAGGTGAAGCCCATCGCGGTGACGACGCCCGAGCGCGTGCCCCACCTGCCCGACGTGCCGACGATGAAGGAACAGGGCATCGATATCGAGGTGGTGACCTGGTACGGGCTGATCGCCCCCAAGGCGACGCCGGACGCCATCCAGTCCCGGCTGTACGATGCCTATACCGGCGTGGGGCGTGAGCCCGCGACCCAGACCTTCCTGGCGGAACAGGGGCTGATCTTCCTGGAGAACGCGCCCGGCGAATTCGCGCGGCGGATGGGGCCGGAGACGGAGCGTTGGGGGAAGATCATCAGGGATCATAACATCACCCTGGATTGATGTTCTTTTTTGGCAGTTTTAGGCTGCGCCGGAGGTGAAGGGGGCCCTTCACCTCCATGCCAATCGTCAACTTCTTTTCCTTCAGAAAAAGAAGAAGTCCTTACAGCTTCTCCGCCGCGAACGCCTCGACCAGTTCCCTGATCCGCTGCGGGTCGCTCTGTTCCATCACCCGCCGCGCCAAGCGCGCGCAATCGTCGATGGTCAGCCCACGCACCGCCTGTTTCACGCGCGGGATGGAGCTGGCGTTCATCGACAGGCTGCGCAGGCCGAGGCCCATCAGCAACGGCACGAACTTGGCATTGCCCGCCATCTCGCCGCAGACGCTGACGGGCATGCGCATGCGCAGCGCGGCCTCGGTCGCGAACTGCACCAGGCGCAGCACGGCGGGGTGCAGCGAGTCATACAGATGCGCCACCTCGGTTTCGGCGCGGTCCACCGCCAGCGTGTACATCGCCAGGTCATTGGTGCCGATCGAGAAGAAATCGGCCTCCAGCGCGATGGCATCGGCCGCCAGGGCGGCGCCCGGCGTCTCGATCATCACGCCCAGCGGCGGCAGCTTCTCGGGCAGGGTCTCACCGCGGCGGCGCAGGCGCTTGGCCACGCGCTCATAGATGTCGCGCGCCTGGGCCACCTCCTGCGGGATGGTCACCATGGGCAGCATCACGCGCACCGGGCCACGCACGGCCACACGCAGGATGGCGGCGAACTGCTCCTCCAGCAGCTCCGGCTTCTTCAGCAGCAGCCGCAACCCGCGCAGGCCCAGGGCCGGGTTCGGCCCGCCGGGCGCCGGCACGCCCTCGCCCAGCGCCTCCATGTCCTTCTCGCCGCCCCAGTCCAGCACGCGGATGGTCACGGCATCGCCGCCCATCGCCTCGACGATGGAGCGGTAGGCGTCGAACTGGGCGTTCTCGTCCGGCAGGCTGTCTCGGTTCAGGAACAGGAACTCGCTGCGCAGCAGGCCGATGCCCTGCGCACCCGCCTGGGCGATCAGCGGCAGCTCCGCCGGGATCTCCAGATTGGCCTGCAGCTCCAGCAGCTCGCCATCCGTGGTCTCGGCCGGCAGGCGGCGCAGCTTGGACAGCTTGGCCCGTTCGCGGGCATAGGCCGCGACCTTGTCCTTGGCACTGGCCAGCGTGGCCTCGCCGGGGTGCAGGGCGATGGTGCCGGCGCCGCCGTCCAGCACGGCGAAATCGCCGCGCTTGGCGGCCTCCGTCAGGCCCGCGCAGCCGACGATCGAGGGGATGCCCAGCGCGCGCAGCATGATGGCCGTGTGGCCGTCCGCGCCGCCGTCATCGGTCGCGACACCCGCAATGCGTGAGGGGTCGAGCAGCGCCGCATCGGCAGGCGTCAGTTCCTCCGCCACCAGGATGGCGCCTTGCGGCACCTCCTTGAAGGAGCGGAAGGGCGTGGCCGTCAGGTGCCGGATCAGGCGGCGCGCGATCTCGCGCACCTCGCCCGCGCGGCGCAGCAGGCCGGACTTGTCGTCGTCCTTGGCGTTCAGGATGACGGCCGCGATTTCCTCGCTCTCGTCCAGAACGGCGGTCTCTGCCGACAGAAGGGCATCGCCGATGCGCTTGCGGGCGCCGCGCAGCAGGCGCGAATTGCCCAGCATCATCAGATAGGCATCGAGCAGGGGCGCCAGCTCGTCCTCGGCTTCCTCGGGCAGGATGGCCAGGCGGGACTTCAGCTTCGTCACCTGCTTGCGCGCGGTGGCGGCGGCGCTGTTCAGGCGCTCGCGCTCGATCTCCACATGCTCGGCCTGGATGGCGCGGCGCGGGGCCTCGGCGGTGGGCTCGGTGGTGTCGTAGATGGTGCCGATGGCCATGCCGGGCGCCACCGGAATGCCGCGGTACAGCGCCTCCTTCGGCGCCTTCTTGGCGGGCTTGGCCTTGGACGGGGCGGGGGGCGCCGCTTCCACCGCCTTCACGGCGGGCTTGGCCTCGGGCTTCGTCTCGGGCTTGGGTTCTGGCTTGGCCTCGACCTTGGGCGGCATCGTCTGTTCCGGTTCAGGGCGCGGGCGCAGCAGGCGTCGCTCACGCAGTCACATGACAGCCCGGAGGAAAGGCTCCGGGGTTAGTCCTCGTGGAAGCCCGCTTCCACCAGCCCCGCCACGGCTTCCAGGGCCTCCTTCGCGTCCCAGCCCTCGGCGGTGATCTCGACTTCCGTCCCCTTGCCGGCACCCAGCATCATCAGCCCCATGATGGAACAGGCGGGCACCGCCTCTCCGTCACGGACGACGTGCATGCACGCGGAAAAGCGCTCCGCCTCGCTGACCAGCTTGGCGGCGGCGCGGGCGTGCAGCCCGCGGGAATTGATGATCTGAACCTTGCGCTTCAGCACATGGGCCCCCGGCATCTCAGGACAGTTGCAATCCTGCCCGGAGAATATGGCGCCAGTTGGGTCACTATTGATGTTCTGATCCATCACTTTCCGTTCCCCCGTGTAACGTCAGCTGCCATGCCGGCCACCTTGGTCATCCCCCTTGGCAGACAGGCTTCCCCGGCCCGTCGCCACCGGCGGTGATGTACTTGCGCCCCGCCTGTACCGCATGGTCGATGCATTCGCCCAGCGGTTCCACGCTGCGCAGCTTGGCCAGCTTCACCAGCATGGGCAGGTTGGCGCCGGCCACCACCTTCACCTTCCCGTTCGCCAGGGACAAGGCCAGGTTGGAAGGCGTGCCGCCCAGGATGTCCGTGATCAGCACCACGCCGTCACCGTCATCGACCGAGCCGATGCTTTCCTTGATCTGGCTGCGCTGGGTTTCCATGTCGTCGTCCGGGCCGATGCACACGGTTGCAACCCCGCGCTGCGGGCCCACGACATGTTCCATGGCCAACCGCAGTTCCTCCGCGAGCCGCCCATGGGTGACAAGAACCATACCGATCATGGGGTGTTGCTGCTCACTGCTAGGGGGGCTTCGCTCATAGTCTCGCCAAGGTCCGGGGCGACCCGTCACGGGCAGCCCCTTCGGGGGTGGAAGGGTGAGGTGGTTCCGGGATGGCGGGGGAGCCATCCGGGCAATGTTCTGAAACACGATCCGGGCGCGGGGCTGTAGCCCCTGCCACGCCGGACGGCAATTCCTGTCCGGCGGTTGACTGCATATGGTGATTGTGGGCGGCGATGTATTCCTTCGGGGGCTGTTCCCGATGCGTCAGGTTTACGCGCCAGCCATGTTCTGCCGCCATGCGTTCAAGATGCGCGGCCAGTTTTTCCGCAACGGCCACGGAACGATGCTTGCCGCCCGTGCATCCCAGGGCGATCGTCAAGTATTTCTTGCCCTCGAGTACATAGCGCGGCAGCAGCGGGTCCAGCAGCGCCGTGAAGTTGCGCCAGAAGCCCGGAAAGGCCGGGTCGGCCTCCACATGCGCCGCCACGCGCGGGTCCTGCCCGGTCAGCGGCTTCAGCGCCGGCACATAATGCGGGTTGGCCAGGAAGCGCAGGTCAAAGACCAGGTCGGCCTCGCGCGGCAGCCCCTTCGGAAAGGCGAAGGACATCACCGTGATCGCGAGCCCCGGCGCGCCGTCGGGGCGGAAGCGCTCCTCCATCTTGAGGCGCAGCTGCGGCAGCGGCAGCTCGGAGGTATCGACCAGCAGGTCCGAGGCCTCGCGCAGGGGGGCCATCAGGGCGATCTCGCGCTGGATGCCGTCCTGCACGCGGGTGCCCAGCTCCCCGCCCGGGGCCAGCGGATGGCGGCGCCGCGTCTCGGAATAGCGGCGCAGCAGCACGCTTTCCTCGGCGGCGGCGAACAGCAGCGTCACGTCCAGGTCGGGGCGCAGGCGCAGGCGTTCGATCACGATCAGCAACTCGGCGGGCTCGAAGCCGCGGCTGCGGGTATCGACCCCCACCGCCACCGGCAGCGCGCCGTCGCCCAGCACCGATTCGAGCATCGCGAGCGGCGGGTTGTCCACCGTCTCGAAAGCCATGTCCTCCAGCATGTTGAGGATGGAGGCACGCCCCGCCCCGGCCAGGCCGGTGACAATGACGACGGGGCGGCGGGCGGTCATTGCGCGAGGAAACCCGCGCGCATGCGGTGCCGGCCGGTGGCGGCGGCCAGGGCCCAGGCGGCTTTCTCGACGGCTGCGGGGTCAGTCGCATCCAGGGCGCAGCGGGGCACCTCGATACCCAGCGCCTGCCAGCAGCGCGGTTCCGGCAGGCGGGGAATGGCGGCGGCGGGCGTCAGCTCCGCCACCAGCGCGACAGGCGCGCCGGCATGTTCCAGCCCTTCATAGATACCGAGGCCCCTGATCTCCAGCAGGCCCGCGCCCTCGGCGGGGGCGGCGGCGTATAGGGCGCCCTCGCGCGCTTCCAGCACCACGCGGTCATCCGCGACGAGGGACCAGCCGTTCCCCATCAGGCGCAGTGCCAGAGAGGATTTGCCGGCGCCCGGCGCGCCAAGAAGCAGCACCGCCGCACCCCGGAGGGAGACGCAGCTTGCGTGAAGGCGCATGGGCGGGGGTCCGGTGCTTGCCTCATTCGGGGCGGAAATATGGCGCAATAATGGTAACGACGGAAGTGTTCCGCGACTCAACCCATGCGTGTGCCGTTTCGGGGCCGGCGGGGCTTGGCCGCGCGCCCTGCCCCTGGCATGCCGGGGCATGGCCATCACGCGCTCTCACATCCAGTCCGCCCACACGCGCATCCGCGCCGACATCCGCACCACCCCGGTGCTGGAACTGCCCGAGGGCGTGTTCGGTCCCGCGCTGAACCTGAAGCTGGAGCTGACGCAGGTGACCGGCAGCTTCAAGCCGCGCGGCGCCTTCAACCGCCTGCGGCTGGCGGGTGACCTGTCGCATGGGGTGGTCGCGGCCTCCGGCGGCAATCACGGCGCCGCCGTCGCCTATGCCGCGCAGGCGATGGGCGTGCGGGCGGACATCTTTGTGCCTGAGGTCTCGGCACCCGAGAAACAGGCGCGCATCCGCTCCTATGGCGCAAACCTGGTGGTGGGCGGCGCGCGCTATGCCGATGCGCTGGCGGCCAGCCAGGCGCATCGGGACATGACCGGCGCGCTCGAAGTCCACGCATACGACCAGCCCGAGGTGCTGGCGGGGCAAGGAACGGTGGCGCTGGAATGGGAAGCCCAGGCCCCGCGCCTGACGCATCTGCTGGTGGCCGTGGGTGGCGGCGGGCTGATCGGCGGCATGGCCGCCTGGCACGCCGGCTGCGCGACCGAGGTAATCGCGGTGGAGCCCGAGACCAGCTGCGCCCTGCATGCGGCGCTGGCCGCGGGCAAGCCCGTCGAGGTGCCGGTCTCCGGCGTCGCGGCCGACAGCCTGGGCGCGAAGCAGGTGGGGGCGGCCATGTTCCCCATCGCCGCCCAGAACATCCGTACCAGCGTGCTGGTGGCCGACGACGCGATCCGCGCGGCCCAGGCCCGGTTGTGGGAAGCCGCCCGCATCCTGGCCGAGCCCGGGGGTGCGACGGCGCTGGCCGCGCTGCTCAGCGGCGCCTGGGTGCCGCCCAGGGGCGCGCGCGTGGGCGTGCTGGTCTGCGGCGGGAATACCGCGATCGGGTGACTACAGCGCGAAGGTGACGCGGCCCTCGGCATCGATGGGCCAGGAAGCGTTCCACGCGATCTCCCAGGCGTGGCCGTCAGGGTCGGCCACATAGCCGCGATAGCCGCCATGGGGCGGCTCGTCGCCCGGGCGCAGCACCTGCGCGCCGGCCGCGGCCAGCTTCGCGATCAGCGCATCCACCTCGGCCGCCGAGCCCACATTATGCGCCAGGGCGAAGGCGCCGGGCGAGGCCAGACCACCGCGTCGCATGTCCTCCTCCAGCGCGGCCTTCGCCCACAGGCCCAGGATGAAGCCGTTCATCTGGTAGAAGGCGATGTCGTCGTGCTCGAACACCGGCTCCCAGCCGAAGCCCTCGCGGTAGAAGCGCTTCGAGCGTTCCACATCCTGGATGCCCAGGGTGATCAGCGACATGCGGTGCGACATGACGGTCAGCTTCTCGGCACGAAGAAGGGCGTGCTTTCCAGCTCCGGCTCGTCGAAGGCCTCCAACTCCTCGCGCAGCTTCGCAAAATCCTCGCGGAACAGGCCGCGCAGGATGGCCAGCGCCACGCGCTCCCCCGCGATGGCCACGGCCGGGATGTCGCTGGCGATGCCGCCGAAGCTGGTATGGGCGCCGTAGTTCAGCAGATGGATCTGCTTGAGTTCAGGCGGCGCGCCCAGGTCGCGCGGCAGCAGCTCGAACCCCGCCCCCAGATAGGGAAAGGCCGCCAGGTCATGTCGCACCAGCTCGGGCGGCGGCACATAGCGGTCGGCCCAGCGGGCGATATGCGGGGCGAAGGCTGACAATTCCGGCACCCGGTCCATATCGACCAGGAAGCCGGTGCCGACGATCAGGAAGTCATGCACGCGCTCGCTGCCGTCGGCGAAGCGCATTACGACCTTGTCGCCCTCACGCCGGACAGAGGCGGTGGGCATGTCCAGGTGGATGTTCACGCCCAGGCGCATCACCCGGTGCACCGTCTCATGCGGGGGTGGGGCCTGCAGGTCCTGGATATAGGTCATGACCTGCCAGCGGTCCTCGTCCGGCAGTTCACCCCAGCCATGGTGATAGGCGCTGCCGGTGCCGCGCCCCTTGTTGATCTGCGGCAGCACCTTTCGGCGGACATAGACATCCGCGCTGGCCGCGCCGTTGATCATCGCCACCGCCGCGTTGTCGAGCGCCGATGGCCCCGCGCCGATCACCGCCAGCGACTTCCCGCGCAGCGCGGCGAAATCGATCATGTCGTTGGTGTGGGCCGCGAGGTGGGGGCGCATCTCCTCCGGCACGAAGCCGGGCCAGAACATGCCGCCCACCGCGCCGCGCCCGGTGGCCAGCACAACGCGGCGGGCCAGGATGGGCTCCCCGCTGTCGGTGACCACGCGCAGCAGCCCGTCGGCCGGCTGGATGGACTTCATGGTCACGCCGTGGCGGATGGGCAGGCGCAGCATGCGCTGCAGCCAGCCGAGATAGTCCTGCCAGTCCTGGTTCGGGATCTTGTACAGCGCGTTCCAGGCATCCAGGCCGAAGCTCGCCTCATGCCAGGCGCGATAGGTCAGGCTCGGGATGCCGAAACAGGGGCCCGTGAGGTTCTTCGGGCTGCGCAGCGTCTCCATCCGCGCATAGGTCACCCAGGGGCCTTCCTGGCCCGCGGCGGCGGCCTCCAGCACCTCGATGTTGCGGATGCCCTTCAGCTTCAGCGCGCCGGCGGCGGCGATGCCGTTCATGCCGGCGCCCACCACCACCACGTCGCGCACGCCCGGCCGGCGCGGCACCCAGTCCTTGGCCGGCAGGTTCAGCATCTCAAGGTCGCGCCGGACCGCCTGTTCGAGGGCGGCGAGACCGAGGGGCGGGCTATGGTTCATGGTGCGTTGCAATATCCACCCTTCGGGGCCGGCTTGTCCACGCGCCCGATTCCATGACGTAACTGTTGATCCAGGGCAGACAGATCCAGCCCGTCCAGCAGCGGGTTCACATCCAGCGCCCCGCCCGAGGCCGCCGCCAGCGCCGTGGCGCAGGCCGCCGTGACGGGCATGGCCACGCCCTGGGCAGCCGCCAGCCGCAGATAGAAAACGAGGCCATAGGGCACGTCCTCCGTCACGTAGCGGTTGCCGAGGTCGGTGGGGCCATAGACCGCGCCGCGCCCGGCGGCGATGGCGGCCGCCATCTCATGCATCGGGCCCAGCGGCACGCCGTTCGCCCGGTGCAGCAGGGTGGGCAGGCTCGGCACCTCCAGCCCGAAGCTGGCGGCGAGCGCCGCGCGTTCGGCATCCATGGCCGTCATCATGCGGCAGGCGGCCTCGGTCATCATCTCATATTGCGGCCAGGCCTCGCGCTTCTCGATGCGCGTCAGGTTGGTCAGGGCCAGCACGCCATGGATGATGGGGTTGGAGCCGACCAGCGCCACGGCCAGCGCGTCCCGCACCGGGATATAGCGGTTGCCGAACAGGGTTTCGGCCAGCGCAGCCATCTCGGGCGCGCGGTCCGCCGGGATGGCCGCGATGTCCAGCGCGCTGCGGATCATGGCCACGCGCACGCGGTCCGGCGCGGTGCGGCGGCCGCCGATGGGCGTGGTGCCGAGGCAGCCCACCGGCGCGCGGTGGCCGTGGCCCGCCATCAGCGCCTCGAAGGCCAGCGGCGCGAGCGACGACGCGGGCGAGATCAGCAAAGGCACATGGGCCGGCAGCGCCGCCGCGATGCGCGGCAGCAGGGCAGGAAAGGCATAGGCCGGCACGGCCAGCACCGCGGCCTCCGCATCGCCCAGCGCATCGGGCAGGTCGCGCGCGACGCGTAGCGGAAAGCGGCCGGCCAGCAGCCCCTCGGCCTCGATGCTGTCGCCCAGCCCGGCGGTTCCGGCGCCGGAGGGCGACCAGATCGCCACCTCATGCCCGCGAGAGGCCGCCAGCGCCGCGATACCCGGGCCCACCGCCCCTGCCCCCAGCACCGCCAGCCGCATCGCGCATCCCTTCTGCTCGCGGCATGAGCATCGGCACCGCCGTGCGCCCTGTCCAGCCGTGCGGAATGTCTTTCCCTCCATGCGGCGGGCACGACAGAATGGCGCCGCATCAGGAGCTTGCCATGGCCGAGACCACCCGCCGCGTGCTGCTTTCGACCGTCCTCGCCACGCCGGCGGCGGCCATGGCGCAAGGGCTGCCCGCGGGCTGGCCCGACCATTCCCTGCGCATGATCGTGCCGGCGGCCGGCGGCGGCGGCACGGCCGACACCATCGCCCGCATCCTGGCGCAGGAGCTGGACAAGCGCCTGCCCCAGCGCACGCTGGTGGACAACCGGGTGGGTGCCAACGGCAATGTCGGCGCCGCGCTGGCCGCGCGGGCCGCGCCGGACGGCTACACCATGCTGTATGGCTGGGCCGGCACGCTGGCCACCAACCCGGCCATGTACCGGGACCTGCCCTTCGACCCGCTGCGGGACTTCGAGCCCTGCATCCTGATCGGCAACGTGCCCAACATCCTGGTGGTGACCAACGGCATGGGCGTGCGGGACCTGGCGGGCTTCACCGCCTATGCCCGTGCCCATCCCGGCCAGATCTCCTTCGGGTCGTCGGGCAATGGCAGCTCAATGCACCTGGCGGGAGAGATGTACCGCCAGGCCACCCACACCGACATGGTGCATGTGCCCTACAACGCCGTGGCCCAGGGCATCAACGACCTGATCGCGGGGCGCATCCAGGCCATGTTCAACCTGGTGACTGGGGTGCAGAACCAAGTGAGGGCCGGCATGCTGACGCCCATCGCGGTGCTGAGCGACCGCCGCGCCCCTGCCCTGCCCGATGTGCCGACCGCCGCCGAGCTGGGCATGCCCGGGCTCGAATTCGGCACCTGGTTCTGCCTGATGTTCCCGCGCGGCACGCCGCAGCCGATCGTGGCCGCGATGAACCGGCTGGTGAACGAGATCCTGGCCGATGAGGACGCCAAGACCCGGCTGGCGGCACAGGGGCTGGATATCCTCGGCGGCCCGCCGCAGCGCCTGACGGAGTTCCTGACCGCCGAGATCAGGCGCCACGGAGAGCTGGTCCGGGCCTCCGGCGCCAGCATGAACTGACGGCGCTCAGCGCGCCTGTTCCAGCTCCTCGCGGAAGCGGGGGTTGTTGAACTGGAACTGGAAGGGATCGAGCCGCACGCCGAGCTCGACATTGTGCAGCGTGACGCGGGTGGTGCGGCCCTGGGCGTCCAGCACGGCCCATTGCCGCAGGGCCGGCGGGTCATCGTCCAGGATCAGGGTGATGCTGCCTTCCTCCGGCGCCGAGGTGCGGCGCACCGTCACGCGCATCAGCCCGCCGCCGCGCTCGGTCTCCGTCACGGTCACGTCGCCCGACAGCCGCAGCGGGTTGCGCAGCAGCACGCCCAGCGGCGTGGAGTTGACGGGCACCACCGTGGGTTCCCGCAGCGCGCGGTCATAGTGGAAGAACTGGTTGTCCGCCGCGACCAGCAGGGTGGGCTCCGGCGGGTCATAGTCGAAGCGCATGCGCGAGGGGCGCCAGATGAGTGCCGTGCCCTGGGCCGTGGCGCCGTTTTCCGCCACCTGGGTGAAGCGGGCGCGCAGGGTGGTCAGGCCGTTGAAATAGGCCTCCACCCGCTGCACCACGGCGGGGTCCACCCGGCCGCGGGCTGCGGGGCGGCCCGCCTGGGCCAGCGCCAGCTTCGGCAAGGCCAAGGCGGGCAGCGCGATCAGGGCACGGCGGTTCATCAGCGGGTCACACCCGGGGGCGGCAGGGCGGTGCCGCGCTGCGGGAAGGGCTGGCCCCCAGGTGCGCCACCGGGGGCACCCCCTTGGGCGCCCTGGCGGGCCATCATCTCGGCCATGCCGGGGGGCAGCTGCATGGTCTGGAAGCCCTGCGGCCGGGCGAAGCGGCTGGCATCGATGGCGGCATAATCCACCTGGGTCGCCTCCATGATCACCTGGCCCTGGGTGTTGGCCACGCGCAGCGTCAGGCCGTCATTGCTGATGCAGGCGCGCGCGGACTGGCCCTGGTCCTCGATGCGCCAGTTCGTGCAGGGGGTGTTCGCCACGCGGTCGCTGCCCTCACGCGTGAAGCGCGCGGTCGCGCTTTCGCGCCCGATGCGGGCGGCGGGGTTCTGGCTCGTGGGCATGTCCATGATCATGCGCTGCTGCGGCATCACCATGAAGCCGCTGCCGGCGCGCTGGTCAGCCACCAGATAGCCCTGCTGGCCCATATCCATGCGCATGCTGCGCGTCGAGGACTGGAACGCCATGGTCGTCTGGCTGACCGGCCCGTCGCTGTTGATGCGATAGGTGATCGTCACGTCACGCGTCGGGAACATGGAGGCGGGACGATCCTGGGCCATGGCGGGTGCGGCAGCCATCATCAGCGGCAGGATAAGTGCGGCTTTGCGCATGGTTTATACTCCTTTTTCCAGGCATCGGCTTCACCTGGGATCTGGCGTTGGCTCCGCCCGGCATATGGGGGCGGATCCCGGCGGCAAGAAGGTGCCACCGGGGCATCAACGCCTCAATCGTCCGAACGGCGGACGAGAATCTCGCGCTTTCCGACATGGTTGGCGGGCCCGACGATGCCCTCCTTTTCCATCTGTTCCACCAGCTTCGCGGCCTTGTTGTAGCCGATGGACAGGTGCCGCTGGACCAGGCTGACGGAGCATTTGCCCTCGCGCGCCACCATGTCCACGGCGCGGTCGAACAATGATTTGTCACCGTCCGAGGCGGAATTGATACCGCCCGACCCGCCGAAGCCGCCCTCGTCGTCCTCGGCGGCCTCCGTCACCTCATCCACATAGTTCGGCTCGGCCTGCTCACGCAGCCAGTCGGCCACGCGCTGGACTTCCTCGTCGCTCACGAAGGGGCCGTGCACGCGCTTGATACGCCCGCCGCCTTCCATGAACAGCAGGTCGCCCTGGCCCAGCAGCTGCTCGGCGCCCTGCTCGCCCAGGATGGTGCGGCTGTCGATCTTGCTGGTCACCATGAAGCTGATGCGCGACGGGAAGTTCGCCTTGATGGTGCCGGTGATGACGTCCACCGACGGGCGCTGGGTCGCCATGATGACGTGGATGCCGGCGGCGCGCGCCATCTGCGCCAGGCGCTGCACTGCGGCCTCGATCTCCTTGCCGGCCACGATCATCAGGTCCGCCATCTCGTCGATGACGACCACGATCATGGGCAGGGGTTCCAGGGCGAGCGACTGTTCCTCGAACACCGGCTTGCCGGTCTCGGGGTCGAAGCCGGTCTGCACCTTGCGGGTCAGCACCTCGCCACGGCCACGGGCCGCGTTCACGCGCTCGTTGTAGCCGCCGATGTTGCGCACGCCGATGCTGGACATGGCGCGGTAGCGGCGCTCCATCTCCCGCACCGTCCATTTCAGGGCGCCGATCGCCTTGGGCGGCTCGGTCACCACGGGCGCCAGCAGGTGCGGGATGCGGTCATAGACCGACAGTTCCAGCATCTTGGGGTCGATCATGATGAAGCGGCATTCCTCCGGCCCGAAACGGTAGAGGAGCGACAGGATCATGGTGTTGATGCCGACCGACTTGCCCGAGCCGGTGGTGCCCGCGATCAGCAGGTGGGGCATCCGCGCGAGGTCGGCCAGCACCGGCGTGCCGCCGATGTCCTTGCCGAGCGCCATGGGCAGGCGGGCGTTGGTGCGCGTCCATTCCTCGCTGTTCAGCATCTCGGAGAAATAGACCGTCTCGCGCTTCGCGTTCGGCATCTCGATGCCCATCACGGTGCGGCCCGGCACGGTGGCGATGCGCACGGCGGTGACGGACATGTTGCGCGCGATATCGTCCGCGAGGCCGATGACGCGGGACGCCTTGGTGCCCGGCGCGGGCTCCAGCTCATACAGCGTGACGACGGGGCCGGGGCGGATGTCGACGATCGTGCCGTTCACGCCGAAGTCGGAGAGCACCGTCTCCAGCCGGCGGGCATTGGCCTGCAGGGCGGCGGTGTCGCCGTTGTAGTCGCCGCGCGGCGGCGCCTCGCGCAGCAGTTCCATGGGCGGCACCAGGCTGCGGCCGGGCTCCAGCGGCAGGATGGGCTGCACCGGCTTGCCGGCGGGCTTGCGGGCGGGGCCGACGCTGGGGCGGGCGGGGGCGGGTGCCTCGGCGGCCTCGAAGGGCGCGGGGGTGGCGGGGGCGGAGGGTTCCTCGCGCCAATGGTCGCGCGGGGCGTGGTGGGTGTCGGCCGCGGCATCGGCGGCCTGCAGCAGGCCGCGCAGATCGGCGCCGGCCTCGACCTTGCGGCGGCGGCCGAAGCCGAACAGCCACAGCACCGCGCGGCCGGTGCCCAGCAGCACGCGGGTGACCAGGTGGCGGCGGGCGGCGCCCGCGCGGGCCACGGTGGCGGCCGCATCGCCGGTGATGGCGGCGGCGCGGCGGTATTCATGCGGGGCGAAGGCCAGTGCCGCCAGCAATACCAGCACGCACAGGATGGCCAGCAGGCCATGGCCGATCACGGCGCCCAGCGGCCCCAGTATGGCCTGCAGCCAGCCGGTGATGCCCGCGGCCACCAGCGGGCCGAGCGCCCCGCCGGCCCCGGCCTGCACCGGCACCTCCACGCTGGAGGAAATGGACGAGAAGCCCGCCGCGAGGACCGGCATGCCGAGCAGCACGGCCGCCAGCCGCGCCGGGAACAGGGAAATGCCGCGCCCCATGGCCAGCCGCCAGGCCCAGGCCATCAGCGCCACGGCCGGCATATAGGCCGCGAAGCCCACCCCCTGCAGCAGCAGGTCACTGACGGTGGCGCCCAGCGGCCCCGCCAGGTTGCGCACCGGCAGGGAGGTGGCGGTGGAGCCCGAGGGGTCTGCCGCGTGATGCGTGACCAGCGCCAGCAGCAGCGCGAAACCGGCGAAACCCGCCAGAAGCGCCATCACATGCGCCCCGCTGCGCGCCAGCGCGGCCTTTACGGCCGGCGAGGCGAAGCGGCTGCCCCCGTTGTCATCAGCAATCTCGGCACGAGCCATCGGTTCCGGTCCTTGAGCGTGATCGCCGTAGGTGCGGAGCACCGCAGGCGTGAATCACGCGATCAATCAAAAGCTTGGCGTGGGATCTGTGAGCGGGGGCGAACAGATCACATGCCAGGGATCGGGTTGCACTGTCGGGGGGATGTCCAGAATAGCGCGTCGGGCCGCGTCGGGGGAAGCCCAACAAAAAGGGCCGGAGCTTTCGCCCCGGCCCCCCTTTCTCAAGCTGCAGCGATGCTCAGCCCAGACGCTCGCCGTGCTGCGTCACGTCCAGGCCCTCGCGCTCCTCTTCCTCGGAGACGCGCAGGCCGACGATCACGTCCACGATCTTCAGCAGGATGAAGGTGACGATGGCGGTGTACACCAGCGTCGCGGCCACGGCGTAGACCTGGATCAGGAACTGATCGAAGGAACCGCTCGTGCCTTCCGGCAGCGCCGTGGTGGCGGACAGCGGGCCATAGGCCAACAGGCCGGTCAGCAGCGCGCCGACGATGCCGCAGATGCCGTGCACGCCGAAGGCGTCCAGGCTGTCGTCATAGCCCAGGGCATGCTTCAGCGCGGTCGCGCCCCAGAAGCCCGCGAGGCCGGCCAGCAGGCCGATGATGATCGCGGAACCCGGCAGCACGAAGCCGGCGGCAGGCGTGATGGCCACGAGGCCGGCCACGGCGCCCGAGATGGCGCCGAGCACGGAGGGCTTGCCCTTGGTCATCCACTCGGCCAGCAGCCAGGCCATGGTGGCCACGGCGGCGGCCAGGTGCGTCACCAGGAAGGCCATGCCCGCACGCGCGCCGGCACCACCGGCGGAACCCGCGTTGAAGCCGAACCAGCCCACCCACAGCAGGGAGGCGCCGATGACGGCGAAGGCCAGGTTGTACGGGGAGAGGTTGTCCGTCCCGTAGCCCACGCGCTTGCCCAGCACGATCGCGGCCACGAGGCCCGCCACGCCGGCGTTGATGTGCACGACCGTGCCGCCCGCGAAGTCCAGCGCGCCCAGGCCGAAGATCCAGCCGTTCGGATGCCAGACCCAGTGGCAGATCGGGGAGTAGACGATCAGCGACCACAGGATGGTGAAGATCACCAGCGCCGAGAACTTCATGCGCTCGGCGAAGGCACCGGTGATCAGCGCCGGGGTGATGATCGCGAAGGTCATCTGGAAGGTCAGGAAGACGCTTTCCGGGATGGTGAAGGCCACCGCGGCGTCGCCCGTGCCCAGGGTGAAGGGCTTGTCCCAGCCCTCGGCCAGGCCCGCCAGCATGAAGCGGGAGAAGTCGCCCACCCAGGCGCCACCCTCACCGAAGGCGAGGCTGTAGCCGGCCACGACCCACACGATGGAGGCGATGGCGGTGATGGCGAAGGACTGCGCCAGCGTGGCCAGCACGTTCTTCTTGCGGACCATGCCCGCATAGAACAGCGCCAGGCCCGGGATGGTCATCATCAGCACCAGGGCGGTGCTGACGAGCATCCAGGCGGTATCGCCGGTGTTGACCGTGGCGTCCTGCGCCATGGCGGGCATCGCGGCGAAAAGTGGCGCGGCCAGGACGGCGGCGCGCGTGAACAGCTTCATGGTGCGTATCCCCTCGATATCACAGCGCCGCGGCGTCAGCTTCGCCGGTGCGGATGCGCAGGGCGCGTTCCACATCCAGGACGAAGATCTTGCCGTCACCGATCTTGCCCGTCTTGGCGGAGGTGGAGATCGCCTCGACCACGCCATCCACCAGGTCGTCGGGCACGACGACCTCGATCTTGAACTTCGGCAGGAAGCTCACCTGATATTCGGCACCGCGATAGATCTCGGTCTGCCCCTTCTGGCGCCCGAAACCCTTCACCTCGGTCACCGTGAGGCCCTGCACCCCAAGCGGCGTGAGGGCCTCGCGGACCTCATCCAGCTTGAAGGGCTTGATGATGGCCACAACCAGCTTCATCCCTTGTCTCCTGCCTGTGTAAGCGTCGCGCATGACGCTCATTGCGGCATGCCACGTCAGAGGCGCCGGGCGGGAGGGGGCGTGACACGCCAGAAACAATAGGCTGGACAAGATGTGCACAAATCGCGTGCAGGCTGCCTCGGCCATGCAGGGGTGGCAGGGATGCCACCGCGCGCGCATATAGGCGGGCATGACGCTCGAAGTTTCCGTCGCGGTGGTGGGCGCGGGCCCCGTGGGGGCCACCCTGGCCACGGCACTCGCCGCGCGCGGCGTGCGCGCCGCCGTGATCGACGCGGCCCCCCTGCCGCCCATGGAAATGCCCGAGTTCGACGGGCGCTGCTACGCCATCTCACGCGGGTCACGGCCCGTGCTGGAGGCCGCGGGCATCTGGGAACACCTGCCCGCGCCCCCCTGCCCCATCGAAAGCATCCGCGTGGCCGATGGCGAGCCCGGCCGCCCGCCTTCCAGGCTGGGCCTGACATTCCGCGCGGATGAGAGCGGCGTGGACGCCTTCGGCTGGATGGTGGAGGCGCGCAGCCTGCGGGTGGCGCTGAACGCCCGCCTGCCGATGCTCGACAGCCTCTCCGTCTTCGCCCCCGCCACCGCCGAGGTGCTGGAACGCGGCCCCGCCGGCGTGCGGCTGCGGCTTTCCACCGGCCAGGACATCACGGCCCGCCTGCTGGTCGCGGCCGAAGGGCGCGGCAGCCCGCTGCGGCGCGAGGCCGGGATATCCGTGGACCGGCTGGATTACCGCCGCCTGGGCATGGTGGGCGCCTTCGCCCATGAACACCCGCACGGCAACCAGGCGCTGGAGATGTTCCTGCCCGCCGGCCCCTTCGCCCAGCTTCCCCTGGCCGAGGCACCGCCCGGATCGCCCTTCCCCTATGCCTCCGCCTTCGTCTGGAGCGACCGCACGGAGGTCGCGAAGCGCATGATGGCGCTGGATGACGCGGCGTTTTCGCGTGAGCTGGCGCGCCGCATCGACGGCTCTCTGGGTGAGGTCGCGGTGGTCGGCCGGCGCTGGTCGTACCCGCTCAGCGCCCTGCACGCCGCGCGCTATACGGCCGAACGCCTGGCGCTGGTGGGCGACGCGGCGCACGGCATCCACCCCATCGCGGGCCAGGGGCTGAACCTGGGCTTCCACGACGCGACGGCCCTGGCGGAGCTGGTGGCAGCGGCGGTCGAGGCCGGCGATGACCCTGGCAGCGCAGCCCTGCTGGCGCGCTATCAGGCCGCGCGGCGGCCCAAGACGGTGGCGATGCTGGGGGCCACACATGCGCTGGAACGGCTGTTCGGCAACGGTTTCGGGCCGGTCAGGCTGGCGAGGCGGCTCGGGATCGCGGCGGTGGATCGGATCGGGCCGCTGAAACAGGCGTTTGCCAGGGCGGCGATGGGGTAAAAGGCTCAGGGGCTTTGCCCCCGAGACCCCCACCAGGAGATAATATCTCCTGGACCTGATGGGAGTTTGGCGCCCGGCCTTCGCAGGCGGGTCGCTTATATTATTATAAATATCAACGTTTTCAATATTTTGCACCAACTCCCCGGGGTCCAGGGCCGCTACGGTCCTGGCGGGGTTGTCAGGGGCAGCGCCCCTGACTGGGGTCCGGGGCAACGCCCCGGGGCCTCACCCCAGCCGCACCCCATGGTTCAACGGCCCATGCCCAGCGCCATACCCTGGTGCCGCCAGCATCGCTGCCCGCACATAGTCCCGCGCCCGCACGGTCGCGGCACTCAGGCTCATTCCCTGCGCCAGCCCGGCCGCCAGGGCGCTGGCCATGGTGCAGCCGGTGCCATGGGTGTGCCTCGAACGGATGCGGCTGGATTCGAAGCGTTCCGTGCCTGCGCGCGTCACGAGCAGGTCGACGAGCACTTCGCCCTCCATATGACCACCCTTCAGCAGCACGGCGGGAACACCCAGTTCCAGCATGGCCTCGGCGGCGGCCTGCATGTCGGCTTCATCGCGAATCTCCCGGCCGGACAGCACCTCGGCCTCGGGGATATTCGGGGTGATCACGGTCGCCAGCGGCAGCAGGCGGCGCTTCAGCGCCTCCACCGCATCCTCCTGCAACAGGCGGTGCCCGCCCTTCGCGACCATCACCGGATCGGCCACCAGGGGCACGCCGGCCGCGCTCTGCTCAATTTCCGCGCACACCGCCTCGATGGTCGGCACATCATGCAACATGCCGGTCTTCAGCGCGTCCGCGCCGATGTCGTCCAGCACCAGTTTCATCTGCTGGCGGATGAACTCTGGTTGAACCGGCACAACGCCGAACACGCCCAGCGTGTTCTGCGCCGTCAGGGCCGTGATGGCCGTGGCGGCATAGGCGTCCATGGCCATCACCGCCTTGATATCGGCCTGGATTCCGGCGCCGCCGCCCGAATCGCTGCCCGCGACGATGAGGACGCGGCCCTTCACGGCGCGTTCGCCGCCGCGCGGATGATGTCGGTCAGGCGCAGCATGGTGCGGTCCAGCATGGCTTCCTCCTCGGCTTCCACCATCACGCGGATCACGGGTTCCGTGCCGGATTCGCGGATCAGAACGCGGCCCTTTCCGTTCAGCTCGGCTTCCTCGGCGGCGATGGCGGCCTTCACCTCGGGCCGGGCCAGGGGCTTGCCGCCGCTGTGGCGCAGATTGTTCAGCTTCTGCGGCAGGGGGGTGAAGCGGCGGCAGGCCTCGCTGGCCGGGCGCTTTTCCTCGACCAGCAGGGCCAGCACCTGAAGGGCCGCCACCAGACCGTCCCCGGTGGTGCCGAAATCGGACATGATCATGTGGCCCGACTGCTCGCCGCCGAGGTTGCAACCGATCTCGCGCATGCGCTCGCTGACATAGCGATCGCCCACGGCGGTGCGGTGCAGGGTCAGGCCCTTGGCCTCCAGCATGCGCTCCAGGCCCATGTTGGACATGACGGTGGCCACCACGCCGTCGCCGCGCAGGCGCCCCTCGGCGTGCCAGCGTTCCGCGATCAGGGCCAGGATCTGGTCGCCGTCGATGACGGTGCCTTCCTCATCCACCAGCACCAGGCGGTCGGCGTCGCCGTCCAGCGCGATGCCGAGATCGGCGCGGCGTTCCCGCACCAGATCCGCCAGCGGCCCCGGATGGGTGCTGCCGCAACCCTTGTTGATGTTGAAGCCGTCCGGCGTCACGCCGATGGGAACGACCTCGGCGCCCAGCTCCCACAGCACGGTGGGCGCCACCTTGTAGCCGGCGCCATGCGCGCAATCGACGACGATGCGCATGCCCTCCAGCGTCAGGCCGCGGGGGAAGGTCTGCTTGGCGGCCTCGATATAGCGGCCGGGGGCATCCTCCAGCCGGCTCGCGCGGCCGAGGCGCCCCGGGGTCGCCAGCGCGTCGGTCAGGTCACCGGCCATCAGGCGCTCGATCGCCATCTCGTCGGCATCCGACAGTTTCAGCCCTTCCGGGCCGAACAGCTTGATGCCGTTGTCCTCGAACGGGTTGTGGCTGGCAGAGACCATCACGCCCAGATCGGCGCGCATGGACCGTGTCAGGGCCGCGATGGCCGGCGTCGGCAGCGGCCCCACCAGCACCACATCCATCCCCGCCGAGACGAAGCCCGCCGTCAGCGCCGGTTCCAGCATATAGCCGGACAGCCGCGTGTCCTTGCCGATGATGACACGGTGGCGATAGCTGCCCCGGTTGAAGAAGCGACCGGCCGCCTGGCCCAGCCGCAGGGCGGTGGCCGCGTCCATGGGCGCCTTGTTGGCGGTGCCGCGAATGCCGTCCGTGCCGAAAAGTCGTCTCGTCATGGTCACGGTTTACGCGCCTCCGTCATCGCCTGCCAGAGCGCGACGGCCTGGCGTGTCTCGGCCACGTCATGCACGCGCAGCATGGTGGCGCCGCGCTCCAGCGCCGCCAGCGCCACGGCCAGGCTGCCGGGCATGCGGTCGGCCGGGGTTTCGACACCCGCGATGCGGCCGATGAAGGTCTTGCGGGACGCGGCATAGAGCACCCGGCAGCCCAGCCCGGCCAATACCGGCAGGCGGCGCGTCAGCTCCAGGTTATGCGCCGCGGTCTTGCCGAAGCCGATGCCGGGGTCGAGCATGATGCGTGCGCGGGGGATGCCCGCTGCCTCCAGCGCCGCGATGCGCCCGGCCAGGAAGCCCGCCACCTCCAGCGCCACGTCCTCGTAATGCGCCAGGGACTGCATGGTGCGCGGATCGTCGCCCGGCATGTGCATGATGATGACGGGTGCCTGGGCGCGGGCCACCACGCCCACCGCCTGCGGGTCATGCCGCAGGGCCGAGACGTCGTTGATGATATGGGCCCCCGCCGCCAGGCACTCGGCCATGACCAGGGCGTGACGGGTGTCGATGGACAGCACGGCCTCACCCGCCAGGGCGCGCACCACGGGCAGCACGCGGGCGAGTTCCTGCTCCGGCGTGACCGGCGCGGCACCGGGGCGGGTGGATTCGCCGCCGATGTCGATCAGGTCCGCGCCCTCGGCCAGCATGGCGCGGGCGGCGGCGATGGCGGACTGGGGCGCATCGTGCAGGCCGCCGTCCGAGAAGCTGTCAGGCGTGACGTTCAGGATGCCCATGATCAGCGGCCGGTCGCCGGGCAGCCCGGCGAAGGGCGGCGGGGCGGCCGACATGCGTTCGCGCAGCGCGGGCGGCAGGTCCGTGGCCGGGATGACCGCACCCGCCAGCCGCACCAGGGAAAAGGCCAGTGCCCCGCCCGCCAGCGGCACGGCCCGGCCCGCCGCCACGGCCGCCAGGGCTTCCTCGCCGGCCAGCAGGCCCCAGGGTTCCGCAATGTCCATGCCCCGCAGAAACCCCAGCGCACGCATCAGTGCAAGCCTCATGGGTTCGCCCCGGCGGGAAGCCGCGCTAGGCTGGCGCCACAACCGAGACGAGAGCCCGCCATGACACTTTCCCGCCGCCTCGCACTCGCGGGCCTCGCAGCGCCTGCCTTGTCGCCCTTCGGCGCCCATGCGCAGTCCGGCCGGCCGATCCGCCTGCTGGTGGGCTTCCCGCCCGGCGCCAGCCTGGACATCCTGGCCCGGCTGCTGGCGGAGGGCATGGCCGAACGGCTGGGCCGCCCCGTGGTGGTGGAAAATCGCGCCGGCGCCGGTGGCCTGGTCGCGGCCGAGGCTCTCGCCCATGCCTCGGGCGACGGCGAGATGCTGATGGTGGCCCCCATCGTCGTGCCGGTGTTCTTCCCCTTCGTCTATCCGCGCATGACCTTCGACCCGATCAAGGACCTGGCGCCCGTCGCGCGGCTGACGGCCTTCAACTTCGCGCTGACCGTCAAGCGGGATCACCCGGCGCAGAACCTGGCCGATTTCATCACCTGGGCGCGTGAGAAGGGCGAGAACGCGACCTATGGCTCGCTGTCCGCCGGCACGCCCTCGCACTTCCTGGGCGACCTGTTCAACCAGGCGACGGGCTGCAAGCTGCGGCACATCCCCTATCGCGGCAGCGCCCCGCTGATGACCGCCCTGCTGGCGGGCGAGGTCGACAGCGGCTTCCCCACCACCGGCACCATCGTGGGCCGGCTGCAGGATGGCTCCCTGCGCGCGCTGGCCATCACGGGCGACACGCGCTCCCCCCTGCTGCCGGATGTGCCGAGCTTCGCGGAGCTGGGGCCGCAGCTGCGCCAGATGGGTGAGGCCGTGCTGTGGTACGGGCTGTTCGCGCCGGGGCACACCGCCGCCTCGACCATCGCCAACCAGGCGCGTGCCGCGCTGGACACCATCGCCCTGCCGGAGCAGAGCCACCGCCTGACGCAGCTTGACATGCCGCCCCTGCCGCTGGGCCCGACCGAGTTCGCCGCCAACATCCAGGCGGATGTGCGCCGCTGGGGCCCGCTGATCGAGGCCAGCGGCTTCCGGATCGAGAACTGATCCATGCCGAGCGTGACGTTGATGGGCACGGGCGGCCCGCGGCTCGATACCCGGCGCGCCACCTCCCTGCTGCTGCGCAGCGGTGAGGAGGAGGTGATGATCGACACCGGGCGCGGGGCCATCCATGGCCTCGCCCAGGCCGGGGCGGATTTCCGCAACCTGACCCGCGTACTGATCACCCATCACCATTTCGACCATATCGGCGACTTGTACGACGTGATCCTGACCACCTGGATCGAGGGCCGGCGCGAGCCGCTGCTGATCCAGGGGCCGCCGGGCACGAAGCGCATCGTCGATGCGCTGCTGACCCAGATCTATGACCGCGACCTGAACTGGCGCAGCCTGGGCGAGCCCGCCCATGGCGGCTGGTCACCCGTCATCGCCGAGGATATCGGCCTGGGCGAGCCCGTGACCGGCAAGGGCTGGGAAGCGGTGGCGCATGAGATGAGCCACGGCCATGGCCTGCCGACCCTGCCGGCGGCCTTCCTGAAGCAATGGATCTGCTACGGCTATCGCTTCACGCTGGGCGGCAAGGTGTTCGCCTTCAGCGGCGACACGGTGGACTGCCCCGGGCTGCGCAGCCTGGCCCAGGGCGCCGATGTGCTGGTGCTGTGCTGCTGGACCGCGGGCAGCCTGCTGGTCAGCGACCACCTGAAGAAGCTGGCGCAACACACGCTGGCCTGCGGCGATACGGTGGGCAAGATCGCGCAGGAATGCGGGGTGAAGCAGCTGGTGCTGACGCATCTGCGCCCGAACGCCACGCCCGAGATGCTGGAGACCCTGCGCGCCGAGGTGGCAGCCGATTTCGCCGGCACGCTGACCATCGCCCAGGATGGCCTGGTGGTGGAAATCTAGGCCGCCTCCAGCATCGGCACGCGGTCGCCCAGCGGGCGGATGGCGATCAGGCGCCGGGCCTCGGCGGCGAAACCCCGCAACCGCCGCTCCCGCCCGCGATCCGGCACCAACCGGACCGCGGCATTCTGATAGTAGCCCTGCCGCCTTCGCCGATGGTGTTGGCGCAGACAGGGACGATCAGTACTCTTCGTCCTCGTAACCGCCCGAGGCGTCGTCGTAGCCGCCCGCGCTGCTGTCCTCGTAGCCGCCCGTGGCGTCCTGCTGATAGCCGCCCTGGTCGTAGCCGGTCTGCTCATAGGCGCCGGCCGCGTCCTGGCCGCCCGTGCTGCCGCCCGGATTGGTCCAGGGCGAGGATGCGGGCACCGCTTCCTGGCCGAAGGCGCCGGCGGCGGCGCCGGCCGGGTCGTTCGCAACGCTCTGCGCGGCAGCGGCCGCACCGGAATGGCCGCTGAAGGCGTTCATCAGCATGTTGCCCAGCACCATGCCGCCGGCCACGCCGGCGGCGGTGGTCAGCGCCGTGCCCAGGAAGCCCGGGCCCTGGCGGCCCTGCAGGGCCTGCGGGTTATAGCCGGGCGGATACTGGGGCTGCGGCGGCGGGGGCATGGGCGCGGCGCGGCCGCCGCCGAAGCCCAGGAAGCCGCGATTGCGCCCGGCCTCCTCCTGCCGCCGAGAGCTTTCCAGCTCCCACTCGAGCTGCTGGATGCGGTTGTTCGCCTCGACCAGCGCGTGCTCCTGCACGAAGGCGGTCTGGGTGATGCGGTAGCGCGCTTCCGGATACTGGCGGAACAGGCCGTCGATCATCTGATCGGCGTCACGGTCGACCGGGGGCAAGGGCGGCTGCTGGGGCTGGGCGCCCACGCTCGGCATGCGCCCCCCCCAGGGGGAGGAGGCGGCTGCGGCAGGCTGATTGGCGCCAGCGATGCGCTGCACGAACTCCGTGATGATACGGCGTTCTTCGTCGGTCATGGCCCCTCGGGGTTCCTTCCAGATGATGGACACTCACGTGCGACGGCGAATATTACATGCCGTTCAGGAACGAGATGTGGCCCGACTGCGCCCGCGATTCAAGCGGGGAATCAATCGGTCACATTCCGGGGAAAGAACTATTCCTTCGGCACCGCGCGCGGGCGGCGGGCCGCGTCGATGGCGACGAAGGTGAAGGTGGCTTCGGTCACCTTGTTCATCTCGTCGCTCTCGCGCTCACGCCGCCAGGCCTCGACCGCGATCTTCATCGAGGTGCGGCCCACCGAGAGGACGCGCGAATAGAGGCTCACCTCATCACCCACCAGCACCGGGGACAGGAAGGTGATGCCCTCCACCGAGATGGTGGCGCAGCGGCCCCGGGCGCGCCTGGCGGCGGCGTTGCCGGCCGCGAGGTCCATCTGCCACATCAGCCAGCCGCCGAAGATGTCCCCGGCGGGGTTGGTGTCGGCCGGCATGGCCACGGTGCGGATCGCGGGCGGCTCCTGCGGGGGGCAGGGCGGGGCTGGCTTTTCGGACATGATCGGGCTTTAGCGCGGCGCGGGCGCGCGGTCATCCGCGCCGGGGTGACGAATCGGCAAGCGGCCGCGCGAATTGCCCTTCAGGCCAGCATGCCGCGCACCAGCAGCGAGACGTTGTGGCGCATCATCGCCTCGTAATCCGCGGCCGGGCCATCGGGCGGCGACAGCGCATCGGCATAGAGACGGCCGGTGACCTGCACGCCGGCCTCGGCGGCCACGCGGTTCAGGGTGGCGGGGTTGGTCAGGTTTTCCATGAACAGCGCGCGGATGCCCCCGGCGCGCAGCTGGCGGATCAGGTTGGCCACCTGCTGGGCGCTGGGCTCGGCGCTGGTCGAGACGCCCTGCGGCGCCAGGAAGCGCACGCCATAAGCCGCGGCGAACCAGCCGAAGGCGTCATGGCTGGTCACCACGACGCGGCGGGCCTCCGGCACGCGCCCGATCTCGGCCTTCACCCAGGCGTCCAGCTCCGCCAGGCGCGCTTCCTGGGCGGCGGCGTCCAGCCCCGTGGCCTGGGCAATGCGGCGGATATAGTGCCGCGCGGCCGAGACATCCTGCCAGGCATGCGGGTCGCTGCCGCCATGGGAATGGCCGCCGCCGCGAACGGGGCGGGCCGGCAGCCCCTCTGTCACTGTCACCATGCGGGCGTTGCCCCCGGCACCGCGCGCCAGCCGCGCGAACCAGTCATCGAAGCCCCAGCCATTCTGGAAGGCGTGGGTGGCGCCGCGCAGTGCCTCCGCATGGGAGGGGCGGGGCTGGAAGTGATGCGCGTCGACCTCGGGGCCCGCGATGGTCCGCACCTCGGCGGCGTCACCCGCCACGCGGCGCACTAGGTCACCCAGGATGGAGAAGGAGGCCACCAGTACCGGCCTGGATTGGGCCAGGGCCGGGGCGGCAAGCGGGGCGAGAAGGAGGGCGCGGCGAAGGATCATGCCGCAATGATATAATGTATCGCTACTCTGTGCGGAAGGGCCGCGCGAGCAGCGCCTCCATCGCCGCCGGCACGGTCAGCCGCCCCGACAGGATTTCGGCCACCGCCGCGCAGATCGGCATTTCCACGCCCAGCGCAGCGGCCCGCGCCAGCAAGGCGGGGGCGGTGGCCACGCCCTCGGCCACGCCACGGCTGCGGGAAAGGGCTTCATCCAGGCTCAACCCCTCACCCAGCCGCATGCCGAGCGCGGTGTTGCGGCTGCTGGGCGAGGAGGCGGTCAGCATCAGGTCGCCAAGGCCGGACAGGCCGGCGGCGGTCTCCGCCCTGCCCCCCAGCGCCAGCACCAGCCGCGACAGCTCCGCCAGCCCGCGCGTGATCAGGGCCGCGCGGGCGTTTTCGCCGAAGCCCGCACCGGTCGCGCAGCCTGCGGCGATGCCAAGCACGTTCTTGGCCGCGCCCCCTGCCTGCACGCCCATGACATCGGCGCTGGCGTAAAGCCGCAGCCGCGGGCCGGCCAGCGCCGCGATCGCGGCCTCGATCAGCGCCGCGTCCTCGCTGGCGATGACGGCCGCCGCCGGCAGCCCGGCCGCGATCTCATGCGCGAAATTGGGGCCCGAGACGATGCCGAGCGCGGGCCAGCCCAGGAACTCGGTGGGAAACAGGCGGCTGGTGGCCTCGACACCCTTGCTGGCGATCAGCGCGGGGCGCGGCGCCACATCGGCCAACGCGCCGCGCAGATGCTGCACCGGCACGGCCAGGATGGTGATGTCGGCACCCTCCAACGCCTGGGCCATGTCGCCCGTGATGGCCAGTTCCGGCGGCAGCGCCACGCCCGGCAGGCGCGGCGTGGCGCGGCTGGCCGCCGTCTCCGCCGCATTGCTGCGGGCCCAGAGCGTCACGCGCGAACCCGCCCGCAACGCCGACAATGCCAACGCGGTGCCCCAGGCGCCCGCGCCGAGAACGGCAACCTTACTCATCGCACACCCGCAGCATGCGCCAGCCTGCCCCCGCCTCGTCGGACAGCCGCTCCGACAGCGCGGCCAGGATGGCGCCGCCCTCTGCCTCGAACCCCCAGGGCGGATTCACCACCGCCAGGCCACAGCCATTCAGCCGGGTGGCGTCCGTGGGGTCACGCAGCCACAGCTCGGCCGTGACGATATCGCGGATGCCCGCATCGCGCAGCGCCTGATGGAACAGGATGACGGGCGCGCGGTTCTTGATCGGGTACCAGGCGGCCTGCACATGGCCGCGCGCGCGCTGCCAGACGCCGGCCATGCCCTCTGCCAGGCGATCGAACTCGCCACCCTGCTCGAAGGGCGGGTCGAACAGCACCAGGCCCCGGCGTTCGGGAAACGGCGTCAGGGCGCGCGCGACCTCGTAGGCATCGCGCTGATGCACGGCGACACCCTTGAAGCCGCGCTTCAGCGTGGCGTTGTCCTCGGGGTGCAGTTCGTTCAGCACCAGCGTGTCGATCGGGCGCAGCATCGCCTGCGCGATGGCCGGGCTGCCGGGATACAGGCGCGGGCGCACCACATCCAGGTAATCGACCAGCGGGCCGGTCTCGATATTCAGCAGCCGGGCGATGCCCTCATGCCACTCCCCGGTCCGCACCGCCTCCGGCCCCGACAGGTCGTAGCTGCCGATGCCCGCATGCACGTCCAGCACGCGGATGGGCGTGGGCTTGCGCGTCAGCATCTGCAGCAGCCACACCAGCAGCGCGTGCTTCATGCAATCGGCGAAATTGCCGGCGTGGAAGGCGTGGCGGTAGTTCACGGCTGCAGGCGGATGGTCTCGCCGTGGCGGGTTTCCGCCGGCAGGCAGAGCGCGGCCAGCAGCGGCGCCACCTGGGCGGGCTGGGTCAACTCCGCCGGGTTCTGGCCGGGGAAGGCGACCTTGCGGGTGGCGGTGGCCATCGGCGGGGGCTCGGCCAGGTTGATGCGGAGGTCGGACTGCGCGGCGTCCTTCGCCCACACGCGGGTCATGTGCGCGGCGCCGGCCTTGGCGGCGCTGTACAGGCCCCAATAGGCCGAGGGCTCCTCCGCCACCGCATCGGTCACCACCACGGCGCGGCCGGCGGGGGCGGCGCGCAGCGGCGGCTCCACGCTGCGGATCAGCCGGTACAGCGCGGTCATGTTCACTGCCACCGACTGGTCCCAGTCGCGCGGCACGATGTGGGACACCGGCGTCAGCCGCGACAGCACGGCCGCGGCATGCACGAAGATGTCCAGCCGCCCGAACCGCTCGACGATCGAGGGGCCGATATAGTCGAACTCATCCTTGGCCGTGGTCAGGTCCAGCGGCACCAGCGTGGCGGAACCGCCGGCGGCGCGGATGGCGTCGTCGGTTTCCTCCAGCCCCCCCTGGGTACGGGCGGTCAGCACGCAATGGGCGCCCAGCCGCGCCAGCTCGATGGCAACCGCGGCGCCCAGGCCACGTGAAGCACCGGTGACAAGCGCCACGCTGCCGGAAAGTGGAAGTGTCATGCTGTTCCCTCGATGGGGGCTTCTCCCCCATGCCCCACCAGGGGCGCTGCCCCTGGACCCCGCCAAAGGCCGAGAGGCCTTTGGAAACCGATACTTGGCGCCTTACCCTGGCAGTTGGGGCACCAGATTCATTTTATAATCAAGAAGAGAGGCGTTCCCAAGCCGAGGTGCCGACTCCCCGGGGTCCAGGGCCACTACGGTCCTGGCGGAGGTGTCGGGGGCGGAGCCCCTGACCGCTACTTCCCCACCGCCATCTCCGCCGCCAGCGCCGCCTGCTCCTGCGGCCAGTCCGTCAGCGGGATGGAGTAGTCACCCGTGAAGCAGGCGTCGCAGAATTGCGGGTTGGCGTTGTCGCGGCGGGCATGGCCCAGCGCGCGGTACAGGCCGTCCAGCGAGATGAAGGCCAGGCTGTCCACGCCGATCAGCTTCGCCATCTCCTGCACGTCGTGCTGCGCGGCCAGCAGTTGCCGGCGAGAGGGCGTGTCGATGCCGTAGAAGCAGGAATGAGTGGTGGGCGGCGAGGAGATGCGCATGTGCACCTCGGCGGCACCCGCCTGGCGCACCATCTCCACGATCTTCTTGCTGGTGGTGCCGCGCACGATGCTGTCATCGACCAGGATGACGCGCTTGCCCTCGATCATCGCGCGGTTGGCCGAATGCTTCAGCTTCACGCCCAGGTGGCGGATCTGGTCGGTCGGCTCGATGAAGGTGCGCCCCACATAGTGGTTGCGGATGATGCCGAGCTCGAACGGGATCTTGGCCTCGGCCGCATAGCCCATGGCGGCGGGCACGCCGCTGTCGGGCACAGGCACGACCACATCGGCATCCACATTGCTCTCGCGCGCCAGCTCCGCGCCGATGCGCTTGCGCGTCTCATAGACGCCGATGCCCTCCATGATGGAGTCGGGGCGGGCGAAGTAGATGTATTCGAAGATGCAGAAGCGCTCGCGCTGGCGCTCGAAGGGACGGACGCTGGTCACGCCGTCGTCGTTGATCACGACCAGCTCGCCCGGCTCGATGTCGCGCACGAACTCGGCGCCCACGATGTCCAGGGCGCAGGTCTCGCTGGCCAGGATCCAGCCGTCGCCGCCGGCGGCGTTCTCCAGCTTGCCCAGCACCAGCGGGCGCACGCCCAGCGGGTCACGCGCGCCCATCAGCGCGCCGTTGTGCAGGGCGACGACCGAATAGGCACCTTCCACCTGCTTCAGCGCGTCGATCAGCCGGTCCTGCACATTGGCATACAGGCTGATGGCGATGAGGTGGATGAACACCTCCGAGTCGGTGGAGGACTGGAACAGACAGCCCCGCTTCACCAGCGCGCGCCGCAGCATCATCGCGTTGGTCAGGTTGCCGTTGTGGCCCACGGCGAAGCCGCCGAACTCGAAATCCGCATACAGCGGCTGCACGTTGCGCAGCGCCGTCTCGCCGGTGGTGGCGTAGCGGTTGTGGCCCACGGCGGCGCGGCCCGGCAGGCCCGCCATCACCTTGGCATCACCGAAGATGTCGCCCACCAGCCCAAGGCCGCGGTGGATATGGAAGCTGGCCCCGGCGGAGAGCGAGACGATGCCCGACGCCTCCTGGCCTCGATGCTGGAGCGCGTGCAGGCCGAGGGCGGTCAGCGCCGCCGCGTCCTGATGGTTCCAGATGCCGATGACGCCGCATTCCTCATGGAATTTGTCGTCTTCGAAGGGGTTGGTCGTCAGCGGCATGGATACCTCATCCTCGTGGCGTCCCGGCAGGCGCCTCAAATGGGGGCAGGTGCGGTGCCTGTGACAGCACCGTGAATGCGGCCCCTATGTGCGGCTGCCGACGCGCGGACGCAACAAGTCTTCCTGCGTTGGCTCACGGCGTTCTGGCGGGGTTGCTATGCGCGGGCGGTATTCCGGGGGCAGCAGTTCGGCCACCGCCTCGGCGCCCTGCACCACCCAGGGCAGGCCGCGGGCCTCACGCACCGCATCGGGCCAGCGGTCGGTGGAGGGCAGGAACAGCCCCGCGATGATATAGGCGAGTACGATCAGGAAGGCGCCGCGCACCAGCCCGAACACGAAGCCGAGGGAGCGGTCGACACCGCCGAGCGCGCTGTCCTCCACCCGGTTGGCCAGGGTGTTCACCACGAAGGTCAGCAGGATGAGCACCACGAGGAAGCCCGCGCCCACCGCCAGGCCGTCGGCCAGCCAGGGCGGATCGATGTAGTGTTCGAACAGCGGCTTGATCTGGGGGCGCAGCGCGAAACCCGCGACGATGGCGCCCACCCAGGCGGCGATGCCCAGCGTTTCCCGCACGAAGCCGCGCCAGAACGACATGACGCCTGACAGCACCAATACGCCGAGAGCAACGCCATCAACCCAGTTCATCCACATCCTCTCGGCTATCACGCAGATGCGGTATAGCGGCGCGGAGGGGATGCGGCCAGGGCGCGTAATCTGTGGGAATATTCACCTTGGGTTGCACGCCATCTTCACGCCATGCTACGGCGTGTTGCATGATGAAGAAGCTCGGCCCCAAAACGACCGACGTGAGCGCGTCCAGGATGGCGATTTCCAACAAGGGAAAGCCACTTCCATCCGCTGCTCGTCAGGTGCGTAACGCCGCCGCCGCCTTCGCGGTTGCCACCCTGCTCGCGGCCCCCGTGGTGCTGGTTCCCAGCACCGCTGATGCCCGGAGCGAGCGCACCGCCGCCCGTTCCCATCGCAACGAGGCCCGGCCGGCCCGCACCCCGCAGGCCAGCCGCACTACCACCCATCGCCCCACCGCCCAGCGCGCCACCACCAACCGCCACACCGCCAACCGCCGCCGCGTCCGTTCCAGCCGCCATGCCTCCGCCGATGCGCCGCGCATGCCGGACCGCCCGCGTGAGCTTCTGCCGGTGGCCATGGGCAGCACCCTCAATTCCAGCACCTTCATGCAGGGCGGCCCCCGCGCCGCCTGCCTGGACGGCACCCGCCGCGCCGAGCAGATCCACGGCCTGCCGCGCGGCCTGCTGACCGCCATCGCCCTGTCCGAGAGCGGGCTGCACGCCTATGCCATGAACATCGGCGGCCGCACCGTGATCCCCGAGGACGGCGAGGCCGCCGCCCGGCTGCTGCGCGCCGCTTCCAGCCGCCGCACCGTCATGGCCGGCTGCCTGCAGATCAACGCCCGCGTGCATGCCCGCGGCGAGACCTGGCCGCTGGACGCCCGCATCTCCACCGACTGGGCCGGCGGCGTGCTGGCCCGCTGGGGCCATGAGCTGGGCTGGGACGAGGCGCTGCGCCGCTGGCATGGCGCCAGCACCCGCAACCATGCCCGCCTGGTGTGCCGCGTGCGCGCCAAGCTGGACGTGGTGAACCCGGACAGCACCCTGTTCCAGGAATACGACTGCAACCCGGGCCGCGAGGCACGGACCCGCGCCAATGGCGAGGCGCATTTCGCGGCCGCCGAACAGCAGCTGTAAGGCCCCGGCCTACCGCAAACAAAAAAGCCGGAGAGGGACACCCGTCCCTCTCCGGCTTTTTCTTTGCCCAGGGCCCGGCAGGGGCTGAGCCCCTGCACGCCCGCACCGCGTTACTGGCGCTGCTGGGCCGCCGCGAAGGCGAAGTTGTCGTAGCTGTTCTCGGCCACGCGGAACCACTGGAACAGGTCGCTGCGGTACGGCAGGTACTTGTCCATGATGGCCTTGAAGCGCGGGTTGCGGCCCGACAGCTCCGCGATCATCTCCTCATTGGCGCGCCAGGCGGCCTGCAGCACTTCACGCGGCCAGAAGCGCAGCTGCGCGCCGGCACCCACCAGGCGGCGCAGCGCCAGCGGGTTGAAGTGGTCGTAGCGGCTGATCATCTCGCTGTCGGCCTCAAGGCAGGCCATCTCCAGCGCGTGCTTGTACAGGTCCGGCAGGGCCGCGAAGGCGCGCTGGTTGATGATCAGGTGCAGGTTCGCACCCGGCTCCCAGAAGCCCGGCGCGTAGTAGTTGCGGGCGACGCGCACATAGTTGCCGCGCTCATCGTCATGCGGGCCGGTGAACTCGGCCGCGTCGATCACGCCGCGCTCCAGGCTCGGGTAGATGTCGGACGGCGCGGTCAGCACCGGGGCGGCGCCCAGGCGCGTGAACAGCTGCCCGGCCAACCCCGTGATGCGGAACTTCAGGCCCTGCAGGTCCTGCAGGCTGCGCACCTCGTTGCGGAACCAGCCGCCCATCTGGGCGCCCGTGTTGCCGGCGGAGAAGCCGACGGCGTTGTATTCCTTCAGCAGGTCGGCCAGCAGCTCATTGCCGCCGCCATGGCGGAACCAGGCCACCTGCTGGCGGGCCGTCAGGCCGAAGGCGAGCGCCGTGAAGGGCGCGAAGGACACGTCCTTGCCCACGAAATAATAGGTGGCGGTGTGGCCGCACTCGATGGTGCCGGCCTGCACGGCGTCCAGCACCTGCAGGCCGCCCACGATCTCACCGGCCTGGAAGGGCTGGATGCGGAACTTGCCGTCGGTCAGCTGGGCGACGCGGTTGCCGATACGCTCTGCGGTGTGGAACAGAATGTCGAACACGCGCGGGAAGGAGGACTGGAGGCGCCACCGCACCTCAGGCAGGCTCTGGGCCAGGGCGGGGGTGGCAAGCGCGGCAGGAGCCGCGGCTGCAGCGGCGCCCAGGATGTGGCGGCGTTCCATATTCTATCCGATCCTTGCAATTATCGAAAAGGCTCGGGCGTGTAGCGCGATATTTCTAACAATAAAAGGTGAGCATTACTTACCAGAACAGCGCGCCCCTCCAGGCCAGCCGCAGCTCGTCATCCCACATCCACAAGGGGCTCCAGGCCAGAACAAGCCCCAAAATCAACAGCATAAGCGTGAGGAAGCGTTCCCACGGCCGCAGCACGCGCGATGCCAGCCACCCCAGTGAGAAGGCGAAGCCCGCCGCGGCGGCCCATAGCGGATCAGCTATGTGCCACCGCCATGTGGCCATGGCACCGGCGATGGGCGCCACCAGCAGCGCCATCAGCGCGAAGGCCGGGCGCGCCCGTTCCGCCGCCGTGCCGATCACCAGCATCAGCGGCAGCGCGGACAGGGGCACGGCAGCCAGCATCCAGGCCATCAGCAGGCCCAGCGGCAGCAGGAACTGCCCGCCATGTTCCGCCAGCCAGAGCGACTGCGCGGCGGCATCCGCGCCGTGCATGGCGGCCGACCAGCGCAGGAAGGCGAATTTCGGCGGCTCACCCAGCGTCGCCGCCGCCACCAGGATGCCGCCAAGCGCCACGACAGTGGGAAACAGCGTCAACAGATAGAGTGCGACGGCGGAGGCGCCGTCCCGCACGTCCCGCAGGGCCAGCGGCAGCAGCACCAGCATGGGCGCCAGGATATAGATGGCGGTCGGCGTGGTCATGATCATGCCGGCCAGCGCCAGGCCCAGCGCGATCAGCGACTGGCTGTCACCCACCGAGGAAGCGCGGTCGAAGGCCATGCCTACCAGCGCCATCATGATGGCCGCCAGCAGCAGGGTGGAACCGGAGGTGACGAGAATGAGCATCACCGGGTTCAGCGCGACGGCCATCACCACCAACGTGCCGCCCATCACCGGCCAGCCGCGCCCCATCAGGCGCCAGTGCAGCGCCCCCATCAGGCAGGCGCCGGTGGCGACGGTCACAAGCAGCAGCGTCTGCGGCCCGCTGTCCGGGATGGCGTGCAGCAGCAGCAGCAGCAGCGCGCTGAACCATTGCCCGGCCAGGGCGGCCGGGTCATCGGCGAAGGCCCAGTTCTCGGCCAGCCGGCCCGACAGATCGGTGCTCTGCAGCACCCGGTCGGCGGCCAGCGCATAGAGAATGAAGCAGCACGCGATGACCAGCAGCGTCGCCAGCATCGGCCGGCGCGCCACGAAGGCCGCGCGCCGCTCCTCCGCCGCGACGCGCCCGTTCACGGCGAGCCCTGCTGGGCGATGCCGGATTGGGCGATGCCCGCCAGCTGGGTCTGCGTGATCTTGCTGGTGCCGTGCTGGGTCTTCTCCCAGAAATGCGGCTTCACGATCAGCTGCCACAGCGCCTTGTAGGCGGCGATGGAGTGCATGACCCAATAGACCGGCGCGATCAGCGCCCAGGGCATCAGGCTGAACCAGCCGCGCTTCGCCGCCGCCACCATGGTCATGTAGACATACATCGCGTTGCCCACGACCAGGTTCAGGATGGCGAAGTAGATGATCGGCGCCGGGAACAGCGGCGACACGATGTCGGAGCCGAACACCAGCCCCACCAGCGTGGTCAGCCACAGCAGCGGGTTCAGCACGGCCGTCAGCACCGGGAAGCCGATGAAGAAGTGGAAGCCCCAGAAGCCCACGCCGCCCAGGCGCCGGTACAGCTGGATCGGCCGGCGCATGTGCACCAGCCAGGTCTGCATGTAGCCCTTGATCCAGCGGCTGCGCTGGTTGATCCAGCTGCGCGGCACGCCGTTCGCTTCCTCGAAGGTGGTGCTGTTCATCACCGCCACCTGATAGCCCTGCTGCGTCAGGCGCACGCCGAGGTCGGCGTCCTCCGTGACGTTGTAGGGGTCCCAGGCGCCGGCCGCGCGCAGCACGGAGGTGCGGAAGTGGTTGGAGGTGCCCCCCAGCGGAATGGGGATCTTGAGCGCGTGCAGCCCCGGCAGCAGGTAGTCGAACCAGTTGGAATATTCGAGCGTGAACATCCGCGTCAGGAAGTTCTCGCGGCGGTTGAAGTAGTTCAGCCGCGCCTGGATGCAGGCCACGTTGTCCGCGCTGCGCTTGAACATCGCGACCGCCTTCTTCAGCTGGTCGGGCTCGGGGATGTCCTCGGCGTCGAACACCACGATGTATTCGCCGCGCGCGAAGCGCAGGGCGTAGTTGCAGGCCTTGGGCTTGGTCTTGGGATAGCTGGTGGGCACGCGGACGATCTCGAAGATGCCCTCGGCCTTCAGCGCCTTGGCGGCCTCGATGGTCTCGACGTCATCGGCCTCCAGCACCAGCTTCACGTCCAGCTTGGCCAGCGGATAGTCCATCCGGCGCATGGAATGCACCAGGATCGGCAGGACCTCCGCCTCCTTGTACATGGGCACCAGCACCGTATAGGTCGGCAGGTCCTCGGCGCGCAGGGCGGCGATTTCCTCGGGCGTCACGCTTTCATCCACGCTGTGGTGGCTGCCCTTCCAGGTCAGCAGGAAGCGGAAGCCGAAGCACAGCAGGTAGAAGACGGTCACCGCCGCCGACAGGCCGATCATGGTGCCGGTCGGCGCCAGGATCAGCCCCAGGATGAACAGCGAGACCGCGGCCCAGGCCCAGATGGCCTGCGGCACCGTCAGCACCTTCTTGGCGGACAGCTCGGGGGTCGCGATATGCAGCGCCTCGCGCGCCTCCTGGTCGGCCAGCTGGTCGAAGCGCTTCTGCAGCGCCCACAGGATGTCGAACTTGGCCGTGACGGCCCAGCCCAGACGGTCATGCGGATAACGGCGGGACGCCCATTCGATCACATCCGGCGCGCCGGGGCGTTGGGCGGCCAGGATCAGCGCACCGTTGCCGGCGCGCTTCCACGGCACCAGGCCCAGCGCCAGGTACTGCTCGCGGTCGCTCGCATCCAGCAGGGAGGCATCGGGCGGTTCCACCGTCAGGTCCGCCAGCGGCAGGCCGGTGCCGGCGGCGGTCGCCAGCGCCCAGTCGCGCGGGCTGACGGCACCATCGGCGACCAGCGCCTCACCGATCGAGGTGCGCCAGTTCGACGCATTGTCGCGCGCGCGGGCCAGCGCATCCTGGTCCAGCCGCCCGCGCAGCATCAGCTGCGCGAGGGTGGCTTCCTCCAGCGGAAGAGCCTGGGACATCTAGGCTTCACCCTTTCTTCCGGCGCATGCGCAGCACGGCCAGCAACACCAGGACGGTCAGCAGCACCCAGCCGGCGATGAACAGCTCAGTCCGCCACTGGGAAAGGAAGGACAGCGCGCCGCGCGTCTCGATCATGCGGGCCTCCTCAACGCTCACCTGCTGGCGGCGCGTGTCGAAGGAGGCAGGAATGCGCGAGCCGTCCAGCACCGCCACATTGCCGGTGGACAGCACGGCAGGGGTGGTCAGGCTGCGCTCGGACCCCGGGGAGAACCACAGGCCCGGGATGCCCCCGGCCTCGGCCACCTGCACCACCGACAGCCCGGCGGCGGGCGAGATCTCGGCACGCGCGCCGTTGCGCTCATCCTGCAGCACCACGCGGCCCAGATCCGGGCGCAGCAGCGCGCGGGCGTTCAGCTCCGACGGCGCGGTGCGGGACAGCAACAGGAAGGGCCGGTCGAGCCGCGCGCCGGCCGAAACCTCGATGGCGTGGGCACGGGCGCCCGCACGGCTCAGGATGGTGGCCATGGCGGGGATGCTCGCCACCGCCTCATGCGCCGGCACATCCACCCGCACCAGCGCCGGCCGGTCGGAGGAGACGTAGAAGCCGTTGAAGTCGGTGGGGCGCGGATAGCCGTCGCCCAGGATCACCTCGCTCGACGGGCTCATGGCGAACAGGAAGCTGCTGTCGCAGGCCGGGCGGAAGCCGATGCGCGCGAAGCGCAGGCGGATCGACATGCGGTGCTGGATGAATTCCTCGGGCAGCGGGATCAGCACCCCGTTCATCATCACCAGTTCGCGGTAGGTCTCGCTCCAGACCACGCGCTGGCCCACCCGCATGGTCACGCTCATGGCGTTGTTGGGCGGCATCACCGGGCCGCGGCCGAACAGGCGGATGGCGGTGGGGCGGCGGCCGGGCGGCAGGTTGTTGAACGGGATCTCGACCTCGAAGGTGCCCTCGCTGAAGATCTGCACTTCGGAGAGCCCGACGCCGAGATCGGCGAAGGTCACGCGATCAGAGGTGGCGGCCAGGGAGGTGGGCGCGCCCACGCCCGCCACGGCGGGAATGACGCGCATGGCGCCGGCGGCCTCGGTCAGCGCACGGGCGGCGGCGGTGTCGGCCACGCGCAGGCGAGCATTGCCGTCGGGCATGGCCTCGACCGAGAGCGGCGCGCTGCCGCGCCCGATCACGATGCGGGCGCTCGCGTCACCGGGGCCCACCATCACGGGCTTGGCGCCACGGCTGATGAGGGAGACGGCGAGGCCGAGCGCGGCCTCGACATCCTGCATGCTGGGGTTGGAAGGCAGGGCGATGGGCACGGTGCCCGTCAGGCGGCGCCACACCACGCCCACGCCTTCCTCGCCGTCGGCATCCACCGTCAGCCGGGTGGCGGGCAGGATATGGCTCCAGACCGCGGGGGTGTCGTTGTCGAAGCACAGCACCTCACGCTGCAGCGCCTGGTCGGCGGCGAAGCGGATGCGCAGGTAGTCATACCGCGCGAGCGCCGGCGGGATGGGAATGTTGTGGGTGCCCGGCCCATCCCGCAGCGGGATGGAGGCCACCGGGAAGTCGTTGGCCAGGACCTGGATCGAGGAAAGCTGGTCCAGCAACGGGCTGGGGTTCACGTCCACCCGCAGCTCCGGCCGCACCGGGTTGGCCGGCATGGGGAAATAGACTTCCTGCGTGGAGCGGGAACCCTGCAGCACCAGGCCGTTGGTGAAGCCCAGATCCTCAAGCGTGTCAGCAGCGGCGGGCACCACCGAAGCGCAGGCCAGGATGGCCCCCGCGATCATCCCCAGGCCGGAATGACGATTCCTCATGCTGACTTCCTCATCCTGCACGGCAAGGCACGCGCCGGCATGCGACGCGATTCCTGCGAGACCATACATCTGGTTTCAACTTTTCGTTATACCAAAACTAACCATTAATCCTATTTTTTAGAAGTCACGTGGCAGCATTATTACCTGAGCGTTATGTACGGGCTTTCCCCCGCCCCTGTGCGGCCCCGCCCCTTTCCTGCTACACCGCGCGCATGAGCCATTCCGATGCCAACTCCGCACCATTGGACCCCAAGCTGCTGGAGATCCTGGTCTGCCCCGTGACCAAGGGCCCGCTGCGCTACGACCGCGCGACGAATGAGCTGGTCAGCGAGCAGGCGGGCCTCGCCTATCCGGTCCGCGACGGCATTCCCATCATGCTGCCCGGCGAGGCGCGCAAGCTCGAAGGCTGATGACCGACGCCCCCACCGCCCTGCGCTATCGCCGCGAGGCGCGGGTCCTGGAGGTGGAGTTCCCCGGCGGGGCGCATTTCGCCCTGCCCGCCGAATACCTGCGCGTCGAAAGCCCCTCGGCCGAGGTGCAGGGCCATGGGCCCGGCCAGAAGACCATCGTGGGCGGCCGCCGCCATGTCGGCATCATCCGCATGGAGCCGGTGGGCCATTACGCCGTGCGCATCGTCTTCGACGACCTGCACGACAGCGGCATCTACACATGGGTGTACCTGAGAGAGCTTGGCGAGCAGCAGGCCGCCCGCTGGGCTGCCTATGAGGACGCGCTGGCCGCGCGGCGGCTCAGCCGCGACCCGCCCGGCCGCCGTTAGCCCTGCGTTCATAACACATAAAGATATCCTTATGGGTGATTGCATGCCGCTGCGCCGCATGCTACCGCCCCCGCACATCCAGCAAACGGAGCCGCCATCATGCCCCTCGCCAGCGAATACATCGTGAAGGACCTCTCCCTTGCCGGCTGGGGCCGCAAGGAAATCGAGATGGCCGAGGACGAAATGCCCGGCCTGATGGCGACCCGCGCCGAATTCGGTGCCAGCCAGCCCCTGAAGGGCGCGCGCATCGCCGGCTGCCTGCACATGACCATCCAGACCGCCGTGCTGATCGAGACGCTGGTGGCGCTCGGCGCCGATGTGCGCTGGTCCTCCTGCAACATCTTCTCCACCCAGGACCACGCGGCCGCCGCCATCGCCGAGGCCGGCGTGCCCGTCTTCGCCATCAAGGGCGAGACGCTGCCGGAATACTGGGACTATGTGCAGAAGACCCTGGAATGGGCCGATGGCGGCGAGCCGAACATGCTGCTGGACGACGGCGGCGACATGACGCTGCTGGTCCATTACGGCCTGCGCGCCGAGAAGGGCGACACCGCCTTCCTGGACGGCGCCACCAATGAGGAAGAGACCGTCTTCTTCGCGCTGATCAAGAAGCTGCTGGTCCAGAAGCCGGGCTGGTTCGCGAAGCTCGCCGCCTCCATCAAGGGCGTGTCCGAGGAGACGACCACGGGCGTGCACCGCCTGTACTCCATGGCCAAGGAAGGCAAGCTGCTGTTCCCGGCCATCAACGTGAACGACAGCGTCACCAAGTCCAAGTTCGACAACCTGTATGGCTGCCGTGAGAGCCTGGTGGACGCCATCCGCCGCGGCACCGACGTCATGATGGCCGGCAAGGTCGCCGTGGTGTGCGGCTATGGCGATGTGGGCAAGGGTTCCGCCGCCTCGCTGCGCAACGCCGGCTGCCGCGTGATGGTGACCGAAGTCGACCCGATCTGCGCGCTGCAGGCCTCGATGGAAGGCTATGACGTGGTGACCATGGACGATGCCGCGCCGAAGGCCGACATCTTCGTCACCGCCACCGGCAACATCGACGTCATCACCGTCGAGCACATGCGCGCGATGAAGAACCGCGCGATCGTGTGCAACATCGGCCACTTCGACAGTGAGATCCAGGTCGCCGGTCTGCGCAACTTCAAGTGGACCAACATCAAGCCGCAGGTGGACGAGATCGAGTTCCCCGCCGGCAACCGCATCATCCTGCTCTCCGAGGGCCGGCTGGTGAACCTGGGCAATGCCATGGGCCACCCCAGCTTCGTGATGTCCGCCTCCTTCACCAACCAGACGCTCGCGCAGCTGGAACTGTGGATGAACCCGGGCAAGTACGAGAACAAGGTCTATGTGCTGCCCAAGCACCTGGACGAGAAGGTGGCCTTCCTGCACCTGGAGAAGGTGGGCGCGAAGCTGACCAAGCTGAGCACCGCCCAGGCCGACTACATCGGCGTGACCACCGCCGGCCCCTTCAAGGCCGAAGCCTACCGTTACTGATCGACGGGCGGGCCCCCATGCGCCACACTGAGGCGCATGGGAATCCTGTTCTTCATCGCGTTGCTGGCCGTGTCGCTCTGCCTGGGCGGCATGGCCTTTTTTTCGTTCTGCGTGGCGCCGCTCACCTTCTCGCGCCTGCCGCCAGAGCACGCCAAGACCTTCATCCGGGCCATTTTCCCGCTCTACTACCTCTACATCATCGGCACCGCGATCGCGGCGGCCATTGCGCTGATGCCCATGTCGGGCATGGCCTCGGCCCTGATGGCGGGGGTGGCCTTCGTCGCCTTCTGGCTGCGCCAGGCGCTGACGCCGCGCATCAATGCGCTGCGTGACCAGTCAGAGGCGGGGGACGCGAATGCCGAGCGCCGCTTCCGCCGGCTGCACAAGGCCTCGGTCATCGCGAACCTCATCCAGATCGGGACAACCATTGCCGTGCTTGGCGGGTTCTGAGAACAGATGACACACGCTTCACCCCCATCCCGTTGACGCCCCACCGCCTATAGTTCATCCGGAAATTCTCACCTTTCCCCCCTGGGAGAATCGCGCAAATGAACCGCCGCCACCTTCTGCTGGCTCCCCTGGCTCTCGCTCTCCCGGGCTGTGAGGCCATTACCGGCTTCATCGGCGGCCCCAGCAGCCAGCCCCCGGCCATCGTCTTCTTCGAGGGCTTCAGCGCCGACATCCCGGACAGCGCCATGGAGAACCTGCGCGGCGCCGCCGCCACCGCCGCGCGCTATCCGACCAGCCGCGTCCTGGTGATGGGCTTCGCCGGCCCCACCGGCGGCCAGGCCTACAACCAGCAGCTCTCTCAGCAGCGCGCCAACGCCGTCGCCGCCAAGCTGCGTGAGCTGGGCGTGGCGCCGGAGCGCATCGCCATCCAGGCGCGCGGCCCCGTCTCCTTCGACCTGGTCGAGCTGGAATCCCGCCGCGTGGAAATCCGCTTCGGCGAATAACTGATGGAGAACCCGGCGGAGGTCTTGCGCCGGGTCTTCGGCCATGAGGGCTTTCGCGGCCTTCAGGCCGGGATCGTCGCGCATGTGATGGAGGGCGGCAGCGGCCTGGTGCTGATGCCGACCGGCGGCGGCAAGTCGCTGTGCTACCAGGTGCCGGCCCTGTGCCTGCCTGGGCTGGCGGTCGTCGTCTCGCCGCTGATCGCGCTGATGGAAGACCAGGTGGCCGCCCTGCGCCAGCAGGGTGTTGCCGCCGCCGCCCTGCATTCCGACCTGGACGAGGAAGAACGCTTCGAGATCCGCCGCGCCATGGCGCGCGGGGAGCTGCGCATCCTCTATGTCTCGCCGGAACGCCTGGTGATGGACGGCACGCTGGACAATCTGGCCCGGCGCGAGGTCAGCCTGTTCGCGATCGATGAGGCGCATTGCGTCAGCCAGTGGGGCCACCATTTCCGCCCCGAATATCGCGGCCTGACGGTGCTGGCCGAACGCTTCCCGCTGGTGCCGCGCCTGGCCCTGACGGCCACGGCCGATGAGCGCACGGTGGACGACATCCGCCGCCAGCTGGTGCTGGCCGATGCGCCGGTGTTTCGCGGCGGCTTCGACCGCCCCAACATCTTCATCACCGCGGAGCCGCGCGAGACCGAGCGCGCCCAGCTGCGCGCCTTCATCAAGCGCGCCTCGGACGGGCGCGGCGCCGGCATCATCTATTGCGGGTCCCGCCGCAAGACCGAGGACACCGCCGCCTGGCTGAAGCAGGACGGGCATGACGCCATGGCCTTCCATGCCGGCATGGAGGCCAGCGCCAAGCGCGAGGCGCATCATCGCTTCGCGCGCGGGGATGCCGTGATCATGTGCGCCACCATCGCCTTCGGCATGGGCATCGACCGGCCGGACGTGCGCTGGGTGGCCCATACCGACCTGCCGAAAAGCCCCGAGAGCTGGTACCAGGAGATCGGCCGCGCCGGCCGCGACGGCCTGCCGGCCCAGGCGCTGCTGCTGTACGGCCCGGGCGACATCGCCCTCGGCCGCCATCGCATCCAGGAATCCCCCGCCAGCGACGAGCAGAAGCGCATCGAGCGCGGGCGGCTGGAAGCCATCGTCAGCATCGCGGAATCCGCCACCTGCCGCCGCCGCGCCCTGCTGCGCTGCTTCGGCGAGGATCTGGAGGAGGATTGCGGCGCCTGCGACGCCTGCGCCACGCCCCCCAAGATGTGGAACGGCACCGTGGCGGCGCAGAAGATGCTCTCGGCCGTGCTGCGCACCGGGCAGCGTTTCGGGCTGGGGCACATCATCGACGTGCTGCGCGGCCGCATGACGGACAAGATCGCCCAGCACGGCCATGACCAGCTGCCCACCTTCGGCGTCGGCAAGGATCTGCCGGACCATACCTGGCGCGGGGTGGCGCGGCAGCTCGTCTCACGCGGGGCGCTGGACGTGGCGGTGGAAAACCACGGGGAACTGCTGCCGACCGACCAGGCGCGGCCCATCCTGAAGGGCGAAACCCAGCTGATGCTGCGCGCCGATACGGTGAGCAAGGCGAGCACGCCGCGCGAAAGCTCGGCACCCGAGCGCGGCGAGGACCCGGTGTTCGACGCGCTGCGCCAGTGGCGGCGGGACGAGGCGCGCAACCAGGGCGTGCCGGCCTATGTCATCTTCCAGGACAAGACCCTGGCCGAGATCGCGTATCGCAAGCCGCGCAGCCTGGATGGGCTGGCGGGCGTGCCCGGGGTGGGGACGAGCAAGCTGGATAAGTATGGCGATGCGGTGCTGGAGGTGCTGCTGGAGGCGGGGGCTTAAGGCGGGGGTTTAACCCCGGCCCCCACCAAGGGGCGCCGCCCCTTGGAACCCCGCCAGGACCGTAGCGGCCCTGGACCCCGGGGAGTTGGCGCCGAACACTTAAAACGTTGATATTTATAATAAAAATTGACGCCTCACCTACGAAGATAGGGCACCAAACCATTATCAGGTCCAGGAGATATTATCTCCTGGCGGGGGTGCCGGGGGCAGCGCCCCTGGCTGGGGGTTCGAGGGCAAAGCCCCTGGCGGCGCCCCACGCAACCGTCACTTGCACTCCCCTGACGCCACACGCTTCACTCCCCTCAGCGCCGCAAAGACGGCGCGAGAGGAGACGTGACATGATCAACCGTCGTGCCCTTCTGGGCGCGGGCGCCATGCTGCCGCTCGCGGCCCAGGCCGCCGCCCCCTTCGCCAACACCCCTGCCCCCGGCTGGTATCGGTTCCGCTGGGGCGATTTCGAGGCCACCGTCGTCTCCGACGGCACGCTGCCGCTGGGCGAGCCCGCCGGCGGCTTCCCCACCTCCCCGCCCGGCGAGGCGCGCCAGCTTCTCGAAAGCGCCTTCCTGCGCCCCGACAACGTGCTGCTGGAGCAGAACTGCCTGGTGCTGAACACCGGCCGGCAGCTGATCCTGTTCGACACCGGCATGGGCGACAGCATGGGCCCCGCCAGCCAGATGTTCGGCCCCACCACCGGCAAGCTGCTGGCCAATCTGCGGGCCGCGGGCATCGACCCGGCCGCGATCGACATGGTGGTGCTGACCCACCCGCATTGCGACCATTGCTGGGCGCTGGTCGACGCCCAGGGCCGCCGCAACTTCCCCAACGCGCAGGTGGCCCTCAGTGAGGTGGATCTGCGCTACTGGACCGATGCCAACAACAAGCGCGGCCCGGAATTCATGGGCGCCTTCATCGACGGCGCGACCAAGAACCTGAACGCCTATCGTGACCGGCTGGTGATGGTGCGCGATGAGCAGGAGGTGGTGCCGGGCGTGACCGCGCTGTTCGCCCCCGGCCACACGCTGGGCCACCATGTCTATGCCATCACCAGCCAGGGCCGCACGATGATCAACTCGGGCGACCTTGCGCATCACCATGTGCTGCTGCTGCGCCGGCCGATGTGGGAATTCGCCTATGACACCGACCCGGCGCTGTCGGCCCGCACGCGCACCCGCATGCTGGACCGCGTGGCGACCGACGGGCACGCCATGATTTCCTACCACTTCCCTTGGCCGGGGCTGGGGCATGTCACGAAGGAAGGCCAGGGCTTCGCCTGGCACCAGGCACCGATGAACGTCACCACCGTGGGGTGACCCAGGGCGTGGGCTATTCCTCCGGCGTCGCCGTGACCTTGCGCAGCAGGCCTACAAGGGCCTGCTGTTCCTCGGGCGTCAGCCCGGACAGCAGGGTGGCGTTGGCGCCGGCGCCGGCGCGGCGTGCCTCGTTCACCACGCGCTCACCTTCGGCGGTGATGGCCAGCACCAGGGTGCGCTTGTCCATCGGGTCCTTGTCGGTGCGGACCAGGCCACGCAGCACCAGCCGGCGCGCCACGCCCTGCACCGTCGCGGGGTCCATCGCCACCAGCCTGCCCAGCCGGTTCTGCGTGGTGGCGCCCAGCTCCGCCAGCTTGCTGAGTGCCGCGAATTGCGGCGCCGTCAGCGCCAGGCCGACGGCACATTCCTGGAACAGAGACTGATGTCGCTGCAGCGCCCGGCGCAGCAGATGCCCCGCCGAGGATTCGAGCGGATACTGCACCCGAACGGGCGGTTGGTTGGCGGCCTGGCCGGACTCGGCCTCCGCCTGAGCCCACAGAGGCGCTTGCGAAGATGCGCTCATCGTCTTCTCAAATGCCCGTGAACTGGGCAGGTCGTCAAGTACAGGCAGGGCAGGTATGCGTGCAGGTGACAATGCCTGTACTCTGCATGACATGACGGCACTGTTGACGATTACAAGCCTGCCCAACGCCCTGGCGGAAGCCTGGGAAAGCGGCATTCCGGTGGCGATGCCCCCAGCCGGGCTGCTGCCTGCCGACCTGCCTGCGGCAGAGGACATGGCGGCGGAGCTGACGGGCCTGCTGTCCCTGCCGATCTGCGGCGTGCGGGTCACGGAGGCCGGGCTGCTGGGCCCGCTGCCGCCGGCGCGGCTCGTCACCTCGGGCGTCACGCTGCCGCTGGGCGCCCTGCCCCATGGCATGGCGGCCCCGGCCCTGATCGGCGTGCTGGCCGAGGCGCTGGACCCTGACGGAGAGGGCGCACCCGTGTTTTCCGCCCTGCACCCGGGGCTCGATCTGTCGGCCAGCCGCTTCCAGGACGGGCCGCCCGACGAGGCAGCCCTGGTGGCGGACCTGCTGGGGCTGGGCCATGTGGTGGCGGGCGCGGCGGGGCCGGTCGTGCTGCCCACGGCATGCGCGCTGGGCGGAGAGGCGGCCGCACTGGAGTTGGAGCTGGAGCCGCTGCTGCTGCGGGCGGCCCACGCCACGCGCCGCGCAGGCGGCCTGCCGGCGGGGGCCGTGGTGGTGCTGGTGCTGGCCGGCAGATCGGCGCCCGTCGGCACCGGCGACATCACGGCGGACTGGCCCGGCCTGGGCCAGGCCGGCGCCACCATCGGCTGATCAGCGCGCCAGCGTCTCCACCGTGGTCACACGCGCGGAGACCCGGCCGTTGCGCGCCCGCGCCGCCTGCAGCGCCGGGCCCAGTGCCGCCGAAAGCTGGTCGATGCTTTCCTCGAAAGGCCGCTGCTCGGTGAACAGCGGCTGCTCGGTCACCACCATCATGACCATTTCCAGCCCATAGGGCGGGCCGATCACCCAGGGGAAGTTGGGCGCGGTCTCGCTCATGGCCGCACGCTGGCCCGGGGCCATGCGCATATCCGTCAGCAGCCGCAGCGCCTTGCCGTCATGCATGACGAACCACAGGTTCACCACGCCGCCGGCCTCGGGGCCCGTGATGCTCAGCGTCAGCCGGTCACCGTCCTGCACGCGGCGGGCACGGGGCTCGACATCCGGCCGGCCGCCCGGGGCGACCAGCACGGGGCGCAGGCTGCGCACCAGCGGGCAGTATTGCGGCTCGATCACCTCCACCGCGCTGTCCAGCGTGGCGCCCGCGACGGCCAGGCTGTTGTGCACGGTGGACAGTTCCTGCGGCAGGCTCACGCCCGTCAGCCGCACCCGCGTGCCGGTGCGGCTGCCCTGCATCCACCCGCAGGAGAGATGGATCTCCATCCCGCGCATCGCGGCGTCGATCGCGGCCTCACGCGGGTCCGGGCGGCCGGCGGGCGACTGCTGCGCATCGGTGCCCGGCGTGTCCGGCCGGCCAGGCTCGGGGCGCACGGGCTCAGGGCGGGGCGGCTCGGGGCGCACGGGCTCGGGGCGGGGCGGTTCAGGCCTCGGGGGATCCGGCCTCGGGGGCTCGGGCCTGGCGGGCTCCGGCCGGGTCGGCTCGATGCGGATGGGCGGCGCGGGCGGCTGCTCGGGGGCCGAGGCCGGGGTGCGGCCCAGGAACCACCAGGCACCGCCGCCACCGGCCAGCAGCAGCACCGCCGCCACACCGGCCAGCAAGGCGCCCTTTCCGCCACCGCCCTTCGGCGCGGCGGGTGCGGGCGTGCCGGGCTTGGGCGCCGTGATGATGCGCCTGGCACCATCCCCGACGGACCCCACCACCTGCGGCTCGGAGGAGCGGAACACCTCCGTGGCGGGGGCGGCGGCGACCGGGGCCGCCACGGCGGCAGCCAGGGCGGCGGCGAACTCTCGCGCGTCGGGAAACCGGGCGGCCGCATCCTTGGCCAGGGCGCGGGCGATGACGGCATCGAGGCCGGGCGGGGTCGAGGGGGCCTCGCGGCTGGGCGGCACCGGATCCTCGTGCAGCACCTTGTACTGCACGGCGGCATAGCCGCCCGGGAAGGGCTTCTTGCCCGTCAGCATCTGGTACAGCACCACGCCGGTGGCCCAGATGTCCGATCGCCGGTCCGCGGCATCGCCGCGGAACTGTTCCGGCGACATGTAGCTGGGCGTGCCGAGCTGGCTTTCGCCCACCGTGGTCAGGTCGGCGTCGCCGTCCTGCTGGTCGGGCTTCAGGTGCGCGATGCCGAAATCCGCGATCTTGACCCGGCCGGGCGGGTCCGCCCGCGTCAGCATGATGTTCGCGGGCTTGATGTCGCGGTGGACCACCCCCTGCTCATGGCAGAAGGCCAACGCGTCCAGCACCTCGGTGATGATGCGCTGCGTCTCGGGCAGGCCGAACTGATACTGCCGGTCCAGCAGGTCGCGCAGGGTGCCGCCCTCGACCAGCTCCATCACCATCCAGGCGGCCTCGGCGTCCTCACCGAAGTCATAGATGGCGACGACGCCGGGGTGCTTGAGCCCGCCCGCGGCCTGGGCCTCGCGCCGGAAGCGCTGGAAGGATTCCTGGCCGATCCGGTCATTCGCCGGCGGCGCGTTCATGATCTTGATGGCGACGCGGCGGCGGATCGTGGCGTCGAAGGCCGCGACCACCCGGCCCATGGCGCCCACGCCCAGCTCGCTCTCGACGCGATAGCGGGCGGGCAGCCCGGCCGGAATGCCGGTCGGTGCGGTCATGGCTCCTGCAGCCCCTGTCGCATCATGGCGCGCAACTCCTCGGCGCGGGCCTCCGCCATGTCCACCATGGCCGGCGCGAAGAAACGCGCGTCCCGCGTGAACAGCAGATAGGCCTGCATCTCATTGATCATCAATTCCTCATTCTGCGCATCATAGCCCACGCTGCCAAGAAAGCGCCGGAAGGCGGCGCGCTCGGCCTCGGTGAAACTTCCATGCCAGAGGCGATGAACATGGCGGGCATAGCCGGAATTGGTGAAATAGACCCCGTGCCCCAGCTCATGCCCCAGCACGGCGGCGCGGGTGGCGGCATCCATGCGGGGGCCGAGGTTGGGGATGGTCAGCACCGCCACCGGCTCTGGCCCAGGGGCGGCGGCGGCGATGGCCTCCACCATGCCGGCCAGGCGCTGCTCGGCCTGGGTCAGCACCTGCCCGCCCTGCCGGGCCAGGTCGATGAAGCGCCGGATGTCCGCCAGCAGATAGTTGTGGCCGACATAGAATTCCTCGGCCGTGGTGTTGCTGGCGGCGATCAGCTGCTCCAGCTCGGGCATGCTCAGCACGCGGTCGCGCGGGGCGCCGGCCTTCTCCAGCAGGGCAGCCACGCGGTTCATGGCCGCCGCCTGCTCGGCCAGTCCCGGAAAATCCAGGATGAACACGCGGGGATGGCCGGCGAGCTGGAAGATGCCGGGCTCGGCGCCCGCCGCCGCCGCCGCGATGGCCGCGGCATCGGCCCGCACGATGGGCGTCAGCACCGGCACGAACAGGGCAGCGGGGGCTGAAGGCTGGCCGGCGGGGGCCGGTGGGGAGCCGTGCGGCGAGGCCGCGTGGGGCACCGGCGGCAGCACGCGCGCCCGTGGCCAGGCGAGCCAGGCGAGGCCCGCCACCAGGGCGAGGCCTGCCGCCCCGCCCGCCAGCCAGGCCGCGCGCGGGATCAAGGGCCGAGGTTGAGGATCTGCACGCGGCGGTTCCGACGCTCGGGCATCTCGTCCGGGGTCGGGATCAGCAGCTGGCTTTCACCCAGCCCCACCACCTGCAGCCTGAAGGCCGCGACGCCAGCCCGTGCCACCAGGAAGTCACGCACGGCACCGGCCCGGCGCTCCGACAGCACCTGGTTGGCGAAGGCATCGCCCGCCGTGTCGGTGTGGCCTTCGATGCGGAAGCGGAAGGCGCGCAGCTGCGGCGAGTTCAGCGCCATGCCCAGCCGCGCCAGATCCTCCACCGCGTTCGGCTCCAGCCTGGCGGAGCCGGTGGCGAAGTTCACCTGCAGGCTGATGGCGGGCACATCGGCGGGCGCCGTGGTCACCGCCATGCCGCCGGGCGGCGGCGGGGGCGGCACGGGGCGCACGGGCGCGCCGGGCTTCACGCTGACGGGCGGCGGTGGGGGCGGTGCCGGCTGCGGGCTGAACGCCTGGGGCGGCGGGGGCGCCATCGGGGCCGGCTCGGGGCGCGGCCGTGCCATGGGGGGCACCGGCTCCGGCCTCGGCTGCCCGAAGGCGGGCGGCGAGGATTCGGGCCCGGGTGCCGCCATCGGCGGGGGCGGCGGCGGGGCAAGCGTGGGCGGGGGGGGGTCCGGGCGCGCCTGGCCGGAGGGCGGCGGCGGAGGCACCGGAGGCTGCGGCGCCTGGGCCTGCGGGGCCGGCGTCAGCGTCGGCACGGAGGGCGCGGGCGTCAGGGTCGGGACGCTCGGCGCCGGGGTCGTGCTCTCGCCGCCCGGCCGCACCATGCCGCGCGCGGAATCATCGTCGATCGTGCCTGGGCCGATGGGGCGGCGCTGCAGGCTCTCGATCATTTCCTGCGTGCGGCGGTCGACCTGTGCCTGGGCCGGCATGGCCAGCGCGAAGGCCAGCACCGTGCCCGTCAGCAATGTTCCGGTCAGGGCGGTGCAACGGGCCAATTGGTTTCGCATGGCTGTCTCCTCACGCTCGGGCCACCATAACAGGCCTGCCGAGCGCCTTCATGGTTCGAATGCCGTATGCGGGAAGGAAAGCCCGCAATACCGACAAGACTGTGGCGGAAACCCTGCCGCGCGCGTGAAGTTGCTCCCTCTTGCCGCCGCGCCGCGCTGCTGCGCCTATGCGCCGCATGATCGCCGGATGCCGTTCGTGAACGCCGCCACCCTGGCCGGGGGCGGCGCCCTGCTGTTGTGGGCCTTCCTGGCCGTGCTGGCGCGCGCGGCGGCGGGCATCCCGCCGCTGCAGCTGACGGCGATGGGCTTCGCGGTGGGCGGCACGCTGGGCCTGGCCTGGGCGCTGGCGCGCGGCGGACTTTCGGCGCTGCGCCAGCCGCCCATCGCCTGGGCCCATGGGGTGGGCGGGCTGTTCGGCTATCACGCGCTGTATTTCGCGGCCCTGGCCTGGGCACCGCCGGCCGAGGCCAATCTGCTGAACTATCTGTGGCCGCTGCTGATCGTGCTGCTCTCGGCGCCCATACTGGGCATGCGGCTGGGGCCGTGGCGGCTGCTGGGCGTGGCGATGGGCTTCGCCGGCAGCCTGGTGCTGCTGGCCGGCGGCGCGCATTTCGCGCCCGATGCCTGGGCCGGCTTCGCCCTGGCATTGGGCTGCGCCTTCACCTGGGCGCTGTATTCCGTGCTGGCCCGCAGACTGGCCGAGGTGCCGACCGAGGCAGTCGCGGGCTTCTGCCTGGCTTCAGCCGTGCTGGGCCTGGCGGCCCACGCCCTGTTCGAAAGCTGGGTGTGGCCCGATGCCCGGCAATGGCTGGCCATCGCCCTGCTGGGCGCGGGGCCGGTGGGGGCGGCGTTCTTCCTGTGGGATATCGGCATGAAGCGCGGGGACCCGCGCCTGCTGGGCACGCTGGGCTATGCGGTGCCTGTGGCCTCCACCGTGCTGCTGGCGCTGTGGGGGGAAGCCGCGCTGGACGGCCGGCTGCTGCTGGCCATGGCGCTGGTGGCGGGCGGCGGGGTCATCGCCGCCCGGGCGAAGTGAAGGCCTAGGCCTTCAGCTCCTGCTCCACGATCGCGCTGAACACCTCGATGCCATACGGGATCGCGTCGTCGTTGAAGTCGTATTTCGGATGGTGCACCGGCACCGCGCCCTTACCGTCCGCCGCCTTCTGCCCCAGCTTGAAATAGCAGCCCGGCCGCTTTTCCAGCATGTAGGAGAAATCCTCGGCGCCCATCACCGGCCGCACCTGGGTATGGACGGCGGCCGCGCCCAGCACCTTGGTGGCGGCACGGGCGGCCTTCTCGCTCTCGGCCGCGTGGTTAACCGTGACGGGGTAGCCGCGCTGGTAATCCACCTCGATCACGGCATCGTACTGGTCGGCCACGGCGGCGGCGATGCGCCTGATCTTCGCCTCCACCAGGTCACGCGTGGCGGCGCTCAGGGTGCGGATGGTGCCGCCGATCTCGGCGGTTTCCGGGATCACGTTGCGCGCCGTGCCGGCATGGAACATGCACAGGCTGATCACGGCCGATTCCAGCGGGTCCACCCCACGGGAGACGATGGACTGGATCGCCACCACCAGCTGGCTGCCCACCACCACCGGGTCGATGGCGTTGTGCGGCCGCGCCGCATGGCCGCCCCGCCCGGTGATGCGGAAGATCACGCCGTCGGCCGAGGCCATGATGGGGCCGGAGACGCATTTCACCTCGCCCAGCGCCAGGCTGGGGTCGTTGTGCAGGCCATAGACGCTGTCGCAGGGGAAGCGGTCGAACAGGCCTTCCTCGATCATCACCTTGGCACCGCCGCCGCCTTCCTCGGCGGGCTGGAAGATGAAGTTCACCGTGCCGGTGAAGTTCTTGGTCTCGGCCAGGTGCTTGGCCGCGCCCAGAAGGATGGCGGTGTGCCCGTCATGGCCGCAGGCATGCATGCGGCCCGGCGTGGTGGAGGCATGGGGCAAGCCCGTCTCCTCCGTCATCGGCAGGCAGTCCATGTCCGCGCGCAGGCCGATGCTGGGGCCGCTGCCGTTGCGCAGCACGCCCACCAGGCCCGTGCCCGCGATGTTCCGGTGCACCTCGATGCCCCACTCCGCCAGCTTGGCGGCCACCAGGTCGCTCGTCTTGTGCTCCTGGAAGCCCAGCTCCGGGTTGGCGTGGATGGTGCGGCGCCATTCGCCCACTTCGGGGGCGAGGGCGGCGATGCTGTTGCTGATGGGCATGCCCATATCTCCCTGCTTGGGGGCAGCCTGCATCTCGCCCAGGGCCGTGCCAAGTGCTTCACTGGCCCGAAATGACGGGGCGGAACATGCTGCTTGCACTGGACCAGGGCACGACCTCCACACGCGCGATCCTGTTCGATGCCGGGCTTGCGCCTGTCGCGGTGGCGCAGCGGGAACTGCCGCAGCATTTCCCCTCACCCGGCTGGGTGGAGCACGACGCCGAGCAGATCCTGGCCCATGCGCTGGAGGTGATGCGCCAGGCCGCCGCCGCCGCGCAGCGCCCCATCGCGGGCATCGGCATCACGAACCAGCGCGAGACGACGGTGCTGTGGCGGCGCGACACCGGCCAGCCCGTGCACCGCGCCATCGTCTGGCAGGACCGCCGCACGGCCGATTTCTGCGCCCGCCTGCCCGCCGGGATGGTGACGGAGCGCACCGGCCTGCTGCCCGATCCCTATTTCAGCGCCGGCAAGCTGGCCTGGCTGCTGGACAATGTGCCCGGCGCCCGCGCGGATGCCGAGGCCGGGCGCCTGTGCTTCGGCACCATCGACAGCTTCCTGCTGTTCCGCCTGACCGAAGGCCGCGTCCACGCCACCGACGCCACCAATGCCTGCCGCACCCTGTTGTGGAACATCCACACCGGCGAGTGGGACGAGGAGCTGCTGCGCCTGTTCGCCATCCCGCGCACCATATTGCCCGAGGTGCGGGATTGCGCGGCGGAATTCGGCGAGACCACGGCGCTGGGCCGGCCCCTGCCCATCCGCGGCATGGCGGGCGACCAGCATGCGGCCACACTGGGCCAGGCCTGCTTCGCGCCGGGCATGATGAAATCCACCTACGGCACCGGCTGCTTCGCCCTGCTGGTCACGGGCGATCAGCCCGTCATGTCCCGCCACCGGCTGCTGACGACGCTGGCCTGGCAGCTGGGCGGCAAGCGCGCCTATGCGCTGGAAGGGGCGATCTTCAACGCCGGCAGCACGGTGCAGTGGCTGCGGGATGGCCTGGGCATCATCGCCTCCGCCGCCGAGGCCACAGAGCTGGCCGCCCAGGCCGACCCGGCGCAGCAGGTGCATCTGGTGCCGGCCTTCACCGGGCTGGGCGCGCCGTGGTGGGATGCCGGGGCGCGGGCGGCCATCCTCGGCCTGACGCGGGGCGCCGGCCGGGCCGAGATCTGCCGCGCGGCGCTGGAGGCCGTGGCCTTCCAGACCGAGGACCTGCTGGCCGCCATGCGGGCCGATACCGGGGGGCCCATCACCACCATCCGCGTCGATGGCGGCATGGCCAACAGCGACTGGACCATGCAGCAGCTGGCCGACATCACCGGCGCCATCGTGGACCGCCCTACCGTGACCGAGACCACCGCCCTGGGTGCCGCCTGGCTGGCCGGCCTTCAGGCGGGGCTGCTGCCGGGGCCGGAGGAAGCGCCCACCCATTGGCGGCTGGAGCGCCGCTTCACCCCGCGCAGCGGGACCGACGCCGCCGCCCGGCACGCTGCCTGGCTGGACGCGGTGCGGCGGGTGCGCAGCTAGGCCTCCAGCCGCTCGATATCCTCGTCCGACAAGCCGAAATGGTGGCCGATCTCATGGATCAGCACGTTGCGGACGAGGCGGAACAGATCCTCCCCGGTGTCGATCCATTCCAGCAGGATCGCCTCCCGGTACAGGAAGATCGTGTCGGGCTGGGTCTGGACGTCGAGCACGGATTTCTGCGTGAGCGGCGTGCCGCGATACAGGCCCGTCAGCTCCCAGGGGGATTCCATCCCCATGGCGGCGAGTGTCTCGTCGTCGGCGGCTTCCTCGACCACGATGGCGCAACCCTTCACAGGCGCGCGCAGTTCTTCAGGCATGGCGGCGAAGGCTTCTTCGGCCAGGGCCACGATGTCCTCGACGGTGGGGGCGGTGGTATGACGCATCAACACATCATAGCGGAGGCGCCCCATGGTGCAGAAGCTGAACACGGCGGAACGGGCGGAGCTGGCCTCCACCCTGCCCGGCTGGAGCATGGTGGAGGGCGAGGACGCCATCCGCCGCGATTTCACCTTCGAGGATTTCGTCCAGGCCTGGGGCTTCATGGCCAAGGTGGCGCTGCTGGCCCAGGCGCAGGACCATCACCCGGACTGGCGGAATGTCTGGAACAAGGTCCAGATCACGCTCAGCACCCATGACGCGGGCGGCCTGTCGGCCAGGGACGTGAAGCTGGCGCGCGCGATCGACGCGCTGTGACGCCGGTCTGCCGGGCGGCGGCGCGGCTGTGCCTGCTGCACGGCTGGGCGCCGGTGGCCGAGGCGCCCCTGCCCGACGGCCGCCGGGCTGACCTGTGGGTGCTGACGCCTGCCGGCGAATTCCTGGTGATCGAGAGCAAATCAGGCCTGCGGGACTTCCAGACCGACCGCAAATGGCCGGAATACCGCGCCTGGTGCGACCGGCTGTACTTCGCGGTGGACCTGGATTTCCCGCCTGAGGCGCTGCCGACCGATGTCGGGCTGATCGTGGCGGATGGGCCTGAGGCGGCGCTGGTCAGGGAAGCGCCGCATCACCCGCTGGCGCCGGCCCGGCGGAAATCGCTGCTGGCGCGCTATGCGCTGCTGGCCGGAAGGCGCCTGGCGCTGGCACAGGACCCCGAGGCGGCCCTGGCACTGATGGGCGCGCTCAGGGTCGAGTGATCACCAGATGACGGGGATGCGGACCTGCGCGCCGGGGGCAGGCCGGAACAGCCGGTCCTGAAGGTCCCCGGGGGAGCCGGTTTCCTGCGCATGGCCGCGGCCGGGCAGGCGCGGCGCGATGAAGGTGGGCTGCACCTGGGCAACGTCGGCGCGCGGGGCCTCACGCGGGGCCTGGATGCGGGCGTTGGGCACGGGTGCCGCCTCCAGCCGGGGGCGCGCCGGGGCCGGCGTGGCCACCACCACGGATTCCGGCACCACGATGCCGCCGCCCATGAAGGCGCCGTCAGTGGCACTCGGCCGGTTATCGACGCGGTTGCGCTGCGCGGCGGCAGGGAAACTGCCGATGACAATCGCTGCCATCAAAGCCGCGCTCAGTGCCTTATTGAGAAGCATATGTTTATTTTGATGACGCCGTTTGGGCGTTGCAAGCGTTAATTTCCGCTGCGGACAATGATGCGGACGCTGAGCCCGGGCGGCGATGCCCCCGGAATCGCGTCCTCCAGCCGCACAACGCCGCCGTGCAATTGCGCCACCGCCCGGACCAGCGACAGGCCCAGCCCATAGCCCGGCGTGGCGCGCGACGGCTCTGCCCGGAAGAAGCGCACGCCGGCCCGGGCACGGTCCTGAAGCGACAGGCCCGGCCCGCTGTCGCTGACGATGACCTCCAGCACCCCATCCTCCTCGCGGCGGGCCGACAGGCGCAGCACGCCGCCGGGCGGGGTGAATTTCACGGCGTTATCCAACAGGTTGGCGGTGGCCTGCATCATCAGGTCGCGGTCGCCCACCATGGGCAGCGTGTCCGGCAGGTCGGTCTCCAGGCGCTGCTCCCGCATCTCGGCCGCGGCGTCGTAGAAGTCGGCCACGTCGCGCAGCGTCTCGACCAGGTCGAAGGGGGCGAAGGCCGCGCGCCGCGCCCCGGCCTCCACCTCCGTGATGCGCAGCAGGGCCTGGAAGATGCGGCTGATACCGTCCAGATCCTGGATGCCCTGCTCCATCGCCGCCCGCAGGTCGTCAGCATCCCGGGCCGCGATTAAACTTTCCTCGAGCTTGGCCCGCGCCCGGGCGATGGGCGTCCGCAGGTCGTGCGCGATGGCATCCGAGACGCCTTTCACCCCCTGCATGAGTGATTCGATCCGGTCGAGCATCGTGTTCATGCTCTCGCCCAGCCGGTCGAACTCGTCGCCCTGCCCGGTCAGCGGCACGCGGCGCGTCAGGTCACCGCCCGCGATGCCCAGCGCGGTGCGGAAGGTGGGTTCCAGCCGGCGGTCGATGATCCGCCGGATGATGGAGGCGCCCAGCAGCGCCACGATCAGCGAGGCCCCGAGCGACCAGGCCACGCCCTCCGTCAGGGTCAGGCGCAGCTGCAGGCGCTCGCTTTCGTCGCGGCCCACCAGCATCCGCATGCCCGGCAGGTCACGCCGCAGCAGCCGGGCATCGGTGGGGATGCCGTCATGCATGATGCGGATGCGCAGGAAGCTTTCGTCGGAATTGGCCTCGTCAGGCCAGGCTTCCATGTTGCCGGCAAGCCGCTCGCCACTCTCGCTCAGCAGCAGGTAGATGGTCTCGTTGGAGATATCGAGCGCGATGCGTTCCTGGATCGCATCCTGCAGCGCCAGCTGCCCGCCCTCGCGCCAGCGTTCCGTCAGCGCCACGGCATCGGCCCGGATGGCCGCCACCAGCTGGCGGTCGAGCGCGCCGGCCGTGGCCCACCACATGACGGAGACGAGCACGACCGCCGCCACCAGGAACATGACGGTGAAGAAGGCGGCGAACCGGAAACCCGCGCTTTGCGTCAGGCTCGGCGGGGCAGCCCCCCGATAGGGCAGGATGCGCCCCTGGGGGGAATCGACCGGCACTGCCTGCTCAGGGTTCCGCGCGGATCATGTAGCCCGCGTTGCGCACGGTATGGATCAGCGGCTTGTCGAAGCCCTTGTCCAGCTTCTGCCGCAGGCGGGAGACATGGACGTCGATGACGTTGGTCTGCGGGTCGAAGTGATAGTCCCACACCTTCTCCAGCAGCATGGTGCGGGTCACGACCTGGCCGGCGTGGCGCATCAGGTGCTCCAGCAGGCGGAACTCACGCGGCTGCACGTCGATCTTACGACCAGAACGCGTAACGGTGCGCGACAGCAGGTCCAGCTCCAGATCGGCCACGCGCAGCTTGGTGGCGGGGGCATCGACGGTCGGGCGGCGGGACAGGGCCTCGACGCGGGCCAGCAGCTCGGCGAAGGCGAAGGGCTTCACCAGGTAGTCGTCGCCGCCGGCCTTCAGGCCCTTCACGCGCTCATCCACCGCGCCGAGCGCGGAGAGGAACAGCACAGGGGTGCGGTTGCCCTGCCCGCGCAGGGTCTCGACGATGCGCACGCCGTCGACGCCGCCTGGCAGCATGCGGTCCAGCACCAGCATGTCGAATTGCTCGGACGCGGCCAGGAACAGCCCGTCACGGCCGTTGCCGGCATGCTCGACCGTATGGCCGGCTTCCTGAAGACCCTTCTTCACGAAGCGCGCCACCTCGGCATCGTCTTCAACCAACAGGATGCGCATCCGAGTCCTCGTCTTGAACTAACTCGACTGTAACGATCTCGCTTTGACCCTCAAGCCCATGCGTCGCAAGCAAAATCCGCTCGATCAGCCCGGACCGGGGGGCCGACGGCCGACCTGGATGGAAGTTTCGACGCTGCGGCCGTCCCGCTGCACCGAAAGGCGCACGGATTGGCCGGGCGGCAGGGCCGCGACATAGCGCACCAGCACGCGGGAGCTTTCGGTGCGTTCACCGTTCACGGCCAGCACCACGTCGCCGGCGCGCAGGCCGCCGCGGGCTGCGGGGCCGTTGCGCACCACATCAGTGACCAGCACGGCGCGGCGCCCGGCGCGCGGGTCCTCCGGCACCAGGTCCTGCACCGAGACGCCGAGCCAGCCGCGATCGACTCGCCCGTCGCGGCGCAGTTGCTCCACCACCGGCCGCGCCAGGTCGGAAGGCGTCGCGAAACCGATGCCGGCCGAGGCGCCGGAAGGCGAGTAGATGGCGGTCGAGATGCCGATCACCTCGCCCGCCTGGTTGAACAGCGGGCCGCCGGAGTTGCCGGGGTTGATGGCGGCATCGGTCTGGATGAAGTCGTCGAAGGGCCCTGCCCCGATCTCTCGCCCACGGGCGGAGACGATGCCGGAGGTGACGGTGCCGCCCAGCCCGAAGGGGTTGCCCGCCGCCAGCACCCACTGGCCCACGCGCATGGCGCCCGAGGAACCCCAGGGCACGGCCGGCAGCGGCTGGCGCGGCTCCACCTTCAGCACCGCCAGGTCCATCAGCTCATCCGTGCCGACGACGCGGGCGGGCATCTCGGTGCCGTTCTGCAGCGAGACGGTGACGCGGGTGGCGGAGCCCACGACATGGTTGTTGGTGACGATGTAGCCGGTGGGGTCGATCACGAAGCCGCTGCCGGCACCCTGCGTGCGTTCCCGCCTGCCGCGGAAATACCGCTCGAAGGGGGTGCCGCGGAACTCGGGCGGCACGGTCGTGGTCTCGCTCTGCACCGCGATGTTCACGACGGCGGGCAGCACGCGCTCCGCGAGGTCCGCGAAGTCGGGCAGCACGCTGCCGCGCTGGGCCACGGCCTGGCTGCCGCAGCCGATCAGCGGCACCGCCGGCACCACCAGAAGCCCGGCGAGAAGCGCGCGGCGCCTGGACGGAAGGAGGGACAGGCGGCGGGCGACGGGGCTCTGGGCTGGCGGCATGATCTTCACGCTGGACTGACAACCCCCGGTTGATCCCGGGGGCCGATGACGACGATACGGGATAATATAGGTTAACGGGCGTCACATCACCCGGTTGGCTGACATGAAAGCCATGTTGCGGCCGGATTGCTCGGCCCGCAGCTTCCTCAGGCCGGCGTATCGCCGGCCAGGGTGATGCGGTGCATCAGCCGCAGGTGGCCATGATAATCGTTCAGCGGGTAATGCAGGCAGCAGCGGTTGTCCCACAGGGCCACGCTGCCCGGCGCCCAGCGGAAGCGGCAGGTGTATTCGGGCCGCACGCTGTGGCGGTACAGATAGTCGAGCAGCGGGGTGCTTTCCTCCTCCGTCATCCCCTCGAATCGGGCCGTGTGGCCGGCATTCACGTACAGCGCCGTCCGCCCCGTCTCGGGGTGGGTGCGGGCCACCGGGTGCAGCGCGTCGTAGCTCTTGCGGGCTTCCTCGCGGCCGCTGTCCTTCAGCCGGTCCTCGCGCGTCTTGCTGACATCGGCCTTGGCGGAGGTGTTGTGCGCGCGCAGCGGCCGCAGCACGGCCTGCATGGCGGGCGACAGCCCTTCCCAGGCATGCCGCAGCGAAGCGAACAGCGTGTCGCCCCCGGCCTCAGGCACCTCTCGCGCGACCAGCATGGTGGCCATGGGCGGCTGGTCCAGATAGGCGGTGTCGGTGTGCCACACACCGCCGAAATTCACCTTCTCATGCGGCAGCTTCTTCACCTCGATGATCTCGGGGAAGCCCTCGATGCCCTTCACGAAGGGGTATTCCACCGCCTGGCCGAAGCGCCGCGCCACGGCGGCGAACTGCGCGGGCGGCAGATCCTGGTCACGGAAGAACACCACGCCGTGCTCCAGCCAGGCGGCGCGGATCGCGTCCACCTCGGCCTGCGGCATGTCACCGGACAGCGTCACGTCCAGGATTTCGGCGCCGATCGCGCCCCCCAGCTTGCGGATGATCATGTGATGTCGACGTCCCTCAACTCTCTTGAGGGGGATGATGCCGCATGCCCCGGCTTTGACCACCCCCGACCGGCACCGGACCGGCCGGGTGCAGCGCAGCGAAATTGGGGCTTGGCCTGACCTTGTTCTCGGTGAAAGGTGTAGCGGACGTAACCGGAAAGATCAGCTGACGCATGGGGCAGGAGTGGAAAGGCCGTCCTTGGGAGGGCGCCGTCCAGACGGTGCAGTGCCGGTTGGACCGCGAAGGGCCGGGCGGGCTGTTCGTCGGCGACCTGGTCTTCACCCCTGACGGTCCGCACCTGGTCGTGCGCTGGGATGATACGGATTGGGGAAAATTCGCGCTGGACGTGGTTCAGCTTGAGGCCGGGCACCTGAAGGAAGACCCGCCCGGCAGCGGCAACTGGGGCTATGCCAAGCCCATCCGGGACCCGCGCGCCTTCGGCTGACGGCCGGCCGGCAGATGGCAAAGCCTTCATCCCCGGCCCATCTCGTTGCAGGGCCGATGCGCGCAGTCTTCCCTTCACCAGCTCCCGCCTCAGGGCCTTCGGCAAGGCGGGGACAGGAACGGGGCGGCGGCCAATTCCCGGCAGGCCTGTCGCCCGGCGGCCCGGCGCGGAGACGCTCCGGGCCGTTTCGTTTCCGGCACCATCCCATCAAAGCGGGTGATTTCCTTGCGGCCGGCATGGCGGTAGCTGCATGCCATGGAACGCATCATCTACAGGAACAGCCGCGGCTGGCGGCTGCGCTGGCTGTGCCTGGGCTTTATCATCGTGATGCTGGGGCTGATCGGCGGCGCGGGGCTGATCCATGTGACCGACAGCGACCGCGGCAATGACCGCGAGAGCTTCCTGGGCGTCGCCGGCATGCTGGCCGTCGTGATCCTGCTGCTGGACGCCTTCCGCCGCCATTACGTGTACCGCGTGCTGGGCGACCGGCAGACCCTGGTGGTCGAGACGCTGCCGCTGTTCGGCGCCCCCGCGCGGCATGTCTTCCCGCGCCGGGACATGCGCCCGGGCAACGGCAAAAGCTGGAACGCGCGGGGAAGTGTCTCCACCAGCGTGTCCCTGCATGTGAAGGGACGCCGCTTCCCCTTCATCGTGGACACCACCGAGGATTCGATACGCTGGTGATTGACCGGGGCGGCGGGACACCCGACTCTGCTCCATCATGAGCCTGCCCTTCGACAATCTGTACCGCCACGGCTTCGTCCGGGCCGCGCTCTGCGCGCCGGTGATGGCGCTGGCGCATCCGGCCGCCAATGCGCGCGCCAGCATCGACATGGCGCGCGGGGCCGCGGCCCAGGGCGCCCGGCTGGTGCTGTTCCCGGAAATGGGGCTGTGCGGCTATTCCATCGAGGACCTGCTGCTGCAGACCACCCTGCTGGATGCGGTGGAGGCCGGGCTCGCCACGATCGCGGAGGCCAGCCGCGACATCCCTGCCCTGCTGATCCTGGGCGCGCCGCTGCGCCAGGGCCCGGGCGTGTTCAACTGCGCGGTGGCGATCCAGGGCGGACATATCCTCGCCGCCATCCCCAAGACCTACCTGCCCAACTACCGCGAATTCTATGAGAAGCGGCAGATCGCCCCGGCCATGACCGCCACGGCGGATGAGATCACGATCGCCGGCCAGACCGTCCCCTTCGGCACCGACATCATCCTGCCCGCCGAGGACAACCCGGACGCGGTGGTGCATATCGAGATCTGCGAGGATCTCTGGACGCCCATCCCGCCTTCCTCGCGCGGGGCGCTGGCAGGGGCCACCATCCTCTGCAACCTGTCGGGCAGCCCGGTCACGGTGGGCAAGGCGGAGGACCGGCGCGCGCTGGCCGACGCGCAGTCCCGCAGCACCATCTCGGCGTATCTGTACACCGCCGCCGGCATGGGCGAATCCACCACCGACCTGGCCTGGGACGGCCAGCTCTCCGCCTTCGAATACGGCGAATTGCTGGGCGAGGGCGCCCGCTTCTCGGATGAGGCCGAGATGCTGGTGGTGGACATCGATGTCGAGAAGCTGGCGCAGGAGCGCCGCCGCATCGGCAGTTTCCGCGACGCGGGGCTGGGCGAGGACCTCGCCTTCCGCCGCATCCCCTTCCGGCTGGACCCGCCCGGCGGCCCCCTGCCGCTGAAGCGCGAGATCGCGCGCTTCCCCTATGTTCCCGCGCGCCCGGAAAAGCTGGACCAGGATTGCTACGAGACCTGGAACATCCAGGTGACGGGGCTGATGACCCGGCTGCGCTCCACGGGGCTGAAGAAGCTGGTGATCGGCGTGTCGGGGGGGCTCGATTCCACCCAGGCGCTGATCGTGGCGGCGCGCACCATGGACCGCCTGGGCCTGCCGCGTTCCAACATCATCGGCGTGACCCTGCCGGGCTTCGCGACCAGCGACGGCACCAAGACCTCCGCCTGGGCGCTGATGCGGGGGCTGGGCGTGGATGCGCGCGAGGTGGACATCAAGCCGCTGGCGACCCAGCTGCTGAAGGACCTCAACCACCCCTACTCCGAGGGGCATAACCAGTACGACGTCACCTTCGAGAACGTGCAGGCTGGGCTGCGCACCGATTATCTGTTCAGGCTGGCCAACCATTCCGGCGGGCTGGTGGTCGGCACGGGCGACCTGTCGGAACTCGCGCTCGGCTGGTGCACCTATGGCGTGGGCGACCACATGTCGCACTACAACGTCAATGCCTCCCTGCCCAAGACGCTGATCCAGCACATGATACGCTGGGTGATCGGGGCCGGCATCTATGACGCGGATGTGGGCGCCACGCTGGAAGCCATCCTGGGCACCGAGATCAGCCCCGAGCTGGTGCCCCCCGGCGCCGATGGCGTGATCCAGTCCACCCAGGCCATCATCGGCCCTTATGAGCTGCAGGATTTCCACCTGTTCCAGACCCTGCGCTGGGGGTTTTCGCCGGGCAAGGTGGCGTTCCTGGCGCAATCGGCCTGGGGCGATGCCGCGCGCGGCGCCTGGCCGCGCGGCATCGAGGGCGCGGACCGCCACGCCTATGACCTGCCCACCATCAAGCACTGGCTGCGGATCTTCCTGCGCCGCTTCTTCGGGCAGAGCCAGTTCAAGCGCAGCGCCGTGCCCAATGCGCCGAAGATCTCCTCGGGCGGGTCGCTCTCCCCGCGCGGCGACTGGCGCGCGCCCTCCGATGGGCTGGCCGATGCCTGGCTGGAGGCCCTGGAACGCGAGGTACCGGATGTATGACCTGGACGCCGCGCGACGCGGCTGGGCCGTCAACCGCCTGGGCCACCGGCTGCGCCTGCCCGAGGAACGCGCCCGGCTGAAAGCCGATGAGGCCGGCTATCTGGCGACGGCCGGGCTGGCGCCGCGGGAACTGGCCGCCATCCAGGCGCGTGACTGGCCGGGCCTCTCGGCCATGGGCGCCAGCATCTATGCGCTGGCGAAGCTCGGCGGCGCGCTGGGCGTCCCGCTGCCGCGCGTGATCCAGAGCTTCCGGGAGCCGCGCTGAATGGCGCGCATCATCGGCGGCATCGGCATCAGCCATTCCCCCGCCGCCATCTTCGCGCATGACAACGGCCACGCGGAAAAGCCCGAATGGCAGGGCTTCTTCCAGCCCCTGGCCCGGGTGCGGGAATGGGTGAGGCAGGCAGCGCCGGACCTGATCGTGGTGGTGTTCAACGACCACCTGAACCACTTCTTCTTCGACGCCTATCCGACCCTGGCGATGGGTGTCGCCCCCGAATACCCCCTGGCGCCGGAGGGCGGGGCCTGGCTGCCCTTCCCGCCCGTGCCCGGCCACCCGGCAGCGGCGCAACTGGCCGCCGCCCTGCTGGAACGCGACTTCGACCTGACCCTGTGCCAGGAGCTGGCCTTCGACCACGGCGCCGCCGGGCCGCTGCGGCTGGTGGGTGAGCCCTGGGCCGCCCCGGTGGTGCCCATCGTGGTCAACACGCTGCGCGCGCCCATGCCCCGCCCGGCGCGCCTGTTCGCCCTGGGCCGGGCGCTGCGCGAGGCCATCGCCGAATTGCCCGAGGACATGCGCGTGCTGGTCGTCGGCACCGGCGGCCTGTCCCATGCGCTGGACGGCCCGACCGCCGGCCACATCGCCCAGGACTGGGACCGCGATTTCCTGGCCCGCATGGTGGATGACCCCGCAAGCCTCGCTGCCCGCAGCCTGGCCGACTACGAGGCCGGCGCCGGCTCCGAGGGGCTGGAGAGCATGATGTGGCTGGTCATGCGCGGCGCCCTGCCCGAGCGCGTCTCGCCGCTGCTGTCGGCCTATCATCCCTTCGGCGTGACCGGGCTCGGGCTGTTGTTGCTCGAGCCCTGAACCCCGGCCATGATCCCGGAAACGGGAGAGAAGCATGGCCAAGATCATCATCAGCTGCGCCATCACCGGGGGCATCCACACCCCCAGCATGAGCGAGCACCTGCCCATCACCCCCGAGCAGATCGCCGAACAGTCCATCGCGGCCGCCGAGGCCGGGGCCGCCATCATCCACCTGCATGCGCGCGACCCGATCGACGGCCGCCCGACACCCGACCCCGAGGTGTTCATGCAGTTCCTGCCGCGCATCAAGCAGAACACCAACGCCGTGGTGAACATCACCACCGGCGGGGGCCTCGGCATGACGCTGGACGAGCGCATCGCCGGCGCCCTGCGCGCCAGCCCGGAGATGGCGAGCCTGAACATGGGCAGCATGAACTTCAACATCGCGCCCAGCGCCGCGCGGGTGAAGGAATGGAAGTTCGCCTGGGAGAAGCCCTACCTCGAAAACACCACCAACTTCATCTTCCGCAACACCTTCGCGGATGTGGAGCAGGTGGTGGAACGGCTGGGCAAGGGCCACGGCACGCGCTTCGAGTTCGAATGCTACGACATCGGCCACCTGTACAACCTGGCCCATATGCTGGACCGCAAGGTGGTGGAGGGGCCGCTGTTCGTGCAGTCCATCTTCGGCATCCTGGGCGGGCTCGGCGCCGATATCCGCAACCTCAACTTCATGAAGGAAACCGCGGACCGGCTGTTCGGCGACCAGTATGTGTGGTCCGTGCTGGCGGCCGGGCGGCACCAGATGGCCTTCACCACCATGGCCGGCATCCTGGGCGGCAATGTCCGCGTGGGGCTTGAGGATTCGCTCTGGATCGGCCCGGGCCAGCCCGCCACCAGCAATGCCCAGCAGGTGGCCAAGATCCGCCGTATCCTGGAGGAACTGGGCCACACCATCGCGACGCCCGACGAGGCACGGCAGATCCTGGCGCTGAAGGGCGGGGACCGGGTGGGGTTCTGATGGAGGATCCGTCCCGCCTCTATCACCCCGGCAACCGGGCCCTCCAGGACGCGTTCGACGGCCGCCGCGTGGCCGATGCGCTGGAGAAGCACCGCCGGCACGAGGCCTTCTGGGATGACGACATCGCCCTGATCCATGCCGCGCCCTTCTTCTTCATCGCCAGCGGCGCGGAGGGGCGGATGGATGTCAGCTTCAAGGGCGGCGCGCCCGGCTTCGTGCGCGTCACGGGCCCCGCGACGCTGGAGTGGGAGGAGCTGGACGGCAACTCCATGTACCTGACCCTGGGCAACCTGGCGGTGAACCCCAGCTGCGCGCTGCTGTTCATGCGTTTCGACGGCGCGTCGCTCAGGCTGCGTGTGCGGGGCCAGGCGCAGGTCACGGGCAAGCAGGTGCGCGTCACCGCCACCGACATCTTCCCCAACTGCCCGCGCTATATCCCGGACCTGGGCACCGGCACGCCCTCGGCCTATCTCGACCCTGGCGTGGCGCCTGCCTGGAAGTCACGGGACTATGTGCGGGACATCCTGCCGGCGGACGACCCGCACAAACCGGCTTAGAACCGGCCGCGTATCCCGCCGCGCAGGCGCTCATTCTCCTGCCGCCTCAGCCCCTGTTCCAGGGCGGAGGCCGCGGCCGCCGTCGCCGGAAGGGGCGGCATCGCGGCCAGGCGCTGCACCGTCACCTCCGCCTGCGGGAAGGCCCTGGGCGGCAGCACATCGGCCGCCGCGCGCGGATTCTCCGCCCGCAGCGCACGCGACACGCCGTACAGCCCGTCGATCACCAGCTGCGGGTCGGCGTCGCTCGCGATCAGCAGGGTCTGGCGCAGCTCGCTCTGCGCCGCCGGCAGCGTCATCATCTCACTGCCCATGAAGCTGTAGCGCGGGTCATAGGGCAGCGTGGCCGCCAGGAACTCCATGTTGGCGGCGGCACGGGCCAGGGCGGCCGGGCCGCCGGTGTTGTTGCCGAAGGCATAGGCGCTGCCGAGGATGGCGGCCCTTGTCGGGTCGCCCGCGCCCTGGGTCGCGTCCGATGGCAGCCGGGCGTTGGAGCCCGGCGGTGGTGCCACGCCGCAGCCGACCAGCGGCAGCAGGGCCAGGGTCATCGTCAGGAGTATCTTTCGCGGCATCGCCTCAGTTCCATCCATGTGAAACCTAAATCCCCGGCGGCCCGAAAGTTCCCGTGCCCGGCCTCAGCTTTCCGCCAGCCGCCGTTCCGCCAACCTGATCCGCCTCTCGTGATACTGCGCCAGGCTTTCCCGGTGAGCGATGCTGACAACGGTGGTGCCGGGCAGCTCCTGCTTCAATAGGCGATAGAGATGCCCCTCGCTTTCGGGGTCCAGGCTGGCCGTCGCCTCGTCCAGGAACAGCCAGTCGGGCTTCTGCAGCAACGCCCTGGCCAGGGCCACGCGCTGCTGCTCACCGCCGGACAGGCGCTGGGCCCAGGCGTCCTCCGCATCCAGCCGGTCCCGCAGGTGGCCGAGGCCCACGGCCTCCAGCACGCGCAGCAGTTCCGCCTCGTCGCAGCCCGCCTCGGCGGTGGGATAGCACAGGGCATGGCGCAGCGTGCCCAGCGGCAGATAGGCCCGCTGCGGCAGGAACATCGCCCGCGCGCCCTTCGGCAGCGCGGCGCTGCCGGTGCCGAAGGGCCAGATGCCCGCGATGGCCCGCAGCAGCGTGGACTTGCCGCTGCCCGAAGCGCCGGCCAGCAGCACATGCTCGCCGGGGTTGATGGTCAGGTCCGTGGGCTCCAGCAGCACCCGCCCGCCGGGCAGGGAGATGGAGAGGTCACGCAGCTCCAGCGCGCCGCCCTCATGCAGGCTGCGCACGCCGGTCGCCTCGGCGGCCGCGGCTTCGTCGATGGCGCGGGAGAAGGTGGTCAGTCGTTCGACCGTCGCACCCCATTCGGTCAGGTTGGAGTAGTTGTCCACGATCCAGGACAGCGCGCCCTGCACCTCTCCGAAGGCGCCCGAGGTCTGGGTCAGCTCACCCAGCTGCATGCGCCCGGCGAAATAGCCGGGCGAGGCCACGACGATCGGGAACACGATGGCCACCTGGGTGTAGCCGGCGGTGAAGAAGGTCAGCCGCTTGGTGGCGACCATGATCTCCCACCAGTTGCCTATCAGGGCGCGGAACCGCGTGAGCAGGGAGGCATGCTCGTCCCGCTCGCCGGCGGAAAGGGCCACGGCCTCCACATTCTCCCGCAGGCGCATCAGGGCGAAGCGGAAATCGGCCTCCACCTTCTGCTGCGTGAAGTTCAGCCGTACCAGCCGCCGCCCGATCAGATGCGCGAACCAGGTGCCCACCACGGCATAGGCCAGCGCCACCCACACCATGTAGCCGGGGATGGAGATGCCCCAGACCTCCAGCGGGCCGGACAGCGCCCACAGCACCAGGATGAAGCTGAACAGCGACACGACGGAACGCATGAGGCCGAGGCCCAGCGTCAGGGTGGTGTCCACGAACAGGCGGATGTCCTCCGCGATGCGCTGGTCCGGGTTGTCGGTGCCGGGCATGGTCAGCGCGATGCGGTAGTAGGCGCGGTCGGCCAGCCAGCGCGCCATCTGCTTTTCCGTCATCCAGGCGCGCCAGCGGATCTGCAGCGCCTGGCGCAGATACAGCTGATACACCGCGATCAGGATATAGATGACCGCGATGCCGACGAAGCCCGGCATCGTGCCGCCCTCCGTCGTGCGCCAGCTGAACAGCAACTGCCAGAAGGCCTCGGCATCGCGGGCCTGCAGCACGTTGAAGAACTCCCGGTTCCAGTAGGAGAGCAGCACGCTCGCCCCCACCAGGGTCAGGTTCAGCGCCACGACGGCGAGCAGCAGCAGCCAGCCCCTGACCTTGTCCTCCCCCTTGAAATAGGGGGCGGCGAGGGCCGCGGCATCCTTCAGCACCTTGATCACGCCTGAAGCAGCTCCTTGATCACGCGGTCGAAATGCTCGGGCGCGTAGAGTTTCTGGACCATGTCGCGGCCGGCGCGCGCCATGGCGATCGCGCGCTCACGCTGGCTGGCCGCGTCACGCATCAGCTGGGCCAGGTGCGGCACCCGCACATCGGCCCAATCGCCGCGCGTGCCGGGCAGGAACTCGCCCTCGCCCACCGGCACCATGTCGTGCTCGATCAGCCAGGTGTTCTCGGGCGTGCAGAAATCCATGTTGCCGGAATAGCCGGTGGCGATCAGCGGCGTGCGATAGTGGTGCGCCTGGGCGCAGAGATAGCCGAAGCCCTCGCTGCGATGGGCCGAGACCACGCAATCCGCATGCGCGATATAACCGAGGTAGTCGAGGAAGCTCGCGTATTCCTCCCGCAGGATGATGCGCGGGTCGCGCGCCACCGCCTCCTCGATCAGCGCCCATTCGCCATAGGGGTCGCCGGGGTGGTTGCGCGGCAGGCCCGGCACCTTCACCACCAGCGCCACGTCCTTCTCCTGCGGGGGGAAGGCCTGCATGAAGGCGGCCACCACCGCGGTGGGGTTCTTGCGCCGCAGCCAGGAATTGGGGTCGAAGCTGGTGAGGAACACGAAGCGGTTGCGCCGCCCCGGCATGAAGCGGTGATAGGGGTCCGGCGTCGTGTCCGGCCATTGCAGCGCCTTGCCGACGCAACGCACCGGCCGGGCGGTATGGGCCGCATAGATATCGCGCACGAAGCTCGAAGGGGTCCAGATCTCGTCCATCGTGTCGCAGACGGCGACCTGGGCCGGCATCAGCGACTGCGCCTCCGACAGGAAGAACCCCACCCGGCGGCGCGCCATGGTGGCCCCGAAGGCCGGGTTGGCCGCGACCAGCCCGATATTCTCGGGGTTGATCATGAACAGCGTGGTGGCCTCACGCGGGTAGGCAAGCGCGCCCACCTCCTCCCTCGGCCGCTGCGTGAGGGAGACGAGCGTCTCCCGCCCATCGAGGGCCACCGCCTGCCCGCCCGCGTCGAACATTCGCGTGGCGATGCCGGAGCGGTCCAGGGAATTGGCCATCATCCGGAAGTTCTCGCCCACGCCGGATGAATTGTAATGGCCCACCACCGTCAACGGCACCGGCAGGCTCGGCACCTCAGGCAACAGGACGGAGAGCGGGGGCAGTTCCTCGGCGATGAGGCGGGCGGCCTGCCGCAGGGACAGGCCGAAGCCGCCATGCGCCGCCGCGAACCCAGTCCCGCCCGGGCTGTCGGCCAGCGCGACCAGGGCCTGGAACAGCGTGACGCTCTGCCCGTCCACCGTCAGCTCGGATTGCAGCACGCCCAGGCTGTCGCGGCCCGTCAGCGCCATGGCGTGGGTGTCGTGCCCATCATGCAGCACATGGCGGAACAGCAGGGCCAGCCGGCCCGCATCGTCGTCCTGGCGGGGTTCCTCATCGCGAGAGATCAGGCGGCGTTCCCGGTCGCGCGCCATGGCGAAACGGCTGACCGGCAGGCGGCCCGCATCCTCGACCGGCTGCTGCCACCAATGCAGGTCCTCCCGAGGGAGGGCGGAAAGCGGCAGGCCGCGCGGCAGCACCACATCGAACAGCCACCAGCGGCGCAGTTCATCACGGCTTTCCAGCAGTTCCGGCAGCAGCCTGGCCGGCACGCAGCTCAGCGCATCCTGGATCGCGGCCGTGAGCGGGGCGTTGGTGCCCGGATGCCGCAGGCGCACATGCTGGAAATAGGGGTTATCCCGGCCGGGGATGTTCTCCCACCGCGCCGTGCCCGCCATGACGGCGGCCATGCGGTGCCCCACCTCCTGCCCGCCCGGCTGCTGGCCCAGCGGCGCGGAGCCGCCGGCCAGCCGCACCAGGGCGGCCACCGGATCCTCGGCGGCGCGCAGGGCCGCGATGGGGCTGGGGCGCGGCTGCGGCGCGTGCTCGGCGGGGGCTGCCAGCGGGGGCACCAGCGCCGCCCGTTCCCGGGCCGCCGCCAGCGGGCCGGAGAGGTTGAGCCAGCGGGCGCTCCATAGCAGCTCCGCCAGGGGCCGGGGCTGCGCCAGCCGGACCCAATCCTGGAAATCCCGGCCCGGCCGCTCCAGGTCGAAGCGCAGGGGCACCCCGCCGCGATGCTGGAACCAGAAGGCCATTTCCTGCAGCAGGTCCACCCAGATGGTGGCCGGCCGGCTCGGCACAGACTGGGCGATGGCGCCGAGCGGCAGCGTGAAGGGCCGGCGCACGGCATCATGGGGCAATGTGGCCAGGCGGCCTTCGGCGATGCGCGGCCCCGACGGGTCCGCGTCCTCGGTTGCGAACCAGCCCACCGCGAGTTCGGCCGGCGGTTCCGTGGAGGGCCACAGCGGGGTCACGCTGCATTCGAGCGTGAGGTCCGCCTCCGGCCATGCGGCGGTTTCAGGCAGGGCGGGCACGGTCCAGTCGCACCCGAATTCCGGTGCTTTCTGGCTCTGGCGGCCACGCAGGCCGAGCAGGCGGAACATCTCGCGCTGGCCTCCTCTGCTGCCGGTTCCGAAGCCTAACGCCGCGCGCCCGGCATCGCCAGTTCTACTGCCCCTCGCCCGCGGCGGGCCCGCGCGGCAAGGACAGCCTGATCACCCCGCGCACTTCCTCGACCGGCACCGGCTTGCCCTTGCGCAGGATGCTGATCTGCCCCTGCTCCGCCAGCTTCACGGCGGCCTGGCGCACCGGCGTCATCAGGCGCTGCCAGGTGTCGGGCTCATCGCGCGGGTTCAGGGCGCGCGCGACCTCGCTGGGGCAGATGCTGCGCCCCTGCCCGCAGGCCTGGGTCTGGCGCAGGATCTCGTCGGAAATCGCCTCGGGCGAGGGCATGGTGCTCATGACAGCCGAGGTGAGCGCATTCCGCCACTTCGGCAAGCCCCGGGGCGGTAACGATGCATCTCAGACCGCCAGGACCACGGCGCTGACATTGTCGCGCGCGCCGGCGGCATTGGCGGCCGCGATCAGCGCCGCGGCGTCCCGCCCGGCGGACAGCAGGGCGGCGATCTCGGCCTCAGGCAGGTCCTTGAACAGGCCGTCGCTGCACAGCAGGAAGCGGTCGCCCGGCTCCACCCTGCCCACCACCTTGTCCAGTTCCAGCTCATCGCCGCCACCCACCGCGCGGGTGATGATGTTGCCGCGCGGGTGATGCTCGGCTTCCTCGGCCGTGATGGTGCCGGCATCGACCATTTCCTGCACCAGGGAATGGTCGCGCGTGACGCGCAGCAGCATGCCGCCGCGCAGCAGATAGGCCCGGCTGTCCCCGGCCCAGAGCGCCGCGTAATGCTCGCCACGGATCAGCAGCACGACCACGGTGCTGGCGATGGTGCCGCCCTGCTCCCGCGCCGCCGCCTGCTCGGTCAGTTCCTGATGCACGGCGGACAGGCGCAGCCGCAGCTGGGCCAGCATCTCGGCGGCCGTCAGGCCGGGCGGGATGGCGCCCAGCGCCTCGGCGATGGCGGCGCTGGCGACATCGCCCGAGCCGTGCCCACCCGCGCCGTCCGCCACCGCCCACAGCCCGATGTCCGGGCGGCAGATCACCTGGTCCTCATTGCGCTTGCGGACCATTCCTTTGTCGGTGGCAGCGCTGCTGATCGGGGGCTCGGGCATGGACCTAGCTCTCGGCGGCGGTTTCGTCTGTCGGCGCCAGGGCGGCATAGCCGCCGGCGAAGGCATGGGGACCCTGGCCCGGGCGCCACAGGCCCAGCGGGCAGGCATCGCCCGGAATGATCGCGGGCAGCAGCGCCAGAACCTCGTCGGCCGACCCGTGAAGGGGAACCGCCTCCAGCGCGTCGAACCAGCCCTCCGCGGGGCCAGCCCCGTCAGGCTCCAGCGCGACCGCGAAGGTGATGGGAAAACGCCGCCCCACCATATCCTCGCTGGGGATCACGACCCCCGCGACGGCGGCGGCGCCGCATTCCCCGGGGCTGAGGCGGAAGCGCCAGCTGTCCGGCACCAGCGCGCCGTCCAGCGCCAGGATCCCCTCGCTGAGCCAGGCATCCCAGCCGGCGATGAAGTCGCGCGGCAGGTTGCGCCGCACGAAATCCCCGTGCGCCGGCAGCTTGCCGAACAGGCCCACCGCCCCGCTCATCACGGTGAGGGGGGCTGCAGGGTGGGGCAGCGGAACTCGTTCAGCTCCCGCAGGGCGAAGGGGTTCTGGCTGCTGCTGGCCTGCACGGTGAACTCCGCCACCCGGTCGCCCTGGATGATGGTCAGGCGGAAGCGGTCCGGCGCCGGGGTGGCGACCAGCCGCCCCAGGAAGACCAGCTTCAGCGTCGACCACGCACCATCATAGGCGAGATCCCCCGCCGAGGAGGCCGGATCGAAGGTGAGCGTCACCGGATGCAGGGCGGGGAAGATCATCTCGATCGGCCGCCCGCCGCCGCCCGGGGTCAGGGCATTGCGCACGCCCATGGATTCCAGCGTGGCAGCCGTGGCGCCCACCCCCAGCCCCTGCGGGATCAGCTGGAAGCGGAAGCCGCTGGCCGTGCCCGAGGGGAAGAAGGCGTCGCGGATCGCCTGCGCGCGCTGGAACTGGATCAGGTCGTTCTGCGAGATCGGCGGCGGCAGCCCGTCCGTCGCCACCGGGCGCCAGGGGCGCTGGGTGGTGTCGGCATAGGGGCGCACATGCTGGGCGAAGAAGCTGTCCATCACCCCGCCCGGCGCGAACAGCCGCACGAAGTCATCGGACGGCATGTCGGTGGCGGTGCGGGTACGGCGGAACGGGAAGCGCGTCTCGAGCCCCCGGCACAGCGGGCCCATGGCGGCCCCGCCGGCCGCCGCGATGGCCGCCGCCGCGCCACCGGCACGCACGCGGTTCACCGACTGCGCCATCGCCTGCAACCAGCCCTGCAGCGGCTGGGGCTGGCGCTGCGCCTCGGCCAGCAGGCGCTGGCCGGGGTCGAGCCCCGCCGCCGGCGGCAGCACCGTGCCCGGGGGCGCGTTGGCCAGACGCGCGACCTGCACATACAGGTCATTCAGGATGGGCAGGATCACGTCCATCGGCTGGCCCGCGGCGTCGCGGATGGCCTGGAAATGGGTCTCCACCCGCTGCGCGACGGTCGCGGCCGGGTTGGCCGCCGTCACGCCGAGGGCCTGTTGCAGACGGCCGGCCGCACCCTGGGCCGCGGCAGCCGCGGCACCGGCGGCACCCTGGGCGGCGGCGGCGGCCGTGCCCTCGGGCGCGGTGCCCACCGACAGCTGGCGCGCCACGCTGCGCAGCAGCTCCTTCATCGGCGAATTCGGCGCGCCGAGCAGGTTCAGCCCCTCGGCAGCCGCGTTCAGGTTCGGGAAGGGCGGCAGCACCAGGTCGGTCAGCACGGCTTCCCAGGCGCGGATATACTCCTGGGCGTAGAGGCCGAGGATGTCGCGCTCCAGCTGGCGCGGGTCGGCGGCCTGGGCCACCAGCGCCTCGGGGCCCAGCACCCAGGCCTCGCTCGCGGCCTCACGCACGGCCTGCGGCAGGTTCGCCAGCACGCCCGAATACAGCCCCTCGATGGTGTAGAGGCCCGGCACGCCCTCGGTCATCGCGCGGCCGGAGGGACGCACGAAATACCGCTGCCCTGCGGGGCCCAGCGCCTGGGCGGGGTTCCAGCCCGGCGCGCTGTTGGGCATGGCGCGCAGCCTGGCCCAGCTGCGCTGCGCCTGCGGCAGGCGGGAGAAGATGCGCCGCGCCGAATCCACCAGCGCGCCGTCCAGCGGATAGGACGGCAGCGAGCCCTCCAGCATCGCATCCAGATGGCGGGCCAGCGCGTCCCGGCCCGGCTGGTTCACCGCGCCCGGGAAGGCCGATTGCCAGTCCAGCACGAACCACTCGCGCACCAGCGCCTTGTCCATCGGCCCCTGGCGGCCGAGCATCAGGTAGACGCGCACGGCCTCATACAGGAAGTCCGGCCGTTGCAGCCCCTCGCGGATCTGCACCTCCAGCCGGGCCAGCAGGCGCGGCAGCAGCACGCGGTCCAGCGCGCGGCGATAGGCATCATCGGCGCCGGCATGCAGGATTTCCTGCTGGTTGAAGCCCAGCGCGCCGCTGTCCTCGCCCACGGCGGGCGGCAGGGCGCGGGTGGTCTCCAGATAGGCCAGCACGCCGGCCAGGTCGGGGGTCTGCACGCGGTCGAGCGGGGTGGCGCGGCTCGCCTGCTCGGCCTGGCCAACGGCGGCGGCCAGGCGCTCGGCACGCTGCTTCTCGGCATTCAGGGCCGTCCAGCCCCAGGCGCCGCCGCCCAGCAGCACCAGCAGCGCCACCAGCCAGCAGGCCAGGCGCAGCATCAGCCACTGGCGCTCCCGGCCACGGTCGGTCGCGGCCAGCCGGGCCTCGTTGAAGATGACGTTCTTCAGCAGCCCGCCGATGAAATAGGCGCGCCCCTTCTGCGCCACCACGCGGGTGGCGGTGCGCGCCTCCACACCGAAGCCGCGGCTCATCGCCCCGGCCAGGCGGTCGAGCGGATTGCCCTCCTGCGTGCCGGAGGTGAAGTAGACGCCGCGCAGCATCGGCGCGGGTTCCATGCGGGAACCGCCGAAGGCCAGCTTCGCGAAGGCGTTCAGCGATTCCTGCACCGAGGCGAACTGCCCCGGGAAGCCCGCCAGCGCCGCGCGCTGGGTGGGGCCGCGCTCGGTCTGCAGCCGGTCCGGCATGCGGGCGATCAGGCGCTCGATCAGCGCGGTGAACTCCGCCTCGAAGCCCATCACGGGCCCCTCGGGCGTATTGGTCATGGGGAAGGTGAAGCCCCAGACCTGCTCGCGCTGGTTCTTGTCCAGATCCTCGAAATACTCGGTGAAGCCGGGCAGCAGGTCGGCCTTGGTCACCAGGAAATATACCGGCAGCCGCTGGCCGAGCTTCGTCTCCAGCTCCTTGATGCGGCGGCGGATGGTGCGCGCGTGCTCCTGCCGCTCGGCCTCACCCAGGCGGGACAGCATGTCCATGCCGAAGGCGACCAGGATACCGTTCAGCGGCTGGCGCGGCCGGTTGTTGCGCAGCAGGTCCAGGAAGCGTTCCCAGCCGGCCTTGTCAGCCTCCGCGTCACTATCCTGGGTGGTGTAGCGGCCGGCGGTGTCGATCAGCACCGCGCGCTCGGTCAGCCACCAGTCGCAGAAGCGGGTGCCGCCCACGCCTGAGAGCTTGTGCTCCGTCAGCGGGAATTCCAGGCCGGAATTGGCCAGCGCCGTCGTCTTGCCCGAGCCCGGCGGGCCGATGATGACGTACCAGGGCTGGTCATACAGGTAGCTGCCCTTCTTGCCGGCGACGTTCTTCAGCTTGCCCAGCGCCTCGGTCAGGCGCTGGCGCAGCTGCGCCTCCTCCTCGGCCGAGGCCTCTTCCTTGCGGTTGGGTTCGGCCGTGGCGACGGCCTCCACCAGCGCGTCGTCGCGCTTCTCGCGCCGGCGGCCGATGAGGAAGAAGATCAGCACCCACAGCACGACCGGCACCGCGATGATGACGGCGCGCAGCCAGATGGCGTCGAAGGCCTCGCCCAGCAGCGGCAGGAACAGCCACAGGAGCACGCCGATCAGGATGACGGCGACCAGCGAGGCCAGGGCGGGAATGGTCACGAACGCACGCATGTCACCGGGCCTCACGCAGCAGGACGACTTCGATGCGCCGGTTCTGTTCCCGGCCCTCGGCGGTGGCGTTGCTCGCCACCGGGTCGCTGTCCGCCTTGCCCTGGGCGGTGAAGCGTTGCGGCTGGCCGTTGGCCGCCACGATCATGGCCATCGCCGCCTCCGCGCGCGCCTGCGACAGCGCGAAATTGGTCGGGAAGCGGGCGGAGCGGATCGGCTGGTTGTCCGAATGGCCCAGCACCTGCACCCGGCCCGGCTCGATCTTCAGCGCCTCGCCGATGCGGCGCATCAGGTCATGGAAGCGCGGGTCCAGCGTGGCGGAGGCCGAGGGGAACATGCCCGCGCCCTTGATGCGCACCAGGATGCGCTGGGCGTCGCCCTCGACCGTGACCAGGTTCTGCTGGATCTCGGGGGCCAGGAACTGGCGCATGGTGGCCAGCGCATCGGGGCGCGGCGGGGTGTTGGGCGGGGGCGGAGGCGGCGGCGGGGGTGGCGCGGGCGGCACCGGCGGCGCGCTGCGGTCGATGGCGGGCAGCGCCCCGGGAGGCAGCGCCGCCATGCGCTCGTACAGATCCTCGGAGGAGGCGCTGAGCGAGGAGGCCACGTAATACCAGCCGCCACCCAGCAGGAAGGCGGCCAGCACCAGGCCGACCCAGCCCGGCACCTGGCGGGACGGCCCGCGATGCGGCGCATCCACGCCGCGCCAGCGGGGGGACAACTCGCGCTCATACTCGCCGCGCAGCTGGCGCAGCAGCTCGTAAAGGCCTTCGCGCACGCGCTCCAGCTCGGCCGGGCCGCGCTGCATCAGCCGGTATTTGCCCTGCAGCCCCAGAGAGATGGCCAGGTACATCACCTCCAGCGCGCCACGGAAGCGGCCGGGGTCCTTCTGCATGTTGCCCAGCAGGTCGAACACGCGCTCACCGGAGCGCACCTCGCCATGCAGGGTCGAGACCAGCGAATGCGAGGCCCAGGCTGAGGTGGCACCCCAGTTTGTGCCCAGCACCACGTCGTCCAGCGCGGCGCAGATCACGTAATGGGCGGCGCGGATGTCCTCGGCGGTGGCGCCGACGCCCGTGGCATCGGCCTCGAACTGGCGCAGGGCGCGCATGGTGCGCTCCCGCAGCTCATTCGCGTTGATGCTGGCGTTGGGACCGGCCTGCACCAGACGCGAGAGGATTTCGAGCAAGGGAGCGGCGGCGGCGGCCAGCGGCACGATGCCGACCAGCGGCACCAGCCCGGCTTCGCCGCCCAGGCGCGGGGCGGGGCCTGACGGCGGCGGCGGCGCCATGGGCTGCTGGGCCATGGGCCGGGGCGGCGGCGTGCCCATGCTGTGAAGGCCCTGCCCCGGGTCCCTGGCCGGGATGCCCTGGCGGCCGACGACGGTCTTGTCGGCGTCGCCTTCCTCGTCGAAGGGATTGTCGCTCATGCGCGGATCGCCCACAGGCTGAGACGGAGGTTGGGGAAGTCACCCGAGACGTGGATCGCGAAGGCGCCGGCATTCTGCATGTGCTGCCAGTGCGGCGACCCGCGATCGAGCTCGAAATAGACGGCACCCGCGTGGAACGGGATCTGCCGGGGCGCGACCGGCAGGGGGCGCACCACGATGCCGGGCAGCGCCACCTGCACCAATTCCCGGATGTGCTCCACCGCGCCGATGCGCACCTGGTTGGGGAAGTTCCGGCGCAGATGCTCGTTCGGCACATCGGCCATCACGGTCAGCACGAACTGGCTGGCGCGCAGCAGGCTGCGGTCGGTGATGGGGCCGACGCGCACGCCATAGGCGCGTTCCTGCAACGGGATCTCGAAGGCGTTGCTGTCGATCATCGTCGCCAGGCTTCGACGCAGATCCGCGATGACCGGCGCGAAGGAACGCTGCAGGTCATCGTGCCGATAGGCCGGGTAGGAGGCCGCGCGCTTGTCGGGGGAGGTGAAGGTCGAAAGCTCCCCGGCCAGCTGCACGAAATCCTTGAACAGCGTCTCCGGGTGCAGATTGCCGGCATCGGCATGGTGCGCCAGCAGCGGCGACCAGCGGTTGATGGATTGCAGAAGCAGGAAGTCCGCAACCTCACCCACCCCGCGTGAGCCGGGCTGAAGGATGCGCGCAGCCAAGGCCTCGGCCCGCTGGCCCAGCAGGCCCACGATCTCGGCCAGCACATTGGACAGCGGCGTGGTGGCCGAAACCCGCAGCGCGGGCGGGATGAACTGCTCATCCACCAGCACGCGGCGGTCGGCCTGCACCTCCGTCACGCGTGCCAGGCCCAGGCAGGCGTAGGCCGCGCGTTCCTGGCGTTCCAGCATGTAGCGCAGGCGGGGGCGGCCCACGGCCAGCTCCGCCGACAGCGACGGGTCCGAATGCGTGTCATAGGCGGTATGGCCCGAGAGGGAGTAGCGCGCGGTCATCGCGTCCTCGGTCTCGTTCGCCGCGACCTCCATGCCGTCCGGCTTCTTCAGCGGCAGGCACAGGTAGACCACCTGGTTGCGCGTGCCTTCCGGCAGATCGAGCGGCTCCGGCAGGTCGGTCGTGCCGGGGATGGAGAAGGGCGTGCCGTCCAGCATCACGCCCGCGATGGAGGACAGCGAGAACTTCCCCGCCGCCAGCAGGTCACGGTCCAGCGCGATCTCGGTCACGCCCCAGGGGTGGGGGTGCAGCGGCGCCGCCCGGTCCTGCACGAAATGTTCGAGGTAGCGGTCCTGCTGCTGGAAATGCTGCGCGCGGAGGAACATGCCCTCCTGCCAGACCACCTTGTCATGCCACGCCATGCAGCCACTCCCCGCTTACCGCCACCATTAACCCGGAACCCCGATTGGCTGCTTCGCCTGAATCCATGATGAAGGCGATCATCGCCCGCCCCCGCGCAGTGTTTCCTCATAGGCCTTGGCGAAGGCCCGGCCGAAGGCACTGTCGAAGTCATCGTCGAACTGGTCCGTGACCTGTTCGTGAAGCTTGCGATACGCTTCCCACAGCTTCTTCTCCCGCGCGCCGGGCATGATGCCGCCGCTGCCCACCTGCTCCTCCAGCGGGCCGGGGGCCAGCTTCTCCAGCATGGCGCGCGCGGCCGATTGCGTGGCCGCGATGCTCGCGATCTGATGCCGCGTGAGGTCGGAGAAGGTCTGCCCGATCGCATCGGCCCCTGCCCCGCGCGGCGACAGCACGCCGGCCAGCGCCGCCTGGTCGGTGGCGGCGAAGCGCACCGGGTTGTTGCCGGCGGCGCGCATCATGGTCTGCTCGATGCGGAACTCACGCCGCACATCGTCACGCGCGATCAGCAGGGCACGCACCCCGGCGATGGCGGCGGCAAGCCCGGCGCCGAAGCGGCGCAGCTGCTCGGCCGCATCGGTGCCCGGGGCGGCGGGGGGCAGGCCCGCTGCCTCCAGCACCAGGGCCAGGGCGCCGTCCAGCCCGCCGGGGGCCGGCGCGGGCGCCACGCTGGCCACGGGCACCGGCGGCGGGCGCGGCAGGTCGCGTTCGGGTTCCGCGAAGACGGAGGGCGCAGGTTCCGGCGGCGGTGGATCGAAGGGCGGCGGTTCCTGCGCGGCCGGGGGCGGCATCGCGGGCGGGTCGAATGGGGGAAACGGCTGCTCCGACAGCGCCTCAGGCGCGCGGGGCGGAAAGGGATCGGCTGGAAACGGATCGGCTGGAAAGGGATCGGGCGGAAAGGCGGCGGCCGCCGGCGGGAAGGGCTCGGCGGGCGGCGCCTGTGGGGGCAGCACCTGCGAGGGCGGGGGCGGCGGCGGAGGTGCCGGGGGCGCGAAGGGATCGGCCGGCGCCGCGAAGGGCCTGGCGAAGGGGTCGGGTGCCGGGGGGGTGTTGCCGGGCGAAAGCCCGTCCAGCAGCTTGTCCCAATCCTCCGGGATCAGGTCCGGCGTGCGGGCCTGGGGCACGCGCAGCGAATCATGAATGCTCGGCGTGTGGTCCGGCATGCTGCCACCGCGCGGGCCGTCGAAGCCCAGGTCCAGGTCATCGGGCAGCAGCGGGCCGCGGTTGTGGTCCTCAGGGAAATTGCCCAGCCCATGGCTGGGGCCATGCGTCACCGGCGCCACCAGCGGGCGGTGCAGCGGTTCCGCCATCGGGTCGCCCCAGTTGCTGCCCGGCTGCAAGGTGGGGATGGAGGCGTGGCTGTCCTCCGTCACCCGGCATTCGATCTCCCAGGCGCCGAGGCGGATGCGGTCGCCGTCGAACAACGGGCGCGGCGCGCCCTGCCCCACCGGCTCCGCCGCGCCGTTCACGAAGGTGCCGTTGGAGGAAGTGTCGCGCAGCTGCCACCCGCCCGCCGCGAACTCGATGACGCAGTGCTTGCGGGACAGCATGCTGTCGCGGTCATCGAACTGCCAGTCCGCCTGGCTGCCGCGCCCCAGCACGCATTCGCCACCCCGCAGCTGCCGCTGTTCGGGAAGGGCGTGATCGGGGCAACGCACCACGGAAAGAACCAGCACCATACTCAACCTCCAACCCCGGCGCGGCGTGCCGCGTCCGGGCTACTGACAGCCCGCGTTCAGGCCGCGGGCGGCGGCTCCACGTCCAGGCGGCCCGCGCCGCCGGCCGCGATATCCTGCGCCGAGGCGAGGAAACGCCGATAGCGTTCATCGGCCTTCTCAGGGCTGTGCCGAAGGGCGGCCAGCAGCACGGCCCCCACCACGGCCACGCCCGTCAGATGTTCGCCGGGCGGGACCACCGGCTGGCCCTCGGGCGACATGCTGCCGCCGGACCAGAAGGCGCCGACGGCGGCCCAGGCCTCCGGGCTGCGGAAGCCGCCCTTCTGCGCTGCCTCCATCGCCGCGCGGCGCAGCCCTTCCTCGGGCTTGCGCACCCAGGCCTCGGCGGCCAGCAGGGCGGCGGTGTCCACCGCCAGGTTCTGCGGCCCCGGCATGGCGCGGCTGCACATGCAGCCCCACCACACGGCCTCGCGCTTGGGCATCGCGTGCGCGATCAGCCGCAGCGCCTCCGGCAGGCGCCCGGCCTCCACCAGCGTGGTCACGCCCGTCGCTGCGTCGGGCAGGCCGGTCAGCAGCGCCATGCCCTCGGGGTCCAGCTCCAGCCGCGGCAGAAGTGGCTCCAGCGCGACCGTCAATTTGTTCGTTGGCGTGTTCATGTCAGTTGATCATCACCAGGCCGCCCTGGATGGTCATCAGCGCGTCCGCCTTGTGGGTGGCCAGCAACCCCTGGCTGTTGAGCATCAGCTGCGCCTTCACGTCGATCTGCATGGATTCGATCGAGATGCTGACGGGCGTCATGTGGATCTTGCTCTGCCCGCAGGTCAGCGTGATCGACTGCATGGCCTCGATCTCGATCTTGCCGAGCTTGGCCTGCTCCTTGATGTTGCCCAGCTCGACCGTGCGGGTCTCGTTGCCCATCTTCACGGTCAGGCTGTCATCGCCCTTGCTCACGGTCACCTTGCGGTTCTGCTCCACCGTGCTGGTGAAGTGGTTGCCGATGGCTTCCGTGTGGTCCTTCTTGACCGTCTCGGTCCGGTTGTTCTTGACGAGCTCGTTCTTGTCCTTTTCGGCCTGAACGATGAAGTCCTCGTTGCCCTTCTTATCCTCGAAGCGGACCTCGTTGTAGTTGCTCGCCCCGCCGCCCTTGCTGGAGCGCGTGCGCATCCAGGTCTGGGTCTTGTTGGCGGGCAGGGCCATGGATTGCATGCCCTCGTCGTTATAGACGCTGCCGATCACGACCGGGCGGTCCGGGTCGCCGTCCATGAAGGCGACCATCACCTCGTCGCCCACGCGCGGCAACTGCCAGCTGCCGCCCCATTTGCCCGCGACGGACTGCATGACGCGCACCCAGCAGGAGGACGTGTCGTCCTTCTTGCCGGCGCGGTCCCACAGGAAATGGACCTTCACGCGGCCGTACTTGTCGCAGTGGATCTCCTCTCCGGCGGGGCCCGTGACGATGCCGCTGAAGATGCCCGGCATCATCGGGCGCGGCCGCACCACCGCGGGCCGCCACACGCGCTCGGCCGAGATCAGCCGCAGGCTGGACTGGTAGCCGGCACTGCCGCCCCCCGCGAGCTGGGTCTCGTCGAAGGCCGAATGGGTGGCCTTGGTCACCAGCCAGGTGGCGGTGGAGCCCTCGATGCCGCTCTTGACCTTCACCCGGCCGCCGGCGAACAGCGTGGGGTCCGTGCCCTGGGCGGTCGCGACATCGGCCTGCGCCTCGAAGCCTTCCATGTGCAGCTTGGACAGGTCGCCCTCCGGCTGCATCGCTTGGCCGCCCGGCCAGGAGAACATCTCGAACCCCGAGGCGCCCGGGCTGTTGAGCAGGGTCGCGGCCTGGGTGCGCAGCAGGGAGCTGGGCTTCAGCTGGTCGAAGTCGACGGTGGCCACCTTGCCCGGCTGCAGCGAGGATTCCGGCTGCCACGCGGTCAGCGACCCGGTCAGCCCGTGATCGGAACGAACCACCTGCGCCTCGCCCGGGACCAGCGGATAGTCGGAATTCGCCCCGCAGATGTTCAGCGTGTGGTCGCCCGCCTTGTGCTCGAAATAGAAGCCGCAGCCGATCTCCTCGAGGATGCGGCGAGTGAAATCCAGGTCCGTCTCGTTGAACTGGACGCAGTAGTTGCGCGGCTGGGTGGGCACGCCGCCCCGCCAGGTCACGGGCGCCACGTCATGCTCGCCGAAGATGGCCGTGCAGATGTCCTTCACCGACTTCTGCTGGAAGATCCGGCAGTCAGAGGTGCGAGCGAGCTGCCACATGCGCGGCACCGCCACCAGCATATAGGCCGCATAGCCGCGGCCGATGGCGGCCTGCCGCGCGAAGCTGCGCACGATGCCGTGGAAATGCCGGGCCGGGAGATGTTCACGCGTGACGGTGCAGGTGATGGGCTTGCCCACCAGCGCGCCGGGCTGGATCCCCATGTCCTGGGAAAGCACCTCGGCCGTGATGACGAAGGGCTGGCCGATCTCCTCCTCCACCGACAGGCGCCTGAGAATCAGGGCGTCCTTGCCGAGGGGCGAGGAGATCTCCAGCATCCGTTCCGACTGGGTGACGCTTACGGTGCCAGACAAGGCTGTTTTCCTCCGCGGCTGTATTCAGCTGCCGGTAGTGGAGACCGGATGCCCCTGAAAAAGCAAATCCTACCAGGGTTTGGCCATCCTCCATGCCGATGATGAAGGGCCATCACCTTTGCGTGTCCCTCCCGCACCCGCTCAGTCCCCGATGATGCCGAAGCGGCGCCAGACCGGCCGGCGCTCGATCAGCATGCGCTGGATCACGCCGCTGGCCTCCTCGGCCGCTTCCTCGTTCAGCGGGCCCAGGATGCGGCGCGCGAGGGCCACCGTGTCGGGCATCTCGCGGCCCTCGCTCTCGGGCTGCACGGCCACCGCCAGTTCCAGCCAGGTGCAGGCGATGCCGGAACCGGCCACGGGCGAGGCCATGCACAGCTGCGACCCGCCGCGCCCTTCCGCCACATATTCCTTCGCCAGCAGCCGGTTCAGCGCCGCCGTCTGCTCGGTGGGGCCGGAGGGGCGCTGGACCGGCTGGGCGTGGCCCGCGCCGGTCAGCATCATGATCAGCTCACCGGGGTTGGGCGGCTTGCCGGGGGCCAGGCCGCGCAGATCACCCAGCCGGCAGGGGCCCTGGCGCAGGGCGGCCGCCATGGGGGTCCACATCGCCTCGCCCATCTCGGCCTCGCCGACATTGACCTTCACCTTCGGCGGCTCCTGGCCGGGCTCCATGGTCGCGGCCAGCACGATGTCGTCCAGCGCGGCATCCGCGTCGGTGCGGACCATGCCGCGCACGAACACGTCGCGGCGGAAGGGCCGGGGCACGCAGAGGTCCTTCAGCAACTCGCGCATCGCGCCGGGGGGCGTCGTCTCATAGATCGCGCGCTGGGCCGGGGTGAACAGCGTGTCCGGGATGTTCTCGCTCAGCGTCACGCTGCCCACGAAATCCAGCTTGGCGGCACCGAAGGCCTTGGCGATGTCCTCGAAGAAGACCGGGCGCCAGTGCTCCGTCAGCAGTTCATGCGCCAGATAGGACGGGTTCAGCCGGTCATCGTCCTTCACCATCGCATCCAGCAGGGGCGTGCGCGGCAGATAGGCCGGGGTGGTTTCCAGCAGGCGCCTGGCCAGGTCGGTCGCGGCCTCGACCTTCGCGTTGGTGCCGCCCTGGTGCAGCGCCGCCGCATGGCGGAACAGCCGCTGCAGCGCCGCATCGGACCCGAAGCCCGGCAGCGCGTTGTAGCCGGCATAGACCAGCCCGCCCGGCTTCAGCCGGCGCGACAGCAGCCGCATGATGCCCTCGCGCACCGGGTCGCCCACCCAGGTCCAGACGCCGTGCAGCGTGGCCACGTCGATCGGCGGCAGGCGGTCGATCTCCTCATCCGTCATGGTCGAGAGATCGGCCTCCACGAACACCGCGTTCGGGATGCGGCAGCGCTCGGCGATCGAGGCGGCCTCCGCGATGTGGGAGGGGTTGTAGTCCAGCCCCACCACCGTCCAGCCGGGGTTGGCGGCGGCCAGCGTGTTCACCGTCAGGCCGCGGCCGCAGCCGATATCGACCATCACCAGGTCCGGACGGATCTGCCACTTCACGCCCATCAGGGCGCAGACCGCCTGCAGCTGCGTGGGCGCGAGCCCCGCCTGGTAGGAGAAGGTATAGGGGCTTTCAGCGATGTAGCCCTGGCTCCAGGCCGTCATGACATTTCCTCAGAATGGGGGCGGGCGCAGCATGGCGTCGCGCACCGGCTGGGTGCGGGGCGCCGTCTGGCCCATCCAGGAAGTAAGGCCGAGCCGCATGCCCGCCGCCCCGCTCAGCACCGGTTCGGGCAGCGCATCGGGTGACAGGATGGGGTTCAGCGCGAAATCCTGCTCCGGGCCCACGAACAGGCGGATCATGGAGCACAGCCGCGCATGCAGCGGCTCACCCGGAAGCAGGCGGTCGAACAGCGCGCGGCCGATGGGGCCCACGCGGACGATGAAGCGGGACTGCGGTTCCCACACGCGCGCGCCGATGGCCATGTCCATGCCGAGCGTGGAATGCGCGGCCCCCAGGCGCGTCTGCTCGGCCTCGGGCAGGCGCAGCCAGCCGCCGGCGAATTCCACGATCTCGACCGGGCGGCCGATCTCCTCCTCCAGCATGGCGCGCAGGCGCTCGGCGCTGCGGGTGCGGGCCGAGAGGTTGCCCGCGTGATAGCGCAGCACGGAGGGTGCCGCGGAAACCCGCCCCGACAGCCCGCCCGTGAGCATGCCGATGGCCGCATCCAGCGCGCGCTCGGCAGGCACCGGGTCGCGCGCCGGGCGGTACTTGGCGCCCGCGCGCACCCACATGCCGGTGAAGCGGCGGGACAGCAGCTCCAGGAACTTCGGCAGCGCGTCCTGGCGGCGGCGCAGCTGCGCGCCGGCGGTGGCGGTGTAGTGGCGCGGCAGCGTGCCGGCCGGGCCGATCATGCCGAACAACGGCGTGGTGATGCGGCCCGAGGCGTCGTCGAAACCGCTGACCTCGGCCAGCGGCAGGGAGAGGTTGGCGGGCGCGCTGTAAGGCAGCGCCACCACATCCCGCCCCGCCGAGAAGCCGGCGACGAAGGCCGCCTGGTCCAGGTCGAAGCGCTGGGGCTCCTTGCGCAGCAGCTCACGCGGGCTGGGCGCGGGCGGGGGGGCGGGCTCGGGCGGGGCCGCGGGCGCGGGTGCCGCCGCCACGGGATCGGGCTCGGGCTCGGGCTCGGGCTGCGGCTCGGGGACAGGTGCGGGCACCGGTACCGGCGGCGGGGCCACCCGGCGCGGCGCCATCATCGTCGCATCGGGGTCGATGTCGTCGTCAGGGTTCACAGCAGCACCCTGGTGCCGCTGCGCGCCGGCCAGCGCGCCTGCACCGTGCCGCGCCCGCGCAGCACGGCCGAGCACCGGACATAGCCGTTGATCGAGACCTGCAGCGCCAGGAAGCGTTCCAGCACGCAGCCCATCAGGTAAAGCCCATGGCTGGGCCAGGCCTGCTGATCGAAGGTCAGCTTCACCTCAAGCCCGCGCACGAAGCTGCCCGGGCGCTGGCCCGGCAGCCGCGCCACGCCGGGCGATGCCTCGGCCGCGATCAGCCCGGACATGGCGGCGCGGCTTTCGGGCGTATCCCGCAGGTCATGCAGGCGCATCATCTCCCGCAGGGCCAGCGCCCCGTCCTGGCCGCCCGTGACACCCAAGTGGTTCAGCGCCAGGTGCGAGACGAGCCGCCAGGCGCCGCGTTCCTGCAGGCGCGGGCGCAGCGTCGGGGTGGGTGCCGACAGGCAGCTGGCGGATTGCGCCGGGCAGGTCGCGTCCGCGATGCTCAGGCGCGGCTGCCCGCCGCCGAAGGGCAGCAGCGCGGGCAGGTCGCGGTTGGTGCACAGCGCGGTGATGGTCAGCACGCCGTCGGCCGGCGCCTGCGGGTCGAACCGTTCGTCGCGCAGCATCAGCCGCATCTCGGTGCCCGTCAGCGGCAGGGGCGCCGGGCCGCGCAGCCCCACCCACTGCATAGGGGCCGCGTCGCCCTCGGCCTCGCCTTCCCGCATCAGCCGCTGGAAGGGCAGCACATGGCGGCGCGCGCCGTCCGGCCGGCTTTCGCGGATGTTCAGGATGGAGTGCAGCTCCAGCCCCTCGGGCCGGCGGGCGTCGGGGATGACCAGCCAGTCGGTCTGGCTGCCGTCCAGCGCGATGGGCTCGCAGCGCTGGGTGAACAGGTTGACCACCGGCGTGCAGTGCAGCGCCACGTTGTCGCGCTCCAGCATCCGCTCCAGCTCGGGCATCGAGCGGTTCAGATAGACGAACAGGTCGATGGTGTTGGAGGCGTGGCGCAGCGTGCGCGCCTCCAGCCCCGAGAGCTCGACATAGAGGAACTTCTCGGGGTGGGCGAAATACTCGGTCAGCAGCCGGTGGCCGTCGAAGGCGCGGTTGGGCCAGGGCAGCGCCGCCTCGTGCCGCTCGAAGCCCACGGGCTTCAGCTTGTCGGCGGGCAGGAAGGTGGCGTCGGGGTCGTTCGGCCCATCGGCCAGCGCCATGCCGATGCAGGCGGTGCACAGCAGCTCGTGCAGGGCATGGCCCACCATGCCGGTGCCGCGCAGATGCAGGCGCAGCGTGTCGAGCCCCACCTGCGCGAACAGCAGGTCCGGCACCGAGGTGTTCAGCGTGATGCGCAGGCAGGACAGCGCGCCCTGCACGCGCGGGCTGGCGGGGGCGGCCAGCGGCTGGCCCATCAGCCTGACGGCGCTGATCGTGACGGGCCACAGCGTGACATCGTGGCAGGTGATGTAGCGGATGGCCTCCCCGCGCACCGGGTCGGTCTCGACCGGGGTGCCGCGCTTGGCCAGGGCCGGGCCGCGCGATTCCCGCTTCGGCTCCAGCTGCACCGTCGCCATGCTGGGCACCGGGGCCAGCAGATGCGGCGACAGCAGCTCCAGCAGCGCGTCGGTAATCTCGGGCAGCTCGTCCTCAAGCCGCTGCTGCACCCGCCCGGCCATGAAAGCCACGCCTTCCAGCAGGCGCTCCACATGCGGGTCGTCCACCGTGCCGTCGGCGGTGATGCGCAGCCGGCCCGCCGCCTTGCCCGAGGCCGCGGCGAATTCACCCGCCAGGCGCCGCAGCGCCGCCAGTTCCCGATTGTAGAAGGGGAGAAGGCTCTCGCTCATCCCTGATCCGCCACCCGCACTTCATGGGAGACGGCCTCGATCACCGTCTCGAAACTCACCGGCTCCGGCACCGGGTCGCTGCGCAGCACGGCATCGACGCGCAGCTTCAGGCGCCTTTCCAGGTCACCGCCCGAATCGTCGATCCGCACCTTCACCCCGCGCAACCGGGGTTCATAGCGCCGGATCGTCGCCTCGACCTCGGCGGCCAGTGCCTCGCGCTTCTCCTGCAGGGCATAGCTGCCGGAGGTCGCGTCGGGGATGCCGTAGTTCAGCGGCGAGGTGATCAGCTCCGGCGCCGTTTCCGGCAGCGGCCAGCGCCGCCGGCGCGCGTTGAGCAGCGCCTCCAGATCCCGCCGCACGGCCTTGCGCAGCGCCTCCACCGCCTCCTGGGGGGAGCGGGGCATGGCGCTGTCGTCATCGGCATCCGCGATCAGCCTGTCCAGCAGGGGCAGGCGGATCCAGTGCGCGGCGTTGCGGTTGGAGGGGCGGTCGCTCATGGTCTTACTTGAAGTGCAGTGCCTTCAGTTCGCTGATGGCCACGTCTTCCTCGCCGATCAGGAACACGCGCTGGCCGATGCCGCGCACCGGGCCCGGCCCCTCGCTCCAGCTCGTCTCGCGGCCCAGCTTCACATCGGCGGGGGCATCGGGCGCGCAGGCGTAGATGGCGGGCAGGTAGACCACGCCCTCGGTGCTGTCCTTCAGGTTGATGGCGGCGCGGCGCCACACCAGGTCACGCGGGCGCTTGGGCGCGTCGAACTCCAGGCTGGCGATGCGCTCCACCGGCACCAGGATATGGGTGGCAGAGGTGGTCAGCACCTCGATCATCGGGCCGAAGATGTCGTCGCCGTCGCGGAAATCGCCGAACTCGATGGTGCGGCCGTCGACCAGCTCCGCAGTGCCGGGGATGGCGGGGCGCGCCTCCTCGGCCTCGACGGCGGCGGCCTCGGCTTCCTCGGCATTGCCGGTGCGGGCCAGCACGGCGGCGCGCAGGGCGGCCTGCTGGGCGGGGGTCGCGTCATCGCCCTGGAACTTCGGCGCGCGGCCTTCCAGCCACACCTGCTGGCGGATCACCTCCGCCCGCAGCACGGTGCGGAAATCCAGCACGGTCGGGATCGGCTGCTCGCTGATCACGGCGTCCAGCATGCGGTCCGCGCGCTCGGCCTGGCCGTCGATCAGCAGCATCTCCGCCATCAGCCAGCGGGCGTCGAAATCCATCGGGTTGGCCTTCACCAGCGCGGTGGCGGCGGCGATGGCGCCGGCCAGGTCGCCATTCTTGAAGGCATCGCCCACGGGGTCTTGGGACATGATCGTTTCCTGTCGTCAGGCCGCTTCGCGCGGGCCGGTGAGTTCGGTGAGCAGCCGGAAGGAGGCCCCCACATCGTCGAGCTGGTAATGCGGCTGCAGCACCACGGTGCAGCCATAGACGCCGGGCTTGCCGATCAGCTCCCGCACCTCCACCCGCGCATCGCGCAGGGGATAGCGGGAGGCGACGTCGCCGCCGCCCGCAAGCCCGCTGATATGGCTGTTCAGCCAGGCCTGGAGGCGGGTTTCCACATCCTCCGGCGTCAGGAAGCCACCCACCATGTCGCGTCCCATCAGCTTCACCACATGCGCGAAGCGGGAGACGCAGAGCATGCTGTTGAACTGGGCCGACAGGCGCTGGTTGGCATTGGCCAGCTCCGTCGTCATGCGCGGCGGGCGATGGATGGACGGCACGGCGCCGAAGCTCGCCTCCGGCAGCCCTTCAAGCCCGCAGAAGGCGATGAGCCCGGCGTCGGAGGCCTCGCGCTCCTGCTCGTCGGTCAGGCTGACTTCGAGCGGCGGGCGCGGCGGGGGGCCGGGCGGGTCGGCGCGGAAGCGTTCATGCGGCAGGGTCTCCACCACCCCGCCCATCGCATCCCAGCCGGGTTCGGCACCGCGCACATCGGCGGGCCAGTGATAGCGGGCAAAGCTGCGCGCGGCGACGGAGGCGAAGGAATAGACCGCGCTGGTCCAGACGCGCTGGTCGGCGCGGCCCGCATCCTCGGCATAGCGGAAACGGTCCGCGCGGGTGCCGTCGGCGGACCAGCGGCGCCGGCCCAGCGTGCGCGGCAGCACCAGCCCCACGAAGCGGGTCTCATCCCGCTGCGCCAGCCGCGCCCAGCGCTGCTTCTCGGGGCCCCGGAACAGCGCGCTGAAGGCGGTGATGGGCCGGGCCTCGTGATAGCTGTCCAGGCCGAAGAACTCCGGCGAGACCGGCAGCACCACCGGGCAGAAGGAGGCGGCCGCCACCTCCGACAGGCGCTCCAGCAGCGGCACGTCGTCCACGGGCTCGGTCGCGCTGGGTGAGGGATGGACCTCGTAGTCCACCACCAGCATGCCGTAGGGCTCGCCGCCCGGCATGCCGAATTCCTGTTCGTGGATGATGCGGAACAGCGCCGACTGGTCGAATTCGCTGGCGCGCTGGAAGTCGCGCTCCACCTCCCGCCGCCGGGCGTTCAGGATGCGCACCTTGGTCAGCTTGTCCTGCACGAAGCCGTCCACCAGCCAGAACAGGCCGCGCCAGGCGCCCTCCAGCTTGCGCAGCTTGTCCTCGTGCAGCACCTGGTCCAGCTGGCGCGCCATCAGCGCGTCGATCGCCACGATGTCGCGGTCGATGGCCTCCTGCAGGACCTCCAGCGCATCCGGCCCGGCCAGGATGGCGCGCAGCCGCGCCTCACCGAACCAGAGAACGAGAAAGGCAGCCTCGCCCATGCGGCGAAGCTGCCTCGCATACTCGGTCCAATCCATGGAGGAGCGGCGATAGAAGGCGCCGCCCAGCATGATGCCGCGCATTGATGCAGGCCCATCAATGCGCATCGACATCAGGCCTTCTCAGGGATACGCGCGACCATGCGCATGGAGGTGGTCAGTTCCTCCATCTGCAGCCAGGGCTGCAGGTAGGCCACGGCGTTGTAGGAGCCGGGCTTGCCCGGGATTTCCTTCACGTCGACGCGGGCGGCGCGCAGCGGGTACTTCGCACGCGCCTCCTGGCCGGCACCCTCCATCGGGTTCACGTAGTTCTGGATCCAGCGGTTCAGCTCGGCCTCGACGTCCGTGGCCTCCATGAACCGGCCCACCCAGTCGCGCGCCATCACCTTCAGGAAGTGGGCGAAGCGGCTGGTCGCCATGATGTAGGGCAGGCGGGCGGAGATCGCGGCGTTGGAGGTCGCGTCCGGGCGGTCGTACTTCTTGGGCTTCTGCGTGGTCTGCGCGCCGAAGAACACGGAGTAGTCGGTGTTCTTGTAGTGGCAGAGCGGCAGGAAGCCGTTGTGCGACAGCTCGGCCTCACGGCGGTCGGTGATGGCGATCTCGGTCGGGCACTTGGTGTCCGAATCGCCGTCGTCGGACTTGAAGACGTGGGTCGGCAGGCCGCTCACCTTGCCGCCGCCCTCGGCGCCGCGGATGGCGGTGCACCAGCCATACTGGGCGAAGGCGTCGGTCAGGCGGGCCGCATGCACATAGGCCGCGTTCATCCAGCAATAGTCGCTGTGTTCCATCGCGCGGGCCGTGCCGTCGGCATTGGCGGGCGCCTCCTCATAGCCGAACTCCTCGACCGGCTTGGTGGCCTGGCCATAGGGCAGGCGCGCCAGGGTGCGGGGCAGCACGAGGGTGACGAAGCGGCTTTCCTCGGTATCGCGGAACGCGCGCCAGGAGGTGTATTCGGCCGTCTCGAAGATCTTGGACAGGTCGCGGGGGTTGGCCAGCTCCTGGTAGTCCTTGAAGCCGAACATGCCCGCACCGGCGGCCGAGATGAAGGGCGCGAAGGACGCGGCAGCCGCCTGGCTGACGAGCTTCAGCGTCTCCACATCCTCGGGGTGGTTGGTCCACTCATAGTCGCCGATCAGCGCGCCATAGGGCGTGCCGCCGGGCATGCCGAACTCGGCCTCGTAGATCTTCTTGAACAGGTTCGACTGGTCGAACTCCACCGCGCGGGTCAGGTCGCGGTTCAGCTCGCGCTTGGAGACCTGCAGCAGGCGGATCTTCAGGCCTTCGCCCGTCTCGCTGTTCTGGATCAGGTAGGAAAGCCCACGCCAGCTGCCTTCGAGCTTGGTGAACTTCTCATGATGCATGATCGCGTTCAGCTGCTTGGACAGCTGGATGTCGATCTGCTCAATCGCCTTGTTGATGGTCTGCGTCAGGTTGCGGTTGAAGGTGATGGTGCCCTTCATCGCTTCCTCGGTCAGCGCCTTCACCAGCTCCGAGGCGCGGTCGCGCTCGGTCTGGCGGGTGGCGCCGATGACCTGCTCCAGGAAGGAGAGGCCGCCTTCCTCGGTCGTCGTCGCCGAGGCGCCGGCAGGCTGGGACTGGGTGCCGCTCATGGGATCAGGCCTCCGGCTTGTTGATGCCGAGCTCGGAGGAGAGCGCGGCCAGCTTGTTGTTGTCCTTCAGGATGTCCTCCAGCAGCTCCTCGAGCTGGGTGGAGTTGTCAGCCTTGCTCAGCAGGTCGCGCAGCTTCTCGCGCGTTTCCAGCAGCGCCTTCAGCGGTTCCACCTGCTGGACCACCTTGGTCGGCTCGAAATCATCCAGGCTGTTGAACTTCAGGTTCACCGCCATCTCGCTGCCGTCGCCGGCCAGCGTGTTCTCGACGCGATAGGACAGGGTCGGCGCGATCTGCTTCATCACGTCGTTGAAGTTGTCGCGGTCGATCTGGGTGAACTTGCGGTCCTTCAGGGGCTTCTGGGCCGCGGCGTTGTCGCCCGCGAAATCGCCCATCACGCCCATGACGAAGGGAAGCTCGCGTTCGATCTTCGCGTCACCCACCTCCACATCGTAGGTGATATGGACGCGCGGCTTCCGAACGCGCGTCAGCTTGCCATAGATATCAGACATGACTTCTCCCCAACGATGGTCGTTGCGATGGAATGCGCCAGCGTCCCGAACTGGTCGTGGGAAGCGCCGTTGCGATGAGACGCGCGGAAGCGGCGAGCACCGCCGACGCACGCCGAAAAACCCTTGGGAACCGGGAGCGGACTGTAGGGGCGCCGCAAATTGGGCGTCAACGACAGCGCCGATCGTTCACGGCAATGGGAGCGAGTGGAATCAGCTATAGCCATCGCCGCCCTCCTCCGCCGGTGTCTCCTGGAAGTTCTCGGCCTTGATACCCAGGGCCGAGAGCATGGCGTAGCGCACCGTCTCATCCGCCAGGACTTCGCCCAGCAGCTCAGGCAGGGACATGCGGCCGCGGCGGACTGCCTCTTTCAAAGTATAGGCAAGAAAAGAATGCGGCTCCGTGCTCGCGAAAAACTCGGCGATCTGCTCCAGCTGCTTCAGCGCCTGGTCGCGATTGGCGATGGAGGCCTGCACGCCGCCCAGCACCATGCCGCCGCCGGCCATGGCCGGGGCGGCGCCCATGACCGGCGCGGCGGCCGCGGCCGCGTCCTCGGGCACCGAGACGGGGGCCGGGGCCGCCGCATCGCCGTATTGTTCCGCGAAGGAAAGGGCACGACCCAGCGCCTCGGACACGCGGCGCAGTGACGGGGCGAAGGCGCCGAACATCGCCTCTGCGCGGTCATCCAGCGCCCGCCAGGCAGCCATCGCCTCCTCGACCTCGACCCGCGTCTGGCCGATCGAGGCGCGCGCGCTGTGCGCCTCGGCCTCCAGCCGCTCCAGCGGCACCACGCCGCGCTCATAACGCGCCTGGCGCTTCTCGGGGTCAGGCAGGGCGGCGGCGGCGAGGGCGGCCTCGTGCTCATAGAGCAGGAAGGGCATGCCGGTCGGGCGCATGAAAAGCTGAATGGACTGAAGGGGCTGGATCAGCACCCCGTCCTTGTCGGCGCCCGACAGCCCCTCCAGCAGAGAGGCGCGGTAGCTCTGGCCGTCTTCCTCATCCGGGCGGGGCCAGGCGTCGTCGCCATAGCGTTCCAGCAGCCCGTCGAGCAGATGCGCGCCCGTCAGCAGCCCGGCCAGCCCGTGCTGGCGCACCAGCGCCTCCGTCAGCCAGCAGGCAACCTCCAAGTCCTTGGAAACACTGGCCAGGGTCTCGGTCGCGATGCGCACGACCTCGCGCCAGAGGGGGGAGGCGCTGGTATCCGGTTCGTCGGCGGAACGACGCGCCCGATCATCGGCCTGCGCGGCCGATCGAGCGTCCCTAAGGGCGCGATAGGGAGCGGTCGGATTGAAATCCTCCCGCAGATCGGTGCCACTGGGGCTCTCGCCATCCAACGGCGCCAGCAGCGCCTCAAGGTCCAGAACGTCGTTCATGCGGCGCCACAGCCCTCCCGTGCGGCACGAACGATGGATTCTGCAGGAGACGTGCCGGTCGTCATCATGGAGCTTCGTGGTCGCCCTAACAAGAGTTGCAACTTACCTTATCACAACCGGGGAGTTCTGCATCGTCGCAACTAATGAACCCTTATCATTCATGTTGCTTAGCAATGAATTTGTTCCCGGATAATTGATTGACGAGGTACTGGAGCCTCATTAACGCTTTCTTCTAGCTATCGTGGTGCAAGGCTAGAACGAACCAAATTGCCAGACGGTGAACCGCGGGCAATGCTCTGGTCAGGGAAGCCATGTGCCGACGCTTTTCCCGCCTCTCTCGGGCGCGTCGCAGCAGTGCAGGAGGTTACGCCGCTTATGGTCGCCGTGGACTTGAAATCGCTTGTCGGACGCATGACCGAGCTGGCCCGCCGCCAGCTCGAAGCCGCGGCCGGCCTCACCCTTTCCCGCACCCACTACAATGTGGAGGTCGAGCACCTGCTGGTGCGGCTGATCGAGCATGCGGGTTCCGACGTCTCGGTCATCCTGCGCAATGCCGGCATCGACGCGGCCCGCGTGGTGGCGGAACTGACCAAGGCGCTGGACCGGCTCAAGACCGGCAACTCCCGCGCGCCGTCGCTGTCGCCCGACATCGTGGCCTGGCTGAAGGAAGCCTGGCTGATCACGAGCCTTGAGGCCAACCAGGGCAAGATCCGCTCCGGCCACATGCTGGCGGCCCTGCTGGCCGATGAAAGCCTGCAGCGCATCGCCAAGGACAGCGCGCCCAGCCTGACGGCCATCCCGGCCGATGCGCTGCGCAAGAACCTGGCGACGCTGACCGAGGGCAGCGAGGAAGCGGCCCAGGGCCAGGCCGCCGCCCAGCCGGGTGCCGCCGGCGCCCCCGCCGACCCCACCATCCAGCCCGCCCAGGCCGGCCCGCTGGAGCAGTTCTGCACCGACCTCACGGCCCAGGCGCGCAACGGCAAGATCGACCCGATTCTCGGCCGCGACTCGGAAATCCGGCAGATGGTCGACATCCTGACCCGCCGCCGCCAGAACAACCCGATCCTGACCGGTGAGGCCGGCGTGGGCAAAACCGCGGTGGTCGAGGGCCTGGCCCTGCGCATCGCGGCCGGCGACGTGCCCGATGCGCTGAAGAAGGTGAAGCTGATGGCGCTGGACCTGGGCATGCTCCAGGCCGGTGCCAGCGTGAAGGGTGAGTTCGAGAATCGCCTGAAGGGCGTGATCGACGGCGCCAAGGCATCGCCCCAGCCCGTGGTGCTGTTCATCGACGAGGCGCACACGCTGATCGGCGCCGGCGGCACCGCCGGCCAGAACGATGCGGCGAACCTGCTGAAGCCCGCGCTGGCGCGCGGTGAGCTGCGCAGCATCGCCGCCACCACCTGGGCGGAATACAAGAAGTACTTCGAGAAGGACGCGGCGCTGACCCGCCGCTTCCAGGTGGTGAAGGTCGAGGAGCCCTCCCTGGGCCTGGCCTCGGCCATGCTGCGCGGCCTGGTGCCGGTGCTGGAGAAGCACCACAACGTCCGCATCCTGGATGAGGCCGTGACGGAGGCCGTTCGGCTTTCCGCCCGCTACATCCCCGCCCGGCAGCTGCCGGACAAGGGCGTGTCGCTGCTGGATACCGCCTGCGCCCGTGTCTCCATGTCCCAGGCGGCCATCCCGGCGCCGATCGAGGACCGCATGCGCCGCCTCGCGCTGATCGAGACGGAGCTCGGCGCCATCGGCCGCGAGGCCGCGACCGGCGGCGACCATGCCAAGCGCACCGCGGCCCTGAAGGCCGAGGAGGAGATCAACCGCACCGAGCTGACCGGCCTCGAGGAGCGGTGGGACAAGGAAAAGTCCCTGGTCGAGAAGATCCACGAGCTGCGCGGCAAGCTCGAGAAGCCCGAGGAAGGCGCGGACACGGTCGGGCTGCTGGCGGAACTCGCCGATGTCACGGCCGAGCTGCACGGCCTGCAGGGCGAGGAACCGCTGGTGCATCCGGTGGTCGACGGCCAGGCGGTGGCCGAGGTGGTGGCCACCTGGACCGGCATTCCGCTGGGCCGGATGGGCGGCGACGAGATGCGCACCATCCAGAAGCTGCACGAGAAGTTGAACGAGCGCGTCGTGGGCCAGGACCATGCGCTGGAAGCCATCGCCAAGGCGATCCGCACCAGCCGCGCGGGCCTCGCGGACCCGCGCAAGCCCATCGGCGTGTTCATGCTGGCCGGCACCTCGGGCGTCGGCAAGACCGAAACCGCGCTGGCGCTGGCCGACCTGCTCTATGGCGGTGAGCAGAACCTGACCACCATCAACATGAGCGAGTTCAAGGAAGAACATAAGGTCGCGCTGCTGATGGGCTCGCCCCCGGGCTATGTCGGCTATGGCGAGGGCGGCGTGCTGACCGAGGCGGTTCGTCGTCGCCCTTATTCCGTCATTTTGCTCGACGAAATGGAGAAGGCGCATCCTGCCGTCCAGGACGTGTTCTACCAGGTCTTCGACAAGGGCAACATGAAGGATGGCGAAGGTCGTGACATCGACTTCAAGAACAGCGTCATCATCATGACCTCCAACGCGGGCACGGACACGATCGCCAAGCTGTGCGCCGACCCCGAGACCGCGCCGGACCCCGAGCAGCTGCGCGAGGCGCTGCGCCCCGACCTGCTGAAGTGGTTCAAGCCGGCCTTCCTGGGCCGTGTGAACACCGTCATCTACTACCCGCTGGCGGACAACATCCTGAAGCAGATCATCGGGCTGAAGCTGCGCAGCATCGGCCGCCGCCTGCGGGAAAACTACGACGCCGACTTCACGGTGGACCCCGCCGTGACGGACGCGATCGTCGAGCGCTGCCGCGAGGTCGAGAGCGGCGCGCGCAACATCGAGAACATCCTGAACAACACGCTGCTGCCGCAACTGGCCGGCCGCGTGCTGGAACTGCTGGCCGAGGGCAAGACCATCACGAGCGTGAAGGTCGAGCTGAACGACGCCGGCGGCTTTGATTTCGCCATCGCCTGAGCGGCAATGGCGTGACGACTACCCTGCGCGGCGCCGGAACAGGGGCCGACCGCCAGGGGGACAGACGGGGCAACCCGTCATCGGTGCAACACCGGCCAGTAGCCCGCCGCGGGCCTTGGTCGGACACGAGGCGCGGCGAGCGGAGTAGAACACATGGCTATTTTCCTGAAGTACGGTGACATCAAGGGCGAGACCACGCAGCTCACCCACAAGGAGTGGATCGAGGTCAACTCGTTCCAGTTCGGCGTGGGCCGCGGCATCAGCATGGGCGTGGGCGGTGGCTCCAAGCGCGAAGCGACGGCGCCGTCCGTCAGCGAGATCGTGCTGACCAAGAGCTTCGACATCGCCTCCCCGCTGCTGCTGAAGGAAGCGATCGGCGGCAAGGCCGTGAAGGTGAAGATCGAGTTCACCCAGACCGACAACAGCGGCAAGCACGTCGCCTTCCAGAAGTACATCCTGGATGACTGCCTGCTGTCCGGCTACTCGATCTCCTCCGGCGGCGACCGCCCCAGCGAGAGCATCAGCCTGAACTTCGGCAAGATCGACAGCGAATACCTGAACATCGACAGCAAGTTCAACGCGAAGACCACGGGCCACGTGATCTACGACATCGGCCTGGCCAAGCTGACCTGATCCGGGCGCTTCCGCGCAACGGAGAGCCGGGGCGGGGAAACCTGCCCCGGCTTCTTTTTTACTTGCCCTGGAAGTTGGGCGCGCGCTTCTCCAGGAACGCCTTGCGGCCTTCCACGTAGTCGGCGCTGGCGAAGCACGCCTTCACCATCGTGTCGCAGGTCGCCTCATCGGCGGCACCGCGGTCCTTCACTGCCTCATTGGCGATGAACTTCACTGCGGCGATGGTCAGCGGCGCGTTGCCCGCGATGGTGGCGGCATAGTCGGCCACATAGGCCGCCAGTTCCGCCTTCGGCACCACGCGGTTCACCAGGCCCATGCTCGCGGCCTCGGCGGCGGTGAAGCGACGGGCGGTGTAGAACACCTCCTTCGCGAAGGAGATGCCGACGATGTCCACCAGGCGGCGGATGCCCTCGATCGGGTAGCCCAGGCCGAGCTTGGCCGCCGGCACGCCGAAATTGCTGCCTTCCTCGCAGATGCGCATGTCGCAGCACACGGCGAGCGCCGTGCCGCCGCCGATGCAGAAGCCCTCGATCTGCGCGATGGTGGGCTTGGGGAAGGACGCGATGGCGTCATAGACGCGCTTGGTCTGCGCCTGATAGGCGGCGACGGCTTCCTCGCCCTGACGCTCGCTCTCGAACTTCGAGATATCGGCGCCCGAGACGAAGGCCTTGCCCCCTGCCCCGTCCAGCACCAGCACGCGCACGGAGGGATCGGCGGCGAAGGCGGTCACGGCCTTCTCGGCCGCCTGCCACATCTCCATCGAGACGGCGTTGCGCTTCTCAGGGTTGTTGAAGGTGAGGCGGGCGATGCCGCCCTCCACCTTCGCCAGCATCTTGTCGGTACCGAGGTCCATTCTCACACCACCTGGTTCTTGCGGAATTCTGCGATCTGTTCGGCGCTGTAGCCGGCCTCGGCCAGGATCTGGTCGCTGTGCTCACCCACCTTGGGCGGATGGCGCGTGACCGGGCTGTCATTGGCCGACAGCACGAAGGGCTGGCCGAGATACTTGATGCCGTCCAGCTGCTTGACGATGCCCAGGTGGTTCACCTGCACGTCCTCGAACAGCTGCTGCATGTTGTTGATGGGCCCGCAGGGCACGCCCTTGGCGTTCAGCGTCTCCACCCAATACGCCGTGGTGTTGGTGCGGGTCGCCTCGTCGATCAGCGCGTTCAGCGCGTGACGGTTCTTGCTGCGGTCGCCGCCCGTGGCGAAGCGCGGGTCCTCGGACCATTCCTTATGGCCCATGGCTTCCACGAAGCGGCCCCAGATGGCCCCGCCGGTCGTCGCGATGTTGATCGCGCCGTCGCTGGTGGTGAACACGCCGGTCGGGATCGAGGTCGGGTGGTCGTTGCCCGCGCTCTTGGGGATCTCGCCGTTCATCAGCCAGCGGGCCGCCTGGAAATCCAGCATGAAGGCCTGGGCCTGCAGCAGGCTGGTCTGCACCCACTGGCCGCGGCCGGTCTGCTCGCGCTCCAGCAATGCCACCATGGTGCCCATGGCGGCGAAGATGCCGGCACAGAGGTCAGCCACCGGGATGCCCACGCGCATGGGGCCACGGCCGGGCTCACCCGTGATGGACATCAGCCCGCCCATGCCCTGGGCGATCTGGTCGAAGCCCGGACGCTTGGCATAGGGGCCGTCCTGCCCGAAACCCGAGATCGAAGTGTAGACCAGGCGCGGGTTCACGGCGGACAGCGCGGCGTAGTCGATGCCGAGGCGCGTCTTCACGTCGGGGCGGAAGTTCTCGACCACCACATCGGCGGTCTCGGCCAGCTTCTTCAGCACGGCCACGCCTTCGGGCGATTTCAGGTTCAGCGTCAGGCCGCGCTTGTTGCGGTGCAGGTTCTGGAAGTCGCTGCCCTCACGCGGGCCGCCCAGACCTTCGCCTTCGGCCAGTTCGGGCGGCATCTCGATCTTGATGACATCCGCGCCCCAATCGGCGAACTGCCGCACGGCGGTGGGGCCGGCGCGCACCCGGGTCAGGTCGAGCACCTTGAATTTGGCGAGCGGCAGCATGGCGTCTCCTTACGGGCTTGCGCGTTTCCGCGGCGGAAGGTGCGGCCATGTCGGCATGTTGTCAACAATGTGTTGACCGAACCGCCCGCCCCATGCTTCCTGCCCCGGTGGAGCACGCACCCGACAGGCTGGCCCGAGCCCTCGCCCCGCAGATCACCGCGCGGCTGGAGGCGATGATCCTGGACGGCACCCTGCCGCCGGGTGAGCGCCTGCACGAGCAGGCGCTGGCTGACAGGCTCGGTACCTCGCGCGGGCCGCTGCGCGAGGCCCTGCGCGCGCTGGAGCGTGAGGGGCTGGTCGTCTCGGGCGGGGCGCATCGCGGCATGGCGGTGCGGCGGCTGGAGGCGCAGGAGGAAGCGGAGCTGTATGACGCCCGCGCCCTGTTGCAGGGTTTCACCTGCGCGCTGCTGGCCGAACGCATCACTGATGCCGGGCTGGCCGCGCTGGACGCGCGCGTGGCGGAGATGGACGCCGCCATCGAGGCCGGCACTGCCGATGCCTATTACCGCCAGAACCTCGATTTTCATGAGGCCATGCTGGATCTCGCGGGCCACGCCCGCACCGCCGGGCTCTACCGGTCGCTCGTCAAGGAATCGCTGCTGACACGACGCCGCACCCTGGCCTCGACAGCCAACATGCGCGACAGCAATGCCGAGCACCGGGCGATGGTGGATGCCATCCGCGCCCGCGATGCCGACACGGCCCGCCGCCTGGGTGAGGCCCATGTGAAGGGCGGCAAGCGCCGCTGGCTGGGAGGATTATGAAGACCATCGGCCTGATCGGCGGCATGAGCTGGGAAAGCTCCGCCGAATACTACCGCATCATCAACCAGGGCGTGCGCGACCGGCTGGGCCCCACCGCCTCGGCACAGATCCTGATGTGGTCCTTCAATTTCGCCGAGATCGAGGAGTTGCAGCATCGCGGCGACTGGGAGGCGCTGACGGCCCGCATGGTCGATGCAGCCCTGCTGCTGGAGGGCGGCGGCGCGGATGTGCTGCTGATCTGCACCAACACCATGCACCGGATGGCGGAGGAAGTGCAGCGCGCGGTGAACATCCCGCTGATCCACATCGCGGACCCGACGGCAGAACGCATCAAGGCCGCGGGCTTTACCCGCGTGGGCCTGCTCGGCACCGCCTTCACCATGGAACAGGATTTCTACAAGGGCCGGCTGATGGCGCAGCACGGGCTGGATGTCCTGATCCCCGGCGAGGAGGACCGCGCCACCGTCCATCGCATCATCTATGAGGAGCTGGTGGCCGGCATCGTGACGGAGGCGTCGCGTGAGGCCTATCGCCAGGTCATGGCCCGGCTGGTGGAGCGCGGCGCACAGGCGCTGATCCTGGGCTGCACCGAGATCATGCTGCTGGTGAAGCCGGAGGACAGCACGGTGCCGCAGTTCGACACCACGGCGATCCACGCCCAGGCCGCGATCGATCAGTCCGCCAGCGTATAGGCCACGACCGCATTGGCATGGCCATGCCCCATGCCGTGCTCATTCTTGAGCATGGCGACCAGCTCCATGTGCTTCGCCGGCATCCGGCTGCGCACCAGCGCGATCCATTCGGCGATGGGCTTGCCGTACTTCTTCTCGATCGATGGAAAATAGGAAGCCGGCCCCTTCACCGGCTCCCCGGCCATCAGAACAGCCCCTCGATCATCCCGGCCTCATCCAGCCGGATCTGCTCGGCGGCGGGCACCTTGGGCAGGCCGGGCATGGTCATCACCTCGCCCGCGATCGCCACCACGAAGCCGGCCCCCGCCGCCAGCCGCACGTCGCGCACCGGCAGGGTGTGGCCGCTCGGCGCGCCCAGCAAAGTGGGGTCCGCGCTGAAGCTGTATTGCGTCTTGGCGATGCAGACCGGCAGATGGCCGAAGCCCTGCGCCTCGAAGCGCGCGAGCTTCTCGGCAACGCCGGCACCCAGCACGATGTCGTCCGCGTGGTAGATCTCACGCGCGATGGTGCGCACCTTGTCGGCCAGCGGCAGCTCGTCGGCGTAGATCGGCTTGAAGGCGGCGTCGCCGGCGGCCAGGCGCTGCTGCACCAGCTTGGCCAGGCCCTCCGCGCCCTTGCCGCCCTCGCCCCAATGGCGGCACACCACGGCATCCGTGCCTAGCGCCGTCACCGCCTCCATCACCGCCTGCTCCTCGGCCGCGGTGTCGGAGGTGAAGTGGTTCAGCGCCACCACCGGCTTGATGCCGAATTTGCGGATGTTCTCGATATGGCGGGCCAGGTTGGTCATGCCGCGGCGCACGGCGTCCACATCCTCACGCCCCAGCTCGGCCTTCTTCACGCCGCCATGCATCTTCAGCGCACGGATGGTGGCCACGATCACGACCGCATCGGGGGCGAGGCCGGCAAGCCGGCACTTGATGTCCAGGAACTTCTCGGCGCCCAGGTCGGCGCCGAAGCCGGCCTCCGTCACCACCACATCGGACAGCGCCAGGCCCAGCTTGGTGGCCATCACGCTGTTGCAGCCATGGGCGATGTTGGCGAAGGGCCCACCATGCACCAGGGCCGGGTTGCCCTCCAGCGTCTGGACCAGGTTAGGGGAGAGTGCGTCCCGCAGCAGCACCGCCATGGCGCCGTCGGCCTTCAGATCCTTGGCCGTGACCGCCGAGCCGTCGCGGCGGTACCCCACGATGATGCGGCCCAGCCGCGCCTCCAGGTCCAGCATGTCGTCGGCCAGACACAGGATCGCCATGACCTCGGAGGCCACGGTGATGTCGAAGCCGTCCTCGCGCGGGAAACCGTTCTTCACACCCCCCAGCGAGGACACGATACCTCGCAGCGCGCGGTCGTTCATGTCCATCACGCGGCGCCAGGCGATGCGCCTGGTGTCGATGCCGAGCGAGTTGCCCCAATAGATGTGGTTATCCAGCATCGCGGCCAGCAGGTTGTGCGCGCTGGTGATGGCGTGGAAGTCGCCGGTGAAATGGAGGTTAATGTCCTCCATCGGCACCACCTGGGCATGGCCGCCGCCCGTGGCACCGCCCTTCACCCCGAAGCACGGGCCGAGCGAGGGCTCACGCAGGCACACCATGGTGCGGGTGCCGAGCCCGTTCAGCGCATCGGACAGGCCCACGGTGGTGGTGGTCTTGCCCTCGCCGGCGGGGGTGGGGTTGATGCCCGTGACCAGCACCAGCTTGCCGCGCGGGCGCTGCGCGCGGGCCGCCGCCACGAAATCCAGCCCGATCTTGGCCTTGTATTTCCCGTGCGGCTCCAGGGCCTCCTCGTCTATCCCGGCGCGGGACGCGATGGCGGCGATGGGCCGAAGGGTGGCCTTGCGGGCGATTTCGAGGTCGATGGACATAAGGGGCAGCTCCTCCCTGACATCTCTCTGCCGGGATTGCCCCTGCCGGGCAAGTCCGCCCCCCGCCATGGGCGGCTGATTCGGGCCGCGCCATAAAAATGCCGCTGGACCTGGGTGGCACGATCGTTCATCACCATCTGAGGAGTGCTTCACGTTCGTTTGAAAAAGGGGCGAAACGCCTGGTATGGACGGTATGACAACACCCCACGGCACGCCGACGGGGCCTGATGATACGCATGCGTCCGAGCATGAATCCGCCCCGATCTCCCGCATCGTGCGAGAGGTGGCGGACCGCTTCCCTGGCGAGCGCATTACCCTGGGCGACATGGCGGATGCCTTCGGTGACCGCGCCTTCGGCCTGCTTATCCTGTTGCTTTGCCTTCCTTCCCTGCTGCCCGGCATGGCCAGCGTCTTCGGCCTGCCCATGCTGATCCTGGGCCTGCAGATGGGGCTGGGCCGGCGCGTGCCCAAGCTGCCCGGCTTCATCGCCCGGCAGTCCATCAAGCGCAGCGACCTGCTGCGTCTTTCCGATGGCGGCTCGAAGTGGATCACCCGCATCGAAAACTTCGTGAAGCCGCGTCCGGGCCCCTTCACCGGCCCCCTGGCCGACAAGGTGGTGGGCTGGCTCACGGTCTATACCGCGCTGATGCTGATCCTGCCCGGCCCCGGCACCAACGGCCCGCCGGCCTTCGGCAACATCGTCATGGCGCTGGGCGTGGTCGAGAACGACAGCCGGGTCACGGGCTGGGGCATCCTGGCCTGCGTGCTGGGCAACGTGTTTGCCACCGTCGTGCTGGGCGCGCTGGCGCTGGTCGCGATCAAGGCGCTGGGCTGGATGATCTGATCCGGGCATTTTGACCAGAATCAGAAAATTAGACTGATGACGCACGACGCGGCGCCGCTCATAACCGCAGTCGCATGTCACTGAAGCCATCCGGTCTTTCCGCCGCCGCCAGGGCCGCTCTCCTGTCCCGCATCGCGCGCAAGGAGACGCCGCGCGGCAATGCCTCACCCGGCCGCGACTTCTCCACCCTGCCCGCCGCGCGCGACATCGCCATGGTGCGCGCCGGCGCCGAGCAGATGGAGATCCCGAACCCCTTCTTCCGCGCGCATGAGGGGGTGGCCGGCGGCCACAGCCGCATCGGCAACCGGGATCTGATCAATTTCTCCAGCTACAACTACCTGGGCCTGAACGGGGACCCGCGCGTCACCGCCGCCGCCAAGGCCGCGATCGACCGCTACGGTGTCTCGGCCTCCGCCTCGCGCATCGCCTCCGGTGAGCGCCCGGCCCATGCCGAGCTGGAGGCGGCGCTAGCCGCGCATTACGGCGTGGAGGCCGCGCTGACCTTCGTGTCGGGCCATGCCACCAACGTCACGGTCATCGGCAACCTGCTCGGCCCGCGCGACCTGATCGTGCACGACACGCTGGCGCACAACTCCGCCTCCGAGGGCATGCGCCTGTCGGGCGCGCGGCGCGTGGCCTTCCCGCACAATGACTGGCGCGCGGCGGAACGCGAGCTCGCCTCCCAGCGCCGCCGCCACACGCGGGCGCTGATCTATATCGAGGGCCACTACTCCATGGACGGCGACATGCCGGACCTGGCCCGCTTCGTGGAGATGGCCGAGGCGCATGACGCCTGGCTGATGGTGGATGAGGCGCATGCGCTGGGCGTGCTGGGCGCCACCGGCCACGGCATCGCCGAACAGCAGGGCGTCGACCCGAAGCGCGTCGATATCTGGATGGGCACGCTGTCCAAGGCGCTGTCGGGCTGCGGCGGCTATATCGCGGGCAATGCCATGCTGATCGACATCCTGAAGCATTCCGCCCCGGGCTTCGTCTATTCGGTCGGCATGCCGCCCGCCGTCGCCGCCGCCTCGCTGGAAAGCCTGCGCATCATGCAGGCCGAGCCCTGGCGGGTGGAGAAGCTGCAGCGCATGGCCACCCTGTTCCGGGACGAGGCGCGCCGGCGCGGCTTCGATGTCGGCGCCTCCGCGGGGCTCGGCATCGTGCCGGTGGTGCTGGGGTCCTCCATCAAGGCGGGCCGCGTCTCCGCCGCGCTGTTCGAGGCGGGGGTGAACGTGCAGCCCGTGCTGTACCCCATCGTGCCCGAGGGCGGCGCCCGCCTGCGCTTCTTCATCAGCGCCGAGCACGAGGAGGCCGACATCATCCGCACGCTGGAGGCGCTGTCGGCCGCGTGCGCCTAGCCCTCCTCACCCTGGAGAGCCTGGCGAGCGCGGAGGCGGTGCATGCCTTCGTCGCGGCCGACCCGGCGCGCATCGCCATGGTCGGCATCAGCGATCCGCACCGCCCCGCCATGGGCGGCATGGCCGGGCAGATGGCACGCCACCTGCGCCGATCCGGGCTGGGCTTCCTGCCATATCTGGCGGTGAACTTCTCGCTGCCCGGGCTGTTGCGGCGCCAGGGCCGGCTCTCGGACCTGTGCCGCGCGCATCGCATCCCCACGCGCTGGGTGCGCGATGTGAACGGCGCCGATACGGCTGCCGCCATCCGCGACAGCGGGGCGGATCTGATCCTGTGCTTCCACTTCGACCAGATCCTGTCGCCGCAGACCCTGGCACTGACGCCGCTCGGCGGGCTGAACGTGCATCCCTCGCTGCTGCCCCGCCACCGCGGCCCCATTCCCACCTTCCATGCGCTGTGCGACGGCGACACGGGCGTGTCCGTCCATGTGCTGGCGCCGCGCATCGATGCGGGCGCCGTGGTCGCCCAGAAGGCCGTGCCGCTGCCCCCCGGCACCAGCGCCGGCGAGGCCGCACGCCGCCTGCACCTGGCCGCCCTGCCGCTGCTGGAACAGGCGCTGGCACGCCTTCCCGTGCCTGCCGCGGAGACGGGGCCGCTGCTGCCCTACTGCCCCTTCCCGGACCGCGCGGCGCTGCGGCGCGCCCGGTCCCGAGGCGTGCGGCTGACGCGCGCGGCCGATGCCTGGCGCGCCCTGCGCGCCCCGGCCCGCGGCTGGTAGCACCATGACCGAACGCCGCATCCTGTTCCTGCAGGGGCCGATCTCACCCTTCTTCTGGCGGCTGGGGCAGGCGCTGGCGGCGCGCGGCCACATCGTCAGCCGGATCAATGTCTGCCTGGGCGACCGCATCTTCTGGCCCGGCCCCGCCACGGATTATGCCGGGCGCCTGCGGGACTGGCCGGGCTTCATCGCGGACTACCTGGACCGGGAGCGCATCACGGACATCCTGCTGCTGGGTGAGCAGCGGCCCTATCACCGCATCGCCATCGCGGCCGCCCGGCAGCGCGGCATCCAGGTGGCCGTGACGGATTTCGGCTACATCCGCCCCGACTGGATCATCCTGGAACGCGACGGCATGAACCGGGACAGCCACTTCCCGCGTGATCCCGCCGCCATCATGGAACTGGCGCGCGAGCTGCCGCCCGTGGACTGGACCACGCGCTACCAGGATGATTTCCCCACCCAGGCCCGCTGGGACATGCTGTTCCACCTGGCGAACATGGCACCCTGGCCGTTTCCGCATTTCGAGCGCTTCCTGAAGTTCCACCCGATCCCGACCTACATCGCCACCGGCTGGCATCTGCTGATGCGGAAGCTAGAAGGCCGCCGCGCCCGCAGCGTGCTGCAGGCCTTCCCGTCCAGCGCGCCCTTCTGGATCTATGCGATGCAGATGGAGACCGACTACTCCATCCGTGCCTACAGCCCCTATCCGGACATGGACACGCCGATCGAGGAAGCCATCCAGGCCTTCGCGCAGGGCGCCCCGGCCGACAGCCACCTGATCGTCAAGGTTCACCCGCTCGACCCCGGGCTGAAGCGCTGGCGCTTCCGCATCGGGCGCATCGCGGCCCGCCATGGGGTGGCCGGGCGCGTGCATTATTTCGGGACAGGCCGGCTGGATGACCTGATCGTCGCGAGCCAAGGCGTGATAACGGTGAACAGCACGGTGGGCATCCGCGCGTTGCAGCTCGGCCAGCGGGTGCATGCGCAGGGGGAGGCGATCTACCGCATCCAGGGCCTGTCGCATCTGGGCCGGCTGCGGGATTTCTGGACATCACCCCTGCCCGACCCTGCGCTGGCCGACGCCTTCCTGCGCTGCCTGGCGCACTGCCTGCATGTGCGGGGGGTCTATTACGCGGAACCCGGCCTGACGGTTGCGGTGGAAGGGGCAGCGGAGCGGATCGACAGGGACATGCTCAACCAGCCCATGGTGTGAGGCGGCGCTTTCCAGATTTGATCAAATCGATGATTGACTCTATCGGCTGATCGACCAAAGCTGGCGGCGTGGACAGCACCGAGCCCTCACAGCTGCCTTTCGGCAGCACCGTCTACCAGCGCCTGCATGAGCTGCTGCGCAACGAGATCCTCTCCGGCGCGCTCGCCCCCGGCAGCCGCCTCAAGATCGCGGAGATCGCGGCCCGCCACGGCCTGAGCCAGATGCCCGTGCGCGAAGCCCTGCAACAGCTTCAGGGCGAGGGGCTGGTGGTGCTGCTGCCCAATCGCGGCGCCACCGTCCGCCGCATGGATGCCCGCTTCCTGGGCCAGATCTTCGCGATCCGGGAGGCGCTGGAATGCATGCTGACCGCCGAGGCGGCATTGCTGATCGATGCCCCCACCCTGGCGGCGCTGCGCGTGATGCAGCGGCAGTTCGACCAGGCCGCCGCGCGCGACGACCACCAGGCGGCCTCCGCGCTCAACCGCGATTTCCACCGCATCATCCTGGCCGTGCCCGGCAATGACGAGGCGCTGCGCCTGATCGACGTGCATTCCGGGCTGATCAAGGCGTTCCGCTCGCGCTTCGGCTATGGCCCAGGCCGCCTGGCCACCGTCAGCGTCGACCACCACGCGCTGATCGACGCCCTGGCCGCGCGTGACGCCGAAACCGCCCGAACCCTGTCCGCGCGGCACCTGCGTGAGGCACGGGACGATCTGGTGGCCGCCCTGGAAGCACAGGAGGACGCGGCCCGCCTGGCTGTCTGAACAGCGCACCGGCCCCGGCAAGAGGGCAAGGCGCTTTGGAGGAAACATGGAACGACGCCACTTCATCGTCGCGGGCGCAGCGCTCGCGATGCCTGCCGTCACGCGCGCGGCGGTGCCGAACGTGCCGGTGGAAATCCGGCTCTATGTCGGCTTCGCGGCCGGCGGCGCCACCGACCTGCTGGCCCGCCGCCTGCAACCGCTGCTGGAACGGCGCGGCCATCGGCTGGTGATCGACAACGTGCCGGGCGGGGGCTCCACCATCGCGCTGAACCGCGTGGCGCTCTCCCCGCCCGATGGCCGCACGCTGGGCTTCGCCTCGGGCGGGCTGCTCTCGCTGGTCGCCAGCGGCGAGGTGCCGCTGCGGCTGAACCAGTTCACCAACCTGGTCCGCATCTCGCAGGACCCCGCGATCCTGGTGGTGGGCAACAACAGCCCGATCCGCACGCTGGACGATTTGATCGCGGCGATCCGGGCCGCGCGCGGCTCCTTCTCGGCCGCCGCGGCCGGGGCGGAGGGCTCGCTCGGCCACCTGAACCTCAATGCCTTCGTCCAGTCGATCGGGGGCGAGTACATCTACGTCGCCTATTCGGGCGCCTCGCGCATCGCCAATGAGCTGATGGGCGGGCATCTGGGCGTCGGCCTGGTGAAGCCCGCCGACGTGTTCGGCCAGATCCGCAGCGGGGAGTTGCGCCCGATCGTGCAGTTCGCCGACGAACGCCTGCGGCAGATGCCCGACGTGCCCACCACGGCCGAGCGCGGCATCAATGTCTTCCCGCACGGCAAGATGGTGCAGATGACCTATCTCGTCGGCCCGGCGGGTGTGCCCGCGCCGGTGCAGCAGGGGCTGATTTCCCTGTTCCGGGAGGCCGTGCTCTCCCCCGAATTCCAGGCCTCGGCCAATGAGGATGCCTTCCTGGCCGACGGCATCCACGGCGCGCCGCTGGAAGCCGCCGTGGACGAGATGTTCCGCGGCTTCCAGGCCGCCTACGCCCGCATGCGCTGAAGGATCCATCCATGAAGATCACCAATGTCAGCGTCTATCGCGCGCCCATGACCGCGATGAAGGAGGGTGCGGCCCACGCCGTGCTGCTGGTGCGGATCGAGACCGACGAAGGCATCAGCGGCGCGGGCGAGATCGGCCTGGCCTATGGCGCCGGCGGCAGCGGCGCCGCGCAGATCGTGCTGGAGCTGGCGCGCGCCCATGTCATCGGCCGCGACCCGATGCGCACGGAGGCGATCTTCGACGCCATGCGCCGCAAGACCTTCTGGGGCCATGTGCCGGGCCCCATCTTCGGCGCGGCGGTCAGCGCGATCGACGAGGCGCTGTGGGACATCAAGGGCAAGGCCATGAGCCAACCCGTGCATGTACTGCTGGGCGGCGCCTGCCGCGACGAGCTGCGCCTGTACTGCAACGGCTGGTACCGCAGCCGCACGACGCCCGAGGCCTATGCCGAGGCCGCGCGGGACGTGGTGGCGCGCGGCTTCGACGCCATGAAGTTCGATCCGATGAAGCTGGATGCCGCCGGCAAGTCCGCCCACCCCAACCGCCGGCTGGAACGCCCGCTGGAGAACCTGGCCGCCGCCCGGGTGGAGGCGGTGCGCGAGGCGGTAGGCCCCGACATCGACATCCTGGTCGAGCTGCACGGCAATATCTGGCCGATGGACGCCATCCGCTTCGGCAAGCGCATCGCCCACACCAACCCGCTGTTCATGGAGGAAGTGGCCGACGCCGAGGACGCCGAGGCGGCCCGCCAGGTGGCCGAGGGCTGCGGCCTGGCCATCGCGGGCGGCGAACGGCTGTGCACGCCCATCGAGTTCCGCCGCTTCTTCGAGCTGCGGGCGCTGTCGGTCGCGCAGCCGGACATGGGCATCGCGGGCGGTTTCACCGGGGTGCGCGCCATCGCGGCGCTGGCGGCGGCGCATGGCGTGTACATCCAGCCGCACAACTGCGGCGGGCCGATCTCCACCGCCGCCTGCCTGCATTTGTCCTTCTCGATCACCAACTTCCTGATCCAGGAGATCTTCCCGGTCTGGCCGGAGGATGACCGCCTGGACCTGGTGGACGCCCCTTACGAGAAGCAGGTCAGGAACGGCCGCATGCCCCTGCCCAGCCGGCCGGGGCTGGGGGTGGAGCTGAACATGGACTACCTGAAGCGGCTGGATTGCCTGACGGCGGTTTAGCCGGCTTCGATCCCGGCCTCTCGCACCAGCTGGGCCATGGCCGTCCGCTGCTCGACGACATAGCGGGCGAATTCGGCGGGCGGCGTGCCGACCGGCATGGCGCCCAGCGCCTCCAGCCGGGCCTTCACCGCGCTGTCGGCCAGCGCCGCCTGCATGGCCTGGTAGATGCGCGCGGTGGCTGCCTCGGGCAGGCCGGCCGGCGCATACAGGCCGTTCCACTCATTCAGCTCATAGCCGGGGAAGCCCTGCTCCGCGACGGTCGGCACGTCAGGCAGGGAGGCGATGCGACGCGCGGTGCTCACGGCGAAGGCCTTCACCCGCCCCTCCCGCACCAGCTGCAGCGAGGAGGAGACAGTGCCGAACACGAAGGCCACATTGCCCGCGATCACATCCGGGATGGCCGCGGTGCCGCCACGATAGGGCACATGTTCCATCCGCAGCCCGGCGCGCTGGCACAGCAGGGCGGCGGCCAGATGCGCTGCCGTCGCATTGCCCGAGGAACCATAGGGCGTGCCCGCCGGCAGCGTCTTCAGATGTGCGATGTATTCCTGAAGCGTGCGCCCCGGCGCCGATACCGGCGCGATCATGATCTGCGGCAGCACCACGATCTGGCTGATGGGGGTGAAGGCGGTGGAGTAGTCGAAGGGCAGGTTGCGGATCAGCGCCGGGTTCACGGTATGCGCCATGGCATCGACCATGATGGTGTGGCCGTCGGCCGGAGAACGCGCCAGTTCCGCGGCCCCCAGGGACCCGCCGGCGCCCGCACGGTTATCAACCGCCACCGCCTGGCCCAGCGCCGCCCCCATGGGCCCGGCCAGCAGCCGCGCCGTGGTGTCCACGCCGCCACCAGGGGAATAGGGGGCGATCATGCGGATGGACCGGGTCGGCGCCCAGCCCTGGGCCATGGCGGGTGCGGCAAGCAGCGCAGGCGCCGCTAACAGCGCGCGGCGGGAAATGAACGTCATGTTATCCTCCATTGCGGCACGCTTGCCCGTGGGGCGCCTCTCGCGCAAGTGATATCCGCGCGGCGCATGCGCGCCCGCCCAGAAACCGGGTATGATGGGGCATGACTGTCCAGAACATTACCGTCCAGTCCGGCGACGCGGGCATCCGGCTCGATCGCTGGTTCCGCCGGCACTATCCCGCCCTGACACAGGGCGCGCTCCAGAAGATGCTGCGCAGCGGCCAGATCCGCGTCGACGGCGCACGGGCCGAGGCCAATACCAGGCTGGAAACCGGCCAGGACGTGCGCGTGCCGCCCATGCCGACCGCCCCCGCCCCGATCCGCCCGCGCGTCAGCGAGGAAGACCAGGCCTTCATGGAATCCCTGGTGCTGTACCGGGATGCCAGCGTGATCGTGCTGAACAAGCCGCATGGGCTGCCGGTGCAGGGCGGCCCCGGCATCACGCGCCATGTCGATGGCCTGCTGGATGCGCTGGCGCATGAGGATGAGCGCCCGCGCCTGGTGCACCGGCTGGACAAGGACACTTCCGGCGTGCTGGTCCTGGGCCGCACGGCGCAGGCGGCGGCGGCACTCGCCAATTCCTTCCGTGGCCGGGACGCGAAGAAGACCTATTGGGCCGTGGTGGTGGGCCAGCCCGAAATCCAGGGCGGCCGCATCAACCTGCCGCTGAAGCGTGAGGGCGGCGCGCGCGGGGAGCGCACCGTCGTCGCCCAGCCCGCCGACAAGGCCGGCCAGTTCGCCATCACCGACTACGACACGCTGGAAGTCGCCCGCCGCCGTGTGGCGCTGCTGGAAATGCGCCCGATGACCGGCCGAACCCACCAGCTGCGCGTTCATGCCGCCGAGGCCCTGAAATGCCCGATCCTCGGCGACGGCAAATATGGCGGCGAGGATGCGCATCTGGAGGAACTGCCGCATGAGCTGCACCTGCATTCCCGCGCCCTGTCCATCCCGCACCCCGAGGGCGGCATGCTGGAGGTCGCGGCCGGGCTGCCGCCGCACATGCTGGAGACCTTCCGCTTCTTCGACTTCCCGAACCCGGTCCCAGCCAAGCCGCGCTGGAGGCGCTGAAGCATGATCAAGCGCATCCTCCTGGGCTTTGCCGCGCTGCTGGTGCTGGTCGTGGGCGGCGTCGCCGTGTTCCTGGCCACGCTGGATATCGAGAGCTATCGGCCGCGTATCGTCGCCGCCATCGAGGCCGCGACCGGCAGGCGCGCCACCATCGGCGCCATGAAGCTCAGCCTTGGGCTGACGCCCCAGGTGGAGGTGCGCGACGCATCCCTGGCGAACCTGCCCGGCGGCAGCCGCCAGAACATGGTCTCGGTCGGCCGGGCCGAACTGTCGATGCAGCTGCTGCCGCTGATCTCCGGGCGGATCGCGCTGCACCGGCTGGTGCTGGAACGCCCCGAGATCGTGCTGGAGGCGGTGAACGGCGTGCCCAACTGGCGCTTCGGCCAGGGTGAGGCCGCGGCCCCCGCCGGCACCGCCGAGGCGCCCAGCACCCCGCAGGCCGAACGCGCCCGTACCGCGCCCATCGAGATCGGCACCATCGAGGTGCGCGATGCCTCCCTGCTGTTCCCCGGCGCGCCCGAGGGCGGGGTGGGGCTGCAACGGCTGCTGTTCTCCGGCAGCGGCAACCTGTCCGCCGAGGGCGATATGCGCTGGGGTGCCGAGCCCGTCAGCTTCGCCTTCACCGGCGGGTCCCTCGCACGCGTGATGGGCCAGCCCGGCGGCGCCTGGCCGATCACCGGCCGGGTCGAGGCCGCCGGCGCCAAGCTGAACCTGCGTGGCGAGATGCGGGAGCCGCGCGGGCTGCAGGATTATCGCCTGGACGTCGAGGCCGACATCCCCGACTTGCGGCGCCTGTCGGCCATCGCCGGCACGGCCCTGCCCCCGGTCAACGGCCTGACGCTGCGCGGGCGCGTGACCGGCAGCGGGCTGGGCACGCCCCGGCCCGAGGGGCTGACGCTGAACATCGCCTCCGCCCAGCCGGCGCCGGGCATCGAGCTCGGCCGCGTCGAGATCGCGATGCCGGCGCTCGATCAGCCGCTTCGCGTCTCCATCGCCGGCATGCGCGACGGGCAGGATTTCAGCGTTTCCGGCCAGGCGGGACCGCTGGCCCCGGCATTGGCCGGCGGCGCGCTTCCCGTGAACCTCACGGGCCAGCATATGGGCCAGCGCCTGACCATCAGTGGCCAGGTGGCGAAGCCGCTGACCGGTGAAGGGGTCGCGATCGACATCCGCCTGGAGTCGCAAGGGCACGGCACCTTCTCTGCCCGGCTGTCCGAGCGGGGGGCCATGTTCGCCGAGGGCGCCCGCCTGACAAATCTGCGCCTGGAAGGCCCGGGCGCGGCGGGCCAGGGTGAGCTGACCCTGCTGCGCGGCCCGGTGCCCGGCGTGCAGGGTGAACTGGCGCTGACGCGGGTGGATGTGGATGCGATCCGCGCCTCGCTCGCGCCCGCCCCGGCGGCCGGGCGGCCCGCGCCGGCACCGGCACCCGCGCCCGCGCCCGCGCCTGCCGCCAATGACGGCCGGATCATTCCGAACATGCCGGTGGATCTGTCCTTCCTGAAGCTGGGCCGCGCCGAGCTGCGCTTCACCATCGGCACGCTGCGCCATGGCGGGCGTGACTATCGTGACGTGCGCGGTGCGCTGAACCTGGCTGACGGCCGCCTGCGGATCGACCCGCTGGGCCTCACCCTGCCGGGCGGCAGGCTGGCGCTGCGCGTCGCGGCCGATGGCGCCGAGGCCGTGCCGGCCGTGCAGGTCTCCGTTCGTTCCGATGCGGTGGAAATCGCTCCCCTGCTCGGCAGCTTCGGCATTCCCGCCCCGGTGACGGGCCATGCGGATATCGATGTCGAGCTGCGTGGGTCGGGCCGCACCAGCCGTGAGATCGCGGCGGGCGCCGTGGGCCATGTCGGCCTTGCGGTGATCAACGGCAACATCCGCTCCAGCAGCTTCGCCCATGCCCTGCCGGAAGCCGCCCGCGGCGCCATCCCGCAGGATATCGGCGTGGCCTGCCTGGCGCTGCGCTTCGACGTGGTGGCGGGCATCGCCGAAAGCCGCGCGTTCTTCCTGGACTTCGCGCTGGGCAAGGTGGCGGGCCAAGGCCAGGTCAGCCTGCGGGACGAAGCGGTGGCGATGCGGCTGAACACCGACCTGCGCCTGCCGGTGCCGGGCCTGTCCGGCGGGCTGCGCGTTCGCGCGCCGGTGCCTGTCAGCGGCACCATCCTGAACCCGCGCCTCGATTCTTCGGCCATGGTGGGCAGCGCGGTCACCAGCCAGCTCGGCCAGCAGCTGGGCGGCATCGCCGGGCAGTTGCTGGGCGGCGCGGCGCAGGCGGGCGCGGTGGCGATGCCGGGTTGCGCGCAGGCGCTGCCGGTGGCACGCGGCGGTCGCGCGGGCACCGTCCCCGCCAGCCAGGCCCCGGCCGACCAGCCGGCCCAGGCCGCCCCCCAGCAACAGCAGCAGCGCGTTCCCCAGGTACAGGATCTGCTGAGAGGATTTCTGCGTCGATGAAACGCTTCTGGGATGACGTGACGGTCGCCGAGGCCGAGGAAGGCCTGGCCGTTCTGCTCGATGGCCGACCCGTGCGCCTGCCCGGCGGCGCGCCCATCCGTCCTCGCTCCCGGCGGCTGGCGGATGCCGTGGCCGAGGAATGGCGTGCGGCCGGCGGCAGCAAGGGCGGCGAGTTCGGGATGCACCACATCCCCCTGACCCGCCTGGTCGGCACGGCGGCGGAACGCATCGCCCCCGATCCGGCGCCCATGGTCGAAGGCCTGGCTGCCTATGGCGGCACCGACCTGCTGTGCTACCGCGCCGACGATCATCGGCTGGCCGCCATCCAGGCCACCGAATGGGACCCCTGGCTGGAATGGAGCGCCGAGGTGCTCGGGGCCAGGCTGGTCACCGCCACCGGCATTATCCATGTGGAGCAGCCCGAGGCAGCCCGCGTCGCGCTGCTGAAGGCCGTGGCCGCGCTGGAGCCGGAGCAGCTGGCGGCACTGGGCGTGCTGGTGCCGGCCCTCGGCAGCCTGGTGCTGAGCCTGGCGGTGGTGCGCGACGCACTCACGCCCGAGGAAGCGCACCGCCTCTCGACCGTGGATGAGCGCTACCAGGAGGAATTCTGGGGCGCCGACCCGGAGACCGAGGCAAGGCGCACCCGAATCGGCGCCGAGGTGCTGGAGGCAGGCCGCCTGCTGGCCCTGCTGCGGCCATGAAGGCGCGGCACCTGCTCATCTCCGGCCGCGTGCAGGGGGTGGGCTATCGTGACTGGCTGGTGCGCACCGCGGGCGCGGAAGGCCTGGCAGGCTGGGTGCGCAACCGGGCCGATGGCCGGGTAGAGGCGCTGCTGGCAGGGCCGGAACCCGCCGTGGCCGCCGTGCTGCTGGCGTGCCGTCGTGGTCCGCCCGCCGCGCGGGTGAGCAATATCGAGGAAAGCTTCGCCGAGGCGCCGACGGAGCCGGGCTTCCACCGGCTTCCGACGGTTTAAGGCTCAGCGGCCGGCGGCGGCCGTCTGGCTGCGCAGTTCCCGGGCGCGGGCGAGGACGCGGTCTTCCATCTCGCCGCCGGTGGAGCTGGCGGCGGGCGAATCCACCCACTGGCCGTTGCGCATGGTCTGGCGGAACACCTGCACGCGCACGCCATCGGAACGCAGCTGACGGGTCAGCACATAGGCCGTGACCTTGAAGCGTTCTTCCTGGCTGCTGGGGGGCGTGTACCAGTCGGTGATGATGACGCCGCCGGCCGGATCGGCGCTGGCGAGCGGCATGAAGCTCAGCGTCTCAAGCGTCGCGCGCCACAGATAGGCGTTCACGGCCACACCGGTGCCGCCGGAGGCCGCCAGGGCCTCACGCGCGTCACGGCCACGATCGGTGCCGAACAGGACGAAGCCGGCATCACGCGAGCTGGCGCCGGTCTGCCGCAGGATCAGCTCACGCTGATTGTTCGTGCCGTATTCCTCGTTTTCCACAAAGCGGCTCCCGCCGCTGCTGCAGCCGGTGGCGAGGAGGATGAGGGCGAGGGCGGAAGCCGAACGGATCATTCGCCCCGTTTAGCCGCTGTTCAGCCAAAAGAGAAGGGGCGGCAGGTTTCCCTGCCGCCCCCGTAACACTTTGAACCGTAGGTTCGGCTTGGCTCAGAAGGCCAGGCGCGAGCCGACGATGAAGGTGTTGCTGAACGCGCGGCCCTGCACGCCGGCGCGGCCGGAGTCGAGGTCCACGTTCTGCTGACGGATCGAGTGGAACACGTACTCGGCGATCAGGTCCAGGCCCGGGGCCAGACGGTAGTTGGCGCCGAGACCCATGCCCCAACGGCGCTGCATGCCGCGCGGGGAGTTGGTGATCAGGCCGGTCGTGGCGCTGAAGGAACGGCCCGTGGAGCCGGCCACCAGGGCGGAGTACATGTTGGCACCGACGGTGATCGGGCCAGCGGTGTAGGCCGCGCCGACGGTCAGCTGCTCACCGGAACGGTCACCGCGAACGGTGTTGCCCCAGAAGAAGTTGAAGTCACCACGCTGGTAGGCGGCACCAACGGTCAGGCCCTGGTAGGAGGCCTGCGCGCCGATCTGCCAGATGTTCAGGTCGTTCAGGGTGCGGACCTGGCGACCGGCATCGGTCATGTCCAGAGCAGCGCCGGAGCCGATGTAGCCAGCGGTGGCGGACACGCCCACGCCGGAGAACGAACCGCGGTAGCGCAGGGCAACCTGGTACTCGTTGCGGCGGGCAGCGAACTCGGGGCCGGCGGCCGGGATGGCCACGGAGGTGGCGCCACGGAACGCATAGGCGCGATCGCAGTAGCCGCTGATCACGTTGTTCGGGCAGCCCGTCTGGCCCATCACGCCGTAGTTCGGGGCGTAGGAGGCACCGAAGTCGAAGCCGAAGAACTGCGGGGACAGATACACGATCTTGGAGCTGTCGCCGATGCCGCCCGGAGCGGTCTGGGTGCGGTTACCAGCCTGACGGTTCTGGAAGTTTTCCCACACGCCGAACACGCCGCCCGTGCCGAAGCCGGTCACCCAGCCGGAGGTCATCAGGCCGCCCATCGGGCCGTCTTCGTCACCGAAGCGGACCTGACCGAAGCGCGGGTGCGCCAGGAAGATGTAGGCTTCGTCAACGGCGGCGGTGCCACGGCCAACAGACGCGCGCGTCTCCTGGACCTGACGGCCTTCCATGCTGTTGAAGCCGATCTCGATCACGCCACCATAGGTCAGGCCGTTGGCGAGCTTGCCGTTGACCTGGATGTTGATGGCCGGGATCGTCACGATGTCATGCTTGCCCAGGCGGGCAATGCTGTTGCCAGCCGCGACCGGGTTGGCGCCGCCACCCTGGACGCCCGGGCTCAGGGTGTTGGTGCCCGGGTCGTTCTGCTGACCGGTGGAGTTGTGATAGCCGTAGTAGGCCTGGATGGAGCCACCGAGGCGCACGGTCGGCGCTTCCTGAGCGGCGGCGGGGGTCACCACCGCGGCGCCGAAGGCCGCGGAGACGACGGCGGTCGTGCCCAGCAGGATCTTACGCATGAAAAAACCTCCTCAAAGGCCGGTTGCCCGACCACTTCCCTTGACCCACCCCGATATCGGCGAGGCCGATACCTGGCAGTGCCCCCCAACGCACAGCCAGAAGGCTACACCCGGGTCCGGCGACACTATTGTCGTCTGGCTATTGTTTGAGCAACTGCCGATGTGGCCTCAGCGCGACATCCCTGAGACACTGTGGCGAGTTTGCCACAGAGCCGCACGACACAACCGACAGAAGCGGGCATGCGGCGACGTTCGGCGCGGCTTTTCGCCGCGCCGCCCGCCTCAACAGGGCATGAAGTTCAGGCGCCGCGCGCGGCCGCCAGGGCCTCGGCCGGCAACAGCCGGCCGTCATACAGGGCGCGGCCGAGAATCGCGCCCGCGATTCCCTCGGGCGCAGCCCGCAGCTCCGCGATCTCCTCCAGCGAGGAAACCCCGCCCGAGGCGATCACCGGCACGCCCACGGCACCCGCCATGGCTCGCGTCGCCGCCACGTTGCTCCCGCCCAGCATCCCGTCCCGGTCGATGTCGGTGAAGATGATGGCGGCCGCGCCGGCATCCTCGAAGCGATGGGCCAGCTCGATGGCGGGAATGTCGCTCACCTCCGCCCAGCCCTCGGTCGCGACCATGCCGCCGCGCGCGTCGATTCCCAGCGCGACCTTGCCGGGAAAGGCGCGGCAGGCCTCCCGCACGAAATCGGGGTCCTTCACGGCGACGCTGCCCAGGATGATGCGGGCGACGCCGGCCTCGATCCAGGCCTCGGCCGTTTCCATGGAACGGATGCCGCCGCCCAGCTGCACGGGCATGGGGGCCGCGGCCAGGATGGAGCGCACGGCCTCGACATTCGCGGGCTTGCCGGCGAAGGCGCCGTCCAGGTCCACCACATGCACCCAGGAGAAGCCCTGGGTGGCGAAGGCGGCCGCCTGCGCGCCGGGGTCCGTGCCATAGACGGTGGCGTCGGCCATCTCGCCGCGCTTCAGCCGCACCACCTGCCCGCCCTTGAGGTCGATCGCCGGATACAGCGTGAACATGTGCTTCCCCCTCCGCAGCCGGGCGGCATCGACCAGCGCCTTATAGTAATAGAAGCCGGCCACCAGCTGGCCCCGCACCCGGGCATAGGCCGGATGCGTGCCCCAGCGGCGATAGCCCAGCCCCTCGAAGATCTGGATGGCGGCGGCCTGGCTCGACCGCACGTCCAGGTTCAGCACCCAGATGCCGTTGGCCCGCGCCCAATCCTCGGCATGCGTGATCAGCCCGCGCGCCAGGCCGTGGCCGCGCGCATAGGGCGCGATATAGGCGTGGGTAAGCTGGGCGGTGGCCGCCTGGGCCTCATTGTTGCGGGGCGGGCGCACCAGCTGGGCGCTGCCCACCACCCGGCCGTCCAGCCGCGCCAGGAACAGGTCACGGTCGGGCGCGGCCAGCACGCCGCGGAAATGGCGTTCCAGCACCTCGGCCGGCTGGGGTTCCAGCCAGCCGAAGCCGCCACCCTCGATGATCGCGGCGTTGGTGGCCTCGGCGAGGTCGGCGATGTCCTGGGCGGTGAGGCTATCGCAACGATCCACCGCCGTCTGATGCGGCAGCCCGTCCCTCATGGCGACCAGGTGAGGAAATTGGCCAGGATGGTCAGCCCGGTCAGCCCGCTTTTCTCGACATGGAACTGGGTGCCGGCGATGTTCGCCCGCCCCACCACCGCCGTGACGGGCCCGCCGTAATCCGTGGTGGCCAGCAGATCCTCGGGCCTTCCGCCGCTCCAGGCATAGGAATGCACGAAATAGGCATGGGCGTCGGGCGCCAGGCCCGCGAACAGCGCGTGGTCCTGGCTGATGTCCAGCCGGTTCCAGCCCATCTGCGGCAGCGGCAGCGGCTTGCCGTCGGGCCCACGCGGGTCCATCGGCGCGACCTCGCCGGGCAGCCAGGCCAGGCCCGGCGTCACGCCGTGCTCCAGCCCGCGCTCGGCGAACAGCTGCATGCCGACGCAGATGCCCAGCAGCGGCCGCGCGCGCGGGCCGATATGCTCGTTCAGCGCGGCCTCCATGCCCGGCAGGGCATCCAGCCCGTGCCGGCAGGCGGCGAAGGCGCCCTGCCCCGGCAGCACCACGCGGTCGGCGGCCGCCACATCGGCGGGATCACGCGTGACCGTCACCTGCACGGCCGCGCCCGCCATCTCCGCCGCACGCTCCACCGCGCGATGCACGGAGGCGAGGTTGCCTGATCCCGGATCGACGACGGCGAGCCTCATGGCGCGAAAGTCCCGGCCAGACCGGGCCGCACGGCCAGCAGGCGGCGCAGCGCCATGGCTTCGTCACGCGCGACGACCACGGCCTCCAGCTTCCAGCCGCGCCGGCGCAGGGCACTGGCGCGCAGGTCCGCGCCCAGCAGGCCGACCAGCAGATGCAGCGCCGGAATGGCGGGCCAGGGCAGCGCCACCATCAGCACGATGGCCACCACCGCCTGCCACCACAGCCGGTGGCGCAGCAGCCAGAATGGCCCGAACAGCAGCCCGAACCAGGAAAAGCGTTCCGCCAGCAGCAGGGCGGGCCGGCCGGAGGACGCGGGCGGCAGATGCAGCAGGAAGGAGCGCATCACGCCTCCAGCACGCCCTTGGTCGAGGGCACGGCGCCCGGGGTGCGGGGGTCCTGCTCGACGGCCATGCGCAGCGCCCGCGCCAGCGCCTTGAAGCAGGCCTCGGCCACATGGTGGGTGTTGCGGCCGTGCCGCAGCATCATGTGCAGGGTGATGCCGGACTGCATGGCGAAGGCGTGGAAGAATTCCTCGAACAGCTCGGTGTCCATGCCGCCCACCTTGGGCGCGTTGAACGGCACCTGCCAGTGCAGGAACGGCCGGCCCGAGATGTCGAGCGCGCATTCGGCCAGCGCCTCGTCCATCGGCAGCAGGCACTGGCCATAGCGGCGGATGCCGCGCTTGTCGCCCAGCGCGGCGCGCACGGCCTGGCCCAGCACGATGCCCACATCCTCGGTCGTGTGGTGGAAGTCGATGTGCAGGTCGCCATCGGCCTCGATGGCCATGTCGATCAGGCTGTGGCGCGCCAGGGCGTGCAGCATGTGGTCCAGGAAGCCGATGCCCGTGGCGATCTCGGCCTTGCCGGTACCGTCCAGGTCAATGCGGGCGCGGATGCGCGTCTCGGCCGTATCGCGCGAAATTTCGGCCTTGCGGGGGAATGCCGGCTGCATGAGGGGGGCTTTACGCCCAGGCGCGGGGAAATGCCAGCGGGGGTTGCAGCCTCAGGCCAACCTTTCAGGCGAGCCTTTCCCGTCGCCTGCCCGGCCAGGCGCCGGAAAATCCGATCTGCATGATGCCCGCGAACAGCCCCATGCCCACGCCCAGCTGCACCGCCAGCGTGTAGTTGCCCAGCCAGTCGAACAGCAGCCCGCCGCCGAAGGCGCCCAGGAAGCTGCCCACCTGATGCGACATGAAGGCGATGCCCTGCAGCATCGGCTGCCAGCGCAGCCCGTACATCTCACCCACCGCGCCCGCCAGCAGCGGCGCGACCCCCAGCCACAGGAAGCCCATGAAGGCCGCGAAGACCAGCGTGGCCTCGGGTGAGGGCGGGGTGGCGAAATACCACAGCAGCACCAGTGAGCGCGCGGTGTAGATGCAGCCCAGCATCAGCGGCTTGGACGCCCGCTGCCCGGCCCAGCCCGCCGCCAGGCTGCCCAGCACGTTGAAGGCGCCGATGGTGGCCAGCGCCTTGGCGCCCAGCATGGGGTCCATGCCACACAGCACCAGGTAGCTGGGCAGGTGCGTCGTCAGGAACACCAGCTGCAGGCCGCATACCGAATAGGCGAAGACCATGGTCAGGTAGCGCGGGTTGCGCATCGCCTCGCGCAGCACCTCACGCCCGTTGCGCTCAGCGTCTCGCGCGGCGGTCGAGACCGTGACGCGGTCCACCCGGGACGCCATGAAGGCCGCCGGGATCATCAGCGCCGCCAGCGCCGCGAAACCCCACACGCCCGCCCGCCAGCCATAGCCCTGCAGCAGCCCCTGCCCGATGGGTGCCGCGATCATCGCGCCCAGCGACCCCGCGGCCGAGACCACGCCCAGCACCGTGCTGCGCACCGCCAGCGGCACGGGGCGGGAGGCGACCGCCATCGCCATGGCCGACGCCGTGCCCGCCAGCGACAGGCCCATCAGGATGCCCGCGCCCATCATGACGCCCAGCTGCCCCTGGGACAGCGCGAAGCACACCATGCCCAGCACATACAGCGCCGCCGTGCCCACCAGGATGGGCCGGAAGCCGATGCGGGGCACCAGCGCGCCCACCACCGGCTGCCCCAGCCCCCAGGCCAGGTTCTGCATCGCGATCGCCAGGGTGAAGTCGGAAACGGAGATGCCCAGTTCACGCGTCACATCCGGCATGAACAGCCCGATGGACTGGCGCAGCCCCATGGCGATGGAAAGGGTGAATGCAGTGCCGGCCAGGATCATCCTGGCCTGGGCGTCGATCCTGGACATGATGACCTTCTCGGGCGTTGGGCCGATGCTGCGACCGCGAACAGCCCTTGTCCAGTGGTCAGGCCATGCCCGCCTCGGCCAGCGCCCATGCGGTGAAGGCGGCGATCGCCGGCTCCTGAACGCGAGACGTCGGCACGGCCAGCACGAAGCCCCCGCGCGACACCCGCACATGGTTGAACGGCGCCACCAGCCGCCCGCTGGACAGTTCCTCCGTCAGCAGGGACCGGATGCCCATGGCCATACCGAGCCCCTTGGCGGCGGCCTCGGCGGCCAGGGTGATGCTCTCGAACACCGGCCCCTCCTGCACGTCGACGCCCTCGATCCCGGCATCCGCCAGCCAGCGCGGCCAGTCCTGCGGGCGCGGGCGGGCGTGCAGAAGCCGTGCCTCCGGCCAGCCAGCCACCTCGCCCGGGGCGCAGACCGGCGTCGTCTCGATCGGCAGCAGTCGATGCAGGTCATGGCCGGGCCAGCTGCCCTTGTCGGTGACGAAGATGGTCACGTCGAAGCGTTCCGGGCGCAGGTCGGCCGCGTTGTGGGTGGTGGTCAGGGCCAGCTCGACATCCGGATGCGCATCCGCGAAGCCCGCCCAGCGCGGGATCAGCCATTTATGCGCGAAGGCGGAATACGCCCCCACCGACAGGCGCCGGCGCCCGGTGCGCACCGCGGCCAGCCCCTCGCGGATCGCGGCGAGCCCATGGCCCATGGCCTCGGCCAGGATGGCACCGGCGACGGTGGGGTGCAGGCCGTCGGTCCGCCGGTCCAGCAGCGTCACGCCGAGGATGGCCTCCACCTCCTTCACCTGGCGGCTGACGGCACCGGGCGTGACGGCGAGCTCATCGGCGGCACGGGTGATCGACCGGTGGCGGGCCGCGGCCTCGAAGGCACGAAGGGCATTGAGAGACGGCATGACGGGCTTAATTTGTTTTCCCCGTAATAAACACCCAGGCATGCAAACGTTCCATAAAAACTCGTAATGACATGCACAAAGTTTGCCCGCCGAGGCCTTATGACGAACATGGAACGGTTGAGTTTTTCTCAAAATGGGCTGCGATAAACTCGATTGCGTCGGATGCGCGGGGCTGTGCCTGTTGCGGGAATGCACATCGCACCCAAGGGCGCCGCCGCCGTTCCCGATTCCCGCGGCTTGAACTTCTTTCACGCCGACCCCTGGGGTGCGGCGCTCGCCGGGCTGTATCTGCCCGCCGACCTCTATGCGCATCTGGAGCCGCATTTCACGGCGCTGGGCGCCCTGGTGGGCGGCGCGCTGGATGAGGAGGCGCATGCCGCCGACCACCACCAGCCCGTGCTGCTGCACCGTGACAGGCGCGGTGAGGAAGACGAGCGGATCGACTACCACCCCGCCTATCGCGCGATGGAGAAGCGCGCCTTCGGCGATTACGGCTTCGCGGCGATGAGCCACCGGGGCGGTGTGCTGGGCTGGGCGGAGCCCCTGCCGCCCGCCGCAAAATACGCGCTGACCTATTACTTCTGCCATTCGGAATTCGGGCTGATGTGCCCGGTCAACATGACCGACAGCCTCTCCCGCACGCTGCGGAAGTTCGGCAGCCCGGAGCTCGTCGCGCGCTATCTGCCCGCCCTGACCAGCACGGACATGGATGCGCTGAGCCAGGGCGCCATGTTCATGACCGAGCAGGGCGCGGGCAGCGACATCGCCAACACCGCCGTGGTGGCCGAACCGGCGGAGGCCGGCACCTGGAAGCTCTCGGGCGACAAGTGGTTCTGCTCCAACGCCGATGCCGAGGTGGCGCTGGTCCTCGCCCGGCGCGGCGATGCGCCGGGGCTGCGCGGCGTGTCGCTGTTCCTGCTGCCGCGCCATCTGCCGGACGGCACGAAGAACGCCTATCGGATCATCCGCCTGAAGGACAAGCTGGGCACGCGCTCCATGGCCTCGGGCGAGGTGAAGCTGGAAGGCGCCACCGCCTGGCTGATCGGGGAGCCCGAGGCCGGCTTCAAGCAGATGGCGGACATGGTCAATTCCTCCCGCCTGTCCAACGGGGTGCGGGCGGCGGGCATGATGCGCCGCGCCTGCGCCGAGGCGCTGTTCATCGCGAGCCGCCGCCAGGCCTTCGGCAAGCGGCTGGTCGAGATGCCGCTGATGCGCCGCCAGCTGGTGAAGCTGATCATGCCGGCCGAGCAGGCCCGCAGCATGATGTTCCAGACCGCCGAGGCGATGCGGCGCAGCGACGCGGGCGACGGGAACGCCCGCAAGCTGCTGCGCATCCTGACGCCGCTGATCAAGTTCCGCGCCTGCCGCGACGCCCGGCGCGTGACCGGCGATGCGATGGAGGTGCGCGGCGGCTGCGGCTACATCGAGGAATTCCCCGATGCCCGGCTGCTGCGCGACAGCCATCTGGGCAGCATCTGGGAAGGCACCAGCAACATCGTGGCGCTGGACGTGCTGCGCGCGGCCGAACGCGAGGACGCGCTGGCGCCGCTGCTGGCCCATGCCTCGGCGCTGCTGGGCAATGACGCGCCGCAGTTCCAGGCGGTGCTGGCGCGGGTGCAGGGGCTGATGGAACAGGCGCTGGGCAACCCGGCGCTGGCCCGCACGGCAGCGACCGCGCTCTACAACATCACCTCCGCCGCGATGCTGCGTTGGGAGGGCGCGCGCCTGTCCTGCCCCGCGCGCAGCGCCCTGGCGGAGCTGGTGCTGCGCCACCGCCTGCTGCCGAAGGACCCGCTGGCGGCCGGCGCCGACGCCGCGCTGGAAGACGCCGTGCTGGCCCGCGCCGCGGCATGAGCCTGGTCGAAACCCTGCTGGCGGCCCGGGTCGAGGGCCGCCAGATCACCCGCGCGGTTGAGCCGCCCGCCGACCCCTACGCCATCCAGGACGAAGTGACGCGGCGGCTGGGGTGGGAGCCGCTGGGCTGGAAGATCGCGGCCACCACGCCCGAGATGCAGGCCCGGCTGCGCATGGCCGAGCCCATCCGCGGCCGCAGCTTCCGCCGCTTCATGGTGACCAGCCCGGCCCGCCTGCGCCATGCGGAGCTGCTGGACCCGCTGGTGGAAGCGGAGTTCTTCGTCACCCTCGCGCAGGACATCCCGCGCGGCACGAAGCTGGCCGACATCATCCCCCACATCGCCCGCATCCAGGCGGGGGTGGAGGTGGCCGAATGCCGCTTCCCCATGGCCGCCCTGCCCGCCCCCGCCGCCGTCATCGCGGATGGCTGCGCGAATGGGCGATATGTGTTCGGCCCCGAGATCCCGCCCGGCACCGACCTGGCCGCCATGCCCGTGCGCGTGCTGGTGAACGGGCGGGAGCGCCGCACCGGCACCGGCGCGGATGTGATGGGCCACCCGCTGGCGCCGCTGGAATGGATCGCGGGCCATGTCGGCCTGCATGCCGGTGAGACGATCAGCACCGGCAGTGCGACGGGCATGCTGCCCGCGAAGCAGGCCGACCAGGTGCTGGTGTGCTTCGGCGATTTGCAGCCGATCGAGATCGCCTTCGATTGAGGCAAGCCGGGGTCGGCGCGCCCCCTGCCATGCGGTCCCGCGGCTTTGCCGCGCCGCAGCACCGGTCCAGACTTCCGCCATGGCCGATATCGACGACGCCCGTGCCGAGGACCGGCGCATCCGCAAGCTGATCGCCGTCTTCGCCATCTCGGCCTTCGCGGCCTCGATGGTGGCGCGCGCGACGGACCCGCTGGTGCTGGCCATCTCCCGCGAGTTCCTGGTGCCGGAGGCGACGGTGGCGCTGCTCGGCTCGGCCTTCGCCCTGCCCTATGCGCTGGTGCAGCCCTTCCTGGGGCCGATCGGCGATGCGCTGGGCAAGAAGCGCATCATCCTGCTGTGCCAGTTCCTGGTGGCGCTGATGGTGCTGGGCTGCGCCATCTCGCCCGCCTTCCTGCCGCTGCTGCTGATGCGCGCGCTGTCGGGTGCCGCCGCCGGCGGCACCATGCCGCTGACGCTGGCGGTGTTCGGCGACGAGGTGCCCGCCGCCAAGCGCCAGGTCGCAATCAGCCGGCTGCTGATGTTCACCATCTGCGGCCAGATCGGCGGCGGCATCACCTCGGCCATACTGGAGCCCCTGCTGGGCTGGCGCGGGGTGCTGCTGCTGTGCGCCGGGCTGACCTTCACGGCCGTCATCATCATGTTCATGGCGCGCAGGCGGGCCCCGGCGGAGCCCATGCAGCCCTTCCGGCCCGGCGAGGCGATGCGGCGCTATGCCACCATCCTGCGGCTGCCGCAGGCGCGCGTGCTGTATCCCGCCGTGGCGCTGGAAGGCGCGCTGATCTTCGGTGCCTTCCCGCATCTGGCGCCCATCCTGCAAAGCCGCGGGCTGGGCGGCACGCAGGAGGCGGGGCTGGCGCTGTCCTGCTTCGGCGCCGGCGGCTTCTTCTACGGGCTGATCGTGACCTGGCTGCTGCGCTATCTGGGCCAGGCCTGGATGGTGCGGCTGGGCGGGCTGATGGGCTTCCTGGCGCTGGTGGGCTTTGCGCTCGCGCCCAGCACGCCGCTGTTCGTGGCCTCCGGCCTCGCGCTCGGCCTCGGCTTCTTCCTGATGCACAACACGTTGCAGGTGCGGGTGCTGGAACTGGCGCCCACCTCGCGCGGGTCGGCCATCGCGCTGCATGCCTTCGGCTTCTTCAGCGGGCAGAGCCTGGGCGCGGCCCTGACCGGGCTCGGCGCCTCGGCCATCGGCTATGTGCCGTGCCTGATCGCGTCCGGGCTGTGCCTGCTGGCGCTGGGCGTGTGGGTGGGGCACACGCCGAAACGGGCCTGACCTCTACTCGGCCGGCGCGGCGAGGCGTGCCCACAGCTCCGGCTTCAGCTCCTCCTCCCGGTTCGGGAAGGCCAGCGCGCAGACCAGCGTGATCATGCCCAGGCACCCCAGCACCACCAGCGTCATGGCCAGGCTGCCGGTCCATTGATGCAGCGTGCCGATCAGCGGCGAGGCGAGCGAGGCGCCCAGGAAGCCGATGGTGAAACGGATGGAATACAGCTTCGCCCGCAGGGGCGGCGCGATATAGCGCGCCATCATCGTCTCATTCACCGTGACCTGGCCGAAGATGGCGGCGGCGACCATGGCGGAGACCGGCAGCACCAGCCAGCCATCCAGGAAGGACAGCAGCAGCAGCCCCGGCACCAGCATCATGGCCAGCGGCATGAACACGCCCTTCAGCGTGCGGCGGTCGATCATGCTGCCCACGGTGAACTGGGTGATGCCGCCGCAGATGGTGGCCGCGAAGGCCAGGAAGGCGATCATCGGCAGCAGATCGGGTGAGGTCGCGACGCGTTCCTCGATCAGCTTGGGCAGCAGCAGGGTGAAGGCGTTGAACACCAGACCGCTGGTGGCCCCCAGCGCCAGCAGCACCACCACGGCGCGGCGCACGATGGGGGCCGGGATCACCGGAAAGGGCTTGGCGCCCGGCAGGCGGGTGCCGTCGAAGGCGGGTTCCCGCGCATACAGCACGCCGATGGCCATGCAGAGGACGCCCGGCGTGATGAAGGCCCAGCGCCAGCCGAACTGCGCCGCGATCACGCCCGTGACCAGCGGGGCCAGCGCCACGCCGATATTGCCGAAGGCGCCGTTGATGCCCATGGCGCGGCCCACCCTGTCACCACCGCATTCGGCGATGATGGCCGTGCCGATCGGGTGATAGATCGCGAGGAACGCGCCCATCCCGCCCAGGCACAGGCCCAGCAGCAGCGGGCTGGTGCACAGCCCGGCCAGGATCATGAACAGCCCGGCGCCGAGGAAGAAGGACGTCATCAGCGCCTTGCGCCCCAGCCGCGCCTGCAGCCAGCCCATGGGCAGCGCCAGCATGCCATAGACCACGAACATGCCCGTCCCGATGGTGATGACGGGGCCATAATCGGCGCCGAACAGGTCGGGCTGCTGATAGACCATGGCCAGGCTGGCCGTGGCCAGCACCAGCAGGGCGTAATGGGTGATGGTGTGGGCGGCGTTGATGAACACCACCTGGCGGGTGACGGCTGACATGAGCGTTTATCCTCTCTGCCGGATGGTATAGCCTGTCCGCATGGCGTCGTCCGGACAAACCCTGTCGCCAGCCGGACAGGCTGCACCGTCTATCGCCCCTCGGCGGGACATCCAACAGGATGCGGTGAACCGGCCACTGGCCGGGTATTCGCATGACTACGCACGCGGGCATGACACCGGCCTGCACCACCATGCCAAGGCGCAGTTGCTGTATGCCACCCAGGGCGCCATGCGGGTGGAGACCGAGACCACCGACTATGTGGTGCCGGCCGGCCGCGCGCTGTGGATGCCCGCGGGTTGGGCGCATCGGGTGCGGATGGCAGGCGCGGTCGCCATGCGCGCGCTGTTCCTGCGCGAGGACGCGGCCCGTGTCGGCCCCGCCGCCCCCACCGCCTTCCCGGTGCCGCCGCTGTTGCGGGAACTGATCCTGGCCGCCTGCGCCATGCCGCTGGAATGGGACGAAGCCGGGCGCGGCGCGCATCTGGCCGCCCTGATCCTGGACGAGATCGCGGGCGCCGTGGCCCTGCCGCTGGGCGTGCCCGCACCCCGCGACGCCCGCCTGCGCCGCCTGGCCGAGACCCTGCGCGCCAACCCCGCCGACGACCGCACCCTGGAACAATGGGGCGAGGCGGTAGGCGCCAGCGGCCGCACCCTGGCGCGGCTGTTCCTGCGCGACACCGGGCTTTCCTTCGCCGGATGGCGACAGGCGCTGCGGCTGGCGGAGGCCTCGGCCCTGCTGGCGGAGGGCATGCCGCCCGCCCGCGTCGCGGCGCGCGTGGGCTATGCCAGCGCGCCCGCCTTCGGCGCCGCCTATCGCACCGCCTTCGGCGTGACGCCGCGCGGGCGCGGCACCATCGGGGCGACCGCCGCTCTAGCCGGGCGGTGACGGGCGGCTAGGATGGCCGCAACGGAGGAAACCATGACCGAGCCACTCGATCCCGGGCATCTGCCCCGCGGCATCCGCACGCGCATCCTGCGCCACGTCAACGGGCTGGACATGCATCTGCTCGAAGCCGGGGAGCAGGGCCGGCCTCTGTTGCTTCTGCTGCACGGCTTTCCTGAGCTCGCCTTCTCCTGGCGCCACGTCATGCTGCCCCTGGCCGAGGCCGGCTATCACGTCGTGGCGCCCGACCAGCGCGGCTATGGCCGCACCACCGGATGGGTCGCTGAGTTCGACGGCGAGATCCAGAGCTTCGGGCCGCTGAACTATGTGCGCGACGCGCTGGCCCTGGTGGCCGCGCTCGGCCATTCGGAGGTAGCGGCCGTCATCGGCCATGATTTCGGGTCGCCGGTCGCGGGCAATTGCGCGCTGTCACGGCCCGACGTCTTCCGCTCCGTGGTGCTGATGAGCGCGCCCTATGGCGGCCCCCGCCCCTGGCCGGTCGGCGAGCAGCGCGCGCCCGAAGCGGCGGCGGGCCTGGCCTCGGGCGGCATGAACGCGGCGCTCGCGGCGCTGGACCCGCCCCGCAAGCACTACCAGTGGTATTATTCGACGCGGGAGGCAAACGCGAACATGTGGCGGGCCGCCCAGGGCCTGCCGGCCTTCATCCGCGCCTATTATCACCACAAAAGCGCGGATTGGGCCGCGAACCGCCCCTATCGCCTGGCCGGCTGGGAAGCGTCCGAGCTCGCGAAGATGCCCACCTACTACATCATGCCGCTGGAGCTGGGCATGGCGGAGACCGTGGCGGCGGAAATGCCCGGCCCCGCGCAGATCGCCGCCAATCATTGGCTGAGCGAGGCGGATCTGGCCGTCTACGCCATGGAATACGGCCGCACCGGCTTCCAGGGGGGCCTGCAATCCTATCGCTGCACCACCAGCGGGCTGGTGGCGGCCGAGATGCGGCTGTTCGCCGGGCGGCGGATCGAGGTGCCCGCCTGCTATATCGCCGGTGCCAGCGACTGGGGCGTGTACCAGAAGCCCGGCGACCTGGAGGCGATGCAGGGCAAGGCCTGCGCCGACCTGCGCGGCTGCCACCTGGTGCCCGGGGCAGGCCATTGGGTGCAGCAGGAGCAGCCCGCCGCCACGGTCGGGCACATCCTGGACTTCATGCGGGGCCAGAAGACGCCTTAGCGAACACCCAGGCGCGGCCACTCGATGGCGGGGCAGCGGTCCTGCACCACCATCACGCCCTGGGCGCGGGCACGGGCGGCGGCGGCCTCGTCCACGATGTCCAGCTGCAGCCACACGGCCTTGGCGCCCAGCGCCGCGGCCTCATCCACCACCGCGCCCGCTTCCTCGCTGCGGCGGAACACGTCCACCATGTCCAGCGCGCCGGCATCGGCCAGGGTCGCCACCACCGTCTGGCCATGGATCTGCTGGCCGGCAAGGCCGGGATTCACCGGCACCACCTCCATCCCGCGCGACAGCAGGAAGCGCATGACGCTGTTGCTGGCGCGCTCGGGCTTCGGGCTCGCGCCCACCAGCGCCACGCGCGGGCGGCGCGCCAGCAGGGCGGCGATCTCGGCATCGGTCGGGTTGGTAGCGGTCATGGCATGAAACTCAGCATGAGGAAGCCGGCCAGGATCATCAGGTGCACCGCGCCTTGCAGCAAGGTGGTGCGCCCATGGGCCAGGGTCAGGATGCTGACCACGAAGGTCAGCGCCAGGATGACGGTGTTCGCGGGGTCCAGGCCCAGCACCAGCCCCTCGCCGTTCCACAGCGCCACGGCCGCCACCACCGGGATGGTCAGGCCGATACAGGCCAGGGCCGAGCCCAGCACCAGGTTCAGCGCCATCTGCACCTGGTTGCGGGCGGCGGCGCGGATGGCCGACACGCCCTCGGGCATCAGCACCAGCAGCGCCACCACCACGCCCACCACCGTATCGGGCGCGCCGATCGCCGCCACCCCTGCCTCCAGCGCCGGCGCCAGCTTCTTGGCCAGCAGCACCACCGCGAGCAGGGAGACGCACATGAGCCCGAAGGCGATGGCGCTGCGCCGGTTGGAGGGCGGGTCCCCCGCCGGATCGATGCCGTGGCCGTGCAGGAAGTCATTGCGGTGCCTGACCGTCATCACGAACAGGAACACGGCGTAGAGCCCCACCGACATCAGGGCCACCATCAGCAGCTGCGACGAATTGAACAGCGCCCCGTCGGTGGAGCGCGTGTGGTTCGGCAGCACCAGCGTCATGGTCGCGATGGTGATGACGACGGACAGGAAGGCGGTGGCGCCGCGGGCCGCGAAACCCTGCTCGAAGTGCCGCGCCCCGCCCAGCACCAGGGCCAGGCCCATCAGCCCGTTCAGGCAGATGATGACGGAGGCGAAGACGGAATCGCGCAGCAGCGTCGGCTGCCCGCCGCCCGACATCAGGGCCAGGATCAGCCCCGTCTCGATCACCGTGATGGCGATGGCCAGCACCAGCGTGCCATAGGGCTCACCCACGCGGGCGGCGACGACCTCGGCATGCAGGACCGCCGCGAAGACGCTGGTGAACAGCGCCACGACCAGCGCGATGCCGAAGATCGAGAGGCCCTGAACCCCCAGAAGCACCAGCAGCAGTCCCGCGGCCGGAACCACCCAGGACCACCAGGGAATATCCTCCCGCACCGCACCGGCCATTCATCTCTCCCCTACGCGACTCGGGCCGCCCACCGGACGAATCCGGAACGCGTTTGTGCCCGGCCCATAACGCGCAACACAAACTGTGGTTGCACGCCCTTCATGACACATGTCAGCGATTCGTTCTCGCGACTCGGATCATTACATTGATTCATCAGGAGATTGAGAAGCCGGGCCGGCCGCGTGTTCCTTTTTCATTCCAGCCCGGCGCCGAGTCGCGTCTTACTCGCTCAACACATAGGTGCAGAAGCGCACCGATCCGTCCGGCTGGACCTCGCGGTACACGCCCTGGATCTCGTTCTCGAAGCCCGGGAACAGGTTCGCGCCGCGTTCGAACACCTTCAGGTAGTCGATCATGGGCTGGCTGGCCTCGGTCAGGCGTTCGCCGGGGATGATGGTGGCGATGCCGGGCGGATAGACCACCCACAGCGTGGCCGCCACCCGCCCGCGCAGCTGGTCCAGCGGCAGGAAATCCACCTTGTTGCGCACCATCTCCTGCACCGCCTCATGCGGGGCCACGGCCATCTCGGGCAGGTGCTCCGCACGGAACTGCCGGCGCTGCAGGTCCGATGTGTTCATCGAGCGGTAGAAGCTGTGCATCTCCGCGCAGAGATCACGCAGGCGGCGCTTGGCGTAGCGGGCCGGGCGCTTGTTCACGAAGGTCGGGATCACGTCCTCCAGCAGCGCGTTCTCGTCATGCAGCTTCTTGAAGGTGACGAGGTGCGACAGCAGCGTGCCGGCCTTGCTGCTCTCCACGCCCGGCGTCAGCAGGAACAGCAGGCTGTTGAGGTCGTTCTTCTCCGGCACGATGCGGTTCTGGCGCAGATATTCGGCCACCACCGGGGCGGGAATGCCGTGGTCGGCATATTCGCCCGTCGCGCGGTTGAAGCCGGGCGTCAGCAACGTCAGCTTGTTGGGGTCCGTCATGGCAAAGCCCTGCGGCACGCCATGGAAGCCGTGCCAGCGGTCCCCGGCCTTGATCTCCCAGCAGTTGGGGTCGCTCGCCAGCCGGTCGGTCGGCACGTCCTCCCAGGGGGTGTTGTCCACCTGCTCGGGCACGAAGGGCTCGAAGAACCAGTGGCGCGCGGGGTCGCGCTCCTTCTCGCCGATCTCACGCTTGATGGCGCGCAGCTTCTTCCGCAGCTCGATGCCCAGGCGAATGGTGTCGTCCCACAGCACCTCGCCCGACTTGCCCTTCATCATCTGCGCGCCGACGTCCAGCGAGGCGAACAGCGGATAGAACGGGCTGGTCGAGGCGTGCAGCAGGAACATCTCGTTGAAGCGGTGGTGGTTCAGCTGCCGCCGCTGGCCCTTGAGATGGCTGTCGCGCACATGGATCTGGCTGGCCTGGGAGAAGCTGGCCAGCTGCTTGTGGGTGGACTGCGTGACGAAGATGCCCGGGCTGTTCTCGTCCAGCTTCAGCCCCATGCCGAAGCGGCCCTTGAACAGCGGGTGGAACTTCATGAAGCCCGCCCAGGCCTCGTCGAACAGGATGTAGTCACACAGGTGGCCGATGCGGGCCAGGATCTCCTCGGCGGAGTAGATCGTGCCGTCATAGGTGCACTGTTCGATCACGGCGCAGCGGAAGGGGCGCGGCCGGTCGGCCAGCGACTTGTCCTCGATCAGCGGGTTGTCGCGGATGGACTGGCGCAGACGCTGCTCGTCCAGCGCATCGGCGAACATGGGGCCGATAAGCCCGTGCGGGTTGCGGTCGGTTTCGATGAAGACCGGGATGGCGCCGCCCAGGATCAGTGCGCCGTGGTTGGCGGCCTTGTGGTTGTTGCGGTCGAACAGCACCAGGTCGCCCTCGGCCAGCAGGGCCTGCAGGACGATCTTGTTGGACGAGGAAGTGCCGTTGAGGACGAAATAGGTGCGCTCCGCGCCGAAGATCTTGGCCGCTTCCCGCTCGGCGGCGAGCGCCGGCCCTTCATGCGTCAGCAGGTCACCCAGCTGGAGCACGGAATTGTCCAGGTCGTCGCGGAACACCGCCTCGCCCAGATGCTCGACGAAGATGCGGCCGATCGGGCTGCGGCGGTAGAACACGCCGCCATTATGGCCCGGGCAGGTCCAGAGCTGGTTGCCTTCCTCGGCATAGTCCACCAGGCGCCCGAAGAAGGGCGTCTTCAACGAGTCGGCATACTGGCGCAGCCGGCTGATCAGGTTCTTGGCGATGAAGTCGGGCGTTTCTTCCGCGAGGAAGATGTAGCCGTCCACATCGTCCAGCACCTCCACCGGGATGTCCTGCAGCCGGTGGCGGCGGACCAGCACGATGATCGGCACTTCGAGGCCGCGCTTGCGGATCAGCGAGATCAGGGCCGCGGATTTGCCCTGCAGCCCCTTCTTGCCCCAATCCACCACCACGCAGCCGATGGCGGCATCGGTGCGGACCACCAGCTCGGCGTCGTCATCCCGGCGGGCGCGGGCGACCTGATAGCCGTCCTGCTCGATCTCCTGGATGATGTCGCGCAGCCGCGCCCCTTCGAGGTCGCTCTCGTCGAAGGCGGGGGCGCAGACCAGGAACTTGAAGCGGCGCGAGTATTCCATCGAAGTCCTTCCGACAAACGAGCCGTAATTGGCGGCAGGTGGCGGGGAGGGCAATCGCCAGCGTTGGAATATGCACCGAATGTCACCGGCTTGTAGCGTAGGGCAGCCATGCTGCGCGGCGCACCGGCCCGGCAACCATTCAAATGAACGATTGCCCGGCGTAGAATGGCTGCCGTAAAGGTCTGAGAAACAACAATGTCGGCTGCCTGCACAGCAGGGGCCGCGGAGGACCGCCACAATGCGCATGATCGCAGCCGCCCTGCTCGCCTCGGCAACGGTGCTGGCCACCACCGGCCACGCCCAACAGATGGCCGCCGTCGTGGTGGTCAATGAATGCCCGCAGCGGCTCTCTCTGCTGGTCAGCGCCGTGCCGGAGAACGGCAACCGCCAGACCTTCGGCTGGTTCAACCTGCCCGCCCGCAGCAACCAGAACCTGTTCCTGGCCGATGGCAGCTGGCTGCAGCACAACACGCAGATGCCCTTCTACATCTACGCGACCAATGCCGATGACAGCACGACCTGGTCGGACAACGACCTGCGCGTGGTGTGGCAGAACCGCAGCTACAACATGCAGCAGCGCAACCTGGCACCGGTCGAAGGCACCGGCCCCTTCGCGGTGCGGGCGCTGACCTTCGCCTGCTGAGGCTCAGCCCCGGCCGCGATAGCCGGGGACGCCCTGCTCGGGGATCCACACGCCCTTCGGCGGCTCGCCCGTCTGCCAGAACACGTCGATGGGCATGCCGCCGCGCGGATACCAGTAGCCGCCGATCCGCAGCCAGCGCGGCGACAGCAGCTCCTTGATGCGCAGCCCGATATCCATCGTGCAGGCCTCATGGAACGACCCGTGGTTGCGGAAGGAACCGAGGTAGAGCTTGAGCGACTTGCTCTCCACGATCCATTTGCGCGGCACGTAGTCGATAACCAGATGCGCGAAATCCGGCTGGCCGGTCAGCGGGCACAGGCTGGTGAACTCCGGCGCCGCGAAGCGGATGCAGTAGGATTGGTCCGGATGCGGATTGGGCACGCGCTCCAGCACCGCCTGGTCGGGGCTGGCCGGCAGGCTGGTGGCGTGGCCGAGCTGGGTGAGGCCCTCGGTCTCGGTCGCGGTCGATTTCTTGCTCATGCGGGTGTGCTCCAGCCGGCGCGGATGGCGGCGGCTTCCTCGGCGAAGCGGCCCGCCAGGATCGCCGCGCGCAGCCGCGCCATCAGTTGCTGATAGTAGCGGATGTTGTGCCAGGTCAGCAGGATCGGCCCCAGCATCTCCTGCGACTTGATCAGGTGATGGATATAGGCGCGGCTGTGGCGCGTGCAGGCGGGGCAGTCGCAGGCCGGGTCCAGCGCGCTGCCGTCGTCGCAATGCCGGGCGTTGCGCATGTTCAGCACGCCCTGGCTGGTATAGGCGCGGCCCATCCGGCCGGAGCGCGTGGGGATCACGCAGTCGAACATGTCGATGCCGCGCGCGACGGCGCCGATGATGTCGTCCGGCGTGCCGACGCCCATCAGGTAGCGCGGCTTGTCCTGCGGCATCAGGGGGGTGGTCACGTCCAGCGTGGCGAACATCGCCTCCTGGCCCTCACCCACCGCGAGCCCGCCCACGGCATAGCCCTCGAAGCCGATATCGGTCAGCGCCTTCACGCTCTCGGCGCGCAGATCGGCATAGGTGCTGCCCTGGACGATGCCGAACAGACCATAGCCCTCACGCGGGACGAAGGCGCGGCGGCCGCGCTCGGCCCAGGCCATGGACAGTCGCATGGATTTCGCGGCCACCTCATGCGTCGCCGGGTGGGGCGTGCATTCGTCGAAGCTCATGGTGATGTCGGCGTCCAGCAGGTGCTGGATCTCGATGGAGCGCTCCGGCGTCAGCCGGTGTTTGGAGCCGTCGATGTGCGACTGGAAGGTCACGCCGTCCTTGTCCATCTTCCGCAGCGCCGACAGGCTCATGACCTGAAAGCCGCCGGAATCGGTCAGGATCGGGCCCTGCCAGTCCATCATCCTGTGCAGCCCGCCCAGGCGCGCCACGCGCTCCGCCCCCGGGCGCAGCATCAGGTGATAGGTGTTGCCGAGGACGATGCGCGCGCCGGTGCTGCGCACGGCATCCGCCGTCATGCCCTTCACCGTGCCCGCGGTGCCGACCGGCATGAAGACGGGCGTCTGCACCTCTCCATGCGCGGTGTGCAGCGTGCCGGCACGGGCGGCGCCATCGGTGGCGGTGAGGCTGTAAGAGAGGGTCATGCGCGGGCCCAGAGCGAGGAATCGCCGTAGGAGGTGAAGCGGTACGGCCCCGCCAGCGCATGCGCATAGACGGCGCGCATGTGATCGAGGCCCGCGAAACCCGCCACCAGCATCATCAGCGTGGATTTCGGCAGATGGAAATTGGTCATCAGCAGGTCGGCGGTGGTGAAGCGATGGCCGGGCAGCAGGAAGATGCTGGTCAGCCCGTCGAAGGGCCGCACGGGCTGCGCGATATCCCCGGTCGCCGCCGTTTCCAGCAGGCGCAGCACGGTGGTGCCCACGGCCACGATGCGCCGGCCCCGGGCGCGGGTCTCGTTGATCAGCGCGGCGGTCTCGGGCGTGATCTGCCCCCATTCGGCATGCATCTTGTGCTCGGCCGGGTTGTCGCCGCGCAGCGGCAGGAAGGTGCCGGCGCCGACATGCAGGGTCAGGGTGGCGCGGCGCACGCCGCGAGCCTCCAGCGCCTCGATCAACCGGGGCGTGAAGTGAAGGCTGGCCGTGGGGGCCGCGACCGCGCCCGGGCGATCGGCGAACAGCGTCTGGTAATCGGCCTCGTCCTCGGGGCCGGCGGCGCGCTGGATATAGGGCGGCAGGGGAATCTCGCCGGCCTGGTCCAGGGCCGCGGCCAGCGCGGCCTCATCCGGGCCGAAGTCGAGACGCACCGCGCCCTCGGCCGGGTCTTCCACCACGCGGGCGGTGATGGGGGCGCCCTCGATCTCCACGGTGTCTCCGGCCTTCAGGCGGCGGGCGTTGCGCACCAGCGCATGCCAGATGCCGTTCCCCTCGGCGCGGTTCAGCATGATCTCGACGCGGGCCTGGCCGCGCCGGGCGGTCAGGCGCGCCGGGATCACGCGGGTGTCGTTCACCACCAGCAGGTCGCCCGGCTCCAGCAGGGCGGGCAGGTCCAGCACGCCGCGATCCACCAGCGCGGGCGCGCGCGCATCCAGCAGCAGCGCCGCGTCGCGCGGGCGGGCGGGGTGCTGGGCGATGCGGTCATCCGGCAGCGGATAGTCGAAATCGGCGGCGGTCAGGGTCATGGGCGGCCCCATATGCGCGAAAGCGGCCTCTGTTGGAACCGCATGTGTCACATGGTTCCCCCGACCGGCGCGGGGTTCACTGCCTCGGCCAGCCAATCGAGCAGCGCGCGCAGGGCGGCAGGCCGATAGCGGTTGGGGGCGGTCAGGGCGATGATGCGGTCCGGCAGGCGCAGCAGCGCGTGGCCGGGCAGCAGTTCCACCAGTTCACCGCGCGCCAGCGCCCCCGCCACGGCGTAATGCGGCAGGGCGCCGAACCCTGCCCCTGCGACCAGCGCCGAGAGCAGGAAATTGAAGTCCTCAGACGCGATGCGCGGCACCAGCGCGACCGGCGCACCGCCCGAGAGCGCCAGCGTATAGCGCCGGCTGTCCATCGGCGGCGGGGCGACCAGGTGGTGCTCCAGCAGATCCTCGGGCCGCTCGATCCGGCGGCCGGCCAGGTATTCCGGTGCTGCGCACAGCTTCCAGGCCACCTGCCCCAGCAGCCTCGCCACCTGGTCATCCGGCGGGTCCGCGATGATACGCACCGCCACATCCAGCGGCGCGCCCTGCAGATCGGGCACGCGGTTGTTGAAGGCCACGCTCAGCGTCACCTGCGGGTGCGCCTTGGCGAAATCCAGCAAGGCCGGGCCCAGCAGCATCCGCCCCAGCCCGGTGGGCACGCTGATGCGCAGATGCCCGCGCAGGGTGCGGCCCAGCCCCTCCACGCTGGCCCAGGCCGCCTCGGCCTCCCGCAGCATGTTGTTGGCGTGTTCCAGGAAGGCGATGCCGGCGGAGCTCAGCTCCACCCGCCGCGTCGTCCGGCGCAGCAGCTGCGTGCCCAGGCTGCGCTCCAGCTGCTGCAAGCCGCGGCTGACGGCGGACCGCGAGGTGCCTAGCCGCCGCGCGGCCTCGGCAAGCCCCTGGGCCTCCACGATTTCCACGAAGAGGCGGACCAGGTTCAGGTCCATTGTCCCGTTCATCGCAACATACTGGTGACAAACCAATGAATTGTCGATGCAGGCGGGTTGGTGCAGCTTTGCTTCAAAGTTAGGGAAGGAAGCGGGAATGTTCCGCAGCGATCTGTTCGCGGGCCAGCATGTGCTGGTGACCGGCGGCGGCACGGGCCTCGGCCGTGCCATGGCCGAACGCCTGCTGGCGCTGGGCGCCACCGTCGAGATCTGGGGCCGCCGCGGCCCCGTGCTGGAACAGGCCGCGGCCGAGATGGGCCCCGGCTGCTTCTGGCGCGCGGTGGACATCCGCGATGCCGATGCCATCGACGCTGCCGTGGCCGAAAGCTGGGCCGCCGGCCGCCCCTATACCCGCCTGATCAACAACGCCGCCGGCAATTTCGTCAGCCGCACGGAGGACCTCTCCCACCGCGCCTTCCGCGCCATCGCGGACATCGTGTTCCACGGCACTTTCAACGTGACCAACGCCGTGGGCCGCCGCTGGATCGCGGAGAAGACGGGCGGCGCGGTGCTGTCCATCGTCGTCACCTGGGTCTGGACCGGCTCGCCCTTCGTGGTGCCCTCCGCCATGTCCAAGGCCGGGGTGGATGCGATGACGAAGTCGCTGGCGGTCGAATGGGGCCGCCACGGCATCCGGCTGAACGGCATCGCCCCCGGCGTGATCCCGACCGAGGGCGCGGGCTCCCGCCTGCGCCCCGGCGACCGGCGAGAGGACCAGATGGCCACCCGCAACCCGCTCGGCCGCGTGGGCTCGCTGGAGGAGATCGGCGACCTGGCCGCCTTCCTGCTCGCCCCCTCCAGCGGCTGGATCAACGGCCAGACGGTCGCGCTGGATGGCGGCGACTGGCTGGCGAACGGTGCCTATTTCACCGAGTATCTCGGCTGGGGCGATGAGGAATGGACCGCAGCGCGCGCGCGCATCCGCGAACGCGACGCCGCAGACCGCGCCCAACGATAAAAAAAGGGAAACACCATGATCACTCGCCGCATTGCGCTGGGGGTGGCCGCCGCCGCCCTGGCGACCCCGGCCCTGGCCCAGGACAACTGGCCGAGCCGCCCCATCCGCCTCGTCGTGCCCTATGCGCCCGGCGGCACCACCGACCTGCTGGGCCGCTTCGTGGCCGAGCGCGTGGGCCGCGAGATCGGCCAGACCGTGGTGGTCGAGAACCGCCCCGGCGCCAACACCATTATCGGCAGCCAGGCCGTGGCCCAGGCGCAGGGCGACGGCTACACGCTGCTCATGGCCTCCGGCGCCAGCATGGTCATCAACCCCATGCTGTACCGCCGCCTGCCCTATAACCCCGACCAGGACCTGACGCTGCTGGCCGCGCTGGTGGACACGCCCTTGGCCATGGTCGTGCCGCCCAGCCTGCCGGCGCAGAACCTTCAGGAATTCGTCGCACTCGCCAAGCGCGGCGGGGTCAATTCCGCCTCCGTCGGCATCGGCAACCCCATCCACCTGGCGGCCGAGATGTTCAGCATCGCCGCCGGGGTGGAACTGACCAATGTGGTCTATCCCGGCAGCACCCCGGCGCTGACGGCCCTGATGGCAGGCGATGTGCAGGTGATGTTCGACGTCATCCTCACCTCCCTGCCCTTCATCCAGTCCGGCCGGCTGCGCTGCCTGGCCGTGACGACGAAGGAGCGCGTGCCCGCCCTGCGCGACACGCCCACCATCGCGGAACAGGGCTTCCCGGGCTATGAGGCGGGCACATGGTTCGGCGTGGCCGCACCCCGCTCGGTGCCCAAGCCCATCACTGACAAGCTGCGCGACGGGCTGGCCGCCGTGCAGCGTGACAGCGCCTTCCACGAGCGTTTCGGCACGCTGGGCCTGGTGATCCAGCCGGTTCGGGACGAGGCGGCGCTGGGGCAGATGATCGAGGCGGAGCGCAACCGCTGGTCCGGCATCATCCGCAGCCGCAACATCACGCTGGACTGATCACCCTGGATCGGCGCGCCGGAAATAGGGGCTGCGGCCGATCATCTGCTCGCCGATCGCCAGGACCGCGTCCAGCCCCGGGCCGCGCACGCTGTCCTGGTGCGCGGCGCAGATGACCAGCGGCCGCAGCTCCGGCCGCGCGCGATAGGGGCGCACAAGCCCCGCCTGCAACTCGTAGCCGGCGGTGCCCAGCGGCACGATGCCCATCCCCACCCCGCCAGCGATCAGCCGCAGCACGGTCGCCATGTCGTTGCAGGTGGCGACTTCGGGCATGCGCAGCCCCTCCTGCGCGAACCATTCCTGGGTGATGGCATCCAGCGGGGATGGCGAGGGCAGGGTGATCAGCCGCGTGCCCAGCAGGTCCGCCGGGCGCAGGGTCTCCTGCGGCAGGGGCTTGGCGGGGCTGCCCATCCAGACCACGTCGCACAGCGCCACCCGCCGCATGCGGACATGGCGCTCCACCACCTCCTCCGCCATGAAGGCCACGTCCAGCTCCCGCGCATCCAGCATGCGCGCCAGGCGGGAGCTGTTCTGCACCTGCAAGGCCACGCCCAGCCGGGGATAGCGTGCCTCCAGCGCCGCCAGGATGGCCGGCAGGCACGACAGCGCCACCGCATTGCTGGCGCCGAGCCTCAGCGTGCCGGTCAGCGGATCGCCGGAGGACAGGCGCCGCTCCATCTCATGCAGCATGTCCAGCCCGCGCTCGGCATAGCGCAGCACCGTCTCGCCCGCCTCCGTCAGCTGGGCCGCGCCGCCGCCGCGCCGGAACACGGCATGGCCCAGCGCCATCTCCAGCTCCCGAACACGCTGGCTGATGGAGGGCTGGGTGATGCCCAGCTGCGCCGCCGCCGCATGGAAACTGCCCAGGCGGGCAATCCAGGTCACGGCTTCCAACTGGGCGAGGGTGTAGCGCGGCATCGGAAATACCTATCAAACCCTGCCGGAATTTCCAGTTTGATCAGGAAAAACCGATTGCCCTAGCCTGCGCGGCAGGAGAAGCCAGATGCCAGAAACGTCCACCGCCGGAATGGGCGGCGTCGATACGCACGCGCACGTCATGCGCCGGGGCCTTGCCCTGTCCGCCGAGCGCCATTCCGAACCCGCCCGCGATGTGGAGCCCGAGGAGTTCATCGCGATCCTCGACGCCCATGGGCTGGGCTACGGCGTGCTGACCGCGCCCAGCTTCTATGGCTTCGACAATTCCGTGCTGCTGGAGGCGCTGGCCAAATTCCCCACCCGCCTGCGCGGCACCGCCAATGTGGCCCCCGGCGCGACGGTGGGCGAGTTGGCCGCGCTGAAGGCACAGGGCATCGCGGGCATCCGCCTGAACTGGACGAAGAAGGCGGCGCGCCCCGACGCGGGCAGCCCCGAATACCGCGCCCTGTTCGCCGCCGCGCGTGAGGCCGGGCTGCATCTGGAGATCTTCCTCGAAGGCCCCCTGCTGCCGACCTTGCTGCCCCATGCGCTGGACAGCGGCGTGGACATCGTGCTGGACCATTTCGCCGCCCCCGACCCGGCGCTGGGCGTGAACTGCCCGGGCTTCCGCGCCGTTCTGGCGGCGCTGGAGACCGGCCGATGCTGGGTGAAGCTCTCGGCCCCCTACCGCCTGGGCGGGCAGGACCCCGCCGTGCTGGCCCAGGCCATGCTGGCCGCCGGCGGCGCCGGGCACCTGCTCTGGGCCAGCGACTGGCCCTGGATCTCGCATGAGGAAGGCCGCAGCTATGCCGGCTGCCTGGCCGATCTGGCGGAATGGGTCCCGGATCCGGCCCAGCGCCGCACCATCCTGGTCGACACGCCCAAGGCGCTGTTCGGCTTCCGATAACTTCGCACATGCAGCATGGCGCCGACCGGCGCCCAACATCGGGGGCCCCCACGCCCCTGTCCTGGAGGACACCATGAACCAGCTTTCCCGCCGTGCCCTGCTGGCCGGCCTGGCCGCCGCGCCTGTCGCCGCCACCGCCCAGCCGGCCTGGCGCCCGACGCGCCCCGTGCGCCTCATCGCGCCCTATACCCCGGGTGGCGGTGCCGACACGCTGGCCCGCCTGCTGGCCCAGCCCATGAGCGAGATCCTGGGCCAGCCCTTCGTGGTCGAGAACCGGCCCGGCGCGGGCGGCTCCATCGGCGCCGGGGAGGTTGCGAAGGCCGCCCCGGACGGCCACACCCTGATGTGCGATGCCTCGGCCCATGTGGTGAACCCGGCCGTGCTGCGGGACCTGCCCTTCGACTACCGCACCGCGTTTTCCTACATCAGCCAGGTCTCGGTGATCCCGATGATCGTGCTGGTGCCGGCGAGTTCGCCCGCCAACACCCTGGCCGAGCTGATCGACATGCTGAAGCGTGAGCCCGGCCTGCCCTATGGCTCGGCCGGCAACGCCACCGCGCCGCACATGGCCACCGTGCTGATGCTGGCCCGCGCCGGGGTGCAGGCGACGCATGTGCCCTATCGCGGCGGCTCCGCCGCCCTGCCGGACCTGCTGGCCGGTGCGCTGTCCTTCACCCTGGGCACGGTGCCCTACTCAGTGGAGCTGATCCGCAACCGCCGTGTGAAGGCGCTGGCCGTGACCTCGGCCACGCGCGTGTCCTCCGTGCCCGATGTGCCGACCATCGCCGAGAGCGGCTACCCCGGCTACGAGTTGAACGAGTGGAACGGCCTGTATGGCCCCGCCGGCCTGCCCGCGCCCGCCGTGCAGGCGATCTACCAGGCGGCCAAGACCGCCCTGGACGACCCGCGCGTGAAGGACCGCCTGGGTGCGCTGGGCGCCATCGGCCTGGGCAGCGACCCCGCCACCTTCACCCGCTTCGTGACCGAGCAGCGGGACCTGATGGCCCGGCTGGTGCGCGAGAACAACATCGCGGCCGAGTGACCCCGAAGGGGGGCCATGCCCCCCTCAGAACCGCCCGTTGAGGCGCATCATCACCCGCGTCTCGTCCCAGTTCGCGGATTTGTCGTAGCGCACGCTGGCGCCGACGTTGATGCCGCTGGTGATGGGATAGTCCAGATCGGCCCGCAGATTGCCGATGAAGTTCTGCCGGCTCTGCCCCGCATAGCGCGTCAGCACCGTGCTGTCGGTGCGGGCCCGCGCCTCAACCAGCCCCTGCAGCGTCGGGTCCGTCGGGAAGATGGGCGAGGAGTTCTCGCGCCAGGCCGCATAGCCCACCGTGGCGCCGATGCGGTAACGGAGGTCACCCAGGTTGCTGCGGTAGTCCACCGGCAGGTTCAGCGCCGCGAAGCTCTGCGGGCTGTAGTAGCCGCCATGGCCCAGGCTGAAGAAGCGCAGGTTCCGCTCGAAGCCGAAATAGACGAGATCGAGCCCGCCGGTCAGCGTGCCCTCGGGCCCGCGGATGAAGGGATAGCTGAAGCCCGCCCCCGCCTCGAAGCGGTTGTTGTCGGCGACGCCCTCGCCTTCATAGATGCTGTAGCCGCCGCCCGCGTAGACATAGCCCTCGCGCACCGGCACCTCGATCTGCGCGCGGCCGCCGCTGCGCACCACCTGGCCCCAATGGCGGCCCTGGATGGCGTCGCGCTGGCCGGCCCAGGACAGCATGCTGTCCGTCACGGACCGCCGCTCACCCGTCACGCGCAGGCGCACATTGCCCAACTGCGGCGCGAACTCGATCCCGCCCAGCACCTGCGTGCCATAGGCGAAGCCGAGCGGGCTCGACCCGATATCCATCCGGAAATGGTCGCCCAGCTGATAGGCGATGCCCAGCATCGCGCCCGAGGCGCTGCTGCGCGGCGACTGGCTGCTGCCATAGGCGGCGTTGGAACCGAACCCATCCTGCGTGCGGCGCGCCACCGGCAGGTTGCCGGCCTGCAGCGACACGCCCGTGACGGTGGCGGTCAGGCGCCCGCCGATACCGCCCGGCGTGATCTCGGCACTGACCGGGGCCGAGATCTCCAGCAACCGGTCCAGCCCCGACTGGCCCGAACGCTGCCGGATACCGGCCGAGGCCGTCCATTGCGCCGCCACCGCCTGCTGCATCGAGGCCACTTCCTGCGCGATCTCGCGCTGGACGGGGTCGTTGGAGGCAGGGGCGGCGCTGATCTGCTGCAAGGGCGTCGCGGCACTGGCGAAGGGGTTCTGCAACCCCTGGGATGCCGTGCCGGGGGTGCCGCCGCCCAGCACCGTGCCGGTCGGCCGGCCCAGCTCCGCCTGGCGCTGCTGCCCGGCCAGTTCCAGCGCGCGCAGGGCGCGGCTTTCCTGGTTGAAGGCGCGCGCCACCCGGGCCTCCATCAGCGTCACGCGGGAATCACGGGGCGACAGTTCCTGCGCCTCGGAGAGCAGGCGCTCGGCGCGCGCGCGGTCGCGCAGGGCGATGGCCGCGTCGATCGCGCCCTGCCGGGCGGAGATGTCGCGCGGGTTGCGGGCCAGCACGCCTTCCGCGATGCGCAGGGATTCGGCGGGCTGCCGCGCCCCCTGATACAGCCGGGCCAGGGCCAGCTGCGCGCCGGGGTTCTCGGCGTCGCGTTCCAGCACGGGGCGCAGCGCCTCGAAGGCCTGGGCCTGGCGCCCTTCCTGGTTCAGCCGGTCGGAGGAGCGGATCGCGATGCCCTGGCGGATGCTGACGATATCGCGCCGCTGGTCCGCGGTGGGGTTGGAGCCCTCGGCGGAATCGGCCAGCGCCGCGGCCTCGTTCTCAAGCCCGGCACTGAGCAGCGCGCCGGCCAGGGCCAGCCGCATGGAGGCACCGGCATTGCGGTTGGCGGCCTCGGCCACACGGGCGGCCTCACCGGCGCCCACGCGGTCACCCGCATTGCCCAGGGCGCGGATCACCGCAGCACCCGTGCCGCCGGAGGGATCGGGCCGGGCGGCCAGCGTCAGCAGCTGGGTGCGGCCATTGGCGGTGCCGGCCCGGCTGCCGAGCTGGGCCACGGCGCGTTGCACCTCGGTATTCGCGCGCAGCCGCGCCGAGAGCCGGGACATGTCCGCCGTCCGGCTGGCCGGGGGGATGCGCGCCAGCCAGGCCTCGGCATCGGCGGGGCGGTCGTCCTCGTCGGCCAGCAAGGCGGCGGCATAGAAATCGTCGCGCCGGGCAGAGCGGTTGGCCTGGTCCTCGACCAGCTGGCGCGCCTCGGTGCCGCGGCCCTGGCGGCGCAGGGCGCGGGCCAGATCCAGCTTGATCCAGGGATCGGTGGGCGCCATCTCGCTGGCCTGGCGCAGCAGGGCGGCGGAAACGCCCGGGTCGTCCAGCCGCGCGGCCTCGGCGCGCAGGCGCCCGGCCTCACCGCCCGTGGGGGCGACACCGCCGGCATCGGCAGGGCCCGCGGATGGCGCGGCCACGGACCGCACCGGCCCCTCGGGCGCACGGCCCTGGGCACGCAATGCCTGGTTCAACCCCTGCTGGGCGGGCGGAAAGCCCGGACGGCGCGCCAGCGCGGCACGGAACCGCTGCTCCGCCGCCGCCGGGTCGTTCCGCCGCAGCAGCAGTTCACCCAGCGCCGATTCGGCATCGGTGCGGTCCTGCACCTCTCGCCGCAGGGCGGTGCGCAGCAGGTTGTCGGCCTCATCCAGCCGGTTCGCGCGCAGCGCCGCCCGCCCCTGGGCCAGTTCCAGCCCATAGGAAGCGCCGTCCAGCGCGCCCTGCCAGTTGCGGGCGCGGTCGGGCGCAAGGGCGATGGCGCGCTCCAGCAGGGTGCGGGCCTCGGCGGGCTTGCCCTCACGCAGGCGCACGATGCCCATGCCGCCCAGCGCGTCGGCGTCGTTCGGGTTGGCGGCGAGTGCCGCCTCGAACTGACGGGTCGCGTCGCGCAGGCTGCCGCCCTCCAGCCGCTCGAACCCCTCTCGCCGGGAGGCGAAGCCCGGGTCGGGCGCGGCGGGGGCCGGCACGGCGGCGCGCGCGTTGCGGATCTCGGCGTCATCCGGGAAGCGCCGCATGTAGGCGTCCAGCTGCGGCGCCATGGCCGGATCGCTCGCGGACCACACCAGCGCCTGCCGCCAGGCGGCACGGGCCTCGGTGCCCACCTCCGGGCTGTCGACCAGTTGGGACAGGCGGCGGATGCCCTCCGCGCGGGACGTCGCGTTGAAGGTCAGGTTCTGGGCGAAGGCCAGCCTGGCGCGGGCGCCGGCATTGGGCGCCTCGGCCAGGCGCTGCAGGCCCTGCGTGGCCTCGCCCCGGCCCGAGGTCGTGCCCGACAGCACCGCGTAGTATTCCTGGGTGTAGGGCTCGATGGGCCCGGCCTGGCCGAAGGCGGCACGATAACGCTGCACAGCCTCGTCATTGCGGCCCTCACGCGCCAAGGCGCGGGCCTGCTCGATCACGTTGCGGTCGATGGAGGCGCCGCGCACGGCGCTCTCGGCCTGGGCGCGCAGTTCGGGTGAAGCGCCTGCCTCCCGCAGCCGCGCCTCATAGGCGGCGGCGGCGGCGCGGTTTTCCTGAAGGGCCGCGACGCGGGCCGCGACCGCCAGGGCCTGGGTGTTGCGCGGCTCGGCCGACAGCGCGCGCTCGATCGCGCTGGCGGCCAGGTCGGCGCGGTTCTGCGCCAGCCAGCGTTCCGCCTGCCGGATCAGGATGACGACCGGGCCGGACGTCGCCGCCGGCGCCGCCTGCTCCGTCGTGGCCGGCTGGGCTTCGGCGCGATGACCGGTGGTGACCCCCACCACCAGGCCCAGCGCCCCGCCCATCAGCGGCCCGAAATGCAGAATTCCCCTCATTACCCTTGGTCCCCTCGGCGACCGGCGGCACGCTGCCTTCCCGCTGCTCCCCCCGGAGCAATCGGAAATTCCCCGTGCATCGAGCCGTTCCTGTCGTCGCCGTTAGTCATGTCACGCCTGATCCCGCGCCCGCAACCGCGAAAGTGCGCGACGCCGCAGGCTCCAATACGCGGGAATTCCTATCAAAGCCCCACCAAGGAACAGAATGATCAGCGCCCGCAGCGGATTCTGCCCCGCCCAATGCTGGGCCCACAGATACCAGGGCAGCCGCCCCACCCAGTAGGGATCGGCCACCGTATAGGCCTCTGCCCGGCCGCCCGCGAGCAGGACGGTATCGCCCCGGATGCTGGGCAGCAGCGTCGGGTCGCGCAGGGCCGAGACCACGCCGCCGATGGCAGCCGGCGTCGCGCCGCTGACCACGACGACGCTGCGGCCGGAGGCGAGCGCGCTCTGCGCGCCCAGCAGCACGCCCATGCCTTCGCCGCCCGCCTCGTTCACGGCGGCGGCGGCACGGCTGCGGTCGGCGGCACTCGGCGCGTCCCACAGCACGTTGCGCAGGTGCTGCATGGTGTCCGGCAGGGCCAGGGTGATGCGGTCCCCGTCCTGGCGCACCGGGCTGTCGCGCAGCAGCGTGCCGAGCGTGGGCTGGCGCGACAGCGTGCCGATCACCAGCAGGTCACGGTCGCCCAGGCTGCGCAGGCCGGTGGGCGGGGCAACCTGCACGCCCGTCGCGGGCAGGCCCGTGATGGCGGACAGCCAGCCGACCATGTCCAGATAGGCCTGGGTCTCGACCACATTCGGCCGCTCAGGCAGCACCACGGCGGTGCCCGACAGGTCCGCCATGCGGGTGAACGGGAAGCCGGAGGAGGCGAAGTAGCCCAGGTTCGGCATGCGCGCGAAGCGATGCGCGCCGGTCAGGTCGATGGTGCTCTCGGGGTCGATCGAGGCCTGGATGTCGCCCGGCACGGCGGCGCATTCGCCCCGGTTCATCGGGCGCATGTCGAAGCGCAGCTGCAGCTCGTCCTGGCCCAGCAGCAGATAGGGCGGGATGGCGAAGCGGCCGCGCCGCATCTCGCTGCCCAGCCCCAGCTGGGTGTGCAGCGTGTCCATCACCCAGCTCATCACCCCCGGCGGCTCGGCCAGGGTAAAGCTGCGCAGATAGGTGCCGGAAACGGCGGCATCCAGCCGCGAGGTCGCGACATCGATCACCGGCCCCTGCGGCGCGATGAAGCCGATGCGGGCCGGAAAGCCCCGCCCGCGCCAGGTGTACAGGTCGGGCGCCGTGCGCAGCGGCAGGCGCAGCGGCCCGGGCTGGTAGCCATGGGCCGTCAACTCCTCACGCGGGACGACGGCGCCGATGCGGATGGGCTGGTCCGTGCGCAGCCAGCGCGGCGCGTCATAGGGCTGGCGCGCGGCCAGCTGCGGGGCGGCGACGCGCGCCACCTCCCCGGCCAGGGCCTGGCGGGAGGCGACGAGCGCCAGGGCGGCGGTCGCCACCTCGGCCTCGGTCCGCCCGCCGATGACCAGCAGCGTGCCGAACTGGTCCTGCGGGTGGGCCACCAGGGCCAGCGTCGGCCCCTCGAAGCGCGGCAGCGTGACACCCGGCACCGTATCAGCGCCGGCCGCCAGCACCACGGCATCGCCGCGCGGCGGAATGACGCGCTCCACCGGGAAGCGGGCGCCGCGGTAATCGGCCTGCACCGCGAACCAGCTGGCGGCGATGCCGGCGGCCCGCAGCCCGGCCGGGCCGGTGGATTCCGGGATCACGACCGGCAGCGTCAGTGAGCCGCGCAGCACGCGCCGGTCGAACAGCGGCTCCGGCAGGCGGGCCAGGTCGCGTGTCGGCGGAATGCGCTCGATGCGCATGCGCACCGTCGAAAGGTCGGACACGGTGGCATAGAGCAGGCCCGAGAGCGGGTCGTTGCACTCCGCGGTGTACTGGCCGCTGAAGCGGAAGTTCAGGCGGTTGACCTCGGCGAAGAACAGCGGGTCCAGCGGGAACTCCAGCGGCCCGAAGCCCTGGCGCGCGGGCTCAACCGGGATGTTGCCCACGAACTGCTCGTTCAGGGAGATGGCGATCTGGCTGCGGTCCGGGATCAGCCGGGCCGAGACCCCGCCATTCACCGTCAGCCGCGCATCGGTCACCACCTCATCGGCGCGCAGGCCGAACAGCACGCCCTGCAGGTCCGCGATGCCGCGCAGCTGCATGGGGCCGGAAAGGCCGAGCTCACGCAGGGTGCGCGTCACGATACGCGCGCCTTCGGGCAATGTCTCGGGCGCGTTGGCCGCGCGCGGCGGGGCGGGCACGGCCAGGGCGGGCGGCACGGCGCCGGGGTCCGCCGGCACGACGACCGGGCCGGCGGCAGGTGCCGGCACCTGTGCCGCGGCGGGCGCCGCCAGCAGCGCCAGGGCCAGGGCGGCCGCGATCTGCCCGGCGCGGCGGGGCTGGACGACGTCGGTCACGCGCACCGGGGCCTGGGGTGCGGCCGCCGTGACGGCCGCAGGGCGCGGCGCCTTGGTGACGATGCCGAAGCGATAGCGCCGCACGGCGGCATCGGCCGTGGCCAGCACCACATTCGCCAGGGAGCGCAGCGGCCGGTCCTCGGGCCAGTCGTCCCAATGCAGCCAGGCATCGGGGCGGCCGAAGAAGGCGCGGGCGACGGCGGCCTCGTCGGCCACGCCGTCGAGCTCGAATTCCAGATACAGCATATGCTCCACGGTGCGCACGACATGCGCCTTCAGGGGGATCACCTCGCCCGTCACTTCCAGCGCGACTTCCAGCTTCTCATCGTCCTCGAGCCCGGCGGCGGCGGTCAGCGCCATGGACATGCCCGACAGGGAGAGGTTGTCGCAGGCGCCCTTCACCACCCGGCCGTCGGCGCGGATGATGGTCGCCGGGATCTCGGTATCGACGCGGTGGCGGATGCGCATCTGCTCGCGCTCTCGCCCCACCGCCACGCTGGCGCCGAGCGGAATGAGGCACATGCCCGCCCAGATGGTGTTCAGCAGATAGGCGCGGAAATCCAGGCTGTTGGTGTCGGACACGATGGTGCCGTAGACGCCGATGCAGAAGCCCGCGAACACCAGCACCAGCAGCACCAGGTTCGGCGCCACGGCCTTGAAGTCCAGGTAGCCCGCTTCCAGCACGCCGCCCTTGTCGGTCACGTTGAACTTGCCCTTGCGGGGGTCCCACAGGGTCAGCAGCGTGACGGGCACCAGCGGCACGGCCAGCGAGGCCTCATAGATCTCGGACCAGAAGCTGTGCCGGTGCCGGCCGTTCAGCCGTGCCGTGGTGGCCACCGCATGGAACAGGTGGCTGCCGGCATAGGCCATGATGGCCAGCGGGCTCGCCGCGATCACGCTTTCGCCGAAGAACAGGAAGGCGAGCGGCGAGGTGAGGAAGATCAGCCGCGGCAAGGCGAACAGGAAGCCGAAACCCGCGATGAAGTAGCAGAATCGCTGCATCCATTTCAGGTTCTTGGCGAACAGCGTGTTCTCCAGCCGCATGATCTGGATCATGCCACGCGCCCATCGCATGCGCTGGCCGATGTGCAGCGCCAGGCGCTCCGTCGCCAAGCCCGCCGCCAGCGGCACCCGCAGATAGGCGGTGTGCCAGCCCAGCTGCTGCATCTTCAGCGCGCAGTGGCAGTCCTCGGTCACGGTGGTGTGGGGCACGCCGCCCACCTGCTCCAGCGCGGTCCGCCGCAGCACGGCGCAGGAGCCGCAGAAGAAGGCAGCGTTCCACAGGTCGTTGCCCTGCTGGATGGTGCCGTAGAACAGCAGGCCCTCATTCGGCACCGGGCGCTTGCGGGCCAGGTTACGCTCGAAGGGATCGGGGCTGTAGAAATGGTGCGGCGTCTGGACGATGCCGATGCGCCGGTCGCGCAGGAACCAGCCCAGGGTGAACTGCAGGAAGGCGCGGGTGGGCGCGTGGTCGCAGTCGAAGATGGCGATGAACTCGCCGTTCGTGTGCTCCATCGCGTGGTTCAGGTTGCCGGCCTTGGCCCCCTTGTTGTCGGGGCGGATGATGTAGCCGCAGCCTGCCTCCTGCGCGAACTGGCGGAACTCCGGACGGCGGCCGTCATCCAGGATCCAGACGTTCATCTTGTCGCGCGGGTAGTCCATGTTCATGGCGGCCAGCACGGTGGGGCGCACCAGGTCCAGGCTCTCGTTATAGGTGGGCACATAGACGTCCACCGTGGGCCACAGCGCGGGGTCGGCCGGCAGGGGCACCGGCTTGCGGTTCAGCGGCCAGCTGGTCTGGATATAGCTCAGCGCCATCAGGATGCCGGCATACAGCTCCGCGACGAAAAGCCCGCCGCCCAGGAAGGTCTGCAGCGCGGTCTCGAACTCCAGCGTCTCGGTCAGGCGCCAGTAGAGGTAGCGGCTGGTGACCATGATGGAGACGAAGACCAGCACCATGCCCACCTTGCGGGAGGCATAGCGGTTCAGCACCAGGAACACGGCGATGCCGGCCAGCGTCAGCCAGGCCTGGCCCTCCGCCTCCATCGGCAGGGTGACGAAGGCCAGCGCCAGGACGAGGCCCAGCGCCACCGCCCCCCACTTCTTGATCAGCTGGAACAGGGAGAGCGGATGGATCAAGGCCTCATGCCCCCCATTCGTTCAGGGCGGAGAAGCCACCGCTGCGCCTTTCGCCGGGGCGGCGCAGCTGGGTGCGGCGGATGAAGGCATCGGCCAGCACGGCCATGTCCTCGGCGGCGCCGCGGCCGCCCTCCGTCAGCAGGCGCTTGCTGGCCAGGGCCTCCATCACGGCGGCATCCCGCGCGACGACGCCCAGCAGCCGGTGCCCCAGCGTCTTGGTCGCGAGGTCGAGCACCGCCTCCGGCAGGGGCGCGCCCCGCTCGAACTGGTTGATCACGACCATGGATTTCTCGGCCAGGCGCTCGATCAGGCTGCCGCGCCCCATGAACCGGCCGGAGACGATCTGCGGCATCAGGCTGGCGCTGCCGCCATCGGCCAGCAGCACCACCAGCATGTGGTCGATCAGCGGATACAGCGAGGCGAGCGCGGCGCTGGGCCCGGGCGGGCTGTCCACCAGCACCAGCAGTTCGGGGTCCTTCAGCATCTCGCGCACCGGCTCGGCCAGCAGGCCGGGGTCCTGGGCCAGGGCGGTCTGGATATCCAGCACCTCGGCCGGGTCGGCAGCGCCATAGGGCAGCAGCTGCACGCCGAAATCGGTGTGGCGCAGGGATTGGCGCCAGTTTCCGCGCTCCGACAGATGCGCCAGGAAGCCGCCCTCGTCGCGGATGGATACGCCCAGGTGCAGACGCAGGGCGTTCTGCGGGTCCAGGTCCATGGCCAGCACCCTGTAGCCCTTGGCGGCGAGAAGGGCCGCGAGATGCGCTGTCAGGGTGGTCTTGCCTACGCCCCCCTTGGGAGAGGCCACGGCGATCAAAGGCATCCGATAGTCATCCGTTCTGATGGCGCCGGATCTCGGCGGAGATGTCGTCGAGCAGCGCGAAGTCGCGTGCGGGGCGGGGGGCCGGCTGTGGGGGCTGGGGCTGGGGCGGCGGGGCCGCAGCCACGACCGGCGCGGGCAGGACGGGGATGGGCGCTACCGGCAGCGGCGCGGGCGGGGGTGAGGCCGGGGGTGGGGCCGGGTCGGCCGCCGCCTGGGGCGGCCATTCCAGCACCGGCTCTGCACGGCCGGCCCGTTCGGCGGCTTCCTCGGCCGCGGTCGGGAAGGGAAGCTCAAGCGCCGGCGCTTCCTCCACCGGCGCATCGGCGACGATGACCGGTTCCGCAGGCGGCTCGGGCTCCATGGCCGGGGCCTCGAAGGTCACGGGTGGAAACGCCATGTAGCGGAAGCCCTGCAGGGCGCAGCTGGCGGCCACATTGGCTATTTCCCGCTGCATCGCGCCCTAGCCTCCTGCTTTGCGACATTCCGTATCCAGTAATGCACCGGAACTTACCAGTTCCGGAAGCCGCAAAGCACGCCGCGGCATGTCTCGGAACATCCCATTCCCTTTATGCTGCACCGCAATAAAAAATGCCTTGCGTCCGAAGCGTTACAGCCATATGAAGCCGCTAGGGCAGGAAACCTGTCGTGTCGCCGTCATGGCACCACGCAGCTTCCCGCCTTGTTTTGGGGGTGAATGCCGCACGGGCCGTGACTGAAAAGGGGCTCGTATGCGCCGTCGTAGTTTTCTCGCTGGTTCCGCCTTGCTGGCAGCCCCAGCCCTGTTGTCCGCTCGCCCTGCCCGCGCCGTCGTCTCGGCGCCGGAGCCCGTGGATGTCGAGCTGATCCTGGCCGTTGATGTTTCCCGCTCCGTCGATGCCGAGGAGCAGGAGATGCAGTTCAACGGCTATGCCGCCGCCTTCCGCGACCCGCGCATGATCGAGGCCTTCGTCGGCGGGCCCGTCGGCGCCATCGCGTGCACCTTCTTCACCTGGAGCGACTGGAACATCCAGGAACACCTGGTGCCCTGGATGCGCCTGGGTTCCGCCGCGGATTGCGAGCGCTTCGCCCAGGCGATCGACAACGCGCCGCGCCGGGTTCACCTCTACACCTCGATCTCGGGCGCCATCGACTATGCCGCCAACCTGTTCGGCCAGGGCTATGAGGGCACGCGCCGCGTGGTCGACATCTCGGGTGACGGCGTGAACAATTCCGGCCGCGACATCGGGCTCTCTCGCGGCGAGGCGCTGGAAAAGGGCATCATCCTGAACGGCCTCGCGGTGCTCGACCGCTCTCCGCCGCCGCCGGGCCTGATGCAGATGCAGCCGCTGGACGAGTATTACCAGGAACGCGTGATCGGCGGCCCCGGGGCCTTCGTGATGGTGGCCGAGGGCTTCGAGGCCTTCGAACCCGCCGTCCGGCGCAAGATCATCCGCGAAGTGGCCGACAACCGCGGCCCCGTGCGCGAATACGCCTTCGGCTGATGGAAGGGCGGGGCAAGCCCCGCCCCACCGCCTTACGGGAAGGCGATGTCCGTCAGGTTGCAGGTGTTCACCTGGCGGCGCTCCTGCGGCTGGCCGTTCGCCCAGACGATGCGGATGTCATTGACGCACTGGCCCTGCGGCAGCTGGATCAGGAAGGCATTGCCGACCGGCAGCACGTTGGCGCCCAGGAGATCCTGGCCCCAGTTGGGGTCGGCCGAGGACGAGACATAGATCTCATTGATCTGCATCGCGCCGCGGTTGTTGACGCGGAAGCTGGGGTCGGTGGACTGCGCGGCCGCGGGCAGCGCGAAACCGGCGATGGCCAGGCCGGCCAGGATGGAGCGACGGATCATGTTGGCATCCCTAGTGTTGGATTTATCATTGGTGCTTAGGCGAAATAGCCCCGAACGGCATCGCCCGATCGGGTGACGCCGTTCAAAAGCCGCAACCTCACTGAACGTTGATGTCCGTCAGGTTGCAGGTGTTCACCTGCCGGCGCTCCTGCGCGCGGCCGTTGGCGAAGACGATACGCAGATCGTTCACGCACTGCCCCGCCGGCAGCGAGATCACGATCGACTGGCCCGGCGGCAGAACATTCTGGCCCAGCCGGTCGCGGCCCCAGTTCTGGTCGGACGAGGACGAGACATAGACCTCGTTCACCGTCTGGCCGCTGTTGTTGTTCAGGCGGAAGTCCGGGTTGCTGGACTGCGCTGCCGCAGGAAGCGCCACGGCACAGGCGGCCACCGCCGCCAGGGCTGCGTGACGGATCGCGAATCGACGAAACATGAGTGGCATCCTCCGTTTTATTGGCGGGCGGTTCGTTACGCGCCCGTCTTTGATTGGCGCCCCCAATCGTGGCGGCACCGTGTTCTTACGGTGCCGCGCACAAGGCCGGATGCAGAGATGTATCCGATTTCGGTCAAGCTGGGCGTGACATGCCGCCCGGTACTTGCCGCGTCCGATACTCCCGTCAGCCGGCCGGCGCTTCTTCCAGGAACACCTGGATTGCCTGGTACAGCGCGCCGCGATTGCGCTCCATCCACATGGAATGCGTGCCCTCGCCCAGCATCACCAGCCGCTTGCCCGGGCTGCGGGTCAGCAGCGGAAACAGGGTCTGCGCCATGTAGGGGGGCGTGTCCTGGTCCCATTCGCCCAGCACCAGCAGGGTGGGCGCGGTGATCTTCTCGGGCTCGTAGAAGGGGCGGCCGGCGGCCCAGAACTCACGCCCGTCAGCCACGCTGCCGTTGGGGGCGCGGATCGCGTTGGGGATGCGGCGCAGCCCCTCCGGGTCGGTCGCCCAGGTCACGCCGGCCCAATGCTCGAACCAGCCGGCCGGAACCAGCCCGGCACGCGCCGCCTCGGGCACGCCCTGGCCACGGCGGGCGCGGGCCTGGGCCTGCGTCACCCAGCGATAGGCACCGAGCTCCCCGCCCGGATCGGCGAGCGACGCCGATTGGCGCAGCCACACCGGCGCGTAGAGGGTCAGGCGCTCGACCAGGTTCGGGTTCTCCGCGGCGAAGCGGCCCATCAGCGCCGTGCCCCAGGAATAGCCCATGTGCTGGAACTTCTGCAGCGAGCGCTTCTCACGGATGAAGCGGCTGGCGGCGGCGATGTCGGCCACCGCCTGCTCCCCGCGCACCAGCGGCGGGTTCGCCTCCGGCGGCTGCGACATCTCGGGCGGGCGGGTCGAGCGGCCATAGCCGCGCAGATCCAGGATCCACACGTCGAAGCCCCGGCCGGCGATATAGTCCATCCAGGACAGGCCGCCGAGCGGCAGGTCGAAGGCGGTGCTGGCCGGATAGGTCGCGCCGTGCACCATCAGCAGGGTGCGGCCGGGCGTGAACCGGGTCATGGTTTCGGGGCGCTTGTTGCGCAGGAACAGCTCGATGCCGGCATCTCCCGTCGGCACCATGAACTCCTCGGTGACGATCTGGGGCGCCTGGGCTTGCGCTGACCGGCCCATCAGGGCGGTCATGGCTGGCAGAAGCGCGGGTGCGGCAAGGATGGCACGACGGTCCATAGGCTTGTGTCTCCCTCGACGATGGCCTGCACGCTAACCCAGCGGGCGGCGCTGCATAGCCCTCCGGCGTGCCGCGCATGCTTATTCGCACATGGCGTTTGCATGAAGGGCCCGAAGCTACCTACATTTGTGCCATGCACACGCCCCGCCTCCGGGCCGATGCGGGGCCGATGATGGGCAGCCCCGCCGGCTCCTTCCTCGACAACCGCAGCACCTTGATATTGCGGGAGCTGGTGGAGCTGTATGTCCAGACCGGTGAGCCGGTGGGCAGCCGCACCCTGTCGCGCCGCCTGCCGCTCGGCCTGTCCCCCGCCTCGATTCGCAACGTGATGTCCGACCTGGAGGAAGCGGGGCTGATCTATGCCCCCCATACCTCGGCCGGGCGGCTGCCGACGGAACGCGGCCTGCGCCTGTTCGTGGACGGGCTGCTGGAATTCGGCGACCTGACCGAGCAGGAGCGCGAGGCGATCGCCGCCCGCTGCGCGGCCCATGGCCGTTCCCTGCAGGACACGCTGGCCGAGGCGAGCCAGATGCTCTCGGGCCTTGCGGGTGCCGCCGGCATGGTGGTGGCCCCGAAATCCGAGGCCGCGGTGCGGCATGTGGAGTTCGTGGCCCTCGGCCCGGGCCGCGCGCTGGTGGTGCTGGTGGGTGCCGATGGCCAGGTGGAGAACCGCGTCATCGAGACGCCGCCCGGCCTGCCGCCCAGCGCCCTGGTCCAGGCCGGCAACTACCTGAACGCGCGCCTGACCGGCCACACGCTGGAACAGCTGCGCGCGCTGGTGGGCGAGGAAATCGCCGCCAACCGCACCGCGCTGGATGCGCTGACCAACCAGGTGGTGGAATCGGGGCTGGGCACGCTGGCCGGCGGCGCGGGCAAGGGCAGCGGCAACCTGATCCTGCGCGGCCAGGCGCGGCTGCTGGAAAACCTCGACCATCTGGCCCGCGTGCAGGAAATCCAGACCCTGTTCGAGCGGCTGGAGGCCCAGGAGGCCACCCTGCGCCTGGTCGAGATGGCGCAGCGCGGCCAGGGCGTGCAGATCTTCATCGGCGCGGAGAATGCGCTGTTCAGCTCGGCCGGCCTGTCGATGGTGGTCGCCCCCATCATGGGCGGGCCCAGGGGAGCGGCGGGCGAGCGCAAGGAAAAGGTGTTGGGCGCCATCGGCGTAATCGGCCCGACCCGCATCAACTACGGCCGCGTGATCCCGGTGGTGGACTACACCGCGCGGGTGCTGTCCGGCCTGCTAGGGTAACGCCGCCACCCGGTCCGGCCGAAGCAGCGCCCACATCTCGATCGAGCGCGGCGTGCCGCCCACCTGCAGCCTGTCCCGCAGCAGCCCCTCGCGGCTGAACCCCAGCCGACGGGCGAGCGCGAGGGAGCGGGCGTTCTCAGGCTCGATTTCCGCCTCGATGCGATGTGCCTCCAGCACCTCGAAGCAATGGTCGATCAGCGCGGCCATCGCCTCCTGCATGTAGCCATGGCCCTGGGCCTCAGGCACCAGGATCCAGCCGACGGCCAGCCGCCGGTTCCAGGGCTGCCTTGCGTGGTAGTTCACCATGCCGAGGAAGCGGCCGTCCTGCATCACGGCCCAGCAGGCGTGCCACACGGGGCTTGCCCCGAGCGACTGGCCGATCCGCCGCGCGGTCTCCGCGAGATCCGGGCTGGGCGGCGCATCCCAGAAGCGCATCGCCGCGGCATCGCCATAGGCGCGATGCAGCCCGGCGGCATCGTCGAGCGTCAGCGGGAGCAGGCAGAGCCGGGGCGTTCGGTATTCGGGAATGGGGGGCGCTTCGTTCGACATCTCGGTCCGTCTCCGGCTGCGGCAGGGGCGTGGGGATGCGGGCTAGGGCAGCGGTTCCAGGAAGCGCTGAACCTCGACCACATGGCCCGCCGGATCCTGCAGGAAGAAGTGCTCGATGCGGAACGCCTCGGACAGCATGACCGGCGAGGGGCCGTGCGCGGCCAGCCGCGCGTGCCAGGCGGGCACGTCATCCACCACCAGGGTCAGCATCACGGAACCCTCCTGGCGCTCCATGGGCGCGAGGCGCGGCGCGCGGGCCTGGCAGACGCCCAGATAGCCGCCGCCCGGCATGGCGTAGATCCTGACCCGCCCCTGGTCGCGGGCGAGGGCAAGCCCCAGCACCCCTTCGTAGAAGTCCCAGCAGGGCGCCGGATTTTCGGCGTAGAGGAAGGTGATGTGGCTGCCGATCATGGGCGCACTGTCGCGCCGGGGTTGCGCGACGCGCAAGGCATCCGGTTAGCTGGTGCAACGAGAGAAGGAGCACGTCATGCCCAGCGACACCCCGCCGACCTCCCGCCTTGGCCTGAGCGAACCGGCCTGGATCAAGGAGTTCAAGGCCTTCATCCTGCGCGGCAACGTCATCGACCTCGCGGTCGGTATCGTCATCGGCGCGGCTTTCACCGCCATCGTCACCTCCGCCGTGGAGGATCTGCTGAACCCCGTCATCGGCCTGCTGATCGGCGGCATCGATTTCTCGAACGTGTTCGTCGTGCTGTCGGGTGAGCGCAAGCCCAGCCTGGAGCTGACGCGCCAGGGCGGCGCCGCCGTGCTCGCGGTCGGCAAGTTCATCAATGCGATCATCAAGTTCCTGATCGTGGGCTTCGCCGTCTTCTGGATGATCAAGGTGCTGACCAAGCTGAAGGTGCGCGAGGACGCCAAGCCCTCCAAGCCGAACAAGAGCGAGGTCCTGCTGGAGGAGATCCGGGACCTGCTGAAGGCCAAGGTGTAATACGAAAAGGGCCCCGGCGTTCCCGCCGGGGCCCATCCGGTTCAGCCCAGCCCGCCCAGGGCCAGGTACTTGATCTCCAGATAGTCCTCGACGCCGTACTTGCTGCCCTCGCGGCCGAGGCCCGACTGCTTCACGCCGCCGAAGGGCGCTTCAGCGGTCGAGATCAGCCCCTCATTGATGCCGATGATGCCGGCCTCCAGCGCCTCCGCCACGCGGAAGATGCGGCCGACGTCGCGGGCGTAGAAATACGCCGCCAGGCCGAACTCGCTGTCATTGGCCATCGCGACACCTTCCTCATCCGTCTTGAAGCGGATCAGCGGCGCCACGGGGCCGAAGGTCTCCTCGCGGAAGATCAGGGCTTCCTTCGGCACGTCGGTCAGGATGGTCGGCTGGAAGAAGTTGCCGCCCTTCTCATGCCGCTTGCCGCCGGTCAGCACCTTCGCGCCGTGGCTCTGCGCCTCGGCGATGTGCTCCTCGACCTTGGCGACGGCATCGGCGTTGATCAGCGGCCCCTGGGTCACGCCCGGCTCCATGCCGTTGCCCACCTTCAGCTGCTCGACGGCCGCCTTCAGCTTGGCGGCGAAGGCGTCATACACGCCGTCCTGCACCAGCAGGCGGTTGGCGCAGACGCAGGTCTGTCCGGTGTTGCGATACTTGGAGGCCATCGCACCCTTCACCGCCTCGTCCAGATCGGCATCGTCGAACACCAGGAAGGGCGCGTTGCCGCCCAGCTCCATGCTGGTCTTCTTGATGGTGTCGGCGCACTGCTTCAGCAGGATGCGGCCGACCTCGGTGCTGCCGGTAAAGGACAGCTTGCGCACGAGCGGGTTGCCCGTCAGCTCGCCGCCCGTCTCGCCGGAGGGGCCGGTGATGACGTTGCACACGCCCTTGGGCATGCCCGCGCGCTCGGCGAGTTCCGCGAGCGCCAGGGCGCTGAACGGCGTCTGGCTGGCCGGGCGGATCACGCCGGTGCAGCCCACGGCCCAGGCCGGGCCAGCCTTGCGGGTGATCATCGCGGAGGGGAAGTTCCACGGCGTGATGGCCGCGAACACGCCGATCGGCTCCTTCGTCACCAGGATGCGGCGGCCCTGGGCGTTCTGCGGGATGGTGTCGCCGTAGATGCGCTTGCCTTCCTCGGCGAACCATTCGAGGAAGCTGGCGGAATAGATGACCTCGCCCTTGGCCTCGGCCAGCGGCTTGCCCTGCTCGGCGGTCATGATGGCGGCCAAATCGTCCGCATTCTCATGCATCAGGGCGGCCAGCTTCATCAGGATCGCGCTGCGCTCCTTGGCCAGCAGCTTGCGCCAGGCCGGGAAGGCGGCATTGGCGGCCTCGATGGCCTCCCGCGTCTCGGCGGCGGAAAGCGCGGGCACCTGGCCCACGACCTCACCGGTGGCGGGGTTGCGCACGGTCAGCGTCTTGCCGCTTTTCGCCTGCACCCAGGCGCCGTTGATGTAGTTGGCCTGGCGAAGGAGCTTGGGGTCCTTCAGCGCAAGATTGGTTACGGTATCGAGCATGGTTGTTCCCTCCGTTTCAGGGACGATAGGCTGGCGCGCGGCGCCTGTCATGTGACGGGAGGGTGGGGTTGCTACGATGTCAGCGCAACCCCGGGCCGGGATCCGTGTTGGTGATGCAACATCCCCACGGAGGCCGCCATGAGCACCATCCTGTTGATCGTCCTTATTGTTCTGCTGATCGGCGCGCTGCCGAGCTGGCCGTACAGCCGCGGCTGGGGTCCCTACCCCTCGGGCGGCCTCGGCATCATCGTCCTGATCGTGATCGTGCTGCTGCTGATGGGCAGGATCTGAAGGCGGGCGGGGGCCACGCCCCCGCCACCCTCAGTTCTTCAGCAGCCGGGACAGGGCCTCGCGCATATCCTGCGGGGCCACCCGGTCCACGGCATCGCACAACCGCCTAAGCCGGCGGCGCGTGTCGTACAGCTGGTCCAGCAGGTTCAGCACCACCGGCAACGCTTCCTCCTGCAACGCCATGTCGCGACGCAGTTCCTGGATCAGCCGCAGCCGCTCGACGTCGATTTCCCGGAAGCGCCAGGCACCCGGCCTGCCCGCGGGCCGCACCAGGTCCTGCTCGATCCAGGCCTCGACCTGGCGGGGCTGCAGGCCCTTTACCCGCACTACAACGGTTTCCAGCGTGATCATGCCGCGTCCTCCATGCCCGCGCGCGGGTTATGGGCGGGGGCGTCCTGGCGCTCGCGCAGGAATTTCTCCAGCGACGGATCAGGCCCGCCCAGCACCAGCTTCAGCACCACATAGGCATCGCCGGCGGCCGCCCCGCCATGCGCCGGCACGCCCCGGCCGCGCAGCCGCAGCCGCGTGCCGGTTTCCGAGCCCGCCGGGATGTTCATCGCCACCGTCCCGCCGATGGTCGGCACAGTGATCTTCCCGCCCAGCATCGCCTCGGCCACCGTCACCGGCAGGTCGCACAGGATGTCATTGCCCTCGCGCCGGAAATACGGGTGCGGGGCCACCTCCACCTCGATCAGCGCATCGCCGGGCGGGTCTCCGGGCGCGCCCTTGGCCCGCAGGCGCAGGGTCTGGCCGCTTTCAAGGCCCACCGGGATCCGCACATCCAGGTTCCCGCCCTCGGGCAGGTTCAGCCGCTGGGTGCCGCCGCGCACGGCGTCCAGAAAGGGCACCGTCAACCGGTACTGGTAATCCTGCCCGGCGCGCGACCTCCTGCCCCCGCGCCCTTGCGCGCGCAGCATTTCCTCGATGATGTCGCCCAGGTCGCCTTCATCCGCGAAGCCGCTGCTGCCGTAGAAGCCGCCCTGCGGGCTTTCGGCATGCTGGCGATAGCGGCCCCAGCCGGGCGGCGGCTCAGGCGCCTTTTCCTGGCCCGAGGCATCAATCTCGCCACGGTCGAACCGCGCCCGCTTCTCGGGGTCCGAAAGCAGGTCGTTCGCCGCATTGATCGCCTTGAAGCGTTCTTCGGCCTGCTTGTCGCCGGGGTTCAGGTCGGGGTGGCTTTTCTTCGCCAGCTTCACGAAGGCGGAGCGGATCTGCTTGTCCGTCGCCGTCTTCGGAACCCCCAGCACCTCATAGGGATCAGTCGCCATGACACCTCCTCCGGAGGCTCCTATCCCCCGGCTTCCAGCACGGCCAGAACCGCCTCGGCCGTGGTACCGATATGGGCAGCCAGTTCCGCCGGTGCATCGGGTGCGCGGGCCAGGACCTTTTCCATCAGCACATGGTGGGCATCCACAGAACGCGTGAGCAGCCCGGCCCCGGTCAGCACGCGGCGATAGCGCATGGTCTGCCCGTACAGCGCCTCGCAGAAGCCCTTCAGCGCGTTCAGCGGACAGGCGGCGATCAGCGCGCGGTGGAAACGGTGGTGCTTGGCCTCATAGGCATCGAGCCAGGTCTCGGTGGGCTCGCGCCGCTCAAGTTCCCGCCGCAGCAGGTGATAGCTGGCGACGATCTCGTCCTCCCACGCCGCATCGCCCAGCTGCATGGCCTGGCGCAGGGCCTCGGCCTCGGTGAACTGGCGGCTGCGGGTGATGTCGAGCAGGTTCTCCCGCGTGATGGGCGGCACGGAGAAGCCGCGCTGGCCCTCGGCCACCACCAGCCCTTCGGCCGCCAAGCGCGACAATGCCTCGCGCAGCGGCGTGGCGCCGATGCCGAATCGCTCCGACAGCGCCTTCAGCCGCAGCTTCTCATCCGGCGCCAGGGCGCCGCCCAGTATGGCCCCGCGCAGGCGCGCATGGGCGGCTTCGGTCAGCGTGTTGGGTGCATCGTCGAGCATCTGGAAAAAATATATTTCCTCTTGCAATCTCGATCAAGAGTCGCATTCTCGACCGCAGGAGGAAACCAAGTGCCCATTGACGCCACCCATGCGCCCGGCCTGAAAAGCTGGGTCCAGGGCGCGAACGCGCCCGGCTGCGACTTTCCCATCCAGAACCTGCCGCATGGCGTGTTCAGCCCCGCCGGCTCCGCTCCGCGCGGCGGTATCGCCATCGGCGACCAGGTGCTGGACGTGGCCGCCGCCGTCGCCGCCGGCAAGCTGAAGGGCGCCGCCGCCGAGGCCGCCGCCGCCCCCACCCTGAACGGGCTGATGGCCTTGGGCCGCGACGCCGCGCTGGAGATCCGCGCCGCCGTCTCCGCCCTGCTGGCCGAGGGCGCGGAGCCGCTGCCCGCCCTGCTGCACCCGATGTCCGGCGTGGCGATGCACCTGCCCACCACTGTCCGGAACTTCTCGGATTTCATGGCCAGCCGCCCGCACTGCTACCGGCTGGGCGTGAAGCGGGATGCCAACAACCCGCTGCCGCCGGCCTTCCACCACCTGCCGGTGGCCTATCATTCGCGCGCCAGCTCCGTGCGGGTTTCCGGCACGCCGCTGCGCCGCCCCTGGGGCCAGTACCCGAAGGGCGACGGCGTGGTCTTCGCCCCCACCGAGGCAATGGATTTCGAGCTGGAACTGGCCGTCTGGATCGCCGGCGAGAACGAGCTGGGCTCCCCCACCCCGATCTCGCTGGCCGACAGCCGGCTGTTCGGCTTCGGCCTGCTGAACGACTGGTCCGTGCGCGACGTGCAGCGTTACGAGATGCCCCCGCTCGGCCCCTTCCTGGGCAAGAGCGTGATGACCGCCGTCTCGCCCTGGGTCATCACCGCCGCCGCCATGGAGCCCTTCATGGTGGCCCAGCCCGCGCGTGAGGACGGCGATCCGCCCTGCCCCGCGCATCTGACCAGCACCCGGCCCGACGCGCTGAACCTGCAGATGCGCGCCGCCATCCTGACGCCGAAACTGCGCGCAGCGGGTGCGGCGCCGCATATCGTCACCGACACGCCCTTCGCGCCCATGTCCTGGACGCCGGCGCAGATGGTGGCGCACCACACCTCCAACGGCTGCAACCTGCTGCCGGGGGATCTGCTGGGTTCCGGCACCGTGTCCGGCCCCAAGGACGGCCAGGAGGCCTGCATCGCAGAGTTGCTGCTGCGCGGCCCCATGCAGTTCCCGAACGGCGAGACCCGCCGCTTCCTGGAGGATGGCGACGAGGTGGTCTTCACCGCCCAAGCCGGCGCCCCCGGCGCCACGACCATCGGCTTCGGCGAATGCCGCGGCGAGGTCATTCCCGCCCATGCATCCGTGACCTGAGGCCCGCCATGCGCCGCATCATCGACATTTCCTGCGCCCTGAAATCCGGCATCAAGTCCGACCCGCCGGGTTCCGAGCCCAAGATCCAGTACATGGATCACCACATGACCGCGCCGAAGATGGCCGACTACATGGGCGTGCCGGTCGCCGCCCTGCCCGAGGGCGAATACGCCGCCGTCGAGCGCATCGACCTCTCGACCCATAACGGCACGCATATGGACGCGCCGTACCACTATTTCTCGCGCCAGGATGAGGCCCTGATCCCCGGCGGCCGCCCGTCCCTGCGGATCGACGAGGTGCCGCTGGAATGGTGCTTCAACCCCGGCGTGAAGCTGGATTTCCGCCACAAGCCGGACGGCCATGTCGTGCAGCCGCATGAGGTCGAGGAGGAGCTGACCCGGATCGGCCACCAGCTGAAGCCGCTGGACATCGTGGTGGTGAACACCCGTGCCGGCAGCCGCTATGGCGAGGATGACTACATCGACGCCGGCTGCGGCATGGGCAAGCCCGCCACCCTGTGGCTGCTGGAACGCGGCGTGCGCCTGGTCGGCACCGATGGCTGGAGCTGGGACGCCCCCTTCTCTGCCACCAAGCGCCGCATCGAGCAGGGCGGCGACCCCTCCATCATCTGGGAAGGCCACCGCGCGGGGCGGGAGATCGGCTACTCCCACATCGAGAAACTGTCGAACCTGGATGCCATCCCCAGCACCGGCTTCATGGTCGCCGCCTTCCCGGTGAAGATCCATCGCGCCTCGGCCGGCTGGGTCCGCGCCGTGGCCATCATCGAGGAGTGAGGCGCATGCGCCGGTTGATCCTCGCGGCGCTGCTGGCGGCATCTCCCGCCATGGCGCAGGAATGGCGGCCCGAAAGCCCCATCACCCTCATCAGCCCTTATTCGCCCGGCAGCACGGACGTGATGATGCGCATGCTGGGCGAGTACTGGCACAGCCAGACCGGCGCCAGCACCGTGGTGGTCAACCGCGACGGCGGCTCGGGGGTGGTGGGCATGCGGGCGCTGGCCGCCAGCCCGCCCGACGGCCGGACGCTCGCGCTGACGCCCATGACCGCCATCACCGTGCAGCCGCACATGGTGCGCAACCTGGGCATCTCGCCCGCCAACTTCGCGCCGGTCTGCGGCACGCATGAGAACATCATCGGCGTGGTCGTGCGCGCCGACAGCCCGATCCGCAGCATGGCGGAGCTGGTGGCCGCGGGGCGCCAGCGCAACCTGACCTTCGGCAGCGCGGGCCCCAACAGCCTGCCCTTCCTGGGTGTGTGGCGCGTCTCGAAGGCGACCGGGGTGGAGTTCACCCACCTGCCCTTCCGCGGCGATCCGCCGCATCTGAACGAGACCCTGGCCGGGCGGCTGGATTTCTCCACCACCGTGGTGTCCTCGGCCAGCGAGTTCATCCTGTCGGGGCGCATGCGGCTGCTGGGCGTGTTCAGCGAGAACCGGCACCCGGACTTCCCCGATGTGCCGACGATGCGTGAACAAGGCATCGACGCGCTGCAGTTCAGCCAGGTGGGCATCTATGCCCCCGCCGGCACGCCTGAGAATGTGCTGAACCGGCTGGAGGAACTATGCCGCGACGGCATGCGGCAGGAGGCGGTGACGCGGGTGGCGCGCAATGCGCGCATGGTCGTGCGCTATGTGCCGCGCCGTGAATTCGCGGCCTTCGTGCAGTCGGAATACGAGGCCTATCGCGAGATCCTGCGCCAGCTGGGCGTGCAGCCCGAATAGGCTACTCGGCGCGGGCCGCCATATGGCCCGCGCCGGTCTGGGCGCACCAGGCCGGCAGCCGCTCCCACTGCTCCAGCGGCAGCATCCTGTAGCCGTCACCGACGCGGATACGGACCGAGTGCGTGTCGGTCCCCTGCGCGCTGACCGGGTGGCCGTTGAAGTTCTTCAGGAGCAGGGCGCTTTCCATGGGCATCTGCGTAACTCCCTTTCATGCCGGCGTTTTGCCTGTGCTTATCAAGCACAATGAGGAAGATACGCATTTGGTTGCCTAGTTCCTGACAGATTTTGTCAAGATTTGGCCACAATGCACTAATCGGGGCACTAATCGGGCAGGACGTCGTCGTGCCACAGCCGGTTCAACAGCGCCTCGGCTGAGGCTTGCCCGACCACCGGCACCACCAGCTCCCGGAACTTCTGGGACAGTTCCTCATCCGTCAGCGGCATGTCGGGGTCGCCCTTGCGGGTGGGCTGGTAGTGGCTCAGCACCCGGCCGTCGGTCAGCTCCACCTCGACCCGCGCCGCGCGCTGGCGCGGATAGGCGCTGGCCAGGTCGGGGCTGAGGCTGACGCTGACGCGCGGCATGATGGCGCGGATGGCCGGGTTCACCAGATTGTCCGGCGTGAAGGCCGCTAGCCGCACGCCGCCCAGCACCAGCAGCGCGCCCATGCAGTACTGCGCGGAGAACCGGCACTCCTGCTCGGTGCGGGCGTCGGGGCGGTCGGTGACATCCTTGGTGGCGGAGTAGCCGCCGATGTGGATGCGCTTCACGTCATCCGGGCCGAAGCCGTGTTCCGCGCGCAGCGTGGTCACGGCATCCAGCGCCGGGAAGATGTGCCCGCAGCAGCCGTGGTTCTTGAAGGTGATGCTGTCGATCAGCGGCGTGCCGTCCAGGCCGGCCAGCGCCACATCCCAACGGCCCGTGCTGTCGCTGGTGGCGGCAGCGAAGCCCACCGGGCCATGCAGCACGTCCAGCGCGCCCGTCATGCCGGCGGCGGCCGACATGGCGGCCAACGTGCCGGCCTCGGCGGCATGGCCGGGGTGCAGGGGCTTGGACATGCCGTCGCCCCGGAATGCCTGCTGCAACCCGCCGGCCATGGTGGCGGACAGCGCGATGGCATGGGCGATCTTCTGCTCGTCGCAGCCCAGGATGACCGCCACCGCCGCCGCCGCGCCCATGGTGCCGACGGTGCCGGTGGTGTGCCAGTTGCGGTAATGGCTGGGCGTGACCGCCATGCCGATGCGGCACGCGACCTCGTAGCCCGCCGTAATCGCGCGATGCAGCGTCTCCAGGCTGGCGCCGTGATGCTGCGCGGCCGCCAGCGCGGCGGCGATGGTGACGCTGCCCGGGTGGTGGCCGGAATCGCGGTGGATGTCGTCGAATTCCACCGTGTGGCTGGCCACGGCGTTCAGCAGCGCGGCGTGGCGGATGCCCGACACCTCGTTATCGATGTAGCAGCGGGCCCGGCCCGCGCCCCGCTCCCCCGCCAGCGCCGCCGCCATCAGCGTGCCGGGCGCGTTGCGCGCGCCGGGCACCAGGCAGGCGAACCAGTCCACCATGGCGCGCCGCACCGCATGGCGCGGCGGCTGCACGGTGGCGGCATGGGCCGCCAGGAGCAGGAGGGGATTGGTCGAGACGAGCGGGGCTTCGGGCATCATGTAATCCTTGTTCTTTTTTGGAAAAAAGAACCAAAAAACTTTTGCCAATTCCAAAATACCCAAACTGACAAAAGTCTTTTTGCTTCTCCTTCTACAGAAAAAGAAGGTGCTTCAATCGTTCCGCTTCAGCACTTCGCGATTGATGACCATATCCGGGTCCAGATCACCCTTGAAATGGCCCACAATGCTTTCGACGCAGGAAATACCCATGCGGCGCATGCACTGTACGGTCGCGGCGGCACTATGCGGCGTCACGATCATGTTCGGCGCGTGCAGCAGCTTGTTGCCCTGGCTCACAGGTTCATCCCAGAACACGTCTACCCCGGCGCCGGCGATATGGCCGGAGCTGAGCGCATCGGCCAGCGCCTGTTCCTCGACCAGCGTGCCGCGGGCGGTGTTGATGAAGCGCGCGCCCTTCTTCATGCCGCCCAGGAAGGCGCTGTTCACCATGCCGCGCGTCTCGTTGTTGGACGGGCAGTGGACGGTCACCCAATCCGCCTGCGCCAGGCCTTCGTCGAGCTTCACGGGCGTGTAGCCCTGCCCCAGGATGGTGTTGCGCGCGACATAGGGGTCATGGATCAGCACCTCCATGTCGAAGGCGCTGCACAGCCGGGCGACCTTGCCGCCGATGCGGCCGAAGCCCACGATCAGCACCTTCTGCCCCGCCAGGTCCCAGCAGGTGGGCACGTCGGTGTTGGTCCATTTGCCGGCGCGGGTGTTGGTGTCGAAGGTGGGCAGCTGCTTCGCCAGGCTCAGCATCAGTGCCAGGGCGTGTTCAGCCACCGACAGGGCGTTGGCCAGGGCCGTGACCGTCAGCGGAATGCCGCGCTTGGTCAGCTGCGGCACGTCCACCGCGTCATAGCCCACGCCATGGCGGGCCACGATGGACAGCTTGGGCGAGATCGAGAGGAAGTCCTCATTGATGGGCGTGGCGCGCACGATGATGGCGTCGCCCTTGGACATGGCCTTTTCCAGCGCGCCCCGGTCATCGGGGTTCACGGCTTCCCAGGTGAAGCCGGGCTCGGCCTCGATGCGGGCGATGGCGTCCTGATGGACGCCGCGCAGCAGAACGATATGGGGCATCGGGGTTCCTTATTCGTAAGCGGCCTGGGGGCCGAGCATGGCTTCGCGCATCCGCGCCTGCAGCACGGCACCCTCACGCGGGGGCAGCACCAGCGGCAGGGAGGCCGCGTCGATCTTGGCGAGCGCGAAGGTCAGCCCCGCCTTGGCGTGGATCGCGGCCTTCAGCGCCGGCACGTCCTCGGCGGTGTTGATGCGCAGGGGGTTCTTGATGCCGGCGCCGGCGGCCATGGCGGCCAGGTCCACGCCGTGGCGCGTCGCCGTCTCCTGCATGCCGGTCTCACCGTAATGCTCGTTGTCCAGCACCAGGATGGTCAGGTTCTTGGGCGCCTTCACCGCGATGGTGGCCAGCGCGCCGACACCCATCAGCATTTCGCCATCGCCCGTGATGACCAGCACGGGCCGGTCGGGCTGCGCCAGCGCGATGCCGAGGCCGATCATCGCAGCCCCGCCCATGCCGCCCCACAGGGGCAGGTTCAGCGGCGTGTCGCCCACCGCCGTGATGTCCCAGGCAGGGGCACCAAGCCCCGCCACCACCGCGAGATCGCCCCGCCCCTCCAGCACCGCGCCCACCAGCGCGCGGCGGTGCAGCTTGCCGCTTTCCGTCTGCATCCGCTCAGTCCTTCCCGAAGGTCTTGGCGCCGATGATCCGCTGCCCGATCAGGGTCGCGGTGGGGCGATAGGTGTTGTAGGCGAACTTCAGCGTGGCCTCGACGGCGGCACCGATGTCCTCGGCCTTGTCGGCGCGGTTCACCAGCGTGCCCATGGCCTCCAGCACGGTCTGGGTGGCCTGGCCCATCGGCACCTGGGCCGGGTTGAACTCGCCGTAGTCGCCGCGCATCGTCACCAGCATGGGCATGGGCGTGCGGTGCAGGGCACCCAGGCTCAGCATGTTGATGCAGTTGCCGACGCCGGAGGACTGCATCAGCAGCACGCCGCGCGCCCCGCCCAGCCAGCCGCCGAGCATCATCGCCACGCCCTCTTCCTCGGTGGTGAGCGTCACGACATCCATGTCGTTGTCGGCGATGCAGCGCTTGATGAGGCGGGAGTGCCCGGCATCGGGCACCAGCGCCACCTGGCGCACCTTGTACTGCTTCAGCAGCGAATAGATGGTTTCTGGCCAATCGGTGGCCGCACTTGCCGTCGTGCTCACCATTTCCCCCGGTCTTGCTTGTCCGGACAGCTTCGGGCCGCTGGCGTGGCTTGTCCAGACCATGCAGGATGCCGGCATGGCATTCGCGCACACATTGGGCGGCACGCGATACGTGTTCGACGACCTGCGCGCGCTGATGGCGCGTGCCACGCCGTTCCGGTCGGGCGATGCGCTGGCGGGTGTCGCGGCCGCCAGCGCGGCAGAACGCGTGGCAGCCCAGTATGCGCTGGCCGACCTGCCGCTGCGGCATTTCCTGCACGAGGCCGTGCTGCCCTATGAGGCCGATGACGTCACGCGGCTGATCCTGGACAGCCACGACACGGCGGCCTTCGCGCCCGTCGCGCACCTCACGGTCGGCGGCTTCCGCGACTGGCTGCTGGCCGAGGCCGATACCGCCGCCCTGACGGCCCTGGCGCCGGGCCTGACGCCCGAGATGGTGGCCGCCGTCTCCAAGATCATGCGCATCAGCGACCTGGTGCAGGTTTCGCAGAAATGCCGGGTCATCACGCGCTTCCGCAACACCATCGGCCTGCCGGGCCGGCTCTCCATCCGCCTGCAGCCCAACCACCCGACCGACGACGCGCGCGGGGTGGCCGCCAGCGTATTGGACGGGCTGATGATGGGCGCGGGTGACGCCGTGATCGGCGTGAACCCCGCCACCGACAATATCGAGACGGTGCAGCGCCTGCTGTCCATGCTGGACGAGGTGCGGGCGCGCTTCGACATCCCGACCCAATGCTGCGTGCTGTCCCACGTCACGACCACCCTGTTGGCCATGGAACGCGGCTCCCCGGTCGACCTGGTGTTCCAGTCGATCGGCGGCACGCAGGGGGTGAATGAGAGCTTCGGCGTCTCCCTCGCCCTGCTGGCCGAGGCGCATGACGCCGCCCGCGCCCAGAAGCGCGGCGAGAACGTGATGTATTTCGAAACCGGCCAGGGCAGCGCTCTGTCGGCCGATGCGCATCACGGGGTGGACCAGCAGACGATCGAGGCCCGCGCCTATGCCGTCGCCCGGCAATACGCGCCGCTGCTGGTCAACACGGTGGTGGGCTTCATCGGCCCCGAATACCTGTTCGACGGCAAGCAGATCCTGCGCGCCGGCATGGAGGACCATTTCTGCGGCAAGCTGCTCGGCCTGCCGATGGGGGTGGACGTTTGCTACACCAACCACGCCGAGGCCGATCAGGACGACATGGACACGCTGCTGACCTGCCTGGGGGTCGCGGGCGTGACCTACATCATGGGCATTCCGGGCGCGGATGACGTGATGCTGGCCTATCAGTCCACCTCCTTCCATGACGGGCTGTATGCGCGGGCGGCACTCGGCAAGCGCCCCGCGCCTGAGTTCGAGGCCTGGATGGAGCGCGTGGGGATCGGGGCCACGGAGGCGATCCCCGCCGCACTCTCGCCCGCGCTGATCGGGCTTTCCTGATGCTGCCGAGCAGCCTTCGCCGCTTCACCTCGGCCCGCGTCGGGCTGGGGCGCGTGGGCACGGCACAGCCCAGCGGCGCGCAGCTGGCCTTCAACGCGGCGCATGCGGCGGCGCGCGACGCGGTGTGGTCGCTGCTGGATACGCAGGCGCTGGTGGCGGCCCTTCCCGGCCCCGTGCTGCGCGTGCGCAGCCAGGCGCGCGACCGGCGCGAATACCTGCTGCGCCCGGATCTGGGCCGGAAACTCCACCCTGAGGACGCGGCGATGCTGGCAGGCCACGCGGCGCCCGGCAGCCTGGTGTTCCTGGTCGCGGATGGGCTGTGCGCGACCGGCGTGCAGGCGCATGCCCCGGCGCTGATCCGGGCCGTCGCGCCCTTGCTGGGGCTGCCGCTCGGCCCGGTGGTGGTGGCCGAACAGGCCCGCGTGGCGCTGGGCGATGCGGTGGGCGAGGCGCTGGGCGCGGCCGCCGTCGCGGTGCTGATCGGTGAGCGGCCGGGCCTGTCGGCCACGGATTCCCTCGGCTGCTACCTGACCTGGGCGCCGCGCATCGGCCGCACCGACGCGGAGCGCAACTGCATCAGCAACATCCGCCCCGAGGGCATGCCGCCCGCCGAGGCCGCGCCGAAACTGGCCTGGCTGGTGCGCGCCGCGATGGAATTGGGGGAAACCGGCGTCGCGCTGAAAGACGAATCGCCGAATGTGCCGTTAATCGCCCCATGATCCAGGTCACACGCCGCATCACGCTGGACGAGCGCGAGATCGAGGAGGATTTCCTCCGCGCCTCGGGCCCGGGCGGGCAGAACGTCAACAAGGTGGAAACCGCGGTGCAGCTGCGCTTTCCCCTGGGCACCAGCGCCAGCATCCCGGATGACGTGCGCCCGCGCGCCATCGCGCTCGCGGGCAGCCGCATGACCAAGGATGGCGTGCTGATCATCACCGCGCAGCGTTTCCGCACGCGGGAACGCAACCGGGAAGATGCTCTGGAGAGATTGCTGGAACTGCTGAGGGAAGCCGCGAAGCCGCCCCCGCCGAAGCGCCGGCCGACCAAACCCACCAAGGGCAGCCAGGAACGGCGACTTGCGAGCAAGGCCCGCGATTCCGCGACGAAAAAGCAGCGTCGCGCCCCTATGGACTAGCCCGATGGACTAGAAAAAAGCCCGGCCCCCGGTGGGGGCCGGCGGGCCGGGCTCCATCTCAGTTCGGGGCCACGCGGTCCACGGCGCGGTCCACGGCGCGACCGGCGCGCTCCACCGGGCCGCTCGGCGGGTCCACGGTGTCGCGCACGCGCTCACCGAAGGTACGGTTGTCCTGGTTGCAGGCCGTGAGGCCCGCCATGAGGATCATCGGAATAAGCGCCAGACGGATCGCGCGCATCGGTGTTTTCCCTGTTTCCCGCCCGGTCCATTCCGGGCTCGTGCAGAGAAAACACCGCTGTAACGAAAGGGTTGCGGCTTTTCGTTACAGACCCACCGAGACGGTGCGGCTGTTGCCGTTCTGCAGGTTCCGCAGCCGCGCCAGCGCCCAGAGCGGGAAGATCCGGCGATAGCCGTGATAGCGCAGGTAGAACACGCGCGGGAAACCCGTGCCCGTGTAGTCGTCCTCGTCCCACTCGCCCTCGGCGTTCTGGTGTTCCAGCAGCCAGCGGGCGCCACGCGCGACAGCGGCGCTGTCCACCTCGCCGGCGGCCATCAGCGCCAGCAGCGCCCAGGCGGTCTGGGAGGAAGTGCTGACGCCCGGCCGGCTCAGTTCATCAGGTCGGGTGCCGCCCTTGCCGGGATAGGTATCGCCATCCTCGCCCCAGCCGCCGTCGGCGTTCTGGCGGCCTTCCAGCCAGGCGACCGCGCGACGCATGGAGGGGTGCTGGTGCGAGACGCCGGCCGCGTTAAGCGCCGTCAGCGCCGACCAGGTGCCATAGACGTAGTTGACGCCCCAGCGGCCGTACCAGGCGCCGTCGGCCTCCTGCTCGGCCAGGACATAGTCCACGGCCTCACGCGCGGGCTTGGTGCCGTTTTCCTCCAGCTGCGCCAGCATCGCCAGGCAGCGGCCGGTCACGTCGACCGTCGGTGGGTCCAGCAGGGCGCCGTGATCGGCGAAGGGGATGTTGTTCAGGTAGTGGTAGTTGTTGTCGGCGTCGAAGGCGCCCCAGCCGCCACCCTTGGACTGCATGCCCACCACCCAGTTGCGGGCCCGCGTGACGGAGGCGTCCATCTGCTCGCCGATCGGGCCGTGCTCGCGGCGATAGCGGTCCATGGCCAGCGCCACCACGGCGGTGTCGTCCACATCCGGATAATGCGCATTGGCGTACTGGAAGGCCCAGCCGCCCGGCGCCAGATCCGGGCGCTGCCAGGCCCAGTCGCCCACCACATCGGTGATCTCGCGCTCCACCAGCCAGTCCAGCCCGCGCTTGACCGAGGAAGCGGCCTCCTCGCCGCCGACCTCCAGCAGGGCGTGGCTGGCCAGCGCCGTGTCCCAGATGGGGGACAGGCAGGGCTGCACATACACCTCGCCGTCCGTCCGCTCGCAGACCAGCTTCTCGATGGCGGCCCAGGCGGTGACGACGCGGGGGTCCGTGTCGGGGACGCCCAGGCAGTGGTACATCCAGATGGCATTGGCCATGGCGGGATAGATGGCGCCCAGACCGTCCTCGCCGTTCAGGCGCTCGGTCACGAAGCCCTCGCAGGCGGCCTCGGCGCGGGCGCGATGGGTGCGGGGAAACAGGCGCTGGGCACGCTGCAGCGCCCAGTCCAGGGCGCGGAACAGCGTGGCCCAGGGCTCCTGCTGATGGGCGCCGCCGGGCCATTCGCGCACTTCCTCGGGCGGCTGCACGAACAGTTCCCGCAGGTCGAAGCCGATCGGTTCCAGCGGCTTGGGGCGGCGGGCATTCACCACCGTCAGTGGCACCACGACGGTGCGTGCCCAATAGCTGATCTTGCCGATATGGAACGGGAACCAGCTGGGCAGCAGCATGATCTCGGGCGGGATCACGGGCACGGCGCGCCAGGGCACCATGCCGAACAGCGCCAGCGTGCCGCGGGTGAACACGTTGCTGCGGGCGGCCCCACCCTTGGCCAGGATGGCATCACGCGCGCGGACCATATGCGCCGCGTCCGGCGCGTCACCGATCAGGCGCAGCGCGAAATACGCCTTCACCGAGCAGGAGATATCCAGCGCGCCGTCATGGAACAGCGGCCAGCCGCCCTGGGCGGTGGGCGCCTCCTGTTCCTGCAGCCGGCGCAGATAGCGGCGGATCGCGGCCTCCCGCGCCTCGTCACGCTTGCCGAAGAAGCGTTGCAGCATGACGTATTCGGCGGGGATGGTGGCATCCGCCTCCAGCTCGAACACCCAATGCCCATCGGCATTCTGATGGCTCAGCAGTGCCTCACGCGCGTTGGCGATGGCGGTATCCAGAATCTTGCCGCGAGGCGCTTCCGCCACGGCCAGCTCATGCAGTCCCGACAAAACCCAAATCCCTTGAGAGAACGCCCTACAACGCCCTTCCTAGGCCCGCAGCAGGGTGTTTTGAAGCCAAAACGGGCGAGGTGGCCGGCGTTTCACGAACGCCCCGCGCTCATGAACGCCTTGGTGCTGCCTCACCCTTCCACATGCCGCCGCGCCCGCGATATTCGGCGATGGCGCTGTCCAGCGTGAAGACCATGTAGTAGGCCGCCACGACCGGCAGGCCAAGCCCTCGCCAGGCGGGCTGGCCGTAGCGGCGCAGGGTGGGCGCATAGGAATATGCCATGCCCAGCCAGGCGGTCACCGCCAGGATCTGCGTCCAGCCATGGCCGACGATGGTCAGCGCCGGCGGCGCCAGGAACACCAGCGTCAGCGCCGCCAGCATGCCCACCAGCAGGAACGGGTTGTAGCGCAGCTGCGCATAGGCGGTGCGCGCCACCATCTTGCGGATGGGCTCCACCGTCTCGCAGGCGCGCAGGGAATGCACGCGCTCGGTCAGGCCGAGCCAGGTGGGGCCCTGGCGCTTCATCACTCCCGCCAGGGTGCAGTCGTCGATCATCGCGCCGCGGATGCTCTCCAGCCCGCCCGCGCGCTCGAAGGCCTCGCGCTTCAGCAGCACGCAGCCCCCGGCGGCGGCGGCCGTGCGGGCGCGCGGATTATTGGCCCAGCGGAAGGGATACAGCATCTGGAAGAAATAGATGAAGGCCGGGATGAACCAGCGCTCGGCATTGCTCTCGCAGCGCAGCTTGGCCATCAGGCTGGTCAACACCAGCCCGCCGGCCTGTGCGCGCGCCACCAGGCAGCGCAGGCTGTCCGGCGCATGGGTGATGTCGGCGTCGGTGAACAGGATATAGGGGGTGGTGGGCCTGGCGGCGTTCAGCCCCTGTTGCAGGGCCCACAGCTTGCCGGTCCAGCCTTCCGCCCTGCCCTGCCCCTCGACCACCGTCAGGCGCTCGTCACCCGCCGCGCGGGCGATGTCGCCGGTGCCGTCGCTGGAACGGTCATCCACCACGAACAGGCGGATCCGCCCCGGATAATCCTGCGCCAGTACCGAACGCACGGTGGCGGCGATGCTGGGGGCCTCGTCGCGGGCGGGGATGATGACCGTCACATCCGGCCAATGCGCGGGGCCGGGCGGCACCGTGCTGTCATCGTCGCGCCCGGTCCAGAACCAGCCGCGCCCGAACAGCAGCACGAGCCAGGAGACCAGCGAGGCAGCGGCAACCCAGATCACCGCATGTCCTCCGCCTCGAACCAGGCCATCGCGTCCTCCACCGCCTGCTGCCAGGGGCGGGCCGCGAAGCCCAGCACGTCCCGCGCCTTGGCGGCGGAGAAGAACATGCGGGTCTCGGCCATGCGCAGCCCGTCCAGCGTCAGCATGGGCTCGGTGCCCGCCAGCCGGCCCCATTGCTCCGCCACCCAGGCCATGGGGTAGAGCGGCGCGCGCGGCAGGCGGAAGGGCGCGCGGCGGCCCTTCAGCGCGGCGATATGGCCCAGCAGCGCCGCCAGGGTCACGTCCTGGCCGCCCAGGATATGGCGTTCCCCGATCGCACCGCGTTCCAGCGCGGTGACGACACCGGCGGCACAGTCCTCGACATGGACGATGTTCAGCCCGGTCTCGACATAGGCCGGCATGCGGCCGCGCATCGCCTCCAGGATGATGCGCCCGGTAGGAGTGGGCCGGCGGTCGCGCGGGCCGATGGGCGTGGAGGGGTTCACGATGGTCGCCGGCAGCCCCTCCTCCAGCACCATGCGCTCGACCAGGCGCTCGGCCTCGGTCTTGCTGCGCTTGTAGGGGCCGATGGCTTCCTCGGGCCGGGCGGCATCGGCCTCGGTGGCCGGCACGCCGTCGCGGCGCGGCTTCAGCGTGGCGACGGAGGAGACATGGGCCACCCGCCGCACGCCCGCCCGCAGGGCGGCACGCATCAGGGCCTCGGTGCCCGCCACATTCACCGCGAACATCCGCGCGGGGTCCGGCACAAAGATGCGGTAGTCGGCGGCGCAATGCACCACCGCATCGCATCCCTGAAGCGCCTGCGAGAGGGAGCGATGGTCCGTCAGGTCACCAGGGGCGAAGGCGACGGGCACGCCCTCCAGCACCTTCTGGGGGGTTTCCGGCCGGGCCAGCACCACGACGCGGTGCCCCCGCGCCACCAGCGCGCGCGCCACGGAACAGCCCAGGAACCCGGTGCCCCCCGTCAGCAGCGTGGTAAAGCTTTCCTGCATGGCTGCCTTGTCGCGCGCCGAAGCAGTGCGGTCCACCCTCGATTCGCCACAATGCCATTGCTATATTTTTGTCCATGTTCACGCGACGCATCGCCCTTGCGGGCATCCCGTTCCTCGCATTCCCGGCACTGGCCGGCCCGGCGGCCGCTCAGCAGGGGCCGGCTGCGCTGATCGAGGGATTCCACACCACGTTGCTCGACATCATGCGCAACGCGCAGCGGCTGGGCGCGCGCGGGCGGTATGACCGCCTGGCGCCGGTGATGAGCCAGGTCTTCGACCTGAACGCCATGACCCGGATCGCGGTCGGCCCGTCCTGGACCAGCTTTTCCGCCGCCGACCAGCAGGCGCTGACCGAGGCATTCTCCCGCTGGTCAATCGCGACCTATGCCGCGCGCTTCGACGGCTTCGCCGGCGAGACCTTCACCACCCAGGGCACCCAGACCCTGCCGAACGGCGACCAGCTGGTGCGCACCACGCTGAACCGCACCGGCAACCAGGACCCCGTGATCCTGAGCTATCTGGTGCGCAACAGCCGTGTGGTCGATGTGTACCTGACCGGCACGATCAGCGAGCTGGCCAGCCGCCGCAGCGAATTCGCGGGCCTGATCCGGGACGGCGGCGCCGGCCGGCTGACCCAGGAACTGACCCGCCGCGCCAACGGCCTGCTGGGTTAAACCAGCCGCCGCAGCTCCGCTATCGCGCAGATGATGTGATACATGGAGCTGCTGCGCGCGGGCTCCTCGACGAAGCTGCCGTCGGGCAGCAGCCGGTCGTACAGGCTGCCGCGCGGCGGTTTTTCAAAGTACTTCGCCAGCCCCGCATAGGCGCGGGGGATTTCGGCCGTGCCTTCGGCCTCGCCCAGCTCATGCATCGCCACGGCGGCCTTCAGGCGCTCGGTCTGGGGCCACAGGCGGGCCTTGGCCGAATGCATCGTGCCGTCAATCAGCACCGAATCCACCGCCACGCCGCGCGTGGCGCAGATGCCGTGCGCCAGGCCGTGCCGCCAGATGCATTGCGCCAGGTCCGTGTGGTCGTCCCCGCCCACATCGCGCAGCCGGCACAGCAGCCAGGCCCATTCGAACTGATGGCCGGGCTCGGTGATCAGGCCGTCCTCGCCTGGGGCGGGGGACCAGTCCATCGCGAAATATTCGGGCAGGGCACCGGCTTCGAGGTCGAACAGCGTGTCCCGCGCGAAGGCGGCCCAGCGGTTGGCGCGGGCGACATCCTGCGCGGCACCGCCCGAGGCCCGGGCGATGGCCACCGTGGCCTCCAGAAGATGCATGTAGGGGTTCTGCCGGCGCGGCGGCTGCGGCAGCAGCTCACCCTCCCACAGGCCCGACGGCGGCCGGGACCACGCGCTCTCCAGCCATTCCAGCATCGCCCGCGCCTCGGCCAGCAGTTCCGGGCGGCCAAGCGGGCCCGAGCATTCGGCCAGCGCGAAAGCGGTGAAGGCCTGGTCGTAGAGGTCGCGGTCCGCCTTATCCACCCGGGCGTCGTCGGTCAGGCGATGGACGACGCCGCCGTCCGGATGGCGGCAGGGGCCGCGCAGCAGCGAGAGACCCGCCTCGGCATGCTCACGCCAGGGGCCGGTCCAGCCCAGCCGCCCCGCCTCGACGGCGGTATAAGCCATGCGCGCCTGCACGAAGCTGCGGCGCGGCCCGCGCAGGGGGGCGCCGCTATCGTCCAGCAGGTCCACAAAGCCGCCATGCTCAGGGTGGCGGCCGGCGGTGAACCACAGGGGCAGGGCATCATCGAACAGCCACTCCCGGGCGGCGGCCCAGGTGGCGGGGATACTGTCGGTCATCGACGGGCGATCGCGGCGTCCAGCGTGTTTTCCAGCAGGCAGGCGATGGTCATGGGACCGACGCCGCCCGGCACGGGGGTGATGGCGGCGGCACGTTCCGCGGCCTCGGCGAAGGCCACATCGCCCACCAGCCTGCCGTCGGGCAGCCGGTTGATGCCCACGTCGATCACCGTGGCACCGGGCTTGACCCAGTCGCCGCGCACCATCTCCGGCCGGCCGACGGCCGCCACCAGCACGTCGGCGCGGGCGCATTCGGCCGCGAGGTCACGGGTGCGGGAATGGGCGATGGTCACGGTGCAGTCGGCGGCCAGCAGCAGCTGCGCCATCGGCCGGCCCACGATCTGGCTGCGGCCCAGCACCACGGCGCGCGCCCCGCGTAGCTCCGTGCCCTTCAGCAGATGCATCACGCCGCGCGGCGTGCAGGGCACCAGCCCCGGCTGGCCGGAGGCCAGCTTGCCGGCGTTGACCGGATGGAAGCCGTCCACGTCCTTCTCGGGCGCCACGGCATTGATGGCCGCCTGGGTGTCGATGTGGCCGGGCAGCGGCAGCTGCACCAGGATGCCGTCCACCGCCGGGTCCGCGTTCAGCTCCGCGATCTGCGCCAGCAGGGCGGCCTGGGTCGTGTCCTCAGGCAGGTGGATGGTGCGGGAGGCGAAGCCCGCCTCCTTCGCCGCCTTGTCCTTGTTGCGGACATAGACGCCGCTGGCCGGGTCGTCGCCCACGCGCACCACCACCAGGCCCGGCGCGAAGGAAAGCCCCGCGATCCGCGCCTTCAGCCCGGCGCGCAGCTCTGCCGCGACGGCCTTGCCGTCGATGATCCGCGCGCTCATCAGAAATACAGCCCGTTGGTGATCATCTTGGTCTGGATCGCGGCCAGCAGGATGGTCAGCGCCTGGATCAGCAGCAGCACCACGATGGGCGAGATATCGATGTTGCCGAAATTCGGGATGCGGTTGCGCACCGGGCGCAGCAGCGGCTCGGTCAGGCGGTGAAAGAAATCCGCGATCGACCAGACCATGCGGTTGCGCGTGTCCAGGATGTTGAACGCGATCAGCAGCGAGATGATCGCCGCGATGATGATGGCCCAGGAGGCCAGCTGCAGCACGGCATGCAGCAGGAAGAACACGGCGTTGAGCAGCATCTGGCGGCGGGGCTCCTGTTGGCGGCGTGCGGAAACTAGGGATTGGGCGCCCCGCAAGCAAGCACAGACCCCCCGCTTGACTTCCCCCGCCGCCGAGGGCAAACAGCGCCCCACCTGGACGGGGCTGTAGCTCAGTTGGGAGAGCGCGTCGTTCGCAATGACGAGGCCAGCGGTTCGATCCCGCTCAGCTCCACCAGGTTCTCTCCCCTCTCCCGCTCATGAAAAAGCCGGCTTTCGCCGGCCTTTTTCCTTATTCCGCCGCGGCCTTCAGGGCGCCCGGGTTCAACTCGTAGCGGGTGAATTCGCGGTTCAGCGCGGGCAGCGGCGCGATCTCCATCAGCCCCTGGCCCGGCTTCATCAGAATCATCGCGACCGTGGCCGATAGATTCCCGCCCAGATTCATGCGCGGCGGGCGGCACACGCTCCAGGGGCTCTGCCAATCGTCGAAGAAGGCCTCGCGCATGTCGTCGATCGTGAGCTTGCCGATCTTCGCCTCCAGCGCGGCGCGCACGCGGGCGGCGCGATAGATGCTGTCAGGCGTGCCCATCAGGCCCATGTCCTTCAGCTTGCCCAGCGCCACCGGCGACAGCCAGTGGTTGGAATGCACCAGCAGGCCGCGCTCGGGTTCCAGCGGGAAGCTCTCGTCCGGCGCGCATTCCACGTCGATGCCGAAACCGGAGGCCTGGCTCAGCATCAGGTTGTTGGAGGCCGATTTCGGCGTGCAGTAGATGGCGCGGAAGGCCAGCGCGACCTGCTCCTGCTCCAGGATCTTTCGCCGGAGCAGGGAGAGCGGGATGCCCTCCTGCTTATAATCGCGGTCGCTCTCCAGATAGTTGGCCGTCACGGCCACGCCGGCGCCGTTCAGGCCGCAGCGGGCCAGGCCGCCGGCCTCCACGAAGGTCAGGATGTCCGGGCCGTCCTCACGGCGGATGCGCAGCACCACGCCGGTCTCGGCGCATTCGCTTTTCCAGTCCCAGTTCTGGCCATGGATCAGCTCACCATCGGCGCTCGCCTCGGGCATGATGATGGCGCCGGTGCAGCCATCGGGGTCGGCGGGCTGGGCGGCGCGCTTGGCCAGTTGCAGCACCTCGGTCCGGCAGTTCACCAGCACGATGTCGGCCAGGTCGACATCGGCGCCCGCGGCGATGCCGCGCATCTCGGCCACGTAATCGGCGTCGAAGGCCTCGATGCGGGGGATGAAGGCGCGGGCCATGCCGCGCACGCCTTCGGGCGTCAGCCCGTTGCCCTTCAGCTGCGCACCGTAATGGCCGAGCGACTTGTGCACCCGGTCCTTGGCCATCCGGCCGTACAGGCGCCCGCGCGCCTCAGGCGCGCCGCTGAGTTCGAGAAGGGGAAAGGGTTCGGCGGCGGCGCTGGTCATGGCAAACTCCTGGCTTCTGCTGCATTATGGTGGCACACAGAGCAATTCATGGCCAAGCCCTCGATTCACGACACACCCGCCCTGCACCGCAGCCTGGCGCGCGACATGCTGCGGCGCTGGCAAAGCCTGGGCGCGGCACCCGGCGCGCGGCTGTCGCGGCTGGCCCTGGCGAAGGAACTGGGCGTTTCCCGCACGCCGGTCGCCGGCGCCATGGCGCTGCTGGAGGCGCTGGGCGTGGTCGAAAGCGACGGCCGCCACCTGCTGCTGCGCGACCCGGGCTTCGACCCCGCAAGGCTGGGCGGCGAGGCCGAGGGGGACGCCATCGATGCCTTCATCATGCGCCTGGCCCGCGACCGCCGGATGGGAGAGCTGGAGGACGAGGTCTCCGAACGGCAGTTGCAGGCGCGCTATGAGCTGGGCCGCGCCGTGGTGGCCGATGCGCTGCGGCGCCTGTCGGAACTCGGGGCCGTGACGCGCAACAGGGGCCATGGCTGGCGCTTCGCGGCGGGCTATTCCTCGCCCGAGGACCGCGCGGCTTCCTATCGCTTCCGCCTGATGCTGGAACCCCCGGCCATGCTGGAGCCCGCCTTCGCGCTGCCGTCCGGCTGGGCGCGGATGATGCGTGAGAAGCATGAGGGCTTTCTCTCACGCCGATGGGGCGCCACCGACCCGGTCGCCTTCTTCGAGACCAACGCCGCCTTTCACGCCGGCCTGGCCGAGGCCTCCGGCAATCGTTTCGTGCTGCAGGCGATCGAGCAGCAGAACCAGTTGCGGCGCTTCTCCAATTACGACTGGCAGCGCGGCGAGGAACGGGTGCGGGTTTCCGCCAGCGAGCACATCGGCATCCTGGATGCGCTGGAGGCCGGCGACAGGGCCGAGGCGGCGGAGCGCATGTACCGCCACCTGGCCGGCACCGCGGCCCTGCCCTGGAACGGGCGGCGCCTCGCCACCTGAAGCCTATTGCACTTTGCGCAACTAAAGTGCAGCTTTCGCGTCATGCGCGAAGACCTGCTGCGCGGCCTGGCCGCGCCGAAGCCCGTTTGGCCCGATGGCGCCCGCTGCGTCGTCAGCGTCACCGTCCATATGGACGGCCCCGCCCTGGAAGTGGGCCGCAAGCAGGTGCCGCTCGGCATCCACAGCCGGGGGCGCTACTCCATCAAGCGCGGCATCCCGCGCCATCTGGACATCCTCGCCCGGCACGGCGTTCCCGCCACCTTCTTCATGTGCGGCTACGATGCCGAGATCGCACCCGGCCTGATGCGCGAGGTCCACGCCGCCGGCCATGAGATCGCGGCCCACGGCTATGTGCATGAGGGCTGGGACCTGGGCGATGCAGAGCCCGAGCTGCTGGAGCGTACCCACAACATCCTGTCGGATTGCGTGGGCGAGGCACCGGTGGGCTGGTGCTCGCCCTCGGGCCGGAAATCCGCCCTGACGCTGCCCACGCTGCGCCGCCTCGGCTACATCTACGACGCCTCCGAGAAGGACGACGACACCCCCTATCTCGCGACCGTGGGCGATACGGTCAGCGACCAGATGATCGTCCTGCCCAACAACACCGTCTCCCTGGACGACGTGCCGGCCTATCGCGAGGGCCAGGCGCTCGCCGCGGAGGTGCTGGAGAACTGGATCCAGGAGCTGCACGCCATCCATGCCGGCGCGGGCTACCTGCACCTGACCTATCACCCGCGTTCAGGCTTCGGTTCGGGCATTCCGGCCCGGGCCGCGGTGGTGGACGCCTTCCTGGCGGAAGCCCGGCGCCTGCCCGGCGTGCATTTCTGCACCTTGAAGGACCTCGCGCGGCATTGCCTCGCCCAACCGCAGGAGTGGGCCCGATGAGCCGCGTCCTCGCCGTCACCGTCAACGTCCACGGCCTGGGCCCCGAGGCGGCGGTGGAACCGCCCTCCGCGCTGTTCGGCCGCTTCGCCCATGGGAAATACGCCTATCACCGCGGCCTCGCCCGGCTGATGGACATATTCAAGGCGCTGGAGATCAAGGCGACCTTCTTCTGGCCGAGCTATGAGCTGGCCCAGGCCCCCGCACTGTTCGACCGCTGCGTGGCCGAAGGACACGAGATCGCGGCCCATGGCCGCGCCTTCGAGGACCACATGTCCCTCCCGCCCGCCGAGGAAAAGGCGCTGCTGGAGGAAATGCACGCCGCGCTGACGGCGCGCGCCGGCCGCGCGCCCGTAGGCTTCCGCGCGCCCACCGGCACGCTGTCGGCCGCGACCATCCCCACCCTCCAGCGCCTCGGCTACCGGTATGAGGCCAGCGCGGTGGATGACGACGCGCCCTATGACCTCACGCCAGACGGCGGGCCCGGCATGATGGCCCTGCCCTTCTCCGAGGGGCTCTGCGACGCCACGCATTTCCGCCGCCGACTGACCCAGTCCCGCGCCGAAGCCTTCCTGGTCGAGGAGCTGGACGCCCTGCTGCCCGCCGCCGGCTATGCCTGCCTGACCCTGCACCCGCGCGCCGACATCGGCCTGGCGCGGGAGGCCCGCCTGCCCGTGCTGCTGCGCCTGCTGGACCGCGCGCGGGATGTGCACGGCGCCCGTTTCGTCACCTGCGCCGAACTCGCCGCCCAAGGAGCCCCCGCATGAAGCGTCGCCTGCTGCTGTCCACCGGCCTTGCCCTGCCCGCCCTGGCGGCCGGCGCGCAATCCCTGCTGCCGGACCGTGCGATCCGTCTCGTCTGCCCCTGGGCGCCGGGCGGGACGACCGACACTTATCTGCGCGGCATCGCGCCCATCGTGGCGAAGCATCTGGGCCAGTCCATCGTGGTGGAGAACCGCGCCGGTGCCTCGGGCGCCGTGGCCATGGCCTGGCTGAAGGCCCAGCGCCCGGATGGGGCGGTGATCGCCGGCATCACCGATGCCTCGGTGCGCATCGCCATCACCCAGCCCGTGCAGTACGACCCGGTGAAGGACTTCACCTATATCGCCACCACCGGCACGCTGAACTTCGGCTGGGCCGTGCTGAACGACAGCCCGATCAAGGACATGGCGGATCTGGTGGCACGCGCGAAGGCGCGGCCCGAGACGGTCTCGGTCGCCGGCGGCGGCACCCCCGCCAACCCGCCCTTCGGCCTGCGTGTGCTGGAACACCGCACCGACAGCAAGTTCCTGTTCGTGCCCTTCGCGGGCGGCGGGCAGATGATCAACGCCGTGATGGCCCGTGACGTGGACCTCGTCTACGACGCGCTGGGCGCGCTGGCGGGCGTGATCGACGGCGGCACCTTCCGCTGCCTGGGCATCGCGGCCGAGAGCCGCTTCCCCCGCTGGCCCGGCGTGCCCACGGCACGCGAGCAGGGCTTCGATGTCGTCACCGACCTGCCCTGCGGCTTCATCGCGCCGCACGGCATGAACCCGGCCCTGACCGCGCTGTTCGAGGCCGCCTTCCTGAAGGCCGCCGAGGACCCGGAGCATCTGGTGCTGCTGAACCGGCTGAACCTCGGCCCCTTCACCCGCGGCACGGCGGCCTATACCCGCCATGTCGAGACGACCATGCGCGACCTGCCGGCGGTCTATCGCGCCGTCGGCATGCTGCCGGCCTGACGGATGGCGGCGGGGGGCGCGATCTCCCCGCCTGCCCTGCCTCAGAACAGCAGGCCCTTCTTCAGCATGCCGTGCACGCCCTTCTCGCCGTTCACGGTCTGCGTCACGTGGAAATCCACGGCCATGGAGCAGAAGCTGTAGGCCTGCTCCCGCGACAGGTTCGTGCGCGCGCAGATGAAGGCGATCATCTCCCGCAGGGCCTGCTTCATCGCCTGGTCCAGGTCCTCGTTCATGCCCATGCTGATGTAGTGCGTGGGCGTCTCGGCGCGCGGCACCTCCAGCTTCTGGCCCTTATGCAGGATGAAGGCGAAGCGCCCGTCCAGGCACATTTCCAGCGCGGTCACGCACACCTCGCCGTCGCCCTGGATGCCGTGGCCGTCACCCACCGAGAAATTCGCGCCGGGCACATGCACCGGCAGGAACAGGGTGCTGCCGGCCTGTAGTTCCTTGTTGTCCATGTTGCCGCCATGGATGCGCGGCTCCTTGGAGGCGATCACCCCGAAGCGCGGCGGGGGCGCCACGCCCATCACCCCGAAGAAGGGCGCGAGCGGCAGTTCCGTGCCCCAGGGCATGCGGCAGGTGCGGCGCGCCTGGTCCACCGGGATGTGCATCAGGTGGAAGTCGGGAAAATCCTCGGGCAGCGTGCCGGCCAGGGGCGCGATCATGTTGTAGCCCCAGTCGGCACCAGGCTCGATGCTGTCGATGCGGATCTCCAGCGTGTCGCCTGGCTCCGCGCCGTCGATCGCGATGGGCCCGGTCAGCAGATGCCCGCTCTTGAGCCCCGCATTCGCCTCGATGATCGCCGTCAGCTCGGGCGGGATGGTCAGCCCGCTGTCGGGCGGCGGCAGCACAGCGGCGCGGCCGGAGACGCATTGCACCGCCACCGTGTCGCCCGAGGCGATGTGCAGCACCGGGGGAAATTCCGCGCTGAACACGCCCGCGCGCACGGTCTGTGGTGAGGCTTTGAGGGTGTGGTGGGCCATGCTGCTCCTTCAGGGCGGACTCGCCGCCGGGCGGGGAAACTCCTATCACCACAGCAAAGCCAAGGGAGTTGAACATGTCCATCTTGCGTCGAAGCATCGGAGCCTTGCTGATGTGTGCCTGTTCCCTGCCTGCCTATGCCCAGAACCCGAATGCCGCCCCCGCCGCCCAGCGCCGGGACGAGTTCTTCTGGCTGGGTGAGATCAACAAGGCGAGCGCCGTCATCAACACCGAGGAAGGCCTGCTCGACCGCGCCGTCGCGCCGCGAATCGCGGCCGGGCTGCGCACGGTCCTCGACGCCGGCAACCGCCCCGGCGGCCCCCGCCCCAACCTGGTCATCACCTTCGAGCCGCTGCTGATCGAGGCCGCGGGCGTCGAGGCCACGCTGCTGCATGCCGGTCGTTCCAGCCAGGACATGCTGGCCACCGTCCGCGCCGCCATCCTGCGCGACGAGATGCTGCGCATCGCCACCTCCCTGCGGCGGGTCAACGCCACCATCCTGCGGCTGGCCGAGCAGCACGCCGCGACCGTGGTGCCCAACTACACCAACGGCGTTGCGGCCCAGCCCAACAGCTATGGCCATTACCTGCTGGGCCACCTGGCGGGGTTCGAGCGCGATGCGGAGCGCCTGCGCCAGGCCTTCGCGCGGCTGGATCACTCGCCCATGGGCACCACGGTGCTGAACGGCACCAGCTGGCCGCTGAACCGCGACCGCATGGCGCGCTACCTGGGTTTCCCCGCCACCGTCGACAACGCCTATGACGCCGCGCAGATCCTGTCGTCAGAGATCCCGGTCGAGATCGGCGCGCTGACCGGCAGCATGGCCCTGCACATAGGCGCCTTCATCGAGGACGTGATGACGCAGTATTCCCAGCCCCGGCCGTGGATCCTGCTGCGTGAGGGCGACGGCAACACCTATGTCTCCTCGGCCATGCCGCAGAAGCGCAACCCGGGCCTGCTGATCAACGTCCGCACGGAGGCATCGCGCGTGCTGTCGCTGGGCGTGGGCCGCTCCATCATGGCGCACAACATCACCCCCGGCATGAACGACCCCAAGGTGACCAGCGACAATGTCGCCATGACCTCGGCCGCCGTGCGGATGCTGGACGGCTTCGACCGGGTGCTGAACGCCATGGTCATCAGCCCCGAGCGCGCGCTGGAGGAGCTGAACCTCGACTGGACCGCATCGCAGGAGGTGGCGGATATCCTGATGCGCGACCATCGCCTGCCGTTCCGCGTCGGGCATCACTTCGCCTCCGGCATCGTGGATTATGCCCGCGCGCATGACATCCGCCCCAGCGACTTCCCCTATGCCGAGGCGCAGCGGATCTATGCCGAGACGGTGCGCCACGAAATGCACCAGGAAGGCAGCCTGCCGCTGAGCGAGGCCGAGTTCCGCGCCGCGCTGGACCCCGTGGCCATCGTGCGCAACCGCCGCACGGCGGGCGGGCCGCAGCCGGCCGAAATGGCCCGCATGATCGCGGCCACCGGCCAGGCCCTGGCAGCCCAGGAAGGCTGGATCAGGGAGCGTCGCGAACGCATCGACGGCGCGCTGGCCACGCTGAACGCGGATTTCGCGCGGCTGGGCAACTGAGGGCGCGCCCTCAGGCGCACACCACCACATGGTGTGCGCCATGCGGCAGCGGCACCCGCCCGGCGGGGACGAGCTGCTGCTGCGCGGTACGGAACACGGCCAAGGCGCCCTGGTCGCCATTGCCCTGAAACAGCGTCACCAGCAGGTGGCTGCCGGTGGCGTCGAAGGCGGCACCCGCCGGCAGCAGCCCCTCCAGCGGGGCTTCCTGCAGCTTGCGGCATTCGCCGCTCTCCGGGTCGAAGGCCAGCAGGCTGACCGAGGCCTCGGCCGTGCCCCGCACATGCACCATGGCCAGCAGGCGGCCGTCGCGGCTGACCGCCAGGCCGCGCGGGGCCATATCGGCGGGCACCTCCGCGATCCGCCGGTGCCGGCCATCCTCAGCCATCTGCATGACGCCCAGCACGCCCCGGCCCGGCCCCTCGGCCGTGACGTAGAACCGCCCACCCGGCACGAAACGACCGGTCAGCGGGCCGCCGCCCGTGGCCACCAGCCCGCCCCAGGGCGTCAGCGTGCCCCCGTCGAAGCGGAAGAAGCCCAGGCGCTTGCCGCCCGCGTCGGTCAGGGCCAGGGCCTTGGCGTCCGGCAACCACTGCACGCCGGTCAGCGTCACGCCGCCGCGCGGCCCTTCATCGGCCGCAGCAAAGCCCAGGGCGGCATGGCCATAGACGACCGCCTCGCCCGGTGGTCCGTCTCCCACCGGCAGAAGGGCCAGGGTGGCCTGCTCCGCGCCATTTCCCACGACGGCCAGCCAGGCGCCATCCGGGCTCGCCGCCACCGCCTCTGAGCCCGGCGGCACCGCGCGCGTCGCGACCAGGGCGCTGCTGGGCTCCGGGCGGATGGTGGTCAGCGTCCGGCCCGGAGCCAGCTCGGTGACCCGGGTCGCCTCCGGAGTCGCGCGCTCCAGCCGGTCCACCACATAGAGGGTCTGCCCGTCGGGCGACGCGGCCATGGTATCCGGCCCGGCGGTGGCTGAGTTGGAAACTTCGAGCGCGGCGCGGGTGAAGCCCTGGCCGCTGCGGGTGAACAGGGTCAGCAGGTCACGATGGGCGCCGAAAGGCGGCAGCACCCCATCGGTGAAGGTCGAGGCGAGGAAATCCCCATCCGAGATCGCCGCGATGCGAGAGGCGGAAACCGGCGCCAGCGCGTCGGCCTCCTGCGCACGGGATGGAATGGCGGGGGAAGCGAGCGCCGCACCGAGGAACACGGCCCCCCGGCGCGAGAGGGAAAAGGACTGAAAGCGCATCCCCCGCAGGTAGGGGCGCGTGCCCCCGATCCGAACCCATACTCACGAAGCCGTGATACTGGGTGCCCTACTCGATCCGCACGCCCAGCTGGCGCACGATCGCGCTCCAGGCCGGGCGTTCGCGCCGCTCCAGCTCGGTCAGGCCCTCGGGGGTGGTGGGCTCGGCCTTGGCGGCCTGGCCGCGCAGCACTTCCTGGAAGCCCGTGGACTGCATCGCCTCATGCGCGGCCTCGCGGAACTGCGCGACCACGGGCTGCGGCGTGCGGGCCGGCATGTACAGCGCCTGCCACAGGCCGATGTTCAGGTCGACGCCGAACTCCTTCACCGTCGGCACATTCGGCAGCAGCGCCAGGCGCTCGGCCTCCACCACCGCCAGGATGCGGGTCTGGCCGTCGCGGGCCATGGCCTCCGCACCGCCGCCGGGCACGGCCATCACATCCACCTGGGATGCCATCACGGCCTGCATGGCCGGCGCCTGGCCGGTGAAGGGCACATGCAGCAGCTCCATGCCGACATGGCGCGCCACGCGCTCGAAGGCCAGGTGAGAGGTGCTGCCCACGCCCCAGCTGCCGAAGGAAAGCCCGTTGGGATCGGCCTTGGCCGCCGCGATCAGCCCCGGCAGGTCACGGATCTGCGGCTTGGACGGCCCGACCACGATGGCGAAGGGAATGGTCGTGACCAGCGTGACCGGGGCGAAATCCTTCTCCGGGTCATAGGGCAGGTTGCGGTAGATGAACTGGTTGATGGCCTGGGTGTCCACATTGGCCAGGAAGGCCGTGTAGCCATCGGGCGCCGAGCGCGCGGCCACCGCCGCGCCGATGCCGCCACCCGCACCCGCGCGGTTCTCCACCACCACGGACTGCTTCAGGATGCCGGACATGGGGACCGAAAGCCCGCGCGCCAGGATGTCGTTCACCCCCCCGGCGTTATAGGGGGAGATGATGCGGATCGACCGCTCAGGCCAGGCGGCGAGGGCGGGCGTCGCCAGCAGCGTGCCGGCCCCGGCGGCGAGAAGGTGGCGCCTCGAAATGGTCATGCGCGTGCCTCGTTGTTGGGGCGATGGTCGCACCCGTTATGCCGGCCGCGCGCCGGCGTTTCCCTGAAAAGCCGCCCGGTTTTCCGGGTCGATGGCCATTGCTAGCCGCCCGGCCCCCATCGCGGGAATCCCGAAATCGCGCAGCGGGTGTTGCAGGAATTCGGGGTGCCGCCCCGCCCCTGCCCCCCCGCATGATGCGCCGACGCTTCAGGAGCCCCACATGTCCCTGCCCCATATCAAGGTCGCAGCCGCGCATCTCGCCCCCGTGTGGATGGATGCGGCCGCCACCGCCGCCAAGGCCTGCGATGCCGTGGCCGAGGCCGCGCGGGCAGGTGCCCAGCTGGTGATGTTCCCTGAAAGCTACATCCCGGGCTTCCCGGCCTGGACGGCGCTGGCCGCCCCCATCCTGACGCATGAGCATTTCGCCCGTTTCGCCGCGCAATCCATCCGCGCCGACGGGCCCGAGCTCGACAGCCTGCGCAAGGCCGCGCGGCGGCATGGCGTGCATGTCTCGGTGGGTTTCAGTGAGGCGACGGAGGCATCGCTCGGCTGCCTGTGGAACAGCAACATGCTGATCGGCCCCGACGGCACGGTGCTGAACCACCGCCGCAAGCTGGTGCCGACCTATTACGAGAAGCTGGTCTGGGCGCCCGGCGATGCCGAGGGCCTGCGCGTGACGCAGACCCCCATCGGCCGCATCGGCGCGCTGATCTGCGGCGAGAACACCAACCCGCTGGCCCGCTTCGCGCTGATGGCCGAGGGCGAGCAGCTGCACCTGGCTTCCTTCCCCCCCATCTGGCCCACCCGCATGCCGGGCGAAGCCGCCGCCTACGACATCGAGGAAGCCATCCGCATCCGCTGCGGCGCGCATTCCTTCGAGGCGAAATGCTTCACGCTGGTCGCTTCCTCCTACCTCGACGCACCGGCCGCCCGGGCGCTGGCCGCGCTTTCGCCCGAGGCCGCGCGGGTGATCGAGGGCACGCCCCGCGCCGTCAGCCTGGCCATCGGCCCCGATGGCCGGCAGATCGGCCAGAGCCAGCGCGACGAGGGGCTGCTGTTCGTCGAGATGAACCTGGCCGATTGCGTGGAGCCCAAGCAGTTCCACGATGTCGTCGGCTACTACAACCGCTTCGACATCTTCCGCCTGACGGTGGACCGCACGCCCCGCCCGCCGATCCGCTTCCAGGACCTGGCGCCGGAAGCCCCGCCGCCGCCCGAACAGGCCGCTTGACCGGCGCTGCGCGGTGTTGGACGGATCGCCCTGCGATGCGGGAGCAGACCGGACCATGCCGCGACAGCTCGACTGGAGCACCCTGCCCTTCTTCCTGGAACTGGCGCGCCAGGGCCGGCTGGCCCCTGCCGCGCGCCGCTTGCGCGTGGACCACACCACCGTCAGCCGCCGCGTGGCCGAGCTGGAGAAGTCGCTCGACCTCAAGCTGTTCGACCGCTCGGCCGAGGGGTTTTCACTGACCGAGGCCGGGCGTGGCCTGCTGCCGCATGCGGAGGCCATGGAAGCCCAGGCCCTGGCGATGACCGATGGCCGGGATGATGCCTCCGCGGGCGTGCAGGGCCGCGTGCGGGTCGCCAGCATGGAAGGCATCGCGGCCCAGTATCTCGCCCGCCGGCTGCCGCGCCTGGCCCGCCGCCATCCGGGGCTGATGGTCGAGATCGTGACCAGCCCCGCCCTGTATAACCTGACCAAGCGCGAGGCCGACATCAGCCTCTCCTTCGCGCCGGTGCGCGGGCCGAAGCTGACCATCCGGCAGGTGGGCGGCTTCGGGCTGTTCCTCTATGCCGCGCCCTCCTATCTGGCCGAGCACGGCACCCCGGAAACGCCGGCAGCGCTGGCCGAACACAGCTTCGTCGATTACGTCGAGGACCTGGTCCAGATCCCGGAGGTCCACTGGCTGCTGGACGCCGTGCCGGCGCCGCGCGTGGCGTTCCGGTCCTCCTCGATGTACGCGCAGGCCACGGCCGCGGCGAATGGCGCGGGGCTGGTGCTGCTGCCCTCCTTCGCCGGGGAATCCGACCCGCGGCTGGTGCCGGTGCTGAAGCCGCAGATCCGCGCTGAACGCCCGATCTACCTGGCGGTGCATGAGGATCTTGCCTGGGTGCCTCGCGTGCGGGAAACCGTGCGCTTCCTGGAGGAGACGCTGCGCGCGGACCGCGATTTCCTGATGGATGGCGCGCCCGAGAATTAGAGGCATATGCCCCTATTTGTCCGGAAATGAGGCGTCTGCGTCATTCCGGCCAGGCACGCCCCGCCCGATCATGGGGGCATGAGCGCCACCACCCTCTCGACCGACCTGCGCACCCGCCGCCTGCTCGAAGCACCCATCGTGCCGCTGCTGCTGCGCATGGCCTGGCCCAACATCCTCATCATGCTCGCCCAGGCCTCCACCGGGCTGATCGAGACCTGGTGGGTTTCCCATCTCGGCACCGACGCGCTGGCGGGCATGGCCCTGACCTTTCCGGCCGTGATGCTGATGACCATGATCTCCGGCGGGGCGATGGGGGGCGGCATCTCCGCCGCCGTCGCGCGCGCGCTGGGCGCCGGCAGGCGGGACGACGCCGATGCGCTGGTGCTGCATGCGGGCTTCATCAGCCTGGTGCTGGGGCTGTTCTTCTCCGCCCTGTTCCTGCTGTTCGGCGAGGATATCTATCGCGCCATGGGCGGCGAGGGCGAGGAACTGCGCGCCGCCATGGTCTACTCGAACACCGTGTTCAGCGGGGTCATCTTCGTCTGGCTGATGAACGGGCTGGCCAGCGTCATCCGCGGCACCGGCAACATGGCATTTCCGGCCACGGTCATCTGCGTGGGCGTGGTGTTCCTGGTGCCGCTGTCGCCGCTGCTGATCTTCGGCTGGGGGCCCATCCCGGCCATGGGCATCGCGGGCGGCGGCGTGGCGCTGATCCTGTTCTTCGTGGGCGGCACCATCGCCATGGCCTGGTACATCCTGTCCGGGCGCAATGTGGCGCGGTTCCGCTGGGTGCGGCTGCGCTGGGCGCCGCTGAAGGCCATCCTGCGCATCGGCGCCTTCTCGGCCATCACCTCGGTGCTGACCAACATCACGATCGGCGGCGCCACCGGGCTGGTGGCCATGACGGGCGGCGCGGGCGCCATCGCCGGCTTCGGCACCGGGGCCCGGCTGGAATACCTGCTGGTGCCGCTCAGCTTCGGCATCGGCGCGCCGCTGGTGGCCCTGGTCGGTACCAATATCGGCGCCGGGCAGCGCGACCGCGCGCTGCGCATCGCCCTGACCGGCGGGGGCATCGCCTTCCTCATCACCGAGACACTGGGCCTGGCCGCCGCCATCCGGCCCGAGCTGTGGCTGCGCCTGTTCAGCGATGAGCCCGCGATGCTGGCGGCCGGCGCGCAGTACCTGCGCATCGTGGGCCCGGCCTATGGCTTCTTCGGGCTGGGGCTGACGCTGTATTTCGCCTCGCAGGGGGCGGGCAAGCTGTTCTGGCCGCTGACGGCGGGGTTCATCCGCCTGGCCATCGCGCTGGGCGGCGGCTGGATCGCGATCCAGGCCACCGGCTCCATCGCGCTGCTCTACACCATGCTGGCCCTGGCGCTGGTGGTGTATGGCACCACCATCGCGGGGGCGGTGAAGTCCGGCGCCTGGTTCCGCTGAACTAGGCCACGAGCCCGCCGCTGACGTGCAGCAGCTGCCCGGTGACATAGGCCGCGCCGGGCGAGGCGAAATAGGCCACCGCCTGCGCCACGTCCTCCGGCGTGCCGATGCGGCCCATCGGGATCTTGGCGGCGATCGCCTTCCACTGTTCGGCCGTCATGGCGGTGTGGGTGCCAGGGTCCTTCTGGGTGAAGCCGGGGGCCACCGCATTCACCGTGGTGCCGGCCGGCGCCAGCTCGATGGCGACGGCGCGCAGCGTGGCCTCCAGCGCGCCCTTGGCGGCGGCGGTCGCCGGGAATGTCGTCACATCCGGCCGGAACACATGCGCCACGAAGGAGGATATGGCGATCAGCCGCCCGTTCTCGCTCGCAGCCAGCGCGGGCGCCGCCGCCTTGGCCAGCCGGATGAAGCCCCACAGGATGGTATCCAGGCTGCGGGTGATCACCTCATCCTCCAGCGCCATCAGCGGCGTGCGGTCCGCGAAGCCCGCATTGGCCACCACCACATCCAGCCCGCCGAAGGTCGCGACCGCCTGCTCCACCAGCCGCGCCGGCACGTCGGGCGCGCCGATGTCGCCCAGGGCGGTCACGGCCCGGCCGCCGCGTTCCTCAATGGCAGCGGCCGTGCGGGCCGCGCCTTCCTCGTTCTTGCGGGTATGCACCAGGAAGGCCGTGCCGGGCCCGGCCAGCGCGCGGCAGCACGCGGCCCCGATGCCGGAAGCAGCGCCGGTGACGAGAATGACGCGGGGGCGGTCTGACATGGGTTTCTCCGGATAAGCCTTTGCCCATGCTGCCCGGTCGCTTGCACACCGCAAGGGGGGCACCGTAGCTTTGCCGTATCGATTAGCCGGAGCTTACCCACGTGACGATTCCCGCCCTGCCCGAAGCCAGCCCCGAACTGCGCGACGAGATCCTCGCCTGGCTCGACGCCTTCGCGGCCTGCGTCCAGAAGGTGGACTACAAGAGCGCCTATCCCTTCTGGCACGAGCAGGCCCTGGCCTTCGGCACCCACAAGCGCGTGCTGGAAGGCCTGTGGGACTGGCGCGACCGCCAGTGGGACAGCGTGTGGCCCAAGACCTCGGGCTTCACCTTCATCCATGACCAGACCCGCGTGCTGGCCAGCCCGGACGGGCAGATGGCCGTCGCCATCACCCCGTGGGACAGCACCGGCTATAACCAGGACGGCACGCCCTTCGACCGGCCCGGCCGCGCCAGCATCATCCTGCTCAAGACCGGCGAGGGCTGGGTGGGTGTGCACAGCCACATGTCGCTGGAGCGCGGCGTGCCGCAGGAAAGCTACGGCAACCGCGAGGTGATCGCGCGCTGATGCGCCGGCGCGCCGTCATTTCCGCCGGGCTGCTGGCCGCACCCGGCATCGTGACGGCGCAATCCATGCGGCCCATCCGCATGATCGTGCCCTTCCCCCCGGGTGGGGCCACCGATGCGCTGTCCCGCATCGCCGCCCAGAAACTGCAGGAAAAGCTGGGCCAGACCGTGGTGGTCGAGAACCGCGCCGGCGGCAACGGCGTGGTGGGCGGCATGGCGCTGATCCAGTCGCAGCCGGATGGGCTGACCATCATGGCCTCCGCCTCCATCCATGCCGTGCTGCACCGGGTGCTGCGGAACATCCCCTTCGACCCGCTGAACGATTTCGCCCCAATCGCCCGCACCGCCAAGGGGCCGCTGCTGTTCGTGGTGGACCCGCGCAAGCCGCAGCGCACCGTGGCCGAGGTCGCGGCCGCCGCCCATGCCAATGCGCGGGACTGGACCTTCACCACCTCCTCCCTGGGCTCGGCCGGGCATCTGGCGGCCATCGCCTTCGGTCAGGCGGCGCGGGCGGACATCCTGATGGTGCCGCAGCGCAGTTCCTCGGCGGGGCTGACGGATGTGGCGGCGGGCAATGTCTCGCTGATGTTCGACCCCGTGCTGGCGCCGCTGCCCATGGTGCGCGGCGGGCAGTTGCGCGGCCTGGCCATCACGAATGAGCGCCGCATTCCGGCCGCGCCCGAGATCCCGACCATGGCCGAAGCCGGCATGCCGGATTTCGTCTTCCATTCCTGGTACGGCATCTGGGGCCCCAAGGGCATGCCGCCCGCCATCGTCACCCGGATGAACCGCGCGCTCGCCGAGGGCATGCGCGAGCCCGACGTGATGCAGCGCCTCGCGGCGCTCGCCTTCGAGCCGGTGGACGAGGACGCCGCGGCCTTCGATGCCGCCATCCGGCAGGAGGAAGCGCGCGGCACGCAACTGCTGGCACGCGTGAATTTCGAGGCGCAATAGGGGTTTCACGCCGGGCGCACTTGCCCAAAACCCGCCATGCGGCTATGCCCCCGCGCGAAAACCCGAGGACTTTCCCATGGCCACCGAGCAGACCTTCAGCATCCTGAAGCCCGACGCGACCCGCCGCAACCTGACCGGCGCCATCAACGCCGTGTACGAGAAGGCCGGCCTGCGCATCGTCGCCCAGAAGCGCATCCAGATGAGCCAGGCGATGGCCGAGACCTTCTACGGCGTCCACAAGGAGCGTCCGTTCTTCAAGGACCTGGTGTCCTTCATGATCTCCGGCCCCGTGGTGGTGCAGGTTCTCGAGGGTGAGAACGCCGTGGCCCACCACCGTGAGCTGATGGGCGCCACCAACCCGGCGAACGCCGCCGAGGGCACCGTGCGCAAGCTGTTCGCCGAGAGCATCGAAGCCAACTCCGTGCACGGCTCCGACAGCCTGGAGAACGCCGCGATCGAGATCGCGTACTTCTTCGCGGGCTCCGAGATCGTCGGCTGAAGGCCGCGGGCAGGTTCGGCTGACCAGCCGGGCGTTCTGCCGCTTTTGAAGGCCGTCGCGCTCCTGGCGCGGCGGCCTTTTTCATGCGCTTACCCCTGGCGGCAGTCCCGCCCCCTGCCCTACACCGGACGGGACCAATGAAAGGACTGCCCTGCATGACCATCACGCGCTACGCCGAGGAACCCCGCCTGTCCGGCGCCGTCGCCCATAACGGCGTGCTGTACCTGGCCGGCCAGGTGGCCGACGACGCGACGCTGGATACCGAAGGCCAGACCGCCGACATCCTGGCGCAGATCGACGTGCTGCTGGCCGATGCCGGCACCGACAAGTCCCAGCTGCTGTCCATCACCTGCGTGCTGGCCGACATCAAGGACGCCCCCAAGATGAACGCCGCCTGGGACCGCTGGATGGACAAGGCCAACAAGCCGGCCCGCATGACCATCCAGGCGCCGCTGGTGAACCCCGACTGGAAGGTCGAGATCACGGGCATCGCCGCCATTCCGGGTGCGGCCGCGCTGCCGCCCAAGGCCGACGTCGGCACAGGTGGCTGAAGGCCACCACCTTCGCCGGAAGCACCGCCGCACCGCCCTGATGAACGGGGCGGTGACGGCATCGCTGATGCTGCTGGTGGCGGCCGCCGCCGGCGACCAGGGCTGGCTGTTCAGCGTGGCGGCGCTCGGCGTGGCCGCTGCCACCGTGCTCGCGCTGTATGTCGTGTTCCCCCAGGGCATGCTGTTCGCCCTGGGCGTGGCCAACGGGTTGGCCGTGTACATGTGCCTTTATGTCGTGATCGGCCGCAGCGCCTTTCCCGATGCCCTGCCCTGGGCACGGCCGGTGGGCTTCGTCATGCCCGTCGCCGCCTTTCTGAGCGCCTGCCTGTACTGGCGCAGTTCGCTGCGACAGATCGCCTCCGAGGGATTGAACGAGGCCGACATCACCCATCTGCCGCGCTTCCTGCGCTGGTTCGTGCTGTGCGGCGTGGTGGGGGTGCTGTCGCTGTCCTCGCCCTTCAACCGCGAGAGCCCGCAGGTGCAGACCGCGACGCTGTTCCTGGCGATGGGCGTGATCTCGCTGATTTCCATCGTGTCGGTGCGCGATGTGGTGCGGCTGCTGGTGGATGTGGCCGCCATCCTGACGCTGGTCGCGCGCCGCCTGCGCTTCCTGATGGTGCCGATGGCCACCTATGTCAGCCTGTTCACCATGATGGCAGTGGCCTTCGGCTGCTTCTACCGCATCGCGGACGGGCTCTCGCGTGAGCCGCTGTTCCGCTCCCACGACGTGATGGCGCGCATCGACTTTTCCGAGGCGCTGCACTTCTCCGTCGTCACGCTGACAACGGTGGGCTACGGCGACATCATGCCGGTGGATGACGGCATCCGCATCCTGGCGGCCATCGAAATGGTGACCGGCCAGTTGCTGCTGCTGTTCGGCTTTGCCGAGATCATGAGAAGCCGCGGGCGCGCGGAGTAGAGTCCACGCCCATTCAGGTCCGGGATGGGCGTGGACCCTAGGCGCGCCTCAGATTCCACACGAAGGGGTTCGGCCCCTGCAGCACGTCCTGCAATTCGCGGCGGAAGGCCGTGCGCAGGCGGAACAAGCCGGTCGGCGCGATGGGCACCGCCTCCCACGCCAGTTCCTGCAAACGCTGCATGGCCTGGGCCTGGCCGGCGGCATCCGGTGCGTCGATCCAGGCCTGGACCTGCTCCTCCACCCCTGAATCCTCCGGCCAGCCGGGCCAGGCATTGGCGCCGTTCATGCGGATCACCCAGCTGACGGCCGGGTTGGCGATGGTGGCGGCGGGCGCGTTGGTGTTGTGCAGGTTCCAGCCGCCCTGCGGCCCGGGGGCCCGGTTCGCGCGCCGGGCCAGGATGCTGGGCCAGTCGCTCTCGACCGGCTGGATGTTCACCCCCAACCGGCGCATCAGCTCCACCGTGATGCGCCCCTGCTGGGTCACGGCCGGGAAGTCGGTGGGGTTGATGTGGATGATGGGCTCGCCGTTGTAGCCGGCCTCCCGCAGCGCCGCGCGGGCGCGGTCCATGGCGGCGTCACCACGGGGCGCGGGCGGGAACTCCATCGCACCCGGCAGGCCGCAGGGGAACATGGAATGGCATTCCTGCCAGTCCTGCGGCAGCGCCACCGCCTGCATGAAGTCCGGCTGCACGATCACGTCGCGGATGGCGCGGCGCACCCGCACATCGTTGAACGGCGCGTGCAGATGGTTGAAGCGCAGGAAGCCGAGGAACCCGTTGGGATCATAGATCTGGGTGCGAGTGCCGCGATCGCGCTCCAGCACCGGCACCAGGTCAGGCAGCGGGTACTCGATCCAGTCGATCTCGCCGGTGCGCAGGGCGGCGGCGGCGGTGCCGCCATCCGGGATCCAGACCAGCTCCAGCCGGTCGAAATGCACGCGCTTGCCGCCGCTGGCCGCATCGGCGGGCTCGTCGCGCGGCTTGTAGTCCTCGTTGCGCAGATAGACGGACCGGCTGCCCTGCACATATTCGGCGGGCTGGAAGCGCCAGGGGCCGCTGCCGATCATCGCATCCGGCCCCAGCGCGCGGTCGCCGGGCGTGCTAGCGAAGCGTTCCGGCATCATGAAGCAGGGTGAGGCCCCGGGCTTGGCCAGCGCATCGAACAGCGCGGGAAAGGGCCGGCGCAGGCGGAACTGGATAGTGCGGTCGCCGGTGGCGCTCAACTCCTCCGTCACCCGCATCAGCACACCGCCGAAGCCGTCGCGGCTGGCCCAGCGGCGGATGCTGGCCACGCAATCGGCGGCGCGCACCGGTTCGCCATCATGCCAGCGCAGGCCGTCGCGCAGCGTGATGGTCACGCGCCGGCCGCCATCCTCCACCGTATGGCCCTCGGCCATCTGCGGGTGGGCGCGCAGCGCGCGGTCGGCGCCATACAGCGTGTCGAACACGCAATAGCCGTGGGTGGTGATGATGGTGCTGGGGTTGAAGATCGGGTCCAGCACGGCCAGCGAGGATTGCGGCATGAAGCGCAAGGTGCGCTGGCGCGGGCCCACGGTCTGGCCCCAGGCAGCGGGGGCAGCGAGCGCGGCCCCCAGAATCGAACGGCGCAGCATGCGCGCTTCCCTCCCAACGACGACGACAGGAGGGGCGGATCGTGGCGGCCGCTGCGTCCCCATCCCTACGCCGGTATCAACCGGATCAGGTTCCGCGGGTCGCGAGGTAACACTCGCCTCTCAGCCCTGTCTCGGGCTCCCCGTGGTGACCCGGCCATTGTGCGTGGGTGGGGTTGGGGGCGCAAGCGCCCCCGGTACTTCAGGCGTTCAGCGCGGCCACGCCCGGCAGTTCCTTGCCTTCCAGCCACTCCAGGAAGGCACCGCCGGCGGCCGACACATAGGTCATGCGCTCGGCCACACCCGCATGGCGCAGGGCGGAGACGGTGTCGCCGCCGCCGCCGATGCTGGCCAGCTTGCCGGCCTCGGTCAGCTTCGCCACTTCCTGCGCGACCGTGACGGTCGCCTTGTCGAAGGGCTCGATCTCGAAGGCGCCGAAGGGGCCGTTCCACACCAGCGTCTTGCACTCGGCCAGCTTGGCGATGACCGCCGCGACCGAGGCCGGGCCGACATCGAGGGCCATCTGCCCGGCGGGCACGGCGTTGGCGGGCACCACGGTGTTGGCGGCATTCGCCTTGAACTCGGCAGCGGCCACCAGGTCCACCGGCAGGATCACCTCGCAGCCGCGCGCCTTGGCCTTTTCCAGGATCTCGCGCGCGGTGTCGTGCATCTCGGCTTCCTGCAGGGACTTGCCGACATCGGCACCCTGCGCGGCCAGGAAGGTGTTGGCCATCGCACCGCCGATGATCAGCACATCCACCTTGGCGGACAGGTTCCCCAGCAGGTCCAGCTTGGTGGAGACCTTGGCACCGCCCACGATGGCCGCCACCGGGCGCTGCGGGCTGCCGAGGGCCGCATCCAGCGCCTCCAGCTCGGCCTGCATCAGCCGGCCGGCATAGGCGGGCAGGATGCGGGCCACACCCTCGGTGCTGGCATGGGCGCGGTGGGCGGCCGAGAACGCGTCGTTCACGAAGGCATCGGCCAGCTTGGCCAGGCCCTGCGCCAGGGCCGGGTCGTTCTTTTCCTCGCCCTTATGGAAGCGGGTGTTCTCCAGCACCAGCACATCGCCGTCCTTCATGGCGGCGACGGCGGCCTCGGCATCCGGGCCCACGCAGTCATCGGCGAAGGCGACGGGCTGGCCCAGCACTTCGGACAGAGCGGTGGCCATGGGCTTCAGCGACATCTCGGGCACGCGCTGGCCCTTGGGGCGGTCGAAGTGGCTGCACACGATGACCTTGGCGCCCTTGCCCACCAATTCCCGAATGGTCGGCGCCAGGCGCTCGATACGGGTCAGGTCGGTAATGCGACCGTCGCGCACGGGCAGGTTCAGGTCGGCGCGCAGCAGCACGCGCGCGCCTTGGGCGTTCAGGGCATCGATGGTCTTGAAGGCCATGGGTTCTTCCATCCGGGAATGAGGATTTTCTTGGTGAGAAGGCAGTAGCATTCGCGCCGGGGGGCTGCCAGCGGTGGCTAGGTCGCGCGATCGCGCGGTGCCTGCGGGGCAGGCGTAGCCCGCGGCGTCAGCTGCAGGATGGTCTGCAATTGCCCCGCGGTGTTGCCGTTGACCACCGCGCTGTAAGGCCGCCCGGCCTCCAGCAGGAATTGCTGGGACCGCACATGCGGGCTGTTGCCCACCGTTCCGATCTGGAAGCGGATGTTCGCCTCGCGCAGCCGTGCCTCGAGCTGGGTGATGACCGCGCCCGCATCGGCGCGCGGCACGATCAGGGTGCAGATGCCGTTCTCCTCCACCGCCAGGATCATGCCCGCATCGGGAACGGAGACATTGTAGACGGTGGGCGGCATGACGCCGCGCCAAAGGCGCTGGGCGTATTCCGGCGGAACCGGGCGGATGCCGGTGCGGGCCAGCATGTCCCGCAGCGTGTCCGGACGCCCGGCATGGCGCACGCAATGGGTGACGAAGGTGGCGGCACCCCGTTCAGAGGTGCTCTCGGGGGTGCCCTGCGCCAAGGCCGCCACGGGCACCAAAACGAGCAGCAGGCCCAGGCGCATCGCCAGTCCCCCCAAAAGAAAAGGGGGCGTTTCCGCCCCCTTCCGTCTTACAGGCTGCCGAACAGCGCCGCCGTGTCGGACATGCGGTTCGAGAAGCCCCACTCGTTGTCGTACCAGCTCATCACGCGGATCAGCTTGCCGCCGTCCAGGCTCTGGGTCTGGGTGGCGTCGAAGGTCGAGGAATGCGTGTTGCCGTTGAAGTCGATCGACACCAGCTGCTCGGTCTCGTAGCCCAGGATGCCCTTCAGGTAGCCCTCGGAGGCCTCCTTCATCGCGGCGTTCACCTGTTCCTTGGTCACGCCGTCGACCGCCAGGTTCACGTCCAGCGACACCAGCGACACGTTCGGCGTCGGCACGCGGATGGCGGTGCCGTCCAGCTTGCCCTTCAGCTCCGGCAGCACCAGGCCCACGGCCTTCGCCGCACCGGTGCTGGTCGGGATCATGGACACGGCGGCGGCGCGGGCGCGGCGCAGGTCCTTGTGCAGGGTGTCCACCGTGTTCTGGTCACCCGTATAGGCATGGATGGTGACCATGTAGCCGCGCAGGATGCCCCACTTGCTGTGCAGCACATGCGCGACCGGCGCCAGGCAGTTGGTGGTGCAGGACGCGTTGGACACGATCTTCATGTCCGCCGTCAGCGTCTTGTGGTTCACGCCGTACACGATGGTCGCGTCGGCATCGTCGCCGGGGGCGGAGATCAGCACCTTGCGGGCGCCGGCCTTGATCAGCTGGCCGGCCTTCTCCTGGCTGGTGAAGATGCCCGTGCACTCCATCGCCACGTCCACGCCCTGGAACGGCACCTGGGACGGATCGCGCTGGGCGCTGACGGTGATTGGGCCATAGGTGCGGCCGTTGCGGGTGATGGTGATGGTCTGGCCTTCGACCTTCACCTCGCCGTCGAAGCGGCCGTGAACGCTGTCATACTTGAACAGATGGGCATTCGCCTCGACCGAGCCGAGATCGTTGATGGCCACGCATTCCACATCGGTGCGGCCGCTTTCGATCATCGCGCGCAGCACCAGACGACCGATGCGGCCGAAGCCGTTGATGGCAACCTTCACAGCCATAGTCCGTCTCTCCTCAGAGTCGTTTCTGTACCGCCGCGACCACCGCGGCGGGGGTAATTCCGAAATGCTCGTACAGGGTCTCGGCCGGGGCCGAGGCACCGAAGCCGGTCATGCCGATGAACACGCCATCGGGGCCCAGCAGGCTGTCCCAGCCGAAGCCGAGAGCTGCCTCGATGCCGACGCGCAGCGCGGTGCCCAGCACCTCGGCGCGGTATTCGGGCGCCTGGGCGTTGAACAGCTCCCAGCAGGGCAGAGAGACGACGGCGGTCGGAATGCCCTCGGCCTCCAGCGTCGCGCGGGCGGTCATGGCCAGCGAGACCTCGCTGCCGGTCGCGATCAGCGTGGCGCGGCGCGGGCCCGAAGCCTCGGCCAGCACATAGCCGCCGCGGGCGGAGCGGTTCTCACCGGCATCGTCGCGCAACGCCGGCAGGCCCTGGCGGGACAGCGCCATGATGGACGGGCCATCCGCGCGGCGCAGCGCCAGTTCCCAGCACTCGGCCGTCTCCATGGCATCCGCCGGGCGGAACACATGCAGGTTCGGAATGGCGCGCAGGGCGGGCAGGATCTCGACGGGCTGGTGGGTCGGCCCATCCTCGCCCAGGCCGATGCTGTCATGCGTGCCGACATGGATCACCCGCGTGCCCATCAGCGCCGCCAGGCGCAGGGAGGGACGGAGGTAATCCGAGAAGATCAGGAAGGTGCCGGAATACGGGATGATGCCGCCATGCAGCGCCATGCCGTTCATCGCGGCGGCCATGCCGTGCTCGCGCACGCCCCAATGGACATAGCGGCCGGAAAAATCGCCCGGACGCACGGGCGGGATGCCCTTCACGTCCGTGTTGTTGGAACCGGTGAGGTCGGCGGAACCGCCCACCATCTCCGGCACGTTCGGCACCAGGGCGGTCAGGGCCTGCTGGCTGGCCACGCGGGTGGCGAGCTTGGGCTTGGTCTCGGCCAGCTTCTGGCGGTGGGCGGTCAGCGCCTCCTGCCAGTTGTCCGGCAGCTTGCCGGCCATGGCGCGCTCGAACTCCGCGCGCATCGGGTGCTTGGCCAGGCGCTTCAGCCAGGAACGGCGGGTGCCGCTGCCACGGCTGCCGGCCTGCTCCCACAGGGCCTTGATACCCTCCGGGATCTCGAAGGGCGGGTGGTTCCAGCCCAGCGCCGTGCGCACGCCCGCGATTTCCTCGGCACCCAGCGGCGCGCCATGGCTGCCGGCGGTACCGGCCTTCTTCGGCGCGGCGAAGCCGATGATGGTGCGGCAGGCGATGATGCTGGGCTTGCTGCTGCGCTGCGCCCAGCCGAGCGCGCCGGCCAGTTCCTCGGGGTTATGCCCGTCGATGCGCTTCACCGCCCAGCCATAGGCCTGGAAGCGCTTCAGCACGTCCTCGGTGAAGGAGACGGCGGTGTCGCCGTCGATCGAGATGTGGTTGTCGTCCCACAGCACGCACAGCTTGTTCAGCTTGTAGTGGCCCGCCAGCGACGCGGCCTCGTGGCTGATGCCTTCCTGCAGGTCACCGTCGGAGGCGATGACCCAGGTGCGGTGGTCCACCAGAGACTTGCCGAAGCGCGCGGCCAGCATGCGCTCGGCCATCGCCATGCCCACGGCGGTGGAGATGCCCTGGCCCAGCGGGCCGGTCGTCATCTCAATGGCCGGGTGCTCCCCGAACTCGGGGTGGCCGGCGGTCGGGCTGTGCAGCTGGCGGAAGTTCTTGATGTCCTCGATGCCCATGCCGGCATGGCCGGTCAGGTGCAGCAGGGAATACAGCAGCATGGACCCATGGCCGGCCGACAGCACGAAGCGGTCCCGGTCGGGCCAGCGCGGGTCGGCGGCGTCGAACTTCAGGGCCTTCGTGAACAGGGCGGTGGCGGCATCGGCCATGCCCATCGGCATGCCGGGGTGGCCGGACTTGGCTTTCTCGACCGCATCCATGGCGAGTACCCGGATGGCATCGGCCATGCGGCGTTCCTCGGTCACGGGTCGGGCCAGCAGCACGGCCTGGGCCGCCAGAGCGGCGCTGTTGTCAGAGGGGATGTCGGAGGCGGCCAAATTCATCACTCTCTCGGGTGCGCGCGGTTCTAGTAGCGGCGCAATGGGCCTTGGGCAACCACATGGCTGGTGCCACAAACCCGCAAAGCCGCGTGATCATTGAAGGAGAGCCCCATGACCGTGCCCGCAGCCCAGGTTTTCCGTGTGCCGATGCGCCATCCGGGCGATGTCTCGGGCATCGAGGCACTGTTCGAGGCGGGGGCTGCGATTCCCGCCCAGGTTGTAGCCATCCTGGCCAAGACCGAGGGCAACGGCTGCGTGAACGACTTCACCCGCGCCTACGCCGTGCAGTCGCTGGAGATGATGCTGCACAGGCATGGGGTCACGGCCGACGTCGCCCTGGTCATGTCCGGCGGCACGGAGGGCGGGCTTTCCCCACACTGGATCGTGTTCGCGGTGGGTGAGGCAGCGGCCCCCGCGCCGGGCGGCGCCCTGGCCATCGCCAGCGCCTTCACCCGCGACTTCCTGCCCGAGGAGCTGGGCCGCATGCCCCAGATCCGGGAGACGGCTGCCGCCGTGCGCGCGGCCATCGCCCAGGCCGGCATCACCCGGGCCCATTATGTGCAGGTCAAATGCCCCCTGCTGACCAATGAGCGCATGGCCGATGCCGCGGCGCGCGGGCAGAGCGTGGCCACCACCGACACCTATGCCTCCATGGGCCTGTCGCGCGGTGCCTCGGCGCTGGGCGTGGCGCTGGCGCTGGGCGAGGTGGACGAGGCCGCACTGTCGGACGCCGTGGTGGGTGAGGACTGGTCGCTGTTCTCCGGCGTCGCCAGCGCCTCGGCCGGGGTGGAGCTGACACGGAACGAGGTGGTGGTGATGGGCATGGCCCCGGGCTGGGGCGGGGATTTGGCGATCGCCCATGACGTGATGGCGGATGGCATCGACTTCCCCGCCGTGCAGCGCGCGCTGGCCGCCGCCGGGCTCGGCGCCCCCGGCCAGCTTTCCGAGGCACAGCAGGCACAGGCGGTGGCGGTGCTGGCCAAGGCCGAACCCAGCACCACCGGCCGCATCCGCGGCGCGCGCCACATCATGAACGACGACAGCGACATCAACGCCACCCGCCATGCCCGCGCGCTGGTGGGCGGCGTGATCGCGGCGGCGGTGGGCCGGACGGAGCTGTTCGTCTCGGGCGGCGCGGAACACCAGGGGCCGGATGGCGGCGGGCCCGTCGCCGTGATCGTGCGGCGTTAGAGGAAAGCGGCCTGCATCAGGCGCTGGGTATATTCCTCACGCGGGGTCGCGGTCAGCGCCACGGCCTCGCCTTCCTCCACCATGCGCCCGTCCTTCATCACCATGATCCGGTGCGCCATGGCGCGCACCACGCGCAGGTCATGGGAGATGAACAGATAGGCCAGCCCATGCTTCGCCTGCAGCCCGCGCAGCAGTTCCACCACCTGCGCCTGCACCGAGACATCCAGCGCCGAGGTGGGTTCATCCAGCACCAGCAGGCGCGGCTTCAGCACCAGGGCGCGGGCGATGGCGATACGCTGGCGCTGCCCGCCCGAGAACTCATGCGGGTAGCGATGCACCATCTCGGGTGAGAGGCCGACCTCACGCAGCGCCTCGACCACGCGGGCCTCGCGCGCCGCCGCCGACAGGCCGGGCTCATGCACGGCCAGCCCCTCGCCGATGATCTCCCCGGCGGACATGCGGGGGGACAGGCTGCCATAGGGGTCCTGGAACACGATCTGCATGCGTGAGCGCAGCGGGCGCAGCTCCGCGCGCGACAGGCCCTGGGTCTGGCGCCCCTCCAGCGTGATGGCGCCGGTGCTGTCCTCCAGCCGCAGCAGCGCCAGGCCCAGCGTGGTCTTGCCGCTGCCCGATTCGCCCACGATGCCGAGTGTCTCGCCGGCGCGCAGGTCGAGCGAGACGCCGTCCACCGCCTTCACATGCCCCACCACCCGGCGCAGCAGCCCGCGCTTGATGGGGAAATGCACCGCCACCTCGCGTGCCTGCATCACCACGGGGGCGTCGGCGGGCACCGGCTCCGGGCGGCCGCTGGGCTCAGTGGCCAGCAGCATGCGGGTATAGGGGTGCTGCGGGTTGGCGAAGACCTCGGCGACAACGCCCTGCTCCACCACGCGGCCATCTTTCATCACCACCACCCGGTCGGCCTGGCGGCGGACGATGCCCAGGTCATGGGTGATGAGCAGCATGGCCATGTTCAGCTCGGATTTGAGCTGCTTCAGCAGGGCCAGGATCTGCGCCTGGATGGTCACGTCCAGCGCCGTGGTAGGCTCATCCGCGATCAGCAGGCGCGGGTTGTTGGCCAGCGCCGCCGCGATCATCACCCGCTGCCGCTGCCCGCCAGACAGCTGGTGCGGAAAGGCGCCGAGGCGGTCCGTCAGCTGCGGCAGGCCCGCGCGGGTCAGGGCGGCCTTCACCTCGGCCTCCAGCGCGGCGCCGGAGACATCGCGATGCAAGGTGATGGCTTCGGAGACCTGGCGGCCGATGCTGTGCAGCGGGTTCAGGCTGGTCATGGGTTCCTGGAACACCATGCCGGCCACGCCGCCGCGCAGGCGGCGCAGGGCGGCCCCATCGGCCTTCAGCACCTCCACCCCATCCAGGGTGATGCGCCCCTGCGGGTTGCTGCCGCCTTGCGGCAGCAGGCCCAGGCAGGACAGCGCGGTGACGGATTTGCCCGAACCGGATTCGCCGACCAGCGCCACCACCTCACCGGGTTCGACGGTGAAGGAGACGCCCTCCACCACGGTGCGGCCGCGAAAAGCGACGGAGAGGTTCTCGACCGAGAGCAGGGTCATCACAGCCCTCCTGTCTTGCGGGGGTCGAAGGCGTCACGCACGGCCTCGCCCACGAAGGTCAGCAGGGACAGCACGCCGCCCAGCACCACGAAGCCGGTGAAGGCCAGCCAGGGCGCCTGCAGGTTGTTCTTGCCCTGGTTCAGCAGCTCACCCAGCGAGGGCGACCCCGGCGGCAGGCCGAAGCCCAGAAAGTCCAACGAGGCCAGCGCCGTGACGGAGCCGGACAGCGTGAAGGGCAGGAAGGTCAGCGTGGCCACCATGGCGTTGGGCAGGATGTGGCGGAACATGATGGAACGGTCCCCCACGCCCAGCGCCCGGGCCGCGCGCACATAGTCCAGGTTGCGCCCGCGCAGGAACTCCGCGCGGACCACCCCGGTCAGGCTCATCCACGAAAAGATCAGCAGGAAGACCAGCAGCGTCCAGAACCCCGGCTGGATCACGCTGGACAGGATGATCAGCAGGAACAGCTGCGGCATGCCGGACCAGATCTCGATGAAGCGCTGGAACAGCAGATCCGTCGTGCCGCCGTAATAGCCCTGGACGGCGCCCGCCGCGATGCCGATGGCGCTGGCGATGATGGTGAGCGTGAAGCCGAACAGCACCGAGATGCGGAAGCCGTAGATCACCCGGGCCGCGACATCACGCGCCTGGTCGTCCGTGCCCAGCCAGTTGCGGGCGCTGGGCGGGCTCGGCGCCGGGCGCCCCAGGTCCCGAACCACCGTCGCGTAGGAATACCGAATGGGCGGCCACAGCGCCCAGCCGTGCTCCGCCACCTGGCGCTGCAGCTCGGGGTCATGCCAGTCCGCATCGGTGGGCAGGCCGTCGGGCAGGACGTCGCTCTCGGCATAGTTCACCGCGACCGGGAACAGCCAGTTGCCGTCGACCCGCGCGACCAGCGGGCGGTCATTGGCCACCACCTCGGCGCAGAGTGTCACGGCGAACAGCGCCAGGAAGATCCACATGGACCACCAGCCCCGCCGGTTGGCGCGGAAGTTCTGCAGGCGGCGGCGCGTCAGCGGGGAAAGCGTCATGCGGGCGTCAGCCGGAAGCTGAGGGTCTCACGCGGGGCATCCGCCAACGCCGCCCGCATCGCCTCGGCATCGGCATAGGGGCCGCGCAGGCGCAGCGCCTCGCAGGAGACGGTGAATTCGGGCACCGCCAGCGGCCAGGGGTCCAGCACGGCATGGAAGGGCGACACGCGCGTCAGGGTCGGCCCGCCGCAGGGGAAGCTCTGCTTGCCCCAGCACAGGCCGAGCGCGATCGCATCCACCATGGCCAGGTTCAGCGACAGGGGCGCCACCTGCTCCTCCGTCACGCCCAGCTTCTGCATGATCTCGGCGCCCCAGACGCTTTCGCGCGCGATGTAGCCCAGCAGGGCCGCCGTCGATTCCGGGCTGGGGTCACGCAGGATGCCCATGCGGTAGATGTGGCTGCCATGGCGCAGGACCAGCAGCCCCGCCCACAGCCCCCAATTGGCCAGGGCGAGGCGCACCCCGTTCTCCCACATCGGCACGTGCTGGAAGCCGGGCACGGCGTTGAAGGCGCGCGGCAGCCCGGTCGAGGCATCGAATTGCGGCGCCTGTTCCCAGCCCTGCCAGGCGACATCGTGCTGCACGGCGGCGTTCACGACATGGGAGAAGGGTTCCGGCCGTTCGGCCAGGTTCGCCATCAGCGCGCCCGCCATCACGGCATGGGCGGGCTGCGGGGTGGCCAGGGTGCTGCCGTCGGGTTGGGGCCACAAAATCATTCAGCGCCGCCCTTCGAAATCTATACGCGGGTCCACCAGCGTGTAGGTGAAGTCGCTGACGATCTGCATCAGCAGCCCCATGAGCGTGAAGAAATACAGCGTGCCGAACATCAGCGGATAATCGCGCCGGATCGCCGCCTCGAAGCCCAGCAGGCCGAGGCCGTCCAGCGAGAAGATGATCTCCACCAGCAGCGCGCCGGTGAACAGGATGCCGATGAAGGCCGCGGGAAAGCCCGCGATGATGATCAGCATCGCGTTGCGGAACACATGGCCGTACAGCACGCGGTGTTCCGTCGCGCCCTTGGCGCGGGCGGTCTGGACATACTGCTTGCCGATCTCCTCCATGAAGGAGTTCTTGGTCAGCATGGTCAGCCCCGCGAAGCCGCCGATCACCAGCGCCACGGTGGGCAGCACCATGTGCCAGGCATAGTCCAGCGCCTGCTGCCACCAGGGCCAGTCCTCGGCGCCGGAGCTCAACAGCCCGCGCAGCGGAAACCACTGGAAGAAGCTGCCGCCGGCGAACAGCACGACCAGCAGCACCGCGAACAGGAAGCCCGGAATGGCATAGCCCACCAGCACCACCGCCGAAGTCCAGAGATCGAACTTCGACCCATCATGCACCGCCTTGCGGATGCCGAGCGGGATGGACACCAGATAGATGATGAGCGTGGACCACAGCCCCAGTGAGATGGAGACCGGCATCTTCTCCCACACCAGGTCCCAGACCGGGCGGTCCCGGAACAGCGAGCGGCCCAGGTCGAAGCGCAGATAGCCCTTCAGCATCTCCCAGAAGCGCACATGGGCAGGCTTGTCGAAGCCGAAGGTGCGCTCGATCTCGCGGATCACGGCGGGGTCCAGGCCCCGGGCGCCGCGATAGCCGCTGTTCTCGTTGTTGCCGGTCGGGCGCCGCACCTCGCCCCCGCCCTCGCCGGTCAGCCGGCCCATGGTCTGGCCCTGGCCGCGCAGCTCCTGGATGGCCTGTTCCACAGGCCCGCCCGGCGCGAATTGCGCGACCGCGAAATTGATCAGGATGATCCCGAACAGTGTCGGGACCAGCAGGGCCAGCCGGCGAAGGAGATAGGCGCCCACCCGGAATTACCGCCGGGCTTCCTGCAGCGCCCTGTCCTTGGCCGCATCGACCCACCAGGCGGACGGGAAGCCCAGCCCGTAGCGCGGGTTGCGCTCCGGCTTGCCGAAGCGGTCCCACCAGGCCAGCAGGAACTCGCGGCTGTGCCAGTTGGGAATGACGTAGTGGCCCCACAGCAGCACGCGGTCCAGCGCATGGGTGCGCACCAGCAGCTCCTCGCGGCTGGGGGCGTTGATCACCTGTTCCACCAGCGCGTCGATCACGGGGGTGCAGATGCCCGGAATGTTCTGGCTGCCGTGCTCATTGGCCTTGCCGCAGCTGAAATAGTCCCGCTGCTCGTTGCCCGGCGACAGGGACTGGCCCATCACGTCCACGGTCATGTCGAAGTCGAAGGCGTCGATCCGCACGCGGTACTGCGCGGGGTCCACCGTGCGCACGCTGGCCTCGATGCCCAGGCGCTGCAGCCATTGCACGAAGGGCAGGGCCACGCGCTCGAAGGTGGGGCTGTCCAGCAGGATCTCGAAGCGGAACTGCTGGCCCTGGGCATTCACCAGCTTGCGGTCGCGCACCGTCCAGCCCGCCTGGCGCAGCAGGTCCAGCGCACGGCGCAGCCCCTCGCGGTTGTTGCCGGAACCGTCGGTGACCGGCACGCGGAAGGGTTCGGTGAACAGGCGCTCCGGCAGTTGCGCGCGGAAGGGCGCCAGGATCTCAAGCTCACGCCCCTCGGGCACGCCGCTCGAGGCCAGTTCGCTGTTCGAGAAATAGCTGGTGGTGCGGGCGTAGCTGCCGAAGAAGATGTTGGCGTTCAGCCATTCGAAGTCGAAGACCTGCACCAGCGCCTCACGCACGCGCACATCCTGGAAGATGGGCCGGCGGTTGTTGAAGGAGAAGGACTGCATGCCGGTCGGGATCTCGTGGCGGATCGCCTCGCGCTTCACAAGGCCCCGGCGCATGGCCGGGAAATCGTAGCCCGTGGCCCAGTCGCGGGCCACGTTCTCGCGCCGTGCGTCCACCTGGCCGGCCTTGAAGGCCTCAAAGGCCACGGTGCTGTCGCGGAAATACTCGAACCGCATGGAGGCGAAGTTGTTGAGCCCCTTCGCCGTGCCCAGGTTGCGCGCCCAATAGTCGTCGACGCGCCGATAGGTGACGGAACGGCCGCTTTCGAAACGCTCCAGCCGGTAGGGGCCGCTGCCGAGCGGGATTTCCGTCAGCGGGCGGGCGAAATCGCGGCCCTCCCACCAGTGCTTCGGCAGCACGGGCATCTGGCCCAGCACCTGGGCCAGCTCGCGGTTCTCGTTGTTCTTGAAGCGGTAGACCACGCGGCGCTCGCCCTCGGCGCGCACCGATTCCACATCGCCCCAATAGGCGCGGTAGAAGGGCCGGCCCTGGCGCACCAGCGTCTCGAAGGTCCAGACGACATCGGCGGCGGTGATGGCGCGGCCATCATGCCAGCGAGCCTCGGGCCGCAGCTCATAGGTCACGCCCAGCCCGTCGGCCGGCAGCTCGATCACGGCGGCCAGATGGGCGTATTCCGTGCTGGCCTCATCCTGGGAGGAGGAGGTGAGCGTGTCGTAGAGCAGGCTGGAACCCGCCGCCGGCGCGCCGCGCAGGATATAGGGGTTGAAGCTGTCGAAGCTGCCCACGGCCCCGAAGGTGACATCGCCGCCCGAGGGCGCCGCGGGGTTCACCCAGGGCCAGTGCGGGAAGTCCGCAGGCAGGGCCGGGTCACCCTGCAGGGAGATCGCGTGCACCCGCCGTGGTGCCGTCCCGCCCTGCGCCAGGGCTGGGGTGGCCAACGGGGCAGCCAACGGGGCAACCAGGGGTGTCGCGAGCAGGGCACGGCGTTTCATGCTGGAAGAATTGGCCTTTCCCGGCGGCGGGCGCAACCGCCGGATGGAAATCCCTCCACTTTCGCGCGGCTCAGTGGCTGTGCCGCGCGCCCGCCCCCTGCACCGGCAATTGCACGGTGATGCTGCCCGCGCGCTCGAACACCAGCGTCACCGGCACCTGGGCGCCCTGCTCGAAGGGCTGCTTCAGCCCGATGAACATCAGGTGGTTCCCGCCCGGCTGCAGAGTCACGGCGGTGCCGGCCGGCAGCTCGATGTTCTCCACCGGGCGCATGCGCATCACGTCCCCGTCGCGCATGTGGGTGTGCAGTTCCACCCGGTTCGCGGCGGGCGAGGAAGCGGAGAGCAGGCGGTCACCGGCGGCGCTGCGCAGGGTCAGGAAGCCCGCGCCCTGCCCGCCCGCGCGCGCGGCGCGGGTCCAGGGGCTTTCCACCGTCACGGCGGGGGTCTGAGCCTGGGCGGCGAGGGGGGCCAGCAAGGTGGCGCCCAGCAGCAGGCGGCGAGTGGTCATGGTGTGGTCCTTTCAGAAACTGGCATTGGCCGGGCGGTCGCCGCGGGCCTCGATACGGGCGGCGGCACGGGCCAGGCGGACGGTGTCGGCGGCGGCCTTCATGGGGTCACCGGCGGCGCATTGCTGGCGCAGATCATGCAGCCGGGCGGTCATGGGCGCCATCTCCCCCTCTCGGGCATGGGGGGTGGCGGCGTCCAGCGCCTCCTGCGCGGCCGAGATTCCGGCGGCGCAGACCTCGGTCATGGCACGGTCCATCTCCTCCGGGTCGCAGGCGGCGGCCGGGACGGAGAGCAGCAGGGCCAGGGCCAGCAGACGCTTCATGGGCAGGCGCTTCATGGGCGGTTTCCTATCCGCAGGATGGGGGCGGGGCTGCGGCTGCCGGCGGGTTCCACCCAGTCATGGCGGGCGCCGCCCTCGCACAGCTGCACGACCGGAAAGGCCAGGCTGGCGCCCGGCGCGTCAGGCGTGCGGATCATCAGCACGAACTCGTCGTAATGGGCATCGGGCAGCGGGCCGCCCTGCCAGGTGATGGTGGCCGGCGCCTCACGCGTCAGGCCGTGGCCGGTCGAGGTCGGGCGTTCCAGCGCGCGGGTCGTGATGGCGATGGTCCAGCCCGGCTTCACCATGGGCCGGGCCTGCACCACGCCCTCGGGAAGGCGGATCTCGATGCCCGTGGTCGCGGCCCCCGCGCAGCCGTGGCCCACGCGGAAGGCGATGCGCTGGTAGGTCGCGGCGGGCAGTTCCGCCGCATCCATCACGACATGGGCCTGCGCCGGCAGGGCGACGATCAGGGGAAGAAGATATTTCCACATGGTTCAGTACCTTACCTGCACGCCGGCATAGATGGTCCGGCCATAGCCGGCCTCGAACAGCGCGGATGTGGGTGATGCCAGCGTGGTGACGGAGGCGGAGGAGATGTAGCGGCGGTCGCCCAGGTTGCGGGCATCGAGGAATACCCCCACCCGGCCGTCGAGCAGATCCGCCCCGGCCCGCAGGCCGAACAGCGCATAGGGATTGCTGCGCAGGGTGTTGGCGTTGTCGGCGTAGAAGCCCTCCGGCACCACATCGACGTTCGGCGCGATCCAGAAGCCGCTGGCATGGCGATAGCGCAGCTCACCGCGCAGCACGTGGCGCGGCACGCCCGGCAGCTGGTTGTTGCGGTAGGTCCGGTCGCCGTCGAACTGGAAATCGCTGTAGGTGTAGGTCACGCGGCCGGACAGCGTGTCGTTCTCGCTCAGCACGCCGCGCCCCAGCGTGGCGCCCAGCCCCAGCTCGATGCCGCGATGGATGGTGCGCCCGGCATTCTGCGCGTAGCTGCTGCCGGAGGTCGGGCCCGCCAGCAGCTGGATCTCATCCCGCAGCCAGGAGTGATAGGCCGCCACCTCCCAGTTGACGGCGCCGTAGCTGCCGCGCGAGCCCAGCTCCACCGTCGCCGCCCGCTGCGCCTTGAGGCCCGAGAAGCCGCCGCCCAGCGGCAGGATGCCGGTCAGGTCGGTGATGGTCGGTGCCTCGGTGGACCAGGTGACGTTGGCATAGGCCTGGGCCTGCGGCGTGATCTGGTACAGCACGCCGAAACGCGGGTTCACCCAATCCCAGTTGCCCGAGCCGCTGGAAGCCGGCGTCAGCAGGTTGCGGCTGGAGCGATAGGCGGAACCGGCCTGCAGCCCGGCCACCAGGCCCAGGTTCGGCAGCACATATAGCGTGTTCTCGAAGAAGCCGTCCGCCGTGCGGGCGCTGTTCTCGGCGGCATAGGTCTGCGCGCCGCGACTGCCATAGACATTGACGAAGCGGCGGTCGTTGATCGTGCCCTCGGTGTAGTTCACGCCGAAGGTGGTGACGTTGCGCAGGCCGAGGATGGAGGTCTCGACCGCGCCGCGCGCGAACAGCACCCAATCCACCGTGTGGTTGTCCAGCACCTGGAAGATCGGATGGTTCAGGTGGCGGTCGACCAGGCTGGCGCCGACCTCGAAGCGCACGCCCTCGGCCGGGCGGATCGAGGTGATGGTGCCGAAGCGGTAGCTTTCGACATTGCGCTGGTAGTTGAGCGCCTCATTGTTCGCCAGCGGCCGCTTCGGCGCCCGCAGCGCTGCCTGACGCGACACCGCGCCGGGGATTTCCTGCCAGATGTTGTTGTAGCCGAAGACAACCCGTGTCTCGACCTGATCGTTCCAGCGGTACAGCACATTGGCGTTCAGCCGCCGCTGCTGGCCGGAGCTGTGCCGGCGGAACCCGTCATCGTAGGCGTTGGTATAGCTGACATAGGCATCCACCGGCCCGAACACGCCGCCATAGGCCAGTTGCCCGCGCGCGAACCCGTAGCTGCCGCCCTCTGCCCGCGCCGAGAAGCCGCGCGCCGAGGACCCGGTGTTGGTCACGAAATTGACCGCGCCGCCCAGCGTGTTCGCGCCCAGCCAGAAGGCATTGCCGCCGCGATAGACCTCGGCCCGCTGGTAGGCGAGGGGGTCGATCTCCGCCAGGTCGCCGCTGCCATCGGCCTGGTTGAGCGGAATGCCGTCCTGATAGAAGCGGATGCCCCGGATGTGGTTGTTGCGGGCCAGGCCCGAGCCGCGGATCGAGATGCGCGAATCCTGCCCCCATTTCGGTTGGGCAAACACGCCCGGCGTATTCTCGAAGATTTCCCGCACGCCGGTCCCGCCGGCGATCTCCTGGAATTCCTGCGCGGGAACCACGGTGTTGTTGCCAGGGCTGGACCACAGGCGCAGCCGGGCGGTGGTGTTGTCCTCCACCGCGCCATAGTTCGTCAGGCTGGGGGCGGGGGCGGTGACTTCCAGCGCGGGAATGGCGGTCTGGGCGAAAGCGCCGGAAGCCAGCGCGAATGGCAGTGGCGCGGCCAGCAGCGCGCGCTTGAGCATGGACATGGTGTGTGCGTTTCCAACAGGACTGAACTGGCGCGCCGCCCACCCCGGAAAGGGCGGCGATCGCGCGGTGAGCGGTGTTCAGCCGATGGAAGGTGGGGCCCTGGGTTGGGCCGGGGGGGCGCGCGCCTGCGCCGGCAGCGCATGGGCCGGGGCAGCCACCCAGGCGATGCCCAGGCGGATCCAGGCCGGGCGCGGCAGCACGGGCGCCGGCAGGTCCGCCACGGCGGGCAGCGCGGCGCAGAGCGGGCAGAAGCCGTGCATCGCCTGGGCCGCGTCGTCAGGGTCGCCCAGCGCGATGGAGATGCTGCGGCCGGAACTGTCAGGCCCGCAGATCACGCCATGCAGCGTGTTGGCGTTGATCGCCCCGATGCACAGCGCAGGCGCCAGCACGGCCTGGAGCAGAAGCACCAGTGCCAGCAGCCGCGCGAGAGGGAGCGGGGTGCGCCTCATTCCGCCTTGTTAGCGGGATGCGGCGGGGCGCTCAACCGGCGAAGGCGTATGGATGCGGCGGGATCAGCCGGGCGGGCCGTTCGGGAAGCTCCCTCCGCTGCGCCAACTCATAGTCGACCTCGGGCACATAGGTCGCGCATTCCTTGCCCAGCAGCGAGGAGAACAGCGTGAAGCTCTCCACCTCCACCGGCCGGGCGCGGAACAGGTTGTGCGTCTGCAGATAGGAGACGACCTTGCCGGGGTCGGCCTGCTCCACCCTTGCCAGCGAGACGTGCGGGGCAAAGCGCCTGCGCTCGGCCGAAAGGCCCGCGCGGCGCAGCGCCGTCTCTATCTTGTTCTGCAGATGGGTCAGGCTGTCATTGCGTTCGGCCCCCACCCACAGGGTGCTCGGCCGGCCCAGCCGCTCGAACAGGCCCAGGCCATGCAGGGAAAGCTCGAAACCCCGGGCACGGATGCCGGCCAGCGCCTCGTCGATCTCCTCGGCCTGCCAGTTCTGGACCTCGCCGATGAAGCGCAGTGTCAGGTGGTAGTTGGCGGGGCGGATCCACTTCGCGCCCGAGATGCCCGTGGCGATGGCGGACAGTTCCTCACGGAGCTGATCCGGTAGGGAGAGGGCGACGAACAGTCGCAGTGGCATGGCAGCCTCCTTAACCCGATTCGCAGCCCGATTGTGCGGTGCAGGGTGGGAAGGGTTCAAGCAAAGTTATTGAGTGGTCCTACCGCGCCACCCGGTCCAGCAGCCGCTCCACATGGGGCAATATGCCATCCACAACGATCCCCACCCCCTGCTGGTTGGGGTGAATGCCGTCGGCCTGGTTCAGCGCCGGATTGCCCGCGACGCCTTCCAGAAAGAACGGATACAGCATCGTGCCCGGTCGGGCGGCGGCCAGCTCCGGATAGATCGCGTTGAATTCACGGCCGTAATCGGCGCCGAGGTTCGGCGGGGCCAGCATGCCGGCCAGCAGCACCGGCAGGTTGCGGGCGGCCAGCTTGTACAGGATGCCGGCCAGGTTCTGCCGCGTGGAGGCCGGCGGCAGCCCCCGCAGCCCGTCATTCGCGCCCAGTTCCAGGATCACGGCCTGCGGGTTCTCGGCCAGCGACCATTCGACCCGCGCGAGCCCGCCCGCGCTCGTATCGCCCGACACGCCGCCGTCCAGCACCCTCACCTGGCGGCCCTTGGCGGCCAGCGCGGCCTGCAGCCGCGGCACGAAGCCCTGGCCGGGAGGCAGGCCATAGCCGGCGGTCAGGCTGTCACCCAATGCCAGCAGCCTGACGGGCTCCTGGCCTGTCCCTTGGGCGGAAACCGCCAGCGGAAACACAGAGAAACCGATCACGACCTTTTGCAGCGCAACGCGCCGCCCATATCCTGTCCTCATGGACATCGTGCAATCCGACCCTTCCGCCGTGGCTCCGGTCATCCAGGCGCATGACCTGACCTTTGAGGTGGCGGGCCCGGCCGGCCGCGTCAACATCTTGAAAGGTGTCGGCATGCAGGTCGGACGCGGTGAGGTTGTGGGCATCGTGGGCCCCTCCGGCTCCGGCAAGACGTCCCTGCTGATGCTTCTGGCCGGGCTCGACAAGCCGAGCGGCGGCACGCTGTCCGTGGCGGGCCACGCCCTGGCCGGCATGGATGAGGATGCGCTGGCCCGCTTCCGGCGTGAGGAAGTGGGCATCGTCTTCCAGTCCTTTCACCTGGTGCCGACCATGACCGCGCTGGAGAACGTCGCGATGCCGCTGGAATTCGCGGGCGACGACGGCGCCTTCGCCAAGGCCGAGGCCGCCTTGACCTCCGTGGGCCTGGGCCATCGGGTGCATCATTACCCGGGCCAGCTCTCGGGCGGCGAGCAGCAGCGCGTGGCCGTTGCCCGCGCCTTCGTCGCCACGCCCAGCCTGATCCTGGCCGACGAGCCCACCGGCAATCTGGACCGCGCCACCGGCCAGCATGTCATGGAACTGCTGTTCGGCCTGCGGGAGCGCCACGGCACCACCCTGGTGCTGATCACGCATGACCCGGCCCTGGCCGCGCGCTGCGACCGGCAGTTCCACATGCAAGACGGCATCCTGACCGAGCAGGCGGTGCTGCCCGCATGAAGAACTGGCTTCTGGGCCTGAAGCTCGCGGGGCGGGAACTGCGCGGCGGCACGCGCGGCCTGCGGGTGGTGCTGGCCTGCCTGGCGCTGGGCGTGGCCGCCATCGCCGCCGTAGGGTCGCTTCGCGCCGGCATCCAGGCCGGCATGCAGGCCGATGGCGCCCGCATCCTGGGCGGCGATTTCGAGATCCGCGGCGGCTACCAGCCGGTGCCCCAGGATGTGATCGCCTGGGCCACGGCACGGGGCGCCCGGCCTTCTCATGTGCTGATGACGCGCGCGATGCTCATCGCGCCCTCGGGCGAGCGCACGCTGGTCGAGCTGAAACTGGTGGATGACGCCTATCCGCTCTATGGCGCGCTGGCGCTGGAGCCGGCAGGCAATATCGCCCCGGGCACGCTGGCCGTGGAACCGGCCGTGATGGAGCGCCTGGGCCTGCAGCTGGGCCAGGAAATGCGCGTGGGCGAGGCCCGGCTGCGCCTGGCCGCCGTGATCGCCGAGGAACCGGACAAGGTCGCCTCCCCCACCATTTTCGGCCCGCGCGCCATGATGTCGCTGGCCGATCTGCCGGCCAGCGGCCTGGCCCAGCCCGGCAGCCTGATCAACCACGAGATCCGCTTCCGCCTGCCGCCGGGCGCCGATGCCGCCGCCTTCACCCGTGACCTGCGCGCGGCCTTCCCCGGTGCGCCATGGCGCCTGCGCCTGGCCAGCCAGGCGGAGCCGGGCGTGAACCGCTTCCTGGACCGCGCCGCCAGCTTCCTGACGCTGGCCGGGCTGACGGCCCTGCTGGTGGGCGGCATTGGGGTCGCCACCGGGGTGCGCGCCTGGCTCGACAGCCGGGCACGCACCATCGCCACCCTGCGCTGCATGGGCGCCCCCGCCGGGCTGATCTTCGCCACCTATCTGTGGCAGATGCTGGCGCTCGCGGTGCTGGGCATCGTGATCGGGCTGGTCGCCGGCTGGGGGCTGACGGCGCTGGCCGCCTGGGCGCTGTCCGGCGTGCTGCCGGTGCCGCCCTCTCTGCGGCCCTATCCGGAGCCGCTGCTGCTCGCCTCGCTCTACGGGTTGCTGACGGCGCTCACCTTCTCGCTGTGGCCGCTCGGGCGCGCGCGGGAAGTGCCGGGTGCGGCCCTGTTCCGTGAGGGCGCGAGCCTGGAGGCCAAGGGCTGGCCGCGCTGGTGGCTGGTGGCGCTGAACCTGGCGCTGGTGGCCGCCCTGGTCTGGCTGGTGGTCGCCACCGCGGAGCAACGGGCCTTCGCCCTGTGGTTCTGCCTGGGCGCCGCCGCCGCGCTGGCGCTGTTCAGGGCCAGCGGCTGGGCGCTGATGCGGGGTGTCACCGCCCTGCCCCGGCCGCGCACCGCCGCCTGGCGCATGGGCCTCGCGAACCTGCATCGGCCCGGCGCGCCCACGCCCATCATGGTCATCGCGCTGGGCATCGGGCTGACCACCCTGGCCGCCATCGGGCAGATCCAGGGCAATCTGCGCGCCGCCATTTCCGACGAGATGCCGGCCGCCGCCCCCAACTTCTTCTTCATCGACATCCAGCCCAGCCAGGTGGAGCAGTTCGAAGGGCTGGTCCGCCGCGAGCCGAGCGTGACCGAGATCCGCCGGGTGCCCTCCCTGCGCGCGCGCATCGTCTCGGTGAACGGCGTGCCGGCCGACCAGGTGCGCGCCACGCCCGAGACCGCCTGGGCGCTGAACGGCGACCGGGGCCTGACCTATACCGGCCCCATGCCGGCCAATACCCGCCTGGTGGAGGGCGAATGGTGGGCGCCCGACTATCGCGGCACGCCGCTCGTCTCCTTCGATGCGGTGGTGGCGCGGGGCTGGGGCCTGGGCGTGGGCGGCACCGTGGTGGTGAATGTGCTGGGCCGCGACGTGACGCTGCAGGTCGCGAACCTGCGCCAGGTGGATTGGCGGGGGCTGGGCCTGAACTTCACCATGGTCGCCTCGCCGGGGCTGCTGGAGGCAGCCCCCCACACCCACATCGCCACCGTCCGCAACGATCCGGCGCGCGATGTCTCCCTGCTGCGGACCGTGACGGACGCCCTGCCCAATGTCTCGGGCGTGCGCGTGCGTGATGCGCTGGAGGCGGTGGCCGGCCTGCTGGGCCGTCTGGGCGGCGCGTTGACGGCGGTGGGCAGCGTCACGCTGCTGGCCGGCATGCTGGTGCTGGGCGGCGCGGTCGCGGCCGGCCAACGCCGCCGCGTGCGAGAGGCCGTGGTGCTCAAGACCGTGGGCGCCACCCGCGCCCAGATCCGCCATGCCTTCCTGGTGGAGTTCGGGGTGCTGGGCGTCGTGGCCGGGTTGCTGGCCGCACTGGCCGGCACCGCCGCCGCCTGGGGGGTGGTGCGTTTCGTGATGCGGCAGGACTGGGTGTTCCTGCCCGGCGTGCTCGGCACCACCGTGCTGCTGTGCCTCGGCCTCACCCTCGCCTTCGGCTATGCCGGGACCGCGCTGGCGTTGCGGGTCAAACCGGCGCCTCTGCTGCGCAACGAATGAGCAGCATCTCATCAGGCCGTAGGATTTCCGGCTCAACCTCAGCGGGAAATCCGACCGCGACGCTTGAGAACAAGCGGCAAAACGCGCATCTGGGTCTGGCTTACAGCGGCGCTTCGATGCATCGCGATTAATCGGCGTTGATTCTCATTACAGGTTCTCCATATAATGGACCTGAACCGGGGCTGAATCCCCGTCTGGATAAGGAAGATCGAGAGCCATGGCTCTTCAACCCGACTACCGCTACGGCGCCGCTCCTGGCTGGGGCCGCGCCTCCGCCGCCGACGCAGCCAGCATCGACGCCGGGCTGCGGAGCTATATGCTGCGCGTATACAACTGGATGGCCAGCGGCCTGCTGCTGACCGCCATCGTTGCCTACGCGATCGCCTCCATCCCCGAGGTCGCCCAGCTGTTCTACACCGTGGTGCGCACCCCGCGCGGCATCGGCGTGGCGCCGACCATCCTGGGCTGGGCCGCCGTCTTCGCGCCGCTCGCCTTCGTGCTGGTGCTGAGCTTCGGCATCAACCGCATGAACAAGACGACGGCGCAGGCGCTGTTCTGGCTGTTCGCGGCCGCCATGGGCGCCAGCATGTCCAACATCTTCGTGGTCTACACGAAGACCAGCGTGGCAAGCACCTTCTTCGCCACCTCCGGCATGTTCGCGGCGATGAGCCTGTGGGGCTACACCACCAAGTCGGACCTGACCCGCATGGGCAGCATCATGATGATGGGCCTGTTCGGCATCATCATCGCCACGCTGATCAACATCTGGCTGGCCAGCCCCGCGCTCGCCTTCGCCGTGTCGATCATCGGCGTGGTCGTGTTCTGTGGCCTGACCGCCTACGACACGCAGCGCATCAAGGCCGACTACGTCGAGTACAGCTACGCCGAGGGCACGGATGAGGCCGCGAAGCGTTCCGTCATGGACGCGCTGGGCCTGTACCTGAACTTCGTGAACCTGTTCCAGCTGATGCTGCAGTTCATGGGCGTCCGCAACCAGGACTGATCCCTGGCGCCGGCGCGGCATACCGGCCCCGGAGAGGCGAAAGCTTCTCCGGGGCTTTTCTATTTCCGGGCACCTTAAATGCGCTCAAGCCCGCGCGGGCCAAAGGTCACGGATGGTCATCCTTCTTCATGACGACGATCACGGGATGCGCGGCCCGATGACCGAAGCAGACGGTTCGTGAAGCCGGCACCCCGAGGAAGATGACCTCGGCATATGATGAGCGCCCATATTACCGCCCCACCATCAGCGGTCCGTCCGCGGGATCGGACATCGTTGACCTGCCCTCCCGCGCCATTGTCTTACTCCCCGGATCAGGAGGAAGTGCCGATGCCACGGATCAGGCCTTGTTCCGCGCCCAGCCCCCGCAGCCGCAGCCCGGCGCGGTCTTGCCGCCTCGGGAAACCCGTGCCACAACCGGCGGGAAGGCGGACACGGCTTCCCGCGCGGGCGTAGTTCAGAGGTAGAACGTCAGCTTCCCAAGCTGAATGTCGTGGGTTCGATTCCCATCGCCCGCTCCACCGCCCTTCCCGGCCCAGAAACTTCTGATTTTCCTCGCAACCTGACGCTCGCTCGCGCATTGTCATGCTGCGGAGCGTACGTCTCCGTCTTTCAGCCGGTAGACATGCCCTTCATGCCCAAGGACTCCCAGGACGACGAAGAGGCGCGTCTTGCCGAACTTCTCTCCTACGACATTCTCGACAGCGCACCCGACCCGGCCTTCGACGCGATCGTCGAGCTGGCAGCCGCCCTGTGCCTGGCCCCGATCTCCCTCGTCAGCCTGGTCGAGCATGACCGGCAGTGGTTCAAGGCCAAGCTGGGCATCATGGTGCCCGAGACGCCCATCGCGCAGTCCGTCTGCACCCACGGGCTGCGGCAGGACGACCTGCTGATCATCACCGACCTGACGCAGGACCCGCGCACTGCCACCAATACGTTGGTGACGGAGGAACCGCATATGCGGTTCTACGCCGGCGCGCCGCTGCGCACCGCGGGCGGCCACGCGCTGGGCATGCTCTGCGTCATCGACACCACACCGCGGCCGCAGGGCCTGTCGGACGAACAGGCCCGCATGCTGCGCCTTCTGGCGGACCAGGCCATGTCGCTGATCGACATGCGGCGGCGCATGCACGAAAGCAGCTGGCGCTTCGAGGAAGCCCGGCGCCTCGGCGCTGCCTCCCTGGCCCGCGCGCGCGACAGCCACACCCTGCGCGAGGATGTGGCCCGCGCCCGCCTGGCCCAGGAGGCCGGGCGCATCGGCACCTTCGAGATGGAAGTGGCGACCGGCGCGATGATCGTGTCGGACGAGTTCTGCCGCATCTTCGGCATTGAGCCCGGCCGCGGCTGGAGCGCCGCGCGGATCGAACCCATCGTGCTGCCCCAGCACACCGGGGACCGTTCCAGCACCCACACCCGCGCCGACGGCAGCGCAAGTCTGGACACGGAATACCGCATCCGCCGCCCCGATGACGGCGCCCTGCGCTGGATTTCACGCCGGGCCGAATTCACCCGCGACGGCTCAGGGCGGCCCGTTCGGATGTTCGGCGCCGTGCAGGATATCACGGAACGCAAGCTGGCCGAGTTGCGCCTGCGCGCGCTGGTGCGGCTGGGCGACGCCCTGCACCAGGCCGAGACCGAAACCGAAGTGCTGGCCGCCGCCGGTGAGGCTTTGGGCACCACGCTGGGTGCCGCCCGCGCCGGCTATGCCGAGGCTGATCTGGTCGGCGGCGCCTTCATCATCCACCACGACTGGAACGCGCCCGGCCACCCCGGCATGCATGGTGAACCCGCGCTGGAGGTCATCGCCGACCGTCTGGCCCGCATGCGTGCCGGCGAGGTGCTGACCGTGCCGGATGTGGAGGAGGAGGAGTTTCTTGCCGACAAGCTCGCCCGCTACCGGCGCTTCGGCATCCGTTCCAAGCTGAACGTGCCCGTCAGCCTGCGTGGGGAGCTGGTGGGAATCCTGTTCGTGCATGATTCCGCGCCACGCGACTGGACGGGCGAGGAAATCGGCTTCGCGCGCGGCGTGGCCGAGCGCATCCACACCACCATCGCTCGGCTGCGCGGCGACGCGGCCCGCCGCGTGCTGAACCAGGAACTCAGCCACCGGCTGAAGAACACGCTTGCCATGGTGCAGGCCCTGGTGCGGCAGACGCTGGCCACGGTGGAACCCCGCACCCAGGTGGAGGCGCTGGAGAAGCGCCTGGTCGCACTCGGCGGTGCCCATGATGAATTGCTGCAGCAAAGCTGGCAGGGCGCCTGCATCCTGGATGTCGTGCGCCGCATGCTGCGCGCGCTGAGCCTGCAGGGGCGCGTCACGCTCAAGGGCCCGGCCGTCACGCTGGCGCCGCGCGCCGCCATGTCGATGACGATGCTGCTGCACGAACTGAGCACCAACGCCATCAAGCACGGCGCGCTGTCGACCCGTCACGGGACGGTCGCGCTGGAATGGGCGATCGAAGGCGAGCGCTTCCGTCTCTCCTGGCGGGAACGCAACGGGCCGCCGACCCAGCCGCCGGCCCAGGAGGGCTTCGGCTCCGCGCTCATTCAGATGGGTCTGGTCGGCAATGGCGGCGTCAGCCTGGAATATGCGCCGGAAGGGCTGTCGGCCCGCTTCGACTCCCCGCTGAACGAGCTGACCGAGCCCTGATCGGCGCCTACTGCTATTGGCGCCTTGGCGAAGATGCTCAGCCGGTGCCGGCGGCACGGGCGATGTTTTCCGGCACCGCATCCCCGATAAAGCGGCTCGGGCGAAAGCTCTGGGGGTCACCGAAGATGGTGGCCGGATCAACGCGCCCGCCCAAACCCTTCCCAGGGCGGGGAGTCGTACGGAACTCGAAGTGCAGATGCGGGTAGCGGGGATACTTGCCGGCATTGCCGCTTAATCCCGTTTCCGCCACCTCCTGCCCTCCACGCACGAAGTCTCCTGTTCCCACGCAGACATTCGACAGATGCGCATAGGCCGCGTAGATCTCGCCGGAATACTGCTTCAGTCCCAGCAATCTGATGACCAGTACATTCCCGTAGTCGGTTGACTCATAAACCTTCGTCACGATGCCGCCGGAGACTGCGTAACAAGGCGTGCCGCTCATCGCGAAGAAATCCCAGCCCTGATGCGCTCGGGTGCCTCCAGCGCGGACCATGCCGAAAGTCGCACCTTTCCAGGAGGCAAGCTGCCCGGCCGATTTCGGATGGGCCTTGTCGAAGACGATATCATCCTCACGCAGAATGGGCTTGGCGACGGGCATGAAGAATGCGGCCTCGCTGAAGCTGATCAGCTTCTTCACGAAGCCCTCCAGGACATAAGCCGTGATCGGACTGAGCGGCATCGGCCAGCCTTCCCGTATGCCATTCCAGCATGCCTACTTCACGAAGCCGCGAGCAAGACAATTCCGTTCCGATAGAGGAACAGGAACGCGTTTAGCCGCCACGGCGAATTACCGCCCCAATTGCTCCACCATCGCGTCTTCTACCGCGGGGCCCTGGTCATAGGCCTCCAGCGCCTGGTCGCGGAACATGGTGTAGCCGTCGCCACCCTTGCGGCTGAAGTCATTGGTCGCGACCACATAGGCGCGCTCCATCTCCAGCGGCCGCCACCGCCCGTCCTCGCGCACTTCCACCTCCTGGGCGCGCTGGCCGATTGGCGCCTCGGCCACCAGCCGATAGCGCAGACCGGACACCTGCGGAAAACGCCCGTCGGGGTCGGGCAGGCGTGATAGGCCGGATTCCAGCGCGTCCTTCACCACATGCCCGCGCAGCACCATGCGCGCGACCGTGTTCTGGAACGGCAGCATGGTCAGCACATCGCCCCAGGTGACGGTGCCGCCCGGCAGGCCCGCGCGCATGCCGCCGCCGTTCATCCAGCCGATCTGCGCATGAGGCACGGCCTGGCGGACCGCCTCCGCGGTCAGGATGCCCAGTTCGCAGGCCTCCAGGCGGCAGCGCGCCAGCGAAAGCTCACCGGGCAGCCGTGCCACGGGGCGGCGGCGCCATTCCTCCAGCGGTGCCGCCAGTTCGGCCACCAGCGCGGCCACCTGCGGGTCCTGCGGAATATCGCTCGTCAGTTCGCGCATCACGCCATGCGTCGCCGCGATGCTGCCGTCGGCCGCCACGTCCAGGTCCAGCCGGCCCAGATACCGCCCATGGCAACCGGCCTGGAGGATACGCGCGCCGTGCTGCTCGACGGGGTAAGGCCCTTCCGCCCCCGCCAGCCCGTTCGCCAGCAGGGAGTGGCTGTGCCCGCCGATGATGACGTCGATGCCCTGCACGTCATCCGCCAGGCGGCGGTCGTTGGTCAGGCCCAGATGGCTGAGCGCGACCACCACGCAGGGCCCTTGCCGGCGGGCCTCGAACACCGCGCGGTCCATGGTCTCGGCCGGGTCCAGGAAGTGCAGGTTGGGCCCCGGAGAGGAGAGGCCCGGTGTCTCGGGCGTGGCCAGCCCCACCACCACCAGCCGCATCCCGCCCAGCATGGTCGTGATGCCGGCGCGCAGCTTGCCGGCCAGCGCGGGTTCGGTGCTGGCGTCGATATTCGCGGCCAGCACCGGGTGGCTGACCCGATCGACATAGCGCGCCAGGGTTTCGGGCCCGTTGTCGAATTCGTGGTTGCCCGTGGTCATGGCGGCGGGGCGCAGCAGGGCCTGCACCCTCGCCTCGGCCTCGCCGCGGTAGCGCGTGTAGAACAGGCTGCCCATGAACTGGTCGCCGGCGTCGAGCAGGATGGGTGCGCGGCCTTCGGCCGTCGCGGCCTCCCGCCCCTGGCGGATGGCGGTGGCCAGCCTGGCCGCGCCGCCGTAGCAGGGCCGGCCCTCGACACAGGCCGTGCTGCTGGCGCTGATCGGCTCATGCCGGCTGTGGAAGTCGTTCATGTGCAGCAGGCTGAGGCGATGCGCCGCCTCGGCCCGCGCAGGCGCCAGGAAGGGAGAGGCCAGCAGCCCCAGGGCAGCGCGACGCGCGACGTTGAACGAAACCATGCCTGCATCAAGCGCAAGCCGCCCCGCCCGTGCAAGTCTTCCGGTATCCCATATGAATTTTCGGCACCCGCTGCCCTTATCGCGCCGCAATGATGGGCGCATAACAAACCACCCGAGTGTGCCGGAGCCGGTTAGCGATGCAGGTCTATCTGCCCATCGCCGAAATGAGCGTGAATGCCTTTCTTCTGATGGGCATCGGCTTCGGCGTGGGCTGGCTGTCGGGGCTGTTCGGCGTCGGCGGCGGCTTCCTCCTCACCCCTTCCCTGCTGCTTCTGGGCGTGCCCGCGCCGGTCGCCGTGGCCTCGGGCGCCAACCAGGTGCTGGGTGCCTCCGTCTCTGGCCTGATCGCCCAATGGCGGCGCGGCAATGTCGACTGGGTGATGGGCATCGTGCTGGTGGTGGGCGGCCTGATCGGCAGCGCCATCGGCACCCAGTTCTTCGCCTGGCTGCGCACGCTGGGCCTGGTCGATGCGGTCGTCGCCATCTTCTACATCGTGGTGCTGGGCAGCCTGGGCAGCCTGATGGTGATGGAAAGCGTGCGCGCCATCCTGCGCCGCCGTGCCAGCGTGCCGCGCCGCCTGCACCAGCATTTCTGGATGCACGGCCTGCCGCTGAAGCTGCGCTTCCGCAAGTCGCGCCTGTTCATCTCGGTCATTCCGCCGGCGCTGGTCGGTGTCGTCATCGGCCTGCTTTCGGCCGTGATGGGCGTGGGCGGCGGCTTCATGCTGGTCCCGGCCATGATCTACCTGATCGGCATGCCGACCTCGGTGGTCATCGGCACCTCCCTGTTCCAGATCGTGTGCGTCACGGCCGGCGTCACGGTCCTGGCCTCGGTGCAGATGGGGTCGGTGGACATCGTGCTGACGCTGCTGCTGCTGATCGGCGGCGTGGTGGGCGCGCAGTTCGGCGCGGCGCTGGGCGGGCGCCTGCGGGGCGAGGAAACCCGCTTCCTGCTGGGCCTGCTCGTGCTCGCCGTGGCCCTTCTGCTGGGCTGGGGCCTGGTCGAGGCACCGGACCGCCTGTTCAGCCTCAGCTTCGACAAATGAGGCGGCTGCTTCTCGCCCTCATGCTGTTCTGGGCGCTGCCGGTCGCCGCCCAGACGCCGCCGGGCGAGCCTCGGGTGGTGCTGCCGCTCGACCCGCCCCTGGCCGCCGCGCGCCCCGCCGCCGCTCCGGAATCACCCCTGATCGCCCATCTCAGCCAAGCCTCGGCCGAGATCTCGACCACCTTCTCCGGCTCCTCGATCTTCGTCTTCGGCACCTCTGCGGTGCCGCTCGGCCTGGATGGCGGGGACATCGTGGTGGTGGTGCGCGGCCCGACCGATGCCGTGACGGTGCGCCGGAAGGTGCGTGTGCTGGGCATGTGGTTCAACGGACCGTCGACGCGGTTCGAGAACGTGCCCGGCTTCTACGGCGTGGCCGGGACCATGCCTGCCTGGCACGTGCTGCCGGAGGATCTACGCAGGCGCTACGGCATCGGGCTGGATGCGCTGGAGTTCCAGCGCAGCGGCGCCAGCAGCGGCAACTTCCGAGAGGCCCTGGAGGAACTGCATCGCGAGCAGCAGCTCTGGCTCGAGGACAGCGCGCCCGTGCGCGTGGAGGGCAACCGCCTGTTCTATGTGCGCCTGCCGCTGCCGGCCACGGTTCCCGCCGGGCGCTATGGGGTGGAGGTGATGCTGGTGCGGAACCAGCAGGTCATCGCGCATCAGGAACTCGCCTTCGCCGTCGAGCGCGTCGGCACGGCCGCCACCATCGCGGATGTTTCGCGAGAGCGCCCCTTGCTCTACGGTGTGATGTGCGTGCTGCTGGCGGCCGTCGCCGGCTGGCTCGGCAGCGTGTTGTTCCGGAGAGGTTGAGTGCCCGAAAACGAGGCCCGCAGGAATCGCGTCTTCCTGGTGGTGGTGGATGACAGCCCAGAGCGCGCGGTGGCGCTGCAATACGCCTGCCTGCGCGTGAAGCATTCGGGCGGCCATGTCGCGCTGCTGCGCGTGCTGGAACCGGCAGGGCAGACCGAATGGGCCGGCATCGGCGCGCTGATGGCCGAGGAACGCCGGGCCGAGGCGGAACAGCTGATGAACGGCCTGGCGGCCCAGGTGAATGAGATCACCGGCGGCCTGCCGATCATCCTGATCCGCGAGGGCGATGCGCGCGAGGAACTGTTGAAGCTGCTGGGCGAGGATCCACGCATGTCGATCCTGGTGCTGGCGGCTGCCAGCGGCGGCAGCGGGCCGGGCCCACTGATCTCTGCCTTGACGGGGCGGCACGCCAACCGGCTCAAGGTGCCGATGACCATCGTGCCGCCGGGCATGACGCCGGAAGACCTTCAGCGGGTCACCTGACCCGCCGGCCTCAGACCATCTGGCAGGCTTCGTAGAAGCCGAGGCGCGGCAGGCGCTCCTGCACGCCCTCGGCGTCGCCATAGCCCAGGTTCACCAGGAAATTCGCCTTCCAGCCGGTCTCGGAGAGGAAAACCTCCTCGACCTTCGCCGAATCGAAGCCGCTCATGGCGCCCACATCCAGGCCCATGGCGCGGGCCGCCAACATCAGATAGGCGCCTTGCAGGCTGCCGTTGCGGAAGGCGGTCTGCTCGGCCAGCGTGTAGTTGCCGCTGAACCAGGGCTTGGCATCCACATGCGGGAACAGCCCCGGCAGCTGGTCGTAGAATTTGGGGTCATGGGCGACGATCACGGTCACGGGGGCCGTCATCGTCTTCTCGATGTTGCCGGCGGACAGGGCCTGCTTCAGCTTGGCCTTGGCTTCCGGCGTGCGGATGAACACGAAGCGCGCGGGGCTGCTGTTGGCGCTGGTCGGGCCCCATTTCAGAAGCTCATACAGCTCCTGGATCTGCTCATCGCTGACAGGCTTGTCCTGCCACTTGTTCTGGGTGCGCGCGGTGCGGAACAGCTGGTCCAGCGCTTCGGAGGAAAGGGCTTCGGTCATCGTGATCCTTGATCAGCCGGGCGCGCCGCTACGGGTCAGCCGCATTTCCCAGGCGCAGATACGCGTCTGGTAGCGGGCGGAGAAGGTGTTGTCGTTGAAGCGGCCCGGGGCGCGCTCCGACGCGTCCAGATTGCCGCGCAGGATCATGGTGTTGTCGGCCAGCACGGTGCCGCCCGCGGGCCCCTGCCCCGGCAGCCCCGCGCGGGCGCGGCCCTGCGCGATCGTCATGGTCATGGGGAAGGATTCGGGGCCGCAGCTTGCACGCTGGTCGGCATAGACGCGCGTCATGGTGCCGGACCACACACCGTCGAAGCGAGACGGCGGCGGTGGCGGCGCGCCGACCAGGGCGCTGGCGGGCGGCGGCGCGGTGTCGCTGCAGGCAGCCAGCAGCACCACAGGAATGGCAAGCAGAACACGCATGTCGATCAACGGCGACGAATCAGGTCGCCTTCCCAGTCCCGGCGGAGGTTGAAATAAGGCGCGACGTCGCGGTCGCGCTCACCGATCTTGTCGGTCTGGCGCTCAACCCACTCACGGGCGGCGCCGAGAATGCCGCCCACCGCTTCCCGGGCTTCCTCGCCCGAGGTGCGGGGGTTGTCGTCCGCCGCGAAACGATCGAAGGCGCCGACGGCGCCACGAAAGCTGTCACGCCCGAGCCCGCCGTCATTCGGCCAGGCCTGGGCAGATGCACCCACCGGGGCCAGCCCGGGCATGAGAAGCATCAGCAGGAACGGCAGGGCGCGCATGGGCGCCAGGATGGGGCCAGGGCGCCCGCCGTTCAAGCCTTTCACCGTTCGATATCCTCGATGCTGATGCCGAAGGCGGAAAGCCCTTCCTCCAGCAGCTCACCGGCGCCTTCCAGACCCAGCAGATACTGGGCGGGATCGGACTTGCGGTTGCGGGCGGCGGCGGCCTTCACCGCGTTCTCCCACTCCTCGGCCTCATGGTCGCCGCGGCCGATCAGGGCCAGCGCCACCAGGGCCGCCTGCTCGTCCTCGGTCAGCTCGTTGATGATTTCCTCGACGAGTTCGGGCGTCAGCTCATCGTCAGCGTCATCGCCGCCCTCATCGGCCTCCTCGTCCTCGTCATCGTCGAGGTCGAGCTCCTCGTCGTCGTCTTCTTCCAGCGCGGTCAGCAGCTCCGCGATGGTAGCGACGACTTCCAGCGGCACGCCGAGGTCGGGGGTGTCGTCGTCATCCATGTCGGCCATGGTGCATTCCTTGTTCCGTGTGCCTGCGCGGCTAATGCCCTGGGGAGGGGTAGCCGCGCAAGCGGGTTCAGGCGACGGCTGGAAGACGTTCAGTCATTCCAGTTTGGCCGGAAGTCCGGGTTCACCATCCGCTGGTCCTTGGGCAGGGCATCGATGGCGGCCAGGTCGGCCTCCGACAGAAACACGCCGGCGGCCCCCAGGTTTTCCGTCTGCCGGGCGGTACCGGCTGCCTTCGGAATCACGGAAACCTGCGCCCCGTGGCGCGGCCCCTGGGCCAGCGCATAGGCCAGCGCGACCTGGCCCGGCATGACGCCCAGCCGCGCCGCGATGCCGGCCACCACCGGATGCTCACCCACGCGCCCCTTGCCGAGCGGGGTGTAGCTGGTCAGCACCACGTCATGCGCGGCGCAGACCTTCAGCAGCTTCTCCTGGCTCAACAGCGCGTGGTGTTCCACCTGGTCGCAGGCGATGGGCGCGATGCCGAGCGCCAGCGCGCGCGACAGCAGCCCGGCGGGGAAGTTCGCCACGCCCACGGCCTTGGCCAGACCATCCTGCTGCAGCTTCGCCAGCGCCTCCAGCAGCCCAGGCAGATCCATCTGCGGCGAGGGCCAATGGATCAGGTACAGGTCCAGATAAGGGGTCGACAGCCGGTCCAGGCTTGCCTCGGCCGCCGCCCGCAGCGCGGGGCCGGTGGACTTGTCCCACCAGCCCTTGGTCGTGAGGAACACCTCCTCACGCTTGAGGCCGGAGGCCTTGAGGCCGCGCCCCACCTCCACCTCATTGCCGTACATCTCGGCCGTATCCAGGTGGCGATAGCCGAGCCCCAGCGCGCCTTCGACCGCCGCCTCGCATTCCGCGCCCTTCATGGGCCAGGTGCCGAGCCCGATCGAGGGCATCCGCATCCGCGAGGTTTCCAGCAGCTTCACCGCGCCGAGAAGTCCAGCCATCCGATCAATCCCTTTTCGGTTCCGAAGGCCAACATGTTGCCGGATGCATTCCATGCAATGGCCGAGACCGGAGATTCCGAGGGCGGCGCCACGGGCAGCACCTTGCCCGAACCGATCTCCGCGATCAGCACCAGCCCGTCATCGAAACCGGCCGCCACGACCTCATGCTGCGGATGGCACGCGAGCGCCGAGCAGAACACGCCGTCCCCGCCCGCCAGCTCCGTGGGCGGCTTGCCCATCGGCCCGCCGCCGAAGAAGGGCCACATCACGATGGATTCGGCACCCGCCGTCGCCAGCCAGCGGCCCTTGGCGGTGAACTCCATGCTGCGCGTCTTGGTGGGGTAGCCGGACATACGCATGTGCTGGCCATCGGCCAGGCGCCAGCCGTGCAGCGCGTTCTCCTGCATGGCCGTCACCACATGAGTGCCGTCGGGGCTGAAGCGCACCAGGCCGTGGCTGCCCTTCCATTCCAGGAAGCGCGGCTTGTCTTCCTTCGCGTTCACGAACCAGACGGAGGCACCATTGTAATGGCTGGCCACCACGCGCTTGCCCTTGGCATCGAAGGCGATACCGGCGACGGAGGACGGGTGGTTCAGGCTTTTCAGCGCCTCGCCCTTGCCGTCCAGCAGATGCAGGGCCTTGCCCACGCTGGCCGCACGCAGCCCGTCCGGGTGGGCCGCCACCTGGTCCACCCAGCGGGAACCGTATTTCGCCAGCGTCACCGCCTCGGCGGCGGTGGATACCAGCCGGCCATCGTCGCCGCCGGTCAGGAAGCCGGCCTTGGCATCCGGGCAGAAGGCCAGGACCGCGCCTTCATGCGCCTGATGGGTGACGAGGTCGGTGCCGATCCGCACCGTGCCGTCACCCAGCCCCGCGCCCAACGTACCGGTGGCCCGGCAGAAACCGAGGCCCACCACATAGGCATCGGTTTCGCGCGTCGTGCCGCGGCTGTCGATCAGGAACTCGGGTTGCGTGGTGGTGCTCAAGCCTCCGGGCTCCAGCGCGCCAGCTCGCTCTCATAGGCCGCGGTCGCGGCCTCGGCCGTGCAGCTCTCGAAACCCTTGCGCAGCTTCGGGCGGTTCAGGTCGCGGCCAATGAAGACGATACGGCTGACGCGCGGCTCGCCTTCCTTCCAGTCGCGGATGAAGTCACCGTCGGCCAGCATGTGCACGGCCTGGAAGGCGAACACCCGGTCCTCACCCTGGTAGGAGAGGATGCCCTTGGTGCGCAGCAGGTCCTGCCCCTTCACCGCCAGCACCTGCCCGATCCAGGCGTTGAAACGCTCCGGGTCCAGCGGCTTGTCGGTGGACAGAGAGATGCTCATCACCTCGCTGTCGTGGCTGTGGTGGTCCTCGCCGTTCAGGAACTCCGGCTCGCGCTCCAGCACCTTCTCCAGGTTGAAGCTCTCGCGGCCCAGCACGGCCGTGACCGGCACGTCGGACTTCACGCTGTGGCGCAGCTCGGCCCAAGGGTTGATGGCGCGGATGCGGCGCTCGACCTCGGCGGCCTCCTCCGGCGTCACCAGATCCATCTTGTTCAGGATGATCAGGTCGGCAAAGGCGATCTGCTCCTCGGCCTCACTGCTGTCACCCAGCCGCGCGATCAGGTTCTTGGCGTCCGCCACGGTCACGATGCTGTCCAGATGGGCGGCCTTCTTCACATCGTCGTCGGCGAAGAAGGTCTGCGCCACCGGCGCGGGGTCCGCGAGGCCCGTCGTCTCGACGATGATGCCGTCCAGCTGGCCCTTGCGCTTCACAAGGCCGTTGATGATGCGGATCAGGTCACCGCGCACGGTGCAGCAGATGCAGCCGTTGTTCATCTCGAACACTTCCTCGTCGGCATCCACCACGAGGTCGTTGTCCACGCCGAGTTCACCGAACTCGTTGATCACCACGGCGTACTTCTTGCCGTGATCCTCCGAGAGGATGCGGTTCAGCAGCGTCGTCTTGCCGGCGCCGAGATAACCGGTCAGCACCGTCACAGGGATATTGGTCTGGCTCATTGGGGCCCCTCGATACGAGAGAGTGCATTCGTTCGAGGGGCAATATGAGGCGCGAAGGCCGGATCGGCCAGGGGTGGGCGGCTACGCGGCGAACATGAAGTCCTGGGCGGCCAGGTTCGTCACCCCATACACATCCATCCGGTCCTCACCGATGAGGATCACCGTGTTCCCGCCGATGACCTGAATGGACATGCCCTCCAGGCCCGTCACGCCGCGCGCGCCTACGCTGATCAGGTCGCCTTCGGCCCGGCTGAAGTCGAACAGCTCATCATGGCCGGCGCTGAACACGAAGGTATCCGCCCCGGTGCCGCCCACCAGCTGGTCGTTGCCCGCCCCGCCATTCAGCACGTCATCGCCGGCGCCGCCGCGCAGGATGTCGTTGCCCTCGTCACCGAACAGGTTGTCGTTGCCGGCCTGGCCCCAGAGCACGTCTTGGCCGCCGCCGCCATGCAACGTGCCGCCCAGCACGGCGTCGGCGACGATCACCTCGTCGCTGGCGCTGCCGGTGATGCTGGTCGCGCCGTACAGGTAGGTCAGCTCGATACCAGCACCCAGCGTGAAGCCGTTGACGGTGACGAAGGCGGTATCATTGCCGCCGCCCGCTTCCTCGATCACGCGGTCGCCGATGTCGTCGACGACATAGGTGTCGTCACCGGTGCCGCCGGTCATGGTGTCGGCCCCCGCACCGCCGATCAGCACGTCGTCACCACCCCCGCCGTTCAGCACGTCATCCGCGCTGCCGCCCCACAGCACATCATGGCCGATGCCCCCCGTCAGCGTGCTGGCGATGGTGGGGTTGGCCACCAGAATGGCGCCGGTGTCATTGCCGGTCAGCCGCGTGGCCAGGATGGCGAGGTACAGGATCTCGACATGGGCTGCGGCCACCCAGTCATTGAAGGCGACATAGGCGGTGTCCGTGCCGCCATCGGCGGCCTCGACCACCGTATCGGCGTCATCCAGCGCGTAGGTGTCGTTGCCGCTGCCGCCGACCAGCGTGTCGTGCCCGGTGCCGCCGATGAGCAGGTCGTCGCCTTCCCCGCCGGTCAGGGTATCGTCGCCGGTGCCGCCCAGCAGCGTGTCATGCCCGATGCCGCCATCCAGCGCGTCGTCGCCGGCACCACCGTGGATGTAGTCGTCGCCCCAGCCGCCGAACAGGCGGTTCGCCGCGCCGCTGCCGATCAGCATGTCGTTGCCCGCGCCGCCCCAGGCGTCGGTGATGGTGCTGCCAGAGAAGGTGACCGCCTGGGAGCCGATGTAGGAAGGCAGGGTCTGGTTGCCGTCCAGCGCGCCCAGGTCGATGGTGACGGCGGTGCTGAGACCCGCCGCGTTCAGCCCCGTTTCACCGAAGCGGCCCAGGATGGCGCGGCTGGCGTCCAGCCCCGCGAGCCGCGCGAAATCATCGGTGAACACCTGCATCTTCGACGCCGCATCCTGCGCGGCACCGTCGCCCAGCAGCTTCAGCTCGGCGCCGGTGAAGCTGGCGGCCTGCGCGCCGGCGGCGGCGGTGATGACCAGCTGCCACTCGCCGACGCCGCTCTCCCCCCAGAAGGCCGGCGAGGAGAACAGCCAGCCGTTGCTTTCCCAGGCGACCGGCCGCGTCGGGTCGGCCACATCCTCGGCCAGCTGCGCATAGAGCAGGCCGCTGTTGGCCAGCAGCATCGTCACGCTGGTGCCGCCCGGCGAGGTCAAAACCAGGCTGATATCGGCGGCTTTCAGCGTGGACAGCTCAAGCCCCAGCTCGACGGAATTGATGCGGAAGCCGGTGGAGGCCCCGACCGGCGCCGTCGCGTTGAAGGTCAGCGTCAGGGTCTGCGCGGCGGGCAGCCCACCCGCCGTGATGCTGGTGCCGGAGGGCGTGGAGACCGGCCCCAGCGCAGTCGTGATGTAGTTCGTCTCGGTCCGCTGCAGGGTCCAGGTTTCGGCCAGGCGCACCGCCGCCCCGGCATCGACGATGCCGAACCCATAGTCGCGGCTGAAGTTCAGCCCGCCGCCATTCGCGTTGGTGGCTGTGTTGGTCAGCCAGGGCGTGCGGCTCATGGAAGCGTCCGCGCCGATGCCCGCATTGTAGTCGGTCTGGCGCGCGGTATAGGCCAGGATCTCCTGCACGTCCCGATAGCCGAGCCGCGCATTGGCTTCCAGCATCAGCGCCACGACGCCAGACACGATCGGCGCGGCGGCGGAGGTGCCGTTGAAGCCCGTGTAGTCGCCATCGCTATACCCGTTCACGGGCCCCGCCCGGTCGGTCGAGACGATGCTGTTCCTGGCCGTCAGTTCGCTGTCGCCCGGGCCGCCGAAGGCCGAGACGAAGACATTCGCGCCAGGTGTCGAGTAGCTGGAAATGACCCCGGTGTTGTCGAGCGCGGCCACGACGATCGAGGCATGGGAGGCGGCGACGATATCGAGGTTGGCGTCGGCCGGGGCCGGCTGATCCTCGAGCATGATGGTGCGCGAATTGCCCGCGGACTTCACGATCACCGCGCCCAGCCCGGCGCGCCCCTCCGTCACCACCCGAATCGCCGCGAACAGGTCGGCGGTGTTCAGCACCATCCCCGCGGTGGCACCCCAGGAGTTGTTCAGCACCTGCACGCCGTCCGCCAGGGCCTGCAGGAAGGCCTTGTCCGTGTCGGCCGGCTCCTCGCCCAGTATGCGGTAGGAGACGATCTGGGCATCCGGGGCGACGCCCACCCCGCCGATGCCGTTGTTCGCGACACCGGCGATGACGCCGGCGACCGAGGTGCCGTGATTGTCGCCCGCCGCGTCGCGCCCGCTGCTGACCGGCAGGCCGTTTGCCAGGTTCGGGTCACTGGGGGTGGCGATGCTGCCCGGCCGTGTCCACATGTTGGCGGCCAGATCCGGGTGGCTGGCCTCCACGCCGTCATCCAGCACGGCGACCAGCACATTCTTGCCGGTATAGCGCATCCAGGCCTGCTCGGCGCGGATGTCCACCCCCGCCACGCCGTTACCCTGGTCCGCACCGCCGACGTTCTTGAGGTGCCATGCGTACAGATACAGAGGATCCGTCGGCAGGAATGGGGTGCTGACCATGATGAACGTCCCGGACGCTGAAATTGATGCCGGGTGGATTCGAACGCCGCCCGGAAGACCGGCGGCATCTTCGCTATGACGTGACGCTAGGCAAGACTTAACGGATATTTCTTAACCTATGACAGCGATTGTCGAACTCGATGACTGCTGTCATTCCGTTACCGCAACAGGAATGCGCGCCTGGCGGCCTCTGGAGCGGAAAGCGCGGGTATTTTTTACGTCAGGCGGCTTCGCGCACCGGCGCCTGGCGGCACCAGAACGCCACCGCAACCATCCCGAGCCCTGCGAGCGCAAAGGCGGCGCGATAACCGGCCATCGCCATCACCCCGGCAAAGACCAGCGCGCCCAGCGATTGCCCCAGGAACAGCGACATGGCGAAGGCCGCCATGCTGGTCGCGCGGGAATCGGGCAGCGCCTCGGTACCGCGCGCCTGCAGAACGCCATGGAAGGAATAGAACAGGAAGCCCGAGGCGATCTCGGCCACCAGGATCACGCCCCAATGCGGGGCAGCCGCCGTGATGAACAGGCAGATCGCCAGGCCGAGCCCGCCCATGACCAGGAGGTTGGACTCGCCCAGCCGCCCCACCAGGCGCCGCGCCATGCGCGAGTAGATCATGGCCCCCAGCCCGAAGCTGGCCACGATCAGCCCCGCCCAGGCCGCCGAGAGGTGGAAGTCCTCAATGAGGAAGGAGGGGATGAAGGGGAAGGCACCCCCCATCAGCAGCGCGCCGTCCAGCGCCGCGGCCAGCATCAGGCGGCGCGCAAACGGGCTTTTCAGCAGACGGGCATAGCCCGCGAAGCCCCCGGCCCCGCCCGTGCCCATGGGCGCCAGCATGGACCGCCCGAGCAGCGCCATCAGCACCAGCCCGATGGAGGCGGTGAAGGCGCCGAAGCAGATGAAGGTGCCGCGCCAGCCGAAATGCTCGCCGATCAGCCCCGACATCGGCCCGCCCAGCAGCTGGGCCATGACATTGCCCATCAGGAACTGGCCCAGCACCGCCTGCCGCTCATTATACGGCACCGTGTCGCCGATATGCGCCATCAGCATGGGGATGATCGCGCCCGAAGCGAGGCCCGCGATCATGCGCATCCACACCAGCTCATTCAGCCCGCCGGCGAATTCACCCAGGATGGAGACGATGCCGAAAGCCAGCAGCGAGATCGCGGCCAGGCGCAACTTGCCGAAGCGGTCCCCGATCAGCCCGGTGCCGAGCTGGCTGCCGCCATAGGTCAGCTGGAAGGCCGCGATCAGGATGGCGGCCTGGCTGGTCTGTACCCCGAAATCGCCCGCGATCATGGGCAGCAACGGGTCCACCATCCGCATCCCGATGCCGGAGGCAAAGCCCGCCAGCGCGATCAGCCAGATGTTGACCCGGGGCGCTGCGCTCACGCCCTCCGCGCCCTCTCGGACTCGGTCTTGAGCTGACCGCAGGCGGCCAGGATGTCACGCCCGCGCGGGCGCCGCACCGGGCAGGAGATGCCGGCCGCGAGCAGGATCTCCGAGAATTCGCGGATCTGCTCCGGGCGGCTCGTCTGATAGTCGCTGCCCGGCCACGGGTTGAACGGGATCAGGTTCACCTTGGCGGGGATGCCCTTGAGCAGCCGGGCCAATTCACGCGCCTCGGCCGCGCTGTCGTTCACGCCCCGCAGCATCACGTATTCGAAGGTGATGCGCCGCGCGTTCGACACGCCGGGATAGCGACGGCAGGCCGCCAGCAATTCATCGATCGGGTATTTGCGGTTCAGCGGGACCAGTATGTCGCGCAGGTCGTTGCGCACGGCGTGCAGCGACACCGCCAGGTTCACGCCCAACTCCTGCCCGCAGATGTCCATCACCGGCACGACGCCCGAGGTCGACAGCGTGATCCGCCGGCGCGACAGCGCGATGCCCTCATGGTCCATGATGATGATCAGGGCCTTGCGGACGGCCTCGTAATTATACAGCGGCTCGCCCATGCCCATGACGACGATGTTGGACAGGCGCCTACCGTCCTCATCCTCGCCGCCGGTGGGGGTGGGCCATTCGCCGTAGCTGTCGCGCGCGGCCATGAACTGGCCGACGATCTCGGCCGCGCCCAGGTTGCGCACCAGCTTCTGCGTGCCGGTGTGGCAGAAGGAACAGGAAAGCGTGCAGCCCACCTGGGTCGAGATGCAGACCGACCCGCGATCGTCGTCGGGGATGTAGACCGTCTCGACCTGCTGGGTGTCGCGGAACTTGAACAGCCACTTACGGGTGCCGTCGGTGCTGGTCTGCTCGGTCCCCACATCGGGGCGGCCGATGACGAAACGCTCCGCCAGCTTCTGCTGGAAGGGGCGGGCGATGTTGGACATGCGCGAGAAATCGCGCTCACCCTGGTGGTAGATCCAGTGCCACAGTTGCTTGGCGCGGAACGCCTTCTCGCCCATGGCCACCATCTCGGCGGCCAGTTCCTCACGCGACAGCCCCACTAGGTCCTTGCGGCCGTCGGGCAGCGTTGCCTCGGGCGGGGCAAACAGCGCGGATTTCGCCAGGATGCGGCCGCGCTCCTCCTCGTTCAGCAGCGCCTCGGGCGAGAGCGGGCGCGGTGCAGCGGGAAAGGCCTTGTGGCCCTGCGGGTGGGGGGCGGCGATGCTCATCTGCGGGCTGGGGCAGCGGGGGCGGGGGCAGGAGACGCCGGGCATTCGCGGCTGATGGCGTCATAGGCCGCCGAGAAACCGGCAAGCGGGAACAGGTCCTGCGCCTGACCGCGCCCGTTCGGGCCGGGGGCGCGCAGCATGGCCTCGCGGCCGCTGCGCATGGCCGTCGTCGCCGCGCGACCGTCGCGCAGGAAGGCGCTGTCGCGGCTGGTATAGGCGGGCAGGTCGGTCTGGCCGACGATCAGCCGGGCCTCGGCCCCGCGCCCATGGGTGTAGCCGTTGCGGATGGCCACCTGGTCCCGGCCCTGGGGGCGGTGGGTGACCATCAGCGTGACGTTCTGGGCATTGCGGCCGGGAACGCCCTCGGCACGCGTCGCCCGCGTGAAGGCGAAGCAGATCTTCTGGCCGTTTTCCGTGTGGGTCGCGGCGGTCCAGCTCTGATAGGTACCGAGTGGTCTGGGCTGCGCGGGGCGGTTCTGCGCCCAGGCGGGCAGCGCGGCAGGCATCGCGACCAGGACGGCCAGCATCGTCACGGCAGGGATCGGGAAACGCATCCCCGAATGGATACGCCAGCATGCGCCATCAGACCAGATGCGACATCCGCGCCCCTGCATCCCGGCGGAGGCAGACGAAGCACACGGCAACGTCACTCATCCGCCTGTTTGTCGCGCCGTCCGCTTCCGCCCATGATGAGCCGCAGCAGGCCGGGGCGAGGTGGCGATCCATGTTCCAAGATGTGCGGCTCGTCATCTGGGATCTCGACGAAACCTTCTGGGACGGCACCCTGACCGAGGGCGGCATCGCCTGGCGTGAGGATCACGCCGCCCTGGTCAAGACCCTGGCCGAGCGCGGAATCATCAGTTCCATCTGCTCACGCAACGACATGGAACCTGTCCGCGACATCATGCGAAAGCATGAGTTGTGGGATTATTTCGTCTTCCCCAGCGTCGACTGGCGCCCGAAGCCCGAACGCGTGGCGGAAATCGTGGAAGCGGCCCAGCTGCGCCCCGCCACCGTGCTGTTCGTGGACGACCATCCCGGCAATCGTGCAGCGGTGGCCGATGCGCTTCCCGGCATCCAGGTCGCTGATGAGACGATGATCGCGGACTTCCTCGCCGACCCAGGCTTTCGCGGGAAGGACGACCGCGCGCTGACACGCCTGAACCAGTATCGCCTGCTGGAGCAGAAGCAGCACGAGATGCGCCAGACCGTCGACAGCCGGGACTTCCTGCGCCGCAGCCATATCCGCGTCACGCTGGTCCATGACATCGAACCGTACATTGATCGCGCGGTGGAACTGGTGAACCGCACCAACCAGCTGAACTTCACCAAGGAACGCCTGCCGGACGACGCGGCGGCCGCCCGCACCGCGCTGCGTGAGCAGGCCGGCCGCTACTATGCGCGCGCCGGTCTGGTGTCCGCGCAGGACCGCTATGGCGATTACGGGCTGGTCGGCTTCTTCCTGCTGGAGGGGCTCGTAACCTGGGGCCAGCCGCGCCTGCGGCATTTCTGCTTCTCCTGCCGCACGCTCGGCATGGGGGTGGAGCAATGGGTCTATGAGTTGCTCGGCCGGCCGCAACTGCATGTGGTGGGTGACGTGCTGTCCGACCCCGGCTCACCGGTGGACTGGATCAATCAGCCCGGCGAGGCGGATGCCCCAGGCGCCGCCGAGCGACGTTTCGGCCAGGTCCGCATTCGCGGCGGCTGTGAGCTGGAGGTGCTGGAGCACTTCTTCCGCGCGGAGGCCGAGAGCGTCGCGATGGAGGTCGTGACACCGGAACCCGCCCTTTATCTGCACCGCAACCACAGCATGATGTTGAGCTATGCGCTGAAGGGCCTGAGCGAAGGCGAGCGCGACCTGGCGCATCGGCTGGGCATGACGGACGACTTCTACCAATCCCGAACACTGGCGCCCTGCCCGCCCGGAACGCTGATCGTGTTCAGCCCGGCGGCCGATGCGGCGCTGGCGGCGTATCGGCACCGGCAGAGCGGCTTCAGCTGCCCCATCGGATTGCGCGATGTCCTGCAGCCCGATCACCCGAACCGCACGCCCGAACGGGCGGCGCTGCACGCCTCCATCACCGGCCTGCTGGCGGCGGAGTTCGACCAGATCCCGTTCGGTGACGTCGAGGCCTTCCGCCCGCATTACGAGGCCATCCTGGATGCCGTCCCCAAGGGGGCGTTGCTGGTGGTGATCCTGCCCAACCATCGGCTTAACCTGGGCAACGGCCAGGAAACGGAAGTGGCGCCGCAACGGGCCTTGAACGATGCGTTTCGGGCGGCCGGCGCCGGGCGCGCCAATGTGGTCTTCATCGAGGCCGGCGCCCTGATCCGCGACATCGCGGAGGTGAACGCCGACATCTACCTGCACTTCGACAGGGCCGTGTATCTGCGCCTCTATGAGGCGATCGGCATGTGCTACGGCGAATGGCGGGCGAGGCCGGCGCCTGAGCCGGCCCCGCCGCCGGCACCGCGGGTCTCCCCGCTGGCCCGGTTGCTCAGTGTGTTCCGCTAGGCAAAGCGCGGCTCAGGCCGCTTGATCTGCCAGGCCATGAAGACTGCCCCGGCCAGAACACCCCACCAATGCGGGTGCGGCAGGCTCAGTACCGCCTCGAACAGGGCGGGGAACAGCAGCAGCAGACCCACCAGGGTCAGCACCCCGCGCTCCCACCCGGCCAGGATATGCCGGGCGAAGCCCTGCGCGGCGGCGGCCAGCGCCGCCAGGCCGGCAGTCGCCAGGAAGATCTGCCAGGCCACGTCGCCCCAGCCCATGCCTTCCGTCGGGCGCAACAGCAGGCCCACGCCGTCCGGATCGGTCACGAAGATGAAGGGCAGCACGAAGGCCGGCAGCGTGTACTTCCAGGCCATCAGCGTGGTGCGGTAGGGCCCCGCCCCCGTGATCGCCGCCGCCGCGAAGGGGCTGAGCGCCGTGGGGGGCGAAACCTCGCTGAGCACCGCATAGTAGAAGACGAACATATGCGCCGCGTAGTCCGGCACGCCCAGCTTGATCAGCGCCGGCGCCGCCACGACGGCGCAGATGATGTAGCTGGCCGTCACCGGCACCGCGAGGCCCACCACCCAAACGATCAGCGCCGTATAGATGGCCGTGATGACCAGTGAGCCACCGGCCGCCTGGATGGCGATGTCGCTGAACTTGAGCCCGAGCCCGGTCAGCGTGATGCAGCCCACGATGATGCCCGCCGAGGCGCAGGTGGCCGCGATGCCGATGGACTGATAGGCGCCGTCGGCCAGCGTCTTGATCAGCTTGCGGGGCCACAGCGCATGCTCCTTCGACAGGAAGGAGAGCGCGACCGCCAGAAGCATGGCGTAAAGCACGGACAGCGTGGCGGAATAGCCGATCGCCATGAAGCCGATGATCGCGACCAGGCTCGTGAAGTGGTACCAGCCGCGGCGGAACATGGCGCCCACGCTCTCGACCACCATGCCCTTGGCCGCGTTGGGGTTGCCCCCGCGCGCCGCGATCCGGCGCTGGTCCAGCTCAACCATGAACAGCAGCCCGGCGTAGTACAGCACCGTCGGCACCGTCGCCATCAGCAGCACCTCAAGATAGCTGATCTTGAGGTATTCAGCGATCAGGAAGGCAGCCGCGCCCATGATCGGCGGCGAGATGATGGCACCAAGACCACCAGCCGCCAGAAGGCCGCCCGCGTCATCGGCGCGATAGCCCACCTGCCGCATCATCGGCCAGGCCACGGTGCCGATCGTGACGGTGGTGGCCACGCCGGAGCCCGAGGGCCCGCCCAGCAGGAAGGCCGACAGCACCACGGTCCGCCCCGCCGAGGACGGCTTGCCGCCCGTCGCCGCGAAGCTGAAATCCACGAAGTACTTGCCCGCGCCCGAGGCCGACAGGATCGCCCCATAGATGGTGAACAGGATGATCAGCGTGGCCGAGACGTCCACCGCGGAGCCGAAGATGCCTTCCAGCGTGATGGATAGATGCGGCACCAGGCGTTCCGCGTCATAGCCCCGATGCGTCCAAGGCGCCGGCAGGTGATTGCCGAAGAAAGCGTAGAGGATGAAGCAGATGGAGACCACGGGCATCACCCAGCCGGTGGCGCGCCGCGCGGCCTCCAGCACCAGGGCGATCAGCAGCCAGCCCACGACGATGTCCATGGGCTCGGGGAAGATCACCCGGTCCTGCAGGTCATCGCCGCCGGAAATGAGATACCAGGTGACATAGGCACCCGCCGCGATCAGCGCCCAGTCCCAAGGCATGAAGCGGTGACGGAACCGCCGCGCGGCCGGAAACAGCAGGAAGCCGAGGACGAGGGTGAAGCCCACATGCGCGAAGCGCAGCGTGGTGGTGGGCACGATGTCCCAGGCCGCCCAGAGATGGAACAACGACATCGCCACCGCGATACCGACCGACGTATAGCCGAGCCACCCCGTGTACTTGTTGGTGACGCCTTCCTCGCTCTCGATCAGCTCCGTAAGGCGTTCCGCTGTAGCGGCATCGACCGAGTTCGGGTCGATGTCGGGCGGCAAAGTGCTGTGGCTCCCTGACATAGACATACCTTCTTGGATTTCCTCTGCCTGATGTCATGCAACCTCGGGCGGGATTTGTCACCCAGGCAATCGCAATCATGCATGGAAGGCATTATGTCGGGGCCATGCTGGCTGTGCGACGCGCCGTGTTCTTCGTTCTGGTGATGGTGCTGGCGACCGTGCTGGTGGCGCTGGCGGCCTGCGCCGTGGCGCCGGGCGGCGTGACGACGTTCGAATGGCTGACGCTCATCGCCTTTGCCGGCACCGCGCCGTGGACCGCGCTCTGCGGCGCCAATGCGCTGATCGGCCTTGCGCTGCTGCTGGGCGCGCGGGATCCGGCACGCGCGGTCCTTCCCGCGCTTGCCCACACCGCGCCCGGCCTGCCGCGCGCGCATACCGCCATCGCCGTCTGCATCCGCAACGAGGACATGGCGGAGGTGCTGCCCCCGCTGCGGCGCCTGGTCTGCGGCCTGGCGGAAGCCGGCGCCGAGGCGCGGTTCACCCTGTGGTTCCTGTCCGACACCCGCGACACAGCGACCGCCATCGCCGAGGAAGCGGCCATCCGCACCATTCCCGGCGCGCGCTATCGCCGCCGTGCCGACAACAGCGGCTTCAAGGCCGGCAATGTGATGGAGTTCCTGGACCATCACGCCGGAGAGGCCGAGTTCATGATCTGCCTGGATGCCGACAGCGAGATGTCGGCCGAGGCCGTGCTGCGGCTGGTCGCGATCATGGAGGCGGATACAAAACTGGCCATCGTCCAGCAGCTGATCGTGGGCCGCCCGGCCAGCGCGGCCTTTCCGCGCCTGTTCCAGTTCGGCATGCGGGCGGGCATGAGGGCCTGGGCCACCGGCCAGGCGTGGTGGCAGGCTGACCAGGGCCCCTATTGGGGCCACAACGCCATCATCCGCATCGCGCCCTTCCGGCAGCACGCGCGGCTGGAACCCCTGCCCGACGGCAGCCCCATTTTGAGCCACGACCAGGTGGAGGCCACCCGCCTGACCCATGCGGGCTGGAAGGTGATGGCCCTGCCGATCGAGGACGGCAGCATGGAAGGCAACCCGCCCGCCCTGCCCGAATTCATGGCGCGCGACATGCGCTGGGGTGCCGGCAATATGCAGTACTGGGCATTGCTGAAGCTGCCCCGGCTGACCGCCCTCGGTCGCTGGCAGCTGGTGCAGGCCATTCTTCTGTTCGCGGGCACCCCGCTCTGGACGCTGGCCCTGCTCTTCGCCGTGCTGAACGCCGCGACCGGCGGCGGACTGGGCACAGACAGCGCCTGGCTCGCCGCCGCCATGGCCGGCTGCTGGGCCTGTATCCACGCACCGAAACTCTGCGGCTATGCCGAGGTGCTGCTGAAGCCGGGCCTGGCCGCCCGGTATGGCGGGCGGGCGCGCTTTCTGCGCGGGGCGGCGGCGGAGCTGCTGTTCACCACCCTGCTGGACCCCGTCAGCACCTTCAACAAGGCCCTGTTCCTGGCGGTGCTGCCCTTCAGGCGGCTGCGCGGCTGGGCGCCGCAGAACCGCGCCGACCGCGGCGTGGGCTGGGGCGATGCCGCGCGGCTGCTGTGGCCGCATACGCTGTTCGGGGCGCTGTGCTTCGCGCTGGTGCCCGTGGCGGCCTGGCCATGGCTGGCACCCTGGGCGTTGGGGCTTGTGCTGGCCGTCCCCTTCTGTGTGATGACGTCTTCGCCCGGCTTCTCCGCCCGGCTGCGCAGCCGCCGCGTGGCGGCGACCCCCGAGGAACTAGCCCAGAACCAATAGCGTGCCGGCGACAGGCTTGCCGCGTTCCATGCGCAGCGTCACCTCGCTCTCGGCCCGCGGCGTCAGGCCCACGGCTTCGGCCAGGGCGCGCACATGGGCGGCGTTGTGGCGATAGCGCATGCCCTGGCCCAGCTCATACGGCACGGCCTCACCCGTCTCCAGGCTGAAGGCGATGATGCCGCCGGGGCGAAGCGCGGCCCGCATCGCGCCGAGCACAGGGCCCAGATCACCCAGGTAGTTCAGCACATCCGCTGCCGCGATCACGTCCCACGCCGCAGGCTTGCGCGGCAGGAAGGCCAGCAGGTCCATCTCATGCAGGGCCGCATAGAGGCCCCGGGCGCGGGCCGCATCCAGCATGCGTGGTGACAGGTCCACCCCTTCCATGCGCCGGGCGAAGGGGGCCAGCGCCACACCGGACAAGCCGGTGCCGCAGCCCAGGTCCAGAACAGCCGCAGAGCCATCCGCCGGCACACCGGCCGCGAGCATGGCCTGGGCCAGCAGCGCGGGCGTGCGGTATTCCAGATTACCTTCCAGCTCCGCATCGAAGCGCGGTGCAAAGGCATCGAACAGCTGGCGCACATAGGCCGCAGGCGCACGGTCCGGCGCCTCGCCACCACCGAGGGCGGCCAGCAGGAAGCGCGCCTGCTCTGCCAGGCTCTTGTCGCGCCCGGCCAGTTCCAGGGCGCGAACCGCGGCGGGATGCGCCGCCGAGGGGTTGCCGGCCTCGGACTGGGCATGGGCCAGGCCCAGCCAGGCCTCGGCCATGGTGGGGGCGATCTGGGTGGCGGTGGTCAAGGGGCCGACCGCATCGGCGGCACGCCCGGCGGCGGCGAGTGCCTGGCCCAGATTGCGCCAGGTGACGGCATCGCCGGGGGCGGCGGCCAGGCATTGCTGCATGGCGCTGATGGCTTCGGGCAGGCGCCCGGCCTCGGCCAGCGCGGCGCCGTGGTTGGCCAGCATCAGCGGATGCCCCGGCGCCAGCGCCACGGCGCGGGCGGAGGCAGCCAGTGCTTCCTCCAGCGCCCCGCGTGAGCGCAGGGCGACACTCAGCAGGTTGTGCGCATCGGGCTGATTGGGGTTCAGCTTCAGGGCGCGTCGATACAGGCTCTCGGCCTCCATCAGCTTGCCCTGCTTGTGGCGCTGCGCGCCGCGCGCCACCAGATCATTCGCCGTCGTCATGGGCACGGCATGGGGCAGCGCGGCGCCGCGCGCAAGGGCTACTCGGCGCCGGGAAGCGGCTTGTAGGGCAGGCCGACCAGCCGGGTGCCCCAGCGTTCCACCCGCGACCAGACGCCATCCTTGATATAGGGGTCCTCGGCCCACCAGGCCTCGGCCTCGGCATCGGAGGCATGGGCCGTGACGGCGATGGAGCCGCGCATCTTGCCCTGGCCGTCCAGGATGGCCCCACCGATGGTAATGATACCGTCACGCGCGGCCTGGGTCACGCGCTCGAAATGCGGGGGGCGGGCCTTGGCACGGCGCGCCGGGGCCTCGGCATCATCGGCATCCCAGCCGATGGAGACCGTGTGCGTGCGGCTGGCGGAAACCGGCGCGCCCGGCTGCGGCAACGGCCGGTAGGGCAGCGAGGCGATGGCATAGGGAAACACGTCGAAGCCGGTCCAGACGCCCTCACGCGCGAAGGGCTCCTCGCTGATGTACTCCTTCACATGCGTCTCATCGGGCACGTTCAGGATCATCAGGCTGCCGGCGACCTTCCAATCCTTGTCGAAGATGGGCGCGCCGAAGGCCATGCGCCCGTCGGCGCACCAGCTCTGCAATACCGCGAGATGCCGGTCGCGGGCGTTCATGCGCAGGGAAGGGTCGGCGCCGTCGCGCGCCAGGATGGCATAGCCCATGGAGGGTCCTCCGGTTTGGCCGGCAGGTTGCCCCCATGTGCCCGGCGTCACAAGTCGCGACCGAGATAGATCACGTCCGGATACGGGTTGAACACATAGGGCTCAGTCGGGGTGAAGCCGAGGTCACGGTACAGCGCGACGGCCGAGGCCATCATCGGCCGGGTATCCAGGCACAGCCGTGTGTAGCCGAGGGCGCGGGCCTGCTCGATCAGCGCTTCCATCAGCCGCCGGCCCCAGCGGCCGCCACGGGCGGTGCCGCGCACGTAAAGTCGCTTTACCTCGCCGGTCGTGCCTTCGACGGGCCGCAGCGCGACGATCCCCACAGCCTCACCATCCGCCCAGGCCAGCAGCACCTGGCCATGCGGCGGGGCGTATTTGCCGGGCAGGGCCGCCAGGTCTTCCTCGAAGCCCTGGAAACCCAGGTCGAAGCCGAGCCCGGCCGCGTATTCCCGGAACAGGCCGCGCACCAGATCGAGGTCGCGCGGCCATTCGGCCGGGGTGATCATTCCACCGTCACGCTTTTCGCCAGATTGCGCGGCTGGTCCACATCCGTGCCCTTCAGCACCGCGACATGATAGGCCAGCAGCTGCACCGGGATGGCGTGCAGGATGGGGGCGGCGAAGGCGTCCACCACCGGCAGCTCCACCACATGCTCGGCAAAGCCGCGCAGCACCGGCGCGCCGATGGCATCGGTAAAGGCCATGATGCGCCCGCCGCGCGCGGCGGCTTCCTGCAGGTTGCTGACCGTCTTTTCGAACAGCGGGCCCGAGGGCGCGAGCGCGATGACGGGCACCGCCTGGTCGATCAGCGCGATGGGGCCGTGCTTCATCTCGCCGGCGGCGTAACCCTCAGCGTGGATGTAGCTGATTTCCTTCAGCTTCAGCGCGCCTTCCATGGCGATGGGGAACAGCGCGCCCCGGCCGAGGAACAGCACGTCCCGCGCCTTGGCCACTTCCACCGCCAGGGCCTGGATTTCCTGGTCGCGCTCCAGGATCTCGGCCGCGTGCTCAGGCACTTCCAGCAGCGCGGCGGTCAGGGTGGCGGCGGTCGCGTCGTCGATGGTGCCGCGCGCGCGCCCCATGCCGAGCGCGAGGCACGCCAGCACCATCAACTGCGCCGTGAACGCCTTGGTGGAGGCGACACCGATCTCAGGCCCCGCCACCGTCAGCAGCGCGGCATCCGCCAGCCGCGCCATGCTGCTTTCGGGCACGTTCACGACCGAAAGGGTGGTCTGGCCGCGTTCCTTCAGCAGCTTCAGCGCGGCCAGCGTGTCGGCCGTCTCGCCCGACTGGCTGACCAGGATGGCGGCCCCGCCCTTGGGCAGCGGCGGGTCGCGATAGCGCCATTCGCTGGCCACATCGGCCTCGACCGGCACGCGGGCATATTGCTCGATCCAGTATTTGCCGACCTGCCCCGCCAGGAAGGCGCTTCCGCAGGCCGAAATGGTCAGGCTGGGGATGGCGGCGGCGTCAAACGGCAGTTCCGGCAGCGCCACGCTGCGCGAAGACGGCTCCAGATACTGCCGCAGCGTGTCGCCCAGCACGGCGGGGTGTTCATGGAGTTCCTTCTCCATGAAGTGCCGGTGGTTGCCCTTGCCGGTCAGCGCGCCCGACACATGGGTGGGCTTTTCCTGGCGGCGGACCTCTCGGCCCGCCATGTCCATGAAGCGCACGCCCGTCGGCGTGATCACGGCCCAATCGCCGTCTTCGAGATAGGTGATCCGCCGCGTCAGCGGGGCGAGCGCCAGCGCGTCATTGCCGACATACATCTCGCCCTCTCCGTGACCGACCGCGAGCGCGGGCCCGTGGCGGGCCACGATCAGCAGGTCCGGGTGGTCGGCGAACAGAAAGGCCATGGCGAAGGCGCCGTGCAGGCGCTTCAGAGCGGCATGGGCCGCGGCCTCGGGCGCCATGCCCTGGGCCAGCAGCAGGTCCAGCAACTGCACCACGGTCTCCGTGTCCGTGTCGGACTGGAAGACCTGGCCGGCGGCCTCAAGCTCCGCGCGCAATTCGGCGAAATTCTCGATGATGCCGTTATGCACGGCGGCGACGCGGGCGGTGGCGTGCGGGTGGGCGTTGCGCTCGGTCGGGCCGCCATGGGTGGCCCAGCGCGTGTGGCCGATGCCGGTCATGCCCGGCAGCGGGTTCGTCTGCAGCACGCCGGCCAGCCGGTCCAGCTTACCCTCGGCCCGGCGGCGGTCGATCTTGCCGTCGACCAGGGTGGCGATGCCTGCGCTGTCATAGCCGCGGTACTCCAGGCGCCGCAGCGCGTCCAACAGACGCGGCGCGGCCAGGGTGGTGCCGCCGATAACCCCTACGATCCCGCACATTAAACGGCGCCCTCCGGGCGCGCCGGCCGATTCACGCCTACGCGCCCCTGGGCGCTCCGGCGATCGGACGCAGCTCCCGGCCGATTCACGCCTACGCGCCCCTGGGCGCTCCGGCGATCGGACGCAGCTCCCGGCCGATTCACGCCTACGCGCCCCTGGGCGCTCCGGCGATCGGACGGCTGGCTGATCATTCGCATCACTTCTTCTTTCCCCTGAAGCCGCGGCCGGGCTTGTTGGTCTGGCGCCCCCGCGCCAGGGCCAGCGTGTCCGCGGGCACATCCTCGGTAATGGTTGATCCAGCGGCGACCAGGGCGCGGTCCCCCACCTTCACAGGTGCGACCAGCGCCGTGTTGCTGCCAATGAAGGAACCTGCCCCGATCTCGGTGCGGTGCTTGTTCACCCCGTCATAGTTGCAGGTGATGGTCCCCGCGCCGATGTTGCTGCCCGGGCCGATGCTGGCATCGCCCAGATAGGTCAGGTGGTTGGCCTTGGCCCCCGCACCCAGCGTCGTGGCCTTGAGCTCCACGAAATTGCCGACATGCGCGCCCTCACCCACATCGGCACCGGGGCGCAGCCGGGCATAGGGGCCGATGATGGCCCCGCCGCGCACCACGCAGCCTTCCAGATGGCTGAAAGCGCGGATCACCGCCCCGGATTCCACCCGCACGCCGGGGCCGAACACCACGTTCTGCTCAACCAGCACGTCATTCGCGATGACGGTGTCGTGGCTGAAGAACACCGTCTCGGGCGCCAGCAGCGTGACGCCGGCATCCAGCGCGGCGCTGCGCCACTGCCCCTGCAGCCGAGCCTCGGACGCCGCGAGTTCCGCCCGGCTGTTGATGCCGGCCAGCTCCGCCTCGGGCGCTTCCACCGCCACGCAACGCGATTGCGCGGCCGCCAGGGCCACCACATCGGTCAGGTAATACTCGCCGGCCGCGTTGTCGTTCGTCACCGCGTCAAGCCAGCGCAGCATCAGCGGGCCTTCGGCGCAGATCACGCCGGCATTGCACAGGCCGATGGCACGCTCGGCCTCCGTCGCGTCCTTCCATTCGACGATGCGCTGCACGTCCCCGGCCGCATCGGTTACGACGCGCCCGTATTTGGCCGGGTCCGCCGGACGCATGGCGAGCATGGCAAGCCCCGCTTCCTGCCGGGCCGCAACTAGGCGCTTCAGCGTCGCCTCGGAAATCAGCGGGTTGTCGGCATACAGCACCGCGACATCGCCGGCGTAGCCAGCGAGCAAGGGGGCGGCCATGCGCGCGGCATGGGCGGTGCCCAGGCGTTCTTCCTGCACCACGGTCGCGTGGGGGGCCGCCAGCTTGGCCAGCGCCTCCATCCCCGGGCCGACGACCACGATAACGCGGTCGAACACCGCCGACACGGCGGCCAGCAGATGCGTCAGCATCGGCCTTCCGCCCAGCGGGTGCATCGCCTTGGGCAGGGAGGATTTCATGCGGGTGCCCATCCCCGCGGCCAGGATCACAGCGGCTGCCATGGCCCATGGGTGCCTCAGGCGACCGTGCCGCTGCAACCCTGGCGGCGATGAATAAAGGTTACGCGGTGCTGCCCGCCCCCGCTTGGCGCCCACAGGCAGCGCCACTAGGGTGCCGGCCCATGACACGCCTCGCCGTTTTCGACCTCGACGGAACCCTGGTGGACACCGCCCCGGACCTGGCCGCCGCCCTGAACCGCCAGATGACGGCACGCGGCCTAGCGGAGATTCCGCTGCCGAAGGTGACCCGCATGATCGGTGACGGCGCGCGCGTGTTGCTGGAGCGCGGTTTCGCCTTCCACGACCGCCCCTTCGAGGAAGCGGCCCTGGAAGCCTTCCTGGAGGACCCGGACCTGGAAGGCGGCGCGCTGACCACGGTGTTCGCCGGCATCCCTGAACTGCTGGCACATCTGCAGGCCGAAGGCTGGCGCATGGCCGTCTGCACCAACAAGCCGGAGAAGGCGGCGCGCGGCCTGCTGGCGAACCTCGGGGTGGACCATTATTTCCGCGCCATCGGCGGGGGCGACAGCTTCCCCACCCGCAAGCCCGACCCCGCGCATCTGCTGCACACCATGGGCGCCGCCGGGGGTGGCCGCGCCGTGATGATCGGCGACCACATGAACGACATGCTGGCCGCGCGCGGGGCCGGCATCCCGGCCATCTTCGTCACCTATGGCTATGGCCCGGTCGAGATGGCCGGCGGCAACCCGACCGCCGCCAGCACCGAAGCCGTGACGGAGATGCTCGCGGCCTTCTAACGCCGCCGCAGCCGCAACATCATCGCGTCGAACTGGAAGTCCGCCACCTGGTGATAGGCGTAGTTGCGGTCACGCACCGCGATCTGCGCCTCCAGGATCTTCTTGAAGTTGGCGTTGGTGGCGGAAATCTCGTTGTACATCTCCTCCGTCGAGCGATAGAGCGCGGCCAGCACGTCGTTCGGGAAGGCCCGCAGCTGCGTGCCCGAGGCCAATAGACGCATCAGCGCATCCGGGTTCTTGGTGTCATAGGCCGACATCATCATCAGGGTGGAGGCCTCGCTGGCCACGGCGATGGCGGTTTTGTAGAGGCGCGGCAGGGCCTCATACTTTTCCTTGTTGAACATGCCGTGGAAGACGGTGCCGCCCTCACCCCAGCCCGGATAGTAATAGTAGCGGGCCACGCGGTTCAGCCCGAGCTTCTCGTCGTCATGCGGGCCGATGTATTCCACGGCGTCGATCACGCCGCGCTCCAGGGCGGGATAGATATCGCCGGGCGCGATCTGCTGCGGCACGGTACCGAGCTTCTGCATCACATTGCCCGCCAGCCCCGCAACCCGCATCTTCAGGCCGCGCAGGTTCTCCACCGTGCGGATCTCGTTGCGGAACCAGCCGCCCCACTGGTTGCCGGTCTGGCCGAAGGGGAAGGCCACGACATTGTAGTTGGCGAAGAACTCATTGAGCATTTCGTTGCCGCCCTGCTGCCACAGCCAGGCGTGCTGCTGGCGCGGGTTCAGCATGAAGGGGGTGGCGGCGGCCAGCGCGAAGGTCGGGTCCTTGCCGATGAAGAACAGCGCCCCGGTCGCGGCGGCTTCCACCGATCCCTGCTGCACCGCGTCCAGCGCCTGCAACCCGCCCACGATCTCGCCGGCCGCGAATTGCTGGATCTGAAACTGGCCATCCGTCAGCTCAGACACCCGGCGGCAGAAATAGTCGGCCGCGCCATAGGTCACGTCCAGCACGCGGGTGAAGGAGGAGGTCATGCGCCAGCGGATGGCGGGGTTGCTCTGTGCCAGGGCGGGGCTGGCCAGGGTGGCGGCCCCGGCACCTGCCATCAGGGACTGCTGCAAGACGGATCTGCGCTGCATCGGTGGAGGTCCTTCCCGGTTCTTCCACCAGAATGGAAACATATCCACTAATGGGGATGCAGCGCCGAAAATTCCCGCCTCGGTATGATTTGCGAGGCCTTCTCATCGCTTCTGCCAATGCCGGGGGCAGAAGCCGCCAGCGAAGCGTGCAGATCACAGTTCCAGCGTCACACCCACCCGGGCACGGCTGACGCAGGGTGTCATGCGGTGCTGACGTGCGGCCACCGGCAGCACCTTGTCACGGTGCAGCACGATGCCGTCGCGATATTCGCAGATGCAGGCGCCGCAGATCCCCAGCTCGCAGGAGGACGGCATGGACAGCCCTGCCTCGCGCAGCACCTCCAGTGCCGAGCGGTCAGCCGGCACCAGCAGGCGCTGCCCGGTCGAGGCCAGGGTTATCTCGAATGGCTCGGCCTTGAAGTTCTCGTCCGGGGTGGCCTGGAAATGCTCCGCGTGGAGGTTCTCCTCCGCCCAGCCGCCGGCGCGCGCGTGGTCCAGCACGGCCTCGGTCAGGCGCTCCGGTCCGCAGGCATAAAGATGCGCGCCGGCCTCTGCCGGGCCGATCAGCGCGGCGTCGAAGCGCCGGCCCTCATCGGCGAACCAGGTGACCAGCCTGTCGCCGCATACGGCCCGCGCCTCTGCCAGCAGCGGGGCCAGCGCGGCCGAGCGCGCGCAGAAGTGCAACGTGAACGCCTCGCCGCGCGCTGCCAGCACCCGTGCCATGGCCAGCAGCGGCGTGACGCCGATGCCGCCCGCCACCAGCACATGCCGGCCGGCGCCTTCGGCCACCGGAAAGTTGTTGCGCGGCGCAGAGACCATCAGATCCCCGCCCGCCGTGACCTCACCATGCAGCCAGCGTGAGACGCCGCGCCCGGCATCCTCCCGCTTGATCGCCAGTTGCCAGGTCTCGGCCTCGCCGGGTTCGCCGCACAGGGAATATTGCCGCGTACGTCCGTCAGGCAGGCGCACATCCACATGCGCCCCCGCCGTGAAGGCGGGCAGAAGGGGCCTGCGCGGATGGCGCAGCGTCAGGCGCAGCACCTCGGGCGTGTCGGCCTCCAGGGCCTCCACGCGCAGGCGCATGATGATGCGGGCGGTCATCGGCTCAATCGAGCGGCAGGATGATGTCGCCGGGGCGGATCACCCCGCCGTGCTCGATCGAGCAGTTGAGGCCGGAACGGTTGTAGAGCGGCAGGAACACGGGCGAGCCCAGCAGCTCCTCCAGATACTTGCAGGGGAAGTTCAGCCGCCCGCCGCGCAGGATCACCTCGCCCACCTGGAAGCGCCGGCCCACCAGGTGGTTCAGCGGCACGCCGCGCACCGTCAGGTTGCGGCGATGCTCCTCCGGCTTCAAGGTGATGGGGCCGTCCTGCAGCGGCGGATCATTGCGGGAAAGCGCGTCCAGCGCCTCCTGCTCGATCAGCGTCACCTCCCGCACATCGGGCTTGGGGGAATAAGTGCCGCTGCCGAGGAAGTAGCGGTCGCCCTCGATGCCGCGGCCGGCCACGCAGGTCGCCTCGCTCAATGCCTCCATCTCGAAGCTCGCGGCCTCGGCGATGTGGATGTGCAGCAGTTCACCCTTCCAGCCCCGGGCGCCGCCCTCCACCTCGGCCGCAATGCGCGCTGCGGGGTGCTCGAAGCCCTCGATATGGGTGGGCACGGCGGTATCGGGCATGGGCGTTTCCTCGCGGGTGTCGCCCAATCTTCTATAGTGGAAAGCAATCCACTCGCAAGGATATCCGCCTCAGCGCCGGCGAGAGCTGTCGATGACCAGCAGGTACCGGCACTCCACCTTCCCCGCATTGTGGAAGGCATGCGGCACCGAGGCATCGAAGAACAGACTGTCGCCTTCGGAAAGCTGGGCCGCATTGTCACCGATGCGCGCCTCCAGCCGGCCGGCCAGGACGTAGATGTATTCCTCGACGCCGGGGCGGTGCGCGGAGAAATCGCCCGCAGTCGCGCCGGCGGGCAGGGTGTTCAGCACGAAATCCACCCCTCGCCCGGGCAGCACGGGTGACAGCACCCGGCGGGTGAAGCCCGTCACCTCGTCCCGCAGCACAGGCTGGTGGTTGCGCGGAATGACCAGGATCTCCCGCTCGGGCGCCGGCATCATCAATTGCGCGAAAGTGGCACCCAGTGCCTCCGCCAGGCGGGACAGCACGACGGTGGAGGGCACTGCCTCCCCCCGCTCCACCTTGGAGATCATGGACCGGCTGACGCCCGATTTCGTGGCCAGCGCCTCCAGCGACAGGCCCTGGCGGCGCCGGCGCTCCCTCAGTTCCGTGGCCAGTGCCTCGATATCGTGAGGCGAATCGCGCCGATCTTCCGTGATATCCGACATGAAACAGCCATTACCGCAGCCAGCCCCGGAACCGAAAGGTCGCACTGCATGCTGAACCGAGACGACCCGGCCGTGATCGCCGTGCTGCTCTATGATGGTGTGGAGCCCATCGACATCGGCGGCACCATCGGGGTCATCAGCATGGCGTCGCGCGTGCTGCCGGGGATACGGGCTGTGGCCGTGGCCGAGCGTGCGGGGCCGGTGGCCTGCGCGGGCGGGCTGACGGTCAAGGCCGATTACCGCTTCGATGCCGTCCCGGACTATGACGCCCTGATCGTGACCGGCGGGCCGGGCTGGCAGCGTGAAGTCTCGAACCCCGTCATGCTGGACTTCCTGCGTTCACAGCCGGCGGGCCGTCTGGCCAGTGTCTGCACCGGGGCGCTGATCCTGGGGGCCGCCGGGTTGCTGACCGGACGCGCCGCCACCACGCGGCGCCAGGCCGTTGGCCTGGAGGCCCGCAGCCCCCTGGACCTGCTGGCCGACATGGGCGCGAGCACTCGCCCGGCGCAGCTGGTGGATGATGGGCCGGGCCCGTTCACGGCGGGCGGCGTGTCGATGGCCATCGACGGCACCCTGCACCTGATCGGGCGCCTCTATGGCGAGGAAGCCCAGGCAGAGGTCGCGCGCGTCATCGAATACGACCGCGCCTTCGCCGCCAACCGGGCGGCGCTGGGGCGGTAGCCTACCGTCCGCCGATCAGCCGGCGCCGCAGCTTGCCCGAGATCCAGTCGATCGCGGCCACCATCACGATCAGCATGATGATGATGAAGGCCACCTCATCCCAATGGCGCACGCGGATGCGCTCCGCGATCTGCAGCCCGATGCCGCCGGCCCCCACCACCCCCAGGATGCTGGCGCTGCGGGTGTTGCTTTCCATGAAGTACAGGGCGTGGCCGACCATCACGGGCAGCACCTGCGGAATGATGCCGAAGCGCACGATCAGGCTGGGCGAGCCCCCCGCCGCGGCAATGCCCTCTGCTTGGCGCTTCTCGGCGTTCTCGATGGCTTCCGCGTAGAGTTTGGCCAGCACCGCGATGTCGGCCGTGGCGATGGCCAGCACACCGGCCAGGGGGCCGAGGCCCACCGCCCGCACATAGGCCAGCGCCCAGATCAGCTGGTCCACGCCGCGAAAACCGTCGAACACCCGACGCACCGAAAAGCGCGCCAGCGTGTTGGTCATGACATTGCGCGCGCCGAGGAAGCTCAGCGGCACCGCGATCAGCGCGGCGATGAAGGTGCCGAGAAACGCCATGGCCACGCTCTCGGCCAGCCCCTTCAGGATATCCATCCACATCTCGCCGGGCGAGGGCGGGATCATCAGCTTCAGGATGACGAGCAGCCCGCCCAAGCCGTTCCACAGCCGCTGCGGGGTCACGTTGAAGTGCCACAGCGAGAAGATCAGCCAGGCCAGGAACACGACACCCGCGCCAATGCGCAGCGCCCGCCCGGTGGGGCTGGGGCCGAAGGCAGCCGGCATGCGCGCGCGCCAGGCAGCGACTTCCGCAGGAGAGGCGCTCACGACACGGCCTCGATCACGCGGCGGCGCAGCTTCTCGGAGAGCAGATCCACCAGGCTGACGGTCACGATTAGCAGCACGACGATGGCGCTGATCTCCTCGTAATAGTTGAAGCTGATCACCTGGTAGAGCTCCTCGCCGATGCCGCCGGCGCCGACGAAGCCGATGACGCTCGCGGAACGGATGTTGATCTCGAAGCGCAGCAGGCTGGTGGAAAGCAGGTCAGGCAGGGCCGCCGGCAGCACCGCATAGCGGCAGGCCTGGAACCAGCTGCCGCCCGAGGCATGCACGCCCTCCCACGGGCGCATCTCCACATTCTCCATCGCATCGGCGAACAGCTTCCCGAGCGCGCCGGCCGTATGCAGCGCGATGGCCAGGATGCCGGCGAGTGCGCCGACGCCGAAGGCCCAGACGAAGATCAGGGCAAATACGATCTCAGGCACCGTGCGCATGGCTTCCAGCAGCCGGCGGCAGGCGATGCGGATCGGGTTGGGCGCGCCCAGGTTGCGCGCGGCGGGAAAAGCCAGCGGCAAGGCCAGCACCACACCGCCCAGCGTGCCGAGCGCCGCCATGTTCGCCGTTTCCAGCAGCAGTAGCACCCAGGAATCCAGGCGATAGAACCAGGCGGCCAGGCTGCCGTCGGTATCCACGCCGCCAAAAAGATGGCGCCAATCCAGGGTGGGCGCGATGCGATGAAAATACTCGCCGATGCGCGGCACGCCCGCGATCAGGGTCGAGGGGTAGAACTCGCTGACCCAGGCCGCCGCCACGAGGCAGACGGCCAGGATCGCCAGGGCGACGACGCTTGCGCGCCGACGCTCCGCACGCTGGGCACGGAACGCGGCCTCAAGCGAGGTAATGGCGCCCGAATCCGCGTATCCGATGCCCATCAAGTCAGCTCCGGCGGCGGCGCTGCGAGGCTTCCTCGCGGCGCAGGTCGACGATCATCTGGAACATGTCGTGGGTGGCCTCGCGATAGCCCATGCCACCGCCGCGCTCGACCTGCTCATAGATCTGCGGGTGGGACTTCGGCATCGCCAGGTGGAGCATCTTCATGTCCTCCTTGAAGGCGGCCGGCAAGTCCGTGCGCACGGCGGTCGGGCCGTTCGGGATCGGCGAGGAGGTCCAGATGATGCGCAGGTCGCGCATGTTCAGCATGCCCTTGTCGACCATGGCGCGCAGGTTGCCGCGGCTGTAGCCCTGGGCCACGTCGCCCTGGCCCGAGGCCCAGGTCACCGCACCGTCGTACTGGCGCTGCAGCACGGCCACCACGCCCTGCTCATGCCCGCCGGCGAAGCCGGTACGGGAGAAATACTGCCCGCTCTCGACGCCGATGCCGGCCTGGCGCAGCGCGAAGCGCGGGATCAGGTAGCCGGAGGTGGAGTTCGGGTCGGCCCAGGCGAGGGTCTTGCCGCGCATCTGCTCCAGGTTCTCGATGCCGCTGTCGGCGCGCACCACGAGCACGGAGACATAGGCGACGGAGCCGTCATTTTCCTCGGGCACCACGATCGGCTCCAGGCCGCCGTTGGTGTCGAGCCAGGCGCCGGCATAGCCGGAGGCGCCGAGCGAGGACATCTCGATCTGCTTGGCGGAGAAGGCCTGCAGCACGCCGGCGTAGTCGCTGGCGGGGAACAGGCGGACGGGCACCTGAAAGGTGTCCTCGATCAGCTTGCGGTAGCCGTCGAAGCGGCCGAGGCGGTCGGCCTCGTTCTCGCCGCCCAGCAGGCCGATGCGGATCTGCTGGACCTGGGCGGCCCATTCGCGGCGGCCGGCGCGCGGCATCGCGACATCGGCATCGACCGTGCGGCGCATGCGGGGCTGGGCGGCTTGCTGCGCGGCGGCCAGGCCCGGCAGCAGGGAAGCGCCAGCCAGGCCAGCGCCAAGAAGACGGCGGGAGATCGTCATGGGATTGCTCCTGGGAAGTTCAGGCGACAGCTGCGGCCTGAACGGGGAAAGCGGGGGCTTCGGCGGCGGGCGCATGGGCCTCGCCGTGGAACTCGGCCTCGGAGACGCCGTAGATCTGCTCGATCCGGGCAGCGTTCAGCTCGGAGGGCGTGCCGTCGAACACGACACGACCGGCCTGCATGGCCACCAGCCGGTCGCAATAGGCACGGGCGACGTCCAGGTGATGCAGGTTGACCAGCACGGTCAGCCCATCCTGGCGGTTGACCTGGCGCAGCGTGTCCATGACCAGACGCGCATTCTGCGGATCCAGGCTCGCGATGGGCTCGTCGGCCAGGATCAGCCGGGGCTTCTGCATCAGGGCACGGCAGATCGCGACGCGCTGCTGCTGGCCGCCCGACAGCGTGTCCGCGCGCTGCAGCGCGGTGGCCAGCAGACCGAAACGGTCGAGCGTGGAGAGGGCCTCCGCGCGCTCCTCGGCGCTGAACTGGGCAAACAGGCTGGACAGATGCGCGAACAGGCCGCGGCGGTGGTTCAGCCGGCCGATCAGCACATTGGTCAGCACATCCAGCCGCTGCACCAGGTTGAACTGCTGGAAGATCATGGCGCAGCCGGTGCGCCAGTCGCGCAGGGCCTGGCCCTTCAGGGCCGTGATGTCCTGGCCCTCGAAGGTGATGCGGCCGGCGCTGGGCTCGGCCAGGCGATTGATCATGCGCAGCATGGTGGACTTGCCCGCGCCCGAACGGCCGATCACGCCCACCATCTGCCCCGCCGGGATTTCCAGCGAGACATCCTGCACCGCATGCACCGCACCGAACCGGCGGGAAACGCCCTGTAGCCTGAGCATCGAATCATCCCGAACTGCCGGAGCCGGGGGTTAGAGCGATTGGGTTTCAGCGTGATGACAATTCGGCGAAGGGATCATGGCAGCATCGACCGCCGAAGCACTGCAGGCCAAGCCGCGTGACCGGGGTCAAGATTTCTGATATGCTCGGAAAATTGAAATACAGTCCGTCAATCAGGCGGCCATTCGGTTTTCTTTTCCGAATGGCCATGGGTACCGCATCGTTTCGTCATCGCGCCGGGGGCCCAGCATCGGCACCACCGGCGCCTGAAAGGTCGGGAAATGGCTGTTGCAGCGCGCGCTTCCGCGAAATCCTCGGACGGGAGCAGCGCCACGGGCAAGCCCTCCGCCCCGGCGGAGAAGAAGCCCAAAGCCGCCAAGCCGGCCGTCGAGGCACAGGCGGCCCCGCCCGTGCCCGTGGAAATGCCGCCGCCCGCGGCGGTAATTCCGCCGGTTCGCCCTGCCATGACTGGCCTTCGCGGCGCTTTCAGTCTATCGCCGCGCTTACCGATGCAAGCCCGTCGGGGCACCGGCCTGGCGGAAACCCAGGCAGGCGCTCCGGCCGTTCCTTCCGAAGGGCCCCCCGTGAAAGTCGATTTCAAAGCTGGTGACATGGTGGTGTACCCGACGCATGGCGTCGGCACCGTTCAGGGTATCGAGACCATGGAAGTGGCCGGCACCTCCCTGCAGGTGATCACCGTCACCTTCGAGGAAAACCGCATGACCCTGCGGGTGCCGACCAACAAGGCCGCCACCGCCGGCCTGCGCAAGCTGGCGGGCCCCGCCATCGTGAAGCAGGCGCTGGAGACGCTGCGCGGCCGCGCGCGCATCAAGCGCACCATGTGGTCCCGCCGTGCCCAGGAATATGAGGCCAAGATCAACTCGGGCGACCCGATCGCGATCTCCGAGGTGGTGCGCGACCTGTTCCGCAATGCCGGCCAGCCCGACCAGTCCTTCTCCGAGCGCCAGATCTACGAGCAGGCGCTGGACCGCCTGGCCGCGGAGTTCGCGGCCATCGAGAAGACCGACAAGCTGACGGCCATCGACCGGCTGATCACGCATATGCGCGGCGCGGAAAAGGGCGGCGACAAGGGCAAGGCCGCCGCTGAACCGATCATCGAGGATGAGGACGAGGAAGAGGAGGAGTAATCCTCCCCTCTACCTCTTGCGGCCGAACAGCCGCCCCAGCCAGCCGAACAGGCCAGCCCCCTTCGGGCTGACCTTGTGGTGAGAGACATGCGGCCGGCGCGCCGGCGGCGGCAGCGCGCTCGCCACCGTGTGGCGACCGGCATCCCGTGCCTCGACCAGCCGGGCCTCCAGCACCAGAACCCTGACCGCGTCTTCCGACGGTTCCGCGCGGCGCAGGGCGGCGATGGCATCCTCCGCCGCCTCCCAGGCCTCGGCCCGACGCAGCGCATCGATGACGCGCAGGGATTGCGGCGCGTCCAGCGCCGGCCCGGCCCGCCACAGCGCCACCGCCTCCATGCGCCAGGCCTGGGCCAGATCGGGGCGGTTCAGGTCGTCGGCCGTCCAGGCCGCCTGCAGCATGGCCTCCGCGGCCTCATGCATCGCGCCCGTTTCATCCAGCACATGCGCCCAGGCCAGGAACCGGCGCGACAGCGGCGGAATCGACTGGTCCGCCACCAATGACCGGAAGGGCGCGGCCGCCACGACACGCGGGGCGGAGGGCCGCGCCTGGCGTATGTCGGGCGCGGCATAGCTGCAGCGCGGGCATTGCTGCAGCCAGCGGTCGATGGAGCCGCGCAGGGGCTCACCCGGGCGCAAATCCAGGTCCGGCGCCTGCTCCGGCGGCAAGGGGCGGAAGGAAGGCTGGCGGCTTTCCGTGCCGCAAACGGCGCAGGCCACCATGCCCGGGGGCTGGCGGCGCGTCTCGGTACCTTGTGCTGGGTCCGGCGTCGGCATGATCGCATACAATTAGGCCGTCACGCGACAAACCCAAAGGGGGATGTTGAAAGACAAGCCTCAAGGCCCGATAACGATTCCATGCCCAGAGGCGATTTGTTCCCCGATATCGCGCCCTTCGAGACCGGCTTTCTGCCGCTGTCCGACGGACATGTCATGTACTGGGAGCAGGTGGGCAACCCCGCCGGCGAGCCGGTGCTGTTTCTGCACGGCGGTCCGGGGGCAGGCGCGGGCGCGGTGCATCGCCGCTTCTTCGACCCCGCGCATTGGCGCCTGATCATCTTCGACCAGCGCGGCGCCGGCCGGTCGAAGCCGCTCGGATCTCTGGCCGAGAACACCACGCCGCATCTGGTGGCCGACATCGAGGTACTGCGGAACTTCCTCGGCATCCAGAAATGGCTGCTGTTCGGCGGCAGCTGGGGCTCCACGCTGGCCATCGCCTATGCCCAGGCCCACCCGGAGCGGGTGATCGGCGCGGTGCTGCGCGGCATATTCTTGGGGCGCGATACCGAGGTCGAGTGGTTCCTCAACGGCCTGCGCCGCGTCTTTCCGGATGCCTGGACGCAGTTCGCCGAGTTCATCCCCGAGGAGGAGCGCGACGACCTTCTGGGTGCCTATCTGCGGCGCCTGACGAACCCCGACCCCAGCGTGCACCTGCCTGCCGCGCGGGTCTGGAGCGGCTATGAGGGATCCTGCTCCACCCTGCTGCCGAGCCCGGACACGGTAGCGAGCTTCGCCCAGGACCGCACGGCACTCGGCCTCGCGCGGATCGAGGCCCATTACTTCGCCCATAAGCTGTTCCTGCCGGAGGGCGGACTGCTGGCGCATATGGACCGTGTGGCCAATATCCCGGCCGAGATCGTCCAGGGCCGCTACGACATGGTCTGCCCGACCGAGACCGCCTTCGACCTCGCCGCCGCCTGGCCCCGTGCGCGGCTGACGATCATTCCGGACGCCGGGCATTCGGCGCTGGAACCCGGCATCCGAACCGCCCTGGTGGCCGCCGTCGAACGTTTCCGGCGCCGCTAGTGAACAAGGCCCTCGACATGCTGGCCGCGGCGGGCATCGCCGCGCGCACCCATGAGCATCGCGCGGTCTTCACCGTGGCGGAATCTGAGGAAGTGCGCCACGAAATGCCGGGGCTGCACTGCAAGAACCTGTTTCTGAAGCCGGTGAAGGAAGCCGGCCCCTTCTGCTTGGCGACGCTGAAGGAAGACCGTCGCGTATCGGTCAACCAACTGGCACGGCTGGCAGGCTGGCCGCGCGTTTCCATGGCCAGCGCGGATGAGTTGCGCGACGCGCTGGGTGTGGAACCCGGCAGCGTCACGCCGCTCGGGCTGGTGAACGCCGCCCCCGGCGCCGTCCGTTTCGTGCTGGACGCCGCGATCGCCGAGGGTGACGATCCGCTCTGGTGCCACCCGCTGCGAAACACCGCCAGCACTGCCATATTACCGCGTGACTTGCGCCGCTTCCTGGAGGGCCTCGGCCACCAGGTGCTGGTGCTGGACCTGACTGAGGGGGAAACCCGATGAAGCGTCGCCATCTGCTGTTGCTGGCCCCGGTTGCCGGGCTTTCCGCCTGCGGCAACCCGCCGCCCCCTGTGCCTGCCGGGCCCGACATCGCCTACAGCTATCTGCCGCAGCTGAGGTTGAACGTCGCCAGCGTCGATATCGACCCGGAGGACCCGAGCAGCGGGCCCAACGATCTGGGCCGGATGATGAGCCCCAGCGCCGCCGAGGCCGTGCGCGTCATGGGCCGCGATCGCGTCGCCGCCTTCGGCAATCAGAATACGGCCCGTTTCGTCGTCAGCCGCGCTTCCATCGCCATGGAGCGCCTGCCGCGCCAGGGCGGCCTGTTCAGCGGCGACCCGGGTGAACGTCTCGTCTGCGTCCTGGCGGCCCGGCTGGAGATTCGAGACGGCAACCAGAGGCGCCTGGGCTTTGTCGAGGCCGAGGTGCGCCGCACCGCCCCCGCCGAAAGCACCAATGCGTCACGCAATAGCGTGGCCAGCAGCCTGCTGCGCCGCTCGGCCTTCGACCTGAACACGGAGTTCGAGTTCCAGGTGCGGCGCGGCCTGCGCGATTTCCTGGTCGAAGGCGATCGCGCCGCCCCGCCGCCGCCAGGCGCCGTGCAGCGGGAGCAGCTGTAGTCCACCAGGTGGACAGATCGGAGTTTTCCGTCGCGGGGCTCCGCTCCCCCGATTAGCTTCCATTCCAAGGCCGGTAAGGCCAGGGAGTGGAAACGGATATGCATGATGGACTGCGGCCGCGCCGGGTGGGGCCCGCGCGCCGGCAAATTCTCGCCATGGGTTTGCTGGCGACGCCCGCACTGGCCCAGGAGGCGTTCCCCAGCCGGCCCATCCAGGTCATCAACCCCTATGCCGCCGGCGGTGCGACCGACCTGATGGCGCGCGCCATGGCAGCCGGCCTCGCGCCGCGGCTGCGCCAGCCGGTGGTGATCGTGAACCGTGACGGCGCGGCCGGCGCTGTCGGCGCCTCAGCCGTGGCCCGCGCGGCACCCGACGGCTACACCCTGGCCTTCGCGCCGGCCCTGGTGCTGTCGGTGCTGCCCGTCACGCAGCCCGGATCCGGCGTGCGGCCCGAGGCACTGCGGCCGATCTATCAGATGTTCTCCAACGCCCAGGCGATCGCGGTGCGGTCGGATTCGCCGCACCGGTCCCTGCGTGACCTGGTGACGGCGGCGAAGGCCGCCCCCGGCAGCCTGACCTATGGCAGCCTGGGCATCGCCTCCATTCCCCATCTGGCCATGCTGCAATGGGCACGTGCCGCGGGGGTGGAGATGACCCATGTGCCCTTCCGGGGCGACGGCGCTGTGATGACGGAGGTGCTGGCAGGGCGCATCGACGTGGCGGCGATCGTGCTGGCCTCGGCCTCGAACCGGCCCGACATGCGGCTGCTGGCGGTGTTCGACACCGCCCGCAACCCGGCTTTCCCGGACGTGCCGACGGCGGTCGAGCAGGGGTTCGACGTCGCACCCACCAGCTTCGGCGGCCTGCTGGCGCCCGCCGCGACCCCGCCGGACCGCATCGCCCTGCTGGAAGCGGCCTGCGCCGCCGTCGCGGGCGAGGAAGGCTACAGGGCAGCCGCGCGACATGCGCTGCAGCCAGAGGCCTATCACGCGAGCGCCGATGTCTTCGCCGCCCGGCTGGCGCGCGATGTGGCGGAAAAAGCGGAGCTGCTGCGGGGTATCAGCCTCGCGGGCTAAGCGGCGGCCGGGAAAAGCCGCCCGCCCACCAGCCGCAGCACCCGGTCGGGCCTTTCCACCCCGACCAGCCGATGGGTGATGAGCAGCACGGAGCGCCCGCGCGTTGCTTCCTCCAGCACGGCCAGGAAGGCGCGTTCGGTCTCGGCATCCAGGCCCCAGCCGGGCTCATCCAGCACCAGCAGGGGCGCGGATTGCAGCAGCGCGCGGGCCAGCGCGATGCGCCTGGCCTGCCCGCCGGAGAAGCGGGAGCCACCCTCGCCGCAATCGGTGTCCAGCCCCGCCGGCAGGGAACGGATGAACTCCGCCATGCCGACCTGCGCCAGCACCCGCCAAAGCGCGGCATCCGGCGCGGCCGGCGCCGCGATGCGCAGGTTTTCGGCCACGCTGCCCTCGAAGATACGGGCATCCTGCGCCAGGCAGGCGATGCGGCCGCGCAGGTCGGGCGCGGCCAAACCCGCGATGTCCTGACCGCCCAGCGTGATCCGGCCGGCATCGGGCGCCGCGAACTTCAGCATCAGACGCGCCAGGGTGGACTTCCCCGCGCCTGAAGCGCCCAGCAGCGCCAGCCGCTCGCCTTCACGCCATTCCAGGTCCAGGCCGCGCAGCACCGTGTCGCGGCCCTCGCCCCAGGAGAATGTGACGCCCTCGAAGCGCAGCGTGTTGCCGCGGGGCAGCGGCGCCGGTGCGTCGGGTTCGAGCACCGGCGGGGGCGCGTCGGCCAGGGCCAGCAACCGCCGCGCGGCAGCGCCGGCGCTCGCCAGCGAAGCCCCGGCGCGGGGCACCAGCGCCAGCGTCTCCCCGGCGGCGAGCGCCAGGAACAGGCCCAGCACCGCCAGGCCCAGCCCGCCCGAACCAGACAGCGCCCAGCCCAGGGCACCCAGCAGCGCCGCCTGGGCACACAGCGTACCCAGCGAGCCGCCCAAGGCGGAACGGCGGGACAGCCGGCGCTCTGCCGCGTGCATCGCCCCGGTCGCCGCTGCCAGCCTGTCTGCGGCGCGCGTTTCGGCATTGTTGGCCAGGGTCTCGGTCAGCCCCAGCAGAGGGTCCAGGGCTGCGCGATGCACCGCGCCGCGCGCCTCGGTCACGGCCTCGGCGGCAGGGGCTGCGCTGCGCGCCAGCCAGATCGGCAGCAGGATGGCCAGCGCGAGGGGCAGCGCCACCAGCGCCGCCAGACCCGGGTTGGCGCCCAGCAGCAGGGCCGTGACCAGCACCACGGCCGCAGCCGCGACCGCCGGCAGCAGGGCCCGCAGATAGAGCCCGTCCAGCGCCTCGATATCCGCGATCATGCGGGCACGGGCATCACCGGCGCCGGTATGGCCCAGGCCAGCCGGCATGCGCTCCGCCAGGCGGCGGAAGAACCAGACGCGGGTGTCGGCCAGGGCACGGAATGTGGCCTCGTGGCTCACCATGCGCTCCGCCCAGCGCAGCGCGGGGCGGATCAGCACCATGGGGCGCGTCAACAACAGCGCCACCGCGCCGCCCGCGCCCGCGACGCCCGCCGCCACACCCTGGCCCGCCAGCGCCAGCAGCGCCACCGCCGACAGCGCGGACAGAACAGCCACCGCCAGGCCACCCAGCAGCCAACCGCGCCGAGTGGCCCACAGACCCCAAATGCGCATCAGATCTTGCCGCATGGCGCTACTCCCCCGCCGCCGCGCGGCGGCCGGAGGCACGCCCGTTTTCCAGCACCAGGACCCGGCCAGGCAGCCCGCGCAGGGCAGCGGCGGAGTGGGTGGCGACGATGGCGGTGCGGCCCATGCACAGCTTGCGGATGGCCTCCAGCACGATGCCTTCGGTGCCCGGGTCCAGCGAGGCTGTGGGCTCATCCAGCAGAACCAGCGGGGCCTCGCGCAGGAAGGCGCGGGCCAGGCCCACGCGCTGCGCCTGACCGCCCGAAAGGCCGTGCCCCCCCTCACCCACCGGCGTGTCCAGGCCGAGCGGAAGGTGGTCGGTGAAGGCCAGCACCTGGGCGGCCTCCGCCGCGGCCTCGATGGCGGCGCGGCCGGCCTCGGGGCGGGCGAAGGCGATGTTCTCCGCGATGGTGCCGGCGAAAATGTGCGGCCGCTGCCCGACATGGGCCACCATGCGGCGCAGCTCCGCCGGGCGCAGGCGCGTGATGTCCTGCCCGTTGATCGCGATCCGGCCCGCATCCGGTCGCCGGAACCCCAGAAGCAGCGCCAGCAGGCTGGACTTGCCGGACCCCGAAGCACCGGCCAGCAGCAGGGTCTCGCCCGCAGGCAGCGAGAAGCTGAGGCCATCCAGCGCCGGAGGGCGGCCCGCGGCATAGTTCAGCTTCACATCCGCGCAGGAGAGCGCGACCAGCGGCGGGACCTTCTCGAGCGCAAGTCCCTGGGGCGCGGCGTCGGCCAGCAGCGGCGCCAGCGCGGCGGCGGCACCGCGCGCGGATTGCGCCTCATGGTAGGCGGCGGAGAAGTTGCGCAGCGGCTGGAAGAAGGCCGGCACCACCAGGATGCACCACAGGGCCGTCACGGCATCCGGGTGGTTGTGCCCCAGCAGGGAGCCATGCCGCCAGGCCAGATAGGCCAGCGTCCCAGCTGCCAGCAGCTCCAACCCGCCCGAGGAAAGAAAAGCCACCCGCAGCACGCGCATGGTGCGCGTGCGCAGTTCCTCGGCCGCGGCACCCAGCGCCACGGCCTCGTCCTCAGCCCGATTGAACTGCACGAGGGTCGAGAGGCCGCGAATCCGGTCGGTGAAGCGGCCGGAAAGCCTGGCCAGCGCATCGAACTGCCGACGGCTGGCGCGCGCGGCGCCGATGCCGGCCACGGCCATGAACACCGGCACCAGCATGCCCATGACCAGCAGCACCAGCCCCGAGACCCAATCGAATACCCACACCGCCACGATGATGCCGGCCGGCACCATCAGCGCCAGCAACGCGGCAGGCAGCCAGCGGGAGAAATAACCGTCCAGCGCCTCAACCTGCTCCACCGCCAGGGAAGCCTTTTCACCGGCTGCGCGGCCATCGGCGGGGCCGGCCGCCAGCAGGGCAGCGAACACCCGCGCCCGAAGTCCGGCCCGTGCGGCGCGGCCTGCGGCACCCTGGGCGATCTCCTGCGCGGAAACCAGGGCGGCGGCCAGCAAGGCGAGCGCGGCGGCGCCGATCAGCTCGGGCCAGCCGCCGGTGCCCAGGCCCAACAACCCGGCGACGAGACTGGCCAGCAGCCATGCCTGGGCGATACCGGCACCCGCCACCGCCAGGCCGAGCACCACCGGCAACCAGGCCCTTCCGCCCAGCCGCCGCAATTCCTGCCCCAGCAACTTCCGGCCCGCCTTGGCCGCGGCCCTGTCAAACTGTCCCGCCTCAGCCAAGGCTCACACCTCTCGCTTGCCGTTCGGCCATAGTCCCGCCAGATAGCCCGTGCACCGGATCAGGAACAGCGCATGCTCCCTACTCATGGTTATTTTCCCTATCATCCCTGGGTGGGCCGCGCGCGCTGGAACTGGCCCAACGGTGCAAAATTGGCCGTCTACCTGGGTGTGAACCTGGAGCATTTCGCCTTCGGCGAAGGTCTGGGCGCGGAATTGGCCCCCGGCGGCCCGCATCCGGATATCCTGAATTACGCCTGGCGGGACTATGGCAACCGGGTCGGCGCCTGGCGGCTGCTGCAGATGCTGGATGAGCTGAAGCTGCCCTGCACCGTGCTGCTCAACAGCAGCATGTACCATCACGCACCCGAGCTGGTGGCCGCCCACCGTGCGCGCGGCGATGAGATGGCCGGCCACGGCCGTACCAACTCCGAGCGCCAATCCACCATGACCGAGGCCGAGGAGCGGGCCATGATCGCCGAGGCCACCGACGCGATGGCCCGGCACGAGGGCGTGGCCCCGCGCGGCTGGCTGTCACCCTGGATCGCGGAAAGCCGCGCCACCCCTGCCCTGCTGGCCGAAGCCGGTTACCGATACACGCTGAACTGGTGCATGGACGACATGCCGGTGTGGAAGACCACAAGCGCCGGCAGGCTGCTCGCCATTCCCTATCCCCAGGAAAACAACGACATCCCGGCCATCGTCGCCCGCAAGGACGGCATGGCCCAATTCGCCGACATGATCGTCGAGGATTTCAACGAGCGCCTGCGCCAGGTGCGCGACGGCATTCCCCAGGTGATGGGGATCGCGCTGCATCCTTATATTATCGGCCAGCCCTATCGCATCGCGATGCTGCGTGGCGCGTTGAAGCGCATATTGGCGCGCCGCCGGGACATCTGGTTCACCACCGCGGGCGCGATCCATGACCATGTGGTGAACCTGCCGGAAGGAAGCATTCCCGGATGATGCGTGCGCTGATCCCCGTTCTCGGCCTGTCGGCGATGCTGGGCGCCTGCGCCGCCGTCGTGCCCACCCAGCCGGCGCCCGGCCTGCCGCAGACCGTGCCCTCGGTCGATCTCAGCCGCTATACCGGCACCTGGTACGAGATCGCGCGGCTTCCCACCCGCTTCCAGGACAGCAGCGACGCCCGGTGCGAGGGCGTGACCGCGACCTACACCGCGCGTGAGGATGGGCGCATCGACGTCGTGAACCGTTGCCGCAACGCGCTGGCGAACAACGCGGTCAAGGAAGCCAGCGCGGTGGCCACCCCGCAGGACGGCAGCGGCAATGCGCGTCTGCGCGTCAGCTTCTTCTGGCCGTTCCACGGCGATTACTGGGTGATCGGCCTGGACCCCGAATACCGCTGGGCGGTCGTCGGCACGCCGGATCGCGATATGCTGTGGATCCTCTCACGTACACCGCGCATGGAGCTGCCGGACTATACGCGGGCGCTGGAAATCGCCCGAAGCCAGGGCTTCCCGGTCGACCGCGTGCAGGGCACCCCTCCTTGAGAAATCGTGAGCGGTAATGCATGGCGCCGCATTCATATGAACGATTGTTTATGAAGGCCAGCAACCAGTAACGTCCCCGCCGAGCAGGGAGGGGACGTCATGGCTGACTCAGTCATCACCTATACGCGCGGCAACCAGTACATCCGCCATATTCCGTACGACAAGGAAGGTGTCGCGAAGCCCGCGGCACACGGTCTGGTCGGCACGCTCACCATCGGTGGTTATGAGTTCCAGACCATGGAACGCATGGACGGCTATGTGCACATGAACGGCGATGAGGACTACACGCCCTCCATGATGTACTGGCATTCGAAGTACAAATCGTTCGTCCTGAACCCTTGGCTGGGCAAGGATGCCGAGGCCACCAAGAAGAAGAACATCCTGTTCCATCCGGCCAGCCGGCCGCATCATCTGGAAGGCTGCGTGGGCGTGGGCTTCTTCGACGCCGCGGGAAAGCTGGAGGATTCGAAGTACTGCTTCGACGCCATCTGGAATCTGATGGGTGGCACCGCGGGTGACCAGACCAGCAAGCTGACCTTCCTGTTGCGGGTCGTGGGCCAGATGAAGGCCAAGTCGGCCTGCACGCCCTTCTCGCCATAGCCGCTTGCAGCCGGGCGGGCCCGCCGCTACGCCCGAAATCATGCCGAACCCGACCCCTTTCTGGCGCGATCGCCGCTTCCTCGTGCTGTTGCTGCTGGGTTTCTCAGCCGGGGTGCCGCTGCCGCTTTCGGGCTTCGTGCTGCGGCAATGGTTTTCCGAAAGCGGGCTGTCGCTGGCGGCCATCGGCTTCACCGCCTGGATCGGGCTGGCCTACAGCTTCAAATTCCTCTGGTCCCCGGTGCTGGACCAGATCGCGCCGCCGGGGCTGGCGCGGCTGGGTCGCCGGCGCGGCTGGCTGCTGCTGATCCAGCCGGCACTGATGGTGGCCATCATCGCCATGGGCCAGACCAGCCCCGCCAGTGCCGCCCAGGTGACGGCCGCCATCGCCGTGCTCATCGCCTTCCTCTCGGCCAGCCAGGACATCGTCGTCGATGCCTGGCGTATCGAGATGCTGGAGGAGGAGCAGCAAGGCTACGGCCTGGCCGCCTATGTCTGGGGCTATCGCGGTGCGCTGCTGGCCTCCTCCACCGGCGGGCTGGCGCTGGTCGGGACGCTGGGCTGGGACGGCGTGTTCATCTACTGCGCGGGCCTGATCCTGCTGGGCCTGATCGGCACGCTGCTGGGGCCGGAGGTGGACCGCGCCCCCCAGGCACCCCTGCCCTGGGGCGCGCGGCTGAGGCTGGGCGTGGTCGAGCCCTTCGCGGAGTTCCTGACGCGGCGCCACGCGCTGGCCATCCTGATCTTCGTCGGGCTGTTCAAGCTGGGCGAGGCGCTGGCGGGCGTGATGACAGCACCGTTTTATCGGGAACTCGGCTTCTCGCGGGGGGATGTCGCGGCTGTTTCGGGCTTCTTCGGCATGTTCGCCACGCTGGGTGGGGCGCTTGCGGGCGGCTGGGTGGTGGCCAAGCTGGGCACCGGCCGCGCGCTCATCATCACCGGCCTGTTCCAGATGCTGTCCAACCTGCTTTACGTCGTGCTGGGCTGGGCGCCGAGCATGCCGATGCTGTTCGTGCAGGTGGGGGTGGAGAACTTCACCGACGGCCTCGCGGACGCGGCTTTCCTGACCTACCTGTCCTCTCTGACGGCCCGCGCCTTCACCGCCACGCAATACGCGCTGCTGTCATCTCTGGCCTCGGTACCGCTGCGCACCTTGGGCGGCGCGGGCGGCGTGCTGGCCCAGGGGCTGGGCTGGAGCTGGTTCTTCGTGCTGACCACGGCCGCCGCCCTGCCGGCATTGGCCGTGATGCTGTTCCTGCTGCGGCGCCTGCCCGCCCGCGAAGGCTGACAGGCGCCATCGCGCTCAGGCGAAGATGAAGTCCTCGGCCCGCAGGTCGGTCACGCCATAGACGCCCATCTGGCCGAAAGCGGTGTGGATCAGCGTGCCGCCGCCGCCGACCTGCAGCACCTCGGCCGTCAGCATGTCGGCCGAGGTCAGGCCCAGGGCCCTCGCGTCGATCCGGTCGCCCTCGGCACGGGAAAAGTCAAAGAGTTCATCCGTGCCGGGCCCCGCCACGAAGATGTCGGCGCCAGCGCCGCCCACCAGCTTGTCGTTGCCCGCGCCGCCTTCGAGGGTGTCGTTGCCGGCACCACCGCGCAGGGTGTCGTCGCCCTCGCCGCCCAGAAGTGTATCGGCCCCATTCTGGCCCCACAGCGTGTCGTCGCCGCCACCGCCGTTCAGCACGGAGCCGAAGGCGGCATTCGCCACCATTTCCTCGCCGGTGGCGCCGCCGGTCACGCTGGTGGCGCCGGCGGTCAGGCGGATGAACTCGATGTTCGCGCCTGCCGTCCAGCCATCGACGGCCACGAAGACCGTATCGGTTCCAGCCGCCTCCGCTTCCTGCACAACGTCCCCGGCATCCTCGACCAGATAGGCGTCATTGCAGAGGCCGCCGGCCATCAGGTCATGGCCGGCGCCGCCCAGCAGGGTGTCGTCGCCATCGTTGCCGAACAGCTCGTCATCGCCTTCCTCGCCGAACAGCAGGTCGTTGCCGCCGCCGCCCAGGATGCTGTCGTCACCGCCCTTGCCCGCCAGCGTGTTGTCTCCGTCATTGCCGGCCAGCGTGTTGGCAAGGGCATTGCCCACCGCATCCACATGGCCGGTGCCGGAGAAGCCCAGCCGCTGCAGCGTCTCGGCCAGGACGAAGAATCCGTCCGTCGCGGCACCCGTGTTCACCGTAAGCCCATCGGAGTGGATGCCGGCATTGCCGAGGTCGCCGGCCGATGCCTTGCGGATCGTCAGCTCGCTGCCGGCGGCCAGGCCGCGGCTGGCATCGGCGATGGTGTTGGAGGACACCTGACGGACACCGCCCGTGAAGCCCTGCACCGCGCCATCCAGCAGCAGATCGACGATGACCGGGTCATGGTCGGAGTAGCGGACCGGGCTGTTCGGGTCGAACACGGTCGTGGGGCGGCCGAAATCCGTGTTGTAGTCGAGCAGATCGGCTTCCTGCGCGTTCAGGTGCCACTCATGCACGCCCACCACCAGCCCGGCGAAGTCGCCGCTGGCCAGGGCATTGTCCAGATAGCCCTTCTGGCCGTCGAACACGTAGGAGGAGGCATTGTCGTTGCCGATCCAGCTCTCGACCAGGCTGCCATAGCCGGCACCGGCCAGATGCTGGACAGAGGTTTCCTTCGCATAGGCATTGAAGTCGCCCATGATGACCGTGTCGGCATCGTGCGCGCCGGTGGGGTTGGTCTTCAGGAAGGCCTCCAGCGCCTGGGCGGCCAGCAGGCGCTGGTTCTGCCAATTGCCGGAGCCGTCCAGCTGGTCCGCATCCGCCCCCGTGCCGGTGCCCGACTTGGACTTGTTGTGCACGCCGGCCACGGTGAAGACCTCGCCGCTGCCCAACTGCTCAAAGCTGGTGACCAGCACGGCGCGGCTGGTGTCGGCACCGTTGAACACCGCGCCCTTGCTGCTGCGGGACAGGAAATCGGCGGGCAGCAGCCCGGCGGAGATCAGGCCCGGGATGTCGCTGTCGTCCAGAACGGCGGGGTTGGTGCCGGTCGCGAGCTGGACGCGATCGGTGCGATAGATGATCGAGACCTTGATCGCGTCGCCACCCAGATACTGAGTGCCGGGGTTCACGAAGGACCACAGGCCAGGCGTGCCCTGGGCCGCGTTGAATTCATCCACCAGGGTCTGGATGGCGCTGCCGGGGCCGAAGCCGTTGTTCTCCAGCTCATTCACCACGATCACATCGGCATCGAGCTGGTCGAGCGCGGTGTAGAGCTTCTCCTTCTGCCGGGCGAGCTCACCCGCATTGGTCGCGCCGCGCGGCTCGAAGGCATTGCCCGGCCCGGTCATGCTGCCATCGGCCAGGGTGGTGAAGTAGTTCAGCAGATTGGCGCTCGCCAGGCGGATGTCGCCCTCGCGGGCCGGGGCATCGCTGCGCGGGGCTGTGTCCACGATGGTGGGGTTGTTCGCCGTCTGCAGCCGGTACTCATTGAAGCCGTACCCCAGATTGCCGACCAGCCCCGAGAAGCTGTCGCCCATCTGCGGCGCGTTGGCGGTGGTGATCGCCTGGTCGAAGATCCGCACCGTCGAGGGGTTCTGGATGTTCAGGCCATCGTCGATCAGCAGCGAGCGGGCGCCCAGCTCCTGCAGGTATTGGGCATAGCCCGCGGCGTCCGGCGTGTCGGTCTGCGCGAACTGGGTCTGCTGCCCGCCCTGCGCGACCCGGATCTCACCATAGCGGTCGAGGTTGAACATCTCGGTGATGGTCATGGTCTGGGGCAGGCGGATCAGCATGCCCTCGGCGAATTCCAGGTCCGGCAGGACGCGGCCGCCGGCCGTGATGGTGCCGGTGGCCGGCAGGTTCACGTCGAGCGCGAAGTTGTCGATCACTTCCTGCTGGGTGTAGGCGCCGCCCCGGATGATCTGGATCTGCAGCGAGGAGCTGGAGACATTGAGCTGGGTTTCGTTGAAGTTCTCGTTCACCACACCGGTCACGCGGATGATGTCGCCCACCCGCACATCGGTGATCGGCGAGGCAGCGCCGTCGGCCTGGTAGACGAAGATGCCCTCGGAGGTCAGCTCGTTGCCGTCCGGCATCAGGTCCTGCAGGTAGAAGCCCTGGAGGTTGCGGTTCCCGTCGGCATCGCCGTTCTGGTAGTCGCCGGTGACCACCCCCTCGAGCGTGACGGTCTGGCCGACCATCAGCGAAGCAGGGCCGCTGCCCTGCACATCGTGGATGCGGGTCACCGGCTGGTCGTCGTCAATGACCGTGGCAGTCGCGGTCGCGGCGCCGACGGCATAGCCGGTCCCGGCATCGGACAGGGTGACGGTGAAGCTCTCATTGGCTTCCTGCACCACATCGGCCCGCACATTCACCACGATCTCTGCCGCGGTGGCGCTGCCGGTGAGGGGCACGTCGAAGGCCGCGCCGAAAGCGAAGCCCGTGACGGGCACGCCGTCCACGGTGACGGAGGCGATCTCTCCGGCGGAAAGGGTCGCGGAGGCGATGGTCGCCTTGACCACGGTATCGCCGGGTGTCGTGTCCGCGCGGGTCACGCTGAAGCTGAAGGCGGTGCTGCCGCTGTTGCCTTCCAGCTGGTTCAGCGTGCCGGGGGACAGGTCGATGGCGGTGGACGGTTCGGCCGACGGCACGCTCAGGCTGATGTTGTCGAAGCCCACCTCGTCACGGCTGCCGCTGCCGCCATTGTCGCCGATGGTCCAGCGCAGAAAGATGTAGTCGCCCGTCTGGATGGTGGCGTTCAGGGTCTGCGCCGCGAATTCGACGGCGCTGAAGCCCGCGCCCGCATCGGCCGCGATCGGGGTGGAGAAGCCGAGGGCCGCGATGCCGGTGAAGGCGGCCGGCTGCGCGGCGGCCGACGACACGGCATAGGACAGGTCGACCGCGACAGAGCGCCCGGCGTTGTTCCGGTACACGCCGTCATAGTCGAAGACGAAGCTGCTCAGCGTCTCGGTGCCCAGATATTGCACGCGCAGGGTGATGGTCCCCGGGGTGGTGCCGAACTCCGCGCCGGTCGTTTGGATCACGAAGGAGGTGCCGAGCGACGCGACGCCCGTCTCCACCGCATAGACGCCGGCCGTGGTCGGATCACCGCTGAGCACGCCGCGCGCATAGTCGCCCGTCGTCGCGGTGGCGCCGTAATCCATCAGGCCCGCATTGTCGCTGAAGCCCTGGATGCGCCAGAAATCGGAATCGAGCTGGCCGGCGCCGGGTGTCGGCGCAAAGCCCGCCCCCGTGAAACCGCTGAAGTTGATGGGTGACGAGAGGCTGAACGACATGTGTGACAGATCCCCGGTGACTGAGGGGCTCTGTTAACAACTGCTCATGAAACGCCCATGAGAACGGCGTGACGCGGCGGCGATGTTCTCGTGACAGCCCGCTTCCGAGCCCAGGCGAGTGCTACACATCCTGTGGTTGAAATATCACGCTCACGAGACTGTGTTTTTCCGCCCACAAAGTTGTGAGGCAGAACCTCGTTCATGATCGATTCAAGCCTGCACCGCCCCCGCGCGTCCGGCCCGTCTCGCACAGGCCTCACAACCGGAACGATGGCCCTGCCACCAGGGCTCGCCAAGCTGTGCGGCGAGGAGTTGCTGACACGCGCGCCCAAGCTGCGCAGCGCGATCGCCTTGCAGCAGCGGGAGGTGGCGCGTGAACACGCCCATGCGCTGAAGGGCATGGCCGCCAATTTCGGACTGAAACCGCTGGCGGAGGCCCTGGCCGGGCTCGAAGCCGCCGCGAAGCAGACTGATGCTCCGCTCGACGCCAGCATGCAGGCGGTTGAGGCCGAGATTCCGCCGGCGCTCAGCGCGCTCGGCATGGGCTGATCACGCGCGGCGCGCGCGCAACAGCAGAACGCCCGCCCCCCAGGACAGCGCGGCCACCAGGCCGCAGCCCACGGCGGGCAAGGCGCCCAGCACGGGCGCAAGGCCCGCCAGCACCGCCATGAAGGCGATGAAGCCCAGCATGCCGCGCGTGGCACCGGCCAGCAGACGAGCGGTGCCCTGCACACCCATGCGCGGCACGGCAGCAATGGTCAGCGATGTGAGCGCGACCGGAAACATGGTGGCAAAGCCCGTCAGCATGGGCCCCAGCCCGCCCGCGGCGGACACCACGCTGGCCACCACCAGCCCCAACAGGGCGGCGCGCAACGGCAATTCCCACCAGGCCGCCGGGCGAAGGGCGACCGGCGCGCTCTCAACCAAGGCAGGGGCAGTGCCCTGGATGGCCAGCCCATAGGCCAGGACGTTCAGCACCAGGGCCATCCAATAGCCGGGTGCCAGCCAAGTCATGAGCCCTGCCGCCACCGCCCAGCCCGGCACGGCGAGCGCCATGCCGCGCCATAGCCCGAGCCTCGGCAGACCGCGAACCAGCAGGAACAGGTAGAGCGCCGTGGCAATGTTGCTGGCCAGCCCGGTGGCTGCGGCCTGAGCCACGAATTCAGGCGGATGCGCCAGGCCCAGCAGGATGAAGGCAGGCGCCGCGGAAGTCGGAAGAGTGGCGATCAACCCGCCCCAGACCGGGCCCAGCCGCGCCGCGCCCACCGCCGCCGCCGCGACGATGCCGCCGGTCAGCAGCGCCTTCAGCAGCAGCGGCAGGATCACGGCACGTCAGCCGCCCACGCCCTTGCTGGTGCTGTATTCGAAATGCAGCTCCTGCCCCGGGAAGACGCGGGGATGAATGGCATGGGCCGCCATGGCGCCCTCGGAGAAGCCCTGCAGGATCAGCTTCAGCTTGCCCGGATAGGTCGCCACATCCCCCACGGCATAGACGCCCTTGATGGAGGTCTCGCAGGTCGCGGGTTCCACGGCGATATGGCTGCGCTCCAGACCCAACCCCCACTCGGCGATGGGGCCGAGGTCGGTGGACAGGCCGAAGAAGGCCAGCAGGTGATCGGCCTCAACGCGCTTGACCTCACCCTTGAGTGTCGAGAGCGTCACGGCCTGCATCTGCCCGCCCTCACCTTCCAGCCCATGCAGCTGGTAAGGGATGGCCAGCTCGATCTCGCCGCGCGCGGCGGCTTCCTCCAGCTGGGCGGCGGTCTCGGGCGCGGCGCGGAACTTCGGGCGACGGTGCACGACCACCACCTTGGCGGCCACGTCCTTCAGGCTCAGTGCCCAATCCACGGCACTGTCGCCGCCACCGGCGATGACGACGCGCTTGCCGCGGAACTCCTCGCGCCGCGTCACCATGTAGCGCACGGCGCCCGTCGCCTCGAATTCCTCCAGCCGTTCCAGCGGCGGGCGGTTGGGGCCGAAGGCGCCGGCGCCGGCGGCGATGATCACGGCCTTGGCCTTCACGGTGTTGCCCGCGCTGGTCCCCAGCACAAAGCCCTCGCCCTCGGGCGACAGGCTCTCGACACGCTGGGCCAGCAGCTCGACCGGCTTGAAGGGCGCCATCTGCGCCTTCAGGTTTTCGATCAGATCGCCGGCCTGCACCGAGGGGAAGCCCGGCACGTCATAGATCGGCTTCTCGGGGTAGAGCGCGCTGCACTGGCCGCCCACCGCCTCCAGCGTGTCGATCAGGGTGGCGCGCATTTTCAGCATGCCGCATTCGAACACGGCGAACAGGCCCGCGGGGCCCGCACCGATGATGGCGACATCCGTTTCGACGATCTGGGTCATGGCATGATGACGTGCCCCAGATGCGGCACGCCGTAAAGCCGGGGCGGCCCTAACCCAGCAGCAGCAGGGCCGTGCCGGCGAAGAGCAGTGCCGCCATGCTCGGCAGCAGCAGGCGCCAGACCTGGCCTGGCCTGGTGCCGTCGGCCAGCAGGCCGCAGAGCATGGCCAATCCGGCCGCGCTCATGCCCGCCCCGCCACCGCCGGCAAAGCTCTGCAGCCCCGCGACCAGCGCCGGATCCATGCCGAAGGCCGCACCCAGCGCGGCCTGCACCGGCATCAGGGCGGCGTTGCTGCCGACATTGCTGCCCGTGATGATGCCGGACAACAGGGCCATGGGCGCCATGGCGAAGGGCGCGGCCGCGCCCAGGCCGGTGGCCAGGGCCTGGGCCAGTTCCGCCGCCACCCCGCCGCCCGCCAGCCAGCGGCCGAGAACGACATAGAGCAGCATGGCCACCGCCGGCCGCCTGGCGCGGCGCAGCGCGTCCATGCCCGCCGGCAGGCGCCCGCGCGCCAGCAGCATGGCGCCTGCCACCACCGCCAGCACCACGGCGACATGGGTGATGGGAAAGGCGGGAAAGGCCGTGAACGGATGCCAGGCAGGCGGATTGGGCACCAGCCGCGCGCCCAGCAGCGCCGCCACCAGCATCAGATAGGGTGCCGCCAGGCGCAGCGCGCTGCGCAGCCCTGCCGGCGGCTGCGCGCGCCACAGCGCCGGGATGGTCGTCAGCCCGGTGGCGACCACGCCCGCGATCTCATAGGGCAGCAGCCAGTTGGCCAGCAGCAGCAGCGCCAGCAGCAGGCACATCAGCCCGGTCTGGGCCAGTTTCTCACGCAGGTCCGGCGCTGCCCCGGCCCGTGCCTGCAGGTGCCACAGCAAGGGCAGGTTCAGCAGCATCCAGGCGACGGTCGGCAAGGCCGCGACCTGCGCCGTTGCCTGGACCGGCACGCCCGCCAGGGCGCTGCCCAGGGCTGTCCCGGGACCAAGCCCACCCCACGGAACCAGCGTAAGCGACTGCACGGCCAGCGCCGCCGCGACCGGCCCACGCACGCCCATCGCCCGCAGGGAGGACAAGGCGAAGACCGCCCCCACCGCGAAGCCGGTGACGCATTCCAGGAAGGCCCCGAGCGGCACGACGGCAGCGAATATGCGCGCGGCATCGGGGGGCTGCTTCCGCTCGCTGCCGGGCGCCGCCGCCACGGCCGAGTGAAAGGCCAGGCCGCCGGCGACGATCGTCATGGGTGCGATGGCCAGATAGGCACCGATGATGGTCTCACCCGCCAACAGCCCCGGCAGCGCCATGCCGTGCTTCAGTGCTAGGGCTGGAATGCTCGCGGCCAGCGCCAGCAGGCAGGCGACGACCGGGCTGGCGCGCCCGGCAGCCAGCAGGCCCAGCAACAGCAGCAGCGGCAGGGCTTCGAGCAGGATCACCGGCGTCGTGCCTCCGCGACCGTGATGACGACGGCGCCACCCAGAATGAAGGCGGCGCCGATGGCTGCGGCCATGTCAGGCACTTCTCCGAACAAGGCCCAGCCGAAGCCCGCGATGATGATCAGGCGCAGATACTGGAAAGGTGCCACCGCACTGGCCTCACCGGCACGCAGCGCCTCGGTCACCAGCCAGATGATGCCGGGGGTGAACAGGCCGAAGCCGACCAGCCACAGCAGGTCCGTCCCGCCGGGCGTGACCCAGCCGGTCATCGCGAAGGGAATGGCCGCCGCCGTGGTGACCAGCCCCACCCAGCCCACCACGCTTTGCGTGGTCTCGGTGCGGGTCAGTGAGCGGCTGGTCAGCGTGATGCCGCACCAGGAAAGGGCGGCCAGCAATGCGACGACAGCGCCCGGCAGGGAGATCTCGGCCCCCGGCCGCAGCATCACCGCTACGCCCAGCAGACCGCCGACCGTGCCCACCCATCGCGCCACACCGACCCTTTCGCCCAGCAGGGGGCCGGCCAGCATCGTCGTGAACATCACATTGGTGAAGGACAGCACCGTCGCGGTCGCCAAATCGAGGTAGCGATAGGAGAGGAAATAGAGCGTCCAGGTCGTGATGCTGCACAAGCCGCGCAGCAGGTGCATGGGCAGACGATGGGTAGCAAAGGCCGCCGTGCCTGACCGCATCAACAGCGGCGCCACCCAGAACAACTGCCCCATCGAGCGGAACAGCACCTGGACCTGCACTGGAATCCCGCGCTCATGCAGCACGCGCACCACCAGCACCTCCGTGGCGAACAGGCAGGCGGCGAGCGCCATCAGCGCAGCCCCCTTCAGATTGTCGTTGCCGTTCGCCATCGCGCGGCACTGTGCAATGGGCCGGGGCCGGGCGCATCCCGCCCGGGCCGCATGGCGTGGATGCGTGGCGATTCTGGCTTGATCCGCAGGCGCGGGGCCGGGAACACTACGGGCAAGCGCGGAACAACCGCGCGGCAAGGAGGAAGCACCATGACCCATTCCCTGGGGCGCCGTGGCATGCTGGCGCTCGCCGGCAGTTCAGCATTGGCCAGCCCTGCCCTGGCGCAGCCTGGCTTTCCCAACCGATCCATCCGCATGATCGTGCCCTGGCCGGCCGGGGGCTCCTCCGACGGCCAGATGCGCGCCCTGGCGGAAGCCGCCACCCGCGTCCTGGGCCAGCCGGTAGTGATCGAGAACCGCGGCGGCGTCAGCGGCACCCTGGCCGCGCAGATGATGGCGGCGGAACCGCGGGGCGACGGCTATCTGGTCGGCCAGCTGCCCATCACCGCATTCCGCCTGCCCGCGATGACCAGCCGCCCCACCTGGGACGTGACGAAGGACTTCACCTACATCATCCACATGACGGGCTATCTGTTCGGCGTGGCGGTGAAGGCGGATGCGCCATGGCGCAACTGGCAGGAGTTCCTGGCCCACGCCAAGGCCAACCCCGGCCGGGTCTCCTACGGCTCCCCTGGTGTGGGCACCACGCTGCACATCACGATGGAACGCATCGCGGCCGAGCAGGGCATCGAGTTCCTGCATGTGCCGTTCCGCGGCGGTTCCGACAACGCGCAGGCCCTGCTCTCAGGCCAGACCAATGCCATGGCGGACAGCACCAGCTGGGGTCCGCTGGTGGATGCCGGGCAGTTCCGCCTGCTGTGCACCTGGGGCCCTGAACGGGCGCGCCGCTACCCGGATGTGCCGACGCTGAAGGAGCTGGGCACGAACATCGTGTCGACCTCTCCCTATGGCCTCGCGGGGCCGAAGAACATGGACCCCGAGGTGGTGCGCATCCTGCACGACGCCTTCCGCCAGGCGCTGAACGACCCCATCCACCTGGCCGCGCTTGAACGGTTCGACATGCCGTTGCTCTATCTGAACAGCGACGACTACCGGACAGCCGCACTCCGCACGACGGAGGAGGAGACCGCGGTCATCCAGCGCCTCGGCCTGCGGATGAACTGACGGGCGACGGGAGGGGGCTCCCCCCCTCTCGACACCCCGGCCACCTCATGCGAACCCATCGGCAACTAACCGTGGGGTATCCACCGTGAAAGACACCGTCGCCGCCATCGCCACCCACCCGCGCTTCCGCGCCGCCTGCGACACCATGCGGGCCGAGCACGACCGCACGGTGGAAGACATCATCCGCCTGACTGAGATCCCCGCCCCGCCCTTCGGCGAGGAAGCCCGCGCCGCCGCCTATCTGGCGATGCTGCAGCAGCACGGGCTGGAGGAAGTGGAGCAGGACGAGGCCGGCAATGTGATGGGCCGCCGCCGTGGCTTCGGCAACGGCGAGACCCTGGTCGTCGCCGCCCACCTCGACACGGTGTTCCCCGCCGGCACCGACGTGCGCGTGCGGCGCGAGGGAACGAAGCTGTTCGCGCCCGGCGTCGGCGACGATACCCGCAGCCTGGCGGTGAACCTCGCCTTCCTGCGCGCGCTGGACGCGGCCGGCATCCGCACCCGTGCGGACATCCTGTTCGTGGGTGACGTGGGCGAGGAAGGGCTGGGTGACCTGCGCGGCGTGCGCCACCTGTTCACCAAGGGCCGCCACGCCGGCAAGATCGACGCCTTCCTGACGGTGGACAGCCCCGAGGTGGACCGGATCGTGACCGGCGGCGTGGGTTCCAAGCGGTATCGCGTGGTGTTCCGTGGTCCCGGCGGACACAGCTTCGGCGCCTTCGGCCTGGTGAACCCCATGTATGCGATGGCCGAGGCCACGCGCGGCATCGGCGCCATCCAGGTGCCGCGTACCCCGCAGACGACGCATTGCGTGTCCATCGTCTCGGGCGGCACCTCCGTGAATGCCATTCCGAACGAAGTGCGCATCGAGGTGGACCTGCGCAGCCGCGCCCCGGCCGAGCTGGCCCGCATCGACGCCGAGTTCCGCGCCATCGTGGAACGCGCCGTCGCGCAGGAGAATGCCACGCGCGACACCCGCGACGGCACCGTCTCCGCCGAGATCATCCCGATCGGCGATCGGCCGGCCGGCGGCACCGCGCATGACAATCCCATCGTGGCGGCCGCCACCGCGGCCGTGGCCTATCACGGCTACACCGTCAGCTATGAGGACAGCAGCACCGACGCGAACATTCCGATGAGCCTGGGCATCCCTGCCCTGCGCATCGGCAGCGGCGGGCGCGGCGGAAGGGCGCACAGCCTTGAGGAATGGATCGACGTCGAGCGCGAGGAGAGCCTGCGGGGCATGAGCGCGAGCCTGCTGACGATCCTGGCCGCCGCGGGCGCCGAGCTGGACTGAGATTGTCCCAGATCAAGGCTGCCTGAGCTTCCTCCCGTCATGCTGCGGCAAAAGCAAGACGGGAGGACATCATGCCATCACGCTGCATGCATGAACTGGTGCGCGACCAGAAGCCGCTGGTCATGCCGCCCGAGACCTCGGTGAAGGATGCGGCCGCCGCCATGCTGGCGCGTCGCGTCGGTGCCGTGCTGGTGGCCCGGGCGGACGGCAGGCTGCTTGGTATCTTCACCGGCCGGGATGCGTTGCGCTGCCTGGCCGGCGCGGACGATACCCGCACCTGCACGCTGGCCTCGGTTATGACGGCCTCGCCCCTTACCCTGCCGCCGGAAGCCGATGCGATGGAGGCGCTTCGCCTGCTGAATGATGCAGGCGTGCGCCACATGCCGATCGTGCAGAACGGCAAGGTGGCGGGCATCGTCTCCCGCTATGACTTCCGGGCCATGGAGCACGGAAGGCTGGAGGAGGAGACCGGCTACTTCGAGATGCTGCGCTGAACCTATTGGAACATGCGCTGCATGCGGCCCAGGAAGTCACGAAACTCTGTCCCTTCCTCGGTCCGCAGCGGGCCGGGAGGGACGAAACGGCGGTAGCGCGCCATCGCCTCGGCAGTGCCGGAAAGGGGCATCTCCACCGGCTCCGGACTGCTGCCGCCGGCACCAAGGCCCGTGGGGCGCACCAAGGCAAAGGGGGCATCGCGCAGTTCGCGTTCCATGCGCTCGGCTTCCTCGGCGCGCGGGAAGCAGGCAAGCGTGCGCCCTTCCAGCCCGCAGGCCATTTCGACCATCGGGTTGCGGCCCAGGCGGATCTGCACCTTGCCGGCCAGGGCCATCAACCCGCGCGAGGCACCCTCCAGCCCCAGGTCACGCGCGGTGACCACGGGCACGAGGCGTCCCCCGCGCTCCTGAATCTCGAGCGCCAGGCCCGGGCCGCCGCCGGGGCGTTCCACCCAATTCTGGTGACGCAGCAGGCAGGCGGTGCGGTCGGTCATCCGGTCCGTCATGCAGCCCAGCCGCCAGGTGCCGAAGGATTCACCGATATCGGCCGGCGGTTGCGGGTTCTGCGCCATGGCCGGCCATGCGAGAAACAGGGTCAGGACAAGGCTGCGCTTCATAGGGGGGCTTCCGATGGCGAAAACGGTGACTTGGGCGGGCGGCCGGGTGTTACCGGCTCTGGGTCTTGGCACCTGGAAGATGGGGGAAGACCCCCGCCGGCGGCAAGAGGAGCTGGCCGCCCTGCGCGCCGGGCTGGATGCAGGGCTGACACTGATCGACACCGCAGAAATGTACGGCGACGGCGCGGCCGAGACCCTGATCGCGGAGGCCATCGCCGGCCGCCCGCGCGAGGAATTGTTCGTCGTTTCCAAGGTCTATCCGCACAATGCGGGCGCTACGCGGCTGCCTCAGGCACTGGCCCGCAGCCTGAAGCGCCTCAAGACCGATGTTCTGGACTGCTACCTGCTGCACTGGCGCGGCGGCGTGCCGCTGGAGGAAACGGCGGAGACCATGGAACGCATGCGCGAGGCGGGACATATCCGCAGCTGGGGCGTGTCGAACCTGGATCTGGACGACATGCAGGAGCTGGACGACCCGCGCTGCGCCACCAATCAGGTGCTTCTGCATCCTGGAGAGCGTGGGGTTGAGTTCGACCTGCTGCCCTGGATGCAGCAGCGGAACATGCCACTGATGGCGTATTCGCCCCTGGGCCAGGGCCCGATCCTGCGCAATCCGGCACTCGGCGCCATCGCGGCCCGGCACAAGGCGACGTCCGCCCAGGTGGCGCTGGCCTGGAGCATCCGCCACCCTGGGGTGATCGCCATTCCGAAGTCGGGCAAGCCGGAGAGAGCGCGGGAAAATGCCGCGGCCCTGGCGCTGGAACTGACCGACCAGGACTTGGCGGCGATCGACGCGGCCTTTCCCCCGCCCAAGCGGAAGCGGCCGCTGGCGATGCTTTAGCTGCGGCGTGGCAGGCTCGGCAGGTCGCGCAGTTCGCCGGCCTCGACGCTGGCCAGGGCCTGGCGCAGCACCTGGGCCACCGCATGGTCGTCCAGATTGCGCGACAGCAGGCCCAGCGCCCCACCCAGCAGGGCGGAGGCAGCGGAGATCGGGTTGATCTTCTGCTCGATCATATACTCGATGGCCTTGTCCACCACGGAGCCGGCGTAGCTGAGATCCTCGGGCGCGTCGGCGTCGAATTCCTGGTTCATGCGTGGGTTTCCGTGGAGTTCATACGTTTGAAATGGGCCATTGCGCCCGCAACGAAAAGCCGGGGAGCGTTACGTCTTTGTCATGTCAGCCGCGCTCGCCCTGGGAACGTGCGCTGCTGGAACGATCGAGGCCGGCTGCGGCCTGGGCCGCCGCGGCGGCTTCCGCGGCCTCCAGCGCCTCGGACTGGCGCCGCCACATCTCGGCATAAAGGCCGTTCGCCGCGATCAACTCGGAATGGTTGCCGCGCTCTGCCACCTCGCCACCGCGCAGCACGATGATCTCGTCGGCCTCCACCACGGTGGAGAGGCGATGCGCGATGACCAGGCTGGTGCGGTTGCGGGCCACCGTGCGGAGGGCCTGCTGGATCTCCTGCTCCGTCCGGGTGTCGAGCGCGCTGGTCGCCTCGTCCAGGATCAGGATGCGCGGATTCTTCAGAATGGTGCGGGCAATGGCCACCCGCTGCTTCTCGCCGCCCGAGAGCTTCAGCCCCCGTTCGCCCACCATGGTGTCGTAGCCGTCCGGCATGGAGAGGACGAAGTCGTGCACCTGCGCCAGCTTGGCGGCGGCCTCGATTTCCTCCTGCGTGGCGTCGGGGCGGCCATAGGCGATGTTGTAGCGGATGGTGTCGTTGAACAGCACCGTGTCCTGCGGCACCACGCCGATCGCCTGGCGCACGCTGTCCTGCGTCACCTGCCGGATATCGCTGCCGTCGATCAGGATCCGCCCGCCCGTCACGTCATAGAAGCGGAACAGCAGGCGGGAGATGGTGGACTTGCCCGCCCCGGTCGGCCCGACGATCGCCAGCATCTTGCCGGCCGGAACCGACAGGGAAACCCCCTTCAGGATCTGGCGGTCGGGGCGGTAGGCGAAGCGCACGTCGTCGAACACCAGCGCACCCGGGCCGGGCGGCAGGGGAGCGGCACCCGGGGCGTCCGAAACTTCGCGTTCCTCCCGCATCAGGGTGAACATGGCCTCCATGTCGGTCAGGCCCTGCTTCATCTCGCGATAGACGAAACCCAGGAAATTCAGCGGGATGAACAGCTGCATCATATAGGTGTTGACCAGCACGAAATCGCCAACCGTCATCCGGCCCGCGCTGACACCCTGGGCGGCCATCAGCATGATGATGGTCAGCCCCACCGCGATGATCGCCTGCTGGCCGGCATTCAGGGCGTTCAGCGAGACCTCGGACTTCGTCCAGGCCTTCTCATACCGCGCCAGAGAGCTGTCATAACGGCGCGTCTCATGCCCTTCGGCATTGAAATACTTCACCGTCTCATAGTTCAGCAGGCTGTCGATGGCGCGCGTATTGGCCTGCTGGTCCGTCTCGTTCATCCGCCGGCGGAACTGCAGGCGCCAGTTGGTGAACATCAGCGTGAAGGTGACGTAGATCGCGACCGCCCCCAGCGTGACCCCCGCGAAGGAGAAGTCGAACATCCCCCACAGGATCACCGCCACCAGCAGGATCTCGAAGATGGTGGGCACGATGTTGAACAGCGCGAAATCGAGCACGAAGGTGATGCCGCGCACGCCGCGCTCGATGAGCCGGGTCAGGCCGCCGGTCTGGCGATCGAGGTGGAAACGCAGGGACAAGGCGTGCAGGTGCTTGAACACCGACAGCGCGATCTGCCGGGTGGCCCGCGCCTGCACCTTGGTGAAGACCGCGTCGCGTCCCTCGGCGAACAGAGACGACAGCGCGCGCATCAGGCCATAGCCCACGATCAGCGCGATGGGCACCGCGACCATGGCGGCCGGGCCGGAATGGGGCGTCAGCGCATCCACGCCGCGCGCGAAGAAGATGGGCACCACGGCATTGGCCGCCTTGCCCAGCACCAGCAGCACCAGCGATGCCACGACCCGAAGGCGCAGCTCCGTCTCGCCCTTGGGCCACAGATAGGGGGCCAGGCTCTTCAGCGTGTCGAAATGGGTGCGCTCGGTCATCGCGCCCAGATAAGCGCGATACCCGGAAGTGTCAGTATGCCGCGGTGTGAAACTGTTACCCGGCTATCGCATAGGCGGGCCGGCGAGGGTCCGCCCCGGCCGCCACCAGCTTGCGGTCGGGCATCGAAAGCACTGTCTCGACCGCACCGGCCAGCCAGGTGATGTCCGGCCATTCCTTCACCTCATGCCCGCGCGCGGTCAGCTCGGCCCGCACTTCCGGGGCCACGCGGCTCTCGATGGCGACGCGGCGGGGGAAATACTCGAAGGGCGCAAAGGAGGACGGGAAGGCATAGCTGGCCATGCGCGGCGCCTCGATGGCGTCCTGCAGTTCCATGCCGTGCTGGAACACGTTCAGCACCACCTGGATCATCGCCTGGATCTGCACATCGCCACCCGGCGTCCCGAACGGCATCACGCCGCCCTGCTTGGTCACGATCATGGCCGGGTTCGGCGTCAGGCGCGGGCGCTTGCCTGGGGCGACGCCCGACGGGTGTGCAGGGTCAGGCCGGGACTGGCTGCCCCGGTTCGAGGGGATGATGCCAAGGCCCGGCGTGACCGGCGCGTTCCAGGACCCGTCGCTGGGCGTGGCCGAGAAGGCGTTGCCCCAGCGATCCACCACCGCGACATAGGTTGTGTCGGCCTCCACGGTCGGCATATGCGCGGGCGAGGGGTCGGGGATGGCGTTCAACCGGCCCAGGATCGGTTCCGGCATGCCCGGATGCGCCGTATCGCCGATACCGGCAGCACGCGCCCGGATATGCTCGGGCGACAGCAGGGCATCGATCGGCACGTCCATGAAGGCGGGATCACCGAAGAACGCCTCGCGATCGGCCATGGCCAGCTTGATGGCCTCGACCAGCGTATGGATGTAGTCGGCGCTGTTATGCGCCATGCCGGCGATGCCGGCCTGTTCGGCCAGCAGCAGCGCCTCCAGCAGCGCCGGGCCCTGGCACCAGGGACCGCAGGTGATCACCTCATGACCGCGCCAGCTGCGGCGCACCACGGGTTCGATGCGGCTGCGGAAAGTGGCCAGATCCTCGGCGGAGAGGAAGCCGCCCTCTGCCTTCTGGTGCGCCACGATCGTCCTGGCGATATCACCCTTATAGAAGGCCGCATGCGCCGCCTTCAGCCCCGCTTCGCGCGTGGGCGCCGCGCGGGCTTCATCCGCCATATAGGTCAGGGTGCGGGCGAGATCCGATTGCAGGAACAATTCGCCGACTTCGGGCACGCGGCCACCGGGAAGAAAGATCGCGCGGTTGCTTTCCCACCGCTCATAATCGGCGCGGTGTGAAAGGATGCTCTCACGCAGCAGCGGGAATACGGCAAAGCCCTCCCCGGCGAAGCGGATCGCGAAGCTGGCGATATCCTCGAAGCGCCAGGTGCCGTGCCGTTCCAGCGCGGTGATCCAGGCATCGGGCGCGGCGGGCACCACGGTGCGACGCACCCCATTGGGGATCTTGCCGCCGTGCTCGCGCATGAAGATGTCGGGCGGGAGGGAAGCGGGCCAGTGGCCGAGCCCCGCGATGCTTTCCACCGTGCCGTCGGCCAGCCGGATGATGATCGGCGCGACACCCGCGACGTTCACCAGGTCAGGCAGCAGGACGCCGAGGGCCATGCCCGCGGCGCAGCCCGCATCGACGGCATTGCCGCCATTCTCCAGCACCGTGGAGGCGGCCATCGCGGCCAGATAATGCCCGGCCGAAACAGCGTGGCGAGGACCATAGAGCGTGGGGCGCATGGCGGCTTCCTCCCGTCAGGAAGCCGCCAGCTTAACTCAAACGGCCCGGTTGGTAAGGCGCCTAGCGCCAGGCGCCCGGTACCCAGACCTGCCGACCCCGGCGTTCCTCCCAGCGGCCTTCCTCCCAGTGGCGCCCCGGGCGCGACGGGCGCACATGGCGGCCACGGTTCCAGACATAGCGGCGGCCGTTCCAGTTCCAGTGGCCAGGCTGCCATTCATAGCCGCGGCCCGGCGGGCGGGGCGGCGGGCCCTCGTGGCGGCGCTCCGGAATCGGCATCGGCTGGGCCGACGCCTCGGTAGCCATCAGGACCGGGGCGCCCACCAGGGTCGCCAGACCGGACAGAATAAAGAGACGGCGTTGGTTCATGATATCCTCCTGTGCGGACGATAACGCGCGCCGAGCGTGGCGGTGTCAGGGCGATGTCATGGCGGTTGCGCCACATGTGTGATGCGTCCAGGCTGTTGGCATTGAACGAGGAAACAATGACCGAGGAAGCACCCGTCCTGCTCTCGCGCGATGCGCGGGGCATCGTCACCGTCACGCTCAATCGCCCGAAATTCGGCAACGCCTATAATGGCGCCCTGCTTGAGGCGCTGATCGCCGGGCTGCGGCAACTGGCCCCCGACCCCACTGTCCGTGCGCTGCTGATCCGCGGCGCCGGCAAGCATTTCCAGGCCGGCGCCGACCTGAACTGGCTGGCCGAGGCCGCCGGCTACCCGCCCGAGCGCGCGCATGAGGCGAGCATGGGCACCGTGACCGCCATGCAGTTGCTCAATGAGTTCCCGCGCCCGACCTTCGCCCTGGTAAAGGGCGCCTGCTTCGGCGGCGGCGCCGGCATGGTGTGCTGCGTCGACGTGGCGCTGGCCACACCGGATGCCATCTTCGGCCTGACCGAGGTGCGGGTGGGCGTGGCACCCTCCCCGATCTCGACGCATATGGTCAACGCGATCGGTCTGCGTCACACCCGACGCTATGCGCTGACCGGCGAGCGCTTCGATGCCGAGGAGGCGCTGCGCATCAACCTGGTGCATGAGGTCGTGGCGGAGGACGCCATCGAGGCACGGCTGGCGCACATCCTCGATGAGACGATGCACAGCAGCCCGACTGCCATCGCCATGACCAAGGACAGCTTCCTGGCGGGCAACGGGCTGACGCTTCACCCGCGCGAGATGTCGATGCTGGCCTATGAAAGCTGGCGCCAGCGGGCCAGCGATGAGGGCCGCGAAGGCCTGGCCGCTTTTCGTGAGAAACGGAAGCCGAGCTGGTACACAAAGCCTTGATGTGACGAAGGATGTGGATGAATCTAGAGTTCATCCACATCCGATGTCATCGAACTGTCATCTAAGTGAAATCCGGCTGTCCCGGAACGCTCATAGAAGCCTCCCCGAGCCAGGGGCCCCAGGGTCGCGGCATCACAAACCGGAGAGAATTCTCGTGACTCACGGCATCAACCGTCGCGGCCTTCTGATGGGCAGCGCGGCGCTTCCCGTTGCTTTCGCCGCCACCGGCGCTTCCGCGCAGCAGGCGACCATCACCGGCGCCGGCGCCTCCTTCCCCCGCCCCGTCTATGAGCGTTGGGCCCAGGCCGCGCGTGAAGGTGCGGGCATCCAGCTGAACTACCAGTCCATCGGCTCCGGCGGCGGCATCAACCAGATCACGAACCGCACGGTCGATTTCGGCGCCTCCGACGCCCCGCTGCCGACCGCGCAGCTGGCCGAGCGCAAGCTGATGCAGTTCCCGACCGTGACCGGCGCGATCGTGCTGATCGTGAACCTGCCGGGCGTGGCCACCGACGCGCTGAAGCTGACCCCGGAGCTGGTCGTCGACCTGTTCATGGGCCGCATCGCCCGCTGGAACGACGCCCGCATCGCCGAGCTGAACCGCGACCTGCGCCTGCCGCCCGTCCCGGTCTCTCCGGTGTACCGCGCCGACGCCTCGGGCACGACCTTCGGCTTCACCACCTATCTGTCGCGCGTTTCCGACACCTGGAAGAACGGCCCCGGCGCCGCCACCTCCGTGCAGTGGCCGGCCGGCAACGGCGCCCGCGGCAATGAGGGCGTGGCCAACGCGGTCCGCAACACCCCGGGCTCCATCGGCTACACCGAGAACGCCTATGCCACGGTGAACCGCCTGACCACGACGCAGCTGCGCAACAAGTCCGGCAAGTTCGTGAAGCCCGAGACCAAGACCTTCTCCGCCGCCGCCGCGCAGGCGAACTGGGCGGTGCCGGGCTTCGCCGCGGACCTGATCGACCTGAACGGCGACGACACCTGGCCGATCGTCTCCCCCACCTTCATCCTGCTGCCGATCAACCCGGCCGCGGACAAGGTCGAGGGCAGCCGCAACACGATGAAGTTCTTCGACTGGGCGTTCAAGAACGGCGGCCAGATCGCGGAGCGCCTGGAATACTTCCCCCTGCCGGCCTCGGTGCAGAACCAGATCCGCGCCGCCTGGGCGCGCGAGGTGAAGACCCCGGACGGCGCGGCCATCTGGACCGCCTGATCTGACAGGAAGGGCATTCCCGGGGTGACCTGGGGGTGCCCTTTCGATTATCCCCCGCCTGAGTTCAGCGAAAAGGTCTGCGCGTGTCCGCAACCACCTCTGATACGGTGAGCCGCCGAAGCGCCGGCGCCACCGGCGATCTGGTCTTCGCCTGGCTGTGCAAGGGGGCGGGTCTGCTCGTCCTGCTTCTGCTTGGCGGCATCATCATCACCCTTTTCCTCGGCGGCCTGCCCGCCTTCCGGGAATTCGGCCTGGGCTTCCTGTTCAGCACCGAATGGAACCCGGTCGAGGGGCGCGAGCGCTACGGCGCGGCCGTTGCCGTCAGCGGCACCATCTTCTCCTCGTTGCTCGCCATCGCCTTCGCCGTGCCGCTCGCCTTCGGCATCGCCTTCTACCTGACCGAGCTCGCGCCCCAGTGGCTGCGCCGGCCGGTGGGCATCGCGATCGAGCTTCTGGCCGCCGTTCCCTCCATCATCTTCGGCATGTGGGGCCTGTTCGTGCTGGTCCCCTTCGTGCAGCAGAAGATCCAGTTCACCATCGGCATGGAACTGGCGACGATCCCCCTGATCGGCGTGATCTTCGACAGCAACAACTACGCCGGCACCTCGATCTTCGCGGCGGCCCTGGTCATCGCGATCATGATCATCCCCTTCATCGCGGCCACCATGCGCGACGTGTTCGAGCAGGTGCCCGCGGTCTACAAGGAAAGCGCCTACGGCCTGGGCGCCACGCGCTGGGAAGTGGTCCGCAACGTGGTGCTCCCCTACACCCGCGTCTCGGTGGTCGGCGGCATCATGCTCGGCCTCGGCCGCGCACTGGGTGAGACGATGGCCGTGACCTTCGTCATCGGCAACGCGAACCGGATGGCCGGCAGCATCTTCGATGCGACCACCACCATCGCCTCCGTCGTCGCCATGGAGTTCCCGGAGAGCCTGGCCGGCAGCCTGAAGCAGTCCTCGCTGTTCGCGCTTGGCTTCATTCTCTTCGTCATCTCCTTCATTGTCCTGGCGGTGTCCCGCTGGCTCCTGCACTCCCGGATGAAGGGCTGATCGCCATGAGCACCACGACCATGACCTTCACCCGCACCCCGGCCGAGGAAGCGACCGCGCGCGCCATGAGCCGCCGCCGTCGCGTGATGGACCAGATCATCCGCCTGTTCTGCATCGGCGCCACGCTGGTCGGCCTGTTCTTCCTGGCCTCCATTCTGTTCACCCTGCTGGTGAAGGGCCTGCCCCGGCTGGACCTGATCACCTTCACCCGTGAGTTCCAGCCCACCACCTATGGCGACGACACCGCGCCGCTCGGCGGCCTGCTGCATGCCATCCTGGGCACGCTGGTGCAGTCCGGCATGGGCGTGCTGATCGGCGTGCCCATCGGCATCCTGGTCGGCACCTACCTGTCCGAATATGCAAAGGGCACGGCGCTCGGCAACGCGGTGCGCTTCGTCTCGGACGTGCTGCTCTCCGCTCCCTCGGTGCTGGTCGGCCTGTTCGTCTACCAGCTGGTGGTGCTGCCCACGGGTGGCTTCTCGGCCATCGCGGGCTCCATCGCACTCGCCATCCTGGTCATCCCCGTCGTGGTCCGCACGACGGAGGACATGCTCCAGCTGCTGCCGAACACCCTGCGTGAGGCCGTGATCGGCCTGGGCGCGCCGAAGTGGAAGATGATCACACTGGTGGCCTATCGGGCCGCCCTGTCGGGCATCGTCACGGGCGTGCTGCTGGCCTTCGCCCGCATCGCCGGTGAGACCGCGCCCCTGCTGCTGACCAGCTTCGGCAACAACGTCGTCAGCTGGAACCTGGGCAATGCCATGGGCAGCCTGCCCATCGCCATCTACCAGCAGGCCAATTCCGGCTTCCCCGACCTGATCGCCGTGGCCTGGACGGGCGCGCTGATCGTTACCCTCGGCGTGCTTGCCATCAACATCACCGCCCGCCTGTTCCTGGCGCGGCGCAAGTAAACGGAGCCCCCGATGTCCATGACCGACACCACCCCGGCCTCCGGCTTCGGCGGCATCCAGGCCCGGAACGACGCCGGCGTCACCGCCGAGCCCCGGATCTCCGTCCGCAACCTCGACTTCTATTATGGCCCGACGCTGCCCAAGGCGCTGAAGGGCATCAACTTTGACCTGCCCGCGCGCCAGGTGACGGGCATGATCGGCCCTTCCGGCTGCGGCAAGTCCACGCTGCTGCGCGTGCTGAACCGGATGTACAGCCTCTACAACGGCCAGCGCGCCGAAGGTGAGGTGCTGATGGACGGTCGCAACATGCTGGACCCGAAGATCGACCTGAACGAGCTGCGCTCGCGCATCGGCATGGTGTTCCAGAAGCCGACGCCCTTCCCGATGACCATCTGGGAAAACATCGCCTTCGGCATCCGCCTGCATGAGAAGTTGTCCAAGGCCGACATGGCCGTGCGGATCGAATGGGCGCTGACCCGGGCCGCCATCTGGAACGAGGTGAAGGACCGCCTGCACACCTCCGCCATGGGCCTGTCCGGTGGCCAGCAGCAGCGCCTCTGCATCGCCCGCTCCATCGCGGTGCGGCCTGAGGTGATCCTGCTGGATGAGCCGACCTCGGCGCTCGACCCGATCTCCACCCTGAAGATCGAGGAGCTGATCGACGAGCTGAAGCGCGATTTCACCATCGCCATCGTGACGCACAACATGCAGCAGGCTGCCCGCTGCGCCGACCAGGTCGCCTTCTTCTACCTGGGTGAGCTGATCGAGGTGGCGCCCGCCGGCCAGATGTTCACCGCGCCGAAGCACCAGAAGACCCAGGAATACATCACCGGCCGGTTCGGCTGACCGAGGAGGACGCATAGATGCCCACAAACGAGCCCTCCCAGCACATCGTGACGTCCTATGACCAGGAGCTGAAGCGCCTGCGCGCCATGATCGCCCGCATGGGCGGCCTGGTGGAACAGCAGGTGGCCGAGAGCACCCGCGCCCTGGTGCGCCGCGACACCGACCTTGCGGCCGAGGTCGTGGCGCGTGACGGCGAGATCGACGCGCTTGAGCGTGAGATCGAGCAGTTCAGCGTGCGCCTGCTGGCCCTGCGCCAGCCCATGGCCCAGGATCTGCGGCTGATCATCGCCTGCATGAAGGTCAGCCAGGACCTGGAGCGCATCGGCGACTACGCCCGCAATGCCGGCAAGCGCGCGATCGTCATCGCGAACCAGCCCGCCTTCTCCTCCATGAACGGGTTCAGCCGCCTGGCGCACCTGGTTCAGGAGAACCTGAAGGGCGCCATCGACGCGCTGGTGAACGACGATGTGGCCCGCGCCGATGAGGTCTGGGCCAGCGATGAGCAGGTCGACGACATCTACAACGGCATCTTCCGTGAACTGCTGACCTTCATGATGGAGGATCCGCGCAACATCACGGCCGCCACCCACCTGCTGTTCGTGGCCAAGAACCTCGAACGCATCGGCGACCACGCCACCAACATCGCCGAGCGCGTGCACTTCGCCGTGGTCGGCGAGAACCTGCCCGACGAACGCCCCAAGGCCGATGTATCGGCCTATGCGGTGGTTCGCGCACCCGAATAAGGCCCTGAGGAAAGGACCAACCACATGCCCGATGGTTTCAACGGCATGGCGAAGCCCACCATCCTGGTGGTCGAAGACGAAGCGCCGCTGCTGACGCTGCTGCGCTACAATCTGGAAAAGCAGGGCTTCCGCGTCGAGGAAGCAACCGACGGCCAGGAGGCGCTGCTGCGCGTCGCCGAGGCCCGCCCGGACCTGATCCTGCTGGACTGGATGCTGCCTTCCCTGTCCGGCATCGAAGTGTGCCGCCAGATCCGCCGCAAGCCCGCCACCCGCGACCTGCCCATCATCATGGTCACGGCCCGGACCGAGGACCAGGACGCGGTGCGCGCCCTGGACCTCGGCGCGGACGACTACATCACCAAGCCTTTCGCGGTGGACGCGCTGCTGGCGCGCATCCGGGCGCTGCTGCGCCGGTCCGGCTCGGTTCCCACCAAGGGCACGCTGGCCTTCCTGGACCTGTCCATGGACCAGGACGCCCATCGCGTGACGCGCGCGGGCCGCGCGCTGCACCTGGGCCCGACCGAATACCGCCTGCTGGAATTCTTCCTGCAGCATCCGGGCCGGGTGTTCACGCGCGAACAGCTGCTGGACGCGGTGTGGGGCCGGGACATCCATGTGGAGCCGCGCACGGTGGACGTGCACATCCGCCGGCTGCGCAAGGCGATCAACGCCGATGGCGAGCTCGACATCATCCGTACCGTCCGAAGCGCCGGCTACGCGCTCGATACCCAGGACCCTGCCTGACCTTTCCTCGGCTTGGCAGGCAGGCGGCCTTCGGGCAGCCTGCCTGCCAATGACGGAGGAAATCCAATGCGTAATCTGCTTCGTGCGGCGCTGTTCGCCGCACCTTTCCTGGCGGCCGGCGCCGTGAAGGCCCAGGCCCCCGAACCCCTCACCCTCGAACGATTCGGCAGCTTCCATGTCGGCGGCCGTGAGGTCGTGGTCAGCGGCCAGCCCGTGCGCGAGGTGCTGTTCACCCCCGGCGGCGTGCCCGCGCGCGTCGACCCGAACGGCACTTATCTGATGGGCTCCATGTACGCCCAGTATTTCGTGCCCCGCCCGCTGCGCGGCAGCGCGCCGCTGCTGATGTGGCATGGCGGCGGGTTGACGGGCGTGACCTGGGAAACCACCCCGGACGGGCGCGAGGGATGGCAGCACTATTTCCTGCGTCGCGGCTGGCATGTGGTGGTCAGCGATGCGGTGGAACGCGGGCGCGCCGGCTGGTCCCAGATCCCGGAACAGACCGGTGGCCAGGCGCTGACGCTGACGGTCGACAACCCTTTCGAGCGTTTCCGCATCGGCAACGGCCAAGGCAGCTATCAGCGGGGCGACCTGCTGCCGGGCAACCAGTTCCCGGCGGACCGCGAGAGCTACATGAACTTCATGCGGCAGGTGGTGCCGCGCTTCACCACCACCGATGCGCTGACGCTGGAGTCCTACATCGCCCTGCTGGAGCGTACCGGCCCTTCCGTGGTGATGGTGCACAGCCAGGCCGGCCAATTCGGCTGGCGCGCCGCCCAGGCAAGGCCTGACCTGGTACGCGCGCTGGTGCTGATCGAACCCGCCGCCGTGGGTGATCCGGCCCGCGTCGAGGCGCTGCGCAACGTGCCGGTCCTGATGGTCTACGGCGACTACATCGCGCAGGACGCCCGCTGGCCGACCATCCGCGGCAACGGCGTGCGCTTTGCCGAAGCGGTGCGCGCAGCGGGCGGCAGCGTGGATGTGGTGGATCTGCCTGAGCGCGGCATCCGGGGGAACAGCCACATGATCATGATGGACCGCAACAGCGACGAGGTGGCGAAGCTGGTGCAGGACTGGCTGGCAGCGCGCGGCCTGTGGCGTTGACACCCGGAAAACAAAAGAGGCCGTCTCTCTTTCGAGAGACGGCCTGAAGGGGCCGGAGCTTCGGGAGGGGGAGGGAGCCGCCCCGGCCCGAAGGTTCAGCCGCGGCTGTTGACCCACACGGTGCGGTCGCGGCCCGCGATGTTCTGCACAACCGGCGTCATGCCCGCCACGCCCTGCTGCACGGGGCCATCATTGGTGTAGCCCAGCACCGGGCGGCCCTGGTCCACGCGGATCACGGCAACACTGCCGCCACCCACGATGTTGCCGCGATTGGCTTCGTCATAGACGACATGCTGGCTGGCGAAGTCACCTTCCAGTTGCGGGCCCTGCGCGAAAGCGGAGGTGGAAGCCATCAGGGCGACGGCGGCGGCGGCAAAAGCGAAGCGGTTCATGGTCTCGGTCTCTCATCTGAGGGGGCGGCCCGTGCCGCCCTTCGGTGAGACAGAGATGCTCCCTCACGCCGAAACTCTCCAATCGAGCCTCGGCATCGGCATCATACGCGCCGGTTATGATGACACCGCGGCAGGCCTGATACCCCTGAGGCGCGCGGGAAGCTCGGCAATGAAGGTATCCGCCAGCGCCCTGACCCGCGCCGGCATGTGCCGCACGGAGGGCCAGACAAGAAAGATGGAGGGACCGGCCGCGCGCCAGTTCGGCAATACCCGCTGCAACCCGCGCGTCGCCGCACCGTATTTCGGGGCCAGCGTGATGCCGAGCCCCGCCTGGGACAGCGCCATGGTTCCCAGCAGCTCGTCGGCCCGGTGATGGACCGTCACAGGCAGGCTCATCCCTACGCCGCCTTCGGTCTCCGATTCGAGTTGCCAGTAGCCACGGCCGCCATCCAGGGCGCTGCCGATCAGACTGTGCTGCGCCAGGTCGTCAGGGGTTTCGGGCATCCCGTGCCGGGCGAGATAGGCCGGAGACGCATATAGTGCGATCTCGACGATCCCGAGCTTGCGCACGACAAGATCCTGGCCGCCGGGTCGCCCGCCTCGGATGGCCAGGTCGATGTTGGCCGCGGACAGATCGAGGGACTGCATGCCGAGCAGGCTCTCGACCTTCACGTCGGGGTTCTGCGCGGTGAAGCCTGCGATGATCGATGCCAGGATATCGGTGAACAGCATGGTGGTGGTGGCCAACCGGATACTGCCCGAGAGCGCGCCGCGCTGCGCGGCCACACCCGTTTCCACCTCATCCAGGCGGTCCAGTATGTCCACGGCCTGCTGGTAGAAATCCTGGCCGGCCTCAGTCACCGAGACGCCGCGTTTGCTCCGCCGCAGCAACTCTACGCCCAACCTGGATTCCAGATTGGCCAAGGTGCGTGAAACGGCCGGCTGGCTGACATGCAGCAACTCGGCTGCGTGGGTGACGTTCCCGACCTCTACGGTGCGGCGAAAGACCTGCAATTCGTGAAAGCGATCCATGGTGTGCCGAAATAGGGTGCCGGACGGTACAGTCCATCATCTATTCACGCAGGGCACCCCTGAAAATGAAAAAGGCCGCCCCTCCTTCGAGAGACGGCCTGAAGGGGCCGGAGCTTCGGGAGGGGGAGGGAGCCGCCCCGGCCCGAAGGTTCAGCCGCGGCTGTTGACCCACACGGTGCGGTCACGGCCCGCGATGTTCTGCACCACCGGCGTCATGCCCGCCACGCCCTGCTGCACGGGGCCATCATTGGTGTAGCCCAGCACCGGGCGGCCCTGGTCCACGCGGATCACGGCAACGCTGCCGCCACCCACGATGTTGCCGCGATTGGCTTCGTCATAGACGACATGCTGGCTGGCGAAGTCACCCTCCAGTTGCGGGCCCTGCGCGAAGGCGGAGGTGGAAGCCATCAGGGCGACGGCGGCGGCGGCAAAAGCGAAGCGGTTCATGGTCTCGGTCTCTCATCTGAGGGGGCGGCCCGTGCCGCCCTTCGGTGAGACAGAGATGCTCCCTCACGCCGAAACTCTCCAATCGAGCCTCGGCATCGGCATCATACGCGCCGGTTATGATACTTTTTCAGGTGACGATGCGTCGCCCGAGATAGGCATGGATGCCTTCGGCCAGCGAGTCCGCAAGCCGCGCCCGCCAGGCCGGGCGATTGAGCGCCGCCTCGTCGCTCGGGTGAGACAGGAAGCCCAGCTCGACCAGCGCGCTGGGTACATCAGGCGCCTTGAGGACCACGAAACCCGCGCGCCGATGCGGGTTGGAGAGCAGGGGTACGTCACCCGTGAAGGCCGCCAGGGTTGCGCTCGCGACGCGCTCGCTACCCCGACGCGTCTCATCCCGCATCAGCGAGAGCAGAATCCGCTGCACGTCCGGCGGGACCGACGGCAGGCGAAGGCCCCCGACCTGGTCCGCCAGGTTCTCACGCCGCGCCAAGGCCGCGGCCAAGGGATCCGAAGCCGTTTCCGACAATGTGTAGACACTGGCCCCTCGCGCCTCGCGGGTCGGCGCGCTGTCGGCGTGGATGGACAGCAGCAGCGCCGCATCGCGCTGTCGCGCAAAGGCAACGCGGCCCGCCAGCGGCACGAACCGATCCTGGGTTCTGGTCATGGCCACGCGGCACTTGCCACCCGCCTCGAGCCGTCGACGCAGCTCCTGCGCGACGGCCAGGACGATACGCTTCTCCTGTGTGCCGTTGCGCCCGGTGGCCCCCGGGTCACGACCGCCATGGCCCGGGTCAAGCACAACCAGCGGCAATGCGGCCCGGGTGGAAGGTGCCGGCGCGGCCGGCGCCGCCCTGGGGCGTCGTGGACGCGCGGCAGGACGAGATCTCTGAGAGGCCTCCCGGGCCTCGGCGGTGGGCACGTCGCCCAGACCGAAACCGGCACTTCCGATGAAAGCCCCAAGCAACGACCTGCGCGACCATCTCGGATCGCTTGTCATGAAATCAGCACTTTCCGGCCTCCTGAACGGCGGCCGGCCCCTGTCAGTAGCAGCGCATCCCCCGATACGCTGCCTGAATATTAAGCCGAAGCGGCCGCCTTTGCACCCGCTTTGTTCGCAAGGCCGCAGCCACCCCCCGGAGGCTGCCGAAATCCAGGCACTTGCGAGGGCCCGACACGCTGTTATGGTGAGGCGCCCGGCGATGCAGAAGCTGGGCGCATGCTGGCCTCGGCGCCCGCCCCGGTTCGGGGGGGCTCACCGTGCCGCTCACGGCCTTCGGGTTCGGTCGGACCGACCTTCCCCGATTTTGCCGAGAGCCGCCAGGCAGGCGCCCATGCAAGCACCCGCGGCCCGCCCGTCCGCTTCATGTGGCAGAGGGCCGCTGGTTGCCATCGTTGACCCGCTTGAAGCGCCGGATGGCGCCGATCGCGGTTGGGCGTGAGTGATCCGACGCGGATCTGGGGCGTTCCCCAAGGCCGCGTCGCCCGAGACAAGGATTGCGCAACGCCGCCATGGCTTGCCCGACGACACATTGCCGGTCCTTCTCGGTTTCCGAGACCCCATGCCGCCCCGGTAGAGCGCCCACGCGCCTGCGGGGCCTGGAGCAACATTGTCATGACCAAGCGGATGCTGATCGATGCATCCCACGCGGAAGAAACCCGCGTGGCGGTGCTGGATGGGTCGCGACTTGAGGAATTCGACCTCGAAGCCGCCCATCGCCTCCCGCTCAAGGGCAACATCTACCTGGCCAAGGTGGTTCGCGTCGAACCCAGCCTGCAGGCCGCCTTCGTAGAATACGGCGGCAACCGCCACGGATTTCTCGCCTTCGGCGAAATTCACCCCGACTACTATCAGATTCCCGTCGCCGACCGGCAGAAGCTGATCGAGCTGCAGGAAGCCGAGGCCCGCGAGGCGGCCGACGAAGAGGAGCGCGCCGCAGCCCGTTCCGCCGAACGCCGCGCCCGCAAGGCTGCCGTCGCAGAACAGCGCCGCAGTGCCGAGGCCGGGCTGGAAGCGGCCCTGGCCGCCGAGGCGGAGGAGCCCCGCGAGGCTGAACTTCCTGGCGATCTCACGGATTCCGAGACGCCGGCCGCCGAGGCCAGTGCCGACGCCGCCGCCGGCGTCGAGTCCATCGACCAGGACATGGCGCCGCCCGAGGTGATCGGCGAGGCCGCGCCCGCCGAGGCCGCCCCCGTCGAGGACGAGGACGATGACGAGGGCCCCTCCGAGGACCCGACCGCCCGCCGCGTGCCGCCCAAGTTCCTGCGCAACTACAAGATCCAGGAAGTCATCCGCCGCCGGCAGATCCTGCTGATCCAGGTCGTGAAGGAAGAGCGCGGCGGCAAGGGTGCCGCGCTGACCACCTATATCTCCCTGGCCGGCCGCTATTCCGTGCTGATGCCGAACAGCCCGCGCGGCGGCGGCGTCTCCCGCAAGATCACCTCCGTCTCCGACCGCCGCCGCCTGCGTGAAGCGATCGACGAGCTGGACCTGCCCAACGGCATGTCCCTCATCATTCGCACCGCCGGCGCCCAGCGCCCGAAGCCCGAGATCAAGCGCGACTGCGAGTACCTGCTGCGCCTGTGGGACAACATCCGCGAGCGCACGCTGCAGTCGATTTCGCCTGCGCTGATCTATGAGGAAGCCGATCTCATCAAGCGTTCCATCCGCGACGGCTATGCCCGTGACGTGGATGAGATCGTGGTGGATGGCGAGGACGCCTACCAGCAGACCCGCGACTTCATGCGCATGCTCATGCCTGAGAATGCGCGCAAGATTCAGGCCTATCGCGACGGCCCGATGCCGCTCTTTGCCCGTTTCGGGGTGGAGAACCAGCTCGACGCCATGCACTCGCCCACGGTGCAGCTGAAGTCCGGCGGCTATCTGGTCATCAACCAGACCGAAGCGCTGGTCGCCATCGACGTGAACTCGGGCCGCGCCACGCGTGAGCGCAACATCGAGGACACGGCCTACCGCACCAACCTCGAAGCCGCCGACGAGATCGCCCGGCAGCTGCGCCTGCGCGATCTGGCCGGCCTCATCGTGGTCGACTTCATCGACATGGAGTCCTCCAAGCACGATGCCTCGGTCGAGCGCCGGCTGAAGGACGCCCTGCGTGGCGACCGCGCCCGCATCCAGGTCGGCCGGATCAGCCATTTCGGCCTGCTGGAGATGTCTCGCCAGCGCCTGCGGCCCAGCCTGATCGAGCAGACCTTCGTCACCTGCGAACATTGCGCCGGCCGTGGCCTGGTCCGCAGCCCCGAAAGTGCGGCGATCCATGTGCTGCGCGCGATCGAGGAGGAAGGCTCCAAGCGCCGTGCCGCCGAGATCATGGTGCATGTGCGCGCCGAAGTGGCGATGTACCTGCTGAACAAGAAGCGCGATCGGCTGAGCCAGATCGAGGAGCGCTTCGGCATGGCCGTGCAGTTCGGGGTGGACAATACCCTGACCGGCACCACCCTGCTGCGGATCGATCGCCTGCGCGCCAGCGAGGCACGCCCGGCGGATGAGCGCCCGAGCGGTGCCGTTCGCATGGACTACAGCCCCGAGCCGGTGGTCGAGGAAGCCGCCGCAGAGGAGCCGGTCGACGAGGCCGAGGAGACCGCCGAGGGCGAGGCCGCAGCCAATGGCGAAAGCGCGGATGGCCGCCGTCGCCGCCGTCGCCGCCGCCGTGGTCGCGGCCGCGACGAGCAGGGCCAGCCCGAAGCCGGCGAGAAGGCCGAGGGCGACGCCCCCGCCGCCGAGGAAGCGCCCGAGGCTGCCGCCGAGGAAGAGGCCGAGTCCGAAGACGCAGCCCCTGCCGAGGCCGGTGCCGATGACAGCTTCAGCGAGGACGGTCCGCGCCGTCGCCGCCGTGGCCGCCGCGGTGGCCGCAACCGTCGCGAGCCCGGCCAGGATGGCGAAACCGTCGCCGAGGATGAGGAAGCCCCCGCGGCCAAGGCCGAGCAGCCGCCCGCCCCGGCGCCTGCACCGGAGCGCCCGCGCCCCGCGCCCAAGCCGACCTGGCAGGGACCGACCCCGGCTGACCCCTTCGCCAATGCCGTGGACCCGATCCTGGCGGCCATGGAAGCGGCGGAATTGGCGGCGGAACAGGCAGCCGCCAGCCGTCCGGCCGCAGCGCCTGTCGCCCTGGCGGTCGCCGAGGCACCTGCCCCCGTGCCGGCTCCGGCCCCGGCTCCTACGCCGGCCCCTGCCGCTGCCCCGGCCCCTGTGGTTGCAGCCGCGCCCGCCCCGGAGCCCGTCGTGGCCTCCAACGAGCCGGTGATCGCGCCGCTAGTGCAGCCGAAGCGCCTGGCCGTCACCGAATCCTCGGTGCCCGCCAGCGCCCCGGCGCCTGAGGTCGCCCCCCTGCCGCCGGCGGCTACGCCGCAGGAAGGGGTGGAAGCGGTGTCCGCCGCGCCGGTGCAGCCCAAAGTGATCAGCGAGACCGACGGCGCGCCCAAGCGCGGCGGCTGGTGGCGCCGCTGAACTGACGACAAGGGGGTGGGGCCATGCCCTGCCCCCTTGCTCTATGGGGCCTGAAGCCCCATACCCCGCCCATGCGAGCTGACGCCACACAACTGCACGAGCAGATCACCGCTTCGGTGTCCCTGCTGAGGAGGCATCTTTGACTGGGATGCCGCTTCCCGCCGCCTCGAAGAGCTGAACGCTCGGGCCGAGGACCCCACCCTCTGGAATAACGCCGACGAAGCGCAGAAGCTCATGCGTGAGCGCACGCGGCTGGATACCCAGATCAACGGCGTGCTCAAGCTTGAGCAGGACGTGCGTGACGCGCTGGAGCTGGTGGAGCTGGCCGAGGCCGAGGGCGACACCGATACCGCCGATGCGGCCGTCGCCGACCTCGTGGCCTTCGCCGCCGACGCGAAGCACCGCGAGATCGAAAGCCTGCTGTCGGGCGAAGCCGACCAGAACGACGCCTACCTCGAAGTCAACGCCGGCGCCGGCGGCACGGAAGCCCAGGACTGGGCCCAGATGCTGCTGCGCATGTACATGCGCTGGGCCGAAGCCCGCGGCTTCAAGGTGACGCTGACCGAACAATCCGAAGGCGAGCAGGCGGGCATCAAATCCGCCACGCTGCAGGTGTCGGGCAGCAATGCCTATGGCTGGCTCAAGACCGAAAGCGGCGTGCACCGCCTGGTGCGCATCAGCCCCTTCGACGCCGCAGCCCGCCGCCAGACCAGCTTCGCCAGCGTCTATGTCTACCCGGTGATCGACGACAAGATCGAGATCGACATCAACCCGGCCGACCTCAAGACCGATACCTTCCGCGCTTCCGGCGCCGGTGGTCAGCACGTGAACAAGACGGAATCGGGCGTGCGCTTCACGCATATCCCGACCGGCATCGTCGCGGCCTCCACCCAGGACCGCAGCCAGCACCGCAACCGCGTGATCGCGATGGAGATGCTGAAGGCGCGCCTGTATGAGTTGGAACTGCGCAAGCGCGAGGCGGTGAACGACGCGACCGAGGCCGGCAAGACCGACATCGGCTGGGGCCACCAGATCCGCAACTATGTCCTGCAGCCCTATCAGCTGGTGAAGGACCTGCGCACCAACCTCGAAAAGGGCAACCCGGACGCGGTGCTGGACGGCGAGATCGACGAGTTCATGGCCGCCGCCCTGGCCCAGCGCGCCGGCAGCACCCGTAGCGAGGCCAGCGCCAACGCGCGCTGACCCTGGTTGACATCCCGCCCCTGTTGCGGCCCCGTGGCCGCGACAGGAAACGGGTGACGACAACACATGCTGCCGCGTGGCGAACGCATCTATGCCATTGGTGATATTCACGGCTGCCTCGACAAGTTGAAGGCGCTGCACGCGGCCATCAGGGCGGACATCAAGGCCTATCCGGTCGCTCAGGCGGTCGTGGTCCATCTGGGCGATTACATCGATCGCGGCCCGGACAGCGCGGGCGTTGTCCGCACGCTCATGAACTTCGAGCTGCCGAGCATCTTCCTGATGGGCAACCATGAGGCAACCGCACTGGCCGCCATGGATGGCGACGGCGCGGCATGCACCGACTGGCTCTACAATGGCGGCGATACGGCCCTGAGAAGCTGGGGTCTGGATCCTGATGGCCCTCGCGGTGCGTGGCGCCCCCCGGCGGAACATGTCGCCTGGATGCGCGGCCTGCGCCTGAGCTACCGCCACGGCGGCTACCTGTTCGTGCATGCGGGCATCCGCCCAGGCGTCCCGCTGGAGGCCCAGGACAGTGAGGACCTGATCCGCATCCGCCGACCGTTCCTCGACAGCCAGGCGGACCACGGCGTGATCGTCGTTCACGGCCACACCCCCACACGCGACCGTCTGCCAGAACGGCATTCCAATCGCGTAAACCTGGACACGGGCGCCGTTTACGGCGGGCCGCTGACCTGCGGCGTGTTCGAGGGGGAGAAGCTGGAGTTTCTGTCGGCTTAGCCGGGCAGTTGCCGGTACAGGAACAGCCCGTCATGGCTGCCGCCTGCCGCGTCCAGCGCATAGCCGGGGATCCGGCCGCCCTCGACCCAGCCCAGGGCGCGATAGGCGGCCTCTGCCTTGTCTCCGGTGCGGGTCTGCAGGGTCAGTAGCCGGCGGCCCAGGCGCTCGGCGCTCTGCTCGGCACGGCCCAGCAAATGACGGCCTATTCCCAGGCGCTGGGCCTGCGGATGCACCAGCAGCATCTCGATCTCTGCCCGGTGCTGCTGGCTGGGCGGCATGGCGAGGCGCAGTTGAACCGCCCCGGTGATCTGGCCCTCATACCACGCAGCCAGCAGGATGCGGTCGCCGGCCGCGACCTCGCTGGAGGTCCGGCGCCAATAGGCCTGAGCCTCATGCTTCGGCATCGGGGGCAGGAAGGGAATGGCGGCGCCATCCTCGACACAGGCGGTCAGTATCTCGGCCAGGCGCAATTCCGCGCTGGTGGCCGCCGCGGCATCCAGGATATCGACAACAAGCCCGCTGAGGGGCTTCGCGTATCGGAACTCGAGCGACTTGGAGAGGTCATCCAGGATGCGGATGGCACCCTGGCGGACAAAGCCGCGCTTTTCATAAAACTTGTGCGCGCCCATGAAGCGCGTGTCGGTCCACAGGATCAGCCGCTCCGCGCCCTGTTCACGCGCGTGGGCTTCCGCCTGGTCCAGAAGGCGGTGCGCGACACCCGTGCCGCGCGCCGCCTTGTCCACATACATCCGGCAGATTTCCCAGGCCTGGTCGGAACCGTGCGGCCGCACGCCCACCATGCCCAGCGGCACCCCGTCTGGCCCATCGGCCAGCCAGACGCGCCCGCCCTGCCCTTCGAACCAGCTCGCCAGGTGGCGCAGTTCCGGCAACTCGGCATCCACATCGAAGACGACGCCCGGGAACTCAGCCCAGGCGTCGCCGATCAGGCGGATGTAGTGCGCGGTATCCGCGTCCAGCCCGGCGCGGATGATCACGACAGGCCCTTGCAGAACTCCTGGATGCGCGTGCAGGCGTCACGCAGCGTCTCACGGTCAGTCGCGTAGCTGATGCGGATATAGGGGCTCATGCCATAGGCAGCGCCCTGCACCGTCGCCACGTGCTTCTCCTCCAGCAGCGCCATCGCGAAGTCGGTGTCGTTCTCGATCTTCTTGCCGCCGGCGGAGGTCTTGCCGATGCAGCCCGCGATGTTCGGATAGACGTAGAACGCACCTTCCGGCTTGTGGCAGATCACGCCCGGGGCACCGTTCAGCAGCTCGACAACCAGGTCGCGGCGGCCGCGATATTCCTCGCGGCGCTCCGCCACCAGCTCCTGCGGGCCGGTCAGCGCGGCAGCCGCGGCAGCCTGGCTGACGGTGGAGATGCCGCTGGTCGCCTGGCCCTGCATGTTGATCATGCCCTTGATCAGGGCCTTCGGACCGCCGCAGAAGCCCACGCGCCAGCCGGTCATGGCATAGGTCTTGGACACGCCGTTCACCGTCAGCACGCGGTCCTTCAGGCGGGGTTCCACCTCGGCGATCGTGCAGAACTCGAAGCCGTCATAGATCAGGTGCTCATACATGTCGTCCGTCATCACCCACACGTCGGGATGACGCAGCAGCACCTCGGCGATCTCCTTCATCTGCTCACGCGAGCAGGCGGCGCCGGTCGGGTTGTTCGGGAAGTTCAGCATCACCCACTTGGTCTTGGGGGTGATGGCCGCTTCCAGATCCTCGGCGCGCAGGCGGAAACCGTTGTTCTGCGGGCAGCTGACGGTCTTGGGCACGCCGCCGGCGACCTTGGCCATGTCGGCGTAGCTGATCCAGTACGGGGCGGGCACCACCACTTCGTCACCCGGGTTCAGGGTGGCCATGAAGGCGTTGAAGATGATCTGCTTGCCGCCATTGGCGATCATGATCTCGTCCAGCGCATAGTCCAGATTGTTGTCGCGCCTGAACTTCGCCTGCACGGCGAGCTTGAGCTCCTTCGTGCCGTCCTGGGGGGGATACTTGGTGTCGCCGGCCAGCGCCGCCTTGTGGGCCGCCTCGATGGCGTGCGTGGGCGAGGGAAAATCGGGTTCACCCGAGTTCAGGCTGATGACCTTGATGCCCTGCGCCTGCAGCTCCCGGGCCTTCATCCCCATCACCACGGATGCGGACATCTTCACTTCGTTGAGCCGTTCGGCAAGGGCGGGCATGGCGCGTTCCTCAGGGAAAAAGAGCGCCGGAGGCTATCGCCGGAAACCCCGCGCGCCAACCCTGCCGGCGCGCGGAAAAGTGCCGATTTTCAGTCTGCGTAGGCGCCCGAAGCCTGGATGACCGGCCGCCAGCGGGCGACCTCGGCCGCAAGGAAGCGGCGATGATAGGCCGGCGTGGCCCGTTCCGGCGCTACGGGCGCGGTCACCAGCTCCGCGAAGCGCTGGATCACGCGCGGTGCCGTCAGCGCCTTCTGCAGGGCGGATGAGAAACGATTGACCACGGCTTCATCCGTGGCGCGCGGCGCGTACAAAGCATGCCACACGCTCATCGTCAGGTCGCCATGGCCCAGTTCCTGCGCGGTCGGCACCTGGTCGAGCCCCGGGCCGGGAAGCCTCGTTTCCGATGCGACGGCAAAGGGGCGGACGCGGTTCTCGCGCACCAGCGGCGCCAGGATGGTCGCCTGGCCGGCATAGAGGTCGAGACGCCCCGCCATCAGTTCCGTCGTGGCGGGTGCGGAGCCGCGGAAACCCACTGCCGTCAGCGTCGTGCCGGCCTCCTTCTGCAGCAGCATCCCTGCCAGATGGTCGCTGCTGCCCTGGCCGGAATGGCCGATCGTCAGCTTGTCGCCCTCTGCGCGCATCTTCGCCAGCAACTCCGTGAGATTGGCCGCTGGGAACTCCGGTCGCGCCACCACCATCTGCGGCACTTCCGTCACCAGGCCGATCGGGGCGAAGCTCTCCTCGACGTTGAACGGCAGGCGCCGATACAGCGTGGCCGCGCTGGCCAGCCCTATGTGGTGCATGAGTACCGTCGTGCCGTCGGGACGGGCCTGGGCCACGCGGGCCGCTGCGATGGTGCCACCCGCGCCCGTCACATTCTCCACCACGACCTGGGCTTCGAGATGCGGGCCCATGTACTCGGCCATCAGGCGTGAAATGAGATCAGTCGGCCCGCCGGCGGCAAAGGGGCACATGATGGTGATGGTACGCGACTGCGCGTGAGCCAGCGACGGCAAGGCGAGGCTGGTCGCCAAAAGGGCGCGACGGCGCATGATGTTTCTCCCGGAAATATCGTTCTTGCATGCAAGTTAGCATGGAACTGTTTCCGGCCAACAAAAAACCCGCCGGATTGCTCCGGCGGGTTCCTGTCTCGCTGGTCCCGGCAGGGATCAGCAGGAGTAGTACATCTCGAACTCGACCGGGTGCGGGGTGTGCTCGAAACGGTACACCTCGGACCACTTGAGCTCGATGTAGCTCTCGATCTGGTCCTTGGAGAACACGTCGCCGGCCAGCAGGAAGTCATGGTCGGCTTCGAGCGCGCCCAGGGCTTCACGCAGGCTGCCGCACACCGTCGGGATGCCCTTCAGCTCCTCGGGGGGCAGGTCGTACAGATCCTTGTCCATGGCTTCGCCCGGGTGGATCTTGTTCTTGATGCCGTCCAGGCCGGCCATCAGCATGGCGGCGAAGGCGAGGTAGGGGTTCGCGGTCGGATCCGGGAAGCGGACCTCCACGCGCTTGGCCTTGGGGCTCGTCGCGTAGGGGATGCGGCAGGAGGCGGAACGGTTGCGGGCCGAGTAGGCCAGCAGCACGGGGGCCTCGAAGCCCGGGATCAGGCGCTTGTAGGAGTTGGTGGACGGGTTCGTGAAGGCGTTCAGCGCCTTCGCGTGCTTGATGATGCCACCGATGTAGTACAGCGCGCTGTCGGACAGGTCGGCATAGCCGTTGCCCGCGAAGACCGGCTTGTTGCTCTTCCAGATGGACTGGTGAACGTGCATGCCCGAGCCGTTGTCGCCGTAGATCGGCTTCGGCATGAAGGTCGCGGACTTGCCGTAGCTGTGCGCCACATTGTGGATCACATACTTGTAGATCTGCATGAAGTCGGCCTGCTGGACCAGCGTGCCGAACTTGGTGCCGAGCTCATGCTGAGACTGCGCCACCTCGTGGTGGTGCTTCTCACCGGGGACGCCCATCTCGATCATGGTCGACAGCATCTCGGCGCGCAGGTCGACTTCGCTGTCGACCGGGTTCACCGGGAAGTAGCCGCCCTTGACGCCAGGGCGGTGGCCCATGTTGCCCTCGGGGAAGTCCTTGATGCCGGCGTCCGGGCCCTCGATGCTCTCGAGCTTGAACATGCCGTAGTTGCCGCCCGTGCCGAACTTCACGTTGTCGAACACGAAGAACTCGGCCTCGGGGCCGAAGAAGGCGGTGTCACCGATGCCGGTGCTCTTCAGGTACTCTTCGGCCTTCTTGGCGGTCGAGCGCGGGTCGCGGTTGTAGCGCTGGCCGGTCGAAGGCTCATAGATGTCGCAGAACAGGATCATCTGCGGCTTGGCCGAGAACGGGTCCATGCAGGCGGACGTGGCGTCCGGCATCAGGATCATGTCGGACTCGTTGATCGCCTTCCAGCCGGCGATCGACGAACCGTCGAACATGAAGCCTTCCTCGAAGATCGCGGGCTCGATGGTCGACACGTGCTGCGCCGTGTGCTGCCACTTGCCGCGGGGATCGGTGAACCGGAGGTCAACGTACTCGACGCTGTTCTCCTTGATCATTTCCATGACCTTGGAAACGGCGTCGTTGGGCTTCTTCGCCATGAGGGTCTCCTGCTTAGTCAGCGTCCCAGTATGTCATTCCGGCGGGAAACCGCCGCTGCCTCGAACCTGGCCCGGGACGCTCTCCCCAGCCGGCGTGGCAAAGTTCTAGGCATTTCCAGACCGGAAATGCCCGGAATTCGTCAGACCGCGTCCTCGCCGCGCTCACCGGTGCGGATGCGGATCACCTCTTCGATGGTGGACACGAAGATCTTGCCGTCACCGATGCGGCCCGTGCGGGCGGCGGCCATGATGGCCTCGATGGCACGTTCGGCCAGCGCATCATCGCACACGACCTCGATCTTCACCTTGGGCAGGAAGTCCACGACGTATTCCGCGCCGCGGTACAGCTCGGTGTGGCCCTTCTGACGCCCGAAACCCTTTGCCTCGACGACCGTCAGCCCCTGAAGGCCGATGTCATGGAGGGCGTCCTTCACCTCGTCGAGCTTGAAGGGCTTGATGATGGCTTCGATCTTCTTCATCGCGTCCTGTCTTGCCGGGGCGTTTCCGGAAATGTTTGGCCCGCCGCAATCACTGTAATTCCTCGCGGGCGAGCACTCATGGCATGGGACCGCAGTAGGCCACAATCCGGGGGGCGGTGGCTAGGTCCAGAGAAGCGCCTGCGATTGATTGATTTTTGCGCCCAATGCACACCAAATAGGCGAAGCCATCCCCCTTCTTGCGCAGAGGGGCGGGTCGCCCGATAAACCCGATGCCGCATCCAGGAATACCGGAACCGCCATGTCCGAAGCAGCGCCGCGCAACTCCGCGATTCGCCCACAGAACAGCATCCTGTCGGGCATCGGGACCACCATCTTCACCGTGATGAGCGCGCTGGCGAATGAGCACGGCGCGATCAACCTGGGCCAGGGTTTCCCTGACTACGACGGCCCCGACGACGTCATCGACGCCGCGGCCGCCGCGCTGAAGGACGGCCGCAACCAGTACCCGCCCCTGACCGGCGTGCCGGAACTGCGCCAGGCCGTCGCGAACCACAATGAGCGTTTCTACGGCATCAAGGTGGACCCGAATGCCGAGGTCGTGGTCACTTCCGGCGCGACCGAGGCGATCACTGCCTGTTTGATGGCCGTGCTGGACCCGGGCGACGAGGTCGTCCTGATCGAGCCGCTCTACGACACCTATGCGCCGACCGTCCGGCTGCTGGGTGCGGTGCCGCGCATCGTGCGCCTGCAGCCGCCGCAATGGGACCTGCCGCGCGCGGAACTCGCCGCCGCCTTCAATCCGCGCACCAAGGCCATTCTGTTCAACACGCCGATGAACCCCACCGGCAAGGTGTTCACCGAGGCCGAACTCGCCTTCATCGCCGAGCTGGTGCGCAAGCACGATTGCTACGCGATCTGCGACGAGGTGTATGAGCACCTGATCTTCGACGGCTGGAAGCATCGTCCGCTGATGTCGGTGCCGGGCATGCGCGAGCGCTGCATGCGCATCGGCAGCGCCGGCAAGACCTTCAACCTGACGGGTTGGAAGGTCGGCTACATCACCTGCGACCGCGTGCTGCAGCCCAATGTCGCCAAGGCACACCAGAACCTGACCTTCACCACGGCGCCCAACCTGCAGCGCGGCGTGGCCGTGGGCCTGGCCAAGGGCGATGAGTATTTCACGGGCCTCGCTTCCGCCCTGCAGGCCAAGCGCGACCTGATGCGCGAGGGGCTCGCCGATCTGGGCTTCGGCGTTCTGGAGACACGCGGCACCTACTTCATCACGGTGGACGTGCGCCCGCTGGGCTGGACGGGCGACGATGTGTCCTTCTGCCGCGCCATCACCGAGGAAGCGAAGGTCACCGCCATCCCGAACAGCGCGTTCTACGCCACGCCTAACGCCCCCTCTCAGTACGTGCGCTTCGCCTTCTGCAAGAACGATGCGCTGCTGACCGAGGCGCTGGCGCGACTGCGCGCCTGGATCCAGGGCGGGCGCGCCCGCCGCTGATTTTTTCAGCTCCGCGGGAATAAACCGTCCCGCATCCCGGTCATCTCCCCGGAACCACTTCCGAGGAGCCCGCGATGCGGAACGACGAACACCCCGACCACGGCCGCCGGCATGCGCTGGAATGCATGCTGTGGGCCGGTTCCGGCCTGTTGTGGACGGTGGCTGGCGGCATTCCCCGCTCCAGCCTTCTCGGCAGCGCCGAGGCCCATGCGCAGAGCGCGCAGGGCAGCTTCAGCTTCGTGCACATCAGCGACACCCATCTGGGCTTCAACATGGCGCCCAACCCCGATCCGGTGGTGACGCTGCGCGAGTCGCTCGACCGCGCGAAAAGCTTCAACCCGGCACTGATGCTGCACACCGGCGACATCACCCACCTGTCGCGCCCGGGGGAATTCGATCGCGCGACGCAGATCATCAACGGCGCCCGCATCGAGACCCACTACGCACCCGGCGAGCACGACGTGGTGGAGGACGACGGCAAGGACTTCTACCAGCGCTTCCCGCAGGGCGCGCGGACAGGCGGCTTCTACAGCTTCGACCAAGGCGGGGTGCACTTCGTCTGCCTCAACAACGTGACCAACCTGCAGGCCGGCAAGATGGGCATGATCGGCGCCGAGCAGATGCGGTTCCTGGAGCAGGATTTGGCCGCGCGCACCGCCTCCACCCCGATCGTCGTCTTCGCTCATATCCCGCTATGGGTGGTGCATGAGCCGTGGGGCTGGGGCACGGAGGACAGCGCACAGTTGCTGCGCCTGCTGGCCCGCTTCGGCAGCGTGACCGTGCTCAACGGCCACATTCACCAGACGATGCAGAAGATCGAAGGCCACGTCGCCTTCCACACCGGCATGTCGACCGCCTTTCCGCAGCCGGCACCAGGCAGCAGGCCCAGCGCCGGCCCCATCCGGGACCTGCCGCCCGGCGAGCTTCGGAAGCTGCTCGGCATCAACCGCGTCAGCCGCGTGCAGAATGACGGCGCGCTGGCCGTCGTTTCCTCGCCGCTGGAGGGTTGAGCGCATGGATCGCCTTCCCCGCCGGCGCCAGCTTTTGCGCGCCGGCCTGCCCGCCATGCTGGTCGCGCCCCTTGCCGCGCGCGCCCAGGAGCGTGCGGCCGTCACAATCGACGAGCATGACTATTTCCCGAGGGAATTAAGGGTCGCGCCCGGCACCACGGTCGTTTGGACCAACAAGGACGACACGCCGCACAACGTCGTCTCGACCGACAATCCGCGTGCCTTCCGCTCGCGCATCATGGACACGACGGAGGTCTTCGAGTTCACCTTCGCGGCGGCCGGCACCTACAGTTACTTTTGTTCGCTGCACCCCCATATGCGCGGCCGGATCATCGTCGGCTAGCGGAGACGCTGAGTGACCTCGGCCCTGCGGCAACAACTGCCGGAGCATCTGGACGCCGCCTATAATCTGGCGCGGTGGCTGGTGCGCGACCCTGCCGCGGCCGAGGATGTGATGCAGGACGCGGTGGAACGCGCCCTGCGCTACGCCGCCTCGTGGCGCGGTGAGAATCTGCGCGCCTGGCTGCTGCGGATCGTGCGCACCCAGGCCTATGCCTGGCTCGCGGCGCGGCGGGATCCCACCGAACAGCCCTTTGAAGATGGGCTGGCCGTGACCGACCCCGCACCGGACCCCGAGGCGGTGCTGGTGAGCCGCCAGCAGCACCGCGACCTGGAAGCAGCCCTCGCCGCTCTGCCGGCGGAGCTGCGGGAGGCCCTGGTGCTGCGTGAGCTGGAGGAACTGTCCTATCGCGAGATCGCGGAGGTCGCGGGCATTCCCGTGGGCACCGTGATGTCGCGGCTGTGGCGCGCTCGGCGCGCGCTGATCGAGAGAGGGGCCCGGGGATGACCCTGCATTGCGACGAGGCACGGCTGCTGATCCAGGCCGAGCATGATGGTGAGTTGGACGCCGGCCGCGCCGCCGATCTGGCCGCCCACGCCGCCAACTGCCGGGATTGCGCGGCGCTACGCCAGGGTGTGGGTGCGCTGTCGGTGGGGCTTCGCGCGCTTCCGCGCCACAGCACGCCGGATGCTCTGCGCAGAAGGTTGGAAACCCGGCTGGCCCCACCCGCCCCCGCCCGGCGCTGGCTGAACCCCGGCAGCGGCTTCGCGGCGGGTTTCGCGCTGGCCGCAGCGCTTGCCGCCTTCATCATCCTGCCGCGCAGCAGTGGTGATCTTCCGCAGCAGCTGCTGAACGCCCATTTGCGCTCGCTGCAGGCGGAGCACCTGGTCGATGTGCGGTCGTCAGACCAGCACCAGGTCAAACCCTGGTTCACGGGCCGACTGGACTACGCGCCGCAGGTGCGTGAACCGGCGGAATACCCGTTGATCGGCGGGCGGCTTGATGTGCTGGAAGGGCGGCCCGTGGCGGCGCTCGCCTATCGGGCGATGCGCCACACCATCAATCTCTATGTGCTGCCTGGTGAGCGCGGGGCAGAGACCCTGACCACCGAGGCGGGCTTCACCATGCTGCGCTGGGCGCAGGACGGCATGACCTACTGGGCGGTGTCCGACGTCGGGGCGGATACACTGCGCGCCTTCGCCGAAGCCTGGCGGCAGGCGCGCTGATGCGTCAGTGGTGGAAGATGTCGGGCTCTTCGTAGCCCATCAGGTCCAGCTTGGCGCGCGCCGGCAGAAAGGTGAAGCAGGCCTCGGCCAGTTCAAGCCGTTCCTCGCGCACCAGAAGGGCACGCAGCTTTTCCCACAGGCCATGAAGGTGCAGCACGTCGGAGGCCGCATAGGCCTGCTGTTCCGGTGAGAGCGTGGCCGCGCCCCAGTCGCTGGTCTGCTGCTGCTTGGAGATCTCGACGCCCAGCAGCTCGCGGCACAGATCCTTCAGACCGTGGCGGTCCGTGAAGGTGCGCACCAGCTTGGCGGCGATCTTGGTGCACTTCACGGGGGCCACATCGATGCCGAGCGCCTGGTGCAGCGCCGCAAGGTCAAAGCGGGCAAAGTGGAACAGCTTCACCACCTTGGGATCGGTCAGCAGCGCCTTGAGGTTCGGGCAGTCATAGCCGCGCCCGCCAAGGCGCTCCGGCACGAACTGGACGAGGTGAACCACGCCGTTGCCGGATGAAAGCTGAATGAGGCAGAGCCGATCCCGGCGATGATCGAGACCCATGGTCTCGGTATCCACGGCGACGACATCGCCGAACTCCACATCATGAGGCAGGTCGCCCTGATGCAGATGGATGGTAACACCGGAGTGGAAGCTTGTTTGGACCATCTTGCGCTCTCCTGTTCAGGAACGCGCAGATGGTGCCCAGGAAAGGACTCGAACCTTCACAGCCTTGCGGCCACTGGCACCTGAAGCCAGCGCGTCTACCAATTCCGCCACCTGGGCACGTTGCGGTGAGCGGGTGTTTAGAGGCAGGCGCCGGGGCCGTCAACACGGGGTACCGAGAGAATTTTCAGCATTATATCTTTCGTGTGGATAACAGGGTGAAAGCCGAATGACAGAGATCATCACACTGTTCGGGGGCGCGGGCTTCATCGGCCGCCATGTCCTGCAGAAGCTGGTCAGGCGCGGGCTCACCGTCCGCGTCGCGTCGCGCAGCGCCCTGTCCGGACGCAGCCTGTGCGTGGGGGCGGAACCGGGCCAGGTCATTCCGCTGCGTGTCGACCTGCGGGACCCGGCCGCCATCGCCGCTGCGGTGCGTGGCAGTCGCGCCGTGGTCAATTTCGTCGGCATCCTGGCCGAGGCGAGGGGCGGTGACTTCGAGGCGCTGCAACACCAGGGCGCCGGGGCCATCGCCAGGGCCGCGACCGAGGCCGGGGTTCGCGACATGGTGCACCTCTCGGCCATTGGCGCCGCCGCCGACAGCCCCAGCCTGTATGCCCGCACGAAAGCCATGGGAGAGCAGGCGGTGCTGGCAGGCTTTCCCGGTGCGGTGATCCTGCGCCCGTCGCTGGTGTTCGGCGCGGGGGACGGCTTCTTCAACCGCTTCGCTCAGATCGCCCGCCTCTCCCCTGTCATGCCCGTCTTCTACGGAAACACCAGATTTCAGCCGATTTGGGTGGAGGACGTAGCGGAAGCCGTGGTGCGCTGCCTTGAGGCTCCGGCCCTTCGTGGACAGACACTGGAACTCGGCGGCCCCTCCATCAGAAGCTTCCGCCAATTGATGCAGGATGTGCTACGCTACACTGGGCTGAGACGGCGACTGTTGGACATTCCCCCTGCCATAGCTGAGTGGCAGGCCCGGATCATGGAGCATGTGCCGGGCAAACCCCTCACCCGGGACCAGTTGGTGCTGCTGCAGCGCGATAATGTTGTGACGGGCAAGGATGGTCTAAGCGCCCTTGGTATAACGCCACACCCGGCGGACGTGATTGCGCCCGGTTATCTGCGTGGCCCCAGATAGGTCCGATTTATGTCTTATTCCACATGATACATGAGGGATGAACCTCCCGCGCAGCCGATATGCGCCCATATAAGTCAGCAATACTGCCATATATGGGCAATTAGGGCTTTTCCTGGGCGATGGCTTTTGTTAATGGCCGTCCTCGCGGCTTTGCCGGCCGCTTTCCTTGTGGGGTGAAGTGCCATGGTCGAGAAGATGCTTCAGTTCGTCCGCCTGCAGCAGCAGACGCCGGAGAAACGCGAAGCCGCGGCCCGTCGGCTCGACTTCAACGAGATCTACGCCGCATTCGACCCCACCAAGGCGAAGGACCAGGCCAGCCGCTGCAGCCAGTGCGGCGTGCCGTTCTGCCAGGTCCATTGCCCGCTGAACAACAACATCCCCGACTGGCTGAAGCTGACCGCCGAAGGACGGCTGGAGGAAGCCTACGAGGTCGCGTCCAGCACCAACACCTTCCCCGAGGTCTGCGGCCGCGTCTGCCCGCAGGATCGCCTCTGCGAAGGCAATTGCGTGATCGAGAAGGGCTTCAACAGCGTCACCATCGGCTCCGTCGAGAAGTATATCGTCGACACCGCCTGGGAGAACGGTTGGGTGAAGCCCCCCACGCCCCGCAAGGAGCTGGGCATCAGCGTGGGCATCATCGGCGCGGGCCCGGCCGGCCTCGCGGCAGCCGAGCGCCTGCGCGTGCGCGGCTATGAAGTGCATGTGTATGACCGGTACGACCGCGTCGGCGGCCTGCTGGTCTATGGCATCCCCAACTTCAAGCTGGAGAAGGAAGTCGTGCTGCGCCGCTGGAAGCAGTTCGAGGCCGGCGGCATCCACTTCCACATGAATGTCGACATCGGCCGCGACATCACGCTGACCGCCCTGCGCGAGAAGCACGCTGCCCTGTTCATCGCCACCGGCGTGTACAAGGCGCGCGACATCGCCCTGCCGGGCAATGATCTGCCGGGCGTGGTCAAGGCGCTGGACTACCTCACCACCTCCAACCGCCAGGGCCTGGGCGACAGCGTGCCCGCCTATGAGGACGGTTCGCTCAACGCGCGCGGCAAGCATGTTGTGGTCATCGGCGGCGGCGACACCGCGATGGACTGCGTGCGCACCGCCGTGCGCCAGGGCGCGGCTTCGGTGTCCTGCCTGTATCGGCGCGACAAGGCGAACATGCCCGGCTCCATGCGTGAGGTGTACAACGCCGAGGAAGAAGGCGTGCGCTTCGTGTGGCTCGCAGCCCCCCAGGCCTTCGAGGGCACCGACCACGTGACCGGCGTGCGCGCCGTGCGCATGCACCTGGGCCTGCCTGACGCCACCGGCCGCCAGCAGGTCGAGGAGATCGAGGGTTCCTCCTTCGTCCAGCAGGCCGACATGGTCATCAAGGCGCTGGGCTTCGATCCGGAGGACCTGCCGGCGATGTTCGACGAACCGGCCCTGACCGTGACCCGTTGGGGCACGCTGAAGGTCGATTACCGCACCCAGATGACCGCCCTGCCCGGCGTCTTCGCCGGCGGCGACATCGTGCGGGGCGCCAGCCTCGTCGTGTGGGGCATTCGTGACGGCCGCGACGCGGCCGACCAGATCCATCAGTATATCGGGGCGCAGCAGGCGCTCGGCACCGCGGCGGAGTGAAGGACATGATCGAGCAGGGCAAGCAATTCGCCGAAGCCTACCTCGCCAACCGCGCGGTGCTGGACGCCGCCGGTGTGGACACGATGGAACATGACGCCTGCGGCGTCGGCTTGGTGGCCGCGCTGGACGGCAAGCCGCGCCGCGACGTGGTGCAGGCCGGCATCGACGCGCTGAAGGCCGTCTGGCACCGCGGCGCCGTGGACGCCGACGGCAAGACCGGCGACGGCGCGGGCATCCATGTCGAGATCGCGCAGGACTTCTTCATGGAAGTCGTGCGCAACGGCGGCGACACGGTGAAGCCGGGTCGCATCGGCGTGGGCATGGTGTTCCTGCCCAAGACCGATTTCGGCGCGCAGGAACGCTGCCGCCAGATCGTCGAGACCGAGATTCTGCACGCGGGCTACGCCATCTATGGCTGGCGCCAGGTGCCGATCGACGTGTCCGTCATCGGTGAGAAGGCGAACGCCACCCGCCCCGAGATCGAGCAGATCCTGATCTACGCGCCCAATGCCGTCGAAGACGACATTTATGAGCGCGACCTGTTCGTCATCCGCCGCCGCATCGAAAAGCAGGCCATCGCCGCGCAGATCCCCGAGCTGTACCTGTGCTCGCTGTCCTGCCGGTCGATCGTCTACAAGGGCATGTTCCTGGCGGAAGACCTGTCGACCTTCTACCCGGATCTGCAGGACGAACGCTTCGTCAGCCGCTTTGCGATCTATCACCAGCGCTACTCGACCAACACCTTCCCGACCTGGCGCCTGGCCCAGCCCTTCCGGATGATCGCCCATAACGGTGAGATCAACACGCTGCATGGCAACGTGAACTGGATGAAGGCGCATGAGACGCGCCTGGCGCACCCGCTGCTCGACCCGTTCATGGATGACATCAAGCCGATCATCCAGGCCGGCAACAGCGACACCGCGTGCCTGGACAACACCTTCGAGCTGCTGATCCGCGGCGGGCGCGATGCCCCCATGGCCAAGGCGCTGCTGATGCCGGAATCGCTCGGCAACAACGCCACCATGGCGCCGCTGCACCACGACCTGTTCCTGTACTGCAACGCGGTGATGGAACCCTGGGACGGCCCGGCCGCGCTGTGCGCCACCGACGGACGCTGGGTGGTGGGCGGTATGGACCGCAACGGGCTGCGCCCGATGCGCTTCACCGTCACCGACAACGCGATGCTGATCGTGGGTTCCGAAACCGGGATGGTGAAGGTCCCTGAGGACCGCATCACCTCCAAGGGCCGCGTCGGCCCCGGCCAGTGCATCGGCGTGGACCTCGACACCGGCCGCATGCTGCTGGACGGTGAGCTGAAGGACGAGCTGTCCACCCGCCGCCCCTTCGGCAGCTGGGTCGAGCGCACGACCGAGATCGACGAGCTGGTGAAGAAGGACCAGCACGAACCCCGCCCGCTGCCGGTGGCCGAGCTGCGCCGCCGCCAGCTGGCCGTCGGCACGACCATGGAGGAGCTGGAGCACATCCTGCACCCGATGGTCGAGGACGCGGCCGAGGCGCTGGGCAGCATGGGCGACGACGCGCCCATCGCGGTGCTGTCCTCCCAGTATCGCGGGCTGCACCACTATTTCCGGCAGATGTTCAGCCAGGTCACGAACCCGCCCATCGACAGCCTGCGCGAAACGCGGGTGATGACGCTGCGCACGCGGCTCGGCAACCTCGGCAACATTCTCGATGAGAACCCCGAGCAGTGCGACATGCTGATGCTGGAAAGCCCGGTGCTGACCACGTCGCAGTTCCTGACCATGCGCCAGTACATGGGCGCGAGCGCTGTGGAGGTGGATTGCACCTTCCCTGTCGCCGAGGGTGAGGCCGGGCTGCGCGCGGGCATCGACCGCATCCGCCGCGAGGCGGAGGAAGGCGTGCGCGCCGGTGCCGTCCACGTCATCCTGACCGACGAGAACCAGGGCGCGGAGCGCGCGGCGATCCCGATGATCCTGGCGGTGGGTGGGGTGCACACGCATCTGGTCAAGACCAGCCTGCGCACCTTCACCAGCCTGAACGTGCGCGTGGCGGAATGCCTGGATGTGCATTGCTTCGCCGTGCTGATCGGCGCGGGTGCCACCTCGATCAACGCCTACCTCGCGCAGGAAAGCATCGCGGACCGCCACGGCCGCGGCCTGTTCGGCGGCATCAGCCTGGAAGAGGCGGTGAACCGCTACAAGAAGGCGGTGGATAAGGGGCTGCTGAAGGTGATGTCCAAGATGGGCATTTCCGTCATCTCCTCCTACCGCGGCGGCATGAACTTCGAGGCGATCGGCCTGTCCCGCGCCCTGGTGAACGAGTTCTTCCCCGGCGTGCCCAGCCGTATCTCGGGCATCGGCCTGTCGGGCATCGCGCGCCGCGTGCTGGCCCTGCACGCCAAGGCCTGGGACGCGGACGTGATCGCCCTGCCGGTCGGCGGCCAGCACAAGCTGCGTCGCCGCGGTGAGACGCACGCCTTCGACGGCCCGCTGATCCACATGCTGCAGGAAGCGGTGGCCAATGATAGCTACCAGATGTTCAAGCGGTATTCGGAAGGCGTGCGCCGGCAGCAGCTGGTCGCCATCCGCGACCTGCTGGATTTCCGCACCGTCGGGCTGAAGCCCATCGCGATCGAGGAAGTCGAGAGCATCACCGAGATCCGCAAGCGCCTGCTCGCGCCCGGCATCTCGCTCGGCGCGCTCAGCCCCGAAGCGCATGAGACGCTGTCCATCGCGATGAACCGCATCGGCGCGCGCAGCGACAGCGGCGAGGGCGGCGAAGACCCCGCGCGCGCCCGCCCGCGCGCCAATGGCGACAACGCCAACAGCGCGATCAAGCAGATCGCGTCCGGGCGCTTCGGCGTCACGGCCGAATACCTGAACAACTGCCGTGAGATCGAGATCAAGGTCGCCCAGGGCGCCAAGCCCGGCGAAGGCGGGCAGCTGCCCGGCTTCAAGGTGACCGAGCTGATCGCGAAGCTGCGCCACTCCACCCCCGGCGTGACGCTGATCTCCCCGCCGCCGCACCATGACATCTACTCGATCGAGGATCTGGCCCAGCTGATCTACGATCTGAAGCAGATCAACCCCGACGCGACGGTGTGCGTGAAGCTGGTGTCGCGCAGCGGCATCGGCACCATCGCGGCCGGCGTGGCGAAGGCGAAGGCCGACGCCATCATGGTGTCGGGCCATTCCGGCGGCACGGGCGCCAGCCCGATCACCAGCATCAAGTATGCCGGCCTGCCGTGGGAAATGGGCCTGTCCGAAACCCACCAGGTGCTGCAGCTGAACCGCCTGCGCCACCGCGTGAAGCTGCGCACCGACGGCGGCATGAAGACCGGCCGCGACGTGGTGATCGCGGCGATGCTGGGTGCCGAGGAATTCGGCATCGGCACCGCCTCGCTCGTCGCCATGGGCTGCATCATGGTCCGCCAGTGCCACAGCAACACCTGCCCGGTCGGCGTGTGCAGCCAGGATGAGGCCCTGCGCCAGAAGTTCGAGGGCACGCCCGAGAAGGTGATCGCGCTGTTCAGCTTCGTGGCCGAGGAAGTGCGCGAGATCCTCGCCTCGCTCGGCTTCCGCCGCCTGACCGACGTGATCGGCCGCACCGACCTGCTGAAGCAGGTCAGCCGCGGTGCCGAGGATCTGGACGACCTCGACCTCAACCCGTTGCTGGTCAAGGTCGATGCCGGCCCCTACCCCAGCTACTGCACGACCGAAGGCCGCAACGAGGTGCCGGAGACGCTGGACGCGGACATGATCCGCGATGCGGCGCCCCTGTTCCAGCGCGGCGAGAAGATGCAGCTGGCCTACAACATCCGTAACACCCACCGCGCGATCGGCACCAAGACCTCCGCCATGATCACGCGGCAGTTCGGCATGGCCGGGCTGCAGCCGGCTCACCTGACGGTGCGCCTGCGCGGCACGGCGGGCCAGTCGCTCGGTGCCTTCGCGGTGCGCGGCCTCAAGCTCGAGGTGTTCGGCGACGCGAACGACTATGTGGGCAAGGGCCTGTCGGGTGGTGAGATCGTGGTGCGGCCCGCGCCGTCCTCGACCCTCGTCTGGAACGACAACGCCATCATCGGCAACACCTGCCTGTATGGCGCGACGGCCGGTGAGCTGTTCGCCGCCGGCCAGGCGGGCGAACGCTTCGCGGTCCGCAACTCCGGCGCCACGGCCGTGGTCGAGGGCGCCGGCGCCAATGCCTGCGAATACATGACCGGCGGCGTGGTCGTGGTCCTGGGCTCGGTCGGCGACAATTTCGGCGCGGGCTTCACCGGCGGTCAGGCCTTCATCTATGACGCCGCCCAGACCTTCGAGAAGCGGATCAATCCGGACACCCTGCTGTGGGGGCGCCTTGCTTCCCCGCACTGGGAGGCCGAGCTGAAGCGCCTGATCGAACGCCACGTGCAGCAGACCGGCAGCCGCTTTGCCGCACGCCTGCTGAACGACTGGGCTGAGGAGCGCGAGCGCTTCTGGCATGTCGTGCCGAAGGAGTTCTCGAAGTATCTGCCCCGCCCCATGGCGGAAGTGGCCCAGGCGGCGGAGTAAACACTCCCTTCGGCCCCTCGCTGAACCGCCGGTTTCCTCACGGAGACCGGCGGTTTTCATTTGTCCCTACAACCGGCGGCCTTGACCGCTTGCCGGAATGCGCGCCGCGCCCTATCGGAACCCTACGCCAGCCAGGGAGACCGTTATGGCCGCCATCGAGACCATCATCGCCAACGAAGTCCTCGACAGCCGTGGCAACCCCACGGTCGAAGCCGAGGTGCTGCTCAGCTCGGGTGCCAGCGGCACCGCGATTGTCCCCTCCGGCGCCTCGACCGGCGCGCATGAGGCGGTGGAGCTGCGCGATGGCAACAAGGCGCGCTTCGGTGGCAAGGGCGTGCTGAAGGCCGTCGCCAACATCGAAGGCGAGATCATCGAGGCGCTGGCCGGGCTCGAAGCCTCGGAGCAGATCCTGATCGACCAGACGATGCTCGAGCTGGACGGCACGCCGAACAAGGGCCGCCTGGGCGCGAACGCGATCCTGGCCGTCAGCCTGGCCGTGGCCAAGGCCGCCGCGCAGGACCATGGCCTGCCGCTGTACCGCTATGTGGGCGGCGCCTTTGCCCGCACCCTGCCGGTGCCGATGATGAACATCATCAACGGCGGCAAACATGCCGATAACCCCATCGACATCCAGGAATTCATGATCATGCCGGTCGGCGCGGAGACCTGCTCCGATGCCATCCGCATCGGCGCCGAGATCTTCGCGGCCCTGAAGAAGGCGCTGCATGACGCCGGCCACAACACCAATGTCGGTGACGAGGGCGGCTTCGCCCCCAACATCGGCTCGGCGGACGAAGCGCTGGCCTTCATCGCCAAGGCTTGCGAGAAGACCGACCACAAGCTGGGCGAGGACGTGATGTTCGCCCTCGACTGCGCCTCCACCGAATTCTACCACGACGGCCTCTACAAGCTGGAAGGCGAGGGCAAGACGCTCGATGCCGGCGGCATGGTCGATTACCTGGCCGCTCTGTGCGCCAAGTGGCCCATCATCTCCATCGAGGACGGCATGTCCGAGGATGACTGGGCGGGCTGGAAGCTGCTGACCGACAAGATCGGCGACAAGGTGCAGCTGGTCGGTGACGATCTGTTCGTGACCAACAGCAAGCGCCTGGCCCAGGGCATCCAGACCAAGACCGCCAATTCGATCCTGGTGAAGGTGAACCAGATCGGCTCCCTGACCGAGACGCTGGACGCGGTGGAGATGGCGCACCGCGCCAGCTACACGGCCGTGATGAGCCACCGTTCCGGCGAGAGCGAGGACAACACGATCGCCGACCTGGCGGTGGCGACCAACTGCGGCCAGATCAAGACCGGCTCGCTCAGCCGTTCCGACCGTCTGGCCAAGTACAATCGCCTGATCCGTATCGAGCGCGAGCTGGGCTCCGCCGCTCGTTACGCCGGCCGCTCCATTCTGCGCGGCTGAGCGAAATTACATTCGCGGGGCGCGAATAGGCTTGCCACGAGTCCCGCGGACTGTTTCTCTATAATACAAGCGAGGGTTGCAGCCTGGATGGGGGTCCGGGCTGTCGCCTTTTTCCGGTCGGGGGATTGGGGGCAATGGGTTTCTGGCGCGGGCTGAAACGGCGGGTAAAAGCCGCCGTCCCATTCCTGTTTTTCTCCGTCCTGGGCAGCTACTTCGTTTGGCACAGCGTCCATGGCGAACGCGGCACGCTGGCACGTGAACATCGCCAGGAAGACATCCAGGAAGCTCGCCGCCTGCTCGCCGCCGCCCAGACGGAGCTGGCCGTCGTCCAGCGCCGCGTCGCGGGCCTGCGCAGCGACGCCCTGGATCGCGACCAGCTGGATGAGCGCAGCCGCGCGCTTCTGAATCTGTCAGATCCGCAGGACATCGTTGTTCCCTACGGCCCTGGCCAACGTCTTTTCAGACCTGAGTGACACTTAACTGATATTCGGTTAATTACATTTTTTGCGTTGCACCATAAGGGTTTCGAGCGAAGCTCGCCCTTGTGGCAATGCTGGTGCGCGCGTAAATCGGTGGAGCACTAAGGAGGCTCCCCATGGCCAAGGCCGCTCCCTCGACGAAAGCTGCACGTAAAGGGGGGAAGGGCGACAACGCGCCCATCCTGAACCTGTCGCAGCTCACCTCCTGCTACCGCGACATGCTGCTGATCCGACGCTTCGAGGAGAAGGCGGGCCAGCTGTACGGCATGGGCCTGATCGGCGGCTTCTGCCACCTGTACATCGGCCAGGAAGCCGTTGTCGTGGGCATGCAGTCCCAGCTGAAGCCCGGCGACCAGGTCGTCACCTCCTATCGCGACCACGGCCACATGCTGGCCTGCGGCATGGAAGCCCGCGGCGTGATGGCCGAGCTCACGGGGCGTGAGGGCGGCTACTCCAAGGGCAAGGGCGGCAGCATGCACATGTTCAGCCGCGAGAAGGGTTTCTACGGCGGCCACGGCATCGTCGGCGCCCAGGTCTCCGTCGGCATCGGCCTGGCCTTCGCCAACTGGTACCGCGACAACGACCACGTCTCGACCGCCTATTTCGGCGACGGCGCGGCCAACCAGGGCCAGGTCTTCGAGAGCCTCAACCTCGCCGCGCTGCTGAAGCTGCCCTGCATCTTCATCATCGAGAACAACAAGTACGGCATGGGCACCAGCGTCGAGCGCGCCTCCGCCAGCCGCGACCTCAGCAAGAACGGCGCGCCCTGGGGCATCCCCGGTGAGCAGGTGGACGGCATGGACGTGCAGGCGGTGGCCGCCGCCGCGCAGCGCGCTGTGCAGTACTGCCGCGGCGGGCACGGCCCGTATCTGCTGGAGATGCAGACCTATCGCTATCGCGGCCACTCCATGTCGGACCCGGCGAAGTACCGCACGCGCGAGGAAGTGCAGAAGATGCGCGAGCAGCGCGACTGCATCGAGAACCTGCGCCGCATCCTGCAGGACGACGGCGTGACCGACGCGGACCTGAAGAAGATCGACGACGAGGTGAAGGCCATCGTGCAGGACAGCGCCGATTTCGCGCAGACCTCGCCCGAACCCGATCCTTCTGAACTGTGGACTGACGTGCTGCTGGAGGCCCGCTGATATGGGTGTGGAAATCCTGATGCCGGCCCTGTCGCCGACGATGACCGAGGGCAAGCTGGCCCGCTGGCTCAAGAAGGAAGGCGACAGCGTCAAGTCCGGCGATGTGATCGCTGAGATCGAGACCGACAAGGCGACCATGGAGGTCGAGGCGGTCGATGAAGGCACGCTGACGAAGATCGTGGTCGCCGAAGGCACCGAGAACGTGTCGGTGAACAGCGTGATCGCCGAGTTGGACGGTGGTTCGGGCGGCGCTGCCGCGGCCCCCGCCCCGGCCGCCGCTGCCCCTGCTGCCGCACCGGCCGCGCCCGCCGTGGTATCCCCCCCTGCCGCCGCCTCGGTAGCTTCCGAGGAGAAGGACTGGGGCCCGACCAAGACCCAGACCGTGCGCGAAGCCCTGCGCGACGCGATGGCCGCCGAAATGCGCGCCGACGACAAGGTGTTCCTGATGGGCGAGGAAGTCGCCCAGTACCAGGGCGCCTACAAGATCAGCCAGGGCCTGCTGGATGAGTTCGGCCCGAAGCGCGTGCTCGACATGCCGATCACCGAACACGGCTTCACCGGCATGGCCGTGGGCGCGGCCTTCGAAGGGCTGAAGCCCATCGTCGAGTTCATGACCTTCAACTTCTCGATGCAGGCCATCGACCACATCATCAACTCCGCCGCCAAGACGCTCTACATGTCCGGCGGTCAGCTGGGTTGCCCTATCGTGTTCCGCGGCCCGAACGGTGCCGCCGCGCGCGTCGCCGCCCAGCACAGCCAGTGCTACGCCAGCTGGTACGCGCATGTCCCCGGCCTGAAGGTGGTGGCCCCCTGGTCCGCCGCCGATGCCAAGGGCCTGCTGCGCGCCGCCATCCGTGACCCGAACCCGGTCGTGTTCCTCGAGAACGAGATCCTGTACGGCCACAGCTTCGAAGTCCCCGAAGCCGAGGATTTCGTGCTGCCGATCGGCAAGGCCAAGGTGGAGCGCGCCGGCACGGACGTGACGCTGGTGGGCTTCTCCATCTCGGTCGGCATGGCGATGCAGGCGGCTGAAAAGCTGGCCGAACAGGGCATCTCCGCCGAGGTGATCAACCTGCGCAGCATCCGCCCGCTGGACATCGACACCATCGTCGCCAGCGTGAAGAAGACCAACCGCCTGGTGACGGTCGAAGAAGGCTGGGCCTTCTCGGGCATTGGCGGCGAAGTGGCGATGCAGGTGATCGAGAGCGCCTTCGACTGGCTGGATGCGCCGCCGGCGCGTGTCGCGGGCAAGGATATTCCGATGCCCTACGCGGCCAATCTCGAGAAACTCGCCCTGCCGCAGGTTGACGACGTGGTGGAAGCCGCCAAGCGTGTGACGTACCGGTAAGGGGGAAAAGCCACATGGCCACCAATATCCTGATGCCCGCGCTGTCGCCGACCATGACGGAAGGCACACTGGCGCGCTGGCTGAAGAATGAGGGCGACAAGGTCAAATCCGGTGACGTGATCGCCGAGATCGAGACCGACAAGGCCACCATGGAAGTCGAGGCTGTCGATGAAGGCATCCTCGGCAAGATCCTGGTGCCCGGCGGCACCGCGAACGTGAAGGTCAATGACCCGATCGCGGTGCTGGTCGAGGAAGGCGAAAGCGTGGATGGCCCGGCCCCCGCGCCGAAGTCCGCCGCAGCCACCCCTGCCCCCACCGCCGCCGCAGCACCGGCGGCGGCCCCCACGGCGGCCCCCACAGCAGCAGTGGCCGCTTCCGGTGATCGCGTCGTCGCCTCCCCGCTCGCGAAGCGGATGGCCCAGCAGGCGGGCATCAGCCTCGCCGGCGTGTCGGGTTCCGGCCCGAACGGGCGCATCGTGAAGGCCGACGTGGAAGCGCAGCTGGGCAAGCCCGCCGCTGCTGCTGCCCCTGCCGCCGCAGCACCGGCGGCTACCGCTGCGGCCGCCCCGGCGCCGAAGCCCGCCCCGGTCGCCCTGCCCGCGGGTGCGAAGACCACCGCCGTGCCCAACAGCACGATGCGCAAGGTCATCGCCCGCCGCCTGTCGGAATCGAAGGCCACCATCCCGCACTTCTACGTCGCGATGGATATCGAGCTCGACGCGCTGCTGGACCTGCGCTCCAAGCTGAACGCGCGTTCGCCCAAGGATGGCGCGGGTGCCTACAAGCTCTCGGTCAATGACCTGGTGATCAAGGCCGCCGCCGTCACGCTGCGCCGCATCCCCGGTGTCGCCGCCAGCTGGACCGAGGAAGCGATCATCCGTTACGACGAGATCGACATCTCGGTCGCCGTCGCGATCCCCGACGGGCTGATCACGCCCATCGTCAAGAACGCCGACGTGAAGGGCCTGGCCGCGATCTCGAACGAGATGAAGGACCTCGGCGCGCGCGCCAAGTCCGGCAAGCTGAAGCCCGAGGAATTCCAGGGCGGCTGCTTCAGCATCTCGAACATGGGCATGTACGGCGTGAAGGACTTCGCCGCGATCATCAACCCGCCCCAGGCCGGCATCCTGGCCGTGGGCGCGGGCGAGCAGCGCGCGGTGGTCAAGAACGGCGCGCTGGCCATCGCCACCGTCATGACCTGCCAGCTTTCGGTCGATCACCGCGTGATCGACGGGTCGCTGGCGGCGGAATGGATGGCCGAGTTCAAGCGCGTCGTCGAAGACCCGCTGAGCCTGATGCTGTGACGATCAGGCAGGCCGGCGCGTCGGATGCCGGGGCGGTCCACGCCCTGATCCGGGCGCTGGCCGTCTATGAGAAGCTCGAGGACAAGTTCCAGGCAGGGGTCGCGGACATCGCTGCCCTGCTGGACAGCGGGGCGTGCAGCGCCCTGCTGGTGGAACACGGGACTGAGGCCGTGGGCCTCGCCCTGTATTACCCGACCGTGCTGACTTTCGCCGGCAAGCGTGGGTTGTGGCTGGAAGACCTGTTCGTCCAGCCCGACCATCGCGGCAAGGGCCATGGGCTCGCGTTGTTGAAGGCCCTGGCGCGCATCACCGTCGAGGGCGGCTACGGCGCGCTCGAATGGAATGTTCTCGACTGGAATACCCCGTCGATCGACTTCTACGGGCAGATCGGCGCAGAGCCCCAGCATGGTTGGACCGACCAGAGATTGACCGGCGACGCGCTCAGCGCGTTGGCCGCCTGAGGAGAGGCACATGGCAGACCAATTCGACGTCGTGGTGGTGGGCGGTGGCCCGGGCGGCTACGTCGCCGCGATCCGCGCGGCCCAGTTGAAGATGAAGGTCGCGCTGGTCGAGCGCGAGCATCTGGGCGGCATCTGCCTGAACTGGGGCTGCATCCCCACCAAGGCCCTGCTGCGCGCCAGCGAAATCAACCACCTGCTGCACAGCCTGGATGCCTATGGCTTCGCGGCGGACAATGTGCGCTTTGATTTCAAGAAGGTCGTGCAGCGCAGCCGCGGTGTGGCGGGCCAGCTGTCCGGCGGCGTGAAGCACCTGCTGAAGAAGAACAAGGTCACCGTCTATGACGGGCACGGCAAGCTGGCCGGCCCGGGCAAGCTCTCCGTCACGAAGGACGGCAAGCCGGTGGCCGAGATCGCGGCCAAGCACATCATTCTGGCCACCGGCGCGCGTGCGCGCGTGCTGCCGGGCCTCGAGCCCGATGGGCAGACCATCTGGTCCTACCGTGAGGCGATGGTCCCCGATGCGCTGCCGAAATCCATCATCGTCATGGGCAGCGGCGCCATCGGCAGCGAGTTCGCCAGCTTCTACCTGAACATGGGTGCGAAGGTGACGCTGGTCGAGGTGATGGACCGCATCCTGCCGGTCGAGGACGCCGAGATCTCCGCCTTCGTGCAGAAGAGCTTCCAGAAGCAGGGCATGCAGGTGCTGACCGGCGCGCGGCTGCAGGGCGTGCGCAAGGAAGGTGGCGGCATCACCGCCATCATCGAAGCCGGCGGCAAGGTGCAGGAAATCAAGGCCGACAAGCTGATCTCGGCGGTCGGCATCGTCGGCAATGTCGAGAACCTGGGCCTTGAGGGCACCAAGGTGAAGGTGGACCGCACCCACATCGAGATCGACGCCTATGGCCGCACCGGCGAACCGGGCGTCTATGCCATCGGCGACATCGCCGGCCCGCCCTGGCTCGCGCATAAGGCCAGCCACGAGGGCGTGATCTGCGTGGAGGCCATCGCCGGCCTGCACCCGCACGCGATGGACGCGCTGAACATCCCCGGCTGCACCTACTGCCGCCCGCAGGTCGCCTCAGTCGGGCTGACCGAAGCAAAGGCGAAGGAAGCCGGGCATGAGGTCCGCGTGGGCCGCTTCCCCTTCATCGGCAACGGCAAGGCCATCGCGATGGGTGAGCCCGAGGGGCTGGTGAAGACCGTGTTCGACGCCAAGACCGGCGAATTGCTGGGCGCGCACATGGTCGGCCCCGAAGTGACCGAGATGATCCAGGGCTATGTGGTCGCCCGCACCCTGGAATCGACGGAAGCCGAGCTGATGCACACCGTCTTCCCGCACCCGACCATCAGTGAATCGATGCATGAATCCGTGCTCGACGCCTATGGCCGCGTGATTCACATCTGAGACTTCGTCCACCCGCATGAAACTCCCCCTCCCGCTGGGAGGGGGCCGGGGCTATATGCCAGCCATGGCCACGCGCATCGAAATCCGTCACGGCAGCGGCAGCCCCGCCGCCGGGGCGGCACGCCACCCCGAAAAGGCCCATCGGCCCGACAACCCCATCCAGCGGAAGCCCGCCTGGATCCGGGTGAAGGCGCCGACGCACCCGATCTACCACGAGACGCGTGAGCTGATGCGCAGCAACAAGCTCGTCACCGTCTGCGAGGAAGCGGCCTGCCCGAACATCGGTGAATGCTGGTCGCAGCGCCACGCCACCATGATGATCATGGGCGAGATCTGCACGCGCGCCTGTTCCTTCTGCAACGTCACCACCGGCCTGCCCAAGGCGCTGGACGGCGACGAACCGAACCGGGTGGCCGATGCGGTCGCCAAGCTCGGCCTGCGCCACGTCGTCATCACCAGCGTGGACCGCGACGATCTGAAGGATGGCGGGGCGGAACACTTCGCCCAGGTCATCCGCGCGACGCGCGCGGCAGCGCCCGAGACCACGATCGAGATCCTGACGCCGGATTTCCTGCGCAAGGACGGCGCGCTGGAGGTCGTGGTGGCGGCCCGGCCGGACGTGTTCAACCACAACCTCGAAACCGTCCCCCGGCTGTATCCGACGATCCGCCCGGGCGCGCGGTACTTCCACTCCCTGCGGCTGCTCGACCAGGTGAAGCAGCTGGACCCGACCATCTTCACCAAATCCGGCATCATGGTCGGCCTGGGTGAGGAAAAGATGGAAGTGCAGCAGGTCATGGACGACCTGCGCAGCGCGGATGTGGATTTCCTGACGATCGGTCAATACCTGCAGCCCAGCGTGAAGCACGCCGCCGTGGCCCGCTTCGTCGAACCGGGTGAGTTCGACGATTATGCTGCCACCGCGCGCGGGAAGGGCTTCCTGCTGGTCTCGTCCACGCCGCTGACCCGCAGTTCGTACCACGCCGACCGCGACTTCGCGGCGCTGAAGGCCGCCAGGCTCGAGCGTCTCGGCCGGGCCTGACCATGCCTACCCACGCGCAGAAGAAGGTGCTCCGGTACACGCCGGAGCAGATGTTCGCCCTGGTGGCCGACGTGCGGCGCTACCCGGAATTCCTGCCCTGGTGCGTGGGCACGCGGATCATCAGCAGCGACGACACCCAGCTGGTCGCCGACATGACCATCGGCTTCAAGGTGTTCCGCGAAACCTTCCGCAGCGAGGTCGCTCTCGACGCCCCGCACGAGGTGAAGGTGCGCTACCTGAACGGCCCGTTCCGCTACTTGACGAACAACTGGCGGTTCAACCCGCACCCGCAGGGCACCGAGGTCGATTTCTTCGTGGATTTCGAATTCCGCAGCCCGCTGCTCAAGGCGACCATCGGCCTCGTGTTCAACGAGGCGGTGCAGATGATGGTGCGCGCCTTCGAACGGCGCGCCATGGCGCTGTATGGCCGCCCCACCGCCGGCGGCGGGGTTCCGCAGCCGGCGCAGTAGCGCCCCCTACCGGCGCGGTAGCGGCCCGAGCAGGCCGAGGTTCAGCGCGGTCTTGTACAGCCGCACCTCGAAATCGGGCTTTGCCGCCTGCTCGCGCAGGCCCTCCAGTTCCTCGGGCGTCGGCTCGGTCAGAGCCGGCAGCATGGCAGGCGGCGGGGCTTCCGGCACCGGAAAGCCCAGCATCGTCTGGACCACCTCATCGGTGACGGGCGCGGTAGCCCCGCAGGTCAGCGTCACCTCACCGATCGGCATCAGCCGCCCGGCGAAGGCGCAGCCCAGAAACTCCTCACGCTCCAGCGCCGCGTCCCACAGGACGAAGCTGGTACCGCGCAGCACATCCACGCAGCGCACGCCGCCCGCTGTCTCGGTCGAGAGCAGGTGGAACAGGGTGAAGTTCGCGTGGCCGGCGGCGGAGAGCACCTCCGCCTGCTCACCGGTCGCCGTTTCGGCGGTCGCTCGCTGCTCACGCTCGATGGCCGCCGTGTGGCCGCCCACGGGAGCGAAGACCGCGAGGTCGAACAGCAGGCCGAACTGCACGTCGTTGCTGACCAGCGGTTCCTTGCCGCCCCACAGCCCCAACGCGCGCGCCTGGGACGCCATGGTGGCGGCGGGCACGCGCTTGGCAGCCCCGGTCAGAACCTTCTCGCGCGCCGCCGACAGCGCCTGGTAGCGGGGGTTATTGGCAAGCTGGCTCACAGGCCCTCCGGTATGGTCACGCCCAGCCTCACGGCCGTGGCCCTGATATTCGCCCAGGCTTCCTGCGGCAGCGGCACGCCCTGCGCAAGACGCTCGGCGCGGCGTTTTGCCTCGGGCTCACCGGGAATGAGCACGGGGGCGGCAGGATCGGCCGCCTGGCACTCCTTCACCCAGGCGATGTAGTGGCGACCCGCTGCCTCGAACGCTGCCTGATCACCGAAATGCTTGGGCGACAGCATGATGGACAGCATGCCGTTTGTGATGCGCGCGCGCTCCTTCACCGGCCCCGAGGTCGCGCTGCCCGTCAGCGCGCCGGCCAGCAATTCGCAGATCAGCGCCAGCCCCGACCCCTTATGGTCGCCGAAGGCGCGGATCGCCCCGGTGCCGAGAGAGGCATTGCGCGGCCCCACCGCCTCATAGGGCCCGTAGAGCGTGTGCGGGTCAGACGAAAGCCGGCCGTCGCGCTCGATCAACGCGCCCTCGGGCAGCGGCTTGCCGCCGTTGCTCGCGACCAGCACCTTGCCCTCCGCGACCAGCGAGGTCGCGAAATCCAGCACCACCGGCCCATCGGGCAGCGGCACGCCCACGCTGATGGGCGCGGTGGAGAAACGGCGCTCCGTCCCGCCGAAAGGCGCGACCAGCACGCTGCCGCCGACATTGACGAAGTTGATCGCGATCAGCCCCGCGCGCAGCGCCATTTCCGAATAGTCACCCACACGGCCGATATGGCTCGCGTTGCGCAGGCCCATGATGCAGGAGCCGGTTTCGAGCGCGCGCTTGATGGCGAACTGCGTCGCCTGCTCCGCCACCGTCTGGCCGAAGCCGTATTGCCCGTCCAGCAGGACGAAGGCCCCACCATCCGTCACCACGCTGATCTGCTGGCCCTTGATGATATAGCCGGCCTCCAGCCACTCGATGTAGCGCGGCACCCGCACCACCCCGTGGCTGTCATGCCCAGCGAGGTTGGCACCCACCAGGTGGTTCGAGATCCGCGCGCTTTCCTTGTCCGAGCAGCCGGCGTGGCGGAACACCTCGGTGATCACGCCCTCCAGCACGGGGGCGGGGATCAGGATGTCGGTAGCGGCCATGGTTTCCTCGTCATTCGGTTCTTGGTCTGAATGGACGTTGCAACGGTTGCACCCGTTACGCCAGCATCAGCCCCAGGCAATTCAACCAACCCGGGGAATGTTCAGGATGCTGCGACGTGCCGTCGTTGTTCTCTTGCTGGCGCTGCCCGTGCCCGCCCTCGCGCAGACGCCACTGGAACGCGGGCGAACCCTGGTCGAAGGGATCGCCGCCTGCGGCAATTGCCACACACCCAAGGGACCGCAGGGCGATCTGCCCGGCATGGCCTTTGCCGGTGGGCTGGTGATCGACGAACCCAATGCCTTCCGCGCGGTCACCAGCAACATCACGCCCGACCCGGAGACCGGGATCGGCCGCTGGACGGATGCGCAGATCATCCGCGCCATCCGCGAAGGGGTGCGCCCGGATGGCCGGGTGCTCGGCCCGCCCATGCCCTTCGCCCTGTACCGCGACATCAGCGACCGTGACGCCACGGCCATCGTCGCGTACCTGCGCAGTCTTCGCCCGGTGCGGAACGTGGTGGAGGCATCGCGCTACCCGATGCCGCTGCCGCCGGCCTATGGCCCGCCGCTCGGCACCGTCGCCGGCCCGGCGGACACGCCGATCGCGCGCGGCGCGTATCTGGGCGGCCCCCTCGGCCACTGCATCGAATGCCACAGCCCGATGGGTACGGGCGGTCAGCGCGACTTCACGCGCGCCGGCACCGGCGGGCCGCCGCTGAACGGGCCGATGGGCGCCATCGTCCCGCCCGCCATCAACGGACCCGCGCTGCGGGGCTGGACCGATGCGCAGATCGAGCGCGCGATCCGCCAAGGTGTGTCCAGCGACGGCCGGCGCCTCGCCCCTCCGATGGCCTTCCCGCATTATGCCCGCATCGGCGGCACGGAGATGCGCGACCTGATCGCCTATCTGCGCAGCCTGCCCTGACGCGTCGCGTCCCATTCGCCGCGCCCCGGTTGCGCCGGGACGCCGTGTGATGGAGGCTGCGCCGCCCCCGTGCCGGCCCCTTTGCCGCGCGCGGCGGATGCGAGGATGCAGGTGATGGATACGCAGCGCGTGGACGCGATCGTGGTGGGGGCCGGCATGTCCGGGGCCACCGCCGCGGCCAATCTGGCCGAAACCCACAAGGTGGCCCTTCTGGAGATGGAGGACACCGCCGGCTATCACACCACCGGTCGAAGTGCCGCGATCTGGATCCGCAACTACGGCGCGCATGACGTGCGCGTGCTGACCGCGGCATCCAAGGAATTCTTCCAATCCCCGCCGGAGGGCTTCACCGACACCGCGCTGGCCGCCGACCGGCCCGTGATGCACATCGCCCCCGCGGCCCAGGTGCAGGTGCTGCATGACCTGGTGCAGGGCGGGGCCGTGATCGAGGAAATCAGCCCCGCCCGCGCGAAGGAACTCGTCCCGGCCCTGCGCGACGGCTATGTCGCGGCGGCCGCCCTTGAAACCGACTGCTTCGACATGGAGGTGGCGGCCCTGCACCAGGGCTATCTGCGGCAGTTGAAGCACCGCGGCGGCATCATCGCCCTGCGCAACCGCGCCAGCCGCATCTGGCGTCAGGACGGGATGTGGCACGCCGAAACCAGCGCGGGGGCGGTGTTCATCGCGCCCGCCATCGTCGACGCCGCCGGCGCCTGGGGCGATGAGGTCGCGACCCTGGCCGGGGAACCGACGGTCGGCCTGCAGCCCAAGCGCCGCACCGGCGTGATCATCGACCCCACGCCCTTCGACGTGCACCACTGGCCGCTGGTCGATGACGCCAGCCACACCTGGTACGCCCGCCCCGAGGCCCGCAGCAAACTGATGTTGAGCCCGGCGGACGAAACGGACACCGAACCCTGCGACGCCCAGCCCGATGAGCTGGACGTGGCGATCGCGGTGGACCGCATGCAGCAGGCCATGACCATCGAGGTCCGCCGCGTCGAACACAGCTGGGCGGGGCTGCGCACCTTCGCCCCGGACCGGTCGCTGGTGATCGGCCCGGGCCGCCAGCCCGGCTTCTTCTGGATGTGCGGCCAGGGCGGCTACGGTATCCAGACCGCCCCCGCGGCCGGGCGGCTGATCGCCACCCAGATCCGCGGCGAGGCCCCGCCCGCCGATGTCGCCGAAGCCGTGCCGCTGCTCGACCCGAAGAGGTTCAACTGATGTCCGTCCTGCCCAGCTACGCCGATGTGGTGGCCGCCGCCGACCGCATCGCGCCCTATATCCGCCGCACGCCCATGATGCAGCACCCCGCGTTGGACGCCGCCGTGGGGGCGACCGTGCTGATCAAGCCCGAGCCGTTGCAGCGCACCGGCAGCTTCAAGCTGCGCGGGGCCACCAACGCCGCCCTGCGCCTGCCCGAAGCGGCCCGCGCGGGGGGCATCGTCACCCATTCCTCGGGCAATCACGGCCAGGCGGTGGCCTGCGCGGCGGCGGCCCTCGGCATGCCCGCCACCGTCGCCATGCCCTCCGACGCGCCGGGGCTGAAGGTGCGGGCCACCAAGCGCTGGGGGGCGGAGGTCGTGCCCTTCGACCGGCATGGCGTGGACCGTGACGATCTCGCCCGCGGTCTCGCCGCCGAGCGCGGCGCCACCGTCATTCCCCCCTTCGATCACCCCGACGTCATCGCCGGCCAAGGCACGCTGGTGCTGGAGCTGCTGGAGGATGCGGCGGCGGAGGGCCTCACGCTCGACACGCTGGCGGTCTGCACCGGCGGCGGGGGGCTGCTCGGCGGTTGCTCGCTGGTGATGGCCGAACGCCTGCCCGGCGCCAAGGTCTGGGCGGTGGAACCCGAGGGCTGGGACGATTACGGCCAGAGCCTGCGCGCCGGCAGCCGCATCGCCAATGACGGCAAGGGCCCGGGGCTGTGCGACGCGCTGCTGTCCAAGCAGCCCGGCGAGATGACCTTCGCGGTCAACCAGCCCCGCGTCGAGGGCGGCGTGTTCGTCACCCAGGACGAAGTATTCGCCGCCATGCGCTTCGCGTTCGAACATCTGAAGATCGTGGTCGAACCCGGCGGGTCGGTCGCGCTCGCCGCCGTGCTGGCGGGCAAGGTGAAGGGCGAGGTGATCGGCGTGGTGGTCAGCGGCGGCAACGCCGACCCTGCGATCTTCGCCCAGGCGCTCGCCGCCGGCTGAGCCCTAGCTTTGGCGCTGCCTGCCATTCGCGGGCAGCGCTGGACCTTTGCGCGCTTTGGGTGTTGAAGGCGCCGCAACGTCGCAGGGACCTGTCATGACCGAGATCCTTCCCATCCGCCGCGCCTTGCTGTCCGTGTCGGACAAGACCGGGCTGATCGAGTTCGGCCGCTTCTTGGCCGCGCATGGGGCGGAGATCCTCTCGACCGGCGGCACGGCGAAGGCGCTGCGCGACGCCGGCATCCCGGTGAAGGATGTCTCGGACCACACCGGCTTTCCCGAGATCCTGGACGGGCGCGTGAAGACGCTGGTTCCCCAGGTTCATGGCGGCATCCTCGGCCGGCGCGACCTGCCCGAGCATCAGGCCCAGATGGCCCAGCACCAGATCGCGCCGATCGACCTCGTCGCCGTCAACCTCTATCCGTTCGAGGCGACGGTCGCGCGCGGCGCGGCCTTCGACGACTGCATCGAGAACATCGACATCGGCGGCCCGGCGATGATCCGCTCGGCGGCCAAGAACCACGCCGATGTGGCCGTGGTGACCGACCCCGCGCAGATGGCGCGCATCGTCGAAGCCGGCGGGACCACCGCCGAGATGCGCCGCGAATTCGCAGCCGCCGCCTATGCCCGCACCGCGGCCTATGACGCGGCGATTTCTTCCTGGTTCGCCGGGCAGCTGGGCCAGGAATTCCCGCCCCGCCTCGCTTTCTCGGGCCAGCTGGCGCAGACCCTGCGCTATGGCGAGAACCCGCATCAGAAGGCGGGCTTCTACCTCGATGGTTCCAACCGCCCCGGCATCGCGACCGCGCGCCAGGTGCAGGGCAAGGAGCTGTCGTACAACAACCTCAACGACACCGACGCCGCCTTCGAATGCGTGGCGGAGTTCGACAAGCCCACGGTCGTCATCGTCAAGCACGCGAACCCCTGCGGCGTGGCCGAGGGCACGAGCCTGACCGAAGCCTGGGACCTGGCACTGCGCTGCGACCCGGTCAGCGCCTTCGGCGGCATCGTCGCGGTGAACCGCAAGCTGGATCTCGCGACCGCCGAGAAGATCGCCTCGATCTTCACCGAGGTGGTGATCGCCCCCGACGCGGATGAGGACGCGATCGCGGCCTTCGCCCGCAAGAAGAACCTGCGCCTGCTGCTGACCGGCGGCCTGCCTGACCCGGCCTCGGCGGGCATGACCTTCCGTTCCGTGGGTGGGGGCTTCCTGGCCCAGGGCCGCGATTCGGGCCGTGTCTCGGCCGAGACGCTGAAGGTGGTGACCAAGCGCGCGCCGACCGAAGCCGAGCTGGCCGACCTGATCTTCGCCTTCCGCGTGGGCAAGCACGTCAAGTCGAACGCCATCATCTACGCCAAGGATGGTGCGACGGTGGGCATCGGCGCCGGCCAGATGAGCCGCGTGGACAGCAGCCGCATCGCAGCCTGGAAAAGCGGTGAGGCCGCGAAGGCTGCCGGGCTCGACACCCCGCTCGCGGTCGGCAGCGTGGTGGCCTCCGACGCGTTCTTCCCCTTCGCCGACGGCCTGCAGGCCGCCGCCGCCGCGGGTGCCACCGCCGTCATCCAGCCCGGCGGCTCCATGCGCGACAATGAGGTGATCGCCGCCGCCGACGAGGCAGGCCTCGCCATGGTGTTCACCGGGATGCGACACTTCCGCCACTGATGCGGGGCCGCGAATCGCAGGCCCCAACCAAGGGGCCTGTGCATGAGCGGTGAGACGATCGTGATTTTGGGCGCCCAGCTGCTGTTGCTGCTGGGCGTCGTGCTTTTGTGGCTGCGCAAACCGCCGGCCGACACCGCCACCCAGGAAAAGCTGGCCGCGCTGCAGGCCGCCATCCCGGCCGAGCTGCGGGCGGAACTCGCCCAGCGCCTGCCCGAACTGTCCCGCGAAATCAGCGCGTTTGCCGTCGAACAGGGCAAGCTGCTGGCGGGGCAGGAAAAATCGCTGCTGCAATCGCTCTCGACCAGCCGTGAACAGGCGGCCGAACACGCCGCCAGCCTGCGCCGCGACCAGGCGGCCAACACCGCGGAGGCCCGCCAGGCGCTGGAAGCCGTGCGCACCACCCTGGCCGAGGGCGTGGGCAAGCAGGGCACTGCCCTCGCCGAGGAAATGACCCGCACGCGCGATCTGATGGATGCCCGGCTGAAGGAGCTGCGCGAGGGCAACGAGAAGAAGCTCGCGGAAATCCAGGCCAGCGTGAACGAGCAGCTGGCCGGCGCGGTCGAGAAGCAGATGAACGAAAGCTTCAACCGCGTGATCGACCAGTTCACCGCCGTGCAGAAGGCCATGGGCGACGTGCAGGCCGTGACCGCGCAGATCGGCGACATCAAGCGCCTGTTCGGCAATGTGAAGACGCGCGGCGGCTGGGGTGAGACCCAGGTGAAGGCCATGCTGGACGATATTCTGCCCGAGGGTTCCTACGAGGTGAATGTCCGCCTGCGCGAGGGCAGCTCCGACGCGGTGGAGTTCTGCGTGGTGATGCCGGTGCAGGGCAGCGAGCGGGTGCTGCTGCCGGTCGACGCCAAGTTTCCGGTCGAGGATTTCGAAAGGCTGCTGGCCGCCTGGGAAGCCGCCGACCCGGTGGCCGAGACCGCCGCGCGCAAGTCCCTGGAACTGCGCATCCGCAGCGAGGCGCAGAAGATCGCCCAGAAATACATCTGCCCCCCGCGCACGGTCGAATTCGGCGTGATGTACCTGCCGACGGAAGGGCTCTACGCCGAGGTCGCGCGCATCCCCGGGCTGATCGACGATATCGGGCGCAATCATCGTGTGCTGGTGCTCGGCCCCACGCTGCTGCCCGCGCTGCTGCGCACCATCCAGCTGGGCCACGTCACGCTGGCTTTGTCCAAGAACGCCGAGGGCGTGAAGGATCTTCTGGCCGCGACGAAAAGCGAGATGCAGAAGATGGACGACGTGCTGGGCAGCCTCAGCAAGCAGGTCGGGACCGTCACCACCACAATCGGCAAGGCGCAGACCCGCACGCGCGCCATCGCGCGCAAGCTGCGCGGGGTGGACGCCATGCCCGACGAAGCCGCACGGGCCTTGATCGGCGTGGATGAAGGCCCGGACGAGGAGAACGAAGCACCATGATGCAGCTGCAATCGGCCGCCGGGCTGCTGGGCCTGTGCCTGCTGGCCTGGGTGTCGGGCGGGTGCCGGCGCGGCGTGCGCTGGCAGGTGGTGGCGGCGGGTATCGGCGCGCAGCTGGTGCTCGGCGTGCTGATGCTATGGGTGCCGCCCTTCCGCGCCGCCTTCTCGGTAATCGGGGATGGCGTGACGGCACTGGCCCGGGCCACCCAGGCTGGCACCTCGCTGGTTTTCGGCTACCTGGGCGGCGCCCCGCTGCCCTTTGCCGAAACCGCGCCGGGCGCGAGCTTCATCCTGTTCTTCCAGGCGCTGCCGCTGGTGCTGGTGGTGGGCGCGCTGTCGGCGCTGCTGTATCATTGGCGGGTGCTGCCCTTCATCGTCGGGCTGCTGGCGCGAGGGCTGCGGCGCAGCTTCGGCCTGGGCGGCGCGGCGGGTTTTTCGGTCGCGGCCAATGTGTTCGTGGGCATGGTCGAGGCCCCGCTGCTGATCCGCGCCTGGCTTGCGCGGCTGACCCTCTCGGAATTGTTCGTGGTGATGGTGGCCGGCCTCGCGACCATTTCGGGCAACATGCTGGTGGTCTACGCCACCATGATCTCCTCGGTCGTGCCGGATGCGGCAGGGCAGCTGCTGGCGGCGTCGCTCATCGCGGCCCCGGCCTCGGTCATGGCCGCACTGCTGATGGTTCCGGCTACCGAGCCGCCAACCGAGGCCGGCGGCGGGATGTCGGTGCCGCTGTATAACTCGACCATGGAAGCGCTGGTGCAGGGCACGCAGGATGGGCTGCAGCTGCTGCTGGGCATCATGGCGTCGCTGATCGTGTTCGTGGCGCTCGTCGCGCTGGTGAACATGGCGATCGAGCCCATCTTCGGCGTGACGCTGCAGGGCATCGCCGGCTGGCTGTTCCGCCCGCTGGCGCTGATGATGGGCATCCCCTGGGCCGAAAGCGGCACGGTGGCTGCCTCGCTCGGCATCAAGACCGTGATCAACGAGTTCGTGTCCTACCTCAACCTCGCCCAGTCGGGGGGCGCGGGGCTGTCGGAAAGATCGCGCATCATTCTCAGCTACGCGCTGTGCGGCTTCACCAATATCGGCTCGCTCGGGATCATGCTGGGTGGGATGAACGCCATGTGCCCCGAGCGGCGGGCCGACATCGTGCGGCTTGGCTGGCCCAGCCTGTGGGCCGCCACACTGGCGTGCTGCATGACCGGTGCTACGGTGGGCATTCTGACACCCGGCTGAAGCGGATAGCGTCCATGTCCCACCTGATCCACCGTAACCTGCGGGCCACCCCGCCGCTCGCCGTCGAAGGCAAGGGCATCTGGCTGACGGCGGCGGACGGGCATCGGGTGATGGATGCCTCGGGCGGGGCGGCGGTGGCCTGCCTCGGCCACGGGCACCCGCGCGTGCTGGAAGCCATGGCGGCGCAGATGGGCAAGCTGACCTACGCGCACACCGCCCTGTTCGGCTGCGAAAGTGCCGAGGCCCTGGCCGACACGCTGGTCGGCCACCGTCCGGGCGGGCTTTCCTTCGCGTATTTCGTGTCCTCCGGCAGTGAGGGGATGGAGGCCGCGATCAAGCTCGCGCGGCAGCATTTCCTCGAAAAGGGCCAGCCGCAGCGCACGAGATACATCGCCCGGCGCCAAAGCTACCACGGCAACACGCTGGGTGCGCTGTCGGCGGGCGGCAACGCGATGCGCCGCGCGCCCTATGCGCCCCTGCTGACCGACGCCTTCAGCCATGTCTCGCCCTGCTACGCCTATCGCGACCGGCAGGACGGCGAAACCGATGCCGAGATGGTGGCGCGGCTGGCGGCGGAGCTGGAGGCGGAGTTCCAGCGCCTCGGCCCGCAGAACGTGATTGCCTTCTGCGCGGAAACCGTGGTGGGCGCCACGCTGGGCTGCGCCACCGCCCTGCCCGGCTATTTCCCGGCCATGCGCGCAGTCTGCGACCGCCACGGCGCGCTGCTGATCCTGGATGAGGTGATGTCGGGCATGGGCCGCACCGGCACCCTGCATGGTTGGGAACAGGAAGGCGTGACGCCGGACATCCAGGTGATCGCCAAGGGGCTCGGCGGCGGCTACCAGCCGATCGGGGGCATTTTGGCGACCGAAGCGGTGATCGCGCCGATCCGCGACGGCTCGGGCAGCTTCATGCACGGCCATACCTATCAGTCCCACCCGGTGGCCTGTGCCGCGGCACTCGCCGTGCAGCAGGTGATCCGCGAGGAAGCGCTGATCGACAACGTGGCCGCCATGGGCCGCCTGCTGGAAACCCGGCTGACGGAACGGCTGGGCAACCACCACCATGTGGGTGACATCCGCGGCCGCGGCCTGTTCTGGGCGATCGAGCTGGTTGCCGACCGCGCGACCAAGGCGGTGTTCGACCCCGCGCGCAAGCTGCACGCCCGCGTGGCCGAAGAAGCCTATGCGCGGGGGCTGGGCTGTTACCCGATGGGGGGCACGATTGACGGCCGCCAGGGCGACCACGTCATCCTCGCCCCGCCCTACAACGTGACCGAGCAGGAGATCGGCATGATCGTGGAGCGTTTCGGCGACGCGGTGGAAGCAGCCCTGGCCTAAAAGGCGCACGCACGGGCGGCATGTGCGCCCAGGTCTTGACGTGGGGCGCTGGTAATGCGCCCAACACGGCCATGAGCGAGCCCTTGCCCGATTTCCTGCGCACCGACCGCCCCCCCGTGCCCGATGTGGTGGAGGCGACGGCGGTGCAGCCCTTTCACCTGGACAAAAAGCCGGTGCGCGGCCGACTGGTGAAGCTCGGCACGCTGGCCGACGCGCTGCTGTCGCGCCACGACCATCCGGACGCGGTGGGCCGGCTGCTGGGTGAGGCGCTGGCGCTGACCGCCGGCCTTGCCGCGGCGCTGAAATACAAGGGCAGCTTCTCTATCCAGGCCAAGGGTGACGGCGTGGTGCCCATGCTGGTCGCCGACTGCACCGATGACGGCCAGCTGCGCGGCTATGCCCGTGCCGAGGCCGAGAAGCTCGCCGAATTGCTGAGCGTCGAACCCGCCCCAGGCGCCGGCGCGCTGCTCGGCAACGGCTATATCGCCTTCACTTGCGACCAGGGCGCGGATATGGACCGCTACCAGGGCATCGTCGCGCTGGAAGGGGCGACGCTGGCCGAGATGACGCATGGCTATTTCGCCGCCAGTGAGCAGCTGCGCGCCTTCATCCGCCTGGCCTGCGCGCGCACCGAGGATGGCTGGCGCGCCACCGCCTTCATCATGGAACGCGTGGCGGCGGCAGGGGGCATCGACGACCTGCCCGAAGCCGAGGCGGATGACGCCTGGACCACCGCGGTCAGCCTGGCCTCGACCCTGACCGACGCCGAGATGCTGGATGACGCGCTGCCGGCCGAGGAGCTGCTGTTCCGCCTGTTCCACCAGGAAGGGCTGATGATCAACCGCGCCCGCGCGCTGTCCTACGGCTGCCGGTGTTCCCGCGCGCGCCTGTCGGGCGTACTGGCGGGCTTCCCGGACGACGACCTCGACCACATGGCCGAGGAGGGCGTGATCACCATGACCTGCGAATTCTGCAACCACGGCTTCCAGTTCAACCGTGCCGAGGTGAAGCGGTGATGACGCGCCTGCTGCCCGCGCTGGCGGGCGTCTCGGGGCTGCTGGCCGTCGCGGTCGCGGCCGTCGGTGCGCATGTCGCGGCCGGAGAGGCGGAGCGGCGGATGCTGGAAAGCGTGGCCTCGCTGGCGGGGTGGCATGCGCCTGCCCTGCTCGCGCTCGGGCTATGGGCCGACCGCAACCGGGCCATGGGTTATGCCGGGCTGTTGCTCGCGGCCGGCCTCGCGCTGTTCTGCGGTGCGGTGCTGTACCGCGCGCTGGCCGGGGTTTCGCTCGGCCCCGTGGCGCCCGTCGGCGGCACGACGATGATGCTGGGCTGGGTCGCGCTGGGCCTCGCCGCGCTCAGGCGCTGAAAATCCTCGCCCCGCTGTGCTATGCAGCGGGGATGGCCGGTTCCGGCTTCGTCCCTATCCTTTTCTGCCCAGGCCCCTGCCATGCCCCGCCCACCCGGCCCTCGTTCCCCGAAAGCCCCCGGCTCGAAGCCGCCGGCGCGTCGCGCCCATCTCTCTCCCAAGCAGGATCAGGGCGAGCGCGCCCCGCGCGCGCCCAGCATGCCGGCCTTCCACCGTCAGCGCCGCCAACCGATGCGCCCGGCGGCCATCGACACCCCCGCCGAGCCCGCGCCGCCGCCGGAGAACCCCTGGCCCTTCGAGGAACCGCCCGCCACCTGCTGGGTGGCAGCGGTCGGCTTCGAGGAACAGCTGCTGGAAGAACTGCGGCGCAAGGGCGTGCATCATCTGGTGCAGTTCGGCCGCCTGATCATGTCTTCGGAGCGGGCCCAGCCTGCCGCCTGGGCGCTGGCCATCTGGAATGCGCCGCTGCTGCTGCCCGCTGCCTCGGTCAAGACAGCCGCTGATGCGCTGCGCGCCATCCAGCGCAACTGGGCCCTGTTGCCGGCCTTCCACCATCGCCGCGCCTCGCTGATCTCAGGGCATCTGCCCCCCGTGAAGGCCGCCCCCCTTGCCTTCCCGGAGCAACCGCCTTCCAGCCATCTCGGTGGCTGGACGCTGCTGTCGCCGGAACTCATCCTGGCCTCGCCGACCGTCAGCAGCCCCTTTCCGAATGGGGAACCCCGCTTCGTCGAGGATAAGGAAGGACCGCCCTCGCGCGCCTACCTGAAACTGTGGGAGGGGCTAACGCGCATCGGTGAGCATCCCCAGCCCGGCCAGCGCTGCCTGGACCTCGGCGCCTCGCCCGGTGGCTGGACCTGGGCGATCGCGCGCCTCGGCGCAAGCGTGGAAGCCGTGGACAAGGCGCCGCTGGCGCCGGATGTCGCCGCCATGCCCGGCGTCAGCTGGCGGCAGGACAGCGCCTTCGCGCTCGACCCCGAGAAGGAAGAGGCGGTCGACTGGCTGTTCAGCGACGTCATCTGCTACCCGGGCCGCCTGCTGCGGCTGGTGGAACGTTGGATCGCGGCGGGCAAGGCGCGGCGGATCTTCTGCTCCATCAAGTTCCAGGGCGGCACGGATCACGATCTCGCGACGCAGTTTGCGGCTATTCCCCATGCGCGGGTGTTCCACTCGGCGCACAACAAGCACGAACTGACCTTCGCCTGGTTGCCCCCGGCGCATTCGTAAGGCTACAGCACATCATATGTCCGTTCGTATCGCTCCCAGCCTGCTCGCCGCCGATTTCACCCGCCTTGGCGAGGAACTTCGCGCCATCGAGGCCGCTGGCGCCGACTGGCTCCACCTGGACATCATGGACGGGCACTTCGTGCCGAACATCAGCTACGGCCCGGCATTGGTGAAGGCGCTTCGTCCGCTCTCGGCCATGCCGTTCGACGTGCACCTGATGATCGAACCCGCGGATCCGTATCTGGAGGCCTTCGCCGACGCCGGCGCCGATGTCATCTCCGTGCATGTCGAGGCCGGGCCGCATATCCACCGCTCGCTGCAGGCCATCCGCAAGCTGGGCAAGAAGGCCGGCGTCGTGCTGTGCCCCGCAACGCCCGCCAGCTCGATCGAGTATCTGATGGATCTGGTGGATCTGGTGCTGGTCATGACCGTCAATCCGGGCTTCGGCGGACAATCCTTCATTCAGAACCAGTTGCCGAAAATCTCCGCGATCCGCAGGATGATCGAAGCTTCCGGCCGGGATATCGCGTTGGAGGTGGATGGCGGCGTGACGGCCAGCACGGCGCCCCTGTGCCTTGAGGCCGGCGCTGATGTGCTGGTGGCCGGCACGGCCGTCTTCGGTGCCAAGGATTATGCCGCGGCGATCGCCGCTTTGAGAGGGGGGAGGTAGCGCCTGACATGCCGGATCTGATCCGCAACGCTAGGCGCTGGCTGGCTGGGCTGAAGCCGCTTCGGGTGCCGGAAGCACCCGCGCGCCCGTTCAAGGATCTCTGGCCAGGCGAGGCCGCCCGGGGCGCCAGGCTGGTGCAGGGCGAATTCGAGATCGCCGGCTCAGCCTTCTCACTGCTGCCTGCTGTCGATGAGCAGCCATCCATCGGCTGGGCGCCCGCCGATGGGCCGCTGCTGTGGCGTGCCTCGGCGCATGGTTTCGCCTGGCTGCGGGATCTGCGGGCACTCGGCACGGATGCGGCGCGCGTGCGCGCGCGTGACCTCGCCTATGACTGGCTGGCGCATGGCTCCACCCAGGATCTGGCCCAGGCGCCGGAAGTGGCCGGTGCGCGCATTTCCGCCTGGCTCGGCCATTGGGATTTCATGGCCGCCACCGCCGATGACGGCTTCCGCCGCGCGCTGATGCAGCGCCTGGCCCAGGATGCCCGCACCATTCTGGCCGGCCTGCCGGCCGAGGCCGCCCATCGGGGCGCGCTGGTCACGCTGAAGGCCGCCATGGCGGCCGCCGTGGCGCTGGAGGAGGAGGGTTGGCTCGGCCGCGCTCTGCGTCTGCTGCCCAGTGAGCTGGAGCGCCAGTTCTATCCGGATGGCGGCCATGTGGAACGTAGCCCCTCCCAGCATCTGGCCGCCGTGCAGGATGTGATCGAGATCCGCAACCTGCTGCACGGCGCGGGGGTCAATGCGCCCACGCAGCTGGCCCTGGTGCTGGAACGCGCGTGCCAGGCACTGCGCTTCTTCCGCCATCAGGATGGCGGGCTGGCGCTGTTCAACGGCACGCGTGAGGAAGCCGGCACCCTGGTGGATCTGGTGCTGCATCACGGCCAGGCACGCGGCCGCGCCCCCATGGTGCTCGCCGATACGGGCTTTCACCGCATGCAGGGGAGCCGCACGCTTGTGATCGTGGATTGCGGTGCACCGCCCCCGGGCCGCGCACCAGATGTCGCGACCGGCCTGCCGCGCGGTACGGACCGTTTCGCCCATGCGGGCACGTCTTCCTTCGAGATGTCGGTCGGTCGCGACCGGCTGATCGTGAACTGCGGCGCCTTGCCGATGACGGACGGGAACTGGCGTGACGCGCTGCGCTCCACGGCCGCGCATTCCACCCTGGTGCTGGCCGACACATCCTCCTCCGAGATGCGCGAGGACGGCTTGGCCCGCCGGCCGGAACGCGTTGAGGTGGACCGCCAGGAGCAGGACCACGCCCATTGGCTGGACATCGCCCATGACGGCTATCGCAAGCCGTTCGGCGCCATCCATCGCCGCAAGCTGTACCTCGCCGAAGGCGGGGACGACCTGCACGGAGAGGACTCGCTCGAACTGCCTGGCGGCGGCACCGAGACCCTGGCCTGGACTGTGCGGTTCCATCTGCACCCCGGTGTTACGGCCAGCATTTCGGGCGACGGCAGCCATGTGCTGATGCGCCTGCCCTCGGGCCATGGCTGGCGCCTGGTGGCGGGCGGGGCACGCGTGGCGCTTGAGGAAAGCGTCTACATGGCCGCCGAGCCACGCCGCAGCCAGCAGATCGTCCTGCATGCCGAGCCGGGTACGGAAGCCGTGGGCTGGGAAATCACCCGCATCGTGGCACAGCAGGAAGGCTGAACCCGGCATCATGAGGCATGATGCCATCGAGCATCTGGTGGGCCTTCTGTCCAAGCTGCCGGGGCTGGGCCGCCGCAGCGCCAGGCGGGCAGTTCTGCGCATGCTGCAGGACCCGCCGACGCGCATGCTGCCACTGGCCGAGGCCCTGACAGCGGCGGCATCCGCGGTCAGGCCTTGCCAGCTCTGCGGCAACCTGGACAGCACGAACCCCTGCCGCGTCTGCTCCGATCCGGCCCGCGATCAGGACGTCATCTGCATCGTGGAAGGCGTGGCGGAACTGTGGGCCCTGGAACGGGCCCACGCGCATCACGGGCTGTATCATGTGCTTGGCGGCCTTCTGTCGGCGCTCGGCGGTACCGGCCCGGCGGATCTCTCGATCCAGCCCCTGATGGCGAGGCTTGCCGAAGGAAAGGTGCGAGAGGTCATTCTGGCCTTGCCCGCGACGGTGGATGGCGCCGCCACCGCCCATGTACTGGCCGAGAGGCTTGCCGGCACCGGTGTTCAGATCACGCGCCTTGCTCAGGGCGTGCCCATCGGGGGTGCGCTGGACGTGCTGGACGACGGCACCCTGGCCGCCGCGCTGAAATCCCGTCGGGCGATCTGACACCCGGTCCACGTTACGCTTCGTAGTGAAATTGGCGCCGTGGATCGCGAGCGACTCTCAGTCGCATCGGCTATGGAAAGCGTGACGCAGCAAAGGTGTACCGGATGAAGGTCTGGCTTTTACGTTTCCATCGCTGGGTAGCCCTGACCTTCTCGCTGCCCCTTCTGCTGGTGATCGGCTCGGGCCTGTTCCTGTCGCTGGAACCTGCCCTCAAGGCCAGCGTGCCGGCCGGCACCGTAACATTGGAACGCCTTTCCGCGATTGCCACGGCCGCGGGGCCTGACGCCGCACGGGGTGCTCTGTTCATCCGCGGCTATGACGGAACCGCCGCGATGGGTCCGCGCGGCGCCATGGTCAGCTACGAGCTGGCCTCTGCCTCCCCGGCATCGCCCGGCCTGCTTGCTGCCTCATTCGGCACCATGCGGCGCTTCCATGAGACGCTGCTGCTGGATCTGGGGCCTCTCGTCACCGCCAGCACCATCGCCATGGTGATCCTCGCCCCGCTCGGCCTTCTGCTCGGTTGGCCGAGACTGCGGAACACGCTGTCCGGCTGGCACAAGGCGACGGGCTGGTTCCTCATCCCCCTTGTCGTCGGCAGCCCCTTGACCGGCGTGGCGCTGGCCTTCGGGATCAGCTTCACCCCACCCATGCCGCGCACCCAGGGCAGTGCCCCGCCCCTGGACATCATTCTGCGGCAGGTCGCCGCGCAGCATGATCTGAACGGACTGGATTTCGTCAGGCCGATCGGCGGGGCGCGCCTCGTCAGGGTTCTGGATTCCAGCGGCACCGCGGTGATCTACCGCGCGGAGGCCGATGGCCTGCGGCGCATGCCCACGGGCTGGCCGCGCGTGCTGCATGAGGGCAACTGGGGTGGGTTGATCGGCAGCGTTCTGAACGTCATCGCTTCGATCGCCATGCTGGGCCTGCTGGTTACCGGCTTCCTGATCTGGGGAAGGCGTCACCTTGTGAAGCGACGCAACCGTGCGGCGCGGCTGGCCCGCGCCGGCTGAGAACTCAGACCTTGCTGAAACCGGGGGCGCCTTGCAGTGCCTCCGTCGTATCGAAGTCGCGCAGCACGCCGTCATCCGGCATCTCGACGTCGACCACGCGGTCGGCGTGCAATCCGACGAGATGCCTGGCCCCGACGTCCCCCGTCACCGCCATCATCGCAGGGATGAACTCTCTACCCCACAGCATGGGGTTGCCCTGCTTGCCCCGAAACGTGGGCTGCACGATGGCGCGTCCTTCCTCGGGATCGAAGGCGGCCAGAAGCCGGTCCATCATCGAGGCGCTGACGAGCGGCATGTCCCCGAGGCACACGAGTACGCCGTCCGCCTGTGCGGGCACGGCCGACAGACCCGCGCGCAGGCTTGCCGAAAGGCCCTGCGCGTAATCCTCGGCATGCGCGAAGATCACAGGACGACCGGCCAGTGCTTCCTGCACCCGTTCCCGCTCATGGCCTGTCACCACGATCACGGGGCGGGCCAGGCTGGCCAGGGCCTGATCGACGACACGCGTCACCATCGCCACGCCCTTGTCGTCCATGACCAGCAGCTTGTTGAGCGGAGCCATGCGGCGCGACCTGCCCGCTGCCATGACGACGGCGGCGACCTGGCGGGCCTTTCTCGGCGCGTGCGGCGAGGGCAGCGAATGAGGCGCCTTGTCACGCGGCAACGGCCGCTCGGAGATCTCCTTCAGAAGGCCCCCGACGCCCATGCGCATCACCTCGCGGCCTGTCACCTCCAGCCCGGCGAAAAGCCGGTGCAGAAGCAGGTCGAAGCCGTTCATCTTCGGGCTCTTGGCACAGCCGGGCAGCACGATGGCCGGCGCATCCCCGATGGCACCCAGGCACAGCAGGTTGCCGGGATCCACCGGCATGCCGAAGTGGATCAGGCGGCCACCGGCGCGTTGAATGGCGGCAGGCGCCACATCACGCCTGTCCACGACCGCGGAGGCCCCCGCCACCAGGAACATCTCCGCCCCCTGCTTGCGAAGGCGGTTCAAGGCATCGGCGATGGCCGAGGTTTCGTGCTTCGCGCGCTCTACCGGCAGCATGCTGCCGTTCAATGCCTCGATCCGCGCCCGCGTCACCTCGACAGCGCCCTCCATGGCGCTTTCCTTCTGGCCGGGCAGTTCACTCATCACCAGCCCGACCTTGAGCGGGCGCAGCGGCGCGATGGTGAAGACAGGCTTGGGCAAGGCCTTCAGCATGGCCTCGGCGATCTGCATGACCGCACCCGGCACCGCGAAGGGGATGATCTTGATCGTCGCCAGCATCTCCCGCGTCGTCACCAGGCTGTGGTTCGGCAGGGTGGCGATGGTCAGGCTTTCGTCCAGCGCGTTCAGCCGGTCGATGGCCGAGGTATCCAGCACCAGAAGCCCCGGGGCATCCGCCAGCAGGTTCACGCGCCCTGTCGCGGCACGGGACTTGGCGATCAGGGGGGCCATCAAGGCCTCCGCGATACGGTGCGCGGCCTCGTCCTCCGGCACGTCACCGGGCTCCATGACGGCGGCGATCACCTCCTGCATGCCGGCGGCGCGCAGGGCGTCGACGTCATCCTGCTGCAGCACGGAGCCCTTCTTCAGGACGCGTCCGGACAAGCGCAGCGTATGCGCCAGCACCGCGCCCTTCGCCTCATGCAGGGATGTCGGGCCGAAGCGCATCAGCGGCTGGCCAGCCGCGAACCGCGGCGCACCGCCACGATCTCGGCCATGATGGACAGTGCGATCTCAGGTGCCGTCACCGCTCGGATATCGAGGCCGACGGGCGCGTGGATGCGGGCGACGGCATCCTCACCGTGGCCCATTTCCTGCAGCCGCGCGACCCGCTTGGCATGGGTGCGCGTGCTGCCCAGGGCGCCGATGTAGAACGCCTGGCTGCGTAAGGCCGCGTCCAAGGCGGGATCGTCGATCTTGGGGTCATGCGTCAGCGTGACGATGGCCGTGCGCGTGTCGGGCTTCAGCTGGGCCATCGCGTCGTCGGGCCATTCGTGATTGATGTCCACGCCGGGCAGACGCTCCTCGGTCGCGAAGGCGCTGCGCGGGTCGATCACCGTCACCGCATAGCCCAGTGCCGCGGCCATGGGCAGGATGGCCTGGCCCGCATGCACCGCCCCCACGATGAACAGGCGCAACGGCGGGTTGTGGGGGTGAATGAACCATCCCTCGTGATTGGCGGCCTTATCGGCGGCCAGGGCGGCCTCCGCGGCAGTCGCCAGGCCGGGCTCGGCCTCATCCTCGGGGAACAGCAGCTGTGCGCCGTCGGAGAGGCGGGTGCAAAGGGCGACCGGCGTCTTGGCTTCGATGGCAGCCTGAAGCCGCGAAAGGGTTTCGGGGGTCAACCGAGCTTCTCCACGAACACCTTCAGCTTACCGCCGCAGGCCAAGCCCACTTCCCAGGCCATCTCGTCCGAAATACCGAAGTCCAGCAGCTGCGGTTTCCCGTCCTGCATGGTGCGGCGCGCGACATCCGCCACCGCGCCTTCGATGCAGCCACCGGAAACGCTGCCGGCCATCCGGCCGCTTTCGGAAACGGCGAAACGGGAGCCCGGCGGGCGTGGGCTGGAGCCCCAGGTTTCCACCACGGTCGCGATCGCCACCGCCTCGCCGGCGTCACGCCAGCCGGCGGCGACGGACAGGATATCCTCGCTCATCGGGTCCTCCCGCTGCTTCGTTCGCTCAATGCCGCCACCAGTTGCTGGAGGGAGGCCAGGCTATGGACCGGCCGGAACTCATGCACATGCGGCAGCATAGCACGGATACCTTGCGATTTCGGTTGGAACCCCGAGTAGCGCAAGAGCGGATTCAGCCAGATCAGGCGCCGGCAGGACTGTTGCAAGCGCTCGGTCGCTTCCGCCAGGCCTGCCGCGCCGTCGCGATCCAGCCCGTCCGTGATCAGCAGAACGACCGCCCCCTGCCCCAGGACACGACGGGACCAGAGCTTGTTGAACTTCTCCAGCGCCTCACCGATGCGGGTGCCGCCGGACCAGTCGGGCACCAGCTTCGCCACCATCTCGAAGGCGACTTCCGCGTCCCGATGCTTGAGCTGGCGGGTGATGTTGGTCAGCCGCGTGCCGAACAGAAAGCAGGAAACGCGGTCGCGGTCATTGGTGACGGCGTGCAGGAAATGCAGCAGCACCTGGGCATAGCGCGCCATGCTGCCGGAAATGTCGCAGATAGCCACCAGCGGCGGCGGCCGGGTGATGCGCCTGGCCCGCACCAGGGAAATGATCTCGCCGCCCGTCCGGCGGGAGCGGCGCAGGGTCGCGCGAAGGTCGATGCGCGAACCCCGCGTGCCCAGCCGCATCCGGCGGGTCGGGCGTTCGTCCAGCGGCAGATGCAGCTTGCGGATCTCGGCGCGCGCCATTGCCAGTTCGGCGGCGCTCATGGCCTCGAAATCCATGGTCTGCAGCTTCTCCAACGCGCTGACGGTCAGCGAGGCGTCCTGCAGCGGAGGCGGTTCCTCCGGCTCCTTCGGCGGGGGCGGCGGACGGTCGCCCGCCATCGCCTCGGCCATGCGCCGACTGCCTGCCCGCGGCTTCTCCTCGGGCTTCATGCCCTCCAGCAGCGCCATGGCGGCCGCGTGGCGGCTCGCTTCCGGGTCACGCCAGAAAATGGCGAAGGCGGTGTCGAAAATCTCCGCGTGCTCGTGCCGGTGCACCATGACGGCCCGCAGCGCCGCACGGACCTCGGCCTTCTGGCCGATATCGATCAGCGACAGCGCGCGCGCCGCGGCCAATGTTTCCGAGGGCCCGACAGGAAGGCCAGCGCGCCGCAGCAGCCGGGCGAACGCCACCACATTGGCGGCGAGTGCCCGACCAGGCGGTGGCGCGAGAAAGGCCGCGGCGCCTTCGGTCACTGCGGGCCGCGCGCCTCGTCGATCAGACGGGCGGCCTCTGCACCGCGCAGCTTGGCGATGTCGTCCTGGTACTTCAGCAGCACGCCCAGCGTCTCGTCGACCACGGCGGGCTCCAGCTCCTTGGCGTTCAGCGCCTCCAGCGCGTTGGCCCAGTCGATGGTCTCCGCCACGCCCGGCAGCTTGAAATAGTCGCCCTGGCGCAGCTTCTGCACGAAGGCGACCACCTGGTCGGCCAGCGCGTCCTGCATCCCCGGCGCGCGGAGCTTCAGGATCGCGCGCTCACGCGCCGCATTGGGGTAATCCACCCACTGGTACAGGCAGCGCCGCCGGATGGCGTCATGCACTTCCCGCGTGCGGTTGGAGGTGATGACGACGACAGGCGGGGTCTGCGCCTTGATGGTGCCGAACTCCGGAACCGTGATCTGGAAATCGGCCAGGATCTCCAGCAGGAAGGCCTCGAACGGCTCATCCGCGCGGTCCAGCTCATCGATCAGCAGAACGGCCGGCGGCCCGGAAAGGGCAGCCAGCAGCGGGCGTTCCTGCAGGAATTCCCGCGCGTAGATGTCCGGCTTCTCGCCACCTTCGGCCATGCGGATGGCCATCAGCTGGCGTGCCGCATTCCACTCATAAGCCGCGGCCGAGATATCGAGCCCGTCATAGCACTGAAGCCGAACGAGCTCCCGGCCCAACCCTCGGGCCAGCACCTTCGCGATCTCGGTCTTGCCCGTGCCGGGCTCGCCCTCGAGAAACAGAGGACGGCCCATGGCCATGCCGAGATGCACGACGGTGGCCAATGCACGATCGGCCACATAGCCCTGCGAGGCGAGCAGCGCCTCCGTGGCCTCGACGCTCATCAGGACAGGAAGAGCAAGTACAGGATGATCAGGAACAGGAAGCTGCCGATCACCCCGGGGATGGGAATGCCGGCGATCTCGCTCGGGATCAGGTCAAAGATCGAGAGCCCGCCGGTCGCCACCGGAACCGGTGCGGGGGCAGGCGCCGCAGCCGGGGCGGGCGCACCCTCGACGGCCACCGGAGCGGCCTCGACAGGCGCGGGCGTGAGCTGCGCGGCGAAGCGGTCGAAGAACTGATCCGCCATCTGCTTGGCCGTGGCGTCGATCAGCCGCGCGCCCAGCTGGGCCATCTTGCCGCCGACCTGTGCCTTCACCTGGTAGGACAGCAGGGTCTCGCTGGGGCCCTTGGACTCCAGCTTCACGTCGGCACCGCCCTTGGCGAAGCCCATGGCGCCGCCATTGCCCTCACCGGCGATGGTGTAGCTCTCGGGCGGGTTCAGGTTTTCCAGCTTCACCTTGCCGGTGAAGCGGGCAGCCATCGGCCCGATCTTGATCGCCACGCGCGCCGTCATGTCGGTGTCGCTCTGCTTCTCGACAGCCTCGCAGCCCGGAATGGCGGCCTTGAGCTTCTCCGGGTCGTTCAGGGCGGCCCAGACCTGTTCACGTGGCGCCGGAATCAGGCGCTCGCCGGTCATTTCCATGGTGCATCTCTCCGCTGTCTTACAGGGTTTTAGGGTTCGCGGGGCTGGCTGGAAAGTCCCGGCCGGCAGAGGTAGCTGGGAACGCGGCTCAATCCTTAAAGGGCTTGAGAGACCCCGAGGTGGCCTGTCCTGCCCGATCCGCTGCGCTATGGTGCCCCGCGAACCCCAAGGGAGTAGGCCCATGCCATACGTGATCGGCGACGAACTGCCCAATGCTCCGGCCGGCGAGCGCTTCCGCGCGCTGCTCGACCGCCCGCAGATCCTGCAGATGCCCGGCGCCCATCTGGGCATTGCGGCCCTGCTGGCCAAAAAGGCGGGTTTCGATGCGGTCTACCTCTCGGGTGCCGCCATGTCGGCCACCATGGGCCTGCCGGACCTGGGCATGATCACCATTGAGGACGTGTGCTTCCATGTCCGCCAGGTGGCACGGGCCTCCATGCTGCCGACGCTGGTCGACGGCGACACCGGCTATGGCGAGGCGCTGAACGTCATGCACATGGTCCGCGCCTTTGAGGATGCTGGTGCCGGCGCCGTTCAGCTGGAAGACCAGAACCTGCCCAAGAAGTGCGGCCACCTGAACGACAAGAAGCTGGCGAGCGCGGATGAGTTCGCCGCCAAGATCGCCGCCGCCCGCAAGGCGCGCCGCCACCTCTACATCATCGCCCGCACGGATGCGGTGGCCAGCGAGGGCATGGACGCGGCCGTTGATCGCGCCAAGCGCTACCTGGACGCCGGCGCCGATGCCATCTTCCCCGAGGCGCTGACCACCCGGGAGATGTTCATCGAGTTCGCCAAGCGCATGCCCGGCGTGAAGCTGCTGGCCAACATGACCGAGTTCGGCCGCACGCCCTTCTTCACCGCACAGGAGTTCGAGGAGTTCGGTTACTCCATGGTGATCTGGCCGGTGTCGCACCTGCGCATCGCGAACAAGGCGATGGAGGGCCTCTACAACCAGATCAAGGCGGAAGGCGGCACCCACAACGCCATCGGGCGGATGCAGACCCGCGCCGAACTCTACGAGACCATCGGCTATCACAAGTACGAGGAACTGGACGCGAGCCTGGTGAAGACGATCATCCCGACCGGCATGCCGCAGCGGGACTGATCACTCGGCGGGCTCAAGCTTCTCCGGCTTGCAGCCCTCCTGCATCTGCTCAAGCTGGCGCCGGATCTGCGCCAGCTCATTCTCGCTCAGGTCCTCCAGCGACATGAAGCTGTTGCGCGCCCGGTTCGTGGCGCGGATCAATTCGTCCAGCTTGATGTGCAGGGCCTCGGTGTCCCGGTTCTGGGCGTTCTGGATCAGGAACACCATCAGGAAGGTGATGATGGTGGTGCCGGTGTTGATCACCAGCTGCCAGGTATCGGAGTAGCCGAAGATCGGCCCCGTGATGCCCCACACGACGATGGTGGCCATGGCCAGCATGAAGGCCCAGGGTCGGCCGGCCTGACGCGCGGCACCCCTGGCGATGCTGGTGAAGATGCGTTCCTGTCCCATGCGGCCAGAAACGTTCCGCCCCTCAAAAGGTTGCGGTTGCGCATTGGCAGAGCCTAATCGGAGGAATGCCCGCACCGCTTCTCATCGGCAGCGAGATCTACCGCCGATCGACCTACGGCCCCAAGCACCCGCTCGCGATCCCGCGCGTCTCCACCGCGCTCGACCTCATCCGCGCGCTGGGCTGGATGGACCCCGCACGTTACCTCGACAGCCCGATGGCGAGCGTGGAGCAACTGACGCGCTTCCACACCCCGGCCTATGTCGCGGCGCTGCAGCGGGCGGAGGCGACCCAGCAGGTGGACCCCGCCGACCGCGACCGCCACCGCATCGGCGCGGACGGCAACCCCGTCTATCGGGAGATTTTCCGCCGCCCCGCCACCAGCGCGGGGGGCGTGATGCTGGCCGCGCGGCTGACGGCCGAGCAGGGCGGGATCGTGCATGTGCCGGGCGGGGGCACCCATCATGGCCGCGCCGACCGCGCCAGCGGCTTCTGCTACGTGAATGATGCGGTGCTGGGTTTGCTCACCTGGCTCGACGCCGGGCTGACCAACATCCTGTATGTCGATATCGACGCCCATCACGGCGACGGCGTGCAGGACGCCTTCCATGACGACGCCCGGGTGTTCACCCTGTCGGTACATGAGGGCAAGCGCTGGCCCTTCACCGGCGCGGCGGATGACGTGGCGGGCGGGCAGGCGCGCAACTTCCCGCTGGCCGAGGCCGCATCGGACACCGACATGCTGGCGGTGCTGGAGCACGGCATCCTGCCCATCGTCGCCGCCCTGCGGCCGCAGGCCATCATGCTGCAATTCGGCGCCGACGCGATCGAGGAAGACCCGCTGTCGCGCCTTGGCATGTCCAACCAGGCGCATTGGGCGGTGCTGCGCGCGCTGAAGGACGCCGCGCCGCGATTCATCCTGCTCGGCGGCGGGGGCTACAACCCGTGGTCGGTCGCGCGGTGCTGGGCCGGGGCGTGGGGGGTGCTGAACGGCCACAACCCGCCCGAGCGCCTGCCGGAGCCGGCCGAAGCGGTGCTGCGCGCGTTGACCTTCCACCGCGCCGCCGGGCGTAACCCGCCCGAGCATTGGTTCACCACCCTGGCCGATGCCCCGCGCACCCGGCCGTTACAGGACGAAACCCGCGCCCTGCTGCAAAATCTGCTGCCCGTGGCATGATGGGGGCATGAAGCGCCGCGCCCTGCCTTTCCTCCTGGCCCTTGCCGCCAGCCCCGCCCTGCTGAACCCGGCATCCGCCCAGCCGGGTGTGGACCGCCCGCAGCCCACCCTGCCGGAAGAACCGCTGACCATCATCACCCGTGACGGCACCCGCCACGAATTCCGGGTGGAGATGGCGATCGATGCCGGGCACCAGACCATCGGCCTGATGTTCCGCCCGAGCGTCGCGCCCAATGGCGGCATGCTGTTCGACTGGGGCGCCCCGCGCGAGTCGATGATGTGGATGCGCAACACCATCTCCAGCCTCGACATGGTGTTCATCACCCAGGAAGGGCGCATCCTGCGCATCGCGGAGCGCACGACGCCGCTCAGCCTCGATACCATCGCCAGCCGCGGGCCGGTGCGCGCCACGCTGGAACTGGCCGCCGGCACCGCCGAACGGCTGAACCTGCGCCCCGGCGACCGGGTGGAGCAGCGGATCTTCAACGCCCCCACACGCTGAGCAGGAACTCAGCGAAGCGCTGCACCGTGGGTGAGGGATGTTCCCTCTCCCACACCGCGCGGATGGATATGGCGGCGCGCACGTCGTCGAGTTCCCGCACCACGATGCCGCGGCGCTGCACGTTGCGCACGCAGCTGGAATAGACGCTGACCCCCGCCCCCGCCGCGACCAGGCCGAAAATGCCCTGGCTGCTGGACGCTTCCTGGATGATGTCGGGGAAGAAGCCGCGCTGGCGGCACATGGCGAAGATCGTTTCGCGATAGCCGAACCAGTCATCCCCGGTGCCGATGACGAAGGGTTCCTGCGCCAGTGCCGACAGGGTCAGGCCCGGCACATCCGCCAGCCGGTGCGTGGCGGGCAGAAGGGCAACATAGCTGTCCTCGGCCAGCGGGTAGCTCGTCATCACCTCGCTGCCCATGCCGTCCAGCATGAAGCCGATGTCGATGCGCCGTTCCAGCAGGGCGGCCTGCTGGCGGCTGGTGGGCATGTAGTGCAGTTCCAGCCGGATTTCGGGGTGGCGTTCGCGGAACAGCCGCACCAGCTCGGGCAGGCGGCCATTGATGGCGAAATCCATGTAGGCCACCCGCAGCTCCCCGCTCGTGCCCTCGGCCACGCGGCGCGCCTTGGCCACGCCGCGCTCGATCTGCGCGAGGCCCGCGCGGCATTCCTTGAGGAACGCCTCCCCCGCCACGGTCAACGACACCTGGCGGGTGCTGCGCTGGAACAGGGCGGTGCCGACCTCGGCCTCCAGCTCACGGATGGTGCGGCTCAACGCCGGCTGGGCCATGTGCAGCCGTTCCGCCGCGCGGGAGAAATGCAGCTCCTGCGCGACCTGCAGGAAGCAGCGAAGATGGCGGAGATCAAAGCGCAGCATGGCCACTCATACCATGGCAGGCATCAATCGAGCCATATTCAGTATTTCTCAGCCCTGCCCGCCGCAGTCCAGGATGGCCCCACCAAACCGGAGAGCCATCATGACCGACGCCCTGTTCGACAAGGAACTGAATGCCACGCTCGAAGCCGCCTTTGAGCGCGCGCGGCAGATCTACGCGAAGCGCGGCTTCCAGCGCCGCATCGGCTTCGGCAGCCGCCCCGCGCTGATCAATGTGGACCTCGCCAATGCCTGGACCCGCCCGGGCAACCCCTTCACCTGCGAGGAAATGGACGACCGGGTGATGCCGAACGTGCAGAAGCTGCTGGCCGCCTTCCGCCGCAACGCGCTGCCGGTGGTCCACATCACCACCGCCTACCAGATCACCGACATGGACACGCCCTTTACCGACATGGGCCTGTGGCAGAAGAAGATCCCGATCGAAGTGGTGCGGATGGACCAGCCTGAACTGTGGGCGATCGACAGCCGGATCGAGCCTATCGCCGGGGAACAGGTGCTGCTGAAGAAGCGCGCCAGCGCCTTCCACGGCACCTATCTGGCGGGCTATCTGCGCGCCGCCGGGGTGGACACCATCATCGTCACCGGCGTCACCGCCTCCGCCTGCGTCCGGGAGACGGTGTGCGACGGCATCGCCGACGGATTCCGCACCATCATCGCGCGCGAATGCGTGGGCGACCGTATTCCCGGGGCGGTGGCCTGGAACCTGTTCGACCTTGATGCGAAATTCGGCGACGTGGAACCGACGGACGCCTGCATCGCCTATCTCGACGGGCTGAACGCACGGCGCGCCGCCGCCGAATAAGGACCGGCTGATGGCCTATGACGTGATCGTGGTGGGGGTGGGCGGCATGGGCAGCGCCACCCTGTGGCAGCTGGCGCGCCGTGGCCTCAAGGTGCTGGGGCTCGAACGCTTCGACATCCCGCACGGCATGGGTTCATCCCACGGCGTCACGCGCATCATCCGCCTGCCCTATTACGAAAGCCCGGCCTATGTGCCGCTGCTCAGGCGCGCCTACGCGCTGTGGCGGGAGCTGGAGGCCGCGACGGGCGCGCGGGTGCTGCACACGCACGGCTCTCTCGACGCCGGCCCCGAAGGCAGCCGCGTGTTCCACGGCGCGCTGGACGCCGCGCGCCAGCACGACCTGCCGCATGAGGTGCTGACCGGGGCGGAGATCAACGCCCGCTTCCCCGGCTACCGGCTGCCCAAGGATCACCTGGGGCTGCTGCAGCCCGAGGGTGGCTATGTCATGAGCGAAAAGGCCATCATCGCCCATGTCGCCGCCGCCCATGCCGCGGGGGCCGAAATCCATGCGAGGGAGCGCGTGCTGCGCTGGGAAGCCTCCGGCACCGGAGAGGGCGTGACGGTCACCACCGATAAGGGCCGCTACCAGGCCGGGCGGCTGGTTCTGACGGCGGGGGCCTGGATGGCCGATCTCGCCCCGCTGCTGGCGGACAAGGCGGTGCCGGAACGCCAGGTGCTGGCCTGGCTGCAGCCGAGCGAACCCGCGCTGTTCCGCCCCGAGGTCTTCCCGGTCTTCAACCTGGAGGTCGAGGAAGGCCGCTACTACGGCTTCCCCGAGGTCGAGGTGCCCGGCTTCAAGTTCGGCCGCTATCACCATTTGAACGAGACCATGCCCGCCGAGGCGATGCGCCGCGACGTGGATGCGGCGGATGAGGCGCTGTTGCGCGCGTTTTCAGCGCGCTACTTCCCGGCGGGCAACGGCCCGACCATGGCGTTGCGCAGCTGTATCTTCACGAACACACCCGATGAAGATTTCATCCTGGACCATCACCCCGCCCACCCGCAGGTGGTGCTGGCCTCCCCATGCTCAGGGCACGGATACAAGTTCTGCTCAGTCATAGGTGAAATATTGGCCGACCTCAGCACTGATGATGGCAAGACGGCACACAACATCGACTTCCTGAGATTAAGGTAAAGACCTGCGCTTGCGCATACCCGCCCACGCACCTAGGTTGCGCGCCAGTCCGGGGTGTGGCGCAGCCTGGTAGCGCGCCTGTTTTGGGTACAGGAGGTCGTGGGTTCGAATCCCGCCGCCCCGATACCCGTTTGGTAGTTTTCCGCGGGTTTCCGCGTTTTCGCCCGTTTTCCCTCCGTTGCCCCAAATGGCTTGCGTTCTCCCTCTGTTTCGGGTCAACCGATAGCCAGTCGGTAGCCAGATTTCCTCTGGCCTCCTGTCTGGCAACGGAATCGGATGCGTATCAGCAAGCGGGCTCTCGAAGATTTGGACAGGCTGCCCAAGCCTGAGAAGCGAGAGATTTACTGGGACGATAAAGTCCCAGGATTCGGCGTGCGCCGCTCAATTGGCGGCCGCATCACCTATGTGGTCAAGCTCAACATCCGGGGCGGCCAGCAAAACAAGTGGGTGACCCTGGGCGACTGGCCCTCTCTTGTTCCTGATGTCGCGCGTGACCTGGCGATGGAGCATCGCGCCGCCGGCCGCCAGGGGCGGGACTTCGAGGCGGAGAATGAAGCCCGCGCGGCGAAAGCCAGGCAGGAAGCCGCGGGCGGCATGCCGCTGGTTGATCTGCTGGACAGCTGGCGGACCCGGACAGAGGCGGAGATGCAGGCCCGCGTCACCCAGGGCCAGGCCGGCGCCCATGAGCGCGAACTGCTGCGGCTGGAACGGAAGGTGCTGCGGCCAGACATGCAGGGCAAGTCGGTCCAGAGCTATGACGGCGCGCGTTTCCAGGCCCTCATCAACCAGCAGGCGTCCCCCAACCTGGCGCGGAACCTGCGTACCCTGTTCGTGCGCTTCATCGAATTCGCGCAGACAGAGCTGGTCCTGAAGGGCATCCGCGTGGACTGGCCGGCAAAGCTCACTGTGCGGGGCGCCCCCAAGAGCCGGAGCTACTATCACTCCCTGGAACAGACGGCCGCAGCATGGATCGCGGCAGGCCATCTCGGCCGCCGTGGCGCGCTCCTGCGGTTCATCATCCTGACGCTGGCTCGGCGCGGGGAGGCCGCCGCCCTGCGTGATCAGGATCTGCTGCTGGACGCCGCGCAGCTCGGCCCGCATTGGCGCCAGGTCACCATCACCAACAAATCGCGTCGTGAGCACCTGGTGCCGCTGTCGGGCCCTGCCCTGGCTCTGCTGCGCTGGCTGCCGCGCCGCTCGACCCGCACCACCCCGGAGACCGACTACATCTTCAGCGGCCGCGCCGGCCGCAAGGTCAGCGGCTGGACGGACCTGATTTCGTCCATGCGAGAGCTGGCGGGCCTACCAGAGGGTGGGCTGCATGATTTCCGCCGCACGGGTGTTTCCGTGCTGGCCGACCATGGCGTGGATGCTGTGGTGGTGGACAAGCTGCTGAACCACAAGGCAAGCGCCACACTGCCTGGCGTGATGGCCGTCTATCAGCGAAGTGAAATGTGGGTGCAGCGGCGCGCGGCCCTGGACCTATGGGCTGACCTGCTGTTCGCGGAGATCGAGAAGCAGCTGGGCAAGCCCGTGAGCCGGGAAAACTGGGGCTTTGACGAGCCCTTCGCCGAGGTTCGGATCGTGCGAAAGGCGGGTCAGTCTAAGGGCTCGCCGCGGCGCCGGCGCCTGCGAGGCCTGGAGCCTTCCTGAATCAGCTTGGTCAGCCACTCACGAAGGCCAGTCACCGGGTAGTACACGAAGCGGCCAATCTGCATCCGGGGCGGGCCATCGCCCCTATGGGCCGCCTTCTCCAGCGTTGACACACTGAAATGCGTGAAGCCCTGGGCGTGCAGCCATTCCACGGCCGCCTCGCGTGAGAGGTTGGGTGGGACGGTGCTGCCATCAGGCATCACTCACCTCCAAATCCAATTCTGCCAAAGCCAGCGCAGCGCGGGCTCGCTGCTGAATGCCGGCGCGGCGCATGGGGGCGTCATAAATGTTGTGGCAGCGCTGGCACATGGCGCGCAGGTTGCTTTCGTCACAATGTTCCGGCGTGTGGTCCAGGTGGGCCACGGTCAGTACCACCTTGCTGCCGGTGATAGGGTGAGGCTGGCCATGAACGGCGAAGCAGCGCTCGCCGTGCTGGTCGGTATGTTCGCAGCGCCAGGCCGCGCGATCGCGCCGGATGCGCAGGCTGATGGCCGGCCATTCGGCCGGATAACGCTTCCGGTTCTCGGCGCGAATCGGCATGGCGATCAGCGCTCCGCCGAGCCCATGAACAGCGGCAGCTCGGTCTCCTTCTTCACCCTCTCCGCCGCCTGGTCGAAGGCGTGGAAGAAGATGAGGTCCGGCCGGTAACGCGCCATGGTCCAGGTGATGCGGCCGTGGCTGGTGCGGTAGCGGATGCGGACTGGCATCTTGTAGGCCGCGCCGCCCTCGAAGACGGGCGCCTGCACAATGAACATGCTGGGCACCTTCAGCGGCTGCCCCAGCGCGTCGGTGTGCTGCGTCTTGAACACGAGCTGCACTTCGCCGCTCTGCAGGTTCTGGGCGTTCTGCACCTCCGAATTCTCGTTGAGCTTCAGGCCACGGCTGATCTCCAGCATCTTCTGCGGCCCGGCGAACTCGCCGCCCACGGTGCCCAGCAGATCCAGCGCAAGCGCGCCTGCGTCGTTGCGGCCATCGGTCGGCGGGATCACGATGTCCATGACCCGCTCCTCGATGAACGCAGCGAATTCGGGCTGGCCCATGGGCTCGCCGTCCACCTTGGCCCAGGCCTGCCAAGCCTCGGAGAGCGGGAAGGCATAGGTGCCGCGATGCTCGCCGAAGCGCGGGGCGCCCTCGGCCTTCTGGCGGTGATAGTCCAGCACGCTGGTCATGCTGGGCTTGTCCTCGTCCCGATGCGCGAACACCACGCTGTCGCCATCGCGGAAGCGGTTGGCGTGCTGGATGAAGCTGTCGAGGTCGGTCAGCACAGCCGTGCCCTTCCGGCGCTCGGGGGCCGTGCGGTACTCGTCGAGGTAGCGCTTCGGGCTCTCCAGCCTGAATCCGTTTGGCACCAGCAGGACCTGGCGGGCAGCCTCGCCGTCGTGCCCGCCGGGCACGTCCAGCAGCTTGGCGCCGTGCAGTTCCTTCATGGTCTCGATGATCGCGCTGGCGTCGCCTGCGCTGGCAGCCCGCAGCACAGCGCTGCCGGTGTTCGGAGGATTGGCCATGGTTGGCTCCTGTGGTGGTGGGAAAGGTCAGGCGAGGCCGTGCGCGCGTGGCACGGTCACATCGCTGAAGGGGAGGTCCGCCTGGCGCGGGTTCCGAGTGGACAGCTTGTTCTCAGGGGTCAGCCAGAACACGCTGTGGCCGCGGGCCAGCTTCGGCGTCTTGGTCTTGATGTCGCCCGTGATCTGCATCACGCCGCCTTCGGCCTTGTAGGTCAGGGCGATGGTGATCTCCCCCTTGGCCTTGCCGCCGTTGAGGCCTGCGGCCTCCACGATCGCCTCCAGCACCTCCTCCTGGATCTTGGTGAGGTCGCGGTTCAAGCGGCCGTCCTCGAAAGTGGCGAGGGCGATGGCGAAGGAATTCAGGGTGTTCGGGTCGCTTTGGGATGCGCTCACGGCGCGGCCTCCGGGGTTGGGGTGGTGGGATTGGCCAGCTCCAGCAGCACATCGGCGTGGCAGGGCTGATCGAGGGGGCACCAGCAGGCGAGGTTGCGGCCGCGCAGCTGGTGCAGGTCGCCCGGGCAGCAGCGTGTGATGAGTCCGGCCGCGAACTTCTCGCGGAAGCACGACACCGCCCGCTCGGCGGCTTCGCGCCGGGTGGCATGGCTCGGGTAATTCACTTCCCAGTCGTGCCGTCCAGCGAAGCGAGGCGAGCCGTCATCCGCAGAATGGCCGCAGACCACCACCCGGTACGGGTTGCCCCATCGTGTCGGCCGGGCAACGACAGTGGTGTTCGGCGGCTTCCGCCAACCATGGGCCCGGCTGAGCTGGACGCGGCTGGGGGCGTCGGTCATGCCCCGCACCCCACGCTGCGCCCATCCTCGCCGGGCTGGGTAAACTCCTGCCAGGGCACCCACCCCTGCGGGCAGTGGAAGCCCCAGGGCCGCACCCGCGGGCCGACCATGAACAGCGTCCACACCTCCAGCTCCTGGCCGGTCAGGGTGTCCCGCTCCAGCTCCACGCGGTGGGTGTGTTCCGGCGCGCGGAAGATCACGTCGCCGGTCGCGCGAAAGACCGGTTCGTGGTCCAGCGGGGTGTGCTCGTAGTAGTTGCCGAGCAGCAGCATCCCCAGGCTGGGCCACGGGTGGTCGTGCTGGGCGCGGTCATCATCGCTGGCCAGGAAGTGGTGCAGATACACCGCAGGCCCCTGGCCGCGCGGCGTGATGTGCCAGCGGCGCAGATAGGGGCGGCCATCCCGGGTCGGGATCACCTCGTCCGGGTCACGCGCATTGGCGTGGCAGCGCATCAATTCGGCCAGCACCACGGCGCGGAGGAAGGGCGGGAAGATGAACATGTCCGCCTCCCCTCAGGCCGCTGCCGCGGGCGCGTCGGGGAACTCCTGCGGGCACAGGCTTTCGCCCGGCTGCAGCACGGCCAGGGCGCCGGCCTGGGTCAGGCGGAACACCTCGGCCTGCGCGCCCTCGGCGTCCGGCAGCTCGGCGGCGCCGCACGCCACCAGGCCGTGCCAGGTGTTGAGCTTGCCCGGCGCGTCGGGGGCCACGGCCATGCGGTTGCGGGTGGTGGTGTTGCCCGGCGCGGGCAGGCCCAGGGCTGCCCGCGCCTCGGCGCGCTGGTGGTGGGTCAGGTTGAGCATGGGATGCTCCTGCGGATGGGGTGGTGGGGGGTCAGGCCAGCAGGGCCAGCAGCGCCAGGCAGGCGCCGATGCGGGTCACGCGGCGGATCAGGCGGCGCCGGCGGCGGCGACGCATGGCGCGGGCGTGGTGGCTGGGGCTCCAGCTGAGGCCGAACAGGTGGGTGCAGCCGCTACGCATTGGGCTGGGCCTCCGTGCGGAGCGCCGCCAGCAGGCGCATGCAGTGCTTGGCCTGGTGCAGGGCGTCGGCCAGGGCGGTGTGGCGCTCGCCCTCAAAGGGCGGTTCCTCGATGTGCGGAAGCAGCGCGCGCAGGGTGCGGTAACAGCGGTCCTGCTTGTAGGACCAGGGGCGGATCATGGCCCAGGCACGGAAGGCCTCGGCCAGCACCACATTGTCGAATGCGGCACCGTTGCCCCACAGGGCGCTAAGCGGGCCGTGCTGATTGCCCCGCAGCCATGTGTGGAGTTGGGATAGGGCGTTCCCGAACTGGGCGCCTTCGTCGTCCCATTGCGCGCGAACCGCATCCGGCTGGCGCATCCACCAGGACACAGTGTCCATGTCCACATGGCCGCCCAGGCTGTCGGCGCTGTCCGGCCGGATCCGCGCCTCGAAGGTGCTCAGCACCTCCATCCGCTGCGGGTCGAACGCCACGGCGCCGATGGCGATGATGGCGGCGTTCGGCCGGGTGCTGAGGGTTTCCAGGTCGAGCATGACGTGCATCACGCAGCCCTCCGCCCCAGCGGGTGGCGCCGGCGGAAGGCCTGAACCTCCGCGGTGGCCGCCAGCAGGATGGCGCTCTCGGCCTGCAGCAGCTCCGGCGTGCAGTGAGACAGCGGCAGGGCATCGCAGATGTGGCTGGCGGCGGCGCGCAGCGCGTGCAGGCTGGACCGCAGCCGGGACAGCTCCACGGCGCTGGGCTGGTGGCCTGCGTAATCCGTGGTCACCTCGCTGCGGATCTTGTCGATCGCCTCATACGCGCGGGTCATGCGGCGGCGTCCGGCAGTCGCAGGGCATCCGCGGCGATGCCGGCGGCATCGGCCAGGGCGGCGCGCATGCTGGGCGTGCGCTGGTCCTCGGGGATGGTGCGCGTCACCTCCAGCACCAACAGGGCCAGCTGGCGGGTGGTGATGCGGGCGTCCAGGGCCAGCAGGCCCGGATAGGCGTTCTGCTGCGGCTCCCCGCGGTCCAGCTCTGCCAGCGCGCCATCCACGGCCGAGAGCAGGTTCGCTTCAGGCCGGTGGCAAAGGGCCTTCCGCGCCTCCATCGCCATGCGCAGCAGCGCGTAGCGCCCGGCGGTGATGGTGGCGTGCAGGGCGGCGGGATCGCGGCGGCGCGCCGGGGGCGCGTCGGCGGCGACGTGGCCGGTATGGGCCTGGGGCCGGGTGAGCTCAGGCGAATGCGCGATGGGCGCGGGGGTGTCGAGCATGGATGCCTCCAAGCCACCCGGGTGGGCGGCTGAGGGGCATCATATGCGGGGAAGTTACCGCGTCAAGAATTAATGCGGGGAAGTTACCGCATATCTATCGTCGTCCGATTCGCGGCTCCCTGCGTATGCTGTCCGTCACGAGTGCGAGGATCACCAGGTCCTCGCCATCCGACATGCTGACGCCCGCCTTTATCTCCCCCGGCAACTGCTCATCTCCGTTCCCGACATTCACGGGGCTAGCCTCAAGGATGAAGGGGGTTTGGAACTCGGGTTCTGTGCTCCGGGGCCAAAGCAGATGCCTGCCGCGGGTGTCCCGCTCGTATTCCTTCAGCGTCGCCTCGAAGGCTGAGCCGCCGGGTTGGCGGCGAAGCACCACAACCCTCTCGCCAGGGTGAGGCGGGCGGCCGATGTCGGCGAAGCGGACCACAACGACAATGGTGCCGTCAGGATAGAGTTTGTTCATACTCTCGCCGCGAACCAGCAAGCCGAACTTCTCTACGCCTGGAAAATCATTGTCCATCGGAACAGTAATGCCAGACCATTCGCTGGTTGGCCATTCCAAAGCTTCACGCCAAATTCCGGCCTGTACTTCGCCCTTCACCTGGATCTGGCGCATGGCGAAACGGGGCTGGAGCATTGGCTGTGGAACTGCGGCTTCGTTCGCTTCCAGTAGGAAGGCTGGCGTCACCCCGAGCACCCTGGCCAGTCGCGCGAGCTTGGCTGCATTGGGGCTATGCCCGCGGCGCCGGATGTCGCGCACGAAATCCACGCCCGCCTCGGCTTTGAGGCTGGCTTTGCGATCGCTCAGCTTCAATTCCTTGAGCCGCGCGTCGATCCGCTTCAGCAGTTCAGTCTCGACCATGCGGGAATTTACCCGCAGACGAACATTGATAGCATGCGGTAACTTCCCCGTTGCCAAATGCGGGGAAATATCCGCATATTGCCCGCATGACGCTCGAAGCCGACCTGATCCGATGCGCTGACGCCTATTGCGCAGCAAAGGGTATCGCCCGTGCGACGCTTTCCACGCTGTTGATGAACGATGGGCGAAGCCTTGAGAGGGTTGCCATTGGCGGCAGCCTTACGGTGCGCATCTGGCAGCGCTCTATGAGCTGGCTGTCTGCAAATTGGCCTGACGGCGAGCCTTGGCCTGATGGCGTGGCCCGCCCCGATCCGCAAACTGTCGTTGATGGCCCGCGGCACCGGCCGCGCGGGCGCCCGCCTCGGCATGCGGACGCTGCCCGCGAGGTGGCTTGATGTTGTCACTGACTACTCCTGTGCATCTCTGCGCGTCCAAGACGAGTAAGTGCGGCGCTACATTCGCTCGCGCGGCTTTCGGCATCGAGAAGGCGTCCCAGCGTCGCCTCAACCCGAGCAAATACATAGCCGGCGACATACGCCTGCTGGTCGCCCGCCATTGTGGTGAGGTTCGCTCGAAGCCTGCGCAGCAGGGCTTCAGCGGCGTCTCTGTCCGCCGAGACCCGGCAGAACTGCCACACCTCCGCCGCGGCCGCGTAGCTCTGGGCGAAGCGGACGGAATCCCGATTTCCAAACGAGGGGAGCAGGGGGGCCGGTTCGCTCTGTCCCTTGGCCACTCCCGCCCCCGTCAGCAGCATCCCCGCCGCCAGCACCATGAGGTGTCGTGATGTCATCGGAACTCATCCCCCTTCTGAAAGAGCTGATCGAAGAACAGCGCCGCACCCGGCTGATGCTGGCGCGGACGGGGCGGGCGGCGTGATGTCATTCTCTCCGCATGCCGGATGTTTGGGCGTGTCCAAGCCGAGCCAAGGCCTCGCGGCATCCGGCGCGACGTTGCTCGCGGCTTGCTCCATTCATGAGGTCGGCAAGGAAGTTTGCCATTGTGTAGCCGGAGACGTACCCGCGTTGCTCGGGTGCCATCTCTGCCGCCCTTGCCTGCAGGGCCTCAAGCATCTGTTCGGCTCCGGCCTTCTGTTGGCCCTCGCATCTCGCTGCGACAGCGGTTGCGGCAGAGATCGTCATGGCAAGGGCGATGGTTCCCGGCGCAGGCCGCGTCGGGAAGTCGAGTTCCGCCCTTGCCGCCCCCGTCAGCAGCATCCCCGCCGCCAGCACCATGAGGTGTCGTGATGTCATCGGAACTCATCCCCCTTCTGAAAGAGCTGATCGAAGAACAGCGCCGCACCCGGCTGATGCTGGCGCGGGCCATGGCCATGCAGTTGGGCCTGGCGAATCCGATTTCGCGCGAAGCTGGCGCTTCGCTGGAAAAGCGGCTCCTCGATCTGGATCACGGAACATGACGTGCGTTGGGGAAGGGGATGTTCCGCGTCCGCTCCGTGAAGGCGCAGCCGGGCGTTTCGCAGGTCAGCGTCAGGCGCTCACCCCAGAGGCCGCCGGAGAAGCCGTCAATATCCTCGATGCGCGTGACCTTGAGGTTGTTGTGGCACGCCGTGCAGCGCAGCGGGTGCGTGCTTGCGCTTTCCATCTCCATCATCCGCCGTCTGATCCTGCCGATCGTCGCGATCCCTACGACCCAGTCGGTGATGGGCCGCGCGAACTTCCAGGCAATGGCAGTGATCTCCATCGGTCAGCTACCCCTCACCATGAGGTGTCGTGATGTCATCCGTCCTGTCTCCCTGTGTCCAAAACTGCCCCCGCTCACCTTCTGCCGAACCGCGCCAGCCTGCCGGCATGCCTGATCGCTACCGCGCCCAAACCGAGCTGGCGCCGCTCCTCTACTTGATCCGCGACTGGGGCACGGGTGCCTATGCGCTGTGGTCGCGCGATCCGGAGTTCGGGCCGCGCTTCATGGGTGTCCCGGGGCCCGAGCCGGAATCGCGCCTCATGCCCCTGACGGATGTGCAGGCGGGCGTGCTGCTCGCTCGCGCTGGATTGTTTCGATGAGCGCGTCGAGCATGAGGTCTAAGGCTTGTTGCTGCGTGATCATCTCCACTGAGGCGCTGGTTGCTTCCAGCTGCAAGCTTTTCAGCTTGAACATGACGCCGGCGGTTCTCGGCAAGTCGATCCGCACCGAGAGCGAGTATGTTTCCTCCGGTGGCTTTTCCCGGGAAATCAGGCGGCTGCTGAATTCCTTGATCTCGATTTGGGTCGGATCGATGTACGGGCTTTTCATCTCGGTTCTCCATGGTTGTGTGTTGCAGCCCCATGGTGAACCGCCGGCCGGCATGGCGTCCATCGCCATCGCTGGCCGGCGCGCGCTGCCGGGGGTGGCATGACCGCCATCTGCCTTCCGCCTCGCCCTGCCGGCGTCGCCCTTCGCATGCGCGTCCTGCGCGCCTGCCAGGGTTCGGTTTCCATCGCCCGGCTTGCCCTGGATTGGGTCAATGAGGCCCCGGATGAGGCCGATCGGGCGGACCGCCTGGAATGTCTGTGTCTGGTGGCGCCGCGCGCCCTGCGCGATGCCCATGGGGCGGAGCTGCTGAAAGCCGCGCGCCAGGCGCTCCGGTGGGTGCGGGAGGAAGGCTGCAACCTTCCCCCCGCGCAGGTCACCAAGTCGCGTAACACCAGTCTCCATGCCCCGAAACTACTGCAGGAGCATGGAGCATGTCCGCTCCCTCAAGGGAGCGAGTCTGCTCCCAAATGACCCTTGCAACCGCCCTTTCCGGATTTGCGGACAAGCGCCTGGCGGCGGCTTCGGGCCAGCACCCGAAAACCTGCGCCCGCTGGCGGCGCGAGGAAGCCACGCCCTCCGGTGAGGCCGTGCTGCGCATGATGCGGGAGGATGACGAGATCTGCGCCGCCCTGCTGCGCGCGGCCCAGCGGTTGGATGAGGCGCAGCGTGTGCAGGTGGCCCAGGCCCTGCGCGCGGCGCTGGAGGAATTCGGATGAAGGCCGCCCTCCGCGCCGTCGCCGCGAAGCTGCGCGATTCCATCCGCTTCCACCGCTGTGGCTGGGGCTGGGGTGTCGATCTGTGGTGGCCCAGCCTGTGCCTGGGCCGTGTCGAACTGCGCTGGTCCCGCCCCGGGGCCCGTGAGGAAATGCGCCGCCTTCGCGGCGTCGAGGACGCCCATGCGGCCCTGCGTGAGCGGGTGCAGGGCCTCTCCCGTGATGTGGAGCGGAAACAATGAGCAAGCTGCCCGTCGCCGTCGCCAAGGTGCTGCGCCTGGCGGCCTATCTCCAGGGCCTGGCAAGCAAGCCGGCGCCCAGCAATGTTGAGATGGCGCAGGCCACCGGCTCATCCGTGGCCAATGTCTCGCACCAGCTGCGCTCCGCCGTGGAGTATGGGCTGCTGCATGTCGCCTATCCTGCCCATGGCGTGAGGGTCATCTGCGGCGCCGATTCGGCTTGGTCCACGCTGCCCAGCGTTCCATCCGCTGGCCGGAAAGTCGCTGATCCCCTGGCCGATGGCCGGATTGTCAGCATGGCGCCGCGCCTCTGGACTGATGCCGAGACGACGCAACTGCGCGCCATGTGGCCCGACCCGCTGCTGACAATCCAGGAAATCGCCCGTTGCCTGGGCCGCAAGCGCACCGATGTGCATGGCCGCGCCCATGTGTTGCGCCTGGCACCGCGCCCGCCGGAATGGAAGCAGCGAGAGGCCCGGTTGGGCCTGCGCGGCGGGCTGTCGGCCAGGGCCCGCGCGGCGCTGGAGCTGCTGGCGCAGTACGATGGCAAGCCGGCGCCGACGAACGCCGTGATCGCGCGCGGCGTTGGCTGCAGCGCGCATGCCGTGACGGAATACCTGACCGAGGCAGCCCGCGTCGGCAAGCTGACCGTCACCGTCATCACCAGCAATGTCCGCGTGCTGGCCTGCCCCACCGGCGCCTGGGCCACCACGCGCTCCCTGCCTTCCGGCGGTGCGGTGCCGGTCGATGCCTGGCCGGTGGAGCGCGATGCGCAGCTGCGCCAGCTATACTGTGTCCAGGGTCTGTCGATGTCGGCGATTGCTGCTGCCCTTGGCCTGTCCAAGGGGGCCGTGTCGGGCAGGGTCACACGCTTGAGGCTGCTCAAGGCAGCGGTTGCAGCGCCGAGAGCGCCGCGTCAGCCCCGCCCCCGCCAGCCGGGTGAGGTGGTGCGGCGCGTGCGCATGCCCGGCGAAGGCGGCAAGCCGAAGCTGGCCGAAGGCACATCGGCGGAGCGCAAGGTGGCTGCCCAGGCGGCTCAGCGCGCCCCGGCGGCGCCGCTGCCCTCACTGGAACAGCTGATGCAGGATGGCTGCCGCTGGCCGCTGTGGCCCGACATGGCGCGCCCCAACCACGAATATTGCGGCAAGCCGCGCGCACGGCGCTGGTCGGGCCGCGAAATGGCGTTGGCCTCTTATTGCTCCGCCTGCCTCCAGCGTTCCGCGGCTTTCGCGGTGATCGCGGAGGCGGCGTGACCGCGCCCGCCCTCCGTATCCTCTCGCTCGGCGCCGGCGTGCAATCCACCACCATGGCGCTGATGGCCGCCCACGGGCTGCTCGGCCACGTCGATGCCGCGATCTTCGCCGATACGGGCGCGGAGCCGGCGCCGGTCTATGACCATCTGCGCTGGTTGACCTCGCCCAACGTGCTGCCCTTCCCGGTGCATGTTGTGATGCGCGGCCACCTTCGTGACGACATGCGCGCTGACCTCAACACCACGGGCGGTCGCTTTGTGAGCGTGCCATTCTTCGGCCGCACTCCCGCCGGAGCCACGATGATGGCGCGGCGCCAGTGCACCAGCGAGTACAAGCTGAAGCCCATCCGGGCCTGGGTTGTGCAGGAGTATCAGCGCCGCACCGGCCTGAGCCGCCCCACGGCTAGCTGGTGCGAAATGCTCATCGGCATCTCTGTAGATGAGGTGATCCGCGCGAAGCCCAGCCGGGTCCGATACATCGACAATGCCCATCCCCTGCTTGATGTGCGGATGCGGCGCTGGGATTGCCTGCGCTGGCTCGACCGCCACGGCTATCCGCGCCCGCCGAAATCCGCCTGCTCGGAGTGCCCGTTTCGCACCAACGCTGAATGGCGATGGCTGCGCGAGAACGACCCCGCCGGCTTCGAGCATGCATGCGTCTCTGATGAGATGCTGCGGCAGGGCATACAGGCCGGCCGCTTCCAGTCCGAGCTGTACCTGCACCGCAGCCTGGTGCCGCTGCGCGTCGCGGATCTTCGCAGCGACGAGGAGCGCGGTCAGCTGGCCATGCCCATGCTGAATGAGTGCGAAGGGATGTGTGGCGTATGACCGCCCTCCCGCTCCCCCTGTTCGATGACCCGGCCCAGCCGGCGCCATCCATCCAGCTTCCGGCACGGCTGCCGGAAGGCTCGCGGCCCCGCGCCGCGGGCGTTTCCTCCCGGATCAACTCCCCCGGGGCCCCGCGCCCCGGGGCTTTTTCCGCCGAGGATATCGCAGCCCGCCTGCGCAGCCGGACCACGCAGCTGCTGGCCTCAGCCATCGATGGTGACCGCCAGGTGGCGTCCATCCTGCTGGCCGGCGGCCAGCTGGTCATCGATGATGTGCATGAGGTGGTAGGGCGCTGGCCCGGCATCAGCATCCTGCTGCGCCGTCAGTGCTGGGCCATGCACTGCCCGCCCCGAACCGTGGCTCGAATGTGCGGTGAGCCACTGTGACCATCCCGGCCGAGCAGCTGGACGCCATCAAGCGCGCCACCCGGCTATCCAGCCTGGTGCAGGGCGAGGTGCGGTTGAAGCGCAACGGCGCCGGCCGCTGGTCGGGCTGCTGCCCGTTCCACCCGGACAAGAGCCCGTCCTTCAGCGTGGTGGACGATAAGGGGTTCTATCACTGCTTCGGGTGCGGCGCGCATGGCAGCGCGCTGGATTGGTTGATGCAGCGGCGCGGCCTCAGCTTCATGGAGGCCGTCGAAACCCTGGCGGCCGACGCCGGCATTGCCCTGCCGTCGCGCCGCGAACGCCCGGCCCCCGTGCCCCCCGCGCTCCGCCCGAAGCCTGTGGCGCCCCTGGCCGATGCCGAGCCCGATGATGGGGATCGCATCGAGGCGGCACGCCGGATCTGGATCGGGGCCAGCGACATTGCCCTGGATGGCCCGATCGCGGCCTATCTGCGGCGCCGCCATATCTGGCCGCTGCCGCCTGCTGCGCGCCAGGTGCTGCGCCAGGCCAGGCTGGAGCATCCGCACATGCGGTCGCGCCATTGGGCCATGGTGGCCCGCGTGGATGCCCCCGATGGCACGCCCTGCGCCGTGCATCGCATCTTCTTGACCGATGACGGCCGGAAACTGCCGGTTGAGCATCCCAAGCTGGCCAAAGGTCGGCTCAAGGCCTCCACCATCCGGCTGGCGCCGGTCGGGCCGGAGATCGGCGTGGCGGAGGGCATCGAAACCGCCCTGGCCGCCGCGCAGCTCTCCGGCATCGGGGTGTGGGCCTGTATCTCCGCCACGGTGCTGGAGCAGTTCTCGCCGCCCTTCGATGTGGGCCGCGTGGTCATCTTCGCCGATCGGGACCAGCCCAAGCCGCGCTCGCCCGAGGGCCGCGGCCTCCAGGCTGCCCGCACCCTGCAGGAGCGGCTGAGGCCCCTGCATGTCGAAACCGAGATTCGGATGCCCCATGCGCCCTTCGGCGACTATGCCGATGTGCTGGCGGCCATCCGCGAACAGGAGGCAGCACGATGACTGTGGTTCAGCTGCGAAAGGATTTCGACGGCCCGCCGCCCCCACCCCCCGAGCCCCCCGAGCCGCCTGCGGATGAGGGGCCGGCTGGTGGCCCCATCACGGTGCTGGGGCAGCGCAACGGCACCTTCTACTTCTTCGACTATATGGGCCAGTTCCGCGAGCTGACGGCCCACCAGATCGGGATCAAGCAGCACATCAACGCCCTGTTCGGCGATCGGGGCATCCAATGGTTGGTGGACCAGTTCCCTGCCTTCGACAAGCACGGTGACCCCACGGGCAGCTACAGCGTCGACGGCGCCAACCGCTGGATCATCCGCGAGGCTGGTTCGATGGTGTTCGATGGCTCCATGCCCAGCCGGGGCCTGGGCCTCTGGCGGGCGGGGGAAGCCGTGGTGGCCCATCTCGGCGACCGCATCTGCTGGGATGGCGAATGGCGCCACCCCGGCTTCCAAGCCGAGGGCGCGCTGTGGCCGGCCCGGCCGCCGCTGTTCGAGGTGCAGCCCCCCGCGCCCCCCGGTGACCTGGCGGAGCTGGAGGCGATGATGCGCCGATGGAACTGGGCGCATGACGGCTCGGCCGAGGTGATGTTCGGCCTCTGGTGCGCCGGCGTGCTGGGCGCGTCCATCCCCTGGCGCCCGCATGCCTTCATCGTGGGCGAGGCCTACTCCGGCAAGTCCACCCTGTTCGGGCTGCTGGCGGCGGCCAACCCCACGGCCCTGCTGGTCAACAGCTATACCGAGGCTGGCATCCGCCAATCCCTCAGCCAGCGCGCATCCGCGGCGCTGATGGATGAGGCCGATGCGGATGAACAGGCGGAGGCCGAAAAGCTGCAGCGCGTGATCGGCTTCCTGCGCCTGACATCGGGCGGCCAGGGTGCCCAGGTCCTGCGCGGCAGCCCGGACGGCTCGGCGCAGCGTTTCGACGTGGTGTGCAGCGCCATCATGGGCGGCATCCTGCCCCCGAATTTCAAGCCACAGGACGCCAGCCGCATCACGCGCCTGGACCTGCGGCGCAAGGCGGCAGACAGCAAGGGCCTGCCATCCGAGGTGCAGATCCGCGATCTGCGGTCACGGGCGCCGGCCTTCCTGTCTCGCGCGCTGCTGGTCGCGCCTCGCTTCATGGAGGTGTTCAGGGTCTATCATGCCGCGCTGATCGAGCTGGACGGTAATGCGCCGCGAATGGCGGACCAGCTCGGCACCATCCTGGCCGCCAGGCACATCATGCTGAGCGACCGGCCGCCGGAGGCCGTGGGCGATGATCTCGATCTGGTGCGCTGGGCCATCCCGTCAGCCGAGGATCGGGAGAGCGAGGGCGGGCCAAGGCAGTGCCTGCACCACCTGCTGCATGCGCAACTCGATCAGCAGAAGGGAGGCGAGCGGCCCGTGGTCTGGCGCACAGTCCTGGACGCTATCGCGGCCGATGCGGGGATCAGGGACGAAGCGAAGCGCAGCCTGCTGAACCATGGCATGCGCGTCGGGCCCTATCCGCTGAAGGATCAGGCTGGCGCGCCCGTGCTGTACGTCATGAACCAGCACCAGCAGCTGGCCCGCATGTTCGCAGGCACTAGATGGGCAGGCGAGAAATGGCGCGAGGATCTGGCGCGACTTCCCGGCGCTGTCGTGCCGCCGAACCCTATAAAGCTCTCGACGGGCAACAAGATCCGTGTCGTGGTGATTCCGCGCGCCCTGCTGCCCTATCCAGGGGACGGAGGGGACGGTGACCAGGATTAGGCGTCCCCTCACATATCGTTGATATTGCTCGGATAATCGACGCCAGGGGACAAGGGGACGCAGGGGACGCAATAATAGGGATACGATATGTGCATGCAGGCGTGACCGCATGGTCACCTCATGCCCGTCCCCTGCGTCCCCTTGTCCCCTCATTAGAATTCAACAGGTTTATCAAAAGGATAGAAGGGGACATGAAGGGGACAGCGAGGGGACAGGCTGAATTGCGCGAGATCGTGCAGGGTCAAACCTATCACACGCCCACCTCCATGGCGGTTCAGGCCGTCGCGGAGCGGCTGGAGAAGGTCGAGGTTGCCCGCGCCATGCGTGAGCGAGCCAGCCTCGAATTCGACTCCCCACCACCTCCTCGCGCCATGCAGCGCAACGCGGCGGTGCAGCTCCACATGGCGGGCCACATCCGCACCGAGCAACTGCGCGCGGCACAGGAGGTCGAGCGGATGTTCTTCATCTCCACCTCGGGTGTCCGCGGCAGGATCGCGGCCAGCTATACCGAGCGCACCTCGGGTGGCCAGGCCGGTGATGACTGGTCGGATGCTACCCGCATTGCCTACACGGAGCGCTTCAAGCCATGGTCGGACTGGGCTGGCCGGCAGGTAGTGCGCGGCCGCACCTATCGAGAGATCACCTTGATGCTCTGCACGGACAACCTCAGCCCGCGACAGATGAGGGCGCAGATCGGCCTGCATGAAGTGACCATCCTCCGTCACCTCCAGATCAGCCTGCTGGAATACGCAATGATCGGGGGATGGGTGGACCCGCCGATGACCGAAATAAACCTGCTTGACCCAAGTGGCGTTTCAACCTAGTGAATCGGTATTCTGAATGAATTGTGCCCGAGGCTGGAGACGGCCCCGGGCTTTCTCGTTTCTGGGAGGGCGTGGTGTGACCATATCCATGGCGCGTCCGCGCCTCGCCTCCGCCGATCTCCGCACCGCCCGCCAGCCTGTGAAGCGGGCCGCCTCCCACTACCGCACCCCCGAGCATGCCGCCTGGCGCGCCGATGTGGTGCGTCGAGCGGGCGGCGCCTGCCAGGCCTGCGGCCGCACCGGCACACGCCTGTTCGCGGACCACATCGTGGAGCTGAAGGACGGAGGCGCAGCCACGGACGTGGCCAACGGGCAGGCCCTCTGCGGTTCCTGTCACACCGCGAAGACGGCGCGTGAGCGTGCCAAGCGGAGTGCAACATGACCAGCAGGGCAAAGCTTGACCGCGATCTGCGCAGCCGCATCCGCCATCCTGATCTTCAGTCGCAACTGCATTGGCGCCAGCAGGCCAAGGTGCTGAAGACCGTCAGGCGTGTGAAGCGCAACGTGCCTCGCCGCTTCACACGGCGTCCCCCCATCACCTTCTCCCGCTCGATCTTCCGCAACGGTCGGCAATGGTACCTCCTCTGGGGGCGCTACATCCGCCGACCCACGGCCGTCTGACCGGCAGCCGCGCGCTAGACGCGGGGCAGCCCGCCCCAGCCCCGCGTCAGGCGCGGGGGAGGGGGGGTATCAATCTCTGGAAGGTCAGGGCCCCCAGACCGCAGTGGGTCTCACGCGCAGAATTTTTTTCTCCATCGTGAAATTCAGGAGGGCACCATGGAGGATGATGCCTCCCGCCGTGGACCTGGTCGGCCGCCGCATGAGCCCACGGATGAGACCCGCGCCAAGGTGTTGGAGCTGACTGCGAAGGCCGTGGACATCTGCAACATCGCGGAAGCCATCGGCGTGTCGGAGCCGACCCTGCACGCGCACTATGCTGAGGAACTGGAGGCAGCTCGCCCCCAGCAAAATTTTCCATTTCTGGAGTTTCAGCAGGCCAGCGAGCCTCGCCTCACGCGACCACATGCCGGCGGCCGGCCTCCCCACGTGCCGACGCCCGAGCTTCGGGAGAATGTGGAGATCCTGGTCGCCAGCGGTATGCGCGCTTGGCAGATTGCGGCGGCCCTCGGGATCTCGGAACCGACGCTGGCTGAGCACTACGAGCACGAGCTGGCGAACGGCAAGGCGAAGAAAACCGCCGCGGTGGTGCTGGCGCAGTTCAGGGCTGCAACGGAGGGCAATGTCGCGGCCCAGAAGGCATGGTTGGGCCAGAGCCTTGCCATGGAGAAGGGGCCAGCTTCGGGCCAGGCCCCGCCGTCATCCGGCTCTGCGCCGCTGGCGCGCCTCGGTAAGAAGGAAGTCGCGCAGCACCTGGCCCAGGAGGCCGCGACCGGCAAATTCGCCACCCCCGCGCCGCCCAAGCTGGTGGTGAACAACAAATGATGCGCTGGTCCACCGCCTGCCCGGATTGGGAGCGACGCATCATCAAGGGCGAGAGCCTGATCCCGTTTCCGCCGCTGTTCCCGACCGAGGCGCATGAGGCCATGCGCATCTTCGAGGATCTACTGATCGTTGATGCGCCCGGCAGCCCTCGCATTGGCGATGCGTGTCGGCCTTGGGTGCTGGACTTCGCCCGTGCCGTATTCGGTTCCTATGACGCCCAGAGTGGGCGCCGGCTGATCCGGGAGTACTTCCTCTCGGTAGCCAAGAAGAACGCCAAGTCCACAATAGCGGCGGGCATCATGCTCACCGCGCTGCTGCGGAACTGGCGTGAGTCGGGCGAGTTCATGATCCTCGCTCCCACGATCGAGATCGCCAACAACAGCTTCGGCCCGGCGCATGACATGATCCGCAAGGATGAGGAACTGCAGAAGCTCCTCGATGTCAGCACCCATGAGCGCCTGATCCGGCACCGCAACACCAAGGCTACACTGAAGGTGGTGGCCGCCGCTGACGATACGGTGGGTGGCAAGAAAACCATCGGCCTGCTGGTGGATGAGGTGTGGCAGTTCGGACTGAAGCCGAACGCCAGCAGCATGCTGCGCGAGGCGATGGGCGGGCATGCCTCCCGGCCCGAGGGCTTCGCCATCTACCTGACCACGCAGTCATCCCAGCCGCCGGCGGGCGTGTACAAGGAGAAGCTGGACTACTTCCGCGACGTGCGGGATGGCCTGATCGACGACAATGCCAGCCTGCCGGTGCTGTACGAGTTCCCGGAGTCGATGCTGAAGGCCGGCCAGCACCGCGTGGCCGACAACTTCTACATCACCAACCCCAACCTGGGCGCTTCGGTCGATCTGCCCTTCCTCCTGCGGGAAATGGCCAAGGCCGAGCGTGTAGGCGAAGCGGAGCTGAACGACTTCCTGGCCAAGCACCTGAACGTGCAGATCGGCCAGAACATGCGCAACGGCCGCTGGGCCGGCGCAGATCACTGGCCTTCCAGTGTCGATGCCTCGATCACGCTAGAGACCATCATGGCGCGGTGCGACGTGATCACGGTGGCTGTCGATGGCGGTGGCCTCGATGACCTGCTCGGGCTTTGCGTGCTGGGGAAGGATCGCGTGACGGATCGCTGGCTGTCTTGGGTCAGGGCCTGGGTGCATCCGGTGGCGCTGGCCCGGCGCAAAAGCATCGCCAGCGAACTGGCTGACTATGCCAAGGCTGGCGACCTGGTGATGGTGGACACCATCGGCCAGGACGTGCGCGAGGTGGCCGACCTGATCGCCCGCATCCGTAACGCTGGCAAGCTCGGTGGCATCGGACTGGACCCGTATGGCATCGGGGACATTCCGGCCGAGCTGCGGGCCCGCGGCATTGAGGGCGACACGCAGTATGACGGGCAGCCTGGGCCCTTGGTCATGGGCATCCCCCAGGGCTGGAAGATCAACGCCGCGATCAAGACGGCCGAGCGGGGCCTGGCGGCGGGCACCATCGCCCATGCGGATCAGGCCTTGATGAGCTGGTGCGTGGGCAATGCGAAGGCGGAGGCCAAGGGCAACGCAACCTCCATCACCAAGCAGATGGCCGGTACCGGGAAGATCGACCCGCTGATCGCCTTCTTCATGGCGGTCGAGGTGATGACGCGGAACCCGGAGCCGGTCGCGAAATCGTTCTGGGAAACCATGGCCCCTGAGGAGGCGTGATGTCTGTGTTGACGCGCCTGTGGCCGTTCCAGCGCAAATCGGCCGGTGACAGCTGGGAAGACGTGTTCCGCCGCCTGTTCGGGGGGCGGGAGACGAAAGCGGGCATCACGCTGACCGCTGATACCGCCATGCAGGTCACAGCCGTGCTACGCTGCGTGCTGGTCATCGCTGATGGCATCGCCACGGTGCCGCTGAAGGTGTTCCGGAAGGACGCCAGCACCGGCCGGCGCGAAGTGGCGACCGACCACCCGCTGCTGGACCTGCTGGCGGTCGAACCGAATGACTGGCAGGACGCTCTCCAGTTTCGCGAGACGCTGGCCATGCACGTCGCGCTGCTGGGCAATGCCTACGTCTTCATCAACCGTGTGCGCGGCCAGATCAGCGAACTGCTGCCGCTGGACCCGTCCCGCGTCATGGTGAAGCGCGGCGCCGATTTGCGGCTGACCTATACCGTCACCAGCGAGGCAGGAATCGCGCAGCAGTTCCCGGCCGAGGCCATCTGGCACCTGCGCGGCCCGTCCTGGAACAGCTGGATGGGGATGGAGCCGCTTCGCATGGCACGCGAGGCCATCGGCCTGTCCGTCGCGCTCGAAACCTCGCATGCCAGCCTGCACAAGAACGGGGTGCAGAGCACCGGCATGTACTCGGTCGAGGGTTCGATGACCCCCGACCAGTACAAGTTCCTGCGGGCCTGGATCGAGCAGCACAACGCCGGCGCCCACCATGCGGGCAAGCCGCTGCTTCTGGACCGCGCGGCAAAATGGACGCCGCTGACCATGAGCGGCGTGGATGCCCAGCACCTGGAGACCAGGCGCCACCAGATCGAGGAGATCTGCCGGGCGTTCGGGGTGATGCCGATCATGGTGGGCTATTCGGACAAGGCGAGCACCTATGCCAGCGCCGAGCAGATGTTCCTCGCGCACGCGGTGCATACCATCCGGCCGTGGCATCGGCGCTTCGAGGCCTCGATTACCCGGACGCTTCTGACCAAGGCCGATCGTGACGCGGGCCTGTATCCGAAATTCCTTGATGCCGAGCTGCTGCGTGGTGCGGCGAAGGATCGAGCCGAATTCTACAGGTCCGGCATCGCGGCGGGGTGGCTGATGCGCAATGAGGCGCGCGAATGGGAGGAACTGGACCCGAAGGATGGTCTCAGTGAGCCGCTTTCGCCCTCCAACATGGTCGTTGGCAACCCGCCGGCAACGTCGCCGAACCCATAGGGGGTACCAGTGGAACGCAGCATCTTCGGCCTGCGCGAGGTGAAGCTCGCGTCGGAAGGCGCCGACATGACCTTTTCCGGCTATGGCGCGGTCTTCGGCAACATCGACAGCTATGGCGACGTGATCGAGCCAGGCGCCTTCGGGGCGACCCTGGCCGAGGCCAAGGCCTCCGGCGACTGGCCCGCTATGCTTCTCCAGCATGGTGGCCTGACCGCCGAGGACAACACGCCCATCGGCATCTGGACCGACCTGGCGGAAGACGGGATCGGCCTCAAGGTCACCGGCAAGCTGGCCGATACGCCTCGTGGGCGAGAGATCTACACGTTGCTCAAGATGGAGCCGCGCCCGGCCATCAAGGGCATGAGCATCGGCTACCGTGCCGCCGCTTACGAGCAGCGGACGAAGCCCGAAGATCCGCGGCGCAGGCTGACGAAGCTGGACCTGTTCGAGGTGTCCATCGTCACCTTCCCCGCCAACCGGAAGGCCAACATCACCGATGTGAAGTCGGGCCTGACCGAACGTGATGCCGAGCGGGCCCTGCGGGATGCAGGGTTCAGCCGGTCCGAGGCCAAGGCGGTGATCGCCTCCGGCTTCAAGGCTCTGCCCCAGCGGGACGCTGGTGAGGCGGGCACCAAGGCCGCTCTGGAGCGGCTGCTCACCACCCTCAAGTCCTGAAGGATACAGCTATGCCCGAGATGGAGCAGATCATCGATCAGCTCGGCCGCGCCCATGAGGAATTCAAGCGCAAGGTCGAGACCGAGCTGAGCGAGGTGAAGGCCGGCCTCAAGGCCGCGCCCGCCGACCTGACCAAGGTCAATGAGGCCCTGGACCGCCTGACCAGCGCCAAGGATGCCCTGGAAGCGAAGCACGCCGCCGAGCAGAAGCGCCTCGACGACATGGAGAAGCGCCTGAACCGACCCGGCGGGGGCGGCGAGGCGGGCAACAAGCTCGAAGCCGAGCTGAAGTCGATGAACGACCTGCTGCGCTCGCATGCCGGCGTGCTCCAGCGCCCCATGGGCCCGGAAATCGATGCGGATGGCCTCAGGTCCTACCGCGAGGGCTTCAAGTCCTACCTGCGCGGCGGCGACAACCGCCTGTCCGATGCCGAGCGCAAGGCGATGTCCTCCGGCTCCAACCCGGATGGCGGCTACCTGGTGCACGCCGACACCACGGGCCGCATCGTGCAGCGGGTCTATGAGACCTCGCCCATCCGCCAGATCGCGAACGTGCAGACCATCAGCACCGACGCGCTGGAGGGGATGAACGACCTCGACCAGGCCGCCGACATGGTGATGCTGAATGAGACCACGGGCCCGAGCGAGACCAGCACGCCGCAGGTCGGCACTTGGCGGATCCCGGTGTGGGAAGGCGCGGTCGAGCCGCGCGCGACCCAGAAGCTGCTGGAAGACGCCTCGGTGGATGTCGAGGCCTGGCTGGCCCGCAAGACCGCCGATCGCATCGCCCGCGGCCAGAACCGCCGCTTCGCGCTGGGCAGCGGCGCCAATGAGCCGCGCGGCTTTACGGCCTACCCGGTGGCCGCGACCAGCGACGCGACGCGGGCCTGGGGCACGCTGGAGGTGATCGGTACCGGCGTGAACGGCGATTTCGCCGCCTCCAACCCTGGGGACATCCTGTTCGACATGGTGGGCGCCTTCAAGGACGCCTACCTGCAGAACGCCCGCTGGGTGACGCGGCGCGAGGTCATCACCAAGATCCGGAAGTTCAAGGATGCCCAGGGCCAGTACCTCTGGCAGCCTGGCCTCCAGCAGGGCCAGCCCCAGCAGATCATCGGCTTCCCGGTGACGGTGGCGCAGGACATGCCCACGCTCGGCGCCGCCAGCCTGTCCATGTCCTTCGGCGATTTCCAGGAGGGCTACCAGATCGTGGACCGGCTGGGCATCACGGTGATCCGCGATCACCTGACCGCCAAGCCCTACGTCAAGTTCTGGACCCGCGTGCGCTTCGGCGGCGGCGTCGTGAACTTCGAGGCCATCAAGCACATCCGCTTCTCCTGAAGCGTGGCAGCGCGGGGCCGCCCGGCCCCGCGTTCTTCCCCCATCCTCATGCCATAGGAGCACCGCGCCATGCGCGACCTGATGAGCGACATCCATGTGCTGCCCGCGCTGGCGCCGGCCGCCGCTGCGATCACCGACAACACCGCCCAGGTGGGCGCCGTCATTGACCGGCTGGGCTATGACAGCGTGACCTTCGCCATCGTCACCGGCACCCTGGCCGATGCGGACGCCACCTTCGCCGTCACGGTGGAGCATGGCGACGTGGCGAACCTGTCCGATGCGGCCGCCGTTCCCGCGGCCTCGCTGGTCGGCACCACGGCCCTGGCCGGCTTCACCTTCGCGGATGACGCCGAGACCCGGAAAATCGGCTATGTCGGTGAGAAGCGCTACGTCCGGCTGACCATCACGCCGTCCAGCAACACCGGCAATGCGCCGATGGCTGCCATCGCCATCCTCGGCCATCCGGCTCAGGCGCCCACGCCGAACCCGCCGGTCTGAGGCCGGCCATGTCGGACAGCATCCTGACCGTCATCACGCCCGCGCCGGACCGCCTGCTCGCGACCGCCGCCGATGTGGCGGCGCAGCTGGGGCTGTCCAACCCTCCGCCGGGCATCGGTCCGCTGATCCTGCGCGCCAGCGATGCCATTGCCGGCGCCTGCAATGGCCGTGTCTTCGGGCGGGAGACGGTGCGGGAGACGTTCCGCCTCTCCTGCCCGCTGAAGCCGTTGATGCTGGCCCGTGACCGCGTGCATGCCATCGCCTCGGTGGTGGTGGATGGCACCACCCTGGTGGAGGGCGCGGATTTCGAGGTGGATGGGCCCGCCGGGCTGCTCCATCGCCTCTCTGGCGACGCCCGCTGCGCCTGGCGCGCCGCCAAGGTGGTAGTGGAGTACAGCGCCGGCTGGCTGCTTCCCAGCCAAGACGACAGCGACCTGCCGGGCGATGTCCGCGGCATCTGCATCGACCGTGCCGCCCGCGCCTACCTGGGCCAGGGCGAGGATCTGCGCATCCGCAGCGAGAGCGCGGAGGGCGTGGGCAATGTCTCCTACTTCGACCCGGACAAGCTGAGCACGCCGGAGCTGGTCGCGCTGGCCCCCTATCACCTGTACCGCCTCTAACCGGGGAGCACCTCCATGCCTGATGTGCGGCTCTCGCAGCTGCCGGAAGCCCGGCCGCTGGAGGACGATGATGTCGTGTGGTCCGAGCAGGCCCGCGATGACGACGGCGTCGTCACCCGCAAAGCCACGGTGGGCCAGCTGTCCCAGCGCGCTGCGGTGACTGTGCGTCCGGAAATCGAGGCCCTGCGTGATGAGGTGCCCGGCCTGGCCCCGGTGCAGTCCGTGGCTGGTGAGACGGGCAATGTGCAGCCCGTCGCCCTGCGTGGCGCGCTGGGGCTGGATGGCCTGATTCCCACCACCCAGGTGGCGACCTATGCCGCGCTGTCCGCCCTGGTGGGCACCAGCGTGGGCCAGATGGCCGAGGTCTATGCTGACCCCACGGCCCCGGCCACCGCCAACCCCGACGGGTCCAACCGGAACGGCCGCTATCGCTGGTCTGGCTCCGCCTGGACCTACGACGGGCCGAGCGTCGGTGTGCTGTCGCAGCGCACCACCAACCTGGAAAGCCAGATCCGCGAGGATCAGCCCCGCGCGCTGCCGCTCGCGATCCGCGACATCATCGGCAATGTGCTGGCGATGCTGCGCGAGAACGGCGCCTGGGTCACGCCGCCCACCGAGCTGGCGCCCGGCGGTGCAGGGCTGCGCGTCCGTGACGATGCCGGCGCCGTGCTGCTCAACGTGGATCCGGCCACCGGTCTGACTGTGCCCGGCGCCACCCTCTCCCCCGCCGGCATCCTCTCCATCCTCGGCGCCCTGACCACCAGCGCCTCCACGCTGGAACAGGCCGGCACCGGCCTGCGCGTGCGTGATGCCAACGGCGCCGTGATCCTCAATGTCGATGCGGCCGGCTTCGCTGTGCCTGGTGTGGCGGTATCGCCGGCGGGCGACATGGCGCTGGCAGGCCGGGCCGTGCTGGCCGGCATCGTGGATGCGGTCCCGGTGGCCGGCAGCGCCTTCGCCTTCCGCATCCGGGATGACCAGGGCCATGTCGCCCTACAGGTCGGCGCGGACGGCTACCTGACCCGCGTGGACCCTATCGTGTCGGACTTCGACGCCATCGTCCGCCGCATGGATGCCCGCGCCCGCAGCGCCAGTGCCGAGCCCTCGCGCCAGACGGTGGCCGGCATCGCTTTTCCCACCGCCGCGCTCAACCAGATCGCGGTCAACGGACAGTCCCTGGCTGAGGGTTATGAGGCCCATCCGCCCGTCACCAAGGCGCAGCCCTACGACAACCTGATGATCGGGCTGTCCACCCATTCCCAGAACAGCGGCACCACCTGGCCCAAGTTCGGCTCTGGCCTGCAAAGCCTGATCGCCACGGTGCGCGGCACGGGCGGCGCATTGCTGACCCCTGCGGAGATCGCCGCGCTCGACTTCGGGGATGACGCCATCGGCGAGGATGCGGGCATCGCCGCGGCCAACTACCTGCGCCGCGACTGGCTGGATGAGCGCGACCTGCTGGCCTCCACCTCCGCCCCCGTCTCCACCTGCCGCTTCGTGGTGAACACCTGCGGCAGCGGCGGCCAGCCCATCGCCAGCTTCATGCAGGGCGACCCAGCCGGTCGCTGGGGGCGCTTCACCGGGCTGGTCGACGCCTTCAAGGCTGAGGCCGATGCGCTGGGTGCCACCCGCCTGCTCATGGCCGTGCTGTGGGTCCAGGGCGAGGCCGATTACCCGATCACCACCAAGGCCGATTACAAGGCCAGGCTGATCCAGCTGATCGGCGCCTGGCGCGACTATGCCGCTTCCGCGCTCGGCCAGGCTCGCCCGCCGGCGGTGTTCATCTACCAGACCGGCGCCACCTATGTGACGGCGGGCACGCAGCTCTCGATCGGCGAGGCGCAGTATGAGGCAGTGGCCGAAACGGCTGGCGCCTTCATGGTCGGCCCGTCCTATCCCTACCCGGACAAGCTCGGCCACCTGACCGCCAATGGCACCCGCTGGATGGGTGAGAAGTTCGGCCAGGTGATGGCCGAGGTGCTGGTGCGGCGCCGGGCCTGGAAGCCGCTTAGCCCCAATGAGGTGGTGTACAGCGGTCGCAAATGGGCCGTCGCCTTCCACGTTCCGGCCCCGCCCCTGGCGTGGCGCCAGTGCTGGGATGTGGGCGTCGCCACCACCTTCGCGAATTACGGCTTCGCGGCCAGCGACGACAGCGGCGCGCTGCCGGTCTCGGGCGTGACGCTGGGCGGCGACTGCACGGTACGCGGGGTGTTCGCCCGCGATCCGGTCGGCACCGTGCGCATCCACTATGCCGACAGCGGGACGCGCGGCGCCGGGAACCTCGCGGACAGCGACCCGGCCCTGGCGAGCACCCCCTACGTCTACCTGCCCGCCGACGGCATGGACGCCGAGGAAAACATCACCTCGCTCGTCGGCAAGCCCTACCCGCTCTGGAACTGGTGCATCGGCTTCTGCCGCACCGCCACCCTCGTCTGAAGGACGCAATCATGGGTCTCGACATCATCGTTCGCGGCGCCGATTTCAGCTCGGTGGCCATCGACTTCGTGCCGCCGGTCACGCGCGGGCTGCGCGCCTGGCACCTGCTGGGCCAGACCGAGGCGCTGAGCCTCAAGAACCGGTGGGGTGCTGGCGCCGGGGACGCGACCAAGGTGGGTGCGCCCACCTTCCAGGCCAGCTCGCCCTTTTTCGCGGGGCTGAAATCCGACACGAACTATCTGCAAACCCCGGTGCTGGAGACGGACAGCCTGACCCTGGTGTCGGTGCTCGCGAACAACGACACGCTGGCAGCCTCCGCGACGCGCGGCATGATTGCCGGCTGGCAGCAGGGCGGCACCGGCAGCGGCACCGGCCTGTACTTCGCCAATACCTCCGGGCTGCCCCAGGCCTCGCTGACGCTGGCGACCTTCACGAGCGTGAGCGGAACGCCCACCTCCGTGTCGCCTTCGCTTTCCCTGGCGGATGCCGGTGTATTCCACCTGGTGAGCGCGGTGGTCGAGGCTGGGGTGTCCGCACGGCTGAACGACCATACGACCGGCCAGGCGGCCTCGCTGGCTCTCTCCAATCCGCGCCTGCTCAACGTGGCAGGTGCGGGGGCCCGCATCGGCGCCACGCAGCGGACCGATTGGGGCGGCGCGACCAAGCAGGGGTTCTTCGCGGCGTTCAACGTGGCGCTGACCAGCGCCGAGATCGCCCAAGTCGTTACCTCGGTGCGCGCAGCCATGGCGGCACGCGGCATCACGGTCTGATGTCCCTCTCCGCCACCACCTCCCGCATGCTGGCCTGCAAAGGTGCTCCGGCCGAGCTGCGGCGCCGCGCCGGGACCACCGGCACCTTCGGCACCGACTCCTGCCGCGCCTTCATCACCAGCTATTCGCCTGACCAGCTCGTAGGGCAGGTGCGCCAGGGCGACGCGCGCGCCGTGGTCGGTGCCGCATATCCGTCGCTCGGCGGCCCTGAGCCGCATGACCAGCTGGTGCAGGACGGCAAGCTCTGGACCATCATGGGCGCCAAGGAACGCCGAGTGCGCGGCGTGCTCGCGGGCTATGACCTGTGGCTGCGCGGCACCGGCACCGCCGATGATCGCCGCGGCAACCGGGCCGAGACAGAGGGCGGCGCCCTCGGCGTCACGGGCGGCGGCAGCCGCATCGCGGTGGCCTGATGACCAGCTCCATCGCATGGGCCCGTGCCGAGGCCGTGATCTCCCGCGTGCCGGGCTTCACCCTGGCCATGCCGAACACCGGCTTCAATCCTGACACGGCCATGACGCCCTTCGTGCGCATGGGCGGCCGCTCCGCCGCTGGCGGGCCGGTGGAACTCGGCCGTGCGCCGATCTGGGATGAGGATGGCGTGATCGAATGCGCCATCTGCATCGAACGCGGCGTCGGCTCCATGCCGGCCCGCAACATCGCCGGGGACATCCTGGCCGCCTTCCGCGCCGACAACCGGGACCGCGAGGCCAGCCCGGTGATCTGGGGCGGCTACGCGATCGACGAAGGCGAGGAAGCCGAGAAGGGCGCCTACTGGGCGCTCAACCTCCAGATCTGGTTCCGGCTGAACACCACGCTGGTGGGCTAACCCGCCACGTCATGCGCTTCGGCGCGCCCTGCAGCCCTTGGGCAAGGCACCTCTCATGAACATGGAGCTTTCCCATGCCCAGCGTGACCGGGATTTCCGCCGGTGCGGAAACCGCTGATGTCGTCCTGTCCTACGGCATCGAGAGTGCCTGGCGCACCCCGCCTGCCACCACCTTCAAAGGGCTGCGGATCACCAGCGAGACCCTGGCCGGCACCAAGAACCGCCAGCGCTTCAACGAGATCACCGGCAAGCGCCAGGTCAGCCCCTCCGTCACGCAGAGCGTGTCGGGCGGCGGTGGCATCAATTTCAACCTGTCCTACGGCACCTTCGATGATCTGCTGGCTGCTGCGCTGGGCGAAGAATGGACCTCGGCGCTGGCCATCGATGGCGTGGCCGGCGACATCTCGACCGTGGCCAGCGGCAACAAGCTGACCAGCACCACCAGCGGCAAGTTCAACAGCGTCGTGGTGGGCCAGTTCATCCGGCTGTATGGATTCACGGCCAACAGCGGCGCCAACAATGGCATCTATCGCGTCTCGGCCAAGACCTCCGGCCAAGACATCACTCTGGCCGGCAAGACCGTCGCCAACGAGACCCCGACCGGCACGGCCGCGAAGGTCCGCGGCTCCATGCTGCGCAATGGCGACCTGTCCAAGAGCCTGTTCCTGCAGAAGAAGGTCGGAAGCGACTGGTTCCAGTACCCGGGCTCCATCATCCCCGGCCTGAACCTGCAGGGCGGCATCAATCAGGCCTTCACCGGCAGCTTCAATGTCCTGTCCGCGCAGGAGGCTAAGGCCGTCGCCGATGCTTCCACGGGCGGCATCATCCCGGCACCCACCGGCGGCTTCTTCGACGGGGTGGGCAATTTCGGCGGGGTGATGGTGAATGATGCCGCCATCGATGCTGTGGTGCAGTCCACCGCCATCAGCCTGTCGCGCGAAGGTGCGGCCATGGACTACGGCATGGGCTCGGCCACGGCGCAGGGCGCGCTGCTGGGCCAGGTGAATCCCTCCGGCACCATCGAGGTGCTGTGGCGGAACAGCACGCTCTATGACCTGTTCATGAGCGAGGCGAACAGCCTGCTGTCCTGGACCATGCGCGACCCGCAGGGCAACGCCTATGCCATGAGCCTGCCGGCCGTGGCCCTGATGAACGGAAGCCCGCAGGCGGGTGGCCCGAATCAGACCGTGCGCAGCCGCTTCACGATCGAGGGCGCGCAGGATCTGGCATCGCACTGCATTCAGATCGACCGGTTCCCGGCCGTGCCGTGACGATATGCGCTGCCGGGCCTCTGCCTGGCGGCGTATCGGGGCGCCCTGGACCGGCGGGGAGCCAGGGCGCCCCAACCCCGCATCCCCGCAAGGATACAGAAGATGAAGTTGAGCAAGCTGGCGACCCCCGTGGCCGCCGCCGCCGATGGCCTGTGGACTGGCCCCTGGCCCGAGACCGGCGACCTGAAGATCAAGGCCCGGCCCTATACCGAGGACTATCAGACGGCGCTCTCCCGCGCGCAGAATGAGCTGGTCCGCCGGCTCCGCGTCGAGGGTGCCCTGAAGAACCGCGAGGGCTGGGAGGATATTGCGCTGAAGGACCGCCTGGCCCTGTCGCGTGAGCTGCTGCTGAAGCGCCTGGTGGTCGATGTCGATGGCCTGGAGGAAGACGACGACACCCCGGTGACGGTGGAGCGGTTCCGCGAGCTGGCGATGGATGCCGACACCTATGGCGCGCTGGTGACGGCCGCCTTCCTGGCGGTGGATCAGGTCACCTCCGACAAGGATCTGCTGCGCAAGGCCGCGGAGGGAAACTCCGTGCGTTCCTCCGGCAGCACGAGCGCCCCGGCGAAGCCGAGCTGATCGACGCCCTGGGCTGGGGCGAGGCGCCGGCCCAGGTGACGCTCATGCCCGAATGGGCCTGGGTGTGGCGCGCCTGGTGCGCGCTGTCGGCAGACCGCCAATGGCTGGTCACCATGCAGATGGTGGCCCCGCCCATGGGCGCGCCGGTCTTCCAGTCCCGCCCGGTGCCGCGGCCCGTCGCCTGGGCTGCGGTGCAAGGCTGGGCGGATCGCCACGACCTGGCGCCGGTCGAGCGGGATGACCTGCTTGCCCTGATCCAGGGCATGGATGCCGAGTTCATGCTGATCAGTAATGAGCGGGGGCGGGAGTGAGGCTTGCGCAGAGAATGCAGCTGCTGATCGATCGGGCGATGCCCGAAGCGAAGCAGCGCCAGTTCGCCGCTGACTACGCCCGTGGCCTGCGGGATGGGCTGATCAGCAGCGGCCGCGCCTCACCCTTTTACACCACAGAGGTGGACGGACGGGCCGGCGCAGCCGAGGAATCGGTGAAGCTGGATGGCGGCCGCATCGTCTACCGCTTCCACGGCCTGGCACGGGCCGTGCAGTTCGTCCTGGACTATCTGCAGGCGCGCAGCCCGGTGCTGACCGGGGAGTACAAGCGCAGTTGGGTGGTGCTGGTGAACGGCAGCCCTTGGCGTGGCGACCTGGGCGACATCCCGGCCGATGCCGAGGTGGTGGTGACGAACGATCGCCCGTGGCATCGCCTGTTTGAGGTGGGCAGCAACGGCAAGCCTCAGACCACCCAGCGGCGGAAGCACACGACCCGTAAGGGCATCACCACCATGCGCGTCATCGGCGCCACGGAGGATGCCATGCGCCAGGTGCGGCAGCGCTTCCCGGGCGTGTGGGCGCAGCGGCGTTTCGTGCGGCTATCCGGTGGCAAGAACGATGCGCCATGGATCAGGAAAGACGGCCAGGAGGTGACTTACCCGGCCGTCGTGCTGCGGATGCGGCCGGAGGGTTAGCGCCGGCGGGCCCGGGCAGGAGGTTCAGGTTCCGGCGGCGATGGCGCCCGGCGGTCCACTTCAGCTTGCGCCTCAGCGAACCCGGCTATCATGAAGTCTTGGTCCAAGGTGCCTCGGACCGTCGTGATCTGGACGGCCATGATACTGCCCTCGCGGAGTTGAGCTGTCAGCGTTGCGGGGTTGGGCACGTCACAGGAGTCGCCTGCACCTCTGCAAATGCCCTCGAACACAGTGTTCTGCCCTATCCGCAGCCTGAAGGTGACGGGTGGCGGAGCGGCTGTAATGACCCAGCGGCGTCCACCGTCAATGCTCCAGAGACTGGCAGAAACCGGTGTGCCCGATATGACCGTGAGGTTGCGCGACAAATGGCAGCGTACACGATCAGTAAACCGATCATTTTCGCAGCGGGTTTGCCATCGACCGGGTGCGGCCATGGGTGAAACCCCGGATTGCAATACCCTTTCTCGGTTTCGACGAGCATATTCCTCGTTGAGTGCACGCTCCGCCGCGAATTCTTCAGATGTTTGAACTCGGCGGCTGGCCAGAGGTGTTGAAGGCCTCGCCGCAACATCGTTCGCGCGTGCAGATGGTGAATCCACAGCCAGACCAGTTGGGCTGGCGGCCTGCTGGTCCCTGATCCATTCTTGATTTCGCCGAGCAGCGGCGTCAGCTTCAGCTGCGCCGGAACTCGACATCCTATGTCGCTCCCAGAACAGCCGTTCACGCTCAGCCTGCTCAGCTGTCGGTGATGTATTTCCAGGCGGTTGCACTGCGCAGCCGGCCAACGCGGCACCAAGTGCTGCAACGCAAACAATCCTGACGGCCATTTTCGTCCCCCTGAGCTAGGGCGCGAATGTGCCGCGCCGCGCTTCGATCGACATCATTCAAATCAATGACGCGCTGGGGCAACCCGTGTGCCGCCGTCTGGAGGTCGCATGACCACTCTCCGCGAGGTTGCTGAACTGGAAGTCCGGCTCCGCAACGGGGTGAGCGAAGGCGCCGCTGCTGCTGCGCGCGAGCTGGAGCAGGTCGAGGCGGCGGCGACAAAGGCCCAGGCCGCCCTCAAGGCGACCGATGGCACCCTTTCGCTGGTGGGCAACAGCTTCGACACGCTGACCGCGAAGGTGGATGCCAACGCCCGCGCCGAGCAGCAGCGGCAGGCCATATCCGCGCGCGCAGAGCGCCAGGCGGCGGAACTCACGGCCGCCGCGGCGCGCGAGGGGCGCAGCCAGGATGAACTGGCGCGCTCCATTGCCGCTGTGACAGAGCGGCGGGATGCCGACATCGCCAAGGTGGACCAGGCACTGGCCCGGGCCCGCGCGCAGCAGATGGCGCTGACGGGCGGCGTCACGGCGCAAACCCAGGCCATGGCGGCCAGCGCCAGCGCCACGAACTCGGCGGCCTCATCCACCGGCCGGTTCACGGCGGCGATCGGTCAGGCTGGCTTCCAGGTGCAGGATCTCGCGGTGCAGCTGGCCGGCGGCCAGAACGCGCTGGTGGCTTTCAGCCAGCAGGGCTCGCAGCTCCTGGGCGCCTTCGGCAAGTGGGGTGCCATCGCCGGCGCCGCGCTGGCGGTGGGTGGCCTGGTACTCCAGCTGGCCCTGGGCAAGACCGAAGCCGAGAAGCTGACAGCTGCCATTGAGGGGCAGCGCACGGCCTATCAGGATGTGACGCGCCGGGCCGATGAATATGTGTCCGCGCTGTCCCGTCAGGGGCTGCAGTATGTGAGCGCAGCCGAGGCCGGGCGGCGCTATCGCGAGGGCCTCCAGCAGGAAGCGCAGTCGGTCGTGAACCTCGCCCGCTATTATGGCGGGCTGGATGAGGCTCAGCGCCAGGTGGAGGCGCGCCGTCTCCAAGACCAGCAACTGACCCTCGGTGCGCGCCAGGAAGGGCTGCTGCGGCAGGTCGGTTCCACGATGGGCCGCTATGTGGGCGCCTTCGGCAATGCCGAAAGCCAATCCCTGGAGCGGAACCTGGGCGTATATCTGGAGGCTGGCAACCTAGACCTGACGGGGCTACGTCGCCTGGCCGATCAGGCGCTGTCGGTGGCCCGGGCTACCGCGACCAGCACCGAAGAATTCACCTCTAATCAACGCGCGATCCTGACCTTGGTCGAGGCTGTGGAGCGATACCAGGACGCGCTGCGTCAGCTCGGTGTGCAGCAGCGCACGCTGGCGGGGCAGAATGGCGCTGAGGTCACCCTTCGCCGATTCGAGCAGACGACGGGCGAGTTGGGCGGGCGGTACCAGACGGGCCAGCGTATCCAGCAGCAGCGCCAATACATCCGGGAGGGGATGGCGCTGGGCACGCTCACGCCCGAACAGGCAGCCGCCGGACGTTCTTCCCTCCAGGTCTTGGCGCAGCAGGAACAGGGCCTGACCCCCGCCACGACGCAGCAGCTTCGGGCGCTGCGGGAGCAGGCATCCCTCGCCCTGGCGGCAGAGGGCGCGGCGCGGGAGCTGGCGCAGGCCGAGCTGGAGTTGGACAGGGCCGCGCGCTCATCTGGTGCCGGCATGGCCAGCGCCTCGGAAAAGGCAGAGGCCCGCCGACTGGTGCAGGAGCGGCTAGAGCGCCAGCTCGTCTCCAGCTTGGTCACGCTGAATCGCCAGATCGACGGCGAGGAACAGATCGCGGCTGCCTATGGCCGCAGTGATCAGGAGGGCCGCCGCGCCGAATCGCGCATTCGCGCCGAGGCGGAGGCGCTGCGCTACGCCGAGGAAGGAACCCGCGACTATGAGCGCGCGGTCGATACCCTCACGGTTCGCTATACGAAGCTGGCCGAGGTGCAGGCCCAGCGCCAGCAGGCCACCCGCAACATTCAGTCGCGCGACGAGCTGGCCGTGCTTGAGCGCGAGGCGCAACTGGTCAGTGTCACGGCCGAGGCCCGCGAGCGAGAACTGGCGGTGCTCCGCGCCCAGCAATCCACCCGCAGCATCGCTGGCACGCCGGAGGCTGCGGAAGCGGTGCGCCTGGCGGGCAGCCTGGCCGATGCGCGTAGCAACCTCCAGCTGTTGCAGAACTCCTGGGGCGAGGTGTCGCGCCTGGGCGAACAGGCCTTCGACCGGATCGGCAGCGCCATCACGCAGGCCTTTGCCAATGGCAGCCTGAAGGCGCTCGACTTCGGCAACGTGGCCCGTGCGGTGCTGAGCGAGATCGTCCAATCCGCCCTGCGCCTCAGCTTGGTGAATCCTGTGCTGAACAGCCTGTTCGGCGGCACGCGGGGCACTCTGGGCGGGGTGAGCGCCGTCATCGGCGGCACGAAGGATATGAGCGGGAGCGCGTCCACTGGCTCGCTGCTGTCCACCGGCGGCGGGGCGCTGTCGATCGGGAACCGCCTTTTCGGCGGCAGCGGCGGCGGCAGCTTCCTGGGCGGCTACGGCTTTCTGACTGATCCCTCTGCCTTGGCCAGCACTGGTTGGGGTGGTCTTGATGGCGTCCTGAATACCCAGCTTGTCGGCAACTCCACCAATGCCGCTCTTGGGGGGCTGGGAAGCGGTGTATATGGGCCCGCGACGCAGGCGCAGCTTCAGGCTGCCGGAGGCCCCGGCCTCACCCTCGGCGGCGCCCTCGGCAGCGCCCTGGCCATCGGCGGTGGCATTTATGGCGCCATCTCGGGCTTCCAGCGCGGCGGCCTGGGCGGCACCCTGTCCGGCATTGGTGGCGTCACCAGCGCCGTCACCGGTGCTGCCACCCTCGGTTCCTCTCTGGGCCTGCTGCCCGCCCTCGGCGCTCTCGGGCCAGTCGGCATCATCGGTGGGGCGCTGCTGGCGCTGATCGGCGGCCTGCTGCCGGGCCAGAAGCCCAGCGGCAAGGGTCAGGAATTCCGCCTGGACCTGGCCACGGGCGCCGAGGAACGCAACGGCCTCACCGGCAACCGCTACAGCGCGCAGAATGCCTCCCAGGCCGAGACTGCGGCGCGCAGCCTGGCCAACCTTGCCACCACCATCGGTGACCAGCTGGGCGGCCTGCGCCTCGGCGGGGAGCTCGCGGTGGGCGTCACCTCCGGCCGGGGTGGCGACGACAAGGGCAACCTCTATCTCGACTACAGCGGCCAGAAGGCGCAGTTCGCGAACACCGAGGAAGGCGCGCAGCAGCTCGCCACCCGGGCCGGCGAGTTCCTGCTGGAGGGCTTCCGCAAGATTGCGCAGGGCGACTACCTCTCGATCCTCAACGCCTCCGGCAACAGCGTCGAAACGCTGTCCAGCAACCTGGAATGGTACAAGGGCACCTATCAGGCCCTGACCAAGACGGGTGAGGCCGCCAGCGAATTCGAGAAGTCGCTGACCGCCCTCAGCGATCAGTGGCAGCCCGCCATCGACAAGGCCAATGAGCTGGGCCTGGCCACGGCTGCCCTGACCGATGTGCGTGACCTGGAAATCGCAAAGCTGCGGGAACAGCGGGCGCTCCAGGTCGCGGGCTATGATGTGGGCCTCGATGTCCGCAGCCTGCGGGCGCGCGGCCTGGCGCAGGAGGCGGACCTGGCCGCCTTCGACTTCGCGGCCCGGCAGGAGCTGTTCACGGCGCGCAGCACGCTGGAGGGGCTTGGGCTGAGCGCCGAGGATGTCTCGGCCCGCATCCTGCGCACCGAGCAGGTGCAGGCCGAGGAACGCCTGGCCATCGTCCAGAAGTCCGCGCAGCAGATCACCGAGGCGCAGATCGCCGGCGCGAAGTCGGTGCTGGACTGGCTGACGGCGCAGCAGCTCGGGGCCACCTCCAGCCTGTCGCCCACCGCCCGGCTGGCGGCGGCGCAGGGGGCCTTCGATGCGGCGCTGTCAGGCGGGGATGCCTCCAAGGTCACCTCGGCTGCCGATGCGCTGCTGACCGCCGGCCAGAACGTCTATGGCGGCGCCACCGGTAGCTATGCCCGGCTGGAAGGCTTCGTTCGCAGCGAGGTGGCGGGCTTCGGCACCAACGCCGCGGTGCAGGGTGGCGATGTCGCCCTGCAGAAGGCCATCGCCGAACTGGCCCGCCAGAACGCCTCCACCATGGCGGCGCTGACGGAGCAGGTCGGCGCACTGGTCCGGGAGTTCCGCCTGAACACCAGCAGGGAGTCCATGAGCGCATGACCGTCCTCGGCGCATACCCGGTCGGCATCGAGGAACCGACGCCACCTGTCGCGCTCGACCTGCTGGCCCTGCCGCAGCCAGCCCTGTCGGATGCCGTGCTGCTGGTCGAGTGCACGGCCACGGACGGCATCCTGACCACCTTGGGCGGCGCGCTCACGCTGGGCGCGGAGCCGGTGGGCATCCTGCCGGGAGGCCTGACCGGCGGCCAGGTGCCGCTGCAATGGTCGGATGTGGACTGGACTTCCCAGCCGGGCGATCTCCGCCCCTCCACCCATTTCGAGGGGCGGCTGAGCGACATCAGCCTGGAGCGCGCCTTGCCGCTGGACCCGTCCGCCGAACGGCGGGTGGCCGCCGCGCTGGGCGAGATCATCATCGACAACACCGATGGTGCCTATGACGGCACGGCGGAGGGTCTGGCCATCGACGGCAGGCCAGTCACCCTCAGCCTGCTCGGCAGCCGGGGTGCCGCCTATGCCGACCGCCGCGTCCTATTCGCCGGCGTGGGCCGCGCCTGGCGGACGGACCGCCGACAGCTGCGCATCAATGTCGCCAGCCTGGCCTATGTGCTGGATGTTCCCATGCTCGGCCTCTACGGCGGCACGGGCGGCGCCGATGGCGGAGAGGATCTGGCGGGCAAGGTCGTTCCGGAGGCCTGGGGGCGGGTGCGCAATGTGCCTCCGCCGCAGCTCGATGCCGGGCTGCTGATCTATCAGCTGCATGCGCGTGAGATCGGGGAGATCACGGGGGTCTATGTCCGGGGCGCACCGCTCGATGCCGGCGCCGGCTACGGCACCTATTCCGCGCTGGCTGCCGCCACGGTGCTGCCCGGCACCTATGCCTGGGCGATCACGCCCACCGGCAGCTATATGCGCCTGGGAAGCAGCCCTGACGGCACGGTCACGGCTGATCTCTGGGGGCAGCCGGGCGGTGCCAGCATCCCACGCATGATGCGGCTGGTGCTGGCGCGCGGGGGCGTGTTGGCCAACCCCGCCACCTTCGACAGCGCGGAAGGCTATGTGCCCGGCACCGCCGGCATCTGGTTGGCCGAGCAGCTGACCTTTGCCGATGCCATCAACCGCCTGGCCGCCGGCGGCGGCCTGTGGTGGGGCGACGATGGCAGCGGCAGCGTGGTGGTGGGGCGCGTCTCGGCGCCGGCGGGCCCCGGCGGCGTGGCGCTCGACCAGGACAGCATCCTGGATGACCTGGAGCCGCTGGAACCCCCCGTGCCCGCATGGCGCGTCGTGCTGACCTATCGCCGCAACTGGTCGCCGCTGTCCGGCACGGACCTGGTGCCCGAGCCCACGATCACTGAGGCCCGCCGGCTGGAGCTGGCGGCGACCGGCCGCAGCACCGCCGTGCAGATCGATGCGCGGCGGGTGCGCAATGCCCAGGCGCGAGACATCGCCCTGGAAACCCTGTTCGATGATGAGGGAGACGCCGCCGTGCTCGGCAACAACATCCTGACCCTGCTCGCGCCGGGCCGCACGCTGTGGCGGGTGCCCGGGGGCTTGTCCGGCTGGGGGCTGGCGCTTGGCCAGCAGGCGCGGCTCACCTGGCCGCGCTATGGCCTGGCGGCCGGGCGCGATGTGCGCGTGGTGGGGCAATCCGCCCGTGGTAATCGCCTCGATCTGACGGTGCTGGGATGACCAGGCTCCTGCTGTCCTGGGTCAACTGGCTGGACCGGCCGGGTGTCTCCATCACCACCAACAGCGAGACGGTCGGCCTCGGCGTCACGCGCTTGGCCGATCCCATCCTGCGCCGCCGCTGGCGCAGCACCCCCGGCATCATCAACCCGGTGCTGTCGGTGGACCTCGGCGAGCTGCGCGAGGTGGGGGTGCTGGCCCTGGCGCAGCCGGATGACGCCGGCGGCGTCGATGCCATGGGCGAGGCGCGGGGCTGGATGCGCAGCCCGCCGGACACGCTGCGGCACCAGCTGGATGCCGTGACGCCCGGTGCGGGCGGGTTGCTCGATACGGGTACCATGTCGGGTGGCTGGGTGCCGGGCTACGGCATGCACGCGTACCTGCCGGCCGCACCGCTCTCCGCACGCTACTGGCGCGCGGAAATCAATGGCTGGTCGCTGGCTGCGGGCGTCGGCTACCTCGATCTCGGCCGGGCCTGGATCGGCCCCGCCTGGCGCCCCTCGCGCGGCAATGTCGCCTATGGCTGGGGCAGGGCGCGGCAGGATGGCTCCGTGGTCTCGGCCAACAGCCGCAGCGGGCTCGAATTTGTGGACCGCGGCCCGCGGCAACGCGTCATCACCTTCAGCTTGCCGAACCTCTCGGCCGAGGATGCCGACGCGCTGGACCAGCTCCAGGAAGTCGCCGGTACCAGCCGCCAGGTGCTGGCCATGATCGATCCCGATCAGCCGAAAACCTGGATCATCGGCCGCCTGGCCGAGGTGCCGGCCATCACGCAGCCGGGCTTCGACCTGCACGCCACCACCTTCCAGATCCGCCAAATCCTGTAGGGGCGCACCATGCTGCAAACCGCCATCGAGCAAACCACCAACACGGTGGGAACGGGCACCTATGAGCTGACGGCGCCCACCAATGCCTTGCGCACATCATTCCTGACCGGCGTCGGGAATGGCGGGGATGTCTGGTACCGCTGTGAATCGGATGCCGCCTGGGAAGAAGGGTACGGTACCGTCACCGCCGGCACGCCCGACACGCTGACGCGCAATGTGCACCGGTCCAGCAACGCGAACGCCGCCATCAACTGGTCTGCCGGCGTGAAGCGCATCTATTGCAGCCCGGACGGCCAGGCGCTGCGGTTTGGCGGGGTGGGCGCCGTGCCCTCAGCCGGCGGCACTGCCAATGCCCAGGCCATCGTGCATAAGCCGCCCCTGCTGGTGCTGCGGCCCGGCATGACGGGCGCGCACACGGTCACCACCACCAACACCGGGGCCGTCACGCTGGCTATCGACGGGCTGGGGGCACAGCCCCTCCGGCGCGCCAATGGCACCGACTTCGGCCTGGGCGAACTGATTGCCGGGCAGACCATCCGGTGGGTGTGGACCGGTACAGAATTCCGCGTGCTGTCCGACATCAACCGTCGCGACCTGGGGCGGGAGCTGCTGGCGAGCGTGGCCATGGCGGGCAGCTCCGGTGTCGAGGTGACGATCCCCAGCGGCTTCGACCTGCTGGAGGTGGCCGTTGAGGGGGCGCGGGTCGGCTCGGGCAGCCTTCTGCAGGTCTTCCTGCAGGCCAAGGTGGGTGGTTCCTGGCTCACTGGTCCCAGCGGCCAGTATTTCGATGCCCGCACCTTCAACGCGGCCAGCACCGGCTGGGTGCAGCAGAGCTATGCCGATGCGGGAATCGCCACTTACCTGGGCTGGATCGGCGGGACGAATAACGATCCGCTCAACGCCATGACCACGCTCCTGAACTGCGCCGGCAACAGCTACGCCGATCGTGCTCATGTCATGACGCGCAGCCTGAGCAATGCTGAAGGCGGCTATGGCTGGAGCGAGATGTTCGCGGGCGGCCATGTTGCCCTTGGCGCTAATCAGCGGATCGAGGCGATCCGCATCACCGATCCGGGCCGGGCCTATACGGGTGGCCGGCTGCTGATCATGGGGGCACGTCGATGAGCGACACTGTGGTTGTCCGTATCCTTGCACCGGGAGAGGTGGAGGCGCCGCCCCCGTATGTGCCGCCGCTGGGTCCGCTGACGCGCCGGCAGCTGCGGCTGTGGCTGCTGGGGCAGGGCATCAGCACCGCCGATGTCGAGGCCGCCATTGCGGCCTTGCCGGCGGGCGAGCGGGAGGCGGCGATGATCGAGTGGCAGGACAGCAGCGAATACCGCCGCGATCACCCCCTGCTGGTGCGCCTGGCGGGAGACCTGGGCCTGAGCGAGGCGCAACTGGATGCAGGCTGGGCCCAGGCGGTGGCCCTGTGAGCGGCCCGACCGAGCCGCCAGGCGTCTGGGGTGAGGCCGCCGTGGCGCTCGCCGTGGGGACCGTCAGCGCCGCGGCCGGCGCCTATGTGCGGGCCAAATCCTCCACCCGGCCGCTGCCCTCGCTGCTGGCGCTGCTGGCCGAGGCCGTGGTCTGCGGGTCCATATCCTCGGCCGTGGTGCAGTACCTCCAGATAAGCGATGTGCGCGTGCTGGCGGGGGTGTCCAGCGCGGCGGGGCTGATCGGCACGCAGGCCATTTCCCTGCTGCTCATCCGCATTGTGCGGCAGCGCACGGGGCCGGAGGGGAGGGCTTAGGCTACTCCGCCGCCGTGCCCAGCGCGCGGGCCGTCATCTCCGGCTCGCGCATGATCACCTTCAGGTAGGACGTGGCCGCCTGGTCGGGAATGCGGCGCCTCTGCTCCCAGTCGCGCAGGGTTCCGACCGGGATGCCGTATCGGTCTGCAAAGGCCGCCTGCGACAGCTTCAGCCGGGCACGGAGCGCCAGCACCATGCCGGCCGCGCTCTCCCTGTCCGTCAGGATGGGGGCGGCGTCGGGGTTCTCGGCCGCCTGGCGCTCAATGTCGGCATCGGTCAGTGCGTCCTGGGCTGCCCAGTCCACGGCCTTCAGCGCCTTCTCGGCGGTGGCCTTTGTCGCCTTCACGATAGCCATCTCTTTTGCTCCTTCGTGTGGGCCTTGCGGACCGAGATGATCCGCAGGGCCTCGCCGCGCGGGGTGTAAGTGCAAACGAACAGGCGCCCCGCCACCAGCCCGAAAGCGTTGAAGCGGGGCTCGCCGTAGTCGCGGCGCACGTCCTGCTCCTCGCCCACCAGACCCTCGAAGATCAGCACTGCCAGCGCCAGGGACACGCCGTGCTTGGCGATGTTGCTGGCGTCCTTCGCGGTGTCGAACTCGATGTCCATGCGCAGAACATACGGCAATGCCGCATGTCTGGCAAGACAGATCATACGGCAATGCCGTATTTTTCCAACAGGAGAACATCATGGATCAGGTTATCCAGGCCGTCACCAGCGGTCTCTGGGCGCTGGCTGCTGCCGCGATCACCGCAGCGGCCGGCATCGCCGTCCCCGCGCTGCGCGCCTGGGCCGTCAACGCGGTCCAGAAGCGCCTCGGCGAGGGCGCGGCCCGCGTGGCGGGCGAGATTGCGGCCGAGGTGGCCGCCAATCCCACCATCAATGCCGCGACGCAGGCGATGCTCGATGCGGCGGCTGACAAGCTCCGGCAACGCTTCCCCGACACGGCCGGGCGTCTGCCGCTCGACACCCTGAAGGGCATGGTGGCCGGCGAGCTGGGCAAGCTGGGCCAGGGGGTGGCGCGGTGAGCCTTCTGGCGTGGCTGGGGCGGCTGTTCGCTGCCCCGGCGCCGGCGCTGCCTGCGGCTCCTGCGCCATTGCCGCCGGCCGTCCCCGTCGCGGCGGTGGGCGATCCGCCTAGCGTGGTGGTCACCGAAACGATGGTGCGGCAGGGCTTCCCGCGCTGCGCTGACCCCGCCGCCTGGGCGAAGGCGCTGACTGCGGCCTTCGCGCGCTTCCCGGCCTTCACGCCCCTCGGCGCCGCCACCATCATCGCCAAAGCGCAGGTCGAGACAGGCGGCCTCACGCGCTGGGACGAAAACCTGAACTACTCCAAGCCCGAGCAGCTGCTGAGGATGCACGGCTCCCGTGCGGTGCGCACGGAATCGGCCAAGGCCGCCCTGCGCGCGCGTCCCGCAGGCGGCCCCTGGCCCGACATCGCCCTGGCCGAGGCGCGGGAAATCTGCGGCAAGCCCATGGCCTGCGGTGATCGCGTCTATGCGGCCCTTGGCGGGTATGAGGCCCGTGGGGGCGGCATCGTGCAGCTGACGGGCCTCGATAACCAGCAGGCGTTTGCCCGCTACCTGGGCCTGACGTTGGCGCAGGCGCGGGACCACATGCGCACGATCGAGGGCGCGGCGCTGACGGGACCTTGGTACGTCCAGCATTTCGGCGGGCAGGATGCCGCCAACCGGGGCGACATGCGCGAGATCCTGCGCATCGTGGCCGGCAAACGGACGCAGGCCGACCTGGCGGCCATCTGGTCGAGCATCCACGGCGATGACCAGATGGCCGCCTTCCATCGCTGGCGCGGGCTTCTGGAGGCCTGACGTTCATTTTCCGAAACGGCGAGACAGATTCGAGACAGATCGCGGCTTCGGTGGAGAGTTTCCCGCTTTGTTCCATGCCAGCGCGTTCTATGCGTGTTGTTCTCGACGGCCATGGGCGCCAATGCCATGGCGGATCGCGGCGATGTCCGCAGCATCCGCATCAATGCCAATGGCGGCACCATCGGCCTGGAGCATGTGCTGGAGGTCGAGGCGGGGATCAGGGCGGTGCTGCTGGCTTAGCGCCATCGTCACCGTGTTCGGAAGCTGGCGGCGCCGATGTCGTTGGCCTCGTGCTGGCGTCCAGTGTATCGAGACCCGCTCTGATGATGCGCCGAAGGGCTTCCGATGCAGTGAGGCCGGCCGAGTAGGTCCACGCCTTCAGACGCTCGGCGTCGCTGTGTGGAAGGGTCGTAGTTACCCTCAGGGTCTTCGGCTCATCATCCATCGGCTATCCGCTACAGTGGATATGCGCCGTTGTGTAGGCGATCGACCGCCCATCACGGACAGTTAATTCAATCACGCGCCATCCGCATCAAGGCGAATGGTGGGACGGAAGGGCTGGCCAATGTCATGGCGATCGAGGGGCGGATTAGGGCGGCGCTGTTGGCTTAACGCTGGCCGCGCTTCAATCTGAAGGCTGGTCGCCTTCATGATCGGTGTCCGGTGAGCGGGCATCTTCTGATGCCGAACAACTCGCCGTTCCGGCCACGTAGGAACCCTGCCAGACCGGCAGCGCCTCTCAATGGCCGACGGAGATCCTGTGCAGGGTGGTGCCGACGAAAAACAGCACCTGTCCCGCCTCCGTGCGGGCCAAGATCGCCGCTTTGCCTCTGTATTCCTTGATCAGCGAAGCCTCGAACATGCCTGGAGCCCTGATGCCCAGGCTTAACGCCAAGCTCGGGCGCGGGTTCAGGCGGGGGCATAGAAAGTGTGGCCTGACCGCCAGGATATCGCGGTCATTCTTCGAGGATCAGTTCTGGCTGATCAGAATGGTGCGTCGACCACCATTTTGATGGTGTAGTCCCCATCCGCATCGAACTCGGGATAGTTGGTCAGCGCGGCGCGGGCCCACCTGAGCATGTCGTCCAACGTCTCTGCGTCCGCGATGAGGCCGTGATAGGCGCCCGCCCGGGCAACCCACCTACCCGCAGAGATGTCGCGTTCGACGTGAAGCAGAATGACGCCAGGCGCAGGCATGTCGAAACCTTCCGGAAGACGTTGCGCAACCTAAACGTGTGAGAAGCGGGGCGGTTTCATATATTTTCCGAAACGGCGGGACCGCTTCGAGATCCCGCCGTCTACTGGAGACCCCAACAGAAGCCGGTCCGATGGCTTCGCTGGTTCCCCACCATGGAGCGCGTCGGGCTTCGATGCCTTCGCCTATGTTAGTCGGACGTTCACGGCTGCGGCATCCATGGTGATGAACAGCTGGCGGCGTTTCAGCGCTGGCTTCGGGGGTAGCGCGTTAGACGTCGCGTGATGCGTATCCGCGCAAAGTGAGTATCGAGCTGATCTGGGAGAACTTCAAGAACGTTGTACTGAATGGAACACCGCTGAAATAACGCTACTCGCTTCATATTTTAGCCGCCTTACATCCATCTCATAGCCGAAGTGAATTATTTTCTCTTCCATAACTATATATCCACGACAGAAATTTACGCTAATTTCATTTGGTGCAGTAAATTCATCCCTATTGTCTACAGCAGAATCAATTAACCAGCCGGCGTCAGGTTTTCTTAGCTCTTTTTCTACATGTTCATCGATATGCACAATTTTATTTCTCAATGACCGGTTTTTTAGAAGAACTATCTCTAAATCATTGCCCTTACAAATACTTTCAACATATTCATATCTCTCATTGCGAAGTTTATATGCACGATCATTTTCGTTGATTTTCTTTGGTGAATTGTCAAAAAGAATGGTTGATGCGACCCCATAGTGAAAACAGATCTCACTTATTGCGTCAGATATTTCCGGATTTGGATATAAACCACGAACTTTCGAAGAACTTACTAGTTCGTGCAAAAGGTCAATCTTTCGGCACGTAGCCGCGAGAGCGTCGCGTCCTTGGCTGAGCACAACATTCTGCGTAACGCTTAGATTTTTATCGAATATTATACGCCGACCAGACCAGATTGCGCTGGGTTCTACTGGTTTTGATTTTCCCATCTTGTTTCCCCAATGATGATATGTGCGAAGTTGTTTTTCTATGATGAAATCACAAATGATTTTATCGTAATGTGTCCAGAATCAATTCTTTTTCGATCCAAACTACTCTACAAATAGGTGTGTACCCCTGCAATGCGCTCTTGATCCACCGGCTTTTGGTCTAAATCCCAGCGGTCGGCATGATGGGCCTCCTTGCTTTGCGTGCCATGTTCTATTTATGTTCTCGCCATGCTTGTCGCACCAACCTTCTTTCCCCGCTTCGCTACCGCCGACCGCCGCGAGCCACCTGGCGGCTGCCGTGCTTGAAGCGCGGCGCGAGGGGCGCGATGCCTCGGCCGCTGCGCGCGACGCGGCGCTGGCCATCATGCCGGCCGCGCCCTGGCCGGTGATCGAGGCCGCCGCTAGCCGGGCCGCGGGCCTGCGGTAATGCTCGATGGATTATGCGGCGCCGAAGCCTGTGGATCCGCTCTGGTACCGCGAGGATGGGTACTGGATGCGGGCCCAATGCCTCTGTGGGCATGAGGTGACCAAGCCCGTGCACCTCTGGATCAAGGCGCGGCGACTGCGGCGCGAGCTGGCGTTCTATGAGGTGCAGGACCGACTTCGCTGCACCTGGTGCGGGCAACGCGCCGCAACCATCACCGTCAGCCGCCGGCTTTAGATGAGCAGCGGTCCCGGTACGGGCTGCAATAGCGTGGGGTCATCGTCGCCCACGCCGGTCCTGTTCACCCGGCTGTCCACGATGTGCTCGCGCAGCAGATCCTCGCGCGCGGCCACCAGACCTTCCTCGCCGATCTCGCCCGACAGCCAAGCCTCATGCTGCTCGGGCTCCAGCACCACCACCATGCGGTCGTGATAGCGCTCCATCCACGCGTTCGGGCTGGTGACGATCATGGTGCAGCTGGTGATCGCCTCGCCCTTAGGGTCGCGCCACGCCTCCCACATGCCGGCGATCGACAGGATGGGCGCGCCGTCGGCCGCCGTGAACAGGTGCGGGATCTTCGCCTTGCCGCGCGTCTCCCACTCATAGAAACCCGACACGGGGATGATGCAGCGCCGGCGGGCCTTCCAGGCGCCGCGAAACATCGGCTTCTCGGTCACGGTCTCGGCGCGGGCGTTGAAGGTGGCGGGCACTTCCTTCGCCGTCTTCTTCCACCAGGCAGGGATGAGGCCGCAGCGCATGTAGCTCGCCTGGCGCTCGCCCTCGACGGTGCGGACGGCCAAGATGGAGGTAGTTGGGGCCAGATTGTAGCGCGGCCGCACGTTGATTGGCGGGCCGGCGACTTGGAGGTGCTGGCCCAGGTCATGGGCATTGAAGTGCTGGGTAACGCGGCCACACATATCTTCATCTTCCCCGAAAACTGGTCTAGGCCATCTTAATATTCGCTTGAGTGGCAGGGCTTATCTCAATGAAACGCGCAGATGCCTCAATCCGCTTGAGGCTAAAGAGATTATGCAAAATCCGGGGGGCTCGAAAGCATCAACATCGGCTCATTGCGAAAGCTAAGCGGCGCGGTGAGAAATATCAAAAAGCATCATTGTATTATGGCGGCGGGCAAACCCGTTCTGGCAAGGTAACAGGACCAGGCCTAAAAATGCCGGCCAATTTTTGCCTCGACAGCAACTACGCAGAGGTCAGCGCATTTCTAGAAAAAATGCGCGAATCCCTTCATCAAGGAATGGAAAAATGGATAGCAAAAGGAAGGCCAAAATCAAATAACGCAATAATAACGAAATGGTTTGATTTTTCTACTATTCAGCGAATAACTCCTTCCGCCGCACTTGTGTTAGCGGCTGAATTTGATCGTCTTCGCTTGATAGGACAGCGAGGCCTTATAGCCATCGACGTTCATAAATGGAATCCTGATGTGCTATCAACATTACGCCGACTTGGATTATTTGAGATTTGGGAGATGGATCCCCCCAGTTATGATTATCTTGAAAACGACAGCGACAATCTATTTATAATTCCGATGAGGTCTGGACATGAAGTTCTTGGACAAGCCGCCAGCCAATTGAATGGCGAAATCGCCAACGTAGTAATTGAGGTCGTTAAATCATCATTAATAGGAAAAACCTATTCTGATGCAGAGCTTGACGAAATATGGGATGATAAAGCCGGAAATATTTATATCATATTAATTGAGGCGATGGACAATGTAATAAATCATGCCTACACAGATGATAAAATAAATGGACTTAGAACCGTAAAAAGATGGTGGATGACCGCTGCAATCGACCGATTGAGAAGCAAACTTACTGTCGCTATATATGACCAGGGGATTTCTATTCCAGTTAGTTTGCCCTATTCAGAAAATTACCCAAAAATAAAAGGGCTCATTCGCGACTTTCTCGGGGTAGAACACGATATCGAAAACCCGAGACATGACGGTGTTGCGATCCGCCAAGCAACCGAGGCATCAAGGAGCTCGACGGGCGAAGCGCATCGCGGGAAGGGCCTCGCCGTCATGGTTTCCTTCATCGACAAGTGCCGTGATGGAAGGCTGCGCATCCTAAGCAGGCATGGCGAGTTCATCCATGAGAAAGGGTTGGGCGGCTATGTGAACGCTCATCAGACGAGCATGGGCGGCACGCTACTCGAATGGGAGGTGCAACTTTGAATCCAACGCTATATAAAAGCTCGCTATGACGGAGCACCTGGTGAGCACCGGCTCGTATACCATTGATGTGGCTAGAGACTTCTCTGCCTATCCGGGGGGGCGCTATGCGCGGCTTGGCCCGTTTTCTGGTGAGGCCTTCCGGAAAGAGCAGTTGGAGCCAGCGTTGCAGCGCGGCGGGAACGTCATCGTGATACTGGACGGCGCAGAGTCGTACCCTGTTTCATTTTTAGAAGAGGCATTCGGCGGACTGGTTCGAGTTAGCGGCTACTCAAAGTCCGAGCTTGAACAACGCCTCAAGATTCAGGCGTCGAAGCCCCGCCTAGCGACGCTTCGCGATTTAGCCTGGAACTACATAAACAAAGCTCCAGCAAAATCAAAATAAGTGGCGGATTTTCTTCCCGTACTGACCGGCGCGTGCATCGGCGCCGGGGTTTCCGTTAGTGCAATACTTATAAAGGCGAGCTTAGATTCTTTTATTTCTCTTTGTGATGCATTTTGCGAAAAAATAGAAGAGGCCGCTGATTTAGCCTCAGAATATTGGCTAATCCCAGCTGTTTCTCTGCCAATTTCAGCTGTGCGCGCTGGACCTCCAGGCCAACAGCCGATCATAAATGAAGACGATGTTAGAATTCGTCTTCTTGAGTCTAGAATTGTGGGCCTGCAAACTAAAATAGGTCTAATTGGTGAGAGTATTATTCCGGGCCTTCCAGAATTACACCAGCTGAAAATTACAAGAAGTCTTGTAGATTTTTACGAAGCGCTCTCCGGGGGAACATTCAAAGCTCGTGATGGAAACATTCACGAGGTTTTCGCCGGCATGGCTCAGCATCACTCCGCAGTGATCGTCTCAACCGTCAGATCTGCCTTGCGGGAGAGGCATACGTTCCGTGGCATGGCTCGCCATCGCACCATGAGCTTGCTGAGGGCAATCGGTGGTAGCTATACAGTTGCAGCTACGGGCCGGAACGTTTTGTCATTCCCATTTCCCATTGAATTTATTATCGTAATTCTATTGCGGTGATGGCTTTGGGTACAGGAGGTCGTGGGTTCGAATCCCGCCGCCCCGATACCCGTTTGTGAGTTGCTTACACGGGAAGGCTCGTCGTGGCCTTGATCTCGGTCATCACCACGCTTGAGGTGATGGCACGCACACCCGGCAGTTGCGACAGCCGGGTGTAGAAGAAAGTCTCGTAATATTTGATGCTGGGGACAATGATCTTCAGCAATGCGTCGCTGTTGCCCAACAGCAGGTAACACTCGATCACTTCCGGCAGCGCGCGCACATGCTCCCGAAAAGCTGTCGTCGCCTCCAGATCATGGGCCGTGAGTTGGATGTTCGCATAAAGCGTGACCTCCAAACCCACGGCTGCGGCGTCTACCAGCCATACCTGGCGGCGCAGGCATCCGGCATCCTTCAATCTTTTTACCCTGCGCCAGCATGGCGGCGGCGTCATGCCGATGCGCTGGGCCAGTTCGTTGACGGTCAACGAGCCGTCCTCCTGCAACATGGTCAGGATACGCCGATCCGTATCGTCCAGGGTTATGCTCACAGATGTCCTTCCCGATAGGCAGTTATAAAAATACCCGAATTCATGACGCGGCGCAAAAGACAACGCTTGGAATAACCTGGATGAGCGGCGCAACATTGTTGCGTCGCAGCACTCCATGAGGCCCGGATGACTGGCAACCGCTTCAGCGCACTGCTCGCCCCGCAACGCATCGGCTGGGTGGCGGCTCTGGTAACGGTGGCCGTCTGGACAACCTGGATAACCACGTCGCGCATGGCCATGCAGGGTGCGCAGCCTCTGGATGGCGCACTGCTCGCCTTCCTGCGCTTCGGTACGGCAGGGGTATTGCTGGCGCCGTTCTGGTGGCGCTTCCGCATCATTCCCAAACAGTCTCCCAAGCTCGCTCTACTGGGCCTTCTCTGCGCCGGGCTTCCCTATCAGTTGCTGGTGCTTGAGGGCCTGCATCACGCCCCGGCGGCAGAGGCCGGCCCGCTGCTGACAGGCAGCCTGCCGCTGTTCATCGCCCTGCTGAGCGCGACGGTGTTGGGCGAGAAACTCGGCCGGGGCCGCATTGCGGGCGTGGCCTTCATCACGGTCGGGGTGGCCTTCATCATGGGCCATGGCCTGATGAATCTCGAGGGGGGCAGCTGGCGCGGGCATCTGCTGGTGCTGGGCGGCGCCCTGGCCTGGTCGATTTACACGGTCGCCTTCCGATACAGCCGTTTGAGCGGCGTCGAGGCAGCGGCCTTCGTGTCCTTCTGGTCCGTCGTGCTGCTGGTGCCCGTGGCCGGATGGCGGGTGCTTGAAGGCCTGCAGACCACGGCCCCGTCGCTCCTGCTGCGTCACGTCCTCATTCAGGGAGTGATGGCCGGGGTGCTGGCGCTGCTGATCTTCACCTTGGCACTTCGGCATATCGGCGCGGCGCGCACCACCGCCGTCACAGCCCTGACACCGGTAACCGTGACGCTGGTCGCCGTCATGCTTCTGGGCGAAGTGCCCAGCACCCTGGAACTTCTGGGCTGCGCGCTGGTGGTGTTCGGTGTTCTGGTCACCAGCGGCGTGCTGCGGTTGCCCAGCCGCCCGTCCCTGCTGGCCGGGGCCATGCCGTCGGCCAACCTTCCCAGCCGGTAAGTTTGTTCTTTATTTGTTCCATAATTTGCGCCATGCAGGGCCATGCATCTTCGCCTGGTCCACCCCCTGCCCGCTTACGCGGAGGTAGCGGCGCGTTCCAACTTCTCCTTCCTGGATGGTGCCTCGCACCCTGAGGAACTGGCGGCCCGCGCCGCCGAATTGGAACATGCCGGCTTCGGGCTGTGCGATACCAACGGCCTGGCCGGAGTCGTGCGCGGCCACCTCGCCGCCAAGGCGCGCGGGCTATCCTTCGCCACCGGCTGCCGTTTCCGGCTGGAGGACGAGACGGAATGGCTGGCCTGGCCCACGGACAGGACCAGCTACGGCCGGCTGACCGCGCTTCTGTCCACCGCACGCATGAACGCCCCCAAAGGCGAGGAGCGCATCAGCTTCGACGCCATGCTGGCCGCCGCCGAAGGCTGGGTACTGGCGGCCATACCGCCCGACAGGCCGGGCGGATCGGATCTCAGCGCCCTGTGCCGGGCCGCTTCCGCGCGCCTTGCCTTGCCGGTCATGGTGGCCACCTCATGCCCCAGGCTGGGGGAGGATGGCCCTCGGCTGGCACGCCATGCCGCGCTGGCAGAGGCAGCCGGCGCCTGGCTGCTGGCCACCAACAATGTGCGCTACCATCACCCGTCCCGCGCCGCGCTGGCCGATGTGTTGAGCGCCATCCGTCTGCACCGGACGATCGACACGCTGGGCACGGCAGCCGAGCCCAATGCCGAGCGACACCTGAAATCACCCGCGGAGATGCTGGAACTGTTCGGCCGCTATCCGCGCGCCCTGGCCAATACCATCCGGATCATCGACGCCACGCGCGGCTTCTCGCTGGACCAACTGCGCTATGAATACCCCGAGGAGACGCTGGACCCGGGCCGCACTGCCCAGGAAACGCTGGAAGCCAGAGTGGCGGCGGCCGTGGCGGAGAAGTGGCCCGCCGGCGCGCCGGAGGAGATCGCCGACCGCCTTTCCCATGAAATGGAGCTGATCGGACGGCTGGGCTACGCGCCCTACTTCCTGACCGTGCATGAGATCGTGCTCTTCGCGCGGCACAAGGAGATTCTCTGCCAGGGGCGCGGTTCGGCCGCCAATTCCACCGTCTGCTACGTGCTGGGGATCACGGCCGTGGATCCGGCGCGGCACAAGCTGCTGTTCGAACGCTTCATTTCCGCTAGCCGCAACGAGCCGCCCGACATCGATATCGATTTCGAGCATGAGCGGCGTGAGGAGGTCATCCAGCACCTCTACGAACGCTATGGGCGGGACAGGGCCGCGATCTGCGCCACCCTCATCCGCTACCGCTCCCGCAGCGCCATCCGGGAAGTGAGCAAGGCGCTGGGCATCGGGGAGGAAGTCGCCGCCAGGCTGTCGAAGGCAAGCTGGGGGCCCGGACGCGATACCGAACTGAGCGATCTTGCAGCGCAGGCAGGCTTCGATCTGCGGGAGCAGCGGCTGGCGCTCATGGTGCAGATGACGGAGGAACTGATCGACTTTCCGCGCCACACCGCCACTCACGTCGGCGGCTTCGTCATCACGCGTGGCCCGCTGGTCGAACTGGCCGTGGTGGGCAATGCCACCATGGACGACCGTACCGTGCTGGAATGGGACAAGGACGATATCGAAGCACTCGGCATGCTGAAGGTCGATGTGCTGGGCCTCGGGATGCTGTCATGCCTGCGCCGCGCCTTCGACCTGATGTGGCAGCACCACCGTCACCCCCTAGGGTTGCGCAGCCTGCCGCCGGAATGCCCCCAGACCTACGCGATGCTGCGCCGGGCGGATGCCATCGGCGTGTTCCAGGTGGAAAGCCGCGCGCAGATGAACATGCTGCCGCGGCTGCGGCCGGAGAAGTTCTACGACCTGGTGATCGAGGTCGCTATCGTGCGGCCGGGGCCCATCCAGGGGGGCATGGTCCATCCCTATCTGCGCCGGCGGCAGGGGCTGGAGGAACCCCAATACCCCGAGCCCAGCCCGGAGTTCGGCCCGAAGGATGAGTTGCGGGACGTGCTGGAGGACACGCTGGGCGTGCCGCTGTTCCAGGAACAGGCGATGAAGCTGGCGATCGCCGCCGCCAAGTTCACACCGGAGGAAGCGGACCAGCTGCGCCGCGCCATGGCGACCTTCAAGAACCGGGGCACCATCGAGCTGTACCGGGAAAAGCTGGTCGGCGGCATGGTGCGGCGCGGCTATGTCCGCGAATTCGCCGAGCGTGTGTTCTCTCAGATCGAGGGCTTCGGCAGCTATGGCTTTCCCGAAAGCCACGCGGCCAGCTTCGCCTTGCTGGTCTACGCCTCGGCCTGGCTGAAATGCCATTATCCGGCGGTCTTTGCCTGCGCGCTGCTGAACAGCCAGCCCATGGGTTTCTACGCCCCCGCCCAGATCATTCGTGACGTGCAGGAGCATGACGTCACGGTGCTGCCCATCGACGTGAATGCAAGCGATTGGGACTGCACGCTGGAACGGGAGGGCGCCGCCCTGCGCCTGGGCATGCGGCTGGTGAAAAGCCTGAAGCCGGGCGATGCGAAGCGGATTTCAGACGCGCGCCAATCCCGGAACGGCGCCCCCTTCGACAGCGTGGAGGAACTCGCCTGGCGCACCGGGCTGGACGCGGACGCGATCGAAGCCCTGGCGGCGGCAGACGCCTTTCCCGGCACGCCGCGCCGACGGGCCATCTGGGATGCACGGGGCAGCGCCGGCTCCCCGCTGCGCCTGCCCTTGTTCGCCAGCCAAAGGGAGGAAGCCGCCCTGGGCATGGCGGGCGAACACCCCCTGATGGCCGAACCGCTCAGCCACCTGCCGGAGGAGGCGGAAGGCGAGGCCATCCTGACCGACTACAGCGTCACGGGCCTCAGCCTGAGGCGACATCCCATGGCCTTGCTTCGGCCGCATGTCAGCGCGCATGGGTGCATTCCCACCACCGCGCTGCGCAAGGGCCGTGCGCGTGTCGCAGGGCTCGTGCTGATGCGCCAGCGCCCCGGCTCATCCAACGGGGTCATCTTCGTGACTCTGGAGGACGAGGCCGGAACCGCCAATCTGGTCGTGTTCCCGGATGTGGCCGAGCGCCACCACGACGTACTGACCGGCTCCCGCCTGCTGATCGCAGAAGGCAAGGTGGAAAGGCTGGAAGAACGGGTCGAGAAGCCCATCACCCACCTGATCGTGCACAGGCTGGTCGACGGGACGGGACTGCTGGAAAGGCTTTCAGACGGCGCCATGCCTGAAAGGCAGCGGACGCTGACGGGCAGCATGCCCGCCAGCCGTGACTTCCGTTAGCTGCCGACCTTGAGCGTGCTGACCAGGCCACGCAGGCAGGCCAGGATCGACAGGCCGGTGATCTTGCCGGTGCGCGGATTGGCCTCGGTCGGCACGTTTTCGATGGTCATGGTCAGGCGGGCGGCGGCTGCCTCGACCTTGATGGTGTGGGTGTTACGGGTCACGCCCGGGTCGGCCCAGATCTCCACCATCGTACGCTCGGGCCCGACACCGGCCATGGCCAGCGCGGCCGCCACATTCACATTGGCCGGAAAGCCCTTGGCGGCATCGAAGGCATTGCCCTTGAACACCAGCGTGGGCTCATTGATGCCCAGCACCTGGATGTTGTTCTGCACGAGATAAGGTGCACCCTCCAGGCCGCGCGGCGGCTTACGGGTCTGGATGGTGACGCTTTCAACCTCGCCCTCGGCGGCCGCACGCACGGCATCCAGGCCCAGCAGGGCGCCGGTCGGCACGATGATGCGCGCGCCGGTTTCCTTCGCGCGCTCCACCAGATGCATGCGCGGCAGCAACTGCCCGCAGGAGGAAGGGACGAACACGCAGCCGGATTCGATGGCCGCCGTCGCCACTTCCTCAAAGATCGCGGAGGGGGCGGCCTCGACGATGATGTCGCATTCGCGCGGCAGCTTGGCGATGTCCAGGATCAAGGGGCGATCCTTGAAATCCTTCATGGCGGCGCGGGCCTTCTCGGCATCGCGCACGGCAACGGCGGTCAGCTTCAGCCCAGGCACGCCCTTGTCCAGCGCGCGCGCCAGTTCCAACCCGATGGCCCCGAGGCCCACGATTCCGACGGTGTATGTCTCGCTCATGGCCCTGAGGTTACCGGGGCTTGGCCGCCCGGCCAACTACCCCACCGGATGACGCCAGGCTTCAGGCACGTAGCGGAACGGAAGGCGCAGCAGATCCAGCGCCGCGGGGCCTGGGGCATCGCATTCGACGATGGCGCTGCACCGGGCCTGGAAGGCCGCGCGGAAATGGTTCTTGGCCTTGTTCGCCAGCAGGCGAACCTGCGTCAGGTCGATGCCGTGCAGCGAGAAGAAGGCCGGGTCCACCGCCGCTTCCTTGCGGCTGGTGACGATGATGGAGAGCTTTCCCGTGCGCAGCACGGCGGTCTGGCCCAGATCGACGGGGGCACCGGCTTCCATGGGCCCCTCGTTCAGGAACTTCCCGTGGGTGATCTTCTGGACGATGCCCTCGAAGGGCACAGGCGGACCGAAATCGGACGTGGTGCGCCCGCCGAGGCGCGCCTGGAGGGGCGCCCCCTCACCGGCGCGCGCCGCGTCGCTGACCAGTTGCGGATCATGCAGGAAGGCGAAAACGGTCTCGACCTGGAGATCCGCCTGGATCAGCGTGCGCAGCAGCTCCGGGGTGTCGCAGGCACCGCCGGACAGGGGGTTATCCGCCGGGTCCAGCAGGGCAACCAGGCCCGGCGGCGCCGCCAGCGCGCGCTCCAGCCCTTCCTCCGTACCGGGCAGCGTCACGCCAAAGCGTGGAAAGCGCTCGCGGATCGCCTCGGCCAGTTGGCGCGCAGCGGCGCGGGCCGTGGCATGGTCGGTTCCCCAGACAAAGGCGGTCGGCCCGGCGGTCGGGCTGTCACCCCAGGCGAAACCGCCGAAGATGCTGACATCGGGCAGAGCAGGGCCTTCGAGCGACCTGGCGATCTCCCAGACCTCGGCCATGGGGCCTGCCTGATGGCGCATATGAAAGCTGTGCAGCACCTGCGGCAGCTTCACGATGCCGGCGTGCAGCCGTTCCCCTTCCACGACACGCTCCAGCAGCGCCAAGGCCCGCAGGGCACATTCGGCCATGTCGGTATGCGGATAGGTGCGATAGGCGGATGCGCCGTCCAGCAACCCCGCCAGTTCCGGCGAGATGTTGGCGTGAAAATCAAAGCTGGCGACGATGGGCGTGCTGGGCCCCACAATGCCGCGCACCAGGCGGATGATGGCCAGATCGGCCTGGGGCTCGCTTTCCGTCAGGCAGGCGCCGTGCAGGGACAGATAGACCCCGTCCCATTCCCCGCCGGCCAGGCCTTCAGCCACTTCATCCCACCATGCCGCGAAGGCACGGTCCTCCATCGGTCCGCCGGGTTGGGCAGAGGTACAGCGCAGCACCGTCGCGGACCAGTGCGGCCGCTCGGCCAGAAAGGCCTCAAGCCCCCCGAGTTCGGTCGCCGTGCCGCGATAGGTCGCGAGGGCCGCATCGCCCGCGGTCCATTCCCGCCCCTGGAATGCTTCCAGAGGGGCTGGTTCAGGGGCAAAGCTGTTCGCTTCGAACCAAAGGCGGGCGACGGCGATGTGCGGCATGGCGCGGACATTCGCACCGCATGCTGCGCTGCGCCAGACGGTATGCGGGATTAAGCCTCAGATGGCGCGGCAGGCCAGCAGATAGTTCACATCCGTCGATCCGCCGGCACGCCATTCGCCGCCGGGAAAGCGTGGACCCAGGCCGGAAACCTCCTCGACCGTAAAGCCTGCGCGCCGCAGCAGGCCGCTCAGCTCGGCCGGCGTCACGAACTCGTTCCAGTCATGGGTGCCGATCGGCAGCAGGCGCAGTACATATTCCGCGCCATACTTCGCGACGATCAGGCTCTTTCGGGTGCGGTTCAGGGTCGAGAGGAACAGCTGACCGCCCTCGGGCAGCAGGGCACGCAGGCTGGCCAGGAAAAGCGGCTTGTCGGCGACATGCTCGATCACCTCCAGCGCGGTGACCACATCGAAGCGGGCATCAGGCGCCAGATCCTCCGGGCCGCCATGGACATAATCCACCGCGACGCCGTGCTCCGCCGCATGCCGGCGGGCCACGTCGATCACATCGGGGGCCGCATCCATGCCCGTCACGGCCAGGCCGGCCTTGGCGAAGGCCTCGGCAGCCAGCCCCGCCCCGCAACCGATGTCCAGCAGTTGCAAGGGCTTGCCCTGCGGCAAGCGCTCCAGCACCCAGCGCGTGCGTGCCCCGTTCATGGCATGCAACGGCGCCATCGGGCCGCGCGGATTCCACCATTCACCCGCCAGCGCGTTGAACTTCGTGGCCTCTGTTTCCTTTACCGTGCCTTGCATGGCCAACTCCGCGCCGTTATGGGTGCCCCGCCTCATATACGCCCCAGTGGGACCATGCCCAGAATCGTGATGAAATTCGGCGGTACATCCGTCGCTGACCTGGACCGTATCCGCAATGTCGCCAACCGCGTGAAACGCGAGCGCGATGCGGGCAATGAGGTGGCCGTCGTGGTTTCCGCCATGTCGGGCACCACCAATCAGCTCGTCAAATGGTGCACCGACCTCGACCCGCTGCACGACCCGCGCGAATACGACGTGGTGGTCGCGACCGGTGAGCAGGTGACGATCGGCCTGCTGGCGATCGCGCTGCAGAAGCTCGGCGTGCCGGCACGCTCCTGGGCTGGCTGGCAGATCCCGATCCGCACCGATGACGCGCACGGCAAGGCCCGCGTGGACAGCATCGAGGGCGCGGACCTGATCGCTTCCATGCAGCTCGGCCAGGTGCCCGTGGTGGCCGGCTTCCAGGGCGTGGGCCCGGATGGTCGCATCACCACCCTGGGCCGTGGCGGCAGCGACCTGTCCGCCGTGGCCCTGGCCGCGGCGCTCAAGGCCGACCGCTGCGATATCTACACGGACGTGGACGGCGTCTACACGACCGACCCCCGGATCGTGCCCCGCGCGCGCAAGCTGGACCGCATTTCCTTCGAGGAAATGCTGGAACTGGCCAGCGTCGGTGCGAAAGTCCTGCAGACCCGCAGCGTGGAGATGGCGCTGAAGCAGCGCGTGCGCGTGCAGGTCGTGAGCAGTTTTGAAGACAAGCCTGGTACCCTCGTGGTTGATGAGGACGAGATCGTGGAAAAGCTGATTGTCTCCGGCATCGCCTATTCGGCCGACGACGCGAAGGTCACCCTGCGGCGCGTGCCCGACCGGCCCGGCGTGGCGGCGCGCCTGTTCGGCCCGCTGGCCGAAGCCAATGTGAACGTCGACATGATCGTTCAGAACATCGGCGCCGACGGCACGACGGACATGACCTTCACGGTCAACCGCACCGACCTGCCGCGCGCCAAGGAAGTGCTGGAGGCCGCCCGGGACTCCCTGGGTTATGAGTCGATCAACACCGACCCGAACGTCGTGAAGATTTCGGTCGTGGGCATCGGCATGCGCAGCCATGCGGGCGTGGCCTCGACCATGTTCCGCGCGCTGAGCGAAAAGGGCATCAACATCCAGGTGATCTCGACGAGCGAGATCAAGGTGTCTGTGCTGGTCGCCTCCGAGTACAAGGAACTCGCGGTGCGGGCCCTGCACACGGCCTATGGCCTGGATGGCCCCGAGCCCGACGCCAAGACCGGCGAGGAAGGCTGATCATGTCCGTCGCGTCTCTCATGAAGCGTGGCGCCGAATTCCTGGGTGCCGACTACGCGATCCTGGGCGGCGCGATGAGCTGGATCAGCGAGCGCAACCTGGTTGCGGCGCTGTCCAACGCCGGCGCCTTCGGCGTGATCGCCTGTGGGGCGATGGAGCCCAAGCGCCTGGCCGAGGAAATCACCGCCACCCAGGCGCTGACGCAGAAGCCCTTCGGCGTGAACCTCATCACCATGCATCCCATGCTGATGGAGCTGGTCGAGGTGGTGCTGGCCGCCAAGGTGCCGGTGATCGTCTTCGCCGGCGGCATCCCGCCCGGGCCCGCCATCAAGCGGGCCAAGGAAGGCGGCGCCAAGGTGATCTGCTTCGCCCCTGCCCTGGCACTGGCGAAGAAGCTGGTGCGCTCGGGTGCCGACGCGCTCGTTATCGAGGGCAGCGAGGCAGGCGGGCATATCGGCCCCGTGTCACTGAATGTTCTCGCGCAGGAAATCCTGCCGCACATCACCGAGGTACCGGTCTTCGTGGCCGGCGGCATCGGCCGCGGTGAGGCGATTCTGAGCTATCTGGAGATGGGGGCTGCCGGCGTGCAGCTGGGCACGCGCTTCGTCTGCGCGACCGAATGCGTGGCCCACCCGAACTTCAAGAAGGCGTTTCTGCGCGCCGCCGCGCGTGACGCGGTGCCGACCGTGCAGCTGGACGCTCGTTTCCCCGTCATTCCGGTGCGCGCGCTGGTGAATGCCGGCAGCCAGCGCTTCCTGGAGCACCAGGCCCATGTCATCGACCGCTTCCGCAAGGAAGAGCTGACGAAGGACGCGGCCCAGCTTGAGATCGAGCATTTCTGGGCCGGCGCGCTGCGCCGCGCGGTAATCGACGGCGATGTCGAGAACGGCAGCCTGATGGCCGGGCAGTCCGTCGGCATGGTATCTGCCGAACAGCCCGTCACGGAGATCATCCGGGAGCTGATGGAGCAGGCAGAAGCGGCGCTAGCCCGGCGCGCCGCATAGCGGAAGCGCGGAGAGACCCCCTTTCCCCCTCTCCGCGCTATGGGCTACATGCCGGTGTGTCCTTCTCCATGAAACGCTTCTCGCGAGCCGAAGCCATCCCGAGCGGCGATGCCGCCCGGCTGGGTGAGGAGCTGCGCGATGCCCGCATCTCCTCTGGTCTCTCCATCGAGGATATGAGCGCGGTGCTTCGCATCCGGCGCGTCTATCTCGTGGCGCTGGAGGAAGGGCGGGTGAAGGACCTGCCCAGCCCCGCCTATGCCGTGGGCTTCGTGCGGAACTATGCCACCTCGCTCGGCCTGGACGCCGAGGATTTCGTGCGTCGCTTCCGGGAATGCACCGGTGCCGTCGCTCCGAAGCGGCAGGACCTGGTCTTTCCCGAACCGGTTCCGGAACGCGGCGTTCCCTCCGGCGCCATCATCCTGATCGGTGTCGTGCTCGCCGCCGCGGCCTATGGCGCGTGGTACACCTGGAGCAGCGGCGGCGATCGTTCGGTCGACGCCGTGCCCCCGGTGCCGCCGCGCCTGGAACGCGCGGCGCGCGAAGGTACTTCCCCGGAACCGCCGCCGCCGGCGTCCGGCCAGACCACCACGGTGCCGCTGCCGGAGCCGGTGCCCGTGCCGGTCGTCGTTCCCCCGCCACCGCCGCCCCCGCCGCCGCCGCCCTCGCCCACCGATGCCAGCCGCATCACGCTGCGCTTCACGCAGCAGGTGTGGATGCAGGTGCGAGCGCCCGGGCAGCAGCAGCCGGTGCATGAGCGTGTCATGCGCGCCGGCGAGACCTACACGCCGCCCAATCGGGAAGGCCTGCTGATGACGCTGGGTTCCGTGGCCGGCGTGGAAGTCACGGTTGACGGCCAGCAGCAGCCCGGCTTCGCGCCCGGCGCCGGCACCCGGCGCAATATTCCGCTGGACCCCGTTCTGTTCCGGGCAGGCGTGGTGCCGCCCGGTGCACGCTTCACAACGCCGCCCGCAGCCAATCCCGCGCAGCAGGCTCCGCGCCCTGCGGCGCCCGCCCCGGCCGCCAGGCCGCAATAACGATTGTGCCTGGGCATGACGCCCAGGCGCACTATCTCTCCTGCCTACGGCACAAGGAGCCGGCCATGAGCAGCTACCGTCCCTATCAGCACATCGAGCGCCGCAAGTCCCGCCAGATCCACGTGGGCAAGGTGGCCGTGGGCGGGGACGCGCCCATCAGCATCCAGACCATGACCAACACCCTGACGTCGGATGCCGAGGCGACCATCGCCCAGATCCGCCGCGCGGAGTTGGCGGGTGTCGATATCGTCCGCGTTTCCTGCCCCGATGAGGAGAGCACGGCCGCGCTGCATGAGATCGTGCGCGAGGTGAATGTGCCGATCGTTGCGGACATCCACTTCCACTACAAGCGCGCCATCGAGGCAGCCCAGGCCGGCGCGGCCTGCCTGCGCATCAATCCGGGCAATATCGGCAGCCCGGACCGCGTGAAGGAAGTGGTGAAGGCGGCAAGGGACCATGGCTGCTCCATCCGCATCGGCGTGAACGCCGGTAGCCTGGAAAAGCACCTTCTGGAAAAGTATGGGGAGCCCAACCCCGACGCGCTGGTCGAAAGCGCGCTGTGGCACGCCGACCATCTGCTGCAGAACGACTTCCATGAATTCAAGATCAGCGTGAAGGCCTCGGACGTGTTCCTGGCGGTCGCGGCCTACCAGCAGCTGGCCGACGCCTGTGACCATCCGCTGCACATCGGCATCACCGAAGCCGGCGGCCGCCGTGCCGGCACGGTGAAGTCGTCGATCGGCCTGGGCAACCTGCTCTGGGCCGGCATCGGCGACACGATCCGCGTCTCCCTCAGCGCCGAGCCTGAGGAAGAGGTCCATGTCGGCTGGGACCTGCTGAAATCGCTGCACCTGCGCAATCGCGGTGTGAAGGTGATTTCGTGCCCGTCCTGCGCACGCCAGGGCTTCGACGTCATCAAGACCGTCGCCACGCTGGAAGACCGCCTGGCCCATATCGTGGAGCCGATCACGCTCAGCATCATCGGCTGCGTCGTGAATGGCCCCGGTGAGGCCCTGATGACCGATATCGGCCTGACGGGCGGCGGTTCCGGCCGCCACATGGTCTATGCGTCAGGCAGGCAGGACCACACCACCAGCACGGATGACATGGTGGCCCATCTGGTCGATCTGGTGGAAAAGCGCGCCGCCCTGCTGCGCGAAGCCGCCGAAGCGGAGAAAGCGGCGGCCGAGTAAGCCGCCGCCGCGCCGGGGTCAGCCCCGGCGCACCACGTAATCGCCCGCCTGCAACGCCGCGATGATGGCGTCGCTCTGGGCGTGGTCGCGCACCTCGATCATCAGTTCCAGCTCTGCCGTCTGCACGCTGGGTGCAGCGAACAGGCGCTGATGGCTGACCTCGATGACATTGCCGCCCGCTGCCGCCACTCGGGTGGCGATGTCGGCCAGCACGCCCGGACGGTCCGGGATATCCAGGTGCAGGCGCAGGATACGACCGTCGCGCAACAGGTTACGCAGCAGCACATTGGCCAGGATGCGCGGGTCGATATTGCCGCCGCAGACCGGCGTGCCGACGCGATGGCCGCGGAAGCGCTCCGGAAAGGCCAGCAGCGCCGCAACACCTGCCGCACCGGCGCCCTCGGACACCACCTTCGCGCCTTCGGCCAGCAGGGCGATGGCCTGCTCGACGGCCCGTTCCGGCACGACCAGAACCTCCACGCCCAGCTGGCGCAGCAGGTCGGTCGGCAGTTGGCCCACATCGCGAACGGCAATGCCCTCCGCGATGGTCGGGCCGCCGACCTGCACCGGCTGCCCGGCCAGGCGCTGGGCCATGGCCGGATAACCCTCGACCTCCACGCCGAACACCTTCACCTGCGGACGCAGTTCAGCGGCCGCAACGGCACAGCCGGAAACCAAGCCGCCACCGCCCGTCGGCAGCACCAGCATGTCGACCTCGGGCGCGTCATCCAGCAACTCAAGCGCCAGGGTGCCCTGCCCTGCAATGACCGCGGGGTCGTCATAGGGGTGGATGAAGGTCAGGCCTTCCTTCAGGGCCAGCTCATGGGCATGGGCTGCGGCCTCGGCCAGCGTCTCGCCGTGCAGGACGACATGCGCGCCGAAATTCTCGGTGCGCACCACCTTCGTCGCCGGCGTGAACTTCGGCATCACGATCACAGACCGGATACCCGCCAGGGTCGCATGACGAGCCACGGCCTGGGCATGGTTGCCTGCCGACATCGCCACGACACCCGCCTTGCGCTCACGCTCGGTCAGCAGGGCGATGCGATTGGCAGCGCCGCGCTCCTTGAAGGCACCCGTGGCCTGCAGGTTGTCCAGCTTCAGGTAGACCGTCGCACCCGTCGCGCGCGACAGCGCCGGCATCTCCATGGTGGGCGTATGCAGCACCGCCCCCTGGATACGGGCCGCCGCCGCGCGGACGTCAGCGAGGCTGAGCGCCGCCCGCACCGGCGTGCTCACTGGAAGGCGACCGCCACGATCTCATAGGCGCGCGAGCCGCCCGGCGTGGGAACCTCCACGCTGTTGCCGACCTTCTTGCCCATCAACGCCTTGGCGAGCGGGGAGGTCAGCGAGATCGAGTTGGTCTTCATGTCGGCCTCATACTGGCCGACGATGCGATAGGTCTTCTCCTCGTCCGTCTCCTCGTCCACCACCGTGACCTTGGCGCCGAAACGCACCTGGTCGCCCGACAGCTTGGAAACGTCGATGACTTCGGAAGACGGAATGATCGATTCGAGCTCAGCGATACGCCCCTCGATGAAGGACTGCTTCTCGCGCGCCGAGTGGTACTCGGCGTTCTCGGAGAGGTCCCCATGGGCACGCGCTTCCGCGATGGCACGGATGATCGCCGGACGTTCCTCGACACGCAGATACTTCAGCTCTTCCTCGAGCTTCGCGAGGCCCACTGCCGTAATCGGGAACTTCTGCACTGCAACACCTTTCACCAATGGGAACGGGCGGCCAGTCGCCTGCCCGCCCGTACCGGCCATTCAGGAGGGGTAAAACGGTCAGAAACCCCTGAGCGTCCGCTCAAAACGCCCTTTCAGAGTAGGATTGCAGGGGCGCGACATCAAGGGTTCCCGCTCTCAAGGCGGCGATGGCATGCACCGCAGCACGCGCACCGGCCAGGGTGGTGTAGTGCGGAACCGCCTGTGTGAGGGCGCTGCGACGGATGTCGAAGCTGTCGGTCACGCTCTGGCCGCCCTGGGCCGTGTTGATCACGAGCTGAATGTCGCCATTCTTGATGGCGTCCACGCAGTGCGGCCGGCCTTCCATCACCTTGTTCACGCGGGTGCAGGGAATACCGGCCTCCTCCAGCTTCGCGGCGGTGCCGCGCGTCGCCAGCAGCTTGAAGCCCATGTCGGACAGCCGGCGCGCCAGCTGCATAGCCGCCGCCTTGTCGCTGTTCTTCACGCTGATGAAGGCGGTGCCCTCACCCGGCAGCTTCACGCCCGCGCCGAGCTGAGACTTGAGGAAGGCACGCTCGAAGGACAGGTCCAGGCCCATCACCTCACCGGTGGACTTCATCTCAGGCCCGAGGATCACGTCCACATTCGGGAAGCGATTGAACGGGAACACCGCTTCCTTGACCGCGACGTGGCGGGAAACCGCATCATCGTCCAGCTTGAACTCGGACAGCAGATGGCCCGCCATCACCAGCGCGCCGATCTTGGCCACCGGCACGCCGGTCGCCTTGGCGACGAAAGGCACGGTCCGCGACGCGCGGGGGTTCACCTCCAGCACGTAGATCTCGTTGTCCTTCACCGCGTACTGCACGTTCATCAGGCCCTGCACCTTCAGCGCACGGGCCATCGCCTCGGTCTCGGCCTTCAGCTCGGTCACGATGGCGGGCGGCAGGGAGTAAGGCGGCAGGGAGCAGGCGCTGTCACCGGAATGGATGCCGGCTTCCTCGATGTGCTCCATCACGCCCGCGACATAGACATTGCCTTCGCGGTCGCAGACGCAATCCACATCCACCTCGATGGCGTCCTGCAGGTACTGGTCGATCAGGATCGGGTTCTCACCTGACACCTTCACCGCCTCGGCGCCGAAGCGGCGCAGCTGCTCGGGGGAGTAGGCGATCTCCATCGCGCGGCCGCCCAGCACGTAGCTGGGGCGCACCACCACCGGGTAGCCGATGCGCTCGGCCTCGACCAGCGCGGCGTCCAGGTCACGCACGGTGCCGTTCTGCGGCTGCTTCAGGCCAAGGCCCTTCAGCAGCTGCTGGAAGCGCTCGCGGTCCTCGGCGATGTCGATCGCCTCGGCGCTGGTGCCCAGGATGGGGATGCCGGCCTTGGACAGATACTGGCTGAGCTTCAGCGGGGTCTGGCCGCCATACTGCACGATGCAGCCCAGCAGCTCACCGTCCTGCTTCTCCTTCTCAAGGATCGCGAGAACGTCCTCATGGAACAGCGGCTCGAAATACAGGCGGTCGGAGGTGTCCGGGTCGGTCGAGACCGTCTCGGGGTTGCAGTTGACCATGATGGTCTCGATGCCGGCTTCCTTCAGCGCATAGGCGGCGTGGACGCAGCAGTAGTCGAACTCGATACCCTGGCCGATACGGTTCGGACCGCCACCGAGGATGGCGACCTTCCGGCGACCGGTCGGCCGCGACTCGCAGACCGGCTTGTCGAAGCCGCCCTCATAGGTCGAGTACATGTAGGGCGTCTCGGAGGCGAACTCGGCCGCGCAGGTGTCGATGCGCTTGTACACGGGCAGCACGTCCAGCCGGGCACGCAGGGCGGAAACGTCCGTCTCCTTGCGGCCCGACAGCTTGGCCAGCTGCACGTCGGAGAAACCGAGCGCCTTCAGCTTGCGCATCGCCAGCGTCGTCGTCGGCAGGCCCTTCTCGGTCACCTGGCGCTCGGCGGCGACGATCTTCTCGACCTCGCGCAGGAACCAGGGCTCGAACTTGCTGACCTCGGCGATGTCCTCGACGGACATGCCGGCGCGCAGGGCCTCGGCCGCCATCAGGATGCGGTTCGGCGCAGGCTGCGCCAGGGCGGCACGGAAGGCCTCATGGCTGGCATCCCCCGGGCGCTCGACGGGGTCGAGGCCGGAGAAGCCGGTCTCCAGGCTGCGCAGACCCTTCTGCAGGGCCTCCGCGAAGCTGCGGCCGATGGCCATCGCCTCACCGACCGACTTCATGCTGGTGGTCAGCAGAGCGGGCGTGCCGGGGAACTTCTCGAAGGTGAAGCGGGGGATCTTCACGACCACGTAGTCGATCGTCGGCTCGAAGCTGGCGGGCGTGACGCGCGTGATGTCGTTCATCAGCTCGTCCAGCGTGTAGCCCACGGCCAGCTTGGCCGCGACCTTCGCGATCGGGAAGCCGGTCGCCTTGGACGCCAGCGCCGAGGAGCGGGAGACACGCGGGTTCATCTCGATGATGGTCATGCGACCATCCTTCGGGTTGATCGCGAACTGCACGTTGGACCCGCCGGTGTCGACGCCGATCTCGCGCAGGCAGGCGATCGAGGCATCGCGCATGCGCTGGTATTCGCGGTCGGTCAGCGTCAGCGCCGGGGCGACGGTGATGCTGTCACCGGTGTGGATGCCCATCGGGTCCAGGTTCTCGATGGAGCAGATGATGATGCAGTTGTCCGCGCTGTCGCGGACCACCTCCATCTCGAACTCCTTCCAGCCGAGGACGCTCTCTTCGATCAGAACCTCGGTGGTCATCGAGGCATCGAGGCCCGCGCCCACGATCTGCTCGAATTCCTCGTTGTTGTAGGCGATGCCGCCACCGGTGCCGCCCAGGGTGAAGGACGGGCGGATGACCGCGGGCAGCCCGATGATCTTCAGCGCCGCGCGCGCCTCTTCCATCGTGTGGGCGATTTCGCTGGCCGGGCTCTCGATGCCGATCTTGGCCATGGCATCGCGAAACTTCTGGCGATCCTCGGCCTTGTCGATGACCTCGGCCTTCGCGCCGATCAGCTCACAGCCATACTTCGCCAGCACGCCGGCCTCGGCCAGCTTCAGCGAGGTGTTGAGCGCGGTCTGCCCGCCCATCGTTGGCAGCAGCGCGTCCGGGCGCTCCTTCGCGATGATCTTCTCGACAATCTCAACCGTGATGGGCTCGATATAGGTCGCGTCCGCCAGGCCCGGATCGGTCATGATGGTGGCCGGGTTGGAGTTCACCAGGATGACGCGATAGCCCTCGGCGCGCAGCGCCTTGCAGGCCTGGGCGCCCGAGTAGTCGAACTCGCAGGCCTGGCCGATCACGATCGGACCCGCGCCGATGATGAGGATGGACTTGATATCTGTGCGCTTGGGCATGGGGGCTACCGAAATTCGAGGTTTGGGAAAGCCAGGGCTCAGCCCAGCGTGGCGAAGCCACCATCCACCGGGATGGCGGTGCCGGTGACGAAGCGTGCTTCCTCACTGGCCAGAAAGACGGCAATGGCCGCCAGATCATCAGGCCTGCCCCATCGCCCCATGGGCGTGCGGGACAGGATCTTGTCGTACAGCCCCGGCACGTCGCGCCGGGCGCCATCGGTCAGTTCGGTCTCGACCCAGCCGGGCAGAACCGTGTTGGCGGTGATGCCCTCCGCCGCCCAGGCCGCGGCAAGCGACTTGGTGTACTGCACCACCGCGCCCTTGCTGGCGCCGTAGGCGGGCGAGAAAGGCACGCCGAAGATGGAGAGGATGGAGCCGATATTGATCACACGGCCGCGGCCCGAGGCCTTCAGCGACGGGTAGGCCGCGCGCGTCAGGCGCATCAGCGCGCCCAGGTTGATCTCCAGGATGCTCGACCATTCGGCGTCGGAGATTTCCTCCGGCCGCTTGCGGATATTCATTCCGGCATTGTTGACCAGAATGTCCAGCCGCCCGGCTTCAGCCAGCACCTTGTCCAGCAGCACCTCGGTCGCACCCGGTGCGGCGAGGTCCAGTTCCACGGCCAGGCTACCGGCGGGAAGGGCGGCCAGCGCCTCGGCGTTCTTGGCGGGGTTGCGGCCGGTGATCACCACGCGCGCGCCGTGCTCGGCCAGGCCTTTCGCCATGGCCAGCCCGATCCCGCCATTCCCGCCGGTGACAAGCGCCACCGTTCCCGTCAGGTCGAACATCGCCGTGCCTCTCCCACCCGCGCGGTCAGGCCGCGCGGTTCTTGTCCATCAGCTCCGCGAAGCGGGCGAACAGGTAGTGGCTGTCGGAGGGCCCAGGCGAAGCCTCCGGGTGATACTGCACGGAGAAAGCCGGCAGCACGTCACTCGCGATGCCTTCGTTGGAACCATCGAACAGGCTGCGATGGGTCACGCGCACGCCCTCGGGCAGAGAGGCCTCATCGACCGCGAAGCCGTGATTCTGGCTGGTGATCTCCACCTTGCCCGTCGTCAGGTCCTTCACGGGCTGGTTCGCACCGCGATGGCCGCGATCCATCTTGTAGGTGCGTGCACCGAGCGACAGGGCCAGCAGTTGGTGGCCGAGGCAGATGCCGAACACCGGCACCTTCTTCTCCAGCACACCCTTGATGGCCGGCACGGCATACACGCCGGTCGCTGCCGGGTCGCCGGGACCATTGCTCAGGAACACGCCGTCGGGCTGGTGGCGCAGAATGTCCTCGGTGGTCGACGTGGCGGGCAGCACCGTCACGTCGCAGCCGACTTCAACCAGGCTGCGCAGGATGTTGCGCTTCGCGCCGTAATCCAGAGCCACAACGCGGTAGCGCGGGGTGGCGGCAGGCTGGAAGCCCTCGCCCCAGCGCCAGGTGCCCTCGGACCACTTGTAGCTCTGGCGGGTCGTCACTTCCTTGGCGAGGTCCATTCCCTCAAGCCCCGGCCATTCACGCGCCTGCGCCACCAGGGCGGGCAGGTCGAATCGGCCGTTTTCCGGGAAATGCAGCACGCCGTTCGGGGCGCCGAGGTCACGGATCCGCGCCGTGAGGGAGCGCGTGTCCACACCGGCGATGCCCGGCACGCCATGGCGCTTCAGCCACGCATCCAGATGCGCGATCGCGCGGTAGTTGGCGGGCTCGGTCACGTCCTGCTTCACGATCAGGCCGCGGGCGACGGGGTTCGTCGCCTCCTCGTCCTCACCGTTGGTGCCGACATTACCGATGTGCGGGAAGGTGAAGCTGATGATCTGGCCCGCGTAGGAGGGGTCGGTCAGGGTTTCCTGATAACCCGTCATGCCGGTGTTGAAGCAGATCTCGGCGACCTGGGTGCCATAGGCGCCGAAGCCACGGCCCCACAGCACACTCCCATCGGCCAGAACCAGCGCGGCGGTCGCGCCCTCGGGCACCTCGGTATTCACGGCGGGCTGTTCAGCACCAGGCATGTCAGAGAACTCCAGACCGGTTGCGGCCACAATGGCGGCCCAATGCTTGGAGGGAATGGCCTTGGCTTGGCGCCACTTTCGCAGCGCCTCCGTGCCGAGACTCAGGCGCTGAGCGGCCGCATCAGGACCGCCGAGCAGGGAAAGAATGTCTTCGACGCTGCGCATGACGACCCCATAGCGGGATCGTTTTTCCCAAGGCAAGTGAAATTACCGCCCTGGGAAATTTTTTCCCTCAGCCCCTGCGGCGGCGCACAGGGGTGGAATCGCGTTCCGGAGCAACAGCCGGGCCGCTGCCCGTCTGGCCGGCATCAAAACCCAGGAAGCCGACTTCCTCACGCGCGGCACCGCCATCGTGCGCCCAGAGGCGCGCACGCTGAGGCGCCTGGCGGGCCGGTTCCGCCGCCGGAGCCGCGCGAGCGGCTTCTCGGCCACGCCCTGCGGCCGGACGCGAGGCAGGACCGGAAAGGCGCGGCGGTTCGGCGGGCGCAGCGCTTGACCCCGATATGGATCCGCCGCGCAGCGACAGGACATAGAAGATCATTTCCGGGCGACCCTGGTCCACCGCCGAGTCATAGGCAGTAAGGCCCAGCGCATTGCGGGCCGTAGGCTCCGCGCCCCGCGCCACGGCGTCGCGCGCCGCCGGCACATCGCCGCGCGAAATCGCGTCGAACAGCGCATCGTTCGGGTTCATCGAGGAACCCGGGGTCTGCGCCGGAATCACCGGGGCCTGCCGTCCCAGCAGACCGGGAAGGCCTGGCGGACGCTCGCGCTGCTGTGGCTGAAGCCGCGGGTCGCTGGACCCGCCTGGCGCGGAAGCAGCCGACCCGAAGCGCCCTTGCGCAAAACCGACCGAAGGGGCCGCGACGATCGCGGCGATGAGCAGGACGATATGTCGCATGCCGGTCTTCTAGCGCCCTTCGCGGCGCCAAGCCAGCATGGTGAAGCCCACAATCAGCGCCAGGGCCAACCACGGCGGCATGAGCGAGGTCGCCCGGACCTCGGTGACGAGGTGATCCTCATTTCGGCGCAGACCGATCCAGCCGGCGGCGCTGCTGGCCGCCATTGCCCGCCCGGCGGCGACACGGCGCAATTCAGGCACCTGGCTACCGTCACCGAGCCAGCGAAAGGAGCCGCCGGTTTCCGCCATCGCCAGGCGCAAAGGCTCCGGAGATGCCCTGAGATCCTGATACTCGGGCGGGTTGCCCGGCGGCACCGCGACCAGGGTCGTCCGCTGTCCCGCCGCCACGCGCCACACGCCAGAGGCCGAGGCAGGCAGTTCCGCCACACTGCGGCCCCTGCCGTCATCCTGCGCCGGCAGCCGGGTCACGGCTCCGTCAGGCGCCGTCACCTCGAATTCACGCGGCCCGGGCACCTGCAGGGTTCGATGTTCGAGCTGAAGCGCCCCCTGTGCGTATCGGGCACGCAGTTCCTCCTCCTCCAGCTGAGGCTCCCGCATCAGCCAATGCGCCAGCCGCCGCAACAGTTCCTGGTGCGGGCCGCCACCGTCATGCCCACGCGCCCAAAGCCAGATGTGGTCGGACAGCATGAGAGCGACGCGCCCTTCCCCCACCCGGTCGAGAATCAGCAACGGTGCACCGTTGGGGGCCTGCATGACCGCATTGCCGGACGTCTGTGTCGATCGAAGCAGCCGATACCAACGCCCCCAGCTCGGCGTAGCGCCGGCAAGCAGGTCGCTCGTGACCGGGTGCCGGCGCCCGATATCCGAGATCTGCGGACGATAGGGTTCCTCCAGCAGCGCCTGCCCGCCGGCCAGGGGGCGCGCGGGCAGCACCGGCCCCAGGGGGGTGTTGGCCAGGCTGGTGCCGCCCATGAACTCCGGCCCCACCGACACCAGCAGCGCGCCACCGGCTCTCACATACTCCGCAATGTTGCGCAGATAGGCAGGCGGGAGGATGCCGCGGTTGGAGAAGCGGTCGAAGATGATCAGATCGAACTCACGAAGCTTGACCTGAAACAGCTCGCGCACGGGGAAAGCAATGAGCGCCAGCTCATTCAGCGGCGTCAGATCATCCTTTTCAGGCGGGCGCAGAATGGTGAAGTGAACCAGATCGACGCCCGGGTCGGACTTCAGAAGGCGCCGCCATGTCCGCTCACCCGCATGCGGCTCACCGCTGACCAGCAGGACACGAAGTCGGTCGCGAATGCCGTTGATGGTCATCAGCAGCCGGTTGTTCTCTGCGCTGACCTCGCCGGGCCGCTCTTCGAGCACGGCCTCGACCACCATCGGGCCGCCACGCTCTATGGGTACGGAGAAGCTGTACTCACGCCCGATCGGAACCGTTTCGGTCCGCGGCGCACCGCCGTCGATCCGAACGGTCATGCGTGCATTGCCGGAGGCGCCGGCGACGCCCAGATCCTCGGCCATGACCCGCAGGTCGACATTCCGGCCGATGATGCCGAAGCTCGGCCCCTCGACAAGACGCAGGCGGCGGTCGACCTCGCCCGACGCGCCCGGCAGCAGCACATGGAACGGTGCGGACAGCGCGGCCGCGTGCTCCGCGACATCGTGCACCTGGCCGTCGGTGATGGCCACGATCCCGGCCAGACGCGCGCGCGGGATCTCGGCCAAGGCCCTTTCGACGGCCTGCAGCAGGCGGGTCCCTTGCTGCCCCTGCTCAGGGACCTCGACGACGCGGGTCTCCAGCCGATCCAGCCCCTCCAGACGCCGCATCAGCAGCTGCCGGGCCGCGGCGATGGATTGCGCGCGATTGGCCACCAGCCTTGTGCTGTCGGACTGGTCGATCACCACGAGTGCGATGTCCGGCCGTTCCTCACGCACCTCGCTGACCCAGCGCGGATTGATCAGCGCCAACAGGCACATCGCCAGGGCCGCCAGCCTGTACCCGGTGCCGGCCGCCCGGCGGTACAGCATGAACCCGATCAGCAGCAGCGCCAGGATCGCGGCGGCCAGCAACAGCCATTCAGGCAGCAGCGGCGCCACATCGATGCGGAAGGCGGAACGGATCACAGCGACTTCCCCCGCACCGTCAGTTCCCCAAACGCTCTAGAATGGCCGGGATATGCACCTGATCGCCCTTGTAGTTGCCCGTCAGCGCGTAAATGACCAGGTTGACACCGAAACGATAGGCCAAGGTCCGCTGCCGGCTGCCGCCCGGAATGGCCGCATGCAGGTTCTGCCCCCGGTCATCCACCGCCCACGCACCGGCCCAATCATGCCCGCCGACAATGATGGGGCTGACACTGTCATTCGCCCGGTCCTGGTCTCGCGCGGCCCAGACCGTTCCGCCGGTGAAGCGTCCCGGCAGGTCATTCAGCAGATAGAAGGCTCGCCGCAGAACATGATCCTCCGGCACAGGCGCCAGGGCCGGCACGGATAGGCCCGCAGTGACGCGGCGCAGCGCCTCTCGCGCACCCGGCGCCTGACCTTCGCCGGCACCCTCGTCCCGCGTGTCGAGCAGTAGAATGCCGCCATTCTGCATGAAGCCATTCAGCGCCGCGCGGGCGGCTGCGTTCGGTGTCGGCGTGTTGGCCGTCACGGCCCAGTACAACAGGGGGAAAAGTGACAGATCCGACGATCCCGGCTCCACCCCCTGCGGCTCCGCCAGGCTGACCGAGGTTCGCCGGTTCACATAGTCGCTGAGCCCGGCCATGCCACGCCGCAACGTATCGTCCAGCGCGGCGTCGCCGGTCGCGACATAGGCCAGCCTGGGCGCATTGGCGAAGCCACCCTCCTGCCCATGAGCCAAAGGCACGCCGAGCAGCAGCAGCGCGCAGCCCACTGCCGACACCTGCCGCACCCCCAGCAGACCGCGCAGCCTGGCCGCCACCAGAAGATCCAGCAGCAGCAGAGCCATCGCTCCCAACAGGAACCAGGGCCCGAGTGCCTGTCCCTGCGTGGCCTCGCTCATTTCCATTGCCACGAGGCCGTCGGGCAAGCGCAGCGGCTCCAGCCGCTGAACATGGTCGCCGAGGTTGAAGGCCACGAGCCCGCCATTCTCCAAGCTGCCGTTGCCATACCAGCCAGGCGGGTTGCGTGGCGAAGGGGTACCGCGACTGGCGGCATTCAGGGGCCCGGCGGTGGCCGACGGACGCCCGAGCTGACCAAACCCGTCCAGCAGCCGATTGGGCGGCAGCAGGCCATCCGCCGTCGCCTCCGAGCCCGTGCCGTTCGCCTGCGCCACGATGAGGCGCAACATCCGCACAAACGTGCCGGAGAGAACCAGATTGGACCACTCGGCGGTCGGCGGCACATGGAACAGCACGATCCAACCCGCCCCACGCTGCTCTGCCGTGATCAGGGGCGTGCCATCGGCCAATCTGGCCCAGGTGCGCTCATTCAGCCGTGGCGAAGGGTCGGCCAGCACCTGCCGGCGGATAGTGACATCGGGCGGAGGAACCAGACCGGCGAAGGGCGAAGCCTCGGGAAATCTGCCGAGGGTCTGCGGTGTCTCCCAGCTCATGCCGCCGCCGAGCGCACGCTCGTTACGAAGTCTCACCGGCAGCAGGGGGTCAGGATGTTCCGCCACCACCGAGCCCGCGAAGCGTAGCAGCACACCTCCCCTATTGACCCAATCAGCGACCAGCGCCTGGTCTGAGGGGGCAGCGATGGCGCGATCCGGGACCACGAGCACCGAAAGCGCCCGCGAGAGCAAGGTCTCAAGCCCACCGCGCCTGATCTCGGCAAAAGGCTGCAGAGCCCGTTCCAGATAATAGAATTCACCCAGCAAAGGGGTTTCGGCCCCCGCGACCGCCCCACTCAACAGCCCGACCGGACGGCGCCGGAAGCGCTCATCGAGCAGAAACACGCTGCCGGCCGAGGCTTCGCCTTCGATCTCGAGACTGGTGACCTGATTGCGGATTTCGGTCGGCAGCTGGAGCACGGCGCCCGCGGCATCCGAACCCGCCTCCGATCGCAGGGTCACCCTGCCGACCGCCCGGCCATCGGCGGTACGGGCGACGACCTGGCGATCACTGGCCAGAGGGCCGGGCGTCTGGACGATCGAGACGACCAGCGCCTCCCCTTCCTGCCGGGGCTGCACAAGAATGCGGCGAGGCTGCGTGAAGGCACCCCGAACTTCCAGCCGCCCGAGATCGCGCAGGCTTTGAACGAGCCCCTCATCCGCGAGACCATCCGCCAGATAGGTGACACGGAGCGGAGCCCGGTGATTGGCGCGCCATGCGTTTATCGCTGTGGCCGCGGCCCGGTGGTCCCGCGGCCAGGGCTTGGGCAGAAGTTGCTCCAATGTCGCCCGCAGTTCGGGTGCCGGCATGGGCGGGGTCACCACCGGAGGCAGGTCCGGCCCACGGAAAGCCGTGGTCGCCAAGGCCACCCGCGCACCGTCGCGCCCGGCCGCATCCACATCCGCCAGGGCGCGTGCCCGGCGGGCGGACCAGTCGCGACCGGAGGCCCATCCGTCATCCACCACCAGCAGCCTCACGGCATCCGAGGCTTCCAGGTCACGCAGGCCGATGATGGGATTGGCAAGCCCGATGATGAAGCCGATCACCACGAGGCATCGCAGCAGCAGGATGTACCACGGGGTCCGGGCTACCGTTTCCTCCTGCAGCGGCAAGGCGCGCAGCAGGAACAGCGCCGGGAAGGTTTCTCGCCGCGGCTGCGGCGGCAGCACGCGCAGAAGCCACCACAGCACCGGCAGGGCCAGCAGCGCCAGCAGCAGAAAGGGAGAGGCGAAGCTCATCGCTGGCTCGCCAACGCATGCCAGACCGCGAGCAACGACGGAGACGCCGATTCCGCCGTTCCACCGGTCACCAGCGTTCCGCCCATTTGCGTTGCCAGATGGCGAAGACCTTCCTGATGTGCCTGGAAACGCAACGCATAGGTCGCGGCCGCCGTGCGGGCGTTACGCAGCAACTCCCGATGCTCGCCGGATGCATCCAGCAGCTCGATACGCCCCGAATAGGGCAGTTGGGCCTCGGCAGGATCCAGTATCTGCATGAGCACCGGCCGGGGCGCGAGCCCTGACAACGGCGCCAGCATCGAAGTGATCTCAGGCAGTTCGAACATGAAGTCACTCAGCAGCAGCAGGCGCGCATTGCGCGGCACCGCGGCGGCGTCCAGGCTGAAGTCATAGGCCAGGATGGCCTGCGCCAACCGCTCGATCGCGGACCGGCCGTGGAAGTTGCGATGCTCTCCACCCGCCAGCCGGACCCTTTCGCCCGCGCGGAGGAGCATGATCCCGCAGGCCAAGGCAAGCAGTTGCGCACGCATTCGTTTCGTAACCGGCGCATCCTTGCTGCGCCAATCAAGCCGGGAACTGGAATCCACCCACAGCACCACCGTCTGCGCGGCTTCCCACTCGGTTTCGCGGATCGATACCCGATCCGATCGCGCGCTTCGCCGCCAGTCGATCCGGTTGATCGGATCGCCGGGCAGAAAGGGGCGATACTGCCAGAAACTGTCACCCACCCCGCTGCGGCGGCGTCCGTGACTGCCCTGCATGACCGTGGAGGCTACGCGTTCAGCCTCCACGAGCAGGGCCGGCAGCCTTGCGGCCAGGGCCTGCGCGGCGGCGAGTTGCTCAGCCAATGGTCGCCTTCAATTCATCGATCAGGCTGGAGATGGTGACGCCGTCGGCGCGCGCCGAGAAGGTCAGCGCCATTCGGTGCCGGAGCACCGGCTCAGCCAGCGCGATGACATCATCGACGCTGGGCGCCAGGCGACCGGAAAACAGGGCACGCGCCCGGGTGGCCAGCATCAGTGCCTGAGCAGCACGGGGCCCGGGGCCCCAGGCCAGGCTGTCCGCCAAACGACGCGATGCGGCGCTATCCGGCCTGGCGCCTCTCACCAGGCGCAGAATGGCCGTGACCACGTCATCGGGAACCGGCAGCCGGCGCACCAGCGCCTGGGCAGCCATGAGATCCTGGCCGGACAGCACCGGTACCGCCTGGGCTTCCTGCGCGCCCGTCGTCGCCAGCAACATCTGCCGTTCGGCGGCCTCGTCAGGGTAGCGGACCTCGACTTCCAGCAGGAAGCGGTCCAGCTGCGCCTCCGGAAGGGGATAGGTTCCCTCCTGCTCGATGGGATTCTGGGTCGCCAGGACATGGAAGGGCCGTGGCAGCGCCATCACCTCTCCGCCGATGGCCACCCGCCCCTCCTGCATCGACTGCAGCAATGCCGATTGGGTGCGGGGCGAGGCACGGTTGATCTCATCGGCCATCAGAAGCTGGCAGAAGACCGGCCCCTTGATGAAGCGGAAGCTGCGCCTGCCGTCGGCCGCTTCCTCCAGCACCTCGCTGCCGAGAATGTCAGCGGGCATCAGATCTGGGGTGAACTGAACCCGACGGGCATCAAGGCCGAGCACGACGGCTAGCGTTTCGACCAATTTGGTCTTCCCGAGGCCCGGCACGCCGACCAGCAGCACGTGACCACCCGAGAGGATGGTGACCGTCACCTGCTCGATGACGCCCTCCTGCCCGAGGATGACCTTACCGACCTCCTCCCTGACCCGAACGAGCTGATCTGCGATCGCTTCAGCCTGCGACGCCATTTCCATAGCCTGATCCATTGCAGCCACGTCGGTGCGCTCTCCCATCCAGGCGGCGTCCTTCCTATATTGGCCCGCAGAGGGCGAGCTTGAGTAGGAATTTTAGGGTGGCCGACCTGTTTCACAACATCATGCGCGGAGGGTGCCTCTCGGCGCCGGACCAGAAGCCGCTGGCTCGCCCAGACGGCAAATGGAACTGCGGCGATCTGGACATGTTCATATCGCGCGATGGTACGTGGTTCTACAAAGGTTCGCCTATTGGGCGGAAAGAGCTGGTCTGCCTCTTCGCCTCAGTCCTCAAAAGAGAGGAAGACGGTTCCTATTGGCTGGAGACGCCGGTGGAACGCGGTCTTGTCAAGGTCGAGGACGCGCCGTTCGTAGCTGTCGAGTTGTTCTGGAAAATCGACAACGGCAAGCAGTCCCTGAGCTTCCGGACCAATCTGGATCAGATGGTCACGGCTGACAGCGATCATCCGATCACTGTGCATGTCTGCCCCATTTCTCGGGAACCGCGCCCCTATGTTACGGTTCGCCCCGGCTTGCAGGCAAAAATCAACCGCGCCGTGTTCTATGAATTGGTGGCGCTCGCCTGCACCGAGGACGTCAACGGGCGGACGATGCTGGGCGTCTGGAGCGAGGGCGTTTTCTTTCCGATCGATGACCTGCCAGGGGATGCTGCTTGATCCTCGACCCGGCCTCCCTGAGCCGCCTGCTGGAGCGGACCGCCTCGCCCGTCATTGAGCCGGCGTCGCCGCTCAAGCCGGCGGCGGTCCTTGTGCCTCTGGTCATGCATCCTGAGCCGACGGTGCTGCTGACCCTGCGGACCGCCACGCTTTCCAGCCACGCGGGGCAGGTCGCTTTCCCCGGCGGCCGGATAGAGCCCGGCGAAACGCCTGACGAGGCAGCCCTGCGAGAAGCCCAGGAGGAGATCGGGCTGCCGCCGGAACTGGTGCAGAAGATAGGCCACCTGCCCGAGCATGTGACAGGCACCGGGTATCTCGTCACGCCGATCGTCGGTCTTGTGAGGCCGGAATTCCAAGCCACCCCGGAGGTGGACGAAGTCGATGATATCTTCGAGGTCCCCCTCCGCATGATCCTGGACCCCGCCTCGCCGCGCCGCGAATCGCGGATGTGGTCGGGCCGCATGCGGGAATACTGGGTGTGGCCGCATGAGAAGCATTTCATCTGGGGCGCAACCGCCGCGATCCTGGTCAACCTCGCCACAGTCTTGCGGGGGGAGAATTGAGCCTTACCCCGCCGACGCACCTGATGGTGGTGCGCCAGGCCCTTGCTGCCTTGCCCGGCGCGCGCATCGTGGGGGGCGCGGTGCGCGACCATCTGGCCGGGCGCCCGGTCAACGACATCGATCTGAGCTCAGCTTACCCGCCTGAGATCGCCGCCTCCATGCTCCGTCGATCCGGCTTCAAGGTCTTCGAGACGGGCCTCGCCCACGGGACCATTACCGCGGTCAGGAACGGGTTGCCGCTGGAAGTGACCACCTTGCGGCGAGATGTCGAGGCAGACGGCCGGCACGCCGACGTCATCTGGACTGACAGCTGGCAAGAGGACGCGCTGCGCCGCGACTTCACCATCAACGCCATGAGCATGGACGTTCACGGCAACATCTACGACTATTTCGGCGGTATGGCGGACCTCCGGGACGGATGCGTCCGCTTCATTGCGAACGCCACGATGCGGATCAGGGAGGATTACCTCCGCTCACTCCGGTTCTTCCGGTTTTGGGCGAGATACGGCCGCGGCGCACCGGACAGCGAGGCCATTTCGGCCATCGCGGCCAATCTGGATGGGCTGCGCATCCTGTCGGTCGAGCGCATCTGGATGGAGCTGAAGCGGCTGCTGGAAGCCCCTGATCCCTGCGATGCCCTGGTCCAGATGCAGGGCTGCGGGCTCTGGACGGCGCTGTTTCCCGAGGCCACGCCGCTCAGGATCGACCTTCTCCGTCTGCTGGCGGCGCAGTCCTCGGCGAACGACGTGCTGCTGCGGCTGGCATCACTTCTGCCGGACGCAGGCGCCGCAAACACGCTCGCGACTCGGCTCAAGATGTCGGGGGATGAGGCGGCGCGGCTGCGCTTGCTGCTGAATGAGGCCTTGCCGGTCCCGGCGGAGGCCTCTGATCGGCGGGGAATGCGGCTGCTGCTCCTGGCCGCGGGGCGGCCCGGCGGTGACGCGCAACACGATGCGGCCGCCTGGCTGCGATTGCGTGAGGCGAGGGACGGCGTCTCCGCTTCCATTCGCGAGGCCTTGAGGGACATCCCGACACCTATCTTCCCCCTGCAGGGCCGAGACCTGATCGCGCTGGGCCATACACCCGGCCCGGAATTGGGTCGGAAGCTGCAATCCGTGAAAGACTGGTGGGTGTCCGACGGCGCGGCGGCCGATCGGGACGCATGCCTGCTGCGCCTTGCGGAACTCGCCAAGCCGGGCGGCGCCTGTTAGGCGGCTGACATGCAAGGCACCCTTCCGCTGCTCGGCCGGCTTTGGCGCGAGGTTCTCTCTCCCCTCCGGAGCCGGATCGCTCTGGCGATCCTGGCGACCCTGGGGCTGGCCGGCATCACGGCCTTGTATCCGGTCGTCATCCAGCAGGCCTTCGACCGCTTCACGGCGGGCGATGCCTCTGTGATCTGGGTTCTGCCCCCGACCATCATCGTCGTGACGAGCCTGCGCGGCGCATTTCTCTACCTGCAGCAGTATGTGCTGCATGGCACGGTCCTGCGGGCCATCGAAACGCTGCAGCGCAGGATGTTCTCGGCGCTGACGCGAGCGGATCTGAATGTCGTAGGGCGCTGGGCGCCCGCCCGGCAGGCATCCCGCTTCACCACCGATGCCACGGTCATTCGTGATGCCCTCTCCCGCGCCCTGAACGGCCTGGGCGACGTCTTCACCGTGATCGGACTGATCGGCTCCATGCTCTGGCTCGACTGGCAGCTGGCCGCCATGGCGGCCCTGCTCTACCCGATCGCCGCCTGGCCCATCGTCAATCTGGGCAAGCGCATCAGGCGCGCCAGCTCCGGCATGCAGGACAGGATCGGCGAGACGGCCGCACTGGTGACCGAAAGCTTCGCGGGCGCGCGGGTCGTGCGGGCCTATGGCCTCGAAAAGGTTGAGGAACAGCGCGCCTTCGGCGTTTTTGCCCAGTTGCGTGAATCGCTGTTCGCCATTGCCGTCACCCGCGCGCGGGTGGATCCCGTACTGGAAGCATTGGGCGGCCTTACCGTCGCTGCCGTGCTGGGCGTCGTGGGTTGGCGCGTGGCGGCAGGCTACGGGACGATCGGCGAGTTCACGGGCTTCGTCGCCGCCCTGTTGATCGCCTCGCGGCCCGTGCGCTCGCTGGGCGCGATGAATGCCGTGCTTCAGGAAGGGCTTGCCGGCCTCTCGCGGGTCTTTGCGGTGTGTGATGAGCCCCGCCGGATCAGCTCGGCGCCGGATGCGGCGGTTTTGGCCGAAGGGCCCGGCCGCGTGGAGTTCCGCAATGTCAGCTTCCGATACGCCGAATCGGAACCGCTGGCCCTGAAGGACATCTCCTTCGCAGCTGAACCCGGCAGCACCCTGGCCCTGGTCGGCCCTTCCGGCGCCGGCAAGTCCACGGCGCTGATGCTGCTGCCGCGCCTATTTGATGCCTCTGAAGGGCTGATCACCCTGGACGGGCAGGATGTGCGGAAGACGACGCTCGATAGCCTCCGCCTGTCCATCGCCTATGTCGGTCAGGATAGCCTGATCTTTGACGATACCGCCTCCGCCAACATCCTGTGCGGCCGGCCCGATGCCTCGGAGGCCGAGGTTATCGAGGCAGCCAGGGCGGCGCAGGCGCATGATTTCATCGCGGCACTGCCCGAGGGCTATCACACCCGCCTCGGATCTGGCGGCAGCCGGCTGTCGGGTGGTCAGCGCCAGCGGATCTCATTGGCCCGCGCCCTGCTGCGCAACCCGCGCGTCTTGCTGCTGGATGAAGCCACGAGCGCGCTTGATGCCGACAATGAGGCGGCGGTGCAGGAAGCCCTGAGCCGGCTGCGCCATAACCGCACCAGCCTGGTGATCGCTCATCGGCTTTCCACGGTGCAGAACGCCGACACCATTTTGGTGATGGAGGACGGCCGCATCGTCGAACGCGGGACACACCGCTCCCTGATCGAGCAGGACGGGGTTTATGCCCGCCTCGTGCGCGCCCAGACATTCGCCAGCTAAGACAGCTGCCGGCGCCTCATATTTCCGCATGGCAGCCACGCGCACGAAAAAAATTTCAGTACGGTGATAGGGCTGGACATTCCCTGATCCCAGTGTAGAAAGCGCCCCGGACGGGCGCTTAGCTCAGTTGGTAGAGCAGCTGACTCTTAATCAGCGGGTCCACGGTTCGAGCCCGTGAGCGCCCACCACTTCCGTTCACTTGATGACTTGTTCACTGTCATCCATGCGGGTTTTTCCGCGTGGTGGCGCAGGGGAGCCAGGATGATGTTGGCTGATCGGGAGAGTCTGCAACGTCAGTTGCATCAGCTTCGCAGCGAACATCGAGACCTGGACACCGTCATCACCCGTAGCGCCGATGGCGCCATGGACCAGTTGCACGTCCAGCGACTGAAGAAGCGCAAGCTGCGCCTCAAGGACGAAATCGCCTGGCTTGAGAGCCAGCTACTGCCGGATATCCCCGCGTGACATCAGAGACCAGCGCCGCAGCCCCGTTGGTGGGCATCATCATGGGCAGCACGTCAGACTGGCAGACCATGGAGCATGCGGCAGCTGTGCTCCAGCAACTCGACATCCCGCACGAAACCAAGGTGGTCTCGGCACACCGGACGCCGGATCGTCTGGTGAGCTACGCCAAGTCGGCGGCGGGGCGCGGGCTCAAGGTCGTCATCGCCGGCGCGGGCGGCGCGGCACATCTGCCCGGCATGGCCGCCAGCATGACGGCGCTGCCGGTGCTGGGGGTTCCTGTCGAATCCCATGCGCTGAAGGGCATGGATAGCCTTCTCTCCATCGTGCAGATGCCGGGCGGCATTCCTGTCGGCACGCTGGCCATCGGCAAGGCCGGCGCCATCAACGCCGCCCTGCTGGCCGCGGCCATTCTGGCGCTCTCCGATCCGGCGCTCGCGGAGCGCCTTGCGGCCTGGCGCACCCGGCAGACGGATGGCGTGGCCCATGACCCTCGGTAACGGCGCCCTTCCCCTCGGCTCCACGATCGGCATTTTGGGCGGGGGCCAGCTCGGCCGCATGTCTGCCATGGCGGCACAGCGGCTGGGCTATCGCACCCACATCTATTCCGTCGAGCAGGACTCGCCCGGCGCGCAGGTTGCGGCCCAGGTGACCTATGGCGCCTTCGACGATCTGGAGGCCGTGGCGCGCTTCGCCGCCCAGGCAGATGTGATCACCTTCGAGTTCGAGAACATTCCCGGCGCGACGCTCGATTTTCTGGCGACACAGCCGCACTGCCGCCCGCATGTCGGCGCCATCCAGATTTGCCAGGATCGCATCGCCGAGAAGCGCTGGATGGAAAAGTCGGCGGTTTCGGTTGCCAGATGGCTGGAGATCTCGTCGCTCGTCGATATCGACGCCGCATGCGAGAGCCTCGGCTTTCCCTTCGTGCTGAAGACCACCCGCATGGGCTACGACGGCAAGGGTCAGGCCGTGGCGCGAAACCGGGAGGACGCCGTCGCGGCGTTCCACGCCCTGGCGCCCCATCCGCTGATCGCAGAGGCCTTCGTACCGTTCGAGCGTGAGGTCTCCGTTGTCCTGGCGCGCGGCGTCGGCGGCGAGTTGGCGCTGTATGAGCCGGTCGAGAACGTTCATCAGCATCACATCCTGCACCAGTCCATTGTCCCCTCCCGGCTCTCGGCAGAGCAGAAGGACGTCTGTCTGGGCTATGCCGCCCGCCTTGCTCAGGCGCTGGACTTCGTGGGCGTGATGGCGCTCGAGATGTTCGTCCTGCCTGATGGCGGCATTGTCGGAAACGAAATAGCGCCGCGCCCGCACAACTCTGGGCACTGGACGATGGATGCCTGCGTATGCAGTCAATTCGATCAGCATATTCGCGCCGTAGCCGGATTGCCGCTCGGCGCTACTGAACGTCATTTCGATGTCGTGATGCACAATTTGGTGGGCCAGGAAGGCGCGGAGGCCTGGTCTGGCTTCGTTGCCGCACCGAATGTGGTCCCTCACTGGTATGGCAAGAACGATGTCCGAAAGGGCAGAAAACTTGGTCACGCCAATGAGTTGTGGGCCATGGGCACCATGCGCTAAGAAGGGTTCGCTACAGGGGCGTGACCGGCCCCTGTGGTGTTTTAGCCACAGTGTGTGGAAATGGTCTGCTTGGTAGTGCCCAAATGGGCGCTACCGCGTTATGTTTGACGAACGCAGTGATCGGCCCTTGCTACGTGGGGTGCTCGACACCGCGATCAGCTTGGGTTTGCATCGAGGAGAGATGACATGAGCCTCAAGAAGGCGCTTCTGGCCGCGACGGTGCTGTCGCTGCCGATCGCTGCGCAGGCGCAGCCGATCACCGGCCTGTATGTTGGTGCCGGCGCCGGCGTGAACTATCGCCAGGACAGCAACTTTGACCTGCGTGGCGCGGGCATCAACCTGCGTGACCGCTCCGAGACCCGCGTGGGTTGGGCCGGCGTGGGCAGCATCGGCTGGGGCTTCGGCAACGGCTTCCGCGCTGAGATCGAAGGCAACTACCGCTTCAACCAGGTCGACCACGCTTTCCGTGGCTCGCGTCTGAACGGCGGTGGCGTGCACCAGTACGGCGCGATGGTGAACGCGCTGTATGACTTCGACCTGTCCGGCTTCGGCGTGTCCCCGCGCACCTTCAGCCCGTACCTGGGCGTTGGCGTCGGCTACGTCTGGTCGCAGTACCGCAACGTGCGCGGCGCTGTGCCGGGTGCTTCCCTGCGCCTGAACGACACGGACGGCCAGTTCGCCTACCAGGGCATCGTCGGTGGCGCCTTCGGCCTGGGCGACGTCGTCCCCGGCCTGGCTCTGACCGTCGAGTACCGTTTCATGGGCACGCTTGAGCCCACGATCAACGGCACCCTGAACGGCCGTGCGGTTCGCGCCGAGGGCACGAACTACAACCACACCGGCCTGATCGGTCTGCGCTACGCCTTCAACGCGCCGCGCCCCGCTCCGGTGGTTGCTCCGGCTCCGGCTCCGGCCCCCGTGCAGCAGGTTGCTCGCACCTACCTCGTGTTCTTTGACTGGAACCGCGCTGATCTGACCGATCGCGCTCGCCAGATCATCGCCGAGGCCGCGACGGCCCGCACCACGGTGTCCTCGACCCGCATCGAAGTGTCCGGCCACGCCGACCGCTCCGGTACGCCGCAGTACAACCAGGCTCTGTCCATGCGTCGCGCCGAGGCGGTTGCCGCCGAGCTCGCTCGCCGTGGCGTGCCGCGCAGCGAGATGGTCATCCAGGCGTTCGGCGAGAGCCGCCCGCTGGTCCCGACCGCCGACGGCGTGCGTGAGCCCCAGAACCGCCGCGTTGAGATCGTCCTGCGCTAATCGGGACGAACTCTTCGACGAGTTCGAGAGGGGAGGCGAAAGCCTCCCCTTTTTTTGTGCCTAATGGCCGCGTTCCGCGCGGGTCTGCGCCAGGTCATCCTCACGAAAGGCCTGCAGGATCTCGGCGAGCCCGACCTGAGGCTGGAAGCCAAGCGCCAATGCGCGAGTAGCCGCGAATCGTGCGGGCCAGCCGCCGACAATCCCGGCGACGACCGGATCAGGCTCCGACTTCACCAATGCACGCTCGGCCGGCGAAAGCGCCGCCAGCATCTCACCCACCGTTACCGTGAGCCCCGGCGGGTTGATGCCGCGGTCCGTTCCCAAGGCGGATGTGTCCATTTCCGCTGCCTTGAGCAGCCAGCCAACCACGACGCGCGGCGAGCTGACCCACAGGGCGAACGCCTCATCCACCGGCAGGCTGGTTTCCAACCCCAACAGCGGCTCCCGCAGGATCGCCGACACAAAGCTCGATGCTGCCTTATTCGGTCGGCCCGGCCGGACGATCACGGTCGGCAGCCGGATATTCACCGCGTCCAGCATTCCCCGACGTGAGGCATCCTGCAGCATCAACTCTGCCGCGGCTTTCTCTGCGCCATAGCTGTTCAGCGGCATCTGGCGCGCATCGTCTGCCATGACGGTGCTCTGATCACCTGAGAAGCTGGCCACAGAGCTGGTGAAGACGATGCGGGGCGGGACTCCGCAGCGCCGCGCGACTTCGATGAGCGCCAGGCTTCCCTGAAGGTTGACCCTGACGCCGAGGTCGAAATCAGCCTCTGCCGCGGCGCTCACGACAGCAGCGAGTTGAAACACGACACGGGTTTCGGGCGGGATTGCCTCGCCCAAGGCCTGCGGGTCCGCCACGTCGCCCGTCAGGCAGCGAACTGGAAACGGTGCCTTCTCAGGTGCCGGGGGCGGCGCCATGTCGAACAATGTCAGGCTGGAAATCGTTTCGCCGGCGAGCGTTCCTGTCTCGCTCAGCCTGGCGGCCAGCTTGCGGCCCAGAAAGCCACCGCCGCCGAGTATGGTTATGTGCATCGATCCCCCTTTGCGCTTCCTGCCGCCACGCGCACCATGGCCGCATGATCGGACCCTATTCATACAGCCTCTTTCTCAACCCACGCCACGGCACACCCGGCGTCGTCGTCCTGCCCGATGGCGGTTGGCGGAGAGCAAAGGCCGAGATCACTTCCTGGCCCGGCTATGCGCCGACGCCTCTGCGTGAGCTGCCCGCCTCGCCCTTCGCGGCTCTGCACTACAAGGATGAGGGCGGCCGGTTCGGCCTCGGATCCTTCAAGGCGCTTGGCGGCGCCTACGCCGTGCTGCGGCTGGTCGTCAGTGAGCTCGCGAAGCAGGGCCGGCAGGTCACCGGTGCGGAACTGATGTCCCGTCGCGATGCCGGAGACATCACGGTGACATGCGCCACGGATGGCAATCATGGGCGCTCCGTTGCCTGGGGCGCGCAGAATATCGGGGCGCGCTGTGTGATCTATGTGCATGAGACCGTGAGCCAGGGGCGGCGTGATGCGATCGCTGCCTATGGCGCGGAGGTCCGTGAGGTGCCCGGAAATTACGACGATGCGGTCCGAGAAGCATCGCGTGCGGCCGCCGAGCACGGCTGGCACGTCGTCAGCGACACCTCCTGGCCCGGCTACACGGAGGTGCCTCGTGACGTCATGCAGGGCTACCGGCTGATGGCCGAGGAGGCGCTGACTGCGCTTCCGGCGCCGCCGACCCATGTTTTCGTCCAGGGTGGTGTGGGCGGCGTGGCAGCGGCGGTTTCCGTTCAGCTGCGCAGCATGGGCCTGGATGCGAAGCTGGTCGTCGTGGAACCGGATGAGGCGGCCTGCCTGCTCAAATCGGCCAAGGCTGGCGCACTTTCTGTCGTCGAGGGCGATCTGCCGACCCTGATGGCCGGCTTGGCCTGCGGAGAGCCGTCGTTGCTGGCATGGCAGGAACTGGAACGCGCCGCCTACGCCTTCATGGCGGTACCGGACGATGCGGCCGTCGAGGCCATGCGCGTCCTGGCCGGGCTGGGCGTCACGGCTGGTGAATCGGCGGTGGCCGGGCTCGTGGGCGCGTGGCTTGCCGCGCGTGACGGCGCGCTGGGCCTTGGGCCTGACAGCCATGTGCTCGTCTTCGGCACGGAGGGTGCGACGGACCCCGAGCTGTATGCCAAGTTGATCGGTACCGCTTCACCTGTCTGACATGAATATGTCATAGCTTCGCAATGCTGCGGGGCTATGGCCGCGCGGCCAACAATGTCGGGAGAGTTTTGATGAAGCGCCGCACCCTCGGCCTTGCCAGCGCAGGCATGGCCCTCAGCGCTCCTGCCCTCGCCCAGGGCGGTCCCATCGAGATCCAGTTCTGGCACGGGCTGGCCCAGCCGTTGGGCGGGCTTCTCGAAGCCATCTCCGCCGAATTCAATCAGAAGCAGCAGCGCTTCCGCATCGTGCCGAGCTTCCGCGGCGGCTATCCGGAAACCATGGTCGCGGCGATCGCGGCGTTCCGCGCGGGCACAGCCCCGCACATCGTGCAGATGTTCGAGGTCGGCACGGGCACGATGATGGCCGCCGGGCGCGCCATCAAGCCCGTGCATGAGCTGCTCTCTGAGACCGGGGTGAGCATCGACTTCGATGACTACCTGCCAGCCGTCAAAGGCTATTACAGCCTCTCCGACGGCCGCATGATGGGCATGCCGTTCAACAGCAGCACGGCCATCATGTTCTACAACAAGGATGCGTTCCGCCGCGCCGGCCTGAACCCTGATGTCGCTCCGGCCACCTGGGCGGAACTGCGTGAGGCCGCGCTGAAGCTCAAGGCCTCCGGGCATCAGATGCCGTTCACCTCCGCCTGGCCCACCTGGTGCCAGATCGAGCAGTTCAGCGCGATCCACAACATGCCGCTGGCGTCGCTGGACAATGGTTTCGGCGGCCTCGGCACCCAGCTGCAGATCAACAATCCGCGCATGACCCAGCAGCTCGCGATGCTGATGGAAATGGGCCGTGAAGGCGGATTCCGCTGGGGTGGCCGCGATTCCGCCGGTGATGGCGTGTTCGCCTCGGGCCAGGCAGCGATCGTCCATGCCAGCTCCGGCGCGCGGGCCCGCTTCCTTCGCGAAGTTCCCGGCGGTGCGGCGAATGTCGGCGCGGCCATGCTGCCCTATCACCCCGACGTGCAGGGCGCGCCCTATAATAGCATCATCGGCGGCGCGGCCTTCTGGGCCATGAACCGGGGCCCGAACGCGCGCCGCAGCGCGGATGAGAACCGCGGCATCGCGGAGTTCTTCGCACATCTGGCCAGCACCGATGTCGCGGCCAAGTGGCACACCGATACGGGCTTCCTGCCGGTGACGAAGAAGGCCTTCGAACAGGTTCGTGCCAGCGGCTTCTACACGCAGAACCCCGGTGCCGACATTCCGATCCAGCAGCTTCTGCGGGGCGGCGGGCAGATGACGGGCAACACCCGCGGCATCCGCCTCGGCGGCTTCGTCGAAATCCGCGTGATCATGCAGGAGGAAATGGAGCGCGCCCTGCAGGGTCAGCAGACGGCCGAGGCGGCGCTGAACAACACCGTGACGCGCGGCAACGTGGTGCTGCGCAACTTCGAGCGGGCGAATCGCGGCTGATGAGCCAATCCGCCATCTTCAAGGGGGTGGTGGTTCCCTACCTGCTCCTCGCGCCTCAGCTGCTGGTCACGGCCGTGTTTTTCTTCTGGCCGGCCGCCCAGGCCATCTGGCAGTCGCTGCTGCGCGAGGATGCCTTCGGGCTCAACAGCGATTTCGTCTGGTTCGAAAACTTCGTCGAGGTCCTGACCGACCCGACCTGGCTGGACGCGGCCCTCAGGACTGCACTGTTTTCCGTCTCGGTTGCCACTCTGGCCCTGGGCTCGGCCCTGTTCCTGGCCGTCCAGGCCGACCGGAACATACGCGGCGCGACGACCTACAAGACCCTGCTGATATGGCCATATGCGGTGGCGCCCGCCGTTGCGGCGGTGCTGTGGCTGTTCATGTTTCATCCGAACATCGGCGTGTTCGGGCGTGCATTGAACGCGCTTGGCATTACCTGGGATTATCGACTGAACGGCGCCCAGGCGATGACGCTGGTGATCTTCGCCAGCGCCTGGAAGCAGGTCAGCTACAATTTCATCTTCTTTCTCGCCGGGCTTCAGGCCATCCCGAAATCAGTACTCGAGGCAGCGGCCATCGACGGCGCCAGCCCACGCTACCGCTTCTGGACCGTGGTGTTTCCCCTGCTGTCACCCACGGCCTTCTTCCTGCTGGTCGTGAATCTGACCTATGCCTTCTTCGAGACCTTCGGCGTCATTCACAGCCTGACTCAGGGCGGCCCCGGCAAGTCGACCGAAACGCTCATCTACCGCGCCTATTCCGATGGCGTGATGAACCTCAACCTCGGGACCTCGGCGGCGCAGAGCGTCATCCTGATGCTGCTGGTCATCGCCCTCACCTTCGTGCAGTTCCGCTTCGTCGAACGTCGGGTCCATTACTGATGCGGGCACGGAACATCTGGCCGCATGTCTGGCTCGTGCTGGGGGTGCTGATCTTCAGCTTCCCCATCTACATCACCCTCATCGGCTCGACCCATGATGCCTCGACCATAGGTCGTGGTGACGTGCCGCTCCTGCCGGGGCCTCACGCGTTGGAGAACTACGCGCAGGCGTGGGGCTCAGGCGGTGGGCGTTACATGGGAACGCCTGCTGTCCAGATGCTGGCCAACTCGTTGGCCATGGCGCTGTTGATCGCGGCGGGCAAGATCGTGATCTCGCTGCTCTCTGCCTTCGCCGTGGTGTTCTTCCGCTTCCCTGGCAGGATGATCTGCTTCTGGGCGATCTTCATCACCCTGATGCTGCCGGTGGAGGTGCGGATCATCCCGACCTTTGAGGTCATGGTGAACCTGTCGCTCGTGAACACGATGGCCGGCCTCGTCATCCCGCTTATTGCCTCGGCAACGGCCACCCTGCTGTTCCGGCAGTTTTTCATGACCATCCCGCCCGAGTTCGTGGAGGCCGCGAAGATCGACGGCGCCGGGCCGATGCGCTTCTTCAAGGACGTCGTGCTGCCGCTGTCGATCACCAACATCGCGGCGCTGTTCGTCATCCTCTTCATCTATGGCTGGAACCAGTATCTCTGGCCGCTGCTGATCATCAACGATCGGGGGCTGGAGACGATCATCGTCGGCCTGACGAAGATGATCGGCGGCGGTGATTCGCAGAATGAGTGGAACGTCATCATGGCGACCGCCGTGATGGCCCTGTTGCCGCCCGTGGGCGTGGTGCTGTTGATGCAGCGCTGGTTCATCAAGGGGTTGGTGGAGACGGAGAAGTAGATGGCCACCCTGAACCTGCGCGGCATCAAGAAGCGCTTCGGTGACACGCAGGTGCTGCACGGTATCGACCTGGACGTCGCGGACGGCGAGATGATCGTCATCGTCGGCGCTTCCGGCTGCGGCAAGTCGACGCTGCTGCGCATCGTCTCGGGCCTGGAAAGCGCCACCGAGGGCCAGATCCTGATCGGCGGCCGGGATGTGACGGCGCTGGAACCCGCCGAACGCGACATCGCCATGGTGTTCCAGAACTACGCGCTCTACCCCCACATGAGCGTCTTTCAGAACATGGCCTATGGCCTGAAGATCCGCGGCCTGCCGAAGGCGGAAATCGAGAGCCGCGTCGCCGAGGCCGCCAAGCTGCTCGACATCGGCCATCTGCTGGACCGCAAGCCCAGGCAGCTCTCCGGCGGTCAGCGCCAGCGCGTGGCGATGGGCCGGGCGATCGTGCGGGAACCGCACCTGTTCCTGTTCGACGAGCCGCTCTCCAACCTCGATGCCAAGCTGCGCGTGACCATGCGCGCTGAGATCCGCCGCCTGCAGCGCCGCCTGGCCGTCACATCCCTTTTCGTCACGCATGACCAGGTGGAGGCGATGACGCTGGGCGACCGGCTGGTCGTCATGCACCAGGGGCGGGCCGCCCAGGTCGCCAGCCCGATGGAGGTCTGGTCCAAGCCCGCCGACACCTATGTCGCGGGCTTCATCGGCAGCCCTTCGATGAACTTCCTGCCGGCGACGATGGAACAGGATGGCGTCGTCCTGCTCGACAGCGGTGAGCGGCTGACATTGGTGACGCCCATTCCGGGCTCTACCGGTCGCGCGGTCACGCTCGGCATCAGACCCGAGCACCTTTCACCCGCCGAGGCCGGGCTCGCGCTCCGGGTGGAGCTGCTGGAACCTCTCGGCAGCGAGACCGTCGTGCACGGCCGCATGCCCGATGGCACGGCGCTCACGGCAAAGCTGCCCGGCATGGTTCCGGAAGGCACCGACCTGCTGCTGCGCCCTGACTCCGCCTGGCTGCATGTATTCGACCGCGAGACAGGCCGGCGCATTTCCGCTTGATGGTTCCGCGCCGCACGGACCATGCTCCTCGGAAATAAACCGGGAGCAATGTCCATGCAGCGTCGTTCACTCTTGGCCGGGCTGTGCGCGGGTGCCGCCACGGCGGCAAATGCCCAGAATGCCGATACTGACTGGCCGCAGGCGCCTGTGCGCCTCGTCGTTCCCTTTGCCGCCGGCGGCCCGACGGACATTCCGGCGCGCCTGCTGGCCGACGAGATGTCCCGCCTGCTTCCGCAGCGCGTCGTGGTGGAGAACCGCACCGGCTCCGGCGTTCTGATCGGGACGGACATGGTCGCCAAGGCGCCGAAGGATGGGCAGACGCTGCTGTACACGACGGTCGGGCATGCCGTGCTCCGCGCGATGTTCGACCGGCTGCCCTTTGATCCCGTGGCGGATTTCTCCCCGGTGGCCCTGGTCGGTCAGGTGCCGTTGGTCGCCTTGGTGAACAAGGATTTCCCGGTCAGGGACTTCCGCGAGTTCATCGCCCTGGTCCGCGCCAATCCGGGGCGATACGACTACGCTTCCTCGGGCAATGGCGGGGCCGTCCATCTCGGCACGGAGCTGTTTCTGCACCAGGCCGGCGGGCTGCGGATGAACCACATCGCGTTCCGCGGCTCCGCCCCCGCGATGCCGGAAATCCTGTCCGGCCGCATTCCGCTGATCCTGGACGTGGCCGCGACGGCGCTGCCTTATGCGGCCCGCGGTGAGGTCAGGGCCCTGGCGATCTCGACGCCGCAGCGCAGCCCCCTGGCGCCGGATATCCCTACCTTCCAGGAATCAGGGGTGGCCGGATACGAGGCCTATACATGGCACATGGTGATGGCGCCCGCCGGCACCCCCGCGAGGACCATTCTGGCGGCAAATGCCGCCGTGAACCGTGCAGTGGCAAATCCGGCCGTCACAAACCGAATGACGGAGCTGGCCATCCAGGTGGTCCGGGGATCGACACCGGAATCCTCCTCGGATTTTCTGGCACGGGAAATCGCCAAGTGGGAGCCGATCGTCCGCGCCGCCGGCATCAGGGCGGGCTGAGCCGCCCGTCTTCCCAGCGCGCCAGCACGGGCTTGGCGCGGGTATTCTGCTGGCGGCTGTCGAAGCCGATGCCCCAGCCATTCGGCAGCGCCCCCGGCCGCTCATCCAGGGCCGCGACAGCCGAGCGCGGGTCGGCCGCGCGCAGCGCGGTCAAAATGGGCTGCGCCAGGCTGAAAGCGGCGAATGAATGCCCCGATCGCGGCGCGGCGCCGTACCGCCGGCGATAGCTGTCCACGAAGGGATGCGCCGCCGGCGTGGGCGGCACATCAACCACCCAGCAGCCGTCATGGCCCTCTCCGGCGGCGCGCGCGGCGTCTTCGACCGCATGCGCTCCGCCGAGACCGACGACGATGCGCGGGCGCCAGCTGGCCTCCCGAAACACGCGGAACAGCGCGGCTATGTCGCCCTCCTGCCCGGTGTGAAACAGCACCTCCGCTCCCGACGCACGCAATCGCTGGACAGCGCCGCCCATCTCGGCCGCCGGGGCCGCGAAACGGAAATCCAGGCCCATGCCGGCCGATTCCAGCGAGGCCTGCAAGGCGTCGGCGATGCTCTCAGCGGACCCGCCGCCATCACTCAGCATCGCGATCTTCAGGCCTCTGGACTGGCGCGCCAGGGGTCCCTGCAGCGCCTCAAGACCCGCCAGGCCGATATCGCGCGCCGGCACGCCAAGGCGCCAGACATGCCGCAATCCACGATCCGTGATCGCATTGGCGGTGGCATTCAGCTCAAAGAACATGATGCCGGCAGCGTCCGCAGCCTGGCTCGCAGCCAGGGCGAGGGCGGAGGAGACGGAGCCGAATATGGCCACCGGCTTCTCCGCCCCCTGCATCCTTCGGATCTCCGCAACCGCTTGTGCGGGGTCGGGACTGTCCAGGCGCAGGAAACGAAGCGGTGCCTCGGCTGCCTGGGCCGCCAGTTCCAGCCCTCGCCAGGTCTCGTCCCCCAGCAGCGCGAAGGGGCCCGACAAGGGAAGAACGGCGGCGAGGCGCAACTCTGCCTGGCGCGGGGTTTCCGCCTGTGCCCTGAAGAAGTCGAAGGCACGGGTTTCACCCTGGGCGTGCACGGGTACGCTGCGCACCACGGCGGGCACGCTCAACAGCGCAATGACATGACGGCGACTGGGGCGGGACATCTGTGGCGCCAGCATCGCAACCCGCGCCGAGTGCGACAAGGCACGGCTTGACGATATCGGCGCCGAAGGGCGAGGTGTGGGTGAGAATCCCGGAGGGACAAGCCATGTCGAGCACCCACACCGCCCTTCCGGCGGAGATGACCTACATCACCCATGGCTCCGGCGGTGAGCCCGAAGTGCTGGTTCCTGCCCACGGGCCCCTGCCGACCCCCAAGCCCGATGAGGTTCTCATCCGCGTGGAAGCCGTGGGCGTGAACCGCCCGGACGTGCAGCAGCGCAAGGGTCTCTATCCGCCTCCGCCGGGCGCCAGCCCGGTGCTCGGCCTGGAATGCGCCGGCACGGTCGTCGAGGTCGGCCCCAATGCCGGCGAGTGGAAGGTGGGCGACAAGGTCTGCGCGCTGACCAATGGCGGCGCCTATGCCCAGTATTGCACCGCCCCCGGCACCCAATGCCTGCCCTGGCCCAAGGGCTATGACGCTGTCCGCGCGGCCGCCCTGCCGGAAACCTTCTTCACCGTCTGGGCCAACCTGTTCGGCCACGGCAAGCTGAAGCAGGGCGAGACGGTGCTGGTGCATGGCGGCACTTCCGGCATCGGCACCACGGCCATCATGCTGGCCAAGGCCTTCGGCGCGCGGGTTTTCGCGACCGCCGGCTCCGCCGAGAAATGCGCGGAATGCCTGAAGCTCGGCGCCGACGCCGCCATCAATTACCGTGAGCAGGATTTCGTCGCCGAGGTGAAGGCCCTGACCGAAGGCAGGCTGTGCGACGTCATTCTGGATATGGTCGGCGCGGACTATTTCGCCCGGAACCTGCGCTGCCTCGGCACCGACGGACGGCTTGTGATCATCGCCTTCCTGGGCGGTGAGATCGCCGAGAAGGTGGATCTTCGTCCCATCATGCTGCGTCGGCTGACCGTGACCGGCAGCACGATGCGCCCCCGCACCACGGCGCAGAAGGGCCGCATCGCGATGGATCTGGCCGAGGAAGTCTGGCCGCGCCTGGATGCGGGCGACCTGGCACCTGTGATTCACACCGTGCTGCCGCTGGAACGCGCGGCAGAGGCCCACGCCCTGATGGAAAGCAGCGCCCATGTCGGCAAGATCATGCTGACCGTGGCGTGAACCAGGCCAAGGGGCTCCGGCTTCTCCTGATCTCGGTGCTGCTGTTCGGCGGCGTGTGGCCCATCTCCAAGCACGCGCTGATGCATGATGCGACGCCGGTGTGGTTCGCCACGTCGCGTGCGGGTCTGGCGGCCTTGGCCAGCAGCCTGTTCCTGCTGGCGATGGGTCGCTTCCGGCTGCCCGCGCGCGGCGACTGGCCGGCCATTCTGTCGATCGCCACCTTCCAGCTGGCGGGCTTCTTCCTGGCCTCTCACATCGCCTTGCCGATGGTGGGTGCCGCCCGCACCGCGGTGCTGGGCAACGTCACGCTCATGTGGCTGGTGCCGATGTCCATGCTGGTGCTGGGGGAAAAGGTCTCACCCAGGCGATGGGTCGCGGTCGGGCTGGCTGCGCTTGGGGTGTTCGTCATGCTGAACCCCTGGACGATGGATACGTCGGCCCCCGGCATGCTGGCCGGGCACCTCTGGCTGCTCGCGGCATCGCTGTCCTGGTCCTTCGCCATTCTCATGACGCGTCGTTTTCCGCCCGTCTCACCGATGATGCGGCTGCTGCCCTTCTGCTTTGCGCTGGCCGGCAGCATGTTGCTGCTGGCGGCCACGATACGTGAGCCGCAGGGGGGCATCGGTTCGGGCGCGCTGTGGCATGCGGCTTTTGTGGGTCTGATCGCGGCCCCGGTCGGCACCTGGGCCGTGATCGAGAGCGGAAGGCTGCTCAACGCCGTCACGGCATCGGTCGGCTTCCTGCTCGTGCCGGTTTTGGGGCTTGGCCTGTCAGCCTTCTGGTTGCATGAGCCGATGGGATGGGACCTGATGCTCGGAGGGGCCCTGATCGTGGCAAGCGTGGTGGTGGCGGCTAAGGGATGATCCTCAACTCGATCGAGACGGGCGCGGGCGCGCCGCTGGTTCTGCTGCACGGGCTGTTCGGCGCTGCGCAGAATTGGGGCGGCCTCGCGAAGCGGCTGGGCCAGCGTTACCGCGTCCTGGCCTTCGACGCGCGCAACCATGGCTCCAGCCCCCACGCCGAAGGCATGGACTATCGGGATCTGGCGGCCGATGTGGCGGAAACCATGGCGGCTCATGGGGTGGAAAAGGCGCGGGTCGTCGGCCACTCGATGGGCGGCAAGATCGCGATGATGTTGGCGCTGACGCGCCCCGAGGTGGTCGAGCGCCTGGTGGTGGCCGATATCGCGCCCGCCCAGTATCGCGCCGACAGCCGCGAATACGTCGCCGCCATGCAGGCGATGGAACTGAGCACCGGCATGACCAGGCGCGAGGCCGCGGCCCAGCTGACCGCCGCCGTGCCGGAGGAAGGGGTGCGCGCCTTCCTGGTGCAGAACCTGACCTTCGATGGCGGCCAGCCTCGCTGGCGAGTGGGCCTCGACCACATCGCGACCGGCATGCCGCAGATCGAAGCCTTTAACGCGCCCGAGGGCGCCCGCTATACCGGCCCAACCCTGTTCATCCGCGGCACCCGCAGCCCCTATGTGCGCGAGAAGCACATGGACCGCATCGCGGAACTGTTCCCTTTCGTCCGGCATGAGAGCCTGGACACCGGCCACTGGGTACACGCAGAGGACCCGAACGGGTTCCTGGCCCTGGTGGATTCCTTCCTGAGCTGAAAGCACCCGCCATGGCCTTCACCACCCGCCCCGAGATCGCCGGCACCTTCGGTGTCGTCGCTTCCACCCACTGGATCGCCAGCCAGGTCGGCATGGCGGTGCTGGAGCACGGGGGCAACGCCTTCGACGCCGCCGCCGCCGCCGGCTTCACGCTGCAGATCGTGGAGCCGCACCTGAACGGGCCCGGCGGCGATTGCCCGATCATCATCCACTCCGAAAAGACCGGGCAGCAGCAGGTCATCTGCGGCCAGGGGCCGGCCCCGGCGGGGCTGACCATCAGCCATGTGCGGGATCACCTGGGTCTCGACCTCATTCCCGGCACGGGCTTCCTCGCCGCCCCCATCCCCGGGGCCTTCGATGCCTGGATGCTGATGCTGCGCGACCACGGCACCTGGAAGCCCCGCGAGATCCTGGAATACGCCATCGGCTATGCCCGCCGCGGCGCGCATATGGTCGGGCGCGTGCGCGCGACCCTAGACACGGTCAAGCCGCTGTTCGAGGAAGCCTGGCCGACCTCTGCCCAGCTCTGGCTGCGCGACGGCGGGCCGCAGCCCGGCAAGCTGTTCGCCAACCCCATCCTGGCCGACACCTATGAGCGCGTGGTGCGTGAGGCCGAGGCCGCCGGCGGGGATCGCATCGCCCAGATCGAGGCCGCCCGCCGCTGCTGGTACGAAGGCTTCGTCGCCGAGGCGATCGACAGCTTCGGCCGCAGCTTCGAGGCACTCGACACCTCCGGCCGCCGCCACAAGGCAGTGCTGACCGGGCAGGACATGGCCAGCTGGCGCGCCAGCTACGACAAGCCGGCCAGCGTGGACTTCCACGGCACGACGGTGCTGAAGTGCGGTCCCTGGAGCCAGGGACCGGCCATGCTGATGACGCTGGCCATCCTGCGCGGCTTCGACCTGGCCTCTCTGGACCCGAACGGCCCGGAACTGGTGCATCTGTTCGTCGAGGCCCAGAAGCTGGCCTTCGCGGATCGTGAGGCCTGGTGCGGCGACCCGGACTTCGTGGACGTGCCGATGGAGACGCTTCTGAGCGAGGCCTACGCGGCCGAGCGCCGCAAGCTGATCGGCGAGACCGCGTCGATGGAGCTTCTGCCCGGCAGCCCGGACGGCCGTGCGCCGAATGCACCGAGCTTCGCGGATGCCATCCGCCGTTCCCAGGAAGCCAGGGCCGCCGCCGGCAGCGGCGAGCCGACCGTGTCGCGCCTCGGGGCCTCCTCGGGCGATACCTGCCACATCGATGTCATCGATCAGTGGGGCAACATGGTCTCGGCCACGCCGTCGGCGGGCTGGCTGCAGTCTTCGCCCACCGTCCCGGGCCTCGGCTTCTGCCTCGGCAGTCGTTGCCAGATGTTCTGGCTGGAGGAAGGGATGGCCAACTCCCTCGCCCCCGGCAAGCGTCCGCGCACGACCTTGAGCCCCGCCATGGCGCTGAAGGACGGCAAGCCCTGGATGAGCTTCGGCACGCCGGGTGGCGAGCAGCAGGACCAGTGGCAGCCGCTGATGCTGCTGCGGATGAACCGCTATGGACTGAATATCCAGGAGGCGATCGACGCCCCGGCCTTCCATTCCGAGCACTGGATCTCCAGCTTCTGGCCGCGTGGCGCCAAGCCGGGCAAGCTGGTGCTGGAGGGCCGCTACAGCGCCGAGGCCGAGGCCGCGCTGAAGGCCAAGGGGCATCTGGTGGAACGTGGCGGCGACTGGTCCGAAGGGCGCCTGACCGGCGCGCGTCGCGAGGCCGATGGCCAGCTGCATGCGGGTGCCAACCCCCGCGGCATGCAGGGCTACGCGGTGGGGCGCTAAAGCCCCAGCAGGTCGAGCGTCCTGCTCACGACCTTGGCTTCATCATAGCGGTCGAGCGCGATCTCGCGCCCGGCCGCACCCATGCGGGCGGCGGCCGCGGGGTCCGTCGCCAAGGATGCCAGCGCGCGCGAGAGCGGGGCGACCTGCCCCGCCGGCACCAGATGGCCCGTAACACCTTCCTGCACCTGCTCACGGCAGCCACGGATGTCGGTGGCGACCACGGGCAGGCCGGTCAGCATCGCCTCGATGATGCTCATCGGCAGCCCTTCGAAGTGGCTCGGCAGGCAGAAGATGTCGGCGGCGGCGAGCAGGGCCGGCACATCGTGGCGATAGCCCAGCAGCTTCAGCCGTCCACCCAATGCCGCCTCGGCCTCGGCAAACTCGCGCTCCATCGCATCCCCGTGGTCTGACGCGAGTCGGCTGCCGACGACCCAGAGCGTGGCGGGTACGTCGCGCATGGCCTCAAGCAACTCCGGCCAGCCCTTGTGCCGCACGAGGCGCGCCGTCGCCATCACGACAGGGCCTGTCGCGCCGAGCTCCGCACGCAATCGGGTACGGGCTTCGGGATCTGGGCGAAACACCGCCGGGTCGCGGCCGTTTCCGATTCCGACCGCACCGGGATGAATACCCAGGCGGCGGGCATCGGCTGCCTCCTCATCGCTGACGGTCATGTAGACGTCGGTGATGCGGCCGGCGGCGCGTTCCAACGTGAGCGCCAGGTGCCGGCGCCAGGCGGGCCCCGGTTGATTGAACAGGAAGCCGTGGCAGGTATAGGCAATGCGCGGCACGCCCGCCGCGCGCGCTGCCGCCCGCGCCAGCAACCCGGAAATCGGCATGTGCCCATGCACCAGGTCGAATTTTTCGGCACGCATGAAGCTCCGCAAGGCCGAGAAGGCCCGGGCCTGCGCAATGGGGTTCAAGCTGCGGGCAAAGGGCATCGGAACGATGCGGAACCCCTCGCTTCGCGGCAGGTCCAGGAGCGGGCCTTCAGCACATACGCCGACAACCTCATGCCCACGGTCACGCGCGCCGCGCATCAGCGGCAGCAGAAAGTGCCGCAGCGAGAAATCGACGTTGGTGACCTGGCAGATGCGCATGCCGCGAGGATAGGCACCAAAGCGCCTGCGTGACGCAAGGGGGCCACGCCGGTCCTCTTGCCGCGACGCGGCAATGACGCAGACTTCGACCAACCATCGCCGGAGCACGCCATGCAGCCCCATGCCCTTACCGCCGCCGAGGCCGCCGCGCAGATCCGCGCAGGCAGCCTGACCGCTGAAGCCTTGCTGCGTTCCTGCCTCGAACGCATCGAGGCGCGGGAACCGGTCACGCGTGCCTTCCTGCACCTGGACGTGGAGCTGGCTCTGCGCCGCGCGCGCGAGCTGGACAAGCGCCAGGCCTTCGGTGCGGCCATGGGCCCGCTGCACGGCCTGCCCTTTGCCGTGAAGGACGTGTTCGACACCAAGGACATGCCGACCACCCTGAACTCCCCGATCTACGAGGGTTTCCAGGCAGGACGCGATGCTGCCGCCGTGGCGGTCGTGCGGGCGCTGGGCGCGCTGATCATCGGCAAGGCCGATACGGTGGAGTTCGCCTCGACGGGCCGAAAGGCGCTGTCGACCAACCCCTACAATGCCAGGCACACGCCGGGTGGTTCCTCCTCGGGCTCGGCCGCGGCGGTGGGCGACTTCATGGCCCCGCTCAGCTTCGGCACGCAGACGGCGGGGTCCTTGATCCGCCCCGCGAGCTTCTGCGGCATTTACGGCATGAAGCCCAGCTGGCAGCTGGTCAGCCGGGAGGGGTTGAAGAACTCATCCGCGACGCTGGACACCGTGGGCTGGTATGGGCGTTCGGTGGCCGACCTGGCCCTGGTGGCGAGCGCCTACGGCGTCGTTACCCCGGAGGCACCCTCCGTCCGGGGCCTGCGGGTCGGCCTGTGCCGCAGCCCGGTCTGGAACCGCATCGAACCCTCAGGCGAAGCGGCGCTGTCTGCGGCGGCGCAGCGGCTTGAGCGCGCGGGAGCCATCGTGACCGACCTGACCCTGCCTGGCGAGTTCGCCGGTCTGCCCGATGCACGGACGCTGATCGGCGACTACGAGGGCGGGGCCGCGTTCCTGCCCGAGGCGCTGGTCTTCGGGGATGCCTTCGCCCCTGCCCTGCGCAGCAAGGCGACCGACAGGGCCAAGCTGTCGACCAGCGACGTCATGGCCGCCTACAACCTCGCTGATGCCTGCAGGCCGCGCTTCGATGCGCTGTTCGGCGCGGAACTCGACGTGGTGCTCACCCCCGCCGCCCCGGGCGAGGCGCCTGAGGGCCTGCACACCGTGGGTGACTGGGTGTTCAACGGCATGTGGACGTTGCTGCATGTGCCCTGCGTGGGCATTCCGTGCACGCGTGGCCCCGCAGGATTGCCCGTCGGCGTTCAGCTGGTCGGACCGCGGCTGAATGATGCGCGTCTGCTGGCCATCGCCTCGGCCTGCGCACCGGTCATCGACGAAGACCCCGAGTTCGGCCGGCGGACCTTGCTGGGCTGACGGTCAGCGCGGCACCAGCACGAACAGCCGTAAGGGCTGGTTCATGGTGCCTGCCTGCTCTCCGGCCACATCGCCCCAGCCGGTGAAGAAGTCCGCGCGCGCCTGGCCCCGAATGGCCCCGCCCGTGTCCTGGGCGGCGGCTATCCGAGGACCGACACCGCCCTCAGGTACCAGAAACACCGGCACGCCGAGCGGCACGAAATCCCGGTCCACCGCCACGCTGCGCCCAGGGGTAAGCGGCGCCCCCAGCGTGCCGGGCGGACCTGCGTCGGCGGAGCTGCCGGTGACTTCGCGAAAGAAGATGTAGCTCGGGTTGCGGTGCATGAGGTCCAGCGCCGCGCGATGCCCCGATCGGCGCATCCAGCCCCGAATGGCCTGCATGCTCATCTGTTCGCGCGGGACTTCCCCACGCTCGATCAGCAGCCGCCCGACCGCCACATAAGGATGACCGTTGGAACCGGCGTAGGAGACGCGGACGATGTCGCCGTTCTCCAGCTGAACGCGGCCACTGCCCTGGATCTGCAGGAAAAACAGGTCTTCCTCGCTGTCCACGTAGAGAAGCTCCAGGCCCCGCCCGGAGAGGGCGCCGGCATCGATCTGGGCACGAGAAGGCAATTGCCCCGTGGCATCGGGCCGGCGCAGCAATGGCACCGGATAAGCGGCGGAGCGGGTGCGGGAACCGCGCAGCATGGGCTCGTAATAGCCCGTCATGCGGCCGTCACCCTGGTCGATCGCGACCAGGCGGCGCTCGATCAGGCGCTGAAGACCGGAAGGGGGAGTGACGGCGAGTTCGCTGCAGAATTCACGCCAACGGCCGGGCGTGCCGCCGGGCCCGATACCACCCAGCATCGCGTCATCGGCCATGCCGGCCAAGGTCGTGCAGTTGGCCGCAAGCGCACCATGCGCTTCGGACGGCGCCTCGCCGGGCCAGGACGGGAGTGACGTGACGGCCAGGCTGCCCGGCGGCCCGCCGCCGGCACAGCCGACCAGAGCCGTGAGCGCCGCGCTACAGGCTGCGCGTCGCCACCAGACGCCAGGCAGGGTCGCTGCTCTTGAGGTCGCGCTGGAAGGTCCAGACATCGGTCAGCTCCGTAATGGCGTCGGAGCCGCTCACGATCTCACCGCTGCTGGCGGTGGTCATGTTCACCTGGTCGGTCACGAAACGCACTGTGATGGTGGCGACGGTGCCGGACAGGCTCGCGTCTTCCACGGTCATCGCCTGGATGTTCCGCACTTCCGTGCGCTGCGAATGGCCCTGGCTCTCACGCTCGCTGATCGCCTGCTCAAACCCGCCATAGACCTCGTCGGCCAGCAGGTTGCGCAGCGTCGCGCGGTCGCCGGCGGCAAAACCCCCGACGATCATGCGGAATGCACCTTCCGCACCCGCCAGGAAGTGCGCGGGGTCAAAGCCGGGATCCACCGCGCGGATCCGGCTGACGGTCTGCGCCACCGGGCCGGACAGGGGCACCTTGGTCGCGGGCGGCGCGGCTGCCTCCTGCCTGCTGGCCGGAACGGGCCCGCTCGCGGCCTGGGGCGGCCGCTCGAATCCCTGCCGCTTGCCGAGAACACTCCGCAGACGCAGCACCAGGAAGGCCGCCACCATGCCGAAAAGGATAAGATCGAAAGGAAATGTGCCTTGCATGATGGTTCCGTTCTCCGCGCCTCTACTTAAGAAGTAGCTGACCAAACTGCAATCATTGGTCTGGACCGCCCGGCGGAATGCCCGCTATCGCTGAGGACCGGAGGGCCCTTCATGATCCTGCTGCGCCATGGGCAGAGTGAGTTCAACCTGCATTTCACCCGTACCCGCATCGATCCGGGCATCATTGACCCCAAGCTGACCGAGCTGGGCCATGAACAGGCGGAACGCGCCGCTGATGCGCTGGTTTCGCGCGGGGTCCGGCGCATCATGGCGTCTCCCTACACACGCGCGCTGCAGACGGCGCTGCCCTTGGCTCGCCGCCTGGGGCTTTCCATCCACGTCACGCCGCTGGTTCGGGAGCGCTACGCCTTCACCTGCGATGTGGGGCGCCCTGCCCGGATGGTGGCGGCTGAGTTCCCCGAGGTCGCGCTCGATCACATCGATGATGTGTGGTGGCCGTCGGAAGACGAGCCTGAGCACAGCGTGGCGGACCGTGCGCGAGATTTCCGTGCCGAGGCCGCGCTGCGCGACGATTGGGCGCATACGGTGGTGGTGAGCCACTGGGGCTTCATCCTGGCCTGCACCGGCCGTTCTCTCGGCAACGGCGAGTGGCTGGAGATCGACCCGCGCGAGCCCGCGCCGCAGGAGCTGGTGTGGCGGCACCATTAAGGTGCCGCCGGAACGTCACTTCGTGACGAAGGCCTTCTCCAGCACATAGGTGCCGGGCTTGTTGTTGGTGCCTTCCTCGAAGCCGGCCTCTTCCAGCAGCTTCTCCATATCGGAGTTGAAGGCCTCGCTGCCGCACAGCATCACACGATCCTTGGCGGGGTCCAGCGGCTCCAGCCCGGTATCGGTGTACAGCTGGCCGGTGCGGATGCGGTCGGTGATGCGCCCCTTGAACGGGAAGTCCTCACGCGTCACGGCCGGGGCATAGAACAGCTTCTCGGCAGCCAGCTCACCCAGCAGCTCGTGGCTCGGCATCTCGGCCGTGATGAACTCTCGATAGGCAAGCTCATTCACGTCGCGCACGGTGTGGGCCACGATCACGCGGTCGAACTTGTCGTAGGTGTCCGGGTCGCGCAGCAGCGACATGAAGGGTGCCAGGCCGGTACCGGTGCACATCATCCACAGATTGCGGCCGGGCAGCAGGCTTTCGGCGATCAGCGTGCCCACCGGCTTGCGGCCGATCAGCACGGTATCGCCCACCTTGATGTGCTGAAGGCGCGAGGTCAGCGGCCCGTCGGGCACCTTGATCGACAGGAACTCCAGTTCCTCATCCCACGGCGGGGAGACGACGGAATAGGCGCGCGTCAGCGGCTTGCCGTCGACCATCAGCCCGATCATGCAGAACTGGCCTGCCACGAAGCGCAGCGCCGGATTGCGCGTACAGCGGAAGCTGAACAGGCGATCGGTCCAGTGATGGACCCAGGTCACACGCTCACCGTAATAGGCGGCAGGAATGGTCTGCGTGGCAGTTTCGCTCATGACCGACCCGTATGCTGCGGTTGCGAGAGCATCGCAAGCGGCAATCTCAGAGGGGCTGGGTTGTGCGTGGTTCGGTGCGGCGCCAGCATGCCGGCATGATCCTGCATCCGCCTGAAGCCGAACCCGGCAGCACCCCTCCCGTCGGCCGCAAGGTGGACACGACACCGCGCCCCCTTCCCGCGCGCATTCCCCATAAGGGGCGGCAGGTCGATCTGGAGCCGCTGCACCTGCGCCATGCCCAGGAGCTGTGGCAGGCGGCGCAAAGCGACGCGACGGGGGCCTCCTGGGCCTATATGAGCTATGGCCCCTTCGCCGATGCGGCCGCGCTCAAGGCATTCATCGGGCAGTTCGTCTCCGCGCAGGACCGTTACGCCTGGGCGGTTCGGCCTCATCGCACCGGCACCGCCGATGGCTGGCTGACCTTGATGGAGGTGCATCCGGGAGATGCTCACATCGAGCTCGGCAATATCTGGTTCAGCCCGCGAATGCAGCGCAGCCGGGCAGCAACGGAGGCCATGTACCTGCTGATGCGCCACGCCATGGAGGATCTCGGCTACCGCCGGCTGACCTGGAAATGCAATGCGCTGAACGAGCCGTCGATGCGCGCAGCGGCGCGCCTGGGCTTCACCTATGAGGGGACGCTGCGCGACGTGCTGGTTACCAAGGGCCGCAGCCGCAGCACCGCCTGGTTCAGCCTGTTGGCGGATGAATGGCCCGTCGCGGGGGCGCGCATCGCCGCCTGGCTGGACGATAGCAATTTCGGGCCGGACGGGTCGCCCCGCCGGCGCCTGGGCGACCAAGGTTTCGCTTGATTTTACAGAACTTTTCTTTTATGTAATGCGCTCTTAATGGGAGGTCATCATGTTCCACAACCTGCCTGACGCCTTTCAGTATGGCGCGCTGATCGGATGGGCCATCGTCGCTGCCGCCGTGATGTTCAACTACGCCATGCCGCGCTTCGGTGCCGGCGGGGCGATCGCCGCAGCCGCGCTGGGCGCCATCGCCACCAAGACGCTGCTGCTGGATCTGACCTGATCTACGCCTTGGCCCAGGCGATAGAGGCCCGGGCCAGGGCCGCGATGGTGTCCGTCACCGGAAACGGCAGCACGGGGCCTGCATCGATGCCCAGCGGTATTTCGGTGCAGCCCAGCACGACGGCCGTGGCGCCACGCGCCATCAGCCGGCCCGCGATCTCCGCCAACGGCGCGTAGGCACCGGTGATATCATTGGCCTTCACCTGCGCGATGGCGGGCGAGACATGGCTCGCCATCTCCTCCGGCGTCGGCACCATGCATTCCCAGCCGCGGCTTTCCAGCCTGTCCTGATAGAGCCGCATGGCAAGCGTGCCCGCCGTTCCCATCAGGCCGATGCGGCCGGGACGCACGCCTTGCCGCAGCAGGTCGGCCTCTGCCGCATCCACGATATGAATGATCGGCAGCGCGGTGGCGGCGGTCATGCCGTCATACCAGCCATGGGCAGTGTTGCAGGGAATGGCGATGGCGCCGCACCCCGCGGCCTCAAGCACGCGGATGCCGCGGACCAGCGCCGGCAACGGATCTTCGCCTCCATGCAGCCTGGCGGCCGTGCGGTCAGGCACCCGCGGATCGCTGACGAGCAAGGCCGGGACATGATCCTGGTCACGCTCCGCAGGCGTCAGCAACGTCAACCGCCGCATGAACTCCGCCGAGGCCAAGGGCCCCATGCCGCCCAGCACACCAAGAATGCGATCGCTCATGCGATGAATCCATCCCAGACAAGTTTGAGGCCGGAGGCCAGCAGGGCCCAGACCACGATTCGATAGAACAGTGCCTCAGGAATACGCTTCTGCATCCAGATGCCCAGATGCACGCCGATAGGACAGAGCGGCAACAGCACGAGCGAGGTCAGGAGGTTCGTCCAGTCGAACAGGCCGAGCATCCCATAGGGCACCAGCTTCACGTAGTTGATGACGCCGAAGAACACGACGTTGGTGGCGGCGAAGGTGGCACGCGGCAGGCGGCGCGGCAGCATGTAGATCTGCAGAGGAGGGGCGCCCGCATGCGCCAGCGTGCTGGTGATGCCTGAAGCCGCCGAGCAGATCGCGCCCTTCACCACCGAATGCGGTGCGGCCGGCGGCAAGCCTCGCCGCGTGGACCATAGCCGGTAGGCCACGAAGCCAAGCGTGATGACGCCCAACAGGCCTGCGACCATCTGCGGCGACAGGCTGCCCAGCAGCAGCGCCCCCAGCCCGACGCCCACGATACCGCCCGGAATGATGACGCGCATCTCCCGCTTGTCCCAAAGCCCCCACCAGGCCTTCAGGCCGGAAAGGTCCATGGCGCAAAGAAGGACCAGAGAAATCGCGGCGGCCTGGGGCACCGGCAGCACCACGGCCATGGCCGGCACGGCAAGACCGCCCGCCGAACCGGCAAACCCGCCCTTGCCGATCGCCGTCAACAACACGGCCGGTATCGCCAGCGCGTAGAACAGAGGATCCGTAATCAGAATCAACACCAAGGTCCCTTGCGCCTGGCGCGGCAGAGTGCAACGCGTTGACCCAGTTTGGCGAAGGTGGGGGGTTTATGGAACACAGCGTGACCTGGCTGATCGGCATGGCTGCCGCGATGATGGCGACAGGCCTTGTCTCCGGGGTATTGGCCGGCTTGCTCGGGGTCGGCGGCGGCATCGTGATCGTGCCGGTGCTGTCCTATGTGCTGCCCCTGCTCGGCGTGCCCGAGGCCACGCAGATGAAGGTCGCCGTGGCCACGTCGCTGGCCACCATCATTCCCACCTCCATCATCTCCGCGCGGAAGCATTTTGCCAAAGGCACGATGGATGTGCCGCTCCTCAAGAGCATGGCGGTACCCATGCTGGTCGGCGTGCTGGTCGGCACCGTGCTGGCGATCTATCTGCGCGGGCCGGCGCTCTCTCTCGTCTTCGCCACCATCGCGCTGCTGGTTGCACTGAACATGGGCTTCACCGGCACCGACTTCAAAATCCGTGATTCGATGCCGACCGGCGCGCCGCGTGCGGGCATTGCAGCGTCGATCGGCGCATTTTCGACGATGATGGGCATTGGCGGGGGCACGGTGGGCGTGCCGATCATGACCATGTTCGGCGCGCCGATCCGCGCCGCCGTGTCCACAGCCTCGGCCTTCGGCCTCATCATCTCCGTGCCGGCCACCATTGGCCTGATCTTCGCGGGCATCGGTGCTGAGGGCCGCCCCCCCTACTCGCTGGGCTGGGTGAACCTGATCGGCTTCGCGCTGATCGTCCCGAGCTCCATCATCGCGACGCCCTGGGGCGTGACGCTCGCGCACACCATTCCCCCGTTGTGGCTGAAGCGCGCCTTCGCGATCTTCCTCGCGGTCACCAGCATCCGCATGTTCTACAAGCTGTTCGTCTGATGGATGCCGTCGCCCTCGCTGCCTGTCTGGCGATCGCCGGCGCAGCGGGAGGCTTCCTGGCAGGGCTTTTCGGCCTTGGTGTCGGCGTCGTCCTGGTCCCGGTGATGACGGCGCTGCCGCTGATGCCCGGCGTCACCGAGGGCAACCGGATGCCTGTGGCGCTCGCTGTTTCCCTGGCGGTGACCGTGCCGACATCAGCCCTCGCCATGGCGGCCCACGCGCGGCGCGGATCCCTGAACATGCCGTTGCTGAAGCGGCTGGCGCCAGGGATGCTGGCCGGCGTGCTGCTGGGCTGCTGGGGGGCGGTCACGCTTCCGGCCTCGGTCCTGCAGGCCGTGTTCGGCCTGGTCGCGCTGCTCGTCGGGCTCTGGCTCGGTCTGGCCGGCCCGCAGTCCCGCCTTGCAGACAGCCTGCCCGGTGAACCGGCCCGCGCCGCCCTGGCCGCGGTGGTGGGTGCGATCTCCGCCATGATGGGCGTGGGGGGCGGCACGCTGGGCGTCCCCGCCCTCGTCCTTTTCGGCACCAATATCGGGGAAGCGGTGGCGCTCGGGTCGGGCTTCGGGGTCCTGATTGCCGCTCCGGCCACGCTGACGTTGATCTGGGCCGGCTGGGGCGCCTCGGGCACGCCGCTCTACGGCCTCGGCTACCTTGATCTGGCCGCCATGGTGGTGGTTCTGCCGCTGGCGTTATTGGCCACCCCGATCGGCGCACGGGCTGCGCATCGGCTTCCACCGATGGTGCTCAGGAAGGGGTTCGCCGGCCTGATGGCGCTGCTGGGCGTGAAGATGCTCTGGGCGGCGTTCTTCTGAACGCGACGATCCGGCGCATATAGGGCGCCTAGCCCAGAAATCCCCAATCGGCGCCCACCAATGTGCTGGTAAGGCGCCTCAGGTCGCCAGCCAGACGTTCCATCCCGTCATTCGGGCGGATCTGCGCCTCGTCCATGTACAGTTTCCGGCACAGTTCGAGCTGCAGCACATGCACCGCCTCACGCGGGCGACCATAGTGGCGCGTGACGTAGCCGCCGGCGTAGGGATCATTTCGGCCGAGGCGATACCCAAAGCCGCCGAGGGTCTGCTCCACCAGCCGCGTGATCCGGGGTGAGCAGGTGGTGCCGTGCGCATCGCCCAGCACCATGTCGGGCAAGGGCCCATAGACGGTCGGCGCACTGGGCATCGAATGGCAGTCGATCAGGATGCAGACCCCGAACTGAGCGCGCGTTTCGGCAATGAGTGCGGCCAGGGCCGCGTGGTAGGGCTGCCAACAGTTCCGGACGCGCGCCTCGGCCTCCGCGAAGGGCAGCTTTCCACGATAGATGGGCTCACCGGTCGAGACGACGCGCGCGATGGTCCCCAGCCCGGCACCGACCCTCGGGCTCGCACTGTTGACCCAGGGAGGCAGCACGCCCTCGAACATCGCAGGGTCTAGCTCCCAGGGCTCCCGGTTGGCATCGCAATAGGCGCGCGGAAAATGGGCCAACAGCAGCGGTGCGCCCAGCTCTGGCGCCGAGGCGAAGAGCTGATCCACGAAGCAATCCTCGGAGCGCCTCAATGCCAATGCATCGAGCCGCGCGGCGGCAACGAATTCGGCGGGATAATTTCGGCCGGAATGTCCCGAGGCGAAGATCACGGGGCTCAGCGCGCGCGCGGGCCGCAACAGGCTGAAGGCGTCGCAGCCGGCTTCCATTGAGGGGGCAGGAGCCAGGCGCTCCTGGGTGGCGGTGTTCATGTCCATAGGTCTGACGGGATTTGAACCCAGCCTGCGAAGGATGTCATCACCGGAATATGCTCCCCCACCCTTGTGCAGTCGAAGATGTCGGGGTAATCACGCCTCCACTTCGGGCGCATAGCTCAGCGGTAGAGCACCACCTTGACATGGTGGGGGTCACAGGTTCGATCCCTGTTGCGCCCATTCCCCCCGATCACAGCACCAATTCGTGGGAAATCCCCCGGCAATCCATCTCCCAGTCCAGCCCTTCGATGGGCGGGCGGCAGAGATGCCATTCGAGGCCGAGCGCAGGCGCTGCACGGCCCAGAATCTCCCGGGCCAGGATCGGGTGCGGGTCGTAGACTGTGTAGAGATTCATCGCGGTCGCCGCGTCGTAGCCCACGCCCAGCGTGCGCATGCGTGATTCCATCTCGGACATCACATGGTGGCATTTGGCGGACAGGCCGGCAGGCGAGGTGTCGCCGAAGGCCACGATGCTTTCGCGATAGGTGGCACCGCCTTCCTTCGCCTCGCAATTGCCTGCGATGACAAAGCTGGCGACCGAAGCCGCATCCGGCACGGCATAGGAAAAGGCGTGGAACCCGGGTGCCGCCGGTGGTGAGACCTCCGGACATACATTGCTGCGCGCTACGGGATTTTCTTCGCCCACGAAGACACCCCAATCCTGCAGGGTTCCGGCGTAGACGCGGTTGAATTCGGCAAAGCCGGCCTCGGTGAATTGCCCGGGGCTGCGCAACTCGCAGGCAGCGAAGGCCGTCAACGGCACTCCGCGCGCGATCAGATGGGCTTTGATACGGGCGAACCCCTCACCCAACTCGACAGGCCTGCGGAAGCGGGCCCGTTCCAACCTGTAGCCCGGCAGGGCAGCCACGCCACAGGAATATTGAAACACTCCCGGAGCGTAGCCGTAGCCTCGCTCGGGCAGTGGTTTCATCAGGCGGCGTCCTCGCGCTTGTCCTTAACACGGACATAGGCGATCGAGGCGTGTTCCTGGCAGTAGGGCTTCCCGCCCATCGCGGCCGAGGTGCAGAAGGTGAAGCCCTTCGTGCCCGGCTCCCCGATCGGCCAGCAGCAGGTCTTGGAACCGAGCGTGCCGAAGGGACGCGGAGCGGGCTGCGCCACGCGCTGCACAGGGCGCTCCACGACCGGGGCCGGGACCTCGACCACCGGGCGCACAGGCACCGACAACGGCGAGGACGCCGCCGTGGGGACACCCGCAGGCACTTCAGGCCGGCGCAGCATCGGCGGCGGCTCACGCAGCGCGGCGCGCAGCGGCGGCAAGGTATGCCGACGCGCGGGCGCCGGCTTCGGCGGCGCAGCAGCGTCCCGACGGATCGGGCTCGGGCGCGCGGGCAAGTTGAGGCGATGCGCCTTGCCCACTACCGCATTCTTAGAAACACCCATGCGACGGCCGATTTCGGCGGTGCTGTGCCCCTCAGACCAAAGGGCACGAAGCCGGTCGATGGCTTCCACGGTCCAGTCCATATGTGGCCCCCTTCAGCTTCCCCTGACACTAGATACGGTAGGGGAAGCCACATGGGGAACACAAGCGGTGGGAAGGGACGCGAATCAGTTTTCTGTGGACAACCACCGAGTCAACCCCCGCTCAGCGGTGGATAATCCTAGCCGTGCGCAGCGGGTGCCGGGCCCGGCAGCCAGGGTCCGGCCGCCTCAAACGCCATCGCGGCCCGCAGAACACCCAGATCGTCCGTCCTGCGACCGACGATCTGTAGCCCCACCGGCAGGCCGGATGGCGTCAGGCCACAAGGCACGGAGATCGCGGGGTTCTGCGCCATGTTGAACGGGTGGCTGAACTCGGCCCAGCTCAGCCAATCCCATTCGGGCTCCGGCCAATGCTCGGGCGCCAGGCGTTCGACAGGGAAGGCCGCCACGGACGCGGCCGGCGTCAGCAACAGGTCCCAATCCTCGAACCAGGCGTTGCACGCCATCGAATAAAGGTGCTTGCGCCCGCGCAGCGCCACATAGTCCGTGGCCTTCATGTCCAGGGCGGAGGTGATGCACGCCACCAGGCCGGGATCCATCTTGTCCGCCCATTCCGGCAGCAGATGGACATAGGCCCCCATATGGGCGGACCACATGCCGCGCACGATTTCCGGCCCTGGGGCGGCCCAGGGGGTCGGCACCTCCTGGACGATGGCACCCAGTTCCTCGAACTTGCGGGCAGCGGCCGCCACCAGTTCGGCCACTTCGGGATCGACCCGCGCCAGGCCCAGGTCGGGGCTATAGGCGACGCGCAAGCCCTTCACGCTCGCGACCAGCTTTTCCGGCCTGGCATCCAGCACCCCATCGAGGGTGGTGAAGTCGAGGTGGTGATGGCCGGCCATGACATGGAACATGAGCGCGGCATCGGCCACCGTGCGGCAGTCGGGCCCGATATGGCTCATGTAGTCGTTGTTGCCGGGCGGCGCGTAAGGCACCCGGCCGAAGCCCGGCTTGAAGCCCACAATGCCGGAAAAATGCCCCGGCAGCCGCACGGAGCCCGCACCGTCCGACCCTTGATGGAGCGCACCGAACCCGGCACCCGCCGCCGCCGCCGCCCCGGCCGAGGAAGCCCCGGCATTCATGCCCTTCTTCCAGGGGTTATGGGTGATGCCGCTGGCCGGGCTGCGGCTCACCGCCGTCCAGCCGAATTCGGAGGTGGTTGTCTTGCCCAGCACGATCGCACCGGCATCGCGCATCCGCGCCGTGACCGGCGCATCAGCTGCGGCGATTTCGCCCTTATGCGCCAGTGATCCGCGCTCCAGCGGCAGGCCCTTGGCCGCCGTCACGTCCTTGATCGTCACGGTCAGACCGTGCAGCGGACCCAGCTCATCACCGCGCATCACGGCGGCTTCGGCCTGGCGGGCGGCCGCCATGGCGCCTTCCGCATCCAGCTTCACGAAGGCGTTCAGCTCAGGGTCCAGCCGCTCGACCCGGGCGATGATGGCCGCGGTCGCCTCGACCGGCGAAATCTTCTTCGCGGCGATCATCGCGGCGAGTTGGGCAGCGGGCATCAGCCCGATCTCGGCATCTGGCGCCAGTTCGGCCATCCACGTAACTCCCTGAAGTTGTCGCGAGCGTCGCACGGCGCCCGAAAGGTGGCGAGGGGCCGAAGCCCCTCACCTGGCCGTCACAGCGCGGGTTCGCGCTTGTGCCAGTCGGTGGCGCGCTGGAAGGCGTCGCCGGCCTGAAGCACGCGCGCCTCGGCAAAGGGCCGGGCCGAGAGCTGAAGGCCGATGGGCAGGCCATTGCTGTCGAAGCCGCAGGGCACGCTCAATGTCGGCAGGCCGAGATAGTTGAACGGCCGGGTGTTGGCCGACACGCCCATGAAGCGGTCCCAGTTGGCCGGCTCCACATCGATGTCCGTCTCGGCAAGCGTCGGCACCTTGGTACGCAGGGTGGGCGTCGCAACCAGATGGTACGGCGTCAGCGCCCGCTCGCAGAAGGCCCGCAGAAGGGGCCCGCGGCGCGACAGCGCCTCGATGTAGAAGGTCGCCGGCAGGGAATACCCGCCGAACAGGCGCGCATTCAGGTGCACCGCATAGTCCTGCGGGTATTCGCGCATCCAGTTGGCGTGAATGGCCGCACCCTCAGAACGCGAGACCAGCGCCGTGTAGGTGCCGATCGCCGCCATCTCGGGCACCGAGATGCGGGTGACGCTGGCGCCGAGCCCCTTCAGCACATCCAGCGCGGCCTCAAAGGCCTTCAGCACCTCGGCATCAATGCCGTCCAGGAACCAGTCCTCGACCACCGCGATCTTGAGCCCGGCGACACTGCCGGTCAGCGCGGCCTCATAATCGGGCACCGGTTCCTTCGCGCTGGTGGGGTCCTTCGGGCAGGCGCCGGCCGTGACCTTGAGGAAACGCGCCGCATCGCGCGCGGTGCGTACCAGCGGGCCGACATTGTCCGCCGAGAAGGACAGCGGCATCACGCCGGTTCGGGGCACGCGGGTCTGCGTGCCCTTGAGGCCCGTCACGCCGCAGATGGTGGCAGGCAGGCGGATCGAACCGCCCGTGTCCGAGCCGAGTGCCGCAAAGGCGAAGCGCGCCGCGACCGCCGCGCCAGAACCCGAGGACGAGCCGCCCGTGCAGTAGGGCAGGCTCCAGGGGTTATGGCAGTGGCCGAAATGCGCGTTGTGGCCGGTCGGGTTCTGCGCGAACTCCGCCATGTTCAGCGTGCCCATGTCCACGGCGCCGGCATCGTCCAGGCGGTTCAGCACGGTGGCGGTCACGCCGGGCACGAAGTCCTTGCGGATCTTGCTGCCGCAGGTGCTGACCTTGCCCGCGCGATAATACATGTCCTTGTGCATCATCGGCACGCCGGCGAGCGGGCCGAGCACCTTGCCGGCGGCACGCGCCTGGTCGACGGCGCGGGCGGCGGCTTTCGCCTCCTCCGCATCCAGCCGGATCACGGCGTTCACCTGACCATCATGGGCCGCGATACGCGCCAGGCAGGCGTCGACCAGCACCTCGGAAGTCACCTCGCCGCGTGCCACGGCATCGGCGGCCTCGGTCATGGAGAGGGAGGTGAGGGCGCTCATGCCTCCTTCTCCCTGCAGTCACGGAGCGCGGCTTCGAAGCTGCTGGGCTCGTCCTCGAACACCATGGTGCCGCGCAGCGCCGCCATAGCGTCGATCAGCCCCTGCATCTCACCGAGGCCATGACGTGCCGTGGCATTGGGCAGTTGCACGCCCTGCCAGCGCGCGATCTGCTCCATGGTGGGTGGCACCAGTGCCGGTTCTTCCATCGTTATCTCCTGCTTGCAGGCCCGGGGCACGAGATGCGACGCTGCCTGCCAGGGAGTTCATCAAGCAAATGCGGGGCCACAGGCTTCGCTCAACAACGGGGTCCACCCCGGGAGGATGTCCACGCGCATGAAGATCGTCGAAGTGAAGGCCTATCCGACCAGTTTCCCCCTGCCGAAGGGCGGGCCGAAACTGGGTATCGGTCAGGCGGTGAAACGCGATGCCGTCATGGTGAAGATCACCACGGAGGACGGCATCAGCGGCTGGGGAGAGGCCCATCACGGCCGCGCCCACACCGCCGTGGCGCGATTGATCGAAACCACGTTGCGGCAGTTGCTGCTGGGCCAGGACGCGCTGGATACGACCGGCCTGTGGGCGCGGATGTACAAGTATCACTGGCGTCGCACGGCATGGGTGCGGGCGCGTCGCTGGCGATGAGCGGCATCGACATGGCGTTGTGGGACATCCGGGGCAAAGCCGCCGGCTGGCCGCTCTACCGGCTGTTGGGCGGGGGGCGGCGGCCCATTCCTGCCTACGCGGGCGGCGTGGCGCTCGGCTACCAGGAGCCCGCGGCGCTGCTCGATGAGATGGCACCGCATCTGGCCGCCGGCTACCGCGCGGTGAAGCTGCGGGTGGGCGACACGGTGGCGGCCGACATCGCCCGCATGGAGGCGACCCGGAAGGCACATCCCGACGTCGAAATCCTGACCGACGCCAATATCGGCTATACGATCGAGGATGTTCGCCGGGTGATGCCGGCCATGGACGCGCTGGGGATCGGTTGGCTGGAGGAGCCCTTCCCGGCCTATGACCATCACCTCTACCGCCAGGCCGCCGGCTATGGCCGCACGCCCCTGGCCGCCGGCGAGAACCACTTCACACGCTATGAGTTCAACCGCGTGCTGGAGGATGGGGTAATCCGCATCTGGCAGGGTGACCTGTCGAAATCGGGCGGCATCACGGAATGCCTGCGCATCGCCGCCATGGGCAGCGCCTTCAAGATTCCCTTCCACCCCCATTCATCGATGACCGGGGTAAACCAGGCGGCGTCGATCCACCTGCTCGCGGCCATCGACAATGGGGGCTACTTCGAGGCGGACATCAGCACCGCCAACAAGTTCCGCGACGAGATGTGCAGCACGCCCTGGGCCATCCGCCCCGATGGCACGGTGCTGCCGAACGAGGCGCCGGGGATCGGCGTCGAGGTTGACGAGGATTGGCTGCGGGCACATCCCGCCATCGAGGGTCCAGGCTATGTCTAAACGACTGCTTCCCCTGCTGGCGGCGCTGCTGCTGGCCGCGCCCGCCTTCGCGCAGGCGCCTTTCCGTGCAGAGCGAGAGGTCAGGCTGCTTTGCGGCTTCGCCCCTGGCGGCACATGCGACATCCTGTCGCGGCTGCTGGCGGATCAGCTGACACCCGTGGTCGGGCAGCGCGTGGTGGTGGAGAACCGCACAGGCGCCACCGGCACCATCGCGGCCGAAGTCGTGGCCCGCGGCAATCCGGACGGGCACCTTGTCATTCTCGTGCCCATGAACCTGCCATCCGTCATGCCGGTGACGCCCGGGGTGCGCATCCCCTTCGATGTCGATCGGGACATCACGCCCATCGCCAGCATCGCCAACGTCTACAACATGCTCGTGGTGGGTCCGAACTCCTCGATGCGCAGCGTGCAGGACGTGCTCACGGCCGCGCGCGCCAGCGGCGCCCGGCTCAGCTATGCCAGCACCGGCAACGGCAGCTCCCAGCACCTGGCGGGCGCGATGTTCGCCCGCGCGGCGGGTGCGGAGATGCTGCATGTGCCCTTCCGGGGCGGCGCGCCGGCCATTGTCGAGATCGCCGCCGGGCGCGTGGACATGATGTTCGGCAACATGCCCGAGTTCCTGGGCCAGATCCGGGACGGCGGCCTGCGGCCCCTGGCATACGGCGCCTCACGCGCCAGCCCTCTGATGCCGGATCTGCCCCTGATTTCGGCCACGATCCCCGGCTTCGAGGTGCGGAGCTGGTTCGGCGTCTTCGGCCCCGGCCACATGTCCGAGCAGGCGTTGCTGGGTTGGGAGAATGCCCTGCGGCAGGTCAGCGAGAACCCGGAATTCAGGCGCCGGATGGCGGAGAACGCCATGGAGATCATCTTCGACGGCCCTGCGGGGTTCCGCCGGATGATCCAGGAGGACCGCGCGCGTTGGGCCGAGGTCATCCGCGCCGCGAACATCCGGGCCGATTGAAGCCCATCAAGTTGTATCGCATCCTGCACCAGACAACAGGAGGTTGTGGGATGCGCGTACTTCTTCTGGTTCCGGCCATGCTGGCCCTGGCCGTGCCCGCCATGGCCGAAAGCACGCGCCCAGCCCGCCAACCCAGCGAGGCGCAGGCCGCCCAGCAGCAACGCATGCGCCAGTGCAACACGGATGCCCGCGCGAACAACCTGAGCGGCGACGCCCGCAAGGAGTTCATGCGCCGCTGCCTGGCAGGCCAAGGCGCCGTGGCGCCGTCGAGCACCAACTAAGCGCCGCCCTGAAACCCCTCTGCCCGAGCATGAGGCAGAGGCGCGGCGAAGGCTGCCAATTCTCCGGAATCATGCATTGCCCGACCATGCCGCGGCTTGGTTGCATAAGCGGGTAGATTCCGGAGTGTAGACAGTATGCAAAAGAAATTCGGCGCGGCTTTGGCGCTGCTGGGAGCATTGCTGGCCACCAACCCCGTCCAGGCGCAACAGCGCGTGCTGCGCATCGGCATGACCGCGGCTGACATCCCGACCACGACCGGCATGCCGACCCAGGGTTATGAGGGCATGCGCTTCCTCGGCTACCCGATCTTCGAGCCGCTGGTGGACTGGAACCTGACCGACGCGTCACAGCCCGCCGGGCTCCGGCCGGGGCTGGCCGAAAGCTGGGCCCAGGCACCCGACAACCCGCGCGCCTGGCGCTTCACCCTCCGCCAGGGCGTGACCTTCCATGACGGCACTCCCTTCACCGCGGATGCGGTGATCTGGAACCTCGACCGCTTCTTCCGCAATGACTCGCCGCAGTTCGAGGCCGGCGCCGCCGCCATCGCGCGCGGCCGTGTCGCGGGTGTGGACAGCTACCGCAAGATCGATGACCGCACCGTCGAGATCACGACGGCCCGCCCCGTTTCCTACTTCCCCTATCTCGCGACGCTGATCCTGTTCGCCTCCCCGCAGAGCTGGGAAGCGGCGGGCCGGGATTGGGGCCGCGTGGCCGCGACCGGCGCGGCCGGCACCGGCCCCTTCCGCATCACCCGCTTCGTGCCCCGCCAGTCTGTCGAGCTGTCGCGCAATGACAGCTACTGGAACCCGGAACGCCGCGCGAAGGTGGACAGCGTCCAGCTGCTGCCGATGCCCGAAGCCAACACCCGCCTAGCCGCGCTGCGCTCCAACCAGGTGGACTGGATCGAGGTGCCGCCGCCGGATGCCATCCAGTCCCTGCGCTCGGCCGGCTTCCAGATCACGACCGGCAGCTATCCGCATGTCTGGCCCTGGGTCTTCGCCGCCGGCCGCCCGAACAGCCCGGTGGCCGATGTGCGGGTTCGCCAGGCGCTGAACTACTGCTTCGACCGCGAGGGCATGGTCCAGCTGCTGAATGGCACCGCCGAACCTTCGGTCGGCTTCTTCAAGCCGAACGACCCGAATTTCGGCAGCCCGCAGAACCGCTATCGCCTGGACGCCGCACGCGGCCGCGCCCTGCTGAATGAGGCCGGGTACAACGCCCAGCGCCCGCTCACGCTGCGCGTCGGCATCTCCAACAGCGGCTCAGGGCAGATGCTGCCCCTGCCGATGAACGAGTATCTGCAGCAGCAGCTGCAGGAGAACTGCGGCGTGCGCGTGAACTTCGAGGTGGTGGAGTGGAACACCCTGCTGGGCGGCCTGCGCGCCGAGCCGACGCAGCCCGCCTGGTTGAACGCCGATGCGCTGAACATCAGCCTCGTCTCCTCGGATGCGGCGCAGATGGGCCGCTGGTTCTATTCGCAGAACTTCACGCCGCGCGGGTCCAATGCGGGCCACTGGCGCGACGCGGCCTTCGACACGGCCTTCGGTGAGCTCGAGACCGCCACGGACCCCGCGCGCATCGCCACCCTGATGCGCACGCTGAATGAGCGGCTGGTCGATGACGCGCCCTGGATGTGGATCGTGCACGACCTGAATCCGCGCGCGATGCACCGCCGGGTGCGCGGCTTCGTCAGCCCGCAAAGCTGGTTCGTCGATCTGACGACCGTCTCGATCCAGTAACCCGCTTGAAGGGGGAGGGCAGCGCCCTCCCCTTTTTTCTTTTCGCCACCAAGAACCCCGGAGAGGGCCATGATGAACGTGACCAGGAAACATCTGCGCGGCATGGCGCTGGCCGGGCTGGCCGCGCTGGGGCTGGGCAGCACCGCCGAAGCCCAGCAGCCGCGCACCCTGCGCATCGCCATGACCGCCTCCGACGTGCCGACCACGACCGGCATGCCGAATAACGGGTTCGAGGGGATGCGCTTCCTCGGCTACCCCATCTTCGAGGCGCTGACGCTGTGGGACTTGTCAGATCCCTCCAAGCCCGCCGGCCTGCGCCCCGGGCTGGCTGAAAGCTGGGAGCAGGACAGCACCAATCCCCGCGTGTGGCGCTTCACCCTGCGCCAGGGCGTCACCTTCCACGACGGCACGCCGTTCACGGCCGATTCCGTGATCTGGAACCTGGACCGGTACTTCCGCAACGACTCGCCGCAGTTCGAGGCCGGCGGCAGCGGCATCACCCGCGCCCGCGTCACGATCCTTGAGAGCTACCGCAAGATCGACGACCGCACGATCGAGATGACCACGGTCCGTCCCGCCAGCTACTTCCCCTACATGGTCGTGTTCATCCTGTTCACGTCGCCGCAGAGCTTCGAGGCCGCGGGGCGTGACTGGGCGCGCGTGGCGACCAACGGCGCGGCCGGCACCGGTCCCTTCCGCATCACCCGTTTCGTGCCCCGCCAGTCGGTGGAGCTGTCGCGAAACGACAATTACTGGGACACCGCGCGCCGCGCCCGCTTGGACCGCATCGTGCTGCTGCCTATCCCAGAGGCGAACACGCGCCTTGCCGCCCTGCGGTCGGGTCAGGTCGACTGGATCGAGGTGCCGCCTCCCGACGCCATCCAGCCGCTTCGCGCGGCTGGCTTTCAGATCACGACCGGCAGCTATCCGCATGTCTGGCCCTGGTTCTTCCAGATGGGCGGCAACAACACGCCCTTCCGCGACGTGCGGGTGCGCCAGGCGCTGAACTACTGCATCGACCGAGACGGGCTGGTGCAGTTGCTGGCCGGCACGGCGGAGCCCTCGGTCGGCTGGCTCAAGCCCAATGACCCGAATTTCGGCAACCCGCAGAACCGCTATCGCTTCGACCCTGCGCGCGGCCGCGCCCTGCTGGCCGAAGCCGGCTTCAACGCCCAGCGCCCGCTGAGCTTCCGGGTGATGATCAGCCCCTCCGGCTCCGGCCAGATGCTGCCGCTGCCGATGAACGAATACCTGCAGCAGAACCTGCGCGAGGCGTGCGGCGTGAATGTCGAGTTCGAAGTGACGGACTGGTCCAACCTGCTCACGGCCACCCGGACCTCCGCCGACGGCGCGGCCGTGCGCAACGTGCAGTCGCTGAACCCGTCGAGCCCGTCCTCCGACCCCTCGGTGATGGCGCGCTACTTCCTCAATGCCTCGCGCCCGCCGAACGGCTTCAACTGGCCGAACTGGCAGGATGAGGCGTTCGAGGCGGCCTTCGCTAGGCTGGAAGCGGCGCGCACCCCGGCCGAGGCCAACGCGGCCTATGCAGAGGCCCATGCGCGCCTCGTCGACAATCCGCCCTGGCTCTACATCGTGCACGACCTGAACCCGCGCGCGATGAGCCGCCGGGTGCGCGGCTTCACCTCCGTCCAGTCCTGGTTCCAGGACCTGGTGCCCGTGGACATCCAGTAGAAGCAGGACAAGGATGCGCGGGTCGTCACGCCCTGCACGGGGCCAAAGGGGGGATTCCCGATGATCGTTGACCTGCGCATCTACACCTGCAAGCCGAACAAGGTGCCTGTCTTCCTCAAGATCTATGAGGAAAAGGCCTGGCCGCTGCAGCTGCAGTATCTGGAAAACTGCCTGGGCTGGTACATGACGGTGGAGGGTGAGCTGAACACCATCGTTCACCAGTGGGGCTATACTGACCAGGGCGACCGTGAGCGCCGCCGCAACGCCATGGCGGCCGACCCGAAGTGGGGTGAGTTCGCGAAGGCCGTGGCCGAGGCGGACGTGCTGGTGAAGATGGAAAACCGCATCCTGCGCCGCACGCCGTTCTTCGACGCCTATCTCGCCAAGAAGGGCTGAGCGCCCGGGGGAAGGGGCAAGCCCCCTTCCCTACCGCTTCAGCACGCAATCCATTTCGATCAGCGCGCCGCGCACCAGCGCTGTCACGCCCACGCAGGTCCGCACCGGGCGGCATTCCACCGGGATGATGCGACCATAGACCGCGTTCATGGCGTCGTAGTCACGCTCGAACGCCGTCAGGAAGACGCGCATCGACACCAGGTTGGCCCAACCCAGATCCAACGCCTCCAGCACGCGCGCCATGTTGCGCAGCGTGGCTTCGGTCTGCGCCTCGATGCCCTCGGGGAAGGGGCTGTCGGGCGCATCGAGATCACGCGGGAACTGGCCGGTCAGATAGACGAAACCATCGGTCTCGGTCGCATGCGGGGAAGGCGATGCGCTGGGCGGAAAGCCTGGGATGACGTGGCGGATGATGGGCACTGTCAGCTCCGGTCGCGGCTGTCATCAAGGCGGGCACCGTCCAGCAGACGGCGTCGCTGTTCCTCCGCCTCGCGGTCAGCCTGCTTTTCGGCTGCGGTGCGGCCGAAGGCCAAGCGGTTGGCGGCGGCGTCGCGCTCGGCCTGCTGCTTCGCCCGCGCCTTGCGCGCCTTGTTGAGGTTGAAAATCTCGGCCACGGGTCCAGCATAGGCAGGAATGAGGGAGGCCACCATGCCGGACATCACGCTTACCGCCGCCGACGGCCATCAGCTGAACGCCTATGCCGCCGGCCCTGCTGACGCGAAGCGCGCGCTGGTCGTCGTGCAGGAAATCTTCGGGGTCAACAGCCACATCCGCAACGTCGCCGACCGCTTCGCCGCCCAGGGCTACGCGGTCATCGCCCCTGCCCTGTTCGACCGCAAGGAGCGCGGCGTGTCCCTGGGCTATACGCCCGAGGATGTGGTGCGCGGGCGTGACCTGCGCGCGGGCATCGACGCGGGCAAGACGCTGCTCGATGTCCTGGCCGCCGCGGCGGCCCTGCCTGCGGGCGTGAAGCGCGGCATCATCGGCTATTGCTGGGGCGGCACCGTCGCCTGGCATGGCGCAACCCGCAGCGCGGCCTTCTCGGCGGCTGTGGGCTGGTATGGCGGGGGCGTCGTGGCCGCGAAGGACGAGACGGCGGGCTGCCCCGTCCAGCTGCATTTCGGCGAGAAGGACAGCTCCATCCCGCTATCGGATGTCGAGGCGATCCGCGCTGCCCAGCCCGGCGTGGACATCCATGTCTATCAGGGCGCCCAGCACGGGTTCGGCTGTGACGAGCGCGGCAGCTACTCGGCGCCCGACTATGAGCTCGCCCAGCGCCGGAGCCTGGAATTCCTGGCCCGGCAGCTGGGCTGACGCATCACTGCGCCGGGCGCGTGGCCTCCGCCAGGAAGGCCATCAGGTTGTTGATCTGCTCGGGGTTTCGCAGCCCCGCGAAGGTCATGGAACCCTGCGGCACCACGGCCTTGGGGTTGGCCACATAGGCGCGCAGCGTGGCGTCATCCCAGGTCAGGCCCGCTGCCGCGCGTTCCTGCATGTTGGCCGAATACCGGAAGCCTTCGCGCTGGCCGGCCCGGCGGCCCATGATGCCGTACAGGTTGGGGCCGACGCCGTTGCGGGCGGAATTGTCGATCAGGTGGCAGGCCCGGCACTGGGCAAACACCCGGCGGCCGGCCTCGACATCCCCTGCCTCCTGAGCCTGGGCCGCGCTGGCTGCCATGATCGCCAGGAGGGACATGGTGACGATGCGCATCGTATTCTCCGTGTCAGTCGAACGTCAGGCCCGCTTGGCCTCAATGACGTCCCAGATGTTGCGTTCGAGTTGGATGCCGTCGAAGCGCGCCAATTCTTGCAGACCGGTGGGCGACGTGACGTTGATTTCGGTCAGGTAGCCACCGATCACGTCGATACCGACGAAGATCAGCCCACGGTCACGCAGCTCGGGACCGATGCGCGCGCAGATCTCGCGCTCCCGGTCCGTCAGCTCCGTCTTCTCCGGGCGGCCGCCCACATGCATGTTGCTGCGCGCCTCACCGGCCGCGGGCACGCGGTTGATCGCACCCAGCACCTCGCCGTTGATCAGGATGACGCGCTTGTCGCCCTGACGGACGGCGGGAAGATACTGCTGCACCATCACGGGTTCGCGCGACTTCTCGGTGAACATCTCCATCAGCGCGCCGAGGTTCGGGTCCTCCGGGCGAAGGTGGAACACGCCGGCACCGCCATTGCCGAACAGCGGCTTGACGATGATATCGCCGTGCTTGGCGCGGAACTTGCCGATCTCGGCCATATTGGTCGTGATCAGCGTCTCGGGCATCAGTTCCGGGAAGTGGGTGACGAACAGCTTCTCGGGTGCATTGCGTACCTGGGCAGGGTCATTCACCACCAGGGTCTTGGGGTGGATGTGCTCCAGGATATGGGTGGCCGTGATGTAGGCCATGTCGAAGGGCGGGTCCTGGCGCATCAGCACCACGTCCACATCCTGGCCGAGGTCCAGTTCCACCGGCTCGCCGAAAGTGAAGTGGTTGCCCTTCTCGCGGCGCAGTTCCACCGGATGCGCCCAGGCCACCACGCGGCCTGCACGCAGCGACAGGTGACGGACATGATAGTGCCACAGCTTGTGGCCGCGCTTCTGGGCCTCCAGCATCATGGCGAAGGTGCTGTCGCCGTCGATGTTGATGCTTTCGATCGGGTCCATCTGGACCGCAACGCGCAAGGACATGGGTGGATCCCCTGGAATGCGTGACGGCAAATACCGCTCGGTCACATGCTTGCCAGGGTGCAGGGGCTTCGGGAAGGCCCCCCTTAGTTCAGGCGGTTCCTGAGCTCATCGATCAACCCGCGCAGCCGGCGATCCTCGGGCGCCAGGCGCAGGGCGCGTTCCAGCGCCGTCAGCGCCGCGCCGATGCGCTCCAGCCGCTGGTTCATCAGCCCGACCTCACGCCACAGTCCGGGATGATCGGGGGAGATGCGCAGCATGTCCTCGGCACAGTCGAGCGCCGCTGCCACGTCACCCACCCGCAGGCGCCGCAGCTTGATGTTGTTCTGAAGGCGCAGCAGCACGGCACGGCGCGTCATCGCCGTCAGCATGTTGGGCTTCAGCTCGGCCTTCTCGCCTTCCAGACGCTTGATCAGCGCGCGCAGATCCGGTGCCTCCAGCCGCGCGCCCCCATGGAACACATCGACCAGGACGGGATTTTCCTCGCCGCGAAGGGCCACCAGGAAATGGCCCGGGAAGTCGACGCCATAGGCTTCCCAGCCGGCGGCCTCCGCCGCGTGCAGCCACAGAACGCCCAGCGCGACAGGCAGGCCGCGAGAACGCTCCAGCACACGGATCAGATTGGCATTGGCCAGATCGTCATAGCTCTCGGCATCGCCTTCCAGGCCGAAATAGCCATGCAGCACCTGCGCCAGGACCTGGCGCCGCGCCTCGGCATCGCCCGCATCGGCCTCGGCGGTCGCCTGGGCCACCACTTCACGCGCAATGGCCGAGAGCATGCTGCTCGCGGCAGCCCAGTCGGCCTCGGGCGCGTCGATCCTGGCAAGCTGCAGAGCCGCGGCGCCGATGTCGATCTCGGCGTCAGGAAGCTTGCCGATGGCGTCGAGCGCGAGGCGGGCCTCGGCAATGGCTGTACTGGTCATTGCCGTCACATCAGACCTTGGGGCGCCGCTGGCAAGCCCCCTTCGCTTCAGCCCTGCTTGGCGACCATGACGCCGAGCGGGCGGCCACCCAGCACATGCACGTGGAAATGCGGCACTTCCTGGCCGGAATCCATGCCCATGTTGCAGATGATGCGATAGCCGGTCGCCTCAAGCGGCTTTGCCACCTCGGCCACCGCGCGCCAAAGCCCCGCCACCTCCTCCGCACTCGCCTGGGTGCTGAAGTCGCTGGCGGAGACGTAGCTGCCCTTGGGAATGATCAGGATATGCGTCGGCGCCTGGGGTGCGATGTCGTGGAACGCCAGCGCATGTTCGGTTTCGAGCACCTTGCGGCACGGAATCTCGCCCTTGAGGATACGGGCGAAGATGTTGGTGGTGTCGTAGGGCGGCAGGCCATTGACGGGCATCAGAACTCTCCGGTGCTCAGGGCAGCTTCTTGGTATTGGCCAGCTTGACCAGCGCCTTCGGCCGCGCGGCCTTCTCGGCGATGCCGGAGATGCCCTCGCGGCGGTGAAGCTCGGTCCAGACCTCGCCCGGATTGATGCCGGCATCCACCCAGACCACCAGCAGGTGGTAGAGCACGTCCGCGCTTTCGGCGACGGTCGCCGCGCGATTACCGGCCACGGCCTCGATCACGCACTCCACCGCTTCCTCACCCAGCTTCTGCGCAACCTTCGCGGTGCCGCGCGCCAGCAGACGGGCGGAATGGGAGTTCTCGACATCGCCCGAGGCACGGCGCTGCTCGATCACAGTCCAGAGGCGGTCCAGCACCTCGGCCGTGGCGCCGGCGGCGCTCGGCTCGAAGCTGGCCAGCGGCGCGGCCTCGGCACGGCTCACGCGCTTCGGGGCCTTGGCCTTCGGAGCCTCGATGCCGGTGGGCAGCGGCAGCGCAGCCTTCTTCTTTGCCGGCTTCGCGGCCTTGGCGGCCTTTGCCTTCGGCTTGCTGGGTTTGGCCATCTACGCCGCCTTCTCTTCAGGTCGCACAGGCCAACCGGCGACGGCCAGCGCCGCCTTGGCCTGAGCAATACGATACACGCCGTCGTGGAAAACGCTCGCGGCCAACAGGCCGGTGGCCCCCGCCTCCGCGCCTTCCACGAAATGTTCGAGGGAACCCACGCCACCGCTCGCCACCAGCGGCAGGCGCACGCGCTGCCGGATCCGGCGCAGCAGCTCCAGGTCGAAGCCCCTCTTGGTCCCGTCGCGGTCCATGGAGGTCACGAGCAGTTCACCGGCGCCGAGTTCGGCCATGCGCTCGGCCCAGCCGACCGCATCGATACCGGTGGCCTTGCGCCCACCATGGGTGAAGATTTCCCAGCGCCCAGGCGTGACCTGCTTCGCGTCGATGGCCACCACGATGCACTGGCTGCCGAAGGCCTCGGCAGCGCGGCGCACCAGTTCGGGCTCCGCGACAGCGGCCGAGTTGATGCTGGCCTTGTCTGCGCCGGCCAGCAGCAGCCGCCGCACGTCGTCCACGCTACGCACGCCGCCACCCACCGTCAGGGGAATGAACAGGCTCGCCGCCGTGCGGGAGACGACATCAAGCATCGTGTCGCGGTTCTCGTGCGTCGCGCCAATGTCCAGGAAGGTGACCTCATCGGCCCCCTGCGCGCCATAGGCAGTCGCCTGCTCCACCGGATCTCCGGCATCGCGAAGATCCACGAAGTTCACGCCTTTGACGACGCGGCCTTCCTTCACATCCAGGCAGGGAATGATGCGGAGCGTGAGCAATTACGGACCATTTCACGATTTGTCGGCATGACGCCGACGGACCAGACCATAACGCCGGATGCGCTGCAAATGACCTCTGGTCAAGGGCATATGACACCCGCGTTATGATATCCGCTCACCAGGATTTCCTAGACGCTTCGCGCCGTTTCCGGCAGGACGGAAGCCATGGAACCGGCCGAGTCGGAGACCATCCTCCTGCAGCCCAACCCTTTCGCCGCGCCGGCACCCTGTGCGGTGCATTGGCGGCGTTCGGCGCGGGCGCGGCGGGTCTCGCTGAAAATAGATCCGCGCGAGGCCGCTGTGGTCGTCACCCTGCCGCAGCGCGCGGCCCGTCGAATGGGCATGGCCCTGCTGCATCAGCATGCGGGATGGGTTCTTCAGCGGCTCGCGGCGCTGACCCCGGTTCAGAAGCTGGAGCCCGGTGCCAGCCTGCCGATAGGCGACGTTCAGCATGAGATCGTGCACGCACCCGATCGCCGCGCGGGCGTCGCGATCGAGGATGGCAGGATCGTCGTCAGCGGCGGCCTCGAATTCCTGCCGCGCCGCATTCTGGACTTCCTGCGAGAGGAAGCCGCCCGCCGGGTCCGCTCGCAGGCCCCTATCCATGCCGCAGCGCTCGGCGTTCGCCCCCGCGCATTGCGGGTGAAGGATACGAGCAGCCGTTGGGGTAGCTGCGCGCCGGACGGCACGCTTGCGTTTTCCTGGCGCCTCGTCATGGCACCTGACTGGGTGCTGGACTACGTCGTCGCCCATGAGATCGCCCATCTGAGGGAGCTGAATCACTCCCCGCGCTTCTGGGCCCATGTCGAAAGCCTGACACCGCATCGCCGCGCGGCCGAGGCCTGGCTCAAGCGCCACGGCCCGGCATTGCTTCGAGTGGGCTAGACGGCCGCCATCATGCCGGCCGGCATCGGCTGGGTATTGTCCAGCACGGCGCGCACGCCAGGCACGTTCATCGCCAGCACCTGCAGACCGCGACGGACACCGTCATGCTGGGTGAAACCCTCGAAGCGCACGACCCCGTCTTCGACCTGCACGGTGGTGTAGACACCGTTGGCCCACGGTTCGCGCTTCATCGCGATCAGAACGGCCTCACGCAGCTCCGCATCCGGCACTTCCTGGGGAACCGTCACGGGCCCGACGAGCGCACGCAGCAGATCGGCACGGGAAACGAGGCCCAGCAGGCGGCCGCCTTCCACCACCAGAACGCGGCGGATGTGCTTTTCCTCCATCACATGGGCGATCTCGTCGGCAGTCGCCTCCGGCCCGACGGAGATCGCGCCTTCGGTCATCACGTCACGGGCGGTCACGCCATGGGTGCGCGCGTACCGCTCGGCGCGGGCCACGGGGTCGGTGAACAGGCTGCGGAAGAAGCCCATCGGCGCATCCTTGAGCCCCGCCAGACGGGCGATCAAATCCGCCTCCGTCACCACGCCCAGCACCTGCCCGGCCTTGTCGAGGACCGGGGCCGCCGAGATGCCTCGGCCCGACAACAGCCGGGCGATGGCATCGACGCTCATTTCAGGGCTGATGGCGATGACGCTGCGCGTCATCAACTCCGCAGCCTTCGGCATGACGCTCATGGGAACCTCCTTCGGATCTGGGGGCACCATGGCCTGCACCGCAGAACACCGCCTTGATCCGCATCAAGCGACGGAAAGGGCTTTCAAGCCCGGCTCCGCTTGCCTAAACTTTTCTCAAGATTGGTGCCTGTCGCACCGGAGGAAACAAGATGACCAAGACTTTCGCCGCGCCTCGTCGGGCCTTGCTGGGTGCCGGGCTGAGCCTGCCGCTGATCGGGCGCGCCCAGGCGCAGGCCCAGCAGTTCTCCATCGCCACGGGCACCACGGGCGGCGTGTACTATCCGCTCGGCGGGGCGCTCGCGAACTACATCACCCGGGCAATCCCGGGTTCCGCCGCCACGGCGGAGGTGACCGCGGGCTCCACCGCCAATTTCCAGCTGCTGGGCGCCAACCGCGCGCAGATCGTCTTTGGGCAGGTCGATGCAGCGGTCGATTCCATCCGAGGCGCCGGTCAGTTCCGCGGCCGTGTGGTGCCGACCCGCGCCATTGCGGTGCTCTACACCAACCGCATGCAGATCGTGACCACTGCCGACCGCAACATCCATTCCATGGCGGATCTCAAGGGCAAGCGCATTTCCACGGGCGCACCGCAATCAGCGACCGAGCTGTTTGCCGCCCGCGTCATCGAGGCCGCCGGCCTCGACCTCGCCCGTGATTTCCGTGGCCGCGAGCGCCTCTCGCCGGCTGAGAGCACGGCCGCGATCCGCGACGGCAAGATCGACGCGTATTTCTTCGTCTCCGGCGTGCCGACCAGCGCCATCACCGACCTGGCGGCGACGCCCGGCACTCAGCTTGTCCTGATCGACCACGCCGATCTGGCGGCGAAGATCGTGGAGAAGAACGGTCCGGTCTATTTCGCCGAGGAGATCGCCGCCGGCACCTATCCGGGGCAGACGACGCCCAACAAGCAGCTCTCGGTGGCCAACATCCTCGCGGTGCGCGAGGACATGCCTGCCGATACCGTCCGCAAGCTGCTGGAGATCACCTGGCAGAACCGTGAGGACTGGGCACGCGTCCATTCCGCGGCCCGCGACTTCACCCTGGCGGTTCAGAAGAGCGCCGCTGCCGGCGTGCCCTGGCACCCGGCCGCCGAGGCCTTCTGGCGCGCGCAGGGCGCCACGCTCTGACCTAGGGCGAGGGGGACTGGCCTCAGTCCTCCTCTTCCTCGGGGACCGGCGCGACCGGCAGAAGCCGCGTTTCCTTCACCGAGGACAGCGCCACGTCCACCGCCAGCCGCTCAAGACCCGGCAGGCTACGCAGCTCCGCCGTGACGAATGCCTCGAGCCCGGCCATATCGGCGAAACGCAGCTTCAGCAGGTACGACCAGTTGCCGGTCATGTGGTGACACTCGAGCACCGCCTCGTGGTCCTGCATCGAGGCGCGAAACGCTGCCTCGCCGCTTCCCGGCTTCAGCGCCAGCCGCACGAAGGCCAACAGAGGGCAGCCGACCTGCACCGGGTCCAGCGCTGCATGCCAACCGATGATGACGCCCCGCTCCTCCAGGCGCTTTTGGCGCTCTGCCGTCGCGGAGACGGACAGACCCGCGATCTTCGCCAACTCGGCGAGGCCCGCGGCACCGTCATTCTGCACCGCAATGGCAATCTTTCGGTCAATCTCGTCCATGGCCGGACAGTATCCCGCCTTTCAGCTCGTGAAAAGGAATTCCTCGCCCGCAGAGGAAACGGTGGGGCCGGCGGCTGCACGTTGATCGCGCGCCACCGGCCCCCGGGACCCACCGTGACCTGGCACAGCCCGTGGCCAGGGGCAGGCCGCCAGGCGGCTCCACCCCCACCAATCCAGGCACGCCCCAGCCAAGCCGGGGCGGCGCACAAGGCCCGATGGGTTATCGGATAACGGGGCGCGCCCGCGCGCCCCGGATGCTCAGATGTAGTGCTCTTCCAGCGGCGTGAAGCCGTTGAACTTCTGGCTGGCGTAGGTCGTGACATAGGCGCCGGTCGAGAGGATCTCGATGCGGTCGCCATCCGTCAGCGCCATGGGAAGCCGGTAGTTCGACTTCTCATAGAGCGTGTCCACGCTGTCGCAGGTCGGGCCGGCGATCGTCACCGGGCCGTCGGCCGTGCCGTCATGGGGCGTGCGCAGGGTATAGCGGATCGCCTCGCCCTCGGTCTCGGCAAGGCCACCGAAGCGGCCGATGTCGAGATAGACCCAACGCACGGGATCAGCCTCACCCTTGCGGGAGACGAGGACGACCTCAGTGCAGACCGTGCCGGCGTCGGCCACCAGGAAGCGACCAGGCTCGATCACGATCTCCGGAAGGTCGTTGCCGAAATGCTGGGCGAAGGCGCCCATCACCGCGGCCCCGATCTCCTCGATCTCGGGCACTTCGGACTTGTAGCGGACCGGGTAGCCGCCACCGAGGTTCACCATCCGCAACTTCACGCCCGCGGCCGCGAGGTCGGTAAAGACCATCGCCACCTTGGCGATCGCCGAGCGATACGGCGCGGAAGAGGTCTGCTGGCTGCCGACATGGAAAGAGATGCCGTAGGCATCCAGCCCCAGCTCACCCGCCAGCACCATCAGCCGCTTCGCCATATCGGCCTCGCAGCCGAACTTCTTGGACAGCGGCCACTCGGCGCCCTCGTTCTCCACGAAGATGCGGCAGTAGACGCGGCTGCCCGGGGCGGCGCGCGCGATCTTGCGCAGCTCCGGCTCACTGTCGAAGGCGAACATGCGCACGCCGGCCGCATAGGCGGCGGCGATGTCACGCTCCTTCTTGATGGTGTTGCCGTAGCTGACGTGCTCGGCCGCGGCACCGGCGGCGATGCACATCTGCACCTCCTGCCAGGAGGCGGCGTCGAAGAAGGAGCCGAGGCCGGTCAGGCGCTCCAGGATCGGGGCAGCCGGGTTCGCCTTCACCGCGTAATAGATACGGGCGTTCGGCAGCGCGGCCTGCAGGCGCTGGAAGTTCTGCTCCACCCGGTCCACGTCCATGACGAGGCACGGCGTCGCAGGCGACGTCTCAGCGAGATAGCGAGCGACCTTCTGGGTCATCGCGCACTCCCAATTCCATGCGGAACCAGCCGGTGTTTGTCCGGGAGGCCCAAGTTGACGAACGGTCGAACGAACCAGCGACCAAGAGAGAACCGCCCGGTTTCCCGGACGGGGTTGCCAGAACGCTTGACGTCGTTGCGTAAACCTTGCGCCGCGGTGGCGGGCCGTATTGCGGGCCGCGCTCCGTGGGCCTGGGGCCAGAGGCACGTGCGTACTGCGTCTTCAGGGCGTGCAGATAGGCAAGGCGGTCCCGGCAGGCAAGAGGGAATTGGGTGGCGGCCGAATTTTTTTCGCCCGAAGCTCAATCCGCGCCGAAATCTGCTTGAAACCTTCCGATGCTTCGAACGGAAAGCCTGAAACATAACAGAGCGCCAGGATGGATTCCGGTACCCGGGTGCGCGAGCCTGACGTGGCGGGGCAACAAGGCCCCAGCCAAAGAAAAAGGCGGGCGCCCTGCCGGGCCCCGCCTCATGAACCGTTGGTGCTGAAACGGTCAGCCCTTGGAAACGGCGCTCTTCACTTCGTCCATCGCGGCGCTGAAGCGGGCGTTCAGCAGGTTCAGCGCCTCGTTGTTGGACTTCTGGATCAGGTCGGACAGTTCCTTCACGTTGGAAACCGCCTTCTCGTAGCTCGACTTGATCAGGTCGGTCTGGCGAGCGACCTTGCCGACCGGGCTCTCCTCGCGGGACATGTTCTGAACCGCGCTGCTCAGTTCGGAAACAGAGCTCTGCAGGATCTCCACCTGGCGCCGGGCAACGGCCTGGGCACCTTCGATGGCGATCTTGTTGGCAGCGGTGATGGCTTCGATGTTCTTGCGCTGGGCCTCGGCCAGGGCCTGAAAATCAGGCATGGCGGGCATGCGGAACTCACCGAAGAGCTTCATGAATTCTTCTTGCGGGCTGGGCATGGGACGTCCTCCGGACTGAACACTGATAACGCTTTAGCCTGTCCGAGGTTGCGCCGTCAAAGAAAATTGTGCGTTGCAGCATGACATTCACCGAAACGAGACGTGGCATGGCGCGTTGCGGAAAAAGCTGATACCCGGGCGCCCATGAGTCACTTTCTCGACTTCGAAAAGCCGATCGCCGAGCTTGAAGGCAAGGTGGAGGAACTTCGCCGGACGACCGATGCCGGAGGCATCGATGTCGCCGAGGAAGTAGGCCGCCTGCAGGACAAGGCGCATAAGCTTCTGGCCGCGACCTACGCCAAGCTCACGCCTTGGCAGAAGGCGCAGGTGGCGCGTCATCCGGAGCGCCCCAAGGCGCTCGATTACGTGAACCACCTGATCCAGGGGTTTGTGCCGCTGGCGGGTGACCGCGCCTTCGCGGACGACGCGGCCGTGATCGGCGGCATCGGCCGCTTCCGGGGCCGCGCGGTGGCCGTGTTGGGCACCGAAAAGGGCCACGACACCGAGACCCGCGTGAAGCACAATTTCGGCATGGCCAAGCCCGAGGGCTATCGCAAGGCCCGCCGCATCATGGAACTCGCCGGCCGCTTCGGCCTGCCCATCATTTCCTTCGTCGACACCTCCGGCGCCTTTCCGGGCATCGAGGCGGAGGCGCGCGGCCAGGCCGAGGCCATCGCGCGCTCCATCGAGTCCGGCCTTGAGGCGCCTGTCCCCTTTGTCGCCACCATCATCGGTGAGGGCGGTTCCGGCGGCGCGATCGCCCTGGCGGCCGCCGACCGCGTGCTGATGCTGGAACATGCGATCTATTCCGTCATCAGCCCTGAAGGCTGTGCCTCCATCCTGTGGCGCGACGCGGCCCAGGCGAGCACCGCCGCGGAGGCCCTGCGCCTGACCGCTGAGGACCTGAAGAAGCTGAACCTGGTCGACACGGTGGTGGCTGAGCCGATGGGTGGCGCCCACCGCTCCCGCGAGGAAGCGATGGAGGCCGTCGGCAATGCCATCGCCATCGCGTTGGACCCGCTGCTGACGCTGGACGGCGCCACGCTGCGCATCCGCCGCCGCGAGAAGTTCCTTGAGATGGGCCGGACCGCGACCCTGTGAACGACGCGGATTTCCACGCCACCACGCACTCGCCCTATCACGAGCTTCTCGGCATCGAGGTGGTCGAGTGGTCCGCGGGCTATGTGAAGCTCTATTGCCGCCTGGGTCCGCAGCATGCGAACCGCAGCGGCATCGCGCATGGCGGCGTGGCGCTTTCCCTGCTCGATCAGGCCGGCGCCTTCGCCGGGCTTTACTGCGCCGTGCCGGGCCATGTCCGGCGCGGCGTCACGCTGGATCTGGACTGCCGCTTCACCGGCCAGGCCGCCATCGGCACGCTGCTGACGGCCGAGGGGCATCTCGTTACCGCTGGGCGCAACGTCTATTTCGCGCGCAGCGAGGTGAAGGGCGAGGACGGGCAGATCATCGCCTATGGCGCCAGCACGCACCGCTATCGCGCAGGCTCTGGCGACCCCAACGGGGTTCCGCGCTAACTCAACGGCAGGCGTGCCACCCACCCATATCGAGGTGGAAGTGGTCGCGATGCGCGGCATTGTAGTCCGGGCTCAACACCGTCCCGAAGTATCTGCATGCGGCATCCCGTGATCGGCGCAGGAACCGCGCTTCGGCCGAGTTGCCCGGCCAGTGCCGGGTCAGCGTGATCTCCCGACCATCAACAGTAGTGAAGCCCGCGATGTCGATGGCATTCGCGGTCGCGTGCTGACTGCGCCTGCCTGTCGCTGCGTGATTCACGTTCCGGCAGGCGTGGGTTCCCATTTGCCGAACGCCGGCGATGCCGGTGCCAAGCTCCTCCCGGGCAGCGCTCTGCAGGCCATGACGCTCGAACAGGGTCCAGGCGGCAGCCAGCCTGCAGGTCGCCACCGGCCCCGCCGGAGACATCCGCAACTCGCTGGGCATGCGCATCGCATTCTCGATCTCGCAGCCCGTGTCAGAGGGGCGGTCGGGAACCCGGCTGACGGCAAGGCCCGAGTGCGAAAAGGCCGCGAGGCAGGCTTCAGGGCGCAGCGCCATCCAGCGCAGCTTCCAGCCTGTCAGCGCGTTGGGGGCGGCGGTCAGGTCGAGCGGCGTTCGCGGGTCCCAGGCGGGCGGCAGATACTTCAGCCCCAGCCCGACGCCGAGGGCCGCCATGAACAGAAGGCTGGGAAGGATCAGGCGACGCATGCCTGATGGATGTGGTGAGGAGCGCGGGAGGGATAAACCCCCTCCCGCGCGGTTGCATTACAGCGCGAAGCGGGTGCCGAACAGCACGCTGCGGCCGGGCGTCACATAGCCGCTGGTCGGCTCGTAACGGCTGTTGCCCAGGTTGCGGGCCTCCATGAACAGGCTGACCTGGTCCATCGCCTGGTAGGTGACGGTCAGGTTGGCCGTGATACCACCCGGCGTGTTGGTCCGGCCGGAGCTGGCACCGCTGTTGGTGTAGACATAATCGGCGGCGCGGCCGGTGATGATCAGCTCCGGCGCCACCGTCAGACGGCGGATCGGGCGCAGCGTCGCACCCAGGCTCACCACGTCCTGCGGCCGGCGCAGCAGCTGGCGGTCGGTCGTGCTGTCGAAAGCGCGCGTCAGGGTGTAGGCCAGGCGGGCCTCGGCCCAGGGCGCGATGCGGCCCGTGAACGAGAACTCCGCACCCTCGATATTGGCCCGAGCCACATTGGTGTAGCTGGTGAAGGTGGCGTTGCTGTTGATCAGGTCACGGAAGTGGCTGTTGAAGTAGGTGAAGCCCGCCGTGACCAGGCGCGGGTTGCCGAAGCCCGGCACGTCCACATCCGCGCCGAACTCCCAGCTCGTGCTGCGCTCGGGCCGAAGGTCCGGGTTGCCGCGGAAGCTGCCCTGCACGCCATAGCGCTGGAACAGGCTGGGCGCCGCGAAGCCGCTGCCGATGGCCGCGCGGAGGCGGGTGTTGAATTCAGGCAGATGATAGACCGCGCCCAGGCGATAGGTCGGCGTCTCGCCGAAGCCCGCGACGGCATCCACGCGCCCGCCGGCCGACAGGTCCAGCCGCTCCAGCACGCGGTACTGCAGCGCCACATAGCCGGCGGTGCTTTCCTGCGTGCGGTTGATGATGCCGCGGAAGGGCGCGTTGCCGAAGGCGCTGTTGCTCGTCTCGTGCTGCCAGTTCACGCCGAAGCTCAGCAGACCGTCATTCGCCACGCCGCCGATGGCCGGCAGGCGGATCTGGTTGCCCCAATCCACCATGGTGCGGCTGCCGCGATACAGGTCGTCGGTGCGGCTGGAGGAATACTGGTCGGGCAGGTTCACGGCGCGGCGACGGTCATCCGTGTAGCCGACGCGCAGGCCGGTGGTCCAAAGCCCGTCGAACAGGCGCGTCTCGGCGCGGACCTGGCCGGACCAGCGGCGGTCCTCGGCGCTGTAGTTCGGGTCATCGGCCAGGAAGCGGTCCAGGCCGTAATTGGCCTGCTGCCAGCGCAGGGTGCCCTCGATGCGGGTATCCGGGTTCACCTGATAGCCGAGGCGCGCCAGGGCCGCCGTGCCGCGATAGCCGTCACGCTCGCCACGATTGGTGGTCAGGCGCTGGGGCGTGATGTTGAAGCCCTCGGTCGAGATGTGCTGCATCGCGAACAGGTAGTCGAAGGCGCCCAGCGTGCCGGCCACGCCGCCATCGCCACGGAAGGTGGACTGCGTGCCGCCGGCGATCGAGCCGAACACCTCGGCCACCTTACCGGCGGGCGGGCGGCGCGTGATGATGTTCACCACGCCGCCGATCGCGTCGGAGCCGTAGAGCGAGCTGGCAGGGCCGCGCAGGACCTCGATGCGCTCGATGCCGGCCAGCATGAACGAGCCGAAGTTGAACGCACCGTTGGGGTCGGCCGCGTCGTTCATCGGCACGCCGTCCAGCAGCACGCGCACATGGCGGGAGTTGGTGCCGCGGAAGAAGCCGCTGGTCAGGGTGCCGGGGCCGCCCTGCGGCACCAGGCGCAGGCCGGGAACGGCGGCGAGGGCCTCGGGCAGGGTCTGATAGCCGCGCTCCTCGATGTCCTGACGCGTGATGGTGGTCGTGGCCACCGGCACGCGGTCGGGGTCGGTCGCGACGCGGGTGGCGGTCACGACGGTATCCGGCAGGGCGATCTGGGCCAGGGCGGGGCTGGCTGAAAGGCTGGCGAGGCTGAGGGCGGTGGTGCCCAGGAGAAGAACGCGACGCATCGGGCGATGCTCCGAGACAGGTGTGGACGATCCCGCCCCGGCACCGGCCGGAACGGGGATGAAGGCGCCGTCGCACCCGCGAGACGGAGATGGGGCAAAACCCCTTTCCGTGGCATCGGTGCTCCCCGCCCGATACCTGCAGGACAACTCTGCGCCGGCCGGTCTCCTGGCTCGCGGGCTGGTGGATGGATCCACCGGCCGCCCCGCCTTCTCGCGCGCCTCGTGGCGCGGCAATGGCTCAGGGGCGGCAAGCTCCGCCTACAGTTGCGGGGGCAGCCGCGGACTAGGGGCCAGACACCCCGTCGCGCGTTCCCGTTTCAACCCTTGCGGGTCACCGTCGCATGTTGCGCTGTGTAATCGCGCGCAACGGCGCTGCCAACCGTCCTATCCTTCGTTTGCGGTTTGACTTGCGCCCCCCGCCCCACCAGCTTTCATTCCGGCAACATGGGGAAACGCCGGTGGAAATCCTGCTGACCATCCTGGTCGTGCTGGCGGCGCTGGTCGCCTACAAGGGCATCAAGACCGTGCCGCAAGGCGAAAGCTGGACCGTGGAACGCTTCGGCGCCTACACGCGGCTGCTGGAGCCGGGGCTGAGCTTCATCGTTCCTTTCGTTGAGGGCATCGGCCGCAAGGTGAACATCCAGGAAGTCGTGCTGGATATTCCCGAGCAGTCGGTCATCACCGGCGACAACGTCTCCGTGCTGGTGGACGGCATCGTCTATTACCGCGTGCTGGAACCCGCGAAGGCAGCCTATGCGGTGCAGAGCATGCAGAGCGCGCTGACGTCGCTGGCCATGACCAACATTCGCGCCGTGATCGGCGAAATGGAACTGGACGCCACCCTGTCCGGTCGTGAGCGCATCAATTCCCAGCTGCTGAAGACGCTGGACGGCGCGACGGAGCCCTGGGGCGTGAAGGTCAGCCGCGTCGAGATCAAGAAGGTGGAGCCGCCTGAAAGCCTGAGCCGCGCCATGGCCATGCAGATGACCGCCGAACGCGAGCGCCGCGCCGCCGTTGTCCGCGCCGAGGGTGAACGCCAGGCTGCCGTCACCCGGGCGGAGGGCGAGAAGATGGCCACCGTGCTGGAAGCCGAGGGCGAACGCGAAGCCGCCTTCCGGGCCGCCGAGGCGCGTGAGCGCCTGGCCGAAGCCGAGGCAAAGGCGACGCGTATGGTCGCGGAGGCCGCCCAGGGTGGCAACGCCGCGCTGAGCTACTTCATCGCCCAGAAATACGTCGAGGCCGTGCAGGCGCTGGCCGCGGCACCCGGCAAGACCACGCTGGTGGTGCCGCTGGAAACGGCGGGCTTCGCCGGCGGCATCGCCCAGGCGCTGGAGGCGATGCGACTGCCGACCCCGTCTGACGGTGCACCGGCCTCTCCCGTGCCGCCGGCCACGCCGCGCAGCGTGCCGAGCGCGGGCTCTCCCTTCGCACCGCCGGGGCCGCGATGAACGCGGCCATGATGTGGGCGGCAGGCGGCCTCGCGCTGATGGTGGCCGAGGTGCTGCTGCCCGGCATCTACCTGGTATGGATAGGGCTGTCGGCGCTGATTGCGGGCGGGCTGACCTGGGTGCTGGTCCTGGGCGGCACCGCGCAGGTCGTCAGCTTCGTGGTGGTGCTGAGCGCCATCATGGCGGTGATCTGGAAGACCGGCTTCCATCGCCGCCGCATGGACCGGCTGAACGCACCCGATAACGGCACGGTCGGCCGGACCGTGCTGGCCCAGCAATTCGCCAACGGGCGCGGACGGGTCAGGCTGGGTGACTCCGACTGGCAGGCCCGGCTGGCAGAGGCCGGAGCAGACCCCGAACCGGGAACGCCGCTGACGGTGGTGGGCGTCGACGGGATAACGCTGGTGGTGCGTTAGCGCTCCACCCTTCGGGAATCGCGCCCGACGAAACGGATCAGGTCACGCTTGGCGCGCTTCGCCGGGGTCAGCGCGTGCCAGGCCAGGAACTCCTCCATGATCATGGCCGTGATCCGGGCCATGCGGGCGCGCCTCGCGGCCTCGACGGAATAGAAACCGATCTCCCCCAACTCGCCGCTGCCATGGATCTTGCCATGGGCAGCCTGCGCCGGTGCGATCAGGAAGCGGGCGTTGAAGCGCATCGGCCGGTCGGCGGGCGTCACGGCGCGGCACAGATAGTCCAGCACGGCCAGGTCAGGCAGCACGTGCGGGCCGCGCATTTCGCCCAGCACCAGGCCGGTTTCCTCCTGTAGCTCGCGCGCAGCGGCAATCGCACAGGCGCGGCCGATACCGGGCGTGCCCACCCGGGTCAGGCCGTGCAGGGTTTCCGGGCGCAGTTCCGTCAGGGCAGGCGCGCGTGCGTCGGCGGGGTCCACGCGGCCGCCCGGGAACACCATGACATCGGGCATGAAGCGCAAGGAAGGGTGCCGCCTGCCCATCAGCAGTTCAGGCCCATCGGCTCCGTCGCGCCACACCAGGATCGATGCGGCATGGCGCGGCCGGACCGGGCGCCGGGCACGGCCGACCACATCGGCGCCGCCCGGATTGTCGAAACCCTCAGTCAAGGGCGAAGCCCCGGTGTCGCAACCAGGCGCGGAACCCCGCGCGCTCAGGCACGCCGAGCTGGCGGGAAGCGTTGGCGGACCAGTTCTCCTTGGCCGGGCCGAACACCTCCGGATAGCGCGGATTGGCCGGCGGGCGCAGCGCGTCATAGGCAGGCAGCGCCGCTTCCAGACCGCTGTCGTCGTAGACTTCCTGATGCACCACCACATTCTGCGGCAAGCGGGGCGACGGCTCATTACGCGCCACCGGCCAGCCCAGCGTCAGCCCCGCCACCGGAAACACCCCCTTCGGCAGCTTCAACATGGGGCCGATCTTTTCGAGGTGGTTGCGCACATAGCTGATCGGGCAGGTGCCCAGCCCCGCCGCATCCGCCGCCATGATGGTGAAGCCCATGGCCAGCGCCGCATCCACCGAGGCGTTCAGGAAGCTGTCCATGTTGTCGTTGGCGTTCTCTCGCCCGTACAGCGCGCCGAGGCGGCGCCCGCGGTTCAGGTCGCCGCAGAAAATCAGCAGCACGGGCGCGTCGGCGATCCAGGGCATGGTGCCGATCCAGCCGGCGATCGCCGCGATCTTCGCCCGGTCCCGCAGGACGATGATGGAATACTGCTGCAGGTCCGACTTGCTGGGCGCGGACTGCGCGCCCGCCAGCACGGTGGACAGCAGCGGGTCCGGGATCGCCTCGTCGCGGTAGCGGCGCGTCACACGCCGGTCGAGCAGCGCGGACAGGGCGGGGGCGATCTCCGCCGGGGGCTCGAAGGGCAGCGCGCCGTAGCGGGCACGCAGCAGATCCTGGACGTCGTTCATCCCGCGATGATGCGGCGGGCGGGCGGGCTTGGCGAGGGGGGCTAGCCCATCAGATCCAGCAGGGCCCGCACCACCGCTTGCGGGTCTTCCTGCGGAATGTTGTGGCCGATGCCCGGAAGCAGCCGGCGCTCGTACCGGCCGGTGAAGCGATGGGCCGTGGTGTCCATGTCAGGCGGGGGGTTCACGCCGTCATCGTCGCCCCACAGGTTGATGCTGGGCACGGTGATGGGCGGCTGCGCCTCCAAAGCCCGCTCGATCGCCTCAAAGGCGGCATCGCCCGCGGCGTAGCCGAACCGGTGGCGATAGGACTGGATGACGACGGCCACGAAGTCCGGATTCTCGAAGCTTGCGGCGCTGCGGGCATATTCTTCCGGCGTAAAGCGCCAACTGGGCGACCACAGCTTCCACAATAGCCGGCCGAGGCCGAAACGGTCGGCCTCGAGCCCTGCCTCGCCGCGCGGGGTGTGGAAATAGAACTGGTACCAATGGCGGTGCTCGGCCTCCGGCGCACCGGGTGCGACAGAGGCCGGAATGTTCTGGATGTTATAGCCATTGCCGGTGACAAGGGCCGTCACCCGCTCGGGCCACAGGGCGGCGGCGATGCAGGCGGCGCGGCCGCCCCAGTCGTATCCCGCCATGGCGGCACGCCCTATGCCCAAGGCGTCCATCAGCGCGCGCAGATCATGCGCCAGGGCCGCCTGCTGGCCGGAACGCAACGTATCGCGCGACAGGAAGCGCGTGGGGCCGTAACCGCGCAGATAGGGCACGATCACGCGATAGCCGCGCGCGGCCAAGGCGGGCGCCACGGCGTCATAGCAGCGCGGGTCATAGGGGAAGCCGTGCAGCAGGATCACGGCCTCGCCATCCGAGGGGCCGTGCTCCTCATAGGCCTGGTGCAGCACGTCGGTGTCGATGAACTTCATGGACTGCCTCCCTAGGGCATGCCCAGCCTAAAGCGGATGGGCGGGCGCGCCAGGCCGGGATTGTCGCGCCGGGTGGTCACGGATGCATGGCCCGGCGCATCATCAGCGCCGCAGAGGCCGAGAACAGCAGCCCCACCGCGAAGACGGCCAGGTGGCTTTCCCGCGTCAAACCGAACAATCCCGCGAGCACAAAGGCGCCGACCGCCTGCCCCACCGCATAGCCCGCCGTCCCGCGTGCCCAGAGGGCAGCGGCATCCGGCCCATAGCGCTCACGCAGCAGCACCAGCAGCACGGCGGTGACGCCCACGCCGGCAAAGCCCGCCATCGCTGCCCCGGGCCAGGCGAGTGCGTGCCAGGGCATGCACAGCAGCGCCAGCCCGCCCACCTGCACCATCAGCCATCCCATCACGGCCCGCGCGCTGCCGATGGCACTGGCCACCCGCCCGCTCAGCAGAGCGCCCACCAGGCCGCCGGCGCCGAACATCGCCCAGGCATAGGCGCCTGCCCCCACGCCCAGCCCATGACCACGGGCGATCAGGTCCGACAGATAGACCATCGGCGCCACCATCCCGATGGAGGACAGGAGATAGGCCGTCAGCAACGGCGACCAGCCGCGCCCACCCGCCAATGCCGGCAGGACCGAACGCGGGGCGCTTCGGCGTGCCACCAGCCACAGGCAGGCGGCAATCACGCCCAGGCCGATCCAGGCCGGACCAGGCCCCCAGGTCAGCAGCCACGGCATGGCGAGCGCACCGGCCAGAATGCCGCCCGCGACACCCGCGATGACCATGCCCGCCGCCATCGCACGGCGCTCCGGCGGCAAGTCCAGCTGCGCGGCGGGCGGGGCCACGGCCATGATCCAGCCACCGGCCACCCCGGCCAGCCCCCGCCACGGCAACAGCCACCACAGCCCGCCATTCCAACAGCAGGCGAGGAAGCCGATCACCAATAACAGCACCGCCAGGTCCAGAACCCGCGCCGTACCCAACCGGCGCGCCAGGAACTGCCCCATCAGCACGCCGGGCAGATACCCTGCCAAAGCGGTGGCGCCGAGCAACCCGGCACCGGTTCCATCGACCCAGCCCGCAGCCACCATGGCCGGGAACAGCGGCACGAAGGCGAAGCGGGCCAGGCCATTGCCGATGAAGGTCGCGGCCGCGCCGGACCAGGCCGGGCTAGCCAAGCATCTTCACCTTTTCCAGCAGCGCCTCCGCCTGGCGGATGCTGGCGATGTCCAGCAGGCGGCCATCCAGCGCCACGGCGCCACGCCCGGCGCGGGTGGCTTCCTCCATGGCTTCCAGGATGCGGCGTGCCTGACGGATCTCGGCTTCGCTCGGCGTAAAGACGGTATTGATGATGCCGATCTGGCTGGGGTGGATGGCCATCATCCCCTCCGCACCCAGCGCGCGGGCGCGGCGCGCGGCCGCCTCCAGGCCTTCGGCGTCCTTGAAATTGCCGAAGGGGCCGGCGATCGGCCGGCGCCCGGCGGCACGCGCGGCGGCGATGACGCGCGACATCGGGAACTGCCACGCATCCAGCACGCCCGCCGCCGAGGCATAGTCATCCACGGGGCCGCCGATATTGGTGGTGCGCATGCGCAGGCTGGCCGCAAGGTCGGCAACGCCCATCTGCAGGGCCTCGATGCGCGGGGATTCCTCGGCGATGCGCTCGACATTGGCCAGGCCCAGCGCCGTCTCGACGATCAGCGAAAAGCCCATGCGCTTGCGCCGGCCCATGGCTGCCTCGACCTGGCTGGTCAGCATGTCCAGCGCGTAGACATCCTTCGCGTCGCCCACCTTGGGCACGATGAACAGATCCAGCCGCTCACCCGCCTGCTCGATCAGGTCCACCACATCGCGATACATGTAGTGGGTATCGAGGCCGTTGATCCGCACGGCCATGATCTTGCTGCCCCAGTCGATGGTACGCAGCGCGTCGATGGCATTGCGGCGGGCGGCTTCCTTCTCATCCGGGGCGACCGCGTCCTCCAGGTCCAGGAACACCAGGTCAGCGGCGGAGGCCGCGGCCTTCTCGAAGATGGCAGGGCGGGAGGCCGGCACGGCCAGCTCGCTGCGGTGCAGGCGGGGCGTGGCCTCGACGACGGTGCGGAAACTCATGGAGACGTCCTCTTTTTCCGGCGCGTGGGTGCCGGGCGCGGTTCAGGGCGCATGATGCGCGGCGCGGGCGCCTCTGTCGCCAGGGGGTGATGCGTTTCCACGAGATGCCTGAGATGTTCCTCAAGCACCTTGGTGTAGATCTGGGTGGTGGCGATATCGGCATGGCCGAGCAGCGTCTGCAGGCTGCGCAGATCCGCCCCCCGCCCCAGCAGATGCGTCGCGAAGGAATGCCGCAGCACATGCGGCGAGACCTTTTCGGGGTCGATCCCCGCCGCCAGGGCGGCTTCCTTCAGCAGCAGCCCCAGACCCTGCCGGGTGAAATGCCCGGCCTTGCCGCGCGACGGAAACAGATATCGCGCTGCCTGCACATGGCCGCGTCCGCGACGTTCGGCATCACCGGCGGTTTCGGCCACCGCCTCTCTCGCGCGGCGGGAAATCGGGACCAGACGCTCCTTGCCGCCCTTGCCGCGCACCGCGATCAGCGGCGCGTTCTGGCGCAGTGCACCGGCAGGCAGGGTGACGAGCTCCGACGCGCGCAACCCTGAGGCATAGAGCAGTTCGAGCGCCGCAATGGCCAGGGGCGCGCGGGTGGGCGGCAGGCGTTCGGCACCCAGGATCAGGGCCTCGACCTCGGCCTCGGTCAGCGCCTTGGGCAGGCTGGGCGGCAGGCGGGGGCTGTCGATGAGCTCCGTGGGGTCATCGCTGCGGTATCCCTCGCGCGCCAGGAACCGGAAGAACTGCCGCAACGCCGAGAGCTTGCGCGCCTGGCTGCGCGCCGCCAGCCCGGTGGCGGCCAGGTGATGCACATAGTCACGCACATCGTCGGCACTGGCCTGCGCGCCGTGCTGCGTCAGGAAATCCGAGAGGTCAGCGCGATAGGCCAGCAGGGTGTTGCGGGCGGCATTGCGCTCGGCCGCCAGCATTTCCAGGAAGATCTCAAGCCAGTGCGCCGTCACCCCTGCGGCAGCCGCACCACGAAGCGCGCGCCCAGCACCTTCCCGCCGGCGTCACGCCGGTTGTCGGCACTGATCCGGCCACGCAACCCCTCCACGATCTGCTTGCTGATCGACAGGCCGAGGCCCGAGTGGTTGCCGAAGCGCTCACCCTGCGGGCGCTCGGTATAGAAGCGGTCAAAGATGCCGCTGAGCTTGGCCTCCGGAATGCCGGGGCCTTCGTCCTCGACCTGGATCTCGATCTCCTGCCCGACCACGCGGCCACGCAGCCAGACGCGGCCTTCCTGCGGGCTGAAGGACAGGGCGTTGCCGATCAGGTTGCGGATCACCTGCACCAGCCGGTCCTCCACCGCGAGTGCCATCAAGGGCCCCTCCGGCAGCTCGGGCACGATGGTAGGGTCGGTGTCCTTGCGGGTGGTGTTGTGCAGTTCCGCCAGCACCGACAGGATCATGGAGACATCCACCGGCTCCGGCACGGTGCGGCTGAGCTCGGCATCGACGCGCGACGCATCGGCAATGTCCCCGATCAGCCGGTCCATGCGCGTCACGTCATTGGCGATGATCTCCAGCAGGCGCTTCTGCTGGTTGGTGTCCTCGATGCGGCGCAGGGTCTCGATGGCGGAACGCACGCTGGTCAGCGGGTTCTTGAGCTCATGCGCCACATCGGCGGCGAAGCGCTCATTGGCGTCGATGCGTGCCCACAGGTCGCGGGCGGCCCGTTGCAGATCGCGCGCCAGGATGCCGATCTCGTCGCGGCGGGCCAGCACGTCGTCAGGCACGCTGCCCTGCCGGCCCTTGCCCTGGCGCATATCCGCCGCCGACCGCGCCAGGCGCAGGATCGGGCTGGCGAGGGTCTGCGCCAGATACAGCGACAGAGCGGTCGTCAGGATCAGCGCGAGCAGGAACAGCGCCAGCACGGACAGCCGGATCTCGAACAGGCGCTGGTCCACCTCCCGCGCCTCACGCGTCAGCAGCATGATGCCCACGGCCTGGCCGCCGCGCCGCGCGGGCTCCGCGACCGAGACCAGCAGGCGGCCCTCCGGCGTGCGCCGGATATAGGGTGTCACGCCACCTTCGAGTGCTGTGCGCAGTTCCTCCCGGCGATCGGGGCTCAGGGCCGGCTGCCAGTCGAAGCTGTCGGCATCGTTGGCCGTGTCGACCACCACCGAGGTACGCGCGCCGCGCGGCAGCAGCTGGACCAGCCGATCGTAGAGCCCGGCGATGCTGTTCGAGAACAGGCTGCGCTGCGCCGGCGGCGGCAGGGGCTCGGCCACCACCGTGCCTCCGGGCCCCTCTCGCACACGGCTGTCCGCAACGACGAGGCCCGTGATGTCGAACAGCCGTGCCTGGGTATTGGCCGACGGCTCGACCAGGCGGCGCAGCAGCGGGCGGGCCAGTTCCGGCACGAGAATGGCGCGGTCGTTCTCCACCCGCACCGCGGCCTCACCGATGGCGCCGGCATAGATGCGGGCCTGCGTGCGCAGGGCCTCGACATCCGCCGCCAGCAGGCCGTTCTGATACTGGTCCAGATACAGCAGGGCTGCCGCCAGAAGGGCCGGAGGCAGCGCGTTCATCAACAGGATGCGCCGCAGCAGAGGCGAGGCCCAGCGGCCGCGCCGGGGCTTCGCGCCGAGTTCCGCCGGTGTCTGTGGCGGCAGGGAACCGTCCGGCATCAGCGCCTCGTGGAAAGCTGGATCTGGGCGAGGATGCCGCGCGCCACGCAATCATGCAGGCGGGCCACGGTCACGGGCCGGGTCTGGGCGGGCGCGCGCTCGACATCCAGCACGCCTTCATCCGCCCATTCGCGCATCCAGTCCCAGCGGCGCAGCAGGGGCACCGCCTCCGTGGCGGCGGTCAGGCGCAGGGCGTCGCGATAGGCGTCGATGTCTGCGTTGGCGCGCAGAAAACGGCTGAATTGGGGGTCCATGACCATCACCTCCGCACCGGCGGCGCGCAGGCGAGCGATGCCCGTGGACAGGGTGTCCGTCATCGCCTCGATCGGCAGGCCGCGCACGGCTTCGACCGTGCCTGTCTGCCATAGGACCAGATGCGGGCGGAAATCCGGCAGCAGCGGGGCGATGAGCGCCAGAATTTCCAGCGCGTTGGCACCGCGCCTTCCACGTGCCTCAACCCGCACCTGCAGGCCGGGATACTGCTCCCGCAGCAGCGCCTGCAGACGTTCCGGATAACGTTCAGCGCTGCCGCCCTGCTCTGCGCTGGCACTGCCGCCGATCAGCACGCGGAACTCGGGGCCGGCGAGCGCCCGGCGCAGACGCGGCTGCATCGTGGGGTCCAGCAGGTCCTGCGGCACGTCGCAGCCCGCCGCCCAGGCGGAGGTGACCCCCAACGGGGCGATGCACAGCATCAGCAGCAGGATCGCCCGTCGAGCCATGTTCATGCCCTATCCGCCACAGGGGCCAGGGGCAAGGGTTTCCGCGCACCGGAAACGCGCCGGTCGTACCAGCGCGACAGCCACGCCACCCCGGCCAGGGCCGCGAGGCCCGCGACATTCACCGCCAACTGCATGGGCCCGCGGTCATCCGCCTCCAGCGCCAGGCGCCCCAGGAAGGAAAGAAATATGCCCGCGCAGAACACCGGCAGGGATTGCTGCCCCAGCAGGATGAACAGCCTTGCCAGCCGCCCTTCCAGCAGCCTGGCCCCTCGCGGCAGCAGATGCGCGGCCAGATAGGCCAGGGCCAGCAGAGAGAGCAGCCGCAGCGGATGCAGGGCGGTCTTGTCTACGCCGTCCAGGAAGGTGGCCCAGGGGCCCGGCAACTGCGCCAGCCAGTCCGGCGCGTGCCAGACCGCCAGCATGGTGCCCGCGCAGGGCAGCAGCAGAAGCGCGCACAAGGCAGCCCCCCACCAGCGCCAAGGCAGCAGGATGGGCCGCCCGCCATGCGGCGCGAACCCGACCACGGCGCCGCACATATAGAGGATCTGCCAGGCGAACGGGTTGAAGTACCAGCCCTCACCATTCACGGAGGGCAGGTTGATGCCCGTCGCACGGACCAGCGCGTATCCCAGCGCAGACAGGCCCAGCAGCAGCCAGGGCCAACGCAACAACGGCATGACAAGCGCGAAAATGGCCATCAGCGCGACATAGAGCGGCAATATATTCAGGAATGCGGGCTGGAAGCTCAGCAGCAGGGCATGCAGCAGCGCCTGATAGGGATCTGCCCCCAACGCGTCCATCTGCAGTTCATCGAGATACATGCCGCGGTCGAGCCGCGCGGCCGAGAAGCCGACCTGGGCCGTGAACACCACGAACAGGAAGATGTGCGCCACATAGAGGGTGCCGACCCGCCCCATGACGCGCGCAGCGGCAAACAGCCAGCCATCTCGCTCCATCTGCCGGCCATAGGCGATTCCGCCGGCATAGCCGGCCAGGAAGACGAACAGCTCGGTGGCGTCCGCGAAGGCGATGTTGCGCAGGGTGAACCAGCCCAGCGCATTGCCGGGCACATGGTCAATGAAGATGAACCACAGGGCGATCCCGCGGAACAGGTCCGCCCGAAGGTCGCGCGTGGTGCCGGCCATGGGCTGCATAGGGTCAAGCTACCGCATCGGGAGCATCGGATATACGCCCGGCCACACGGGGAGTTTCATAACCTCGCCTTCTTTTCGGCATGATCGCCGGGATAGGCTGCCGCCATGAAACGTCTCCCGGCCCTGATCCTTCTGTTGCCGCTGGCCGCGCATGCCGAAGAGCTGCCCGTCCGCACCGTCACACTCTCCAATGCCGGCCTGGTGGAAATCCAGCGCGCCGGCCAGTTGTCCGCCGACGGGGTGGTCACGCTGACCATCCCCACGCCCCAGGTGGACGACATCCTGAAATCCTTGCTGGTCCTCGACAGCCAGGGAACGGTCCTCGGCCTGTCCCTGCCGGCTCGCGAATTGGAGGAGGAGGCCTTTCGAGGCCTGCCGCTGCGGCCGGACGACTTCGCCGATCGGCTTTCGATGCTGCGAGCGCTGCGCGGGCAGCGGGTCGAGGTCGGCGGCACGCGGGGGCTGCTGATCGATGCCGCCGAGGCTGAGAACGCCCTCTCGCTGACGGTCCTGGGCGAGCGCGGCCTGGCCAACGTCATGCTGCGCGAAGGCGACGCGCTGCGCCTGACGGACAGCGAGCTGGCCGGTCGCGTCGAACGCGCCGCCGCCGCCATGGCCGCGGCCCGCCTGGCCGATACCCGCCGCGCCGAGATCACCTTCCGCGCCTCCGCGGCACGGCAGGTCGCGCTGGCCTATGTAACGGCGGCGCCTTTGTGGAAGCCGAGCTGGCGCCTGACGCTGGATGGCGATCAGGCCCGGCTGCAGGGATGGGCCGTGGTCGAGAACCGGTCGGGCGCCGATTGGCAGGATGTCCGCCTGTCCCTGGTATCGGGCAATCCCGCGGCCTTTGCCCAGGCGCTCTACACCCCGATCATGCGGCCGCGGCCCGAGATGCCGGTGCGCGGCGCCGAGACGATCCGCCCCCAGGCCGACACCGCGCCGGTGCCGTTTCTGCCGGCACCCGCCCCCGTGGCGCCCGTGCGGCCGCTGGTCGGCGGCGTGGCGGCCATGGCCCGCGCCGCACCGCCGCCGGCACCGGCCGAGATGGCGCAGGTGGACCAGGCGGCAGCCGAAAGCACCTCCGGCCGCGTTTCCTTCACGCTGCCGAACCCGGTTTCCGTCCGCGCCAGCGAGACGGCGAACTTTCCCTTCATGGACGCACGCATCCCGGCCCAGCGCGTGTGGTGGATGCAGAACCCCGGCGCCCGCAATCCGCTGAACGCCGTGCGCATCACCAACAACACCGGCAACACGCTGCCTGACGGGCTGGTCTCCATCTCCGGCCCGGCCTTTCTGGGCGACGCGGAATTGCGCGCCATGCCGGACGGCGAAACACGCCTGCTGGCCCATGCGCTCGACCGCGACGTGACGGTGAACAGCCGTCGCGACTCGGTTCAGCGGGTCACGCGGGTCGGGCTCTCCAGGGCGGTGCTGACGCTGCAGGGTGAGGAGGAAGTGAGCTGGGCCCTGGCCGTCAATCCGCGCACGGCGGGGCGGCTGGTGCTGGATATGCCCAACATGCCCGGCTACGAGCCGCGCTTCGACATCGCCTCTCGCGGTGATTTCGGCCTTCGGCACGAGGTGGCGCTGACTGCCGGCGAGCAGACGCTGCGGCTGCCCTATCGCCGGGACACGCGCAGCACGCTGGTGCTGTGGGACCCGGGGCTGGGCCAGCCGCAATTGCTGCCGTGGCGGGGGGCTGCGCTGGACGGCGACCTGCGGCGGCTGCCGGGCGGGCCTGGCAGCCTGGAGCGCATCCAGGAAGTGCTGACACGGACCGCCGAAGGCACGCCGGGTCGGGCGCTGCTTTCCGACATGGTGACGCGTCTGACGCGGCTGCGCGAGCAGCTGGACGCGGCGAGGCTGGCGGTTGGCGAGGCGAAAGCGGCCGAGACGGCGCTGGAACGCGCCCGCGCCGCCGTGCAGGACCGCACCGGCGCGGAACGTGAGGAGGCGCGTCGGCTGCTGAACCAGGCCAGCCAGGCCGCCGAACGGACAGGCGCCGCGGCGGAACGCGCCTGGCAGGCGTGGCAGCAGGGCGTCGTCGCGCTGCTGGCGGTCAGCGGATAAGAAAAAGGGGGGCTTACGCCCCCCGGATAATCAGGCCTCGACCTGTTCCACGGACAGAACTTCCGGGATGTAGTGGCGCAGCATGTTCTCCACGCCATGCTTCAGCGTGGCGCGGGAGGACGGGCAGCCCGAGCAGGCGCCCTGCATCTTCAGTTTCACGACACCTTCACGGAAGCCGCGGAACACGATGTCACCGCCGTCGCCGGCGACGGCCGGGCGCACGCGGGTGTCCAGCAGGTCCTTGATCATGGCGACCACCTCGGCATCGGCCGGGTCGGTATCCTCGGCGGTGCCGGGGTCGCCCTCACCCTCGATGATGGGCAGTTCGGCCATGTAATGGGCCATGATGGCGGCCAGGACGGTGGGGCGCAGGTCGCGCCAATCGGCCATCCCGCCCTTGGTCACGGTCACGAAATCCTCACCGAGGAACACGCGCTCCACGCCCTCCAGGGCGAAAAGGCGCGTGGCCAGCGGGCTGCGAACCGCAGTCTCGGCCGAGGCGAAATCCGCCGTTCCGAGCGCGCCCATCACGTCCTTGCCGGGAATGAACTTGAGCGTGGCGGGGTTAGGGGTGCCTTCGGTCTCGATGAACATGCGATCAGCCCTCGGGGTCTATTCCGGACTGCATTTGGTCTGTTTCCAGCGAAGGGGCAAGGGGCAGCCGGGGCACGGCATGCGCGGCATGCACGGGTCAGCCCTGTCCCGCGTGCTCAGGCGGGGCCTTGACCCCTTTTCGCTGCGCTGCCACACGACCCGTCGCACACGCGGCCGAATGCCGCGCGGGCCATGCCGGGGTGCTCCCGGGGCAGCGACAAGAGGCCGAACCAAAGCCATGCGCGACAAGGGCGAATATCTCTTCACGTCGGAGAGCGTGTCCGAAGGCCATCCGGATAAGGTGGCGGACCGGATCAGCGACACCGTTCTGGACACCTTCCTGGAAGCCGATCCCTACGCGCGCGTCGCGTGTGAGACCCTGGTTACCACCAACCGCATCATCATCGCCGGCGAGACGCGCGGCCCGGGCCACATCACGCCCGAGCTGCTGCTGCACCGCGCCCGCCTGGCCGTGGCCGACATCGGCTATGAGCAGGAAGGCTTCCACTGGGCCAACGCCCATGTCGAATGCCACCTGCATGCCCAGTCCGCGCACATCGCCCAGGGCGTGGACGCGGCCGGTAACAAGGACGAAGGCGCCGGCGACCAGGGCATCATGTTCGGTTATGCCTGCACCGAAACCCCGGACCTGATGCCGGCCCCGCTGTACTACGCGCACCTGATCCTGCGCCGTATCAGCGAGCTGCGCCGCAACGGCGACGTTTCCGTGAAGGGCCTGCTGCCCGACGCGAAGAGCCAGGTGACCCTGCGCTATGTCGACGGCAAGCCCGTGGGCGCCACTTCCATCGTGCTGTCCACCCAGCACGAGGAAGGCATGGACCAGGCCCAGATCAAGGCGATGGTGAAGCCGCTCATCGAGAGCAGCCTGCCCGCCGGCTGGATGCCCGCCGACAGCGAGCTGTACGTGAACCCGACCGGCACCTTCGTGATCGGCGGCCCGGACGGCGACTGCGGCCTGACCGGCCGCAAGATCATCGTGGACACCTACGGCGGTGCGGCCCCGCATGGCGGCGGCGCGTTCTCCGGCAAGGACCCCACCAAGGTGGACCGCTCGGCCGCCTATGCCGCGCGTTATGTCGCGAAGAACGTCGTGGCCGCGGGCCTGGCCGACAAGTGCACCATCCAGGTCAGCTACGCGATCGGCGTGGCGAAGCCGCTCTCCGTGTACTTCGACCTGCACGGCACGGCGAAGGACGTGGATGAGGAGAAGCTGGCGAAGGTGGTGCAGGAGCTGGTGAACCTGTCTCCGCGCGGCATCCGCGAGCATCTGCACCTGAACCGCGCGATCTATGTCCCCACGTCCAGCTACGGCCATTTCGGCCGCACGCCGGACCTGGAGAAGGGCACCTTCACCTGGGAAAAGACCGACCTGGTGGACGAGCTGAAGCGCGCCTTCGGCCGCTGATCCGCCTTCCGGTAGGATTTTTGGCGCTGGCCCTCGCGGGCCGGCGCTTTTTCGTTATAGAGCACCCGCCGTGACCGACCCCGAATTCCCCGAAGGCATCCCCAACCGCCTCTACGGCCGCCGCCGTGGCCACAAGCTGCGCCCGCGCCAGGAGCTGCTGCTCTCTGAGGCGCTGCCCCGCATGCGCTATGAGAGCCTGGATTTCGCCAAGGGCGCGGCGCGCACCTGGCTGGAAGTCGGCTTCGGCGGCGGCGAGCACACGCTGGCCCTGATGGCCGCGAACCCCGACACCGCCATCATAGCCAGCGAGGTCTATGAGCACGGCCTGTGCTCCCTGCTGACGCAGATCATCCCGGATGGCCAGGAAGCGACCTGCGACGTCCCTGCCCGCCTGCGGCTATGGCCCGAGGACGCGCGCGCCCTGCTGCTGTCCCTGCCCGAGGCCAGCCTGGACCGGATGTTCCTGATGTTCCCGGACCCCTGGCCCAAGGCGCGCCATTCCAAGCGCCGCTTCGTGCATCCGGAAATCCTGCCCATCGTCGCCCGCGCGCTGAAGCCGGGCGCGATCTGGCGCATCGCCTCTGACGACCCGACCTATCAGGCATGGGTGGAGGAGGTGCTGCGCGCCTCGCCGCTGTTCGAGGCCGCCGAACCGGCGAAGGAACGCCCCGAGGGCTGGCCGCCGACGCGCTATGAAGCGAAGGCTATCGAAGCCGGGCGGCACCCGATGTATTGGGAGTGGGTGCGGAAATAGGTCCTCACGGGGGGCGTGGCCCCCTCATTGCACGGCCTCCATGGGCAACTGCCTGATTTCGCGGCGCAGCATCCTGTTTTTGCGATATCACCCTTGCAAGCAGCCCCTGCCGTGGTTTCGCCATCATGCTTATGTTAACGACCGCCGCCATAGGACATGGTCGGCAGCGTCTGCCGCAGACAGGAATGAAAGGGCCGGACCGCCGTAAGGCGGGCCCGGGTTGAAGAATGGCCGGAGTGGACATCCTCGCGAGCGCGATGACGGGTGGCAATGCTGCCTATCTCGCTGACCTCTACGCGCGGTGGGTGGAGAAACCCGACAGCGTGGAGCCCTCCTTCGCGGAGCTGTTCGCTGCCCTCGACGACGACGCCCATGCGGTGATGCAGGACGCCATCGGCGCACCCTGGCAGCCCCGCGCCCGCGGCGGCTTCGCCCCTGAGGAGCCGGCGCCCGCCGCCGGCAAGGACGCCAAGGGCGCGAAGGGCGGCAAGCCTGCCGCCGCCGCCCCCGCGGGCGCCGATGCCGAGACCGTGCGCAAGGCGCAGCTCGACAGCATCCGCGCCCTGATGCTGATCCGCAGCTATCGCGTGCGCGGCCATCTGGAAGCCCAGCTCGACCCGCTCGGCCTGCAGCAGCCCAAGCCGCACCCCGAGCTGTCGCCGGAGTTCTGGGGTTTCGGCCCCGCCGACATGGACCGCCCGATCTTCATCGACGGCGTGCTGGGGCTGGAGACCGCCTCCGTCCGCCAGATCCTGCAGGTGGTCCGCGCGACCTATTGCGGCCCGATCGGCGTGGAGTTCATGCACATCCAGGATCCGGGCCAAAAGAGCTGGATCCAGCAGCAGGTCGAGGGCGCGCCCTGGAACACGGCCTTCGACAAGGACGCCAAGCGCAAGATCCTGACGCAGCTGACCGAGGCCGAGGGCTTCGAGGCCTTCTGCGCCAAGAAGTATGTCGGCACCAAGCGCTTCGGCCTTGAGGGCGGCGAGGCGACCATCCCCTCGATCCAGACCGTGATCGAGGTGGCGGCCGGCCTGGGCGTGAACGAGATCGCGATCGGCATGGCCCATCGCGGCCGCCTGAACGTGCTGGTGAACGTGGTGAAGAAGTCCTTCACCAAGGTGTTCAGCGAGTTCAAGGGCGCCAGCTACAAGCCCGACGACGTGCAGGGCTCGGGCGACGTGAAGTACCACCTGGGTACCTCCACCGACGTCGAGATCGGCGGCCGCAAGGTCCATCTCTCGCTGCAGCCCAACCCCTCTCACCTTGAATGCGTCGACCCCGTGGTCGCCGGCAAGGTGCGCGCGCGCCAGGACATGGCGGGCGACGTGAAGGATCGCGGGTCGGTCATGGGCATCCTGCTGCATGGCGACGCGGCCTTCGCCGGCCAGGGCGTGGTGTACGAGACGCTGGCGATGTCCCAGCTGGTCGGCTACCGCACCGGCGGCACGATCCATATCGTCACCAACAACCAGATCGGCTTCACCACGGTGCCGGTGCATGCCTATTCCGGCCTGTACTGCACCGATGTCGCCAAGAGCGTGCAGGCGCCGATCCTGCACGTGAACGGGGACAACCCCGAAGCCGTCGTGTGGGCCAGCCGCATGGCCGCCGAGTACCGCCAGAAGTTCAAGGCGGACATCGTGCTGGACATCGTGTGCTATCGCCGCCACGGCCACAACGAGAACGACGAGCCGGCATTCACGCAGCCCGTCATGTACGCCCGCATCAAGGGCCTGAAGTCGACCCGCACGGTCTACGCCGACCGCCTGGCCACCGAGGGCAGCATCACGGCCGACGAGTCCAAGGCCATCCTGGACGGCTTCAACACCACGATGGAGGAGGCCTTCCAGGCCTCGCAGGACTACAAGCCCAACAAGGCGGAGTGGCTGGAAGGCCACTGGTCCGGGCTGAAGGCCGATACCGGCGACGTGGAGCAGGAAGAGCCGACCGCCGTGTCGCTCGAGACCCTGCGCGAAGTGGGCGCCCGCCTGACCAGCGTTCCGGCCGACTTCACCCTGAACCCCAAGATCGCCCGCCAGATGGAGGCCAAGAAGACCTCCATCGACACCGGCGAGGGTCTGGACTGGGCGACCGGCGAGGCGCTGGCCTTCGGCACCCTGCTGATGGAAGGCCATCGCGTCCGCTTGTCCGGTGAGGACGTGCAGCGCGGCACCTTCAGCCATCGCCATTGCGTGCTGATCGACCAGAAGACCCAGGCCGAGTACGCGCCGCTGAACTTCCTGAAGGACGGCCAGCCGAAGTTCGAGGCCTTCAACTCCCTGCTCTCCGAGTTCGGCGTGCTGGGCTTCGACTACGGCTACTCCCTGGCGGACCCCAACTCCCTGGTGCTGTGGGAAGGCCAGTTCGGCGACTTCGCGAACGGCGCGCAGGTCATCATCGACCAGTTCATCGCCAGCGCGGAGACGAAGTGGCTGCGCATGTCGGGCCTGGTGATGCTGCTGCCGCATGGCTATGAGGGCCAGGGTCCGGAGCACTCCTCCGCCCGCCTGGAGCGCTATCTGCAGCTGTGCGCCGAGCGCAACATGCGGGTGTGCAACTTCACGACGCCGGCCAACTACTTCCACGCGCTGCGCCGCCAGCTGAAGGCGAACTACCGCAAGCCGCTGGTCGTGATGTCGCCGAAGTCGCTGCTGCGCCACAAGATGGCCGTCTCCTCGCTCGCCGAGTTCGGTCCGGGCACCGGCTTCCGCCACGTGATCCCCGAGATCGACGCGATCGCGCCCGAGGAGAAGGTGAAGCGCGTCGTGCTCTGCACCGGCAAGGTCTACTACGACCTGCTGCAGGCCCGCCGCGACGCCAATGTGCAGGATGTGGCGCTGGTCCGCGTGGAGCAGATGTTCCCGTTCCCGGCGAAGTCCCTGGCCGCCACGCTCGCCCCGTACAAGAACGCGGAGGTGATCTGGTGCCAGGAGGAGCCCGAGAACATGGGCGCCTGGACCTTCCTCGACCGCAAGATCGAGAAGGTGCTGACCAAGCTGGACATCAAGGCGAAGCGCCCCGAATACGTCGGCCGCGAGGAAGCGGCGAGCCCGGCCACCGGCCTCGCCAAGGTTCACGCTGCCGAGCAGGACACTCTGGTGAAGCAGGCTCTCGGCCTGTAAAACGCCGCCAACGAGACGAGGCTAGATACTATGACCGAGATCCTGGTTCCTACCCTGGGCGAGAGCGTCAGCTCCGCCACCGTGGCGCGCTGGCTGAAGCAGGCCGGCGAGGCGGTTGCCGCCGACGAGCCGCTGGTCGAGCTCGAGACCGACAAGGTCACCGTCGAGGTGAACGCGCCGGCCGCCGGCGTGCTGGAAGCCATCGCGGCTGCCGAGGGCGCCGAGGTTGAGCCCGGCGCCGTGCTGGGCAGCATCGCTGCCGGCACCGGCAACGCCGCCGCCAAGCCCGTCGGCACCGCCGGCGGCTCCGTCACCGGCTCCGCCACGGCCTCCGCTCCGCCGCCGGCCCCGGCGCCCGCCCCGGCCGCCCCTGCCGCGGCCCCCGCCGCCGCTTCCAGCCATGCCCCGCTGCCCGCCGCCGCGAAGCTGATGGCCGAGAACAACGTGTCCGCCGCCCAGATCGGCGCCGGCTCCGCCAAGGACGGCCGCATCGCCAAGGGCGATGTGCTGTCCTTCCTGACCAACCCGCCGGCGGCCGCTGCCGCCGCCCCCGCCGCCAAGCCCGCCCGTGCGCTGGCCGCCGGCGAGGAGCGGGTGAAGATGACCAAGCTGCGCGCGACCATCGCGCGCCGCCTGAAGGAAGCGCAGAACACCGCCGCCATGCTCACCACCTTCAACGAGGTGGACATGGGTGCGGCGATGGCGCTGCGCGCCGAATACAAGGACGCCTTCGAGAAGAAGCACGGCACCCGCCTCGGCTTCATGTCCTTCTTCGTCCGCGCCTGCATCGTGGCGCTGAAGGAATTCCCGGCGATCAACGCCGAGATCGACGGCGACAGCGTGGTCTACAAGAACTTCGTCAACATGGGCGTGGCCGTCGGTGGCCCGAACGGCCTGGTCGTGCCCGTGCTGAAGAACGCGGACCAGCTGTCCTTCGCCGGCATCGAGAAGACGATCGCCGACTTCGGCAAGCGCGTGCGTGACGGCCAGCTGAAGCTGGAGGAGATGGCGGGCGGCAGCTTCACCATCACCAACGGCGGCGTCTACGGCAGCCTGATGTCGACCCCGATCCTGAACCCGCCGCAGTCCGGCATCCTGGGCATGCACAAGATCCAGGAACGCCCGATGGCCGTCGGCGGCAAGGTCGAGATCCGCCCGATGATGTACATCGCGCTCAGCTACGATCACCGCATCGTCGACGGCAAGGAAGCCGTCAGCTTCCTGGTGCGCGTGAAGGAGTGCATCGAGGACCCGCGTCGTCTGATCCTCGACATCTAATCACGGCAGGGCCGGAACCCACCGGCCCGCCACCGCTGGCAAGGGTCCGTCAAAAGCGGGCCCTTTCTTGCGGGCAGTAACCACTCAAGTCACACGGATACCGCCATGCGCTCGCGTGAAGGCCAGCTCAGCGACAACCGTCCCATCCCGCGCAATCGGGTGGAGAAGGAAAAGCAGCTGCGGGACCTCAAGGAGGTCTATGCCAACCTGAAGCCTTACACCTCGCCGGAACTGCGCGCGTCCATCGCGACCAAGATCCGCGAGCTGTCCGAGGAAATGAAGCAGCCCGCCCCGCCCCCGCGCGAGGAACGCGGGCCGCGCCGGCCGCCGCGCCGCGAACCGCGGAAGTTCTGAGGCTGACCAAAGCGCCCCGCCGTCCCGGCAGGGCGCTTTTTTCTTGGTCAGGCTTTGTTAACCAAGCTGGCTGACACTCGCCTCCTCGACATCTGGCCGAGGAGTTGACGATGTCCCTGACCCTTCCTGTGCCGGAAACCGTCGGCCTGGCACTGCCGGATTTCGCGCTTCCTGATCTGGCGCAGGGCCTGACGCCCGCCCCCATGCAGCCCGCCATGTCGGGTGCCGAGCAGGCGCTGCTGCGCGCTGCCGCGGCAGGGGCACGCAGCATGCTGGAGTTCGGTTGCGGCGGCAGCACGGGTCTGTTGCTGGATGCGAGCGAGGGCCGCCTGCTGTCGGTCGATTCTGACCGCGCCTGGCTGAACCGCGTGGCCGAGGGTGCCGCCGCCGCTCGCGCGCTGCGCCAAGGCCGGCTGACGCAATGGCATGCGGAAATCGGGCCGACCCGGGAATGGGGCTGGCCGCTGATGGCGCCTTCGGCCGATACCGGCTGGCGCTATTGGGGCGCCCCCTGGTTCAGCATGCCGCGCGCGGATTTCGTGCTGGTCGACGGCCGCTTCCGCATCGCCTGCGCCCTGTCTGCCCATGGCCGGCTGGATGCTGAAGGCCATGTCGCCATCCACGACTACTGGCCCCGTCGCGCCTATCAGGAGGCCCTGGCCCCCTTCTTCGAGGTGGTCGGGTCAGCCGGCACGCTGGTGCTGCTGAAGCCGCGCGCCGTCGTACCGGAAGAACTGCAGCAGGCCATCACCACCCACGCCGCGGATCCGCGCTAGGCGGGCAGCGCCAGCAGGTCCAGATGGGGCACGACCAGCGACAGCCGCCGCAATTCGGCGTGGCGGCTGCGCATCTCGGCCCAGGCCGCGATCCGCTTGCGGGCGCCGGGCAGCGCGCGGGCAGCAGCCTCCGCATGACCGATGGCCAGCTCATGGGTCATGGCGACCTGCCGGCGATCAATCTGCCAGGGGCTCGGCGCCAGCCGAACCTTGTAGCCATGGCGGGCAAAGGCGGCAGCGATGGCCTGGGGCGCGGCCTCACCCAGCGCCTTGCCGCCGAAACCCTTGTCCCGCGCCTGATCACGCGCGAAGCCGCGCCGCACCAGCACATCATCGGGATGAGCAGGGAAAAAGCGCGTGCCGCCTGAGACATTCAGCGCCGCATAGAAGGGCAGACCATACTCGGCACAGCCGGCGGCCACCTTCTCCACCCAATCGGTTGTGACCAGGTCACACAGCGCGGTCGTCACCACCGCGTCCACCTTCTCCAGCGGAAGCTGGTCCGCGGCCTCGCGCAGGTCGGCCAGCAGGCCCTCGATGCGCCAATGCCCGCCCGGGGCCTTCACCACCAGGGTGCGCGCATCGGGCCAGGCGGTCTGCCAGCCGACCAGATCGGCACGGTCGGCCAGGGTGGCGAAGGCGCGGTAGACCAGCTCGGCATCGGCATCGACCAGGGTCCAGCTTTGCCCTCGGCCCAGGATGGGCCCCAGCCAGCGGGTGAGCGAGCCGGTGCCCGCGCCCAGATCGAGCAGGCGCGGCCGCGCCGGCAGCGCGGCGGAGAGCGCCTCAGCCAGGCCAGGGGCGCGGGCCGCGGCGTCGAATGGCTCGCGCAGGGTCAGCCAATCAGCGGAAAAACTCTCAGTCACGGGCAAGTTCCTGTGCGAAGGCCTCGGCGCGATCGGCCCAGCGGGGCAGGCTGCCGGCGGCTTCCCAGGCCGCGTCGGACATCTCCTGCCGCAGGCCGGGGTCAAAGATCACGCGGCGCATGGCGCGCGACAGTGAATTGGCGTCACCCGGCTGCGCCACCACGCAGGCAGCACGCGGAACGACATCGGTAATGGCGCCACCGGCCGTCAGGGCACAGGGCAGGCCGCGTGCGATCGCCTCGGCGGCGGCCATGCCATAGCCTTCCCAGTGGGTCGCCAGGGCGAACAGGTCCGTCCTGTCATACGCTGCGGCGAGCGTGGCATCGTCCAGCTCGCCCAGGAACTCGACTCGCTGGGCCAGACCCAGCTCCTCGGCCAGCCCCTTCAGGCCGTTCGCATGCACCTCATCGCGCGCTCCGCCCGCAATGCCCAGGGACCAGTCGAGATCAGCCAGGCGGGCCAGCGCCCGCAGCAGCACATCGTGCCCCTTGCGCGGCACCAGCGTGCCCACGGCCAGGATCCGCACGCCGGGGCCGCCCGAGCCCTTCGCCCGCTCGGCGGCATCCGTACCCGGCTCCACCACCCCGACCTTCGCGGCGTCCACGCCGAAGTCGGCGGCCAGGCGCTCGGCGGTCAGGCGCGAGGTGGCGACGAGGCGCTTCATGGCCGGGAACAGCGCCAGCTCCTTCTCGCGCAGCGCGTCGCGGTTCAGGCCCTTTTCCAGCGCCGTCGGGTGATGGATCAGCCCCACGGCGCGGCCCAGATCCAGCCCTGCGAAGGCGGGCAGGCCCAGGCCGTCGATCACCGGCAGCTCGTCCTCGGCAATTCCGGCCCAGGCGGCACGGGCGGCCGCCTCGGCCGTGTCGTCCGGCATGGGGTGGTTGCCGGCCAGTTCGATGACCCGCACCGCATGGCCGTTGGCCCGCAGCCCCGCGATCAGCCGCCGGTCGTAGTTGTAGCCGCCCGAAACCGTCTCGATGGGGGCCGGGACCAGCAGGGCGATCTTCACGCGACGGGCCCTTCGAAGGCGGCCCAGGCCACATGGCTCTCACGCAGCAGCACCTTGATGCCGGTCACGCCCGCACCGCCGGGGCCCATGCGGCCGTCGCGGCAGGCCTCGGCCAGCAGGCCATGGATGTGCAGGCACAGATACTCGGTGGTGGTGTTCTTGCCGGCGAAGACGGGTTCCTCGTCCAGGTTCCGGTAGTCGATCGCGGAGAGGATCTTCCGCAGCTCATCCTTCGCCAGCCCGATGTCGATCAGCAGGTGCAGATCGTCCAGCTTCGGCGCGCGGAACTCCGCCTCCACCACGAAGGTCGCGCCATGCAGCCGCTGGGCCGGGCCGAATTCCTTACCGCGGAAGCTGTGCGCGACCATGATGTGGTCGACGACGGTCAGGCTGAACATCAGGCGGTGGTCTCCGGATAGGTCACGAGCGGGCAGAGGGCTGGGCGTTCCAGCAGCGCGGCATAATGCCGGGGCAGGTCGGCAAAGGCGATGGGGGGTTCCAGCAGGCCATCCAGCCTGTCATCGCGCAGCAGATCCAGCGCGAGGGCCATGCGCTCTCCATGCGTGCGCCGCCCCCGCATGGCGGGCGAGACGCTGCCGACCTGGGTCGAGATGATCTGCAGGCGCTTCTGATGGAAGGCCTCACCCAGCGGCAGGGCCGGGCGCGCGGCGCCGAACCAGCTGGCTTCGATGAGGCGTGCCTCGAAACCCGCGCGCGACAGGGCCAGGTTCAGCCCGGCCTCCGTGGCGCTGGCATGGATGATGAGTTCCTGGTCGGCCGGCGCCTCGGCCGGCGCGCGAAAATCCGCGCCCAGCGCGCGGGCAATGGCGGCACGGGAGGCGTCAGGGTCCACCACCGTGACCTGCACGCCCGGAAACCGCGCCAGCAGAAACGCCGCGAGCAGCCCGACAACCCCCGCACCGATCACCAGGGCGCGCTCGCCGGCCAGGGGCCGGGCATCCCACATGATGTTCAGCGCCGTTTCCATATTCGCGCCCAGCACCGCGCGGTGCGTCGGCAGGGCATCGGGCAGCGGCGTGCAGAAATGGGCGGGGGCGACCAGAGCCTCCTGATGCGGGGCCAGCACAAACACACGCCGGCCCGACAGCGCCCCTTCCTCCACCATCGCCACGCCGCAATAGCCATAGGCGACCGGCCCGCCGAAATCCCCCAGTTGCAGAGGCGCGCGCATGACGGCGTACTGGCTTTCGGGGACGCGGTGGTGCAGCACCAGCCGCTCCGTCCCGCGTGAAATGCCGCTGGCCAGCATGCGCAGGCGCAATTGGCCGTCGGCGCGCGGCGGCAGGGGGGCGTCGAGCAGCGCCACCTCTCCGGCGGCGGTCACCCAAAGGGCGCGGGGCATCAGGGACAGACCATGGGGGGGCGGGCGCGGTTCACCGCCATATCGAACAGCACATCCGGGGCGATGTCATGGCAGGTCCAGGAGAGCTTGAGGCCGTCGCTGATCCGCGCGGCCTCGGGGAGGGCAAAGGCCGGGCGACCCGAGCCCAGGATGATGGGGGCGACCGTGACATGCAGCCGGTCGATCAGCCCGGCGATGAGAAAGCGGGACACCGTGATGCCGCCGCCCTCCACGAAGATCCGGGTCAGGCCCTGGGCGGCCAGCGAGGCCAGCAAGGCCGGCAGATGCAGCCGCCCTTCCCCGCAGCGCGGCACCGGCAGGATATCGGCGGTGCCATGGCGGGTGCCGCGCGCCGCGTCCTCCGCCACCGCCAGGATCGTGCGCGGGCCGCCCTGGAACACCTTGCGTTCCAGCGGCAGCTCCTGCCGGGTGTCGAGGATGACGCGCACCGGGTCCGGCCCCGGCACCAGCCGGGTGGTCAGTTGCGGGTCGTCATTGGCGACCGTCGCGGCACCCACCAGCACCACGTCGCACAAGGCACGCAGGCGATGGGTGTGCATGAGGTCACCCGGCCCGCCGATCCATTGGGATGAGCCGCTGCGGGTCGCGATGCGGCCGTCCAGCGTCTGTGCCAGGCGGCCGATCACCAGGCATCCGTCAGGGGTGTCAGGCGCCGCCAGCAGCGGCGCGAACAGAGGGGCAAGCGGGCCCTCGGCCCGCCCCTCCAGCAGCGCGTTCCAGCCTGGGTCGCTCAACAGCCACCGGGGGTTGGCGCCAGCTCCAGCAGCTCACCGGCGACGCTGAACTCGCCGAAATCCATGTGGACGTCATCGGCCACGCCATTGGCATAGTAGCGCAGCGCGACCTCATAGTTCGGCGTGCCGGCGCCTGCCTGGGAGCCGGGCTCAAAGAAGGAAATGCGCATGCGCTGCGCTGCCTGGCCCGCCATGGCGGGGAAGCGGGGGTTGGCCTGCGGCTCCTGCATCGCGCCGATCATGAAGGTGCTGGTTTCCTGCGCGCCGTCCTCATCCGTGCCGTCCATCAACGGCGCGGCCAGGATGCGCTGCCCGGCGCGTGCGGTGGCCAGGGCGCGGATGGTGTGCATCATCGGGAACAGCGTGCCGCGCGGCAGCTGGGTCTCGTTGGGCGCGGGGTCCTGGTAGGTGACGCGGCCGGTGCCGTCCGGGTTGCGCGTCGCCTCGCCGGAGATGCGCTGGGTGACGGCGCCCTCGGTCATCTGCGTCAGGGAGAAGCGCAGGCGGGAACCGTCCTTGGCCTCGAAGGTGGAATAGTCGCTGCTGGTCTCGATGCGGTTGCCGTCGCGGTCCGTGACCACCAGGGTGAAGCGCTGGCGCGTGGTCCAGCCTTCGCAGGCGTCCTGGATCTCGAAGACCATGGCGCCCTCGGCCCGCTGCACGCCGCCCTGGTCGCGCACGCGGTCCAGGTTCAGCCGGTACGCCGCGCGGTGGGCGAGCATGGCGCCCGCCCCCTCCTGCGGTTCGGCAGCGGTGGCGGGCAAGGCCCAGGCGAGGGAGACGGCGGCGATGCCGGCCAGGAGGATGCGACGCATCCAGCCAATGTAGGCATTTTTGCGCCGCGTTGCAGTGGGCTGGGTGTTACTGGGGTATTTCAGTCCACAATGAACAGCTTCGCGCCCTTGTCGCCGGTCTTGGAGCGGTGGGGCGAGTCGCCGAAATCGGACACCTTGTACCCCTGGCCCGGCGTCATCGGGAATTCGCGGCCGTCCTGCAGCTCGCTGGTCAGCTCGCCTTCCAGCAGCAGCATCACATGGCCGCGGTCGCACCAATGGTCCGCCAGATAGCCCGGGGAATACTCCACGATGCGGATGCGGACGTCGCCCATGGTCACGGTGCGCCACAGGGCGAAGCCCGTGGTGCCTTCGTGGCGGGTGGGCTCGACCTTGGACCAGTCGATCGCGGTAAACGGGGATTCCGGGAGTTTCATGCACCCACCTGCTGCAGCCAGTCGGCCAGGTTGTAGAAGTTGCTGACGCGCGCGATGCGCCCGCCGCGGATGTCAAAGAAGGCGCCCGCCGGCAGAACGTAGCGCTGGCCCGTGGCCGGCGGCAGCCCCTCGTCGGTTGCCTTATAGGTGCCATGCACCACGAACTCAGCCGACGCCCGGGCGCCATCCGGCGCCGCCATCACCACGATGTCCCGCAATTGCTCGGCATAGGAGCGGTCCATGCGCGCCAGGAAGGCACGGAAGGCGTCCATGCCCACCTCACGCCCGCCCTGGTTGATGTCGTGCGCCACGTCATCCGTCAGCAGCGAGAGCATGGTTTCCCACTCGCCCGCGTTGAAAGCGGCATAATAGCGGCGGATCAGGTCGATGGTCTCGGTCATGTGGCTTCCGGGATGGGTGCTGCATGTTTATGTTGCACCGCCTCAGACTGCGCCAGCCCAGGGTTACCAAGCCGGACATGACCAAAGCTCTTTCCTTCCAGGACATGATCCTGACGCTGCACCGCTACTGGTCCAGCCAGGGCTGCCTCATCCTCCAGCCCTATGACATGGAAATGGGCGCGGGCACCTTTCACCCGGCCACCACGCTGCGCGCGCTGGGCGGCACGCCCTGGAAGGCGGCCTATGTCCAGCCTTCCCGCCGCCCGTCGGATGGCCGCTATGGCGAGAACCCGAACCGGCTGCAGCACTATTACCAGTACCAGGTCATCATGAAGCCGAGCCCGCGTGACCCGCAGGCCCTGCTGCTGGAAAGCTACAAGGCGCTGGGGCTGGACCCCGCCCTGCACGACATCCGCTTCGTCGAGGATGACTGGGAAAGCCCGACGCTGGGCGCCTGGGGCCTGGGCTGGGAAGTCTGGTGCGACGGCATGGAGGTGACGCAGTTCACCTATTTCCAGCAGGTCGGCGGCATCCCGTGCGAGGTGCCGAGCTGCGAGCTGACCTACGGCCTGGAACGGCTGGCCATGTACATCCAGGGCGTCGAGAACGTGTACGACCTGCGCTTCAACGACGACGGCGTGACCTATGGCGAGGTGTTCCTGCGTGCCGAGCAGGAATACAGCGCCCACAACTTCGAATTCGCCAACATCGACCTGCTGAAGAAGCAGTTCGAGGAAGCCGAGCAGGAATGCCTGGCGCTGGTGGAGAAGGGCCTGGCCATGCCGGCCTATGACCACTGCATCAAGGCCAGCCACCGCTTCAACCTGCTGGACGCGCGCGGCGCCATCAGCGTGACGGAGCGCGCGGCCTATATCGGCCGGGTGCGCACGCTGGCAAAGGCCTGCTGCGAAAGCTGGCTGGCCAAGGCCGCCTGACCCATGACCCCGCGTGACGTTCCGACCATCGAAGTGAAGGCTGCGATCTAGTGCCCGAACTGCTTCTTGAGCTCCTCACCGAGGAAATCCCGGCCCGTATGCAGGCCCGCGCGGCAGAGGATCTGTGCCGCCTGGTGGGCGCCGCCCTGGCGCCGATCGCCCAGGGCGCGCCCCGCGGCTTCCATGGTCCGCGCCGGATCGGCCTGGTGATGCAGGTGGCCGCCAGTGCCGAGACCGCGCCGAAGGAAGAGCGCGGCCCGCGCACCAGCGCGCCCGAGGCCGCGCTGACCGGCTTCCTGCGCAAGCATGGCGCGACCAAGGAAGACCTCACCCAGCAGGGCGATTTCTGGGTGCTGGTGAAGCCCGGTTCCAGCACGGAGGCCGCGGCGCTGATCGCCGGCGCGCTGCCGGGGGTGCTGTGGTCCTTCCCCTGGCCGAAATCCATGCGCTGGGGCATCAGCGGCTTCACCTGGGTGCGGCCGCTGCAACGCATCCTGTGCCTGCTGGATGGCCAGGTAGTGCCCTTTGCCCTGGCGCGCGAGGACGACGCGGCGCATGGCATCGCCTCCGGCGACGAGACCGAGGGGCATCGCGTGCACGGCCCCGGCGCCTTCCGCGTCTCGGGCTATGCGGATTTCGTGAGCAAGCTGCGTGACCGTTTCGTGGTGGTGGAGCCCGAGGAGCGGCTGGCCGCGATCCGCGAGGGCATCGCGGCGCTGGCCTCGGCCGAGGGGCTGGACGTGGTGCCCGATGAGGGTCTGCTGAACGAGGTGGCCGGGTTGGTCGAATGGCCGGTGCCGCTGCTGGGCCGCATCGACGACGATTTCATGGACCTGCCGGCGGAGGTCATGCGCACCTCCATGCGCGTCAACCAGCGCTATTTCGCGCTGCGCAAGGCTGATGGGTCGGCGGCGCCGCGCTTCGCGCTGGTGGCCAACATCGCGGCGGCCGATGGCGGTGCCGCGCTGGTGGCGGGCAATGAGCGCGTGCTGCGCGCGCGCCTGTCCGATGCGCGCTTCTTCTGGGACCATGACCTGAAGGCGCCGCTGGAGAGCCTGCTGCCGAAGCTGGATGGCGCGGTGTTCCACGCGAAGCTGGGCACGCAGGGCGACCGCGTGCGACGGTTGGAAGAACTGAGTCGTAGTCTGGCCCCGTTTGTTGGCGCTGACCCGGATCTCGCAGCGCGTGCCGCCAAGCTCGCGAAAGCAGATCTTGCGAGCGGCATGGTAGGCGAGTTCCCGGAACTACAAGGCATCATGGGTGGCTACTATGCCGCGCGCGGTGGCGAGACACCGGAAGTGGCCGAGGCTGTCTCCCAACACTATCGTCCGCTGGGCCCGACCGACGCCGTGCCGACCGGCCCGGTGGCCATCGCCGTGGCGCTGGCTGACAAGCTGGACCAGCTGGCGGGCTTCTTCGCGGTGGGCGAGAAGCCGACCGGCTCGGGCGACCCCTTCGCGCTACGTCGTGCTGCGCTGGGTGTGATCCGAATTATCCGTGAGAACAATCTGCGGCTCCGCCTATGGAGCAACGTGTTGTTCGCGGCGGGTGGCGTTCAAAGGTCTATCCGTAAGATTAGTGATGTCGACTTGGACCTGAATGCCATCGCCAGCGATGTCACGGCCTTCATCCTCGAACGCCTCCGCGTCCAGCTCCGCGCCGAGGGCGGGCGCCATGATCTCGTCGCCGCCTCCATCGGCACCGACGATGACATCCTGCGCATCCTTGCCCGGGCATCGGCCCTGCAATCCCTGGTTGAAACCGAGACCGGCGCCGCCCTTCTGGCCGCCGCGCGCCGGGCGCAGAACATCCTGCGCATCGAGAACAAGAAGGACGGGCCGCATGACGGTCCGGTGAATTCCGCCCTTCTGGCCGACGAGGCCGAAAAAGCGCTGTTTTCCGCGCTTGAGACGGCGGAACCCGCCGCCCGCGCCGCGCTGGAGGCTGAGAATTTCGCAGTTGCGGTGGAAACCCTGGCCGCCCTGCGCGTTCCCCTGGATGCGTTTTTCGAAAGCGTCATGGTGAACGCCCCCGATCCCGACCTCCGGGCCAACCGCCTGCGGTTGCTCCACCGTCTCGCCACATCCATGGCTGATGTGGCAGAACTCTCCCAGATTGAAGCCTGAGGAACATCTGATGACCAAATGGGTGTACAGCTTCGGCGCCGGCCGTAACGAAGGCCGCGCCGATATGCGTAACCTGCTGGGCGGCAAGGGCGCCAACCTGGCCGAGATGGCCAGCATCGGCCTGCCGGTTCCCCCGGGCTTCACGATTACCACCGAAGTCTGCACCTATTACTATGCCAACAAGGAAACCTACCCGGCGGAACTGACGGCCGAGGTGGAAGCCGCCCTGGCCCATGTCGAAAGCTCGGTCGGCCTGCTGTTCGGCGATGCCACCAAGCCGCTGCTGGTCTCCGTGCGCTCCGGCGCCCGCGCCTCCATGCCCGGCATGATGGATACGGTGCTGAACCTGGGCCTGAACGACATCACCGTGGCCGGCCTGGCCAAGGCGAGCGGGGACGACCGCTTCGCCTGGGACAGCTACCGCCGCTTCATCCAGATGTTCGGCAATGTGGTGCTTGAGGTCGATCACCACCGCTTCGAGGAAATCATCGAGCACGCCAAGCTGACGCGCGGCGTGATGGAAGACACCGACCTGACCGCCGCCGACTGGCAGGGCGTCGTCTCCGAGTACAAGGAGATGGTCGAGGAAGTCACCGGCAAGCCCTTCCCGCAGGACCCGAAGGAGCAGCTGTGGCGCGCGATCGGCGCCGTGTTCGGCTCCTGGATGAACCAGCGCGCCATCACCTATCGCCGCCTGCACGAAATCCCGGCCAGCTGGGGCACCGCCGTGAACGTCCAGGCGATGGTGTTCGGCAACATGGGCCTGGATTGCGCGACCGGCGTCTGCTTCACGCGTGACCCGTCCACCGGCGAGAACATCTTCTACGGCGAGTATCTGGTGAACGCCCAGGGCGAGGACGTGGTGGCGGGCATCCGCACCCCGCAGCCCATGAGCAAGGGCCGCGCCAAGCCCGGCGAGAAGCCGATGGAAGAGGTGATGCCCGGCGCCTATGCCGATCTGGTGAAGGTCCGCGAGACCCTGGAAAAGCACTACCAGGACATGCAGGACATCGAGTTCACCGTGCAGCAGAACAAGCTGTACATGCTGCAGACCCGCACCGGTAAGCGCACCGCCGGCGCCGCCCTGCGCATCGCGGTGGAGATGGCCAATGAAGGCCTGATCAGCCGCGAGGAAGCGATCAACCGCGTGCCGCCCGCCTCGCTCGACCAGCTGCTGCACCCGATGCTGGACCCGAAGGCGCCGCGCACCGTGCTGTCCAAGGGCCTGCCCGCCTCGCCGGGCGCTGCCTGCGGCGCGGTCGTGTTCTCCGCCGATGAGGCCGAGACGCGCGCCGCCAAGGGCGAGGCCGTCATCCTCGTCCGCATCGAGACCTCGCCCGAGGACATCCACGGCATGCACGCCGCAAAGGGCATCCTGACCACGCGCGGCGGCATGACCAGCCACGCGGCGGTGGTGGCCCGCGGCATGGGCCGGCCCTGCGTGGCCGGTGCCGGCGGCATCACGGTGGACTACAGCGCCCAGGCCCTGTCGGCCGGCGGCCACATCGTCCGCGCCGGTGAGACCCTGACCATCGACGGCGCGACCGGTGAGATCTTCGTCGGCTCCGTGCCGATGATCGAGCCCAAGCTGTCGGGTGACTTCGCCACGCTGATGGAATGGGCCGACCAGGTGCGCCGCATGAAGGTGCGCGCCAACGCCGAAACCCCGCTGGACGCGGACACCGCCCGCAAGTTCGGCGCCGAGGGCATTGGCCTGTGCCGCACCGAGCACATGTTCTTCGACCCCGCGCGCATCGGCGCGGTGCGCCAGATGATCATGTCCGAGACGGAGCAGGGCCGCCGCGACGCGCTGGCCAAGCTGCTGCCCTTCCAGCGTGACGACTTCGCCCAGCTGTTCCGCATCATGGCCGGCCTGCCCGTCACGATCCGCCTGCTGGACCCGCCGCTGCACGAGTTCCTGCCCCACACCGATGCCGAGATGGCCGAGGTGGCGCAGAGCCTGAACACGGACCTGGCCACCATGAAGCGCCGCGGCGAGGAGTTGGCGGAAGCCAACCCGATGCTCGGCCATCGCGGCTGCCGCCTCGGCATCTCCTATCCGGAGATCTATGAGATGCAGGCGCGTGCCATCTTCGAGGCCGCGGTGATCGTCGCCAAGGAAGCCGGCAAGGCCCCGGTGCCCGAGATCATGATCCCGCTGGTGGCCACCACGCGTGAGCTGGAGATCACCCGCGCCCAGGTGGAGAAGCAGGCTGCCGCCGTCTTCGCCGAGACGGGCACGACGCTGGAATACCTGGTCGGCACCATGATCGAGCTGCCGCGCGCGGCGCTCAACGCCGACAAGATCGCCGAGAACGCGGACTTCTTCAGCTTCGGCACCAACGACCTGACGCAGACCACCTTCGGCCTGTCGCGCGACGATGCCGGCAAGTTCCTGCCGGAATATCTGGAGCACGGCATCTTCCCGAAGGACCCGTTCGTGTCGATCGACGTGGAAGGCGTGGGCGAGCTGGTGAAGATCGGCTCCAGCAAGGGCCGGACGGTGAAGAACGGCCTCAAGCTCGGCATCTGCGGCGAGCATGGCGGCGACCCGGCCTCCATCACCTTCTGCGAGAGCGTCGGCCTCGACTACGTTTCCTGCTCGCCCTACCGCGTGCCGGTGGCGCGTCTGGCGGCGGCGCAGGCGGCGCTGGGCGCCAAGAAGTAAGGGGCACCGCCCCCGTCGGAGCTGCCGGATGCGCGTTCTCATCACCGGCAGCGCCGGCTTCATCGGCTTCCACCTGGCCCGTCGCCTGCTGGCGAAGGGCCATACGGTGGCCGGCATCGACAACATGAACGCCTATTATGACGTGGCGCTGAAACAGGCGCGCCACGCCATCCTCTCCGAGGACCCGCGCTTCACCCCCCATGTGCTGGACATCACCGACCGCCCCGCGCTGGAGGCGGTGGTGGACGGGCTGCGGCCGGAGCTGGTGGTGCATCTGGCCGCCCAGGCCGGTGTGCGCCACGCGCTGAAGGCGCCGGAGGACTATGTCTCCAGCAACATCCAGGGCAGCTTCCATGTGCTGGAGGCCTGCCGGAAGCACCCGCCCGCCCATCTGCTGATGGCCAGCACCAGCAGCGTCTATGGCGCGACCGACAAGCTGCCCTTCCGCGAGGACGACCAGGCCGACACCGCCCTGAACATCTATGCCGCAAGCAAGCGCAGCATGGAGGTGATGGCCCATTCCCACGCGCATCTGTGGAAGCTGCCCGTCACCTGCTTCCGCTTCTTCACCGTCTATGGCCCCTGGGGCCGGCCGGACATGGCGCTGTTCAGGTTCACCCGCGCGATCCTGGCCGGTGAACCCATCGAGGTGTACGGCCACGGCCGCATGGCGCGTGACTTCACCTATGTGGATGATCTGGTGGAGGCGATCACCCGCCTGGCCGCGCATCCGCCGGTGGAAGGCCACCAGGTGGGCGAGATGGACAGCCTTTCGCCGGTCGCACCCTTTCGCGTGGTGAACATCGGCGGCGGCAATCCGGTGCAGCTGATGGATTTCATCGCGGCGGTGGAAAGCGCCCTGGGGCGCCAGGCGGAGAAGCTGTACCGCGACCGCCAGCCCGGCGAGGTGGAGACAACCTGGGCCGAACCCGCCCTGCTGCGCGCCCTGACCGGCGAAGTGCCCGAAACCCCGGTGACGCGGGGCGTGCAGGAATTCGTGGCTTGGTACCGGGAGTTCTACGGCGCCTAACGCCGGTACTGGACATCCCCGCTGGTGCGCAGCACCGCCCCGGTGGCGGCATTCACCTCCACCCGGAACAGGCGGCCATTGGGCGGCAGGATCTTGAATTCATAGAGCCATATGCCGTCGTCGCGGTCGAGGTCGGCCTCGATCACGCGGCCCAGGAAGCGCGCTTCCACCAGCTTCAGGATTTCCGACAGGGGCCTGATCTCTCCGGCCTCAAGCGCGGCACGCGCCCGTTCATGATCTCTGCGATCCTGCGCCGAGGCAAAATGGTCTGGCAGCAATGCAGCAGACGCAAACAGCGCCCCGAGCCCCAGCGTTAACAACAACTTGCGTCGCATGATTGACGATAACAGACCCCTCACTCTGAACCAAGGCTGAATGCCGCACTCAGCGTGGGTTCAGACGCACATGGCTAAAAGCTCATCATCAGTCAGCGTCGTGACGACGCCGCACCGCAGACCAGGAGATAAAGCCATGTTCGAACTGACCAGCCAATTCACCCCCGTCGTGTTGGGCGTGTTCATGCTGGCGTTGGCGCTGGCGCCCCTCGCCCTGGTCTGGTCCGACGGCCGGAAGGCTGCGCGCAACGCGCATCTTCGCCGGCTGAAGGCTGACGCTTCCCTGGCCTCGCTGCTGGCCAACCGCCAGCAGACCGGCCGGGCTCGCCTGACCGCTCTCAAGGCCCAGGCCGACTAAACTTCCTTTTCCCAAGACCCACTAAGAGCCGGCCCTCTGCGGGGGCCGGCTTTTTTTTGTGGGTCAGCTCCAGTCCTCGTGGCGGGTAATCACCTTGGCGGCCACGCGGCCGGCAGGGCGTTCAGGCAGCGGGCCGGGGCGGCCCAGGTGCCAGCCCTGGCCGAATTCCACCCCCAGCGCCAGCATGGTGGCCGCGTGCTCCTCGGTCTCGATGCGCTCCGCGATCACCTTGGCGCCGACGGCCAGGGAAAGGTCGACCATGGAGGAGACGAAGCTGCGGTCACGCGGGTTCTTCACTGCGGCCTCCACGAAGGCGCCATCCACCTTCACGTAATCCACCTTGAAGGCCTTCAGGTAACGGAAGGCCGCCGCCCCGGCACCGAAATCATCCAGGCAGGCCGGCACGCCGCGTTCGGACAGCGCGGCCAGGGTGCGCACGGCACCGTCCTCATGCTCGATCTCGGCGGTTTCCGTCAGCTCGACCATGATGCGCCGGCAGGCATCCGGCACGATGTCCAGCCGGCGCAGCAGCTCGGCACGGAAGGTCTCGCTCTGCATGGACAGGCCGGAGATGTTGATCGCGATACGCTCGCCCGCGCCCAGGCGCGGAATGGCCCGCAGCGCGTGTTCCAGCACCGCCAGGTCCAGATCCTCGGTCAGCCCCACCATCTCGGCCAGGCTGACGAATTCGGCGGGGCCCTGGTTGCGGCCGAGCAGGCCGCGCTCCGGGCGCAGCAGTGCCTCGTAGTGGTGCATGCTGCGGTCGCTGAGGGAGGCGATGGGCTGGTATTCCAGGGCGAAGCGCCCTTCCCGGATGGCGCGGCGCAACACCTGGCTGCGCTGCGCGACATCGGCGACGAAGCCCGGCAGGCCGTCCTGGAAACCGGCTTCGGCCACGCCGCGAATGCCGCCGGCGGCGAAGGCGGACAGGCAGTTGCGCAGCGCGCGGGCCGCCTGCAGCGGTGACAGCCCGGCCGCCGAGAGCGGCAGCGCATCCACCCGGACATTGCCCTTGGCGTTCGCCGGCATCATGGCGTCCAGCTGCTGGGCAAGGGCTGCGGTGTCGGGCAGCCGTTCACCGGCGCGGGGAAGCAGGGAGAACCGGCCCGGCGCGACCTCGGCCGCCAGGCACGCACCGCCGCCTGCATCGCCCACCACGCGGCGGATGTCGGGCATCAGCGCCTCGGGGATCTCGCCCCGGATCTCGACCATGCCGAGCTTGTCGGGGGCGTCGGGCACCGGCTCGCCGGTCGCGGCACGGCGCATCCTTTCCTCGGCATCCTGCAGCATGGCGGCACTGGCGGGGATGGCGGCGGGTGCGTCGGGCAGGCGCCCGGGCATGGGCGCGAAGCTGAGGCACAGCCGCGCGACGTGGCCCGGAAGGGCCAGGTGCAGGCCGGATACGACAAAGGGCGTCTGCGCCGCGTCCGCCAGGTGAAGCGTCGCGGGCTCAAGCCTGCCGCGCAGGGGCAGCACGGCCAATGCGGCGGTCAGGGCAGCGCGGTCGGCCGGTGCCACGACGCTTGCGACCGGGTGGCCGATCAGCTCCTCGGGCCTGCGGTTCAGGCGGGCTCGGAAGGCGCCGGTGGCGAAGATGATGCGCCCGCTGAGATCCGCCTCGACCAGCAGATCCGCGGCGGCGAAGGCGAAGGCGACGAAGCGCTCGCGTTCACCAAGGGGGCGATGGGGGGTGGTGGTATCGCTCATGCTGCCTGTGCCGTCCTGCCGGACAGGCTTACGCAGCATGGCTTGCAAAAGACTTAAAGTGAGGGGGGCACGCCCCCCTCAAACCGGTTCAGGCCGCCTTGCGCAGGGCGTCGCCCAGCGTGTTGAAGATGCGGTCCACATGCGGCTTCTCGATGATCAGCGGCGGGGACAGGGCGATGATGTCGCCCGTGACGCGCACCAGCAGGCCGTCGTCGAAGCAGCTGCGCAGGATGTCCATCGCGCGGGCGCCCGGGGCGCCGGGGCGGGAGGACAGCTCGATGCCCGCGATCAGGCCGAAGTTGCGGATGTCCACCACATTCGGCGCATCCTTCAGGCTGTGCGCGGCCTGCTCCCAGTACGGCTCGATGTCGCGCACGCGGCCCGCCAGGTCTTCCTTCTGGTGGATGTCCACGCTCGCGATCGCGGCGGCGGCGGCCAGCGGGTGGCCGGAATAGGTGTAGCCGTGGAACAGCTCGATGCCGGCCGGGCTGTTGTTCACGACGGTGTCGTACACCTCGTTCATCACGGCGACCGCACCCATGGGCACGGCGGCGTTGGTCAGGCCCTTGGCCATGGTGATCATGTCGGGGATCACTTCCAGACGCTCGCAGCCGAAGGGCGCACCGATGCGGCTGAAGCCGGTGATGACCTCATCGAAGATCAGCAGGATGCCGTGCTTGGTGCAGATCTCACGCAGGCGCTTCAGGTAGCCCACGGGGGGCACCAGCACGCCGGTGGAGCCCGACACCGGCTCGACCATCACGGCGGCGATGGTGTCGGCGCCGTGCAGGGCCACCAGGTCCTCCAGCTTGTCGGCCAGGAAGGCGCCATGCTCGGGCATGCCCTTGGCGAAGAAGTTCTCCTTCAGGCCATGGGTGTGCGGCAGGTGGTCCACATAGGGAAGCTGGCCGCCGAACTGGCGGCGGTTGCCGCCGATGCCGCCGACGGACATGCCGCCGAAGCCCACGCCGTGATAGCCGCGCTCACGCCCGATCAGGCGCACGCGGCTGCTCTGGCCCTTGGCCTTCTGATAGGCCAGCGCGATCTTGAGCGCGGTGTCGTCGCTCTCGGAGCCGGAATTGGTGAAGAAGACGCGGTCCATGCCGTCGGGCGTCATCTCGGCCACGCGGGCGGCGGCCTCGAAGGCGATGGGGTGGCCCATGTTGAAGGTGGGCGCGTAGTCCATCACGGCGGCCTGCTTCTGGATGGCTTCCGTGATCTCGGTGCGGCCGTGGCCGGCGTTGCAGCACCACAGGCCAGCGGTGCCGTCGATGACCTCCCGGCCCTCCGGCGTGTAGTAGAACATGCCCTTGGCACGGGCGAGCATCATCGGGTTCTGCTTGAAGGCCCGATTGTTGCTGAAGGGCATCCAGTAGGCGTCCAGGTTGTTGGGACGCGGGATGGAGATCTCGTTCATGGCGGCGCTACTCCGGCGGCGGATGGCCGAGGTAAGCCCAAGCGCCATGGCGTTGCAACAACCCCTTGGGCAACAACCCCTGTCGCACCTGTCGACAGGGCGCTACTCTGCCATGATGCAAGTGCATTCGCCGCAGTTCAAGGAACGAGCATCCGCCGCCCTGGCCGATGCCCCATTGCAGAAGGCGCTGACGCGCTTCCGCGACGGTTTCCAGGCCAAACGGGCCGCCGCCGTGGCCGGGCTGCCGGAATTCGAGGCGCTGCGCGACGTGGCGCGGGACATCAAGAACCACACGCTGGCGCATCTGGATTTCTACCTGGAACGCTATGCCGACAATGTGGAGCGCGCGGGCGGCGTGGTGCACTGGTGCCCGACCGCCGACGATGCGCGAGCCGCCGTGCTCAAGATCTGCCAGGATGCCGGGGCGCGCACCGTCACCAAGGGCAAGTCCATGATCAGCGAGGAGCTGGGCATCAACGCCCATCTCGAAGCGCATGGCATGGAGCCGGTGGAGACCGACCTCGGCGAGTACATCCTGCAGGTGCGCGATGAGCCGCCGAGCCACATCATCGCCCCCGCCTTCCACCTGAACCGGGAGGATTGGGAGGACAGTTTCCGCCGCGCGCATACCGAGTTGCCGGCCGACCGCGAATTCCACGAACGCCGGGACATCCTGACCGAGGCCCGCGCGCGGCTGCGCAACAAGTTCCTGACCGCCGATGTCGGCATCACCGGCGCCAACTTCCTGATCGCGGAAACCGGCACCAGCGTCATCGTCACGAATGAGGGCAATGGCGACCTGACGCAGACGCTGCCGCGCGTCCACATCGTGCTGGCCAGCATCGAGAAGATGGTCCCGACGCTGGAGGATGCCTGCACCTTCATCCGCCTGCTGGCGCGCAGCGCCACCGGCCAGGACCTGTCGGTCTACACCACCTTCTCGACCGGGCACCGCCGCGAACCCGATCTGGACGGGCCCGAGGAATACCATGTGGTGCTGATCGACAACGGCCGGTCGGGCATGCTGGGCACCGAGTTCCAGGACATGCTGCGCTGCATCCGCTGCGCCGCCTGCATGAACCACTGCCCGGTCTATGGCGCGATCGGCGGGCATGCCTATGGCTGGGTGTATCCGGGGCCGATGGGCAGCGTGCTGACCCCCACGCTGAAGGGCGTGGACAAGGCGGGCCACCTGCCCAATGCCAGCACCTTCTGCGGCCGGTGCGAGAGCGTCTGCCCGGTGAAGATCCCGCTGCCATCCCTGATGCGGCATTGGCGGGAACGCGAGTTCGAGCGCCACCTGACACCCCCGGTTGCGCGCCGCGCGCTGGGCTTCTGGGCGTGGTTCGCCAAGCGGCCGGCGGCCTATCGGCTGGCCACCAGGCTGGGGGCGCGCACGCTGAAGCTGCTGGGGCGCGGGCGGGGTGCCTTCCAGTCCCTGCCCTTCGCCGGCGGCTGGACCGCGGGGCGCGACCTGCCGGTGCCCGAGGGCGGCACCTTCATGGCGCAATACGCCCGGCGCCAGCGCGGCAAGACATGAGCGATGTCCGAACCGCCGAAAGCCCGATACCAGACCACGCTGCAATGGCTGCTGGCCGGCGAGCAGCCCCCTTCCGAGATCGAGGCGAAACTGAACCGCATCGAGGACGCGCTGAAACGCGCCGAGGCCGCGATGAAACCCAAGGCCCCCGCGCATGAGCCGTGACACAATCCTGAATTCCATCCGCCGCGGGCTGAAGCGCGGCCCGCTGCCGGCCGACCAGAAGGCGATGCTGGACTCGCGGCTGATGGCGCACCCCACGCACATCATCCCCGCGCGTTCACGCCTGCCGCGGCCGCAGCAGGTGGCGCTGTTCATCGCCAATCTGGAAAAGGAATTCGCCACCGCCGCGCGCGTGCCCGATGCCGATTCCGTGCCCGCCGCCGTGGCGGACTATCTGGCCGCACAGAACCTGCCGGCGCGCTTCGCCATGGCGCCGCACCCGATGCTGGCGGCCATGCCGTGGGACCGCTTCCCGATGCTCTCCTTCGAGGCGCGGCGCGGCCAGGGCAGCGACCAGGCCAGCCTGCAGCACGGCTTCGCCGGCATCGCGGAGACCGGCACGCTGATGCTGCCCAGCGCCCCCGAGCGCCCGACCAGCCTGAACCTGCTGCCCGATGCCGCCATGGTGGTGCTGCGCGCCAGCGACATCGTGGGCGCCTATGAGGAAGCCTGGGCGAAGCTGCGCGCGACCAACCAGGATGCGCTGACCGGCGGCTTCATGCCGCGCAACGTCATGCTGGTCACCGGCCCCTCTCGCAGCGCGGACATCGAGCAGACGCTGGAGCTCGGCGCCCATGGCCCGCGTAACCTGCATGTGATCATCGTGGACGACGACCCGGCCGCCATCCCTGACGCGCTGGCCTGAACCGCCAGACCGTTCTACACCGCAGGCCATGGACATCACCGCCATTGCCTCCGCCATCCTCATGGGCCTGGTCGAGGGGCTGACCGAGTTCCTCCCGATCTCCTCCACCGGCCACCTGATCCTGCTGGGTCATGTGATCGGCTTCGAGGGGCCGCCCGGCAAGGTGTTCGAGATCGGCATCCAGCTGGGTGCCATCCTGGCGGTGGTGGTGCTGTACTGGGGCAAGCTGTGGGGCATCGTGACCGGCATGGCGCGCCCCAACACGGCCGAGCGCTTCTACGCCACCAACATCATCCTGGCCTTCCTGCCGGCCATGGTGCTGGGCGCGACCCTGCATGGGCCCATCACGCGGCTGCTGTTCAACCCCTGGGTGGTCAGCGTCATGCTGATCCTGGGCGGCATCGCCATCATCGCGATCGAGCGCAAGATGCCCGAGCCCGAGATCCATTCCGTGCCGCAGATCGGCCCGCTGGCCGCCGTCATCATCGGCCTCGGCCAGTCGCTGGCGATGATCCCGGGCACCTCGCGCTCCGGCGCCACCATCATCACCGCCCTGCTGCTGCGCGTAGACCGCAAGACGGCGGCCGAATTCAGCTTCATCCTGGCCATCCCCACCATGCTGGCCGCCACCGCCTACAGCCTGCTGAAGGCGCGGGACGAGATCTCGATGGACGGCTTCGGCCTGGTGATCATCGGCTTCGTGGTGGCCTTCGTGGTGGCGCTGCTGGTGGTGCGCGCGGCCGTAGGCTTTATCGGCCGCGTGGGGTTCACACCCTTCGGCTGGTACCGGATCGTGCTGGGTGTGCTGATGCTGATCGCGCTGAGCGTGGTGGGATAATCTTCTTTTTCTGAAGAAAAAGAAGCAAAAAGACTTTTCGAGTTGTGGAGCGCATCCCTGGAAGTGATGCACCCCAAACTCTCAAAAGTTTTTTGGTTCTTTTTTACAAAAAAGAACGATACTCCTATCCCCTTATCTGCTTTCGCAGCACATGCTTCTGGATCTTGCCCGTGCTGGTCTTGGGCACTTCCTGGAAGATCACCCGTTTCGGCGCCTTGAAATGCGCGATCACGGTGCGGACATGGGCGATCAGCTCCATGTCCGATGCCTCGGCCCCCGCCTTCAGTTCCACGAAAGCGCAGGGAACTTCGCCCCATTTGTCGTCCGGCTGGGCCACCACCGCCGCCACGGCCACCGCCGGATGCTTGTACAGCGCATCCTCCACCTCGATGCTGCTGATGTTCTCGCCGCCCGAGATGATGATGTCCTTGCTGCGGTCCTTCAGCTGGATGTAGCCGCCGGGGTGGCGCACCGCGAGGTCTCCGGTGTGGAACCAGCCGCCCTCGAAGGCCTTGGTCGTGGCGGCCTCGTCCTTCAGATAGCCCTTCATCACGACGTTGCCGCGCATCATCACCTCGCCCATCGTCTCGCCGTCGGCGGGCACGGGGGCGAGGGTTTCGGGGTCCAGCACCTCCAGCCCTTCCAGCGCGTGATAGCGCACGCCCTGGCGGGCCATCAGCGCGGCCTGGTCGGGGCCAGGCAGGGCGCGCCATTCGGCGTGCCACTCATTCACCACCGAGGGGCCGTAGCATTCCGTCAGCCCATAGACATGCACCACGCCGAAGCCCGCCTGGCGCATGGCGGCCAGCACGGCCTCTGGCGGGGGTGCGCCGGCCACGACGAAGCTGACCTCACGGCCCAGGTCGCGTTTCTCCTCGGCGGGGGTGGCCAGCAGCGTGGACATCACGATGGGCGCGCCGCACATGTGGGTCACGGCGTGCTCGGCCATCAGCTGCCACATCAGCGGCCCGCGCACGGCGCGCAGGCACACATGGGTGCCGGCCAGCGCGGTGATGGTCCAGGGGAAGCACCAGCCGTTGCAGTGGAACATCGGCAGCGTCCAGAGATAGGACGGGTGGCGGGGAATATCCCCCGACAGCACATTGCCGATCGCCAGCAGATGCGCGCCGCGATGGTGATAGACGACACCCTTCGGCCGGCCCGTGGTGCCGGAGGTGTAGTTGAGGGTGATCGCGTCCCATTCGTCGGCCGGGGGCGTCCAGGCGAAATGCGCATCGCCGCGCCGCAGGAAATCCTCGTAATCCACGCCGCCAAGCGTTTCCTCGCTGGGGGCGGTGTGGTCGTTCACCTCGATGATGGTGGGGCGGCGGGCGGTGTGTTCCAGCGCCTGGCGCAGCAGGGGCACCAGTTCCCGGTCCACCAGGATGGCCCGTGCCTCTCCGTGGTCCAGGATATAGGCGATGGTGTCGGCATCGAGCCGCGTGTTGATGGCGTTCAGCACGCAGCCGGCCATGGGCACGCCGTAATGGGCCTCCAGCATCTCCGGAATGTTGGGCAGCAGGGCGGCGACGGTGTCCCCGCGGCCGAGCCCCAACTGAGACAGCGCATCGGCCAGCCTCACGCAGCGGTCGCGCAGTTCGGCATAGTTACGCCTGATGGTTCCATGCACCACGGCCAACCGCTTCGGATGCACGGACGCCGCGCGCTCCATGAAATGCAGCGGCGTCAGCGCCTGATGGTTGGCGGGCATTTGGCCCAGCCCGTCCTCGAATTTCCGAGGATGCGGATGGAGATCCATCACTGTTTTTTCCCTGGACGTTTATTCAGGAAGGCGTCGATCCCTTCCCTGGCATCTGCGGCCATCAGGTTTTCTACCATGACGGCCGACGCGATGTCATAGGCTTCCTGCAACGACCGCCCCTCCTGCGCCAGGAAGCCCGCCTTGCCCATGCGGATGGTGGTTTCGCCGCGCGCGGCGATGCCCGCGGCCAGTTCCAGCGCGGCGGCGCGGGCATCGGGCACCACGCGGTTGACCAACCCCAGGGCGGCGGCTTCCTCGGCGGGGACCAGCCGGCCGGTCAGCAGCATCTCCATGGCCTGCTTGCGCCCCGCATTGCGGGAAAGGGCGACGGCAGGGGTGGAACAGAACAGGCCGATATCCACGCCGGGCGTGCAGAACTTCGCGGCGGGGGTGGCCACGGCCAGGTCGCAGCTGGCCACCAGCTGGCAGCCCGCGGCGGTGGCGATGCCTTCCACGGCGGCGATGACCGGCACGGGGTGTTCCACCACCGCGCGCATCGCGGCGGAACAGGCCGCCATGGTGCGGGTGAAGAAGCCGCGCCCGCCATCGGGCTCCGCGCGGGCGGCGGTCAGTTCGCGCAGGTCATGCCCGGCGCAGAAGGCCGGGCCTTCGGCCAGCAGCACGACGGCGCGGGCGTCCTGTGCGCGGGCCAGCGCGGCGGACAGGGCCTGAAGCATCTCCAGCGACAGCGCGTTGCGCTGGGCCGGGCGGTCCAGGGTGATGAGCGCCACGCCGTCCGGCCGGCGCTCCTCGCGCAGCAGGGTCATGATCGTTTTCCTCCGTTGAACGGAGGATAGAGCGATCAGCCCTCGCCGCCGATAGCCCCCGATATGGCGCGCGCCGCCGCCAGCACGGCGTCGGTGGCTTCCTGCACGGATTGGCCGGGCGCGGCCGCCGGGATCCAGGCGACGGAAATGGCCGCCACCGTGGTGCCCGCCGCATCCTTCACCGGCGCGCCGATGCTGGTCACGCCCGGCAGGTTCTCGCCCTGGATCATGGCATAGCCCTGGGCGCGGATGCCGGGCAGCTGGGCCACCACCTCCGCCGGGTCGGTCAGCGTGTCGGCCGTGACGGGGTGCAACGGGCCGGGGCCCAGCAGGGCCAGCGCCGCCTCATCGGACATGCCGGCCAGCAGGCATTTGCCCATGGCGGTGGAATGCAGCCAGCCCAGGTCGCCGGGGGCGGAGCGGATGCCGATGGGGCCGTTGGACTGCAGCGTGACCATGTACAGCGCGCGTTCCCCGCGCAGGGCGCCCAGATAGGAATTGAACCCCCGCGCCGCCATGGGGGCGAAGGCCTTGGCGGCGGCCTCGGTCATGCGGTCGCGCACGTCCAGCCGGGCCGCGATGGCCATCAGTTTGGGGCCCAGCCGGTAACGGCGGCTGGCTTCCTCCTGTTCCAGCCAGCCCTCATGCGCCATCGTGTTGATCAGGCGCTGGGCGATGGCCGGCGCCAGGCCGGAACGGCGCGCCAGGTCCCGCACGCCCAGGGGGGCGGCCTCCGACAGCTCGGCCAATATGGCGAGGCCGCGCTGAAGCGATTGATTCTGGCTGATGTCGCTCATGCGATCATTCTGGCCGGATGATGTGCGCGCCGGGAAGGCATCATCTGGTGGCACCGTTCCGTTTTCTCCCATTGGCAGGTTGTCTAGGCTGGAACATCGTTCCATTATGCCTGTGTGCCGTTCCTCCGAGGGAAAATCAACCGATGATCAGCCTCACCCGCCGCGCGGCGCTTGCCGCCCCGTTCCTGTCGGCGCCCGGAATGGCCCGCGCGCAATCCTGGCCGAACCGTCCCATCCGCATGATCGTCCCGTTTCCGCCCGGCGGCGGCGTGGACCTGACCGCCCGCCTGCTGGCGGAACCCCTGGGGCATGAGCTGGGCCAGACCGTTGTGGTGGAAAACCGCGGCGGGGCGGGCGGTGTGATCGGGGTGGAGGCGATGTCGCGTGCCGCCCCCGACGGCTACACCCTGTCGCTGGACGGCGCCGGCACCATCACGGCCGGGCCGCACCTGCGCCGCCTGCCCTATGATGCGCTGAACCTGGGGCACATCACCCGCCTGGTGCGCATGCCCTTCATCATGGCGGTGCGGAACACCCTGCCCGCGCATACCCTGCCGGAATTCCTCGCCCTCGCCCGCCAGGGCGGGCTGCGCTACGCCAGCGGCGGGCCTGGAACAAGCCAGCACCTGACCGGTGAGCTGTTCAACCAGATGGCCCGCGTCTCGATCGAGCACGTGCCCTATCGCGGCACCGGCCCCGCGCTGAACGACCTCGCGGCCGGCATCGTCGATGTCTATTACGGGGACCCCGCGACGCTCGGCATCGTCAACAACGGCCAGGCGCGCGCCATGGCCGTGACCTCGCCCGAACGCTGGCCGCTGCTGCCCGACGCCCCCGCCGTGGCCGAGGCCGTGCCCGGCTATGTCAGTGAGAACTGGTACGGGCTGGCCGCGCCCGCCGGCACGCCGGATGCCATTCTGGACCAGCTGAACGCCGCCATCGCCAAGGTCATGGCCGAGCCCGCCACCCATCGCCGCTTCGACGAGGCCGGGCTGCACCCCGCCACGATGGGACGCGCCGCCTACCTCGACTTCCTTCGCCAGGACAGCGTGACCTGGGGCCGCGTGGTGACCACCGGCAACATCCGGATCGGCGACTGACCTTCCTCCTTCTCTCTCTACAGAACTAGCGAGACACCGCATGCGCACCCGCTTGGCCGTCGATATCGGCGGCACCTTCACCGACCTGGTGCTGGAAACCCCATCCGGCACCCATTCGCACAAGCTGCTGACCACCCCCGCCGCCCCGGAAAAGGCGGTGCTGGACGGCACCGAGCAGCTGCTGGCCAAGGCCGGTGTCTCGCCCGCCGCGGTGGAGCTGGTGCTGCACGGCACGACGCTGGCCACCAACGCCCTGATCGAGCGCAAGGGTGCCCGCACCGCGCTGATCACGACCGAGGGTTTCCGCGACAGCGTCGAAATCGCCTATGAGCACCGCTTCGCGCAGTACGACATCTACATGGAGCGCCCGGCCCCGCTGGTCGCGCGTCCGCTGCGCCTTGAAGTGCCCGAGCGTATCGCCGCCGACGGCGAGGTGCTGATCCCGATGGACGAGGCCGCCTTCGACGGCATCGTGGAAACCCTGAAGGCCAACCGCATCGAGGCGGTGGCCGTCTGCTTCCTGCACGCCTTCACCAATGACGCGCATGAGCGCCGCGCCGGTGAGATCCTGGCGGCGAAGCTGCCGGGCGTTTCCATCTCGCTGTCCTGCGACGTGTGCCCGGAAGTGCGCGAATACGACCGCGCCAGCACCACCATCGCCAACGCCTATGTCCGCCCGCTGATGGATACCTACCTGGCGCGGCTGCAGCAGGGGCTCGCGGCCTTCGGGGTGGCGTCTCCGGTGTTGATGATGATGTCCTCGGGCGGGTTGTGCACGGTGGAGGCCGCGCGGCTCTACCCCGTGCGCCTCGTTGAGAGCGGTCCCGCCGGCGGCGCCATCCTGGCCCGCCAGGTCGCCGCGCAGAATGAGCTGGAGAAGGTTCTCGCCTTCGACATGGGCGGCACCACCGCGAAGCTGACCCTGATCGAGAAGGGCCGGTTCCACATGGCCCGCAGCTTCGAGGTCGCGCGCGCCTATCGCTTCGTGCAGGGCAGCGGCCTGCCCATCCGCATCCCCGTCATCGAGCTGGTGGAGATCGGCGCGGGCGGTGGTTCCATCGCCCGGCGCGACGCGCTGGGCCGCATCCAGGTGGGTCCGGATTCCGCTTCCTCCGTCCCCGGCCCGGCCTGCTACGGGCTGGGCGGCACCGACCCCACCGTGACCGACGCCGACCTGCTGCTGGGCCGGCTGGACCCCGCGCGCTTCGCGGGCGGGCGGCTCGCGCTGCATGAGGACAAGGCGGCCGCCGCCATGGCGCCGCTGGGTTCAGATGGCGCGGTCGGCATCGCCGAAATCGTGGACGAGACGATGGCGAGCGCCGCGCGCGTCCATGCCGTGGAAAACGGCGAGGACACCGCGGGCCGCACCATGATCGCCTTCGGCGGCGCGGCCCCGCTGCACGCCGCGCGTCTGGCGCAGAAGCTCGGCATCCGGCGCGTGCTGGTGCCCAAGGGTGCGGGCGTGGGGTCTGCCTATGGCTTCCTCGCGGCGCCGATCGGGTTCGAGGTGGTGCGCACGCGCTACATGCGCATCGCGACGCTGGATGCCGCCGTGCTGGACGCGATGTTCGAGGACATGCGCGCCGAGGCCGAGGCGGTGGTGCGCCAGGCCGGCCCGAAGGGTGAGCTGGTGGAAACCCGCACCGCCTTCATGCGCTATCGCGGCCAGGGCCACGAGATCAGCGTGACGGTCACGCCCGGCGCCACCGCCGAAAGCCTGTATGCCGCCTTCGTCGAGAGCTATCGCGGCGTGTTCGGCCGCGCCATCCCCGGCCTGCAGGCCGAGGTGATGACCTGGGCGCTGTCGCTGAGCGAGCCGGTGGCCGACCCCGACAAGGTCGTGGCGGTGCCGGCCCTCGCGGCCCCCGCCCCCATCGCGCTTCGCCCGCTGACCGACCCGGCGGACGGCATCACCCGCGATGCCGCCGTGCAGCCGCGCGACAGCCTGCCCGCCGGGACCCAGGTGCCCGGCCCCGCCCTGATCATCGAGGACGAGACCACCACCGTGGTGCCCTTCGGCTGGACGGGCACGATCAACGCCGCGGGCCAGATTCTGCTGGAACAGAGCCTGCTGGAGACCACGCCATGAACGACATCCGCCTGCAGGTGATGTGGAACCGCCTGCTTTCCGTGGTCGAGGAACAGGGCCGCACCCTGGTCCGCACCGCCTTCTCCACCAGCGCGCGCGAGGCCGGCGACATTTCGGCCGGCGTGTTCGACGTGCAGGGCCGCATGCTGGCCCAGGCCGTGACCGGCACGCCGGGGCACATCAACTCGATGGCGCGCAGCGTGAAGTTCTTCCTCGACCGCATCCCGGCCGAGACGATGAAGCCGGGCGACCACTATTTCACCAACGACCCCTGGATGGGCACGGGGCATCTGTACGACATCGTCGTCACCTCGCCCGCCTTCCATAAGGGCAAGCTGGTCGGCCTGTTTTCCTGCACCGTGCATGTCGTCGATATCGGCGGCATCGGCATGTCGTCGGACGCCAAGCAGGTCTATCAGGAAGGGCTGCGCCTGCCGATCATGCCCGTCGCCCGCCAGGGCGTGGTGGATGAATGGATCATGGACCTGGTGCGCGCCAATGTGCGTGAGCCGGTGCAGGTCGAAGGCGACATCTACGCGCTGATGGCCTGCAACGAGACGGGCGAACGCCGCCTGTCCGACATGCTGACCGAGAACAACCTCGACGACCTCGAAATGCTGGGTGAGCACATCATCACCCGCAGCCGGGCCGCGATGCAGGCCGAGATCGCGAAGCTGCCCAAGGGCAGCTGGTCCAGCCACATGCGCATCGACGGCATGGAGGCGCCGATCGACCTGCACGCCAAGCTGACGGTGCATGACGACCATATCGAGGTGGATTACGCCGGAAGCTCGGGCCAGAGCGGCTTCGGCATCAACTGCCCCTATTGCTACACCGATGCCTACACCGCCTTCGGCGTGCGCTGCATCGTGGGGCCGGAGGTGCCGAACAACTACGGCAGCCTGGAAGTCATCAAGGTGACGGCGCCGGAAGGCACCATCGTGAACGCGATGTTCCCGGCTGCCGTGAACGCCCGCAGCACCATCGGCCACATGCTGCCCGACGTGGTCTACGGCGCGCTGGACCAGGCCCTGCCCGGCCGCGTGCCGGCCGAGGGCACGTCCAACCTGTGGAACCTGAAGCTGGGCGCGGGTTCCGGCCTGACCGGCCCCACCGAGAACCCCTTCATGGTGGTGATGTTCCATTCGGGCGGCGCGGGCGCGCGCCCGAACCAGCACGGCCTGTCGGCCACGCCTTTCCCCTCCGGCGTGAAGAACGTGCCGGTCGAGGTCACGGAAACCGTGGCCCCGCTTGTGGTGTGGAAGAAGGCGCTGCGCGACGGTTCGGGCGGTGCGGGCAAGTGGCGCGGCGGCGACGGGCAGATCATGGAGGTCAGCCACCGCCATAATGAGCCCTTCGCGATCTTCGCCACCTTCGAGCGCGTGAAATACCCCGCGCGCGGCCGCAACGGCGGTGCGGATGGCGCGAACGGCGTGGTGCGTCTGGGCAGCGGGCCGGATCTGCGGCCCAAGGGCATGCAGGTGATCCCGGCCGGCGACCGGCTGGTGGTGGAAATGCCGGGCGGCGGCGGCATGGGCACGCCGGATTGATGCAACCCAGCGCGTGAGCGGCGTTTATCCTCTGGTGCCCAGAGGATAGGCGACGCCCATGAACATCCTGCGCAAGGCGGCCACGGCACTTTTGCTGGCCGCCACGCTTTCGGCCTGCGCGATGACGCCGCCGGCCCCCGCCGAGAGGGTTCTCGCCTCCGGCCGCAACTACCTTCTGCTGGATGCGCGGCGGGGTCTGGGGCCCGCGCCGCTGGTGGTCGCCCTGCATGGCGGCGGCGGGTCAGCCAGCTTCATGATGCAGCGCTGGGCCGACACGGCGCGGGAACAGGGCTTCATCCTGGCCGTGCCCAACGGCACGGGCCGCATGCCCGGTGCCGGCACCTGGAACGCCAGCGGCTGCTGCGGTGAGGCCCAGGGCCAGCGCGTGGACGACATCGCCTTCATCAATCAGGTGATCGCTGACGCGGTCGGCGCGGCGCAGGTCGATCAGTCACGCATCTTCGTGGTGGGCTTTTCCAACGGCGGCATGCTGGCCCACCGCATCGCCATCGCCGAGGGCCGGCGCCTGGCCGGGGTGGCGGTGGTGGCCGGCGGCATGTTCGGCGACGAGGCGCCAGCCCAGGCCCCGGTGCCCATGATGATGATCCATGGCCGGCGCGACACCGCCGTGCCGTATGAGGGCGGCGTCAGCCCCAACCCGCGCGTGGCGCGGTTCCAGACCCAGCCCTTCCTGCCGGTGCGGCAGGCGCTGGAGTACTGGCGCCGCGCCGACGGCTGCACCGATGCCCGTGCCGTGGAGACCGAGGGCGACGCGACCATCGAGAACTACGATGGCTGCGCCGTGCGCCTGGTCAGCCTGAACCAGGAGGAACATGGCTGGCCGCGGGGCACGACCGCCATGATCTGGAACTTCTTCCGGGCGCTGCCTAGTCGGTGACGGTGATGCCCAGCTCCCGCACCAGCGGGCGCCAGCGGGCATCCTCGGCGGCCAGGTATCGCGCGCTTTCGGCCTGGCCCAGGCCGACCACCTCGGCGCCCTGCTGGGTCATGCGCTCCCGGAAGGCAGGCGCCAGGGCGGCCGTGGTGGCGGCTTCCGCCAGGCGGGCCATGATGGCGTCCGGCGTGCCGGCGGGGGCCATCAGCATGGACCAGATGGAACCGGAGATCGCGGGATAGCCCTGCTCGGCGGCCGTGGGCACGTCGGGGAGTGCCGCGGAACGGCGCGGGTCGAAGGTGGCCAGCGCGCGCAGGCGGCCTGCCTGGATGTTGGGCAGCACCTCCAGCGTCGGGCCAGGATAGAAGCGCAGGATGCCCGCGATGGTGTCCGTCATGCCCTGGGCCGGGGTGCGGTAGGATACCTGGACGAGGTCCAGCCCCTCCTGCTTCGCCAGCAGCGCGGTGATGAGGTGCAGCGGAGAGCCGGGGCCGGGCGAGCCGTAGGTGGCGCCGGGGTTCGCCTTCGCCCAGGCGATGAACTCCCGCATGTTGGTCGCCGGGATGGCCGGGTTCACGGTCAGCACCAGCGGGTAATAGGCCAGCAGCGAGATCGGCTTCAGGTCCTTCGCCGGGTCATAGCCGGCGTTCGGCATGAACATGGGCGTGATGTAGCTGGGCGGGGGCGCCAGCAGCAGCGTGTAGCCGTCGGGCGCCGCGCGGGCGACCTGTGCCGCGCCCAGCGTGCCGATGGCGCCCGGGCGGTTGTCCACCACCACAGGCTGGCCCCAGGCCTGCTGCAGGGCCTGGCCCAGGGCGCGGGCCATGATGTCGGACGCGCTGCCGGGGCCGAGCGGCACGATGATGGTCACGGCGCGCGCGGGGAAGCTCTGCGCCAGCGCGGGGGTGGCCAAGAGGGGCGAGGCAAGCAGGGACAGGCCCTGGCGGCGGGTCAGGCTCATCGCTGGTTCTCCAACGGGCGCGGCGGCGCGGTTTCGCGGAATGCGGTTTCTGATACTACTGTCATACAATACGATAATCTGGACAGGCGGACCGGTCCCTGTCAACAAACGGCTTGCACGCGAAATAAGCGCGCGGGGCCTCGCTGCCTGTCGACAGGGCCCGCGTGCCGCATTACGCGGCAGCCGTGATGGAAAGAGATGAGATGAACAAGTTCGACCTGCGCGTCTCCGAGGGGCCGAACCTGGTGCGGGACGAGGCGCTGCGCCGCCTGCGCGCCGCCATCGTCGACGGCGTCTACAACCCCGGCGACCGGCTGATCGAGCGCGAGCTGTGCGAGCGCATGGCCATCAGCCGCACCTCCGTGCGGGAGGTGCTGCGCCAGCTGGAATCCGAGCAGCTGATCCGGGTGGAGCCTCGGCGCGGGCCGGTGGTCGCGGCCATCTCGGCCGAGCAGGCGCGCGACATCTACGAATTCCGGCGCATGCTGGAGCCCGCGGCCGTCCGGCTGTTCATGGAGCGCGCCGGCAAGACCGAGCTGAAGCAGCTGCGCGCCGCGATCGAGGCCTTCCGCACGGCGGTGGAGACGACCCATCTGGGCGGCATGGTGGAATCCATGGCCGACTTCTACGAGACCCTGTTCCGGGGCGCCGGCAACAGCGAAATCCGCGCCGTGGGCGGCCGCATGCTGGCGCGCATCAGCGCGCTGCGCCGGGCCAGCATGTCACGCCCCGGCCGCGCGCCGCACAGCCTGCGAGAGATGGAGCAGCTGTGCGCGGCGATCGAGGCCGGGGACAAGGACAAGGCCGCCGAGGCCGCGGCGCGGCATGTGGATGAGGCGCGGGCCGCGGTGCTGGGGTGATTCTGTTCTTTTCTGGAAACTGGGTGTGGCGCCCGCGCTGAACGGCACCACACCAGGCTCGAAAAGTCCTTTTGCTTCTTTTTCTTCAGGAAAAGAAGATCACTGCTTCAATGCGCCGCCCCGGAGAAGTCCATCGGCAGCCTGCACTGTGCCACCCGCACATTGCGGATCGCCGCCGGAGTGTTCCGGCTGCGCCCGACGAAGCGCGGCACCGCATCGGTGAACACCGCCGCCACCGCCGGCACGTCGCCGTTGCTCAGCGCCGTCAGGGCGTTGTCGCAGGCGCCGCCGGCGCAGGCGTCGATCAGCACCACATCCGCGTCCTTGCCCACCTGCAGGAATCCGCTGTTGAGGCGGTAGGTGCGGGCATTGTTGCCGGTCGCGGCCGCAATGGCGCGGGTGGGGTCCATCCCGGCCAGGCTGGCCAGGTGGCTGATGGTGTAGAGCATGCCGAGCGGCATGATGCCGCTGCCGGTCGGCGTGTCGGTGGCGATCAGGAGGCGCTCGGGCTGCCCCGCCTCGTCCAGCAGCTTCCAGGTCTTCAAGGCGGTGCGCAGATTGCCCGCGGTGCAGATCTGCATCGCGACATCGCTCTCATTCACCAACCGGGCGAAGCCTTCCTCAGGCATGGCGACGGGGCCGCCATTCACGTGGAAGGAGACATGGGCGTTGGCGGCAAGAACGTGTTCGGCCCAGATGCCCGAGGAGCCTGGGATGGAGGAGCCGCCCGTGTGCATGGTGGTGACCATGCCGTGCTTGCGGGCCCAGCCCATGGGTTCGGCATAGCCATAGGGCGTCTCGAAGGCGCCGAAACCGGCCTTGGCCAGCCACAGCCCGGCCGCCGCCAGCTCCGCGATATCGGCCTCGGTCAGGCCGGGCTCCAGGATGATGGAGCCGGCATGCACCCGCATCCCGCCGGGGCGGTAGTTCAGGAAACACGCGCGCGCGGCCAAAGCCAGCGCCTTCACCCCCGCCGGGTCCTTCGGGCGGCCGGGCACATGCACCTCGGAGGCGGTGATGGAGCTGGTCACGCCGCCATGCAGGTAGCTTTCCAGGAAGCCCACCACCTTCTGGCGCGGGGTATAGTCGCCGAAGGTGATGTGGACGTGGCTGTCGATCAGCCCCGGCATGGCGATGGTGCCGGCGGCATCCACCACCACATCGGCGGCCTCGATCTGCGAAGGCGTGACGCTGCCCACCGCGGTGATGACGCCGTCCTCCAGCAGGATGGCGTCACCCGGGGCGGTGGGGGCGTTGATGTCGCCCGTGACGATGCCGCCCAGGTTGACGATGGCGGTCCTCAACGCAGGCCGTCCTTGCCCCCGATCTCGCTGGCCTTCAGGCCACCGACGCGGGCACCGATACGGCCGCGATTGGCCAGCACGACGATCAGCGCGACCTCATCCGGGGCGGGGGTGTCGGGCGGCAGGGTGACGGAGACGCCGTCATAATGGCTGCGCACATACAGCGCGTCCTTATGCGCCAGCGGCACGTCGATCAGCACGCCAGGGCCGGCCAGCTTGGTGAAGGACGGGATCCAGGCCATGGCACCGCCGACCGCCAGGCGCATCGGCTCGGCGAAGGTGGTGGTCAGCATGGCGTTGGCGTGTTCCTGCTCGCCGGCGATGCCGACGACGCCGCCCTTGCCGTAGCTCTCGATCGGCAGGCCGCCCATGGCCTCCACGGCGATCCTGGCCAGCAGCTCGCCCACGGCCTCGCTGTCGGCGGTCATCTGGGACAGGTCCTCGACATACCGGCCCGCGGCGGGGTTCTTCACCACCGCGATGGCCGCCACCTTGCGCAGCGGCGCCTCACCGCCCGGCGCGATGCGGTTCTCGACGGTGGTCATCCAGCGGCGGATCTCGAGGGCCATGGAATTTCCTTTGCAGGCTGCGTTGCGTGTTTCGGTGATCTTATCATATCGTCATACAAGAACACCGCAACCATGGAGTGGCGCGCATGCAAGGCACCGGCATCCTGTTCTCCGAAATGACGCCCCCGCCGGGCCGTGAGGACGCGTTCCACGCCTGGTATGACGAGGAACACATCCCCCTGCGCATGGCCGTGCCGGGCTTCCTCAGCGGGCAGCGCTATGGCGTCGATGGCGGCTTCCTGGCGGTGTATGAGATGACGGACCTCTCGGCGCTGACTACCCCGGCCTATGATGTGGTGAAGAACCAGCCGAGCGCGCTGACGAAGGACATGCTGGCGAATGTGTCGGGCTTCACCCGCTATCTCGCCCGCGAGATGTCGGTGCAGCGCAAGCCCGATCTGGGCGGCAAGGCGCTGATGGCCCCCCTGCTCTATTCCGTGTTCTTCAACGTGCCCGAGGACCGGCTGGCCGAGTTCGACGCCTGGTATGAGCAGGACCATGTGCCCCTGCTGATGGAAAGCCCGGATTGGTGGATGGTGCGCCGCTTCGCCATCACGGTGGCCGACCCGGTGCCGTTCAACCGGCTGGCGCTGCATTACCTGGGCAGCATGGATGCCATGACCTCACCCGCGCGGGAGAAGGCGCGCAACACCCCCTGGCGCGCGAAGCTGGCCGCCGAGCCCTGGTTCAAGGGCACCTACAAGGTGTTCGAGCAGCACGGCCCGCGCCAGACGGGGCGCGTCGCCTAACCCAGCCCGTCGGGCTCCAGCACCAGCACCGGCTCGCCGGTGCCCAGCATGCCCACGGCCGACAGCGCCGGCAGCGCCGCCAGAGACGGATGCAAGGGCCGCAGCAGCAGATCGGTGCGCTGGGCCACCCGCTCCACCGTCAGGCCCAGCCGCCCGGCGGGGCGGTCCAGCACCACCGTGCCGCCCGGCGGGGCCTCCGGCAGGCCCAGCGCGGCTTCCAGCGTGACCAGCGACAGGCCTTCCGCCTCGGCGCCCGGCGGAAGCACCTCGACCACGCGCCCGGCCGGCAGGCCATAGGCATGACCGCCCGCCTCCACCAGCAGCACGGGCTGGATGGCGGCACTCACCGGCAGGGTCAGGGTGAAGGAGGTTCCCTCACCCGGGCGGCTGCCGATCGCCATGTGCCCGCCCGCCCGGCGCACCGCGTCATGCACCACATCGAGCCCCACGCCACGGCCCGAAACCTCCGTCACCTCCGCCTTGGTGGAGAAGCCCGGGCGCAGCAGCAGCGCATGGGTCGCGGCCTCGGACAGGGCGGTGCCGGGCGGGATCAGGCCGCGCGCCTCGGCGGTGCGGCGCACGGCGGCGGCGTCGATGCCGCGCCCGTCATCGGCGATCACGATGCGCACCTGGCCCGGCAGGCGCTGGGCAGAGACGCTCAGCACCGCTTCCTCGGGCTTGGTGCCGCGCTGGCCGGGGGGCTCCACGCCATGGTCCACCGCATTGCGCACCAGGTGCAGCAGCGGGTCGGCCAGCATCTCGATCAGGCTGCGGTCGATGCGCACATCCTCACCCGACATTTCCAGCCGCACGGGCTTGCCCGCGCCCTCGGCCACGGCGCGCACCGCGCGCGGCAGGCGCTGGAACAGGGTGCCGAGCGGCACCACGCGCAGTTCCAGCACCGCCTCATCCAGCTGCCGCATGGACAGCGTCATGCGCGATTCGGTGGAGCTGACGCGGTTGCGCAGCCGCCTCAGCTGCGCGGAGGCATTGGCGATCTGCCGGGCGGGTTCGCCCTCGAGCCGGTATTCCAGCGCGGCCAGCGTGGCATGCGCGGCGGGGCCGGAGGGGTCCTTCAGCACTTCCGACAGCGCGGCGGCGGCCGCGCGCACCTCGGCGGCCAGGGTGATGATGTTGTCCACCACCTCCTGCCGCACGCGCAGGGTGGGGTGCAGGCTGGCGGGGGTCGCGGGCTCGGGCGGCGGCAGGGCCGCCGGCTGCAGGGACAGCACATGCCGCGCCTCAGGGTCCGCCAGGGTCAGGGCGGCACGCAGCGCCTCCTCCTCGGCGGCCGACGCCAGCAGAAGGTCCAGCTGCGGCGTGGCGGCACCGGGCACGGCCATGCTGCCCAGCACCTCACCGGCGCCGCGCAGCCAGAACTCCAGCGCGGCCTCGTCCTCGGCCGCGCCGCCCGTCACGGCGCGCACGCGCCACAGGCGCTGGCCGGAATCGAGCGCCAGCAAGGTGCGCCGCGCGGCATCGGCCGACAGGCTGGCCGCGAAATCCGGCGGCAGCCGCGTATCCACCGCCAGGCCAGGCGTGGCCAGCGCGTCCAGCGCGCCGAGCGTGCCGGTCGCCAGCGCGGCCGCCAGGGCGGGGCGCCCGGCATCCAGCATGGCGCGCGCATCGGCATCGGCGGCGCGGAAGGCGAGGTCCTGCACGCGGCGCAGGGCGGTCTCGGCGGCCGCGTCGCCCAGCGCATGGGCGGCGTCGGCCGCGTCGCGCGCGCGGGCCATGTCATCCGGCGCGGCGGCCAGCCATTGCAGCACCGGCGCGGGCGGCAAGGCGGGCTGGGGCAGTGCGGGCAGCGGCTCGCCCGCCTGTTCGGCCAGCAGGGCCAGCATCGCCCACAGCCGGCCGATGGCCGGCAGGTCCATGGGCCCTTCCAGGGCACGGGCCAGGCGGGGCAGCCCGACCTCACGCGCGGCGAAGGCCAGGTCGGGGTCCGCCTCGCCCGCCGCCAGGCGGGGCGCCGATTCCAGTAGCAGGCCCAGCAGGCTGGCCTTCAGCGGATCGCCCCGCGGGGCGGCCGGAGCCGGCGCGGCAGGTTTCGCGGCGAGGGGGGCGGGCGCGCCCAGCAGGGCGGCCAGCGCATCCAGCACCGGCTGCGGCGCGGGCAGGTCCTCATCGCGGTTCAGCAGGGCGGCGCGGGCGGCGCGCAGCGCATCGGCGGCGGCCAGCAGCGGCAGGGCGGCGGCATCCAGCGCCAGCTCCCCCTTGCGGGCGGCACCCAGCGCATCCTCGGCCCGGTGCGCCAACGCCTTCATGCCGCCGGCGCCCACCGCGTCGCTCATGCCCTTCAGCGAATGGAAGGCGCGGAACAGCGCGTCCACCGTCGGCCGGTCGGTGCCGCCGCGCGACAGCGTGGCCTCGATGGTGTCGAGATGCTCCTCGCTCTCGGCGGCGAATTCGGCGCGCAGGCCGGGATCAAGCGGCATCGGGCAACCCCAGCACGCGCCGTGCGGCGTCCAGCACGGCGTGGCCGCGCCGCTCGGCCATGTCCAGGCTGATGGCGCCCGACGGCTTGGCCACCACGCCGGCGGCACCCAGCCGCAGCGCCTGCAACGCCACCTCGCTGCCCGGCTGCGCGGCGGATGACACGACCAGGACCTCTCCGGGGCCGGTCAGCGCCCAGCGGCGCAGCACGCCCAAGCCATCCAGCCGCGGCATCTCGATGTCCAGGAAGGTCAGGTCGGGCTTCAGCCCGGCCATGGCGGTCAGGGCGGCCTCGCCGTCCTCGGCCTCGCCCAGCAGGCGCAGGGCGGGTTCGGCGGCGATGATCTCCCGCATCAGGCGGCGCATAGTGGGGCTGTCATCCACGATCAGCACGCCCATGGGACCGCCGCCGGAGGCCGGGCCGTTCAGCGACTGCGGCAGGGCGGCCAGTTCCTCGGCCGAGAGCGCGTCGTCATAGGCAAGCCCCGCTGCCTCCGCGAGGCCGCGCAACGTCACGCGCGCGCCTTCGTCCCCGGCGGCGAGCCGGGCGCAGGCGGTGCCCCATTCCTCCATCAGCGCGGCGAGCAGTTCCTCGTCCATGCCGGGCATCATGGACCGGGGGCGGGCACGGCCGCCAGGGTGTTGATCCGCCGGCCGAGCTCGGTGGGGGTGCCGGTCTCGGCATCCGGGGCCACGGCCAGCAGGGCGCCGGGCATGCCGGGCACCACGCAGCTGGCCGCGCTCTGCGCCAGCAGGGCGAAGCCGCGCCGCGCCAGGCCGGCCGCGCCCTGGGCACCGTCCTGGCCCATGCCGGTCAGCACCACGGCGATGCCCCCGCGCGCGGCGATGGCGGCCGAGGCGAACAGCACATCCACCGAGGGATGCGCCGCGCTGGATCGCGCGGAAAGCCGCAGCCAGAAGCCGTCGCTGCGGCGGACCAGGGCGCCGTCCTCGCCGCCCGGGATCAGCACCACCTGGCCTTCCGCCAGGCGCAGCCCATCGGCCGCGACGGAGACCGCGATGCCGCTCTGCCGCGACAGGGCACGGGCCAGGTCGGGCGCCATGCCGGCGGGCATGTGCTGGGCCACCACCACCGGCAGCGGCGGCCGGCCCATGGCGGACAGCAATTCCCCCAGCGCATCGGGCCCGCCGGTGGAGGCACCGACCACCACGATTTCCGCGGCACCGCGCGGCGGCGGCTCCGCGCCCGGCACCGGCGGGGCGGCCGCGCGGCGTGCCTGATGCGCGGCACCCCAATGGCGCAGGCGCCCGCGCAGCTCGCGGTCCAGATGGCCCAGGTCCAGCCCGCCCAGCCCGGTTTCCTTGCTGACCCAATCCGTCGCGCCGGCGCGCATGGCGGCCAGCGCCATGGCGGAGCCCTCGGAGGTATGGTGGCTGACCATCACCACCGCCGGCGGGCTGGGCGCGGCCATGATGCGGCGCGTGGCCTCCAGCCCGTCCAGGCCCGGCATCTCGATGTCCATGGCGATCACGTCGGGCTGCAACCGCGTCATCTGTTCCAGCGCGGCCGCGCCATCCGGGGCCTCACCCACCACGCGCAGGTCGCCGTCGGCCTCGATGATGCGGCGCAGGGCCAGGCGCATGAAGGCGCTGTCGTCCACCACCATGACCCTGATGGGCGCGGTGCTCATGCGCCGCGCGCCAGCCAGGCGGGAGAGAGCACGGGCACCGGCGCGCCGTCCACGAAGGCGCTGGCCAGGATCGGCGCGCCGGTGCCGGGGGTGATGTCGGCTTCGCGCACTTGGCGCAGCCCCTCGATGGCCGACACCGCGACGGCGACGGGCCCCATCAGCCGCAGCAGGGGCAATTCGGCCTGGCCGAGCACAGGCGGCAGGGACAGCGCCTCACCCGCGTCCAGCACCGGCAGCACCTGGCCGCGATGGGCGACGGCTGCGTGCACGGTCTCACCGCCCGGGGTGCGGGCCAGCGGCTGCGGGGGCAGCACGGCCTCCACCTCCAGCGCCGGCAGGGCGAAGCGTTCGGCGCCGACGCGCCACAGCAGCAGCGGCTGGCTGGGCTGGGGCGGGGTCAGCGCGGGCTGGCGGGCGCGGGGCGCCAGGGGGCGCGCTTCCTCCGGAATGCTGTCCAGCGAGCCCTCATCGGCATCGGGCGCCGCATCCGTGACGGGCAGGCCGAACAGACCGCCATCCAGTTCGACCAGCGCCAGCAGGGGCTGTTCCGCCGGCGCGGTCAGCACCAGCGCGGCGCCGCCGGGCACGGCGGCCAGCCCCGCCACCCCGGCCGGCGCGAAGGGCAGCGGGCGCAGCTCCGGCATCGGAACGATGCGGCGCAGGCGCGCACGCGGGATGACCAGCGCGGACGCCCCCTGCCGCAGCAGGCGCATGCCGGGGGTGGTGCCTTCCCGCACCCGGCGGGCGGGGGCGAGGGGCAGGCTGGGCAGCAGGTCCCGGCGCGCGCGCTCATGCTGCGGGCGCTCGGGGCCGGGTTCGGCCAGCAGGGTCTCGCCGTCGAAATGCCAGCGGGTGCCGGGGCGTTCGGCCACGCCCTCAGGGTCGATCACGGGCCAGGCCTGGCTGGCGTGAAAGCCCATCAGCCCCCCGCCCGGCAGGCGGCGCAGCAGCGGCGGGCGCAGCAGGCAGGTCGATTCAGCCATGGCGGTACAGCCCATGGGCCAGCGGCACGAACGGCGCCCCCGCGCGGTCCGTGGGGCCGAGCGCCAGCAACCCGCCGGGCAGAACATGCCGCGCGAGGCCCTCCAGCACCGTCCGCTTCGCTGCCTCGGTCATGTAGATCAGGACATTGCGGCAAAGCGCCACGTCGAAACAACCCAGATCATCCGGCAGGTCCGTCAGGCTGGCGCGGCGGAAGGCCAGGCAATCCCGCAGGGCCGGGTGCAGGCGCGGCACCTCTCCGGCGCCGCGGAACCAGGGGCGATAGGCGTCGGGCACCTGGGCCAGGGGCTGGCCCATGCGCAGCCCGATCTCGCCGGTCTCGGCGTCGTTCAGGGCGATGCGGCTGATGTCCAGGCCCAGAACCCGGATGGCGGTGCCGGGGGCGTGCAGCATGGCCGCATGCTGGGCGATGGCAGCCAGGGTATAGGCTTCCTCACCCGTCGCGCAGCCGGCGGAAAGCAGGGCAAAGGGGCGGCCGGCCGCGCGCGCGGCCAGCAGCAGGGGCGGCAGGGCGGCCTCCAGCGCCGCCAGCTGCCCCGGTGAGCGGAACAGGCTGGTTTCCTGCACCGTGGTGGCATCGAGCAGCGCCGCCCAGCCGGCATCATCCAGGCTGGGGTCCGGCGCGAGTTGCCGCAGCAACGGGGCGGCGCGGTCCAGCCGCGCCTCCAGCACCGGGCTGGGGGCCAGCCCGGCCAGGGCGGAAAGCCCGGCCAGGGCGCGGCCGCGCGAACTCAGCCCGCGGTCGCTTCGTCGAGCGTGGCGAAAGCCGGGATGATCTTGTCGAAGCCCGAGATCTCGAACACCTCACGCACGGCCGGCTGCAGCCCGGCCAGCGCGAACTTCGCGCCCTTGCCCTTGGCTTCCTTGGCCAGCTTCAGCAGCAGGCGCAGCCCGGCGGAGGAAACATAGCGCACCGCCGTCAGGTCCAGCACCAGGCCGGGCGCCGCGATGGCGGGCAGCAGCGTGGTTTCGGCCTGGGGGGCGGTGGCGGTGTCGAGCCGCCCTTCCAGCTTCGCCACCTGCAGCCCGGCGGCGGAGGACATCGTGATCTGCATGGTCGGTCCCGATCCTTGTGTGTGTAAGTCTAGCTTATTCCGCCGCCGCATCCAGGGTCAGGGCGAGGTGGTTTTTATCGCCCTGCCGGCTATAGGCCGCGCTGCTTGCCAGTTTGCGAACGAAGTGGACGCCCAGCCCGCCCACCTCGCGGTCCTCCAGCGCCGCCTCGGTGTCCGCTTCATCGGCGGCGAGAGGGTCGAAGGCCGGGCCGTCGTCGGTGAGGGAGAAGCGCAGCACCCCGCCCTCCAGCGCCAGATCGGCCTGGAAGAAGGTGGCGCCCGTGCCGTGCATCACGACATTCGCCGCCAGTTCCTCCGCCAGCAGCATGAGGCGGGAGGCCGCCTTGATGGGCAGCTCATGCTCGTCGGTGAAGGCTTCCAGCGCCTCCAGCAGGGCGGTCACGCTGTCGGTGGTGGGCGGCAGATGGAGGCTGAGGGTCGCTGTCACGGGGCGCAGCCCTCCTCGGCCAGGATCTGGCGGACGGTTTCCTCCGCCACGCCGTCGGCAGTGAACACATCCCCCGCGCCGCGCATCAGGATGAAACGCAGCGCGCCGTCGCGCGCCTTCTTGTCGGACCGCATGCGCCCGATCAGCCGGTCGATCGAGAAGCCGCGCGGCAGGTCGCGGATGCGGGCGGGGCCGCCCATCGCGGCAATGTGTTCGACCACGCGGCCGGGCCATTCCTGCGCCCCGTGGCCCAGGCGCGCCGACAGCATCGCGGCCAGGCCGAGGCCCACGCCCACCGCCTCGCCATGCAGCAGGCTGCCGTCATAGCCGCACTCGGCCTCAAGGGCATGGGCGAAGGTATGGCCCAGGTTCAGCAGCGCGCGGCCGCCTTCGGGGGCTTCCTCGAACTCGTCGGCCGTGACGACGGCGGATTTCAGCTTGCAGCTTTCCAGCACGGCGTGGGTCAGCGCGGCGGGGTCGCCGGCCAGGGCGGCGGCGCCATGCGCCTCGCACCAATCCCACAACGGGCCCTGCAGCAGCCCGTGCTTGGCCACCTCGCCCCAGCCCGCGCGCAGCTCACGCACCGGCAGGGTCGTCAGCGTCGAGGTATCGGCCAGCACGGCGCGCGGCTGGTGGAAGGCGCCCAGCAGGTTCTTGCCCTGGGCGGTGTTGATGCCGGTCTTGCCGCCCACCGAGCTGTCCACCTGGGCCAGCAGCGAGGTCGGGCATTGCACGAAGGGCAGGCCGCGCAGCACGGAGGCCGCGGCGAAGCCCGCCAGGTCCCCCACGACGCCGCCGCCCAGCGCGAACACCGCCGTGCGGCGGTCCGGGCGGGCGGCCAGGATGGCTTCCACCACCCCCTGCCAGACGGCCATGGACTTCGCGCCCTCACCGGGGGCGACCACGCATTCGGTCAGGATGGAGAAGCCCGCATCCTCCAGGCCCAGGCGCAGGCTGGGGCCCCAGACGCCCGCGACATTCTGGTCGGTGACGATGATGGCCTTCTTCGAGGGCAGCACATCCGCCAGCAGCCCGCCGGCGCGCGCCAGCAGGCCCGGGCCGGTCAGGATGTCATAGCCGTGCCGGCCGAGCGGGACATGCAGCTTCGCGGGCGCGCGGTGGGTGGCCAGCGCCTGTTCCACCCGGCGGGTGGTGGCGTCCGGGTGCTCATCGGTGCAGTCCACGATCAGGTCGGCCTCGGCGAAGATGGGGTGGCGGGCGGCGGCCAGGCGCGCCAGCACCTCGGCCGGGTCCTGGTTGACGAACATGGGGCGGTGCTCACGCCCGGCCACGCGCCGCTGCAGCACCGGAAGCGGGCAGCGCAGCCAGAGGGAGACCGCATCCGGGGCTTCCTTGATCGCGGCGCGGGTCGCGGCATCGGCGAAGGCGCCGCCGCCGGTGGCCAGCACCAGCGGCCCCTCGGCCAGCAGGCGCGTGATCACCCGGCGTTCGCCGTCGCGGAAATGCGGCTCTCCGTATTTGGCGAAGATCTCCGTGATCGGGATGCCGGCGGCGGATTCGATCTCATGGTCGGCATCACGGAAGGGCAGACCCAGCTTCGCCGCCAGGCGGCGGCCAATGGAGGTCTTGCCCGCACCGGGCATGCCGATGAGGACGATGGATTTCCGCCCGGACGCGGTATCCTCTTTTGATGGCAGGGGCGTTTCCTGCTGCGCCAGGTTGCGTGACACGGCACCCCGGTCTAGCACACCGAACCCCCGGGACTGAAAGGGACCCCTTGCCGATGTTTCGCCGGCCGATCCTGTTGATCTTGATTCTGCTGATCCTGGCGGGGGGAATCGGCCTGCATGCGCCGGTGCAGCTCGATGCTGATGTCCGGCAGCACCGGCAGCCCCTCATTCGGGCCCATCCAGACCAGGCCGGGCGGCAGGCGCGTGGGCGTGCTGACCGTGAGCGCGAGCCCCGCCAGCGCCACGGCGAAACAGCCGCTCTGCGTCGCGCTGTTGTAGCTGATGCGCGGCGTGCGGCCTTCCTTGGCCAGCGCCTCCAGCGTCGCGCGGCGCCAGGTGCAGCCGGGGTGGGCGACGGCCAGCGGCAGCGGGTCACGCTTGTGCAGGGCGTGGTGCGCGGGCCCCACCCAGTTCAGCGGGCCGCGCCACAATAATTCATGCTCGGTGTCCTTGGGCTTGTGGCCCTCGGTCAGCAGCGCGAGGTCGAGCGCGCCGGTGGTCAGCTTGTGGGACAGTTCCTCGGAGTTGAGGCACACCACATCCACCTCGATGCGCGGCTGGGCCTCCGCGAAGCGGGCCAGGATGCCGGGCAGCCATTGCAGCGCGTAGTCATCCGGGCTGCCGAGGCGCACCTGGCCGATCAGCGGCGCCAGGCGGAAATTGGCATGGATCTCGTCATGCAGGGCCAGCAGGTTGCGCGCGCGTTCCAGCAGCCACAGCCCGCGTTCGGTGGGCACCAGCCCGCGCGGGCCGCGCCGCAGCAGCTCGGTTCCCAGGATTTCCTCCAGCCGGCGCATCTGCATGGAAATGGCGGATTGGGTGCGTCCCACGCGCTCTGCCGCGCGCGTCACCGAACCGCCCTCCGCGACGATCACGAAGGAGCGCAGCACATCCGGATCCAGGCCGGGCGGGATGGTCAGCATGGTTGATTATCAAATCCGCTGATGAGCGCCGTCAAGAATAGTCGTTGGATTTGTTTGCGGCACTGCATCATATCAAGGCTCTCCCAGGGCCAGAGTGCCCAAAATCGACGCAAAAGGAATATTCCGATGTCCGCCACCATGTTCTCCCCCGCTTCCGCGCCGGCCGCCGATGCGCGCCCTGGCCGCGTCGCGGCTTTCTGGGAGAAGGCGAAGGCAGTGCTCGCCGAGCGCGCGACCACCACGGAACTGGCCGAACTGGACCCGCGCCTGCTGCGCGACATCGGCGTGGCCCCGGAACAGGCCCGCGCCTATGTGACGCGTGAGCTGTGGGACATGCACGCCTAAAAAACGGGCAGTCCAGCAAAAACCCCGGGGAATTTCTCCCCCGGGGCCAGTGTCATCCAGGACTTTATTGCTCTCAGCGGGCTTCGTCCTGGTTGATATCGTTGTCCTTGCTTTCGGGGACAAAGAAGATGCCGATCACCGCGCAGACCAGCGCAATCACGATCGGGTACCACAGCCCGTAATACACGTCGCCCGTCTGCGCGATCATGGCGAAAGCGGTGGCCGGCATCAGCCCGCCGAACCAGCCATTGCCGATGTGATAGGGCAGCGACATCGAGGTGTAGCGGATGCGGGTGGGGAACATTTCCACCAGCGCCGCGGCGATCGGGCCGTAGACCATGGTCACGTAGATCACCAGGATCGTCAGCATCAGGATCAGCACGGCCACATGGCCGCGGAAGATGTCGAACGGCCCGCTCATCTTCACGACACTGTCGTTGCTGGCGCTGGGATAGCCCGCGGCCGTCACGGCCGTGCCCAGCTGCGCCGCGAATTGCGGGTTGCCGACCGCGCTGATCGGCTGCTGGCCCGCGATGCTCACGACCACCGCCTCACCCGGCGTGTTCACCACCGAGTAGTTGACCGACAGCCGTGCCAGCGCCGCCTTGGCGATGTCGCAGGGCTGGGTGAAGCGCGCCGTGCCCGTCGGGTTGAACTGGAAGGAGCAGCGCGAGGTATCGGCGTTCACCGTGACCACGATCTCGGAATGCGCGCGGTGCAGGGCGGGGTTCGCCTCCGCGCTGATCATCTTGAAGATCGGGAAATAGGTGATGGCCGCCAGCACCATGCCGCCGATGATGATGGGCTTGCGCCCGATCTTGTCCGACAGCCAGCCGAACAGCACGAAGCCGCCCGAGCCCAGCAGCAGCGACCAGGCGATCAGCATGTTGGTGGTGAAGCCGTCCACCTTCAGCACGCTGCCCAGGAAGAACAGCGCGTAGAACTGGCCGGTGTACCAGACCACCGCCTGGCCCATGACGAGGCCGAGCAGGGCGAACAGCGCGATCTTGGCATTCTTCCACTGGCCGAAGGCCTCGCCGATCGGCGCCTTGGAGTGGGTGCCCTCCTCCTTCATCTTCTGGAAGGCGGGGCTTTCCTGCATCTGCATGCGGATCCAGACCGAGATGCCGAGCAGCACGACCGAGACCAGGAACGGAATGCGCCAGCCCCAGTCGGCGAAGGCGGCCTCACCGATCATGGCGCGCACGCCCAGGATGACCAGCAGCGACAGGAACAGGCCGGCGGTGGCCGTGATCTGGATGAAGCTGGTGTAGAAGCCGCGACGTCCGTGCGGGGCGTGCTCGGCCACATAGGTGGCGGCACCACCATACTCGCCACCCAGCGCCAGGCCCTGAAGGCAGCGCAGGATGATCAGGATGATGGCGGCCGTGATGCCGATGCTCTCGGAACCCGGCAGCACACCCACCAGGAAGGTGGAGGCACCCATGATCAGGATGGTGACGAGGAAGGTGTATTTGCGCCCGACGAGGTCACCCAGCCGGCCGAAGACGAGCGCGCCGAAGGGGCGCACCAGGAAGCCGGCGGCGAAGGCGAGCAGCGCGAAGATGTTGCGCGTCGTCTCGTCGAACATGGAGAAGAACTTGGCGCCGATGAGGACCGCCAGCGAGCCGTACAGGTAGAAGTCGTACCACTCGAAGACAGTGCCGAGGGAGGAGGCCAGGATGACCTTCTTCTCCTCCTTGGTCATCGGGCGCGGGCCAGCGGTGGCGGCCGCCGAATAGGACGTCGCAGACATGAATTCCCCCTGGATCGCCGATTGAGCGGCGTTTCTTGGACGGAATCACACTGCTGTGCGCCGCAACGCAACGCAAGTCAGATGTTACGACCCAACCATTTATTCATTTCATACATGGCAGGGCAAGCGATTGAACAGCCAGACGGAACGACTTGCTGCACCGCAATACAAGGTGCGATTCGGCAGTAAGGTGCTGCCGCGCGCCGGTTGTTCCGTTTGCATGATTATCTGCCCGGCTACATCGCCAGCAGGTCGCGCGCCTCGGCCTCCCGCACCAGCAGCCGGGCCGCGCAATCCTTCAGCGCGCCCGCATTCTGCAAGCGAACCGATTCGCGATGACGCCGTGCGACCTCACGCAACTGGGCCAGGCGTTCCGGCGCCTCGGCATGGCGGCGCCAGGCCGGGGGCAGGCGCTGTTCCATCATGATGCGCGGCACGCAGCCGACCGGCGCCAGGGCGGCCATGCGCAACCACAGGTCCCAGGGGGCGGCGCCGCCCAGGCCTTCGTCGAAGCCGCCCACGGCGCGCAGCAGGTCCGTGCGGGCCATCACGGTCGAGGTGCCGACGATTTCCTCGGAGAAGATCTGCGCCATCGCGTCGTCGCCCAGCGCGAAGGCCAGGCTGCGGAAGCCGTGGCGCTGGGCAAAGCCGCTCGCCATGGCCAGCATGCCCATGCTCTCACGCCCGCCGGCGCCGAACATGCGGTAATCGGTGAAGGAGAGGCCGAGTTCGGTCCGGGCGCTGTGCAGGGCCATCTGGGCCGCCAGCTTGCCGGGCATCCAGCGGTCCGCGGGGTTCAGGAAGGCGACCAGCGGCGCGCGCGCCACCTGCAGGGCCAAGTTGCGGGCCGCGTTGGGGCCCTGGTGCGCCGCCTTCAGCACGATGATGCGCGGATCATCCGGCACCGTCATCGGCTCACGCTCCGTCACCAGCAGGATTTCCACATTGTCGGCGGGGCCGATGCTCTGCACGGCCTGGCGCAACGCCACGGCGGTGCCGCTGGCGGGGATGATGATGCTGACGTCGGGCGCCGCGGGGGCCATGTGCCGCATGATGAAACTCCTCAACTCGCCATTGGCATGGCAAGGCGCGGGCCAGCGGTATTCGCAAAATGCAACGCAATTTGTCGTCGCAATTTGCAAATACCGCCCCTGGAGAAGCAGCATGACCATAAATGGGTGAATGGCGGGTTGCCGCCAAGCGGGTCAGACGCGCTGGTAGCGCCGGGCCAGGTATCGGACCATCCCGCGAGACAGCGCCCCATGCAGCGCCGTGCCCCGCATGCCGGCGAATTCGCGCATCACCGGCCGCAGCAACCGGTGGCGCGCCAGGGCCTGCTCTTTCTCGGCGTCCATCCGGTCCAGCGCGGCCAGCACGCCCTGGGTCAGGTCGCGCTCCTCCGCCAGCCGCAGGGCGGGATTGGCGAAGGCGGCCTCCGTGCCGTCCATCATGGTGGGCGCGCGCATGTCGGCCCAGGTGAACCAGCCGCCCGGCCGCAGCACGCGCGCGGCCTCCGCCACGAAACGGTCCATCCGGCCGTAGCAATGGGAGCTTTCGATATTCACCACCACGTCGAAGCTGCCGTCCGGGAAGGGCAATGCCTCGGCATCGCCCAGCTGGAAGGCCAGGCCCGGCACGCCCGCATTCATGCGGCGCGCGCGCGCGACGGTGGCCCGCGACAGATCCACCCCGGTCAGGCCGGCCGGCGCGAAATAGCGGGCGACATAGGAAGCACCGCCGCCATGGCCGCAGCCGACCTCGAGCACCCGCGCGCCTTCGACCGGCAGACCCTCCACCGCCTGGTGATAAAGGCCGATGAAGGCACGCTCAGGCTCGTCGGCCGGGTGAAGCGGGAAGGGCTCTCCCGGAGGGATGTAGCCGTAGTTCATGAAGCGCCAGGGCGTCTTGCCCCAGTTCAGCGACAGCAGGTTATAGGCGCCCTTCCAGATCCAGCGGCGAAGGCCGGGGGCGGCACCACGCTCGGTCGCGCGCAGAAGGCGATGGAAGGCTGAAACGGCCATCAGGCGGCAAGCGGCGCGGCCGGCACCGCGCTCTCGTCGGTATACTGCTCCAGCAGGCGACGCCCTGCCTCGATCATCCGCGCATCCCGTGCGGGCAGGCCGCGGAAGCCGGGAATCATATAGGCAGCGTAGTACAACAGCCCTACCCGGCCGATACCGAAGGGGCCGATTTCCAGCCAGAGCAGCCGCAGCCAGTCACGCATGCGCATGGGCCTGCCGTTGCGCGCCATGATGGCGATCAGGTTGGTCAGCACCAGCCGTCCCAGTCTGACGATGACGATGTTCAGGGCCATCACCCTGAACAGATAGCGCTTCACCGGGGAATAGTGCCCCGTCACGTCCCGCACCACCTGCAGCGCGACGCCGGAATGCTCCAGCTCCTCCAGGGCATGCCAGGCCCACAGACGACGATAGGCGGGCTTCATGCGCGCCAGCTGTTCCGGCCGCGACAGGAAGAAGTGCGAGAAGGTGTAGGTCAGATGCTCGATCGCGCAGGTGACCACGACACGGGACGGCAGGCCCTTCGTCGCGGCCAGCGCCGCCGCCACGCGGGCCTCCATTTCATCCACGTTGTGACCGAGCGCCCGCATCGCGTCGTTGTAGCTTTCGTGCTCGCGGGTGTGGAAGGCCTCCTGGACGGCATAGCCCTGGATGCCCGCGCGCACTTCCGGATCCGTCACGGCGGGCAGGGCAGAGCGGAGGGCCTTGATGAAATAGCGCTCGCCCTCGGGCAGCAGCACGGCGAAGGAATCAAGCAGCGCTGAAAGCATCATGTCATCGCCGAACCAGGCACGATCGGCATGCTGGTCGATGCCGAAGCGCAGGTCCCGGGGGATGATGTCGGCGGCGATCGTCACAATTACGTGATAAACACCGCCACCCAGTTCAGCAATTCGTGATTTCCATGCCCCCGCCTGGGCTGGCTCAGCACATCGCCACGTCGCGCGCGGCGGAGACGAGTGCCGCCTCGGCCACCGCCTCGCCGATCACCAGCAGGGCCGGGCCGCCCGCCACCCAGCCGGGGGCCTGGGCCACCAGCTGCGCCAGCGGGCCGCGCAGCTCGCGCTGGTCTGGCGTGCCGCCGCGTTCGATCAGCGCGGCGGGCGTTGCGGCGGGCAAGCCGTGGCTGGTCAGCCCTTCCAGCAGCTGCGGCATGGTGGTGATGCCCATGTAGATCGCCAGGGTCTGGCCCGGCCGCGCCAGGGCGGCGAAGTCCAGGTCCAGCCGGCCTTCCTTGGTGTGGCCGGTCACGAAGGTCAGCACGCGCGCCACGCCGCGATGGGTCAGCGGAATGCCGGCCTGGGCGGCGCAGGCCAGGGCGGCGGTCACGCCGGGCACCACCTCGAAGGCCACGCCCTCGCGCGCCAGTTCCTGCGCTTCCTCGCCGCCGCGGCCGAACACGAAGGGGTCGCCGCCCTTCAGCCGCACCACGCGCTTGCCCTGGCGGGCCAGGCGCACCAGCAGGCGGTTGATCTCCTCCTGCGGCAGGCAGTGGTTCGCGCGGGACTTGCCGACGAAGATGCGCTCCGCATCGCGGCGGGCCATGGCCATCACGGCCTCGCCCACCAGCTTGTCGTGCACGATCACATCGGCCTCGCCCAGCAGACGCTGGGCGCGCAGGGTCAGCAGGTCCGCCGCACCCGGGCCGCCGCCGACCAGATAGACCATGCCGGGCGGCGTCACGTCCGCGCTTTCCAGCTGCTCGGCGAAGGCGGCCTCGGCCTCGGCCTGGCGGCCGGCCTGGGCCAGCTCTGCCGGGCGGCCGGAGAAGGCGCGCTCCAGGAAGGCGCGGCGCGCCGGCAGGTTCGGCAGCCTGGCGCGCACGGCGGCCTGGAACTTCTCGCCCAGCGCTGCCACGCGGCCGATCATGGGCGGCAGCGCGGCCTCGATGCGGCTGCGGATCATGCGGGCCAGCACGGGCGCCGCGCCGCCGGTGGACACCGCCACCGTCACGTCGTCGCGCTCGATGATCGCGGGCATGATGAAGCTGCACAGCTCCGGCCGGTCCACGATATTCACCGGGATGCCGCGCGCCTGCGCGGCCTCGGAAAGCGCGAACAGCTCCGCCTCCGGCGCATCGGCACCGACGGCGAGCGCGCAGCCGTCCAGCAATTCGGGCGTGAACCGCGCGGCGCGGCGCAGCACGGCGCCGGCGGCGGCCAGGGGCTCGGCCTTGCGGTCCGAGACCTCACCCAGGCCGAGCACCAGAACGGTGCGGCCGTCGAGCTTCAGGAAGGCGGGGAAATGGCGCATCACGCTGGCTCCGGCTGGCGGGCAACTGCAATTAGTGAAGCGATCTCCGGCCTGCAACTGCCGCAGCCGGTTCCTGCATGGGTTGTTTCGCCGACGGCCGCGACCGAGCAGCAGCCGCCCTCGATCGCCGCCTCGATGGTGGCGCGGGAAACCCCGTTGCAGACACAGATGGTGGGCGACGGCGCGGGGCCGGAGGCGGGGGCGCCGGCCAGGATGGTACGCCGCGCGGCGCTGCCGATCGCGGTCTCGGCGAACAGACCGGCCAGCCACTCACGCGGGGGCAGCAGGTGGTCGGGCGCGATGAACACCACGGCCAGCAGACGGCCGTCCTTCAGCGCGGCGGCGCGGAAATGCCCGCCCGCCGCGTCCTCCAGCACCACCCAGGCGGCGTCCGGCAGCGCACAGGCGTCGCGCAGCGCGGCGAAGCGCTGGGCGGGGGCATCGCCGCCCGCCAGCTCATGCCGCCACACGCCGCCCTCCAGCGGCACCACCGCCTGCCAGGCGGCATGCAGCGAAAGCTGGCGGCGCGCCAGCACGAAGCCCTGCCAGCGGATCGGGAAGGGTTCCACCGCGACCGGGCTGTGCTTCAGCTCGGGCTGGCCGCTGACGGGGTCCACCGCCGGGTTCACGGCGCTGTTGATGCGCGCACCCTGGGCGAAGGCCTCGGTCCAGTGCATCGGCGCGAACACCTCGCCCTGGCGCTGGCCGGCATCGTGGCGCAGGCGCAGCACCGCCTGGCCGTGGCTGCCCTCGACGCGCACCAGCGCGCCGTCGGGGGCGACCGCATCGGCCGGGTGCATGGCCAGGAAGGGCTCCGGCACATGGGCCATCAGGCGCGGCACCTGGCCGGTGCGCGTCATGGTGTGCCACTGGTCGCGCAGGCGACCGGTGTTGAGGATGAAGGGCAGATCCCCACCCGGCGCGTTCACCGGGGCGCGGAAGGCGGTCGGCACGAAGCGCGCGGCGGGGGCGAGGCGCCCGCCCAGCTCGCCGCGCCGGGCCACCGGCCAGCGCGTGGGCTCCATCGCGTCGTATTCGGCGTCCGTCAGGTCAGCGAGGCCCGAGATGTCGAACACCCGGTTCGCCGGCCGCGCGAGGCCGGTCAGCGCCGCGTGCTCACGGAAGATCGCGGCCGGGTTCTTCCAGGCGAAGTGCCGCCCCCAGCCCAGGCGGGCGGCCACCTGGCTGACGATCCACCAATCCTGGCGTGCCTCGCCGGGGGCGGGCAGGAAGCGGCGCTGGCGGCTCATCACGCGCTCGCTGTTGGTCACCGTGCCGTCCTTCTCGCCCCAGCCCAGGGCGGGCAGGCGGATGCGCGCGAGGGCCAGCGTGTCACTGTCGGCCACGCAGTCGCTGACGGCCAGCATGGGCACGCACTTCAGCGCCTGGCGCACCGTGTCGCCGGCCGGCATGGAGACGGCGGGGTTGGTCGCCATCACCCACAGCGCGCCGATGCGGCCTTCGGCGGCGGCGTTGAACAGGTCCACCGCCTTCAGCCCGGCGCGCGGGGCCAGGCGCGGGGCCTGCCAGTAGTCGCGCAGCGCCTCGAACTCACCCGGGCGGTCCCATTCCAGATGCCCAGCCAGCATGTTGGCCAGCGCGCCGACCTCACGCCCGCCCATGGCATTGGGCTGGCCGGTCACGCTGAACGGGCCGCCGCCCGGCAGGCCCAGGCTGCCATGGGCCACATGCGCGTTGATGATGGCATTGGCCTTGTCCGCCCCGGCCGAGGACTGGTTGGCCCCCTGGCTGAACAGCGTGACGGTGCGCGGGGTGGCCGCGAACCAGGCGTAGAAGGTGGCCAGCGCCTGGGCCGAAAGCCCGGTCAGCGCCGGCACATCCAACCCGCGCGCGGGCTCCAGCGCGGCTTCAGGCACCGGGAAGCCCGCGCTGTGCAGATGCGCCAGCAGGCCCAGATACAGCGCCACGTCGCTGCCCGGGCGCAGGGCCAGATGCAGGTCCGCGCCCTCGCAGGTCGCGGTGCGGCGCGGGTCGATGACGACGATGCGCTTGCCCGCCGCGCGCGCGGCCTGGATGCGCTGGAACAGCACGGGGTGGCACCAGGCGGTGTTGCTGCCCAGCAGCACCAGCAGGTCCGCCTGCTCCAGGTCATCATAGATGCCGGGCACCAGGTCCTCGCCGAAGGCACGGCGATGGCCGGCCACGGCGCTGGCCATGCACAGGCGGGAATTGCTGTCGATGTTGGCGGTGCCGAGGAAGCCCTTCGCGAACTTGTTGGCCGCGTAATAGTCCTCGGTCAGCAGCTGGCCCGAGACGTACAGCGCCACGCCGTCCGGCCCATGCTCGTTCAGCGCGGTGCGGAAGCCCTCGGCCATCGCGTCCAGGGCGGCATCCCAGCTGGCGCGCTTGCCGTCCACTTCAGGGAACAGCAGGCGGTTCGGGTGGTTCAGCGTCTCACCCAGGGCGGTGCCCTTGCTGCACAGCCGGCCGCGATTGGCCGGGTGGGCGGTGTCGCCCTTCACCGGGGCGCCGGGGGTGGCGAGCACCCCGCAACCCACGCCGCAATAGGGGCAGGTGGTGCGCGTGGTCATGCCGCATCCTTCAGATAGGCCTGGCCGAAGGCGAGGAGCTGGCGCTGCGCGCCCACATCGGCCCGACGCTTGATGAGGTCCATGTAGAAACCCGCATCGGCGGTGTCGCCATACAGCACGGCGCCCACCAGCCTGCCGTCGCGCAGCGACAGGCGGCGGTAGCAATCCTCCTGCTCATCCAGCAGGGTCAGGGTCTCGGTGTCCGCCGCGTCGATCTCGCCGGCGGACCACACGGCGGTGCCCGAGATCTTCAGCGCGGCGGAATCCGGGCGGGGCGCCCAGCGGGCGAGATCGCCGGCCAGGGCGTGGATCGCGGCCTCGGCCTGTTCCAGCGCGGGGGCGACGAGGCCCACGCACACGCCCTCCACCTCGGCGCATTCGCCTATGGCCTGGATGGCGGGGTCGGAACTGCGCAGCGCCGCGTCGGTGCGGATGCCCTGCCCCACATCAAGGCCGCAATCGGCCGCGAGCGCGGTGTTGGGGCGGATGCCCACCGCCATTACGACCAGCTCGGCCGGCAGCACGCGCCCATCGGCCAGGCGCACGCCGGTGGCGCGTTCCGTGCCCTCGATGGCCATGGTGGCGGCGGGCATGACGAAGCGGATGCCGCGCCTTTCCATGCGCCCGCCCAGCAGGCCGCCGGCAAAGGCGTCGATCTGGCGGTTCATCGGCCAGGCGGTGCCGTGCACGACGGTGACGCGCATGCCCCGATGCGCCAGGCCCGCCGCGGCCTCCAGGCCCAGCAGCCCGCCGCCGATGACGACGGCGCGGCCGAACTCACGCGCGGCCTGCATCATCTGCCGGACATCGGCCATGTCGCGGAAGCACACGACGCCGGGCAGGTTGCCGCCCGGAACGGGCAGCCGCACGGCCGAGGAACCCAGCGCCAGGATCAAGCGGTCATAGACGATGACCTCCCCGCGGGCGGTGCGCAGCAGCCGGGCCGCGCGGTCGATGGACACCACGCGGGTGCCGGGGCGGAAGGCGATGCCGCGCGCCGTCAGCGCCTGCAGGCTGTGGGTGATCAGGTCGGCGGTCTCGACTTCCCCGGCCAGCAGGCGCGACAGCGCCACCCGGTCGTAAGGCAGGGCGGGTTCCGCCCCCAGCAGGGTGACGGAAGCGCCGGGCACGCGTTCGGCCGCGAGCACCGCGGCGCGTGTCCCCGCAGGCCCTGCCCCGATCACCACGATGCGCATGGCGTCAGGCCGCCTCAAGCGCCGGGTTGGTGTGGCGCGCGTGCAGGAACTCCAGCACGGCGGCACGCGCGTTCACGAAGCGCGGGTCGTTGGCCAGCGCCAGGCGGTCACGCGGGCGGGGAAGGTCCACGTGCAGGATCTCACCCACATGGGCGTTCGGGCCGTTGGTCAGCATCACGATGCGGTCCGAGAGCAGCACGGCCTCGTCCACGTCGTGGGTGATCATCATGGTGGTCATGCCCAGGTCGTTGTGGATCTGCATGACCTGGTCCTGCAGGTGGGCGCGGGTCAGCGCGTCCAGCGCGCCGAAGGGCTCGTCCATCAGCAGCACCTTGGGCTTCATGGCCAGCGCGCGGCCAATGCCGATGCGCTGCTTCATGCCGCCCGAGATCTCATGCGGGCGCTTGTCCTTGGCGTGCATCATGCGCACCAGGCCCAGGTTGTGCAGGATCCATTCATGGCGTTCCTTGCGGCCCATGCTGGACTTCAGCGTCTGGTCCACCGCCAGCTTGATGTTCTCGTAGCAGGTGAGCCAGGGCAGCAGGGAATGGTTCTGGAACACCACGGCGCGGTCGGGGCCGGGGCCCGCGATCTCACGCCCGTCGAGCACGACGCCGCCGAGGGTCGGTTCCAGCAGCCCGGCCACCACGTTCAGCATGGTGGACTTGCCGCAGCCGGAGTGGCCGATCACGGCCACGAATTCACCCTTCTCGATCTGCAGCTCCACATCCGAGAGCACGGGGACCGGGCTTTTCGGGAAGGCGATGGTCAGGCGGGAAATGTCGAGGAAAGCGGGCATGTTCTATCTCCTCAATTCGCCATGGTGCCGCGGGTGACGAGGCGGCCGATGAGAGCCACGGCACGGTCCAGCGCGAAGCCGACGAGGCCCACGTAAACCAGCGCCACGATGATGTCGGTGAGGTTGGAGCTGTTCCAGGCATCCCACACGAAGAAGCCGATACCCACGCCGCCTATCAGCATCTCGGCCGCGATGATGGCCAGCCAGGACAGGCCGATGCCGATGCGCAGGCCGGTGAAGATGTAGGGGGCGGCGGCCGGCAGCACGACCTTCAGGAAGTAGGACGGGCCGCGCAGGCGGATCACGGCCGCGACGTTGCGGTAGTCCTGCGGGACGTTGCGCACGCCGACGGCGGTGTTGATGATGATCGGCCAGACCGAGGTGATGAAGATCACGAAGATCGCGCTCGGCTGAGCCTCACGGAAGGCGGCCAAAGACAGCGGCAGCCAGGCCAGCGGCGGGATGGTGCGCAGCACCTGGAAGATGGGGTCGAGGCCGCGCATCGCGAAGGTGGAGGTGCCGATCAGCAGGCCGGTGCCGATGCCCACCACGGTGGCGATGGCAAAGCCCATGAACACGCGCGTCAGGCTGGCGGACAGGTGCCAGAACAGGCCCTTGTCCAGCCCGCCATTGTCGTAGAACGGGTTGACGATCAGGTCGTAGCTGTTCGTCCAGACCTGGCTGGGCGCGGGCAGGGTCGCGCCGGGCTGGCGCCCCGCGAATTCCCAGATCGTCAGCAGCACGGCCAGGATCAGCAAGGGCGGCAGCACCTGCGCGGCGATGGCGCGCGCGCGGCTTTCCCTCGGGATCACGGGGGCGACGCGCGGCTTGGCCGGCGCCGTGCTGGTCGTGGCGGCAACCGCCGCCACGGGCTTGGTCTGGACGTTCATGGTTCAGGCACCCCCGCCGCTGCGCTTGATGGAAAGGGAGGCGAGGTAGGCGGAGGGATTCTCCGGGTCGAATACCTTGCCGTCGAAGAAGGTCTCGGTGCCGCGGCTGGTGCCGGTCGGCGTGGCGGAGGCCGCAACGCCCGCGCGTTCCGCCGCCTGGCGCCACAGCTGTTCCTTGTTCACCTGCGCGACCAGGGCGCGGGTGTCGGTGTCGGCCGGGATGACGCCCCAGCGGATGTTCTCGGTCAGGAACCAGAGGTCATGCGACTGGAACGGATAGCTCGCGTGGTCGCGCCAGAACTTCATGGTCAGGTCGAGGTTGGTGACGGTGCGGCCGTCGCCGTAATCGACGATGCCCTGCAGGCGCGGCTGGATGTCCGAAGCCGGCACGTTGAACCAGGCGCGGCGGCCGAGGATGCTCGCCATCTCGGCCTTGTTGCCCGGCACGTCGCACCACTGCGCGGCCTCCAGCACGGCGGCGGTCAGGGCCTGGGTGGCGTTCGGGTTCTGCTCGACGAAGCTGGCGCGCAGGGCGAAGGCCTTCTCGGGGTGGTTCTTCCAGATCTCGCCGGTGATGGCGGCGGTGTAGCCCAGGCGCTGGGCGACGAGCTGGGCGTTCCAGGGCTCACCCACGCAGAAGGCATCCATGGTGCCGACGCGCATGTTGGCGACCATCTGCGGCGGCGGCACGACGATGGTGGACACGTCGCGGTCCGGGTCGATGCCGGCGGCGGCCATCCAGTAGCGGATCCACAGGTCGTGGGTGCCGCCGCGGAAGGTCATCGCGACCTTGCTCTCGGGCGTCAGGGCGCGGCGCAGCGGCGAGGCATCCAGCTTGGCGCCGAGGGCGGCGTGCTTGGCCGCGACCGAAATGCCCTGGCCGTTGGTGTTCAGCCGCGCCAGGATCGCCATCGGCACCGGCTGGTTGTTCTGCACGATGCGCCCGGTGTGGATCATGTAGGCCATCGGCGTCAGCAGATGCGCGCCGTCGATGCCGCCCGCGCCGCCGCCCAGCACCAGGTTGTCACGCGTCGCACCCCAGCTCGCCTGCTTGCTCACCTCGACATCGGGCATGCCGTACTTGGCGAAGATGCCCTTCTCCTTGGCGATGATCAGCGGCGCGCTGTCGGTCAGGGCGATGTAGCCCAGCGTGGCCTTGCGCACCTCAGGCGTGGTGGCGCCCTGCGCGAAGGCGCCGCGCGGCGCGGCTGCCCTGGCTGCGGCCAGCAATGCGGTGGTGGAGAGTATGGCGGCGCGGCGATTCATGCGGGGCTACTCCAGCGGCGGGGTGGATTGAGGAGGGTGAAGGGGTTCGGGCTCACCGATGCGGCCGGCGGCGGCGCGCCAGAGGTCGGGGTCCCAACTGTCGAGCAGGGCCGCGCTGTCGGCGGCGGCGGGCAGGTGGCCCCAGCGGCGCATCTGGCCGCGCCACCATTCGGCTTCGGAGCGGAAGGGGAAGGTGGCGTCGCGGAAGGAAAGCTGGCCCACGGAGCCCAGGCCCTTGGCGATGGTCTCGGCTTCCAGATGGGCGAAGGCGCGGCTGCGCAGGATGCGCACGGCGTCGTCGTGGTTCTCCGGCTCATCCAGCCAGCGGGCGGCGGCGATGGTGGCCGCCGTGATGCCGATCGCGGCCTCGCGGTTCGCCTTGGCCCAGGCGCTGTCGAAGCCCAGCAGCTTCTCGGGGTGGCCGGGCCAGATGTCGCCGGTGTTCATGATGACCCGGCCCGCGCCGATGGCCACGGAATGGCTGCCCCAGGGGGCGCCGGTGCAAAAGCCGTCGATCCGGCCGGAGGCCAGGAACGCCGCGACCTGCGGCGGGGGCACCACCACCAGGCGGATGTCCTGGTCGGCATCCAGCCCCTGGCGGGCCAGCCAGTGGCGCAGCAGGTAATTATGGGAGGAGAAGGGGAAGACGACGCTGAGGGTGGCGCCGCGCAGGGCCTTGCCGCCCTGCTGGGCGAAGGCGCTGGCGAGCTTGGGCGTCAGGGTGATGGCGTTGCCCTGCCGGCCCAGGCCGCAGGCCACGGTGATGTCGGCCTGCACGCCGCCCAGCCCGGCCGCCAGGGCGATGGGCATGGGGCTGAGCATGTGCGCGCCCTCAAGCCCACCGAAGGCGATGCGGTCGCGCAGCGTGGCCCAGCTGGGCTCGGCGGAGAGGGCGACGTTGAGGCCCACGGCCTCGAACAGGCCCAGGGCTTCGGCCACCAGCAGCGGCGCGGCATCCAGCAGCGGCACGAAGCCGAGGCGGATCACCTGCGCGGCATGACGGCGGGCGGTACGGGGGGATTCCTGGTGTGAATCGTCGGGCATGGCGGTTACCGCGCGCTGTCAGCGCTGCTGGCGGGCCGCCCTTGGACCGCGATGAACAGGAGCGGGCTACCGGCTGCTTCGTTGCAGCCTCCGCTTGCTGCCTATTTGCACGGCACTCAGGGGATTGCCAAGTGAAAATGATTCAATATCGATCATTTGGCGGGCACGTAGCGTTTTACTGATCGTGTTTTGTGCTGAAAGGCTATATTTTAGCCAGAACACTCCGTGCCACATCCACCATTTTCGCGCCGCGCTCCATCGCCATGCGCTGCAGGCGCTTGTGCGCCTCGGGTTCGGTCAGGCGCATCTCGCGCATCATGCGGCGCTTGGCCTGGTCCACCGTCTCGCGCTCCGCGAGTGTCGCGCGGGCCTGCGCCAGCTGTTCCCGCAGGGCATGGAAGGCCTTGAACTGCATGTTGGCCATTTCCAGCACCGGCCGCACGCGGGCGGGGTCCAGCCCCTCCGTGACATAGGCGGCGACGCCGGCCTGCAGGGCATCGGCCATCAGCTCGGGCGCGGCGCGGCCGGCGAACAGCACCACCGGGCGCGGCTCATCGCGATGCAGGGCACGCATGGACTCCAGGGAGTCGCGCGAGGGGTCATCCATGTCGCAGACGATGATGTCGGCCTGGGAGGCGCGGACGAGCTCCGTCAGCCGTGCGGCGTCGGAGGAGACGGCCACCACGCTGAATCCTGATTCCTCAAGTCCCAGTCGAAGCCTGGCTGCACGCTCGGGCTCCGTATCGACCAGCAAGACTCGCAGTGTGGCCTCCTTCCCGATGCTTCGGGCCGGTGCCAGCTTTTCCCCACGCACAAGATGTATGGCAAGCGACCCCCGGAGGGGAAGGGGATCAGCGGGTCCATTCACCCAATACACGCGCGCTGGGTGTCTTCATGCCGCGATAGGGGGGCATGGTTGTATAAACCAGCATGAAATCAAGCAGTACACCGCCCGGACTGACCGTCACGGTCTTCACCGCGCTGGCCGGCAGCGGCAGCCGCGCGCCGATGCAATAGCCGATCAGGAGAGGCGCCAGCTCGGCCGCGCCGAGCGTGCGGCGCTCGATCTGTTCACCCACATTCAGGGTCAGCACCACCTGCTGCTGCGCGGTCAGGAACTTGGCCGCCGCCGCCCGCACGCCGGTGCTGTTTTCCTTCCACAGGGCGTTCAGCGCATCGCACAGACCGCGCTCCTTGAAGGCCAGCGCGCGCCGGTCAACGAAGATCGCGCCCTCCTGCACGCCGGTATCGGCTTCTGCGGGGCGGGGCACGGTGGACTGGGACACAGGTACTTCCTTCGGCCGGCAATCGGGCGCCAGGAATACACGCCGGTGGTTACCACATAGTTTTAATGCGTTACGGCAACATTCCCGCCTGCCGATAGCCCGCGATCAGCGCGTCATAGGCCCCGACATCCGCGCGGCTGCGGGCCATCAGCTGCGCGCCGGCGATCGCCGCCATCACCGCGCGGGCGCGCGGCTCGGCCTGCTCCTCGGCGGTGATGCCCGCTTCCGCCAGCTGCCGGGCCAGCCAGGCGACGTTCGCCTCCATGAAGGCCAGCACCTCCCGCAGAACGGGTTCCGGCAGGTCGTCGTGCTCGGCGGCCAGGAAGCTGGCCAGGCACATGCGGTTGCCGGCCAGCAGCGCGTGGCGGAACGTCTCGGGATAGCGCCGCAACGCGGCCAGGGCGTCCGGTGCCTCGGCCCGCAGGGCGTCCAGCGCGGCCATCGCATCCTCTCGGTACCGGCGGGCGACCGCGGCGCCGAGATCGGCCTTGGTCGGGAAGTGATAGTGGATGCTGGCGGATTTGATCCCGACCTCCGCCGCCAGGTCGCGGAAGTTCAGGCCGCCATAGCCACGGGCCTGCGCCGCCCGCTTCGCCGCGGCCAGGATGGCCTCCTTCGCATTCGCATTCATCGCCGCGCCCCAATCTATCAAGTGATAGATAGGACTCGACAAGCCGCTTCGGAAGCCCTACCGGTTGTCTACCATCTGATAGGTAGACAACGAGATGATGATCATCCACGACTGGGCCACCGGCCCCTACCCCGCGCGCGTCCGCATCGCGCTGGCCGAGAAGGGGCTGGCCGGGCAGGTGCGCTTCCGCTCGGTCGATCTGTTCAAGGGCGAGCACAAGCGGCCGGAATTCCTGGCGAAGAACTACTCAGGCACGCTGCCGGTGCTGGAACTGCCCGATGGCGCCTTCATCGCGGAATGCACCGCCATCACCCAGTACCTGGACACGCTGGCCGGCCCGCCCACGCTGACGGGCGCCACCCCGCGTGAGGCCGGGATGATCCACATGATGAACAAGCGCGCGGAGCTGGAGGTGCTGGACCCCATCAGCGTCTATTTCCACCACGCGACACCGGGGCTCGGGCCTGATGTGGAGCTCTACCAGAACCCCGAATGGGGCCTGCGCCAGCGGGACAAGGCGCTGCGGGGCATGCGCTATTTCGATCAGGTGCTGCGCGGGCGGCCCTTCGTGGCGGGCGACGCCTTCTCGATGGCCGACATCGCGCTGATCGGCGGCATGATCTTCGCCGAGATCGTGAAGCTGCCCATCCCCGAGGGCTGCGACGCCCTGCAGGAATGGCACGGCCGCATGCAGGCGCGGCCGAGCGTTCGAAACCGGGTCACGTTGTCCGGCTGAAACGGGCGGGCGGGGCGCGCCCCCCCCCGGGCCGGGTCAGGCCGGCTTCACTTCCAGCGCCGTCGTGCGCTCGTCCATGCGCGGCGTCACCACCAGGTTCCGCTTGCTGGCCCAGCTGTGCATCAGCTGCACCACCGGCATGATGGGCGCGTTCTCGGCCACCCAGCGCACCGCGGCCTCCAGCTGACGGCGGCGGTCGTCGTCATCCATCGTGGCCTGGGCGCGCTGGGTCATGGCGTCCAGCTCGGGGCTGGAGAAGCGCCCGGCGTTGGAGGCACCCGTCCGGCGCTCACGGTCATAGGTGTGCAGGATGTTGGCCAGGGTGTAGCTCGCCTCGCCCGGGCTGCTGCCCCAGCTGGTCAGGCGCATGCCGAATTCCTGGCGGCTGCCGCGGGTGGAGAAGCTGGACCAGGGCAGCGCCTCGACCGTGGTCTGCACGCCGATGCGCGTCCAGGCCTGGGCCACGGCCTGGGCGATGCGGCTGTCGTTCGGGAAGCGGTCGTTCGGCGTGGTCAGCACCAGCTTGAAACCCTGCGGGAAGCCGGCGGCGGCCAGCAGGCGCTTGGCACCATCCACATCGGCGGCCGCCGGGCGCAGGTCGTTCACATAGCCGAAGGTGCCGGGCGGCAGCCACTGGCGGGTGGCGGTGGCCTGGCCTTCCATGATGCGGCTGGCGATGGCGTCGCGCGCGATGGCGATGTTCAGCGCCTGGCGCACGCGCACGTCATGGAACGGGTTGCGCGGCAGCGGCGTGCCCGCGTTGTCCGTCACGCCCGGCACGGGCCCGGTGCGGCTGTAGTCGGGCATCAGGTAGACGACGCGCAGCCCCTCGGTCTCGGCCACGCGCACGCGGTTGTCGCGCTTCAGGCGCTCCAGGTCGCTGCTCGCGACCTGGTCGATCACGTCGATGTCGCCGGCGATCAGCGCGGCGGTGCGCGCCGCGTCGTTGGCGATGAAGCGATAGGTCACGCGCTCCCAGGGCTGGGGGCCCGCCCAGTATTCCGGGTTGCGCTCCATGACGGTGCGGTCGCCCATGCTGTGGCTGACGAACTTGTAGGGACCGGTGCCGATCACGGCGCGGCCGCTGTTGTATTCCTCGGTCGTGGTCATGCCGGCATGGCGGCTGATGATGAAGACAGAGGCCAGGTCGTTGGACAGGATCGGGTTCGGGTAGCGGGTGTGGAAACGGATGGTCAGCGGGTCCACCACCTCCACGCGCGCGATGCTGCGCAGGAAGCCGGCGAAGCTGCTGGGGGTGTTGGGCACGTTCGGCACGCGCTCCACCGTCGCCACCACGTCGTCGGCGGTGAAGGGGCGGCCGTCATGCCACTTCACGCCCGCGCGCAGCTTGAACTCCCAGATGGTGGGCTCCACCACGCGCCAGCTCTCGGCCAGGTTCGGCACGATCTGCGCGGTGGCGTCGCGGCGGGTGAAGGTATCGAAGAAATGGGTGGCCAGCGCCGAGTTCGGTGCGGCGTTGAAATAATGCGGGTCCAGGCTGGTGACGGACCCGCCGGTGGCGATGGTCAGCGCCGTGGGCTGCTGCGCGGCGGCGGGTGCGGCGGCCGCCACGGCGCCCATGGCGAGCGCGCGGCGGGAAAGCGGAAGGGTCATGGGCTGGGCTCCCTGTCGAAACCGGTGGCTTTCGGGCTTTGCCGCATGTTTGGGCATTGCCCGGCAGCCCCGGCGCCTGATGCAATGGCGCCTTACCTAGCCGTCAACGTCACAAGCTGCTAGGAGCGCGTGACAAATTCGTCATCAGGGAGACGGGGATGCTTCGTACAGCGGCTGCCATCGGGCTGGCGCTCGCTTCGGCTATCGGAGTGGCGCAGGCGCAGAATCTCACCATGGCCGTGGGCGCCCCGGTCACGAGCCTGGACCCGCATTACCACCAGCTGTCGCCGAACAACGCGGCGGCCAGCATGATCTACTCGCGCCTGGTCGAGACCGACAACCTGGCGCGCATGCAGCCGGGCCTGGCGCTGAGCTGGACCGCCGTAGAACCCACCGTGTGGGAATTCAAGCTGCGCCCCGGCGTGCGCTTCCACAACGGGCGCGAGTTCACGGCCGATGACGTGGCCTTCACCCTGGCCCGCATCCCCACCGTGCCGAACAGCCCGGCCTCCTTCACCACTTTCGTGCGCCCGATCACGCGCGTCGAGGTGGTGGACCCCCTGACCATCCGCCTGCACACGGCCACGCCGTACCCGCTGCTGCCGATGGACCTGACCAACATCTTCATCCTCGACCGCGAGACGCATGAAGGTGCCACCACCGAACGCTTCAACTCCGGTGAGCTGGCGATCGGCACCGGGCCGTTCCGCATGACGCGCCACGCCAATGGCGACCGCATCGAGCTGGAGCGCAACGACCAGTATTTCGGTGAGCGCCCGGCCTATGCCCGCGTGACCTACCGCATGATCACCAACGACAGCGCCCGCACCGCCGCCCTGCTGGCCGGCGACGTGGACGTGATCGACCAGGTGCCGACGGCCGACATCGCGCGGCTGCGCCGCGACAACCGCGTTTCGCTCCAGGAAATCACGGGCCTGCGGCTGATCTACCTCTCGCTGGACCACATGCGCGAGGACGGCAGCCCCTTCATCACCGACAATGACGGCCGCCCCCTGCCCCGCAACCCGCTGAAGGACCTGCGCGTGCGCCAGGCGCTGTCGATCGCGATCGACCGCCCGGCCATCGTGGCCCGCGTGATGGAAGGCAGCGCGACCGCCACCGGCCAGTTCCTGGCCGAGGGCATCCACAGCCACATCCCCGGCTACCCGGTGCCGGCCTTCGACGCCGACCGCGCCCGCCGCCTGCTGGCCGAGGCCGGCTATCCCAACGGCTTCCGCATCACCCTGCACGGCCCGAACGACCGCTATCCGAACGATGCCCGCATCATCCAGGCCATCGGCCAGATGTGGACGCGCGCGGGCGTGCGCACGGCCGTCGAGGCGCAGACCTGGTCCACCTTCGTCGGCCGCGCCGGCCGGCAGGAGTTCTCGGCCTTCCTGCTGGGCTGGGGCATGAACCCGGACGGCAGCCACCCGCTGCGCAACCTGATCGCGTGCTACAACCGCGACACCGGCCTGGGTGCCAGCAACCGCGGCCGTTACTGCAACCCGGAACTGGACCGCGGCCTCGCCGCTTCGTCCCAGAACCTGGACCCGGCGGCGCGCGAGCAGCAGCTGCTGGGCCTGGAGCGCATGGCGCTGGAGGATGTGGCCGTGATCCCGCTGCACATCCAGACCAATGTCTGGGCCGCCCGCCGCGGCTTCGCCATCACCCCGCGCGCGGATGAGCTGACCCGCGCCCAGGATGTCCGCCCCGCCAATTGAGGGCGCGGCCGCTACCCGGCCCGGCTGGGTAGCGGCGCAACAGCTGTCTCTAAAATTCTACCCTGCCCCTTCCTTCGCTGGATTTCCGGCGAGGGAAGCGGATAAGCAGGCCAATCGCTAAGAGTCTGGGATACAATGGCGCTCTATCTGATCCGCAGGCTCATGCAGTCCGGCTTCGTGCTGATTGCCATGAGCCTCCTCGTCTTCCTCGGCGTCTACGCGGTGGGTGACCCCGTGGAGATCCTGATCTCCCCGGATGCCGACCAGGAGGAACGCGAGCGTGCGGTGCGCGCCCTCGGCCTCGACCTGCCGCTGTGGCACCAGTACCTGGTCTTTCTGGGCCGGGCGCTGCAGGGCGACCTCGGCCGCAGCTTCGTGTTCAACGAGCCCGCCATCCAGCTGATTCTGCAGCGCATGCCGGCCACGCTGGAGCTGGCCTTCGGCGCCATGTTCATCTCGGTGCTGATCGGCCTGCCGCTGGGCCTGTATGCGGGCCTGCGCCCCGACGGGCGCCTCAGCAAGACCATCATGGCCGGCTCCATCCTCGGCTTCTCCCTGCCCAGCTTCTGGGTGGGCCTGATGCTGATCATGCTGTTCGCCGTGCAGCTGGGCTGGCTGCCCAGCACCGGCCGTGGCGAGACCGCGATGCTGTTCGGCATCCGCTGGTCCTTCCTGACGGGCGACGGCCTGGCGCATATCCTGCTGCCGGCCATCAACCTGTCCCTGTTCAAGATCAGCCTCGTGATCCGCCTGACCCGCGCGGGCGTGCGTGAGACGATGCTGATGGACTATGTGAAGTTCGCGCGCGCCAAGGGCCTGACGCCCTTCCGCGTCACCTTCGTGCATGTGTTCAAGAACATCATGATCCCGGTCGTGACCGTGCTGGGCCTTGAGCTGGGCGGCACCATCGCGTTCTCCGTCGTGACGGAAAGCGTGTTCGCGTGGCCGGGCATGGGCAAGCTCATCATCGACAGCATCAACGTGCTGGATCGGCCCGTCATCGTCGCCTACCTGATGATGATCGTGCTGATGTTCATCGTGATCAACCTGCTGGTGGACCTCGTCTACACGCTGCTTGATCCCCGCGTCCGCCTGGAGGGCAAGGCATGAGCGCGACCACCGCACCCCGGGTGGAGACACCCTTCCAGCGCTTCGTGTCGGAGTTCTTCGCCTCGAAGCTGGCCGTCGTGGGCCTGGTGGTGATCAGCGCCATCATCCTGGTCGCCGTCCTGGCGCCCTGGATCGCCCCGCAGGACCCCTATGACCTGGCCGTGCTGGACATCATGGACGGCCGGCTTGAGCCGGGCAGCCAGGGTGGCTCCGGCATCACCTATTGGCTCGGCACCGACGACCAGGGCCGCGACATGCTGTCGGGCATCATGTACGGGCTGCGCATCTCGCTGCTGGTGGGCGTGGGCTCCGCCGTGCTGGCGGCCGCCGTCGGCGCGACGCTGGGCCTGCTGGCCGCCTATGTCGGCGGCAAGACCGACACCGTCATCATGCGCCTGGTGGACCTGCAGCTTTCCTTCCCGGCGATCCTGGCCGCGCTGATGATCCTGGCCTTCCTGGGCAAGGGCATCATGAACGTGGTGTTCGCCATCGTGGTGGTCGAATGGGCCTATTACGCCCGCACCGTGCGCGGCAACGCGCTGGTGGAACGCCAGCGCGAATACATCGAGGCCGCCCGTTGCCTGGCCCTGCCGCCGCGCCGCATCCTGTTCGGCCACCTGCTGCCGAACTGCCTGCCGCCGCTGATCGTGGTCGCGACCATGCAGATCGCGCGCGCCATCGCGCTGGAGGCCACGCTGTCCTTCCTGGGCCTCGGCGTGCCGATCACGGAGCCCTCGCTCGGCCTGCTGATCTCCAACGGCTACGAATACATGCTGTCCGGCAAATACTGGATCAGCTTCTACCCGGGCATCGCCCTGCTGGTGACCATCGTCGCGATCAACCTGGTCGGCGACCAGCTGCGCGACGTCCTGAACCCGAGGCTGAAGAAGTAATGAACACCCTCGAAGTCAAGAATCTCTGCACCCACTTCTTCACCCGCGCCGGCGTGGTGAAGGCGGTGGACGGCGTGTCCTTCTCCATCGGCCGCGGCAAGGTGCTGGGGCTGGTGGGTGAATCCGGTTCGGGCAAATCCGTCACCGGCTTCTCCATCCTCGGCCTCGTGGACCCGCCGGGCCGCGTCGTCTCGGGTGAGATCCTGTACAAGGGCAAGAACCTGGTCGGCCTGCCCGAGGAAGAGCTGCGCCGGCTGCGCGGCAATCGCATCGCGATGATCTTCCAGGACCCGATGATGACGCTGAACCCGGTCCTGCGTGTGGACACGCAGATGATCGAGACGGTTCTGGCGCATGAGAAGGTAAGCCGCGAGGAAGCCCGCCAGCGGTCGCGCGATGCGCTGGGCATGGTCGGCATCCCCTCTCCGGATGAGCGCCTGAAGTCCTATCCGCACCAGTTCTCGGGCGGCATGCGCCAGCGCGTGGCGATCGCCATCGCGCTGCTGCACCGCCCCGACCTGATCGTGGCGGATGAGCCCACCACCGCGCTCGACGTCACCATCCAGGGCCAGATCCTGGCCGAGGTGCAGAAGCTGGCGCAGAATCTCGGTACCTCGCTGGTCTGGATCACCCATGACCTGTCGGTCGTCGCCGGCCTCGCCGACGAGATCGCGGTCATGTACGCCGGCCGCGTGGTCGAGCAGGGTGAGGTGAACGCGGTGCTCGATGCACCCTATCATCCCTATACCCATGGCCTGATCGGGTCCGTGCCCAGCCGGAACAAGCGTGGCGAGCCGCTGCGCCAGATCCCGGGCATGACGCCTTCCCTGCTTTCCCTGGCCCCGGGCTGCGCGTTCAAGACGCGCTGCAACCGCGCCGATGCCGCCTGCGACGTGATGCCGAACCTCGACGAACTCTCGCCCGGGCGCTTCGCCCGCTGCGTCCACCCCCATGTGGGAGCCGAGGCATGAGCGAGAACATCCTTGAGCTGAAGGGCATTTCCCGCCGCTTCGAGAAGAAGCTCGACCTCGCGGGGCGCATGCTCAAGAAGGCCGGCTTCCCGATGCGCGAGGAAGTGGTGCACGCCGTGGACGGCGTGGATCTGGCCGTGAAGAAGGGCGAGGTCGTGGGCCTCGTTGGTGAATCCGGCTGCGGCAAGTCCACCCTGGGCCGCATGGCCGCCGGCATCATGCCCACCAGCGATGGCGAGGTGTACTGGCGCGGCAAGAACATCCGGCACATGAGCCCGGATGAGGCGAAGAAGGCCAAGCTCGCCACCCAGATGATCTTCCAGGACCCCTATGCGTCGCTGAACCCGCGCATGAAGGTCGACAAGATCGTGGGTGAGGCGCCGCTGGTGCATGGGCTGGTGAACCGCGCCAACTGGCCGGCCTATGTGGATGAGCAGATGCGCCGCGCGGGTCTCGATCCGGCCTTCAAGACGCGCTACCCGCACCAGTTCTCGGGCGGGCAGCGCCAGCGCATCGGCATTGCCCGCGCCCTGGCCGTGCAGCCCGAATTCATCGTCTGCGATGAGGCGGTGGCCGCCCTCGACGTGTCGATCCAGGCGCAGGTGCTGAACCTGTTCATGGATCTGCGGCGTGAGCTGGACCTGACCTACCTGTTCATTTCGCACGATCTGGGCGTGGTCGAGCATCTGAGCGACCGGGTGGTGATCATGTATCTGGGCCGGGTGGTGGAGCAGGCGCCGACGGAGGAAATCTTCGCCCGCGCCAACCACCCCTACACCCAGTCGCTGCTGGCCGCCGTGCCGCGCATCGAAAGCCGCAAGCGGGAGTTCACGAGCGTGAAGGGCGAAATCCCCTCACCGCTGAACCCGCCCTCGGGCTGCCATTTCCACCCGCGCTGCCCGCATGCGATGGACCGGTGCAAGCTGGAACGGCCGGCGCTGAAGGAAATCGCGCCGGGGCATATGAGTGCGTGCCATCTGAATGGGTAGTTGATTGTTCTTTTTTGAAAAAAGAACCAAAAAACTTCTGTCAGCTTGATGTATAATTAGTGGTGGGGCACGGCGCCCCACCACTAAACTCACAAAAGTCTTTTTGCTTCTTTTTCTACAGAAAAAGAAGAATACTACACCATCTGCCCCGACACATCCGCCACCGCCTCATGCAGCCGTGGCAGCATGGCCAGCAGTCTGGCCTTGGCGCCGCCGCCCCCTGCCGGGCAGCCGATATTCACCGCCGCCACCACCCGCCCGTCGAAGCGCCTGAGCGGGATGGCTAGCGACAGAAACCCCTGCTCGGCCTCCTGTTCCACCAGCGCGTGGCCGTCGGCGCGCGCGGCCAGGATGGCGGCGCGGATGGCCGCAGGGTCCAGCACGGTGTGGGGCGTCACGGGCTGGGGCGACAGCCCGGCCAGGAAGGCGTCCAGCGCCGCATCCTCCATCGCGCCCAGCAGCACGCGGCCCAGGGCGGAACAGAAGCCCGGCAGGCGTTCCCCGATCATGGAGGACAGGCTGGGCATGCGGGTGGCCCGCGCATAGGCGACGAACACCACATCCGGCCCGTCCAGCACGGCGGCGCTGCAGGCCACACCCAGCTCCAGGGCCAGGGCCTCCAGCGCCGGCTGCAGCACGGTGGTGACGCCGTTGGAACCCAGATAGGCCGCCGCCAGCGTCAGCACGCGCGGCGTCAGGCGGAACAGCCTGCCGTCGCTCTCGACATGGCCGAGTGCTTCGAGCGTGATCAGCGCGCGGCGGGCCGTGGCACGGGGCAGGTCCACCGCGCGGGCGATCTCGGCCAGCGTCATCGGCCGGCGCTCCACGCCGAAGGCCTGGATGACGGCCAGGCCGCGGGCCAATGCCTCCAGGAAATCCGGGCCATTTGCCGCTGCTTTGCGCAGCTGCGCATCAGCTTCGCGCAATCGGGGCAGGGCCAGCATCCTTCTTCTGTTGCGGTGCACGGCTTCACCGTTGATGCGCGTCAAACCGTCTCGCTATCATCGCACATATGTTCGCTCTGCGAACACTCCCTTTCGCCGCCGCCAGCGGGAGAAGACGCGAATGATCACCGCCGAACAGAATGACCGCCTGACGCGGGTGGGCCCCGGCACGCCGGGGGGCGCCGTGCTGCGCCACTATTGGCAGCCCATCGCCCTGGCCGATGAGGTGGCGGGCGAGCGCCCCATCCGCCCCGTGCGCGCCCTGGGCCAGAACTTCGTGCTGTTCCGCGATGAGGCCGGCAACCTCGGCCTGCTGGACCGGGACTGCCCGCACCGCAATGCGGACCTCGCCTTCGGCCGGCTGGAGGATGGCGGGCTGCGCTGCCCCTTCCATGGCTGGCTGTTCGACACCAAGGGCACCTGCCTGGACACCCCGGCCGAGCCCGAGGGCAGCACCCTGTGCCAGCGCATCCGCCAGAAGAGCTATCCGGTGGTGGAGCGTTCCGGCGTCATCTTCGCCTGGCTGGGTGACATGGAGCCCGCGCCCTTCCCCGCCTTCGACTGCTTCGCCGCGCCCGACACCCACACCTTCGCCTTCAAGGGGCTGATCGAGTGCAACTGGCTGCAGGCGCTGGAGGTCGGCATCGACCCCGCCCATGCCAGCTTCCTGCACCGCTTCTTCGAGGATGGCGACGAGGCCGAGGCCTATGGCAAGCAGTTCCGCGCGACCTCCGACGGGTCCGACCTGCCGATGACCTATGTGCTGCGGGAGTTCCCGCGCCCGCGCATCGAGGTGGAGAACACCGACCACGGCCTGCGCGTCTATGCCCTGCGCGAGATCAACGAGAAGACCACCCATGTGCGGGTAACCAACAGCTTCTTCCCCACCGCCTTCGTCATCCCGATGAGCGCGGAAATGACCATCACCCAGTGGCACATGCCGGTGGATGACGAGAACTGCTATTGGGTCGCGATCTTCACCAGCTTCGCGGGCCCCGTGGACCGCGCCCAGATGCGGGCGCAGCGCCTCGACAGCTACTCCCTGCCTGACTACCTGCCGAAGAAGAACGCCACCAACGACTACGGCTTCGACCCGCATGAGCAGGCGCACAGCACCTACACGGGCATGGGTGAGGACATCAACGTCCACGACCAGTGGGCGGTGGAAAGCCAGGGCCGCATCCAGGACCGCACGCGCGAACACCTGGCCAGCACCGACAAGGCGATCGCCGCCAACCGCCGCCTGCTGCTGCGCGCCATGGCCGCGATCGAGGAAGGCCGCCGCCCGCCGCTGATGCAGGGCGAGGCGACCGGGGCGCTGACCGGCCCCTCCACCATCGACTGCATGGCCCCGGCCGAGACATGGGAAGCGCATTGGAAGCAGGCGGTGGCCCGCCGGCGCGGTGCCGCCCCCTGGGCGCCGCCCGCCCTGGCCGCGGAGTGACCGGCGCGTGAGCTTCGTCGCACGGCATTCCCTCTCGGATTCCGCCCAGCGGGCGGAGGTATTGCGGGAAATGGAGGCGCGCGGCGTGGAGATGCTGCGCCTGGCCTTCCCGGACCAGCACGGCATCCTCCGCGGCAAGACGCTGGTCGCCGCAGAGGCGCGCGGCGCCATGGAAAACGGCGTGGCCATGACCACCACGCTGCTGCTGAAGGACACCTCGCACCGCACGGTGTTTCCGGTCTGGACGCCGGGCGGCGGGCTTGGCGATACCTCGATGCAGGGTGCCGCCGACCTGGTGCTGATCCCTGATCCCGGCACGTTCAAGGTGCTGCCCTGGGCGCCGCACACGGGCTGGATGCTGTGCGATGCCTATATGCCCGACGGGCGTGTGGCGCCCTTCGCCACCCGCGCGCTGTTGCAGCAGGAGCTGGCCCGCGCGGAAGCCCGCGGGTTTGAGCTCATCACCGGGCTTGAGGTGGAGTTCCACCTGTTCAAGCTGCTGGACCCCAAGCTGTCGCCGGCCGATGCCGGCCAGCCCGGCACCCCGCCCGAGGTCGCGCTGCTGACCCAGGGCTACAATTACCTGACCGAGCTGCGCTACGACCAGCTCGACCCCGCCGTGGAGATCATCCGCCGCGAGGTCCAGGCGCTGGGCCTGCCGCTGCGCTCCATCGAGGTGGAGTTCGGCCCCAGCCAGGTGGAGTTCACCTTCTCTGCCCTGCCGGGCATGGGCTCCGCCGATTTGATGGTGCTGTTCCGCTCCGCCGTGAAGCAGGTGGCGCGCCGGCACGGCTACCACGCCACCTTCATGTGCCGCCCGCGCATCCCGCAGGTAATGTCCAGCGGCTGGCATCTGCACCAGTCCATCAAGCGCATCACCACCGGCCGCAACGCCTTCATGGGTGAGGGCGAGATGCTCTCGCCCGAGGCACGCCACTACATGGGCGGGCTGCTGGCCCATGCGCGCGCGGCGGCGGCCTTCGCCACGCCCACGCTGAACGGCTATCGCCGCTATCGCGCGAACTCCCTGGCGCCCGACCGCGCGCTGTGGGGCATCGACAACCGGGGCGTGATGCTGCGCGCCCTGGGCGGGCTGGGCGACCCCGCGACCCGTATCGAGAACCGCGTGGGTGAGCCGGCGGCGAACCCGTATCTGTACATCGCCAGCCAGCTCGCCTTCGGCATGGCCGGCATCGCGGAGCAGCTGGACCCCGGGCCCAGCGCCGACCGCCCCTATGAGGCCGAGGCCCCCCTGCTGCCGCGCAGCCTGGCCGAGGCGCTGGACGCGCTGGATGCCGACCGGCTGATCCGCGACAGCTTCGGCGATGGCTTCATCGACTACTACCTGCGGCTGAAGCGGGCCGAGATCGCGCGTTTCGAGGCCGAGGTCTCGGAATGGGAACACCGGGAATATTTCGAGCTGTTTTAGGGAGGTCACGATGGCCTTCCTGGGGCTGGACGCACTCGGAAAGTTCTACCCGCAGCCGGGCGGGGCCGCGCCCGCGCGGATCATGCAGGGCATCTCGCTGGAGGTGCCCGAGGGCGAGTTCCTGGCCGTGCTGGGCCCTTCGGGCTGCGGCAAGTCCACGTTGCTGCAGATGGTCGCGGGGCTTGCCACGCCCAGCGAGGGCGAGGCCCGCATCAACGGCCGCGCCGTGGCCGGCCCGCCGCCAGAGGCGGTCTATCTGTTCCAGCAATACAACCGCTCCCTGCTGCCGTGGCGGAACTGCCGGGACAATGTGGCCTTCGCGACCGAGCATCGCCTCGGCCGCAAACCGGCGCGCGCGGCGGCGGACGAACATTTGGCCTCGGTAGGGCTGGCGGGGTTCGGGGACCATTACCCCTGGCAGCTCTCGGGCGGCATGCAGCAGCGCGTGGCCATCGCCCGGGCGCTGGCGGCCGAACCCGCCCTGCTGCTGATGGACGAGCCCTTCAGCGCGGTGGACGCGCTGACGCGCATCCAGCTGCAATCGCTGATCCTGGATATCTGGGCGCGCCGCAGGCTGACCGTGATGCTGGTGACGCATGACGTGGAGGAGGCGATCTTCCTAGCCGACCGCATCGCCGTGCTGACGCCCCGCCCCAGCACGATCGGCGAGGTGATCGAGGTGGGCCTGCCCCGCCCGCGCGATGCGATTGCCACGCGGGAGGCGCCGCGCTTCCTGGAGCTGCGGCACCATCTGCTGAACCGGCTGCTGGCGCGCGATGCGGCATAGCCCGGGCATCCTCGTGCTGGTGCTGGTCATCGGCTTTCTGGAATTCGCCGTGGATGCCGGCATGATCCGCCGCGCCCTGCTGCCGCCGCCCAGCGCCACCGCCGAGGTGCTGTGGGAGTTGCTCTCCACCGGCGAGTTCCTGCCGCCGCTGCTCTCCACGCTGAAGCTGGTTTTCGCGGGGTTCTTCCTGGGCAGCGCCATCGGGGTCGCGCTCGGCACCGCCATGGGCATCTCGCCCGCGATGTTCCGCCTGTTCGAGCCGCTGGTGGAGCTGATCCGCCCCATCCCGAAATCCGCGCTGGTACCGCCGCTGATGCTGTTCCTGGGCATCGACGACGCGATGAAGATCACCTCCGTCACGCTGGTCGTCACCTTCCCCGTGCTGCTGAACACGCTGCAGGGCGTGCGCGGCGTGGACCGCGTGATGCTGGATGCGGCGCGCACCCATGGCTGGGGCCTGGGCCACACGCTGCGCCACATGATCCTGCCCGCCGCCCTGCCCTTCATCCTGGCCGGCATGCGGGTGTCGCTGGGCCTGGCCATGGTGCTGGCGGTGTTGAGCGAGATGCTGGCCGGCCAGGGCGGCCTCGGCTTCCTGATCCTGGACATGCAGCGCAGCTTCCAGCTGCGCCAGATGTACGCCTGGCTGGTCATCCTGGCCGTGCTGGGCCTGCTGCTGAATTCGATCTTCCTGCTGGCGGAACGGCGTGCGCTGTTCTGGCAGCGCCGCTGACCATGACGGAGACCCAAGTGATGACGCAAGCCACCCGCCGCGCCGCCCTGATGGGCCTGGGCGCTTCCACCTTGGCCACCCCGGCGCTCAACGCCCAGGCTCTTACAAAAATGCGCGTCAGCGTCATCCCGGTGCTGGATGTGGCGCCGCTGCATGCGGCCATCGCGCAGGGGTATTTCGCGGCGGAGGGGATCGAGATCGACACCTCCACCACCGCTGGCGGCGCCACCGGCCTGCCGGGGCTGATCGCGGGGCAGTTCCGCGCCGTGTTCTCCAACGGCGTGTCCACCATGCTGGGCGTGCGAGAGGGGCAGGAGTTCAAGTTCATCTCCGGTGCCTCCCGCGCGACCCAGGGCCCGCCCGACATCCTGGCCGTGCTGGTGCGCAAGGACAGCGGCATCCGTTCCGGCAAGGATCTGGAGGGCAAGCGCATCGCCAGCAACACACGCAACAACATCGTCTGGCTGCGCGGCATGGCCTGGGTGGAAAAGACCGGCGGCGACTGGCGGAAGGTGAACACGGTCGAGATCCCCTTCCCGCAGATGGCCGACGCGCTGATCGGCGGGCGGGTGGATGCCGTGATCTCCTCCGAACCCTTCGTGGCCGCGGCGCTGGAGACCGGGCAGATCGAGCGCATCGGCTGGCCGATGAGCGAGACTCAGCCCGGCTGCACCAACGCGCATTACGTGGGCATGGGCCCGGACCTGGCCCGCAACGGCGAGATCTTCGACCGCTGGGCCCGCGCGCTGCACAAGGGCGTGGACTGGGTGAATGAGCGCCTGGGCCAGCCCGCGCTGCTCGAACTCATCTCCAACTTCTCCCGCGTGCCGATGGAGCGCATGCGCAACGTGGCCCTGCCCGCCTATGCCAAGAACGTGACGGCCGCCGAGATCGACGAGCTGGTGGGCACCATGCAGCGCTATGGCCTGACGGGCCGCTACCCGGCCAGCGTCAGCCTGATCCACAAGACGGCGCAATGAGGCCAAGCTCCGGCCTCTGGCTGGTGCTCGCGCTGATGGCGCTGTGGGAGGTGTCGGCCCGGCTGCATTGGGTCGATAGCCCGAATTGGCCGCCCCTCAGCACCGTGGTCGTCGCCTTGTTCCACGACATCGCCTCCGGCGAGCTGCCGCCGCTGATCGGCGGCACGCTGTGGCGCATGGGGGCGGGGCTGGCGGCGGGCAGCATCGCGGGGGTGGTGGTGGGGCTCGCCTTTTGCCTGGCGCCCGTCACGCGGCTTCTGCTGGGCCCGGCGGTGGAGCTGCTGCGGCCCATCCCGGTGCCGGCCATCATCCCGCCGCTGGTGCTGTTCCTGGGGCTGGACGACCCGATGAAGATCACGGTCGTGGCCCTCACGGCCTTCTTCCCGGTGCTGACCAACACCATGCAGGGTGTGGCCGCCGTGGAGGCCGAGGCGGTGCAGATGGGCCGCACCTTCGGCGTGGGCCCGTTGCGCCGCGCGGCCTTCATCGTGCTGCCCGCCACCGCCCCCTATGCGCTGGCCGGCGTGCGCGTCGCCCTCGGCCTGTCCCTGGTGGTGGCCGTGGTGGCGGAGATGATCGCGGGCGAGGCCGGCATCGGCCACTATCTCGTGATGATGCAGTTCGCCGGGCGGGCGCCCGAAATGTACGCCACCATCATCCTGCTCGCGGTGCTGGGCTATGCGCTCAACCGGGGGTTCGTCGCGATGGAACGCCGGGCCATCCATTGGTGGTTCGCGCTCGGCAGGCAGGCCGATGGTTGAGCGCACCGACTGGCGGGAAATCACGGCGCTGGTGGGTGCCGGCGTGATCGGCGCGCTGCAGACCGGCAAGGTGCCGCCCGCGCTGCTGGTGGTGGCGCAGGAATTCGGCTTCGGCCTGCCGGGGGCGGCGATGCTGCTGTCCTTCTTCGCGCTGCTGACCGGGCTGATGGGCTGCGTGGCGGGCAGCCTGGCCGCGCGGCTGGGCACGCGCCGCGCGCTGGTGGGCGGGCTGGTGCTGACAGGGCTGGCGGGCCTCGGGCTGGCCGCGGCACCCGGGGTGCCCCTGCTCTATGCCGCGCGGCTGGTCGAGGGGCTGGGATTTCTCGCCGTCGTCGTCTCCGCGCCCACGCTGGTGGCGCAGCGCGCGGCCCCGCGCGACCGGGCGCTGGCGCTCGCCATCTGGGCGGCCTTCATGCCGGCGGGCATCGCGATGGGCATGCTGGGCGCGCCGCTGATCGAGGCCTGGGGCTGGCGCGGCGCCTGGGTGCTGGCCAGCCTGCTGGCGCTGGGCTGGGCGGTGGTCGCCATGGTGTTCGTGCCGCGACTGGTGGGCGGGCCGCAGCGGGGGCTGGGCTCGCCGCTGGCCGCGCTGCGCGCGCTGGTGGCGGCGCGGCGGCCGCTGCTCGTGGCCGGCTGCTTCGCCAGCTATGTCGCCATCTATTTCGGCATCGCGGCCTTCCTGCCCGCCTTCGTCATCGAGCGTTTCGGCGCCAGTCTCGCCTTGGCGGGCGCCATCGGCGCGGTGGCGGCGGTGGCCAATGTCATCGGCAACCTGCTGGCCGGCGAGGCCCTGCGGCGCGGCTTGAACCCCGGGCGCCTGGTGCTGGTCACAGGGGCGGCCATGTCGGTGCTGACGGCGGCCGGCTACGCGGCCTCGCCGGGGCTGGTGCCGGCGCTGGTGCTGTCCATGGCGGCGTCGCTGGTGGGCGGCGCGGTTCCGGCCTGCCTGTTCGCCACCGTGCCGCTGGTGGTGCCCGATCCGGCGCTGACGGGGCCCGCCATGGGCCTCGTGATCCAGTGCAACAATCTGGGCCAGGTGCTGACGCCGCCCGTCATCGCGGCGGCGGTGGGCTTCGGCTGGGGGTGGTCGGCGGTGCCGCTGCTGCTGGCGGGCGTCACCTTGAGTTTCTGCGCGTGGCCGCTCTCGCGGGTAGGGGTAAGGGCATGAAGATCGCCGTCATCGGCAATGGCATCATGGGTGCGTGCGCCGCCGCCTGGCTGCAGCGTGAGGGCCACCACGTCACCTTCATCGACCCGCTGGGCCCGGCCGAGGCCACCAGCTTCGGCAATGCGGGTTCCCTCTCGCCCAGCGCCTGCCTGCCGGTGGGCATGCCGGGCATGTGGAAGAAGGTGCCGTCCTGGCTGCTGGACCCGCTGGGGCCGCTGGCGGTGCGCTGGTGGTATGCGCCGGTCGTCGCACCCTGGCTGGTGCGCTTCCTGCGTGCCTCGGACCGAGAGGAGGTGGTGCGGATCGCCACCGCCATGCGCGGCCTGCTGGAGCCGATCTTCGAATGCTATGAGCCCCTGCTGCAACGCGCGGGTGCGATGGGGCTGATGCGGCGCAGCGGCTGCCTCTATGTCTATTCCGGGCAGGAAGCCGCGCGGCAATGGGCCTGGGGAATGAAGCTGCGGCGCGACCTGGGCGTGGTCATGCGCGACGTGGATGAGGAAGAACTCGTCAGCCTGGAGCCCGACCTGAAGGGGCGCTTCCGCTTCGGCATCCTGGCGCCCGAGAACGGCTCCACCCTGGACCCCGCCGCCTTCACCAAAGCCATCTTCGCGCAATGCGTGAAGGACGGCGCGGCGGTGGTGCGCCGGCGCGTCACGGGCTTCGACATGGCATCCGGCACCGTGCGTGCCGTGCAACTGGATGACGGCACGCGGCACGAGACGGACGGCGTGGTGCTGGCGGGCGGCGCGTGGTCCGCGAAGCTGGCCAACCAGCTGGGACCGTCGATCCCGCTGGAGACCCAGCGCGGCTATCACGTCACGGTCCAGAGCAACAACCTGGCCCTGACCCACACGGTGATGGCGGTCGAGCACAACATGATGGTGAACCCCATGCAGATGGGGCTGCGCCTGGCGGGCACGGTGGAATTCGCGGGGCTGAAGGCGGCACCCGACTGGCGGCGCTCCGCCAGCCTGCTGGCGAAGGGCCAGGAGATGTTCCCCCACCTGGACACCAGCCGCACCACCCAATGGATGGGCCACCGCCCCTGCCTGCCGGACAGCCTGCCCGTGATCGGCCGGGCGCCGCGCGCGGAGAATGTGTGGTTCGCCTTCGGCCACGGCCATGTGGGCATGTGCGGCGCCGCCAGCACGGGGCGCGAGGTCGCGAACCTCGTCGCCGGGCGCGCGCCGCAGGTCGACATCACCCCCTTCAGCCCGACGCGCTTCCGCCGGGCCGCATGAACAAGAAAAGCCAGCCAATGACGGTGTCACGCACACAGGAGTAGCTCGCATGATGTCTCTGAAGTTCGGGCGCCGCGCCCTGGGCCTGTCTGTCCTGGCCACGCCGGCCTTGGCGCAATCCTGGCCTGAAAAGCCCATCCGGCTGGTGGTGCCCTTCCCGCCCGGCGGCAGCACCGATGTGCTGGCGCGCCGCATCGGCGAGAAGCTGAGCACGGCGCTGGGCCAGACCGTGCTGGTGGAGAACCGGCCCGGTGCCGGCGGCACCACCGGGGCCGACATGGTCGCGAAATCGCCCGCCGACGGCTACACGCTGCTGATGGGGGTCACGGGCAGCAACGCCATCGCCGTCAGCCTGTTCCGCGCCCTGCCCTATCACCCGGTGCGGGATTTCGCGCCGGTCACGCGCGTCATCTCGGCGCCGCTGGTGCTGGTGGCGCATCCCTCGATGAACGTCACGGATGTCGCGGGCTATGTGGCGGCCGCCAAGGCGCAGCCCAATGGCGTGACCTACGGCACGCCGGGCAATGGTACCTCCATGCACCTGACGGGCGTGATGTTCGCCAACGCCACCGGCACGCAGCTGACCCATGTGCCCTATCGCGGCACCGCGCAGATGACGACGGACCTGATCGCGGCGCGGCTGCTGTCCTCCTTCGCGGACATGCTGGTGACGATGCCGCTGATTCGCGACGGTCAGCTGCGGGCGCTGGCCGTGACCTCGCCGGAACGCCACCACATGCTGCCCGACGTGCCGACCATGCAGGAGGCAGGGCTGGCGGGCTTCACCGCGACTTCCTGGCAGGGGGTGTTCGCGCCGGCGGGCACGCCGGCGCCGGTGGTGGCGAAGCTGCACACGGAGATCGCGAAGATCATGACCCTGCCGGAGGTGAAGGACAGCTTCGCGTCGCAGGGCTTCATCGTGGAGGCCGTGGGGCCTGCCGAGTTCACGCCCTTCGTGGCGGCGGAGACGGCGAAATGGGCCGAGGTGGTGCGCGCCGGCAACGTCACGATGGACTGATGATGGTCAGGCCGGTCGGATACCGCGTCAGCACTTCCGGCCCGCCTTCCGTGATCAGCACCATGTCCCCGATCGAGGCGCCGGCAACGCCGGGGACGAACAGGTTCGGGTGCAGCTCAAACAGCATGCCGGGCTGGACCAGCAGGTCGGATGCCACCGCCGCCGGCCCGTCATAGGGCTGGGGGAACTCGGCGGTGCCGATGGGGTCCTCATAGCTGTGGCCCAGCGCGTGGGCGGCGCGGAAGCGGAACTCCCCACGGGGGCCTGGCGGGTGGCCCAGGCGCTCCAGGCAGGCGCCGGTTTCGGCCTCGAAGGGCGCGTTGGCGTCTGCCAGTTTCAGCCCCGGTTGCAGCCGCGCCAGCATGGCGTCGTAGGCGCGGCGCACCACGTCATACATGGCCTGCGCGGCCTGACCGGGCGCGCCCATGTGCATGGTGCGGATGGCATGGCCCCAATGGCCGTGGAACAGCACCATCATGCCCAGCGCCACCTGGTCGCCCGGCTGCGGGATGCGCGCGTTCTCGTCGCGCCAGAAGCGGCAGCGGTCGGCGGCGGGGGCGATGGTCAGCCAGGTTTTGCACAGCTCGGCGCCGGCATTCTTGGCCAGGGCCTCCAGCGCCACCTGGATTTGCCAAGTGCTGCGGCCCGACAGGCACAGGCCCGGCAGGGCCGCGAACATGGCGTCGCAGATGCCCGCGGCCTCGCGGTGCAGGGCGATCTGCGTCGCGTCCTTCAGCATGCGGCGGCGGGCGAATTCGGGGGTGGCGTCCGGCCATTCCAAGGCGCCGGCGGCGGCGAAGCCCTGCCAGATGGCCAGCGGAATCTCGTCCCGCCCCGCGATGGCGACCAGCCCCTTCGGCAGCAGCCCCACCACCGCCTGGGACAGCGCCGGCCCCTTGCCGAAGGTGACGCTGGCGAAGCGCCCGGTGTCCTCGGCCATGGCGGATTGGAAGATGCCGGCGGTGACGAGATGCGGCGCGCCCTCCGGCAGCAGCACGAGGACTGAGGGCGCGAAATCGCTGTCCCAATCCGCGAGGTATCGCAGGTTGCCGTGGCTGCGGGTGGCCATGGCCGGCGCGCTGCCCTGGCCGAACACCACCAGCGCGGCCAGCCCCTGGTCGCGCATCCAGTCCTGCATGCCCTGCTGGCGGGCAGTCAGCACCGCGGCGGGCACCTTGCCTGTGATGCGCTCCATGCCCGGTCTCCGATCCTGCTTGCGGTGCAGTGAAATACTAGGGACAGTTTTCGCGTCAGGCCAATGAGGACCAGAGCATGCTTTTCCGCCGCACCCTGTTGGCCGCCAGCCTGGCGACGCCTGCGCTGGCTCAGGACAGCCGGCCGCTGAAGCTGATCGTGCCCTTCCCACCCGGCGCCGGCACCGACGCCACCGCCCGCATCGTGGCCGAGGGGCTGGCCCTGCAACTGCACCAGCCCGTGGTGGTGGAGAACATCAGCGGCGCCAACGGGCTGATCGGCACCCAGGCGATGGCCCGCGCGGCGCCCGATGGCACCACCATGGGCATCGCCGCCCCCGGCCCCATGGCGATCGCCCAGTTCCTGTTCCCGCAGATGCCCTATGACCCGGAGCGCGACCTGCTGCCGCTGATCGGGGTGAATGAGGGGCGGCTGGCGCTGTGCGTGGCGAACCACGTGCAGGCCCGCACGGTGGAGGAATTGCTGGCCCTGCTGCGCGCCCAGCCCGGCCGGCTGAATGCCGCCAACCCCACCACCGGCTCCGTCCACCACCTGCTGGCCGAGATGTTCCGGCTGGAGGAGCGGGTGCGGTTCGAGCTGATCCCGTATCGCGGGGGCGCGGCGGCGATGAACGACCTGGTGGCGGGCCATGTGGACATGATGTTCAACGGCGTTTCCACCATCGAGCCGCTGCAGCGCGACGGCCGCCTGCGCACGCTGATGGTGGTGGGCAGCACCCGCCACCCCCAGCTGCCCGAGGTGCCGTGCAGCGCGGAGCTGGGCAAGGCCTATCTCAGCGGCTCCCAATGGCACGGCATCGTGCTGCCGCGCGCGACGCCCGTCCCGGTTGCCGCACGCCTGCACGCGGGCTTCGCCGCCGCGCTGAAGACGCCCGAGGTGATCGAGAAGATGACCCGCATCGGCACCGAGGTGACGGGTGAGGGCCTGGGCGATTTCGGCGCCTTCCTGGCGGCGGAGCGGCAGCGCTGGGGCCAGGTGATCCGGGCGGCGGATGTGAAGCCGGACTGACCGGCCGGTAGGCCGCGCGCCGGGGCTTCACGCCGCGCCCGCCTCGGGTTAGCGTTTGCACAGCAGCGCAACAACTAGAGGAAACGCAGCATGCTTCTCGAAGGCAAAGTCGCGGTCGTCACCGGCTCCGGCGGCGGCATCGGGCGTGAGATCGCCCTGGCCATGGCAGCCGCCGGCGCCAAGATCGTCATCAACGACGTCGGCGCCTCCCTGGGCGGCGAGGGCTTCTCCGCCTCTCCGGCCGAGCAGACCAAGGCCCTGATCGAGCAGCGCGGCGGCCAGGCCGTGATCAACACCGACAGCGTGGCCGAGTGGGAGAGCGCCAAGCGCATCGTCCAGTGCGCCGTGGACAGCTTCGGCCGCATCGACATCGTCGTGAACAACGCCGGCATCCTGCGCGACCAGATCTTCCACCGCATGACGCCGGAGGAATGGCTCTCGGTCATCGCCGTGCACCTGAACGGCAGCTTCTTCGTCTCCCGCGCCGCGGCGGAATTCTACCGCAAGCAGGAAAGCGGTTCCTTCGTGCACATGACCAGCACCTCGGGCCTGATCGGCAATTTCGGCCAGGCGAACTACTCCGCCGCCAAGCTGGGCATCGCGGCCCTGTCGAAGTCGATCGCGCTGGACATGAAGCGCTACAACGTGCGCTCCAACTGCATCGCGCCCTTCGCCTGGAGCCGCATGACCAGCTCCATCCCGGCGGAGACGCCGGAGCAGAAGGCGCGCGTGGAGCGCATCGCCCGCATGGGACCCGAGAAGAACGCCCCGCTCGCGGTGTTCCTCGCCTCCGACGCGGCGAAGGAAGTGTCGGGCCAGATCTTCGCGCCCCGCATGCATGAGCTGTTCCTGTTCAACCAGTCCCGCCCGATCAAGTCGGTCCATAGCGAGAATGGCTGGACGCCGGAAAAGATCGCCGAGATCGCGCTGCCGGCCTTCCGCAGCGGCTTCACGCCGCTGGATCGCTCGGGCGACGTGTTCAGCTGGGATCCGGTCTGAGGTCCTGTACTTTTTCTGAAGCAAAAGGGTTCAGCGGCACCTTCTCGCAGGGTGCCGCACCCTGATTTCCAGACACTCTAAACCGGCATTTCCACGACGCGCCTTTTCGGCACCGTCCCGGTCGGCAACCCGCCCAGCACCTCCTTGCGTGCCTCCGCCAGGATGACCCCGCCGAAGCGCGGGAACAGCCGCCTCCCGGCACCCTCCCACAGCCTCGTTCCCGCCAGCGCCCAGCGGCTGGAAAACGGCGGCACATACAGCGCATTTTCCCGCCGCTCCACCGTGAACAGGCGGGATCGCAGCAGCCGCTTGATCTGCCCGCGCGAATAGGGGCGGCCCTGGCCGAAGGGGGTGTGGTCCGTCAGTGACCACCAGCCCAGCCGGTTCGGCACCACCACCAGCAGGCGGCCGTTCTCCCGCAGCACGCGCCAGCATTCGCGCAACAGGGCGTCCGGGCGCTCCACATGCTCCAGCGCATGGATCAACAGGATGCGATCCAGCGACAGATCCGGCAGGGGCAGGTTCAGCTCGGGCATCACGGCGGCGGGGGGGGCCACGCCCTCCGCCACCGGCTCCGGCACCAGGGCCAGGCAGCGGGCCGCCTCGGCCTGCCACAGCGGCAGATAGGGCTGCCCCCAGCCGATGGCGGCGACCTCCATTCCCCTCAATTCCGGCCAGAAGCCGGACAGCGCAGGGGCCAGCACCCAGCGCGCCGCCTCGCCGGGCGGGCTGGTGTAGAAGGCCGGCAGGGCGTGGACCTCTTGGCTCATGCGGGGGATATAGGGGCAACCGCGCCCGAGCGGGAGATTCGCCAGGAGCCCCCAGCCCATGTCTGTGTCCGTGTTGCCGATCCCGCACCAGTCCGACAACTACGCCTGGTTCCTGAAGGATGCCGAAACCGGCACAACCGCCGTGGTGGACCCTGGCGAGGCCCAGCCCATCATCGATTTCGTGAACGCCCATGGCGGCAAGCTGGACTGGATCATCATCACCCACCACCACGGCGACCACATCAACGGGGTTGAGGGCGTGCGCGCCGCCTTCGGTGCCAAGGTGATGGGTGCGAAGGCGGACGCCCACCGCCTGCCGAAGCTGGACCTGGAACTGGCCGAGGGCGACAGCCCGATGCTGGGCAAGACCAAGGGCCAGGTCTTCGACACGCCGGGCCACACCCGCGGCCATATCTCGCTGCTGTTCGGCGATGTGCTGCTGTGCGCGGACACGCTGTTCAGCGCGGGTTGCGGGCGCCTGCTGGAAGGCACCGCGCAGGAGATGTTCGACAGCCTGCAGAAGCTGGCCAAGCTGCCGGGCGAGACGCTGGTTTGTTGCGGCCACGAATACACCGAGAGCAACATCCGCTTCGCCCTGACGGTGGAGCCGGAAAACGAGGCCCTGCAGGCCCGCGCCAAGGAAGCGGCGGCCCTGCGCCGCATCGGTGAGCCCACGGTGCCGACGACGCTGACGCAGGAATTGACGTTCAATCCGTTCCTGCGCGCCAAGACGGCCGCCCGGCTTGCGGAGATCCGCACCGGCAAGGACAATTTCCGCGGCTGAGGTCCTGCCGGATGCCCGCGTATCCTTCGCGGGCATCCGGCGAACACCCCGGGCATGCCGACCCGCAATCCGATCAGGAGAAAACGTCCATGAAGCTGCACTACAGCCCCACCAGCCCCTTCGTGCGCAAGGTGGTGATCGCCGCCATGCTGCGCGGCCTGAACGACAAGATCGAGCGCGTGTCCACCAACCCGCATGAAAGCCCGGCCGGGCTGCTGGCGGACAACCCGCTGTCCAAGGTGCCGGCGCTGGTCACGGATGAAGGCAAGAAGCTGATCGACAGCCTGGTGATCTGCGAATACCTGGACACGCTGGGTGGTGAGCCCACCATCCTGCCGGCCGCGAACCGCATCGGGATCCTGAACTTCCACGCCATCGCGGATGGCCTGCTGGATGCGGCCGTGGCCCGGCGCGGCAGCGCGCAGCTGCCGCAGGATGACGGCCGCAAGGCGTTCGACGCGCGGCAGAAGGGCATCGTGGACCGCGCCCTGGCCGTGATGGAAGGCGGCAAGCTGCCGCCGCAGCCGCTGTCCTGCCTGGGCGGCATCACGCTGGTCTGTGCGCTGGGCTACCTCGACTTCCGCTATGCGCATGAGCCCTGGCGCGAGACGCACCCCAAGCTGGCCGCCTGGTATGAGGGCGTGAAGGCGACGCCGGCCGTGGCCGAGACCGTGCCGGCATGATGACGGCGGAGGCCATCATCGACACCCTTGGCCTCCTCCCCCACCCGGAGGGTGGGCATTACCGGGAGATGTGGCGCGATGCCGCCGGCACCGCGATCCTGTATCTGCTGAAGGCGGGTGAACGCAGCCACTGGCACCGCGTGACCCATGCCGCCGAGTGCTGGCACTGGCATGCCGGCGGGGCCCTGCGGCTGCGTGTCTCGGACGGCGCGGCCGTGAGCGAGCAGCTGCTGGGCATGGAGCTGGCCGCCGGGCAGCGCCCCCTGGGGGTGGTGCCGGTGGGCCAATGGCAGGCGGCGGAACCGGTCGATGGCTGGGTGCTGGTGGGCTGCACCGTCTCGCCCGCCTTCGACTTCGCCTGTTTCGAGATGGCGCCGCCGGGCTGGGAGCCCAATGGCCGGGAGCCCGGCGCGTGAGCGACAGCGCCGCCTGGAATGCCCGCTATGCCGCGGGCCCTGCCATGTTCGGCACGGCGCCCAATGAGTTCCTGACCGAGCAGGCGCACCGCCTGCGCCCCGGCATGGCCGCGCTGGCGCTGGGCGACGGCCAGGGCCGCAACGGCATCTGGCTGGCCAGGCAGGGCCTGTCGGTGACGGCGCTGGACTGGTCCGATGTCGGCATGGCCCACGCCGCCGAACAGGCCGCGCGGGCGGGCGTGGCCCTGCGCACCGTGGTGGCCGACGCCACCAGCTGGGACTGGCCCGAGGCGGCGTTCGACCTGGTGGCCTGGATCTATGTTCACCTGCCGCCCGAGGACCGCGCCCTGGCCTGCGCCGGGGTGCGGCGCGCGCTGAAGCCCGGCGGGCTGCTGGTGCTGGAATGCTTCTCACCGGCGCAGGAAGGCCGCCGCAGCGGCGGCCCGCGTGAGCCCGCGCTGCTCTGGACCCGCGCGATCGTGGAGGCGGAGTTCCCGGGCTTCGAGGTGCTGGCGCTGCTGGAAGGCGCGGTCAGGCTGGATGAAGGGCCGAAGCACCAGGGGCTGGCGGAAGTGGTGAGGGCGGTTTTGCGGCGGCCCTAGCGCCTGCCGCGCCGATAGGCCGCCACCGCCTCGGCCGTCACATCCGTTTCATAGCACAGGGGCGATCGTCCGCCGGGCCGGAGATACGCGCTTCGGCTGCCGCAGGATGCCCCGTTGCGCATGGTATTGTAGGGGCAGGCGCAGGGCCGGCCGGTGGCCAGATAGGCGGCCACGCTGTCGCGCACGATCATCTGGCGAATCTGCGCGTCGCTCTGCGCCAGGGCGGGCGAGGCGCACAGCATCGCCGCGCACAGGCAGATCTTCCGCATCCCGCACCCCGTTGAACGTTCCGGGGCGCAGGATAGCGCAATGATCAGCCGCGCATCGCCTCAACCAGCGGCGCCAGGTCTTCCAGCTCATCCAGCTTCCACAGCAGTTCGAGCGCGCGGCGGGCCTTGGCCTCGCTCAGCCGGGGTGCGGCCAGCGCCATGAACTTGGTCTCCAGCCCCTCATCGGTCAGCGGGTTGGAGGCAGAGCCGAAGGGCTCCGGCACATGGCGTTCGGCCACGCGCCCGTCCTTGGTGCGGATCAGCACATGGGCGCCGCGCTTGCGGGGATAGGCGGCCTCGTAAGCCTCATCCACCCGCACGTCGATGCGGCCGGTCAGGGCCAGCGTGTCGCCGTCCGCGCGCTCCACATCGCCGAAATCGGCCACGCCCACCTGGTTGCGGGCCAGGGCGGTGGCGATGACGAAGGGGAAGCTCATCTGCGCCGTGGTCATCTCGGACCAGCCGACCTCGGCATGGCTGGCGGCGACGGCATAGGTGCCGATCTCCACGCGGTCCACCTGCGGGGCGGTGATGCCGTCGGCCTTGGCCATGTCCAGCACCGCGTCGATGGCGGCATGGATGTGCCGGCAGCAGGCGTGCGGCTTCATGTAGCAGTTGGCGATGGCGAAGCGGCTTTTCGGGTTGTTGTCGCCGGCGGCCAGGATGTCGATGGTGCTGTAGTCCACCTCGCCGGTGTCGCCGCCGGCATAGGCGGCGAAGAAGCCCTCCTTGAACTCCAGGGCGCCGCGCGGTGCGGGCAGGCCGGATTCGGTCAGCAGCGCGGCCAGCAGGCCCTCGCGGGAGGCATGGCCGGGGTGGATGCGCTTCACGTCGCCACCCGCCAGGAAGGTGAAGATGCCGGCGGCCGAGGACGCGGCGATGCCCATCGCGGCCTCGGTGTCGTCGGCGGACATGCCGAGCAGCCGGGCGGCGGCCACGGCCGCGCCGAACACCCCGGCGGTGGAGGTGTTGTGGAAGCCGCGCCAGCGGCTGCGCGGGTGGCTGGCCGCGGCGATGCGGCAGGCCGCCTCATAGCCCGCGATGATGGCGGTCAGCAGCTCGGCGCCTGAAATGCCCCGCTGGGAGGCCAGGGCAAGCGCCGCCGGCACCACCACCGCGCCGGGGTGCACGGAACCGGCGCGGAAGCCGTCATCCAGCTCCAGCCCATGGGCGGCCGTGCCGCCGAGATAGGCGGCGGAGAGCGCGTCGAAGCTCTCGACGAAACCGGCCATGGAGACGGGGCCGGCACCCACCCCCGCCGCCGTCAGCGCCTTCTGCACCGACAGCGTGGCATCCTGGCCGGCGCCGTTGATGATGCAGGCCAGCGTGTCGATCACATGCCGGCGCGCGGCATGGCGCGCCACGTCATCGACATCGGCCAGCGTCAACGCGGAAGCGAAATCGGCCAATTGGCGGGTCGGGCCGCTGACGGTCACGGGCAGGTCCATCTGTTCCTCCAGGGAGCCTGGCCCCCGTTGTCATCTTGTACGAACAAGTTTATGACCAGTGGCAGGGCCGCGCAAGCCGGTCCGTGCAAGCATTGAGGAGAGCGCCTTGGCCGAGCCTGTGTTGCCTGAGTATCTGCGCGAGACGCGCGAAGGCCATGTCGTCACCCTCACCTGGGACCGCCCGCCCAACAACCACATCAACCGCGACCTGGTGGTGGCGCTGGGTGACCGGCTGACGGCGCTGGACGCCGATGAGGGCTGCCGTGCCATCGTGCTGACGGGTGCGGGCAAGCACTTCTGCGCGGGGGCGGATTTCTCGGGCGGTGAGTCGGGCGGCCTGTCCTGGCCGCCGGAGGAGCCGGGCCAGACCCTCTACAAGAAGGCCGCGCGGCTGACGCGCACCAAGAAGCCGATCATCGCGGCCGTGCAGGGGGCTGCCATCGGCGCGGGGTTGGGCCTGGCGGTGATCGCGGATTTCCGCGTGACCTGCGTGGAGGCGCGGTATTCCGCCAATTTCACGCGCCTCGGTTTCCATCCGGGCTTCGGGCTGTCCTACACGCTGCCCAAGCTGATCGGGCTGCAGAAGGCCGCCCTGCTGTTCTACACCGGCCGCCGCATCACGGGTCAGGAAGCCTTCGACATGGGCCTGGCGGACCTGCTGGTGCCGCAGCCGGATGTGCTGACCACCGCGCAGTCGCTGGCGATGGAGATTTCGCTGTCCGCGCCGGCCGCCGTGCAGGGGCTGCGTTCCACCCTGCGCCGGGGCTTCGCCGAGGCCTATGAATCCGCCACCGAGCGCGAATACGAGCAGCAGATCTGGCAGCGCCAGATGGAAGATTTCAAGGAAGGGCGCCTGGCGATGACCGAGCGCCGCACCCCGGACTTCAAGGGCCGCTGAGACCATGACCGATCTGAAGAATCTGGCGGACGCCGTCTTCCGCCCGCGCGCCATCGCCCTGCTGGGGGCCACGCCGGACCAGAAGAAGAACAACTCCCGCGCGCAGCGGGTGCTGAAGAAGAACGGCTACAAGGGCCAGATCGTGCCCATCAACCCGGGCCGCGCCGAGATCATGGGCGACACCGCCTACCCGGACATCCGCGCCGCCCCGGGGCCGATCGACCATGCCTTCATCATGGTGCCGGCCGCCGCCGTGCCCGATGCCATCGCCGGCTGCGTCGAAAAGGGCGTGAAGGTCGCCACCATCTACAGCGCGGGCTTCGCCGAGATCGGCGCCGAGGGCCGCGCCATGCAGGAAGCCTTCACCGAAACCGCCCGCAAGGGTGGGCTGCGGCTGATCGGGCCGAACTGCCTCGGCCTGGTGAACGTGACCGACGGCGTGCCGATCACCAATAACGCCGCCGTCGAGGCCGAGGAGATCAAGGCCGGTTCCATCGGCGTCGCCTCGCAATCCGGCAGCATGATGGGCGCGCTGCTGTCGCGGGCCATGGCGCGCGGGCATCGCTTCTCCAAGCTCGTCTCCGTCGGCAACGAATGCGACGTGGGCGTGGGCGAGGTGGCGCAGCTGCTGGTCGAGGACGAAGCGACCCGCTGCGTGCTGCTGTTCATGGAAACCCTGCGCGATGCGGACAAGCTGGCCGCCGCCGCCGCGCGGGCGCATCAGCTGGGCAAGCCCATCATCGCCTATAAGCTCGGTCGCTCTGACCTCGGGCGGCGCATCGCCGTTTCCCATACCGGGGCGATGGTGGGGGCAGACGAACTCGCCGCCACCTTCTTCCGCGAGAACGGCATCCTGCGCGTCGAGACCCTGGATGCGCTGGTGGAGGCACCGCGTCTGGTGCTGGGGCGCAGCACGCCGAAGGGCCGGCGTGTGTCCATCATCACCGGCACGGGCGGCGGTGCGGCCATGATCGTGGATCGCCTGGGCCTGTATGGGGATGAGGTGGTGGGCCCCACCCCGGCCATGCAGGAACGGCTGGGCGCGCAGGGCATCCACCTCAGCGACAGCCCGCTGATCGACCTGCCGATGGGCGGCGGGGCGGGCCAATACACCTCCGTCCTCAAGGAAATGATCGCCTCCGACGGCAATGACGCGGTGGTGGCGGTGCTGGGCAGCACGGCCCGGCTGCGCCCCACCCAGGTGAACGAGAACATCCTGGACATCTACGATGGCTCGAAGCCCATCGCCGTGTTCTGCGCGCCCCAGGCCGACGAGGCGCTGCGGATCTGCGACGAGGCCGATGTGGCCGGCTTCCGCACGCCGGAATCCTGCGCCGACGCGCTGCATGCCTTCCTGAACTGGCGCGCCCCGGTGCCGCGCGGGGTGGGCGCGCCCGACGCGCTGGCCAAGGCGTCCGCGCTGCTGAAGGCCGCCCCCGCCTCCACCCTCGATGAATCAGAGGCCGTGGCGGTGTTCGAGGCGCTGGGCATCGAGGGTTCCGGCGCGCGCATCGTGAACAGCCCCGATGAGGCGCTGGGCATGGAAGGTCCGGTGGCCGTGAAGATCCTGTCGCCGGACATCCTGCACAAGACCGATGCCGGGCTGGTGAAGCTGGGCGTGGTGGGAGAGGCCGCGATCCGCGACGCGGTGGCCGCCATGCTGGCCCGCGCGAAGGAGCACTTCCCCGAGGCACGCATCCGCGGCGTGCTGGTGGCCCCCATGCACAAGGGCCTGGCCGAGGTGATCCTGGGCTTCCGCCGCGACCCGGAGGTGGGGCCCATCGTCATGCTGGGCATGGGCGGCGTGCTGGCGGAGCTGCGCAAGAGCTTCTGCGTGCGCCTGGCGCCCGTGACGGTCGAGACGGCGGCCGAGATGATCGCGGAGCTGCCTGAGCTGCGCATGCTGACCGGCTTCCGCAACCTGCCGCTGGGCGATGTGGCGGCGCTGGCCAAGGCGATCCACGCGATCTCCCTGCTGGCCGTGACCGATGGGCCCACCGTGCAGGAAGCCGAGATCAACCCGCTGTTCATCCGCCATCAGGGCCAGGGCGTCGTCGCCGTCGACGGCCTGATCAGCCTGTAAAAAGAACCGATAGGAAGCATGACCATGACCGCGCTGTCCGAAGAAGACCGCATGTTGCAGGAGCTGGTGTCGAAGTTCGTGCAGAACGAGCTGATGCCGCTGGAAGCCGCCGTCCTGAAGCGCGAGGCCGAGGGCGGCAAATACGCGCTGACCGAGGCCGAGGAGAAGCCGCTGCTGGCCAAGTGCCAGGAGCTGGGCCTGTGGGGCCTGGACGTGCCCGAGGAATACGGCGGCGCCAACCTGAACCCCGTGGCGCGCATGGTGGTGGAGGAGGAGGTCAGCCGCACCGTCGTGCCCTTCGAGTTCCCGCCCGACAGCCCCAACCTGCACATGCTGATGGTGGCCGCGAACGAGGACCAGAAGGAGCGCTATCTGAAGCCCTATGCCGAGGGCAGGATGAAGTCGGCCATCGCCATTTCCGAGCCCGGCGCCGGCGGCGACCCGGCCGGCATGATCACCCGCGCCCGCAAGGACGGGAATGACTGGGTGATCAACGGCCGCAAGATCTGGGTCAGCCGCGTGCCGTATTGCGACTTCATCATCCTGATGGCGCGCACGGGCGAGGGGAAGCGCGAGGAAGGCATGTCCGCCTTCATCGTGGACAAGGGCACGCCCGGCTTCATCATCGAGCGCGAGATCGCGATGATCGGCGGCCGCAAGACCTATGAGCTGGTCTTCGACGAGATGCGCCTGCCCGAGAGCCAGGTGCTGGGCACGCTGCATCGCGGCTATGCCCCCATGCAGCTGCGCCTGAACGTGCGCCGCCTGCAGATCGGCGCGCGCTGCGTGGGCATCGCCAGCCGCGCGGTCGAGATGATGTGCGAGCAGGCGAAGAACCGCGTGACCTTCGGCGTGCCCCTGGCCGACCGCCAGGCCATCCAGTGGTGGATCGCGGATGCCGCCATCAAGATCCATGCCTGCCGGCTGATGGTGATGACCGCCGCCAAGACGCTGGAGGAAGGCGGCGACGTGCGCAACGAGGCCAGCATGATCAAGGTGTTCGCCACCGAGATGGCCACCACCGTCCTGGACCAGGCCATGCAGACCTTCGGCGCCATGGGCATGACCAAGGAACTGCCGCTGCAGCTGTTCAGCCAGCAGGTGCGCCTGATGCGGATCTATGAGGGCCCGACCGAGGTGCACCGCATGGCCATCGCCAAGCGCGTGCTGCGCAACGGCAAGGTCTGATCCTATTCGCCTTCCAGCCGGGTGAGGGTCGCGTAGACGCGGCCCCACCAGCGGGAGGCGATCTCGACCCGCAGCGGCACGGGCGGCGCGCCCGCGCGCGGGGAGGCGATCCAGGCCGTGATCTCGCTGGGCTCGCGTGAGCGGGCCTGGTCTTGGTTGCGCAGGAAGCCGCCCAGCATCCGGCTTTCGACCGTGCAGCGCAGGGCGCGGCCCTGCATGCCCACGCCCCATTCATTGGGCACGGTTTCCTCGCCTTCCGTGCGGGCCTGGGCCTGGGTCAGCCGCCGGGCGTCGAACAGCCGCATCGCGCCCTCGCACCGGCGGGTGGCGGCGACGTTGCGGGACAGCATGAGCAGCGCGGAGAGCGAGTCCATGGTGCCCGCCAGCTGGTCGGCAGGCACGCCGTCCCGCTCCTCGGTTTCGAGAGACGGAACCAAGCTGCGCACCTGCGGCCGGCCGTCCGCGGCGTAGTCCATCAATGCCTCGCGCCGTTCGCCGCGCATCACGCCCTGCACGACATAGCGGCGCGGGCGGGGCGTGTTGCCCTGCCAGTCGCCCTCAACCACCGTGGTTTGGTCGGAACGCGAGAACACGCCCAGCATGCCGCGAGACCGGCTCTGCATTTCCAGGCGATAGCGGCGGGCGTCGGAATCGATGGTGATGCGCGTCTGCATCACATGCAGCCCCGCCACATGCAGGTCATAGGTGGCGTACCAGACCGTCGCCGCGGCAGGGCGGGCGCCCAGCATGGCCAGGCCGAGGATCGGCAAGGGAAGCAGCAGACGGCGCATGGCTTAGAATCAGGGACGCAACGGTCAAAGTGCAAGAGCATTCTTGCCTGACCCCGGCTTGACACCCCGCCGCCATACGGGCAAATGGCGCCCCACACGATGGGTGCGTAGCTCAGCGGTAGAGCACTGCCTTCACACGGCAGGGGTCACAGGTTCAATCCCTGTCGCACCCACCATCGTTTTCAGTGACTTATGGCGTGTTGTAGTGGCTCTCAGAACGGGCTGGGTAACGCGCGTTGCGCCTAGTCTCCTGCCAGCAAATCGCGGCAGTTGGTCACCGACCCTCGAGGCTGAGCTACATCCATTCGGCTACCAATCGCCGACCAGTCACCGATTTTTACGATATCGTTGACCGTATACTAAAGCCGAGTGTCTAAGCTGGCAGGATCACCCTGGCCCGCAACCCGCGCGCAGCCAGGTTCTCCAGAGTGGCCGACCCACCGTGGGCAACCGCGATGGAGCGCACCAGTGCAAGGCCGAGCCCGATGCCGCCTGTCTCCCGGTTGCGCGACGGCTCGCCGCGATAAAAGGGCTCGAAGACGCGCTCCAGCTCCTCATGCGGCAGGCCTGGGCCGTCGTCCTCGATTTCGACCACGGCGGCTCCAGGGGACCGCATCAGCCGCACCCGCGCCGCGCCGCCATAAGTGACGGCATTGTTGATGAGGTTGGTGAACAGGCTGCGCAACCCGATGTCGTCCGCCTGCAGGACCACGTCGGGCCCGTCCTCCAGCCGCACGTCGCGGCCGGTCTCGGCCATGTCGTCGGCGATGCTGCACAGCAGGGAACGCAATTCCTGCCGCTGTCTCGGTCGGCGTACATGGGTCGTCTGCACGAAGGACAGCACCGCCCCCAGCATGCGCTGCATCTCGGCGATGTCGGCCTCGGCGCGATGGCGGATGGCTTCGGGCGCGCGTTCCAGCCGAAAGGCCAGCCGCGTTAGCGGCACCCGCAGGTCGTGGGCGATGGCGCTCATCATATCCAGCCGGTCGTCGATGTAGCGGCCCAGCCGTCCCTTCATCTCGTTGAAGGCCAGTGCCGCACCCCGCAGCTCACGCGGGCCGTCCGGCTTCAGGTCGGGTTCGCGCGGGTTTCGGCCCAACCGCTCCGCCGCCTCGGCGAATTGCCTGATGGGCCAGGAAAGCCAGTGCGCCAGGAAAAAGGCGAAGGGAATGGCGAACAGGATGCTGGCCACCACCCAGGTTGCGGCCAAGGCAAGCCAGCCCCGCAGCAGGGAGGCGGAGGAGGTGACGACACGCCAGCTGCCGTCGTCCATCTGCCGCGCGAGCTTGATGCCGCCAGCGAAATCCAGCGTCTCCAGGTCCAACCCGCCACCGGTCGGGCCCAGGCTCATGGCCTGGCGCGGGCCGGCGGCCCAGCGGCCGACACCCAGTAGCTCCAGCCGCAACCGCCCGGCGGGCAGGCCTAGCCGCTCGGCCACCATGTCCCTCAGCGGCTCCAGCGCCGGCTCCTGCGGGCGGAATTCCCGTGCCTCGCGGATCTCGATGCCCGTGGTGTCCCGGCCGTCCAGGATGGCCATCTGCACCTTGGCGAAGCTCAACGGGCCGAGCGGCACCGGCGGGCAGATGAGGAACACCGCCAGGTTCAGCATCTGCACGAGCAGCACGCACCCGAACAGGATGGCCGTGGCGCGGACCACGATGGGGATGGAACGCAGCTTCATGGCGGCTCTCCCTACAGGCGTTGCGTGGCTGGGACGAACATGTAGCCCTCATTGCGGATGGTGCGGATCAGGGCATCGCCCGGCCCGCGCAGCTTGCGCCGCAGCCGGCTGACCTGCACGTCCACCGCGCGGTCGAAGGCATCGCTGTCCGGCCCCCGCGCCGCATTCAACAACTGGTCGCGCGTCAGCACCCGCCGCGGGCGCTCGATGAAGGCCTTCAGCATGAACAGCTCCCCATCCGTCAGGTGCACCAGCACGCCCTCCGGGTCGCGCAGCTCATGGGCGCTGAAATCCGCGACCCAACCGCGAAAGCCCACGCGATAGGCGCGGAACCCCTGCCCCGGGACGCGGCTGCCACGACGCAGCATCGCTTTTACCACGGCCAGCAGCTCGCCCGGGCTGCTCGGCTTGCCGACATAGTAATCGGCGCCGGCATTCAGCCCGGCGATACGGGCGGGCGGGGTGTCCAGCGCGGAGAGCATCACCACCGGCGGGTGCGGCGCACGCGCCAGGCGCTCGCAGGCGGTCAGCCCATTCTCGCCCGGCATCAGCACGTCGAGCAGGATCAGATCGATGGGCTCCGCGGCCAGGATGCGCTCCATGGAGCGGACCTCCGGCGCGTCGAGCACCCGGTAGCCGTGGCCGCGCAGGCTCTCGCCAATGGCGTCCCGGATGCCGGCATCGTCATCCACCACCAGGATGGTCTGTCGCTCGTCGTCCATCGCTCCTGATCCCCGTGGCATGGCGCGGCAAGTCGGGCGGGAATGTTTCTGGCGGATGTCCGGGCCGCCGTAGCGAGGTGTCCGGCAGGAAATACGCCGGACACGAACTGCCCCGAGGGTCGCCCCGCTTCGCAACTGGACCCCGAGGATACCGATGTCGGCCGAGACCGTCACTGAACAAACCCTGCCTCCCGAGCGTGACAACCTGCTCTTCCTCCGTTCCTGGATGCAGGACCCGCTGCGGGCCGGCGCCTTCAAGCCCAGCAGCCCCGACCTGGCACGCGCCATGGCGGGCCAGGTCGATCCCTCCATCCCCGGCCCGATCGTGGAGCTGGGACCCGGCACCGGCGCCATCACCCGCGCCCTGGTGGAGCGGGGCGTCGACCCTGCCCGGCTGGTGCTGGTGGAGGCCGATCCGAACTTTTGCACGTTGCTGCGCCGGCGATGGCCCACCGCGCGCGTGCTGCAGGCCGATGCCTATGGCACGCCGTCGCTGATGCGCGACTTCGACGCACCTGCGGCGGCCGTCGTCGCCGGGCTGCCGCTGCTGATCCGCCCGCCCTCCCAGCGACTGCGGCTCGTTATGGACTGCCTTCGTCAGGCCTCACCGGGGGCGCCCTTCATCCAGTTCACCTATTTCGTCCGCTCGCCGGTGCCGGCCCCGCGCCCGGGGCTGCGTGCGCATGGTTCCTCCATGGTGTGGCGCAATCTATGGCCGGCGCGGGTTTGGACCTATCGCCTGCCACGCCGCCTCGCCGAGGCTGCGTGAGCATGCTCGACACCCTGCTGCGGGCGGCCAGCATGGAGGCGGTGTTCCTCGCCGCGCTGATCGAGAAGTTCATCCCCATCCTTCCCTCCTATCTGCTGTACCCGATGATCGGCATCGGGGCGGAGGATGGCTGGGCGCTGGCGATGCGCTGCCTGGTGGCGACGGCGGGCTCCATGGGCGGCGCCGTCGCATGGTACTGGCTGGGCGCCTGGGTGGGGGAGCGCCGGACCCAGGCGCTGGTCGAGCGCCATGGCCGCTGGCTGCTGCTGTCGCCCGCGCTGTACGGGCGGCTGATGGCGGATTATCGGCGCAAGCCGGCGGGGCTGACCTTCATCGGCCAGCTGATCCCCACGGTGCGGATCTTCCAGGCCTTGCCAGCCGGGGTGCTGCGGCTACCGCAGATGCCCTTCCTGATGGCGACCGCCCTCGGCTCCCTGTGCTGGATCGCTCTGCTGGCGGGGTCCGGGCATTTCCTGCACCGGCTGGGCTGGGAGGCAGGGGAAGCGGGGCTGACCGTGCTCGGCACCATGGTGGTGCTTGAGGTCGGCGCGGCGCTGGTCACACGCGCAGTGCGGCGCCGTTCCAGGCTGGCCAGCCAGCCTGGGTAAGGCGGGCCTCACTCGCCCGTCGCTTCAGTCGAAGCTGATGCCTGTCAGGCCGCAGGACAGTTCCCAGAGCTGGCTCGCGACCTCCAGGTTCAGCGCCTGCTCTGGCGGCTTCGCTTCGGTGGGGTAGCCGCGCGTCTCGCCCAGCCGGTGGGGGCCGTAGTACCCGCCCGGCCGCGCCTCGGGCGCGGTCGCGGCGAACAGGGTGGGGAGCGCCCCCTGCGCCGCCGGCTGGAAAAGGAACCAGAGAGCGGAGCGCAGCCGGCTCTGGAAACTGCCGCGCCCCGGGGCGTTGTGCAGTAGGTCGGTACGCGAGACGCCGGGATGCGCCGCGATGCTGGCGACGCCCCAGCCGGCGGCCTCGCTGCGGCGCTGCAATTCGAAGGCGAACATCAGGCAGGCGAGCTTGGACTGGCCATAGGCAGGCATCGGCGTGTAGGCGCGCCGGGATTGCAGATCGAGGAAGTTGATGGTGCCCGAGCGTGCGGCGACGCTGGACAGCGTCACCACCCGGGGCTCGCTGCCGCGCCGGAGCATCGGCAGCAGATGCGCCGTCAGCGCGAAATGCCCCAGGTAGTTGGTGCCGAATTGCAGCTCGAACCCGTCCACCGTGCTTTCCCGCCGGGGCGGGGTCATCACCGCGGCATTGTTGATCAGCACGTCGATGCTGTCCCGCTTTGCCGAGAGCCGCCGGGCGAAGGAGGCGACCGAGGCCAGCCGGGCCAGGTCGACCACCTCGAAGCACACGGTTGCGCCGGGCACCGCCGCTTTGATGCGAGTAGCGGCCTCGGCGCCCTTCGCCGGGTTGCGGCCGGCGATAACGACATCCGCGCCGGCAGCGGCGAGCGCCAGCGCATCCTCGAAGCCAAGGCCCCCGGTGCCGGTCACCACGAAGGTGCGGCCGCGCTGGGATGGCATGTCCTGGGTGGTCCAGTGATGGGTCATGAAGGCTCCTTGGCCAGCACGCTGCGGGTGCGGCGCTCGCCGATGGTTTCGGTGATGGCCAGCGGCAGGCGGCGCAGCCTGCGGCCGGTGGCGTTGGCAATGGCATTGGCGATGGCGGGCGCGACCGGCGGCGTGCCGGGCTCCCCTGCCCCGCCCGGTGGCAGTTCACTGCGGATCAGCTCCACGATCACCTCTGGCGCATTGGCCAGACGCTGGACAGGGAAGTCGTGGAAGTTAGTTTCCGCGACCGCGCCGGATTCGATGGTGATGGCGTTCATCAGCGCGGCGGTGGCGCCGAAGACGATGCTGCCCTCCATCTGGGCGGCCACTGAATCGGGGTTCACCACGATCCCGACATCGGCCACGCAGAGCACCCGGTCGAGCGTGACCTCGCCATCGTCCGCAACCGTTACCTCGGCCACCTGCGCCACGATGCTGAGGAAGGATTCCTCCAGCGCCACGCCCCGCCCGCGCCCGGGCGGCAACAGGCTGCCCCAGCCCGCCAGCACCGCCACGCGCTCCAGCACGGCCAGGTGGCGCGGGCTGTCGCGCAACAGCCGGCGGCGATAGGCCACCGGGTCCTGGCCTGCGGCCAGCGCGCATTCGTCGATGAAGGATTCGGAGAAGAAGGTGTTGAAGGAATAGCCGTTGGCGCGCCAGAAGCCGATCGGCAGGTGGCTCGGCACATGCTGGCTGCGCACCCGGCGGCTGGGGATGGCGTAGTAGGATTTGTCCAGCCCCTCGGCGGTCAGGCGGTCGCCATGCGGGCTGGGCGCGAAGGGCAGGCTGCGGCCCATCGCGGAGTTCTGCAGCGACTGCGCCGCCACCATCGCGTCATAGGCCACCGGCAACCCGTCCGGGCCCAGCGCCGCGCGCAGCCGGGCCGCGGCGTGGCTTCGATAGGTGCCATGGGTCATGTCCTGCTCACGCGACCACAGCAACTTCACGGGCCGTCCCCGGTGCCGCGCCGCCAGGAAGGCCGCCTGCGCTACCGCGTCGAACTCGTTGCGGCGGCCGAAGGCACCGCCGTTCATCGTGACATGGCCGATGACGGAGGTAGGTTCCACCCCTGCCCAGCCCGCACCCCGGTTCACGCCCCAGCGCAGGGTCATCGGCGACTGGGTGGAGGACCAGGCCTCGGCCGAGCCATCCTGGCGGATCAGCACGGTGGCGTTCATCGTCTCCATGCAGGCATGGGTGACGAATGGTACCTCATAGGTTGCGCTGACCACACGTTCCTGGCCGAGCGCGAAGCTTGCGCTCAGGTCACCCTGCTGCAGATGGACATGCGCGCCGCCGGCGTCGAGCGCGCCCCGCAGCGCGACGCCCAGACTGGCGCTGCTGACGTGGGCAGCCTCGGTCGCGGCCCAGTCGATGCGCAGGCCCTGCGCAGCCGTCTCGGCCTGCCACCAGGAACTCGCGACCACGGCCAAGCTCTTGCCGTCGATTACCGCCACATCCACCACGCCGGGCGCGCGGCGGATCTCAGCCATGTTCGCCACCCCGGCCACCGTGCCGCCGAAGACCGGCGCTTGGCGGATCGCGGCGTGCAGCATGTCCGGCAGCACGACATCGATCCCAAAGACCGGCTTGCCCCGGATCTTGTCGGGGATGTCCACGCGGCGCTGCGGCGTGCCGATGACGCGCCAGGCGGAAACGGGCCTGAGCGCCGGGTTGCGTGGCGGCGGCAGACGGGCGGCATCGCGTGCCAGCGCGCCATAGGCGATCGCCCGCCCCGTGGCCGCGTGCCGCACCAAGCCGTCACTGGTGGTCAGTTCGGCCACGGGCACACCCAGCCGCGCGGCCCCCGCCGCCAACAGCATATGCCGCGCCGCCGCCCCGGCGCTGCGCATCGGGAACCACAGCCCATAGGTCGAGGACGAACCGCCGGTGACGATCAACGGCACCAGCCCCAGCGCCCGCTGCCCGGCCCAGAGCAGTGGCCCGCGCGCATCTTCGGGGCGCGTGCGCAGGGACAGGGCGTAGTTGGTGTAGACGGGCAGCAGCCCGGTCGGGTGTTCGACGCTGATGCGGTCGTCGAAAGGGATGTCCAGCTCCTCCGCGACCAGCATCGCCATGCCGGTATGGATGCCCTGGCCCATCTCGGTACGGGGCACCTGGATCACCACGCGGCCGTCCTCTTGGATGGCCAGGAAGGCGTTGAGGACAGCGCGGTTGCCGTCGACGAAGCCATCCGGCCCGTCCATGTCCACGGTCGCGAGATAGCCGGTGCCGGCCACCCCCGCGACCAGGGCGGTGCCGCCCAGCGCCGCCCCAGTGAAAAGGAAGGCGCGGCGGGAGAGGATGCGTGCCATGGCGCTCAACCCTGAACCCGCGCCGCGGCGGCGCGATGGATGGCGCGGCGGATGCGCGGATAGGTGCCGCAGCGGCAGATGTTGGTGATCGCCTCGTTGATCTCGGCGTCGCTGGGGTTGGGGTTGCGGTCCAGTAGCGCCGTGACGGCGACCAGGAAGCCGGGCTGGCAGAAGCCGCATTGCGGCACCTGCTCCTCCAGCCAGGCCTGCTGCACGGCAGACAGCGCGCCCTCCACCCCGGACAGCCCCTCCACCGTCACCACCGAGGCGCCCTCGACCTCGGCCAGCGGCGTGACGCAGGAGGGGGTGGAAACGCCGTCGATCAGTACCCGGCAGGCACCGCACTGAGCGACGCCGCAGCCGTATTTCGGCCCCAGCAGGCCCAGGTCTTCACGCAACACCCACAGCAGCGGCTTGTCCGGAGGGGCGGAGACGCGCACGGCGGTGTCGTTTACGGTCAGGGAAATCATGGGTCAGACGGCCGGGAAGGTGGCGTGCCAAGGGCGGCTTGTCGCAGGGCGGGTCGGCGTCATCGGGGTCTCCGGCTCGGTGATGAGCCGGGACGTTGCGATGCGAAGGCTTCCGGGATGTTTCCAGATGGAACCGGCGGCTGCCGGGGCTGAAGCGCTGTGGTCAACGCCCAGCAGGTTTCGCGGCGGGGGAGAACGGGGGAAGGCCACCATGCCGGCAGGGTCGGCGGCGGAACCCTTGCATGTGTTCTGGCGCTAGGGAACCGGTGCGCGATTGCTGACCGCATACCTACAGGCCCAGGAAGGACCCAAAGGCCCCCCCCCCCTCCCACCCCCTATGCCTCGGCCGCCTCCATGGCCTTCGCCTGAGCCCTCAGAAGCTCAAGGAGGGCATCGGGCGCCATGCCGAGGGTCGGGGCCATCCCGGCACTGGCGGCCTGCATGAAGGGCTCCAGGACGGCCTGACGCCTGCCCCTCGCGGCGCCCTGCTGCCGGTATGCCGTCGCGGCTGCATCCGCTGCCAGCCGGCGCGCTATCTCCTCGGCTTCATCGCCGCCCACGACCGATGCTCGCCAGTCCCGTGGCAGGGGCACCAGGCTGATCTCATAGAAGCGCCAGCGCCGCAGCACCTGGGCGTCGGTGCCGTTCAGCGGCTCGAGGTTCTTCCTGCTGAAACAGTACCCCATGCTGCAATTCTGGAGGGCCACGGGCTCGCTCCAACGCATCGCGTGCGCGCATCTCGATGGCGAGGCCGGAGCTGATCTTCTCGGCCGCGGCGATGTTCTCGGTGGCCACCCATTTCTCGAAGCGATTGAGAAGCTCATCCGCCTCCATGATGGCGGCGTTGGTCTGCGCATCGCGGTCCCGCTTCTCCGCTGCGCGTAGCTGCTCGCCCAGTGCGGTGACAACGACCGAAGCGCGCTCGGCCCCTGAGCGAGCCTCGACCAAGGCCACCTCGCCTTTCTCCACCTCGCTGGCGCTGCCATTCAGCAGCAGGTTGGGCCGATCGGCTTCGAGCTGGGCGACGGCTGCTTTCCGATCGGCCAGCACCTCCATCGCCTTCGCGACGGCCGCGCTGATGACCTCGGTCTGGGTCCGGGGCCGCAGCCCCACGAGTGCTTTCAGGTCCATGATGGTTCTCCGCACCGGGTTGGAAAGTCGGTCTGCCGCCCGGTGCCAGCGGCGACCGGAAGGGTTGGGGCGAGGCCTGATCGGTGCGGTGTTTGACCGCCTCTCGGCCGGCCACACCTACCCGCACGCCGCCCCGAAGGGCGTGCGGAAGTACGTAGGGGGTATGGGGGACTCTGACCTCCGCAACCTCCGCAAGGTTCAATCCCTGCCGCACCCACCATCGTTTTCAAGCAGTTAGTCCCTTGTCTGTCCTTCCCGAAGGGCAGCTATCGCGCAATCCGCCAGGACGAGCGCCTGGCGGTGCGCCATCAAATTCTATGGGCGCGCTGTACCCGATCTTCGCTGACGCCGTCTGCGGTCTGAACTGCTGGCTGACGGAAGGCCAGCGAGAGCCGGAAGTCCCCCGGCTCCCAGCCGCATGAGCAGTGAATGACCCTCGGCACTGCCTGAAGGTTCGCCTCCAGGTATCGGCGGCGCCCGACAGGGCCCTGGTGCCCAAGCCGTTTCCTGCCAATACTTCAGTGCGCCCCGTGCCCACCATGGACGCATCAACCCGGCCGTGCAGGAGGCGACATGCAACACCCCGAGAACCCCGGACCCGCCCGATGATCCGCGCCGACATCGCCGTCATCGGCCTCGGCGCCATGGGGGCCGCGACCCTTTATCAGCTTGCCCGGATGGGTGTGTCGGCGGTCGGCATCGACCGCTATGCGCCGCCGCACAGCCTGGGCTCCAGCCATGGGGAGACGCGCATTACCCGTCTCGCGGTGGGTGAGGGCCAGGAATACGCGCCGCTCGTCATCCGCTCCCACCAGCTGTGGCGGCAGCTGGAGGCCGAGACGGACGAGGCGCTGCTGGAAGCCTGCGGCTTCCTGATGATGGCACCGCGCGGGGTGCACACCGGCCACCACGGCAAGACCGACTTCCTGAACAAGACCATCGGCGTGGCGCAGCGCCACGGGATCGCGCATGAAACCCTCGATGCCGCGCAGATCGCCGCCCGCTTCCCCTGCTTCGGCCTGACGGGTGAGGAGGAGGGCTATTTCGAGCCCGATGGCGGCTTCGTGTATCCGGAGCGCTGCATCGCCGCCCAGCTCCGCCGCGCCCAGGCGCTCGGCGCGCGCGTGGTCACCGGCACGCGCGTGCTGACCATGCGGCGCGATGGCGGCGCCATGCTGCTGGAGACGGATGCGGAGCCGGTGCTGGCCGACCAGGTGGTGGTCGCGGCCGGCGCCTGGGCCGGCGGCCTGATCGGCGGGCTGGCGCAGCAGGTTCTGGTGCCTCGCCGCCAGGTGCTGCACTGGTTCGCGGTCGAGGACGAGGCAGCCTACGCGCCCGGTGCCTGCCCCAGTTATATCTGGATGCATGGCGCCAGGCCCGAGGATTACTTCTATGGCTTCCCCTCCCTGCCGGGCAGCGGAACCGTCAAGGTCGCCTCCGAGCAGTACGCATCCGCCTGCGACCCGGACACGGTGGACCGCGCGGTGGACCCCGCGAACAGTGCCGCCATGTTCGCCGAACACGTCCGGGGGCGGCTGACCGGCGCGCGCGCCCAACCCTCCCGCGCGGAATCCTGCCTCTATACCGTCACCCCCGACTCCAACTTCGTGATCGAGCGGCTGGCCGAGGAGGAGCGGGTGATCCTTGCCTCCCCCTGCTCCGGTCACGGCTTCAAGCACTCGGCCGCGATTGGCGAGGCGATCGCGCAGCTTGCCGTGCGTGGAAAGCCCGAGCTGGACCTGTCGGCCTTCCGCCTGGCCAATTACGCGCCCGCAGCCTGACCGAAGGCCCGCCCCTGTGCCGCGGCGGTGGCCCAGGGGCGGGGAAGACGCTTTCCTCCGCACCTAACGCAAAATATATCAATCCCGAATCGCAATGTATTAACAAAGGGTAGATCATCCGGCCCGTTTCGCATCGGGGCAGAGAATTCGTTGAGCACGCAGGCACCTTTCCTGTCCACGCCGCCGATGGATCGCGTGCTGCAACAGTCCGGAAACTATGCCTTCCGCATTTTCAACTTCACCGATTATGACACGCCCGACCTGACCTACACCGCCACGCTGGGCGATGGCGGCGCCCTGCCGGGCTGGATCAGCTTCGACCCCGCGCTGCAGCGCTTCGCCGTCTCACCGCCCGACGGCTTCCTGGGCACGCTGGACATCCGCGTCACTGCCTCTGACGGCACGGACAGCGCCAGCGGCGATTTCACGCTGCAGATCACCCCGGCCAACAGCCCGCCCGTGCTGGTGCAGCCCCTGCCGAACCGCGACGCCGTGACCGGCGAGCAGTTCGATTTCCGCCTGCCGGACGGCACCTTCGCCGACGCCGACGAACCCAACCTGTTCTACACCGCCACCCTGGCCGATGGCGGCGCGCTGCCGGGCTGGCTTTCCTTCAACAGCGGCACCGGCCTGTTCGAGGGCACGCCCCCCAACGGGCAGACCGGCGAGTACAATATCGTCGTCACCGCGACGGACGGCATCGCGAGCGCGAGCGGGGGCTTCCACCTCTCCGTGCGCAGCAGCAACGCGGCACCCCAGGCCAGCCCCCTCCCTGCCCAGGCCGTGGCCGAGGAGACGCCCTGGGCATTCACCCTGCCGGCCAATGCCTTCACCGACCCCGACAGCAGCGGCCTCGTCTATCGCGCCGCCCTGGCGGACGGCATGCCCCTGCCGGGCTGGCTCAGCTTCGACCCGCAGACGCGAAGCTTCAGCGGCACCCCGGGCCGGGATTTCACCGGCAGCCTGATCATCGCCGTCACCGCCGATGACGGCAGCCGCGTGGCGACCAGCACCTTCCTGCTGACCGTGACGAATGTGGAGGACGCGCCCCGGCTGGTGATCCCGCTGCACGACCAGGTGGTGCAGGAGGACACGGATTTCGCCTTCAACCAGTACGTGTCGCACGACTTCATCGACCCCGACGGGGACGCGCTGACCTATACCGTCACGCTGGATGACGGCAGCCCGCTGCCCGCCTGGCTGCACACCGTCGACCTGGGCGGCGTGAAGATCTCCTTCAACGGCACCCCGCCGCAGGACTTCAACGGCACCCTGGCCGTGCGCATCACGGCCAGCGACGGCGTGCTGCAGACATCGGACGTGTTCAACCTGGTCTTCGCGCCGGTGAATGATGCCCCGGTGCTGGCCGTGCCGACGCCCAACCACCGCGTGACACCGGGCCTGGCCTTCGTGCTGGCCTTGCCCGCCGGCACCTTCACCGATGTGGACGGCCCCGGCCTGACCTACAGCGCCACGCGCGCCGACGGCACGGCGCTGCCCGGCTGGCTCGGTTTCGACCCTGCCACGCGCAGCTTCAGCGGCACGCCGCCCGCGGGCTTCACCGGCCTTGCCGTCACAGTCACGGCCAGCGACGGGCTGAGCAGCGCCGCCGAGACCTTCGCCCTGGCCACCGGCGCGCCGCTGCTGCTGAACCCGTTGGCGGACCAGACGCTGGTCCAGGGCAATCCCTGGCGGTACAGCTTCGCGGCCGACAGCTTCCTGGACCTCGACACCGCCAGCCTGGCCTATACCGCGACGCTGGCCGATGGTTCCGCCCTGCCGGGCTGGCTGCATTTCGACGCCGCGACGCGCAGCTTCACCGGCACCGCGCCGGCCGGCTGGTCGGGCCATGCCGATATCCGCGTCACCGCCTCCGACGGGACGAACAGCGCGAGCGACGTGTTCGCCCTGAACCAGCTGGGCGATTTCAGCTTCCGTCTCAGCGGTTCCGCCTGGGGGCTGAATGCGCCGAGCGAAGTGCATTTCCGCTTCGACCCGCTCTATTACGAGATCGGCAACAGCTGGTCGGTCGGCTTCTCGGAGGATTTCTCGGCCGGGCCGCTCTATGGCGGCGTCAGCGCCAGCGTGGGCTTCGGCTACAACTTCCAGGCCGGGCTGCTGCTGGACCTGACGCTCAGGCCCGACAGCTATGACCTGGCGGCGGATTTCCGCATCACCGAAACCCGTTCCACCGCGGCCCAGGCCATCAACAGCGCGCCCTTCGTCATCGTGGGGGCGGTGTTCGAGGATACCTCCCACTTCAACGTCACGGCCGCCGACCAGGCCTTCGCGCTGCATGCCTTCGCTGGCATCACGGCCTCCATCGGCGCGCTGCTCAGCGCCAGCGTGCATGGCGGCTTCCGCTTCCCCAGCATCGACCTCGGGCCCTTCGGCAGCATCTCTCTGCCCGACGTCACGGCCTCGGTTTCGCTCGACCTGCCGATCGACTTCCTCAGCATCGGCAAGATCGAGGTGGCGAACGGCCAGATCACGATGCCCAGCAACGGCATCATCGGCGGCGTGGATGTGAACATCCAGAGCGGCGACCCGGTCTATGACGTGCACCTGGCGCAGAAGATCAACGACGACTGGGGCAAGCTCTCCTTCCTCGCGCCCACCGGCTTCACCATCAACGAGTATGAGCTGCTGCCGGCCACCACCGGCAACATCGGCGCCATGCGCGTCAGCGCGGTTTCCGATCCCATCGCCTCCGCCTCGGCCGATGTGGACAAGATGGTGACGGAGCTGGTGAAGGCCCTGCACCCCGAGATCGACCTGGAGAAGCTGTTCCACCCGCGCCTGCCCTTCGAGACGGGCATCGGCACCATCGGGCTCGGCGTGGACAATGACTTCAGCCTGGTGGGCGATATCAGCCTGAAGGAGGAAATGACCTTCACCCCCTCCGTCCACTACGTGATGACCACGAGCTACGGCCAGACCGTCACGGGCCAGCAGGGAGACATCACGCAGTTCGACACGCCGGAGGGCGAGGGCAGCTTCCAGGTCGATGCGACCTATACTTCCGTCGCCACGCTGACCACGGTGATCAGCCTGGTCGGCACCATGCATTTCGACATCAGCCTGCTGGCGGCGGCGCTGGACGTGAAGATCGGCGAAAGCCCGATCGACATCACCTTTCCCATCGCGACCGCCACGCCGGTCTATGCCGATACGCTGTCGATCTTCGGCATCACCATCCCCGTCTATACCAACACCGACCTGTATGAGCTGGACCAGACCCGGCAGGACAGCTTCTTCCTGGACTATGAGAAGTTCCGCACCGTGGCCGGCTCGGGCGACAGCTTCGCCCTGACCACGCACCAGGTTTCGGCCGAGGGCAATGACCACGCCAATGTCTTCACCGGCAATGCGCTGGACAACGTCATCAACACCTATGGCGGCAACGACACCATCGACGCGGGCGCGGGCAACGACACCGTGGATGCCGGTGCGGGCGACGACTACGTGTTCGCGGGCCCTGGCGATGACAGCTTCACGGGCGGCGCGGGCATCGACACCATGGATTACTCCGCCGCGCCCGGCCCCGTGACCGTCACCCTGGACGGCTTCGGCAATGACGGCTGGGGCGGGCTGGATACGCTCACCGGCTTCGAGAACGCGGTGGGCAGCGCCTTCGACGACCTGATGTTCGGCAATATCGACGCCAACCTGTTCCTGGGCGGGGAGGGCGCGGATATCGAGCTGGGAGATCTGGGCAACGACACGCTGTACGGCGGCAACGGCAATGACTCGCTCAGCGGCAATGGCGGCGACGACGTGCTGTCTGGCGATGCCGGGGACGACTGGCTGCGCGGCGGCGCGGGCAACGACGTGCTGTACGGCGGCGGCGGCACCAACGACATGGCCGGCGGCACGGGCGACGACATCTATGTCGTGACCAGCGCGACCGACACCGTGACCGAGGCGGCCGATGCGGGCACCGACACGGCCTATGTCGGCGTGAATGGCTGGGCCGCGCCCGCCAATGTCGAGATCTTCCGCCTGTTCGGCCAGGGCAGCAGCTTCACGGCCGGGGGTTCGGACGACATCATCGTGGTGAACCCGCTGCTGGTGTCCTCCGTCGATGCGGGCGGGGGCAACGACACCATCTGGGGCGGCGGCGCGCTGGGCCACACGCTGAACGGCGGCGCGGGCGACGACATCATCCGCGGGCAGGACAGCCCGGCCACCATGATCGGCGGCACCGGCAACGACCAGTTCGTGATCAGCAACCTGGGCGCCACCATCGTCGAGAACGCCGGTGAGGGCATCGACACCGCCTGGCTGGCCGTCAGCGGCTGGACCAACGCGGCCAATGTGGAGATCGCGCGGCTGGCGGCCCCCGGCGCCGTGGTGCTGTACGGCAGCGAGGGCGATGAGAACCTGGTGGCCAACTACACCGCCGCCAGCCGGCTGGACGGCAATGGCGGCAACGACACGCTGTGGGGCAGCCCCTATGCCGACACGCTGAACGGCGGCGCGGGCGACGACATCCTGCGCGGGCAGGGCGGGGCCGACATCATGGCCGGGGGCACCGGCAACGACCAGTATGTGGTGTTCGACGCCGGCGCCACCGTCACCGAGCGGCCCGGCGAGGGCTATGACATCGTCTATTTCGCCGGCACCGGCACCTTCTTCATCGGCGACAATGTGGAGGAAGCGCGGCTGGTGGCCGACGGCACCGGGCTGACCGGCAATGCGCTGAACAATCTGCTGGTGGGCAACAATGCGGGGCTGGGCAGCACGCTCTCGGGCGGGGGCGGCGACGACCTGATCTTCGGCACCGCGGCCGCCGATACCTTCACCGGCGGCACCGGCAACGACACGATGTATTCCTATGGCGGGGCCGACCGCTTCCTGTACGACGCGCCGGGCTGGGGCGTGGACCAGATCGGCGGTTTCTCCGTCGCCGCCGGGGCGAAGCTGCGCTTCCTGGCCGGCAGCGGCGTCACCGCCTTCGACCAGCTCTCCCTGACCATCGCCGGCGGCAACACCCAGGTGAACCACGGCGGCGACGTCATCCTGGTGTTCGGCGCCACGCTGACGGCGGGCGATTTCCTGTTCGGCTGAGGCAGGGCGGCGCGCCTGGAGCGCAGCCTCAACCACTCCCGCCTTCAGGTGTTTCACACACAGAGACCATCCAATGAGAGGTGATGCCGTGACCGCGCCGGAGTTCCAGCAAGACAAGTCGAAGCGCAGGGGCGTGGCCGGCCGGCCGGCTCAGGCCCTCGACCGCTGGATCGCAGCCGCGCTGCACGACCGTCACGACACCCCCCTGGGCCCGATGGGTGACGATCTGCGGGCGGTGCTGGCCGAACACTTCCCCGAGACCCCGCCCGAACGATAGGGCGCGGCGGTTGACCGCTGCCCCTCCCGGTGAGGATCATTCAGCATGGATGATCTCACGCTTTTGGTGCTGGCCCCGGTTGTTCTGTTCGTCGGGTGGCTGCTGGGCATATCCGGCTGGCGCCAGGCGCGCCGCGCCCGGCGCGACATCGCGCAGCTGCGGGCGGCTCTGGTCGCCGCGGGCATCCCGATCCCGGATGGCGTAACGGCACCCCACGCCGCACCGTCGGCACCCCCTCCCGAGCCGGTCTTCGCGAGCCCGTGGGAACAGCAACCCCCGGCGCCTGCCGAAGCCCCCACCGAAGCGACCGATCCGCCCCAGCCCGCGCCCGAGCCCGAGCCCGCCGCGCCCGCCCGCGCCCGCCCGGGCCTGGAGGAACTGCTGACCCTGCGCTGGGGCACCTGGCTGGGCGCGGCGGTGCTGCTGCTGGGCGGGGTGTTCCTGCTGCGCACCGCCGTCGAGGAAGGGTGGCTGGGCCCGGTGGCGCGCTGCGCCATGGCGGCGGCGCTGGCCCTGGCGATGATCGTCGTGGCGGAATGGCTGGTCCGACGGCCTGTTCCCGAACGCCCGAACATTCCGTGGCCCGACCAGGCGCCCGCCGCGCTGGTGGCGGGCGGCGTGGCGCTGCTGTTCGGCGCGGCCTATGCGGCCGCCATCATGTATGCGCTGGTGCCGCCCGTGATCGGCTTCGCGCTGCTGGCGGCGGCCGCGCTGGCGGGCCTGGCCCTGGCGCTGCGGCATGGGCCGCTGGTCGCGGCGGTGGGCATCGCCGGCGCCTATCTGACCCCCGCGCTGGTCGAAACCGAAGACCCGTCCCTGCCGGGCCTGTTCGCCTATCTGTTGCTGGTTACGGCGGCGGCACTGGCGGTGGTGCGGCAGGTGGGCGCGGTGTGGCTGGGCTGGGTCGCGATCCTGGCGGCCGCGGCCTGGACCGTGGTGGGCGGGATCATGGCGCAGGGCCCGGCCGATGCCTGGCCGCCGGCCCTGTTCATCCCGGCCGCCGCCGCGCTGCACCTGGCCCTGCTGCCCGGCGCCGCCCTGGAAGGGCCGGTGGGCCGGCGCCTGGCCTGGGTGCCCTTCGCCGTGCTGGCGGGCGCGGGGCTGATGCTGCTGGCGATCGGAACGGTGACCGCGCCGGCCACCGCGCTGCTGCTGCTGACGCCGGTGGCCGTGGCCAAGGGCGCGCTGGAACCCCGGATGGACCGCCTGCCCTGGCTGGCGGCCCTCGCCGGCCTGTTGCTGCTGCTGGCCTGGCCCATCGGCAGCTGGAGCACCGGCGCCGAGGCCCTGACCATCGAGGGCGCGGTGGCCGGGATCATCCCCGCCCAGGCCTGGGCGCCCGAGGCATTGCAGGGTTTCCTCCTTGCGGCGCTGATCCTGGCGGGCATGCATGCGGCCGCGGGGATGTGGCTGGAACGCCGCCGGCCGCATGGCGAACGCTGGGCGGCCCTGCCGGCGGCGGTGCCCGTGCTCGCGCTGCTGGTCGGCTTCGCGCGGGTGCGGGGCTTCACCCTGGATGGCGGCTGGGCGGCGGTGGCGCTGGGGCTGGCGGCCGCACTCGTCGGGCTGGCGGCGCTGGCCCGGCGTGAGGCCGCGCCGCAGCGCGCCGGCGTGCATGCGGCGGGTGCCGTGGCGGCGCTGGCGCTGGGGGCCGCCATGCTGCTGTCCGACCAGTGGCTGACGCTGGCGGTCGCGCTGTTCCTGCCGCCGCTGGCCTGGATCGAGGCCCGGGCCGAGCTGCCCGCCCTGCGCAAGGTGGCGCTGGCGGTCGCCGCCGTGGTGCTGGCGCGCCTGCTGCTGAACGAACAGGTGGCGCATTACGCGCTGGGCAGCATGCCGGTGCTGAACGGGCTGATCCCGGCCTATGGCGTGCCTGCCGCCGCCTTCGCGCTGACGGCGGTGCTGTTCCGCCGGCGCGGGGATGACCTGGCCGTGGCGGTGCTGGAGGCCGGGGCCATCGCCTTCACCACCGCGCTGCTGATGCTGCAGGTCCGCCACGCGCTGACCGGCGGCGTGCTGGAGGACGGTGCCTCCGGCTGGCCCTTCCGGGAGCCCGCCTGGCAGCTGTGTGCGCTGTCGGTGATGGCGGCGTTCCTGCGCCTGGCGAACCGCCGGCTGGGCGACCGGCCGGTGCTGCGCTGGGGCTGGCGGCTGCACCAGATCGGCGCGCTGGCGCTGGGCACGATGCTGCTGCTGGCCAGCCCCGCCATGGATCCCTATGCGCTGGTGGCGCGCACCCCGGTGCTGAATGAGCTGCTGCTGGCCTATGCGGTGCCCGCGCTGTTCGCCGCGCTGGCGATGCGCGCGCCGGAGGCCGGCTGGCTGCCCGGCTTCCGCCAGGCGCTCGGCACCTATGCCATCGTCGCCGTCTTCGCCTGGGTGACGCTGGAGGTGCGCCACATCTTCAACCCCAAGGCCATGGCCCTGTATCTCGCCTATCCGGGTGAGGCCGAGCTCTATGCCTATTCCGGGGCCTGGCTGGTGCTGGCGGGCTGCCTGCTGGCGCTGGGCATCCGCCAGGGCGTGCCGGCGCTGCGGCGGGCAGCGCTCGGGGTCATGGCGGTCACGGTGGGCAAGGCCTTCCTGATCGACATGGACGGGCTGGTGGGGCTGTGGCGCGCGCTGAGCTTCTTCGGGCTGGGCCTGGCGCTGATCGCGCTGGGGTGGGTGTACCGGCGCTTCGTGGTGGTGCCGAAAAGCTAGGCCAGGGTCAGGTACAGCTCTGCCTCGATCTGCCAGGCGGTGCCGATCCGGCGCCACTTGGCGGTATAGGCGCCGGATGACTGGACCTGCCCCGCCACCGCCCCCTGCAAAGCCCATTGCCAGGCGCCATGCTCGAAGGCGATGGGCTCGACCGGCGACAGCGTGATGGTCTGCGGCGTGCGGGTGTAGATGGTGCGCGGGCTGGCCGCGAATTCGCGCTTCCAGGCGGCCAGCTGGGCCTTGCGCCCGGACAGCACGCCGCTGTCCGTGCCCGTCACCAGGATGGCGCCCGGGGTCAGCAGCGGGCCGATGGCGGCAAGGTCGCCCTCGGCCAGCGCGCGGTTGAAGGCGGCGCGTTGCATGCGGATCTCAAGCTCATGCGCGGCCTGCATCAGGCCGGCGACCAGCGATACAGGCGCTGGGCGTTGCCGCCCATCAGCGCCGCGCGTTCCTCGGCCGAGAAGCGCGGGTTGTCGCGGAAGGCCGCCACCCCTTGGGCATAGGTCAGCAGGGCCACCGCCCGCGTCCAGTCCGTGCCCCACAGGCAGCGTCCGATGCCGTAGGCGTCGATGATGCGGCCCACCGGGCCCCAGATGTCGTCGAAGGGCGCGCCCTGCGCGGACAGGGTACAGGCGCCGGTCAGCTTGATGGCCACATTCGGCGCCTGGGCCAGCGCCAGCACGGCCGGAAGGTCCGCCCACGGGTCCGGCTGCAAGGGCGGATGGAAGGGCTGGCTGATGCCCAGATGGTCCACCACGATCTGCGTATCCGGATAGCGCGCGGCGAGGTCGGCGACCTGCCCCAGCCGGCCATAGGCCAGCAGGTTCACCGGCATGCCCTGCCGCCCCGCTGCCGACAGGATGCGCCCGATGCCGGGGTCCGCCGGATCACGCGAGACATCGTCGCGCATCATCAGCCGCACGGCCACGGTGCCGGGCAGGGCCGCCCAGTCCGCGATGACCTCCGCCACCGCCGGGTCCGCCGCATCCACGGGCTTGATCAGCCCGAAGCGGCCGGGGAAGCGACGATGCGCCTCGATCGCGTAGCTGGCGTCGTAGCGGTACATCAGGTGCACCGAGACCAGCAGCGCGCCGTCCACGCCCACGGCGTCCATGGCGGCGACCTGGTCCTCGGCGGTTACCTCCGGCGGGCCGGCCAGCGCGTCCACCCAGGGGCGGCCGGGGTGGTTGCGCTCATAGACATGGACCTGCGCGTCGATGACCGGCGTGCGCATGGCTTATTCCGCCGCCGCCGCCCGGCGCCGCGCCGGGTGCTCGGGGCGCGGCAGGCCCAGATTCTCGCGCAGCGTCTTGCCCTCATATTCCGTGTGGAACACGCCGCGCCGCTGCAGCGCGGGGATCAGCTTTTCGAAGATGTCGCGCACCGGGCCGGGGAAGTAGGGCGGCAGGATGTTCCAGCCGTCGCAGCCATGGCCCAGGAACCATTCCGTCATCTCATCCGCGATGCTCTCGGGCGTGCCGACGATGACGTGGTGGCCCGAGGCGCTGCGCTGGTTGATCAGCTGGCGGATGGTCAGGCCCTGGTTCGCGGCCAGCTGCCGCGCCAGCTTGGCGTGTTCCGACTTCAGGCTGTTGGTGTCGGCGTTCAGCGCGGGCACCGGCGCGTCGAGGTCATAGCCCGACAGGTCCCCGAAGGAGGGATACAGCGCGGCGAGGCCCAGCTGCGGGTGGATCAGCTCCTGCAACTGCTCCTGCAGGTCACGGGCCTCCTGCATCGTGTCGGCCATGATGGGCATCATGCCCGGCATGATCAGCGAATGCTCCGGCCGGCGGCCATGGGCCACCACCTTCTCCTTCACGCCGGCGTAGAAGGCCTGCGCCTCCGGCAGCGACTTCTGCATCGTGTAGACGAGTTCGGCGATGCGCCCCGCCAGGTCCTGGCCCGGCCCGGACGAGCCCGCCTGCACGATGACCGGATAGCCCTGGATGGGACGGCGCGCGTTCAGCGGCCCGCGCACCTTGAAATGCTCACCCTTGTGGTCGGGCACATGGATCTTGGCGGGGTCGAAATACTGGCCCGTCGCCTGGTTGCGGATGAAGGCGTCGTCCTCGTAGCTGTCCCACAGGCCGAACACGACATCGACGAATTCCTGCGCCCGGCGATAGCGCGCGCCGTGCTCCATGTGCTTGTCGCGGTTGTAGTTCAGCGCCTCCTGCTCGGACCACGACGTCACGACGTTCCAGCCCACCCGCCCCTCGCTGATATGGTCCAGCGAGGCGAACAGGCGGGCCACGGTGAAGGGCTCGTAATAGGTGGTGGAGACGGTGGCGATGTAGCCCATGTGCTCCGTCACGGCCGACAGCGCCGAGAGCAGGGTCATCGGCTCGAACACATCGATCCGGCTGTCGTAGCTCAGCTGGGTGTCGTCCTTGGCGGAGCTGCGCACCGCCATGCCGTCGGCCCAGAACATCAGGTGGAACTTGGCGCGCTCGGCTTCCTTGGCCAGCGTCTTCCACATGCCGATGTCCATGGCGGACCCCAGCAGCGAGTCGGGCATGCGCCAGCCGCCGCCATGCGCGCCGTTGGCCACCAGGTTGAGGCCGAGCTTCATGGAACGACTGGTCATCAGCTTACTCCGCGGCTTTCGAATGGGCGGCGCGCTCGGCCGCCCAGCGGTTCCGGGGCATCTTCAGCCCCAGGTTCTCGCGCAGCGTAGCGCCCTCGTAAGCCTTGCGGAACAGGCCGCGCCGCTGCAGCTCGGGCGTGATGTACTGCACGAAATCATCGACGCAGCCGGGCAGATAGGGCGGCAGCACGTTGAAGCCGTCGCAGGCGCCGGCCTCGTACCATTCCTGCATGCCGTCCGCGATGTCGGCGGCGGTGCCGATCAGGTAGAAGCCGCCGCCCACGATCTGCGTATACAGCTGGCGGATGGTCAGGTTGCCGTCGCGGGCGCGCTTCATCACGCGCTCCGTGGCGCTGCGCACCTGGGCCTCGCGCTGGGGCTCCGGCACCGGGCCGTCGATGTCGAAGCCCGACAGATCGCCGAGCGCGGCATAGACGCGGGCGAGGCCCACCAGCGGGTCCGTCAGCTCCTGCAACCGGTCGAACTTGGCCTGGGCCTCGGCGCGGGTGGCGGCCACGATGGTGCGCACGCCGGGCATGATCTTCAGCTCATCCGGGTCGCGGCCGTATTTGGCCATGCGCGCCTTCACGTCGTCGTAATAGGCCTTGGAGGCCTGCACGGAATCGGCGGCCGCATAGACCACATCGGCGGTCTCGGCCGCGATCTCGCGCCCCTGCTCCGACGCGCCGGCCTGCACCAGGATGGGCCGGCCCTGCGGCATGCCCGCCACGTTCAGCGGGCCGCGCACCTGGAAATGCTTCCCCTTGTGGTTCAGCAGGTGCATGCGGTCCTCGTGGTAGAACAGCCCGCCTTCCTTGTCATAGGCGAAGGCGTCAGGCTCCCAGCAATCCCACAGGCCCTTCACCACCTCGACGAATTCCGCCGCGCGCTCATAGCGCGTGTCGTATTCCAGGTGTTCCTCGCGGTTGAAGTTCTTGGCCTCCGCCTCCGACCACGACGTGACGATGTTCCACCCCGCGCGCCCGCCGCTGATCAGGTCCAGCGTCGCGAACTTGCGGGCGATATGATACGGCTCGTTGTAGGTGGTGCTGGCCGTGGTCACGAGGCCAATGTGCTTGGTCAGCACCGACAGCGCCGGCAGCAGCGTCATCGGCTCCATCTCCACCAGCTCATAGCCGGACCGCGCCAGGGAGCCGCGCGGCTCGTCGCGTTCGCGCAGGCCGATGCCGTCCGCGAAGAAAATCATGTCGAACAGGCCCTGCTCGGCCATCTTCGCGTTGTGCGCGTAATGCTCGAAGCGCAGCGTGCCGTCCGAAGGCACGTCCGGGTGCCGCCAGGCGGCGGGGTGGTAGCCAAGCCCGCGCATCGACATGCCGAGCTTCATCATTCCTTGCCGAGCCATTCCCACATCCTCAGGCGCGCCACGGCGCCGCTGATCCATTGCCTGAACGCGATGGCCGGAAAACCGGCGAGAGGGTGAGGAGGCCAGGATGCACAGGGGCGAACGGGGGCGCAAGGGCTATCAGAACGAAATGGTATGAAATGGGGGTTAGGTGGGCTTGAGGGGCTCTGCCCCTCAAACTCCCCGCCAGGAGATAATATCTCCTGGACCTGATAGGAGATTGGCGCCTTTGCCGGATAAGCGGGGCGCCAATTTTATTATTAAAATCAAGGCTGTCAGGGTGTGGGGCCAACTCCCCGGGGTCCAGGGCCGCTACGGTCCTGGCGGGTGTCCAGAGGGCAGAGCCCTCTGGTGGGGCCTGGGGCAAAGCCCCAGCCTCACGGCAGCCCTGGCAGCAGCCGTTCCATTGTCGCCTCGGCCCTGAGCATCGCCGTGAACTCCGTCACCGCGCGCGACCTGGGCTGTCCTGACGGGAACACCAGCGTCGCCGGGTAATCGATGCGCGGCTCGAACCGCCGCAGCGCGATGGCCGGGTCGCGCACCGCGGTCACCGTGAACGGGTCCAGCAGCGCGATGCCGGCGCCCTGCCCCACCAGGCGGCACATCGCCTCGGCTGAGGTGCTTTCGGCCACTTCCCGCACCACGGCGCCCGCCAGGCGCAGCATGGCGTCCAGCTTCACGGTGATGTGGCTGCCGGCGCCATGGTTCACCAGTTGCTGCTCGTGCAGGTCCTCGGGCCGGATCACCTTCTTCCGCGCCAGCGGATGGGCCGAGGGCATGACGCACACGGCATCCAGCTGCGGCAGGGCCTCGATATCCACGCCCGGGTAATCCAGCGGGGCATAGGCGATGCCGAGGTCGTATTGGCGCATCGCCACGCGCTCCAGCACGGTGGGCGCGATGTGGTTATGGAGCGCCACGAAGGTGTCCGGGTGTTCCTCGATGAAGCGCGCGATCAGGCGCGGCAGGATGCCATGGGCGGGGCCCGCCATGGCGATGATCCGCAGATTTCCGCGCCTGGCGCGCTTGATCTCGCCCGCTGTGTGCTCGATGCGGTCAAGGCCGAGGAAGCTGCGCTGAACCTCCTCATACAGCAGGTTGGCCTCCGCATTGGGCACGATGCCGGTGCCGCGCGGCTCGAACAGCTTCAGCTTCAGCACGTCCTGCAGGTCGCGCATCAGGCGGCTGACGGCGGGCTGGGTCAGGCCCAGCATCTCGGCGGCGCCGGAGATGGAGCCGCGCAGCATCACGCCGCGGAAAGCCTCGATCTGACGCTGGGTGATACGGCGTACCATGGCTTCATCATATATTGTTATGAAGAAGGCTGAAAACAGCATTTGATCGCCGCCGGTCCATGCCCCACGGTTTGATCCATCGCAACCGGGCAAACCGGTGCGGCAGGGAAGAATGCTTGGGGTCGCGGCACACTCCGTGGGGGAGTTGCTGACGTGCAGGAACTGGGAATTCAACATCACGAACGATTTGGACCTGGCGCCGACGCGCCCGGCTCCAGAGCAGCGGCCGCTGCTCTGGCGGAATAGGTTCGGAGCAAATTCCTCCGGCCTACGGCCGGGGTTTGCTCCGTAGTGCGCCGCCATCCCCGAGGGTGAGAGCGAGGGGATGGTGGCGGCTTCTTCCATCAATGGTCGCCGTTTCCGGGAGACGTCATGGGGACCGCCCGATACATCGCGAGACGCCTGATCTTCTCGCTCTGCCTCATCATCGGCGTCAGCATCATCCTGTTCACGATGATCAACGCCATCGGCAACCCGATCGAGGTGCTGCTGGCCGAACGGCCCGGCATCACGGAGGAAATGATCCAGGCCGTGACCGAGTATTACGGCCTGCACGGCAGCGTGACGGACAGGTACTTCACCTGGATCTGGGCCTTGCTGCGCCTCGATTTCGGCACCTCCATCATCTACAACCTGCCCGTCTCCGAGATGCTCGTGACCTATGGGCTGGAGACGCTGAAGATCCAGGTGCCGGCCATCCTGATCGCGCTGTGCGTGTCGGTGCTGATCTCGGTGCTGGCGGCGACGCGGCAGTACAGCCGGGTGGATTTCGGCGTCATCGCCGGCGCCATGGTGGGGCATTCGCTGCCGGGCTTCCTGCTCGGCATCATCCTGATCCTGGTGTTCTCCTACACGCTCGGCATCCTGCCCAGCTACGGCGCCTATTCCACGCGCAACCCGCTGTGGGGCAGCGATATGGCCGATGCGCTGTGGCACATGGTGCTGCCCGTCGGCATGCTGGTGTTCTTCAACTGCGCCACGCTGACGCTGCTGCTGAGATCCTCTCTGGTGGATGTGCTGCGGCAGGATTTCATCACCGCCGCGCGCGCCTCGGGCCTGCCGGAACGGCGGGTGGTGTTCGGCCATGCGCTGCGCAACGCCTTCATCCCGGTGCTGACCTATCTCGGCATCCTGTTCGGGCTGATGCTGGGCACCGCCCCGGTGACGGAGACGGTGTTCACCTGGCCGGGCCTGGGCGCGCTGTACATCATGGCCATCCAGCAGCTGGATTATCCGCTGATCATGGGGGCCACGATGGTCATCACCGTGATGCTGGTGACGGCCACGCTGCTGACCGACATCGCCTATGTGGCGATCGACCCCCGCATCCGGCTGGGCTGAAGCACATGAGCGACGCAATCCTCGCCCCCACCGCCGCGCCGCCCCGCGCGCCCGGCATCTGGCGGCAGAGCTGGTACCGCTTCCGCCGCAACCGCGCGGGCATGATCGGGCTGTGCATCGTCACGCTGGTGGTGCTGCTGGCGATCCTCGCGCCCTTCATCGCGCCCTATGTGCCCGATGATACCTCGGCCATGCTGCGGGGTGCCGCGCGCCGGCCGCCCAGCGCGCTGCATTGGCTGGGCACCGACCGCAACGGCTATGACGTGTTCACCCGCACCCTCTACGGCGCACGCACCGCGCTGATGGTGGGGCTGGGGGCCATGCTCATCGCCTCCGTCATCGGGGTGCTGATCGGGGGCATCGCCGGCTTCTCCGGCGGGCTGGTGGACGAATTGCTGATGCGCTTCGCCGAGTTCTTCATGGTCATCCCGGTCTTCGTCGTGATCCTGGCCGTGGTGCGGCTGTTCGGCATCGTGGTGGTCGGCACCTGGATGGAGGACATCCCCAACCTCAACATGATGACCATCATCGTGCTGCTGGGCTGCTTCGAATGGCCGCCCATCGCCCGCATGGCGCGCGCGGAGTTCCTGCGGCTGCGCGGGGCCGAGTTCGTGGAGGCCGCGCACTGCATCGGTTCCTCCCGCCGCGACATCCTGCTGCGCCACATCCTGCCCAACGCCATGCCGCCGCTGATCGTGCTGGTCGCGCTCGGCATCGGCGGCGCGATCCTGGCCGAGACGATGGTCAGCTTCCTGGGCTTCGGGGACCCCAAGGCGGTGTCCTGGGGGCAGTCGCTGTTCTTCAACTACGAGGCGCTGAAAGTGGCCCCCTGGGCCGTGCTCTCGCCGGGTGCGGCACTTTTCGTGACGGTGCTGGGCTTCAACCTGCTGGCGGATGGACTGACCGATGCTTTCAACCCTCGCCTCCGCCAGTAGCCCGGTGACGGCCGCGCCCCCCGCCCCGCTGCTCGAGGTCCGTGACCTGCGCGTGCACTTCTTCGTCCGAGAGGGCGTGGTGCGCGCGGTGGACGGGGTGGATTTCCGCGTGAACCCCGGCGAGACGCTGGGCATCGTGGGTGAGTCGGGCTCCGGCAAGACGGTGTCCAGCATGTCCATCATGCGCCTCGTGCCCCCGCCCGCGCGCAATGTCGGCGGGCAGATCCTGTTCGAGGGCGAGGATTTGCTGGCGAAGACCCCCGATGAGATGGAGGCTCTGCGCGGCCGTCGCATCGCGATGATCTTCCAGAATCCCGCGACCTCGCTGAACCCGATCTATTCCATCGGGGCCCAGCTGGGAGAGATCCTGCGCTGGCACCTCAAGCTCTCGCGCGCGGAGGCCGATGCGCGGGTGGTGGAACTGCTGACGCTGGTCGGCATCTCCGACCCCGCCACCAGGCTGCGGCAATTCCCGCATGAGCTGTCGGGGGGGATGAAGCAGCGCGTGGGCATCGCGCGCGCGCTGCTGTGCAATCCGTCGCTGGTGCTGGCGGATGAACCCACCACCGCGCTGGACGTCACCATCCAGGCGCAGATCCTGGAATTGCTGGCCGATCTGCAGGCGCGGCTGAAGATGTCGATGGTGCTGGTCACGCACGACATGGGGGTGGTGGCGCGCATGGCCCACCGCATCACCGTGATGTACGCGGGCCGGGTGTGCGAAAGTGCCGATGCCGCGACCATCTTCAACGCGCCGCAGCACCCCTATACCCGCGCGCTGCTGGAAAGCATGCCGCGCATCGACCAGTCCTATACCGGGACGAAGCGCCAGCCCCTGCCGACCATCGCCGGTCGCCCGCCCAATCTGCTGAACCCGCCGCCGGGCTGCCGTTTCCACGATCGCTGCCCGGAAGCGAGTGCCGAATGCCGCCGACTGCTGCCGCTGGAAACCACCATCGCGCCGGGCCACAGCGTGTCCTGCCTGAAGCGCGGCAGCGAGGGGATCGCGGCATGAGCGCGCTGCTGGAAGTGGACGGCCTGTCCAAGCACTACCCGGTGTTCGAGCGCCGCCTGTTCCGCGCCGCGAAGCAGAGCGAGATCCGCGCCGTCGATGGTGTCTCCTTCACCGTGAACGAGGGCGAGACGCTGGGCCTGGTGGGTGAATCAGGCTGCGGCAAGACCACCACCGCGCGCTCCATCCTCAACCTCGTCACGCCGTCAGACGGCGCGGTGCGCTTCCGCGGCGAGGACATCGTGCCGGTGTTCAAGGGCAGCGACCGGGCGCGGATGCTGGAGATCAGGCGGTCCCTGCAATACGTGTTCCAGGACCCCTGGCTGTCGCTGAACCCGCGCTGGACCATCGGCGAGACGCTGAAGGAACCGCTGCGCGTGCATCGGCCCGAAGCGCCCGAAAGCTGGGACGCCCGCGTGGCCGAACTGCTGCAGATGGTGGGGCTGGAGCCGCATCACGCCTGGCGCTACCCACATGAATTCAGCGGCGGCCAGCGGCAGCGCGTGGGCATCGCACGTGCCCTGGCCATCGAGCCCAAGCTGCTGATCCTGGACGAGCCGGTGTCGTCGCTGGACGTATCGGTGCGCGCGCAGATCCTGAACCTGCTGGTGGAACTGCAGGACAGGCTCGGCCTCGCCTATCTCTATATTTCCCACGACCTCAGCTCCGTCCGCTACATCAGCACCCATGTGGCGGTGATGTATCTGGGCAAGCTGGTCGAGATCGGGCCGGTGGACGACATCTTCACCCGCCCGCGCCACCACTACACCCGCGCTTTGCTCAGCGCGATTCCGGTGCCCTCGCCGGGTGAAGCGCAGGACCGCGTGGTGCTGAAGGGCGAGGTGCCGAGCGCGATGCGCCGGCCCGCCGGCTGCCCGTTCCACCCGCGCTGCGCGGCCGCCCTGCCCGTGTGCGCCACCGACGAACCCATGCTGATGCAGCCCTCCGCGCCGCATCGCGCCGCCTGCCACAACCCCGCCTGATACGGAGACAGACCTGATGCGACTGACCACCAAGCGCCGCGCCATGTTGCAGGCTTCGGCCGCCTCGCTCGTCACCGCGGCGGTGGGCCCGGCAAGGGCCGCGCCGCCCTTCTTCCGCCTGTACCTGATGATCCCGAACAACCAGCCCGCGCGGATGATCTGGGGCACGCTGGCCGCCCAGCAGATGTCGCGCATCGGCATCGATGTGGTGTCGAGCTTCGTGCCCTTCACCGTCATCTCGCCGCGCCGGTCGCGCGGTGACGGCAAGCCGCATGCCGAAGGCGGCTGGGACGCCTATCTAGAGCGCTACTACTACAACGCCATCCAGCCCACGCCGAACTCGCTGTTCCACAGCCGCCTCGCCCCGCCCTCGGGCCAGAACTTCTATTACGTGAACGACGCGCAGATCGACGACGCGCTGGACCGCATCGGCAACACCATCGACCCCGCCGGCCGCCAGGCCGCCTATCGCGACTTCGCCAAGCGCTGGTACGACACGGAGCCGATGACGATCCTGTTCTACCCGAAGGACGTGATCGCGGTGAATCCGAAGCTGAAGGGCTTCGACACCACCACCTTCAACCCGGTCTTCTTCCCCAACCCGGAAAGCTGGACGATCGAGGGCGCGGGCAATGACGCGACCGCCGCCTTCGCCAGCTGGGCGCCGCCCATGTCGCTGATCCCGATGTATTCGAACGGCTATTCGGACAGCAACATCTTCGGCCCCGTCTATAACCGCCTGTATGAGTATGAGAGCTGGGAGAACAAGCGCCTGCAGCCGGGCCTCGCGCTCAGCCACACCATGTCCGATGACGGCAAGCGCTGGGTGATCACGCTGCGCCCCAATGTGCGCTGGCATTCGGGCGAGGAATTCACCGCCGAGGACGTGAAGTTCACCTGGGACACCATCCTCAACAAGGCCTATGGCGCGCCCATCTCCGCCACCGCCGAGCAGGTGCTGGGCAGCACAGAAAGCTACCGCGTGACCGGCAAGTACGAGATCACGGTCGAGCTGCCGAAATACGACATGCTGTTCCTCGACTGGCTGCTGGGCGCGCAGGCGATCATCCCCAAGCACGCCTATGAGCGCATCCCGCCCGCCTCCATGCGCGGCCATGTCGCCTCCACCTGGAACGGCCGCTACCAGGTGCCGATCTCGGGCGGGCGGAACTACACCGCGCTCGGCGGCGTGGGCACCGGGCCCTGGATCGCGCAGGGATATGACCCGCAGCGCCGCGCCTACAAGTTCGTGCGCAACGAGAATTACTGGAAGCCGCACACCGGCAATGTGAAGACCTTCTACGTGGTCAACATCCAGGGCACGGATTCCGTGCTGTCGGCCCTGCGTTCGGGCGCCATCGACGCGCATGACCCGATGTACGACATCGGCCCCCTGGCCGAGACGATCGAACCGAGCTGGGGCAAGGTGCAGACCTTCGACAGCTTCAAGTGGCAGCACATCTGCTACAACCTGCGCCACCCGGTCTTCGGCACCGGCGTAGATACCCCGCTCGGCCGGCAGGACCCTGCCCGCGCCGCCGAGGCCGCGGCCTATATCCGCAAGGCGATCAGCCATGCCATGCCGCGCGAGCAGATCGTCAAGGAGATCGCGGGGGGGTATGGCGAACAGGGCACGGTGCCGCTTCCCTTCACCTCCGAGCAGTACGACCATGACCTGCTCAAGCCGATCGAATACGACCTGGCGAAGTCCCGCGAATATCTGGAACGCGCCGGCTATCGCTACTGAACCCTGTTGAGTGTGAGACGAGACGAACGATGACCAGCCCGAAGCAGATCAGCCTCGGCCTTTCGATGCGCTATTTGGGGTATCACGCCGCCGCCTGGCGGCACCCCTCGGCGGACCCGGACGGTGCCTCCAAGCTCAGCCACTATCGCCGCGTGGCCGAAACGGCCGAGCGGGCCAAGATGGACATGGTGTTCCTGGCCGACGGCATCGGCCTGCGCACGCGTGACGAGCCGGAGGGTGCGCTGCGGCGCTCCCACCAGGTGTTCGAGCTGGAGCCGCTGACGCTGCTCTCGGCGCTGTCCGCGGTGACGAAGAACATCGGCCTCGTCTCCACCGCCAGCACCACCTACAACGAGCCCTATCACCTGGCGCGGAAATTCGCCTCGCTGGATCACCTCAGCGGCGGGCGCGCGGGCTGGAATATCGTCACCTCCTGGTCCGAGGTGGAGGCGCGCAACTTCAACCGCGAAAAGCACATGGACTATGAGCTGCGCTATGAGCGCGCCTCCGAGTTCGTGGATGTGGTGAAGGGGCTGTGGGACAGCTGGGAGGAAGATGCGCCGGTCTTCGACAAGGAGAGCGGGATCATGCTCGACCAGTCGAAGATGCACACGCTGTTCCACAAGGGGAAGCACTTCCAGGTGGAAGGCCCGCTGACCATCAAGCGCACGCCGCAGGGCCGGCCGGTGCTGGTGCAGGCGGGTGCGGCGGAACAGGGCATGGAGATCGCGGCGCAGCACGCCGACGTGGTCTATTCCATGACCTTCGACATCCCCACGGGCCGCAAATATTACGAGGACCTGAAAAGCCGCATGGCCAAGTACGGCCGTGAGCGGGACGAGCTGAAGATCATGCCCGGCCTGACCACCTTCGTGGGCCGCACCCGCGCCGAGGCGCAGGCGAAGTTCGACCAGCTGAACGACCTGGTCTCGCCGGAGCTGGGCCTATCCTACCTGTACCAGACGCTGGGCGACCTCAGCGCCTTCGACGTGGACGGGCCGGTGCCTGAGCCGCCGAACGCGACCATCAAGAGCTCCGCCGGGCGGATGCTGGCGCTGGCGCGGGAGCGGAACCTGACGATCCGCCAGCTGTACCAGACCATCACGCCCGGCTTCGGCGTGCGCTACGTGATCGGCACGCCGGCCGACATCGTGGACAACATGCAGGAATGGATCGAAGGCGGGGCCGCCGACGGGTTCAACCTGTGCCCGCCGGTGCTGCCGCTGGACCTGGATGAGTTCGTGGAGCTGGTGCTGCCGGAAATGCGCCGGCGCGGGCTGTTCCGCACGGAGTATGCGGGGCCGACGCTGCGGGATCAGCTGGGGCTGGCCAAGCCGAAGAACAGGTATAGCTGACGTTCTTTTTTGTAAAAAAGAACCAAAAAACTTTTGACTATTGGAGGGCGCCCCGGAGATCAGGGGCGCCCTCAAACTCATAAAAGTCTTTTTGCTTCTTTTTCGACAGAAAAAGAAGATCACTCCCCCAGCCTTTTCCGCACCAGCGCCGAAAACGCCCTGGCTGCCGCGCTCTGATACCGCGACGGGCACCACAGCAGCGCCGCGCTGCGGATAGGCGGCGGGTCGCCGATGGCGCGGCAGTCCAGCCCGCCGCCCACCACGCTGCGCGACGACAGCACCGTGCCCACCGCCCCGCTGCGCACCAGCGCCAGGATGGAGCCGATGGCGTCCACCTCCGCCACCACCTTCGGCACCCAGCGGCCCTTGAGTGCCGCGTCGATCATGCGGCGGGTGGCGAAGCGTTGCGGCAGCAGGGCCAGCGGGATCTCCTCGGGCGGGGCACCGGCCAGGGGGCTGCCCTCGGCGGTGACCAGCACCAGCGCCTCATCGAACAGGCGCAGGCAGCCCAGCCCGGCCTGACCGGCCGGGGAAAAGGCCAGGCCCAGGTCCAGCTCGCCCTCCAGCAGCCCGGCCTCGATGTCGCGGGCGATCATCTCTCGTGCGTCCACGCGGATGTGGGGGTGGGCGGAAAGGAACTCCGCCACCAGCCCCGGCATCAGGTTGGCGTGGAAGGAATGAATGACGCCCAGGCGAAGGGTGCCGCTCTCGGCGCGCTCATGCTCGGCGATGGCGGCGCGGGCGGCGGCGGCCTCGTTCAGGATGCGGGCGGCGAAGCCGCGCAGCAGATGGCCGGTTTCCGTCAGGCGCAGGCCCCGGCCGGCGCGGTCGAACAGGGTGGTGCCCAGGCTGCGCTCCAGCGCGGCCAGGTGGTGGGAGAGCGTGGCCGGCGCCAGCCCCTGCGCGGCGGCGGCGCGGCCGAGATGCCCTTCCTCGGCAATCGCCTGGAACAGCTGGAGCTGGTGCAGATCCATTAGAAATCTTCGAACAATCCATTCGCCAGGCGGATATTGATCGAACAGCGCGGCATGGCCAGTGTTTTCCGCAAGCAATCACGGAGGAACGGGCCATGCTGCCCATCGAGCGCATCGAGGCGATCCCCGCCCGCGTGCCCACCATCCGCCCGCATCACCTGTCCTTCGCCACCGTGGATGCGATGGATGTGGTGATCGTGCGCGTCACCGCCGGCGGCATCGAGGGCTATGGCGAGGCCAGCACCATCGGCGGGCCGCGCTGGGGCGAGGAAAGCCCGGAGGGCATCGCGGCCATCGCCGGACACTATCTGGCAGAGGTAATGCTGGGCCAGGACGCCATGGCGCTGAACGCCGCCGAGGACCGCATCGCCCGCGCCGTGCGCGGCAACTACTTCGCCAAGGCAGCGCTGTGCATGGCGATCCATGACGTGGTGGCGCGGGCAAAGGGCATGCGGCTGGCCGACCTGCTGGGCGGCCCGCTTTCCACCGCCCTGCCCCTGGCCTGGACGCTGGCCAGCGGTGACACCGCGCGCGACATCGAGGAAGGCGAGCGCATGCTGGGCCTGCGCCGCCACCGTGACTTCAAGCTGAAGATCGGCGCCAAGGCGCCCGAGGTGGATGTGGCGCATGTCTCGGCCATCGCGCGGGCCTTCGCGGGGCGGGCCTCCATCCGGGTGGATGTGAACCAGGCCTGGGATGAGCCCACCGCCGCGCGCTGGCTGCCGGCTTTGAGCGATGCGGGCGTGACCATGGCCGAGCAGCCGGTGGCGGGCTGGAACGTGCCCGCCATGGCCCGGCTGCAGCGCGCCAACCCGCGCCTGGCCATCATGGGTGACGAGGGCATTGCGACCCCACAGGACGCCCAGCGCCATGTGACGGAGGCCGCCTGCCACGCCGTGGCGCTGAAGCCCGCCAAGCATGGCGGCGTGGCCGGCACCCGCGCGGTGGCCGCCATCGCGCGCACGGCGGGGCTCGGCCTGTATGGCGGCACGATGCTGGAGGGGACGATCGGCACGCTGGCGTCCCTGCATCTGTATTCGACCTTGGGCGAATACGCCTGGGGCACGGAACTGTTCGGGCCGCTGCTGCTGCGCGACAGCCTGGCCACCACCGCGATCGAGGTGCGGGACTTCGCGATCCACCTGCCGGAGGGGCCGGGCATCGGCACCGGCCTGGATGCCGACAAGCTGGAGCATTTCCGCACCGACCGCCGCCGCACGCTGGTGCCGGCCTGAATTGCGTTAACGAGGAAACGAAAAGAATGAACCGTCGCTCTCTGCTGGCCTTACCCGGACTGCTGGCTACCCCTGCCCTGGCGCAGAATTGGCCCACCCGGCCGCTGCGGCTGATCGTGCCCTTCCCGCCCGGCGGCGCCATCGATGCGATGACGCGGCTGCTGGCGCCGGCCATGGCCGATGCGCTGGGCCAGCCCTGCGTGGTGGAGAATCGCGGCGGCGCCGGCGGCACCATCGGCACGGAGGCCGCGGCGCGATCCGGTGACCAGGCGACGCTGCTCATGGTCTCCATGGCGCATGCGGTGAACCCGGCGCTGTACCCGCGCCTGCCCTATGACCCCGCCGACCTGGTGGCGGTGGCGCCGGTCGCGGTGGTGCCGAACCTGCTGGTGGTGCCGGCGGCCAGCCCGATCCGGGATGTGCGCGGGTTGATCGACGCTGCGAAGGCGCGGCCGGGGCAGATTTCCTATGCCTCGGCGGGGAACGGCACGTCGATCCATCTGGCAGGCGCGCTGTTCTGCGCGAGCGCGCGGGTGGAGATGACGCATATCCCGTATCGCGGCTCGGGGCCGGCCATCGCGGATCTGCTGGCGGGGCGGGTGGACACGATGTTCGACAGCGTGACGTCCTCGGCACCGCATATCGCCAGCGGCCGGCTGCGGGTGCTGGCGGCGACGACCACACGGCGCGCCCAGGCGTATCCGGATTTGCCGACGGTGGCGGAGGCGGGGCTGCCCGGTTACGCGGTGGACCCGTGGTTCGCGATGCTGGCGCCGAAGGATTTGCCGGGAGCGGCGCGGGAGAAGGTGGAAGCGGCGGTGCTGGCGGCGATGCGGGATGGGGGGATTCGCGAGAAATTCGCGGGGATCGGGGCGGAGCCGATGGAAGGCGGCGCCGACAGCCTGCAGCGGCTGATCGAGGCGGAGACGGTGAAGTGGGGAACCGTGGTGCGGGAGGCGGGGATCAGGGCGGATTGATCCGCCCCCACCGCCACAAAACCATCACGACACAAAAAAGCCCGGAGCATTCTAGAATGCTGCCGGGCCGGCGGTGGCTCTCAAGCCATTGAAACACCTGGTGGAGCTAATCGGAATCGAACCGACGACCTCTTGAATGCCATTCAAGCGCTCTCCCAACTGAGCTATAGCCCCACCGGGTGTGGGCGGGCTAATAGCGCCCCCAGCGACACCCCGCAACCCCTTCCCCCCAACCTTTTGCGCATCTAGTTTGCAACGCAGAACAGCGTGAGGTTCCCGTCCGATGGGCAAGGTCTATCCCGACGCCAAATCCGCCATGGCCGGCATCCTGCAGGATGGCCAGACAATCCTCTCCGGTGGCTTCGGCCTGTGCGGCATTCCGTCCGCACTGATCGACGCCATCGCCGCCTCAGGCGTGAAGGGGCTGACGGTCGTGTCCAACAATGCGGGCATCGACAATGAAGGGCTCGGCAAGCTGCTGCGCACCCATCAGATCAGGAAGATGGTCGCGAGCTATGTCGGCGAGAACGGCGAGTTCGAGCGCCAGTATCTGGCGGGTGAGCTGGAGGTGGAGTTCAACCCGCAGGGCACGCTGGCCGAACGCTGCCGCGCCGGCGGCGCCGGCATCCCGGCCTTCTACACCAAGACCGGCGTCGGCACCGCGATCGCGGAGGGCAAGCCCACCGCCGTGTTCGATGGCGAGACCTATCTGCAGGAACGCGGCATCTTCGGTGACGTCGCCATCGTCCACGCCTGGAAGGGCGACACCGAGGGCAACCTGATCTACCGGCACACCGCGCGGAACTTCAACCCGGTGATGGCCACCGCCGCGAAGATCACCGTGGCGCAGGTCGAGCACCTGGTGCCCGCCGGCACGCTGGACCCGGACAGCATCCACACCCCCGGCATCTTCATCAAGCGCATCGTGGAACTGCCCCAGGGCTACGAGAAGCTGATCGAGAAGCGCACCACCCGCAAGCGCGACGCGGCCTGAGGAGAGACGACCATGGCCTGGAATCGTGACCAGATGGCCGCCCGCGCGGCGCGTGAGCTGGAAGACGGCTTCTATGTGAACCTCGGCATCGGCATCCCGACGCTGGTGGCCAACCACATCCCCGACGGCATCTCCGTGCAGCTGCAGAGCGAGAACGGCATGCTGGGCATCGGCCCCTTCCCCTTCGAGGGCGAGGAAGATGCGGACCTGATCAACGCCGGCAAGCAGACCGTGTCGATGCTGCCGACCACCTCGATCTTCTCCTCCGCTGATTCCTTCGGGATGATCCGCGGCGGGCACATCGACCTGTCCATCCTGGGCGCGCTGCAGGTGGCCGAGAACGGCGACCTGGCGAACTGGATGGTGCCGGGCAAGATGGTGAAGGGCATGGGCGGCGCCATGGACCTGGTGGCCGGCGTGAAGCGCGTGATCGTGCTGATGGAACACACCGCCGGCGGCAAGCCCAAGCTGCTGAACAGCTGCACCCTGCCGCTGACCGGCCAGCGCGTGGTGGACACGCTGGTGACCGACCTCGGCTTCTTCACCATCGACAAGAAGGGCGACGGCGGCATCACGCTGATGGAGCTGGCCGATGGCGTGACGGTGGATGAGGTGAAGGCCAAGACGGAAGCCCCCTTCAAGGTCGGCTTCTGATCAGCCCCGCGCTGCCGCGGCGATGACCGCATCCGCCATCTCGCGGATGCAGTCATGGCGGCGGCAGACCAGATATTCGTCGATGTTGCGCCGCAGCCTGGCCACGCGCCGCCGCACCGGGCTGCCGGACAGCAGATAGGCGAGCGGCCGGGAGTCGCTGGTCACCAGCTGCCGCAGCCGCGCGGCCAGCGCGGCATCGGCGCCTGTCGGGGGCTCGTCATCCGGCCGCCATTTCCGCAGCACCAGAGAGGTGCCGCGGCCCTGCATCACCGTAAAGCCGCATCGCCAGGCCAGCAGCGCCAGGGTCTCCGGCGTGAAGTTCCAGATATGCGCGGTGTGGAACAGGTTGGCGGCCTGTTTCCGGGTGGCGGACAGGTCCGGCACCTCCAGGAACAGCAGCCCGTCCCCGGCGAGCCACCTATGGGCCAGGCGCAGCGCGCCCCAGGGGTCCGCCAGATGCTCCAGCACATGGTTCAGCGTGACCAGATCCAGGCTGCCCGGCATCACCTTCAGCGTCTCGAAGCCACCGCTCTCCACCTCGGCGCCATAGGTGCGGCGGGCGAATTCGGCATAGCCGAGATTGGGTTCGATGCCGCGCGCGCGGAACCCCATCCGGCCCATGACATGCACGAGCTCGCCGGAGGAAGCGCCGATATCCAGCACCCGCCCACCCGCCGGCAGCAGGGGCGCCAGCCGCGCGGCCCGGGCCAGCGCGCCGCGCACCGCCCGCAGCGCGTGCTTGCGCTTGGGCTCCCACCCGCCCTTGTAGTCCAGCCGGTAGCGCGTGGCGTAGAAGGCGGCCGTCTCCTCCGCGCTCGGCAGCGGGTGGTGGCTGACCAGCCCGCAGCCGGTGCACAGCACCGTGGTCAACGGCGTGAAGCCGCGGCCGCGCGTGGCCAGCACCTCTCGCTCGGTGCCGCCGCACAGGCGGCAGGGGGTGGTGGCGAATGGCGTGCCGGCGCGCATGGCGATCTCCCTCATGGCCCTGGGGCTGTAGAAGGCCGGCGGCACGCCGCGCTGATGCGGCCTGTCAGCGCATTGTCAGCCAAGGCAGGCTAAGGAGCGGGTGATGAAAATCCTGCTGGTGGAAGACGAGACCGAGATCGCCCGCGACCTGGCCCGCGTGCTGACGGGCGCGGGCTTCGCGGTGGAACACGCGCCCGATGGCGACACCGCCTGGCAGCGCGGCGGGGTGGAGCCCTTCGACGCCGCCCTGCTGGACCTCGGCCTGCCGCGCATCGACGGGCTGTCGCTGATCCGGCGCTGGCGGGCGGAGGGGGTGGGCTTTCCCATCCTGGTGCTCTCCGCGCGCGGGGGTTGGACCACGCGCGTGGAGGCGATCGATGCCGGCGCCGATGATTTCCTGGTGAAGCCCTTCGTGATGGAGGAGCTGGTCAGCCGCCTGCGGGCGGTGCTGCGGCGCGCGGCAGGGGCGGCGGCGAATGTGCTGGTGGCCGGTCCCCTCGCGCTCGACCTGCGCGGCCGGCGCCTGACGCTGGATGGCCGGCCGGTGGAGCTGACGCCGCTGGAATTCCGCCTGCTGGCCTATCTGATGCACCACCCGGGCCGCGCCGTGCACCAGACCGAACTGACCGAGCACCTCTACGCCGAGGAAGCCGAGCGCGGTGACAATGCGGTGGAGGCGCTGGTGGCCCGGCTGCGCCGCAAGATCGGCGCCGAGACCATCCGCACCCGGCGCGGCCATGGCTATGTGCTGGGGGGTTCGGGCTGATGCGCTCCCTGCGCGGGCGCTTCGCCGTGGTGGCGGTGGTCACGGCGCTGGCCACCGCCGGCGCGCTGGGCGCGGCCATGCAGGGCCTGTTCGAAAGCCATGTGGAGCGGGAGAAGCTGAGCGAGCTGGATGCCGACCTGCGGCTGCTGGCGCGGGAGCTGGTGGCCGGCGCCGACGCGCCCCCGCGGCTGGCGGACCCGCGCTTCCAGGAACCGCTCTCCGGCCTGTACTGGCAGGTACGGGACGAGCGCAGCGGGGCGGTGCGGCGCAGCCCGTCGCTGGCGGGTTTCGAGCTGCCCTTCCGGCCCGACACGCTGCACCCCGGCGAGTTGCACCGCCACATCGTCTTCGGACCGGGTGGCGGGAAGATGATCCTGCTGGAACGGCGGCTGGACGGGCCGGACACCCCCTTCCGCGTGGCCATCGCGATGGACCGCAAGATCATGGAGGCCGCGAACCGCGCCTTCGTGCTGGACATGCTGCCGGCGCTGGCAACGATCTCGCTGGGCTTGCTCGCCGCCTTCGGCTTGCAGGGCGCCATCGCGCTGTGGCCCATCCGGCGGGCGCGGCGCGCCCTGGCCGCCCTGCGCGCCGGCAGGCGCGACCGGCTGGGCGGCGCCCTGCCCGCCGAGCTGGACGGGCTGGCGCAGGAATTCGACGCCATGCTGGACCAGCAGCGGCAGCAGGCGCGGCGCGCCCGCGAACGCACCGCCGACCTGGCCCACGGCCTGCGCACCCCGCTCGCCCTGCTGGGCGCCCGCGCGCGGGACCTGCGGGAGCGCGGCGATGCCGAGAACGCCGCCGCCATCGAGGCCATCGCCGCCAGCCTGGAACAGCGCATGACGCGGGAACTCGCCCGCGCCCATATCCAGGCCGGAAGCGCCGCCGCGCGCACCGAGCTGGCGCCCCTGGCCGCCCGGCTGGCCGGCGCCATGGCGCGCACTCCGCGCGGCGAGGCGCTGCGCTGGTCCAGCGAGGTACCGGCCGGCCTGGTGCTGGCGGCGGAGCCGGAGGACGTGACCGAGCTGCTGGGCTGCCTGCTGGACAATGCGGCGAAATGGGCGCGCGGCCAGGTGGTGCTGCGCGCCTCGGCGGCCGAAGGGCATGTCACCCTGCTGATCGAGGATGACGGCCCGGGCATCCCGCCGCAGGAACGCCGGGCAGCACTGACCCGCGGCGGCCGCCTGGACCCGGCGCAGAGCGGTACCGGGCTGGGGCTGGCCATCGCGGGGGATATCGCGGCGGCCTATGGCGGGACGCTGGGGCTGGAGGAGTCCAGCCTGGGCGGTTTGGGCGTGCGCGTCGTTCTTCCGGCGTGATGTTCTTCAGAACAAGAAGATTATTCCCCCGCCAGTTCCCGGTCCACCATCGCCGTCGCCCGCTTGAAGTCATAGCAGCGGTACATGTTCTGCTTCACCAGGAACGACGCCCCGCCGTAGAACTTCTCATACTGCTGGTGGCGGTTGCCGAACTCGCTGCCGATGAAGTCCCAGGCCAGCCGCATCAGCGCGATGCGTTCCTTGGCGCCCATCACGCCCGAGCCCATGTAGCGCTCCACATCCCCCACCGTTTCCGGGCTCTGCAGATCCTTCACCGAGGACGGCATGGAGATCATCGCGGCCCCCGTCAGCTCGCGGATGATGTCCACCATGCGCGGGTTGTTCTCGGATTGCAGGGCCATCACCGCGTACAGGGACGCCCGGCAGGGCCAGATCACGCCCTTGTCGTCGATGGTGGCGCGGATCTCCTGCGCCTCCAGCATGGTCTCCACCGTCTGGGCCAGGGCCGCCAGCTCACCCATCTGGATCTGCACGGCGGGGTTGGCGTCGTTGCCGGTGGCTTCGTTCATGCGCTTGGCCAGGCCCATCATGAAGCGCAGCTTGGTCACATAGCGCGCCTGGGCCTGCAGGTTGCCGTAGGCGTGGCTGGGCGTCTTCCACCACTGCTCGAAGCAGACCTGCAGGTTGCGGTAGATGAACACCTGCTCCCAGGGGATGAACACGTTGTCCAGCACCAGGAAGCAGTCGCTCTCGTCGTATTTGCTGCTCAGCGGGTTGTCGAAGGCGTCCGGCGCCTGCAACGCGAAGGGGCGGCGCGGGTACAGCTTCAGGCCGGGGGCGTTGGCCGGGATGGCCACGCCGATCGCGTAGTTCTCATCACCCGGGCGCAGCGGGTGGATGCAGGAGACATAGATCCAGTCGGAGAACACACCCGCCGTGGCCAGCTGCTGCGCGCCGGAGACGACGATGCCCGCATCCGTCTCCTTCACCACGCCGGCATACAGGGTGGGGTCGGTCTGCTGGTGCGCGGGCTTGGAGCGGTCGATCTGCGGCGGGACGATCGCGTAGGTCATCCACTGGTGGTTGTCGCGCATGCGCCCGTAGAAGTTCACCACGTTGTCCGCGTACTGCTGCCCGCCTTGGGCGAACACCTCGGGCACGGCGGCATAGCCGGTGAAGAAGTTGGAGACGTGATCGGGCGTGCGGCCGATCAGGCCGTGGCTGACCTCGGACCAGGTCTCGCTGGCCAGGCGCTTGGCCTTCAGGTCCGCATGCGTCTTCGGGATCTGATAGGCGCGCCAGATGGGCTTGCCGGTCTCGGGGCAGGCATAGGTCATGCGGTCGCGCATGGCGGGGTCGGCCGCGATGTCGAACAGCTTGGCGGAGGAACGGGCGGCGCCGGCGAAGGCCGGGTGGGTGGCCACGTTCTTCACGCGCTCCCCATCCACCATCACGCAGCGGCCATCGTCCAGCGAGGCCAGGAAATCCGCGCCGGTGCGCAAGGGGGCGGGGCCTTTCGCGCGGGACTGGGCGGGCGGGGCTTCAGTCGTGATGGACATCGGGGCTCTCCGTGGCTCGGTGGATTTACCTACGATATGTAGGTATCGGCGCCGCCGTCAAATCCTTTTATGCTGGCCGCGCGAATCTTTCGGGGGCGGCCCAGGCATGGCGAAGAAGGCGTTACCGGCTGCCCACTACGTGCCGCCGCTGACGGTCTCCCACCCCGCGCTGCTGGCGGGCGGGCGGGATGTGGCCTTCCGGGAGACGCTGTACCTGATGGTTCTCACCCTCGGTCAGCTGCTGGATTGCCGTGAGGCCTTCGGCAGGCGCGCCGGCATGACGGGTTCCCAGTTCGCCGTGCTGTTCGGCGTCGCCTACAGCCAGGGTGCGGCCAAGGGGGCAAGCGGCGTGACCATCCGCGCCCTGTCCCACCATGTGCAGATGGCCGACACCCATGTGACGACGGAGGTGGGCCGCCTGACGCGGCGCGGCCTGCTGGAGAAGCGGCCCAACGCGGCGGATGGGCGCTCGGTCCTGGTCAGCCTCTCGCCCGAGGGGCGGGACATGGTGGAGGCCCTGGCGCCCTATATCCGCGCCGTGAATGATCGCCTGTTCGACGGCATCGGCGCGGAGGACATGGCAAGGCTGGGCGACATCCTGGGCAGGGTCGCCGCGAACAACCAGGCGGTGCTGGCGGCGTTGAAGGAATGATGCGCCATATCTTCCTGACAAGTTGTTGTTAAACGCCCGCCATCGCGGTGCGGTATGATCCCCGCCGCCGACCTGGCCTGAGAATACCCATGCCCACGCGTCCGATTTTTTGCCGCGGCGCGGAAAGCATTTGGTACCTCATGGACAGGTAGGTTCATCGTTGCCCCATGCCGGACCCGCGACGGCACGCACGACGCCATTAACCCGCCAGCCCCGGAGCCCGCCTTGACCCCGCCAGACACCGTCCTGCCTGTCGAAACCCAGGCCCTGCGCGACCTGATCATCCGGAAGCTGACCTACACGCTGGGCAAGCCGGTCACCGCCGCCCAGGACCGCGACTGGTTCGTGGCCACCGCCCTGGCCGTGCGCGACCGCATCACCGAACGCTTCCTGAAGCAGATGGAGATGAACCGCGGCAAGGCGAAGAAGCACGTCTACTACCTGTCGCTGGAGTTCCTGATCGGCCGCCTGCTGCGGGAAAACGCGAACAACCTGGGCCTGGTCGAGGAAATGCGCGAGGCGCTGGCCGATCTGGGTGTCACGACCGACCAGGCCCGCCAGGCGGAACCGGATGCCGCGCTCGGCAACGGTGGCCTGGGGCGGCTCGCGGCCTGCTTCCTGGAAAGCATGTCGAGCCTCGCCATCCCGGCCTTCGGCTATGGCATCCGCTATGACCACGGCCTGTTCCGGCAGATCCTGCGCGAAGGCTGGCAGCAGGAATTCCCGGAGGACTGGCTGAACTTCGGCAACCCCTGGGAATTCGCCCGGCCCGAGTTCCGCTATCGCGTGGGCTTCGGCGGCGAGGTCTCGGGCGACGACGACAGCGACAAGGCCACCTGGACGCCGGGCGAATGGGTGGACGCCGTCGCCTATGACGTGCCCGTGGTGGGCTGGCGTGGTGAGCACGTGAACCTGCTGCGGCTGTGGCACGCCCAGGCGCCGGACCCGCTGCGCCTGGATGCCTTCAACAGCGGCGACCACCACGGCGCGCTGGCCGAGCAGGTGCGCGCTGAATCCATCTCCAAGGTGCTGTACCCGGCCGATGACAGCCCGGCGGGCCAGGAGCTGCGGCTGCGCCAGGAATACTTCTTCACGGCCGCCGCCCTGGCCGATGTGTTGCGCCGCCAGGTGCGCCAGGCCGGCAGCGTCGAGACCCTGGCCGACCACGCCGCCATCCAGCTGAACGACACTCACCCGGCCATCGCGGTCGCGGAGCTGATGCGCCTGCTGGTCGACGAATACGGCCTGGCCTGGGCCAAGGCGTGGGAGGTGACGCGGGGCACCATTTCCTACACCAACCACACCCTGCTGCCGGAGGCGCTGGAATCCTGGCCGGTGCATCTGATGGAGCGCATGCTGCCGCGCCACATGCAGATCATCTACCGCATCAACGCCGAGCATCTGGACGGCGTGCGGGCGAAGTTCCCGGGCGATGACCGGCTGCTGTCCAGCGTCTCGCTGATCGGCGAGGACCATGGCCGGCGCGTGCGCATGGGCCACCTGGCCTTTGTCGGCAGCCATCATGTGAACGGCGTCTCGGCCCTGCATACCGGGCTGATGAAGCAGACGGTGTTCAGCGATTTCCATCGCCTGTTCCCCCACCGCATCGTCAACAAGACCAACGGCATCGCCTTCCGCCGCTGGCTGTTCCAGTGCAACCCGGGGCTTACCTCCCTGCTGGTGGATGCGCTGGGCCCGCGCGTGCTGGACGATGCGTCCGCGCTGACGGAGCTGCGCGGCATGGCCGATGACGCCATCTTCCAGGGCCGCTACGCCGCCGTGAAGCGCGCGAACAAGGAAGCCCTGGCCGTGATGATCCAGGAACGCACCGGCGTGCGGGTGGACCCGGCGGCCCTGTTCGACGTGCAGATCAAGCGCATCCACGAATACAAGCGCCAGCTGCTGAACGTGCTGCAGACGGTCGCGCTTTACGAAAGCATGCGCGCCCACCCCATGCGGGACTGGACGCCGGTGGTGAAGATCTTCGCCGGCAAGGCCGCCCCCGGCTATCACCGCGCCAAGCAGATCATCAAGCTGGCCTGGGATGTCGCGCGCGTCGTCAACCGCGATCCCGCGGTGCGCGGCCTGCTGAAGGTGGCCTTCATCCCGAACTACAACGTCTCCGCCGCCGAGGTGATCGTGCCGGCGGCCGACCTGTCGGAGCAGATCTCCACGGCGGGCATGGAGGCCTCGGGCACCGGCAACATGAAGCTGGCGCTGAACGGCGCGCTGACCATCGGCACGCTGGACGGCGCCACCGTGGAAATGGCCGAGCATATCGGCCACGAGCATCTTTTCCTGTTCGGTCTCTCGGCCGCCGAGGTGGCGGACCGCAAGGCCGAAGGCTGGAAGGGCAGCCGCGCCATCGCTGCCTCGGACACGCTGGGCGGGGTGCTGGACGCGATCGAGGGCGGCGTGTTCTCCCCCGACGACCGCACGCGCTACCGTGACTTGGTGGCCAGCCTGCGCGGCGATGACTGGTTCATGGTCACCGCCGATTTCGACAGCTATCTGGACGCCCAGAAGGATGCGATGACCCTGTACCGCGACACCACGGAATGGCGGCGCAAGGCCGTCCTGAACACCGCAGGCATGGGCTGGTTCTCCTCCGACCGCAGCATTTCCGAATACGCGAAGGAAATCTGGAACGTGCCCGTTTCCCGATGAGCGACTGGCGCGCCGGCGAGGAGGAAATCGAGGCGCTCCTCGCCGCGCGCCATCCGGACCCGTTCGCGCTGCTGGGGCCGCATGCGGCGGCCGGCGGCGTGGTCGTCCGCGCCTTCCTGCCGGGGGCGCAGGCGCTGGACATCCTGGTGGGCGATGCCGCCCACCCGCTGGCGCTGCGCCACCCTGAAGGGTTCTTCGAGGGGCTGGTACCCGCCGGCCCCTATCGGCTGCGCGTGGCCGGGCAGGAGCTGCTGGACCCCTATGCCTTCGGCCCCACCCTGGGCCCGATGGATGACCACCTGCTGGTCGAGGGCACGCATGCCCGGCTGTACGACCGGCTGGGCGCGCACCCCTGCACGCATGAAGGCGCCGCGGGCACGCGCTTCGCCGTCTGGGCGCCCGGCGCGCTGCGGGTTTCCGTGGTGGGTGAGTTCAACCATTGGGACGGCCGCCGCCACCCCATGCGCAAGCGCCTGGATTCCGGCCTGTGGGAGATCTTCCTGCCAGGCATCGGCGCCGGTGCGCGCTACAAGTTCGAGATACTGGGCCGCGACGGCGTGCTGTGCCCGCTGAAGGCGGACCCGCTGGGCATGGCGGCGGAGCTGCGGCCCGCCAATGCATCCATCGTGGCCGATGCGACGCCGCATGAATGGGGCGATGCCGCCTGGGTGGCCGCCCGCCGCGCGCAGGATGCCAGGCGCGCGCCGATGGCCATCTATGAGGTGCATGCGGCGTCCTGGCGGCGCCACCCCGACGGCCGCTTCTACAGCTGGGACGAACTGGCAGAGACGCTGATCCCCTATGCACTCGACCTGGGCTTCACCCATATCGAGCTGATGCCGGTGGCGGAGCATCCGCTGGATGCCAGCTGGGGCTATCAGCCGGTCGGGCTGTTCGCTGTCACGGCCCGGCACGGCCCGCCCGAGGGGCTGGCGCGCTTCATCGACCGCGCCCATGCGGCGGGCATCGGCGTGATCCTGGATTGGGTGCCCGCGCATTTCCCGCTGGATGCGGCGGGGCTGGCGCGCTTCGACGGCGGGCCGCTGTATGAGCCGCCGGACCCGCGCCGGGGCTTCCTGCCCAATTGGGGCACGGCGGTGTTCGATTTCGGCCGGAAGGAGGTGGCGGGATTCCTGGCCGCCAATGCGCTGTTCTGGCTGGAACGCTTCCACGCGGACGGGCTGCGGGTGGATGCGGTGCAGTCCATGCTCTACCTCGACTACGACCGCGCGCCGGGCGCCTGGGCCCCGAACGAGGACGGCACCCGCGTGAACCGGGAGGCCGTGGCCTTCCTGCGCCAGGCCAACGCGCTGGTGGCAGAACATGCGCCCGGCACCTTCACCGCCGCCGAGGAAGCGACCGACTGGAAGGGGATCACGGCAGCCGCCTCGAATGGCGGGCTGGGGTTCAACTTCAAGTGGAACATGGGCTGGATGAACGATACGCTGCGCTATGTGGCGACCGACCCCGTCCATCGCCGCTGGCACCACGACCTGGTCACCTTCGGCATGATGTATGCGTGGAACGAGGCCTTCATCCTGCCGCTGAGCCATGACGAGGTAGTGCACGGCAAGGGCACGCTGCTCGGGCGCTTGCCGGGCGATGACTGGCAGCGCTTCGCCACGCTTCGCTGCTACTACGCCTTCATGTGGGGGCATCCCGGCAAGAAGCTGCTGTTCATGGGCCAGGAATTCGCCCCCTGGCGCGAATGGTCCGAGGAACGCGAGTGCGACTGGTGGCTGCTGGCGCATGCGCCGCACCGGGGCATGCAGGGGCTGGTGCGCCGGCTGAACCAGCTGCACCGGACCATCCCCGCCCTGCATGCGCGTGACTGCGAGGCCGGCGGCTTCCAGTGGATCGAGCCGGACGATGCCGCGCATTCCACCTTCTCGTGGCTGCGCTTCGGGGATGCGGGCGATGCGCCGGTCGCGGTGCTGTGCAACTTCACGCCCATCCGGCGCCGCCTGCGCTTCGGCCTGCCCGTGGCCGGGCACTGGCGCGTGCTGCTCAGCACCGACGACGCCGGCTATGGCGGCACCGGAGAGGCCATCGAGGGCGAGCCCCTGGCCGAGCCCGTGCCCTGGCAGCGCCAGCCGGCCTCCGCACTGATCGACCTGCCGCCGCTTGGCGCGTTGTACCTGCAACCGGCGGAATGGCCGCCGGCAACTGATAAAGATCCGGAAGAAAGCACGACATGCCCGACGACCGTCCCGTGATCGGCCCGCCCTATGCGCGCCATGCCATGGCCTATGTGCTGGCGGGCGGGCGGGGCTCCCGGCTGCTGGAACTGACCGACCGGCGCGCCAAGCCCGCGGTCTATTTCGGCGGCAAGTCGCGCATCATCGACTTCGCGCTGTCCAACGCGATCAATTCCGGCATCCGGCGCATCGCGGTGGCCACGCAGTACAAGGCGCACAGCCTGATCCGCCACCTGCAGCGCGGCTGGAACTTCCTGCGCCCCGAACGCAACGAGACCTTCGACATCCTGCCCGCCAGCCAGCGCGTGGATGAGCGCAACTGGTACCTCGGCACGGCGGATGCGGTGTTCCAGAACCTCGATATCATCGAGGATTACGGCCCCCGCTTCATGGTCATCCTGGCGGGCGACCACATCTACAAGATGGACTACGAGAAGATGATCGCCCAGCACGTGGAGACGGGGGCGGATGTCACGGTCGGCTGCATCACCGTGCCGCGCATGGAGGCGACGGGCTTCGGCGTGATGCATGTGGACGAGCGCGGCCGCATCACCGATTTCGTGGAGAAGCCCAAGGACCCGCCGGCCATTCCGGGCCACCCGGACCTGTCGCTGGCGTCGATGGGCATCTATGTCTTCGGCTACAAGTTCCTGGCCGAGCAGCTGCGCCGCGACGCCGAGGATGCGGGGTCCAGCCATGATTTCGGCAAGGACCTGATCCCCTACATCGTGAAGCACGGCCGCGCCTTCGCGCATCGCTTCGAGGACAGCTGCGTGCGCTCGGGCGCAGAGGCCGAACCCTATTGGCGCGACGTGGGCACAGTGGATGCCTATTGGCAGGCGAACATCGACCTGACGGACGTGGTGCCGGACCTGGACCTGTTCGACCGCGCCTGGCCGATCTGGACCAATGCCGAGGTCACGCCGCCCGCGAAATTCGTGCATGACGTGGACGGGCGCAGGGGTGAGGCGGTGTCCTCGCTCGTCTCGGGCGGCTGCATCGTCTCGGGCGGGCGGGCGCGGCGGTCGCTGCTGTTCAGCGAGGTACACCTGCATTCCCATGCCGTGGTCGATGGCGCGGTGCTGCTGCCGCAGGTCGATGTCGGCCGCGGCGCGCGGCTGTGCAACGTGGTGGTGGACCGGGGCGTGCGCATCCCGGCCGGGCTGGTGGTGGGCGAGGACCCGGAGCTGGATGCCGCGCGCTTCCGCCGCACCGACAGCGGCGTGTGCCTCATCACCAAGACCATGATCGACAAGCTGTCCTGATGCTGCCTGTCCTGGCTGTCGCGTCGGAGCTGTATCCGCTGATCAAGACCGGGGGGCTGGCCGATGCGGCCGGCGCCCTGCCGGCGGCGCTCGCGCCGCAGGGCATCGCGGTGCGCACGCTGATCCCCGGCTATCCCAAGGTGCTGGCCGCGCTGGGCGGGGCGAGCACCGTGATGGACTGGCCCGAGCTGTACGGCGCGCCCGCCAGGCTGCTGGCGGCGCAGGCGGCGGGGCTGGATCTGCTGGTGCTGGACGCGCCGCACCTGTTCGACCGCGCGGGCGGCCCCTATGTCGGCACCAACGGCGCGGAGTTCGGCGACAACGCCATCCGCTTCGCGGCCCTGGGCCAGGCGGCGGCGCGCGCGGCGCGGGAGATGGGCTTCGCGGCGGTGCATGCGCATGACTGGCAGGCGGGGCTGGTGCCGGCCTATCTGCGCTTCGCGGAGCGGCCGATCCCGTGCCTGTTTACCATCCATAACCTGGCCTATCAGGGGAAGTTCGACACGGGGCTGTTCCCGCTGCTGGGCCTGCCGCCGGCCGCGCTCTCGACCCAGGGGCTGGAGTATTTCGGCGCCATCGGCTTCCTGAAATCCGGCCTGTGGTACGCGGATGCGATCAACACCGTCTCGCCCAGCTATGCCGAGGAAATCCTGACGCCAGAGGGCGGCATGGGCCTGGACGGGCTGCTGCGCGGGCGGCAGGGGGATCTGCACGGTATCCTGAACGGGCTGGATACCCAGGACTGGAACCCCGAGACCGACCCGCATCTGGCGGCGAATTTCTCGGCGCGCCGCCCGGCGCCGCGCGCGGCCAACAAGAAGGCCCTGCAGGAGAAGCTGGGCCTGGAGTTGAACCCCGACCTGCCGCTGTTCGCCTTCATCGGCCGGCTGGCCTGGCAGAAGGGTGCCGACCTGCTGCTGGGCGCCGCCCCGGCGCTGATGGAAGGCGGCGCGCAGCTGGTGATCCTGGGCTCCGGCGAGGCAGGGCTGGAGCATGCCTGCCGCGATTTCGCGGCGGCCAATCCCCGGCGTGGCGGGGTGTTCATCGGCTTTGACGAGGGCTTCGCGCGGCTGGTCTATGCCGGGTGCGACGCGCTGGTCGTGCCGTCCCGCTTCGAGCCCTGCGGGCTGGCGCAGCTGGCGGCCCTTCGCTACGGCGCGGTGCCCGTGGTGGCCCGCACCGGCGGCCTGGCCGACACCGTGATCGACACCAGCCACGCGGCGCTGGTGGCGGGCGCGGGCACCGGCGTGCAGGTCACGCCCGGCAGCATGCCGGCACTGGCGGCCGGGCTGCGGCGGGCGCTGGCCCTGTATGAGGTGAAGCCCGCCTGGCGCGGCATGCAGAAGCGCGCCATGGCCACCGATGTCTCCTGGGGGCCTTCCGCCGCGCGCTATGCCGGCATCCTGAAGGAGCTGGCGGCGCGCCATGCTTGAGGGGGCGCCCGCGCCGCTAGGCGTGCATCTGGTCGCGGGGGGTGCGAACATCGCCATCCCCGCACCGGGCGCCGAGGCGCTGGACCTGTGCCTGTTCCAGGATGGGCGCGAGACGCGGCTGCGCCTGCCAGCCCGCACCGGGGATGTGTTCCATGGCTTCGTGGCGGGGCTGGAGGCCGGCGCGCATTACGGGCTGCGGGCCGATGGCGGGCCCCTGCTGCTGGACCCCTGGGCGCGGCGGCTGGACCGGCACTTTGCCCCCGGTGTGATGCCGCTGGCGGTGCTGGAGGCGCCCCTGCCCCCCGCCCTGCCGCCGCCCTGCCCCGGCGCGCGGGTGATCTACGAGCTGCATGTGCGCGGCTTCTCCATGCGGAACCCGGCGGTGCCGGAGGAGCTGCGCGGCACCTTCGCGGGGCTCGGGCATCCCGCCTCGGTGGAGTATCTGCGGCGCCTGGGCGTCACCCATGTCGAGGTGATGCCCGCCGCCGCCTGGGCGGATGAGCGGCATCTGGGTCCGCTCGGGCTCGGCAATTACTGGGGCTATAACCCCGTGGGCTGGCTGGCGCCCGACCCGCGCCTGGCGCCGGGCGGCATGGCGGAGGTCCGCGCCGCCGTCGCCGCCCTGGCCGAGGCCGGGATCGGCGTGATCCTGGACGTGGTGCTGAACCACAGCGGCGAGGGCGACGAGCTGGGCCCCGTGCTGTCGCTGAAGGGGCTGGGCGACACGGCCTGGTATCGCGAGGCCGACGGCCGATACGTGAACGATGCCGGCTGCGGCAACATCCTGGCGCTGGACCGGCCCTTGCCCATGCGCCTCGCCATGGACGCCATGCGGCACTGGATCGTGCAGGCGGGGCTCGCGGGGTTGCGGCTGGACCTGGCGACCACGCTGGCCCGCCGCGCGGATGGCTTCGACCCCGACGCGCCCCTGATCCAGGCGATGCGGCAGGACCCCGTGCTGGCCCGCAGCTGGATCATCGCGGAGCCCTGGGACATCGGGCCGGGCGGCTATCGGCTGGGGGAATTCCCGCCGGGCTGGGGGGAATGGAACGACCGCTTCCGCGACGGCGTGCGCCGCTTCTGGCGCGGCGACGAGCATGTGCTGGGGGAGTTCGCGACGCGGCTCGCGGGGTCGCGCGACGTGTTCGGCGGGCGGGCCAGCGCGGAATCCGTGAACTACGTCACGGCGCATGACGGCTTCACGCTCGCTGATCTCGTCAGCCACGCCCACAAGCACAATGCCGCCAATGGCGAGGACAACCGCGACGGCACGGATGACAACATCTCCTGGAATCATGGCGTCGAGGGACCGAGCGATGAGCTGCGCGAGCGCCGCGCCGCCGATGCGCGCGCGCTGCTGGCCACGCTGCTGGCCGCGCGCGGCACGCCCATGCTGTCCATGGGTGACGAGGCCGGGCGCAGCCAGCAGGGCAACAACAATGCCTGGTGCCAGGACGGCCCGGTCTCCTGGTTCGACTGGGCGGGGGCCGATGCCGGGCTGACGGATTTCGTGGCCAGGCTGGTGGCGGCACGGCGGGCGCATCCGGCGCTGCATGCCGCGGCGCCCCTGCTGGGCGAGGCCGATGCCGGCGGCGAGTGCGATGCCGAATGGTTCGGGCTGGATGGCGCGGCGATGGACTGGCACAGCCACAACCCGCGCAGCCTGTGCCTGGTGCTGCACGCCGCCGGCGACCGCGTGGCGGTGGTGGTGCATGGCGGGTGGGAGCCCGCGGCCCTGACCCTGCCGCCCGCCCGCACCGGCTGGGAATTGCTGGCCGACAGCGCCGACCCCGCGCGCACCACCCCGCCGGACATGATGGCCCCGCGCAGCGTGCTGTGGCTGGCCGAGGCGCCCGCGCGCCGCGCGCAGGGCGCGCCCGATGCGGCCCTGCTGGCGGAGCTGGCCCAGGCGGCAGGCATCGCCACCAGCTGGCATGATGTGGACGGGCAGCGCCATGTCGTGCCGGCGGAAACGCTGCACGCGCTGCTGCCCCTGCTGGGCCTTCCGGCGGCCACCACCGCCCAGGCGCGCGACAGCCTGGCGCGGCGGCGGGCGCTGCCTCGGCCCGTGGCGCCCGAGGCCGGGCAATGCCATCCGCCGCCGCCCGGCCGCCACTGGGCGCTGATGGCCCAGGCCTTCGCCCAGCGCCACGCGCGGGACCAGGGCATCGGGGACTATACGGCGCTGGCCATGCTGGCCGACCGCGCGCCGGGGGCCTCGCTGATCGGCCTCAGCCCGCCGCACGCGCTGATGCCGGTGGAGCGCGAGCGCGCCAGCCCCTACCAGCCCTCGGACCGCCGCTTCCTGGAGCCGGTGCTGCTGGACGTGACGGCGCTGGAGGGCGTGGGTGCCGCGCTGAATGCCGCCGAGCCCGTCTTCGCCGCCCTGCGGCGTGGAGAGGTGGTGGACTACACCGCCGTCTGGGCCGCCAAGCGGCCGGTGCTGGAGGCGGCGTTCCGCGCCGCCCCGGATGCGGGGCGCGACGCCGGCGCGGCGCTGGCCGATTTCGCCGCGTTCAACGCGCTGTCGGAGCGTTTCGGCCCGCGCCGCCTGTGGCCCGCGGGCTTCGCGCATCCGGGCGATGCCGGCATGGCCGCCTTCCGTGCCGAGGCGGCGGAGGAGATCCGCTTCCACGTCTTTCTGCAGCAGCTGTGCGACCGGCAGCTGGGCATGGTGGCCGCCGCAGGGCCCGGCCTGTACCGGGACCTGGCGATCGGTGCCGCCCCGGACGGCGCCGAGGTCTGGTCGCAGCCCGGCATGTTCCTGCCCGGCTTCTCCATCGGCGCGCCGCCTGACCCGCTGGGGCCGCTGGGGCAGATCTGGGGCCTGCCGGTGCCCGCGCCGGAATGCGCGGAGGCCGGGCTTTCCGCCTTGCTCGCCGCCAACATGCGCCATGCCCGCGCCCTGCGGCTGGACCACGCCATGGGGCTGGAACGCCTGTTCGTGGTGCCGGAAGGCGGGCTGGCCGGTGACGGCTGCTATCTGCATTACGACGGCGCGGCCATGCTGGCGGCGCTGGCGCGCGAAAGCCGCGCCGCGCGATGCGCGGTGGTGGGCGAGGCACTGGGCACCGTGCCCGGCGGCTTCCCCGAACGGCTGGCCGCCGCCCAGGTGCTGGCCTATCGCGTGCTGTGGTTCGAGCGGGACGGCATGGCATTCCGCCCGCCCGGGCAATGGCCGGAATTCGCGGCGGGCTGTGTCTCCACCCATGACCTGCCGCCGCTGGCGGGCTGGTGGGAAGGGGCCGATATCGCGGAGGCCGAGGCGCTGGGCCTGCCGGCCAGCGCCACCCGCGCCGAGGACCGCGCGGCGCTGGCCGAAGCCTGCGGCATCGAGGATGGCCCGTATTCGCCCGAGGTCGCGGCGGCGGTGCATGGCTTTGTGGCCGGCAGCCCCACCACGCTGATGCTGGTGCAGGCGGAGGATCTGGCCGGCGAGACCATCGGCGTGAACCTGCCGGGCACCGATACCGAGCGGCCGAACTGGCGGCGAAGGCTGGGGGTGGAGGCGGACAAGTTGTTCGAGACGCCGGTGGCGCAGGCGATTGTGGGCGCGCTGGGGGACAGGGTGAAGTGATCTATCCCAGCAGCGCCAGCAGAATACTCAACGTCAGCACCCCCAGCAGCGAACTGCCCAGCACCACAGCCCCGCTCTCGGCCTGCCCCACGCCATAGCGCGCGGCCAGCATGAAGGCGTTGGCGCCGGTGGGCAGGGCGGCCGTCAGCGTCGCCACCGAGGTCTCCAGCGGCGGCAGGCCCAGCAGGTGGCACATGCCGAACACGGCGGCGGGGAAGACCGCCAGCTTCACCGTGACCGAGGCGATCATGTGCTTCCACGCCGAGGCCAGGTTGAACCCCACCAGCGAGGCCCCCAGGCAGAACAGCGCGGCGGGCGGGGCGGCGGCACCCAGCATCTCGAGCGTGCGGCGGCCGAAGGCGGGCATGGGAATGCCCAGCAGGTTCCACACCAGCCCCGCCATCACCGCCACCACGATGGGGTTGCGCAGCACGCCCTTCAGGGCGCTGCGGACCAGCAGCAGGGGGCGCGCCTTCGCATGCAGCCCGATCTCGGCCACCACCGTGGCCGTGGTCAGGAACAGCATGGGGTGCAGCGCCAGGATGATCAGGAAGATCGACAGGCCCGGCTGGCCGTACTGCGCGAAGACGATGGGAATGCCCATCATGACCGTGTTGCCGAACACGCAGTCCAGCGCGGTCATGCCGGCATGCGGCAGGTCGCGGCCCGACAGCCGCGCCACGATCAGCACCAGCGCATAGACGAGTGCGGCGGTACCGAAGAAGGCGACGGCCACCATGCCGCCACCCCCGCCCTCTCCGCGCGTGCCGGCATTGAACAGCAGGGCGGGCGCGGCGAAGCTGAACACGAAGCGGTTTATGCCGCGCAGCCCCGCCGCGTCCAGGAAACGCAGCCGCATCGTGCCCCAGCCCATGCCCACGATCAGGAACACGGGCAGCACCGTGGCGAGGATGCGCTCCATCAGAGCCCGATCCGCAGAGGCCCGAAGGGGCCGGCGCGGTGAATCGGCCTCACGGCGTGCCCAGCGTGGCGACGAAGGCGGCCAGCCCCGGCTGGCGCGCGCGGGTGGTGCGGGCGGCGGCCAGGATGGAGCGCACGCCCTCCACCGTCGCCGCGAAATCGTCGTTGATCAGCACATGGTCCGCGTCGGTCCAGTGCGCGATCTCGTCGCGGGCGGCGGCCATGCGCTTGGCCACCTCGGCCTCGCTGTCCTGGCCGCGGGCGCCGAGGCGGCGCTCCAGCTCGCCCAGGCTCGGCGGCAGCAGGTGCACGCACACCACGTCATCCGGCAGGGCGGCGCGCAGCTTCAGGTGGCCCTGCCAGTCGATGTCGAACAGCACGTCATGGCCGCTGGCCAGCGCCTGCTCCACCGCCGCGCGGGGGGTGCCGTAATAGCGGCCGAACACCTCGGCCCATTCCAGCAGCTCGCCGGCGGCGATCATGCGCTGGAACTCCGGGATATCCTTGAAGAAGTAGTGGATGCCCTCGTCCTCACCCGGGCGGGGGGCGCGGGTGGTGGCGCTGACGGACAGCTTCAGCGCCTTTTCCGATTGCAGCAGCGCACGGGAGACGGAGGATTTGCCGGCGCCGGAGGCCGCGCAGAGCACCAGGCATACGCCGCGCCGGGGCATTTCATTCGACATTGGCGGATTGTTCCTTCAGGCGCTCGATCGCGGCCTTGAGCGAGAGGCCGGCGCGCGTAAGGCCGACCGTGGCGGATTTGCTGCAAAGCGTGTTGGCCTCGCGCACGAATTCCTGGGTCAGGAATTCCAGCTTGCGGCCCACCGCGTCGCCATCGGCCAGCAGGGCGCGGGCGGCGGTGATGTGGCTGTTCAGGCGGTCCAGCTCCTCCCGCACGTCGCTGCGGGCGGCGAGCAGGGCGACTTCCTGGGCCAGCCGCTCCTCGGGGATGCGGGAGCGGGATTCGGTGTCGAGCAATTGCGCGATGTTTTCCAGCAGCCGCGCGCGCTGGGCCTCCGGCTGGCCGGCGGCCTCGCGGGAGGCTTCCTCGGTCAGGGCCGCGATCTCGTCCAGCAAGGCGGACAGGATGGCGGCCAGCCGCGCGCCCTCTGCCCCGCGTGAGGCGATGAGGCCGTCCACCGCGCGGGCGAAGGACATTTCCAGCACCACGCGGGTGGCGGCGTCCGCGGCCTCATCGGGTTCGGGCGCGTCATTGCGCAGCACGCCGGGCAGGGTCAGCAGGGCCTCGGCGCGCGGGGGTGTGGCGCCGGGGATGCGGGCCGCGACGTCCAGCGCCAGCTTCAGCATGCGCTCCAGCGTGGGCTCGTCCACGCGCAGTTCGGGGCGGGCCTCACGCTTCATCACCAGCGCGACCTGGACATTGCCGCGCTTCAGCTTCTTCGAGGCGGCGTCACGCAGGGGAGCTTCCAGCGCCTCCTGCCCGTGGGGCAGGCGGAACCGGACATCGAGGCCGCGGCCGTTGACGCTCTTGATCTCCCACAGGAAGGCCGTGCCGTCGGAAAGCGACCCGCTTTCCCGCGCGAAACCCGTCATCGAGAGCATCAGGCGGCGACCAGAATGTCAGCGAGGGCCGCCATCGCCTGCTCGCATTCGGCGGTGCTGACGGCGCCGATGCAGCCGATGCGGATGGTGGGCGTCTCGGTGGTGTAGAAGTTGCTGATCAGCACGCCGCGCGCCTTCAGCGCATCCACGAAGCCTTGCAGGTCGAAGCCCGGCGGCTGGTGGACGGTGACGATGATCGGGCCCTGCTCGGCCTGGGTCAGATAGGGGCGCAGGCCCGCCTTCATGCAGCCTTCGTAGATGGTGCGCATGTTGGCCTGGTAGCGCGCGAGGCGGGCGGGCTGGCCGCCTTCCTCGTCATACAGGTCAAGCGCCACGCCGAAGGCCGCCAGCGCCTGCACCGGGGGCGTGAAGCGGAAGCTGCCGGGGCCGGCGCGCAGGGCGTGCTGCCAGACATCATGCAGGTCGAAGCTCCAGGACCCGGCGCGGCCGGCTTCCAGCGCATCGGTGCGGGCGACGGCGAAGGCGATGCCGGGCAGGCCCTCGATGCATTTGTTGCTGGTGAACACCACCGCGTCGCATTCCGGGTAGTCGGCCAGGGTGAAGGGCAGCGCGCCGAAGCAGGAAATCGAGTCCAGAATCAGCCGCTTGCCGGCGGCGCGCAGCACGGGGCCCGCGATTTCAGGGCGGTTGATGATGCCGGTGCCCGTCTCGTGATGGACCATGGCGAAGTGGCGGGCATCGGGGTGGGCGTCGATCGCGGCCTGCACGTCCTCGGCCGTGATGCCGCGCGTGTCGGGCACGGGCCAGGTGTGGACCACGCGCCCGGCGGCGCGGGCCAGCTTGGTGATGCGGTCCGCATAGGCGCCGTTATAGGGGACGATGATCGCCTCGCCCGCCGGCACCAGGGAGCGGATGGTGGCCTCCACGATGAAGTGGCCGGCGCCCTGCAGCGGCAGGCAGGCGTGGATGGCCGGGTCGCCGCCGGCCAGCGCCAGCACGCGCTCACGGATGCGGGCGTAGACGGCGCGGAAGTCATTGTCCCACGGCGCGATGTCCTGGGCGGCGGCGGCACGGGTTTCGGGCCGCGTCTGCACGGGGCCAGGCGTGAGGAGGATCATGGCGCGCAAAATACGCGAGGTCGCGCGGGGCCGGAATGCGGGGATTCGGCATGGCTGGGGGTGTGGGGCGCGGGGCTCACCGCCCTTCCAGAAACTTCCCGAACACCGCCAGCGCCTTGTCGCTCACATGGTGCTCCAGCCCTTCGGCGTCCTGCTCGGCCGTTTCGGCATCCAGGCCCAGCGCGATCAGGAAGCGCACCAGAAGCTCATGCCGGGCGCGGGCGGCGGCCGCCATCTGTTGCCCGGCCTCGGTCAGGAACAGGCCGCGATAGGGCTGGGTCTCCACCAGCCCGTCGCGTTGCAGGCGCGCCACCGTGGCGGTGACGGTGGCCTGCGACACGCCCATGCGCCGGGCGATCACCACCGCGCGGGCTTCCTTCTCCTCCCGGATCAGGTCCGCGATCAGCTCCACGTAATCCTCGGCCGTGGCGGCGCGGTCCGCCTCGCGCTGGCGGGCGAAGCGGCTGGCCTGGGCCTCGGCGCTGGGCAGGCAGCGCGCAGGATCGGGGCGTCTGGTGGGCATCGGCGTCACTTAGCCTCTTGATAGGCCCGGTTGCAAATCTTAGCCTACACTAAGTTTTGGAGTGCCAGCATGACCCACCCCGATACCGTCAGCCTGCCGGAGGTGCATCGCAGCGTGGCGGTGCCCGGCGGCGGCGGCAAGCTGCGCCGGATGATGGCCTATATGGGCCCGGGCTTCCTGGTCGCGGTGGGGTATATGGACCCCGGCAACTGGGCGACCTCGCTCGCGGGTGGGTCGGCCTTCGGCTACACGCTGCTGGCCGTGGCGCTGATGTCGTCCCTGATGGCCATGCTGTTGCAGGCCTTCTGCGCGCGGCTGGGGGTCGCGACGGGCCGGGACCTGGCGCAGCTGTGCCGCGAACGCTTCCCCCGCGCCGCCTTCCCCCTATGGCTGCTGGCCGAGATCGCGATCTGCGCGACTGACCTCGCGGAACTGATCGGCACCGCCATCGCGCTGGAGCTGCTGTTCGGCATTCCGCTGCTGTATGGCGTGGGGCTGACGGTGCTGGATACCTTCCTGATCCTGTGGTTGCAGCACAAGGGCATGCGCTGGCTGGAGGCGCTGGTCGCGGGCTTCATCTTCCTGATCTTCGGCTGCTTCGCGGTGCAGATCGCCCTCGCGCATCCGGTGTGGGGCGATGTGCTGATGGGCTATGTGCCGGCCGCCACCATCATCACGGACCGCACGCAGCTCTACATCGCCATGGGCATCATCGGCGCTACCGTGATGCCGCATAACCTTTATCTGCACACCGCCATCGTGCAGTCCCGCGCCTGGCGCCAGGACCTGGCCGGCAAGAAGGAGGCGATCCGCTACGCCATCCTGGACAGCACCGTCGCGCTCTGCCTGGCGCTGATGATCAATTCCGCCATCCTGATCACCGCGGCGGCCATCTTCCATACCTCCGGCAATACCGAGATCGCGGAGATCGGCGATGCCTATCGCCTGATGGCGCCGCTGCTGGGCAGCGACATGGCGGCGAAGCTGTTCGCGGTGGCGCTGCTGCTGTGCGGGCTGAACGCCACCGTGACCGCGACGCTGGCCGGGCAGATCGTGATGGAGGGCTTCATCCGCTTCCGCCTGTCGCCCGTGCTGCGGCGGCTGGTGACGCGCATCGTCGCGATCGTGCCGGCGGTGCTCGTCACCTATTACTACGGCGAGTCCGGCACGGCGCAGCTGCTGATCCTGTCGCAGGTGCTGCTGTCGCTTCAGCTGCCCTTCGCCGTGATCCCGCTGATGATCTTCGTGCAGGACCAGCAGCGCCTGGGCCCGCTGGCCGCCCCCGGCTGGCAGGTGAAGGTGGGCTGGGTGATCGCGGCGATCATCGTGGCGCTGAACGTGAAGATGCTGAGCGATCTGGTGATCTGACCATGTCTGGCATGTCGTTTGCCTATCCCGTGTGCGGATTGGGGTTTCCGCGCCACCGCATGGGGAAGATGCGTTCATAAGGCGCACGCTCCCCGTGCATCTGCTTCACGGGAGAGCATCATGAATCGTCGCCAACTTATGACTGCCGGCCTGGGCCTGCCTCTGGCTGCCCCGGCGCTTGCCCAATCCGGCGCTTGGCCCAGCCGGGGTTCCATCCGGCTGATCGCGCAGTTTCCGCCCGGCGGGCTGGTCGATACCGTGGCGCGGCTGATGGCGCCCGCCATGTCCCAGGCGCTGGGCCAGACGGTGGTGGTGGAAAACCGCGCCGGCGCCGGCGGCGTGATCGGCACCGATGCCGTGGCGAAGGCCGCCCCGGACGGCTACACCCTGCTGGTCAGCCATGCCTCGGTGCATGTGTATTCCACGGCGACCATGCCCAGCCTGCCCTTCGACCCCATCACCGACTTCACCCATATGGGCATGCTGGTCGAGGCATCGAACGTGCTGCTGGTGAAGGGTGACAGCCCCTATCGCACGCTGGACCAGTACCTGACCGCGGCCCGCACCCGCGCCGTGCGCTTCGGCAGCAGCGGCATCGGCTCCGCTCCGCATCTGCTGGGCGCGATGCTGAGCTCGGAGGCGCATGCGCCGAACCTGGACCATGTGCCCTATCGCGGCAGCGCGCCTGCCCTGCAGGACCTGATGGCCAATGTGATCGAGAGCTTCATCGACCCCATCACCACCAATGTGCAGATGATGAAGGACGGCGTGCTGCGCGCGTTGGCGGTCTCCACCCCGCAGCGCCTGCCGGCCTTCCCGGATGTGCCGACCTTCGCGGAGCTGGGCTTCCCCAAGCTGACCAGCGCGCAGTGGCTGGGCCTGTCCGGGCCGAAGGGCCTGCCGGCGCCGATCGTGGAGCGCATCTCGGCACTGATCCCGCAGATCGTGACCATGCCCACCCTGCGCGCGCGCTTCGAGGAGCTGCAGACCCTGCCGCGCAACCCGCCGCCGATGGGCGCGGAATTCGTGGGCATCATCCGCGAGCAGATCCGCGATTGGACCGCCGTGGCGCGGCAGTTCAATATCGTGGTGAGCTAACCCACGGCGCGCCAGAGGATCTCCGCGCCGAGTATCGCCAGCCCGACGAAGAAGATCTTCCGGAACAGTTCCGGGCGCACCCGCGCCCGGAGCCACCCGCCCAGCAGCATGCCCAGCAAGGCCGGCAGCAGCGCCAGCAGCGACGCACCCAGCGCCAGCCCCGGCAGGGCGCCATGCCAGGCCAGCCCCAGCCCCAGCGCGAAGGTCGAGACGGTGAAGGACAGGCCCAGCGCCTGCACCAGATCGTCGCGCGCCAGCCCCAGCGCCGAGAGATACGGCACGGCCGGGATGACGAACACGCCCGTCGCACCCGTGACGGCGCCGGTCGCCAGCCCCACCAGCGGCCCGGCCCAGCCGCGTGCCTGCACCGGCACGCTCAGGCCGGGCTTCGCCAGCCCGATGGCCGCATAGGCCAGCAGCGCCAGCCCCAGCCCGGCGGTGGCCAGATGCACCGCCGGCCCGGCGATCAGGCCGGAGCACGCGATGGTGCCGAGCGCGATGCCCAGCATCATCCCCCACAACTGCCGCAGCAGCGGCAGGAAGCGCGGCCCGGCCAGCAGCTGCCACAAATTCGTCACCGCCGAAGGCACCAGCAGCATGGCCGCCGCCTGGGCGGGCGGCATGGCGGCGGCCAGCAACCCCATGGCCACCGTCGGCAGGCCCAGGCCGATCACGCCCTTCACCAGCCCCGCCAGCAGAAAGGTCAGCGTGATCAGGATCAGGTGCTCGGTCATGATGCGCACACTGGACGGCCACCCAAGCGTCCGCAATCTGTCATTGGCAGAGCCAGGCTTCGGATATTACGAAGGCTGCATGCATCTGGACCTGACCGACCTGCGCCTGTTCCTGCTGGTGGCGGAGGCCGGCAGCATCACCGGCGGCGCCGACCGCGCCGGGCTCGCGCTCGCCAGTGCCAGCGCCCGGCTGCGCGGCATGGAGGATCAGGCAGGCCTCGCCCTGCTGGAGCGCGGGCGGCGCGGCGTGACGCCCACCCCCGCCGGCCGCGCCCTGCTGGTGCATGCCCGCACCATGCTGGCGCAGCTGGACCGGCTGCGGGGCGAGATGGGCGAATTCGCCGCCGGGCTGCGCGGCCATGTGCGGCTGCTGGCCAACACCGCTGCCTCCACCGAGATATTGCCGGATCTGCTGGCAGGCTTCCTGGCCGCCAACCCCAGCCTGGATGTGGAATTGCAGGACCGCACCAGCCCCGCCGTGGCCCAGGCGGTGGCGGAGGGTTCCGCCGAGCTGGGCATCGCGGCGGACCACGCGGATTTCTCGGGGCTGGAGCGGCACTTCTTCCGCGATGACCGGCTGGTGCTGGTAACGCCGCCGGGTCATCCGCTGGCGGGGCGCGGCGCGTTGCCATTCGCCGAGTGTCTCGCCGAGGAGTTCATCGGCCTGGCGGGCGACACCGCGCTGCACCTGCATGTGCTGGGCCATGCGCAGCGCGCCGGGCGGCCGCTGCGCATGCGGGCGCGGGTGGAGGGGGTGGACGGCGTGTGCCGCATCGTCTCGCAAGGCGTGGGCGTGGCGGTGGTGCCGGAACGCAGCGCCGCCCGCTGGCCCGCCCTTGCCGCCGTGCGGCTGGCCGACCCGTGGGCGGAACGCCGCCTGCACCTGGTGACGCGCGCGGGTGCCACGCTGACGCCCCCGGCGCGGCGGCTGGCAGATCACCTGCTCACGGCACGATAAGGCGCAGCACAGCCACCGTCGCCACCCCGGCCAGCGCCGCCGCCAGGTCGCTGCCGAACAGCCGCATCGCCAGCACCACCACCGCGAGCCCCGCGCATTCGGCGATGCGGCCCTGGCGCAGCACCGGCGCCAATATGCCCACCATCACACCCAGCGGCAGGGCGCGCAGCGCTGCCTCCAGCCGGGGCGTGATGGGCACGAAGCGCATCACCCAGAACCCGCCCACCCGGCAGAAGAACGACACCGCGGCCATGGCGACCAGCGCGATCAGGAACTCGGTGCTCATGGCCGGTGCATCAGCGCGCCGGCCGCCCCCGCCGCCAGGGCCGCGATCACGATCACCCAGCCCGCCGAGAGCATCGGCACCAGGACCAGCCCCGCCGCCAGCGCCGCCAGCACCGGCCACAGGTCAGCGCGCGACCGCCACATGCCCATCATCAGCGCGGCGGAGAATGCCACCAGCATGAAGTCCATGCCGAGCGAGGCAGGGTCCGGGATCAGCCCGCCCATCAGCCGCCCGGCCAGCGTGCCGCCCACCCAGGGCAGGAACATCGCGAGGCCGGAGCCCAGCACGAAGCCCGCATCGTCCTGCCCGCGCTCACGCTCGGCCATGGAGAGCGCCCAGTTGGCGTCGCCCAGGAAGAACAGGCTGCTGTAGCTCTGCGCCGGCGGCGCGCCGCCCAGCCACGGGTACATCGCCGCGCCATACAGCAGATAGCGCGCGTTCATCAGCAGCACCGTGGCCAGCAGCGGCAGCAGGGCCGCGCCCTCACGCATCACCTGCAACGCCGCCATCTGGGCGGAGCCCGAATAGACGAAGATGCTCATCAGCACGGCTTCCAGCGCCGAGAGCCGGGCCTCGGTGGCCAGGATGCCGAAAACGAGGCCGTAGATCAGCACGCCCGCGCCGAGCGGCTGGGCGCGCAGAAACCCGTGCCGCACCCCCGCCCAGGTGAAGGGCGGCGCCTGCATCAGCCTTGCAGAGCCTGGGCCAGCGCGTCACCCAGCCCCTGGCTGGCGCGGCCCTTCACGGGCGCCAGGCTGCCGTTCAGCGGGCGGGGCAGCTTCAGCCCCGCCAGCCCTTCCAGCAGGCGCACGCCGCAGGCGATGCCGTCCAGCAGGGGCACCGGGCTGTTCAGCCGGGCGCCCATGCCCGCCAGTGCCGCGCCGCCCAGAACGATGCTCTCGGCCCCCTGGGAGACGAGGGCGGCGATGGCGGTGTTGACCTGCACGGCTACCGCCTGCGGGTCGTCCAGCGCATCCTTCGGCGTGGCGGAAACGCCCAGCAGCCCGGCCAGCCGGCCGGAGAAGCCATGATGGGCAATGAGCTCGCGATAGATCTCGACACCGCCGAAGGTGACCAGGCCGAAACGGCGGCCGACCGTCATGGCGGTGAGACACGCCGCTTCGGTCATGCCCAGCACCGGGCAGGGCATCAGCTGGCGCGCGGCCTCCAGCGCCGTGTCGTAGCTGACGGCCAGCAGCACGCCGTCCACCTTTCCGGCGAAGGGGGCCATCGCCTCCAGCATGCCATGCGCCGCGATGGCGTTTTCCAGCCGGCTGGAGATCACGGCCGGGCCGATGGCCGGGGTCAGGGGCACGACCTCCGTCCCTGGCGACGCGGCGGCCCGCCCGGCGGCCGCACAGAGTTCGGTGATCGCGGCCGTGGTGTTGCCGTTGACGAGAAGAATGCGCATGGCCGCCAGCTTGCAGAGCCGTCACACCCGCCGCAAGCTCCGTGGCATGACACCCGACACCGCCGCCCTCGACCTGCCCTTCGACTCCGACCGCATGCTGGATGGCCTGCGCACTTGGATCGAAACCGAAAGCCCCACCTTCGACGCCGCCGCCGTCAACCGGATGATGGGCGTCGCCGCCCGCGACCTGGCGCTGGCGGGTGCCAGCGTGGAGACGATCCCGGGCCGGATGAACCTGGGCGACTGCGTGCGCGCCAAGTTCGACCACCCGTCGAAGGAAAAGGGCATCCTCGTCCTCGGCCACATGGACACGGTGCACCCGATGGGCACCATCAACGGCCAGCTGCATTTCCGCCGTGAGGGCAACAAGGCCTTCGGCCCCGGCATCCAGGACATGAAGGGCGGCAACTACATCGCGCTCGAAGCCGTGAAGCAGCTGCGCGCCGCCGGTATCCAGACCTCGCGCCCCGTGACGTTCCTGTTCACCTCCGACGAGGAAATCGGCAGCCCCGCCACCCGTGACCTGATCGAGGCAGAGGCCGCCCGCCACGCCGTGGTGCTGGTGCCCGAGCCCGCGCGGCCCGATGGCGGCGTGGTGACCGGCCGCTATGCCATCGCGCGCTTCAACATGCGCAGCACCGGCCGCCCCTCCCATGCCGGCGCACGCCTGGCCGAGGGCCGCAGCGCCATCAAGGAAATGTGCCGCCAGATCCTCGCGATCGAGGACATGACGACGGAGGCCTGCACCTTCTCGGTCGGCGTGCTGCAGGGCGGCACCTGGGTGAACTGCGTGACCACCCATTGCGACGCGGAGGCCCTGTCCATGGCCAAGCGCCAGGAGGATCTGGACGCCGCGGTCGAGAAGATGCTGGCCCTGCGCGCCACCGGCAACGACGTGTCCTTCGAGGTGAAGCGCGGCGTGACGCGGCCGGTGTGGGAACCCAACGAAGGGGTCATGCAGTTGCACGGCAAGGCTCAGGCCCTGGCCGAGCGGCTGGGCTTCAACGTGCCGTCGCAGTCGGCCGGCGGCGGGTCGGACGGCAACTTCACCGGCGCCATGGGCATCCCGACGCTGGACGGCCTGGGCGTGCGCGGCGCGCTGGCGCACACGCTGGAGGAGCACATCTTCGTGGACAGCCTGGCGGAGCGCGGGAAGCTGTTCGCGGGGTTGTTGCAGGTGGTGTGAGGCACTCGGGGGCCTTGCCCCCGAACCCCCACCAGGACCGTGCTCGGTCCTGGACCTAGAGCACTTGGCACCAGACCCTGCCAAGGTTTTTCTCATTGAATATTATAATGAAAATGGCGCCAAGCCTGCGAAGGCCGGGCGCCAAACTTCTATCAGGTCCAGGAGATATTATCTCCTGGCGGGGGTGCCGGGGGCAGAGCCCCTGGCTCGGGGTGTCGGGGGCAAAGCCCCTGACGGCTTGAACCCCCCGCCCCTCCGTGGGACACCGCGCTGATGCTGCGTCACTTCGCCACTGTCGGCGGCTGGACCATGGCGAGCCGCCTGCTCGGCTTCGCGCGGGACATGCTGATCGCCGCCCGGCTGGGTGCCGGCCCGATGGCCGATGCCTTTTTCGTCGCCCTCAAGCTGCCCAACCTGTTCCGCCGCCTGTTCGGTGAGGGCGCGTTCAACGCCGCCTTCGTGCCGGCCTTCGCGTCGCTCTACACCCGCCAGGGGCCGCAGGCCGCGCGGCAGCTGGCGGAGCGCCTGGCATCGCTGATGGCCTTGTGGCTGGGCGGGCTGACGGTGCTGGGGCTGGTGTTCATGCCGCAGGTGCTGGCGGTGCTGGCCCCCGGCTTCGCCGCGCGCGGCGAGGAGCAGATGCGCCTGGCCACCGAGCTGACGCGCATCGTGTTTCCGTATCTGCCCTTCATCTGCCTGACGGCGCTGGTCTCGGGCGTGCTGAACAGCATGTCGCGCTTCACGGCGGCGGCGGCGGCGCCGATCTTCTTCAACCTGCTGTCCATGGCGTCCCTGCTGGCGCTCGCGCGCTATACAGACACGCCGGCCCATGCGCTGGCCTGGGGTGTCACGATCTCGGGCGTGGCGCAGCTGTGGCTGGTCTGGTGGGCGGCGGCGCGGGCCGGGATGGTGCTGCGGCCGGCCCTGCCCCGGCTCTCGGCCGCCGAGATGCAGGTGTTGCGCCGCATGGGGCCGGGGCTGATCGGGGCGGGCGTCACGCAGCTGAACCTGGCGGTGGATGTGATCATCGCGTCGCTGCTGCCGGCGGGCTCGGTGTCCTTCCTGTATTACGCGGACCGCGTGGCGCAGCTGCCGCTGGGCGTGATCGGGGCGGCGATCGGCACTGCGCTGCTGCCCACGCTGGCGGCGCAGCTGGCGGGCGGCAAGAGCCTGTCGGCGCATCTGTCGATGAACCGGGGCGTCGAGATCACGCTGGCGCTGTGCGTGCCGGCGGCGGCAGCCCTGATGGTGCTGGCGCACCCGATCATGGCGGTGCTGTTCCAGCGCGGCGCCTATACGGCCGCCGATGTCGCGGCCAGCGCGCCGGTGCTGGTGGCCTATGCCGCCGGCCTGCCGGCCTTCGTGCTGGTGAAGGCGCTGGCGCCCGGCTTCTTCGCGCGGGGCGACACCCGCACGCCGGTCATCATCGGGCTGTGCACCGTGGCGCTGAACCTGGGGCTGAACCTGCTGTTCCTGCACGCCACGGGGTTCGAGGCTGTGGGCATCGCGGCCTCCACCGGCATCGCGGCCTGGGTGAATGCGGGGCTGCTGGGCGTGCTGCTGCTGCGCCGGCGGCTGTGGGTGCCCGACAGGCGGCTGCGGCGGGACATGCCGCGCCTGCTGGCCTCGGCCGCGGCGATGGCGGCGGTGCTGTGGGTGCTGGCCGCATTCCTGCCCATGGGGCCGGGCCTGCTGGGCAGCGCGGTGTTCGGGGCGGTCTGCGTGGTGGGGGCCGGCTGCTACTTCGCGCTGGCGCATGTCACGGGCGCGCTGGACCTGCGCGAGGTGAAGCGGATGATGCGGCGGCGGTGACTTGACCCCACCCCCGGGGCGCGCGAAGCAAAGCGCCTCTGTTCACCATGGAAGCACCCCCATGCAGCGCGTTTTCTCGGGCATCCAGCCCTCCGGCATTCCCACTCTCGGCAACTACCTGGGTGCCATCCGCAACTGGGTGCCGATGCAGGACGAAAGCGAGTGCCTGTTCTGCGTGGTGGACCTGCACGCCATCACCCAGCGGCAGGACCCGAAGGAGCTGCTGTCCAACACCCGCGAAATGGCCGCCACCCTGCTGGCCTGCGGTCTGGACCTGAACAAGTGCACCCTGTTCGTGCAGTCCCATGTGCCGGCGCATGCGCAGCTGGGCTGGGTGTTCAACTGCATCGCGCGCATGGGCTGGCTGAACCGCATGACGCAGTTCAAGGACAAGGCCGGCAAGAACCGTGAGGAAGTCTCGACCGGCCTGTTCGTCTATCCGAACCTGATGGCGGCCGACATCCTGGTCTATCACGCCAATGTCGTGCCCGTGGGCGACGACCAGAAGCAGCACCTGGAGCTGGCGAACGACATCGCGCAGAAGTTCAACCACGATTACGGCGTGGACTTCTTCCCCAACATCCAGCCGATGATCCAGGGCGTGGCCGCGCGGGTGATGAGCCTGCGTGACGGCACCAAGAAGATGAGCAAGTCCGACCCCTCGGACCAGTCGCGCATCAACCTGACCGACGACGCGGACCTGATCGCGGACAAGATCAAGCGCGCCAAGACCGACCCCGATGTGCTGCCGGACAACCTGGCCGCGCTGGAAGGCCGGCCGGAGGCACGGAACCTGGTGGGCATCCTGGCCGCCGTCACGGGCACCACGCCCGAGGCCGTGCTGGCCGAGCATGCGGGCAAGGGTTTCGGCGCCTTCAAGCCGGTGCTGACGGAGGCCCTGGTCTCGCACCTGACGCCGATCCGGGCCGAGATGCAGCGCCTGCTGACCGACCCCGGCGCGCTGGATGCCGAGCTGCGGCGCGGCGCCGAGAAGGCGGATGCGATCGCGGAGCCGATCCTGAAAAAGACCTACGAGATCGTGGGCTTCCTGGCCCGTCGGTGACATAGTCCGGGGCATGAGTACGCATGCCCTGCCCCGCGTCGGTGACCCGGTTCCCTGGTGGATCGGCGCAACCGACGCGAACCCCCGCTTCGTCATGGGCTCGGTCGCCGGGCGCTATGTGCTGCTGGGGTTCCTCGGCAGCGCGGCCCAGCCCCTGGTGGCAGAGGCGCTGGCCGTGCTGAACGCCGCCACCCTGCCCGACCCCGGCCATGCCGTGGCTTTCCTGGTCTCCGTCGACCCCGCCGACCGCGAGCAGGCGCGCATTCCCCAGCGCCCGCCGGTGCTGCGCGCGGTGTGGGATGAGGGCGCGGCCATCAGCCGCCAATACGGCGTGGTGCGCGAAGGTGCCGCGGGCATGGAGTACCAGCCCTGCTGGATGCTGCTGGACCCGCAGTTGCGCGTGCTGGAAGTGGCGCCCATCAACGCCCTGGCGCCCTTGCTGGCGCGGCTTCAGGCCCTGCCGCCGCCCGGCCTGCACGCGGGCTGTGCCGTGCCCGCCCCCGTGCTGGTCCTGCCGCGCGTGTTCGAGCCCGGCCTGTGCCGCGCGCTGATGGATGAATACGACCGCCAGGGCGGCGAGCAGAGCGGCTTCATGCGCGAGGTGAACGGCCGCACCGTGCTGCTGCACGACACCGGCCATAAGGTGCGCCGCGACGTGAACCTGGAGAACGGCCCGCTGAAGGACGCGGTTCAGCACCGCATCCGCACCCGCGTGGTGCCCGAGATCCAGCGCGCCTTCCAGTTCACCGCCACCCGCATGGAACGCTATCTGGTCGCCTGCTACGACGCGGCGGAGGGCGGGCATTTCTCCGCCCACCGGGACAACACGACCAAGGGCACGGCGCATCGGCGCTTCGCCGTCACCATCAACCTGAATGCCGAGGATTTTTCGGGCGGCGGGCTGCGCTTCCCGGAGTTCGGGCCCACGGAATACAAGGCGCCGACCGGGGGCGCCGTGGTGTTCTCCTGCTCGCTGCTGCACCAGGCGATGCCGGTCACGGCGGGGCGGCGCTATGCCTTCCTGCCCTTCCTGTATGACGACGCCGCCGCGAAGATCCGCGAGGAAAACATGAAATTCGTGGGTGCCCCCGCGGAGGCGGAGGGCTAGGCTTCCCCCAAGGCCGGAGAACCGGCCAGCAGGAGGAATGCCCATGAAACGTCGCACCCTGGCGGCCGCGCTCGCGGCTGCGCCCCTGGCGGCGCGCGCCCAAAGCCCCTGGCGCCCCGACAAGCCCATCCGCCTGGTGGTCGGCTTCGCCGCCGGCGGCAGCACCGACATCTCCGGCAGGTTGGTCGCGGAAGGGATCGCGCCGATCCTGGGCCAGCCGGTGGTGGTGGAGAACCGCGTCGGCGCCGGCGGAAATGTCGGGTCGGAGCTGGTGGCCCGCAGCGCGCCCGACGGGTCCGTCTTCGTCGTGGCCTCCGTGGGCACGCATGCCACCAACCAGTTCCTGTACCGGAACATGGGCTTCCATGTGGTGGACGACTTCACACCCGTCTCGCTGGTGCTGGGCGGGGGTGCCGTGCTGTGCGTGGACCCGCGCCTGCCGGTGCGCAACCTGCGGGAGTTCATCGACTATGCGAAGGCGCGGCCGGGGCAGCTCAACATGGGCACCAGCGGGCCGGGCGGCACCCAGCATTTCGCGGGCGCGCTGTTCGAGGATCTGGCCGGGGTGCGCTTCACCCACATCCCCTATCGCGGCGGCGCGCCGGCGATGGCGGACCTGATCGCGGGCCAGGTGCAGGTGGTGTTCGCGCCGCTGGCCGAGGCGATCGGCCCCATCCGGGGCGAGCAAGTGCGCCCGCTGGGCGGCAGCCGCCTGCAGCCCATGCCCGCTCTGCCTGACCTGGCGCCCATCGCCAGCGCCGTGCCGGGCTATGAGTTCAATTCCTGGATCGGCATCTTCGGCCCGGCGCGGCTGCCCCGGCCCATCGTGCAGGCCATGTCGGGCGCGATCGCGCAGGCGGTGCGGGAACCCAACCTGCGCCGGCGGATGGAACAGCAGGGCTACCTGCCCATCGGCGGCAGCGCCGAGGACATGGCCAAGGCGCAGCGCGAGGACGTGGCGCTGATGGAAAGGCTGGTGCGCCAGACGGGGGCGACGGCGGAGTAGCGGCGCCCCTCAGATCGGCAGGCGTACCCTGGCCCGCAGCCCGCCCATCGGGCTGGCTTCCAGCAGGATGTCGCCGCCATGGCCGCGCACCACGTCGCGCGCGATGGCCAGCCCCAGCCCGGTTCCGGTCGCGGAGCCGCTGGCGAAGGGCTTGAAGGCGCGCTCGCGCTCGGCCTCGGGGATGCCGGGGCCGTCGTCGTCCACCAGGATCTCGGCCCAATGCTCGTCGGCCTGGGCGGAGAGGCGAACGATGCTCGCGTGGCGGCGGGCATTGTCCAGCAGGTTGCCCACGGCGCGGCGCACCGCGCCCTCACGCAGGGGCAGGCGCAGGGCCTCGGGCAGCTCGGTGGAAAGCTGGCCGCCGCTGCGCCGCGCGCTCTCGGCCAGGTCGCGCAGCATGGGCACCAGGTCGGTCTCGACGGGCTTCTCCAGGCTCTCGCCGCGGGCGAAGGCGAGGTAGGCCTCGACCAGCCGCTCCATCTCCTCGGTGTCGTGCACCAGCCCGTCCACATCCTCCCGCAGCTCCGGGGTGGGGGGCAGCATGGCCAGCGTCAGGCGCATGCGCGTCAGGGGCGTGCGCAGGTCGTGGCTGATGCCGGCCAGCATGTCCGTGCGCTGCGCCACGAAGCGGCGCACGTTGTCGCGCATGGAATTGAAGGCGATGGCGGCCTGGCGCACCTCGGCGGCCCCTTCGGGCTTGATGGGCCCGATGTCGCGCCCCTGGCCGAAACTGTCCGCCGCCATGGCCAGGCGGCGGATGGCCCGCACCTGGATGCGCATGAACAGCACCGCGATGACGGCGAACACCACCGCGCTGCCCACCAGCCAGATCATGAACCAGTACAGCGTGGCGCTGAACAGGCGCTTGCGCGGGGCCTCCACATACAGCACGCCGCCGGGCAGCTGCACGCGCACCACAATGTTCTGCGGGTCCGACTGCCAGTCCGCGTCGAAGGGCAGGGCCACCAGGCGCGACAGCGCGTCGTGCAGGTCCTCCTCCAGCGGCAGCAGGGAGTTCCAGGCGGGGCGCTGGGGCACCGCACCCAGCCGCGCCCCCGGCTCGAAGGCCGCGGACATGCCGAGGCGCCAGGTGGCCTCGCGCAGGATGACGGGGTGCGCTTCCTCGGGCGTGCGGTTCAGCAGCTGCGCCACCATCCCGATCTCGCCGGCCAGCGAGGAGGACAGCCGGCGCGAGATCACATCCAGATGCCCGCCGTAGAAGGCGGTCAGCGCCACGGTCTGCACCACCAGCAGCGGCACCAGGATGATGAGCACGGCGCGCCCCAGCAGCCCCTTGGGCAGCAGGCGTCGCAACGGGCAGTCCCGCCGCGCCGAAACGGGGGCGGCCGGAAGCGCCGCGTCGCTCACGGTCGTGTCCTCACGGCCCGGGCCTCAGCACATAACCCTTGTGGCGGATGGTGTGCAGGAAGCGCGGCTCACGCGGGTCGGGCTCGATCTTGCGGCGCAGGCGCGTCACCTGCACGTCCACCGCGCGCTCCCCGGCATCGGGCGTGCCCAGGGCCTCGGCGATGGTCTCGCGGCTCAGAACCTCTCCGGCATGGGCGGCCAGCGCGCCCAGCAGGGCGGCCTCGCCGCCGGTCAGGCGCTGGGTGCCGTCGGGGCCGCGCAGTTCGCTGCGGTCCGGGTCGAACCAGCGCTGGCCGAGCTGGATCGGGCCCTTCTGCGGCGGCACCGCATTGGGCACGGGCACGGCCCGGCGCAGGATGGTGCGCACGCGATGCGCCAGCTCCCTCGGGTCGAAGGGCTTGGCCAGGTAGTCGTCGGCGCCGGATTCAAAGCCCGCCACGCGCTCATCCGGGGCGCCGCGCGCGGTCAGCATCAGCACCGGCACGTCGTTGCGGCGGGCGCGCAGGTCGGCCACCAGCTCCAGCCCCGTCTCGCCGGGCATCATCACGTCCAGCACCAGCATGTCGAAGGCCACGGCCTTCAGCGCCGCACGCGCCTCTGCCGCATCGGCCGCCACCGTGATGCGGAAGCCCGCTTCCGTCAGGAAGCGCTGCAGCAGGGAACGCAGGCGGGCGTCGTCATCCACCACGAGCAGATGCGGCTGGTCGGTCACGGCTGGCAGCCCTTCTCAAGCTGGTCGATCCATCCATTGGCGTCGGGGCCCATCAGCCCGCGCATCACGCGGCGGAAGCCCTCCACGGCCTGGGGCCCGGCCTCACGGTAGGCGCGCATGATGACCTCCCGCTGGCATTCGAACAGCCGGCGCTCGAAGGTCTGGCCCTTCTCGGTGAGGGAGAGCAGGCGCTGGCGCTTGTCGTGCCGGCCGGGGTTCTGCATCACATAGCCGTCCTCGATCAGCGGCTGCAGCACGCGCCCCAGCGACTGCTTGGTGATGGCCAGGATCGACAGCAGTTCACCCACCGTGATGCCCGGGCGGCGGCCCACATAGTGCAGCACCCGGTGATGGGCGCGGCCCATGCCGAGCTCGGCCAGGATCTGGTCCGGCCCCGCCGTGAAGTCGCGATAGCCGAAGAACAGCAGGTCCTGCGCCAGGCGCAGCTCGGCCTCTCTCAGGAACAGCAGGTCACGCGCGGAGGCGCCCGTACCGAGCCGCGTCGATTCGGGCATGGCTGCCATGCCGGGCGCTTTGGTCAGCATTGTTGACGCTTCTCCATTGGTTGTTCTAAAACGCCCCTATTGCACGACATAAAATTGCGCACAGACAGACAATCTTGAACTCATCTTAAAGCGCCGGGAAAACGGCGCAAAGCGGAGAACACCATATCATGGCCTTGATCCCTTTCGACGACCGTGACGGCTTCATCTGGCTGGACGGCGCGCTGGTGCCCTGGCGCGACGCGAAACTGCATGTTCTGACGCATGGGCTGCATTATGCCAGCGCCGTGTTCGAAGGCGAACGCTGCTATGCCGGCCATGTGTTCCGCCTGCGCGACCATACCGAGCGCCTTCTCCAGTCGGCCCGCATCCTGGGCTTCGAGATCCCCTATACCGCCGAGGCCATCGACGCGGCCTGCATCGAGACGCTGGCCGCCAACAACCTGACCGAGGCCTATCTGCGCCCCGTCGCCTGGCGCGGCAGCGAGGAGATGGGCGTCGGCGCCCGTGCCACCAAGACCCATCTGGCGATCGCGGTGTGGCAGTGGGGCGCCTATTTCGGGGTGGAGCAGCGGATGCGCGGCGTGCGCCTGGCGCTGTCGCCCTGGAAGCGCCCGGCGCCCGATACCGCGCCCACCGCCTCCAAGGCATCCGGCCTGTACATGATCGGCACCATGTCCAAGCACGCGGCGCAGGATCAGGGCTTCGACGATGCCTTCATGCTGGACCACAAGGGTGATCTGGCCGAGGCCACCGGCGCCAACGCCTTCTTCGTGATCGAGGGCGCCATCCATACGCCGAAACCGACCTGCTTCCTGGACGGCATCACCCGGCGCAGCGTGATGGCGCTGGCCCGCCGCCGGCAGATGGTGGTGCATGAGCGCGTGATGCCCGCCACCGACCTGGCCCGCGCGTCCGAGGTGTTCCTGGCCGGCACGGCGGCCGAGGTGACGCCCGTGGCCTGCATCGCGCAGCATGCCTATACCCCCGGCACCATCACCCGCACCCTGATGGAGGATTACGACCGGCTGGTCCGCATGCCTCCCGAGGAAGTGGCGAAGGTGATAGGCTGAGGCCACCATGCGGCCTCCCCGTAAATTGGGCCCGGCGCCCACCGAAGCCCGATTGCGGGAGGCAGCCCTGCGCCACCTGTCGCGGTTTTCCGCGACCGAGGCCGGGCTGCGCCGGGTGCTGACCAACAAGGTGCGCCGCTGGGCGACCATGGCAGAGGCCGAGGGGCGGGACACCGCCGCCGTGGCCCCGGCGCTGGCCGCCATACCCGCCATCGTCGCCGCCATGGTGGGCGCGGGGGCCGTGGATGACACGGCCTTCGCCGAGGCCCGCGCGCGCCGCCTGCTGCGGGGCGGACGGTCCCGCCGCGCGGCGGCCGCGCATCTGGCCGCCAAGGGCATCGCGGTCGAGACCGCCTCCGCCGCGCTGGACCAGGGGCCGGATGAGCGCGACGCGGCGCTGGCCCTGTGCAAGCGGCGCCGCATCGGCCCCTTCGGCCCGCCCGACCCGCCGCCGGAACTGTATATGAAGTGGCTGGGCACGCTGGCCCGCGCCGGCTTCGCGCGCGACATCGCCGAGGCCGCCTTGCGCCGCGACCCCGAGGAAGCGGCCGACCGGCTGATCGCGATGCGGCAATGAGCGCGCCCGTCACCTTCACCTGGGCGGGCTTCCGCCGGGGGCTGCGGCTGGTCGCGCCCGCCCTGCCCAGCTTCATTCCCTTCGGCCTCGTGGTCGGGTTGCAGGCGGCGGGCCAGGGCCTGTCGGCGCTGGAGATCACGCTGATGAGCCTGACGGTCTTCGCCGGCACCTCCCAGCTGGTGGGGCTGGGCGCCTGGGGCTGGCCGGTGCCGGTGCTGGCCGTGGCGGTGGCCGCCATGGTGGTGAACCTGCGCATGGCGCCGATGACCGCGGCCCTGACGCCGATGTTCCACGGCCTGCACGGCTGGCGGCTGTGGGCCAGCCTGTTCACCGTGACGGATCATTCCTTCGCCATGTCCGTGAAGGAGATGCGTGAGGGCAACCGCGACGCCGCCGTGCTGCTGGGCATGGGCATTCCCACCTGGCTGTGGTGGACCAGCTGCGTCACGCTGGGCCATGCGCTGGCGGGGGTGATGACCATCTCTGCCAGCCATCCGCTGGTGTTTGCCGGGCTGGCGACCATGGCGGCGCTGACGGTCACGCTGTGGCGCGGCCGGACGGACCTGCTGCCCTGGGGCGTGGCGGGCGCGGTGGGCGTGGCGTTGAGCCAGGCCGGGCTGCCCACGCCCTGGCCCATCCTGGCGGGCGCCATCGCCGGCAGCGCCGCCGGCGCCCTGCGGGACATGCGCCGGCCATGACGGAGCCCGGACTGTTCACCCTGCGGCTGGACGTGCTGCTGGCCATACTGGGCATGGCGGCCGCGACCTATGCCTGCCGCGCCGGGGGTTATGTGGTGCTGCGCGGGCGGCGGCCGCCGCGCTTCGTGCAGGCCATGCTGCAACACCTGCCGGGCTGCATCTTCGTGGCCTTCATCCTGCCCGGGGTGGTGGCCCAGGGGCCGCTGCACCTGGCCGGGGCCGCCGCCGCCGTGCTGTGCATGGCGCTGACCCGCATGCTGACGCTCTCGATCATCGTGGGCGTGGGCACGCTGTGGGCGCTGGTGGCGCTGCTGCCGGCATGAGGGCGCTCCACAATCTGCGGTTGCGTGCTTGTGGCCGCTTGCCCGCGCGGGGCAAGTGGCGGCACAAAGCATTCCGATGCTGATTGCCTGCCCCGCCTGCGACGCCACCTATCAGGTGCCGGACCATCTGGTCGCGGCGGGCCGTCAGATGCGCTGCGCCAAATGCGGGCATGACTGGCATTTCGTGCCGGAGGTAGCACCCTCTGCCGAGCGCAGGCCGGAGCCGGTGGAGCCCGCGCCGGTGGCGGCGCCGCCACTGGAAAGGCCCGTGGTCAGCACACCGCCGACGGATGCGGCGAAACCCGGAAAGCTGGTGCTGGCGCTGGCCTGGGTGGCCTCTGTGCTGGCGGTGGCCGGTGGCGTGGCCGCGCTGTTCCTGCTGCGCGTGCCCCTGGCCGAGGCCTGGCCGCCGCTGGAGCGGCTGTATGGCTGGGTCGGGCTTTAGATATACTCGCCCCTGAGGAAGCCGAGCGCCGGCAACGGCGTCCATTTCCGGGGCAGGTCCGTGCGCCTGATCGGCGCCAGGCTGTATTGCGGCACCGGCTGGCCTGACCGCCGCAGGAAATCGGCATAGGCCTGCACCTGCTGGGTGCGCCATGTCATGTCGGAGATCGCGGCGGCGCGGTTGCGGAACACTTCCGCGACCCGGGATTTCTTGCCCAGCGACGCCATCACGGCCCAGAGCGTGTCGTCGTCACGCTTCTGGAAGTTCACAAGTTCGGTCTGATTCACCTGTGCCACGGCCCCGATGCTGAGCGTTTCGCGGCAAGTCTGCAATGTTTTTCCGGCAGCTTGCGCGGGCGCGCAGGGGCATGTTCCCTGGCGCCACCAGACAGGGGAGATCGGCATGCTGCCGCCGCGCGACAAGATCACCATCGGCTTTGCCCATGTGGCCTATAACTGCAAGGCGCGGCTGGATGCGCGCAACCTGGGCTTCCGCACGCTGGAGGCCCGCACCCGCGCCGAGCTGGACGCCATGCTGCCGGAGCTGGACGTGCTGTCCCTGTCGGGCATGTGGCGCAACGACATCCCGCCCCTGGCGCCCAAGCTGCGCTACGTGCAGTCCATGTCCGCCGGCACCGACCAGTATGACCGCGCGATCATGAAGGCCGCCGGCATCAGCCTGGCGAGTGCGGCCGGCGCCAACGCCAAGGCCGTCAGCGAGCACGCCATTTCCCTGATGCTGGCCATGACCCGCCGCCTGCCCGAAGCCCGCGACAACCAGCACAAGAAGTTCTGGCGCGGCATGCAGAGCGACTTCTGGACCCGCGAGGACGAGCTGGCCGGCAAGACGCTGATCGTGGTGGGCATGGGCCGCATCGGCGGGCGGCTGATCCGCCTGGCCAAGGCCTTCGAGATGCATGTGATCGGCGTGCGCGCCAACCCCGCCGCCGGCGCCGAGGGCGCGGACGAGGTGTTCGGCATGGACGCCCTGCCAGCCATCCTGCCGCGCGCGGACATGGTCGTGCTGGTCTGCCCGCTGACGCCCGAGACCACGGGGCTGATGAACGCCACCACGCTGGCCGCGATGAAGCCCAGCGCCTATCTGATCAACTGCGCCCGCGGCAAGGTGTGCGACGAGGCGGAGCTGATCGCGGCGCTCGTCAGCGGCAAGATCAAGGGCGCGGCCCTGGACGTGACCGCCACCGAGCCCCTGCCCGAGACCAGCCCGCTCTGGACCCTGCCCAACGTCTTCATCACCCCGCACACGGGCGGCGAGACCTGCGTGTATGAGGACAATGTGCTGGACCTGCTGGTGGCGAACCTGGAGCGGGTGTGGGCGGGTGAGAGCACGCTGATCAATCAGATCGTGTAAACGGTTGCGCCGGGGCCCCGGCTGGGCTGACATGCCTCCAACAAAACTGGAGGAATCATGTTCACGCTCACCCGGCGCGCCCTGGGTGCGTCCGCGCTGCTGGCTACGCCGGCGCTGGCGCAAAGCGGCTTCCCCGCCCGCAACGTCACCATCGTCGTGCCCTTCGCGCCCGGCGGCAGCACGGATGTCGTCAGCCGCCTGATGGCGGAGCGCATGACCCAGACGCTGGGCCGCCCGGTGCAGGTGGAAAACCGCCCGGGCGCCAACACCGTCATCGGCGCCGAATACGTCGCCCGTGCCCAGCCCGACGGCTACACGCTGCTCATGTCCTCGGGCACGACGCTGACGATCAACCCGATCATCCAGCGCAACCTGCCCTACAGGATCGAGGATTTCTCCCCGATCAGCCTGGCGACGACATACCCCTTCGCCGTCATCGCGCGCCCGGATGGCCCGCGCAGCGTGCAGGAGCTGATCGACCGCGCCAAGGCGCGCCCCGGCACCATCACCTATGGCCATAACGGCCCCACCACGCTGACCAACGTGGCCATGCTGATGGTGCTGGAGAAGCTGGGCCTGCGCATGCAGGACGTGACCTATCGCGGCGATGCGGCGGCGATGAACGACTTCGTGGCGGGGAACCTGGACTTGCTGGTGGTGGCCGGCAGCACGGCGGTGCCGGTGCAGCGCAACGGCCAGGGCCGCATCCTGGGCTGGACCAGCGCGCGCCGCATGCCGCAGACCCCGGACGTGCCGGCCTTCGCCGAATTCGCGCCGGGGCTGGAGGCGCTGAGCTGGTTCGGCCTGCTGGCCCCCGCCCGCACGCCCCAGAACGCCATCGACACCCTGCACAACGCCGCGAAGGAAGCCCTGACCGACGCCCGCCTGAAGGAGCGCCTGGACGCGGAGGCGCAGACCATCATCGGCAGCACGCCCGCCGAATTCGCCCAGTTCCTGTCGCAGCAGCAGGAGCTGTGGCGCCCCACTCTCGCGCGCATGGAAGTGCCGCTGAACTGATGACCCGAGGAAACGCCATGCCCACCATCACCCGCCGCGCCGCGCTGTCCATCGCGGGCGCCACCCTTGCGGCCCCCGCGCTTGCCCAGGCCTGGCCCGCGCGCCCGGTGCGCTTCATCGTGCCCTATACCCCCGGCGGCACCACCGACATCGCGACGCGCCTGCTGGCGGAGCCACTGGGCCGCGCGCTGGGCCAGCCCGTGGTGGTGGAAAACCGCCCGGGCGCCAACAGCATCGTGGGGGCTGCCGCCACCGCCGGCGCGGCGCCTGACGGCTACACCTTCGCCATGGTGCTGCCGGCCCATGCCGCCAACGCCACCATGCAGGCCGGCCGCCTGCCCTTCGACGTGCTGACCAGCTTCGCGCCCGTCACGCTCATGGTCACCTCGCCGCTGGTGCTGGCCGGGGCGAAGCAGATCCCGGCGCAGGACCTGCGCGGCTACATGGAGTATGTCCGCCGCAATCCGGGGCGGGTGAACTACGGCTCCTCGGGCATCGGCGCCACGGCCCACATGGCCATGGAAATGCTGAAGATGAAGACCGGGCTGCAGATGGAGCACGTGCCCTATCGCGGCACCCAGCCGGCCCTGGCGGATTTGATGGCTGGGCATATCGGGCTGATGTTTGACACCATCTCGGGCCTCAAGCCGCATTTCGAGTCCGGGGCGATCCGCAACCTGGGCTTCTCGGCCGAGGCGCGCCCCAGCTTCGCGCCCGATGTGCCCACGCTCGCCGAGGCCGGGGTGCCCGACGTGATCGCCAGCACCTGGTGCATGGTGCTGGCCCCGGCCGGCACGCCCGCCGCCATCACGGAAAAGGTCGCCGCCGAAACCCACCGCATCGTGCGCGAGCCGGCCATGGCCGCGCGGCTGCATGATCTGGGCTTCATCCCCGAAGGCACCGACCCGGAACGCACCGCCAGCTTCCTGCGCAGCGAAGTGGAACGCTGGGGGGCGGTGATCCGCGCGGCGGATATCAAGGCAGAGTAATAAACGTTCTTTTTTGTAAAAAAGAACCAAAAAATTTTTAATAATTAGCGGGATGGGGCCCTTCCCATCCCGTTCCGCGCAAACTTGCAAAAGTATTTTTGCTTCTTTTTCTACAGAAAAAGAAGGTTATTCTACTCCGCCGCGATCCGATCCGCCTGCAATTCCACCTGCACCGTGTCATACGCCCGCAGATCCGCATACAGCCGCGGCAGATCCGCCTGGAACAGCCCGCGCGTGACGCCCGCCGCCACGCGGGGTGCCGCGATCGACATCGCGTTGATGCTGCTGCCGGCCGGGCCGAAGCTCATGGTGGTGCCGATGCCGAACAGGTGGATGTCGCGGATCCAGGGCGTCTCGCCGGGCACGCGCTCCTCGAAGCTGCTGTCGGCCGCCAGATAGGGGAACTGGCCCAGCCGCTCATTCGCTTCCTCGGGCGGCGGGGTGTAGCGGTCGTTCCAGGCGGCGATGTTGTGGGCGCACTCGGCCAGTTCAGGGCATAGGGCGGGGTCCATTTTCACGCCCGTGCCGGTGATGAGGAAATCCGCCGTGAAATCCCCGCGCGGGGTGCCCAGCACCACGCGGCCGCCCTCGATGCGCGCGGCCTCCCACGGGCGGCCGATATGCATGGTGAAGTTCGGGTGCGGCAGCACGCGGTTGTAGTGCTCCTGCGCGAAGCCCTCCCGCAGGCCCAGGATGTAGGACATGAAGCGCCAGCGCCATTCGTCCGGCATCTCACCCATATGGCGCAGGAAGCCCGCGAAGGTCAGCCAGCGATAGGGCTGCACCACCATGGGCTCCACGCGGCGGCAGAACAGATGCACCTCGGCCGCGCCGTTCTCCAGCGCGACGGCGGCGTTGTCGAAGGCCGAGGCGCCGGCGCCCAGCACGGCCACCACCTTGCCGCGCAGGGCACGGAAGTCGATCTCCTCATTGGTGTGGGCGCGGAACTGTGCGGGCAGGGCCGCCAGGTGCGGCGGCATCCACCAGCCGCCGACACCCTCCTGGCCCGTCGCGAGCACGATCTTGCGCGCGACCATCGGGCCCTCGCTGGTCTCGACATGCAGCGCGGGCAGGTCGTCGTCGGTGCGGGTGGGGGTGATGCGGCCGGCCGAGACGCCGTTGCGCACCGGGATCTGCGTGACGCGGCGGAACCACAGCAGGTAGTCGTTCCAATCTTCCTTCGGGATCCAGGTCAGCGCCTCCCAGCTCGGCAGGCCGTAGCGGGCCTCGTGCCAGGACTGGTAGGTGAGGGAGGGTGTCTTGAGATCGGGGCCGGTCTGGTCCTTCAGGCTGCGCAGGGCGCGCATGCGGGCATAGGTCACCCAGGGGCCCTCGCGCCCTTCGGCCGCGCGGTCGATGCACAGGATGTTGTCGACGCGGTCGCGCTTCAGCGCATGGGCCACCGCCAGGCCGCATTGCCCTGCGCCGATGACCAGCGCATCCAGCACCGGCACGCCGCGCGCGGTCTTGGCCTGCAGCCAGGGCGCACGGGGGTGGGCGGTCAGGTCGAGGTCACGGCGGACATCGGCTTCGAGTTCGGCGAGGTTGCGCGGTGCGGGCATGGCCGGAACCTACGCCCGGGCGCACGGGCGCCTCAACCGCCGGGGAAGTTTCAGGCGCCCGGCACGCGCGCCGAGCGCCGCACGATCAGGCGCCCGCGCAGCTGCACTGCCTCATCCGGCAGCGACGGGTCGCGGATGCGCGCCATCAGGATATCCAGCCCCCGGTGCACCATCGCCTGCAAGGGCTGCGCGATCGTGGTCAGCCCATAGGGCGGGTGGGAGGCGGCGGCGATGTTGTCGAAGGCCACCACCGAGATGTCCTCGGGCACGCGAATGCCGGCGATGCGCAGCGCGTCCATCGCACCCATGGCCATCACGTCACTGATACCGAAGATCGCATCCGGGCGGCGGTTGGGGGGCAGCTTCGCGATCTCCTGCCCGCAGGCGAAGCCGCCGTCATAATGACCGCCGCCATCCATCCGCATGGCGGGCTCCAGGCCGAGCGCCGTCAGCTGCTCCACGAAGCCGCGCACGCGCTCCATGCCGGTGGAGCTGCGGGCCGGGGCCTGCACCATGGCGATGCGCCTGTGCCCGCCCTCGACCAGGAAGCGCGCGAGTTCCCGCCCGCCCTCGGCATTGTCGCAGGCAACGGCGGAGGCATGCAGGCGGGGGATGCGGTTGACCATCACCACCGGCACGCCGTTGGCGGCGCAGATGTTGACGGCGTTGGAGGACAGCTCGGCCGAGGTGATGATGCAGCCGTCGACCTGGTATTGCAGCAGGGCCTCGGCGGTGCGGTCCTCGATGGGGCCGCCGCCGGCATGCACGATCAGCAGCCGCATGCCGCGGGCCGCGGCCTGGGCGACCGCTTCTTCCAGCAGCTCGGAGTAGAACGGGTTCTGCACGGAGCCCAGCACGATGCCCAGCAGCCCGCTGCGGCCGGAGGACAGGGTGCGCGCGAAGGCGTTGGGCGTGTAGCCCGCCTTGGTCGCCAGGGCGGCGATGCGGTTGCGCGTCTCCTCCGAGATGCGCGGGTCGTTCTTCAGCGCGCGCGACACGGTGGAGGCCGAGACGCCCGCCAGCTGCGACAGGGTGACGATGGTGGCCCGGCCCTTGGAAGGGCTTTGGGACCGCGCACGGGGGATAGCGCCACGGGCGCTGGGAATTGCCATGCCTTCGCGCATAGCGGGCTTTGCATGGCATGAAAAGCACAATGCGCGGCCATGGCATGGAGCGCGCAAACATAATGCAAATTCGTGCCTGATTTTGCACTGACCACGTGCTGCACCGCCGCAGAACATGAGGGTTCAGCTTGTGCGAACGATAGCACAAATTATCTGGACAGCCTGCCGCGTCATCCCTAGTGTCGGCGCCAAGCGGGCATGCATACGCCGCGCATCACGGAGGAAAACGGGCCAACCCCGAATGCCTCCGGCTGTGCCTGGCGCATGCACCCCCTCCCGCACCGCCCTTCGGCAGCACTTCCTGCCGCAACAAGCACGATTGCCGCGCTTTTCGCGCAAACGTTACATCTACGGAGGAAACCACATGCCGCAGGGAAAACCCCGCCAGATCAAAATGGTGGGCTTCATGCAGGCGCAGAACTGCTCCATCGCGCCCGGTTCCTGGCGCCACCCGGCCAACATGATGGACTTCCTGACGCCGGAGTATTTCCAGCGCATCGGCCGCGTGCTGGAGGAAGGCAAGTTCCACCTGGCCTTCTTCGACGACCGCCTGGCCATGCCGGACATCTTCACCGACGACCACCGCGAAGCCGTGGAGAACGGCATCCGCGTGGTGAAGATGGACCCCATCTCCATCCTGACCGCCATCGGCATGGCGACAAAGCGGCTGGGCCTCGGGGCCACCTACTCCACCACCTATTACGAGCCGTTCCACGTGGCGCGCCTGTTCGCGACGCTGGACCTGATGACCAAGGGCCGCGCCGCCTGGAACGTCGTCACCTCCCTCAACAGCTCCGAGGCGGGGAATTTCGGCCGCACCGAGCACCTGGCCCATGACGAGCGCTATGAGCGCGCCGATGAGTTCGTCGAGGTCGTGCTGGGCCACTGGGACAGCTGGGAGGACGGCGCGCTGATCATGGACAAGGCCAGCGGGCGCTTCGCCGATGGCTCCAAGGTTCATGCGCTGCGGCACCAGGGCAAGTATTTCAGCAGCCGCGGGCCGCTGTCGGTCCCGCGCTCCCCCCAGGGCCATCCGGTGCTGATCCAGGCCGGGCAAAGCGGCCGGGGCCGCCAGTTCGCCGGGCGCTGGGGTGAGCTGATCTTCGTGGTCTATCCCAACCTCGCGGCCGGAAAGGCGCAGTATGCCGCGCTGAAGCAGGCCGTGGCGGACGCAGGCCGCGACCCCGCCAGCGTGAACGTGGCCCCCGCCTGCTATGTCTGCGTGGCCGAGACGCGCGCGGCGGCGGAGGAGAAGCGCGAATACATCCGGGCGCTCGCCAAGCCGATCGACGCGCTGGTGCTGCTGTCCGAGGCGCTGAACTTCGACTTCGGCTCCAAGGACCTCGATTCCGAATTCACGGATGAGGAGCTGAAGCGCATCTCCTGGACCGGCTTCCGGGACCGGGTGGTGATGCTCTCGGGCAAGGCGAACCCCACCGTGCGGGACTTCGTGCATTTCTCCGGGCGCGGCACGATCGGCGAGTTCCCGATCTTCTGCGGCACGCCCCAGGACGTGGCCGACCAGATGGAGGAATGGTTCACCACCCCCGCCTGCGACGGCTTCGTGCTGGCGGCCACCCACACGCCCGGCGCCTTCGAGGATTTCACCCGATACGTGGTGCCCGAGCTGCAGCGGCGCGGCCTGTATCACCAGGACTACGCGGGCGACACGCTGCGCGAGAACCTGGGCCTGCCCAAGCCCGCCGCCGGCGACTGGCGCCTGGTGAAGCCGCGCAGCGCGGCCTGACCCCATCGCCGCGCGGTGGGCCTGCCGCGCGGCGCCAAACACAAAAAACCTACCGGGATAACGTCCATGAACATCACCCGCCGTGCCGCCTTCGCGGCCACCCTTGCGCCGCTTGCGGCGCCGGCCCTGGCCCAGGATGCCTGGCCCAGCCGCACCGTCCGCATCGTCGTGCCCTATGCCCCCGGCGGCGGCACCGATGTGACCACCCGCGCCCTGGCCGAGGCCATGGGCAGCCGCACCGGCCATGGCTTCGTGGTGGAGAACCGCGCGGGCGCCAATGGCGTGGTCGGCACCGAGGCCGTGGCCCGTGCCACCCCCGATGGCTACACCTTCGGCGCGCAGACCAGCACGCACATCATGGCGCGCCAGCTGGTGAACCTGCCCTATGACCCCGTGACCGACTTCCAGCTGGTGTCGCTGATGGCGCGCTATCCGCTGGTGATGATGGCCAGCAACCGCGCGCCCTTCCAGGACATCCGGGGCATGCTGGAACAGGCCCGCAATACCCCGGGCGGCATGGCGCAGGGCACGTCCGACGCGCAGTCCAGCTTCGCCGCGCGCAACTTCGCCAAGCGGGCGAACATCGAGCTGAACGAGGTGCCCTATCGCGGCAGCGGCGCCTATCTGGCGGATCTGACCGCCGGCCACCTGCCCATGGCCTGGGGCAGCCCCGCCACCGCCCGCGCCCTGGTGCAGTCCGGGCAGATCCGCCTGATCGGCGTCACCTCTCCCGAACGGTCGCCCTTCCTGCCGGATGTGCCCACGCTGAGGGAAGCGGGCGTGACCGGGGCCGACTTCATCGGCTGGTTCGGCCTGCTGGCCCCCGCCCGCACCCCCACCGAGATCACCAGCAAGTTCAACCAGGCACTGAACGAGATCATCGCGACCCCGGCGATGCGCGAGCGCTATGCCAGCCTCGGCAACGAGTTCGCGCCGATGAACCTGGAGCAGCTCGCGACCCTGATGCGTGAGGACGACGCGCGCTGGATCGCCGCCGCCCGCGAAGGCCTGATCACCCGCCAGTAAGGACACGGACCTTGAAGGAATATCGCCTTCTCTCGACCAGCGGCATCCTCGGCTACGGCTATGCCGAGGAATCGCTGAAGATCGGCATGGAGCGGCAGCCGCATGTGATCGGCGCCGATGCCGGCAGCACCGACCCCGGCCCGTTCTACCTGGGCAACGGCACCAGCTTCACCTCCCGCCTCGCGGTGAAGCGCGACCTGCGGCTGATGCTGATCGCGGCGCGCGCCGCCAAGATTCCCTGCATCATCGGCACCTCCGGCGGGGCGGGCGGTGAGCCGCATCTGGAATGGCAGGCCGAGATCGTGCGCGAGATCGCGCGGGAGGAGAAACTCTCCTTCAAGATGGCGCTGATCCATGCCGAGCCCGACCGCGAGGACCTGGTGGCGCGCGCCGCCGCCGGGCTGACCAGGCCGCTGGCCAACATGCCGGAGCTGGACGCCGACCGCATCCGCCGCGCCAAGCGCATCGTGGCCATGATGGGCCCCGAGCCCTTCATCAAGGCGCTGGACGCGGGCGCGGAAGTCATCCTGGCCGGCCGCAGCAGCGACCCCGCGCAATGGGCCGCCGCCGCCATCCGCGCCGGCATGGACCCCGCCCCCAGCTGGTACGCCGGCAAGATGCTGGAATGCGGCGCCGAGCCCACCACGCCCAAGGAGCCGGACTGCCTGCTGGTCACGATCAAGGACGACTACCTGATCTGCGAGCCGCCGAACCCGATCCGCCGCTGCACGCCGCTGTCGGTCGCGAACTTCGCCCTGCATGAGAATTCCAGCCCCATCCACCATGTGGAGCCGGGCGGGCTGCTCGATACGTCGAAGGTCAGCTTCGACATCGAGACCGAGCGCGCGGTGCGCGTCAGCGGCATGACCTGGACGCCCCGCCCCTATACCGTGAAGCTGGAAGGCGTGGAGCTGGCGGGCTTCCGCGCCATCACCATCTGCGGCACGCGCGACCCGGTGCTGATCAGCCAGATCGACAGCTACCTCGACACCCACCGCACCAAGGTGCAGGCCAAGGCCGCGGCCTTCGGCGTGCCGGCCGACAGCTACACCATGGTTGTGCGCACCTATGGCAAGGATGGCGTGATGGCGGATTGGGAACCCATCAAGCAGATCACCAGCCATGAGCTGGGCTTCGTGATCGAGGTGGTGGCCCAGGACCAGGACACGGCCAACGCCGTGATCGCCATGGCCCGCACCAGCATGCTGCACGCGGACTTCCCCGGCCGCCTATGCAAGGAAGGCAACATGGCCTTCCCCTTCTCGCCGTCCGACATCGAACTGGGCCCGATGTACCAGTTCAGCGTGTTCCACACCCTGGCGCCGAAGGACCCGTGCGAGCTGTTCCCCATCGAATACGAAACCGTCAGGAACTGAGATGCCCAAGATCCGAGAGATCGCGCAGATCTGCAAAAGCAAGAATGCCGGGCCCTTCCTGGTGACCATCGACATCCTGTTCGAGGACCCGGCCCGCTACCGCGCCGTGAAGGCGACCGGCGTGATCACCGAAGCCCTGTTCGCCAAGCTGTACGGGGTGAAGGAAAGCGACGTGCTGCTGACACCCTACGACAGCGCGAACGCCTTCAAGGCCACGCTGCCGCGGCAGGTGCCGGCCGGGGGGATCGGGGATACGGATGTGTATGGCGCCCAGCAGCACGCGCCGCTGCTGGATGTGGAGGTGCCGATTAATTTGTGAGGTGGATGCGGGGGCCTTGCCCCCGGAGCCCCCACCGAGGGGCGCTGCCCCTCGGCTCCCCGCCAGGAGATCATATCTCCTGGACCTGAAAGAAGTTTGGCGCCTTACCCGGGTGGGTATGGCGCCAATTTTTATATAAAAATCAATCAGAAACACGCTACCAAGCTGAAGTGCCAAACTCCCCGGGGTCCAGGGCCGCTACGGTCCTGGCAGGAGTCCAGGGGGCAGAGCCCCCTGGTCGGGTCCGGGGCAAAGCCCCGGATCAGGCCGCCTTGGCCTGCCGGCGCCGCTCCGTCAGCACGAACTCCGTATAGCCGTTCGCCTGTTCCGCGCCCTTCAGCACCAGGTCCAGCGCGCCCAGATAGGCAGCCCCGTCGAAGCCCGGTGCCATCGGCTTGTAGGCCGCGTCACCGGCGTTCTGCACATCCACCACGCCGGCCATGCGCTGCATGGTTTCGGTCACCTGCTCGACGCTCACCACGCCATGCTTCAGCCAGTTGGCGATGTGCTGGGCGGAGATGCGCAGCGTCGCGCGGTCTTCCATCAGGCCGACATTGTTGATGTCCGGCACCTTGGAGCAGCCGATGCCCTGGTCCACCCAGCGCACGACGTAACCCAGGATGCCCTGGGCGTTGTTGTCCAGCTCCTGCTGGATCGCGCTCGGTTCCCAGTTGGTGTCGAGGGCGACGGGCACGTTCAGCAGGTCTTCCAGCTTGCCGCGGCGGCCGCCGGCGGCGATCTCGGCCTGGCGCTCCTGCACGTTCACCTGGTGATAGTGCAGGGCGTGCAGGGTGGCGGCGGTGGGCGACGGCACCCAGGCGGTGTTGGCGCCGGCCTTGGGGTGGCCCACCTTCTGCTCCAGCATCGCGGCCATGGCGTCGGGCATGGCCCACATGCCCTTGCCGATCTGGGCCACGCCGCGCAGGCCGCACAGCAGGCCCACATCGACGTTCCACTCCTCATAGGACTTGATCCAGGCCGTGCCGCGCATGTCGTTCTTGCGGATCATGGCGCCGGCTTCCATCGAGGTATGGATCTCGTCGCCGGTGCGGTCCAGGAAGCCCGTGTTGATGAAAGCCACGCGGTGCTTCGCGGCCCGGATGCAGTTCTTGAGGTTGACGGTGGTGCGCCGCTCCTCGTCCATGATGCCCATCTTCAGCGTGTGGCGCTCAAGCCCGAAGGCGTCCTCCACGCGGGTGAACAGCTCCTCGGCCCAGGCCACCTCGTCCGGCCCGTGCATCTTGGGCTTCACGATATAGACGCTGCCGGTGCGGCTGTTCAGGCGCTTGCCCTTGATGTCATGAATCGCGATGGCAACCGTGCACAGCGCGTCGATGATGGTTTCCGGCACTTCCTTGCCGTCCATCGTCACCGCGTCGGTCATCATGTGGTGGCCGACATTGCGCACCAGCATCAGCGACCGGCCGACGAGGGAAACGGCGCCCTGGCCGTCGGGCGCGGTGTATTCGCGGTCCGCGTTCAGGCGGCGGATCATGGTGCGGCCGGACTTCTCGAAGGACGCTTCCAGCGTGCCCTTCATCAGCCCCAGCCAGTTGCGATAGACGGCGACCTTGTCGGCCGCATCCACGGCCGCGACGCTGTCCTCGCAGTCCTGGATGGTGGTGATGGCGCTTTCCATCATCACATCGGCCACGCCGGCCTTGTCGTCCTTGCCGATCGGGTGATCGCGGTTGATCACGATCTCGGCGTGCAGGTTGTTGTGGCGCAGCAGGATGGTGTTGGGCGCCGAGGCATCGCCCAGATAGCCGGCCAGCGCGTCGGCCGCCTGCGGGCGCGTCACCACGCCGCCTTCCAGCGTCACGGCCAGGGCGCCGTCCAGGATGGCATAGCCGGTCGCCTGGGCATGGCTACCGGAGACCAGCGGCGCGATCTCATCCAGCACCGCGCGGGCGCGGGCGATGACGGCGGCGCCGCGCTCGGCGTCATAACCGGGCTTGCGCTCACCGGGGATGGCGTCGGTGCCGTACAGCGCGTCGTACAGGCTGCCCCAGCGGGCATTCGCGGCGTTCAGCGCGTAGCGGGCGTTGGAGACGGGCACCACCAGCTGCGGGCCGGCGATGCTGGAGATCTCGGGGTCCACCTTGGCGGTGTCCACGGCGAAATCCTCGCCCTCCGGCAGCAGATAGCCGATCTCACGCAGGAAGCGGGTGTAGGCCTCCGCGTCGATGGGCTTGGCCGGGAAGGTGCGGTGCCAGGCGTCGATCTTGGCCTGCAGCGCGTCACGCACGGCCAGCAGCTCCGCATTGCGCGGCGCCATCTCCTTCAGGATCGCGGCTGCCGCTGCCCAGAAGGCATCGGGCTCGATGCCCGTGCCGGGCAGAGCCTCATCGGCCATGAAACGGGCCAACTCATCGGCCACCTGAAGTCCGTGCATTTCGGGCATATCCAGCCTCCCCCGCTAACCGATCCGCCATACGGGCAAAGTGGCACGCGGCCAAGGGGTTCCCGTGGGGGTTGCTTGCCCGGCCGCGCGGGTGAAGCATGCGGGAAACGGAGAAACCGCCATGCCCTATACCCCGCCCGAGCACACCATTCAGCATTGGCAGGTGCGCAAGCCCGCCGCCCGGGGCAAGGGTGGCATGGTCGCGAGCCAGAGCCGCGATGCGGCCGAGGTGGGCCAGCACATCCTGCGCGCCGGCGGCACGGCGGCCGATGCGGCGGTGGCCGCGGCCTTCGCGCTCGCCGTGGTGGAGCCCTGGAACAGCGGGTTGGGCGGCATCGGCTTCACCCAGGTGATGAAGCCCGGCGGCAAGCCGGAGACCTTCGATTTCGGCCCCGTCTCACCACGCGGCCTCGACCCCTCCGCCTACAGGTTGACGGGCAGCGTGGCGTCCGACCTGTTCGGCTGGCCCGAGGTGGTGGGCGATGTGAACATCCATGGCGCGAAAAGCTTCGCCATTCCCTCGGCCGTCGCCGGCTACAGGCTGCTGCATGAGCGCCACGGCCGCATGCCGATCAAGGAGCTGCTGGAACCCGCCGTGGCGCTGGCGAAGCGCGGGCTTTCCAAGGACTGGTTCACCACCGTGAAGGTGGCCGCCAGCGCGCCCATCCTGAAGCTGTATGAGGAATCATCCCGCATTTACCTGCCGGGCGGCATGCCGGTGATCGGCCCCTATCAGGGCAAGCCCGGCTACTTCCGCCAGGGCCGCCTGGCCGACACGCTGGAACGCCTGCAGCACGCGGGGCTCGACGATTTCTACAAGGGCGACGTGGCGCGCGCGATCGTGGCCGATGTGCAGGCGATGGAGGGTTTCCTCTCGGCCGAGGATCTGGCCCACTGCGAGGCCCGCGTGCTGCCGGCCATCCTGCGCGAATGGAAGGGGCGCACCCTGGCGCTGGCGAACGGCCTGACCGCCGCGCCCACCCTGCTGGAAGTGCTGCGCCAGATGGAGAAGGTGCCCTATGGCGCCGTGCCGGATGCCCAGTGGTACGCGGCCCTGGCGCGGGCCATGCGCGCCGCCTATGCCGACCGCCTGGCAGGCTTGGGCGATGCCGAGCCCGCGGCCGCCGAAAGCTGCACCACCCACCTGACCGTGGCGGACAAGGACGGGATGATGGTCTCCATGACCACCACCCTGCTGTCCAGCATGGGCAGCCGCACCGTGCTGCCGGGCACGGGCATCCTGATGAACAACGGCATCATGTGGTTCGACCCGCGCCCCGAGGCGAAGAACGCCATCGCCCCCAGCAAGCGCCCGCTGTGCAACATGTGCCCGGTGATCGCGCTGAAGGACGGAGAGCCCGAGATCGCCGTCGGTGCCTCCGGCGGACGGCGCATCATGGCCGCGGTGTTCCAGATGTACTCCTATGTCGCGGATTTCGGCCTGGACCCGGAAGCCGCCGCCCACCTGCCGCGCCTGGACGTCAGCAGCCCCGAAGGCGTGACCGCCGACCGCCGCCTGGGCCCCGATGTGCGGGGGGGCCGGGGCTTTGCCCCGGACCCCACCAAGGGGCTCCGCCCCCTGGGACCCCCGCCAGGAGCCAGTGGCCCCTGGACCCCCTCGAGTTAACTGAAAGTGTGGGGAAGGGGCTGTGAAGGACCGGTGGGTCGGGGGGCGCTCTGTGCCCCTTCCCCACACTTTCAGCTCCCGGTTTCCAAAGGCCTTTCGGCCTTTGGTGGGGGTGCCGGGGGCAAAGCCCCTGGCTGGGGGTTCGGGGGCGACGCCCCCGGTCCAACCCTCAGTCCGGCAGCAGCCGTGCCCGTTCGATCACCCCGGCCCAGCGTGTGGCGTCGGCGCGCAGGCGTTGGCCGAGGTATTCGGGCCCGGTGTCGGAGGGTTCGATGCCCAGGGCGTTCAGGTGGCCGGCCAGTTCTTCGTCGCGCAGGGCTTGGCGCAGGGCGGTGTTGATCTTGGCCACCAGTTCCTCGGGCGTGCCGCGCGGGGCGAACAGGCCGTGCCAGCCCACGGCGTCGGCGTTGTTCAGGCCGGCCTCGGCGAAGGTCGGCACATCCGGCAGGGCCTGGGTGCGGGCCGGCGAGGACACGACGACGCCCTTGAGGCGCCCGGCCTTCACGTGGTCGGTCACGGCGCCGATGTTGATCATGACGCCTTGCAGGGACCCGCCCATCAGGTCCTGCAGGGCCAGGGCGCCGCCGCGATAGGGGGCGTGGGTCCACTGCACCTCAGACGCATCCTGAAGCTGCTGTTGCAGCAGGTGGGACAGGCTGCCGTTGCCCGGCGTGCCCACGGCGACGGGGCGGCCCTTCGCCAGTTCCACAAATTGCGAAAGTGTATTGACCGGGCTGTTGGCCGCCACGACCAGGATCTGCGGCACGCGCGCGGCCTCGGCCACCGGGGTGATATCCTCCACCGGGTCGAAGTTCAGGCGGCGGAACAGACCCTTGTTGATGGAGAGGCTGTCGCTGCCCGCGCCCAGCACGTAGCCATCGGGGCGGGCGCGCACCACGGCCTCATAGCCGATGTTGGAGCCCGCGCCGGGCAGGTTTTCCACCACCACGTTCTGGCCCAGCACCGGGCCCATGTGGCGGGCGAACAGCCGCGCCACGATGTCCTGGCTGCCGCCCGGCGCCACGGGCACCAGCAGGCGGATGGGCTTTTCCGGCCAGGCCTGCGCGCGGGAGACGGCGGGCAGCGCCAGTACGGCGGCGGAGGCGGAGAGGAGGGCGCGGCGGAACATGCGGTGTAATTATCGCATTAAAACGCCTTGTCAACGTGATTTAGAAAAGGCACTCTCCAGACAGAGGAAAACCACTCACACGGCTTGGAGTTTTCGATGTCCTTGCAGCTTGGCCAGATCGTGCCCGATTTCGAGGCCGAGACCACCCAGGGCCGTCTCCGCTTCCATGAATGGATCGGCGACAGCTGGGCGGTCCTGTTCAGTCATCCCAAGGACTTCACGCCCGTCTGCACCACCGAGCTGGGCGAGACCGCCCGGCTGAAGCCCGAGTTCGACCGCCGCAACACCAAGGTGATCGGCCTGTCGGTGGATACGCTGGACCGCCATGCCGGCTGGGAGGCCGACATCGCGGAAACCCAGGGCCACGCCGTGAATTTCCCGATGATCGCGGACCCGGAGCGCAAGGTCGCCACGCTCTACAACATGATCCACCCGGAGGCCGACCCGTCCGTGACGGTGCGCGCGGTCTATGTGATCGACCCGAAGAAGAAGCTGCGCCTCAGCTTCCTGTATCCGCCCTCCACCGGGCGCAATTTCCAGGAAGTGCTGCGCGTGATCGACAGCCTGCAGCTGACCGACCGCGCGAAGCTGGCCACCCCGGTGAACTGGCAGCCCGGCCAGCGCGCGATCATCGTGCCCAGTGTTTCGGACGAGGACGCGAAGCAGCTGTTCCCGCAGGGGTGGGACGCGGTGAAGCCTTACCTGCGCTACGTCGAAACGGCTTAGATCACGAAGCTGATCGGCTCGCTCGGCGCCGGCGTCAGGCCGGCGGTCGCGGCGCGCCGCACCAGCCTGTCCAGCGTGATGGCGTCGAAGCGCGCCAGCGTCTCCTCCTCCATCTCCGCCCAGAAGGGTGCGACGACCTGGGTGAACAGCGGGCTGCTCTCACCCTCGTCCGCTTCCTCCTTGCCGGCGATGACGGCGCGGATGATCTCACCCACCGAAATGCCCCGGCGCGGCCGCGCCAGGCGATAGCCACCCGAAGGGCCACGCGTGGAATTGAGCACCCCGGCACGCGACAGCGGTTGCAGGATGGGCTCCAGCCCGCGCCGGGCCAGGCCCAGCCGTTCCGCTATGTCGGCGGCGGAAACGGTGCCCCGCCCGCCGTGCAGCGCCACATCCACCACCACCGCGATCGCCAAAGCCGGCCTTCCTTGCAGCAGCATTCCTGAACCCCCTCTGTGAAACGCGGTGTTTCCCACCCATAATACACTCACTCGGTTCGTGATAAGGGAGAACCGCCGGTGGATACGCCCGTCGATACCAAAAAATCCCCGATCGCCGCAGGTCTGCTCGGCGCCATCGGCAACACCCCGTTGATCCGGCTGGAGCGCGCGAGTGCGGCCACCGGATGCGACATACTCGGCAAGGCCGAGTTCATGAACCCCGGGGGCAGCGTGAAGGACCGCGCGGGCCTCGCCATCATCCAGGACGCCATCGCCCGCGGCACGCTGGCGCCCGGCGGCACGGTGGTGGAAGGCACGGCCGGCAATACCGGCATCGGCATCACGCTGGTGGCCAACGCCCTTGGTATTCGCAGCGTGATCGTGATGCCGGAAACCCAGAGCCAGGAAAAGATCGACTTCCTGCGCATGATCGGCGCCGACCTGCGGCTGGTGCCGGCCAAGCCCTATAAGGACCAGGGCAACTACGTCCATGTCTCCCGCCGGCTGGCGGAGGAGAATGGCTGGACCTGGGCCAACCAGTTCGACAATTTGGCCAACCGCGAGGGCCACCGCCTGACCACGGGCCCCGAGATCTGGGAACAGGCGGGCGGGCGCATCGACGCCTTCACCACCAGTTGCGGCACGGGCGGCACGCTGGCCGGCGTGGCCATGGCGCTGAAGGAACGCGACCCCAACATCCGCGTGACGCTCGCGGACCCGATGGGCAGCGTGCTGTATTCCTGGAAGACCAACGGCACGCTGGAAATGTCCGGCGGGTCCGTCACCGAGGGCATCGGCCAGGGCCGCGTGCCGGAAAACCTGAACGGCGCGCCGATCGACGACGCGCTGCAGGTGACCGATGAGGAAGCCCTGGCGCAGGTGTTCGACCTGACGCAGCACGAAGGCATTTGCATCGGCGGCAGCGCCGGGATCAATGTGGCCGCTGCGATCAAGGTGGCGAAGCGCCTCGGGCCCGGGCACCGCGTGGTGACCATCCTGTGTGACGGCGGCGCGCGCTATCAGTCGAAGCTGTTCAACCCGGAATTCCTCCGTTCCAAGAACCTGCCGGTGCCGCCATGGATGCTCTGACCCCTTCACCCGCCACCTTCCGCAACCGCATCTATGACAGCGTGCTGGACACGGTGGGCGCGACCCCGCTGGTGCGCCTGCCGCGCATCTCGGCCGAGGACGGGCTGAAGGCCGACCTGCTGATGAAGCTGGAGTTCTTCAACCCGGCGGGGTCCGTGAAGGACCGCATCGCGCTGGCCATGGTGCGCGCCGCCGAGGCCGCGGGCACCATCAGGCCCGGCCATTCCGTCATCATCGAGCCGACCTCGGGCAATACCGGCATCGGGCTGGCCTTCGTCGGCGCCGCGCTGGGTTACCGGGTGATCGTGACGATGCCGGAAGGCGCCTCGATCGAGCGGCGGCGCATGATGCGGCTGATGGGCGCCGAGTTGGTGCTCACGCCCTCCGCCCAGGGCATGGGCGGCGCCATCGCCAAGGCCGAGGAGATCGCGGCCAAGACCCCCGGCGGCTGGATCGCGAAGCAGTTCGACAACCCCGCCAACCCCGACATCCACGCCGCTACCACGGCCGAGGAGATCTGGGCCGACACCGCCGGAGAGGTGGACATCATCATCGGCGGCATGGGCACCGGCGGCACCATGACGGGCATCGCCCGCGCGCTGAAGCCCCGCAAGGCAGGGCTGAAGGTGCTGGGCATCGAGCCCGCCGAGAGCGCCATCCTGCACGGCGACGACCCGGGGCCCCACGGCATCCAGGGCATCGGCCCCGGCTTCAAGCCCCGCGTGCTGGAACTGGATCTGCTGGACGGCGTGGAGACCGCCACCGAGCGCGACGCCATCGCCACCGCCCGCCGCGCCGCCCGCACCGAGGGGCTGGCCATCGGCATTTCCTCCGGCGCCTGCCTGGCGGTCGGGCTGCGCCTCGCGGCCCTGCCGGAAAACACCGGCAAGCGCATCGTCTGTATCACCCCCTCCTTCGCGGAACGCTACCTCTCGACGGCGCTATTCCAAGGATTGGAGTGATGGAACTCATCGAACTCGGCCGATCGATACGGGACAGAGACCCCGCCCGGCCCACCTGGTTCGAAGTCATCTTCAGCTACCCCGGCGTGCATGCGGTGCTGTGGCACCGGCTGGCCCACCGCCTCTACGGCTGGGGCCTGCCCGGTGCCGGGCGCTTCATCTCCCACCTCTCCCGCTTCCTGACCGGCATCGAGATTCACCCGGCGGCCCGCGTCGGCCGGCGGCTGTTCATCGACCACGGCATGGGGGTGGTGATCGGCGGCACGGCGATACTGGGCGACGACGTCACGATCTATCAGGGCGTCACCCTCGGCGGCCTCAGCCTGAAACCCGGCAAACGCCACCCGGACGTGCTGGACGGCGCCGTGATCGGCGCCGGCGCCCATGTCCTCGGCCCCATCACCGTGGGCCGCAAGGCGCGCGTGGGCGCCAACGCCGTGGTGGTGGAAGACGTGCCCGAAGGCGTGACGGTGGTGGGCATCCCGGCCCGCGCACCGGCGCAGAGCACGGGCGCCACCGTGGGCTACGGCATGCCACGCGACCGCGACATCGACCCGCTGGGCGAGGAAATCGCCCAGATCCGCGCCGAGCTGGAAGCACTGAAGGCGCGGATGGAGACGAGGGTGGCTGCTGGGGGGTGAGGCGCACCCGGGGGTTTCACCCCCGGACCCCGACCAGGGCTCTGCCCTGGACCCGCCAGGAGCCTGTGGCCCCTGGACCCCCATGAGTTATCCGAAAGGTTGAGGAGGGGGCAGCAAGCGGCCCCCTGGCCCAACACGCGCCACCCGCCCCCTCCTCAACCTTTCGGCTCCCGGTTTCCAAAGGCCCTTCGGCCTTTGGTGGGGTGCAGGGGCAAAGCCCTTGCCGGGGGTCAGGGGGCGGAGCCCCCTGTGCTCTCTTCCCGCAGAAACGCCTCCGTCTCCGCCACTGCTTCCTTCAGTGTCACCCGGCGCGGTTCGACCGGCAGGCCGGCCATCAGGCGGCTGGGCGCGCGGGGGTCCAGCAGGACGAACACGCCCTTGTCCTCGCCGCGCCGGATGAGGCGGCCGAAGCCCTGGCGCAGGCGGTGGCGCGCCTCGGCGTCGTCGTATCCCTTGGGGTAGCCGCCGGAGAGGTGGATGCGCCGTTCGCGGTGCAGGATGGTGGGGCGCGGCCAGGGCACGCGCTCATAGACCAGCAGCCGCAGGGAGCGGCCGGGCACGTCCACGCCATCTCGCATCGCGTCGGTGCCGAGCAGGCAGGAATCCTCCTCGGCGCGGAACACGTCCACCAGGGTGGAGTTGTCCATCGCATCCACATGCTGGGCGTAGAGGGGAATGCCCTCCGCCAGCAGGGGCGGGGCGATCAGGCGGGCCACTTCGCGCAGGCGGCGGATGGCGGTGAACAGCCCCAGGCCGCCACCGCCCGAGGCCAGGAACAGCGCGCGCATGGCGCTGGCCACCTGTTCGGTGCGGCTCTTGTCCACATCGGTCACGACGAAGGCGCGCGTCTGGGACTGGTAGTCGAAGGGGCTGGGCACCGCCGCGCGGATGGCGGGCATGGCCAGGTGGCCGGCGCCGGTGCGGGCTTCGGCGGCGCGCCAGGCGGCTTCCTCATCGGCGTTGGGGGCGCGGTCGCGCAGGGTGGCGCTGGTGATCAGCAACCCATGGGCCGGGCCGGCAAGGTCGGTCGCGAAGGGGATGGTCGGGTCCAGCCAGTGGCGGCGCATGCCGGCGTCGACGTCGCGCGCCTCGCGCCGGGTCAGTTCGAACCAATCCACCATGCGCGGGCGGGTGCCGGGCTCAGGCACCACGGTCATGCCCTTCAGCATGCCGCGCCAGGCCGCCAGCGGCATCAGCCCGCGCCGTTCCAGCCCGCGGATCGCGGTTTCCAGCTTGATCCGGTCGGAGGTCTCCAGTTCCTCCGGCGCGTGGTCGATGCGTGATTGCAGGGCCTGGCACAGCTTCTTCAGCGGGTCTTCCAGGGCCGACAGGGCCACATCCAGCAGGCGGCCGGTTTCCTCCACCTCCGGGTTCAGCGGGTGGACGTCGGCCTCCAGCCCGTATTGCCCGTCATCCTCGGGCGCGCGGGCCAGCACCTGGGCGCGCACGGCGGCCAGGAAGGCCTCGGTGGGGTTGCTGGCGCCGGTGCCCTCGGCCATGCGGGTCTGCCAGAAGGGCCCCGGCAGGCCCTGGGCGGCGTGCAGGGCGGCCAGCAGGGGGCCGGTCACGTCCTCGCCGGACTCCTCCACCAGATCCTCGATGCGGCGTTGCAGCCCCTTGGCGCGGCTGCGCCCGCCCTCGGCACCCAGCAGCCAGCGGCGCAGCTCGGCGGTCTCGAAGCCGGTGATGGCGGCGGAGAAGGCGCCGTCGGCGGCGTCGAAGATGTGGTGCCCCTCATCGAAGACGTATCGCAGCGGCTTGCCGTCCTCGCCGCCGCCGAGGGCCGCCTGCACCATCACCAGCGCGTGGTTCGCCACCACCAGCCGGGCATGGCGCGCGCGGCGGATCGAATGCTCGACGAAGCACTTCCGGTAATGCGTGCAGGCGGAGCGGATGCACTCGCCGCGCCGGTCCGGCAGGTGGCCGATCACGCCCACGCCGAACACCTCCGTCATCCAGCCGGGAAAGTCGCCGCCCAGGATGTCGCCCTCACGCGTGTGGGTGGTCCAGCGCGCTGCCAGCGCCAGGGGCAGCACGCTGTCCTTCAGCGTCATCTGGCCCTGCACTTCCTCCAGGTTCAGCAGGCACAGGTAGTTCTCGCGGCCCTTGCGCAGCACAACGCGGGCGCGGCGTTCCTCGGGGTCCGGGTAGAGGCGCGCCAGTTCCTGGTCCAGCTGCCGTTGCAGGTTGCGGGTATAGGTCGAGAGCCAGACCGGCGCGCCGTTGCGCTCGGCCCACAGGCTGGCGGGCGCGATATAGCCCAGCGTCTTGCCGGTGCCGGTGCCGGCCTCGGCCAGCACCAGGCGGGGCTCGCCCTCCACCTCGCGCGGCTGGAAGGCCATGGCGGCGGCGGAGGCATAGTCGGCCTGGCTGGGGCGCTGCTCGGAGCCTTCGCCCAGGATCTCGGCCAGGCGCTGGCGGGTCTCGGTGGCGGTGATGCCGTGGCTGGCGGGCGGCGGCGGGGGCGCGTCGTCCTCCCATTCCGGCAGGCGGCGCCAGGGGCGGAAGGCGTTGCGGTCGGGCTTGGCGTCCGGCGTGCCCAGCGCGGCCAGCACGGAATCGGCCCAGGCCCAGTTGATGGTGGCCTTCAGCTGGGCGGCCATGGCGGCCGCATCGGCGCCCGCCGCGCTGTTGCGCGTTTCGGCCAGGGCGCGCAGCAGCTTGGTCGCGATCTCGGGCAGCAGGGCGGCGGCGTCCGCGTCCTCATGCGGGGGCGTCAGGCCCAGGGCGGCGGCCAGGCCGCGCGGCGTGGGGGCAGCCAGCCGCGCCGGCAGGGCGAAGGCGAACAGCTCCAGCAGGTCATAGCTGTCGAGGAAGGGCGGGATGTCCAGCCGCCGCGCGGTGGCTGGGGCGTGTACCAGGATCGGCGGCGGGTGCAGGGCCAGTTCGCGCTCGATCTCGGCCCCCTGCAGCACCATCAGCTCGCCATCCGGCGTCAGCAGGGTGGCGCGGCCGGGCCCGGCCACCAGGGCGGGCGAGTCAGGCAGCAGAAGGCGGGGGGCAACGGGCACCTGCAGTATATAGCGCGGCTAACGCTTCCCTGCACTGCGGGCCAGGTACAGGCTGGCCCCCAGCATCAGCGCGACACCCGCCGGCAGGCCCCAGCCCGGCACCTCGCTGAACACCAGCCAGCCCCAGAAGGCGCCGGACGGGATCTGCACATATTCCATCGGGGCCAGCAGCCCGGCATCGGCCCGCCGCGCGGCTGCGGACACCATGTAGTCACCGATCACCGAGGCCAGCGTGCCCACGACCAGCAGCGTCAGCGCGCCCAGGCTGGGCGTGACCCACAGCCAGGCCGTCAGCGGCGCCCAGAACACCACGCTGGCCACCGCATACCAGGCGATGACGCGCATGGGGGGCTCGGTCGGCGCCAGCTTCTTCACCGAGATCAGCACCAGCGCGCCCGAGATGCCCGCCCCCACGGCGGCGGCCAACCCCCAGGAGATGTGCCCGCCCGGGTCCGCGATGACGATGACGCCCGCGAAGCCCACCAGGGCCGCCACCACGCGGTCACGCCTGAGCTTCTCGTTCAGCAGCACGGCGGCCAGGCAGATGGCCCAGATGGGGCGAGCCTGCCCGATGGCCACCGCATCGGCCAGCGGCAGCAGCAGCAGCGCCAGCATGGAGCACTGGAAGGCCACCAGCCCCGCGGCGCAGCGCCAGGTCATCAGCCAGGGCCGCCGCGTGGCCATGCCGGACACGCCCACCCGCAGCAGCCAGGGCAGGATGATGATGAGGGTGATCGCGCCACGCGCGAAAGGGGCCGCCGGTGTCGGCAGCCCCTCCTGCAAGGCGACGCGGTAGCACATGCCCATGGCCGAAAAGAAAAGGGCGGCGCCGGCCATCAGCGCCATGCCCTGCAACGGTTTGGACAAGGTCAGAAGTTCTGCAGCGACCTCGCGGCGTAGGCCAGCTGGAACACGATGGAGCTGAAATCCGTGAACAGCTGGATCACGCGCCGGTCGAGGTGCGGAAGCGCGATGAGCTCGTCACCCGGCCGCAGCGGCTGGGTGGCGTCCAGCACCAGCTCGCCGCTCGCGCGGCGGATCATCAGGGAAGAGGTGTTGCCGCGCGGCGAGAGGCCGCCCGCCTGGCGGATGTAGTCCGCCGGCACCAGGTTCTGCTGCCACAGGATGGCGCGCGGGGCATTCACCTCGCCCGAGACCAGGATGGTCTGGCTGCGCTCGGGGATGACGATCACGTCGCCGTCCTCAAGCCGCACGGGCGCGCAGTTTCCGGTCGAATCCATCACCACCACCAGCCCGTCGGGACGGGTGCGGCGGGCGCGCTGGATGTACTGGCCGACCAGATTGGCTTCGGCCGTGCGGATCTGCGACACGCCGGTGGTGGGAGAGGTGGCGAGGAACAGCTGGCGTTCCAGCCGGTCCAGCGTTTCCTCCATGGTGCGCTGCTGCTGGGCCGCCACGCGCTGGCGCAGCAGGAACACGCCCTGGGTGTTCGCGAGCGAGGGGTCCACCGCCACATAGTCGAGCAGGGTGCAGAGCTGCGTGTCCCGATCGGCCACCAGCACCGAGGGGCCGATGCGGCTGCCCTCGATCGTCACGCGGATGGTGCGCGCGGGCGCGTCGGTGATGAAGCTGACCGTGTCCTGGTCGCCCAGCTGGGCGGAGGAAAGCTCACCCAGCGTGACATAGCGGCTGAAGGGGCGGCCGCCGCGGCTGCCCTGGATCACGGCATTGGTGGCCGCCGGCAGCGGGCGGGAATATTCCACCAGCTCACGCCCGGTCATGGCGCGGCCCGGAACCTCGAACAGGAAGTTGTTGCGCACGGCGCCGTCCGCGCCCACCAGCGCGCGCTGGCGGCCGACGACGATCGTGTCGCCCTCCTGCAGGCGCAGGGCCGGCAGGCGGCCCTCGATCAGGAAGTTGTAGAGGTCGACGCTGGCGACATTGGCCCCGTTCCGGCGCACCACGATATCCCGGTAGGACCCGCGAGAGGGGTCGACGCCGCCGGCGCGCACCAGGAAGTCGATGACGGAATCGGCGGCCGAGCCGCCGAAGCGCCCGGGCGTCTTGACGAAGCCGGTGACGAACACGCCGATGCGCTGCGTGGACAGCAGCACGGCATAGACGTTCACCTCCTGCGTGTAGATGCGGCGGACCTCGCCCTCGACCGTGCGCTGCAGGTCTCCGGCGCGGGTGCCGGCCAGGCGGACCGGGCCGATCTGCGGCAGGAACAGCATGCCCGCGCTGTCGACCTGGCCAGTCACCTCGGCCTCCGTCGCGCCCCAGACGCGGACGGACACGCGGTCACCGGGAGTGATGACGTAGTTGGGGTTCGGTGCGTCGGAGGTGGCCGTCGCGTTGTTGGTGAACAGCGCGGAGCCGAACACGGCGGTGGCCGGGCCCGGGTTGCGCTGCCCGGCGCCCAGCGGCAGCACGGCCTGCGCCCCGGCCTCGGCCTCGGTCGCGGAGCCCACGCGGTTGGTCTGGCGGGCCCCCGCCTCGGCGCGCCCGGGCGCCAGATCCTGCGCGGGCTGGGCGTGGACGAGCGCGGGCAAAAGCGCGGCCGTCAGCGCGGCCGCCATCAGAAGCTTGTTACGCAGCATGTTCCTTGACCCCCGCGATCAGCAGCCAGCCCAGACCGTAGACAACGGAAAGGCCGATGAAAGTATAGAGAATGGAGAGAAAGCGCTTCGGATAGAGGCTATATTCCGCCAGGTTCGGCTCGACCACCCGCTGCAGGAAGATCTGCTGCCGCAGGGTGCTGTTCAGCGCCGATTCCAGGCTGGCGGTCGCGGTCGTCAGCTGCCGACCGGCGAATTCAAGCTCCAGCCGCAGCCGCTCATAGGCCGCGACCTGGGCGGTGAAGCCGCGGTTGTCGCCGGCGGAGGTACGGCCGCGCTCTTCCTCGATCTGGGCTTCCAGCGCCTGGATTCGGTTCTGCAGCACCGCGATCTGCGGGTTGTTGGGCCGGGCATAGCCCTGGAGGGTCTGAAGCTGGCTGCGGGTCTCGGCCAGCGTGCCCTGCAGCCGGCCGATGGTCTCGACCGCGATGCCGGCGGAACGCGTGGGATCGAGCTGGCGCTCACGCTCCCGGAACTGGGAGATCGCTTCGGTCGCGTCGGCGACGCGCTGCTCGGCGCGCGCCACTTCCTGGCGGGCGCCCGTGATGGTGTCCTGCTGGATGCGGGAGTTCAGGCCGTTCACCAGGCCCTCGCTCATCTTCAGCAGCGCCTCGTTGATCTGCAGGCTGTCCGCCGGGCGGAAGCTGCGGACCTCCAGCGTCGCGATGCCGGAGGTGGTGTCGATCTGCGCCGTGACCATGCCGCGGTAGAAACGCAGCAGCCGCTCGGCCGGCGGCGTCTCATACCAGTGCCGGGACCAGAGATCAGATTCCGGACGGCGGAACATCGCCACCAGGTCCATCTGCTGGCGCAGCTGCTGGACCGCATCATGGGAGGTGATGAAATCCTTCACCATCACCGCGTCCTCGGGCGCGGAGCGGAAGCCCGCGCTGTTCAACGCGTCCGTCAGGGCGGAAAGGCCCGAGCTCTGGGTGCGGGAACGAACGACGAAGCGGCTTTCGGAGACATACTGGTCGGCGGCGACCAGATAGAAATAGGCGGCGACGACCAGCGTCGGCAGCAGCACGAAGAACCAGTAGGGATGCCGCCGCACCCATCCGCGCAGTCGCTCCACCGGGCCGGCCGGCTGCACCTCAAGCGAGCCGAAGCCGCCGAGTACGAGCCCGTTTTCGGTCGATGGGCGCGAGGCGATCTTCCGGCCGCGACCGGAAGTGGCCTCAGAGCCTTTCGTAGATGGAGATAGCCTCGTCCAGATCTTCATAAAAGGCGAGTTTTCCCTGCTGGAGAATGGCGGCGGAGGTACAGAGGTCACGGAGGATGCCGGCGGAGTGCGTCACCAGGATCATGGTGCTGCGGTCTCGCCGTTCCTCCATCGCGTTGCGGAAGCGGGACTGGAAACGGGCGTCACCCGCGGCGATCGCCTCATCGACCAGGTAGCAGTCGAAGTCGATGGCCATGGACATGGCGAAGGCCAGGCGCCCGCGCATACCCGAGGAATAGGTATTCACCGGCTTGTACATGTGGCTGCCCAGCTCGGCGAAGGCCTCGACCTCCTGTTCCATCTCATAGGGGTCGCGGCCATAGATGCGGGCGACGAAGCGCGCATTGTCCGCCCCGGTGATGGAGCCATGGATGGCGCCGGTGAACCCCAGCGGCCAGGAGATGCGGAAATCCGGATCATGGCGGAAGCTGCCGCTCTTGGGCTGAAGTCGGCCGCCCAGCACCTTGATCAGGGTGGATTTGCCGGCGCCGTTCCGCCCCAGGATGCCCACGGCGTCGCCCCGCCAGAAGGTGGCGTTGACCCCGCGCAGGACCATGTGCTCCCGCCCATGCACCTTGTACCCGGCCCAGACATCGCGCAGCTCCATCATCGGCGTCTGTCGCTCAGACGTCGGCCAAGTAGGGGTATTTGTTGCCTGCGGCGCGCAGGCAGAACAGCCCGAAGAAGTTCGCGGCGATGACCGAGCTCACCATGAAGGTCATGTCGTAGTGATAGGGCACCATCGGGCCGAAATGCCCTTCGCGGATATATTCGAACATGTTCATCGTCGGGTTCAGCATCATGATGGCCTGCATGTCGGACGGGAACCACCAGATCATGCTGAAGGCGCCGACGAGCGGGATCATCAGATAGGTCATCGGGTGGGTCACGCGGTCCACTTCCTCCGTGCCGATCACCGTCGCGGCCGTGATCGCCATGGAGACGCCGTGGCAGAACAGGCCGATCAGCAGCACACCCAGGGAAACCTGCGCGGGATTGTCCGGGAAGGTGCCGGTGAAGACGCCCACCAGATACAGCAGGAAGTTCTGCACGAACAGAACCGACAGGATTTCCAGCGCGTTGCGGGCGATGATCACGTCCAGGTAGGTGACCTGCTTGTGGAAGAACAGGGGCGCATTGCCCAACAGCGCGCTGCCCGAGCGGTTGATGATGCCGCGGAACAGGTAATAGGGGACGTAGCCCGTCAGGTAGAAGCTCGGGATGTCCATGTCGCCCGGCAGGTGATGGCCGAGCACCGTGTGCAGGCCGGCGATGCAGGCGGCGAGCAGCATCGGCTCGAAGAACATCCAGACATAGCCGCCGTGATGGCGCCCGAACCGGGTATGCAGTTCGCGGAGCAGCAGGGCGCCGATGACGCGCAGCTGCAGCTGGAGCGCGGCGTGGAAGCGCCGCAGGCCGGATGGCGCGGCGATGGGGCGCTCACCCGCCTGCATGGTCAGATACCGCCGCCGCGCAGCAGCGGCGGCGTCAGGTGCGAGCCCTCGGGGCCCGCGCAGACCAGTTGCGTGCGCTCCTGCAGGCCGGAACCCAGGATCACCTCACGGCAGTTGCGACCGGAGGCGGCGGCGTATTGACGCTGCACGCGCGCCCGGACGGATGTGCCGTCGGCCAGGGTGACCATGCTCTCGGTGCCCGGGGTCGCGGCCAGCGCGAAGACGGCCAGCGGGTCGGTCGGCGGGGCGGGGGTGGCGATGGGGGCACCCAGGGGCGCGGGCACCGCCGCGGAGGTCAAGCCGGCGCCCACGCTGCTGAGGGTGTCGCAGCCGATCAGGGGCAGCACGGCCAGCAGCAGAAAGCCGCGCGAAAGGCCAGTTCCGGTTCGCACCATTCCGTAACACCTCATGTAACAGGGCGGCGATACAGCCCCGGGTTGCGCTGACACGCAAATGCAGGTTGGCCATCGCCGCCGCGCCCTTATACAGGAAGCCGTGGAAAAGCACGACATATTGCACCGCCCACAAATTGGTGTGCCGGCGGCACTGCTGCGGCGCTGGCCACATCTGCCGGGCTTTCTGCCCGACTATGCCGTGGTGCCGGGGGCCGGGCCGGGCCTGGTCGCGGGCGAGATCCTCGAGGAGCCCTGGACCGCCCCCGCCTTCGCCGGGGCGCAGCGGCCGGTGGCCCTCGTTTTTCCGGGCCTTCCCCGCACGGAAGCCACCCCCGACCCCGATCTGCTGGCCGCCATGCTGGGCTGCGACCCCGCGCCCCTGGCCGCCGCGCTGCCCTATACCCGCTTCGCCTGCCCCTTTACCGGCCGCCCCCTGGCGGCGGAGGAGGCGGTGGCCATCCTGGCGCTGTGGCGCGGCCGGGCGGCGGAAAACCATCGTGTGAAATTCCTGCTGCACATGCAGAAGTGGAAGCGGCGCGACATCGGCCATGTGTTCGGCACCGGCGCCGGGCACCCGCCCTTCGCCGAAACTCCCGCCGAGGCGATGCGCCCGGGCGCCGTGGTCGCCGCCTGGGCCGCGCGCGTAACGGCGCAGGATGAGGCCCTGGCCGCCCGTCAGGGCACCGAGATCTGGCGGGTGGAGGACGGGTTCCTGCGCTCGGTGGGGCTCGGGGTGAATTTCGCCCCCGCTGCCTCGCTGGCGGTGGACCCGTTGGGCATTCATTACGATCCGTCCCGGCCATCCCTGCTGGAGACGATCCTGGCGCAGACCGACTTCACACCCGGCCTGCAGGCCCGCGCGGCGGCGCTGCGGGGGGCGATCGCGGCCCGCAACATCACCAAATACAATGTCGCGGGCCAGGCCGTGCCCCTGCCCCCCAGCCCCGGGCGCGCCCGGCTGCTGGTGGTGGGGCAGGTGGAGGATGATGCCTCCATCCGGCTGGGCGCGGCCGAGATACGCACCAACCTCGGCCTGCTGGCCGCCGTGCGCGCGGCCAACCCCGACGCGTTCATCGCCTTCAAGCCGCACCCGGATGTCGAGACCGGCTATCGCCGCGGCTACGTCCCTGACCGTGCGGCGCTGCGATACGCCGACACCGTGACACGCGCCCCCATCGGCGGCCTGTTCGGCCAGGTGCAGGCGCTGCATTCCATCACCAGCCTGGCGGGGTTCGAGGCGCTGCTGCGCGGGCTTTCCGTCACCTGCTGGGGCCGGCCCTTTTATGCCGGCTGGGGGCTGACGACGGACATGGCGCCGCCCCCGCGACGGGGCCGCGCGCTGAGCCTGGACGCGCTGGTGGCCGGCTGCCTCATCCTGTACCCGCGCTATCATGATCCGGTGACGCAACTGCCCTGCACGCCCGAGATCGTGCTGGCGCGCCTGGCTGATCCCGCCGCCTGGCCCGCCCTGCCGGCCGGCAGGCGGGCGTATCTGCTGTGGTGGAAGTTCCAGGGCCGCCTGCTGAAGCTGGCGCGGCAGACGGGGGTGTGGCGGCGATGAGCTCCATCGTGATCAGCGGTGCCTCTCGGGGGCTGGGGGCGGAGCTGGCGCGCGGCTGGGCCGGGCCAGGCGTGGCGCTGCACCTGATCGGGCGGGATGCCGTGGCGCTTGAAGGGGTGGCGGCGGACTGCCGCGCGCGCGGCGCCCTGGTGCACACCGCCCTGCTGGATGTGCGCGACGCCCCTGCCCTGTCGGCGCAGGTGCTGGCCTGGGACAATGCCTCGCCCTTCACACTGGTGGTCGCCAATGCCGGCGTGACCGGCGGCACCCGCCCGGACGGGTCGATGGAGGGCCATGACAGCACCCTGCGCGTGCTGGGCGTGAACCTGACCGGGGCGGTGAACCTGGTGGAGCCGCTGTTGCCTCGGCTGGTGGCGCGGGGCGCCGGGCGGCTGGTGCTGGTGTGCTCGGTCGCGGCATTCCGGGGCCTGCCGGACAGCCCGGCCTATTCCGCCAGCAAGGCCGGGCTCTGGGCCTATGGCGAGGCGCTGCGGGCGCTGCTGGCCCTGCGCGGCGTGGGGGTGACGATGGTGGCCCCGGGCTTCTTCCGCAGCGAGATGAGCGCGCGGTTCAAGGGCGGCCACCCGTTCGAGTATTCGGTGGAAGCGGCGGGGGCGAAGATCCGCCGCGCGGTGGCGCGCGGGGCGGGGCGCTGCGTGTTTCCCTGGGGGTTCGGGATGATGCTGCGGCTGCTGGAGCTGATGCCGGCGCCGGTGGCGGATAAGTTGACGAGGTTGTTCAGGTTCAGGGTTGATATCCAGCCCTGAGGCTACAGCGCATAGCCGGCGATGATGCGCGAGATCTCGGCCAGGTTGGTCTCGCCGGTGAACTCCAGCCTCACCGCGCCGAGACCGGAGAAATACATCTCAAGCTCGGAGTCCAGATCGAAGGTTCCCGCGGTTTCGACCGAAAAAACGACGATCTTGCTGTATGGCAGGGAAGTATAGTCGATCTTACGGCCGGTGATACCCTGCACATTGACCACGATGATGCGCTTGTTGGTAAATACGACGCCATCGCGCATCGCCTTGAACGAGCTGATGACCTGCTCTCCATTGATAAGCAGATCGGTTACTCGCTTGGCGTAGTCATCGTTCTTCTTGAGCTTGAAGACCGATCCGTTCTTGAAATCAATCATGGCGTCCCCTGGGTGACGGCGCTTCAGGCCGACGGAATCAGCTTCACCTTCCGCCCGTCCACGCCCAGCGCCAGCTTCCCGCCCTTCAGCGCCAGCGCGGCCTCACCGAACACCGTCCGCCGCCAGCCGGACAGCGCGGGGATATCCGGGTTTTCCTCGGTCGCCAGCCGGTCCAGGTCCTCGGAATTGGCCAGCAGCTTGGGGGCCACCTGGGCTTCCTCGCTTTTCGCGGCCAGCAGCACCTTCAGCAGCGCCACCAGCGCGGGGGATGCGCCCGGGCCACGCCGTTCTTCCTTCGGCACGGGCAGCGCGTCCTCGGGCAGCTTCTTCGCCTCGGCGATGGCGGCCAGCAGGCTGGCACCGGACTTGCCCTTGGCGAAACCTTCCGAGATGCCGCGCGCGCGGGCCAGCTCGGCCACATTGCCGGGGGTGGTGGCGGCGATCTCCAGCAGCGTCTCATCCTTCACCAGGCGCTGACGCGGAATGTTCACGCGCTGGGCCTCGCGCTCACGCCAGGCGGCGATGGCCTGCAGGATGCCCAGGAACTTGCGGTTGGTGGTGCGGGGGCGCAGGCGCTCCCACGCGCTGTCGGGGGCGGTGACATAGCCCGAGGGGTCCATCAGCGCGTCCATCTCGTCGGCCACCCATTCCAGGCGGTTCTCGCGCTTCAGCTGGGCGACCAGCCGTTCATAGATGACGCGCAGATGCGTCACGTCGGCGGCGGCGTAGTTGACCTGGGCGGGCGAGAGCGGCCGCGCCGACCAGTCGCTGAAGCGGTGCGCCTTGTCGATCTGCGCATTGGCCAGGCCGCGCGCCAGGCTGTCATAGCTCGCCTGGTCGCCATAGCCCGCGACCATCGCGGCCACCTGGGTGTCGAACATGGGGGTGGGCACGGCGCCAAAGCGCAGCAGGAAGATCTCCACATCCTGCCGCGCGGCGTGGAACACCTTCATCACGGCGGGGTTGGCCAGCAGATGGCCCAGCGGCTGCAGATCCAGCCCCTCGGCCTGGGTGTCCACCACCGCGATATCGTTGGCGCCGCCCAGCTGGACCACGCAGAGTTCGGGCCAGTAGGTCCGTTCCCGCATGAACTCCGTATCCACCGTCACGAAGGGTTCCTTCGCGAGCCTGTCGCACAGCTCCGCCAGCTCCATGCTGGTGGTGATGAACTGGGTGGGCGGGAATTCGGGGCGGCGAGGCTGCATGTTTTCCCGATTGGACCGAAGACGGGCGTGTTGCAAGACGTCACCGGGTTGACAGAGGCGGCTCTCTGCCGCCTCTAGGGCGCCTTCCGAGCAGTTCAGGGCCATCTCTTATGCACGCCTATCGCACCCATACCTGTGGCGCCCTCCGCGCCGAGCAGGCCGGCAGCACCGTCCGCCTCTCCGGCTGGGTGCACCGCAAGCGTGACCACGGCGGCGTGCTGTTCATCGACCTGCGCGATCATTACGGCCTGACCCAGTGCGTGATCGCCAGCGGCTCTCCAGTGTTCGCGGCCGCCGAGGCGCTGCGCGTCGAGAGCGTGATCACCGTGACCGGCGAAGTGGTGCTGCGCGACGCGGGGCTGGTGAACGACAAGCTGCCCACCGGCGCCATCGAGCTGCGGGTGAAGGAGCTGGTGCTGCAATCCGCCGCCGACGTGCTGCCGTTCCAGGTGGCGCAGGAGCAGGAGGCGCCGGAAGACATGCGCCTGCGCTACCGCTTCCTGGACCTGCGGCGTGAGCGCCTGCAGCGGAACATGATCCTGCGCGCGCAGATCATCGACAGCATCCGCCGCCGCATGATCGCGACCCAGTTCAACGAGTTCCAGACGCCGATCCTGACGGTCAGCAGCCCCGAGGGCGCACGCGACTTCCTGGTGCCGGCCCGCCTGCACCCGGGCAAGTTCTACGCCCTGCCGCAGGCCCCGCAGCAGTACAAGCAGCTGACCATGGTCGCGGGCTTCGACCGCTATTTCCAGATCGCCCCCTGCTTCCGCGACGAGGCCGGCCGCGCCGACCGCACGCTGATGTTCTATCAGCTGGACGTGGAGATGAGCTTCGTCACCCAGGAAGACGTCTTCACCACCATGGAACCCGTCATCCGCGGCGTGTTCGAGGAATTCGCCGAGGGCCGCCAGGTGGACGGGTCCGACGGCACCTCCTGGATCCGCATTCCCTATGCCGAGGCGCAGCTGAAATACGGCTCCGACAAGCCGGACCTGCGCAACCCGCTGGTGATCAGCGACGTGACCGAGCAGTTCAAGGGCTCGGGCTTCGGCCTGTTCGCCAAGATCGCGGCGAATGGCGGCGTGGTGCGTGCCATCCCCGCGCCGGGTGCGGGCGGCAACCCGCGCAGCTTCTTCGACAAGCTGAACGAATGGGCGCGCGAGAGCGGCGCCGGCGGCCTGGGCTACATCACGTTTGACGCCGAAGGCCCGAAGGGCCCGATCGCGAAGAACCTGGAAGCCGACCGCGCCGAGGCGATCCGCCAGATCTGCGGGCTGAAGGCCGGTGACGCCGTGTTCTTCGCCGCCGGCAAGGAAGCCGACGCCGCCAAATTCGCCGGCCAGACGCGCCTGCGCCTGGGCAATGAGCTGGGCCTGGTCGAGAAGAACGTGTTCCGCTTCTGCTGGATCACCGATTTCCCGTTCTATGAGCTGAACGAGGAAAACGGCCAGGTGGACTTCAGCCACAACCCGTTCTCGATGCCGCAGGGCGAGATGGAGGCTTTGGAAACCAAGGACCCGCTGACCATCGGCGCCTATCAGTACGACGTGGTGTGCAACGGCTACGAAATGGCCTCCGGCGCCATCCGCAACCACAAGGCGGAGATCATGGTGAAGGCCTTCGGCATCGCGGGCTACCCGCCTGAGACGGTCGAGGAGCGCTTCGGCGGCATGCTCAACGCCTTCCGCTACGGCGCCCCGCCGCACGGTGGCATGGCCGCCGGCATCGACCGCATCGTGATGCTGCTGGCCGATGAGCCGAACCTGCGCGAAGTGAACCTGTTCCCGATGAACCAGCAGGGCGAGGAGCTGATGATGGGCTCGCCGTCCGAGGTGGAGCCGATCCGGCTGAAGGAACTGTCGATCGAAGTGAAGATGCCGCCGGCGAAGAAGTAGGCGCTGCGGGGGCCTTGCCCCCGGAGCCCCCGCGCAGGGGCGCTGCCCCTGCACCCCGCCAGGAGATAATATCTCCTGGACCTGATAGGAGTTTGGCGCCTTCGCTGGATAAGCGGGGCGCCTTTTTTATTATTAAAATCAATCGGAAAAATCTTGGCAGGGTTGGGTGCCAAGTGCCTGGGGTCCAGGGGGCAGCGCCCCCTGGTCTGCCTACTCCGGCTTCACCCCTGACACCCTCACCGTCTCCGCCCACAGCGCATACAGCCGCGCGACCATGTCCTTGAACGGTTCCCCGCTCATCGGCTTGGCCTCGAAGCCCATGCCCGCCATGCGTTCCGCCAGCGCGGCGTCCGACATGGTGGCCTCCAGCGCCTGGGCGATCTTTGCCGTCACGGCAGGCGCCATGCCCGGCGGGCCGGCCACGCCGTACCAGCTATCCACCGCCAGCCTCGGAAAGCCCTGCTCGGCGAAGGTCGGCACGTCCGGGAACGCCGCCACGCGCGTGGCACTCGACACACCCAGCGGCCGCAGGGCGCCGCTGCGGATATGCGGGGTGGCACTCGGCAGGCTGTCGCCCATGGCGGGCACCTCATTGGCCAGCACCGCCGTCAGCGCGGGGCCGGAGCCGCGGTAGGAGACATGGACGATGTCGATCCCTGCCTCGATCTTCAGCAGCTCCACGAACATGTGCGGGGAGGAGCCGCTGCCGCTGGTGGCGTAGTTGATCTGCCCGGGGCGGCGTTTCGCCTCGGCGATGAAGCCCGCCAGGTCTCGCGCCGGGAAGGACGGGTTGATCAGCAGCGTGCCCCAGTACAGCCCCGCCAGGCCGATATGGGTGAAGCCCGCCACGGGGTCGTATGGGGCGGCCTGCGGCGCCAGCGCCGGAAGGATGCCCTGCGAGGATCCGTTGGTCAGCAGCAGCGTGTAGCCATCCGGCGTGCCGCGCGACACGGCGGCCGAGGCCAGCCCGCCCTGCGCGCCCGCGCGGTTCTCCACGATCACGCTCTGGCCCAGATGCTGCTGCAGCCCGGCCGCGACCAGTCGGCCCACCACGTCGGTGGACCCGCCGGGCGGGAAGGGCACCACCAGCCGGATGGGGCGGTTCGGAAAGCCATCCTGCGCCAGGGCAGGCGTGGCCAAAGGGGCAACCAGCGGCGCCAGCAGCACCGCGCGGCGGGTGGCCCTCATTCGGCGGCGGCCTTGCGGCCATAGCGGGCCTTCAGCTCGGCCAGGACGTAATCCAGGCTCTCCACGTCGCAGAACTTCATGTCCATGTCGAACATGTTGGCCTTATGGGCGCTTGGGCTGCGGTCGCCGCAGGCCTCATCCACCAGGATGGGGCGGAAGTTGTGCGAGAACGCGTCCACCGCCCCCGCGCGCACGCAGCCGCTGGTGGAGATGCCGCAGATCACCAGCGTATCCACCTCGTCATAGCGCAGGAAGGTATCCAGCGGCGTCTGGAAGAAGCAGCTGGGCTTGTTCTTCAGGATCACGCGGTCCTGCTTGCGCGGGGCATAGGCTTCCGGCCACTGATCCGCGCGCGGGTCCGAGGTGTACTGGTACTCGCCCGAGGTGCCGAGCTTCTCGTTCCACAGGCCCCGGTAGGTGGGGTGGGAGCGGTCGTCGCGGCGCGAGTAGTAGATGGGCAGGTCCAGCGCGCGGAATGCCTCGGTCAGCCGCGTCAGGTCATCCATCATCTGCGGCATGTCGCGGCCGCACATGGCGAAGGCCGGGTCCACGAACATCCAGGTCGTGTCGATGTTCAGCAGCGCGGCCTTGCGGCCGAAGCCGATGCGCCGGGCGAAGCCGCCCTTGCGATAGGTCTCCAGCTCCTCATCCGGCACATAGCCGCGCCATTTCTCCAGCTTGTCGGTCATACTCGCCTCCGTTACGTCGCTGTGGCGAGTGTGAGACAGCGCAAATGATATATCAATTGGAAACCGCACGGCGATGAGCCAGGCCAGCCGTTCCGGTGCTGCCGGGTTGGGCGCCGGCTTGGGTATTGTGCTGCGCCCAGAGCATCCGCTGCCGCTGCATGCGCAGATCCACCGCGCGCTGCGCCGGCGCATCCTGGACGGGCGCTGCCCGGAGGGCTCGCTCCTGCCCTCGGAGAACGAGATGGGAGAGGCGCTGGGCGTCTCGCGCATCACCATGCGCCGCGCCTTCGATGATCTGGCCGCCGCCGGGCTGGTGCGCCGCAGCCGCGGGCGCGGCACCGAGGTGCTGCGCCGGCCGGAGCAGCGCCCCGTGCTGGCCCATATCGACGGGCTGGTGGAAGCCAGCCTGGTGATGGGCCGCGACACGGCGGTGGAGCTGCTGGACTTCGCCTATATCCCCGCCACGGCCGACATCGCGGCGGCGCTGGACATCGCGCCGGGCGCGCCCGTGCAGCACGCCGTCCGCATCCGGCGGGAGGGCGGCGACATCTTCTCCCTGGCGCGCAGCTGGGTGCCGGAGGCCCTGGGCCGCAGCTTCAGCCGCGAGGACATGATGCACACCCCCCTGGTGCAGCTGCTGGAACGCGCCGGGGCGGAGTTCGGATCGGCCGAGCAGGTGCTGGGCGCCGAGGCCGCGACGCCCGAGGCCGCGCGGGCCCTGGGCGTGGCGCCGGGCTCGGCGCTGCTGCGGGTGCGCCGGTTGAGCCGCGACCCGCGCGGCGTGCCGATCGAGCGCATGGAAGTGCTCTACATCCCGGAACGCTATGAGTATCGGATGCAGTTCGGCCCCGTGAAATCAATGGGTTAGCCTTCGGGTGTAACGGCGGCGTTTCCCGAATGCGGCGCGGCGCCACACTCGCCACCAAAAGGCCGCGCCTGCCATCACATCACCCCGGCAGCGCCTAATCCGTGCCCCTGGCCGTGGCGAATATCCTCCTCGCACCCCAAGCTCATAGGAGGAAACGGTGCTTAAGACCTTCTCTCGCTACTCTCTCGCCACCGCGCTGCTGATGGGTACGGCCCTTCCGGCCTTCGCCCAGGGCGGGGTCTCCAGCGGGAGCACCCAGCAGGTTCCGGCCCAGCGCCCCGCGGTGACCAGCCAGGCCCCTGCCTCGCCCAACGCCGCCACCCCGGCGGTGCCCGCGACGCCCGCGACCCAGGCCCAGCGCCCGGCCACGCCCGCCACCCCGGCGGTGCCGTCCAGCCAGGCGGCCCGGCCCGCCACCCCGGCCCAGCCCGGTGGCGCGGTGAGCGGCCATGCGACCACCCGCCCGGCGCACGCCGCGCCGACGCAGGCGGCCCGCCCGGCCCATCCCGCGGCGCCCCGGACCAACTGATCCGGTGAACAGTTTCCCCCGCCGGCCGTGGCATCCGGCACCGGCGGGGGAAGGCGACCGGCGCGCCTCTTCAGGCCCTCACCTGGGGCGCGCCGGAACGATCGCCTGAACCACCGATGCCCCTCCGGGCCGCGAACGGCCCACCAGATCCCCACCCGGACCTCGATCCCCGGGCGGGTACTACCGGCCTTCAGCCCTCACCATCGGGCGGTTGGCCGCTTTCTCCCGGACTGACGAAACTTGGCCCCGCGGAACCATTCCGCGGGGTAATTTTTTGCCTGTTGACGCAATGCCGCACGGGCCGAGATAACCAGAGCAAGAAAGTCACACAGGGAGTTGCTGTCCATGGACACCCATCTGCACGCGCACCATGACGAGGTCATCGGCATCAAGGCCGATGCCGCCGCGCGCACCCATGTGTCGGTGGAGCGGCGACAGGCCATGGTGCGGGAAGCCGCGGTGGACCCCAACGGGTTCTGGGGCAAGGAAGCCAACCGCATTTCCTGGATGGTGAAGCCCAGCAAGATCAAGAACACCAGCTTCCACGACGACGTTCAGATCAAGTGGTTCGAGGACGGCATCCTGAATGCCTCCGTCTCCTGCCTCGACAGGCACCTGGAGGAAGGGCGCGGCGACCGCGTGGCCATCCTGTGGGAAGGCGACGACCCCTCGATGGATGAGCGCGTGACCTATCGGGAGTTGTACAACCGCGTCTGCCGCCTGGGCAGCGCCATGCGCCGCTTGGGCATCGGCAAGGGCGATGTCGTCACCATCTACATGCCGATGATCGTGGACGCGGCGGTGGCCATGCTGGCCTGCGCGCGCATCGGCGCCATCCATTCCGTGGTGTTCGGCGGCTTCAGCCCCGACAGCCTGGCCAGCCGCATCCAGGACGGCAATTCCGTCGCGCTGATCACGGCCGATGAAGGCCGGCGCGGCGGGCGCAGCGTGCCGCTGAAGGCCAATGCCGACCAGGCGCTGCTGGAATGCCCCACGGTCAAGCACGTGATCGTCGCGCGCAACACCGATGCGCCCGTCAACATGCATCCGGGCCGCGACCACTGGTGGGCGACACTGGCCCGCCACGCCGACCCCGTGTGCCAGCCCGAGCCGATGAACGCGGAAGACCCGATGTTCATCCTCTACACCAGCGGCTCCACCGGGAAGCCCAAGGGCGTGCTGCACACCACCGGCGGCTACATGGTCTGGGCCAGCTTCACGCATGAGGTGGTGTTCGACTACCGCCCCGGTGAAATCTACTGGTGCACGGCCGATGTCGGCTGGGTCACGGGGCACACCTATATCGTCTATGGGCCGCTGGCGAACGGCGCCACCACGCTGATGTTCGAGGGCGTGCCGAGCTACCCGGACAACAGCCGCTTCTGGCAGGTGGTGGACAAGCACCAGGTCAACATCTTCTACACCGCGCCGACGGCCATCCGCGCCCTGATGCGAGAGGGCGAGAAGCCCGTGAAGCGCTGGCGCCGCGACAGCCTGCGCCTGCTGGGCAGCGTGGGTGAGCCGATCAACCCCGAGGCCTGGCTGTGGTATTACCGCGTGGTGGGCGAGGAACGCTGCCCCGTGGTGGACACCTGGTGGCAGACCGAGACGGGCGGCATCCTGATCTCTCCCCTGCCCGGTTCCGTGGCGCAGAAGCCCGGCTCCGCCACGCTGCCTCTGCCGGGGGTGAAGCCCGCGCTGGTCGACAATGACGGCAAGCTGCTGGAGGGCGCGACCGAGGGCAACCTGGTCATCACCGACAGCTGGCCGGGCCAGATGCGCACCGTGTTCGGTGACCATGAGCGCTTCATCCAGACCTATTTCAGCACCTTCAAGGGCATGTACTTCACCGGCGACGGCGCCCGCCGCGACGAGGACGGCTATTACTGGATCACCGGCCGCGTGGACGACGTGATCAACGTGGCCGGCCACCGCATGGGCACCGCCGAGGTCGAGAGCGCGCTGGTGGCGCACCCGAAGGTGGCCGAGGCCGCGGTGGTCGGCATGCCGCATGAGATCAAGGGCCAGGGCATCTACTGCTATGTCACCCTCAACGCCGGCGAGGAGCCGAGCGACGCCCTGCTGGCCGAGCTGCGCAACTGGGTGCGGCGGGAGATCGGGCCTATCGCGACGCCGGACGCCATCCAGTGGGCCCCGGGCCTGCCCAAGACCCGCTCGGGCAAGATCATGCGCCGCATCCTGCGCAAGATCGCGGCCAATGAGCTGGACGGGCTGGGCGATACCTCGACCCTGGCGGACCCCGCCGTGGTCGATGATCTGGTGGCGAACCGCGTGATGTGAGCGGGCGCACCAACAACAAAGTGTTACATGTATTACAGGTAATTCTAGGGCAAGGCGGCCGATGACAAAGTCCGCCCATAGCGTGAATGAGTGATGCGCCGGGGTTTTGACTTGGCGCATCATAAAACAATGCTGAAGAAAGTTTCCCGGATGCAAGCCCCCCCGGGGGTGTGCATCCTGATCGAAGGCCCGGTATCATTGCGTATGGAAAAATCCTTCCAGCGCGGTGGGCGGGCCCTGTGATTCAGGACTTCGCTTCCACCATCTGGTCCGTGCCGGGCGCACCGCCTGATCTGCGCGCCCTTGAGCAAGCCTGCCTCAACGCCGTTCCGGCGCCCTATCAGGCCTTCGACGGGCCATTGCTGTTCCGCGCCTTCCTGGGCGGCACCGGGCGCGCCAATTCCATCGTTTCCCTGAGCCCGGAGAGCGATGCCGGGCTGCAGCCGCGCATCGCGCGGATGGAGGCGCGCTCGGCCGCGCGCGGCATCACCTGCCGCTTCCGCTCCACCCCGCTGGACCCGCCAGGGCTGGAGGCCCTGCTGCGCGCCCGTGGCTATACCGACCATGACGAGACGCTGGTGCTGCTGGGCCCGCTGGGCGGCATGGTGCGGCCCGATACGGCGGTGCGCGCGCTTTCCGGCCCCGACCCCGCCTGGATGGAGGTGGTGGGCACCGCCGAATACCAGGTGGACGCCCGCCGCGCGGAGAAGGCCCGCATGCCGGAGCTTCTGGCCGTGCCCGCCGCCTGGCTGGTGCTGGAGGAAGACGGCATGGCCATCGCCAGCCTGTTCGTCGTGGCCGACGGCACGCTGTGCGGCATGTTCGACCTGGCGGTGCGGCCCGAATTCCGCCGCCGCGGCATCGCGGCCCGCATCATGGGCGCGGGTGCCGCCTGGGCCGCCCAGCGCGGCGCGATCTGGAAATGGAGCCAGGTCTCGGCCAGCAACACCGCCTCCCTCGCGCTCAATGCGCGGATGGGCATGGGTGAGATGTACCGCTACCGCTATTTCAAGCGGTAGTGCCGGCGGGCAGCCGGGTTCAGCCCGCCGCCTTCGCCGCCTCGATCTCGGCCAGCACCTGGCGGCCGTTCGGCGCGCTGTTGAGGATGTTGTCGTAGGCGAGATGCGCGGCCGCCTTGAAGGCCCCGACATCGGGCTCGATGATCTCGATGCCGCGCCGACGCAGCTCCGCGAAGCTGTCCTCCCGGAAGCGCTGGTAATAGGTCAGCCCCATCGTGATCGCCTCCGGCACGCTGGCGCGGATGATCTCCTGCACTTCCTCCGGCAGGGTGTTGAAGCGGGAACGCGAGGCGATGAGCACAGCCGGCAGCTGGTGGGTGCGCGTCAGCACATAATACCGGACCGCTTCCACGAAACGGTCCGCGATCACCTGGTCCGGCGCGAGTTCCGCCGCGTCCACCCGGCCGGTCTGCAGCGCGCGCAGCAGGTCGGCATAGGCGGTGGGCGTGGGCACCATCCCGATCGCGCGATAGGATTCGACATAGCCCGGCGACTGGATGACCCGGATGCGCAGGCCCCGCGCCTCCGCCGGGGTGGAAAAGCGGCGGTTGGTCAGCACCGAACGCTCGAACAGGTTGAACCAGGACAGGCCGATCAGCCCGATGCCGTCCAGCGGGTGCAGCAGCCGCCGGCCGACCGGGCCCTGCAGCACGCGGTTCGCCTGCTCATGGCTGTCCCACAGCCAGGGCAGGGACAGCACGCCATAGTCGCGCAGCGTGTTCTCCAGCGAGGGCTGGGAGTTGAACATCAGGTCCACCGCGCCGTTGCGCGCGGACTGGATCAGCCGCAATTCCCCGCCCAGCGCGGAATTGGCGAAGACCGCGATGCGCACCCGCCCGCCCGAATGCCCATCCACCAGCCGCGCCAGCTTGGTGGCCGCGATGTGATAGGAGGACTGCTCCGACAGCACATGGCCGAGCTTGAGCTCGATCAGCGCCTCCGCCGCGCCGGGGCGGATGGCGGGCGCGGCCAGCACCGCCAGGCCGAGCAGGCGACGGCCCGTGATCATTTGATGGGAGAGAAGCCGGCGGGCAGCAGGATCCGGCTGTTCTGGGTGTCGACCAGATCGGTCACCATGGACAGGTAGGCGGTCCAGGCCGGGTCGGCCAGCATGGCGCCGCGGCGGCGCAGCCGGTCGTCCAGCCCCTCATACCCCCACCAGGCGACGACGTGGTTCAGCTCCCCGATCTCGGTGGTGAAATAGCCCAGGAAGCGGTCCAGGTAGTGCTTCTGCAGCGGCAGCCCGTGTTCCTCATAGGTCGACACGAACTGGCCCAGCTTCCCGGGCCTGATGCGATAGTCGCGTTCCTCGACCAGCATGGGTCAGGCCTTTCCGGGCAGCGAGGCGAAAACGGTCTCGGCCTCGATCTTCAACACATCCTCAGGTCGTGGAAAGGGGGATGGGGTTGTATCTCCGGGAAACTTCTCGCGACCGATGCGGGAGAAGAAGGTCTCCAGCCCGCCCGGCATCATCAGCCACATGAAGGTCAGCGGCCCGTCCTCGGCCGCCTGGAAGCGGTGGGTCTGGCCGCGGCCGAAGAAGAAGCAGGCGCCCTTTTCCATCGGGTGCGTCTCGGTGCCGTTGATCAGGGCCTGTCCGCTGCCCTCCAGCACGAAGATGATCTCCTCATTGTCCGGGTGGACGTGTTCGCGCACGAAGCAGCCGGCCGCCACCGTCTGGGTGCCCATGGCGAAGGGCGTCTCGCCCCCGAAATCCTTCGAGGCCAGGATGCAGCGCACGAAGCCGTTGGCGGGAACGGGCTGCCAGAAGCTCTGCCCGCCCTCGGGCGGGACGATCACGAGGGGTGTGGTCATTTGGGCCTTCCCTGTCTGAAACGCGGCGTGGGTGAGAGAAGCGTGGTCAGTGCCTGCATGCGGCGCGTGATGTGGCCGTTCAGGATCTCCGCCCCACGCGCCGCGTCGCGCGCCGAGAGGGCATCCAGCAGCAGGTCGTGCTCGTCGAAGTTCAGCTCGGGCTTGGGCCCGGTGGTGTAGGCCCAGCGGATATAGGTGGTGCGGGCGTTCACGTCGGCCAGCGCGCGCAGGATTTCCCCGTTGCCGCACAGGGCCGCCATGGCCTCGTGAAAGGCCACGTCCTCCGCCACCATGGTCGCGCGGTCCTCGCTGCGCTTCAGGGCGCGCCTGCCGGTGGCCCAGGCGCGCGAGAGGCGCTGCAGCTGGGCGGGTGTCGCGCGCTCACAGGCCAGGCGGAAGGCCGTGACCTCCAGCGCCTCCCGCAGCTCATACAGGTCCCGTGCCTCGGCCAGGTCGGGGTCGCGCACGAAGAACCCCTGGCCCTGGCGCACTTCCAGCAGGCGCTCGGCCACCAGGCGGTTCAGGGCCTCACGCAGGGGCGTGCGGGACAGGCCCAGATGGTCCGCCAGCTGGACCTCGTTCAGGCGTTCGCCCGGCCGCAGCTCGAAGGAGAGAAGCATGGCGCGCAGGGCGTCATAGGCGGCATCGGCGGCGGTAATGGCAGGCATCGCATCGGGATGCTTATGCACCCCTGTATACAGGGCAAGGCCGAAAATACGCGGTGTGCTGAGGGGTGGGAATGGTTCCGCCCGTTTCCTGTGCAACCGGCCTGCTACCCGGCGGCGCTCTTGGCGCTAGAGCAGCCTTCGATCCGACGGATCACGCCGTGATCCGCCCGATCAAAGATAAGCTGCTCTAGAAGCTACGTTTTCTAGAGAAAGAAATCCGGTGGGATTGATTCAATCCGACCGGATATTGCTCTAGCTTGGCGGCATCAACGACAAACACGGAAACGCCCGATGAGCCTGCCGACCTACGAAATCCACGCCATCCGCTATGCCACGCAGGATTTGCGGGATGAGAGCCACATGTTCCTGGGCGGCCAGCACGGGAAGATGGTGCAGGGGCTGGACTTCTTCACCTATGCGCTGAAGGGCGGCGGCCGGAACTGGATCGTGGACACCGGCATGACGGCCGCGAGTTCGAAGCGCATGGGCCGCGCCTATGACTTCATCTGCCGCCCGTCCGAGGCGCTGGCCCAGATCGGCATCGACGCCGCCTCCGAGCCCGACGTGATCCTGACCCACGCCCATTTCGACCATGTCGGCACGCTGGAGGACTATCCGAAGGCGCGCTTCCATATCCAGGACGAGGAGATGATCCACGTCACCGGCCGCGACATGACGATCAGGCCGTTCCGCGCCGCCTATCACCCCGATGACGTGAAGCAGCTGATCGACCTGCTCTATGCCGACCGGATGGTGTTCCACAAAGGCGATGTCGAGATCGCGCCGGGCATCGAGTTCATCCTGGTGGGCGGGCATTCGCGGGGCCAGGCGGTGCTGCGGGTACATACGCAGCGCGGCTGGGTCGTGCTCGCCTCGGATGCCGTGCATGTCTATGACGAGACCGACTTCGAGCGGCCCTTCGCGATCTTCCACGACCTGCAGGCGATGATCGAAGGCTATCGCCGGCTGAACCGGCTGGCCGGGCACCGGGACCTGCTGATCGCGGGGCATGATGCGCGGGTGACGAAGGCGTTTCCGGCCTCGGCACCCGGGCTGGAAGGCCGGGTCATGCGGCTGGACCTGCCGCCGGCCTGGTAAGGATGACAGGTTCAGGGGCTTCGCGGCGAAGCCCCTGAAGATCGCTCAGCGCGACAGCAGCCAGTCCGGCAGCCCCGTCACCAGCGTGACCGGGAAGATGGTGATCAGCGCCACCGTCACCACCAGCATCAGGAAGAACGGCATGGAGGCCCAGGCCACCTCCGTCTGTTCCTTGCCTGTCATGGTCTGCATCACGAACAGGTTGAAGCCGAGCGGCGGGGTGATCTCCGCGATTTCCACCAGCAGCACGATGAAGATGCCGAACCACACCAGGTCGAAGCCCGCATGCTGCACGATGGGCACCACGACCGAGGTGGTCAGCACGATCATCGACACGCCGTCCAGCGCGGCACCCAGCACTACATAGACCAGCGTCAGGATCGCGATGATCGAATAGGGGCCGAGGCCGGCCTCGGCCACCAGCTGCGCCAGGGCCGCCGGAATGCCGGTCAGCGCCATCGCCTTGGTCAGGAAGGCGGCACCGGCCAGGATGAACAGGATCATGCAGGACAGGCGCGTGGCGGCGGCCAGGCTCTCGAAGAAGCTGGACCAGGACAGCGTGCGCGTGACGGCGGCCAGCACCAGGCTGCCCAGCACGCCGAAGGCCGCGGCCTCCGTCGCCGTCGCCCAGCCCACGAACATGGAACCGATGACGACGATGATGAGGATCGCGCAGGGGATCAGCTGCGCGGACTGGCGCATTTTCTCCATGAAGGAGATCTTGGGGTCGAGCGGGGGCTGCTTTTCCGGGTTCAGCTTGGCCCAGATGGCGATGTAGCCGCTGAACAGGATCATCACGAGCAGGCCGGGCAGGCAGCCCGCGATGAAGACGCGCACGATCGAGACCTCGGCCGCGACCGCGTACACCACCATGATGATGGAGGGCGGGATCATGATGCCGAGCGTGCCGGCGGTGGCCAGGCTGCCGATGGCCACGCTCTCGTCATAGCCGCGCTTGCGCAGCTCCGGCAGGGCGATGCGGCTGACGGTGGCGCAGGTGGCCGCCGAGGAACCCGACACCGAGCCGAAGATGCCGCAGGCCAGGATGTTCACATGCAGCAGCCGGCCGGGGATGCGGCGCACCCAGGGGGCCAGGCCGTTGAACAGTTCCTCGGACAGCTTCGTGCGGAACAGGATCTCACCCATCCAGACGAACATCGGCAGGGCGGCGAGCGTCCAGGAGCCCGTGGCCTCCCAATAGGCGCTGGCCAGGAACAGGCCCGGGTTGGGGTTCACCAGCGTCATGGCCAGCCAGCCGGCGCCGGCCAGCGAGAGCGCGATCCAGAGGCCGCTGCCGAGCAGAAGACACAGCACGAACAGCAGCAGAAGGGACATCGTGATGAGGTCCATGGTCTCAGACCTCCGCCGAGAAATCGCCGCGCGCGGCACGGTCTTCCGCTGCGACCTGGTAGCTGGGTTTCAGCCCGCGCGCGACGCGCACGAACTCGTCGATGATGGCGATGAGCAGGATGCCGGCGCCGAGCGGCATGGCCAGCTTCGGGATCCAGAGCTTGAAGGCGACAGAGCCCTGGGCCATGTCGTCGATCTCGTAGCTGAACAGCACGTCGTTCAGGCACCAGTAGGTGATGTAGCCGGTGAGGACGGCGGCCAGCAGCAGCACGCCGCCCTCCGTCCACTGGCGTGCCTGCGGGGAGAGCTTCTCGATGAAAAGCCCCACCCGGATGAGTTCACCGCGGCGGAACGTATAGGCCAGCGCGAAGAAAGCGCTGGCGACACACAGGAATGCCGTGACGTCGTCCGCCCCCATGAGGGGGATGTTGAACTGCCGCAGCACCATCTGCGCGATCATGATGACGAAGATACCGAACAGGCTCAGCGCGGCGAGCGCCGCGCTGCACCAGTACAGGGCGTCGAGCGCCCGCCGCAGTGCCATGGGTCAGGTCCGGGCGCGATAGGCGTTGATGACCCGGGTGCCTTCCTCGCCGGCCTTGGCCAGCCATTCGGTCACCATGGTCGCGCTCACGCGGTCCATCTCGGCCAGCATCGCGGGGGTGGGCTGGGCCACCGTCATGCCGCGCTGGCCCAGGATGGCCTCCTGGCTGGTCTGGGCGTCGGCGGCCGCGGCCCAGCCGCGCGTCTCGGCGGCGGCGGCGGCGGTGCGCACCGCGGCCTGGTCGGCGGCGGACAGCGCCTGGAAGGCGCGGCGATTCACGAAGATCGCGTTCTTCGTGTAGGTGAAGCCGATGGGCGTGAAGATGCGCGCATAGTCCCAGGCGCTGCTGTCCACGCCCGTGGTGGCGCTGGTCACCATCGCGTTCACCACGCCGGTGGCGAAGGCCTGCGGCACTTCGGCCGCCTGCACCAGGGTGGGCACCGCGCCGATCAGGGTGGCGAAGCGGTTGGTCATCGCGTTGTAGGTGCGCAGGCGCGAACCGCGCAGGCCCTCAAGGCTGGTCAGCGGCGTGTTGGTGTAGAAGCCCGACGGCGGCCAGGGCGCGAGGTACAGCAGGGACAGGCCCTGGCGGTTGAAACGCTCCTCGATGAAGGGGCGGGTCAGCGTCATCAGGCGCTTGGCGTCGTCGAAGCTGCGGGCCAGCTGCGGGATGCCGTCCAGCTCGAAGAACGGGTCCTCGTTGCCATAGGCGCTCAGCAGGATCTCACCGATCTGCACCTGGCCCTGCTGCACGCCGCGCTTGATCTGCGGCATGGGCAGCAGGCTGCCGTTGGTGTGCAGCTGGAAGGCCAGGCGGCCATTGGTCGCGGCCTCGATGTCGGTGGCCATCTGGCGCAGCGTGCGGGTGAAGTAGTTGTTGTCCGGATAGGCGCAGGCGATCTGCCAGCGGGTCTGCGCCGATGCGGGGGCGGCAGCAGCGCCGGCAACGGCAACGGAGGCACCAGCGGCAAGCGCGGCGCGGCGGGTCATGTCCATGAAACTGCTCCCTGCAGGAATTGGCAGGGAGGATCGTTTGCTTCGCGGTGCGATGGCAAGCCCGGCCGTGAGGCCGCCCGCCGGGGTCGGGCACGGCGGTCTGGCGCTGAATCGGGCACAACGCCCAGTGCCTGCCCAAGTCACGCAGCAAAAAAGGCCGGCGCGGAGGCCGGCCTTCTTGCTGATTTTTAATAATGATGCAGCGCGGTGTCAGCCTGCCGTGCTGACATAGGCCTTCAGATCTTCGGCCTCACGCTCCGCATCGGCGATGCGGGCCTTCACCAGGTCCCCGATCGAGACCATGCCGGCCAGCTTTCCGTCGTGGTCCAGCACGGGCAGGTGGCGGATGCGGCGGTCGGTCATCACCCGCAGGGCCTCCTGCACGGTGGTGTCGGGCGTCACGGTGTGCAGCACCCGCGTCATCAGCTGCCCTGCCGTCATGTTCAGGGTGGCTTCGCCGCCGCCGGCCAGGGCCCGGACGATGTCGCGCTCGCTGACGATGCCCGCCACGCTGCGGTCGCGCTCCAGCACGAGCACGGCGCCGATGCGGTGCTGGGCCAGGGTGCGGGTGATGGAGGCCACTTGGTCACAGGGCGCGACCGCGACGACCTGCGCGCCCTTCTGCCTCAGGATGGAACCGATCATGGAAAACCCCTCCTTCTCGCGTTGAGCCAGCTGCATGCTGGTCGCCGCGCCAAGGAGGGGTCAAGGAATGGCCGTGCTGCGCCGCGTCATAGCTGTGCGGCGCAGCATCACCGCCGCGCGAGGTTACTGCACGCGGTTACTGGGCGGGCGCCGGCGGCGGGGGCGCGTCAGGCCCGCCGCGGCGGTGGTGGTGGTGGCCACGGGGCGGATGGCGCGGCAGCTCATCCGGCGTGATGGCGCCGTCGCTGTTCGCATCCATCGCGCGGAACCGGGCCTCGGCACCCGGGCGCAGCTCCTCCAGCGTCACACGGCCGTCGCGGTTGGCGTCGGCGGCGCGGAAGCGGGCCTCCACCATGCGCTGGAAGTGCTCGGGCATCGGGCGGCGCTCACCCTCAGCGCGGGGTTCGCCACGCGGCGGGCGCGGCGGACGGGCCGGGCGCATCGCGCGGAATTCCTCGGGCGTCAGGTAGCCGTCGTGGTTCGCGTCGGCCTGGCTGAAGCGGGCCTGGACGCCTGCCCAGGTCTCCTCGAAGGTGACGCGGCCATCGCGGTTGGTGTCCAGCGCCTCGAACATCCGCATCGCGGGGTTCGGGCGCGCCGGGGCACCGGGGGCCGCCGCCGGGGGGGCCGGCGGGGGTGCGGCGGGGGCCTGCGCGAAGGCCGGCACCGCCATCATCATCGCGGCCAGGGCCAGCGGGTATCGGAGAGTGGATCGGTAGGTCATTTGGCGAGACTCCCTTGGGGTTTTGCTCACGGGATAATACTGGGTGTTGCCTGTTACAGAGGCGCGCCGGAACCGTGAGGAATTGTGACTGACAATCGGGCGGAATCATGGACGGAAGACACGCTGCTGGGCGGCCGGGTGCGGCTGCTGCAGCCGGCGGGCGGGCTGAGGGCCGCGATCGACGCGGTTCTGCTGGCCGCCGCCGTGCCCGCGCGCGCGGGCCAGGCGGTGCTGGAACTGGGCTGCGGCACCGGCCCGGCCTTCCTGTGCCTGGCCGCGCGGGTGCCGGGCCTGACCATCCAGGCCGTGGAGGCCGACCCCGCCCTGGTGCCGCTGGCCCGCCATAACGCCGAGGCAGCCGGGCTGGCCGCCACCATTTCGCAGGCCGACATCCGCGATGCGCTGGAGCCGCGCTTCGACCAGGCCTTCGCCAACCCGCCCTACTGGTCGCGCGGCACGGCATCCCCGCACGCGCTGCGCCGTTCCGCCGCGCATGAGGGCGAGGCCACGCTGGCCGATTGGGCGGATGCCCTGGCGCGCGGGCTGCGCCACCGGGGCGGGGCCACGCTGGTGCTGCCGGCCCAGCGCGTGGCGGAAGCCATGGCCGCGCTGAAGGCCGCGCGCTTCGGCACGGTGCGACTGCTGCCGCTGTGGCCGCGCGCGGGGGTGCAGGCCAAGCGCGTCATCCTGCACGCCATCAAGGGCGGGCGCGGGCCCGACGCGGTGCTGCCGGGGCTGGTGCTGCACCAGGGCACGGGCTTCACGCCGGAGGCGGAGGCGATCCTGCGCCATGCGGCGGCCCTGCCTTACGGAAGCCCTGAATCCGGCCCATCTTCCGCCTGACGGAGCGGCCGGGTTATGGCTTGACCCGGGCGGCTGCCGGAAGGAATTGCATTGTCCATGAAGCTCGTGATTTCGCTGCTGTGCCTGATGCTGGGCGCTGCCCCGGCCCTCGCGCAGGGCCAACCCGCGCGCGGCCATGCGGCGCCCGCCGCCCAACCCGCCGCAACCCAGCCCGCCGCGGCGCCGCCACCCGCCGCCGCCGCCACCGGCGGCCCCAGCAATGCCGACATCGCGGCCGCCGTGACGGCCCTGCGCGACGACGCGAAGCGGGCAGAGCTGATCCGCATGCTGGAGGCGCTGGCCGCCGCCCGGGGCCAGCCCCTGCCGCCCGCGGCCCCGGCCGCCGCCGCACCCGCGGCCGCCCCCACGCCGGCCACCGCTGCGCCTGCTGCCGCGCCTGCTGCCGCGCCTGCTGCCGCCGCCGGAACCCCGGCCACCCCGGGCGCCACCGTCCCGGCCGAGGCCTCGGACCCGTTGAATTTCCTCTCCGCCCGGATCGGAGAGGCGGTGAACCGCATCATCGACACCATCAAGATCGCGGCGGACCTGCCCGCCGTGCTGCAATGGTTCAGCGATGCCCTGACCGACGACCTGACGCGCGCGCGCATCCTGGGCCTGGCCTGGAAGCTGCTGCTGGTGTTCGGCGCCGGCATCGCGGCCGAGATGCTGGCCACCCGCCTGCTGCGGCGCTGGACGGAGCGCCTGGACGCCGCCACCCCGCCCGAGGACGTGCGCCACGCCTTCCTCCGGCGCCTGCCCTATATCGCCGTGCGGCTGCTGCTGGACCTGATCCCGGTCGTGGCCTTCGGCGTGGTGGCCAAGGTCGCCATCTCCCTGCTGCCGGGCTGGCCTTCCCAGCGCTTCATCATGTGGACGGTGGCGCGGGCCTATCTGTATGCGCGCGGCTTCATGGTGATCGTGCGGCTGGTGTTCAGCCCCGCCTCCAACCACCTGCGCCTGCTGCCCTGCGCGGATGAGACGGCGGCCTATGCCACGGTCTGGCTGCGGCGCATCGCGCTCGTCATCGTCATCGCCTATGCCAGCAGCGAATTCGCCCTGCTGCTGGGCCTGCCGCGCGGCGTGCAGTCGGGGCTGTTCCGCACCGGGCTGCTCATCGCCTCGATCTTCTTCGTGATCGTGGTGCTGCAGAACAAGCTGGGCGTGGCGCAGTTCCTGGCCGCGCCGAACCTGAAGCCGACCGACCACCCGGACCGCGCGCGGCGGCTGCTGCGGCTGGTGCGCGACCGGCTGGCCGATATCTGGCACATCCTGGCCATCCTCTGGATCGTCGCGCTGTGGGGCGGCTGGGCGCTGAACATCGACCATGGGTTCGAGCGGCTGCTGCGCGCCAGCTTCTTCACGCTGATCGTGCTCTCCATCGCGAAGGCGATGGACGAGGGCGCGCGGCGCCTCATCAAGCGCGCCTTCCGCATCAGCCCCGACCTGGCCCGCCGCTATCCGGGGCTGGAGGCGCGGGCCAACCGCTATCTGCCTGCCCTGCGCGGCACGGTGGGCGGCGCCATCGCCCTCGCCACGCTGATCGTGCTGCTGGAGATCTGGGGCCTCGGCGCCTTCTCCTGGTTCGGGGAAGGCAAGATCGGGTCCCGTGTGCTGTCCTCGGTGGTGTCGGTGCTGCTGACGCTGGCGGTGTCGCTGACCGTGTGGGAGGCGGCGAATTCCGCCATCCAGCGGCACCTGGCCAAGCTGTCGGCCGACGCCGCCACCGCGCGTTCCGCCCGCGTGCGCACGCTGCTGCCCATGCTGCGCACGGCCTTCGCCGTCGTCGTGCTGGTCACGGCGGGGCTGACCATCCTGTCGGAAATCGGGGTGAACGTCGCACCGCTGCTGGCCGGTGCCGGTGTCATCGGTCTGGCCGTCGGTTTCGGTTCACAGACACTGGTGCGCGACGTCATCACCGGCATCTTCCTGCTGTTCGAGGATGCGGTGGCGGTGGGCGATACCGTGACGCTGGGCGGGCTGTCCGGCACGGTGGAACAGCTGTCCATCCGCTCCATCCGGCTGCGGGCGCTGGACGGTTCCATCCACATCGTGCCCTTCAGCGCCGTGACCACCGTGACCAACCAGACCCGCGACTACGGCTATGCCGTGCTGGACCTGGGCGTGGACTACGGCGAGGACGTGGAGCGCGTCTCCGAGGCGCTGAAGCAGGTCAGCAACGACCTGCGGCAGGACGAGAAGTTCGGCAGCTTCATCCTGGCGCCGATCGAGATCATGGGCGTGGACAAGCTGGTGGATGCCGGCGTGATCCTGCGCTCGCGCCTCAAGACCGAGCCCGCCAAGCGCTGGGCCGTGCTGCGGGAGCTGAACCTGCGCGTGAAGCGGTACTGCGAGGAGCGGGGCATCGGGCTGATGGTGGCGCCGAAGCCCGCGGCACCCGTGCAGTTCGTGATGGCGCCGAACACCGAGGCGGACCCGTTCAAGCCGGCCTGACGACGCCGGATTCCGCTTCCCCGGCACGCCGGGGCGCTTCTAGGCTCAGGCCATGAAGCTCGATTGGAACCGGCTGCTGCGCGGCCGCACCCGCCCCGCCGACGGGGACACGGTGGTGCTGGAAGGGGAGGTGTTCCCCGGCAGCGCCATGCCCGGCCGCCTGCTGCTGGTGCCGGAGGCCGCCTGCTGCCTGGGCTGCGTGCCCGCGCCCGAGAGCACGGTGGAGGTGCGCTTCGACACCCCTGCCACCACCTTGGCCGCCCGCGCCTTGCGCGTGACGGGCATCTGGCGCGATGCCCCCGGCGCCCCCTGGCCCTGGCGCATCGAGGCCACGCGCCTGGCCGCCCATGCGGCGAACGGGCCATGGTCCGGCCGCCGCGCGCTGCTGGCGGCATCGCCCCTGCTGTGTGCCGCCCCCCGCCAGGCCGGGGCGCAGCCCGCCCCCGGCGCGGGGCGCGCGCTGCTGGCCGCCCAGCCGGGCATGGACCTGCACACCCATGCCGGGCGCGTCATCCTGGCCCCCGCCCAGCCGGACCGGCCCTTCATCCCGGTCGCGGCGCCGATGCGGGAGGGCGGGATGGGGCTGATCGCGCTGGCCATCGTGCCCGACAGCCCGGCGACCCGCGTGGTCGATCGCTACATCACCCCCTATCGCACGCCGGACCCCGGAGAGCTGTGGGCCCACGGCCAGCGCGCCTTCGCGCGGCTGCAGCGGCTGGTGGCGCAGGAAGGCCTGGCCGTGGTGACGGACCGCGCCGGGCTGGAACGCGCCCGCCGCCCCGGGGGCACGCCCGCCGTCGTGGTTTCCTCCGAGGGCGGGGATTTCATGGAGGGGCAGATCGAGCGCCTCGACTGGGCCTTCCGCGAGCAGCGCCTGCGGCACCTGCAGCTGACGCATTACCGGGTGAACGAGCTGGGCGACATCCAGACCGTGAACGCCGTCCACAACGGCCTGACCGCCTTCGGCGAACAGGTCGTGCGCCGCTGCAACCAGCTGGGCATCGTGGTGGATGTGGCCCACGCCACCCTGGCCATGGTGCGCCGCGTGGCGGAGGTGAGCGGCAAGCCCATCGTGCTGTCCCACACCGCGCTGTCCAGCCAGCCCCGCCCCTACAGCCGGCTGATCTCGGCCGAGCATGCGCGGGTGGTGGCCGCCACCGGCGGGGTGGTCGGCATCTGGCCGCTGGTGAACGGCGACCCCACCCCCCGCCGCTATGCCGAGAGCATGGCCCGCATGGTGGATGCGGTGGGCATCGACCATGTGGGCATCGGCAGCGACATGCGCGGCCTGCTGGGGCGCGGCGCGCTGGAGAACTACGACGCCGCGCCGGAGCTGGCCCAGGCGCTGCTGGAGACCGGCATGGACGCGGCGGGCGTGGCCAAGCTGATGGGCGGCAACCAGGCGCGCGTGCTGGCGGCCGTGCTGCCCGGCTGAACCCTCGCCTCAGCCCAGCGCGGGCAGGGGCGCGGTGATGGACTTGTCCAGCGTCAGCGCGCCGAAGGCGAGCCAGCCGCGCTCATACTGCGGCGCCACGCCGATGCGATCGAGGCAGCCCAGCGTGGCCGCCGCGCGCAGCGGCCAGTACGGGTCGCGCATCGAGGCCTTGGCGATCAGCACCATGTCCGCCCGGCCGGCGCCGACGATGTCGTTGGCCTGCCCGGCCTCCGTGATCATGCCGACAGTGGCCACCGCGATGCCCGAGCCCTGGCGCACCGCCTCGCCCCCCGGCACCTGATAGCCGGGGCCCATCGGGATCTTCTGCTCGGGCGACAGGCCTCCGGAGGAGACATCGAACAGGTCCACCCCCACCGCCTTGCAGTCCTGGCCGAGGCGCACCGTCTCCTCCGTGGTCCAGCCGCCTTCCACCCAATCCGTGTGGGAGACGCGCAGCGCCAGCACATGGTCGTCCGGCATGGCGGCGCGGGCGGCGCGCATGGCGTCCAGCACGATGCGGCTGCGGTTCTCATAGCTGCCGCCCCAGGTATCGGTGCGCCTGTTGGACAGCGGCGACAGGAACTGGTGCAGCAGATAGCCATGGGCCGCGTGCAGCTCGATCACGCGATACCCGGCGGCGACGGCGCGGGCGGTGGCGGCGGCGATGTCGGCCAGCACCTTGGCGATGTCGGCCTCCGTCATCGCCTGGGGCGCGTCATAGTCGCCGAAGGCCACGGCGCTGGGGGCCAGCGTGGTCCAGCCCGGCGTCAGCGGCGGCGCCTGCCACTGCGGCGGGCGGGAACCCTTGCGGCCGCAATGGCCCAGCTGCACGCCCGGCACCGCGCCGGCCGCCGCGATGGCCGAGGCCAGCCGCGCATGCGCCGGGATCTGCGCGTCCTCCCACAGGCCGATGTCGCCGTTGCCGCTGCGGCCCTCGGGGCTGATGGCGGTGGCCTCCACGAAGACCAGCCCGGCGCCGCCCAGGGCGCGCGGCAGCAGGTTGCCCAGGTGCCAGTCGGTGGGCCGGCCGTCCTCGGCCGCGCAGTACTGCTGCATGGGAGAGATGCCGACGCGGTTGCGCAGCGTGACGCCGCGCAGCGTCAGGGGATCGAACAGATGGGGCATCGGGGCGGGCTCCTGCGGGGAATGGCGGTGGTGTGCCGGGATAGCGATCGACGGGGCGGCACCCGGCCTGGTGGGTGCCGCCGCGGCCTCCACCGCGTCGGGCGCATTATCGGGCGGGAAGCGGCGCGGGTCGACCCATGCCCTCGCACGGCTTGGCGAGCACGGCCCCCGGCTGGCACAAGGGGGTATGGTACGGCTTGAGGACATCACGCTCAGCTACCGCCGCGGGGAGAACCCCGCCCTGGCCGGGCTGAGCTTCGCGCTGGAGGCAGGCAGCTTCACCTGGCTGATGGGGGCCTCGGGGGCGGGGAAATCCTCGCTGCTGAAGCTGTTGCAGCTGTCGGTGCGGCCCACGGCCGGGCGGCTGACGGTGCTGGGCACGGCCGTGCACACCGCGCGCCGGCGCGCCCTGCCGGGGCTGCGGCGGCGCATCGGCATCGTGTTCCAGGATTTCCGCCTGCTGCCGCACCTGTCCGTGCTGGAGAATGTGGCCCTGCCGCTGCGCATCGCCGGCAGGCGCGAAGTGCAGCTGCGCGCGGATGCCGAGGAGATGCTGCGCTGGGTGGGCCTGGGCCACCGCATGGAGGACCGGCCCGAGGCGCTGTCGGGCGGGGAGCAGCAGCGCGTGGCCCTGGCCCGCGCCGTGGTCGCCCGCCCCGCTCTGCTGCTGGCCGATGAGCCCACCAGCCACCTGGACGAACCCCAGGCACGGCGCGTGGTGTCCCTGCTGCAGGAGATGCAGCGGCTGGGCACCACGGTGGTGGTGGCCACCCACAGCCCGAACCTGATCCAGGATTTCCCGGCGCCCATTCTGCAGCTGCACCAGGGAAGGCTGCTGTCCCATGGCTAAGCCCGCGCGCGTCCGCGATCCGCTGGGCCTTCGCCGGGCCGTCTCGGGCTGGCTGCTGCCGGCGCTGGTGGCGGCCATGGCGCTGCTGGCCGCCATCGCGCTCGGCGGTGCCGAGGCCGCGGAGGCGCTGGCCCGCCGCTGGGAAGGCGGGGCGGCGGCGGCCATGCTGGTGCAGCTGCAACCCGGGCTGGATCCGGTGCCGGCCGCAGAACAGGTCGCCACCCTGCCCGGCGTGGCCGAGGCGATCGCGATGGACCGGGAGCGGCTTTCGGCCCTGCTGCACCCGTGGCTGGGCGATGCCTCCGGCCTGCCGCTGCCGCCGATGATCGAGGTGCGGCTGACCCATGTGCGGGAGGCCGACATCGTGGCCCAGGGCATCGCGGAAATGCTGCCCGGTGCGCAGGTGGAACAGCATGGCGTGTGGGTGGCGCGGCTGTCCGCCCTGGCGCGCAGCCTGCAGGCCATGGCCTGGATGACGCTGGCGCTGGTGGGCGGGCTGGCCACGGCCATCCTGGCGGTGGCCACGCGCGCGGGCATCGCCGCCCGGCGGGACACCATCACCATCCTGCATGAGCTGGGCGCGACCGACGGCACCATCGCGCGGCATTTCGCCAAGCGCGTGGCCTGGCTGGCCGCCTGCGGGGCCTCGATCGGCGTGGCGGAGGCGCTGCCCCTGCTGTTCGCCCTGGGGCGCATGGCATCGCCCCTGCTGGGTGACGGGCTGGAGATGCCCTGGCTGGCGCTGCTGGCGCTGATCCCGGCGGCGGCGCTGATCGCCTGGTTCACGGCACTGAGCGCCGTGCGGATGTGGTTGAAAAGGCTGCCCTGAATGCTGCGTTCCATCCTGTTCAACATCGCCTTCTTCGGCGCGACCACGGTGCTGTGCCTGGTGTCGCTGCCGCTGATGCTGCTGCCGCGCGGGGCCTTCATGGCCATGCTGGCCTTCTATGCCCGGCTGGTGGAGGGGATGCTGGCCGTGATCTGCGGCCTGCGCGTGCGGGTCGAGGGCATGGAGAACCTGCCGGCGGGGCCCGTGCTGATCGCCAGCAAGCACCAGTCGGCCTTCGACACCGTGTTCTGGCTCAGCCGCCTGCCCGACCCCTGCTACGTGCTGAAGGCGGAGCTGATGAAGATCCCGGTCTGGGGGTGGCTGGCGCGGCATTCGAAGATGGTGGCGGTGGACCGCAGCGGCGGCGCCAGCGCCCTGAAGCAGATGGTGCGCGATGCCGAGGCCGCGCTGGCCGACAACCGCCAGATCGTGATCTTCCCCGAGGGCACCCGCACCGCCCCCGGAGAGCGCGTGGCCTATCAGCCCGGCGTGGCCGCCCTGGCCAGCGCGCTGAAGGTGGCGGTGGTGCCGGTGGCCACCGACAGCGGCCTGTTCTGGGGCAGGAACGCCTTCGCCAAGCGCGGCGGCACGCTGACCGTTTCAGTGCTGCCGCCGATCCCGGCGGGCACCCCCCGCGCGGCCCTGATGCGCGGGCTGGAGGAAGCGATCGAGGCCGAGACCGCGCGGCTGCTGGCCCGGCCCACCGCCTGAGCGTCAGGCCGCCAGCGCGGCCCGGAAACGCTGCACGATGCCCGCCATGCTGCGGGTATCCTGCTGAAGCGCGCTCGCGGCGTTCAGCACCTCTCCGGCATTGCCTTCCGTCGTGCCGGTGGTCTCGCGCAGGGACAGGACCTGGCCGCTGACCTGGCTGGTGCCTTCGGCCGCGGCGGCGGCGGCGCGGGCGATCTCGGCCGTCGCCTCGCGCTGCTGGTCCACCGCATCGGCGATGCCCTGGCTGATGCTGCCCAGCTCCGCGATGGTGTGGCTGATGCCCTGGATGGCCTGGACGGCGGCACCCGTCGCGTCGCGCATGGTGGTGATCTGGTTGCCGATCTCCTCCGTCGCGCGGGCGGTCTGGGCGGCGAGCGCCTTCACCTCTCCGGCGACCACCGCGAAGCCCTTGCCGGCCTCTCCGGCGCGGGCGGCCTCGATGGTGGCGTTCAGCGCCAGCAGGTTGGTCTGGGCGGCGATGCTCTCGATCAGGCGCACCACCTCACCCACCTTGTCCGCGCCCTCGGCCAGGGCGCGCACGGTGCCGTCGCTGGTCTCGGCGGCGCGGCTGGCCTCTCGGGCGGCGGCGGCGACGGAACCGGCCTGGCGCGCGATCTCCTGGATGCTGGCGGTCAGTTCCTCGGCGGCGGAGGCGACGGTGCCGACCTCCTGTGCGGCGCCGTCAGCCGCGCGGCTCATGCCAGCGCCGGCCTCGCTGCCGCTGCGCGCCGCACCGGTCAGGGAGGCAGCGAGCCCTTCCAGCGTGCCGGCCTGGGCCTGCAGCCGGTCCATCGCGCCGCCGATGTCGCCCTCGAAGGCGGTCATCGCGGCTTCGCGTGCCGCGCGGCGGCGCTCGGCCTCCGCCTGGCGGGCCTGGGCGGCCTGTTCCTCGCGGCGCACTTCCGCCAGGCGGGCGCGCAGGGCCTCGGCGGCGGATTGCAGCTGGCCGACCTCATCCTCGCGCCGGGGGGGCTGGGCGCGCTCGGCCAGGTCGCCGGCGGCGATGGCGCGGATATGGGTGGTGACGGTGGCCAGCGGGGCCGCCACGCGCCGGCGCAGCACCGCCAGCGCCAGGGCGAACAGGCCGAGCGCCAGCACCGTGACCGTGCCGGGCAGCAGCACGCGCGTCAGCGCCGCGCGCTGCGTCACGGCGGCCAGGGCGGCCGCGCCGTCGCTGTCGATGCGGGTGAGCGCCGCCTCCAGCGCCGCGTTCAGCGCCTGGCGGTTGGCGCGGTTCAGGTCGTTGTTGCCCATGCGGTCGGCGGCGGCGGCACCTTCGCGCCGGGCGGCGTCCAGCACCTCCATCCGAAAGCGCCGGAACTCCGCGATGGCGCGGCCGAGCGGGGCCAGCGCCTCGCGCTCCGCCGGAAGGGCCAGGGCCGCCAGGTCCCGGGCATGGTGGTCCAGCCGGTCCAGCTGGCCGGTCAGACCACGGCCGAAGCGCTCGATCTCGGGCGCGGAGCGGGCCATGTACAGCCCGCGGCTTTCGGCCACCACGGCGAACACCGCGCCGTTCACCGCCTGGATGTGCTGGCCCATGGAGGAGGCGCGGCGCTGTTCGGACAGATCCTCGGCCAGCTCGCCGACCTGCACCCAGGCGGCGACGGCGCTGCCGAGGCTGACCAGGACCATGAGACCGAGCAAGGCCCCGATCTGGCGGGACAGGGAATGGGAGAACCAGGCGGGCATGCGTACCTCCGTTGAATGAGGCAGCAGATGGCGCAGGCATCACTAACGAATGGTGAGCAGGCTGATGAACTGCGCTTAAACCCTTGAACAGGAAAGGATCAGCGCGGGCGTTCCTGCGCCTGGCCGCTGGCGCGCAGGATCTCTCCGGTGGTGGCGTTCACCTCCACCTTGTAGGGGCGGCCGGTGGGGGGCTGCACCTTGATCTCGTACTGCCAGATGCCGTCCTCGCGCTCCAGCTCGGCCTCGATCACGCGGCCGAGGTAGCGTTCCTCGACGGTGGTCAGGATTTCCGCGAGGGAGCGGATCTCGCCGGCCTCGAAGGCGCGGCGGGCGCGTTCATGGTCGTCGGCGGCAGGTGCCAGATGAGTGGCGCCGAGGAGGAGCAGCGTGCCCATCCCCGCGATCGTCAGCATCCTTCTCATCCGCCGATCCTCCCCTGAGACAACGTGCGATGTCTACACGTTGAAGCGGAAAAGCATGACGTCGCCATCCTTCACGACGTATTCCTTGCCTTCCACCTTGGCCTTTCCGGCCTCCTTCGCGCCCTGCTCGCCGCCCAGCGCGACGTAGTCGGCATAGCCGATGGTCTCGGCCGCGATGAAGCCGCGCTCGAAATCGCCATGGATCACGCCGGCCGCCTGGGGGGCCTTCATGCCCTTGATGATGGTCCAGGCGCGGGCCTCCTTCGGGCCCACGGTGAAGTAGGTGATGAGGCCCAGCAGGTCGTGGCCGGCGCGGATGATGCGGTCCAGGCCGCTGTCCTCCAGGCCGAGCGAGGACAGGAACTCGGCCCGGTCCTCATGCGGCATCTGGCTGATCTCGGCCTCGATGGCGGCGGAGACGATGATGGCGCGGCCGCCTTCGGCCTTGGCCTTCTCCATCACGCGGGCGCTGTGGGCGTTGCCGGTCGCGGCCGAGGCTTCCTCGACATTGCACACATACAGCACGGGCTTGGTGGTCAGCAGCTGCAGGCGGGCGGCGGCCTCCTCCTCACCCTTCGGCACGGCCACGCGGGCGGGCAGCCCCTCGGACAGCGCCTTGGTCAGCGGCTCGATCAGCGCCATCTGGGCCTGGGCTTCCTTGTCGCCGCCGCGGGCGCGCTTCACCAGGCCCTGGGCCCGGCGCTCCAGGCTGTCGAGGTCGGCCAGCATCAGCTCGGTCTCGACGGTGGCGGCGTCGCGGATCGGGTCCACGCTGCCCTCGACATGGGTGATGTCCCCGTCCTCGAAGCAGCGCAGGACGTGGATGATCGCGTCCGTCTCACGGATGTTGGCCAGGAACTGGTTGCCCAGGCCCTCGCCCTTGCTGGCACCGCGCACCAGGCCCGCGATGTCCACGAATTCCAGGCTGGTGGGGACGATCTTCTGGCTCTTGCCGATGCGCGCCAGCTCATTCAGGCGCGGGTCGGGCACCGCCACGCGGCCGACATTCGGCTCGATGGTGCAGAAGGGGTAGTTGGCCGCCTGCGCCGCCGCCGTTTCCGTCAGCGCGTTGAACAGGGTGGACTTGCCCACATTGGGAAGCCCGACGATGCCGCAGTTGAAACCCATGGAAAATCAGCCTTGAGGAGAGAGGGCGGTGCCGAGTTCGTCGGCGATGAGGGCGGCCGCGATGCGGGCCGAGCCGTCATCGGTGGGAAGGGCGAGGGCCGCCGCGCGGATGGGCGGCACCAGCAGGGCGGGGCCGAGGCCCACGCGGCTCGCTGCCTTGTGCAGCCGCGCCGGCAGGTCGGAGGGCAGTTCCGCGATGGCGGACGCGGCCTCCAGCAGCAGGGAAGCGAGGAGTGCGGCCTCGGATGCGGCCTCGGCCACGCAGCGGGCGCGGCGCACATCGCTGATCGGGCCGCCATCGGTGGGGCCGGGCAGGCAGGCGCGCAAGGAACCGGCGGCCTGGGCAAGCGTCGCGGCCTCTCGCCGCAGGGCGGAGGAAAGGGCGGCAGCCGCGTTGGCGCGATCCTCAGGGCCGGGGCCGCCGAAACCGAAATCCTCTTCCATTCACCGCTCCTGTGTCAGCAACGCCACGCGCGTCATGAATTCCTCGGGCTTGCCCTCGGCGAGCAGCGTGGCGGCATCGGCGGTGGCTTCCAGCACCGGCGCCAGCCAGGTCTCGTCCTTGGCGAAGTTGCCCAGAACATGCCCCGTTACACGGCTTTTGTCGCCCGGGTGGCCGATGCCCATGCGCACACGCCAGAAATCGGCGCTGCCCATGGCGCGCTGCATGTCGCGCAGGCCGTTGTGGCCGGCCGTGCCGCCGCCGCGTTTCACGCGCAGCTTGCCCGGTGCCAGGTCCAGCTCATCATGGAAGGCCCAGATGGCGTCGGGACGGATCTTGTGGAAGGAGGCCGCGGCCTGAACGGCGTCGCCGGACAGATTCATGTAGGTCTGGGGCTTCAGCAGCAGCACGCGCTGGGTGCCGATCTGGCCGAGGGTGGCCTCGCCCTTGAACTGCCGCCGCCACGCCGGAAAGCGATAGCGGCCGGCCAGTTCGTCCAGCGCCATGAACCCGATGTTATGGCGCTGGCGTGCATGCTCCGGGCCGGGATTACCCAGCCCGACCCAAAGCATCATGGGGGGAACCCCTTACTTCTTGCCCTTGCCCTTGCCCTTGGCGGGGGCGGCGGCCTGCGGGGCCACGATCTCTTCCACGACCGGCGCGGCGATGGTCGCCACCACGAAGTCGCGGTTGATCGTCGCCTTGGTGCCGGCCTGGTCCTTCACGGCGGACCAGCGCAGGGTGGCGCCGATCTCGGCCTCGGCCAGGTCGATCTCGAAGTGCTCGGGCACGCTCGCGGGCGCGGCCATCACCTCGATCGCGCGGCGCACGACGTTCAGCGTGCCGCCCTGCTTGATGCCGGGGCAGGTGTCTTCGTTGAGGAAGACGACCGGCACGCGGATCTTCAGGCGGGCGCCGGCGGACAGGCGCTGGAAGTCGATGTGGATCGGGCGATCCGTCACCGGGTGGAACTGGATATCGCGCATCAGCACGGTTTCCGTCTCACCGCCCTCGACAACCACCTCATACAGGTGGGACTGCCAGGAGCCCTTGTGCATTTCCTTCATGATGACGCGGGGATCCAGCTGGATCAGCGCCGCATCCTTCTTGGCGCCATAGATGACACCGGGCACAAAGCCCTCACGCCGGGTCGCACGCGCTGCCCCCTTACCAGCATTCGCGCGCGCCGCAGCTTCGATCCGAACGGTTTGGACCATTGCGGTTGCTCCTCAAATACGAATGAAACCGCCCTGCCTCGCGAGCATGGGCGATCGCGCCGGCCTCCAGGGGTGCCAGCGCGGGGGCGGTGTAGCGGGGGAAAAGCCCAGGCGCAACCTGGGATCGCGCATGGGTGGGGTGATGGGACGGGATGAGGCCCGATAGAATAGCCTTCTTTTTCTGAAGAAAAAGAAGCAAAAAGACTTTTCGAGTTTAGTGCATCCTGCCTTTGGTCAGGAACTCCATTAAACCCTCAAAAGTTTTTTGGTTCTTTTTTCCAAAAAAGAACAGCTATTTTCCCCGCACCAGCGCCAGCACACTCACCAGCACCCCGATGCCGCAGGCACCGATGATCAGGCCCATGGGCCAGGGCGTGCCGTCCGCGCACCAGCCGATCAGCGCGGTGGTGACCATGCCCGAGCCATAATGCAGCGCGCCCACCAGCGCCGAGACCGCCCCCGCCCGCTGCGGAAACCCCGCCAGCGCGCCGGCCAGGGAGTTGGCGACGATGAAGCCCAGCATGGCGATGTGGAAGAACACCGGCACGATCAGCCCCCAGATGCCGCCGAAGCCGGTGTAGCTGGTGATGATCATGACCACGCCCGCCATGCCCGCGATGACGGCGCCCGCCCGCAGCACCCCATCCGTGCCGAAGCGCGGCACCAGGCGGGTGTTCAGCCAGTTGGCCAGCATCATGCCCATGATGTTGATGCCGAACAGCAGGCCATAGGCGCGCTCGCTGATGCCGTAGAACTCGATATAGGCGAAGGGCGAGCCGGCCAGGAAGGTATAGACGCCCGCATAGAGGAAGCCGCCGGCGACGGCATAGCCCAGCACGCGGCGGTCCCGCAGCAGCAGGATGTAGGTGACGATGACGGCGGCCGGGCGCTCCATCAGGCGGCGCTCCGGCGGCAGGGTTTCCCGCAGTGAGCCCACGCCGAACAGCACCGCCACGCCGAGCACGGCCAGCAGCCAGAAAATGCCCTGCCAGGACCAGAAATGGACGATCTGCCCGCCGACGATGGGGCCCAGCAGGGGGGCCACGCTCATCACCAGCATCAGGGTGGACAGCATCTGGGCCGAGCGCTCGCGGGCATAGAGGTCCCGCACCATGGCGCGGGCCAGCACCGGGCCGCAGCAGGCGCCCAGCGCCTGGACCACGCGCCAGGCGATCATCTCGGCGGCGGAACCCGACAGCGCGCAGCCGATGGAGCCCAGGCAGAACAAGGCCAGCCCGATCATGACGGGCACGCGCCGGCCGAAACGGTCGCCCACCGGCCCCCAGAACAGCTGGCCCAGGCTGAAGCCGATCAGGAAGCCCGAAAGGGTCAGCTGGATCTGGCCCGGGGTGGCGTTGAGTTCGACCGCCAGCGTCGGCAGCGCGGGCAGGTAGATGTCGGTGGAGATGGAAGCGAAGGCCATCAGCGCCGCCAGAACCAGCATGAAGCGCAGGTCTGAGTTTCCGCGCCGGCGGGAAGTGGCGCCGGCCAGGGCGTCGGACGTAATGGCTGACGGCATGAATGCTCCAAGGACAAACGCTGGCACGCCACGGCGACCAAGCCGGGCGGGACGTTCCCTCGTTGCGGTGCAGCATAAACATGGTGGGCCGGTAACCGTTAGCCCGAATGCTGTGCAATTTGCGCAGGACTGGGTGCGGGGCGCCGGATGGCTGGGCGCCCCGCCCAATAATCAGGCGGGTTCCAGCCCCGCCTCGACCAGGGCGGCGGCCTGGCGGTCGGCCAGCGCCTGCTCATCGAACCCGTCGATCAGCTCCATGAACAGCCGGTGCCAGTTCTGTTCGGTCTTGAGCCGCATGAAGGCGGAGCCGACCCCCACCGCCGCGCGGTCCATGAAGGGAAACTCGCGCGGCACCTTCACGGGCTTGCCGGTGCGCGCGGCCTCGGCCTTCAGCCCGGCGTGCACGGCCTGGGCCACGCTGCGCCCGTAATTCGGGTCGTCCGATTTCTGGATCGGGCGCACCCGGTCCTCGATCAGCGGGTCGTAGAGGAACTCGGCCCAGGATTTCAGCAGGCGCAGGGTTTCCTGGGACAGGCCGGTGAAGCCCCAATCCTCCAGCGCCTCATAGGCGCGGGCGTCATGGCCGTCGCGGATCGCCTCGAACAGCCGCACCACCCCGCCGACGAAGCGCGGCGGAAACACGCGGATGGTGCCGAAATCCAGCAGGCTGATGCCGCCGGGGCCCATGTCGTCAGGCTGGCGCACCAGGTAGTTGCCCAGATGCGGGTCGCCGTGGATCACGCCGCAGACATACAGCGGCTTGTACCAGGCCTCGAACAGGGCGCGGGCATAGACGCCGCGCTCCTCGGCGGAGGGGTCTTCCTCCAGCCGCTTCAGCAGCGGGCGGCCGGGCAGCCAGGACATGGTCAGCAGGCGCTGGGTGGTCAGATCCTCGACCGGCTGGGGCACGCGCACCTGTGTGGAGCCGCGCAGCATGATGCCGTACAGCTTCTGGTGCTTGGCCTCACGCGTGTAGTCCAGCTCCTCCCGCAGGCGGTCCGACAGTTCCTGGAAGACCTCGCTGTTCTCCAGCGTGGAGTCCATGCGCTGATACAGGCCGAGCGCCATGCGCAGCTGCCTGAGATCGGCATCCACCACATTGGGCATGTCGGGGTATTGCAGCTTGCAGGCCACCGGCGTGCCGTCGGGCAGCATGGCGCGGTGCACCTGGCCCAGAGAGGCGGCCGCGGCCGCATCCTGGCCGAATTCCTTGAACTTCGACTGCCAGTGCGGACCGAGCTCCGCCGTCATGCGGCGCTTCACGAAGGCCCAGCCCATGGGCGGGGCGTTGGACTGAAGCTCGGCCAGTTCCTGCGCGTATTCCTCGGGCAGCGCGTCGGGCACGGTGGACAGGAACTGCGCGACCTTCATCAGCGGGCCCTTCAGCCCGCCGAGCACGGCCTTCAGGTCCGCCGCATGGGCGGCCTTGTCGGTCTTGATGCCGAGAAAGCGTTCGCCCGCCACGCGCGCCGCGATGCCGGTGACGGCGCCGGAGGTGCGGACGAAGCGCCGCACTTCTCCGAACAGCTGCTTTTCCTCAGCCATCGGCGGCTTCGAGCTGGTCGATGAAGCCCGAGATCACATCGAGGCCGCGCTTCCAGAACTCCGGATCGGCCGCCGAAAGCCCGAAGGGGGCCAGCAGCTCCTGATGGCGCAGCGTGCCGCCGGCGGCCAGCATGTCCAGGTATTTCTGTTCGAAATCAGCCACCTGGCCGTCCTTGTAGACGCCGTAGAGCGCGTTCACCAAGCAATCCCCGAAGGCATAGGCATAGACGTAGAAGGGCGTGTGGATGAAGTGCGGGATGTACGCCCAATAGACGTTGTAGTCCTCGGTGAAGTCGAAGGCGGGGCCGAGGCTCTCGGTCTGGATGCTCATCCAGATCTTGCCGATATCCTCGGGCGAAAGCTCGCCGTTGCGGCGCGCCGCGTGCAGGCGGGTTTCGAACTGGTAGAACGCGATCTGGCGGACCACCGTGTTCAGCATGTCCTCGACCTTGCCGGCCAGCAGGATGCGCTTCTTCGCCGGGTCGGTTTCCGCCGCCAGCATGGCCTGGAACGTCAGCATCTCCCCGAACACGCTGGCGGTTTCGGCGAGCGTCAGCGGGGTGGAGGACATCAGGTAGCCCTGGTCCGCCGCCAGGCGCTGGTGGACGCCATGGCCCAGCTCATGCGCCAGCGTCATCACGTCCCGCGCCTTGCCGTGGTAGTTCAGCAGCAGATACGGGTGCGCCGAGGGCACGGTGGGGTGCGCGAAGGCGCCGGACGCCTTGCCCGGGCGCAGGGCGGCGTCGATCCAGTTCTTCTCGAAGAAGGGTGCCGCGACCTCGGCCAGCCTGGGCGAAAACGCGTGGTAGGCCGCGCGCACCTGCTTGACCGCATCGGGCCAGGCGATGGTGGTGTCGGCATCGGAAGGCAGGGGCGCGTTGCGGTCCCAGTGCTGCATCTTCTCCATGCCCAGCCACTTCGCCTTCATGGCGTAGTAGCGGTGCGAGAGCTTGGGCAGATACGCCCAGACGGAGGAGACCAGCGCCTCCACCACCTCGTCCTCGACCATGTTCGCGCGGTTGCGGTAGGAGGCGGGGGTGGGATAGCGGCGCCACTTGTCCATCACCTCCTTGTCCTTGGCGAGCGTGTTGGTGATGAAGCTGAACAGCTTGATCCGCTGCGCGAAGGCGGCCGAGACGCCCTCGGCCGCGGCGCGGCGCTTCTCACGGTCACGGTCCGAGAGCTGGTTCAGCGCGGCGCTGACCGAAACCTCCTTGCCGGAGACGGTGACGGTCATGTTGGCCATCGTCTCGTCGAACAGGCGCGACCACGCCGACCGGCCGGAGATGTCCTTCTCGTGCAGCAGGCGCTCCAGCTCATCCGACAGCTGGTGGTCGCGGAACAGGCGCAGGTCACGGATCCAGGGGGCCCAGCCGGCGAGATCCGGGCTGGCTTCCTGCCAGGTTTCCAGCAGCGCCTCGTCCAGCAGGTTCACCTCCAGGGTGAAGAACACCAGGTTGGAGGAGACCTCCGTCACCTTTTCCTGCACCGACTGGTAGAACTGGCCGTTGGCGGTGTTCTGCGCGTCACCGGCATAGATCAGGCTGGCGAAGCTCATGGCCCGGCCCAGCACTTCCTCGATCGCCTCATATTCCGCGATGGCGGCGGCCAGGGCGTCACCGCCGAGGCCCGCCAGCCTGCCCGACAGCCGCGCCTTGAACTGCGCCGCGTCCTGGTTTGCCTTCTCCAGGTCAGCCTTCAGCCTGGGGTCGTCCTGGCCGGCATACAGGTCGGAAAGGTCCCAGACCGGCAATGCCTCGCCGCCGCCGGCGGAAGCATCCAGGGGGGCATGGGGCAGGGGGCGAAAAGCTTGGGACATCTGCATAAGCTTCCATATATGCCCGAAAGGGCCACGGCCAAGCGGGGGATACGGCAAGTCTATGTCAGAACGAGCGGCACAGGAATTCGCCCCCACGGGCGCCACCACCCTGCACGGCATGATGCTGGCCCTGGCGGAGCGCGAGGCCGGCACGACCTATGTGCGCCACTGGCGCGACGGCGCCTGGAACAGCATGAGCTGGGGCGAATTCGGCGCCGCCATCCGCCGCGCCGCCGCCGGCCTGCATGCCATGGGCGTGCAGCCCGGGCAGCGCGTGCTGCTGGTCAGCGCCAGCCGGCCGGAATTCCTGATCGCGGACAATGCCGTCATGGCGCTGGGCGCCATCACGGTGCCCACCTATGTGGCCAATACCGTCAGCCACCACGCGCATGTGATCGGGGATTGCACGCCTTCCCTGGCCATCACGGACACCCACGCCAACGGCCTGAAGCTGAAGGAAGCGGCGGCGCAGGCCGGCGTGACGCTGCCGGTGGTGCTGATGGAAAAGGCGGGGATGGAGAATTTCTCCGCCTGGGACGAGGTGATGAGCTTCGGCGACCAGCCGCCGCCCATGGCCACCGACGGCGAGGCCACGGCCTGCATCATCTATACCTCGGGCACCGGGGGCGCGCCGCGCGGGGCCATGCTGCCGCACCGCGCCATGCTGTCCAACACCCAGGGCGTGCGGCTGGCCGGGCGCGGCATTCCCTTCAAGGGCGGGCGCTACCTGTCCTTCCTGCCGATGTCGCACAGCTATGAGCATACGGTGGGCGGCTTCATCCTGCCGGCGCTGGGGATGGAGCTGGTGCTGTCACGCGGGGCGGAGCACCTGGTGCGCGAATTCGCCGAGCACCGCCCCACCCTGATCACCACCGTGCCCCGCCTGTTCGAGGTACTGAAGACCCGCATCCTGTCCCAGGTGGAGGGCGGCGGCGTGAAGCGCTGGCTGTTCGACCGCGCGCTGTCGCAGGGGCTGCGCCGGCTGGACGGTCCGCCGCTGAACCCGTTGGAACGCCTGCTGGACCCCGTGCTGGACCGGCTGGTGCGCGCCAAGGTGCGCGCGCGCTTCGGCGGGGAACTGGTGGCGATGATCTCGGGCGGAGCGCGGCTGGACCCGGAACTGTCCGGCTTCTTCCTGGCCATGGGGCTGACCGTGCTGCAGGGCTATGGCCAGACCGAGGCCGGGCCCGTGGTCTCCGTCAACCTTCCCTGGAGCAACGACCGCCACACCGTGGGCAAGCCGCTGCCGGGGGTGGAGGCGCGCATCGCCGAGGACGGGGAGCTGCTGGTATGCGGCGAGCTGGAGATGCAGGGCTATTGGAACGCGCCGGAAGCCACGGCCGAGGCCCTGCGCCCGGATGCCGGCGGGAAAACCTGGCTGCATACCGGCGATATCGGCGTGCTGGACGAGGCGGGGCGCATCCGCATCACGGACCGCAAGAAGGACTTCATCAAGCTGGTGGGCGGCATGATGGTGGCCCCCGCCCGCGTGGAAGCCCTGCTGACGGCCGAACCCGCCATCGCGCAGGCCGTGGTGGCCGGTGAGGGAGAGGCGGCGCTGGTGGCGCTGCTGGTTCCGGCAGAGGGCCGCGCCGATGAGCTGGAAGCCGCCGTCAGCCGCGTGAACAAGCGCCTGGCGGGCCATGAGCGCATCCGCCGCTGGGCGAAGCTGGATGAGGCCTTCAGCATCGAGAACGGGTTGCTGACCCCCAGCATGAAAACCAGGCGCAAGCAGGTGCTGGAACACCATTCGGCGCTGATCCGGGCCTTGCAGAGCGGCACGGCCCATGCTGCGCTGGCCGGATAAGGAGTGCCTTGCCGATGCCCGATACCAACCTGTCCAACAGCGCCATCATCAACGCCTATATGGCGGCCACCCCGGGCAGTGCCGCGCTGCACAGCAAGGCTCTCGGCGCCTTCCCCAGCGGCATCACGCATGACAGCCGCTGGCTGAAGCCCTATCCGCTGTCCTGCGAGCGCGGCAAGGGCGCCATCAAGTGGGATGTGGACGGCAACCGCTATGTCGACCTGTTCGGCGGCCATGGCTCCCACCTGCTGGGGCACTGCCCGGATGCGGTGGTGGAAGCCACCATCGAGCAGATGCGCAAGGGCAGCCAGTTCGGCGCCAGCCACGCGCTGGAAATCGAATGGGCCAACCTGATCCAGGAAATGGTGCCGGCGGCGGAGCGCGTTCGCTTCACCTCCTCGGGCACCGAGGCCACGCATATGGCCGTGCGCCTGGCGCGCGCGCACACGGGCCGGCGCAAGATCGCCCGCTTCCACCGCCACTTCCACGGCTGGCACGATGCCATGGCCTTCGGCGTGGACGGGCATTTCGACGGCACCCCCACCCCGGGCGTGACGGAGGCCGTGGCGGACGGCGTGGTGCTGCTGCCGCCCAATGACATCGACGCCGTGCGCGCCCTGTTCGAGCGTGACAACGACATCGCCGCCGTCATCATCGAGCCGATCGGCGCCAACACCGGCAATGTGCCCATCCCCGGCAGCTTCCTGAAGGCGCTGCGCGCCGTGACGCAGGAATACGGCGTGCTGCTCATCATGGACGAGGTGGTGACCGGCTTCCGCCTGGCACCCGGCGGCGCGCAGGAAGCGCGCGGCGTCACGCCCGACCTGTGCACCCTGGCCAAGATCGTGGCCGGCGGCATGCCGGGTGGTGCCGTGGCCGGCCGCAAGGAATTGCTGGACGAGCTGGATTTCGACGTCTCGGCCGCCAAGGGCCGCGAGAAGATCAAGCACCCCGGCACCTACAACGCCAACCCGGTCTCGGCCGCGGCCGGCATCGTCACGCTGAAGGCCATCCGCGACACCGACGCCTGCGCGCGGGCCAATGCCGCCGCGGAGGCGGTGCGCCGGAACCTGCGCAAGGTGCTGGCCGAGGAGAATGTGCCCTGGGGCATCTATGGCGAGTTCAGCTTCTTCTTCATCTACATGAACGGCGCCAAGCTCGACATCGACCCGATGACCTTCGACGGGTTCAGCGTGCCGTCCAGCACCTTCGTGCCGGATACGCGCAAGACGCTGACGCAGAAGCTGCACCTGGGGATGATCACCAACGGGGTGGACCCGATGGGCTTCCGGGGCGGCATCCTGTCGGCCGAGCACGGCGAGGCGGAGGTGGCGGCCATCACCGACGCCTTCCGGAACACGCTGAAGGCGCTGAAGGTTGAGGGGGAGATCTGAGCTTCAGATCCCCACCGCCACCACCGCATTGTTGAGATAACCACGCGGGTTCCAGGGCGGCGCCATCGGCTGGCTGTTGCCCTGGGAGTCCGTAGCCCGGGCCATCAGCGTGCCGCCCAGGGGCACCAGCCCCCGGAAGCGCCGCCACGCCCAAGGCCCCTCGCCCGGTTCCAGCACCGCCGGCGCCCAGCTGGCCCCGCCATCGCCCGACACCACGACCGACGCCACGGGCACATGCCCGGACCAGGCGAAACCGCGCAGCGCCACCTGGTCGCCCTGCCGGGCGTGGTGGGTGATCAGCGACTTCACCGGCATGTCCGTGATCACGCGGAAATCGGCGGGGTCCATCGCCTCGCCAGGGGCATAGGGGCGGGTGGGCATGCGGTAGTCGGTGCCGGTCATCTTGGCGCCGTCATGCTCGCAGTCGCGCACCCACAGCCGGTTCAGCCATTTCTGCCAGGCGCTGCCCGGATAGCCGGGCACGACCACCCGCAGCGGCGCGCCATGCAGGCGGGGCAGGGGCTCTCCGTTCATCTCGAAGGCCAGCAGGGTCTCGGGGGCCAGCGCCTTGTCCAGCGGGATCCCGCGCGACAGGGCGGGCCTGTCCGGCTTGCCGATCGCGTGGTCGGGGCTTTCATGGGCGATGTACAGGGCGCCGGGCAGCAGGCCCGCCGCGCGCAGCACATCGGCCATCCGCACGCCGCGCCAGCGCGCGCAGCCCACGGCACCCGGGCCCCAGGCCAGGCCGTCCGTGGGCGGGGTGAAGGTGGCGCGGCCGTTGCCCGCGCATTCCAGCACGGCCACGACCTCATGCACGGGAAAGCCGGTGCGCAGCTGGTCCACCGTCAGGCGCAGGGGGCGGCGCACCGCGCCCTCCACATTCAGCATCCAGTCGCCGGGCACTTCCTCGGGCACGGTGCCGTTGTTGCGCAGGAAAAACAGCTCGTTGGGGGTCAAAGCCGTGTCCAGCAGGGGCGCCGGGGTTTCGGCGTTGAGGGCGGGATCGTCCAGCAGGATCAGGGATCGCTTACCGGGGATGTGAGTCGGGCGGTCCAGCATCGCCTTCAGACATGGCCATGCCGGGCCGATAAGTCCAGCGTGGCGTGCGGCCCTGCCCTGCGCCACGAACGCCCTTCCCTTTCGCGGCGTATCCCGTAGAACCCCCCGCTCCATCACTGCGCCGGACACTATGCCCCGCCATTTCCGCAAGAAGCCCAAGGGCCGGCCGATCGACGGCTGGCTGATCGTGGACAAGCCCTCCGGCATCGGGTCGACCGATGTCGTGAACAAGGTGAAGCGCGCCTTCGACGCGCAGAAGGCGGGCCATGGCGGCACGCTGGACCCGCTGGCGACCGGCCTGCTGCCCGTGGCCTTCGGCGCGGCCACCAAGACCGTCCCTTACGTGATGGACGGGGCCAAGACCTATCGCTTCACCCTGCGCTTCGGCATCGCCACCGATTCCGACGACGCGGACGGCCAGGTGATCGAGACGACGGACGCCCGCCCGACCGACGACGCCATCCGCGCTGCCCTGCCGCAGTTCATCGGCGACATCATGCAGGTGCCGCCGATCTATTCCGCCATCAAGGTGAACGGCGAACGCGCCTATGACCTGGCCCGCGACGGCCAGGAAGTGGTGCTGGAGGCCCGCCCCGCCCGCGTGGACCGCTTCGAGCTGGTCGAGCGCCCCGACGCCGACACCGCCACCTTCGAGGTGGAGAGCGGCAAGGGCGTCTATATGCGCAGCCTGGCGCGCGACATCGCGAAGGCGGTGGGCTCGCTCGGCCATATCATCGTGCTGCGGCGGCTTTCCGTGGGCCCGTTCAAGGAAGCCCATGCGGTTTCGCTGGACAAGCTGCTCGAAAGCGCCGATACGCCCCCGTCCCTGGACCTTCTGCTTCCGCTCGCGACCGCGCTGGACGACATCCCGGCACTGGCCGTTACGGAACAGGAGGCCACGAGGCTCATGCAAGGCCAGGCCCTCAGCCTGGTGGACTTCATGGGCCGCGTTCCTGACGCCGCCGACCCCATGGGGGGCCTGGTGCGCGTGATGGCAGGGGACCGGTTCGTCGGCCTGTGCCGGCTCGAGGAGGGCATGCTCGTCCCCGAGCGGTTGATGGCGGTGCCGGAATAACACCAACAAAGGACGCTTTCGGGCGTCCGCACCCTGAAGGATCTGGCACGATGTCGATCACAGCCGAGCGCCGTACCGCGCTCATCGCCGAATACGCGACCAAGCCCGGTGACACCGGCAGCCCCGAAGTGCAGGTCGCCCTGCTGACGGAGCGGATCAGCAACCTGACCGAGCACCTGAAGACCCACGCGAAGGACTTCCATTCGCGCCGCGGCCTGCTGGTGCTGGTCGGTCAGCGCCGTGGCCTGCTGGACTATGTGAAGCGCAAGGAAATGGCTCGCTACCAGAGCCTGATCCAGCGCCTGGGCCTGCGCCGCTAATATCGGCAACGGTAACGAAGAACCCGCCCGGCGAGAGCCTGGGCGGGTTTTTTGTTTTCGCTCTCAGGATGAGTATCATTCATTTTAATGATATCGACACTCAAGAGAAGAAAAGTCGTTACTGTTTATATTAATATTATTTAATATATTAATTTTTCCTTTAATATCAATGAAATACTATATTATTCGTCACTGTTTTACATATCAATTATCATTGATCATCTTAGCGTGACCATCGCAATGTATCTCCTCCGCAAAAGGAAGGGGATTATGCTAAAATACGTCACGCTTGGGATTTCAGCATCTCTCTTACTTGGCTGTGTATCACCACCAGATCTGAATGTGCGAGATCAATGGGGGCGAGCCTTAACCCCGCTCGGCATACAGGCCGTCTACCCGATGCGGGAAAGCTTCTATCCGGGAGACATCCTGCTCTACACGCCAAATTCCTGCGGTGAGAACGTTTCCCGGTCCCCGGAGACCGCCAGGTTGGGTTCCGTACCGCTACCACTGCTGCGGCAGGCTTTGCTGGGCGCATACGGTACACAGCCGCAATTCGCGCCGAGTTTTACCGCAGCCCGAACATCCGCACCCGCTCCCAACAGGCCGGATGCAACGACGCAGGCCTTGCCCATCTTCTCGCAGCCCGTGCTCGACGGTTCCGTGGCGCAAACCTTCCTGCCTGATGACGCCACGCCACGCACCGTGCTGCGCGGCAGGCTGGCTGCCTTCCCGGGTGTCGAGGTGGCAAGCTTCCAGCGCGCTACCCTGACGGGAACCTTGGGCGGCGGAGGAGGCCTCGGAAGCTTTCTGGGCCTGAGCGGCGAAAGGCAGCAACGCACCTCCATTACCGTCTCGCAGGTGGAGGAACTGGAAATACCTGGGCCCATCATGCTGAACATGATCGCCCAGTACCTGAACAGACCCGAGGCACTGGAAACCTTCAACCCCGAGCGCATTCGTGAGATGGAAAGTGCGATGCGGCTGCAGGGCGCCGCTGTTCCCTGTAGAGAAGGCCAGTACCCGCCTTCGACGGTCGTTTTCGTCAACCGCGTCTTCTATGCCCGGGCCATCGATTATGATTTCGGCCAGCGCACCGCTCTCGTCGCGGAGGCCGCGGTCGCTTTGTCGCAGAGAGCGATCAGAAACCGGATCTCGGTCGCGGCGACGCCGAGCGCCGCCAATGGCCTTGTGCAAAGCCTGGAAACCGATGCCAATGAGATTCTCACGGCGCTCACGACACTGTCCTCGGGCACTGTCCCCGGTGTCAGTTCCACGATAGCGGTGGGGACTTCCGGATCGCTCGTGCTGCGGCAGGCATTCGATCGCCCACTGGCATTCGGCGTGCACGTCTCCTACCGCTACGGCCTTGACCAGCTATGGAACAGACTGGCCGACGCTCTCGAAGCCCGGCAAACGCCTCAGCCTAAAGAGGTGGCGGAGATAATCACCATCAGCGCCGATCCGCCAACCCTGACACCAGCCAACCGCTTGTCGGCCAGCTGGCAATGCGATCCGCCTCGCACCGACATCGAGCGACTTCGTTGCGCCGCACGTGATGAACTTCAGCGTGGCGGAGGGCATACGGGACCATTGGGACCGTTGGGAGGAGGGGGGCCTCTCCGCACTACGCCGGAAACCATGATGTTGCAGCAGCGCCTGGGTCGCGGGGCTATCTCTCCCTGACGCGGACGGCTGCAGTTCTGACCGCGATCACATCCTCGGTGCGCGCCCGGACATCGGGCGCCGCCAGACAACTCTCCACCGCCTCATAGCCCGGCGCACCCGGCTGCGCCGTCACCCGCATCGGTGGGCTGTGGTTGGCGGGGCAGAACAGGATGTCCTCACGCGCCGTCAGCGCGCCCAGGTCGAGCATGGCCGTCGAGCGCGTCATCAGGAACAGGCAGCGCTTGCCCGTGGGGCGCAGGCGCAGATGGGCGGAAAGCGCCTGCTGGGTCACGGCATCCAGCCCTGTTCCACCAGGTCGATCACCAGGTTCTCGCCCGGGCTGTCCAGCGCGGCCAGGACGGCCGACAAGGCGTCGGAGGGGGTGGCACCCTCCCCGAGCAGCCATTCCATCCGTGCGGAGGGGCCGGGCGGGCGGTCCAGCGGCAGGAAGCGCGTGTCCGGCAGCACCTCCGCGATGCGTTGCGCCAGCCGCGTCTTGCCGCTGCCCAGGGGCCCCGTGATCCAGGTGATGGGGGCGATGGCCGGCAGCGAGAAGGGCTCGCCGCCCCAGGGCCAGGGCAGGTCGAAGGCGAGCGACGGGCCGGTTTCCAGCAGGCCGGACAGCGCGCCGGGCGCCAGGCGCAGGGCACGCAGCTTCGCCAGGCTGCCGGCGATGCGCGCGGCCTCGGATTTCAGCGCGGCCTCATGGGCATCGAGCGCCGCGGTCCATGCCGCCTCGTCGCCGGCCAGCACGCGGCCCACCTGCGCCAGCGACAGGCCGAGCGCGCGCAGCGCCGCGATCTCCGCCGCCCGCGCCGTCTCGGCGGGGCCATAGGCGCGCCAGCCGGCGGCGGTGCGGCCGGGCGTCAGCAGCCCTGCCTGCTCATACAGGCGCAGCGCCTTGACGGAGACACCCAGCCGGGCGGCAGCCTGGGACAGGCTGAGAGACATGGTGCGGCACTCCTGTGGTGGCGCTCGCTCTATCCACGCTGCCCCAGGGGCTGGGTCAAGCGGTTTCCGCGCGGCCGTATTAGCGAAGTAAGTTAGACATTATCTGCCCACGCCCGATGCAGGGCCGCACGCGGTCGCCCGGAATCCGTGCAACCTTCGTTTCGCAGGCGCGAACCTACTGTGAAATTTCAGATTGAGATTGCGAAGTAGCTTAGCCTAGGCTCCGTCCATGGGCCTGAAGACGACACCGACCCCCGCGATCCCGCGCACGACATCCCGCGATGCGCTGCTGATCGACGGGTCCGACGCGGAGTTCCGCAAGCTGGTGCACGGGCTGCTCGCCCTCAGCACCCGGCATGAGGCACTGCGCGATGGCCATGGCGCGCGCATCGGTCTGGCGGGCCCGGCCTACACCATCCTGATCTCGGTGCGGGACCTGGCGGCCCAGGGGCCGATCACCGTCTCGGGCGTGGCCGAACACCTGAAGGTCTCCGGCGCCTTCATCACCGCCGAGACCAACAAGCTCGAAACGCGCGGCCTGGTCACCAAGACGCGTCACCCGGAGGACGGGCGCCGGGTGCTGCTCTCCGTCACCGAGGCCGGGCGCGCGCTGCTGGCGGACCTCGCCCCGGTGCAGACCATCCTGAACGACGTGGAGTTCGGCCCGCTCACCCGCGCCGAATTCCGCACCATGCTGCGCGTGATCGAACGGCTGATCCCGGCCGCCGACCGCGCGCTCGAACTCCAGGCGGCGATGGCCGCCGGCGATGCCCGAGGCGTCGCATGACAAAGGAAACCCTCATGGCCGACGTCAAGAACGGCGCACAGCACATCGCCAGCCTGAAGGATGGCCGCCAGGTCTATCTGGACGGCACATTGGTCAGCGATGTGACGACCCACCCCGCCTTCCGGGGCGCCGTGGCCTCGGCGGCGAATTTCTACGACATCCAGTCCAAGCCCGAGAACATCGACTGGATGACCTTCGATTGCGGCGGCGGGCGGCGGGTGTCCCGCGCCTGGGAAATGCCGCGCAGCTATGAGCAGCTGGTGTCCCGCCGCAAGTCGCTCTCGGCCTGGGCGGCCAGCTCCTGCGGCTTCATCGGCCGCAGCCCGGACCATGTGGCGTCCTGCATGATCGGCCAGGTGATGGCCGGCGACGTGTTCGAGAATTACAGCCCCGCCCGTGCCAAGGCGCTGCGGGATTATGTGGCCGAGGCCACGCGCAACGACTGGTTCCTGACCTACGTCATCATCAACCCGCAGGCCGACAAGTCGAAGGGCTGGGGCGAGCAGGCGGAGCCCGATCTCTCGGCCCGCATCGTGGATGAGGATGCCGAGGGCATCACCATCCGCGGCGGCAAGATGCTGGGCACCAGCGCCATCATGGCCAATGAGGTGCTCGTCGCCTCCCTGCAGCCGCTGCGCCCCGGTGAGGAAGACCTCGCCTTCTCCTGCTGCCTGCCGATGAACGCGAAGGGGCTGAAGGTGCTCTCGCGCAAGTCGTATGAGGCGCATGCGGTCAGCGAGTGGGACAACCCCCTCTCCTCGCGCTTCGATGAGAATGACGCGGTGCTGTGGTTCGAGGACGTGAAGGTGCCGTGGGAGCGCGTGTTCGTTCACCGCAACACTGACATGTGCCGCGCGATGTTCCACGACACCTGGGCCCACACCATGCAGAACTACCAGGCGCAAATCCGCCTGGTGGAGAAGCTGCGCTTCCTGACCGGCCTCGCCCGCCGCGTGACCGAGACCATCGGCACGGTGAACATGCCGCCGGTGCGGGATGCGCTGGGCAAGCTCGCGGCGCAGACCGCGATGGTGGAGGCGATGCTGCACGGCATGGAGGCCAGCGGCAGCCAGCAGGGCGAATGGTTCGTGCCCAACAAGCACATGATGTATTCCGCCCAGGTCATCACCCAGACGCTGTACCCCGAGATCGCGAACATCGTGCGTGAGCTGTCGGGCGGCGGGCTGATCATGCTGCCGTCCAGCGCCGCCGATTACGGCAATGACGAGATGGCCCGCATCATCCGCACCACCCAGCAGTCGCCCGCCGCCGGCAGCGACGAGAAGGTGAAGTTCATGAAGCTGGCCTGGGATGCGGTGGGCAGCGAATTCGCGTCGCGGCACCTGCAATACGAGATGTTCTATGCGGGGGCGAACTTCGTCACGCGCGGGCACAGCTTCCGCACCTATGACTGGGCGCGGGCGACGGCGATGGTGGATGATCTGATGGCCAGCTACGACCGGCCGGCCATGGCGCCCATCCAGTGGCGGGCGGCCTGATGGTCGCGCAGCAGCTCGTCAACGGCCTCATGCTCGGCGCCATCTACATGATGGTGGCGGTGTCCTTCACGCTGTTCTTCGGGTGCCTGAACTTCCTGAATTTCTCGGTGCCCGCGCTGTTCATGCTGGGCGGGTTCCTGACCTGGGCCTTCGTGCAGATGGGCATGCCCTGGGTGGTGGCGGTGCTGGGCGCGCTGGCCGTGGCGGCGGTGGCATCGCTGATCGTGGAACGCCTGACCTGGCGCATCCAGCGCGGCGGGCCGCCGCTGATCCCGCTGGTGTCCTCGCTGGGCTTCCTGATCCTGTTCGAGAACCTGGTGCTGGTGCGCTGGGGTTCCGATGCGCGCTCCATCCCCTCACCCTTCGGCGACGCCAATATCCGCATCGGCGAGGTGGTGTTGGGCGTGCCGCAGCTGGCCTGCCTGGTCGTCGCGATCGGGCTGGTGTTCGGGCTGCAGTTCCTGCTGGCGCGCAGCAAGCTGGGGCGCGGCATCCGCAGCGTGGCCGAAAGCCCCGAGACCGCGACCATCCTGGGTGTCGAGGTCAACAAGGTGGTGCCGCGGCTGTTCCTGCTGGCGGGCCTGTTCTGCGCGCTGGCGGGGGTGATGTTCTCCCTCAGCTACCAGCTGGTCTCGCCCTTCATGGGGGACCAGGTGGCGCTGAAGGGGCTGGCCGCCATGGTGCTGGGCGGCATGGGCAGCGTGTGGGGCGCCGTGATCGGCGGGCTGGTCATCGGGCTGATCGAGATCTTCGCCATCAGCGCGCTGTCGGCCGACCATGTCAGCGTGGTGGTCTACGGGCTGCTGCTGGCGGTGCTGATCGTGCGGCCCACGGGCCTGTTTGGTGACGCCGGGCTGGGGCAGCAGAAGCTATGAGCGGCTATTGGGCGGGCATTCTCGTCATCCTGGCGATCAACGTGATCGCCGCCTATTCCGCCTGGCTGCCGCTGGCGGCGGGGCAGGTGAATCTCGGCACCGCGGGCTTCATGGCAGTCGGCGCCTATGCGGGCGCGGTGTTGAGCGGCGACTATGAATGGCCGGTGGGTGCCGCCATCGCGGCCGGTGCAGTCGCCAGCGGGTTGCTGGCGCTGCTGGTGGGCTCTGCCGTGCTGCGCACGCGGGGGCTGTATCTGGCACTCGCCACGCTGGCGGTGAATGAGGTGGTGCGCGGCATCCTGCTGAACTGGGATGCGGTGGGCGGTGCCTCCGGCTATCCGGTGATCGCGCATATCGAGCTGCTGCCGATCGCCATCGCCGCGCTGTGCGTGTTCCTGGTGGCGGCCTGGCTGGGCGCCAGCCGCTTCGGCATGACGCTGCACGCCATCGAGCAGGACGAGACCATGACCGGCCTGTTCGGCGTGCATGTGTCGCGCGTGCAGCTGGCGGCCTTCACCATCGGCGGCGTGATGGCGGGGTTGGCCGGCGCGCTCTACGCGCATCATTTCTCCTATATCGAGGCGCAGTATTTCACCGTGCTGATGTCCGTCACCATCGTGCTGTCGGTGGTGCTGGGGGGTGTTCAGACGGTGTGGGGGCCGCTGGTCGGCGCCGCCTTCTTCACCCTGCTGCCGGAGCTGTTCCGGGGTGCCTCCAACTGGCGCTACGTGCTGTTCGCGGCGGGGGTCATCGCCATCATGGCGCTGCGGCCGCAGGGCATCGTGACCCGTGCCGCGCTGATGCGGCTGCGGAGGGCGGCATGACCCTGTTCCGCATCGAAAACCTGCGCAAAAGCTTCGGCGGCCTGGAAGTGATCCGGGGCGTGTCGCTGGAGGTGGCGCAAGGCCAGCGCCTGGCGCTGATCGGCCCGAACGGCGCCGGCAAGACCACCGTGTTCAACCTCATCAACGGCTATTACCGGCCGGATGAGGGGCGCATCCTGCTGGATGGCCAGGACCTGGTGCCGATGGCGCCGCGCCTGCGCATCCGCCATGGCCTCGCGCGCAGCTTCCAGAACATCCGGCTGATCCCGCATCTGACGGTCGAGGAGAACGTGCTGCTCGGCGCGCATATCCACGCCGGCGGCATGCTGGCGCAGGCGCTGCCGCTGTTCATGGGGCGCGGGCGCAAGCTGCGCGAACAGGCGCGCGGGTTGCTGGAGGATGCGGGGCTGACCGCGCATCGCGGCGCGCTGGCGGGCTCTCTCGCCTATGGGCTGCGCAAGCGGGTGGAGGTGGTGCGCGCGCTGATGGCCCGCCCCCGCCTGCTGCTGCTGGATGAGCCCTGCGCGGGCCTGAACACCCAGGAACGCGGCGTGCTGATGGAGGAGCTGCAGCGCATCGCGGCCAGCGGCGTGACCATGATGGTGGTCGAGCACGACATGCACTTCGTGGGCGGCCTGTGCGACCGCGCCATCGTGCTGAACTTCGGCGAGAAGATCGCCGAGGGCACCCCCGCCGAGGTCGCCCGCGACCCCGCCGTGATCGAGGCCTATCTGGGCCATGAGCCGGAGAAATACGCCCATGCTTGAGGCCACTGGCCTTGCCGCCGCCTATGGCCCCGTGAAGGCGCTGGACGGGGTCTCCCTGACGGTCGCGCAGGGTGAGGTGGCCGCCGTGCTGGGCGCCAACGGCGCCGGCAAATCCACCCTGCTGCGCACCCTGCTGGGGCTGATGCCGGGCGCGGGCGGCACCGTGCGTTTCTGCGGCGAGGATATCTCGAAGCTCTCGACGCCGGAGCGGGTGCGGCGCGGCCTGGTGCTGGTGCCGGAAGGCCGCCGCGTGCTGACCGGGCTGACGGTGGAGGAAAACCTGCTGATGGGCGCCTATCCGCGCCGCGACACGCCGGGTGCGGCCGAGCTGGACGCGATCTACGGGCGCTTCAGCAACCTCGCCGCGCGGCGGCACATGAAGGCGGGCGTGCTGTCGGGCGGCGAGCAGCAGATGCTGGCCATCGGCCGCGCGATGATGGCCCGCCCCAAGCTGATGATGCTGGACGAGCCCTCGCTCGGCCTCTCGCCGCGCCTGACGTCCGAGGTGTTCGCGCTGATCGCGGCACTGAACGCGGAGGGGATGTCCATCCTGCTGGTGGAGCAGAACGCGCTGCTGGCGCTGGAAGCCAGCCAGCGCGCCCTGGTGCTGGAGCTGGGGCGCGAAGTGGTGGCCGGCACGTCCGCCGCGCTGCTGAAGGATGACCGGGTGCGGGGTGCCTATCTGGGGGCGGCGGCTTGATGGCGCGCCGCCTGCCCGGCACGGGCGCCGCACTCACGGTTTCCAAAGGCCTTTCGGCCTTTGGCGGGGTGTTTGAGGGGCGGCGCCCCTCAATGGGGGTTTCCGGGGGCAAAGCCCCCCGCGTGCAACATCACAAGGAGGCTAACAACATGATTTCCCGTCGTCCGCTACTCGCTGCCGGCCTGGCTCTGCCGGCGGTCTCGGCCCGTGCGCAGGGCGCGCCGCTGCTGCTGGGCTTCACCACCAGCAAGTCCGGCAACTGGGTCACGCTGACGCGCCGCAACGAGATCGCGGTCTCGCTGGCCGTCGAGGAAGTGAACGCGGCCGGCGGCGTGAATGGCCGCCCCATCGCGATCAAGATGTTCGACTGCGCGTCGCGCCCCGAGCAGGCCGCCGTGGCCACCCGGCAGTTCGCCGAGGATGACGGCGCGCTGGCCGTCATCGGCCCGTTCAGCAGCAGCGAATGCCGCGTGGCCTTCCCGGTGGGTGACCGCCTGGGCATCCCGCAGATGGCCATCGCCAGCTCCGCGCCCGGCCTGTCCGCGCCGTTCCGCTTCGCCTTCCGCAATACCTCGGACGAGGCCTATCTGTTCGAGCGCCTGCTGCCTGTCTCGCGTGAGGCCGGCATCCAGATCCGCCGCGCCTCCATCGCCTATACCACCGATGAGGTGGTGGGCCGGTCCATGGGCACGGATGTGTACCCCAAGCTGCTGCAGGCGGCCGGCATTCCGGTGGCGGGCACCGTGTCCTTCCCGGTCGCGGCCTTCGACATGTCGGCCCAAGTGGCGCAGCTGAAGGCGCAGAACCCCGATATCGTGTGCATGGGCGGCCCGCCGGAGCCCGCGATCGCGCTGGTGAAGGAAATGCGCCGCCAGGGCATGACCGCGCGTCTGGTGGGCGGCACCACCATCATGGACGTGAACCTGCCCGAGCGCATGGGCGCGGACGGCAACGGCACGCTCATCAGCTCCACCCACTTCTACAACTTCGACACCCCCGCTGCGAAGGCGTTCAGCGACAAGTTCGTCGAGCGCGCCCGCGCCGCCGGTGAGACGGGCGAGCTGCGCCCGGGCATGTATGACGCGACGGCGCACAGCATCGTGCATTTCTATGCCCGCGCCATGGCCAGCGCCCGCGTGACCGGTGAGCGCGGCAAGCTGGCGGCCGAGCGTGCCGCCATCCGCGATGCGCTGCGCGCCATGCGCGACGTGGACACCATCGAGGGGCGCCTGGCGCGCTTCACCGATGGCGGTGATGCGCTCAAGACCGCCTATGTGCTGGAGATCCAGAACGGGTCCTTCCGCCTGATCGGGCAACGCGCGCCCACCGCCTGAACAGGGGCGGCGACATGTCAGCCGGGGGGCGCTGGTCGCCCTCCGGCTGTTCTTTTTTCGCGTGACGGAATATTGGCGATCACGGGTCTGCCAGAATCCTTTCCTTGGAATTACACAACGTCCATGTAATCGCTGCTGTGGCGGGCGGGCGGAGAAGCGCCGGATATTGCGCCGCAACATCGCTGGTCAGGCGAGGGCAGGCCCCAGACATGGCAGGGGCCGCCAGGTGAATCCGCCACAAAGAAACGATGGAATTTTTCACTGACCGCGCGACCGATAGTCGGACAATCTGCATTTTATGAATACGCAAGAAATATTGTTTATGTCACTTCATTGCGGTTGGTGTCAGTTTATTATTTGCACGTCGATTTCTTCATGAAACTGACTTCATGATGGCATTGGTCTTCCCGGCCCGGATCCGTAGACAGCGGCCACAACACATCCGGGAACTAGGGTTATGCGGGTCCGTTCTTGCCTCCTCGCAGGGCTTGTCCTTTCAACCAGCGGTGCCGCCATGGCCCAGACCACGGGCGACGGCATCAGCTGGTCGGGCATCCGCCCGCAGCTGAACCTGGCTGACGGCAACTTCACCATCACGCCCGTCGCGCGGCTGGACCTGCATGCGGGTTCCTATTTCGACCAGGACCGCGACGTGTCCGACCGCTTCTCCAGCGGCGCCAATGTCCGCCGGGCGCGCGTGGGCGTGCGCGGCACCATCCTGAAGGACATCAGCTACAACTTCACCTGGGAGCTGGCGCCCTCGACCCCGCAGGATCCCTCGCGCGGGGGCCGCATCTTCGAGGCGTCGATGTCCTATACCGGCATCCGCGGCCTGCGCATTTCGGCCGGCGCCTGGACGCTGCCGCACACCCTCGCCTACGCCTCCTCCTCCTCCGAGATGATGATGCTGGAGCGCCCGGCGATCGCCGCGATGGCGACCAGCCTGGCCTCGGGCGATACCCGCCTGGCCGTGGGCGCCGAGGCGTTCAACAGCCGCCTGTACGGCGCGGCCTTCCTGACCCAGGGCGTGCTCTCCACCCTGCATGACGACCGCCAGCGCGGCGTGGTGGGCCGTGTGGCCGGCCTCGCGCTCGACGGCTTCGTGAAGCTGCAGCTGGGCGCCAACTTCGCCTATCAGGACCGCCCCGGCAGCAACAACCGCGAGGCCCAGCGCCTGCGTGACTACCCGGAGCTGCGGCTGAACAGCTTCCGCTACCTCGACACCGGCACCATCCCCGCCAGCTCCGCCTGGGCGGTCGGCCCGGAAGTGTCGGGCATGATCGGGCGCATGCACTTCGCGGCCGAGTACCAGCACATCCGCATCAACGCCAACACGGGCGGCGAGCGCAACTTCAATGGCTGGTACATCCAGACCGCCATCCCGCTGATGGGTGAGCCGCGCACGCGCAACAACTCCAACGCCACCTGGCGCCGGGGCCGCTCGCGCGATCTGGATTTCAACGGCAACTGGGGCGGGCTGGAGGCGGCCTTCGGCTACAGCTACGCCAACCTGCACGACGCGCCGACGCGCGGCGGCAGCCAGGAAATCTATACCGCTGCCCTGAACTGGTACCCGATCTCCAACATCAAGTTCACGGTGCAGTACCAGGTCGGCAACATCGCCCAGACCACGCAGAACCGTGGTTTCCAGGCGATCAGCTTCGGCACCATCCTCAGCTTCTGAGGATCACTACCCCGGGCCGCCTATCGTCCGGACCTACTACTTCCCTCGACTGTCATCCGGGTGGCTTCGGCCGCCCGGATTTCCTCTTTTCGGGGGCCGCGTTTTCGCCTCTGATCACGGCATGGAACGTCCCATCAGAGCCTTAACGGCCGCCCTCGCCCTGCTGTGTCTTGCCGCGCCTGTCCGCGCGCAGGACGCCACCCCCAACCGCCCCATCCAGCTGATCATCCCCTTCCCGCCCGGCGGCAACACGGACCTGATGGGCCGCGCGCTTCAGGCCGAGCTGACCCGCGCGCTGGGGCAGACCGTGGTCGCGGTGAACCGGGGCGGGGCCGCCGGCGCCATCGGGGTGGCGGAGGCATTCCGCGCGCGGCCGGACGGCACGACCATCGCGCTGTCGCCCAACAACGCCATCACCACCCAGCCCTTCATGCAGGCCACGCCGTACCAGGCGGACGGGTTCCGGTATCTGTGCCAGGTGTACGACAACCCGCAGGTCGTGATCCTGGGGCGCGGCGCGCCGTTCGAGGATGTGCGCGGCATGCTGGGCCAGGCCCGGCGCGGGCCGGATGCGCTGACCTATGGCGTGCCGGGCATGGGCAGCACCCAGCATATCCTGACCGCGCAGATGCTGCGCACGGCGGGCGTGCAGGCGCTGGCGGTGCCATTCACGGGCGCGGGGCCGATCGCGACGGCAGCACTCGGCGGGCAGATCATGATGTTCGTGGAGAGTGCGGCGGTGTCGACCAGCACGGGGCTGACGGCGATCGCGGTGCTGGGTGAGCGGCGCCTGCCGGGCATGCCCAACGTGCCGACGGCCGCCGAGGCCGGGATTGCAATGGTGGGCAGCACCTATGGCGGGCTGGTGGCCCCTGCGGGCCTGCCGGACGATGTGGCAGCCACCATCGAGCGCGCGTGCGAGCGCGCGGTGGCGAGCGAAGGTTTTCGGAGTGCGGCGGAGCGGCTGAACGCGGGCGTGGCCTTCCTGCCCGGGGCGGCGTTCCGCGCGCGCTTCCTGGCGGAGGCGGAAGTGAACCGGGGGCTGTTGGCGGAACTCGGGCTGACGAATAGATGAGGGCATGACCCTCGATTTCCTCAGCCACTTCTACCCCTGGACCAAGGCGCTGCACGTGATCAGCGTGATCGCCTGGATGGCGGCGCTGTTCTATCTGCCGCGGCTGTTCGTGTACCACCACGAGACCGCGGCGGGGTCGGCCGAGGAAGCGCGCTTCGTGGTGATGGAGCGGCGGCTGGCCCGCGCCATCATGGGGCCGGCGATGCACGCGACCTGGACCTTCGGGCTGATGCTGGTGCTGACGCCGGGGGTGGTGGATTGGGGTGCGGGGTGGTGGCACGTGAAGTTCGCGAGCGTGGTGGGGATGACGGTGTTTCATACCGTGCTGGCAAGGTCGCAGAGGCGGTTTGCGAAGGGGGAGCGGGTCAAGAATGGCCGCTACTGGCGCTTCATGAACGAGGTGCCGACGCTGTTGATGATCGTGATCGTCATCATGGTGATCGTGCGGCCGTTCTGAGGATCGGTACGCCCCCGATCTTTTGACCTACGCAACGCCATGTCGGCCGTGCGAGACTTCGACCCGCTGCGACTACCTACCTCGAAAGGCTTTCGGACGTGCTGCGACTGATCCTGCGGGCTGCGGCGTTCCTGTCGGTGATGGCCGTCGCCATCCCCGATGCACCCGCGCAGCCGACGTCCGGCGCGGCGCAGAGCCGGGGCACCGCGCAGGTCCAACCCGGACCGCAACTGCCTGACTGGCTGCGCCATATCGAGGCGCTGTTCCAGCGGAACCGCCAGTATCCGGAGGAGTCCCGCCGCGCCCGGGAGGAAGGCGTTGTGATGGTGGCGTTCCGGGTGGCGGCCGATGGCCAGGTGAGCAACCTGCACCTGTCACGCTCATCCGGCTTTCAGCGCCTGGACGAGGAGGCCGTGGAGCTGGTGCGGCGGTCCTCGCCCCTGCCCGTGCCGCCGGCCGATCTTCACCAGAACGCGCGCAACCTGATACTGCCCGTGCGCTTCAGCCTGCGCGCGGCGGCACCGCCCCAGGGCGGGCCATCCCCTTCTTCCCACAGCGACAATCCGGGCCACGCCGGCAGTTGATCCGCGCCCTCATCGCCGGCCTGCTCGCCATCGGGCTCTCCCTGTTCATCGAGACCCTGGCGCTCACGGAACTCTCGCGCGGCGCGGTGGGGCCGGTGCTCGCCGTCATCATGATGGCGGTCATCCTGGGCCCGATCATCGAGGAAGCCGCCAAGCGGCTGTTCGCTGATATCCTGCGCGCCCGCTGGGGCGCCACCGGGCTGGTTTTCGGTGTGTATGAGGGGCTGGGCAAGCTCGACTCACCCCTGCTGATGGAAAGCCAGGCACTGCTGGGCGGGCTTGCCTCCCTCGCCTTCCATTGGGGCCTCGGGCGCGTCTCCTGGCCCGGGCGTTGGCCGATGGGGGCCGTCATCCTCATTCACGCCGCCTATAACGGGTTCAGCGTGGTGGCGCAGCATCTGGTGGGGGATGTCTCCAGCTGGCTCACCGCCGGCATCGCCTTCGCCATCCTGGCGGTTTCCTTCGCGAAAACCACGCCCCGCACCACAACCACTCATTGACGCGGGGCCCCCGCGTCCCTAATCCATAGCGCAGCGACGCCCTTCGGGCCTCGCCCTTCCCAACGCCAGCGCAGCGGCCGCATGCCGGTACGGTTTCCACTACGGGAACCAGGCCGGACCCCGCCCCAGGTTGCGCGCGGCCCATGCTCCGGAACATCCATCAGCGATGCATCTCTCCGAACTCAAGGCCAAGAGCCCGCCCGACCTTCTCGCCTTCGCCGAGGAAGTGGGTGTCGAGAACGCCTCCACCCTGCGCAAGCAGGACATTCTCTTCGCCATCCTCAAGGTGCTGGCCGACAACGACCAGGCCATCTACGGCGAAGGCACGCTGGAAATCCTGTCGGACGGCTTCGGCTATCTCCGCAGCCCGCAGGCGAACTTCCTGCCCGGCCCCGATGACATCTACGTCTCCCCCGCCCAGGTGCGCCGCTTCGGCCTGCGCACGGGCGATACGGTCGAAGGCCAGATCCGGGCGCCGAAGGATGGCGAGCGCTACTTCGCCATGCTCAAGGTCAACCACGTCAACTTCGAGCCCCCCGAAGCGCTGCGCAGCCGCATCAACTTCGACAACCTCACGCCGCTGTATCCCACCCGCCGCCTCCAGATGGAGAACCCGGAGCTGGAGAGCGTGGGCAAGGGCCCGACCAAGGACTACACCCACCGCGTGATCGACCTGGTGGCGCCGATCGGCATGGGCCAGCGCGCCCTGATCGTGGCGCCGCCGCGCACCGGTAAGACGGTGATGCTGCAGAACATCGCCAAGTCCATCACGGCCAACAACCCGGACGTGTTCCTCATGGTGCTGCTCATTGACGAGCGCCCGGAGGAAGTGACCGACATGGCCCGCACCGTGCGCGGTGAGGTGGTGGCCAGCACCTTCGACGAGCCCGCGACCCGCCACGTCCAGGTGACGGAAATGGTGCTGGAGAAGGCCAAGCGCCTGGTCGAGCACAAGCGCGACGTGGTGATCCTGCTGGACAGCATCACGCGCCTGGGCCGTGCCTACAACTCCGTCGTGCCGTCCTCGGGCAAGGTGCTGACCGGTGGTGTGGACGCCAACGCCCTGCAGCGCCCCAAGCGCTTCTTCGGCGCGGCCCGCAACATCGAGGAAGGCGGCAGCCTGACCATCATCGCGACCGCCCTGATCGACACCGGCAGCCGCATGGACGAGGTGATCTTCGAAGAGTTCAAGGGCACGGGTAACAGCGAGCTGGTCCTCGACCGCAAGCTGTCGGACAAGCGCGTGTTCCCCGCGATCGACATCACCAAGTCCGGCACCCGCAAGGAGGAGCTGCTGGTGGATCGCGGCACGCTGTCCAAGATGTGGGTGCTGCGCCGTATCCTGAACCCGATGGGCACGCAGGACGCGATGGAATTCCTGGTCGACAAGCTGAAGTACAGCAAGACCAACCAGGACTTCTTCGATGCCATGAACACCTGATCGGGGCAGCGCCCCGATCCCGCGTCGGGGGCCATGCCCCCGGCGTTTCTAGTCCAGCCTGATATTCGCGGCCCTGACCACGGGGGTCCAACGCTCATATTCCTGCCGCACGAAGGTGTCGGTGCCGGCGGGGTCGGTCCAGATCGCCTCGCTGGCGATATCGACCAGGCGGCGCTTCACGGCATCGCTTTCCAGCGCTTCCTTGATGGCATCGGACACGGCGGTCAGCACCGGGCGGGGCGTGCCGCGCGGCACGAAGGCGCCGGTCCAGCTGCGCACGGCATAGTTCTCCACCCCCTGTTCCGTCACCGTCGGCAGGTCCGGCCGCAGGGCCACGCGGTTCTGCGTGCAGACCGCGAGGATGCGCACCCGGCCGGATGCCGCGGGCGGCGCCACGGTGGGCAGATTCATGAAGCACAGCAGCACATTGCCCGCGATCAGGTCCGTGATGGCCGGCCCGCCGCCGCGATAGGGCACATGCGTCATCTCCAGCCCCGTGCGCATGCGGAACAGCTCACCCGCCAGGTGGTTGGAGGTGCCGACGCCCGAGGAGCCATAGGACACGCCGCGGTCCTGCGTGCGGATCCAGGCGATCAGCTCCTGGATGTTGTTGGCGGGGACGGAGGGATGGACGGCCACCACATTGGGCACGTCCGTCAGCATCGAGATGCCGTCGAAGGCCTCCCGCGCGTCATAGGGCTGCTCATGCGAGGCGAGCGGGTGGAACAGGTGGTTGGAGGCGGAGGAGATGAGCATGGTCAGCCCGTCCGGCCGGGCGCGGGCCACCATGGTCATGCCGACGGAGCCGCCGCCGCCCGCCCGGTTCTCCACCACGAAGGGCTGGCGGAACTTGGCTTCCAGCGTGGGGGTCAGCATGCGCGCCACCACGTCGTTCGACCCGCCGGCGGCATAGGGCACGATCATGGTCACGGCGCGGCCGGGCCAGGCGGGGGCTTGGGCATATGCCGGGGCGGCCAATGCGGCTGCCGGCGCGGCCAGAAAGGCGCGACGGGTGCTCATTCGGATGTTTCCTCGGTATGAATCTGTGCAGTTCCATGCCCGATATCGCGGTTTCTTGCCAGCGGCGTTTGGCATGACGCGCCCGTGAGGCTAATAGATCGTTGCGGGTAGGCTGGAGGCTGACTGGAATGGCGCGCGCGATGGTGACCAAGATGGGCGTGCTGGCGGGCCTGGGCCTGCTGACAGCCTGCGGCAATCCGCAGACGACGGGCATCGTGGCCATCGGGCCGGACACTTTCGCCGTGGAGACGCGCGGCCGTGACCTGTCCACCGCCGTGGAACGCGGCCTGACCGAGGCCACCAGCTTCTGCGCCGCGCAGAGCAAGCAGACCGAGCTGCTGGGCACCCGCATCAACCCGTCCAACTACCAGGTGGCCTTCCGCTGCACGGGCGCGGGCTTCGCGAACAATCCCTCCGGCGGTGTGCTGGGCCGGGTGCCGGCGGGCTATGCCGGGCGCCAGGCGCCCGCAGGCTATGCGACGCGCCAATCCGCGCTGGGCAGCGTGCCGGTCAGCAACCCGCTGCCGGGTGGCTACAGCAATGCGCCCGTCCTGTCGGGCCAGGCCTTCCGCCAGGCGCCGCCGCCCCCGGGCCCGCTGGACCTGGGCACGGTGGGCAGCGTGCCCGCGCGCACGGCCAATGTGCCGGGCAACCCCTTCGCGGCGCCGGCCGCCGCCCCTGCCGCGGGTGGGCTGAACCTGCCGCCGGCCTCCTCGATCCTGGGTGGGGGTGCGCCCGTGGCCGCGGCCCCCGCGGTTCCGGCTGGCTTCCAGCCTTTGAGCAGCCCGCTGGCCAGCGCGCCGGCCGCGCCCGCCTATCAGGCGCCGCGCTTCGCGCCGGCGCCCAGCGCCGCCCCCCTGCCGCCGATGCCGGCCGCCGGTGGTGCCTCTGTTCCGTCTGGTGGCTTCGCGCCGCTGACCAGCCCGCCACCGGGCGCCGCCGCGCCGGCCGCCGCCCCCAGCGGCTTCCAGCCCCTGCCGGGCGCGCGCAGCGCGCTGCAGCCCGTGGCCTCGCCCAACCGGGGCGCCGCGAGCGTGCCGGCGGCACCGACCGGCTTCCAGCCGCTGCCGCCGCCGCCGGTCCTTCAGTAAGGCTTACTTGAACAGGCTGAGCAGCAGCTGCGGCGACTGGTTGGCGATGCCCAGCGCCTGGCTGCCCAGCTGCTGACGGATCTGCAGCGCCTGCAGGCGCGCGGATTCCTTGGCCAGATCGGCGTCGATCAGTGACCCAAGGCCGCTTTCCTGCGCGTCCAGGATGTCCTTGTTGTAGCTGATCTGGTTCTCGATGTAGTTCGAGTAGCTGCCGAAGCTGTTCAGCTGCGTCAGCGTGTTGGTGATGGCCGTGCTCAGCGCGCCGCTGGTGGTCAGCGCCGCCGCCGCCCCACCCGTGGTGTAGGTGTTGGCGTCCGAGACGCCGTTGTACACGTTGGTCACGGCGCTGTAGCCGCTGAAGGTGTAGTAGCCGCCCTGGCCGTTGCTCACGACCTTCACGCCCAGCGCCGCCGGGTCATTCAGCACGTTCAGCCCGTTGTAGCTGGCATCGGTGATGAAGGACTTGATGTTGTTCGTCAGCTCCTTCACCTGCGCCTGATATTGGGTGCGCTGTTCGGAGGTGATCGCGCCGTCGGCCAGCTTGATCGTGATCTCCTTCAGCTTGTTCAGCGAGGTGGACACGTTCTCCAGCGCGGAGTTGCTGACCTCCAGCAGGCCCTTCACGCCGCCCAGCTGCTGGTTGGCGGAGGTTGTGGCGGCCATGTCGCCGCGGATGCGCTCCGCCACCGCGAAGGCGGCGCCGTCATCCTTCGCGTCGGCGACGCGATAGCCGGTGGAGATGCGCTTCTGGACGGACGACAACTCATCGTTGGTCCGGTTCAGCGATTGAAGCGCCACCATGGCGCCCATATTGGTGTTGATCGAGTTCAACGGCATGGGCTTTTCCCAGGGCAGGCCCGACGGGCGACGAGCCCCGCGTGATGCGGGGCCGCGTGCCAACCGGACAGGTTGACGAATGGCCGCCCGGGACATCCTGCCGGGCAGGCAGAGTGTGAGTCGCGCCGGGTAAACGAAACCTTTCGGCCCCAGGATAAAATCGCCCCACTGGACGAAGGGCCGTGCCCCATGCAGCCTTGCGCAATCGGTTGCTCACCGCGCCGCCAAGGAGGAAACCCATGATCGAGATCCAGAACCCCAGCGCCATCGCCGAATGGGTGGGCAAGAAGCTGGGCACCAGCGAATGGTTCACCGTGGACCAGAAGACCATCGACCTGTTCGCCGAGGCGACGGGCGACCACCAGTGGATCCACATCGACGTGGAGCGCGCGGCGAAGGAAATGCCGGGCGGCAAGACCATCGCGCATGGCTACCTGACCGTCTCCCTGCTGCCGCGCCTGACGCCCAGCATCTATCGCGTCGTGAACCGCAGCCGCTCCATCAACTACGGCAGCAACAAGGTGCGCTTCACCTCGCCGGTGCCGGCCGGCAGCCGGGTGCGGCTGCACCTGACCATCGCGGGGGTGGAACCCATCAAGGGCGGCGTGCGGGTGACGATGACCAATGAGATGGAGCTGGAAGGCGCGGACCGGCCTTGCCTGGTCGCGGAGACGATGGCGCTGGTGTATGATTGAGTATTAATCTTCTTTTTCTGAAGAAAAAGAAGCAAATAGACTTTTCGGGTTTGGCGCGCCCTGGCCCCAGGCGCGCGCCAGACTCACAGAATTTTTTTGGTTCTTTTTTCCAAAAAAGAACATTTACCTGGCGAAGATCATTCCCACGATCCCGCCCGCCAGCAACATCCACAGCGGGTTCCGGTTGCTGCGCCACACGAACACCGCCATCGCCACCGTGATCAGCGGCGCGGCCCAGAAGGTGAAGGCGGCGTCGCCCAGGATGTAGCCGCTGGCCAGCATCAGCCCCAGCGCCACCGGCACCAGCCCGGCCTGGGCCGGCTTGATCCACCAGGCGTTCTTCAGCCGGTCGATGGCACCGCCCACCGCGAAGGCGATGCAGGCGGCCGGGCCCAGGATGCCCACGGTGGCCGCCAGCATGCCCATGAAGCCGCCCAGATGCATGCCCAGCACGCTGGCCGACAGGATGTTCGGGCCAGGCGCGGCCTGGGCCAGCGCATACAGCTGGCTGAAGGTCTGGTCGTCCATCCAATGCAGGCTGTCCACCAGCAGGCGGTGCATCTCGGGCGACAGGGCATTGGCACCGCCGACCGCCAGGATCGAGAGCAGCGCGAATTGCAGCAGGATATCGAGCGGTGTCGGGCTCATGCCGCCTTCCTCTTCTTCCAGCCGCGATAGAGCGACAGCGCCAGCGTGACCGGCGTGCAGAACAGGATGATCCAGCCCAGCGGCACCCGCGCCCAGGCGGCCAGCAGGCAGATGACGCCCACGGCCACCAGCTGCTCGACCGGCAGGGTCAGCTTCGAGAGCGACTTCAGCGCGGAACCCACCGCGAGCCCGGCGGCGGCGGCGGCCACCCCCTTCATGAAGGCGTCCAGCCAGGGGTTCTGGCCGTATTCCATCCAGAGCGCGACCAGGCCCAGCACGATGAACAGCGGCAGCAGGATGAAGCCGCCCATGGCTGCGACGGAGCCCATCAGCCCCCGGCATTGCCGGCCGTAGATCACGGCGAAATTGCCCACATTCGGGCCGGGCAGCACCTGGCCCAGGCCCAGCAGCTCGGCGTATTCACGCTCGGTCAGCCATTTGCGCTGGTCCACCAGCACCGACCGCGCGAAGGCGACAGCGCCCCCGAAGGCCAGTCCGCCGATCTGCAGGAAAGCCAGGAACAGCTCCCCTGTCGTCGGCACATGTCGTTCCGTCATGGCGCCCCCACCCCAACTATCTGCGCGCCCTGCCGATCCGCGCCGATGGCGGGGGCAGGACGCTATTCCCGGGGCGCGGCCGCACGCCCCAGCCGGTCATTGATCGCGACCCCGAGCCCGGTCTCGGGGATGGGCTGCACCGCGATGCCCTTGCAGCCCAGGCGGGTGCCTTCCTCGTCCAGCCGGCGCAGCCCGGCGAACAGCCGTGCCGCGGCCTCACGCAGGTCGCCCGCGGGGGAAAGGTTCCATACAAGTGCCGCGCCGGGAAGCGGGGGGCCGAAAGCCAGCAGCGCCTCATCGGGGCCGACCTGCGCGGCATTCAGGCGCACCGGCAGGCCGGGCGCGTAGTGCGACAGCATCATGCCCGGGCTGCGCAGGGTCGGCTCGGGTGCGGCGGCGATGGGCAGGGCGGTGCCGATCGGGCCGATCACGGCCTCTATCTGCTCACGCGTGATGCCGCCGGGGCGCAGCAGCGCGGCCCCGCCCGAGGACAGGTCCAGCACGCTGCTTTCCACCCCCACCGTGCAGTCGCCGCCATCCAGCACGGCGGCGATGCGGCCGGAGAGTTCCTCCAGCACATGCGCGACGGCGGTGGGGCTGACCCGGCCGGAGCGGTTGGCCGAGGGGCCCGCCACCGGGCGCCCGGTTTCGCGCAGCAGCGCCTGCGTCAGCGGATGGGCGGGCACGCGCACGGCCAGCGTATCCAGCCCCGCGCCGGCCAGCAGCGCCACCGGGCATTCGGGGCGGCGGCGCAGCACCATGGTCAGCGGGCCGGGCCAGAAGGCGGCGGCCAGTTTCCGGGCGCGCTCATCGGCCACCACATGGGCGAAGGCGGCCTCGGCATCCGGGTAATGGCAGATCAGCGGGTTGAAATGCGGGCGGCCCTTGGCGTCGAAAATGCCGGCCACCGCGTGGTCGTTGGTGGCGTCCCCGCCCAGCCCGTAGACCGTCTCGCTGGGGAAGGCGACGAGCTGGCCGTCGCGCAGCAGGCGGGCGGCCTCCGCCACATCGGTCAGCAGCGCGGTCATCGGCCCCAGCCGATGAAGCCCGCATTCAGATAGCCGGGCTTGCCGTAGCGCATGGGCGCGCCGTCCAGCGTGGTGACGCGGCCGCCGGCGGCCTCCAGCACCGCCTGGCCGGCCGCCGTGTCCCATTCCATGGTCGGGCCGGGGCGGGGGGCCAGGTCATAGGCGCCCTCTGCCACGCGGGCGAATTTCATGGCGGAGCCCATGGGGCGGGTTTCCGCCACCTTGGTGCCGCCCAGCATTTTCGCCAGCGCCTCGGGCTTCGCGTGGCTGCGGCTGTCCAGCACGTGCAGGCCCTCGGGCGGGGCGGGGCGGGTGCTGATGGGGTGGCGGCCGGTGCTGGTTTCCTTCCAGGCCGCGCGCTCGGGCACCAGCCCGCCGAACAGTTCCCCGGTCACGGGCAGGTAGAGGACGCCCAGCAGCGGGGTGTCGCCCCGCACCAGCCCGATGCAGACGCAGAACTCGTCCCGGCCCTTGGCGAATTCCTTGGTGCCGTCCAGCGGGTCCACCAGCCAGAACAGCGGCGCGGGTTCCGGGCAGATGCCGTCGGCCGCCGCTTCCTCGGCCACGATGGGGATGCCGGTGGGCAGCAGCCCCTCGGTGATCAGGGCCTCCGCGATCGTGTCGGCCACGGTCACGGGGCTGGCATCGGGCTTGTGGGTCACGGAAAAACCCTGCGCGCGCACGCCCATGATGGCGTGTCCGGCCTGTCGGGCCAGGGTGCCGGCCAGTTCCAGCAGGGCGTGGGCGTTTTCCATGCCTCCTTCGTTGCGCCAAGCCGTGCGGGCGCGCAAGGGTAGGCAGCGCCGCAAACCGGCCTATTCTCAGTCTGTAACGGCAACAGCATGGATCAACCGATGCTCGACATCTCCTTCGTGAAGCCTGCCTTGCCCAAGGCGGGCGCGATCGTGGCGCTGCTGCCCGAGGGCGCGGAGCCCGCCGGCCTGCTGAAGGCGCTGGACGAGGCCTCGGGCGGCAATGTGGCCCGCGCGCTGGATGCGGCGGGCTTCAAGGGCCGCAAGGGCCAGTCCGCCACCATCTGGGCGCCCGTGCCGGGCGTGACCAAGCTGCTGGCCATCGGGCTCGGCGCGCTCGACAAGCTGACGCCGGAACAGGCCGAGGCCGCCGGCGGCAATGCCTGGCCCGCCATCAGCGGTGAAGCCGCCGCGCTGCTGGCGACCGACGCGCTGGAGGCCCCGGTGGCCGTGCGCGCCGCCATGGGCGCGCTGCTGCGCAGCTATCGCTTCGACAAGTACCGCACCACCGAGAAGCCCGAGGACAAGCCGAAGCTGGCCAAGCTGTCGGTCGCGGTGGCCAACGCCACGGCGGCGAAGAACGCCTTCGCCCCCTTCCGCGCCGTGGCCGAGGGCGTGTTCCTGACCCGCGACCTGGTGTCCGAGCCGCCCAACGTGCTGAACCCGGTCGAGATGGCCGAACGCTGCAAGGTGCTGGAAAAGCTGGGCGTCACCGTCCAGATCCTGGGCCCGAAGGAGATGAAGAAGCTGGGCATGGGCGCGCTGCTGGGCGTGGCCCAGGGCAGCGCGGTCGAGGCCCGGCTGGTGGCCATGCGCTGGAAGGGCGTGACCCCCAAGAAGGGCGACAAGCCCATCTGCTTCATCGGCAAGGGCGTGACCTTCGACACCGGCGGCATCTCCATCAAGCCCGCCGGCGGCATGGAGGACATGAAGTGGGACATGGGCGGCGCCGGCACCGTGATCGGGCTGATGGCGGCCCTGGCCGGCCGCAAGGCCAAGGCCGACGTGGTGGGCCTGGTCGGCCTGGTCGAGAACATGCCGAGCGGCACCGCGCAGCGCCCCGGTGACGTGGTGACCAGCGCGTCCGGCCAGACCATCGAGGTGATCAACACCGACGCCGAGGGCCGCCTGGTTCTGGCGGACGTCATCCACTACGCGATCACGCAGTTCGATCCGAAGTGGATGGTGGACCTCGCGACGCTGACGGGTGCCATCATCATCGCGCTGGGCCATGAGCATGCGGGCCTTTTCAGCAACGATGACGAGCTGGCCGCGCAGCTGCTGGAAGCGGGCAAGACCACGGGCGAGGCCTGCTGGCGCATGCCGCTGGGCGATGCCTATGACAAGCAGCTGAAGTCCGACATCGCGGACATGAAGAATGTCGGCGGGCGGCCGGGCGGGTCCATCACCGCCGCGCAGTTCATCCAGCGCTTCGTGCAGGGCCGCCCCTGGGCGCATCTGGACATCGCCGGCACCGCGTGGGCGGGCAAGGATACGGCGACGACGCCCAAGGGCGCCACGGCCTATGGCGTGCGGTTGCTCGACCGCCTGGTGGCCGACCATTACGAAGGCTGACGCCTTCCTGCCCGTCTCGGTGCGCTTCGCCACCGAGACGGAGCATTTCTCCGCCCGCGCCGGGGTGGGAATGCAGGATGGCTTCGACGGGCTGGGGCAGACCATCGCCCTCGACCCCGCCCAAGGGGACGAGGAGATGGGCGCGCGCGCCTGGGCGAAGCTGGCCGAGCCCTCACGCGGGTTGGAGATCGACGCGCGCGAATGGCCCGACATGGCGGCGGCCAGCATCGCGGCCGGGGTGGCCCTGCGCGCCTGGCGCATGCCCAAGGCGGCACCCCCGCCGCGCAAGCCGCAGCTGCTGGTGTTGTGCCGGGACCCGGATGCGGCGAACCGCCACTGGCCGCGCCTGGCGGCCGCGGTGGCCGGCAATCTGTTCGCGCGCTGGCTGGTGGCGGAGCCCGCCAACCGACTGACCCCCGCCACCTTCGTGGACAGGCTGCGCAGCCTGTCGGAGCATGGCCTTGCCGTGTCCGTGCTGGGGCCGGAGGAGCTGGAGCGCCGGGGCTATGGCGCCATTTCCGCCGTGGGGCGCGCGGCCCCCACCGGCCCCTATCTGGTCACGCTGGAGTGGAAGCGCGCGGGCGCCCCGCTGGCCTTCGTCGGCAAGGGGCTGTGCTTCGACAATGGCGGCATCTCCATCAAGCCCGCCGCCGGCATGGAGGCGATGCGTGCCGACATGGCCGGTGCCGCCGCCTGTGCCGGGGCCATGCTGTCGCTCGCGCTGCGCGATGCCGAGGGCGCGGCGGTAGCCGTGCTGGGCGTGGCCGAGAACGCGATCGGCGCCGATGCCTATCGCCCCGGCGATGTGCTGAAGACCGCCAGCGGCCGCACGGTCGAGATCATCGACACCGACGCCGAGGGCCGGCTGGTGCTGGCCGATGCGCTGCATCACGCCATCACCCATCACGCCCCGCGCGCCGTGATCGACATCGCGACCCTGACCGGCAGCATCGTGACGGCGCTGGGCCATCACCGCGCCGGGCTGTTCGGCAATGACGAGGCGCTGCGCGACCGCCTGATGGCCGGCGCCATGGCCGTGCGCGAGCCGCTGTGGCCCATGCCGATCGGTGAGGCACATCGTCGGGACATCGACAGCGACATCGCGGACCTGAAGCAATGCGCGCCGGCCGGCAAGCTGCTGGCCGATGCCTGCCACGCGGCGGCATTCCTGCGGGAATTCGTGGGCAGCACGCCCTGGGCGCATCTGGATATCGCGGGGGTTGAGACGGCGGAGGAAGATACGGCCCTGGCTGCGAAAGGTGTGCCGACCGGGTTTGGGGTGCGGTTGTTTGATGGGTTAGTTTAGGGTATCTTCTTTTTCTGTAGAAAAAGAAGCAAAAAGACTTTTATCTGTTTAATAATAAGAAGTTTATGGGTTCTTTCTTATAGAAAAGAATATCCTGTTTTTCTATCTCGCACCCGCGAACCCACTTCCCGCCACGAGCTTTCGCCGCTGGCCCTTGCTGTGCAACAAAGGGAATGACCCTCGCGCCTCTGGCGCAACTTGCATGCAAGGCACTCATTCCATGGACGACACCCGCAACAACCCCGTGCCTGATACCCGCACCGCGCGCGTGACCGCCGAGGAAGCGCTCGCCATGCATGCAGAAGGCCGGCCGGGCAAGCTCGAGATCCGCCTGACCAAGCCGCTGATCACGGCGCGCGACCTGTCGCTGGCCTATTCCCCCGGCGTGGCGGAGCCCTGCCTGCGCATCGCGGAAAACCCGGCGCTCGCCTACGACTACACGTCCAAGGGGAATTTCGTCGCCGTCATCTCCAACGGCACGGCCGTGCTGGGGCTGGGCAATCTGGGCGCGCTGGCGTCGAAGCCCGTGATGGAAGGCAAGGTCGCGCTGTTCAAGCGCTTCGCTGATGTGGACGGCATCGACCTGTGCGTGTCCACCGAGGACGCGGACGAGTTCATCAACGCGGTGAAGTACCTGGGCCCCACCTTCGGCGGCATCAACCTGGAGGACATCAAGGCCCCCGAGTGCTTCGTGATCGAGCAGCGCCTGCGGGAGATCATGGACATCCCGGTGTTCCATGACGACCAGCACGGCACCGCCATCGTCGCCGCCGCCGGCCTGATCAACGCCTGCCACCTGACAGGGCGCAAGCTGTCCGAAACGCGCCTGGTCATCAACGGCGCGGGTGCCGCCGCCATCGCCTGCGCGGAACTCGTGAAGGCCATGGGCATGAAGCCCGAGCACGTGACCCTGTGCGACACCAAGGGCGTCGTCTATCGCGGCCGGACGGAGGGCATGAACCAGTGGAAGTCGGGCCATGCCGTCTCCACCGCCGCGCGCACGCTGAGCGACGCGCTGGAGGGGGCCGATGTGTTCTTCGGCCTGTCGGTGAAGGGCGCGCTGACACCGGCCATGATGCAGCGCATGGCGCCGAACCCGATCATCTTCGCGATGGCCAACCCGGACCCGGAGATCACCCCGGAGGAAGCCCGCGCCATCCGCCCGGATGCGATCGTGGCCACCGGCCGCAGCGACTATCCGAACCAGGTGAACAACGTCCTGGGCTTTCCGTTCATCTTCCGCGGCGCGCTGGATGTGCGCGCGCGCACCATCAACGATGCGATGAAGGTGGCCGCCGCTGAATCGCTCGCGCAGTTGGCGCGCGAGGAAGTGCCCGAGGAAGTGGCGCGTTCCGGCACCGGGCGGCGCCTGGCCTTCGGCCCGGAATACATCATCCCCAACGCCTTCGACCCGCGCCTGATTTCCCGCGTGCCCGTTGCTGTCGCGAAGGCCGCGATGGAAAGCGGCGTGGCGCAGAAGCCCATCGCGGACCTCGCGCGCTATTCCCGCGAGCTGACGCTGCGCCTGGATGCGGCCGCCAATGCGCTGGAGACCATCCATGAGGCCGTGCGCGCCAACCCGCGCCGCGTGGTCTTCGCCGAGGGCGAGGAGGAGCGGATCATCCGCGCCGCCATCGCCTATGCCAATGCGGGCCTGGGCACCGCCGTGCTGGTGGGGCGCGAGGACCGGATCGCGGCGGTGGTCTCCGCACTCGGCATCGGCCTGCCGCCGGGGGTGGAGATCATCAACGCCCGGCTTTCCGGCAACACCACGCGCTATGCCGAATGGCTGTATGCCAAGCGCCAGCGCGAGGGCTTCCTGTTCCGCGACATCCAGCGCCTGGTGAACCAGGACCGCAACGTGTTCGCCGCCTGCATGGTCGGCACCGGCGATGTGGACGCGCTGGTGACGGGTGAGACGCGCAGCTTCTCGGTCGCGCTGGAAGGCGTGCGCATGGCCATCGAGCCCGCGCCGGGCAAGGTGCTGTTCGGGCTGACCATGATGGTGGCGCGGCGTTCCGGCACGGTGCTGGTGGCCGACACCGCCATTCACGAGCGCCCGGATGCCGCGACCCTGGCGCAGATCGCGCGCGATGCCGCCAGCGCCGCGCGCCGCATGGGGCTGACGCCGCGCGTGGCCTTCCTGTCCTTCTCCACCTTCGGTGACCCGAAGGGCAGCATTCCCGGCAGCGTGCGCGATGCCGTGAAGCTGCTGGACCAGGAGCAGCCGGACTTCGAGTATGACGGCGAGATGGCGGCCGACGTGGCGCTGAACCCCGCGCTGCGCGGGGCGCTGTACCCGTTCTGCCGCCTGACGGGCCCCGCCAATGTGCTGGTGATGCCGGGCCTGCACGCCGCCCATATCCTGACCAAGGCGGTGCCGCACCTGACCAGCGCCACCACCATCGGGCCCATCCTGATGGGGCTGGAGAAGCCGGCGCAGATCGTGCCCATGCAGCTGGGTGTCAGCCAGCTGCTGGATATGGCGAGCCTGGCGGCCTACCAGTCGCTGTAAGGCATCAGGGGGCCACGCCCCCTGCCCGCAGCCGGTTCAACAGGGCGGCGCTGACCACGCGGTTCCGCCCGCCCTGCTTGGCCGCGTACAGCGCCTCATCCGCGTCGCGGATGGTCTGTTCCAGGCCGTGCGATCCGCGCGGCAGCTCCGCCACGCCGAAGCTGGCGGTGATGACGGGCAGCCCCTCGTGCTGGACGGACAGGCGGCGGCGCAGCTCGTCCAGGCGCTCATACGCGCCGCCGATGTCGCAGTCGGGCAGCAGCAGCAGGAACTCCTCGCCGCCATGGCGGCAGCAGATGTCCCCCCGGCGCAGCCCCGCCGTCAGCACGCCCGCCGCGCGGCGCAGCACGGCATCGCCCACGGCATGGCCCAGCCGGTCGTTCACCTGCTTGAAGTGGTCGATGTCCAGCAGCGCCACGCACAGATCCGCGCCGCGCCGTTCCAGCTGCCGCAGCAGGGTGGGCGTCACCTCCTGCAGGAAGCGGCGGTTGTAGAGGCCTGTCAGGCTGTCGCGCAGGGCCTCGGCGTGCAGTTTCTCGCGCAGGGTGATGTTGGCCAGCGCCAGGGCCGCGCCGTCGGCCAGGGCCTCCGCGGTGCGGCGTTGCAGCTGGGTGGCGGGGCCCGGCGGCTGGGCGGCGGGCAGGGCGAAGCGCAGCATGCCGAACAGCTCTCCGCCGGCGGCCACCGGCACGCACAGCGTGTCGCCATGGCAGCCCACACCCTCGCAGCCGATGCCGGAGCCGTTGGCCGCCCCCCAGCAATGCAGCGCATCCAGCAGCACGGGCCCTTCGGGCGAGCCTTCCCAGGAGACGGCGCGCTCCAGCCAGTCGGGCGTCTCACCGGGCTTGAGGTACAGGCTGCCGGGCACGCCGGCCATCAGCTGGGCGGCGGTGTCGGCCACCACCCGCTGGACGTCGGCGCGGGTCTGCGCGGCCTGCAGCGCCTGGTTCATCCGCAGCAGGGCCGAGAGTTCCTCGGACCGCGCGGCCAGCGCGTCCTCCTGCCGGCGGGCGCGGGCCACGGCGCGCAGCACCAGCACCCAGGCGATGGCGATGCCGAGCCCGGCCAGCACCGAGGAGCCGAGCACCAGCGCCAGCACCCCATCCTGCAGGGGGCGCAGCCGGGCCATCTCGGCCTGCTGGCGGTGGCGCCGGTCCTCCACATAGTCCTCGATGGCGTGCTGGGCGCGGGCGGGGACGGTCGCCGCCTCGTCACGCAGGGGCCAGGCCGGGGCGCCGCCGGGCCGGCGCAGCGCCTCTGCCGCATCGCGCAGGGTGGCGACGAGCAGATCGGGCGCCCCGGGGCCCGCGAAGGCGCGCAGGCGCTCCAGGCTGGCCTGGCCCGGGGGTGATTCGATTTCGGCGAAGGCGAGCTGGAAGTGGCGCAGCCCGTCCGTCTGGCCCAGCAGCACATAGGCGTTGAGGCCGTTTTCCGCCTGCAGCAGATGGCGGCGCAGGTTGCTGGCCTGGGCGCGTTCCTTGTCCAGCGCCTGGGCCTCGGCCTCCAGCTGGGTCATGCGCAGATGGCCCAGGACGGCGCCGGCGGAGCCCAGCGTGCCGAGCCCCATGATGGCCGCCATCAGCAGGGGCGGCAGTCGGGATTGGCCGAGGCGCTTCACGAGGCCGGGCTGGGCAGGGCCGCCACCGCGCGGGGCGTGGGGCGCCGGTCGCTGGCATAGGCGGTGGCGGCGAAATCGCGGATGCGGCGTTCGACCTGGGCGAAGGCCAGGCGTTCGCGCGCCGTCAGCGTGGCGTCGGGCGTTTCGGTGCGGTTGCGCAGCCAGCGCGCGACCATGCCCGCGCCCCGGCGATGGGCGGCGGCCATCAGCCCGGCCTCGGTCAGCGGGACGGCCTCGCCATCCGTGCCGGTCACGCTGGTGCCGGCGCGGGCCAGGCTGCCGTTGCGGTCCAGCGCATTGTCCACCCGGCGCAGATAGGCGCCCATGGCGGCCTCCTGCGCGGCGGGGTTGGCCAGGAAGTCATCCTCGGACCGCACGCCCTGGGCCTCGGCCAGTGAGGTCCAGCCGCCGGCGCTGTTGCGCCAGCCGATGTCCTGCAGGCTGCTGGGCAGGAACTGATAGCGGCCGAGGGCGCCCGAGGTGGCGTTGCGCAGGCCATAGCCGCCATTCGCGGCGCGGGTGCTGCCTTCGGCCTGGGCGATCAGCGCGCGGAAGCCGGCATTGCTGGTGCCGCGCCAGGGCTGGGCGGCATCGGTGCGCGCGGCTTGGGCGGCCGCGGCGCGCTGGCCGACCAGCGCCGCGAATTGCTGCCCCTGCGCGGCGGCCCGGCGGGCGGGCTGCGGGGCGGGGCTGGCGGAAGATCCGCCGATGGACAGGGGGCTGCTCACGCCATCCCTGTCGCATCGGTGGGTTAGCGGCGGCTTAACGCCGTTACTGCGCGGCCTCGGCCACCTTCTTCTGGGCGCCGTAGATTTCCGGCATCGTCTTGATGTCGTGCAGGCGCAGGCCCTCGATCGCGCGCAGGCGGGCGTCATGCGTGCCGTCGGCGTGGAAGGCGTGCTCGACCCAGCCGACCAGCTTGTTGCCCATCGTCTCCTGGAAGCCGTCGCCCACCACGAAGCCGGTGGAGGGGCCCCAGACCTGGCGGATGCCGTCCACCTGGCGGTCGCGCCACTGGTGGATGTGGCCGCTGATGACCAGCGCGGGCAGCGCGCCGCGGAACAGGCCCAGCAGATGCGCGCGCAGTTCCGGCAGCACCGGCCAGTAGTTGATGGCCGTGTCGTCCAGCCGCTGCTCGGCCATCGGCTTGTGCTGGATCATGGCGATGCGCCGCGCGCCGGCATCGCGGATGCCGCGCTCGATCGTCTCCCACTGGGTACCGAGCGACAGGCTCTGCGTGTCCAGGCCGATCAGGCGCCAGCCGGGGATGTCATGCACCCAGGCGGAGGGGCCGGCGAGGCGGTTCCAGCGCGCGATGCGCTCCGCATTCACGGGCTGCTTGCCGCCGAGGACCGCCTCGTCACCCACATCATGGTTGCCGGGGATGCTGAGCCACTCCACGCCGATCTCGGCATGGGCGGCGACACCGTGGGCCAGGTCCTCATCGCTGTCGGCACCGTCCAGCGACAGGTCGCCGGTGGCCAGCAGCAGGTCGGGCTTCATGTCGCGCACCGACTGCTGGGCCAGGGCGAAATTCTCGTTGAAATAGGGCCGGGTGGGGGAGAGGTGGGCGTCGCTGATCTGGGCGATGCGGACGGTCATGGGTGGCTCCTTTGCCTTCTTTTTCTGAAGAAAAAGAAGCAAAAAGACTTTTCGAACTGGGCGGTCGCCGGAGGTGAAGGTTACCCCTTCACCCCCAGCTGACAAAAATTTTTTGGTTCTTTTTTATAAAAAAGAACAATGACTAACCCCGCGCCCGAGGCAGCAACCTGCGCACTTCCCTGGCCATCTCCGCCAGCACCACATCCGGCGCCGCGGTCTGTTCCACGATGCGCGCCTGCTGGTCCACCAGCACCTGGGTGATGCGCGCCGTGTTGCTGCCCGGGAAGGCATACCAGGGCGCCATGATGTTGGCCTGGCTGGTCGCCGCCTGGAACAGCGGGTTGGCGCGGTAGAAGTCGGCCAGGTAGCGCGGGTCGTCCACCGCCAGCTGGTTGACCGGCACATAGCCGCTGCTGCGCGCCATGATGGCGGTGCTCTCGGCGGAGGAGGAGAAGCGCAGGAACTTCCACGCCGCCTCGCGCTTCGCCGCGTCCTTCGCGATCAGCATGCCGGCGGCGCCGCCGGTGGGCAGGCGGCCCTTGGCGGCGTCGATCACGGGCATGGGGGCGGTGCGCAGTTCGAAGTTGCGGCCGACCTGCTGCTGGGTGCCGCGGATGGCGGCCGTGGTCCAGAAGAACATGCCCAGGCGCCCGGCGGCCAGCGCCTGCTGGGCGGCGTCACGCGTCAGGTTGGGCATGCCGCCCACCTTCACCATGTCACCCAGCAGCGTGAGGGAAGCGAGGCCCTCGGGGCCGTTGAAGGCGACGTCGCGCTCGTCCTCGGTCAGGTACTGCCCGCCATGGCCGAGCAGCAGGGAGGAGAACATCCACTCATCCTGCGTCCAGGCGTACCACATGCCCTCGATGCCGTTGCCCAGCGCCTTGATGCGGGCCGAGAGCGCGAGCACGCCGGGCCAGTCGGTCGGCATGGCATCGGGGTTGCCGCCGGCGCGGCGCACCAGGTCGGCGTTGTAGAACATCACGGGGGTGGAGGCCGCATAGGCCAGCCCCGCCTGGATACCGCCGAAATGCGCCAAGTTCAGCATGCGCTGGGAATAGCCCTGGGCGGCGTAGTCGCCCTCGGCGCGCAGCAGGGGCAGCACGTCCTGGGCGATGCCGCGCTCCGCGAACAGGCGCAGGCGGTTGAAGCCCTGGTAGGAGAGGTCGATGGTCTGGTTCGTCGCCTGCTGGCGCAGCACCAGCTGCATGCCCTCCACGTAGTTGGGCGTGGTGATCCAGTTGATGCGGATGTTGGGCTCGCGCTTCGCGAATTCGGCGGCGATCGCGTCGTAGCTTTCCTTGTAGATCACCGGCTGGGCGTAATGGACGGTGATCTCGGTCACGCCTTGGGCGCGGACCACGGCAGGCGCGGCGAGCGCCGCGCCGGAGGCGAGAAGGGTGCGGCGCTGCATCGGCTCAGCCCCGCGGGCGCGGCAGCAGGCGGCGCACTTCGCGGCCCATGTCGGCCAGCACCTGCTCCGGCGTCGCGGACTGCTCCACGATGCGGGCCTGCTGGTCCACCATGGTCTGCGTCACGCGCACGGAATTGGCACCCGGGAAGGCGTACCAGGGGATCATCAGCGAGGCCTGGCGGGTGGCGGCCTGGAACAGCGGGTTGGCGCGGTAGAACTCGCCCAGGTAGCGGTCCTGGTCGATGGCCAGCTGGTTGGTGGGCACATAGCCGGTGTTGCGGGCCATCAGCGCGGTGCCCTCGGCGCTGGTGGAGAAGCGGAGGAACTTCCAGGCGGCCTCGCGCTTGGCGGCGTCCTTCGTGATCAGCATGCCGGCGGCGCCGCCGGTGGGCAGGCGGCCGCGCTCGGCGTCGATGATGGGCATCGGGCCCGTGCGCAGCTCGAAGTTGCGGCCGACCTGCTGGATGGTGCCGCGCACGGCGGCGGTGGTCCAGAAGGTCATGCCCATGCGGCCGGCGGCGAAGGCCTGCTGGGCGGCGTCGCGCGTCAGGTTCGGCATGCCGCCTTCCTTGACCATGCGGTCCAGCAGCTTCAGCGCGTTCAGCCCCTCGGGACCGGTGAAGGCGACATCGCGCTCATCCTCGGTCAGCATGCGGCCGCCATAGCCGAACAGCAGGGCGGAAAACATCCAGTCGTCGCCGGGCCAGGAATACCACATGCCCTCGATGCCGTTGCCCAGCGCCTCGATCTTCTTCGCCAGCTCGATGATGCCGTCCCAGCTGGTGGGCATGGCATCGGGGTTGCCACCGGCGCGGCGCACCAGGTCCGCGTTGTAGTACATGATGGGGTTGGAGGCGGCGTAGGCTAGGCCCGCCTGCATGCCGCCGAAATGCGCCAGCGCCAGCATGTTGGGTGAATAGCCCTCGGCGGCATAATCGCCGCTTGCGCGCAGCATCGGCAGCAGGTCCTGCGCGATGCCGCGTTCCGCGAACAGGCGCAGGCGGTTGAACGCCTGGTAGGACAGGTCGATGGTCTGGTTCGTCGCCTGCTGGCGCAGCACCAGCTGCATGCCTTCCTCGTAGTTCGGCGTCGTCACCCAGTTGATGCGGATGTTGGGCTCACGCTTCGCGAATTCGGCGGCGATCGCGTCGTAGCTTTCCTTGTAGATCACCGGCTGGGCGTAATGGACGGTGATCTCGGTCACGCCTTGGGCGCGCAGCACGCGCGGGGCGAACAGGGCGGCCGTGGAGGCGGCCAGGGTGCGGCGGTCGATCATGATCAGCCTTTGAGTCCGGTGGTTGCGATGCCCTCGACGAAGCGTTTCTGGGCAAACAGGAAGGCGAGAAGCAGGGGCGCCGTCATGAGGACGGAGGCGGCCATGAGGGCGCCGAAATCGTCGCCCGCTTCCTCGGTGCGGAAGTGCAGCACGCCGAGCGCAGGCGTCGCGTGCTCATGGCCCGTGACGACGATCAGCGGCCAGAACAGGTCGTTCCAATGGGCCACCACGGAGAAGATCGCGAAGGCGGTGGCGGCCGGCCAGGCATTGGGCAGGATGATGCGCCAGACGATGGTGCCCTCTCGCATGCCGTCCAGGCGGGCGGCGTGGATGATCTCGTCGGGCAGCTGCTTGAAGAACTGGCGGAACAGGAAGATCGCGAAGACCGAGATGGTGGAAGGCACGATCAGCGCGGCGAAGGTGTCCAGCCAGCCGATGGAGGCAAGCCCGATATAGAGCGGCAGGGCGGGCACATGCGCGGGCACCAGCAGGCCGAGCATGACGAAGCCGAACACGAACTCACGCCCCGGAAAGCGCAGCTTGGCCAGCGCATAGCCCGCCGGGATGGCGAACAGCAGCTGGAAGAACAGGATCCCGCCGCACATGATCAGCCCGTTCAGCAGGTAGCGGGCGATATCGACCTCTCGCAGCACGCGGCCGTAGTTCTGGATGATGGCCCAGCTTTCCGGCAGCAGCGTCATGGAGGCGCGGAAGATCTCGTCCGTCTGCTTCACGGAGGCGGAGAGCATCCAGATGTAGGGGGCGAGGAACACCAGCCCCAGCACGGAGAGGATGAGAAGGCGCGGGACCTCGCGCCAGAAGGCACTCGCCTCGCGCGGGGCTGGGGTGCTGATGGCCGCGTCAGACATAATGCACCCGCTTGTCCAGCACCTTGGTCTGGATCCACATCAGCGCCAGCACGATCACCAGGAACACCAGGGTGATGGCGGCGGAATAGCCGAGGCGGAGGAAGGTGAAGCCCTCCGTGTACATGGTGTAGAGCAGCACCTCGCTGGCCTTGTTCGGGCCGCCGCGCGTCAGCACCGCCACCGTGTCGAACACCCGCACGGAACGGATCAGGCTGATGGTGACGACGAACAAAGTGGTCGGCCCCAGCAGGGGCCAGGTGACGAGGCGGAAGCGTTCCCAGCCGCTGCGCGCGCCGTCCACCTGGGCGGCCTCGCGCAGCTCCTTCGGGATGGCGGTCAGCCCCGCCATGAACAGCACCATGTTGAAGCCGGCACCTTCCCAGATGCCGATGGCCGACAGCGAGAGCATGACCGTGCCGCTGTCCGACAGCCAGTTGGGGCCGGTGAGCCCCACGGCGCGGATCATGGCGTTGATCGGGCCGATGGTGGGGTGCAGCAGGTATTGCCACGCCGAAGCCATGGCCACCGTCAGCGACACCACCGGCAGGAAGAACACGGCGCGGAAGAAGCCGCGCAGCGGCGCGCGGCTTTCGATCAGCAGCGCCAGCACCAGCCCCAGCAGCACGCTCACCGGGGCGACGATGCCGACGTACAGCAGCGTGTTGCGGAAGCTTTTCAGGAAGCCCTGGTCGTCCAGCAGCTCGTAGAAGTTTTCGAGGCCGATCCAGGATGGCGGGCCGGCGCCCAGCTCGAAATCGGTGAAGGCGAAGCCCACCGCCGCGAGCGTCGGCACCAGCAGCAGCAGGATGAAGGCAAGAGCGGCGGGCAGCGTCAGCAGCCAGCCGGTGGCGCTCTCACGCATGCTGCAAGGCCGCCGTGTGAGGGGTCAGCCGCTTGCCGTCGGCGCCGAACAGCACGGCGCGGAAGAAATCCACGTGCAGCACATCGCCGGGGGCGGCACGGGTGCCGGGCTCGGCGCGCAGCAGCAGCTCGGTCTCACCCAGGCGGGTGTGCAGCAGCAGGGATTCGCCCAGGTATTCGGTGTGGTTCACGCGCACCGGCCAGCCGGTGGAATCGATGCACAGCGCCTCTGGCCTGATGCCGAGCGTGACGGGGCCGCGCGCGCGGGTCGCCATTCCGGTGGCGCGGCCGGCCAGCATCACCATGCCGTCCTCCCGCACCTCGGCGGGCAGCAGGTTCATGCGCGGGCTGCCGATGAAGCCGGCCACGCGGATGTCGGCTGGGTTGTCGTAGATCTCGGCCGGCGGGGCCAGCTGCAGCAGTTCGCCGCCCTGCATCACGGCGATGCGGTCGGCCATGGTCAGGGCCTCGGCCTGGTCGTGCGTCACGTACAGGGTGGCGGCGCCGACGCGGCGATGCACCTCCACGATCTCTCGCCGCGTCGCCACGCGCAGCGCGGCGTCGAGGTTCGACAGCGGCTCATCGAGCAGGAACACATGCGGCTCACGCACGGTGGCCCGCGCGAGGGCCACGCGCTGGCGCTGCCCGCCCGAAAGCTGCCCGGGGCGGCGGCCCAGCAGCGGCGTCAGGCCCAGCGGGCCGGCCACGCGCTCCACATCCGCCTGGATGGCGCGGCGGCGGTCGCCGCTGAACAGCCCGCCGATGAAGGGCGCGCGCTGAAGCGCGGAAAGCCGCCGCATGGTCAGCGGCACGGCGATGTTCTCGGCCACCGTCAGGTGCGGGTACAGGGCATAGGACTGGAACACCATGGCCACGTCGCGCGCGCCGGGATGGGCGCGCGTCACGTCGCGGCCCTTGATGGTGACGCGACCGGCGTCGGGCGTCTCGATGCCCGCCACGATGCGCATCAGGGTGGATTTGCCGCAGCCCGAGGGGCCGAGCACGGCGACGAACTCGCCGGGTTCCACACGCAGGGACACGCCCTTCAGCACCGGGGTGGCACCGAAGCCCTTGCGGATATCCTCAACAACCAGGCCCGCCACGCGCACCCCCATTCCAGACGGGCGCGGCTTAGTCCCGACGGGTTCCACTGGCATGACGGGCGCGAGACGCTTCCATGACATCACTTGCGGTTTCGCGATGCACAGCGGCTGGGCTATGCAGCGCTCTCACCGACCGGAGTGGGAATGTGAGCGGCGCTATCGGCATGGCGTGGGGCAGCGTGGGCGTGGCCGTGGCGGTCTTCGCGCTGAAGCTGGTCGCCTGGCAGCTGACGGACAGCGTGGCGCTGTATGCCGACGCGCTGGAATCCATCGTCAACATCGCGGCCGCGCTGGCGGCCGTGGCCGCCGTGGGCTTCGCCGCGCGCCCGGCCGATGCCAACCACCCCTATGGCCACCACAAGGCCGAGTATTTCTCTGCCGTGCTGGAAGGCGGGCTGATCCTGACCGCCGCCATCCTGATCCTGCAGGAGGCCTGGGGCGCGTTCCAGGCCCCGCGCGGGCTGGAGCTGGGGCCGGCGGCGCTGGCGTTTTCCGCGGCGGCCAGCGCGCTGAACGGCATCTGGTGCTTCCTGCTGTTCCGGCGCGGGCGGCGCCTGCGCTCTCCCGCGCTGGTGGCCGATGCGAAGCATCTGCTGACCGACATCGTCAGCAGCGCGGGCGTGCTGGCGGGCATCATCGCCGCCGCCGCCACCGGGCTGAACTGGCTGGACCCCGCCCTGGCGGCGCTGACGGCGCTGAACATCCTGTGGTCCGGCGTGGGGCTGATCCGGGACAGCCTGGGCGCGCTGATGGACGAGGCGCCCCCGGGCGAGGAGCTGAACCGCATCCGCCAGGTGGTGGGCGAGAGCGCGGAGGGCGCGATCGAGGCGCATGACCTGCGGGTGCGCCGCGCCGGGCGCCGCACCTTCGTGGAGTTCCACCTGGTGGTGGATGCCGGCATGACGGTGGCCGCCGCCCATGTGATCTGCGACCGCATCGAGGCCGCGCTGCGCGCCGAGATCGGGGAGGCGCTGATCACCATTCATGTGGAGCCGGAGGGCAAGGCCAAGCACAGCGGCGTGCTGGTGCTCTGACCCAGCCCCGGCAGAAGCTGGAAAGCGTCCTCTCCCGGCCTCGGCGCCGGGTGGGGGTGGTCGGTGCCTCGCTGCTGCTGCATGCGGTGGCGCTGGCGGGGCTGCTGTGGTGGCACCTGACCCGGCCCGCGCCGCGCCTGCCGGATGTGCAGGCGGAACTGTATTGGGAACAGCCCGACCAGGCCTCCCTGGCCGGGGAACCGGCCACGCCGGGCGGCCCCGCCCTCTCCGGCCGAGGAGGAAGGGCCGCGCGGCCCCAACACCCAGGAAAGCCCCGCCGGCCCGCGCGGCGGCGCCACGGCCACCGGCGCCACGCGCGGGCCGGGACTGGACCCCGAGTTCCGCAACATGGCGCCGCCCTATCCCATCGGCTCGCGGGAGCGGGGGGAGCAGGGCGTGGTGTCGCTGCTGCTGAACATCGGCACGGACGGGCGCATCATCACCCTGGAGGTCACGCGCGGGTCGGGCTATCCGGCGCTGGACGAGGCCGCGCGGCGCACGGTGGCGCAGTGGCGCTTCCGGCCCGCCATGGACCGCGGCATGCCCGTGCCGTCGCAGGTCAACACGAATGTCCGCTTCTCATTGAACTGAGGAAACCCATGGTCAGACTGGATGTGATCACCACCCGCGGCGGCGACGGGGGCCAGACCTCGTTGGGGGATGGCAGCCGCGTGCGCAAGGACGCGCTGCGGGTGGAGGCCTTCGGCACGGTGGACGAAGCCAACGCCGCGATCGGCGTGCTGCGCCTGCATGCGGGCGCCGAGGCCGACCCGATGCTGGCGCGCATCCAGAACGACCTGTTCGACCTGGGCGCCGACCTGTGCGTGCCGGGCACGGGGGGCGACAGGCTTCGCGTCTCGGAAAGCCAGTCGCTGCGGCTGGAACAGGAGCTGGCCGCGATGAACGCCGTGATCGCGCCGCTGCGCAGCTTCGTGCTGCCTGGCGGCAGCGCGGGGGCGGCGCATGCCCATGTGGCGCGCACTGTGGTGCGGCGGGCGGAGCGCCTGGTGGTGGCGCTGGCGGCCGTGGAGGAGGTTAACCCTGATGCGGTTAAGTACCTGAACCGGCTGTCGGACCACCTGTTCGTGCTAGGGCGGAAGCTGAACGATGACGGGCGGAAGGATGTGGCTTGGGTGCCGGGTGGGGAGCGCTGACGGGCGCTGGCAGCATGTCAGGGGCGCTGCCCCGGCCTTACCCCCAGCTCTCCACCGCCGGCCCCAGCGCCGCGTTCTTGGCACTCGGGTGCCCCGGGTTCCGGAACCGCAGCTCCCCGTTCGGCGCCGCATCCGGCACCCCGAACAGCTCGGCGCGGGAGGCGCAGGTGATGGCCACCACCGAGCGTGCCGGGGCCTCGGTCAGGAAGCGCCGCGCGGTGCCTTCCAGTTCCAGGCTGTCGCGCAGGGCGCGCCATTCGGCGCGGTCCAGGTCCTCGATGAAGGTGCTGAGAATACCGGGGCGCTCGCCGGAGAGGCGGGCCGCGTGCTCGGCCAGGCGGGTTTTCACCGCCAGGGCGATGTCGTTGCTGCGGCTGGCGCGGGCGGCCATGACGAAGACGCTGCCGCTGGCGTTGTCCGCGGTCACGGCCAGATGCGCCTCATGCCCGAATTGCTGGCGCAGGGCCGCGGGCAGCCCGGCCTGGGCGCCGGCGATCAGCAGCGGGTCCAGCTTCAGCATCGCCTCGCCGCTGCTGTCCTGGCGCTTCTGGCTGGCCAGCATCGCGCTGATGCGGCCGTGCAGGCCGCCCACCGGCGCGCCGTCCGGCAGCGTGACCTTCAGGATGTAGCGGCCGGGATGGGCGGCCAGCCAGGTCTGCAGTTCCGGGCTGATCTGGTCCATCAGCTGGAACCAGGCGCCCTTCTGCAAGGGGCGGCCTTCCTCGGCAGAGACGGTGGCGCAGGCGATCTCGGCCGAGACGCCCTCACGCTCGATCGTCAGGTCCCAGGGGGTGCCGTGCAGCAGCCCGTCGAAGCGCACGTCGAAGCCCTGGGCGCGGGCGCGCGCGGCGGTGCGGGCCAGGTGGAACAGCGGGATCAGCGTGGCCTCACCCTGCAGGCCCGCGCGCAGCTGGCGGCGCAGGCGGCAGCGCGGGGCATCGGGCAGGGAACGCGCGAGGGCCGTCAGCTCCTGGGTGAAGCCCAGCAGCAGGCGCTCGGGCGCGCCGGCCTTCCGCAGCCGGGCGGGGTCCGCCATCCGGTGCAGCATCAGCTCCGCCGCGTGGCGCTGCTGCGCGGCGCGGCCGGTATAGCCCGCCTGGCGGCTGATGGCGGACAGGCGCTGGCCCCAGGCCTCGTCCCCGCCGGACAGGCTCAGGAACTCGCGCAGCGACGAGGCATCCATCCCGTCGATGGACGTCGAATCCAGCATGGAGAGAGGTTCCGCGTGTGGAAGGAGATCGGAAGGGGCGCCCAACTTCACGCCCCGTCAAGGACTTGAAAACCGGGTCTGGTTATCCTACCGCGTTGGTCCTGATTGGGAAGAGGCACATGCTGTCCTTTGATTCCGTGCTGTCGGCGATCGACACGGTGGGGATGGTGGCATTCGCCATCTCCGGCGCGCTGGCGGCGGCGCGGCAACGGATGGATGTGGTGGGCTTCGTGCTGATCGCGGTCATCACGGGGCTGGGCGGCGGCACGCTGCGCGACCTGCTGCTGGGGCGGCTGCCGCTGTTCTGGCTGCGCGCGCCGGAGCTGCTGGCCATCATCGCCATCGCGGCGGTGGCGGTGTTCGTGGCGGCACCCCGCTTCCGCATGGGCGAACGCCTGCTGGTCTGGGCCGATGCGCTGGGCATGGCGCTGTATGCGGTGCTGGGGGCGGAAATCGCGCTGCTGGCGGGTGCCGACCCCTGGGCCGCCATGCTGCTGGGCGTGGTCACGGCCAGCTTCGGCGGCATCCTGCGCGATGTGGTGTGCAACGAGGTGCCGCTGCTGCTGACGCGGGAGATCTATCTGCTGGCCGCGCTGGCCGGGGCGGCGTGCTTCGTGTCCCTGCGGTTGACCGGCGTGTGGCGGGATCATGCGGTGGTGGCGGGCATGGTGGTGGCCTTCGGCATCAGGGCTGCGGCGATCCGCTTCGGCTGGTCCCTGCCGCCGTATCGCGAACGATAAAAAACCGGCCCCCCTGACGAGGGGCCGGTTCCGTTGGGGGCGAACCCCACCGGGTCCATGGCACCTGGCGGGGGCTGGCCCCCCGCTGGTTACCCGCGGAGACCAGCGGCGGGCACCCAGATGGTCCGGTCACGGCCGCCCTGGTTCTGCACCACGGGCACCTGGCCCGCGATGCCCTGCTGGGCTTCGGTCGCACCGATATAGCTGATCACCGGCCGGCCCTCGTCCACGCCGGAGATGACGGCCACGCCGCCACCCACGATGTTGCCGCGCTGCGCATCGCTGTAGGCGACATGCTGGCTGGCGAAGTCACCGGTCAGGCGGGGGGCTTCCTCCGCGAAGGCAGCGGTGCTGGTCAGAAGGGCCGCGACGGCGGCGATGGCGATCTTGTTCATGGCTCTGGTCTCTCTTGTCTCTGTCTGGAAGGCGGCGCCTTGCCGCCCTCTCGGTGACGCAGAGATGCGCCGTTCCGCGGCGCTTTCCCAATCAAGCCTCGGCATCGGCATCATACGCGGGGGTTATGGAACTTTTGCGGTTCCCTTCGCGAAGGCACCCCTCTATCGTTTCGCACAACGATACGAATGATGGAGGAACTCATGCGTTTGCCCCGCCGCGCGCTGCTGGCTGCGCCCTTGGCTACCCCGGCCTTCGCCCAGGCGCCCTGGCAGCCGGACCGGCCCATTCGTGTCGTCGTTCCCCTGGCGCCCGGCGGCGCCACCGATGTCTGGGCCAGGCTGTGCCTGGACCCCGTCTCCGAAATCCTGCGCGTGCCCATCGTCATCGAGAACCGCTCCGGCGCCGGCACCATGATCGGGTCCGACGTGGTGGCGAAGGCGGCCCCCGACGGCCATACCCTGCTGTTCACCCTGACCACGCTGGTGCAGGCCCCCATCGTGCTGGGCAACGCCCCCTATGACGCCGTGCGGGACTTCACGCCCATCGGCATGATGGGCACCACCGTGCTGGTGTTCATGGCGCGCTCCAACCTCGGGCCGCGCACCATGCCCGAATTCATCGACTTCGCCCGCGCACGGGCACGCGCCGGGCGCGGGCTGGCCCTCGGCTCCTACGCCGCGGGCTCCACCGGCCATGTCTTCGGCCTGCTGATCAACGAAAAGCTGAACCTGGGCATGACCCATGTGGCCTATCGCGGCGAAGCCCCCATGGTCACGGCCTATCTGGGCGGCGAACTCGACTGCGGCCTCAACAGCCTGACCATCTGCCGCGAGCACGTGAACGCCGGCAAGCTGATCCCGCTGGCGGCCCTGGGCGATACCCGCCCCGCCAGCATGCCCAACGTGCCCACCTTCGTGGAACACGGGGCCGATATCGGGCGCGGCTGGTCGGGCTTCGTGGGGCTGCTGGGGCCCGCCCGCATGCCGCCCCATATCCTGGCCCGGCTGGAAGATGCCTTCCGCCAGTCCATGGCGCGCGAGAACGTCCGCAACCGCCTGGCCCAGCTGGATACCGAAGTGATCTGGCAAGGCAGCCAGGAATTCGGCCAGACCGTCGTGCGGTCCCGCGATATGTGGGCGGAACTCACCCGCGGGGTGGATCTCCAGCTCTGAGCACGGCCAGCATCGCCTCCAACTCCTCCGCCGAGAGCCGGCCGATCCGCTCCGCCAGCAGATTGGCCAGCTCCGTCGCCTCGGGGCTGAGGCCGGCCGTGTCCAGCGTCACCTTCGGGTGCGACACGCCAGCCAACCGGCCCATCTCATCGCCCTCATCCCAGATCAGGCCGAAAAACTCATTCACCTGATGCACCAACCCGGCCGAGGGCCGGCCGCGATGCCCGTGCTCCAACGCCGACAGATACGCCGACGACACCTGCAACGCCCGCGCCAGCTCCGCCAAGGTCACCCCCCGCTCCTGCCGCAACGCCCGCAGCTTCCGGCCGAATGGGGTCATGGGGGTGGTTCCCGGCGGCACGGGCGACACGAGAGGGGCTTTGCCCCCCTCGCGCTCCCCCCACCAAAGGCCGAAGGGCCTTTGGAAACCGGGGGCTGAAAGTCTGGGGAAGGGGCACCGGGCGCGCTTCGGCCCGGCGCGCCTTCGCTGCCCCTTCCCCAGACTTTCAGAAAACCAGATGGGGTCCAGGGGCCTTTCGGCTCCTGGCGGGAGAGCGCGAGAGGGCAGAGCCCTCTCGCATCCACCGCGCCGTCCGGTGCCGCCCTCATGCCTTCATCCGCCGCAGCAGCAGGGTGACGCTGCCGGTGTTGGTCTGGCTGGGGTGGGCGGCGGCCAGGATGTGGTGGCGCAGTTGGGGGTGGTTCAGCCAGTGGGGCAGTTCGCGTTTCAGGATACCGCCGTCGGGCCCGCCCTTGCCGGTGATGATGGCGACGACGCGGATGCCGTCGGCCAGGGCGTTCAGCAGGAAGCGGTGGACCAGGGCGTGGGCGTCCTGGGCGAAGCGTCCGTGCAGGTCCAGCGTGCGTTCGGCGCGGGTGCGGCCGCGTGTCAGGTCGCGCCAGCGTTTGCGGTCGATGCCGGGCGCGGGCAGGCCGACGGAGAGCGCGGCCGGCGCCGCGGGTTTCGGGCGTGGGGCAGGGGCGGGGTCTGCCGGTGCGGGCGCGGCCGGGGGCGGAGCCGGCGGCAGGGCCGGGCGGCGGCGGCCGGGCAGGGGGGTGATGGCCTGCGCGAAGACGGCCCAGAGGTTGCGGTCATCCTCCGAGAGCGGCTTCGGCCCTGAGGCGCGCCGCCGGGGAGCGGGTTCCGGGCGCCGGGTCATGGCGATGCGGGTTCCGCCAGGCGCAGTTCCAGCCCCACCAGGGTGCCGGGGCCAGGCACCCGCACTTCCTGTGCGCCGGGCAGGACCGGCAGTTCCAGCACCCCGGCCTGCATGGTCAGCACCAGCGTGCCGGCGCCGGGTGCCGCGAAGCGCAGGGGTGCGTCCTTGCCGGACAGGCGCGTGCCGTGGCTGCCGGGATGTTCCCAGCCTTCCAGCAGCATGGCGCGCAGGGGGTGGATGAAGGGGTCGGCGTCGGTGGCCGGATGGATGCGCAGGAAGCGCCCGGCGGGCAGGGCCGGATAGTCCGGGATCGGGTGGGAAGAGGGCGGGATGGCCTCGGCGGCCGTGATCATGGCGGCGGCCACTTCCGGCCAGTCGCGCGGGCGGAAGCCCTGGGCGATGCGGGCCTCGGCCTGTGCCAGGAAGGCCCGGTCGGTCAGCAGGCGGCGGAACAGCGGCAGGGCGGCGGGCAGGTCATCGGGGTCGATGTAGAGAGCGTATTCGCCGCCGACCTCGGGCAGGGAGCCACGGTCGGAGGCGACGCACAGCTTGCCGCGCGCCAGGCTTTCGCCCACCGGCAGGCCCCAGCCCTCCATCAGGGAGGGAAAGACGGTGAACAGGCAGGCGCCGTACAGCGTGTCGATCTCGGCATCCGAGAGGTAGGAGATGGGGCGCACCAGCCCGCCGGCGGCGCGGGTCTCGGCCATGGCGGCGTCGAATTCGCCCTTCTGCCAGCCGGGCTTGCCGGCCAGGACCAGGGGCGGGGGGGCCAGCCCTTCCTGGCGCAGGGCTTCCCACAGCCGCACCAGGAAGGCGTGGTTCTTGCGGCCTTCCAGCGTGCCCACCGACAGCACGAAGGGCTTGCCGCGCAGCTGGCGGATCGCGGGGGTCCAGTGCGGGGCGGGCGGGGCGGCGCACAGGCCGTGCGCCAGCGGCACGGCCGTGACCGGCAGGGCGGGCCTGTCGTGTTCGGCCAGATTGTCCTGCACGCTTTGGCGCGAGTGCTCGCTGATGGCCAGGAAGCCGTCGGCGAAGTGGGTCAGCTCGGCCCAGGCCAGGTGGAACTCCTCGACCAGCGCGGCGGAGCAGAAGCGCGGCAGCGTCAGCGGGATCAGGTCATACACCAGCACGACGAAGCGCATGCCCTGCCGGCGGGTGGCGGCCCAGAGGGGCAGGTTGCCGCCATGCAGCCAGAAGGCGCCGCTGCACAGCAGCACCGCGCCGGGAACCGGGGCCGCGAGTGCCGCGCCCGTCACGGCCAGGGACAGCGCCCGGGCCATGGCGGGGCTGGCGCCCTGCCCGGCTTCGGCCAGGCGCAGCACCTCGCGCAGCGGCTCCCTCGGGATGGCCCACAGGCCGGGGTGCCAGGGCCGGGTCATGACACAGGCCAGCCGGTCGGGCGCAGCCAGCGCGTGGCGGGCCATTTCCAGCTGCACCCGCTGAATGCCCGAGACCGTGCGGTTGTGCATCAGATAGGCCAGGATGTCGGAGACATCGATCCAGCAGCGCGCCTGGCCCACCCCGGCATCGGGGGCGGGGTCGCTGCCCGGCAGCAGCAGGGCCGTGGCCTCTCGCCGGGCCGCTTCGGCCATGGGCGACCCTGCGGGGGCCATGGCGGCGACATGGGTGAAGCTGTCCAGCGCCTCACGCACGCGGCCTTCCAGCTTGAGCAGATGCGCGCGCTGGAGGGGGATGAACGCATCGGCCGGGTCGAGGGAGGCGGCATGGGCATAGGCGTCCAGCGCCTCGGTCCGCCGGCCCAGCTCCTTCAGGCAATGGCCCAGCATGACCCAGCCCATGGCGTGGTCGGGGCGTTGCTTCAGGTATTCCTCATACAGGCCCAGCGCCGCGCCGTAGCGTTCGGCGCGGCGTGCCGTATCGGCCCTGGCGCGCAGCGCAAAGCTGCGCCAGCGCCACGGCTTGCGGGCCAGAAAACCGCGGAGAAGCCGCCGGAGGTTCAAACCTGCTCGGGCGCCAGGGTCAGCGCCGTCAGTGTCCAGGCGGCGGCACCGTCCTTGGGCGGTTCCGCGAACAGGGGCAGCGCGTTGGGGGTGCGGATATTGGCCTCAAGCCCGGCCTCCGCGCGGAAGGCGCGCCACAGGGCGCCATGCGCCACCACCAGCACCGGGCCCGGCAGGGCGGTGGCGCGGTTGATGGCCGCCACCGTGCGGTCGCGCAGGGCCTGGAAGCTCTCGCCGCCCGGGGGCGTCATCAGCCCGTCGGTCCAGTCCTGGTACCAGTCGCCCATCGGCAGGCCTTCCTGCTCACCGAAGCCCACTTCCTGCAGGTCGATGTCGGTCGAGACCGGCAGTTTCAGCGTGGCCGCCACCGTCTGCGCCGTGACCAGCGCGCGCGACAGCGGGGAGGCCACGATGGTGCGGATGGTGATGGGCGCCAAAGTGCGCGCGGCGCGGTCGGCCTGGGCGCGGCCTACGGCGTTGAGGGGAATGTCCGTCCTGCCCTGCGAACGGCCCTCGGCGTTCCAGTCGGTCTCGCCATGGCGCAGGAACCAGAAGGGGATGGGGTTGAGGCGCATGGGGGCTCCGGTCCAGTCTCAGCCCCCGGTGTAGAGCAGTTGGCGCTTGAGGTCATGATGGCACGCGGTACGGGCTGGAACTGGGTATTGCCCCTGATGGCGGCGCTGCTGGCGGCGCAGGCGGCGGTGCAGCTGGCCATGGGCCGGGTGCTGATCTGCACCTGCGGCACCATCGAGCTGTGGCACGGGGAGGTGAACTCCTCGGGCAATTCGCAGCATCTGAGCGACTGGTACACGCCGTCGCACATCGTGCACGGCTTTCTGTTCTATGGCGCGCTGTGGCTGCTGATGGGCCGGCGCGTGGGCGTGGCACCCCGCGCGCTGCTGGCCACGCTGGTGGAGGTGGCGTGGGAGGTGGTCGAGAACACCCCCATGGTCATCAACCGCTATCGCGAGGCGACGATGGCGCTGGGCTATACCGGCGACAGCGTGGTGAATTCGCTGGCCGATGTGGTCGCGATGTGGCTGGGCTTCGCGCTGGCGCGCCGGTTGCCGGTGTGGCTGTCGGTCGCGACCGTGCTGGGGCTGGAACTGCTGGCGCTGTGGGCGATCCGGGACAATCTGACGCTGAACGTGCTGATGCTGCTGTGGCCGGTGGATGCCGTCAGGCAGTGGCAGGCGGGGTGATCAGCGCTTCCTGACGAATTCCGTCCGCAGCACCAGGCCCTTGATGGTGTCGTGCCTGCAGTCGATTTCCTCGGGGTTGTCCGTCAGCCGGATGGAGCGGATGACCGTGCCCTGCTTCAGCGTCTGGTTGGCGCCCTTCACCTTCAGATCCTTGATGAGGGTCACCGCATCCCCATCCGCCAGCACATTGCCCGAGGCATCGCGCACCTGGACCACGGCGGCGGCCGCGACCTCGGCGGCGGGGCGCCATTCGCCGGTCGCTTCATCGAACACGTAGTCGTCGTCGCCGGACATCTGGTTCACTCTCGCAATGAATGGCGGCTTGTCCCAGCCGGGCGGCCGGGGCGCAAGGGGGTCAGCCCCGCCTGGCCTGGAAGAAGGTCTTTTCGCCGGTGACGAAGCCCGCGCGCTCATAGAAGCGCAGGGTTGAGGCCTGCTTCGACCCGGTGGCCAGCATCACCTTGTAGCAGCCCTGTTCCCAGGCGGTGTCGAGTGCGGCGGCCAGCACGGCCTGGCCCAGGCCCTGGCGGCGGTAATCGGCGTGGGTCACCACATTCTCGATCAGCGCATAGGGGCGGGCGCCGCGCGTCAGGTTCGGGATGATGACCAGCGTGCAGGAGCTGACGGGCATGCCGTCGCGCTCCGCGATCAGCAGCCGGATCAGCGGCGAGGCCAGGAGGGCGGCCCAGGCGGCCTCGGCCGCCGCGTTGTCGGGCACCGGGTCCTCGGCGTTCAGGTGGCGGTACAGCGCCCGCATGCCGTCCAGGTCGGAGGGGGCGGCCCGGCGGATCATCAGGCGTTGCGCCAGTTCCGGCTCGTGCTCTTGTAGTCCAGCGTCTCGAACAGGCGCAGTTCAGGCCAGTCGATGCGGATGTCGAGGTCGGGCGTGCGGCCTGCCTCCAGCATGTCCATTGCGTGGCCGGTCACGGCGCGGGTCAGGCTGGTGGGGCCCACATCCTCATGCGGGTCCACGGACCGGCCGGCCGCGACCGATTCCAGCGCGTTCATGATGGCCATCTCCAGCGCCAGCTTCAGCAGGGGGTGGGCGCGGGTGCCGAACAGGGGCGTGGTGTTGAAGTAATAGCCGACATAGGGCGCGTCCGGGCGGTCGCGCAGGGTGTCGCGCACCGGCAGCATGGTCAGCCCCTCATGCGCCAGGGGCATCAGCGCGAGGGGCGCACCGAACAGCAGCTCGGCGCCGGTCTCGCCCGGGGCCAGGCGGTCGTCGGCATCCACATACAGCCCGCCGCCGTGATAGAGCGCGGCCAGGCGCAGCAGGTCGGATTTGGAGGCGGGATGCGGGCAGGCATCGAAGGCCTGCAGCATCTGGGGCGGGTAGATCTCCGCCATGAAGGCGCGGGCCGATGCCTCGGAGAAACGCTGGATGGGCAGGCCGGTGGCGCGCCAGGATTCCATGCATTCCAGCACGTCGGGCGGTGGGGTCTCGTCGTCCCAGAACTGCACGATGCGGGCGGGGCGGAAGCGCGCGGGCAGGCCATAGGCCATGCGCCACGCGATCAGCGCCCGGCTGACGCGATGCACCGCGCCCAGGCTGTAGCGGCGGTCACCCACCGCGCGCTGGGCGTTCAGCGCCTGCAACGTCTGTGCCCTGGAGGCACCCGGCAGGAAATCTGTCCAGTCGAGGGCTGACATGGTCACGCTGGATAGACCGGATCGGCGCCGAACGAAATCGCCTGCACTAATGAACTACTTACGGTAGCGACGCGGCCCTTCGCCCCTGGGTTCCGCCCTGGAGGCGGCGCGCGGCGGATAGCCGCCCTCGCTGCGCGGACGCTGGCGGTACTCCGGGCGGGGGCCGGAATGCGGGGCGCGCGGCAGCGCGTCCATCGGCTCCACCAGCACATCGGCGTCCTTGCCGTCACCCTTGCGGGCGGCCTCCGCGAAGCGCTGGGCGACCTGGGCGGAGACCTCGAACTGCGTCTCGTTGCCCAGGATGCGGATGCGCCCGATCATGTCGCGCGTCACGTGGCCGCGGCGGCACAGGAAGGGCAGCAGCCACTTCGGGTCGGCACCGTCCTGGCGGCCCACATTGGTGTGGAACCACACGGCGTTCGGGTTGTCCTCGCGGCGCATCGCGCGCTCGGGCCGGGCGGCGTTGGGGGAGACGTCGGCCAGTTCCTCGGGCGCCGGCAGCGGGCCGCGCAGCAGCTTGATCAGGGCGGCGGCCAGCGCGTCACGCGGGGCATCGATGAAGCCCGCGATCGCCACGTCGTTTTCCTCGGCCGGGGTTTCCAGCAGGGTCTTGGCTTCCTCGACCAGGCGCTCATTGTCGCGGCCGCGCACGGCCTCGGCATCGGGCGCGGGGCCCCATTCGGCCTGGACGCGGGCGGCGGCCAGCAGGCGCTCCGCGATCCGGCGCTTGTTCACGGGCACCAGCATCATGGAAACGCCCTTGCGGCCCGCGCGGCCGGTGCGGCCGGAACGGTGCTGCAGGGTCTCGGGGTCACGCGGCAGGTCGGCGTGGATGACGAGGCCGAGCTCCGGCAGGTCGATGCCGCGGGCGGCCACGTCGGTGGCGACGCACACCTTGGCGCGGCCGTCGCGCAGCATCTGCAGCGCGCGGTTGCGCTCGGCCTGGCTCATCTCACCGGACAGGGCCACGGCCGGGAAGCCGCGCTCGGCCAGCGAGGAGGACAGGCGCGCGACTTCCGCGCGGGTGGCGCAGAACACCATCGCCAGGCGCGGGTTCTCGAAGCGCAGCGCGTTCACCACCGCGCGCTCGCTGTCCTGCGGGGCGATCAGGGCGGCGCGGTAGGTGATGTCGCCGTGCTGCTCGTTGGCGGAGTTCACCTCGAGCCGCAGCGCGTCCTTCTGATAGGACTTGGCCAGCTGCGCGATGGGGCGCGGCACGGTGGCGCTGAACATCAGGGTGCGGCGCTCAGGCGGCGCGGCGTCCAGGATCGCCTCCAGCTCCTCACGGAAGCCGAGGTCGAGCATCTCGTCCGCTTCGTCCAGCACGACGGCGCGCAGGCCCTCGGTGGGCAGGTTGCCGCGCTCGATATGGTCGCGGACGCGGCCGGGGGTGCCGACCACGATGTGCACGCCGTGCTGGAAGGCGCGGCGTTCCGTCATCGGGTCCATGCCGCCCACGGCGCCGCCGACGCGGCCGCCGGCCTCGGCATACAGCCAGGTCAGTTCGGTGCGGACCTGCAGGGCCAGCTCACGGGTGGGGGCGATGACGAGGGCGAGCGGCGCGCCGGCGGGCGGCAGGCGCGTGGCATCGCCCAGCAGGTTCGCCGCGATGGCGACGCCGAAGGCGACCGTCTTGCCCGAGCCGGTGCGGGCGGAGACCAGCAGGTCGCGGTCGGTCGGCGCCTCCAGCACGGCGGACTGGACGGGGGTGGGCGTGTAACCGCGCGCGGTCAGGGCCGCCGCAAGCGGCGCAGGCAGACGGGAGAAAGGCATGGCGCGGGCTTTTGGGCAGTTAACCCCCGAGGGTCAAACGCAAAACCCGCGCGGCAGGGGCGCATCTGCGGGGGGACTACTGCCCCCGCGTCAGACCCGCGCGCAGCGTCTTGCCTTCCTCGCTTTCCGGATCGATCAAACCTTCCCGCAGGAACAGATCGATCAGTACGAGATTCACGTTGAACTTGATGTTGTCTTGCTCCCGCAGGCATTCCAGCAGCCGGGCGGCGGGCCACAGCTCGAAGCGCTCCACCTCGTCGTCATTGGGGCGGGGGATGAAATCTTCGGGAAGATCCAGGTCGAACACATGCAGGATGTCGCGGCGCATGCCCTCGGGCGCGTCCAGCATGTAGTCCAGCCGGGCGGTGGGGCGCACGGTGTCGAGCAGGGAAGCGTGCATGCCCGCTTCCTCCTCGGCTTCCTTGATGAGGCAGGCGAGCGGCGCGTAGCCGGCGGGGATGCCGCCCGCCACGACATTGTCCAGCTGGCCGGGGGCCACGGCCTTGGTGGTGGAGCGCACGCCCACCCAGATGTGCAGCCCGTCCGCGCGGCGGACCAGCCCGTTCAGGTGCACGCCCTGGCCGATGACGCCGAAGGCCGGGATGGCACCGCGGTCCAGCGCGGCCAGGCTCTCGGCGCGCGCATCGGGGCGGACATCGAACAATTCCCGCCGGATGCGCAAGAAGCGGCGCGGCGCCAGGGCGGCGGCGACGGCGGCAAGGGCGGCGGTGCGGGCCTCAGGCGTGGTCAGCGCGGGCGAGAGGTCGGCGCCGGTCTCGGACACCGCGAAGGTCTCGGGAAATTCGCGCAGCGCCTGGTGCAGGGCGGGCTGCACCCAGCCGACATTCCGCCCTGCGATGCGCCATGGCAGGCGGGGGGCGAAGTCACGCAGGTTGTTGCAGGCTTCGATGTGGCGGATCAGGGCAGGCATGGGCACCCTTATGGGTGCGGCGAGGCGGGGCCTCAATCCCTGGGCAGGTGGAAAGAGTAGATGTTCTTTTTTGGAAAAAAGAACCAAAAAACTTTTGGGAATTTAAGGGGGTGATGGAGGCCGGGGGGCGCCTTCATCATCAGGGTACCAAATAGAAAAGTCTTTTTGCTTCTTTTTCTTCAGAAAAAGAAGATTTCTATTCCCTGCCCGGCCGCGTTGCCGGGGCCTGCGTCACCGGCAGGGCCGGCACCGATGGATTGCCGGCCACCGTCTGCGAACCGGTGCTGACAGGCACCGGGGAAATACTGAGCCAGGTGGCCAGAAGCGTCGGCCAGAGCGTGCCCGAGGCGACCATCTTTTCCACTCCCGTTGCGGTGAAGGGGAGTTAGCCCGCGAAGTGTGGCAGCGGTTTGACCGGCTTGTGTCGAAAGATTACCCCGGATGCCTAAACGTGCTGGCCGCCATTGATGTGGATCTCGGCGCCGTTGATGTAGCTGCTCTGGCCCGAGCACAGGAACAGGATGGTCTGCGCCACCTCCGTGGCCTCGCCCAGCCGCTTCATCGGGATCTGCTCCTCCACGATCTTCTCGGTGCCGGGGGACAGGATGGAGGTGTCGATCTCACCAGGGGCGATGGCGTTCACGCGCACGCCGTGCGGGCCGAATTCATGTGCCATTTCCCGCGTCAGCGCGGCCAGCGCCGCCTTGGAACAGGCATAGGCCGCCCCCGCGAAGGGATGCACGCGCGAACCCACGATGCTGGTCACGTTCACGACCGAGGCCTGGGCCAGCTTCAATTCCCGGAACAGCCCGCGCGCCAGCAGCGCCGTGCTGAACAGGTTCACGTTGAACACCGAGGTCCAGAGGTCGTGGTCGCTGTCCAGCACGCCCAGCCGCGACCCGCCCGGCCCCTTGGGGGAGATGCCGGCATTGTTCACCAGCGCATGCAGCTTGCCGTCCGGCAGGCGGTTGCGCACGACATCGACCAGCGAGGCCACGTCCTGCGGGTTTTCCAGATCGGCCTGCAGGTGGCTGTCGCGGGCCTCGGGCCAGCGGCATTCCTCGGAAAACGGCTGGCGGGAAACGGTGAGGATGCGCCAGCCCGCGGCCTGGAACACCTTGACCGTGGCATGGCCGATGCCCCGGCTGGCGCCGGTCAGCAGCATGGTCTTCCGATAGCCGCTCATGCCGGCAATACCCCTTGCTGACGCAGGAAGCCCAGCACCGCCAGCATGGGCAGGCCGAGAATGCTGCTGTGTTCGCCCTCGATGCGGTCGAAAAGCTGGATGCCCGGCCCCTCGAGCCGATAGGCGCCGACGCTGGAGAGCACCGCCTCGCCTTCCAGTGCCAGATATTCCTCGATGAAGGTTTCGGACAGCGGGCGCACCCAGAGTTTCGGGCTGTCCAGATGCGTCCAGATGCGGCTGCCGCCCCGGAAGGCCACGATGCCGTTCACCAGCCGGTGCCGCTTGCCCGACAGCGCGCGCAGATGGGCGGCGGCGCCGGCCATGTCCGCCGGCTTGTCGAACCAGCTGCCCTCGCATTCCAGGATCTGGTCGGCGCCCAGCACCAGCGCCTCGGGCCGACGGCGGGAGATACGCTCGGCCTTGGCATCGGCCAGCAGCACGGCGGCGTCCTCGGGGCTGTATTCCTCGGCGCGGGCGGCGGCCTTCAGCGCGTCCTCATCCACATGGGCGGCCTCCGCCGTGAAGCGCAGGCCGGCGGCCGCGAGCAGGCCGCGCCGGGCGGAGGACTGGCTGGCCAGGACCAGCGGCGGAAATTCAGCCTGCGGCATCGGGGCGGCCGAGCACGATAGCGGCGGGGTCCTCGGGCGCGTGGTCCGTGTGGTTGCCGCGTTTCTTATGCCACAGCTCCATCTGCTGCATGATGGTCGCGGCCGTTTCCTCGATGCTGCGGCGGGTCACGTCGATGACGGGCCAGCCGCGCTGGGCGCAGAGGCGGCGGGCGGCGATGATCTCGGCCTTCACCGCTTCCTCGTTCACGTAATCCGTCTCGCCCTGGCGCACGCCGCCGGTGCCGATGATCTTGAGGCGCGTGCGGCGGATGTCGATCAGGGATTTCGGGTCGATGGTCAGGCCCACCACCGGGCAGGGGGGGTCGTCCAGTTCCCCGGGGATGGCGGCGCCGGGCACCAGCGGCACGTTGGCCGCCTTCACGCCGCGATTGGCCAGATAGAAGCAGGTGGGCGTCTTGCTGCTGCGGGACACGCCCACCAGCACGACATCGGCATTGGCGATGCCGGTCAGGCCCTGGCCGTCATCATGCGCCAATACATAGTGCATGGCGTCGATGCGGCGGAAATAGTCGGCGTCCATCACATGCTGGGCGGCGCGCTTCTGCCGGGCGGGCATGCCGATCGCATGGGTCAGCATGTCCTCCACCGGGTCCAGCACCGAGACGCACTGGATATCCAGCCGGTGGCAGGTTTCCTCCAGCGCGGCGCGCAGGGAACGGTCCACCAGGGTGAACATGACGGGGCCGGGCTCGGCCTCCAGCCCCTCCAGCACCTGGTCCAGGTTCATGCGGGAGCGCACGAGCGACCAGCGGTGATGGATGACATGCGGGTTGTCGAACCGCGACAGCACGGCGCGCGCGATGGAGTTCAGCGTCTCTCCCGTGCTGTCGGACACCAGGTGCAGGTTGATGCTGCGGTTCACCATGGGGAATTCCGTGAATGGTGTGGAAAAGCGGGGATGGAATCACCCCGCCCGGCACGCCGCCGGGAGTCCTGGGCATCCATTGCACAGTTTGATAACCCGGGCGGCGGCGCCGAGGGAAAATGTGGATGATGTGGACAGCTTGCGCCAGCCCAGGGGAATCCTCGATGTTCGCGACGTGAACAAAACGGACATCCCTGATGGCGGAACGCGGATGAGTGGGGTTTCACATAATCCACAGCACCACCACCAACCCAACTCTTTCTAGATTCTCTTTATTGTTAGAGAAGGGGAGCGCGATGACCGAAAAACCCCTCCTTGCCGCGCTTCAGGGCCAGCCCGTCTGGCCGCCCCCCGTATGGATGATGCGCCAGGCGGGCAGGCATCTGCCCGAGTACAAGGCCACGCGCGCCCAGGCGGGCAGCTTCCTGGCGCTGGCCACCACGCCCGAGCTCGCGGCCGAGGTCACGCTGCAGCCCGTGCGGCGCTACGGCATGGACGGCGCCATCCTGTTCAGCGACATCCTGATGGTGCCCTGGGCCATGGGGCAGAAGCTGTGGATGGCGGAGGGCGAGGGCCCGCGGCTGGAACCCATCCAGGACATGGCGGCGCTGTCGCGCCTGAACCCGGCAGCCCTGCGCGGCACGGCCGCGCCGATCTTCGAGACGGTGTCCCGCGTGCGGGAGGCATTGGACGAGGCCGGCAGCCGCACCAGCCTGATCGGCTTCGCGGGCAGCCCCTTCACGGTCGCGTGCTATATGGTCGAGGGCAAGGGCGGCAGCGATTTCGCCCTGACGCGGGAACTGGCCTATGCCGACCCCACCTTCTTCGCGCGGCTGATCCGCATCCTGACCGACGCCACGGTGGATTATCTGCTGGCGCAGGTGGAGGCAGGGGCCGAGGCGCTGATGCTGTTCGACAGCTGGTCGGGGCTGCTTTCGCCCAACCAGTTCCGGCGCTGGGTGATCGACCCCACGGCCGCGATCAGGCGCGCGGTGGCCCAGGCCGCGCCGCATATCCCGATGATCGGGTTCCCCCGCCTCGCGGGGCTCATGCTCGGGGATTACGCGGCCAAGACCGGCATGCAGGGCATCGGGATGGATACCCACACCGATCCGCGCTGGGCCGCGCAGGTGGTGCCGGACAACATGGCGCTGCAGGGTAACCTCGACCCGCTGGCGCTGCTGGCCGGCGGCATCGCGCTGGAGACGGAGGCGCGGACGCTGCTGTCGACCATGCGTGGGCGCCCGTTCATCTTCAACCTGGGCCACGGCATCGAGAAGGAAACCCCGATCGAGCATGTGGTGCAGGCGCTGCGGCTGGTGCGGGGCGGCTGATGGAAAAAGTCGCCATCGTGCTGCTGAACCTGGGTGGGCCGGACAGCCCCCAGGCGGTTCGGCCCTTCCTGGAAAACCTGTTCACCGACCCCGCCATCCTGCGCGTGCCCGGCTTCATCCGGCCGTGGCTGGGCAAGTTCATCGCCTGGCGGCGCGAAAAGCCGGCGCAGGAGAACTACGCCATCATCGGCGGGCGTTCGCCGTTGCTGGAGCTGACGGTAGCGCAGGGACAGGCGTTGGAAGGCGCGTTGGCGGGTGAGGAAGGGCGCGAATACCGTTGCTTCGTCGCCATGCGGTACTGGCACCCCTTCAGCGACGAGGCCGCCCGGCAGGTGAAGGAATGGGGGGCCACGCGGGTGCTGCTGCTGCCGCTGTACCCGCAATATTCCACCACCACGACCGGCAGCAGCCAGACCGCCTGGGATGAGGCCGCCGCGAAGATCGGCCTGTCCGTGCCGAGCCAGACCCTGTGCTGCTGGCATTCGGACGATGATTTCGCCGCCGCCACCGCCGCGATGGTGCGCGAAAGCCTGCGCCAGGCCCAGGCAAGCCTGGCCCCCGGCCAGAAGCTGCGCGTGCTGTTCAGCGCGCATGGCCTGCCCGAGACCATCGTGAAGCAGGGCGACCCCTATCAGTGGCAGGTCGAGCAGACGGTGGCCGCGGTGGTGAAGGCGCTGGATGAGCCCGGGCTGGACCATGTGGTGTGCTATCAGTCCCGCGTGACGCCGCAGAAATGGATCGGGCCCAGCACGGAAGCCGAGATCGAGCGCGCGGCGGCCGGGAAGGTGGCGCTGCTGGTCTGCCCCATCGCCTTCGTCTCCGAGCATTCGGAAACCCTGGTGGAGCTGGACGTGGAATACCGCGAGATCGCGGACCACAAGGGCGTGCCGGGCTATTTCCGGGTGCCGGCGCAGAACAGCGACGCGGCGTTCATCGCCTCTCTGGCGGGGCTGGCGCGGCGCACCCTGGCGGCCGAACGCCCGCTGTGCAGCTTCAGGGGCGGCCGCCAATGCCCCAAGACCCATACCGACTGCCCCCACGCCAAGGTTCGCGCCGCATGATCCGCCCCGCTGCCGTGTTGTTCGACTGCGATGGCGTGCTGGCCGACAGCGAAGGGCTGGTGAACCGGCTGCTGGCCGAGGAATTGACCCAGCGCGGCTGGGCCATGGAGGGCCCCGAGGCGCGGGAACGCTTCCTGGGCATGGCCTGGCCCGACATCCGCGTGGTGATCGAGAAGCATACCGGCACCCTGCCGGCGGGGTGGGAGGGCAGTTTCTCGCACAAGCTGTCGCGCACGCTGGCGACCGAGGCCATGCCCATTCCCGGCGCGCTGGAGGCGCTGCGGAAGGTGGCGGGCGCCTATACGGTCGCGATCGCCAGCAATTCCTCGCGTGAGGAGCTGGAGACCAAGATCCGCGTGCTGGCGCTGGGCGATGTGTTCGGCAGCCGCGTGTTCAGCTTCCAGGACGTGCCGCGCCCCAAGCCGCACCCCGACATCTACCTGGCGGCGGCGAAAAGCTGCGGGGCGGAAGCGCGCGACTGTGTGGTGATCGAGGACAGCGTGACCGGCGTGCGCGCGGGGCGCGCGGCCGGGTGCCGGGTGCTGGGCTTCGCGCATGAAACGCCGGCGGAGGCATTGGCCTCGGCCGGGGCGCAGGTGTTCACCAGCATGGCGGCGCTGCCGAACCTGCTGGGGGTGTGACGCCGGCTACCCCAGCCGGCTGCTTTCCCAGGTCGAATGCAGCACGCCGGGTGCCCGGTCCACCTCGGCCAGCACCTTGTCCAGCTCCGCCGGTTCCAGCGCCAGATGCACCAGGCGGGCGGCGATCTCGGCCTTGTCCTCGCCGCGTTCGGTCACGGTCACCTCGCTGATGCCGAGCTTCGCGGCCTCCAGCCGGTCCACCAGCAGGTCCCGGGCTTCGGGCATCGCATCCAGGGTGGAGATGACGGAGACCTTGTAGCTGGCCTCGCCGTCGCGTTCGTTGATGGGGGTGCGGTTGATCAGGTTCACCAGATGGCGCAGCGCGGTGTTGCCCAGCAGGACGAAGGCGGTCAGCAGCGCGGCCTCGGCCAGCATGTCGGTGCCGGCACAGGCGCCGACGGCGGCCGCGCACCACAGGGTGGCTGCGGTGTTCAGGCCGCGCACATTCGGGCCGTCCTTCATGATGACGCCCGCGCCCAGGAAGCCGATGCCGGAGACGACATAGGAAATGACCCGCACGGCCTCTGTCGTGCCGGCGATGCGTTGGGCCAGGTCCACGAAGGCAGCCGCACCCACGGCGACCAGCACGGTGGTGCGCAGCCCCGCGGTGCGCTGGCGGTACTGGCGTTCCGCCCCGATCAGCGCGCCCAGGATGAAGGCGGCGCCTAGGCTCATCACGCTGTCAAGAAACTGAAATAATTCAAAGGTCTGGATGAAGCTCATGGTCGCGTGTAACCCGCCCGCGCCGGCCGGGGCAACGTAAACTCAGCGCGACAGGCCCGGCCAGTTCCCGTCCGCGCGGCGGATGCGTTCATCCCGGTTTTCCCGCCAGCGGGCCTGAACGCCGTGGCTGTAGTTCAGGTACAGCCTGCCATCGACGATGGTGAAGGCGGTGGGGTCGACGGTGGCGGTATAGCCCTCGGACACCGCATAGGCGCAGAAGCCGCCATAGGCGGGGGCATATCGGGCAGGATCCTCCAGGAACAGCCGGCGGTGCTCGGCCGTGGCGAAGCGCCAGGTGGCGCCGTTCCAGCGGGTGCTGATCTCATACCGGCCGCGCCGGGCGCGGTTTTCCGTGAAATAGGCCACGGGGTCATAGCCCTGGATGGCCAGGCCGCGCGTCAGGTTCTGGCGCGCGAAGGCGGTGGAGGGCAGCAGGGCGAGCAGCGCCAGCGCGGCGCGGCGGAGGATCATGCGGGTCATGCCCCTTATACGCCGAATGGCGGTCATCGGTTCCGCTGCCCTTGCCCTCAGGCGCACGGCACGCGATATGGGGGGCGGAAGGTCGGCGGCGGACGGGCTCCTCGCCAACCCGGTCAGGTCCGGAAGGAAGCAGCCGTAACGGGTTCTCGCTCGGGTCGCTCAGCCGGCCTTCCACCCGTGTCCTGCCCGCGCAGGTCGCTGCTGGCAGCGAACGGAGCGGATCAGCAGGCCACGCACATGGCTTTGCAAGCGGGGGTCGATGACGAGCGACATGTTCGGCGCCGATGCGCCGGATCCGGCGGAAGACGCCATCCCCGAGCCCCCTGCCCCCGAAGGCCCCGGCCTGTTCGGATTCGACGATCCGCCGCCGCCGCCCGTGGCTGCCGCGGCGCCGGCACCGGTGGCCGCGCCGAAGCCCGCCGCCGATGGCCAGCCCTATCGCGTGCTGGCGCGGAAATACCGCCCCAGGGATTTCTCGGAGCTGGTGGGCCAGGACGCGCTGGTGCGCACCCTGCGCAATGCCTTCGCCACCGGCCGCGTGGCGCACGCCTTCATGCTGACCGGCGTGCGCGGCGTGGGCAAGACCACCACGGCCCGCATCATCGCCCGCGCGCTGAACTGCATCGGCGTGGACGGCAATGGCGGGCCCACGCCCGAGCCCTGCGGCGTGTGCGCCAACTGCACCGCCATCCTGGCCGACCGCCACCCGGATGTGATGGAGCTGGACGCCGCCAGCAACAACGGCGTGGACGATGTGCGTGAGCTGCGGGAGGCCGTGCGCTATCGGCCTGCCCAGGCGCGCTTCAAGATCTATATCCTCGACGAAGTGCACATGCTGTCCAACGCGGCGTTCAACGCGCTGCTGAAGACGCTGGAGGAACCGCCGCCGGCGGTGAAGTTCATCTTCGCCACCACGGAACTGCGCAAGGTGCCCGCGACCATCCTGTCGCGCTGCCAGACCTTCCACCTGCCCCGCGTGCCGCAAGCGACGCTGCGTGCCCATTACGGCAATATCTGCGCGAAAGAGGGCGTGGAAGCCGAGGAAGAGGCGCTGTCCATCATCGCCCGCGCGGCGGATGGCTCGGTGCGCGACGGGCTGTCGCTGCTGGACCAGGCGATCGCGCTCTCGGCCGGGGCCGTGACCGGTGAGACGGTGCGGGAAATGCTGGGCCTGGCGGACCGCACCCTGGTGCTGGACGCGCTGGAGGCGGCGCTGACCGGCGACATGCCGGCGCTGATCGGCCACCTGGACCGCGCGCATGAGCGCGGGGCCGAGCCCGGGGTGGTGCTGGCGGACATGCTGGAGCTGACCCACACGCTCACGCGGCTGCACGCCGTGCCTGGGCTGGCGGGCGACCTTTCCTTGCCTGAGCATGAGCGCACGCGCGGTGCCGCGCTGGCGCAGAAGCTGAGTGTGCCCGTGCTGGGCCGCGCCTGGCAGATCCTGCTGAAGGGTGTGCCAGAGATCGCTGAGGCCCCCGACCGGCGCGCGGCGCTGGAGATGGTGCTGATCCGGCTGGCGCATGTGGCGGATATGCCCACGCCGGGTGATCTGGTGCGGCGCCTGACCGAGGGCGGCGGTGCCCCCGCCGCGCCGCGCCCGAACCCGAATGGCGGCGGCGGCGGCCCCACCCTGCGCGCCATCGCGGGCGGCGGTGCCGTGGTGGTGGCGGAACCCGAGGCCGCGCCGCAATTCGCGCCGATGCCCACGACCTGGCAGGAGGTGGTGGCCCTGGCCGCCGATCCGGACCCTGCCCTGCACGCCCAGCTGCGGCATGAGGTGCATCCCGTTTCCCTGGCGCCGGGCAAGATCGAGATCGTGCCCCGCCCCGCCGCGCCGCGCGACCTGGCGGGCAAGCTGTCGCTGCTGCTGGAAAAGGCGACGGGCACGCGCTGGGTGGTCACCATTTCCCGCGACCAGGGCGCCGCGACACTGGGCGACCAGGGCAAGGCCGCCGAGGCCGAACGCCTGGCCGCCGCGCGCGTTCATCCCTTCGTGCAGGCCATTCTGGCGGCGTTTCCGGGTGCCGAGGTGCAGAATGTGCGCGACACCCGCGCCGACAATTACGGGCTGATCGGCGCGGCCCTGCTGGGGCGCGTGGCTGAATCGCCCGACGACCTGCCCGAATTCGCCCCGCCGGACGCCATGCCGGCCTATGATGACGATGAAGCCCCTTCAGACGAGGACTGAGCCCATGAGGAACGAGGTATGAAGAACCTGACCAACATGCTGAAGCAGGCCCAGCAGATGCAAGGCAAGATGGCCGAGATGCAGGCCAAGCTTGAGGCCACCGAGGTGGAAGGCCAGGCCGGCGCCGGGATGGTGAAGGTGAAGCTGACCGGCAAGGGCGACCTGAAGCGCATCAGCATCGACCCCAGCCTGATGGTGGCCGATGAGCGCGAGGTGCTGGAAGACCTGATCATGGCCGCCCATGCGGACGCCAAGCAGAAGGTGGAAGGCATGATGGCCGAGGAAATGCAGAAGGCCACCGCCGGGCTGAACCTGCCGGGCGGGCTGCCGGGTGGGTTCAAGCTGCCGTTCTGAGACGGCGAAGCCCCCACGCGCGCCCATAAAAAAAGGCCCCCGAGGGGGCCTTTTCCGTTCTTACTTGCCGTAGGGCGAGGAGTAGGCCGGGGCCGGCGCATAGGCCGGCGGCGGGGCCTGCGGGGTGGTGACGACGCCGGCGGCGCCGCCGACCAGGCCACCCGCGATGGCACCGATGGCCGCACCACGGCCACCGCCGGCGATGGCGCCCAGCGCCGCGCCGGAGCCCGCGCCGATCAGGGCGCCACCGGCGGCACGCTGGCCGGGGTCATAGGGATTGGTGCAGGCGGTGGCGCCCAGGGCGCCCACCAGAACCAGCGGCAGCGCGAGCTTGCGGAACATGGCGTCTCCATTGCGGCCCCACGGGCCGCGGTTGCATCACAAAGACAACACCATACCGGCCCCGATGGTTGCAACAATTACAGGGCCGACACGGGTTTACCGTGCCGAGTTAGGGACGCTTTGCGGCGGTTCCAAGGCGGTGCGGGGCGCGGGCGGTGGCTCGCGGCCTCGTGATCACTGGCCGCCGCCGTCCTTTTTCTGGCGCGCCCGGGCGTGGCGCAGCAGGAATTCGCGACCGATCTTCACCCGCGCCGCGCCGTCATATTCGACGATATCGGCGGTGGCATAGGTCTCGTTCCAGATCTCGGGGATGAAGCTGCCGGTGCCCACCACATCGACGGGGGCCTTGGCCTCATGCATCACGCGGCACTTGCCCACGCCGAAGCCCGAGGAAGCCACGATCTTCACCGCCGGGAAGCCCGCTTCGTCCAGTGCCTCTCGCATGCGCCAGATGGCGGCGGCGGAAACGCCGGTGCCCACCAGGTGGCGCAGCTCCGTCTCGGAGCGGTAGCGCCGCACGGCGCCCGGCGCGTGGCGTTCCAGCACGGCATAGCTCTCGGCGGGGTCCAGCCCCTCCAGGAAGCGGCCGCCATGGGTGTCCAGGCGGAAGGACATCCGGCCGGCCTTCGCGAGGTCGGAGAAGCGGTGGCAGACGGCCAGCGCATCGGTGATCTCGCGCCCGAAATAATCGACGAGGACGGTCAGGTTCTCGTCCGGGAAGGCCTCGTGGAACATCTCGGCCGCGCGGACGGTGCTGCCGGCATAGCCGATCAGGGCATGCGGCATGGTGCCGAAGCCCTTGGGCTGGCCGAACCAGTGGGCCGTGAAGTCGTTGGCGTTGCCGATAAAGCCCTTCGCACCTTCCTTCTGGGCGGCGCGGCTGCCGACGGAGGCGGCATAGCCCATCATGTCCTGCATCTCGGCGCCGGCGCAGTGCCGGGCCTCCATCGCCAGGAAGGTGGCGTTGGGCAGTTCGAGGGCCATCTGATAGGCGTTGTGGGCCGCCACGCAGGGCGCGCCCAGCTTCTGCAGGTACAGCGTCTCAAGGTCCGACAGCTGCGCGAAGGACCCGCTGAGGTACAGCAGCGGGTCACCGGCGCCGACCCAGGTGCCTTCCTCGTGCAGCACCTCGATGCTGATGCTGGTGCCGCGGCGGGCGGCGACGGCGCGCAGCCAGTCCACCGCCATGCGCGGCGCCGAGATGACGGGCCGGCGCAGGAACACCGCGTAGGTCACCTGGGCATCGCCGAATTTCTCGACGATGGCCCGGGTGCGGTTGAAGTAGGCATCCGTGCGCGCCCGGATGGACGCGTCGGATTCAGCTTCAGTGTCGCTCATTCAGCGGCGCGGGCCGCGACGATGGGCGGGTGGCGGCGGGCCTTCAGGCCCTCCGCCAGGCGGAAGGCCAGTTCCAGCGACTGCGCGGCGTTCAGCCGCGGGTCGCAGGTGGTGGCGTAGTTGGCCGACAGGTCGGCGGCGGTCAGGCGGTTGGCGCCGCCCGTGCATTCCGTCACGTCCTGGCCGGTCATTTCCACATGCACGCCGCCGGCGATGGTGCCCGCTTCCTCATGCGCGTCGAAGAAGCCCTTCACCTCGTCCAGGATGGCGTCGAAGTTCCGGGTCTTGTAGCCGGCCTGGGTGGTGGTGTTGCCGTGCATGGGGTCGCACAGCCACACCACGTTGCGGCCGGCATCGCGCACCGCGCGCAGCAGGGGGGGCAGCTTCTCGGCCACCTTGGCCGCACCCATGCGCGTGATGAGCGTGAGGCGGCCCATCTCGTTGTTGGGGTTCAGGCGTTCGGTGATCGCGATCAGGTCCTCGGCCTCGGTGGTCGGGCCCACCTTCATGCCGATGGGGTTGGCCACCCCGCGCAGGAACTCCACATGCGCGCCGTCCAGCTGGCGGGTACGGTCCCCGATCCAGAGGAAGTGGGCACTGCAGGCGTAGTGCTTGTTGTGGGTCGAGCTCATGCGGGTCAGCGCTTCCTCGTAAGGCAGCAGCAGGCTCTCGTGGCTGGTGTAGAAGGCCGTTTCGCGGATCTGGGGCGCGTTCTCGCTGTTCATGCCGCAGGCGGCCATGAAGGAGAGCGTTTCCTCGATGCGGTGCGCCAGGCCCTGGTACTGGGCCCAGGCGTCGCTCTTGCCGACGAAATCGAGGTTCCACTTATGGACCTCGTGCAGGTCGGCGAAGCCGCCGGTCGCGAAAGCGCGCAGCAGGTTCAGCGTGCCGGCCGACTGCATGTAGGCGAATTCCATCCGCGACGGGTCGGGGATGCGGGCCTCGGCGCTGAATTCGGGGCCGTTGATGATGTCACCGCGATAGGAAGGCAGGGTGACGCCGTCCACCGTCTCGGTGTCGGACGAACGCGGCTTGGCGAACTGGCCGGCCATGCGGCCGAGCTTCACCACCGGCACCGTGGCGCCGAAGGTGAGGATGACGGCCATCTGCAGCAGCACGCGGAAGCTGTCGCGGATCGGGTCGGCGCGGAAGTCGCCGAAGCTCTCGGCGCAGTCGCCGCCCTGCAAAACAAAAGCACGGCCCTGCCCGGCCTCCGCCAGCGCGGCCTTCAGGCGTTCGCATTCGCCTGCAAAAACCAGCGGGGGAAACGACGCGAGCTTCTTCTCCATGGCCGTCAGGGCGGACATGTCGGGATAATCCGGCACCTGCCGGATGGGCATGTCCCGCCAGCTCTGCGGGCTCCATGCGCGTGCCATTGTTTGCGCTCCTCCTAGAGGGCCCAGTAGTTGGGCAAGGGGCGCACCATATGGCGGAAATATGGCGCGCGCTACTCTCGGCTTGCTCAGCCGCCCGCAACCCTAGTGCGCGTGCGAAGCGTGACAAACTCCTCCGCCGCCGTCGGGTGGATGCCGATGGTGCGGTCGAAATCCTGCTTGGTGGCGCCCATCACCACGGCGATGCCGATGCCCTGCATGATCTCGGCGGAATCCTCGCCCAGCATGTGGGCGCCCAGGATCTTCTGCGTCTTCTGGTCCACCACCAGCTTCATCAGGGTCTTGCGGCCCTCCTTCTTGCTGATGGTGTGGCGCATGGGGGTGAAGCGCGCGACGTAGATGTCGCAGGGGCCGCGGGCAGCGGCCTCGGCCTCCGTCAGGCCCACCGTGCCGATCGGGGGCGAGGTGAAGACGGCGGTGGGAACGTTCTCGTAGGAAACCTTGCGCGGGTTGTTGCCGAACAGCGTGTCCGCCAGGGCATGGCCGGCGGCGGTGGCCATGGGCGTCAGGTTCATGCGGTCGATCACGTCGCCCAGCGCGTAGATGTGCTTGATGTTGGTCGCGTGGTCGTCGTCGATGATGACGGCACCCTTCTCATTCACCTCGACGCCGGCCTTCTCCAGGCCCAGGTCGCGCGTGTTGGCCACGCGGCCGGTGCAGAAGAAGGCGGCATCGACCTCAAGCGTCGCGTCGCCGGGCAGGTGCACCACCGTGGCCTCGCCGTTTTTGGACAGGGCCGTGGGGGTCACGCCCGGGTGCAGGCGCAGGCCGTTGGCGGTCAGCGCCTCGGGCAGCACCTCCCGGATGTCCTGGTCGAAGCCGGTGAGCGGCAGGGAGGCGCGGTAGAACACATCCACCTGCGCGCCGAGCCCCTGAAGCAGGCAGGCGAATTCGAGCGCGATATAGCCCGCGCCGAACACCGCCACGCGCTTCGGCAGGGCCTTCAGCGTGAACAGGTCGTCGCTGATCAGCCCATGTTCCGCGCCCGGGATGGTCAGGCGCGTGGCGCGCCCGCCGGTCGCGATCACGATGCGGTCCGCCGTGATGGTCTTGTCGCCCACCTGCAGCGTGTGGTCGTCGATGAAGGTGGCGCGCGCGTCGAAGCTGGTGACACCCGCGCCGCCCAGCAGGCGCGCATAGATGCCGTTCAGGCGCGACACTTCCGCATCGCGCGCGGCGGCCAGCTTGGCCCAGTCATGCGCGCCCTTCTCGATGGTCCAGCCGAAGGCCGCAGCTTCATCAGCCCAGGCGCCGTATTCGGCGGCGTTGACCATGATCTTCTTCGGCACGCAGCCGACATTCACGCAGGTGCCGCCCCAGAAGCGTTCCTCCGCCACACCCACCCGCGCGCCGTGGCCCGCCGAAATGCGCGCCAGGCGCACGCCGCCGGAACCACCACCGATGACGAACAGATCGAAGTCGCGAGACATGCGGAACTCTCCTTGGACGATCCGATGTAGCGCGGGTGGGGGTGGGCGCAAGGGGAAGATGGCCAAGGGGCTCCGCCCCCTGGACCCCCGCCAGGACCGTGCTCGGTCCTGGACCTAGGGGAGTTGGCGCCTTCGCTTGGGAAGGTGTTTCTTATTGATTTTTATAATAAAAAGGCGCCCCACCTGCGAAGGTAGGGCGCCAAACTCCTATCAGGTCCAGGAGATATTATCTCCTGGCGGGGTCCAGGGGCGGCGCCCCTGGTCGGGGTTCAAGGGGGCAAGGCCCCCTTTCCTCACTCCCCAGCCACGTACAGCCCGCCGCCCTTCTCCTTGAACTCCACGCTTTTGGCCGCCATCGCCTCCATGCGCGACGCTTCCTCGCGCAGGTCCTGCGTGATCTTCATCGAGCAGAACTTCGGCCCGCACATGGAGCAGAAATGCGCCACCTTGTGCGCGTCCTTCGGCAGGGTCTCGTCGTGGTAGGCACGCGCGGTGTCGGGATCGAGGCCCAGGTTGAACTGGTCCTGCCAGCGGAAGTCGAAGCGCGCGCGGGAGAGTGCGTCGTCGCGCAGCTTGGCCGCCGGGTGGCCCTTGGCCAGATCGGCGGCGTGGGCCGCGATGCGATAGGTGATGACGCCGGTCTTCACGTCATCCCGGTTCGGCAGGCCCAGGTGCTCCTTGGGCGTGACGTAGCAAAGCATGGCGCAGCCGAACCAGCCGATCATGGCAGCGCCGATGCCGCTGGTGATGTGGTCGTAGCCGGGGGCGATGTCGGTGGTCAAAGGCCCGAGCGTGTAGAAGGGCGCCTCGCCGCATTCGCGCAGCTGCTTGTCCATGTTCTCCTTGATCTTGTGCATCGGCACATGGCCGGGGCCCTCGATCATCACCTGGCAGCCGTGCTTCCAGGCGATCTGGGTCAGCTCGCCCAGGGTCTCCAGCTCGGCGAACTGGGCCGCGTCGTTGGCGTCGGCGATGGAGCCGGGGCGCAGGCCGTCACCGAGGGAGAACGACACGTCGTACTTGCGCATGATCTCGCAGATCTCGGCGAAGTTCTCGTAGAGGAAGCTTTCCTTGTGATGCGCCAGGCACCAGCGCGCCATGATGGACCCACCGCGTGAGACGATGCCCGTCACGCGCTTGGCCGTCAGCGGCACATGGTGCAGGCGCACGCCGGCGTGGATGGTGAAGTAGTCCACGCCCTGCTCGGCCTGTTCGATCAGCGTGTCGCGGAACACTTCCCAGGTCAGCGCCGCCGGGTCGCCGCCCACCTTCTCCAGCGCCTGGTAGATCGGCACGGTGCCGATCGGCACCGGGGAGTTGCGCAGGATCCAGCCGCGGATGTTGTGGATGTTGCCGCCGGTCGAGAGGTCCATCACGGTGTCCGCACCCCAGCGGATCGACCAGACCAGCTTCTCGACCTCTTCCTCGGCCGAGGAGGAGACGGCGGAATTGCCGATGTTCGCGTTCACCTTCACCAGGAAGTTGCGGCCGATGATCATCGGCTCGACTTCGGGGTGGTTGATGTTGGCGGGGATGATGGCGCGGCCGCGCGCGATCTCGGAGCGCACGAATTCGGGCGTGACGAACAGCGGCAGCTCGCCGCCGAACTGCTCGCCGTCGGCGTGGCGTTCCTCGGCGCCGGCAGCCATGGCGGCGCGGCCCAGGTTCTCGCGATGCGCGACGTAGATCATCTCCTCGGTGATGATGCCGGCGCGGGCGTATTCGTATTGGGTGACGGGCTTGCCGGCCACGCCCTCGATCAGGGTGCGGGGCGCGGGGCAGGGCGGCAGCAGGTGGGCGGGGCCGACATCGCCGTTGTCCTCCGGGCGGACCGCGCGCGGGGTGGCGGGCACGAAGCCGCGCTTCGCGATCCAGGGGGCGCGCACCATGGGCAGGCCGGCGGCCAGGTCCAGATGGTGGTTGCTGTCGGTATAGGGGCCCGAGGGGTCATACAGCCGCATCGCGGCCTCACCCTGCACCGCGACCTCGCGGAAGGGCACGGCGATGTCCGGCGCGCAGGGGGGCGCGTCATAGATCTTGCGGGAACCCTCGATGGGGCCGGTGGTGACGCGCTGCGGGGCTGGGGTGATGTGGTTCAAGTTGGATCTCCTCCTGGCGATGGCTCAAGGAGATCCGGGTGTCTGCGATGGCGGTGCTGATAGTATCCGTCCCTTCGCCGGCATGACCCGGATCAGGTTCGAAGGGTCGCTGTAGCGCCCGCCCCTTGGTCGAAACCAATGACGGACAACAGCCTCTCAGCCCCTTTGCCGGGACTCCCCTGGAACGGCGGGATGCTGCGCCAGGGTGCGGCGCAAGGTCAAGTGCGGCGGCGGAAGCGCGCGCCCTGCCGGTCGACCCAGGCCATGGTCTTTTCTTCCATGCTGCCCATGCGGCCCATCATGCGCGGAAAGCGGCGCTCCAGCGGGCCCACGGCGCGATAGGCCCAGTTATACTGGTCGCGCAGGACATAGACCCCCAGCATCAGGAAGATGGCACCATGCAGGAAAGGCAGGATGATGCCGGCCACGCCCACATGGAGCAGTCCGATGCCGGCGATGCGGCGCTTCAGAGAACGTCTGCGAACAAACATGCGCCACACCATATGGGATAAAGATTAACTCCATGCAATATGCATAAGCCTTGCGCAAAGCGCGCCTCACAGCCCTAATACCAAGCTAGCCTGTCATCCTTCATCTGGATTATTGATCAGCGCATGAAAACCGATGCGGCACTGCCTGCCGCCCTGGGCTCGGACGCCCTCTGCACCGCCGAGGAAGCGGCACTCAAATCCCGGCTGATGCCCGGCGGAACCCCCGTCGCGCGCGATACCGCCCTATTGCTTCTGCGCAGCGAACTCGGCGGCGTGCAGGCCCGCGTGCAGCGCGCCTTCGAGGCGCGTGAGCTTCTGGGACTGGCCGCGGCCCGGCAGCTGTCGGCGCATATGGATGCGCTGATCCTGTCCATCCATGCCTATGCGCTGGCCACCATCCCGCGCGGCTTCCGTGACAAGCCGGAGCCTTTCGCGCTGATCGCCACCGGCGGCTATGGCCGCAGCGTGCTGGCGCCTTATTCCGATATCGACCTGTTGTTCCTCTCGCCCAGCAGCCCGGGCACCCGCACCACCCGCGTGGTGGAGTTCATGCTGTACCTGCTGTGGGACCTGGGGCTGAAGGTCGGCCACGCGACGCGCAGCGTGAAGGACTGCTTGGCGCATGCGCGCAAGGACCTGACCATTCAGACCGCGCTGGTCGATGGCCGCTTCCTGGGCGGCGACGAGCCCACCTGGACCAAGTTCAACACCGAATTCGCCAAGATGCGCGCGAAGGACGGGCTGGGCCCCTTCCTGACCGGCAAGCGCGCCGAGCGCGCCGCCCGCCACGCGCGCTATGGCGAGACGCCCTTCATGGTGGAACCCCACCTGAAGGAAGGCCGCGGCGGCCTGCGTGACCTGCAGACGCTGTACTGGCTCTCTCGCCACGCCTTCAACACCTGCGGCCTGCATGAGCTGGTGGGCGAGAACAGCCCCGGCGGCGGCCTGCTGACCGAGGGCGAGGCACGCGCCTTCCGCCGCGCCTGGGACTTCCTGTGGACCATCCGCTTCCACCTGCACTACGTCACGGGCCGTGCCGAGGAACGCATGACCTTCGACCTGCAGCCGGTGCTGGCGGCCCGCATGGGCTATACGCGCCACGGCCCGCAGGACGGCGCGGAACGGTTCATGAAGCACCTGTTCCTGACCAGCCGGGAGGTGCTGCGCCTGACGCGCGTGCTGGAGCCGGCGCTGGAACGCGCGGCCCTCGGCCCCCCGGCCCGCCGGAGGGAGGGCGACGCCAACCTGCAGAAGGAAGGCCTGGCCCTGGCCGACGGCAAGCTGGTGGCCGCCCCGCCCGACCGCGATTTCGCGCAGGAGCCCATCCTGATGCTGCGCATCATGAGGGCCGCCCGCGACCGCGCGCTGGACATCCATCCGCTGGCCATCCGCGCGCTGATCCGCCAGTCCCGCAAGGTGGAGCAGCTGCGCGGCGAGGAAGAGGCCAACGCCATCTTCCTGGACCTGCTGACGGGCAAGGATTCGCCCAAATGGCTGGGCCTGATGAACGAGACGGGCTTCCTGTCCCGCTTCATGCCCGACTGGGCCCGCATCGTGGGCCTGATGCAGTTCGACACCTATCACGTCTTCACGGTGGACGAGCACACGATCCAGGCGATCGGCGTGCTGCAGCAGCTGGAGGCGCACCAGCTGGACCAGATCGCGCCTGTCGCGAGCGAGCTGATCGGCCAGCTGCAATCCCGCCGTGCGCTGTATGTGGCCACCCTGCTGCATGACATCGCGAAGGGCCGCGGCGGCGACCACAGCGAGCTGGGCGCGCGCCTGGCGCAGGAGATCTGCCCCAAGCTCGGCATGTCGCCGGAGGAGACGGAGACCGTCTCCTGGCTGGTGCTGCACCACCTGCTGATCAGCCAGACCGCCTTCCGCCGCGACATCGAGGACCCCAAGACCGTCCTGGACATCGCGGACATCATCCAATCCCCGGAGCGCCTGCGCCTGCTGCTGGTGCTGACGGTGTGCGACATGCGCGCCGTGGGGCCCAAGGTGTGGAACGGCTGGAAGGCCACGCTGCTGCGCGAAGTGTACTGGCGCGTGTCCGAGGTGCTGGCCGGCGGGCTGACCGTGCCCGAGCGCGACGTGCGCGTGGCCCGCGCCAAGGAAGCCGCCGCCGAGCAGCTGACCATGTCGGCCTGGTCGCAGAAGGACCTCGATCACTTCCTGTCGCTCGGATATTCCGGCTACTGGCTGTCCTTCGATGCCGAGACCCATGCGCGCCATGCCTCCATCGTGCGTGAGGCGGAGGCCGAGAAGGCGCCGCTGACCGTGCGCAGCGCCGTGCTGCGGTCCCGCGCCGTGACCGAGATCACGGTCTATGCGCTGGACCACCCGGGCCTGTTCAGCCGCATTTCCGGCGCGCTGGCCGTGGCGGGGGCCACCATCGTGGATGCGCGCATCCACACGCTGACCAACTCCATGGCGCTGGACACCTTCTGGGTGCAGGACAGCTCCGGCGGGCCGTTCGACCAGCCGCACCGGCTGGCCAAGCTGTCCGTGCTGATCGAACAGGCGCTGAACGGCAAGCTGAAGCTGACGCAGGAAATCCGGAAGGTGCGGCGCGAGCCCGCGCGGCTGCGCGCGGTCACGGTGCCGCCGCGCGTGGTCGTCGACAACCATGCGAGCAACACCCACACCGTGATCGAGGTGAACGGGCGCGACCGCCCGGGCCTGCTGCATGACGTGACGGCGGCCATCAGCCGGCACGGCTTCCAGATCGCGTCGGCGCACATCACCACCTACGGCGTGCGTGCGGTGGACGTGTTCTACGTGAAGGACAATTTCGGCCTGAAGGTCGAGAATGAGCGCAAGCTGGGGCCGCTGCGGTCGTCCCTGCTGGAGGCGCTGACGCCGCCGGAGATGGTGGAGGTGTAAGTGCCGGGGGCGCTGCCCCCGGGCTTCCGCCAAGGGGCGCCGCCCCTTGGAACCCCGCCAGGAGATAATATCTCCTGGACCTGATAATTGTTTGGCGCCGTTTGATTTATTAAAATCAATCAGAAAGTCGCTTCCAGGCTGAAGCGCCAAGCTCCTCGGGGTCCAGGGCCGCTACGGTCCTGGCGGGTTCCAAGGGCAGAGCCCTTGGCGGGGGGGCAGTGCCCCCGGCTTCCTCAGAACTGCGGCAGCAGCCGCTCGATATAGTCCAGCTCCTCCTGCGGGCGGCCGCGCTCGGCCCCGCGCCGGCGCAGCTCCTCCAGGATTTCCCGGCTGCGCAGCATCTCGGCCTCATCGGGCACGCGGGTGTCGCTGCCCTGGTCGGCGTTGCCGCCCACGTCGCGGGTGCGGCGGCCCAGCGGGTCGCGGCCGTCGCCCTGGTCGCGGTTGCCGCCCTCGCCCCGCCCGCCCTCGGCCGGGTTGCCGGCCATGTCGGATTCCTCGCCTTCGCCTTCGCCGCCTGCCGGGTCGCGGCCGAACTGGCGCTGCATCTGCTGCGACATCTGGCGGCCGCCTTCCTGCAGGGCGCGGATGGCGCGGTTCTGGGGGTCGCGGGCGTCCTGGTTGCCGGTCAGGGCTTCCTGGGCGTCGCGCATGGCCTGGTCGGCGCGGCCCAGCGCCTCCGGCACCTCGCCCGTCAGGTCACCGTATTGCTGCATCAGCTCGCCCAGGGCGCGGCGCAGGGCGCGCTGGCGGCGGGCGTCGGTCTGGCGTTCGGCCTGCGTGTCGGGGGCTGCCTGCTGGCCGGGGCGCGGGTTGCGGCGGGCGTCGCGGGTGGCGCGCTCGGCGTTTTCCGCGCGGCGCTCGGCGCTGTCCAGCATCTCGCCCTGGCGGCGGACCATGTCCTGCACCACGCCCATCTGCTGGCGGCCGCGCTCACGCCGCTGCTGGCGGTCGGCACTCTCGCCGCGCGGCTGGCGGCCCTGCTCCATGGCGCGCAGCATTTCCTGAAGTTCCGCCAGCTCCCGCTGGGCGTCGCGCATGCGGTTCTCCCGCGTGGCGTCGCGCATGCGGTCGGTGCGGCGCTGCATCTCGCGCTGCTCCGGGCCGCGGTTGCGCGGGGATTCGGGCATGGATTCCGCGTTCTCGCGCTGCAGGCGTTCGGCCATCGCCTCCAGGTGCTGGCGGATCGCCTCGCGCAGCTCCTCGATGCGGCGCTGCACCTCGGTGCGTTCCTGCTCGTTCTGGTCGCCCTGGCGCTCGGCTTCCTCCATGGCCTCGCGCAGGGCCTGCTCGGCCTGTTGCAGGGCGCGGGCGGTGCGGGCGTCGCGGCCTTCCTCCAGCGCCAGGGCCATGTCCCACATCAGCTCCTGCGCTTCCTCCACGGCTTCGGGCGCTCGGGCATACAGGCGGTTGCGCGCGACGCGCAGGCCCAGCGCCGTGGCGGTGTCGCCCTCGAAGGCATCGGGTTCGGCCGAAAGGGCCTCCAGCGCGCGGCGGGCGTTGTCGCGGGCCATGGGGTTGCGCGACAGGTCGCGGCGGATGGCGACCAGGCGCTGGGCCACGGCGTGGTTGAAGCTGCGCTCGGGCAGGGTGAGTTCGACTTCCTCGGACTGGCCCTGCTGGTCGGCGCCGTCGCGCGCCGTCAGGCGGATGCGCACCGCGAGCCCGGCCCAGGGATGCGCCGACAGGTCGGGCTGGGCCACGCCCGAGGCATCGCGCGGCTGGCCGGCGGGAAGGGGGATGTCCTGCTCCAGCGGGGCGGCTTCCGGGCGTTCCGTCAGCCGGGCGGAGAAGCGCAGCGACGCGACGCCCCAGTCATCCTGCGCGCGCCAGGGGATGCGGATGGCCAGCCCCCGCTGGGACCGCGCGGGCGCCTCCGGGTAGGTGGCGCGGGGCGGGGTGTCCTGTTGCAGCTGCAGGCGCCATGCCGCGACGGTGCGGCCATCGCGCGCCAGCGTCAGCAGGCCGGAGCGTTCGAGCTGGGTTTCCGTGGTGAAGTTGGTGGTGTCCAGCTGCTGCAGCGGATGCGCGCCGACAGCCCCGGACAATTCGGGCGCCGCGCCGGGCGGGCCCGAGAAGGAGAGGTTCAGCCGGCTGCCCGCGGGCGCCGTCAGATCTCCGCCCTGGGCGGGCAGGAAGATGGGGGCGGCGCCGGTATAGGCGGGGGGCGTGATCCAGGCCTCGATGCGGGCCGGAATGGGCGGGGAGCCGGCGGAGAAGCGCGGCACCGCCCCGCGCCACAGCCGGCCGGCGGTGTCGTCGCCCGCGATGGTGACGGAGGCGATGAGCCCCAGCAGCAGGGCGGCGCGCAGGGCGCGGGGGTCGCGCTTCGCCAGGCCAGGGCGCGGGGCGCCCACGCGCAGCCGGCGCAGACCGGCCAGCACGCGCTGCTGGTGGCGCAGCCACAGGGCCTGGGAAACCTCGTCCCCGCCCTCGGCCTGGTGGCGCAGGGCTGCCAGCGGCCGGTGGCTGAGGCCGGAGGCATGTTCCAGCCGCCTTTCGCCCGCCTGCTCGGTGGGGATGGCGGCGCGGCGGAGGGCGCGGAAGCCGAACCAGCCCAGCGCGCCCAGCAAGCCCAGCAGCACAATGGCATGGACCCAGCCGGGGATCAGGGCCGGGATGTCGAGCAGGGCGAAGACGGCCCACAGGCCGAGCACGCCCAGGATGGGCCATGCGCCGGGCCACAACGCCTCCCACCCCAGCGCGACCCGCGCGAGGAGGATGCGGCGTTCCAGGCCCGGCGGCAGGGTCATGCGGGGGCCAGCCAGTCGGGACGGCGCTGGCCGGCCAGCAGGGCCTCGAAGCCCTGGCGTTCGCGGATCACGGCCCACTGGCTGCCCTCGACCAGCACCTCGGCGGCCAGGGGCCGGGAGTTGTAGGTGCTGCTCATCGACGCGCCATAGGCGCCGGCATCCAGGATGCCCACCAGCTCACCGGGCGGCAGGGCCGGCAGGGGCCGCGCGACGGCGAAGGTGTCGGAGCTTTCGCAGACCGGGCCCACCACGTCGGCCGGGCTGGCAGGGGCGCGATAGGCGGCGGGAGAGACCGGCAGGATGCCGTGCCAGGCGCCGTACATGGCCGGCCGCGCCAGGTCGTTCATCGCGGCGTCCAGGATGACGAAGCGGCGGCCGGGTGCCTGCTTCTCGATCACGACCTGGGACAGCAGCATGCCGGCGGGGCCGACCAGCCAGCGCCCGGGCTCGATCATCAGCTGCAGGCCGAGATTGCCGAGCCCCTCATGGATCGCACCCGCCAGCGCGGCGGGGGAGGCCGGCTGCTCGTCGCGATAGGCGATGCCGAGGCCGCCGCCGCAATCCACGCGCGGCACGGGCAGGCCCTGGGCGCGGAGCGCGGAGACCAGCTCACCCAGGCGCCGATAGGCCGCGACATAGGGGCGCACGCCGCCGGTGATCTGGCTGCCGATGTGCACGGCCAGGCCCATGACCTCCAGCCCCGGCATGCGGCACAGGCGGGCGTACAGCTCGGGCGCTTCCTCGATGGCGACGCCGAACTTGTTCTCGGCCTTGCCGGTCGTGATCTTCTCATGCGTGCCGGCATCCACGTCCGGGTTCACGCGCAGGGCCACGCGCATGCGCCGGCCGAGCGATTCCGCCAGCGCCGACAGCATGACCGCTTCCTCGGCGCTTTCGAGGTTGATCTGGTGGATGTCCTCCGCGATCGCGAGGCGCATCTCGCGCTCTGTCTTGCCGACGCCGGAGAAGACGATGTGGTGCCCCGGAATGCCGGCGGCGCGGGCCAGGCGCAGCTCGCCCTCGCTGACCACGTCGGCGCCGCAGCCCTCGGCCGCCAGCAGGGACAGGATGGCCAGGTTGGGATTGGATTTGACGGCGAAATGCACCTCGGCCGGCAGGGCCGCGTCCTTCAGCGCGCCCAGCAGGGCGCGGGCGCGGCTGCGCAGCGTGGTGGCGGAATAGACCCAGGTGGGGGTGCCCACGGCGGCGGCGATGCGCGCCAGCGGCACTTCCTCCATCAGCAGGCCGGCAGAGGGGTCCATGCGCAGCATGGGCCGTTCGGCCAGAAGCTCCGGCAGGGAGGGGTCGGGGGTGGTGTATGCAGCGTCGAGTGCCATTTGCACGGCACCATATAGGAAGCCGGCGCGGGATGGTATGACGCAGCATGGCCAATATCCGCAGCCTTTCCACCGCCGAGATGACCCTGCCCGTCGAATGGGCGGCCCGGGAGGGCTGGAACCCGGGGCTGGACGATGTTCCGGCCTTCCTGGCTGAGGACCCCGGTGCCTTCCTGGTGCTGGAGGAAGCGGGGGTGGCGCGCAGCTGCATCAGCGCCGTGCGCTATGGGGCCGAGATGGGCTTCATCGGCTTCTATATCGCGGACCCCGCGATCAGGGGGCGGGGCCTGGGCTTCGCGCTGTGGCAGGCGGCGATGGCGCGGCTGGAAGGGCGCGTGATCGGGCTGGATGGGGTGGTGGCCCAGCAGGAGAATTACCGGAAATCGGGCTTCGCGCTGGCCTGGAACAACGCGCGCTACACGGTGGCCCGGGCGCCGCGCTGGCCCGTGCCGCAGGGCGTGGTGCCGGCGGCGGCGGTGGATTTCGGCGCGCTGGTGGCGCTGGACGCCGCGTGCTTCGGCACGCCGCGCCCGGCCTTCCTGCGTGCCTGGATCGAGACGCCGGGCCATGTGGCGGTGGCGCTGCCGGGCGGCGCGGGGCTGGCCGCGCTGCGCCCCTGCCGCGAGGGCCACAAGATAGGCCCGCTGCTGGCGCCCGATGCGGCGGGCGCGCGCCTGCTGTTCCAGGGCCTGGCGGCACAGGCCCCCGGCCCCCTGACGCTGGACGTGCCGGAGGACCACGCCCCCGCCGTGGCCCTGGCGCGCGAGGCGGGCATGGAAAAGGTGTTCGAGACGGCGCGCATGTATGCGGGCCCTGCCCCCGCCATCGACCGCGCGCGGCTGTTCGGGGTCGCGAGCTTCGAGCTGGGTTAGGTGTAGAGCCGGTACAGCAGCGCCAGTACCGTCACGCCCAGCACCGCGCAGCTGGCCTGCCAGAACAGCAGCGGATTGCGCTGCAGCAGCGGGCGCGGCGCGCCGAAGGCCGTGTTGGGGTGGCGCAGGTCGAACAGGAACTCCGACAATTCCTCGTAGCGGTCGGCGGGGTCCACCGCGACCGCCTTTTCCAGCGCCGCATCCAGCCAGGCCGGCACATGGCGATGGTCCTCTGAGGCCGGCTGGTAGCGCAGGCGGCGCTGCTGGGCACGGCTGCGGGCCTGCGCCACCGCCGCGCCATAGGGCAGCCGCCCCGTCAGCATCTGATAGGCGATGACGCCCAGCGAAAACAGGTCCGAGCGCGGGGTCCCGGCCTCGCCCAGGAAGTATTCGGGGGCGGTGAACTGGACCGTGCCGAGGATCTCGGCCTCCTCCGGGGTGCCGGCCGCCTCGGCCACGCCGGCCACGCGGGTGGAGCCGAAATCGATGATCTTCACCGTGCCGGTGCGGTCGATCATGATGTTCTCGGGCCGCAGGTCCTGGTGCAGGATTTCCTTGCGGTGGAAGGCGCGCAGGCCGCGCGCCACCTGCTCCACGATGTCGCGCACCTGTTCCAGCGTGGGGTGCTGGTTGTCGCGCATCCATTGGGACAGGGTCTGGCCCTCGATGTATTCGCTGACGACGTAGAGGTAGCGCTGCTCTCCGGGGCGGCCGCGCGGGCGCAGCACATGGGCGCTGTCCACCCGGCGCGCGACCCATTCCTCCAGCATGAAGCGCTTCAGATAGGCCGCGTCCTCACGCAGGTCGACGGAGGGGACCTTCAGCGCGACCAGCGCGCCATCGGCCATGTCCTCGGCCAGCCAGATATGGGAGCGCGCGCTGGCGTGCAGCTGGCGCTGGATGCGGTAGCCGTCGAATTCCATGCGCGGGGACAGCGCGGGCGGCAGGCGCAGGGCCTCGGCCAGGGTCAGGGCCTCGGCCGCGTCGGGGGCGGGCACGGCGTCGACGCGGATCAGCTGGACGGTCAGATTGTCCGTGCTGCCGGCCTCCAGCGCCGCCTCCGCGATGCGCCGGGCGGCGGCGTCCAGGTCGGCCGTGCCCTCATGGACGATGCGGGCGATGTCGCGCGGGGGGACGTGCTCATAGACGCCGTCGGTCACCAGCAGGAACACGTCGCCGGGCGAGACGGGCTCGGCGTGATAGTCGATGTCCACCTCGCGCGCGGCCCCCAGCGCCCGGCCCAGATAGGATTGCCGGGAGGAGACGATGACGCGGTGGTCCTCCGTCAGCTGTTCCAGCGACTGGCCGGCCAGGCGATAGATCCGGCTGTCGCCCACATGCAGCAGATGCGCGGTGGCGGAGGCCAGCACCAGCACGGACAGGGTGCAGACATAGCCCTTGTCCATGTCCTCCGTGCCCATGGCGGAGCGCGTCTGGGCATGCAGCCAGGAATTGGTGGCCGCGATCACCCGCTGGGCGGAGGTGCGGACCGTCCAGGCGGGGGAGGTGCAGTAGTAGTCGTTGAGGAAGCTTTTCACCGCCGTCTCGGCGGCGATGTGGCCGACGGCGCTGGAGCTGATGCCGTCCGCCAGGGCGACGGCGATGCCCTTGGCGCGCAGCAGCGCGTCCTCGGGCACCAGCAGGCCGTGGAAGTCCTGGTTGGCTTCCTTGCGGCCCTTGTCGGAATACTGCCCGGCCGAGATGCGCAGCGCGGCGGTCATCGGCCGGGAACCCTTGTGCTCAGGCGGGCTTGCGCTTGGGCGCGGTGCGGACATGGGTGGAATACAGCGTGAGACCCACGAAGGTGATGCCGCCCACCAGGTTGCCGATCACGGTCGGGATCTCGTTCCACAGCATGTAGTCCCAGAAGGAGAAGTGACCGCCCAGCATCAGGCCCGAGGGGAACAGGTACATGTTCACGATCGAATGCTCGAAGCCCATGTAGAAGAACACCATGATGGGCATCCACATGGCGATCACCTTGCCGGAGACGGAGGTGGACATCATGGCCGCGACCACGCCGGTGGACACCATCCAGTTGCAGAGCACGCCGCGGATGAACAGCGTCAGCATGCCGGCGGCGCCATGGGCGGCATAGCCGACGGTCCGGCCCTCACCGATGCTGCCGATGCGCTGGCCGACGGCGTTCGGTGCCTCCGTGAAGCCGAAGGTGAAGATGATGGCCATCATGACCGCGACGGTCAGCGCGCCCGCGAAATTGCCGAAGAACACGATGGTCCAGTTGCGCAGCATGCCGCCCACGGTCACGCCCGGGCGCTTGTCGATCACGGCCAGCGGCACGAGGGTGAACACGCCCGTCAGCAGGTCGAAGCCCAGCAGGTACAGCAGGCAGAAGCCCACCGGGAACAGGATGGCGCCCACCAGCGGCTGGCCGGTCTGCACCGTGATGGTCACGGCAAAGGCGGCGGCCAGGGCCAGGATCGCGCCCGCCATATAGGCGCGGATGAAGGTGTCGCGGGTGGACATGAAGACCTTCGCCTCGCCGGCGTCGATCATCTTGGTCACGAATTCCTGGGGCGCCAGGTAAGACATGCTCGATTTCTCCAGAGGGAAGCGTGGTGGGCGATACCCGCGCCCGCGCCCTCATCCGCGCGTCCTGCCGGGCAGCAGGCGCGGTACCGGGCTTGCCGGTGCGATGATGGCGGGAAGGAAACGGGCAAGGCCGGAATGAACCGGCCTGCTGCACGGAGACCCTGTCCTCAGACGGCGGACCGCCCTTGGCCCGTGGTTGCAGCGCTTATGCCGACCGGAACGCCCTTGCCCCGATCAGCCTGTTTTTTGGACATATCGGGCCAGATGGCACAAAACAACATATATTTGCGTAATGTCGGGGCAGATTGGAGGGCTAGGCCGCGATTGCCGCCATTTTGGGCAGCTCGGCCATGGAAAAGAGGTGCGCGTAGACGGCCTCCAGATAGCCCTTGTCCCGCAGCTCGGTCAGCTGGGCGCCGTCGAGGCGGGAGAACGCCTCTTTCTGGATGGCGCGGAAGCCCTCGATCTTGGTGGGCTGGCCGTCGCGCTGGAACTGCACGGCGGCGGGCTGCAGCAGGCCCAGCGTGTTCAGGGCCTCGCACATGGTGCGGGTGCGCTGCATGGCGCGTTCCAGGTCGCGGGTGAAGGCGAAGGCCTTGTCCAGCGCGGGGGCGGGCTTGCCGGCCTCGAACAGGGGCTCTCCTTCCCCGGAGAGCTGGGCGGCGGTGGGGTCCAGGCACAGGGCCATGTCCTCTGCCCCGTCGCGCAGGCGGGCCAGGAAGAAGGGATAGCGGCGCAGATAGGCGGGGATGTAGAGCCCCTCGGGCCAGCTGCCGTCCGGGCCGACATGGGGGTTGCGGCCGGGCGTGAGGCCCATGATGGCCACCGGCATGTGCGGGGCCTCCGCCGTGAACACCACGGGGTGGTGGCGGCCGGCGACGGCCATTTCCTCCTGCGCGACGGGCACGGCGGCGAGTTCGGCCGCGAAACCGTAGCCCGCGTCGCGAAGGCGCAGCGTGCCGTGGCGCTCGGGCGTCACGGGTTCCAGCGCGCGATAGAGCGAAGGCAGCAGCGTGGTCTCGCCGGTCATGTCGATCCTCCCGATATCGGGTGGTTGTGGGGTCGGGGGCGGAACGGCGCAAGGGAATGCGGCGTTGCATCATGCGAACCGATGAAATGGCGTCGTCGAAATCCGGTAGAGGACTTGGCCGAAGCTTCGCCGTAACGGCGAATTCAACCGCCTGGCGCCACAGTTCCGCCGCAAGATTTTGGAAACACTTGCAAAGGACAATCGACTGGCAGAGATTCCAGTCGCGCCATCCAGGCAGACCAGACAGGACAACCCAATGGCAGATGAAGAGAAGAAGCCGGCGCTCGGCAGGCGATTGCTGGTGGTGCGTGGCGTGGCGGCGGCCGGCGCGGCGGGTGCCGCCGTGGGCGCGCTGCTGCCTGGCGACGCGGCGGCCCAGCCCTATACCGGCATCACCGATGCGGACCCCAGCGACGGCCCCGGCCGTGGCCGTGGCGGCCGGCGCGGCACCGGCATCACCGACAACGACCCGAGCGACGGTGCCGGCAACGGCCGTGGCGGCTATCGCCCGCGCGGCACCGGCATCACGGACAGTGACCCGAACGACGGCGCCGGCAACGGTCGTGGCCGCCGCGGTACCGGCCTGACGGACAGCGACCCCAATGATTCGCCCGGCAACGGGCGCGGGCGCCGCGGCACCGGCCTGACCGACAACGACCCCAACGATTCGCCGGGCAACGGCCGTGGCGGCTACCGCCGCGGCGGCAAGTAGGCGCCGCGTCATCGTTTCAGGCCATGGACGGCCCGTGCCGCCCATGGCCAAATGTAACGGAAGGTTCCACCCACCTCACTTCACGGCAGGCAGGAAGAAACGCCCATGAGCGACGATAACAACGAGAACAAGCCACGTCTGGGGCGTCGCCAACTGGTGGTCAGGCTGACGGTGCTGGGCGCTGCTGGCGCCACCGCCGCCTGTGTGCCCGCGCAGCCCGTCGGCTATGCGCCGGCCCCCGTCTATCGCGGCACGGGCATCACGGATGCCGACCCCAATGACGGCCCGGGCAACGGGCGCGGCGGCTATCGTCGCGGCACCGGCATCACCGACAGCGACCCGAATGACGGCGTGGGCAACGGCCGTGGCGGGTATCGCGGCGGCTATCGCACCGGCATCACCGATGCGGACCCGAGCGACGGGCCCGGCAACGGCCGTGGCGGCCGGCGCGGCACGGGCATCACGGATGCCGACCCCAGCGACGGCCCGGGCAACGGGCGCGGCGGGTATCGCGGCGGCTATCGCAGCGGCCTGACCGACAGCGACCCGCGTGACGGCGTGGGCCGTGGCCGCCGGGGCTACTGATCCATGCCGCATGACGCCGTGACCCAGCAGCCCGACCCTTCGCTGACGGAGGAGGCCGTGGGCCTCGCCTTCGTCGGCTTGGCGCCGGAGGAGATACTGGCCCTGCGTGAGGGCACGGCGTGGAAGCATTTTCCCGCGCGGGGCGCCCAGCGCTTCGCGCATCTGTTGAGCCTGGCGGATATCGACGCCTATCTGCGCACCGACGGCGCGCGCAGCCCGCGCGTGGCCATGGCCGATGACAGCCGCCAGGGCAGCGCCGCCGTGCCGACGGAGGAATACGCCCTGCCGGACGGGCGCGTGGACCTGCCGCGCCTGTATCACCGCTTCGACAAGGGCGCGTCGCTCGTGCTGTCCCAGTTCCAGGACACGCACCCGCCGCTGGCGCGCTTCTGCCGGGGGCTGGAGAAGTTCTTCCTGCACGGGATGCAGACGAACATCTACCTGACGCCCCGTGGCGCCCAGGGCTTCCGCACCCATTACGACACGCATGATGTGCTGGTGATGCAGGTCTCCGGCCGCAAGCGCTGGCGCGTGTGGGACAAGCCGGGGCTGGAATACGCCACCCGTAACACCCCCTGGCCCGGCGACGTGGCGCCGGAGGGCGAGCCGCATGTGTTCGTGCTGGAGCCGGGAGAGGCGCTGTATATCCCGCGCGGCATCATGCATGACGCGGCCACCGAGGGCGACGAGCCTTCGCTGCACATCACGCTGGGCTTCGTCGAGGTCGGCTGGGGTGATCTGCTGGGCCGGCTGATCGCGGCCGAGGAAGCGGAGAACCCGGCCCTGCGCCATGCCGTGCCCACCTGGCGGCTGGGCGGGCCGGAGGGCATCGCGCTGCTGCTGGAACAGATGGCCGAGCGCCTGCGCGGCCTGGCCGGCCAGGCCCAGGCGGAACGCCTGTCGGTGATGCTGCTGGACGGGCTGAACGAGGACCGGCAGCCCCTGCCGGCGCGCGGGCTGTTCCCCGCCCCGATCGACCCCGCGCGGCGCCTGCGCATGGCCGACGGCATGCACCACCATGTGGCCATCACCCCCGATGGGATGGCCGCCCTGCACTGGACCTGCGGCAACATCCCGCTCAACGAGGCCGAGCTGGGCTGGCTGGAGGCGCTGACGGAGGGTGCCTCGGCCGATGAGCTGGGCGAGGGCGCGCTGGAGTTCATGCAGGCGCTGAACCGCAACGGGCTGCTGGAAGCGGCCTGATCAACTTCCCGCTGGCGTCGCGCGATCTGACGATGCGCGGCGCCTGCCCGCCCGCCTAGCCTGCGCCTTCCACGGGAGGGCGCGGGCAATGGGCAGCAATTTCGGCGGCGGGGCGGTGTTCAACGGGGCCTCGCCCTCCAGCCATCCGCAGATCGTGGCGCGCATCGTGCGGGATTACGTGCCGGCCGGCGGGCGGGTGATGGACATCGGCGGCACGGCGCATGGCTTCAAGGCGCAGGCGGTGCTGCCGGCGGGTGCCCGGCTGGTGATCGTGAACCCGGAGCCGGGTGTGGGCGCCGATGTGGCGGACACCAGCCACATTCCGCTGACGGAACCGCCCTTCGACTTGGCGATGCTGTTCGGCGTGATCCTGCAATTGCCGAAGGAGATCGTGCGCGAGATCTTCAGCCTGGCGCGGCAGCGCCTGCGGGCCGGCGGCACCATGCTGGTGGCGGACCCCGACCCGACCGGGGTGGCCGGCACCATCGACCGCTACAGCAAGGCGATCTTCACGCCGCACAAGAAGTTCTTCGTGCACACGCCGGCCGAGACGCGGCAGATGCTGGCCGATGCGGGCTTCACGCGCTTCACGGACCGGCCGGATCTGCGGCCGGCGTTCCGCCAGCCGCCCTACTACATCCTGGCCGCGAGTTTCTGAACTCACCCATTTCCCCGGCGCACGGCGCCGGGCGGCGCCCATAAGGCTGTCGGGCCGGGCACGCGGGCGGCGCGCCGAAAGCCAAGCGGCCGGAGGCCGCGCCCGGCGTCTGAGGGCGGGAACAATCCACTGAAAAAGCCCGCCTTGCAGCGGGCTTTTCAAGTGGGGGGATTCTGTTGCCCGGTTCCCCCCGGACCGCGCTTACCTATTAGGCAGCGAGCGCCACAGCCTCACGGCTGTTATCGTTGGCACTTGTGATTTAGCCCGATAACGGCGGTACAATGCCGGGCAAAAACCGTGTCTTTACCGCGCACGTCGAAGCTGTTTCGTCCCCACACGCGCCCCACGATCCTGGGCGGGAAATTGGTGGAGACGCCGGGCACTGCCCCCGGGTCCGTAACGCTTATTCCACACGGCGTTTATCGCCATAGTCCCCGAAGGTGACAGGGGGCATATAGCGTGCCGCCCCGCCGGAATCGAGGGGGCTAGCCTGCCGCCTTCTCGATTTCGCGGCACAGGCGCTCGGTTTCGGCCGCCGGGTCCTGGAACCAGTCGGTGGACCACACCCGCGCCAGCTTCCAGCCCAGCCGCTCCAGCGCATCCTGGCGCAGCCTGTCGCGGTCGCGCGCGCTGCGGGCGTCGTGATAGGTGGCACCATCGCATTCGATGCCCAGCACGAAGCGCCCCTGCCGCTTCACCGCGATGTCGATGCGATAGCCGGCCACGCCGAGGGACAGCGCGACCTCATGGCCCTTCGCGCGCAGGGCGGCGGCGACCGAGGCCTCGAAGGGCGCCTGTTCGGCGGCCGCGGGGTCAGGCCGGGCGGGGTCGGCCCGGCCCTCGCGCGCATAGAGCAGATAATCCTTCAGCACCTGCACGCCGCGCGCGGTGCGGCCGGGCTCCACCACGATGTCCTCGGCCTGCAGGGAGGCGAACAGCATGATCTTCCGCTTGGCGCGGGTGAACAGCACGTTCAGGCGGCGATGGCCGTCCTGCGCGCGGTTCACCGGGAAGAAGCGCTGGTACATCACGCCCTGCGGGGTGCGGCCCCAGCCCAGCGAGATCATGATCACGTCCCGCTCGTCGCCCTGGACGTTTTCCAGGTTCTTCACGAAGGGCGGTTCCAGCTTCGCTTCCCAGGCATCGGCGTATTGGGCGGCGGCCTCGTCGTCGCGGGTCAGGCGGGCCAGCTCGGCCTCGATCAGTTCCTTCTGCGGCTGGTTCATCGCCACGATGCCGTGGCTGAGGCCGGGGTTCGCCTTCATGAACTCGACGGAGGCCTTCGCGATCGCCTGGGCTTCCTCGACATTCACTTTGCTGCGCCAGTGGCCGTTCACCTGCACCAGCTCGATGCCCAGCGTGGCCGAGGGCGCGCGGGCGGCGGGGAACACCACCAGGTTGCCGTCGTAGAATTCCTGGTTGGAGAAGGCGATCAGCGATTCATGCTGGCTGCGGTAATGCCAGCGCAGGCGCCGCCCGGGCCGGAAGGCGCGGCTGGCGAGATCGAGGATGCTCTCGGCCTCCACCTTGTCCTCGGCTGACAGCGCGGCCTCGTCCTCCTCATCCTCCTCGTCGTCGAGCAGGGAGCGGTCGAAGAAGTTGGTGGGGGGCAGCTGCTTGGAATCGCCCACGATCACGCATTGCGCGCCGCGCAGCAGGGCGCCCACGGAATCCTCGGGCTTGATCTGGCTGGCCTCGTCCATCACCACCAGGTCGAAGCGCAGCCCGTCGGGCTTCAGGTATTGTGCGACCGTCAGCGGCGACATCATCAGGCAGGGCGCGCGGGCCAGCACGGCATCGGCGGCGCGGGCCATCAGCTCGCGCACGGGGATGAAGCGCTGCTTCTTGCCCATCTCGTTCTGCAGCAGCGGCTCTCCGCGCCACTGGCGGCGGCTGCCCTCCGCGCTGCCCTTGGGGATGGGGCGCTTCTGGCATTCGGCGGTGACGGCGCCGGCGGCGTTCCTGATGCGCTCCCGGTCGGCCGCGGCGAAGCCCTGGCGCAGCGCCGAGAGCTGGGCGCCGGGGCGGCTGAACACGGCGCGCTCGGCCTCCGCGCGGGGGCGCACGGCGTTCCAGGCCAGGGCCCAGTCCAGGGCGGGCCCCAAGCCCTGGGGCGGATGCGCGGCCAGCACGGGGCCGGCCAGCGGGTCTTCCATCGCCTCGGCGCGGGTGCGGGCATAGGCGAGCCATTGGCCCAGCCCCTCGGGCGCTGCCTGCATGGCGCGCAGGGTGGCGGCGCCGGTGCCGGCCGGCAGGCCCAGCGGCGCCAGCGCGGCCATTTCGCTGTCCAGCTTCGGCAGGGCCATCCGCAGCACATCGGCCACCTGGCGCAGCTGCCGCGCGGCATCGGTCCAGCCATCGGCCAGCAGGGGGCCGGGGTTGGGCAGGACGGCGCGCAGGGCCATGACGAAGCCCGCCGTGGCGCGCAGCAGCCCGCGTTCCGGCACGCTGGGCGCGGCGTCGCGGGTGGCGGCGGCGCGGGCCAGGGCGGGCAGCTCCGACAGGCGCAGGGCGGGGTTCAGCCCGGCGGTCAGCGCCGCGATGCGCTTCAGCCGGTCGCCGCGCTCCGCCAGCAGGGATTGCGCGGCGGCCCAGGGCTTGTCGTCCGGCAGGCCGGTGCCGTCCAGGAAGGCCAGCAACGCGGTGGCAGGGGCGGCCAGGGCGGCCAGGCGCTGCACTTCCTCGGGTGCTGCGGCCAGCAGGGGGGCGGCCTCGGGCCGGGCCTGCCAGGCGGCGGCCTCGGCCATGGCGGCCAGCGGTGCCTCGCGCGGGTCCAGCGCGCCGGGCAGGGCGCGCAGCGCGGCGTCGGAGAACAGGGATTCCCGCAGCGCCGCTGCCTCCGCCGCCTGTTCCAGCAGGGCGGGCCATTGGTTGCGCGGCGGGCGGGGCTCGGTGCGCCAGCGGTCCTCGAACAGATAGCGCGCCTCGCGCACATCGGCCTTCAGGAAGGCCAGCATGCCGTCGGAGGCGCGCAGCGTGGCGGCGGCCTCCCGCAGCTTCTGCGCATCGGCGCGGGTCAGGTCGAACTTCTCGATGCCCAGCAGCGTGTCGCGCAGCCGGCGCTGGCGGGCGGCGCCGTCGGCCAGCACGGCGGCATGGGCCTCAAGCCCCGGGCGGCGATGCGCGATGGCCTCGGGCGGCAGGGCGGCGGCGGCCTGGGCGGCGCGCGCCGCGCGGCGGATGGCGCCGATGTCGGACGTGGCGGGCACGCCCAGCGCCAGCACGGCCTGCGCCTGGGCGGCGAGGCCCGCGGCCTCCGTCTCGGCCTGGGCCAGCAGCTGCGGCAGGGTGGAGAGGGGCGCGTCGCCCAGCCCCTCGGCCAGGTCGGCCAGGGGGGCGAGGTCCGCGCCGTCACCCTGCACGCCCGCCGCGTCCAGCCGCGCCTGTGCGGCATCCAGCGCCAGCAGCGCGTCGATGGCGCCGGATGCGGCGAGGCCGGGCAGCAGGGAACGGTCGGCGGGCGGTTCCGGCAGGCGGGTCAGGGCCTCCAGCGTCGCGCGCATGTCCGTCACGGGCGCACCCAGCCGGGCGGCCAGCACGCTGCCGGCCTGTTCCACGGCGGTGGCCAGCGGCGCCAGGGTGGCGATGCCGGCCAGCAGCTTCTCCCGTTCCTCGGGGAACAGGTCTGAGCGGGCCAGCCCGGCGAAGGGCGAGGCGGCGGGGTCGAAGCCCTGGGCGGCGGCCTGCACGGCTTCCAGCTTGCGGCGCGCCAGGCGCGGGGCGGCCGCATCGCCGGGGGCGGGCAGCACCACGCCGCGCAGCAGCCCGGGCAGCGCCGGGTATTGCCGCCCCAGCTCCGCCAGGCGGCCGATCAGGTCATGGACGGTCTCATCCTCGGGCCCCGCCTTGGCGTGCATCACGGCCAGGTGGTGGTCGATCTCGGTCTTGGCGCGGGCGGCTTCGGCCAGGCTGGCGGCGTTGCCGGCGGGGGCCGTGCGGGGCAGGGCGTCGCGCTGGCGCAGGGCCTCGATCACGGCTGCCGGGCGCGCGCCCGCCGAGTGCAGCGACAGGCAGAAGGCACCGAGGCCCACGCGGTCCAGCCGCTGCTTCACTACCTCCAGCGCGGCCATCTTCTCGGCCACGAACAGCACGGATTTGCCGTGATACAGCGCGTTGGCGATCAGGTTCGCGATGGTCTGGGATTTGCCGGTGCCGGGCGGCCCCTCGATGACCAGCGAGCGGCCCTGCATGGCGTCGATGATGGCGCTGTGCTGGCTGCTGTCGGCATCCTGCACCAGCACCGGGGCCAGCCTGACGGATTCAGGCGCGTCGATGTCGTATTCCTGGGCGAAGTCGTCGCCCTCGCCGGCGGTGGAGCCGGCGCGCAGCAGGGGGCGCACCAGGCTGTGGTCCGTGGGCGGTGCGGCCCAGTTCGCGCGCTCCAGGTCGCGGTACATGGCGATGCGCGCGAAGCTGAAGGGGGCCAGCGTGATGAAGCGCCGCACGCGCCAGCGCGGGCGGGATCTCACCGCCTCTGCCACCGCCGCCAGATAGGTTTCGGCGGGGTTCTCGGCCTCGGCGTCCAGCGCGGGCAGGGCGAAGCGGAAATCGTCGCGCAGGCGCAGTTCCAGGCTGAGATTGCCGACCGGCGTGCCGTCGGTGGCCGTCAGGCGGAACTCCTCCTCGCCACCACGCCCGCGCTTGCCCTCCAGCGCCACCGGCAGCAGCAGCAGGGGCGAGACGCAGGGCTTGTCGTCGCGCTCGCTCTCGAACCATTCCAGGAAGCCGAGGGCGAGGTGCAGCGTGGCGACGCCGGTTTCCTGCTCGATGCCGCGCACGCGGTTCCTGAGCGAGCCGAGCTGGGCGCGCAGCTGGTCGGGGAACAGCAGGGTCTGGAGGGCGTCGTCCTTATGCTTGTCGGGTGCGGCCTCGGCGGCGGGCGGCATGTCGAAGGACGGTTCGACGCCATGTTCCTTCGCCCAGGCCGCGAGGTCGAGGTTGCGGCGCTCCGGCCGGGGCGGCATGCCGCGCGCAGCGCGGACGCGGTCACGCAGGGCGCGTTCGACGCGCGCCACGGCCACCGCGTTGTCGGCATCGGCGGCGGCGTGGTCACGGCGATAGGCCTCGTCGGTCGCGCGGGCGGCTTCGAGCGCCGCACGGAACTCGTCATTGTCCTCGTCGCGGGGGTTGGGCTCGGGCTCGGGTAGGCCCTTGAAGCGCAGCGCCTTGTCGTCGCGCAGGCGCTTCAGCACCGCCTCGGGCTGTTCATCCACGATGCGGATGCCGGCGCCGCGTGAGCCATGGGGGAAATGCAGCAGCCGGTTGCGGCGGCTGCGGTCCACCAGGCGTTCGCGGAGCTCCTCATAGGCGCGGGCGGCGATGTCGATGTCTGGCACCCGGGGAGGGTATCAGGGTGGGTGCTGAGGACCAAGGGGCTGGAGTTGTTCTTCTTTTTCTGAAGAAAAAGAAGCAAAAAGACTTCGTTAGTTTGATGGCGCCTGGAAGGTAAGGTGCTGCCTTAACCCCCGAGACATCACATATAAGACAGAAATTTTTTGGTTCTTTTTTATAAAAAAGAACAAAGACGCTTCGCCTATTTTCCTGCCCAATGCACCAGGCGCTTCTCAGCCACCAGAAACAGCAGGTTCAGCGAATACCCCAGTGCGCCCGCGATGAAGATCACCCCATACATCAGCCCGGTCTCGAATAGCGTCTGCGCCACGATCACGCGCTGGCCCAGCCCGTCCGTGCTGCCGATGAACATTTCCGCGACCACGACGATGACGAGGGCCAGCGAGATGCCGCTGCGCATGCCGACCAGGATCTGCGGCATCGCCTCCCACAGCATCACATCCCACAGGATGCGGCCCTCTGAGGCGCCCATGACGCGCGCGGCCAGCACGCGGGTGCGGCGGGCGTTCATCACGCCATAGGCGGCGTTGAACAGGATCACCAGCGCGGCGCCGAAGGCGGCCACCGCGATCTTGGTGCCCTCACCCACGCCGAACAGGATCAGGAACAGCGGGAACAGCGCGGAGGCAGGGGTGGAGCGGAAGAAGTCCACCACGAACTCGACGGCGCGGTAGATGCGCTCCCGCGCGCCAAGGGCCACGCCGAGCGGCACGCCGATCGCGGTCGCGATCAGGAAGGCCTGGATGGTGCGCCAGATGGTGCGCCAGGTGTCGAACAGCAGCGGGCCGTTGCGGAAGCCGTCGATGGTGTCGCGCAGGGTCTCGGCGGGGCTGGGCAGCAGCACGGGGTCGGCCACCTTCAGCAGCACGGCCACCCACCAGAACACGATGAAGCCCAGCGCGCCGAAAATGGGGGGAAGGATCGCCCTCATGCCACGGCGACCGAGGCGGTGAAGACATCGAGCGCGCGCTTCTTCAGCGCGACGAAGGCGGGGTCGCTCAGGGTGTCGGGCGTGCGGGGCCAGGGCAGGGGCACGGGCATGTCATCCGCGATGGTGGTGGGGCGGCGGGTCAGCATCAGCACGCGGTCGGCCAGCGCGATGCTTTCCTCCAGGTCATGGCTGACCAGGATGGTGGTGATGGACAGGCGCTTCAGCACCTCCTGCAACAAGGTGCGCAGGGAGAGGGTGGTCTCGTAGTCCAGCGCGGAGAAGGGTTCGTCGAGGAACAGCACCTCCGGCTGCACGGCCAGCGCGCGCATGATGGAGGCGAGCTGCTGCTGCCCGCCCGAGAGCTCATACGGGTAGCGGTTGAGGTCGAAGCGGACGCGGAATTCGGCCTTCAGGTGATCCAGCCGCGCCTCGATGTCGCGCCTGGCCATGCCCTTGCGGCGCATCGGGTAGCGGATGTTGTCGGCGGTGGTCATCCAGGGGAAGGACGCCTCGCGGTAGTTCTGGAACACGTAGCCGATGCCGGCCTCACGCGCCGTGCGGCCGTCGAACAGGATGGTCCCGCCATCCACCGGCATCAACCCGGCGGCCATGTTGATCAGGGTGGATTTGCCGCAGCCGTTGGGGCCGAAGATGGCCAGGATCTCGCCCTGGCGCACGTCCAGGTCGAAGCCCGAATAGACCGGCTGCCCGCCGAAGGCCTTTTGCAGGCCCCGGACGGATAGGGCGGGCCTAGAGGGCACGGATGAAGCTCTCGATATCGACGTTCTGGCGCACCACGCCCTGGCGCACGGCGAAGTCCACGAAGCGCTGCATGTCCTGCCGGTCCGACGCGGTGAAGTTCTTGATGAGGACGTAGGCCAGCAGGGGCACATGCTCGGCGAGCGGCGCGGGCACGTTGATGTGGCTGGTCAGGTACTGGCGCGTGGTGGGGTCGGTGCGGATCAGGGTGATCGCTTCCTCCCACGCCAGCGCGAAGCGGCGGGCGACGTCGGGCTTCTGGTCGAGGAAACGCTGGGTGAAGCCGGTGCCGGCGGCAAACGCCTTACCCTCCGGCCGGCCCAGGATGTATTTGGCGATGACGCCGGTTTCCAGGCGGCGGAACACGCCCGCGCGCTCACCCACCGTGGCGACGGGTTCCAGCGTATAGGCGGCGTCGAACTGGCCCGACTGCACGGCGCCGACATGCACGCCCATGGGCTGTTCCGTCAGCGTGTAGTCGGCCGGCGCCAGGCCGGCACCCGCCAGGCAGCCGCGGGCCGCGGCCATGTTGGCGGGGCCTGGCGCGCAGGCGATGCGCGCGCCCTTGAGGTCGGCCACGGTCCGTGCGGTGCTGTTCGGGCGCACCACGAACTGCTCCATCACGTTCTCGGAATTCTGCCCCACCATGGAGAAGAACACCGCGCTGCCGGGGCGCCGCGCGTTGATGTTCGCGGCCTCCAGCGTCACCAGGTTCGAGGTGCCGTCCGCCTCGCCCGAGACCATGGCCTGCACGATCAGCACCGGGGTCTGCAGCGTCTGCGTCACGCATTCGATGCCGTGCCTGGCGAAGATCCCGCGCTCGATCGCGGTGTAGTAGGGCAGCACGGAGGTGACGTTGAACAGCGCGATGCGCACGCGGTCCAGCGTCTGGGCGCGCAGTACCGTTGGCGCGAGCAGGCTCGCACCCAGAAGGGCTCGGCGGTGCATGGTGGCTTCTCCTACAAGGCGCGGATGAAGGTGGAGGTGTCGATGGCCCCGCGCAGCACGCCCTGCTGCACGGCGATGTCGACGAAGCGTTGCAGGTCCTGCCGGTCCTGCGGGGTCATGTCCTTGACCATGGTGTAGGCCAGCAGCGGCACGCTGGCCGCGAGGTCGGCCGGCGTGTTCAGGTGGCTCGTCAGATAGGACAGGGTGGTGGGGTCGGTGCGGATGGCGGCCAGCGCCTCGGCCCAGGCGGTGGCGAAGCGGGCGGCCACGGCGGGCTTTTCCGCCAGGTACTTGCCGGAGAAACCGGCGCCCGCCGCGAAGGCCTTGGCGTCCTTGCGGCCCAGCAGATGGGTGGAGATGACGCCGGCCTCCAGCAGGCGGAAGGCGCCGGCGCGCTGGCCCACCGTGCCCACCGGTTCCAGCGTATAGGCGGCGTCGAACTGGCCCGACTGCACGGCGCCGATATGCACGCCCATGGGCTGTTCGGTCAGGGTGTAGTCATTCGGGCCGAGGCCCGCGGCCGCCAGAACCCCGCGGGCCGCGGCCATGTTGGCGGGGCCGGGCGCGGAGGCGATGCGCGCGCCGCGGAGGTCCGTCAGGCTGCGCCGCGCGCTGTCGGGGCGGACGACGAATTGTTCCATCCGGAACTGCTCGTTCTGCCCGTTCAGCGCGAAGTAGATGACGCTGTTGGCGCGCCGCTGGTTGATGTTGGCGGCTTCCAGCGTGACCAGGTTGGAACAGGCATCGGCCTCATTCGCGACCAGCGCCTGCACGATCAGCGGGTGGGTCTGCAGCGGGATGGTCGTGATCTCGATGCCCTGGCGGGCGAACATCCCGCGCTCCCGCGCGACATAGAAGGGCAGCGCCGAGGTCACGTCGAACACGGCCACGCGCACGCGCTCCGTCGCCTGGGCGCGGGCGACGGCCGGCGTGGCGAGGGCAGAGGCAAGCAGGGCACGGCGCTGCATGGGCGGCTCCTTCAGCTGAGCTTGGGGTAGGTGGCGGGGTCGAAGAAGGAGCTGCCGGCGATGTAGCGGCGGCCGTCGCTCATGTCGGGGGGCGCGCCGGTCTCGGTGCTGCCGTCGAAGGTCAGCTCACACTGAACGCCGGAGGGGTCGTAGACGAACAGCTGCCAGAGGGTGGTGCCGGGCACCAGGAACTCCCGCCAGTCCAGCCCCGAGGCGCGGAAGCGCGCGATGAAGGCGTGATAGCCGCGGCAGGCGAGGGAGACATGGTCGATGGCCGCCGTGCCGCTGGGGGCCACGCCCTCGGCACCCAGGGCCGGGCCGCCGGCGTAGATGTGCATGATGGCCTGCCCGCCCGGCAGCGGCACGCCGAGCCAGGCGCCGGGGTAGCCGAAATCGGGGCGGAACACCTTCGCCAGCCCCATCACCCGGCAATAGAAATGCTCGGTGGCGGCCAGGTCATTGGTCTTGATGGCCACATGGAACAGGCCGGCGACGAGAGGGGGCGTGCTGTCACTCATGCCCCTGAGTGCAGCGCCGAAGGGGCGGGGGCATCAACAGGATTTTTGCCCCGGGTGAAGGTGAAACGCGGCGCGCGGGCGATATGCTGCCCAAACGCGCGCCGCCTGCTGCCCCTTTGGGCTATTTCTTGAGTGGGACTAAACGCGACATGCGGCGGGGGTTCAATTCCGCAGTCAGGATCACGCCGTCGGGCGTGATGCAGATGCCGTGCGCGCCGTTCAGCACCGCGCGGCCCCGGCCGAGCAGCACGCCCTCAGGCGTATACAGCGACAGGCGCGGCACCTGGTCGGAGATCAGCAGGTTGCCGTTGGCGTCACCCCAGATGTCCATCGGCTTGAACACATCGGTGATGCTGTGCAGCCAGGCGCCGTCGGGGCTGAAGATCTGCACGCGGTTGTTGTCGCGGTCTGCCACCGCCACGCGGCCGTCGGCCAGCACCCAGACCGCGTGCGGCGCGATGAACTGCCCGTTGCCGGTGCCGCTTTCGCCCCACCAGCGGATGGGCGTTCCGCCCGAGGAGAACACATGCACCTTATGGCCGGCATAGCCGTCGGCCACATAGATGTCCCCGTTGGGCGCGAAGCCGACATCGCAGGGGGAGTTGAAGGGCTCACCGGCATAGTGGCGGCGGCCGATGCGGCCCTGTTCGCGGCCATGCCGGTCGAAGGCGATGATCTGGTGCGCGTCGCGGTCCACCACATGCACGATGCCGTCGGGCGAGACGCCCAGCATGTGGCCGTCCGCCACCTCCTTGTGGCCGAACTCGCCTTCGCGGCGGCCGTCCGGGGAGAGCACGATGACGGCAGGCCCCTCGGGGTCCTTGTAGGCATCGGCGCGCAGCAGCACGAAGATGCGGCCGTCCTTGTCGCAGGCGACATCGGAAATGCCCCCGGGGCCGGCGGTGTCGCCCCAGTCGCGCTGGATTTCGTAGCGCTGGTGGCCCAGCGTGATGAAGAGGGTGTGTCGGGTCATGCCCGGGGAGTGTGGCACGCGGGGCGCTGTCGTGTCAGGTTCCCTGTGTGCACGGAATCATCGGTCATCAACGCTCTGCCGGGCGGCTGGAACTGTCCTGGGGGGCGAAGGGGCTGCGGGGCCTGTACCAGCAGGCGCCGCTGCGCGCGCTGTTCCCGCACCCCGACACGGATGAGCCCGCGACCGCCGCCCTGGTGAATGTGGCCGGGGGGCTCGCGGGCGGCGACAGCCTGGACAGCGAGATCACGCTCGGCGCCGGGTCGCGGCTGACCATCACCACCCCGGCGGCCGAGAAGGTCTATCGCACCCTGGGCCCCGCGACGCGCATCGGGGCCACCGTGCGGGTGGGCGCCGGCGCCCGGCTGGAATGGCTGCCGCAGGAGGTGATCCTGTTCGACAACGCGCATCTGGAACGCCGGCAGGATTTCAGCCTGGCTGAAGGTGCCGAACTGCTGCTGGCGGAAATGCTGGTGTTCGGCCGCAGCGCGCGCGGCGAGGTGTTCCGCCAGGGCCAGGTGCTGGACACCTGGCGCCTGCGCGGGCCCGACGGGCTGCTGTGGGCCGACGCGCTGGCGATGGGTGCGGTGGAACTGGCCGACCCGTTCCGCTTCGGCGCCGCGCAGGCCATGGCCACGGTGCTGCTGGCCATGCCGGGGGCTGAGGCCCACCTGCCGGTGCTGCGTGAGATCGGCGCCGCGACAGTGCCGCGCGCGGGACTGCTGCTGGGCCGCGCGCTAGGCGAGGTGGGCGCCGTGCGGGATTTCGTGGCGCGGGCCGTGGTGGGGCTGCGGGCGGCGGCGTTCGGGCTGCCGGGGGTGCTGCCGAGGCTGTGGCGGTGCTGAACGGGGGCCTTGCCCCCGGGCCCCCGCGCAGGGGCTCTGCCCCTGCACCCCGCCAAAGGCCGAGAGGCCTTTGGAAACCGGGAGCTGAAAGTTTGAGGAAGGGGCTTCGTGGGCGCTCTGGGCCAGGAGCGTGCGTCGTGCCCCTTCCCCACACTTTCAGATAACAGATGGGGGTCCAGGGGGCAGCGCCCCCTGGTCGGGTCCGGGGCAAAGCCCCGCCCTACGCCATCGCCCCGCGCGCGGCCACTGGCCACAGGCATTCCACCCGGCCTTTCCGCACGCCGACGTACCAGTCGTAGCGGTCCACGGTCGGGTCGCAGTGCCCCGGCGTCAGGCGCAGCTTCTCGCCCAGTTCGGGGCGGCTGCCGTCGCGCACTTCCAGCTTGCCGTGCTCGTCGGAGGCCCCGACATAGGCCAGCCCCGGCCGGTCCCACACCAGCGGCATGCCGCTGTCGATGGACACCGCCTTGTGGCCCGCATCCAGCACCGCGACCCCGCTGGTGGCCGTGCTCATCACGGTGGAGAGCACGAACAGCGCCTGCTTGAACGGGGGCGCGTCCTCATTGCGGGCGTAGTCAGCGTCCATGAAGGCGTAGGAGCCGGCCTGGATCTCGGTGTAGACGCCGCTCGCGGCCTCATGCCGGAAGGTGCCGGTACCGGCGCCGCCCACGATCGGGCAGGCCAGCCCGCGCTGGCGCAGCTGCTCCACCGTGCGGCGGCTGGCGTCGATGGCGCCGCCGATGGCCGCCGCGCGCTCCTCCGGAGAGCGGATGTGCTGGGCGCGGCCGTGATAGGCCTGCAGGCCGCCGAAGATCAGGTGCTTCGACGCCGCGATGCGCTCGGCCAGGGCCACGGCGGGGGGGCCGGAGGCGACGCCGGCGCGGCCCATGCCCACGTCGATCTCGACCAGCACCTTCATGCGGCGGCCACCGGCGGCGGCTGCTTCCTCGATGGCGACGATCTGGCGCTCGTCATCGACGCACAGCCCGACCTCCGCGATGCCGGCCAGCGCCACCAGGCGGGCCAGCTTGCGGGCGCCCACGACCTCGTTGGTCACCAGCACGTCGTGGATGCCGCCCCAGGCGAGGATCTCGGCCTCGGCGACCTTCTGGACGCATTGGCCGACCGCGCCGCGCGCGATCTGCTGCTTGGCCACCACCGGGGATTTGTGGGTCTTGGCATGGGCGCGCAGCTTCGTGCCAGTGGGTGCCAGGGCGGCGGCCATGGCGTCCAGATTGGCCTCGAAGGCGTCCAGGTCCAGCACCAGGGCAGGGGTATCGATTTCCTGCTCGTGCATGCCGGGTTCAGCGGGCGGTGGCTGCATCGCAACTCTCCTCAAGATGCGGCAAACTGCACCGATGTCGTCCAGCGATCCAGAGGTGGTCATCATTGGCGCGGGTGCCGCGGGCATCGCCGCCGCCCGTGCCCTGCGCAGCCAGGGCAGAAGCTGCCTGGTGCTGGAGGGCGGGCCGCGCGTGGGCGGGCGCGCGCACAGCTGCGCCACGCTGGGTTCCCCGCTGGACCACGGTGCCACCTGGCTGCACGCCGCCGACCGCAACCCGCTGACGCGCTTCGCCACGGCGGCCAAGAACCATGACGAGGTGCGGGAACGCCATGTGCGCGTGGGCGAACGCTGGGCGGAACCCGCCGAGCTGGCCGCCATCTCCGCCGCCGAGGAGAGGTTCGACGCGGCGTTGGAAGCCGCGCGCGCCGGGCCGGACCGCGCCGTGTCCGAGGTCGCACCCCGTGGCGGCCCGTGGGATGCGACCGTCACCCACTGGCTCTGCACCCAGATCCAGGCGCGGGAGGCCGAATACCTCTCGGCCCATGACCAGTTCGACAATGGGCTGGAGGGGCCGAACCTGCTGCTGCCCGGCGGCATCGGCGCGCTGGTGGCGGAGCTCGCGCGCGACCTGCCCATCCGGCTGAACGCGCGCGTCACCGGCATCGACTGGTCCGGGCCGGGCGTGGTGGTGCGCGGCGAATTCGGCACGGTGCGGGCGCAGCGGGCGATCGTGACGGTCTCGACCGGCGTGCTGGCGGCGGGGGGCATCCGCTTCACCCCCGCGCTGCCGCCGGCCTACCAGCAGGCCATCCACGGCCTGCCCATGGCGCTGCTGACGAAATTCGCCTTCCGCTGTGCATCCTCCCTTGGGGGCCGCATGGGCATCGAGCCCTTCCACACCGTGCGCCGCGCGCCGCAGCCGGGGCATGAGCCGCCGATGGGCTTCATCATGTGGCCGTTCGGGCGCGACCACCTGTTCGGTTTCGTGGGGGGCGAGGCGGCCTGGGCGCTCTCTCGCCAGCCACCCGCCGAGACGCTGCGCGTGGCGCGGGCGGAGCTGGAAGGCATGCTGGGGCCCATGCCGTTGGGCCAGGCGCTGGTGACCGATTGGGGGACGGACCCGCTGTTCCTGGGCAGCTACAGCCAGGCCCTGCCGGGCATGGCCGGGGCGCGGGCCGTGCTGCGGGAACCGCTGGGGGCCCTGCGCTTCGCGGGGGAGGCCACGTCGCTCGGCCTGGCCGGCACCATCGGGGGGGCGTGGGCCGAGGGCGAGGCCGCCGTCGCTTAGGGCAGCAGGATGGTGCTGCCCGTCGTCTTCCGCGCCTCCAGGTCGCTATGCGCCTGGCCGGCATCCTTCAGCGCATAGCGCTGGTTGATGTTGATCTTCACCGCACCCTTGGCCACCACGTCGAACAGCGAGGTCGCGCAATGCACCAGGTCCTCACGCGAGGCGGTGTAGGTGTTCATCGTGGGCCGGGTGACATACAGGCTGCCCTTGGCGGACAGGATGCCCAGGTCCACGCCCGTGACGGGGCCCGAGGCATTGCCGAAGCTGACCATGGTGCCGCGCGGCGCCAGGCAGTCCAGGCTGGCCATGAAGGTGTCACGGCCGATGCTGTCATAGACGACGGGCACGCCGGCACCGCCCGTGATCTTCTTCACCGCCGCCGGCAGGTCCTCATGCGCCAGCACGATGTGGTCGGCGCCGAAGGACTTGGCCAGCTCCGCCTTCTCGGGCGTAGAGACGGTGCCGATGACGGTGGCGCCCAGATACTTGGCCCATTGCAGCAGAATGAGGCCCACGCCGCCGGCCGCGGCATGCAGCACGATGGTCTGGCCGGCCTTCACCGGGAAGCAGCTGTTGATCAGGAACTGCGCCGTCATGCCCTGCAGCATCATGGCGGCGGCGGTGTCGGCGGAGATGCTGTCGGGCAGCTTCACCAGGCGGTCGGCCTTGATGCAGCGCATCTCGGCATAGGCGCCGATGGGGCCGGAGGCATAGGCCACGCGGTCGCCCACGGCCACATCAGTCACGCCGGCACCCACGGCGTCCACCACGCCCGCACCTTCCATGCCGATGATGGCGGGCAGCTGCGGCACCTTGTACAGGCCGTTGCGGAAATAGACGTCGATGTAGTTCAGGCCGACGGCCTCATGCTTCACCCGCGCCTCGCCGGGTTTCGGCTCGGGCTTGGGCAGCTCCTCCCACTTCATCACCTCGGGGCCGCCATATTCGTGGATGCGGATGGCATAGGTCATGTCAGGAGATCCCGGGTTTCGAGGTCGAGAAGGAATTGCTTGGTGGCCGGCCCGTCGAGGCCGGAATAGCCACCCAGCGAACCATCCGCCGCCACGCAGCGGTGGCAAGGGATGATGATGGGAATGGGGTTGCGCCCGTTGGCGCCACCGATGGCGCGCGGGCCGGAGCCCAGCAACCGCGCCAGGTCTGCATAGCTGCGTCGGGCGCCGTAGGGAATATCAGAAAGCGCGGCCCAGACGCGGCGCTGGAACGGCGTGCCATAGGGGTTCAGCGGCAGGTCGAAGCCCTGGGTGCCGCCGTCGAAATAGTCGTTCAGCTGGTCACGGGCGCGCAGCAGCAGCGGGGTGGGGGATTGATCCTCCACCCGCCCCCAGTCGAGCGAGACGATAGCCCCCTCATCCTCGGATACGGTGATGTCCCCGAGGGGGGTGAGCAGCGAGAGTTGCGCCATTGTTGCCCGGATTCCAGACGGTGATGCAGCACCGGCTGGGGTGTGGCGTCAAGCGGGGGCTTGCAGAGCGGCGGCATCCGTCACCGGCAGGCCACACCTGCCGGCGCGGCAGATATAGGCGGCGGGCGCGCCGTCCTGCATGGGCTTGCCATGCGCCGGGTGGCCCGGCGGCAGGGCGTCGGGCGTGGGGGCGCACAGCACCAGCACCGCCGGGTCCGGCAGGGTCAGCGCCGCCTGGCGCAGGGCGAGGGCACCGGGGTGTTCCGGCGGGCCGGCGATGACCACGGTCGCGCCGCGCTCCAGCAGGTCGGCGGCTGCCAGCAGGCTGGGCATGGCCGCGAGCCCTGCCTCCAGCCCCGAGAAGGCGCCGATCGTGCCTTCGGCCACGCTGCGCCAATGCTCGTCGGCGGTGGCGTGGTACAGCAGGGCCGCGACCTCGGCGGCGATGCCGTTGCCGGCGGGGGTGGCGTTGTCGCCGGCGGTGAAGCCGCGCACCAGCACGTCCGTGGCGGTGGTGGGGCTGGTGAAAAAACCGCCCTCGGGTGCGGCGAAATCGGCTTCCAGCACGCGCATCCAGGCGATGGCCTGGTCCAGCAGGGCCGGGTCGCCCCGGTGCTGGAACAGCGCCAGCGCGGCACGGGCCATCTGGGCGTAGTCCTCCAGCAGGCCGGGTGCGCTGGGGCGGCCCAGGCGCCAGGCATGGTGCAGCCGGTGGTCCGGGCCCTGCATCGTGGTCGTGACGAAGCGGAAGGCCGCCTCGGCCAGGTCCAGCCATTCCGGGTGGCCGAACACGGCGCTGGCCCTGGCCAGCCCCGCGATCATCATGCCGTTCCAGTCGGCCAGGATCTTGTCGTCGCGCGCGGGACGGATGCGGGGCGCGCGGGCGGCCAGCAGCTTGCCGCGCAGGCCGGCCAGCCGGGCTTCGCCGGCCTCATCCAGGCGGCGGCCCTTGCTGCGGTTCAGGATGTTGTGGTGTTCCCAGTTGCCGTCGGCCGTCACGTCGTAATGCTCGGCGAAGAAGGCGGCGTCGGCACCGAGGACGGCCTCGATCTCGGCCAGGGACCAGACGTAGAACTTGCCCTCGACGCCCTCGCTGTCGGCGTCCTCGGCGGCGGCGAAGGCGCGGCCCTCGGCCAGCATGTCGCGGGCGAGCCAGCCCACGATGCCCTCGGCGGCCTCCCGCCACAGGGGCTCGGCGCGGCGGGCCTGTGCCAGGGCGAACAGCTCCAGCAGCTGGCCGTTGTCGTAGAGCATCTTCTCGAAGTGCGGGACGAGCCAATGCTCATCGACGGCATAGCGCGCGAAGCCGCCGCCCAGATGGTCATGGATGCCGCCGAGCGCCATCCGGCGCAGCATCAGCTCCGCCGCGCCGACATGCCCGCCCACCTGCCACAGATAGCGGTAGATCGGCGGATTGGGGAATTTGGGGGCGCCCTGGAAGCCGCCCTCGACCGGGTCCTGCGACTTCAGCAGCTGGCGGGCGACCGCGTCATGCGCGGCGGGGCCGGGCAGCGGGCCGGGGTTGGCGGCGGCCATGCGGTCCAGCGCCTGCTTCAGCGCGCGGGTGTTCTGGGCCACCTTGTCGCTGCCCTCGGCCCAGGCCTGGGCGATGCCGCCCAGCACCTGGCGGAAGCTGGGGCGGCCCCAGCGCGGCTCGGGCGGAAAATAGGTGCCGCCCCAGAAGGGCTCGCCGGCGGGCGTCAGGAACATGGTCAGCGGCCAGCCGCCCTGTTCGCCCAGCAGATGCAGGGCGTTCATGTACAGCGCGTCGATGTCCGGCCGCTCCTCGCGGTCCAGCTTGATGCAGATGTAGCGGGCGTTCATCTCGGCCGCCGTGATCTCATCCTCGAAGGATTCATGGGCCATGACATGGCACCAGTGGCAGGCGGCATAGCCCGAGCTGAGCAGGATCGGCTTGTTCTGCGCGCGCGCGGCTTCCAGCGCCTCCGGCCCCCAGGGGCGCCAGTGCACGGGGTTGTCCGCGTGCTGCAGCAGGTATGGCGAGGTTTCCCGCGAGAGAAGATTCATATGCCCTGGCGCCCTTTGGTGCTGCATCCTACATGGCGCCTCTTGAGAGGAATTCCCATGCCCGAGGACCCCCCGCCGTTCTTCGACCACCACGTCTTCGTGTGTACCAACAAGGGCGGCTGCGCGGATGAGGGCTCGAAGAAGCTGGCCAAGCACATGAAGTCCCAGGCGAAGGCGATGGGGCTGAAGCGCGTGCGGGTGAACACGACCGGCTGCATGGGGCGCTGCAAGTTCGGGCCGGTCTTCGCAGTCTATCCGGAAGGCGTCTGGTACAGCCCGCAGGACCGCGACGACGTGGAGGAGATCCTGGCCACTCATCTGCGGGACGGCGGGCGGGTGGAGCGCCTGATGCTGCCGGGGCGCAAGCGTTGAGCGGCACGATCTTCGCGATCGCGAGCGGCGCGGGGCGCGCCGGGGTGGCGGTGATGCGCGTCTCCGGCCCTGAGGCCGGGCAGGCGCTGGCGGCGCTGGCGGGCGGCCTGCCGCGCCCGCGCCATGCGAGCCTTCGCCGCCTGCGCCATCGCGGTGAGGTTCTGGACGAGGCGTTGGTGCTGTGGTTCCCCGCGCCCCACAGCTACACCGGAGAGGACAGCGCGGAGCTGCACCTGCATGGCGGCCCCGCCGTGATCGCGGCGGTGGGCGATGCGCTGGCGATGCTGGGCCTGCGCCCGGCGGAACCCGGCGAGTTCACCCGTCGCGCCTTCACCCACGGCAAGCTGGACCTGACGGCGGCCGAAGGCATCGCGGACCTGATCGCCGCCGAGACCGAGGCCCAGCGCCGCCAGGCCCTGCGCCAGGCCGGCGGCGCGCTCGCGCTGCGCGTGCGCGGCTGGGTGGAGCGGCTGACCGATCTGCTGGCCCGGCAGGAGGCCTTCATCGAGTTCGAGGATGAGGATCTGCCCGAGGGGCTGGATGCCGCCGTGGCCGCCGATGTCGCGGAGCTGCGCGCGGAGCTCGCCGCCGAGATCGCCGGCGCCGCGCGCGCGGAGGCCCTGCGTGAGGGTGTGCGCATCGCCATCCTCGGTGCGCCCAATGCGGGCAAATCCTCCCTGCTCAACGCGCTGGCGGGGCGGGAGGCGGCGATCGTCTCGCCCCAGGCCGGCACGACGCGCGATGTGGTGGAAACCCGGATGGTGATGGCGGGCGTGCCCGTCACCCTTTCGGACACCGCGGGCCTGCGCGAGACCGACGATGTGATCGAGGCCGAGGGCGTGCGGCGGGCCCGCGCGGCCGGTGCCGGGGCCGAGATCGTGCTGGCCGTCTTTGCCGCCGACGCGCCGCCCGATGCGGAGACGCGCGCGCTGGTCGAGGCGGGCGCCCTGGCCGTGGTGAACAAATGCGACGTGGTGCCGCCGATGATGGCGGGCCAGGCGGTCTCGGCCCGCAGCGGCATGGGGCTGGCGCAGCTGCGGGCGGCGCTGGAGGACGCGGTGCGTGCCAGCGCCGGTGTGGCGATGGAGGCCGGGCTGACCCGTCCGCGCCACCGCGCAGCCCTGGCGGACGCGGTCGCCGCGCTCGATACGCTGGAAAACCCGCTGCCCGAGCTGCGCGCCGAGGCACTGCGCGGCGCGCTGGCGGCCATGGGGCGGCTGACCGGCAGGGTCGGCGTGGAAGCGGTGCTGGACCGCGTGTTTTCCGAGTTCTGCATCGGGAAGTGACGCGCTAAACCCCCGCGCATGACCCAGTTCGATGTGATTGTCGTGGGTGGCGGCCATGCCGGCACGGAAGCAGCGGCGACGGCCGCCCGCTGCGGCGCGCGCACCCTGCTTCTGACCCACAAGGCCGAGACGATCGGCGAGATGAGCTGCAACCCGGCCATCGGCGGCATCGGCAAGGGCCATCTGGTGCGCGAGGTCGACGCGCTGGACGGCATCATGGGCCGCGCCGCCGACGCCGCCGGCATCCACTTCAAGCTGCTGAACCGCAGCAAGGGCCCGGCCGTGCGCGGCCCGCGCGCCCAGGCCGACCGCAAGCTGTACCGCGCCGCCGTGCAGGCCCTGCTGGCCGAGACCGCGAACCTGACCATCCGCGCCGAAGGCGCCGAGGACCTGCTGATCGAGGCCGGGCGCGTCGTGGGCGTGGTGGGTGCCTCGGGCACGGCGTTCCGCGCCGGCGCCGTCGTCATCACCACCGGCACCTTCCTGCGCGGCGTGATCCATCTGGGGCGTGAGCGCACGCCCGCCGGCCGCGTGGGCGATGCGCCTTCGGTCGGGCTGGCGCTGGCGCTGGAGAGGTTGGGCCTGCCCATGGCCCGCCTCAAGACCGGCACGCCGCCGCGCCTGGACGGGCGCACCATTGACTGGGCCGCGCTGGAGGCCCAGCCCGGCGATGCCGAGCCCGAGCCGCTGTCCTGGATGACGGCGCGCATCACCAACCCGCAGCTGCATTGCGGCATCACCTGGACCACCGAGGAAACCCACGCGCTGATCCGCGCGAACCTGCAGGAAAGCGCGGTCTATGGTGGGCGCATCTCCGGTGTCGGGCCGCGTTATTGCCCGTCCATCGAGGACAAGGTGGTCCGCTTCGCCGACAAGAACCGCCATCAGATCTTCCTGGAGCCCGAGGGGCTGGACGACCCGACCGTGTATCCGAACGGCATCAGCACCTCCCTGCCCGAGAGCGTCCAGCGCGGCATCATCGCCAGCATGCCGGGCCTGTCCCGCGCGGTGATCATGCGGCCGGGCTATGCCATCGAATACGACCATGTGGACCCGCGCGCCCTGCGCCCCACGCTGGAGCTGCGCGATGTGCCGGGCCTGTTCCTGGCCGGGCAGATCAACGGCACCACGGGTTACGAGGAAGCCGCCGCCCAGGGGATGATGGCGGCCCTCAACGCCGTGCAGCGTGCCGCCGGCACCGAGCCCGACCGCGTGCTGGCGCGCGACGAGGCCTATGCCGGCGTGATGATCGACGACCTGACCCTTCAGGGCGTGTCAGAGCCCTATCGCATGCTGACGGCGCGCAGCGAGTACCGGCTGCGTCTGCGCGCCGACAACGCCATGCTGCGGCTGACGGCCAAGGGCATGGAGTGGGGCTGCGTGGGTCAGGTGCGGGCCGATGCTTTCCGGGGCTTCCAGGCGGCGGTGTCCGACGCCATTGCCCGCGCCCGGGCGGAGGGCGCGACGCCCGCCCAGTACCGCGCGGCCGGCGCGCCCGTGAACCTCGACGGCCGCTGGCGCAGCCTGCTGGATGTGCTGGCCCTGCCGGCGATGCCGGTGGAGGTGGCGGAGACCATGTTCCCCTGGCTGCGTGACCTGGCGCCGCGCGTGCGGGCGCAGGTGGAGTGCGAGGCGCTCTACGGCCCTTACCTGGCGCGGCAGGAGGCCGAGCTGGCCCTACTGCGGCGGGAGGAGGCGCTGGCCATCCCCGACGGCGTGGATTTCGCCGTCATTGCCGGGCTCTCGCGCGAGATGCAGCAGCGCCTTGAGGCGGCCCGGCCCGCCACGCTGGGTGCTGCCTCGCGGTTGGCCGGCGTCACCCCGGCGGCCGTCGCGGCGCTTGCCGTGCATCTGAGGCGCGCGTGATGACCCTGCCGCCTGACGTCGATGTTTCACGTGAAACATCAGACCGGATTGATACCTATCTGGCGCTGCTGGCGCGCTGGAACCAGCGCATCAATCTGGTCGGCCCCCTGCCCGTTTCGCAATGGCGCGCGCGGCATGTCGAGGATTCGTGGCAGCTGCTGGGGCTGCTGCCTGATGATGAGTTGCCGCTGGTCGATCTGGGTTCCGGCGGCGGGCTGCCGGGGCTGATCCTGGCCGCCGCCGTCACCCGCCCGGTGCATCTGGTGGAGTCAGACCAGCGCAAATCCGCCTTCCTGCGAGAGGCCGCGCGGGAGATGGGCATGACCCATGTGACGGTGCACGCCCAGCGCATAGAGGCCGCCGCCCTGCCCCCGGCCGGCACGCTGACCGCCCGCGCCCTGGCGTCGCTCAAGGTGCTGTTGCCGCACGCCCACAGGTTGCTCGCCCCCGGCGGTGTCGCGATCTTTCCGAAGGGCCGCAATGCCGAGGTTGAGTTGACCGAGGCCGCCCCCGGCTGGCACATGTCGGTGGAGCGCTTCGGCAGCCGAACGGACGCCGAGGCCACCATTTTCCGCATCCGGGACATCCACCCTGTCTGACGCCGCGAAACCCCGCATCGTCGCCTTCGCCAACCAGAAGGGCGGCGTGGGCAAGACCACCACGGCGGTGAACCTGGCGGCCGCCCTGGCCGCGCGCCACAAGGTGCTGGTCATCGACCTGGACCCGCAGGGCAATGCCTCCACGGGCCTCGGCATCGACCGCGCGCAGCGCAAGCCCGGCAGCTATGCCATGCTGCTGGACGGCAAGCTGCCGGCCGACTGCATCCGCGCCACCGCCATCCCCAACCTCTCCATCATCCCGGCCGACCCCGATCTGGCCGGCGCCGAGCTGGAACTGGTGGACATCGAGGGCCGCGAGACACGGTTGCGCCAGGCGCTGAAGGGCCTGACCGGCTATGGCTGGGTCATGCTGGATTGCCCGCCGTCGCTGGGCCTGCTGACGCTGAATGCGCTCGTCGCCGCCGACAGCGTGCTGGTGCCGTTGCAGACCGAGTTCTACGCGCTCGAAGGCGTGTCCCAGATCACCCAGACCATCGAGCGCGTGAAGCGCGCGCTGAACCCGGCGCTGGAGCTGGAAGGCATCGCGCTGACCATGTTCGACCGCCGCAACAATCTGGCCGAGGCGGTGTCCGCCGATGTGCGCGCGCATTTCGGCAAGGCCGTGTTCGACACCGCCATCCCGCGCAATGTCCGCGTCTCCGAGGCGCCGTCCCACGGGCTGCCTGTCACCGTCTATGATTTCCGCTCGCCCGGCGCGCAGGCCTATGTGGCGCTGGCTGCCGAGCTGCTGCGCCGCCATCGCCAACGCCTGAAAGCCAACGCCGGATGAGCAAGCCACCCCGTCTGGGCAAGGGCCTTTCCGCCCTGCTCGGCGAAGCCGCCGCCCCCAGCGCCGAGCAAGCCCGCTCCCTGCCCGTCACGGCGCTGGAGCCCAGCCCCTTCCAGGCGCGCGGCCCCATGGACCCCGACGCGCTGGAGGAGCTCGCGGCCTCCATCCGCCAGCACGGCGTGCTGCAGCCTATCCTGGTGCGGCCGAAGCCCGGTGCCGCCGGCACCTACCAGATCATCGGCGGTGAGCGCCGCTGGCGCGCGGCACAGGCCGCCCCCCTGCATGAGGTTCCGGTGGTGATCCGGGATTTCGACGACAGCGCCGCCATGGCCGCGGGCCTGGTCGAGAACCTGCAGCGCGAGGACCTGAACGCGGTCGAGGAAGCCGAGGGCTATGAGCGCCTGACCGGCCAGTTCGGCCTGACGCAGCTTCAGCTCTCCCAGGCGGTGGGCAAGTCGCGTTCGCACATCACCAACACCCTGCGCCTGCTGAACCTGCCGCCCCGTGTGCAGGAGCTGCTGCGCGACGGCGCGCTCTCGGCCGGCCATGCGCGCGCGCTGATCGGCGCGCCGGACCCGATCGCGCTGGCCCTGCATATCGTGGATCGTGGGTTGAACGTGCGCCAGGCAGAGGCGCTGGCCACCCGCCCGGGCCTGCCGGGCAAGCCCGCGCCGAAGCCCGAAAGCCCCGAGATCAAGGCGCTGGAGAATGACCTGTCGCGCCATCTGGGCCTGCAGGTCAGCATCGCGCATGGCGGGCGCGGCGGCACGCTGACCATCAAGTACAAGGACCTGGACCAGCTGGATGGCGTGCTGGCCCTGCTGACGGGGAAGATGGCGTAGTCTTCCCCGCCGCCCTCGGGCGCTACTTCTCGTAGTGCTCGCGGTACATTTCCAGCATCACCTCATCCAGCTTCCGGCCCGGCGTCCAGCCGGCCATGCCCTCCGGCATCTTCACGTCGGGCAGCTGGCGCGGGCATTCCTCGGCCGGGCCGATCACCTGCTTCACCGGGTACAGCGCGGTCCAGGCCGGCCAGGCATAGTCTTCCTCGTCATCGGCGATGTGCAGGTCGCGCACCTTGGCCGAGGCATCGTCGATCTTCATGCGGATGAAGGTGGTGGCCTTCACCTCCTGCACGGTGGCCGGGCGCATGGTGGCCGCGCGGCCGGGGAAGAAGCGGTCGAGGAAGGCGTCGATCAGCTTATGCTTCTCGTCCAGGTCATCCACGATATGCGCGGTGCCATAGGCCATGACGGAGCGGTAGTTGACCGAGTGGTTGAAGCCGCAGCGCGCCAGGATCACGGCGTCCAGATGCGTCACCGTCAGGCACACCGGCACCCCGCCGGACTGCGCGCGCACCATGCGGCTGGCCGAGGACCCGTGCCAGATCAGGTCGTCGCCCTCGCGCCAGAAGCTGGTGGGCGTGCAATAGGGCTGGCCGTCGATGACATAGGCGATGTGGCAGATCATCGCGGAATCCAGGATGTCGTAGACCGCCTGCTTGTCATAGGAGCCGCGCTGGGGCTTGCGCTTCACCTTGTTGCGGTTGGTGACGGGATAACTCTCGGCTTCGGACATCAGCGACGCTCCTGGCGGTCAGGCTTGGATGCTGACACTCAAGCCGCTTGATCGGTTTGCCGAAAGGTCCAATCCTGGCCCAGATGAGCATACCAATTTCACCCGATTGGTCGGAGCTGCTGGACCTGCCGCTGGACCGCGCCAGCGCGGTGCCGGTGTTCCGGCAGATCTACCTGGGGCTGCGTCGACTGATCCTCGCAGGCGCCATCCCGCCCGGCGCGCGCCTGCCGCCCAGCCGGCGGATGGCGGAGAAGCTCGGCGTCTCCCGCACCTCGGTCGTCGGCGTCTATGAACAGCTGCTGGCCGAGGGCTACGTCACCGGCCGCGTGGGCGCCGGCACCTTCGTGGCCGAGGGCCTGCGCGAACCGCCCGAGCCCGCGCCCAGCCCCCAGCCGCCGCGACACCCGCTGCCGGCCCCTGCCCTTCGGCTCGCGGCCCTGCTGCCGGACCTGACGCAGTTCGGCCCCGCCCCCTTCAACACCGGCCGCTGCGGCATGGACGCCCGCAGCCTGGAGACCTGGCGCGTGCTGACCGCCCGCCACATGCGCCGCCCCGACCCCGCGCTGCTGGGCTACACGGACCCCCGCGGCAACCCGCGCCTGAGAGAGGCGGTGGCGCGCTACCTGCGCACCTCCCGCGCCGTGCATTGCGAACCGGAGCAGATCCTCATCCTCTCCGGCACGCAGCAGGGCATGGACCTGGTGATGAAGGTGCTGCTGGAACCCGGCGACGCCGCCTGGGTGGAGGACCCCTGTTACCCCGCCCTGCTGGGCGCCCTGCGCGCCGCGGGCGCCCGGGTGGTGCCCGTGCCCGTCGATGGCGCCGGGCTGGATGTGGGCCAGGGCATCGCCGCCGCGCCCGACGCACGGCTCGCCTATGTCACCCCCTCCCACCAGGCGCCCATGGGTGTCGTGCTCTCCATGGCGCGCAGGCTGGAACTGCTGGCCTGGGCGCGGGAGACCGGCGCCTGGATCATCGAGGACGACTACGACAGCGAGTTCCGCTACGCCGGCCGCCCGCTGGCTTCCTTGCAGGGCATCGACCGGGAGGAAGGCCGCGTCATCTACCTCGGCAGCTTCAGCAAGGTGCTGTTTCCGGGCCTGCGCCTGGGCTACGCCGTGGTGCCCAAGCCCCTGCTGCCGGCCTTCACCGCCGCGCGCTACCTGGCCGATCGCCAGCCGCCCGGGTTGATGGAGGCCGTGGTGGCCGACTTCCTGGAGGAAGGCCATTTCAGCGCCCATCTGCGCCGCATGCGTGCCGAATACCGCAGCGCGCGCGACGTGCTGGCGGAGGCGCTGTCGGCGCGGCTGGGCAACCGGCTCGGCATCGAGGTGCCGGACCAGGGCATGCAGATCATGGCGCGCCTGCCGGCGGGTGAGAGCGACGCGGCGCTGGCCGCGCGGGGTGCGGCGGCGGGGCTGATCCTGCGGCCCGCCAGCACCTATTTCCTGGCCGCGCCGCCCGTGCAGGCGCTGATGCTGGGCTTCACCGGCCACAGCGCCCAGGCGCTGCGCAACGGCGTGGAAGCCCTACGCGCGATTCTTTAGTTCCTTCTGCAGCTTGCGCAGCAGCATGTTGCGCTTCAGCGCGCTCAGGTAATCCACGAACAGCACACCGTTCAGGTGGTCGATCTCATGCTGCAGGCAGGCGGCCAGCAGACCGTCGCCCTCGATCTCCTTCTTCGCGCCCTCCAGGTCCTGATAGCGCACCTTCACCGCGGCCGGGCGCGTCACCTCGGCATACTGGTTGGGCAGCGACAGGCAGCCTTCCTCGCGCGTCGCCAGTTCCTTGCTGGCACCGATGATCTCGGGGTTCACCAGCACGATCGGGCGCGGCTCCTCCTCCTTGCCACTCACGTCGATCACGACGAGGCGGAGGGATTCACCCACCTGCGGTGCCGCGAGCCCGATGCCCGGCGCCTCATACATCGTGGCCAGCATGCGCGGGGCCAGGTCGCGCACGCGGTCGGCGTCCGCGGGGCCGACAGCGCGGGCCTTCGCGCGCAGCACGGGCGCTGGGACATACAGGATGGGCAGGGTTTCGGTCATCTGGGGGCCTTAGCGCCACGCGGCGCCGCTTGCAACGCGCCGCTGGGCTCGCCATTTTGTGCGGGCGGGTGCCGCCGTAAAGGGGTGCCCGTAGCTCCGCCATCCTCCGGGGGGATCACTTGTCGCGCACATCCGTTTTCGGCTCGCCGCTCTTCCTCGGTTTCGATCATCTGGAACAGATGCTGGACCGAGTACAGAAGAACGCCGAGGGCTATCCGCCCTACAACATCGAGCAGATCGGCGAGGCGCGTCTGCGCATCTCGCTGGCCGTCGCAGGCTTCTCGATGGACGACCTGCAGATCACGCAGGAGGACAACCAGCTGGTCATCCGCGGCCGCCAGCGTGACGACGCGGAGGGCCGGATCTTCATCCATCGCGGCATCGCCGCGCGCCAGTTCCAGCGCGCCTTCGTGATTGCCGAGGGGATCGAGATCGAGGGTGCCTGGCTGGACAACGGCCTGCTGCACATCGACCTGAAGCGGCCGATGCCTGAGGTTCGCGTCCGTTCCATCCCCATCGCGACGCGAGGCAGTTCAGCCCCGCTGCGCACGGTGGTTCCGGGCCGCGCTATCCGCGAGGATTGAACGCCGCCATGGTCTGCGGCGGGTTAGGGCCGTTTGGGTCCGTCCCTCCGTGGATCCAGTCCATGGTCTGCTTCTCAGCCTGGGCCATGGTGTCGCGCACTTCCTGAAGAAGTTCCGCGCCACGGATGGTCCGCTGCACATGCACGCTGCGCCGGTCCATCGGGTCCAGCTTGCGGCGGGCGATATCCAGCTCCCCCAGACGGTCCAGCGCGCGGGTGATCGCGGGCTTGGACACATTCAGCCATTGGGCCAGGCCGCGCACCGTGTGCGGGCCATCAGACAGGTAGACAGTCAGAAAAACGGCCATCTGTCGGGCGGAAAGATCGGGTCCATCCCGCCGCACCAATGACGTCATGGTGTCACGCAGAATACCAACCAGACGATCAGGATACTCTGCACTTGCCATTACCTGTCCCTTTACAAGCCAAGATCGAACAATGAACGGCTCGAACCAAATAGGTCAGGTAATAACCTGCTAGGTGTCCATCCGTTACCCGGGTGCAACGCTTGTTGAGCGATACCCTCGGGTAATATGGAGGACTTTGTAGAGCCGCCATACCCGAAACGGTCCAGCGGCGGCCCTAGTTTCACGCATTTTCTGAAAAAATCGTCATCTACTTAATTAGGAATGTAAAAATTCCTCTGTATTCCAGCAAATACAGCGCGTAAGCCGGTCGCCTCGCCCCCTTCGGGGCGGCCCGGCCGCGTCGAATCATTCCACGCATACAGGTCCAGATGCGCCCAGGGCACGCCATCGGGCACGAAGCGACGCAGGAACAGCGCGGCCACGATCGCCCCCGCCATCGGCTTGGTCGACACGTTGTTCAGCTCCGCCACGGAACTGTCGAGCCACGGGTCATAGCCATCGAACAGCGGAAGCCGCCACAGCGGGTCCGCCGCCGCCTCGCCGCCCGCCAGCAGCGCCTGGGCCAGCTTGTCGTCATTGGCGAACAGCGCCGGCAGATCCGGCCCCAGCGCCACACGCGCCGCACCCGTCAGCGTCGAGGCATCCAGGATCGCGGCGGGCTTGTGCTCCCCGGCATAGGTCAGCAGGTCGGCCAGCACCAGGCGGCCCTCGGCGTCGGTATTGCCGATCTCCACCGACAGCCCCTTGCGGGTGCCGATCACGTCGCCGGGGCGGAAAGCCTCGCCGGAGACCGAGTTCTCCACCGCGCCCACCAGCAGCAGGATGCGCCAAGGGGATTTCGTGGCCATCAGCAGTTCGGCCAGCGCGATCATCACCGCAGCACCGCCCATGTCCTTCTTCATGCGCAGCATCGCGGAGGGCGGCTTCAGGTCCAGCCCGCCCGTGTCGAAGCACACGCCCTTGCCGCACAGCGCCAGCAGCGGCGCCTGGGCCGGCCCCCATTCCAGCACCGCCACGCGCGGCGCACGGGGCGACCCTTTCCCCACCGCCTGCACCGCCGGGAAGCCCTGGGCCAGCGCCTCGCCCTCGATCACGCGGAACTGCGCGCCATGCGCGGCGGCCAGCTCACCCACCGCCGCCGTCAGCTCGGCCGGTCCCAGCAGGTTGGCGGGGGTGTTGATCAGGTCTCGCGCGCGGGCGATGGCGGCGGCCACCAGCGGCGCGTCGCCCGCGCCCGCCCCCAGCAGCAGCCTGGCCGGGGCGCGCTTGGCCGCCTTGAAGCGGGTGAAGCGATAGGACCCCATTCCCCAGCCCAGCGTCGCCAGCGGCGCCAGGGCCTCATCCACCAGGCGCCATTCGGTGCCCTCCGGCAGGCTCATCGGCAGGCCGCCGAAGCTCTCGGCCGTGGCCGGCTTGTCGCCCAGCCCCAGCACGGCGCCCGCAATGCCGTCACCGCCCGGCAGCAGCACCAGCCGGCCGGCCTGCGCCTTGAAGCCCGATCCGGCCAGGAAGCCCGCGAACTCACCCGGCAGCTGGTCCAGCGTGGCCGGGGTGGCGGTGTAGAGCGGAAGCGCGGCAGGCGCCTCGGTGATGAATGCGTCCATCCGCAAGGCGTAACGCGGAATGGGGCGTGGGAGAAGTCTCAAGGGTGACGTTCTTTTTTGTAAAAAAGAACCAAAAAACTTTTATAAATTTAGTACATATTGAATAAGGCGCTGCCTTCACCAATGAAGGTCGCCAAAATCGAAAAGTATTTTTGCTTCTTTTTCTTCAGAAAAAGAAGAACACTTCACCCCGCCACAGCCGGATGCACCGGCCGCGCCAGCCCGATCTGCTCCCGCAGCGTGCCTTCCGGCGCCTCCGTGCGGAACAGCCCGCGCCGCTGCAGTTCTGGCACCACCTGCTTCACGAAGCAGCCCAGCCCTTCCTCCAGCAGCGGAAAGGTCAGCATGAACCCGTCGCAGGCGTCGCCCTTGAACCATTCCTCCAGGATATCCGCGATGCGCTGCGGGTTGCCGCGGATGGTGCTGCGCCCGCGCTCGTAGCGCATGTACATCTGGCGCAGGGTCAGCTTCTCCACGCGGATCATGTGCACGATCGCGTCGAAGAACTTCTTGTGCAGGTTGGCCGAGGACGGGATCAGCTCCTCCGGCACCGGCTCATCCAGCGGCACGCCGGACAAATCCGCCTCCAGATCCATCCCCAGCCGCATCCGGCCCACCATGGGCTGGATCAGCGCCTGAAGGGTCTGGAACTGGTCCTCCGCCTCCTGCTCGGTCTCGGCCACGATGGTGGGCATGCCGGCCAGCAGGCGCATGTCCGCGGTGCTGCGGCCGAATTTCGGCAGGCGGGCCTTCAACTGGTCGTAGAAGGCGCGGCTTTCGGCGGCGGTGCTGTTGGCGCCGAACACCAGCTCCGCGAAGCGCGCCGCGAAATCCATGCCGGTCTCGGAGGCACCCGCCTGGATGATGACGGGCCGGCCCTGCGGCGTGCGTTGCAGGTTCAGCGCGCCATGCAGCCGGTAATGCTTGCCCTGGTGGTCCACCGCGTGCTGCTTGGCGGGGTCGAAGGTCAGCCCGCTCTCGCGGTCGAAGCCGAAGGCGTCGTCCTCCCAGCTGTCCCACAGCTTCAGCATCAGCTCGGTGAACTCGATGGCCTGCTCATAGCGTTCGCCGTGCGGCGCCAGCTTGTCCTGGCCGAAGTTCCGCGCGGCATAGTCATTGGCGCTGGTCACGATGTTCCAGGCGGCGCGGCCGTGGCTCATGTGGTCCAGCGAGGCGAACAGCCGGGCCAGGTTGTAGGGCTCATAGAAGCTGGTGCTGGCGGTGCCGCCCAGGCCGATGCGGCTGGTGACCGTGCTCAGTGCCGAGAGCAGCGTGATCGGCTCCAGCTGGTTCATGAAGATCGGCATGCGCGAATAGGCTTCGAGGTTGTTCGTCCGCGCCGCCGGCGTGTCCGCCACGAAATACAGATGGAACAGGCCCGCCTCGGCCAGCTGGGCCACGCGCATGTGGTTGCGGATGTCGATGCCGGCATTGGCCTGGGTGGCCGGATGCAGCCAGGAGGCCACATGGGAGCCGGCACCGCTGGCCATCACGGCCAGGATCATCTGCTTGTTCATGCCGCGATTGTGCGGCGCGGATGCCTCCGGCGGAAGGGGTTACCCGGCCAGCATCGCGGGCAGCGCCCGCAGCAGCGTGAAGTGGTCCGCCCCCGCTTCCTCATGCACGCGCGCATCGTTCCCGGCGGCCGTCCAGGCCTCGGCCATCGCGCGGTTCTGCCGCAGAAAGGCCGGCGTCTCCGCCGCCCCCACCCCGAACAGCGCCGGCGGCAGCCCGGGCCGCACCCGATGCAGCGGGGAATGCGCGCGCGCCGTTTCCTCGGTCAGCCGCAGATTGTCGTTCAGCGGAATGCCCACCAGCGGCACCATGTCATAGATGCCGGAGAACGCCGCGACCGACGCCACGCCCTCCACCCCCGCGATCGCCAACTCCGTCACGATATGCCCGCCCGCCGAATGCCCGGCGGCCACCAGCCTGTCCCGCCCGCCCCAGCGCAGCACGGCCGGGATGGCCGCGCGGGTGGCGGCCAGCAGCTCCGGCATCGCCACATCGGGGCACAGCGGATAATTCACCAGCGCCACGTCATAGCCCGCCGCCAGCAGCCCGGGCACGATGAAGCGGAACTGCGCCTTGTCGCGGGACTGCCAGTAGCCGGCATGGAACCAGGCCAGCAGGGCGCGGCTTCCTGGCGCGCGGAAGCCGTCGAACACCATGCGGGGATGCGCGCCGTAGGCGATGTCGAACTGCCCCTGCACCGCGGCGGATTCCGCCGCGAATGCCTGGAACAGCGCCGGAAAGCCGGGGCGCATCTGCCCCTCCATGTACTGCCAGCGCGCGTCTTCCATGCCGGGGTTCAGCCCAGGGTCTTGCCGATGAACGCCTCGAAGGCGCGCATGAAGGTGGCCAGGAACTGCCTGGTGCCGTCCACGCTCACCTCGCCCTCATCGTTGATCAGCCCTTCCTTGAACTGCAGATAGGCTTCGGGCTGCTGCATCATGGGCGCGGCGCAGAAGGTCAGCACGGCGCGCAGGTCGCGCTGCGACAGGGCCGTGCCGATGGCACCGGGCGACGTGCCGATCACCGCCGTCGGCTTGCCGGTGAAGCCGTTCTGGCCATAGGGGCGCGTGCCCCAGTCCAGCGCGTTCTTCAGCCCGCCGGGGATGGAGCGGTTGTATTCCGGGGTGACGAACAGCAGCGCGTCGCAGGCCGACAGCGCCGCCTTGAAGGTCTTGGCCACGGGCGGGAAATCCGCGTCGTAATCCTGACTGTACAGCGGAAGATCGCGGATCGGGATCTCGGTCAGCGCCAGGCTGGGCGGCGCCAGCTTCACCAGTGCCTTGGCCAGCTTGCGGTTGATGGAAGCCGTCGCCAGGCTGCCGACGAGAAATCCAACCTTGTACTGCGCCATGCCCTTATCTCCTCTGAAGGCCCGAGGAGCCTAACACATGGCGCAGTCGCCGGGTTTGCGCCGCGTCACATCTTCTTCCAGGTCAGCACCAGCACGTCGCGGCAGGAGGCACGGGCCGCATCCGCTGGCTTCACCGGAGAGACGCCGTGCATCACCCGCGCGTCGTCCACGAAGGCGGTGTCCAGCAGCCCGTCGAGGGTGAAGCGCGCCAGCTCCTGCCCGTCATCGTCGGTGATGACCGTCTCGCCGCCCGCCAGGTTGGTGCGGGCGATCATGGCGATCATGACGAAATCCACGCCGTCATGATGCACGCCCTCGGGCGTCGGATAGCCGGGGAAGCCGGCGGCGGCCTCGATGCGGAACTGGTGCATCTCGATGAACCAGGACGTATCGGGGCGCAGCTCATCGGCCACGCCGGTGCCCAGGCGCAGCAGGGCCTCCAGCGCGGGGCCGTGGGCCACGCCGTCCTCGACGGGGGCGAACCAGCGGTCCACGCCGCCGTTCAGCGTGTTGTGCACCGTCGCCTGGAAATGCGGGCGATGCAGGTTGCGCAGCGCGGGCCGGCCCGGCAGCGCGTTGAAGCTGGTGTGGCGGCGGCGGCGATAACGCCCGCCATCGGCCATGAAGCGATCCACCTCCAGCCGGTTCCAGCTCTCGGCGAATTCCGCCAGGGCCGCCGGCGGCACCGGCAGGCTGGCGGCCATCTCGGCCGGGCGCAGGCGGGCAAAGCCCTGGCCCTTCAGAACCGTCACGATGTCGGGCTGCTGGAAGTCCTCGGCAGCGGCCATGTCACGCACCCTCCCCGATCGGCGGCACGGTGGTGGTGCTGCCAGCCAGCACTTCAGCCACATGCCGCACGCGAACCTGGTTGTGGCCTTCGCGCTTCAGGCGCCCGGCCATGTTCAACAGGCAGCCCATATCCCCGGCCAGCAGCGTGTCGGCGCCGGTGGCGGTGATGTCCGCCACCTTGTCCGCCACCATGCGGGTGCTGATCTCCGGGTACTTCACGCAGAAGGTGCCGCCGAAGCCGCAGCACAGTTCCGTGTTGGGCAGTTCCTTGACCTGCAGCCCCTCGATGCCGGAGAGCAGGGCGCGCGGTTGTTCCCGCACCCCCAGCTCCCTCAGGCCGGAGCAGCTGTCGTGATAGGCCGCGACCCCGGCATACTGGCCGGCGACGCGCTTCACCCCCCGCACATCGTGCAGGAAGGCCGTCAATTCATGCGTGCGTTCGGCCAGTTCCAGGGCGCGGCGATGCCACTCCGGGTCCTCATGCGCGAACAGGGCGGGGTAGTGGTGGCTGATCATGCCGGCGCAGCTGCCGCTGGGCGCCACCACGTAATCGAAACCCGACAGGGCGCCGATGGTGCGGCGCGCGATGTCCTGCGCGGTGCGCCTGTCGCCGCTGTTATAGGCGGGCTGGCCGCAGCAGGTCTGGCCCGGGGGCACATCCACCTCGCAACCGGCATCCTCCAGCAGCTTGATGGCGGCGAAGCCAACGCTGGGGCGGTGCAGATCGACGAGGCATGTCACGAACAGCGCGACGCGGGGCTTGGCCATGAGAGGCAGCATAGGGCGCTGTGAGAGCAAGGGAAATGCCAAGGTGATGCTTGGCGTGCGGCCCGGTATTGAACCGGGCGCGGGGCGTTAATGTTGGGCGCCTTGCCGTCGGGGGACGGGTGCGGCGCCCTGTTGGCCAGTCGGCCCGGCCTCAGCCGGCGACGATCTTCCAGCCCACATGCAGCAGCACGCCGCCGAGGGCGACGACGCAGCCCATCAGCACGACGCGCAGGCCAAAGAGGGCGACATTGCCGACCATGCTGGGCTGCTCGGGCTCAGCAACCATGGTGGAACGGGGGGGGGACATACGGGCACCGCTCACGCTACTAAACCTCCTGTTTGCGGCGGCTGCCCCTGTGGCTCACCGGCGCTGCAGGGCTGAAAAAGCATGCAGCCCCTCGCGACTGCAACCGAATAATTGGGTGATTTGTCTCAAAAAGTGAGAAATAGTCTAATATAGAGCTTATCTCGCGTGTTTGTGATTGGTGTCCCGAAAGCTGGGCCAAAACGGGTTGCAACCCTGTCATCCCGATACAACCAGACTGCGAGATCGGGCCCGGAACCTGCCTCAACCGGACCCCAGCCGTGCCGAAATCAGGGGTCCGTGCCGAACTCGAAACGAAATTCCATGCCGGCTGGGGCCTCAGTCGATGCTCAACCCCAGCCTCGCCACAACCTCCCGTTCATAGGCGGTGCGTTCGCGGGCGAATTCCCAATAGGCACGAGGGTCCAGATACTCGTCCGGCATGTCCCATTGCCGCATGATCCGCTGGCTCACCTCATCCTGCAGCGCCTTGCGGAAGGCACGGTGCAGGAAGTCCACCACCTCAGGTTCCATGCCCTTGGGCCCCGCGATGCCATAGGGGCTGGTGACGGCCATGTTGTAGCCCAGGTCCTTCAGCGTCGGCACGTTCGGCAGGTCGGGCAGGCGCGTGGGCGTCCAGACGCTGAGCGCGCGGAACTGCCCCGCCAGCACCTGTTCCCGCCAGGTCTGGGCATCGCTGATGGCGCTGATCTGCCGGCCGAGCAGCGCCGTCACCCCTTCCTGGCTGCCGCGGAAGGGCACATGCGTCATGCTAGCGCGTTCCCGCGTCAGCAGATCCTCCATCGCGATGTGGTTGGTCGTGGCGATGCCGGAGGTCGAGTAGGTCAGCTCCCCCGGCTTCTGCCGCGCGGCCTCCATCAGATCCGCCCATGTGCGCCAGGGTGAATCGCTGCGCACCACCGTGCCGAACACGAAGCCCGTGATCTGCATGATGTAGGTGAAGTCCGTCACCGGGTCCCAGGTGGGCTGCCGCGTCAGGAAGGGGTGGCGGATGATGGACAGGTGGTGGTGCGCCAGCGTGTAGCCGTCGGGCCGCGCCTGCTGCACCAGCTGGATGGCGGCCCGCGTGCCGCGCGCGCCGGGCACGTTCTCGATCACCACGGATTGCCCGTGGTCCTGCTGGAACACCTCGAACATGCGCCGGTGCAGCGCATCCAGGCTGCCGCCCGGCGGCCAAGGGATCAGGAAACGGATCGGCCGGTTGGGGAAACGCGCCTGGCCGAAAGCCGGGGTGGCCAGGGTGAGCGCGCCCAATGTGGAACGACGGGTGATACGCATCGTGAATCTCCCTCCGGGCCCTCTGCCGGGGCCCTTGTGTTGGGTGACGCGAGGGGCAGGGGCTTCGCCCCCGCACCCCCACCGAGGGGCGCTGCCCCTCGGCTCCCCGCCAGGAGATAATATCTCCTGGACCTGATATGAGTTTGGCGCATTTCCTGGAAGGTAGGACGCCAATTATATTATAATAAACAATACGTTGTCAGGATTTGGCGCCAACTCCCCGGGGTCCAGGGCCGTTACGGTCCTGGCGGGGAGCTTGAGGGGCGGAGCCCCTCAATGGGGCCTGGGGCAAAGCCCCGGCCTTACTCCATCCTGATCCCCAGCCGGTTGATGATCGCCCGTTCCTGGTCCACCCGCGCCCGGATGAAGTCCGTGTATTGCTCGGTGCTGAGATAGACGAGCGGCATGTCGAACTGTTCGCGCACGCGGGTGTTCTCGGCGCCCATCAGCGCGTCCTTGAACACGTCGTGCAGCACCCGCACCACGCCGCTGTCCATGCGCGGCGGCCCGCTGATGCCGTAGTTGCTGGTGACGACCATGTCGTGCCCCAGCTCCTTCAGCGTGGGCACGGTGGGGAAGCGCGGCGCGCGCTCCGCGCTCCAGACGCTCAGCAGCCGCATCTGCCCCGCATCCACCTGCGGCGCCCAGGCCGAGCTGTCGGCCACCATGTCCACCTGCCCGCCGAGGGCCGCCGTCACGCCCTCATTGCTGCCGCGGAAGGGCACATGCAGCAGCTCGATGCCCTCGCGCTCCGCGATCTGTTCCATCGCCAGGTGGTTCGTGGTCGCGATGCCGGAGGTGGAATACGTCACCTTGCCCGGATTGGCCTTGGCATAGGCCACCATCGCGCGGAAATCCGCGAAGCGCGAATTGGCCGGCACCGCCATCCCGAACAACCAGCCGGTCAGTCCGATGATGTGCGTGAAATCGGTGGTGGCATCCCATTGCGGCCGGCTGACCAGCAGCGGGCGGCGCACCACCGACAGATGCATCTGCCCCAGCGTATAGCCGTCCGGCCGGGCCTCGCGCGCCAGATAGGTCGCGTGCAGCGTGCCGCCGGCGCCTGAGCGGTTCTCGACCAGCATGGGCTGGCCCAGCACGCGCGTCGACAGGTCGGACAGGCTGCGCAGCTGCGCATCGGCGCTGCCGCCCGGCGGCCAGGGCACGATCAGGCGGATCGGGCGGTCGGGGCGCCATGCGCCCTGGGCGAAGGCGGGGGCGCACAGGCCTCCCGCCAAAGGCAGCGCGATCGCTGCCCGGCGGCTCATGCTCGGCATCGTTATCCTCCTGCGGGCCTTGGCGCCCGCTGTTGCATGCATCAGGCCATGTCCGGGCATGCTTTGCCAAGCAAAAGTGCCTCATGCGGCCCATGCGCATCTGCCCGCTGCAATGCACGCGCGGTTTTGCGCCCCGCGCCCGCCGCCGCGCCTTGCGCGTTCGGTCCGGTTTCGCCACTTTCCGCCCAACATCACGTAAGGGTTGCCTCCATGTCCGAAAGCTTCGACCTCATCGTCATCGGCGCCGGTCCCGGCGGTTATGTCTGCGCCATCCGCGCGGCACAGCTCGGCATGAAGGTCGCCTGCGTCGAGAAGCGCGACACCCTGGGCGGCACCTGCCTGAACGTGGGCTGCATCCCCTCGAAGGCGCTGCTGCAATCCTCGGAGCATTACGAGGAAGCCCTGCACAAGTTCGCGGACCACGGCATCAAGGTCGAGAATGTCGGCTTCGACCTGTCCCGCATGATGGCCCGCAAGGGCGAGGTCGTGGGCGCCAACGTCAAGGGCGTCGAGTTCCTGTTCAAGAAGAACAAGGTCACCTGGCTGAAGGGCACCGGCAGCATCGTGAAGGCCGGCGTGGTCGCGGTGGACGGCACCGAATACCAGACCAAGAACATCGTCATCGCCTCCGGCAGCGAGAGCATCCCGCTGAAGGGCGTCGAGGTCGACGAGAAGCAGATCGTCACCTCCACCGGCGCGCTGGAGCTGGAGAAGGTGCCCGGCCACATGGTCGTCATCGGCGGCGGCGTGATCGGGCTGGAGCTTGGCTCCGTCTACAAGCGGCTGGGCGCCGAGGTGACGGTGGTGGAGTTCCTGGACCGCCTGGTGCCCAGCATGGACAATGAGGTGGGCAAGCAGTTCGAGCGCATCCTCGGCAAGCAGGGCATGAAGTTCAAGCTCAAGACCAAGGTCACGGGCGCCACCAAGTCCGCCGATGGCGTGGAGCTGACGCTGGAGCCCGCCGCCGGCGGCGCCGCCGAGACGCTGAAGGCCGATGTGGTGCTGCTGGCCATCGGCCGCCGCCCCTATGTCGAGGCGCTGGGCCTCGACAAGGCCGGCGTGGCCCTGGATGAGCGCGGCCGCGTGAAGACCGACGCGCATTACGCGACCAACGTGCCGGGCATCTACGCCATCGGCGACGTGATCGTCGGCGCCATGCTGGCCCATAAGGCCGAGGATGAGGGCGTGGCGGTGGCCGAGATGCTGGCCGGCCAGAAGCCCCACATCAACTACAACGCCATCCCCTCGGTGGTTTACACGTGGCCGGAAGTGGCCGCGGTGGGTGAGACCGAGGAGCAGCTGAAGGCCCGCGGCATCGCCTACAAGGTCGGCAAGTTCCCGTTCACCGCCAACGGCCGCGCGCGCGCCATGGGCGACACGGACGGCTTCGTGAAGATCCTGTCCGACAAGGCGACCGACGCGGTGCTGGGCTGCCATATCCTGGGCCCGGACGCCGGCACGCTGATCGCGGAGCTGGCGCTGGCCATGGAGTTCGGCGCCTCCGCCGAGGACGTGGCCCGCACCTGCCACGCGCACCCCTCGCTGAACGAGGCGGTGAAGGAAGCGGCCCTGGCCGTGGACGGCCGCGCGCTGCACATCTGATCCCGCGCGGGCGGCCTCGGCCCCCCAGCCTGAAAGGCGCCCGCCGGAGACGGCCGGGCGCCTTTTCTGTACCCGGCCTCAGCCGGGGTTCACGCCGTGCGCCGCCTCGGCCTGGGGGCGCGGCGCCGTGGGCTGCGCGCCCTCACGCGCGCCCAGCCGCATGCCGCCCTGGCTGCCCTGGTCGGTGTCGATGCTGACCACCACGGACATGCCCGGGCTGACCAGCCCGGCCATGGCCTGGCCCGGGTCGATCGCGATGCGCACCGGCATGCGCTGCGCCACCTTGGTGAAGTTGCCCGTTGCGTTGTCGGCGCGGATCACACTGAACTCAGACCCCGCCGCCGGCGAGAAGCGTTCCACATGCCCCGTCAGCGCCAGCCCGCCCAGCGCGTCCACCCGCAGCGTCGCGACCTGGCCCGGGCGCATGCCCGCGATCTGGGTTTCCTTGTAGTTGGCGATCACCCACACCTGGTCGGGCACCAGCGCCGTCACCTGCGTACCGGGCGAGACATATTGCCCCACCCGCGCGCCGATCTCACCCAGCCGGCCGTTGCGCGGCGCGACCACGCGGGTGTTGGCCAGGTCGATCTCGGCGAGATGCACGGCGGCCTCCGCACCCTCGACGGCCGCCTGCAGGTTTTGCCGCTGGCCCTGGGTCTCGGCCAGCGCCCGTTCGGCCACCAGATGCGAGGCGCGCGCCTGCTCCAGCGCGGCCTCCGCCTGGCGCAGCGCGACGCGGGCGTTGTCGCCGGTCGCGCGCGACTGCACCTGGCTCGCCAACAGGGGCAGGATGCGGTTGAGGTCCAGCTGCGCCTTCTCCACCCCCGCCTGGGCGTTGTGGATCTGCGCGGTGGCCACGACGATCGATGCCTCGCGTGAGGCCCGGGTCAGTTCCAGATTGGCCAGCGCCGCCTGGGCCGAGGCCAGGGTGGCGCGGGCCTGTTCCAGCCGCGCGCGATAGCTGCGGTCGTCGATCCGCGCGATCAGGTCGCCCTCATGCACCTCCGCGTAATCCTGCAGCGGGATGTCGACGATGTAGCCCGACACCTGCGGGCTGATGGTGGTGACGGCACCGCGGACATAGGCATTGTCGGTCATCTGCACGGCGCTGGTGAAGGGCGGCAGCCCCCAGGCGTGCAGCACGAACAGCGCACCGGCGATGCCGATGACAAGGGCAGGGAAGACGGTGGTGAGAAGGCGTTTCATGGTTCACGCGGTTCGAGTGGCGCCCAGGCCGCGCAGGGCGACCAGGGCACGGTGGGTAAGAAGGCCCAGCAGCATCAGCGCCGCCGCGGCCGAAACGGTCAGGAACAGGTCGTCATAGGCCAGCACATAGGCTTCTCGCGTCGCGAGCTGCCCCAGCCGCACCAGCCCCTCCGCGCTCTGCAGCGTGGTGTCGCCCAGCACGGGCCGGTACGCCGCGCCGTATTGCTGCGCGCGCTGGACCACCAACGGGTCCTGCAGCGTCAGGTGGGCCACGACCTGGGCGGAGTGGAACTTCTCGCGGATGATCACGAAGCTGCCGAGCAGGGCGGACCCGATCTGCGCGCCCAGCACCTGGCTGCCCAGGAACATGGCGATGTAGCCCATCAGCTTGGTCGGGTTGGTCCGCATCACCCAGGCCAGCGACCACGCCATGGCGGCCGGCAGGAACAGCGCGGTGCCGAAGGCGATCATCGCCTGCGGCAGGTAGAAATCGGGCGGGCGGGTAACACTGGTCGACCCGCTTTCGATCCAGGCCGCCGTGCCGATCACGGCAAGCCCGGCCATGTGCAGCCAATGCGCCCGATCGGGCGAGCAGAACACGCAGCTGATCGCGGTGCCGGCCAAGGTGCCCGACAGGATGGCGATCTGCAGCCCGGCCATGTTGTCGTTCAGCAGGCCGAGGTTCTGGAAGAAGCCCACCGCACCCGTCACCGGCTCCGCCATCACCAGCCGGGCGGCCAGCATGGTGCCCGCGAACAGCAGCAGGGTGGGCTGCATCATGAAGCGCAGCTCCAGCATGGGCTGCTTGCGGTTGATCTCGATGGCGCAGACCAGCGCCAGCAGCAGCACCCCCATCGCCAGGCACCAGCCGAGCCAGGGCGCCTCCAGCCACCAGTAGAAACGGCCGAGCGTCAGGACCATGCTGACCAGCCCGATGCCGCCCGCCAGCAGCGGAAAGCTGATGGCATCCGTCGCGCCGAACACGCGGCTGCGCGGCATTTCCGGCAGCTTCAGCATCAGCACCACGGCCAGCGACAGCAGCGCCAGGCCGCATTCCATGATGACCAGCCCATCCCAGCCCACACGGTCCAGGATGTAGGGAGAGATCAGCCGTGCGAGCGGCGGGGTGATCTGCGACCCCAGCAGCCCGATCGACAGCCCGACCGAAAGCCGGAAGCGCTCGGTCAGCACCAGCACGCAGTACAACAGCGCAAGGGTGCTGAGCGGCGCGGCGGCGAAGCCCGCGGCCGCGCGCAGCATGACCATCGTGTCGAAGTCACGCACCACCAGATGCAGCAGCGTCATCACGGCATAGACGGCGAGCCCGAGCTCGGTGAACACGCGCAGCCCGTATTGGGTGCGCGCCTTGTACAGCAGCAGCGTGGCGGGGATGCGGGTGGCGGAATAGGCGGCGACCAGCCAGGCGGCCTCGCTGCTCGTCACCGAGAAATGGCCCTGGATGGTCTGCTGGTTGGCGGTCACGAACTGGTCGCCGAGGCCCTGGGTGATACCCAGCGTCAACGCCGCCAGGATATGGGCCAGGACGCGCAGATTGGCGTTCACGACCCGTCCTCCAGCTTCTCCGCGATGCGGCGCAGCAGGCGGGTGGCCCGCTCCAGCTCCTCGGGCGGGATGTCGCCCAGCACGCGCTCGGCCTCCGCGGCGAAGGTGGCCTCCAGCTCGGCCACCATCGGCAGCGCGGCGGGCAGCAGGTGCAGGCTGTTGGCGCGGCGGTTGCCCTCGATCGGTCGGCGCGCGATCAGTCCCTGTTCCTGCAGCGCGTCCAGCATGCGCACCAGGGTGGGGTGCTCCACCATCAGGTGTTCCGCCAGCTCCCGCTGGGTCACGCCGTCCGGGTGGCGCGCCAGGAAGCGCAGCACATTGGCGCGCGTCAGCGTCTGGCCCGCCGCGCGCAGCTCCGCGTCGAAGCGGGTGCGCCAGCGCAGGGACACGCGGCGAAGCTGTTCGGTGAACTGGGTGCGCGAGCTCATGCAGCGCAATATATGTAGCGTGCTACCGTTAGCAAGCTACTTATTGCATTGCAGCATCACAGTTCCCGCACACGTCCCGCCACCAGCCCGGCATCGGTGCGCCAGCGCTTCTGGGCGCTGGGGTCGGTGGCGTCGCTGCCGCCCAGCACCATGGCGAAGCCGTGCCGCCGCCCGGAGTAGAGGTTGGCGTGCTGCACCATCCAGGTCGGCAGGGGCTCCAGCGCCACGATGTTCGCGCCGGGGCGGCAGAAGATGGTGTTGAACATGCCGGCACCGCCGGGCCCCACCACCACGCGGGCGGCCGCGAAGATGCGCACCTGCTCCTCGAAGTCGAAGTTCTCCGGCTCGATGATCGCGAAGCCCTGGGCCTCCAGCAGCGCCGCCAGCTCCGCCTCGTTCACGAAGGGGCGGTAATGCGGCTTCAGCCGTGTCTGCTGCATGCGCGAGACATAGATCTTCTCGGGCCTGGTGCCGCGCCGCGGGTCGCTGGCCTGCAGCCCCGCCACGAACTCGTCCAGGAAGTCCGAGGTCATGTCGTCCAGGAAGAACTCCGAACTCGGCAGGTCGGGCACCACCAGGCGGCGGAAGTGATGCAGCCGGCTGCGGTCATAGCTGATGATCTGGTCCGGCCCGATGCCGAAGGCGCGCAGGATGGCGCGTTGCCAGCCCTGCTGGTCCGAGACGAAGACCGGCAGCCCCTCCAGCCCCAGCAGCCGGCGCGTGGCCAGCTTCGGCACGCAGCGCAGCAGGAAGGCGCCGTAGTTGTTCTGCTCCATGGAGGAGATCAGCACGGCCTCGTCATGATCGACGCGCCGCTCCTCGCCCAGGGTGATGTGGAACTCACCCTCTCCGTAGCGCAGGTGGGTGTATTCGAACTCGCAACGGAAATCCTCCATGAAGATGCGGGAGGAATGGTTCCAGTGCAGCGTGTCGGTGATGAGGTGGGTATAGCCGCGCGGAATGATCGCGCGTTCGCCCACCAGCAGCGCATCGGGCACCGACAGGCAGAAATGCGTGATCGGATACACCTCTCGCCGGGCGTGCAGGTATTCCGCCTCGGGGAAGGGCTCGAAGGGCGCCTCGACGAAAAGCGGTTCGGGCCGGCGGATCGTGCCGTCGGGGTCGGTGGCCCATTCCGCGCGGAAGGGCGCGGTCCACATGACCTCGGCCCCGCTCTCAGGGGGCAATTCCAACGGAAGGCCATGGCCAAGCATGCGACGTTCTCGCATGCCCGGCTGCACCGCGCCAGAAGCGGTGTCGGGTGCCGCGCTCAGCCCGGCAGGCGCTTGCCGCGCCGGTGGCGGCCGATCATGCCGCGCAGAAGGGTCTTGAGCGCCGTGGCATCGATGTCCGGATGGCGGGCCAGCACCTCGGTCTCGTGCTTCTTGGCGCTGGCCAGAAGCTCGTTCACCACGGTCTCGCCGCGCGTGGTCATCTGGATGCGCACCACGCGGCGGTCCTTGGGGTCCGGCAGGCGCTTGACCAGGTTGTCGCGCACCATGCGGTCCAGCAGCTTGGTCATGGTCGGCTGCTGCAGCAGGCAGGCGTCGGCCAGGCCGCTCACCGTCTCACCCGGGCTGCCGGCCAGCGTGGCCAGCACGCGCCACACCGGCACCTGCACGCCGGCGCGGCGCAAGACCGTATGGAACTCCGTGGATACGACATGCGAGGCGCGGGCCAGCAGGTACAACAGGTAATCATCGATAAACCGCTGGGCGGGCACTGCCGCCGCTGCACTCTGGACCGAAATCGTGGCTGCCACCATGTCGCGCGCTCCCCTGACGCGTATCACTCATATAGATGACGAAATGGCGTCCAGATATGAGTCGACTGACAAGGCGAGTGGCTTCTAAGCCCTGCCATGCCGCTCTCGCATCTTTGACCACCCTGCGAGCGGAACATGGCTGAACGCAACGTCCGTCGCAATAGTTACTGTTGGTCTTTTATGAAAATGCATGCTACTAATCTCTTGATATTGCCTTACAAACAGGACATGCGAGGGATTTTTATTCCCAGGAATGTTCAATTTATTAATCATGACAGGTTTCGGGAGCGACAGCATTGTTGACGGAACGCATTGAATCGGCTTGGATGGATGCCTTCGCATCCGCTATCGCCCTCTGCCACCCTGCCCCCGGCGATGCCGTTTGCCTCCTGGCCGAAAGCCAGTCCCGCCTGCTCAATATCGAGCTCGCGGAGCTCGCTTGCCTGAAGCTCGGGCTGCGCCCGTTCCGCTGCGTGCTGCCCACCCCGGCCCCCACCGCGCCGGTGCCCGTGCGCTCCACCGGTGCCTCCCGCGCCATCCAGCACCACCCCGCCGCCCTGGCCGCCATCAAGGCCAGCCCCCTGGTGCTGGACCTGACGGTCGAGGGCCTGCTCCATGCCCCGGAACTCAAGGAAATCCTTGGTTCCGGCGCCCGCGTGCTGATGATCAGCAACGAACATCCCGAGGCCCTGGCCCGCCTTCTGCCGCAGCCCGGCGACGAGCCGATGGTGAAGGCCGCGGTCAAGCGCGCCCGCGCGGCCAAGCGCATGCGCGTCACCTCCGCCGCCGGCACCGACCTTGATATCTCCATGGAGCGCGCGGTCACCGCGGGCGTCTGGGGCTGGACCGACCGGCCCGGCACCATCGCCCATTGGCCGGGTGGAATCGTGGTCAGTTTCCCTGCCGCCGGCAGCGTGAACGGGCGCCTGGTGCTCGCCGAAGGTGACGTAAACCTCACCTTCAAACGTTACCTGCAATCCAGGGTCGCCCTGACCATCGAGGACGACCATATTACGAAAATCGAAGGCAGCGGCACCGACGCCATGTTGATGCGCCGTTACCTGGAGGCCTGGGGCGATCGGGCGGCCTATGCCGTCTCCCATGTCGGCTGGGGGCTGAACCCCCGCGCCCGCTACGAGGCGCTTTCGATGTACGACCAGCGCGACACCAACGGCACCGAACTGCGCGCGGTCGCCGGTAACTTCCTGTTTTCGACCGGTGCCAACGAATTCGCGGGCCGCTTCACCGAGGGCCATTTCGACATCCCCGTCTTCAACACCACCATCGAGCTGGACGGCGAAGCCGTGGTCCGGGACGGGGTGGTGCTGTGACGGCCTTCCTGACCTGGGGCAGCGGCGCCCCCCTGATTTGCCTGCACGGCATAGGCGGCGCGGCGGATCTATGGGCCCCCACGGCCGCCGCGTTACCCGGCCGACAGGTTCTGGCCTGGAATCAGCCGGGCTATGGCGGAAATCCGCTGCTCGCCGATCTCAGTTTTTCGACCTTGGCCGATAATTTGGCCGCCGAGCTCGTTCAAAAAGGCATCACCTCCGCGGATTTCATCGGACATTCCATGGGCGGAATGGTTGCGATCGAGCTGGCGCTGCGTCATCCGGGCCTGGTCCGCACCCTGATCCCCTATGCCACCACCCCGGCCTTCGGCGGCAAGGACCCCTCCTTCGCGCGGGACTTCCTGGCCAAGCGCCTGGCGCCGCTCGATGCAGGGGCCAGCATGGCCGAATGCGCGGCCGGGCTGGTGCGCGGCATGTGCGCCCCCACGGCCGACCCGGCCGCCGAGCCCGCCGCCATCGCCGCGATGAGCCTGGTGCCGGAGGCGACCTACCGCGCCACCCTTGCCTGCCTCACCACCTTCGACCGCCGTGACGCGCTGGGGGCCATCACCCAGCCCACCCACTGCATCGCCGGCGCCGAGGACAAGGTGGCCCCCGCCCGCACCATGCAGCGCATGGCCGATGCCATCCCGGGCGCCACCCTCTCCCTCATTCCCGGTGCCGGGCACCTGCCGCACCTGGAACAGCCCGCCGCCTTCCACGCCACCCTTCGTTCCCTGCTGGACCGCTGACCCATGGACGCCCCGATCTTCGACCCGCGCGCCTTCCGCCTCTCGCCGCTGGAGGCCGACCTGACCACCCGCGCCCGCGAATTCGGCGCCCGCGTGCTGGCCCCGCGCGCCGCCCGCTGGGACCGCGAGGCGACCTTCCCCATGGACAATTACCGGGACATGCACCGCGAGGGCTGGCTTGGCGTGTGCATCCCCACCGCCGATGGCGGGCTGGGCGCCGATTTCCGCGCCTATTGCCTCACGGCGGCGGAGCTCGGCCGGTACTGCGGCGCCACGGCGCTGACCTGGAACATGCATGTGTGCAGCACGCTCTGGACCGGCGTGCTGACCGATGACCTGGAGATGCCGGCCGACGTCCGCGCCCAGCATCACGCCCGCCGGCTGGTTCACTACAAGCGCATCCTCGAGGACGGCGCGATCTACTCCCAGCCCTTCTCCGAAGGGGGCGCCGCCGCCGCCGGCACCATCGCCTTCGGCACCACCGCCACCAAGGTCGAGGGCGGCTGGACCATCAACGGCAAGAAGATCTTCGCCTCGCTGGCGGGGCATGCCGACTTCTACGGCGTGCTGTGCACCGATGTGACGGACGGAACCTCCTCCCGCCGCAACACTCTTTATATGGCGGTGCCCGCCACCGCCCCGGGCGTCACGGTCGAAGGCGAGTGGGACCCGCTCGGCATGCGGGGCACCGTCTCCCGCAATCTGCTGTTCAAGGACGTGTTCGTGCCGGACGACGCGGCGCTGATGCCCGGCGGCCTGTACTTCCAGGCCGCCAGCCGCTGGCCGCACATGTTCATGACCCTCACGCCCACCTACATGGGGCTGGCCCAGGCGGCCTATGACTTCACCGTGCGCTACCTGCGCGGCGAACAGCCGGGCACGCCCCCCGTGAAGCGCCGCATGTACCCCACCAAGCAGATCGCGGTGGCGGAGATGCGCGTGATGCTGGAACAGACCAAGGCGCTGTGGTTCCAGGCGATTTCCGAGGCCTGCGCCGACCCGGGGCGCGATTCCATGCTGCGCGCGCTGGCGGCTCAGCATACAGTCATGGAAAATGCGAATTCATTGGCCGCGAAGGCCGTGCGGACATGCGGGGGCCAGTCGATGCTGAAATCGCTTCCTCTGGAGCGCATCTACCGCGACAGCCGCTGCGGCTCCCTCATGCTGCCCTGGACCGCCGAGATCTGCATCGACCGACTGGGCCGCGAGACGCTGTACGAGCGCGGCGAGACGGATGAGTAACGTCATCCCCTTCCCGGGCCGCAAGGCCGCGCCCCCATCGGCGCCGGCACCTGCGGCTGCCCTGGGCGGCTCCCTCTGGGCCGCCTTCGAGGATGTGGCGCTGCGCCACCCCTCCCGCCGCGCCATCCGCGACGTCGACGGCAGCCTGACCTTTGCCCAGCTGCACGGCGTGGCCACCCAGCTTTCGGCCGTGCTGGCGCGTGAGGCCGCGCGCGACCCCTCCCGCCCCAATATCGGCATGCTGGGCCAGAACGGCGCGGTGCACCTGGCCACCCTGCTGGCCTGCGCCCGCGCGGGGCTGGCCATGGTGCCCATCAACTGGCGCCTGGCCGAGGACGAATGGTGCTGGATCGCCGAGGATGCGCGGCTGGCCGCCGTGGTCGAGGGCTTCGGCCACCGCATGCCCGAACGCTTCATGCAGCAGCAGGGCATCGGCACCATCGGTGCCTCCAGCTGGCGCATGCTGCCGCGAGAGGTCCTGCCCGGCGGTCAGGACAAGGGCCTGCCCGATGCGCCGGTCGTCATCTGCTACACCTCCGGCACCACCGGCCGGCCGAAGGGCGCGGTGCTGACCCAGGCCGCCATGCTGGCCAATGCCCGCAACGCGCAGTCCCTGTTCGGCATCACCGCCCCAGACCGCGTGCTGACCGTGCTGCCGCTGTTCCATGTCGGCGGGCTGAACATCCAGACCCTGCCCGCCCTGCTGGCCGGCGCCGAGATCATCCTGCACCAGAAGTTCGAGCCCGAGGCCTTCTTCGACACGCTGGAGCGCGAGAAGCCCAGCCTGACCCTGGTGGTGCCCGCCGTGATGTCCGTGCTGATCCGCCACCCGCGCTGGGCGGGGGCGGATCTGTCCTGCCTGCGCGCCGCCGGGGCCGGGTCCTCCGACGTGCCGGTCGAACTCATCGAGGCCTTCCACGCCAAGGGCGTTCCCGTCCAGCAGGTCTACGGCAGCACCGAGACCGCGCCCATCGCCATCGCCCAGACCCGCGACCAGGCCCTGGCGGCCCCCGGCTCCATCGGCACCTCCGCCCCCTTCGGTGAGGCGAAGCTGGCCGACAGCGGCGAGATCCTGGTGCGCGGCCCGCACGTCATGCGCGGCTACTGGAACAACGAAGCGGCCACGCTCGACGCCTTCACCCCCGACGGCTGGTACCGCACCGGCGACATGGGCCGGCTGGACGAACAAGGCCGCTACTGGTTCACCGACCGGCTGAAGCACATCATCATCTCGGGGGGCGAAAACATCTCGCCCGCCGAGATCGAGCGCGTGCTGCGCGAGGCACCCGGCGTGCTGGAATGCGCTGTGGTGGGCCGGCCCGACCCGCGCTGGGGCGAAGTGCCCGTGGCGGTGGTGGTGCCGGGCCCCGGCTTCGACGCCCAGGCCACCCTCAACCACTTCGACGGCCGCCTGGCCCGCTTCAAGCACCCCCGCGCCGTCGTCACCCTGAACAGCCTGCCCCGCACGGCACTCGGCAAGGTCAACCTGCCGGAACTGAAACGGGTGCTGGCGGAGGGATAGGGCGCACTCCGGGGGTTTCACCCCCGGGCCCCGACCAAGGGCTCTGCCCTTGGAACCCGCCAAAGGCCGAAAGGCCTTTGGAAACCGGGAGCTGGAAAGTTGGGGAGGGGGCACAAAGGGGGCGTCGGGCCGGGAACTCGTTCTGAGCCCCCTCCCCAACTTTCCAGAAACTCATGGGGGTCCAGGGGCCACAGGCTCCTGGCGGGGGTGCCGGGGGCAGCGCCCCTGGCTGGGGGTCCGGGGGCGAAGCCCCAGGAAAGCGCCCCCTACCCCACCACCATCACCCCGCTCAGTCCCCGGCTGATCGCCTGTTGCAGGGCCGGCAGTTCCAGGGCGACGCAGCCTTCGGTGGGGGCGAAGGCGGGCCGGGCGATGTGCAGGAAGATGGCGCTGCCGCGGTGGGGCACCACGGGTTCGATGTTCCAGTCCAGGATGCCGATGATGTCGTACAGGGCATCGTCGCGCCACAGGCGTTCGTGGCTGACGTCGAAGGGCAGGGTGACGGGTCGGTTGTATTGGCGGTGGGTGGGTGCGTCGCACCAGCCGTCGTCAGGGCCGATGGGTTCCACGGGCAGGGTGGTCACGGGCTTGGCCACGCGGTCGGCGCGGTAGAGCAGCCGCAGCAGGCGCATTTCGCCGGGCGGCGTGGCGCCGTCGCCTTCGGTCTTGTCGGCGCGGATGCCGCCCTTGCCCAGGGCGCAGCGCCAGATGTCGCCCTGGAAGTGGAACAGCCCGTCGGGGGTCACGCGTGCGATGGTCATGCCACAGCGGTATTGTCGCCGGGCGGCGCTGTCCAGCGGCGATAGGCGGCGAGGGCCTGGTCGGGCGTGGTGGCATAGGCCAGCGCGCTGCCGCTGACGCTCAGCAGCGGGTCGGGCCGCCCGGCCAGATAGGCGCGCATGCGCTCCACCGGTTGGAACTGTTCCACGGCGGTGGTGGCGGCCGCCGTCATCATGCCGGTCACGCCGCCGAACAGCGCGCCGCCCAGCACGCGGAAGGCGGGCTGGATGTCATCCCCGGTCACTGCCCGGTAGATCGTGCCCACCACGGGAATATGCTGCAGCGGGTTCAGCGCGCGCAGCATCTCGTCGAAGGTTGTGTGGCCCTGGATGGGCATGGCCGCGTCGTCGTTCAACGGCGGGCCGCCATCGGCGGTCGGCGTATCGCGCCACACATGGGCGGGGGCGATGCTGAGGCGCACGGGGTCTGAGATCATGCGCGGGGCACAGCAAGCCTTGTGCCAGCGCAACGCGCGGATGGCGGCGGCGGTGCTTCCGCCCCACATTGCCCCCATGGACACGCTCACCATCCCTTCGCTCGACGACAGCCGCTGGCAGGCGGTGGTGGACCGCGACGCGGCCCCCGCCTGCGGGCCCTTCCTGTATGCGGTGACCACGCAGGGGGTGTTCTGCCTGCCCGGCTGCCCGTCGCGCCCGCCCCTGCGGCGCAACACCCGCTTCTTCGCTGACATCCCCGCCGCCGAGGCCGCGGGTTTCCGCGCCTGCAAGCGTTGCGACCCCAGGGGCGACCGCGCCGCCCTGCACCGCGCCGCCATCGAGGCCGCGATGCGCATGATCGACGAGGCGGAGGAGATCCCCTCCCTGGCCGCGCTGGCCGCCCGCGCCGGCTATGCCCGCCACCACTTCCTGCGCCTGTTCAAGGAAGTGGCGGGGCTGACCCCGCGTTCCTATGCCGAGAACGCGCGCGGCCGGCGCCTGTCGGCCGCGCTGGCCAAGGGCGAGCGCGTGGCCGATGCCGTGGCGGGCGCGGGTTTCGGCAGTGAGAGCCGGGTCTATGAGAACACCGCCCGCCACCTGGGCATGACGCCGGGCGCGGCCCGGCGCGGCGGCGCCGGAGAGGCCATCCGCATCGCCCGCGCGGAATCCGCCATGGGCCCGCTGCTGGTGGGCGCGACTGCCGCCGGCATCTGCTTCCTGGGCTTCGGCGAGGAAATGGAGGCGCTGGAGGGCGACCTGCGCCACCGCTTCCCCGCCGCCGCCGTCGAGGAAGCGCCCGACGGGCTGGCCGATGCCGTGCGGCAGATCGTGGCCTTCATCGCGGAACCGCAATCCGCTCTGCGCCTGCCGCTGGACCTGCGGGGCACCGCCTTTCAGCGCCGCGTGTGGGAGGCCCTGCAGAACATCCCCTTCGGCGAGACCACCACCTATTCGGGCCTGGCCGCGCGGATGGGCACGCCGGCCGCCACGCGCGCCGTGGCGCGGGCCTGCGCGCAGAACCCCGTCTCGCTGGCCGTGCCGTGCCACCGGGTGGTGGCCACCAGCGGCGACCTCACGGGCTATCGCTGGGGGGTGCCGAACAAGGCGCGTCTTCTGGTGGCGGAGGCCGAAGCGAGCGGATCGCTTCCTCCAGAATCCGCGGCCCGGGCGCGGAAAGCCACCGGGCAGGCTGCGTGATCGCGGCGGCCAACTGGGCCTTGTAGTCGGCGCGGGGGATTTCCTCGGTGCCGAACTGCGCCAGATGCGCGGTCAGGAACTGGGTATCCAGCAGGGTGAAGCCGCCGAGCCTGAGCCGGGCCACCAGATGCACCAGCGCCACCTTCGACGCATCGCGCGCGCGGCTGAACATGCTTTCCCCGAAGAACGCCCCGCCGATGGACACGCCATACAGCCCGCCCACCAGCGCGCCGTCCTGCCAGACCTCCACCGAATGGGCGTGGCCCTGGCGGTGCAGGGCGGTGAACAGGGCCTCGATCTCGGGGTTGATCCAGGTGTCCTCGCGGCCCGGCGCGGGTTCGGCGCAGGCGGCGATGGCGGCCGGGAAGTCATGGTCCGCCGTGACGGTGAAGGGGCCCGAGAGCACCGTGCGCAGCAGCCGGCGCGGCAGATGGAAGCCATCCAGCGGCAGCACGCCGCGCAATTCGGGGTCCAGCCAATAGAGGCGGTTGCTCTCCCGCTTCTCGGCCATGGGAAAGAGACCCGCCTGATAGGCGCGGAGCATCAACTCCGGCGTGATCTCGATGCTGCGACGGCTCATTCTTTCTGCATCCAACGCCGGAAGCGGCCCGTTACGCAACCGCGAAGTGACGAAAAAGGGCGGTTCATGCCAGTTCTGGTATTGGTTGAGTTGCGGCTGAAGCCGACTAAGCGTCAGGAAATCATGGCCAGCGTGCCGGCCTTCGAGGCTGCGACCAGGCAGGAGGCGGGGTGCCTGGCCTTCGATGTGATGTATTCCTCCACCGATGTGGACCTGATGTGCAGCGTCGGCCGCTGGAAAGACCGGATGTCGGCCCAGGCCCATCAGGAGGCCGACCACACGGTGGCGATGATCGACGTCGCGCTGGAACACGGCACGGATGCGCCGCGCTTCACGGTGGTGGACGTGGGCTAGGGCCTCAGGCCGGGGGCGTCCAGGGTTCCTCGTTGACGGCGGCGACGCGCCAGTCGCCGTCATGCCGTTCCAGCCGCGTCAGGCCCAGGTTCTTGATGCTGAACTGCAGCGCCTGATGCGCCGTCATGCCGGTGGCATGCGCCAGTGCCGCGCGGATGGACCCGCCATGGGCCACGATCACCACATCCTGGTCCGGGTGGCTGTCGGCCAGCCCGTCCAGCACGGGGCCGACACGTTCCACGACATCGGAAAACGCCTCGCCGCCCGGCGGGCGCTCACCGGCGCCATGGGGCCAGAAGGGGTGCGCGGGCTCGGTCAGGCGCTCCACCAGCTCCTCATGCGTGATGCCCTGCCAGTCGCCCAGATGCTGCTCGACCAGGTCTTCCTCACGCACCAGGGGGGTGCGGGGGTAGCCGGCGGCGAAGATGCCTTCGGCGGTGGCCTGGGTGCGGGTCAGGGTGCTGGTGACCCAATGCGCGCCCTGCGGCAGCCGATAGGCAAGCCAGCGATACAGCGCGGCTTCCTCTGCCATCGCGATGTCGCAGAGCGCCACGTCCATGCTGCCATAGAGCACGGCGCGTGCGGCAGGGGTGACGATGGCGTGGCGGATGAGGAAGAAACGGGTGACCGGCATGGGGGGGTGTCTATCCCCTCTTCGGCCAGGTCGCCAGCACCACACTCACCCCCATCAACGCAAACCCCACCACATGCACGGCTGAGAACCGCTCCCCCAGCACCGCCACCGCCGTCACCGCCGCACTGGCCGGCAGCAGCGCGGTGAACACCCCCGCCACCCCCGCCGGCACCCGCCGCAGCCCGCGGTACCACAGCACCAGGCAGGCCACGCTCGCCGTCAGGCTATGGAACACCAGCAGCCCGCCCAGCCCGGGGTCCGCCAGCTTCGCCACCGCCCCGTAATCCGGCGCCGCGAACGGCAGCAGCACCGCCGCCGAGAACAGCTGCATCCAGAAGCTGGCCGTATACACCCCCGCCTGGCCCGCCACGCGCTTGGCCAGCAGCACATAGACGGCCTCACCCACCACGCCCACGAAGATCAGCGCATTGCCCAGCAGGCTGCCCACGCCCCCGGCATCGCCCAGCCTGGCCAGCGTGATCGCGGCCATGCCGAGCCCCGCCAGCCCGGCCGCCACCCATTGCCGCGCGCTCAGCTTCTCCCGCAGCCACAGGAAGCTGCCCATCGCGACCACGGCCGGCAGGGTGGCCAGCACCATGCCCCCCTCCAGCGCGCTGGTCAGCCGCAGCCCGGCCAGCAGCCCGGCATTGTAGATCGCGGTGCCGAACACTGCCTGCCAGAACAGGTTGCCCAGCACGGCGCGGGACGGCCGCGGAAATCCCTCGATCGACCGCGCCAGCGGAAACAGCACCACGAAGGCCAGCACGCAGCGCAGATGCGCGATCAGCGCGATCGGCAGCGCCTCGCTCAGCAGCTTCGCCACGCCGACATTGGCGCCCACCAGCGCCATGGCCAGCGCCAGTTGCAGATAGGCGGTCACTCGGCCTTGAAGGGGGACAGTTCCGCCAGCTCCCGCATGTGCAGCAGGATGGCGGGGCGTTCCTGGTCCAGGAACTGCGCCACGGCGCGCCGCAGCCCGGTATGCGCGATGGCATGCGCGGAATAGGTCGGCACCGGCATGTAGCCGCGCTGGATCTTGTGCTCTCCCTGCGCGCCGGCCTCCACGCGCGGGACGTTCTGCGCGATGGCGAAGTCCATGGCCTGATAATAGCACAATTCGAAATGCAGGAAGGGCACCTCCTCCGAGGCACCCCAGTTGCGGCCATGCAGCGCATCCGGCCCCAGCAGGTTCAGCGCGGCGGCGACGGGCTCCGTGCCCCGGAACGCCACCATCAGCACCACCGCATCGCCCAGCCGCTCACCCAGCAGCGGCCAGAAGCCGGATTGCAGATAGGCGGTGCCCCAGCGCTTATCGACCGTCGCGCGATAGAAGCCATGGAACGCCTTCCACAAGGCGGGCGTGATCTCGGGCCCGCGCAGCGCGCGGAACTCGAGGCCCGCCGACTGCGCATCCCGCCGCTCGCGCTTGATCTGCTTGCGCTTGCGGCTGGCCATGGGCGCCAGCGCGTCCTCGAAACTGGCATAGCCGGGATTCGCCCAATGGAACTGCGTGCCCAGGCGCGGCAGCCAGCCCTGCGCCGCCAGCGCCTCCTGCTCGGCCTCGGTGCAGAAGGTGACGTGGACCGAGGAACAGCCGATCTTCTCCATCGCATCCGTCAGCCCCTGCGCCAGGGCGGGCAGGGCGTGCGGCACGTCGGGTGCGGTCAGCAGGCGCGGCCCGGGCACGGGGCTGAATGGCGAGGCCACCTGCAGCTTGGGATAATAATCCCCGCCCGCGCGCTCGAAGGCCTGGGCCCAGCCATGGTCGAACACGTATTCGCCGTAGGAGTGCCCCTTGGCATAGACCGGCGCGGCCGCCACCAGCCGGCCCGCCTCGTCGCGCAGGGCGGCGTGCTGCGGCAGCCAGCCGGTGCGCCGGCCCACGCTGCCGCTATCTTCCAGCGCCGCCAGGAACTCATGCCGCACGAAGGGGTTGCCCCCCGCCAGACCGTTCCACTCCTCCGCCGGGATGTCCCCGATATGCTGATGCAGGCTGAGGGTGAATTCGGGCGCGGCCATCCGTCGAAGATGAGCGCGCGACCCCGTTACCGCAACAGCCCGCCTTCCGGCCGAATGGCCTCGCTGCCCGGAAAGGCCTTGGCCACTGCCTCGTCCGGCAGCTTCAGGTGCTGCGCCAGCAGCGCCTTGGCCACGGCGCGCAGGTCGCGGGTGGGGGCCAGGTCGCGGTTCTCGAACAGATCGGTCAGCCCCGGCCAATTGGCCAGCACCCGCCCGCCCCGCACGGCACCGCCGGCCAGCAGCGCCACGGTGCCGGTGCCATGGTCGGTGCCGTTGGTGCCGTTCACCCGCACGGTGCGGCCGAACTCCGTCACCACCAGCACGGCGGTATGCGGCCACGCGTCGCCCAGCCCCTGGCGCAGTGTTTCCAACCCGTTGTCCAGCTCGGCCAGGCGCGGCGGCAGCAGGTTGGGCTGCGCCAGATGGGTATCCCACCCGCCGAGTTCCATCGCGGCCACGCGGGGGCCGTCGGCGCTGGCCAGCAGGCGCCCGCCCGCCTCGGCCAGTGCCGCGAAGCCGTTGGCGCCGCGAGGCGGTGGCTCCAGCCCGCCCAGCACCTCGGCCGAGAAGCCGCGCGCGCGCAGACCCTCGTTAAAGGCCGGGCCCAGCACCGGGTCGGCCGCGTTCAGCCGGGCCAGCGTGGCCAGCAGCTCCGATCCGGGCGGGCGGGCGCCGCGCAGCGCATGGGCGCCCACCGGCACGCTGCCGCGGATCAGCAGCGGCACATCGGTTCCGAGCGCCAGGCCACGCCGCGCGCGCCCCGCCTCTGGCATCGCCTCCAGCGCGCGGTTCAACCAGCCGGAGGACAGGCGATGGTCCGCCCCGCTCTCCAGACTGTCCTGCGCGTCGAAATGGCTGCGGCTGCGGGTGGCGCCGGCCACCGCATGCAGCACCATCGCCTGGTTCGCCGCATACATCGCGGCGAATTTCGGCATGGCCGGGTGCAGGCCGAAATGCCCGCCCAGGTCCAGCAAGCCGCCTTCCTGCCCCGGCTCCGGCAGCACCAGCGGCGCGCGCAGCTCGCGCAATGCCGCGTCGCCATAGGGCTGCACGGCATACAGCCCGTCCAGCGCCCCGCGCAGGATCACGACCACCAGCCTGGCGTCACCAGGCACTTCCGCCACGGCCAGCCGCGTGCGGCCGAACAGCATGGCGCCCGACAGGCCGAGCAGCGTCGCCCGGCGGGAGATCGAGGGAAGATGTCTCATCGGCGCTGGAACTCCGGGCAGCTCAGCAGCAGCAGCATCGCCTCCCGTGCCGAAGGCGCGCGGCGGATCGCGGCGGCACTTTCCGCCCCCAGCAGGGGGCCGAGCACGGTTTCCGCCACCGGCACCGGCTGCAGCCCGCGCGTCACCGCCTGGCCGGCCGGGGCCTGTGCCCAATCCACCCGGCGCATCAGCTGTTCCGGCACGGCCCAGCTGGCGGCATCATCCGGGTAGCCGTTGGGCATGCCGGCTGACCAGATCGGCTGGCCCAGCAGCTCCATCGCAAAGACCGCATTGGGCACGGCCGAGATATCGGCCCCCGTCGCGCGCAGCGCCGCCATCACGAAATCCCAGGGCGTGCGCAGCTTTGACAGGGGTTGTGCCCAGGCCTCCGGCAATTCCACCAGGGCGCGCGACACGGCGGCCAGATCGCCGCCCGTGCGGCCGAATACAGCCCGGATACGCGCCACCGCGCGGGGCGGCGGGTCATCCCCCACGAAATGCCGCACCAGCTTTTCCGCCAGGAAGCGATGGCAGGCCGGCTGGTTCGCCAGCATGCGCAGGGCGGCGATGCCGCCTTCCTCGCCCTCGGGGATGGTCTGGCCCAGCAGGGTCTTGTCGCCCGGCTGATGTGTGAAGGGGCGGAACATGAAGCCCTCGGGCTCATTGGGATTGCGCCCGATCGACCAGCCCGTCAGCACCTTGGCGAATTCCGTCACGTCGGCCTGCGCATAGCCGCCGCGCGGCGACAGGGTGTGCAGTTCCAGCACCTCCCGCGCCAGGTTCTCGTTCAGCCCGCCGCCCCGCCGGCGTTGCCCCGCCGGGCTGTCGGGCCCGATGGAGTTCTGGTTGTCCAGGTAGAGGATCATGGCCGGGTGGCGCACCACCGCCAGCAGCATGTCCTCGAACCGGCCGAAGATATGCGGGCGGATCGCCTCGCGCATGAAATGGCCGATCAGCGCCGTGGTCTGGCCCCGCCCGCGGCTGACGGTGAAGTGGTTCAGCCAGAACTGCGCCAGCCGCTCGGCGAAGGGCGCGTCGCTGGCGACTGCCTCCGCGGTGCAGGCCAGGGCCTCCGCGCGCATCAGCTGGCCGGGGTCCAGCCCGCCTTCCAGCCGGGCACGCCCGCCCAGCCGCATGGAATCCATGCAGACGCGCAACGGCAGGCCGGGCTGGGCCAGCGGCGGGCGGATCTGGGCGAGCAGCCAGGTTTCCGGGGTGTCGGGCAGGGCTTCGCCCGCGCGGGGCCCGAGACCGAACCGGATGGCTGCGATGTGGGAACGCGATGCCATGGGCCGACACTATCACCGCTCGCCGGGGGCGAACGTAAAATAGTGTTCAGGCCTTCTTCTCCCAGCCCTTCGGCCCCTGCTGCCAATAGGCCAGCGTATGCCCCGCCGCCTTGCCCGCCCGCCAGCGGTTGCGGGCGGCCTGCACCGCGCCCTCGTCATTGCCGTCGAACAGGTCGAACACGCGGTCATATTCAGCCAGATGCGCGCTTTCGGCGCCTTCCATCAGGAACAGGTGGCGCGCCCCGTTGGGCGCCGGCGCATCCTCGGTCGTGATCCAGATGGGCTGCAGATCGGCATTGCCGGTGGCGGGCGTGCCGTGCGGCAGCCAGTCCGGGTCCTGGCTCAGCCACAAGGTGCTGTCGATGTGCTGAAGCCGTTCCTCGCTGGCGCACAGCAGCACCGCGCGCCCCGGCAGGGACAGCACCCGGCCCAGCAGCTTCGGCAGCGCCTGCTCGGGGCTGCTGCGCGTCAGGTGGTAGAAGCCGATCTCCGCCATGCGCCCTTCATGCCTGGGAATTGGGCAGCCGCTGCCGCCCACCCCGTTTCCTACATCGATTTTCCCATGGCGCGCAGCCCCGGCGCCGCGCCACCATCGCACCCATGCAGAGACGCGCCCTGATCGCCACGCCGCTGGCGGCCCCCCTCCTCACCCGCCGGGCGGAGGCCCAGGGGCGAACGCTCACCATCGGTATCGGGGGCGCCTTCTCCTCGATGGACCCGCACTACCACGACCTCTCGCCCAACCACGCCCTGACGCAGCATATCTTTGAGCCATTGATCACCACCGATGCGGACGGCATCCCCATCCCGTGCCTGGCGACCAGCTGGCAGGCGCTGGAGCCCACCCTGTGGGAGATCAAGCTGCGCCCGAACGTGACGTGGCACGATGGTTCCCCCTTCACCGCGGACGACGTGCTGTTCACCTTCCAGCGCGCGCCCAACGTGCCCAACAGCCCGGCCAGCATGGGCCAGTACATCCGCCCGCTGACCAATGTGACGACGCCGGACCCGCTGACCCTGCACATCCGCACCGCGGCCCCCGTGCCGCTGGTGCCGCGCATGCTGTCCTCCTTCGTCATCGTCAGCCGCAAGCATGGCGAGGGCATGGACACCCGCGACTACAATTCCGGCCGCGCGGCGGTGGGCACCGGCCCCTATAAATATGTCAGCTTCACCCCCGGCGACCGTGCGCTGTTCGACGCCAACCCCGCCTATTGGGGCGGCGTGCAGCCCTGGTCGCGCGTGGTGTACCGCATGATCCCGAACGACAGCGGCCGCGTGGCGGCCCTGCGCGCCGGCGACCTGGACGCGATCGACAACGTGCCGACCCGCGACGTGGCCGCCATGCGCCAGGTGCCCGGTATCACGGTGCAGACCAAGGTCGGCCAGCGGCTGATCTATCTGTATCTGGACGTGGCGCGCGAACGCAGCCCCTTCGTGACGGACCTGCGCGGCAACCCCATCCCGAACCCGCTGCGCGACGTGCGCGTGCGCCGCGCCATCACCCACGCCATCAACCGCGAGGGCATCGCCCGCCAGCTGATGGAGGGCTTCGCCCGCCCCACCGGCCAGTTCGTGCCCGAGGGCGGCATGGGCTACGACCCCACCATCCCGGTGCCGGCCTTCGACCCCGCCCTGTCCCGCCGCCTGCTGGCCGAGGCGGGCCTGCCCGAAGGCTTCGCCATCACCCTGCACGCGCCCAACGACCGCTATGTGAACGATGCCGAGATCGCCCAGGCACTGGCGCAGATGTGGACGCGCGTGGGCATCCGCACCGCAGTGAACGCCATGCCCAGCAGCGTGTTCTTCCCGCGCACCCCGCGCGACGAGAACAGCATCGCGCTCACCGGCTGGTCCTCCAACACCGCTGAACCGAACACCACGCTGATCAACCAGGTGGCGACGCAGATGCCCGAGCGCGGCTGGGGCACCACCCGCCGCGCCAGCCACTATTCCAACCCCGAGACCGACGCGATCATCGAACGTGCCCTGGCCACCATCGACCCGACCGAGCGCGCGGAACTGTACAAGGAAGCCATCCGCATCGGCATCATGCGCGATGTCGCGACCATTCCGCTGCATCATCAGGTGAACGTCTGGGCCACCCGCAGCCATGTGAGCTATGCGCCCCGCATCTGGGAAACGACGCGGGCGATGGAGTTCAGGCCGGCGTAGTCCCGGGCGGCCTCAGCGCCGCCCGCCCCGCATCGCCCGCTGCCCCATGCTCTGCTGGATGGCCTGCCGGCGGGCGCGTTCCTGGGCGAAGGTGGTGGTGGTGGCGCCCGTGTTCGGGTCGTTCATCGCCAGGTTCTGGCCCATGATCCAGTTCTGGCCGCTCACCGTCACGTTCCGGGCCTCGGCCGCGCCGCCCATGCTCACCACCGCGGCCAGGGCCAGGGTCACGATCATCATCTTGCGCATGTCACTGTCTCCTTTCTCGGTGGAAGCCGGCTTGGCTTCCTCTCTGAAGACAGTTTTATCCGCGCCTGATCATAGACAAAATGCGATGATATTTATGTTTTCGATAGACGTTATCTATTGAAAGCGTTCAGTCTCGCGAGCCCCGCCTCGGCCTCCTCCATCATGCGCCGCACCACCTCGCCGGCCGGCAGCACCTCATGGATCAGCCCCACGCATTGCCCGGCCCAGACATAGGAATCATCCAGCTCGCCGCCTTCCACGCCGCGCGCATTGGCGGCGCCGGAGATCAGCGGCAGCAGCTCCTCCTTCGGCGTCCCGGCGGCCTCGCGCTCCAGGATCATCCGCACATAGCTGGAGTTCAACGCCCGCCCCGGCTGGCCGATGCTGCGCTTGATCAGCGTGGTGTCATCCGGCAGCGAGGCCGCCAGCGCCTGCTTGTAGGCGTCATGCGCGCGTGCCTCATGGGTCGCGACGAAGCGCGTGCCCATTTCCACGCCCTCGGCGCCCAGGGCCAGCGCCGCCAGCATGCCGCGCCCGTCCGCGATGCCGCCGCTGGCCAGCACCGGGATTTTCACCGCCGCCACCACGCGCGGCACCATCACCAGCGTCGTCTCGTCGCCGCGGCCGATATGGCCGCCGCCCTCGAAGCCCACGGTCGCCACCATGTCGGCCCCGGCCGCCTCGGCCTTCTTCGCCAGTTCCGGGCCTGCGATCAGAACCAGGGTGCGCACGCCATGGCCTTCGCAGCGGCGAAGCCAGGGTGCCGGGTTGCCGGCGGTGAAGGCGATGACCGGCACCTTCTCCTCCAGGCAGACATCCAGCATCGCCGTGATGTCCCGCCGGCCGAGCGGGAAGTTCACCCCGAACGGATGCGGCGTCAGGGCGCGGCAGCGGTGGATCTCGGCGCGCAGCGCCTCCGCGTCCTCGAAGGTCGCGGTGTTGATCTGCCCGCAGCCCCCGGCGTTGGAGACGGCGGCCGCGAGCTCCGCATAGGCCACCCGGGCCAGGCCGCCCTGGATGATGGGGTGCCGGATGCCCAGCAAATCAGTGACGCGTGTGCGCATGCGCGGCGCTTCCTCCAAATAGGGGGTGCCGTGTAGCATAGAAACAATGTTCTTTTTTATAAAAAAGAACCAAAAAATTTTTGATAATAGAACGAACCAGCTGGCTCGTAATAATACAAAAGTCTTTTTGCTTCTTTTTCTACAGAAAAAGAAGAATCCCTACAGGATCGGCCTCGCCGGCGCCGGCTGTTCCCAATATTCCGCCACCCGCCGCAGCGCCCGCACATCCCCGATCGCCAGCGCGCCTTCCTTCAGCGTGATCAGCCCCTGCTTGCGCAGCACCTGCAGCACCCGGTTGGTGTGCACGGCCGACAGGCCCAGCACATCCGCGATGTGCTGCTGCGTCAGAGGAAAGGGCACCGCGCCGTCCGCGCGCTTCAACCCGCTGGAAACGGCGCGGCGAAAGATGTGCACCAGCAGCATCGCCATGCGTTCCAGCCCGCTGCGCTGGCCCACGCTCATCAGCACGTCATCGGTCAGGCGTTCGCCGTGGGCGGCCAGCCAGGTCAGGTCCAGCGCCATGGGCGGGTGGTCGCGGAACAGCTCCCACATCATGTCGCGGCGGAAGCCGCACAGGGATACGTCCGTCAGCGCCTCGATCCCGTGCGGAGAGGCGCCCATCAGCTCCGCCTGCAGCCCCACCAGGTCACCGGGCAGCAGGATGTTCAGGATCTGCCGGCGGCCGTCGGGCAGGCTCTTGTAGCGAAAGGCCCAGCCGCGCAGCAGCGTGTAGAACCGCTCGTCCTTCGAGCCCTCGGGGATGATCGTCTCGCCGGCGGCATGGCGCAGTTCCGTGCGCTTCTGCCGCGAGATCCAGGCCAGCTGGTCCGGCGTGAAGTCCCGGATATCGGGCAGGGAGCGAAGCGGACAGGCCTCGCAGGGGAGCATGGGGGAACCTTGCATCATGGATCGAGAACGGATCGATCCGGGAAAGGTTTCCCCCAGCCGTGTCGTCAGCCCGCGAACGGGTCCTTCAGCGCGATGGTGTCATCGCGGTCGGGTGAGGTGCTGAGCATCATCACCGGCGCCTCCACCAGCTCCTCGATGCGGCGCACATACTTCACCGCCTCGGCCGGCAGTTCCGCATAGGAACGCGCGCCGCGGGTGGAGCCGGGCCAGCCCTTCAGCGTCTCGAACACCGGCTCGCAGGCGATCTGCGCCTTCATGGCGGGCGGCAGGTGCTTCACCACCTGGCCGTTCAGCTTGTAGCCGACACAGATCTTCAGCTCGTCCAGCCCATCCAGCACGTCCAGCTTGGTCAGCACGATGCCGTCCACGCCGCCGATCTTCACGGCCTGGCGCACCATCGCGGCGTCGAACCAGCCACAGCGGCGCGGCCGGCCGGTCACGGTGCCGAACTCATGGCCGCGCTCGCCGAGCCTCTTGCCGATGTCGTCGTGCAGCTCGCTGGGGAAGGGGCCGGAACCCACGCGGGTGGAATAGGCCTTGGCGATACCCAGCACGAGGCCGATGGAACCCGGACCCACGCCCGCACCCGCCGCCGCGTTGCCGGCGACCGTGTTGCTGCTGGTCACATACGGGTAGGTGCCGTGGTCGACGTCGAGCATCACGGCCTGCGCGCCCTCGAACAGCACGCGCTTGCCGTCGCGGCGGGCCTGCTCCAGCACCTCCCACACCGGGGTGGCATAGGGCAGCAGCTTCGGCGCCAGCTCCAGCAGGCGGTCCAGCAGCGGCTGCTTCTCGAACGGCTCGGCACCCAGCCCCTTCAGCAGGGAATTGTGGTGCAGCAGCAGCTCATCCAGCTTGAAGGAAAGGGTCTCGGGCTCCGCCAGGTCGCAGACGCGGATGGAGCGGCGACCCACCTTGTCCTCATAGGCGGGGCCGATGCCGCGGCCGGTGGTGCCGATCTTGTCCTGGCCGCGCGCGGCCTCACGCGCACGGTCCAGCGCGGGGTGCAGCGGCAGGATCAGCGGGGTGTTTTCCGCGATGCGCAGGTTGTGGGGCCCCACGTCGAGGCCCTGGGCGCGCACCTTCTCGATCTCGCTGAACAGCGCCTCGGGGTCCAGCACCACGCCGTTGCCGATCAGCCCCAGCTTGCCGCGCACCACGCCGGAGGGCAGCAGCGACAGCTTATAGGTGGTGTTGTCCACGACCAGCGTGTGGCCGGCATTGTGCCCACCCTGGAAGCGCACGACGATATCCGCACGGCTGGCAAGCCAGTCGACGACCTTTCCCTTGCCCTCGTCGCCCCACTGGGCGCCGATGACAGCCACATTGGCCATGGGTGTTACTCCTGGATGGGCGCGGCTTCTTCACCGCGCAGGATGTGGGTGCAGGCCAAGGCCTGCGGGGTGTCTGTGGCGGATAGAGCCGCCACGGTGGCGTAACCCTGGCCGCGCAGGCGCGCGGCGGCGGCACGGTCGCCGCCCAGGGGAATGAAGACCCGCGCGCGCCGGGGCGCGGGAGCGGCCGCGCGGCGCACCGCGTCGGGGTACAGCGTCATGCCCGTCGCCGGCTCATCGGCCTGCGACAGATACCGCCCGCCGCGCGCCAGCTCTCCGCTGCGGCCGGGGCCATAGACGGTGAAGGCCACGCCCACATGGTACTGGAAGCCCCGGAACTCCAGCGGGTCCAGCGTGACGCGCAGGGTGGGGGCGGCGGCCTGGATGGCACGCACCACGGCGGCCGCGTTCTCCGCGATCGCGCGCGGGCCGGGGGGCAGATCGGCGGCGGCCAGCGCGGCCAGCGCGCGGTCGGCGGGGCCCGCGGCCTCCAGCAACCCCGGCAGCAGGGCGGCCACGGGGCCGCGCCCGGCGGCCAGCGACGCCACGGCGGCGGCGTCCTTGCGGTCCAGCGCGCGGGCCAGGCGGTTGGCTTCGGTGCCGGAAAGACCCGCCGCATCCAGCAGGGCGGGGGTCATGGTGGGCAGGGTCACGTCCAGCGAGAAGCCGGAGACGCCCACGGCGGCCAGCGCCTCGGCCGTCACGACCGCGACTTCCGCGTCCGCTTCCGGGGCCATGCCGCCGATCACCTCGATGCCGGCCTGGGCGGTCTGGCGCTCCGGCGCCAGCTCCGTCCCGCGCACGCGAAGTGCCTGTCCGGCATAGGAAAGCCGCAGCGGGCGCGGCACCCCGCCCAGCCTGGTGGCGGCAATCCGCGCCACCTGGGGGGTGGTGTCGGCCCGCAGGCCCATCATGCGCTGGCTGACGGGGTCCATCAGGCGGAATGTCTGTTCGGCCACGGCCGCGCCGCTGCCCGCCAGCAGGGAATCCTCGAATTCCAGCAGGGGCGGCTTCACGCGGTCATAGCCATGCGTGGCAAAGACGCCCATGAGCGCCTCGACCAATGCGGCCTCGCGTTCCGCATCGGGCGGCAGCAGATCTGCCAGCCCTGCAGGCAGCAGGGCTGGGTTTGGCTGTTCTTCGGTCATCGCATGAGGCGGTTTCGCACAGCATTACAAAGATGGAAACACACCCCGGCGAATTGCCGTGCTACGTTTTGAACATGCCAAAACGCCGCGCCCTCCTCGCCGTTGCATTCAGCCTTGCGCTGGGCCCCCTTGCCGCATGCACGAACGACCCATCGGGCGGCGGCTACATGATGGGCGTGGGCGACCCATTGCGCGGCGCCGCCGTGAATGCGGAGCGCCTTCTGGGCGACACCAGCCGCTGGCATGGTGACCCCGCGGGGGCGGCCCTGGCGGCGGCACAGCTGGAATTCCTGACGCGCAGCTTCGAGAACGACCCGCGCGTGTCCATCACCGCCGATTTCGGCACGCTGCATGCCCTGCGCATGGCGCGGCTGGAGATGCGGCGCCAGATCGGCATGCCCGCCAGTGTGCCGGGTGAGGTCGCGGAGGCCAATCTGCGCGCCGCCGCCACCGCCCTGCGCGAAGGCAGCACCGCCCGTGCCGAGACCTATCTCTCCGATTGCCGCTACGGCGTGATCCAGCGCCTGACCGACATGCCCCGCCTGGCCCGCGTGTCCGAGGCCGCCGGCTTCGTCTCCTCCGAGCTTTGGCGCGGCGGGTCGGGTCGCGGGTTCCGGCTCAGCGGGGGCTAAGCCGACCAGCACCGGGCGCCCCTTTCATCGAAGAACGGAGGAGCCCGATGCAATCCACCCTGCTGACGCTTGCGGCCACTCAAGCGAGCCGTGCGTCCACGTTCGCCCCGCATGCCGCGAAGGCGCCGATCCGCGCCGCCGTGCTGGAAGGCTGGCGGCAACGCAACGCGTTCCTGGACGGCGTCTTTTACGACGTGTCTTGCGTCAGCACCGCGGAGGCCAAGGCCATCGCGCCCTGGCTGGCCGCCGAAGGCGCCATCCTCGTGGTGCCGCCGACCGGCGGCGGTGACCTCATCCTGTGCCCCACCATCGCCGACTACACTGCAATCCATGGCCCGCACGTGCGTGCGCTTGCCGTGGCGGGCGTGGGCAGCTCTGCCCTGGGTGCCGCCGCATTTGCCCGTAACGTCGCCGATGCCACCGGCTGGCATGTGGCGGCCGTCGTATCGGGTTACGGCATGGCGGATCTGCTGACCGAGGCCGTGGGCGGATTCTTCTGGTTCGGCGCCCTCAACGGCATCCGCCATGCGTTCGAGCCCATCGACCTGTTGACGGAGGCCAACCATAAAGCTGAAGCCGCGCTGGCGATGACTGACGCCAGCGTGCCCGCCCCGGTGCGTGAAAGCCGCGACACGCGTACCGTGACCGCGTTGCTGAGCGACGCTGCCTTTCGGTTTGATCTGTTAACCGGCCATTCCAAGGGCAATCTGGTGTTGTCCGAGGCACTATATGAAATGCAGCATTCAGACCGGGCACGGCTGCGCGTTCTCGCGGAGCAAAGCCGGATCGTCACCATCAGCGCCCGGGTTGCCATGCCGCATGAGTTCCGCGACGTGATCGACATCATGGGTGCCCTGGACTGGTTCGGCGGCCTCAATTCCCGCCCTTCCATCCCGGCCGATATTCTGGTGCCCTTTGCGTGGCATCACACCAACACTCAGCTTCCGGCCTCATTGAATGTCACGCAGGCACTGCGGAGCGCGATGACCGGATAAACCCAGGGCGCTACATCACCGGCTCATCATTCAAGGCCGCCGGCACATCGGCGGCCACGCGCGCCAGCAGCCCCGGGTCGTTCTCACTGAACTTCCCCACCCGGGCGCTGATGGGCCAGAAGGCCAGTTCCTCATCCGGGCAGGGTTCCAGCAGGCCCAGCAGCTCATCCGGCTCGGCCGGTTCCGCGCCCAGCCAGGCGTCCCACAGCTCCGGCGGCAGGATGGCGGGCATGCGCGGGTGGATCTGCGCCTGCCGCCCGGCTGACTCAACGGTAATGATGGTGAAGGTGCGCAGCCACTCGCCATCGGGGCGTTTCCACCCCTCCCACAGCCCGGCGACGGCCATGGGCGAGCCATCGCGCAGCGCCACGGCGAAGGCCTGGCGGGATTTGCCGCCGCCCTGGCCTTCCGCCTGCCATTCATAGAATCCGTCCATCGGCACCAGGCAGCGGCGCTTGCGGAAGGCCTCGCGGAAGCTTGGCTTGTCGGCGATGCCGTCGCTGCGGGCGTTCATCAGCCGGGCCGCGCCCTCGGCGTCCTTGGCCCAATGGGGCACCAGGCCCCAGCGCAGCATGTTCAGCTGCCGCTCGCCCGTCTGCGGGTTCAGGCGCAGCACCGGGGCATCCTGGGTGGGGGCGATGTTCCAGCTGGGCGGAAAATTGGGCACCAGGGACACGGCCTCGAAATAATCGGCCAGCGCCCCCGGCTCACGCTTCAGCTGGTAACGACCGCACATCGAAAGGGTTCAGGCCTCGCCCACGCAATCCAGCATCGCGGCTTCCAGCGCCTCCTTCGGCGGCTTGCCGCCCCACAGCACGAACTGGAAGGCGGGGAAGAAGCGCTCGCACTCGTTCAGCGCGATGTCGACCAGGTCCTCCAGGCTTTCCGCGCTGGCGCCCGGGGCGCCGCGCAGCAGCACGGCATGGCGATAGACCGGCACGCCTTCCTCGCTTTCCAGCCCGAAATGACCGATCCACAGCTTCTCATTCGCCAGAGACAGCAGCTCGAACAGCGGGGCGCGGCGGTTCTGCGGCACCTTCATGTCGAAGGCGCAGGAGAAGTGCATGGCCGACATTTCCGGCGCCCAGGAGAAGAACATGGCGTAGTCGCACCATTTCCCGGGGGCTTCGGCGACCATCTCACGCTCTGATGGGCGCTCGCAGACCCACTCATTGGCGCCCAGGATCTGTTCCAGCACGTCCAACGGGTTGGTCGCGTGGCTTTCGCTTTCCAGTGCCAGCATGCCCGACATGGTATCGCCCCCATTTCGGCGGCGCCGACCCACCTCCCCCAACTCGACCCATGGGCCCCCCTGCCCAGGGATTGGGGTGATTCAGTGCCCGACACCACTAGGGGTAGCCTACGCAGCCCGAATCCCGCGCCGCAAGAGGCGGATTAAGATGCTTCTGTGGATGATTCGCCCCGTATTGCCACGCGCGGTTGCGGCGTGGCGGGGGGATGCGCGCCATGCTGGTGGCGGGCGCCGCTCAATCCTTGGCGGGGGGGCCTTCCAGCGCGGTCAGCCGGGCTTCCAGCTTCGCCACCCGCTCCTCCAGCGCCTCGGCCGCCTCACGCGCGCGGCGGGCCAGTTCCATGGCGGCGTCGAACTCCTCGCGCCGCACCAGCTCCATCTTCTGGGCGAAGGCATCGGCGCGGGACTTGGCAAGCGCCTCGGCCTCCGCCTTCAGCCCGGCCAGCACGCTGAACGCGCCGCCGGCCACGCCGGCCATGTCATCCAGCCGCGAGCCTTCGCCCTTCAATGCCTGCAGACGCTCTCGCAACGGACCCATGCTGCCCTCCTGTGGCTTTCGGCGTTATACGCTTCCTGGCCGGAACCCGCGAGATCGCATGCTGCCCATCATTGCCTTCCCCATGATCGACCCCGTGGCGGTCCAGATCGGACCCTTCGGGGTGCGCTGGTACGCGCTGGCCTATATCGCCGGCATCATCCTGGCCTGGCGGCTGGTGCGCCGCGTGGCCCAGGCCACGCCGGCCGTCGCGAAGCCGGAACAGGTGGATGATTTCGTCACCTGGGCCACGCTGGGCATCATCCTGGGCGGGCGGCTGGGCTATGTGCTGTTCTACCGGCCGGGCCACTACCTGTTCTCCCCGTGGGAGATCCCGATGATCTGGACCGGGGGCATGAGCTTCCACGGCGGCGCGCTCGGCGTGATCGTCGCGGCCTATCTCTATTGCCGCTCGCAGAAGCTGCACCCGCTGGGCTTCGGGGACCGCGTGGCGGTCGGCGTGCCGATCGGCCTCGGCCTCGGCCGCATCGCCAACTTCATCAATGCGGAGCTGTATGGCCGCGCGGCCGACGTGCCCTGGGCCATGGTCTTCCCGACCGACCCGCTGCAGATCCCGCGCCACCCCAGCCAGCTGTACCAGGCGGGCATGGAGGGTCTGGCCCTGTTCACCGTCATGGCCATCCTGGCCAGCCGGCCGTCCATCCGGGCGCGCTTCGGCTTCCTGACCGGGGCGCTGATCGCGGGCTACGGCACCGCCCGCGTGATCGGTGAGTTCTTCCGCGAGCCCGACGCCAATCTGGGCTTCCTGGTCGCCGGCGCCACCATGGGCCAGCTGCTGTCCCTGCCCATGATCGCGGTGGGCATCTTCCTGATGGCGCGCTCCAAGCCGGCTGCATGAGCGAACGTCTCGACGCCTTCATGGCGCGCGCCAACGCCGCGTTCTATGCCCAAGGGGGCGGAACCGGCGACGCGCTGGGCCATTTCACCACCGCGCCCGAGATCAGCCAGGCCTTCGGCGAATGCCTGGGCCTGTGGGCCGCCGTCACCTGGCAGCAGATGGGATCACCGGCGCATTTCGTGCTGGCGGAACTGGGCCCCGGCCGCGGCACGCTGATGGCCGATGCCTGGCGCGCCGTGCGCGGCGTCATGCCGCAGTTCTGCGCGGCCGCCGAAATCGCGCTGGTCGAGACCTCCCCCAGCCTGATGGCCATGCAGGCCCGCGCGCTGGCCGGCGCCCCGGTGCGCTGGTTCCCCACGCCGGAGGCCCTGCCGCCCGGCCCCGCCATCATCCTGGCCAACGAGTTCTTCGACGCCCTGCCGATCCGGCAATTCGTGAAGCGCGAAGCCTGGATGGAGCGTTTCGTGACGGACGGCGCCTTCACCGAACAGCCCACCGACCCCCTGCCAGACGCGCCCGAGGGCAGCATCGTGGAACGCTGCGAACCGGCGCTGGCCATCGTCGCGGCGCTCGGCGCGCGGCTGGCGGCCCAGGGCGGCGCGGCCCTCATCCTCGACTACGGCCCGGGCGAGAGCGGCTATGGCGACACGCTGCAGGCCATCCGCGAGCACGCCCGCGCCGAGCCGCTGGCCGACCCCGGCCGCGCCGACCTGACCGCCCATGTGGATTTCGCGGCTCTTGCCCGCGCTGCCGGCCCCGCCCGGGCCGAGCCCATCCTGCCCATGGGCCTGTTCCTGCAACGGCTGGGGCTGATGTCGCGCGCCGCCATGCTGGCGCAATCGGCCCCGAAGCAGGCGGGCATGATCCTGTCCGGCGCACAGAGGCTTGTGATGCCCGAACAGATGGGCAGGCTGTTCAAGGCGCTGTGCCTGTGCCACCCCGATCTGCCAACGCCCGCGGGATTTGCCGAATGATCCAGCACGACCTCCTCTCCGGCTTCCCCCACGCCTTCTTCACGCGGCAGGGCGGGGTCAGCACGGGCCTGTTCGCCTCGCTGAACTGCTCCGACCGCGGCCAGGACGACCCGGCGGCGGTGGCCGAGAACCGCGCCCGCGCCGCCCGCGCGCTCGGTTTCGCGCCCGACCGGCTGGTCTCCGTCCATCAGGTGCACGGCCCGGTGGTGGCCGTGGCCGAGGCGGCCCCCTGGGCCCGCGAGGCCCGCCCCCAGGCCGATGCCGTCATCACCGACCGCCCGGGCCTGATGTTGAGCGTCGTCACCGCCGATTGCGGCCCCGTGCTGTTCGCGGACAGCCAGGCCGGCGTCGTCGGCGCCGCCCATGCCGGCTGGCGCGGTGCCGTGGGCGGCGTGCTGGAAGCGACGCTGGACGCGATGCGGGCCCTGGGCGCGCGCGACATCCGCGCCGTCGTCGGCCCCTGCATCGGCCAGGCGAGCTATGAGGTCAGCGACGATCTGCGCAACGAGGTGCTGGCCCGCGACCCCGCCGATGCCCGTTTCTTCGCCCCCGGCGCGCGGCCCGGCAAATACCAGTTCGACCTGCCCGGCTATTGCGTGGCGCGCCTGACCGCCGCCGGCGCCCGGGCCGAGGCCACCGGCCACTGCACCCTGGCCACCCCCGACCTTTTCTTCAGCCACCGCCGCCGCACCCTGGCCGGCGAGGGCCCCATCGGCCACCAACTCTCAGCGATCGGGATCGGAGCATGACCCGTGCCCTACCTCTGGATGTTCATGATGTTCACGGTGGTCGCGATGCTGGGCACCTGCGCGCTGATGCTGTGAAGCGCCGGCGGGCCCTGCTGGCGCCCCTCGCCCTCGCCCCCCTGTTGCTGGCGGCCTGCAGCAACAACCCGGGCTCGCCGCTCTGGGGCAATCCGGGGCGCAACGCGCGGCGCCTGGCGGTGCCGCTGGCCATCCGCGTGGCCGTGCCCACCCCCACCGGCGCCCTGTTGGACGCGCGCGGTGCCGAGGCCCTGGCCGAGGCCGTGGCCGCCGGCCTGCAGGCCGAGGAAATCCCGGCCGTGCGCCTGGACACGCCCCTGCCGCTGGATTGGCGGCTGGAGATCACGGCCGTGAACAACGGCGCGGCCGTGGTGCCGCGCTTCGCGCTGGTGAATGCCGACGGTGCCTCCCAGGGGCAGGTGGACGGCGCGCCCGTGCCCACCGCCGTCTGGGCCATGGCCCAGCCCCCGGCGCTGGAGGGCACCGCCCGCCAGGCCGCCCCCGGCGTGGCCCGGCTGCTGCTGTCCATCCAGGCCGCCCGCGCCGCCGGCACGGCCGATGCCATTTCCGGCGGCACGCCGCGCATCCGCTTCCTGCCCGTGACCGGCGCGCCGGGCGACGGCCCGCAGGCGCTGGCCGGCCGCATGCGAGAGTTCATGGCCAATCTGGGCTATGTCGTGCAGGACGGCGCCCAGGGCGCGCAATACGGCCTGACGGCGGCCGTGCGCGTCGACCGCCCGGCCAACGGCAAGCAGGTGGTGGACCTGCAATGGATCGTCACCCGCCTCGATGGCCAGGAGCTCGGCCGGGTGGTGCAGGTGGAGGAAGTGGACGCGGGCAGGCTCGACCGTTTCTGGGGCGACATCGCCTATGTGGCCGCCGAACAGGCCTCCGGCGGGGTGATGACCATCATCCGCAATGCAGCCTCCCCCACGACGCCGGTTGCCACGCCCGCATCCCGTTGATAATCACCCGCGCGCAGCCGGTGGAGTGCTGGGGTTTCCATGAAAATCGTCGCGTGTAACAGCAACCGGCCTCTCGCCCAGGCCGTGGCCGACATCCTCGACCTTCCGCTGGTCAATGCCTCCGTGAGGCGTTTCGCGGATATGGAGATCTTCGTGGAGTTCCACGAGAACATCCGCGGCGAGGACGTTTTCGTCATCCAGTCCACCAGCTTCCCGGCCAATGACCACCTGATGGAGCTGCTGATCACGATGGATGCGCTGCGCCGGTCCTCCGCGCGCCGCATCACCGCCGTGATCCCGTATTTCGGCTATGCCCGGCAGGACCGTAAGTCCGGCCCCCGCACGCCGATCAGCGCCAAGCTGGTGGCCAACCTGATCACCGAGGCGGGCGCCAACCGCGTTCTGACCATGGATCTGCACGCTGGCCAGATCCAGGGCTTCTTCGACATCCCGGTGGACAACCTGTACGCCGCGCCGCTGTTCGTGCGTGACATCCAGGAACGCTACAAGGGCCGCGACGTCATGGTCGTCAGCCCCGATGTCGGCGGCGTGGCCCGCGCCCGCGTCATCGCCAGCCGCATCCATTCCGACCTGGCCATCATCGACAAGCGCCGCCCGCAGGCCGGCGTGTCCGAGGTGATGAACGTGATCGGTGACGTGCGCGGCCGCGACTGCGTGCTGATCGACGACATCATCGACAGCGGCGGCACCCACTGCAACGCGGCCGAGGCGCTGATCAAGCACGGCGCGCGCAGCGTGTCCGCCTATGTCACGCACGGTGTGTTCTCCGGCGGTGCCGTGGCCCGCGTGGGCGCCGGCCCGATGGAAATGATGACGGTGACCGACAGCATCGCCGCCACCGAGGCCGTGCGCACGGCCCGCAACACCCGCCAGCTGCCCATCGCGCCGCTGCTGGCCGAAGCCATGCGCCGCATCAGCGTGGAAAGCTCCGTCAGCTCGCTGTTCGACTGAGGCGGGTGGGGGCGTTGCCCCCGGATCCCCACCAAGGGGCCCTGCCCCTTGGATCCCCGCCAGGACCGTAGCGGCCCTGGACCCCGGGCACTTGGCACTGAACCCTGCCAAGGTTTTTCTCATTGATATTTATAATGAAAATGGCGCCTTACCTGCGAAGGTAAGGCGCTAAACTGATTTCAGGCCCAGGAGATTTGACCTCCTGGTGGGGTTCCCAGGGGCAGGGCCCCTTGGTGGGGTCCAGGAGCAAAGCCCCTGTCTGTCTCGCCCCTGGGTGAGCATTCCCATTCACTTCCCAACAAAGCTATATTGACGCGCAGGTTCCGCCATGCCGAACTGCGTTCAGGCACGCGGCCCAAGACCGCGGCCCGCCATGAACCCCGGCCATTCCCGCCAGGCGCCCGACACGGTGCCGGACTGTGAAAGGGTACATGATGCTGCGCCGCCGCTCCTTGATGCTGTCCTCCCTGCTCGCCACGCCTGCCGTGGCGCAGCCTGCCTATCCCAGCCGAGCCGTCACCATCGTGGTGGGTTTTTCCGCCGGCGGCACCACCGATGCCACCGCCCGCCAGATCGCGGATTACGCGCAGGGCAAGCTGGGCGTGCCGGTGGTGGTCGAGAACCGGCCGGGCGCCGGCGCCACCATCGCGGCCGACCGCGTGGCAAAATCCCGCCCCGACGGCTACACGCTGACCATCACCAGCGTCAGCCCCTTCGTCATCGCGCCGCAGATCCAGCGCCAACCCTATGACGCCATGAAGGACTTCACCTTCATCGGCCGCTACGCTGCCTCCCCCAGCCCGGCCTATGTGCTGACGGAAAGCCCGCTGGCCACCTGGCAGCATGTGCTGGACTACGCGAAGGCCCACCCTGGCGACCTGAAATGGACGGTGGCCGCCCCGCGCGGTGCGGCCCACATCGCCACCCAGGCCGCCTTCACCCATCTGGGGCTGGAGACCACCTTCGTGCCCTTCGGCAGCATGGCCGATGGCCTGACCTCCCTGTTGAACGGCACCGTCGACATGGCGGTGTCCACCGACTACCCGAACCTGCTGGCCGCCGGCCGGGTGAAGCTGCTGGCCGAGATCGGCACCGAGCGCCTGCCGGGCATGGAGGCGCTGCCGACCTTCGGCGAGCTGGGATACCCGTTGTGCCTGTCCACCGCCTTTGGCTTGGGTGGTCCCGCCGGGCTGTCGCCCGAGATTGTCTCGACCTGGGAGAAGATCCTGGAGGAGGTAGTGCAGACGCCCGCCTGGAACACGCTGATGCAGCGCTTCTATTCCGTCTCTGCCTATGAAGGGTCCGCCGCCTATACCGCGCGGCTGCATCAGGAATACGCTGCCGCCGGCCCGCAGATCCGCCGCCTGAACCTGGCCCTGTGAAGGAGACCGCCATGACCGTCCAGGAAAAGACCATCCAGCGCACGGACCTCGCGACCTGGGCACCGCATGAGGTGCGCCAGGCGATCCGCGATCGCCGCTGGACCGGCACGACGCATGGCGCCGCGCGCGGCCGGCTGCAGGCTAATCTGGTGGTGCTGCCGCAGAAGTACGCCTTCGACTTCCTGCGCTTCTGCCTGCGCAACCCGCGCCCCTGCCCGGTGATCGACGTGACCGACCCCGGCAGTGCCGAGCCCACCGTGGCGGCGCCCGGCGCCGACCTGCGCACCGACCTCTCCTCCTATCGCGTCTATCGCAACGGGGAGCTGACGGACACGGTGCCCGACCTGCTGGACCTCTGGACCGAGGACCATGTGGGCTTCCTGCTGGGCTGCAGCCTGTCCTTCGACGAGGCGCTGGACAGTGCCGGCATCCCGATGCCGCATCTGCGCGACACCACCAGCCGCGTCTCGACCTTCCGCTCCAACATCCCCTGCGTGCCGGCGGGCCCGTTCTCCGGCCCCATGGTGGTGACGATGCGCCCGGTGCCCACGAACATGGTGGTGCGCGCGGTGGAGGTGACCGGCCGCTACCCCCTGGCCCATGGCGCGCCGGTGCATATCGGGGATGCGGCCGATATCGGCATCACCGACCTGGAGAACCCGGAGTTCGTGACCGGCGACAGGCTGGGCGAGGGGCAGACATCGGTGTTCTGGGGCTGTGGGGTCACGCCGCAGGCTGTCGCGATGGCCGCGCGCATTCCGGAGATGTTCACGCACCATGCCGGGCATATGTTCGTGACGGATCTGGCGCTGGATGGGACGCCGAAGCCTTGAGGACGCTTGTCAGGGGCTCTGCCCCCGACACCTCCGCCAGTCGATCATATCTCCCAAAAGCCCTCCGGTGGGGGTCTCGGGGGCAAAGCCCCTGCGCTACAGAACCTCCCGCACCGCCTCCACCGGCCGCCCGATCCGCGCACCCTTCCCGGTGATCACCACCGGCCGTTCGATCAGCACCGGGTGCTGCACCATGGCATCCAGCGCGCGGTCATCCGGCAGGGCCGGGTCGCCCAGCCCCATCTCCGCATAGGGCGGCGCCTTCTTGCGCAGCAGCCCGCGCGCCGGGATGCCCAGCTGCTTCACCACCGCCGCGATCTCGGCCCGGCTGGGCGGGGTCTTCAGGTATTCCACGATCCGGGGCTCATGCCCCTCGGCCCGCAGCAGGTCCAGCACCTTGCGGGAGGTGGAGCACTGCGGGTTGTGCCAGATCGTGATCATCCGAAAACCTCCTCGAAGCTGGCCATCAGCGCCACGTCCAGCTCCTCCATCGTGACGGGAATGCCCAGGGCGTGCAGGGAGGTCACGCCGTGCTCCGCGATGCCGCAGGGCACGATGCCGCCGAAATGCGACAGGTCGGGCTCCAGGTTCAGCGCCAGGCCGTGCCAGGCCACCCAGCGCGTCACGCGCACGCCGATGGCGCCGATCTTCTCCTCCGCGCCGTCAGGCCGCACCACCCAGATGCCCACCCGGCCCTCACGCCGCTCCCCCCGCACGTTGAAGCGCCACAGCGCGCGGATCATCCATTCCTCCAGCGCGTGGACATAGGCGCGCACGTCCCGGGCCGCGACATCGCCATGCGGGCGCGTCAGGTCCAGCATGGCATAGGCCACGCGCTGGCCGGGGCCGTGATAGGTCCATTTGCCGCCGCGCCCGGCAGGCACGGCGGGGAAGCGCGCGTCCTTCAGGTCCTCTGGCCGGGCGCTGGTGCCGGCGGTGTAGGTGGGCGGGTGTTCCACCAGCCAGACGCATTCGCCGGAGGTTCCGTCCCGGATCTCCTTCGCGCGGTGCTCCATCAGCCGTAGCGCGTCGGCATAGGGGGTCAGGCCGTCGGAGATGCTCCATTCCACCCCCGCGCGGGCGGTGCCGGGCGGAATGACGGAAGGCACGGCGATCAAGGGCGTATCGGGCATGATTTCCGCAAAATGGTGTGGCTGCCCCCCGGTTGTAAGCCGGCGCGGCTTGCGGTAGAAGCCCGTCACCTTTGCGGTCGTGGCGGAATGGTAGACGCGCTAGCTTGAGGTGCTAGTGGGGGAAACCCCGTGGAAGTTCGAGTCTTCTCGTCCGCATTTTGCCCCCATCGCCCGGTAGCCCTCGGCCCGGACAGGTGCCTTTTCCCTTCACATCGCTGCCGCATTTAAGCCGGATTGCACGCTGCCTATATGCAGCCTTGCAGGGCCGGGCGCGTTCCCGGTCAAAGGGAGCTTAACATGCGCAAGATCATGCTGCTGCTGGTCAGCACCGCGGGCCTCGCGGGCTGCGCGGTCTATCCGGACGGAACCTATGGCCCCGCGCCCGTGGCGGTCGCGCCCGCGCCCGTCGTCGTGGCGCCCAGGCCCTATTATTACGGCGGCTATGGCTATGCCTATCCGCGCTACTACGGTGGCGGCGGCTACTACGGTCGCGGCTGGCGGCGCTGGTAGGCGCCTATCGCCGATAGAACGGCACCAGGCCCTGCACCCGCAGGGCGTGGTCCGCCGCGAACAGGTCGGCGTAGTGCAGCACATGGGCCTCGGCGCTGTCGTTATGGAACGGCGCGTCGGTGGCGTGGGTCGCCACAGTCTCGACCACGCGCTGGTCGAAGCCCAGCTCCCGCAGCAGCATGGCCCCCACCACGCCATGCGGCATGCGGTTGGCCAGTGAGGACTTCACCACCTTCTCCCCGTCCCTCGTGGCCAGCAGCGGCTTGTCCACGTCATGCAGGATCAGGATGGGCAGGATGATCTCGGGGTCGAGCGTGACACCCCAATCGGCCTCGGCGCGCGGGATCAGCGCGCGGCCGGCCAGCGTCACCTCATTCACATGCTTCGCCAGCGGATAGCCCGGCGCCTTGGCCGAGAACGGCACATCGCCGATCTCCGCCCAGTCTGAGCTGGTCCAGCTGGTGACCCAGGCGGTGACGACGCGATCGGCCGTTTCGGGCCGCAGCCCGTCCAGGCCCTTCAGCCAGTCATGCACCGCCGCCCGCTGGGCGTTGCTGCCCTGGGTGACGGCATACATCCTCAGGCCAGCCCCAGCGCCCACAGCAGCACGCCCTTCTGGGCATGCAGGCGGTTCTCGGCCTCGTCGAACACCACGCTCTGCGGGCCGTCGATCACCTCGTCGGTGATCTCCTCGCCGCGATGGGCGGGCAGGCAATGCATGACGATGGCATCGGGGGCGGCGTGCTTCAGCAGCCCGGCATTCAGCTGATACGGCTTGAGCAGGTTGTGCCGGCTGCCCGGCTTGTCCTTCTCGTCGCTCATGGACACCCAGGTGTCCGTCACCAGGCACTTGGCGCCGCGGGCGGCCGCCACCGGGTCGTTCGTCAGCTCGATGCGCGCACCCTGGCCGCGCGCCCACTCGATCAGCTCGGCGGGGGGCGCCAGCGTGGCCGGGGTGGCGATGCGCAGGATGAAGTTGAAGCGCGCGGCGGCCTGGATGAAGCTCTGCGCCACGTTGTTGCCGTCACCGGTCCAGGCGATCACCTGGTTCTCGATGGGGCCCAGATGCTCCTCGAAGGTCATCACATCGGCCATCAGCTGGCACGGGTGGCTGACATTGGTCAGCCCGTTGATGACCGGCACGGTGGCATGGGCCGCCAGCTCCCGGATCTTATCGACATCCGTCGTGCGCAGCATGATGGCGTCCACGAAGCGGGACAGCACGCGGGCGGTGTCCGCCGGCGTCTCGCCCCGGCCCAGCTGCATGTCGCGCGTGGTCAGGATGATGGGCTCGCCGCCCAGCTGGCGGATGCCCACCTCGAAGCTGACGCGGGTGCGGGTGGAGGGGATCTCGAAGATCAGCGCGACGGTCTTGCCGGCCAGCGGCTTGTCGGCGAACTCGCCCTTCTTGGTGCGCTTGCCCAGCTCCAGCATGTGGCGCAGCGCGGGGCCGTCGATATCCATCAGTTCCAGGAAGTGCCGGGGGGCGGCGGGCCCCCCGGCGGTCGTGTCCTGCTTCAACGCAGCACTCACTTGGCAGCCACCTTGTTCAGGCTCGGGGTCAGGCGGCGGCAGGTGCGGTCGAGCAGCTCCAGCGCCTCCTCCACCTCGGCATCACGCACGATCAGCGCGGGCGCCAGGCGCAGCACGTTCATGCCGGCCGCGACCGTCAGCAGGCCCTCGGCCACGGCGGCAGCCTGGGCGTCGCCGTTGGTCACCTCGGGCTGCAGCTTCAGGCCCAGCAGCAGGCCCGCGCCCTGCACGCCCGACACCACGGTGGGGTGCTTCGCGGCAAGCGCCACGAGGCCGTCCCACAGCTTGCGGGCGATGCGGTCCACCTCGGCCAGGAAGCCGTCGGCCAGGATCACGTCCAGCACGGCGTTGCCCGCCGCGCAGGCCAGGGGCCCGCCGCCATAGGTGGTGCCGTGGGTGCCGGCCTTCAGGTGCTTGGCCACGGCTTCCTTGGCGAACACGGCGCCGAGCGGAAAGCCGCCGCCGATACCCTTGGCGGCCGACATCACGTCCGGCTCGATGCCGGCCCACTGGTGGGCCCACAGCTTGCCGGAACGCCCCATGCCGGTCTGCACTTCATCGAGCGCGAGCAGCAGCCCGTACTCGTCGCAGACCTTCCGCAGGTCACGCAGGAAATCCAGGCTGGCGGGGCGCACGCCGCCCTCACCCTGGATCGGCTCGATCATGATGCCCGCCGTGCCCGGCCCGATGGCCGCGCGCAGCGCGTTCATGTTGCCGAAGGGCACATGGCTGAAGCCCTGCACCGGCGGGCCGAAACCCGCCAGGTACTTCTCGTTGCCGGTGGCCGACAGCATGCCGAGGGTACGCCCGTGGAAGGCGCCCTCGAAGCAGATCATCTCATACCGCTCGGGCTGGCCGTTCTCGGCGTAGTACTTCCGCACGGCCTTCACCATGCCCTCGTTCGCCTCGGCGCCCGAGTTGCAGAAGAACACGGAATCCGCGAAGGACGCGGCCACGTGCCGCGCCGCCAGCTTCTCCGCCTGCGGCACGCGATACAGGTTCGAGACGTGCATCACCTGCGCCGCCTGTTCCTGAATGGCCTGCACCAGGTGCGGATGGGCATGCCCGATCGACGTGGTGGCAATGCCCGAGCCGAAGTCCAGGAATCGTCGCCCATCCTCGGTCCACAGCTGTGCACCCTGGCCCCGCACAAAGGCGAGGTCGGCACGGTTGTAGGTCGGCATCAAGGCGGGGATCACGTCTGGCTTCTCCCGAAGCATCCCGCGCGAAGGGCGGAAATCGCTGCTTCGGGGCGGGAAGCGGCCGAGAGTGGCGTAAAACGGACACTGAGTAAAGCTGAGGCACCCGCTTGCCGTGTGACGTTTCACGCGCAAGCATCCACACCATGAAGCTGCCCGCCCATACCCGCTACGCGCACAGCGCGATCATCCACCGCGCGCCCTATTCCTGGCCCAACGGCGCCAACCTGGCCCTGCTGGTGGTCAACAACATCGAGCATTTCGCCTTCCGCGCCGGGATGGGCAGCGACAACACCGGCCTCAGCCCCGTGCAGAACCAGCGCCCCTATGCCTGGCGCGACTACGGCAACCGCGTGGGCCTGTGGAACCTGCTGGACATGCTGGATGAACTGGCGATCCCCGCCGGGCACAACTGCAACTCCGCCGTGCTGGACCATTGCCCGGAGATCGCCCCCGCCCTGCTCGCGCGCGGCGACGAGATCATCGGCCACGGCCGCACCAACGCCGAACGCCAGGACATCATGTGGGAGGAAGATGAGCGCCGCCTCATCCTCGAATCCCGCGACGTGCTGGCGCGCCATAACGGGGGCAAACAGCCGCGCGGCTGGCTCGGCCCCTATATCGCGCAATCCGCCGTCACGCTGGACCTGCTGAAGGAGGCCGGCTTCACCTATGTCATGGACTGGCCGGTGGACGACCAGCCGATCTGGATGAACACACGGGACGGCGGGCGCATTCTGTCCGTGCCCTACTCCGTCGAGCTGAACGACAGCCCCGCCATGGTCGCCCGCCACCACACGGGCCGCGAATTCGCCCAGATGATCATCGACCAGTTCGACGAGATGCTGGTGCAGAGCGAAAAACGCCCCCTGGTGATGAGCGTGGTGCTGCACCCCTTCATCCTGGGCCAGCCGCACCGGCTGCGCCCGCTGCGCCAGGCGCTGCGCCACATCCTGGCCCACCGCGACCGGCTGTGGATCACCCGCCCCGGGGAGCTGACCGACTACATCGCCGGCATGCCCGAGGGAGTGATCCCATGATCCGTGACTTCGAGGGCTATGGCCGCAACCCGCCCGACGCCCGCTGGCCCGGCGGCGCGCGGCTGGCGCTGAACTTCGTCATCAACCACGAGGAAGGCGGCGAGCGCAGCGTGCCCGACGGCGACCCCGTCTCGGAAACCGCGCTGACCGAGGGCAGCACCATCCCGCCCCAGGGCCGGGATTTGGGCGCGGAATCCATGTTCCAATACGGCAGCCGCGTGGGCTTCTGGCGGTTGTGGCGGCTGTTCCAGGAAGCCGGGCTGCCCTGCACCGTGTTTGCCGTGGCGCAATGCCTGCAACGCACCCCCCAGGCGGCCGCCGCCATCCGCGAGGCCGGCTGGGACGTCGCGGGCCACGGCCTGCGCTGGGAAAGCCACGCCGACATGGACGAGGCGACCGAGCGCCATAACCTGACCGAAGCCACACGCATCATCGAGGAAACCACCGGCCAGCGCCCGCTCGGCTGGTACTGCCGCTATGCGCCCAGCCTGAACACGCGGCGCATCCTGGATGAGCTGGGCTACCTGTACGACAGCGACGCCTATGACGATGAGCTGCCCTATTGGGACCATCAGATCGGCAAGCCGCGCCTGGTGGTGCCCTATACGCTGGTGAACAACGACGTGCGCTTCCAGCGCGCTGCCCTGACGACCGGCGAGGAGTTCGAGCGCTACATCATGGGTGCCATCGAAATGGCGCTGCATGAGCCGGGGAGCCGCATGCTCTCGGTCGGGCTGCACAACCGCATCATCGGGCACCCGGCGCGCGCGATCGGGCTGAAGCGCATCCTGGCGCGGGTGCGCGCGATGCCTGATATCTGGGTCTGCCGGCGCGTGGATATCGCGCGGCATTGGGAAAAGGAACATCCGCCGTGAAGAAGCTGCCCCATTGGCGTTCCCTGATGTACGTGCCGGCCGCGCGGGAGAAATTCATCGCCAAGGCGCATGAGCGCGGCGCGGATGCCATCATCCTGGACCTGGAGGACAGCATCGCGCCGGCGGAAAAGCCCGCGGCGCGCGCGGCGCTGGCCGGCGCGGTGCCGCGGGTTTCGGCCAACGGCGCGGATGTGGTGGTGCGCATCAACCGCCCGCTGGAGATGACCGTGCAGGATATCGAGGCCGCGGTGATGCCCGGTGTGCGGGCGCTGGTCTGCACCAAGATCATGGGCTCGGACCACGTAAAACTGCTGGCTGAGCTGATCGAGGAGGCCGAGGCACGGCAGCGCATGGAGATCGGGCACACCGGCATGGTGGTGCTGGCAGAGGATGCGGCCGGCGTGCTGCGCGCGGAGGAGATTGCGCGCGCACACCCGCGCATCGTGGCGCTGGGGATCGGCGGGGAGGATCTGGCGACCGATCTGGGCGCCGAGGCGACGCCGGATGCGCTGGAACTGCCGAAGCGGCTGGGGGTGCTGGCGGCGCGCTCGGCCGGGGTGCTGCCGCTGGGCTTCATCGGGACGGTGGCGGGGCTGAGCGACCTGGAGGGGTACCGGGCGATGCTGCGGCGGTCTCGGGCGATCGGGTTTGCCTGCGCGAGCTGCGTGCACCCGTCTCAGGTGGCGATCATCAATGAGGAGTATGGGGCGAGCGAAGAAGAACTGGCCCGGGCGAAAAGGATGATCGCGGCGTTTGAGGTGGCGTTGGGGCAGGGGCTGGGGGCGGTGAGTTTTGAGGGGCAGATGATTGATTTGCCGGTGGTGGAGAGGGCGAGGAGGTTGGTGGAAAGGCAGAGGTAGAAACAATAATAATATTTTGAAAAAAAGGATTAACATGATACATACAGTTCATTTAAAGAATTTTAAAAAGTTTTCTGATAGTGTCATAAAATTACATCCAAATAATATAACTTTTGCTGCCGGCGCTAATAATTCTGGAAAATCAACTTTACTCCAAGCGCTGGCTGTGTGGGAATTTTGCAAAATCGTCCTACAAAATGAAAAAGGAATAGAAAGTCTACTATCGGGATATTCCGGGCAGGGACTAGGAATATCTGATGATGAATTTTCTCCTATTTCCATTGCAACGCTAAAGCATTTGTGGACGAACCTAAAAAGCCAGCTACCGGGAAAAGATGGGTATTCATTATCCATTCAATGTGATTGGAGTGATGCATCCGGAAAACTAAAGCATCTGAAAATATCTCTTGCCTTAACTAATGATCGGCTTTTTATTAAATCAGAGAATTCAAATTTATCGAGAGAAGATCAAATTCCTACCATTGCTTACCTGCCGACCTTTGCTGGGATAGCATCGCGCGAAAATAAGATGTCAGTTGCAGAGAGGCGCGGCATGATTGGTCGCGGTCTTGCTGGAGGAATTATCCGAAATCTGCTTTTAGATATGCACAATGATAATATTAATACGAGGAGTATGAAACGAGGCGAGAGATCAAAAATAAAAAGCTCAGACTTAAAAATAATTAGAAATTCAGATCCATGGGAAATACTACAAGTTACTCTGGGAAATTTATTCTCTATGAATTTAATAGTGGATCATTTTAACGATTTATTTCATACTTATATAAAAATATATAGTGTCAAGGGAAAGCAAGAAGGTTATAGTTTTAAAAAATACTCAGGCTATACACCGCGCGATCTAATGGCAGAAGGTAGTGGTTTCCTACAGTGGCTTAGCGTTTATGTTCTTGCATTAAGCCAATCAAATAATATCCTCTTGCTCGATGAGCCAGATGCTCATCTACACCCGCTTTTGCAAGATCAACTTATAAATGCACTCGCTGAAATTGGATCTAAGTCTGAAAAACAAATAATAATGGCAACCCATAGTACAGAAATTCTCAGGTGGGCCGAAAGTACGAAAGTCCTTTCTTTTTCAAATAAAACTCCGAAATATTTAGTTGATGATAATGGAAAATTGAGTTTATTTATAGGTCTTGGAAGTGAGTATTCGCCAAAAATTGATCCATTAAAAAAGAACAAAAGGATGCTAATTGTCGAAAATAACAGCGATTTTAGAATATTGAAAATATTTTCCGAAATACTAGAAGTAAAATGGCCATCAAATTTGGTCGTTTGGCCGTGGAATGGTGGAAATAAGGAAAGAAAGCAACTATTTATTCAATTAAAAAAAGAAATACCTGATCTAAAGGCGATTGGAATTAGGGATCGCGATGATCTTGAATTAGCACAGGTTGACCCAATAAGCCTCGAGGATGGTTCATTTTCGGGAAAAGAACCTGATATGTCACTAAAAACATGGCGACGTAGGCAAATCGAAGGTTATATTATTTATCCACCGGCTATAGCTAGAGCTGGAGGCTGTGATGAAAGTGAAATAATTAGTGCAATGGCAGCGCAAGCTCTTGTTATACCTGACGACTTTAAGTCCCGTGACGTCGCTTCAGCCATACTGGACGCGCGAGCAAAAGAAATAATGGAAGAGGTAGACAATAATATAAATAAATTATTTAAGGTAGACAAATTTAAAGTTGTTTCAAATTTTAAAAAAGACGAAGTGCCGGAAGATGTGTCGTATTTGATCAACGAAATTGTGAATATGTGCAATTGAAAGCGTGGGCGGGTTGTAAACCCGCCCGTTCCCAACGTTTGCGGGCCTCACCCCTCCATATCCACATCCCTAGTCTCAGGCCCTAACACCAACGCCACCAGCGTCAGCACCGCCATCGCGCTCAAATAAACCCCCACCCAGAACGGGCTCCCGCCCCCGGCGCTCCACAGCGCCACCGCCACGAACGGCGCCAGCGCGGCCCCCAGGATGGAGGACAGGTTGTAGCTGATCCCCGACCCCGTATACCGCACGCTCGCCGGGAACAGTTCCGGCAGCAGCGCGCCCATGGGCCCGAAGGTCAGCCCCATCAGCGAAAAGCCCAGCACCAGCCACGCCATCACGCCCACGAAGCCCCCGGCCAGCATCGGCACCCACAGCAGCCCGAACACCGCGATGCCCAGCGTGATGCCGATCATCGTCTTCCGCCGCCCCCACTTCTCCGCCCAGGGGCCAGAGACCAGCGTGAACACGCCAAAAAACACCACGCCCAAAATCATCATCAGCACGAAGCTGCGATAGTCATACCCCAGCCCCGGCAGCGCCGCGTTCACCGCCGCCCGCCCATAGCTCAGCGAAAACGTGGTCATCAGATAGAACAGCACATAGGTCGCCAGCATGTAGAAGGTGCCCAGCACCAGCTGCCGCCCATGGTTCTGGAACACGGCGGCCAGCGGCACCTTGTGCACCTGGCCCTGGTCCACGGTCTTCTTGAAGGCCGCGCTCTCCACCAGGTTCAGCCGCACCCACATCCCCACCACGACCATCACGATCGAGAACAGGAACGGCACCCGCCACCCCCAGCTCAGAAAGGCCTCCGACGGCCGGGACGGATCGCTGGACGGCAGCACCGCCGCGATGATCAGGAACAGTCCGTTGGCGATGATGAAGCCCAGCGGCGCGCCCAGCTGCGGAAAGGTGCCATAGATGGCGCGCTTGCCCTTCGGCGCGTTCTCGGTGGCCACCAGCGCCGCACCGGACCACTCGCCGCCCAGCGCAAAACCCTGCGCCAGCCGCATCACCGTCAGCAGCGCCGGCGCCAGCCACCCAACCATCTCATAGGTCGGCAGCGCGCCGATCAGGAAGGTCGCGATGCCCATGGTCAGCAGCGACCCCACCAGCGTCACCTTGCGGCCCTTCTTGTCGCCCATATGCCCGAAGGCGATCGCCCCCAGCGGCCGGGCCACCATCGCCGCGCCGAACACGCCGAAGCTCGCGAGCAGCGCCACCGTGTCATTGCCCGCCGGGAAGAACAGGTGCGGAAACACCAGCACCGCCGCCGTGGCGTAGATATAGAAGTCATAGAACTCGATGGTGGTGCCGATCAGGCTGGCCATGATCACGCGGGATCGCGGATTGGCGGGAACGGCCTCGGCAGTGGTGGCGGACATGGTGGCTCTTTCAGTGCGGGGCGTGCCCTCGCTGGCCTGTCTCGTCGCGTCCTCGTTGCAATGCTGCGGCCGGGCAGGGCCCGCCGACATTTCCGGTCGCGCCGATGCGCCCCGCAGCAATGTTCCGCCGAGGCTAGTCGCTGAAATGTCATGCGGCCAGCGCGGGGCGCGCTGGGCAGCCCCGCCCCAGGCGCAGGCCCGAAAATAACTGAATCACGCCTTGTTTCCGCCTTCGATCACTGAAACGTTACCAGTATCCCGAGGTTGGAGAGCCCCATGCGTCTTGCCGTTGCTTTGCTCGCTGCGGTTGTGTGTCTTGCCGTGCAAAGTCGCACCGCCGGGGCCGCCCCCCGCCCCGCCGATTGCGAGCTGACGGTGAACGGCCGCAGCTACATCCGCGGCCAGTGCCAGTTCGATGCCGATGCGGATGGCAGCTTCCGCATCAACGGCACGGACTACTTCGCCTATGTGAACGTCACCGCCCCCGGCGTGGCCGAGGCCAGCTGGAACGCGGACCCCGCCTCCACCCACGCCCACAACCCGCTGGGTGAGCTGCGCCGCCAGGGTGCCTGCTGGGTCGGCGCCAATGTCCGCATCTGCGCCCGCGCCCTGTCGCCGGAGGCCCTGCGCACCGCCCAGGCCGCCCAGCCCAACGGCTTCGCGCTGTGGCCCATCACCCCGGGCCTGACGGCCTGCATCGGCCCCCAGGGGGCGCTCGCCGCCGGCACCCGGATGGTGCTGCGCAACTGCCGCGTTCCGGCGGATCTGCTCGTCCAGCGCGCCCCGGACGGCGCGCTCACCCTCTCGGGCAACCTCTGCCTCGGCGTCGAGGCCCCCGGTATGGGCCGCCCGGCAGAGCTGATCGCGGAGCCCTGCGCCCCCAGCTCCCCCCGCTGGACCACTCAGGCCACCGCCACCGAGGAAGCGATCGTGCGCTCGTCAGCGGGCATGTGCCTGACCATCCCGGCCATGGCCCGCCCCGAGACGCCCTTCCCGTACACGGTCAACGTCGCCCCCTGCGCCGCCACCGCCACCAAGTTCATCCTGTCCCGAGGCTGAGGCCCATGAAGCACATCCTGATCCTCGCCGCCCTGCTGCTGACGACCGGCACCGCCCGCGCCGCCGAGGAGCCCTTCGGCCAGAACATCGGCCCCTGGCGCTTCACCCAGCAGGACCAGCCCCGGAACGTGGTCCTGTGCCGCGCCTATCTGGGCGACAACCGCATCCTGCGCTGGACGTCGGGCGCCGTCGCCGTATCGGTTCCGGCCAACGGCATTCCGCCCGCGACCTATCGCGAGACCTTCTTCTCGGCGGCCGGTGAATCGGAGCCGGTCAACGCCACCGCGAACGCCCAGCGGCTGACGCTGAACCTGGACGAGGGCTCCCTGGCCCATGTCGTGCGGGGGCGCGGCTTCCAATGGCGCCTGCTCGTCAACGGCAGCCCGCGCAGCGGCACCATCGGCTTCGACCAGAATGTGGGTGCGGCAGTGGCCCGGCTGCGGGAATGCAGCCGTGCCAATGGCGGGCGCTAAAGCAGCGCGTCGATCTCCGCGGCCGTCGGCGCCCAGGCGCCCGGCCGCGTGCAGGCCAGTGCCCCCGCCGCATTCGCCCGTCGCAGCGCGATGCCCATCGGCACCCGCGCGTGCAGCGCCGCCGCCAGCGCCCCGCACCAGGCATCGCCCGCGCCCACGCTGTCCGTGACGGCGATGGGAAAGGCCGGCACGTGGAAACGCCCCTCCGGCCCCGCATATTCCGCGCCGCGTTCCGCCAGGGTGCGCGCCACCCCGATGCCGAGTGCGGCCGCCAGCGCCGCCGCATCCGGCGCGCGCCCCAGCTGAGAGGCGAGCCACGCCGCCTCCGGCTCATTCACCACCAGCCAGTTCAGCGCCGACAGTTCCGGCTGGGTCGCGGCCGGGGCCAGGTTCAGCATGCTGCGCGCCCCCACGGACCGCGCGCGCAGGATCATCGCGGCATTCTCGGCGGGCGGCACTTCCATCTGCAGCATCACCAGCGTGCCGGCCGGCACCTCCGGCGCCCTGGCCAGCATGTTGGCGGCGGGTGCGACCGCTATCTGGTTGCGCCCCTGCGCATCCACCACCACGGCGGCCATGCCGGTGGGCGCCTCCACCTCGGTCAGATGCGCGGCCACGCCCGCATCCTCCAGCGCCTGGCGCAGCAGCGCCGCATTGGCATCCCGCCCCACGGCACCGAAGAAGGACACCCGCGCCCCCGCGCGCGCCGCCGCCACCGCCTGGTTCAGCCCCTTCCCGCCGGCCGAGGCAGGGCTGGTCTCGGCCAGCACCGTCTCCCCGGCCAGCGGCAGGGCGGCGGTGCGGAAGATCTGGTCAACGATGGCGGAGCCGAACACCAGCACGGTCATGGCCGCATCAGCCCCAGTTCCAGCGCGCGGTCATACAGCGCGTTGATCATGCCCTCGAACGGCGCACCCAGGTCGATGGCGGGCTGCATGCGCTTCAGGCTGCGGGCGCGCGTCAGCCCCACCTCGGCCCAGGCCGGCGCCCCGCAATCCACCTGCTGCAGAAAGCCCTGAAGCCGGTCGCAGCCCATGGCGAAGCGCGCCTCGGGGGTCACGCCTTCCTCGAACTCGCGCCACAGCGCGTGCATGCGGCCGGATTGCGCGGGCGGCAGGCGGGCGAACAGGGCTTCGGCGGCGGCGCGCTCGCGCTCCACCTGCGTCTCCAGCCCGCGATCGTCGAAGGCGAAGGTATCCCCCGCCTCGATCTCCACCACGTCATGCACCGCGATCATCGCCAGGGTCTGGCCCAGATCGGGCGCCGGCGTCACTTCCGGATGCAGCAGCACCGCGATGAGCGCCACATGCCACGCATGCTCGGCGCTGTTCTCCGGCCGGCCTTCGGTAAAGGCCGCGCGATGGACGTGTTTCAGGCGGCTTGCCAGGCTGAAGAAGCCCAGCAGGCCGTCCTCACTCACGACCGAGCGTCTCCATCAGTTCCCGCCACTCGCGCTTGGACAGCCCGGAGGCCGGCTGCTCCACCACTTCCCCGGCCAGCAGGCGCTTCACGATCGCCAGCATCTGCGCCGAGAGCGTCACGGCCCCCATGCGGTAATCCCGGAACGCCTCATAGCAATGCGGCACCCAGGCCTTCACCGTGTCGATCATCGCCTCGGCATAGACGCGGATCTCATACTGCGCATGCGCGTCGGCACGCAGGGACAGGAAATGCAGCAGATTGTGCAGGTCCGTCTTCCAGTACCACTGCGTGTAGGTATTCAGCGTGAGGTTCATCCGCGCCAGCTCACGCGCCAGGCCGGACTTCTCGGCGCTCAGCGTGGTGCCGGCCTCATCCTCGTTCAGCATCTCGATATAGTGGTCGTAGTTGCGGCTGGCGTCGTCGCGCAGCAGGCGCAGCACATGGGCGGCTTCCTCGCCCTCCAGCACATCGCCGCGGCCCTGGCGGTTCACGCTGCTCTGGGCCGCCAGCTGGGCCTGGGCCGGGATGTAGAACTCCTTGTCCATCACGGAATACCGCGCGGAATACTCGTTCACATTGGCGGTGCGGTGGCGGATCCACTGCCGCGCGACAAAGATCGGCAGCTTGATGTGGTACTTGATCTCGCACATCTCGAACGGCGTCGAATGCCGGTGCCGCATCAGATAGCGGATCAGCCCCCGGTCCTCATTCGCGGCCTTGGTGCCGCGCCCGTAGGACACACGCGCCGCCTGCACCACCGCCGCATCGTCGCCCATATAGTCCACCACCCGCACGAAGCCGTGGTCGAGCACCGGAATGGCGGTGGCCAGCATCGCCTCCAGCCCGGCCGAGACCGGGCGGGCCGTCGGGGTGCGCTGGGCGGCGGCCTCGGCCATCTCGGCCTTCTGTTCGTCGGTCAGCGCCATGGCGGAACCCCTGTGGTGTAAAGGCGCCTGTGTAGAGCCTGGCGTGGCGTTGCACCAGCGTCGCACGGCCAAGCAGGGGCTTACATAGTTATCATAGGTGTGGGTAAAATTAATCTTCTTTTTCTGAAGAAAAAAAAGCAAAAAGACTTTTCGAGTTTTATGTTAGATAAAACTATCAAAAGTTTTTTGGTTCTTTTTTACAAAAAAGAACATTCTTCCCACACCCGCCAATATTTGGGGCTTGCTTACCCCGCGATCTCGAACATCCCCTCGACCTCGCACGCCGCATTCCCCGGCAGGCTGGGCACGCCGATGGTGCTGCGCGCGTGGCGCCCGGCGTCGCCGAACACTTCCACCGCCAGGTCGGACGCCCCGTTCATCACCACCGGATGCGCGGTGAATTCCGGCGGTGCGGCGATGAAGCCGCCCAGGCGCACTACCTTCACCACCTTGTCCAGATCGCCACCGCAGGCGGCCTTCAGCTGGGCCATGACGTTCACGAAGCAAAGCTTCGCCGCTTCCTTCGCCGTCTCGGGCGTCACGTCCGCGCCGACCTTGCCGGTGTATGCGATGGCGCCGTCCTTCAGCGGGATCTGGCCGGAGACGACCACGATGTTCCCCGTGCGGGTCCAGCCCACATAGTTGGCGACCGGCGCCGGGGCGGCGGGCAGGGTGATGCCGAGTTCGGCGAGACGGGCGTCGATGCGGCCGGCCATGGAGACCTCCAGATTGGGTTCGATGGCCGGCAGCATAACCGCCACTATCCTTTCAGCAACGCCACCACACTGGGCGTATCCGGGTTGCCGTCCATCAGCGCGCAGGCCTCGTTGAAGTATTCGACGAAGGCATCGGCGTGCCAGTGCCCGGCCCCGCGATTGGTCTGCACCAGCCCCCAGGGGTTGGTCGCCGCCCGCAGGCTGCCGGCGTTATAGGCGCAGGCGACCAGCGGCGGGTCGAAGCCCGTGGGCACGCGCCCGCCCATCGCCTGCCGGCGCATCAGCGCCGCACCCGCCGCGATTGACGTCTCGGGCTTCAGCAGCGCCGCGCGGTCGATCTTCGGGTCAGCCAGAGCTTCCCGCGCCGTGCCGATCAGCGTCTGCATCAGCCCGGGCGAGACGCGCATGGGCGTGCTCTCATCGTCCAGGTATCCCGGCTCCTCCCGCACGGCATCGGCACGGCCGCCGCTCTCGGTGCAGGCGGTGGCCAGCAGCAGTTCCACCGGCACCTGGCGGGCGGCCGCGACCCTGGACATGGCGGGGCCGTGCGTGGTCCAGCAGCGCAGCACGGTGGCGGCATTGCCGCGCGGCAGGGCGCCATCGACCTCGACGCCCTGGGCGGTCAGCCGCCAGCGGCGCGCGGCATTGCCCACGGGCGCCCCATGCAGCGCGGTCAGCGCCGGCAGATAGGGCGCCAGCATGGCCTGCCAGCCGGGTTCGCTGGTCGCGGGCGGGGCCTGCTCCATCAGCCTCGCCCAGCTGCGCGGCCCCAGGATGCCGTCGGCCAGCAAGCCGTTGGCGCGCTGGAAGGCCAGCACGGCATCCCGCGTCGCGGGGCCGAACACGCCGTCGGGTTCCAGCGCCAGCAGCCCTGCGCGGCGCAGCGCCTGCTGGGCCTGGCGCACATCCGCCCCGCGCAGCATCGGCAGCCGGAAGGACAGGGCACGATCGAGCATCATCATCAGCGTGATTCTCCGAGCGCCCGGGCACGGGCGATGAGGACGGGGTTGCGGGCCACGGCGAGTGCCGCGCGGGCATGCCGCGCGGCCTCCTCGGGCCCGGAGAGCCAGCCCAGGCAGATCAGCGCCTGGGCCTGGTTGTCGGGTGGGCCGCCGGCCGCCTCGTATTCACCCGCCGCGCAATCCAGCATCGGCCGCGCGGCCAGGCCCGGGCAGGCCGCGCGCGGGGCGCGGGCGGCCATGGCCTGGGTCATGCAGGCCTCGGCGCGCCGGGCGTGCAGGCGCGGGCAGGCCGCATTGTCGGCCGGGCAGGGAGAGATCACGGGCTCGGCCGCGATCTCCGCCAGGGGCGCGCTGTTCCAGCGGTTCAGCTGGGCCAGCGGCGGGTCGATGACGGCGGCCAGCGGCGCGCAGCCCATGCAGCCCAGCAGCAGCCACAGGTGGCGGTTCATGGCGTGATCTCCTGCAGCAGCTGCACGGGGTCCTGATGCGTGTCGCGCAGGGTGCCAGTCAGCAGGGTCAGGGCCTCCATCGCCGCGCGCGCGGCCTCGGGCGCGTTGGCGGAGGTGGGGGCCAGCAGGCGGCGCACCGCCTCCGGGTCCGGCGCATCCGGGCGCAGCGCGGGGCTGGCGGTGGCAAGCCGCGCGGCCACATCGGTCACGGCGGCGTCCGTCACGTCCTGCCGCGCCTCGGTGCCCAGCAGGGCGCGGCGGAAGCGGGTCATCGCGTCCTCCACGGCGGCAGGCGAGGCGAAACGGCCCGCACCCCAGGCCGACCACAGCCGCGCCGCGCCGTCGTCGCGCAGGGCCATGTCGGTCAGCTCCGCCGCGAAGCCCGCGCTGTTGCGCTTGTCTGCCAGGGCCTGGGCCATGTCGGGCACGGCGGCCAGGCTCGCCAGCGCATCCGCGGGGGTGATGCTGCCAGGGTCGAACAAAGTGGGGTCATGCGGCGCGTCCAGCACCTGCGCCTGCCAGCGCCGCCAGCCGGAGGCCGAGAGGTTCCACCCCAGCCCCAGCACCAGCGCGGCCCCGGCCAGCGGCCCGCCCGCGACGCCGCCCAGCACGGGCGCCGCCGCCGAGATTAGGCTGGCCAGCGGCCCGGAGGCGCCCGTCAGCGCCGTGGTGGCGGCGGTGATGGCGGAGATGTCGCCGCCGCTCAGCGCCTGGCGTGCCTGGCGCAGCAGGTTGGTGGCACCCTGGGGGATGATGCCGCCGGGCAGGGCGCTGCCCAGCCCCTCCACCACCAGCTCGGCCACGGCCAGGTGGCGGTTCAGCTTCCCGGTGGCGTCGCTCTCGTGCACCGGGCGCAGGGCGGCGGCCACCGCGTTCTCGGTATTGGCGGCGGCGGTGGCGCGGGTCTCGGCATGGGCGCGCTGCTCGGTGGTCAGGGCCTCGCTGACGCGGCGCTGGGCCTGGGCATCCGGCGTCTGGGTGCGGGCGCCGAAGTAATAGCCGAACACGCCGGCGATGATGCCGTTCACATAGCCCGCGATCGCGTCCGAGAGCCCGAGCGTGGCCGCGAACAGCAGCAGCGGCAGGCCCACAACGCCCACGATCAGCGCCAGCACCGCGCGCACCGTGCCCTCGGGCAGGGCCATGGGCAGTTCGCGCATGGCCGCGATCTGCTCCGCGGTGGTGGCGGGGTTGTTCAGCATCGCGAAGCTGCGCGCGGCCAGCCACCACAGGAAGGCGGCAAAGGCCAGCCCTACAAGGAATATCAGCATAGCGGCCAGATGGGTGGCATTCATGCCCCCCGGCCAGGCCATGGCGGCTAAAATCGCCACGATGCCTATCGTGCCGGCTATCAGTGCCGGTGAGAGAAGGCGGGGATTGTCGGGGGGCATGCCTGTCTCCGGGAAAGGGAACAGGCACATAATCCTATATATGCGAACAAAGCAAGAAAATTGTCTGCCCCTTGGGCGGCCCGGCCCGGCGTGCTACCCCGCAGGCGCGATCAAGGAACCTCTCTCATGTCCGATCAGGCCCAGCAGCCCATGCCGCCCATCGTGGTGAACATGCAGTTCACCAAGGACCTCAGCTTCGAGGTGCCGAACGCCCCCGCCATCTACACCACCCTGCGCGAGGCCCCGCAGGTGGACCTGCGGCTGGACGTGCAGGCCCGCCCCATCCAGGAAGGCGAGAACGTCTTTGAGGTGGCCCTCGAAATCCGCGCCGACGCCAAGGCCGGCGACCAGGTCTGCTTCATCGCCGAGCTGGTCTATTGCGGCATCTTCACCCTGAACGTGAACGAGCAGGATCTGGAGCCGGTGCTGCTGGTGGAATGCCCGCGCCTGCTGTTCCCCTTCGCCCGCAACGTGCTGGCGGATGCGACGCGCGAAGGCGGCTTCCCGCCCGTGATGCTGCAGCCGATCGACTTCGTGGCGCTGTGGCAGAACCGCCGCGGCCAGACCAGCCTGGACGGCCCCGCCGTCGGCACGGCCTGAACAGCAACGGGGGCCGTGCAGGCCCCCGTTTTCGTTTCAGAACCTGATCTGCGTCGCCAGGTAGAAGGTGCGCCCCTGGCCGTTGCCGGTGGTGCTCAGGAAGGGCGTGTAGCTCTCGTTCAGCAGGTTCGTGATGCGGAAGCTCACGTCCCAATTGTCCGTCACGCGATAGTTCGTGAACAGGTTGACGATGTTGTACGGCTTGCCGCCCTCGGTCGCCGTCGCCCCCGTGAAGCTGCTGTTCAGCGTGGCCACCGGCCCGGCCGAGACGTAGTTGTAGCGCGCGCCCACCGTCAGCCTTTCCCGCAGGAAGCGCATTCCCGCATCCACCGACAGCACGTGGTCCGGCATGTACTGGCTGGCGCCCAGCCCCGGCACCTGCGTCGGGATGGAGGAGCGCATGTTGGTGTAGTTGATGCCGCCGAACACGAAGCCCGCATCGTATCCCAGCTCCACCTCGAAGCCTTGCACCTGGGTGCGGCCCGCGATGTTCGTGTACTGGAACGCGCGAGAGGCGGTGAGATAGCTCGCCGCGATATAATCCTCGACGCTCTTGATGAAGTAGTTGGCGCGCAGGCGCAGGCTGTCGCGCTCGTTCAGCAGCGCGTGGCGGCGCAGGTTCACGCCCATCTCCCAGCCCTGGGACGTCTCGGGCCGCAGGTTGGGGTTGGGCAGGTAGCTGCCGCTGGTGGTGCCGGGGTGGCTGCCGCCCAGCATGGTCTCCTGCAGCGTGGGCGAGCGCATGGACCGCCCCCAGCTGACATAGGGCTGCAGCCAGTTCGTGACGTTCACCCCCAGGGTGAATTTCGGGTTCAGGGAACCGGTGGAGGTATCGATGTTGAACGCCCCCACCCGGTCATTCGTCACGCCCGACCCGTTCAGCGTGTAATGGTCGTAGCGAAGCCCCGCCGTGAAATCGACGATGCCGTAGCTGAAGGTGTTGTTGGTGAAGATGCCGAGCTGCGAGCTGGTGCCGCTGCCGGGGTTCACGCCGCCATTGGTGCTGCGCACGTCGTCGTGGAAATACTCCACGCCGTTGGTGCTGCGCACCGCGATGCGCCCCAGGTTCCAGCGTGAGACGTTGGAGATGTCGAAGCCCAGCCCGTCATCCGTGATGTCGCGCCCGATGCCGCTGGTGCTGGTCCCGCCCGTGTAGTTCATGCGCAGCTGGTTGTAGTAGGCGTTGACCCGCAGATCGACGAGCGGATTGCCCGGGTTGTAGCGGTAGTTGGCCGAGACGGTGCGGTTGTCGACCTGCTGGTTGTAGGAATTGGCCAGGAAGTAGTTGCTGTAGAACAGGGCCCCCAGCGACAGGCTGTGCGACCCGTGGCTGACATTGGCCCGCACCAGGCCCGAGAGCAGGTCCTGGCTGGTGCCGGCCACGATGTTGCCGTTGCCGTCATGGTACAGGTTGGAATTGCGCTTGCTGATGGCGCCCACCACCCCCGCATTCTCCAGCCGCACGCCATAGGCCATCATGTTGTTGAACAGCGCGCCGTTGGTGCCCCAGGACAGGCGCGCCAGCCCGCCATAGGTCTGGCCCGGGCGCACCACGTCATCCACGTTCAGGGTGCGGAAGTTCACGCTGCCCGCCAGCGCGCCGCCGCCCAGCCCCGTCACCTCTCCGCGCGCGATGTCGATGCCGGCCAGCAGGTTGGGGTCGACATAGGTGAAGCCCGCGGCCTCATGCCCGGTGAAGCGGAAGTTCTGCCGCACGCCGTCGATCGACATGTTCACCCGGCCCGCGCCCTCGAAGCCGCGGATGTTCACGGCCACGCCCGGCTGCTGGGCGTTCTGCCGCGTGAACACGCCGGGCGTGCCGCGCAGCACGTCGTCCAGCCTGGCGGCGCCTTCCAGGTTCAGCCGCGCGCTGTCGATGGTGGTGGTGTTCTCGGGCGGCAGCTCGCCCTCGACCTGAACGGGGCGGAGCTGGACACCGGCCCCGCTCGCGGCCTGCTGCGCCAAGGCCGGCGCGGCGAAGGCCATGGCCAGGACGGAGGCGCCGAGCATCAGGGATCGGCGGAAAGTCGTGTCGGTCACGGGTTGAACCTCAATGCGTGATTGGTGACATCACACATCAGAAGGGCAAGCATCATCGCGTTCGGAATCCAGTAAAGGAAACGAACAACCATCAGGTTGAAACTTCTGATCTGTGATCTGCCCCGAGAATTACGTAATTTTATGAATTGATTCGGTCAACGACCGAAATTGTAACTGTGTCAGATCATTCGCCGGGTCAGACGAGGCATGGCCCCGTCGCTCCCGGCGCCGGCAATCGTGATCTAACGAGAATGAGAATCGCTTGCAATAACGCCGCAAGGCGCCGCCCCGCAAAGGCCGCGGCCCGTGGCAGGAAAGGCACAATCAGGGGGCGCGCATGCGCTTCAGCACACCCGCCAGGAAGTCCTGCACCCGGTCCAGCACCTTCATCCGGTCGTGGGAAACCCCGGGCACCAGCTCCAGCCGCACCGTCACCCCGGCCGCCTCGAAGCTGGCGGCCAGGGTCTTCAGGCGCTCGGGCCGGGTGCGCCCTGCGTCGTTGGCGCCCTCCATCCAATAGGTGCCGCCGGGCTTGTGGGTGATCTCCCAGGTCTCCAGATCCGCGTCGCCCACCAGCATCTGCACCGGCACGCGCGCCAGCGCCGCCTGGTCGAAGGGCCGGCCGAAGCGCGCCTCGATGTCGCGGATGCCCACCCACCAGTCCCGCGCCGGGTCCAGCAGCGTGACGGAGCCGGGGGAGCCGATGCTGGCCGCCCACAGCTTCTCGGGGTGCAGGATGGCGAAGCGGTGGGTGAAATGCCCGCCGCCCGAAAAGCCGAACATCGCGAAGCGCGACCAGTCCTGGCCATAGGTGGCCGCGACCTCGGCCACCATCTTCAGCACCAGCTCATCGTACCGGATGTCGCCTTCGCGCATGTACTTGTAGCCGGACCGCGCGCCGTCCCCCAGCACGCCCACCGGGAAGACGGGGCACAGGATCGCCACCTTGTTCCATTTGCCGAAGGCGGCGAAGCCGTCCCGGAAATCCAGGAACGACGTGCGGCTGGTGCCATGGATCGCCACCAGCAGCTCCACCTTCTCGCCCTCACCCACCACGGGCGGCACATACAGGCAGTAGTGGAAGCGCGGGTCCGCCTTGCAGGAGTAGATGGCGGTCGGGCCCAGGTCATACAGGGCGCGGGCGCGGCGGGCGGCTTCGGGCGTGTCGGGCGCGTCGGTCATGGCCGGCAGCCTGTCATGCGGCCCGCCGCGCCGCCATGCCTCTTGCATCCCGCGCGCGAAAGCGGCACCAGACGCCGCATGAGCGACCAGACCATTCCCGACCGCCTTTCGGTGGACCCGTCCAGCCCGCACCACAACGCCGAGCTGCTGCAGCAGGGCGTGGGCATCCGCTTCAACGGCGTCGAGAAGACCAATGTCGAGGAGTACTGCATCTCCGAAGGCTGGGTCCGCGTCAGCCTGGGCAAGACCGTGGACCGCCGCGGCAAGCCGCTGACCCAGCTGCTGAAGGGCAAGGTCGAGGCCTATATCAAGGGCGAGTGACGCTCAGATCAGGCACAGCGCCCTGAGTTCGCGCGCCATCTCCGGCGGCAGGGCGTCCAGCCCGTCCGCCGGGCCGGTGGCGCCCACATCGGGCGGCGCCGCGTCCGGCGCCAGATAGCGCCAGCCCTGGAAGGGCCGCATGGCCCGCCCCTGCACCGGCACCAGCACGGGGTCCAGGATCAGCCCGGCGCAGCTCGTGCCGTCGTCCCACTTGTCGTCCGTGATATCCAGCAGGCGCTGGCGCACCAGCACATGCCCCTGGATCACCCAGTACAGGCTGCCGCCGGCCAGCAATTCCTCGCGCCGCTTGGGCACCATGCGCGTCTGGTGGCGCAGCGGCGGGTCATTGACCATCCGCGCGGCCTGAAGGGCTGTCAGATGCGCGATATCGCGCACGCCGACGCACAGTTTCACCAGGTTCAGCATGACACCCCACAGGATGGGGTGCCGGGTGGAGTCGGGCAAGGGTGAGATCACACCCTCTCGATCATGCCGAGGACTGGGTTCCGGCAACCGGATCGCGCTCCTAAACGTTCGCCATCGGGGCGTGTGGAGGAGACCGGCCATTTCTGAGCCATCCCGGCGGGGCCGCGCCCTGTTCAGCCTCATCTTCGGCACCATCCTGCTGCCCCTGGCCTTCCTGGCGCTGGGCTTCTGGGAACAGCAGCGCGGCGCGGATGGCACGGCCGAGCTGGCGCAGCAGCGCATGCAGGCCGCCAAGACCGTGGCGGTGCTGGAATCGCGCCCCGATATGAGTGCCCGCTACCGCCGCAACGGCCAGAACTATGCCGGCCCCCTGGCCGTGACCCAGGCCCGGGCGGCGCTGGCGGAGGTCGAGCAGGCGCAGCGGCTGCACGGCTATCGCCTGTTCCTGCCGCCGGTCGTGATGGCCTGCGCCGCGCTGGTGGCCGGCCTGTCGGTGCTGGCGCTGCTGGCCTCCGTGCTGCTCGGGCGGCTGGGGCGGGCATCGCGCGATGCGCTGGTGCGGGGCTTTTCCGTCGTCCGGCGCCTGCTGCCGCCGCTGATGGGCGCGCAGGTGGTGCTGGCCACGGTCGGCGTCGTCGCGGTCATCGCCTTCGAGGCCTCGGCGATCATCGAGGCCGGCGATGTCTCGGGCGCGGGCGTGAAGGTGCTGGGCTTCGCCGCCGTGGGCATCGGCGCCGCGCTCTGGACCGCCGCGAAGGCCGTGATGCAGCTGCGCCGCGCGCTGGACCTGTTCACCCCCGACCCGCTGATCATCAACGGCCGCCAGCTTTCCCGCGCCGAGGCCCCGGGGCTGTGGCGCAAGCTGGACGCGCTGGCGGGGAAGCTGGGCGCCCTGCTGCCGGATAATGTGGTGGTGGGGCTGACGGGCGGCTTCTTCGTCAGCTCCGGCCCCAAGATCCTGCGGCCCGGCGGCACGGCCCTGGCCGGGCGCACCCTGTATCTGCCGCTGCCCTACCTGCCGCTGCTGGCCGAGGACGAGGTGGCCGCGATCATCGGTCATGAGCTGGCGCATTTCTCCGGCGGCGACACCGAATACAGCCTGCGCTTCATGCCGATCTATGCCGGCGTCGGCCGATCGCTGGATGCGGTGGCGGAGGCCGGCACGGCGGGCGACGGCAGCCTGTCGCCGCTGCTGCGCCCGGCCATGCGGCTGGGAATGTTCGTGATGGACCAGTTCCACCACGCGGTGCGGCACTGGAGCCGCCGGCGCGAATTCGCGGCCGATGCGGCGGGCGCCTCCGTCACCTCCGCCGGCGCCGCGGCGCGTGCCCTGCTGCGCCATGCCGCCGCCACGCCGCGCATCGAGGGCGCATTGAACGCCGCCTTCGCGGCACCCGGCGATGCGCCGGCCGATCTGGTCGCGGCCATCCTGTGGGAATCCCAGGCGGGCGGACTGGCTGACCCGGCCCCGCATCTGGAGGATATCCAGCCCCACCCGACCGATACCCATCCGCCCACGCGCCAGCGCCTGGTGGCCCTCGGCCGCGAGCCCGGGCCGGCCCTGCTGGCCGAGGCCGCCGCCGCCCCGCCGCCCGAGGCCACCGAGCGCCTCGCTGCCTATTTCGCCGACCCGGAAGGGCTGAACCGCGCCGCCACCGCGGAGTTCCTGGGCATGGCGCATGACAGCGCCCGGCAACTGCACGAGGCACTGACCGAGGCCGCGGCAGGCGTGGAGGAGGCCCCGGTCCTGCTGCACGAGAACACGCGCGGCGGCGCCATCTTCCTGTTCTGCTTCGGCGGGCTGCTCATCGCGGCCTCTCTGGCCGTGGTGGCGCTGAAGCCGCCGGGCATGGAAACGGTGAACGGCTGGATCATCGCGGCGGCGGGCGGCGGGCTCGGCCTGTTCTTCGTTGTCTGCGGCATTCCCTATCTGCGCCGGGGCCGGCGGCCCTTCCTGGAGCTGCGGCCCGACACGCTGCTGATCGACGGGCTGGACCGGCCGATAGCCTGGGCCCATGTCGCCGACCTGGACATGACGGCGCATCAGGGCCGCGTCGTGACCCGCATCCTGCTGCCACCGGAGGCGCCCTTCCCGGAGCGCCGCAAGGGCGGGCGCCGCGTCAGGCTGGACGCGAAGCGCCGCATCATCACCTTCGCCGCCGCCCCGCCGCGCCGGATGAAGGTCCAGGGCTATGCCGAGATCATCGCCCGCTACCGCCAGGCGGACGCCGCACGGCGTTCCCTGGCCCAGTAACCAGAGAGGAGAATGCCACCATGCAAACCCAGGCCGAACCGTCCCGCCCGCTAGCCCTGCCGCCGCAGGAAACCAGCTGGCGGCAGACGCTGCTGGGGCTGCTGGGCACGGTGATGTTCGGCGCCATGCTGGGCGCCATGGGCTATTTCACCCTGCCCAACCTGATCGACGACTGGCGCGTGCGCGACACGGCGGTGCCGGTGAACGGCCGCGTGACGGAGGGCTCCTGCAGCTCCCGCCTGTTCCTGCACACCTGCGACGCGACGCTGATGGTGCAGGGCAAGCCGCGCCAGGTGACGCGCAGCGTGAACTACGTGTTCGTGGATGTGCACAGCGGCAGCTACTCGGTGCAGGTCATGGCGGACCCGGCGCGGCCGGAACTGGCCACCACCAGCCTCGCGATCGAGAAGCTGTGGAACCGCACCATCACGATGGCGGTGGCCGCGGCCATCCTGCTGGTGCTGACCGTGGCGCCGGTCATCGCGGTGATCCGGCGCCTGCGGAAGCGCGACGAGGCCTGACGCCCCGTCGCATCCGCCTCACACCGCCAGGCTCATCCCCAGGGCGGGCTTGGCACCTTCGGGCAGCGGGCAGACATAGGGCTGCACCGCCATGCGGGCCGCGTGCTCGTCCTTCGCGGCCTGCAGGGTCGCGGGGTCCTTGAAGGCATCAACGGCCACGCCCGCCATCGCCTTGGCCACATGCACCATGCCCTTGTGGGCGGCCGGCAGCTTGCCCTGGCCGGTCAGCTGCCAGGAATGGCCCGGCGTGCCGATGGCATAGGTCGCGCCGCGCGCCTGCACGGTCGGCACCTTCCAGGACACGTCGCCCACATCGGTGCTGCCGATCATCTTCTCGGGCTTCGCGTCGCGCGGCACCACGATGTCGCACAGGGTCACGCCCTTGCGTTCCTGCACGCCGGCGCGGCGCCAGGCGCTGCTGATGTCCTCGGCCGAGAGCGTCGCCTGGAACTCGGCGGCGCGCGCGCGGTCCAGGTCGTCGAAGGGCACGGGGCCCAGACGCTCCAGGTTCCGCTGCATCACCTCCTCCAGCACCTTGTTGCCGAGCAGGTTGGACACGGCGGAAATCACCCGCGTCTCCACCTTGGTCTCGGTCATCAGGGCCGCGCCGTCCGAGATCTTGCGCACGCGCGCGACCAGCTGGTTCAGCTCGGTCACGTCACGCGCGCGGATCAGGTAGCGCACGGTGGCCTTGGGCTGCACCACGTTGGGCGCCACGCCGCCGGCATCCAGATAGGCGTAGTGGATGCGCGCGTCAGACGGCATGTGCTCGCGCATGTAGTTCACGCCGACGCTCATCAGCTCCACGGCATCCAGCGCCGAACGGCCCAGATGCGGGGCGGCGGCGGCATGGCTGGCGCGGCCGGTGAAGGTGAAGTCGATGCGGGTGTTGGCCAGCGACAGCGGCTCATTCAGGCCATGGAAGGCGCTGGGGTGCCAGCAGATCGCCATGTCCACGTCGTCGAAGGCGCCGTCGCGCACCAGGAAGCCCTTGGCGGCGCCGCCCTCTTCGGCCGGGCAGCCATAGTAGCGCACACGGCCGGCGATGCCGTTGGCCTTCAGCCAGTCCTTCACCGCGATGGCGGCGAGCATGGAGGCGGAGCCCAGCAGGTTATGGCCGCAGCCATGGCCGGTGCCGTCGCCCGGCAGGGGCTTCGGCTCGGCCACCCCCGCTTCCTGGGACAGGCCCGGCAGCGCATCGTATTCGCCCAGGATGGCGATGACGGGCCCGCCCTCGCCGGCCTCGCCCATCACGGCGGTCGGGATGCCGGTCAGGTTCTCCGTCACGCGGAAACCGGCGGCATGCAGGGCCTGGGTGTGCTCGGCGCAGCTGCGGTGCTCGTTGTAGCACAGCTCGGGCATGCCCCAGATGCGGTCAGAAAGCTCAATCATCGGGCCCTTGGCGGCATCCGCCAGGCGCCAGATCTCTTCGGTGTTCATCGACATGGTCTTCACCCACACAGCTTGTCAGACAATGCTTCCGCCATGAGCGACATCTATGCAAGCCGGGGCTACGGCTCCCAGGCCGTTGGGTTTGGGGATAAGCCCGCCCTTCTGGTCGTCGATTTCCAGCGGGGCTTCACCGACCCGTCCATGCCGATGGGGGGTGCCCCCATGGTGGACGCGGCGGTGGAGAACACCGTGCGGCTGATGCGGGCGGCCCGCGCGGCGGGCGCGCTGACCATCGCCTGCGTCAACGGCTACCACTCCCGCGCCGCCGTGCCGCGCTGGAAGGCCGCCCCCGTCTATGACCTGCTGGAGGGCACGGAGGCCGTGGCGCTGGACCCGCGCATCGCGGCCGAGGAGCCCGACGTGGTGCTGATGAAGGGCGCGCCGTCGATCTTCTTCGCAACCCCCTGCGCCTCCATCCTGGCGCGGCACGGCATCGACACCACCATCGTGACCGGCTGCATCACCTCCGGCTGCATCCGCGCCAGCGTGATCGACGCCTTCAGCCACGGCTACCGCGTCATCGTCCCGCATGATGCCGTGGGGGACCACACCCAGGCCGCGCATGACCAGAACCTGGCCGATGTCGGCCGGCGCTATGCCGACATCATGGACACCGACGGCGTCATCGCGGCGCTGACCCAGCGTAATCACTGAGCGCGCGCTCCAGCAGATCCACCCCCGCGAGGAAATCCGCGATCTCCATCGCTTCCTCCGGGTTGTGGGAGCCATGGGCGTTGCGCACGAACACCATGGCCGAGGGCACGCCGCTGCCGGCGAACACCGCCGCGTCATGCCCGGCACCGCTCGGGATGCGCTCCACCGGCGTGCCCAGCGCGGCACCCGCTGCCTCCAGCCGCGCGATCCAGCCCGCATCCATGGTGGCGGGTGCGGAGGCCAGGCGCTCATCGAAGCTGAAGCGCACCTTGCGGGCACCGCCGATCGCGTCGCATTCCTGGCGGAACAGATCGAAGAAGCGGTCGAGCGTCGCCTGGTCCTGGCTGCGCACCTCGAAGCTGAACTGCACCTCTCCCGGAATGACCGAGACGGCGTGAGAGGCGGCGTTGGTGGTGCAGATACCCGCCGTCATCACCAGGTCCATGCCCATCTGCAGCAGCACGCGCCAATGCTCGTCCATGCGCGACAGCAGCTCCGCCACCGCCAGCACCGCGTCGTGGCGCAGCCAGCGCGGCACGGCGCCGGAATGGCCGGCCTCTCCGTGGCAGACCACGCGGTTGTGCCGCAGGTTGCCGCGGATGCCGGTGACGACCGCCGCCGGCCAGCCGCGCGCGATCATCACCGGCCCCTGCTCGATGTGCAGTTCCAGCCAGGCGGCGATGTCGTGGGCGCCGACCAGCGCCTCGCCGCGCGCCACCGCGTCCACATCCACCCCGCTGCGGGCCATCGCCTCACCCAGCGTGCCGGTGCCGGAACGATGCCGCAGCGCCAGCGCGCCGGCCGGCAGCCGCCCCGTCAGCGCCAGGGAGCCGGTATAGGCCTTGCCGTACCAGGCGCTTTCCTCGGCGCGCAGGGCCAGCACGCGCAGCGGCGGCGCGGCGGCGGCGCGGCCCCGGAAGCGGTCCAGCACCAGCATGCCCGCCAGCACCCCGGCCAGCCCGTCGTAATTGCCGCCCTGCGGCACGGAATCGAGATGCGAGCCCAGCACCACCGGGGGCTCGGTGCGGGCATCCTCGGGCAGGCGCAGCCACAGGTTCTGATAGCGGTCGCGCTCCGCCGCGAAGCCCATCGCGGCAGCCCGGCGCTCGATGGCCTGCATTGCGCGTTCCTCGCCCTCGCCATAGGCCTCACGCGTCACACCCGCCACGTCGCGGGACAGGGCGGCGATCTCCTCCAGGATACCGAGCGCCAGGGCTTCCTGGCTGCTCACGCGCCCACCCCGCCATGTTCGACCGACCAGGCCACGGGGTCGGCGGTATAGGCCTGCAGCACGGCCTGGGCCTCGGGCGGCAGGCCTTCCAGCGCGGCGAACACCTCGCGCCAGGTGGTCAGCGCATGCACGGTCAGCGCGCCCTGGGCCTGCATCGCGGGGATGCGCGGATAGATCGCGTAGTCCATCAGCACGAGCACATCCTCGGCGCTGGCGCCGGTTTCCCGCAGCGCCTGGACGGCGGCCAGCTTGGAGCGCGCGTCGGTCGTCACGTCATCCACGAACAGCAGGCGGGGCGCGTCGGGCAGGCGGCCTTCCAGCCGGGCGGCGCTGCCCCAGCCCAGCGCCTTCTTGCGCAGATACAGCATCGGCAGCGACAGCCGCGCCGCGATCCAGGCGGCGAAGGCGATGCCGGTGCTCTCGGCGCCCACGATGGCGTTGATGCCGCGCGCGGCGATGATGGGGCGCAGATGCTCCGCCGCCAGCTCCATCAGCTCCTCCCGCAGCGCCACTTCGGACATCAGCAGCCGGGTATCGACATAGACGGGGCTGGCCCAGCCGGAGGTGTAGACGAAGGGCTGGCCGGTGGTGACGCGCACGGCGCCGATGCGGGCCAGCACCTGGGCGACGCGCGCGGCGGACCCCGAGACGGAAGGAGACATGGCTCTGTTCCCGGAACGTAAGCCATCGCTCTGGCATCATCGCGCGGGTGAGGGAAGCCCCGCGCTTGGCCATCCGCCCGCGCCGGCGCAATCTGGCGGCATGACGCTGACCATCCGCCCGATCGCCCCCGCCGACCACGACCAGTGGCTGCCCCTGTGGCTCGGCTACAACGCCTTCTATGGCCGATCCGGCGACACCGCGCTGGACCCGGAGATCACCCGCGTGACCTGGCAGCGCTTCTTTGATGCGTATGAGCCCGTGCACGCGCTGGTGGCCGAGCAGGACGGACAATTGCTGGGGCTGACGCATTACCTGTTCCACCGCAGCACCACGGCCATCGCGCCCAACTGCTACCTGCAGGACCTGTTCACCAGCGAGGCCGCGCGCGGCAAGGGCGTGGGCCGTGCGCTGATCGAGGGTGTCTATGACCGCGCCCGTGCCGCCGGCTGCCCGCGCGTCTATTGGCAGACGCAGGAAGGCAACGCGACGGCCCGTCTGCTCTATGACCGGGTGGCGGAGAATTCGGGCTTCATCGTCTATCGCAAGCTGCTGTGAAGCCGCCCTATTTCGCCCAGTGGGAAACCCCCCGGCTGGTCGGCGCCTTCCTGGCCGGCCGTCCCGCCGCCACCGATCCCGGCTGGGCCGGTTCCGGCGCCGAATCCCTGGCGGAATACGCCCGCTGGGCCGAACACCTGTGCGGCATGGCCTGCCTGCGCATGGTGCTGGCCGCGCGCGGCCGGGCCGAGACCATCCACAGCCTGCGCCGCGGCGTGCAGGCCCATGGCGGCTACGTCGAAACCCCGGACGGCGACATCAAGGGCCTGATCTATGCCGGGGCGGTGGAATGGCTCGCGACGCAATCCATCCCGGCGCGCGTGCTGGTGGATGTGCCGGTCGAGGATATTCCGGCCCTGCTGGGCGGGGGCGGGATGTTCATCGCCTCCGTCCATCCCTGGCTGCGCTGGCCGGAACGGGAGCCGCCCCGGCGCGGCGGCCATCTGGTGCTGGTCTTCGGGCAGGACCGGCAGGGGCGGCTGCGCTTCCACAATCCCTCCGGCCATACGGCCGCCACGCGGCGCGATGCACGGCTGACCCTGGCCGATTTCAACCGCTTCTACGCCGGGCGGGGGATTGCCTTGCCCTGACCGGGGGGCGGGCGCATATCATGGGCCATGCGATATCTGCTGCTGCCCTTGCTGCTGACCCTCGCTGCCTGCGCCGCGCCCCCGCCATCGGAGGACGGGCGCGTGGCCCGCACCGGTGCCTATGGCCCGACAGTCAGCATCGGCGGCGGAATCAGCAGCTTCTATGGGGTCAGCCGCTGATGCGCGCCTTCCTGCTTCTCGCCGCCACCGCCCTGCTCGCGGGCTGCGTTCCCCCGCCGGGCCCGGGCTATTACGGGCGCGGGGGCGGCTATCGCGATGCCCCGCGCCACTATCAGCCGCCGCCGCCGCGCCAGCCCTACTACGCGCCGCGCTGGGGCCGCGCGCCCGCCTGGGATCCCGGCGGCAACTGAGGCCGCCATGCCCCCGCGCCATGTGGATTTCCTGCTGCTGGGCGGCGGCGCGGCCGCGGCCAGCGCGGCAGAGACGCTGAGCCTCGAAAGCACCGGGAAATCCATCCTGATGCTCTCGGCGGAGGACATTCCGCCCTATCGCCGCCCCATGCTGTCCAAGCAGGGGCTGCTGGGCGACGCCCCGGCCCTGCTGCACGACGATGCCTGGTACCGCGCCCAGCAGATCGAGCTCGCGCTCAACACCCGCGCCGTGTCGGTGGACACGGACCAGCACCTGGTCACCACCGATGCCGGTGAAACCCTTCACTACGACAAGCTGCTGATCGCGACCGGCGCCCAGCCCCGCGCCCTGGGCTGCCCGGGGGAACGGCTGCCCGGCGTGCACCACCTGCGGCGCTGGGCGGACCGTGAGGCCGTGCGCGACGACATCCGCGCCGGCGCGAAACACGCCGTGGTGCTGGGCGGCAGCTTCCTGGGCATGGAAATCGCCATGACCCTGAACGCGCTGGGCCTGTCCGTCACGGTGGTGGAGCTGGGGCTGCTGCTGCTGCGCCACACGGAATCGCCCGAGGTCTCGGCCGAGGCGCGCCGTGGCGCCGAGGAAGCCGGCGTGACCATCCTGCTGGGCGACCAGGTCAGCGAGATCCGCGGCGAGGACCGCGTGACGCAGGTCGTGACCGCCGCCGGCCGCACCCTGCCCTGCGACATCCTGATGGTCAGCGTGGGCGTGGCACCCGCCACCGTCTTCCTGGCCGGCAGCGGGATCACGCTGGAAAAGGGGCTGGTGGTGGTGGACGACCAGCTGCGCAGCAGCGCGGCGGATGTCTTCGCCGCCGGCGACGTGACCCTGTTCGACGACCCCGTCTTCGCCCGCCGCCGCCACATCGAACACTGGGACAATGCGGTGAAGCAGGGGCGGCTGGCCGCCCGCAACATGCTGGGCCAGGGCCGGCGCTATGACGAGGTCTCCTATTTCTACTGCGACTTCGGCCGTTTCAGCTTCAGCATGCTCGGCATGCCCGAGGGGGCGGCAGGCCAGGTCCGGCGCGGGTCATGGGCCGATGCCTCGGTCGCGCTGTTCTACCTGGAGGAAGGGGTGCCGCGCGCCCTGTTCTCCATGGGCCGCCCGCCCGAGGAAACCCGCGCGGCCGAGGGGCTGATCCGTTATCGCGTGCGGCTGGAGGACGCGGCGGCGAAGCTGGCCGACCCCGCCTTCGTGCTGAACCGCGTGCCCACCCAGACCGTGCTGGTGCTGCAGGGCGGCGGCGCGCTCGGCGCCTTTGAGGCCGGGGTGGTGAAGGCGCTGGAGGAGCGCGAGATCTTCCCCGATATCGTGGCCGGCATTTCCATCGGCGCGTTGAACGGCGCCATCGTGGCCGGCAACCCGCGCGACGCCACCCGCGCGCTGGAGTGCTTCTGGGAGGAACTGTCGGTGCAGGTGCCGGGCTGGATGCCGGCCGACGCCGCCGGCAGCTGGGCGGCGGGGCAGATCCTGTCCTGCGGGGTGCCGGCCTTCTTCCGCCCGCGCTGGATGGTGGACCCGCTGAGCCCGCCTGCCGGCTGGACCAGCTTCTACGACACCGCCCCGATGCGCGAGACGCTGGCGCGCTACGTCGATTTCTCCAAGCTCCGGCAGAGCCCGGTGCGCCTGCTGGTGGGCGCGGTGAACGTGACCAACGCGCGGTTCGAGGTCTTCGACAGCTATGCCCAGGCGCTGACGCCCGACCATATCCTGGCCAGCGGCAGCCTGCCGCCCGGCTTCTCCTGGACCGAGGTGAACGGCCAGCCCTATTGGGATGGCGGCATCGTCAGCAATTCGCCGCTGGACATGGTGATCGACCGCTGCGGGCCTGACGGCAAGCGCGTGTTCACCGTGCACCTGTTCGCGGGCGAACGCCCCCTGCCGCGCAACATGATGGAGGTGCAGGCCCGGCGGGACGAGATCCTCTATGCCGAGCGCATCCGCAGCGATGTGCGGCTGAAGGAAAGCACCGGCGCCTATCGGGAGCTGGTGCGGTCGCTGCTGGAACTGGCGCCGCCCGAGATGAAAAGCCGGGTGCGGCAGTGGCCGCTCTATATCCAGTTGATGGGTGACGGCGCGCCGATGGAAATCACCCATTTCCTGCGCGAGGGGCGGGAGGGCGAGGCATCCTCGCGCGACTATGACTTCTCCGCGCCCTCGGTGCGGTTCCACCTGGCGCAGGGCTATGCGGAGGTGGGGCGGGCGCTGGGGCGCTAACGGAGCCCGCCGGAGCTTAATCACGCCTTTAGGGAACTCAAATTTCTACCGAATTCCCCCACTAGCTGAATCATCACACATGTTGTCATTATGACTCACGAATGCGTGATATTTAGTTGCTGGTGCCGGGGAGGGATTTTTGATGAGGATTGGCAGGGCCGCCCTAGCGGTAGCTATTGCTGTGTCACTGGCCGGTTGCCAGAACTACAATCAAGCCGCACTGCTGCTGGGCGAACCTCGTAGCGACGCTGCAGTCCTGCGGCAGGCTCAGACGATGCCGATAGATCGCATCTCTGACGAAGTACTGCTGCGTGAGGCGACGCAGGTGCTCCTCGATCTCGGTTTTGCGCTGGACGAAAGTTCTGTCCCACTGGGTGTGCTGGCCGGCAGCAAATCACGCGATGCACGGGAAGCCGGCCAAGTGGCAGCCGCAGTCGCGGTGACGATTGTTGCTGCCATGTTCCTGGTTGCCGTTGTGCCGACCTGGGACGAGCGGCAGACCATCTATGTGACCCTTACGACTCAGCCTATCCCGGGCTCAAACCAAATGAATCTTCGCGTCTCCTTCGAGCGCCGCGTGGAGACGAACCAAGGTGGCAGCCGATACGAACAGCTGAATGATCCTCAACTCTACCAGGAGTTCTTCAACCAGTTGCGCCAGGGCCTGGCGCGGGGAGTGGGGGCATGAGGAACTCCCTCCTTGCTGCGTTCGCAGCATGCGGTCTGATGGTTGCCTGCGCGCCGAATCCCGCGGACAATTTCGTTTCTTCAAACCGCTCTGCGGTCGAAATGCGGGCGATGCAATCCCGCCTTTTCGACGGCTCTTCAGACCAGGTCGCGCGTGGCGTCGTTTCGACATTCCACGATCTGGGCTATCGGATCATCCGCGTCGATTCTGCCTCAGGCACCGTGTCGGCCGCCCGGATGGGGCGCCTGCGGATGTCGGCGGTTGTCCGATCCCAGGCGGCCGGCAGATCTGCGGTGCGGGTCAATGCGGCCGTGCTCATGCCGGACGGCAAGATGTACGAGGTCGACGCCCCCGAATTTTACCAGGCGAATTTTTTCGTGCCGATGACCCAGCTGATGGGGAGAGAGGCATTCGCCATCTCTGCGACGGATGCCGTTCCCGATGCCGTACGGCCGGAATCCGACAGACCCACGACGAACAATCTTCCGACCGGAGCAGCCAGATGAGGAAAATTGCATCTCTGGGCATTCTCGCGATGCTCATGGCTTGTGCGCCGCCGCCAGCGCCTGACCAGGCGGATCGTCTGACAGTAGGGACCGTTCAGCGTGAAATCCGCCAAGGCATGAGCGGGGCGGATGTCGTGGCAGTTCTGGGCGCGCCAAATATGGTGACGTCCGACGGCCAGCGCCGCGAGACCTGGGTTTACGATCGCATTTCCAGCACAAGCGCTTACACCCAGTCTGGTGTCGGCGGCAGCCTGATACTGCTCGGGGCAGGCCAGACCAGCGGAAGCCGCTCAACCCAGCAACGGACTCTCACGATTATCATTCGGTTTGATGAGCGGGGCGCTGTGCGCGACTATTCGTATCGCTCGACGAGCTTCTGATCGTGCAGAGGCGTCGAGGGGTATTGCGATCGCTGCCCATGCTGATGGCTGCGGGTTGCGTACCTGAAGCGGAAACCCATGCCAGCCATTTCACGCTGGGTAGTTCAGTGGTCCAGCAACGGCAATTGCAGTCGCGTCGCTATGACACTGCTGACGAACGGATGCTCCTCCAGGCAGTTGCCGGCGTTTTCCAGGATCTGGGCTTCCAGATCGATGAAAGCCGCCCCCAAATTGGCCTCATCATGGGTTCAAAGGAACGGAGTGCAGTCGAGGCCGGCCAGGTTGCGGCGGCGACTCTACTAATCCTGCTCGCTGCCGCTGCGGGCGCGCCGCAGCAGCGGGTCGTGATCGACCGCGATCAACGTATACGCATTCTTGTGGTGGTTCGCCGTGTTCCCCAGCAGGAAGCAGTAGTTGCGCGCGTTACTATGCAGCGTGTCGTCGTCAATACAGAGAATCGTCTAAGCCGTATTGAGACACTTGATGATCCTCGGCTTTATCAGGAATTTTTTAATATGCTGTCGCAATCGGTTTTCTTGACGGGCCACGAGATATGAGGGTCGTTCTCCTCTCGGTGGCGCTGGCAATGTCGCTTGCCGCTTGTCAGACCGACAGCCGCCAGCAGGTATTGGCTACGAGCCATACTCAAGTCGCGCAGCGTGCGATATCGACACGAGCCTTTGATACATCAGATCGAAACGCTGTGTTTCGAGCCGTCCTTTCTACCCTCCAGGATCTTGGGTTTGTGATTGATCGCGCGGATGACGCGCTGGGCACTGTCACCGCGACGCGTGCTGCCGGGACGATCGTACGGTTCACTGTGATTGTCAGAGAGGCGGGTGACCGCCGCACCATCGTGCGGGCGTCAGGGCAACACAACCTGGAAGCTTTGACCGACCCTCTCCCATTCCAGCGCTTTTACGACGCGCTCTCGCAGTCCCTCTTCCTGGCGGCAAACAATGTGGAGTGAGAGAGAAAACTAGCCCAGGATAAACCGCACCCCGAACTGCTCCGCGATCTCCAGCGCACGCGCCTCGCCGGCCGCGCCCACCGCGCCGAAGAACGCCTCGAAGCCGCCGGGCGTGACCGTGCACAGCAGCGTGCCGTCCGTCTCGCCCACATTCTGGAAGCGGTGCGCGATGCCGCGCGGCAGGGCGATGCAGCCGCCCGCATCCATCTCGACGTAATCCTCGCCGCACCAGAAGCCGAATCGCCCGGCCACCACCTGCAGCAGTTCGTCCTCGCGCTCATGGATATGCAGCGGCGGGCCGCCGCCGGGCGGGATATGCGCCTCGAACAGGCCCAGCGCGCCGCCCGTGTCGGCGGCGGTGATGCGGATCAGATGCGGGCCGAAGCCCAGCGCGACCTGTCCCTGCCCGGCAGGGGAGGCGGCGGCGCGGGTGAAGCTGCCCGTGCGGCGGGTCATCGCGTTCATCGGGAATCTCCCTTGCATCCGCACCGCAGGTAGCGCGCTCACGCCATGCTGAGCAGCGCAAAGTTCTGGCAGCTTCGTTCGGAATCCTGCACTAATCGCCCATGACCGACCGCGACCCGCTGGAAGGCGTGGCCGTGTTCCTGGCCATCGCCGACCATCTCAGCTTCACCTCCGCCGCCACCGCGCTCGGCCTCTCGCGCGCCACCGTCAGCGCCCAGCTTTCGGCGCTGGAGGCACGGCTGGGCGCGCGGCTGTTCAACCGCAGCACCCGCCAGGTGCACCTGACCGAGGCGGGCGCCGCCTATCGCGAGGCGCTGACCGGCGTGCTGGCCCGCGCGCGGGAAGCGGAGCGCGCCGTCGCCGCCCTGCAGGGCGAGGCCAGCGGCCGGCTGAAGCTTTCGGCCCCGCCCGATCTCGGCCAGCGCTTCCTGGTGCCGATGATCGCGGAGTTCACCGCCCGCCTGCCTGCCATCAGCATCGAGCTGGACCTGTCCCACCGCGCGGTGGACCTGGTGGGGCAGGGCTTCGACCTGGCCATCCGCGGCACCTTCGCGGTGGAGCCGAGCCTGGTCACGCGGCGCATCGGGTCATCGCCCGTGCGGGTGGTGGCATCCCCCGCCTATCTGAAGCGCCACGGCACGCCGCGCACGGCCGCCGAGCTGGCCGGCCACCGGCTGCTGCATTTCAGCCTGCTGCGCTGGGGCCGCGCCTGGCACCTGAAGCGCAACGGCGTGGAGGAGGAAATCCCCGTCGCCCCCGGCTTCTCGGTGAATGACGGAGAGGCGCTGCGGATGGCGGCCCTGCACGGCATGGGCGTCACGCTGCTGCCGGGCTTCATCATCGGGGATGACGTGCGGGCCGGGCGGCTGGTGCCCATCCTGCCCGAATGGGCGCCGCCGCCCGTGCCGCTGCACGCGGTGTATCCGGCCAACCGGCACATCGCGGCCAAGGTGAAGCGCTTCGTGGATTTCCTGGCGCGGCGCTTCCGGGGCAACCCGGACCTGGATGCGGAAAACTAGCGCCCCAGCCGCGTCGCCGCGACGAAGCCCATCGCGCAGAGCCCGGCCATGGCCCAGAAGGCATGCCCCTCCAGCGCGGCATAGAGCGGGCCTGCCACCACCATCATCACCCCCGTCGCCAGCCCCACCCCCAGCGAGGTGTGCAGCGCCTGCGCCCGCGCGCCCAGCGCCGGCGGCAGCGCGCCCAGGCTGCGGATGGCGGCCAGGTGCATGGCGCCGAAGGTGCAGGCGTGCAGCAGCTGGATGGGGAACAGCACCCAGGGGTCCACCGTGACCGCCGTGACGGACCAGCGCAGCACGCCGGACCCGGCCGCCACCATGGCCAGGCCGCGCGCGCCCAGCTTCTCGACCAGCCGGCGCCCGAACACGAACAGCGCGATCTCCGCGATCACGCCCGCGCCCCACAGCGCGCCCACCAGACCGGGCGACAGCCCCGCCGCCTGCCAGTGCAGGGTCGAGAAGCCGTTGTACATCGCATGGCTGCCCTGGATCAGCGCCGAGGCCGGCAGCAGGCGCCGGAAGGCCGGGTGGCGCAGCGGCTCCCACATGCTGCCGCGGGCCGCGGGCGGCAGGGCCTCATGCGGCGGCAGGGTCAGGGCGATGGCGCCGGTGGCCAGCAGCGCGGCGCAGGAGATGTAGAGCGCCGACCCGGCCCCCCACAGCCCCACGAACTGCCCGGCCGCGAGTGCCGCCAGGATGAACGTCACGGACCCCCAGGCCCGCACCCGGCCATAGTCGAAGGGGCGGCGCCTGATCTCCGCGATCGCCGCCGCATCCGAAAGCGTCACGATGGGCGCCACCGCCGCGCTGTGCAGGATATAGATGGCCAGCAGCACCGCGATGCCCTGCCCCCAGCCCAGCAGCGGCAGCAACAGGCCAGAGACGACGGCCGCCAGCGCCAGCGTGCCGCGCAGCCCCGTGCGGTCCGCGATGCGCGCGGCCCAGGGGTTGGCCAGCAGCCGCGTGCCGGTGCCCAGCGCCAGCACGAGGCCCACCTGCTGCGCCGACAGCCCGCCCGCCGTCAGCACCGCCGGCACGAAGGGCAGCGCGGCACCCAGAGAGGCGAACTGCGCGCCGAAGATCAGGGAGAAGCGGAAGGCGGGGGACACAGGCCCGGTATGGCCTCCGGACGCGGGTTTGAGAACCACGCATCGTCCAGATGCAGCGCCATCAGATAGGTGCCGAGATACTCACCCCCCAGCAGGGTCGCGCGCGGTTCCTGCCCGTACACGGCAAAGCCCAGCTTGCGGTACAGGGCCACCGCCGGGGTATCGTCCGCGCGGGTGGTCAGGCGGATGTCGAACACGCCGCAATCGGCCGCGTGCCAGATCAGCTGGCGCAGCATCCGCGCCGCCAGCCCCTGGCCGCGCGCCTCGGGCGCCACGTACAGGCCGCTCAACTGCGCCTTGTGGCACTGGCGCAGCCCCGCCTCGCGTACCAGCGCGGCGGTGGCCACCAGCCGGCCGTCGCCCGCGCCCAGAACCGGGTGCCGCGCCAGCCGGTCAGCGAAGAAGGAGAGCGGCTGATCGGCCTCCTCCTCCCAGGCGCGGCCGAAGGAGCCAGGGTCCTCCCGCAGGCCGCGCAGGCGGATATCGCGAAAGGCTTCGGCATCCGGGGCGGTCAATCGGCGCAGCATTCGGGCACGGTAGACCCCGTTCCGCCCTGGCACCAAGGGTGGCGCGGTTGCAATCCGCGCGCTTTCGGCCCATCACGTCCCGCACGTCCATCCAGGTTTCCTGTAGGCATGTTCGAAGCACGCGTCCGCGCCATTCTCGGCCCGACCAACACGGGTAAGACCCACCTCGCCATGGAGCGGATGCTGTCGCATTCCTCCGGCATCATCGGCTTTCCGCTGCGCCTGCTGGCGCGCGAGAATTACGACCGCATGGTGGCCGCCAAGGGCGAGCGCAACGTGGCCCTCATCACCGGCGAGGAAAAGATCGTCCCGCCGGATGCGAAGTGGTTCGCCTGCACGGTGGAGGCCATGCCCCTCGACCGTCGCGTCGAATTCGTCGCGGTGGACGAGATCCAGCTCTGCGCCGACCCGGATCGCGGCCACGTCTTCACCGACCGGCTGATGAACGCGCGCGGCATGGTGGAAACCATGTTCATGGGCGCGGAGACCATCCGCCCGCTGCTGCAGCGCCTGGTGCCGCAGGTCGAGATCGACACCCGCCCGCGCCTGTCGCAGCTGACGCATTCGGGCTTCACCAAGCTCGGCCGCCTGCCGCCGCGCAGCGCCGTCGTCGCCTTCTCGGCCGGTGAGGTCTACGCGATCGCCGAAGCCATCCGCACCCGCCGCGGCGGCTGTGCGGTGGTGATGGGCCGCCTGTCGCCGCGCACCCGCAACGCCCAGGTGGCGCTGTACCAGAACCGCGAGGTGGACTTCCTGGTGGCGACGGACGCCATCGGCATGGGCCTGAACATGGATGTGGACCATGTGGCCTTCGCGTCGCTCGTGAAGTTCGACGGCCACGCGCCCCGCCTGCTGCAGCCGCAGGAAGCCGCCCAGATCGCCGGCCGCGCCGGCCGCGGCATGCGCGACGGCACCTTCGGCACCACGGGCGACTGCAAGCCCCTGCCCGAGGACATGGTCGAGAAGATCGAGAACCACCAGTTCGAGACGCTGAAGACCGTCGCCTGGCGCAACCCCGAGCTCGACTTCACCAGCATCGACGCGCTGCTGGACAGCCTGGCGGCCCCCCCGCCGGCCCCCGGCCTGGCCAAGGGCCATGACGCCACCGACCACATCGTGCTGAACGCCCTGTCGCGTGAGCAGGACATCCGCCGCATGGCCCAGGGCCGGTCGCGCGTGGGCCTGCTGTGGGATGCGTGCTCGGTGCCCGATTTCCGCAAGCTGGCGGATGACAGCCACACGCGCCTGTGCGGCACCATCTACAAGCACCTGGTCGAGGACGGCGCCCTGCCGGCCGATTGGGTGTTGAGCCAGATCGCCGCCACCAGCAGCACCGAGGGCGACATCGACACGCTGATGGCGCGCCTGTCCGCCATCCGCACCTGGTCCTATGTGGCCGCGCGCGGTGACTGGCTGCGCAACGCCATCGAATGCCAGGGCCAGGCCCGCATCGCGGAGGACGCGCTGTCCGACGCGCTGCATGAGCGCCTGACCCAGCGCTTCGTGGACCGCCGCGCGGCCCATCTGATCCGCCGCCTGGACCCGGGCAGCGAGGAGGAATTGCTGTCCGCCGTCACGCGCCAGGGCGAGGTGATCGTCGAGGGCCACAATGTCGGCAAGGTGGCGGGCTTCCTGTTCCACCCCGACACGACGGCCGAGGACGAGGAGACCCGCAAGCTGGTGCTGCGCGCCGCGCGCCGTGCCCTGCGTGAGGAAATGCCCCGCCGCGTGGCCTCTCTGGAACTGGCGAAGGCCGAGGCCTTCTCCCTGACCCAGGACCACAAGATCGCCTGGGACGGCGCCGAGGTGGCGCGCCTGCGCCCCGGTTCCGAGGCGGCCAAGCCCCAGGTCGAGGTGCTGCCGAGCGAGTTCCTGGACGGCGCCCAGCGTGAGCGCGTGCGCGTCCGCCTCGCGGCCTATATCGACGGCATCCTGACCAAGGACCTGGCGAGCATCGCCGCCGTCGAGGCCAAGGCCGAGAGCGACAACACCCTGCGCGGCCCGGCCTTCGAGCTGCGCGAAACCCTGGGCCTGAAGCCCGGCGGCACCAAGCAGGCGATCGCCCAGGAAGTCTCGGCCAAGCTGAAGGCCATCGGCGCCCGCGCCGGCCGCTATGCGCTGTATGTGCCGGAGGCCCTGAAGCCCCGCGCCATGGGCCTGCGCGCGTTGCTGTGGTCGCTGTCGCGCAACATCCCCACGCCGGAACTGCCGGCGCCGGGGCTGGTGACCATCCCCAGCGACGGCGTGCTGGCGCTGACCTGGCCGCAGGGCTTCGCCGAGGCCATCGGCTGGGTGAATGCCGGCCCGATCCTGATGCGCCTCGATGTGGCGGAACGCGCGGGCGGCGAGCTGGCCTATGCCACCCGCCGCGGCCCCGCGCCCCTGCCGACCGAGGTTCTGGCGCGCTACGGCATCAAGCCGGAGCAGGTGGGCATCGTGCTGGCGGGCCTCGGCTTCCGCCTGATCGAGGCCGAGACCCTGCCGGATGACATGTACGGCCCGGCCCTGCCGGCGCGCGTGGCCTGGGCCCGCCCGCCGCGCCCCGAGCGCCCGCAGCACCATCGCGGCCCCCGCCGGGACGGCGAAGGTGGCCCCCGCCGGGACGGCGAGCAGCGCGGCCCGCGCCGTGAGGGTGAGAACCGTGGCCCGCGCGGCCCGCGCCGCGACCAGGCCGCCCCCGCCGAGGGTGGCGCCCCGGCCGAGGCCGGTGCCGAGCAGGCCCCGCGCCCCGACCGTGGCCCCCGCCCGCCCCGCCGCGACGGCGAGAACCGTGGCCCGCGCCGCGAAGGCGACCGCCCGCGTGGTGACCGGCCGCAAGGCGATCGCCCCCAGGGTGAGCGCCCCCATGGTGAACGTAGGGGCGACCGTCCCCAGGGTGAGCGCCCCCAGGGTGATCGCAGGGGCGACCGCCCCCAGGGCGACCGTCCGCGCTTCCAGGGCGACCGCCCGCGCCGTGACGACCGTGACAAGCGCGGCGGCGCCGGTGGCCCCGAGACCCGCGTCTATCACCAGGACAAGCCGGCCGCGGCGGCCGAGGACAATCCCTTCGCCAAGCTGGCCGCGCTCAAACTAAAGTAACGGTTCGGCAACGCCGGGGCGCCTTCGGGCGTTCCGGCTTCAGCCACACCAGGAACCGTCATGCGTCTGCCAGGCCAGGAAAGCGACAACATCGAGGACCGCCGCGGGTCACGCGGGGGTGGGCTGGTGGTCGGCGGCGGGCTGGGAACCGTGGCGCTGGTCGTCATCTCCCTGCTGCTGGGCGTGGACCCGCGCGTGCTGCTGCAGCAGCTGGACCCGGGTGGCGGCGGCGGTGGCGGCTACAGCGAACAGCAGACGCGCCAGCCCGCGCCCGATGACGGCGCCCGCCGTTTCGTCGCCCAGGTGCTGGCCACCACCGAGGAAAGCTGGACCGCCCTGTTCCGTGAGGCAGGGCGCAACTACACGCCCCCGCGCCTGGTGCTGTTCAGCCGCGGCACGCAGACCGGCTGCGGCAACGCGCCCTCCTCCGTCGGGCCGTTCTATTGCCCGGAGGACCAGCGGGTCTACATCGACCTCGACTTCCTGTCCTCGATGCAGCGGGAACTGAACGCGCCCGGCGATTTCGCCCGCGCCTATGTCATCGCGCATGAGGTGGGCCACCATGTTCAGGAACAGCTGGGCATCATCCAGCGCGTGAACGCCGCCCGCCAGCGCATGAGCGAGCGCGACGCCAACGCCCTGTCCGTGCGGCTGGAACTGCAGGCCGACTGCTTCGCCGGCGTCTGGGCCAACCGCACCCAGGCCCGCCACCAGATCCTGGAAAACGGCGATGTGGAGGCCGGCATGAACGCCGCCGCCGCCGTGGGCGATGACCGGCTGCAGCGCCGCAGCCAGGGCCAGGTGGTGCCGGAAAGCTTCACCCACGGCACCTCCGCCCAGCGCGTGCGCTGGTTCAAGCAGGGGATGGAAGTCGGCCGGATCGACGCCTGCGACACCTTCAATACCGGGCGCTAGCCACCCCGGCCGGGCTGCGCTAACCGGGGTCGATGCACCCCAACCGCCCCCCGGCCGACGGCGCCACCCCCGCGATGGCGCAATGGTACGCGGCCAAGGCCGCCCACCCGGACGCGCTGCTGTTCTTCCGCATGGGCGATTTCTACGAGCTGTTCTTCGATGACGCCGAAGCGGCGGCCGAGGCGCTGTCCATCGCGCTGACCTATCGCGGTGAGCACCAGGGCGTGCCGATCTCCATGTGCGGCGTGCCGCATCACAGCCATGAGGCCTATCTGGCCCGGCTGATCCGGCGCGGCTTCCGGGTGGCCATCTGCGACCAGATGGAAAGCCCGGAGGAAGCCAAGGCCCGCAAGGCGCCCACCATCCGCCGGGAGGTGGTGCGCATCGTCACCCCCGGCACCGTCACCGAGGACGCGCTGCTGGAAGCCGCCCGCCCGGCCTGGCTGCTGGCGCTGGCCAAGGGCGGCGCCGCCTGGCTGGACGTGACCAGCGGCGCCTTCGAGACCGAGGACAACCCCGATATCCCCGCCCTGATGGCGCGGCTGGATCCGTCGGAGATCATCGCCGAGGACGGGCTGTGGCCGGATGCCATCGAGGCCGTGGCCCCGCGCGACGCCGCCCGCCGCATCGCCGCCGCCTTCGATGTCGCGAGCCTTGAGGGCTTCGGCACCTTCACCGAGGCGGAGCTGCGCGCCGCCGCCATGGCGGTGGATTATGTGCGCGCCACCCAGAACGGACGGCTGCCCTTCCTGATGCGCCCGGTGCCGCGGGGCACCCAGGGCGTGCTGCTGATGGATGCCGCCACCCGCCGCAGCCTGGAGATCCTGCGCAGCGAGCGCGGCGAGGCCCGCAGCACCCTGCTGGCCGCCGTGGACCGCACGCTGACGGGCGCCGGCGCGCGCGAACTGGCCGCACGCCTGGCCGCGCCGCTGGCCAGCCTGCCCGCCATCCAGGCCCGCCATGCGGCGGTCGAGGCCCTGCGCGCCCACCATGAATGGCGCGGCAGCCTGCGCGGCGCGATGAAGGGCGCGCCCGACATGGCGCGCGCGCTCGCCCGTATCAGCCTGGAACGCTATGCGCCGCGTGACCTAGCGGCGCTGCGCGACGGCCTGACGCGCGCCGAGGCGATGGCCGGCCATTGCGCCGGGGCCCGCCCCCTGCCGCCCCTGCTGGCCGATGCCGCCGACGCGCTGGTGCCCCCTGAATCCCCGCGCGAGGAACTGACCCGCGCCCTGGCCGAGCAGCTGCCCGCGCGGTTCGAGGACGGGGGCGTGATCGCCGCCGGCTATGACGGCCAGCTGGATGCGATGCGCCGCCTGCGGGACGATGCGCGGGGCGCGATCGCCGCCATGCAGATGCAGCTGGCCGAGGCCTGGGGCGTGGCGTCGCTGAAGGTGAAGCACCACCAGCAGATGGGCTATCTGGCCGAGGTGCAGGCCGCCCCCGGTGAGAAGCTGCTGCGCAGCCCGCCCAGCCTGCCCGGCGAGCTGATGCCCCAGCACCGCCAGACCATGGCCAACGCGCTGCGCTTCACCTGCGGTGCGCTGGTGGAGCTGGACCGCAAGCTTTCCCAGGCCGCCGAGCAGGCGCAGGGGCGTGAGCGCGCCATCGTGCGCCACCTGGCGGGGCTGTGCGCGCAGGCGGCGCAGGGCATCACCGAGGCCGCGCGCGCGGTCGCGGAATTCGATGTGCACGCCGCCGCCGCCGAACTCGCCCTGGCCAATTGGTGCCGACCGGAGATGACGGGCGGCGCCGACTTCCACATCCAGTCCGGCCGCCACCCGGTGGTCGAGGCCGCGCTGACCCGCGCCAAGGGCCCGGCCTTCGTGCCGAATGACGCGGAGCTGTCGGCCGGGCAGCGCCTGTGCCTGCTGACCGGCCCCAACATGGCCGGTAAATCCACCTTCCTGCGGCAGAACGCGCTGATGGTGGTGTTGGCGCAGGCCGGCCTGTTCGTGCCCGCCGAGGCCGCGCGGCTGGGCGTGGTGGACCGGCTGTTCAGCCGCGTCGGCGCCAGCGACGACCTGGCCGGCGGCCGCTCCACCTTCATGGTGGAAATGACCGAGACGGCGGCCATCCTGAACCAGGCCGGCCCGCGCAGCTTCGTCATCCTGGACGAGGTCGGGCGCGGCACCGCCACCTGGGACGGGCTGGCCATCGCCTGGGCGGTGCTGGAGGCGCTGCACGACCGCCTGCGCTGCCGCGCCATCTTCGCCACCCACTTCCATGAGCTGACGGCCCTGGCGGGCAAACTGCCGGAGCTGCGGCTGGCCACCATGCGCGTGCGCGAATGGAAGAACGAGGTGGTGTTCCTGCACAGCGTGGGCCCGGGTGCGGCCGAGAAAAGCTGGGGCCTGCATGTGGCCCGCCTGGCCGGCGTGCCCCGCACCGTGCTGGGCCGCGCCGAGGCCGTGCTGCACGCGCTGGAATCCCGCGCCCGCCAGGGCGGCGGCGTGCTGAGCGAGGAATTGCCGCTGTTCGCCCCCAAGCCGGCGGCGGCCCCCGATCACCCGGTGCTGGCGGCGTTGGCCACGCTGGACCCCGACGCGATGTCCCCGCGCGATGCGCAGGAAGCGCTGTACCGGCTGAAGGCGCTGCTCACTCCTTGATCGGGTAGTCCGCCAGTTCGGGCAGCATGGCCTCGATGACGAAATCCACCAGGGCGTCCGGCGCGTCGAGGTAAAACTCACGCGGGGAATAGCTGCCGACGCCGGCCGGCAGGCCGCGCGCGGTGAGCCATTCGGCCAGCTTCTCCAGATCGGCGCGCGGCGTGTCGCTGAGGAAGGAGACCTGGGAGCGCAGCTTGTCCTCATCCCGGTTGGTGGTGGGGCTGCGGCTGAGCTGCAGGTCGATGTTGGCGCCGGGCTGGCGCAACCAGATGGCGCGCTCGGTGCGGCGCAGCTGGGTGAAGCCCAGCTGCGTCATGAGCATCTCGGCGATGAGGTCGAAATGCTCGGCGGCGACGCGCTGGGCGATGTGGTTGAAACGCATGGTGGGCTTCGCCGACCAGGGGCTCTGCCCCTGGACCCCGCCAAAGGCCGAAGGGTCTTTGGAAACCGGGAGTTTGAATGGGAGTCCGCCATGCACGGGCTTTGGTACCCAGATGGCGGAATGTTCGTCGCCATGAGCCACAGCCGTGCCCATCAGAACGCAGCCGCCAGCCCAGGCAGAAACGATAGCGTCAAGCTTGTCTTCGAATGCTTTCAATTCTGCTGGTGAAGCGTCCTTGGTTGGAAGCGGCAATGCTGATTTAACGCCACGCACCTGCTGTTCGAGTGCAGCAACGATGCCAGACCAGACTGTGAGAAGGTTGGCCATCCGCTCCGATAACGGCAGATGCGGCCAATAGCTTTTTCTGGGTTGAGAGCCCCGCGCTTTGTGAACCTTATAGGGCAGCCGAATGGCGGCGCCGGTCAGCTCGAGCAATGCTGGGTGGGGGTAAATTTCTACCAGTCCGCGGGCGGGACAGCCCGTCACTTCAAGGCCATAACCAGCCATCTCACACTCGACCCGAAATGCCTCGCTCAGCGGACCTGGACGCTCTGGGATGGGAGAATGAGTGCTGACCTTCCTAGAGCTATATAAAGACGAAATCAGATCGTCCGAGCGGCGTCGTGCAAGGATAGGTCTATGGGAAAGGGGCATGTCGACGGCAATGAGGTCGACCGGCTTTCCGATCTGAATGCTCGCAGCATAAAGCAGATTGCGTACGGCGACGCTTTGCTTTTGCTCACCACCCACAAACGCCGCGTAGGATGCCGCCACACTGACCAGTCGCCAGCCAGTGTCCGTTTCCTCGATCAGCGCGACGCCACTGGGATTCTTGGTTGTCCATGCCGCATCTATGCCTAGAACAGACCTCCGCAACGCGCCGCTCATCCCAAACTCCCAGCAGGGGTCCGGGGAGATCTTATCTCTCCGGCGGGAGAGCGCGAGAGGGCAGCGCCCTCTCGCTTAGCCGCGCCGCCAAGTGGTGACGCCCCCGGTATCTTCCAGCACCACGCCCATCGCCGTCAGCTCGCCGCGAATGCGATCCGCCTCGGCCCAGTTCTTCGCCACGCGTGCCGCCTGCCGGGCGGCGATGGCCGCCTCGATCTGCGCTGCGTCGTCGCTGCTGCCGCCCTGGCGCCACTCGGCCGGGTCGTGCCACAGCAGGCCCAGCACCTTGGCCACCTCCAGCACGGCCGCGCGGGCCTCACCGGGTTCGGGCACCCAGGGGAAGGGCGTGCGGGCGTGCACGGCCGCTGCCGAGCCACCCACATTGGCCACGTTTTCCAGCGTGCGCAGGTCACGCAGCCGGGCCAGCGCCAAGGGGGTGTTCAGGTCGTCGCCCAGCGGTTCCAGCGCCCAGTTCACCATGCCCAGATGCGGCCGCGCCTCGGGCGCCTGGCGGGCCAGCATGGCGTAGAAGTCGTCCAGCTCCGCCTTGCACTCCTCCAGCGCCGCCACGCTGTAATCCAGCGCGGAGCGGTAATGCGTGCGCAGCAGCAGCAGGCGGAACGCCTCGCCGGCCCAGGCGCCGCGGCCCAGGATGTCCCGCACGGTCAGGAAATTGCCGAGCGACTTGGACATCTTCTCGCCGTCCACGAGAAGCATGCCGTTGTGCACCCAGTAATTGGCCATGCGCTTGGTGTTGTTGGCGCAGCAGCTCTGGGCCAGCTCGTTCTCATGGTGCGGGAAGATCAGGTCATGCCCGCCGCCATGGATGTCGAATTCCGGGCCCAGGATGTCCTCGGACATGGCGGAGCATTCGATGTGCCAGCCCGGACGCCCACGGCCCCAGGGGCTGTCCCAGCCCGGGGTCTCGGCATCGGAGGGCTTCCACAGCACGAAGTCGCCGGCGTCGTGCTTATAGGGCGCGACCTCGACGCGGGCGCCGGCCAGCAGCTCGTCAGGGCTGCGGCCCGACAGGCTGCCGTACTCCGGAAAACTGCCGACGCTGAACAGCACATGGCCCTGCTCGGCATAGGCATGCCCGCGTGAGATCAGCCGCTGGCACATGCCCACCATCTGCGGGATGTACTGGGTCGCGCGCGGCTCCACATCGGGCGGCAGGGCGTTCAGGGCCGCCATATCGGCGTGGAAATCGGCGGTGGTGCGGGCGGTGATGGCGCCGATCGGCTCGCCGCTCTCACGCGCGCGGGCGTTGATCTTGTCGTCCACGTCCGTGATGTTGCGGGCGTAGGTCACGCGCGGATACACGCGCCGCAGCAGCCGCGACAGCACGTCGAACACCACCACCGGGCGCGCATTGCCCAGATGCGCCAGGTCATAGACCGTGGGGCCGCAGACATAGAGCCGCACATGATCGGGGTCGATCGGCGTGAAGGCGTCCTTGCGGCGCGTCAGGCTGTTGTGGAAGTGCAGTTGCATGCGGCGGTATCCGGGAAAGGCGACATGGGGCGAGCGCGCCAGAAAGTGGCGCGGATCAGCAGCAGCGGATGCGCAGGGCCCAGTCCATGCGCCCTGTATGGGGCCGGGACCGGGCGGCGATCAAGCGGAAACAGCGAGTTTCAGGCGCTCGGCCACGCGTTCCCGGCCGATCAGGGGCAGCAGCTCCTTCATGTCCGGGCCGTGCTCCTCGCCGGTCAGGGCCAGGCGCAGCGGCAGGAACAGCGCCTTGCCCTTGCGCTCGGTGGCGCCGCGCAGCGCCTCGGTCCAGGCGGACCAGGTGGCGGTGTCCCAGGGGGCGGCGGGCAGGGTGGCGAGCGCCATCTTCAGGAACTCGCCCTCGCCTTCCAGGAGCGGCGGCGCGATGCGGCCGGCGACCACATCCCACCACAGGCGCGCCTCGGCCAGCATGTCCAGGTTGCCGCGCACGGCGTGCCAGAACTCGGGCGTGGCGCCCTCGGGCAGCCGCGCGCGCGCGTCCTCGAAGGACATGGCGTGCAGCAGCTTCTTGTTCATCATCAGCATCTGGCGCGCATCGAACCGCGCGCTGGATTTGGAGACGGCGAGAATGTCGAAGCGCTTGGCCAGGTCCACCGGCAGGCCCGGCATCGGGTCCTGCGATGTGCCCAGGGCCGCGAGGTAGCCCACCAGCGCCTGCGGCTCCACGCCGTCCTTGCGCATCTGCCGCAGGGAAAGCGAGCCGATGCGCTTGGACAGCGGCCCGCCATCGGCCTCGGTCAGCAGGGGCAGATGGGCGAAGCCGATCCGCTCCGGGTCGCCGCCCAGCGCCTCATAGATGTCGAGCTGCACGCCGGTGTTGGTCACATGGTCCTCACCGCGGACGATGTGGGTGATGCCCATCTCCAGGTCATCGACGACGGAGCAGAAGGTATACAGATAGCTGCCGTCGGCGCGCACCAGTACGGGGTCGCTGATGGCGGTCAGCTTCACCTGGCGCTCGCCCAGCACGCCGTCATCCCAGCGGCGCGGGCGCTGGCCCAGCTTGAAGCGCCAATGCGGCGTCTTGCCGTTCTCGATGGCGCGGTCGAACTGCTCCTGCGTCATCTTGAGCGAGCCACGGTCATAGATCGGGGGCTTGTTCTGGCGCAGGCGCTGCTCGCGCTTGAACTTCAGCTCCTCCTCCGTCTCGAAGCAGGGATACAGCAGCCCGGCCTTCTTCAGCTTCTCGGCGGCCAGAGCGTAGCGTTCCGTGCGGTCCTGCTGGCGCTGGATGCTGTGCCAGGAAATGCCGAGCCAGCGCAGGTCGTCCTCGATGCCCTGCGCGAATTCGGGGCGCGAGCGCTCGGTGTCCGTGTCATCCAGCCGCAGGATCAGCTGGCCCTTGCGCTGGATGGCCAGCAGGGCGTTGACGATGGCGATGCGGGCATTGCCCACATGCAGCCAGCCGGTGGGAGAGGGCGCGAAGCGGAGCTTCATGCCTCGTCCTCCTCATCGGCGTCGTCGTCCTCATCCTCGTCTTCTTCTTCCTCGTCGTCCTCGTCGTCGTCCAGGCCGTCCATCAGCATCGGAATGCCGTGGTCGCCGTCGCGGCGGGGGTCGATCATGCGCCAGTCGCGCTGCTCGGCGTCGTCCTCCAGCGGGCGGCCGGCGAAATCATGCAGCTCGCTCTCTGTCCGCCAGGGGCTGCCGCCCTCGGCGCCGGCTTCCACCTGCGCGTCCTCGCCGAAGGCGAACCAGGCGGCCAGCACCTCATCCGCGCTCATGCCCGGGGTGCGGCAACGTTCCAGGCTGTCCCGCACATAGCGGCGGGCGAAGGTGTTGGCATGGCCCAGCGAGCCGAAGCCGGTCACGACCTCCAGCGGATCGCTGCCGTTGGCCCCCGACAGGTCCATGATCCGCACGGCGAGGCCCTGCGTCGGAGGCGGGGCGAAAATGGGGTCGTCACTGCTCATCCGGCGGCTTGTAACCGTTGGCGCGGCACAACACACCCGCCACATGGGCAGGCCAGGGCGGATTTTTGCGTATTCCGGGGGGGCGGGGCGCCTTCACTGGCGCGGCCTGCGGTCCTAGATTGCGCCGCATGAGCGACCAGCCCCCCGACAGCCTGCTGCCCTATGAGCGGTGGACCGAGAACGCCCTGCGCGCCGTCGTGCTGGACGCGCTGGACTATGCGGCCGAACACGGGCTGCCGGGCGAGCACCATTACTACCTGAGCTTCCGCACCGACCTGCCCGGCGTGTCGATCCCGCCGCACCTGAAGGCGAAGTACCCGCACGAGATCACGATCGTGCTGCAGCACCGCTTCTGGGACCTGAAGGTGGACCGGGAAAAGCCGGGCTTTTCCGTCGGCCTCAGCTTCGGCGGCATTCCAGCGCAGCTGGTGGTGCCGCTGAACGCGCTGACAGCCTTCCACGACCCGCATGTGCGCTTCGGCCTGCGGTTCGAGCCGGAGGAGGGCGAGGTGGTGGAAGAAGAACCCGCCGCCCCGGAGCCCGCGCCGGAACCGGAGACGGCCAAGGAAGAACCCGCCCCCGCGCCGGAGGCCCCGGCCCAGGTGGTCAGCCTGGATGCGTTCCGGCGGAAGCGGGATTGAGGCGGGCGTTCAGCCCACCCATTCCCCACCCCGCGCCACCACCCGCCCCTGGAAGAACACCCGCCCCCGCTTCGGGTGCCGCCCCACCGCGTCCTGCACATTCTCCGCCGCGATGGTGAAGAAATTGGCCGGATTGCCCTCGGCGATGGTGTTGTCGATGCCCAGCCAGTCGCCCGAGGACGCCATGGCGAAGGCCTCGGCCAGCAGCTCGTCATGCCGCATGTCGGACCGCCAGCCGATGATGGCCGCGCGTTCCAGCATGTCCGCGTTGCCATAGGGGCCCCAGCTGTCGCGGGTGTTGTCGTTGCCGAAATGCACGCGCACCCCGGCATTGCGCAGCTGCATGATGGGCGGAATGGTCGCGCTGCCCGCGCCATGGGTGGCCAGCGCCACCCCGGCCTCGGCCATCATCGCCACGGCGGCCTTCTGCTTGCTCTCGGAAATGCTGCCCAGGCAGAAGCCGTGGCTGACCACCACCGTGCCGCCCATGCCCAGCGCCTGGGTGCGCGCGCAGATCTCCTGCAGGCTGAACAGGCCCATCTCGCCGGGCTCATGCAGATGGATGTCCACCCCCACGCCGCGCCTGTCGGCGATGGCGAAGATGCCGTCCAGCTGCCCGCGCGGGTCGCGGTCCACCTCGCAGGGGTCGATGCCGCCCACTACCTCGGCGCCGGCGCCGATGGCGGCGTCCAGCAGGTCCAGCACGGGCTTGCCGCCCGCGCGCATCACGCCCGCCTGCGGAAAGGCCACGACCTGAACCGTGGCGGCATGGGCGTGGGCCTGCGCCGCCGCCAGCGTGCCCTCCAGCGCGGAAAGCCCGAAGGCCGGCGTGATGTCGGCATGGGTGCGGATATGGGCGGTGCCGTGCACCACGCATTCCCGTAGCAGCGCGCCCGCGCGCCCGGCCGTGTCCAGCGGCAGGCCGGGCAGCATGCGCTCGTCATTCTCGATGCGGCTCATGCGGTTGGGCTCTGCCCGGTGCGGCATCCAAGGCAGGCCGAACAGCGACTTGTCCAGATGCGTGTGCCCCTCGACCAGGCCGGGCAGCAGCAGCTCCCCGTCCAGCTCCATGGCGGGGCAGTCCGGATCGGGCGCGTCCGGGGCCAGGATGGCCGCGATGCGCCCGTCGCGGATCAGCAGGCGCCGCCCCTCCGGCCCTCCATCCGCCAGGCGAAGGTTCCGGAGCAGCAGGCCCTGCATCGGCCTTACCGGCCCGGTGCCTGCAGCGTCTGCCGCTGCACGCTGCCGGGCACGGTCGTCGCCCGGCCATAGGCGCTGCTGCCGGCGGAACGCGCGCGAGACGCCGTGTCCTGCACCGGCGCGCTGCTGGCCATCGGCGGCGGCGGGGCGGCGGCGGCGCTGCCGCTGCCATAACGGCCGAGCACCGCGCGCAGCGGGTCGGCGCCCGGGTTATGCGCCTGCATGTTCACCACGATCTGGCGCGGCCCGATTTCCTGCCCGTAATAGCTGCTGTTCCATTCGGAACGCGCGTTCAGCACGGACCCTTCCAGCGCGATGCCCGCGAACAGGCCGCGAGAGCGCGAGACCGCCACGATGTCCGCGCCCAGGTTGCTGGTGGTCGCCCCTTCGACCGTCCCGCCCACCGTGGCCACCGCGATCGACGCGTCGGCGCCGAACTTGAACTGCCCGTTCAGCACGGCGTTCAGCGCGCGCTCGCTGCGGATGATGAGCAGGGTCTGCGCATCCTGCACGCCGAACTGGAAGCCGATATTGGCCGACCCCATCGTGTAGAAGGCGGGCGAGGACCAGCCGCCGGCGCCGTCACGGCCCACCAGCACGCAGCCGCCGCCCTCACCGCCGCCGAAGAAGGCGGCGCGGAACAGCTGCGGGCAGACCATCACCGCGCGTGCGTTGCGCAGCAGATTGCTCGCGTTGAGAATGTCATGGTCGTTGCCCAGCAATTCCTGCACCGACAGCGTGGAGCGGTCGACCAGGGACTGCGCCTCTCCGGTTGCGGGCGGCCCGTTGCCGCAGGCCGCGAGCGACGAGGCCATGAGGCCCAGAATGATGAGACGGCGCATGAGTTCCCCCTGCCAAATACTTGAGGCACCGCGATTCTAAACCATCCCGGCCTCGGATTGAAGCAAGGATGATCAGGCGGGGCCTCCCCCACCGGTAACAATGCGCGAAGCCCCATGGCGGTTTGACGGCGGCATTGCGGCCGGGGCAGGCTGAAAAAAAATCCACGGGAGGTTCACCATGCGCCCTATCTGCGCCCTGGCGGCGCTGCTCGCCCTGGCACCCGCCGCACGGGCCGAGGTCACGCGCTTCGACATCCAGGCCGATACCCCCACCGCGCTGGAGGGCCGCAGCTTCGGCACGCGCGGCACCGCGCGACGCATCGACGCCCGCGCCACCGTGGCGGTGGACCCGGCGGACCCGCGCAACGCCATCATCGCCGATATCGACCGCGCGCCGCGCAACGCCCAGGGAAGGGTGGAGGCGGTGGCCGACGTCACCATCCTGCGCCCCGAGCGCCCGAACGGCACGCTGGTGCTGGAAATCCCGAACCGCGGCCGCCGCCTGATCCTGACCCTGCTGGAGGAAACCTCGGCCGAGCAGAGCGCCCGCGTGCAGCAGGCCGCCGACATGGGGCGGGGCTTCCTGCTCTCCCAGGGCTACACGCTGGTCTGGGTGGGCTGGCAGGGCGATGTGACGCCGGCCCAGGGCCTTGGCCTGCGCGTGCCGGTCGTGCCCGGCATCACCGGCCCCTCACGCGATGAATGGATCATCCCTGACGGCAGCGGCCCGGTGCGGCAGCGCCTGGCCTATCCGGTGGCGGACCCGGCCAGCCTGCGCCTGACCGTGCGCGGCCGCCCCGAGGCGCCCCGCGCCACGCCCGATGGCCTGGCCGTGCGGCTGATCGACGACAGCACCATCGAGATCACCCGCCCCGCCGCCCCCCAGGGCCCGCGCCCGATCTATGAGCTGACCTATACCGCCCGCGACCCCGCCGTGATGGGCATGGCCTTCGCGGCGCTGCGCGATGTGGGGGCCTTCCTGCGGCGCGACACCTCGCCCGCCAACCCGCTGGCCGCCAACGGCCGCAGCGGCACCGACCGCGCCATCGGCTTCGGCATTTCCCAATCCGGCCGCGTGCTGCGGGATTTCCTCTACCTAGGCTTCAATGAGGATGAGGCCGGCCGGATGGTGTTCGACGGCATGCTGGCCGAGATCCCGGGCGCCCGCCGTTCCTTCACCAACACCCGCTTCGGCCAGCCCGGCCGCAACCCCGGCCCCAGCGAGGACCGCGGCTATCCGATCGACCAGTTCCCCTTCACCTACGCCACCACCACCGACCCCGCGACCGGCCGGCGCGACGGGCTGATGCAGCGTTGCCGCCTGAACGGAACCTGCCCGCGCATCATGCAGGTGGATTCCGAGTTCGAGCTCTGGGCCTCCCACGGCAGCCTGCTGGTGACGGATGCGGAGGGGCGGCACCTGGACCTGCCCCCCGATGTGCGCGGCTACATGATCTCCGGCGCGCCGCATTTCGCTGACCCGCGCGCGCCCTCGCGCCTGGGCCCGGCATGCCAGATGCCCACCAGCCCCGTCAGTGCCGCCGCCCCCGTGCGCGCGCTGATGGTGGCGCTGGACCGCTGGATCACGGACGGCACCGAGCCGCCCGCCAGCCGATACCCCACCCGGGCCTCCGCCACGCTGGCGGGCCCCGAGGCGCTGTACCCCGCCATCCCCGGCCTGCGCTACGCCGGCCAATACGTGCCTGCCGACCGGCTGGACTATGTGGACGCCCAGCCCCGCATCCTGGGCCAATACCCGCTGTTCCTGCCGCGCGGCGATGGTGACGGCAACGCGCTGGGCGGCATCCGCCTGCCGATCGTCGAGGCCGCCCGCGCCACCTACACCGGCTGGAACCTGCGCCCGGACGGGCAGGAACTGTGCACCCAGATCGGCAGCGCCATCCCCTTCGCCGCCACCCGCGCCGAACGCCTGGCCAACAACGACCCGCGCCGGTCGATCGAGGAACGCTACCCGACCGCCGAAGCCTATGTCGCGGCCGTGCGCGCGGCGGCGGAGGCGCTGGTGGCCGACCGGCTGCTGCTGCGGGAAGATGCGGCGGAAATGGTGGAGGAAGCGCGGGCGGGGAGTTTGGCGAGGCTTCAGTGAAGCATCTTCTTTTTCTGTAGAAAAAGAAGCAAAAAGACTTTTACAAGATTAAGGGCGCCGAGGTTTCCCAGGGCGCCCTTATATAGATAGAAGTTTTTTGGTTTTTTTTACAAAAAAGAACGTCTACTTCGTCATCCCCACAAACCGCTCCAGCCAGTGGATGGTATACTCACCCGACTGGAATTCCGGATCGGCCATGATGCGCTGATGCAGCGGGATGGTCGTGCGGATACCGTCCACCACCATCTCGTTCAGCGCGCGCGCCATGCGGGCGATGGCCTGCGGCCGGTCGGCCCCGTGCACCACCAGCTTGGCCACCAGGCTGTCGTAATGCGGCGGCACGGAGTAGCCCGAATACAGCGCGCTATCGACGCGCACGCCCAGGCCACCCGGGGCATGGAAGGTGTTCACGCGGCCGGGGCTGGGGGCGAAGGTCTCGGGGTCCTCGGCGGTGATGCGGCATTCGATCGCATGACCCGTGAAGGTGACGGCGGACTGGTCGTAGCCCAGCTCCTCGCCGGCCGCGATGCGGATCTGCTCGCGCACCAGGTCCACGCTGGACACCATCTCCGTCACCGGATGTTCCACCTGCAGGCGGGTGTTCATCTCGATGAAGGCGAACTGGCCGTCCTGCCACAGGAACTCGAGCGTTCCGGCGTTGCGGTAGCCCAGCTCCTTCAGCGCGGTCGTCACCGTCTCACCCAGCGCGTCACGCTCGGCGGCGGACAGGATGGGGCTGCCGGCTTCCTCGACCAGCTTCTGGTGGCGGCGCTGCAGGGAGCAGTCGCGCTCACCGAAATGCACCACGTTGCCGTAGCTGTCGGCCAGGACCTGCAGCTCGATATGGCGCGGCCGGTCCAGGTACTTTTCCATGTACACGGCGTCATTGCCGAAGGCGGCCTTGGCCTCGGTGCGGGCGACGCGCCAGGCTTCCTCCAGCTCATCGGCCGTGTGGGCCACCTTCATGCCGCGACCACCGCCGCCGGCGGCGGCCTTGATCAGCACGGGGTACATGATGCGGTCCGCGACCTCGCGGGCTTCCTCCAGGCTCTCCAGCGCGCCGGGGCTGCCGGGCACCAGGGGCACGCCCAGGCGCCGCATGGCATCCTTGGCGGAGATCTTGTCGCCCATCATGCGGATGTGGGGCGCGCGGGGGCCGATGAAGGCCAGGCCGTGCGCTTCCACCATCTCGGCGAAATCCGCGTTCTCGGAGAGGAAGCCATAGCCCGGATGGATCGCCTCGGCGCCCGTGATGTGGGCGGCGGACAGGATCGCGGCCATGTTCAGATAGCTGTCGCGCGCGGCGGGCGGGCCGATGCACACGCTCTCATCCGCCAGGCGGACATGCATGGCCGAGGCATCGGCGGTGGAATGCACCGCCACCGTGCGGATCCCCATCTCCTGGCAGGCGCGATGCACGCGCAGCGCGATCTCGCCCCGGTTCGCGATGAGGACCTTCTTGAACTGAGCCACTGGTTACTCCACCAGCATCAGGGGCTCGCCGTATTCCACCGGCATGCCGCTTTCCACCAGGATGCGGGTCACGGTGCCGGCCTTCGGCGCCTTGATCTGGTTGAAGGTCTTCATCGCCTCGATCAGCAGCAGCGTCTGGCCGGCCTGCACCTGGGTGCCGACATTGACGAAGGGCGCGGAGCCGGGCTCGGGCGAGAGATAGGCCACGCCCACCATCGGGCTGGTCACGGCGCCGGGGTTCTTCGGGTCGAACTCGGCCTGGGCGGCGGGCGCCGGGGCGGCCGCGATGGCGGCGGGGGCTGCCATCGGCGCGGGCGCGGCGGCGGCCACCGGCATCGGCGGCAGGGCGGCGGCATAGCTCTGCACGATGGGCGCGGGGGCGGCCGGGATCTCACGCACCACGCGGATGCGGCTTTCCTTCTCGACCAGCTCGATCTCGGTCAGATCGGTCTCGCGCAGGATCTTGGCCAGTTCCCGGATGGTGGCCGGGTCGAAGGTAATGCCGTGGCTCATGCGTCCTCGTCCTGTTGATCGGCCAGCAGGCCAGCCATTGCCCTGATCGCCAGCGCGTAACCCGTGACCCCAAGGCCGCAGATCACGCCGGTGGCCACCTTGGACACATAGCTGTGCTGGCGGAATTCTTCTCGGCGGTGGATGTTCGTGATGTGCACCTCGATCACCGGCTGCTCCGCGATCAGCAGGGCGTCCAGGATGGCGATGGAGGTGGTGGTGTATCCCGCCGGGTTGATGATGATGCCGTGCGACCGGCCGCGTGCTTCCTGGATCCAGGAAACCAGCTCACCCTCGATGTTGGACTGGCGGAAATCGATGGCGAGGTTCAGCCGGTCGGCGGTTTCGGCGCACAGCGCCTCCACGTCGTCCAGGGTGGCTGCGCCGTAGATCTCCGGTTGCCGGAGGCCCAGCATGTTCAGGTTGGGCCCGTTGAGGACCGTAATGAGCTTCATGGCCTGGTCAGGATGTGCCGTGGGCGCGCGTGGGCGCGCCCAGCCGATTGCGGGAAGCAATGGCGGTAACACGGGGGTCAGCGGGCGGCAAGCAGGCCGGTTGACCGGAGCATATACGAAACATATACGCTTCGCATATGAACCGCCGCCGGGGGCTGCCATGGGCATCGTGAAGATCGACGACGCGCTGCATGAGGAAGTGCGCAAGGCCAGCACCGTCATGTGCCGCTCCATCAATGCCCAGGCCGAGTTCTGGATGAAGATCGGCATGCTGGCCGAGGCCCATCCGACGCTCTCCTTCAATGAGCTGGTGCGCCGCCAGCTGGCCGCCGCCCAGCTGCGCGTGCCGGAACCGGCGCTGCCCTGACATGGTGAAGTCGCCCGACGAGCTGGCCCTGATGCGCCGGTCCGGCCGCCTGCTGGCCCGTGTGTTCGAGATGCTGGACGAACAGCCCCTGGCCGGCATGTCCACCCTGGCCGTGAACGACCTGGTGGAACGCTTCATCACCCAGGACCTCGCCGCCCGCCCCGCCAGCAAGGGCCAGTACGGCTACGGCTTCGTGCTGAACTGCTCGATCAACCACGTCGTCTGCCACGGCGTGCCCAGCGCCACGGAAATCCTGCGCGACGGGGACATCGTGAACCTCGACATCACGCTGGAGAAGGACGGCTTCATCGCCGATTCCAGCAAGACCTACATGGTAGGCGACGCGCCCCCCGCCGCGCGCCGCCTGGTGCGCGTGGCGCAGGAGGCGATGTGGAAGGGCATCGCCCAGGTGCGCCCCGGCGCCCATCTGGGCGATATCGGCTTCGCCATCGAGCGCCACGCCCGGCTGAACGGCTATTCCGTGGTCCGCGACTATTGCGGCCACGGCATCGGGCGGGACATGCACGAGGAACCGCAGGTGCTGAACACCGGCCGCCCCGGCGGCGGCATGCGGCTGCGAGAGGGCATGGTCTTCACCATCGAGCCCATGGTGAACCAGGGCACCCGCCGCACCCTGACCGCCGAGGACGGCTGGACCGTCATCACCCGCGACCGGAAGCTGTCGGCCCAGTTCGAGCACACGGTGGCGGTGACGGCCACGGGGGTGGAGGTGCTGACGTTGCGCCGGGATGAATCGCCGCTCTGACATGCCGCAGGCGCCGCTTTCGCGGCGTCGCGTCCTCGCTATATTCCCCGCATGAACGCCATCGCCGAAGCCTCCGTCCAAGCCCTGCACGCCGCGGCCACCGCCGCGCGCGAAGCCGCCGTGACGCTGGCCCCGGCCCCGCGTGACGTGAAGGACCGCGCCCTGCTGGCCGCCGCGCGCGCCATCCGCGCGCATGCCCCGCGCATCCTGGCCGCCAATGTGCAGGACCTGATGGGGGCCGACGACCTCATCCCCTCCTTCAAGGACCGCCTGACGCTGACCCCCGCCCGCATCGAGGCGATGGCCCAGGGCGTGGAGGAAGTGGCCGCCCTGCCGGACCCCGTGGGCCGCGTGCTGTCCGAATGGACGCGCCCCAACGGCCTGCTCATCCGCCGCGTGGCGCAGCCCATCGGCGTGATCGGCATGATCTTCGAAAGCCGCCCCAATGTGCTGGCCGATGCCGGCGCGCTGTGCCTGAAGGCGGGCAGCCCCGTGATCCTGCGCGGCGGCAAGGAAAGCGTGAACTCGGTGGCCGCCATCCATGCGGCCCTGATGGAGGGCCTTTCCGAGGCCGGCCTGCCCCAGGCCTGCATCCAGATCCCGCCCAACGCCGACCGCGCCTTCGTCGGCGCCATGCTGAAGGCCTCGGGCCAGATCGACCTGATCGTGCCGCGCGGCGGCAAGTCCCTGGTGAACCGCGTGCAGGACGAAAGCCGTGTGCCCGTGCTGGCCCATGCCGAGGGGCTCTGCCACACCTACATCCACGCGGCCGCGAACCCGGAGATGGCGCGCGCCATCCTGGCCAATGCGAAGATGCGCCGCACCGGCATCTGCGGCTCCACCGAGACGCTGCTGATCGACGCCGCCATCGCTGACAGCCTGCTGCCGCTGCTGGTGGAGGACCTGCGGGCGCTGGGCTGCGGCTTCCGCGCCGATGCCCGCGCGCGCGCCATCTGCCCCGAGCTGGACGCCGGCACGGATGAGGATTTCCACACCGAATGGCTGGGCGCCACGCTGAACGTGGCGGTGGTGGACGGCGTGGGCTCGGCGCTCGCCCATATCCGCCGCTACGGCACCGAGCACACCGAGGCGATCATCACCGAGGATGCGGCGGCAGCGACGGAGTTCCTGAACCTGCTGGGTTCGGCGGTGGGCATGTGGAACACCTCCACCCAGTTCTGCGACGGCTTCGAATTCGGCTTCGGCGCCGAGATCGGCATCGCCACCGGCCGCATGCATGCCCGCGGCCCGGTGGGCCTGGAGCAGCTGTGCACCTATCGCTACCAGGTGATCGGGACGGGGCAGCTGCGGCCCTGAGGCAGGATCCGCAGCTCTAGGCGGTCTTCGCGCCGTCATAGGCCGCGCGCAGCGACATCTCGCGCTCGATGACGGCCAGCATCAGCCTGATCGAGGTCTTCCAGTCGGACCTCGTGCTTTCCTTCGCCGGCCCGCCCGCGGTCAGGTCCGGCGCTTCCTCCAGCACATGGGCCACGCTGGTGGCCGTGTGCGCCGGCAGCCCGGCGATCGCGTTGCCCGTGATCAGATAGCTCGGCAGCAGCAGCTGCATTTCGGACATCGGGACTTCGGGGCGCGCCATCGCGGACTGGCCGAATTCGCCCGTGCGCAGCAGGGCCGCGACATAGTCGTCGGTGCTGACCTCCATCTGCCGCGCGGAGGCCTGGGTGCGCTCGGCACACGGGTTGGTGACGATGATATTGAGACTTCGGTAGTGGCTGTGGTTGTCGCGCATCGCGGCCTCCATCATCGAAGGCGTTGCCGTTATGGCTGCGTCCTCGAAGGTTTCGGGTCCCTCGGCGCCAATCGAAGAGTCGGCGTGTTCATCCCCACTTCAGTGGGTACCCCCCCGGTGCGGCGTCTCAGCCACCGCGACACCATACACAGTTTCGAGCGAAACACTCATCACGATTGACGGACAGATTGATCGGCACCCCGGCCGGTGGTGAAATCGCCGATCAAGCAGCGCCCAGGCCCAAAGCAGGCCGCAGGCGCACAGGGAGGATCAGATGAAGCGTTCCACGATCTTGGCGGCCGTGCTGGCCGCCCTGCCGTTGGCTGCCGGCGCCGCCTGCCCGGATGAGGCGACGATGGCCGCGCTGTCGCGCGGGATTCTGGCCAACCAGCCCCAGCAGCCCGTCGCCGGCATGACCAGCCTGGCAGACGGGCTCTGCGCCCAGGGCCGGCTGGTGCCGCTGATGGCCGCGCAATGGGGCAGGCCCGTGGGCTACAAGGTGGGGCTGACCAACGCCACCGCCCAGCAGCGTTTCGGCGTGCCGCACCCCGTCACCGGCATCATCTTCGAGAACACCGTGCGGCTGATGTCGGGCGGCGAGGTGGAGGCCCGCTTCGGCGCGATGCCGAATGTGGAGGCCGACCTGATCGTGCGCGTGCGCGACGAAGGCATCAACACCGCGCGCAGCCATGTCGAGATCCTGCAGCACCTGGATGCCGTGATCCCCTTCATCGAGATGCCGGACCTGGTGCTGGCCCAGGGCATGGATGGCCCCAACCTGCTGGCCATCAATGTCGGCGCCCGGCTGGGCGTGATGGGCGACGCCATCCCCGTGCAGGCGACGGAGGATTTCGCGGCGCGGCTGGGTTCCATGACGGTGGTGATGGTGAACGACCAGCGCGAGCTGGCCCGCGCGCCCGGCACCGCCCTGCTGGGCCACCCGCTGAACGTGCTGCCCTGGCTGGTGCAGGACTTGGCCAGCCGCGGCACCCGCCTGCGCGCGGGGGACCTCGTCAGCCTCGGCGGCTTCTCGCCGGCCCTGCCCACGGAGGCCGGCAGGCGCTACACCGTCCGGTACGAGGGGCTGATGGCCGCCCCGGTTGAGGTGAGCGTACAGACCAGGTGATTGCAGGCGATGGGCGACATGTCCGGATCGGGCTTCTGGGCGGCAGTTTCAATCCGGCGCATGCGGGGCACGCCCATGTGGCGCGCGTGGCGCTGGCGGCCCTCAGGCTCGATCAGGTGTGGCTGATGGTGTCGCCCGGAAACCCGCTCAAGCCCGCGCGCGGCATGGCGCCCTTCGCCGAGCGCCTGGCCAGTGCGCGCGCGGTGGCGGCGCCGCCGCGCATCCTGGCCAGCGACGCCGAGGCGAGGCTGGGCACTCGCCTGACCTGGAAGACATTGAAACTGCTGCGCCGACGATACCCGCGCGCCGAATTCGTGCTGATCGTGGGCGCGGACAACCTGACCCAGCTGCCGCGCTGGAACCGCTGGCGAGAGATCGCCTCGGGCACGCGGCTGGCGGTGCTGCCGCGCCCCGGCTACACCCGCGCGGCCCTGCATGGGCGGGCCGCCAGCGTGCTGCGCCGGCACCGCCGGGCCCCGGGCGCGATGTGGGCCGGCAGGCCCGCGCACAAGCCCTGGGCCTTCGTTCCCGCCCGGCTGCACGCCGCTTCGGCAACAGCCATTCGCAGCGCGCGGTGGCATTCCGCGTTGGTTTCTGGCAGCAACGCCGCGAGTTGAAGGACTGACCATGGCCCGCAAGCCTGTTTCCGATGCCGCGCCGACCGAGAGCGCGAAGAAGCCCGCCACCAAGCGCGCGGCCAAGCCGGCCCCCAAGGCGGCAGCAGCCGTGGCTGAAAAGCCCGCGCGCAAGGCCGCGCCGAAGCCTGCCGAGAAGCCGGTGAAGGCCGCGGCCCCCAAGGCCGCCGCGCCGAAGAAGGCGCCGGCGAAGACGGCGGCCGCCAAGCCCGCGCCCGCGAAGGCCGCGCCTGCGAAGGCCGCCACCCCCAAGGCCGCTGCGCCGAAGGCGCCCGCCAAGGCCAGCGCGACCAAGACCGCCGCCGCCAAGCCTGCGGCCGCGAAGAAGACGACCGCCAAGGCGGCCCCGGCCAAGAAGGCCCCCGCCGCCAAGGAAGCCCCCGCCAAGGCCCCCCGCGCCCGCAAGCGCCCGCCCAAGCTCTCCCCGGACCGGCTGGAACTGCTGGTCGCGGCCGCGAAGGCGAGCCTGGAGGACGACAAGGCCGAGAACGTCGTGGTGCTCGACGTCTCCACCCGCTCCACCTTCACCGACCGCATGATCATTGCCACCGGCCTGGCCGACCGCCAGATCCAGGCGATGGCGCTGCATGTCGAGGAAGCGCTGTTCAAGAACGGGCTGAAGCTGAAGAAGTCCGCCTTCGAGACCAGCGACGAATGGGTGCTGATCGACGCCGGCGACATCGTCATCCATCTGTTCAAGCCCGAAGCGCGCGAGACCTTCAACCTCGAGAAGATGTGGGGCGAGGACAGCCCTGCCTCTGCGGGGTGAAGGCCAGGCTGATCGCCGTCGGCCGCGCCAAGGCGGGGCCGGAGGCGGAGCTGTTCCGCCACTACAACGCGCGGCTGCGCCCGCCGCTGGAACTGCAGGAACTGCCGGAGGGCCAGGGCTCCGCCGCCGAGATCAGGCGGCGCGAGGCCACCGCCATCCTGGCCGCCATGGCGCCCAACACCCTGCTGGTGGCCATGGACCTGGGCGGCAAGGCCCCGACCTCAGAGGCACTCTCCACCCTGACCCAGCGCTGGATGGAAGCCGCGCGCCCCATCGCCTTCCTGATCGGCGGCGCGGAGGGGCTGGACGAAACCGTGCTGACCCGCGCCGGGCACCTGCTCTCCCTCGGCCCACTGACCTGGCCGCATATGCTGGTGCGCGGCATGCTGGCCGAACAGCTGTTCCGGGCACAGTGCATCCGCGAGAACCATCCGTACCACCGGGCATGGCGGCCGGGGTGAGGGTGCGTTGCGGGGCTTCGCCCCGGACCCCGACCAAGGGCTCCGCCCTCTGGACACCCGCGAAGGGTCGTAACGACCCTTCGAACCCATGAGTTAACTGAAAAAGCCGGAAGGGGACGCTGTCCCCTTCCGGCTTTTTCAGCTCCCGGTTTCCAAAGGCCTTTCGGCCTTTGGTGGGGGTGCCGGGGGCAAAGCCCCTGGCTGGGGCCCGGGGGTGAACCCCCCGCAGCGCCCTCTCACTCCGCCGGCGCCGTCGGTGCATGCGGCACGGCCCCGCGCCCGCGGCTGAAGCGGCGCGCCAGCCCTTCGAAGCCCAGGAACAGCACCGGCGTCACGAACAGGGTCAGCACCTGGGAAACCGCCAGGCCGCCCACCACCGCCAGGCCCAGCGGCTGGCGCAGTTCGGCGGCCGCACCCCAGCCGGCCGCGATGGGCACGGCGCCGGCGGCGGCCGCCAGCGTGGTCATCAGGATGGGGCGGAAGCGCACGATGCAGGCATGGCGCACGGCGTCGAGCGGCGTGTGTCCCTCGCGTTGCTGATGCAGCGCCACGTCCACGATCATGATGGCGTTCTTTTTCACCAAGCCCACCAGCAGCAGCGTGCCGATCACCGCGATGACGGACAGGTCCATGCCGAACAGCCACAGCGTGGCAAAGGCACCGAGGCCTGCGGCCGGCAGGCCCGACAGGATGGTCAGCGGGTGCACCAGGCTCTCGTACAGCACGCCCAGGACCACATACATGATCAGCACGGCCGCGATCACCAGCGTGCCCTGGCCGGCCAGTGCCTGCTGGAACACCTGGGCCGAACCCGTGAAGCCCGTGACGATGGTGGGCGGCAGCCCGATCTCGCGCTCCACGCGGCGGATGGCGTTCACCGCGTCACCCAGCGCGACGCCGGGCGGCGTGTTGAAGCCGATGGTCACCGCCGGCAGCTGCCCCTGGTGCGCGACCGACAGCGGGCCCGACCGACGCTCGATGCTGGCCAGCGAGGACAGCGGCACCAGCCGCGTCGTGCCGGGCGCGATGCTGGTGCTGCCCGGCGTGTTGGCCGCGCGCAGGTACAGCTTGGCCAGCCCCGTCTCGTCGCGCTGGTCCTCGGGCAGGGCCTCCAGGATCACCGGATAGGCGTTGGCCTGGCCGTAGATGGTGGAGATCTGCCGCGCGCCGAAGGCGTAGTAGAGCGACTGGCGCACCTGGTCGATCGACACGCCGGCCGCCGTCGCGCGGTCGCGGTTGACGTTCACCACCACCACCGGGCTGTCCAGCTGCAGGTCGGTGTTCACGTCCTGCAGTTCCGGCACGCGGGACAGCGCCTGCTCCAGCCGGGGTGCCCAGTCGTACAGCTCATCCAGCCGCAGGCCCTGGAGGGTGTAGAGATAGAGGGTGCGCGACTGGCGCGCGCCGAAATTGATGTTCTGGATGGGCTGCATGAACACACGCATGCCCGGCACGCCCGCGGTCTGGCGGCGCAGCTCCTGGATTACCTGCTGGATGGGCGGGCGCTGGCCGGTGGGCTTCAGCTCCACGAACATGCGGCCCTGGTTGATCGAGATGCTGCCGCCCGTGGCGCCGAGGTTGGACACGACGGTGTTCACATAGGGGCTGCGGCCCAGGATCTCCGCGATGCGGCCCTGCATCTCGCCCATGGCGGCGATGGAGGTGCCGCGCGGCCCTTCGGTGTTCACCTGCAGCAGGCCGGTATCCTCGATCGGGAAGAAGCCCTTCGGGATGACATAGGCGAACCAGCCCGCCGCGATGAGGGAGGCGAAGAACAGCGCCCACACCGCCAGCCGGAACCGCAGCGCGATGTCGAGCAGCCAGGCATAGGCTTTCTCGATGGCGACGAAGCCGCCTTCCAGCACGCGGTCCACCATGCCTGGCGGGCCGTGATGCGCCTTGATGCGGCTGGACATCAGCGGTGTGAGCGTGAGGGAAACGACGCAGGAGGCGATGACGGACAGCGCCACCGTGGCCGCGAAGGCATTGAACACGCGCCCCACCACGCCGCCCATCAGCAGGATGGGCATGAAGACGGCAATGAGCGACAGCGTGATGGAGACGACGGTGAAGCCCACCTCCTTCGCGCCGCGCACGGCGGCGGCCATGGGTGCCATGCCTTCCTCGATATGGCGCATGATGGCTTCGAGCACGACGATCGCGTCATCCACCACGAGGCCCACGGCGATGGTCAGGCCCAGCAGCGTCACGTTGTCGATGCCGTAGCCCAGCGCGTACATCAGCCCGAAGGTCATGCAGAGGCTGATGGGCACCGCGATGGTCGGGATCAGCGTGGCCGACAGCCGCCGCAGGAACAGGAAGCACACCAGCACCACCAGCCCGATGGCGATGATCAGGCTTTCCTGCACGTCATGCACGGCAGAGCGGATGGACAGGCTGCGGTCCAGCATCACGCCGATCTCGGCGCCGGGCGGCAGGGCGGCCTGAAGGGCGGGCAGGTTGGCGCGCACGCCATCCACCACATCCACCGTGTTTGCGTCCGGCTGGCGCATCACGGCCAGCACCAGGGCCCTGCGGCCGTCCCGCCAACTGGCCACGCGTTCGTTCTGCACGCCGTCCACGACATTCGCGATGTCACGCAGGCGCACGGGCGCATTGGCGCGGCCGGCCACGATCAGGTTGCCGAATTCCTCGGCGTTCTGCGGCTGGTCGTTGGCGCGCAGCGTCAGCTGCTGGCGCGCGCCGGTCAGCAGGCCGACGGGCGCGTTGGAGTTGGCGGCGCTGATCGCCTGGCCCACCGTGTCGAAGGCAAGCCCCATGGCCGCGATGCGGTCCGGGTCCAGCCGCACGCGCACGGAATAGATCTGCTCGCCGAAGGTCTGCACCTGCGCCACGCCCTGCACGCGCGACAGCGCGGGGGCGATGATGGTGCTGGCCACGTCCTGCAGGCGGTACAGCGGCGTGTCCCCGCCCGACAGCGTCAGCAGCAGCACGGGCGCATCCGCCGGGTTCACCTTGCGGTAGCTCGGCGGGGTGGTCATCTCGATCGGCAGGCGGCGCTGGGCGCGGGTCAGTGCGGCCTGCACATCCTGCGCCGCGCTGTCGATGTTGCGGCCCAGCTGGAACTGCAGCGTCAGGTTCAGCGTGTCCTGGCCGGACACGCTGGACATGCTGTCCAGCCCCGCGATGGTCGAGAACTCGCGCTCCAGCGGCAGGGCCACCGATGTCGCCATCGTCTCGGGCGAGGCGCCGGGGAAGGTCGCGAAGACCGAGATGACGGGGAAATCCACACGCGGCACGGCGGCCACGGGCAGGCGGGTATAGGCCACGATGCCCGCGATGACGGCCGCGATGGACAACAGCCAGGTCATCACCGGCCGCTTGATGCAGAGCTCGCTGATATGCATGCGGCTAGCGCTCCATGACCATGGACACCCGTTGCGGGGTGCGGTCGTTGATGCGGCCGCCGTCGGTCACGCGCTGGGCGCCGTCCACGATCACGCGCTCACCCGGGCGCAGCTCGCCGGTCACGATGGCGCGGTCGCCGGCCACGCGCACCAGCTCCACCGCGCGGCGGCGGGCGGTGCCGGCATCGGCGATGAACAGGAAGCGGCCCTGCTGGCCGGTCTGCATGGCGGCGACGGGCACGGAGATGGCGTTGCGGTCGGTGCCGGCGGCCATCGTCACCTGAACATAGGCACCCGGCCACAGCCGGCCGTTCGTGTTGTCGAAGCGGCCCTTCAGGCCGATCGTGCCGGTGTTGGTGTCCACCTGGCTGTCCACGAACACCACCTCGCCCTCCACGGGCGGGTTGGTGTCGCCCTCGGCCTGCACGCGCACGGTGGGGGCGCGGCCCGCGGCCTGGGTGGCGCGGATGGTGGGCAGCCAGCGTTCCGGCACGTTGAACTGCACCAGGATGGGGTTCACCTGGGTAATGGTGCCGAGGGACACGTTCTCCGCCTGGCGGACGAAGTTGCCGACGCGCAGGGGCAGGGCGCCGAGCTGGCCGTCCACCTCGGCCACGATCTGGGCGAATTCGATGCTGAGGCGCGTCTGCTGGATCAGCGCCTGGGTGGCCTGCACGGTGGCGGCGGCGCCGGCGGCATCGGCCTGTGCCTGCTCGAAGCGCTGCTGGCTGGCGAAGCTCTCGCCGCGCAGCGACTGATAGCGCACGGCATCGGCGCGGGTGCGCACGGCAGCGGCCTGGTCGCGCAGCAGCTGTGCCTCCTGCTGGGCCAGCTGCGCCTGGGTCAGCCGGGCATCCAGGGTGAACAGCGGCTGGCCGCGCCGGACGAACTGGCCTTCCTGCACGTGCACCTGGGTGATCTGGCCGTCGACGCGGGTGCGGATCGTGACCACGCTCTCGCTCTGCACCACGCCGTTGGACGTGACATTGATGGGCACGTCGCCCTGGGTGACGACATCCGTCGTCACGGGTGTTCCCTGGCCGCCCCCGGCCGCCTGGGCCAGCGCGCCCTGCGGCGTCATGGCAAGCAGAAATGGAACCGCGGCACCAAGAAAGAGTCGCTTACGGAACATCCAGACGCCCCATATTGTCTGACAGCTCACGGTATCGTGCCATGGAACCGGGAACAGGGCGAATCTTTCCCTGTTTCCTTTCGTCACGCAGCAGTGCAGCGGAATTGCACCACCGCGACGCAATATGCGGTGAAATCTGCCGCGCCCTCGCGCAGGCTCTTTCGTCCTTTCTTGGGATGCGCAGCCCCGGCGCGTCCGATAGAGTCCGCCCGACTGATACGGGAGGGCGCAAATGCGGCGCTTCGTCATGGCTATCCTGCTGGCCGGCTTCATGCTGTCCGGCGCCCATGTCTTCGCCCAGGAGGCCCCGGAGCTTCCGGGCCTGTCCAACGATGCGGAGCGATACCAGAACGAGCTGTCCCGCCGCTTTCCCGCCGGCGGCACCCCCCAGCAGCGCACCGCCGCCGAGAACCGCGCCGCCGCGGCCGAGCGCGCGAACAACTGGCCCAACGCCGCCGCCGCCTGGGAGGAACGCCTGGGCATGGGCGACTATCGCCCCGAGCAGGCCCTGGCCCTGGCGCGCGCGCAGCTGGCCCGCACGCCGCCCGAGAACACCCGCGCGCTGCAGGCCGCCTGGCTCGCCTTCATGATGGTGCCCGCGGGCCCGCCCGAGATCCCGTCCCTGCTGCTGATGGCCGATGCCCTGCGCCGGCTGGACCGCATCCCCGAACAGCTGCGCGTGCTGAACGCCGTGGTGCAGCGCGCCCCGCGTGAGCAGCGGTACCGCACCATGCTGGCCGATGCCGTGCGCGCCGCCGGCCTGCTGGTGCGCAGCGTGACCATGAACGCCGAGGCCGAGCCGCCCAGCGCCTGCATCCGCTTCACCGCCCCCCTTTCCGAGCGCACGGACTGGCAGCCCGCCGACTGGGTGCGCACCGAGCCCGCCCGCCCCGACATCGCCGTGACGCGAGAGGGGCAGCAGCTGTGCATCGCCGGCCTGCCGCATGGCGAGACGACGCGCGTCATCCTGCGGTCCGGCCTGCCGGGCGCGCAGGACCTGCGGCTGTCGCGCGATACGCCCGTGCCGGTCTCCATGCCGAACCGCGCGGCGCGCATCGCCTTCGACGGCTCCCGCTTCATCCTGCCGCGCGGCCAGCAGGCGCGGGTGGGCCTCGGCACGGTCAACCTTTCCGCCCTGAGCCTGACGCTGATCCGCGTGGGTGAGCGCGCACTGGTGCCCGCCCAGCGCTATCAGAACGGCCTGGCCGACCTCGACGGCTATGAGGTCGAATCCATGGCCGAGAGCTATGGCCGCACCATCTGGGAAGGCCGCGCGGAGCTGCCCGCCCTGGTGCCCAACACCAGCCAGCGCGTCGTGCTGCCCCTGCCGGAGGCGCTGCGTAGCGCCGGCCCCGGCCTGTACCTGCTGCGCGCCCGTCCGGGCGACGGCTCGGGCCGCGAGGTCTCGGCCGGGCTGCCCATCTTCGTGACCGACCTGGGCCTGACCGCCTGGCGCAGCACCCAGGGCCTGGCCGTGCAGGCGCGCGGGTTGCAGACCGGCCGGCCGCTGGCGGGGGTGAAGCTGTCGCTGCTGGCCCGCAACAACGACATATTGGCCGAGGCCGAAAGCGACGCCGATGGCGTGGTGCGCTTCGCCGCCCCCCTGCTGCGCGGCGAGGGCGCGGCCGCCCCCGTGGCCGTCCATGCCCTGCTGGGTGACGACCTGATGGCGCTGTCGCTGGATGCGGCCGCCTTCGACCTGACCGATCGCGGCGCCAGCGGCATCGCCCATCCCGGCCCGCTCGACGTCTTCCTCTATACCGAGCGCGGCATCTACCGCCCCGGCGAGACCATCCAGGCTACGGCGCTTCTGCGCGATGCCTCGGGCGCGCCGCAGGACATTCCGGTGCGCCTGCGCCTGCGCCGCCCCAACGGCCAGGTGGCGGCCGAGGCCGTGCCCGCGCGTGAGCCGGGCGGCGCCATCCAGTGGTCCGCCCCGCTGCCCACCGGCGCCCCCGCCGGGCTGTGGAAGCTGGAGGCCATCACCGACCCCGACCTGCCGGCCCTGGCCAGCCTGGACCTGCGGGTGGATGCCTTCGTGCCGGAGCGGCTGGAGGTGAACATCCCCGACCCCGGCATGCTGCGCCTGGACCAGCCGCTGAACGTGCCCATCACGGCGCGCTTCCTGTACGGCGCCCCGGCCGAGGGGCTGGGCGGCAGCGCGGAGGTGACCTTCACCGCCCAGCGCTCCCCCTTCACCCAATGGCCGGGCTTCGAGTTCGGCCTGGTGGATGAGATCTTCGAGCCGCCTTTGAACTCGCTCCAGGTGCCGCCCACCGATGCCCAGGGCCGCACCACGCTGGAGGTCAGCCTCGCCCGCCAGCCCGACACCACCCGCCCGCTGACCGCGCGCATCGACGTGGCGCTGGAGGAACCGGGCGGCCGTGCCTCGCGGCAATCCATCACGGTGCCGGTGCGCCCGCGCGGGCGGCTGATCGGCATCAAGCCGCTGTTCCAGTACGCGGTCGATGCCAACACGGAAGCCGCCTTCGAGATCCTGGCACTGAGCCCGGACCTGGCACCCACCGCCACGCCGCTGACCTGGCGCCTGGTGCGTGAGCGCCCGGAATGGCGCCTGACCAGCAGCGGCGGCACGCCCCGCTACGCCATCTTCTGGCGCAGCGAACCGGTCGAGAACGGCCAGATCCAGTCCGCCGCCCAGCCCGTGCGCCTCGCGCGCAGCCTGCCCTTCGGCCGCTACAGGCTTGAGGTGCAGGAGCCCGGCGGCCTCGGCATTTCCTCCATCCGCTTCCGCAGCGGCTGGGCGATTTCCGTCGATGCCGGCGAGGCACCGGACAAGGTGGATGTCGCGTCCGACCGCCAGGGCTATGCGCCCGGCGATACCGCGCGGCTTCGCATCACCTCTCCCTTCCCCGGCGTGGCCAGCGTGGCCGTGCTGACCGACCGGCTGCTGTCCATCCAGGAAGTGGCGGTGCCGGCCGGCGGCGCGCAGGTCTCGGTGCCGGTGGATGCCGCCTGGGGTGCCGGCGCGCATGTCGCCGTCACCGTCTTCCGCCCCGGTGAGACGCGGGAGGGCCAGCCGGCCCGTGCCCTCGGCCTCGCGTGGTTGCAGATCGACCCCGCCAGCCGCGCGTTGCAGGTGGCGATCGAAGGGCCCGAGCGCATCACGCCCCGCCAGCGCGTCACCATCCCGGTGCGGGTGGGCGGCGCGGGCGGCGTGGCGCATCTGACGCTGGCCGCCGTGGACGAAGGCATCCTGCGCCTGACGCGCTTCGCGACGCCCGACCCGCTGACGCACTACACCGGCCGCCGCGCGCTGGGCGTGGACATCCGCGACGATTACGGCCGGCTGATCCCGCCGCCGGAGGGTGGCCTCGCCACGCTCCGCCAGGGCGGTGACGACATGGGCGACATCGGCGCCATCCCCATTCCCCAGCGCAATGTCGTGCTGTTCAGCGGGGTGGTGGCCACCGATGCGAACGGCGTGGCGCAGGTCACGCTCGACGTGCCGGATTTCGCCGGTGAGCTGCGGCTGATGGCGGTCGCCTGGGCGGGCAACAAGGTGGGTGCCGCCGGCCGCGCGCTGACGGTGCGCGACCCGGTGGTGGCCGAGGCGGTGCTGCCGCGCTTCCTGGCGCCGGGCGACGAGGCGCGGCTGCCCGTGCTGCTGCACAATCTGGACCTGCCGGCCGGCGAGGTGACCGCGACCCTGACCGCAGAGGGCGCCATCGCCCTGGCGGGCGAGACGCGCGTCTCGGCCAACCTGGCCAACGGGGCACGCCATCGCGGCGCCGCCACGCTGCGCGCCACGGCACCCGGCGAAGGCGTGCTGCGCCTGGCCGTGACCGGGCCGCAGGGTTTCTCCGTCACGCGGGAATCCCGGATCATCGTCCGCTCCTCCCGCCCCATCCTGACCGAGGTGGCGGGGCAGGAGATCCCGGCCGGGCAGGAACGCGCGCTGGCCCTGCCGGCGGAACGCTACCTGGCGGGCTGGCGTGCCTCCGTCCGCTTCGGCGGGCCCGTGCGCTATGACGTGCCCGGCATGCTGCGCGCGCTGGAGGCCTTCCCGCTCGACTGCACGGAACAGGCCAGTTCCCGCGCGCTCGGCCTGGCGGCCGTGGGCGAATGGGGCGGCGATGACCGCGCCGCGCGGCTGCAGACGGCTGTGAACAGCATCCTGAACCGCCAGCGCTATGACGGTTCCTTCGCCCTGTGGTCCGCCCAGGGCGACGGCAAGGGCTGGCTGACCGCCTATGCCACCGAAGCCCTGCTGCGTGCCCGCACGGCGGGTGCCGCGGTGCCCGAGGCCGCACTGAACGCCGTGCTCCAGAACCTGGAGGAAGGGCTGGAGGACGCCTTCGAGAGCAACCCGGAGGGCCTCGCCACCCAGGCATACCGTCTGCACGCCCTGGCCATGGGCGGGCGCGTGCGGCTGGGTGCGGCGCGGCGCCTGCTGGAGCGGCTGGACGATCTGCCCACCCCGCTGGCCAAGGCCCAGCTGGCCGCCACCTTCGCGCGCGGCGGCGATGTCGGCCGCGCCGAGACGGCGTTCAACGCGGCGCTCGCCGCCCCGGCCCGCCGCTTCTGGCTGGCCGATTACGGCACGGCCGCGCGCGATGCGATGGCCGTGACGGTGCTGCTGGCCGAAAGCGGCGTGCTGCCCGCCCGCCTGAGCGAAGCGCGCAGCCGCCTGCCGGGTGCTGAGTTCCGCCCCGACATGACCAGCACCCAGGAACGCGGCTGGGCGCTGCTGACTGCGCAGGTGCTGGGGCGCGGCGGCCTGCCGCCCGCCATCACCCTGAACGGCGCGGCGCAGACGGCCACGGGCCCGATCCTGACCCTGCCGATGACGGCTGCCGCCACGGCGCGCAACACGGCCAGCGCCCCGGTGTGGGCGGCGGTGTCCATCACCGGCATCCCGGCCACGGCGCAGCCCGCGGCGCGGAACGGCATGCGCATCGCTCGCCGGTTCTTCGCCATGGACGGCTCCGCGCTGAACCTGGACACGCTGCGGTCCGGCACGGACTTCATCATCCAGATCGAAGCCCGCGCGGAGACCGGCCAGGCGCATGAGGCCATGCTGCAGCAGGGCCTGCCGGCAGGCTGGGAAGTGGTCACGCGCTATCCGGCCGGCGACACGCCGGGCATGGCCTTCCTGGGCACCTTGTCTGAGCCGGTGGCGACGCCCGCGCTGGATGACCGGCTGGCCGCCGCCATTTCCTTCAGCCAGGGCGAGAGCCTGGTGCGGATGGCATGGCGCGTGCGCAGCACCACCCCGGGGCGCTACGAACTGCCGGGGGCGGATGTCAGCGACATGTACCGGCCGGAGTTCTTCGCGCGGCAGAATGCCGGAAGGGTGACGGTGGCGGAGTAAGGTGAAAGTTCTTTTTTGGAAAAAAGAACCAAAAAACTTCTGCTTAAATAAGGGCGCGCACCGTCCAGGTGCGCGCCCTTAACTGTCGAAAGTCTTTTTGCTTCTTTTTCTACAGAAAAAGAAGATTACTCTGCTTCTGAAGCCTCGGCAGGCGCTGCCTTCTTCCTCGCGAACGGATCCAGGCTTTTCGCCGCCTGTTCCAGCTTGTCCAGCGCCTTGTCCAGCGCGGCCATGGTTGCGCTCATGTCGGCGCTCTCGTCCTTGGCCCAGGCGCGCACGGTATAGGCCCAGACGCCCGCCAGCGCCTTGGCCCGCAGCCGCCCGAAGGCGCCGCGCGAATCGACGCCCGCCGCCTCCAGCATCCAGCCCATGCTCCGCTGCACCTCGCAGCCCAGCCACAGCGCCAGGGGCGGGTTCAGCGGCAGGTCCTTCAGCAGGCGCAGCACGCCCTCGCGGTGCGGCTGCATGGCGTCCAGCCGGCGCATCAGCACGTCGAACAGCCGGTCGCGGGTGCTTTCGCCCTCGGTGGGCACGGTGCCGTCCAGCACCGCCTGGTCCACCGCCGCGCCGTGCAGGGCCAGCAGGTCGAGCGGCCCGCGCCCGAGCTTGCGCAGCTCACCCAGCGTGACGCCGCCTGCCTGCGCGATGCGCGACAGGGTGGCGCCGTGCCAGCCATGTTCCGCCACGGCGGCCCACAGCCCGGTCAGCGCCTCCGGCAGCTTCTCCGTCACTGCCGCGCCTCCGTCACCCAGCCCGGACGCAGGGTGATGGCGGCGTTGCGGCACATGTCGAAGTTGCGCAGTTCCTCGGCCGACTCATTGTCGAACACGATGCGCAGGTCCGCGCGGCAGCCGCCGTCGGTGCCCAGCTCCGCCGTGCCGTTCTGGCGCAGCGGCTCATTGATCTGGTTGCTGCCCCAGTCGCGCTCCTCGACCGGCGACAGGTACATGCCGGTGATCGGGCGCTCATACAGGTTGCCGATCGCCAGGCGCCGCGCGCCCTGGAACACCACCGGCTGCGGCTGGCAGATGTTCACGTTGTCGCGGATTTCCTCGCGCCGGTTCTGGAACACGGCCCGCACCCGCGCGCGGCATTCCCCGCTGCGGATCCGCATGGAGAAGTCGCGCCCCGCGCCGATCACGTTGGCGCCCAGCCGGTCCGGGCCCCAGTTGGGGTTCTGCTGCGGTGCCGCGCCCTCGGCCATCGGGATGGCGTACAGCTCATACAGCACGATGGAGCTGCGGTTGACGATCGGAACCTCCCGCAGCGGGATGGACGGGTCGCCGAAGGCCACCTGCGGCTGGTTGCAGATGTTCACCTCCCGCGTCTCCGCCGGCAGCCCCGCGAAGGAGGCACGCACCGTCACGTCGCAGGCGGCGAAATTGCGCAGGCGGATGCGGAAATGCTCGCCCGGCGCCACCATGGAACTGCCCAGCCGGTCCGGCCCCGGGTCGCTTTCCCCGCGCGGGATCAGGAACACCTGCATCAGGGTCGCGTCGGTCGCATTGTCCAGCTGGACGTCGCGCCGGCCTTCATCGGTCAGTACCAGCTGCTGCTCGGCGCAGATGTCGACGGCACGGGTTTCCTCGCTCTCATCCTGGAAGACGGAGCGCACCATCACCCGGCAATCCTGCACGCGGCCCAGCTGCAGCTGGAAGCTGCGGCCCGAGGGCACCACGTTCTGGCCCAGCCGGTCGGGGCCCTCGGCGCCGCCCTGGCGGAACACGAACAGCCGGTACAGCACCGTGTCGCTGCGGTTCACCACGGTCAGGCCGCGCTGCTGCTGCTGGGGTGCCCGCATGCCGCCATTGCTGGGCGGCTTGACGCTTTGCGCCATGGCGCCGGTGATCAGCCCGGCCGTGATCAGGGCGGACAGAGAGAGGGATTTCAGCATCCTTACGCGGCTTTCCTTCTGGCTTTCCGTTACACGGGAGGATGGGCGCCAGGGGGCCGGGGCGCAAGCCGCGGAGTGTATCAGCCCCGCAAATCTCACGGCAGGATGATGATGGTCGCCCCGCGCGCGCGCCGTGCCGCCGTGCTGCGGGTGAAGCCCGCTACGCGCGCCTCGGCCCGCACGCGGTCGCGCTCGATGCCCGCGGAGGACAGCGCATCCGCCACCGCCCGCGCCCGCCGCGCGGCCAGGCGCTGGCCGGTCTGGGCGCCGCCCTCGGTCGCCAGCGCGTGGCCCAGCACGCAGATGTTGCGCCGTTCCTCGCGCTTGGCCAGCTCCACCGCGGCGGCGATCGCGCTGCGCGCTTCCTCGCCCAGCCGGTCCGCGCGGCTGGGGAAGGTGACGGCATAGGTGTCGTCGTCCAGCTGCTCGGCGCCGACGCAGTTGAAGTCACGCGGCTGGGCCGCGACGGGGGTGGCCGCGAGCAGCAGCAGCGGCAGGGCGAGAAGCGCGATCATGTCCTGACCAGAATGCCCCCATCGGCCAAGCGTTGCAGCAGGTCAGCGGCATCCACGCCCGGATGCGCGCCGCGCAGCTCTGCCTCGGTCACGTCGGGCCGGCCCAGCAGCCATCCGGCGGCATCGGCCTCGGGCGGGGTCAGGGGCAGGGGGGCGCCGGCCCCCTTCAGCACCCATTCGGCACCGCGCCGCACGGGCTTGGCGCCGGCGGCCACGGGGCGGAAGCTCGCCCCTTCCTCGGCACCGCCGGCCGCGGCGGGTGCGGCCAGCCCGCGCCAGCCCAGCAGGTCGTTGTCGCCGCGGTTGAAGCGGTGGTTGTGGACGTAGCCCTCGATGACGTTGATCACGCCCGGGTCCTTCACCAGCTCCGCCAGGCGGGCGCCGAGCTGGCCCACGCGCTGGGTCAGCGCGAATTTGGCGGCCGCCGTGCCGTCCTGCCGGGGCAGGGGCTGGCGGAACACCGGCTCATACAGCACGCGCTCCAGCAGGATGTTCATCACATCCATGCCGAGCGCCGCATGCACGCCATAGGCGATGTGGACGGATGACGGCGCCTCGGCCAGCGCGTCGTGATACCAGCCGCGCGGCAGGTACAGCAGGTCGCCCGCCTTCAGCAGCACCTTTTCCCGCAGCCGGCCCTTGGCCTGGTCGTGGTGCGCCTGGCCCTCGCCCCGGAAGATGGGGTGGCTGATCGGCCATTCGGCCCGGCCTTCCCACACGTTCCAGGTCTTCTCGCCCTCCACCTGCACGGCCCACACGTCATGGGTGTCGTAATGGGAGGGGAAGGCCTTGTGCGACTGCCAGGAGATATACGCATTGCCCTGCGCCTTCCCCAGCCCCGCACCCTCCAGCGCGCGAGAGACGGAGTTGAGCCCCGGCGTCAGGCTGTCGATGTCGTTGAGCACGAGGCTCGCGCCCTTCTTCATCCATTCCGCCACCTTGGAGGCGACGGGCTGCATGACGGAGGCATTGTCGCGCGATGTCGCGCCGACGCAGTACTGCTCGGGCGGCACGGCCACCCCGTCCTCATACATCTTCAGCGAATGGGACGACCACATATGGGTCATGTCCAGCAGCCGGTTGATCTGCCGCCAGGACAGGACGGAGGCGAATTTCGCCGCCCCGCCTTTCACGTGCAGGGGCTGCTTGTCGTAGTATTCGGCGAAGAACTGCTCCGGCGTGACCGGGGCGAGAAGCGCGGCAAGGTCCATGCCGCGCTTATAGCAGCGTCACATCGTCTCGTCGCGCGCCAGCAGCTCCATCACCAGCGCGACCACGGGGGCGAAGGCGAAGGCGGCGGCCAGGGCCGGGATGGCCACGCCCGTCACCAGCGCCGCGATCCAGCAGCTGGCGGCGATCAGCCCCAGGCGCCATTCGCGGCGGGTGTTGCGCGCGTCCTCCGCCAGCAGGGCGCCCAGCACGTCGTGGTCCAGCGGAATGCCGGGCTCGGGCTCGGCCTCCACCGCGCGGGCGCCGCCATGGGGGCGCACGGGCGGGAAATTGCGGCCGGGCACGAAACGCCACCGCTCGCCATTCGGCCGCCGCTGCATCCGTTCGAACATCTGACCACCTCGCATCATCTCGGTGGTCGGATTTATTGAGCCGGTCATGGTCATGTTTCAAAGCCAGAATCGTCTGGATTTGCCCATGACGGACGCGACAATGCACGACACGGTTGTGTGACCGCGCGCCTTGGTTGTCCTGTGCGCCGCACGCTTGCCTCGCTCCATCTCCGGCAAGCGGTGGCGTATTGCCCCGGTTCCTGCTCGGGCTGGGCGGGCTTCCTGCGCCGCTGGGCACACTCTGCCCGCCGAGGGTGAATCCCCGATGAATCATCCAGCCTTTTCTTGTTCTTCACCGTCACCCTGCCAAAGTGAGGATCAGGAAATGCAGGGAGGGCCGAAGATGCCCGACATCCAGCCACAGGCTTCCGCCGATACCGTGAGGCGGGAGGTGCTGCGCCTTGCCGAGGAGGCGCTGCCGCCCGGCCTGCCGCCCATGGCGGCCGCGCTGCTGCCGGCGCTGACCGAGGGGCTGGCCGCCGGCGACCTCGCGGCCATCCCGCCCGGATCGCTCGCCGGCGCCGCCGCCAGCCTGTTCCAGCTGATGGAACGCCGCCTGCCCGGCCAGGCGCGCATCCGCGTGCTGCCCGCCGGCCGCTTCCACACCCCGGTGGTGGAGGTCGTGACCGACGACATGCCCTTCCTGGTGGACAGCGTGCTGGGCGCGCTGACACGTCCAGGGGGAGCAGGGGGTGGCCGGGTGGTGCGCCAGGTGCTGCACCCCATCCTGGGCGTCACGCGCGACCAGGACGGCACGCTGGCCGCGATCGGCGACGGCCCCCTGCGTGAGAGCGTGATGCGCATCGCCCTGGCCGGCGGCGAGCCCAATCCCGCCGCCACGGAGGCCATGATCGCGGCCACGCTGTCGGATGTGCGCCGCACGGTCGAGGACTTCCCGGCCATGCTGGCCGAGCTGCGCCTGGCCGAAGCCCAGGCCGAGGGCGAGGCCGCCGAGTTCCTGCGCTGGCTAGCCGACGAGAACTTCGTGCTGCTGGGCCATCGCCGCCTGGTCAGCCAGGGGCAGGGCTTCCGCGCCGAGGCCAATCTGGGCCTGCTGGCCGACACCGCGCGCCCCGTCTTCGACGTGCTGGCGGACCTGAACGCCGTGCCGCCCGGCATCGCGGCCATCCTGCACGCGCCCCAGCCGGTGGTGGTGCTGAAGGCCAACATGCGCAGCACCGTGCACCGGCCCCAGCATGCGGACGTCATCGCCACCCCGCTGCCGGGCGGGGGCGTGCGGCTGTTCCTGGGCCTGTTCGCGGCGGCCGCCTACAACCGCAACCCGCGCAGCATTCCCCTGCTGTCCAGCAAGGTGGCCCGCATCGTCGCCGCCGCCGGCGCCACCGCGGGCAGCCATGACGAGCGCGCCCTGCGCAACATCCTGGACACCTGGCCGCGCGACGAGCTGTTCCAGGCCAGCGAGGCCGAGATCCTGTCCGCCGCGCGCCGCGCGCTGTCCCTGACATTGACGCCGGGCCCCGCCCTGGTGCTGCGCCCCGACCCGTTCGGCCGCTATGTCTCGGCCATCGTCTGGCTCCCGCGCGAGAATTTCGACACCACGCTGCGCAGCCGCGTGGGTGAGATGCTGGCCCGCGCGCATGGCGGGCGGCTGTCCGTGTTCTACATCGCGCTGGGCGACAGCCCGCTGGCGCGCGTCCACTACATCATCGGCACCGACCCCGCGCAGCCCGTCCATCCGGACCCGGCGGCGCTGGAGAAGGTGATCGCCGAGATGGCGCGCGGCTTCCATGAGAAGGTGGCCGACGCGCTGGTCGCGACGCACGGTGAGGCCCAGGCCACACCTCTGCTAGCCCGCTGGGGCCGCGCCTTCCCGCCCGCCTATGACGACACGGAAACCGCGCTGACGGCGGCCAGCGACATCGACATGGCCGAGGCCGCGCTGGCGGCCAACCGCCCCGTCGCGCGGGTGCTGGCCCTGCCGGGCAGCGCGCGGCGCCTGGAACTGCGCCTGGCCAATCCCGGCGGCCCGCTCGCACTCGCCGACGTGCTGCCGCTGTTCGAGAGCATGGGCCTGCGCGCGCTGGAGGAAGTGCCCCACCATCTGCGCCCCGAGGGCGCGCCGATGGTCGCCCTGCACGGCTTCACGCTGGAGGCCGCGACCGAGGTGGAGGAGCGCCGCTTCCCCGCCCTGCTCGACACTCTCTCCGCCCTGCTGGCCCAGCAGGCGGAGGTGGACGGCTTCAACCGCCTGGTGCTGCTGGCCGGGCTTTCCTGGCGTGAGGCCTGGCTGCTGCGCGCCATGTACCGCTGGCTGAAGCAGGTGGGCTTCCCCTTCGCGCAGGACAGCGTGGAGAAGGTGTTCTCCGAGACGCCCCAGGCCGCGACGCTGCTGGTGCAGCTGTTCCACGCGCGCCTGAACCCCGATGCGCTGGGCGAGGAGACCCGGCTGGCCGCCGCCTGGACCACCCTGCTGGACGGCGTGGCGGACCCGGATGCCGACCGCATCCTGTCGCGCATGCGCACCGTGCTGGACGCCATGCGCCGCACGAACTTCTTCCAGGACAAGCCCTACCTGTCCTTCAAGATCGAGAGTGCCGCCGCCGGCGACATGCCGAGCCCGCGCCCCTGGCGCGAGATCTTCGTGCACTCCCCACGCATGGAAGGCTGCCACCTGCGGGCCGGCCCCGTCGCGCGCGGCGGCATCCGCTGGTCCGACCGGCGCGAGGATTTCCGCACCGAGATCCTGGGCCTGATGAAGGCGCAGCGGCTGAAGAACGTCGTCATCGTGCCTACGGGTGCCAAGGGCGGCTTCATCCTGAAGCACCCGCCGCCGTCCAGCGACCGCGAGGCCTTCATGGCCGAGGGCATCGCCTGCTACCGCACCCTGGTGCGCGGCATGCTGGACATCACCGACAATCTGGACGGCATGACCGTGCTGCCGCCGCCCCGCGTGGTGCGGCTGGATGGTGACGACCCCTACATCGTCGCCGCCGCCGACAAGGGCACGGCCAGCTTCAGCGACATCGCCAACGGCCTGTCCGCCGAATACGGCTTCTGGCTCAGCGACGCCTTCGCCTCCGGCGGGTCTGTCGGCTACGACCACAAGGCGATGGGCATCACGGCGCGCGGCGCCTGGGTGATGATCGCGCGGCATTTCGAGGAGCTGGGCCACGACATCTTCGCCGAGCCCTTCACCGTCGCCGGCGTGGGCGACATGTCGGGCGACGTGTTCGGCAACGGGCTGCTGATTTCGCGCAAGACCAGGCTGGTGGCGGCCTTCGACCACCGCCACATCTTCATCGACCCCAACCCGGAGCTGGAGGCCAGCTTCGCCGAACGCGAGCGCCTGTTCGCGCTGCCGCGTTCCTCCTGGGCCGATTACGACACGAAGCTGATCAGCCCGGGCGGCGGGGTGTTCCCGCGCACCGCCAAGCACATCACGCTGTCGCCCGAGGCGCAGTCCCTGCTGGGCCTGCCCGAGAAGGTGGAGCCGGTGACGGTGATGCGCGCCATCCTGAAGCTGAACGTCGACCTGCTCTATTTCGGCGGCATCGGCACCTACATCAAAGCCGCCGCCGAAACCCAGGCCGACGCCGGGGACCGCGCCAATGACGCCATCCGCATCGACGGCCGTGACCTGCGCGCCCGCGTGGTGGGTGAGGGCGCGAACCTGGGCGTGACCCAGGCCGGCCGCATCGAGACCGCGCGCCAGGGCATCCGCATCAACACCGATGCGCTCGACAATTCGGCCGGCGTCTCGACCTCCGACCATGAGGTGAACATCAAGATCCTGCTGGCGGATGCCGAGGCCAGCGGGGCGCTCACCCGCCGCCAGCGCGACGATCTGCTGAAGGAAATGACGGACGAGGTGGCGCAGCTGGTGCTGCGCGACAACGGCCTGCAATCGCTGGCCGTCTCGCTGGAAGTCGCCCAGGGCGCATCCGCCCTGCCGGCCCAGGCCGCGCTGATGGCCAGGCTGGAGGAGGACGGCCTGCTGGACCGCGCCCTGGCCGGCCTGCCGGACGACGCCGCGATCGCCCGCCGCGCCGCCGCCGGCGAGGGGCTGACCCGCCCCGAGGTGGCGGCCCTGCTGCCCTTCGCCAAGCTGTGGCTGAACGAGGCCATCCTGGAATCCGAACTCCCGGACGACCCCGCCCTGCTGCCCCTGCTTGTGGCCTATTTCCCGAAGCCCCTGCAGGAACGCTTCGCCGAGCAGATCGCGCGCCACCGCCTGCGCCGCGACCTGATCGCCACCGCGCTGTCCAACGGCGTGGCCAACCGCATCGGCTGCGCCGGCATCGGCCGCCTGACCGCCGAGGCCAGCCCCGCCACCGTGGTCCGCGCCGCCTGGCTGGCCGACACGCTGCTGGGCCTCGAAGCCGCCTATGACGCCGCCGACGCCGTGCATGGCCCCGCCAAGCTGGACCCGCTGGCCCAGCTGCGCGCCCTGCACGCCCAGGCCACGCGCCACATGCTGGCCGAGGGCGGGCCGCTGTCCGACGTGCTGGCCGCGCTGAAACCCGGCCTGCCCGCGTTGGGCAGCCAGCCCCTGGGCGCCGCACCCGCCATCCTGCGCCTGGCGCGCGAAGCGGGCGCCGCCCCGGAGGCCGCGGCCACCGCCTGGGACAAGGTGGCCGGGCAATACCACCTGGCCGCCCTGCGCGCGGCGGCCGAGGCGGCCCCCGTCTCCGGCCAGTTCGGCAACCGCGCCCGCGCGGCGCTGCTGGCGGATATCGACGCTGCCCAGGCCCGGCTCGCGGCCGGGGAACTGAGCGGCGGCGCGCTGCCCGCGCAGGCAGAGGCGGTGGCGAAGCTGGTGGAACAGGCGGGCAGGGTGCCCGACCTGTCGGCGGTGACGGTGGCGGCGAGGGCGCTGGCGACGTTGGGGTAAGGCTGGGGCTTCGCCCCAGAACCCCACCAAGGGGCTCTGCCCCTTGGATCCCCGCCAGGACCGTAGCGGCCCTGGACCCCGGGGAGTTGGCACCACTTTCTTTTAACGTATTGATTATAATAATATAATTGTGCCTTACCTATCAATGTCGGTACCAATTCCGCTAGGTCCAGGACCGAGCACGGTCCTGGCGGGGTCCCGGGGCCCCCCCCCCCCCCCCCCCCCCTCAACCCGCGCCTCCCCCCGATAAACACCCCTCACCATGAGCAAACGCGACGAAGGCGCAGACCTTCACCCCATTCCCGGCGAGAGCCCGATCATCGTGCTGGTCGAGCCCCAGATGGCCGACAATATCGGCATGGTGGCCCGTGCGATGGCCAATGGCGGGCTGTTCCACCTGCGCCTGGTGAAGCCCCGCGACGGCTGGCCGAATGAGCGGGCGATCATCACATCCTCCGGCGCGCACCGCATCCTGGAACAGGCGACGGTGCATGACAGCGTGGACGACGCGGTGGCGGACTGCCACCGGGTGTTTGCCACCTGCCCGCGCCCGCGCCACATCGTCATCAACACCCGCAACGCCCGCGCCGCGGCCGAGGACCTGCGCACCGCCAATGCCGCCGGCCAGCGCGTGGCCGTGCTGTTCGGCCCGGAGCGCAACGGCCTCACCGCCGAGGACATCGCCCGCGCCGACACGCTGGTGAAGTACCCGCTGAACCCCGCCCACAACTCGCTGAACCTGGCCCAGGCGGTGATGATCCTGGCCTATGAGTGGTGGATGGTGGAGGAGCCCTCTCCGCCCCGCGCCCTGCAGACCCACGGCACCCATGTCGCCACCAAGGGCGAGCTGGACAACTTCATGGGCCACCTGCTGGATGAGCTGGATGCCTGCGCCTTCCTGCGCAACGAGGCCAAGCGCCCCGGCATGGTGCGCAACCTGCGCCACTGGTTCGAACGCGGCGAAGTAACCGAGCAGGAGCTTCGCACGTTGCATGGCGTGGTGGCCGAACTGTCGCGCGGCCGCATGATCAGGGGCAGGAAGGAACGAGAATGATGCTGGATTTCCTTGAGCTGGATGCGGCTGACCTGGCGCTGTCCGGCCCGAGGCTCTCCTTCCAGTCCGCGGGCGATGCCGGCCCGCCCGTGCTGCTGATGCACGGCATCGGCGCCAATTCCATGGGCTGGCGCCACATCATGGCGGGGCTGGCGCCCCACGCGCGCGTGTTCGCCTGGAACGCGCCGGGCTATTTCCTCTCCGACCCCTTCCTCTCCGATGCGCCGCGCGCCGAGGACTATGCCGACGCCGCGCTCGACATGCTGGACGTGCTGGGCGTGACGGAGCCGGTGCATCTGGTCGGTTCCTCCTTCGGTTCCATGCTCGGGGCGTGCTTCGCGTCTCGGCACCCGGCGCGGGTGGCCACGCTGACCCTGTTCGGTGCCTCTCGCGGGCAGCGTTGGAAGGGTGCCGAGGCGCGTGCCGCCATGCTGGCGATGCGTGAGGACAGCATCCGCGACGGCGGCGTTGCCCTGGCCCGCACCCGTTCCGCGAAGCTGGTGGCGCCCGATGCCAGCCCCGAGGTTCTGGCCGAGGTGCGCCGCATGGTGGCCGCCACCGACGCCCGCGGGCTGATGCAGGCGGCCCGCTGCACCGACAGCGTGGACGTGGTGTTCGACTTCGCGCCGCTGATCGTGGCGCCCACCCTGGTCGTGACCGGCACCGCCGATGCGGTGAACCCGCCCGAGGTCGCGATGGCCATCGCGGATGCCATTACGGGGGCGGTGCTGGAGCTTCCGGAGGGGCTTGGTCACCTTCCGGAATTAGAAAACCCCGGTTTTGCCTTGAATCTGCTGCAAAGGCATATGAACCTGGGTTCATGAAGGTTCTGCGACGGGTCCTGCCTGCCATCACCCTCGCCCATCCGGCGATGGCGCAAGCATGGCCGGCGCGTCCTGTCCGCCTGATCGTGCCATACCCGCCGGGTGGTGGCCTCGATGCCCTGGCCCGCGCGATCGCGGAGCGCGTCTCCGCCGCCACCCACCAGGCGGTGGTGGTGGACAATCGCCCGGGCGGCTCCACCGTGCCGGGCACCGATGCGGTGGCAAAGGCCGCACCCGACGGCCACACGCTGCTGATGACGGCCGACAACTCCATCACCTCCAACCCGCTGATGATCCCGGGCCTGCCGCATGACCCGATGCGCGACCTGGCGCCGGTGTCCTTCCTGATCGAGACGCATCAGATGGTGGTGGCCAACCCGCGCCTGGGCGCGCGGGACATCCCGGCCCTGCTGGCGGCGGCGCGCGGGCAGCGCCTGAATTACGGCAGCTACGGCCAGGGCAGCCAGCCGCATCTGCTGTTCGGCGCGCTGGGCGCCCAGACAGGCACGGAGTTCACCGAGATCCCGTATCGCGGCCTGACGCCGGCCGTGCTGGCCACGGTGGCCGGCGAGGTGGACATGACCCTGTGCGGCATCGCCTCCGCCGGTGAGCATCTGGCCGCCGGCACGCTGCGGGCGCTGGCCGTGGGGCGGGCGCAGCGCCTGCCGCAGCTGCCCGATGTGCCGACGCTGGCTGAATCGGGCCATGGCGACGTGGACCCGCGCACCTGGTTCGGCATCTTCGCCCCGGGTGCCACGCCGCCCGAGCTGCTGAACCGCATCCATGCCCAGGTGGCCGCCGCCATGGCGGACCCCGCGCTGATCGCGCGATTCCTGACGCCCAACGGCTATACCGTGCACACGGCCACGCCGGCGGCGTCGCGGGAGATGATCGCGGCCGACCTGGAGTACAAGCGCGGCTTGATGCGCCGTGCCGGGCTGAACCCGGCGGGGTAGCAAGCCCCCTCGCGCAACCTCCCTGGGCCATGCTACGCAGGTTTCATGCCTCGCGCCCCGGCCCGTACCGCCGGGCGTGCGGCCGCAGCGGCGCGCCCTTCCCCCAAGGCCGCCGTCGTTCCCCCCGCGCGGACCGCGCGCCCTTCGCACAAGCCCTTCTCGGGCATGTGGTGGCTGCGCATGTCCGTCATGGGCCTGATCTGGGGGGCCGCCTTCTTCGCCGCCGTGCTGCTGTGGTTTACCCACGACATGCCGCGCCCGGACCAGGCGCTGAACCATTCCCGCCGCCCGGCCGCCGCCATCCTGGCCAATGACGGCTCCCTGCTCGCTACCCAGGGCGACATGTTCGGTGAGGTATTGCGCCTGCGCGACATGCCGGCCTTCCTGCCGGCGGCGCTGCTGTCCATCGAGGACCGGCGCTTCCGTGAGCATGTGGGCCTCGACCCCTTCGGCGTCGCGCGCGCGGTCTATGCCAACCTGACCGCCGGCGACGTGGTGCAGGGCGGCAGCACCCTGACGCAGCAGCTGGCGAAGAACCTGTTCCTCTCGGCCGAGCGCAGTACCCGCCGCAAGGTGCAGGAAGCCCTGCTGGCCCTGTGGCTGGAGCACCGCTTCAGCAAGGACCAGCTGCTCGAGATCTATCTGAACCGCGTCTATCTGGGCGGCGGCGCCTATGGGATGGATGCGGCCGCGCGGCTGTTCTTCGGTGTCTCTGCCCGGCGGGTGACCATCTGGCAGGCCGCGATGCTGGCCGGGCTGCCCCAGGCGCCCAGCCGCACCAACCCCCGCACCAACCCCGAGGCCGCGATGCAGCGCGCGACAGAGGTGCTGCGCGCCATGGTCGAGACGGGCGCCATCACCGACGCCCAGCGCACCCAGGCCATCGCGGAGATGCGCCTGCCCACCCGCCCCGGCAGCGGCGGCGGCTGGTTCGCGGATTGGGTGATGGAGACCGTGGCCACCCGCATGCCGCAGCTGACGGATGTGATGGTGCGCGCCACGCTGGACCCCCGCTGGCAATCCGCCGCCGAGACCCGCCTGCGCGCCCTGATCGAGCGCGAGGGCGACCGCGCCAATGTCGCCCAGGGTGCCGTGGTGGTGCTGGACGCCAACAGCGGCGCGGTGCGCGCCATGGTGGGCGGGCGGGACTACCGGCGCTCTCCCTTCAACCGCGTCACGGATGCGCGGCGGCAGCCGGGTTCCTCCTTCAAGCCGGTCTATTACCTGGCGGCGCTGGAGCGCGGGGCATCGCCGGGCAGCACGGTGTCCGATGCGCCGTTGCGGCGGGGCGGCTGGTCGCCGGGCAACGGGCGCTATCGCAGTCGGGGAGAGATCACGCTGGAGGATGCGCTCGCGGCCTCGGTCAACACCGCCGCCGTGCGGGTGATGGACCTGGCGGGCGGCCCGCAGGGCGCGCGGGCCATGGCCACCCGGCTCGGCATCCAGGCGCGCTGGCCGGCCAATGGCTCCCTGGCGCTGGGCACCGGCGAATTGACGCTGCTGGAACTGGCCGGCGCCTATGCGCCCATGGTGAATGGTGGGCGCCGCGTGGTGCCGCACGGCATCCGGCAGGTGGTCTCGGACGGGCGCACCCAGCCCTATGCCCCTCCGGCGCCGGAACAGGTGGTGGGCGGCGAGAGCGCAGCCGGCATGCGCCGCATGCTGCAGGCGGTGGTGGCGCGCGGCAGCGGGCGGGCGGCGAATTTCCCGGGCCTGGTCATCGGCGGCAAGACCGGCACGACGCAGGATTTCAAGGATGCCTGGTTCATCGGCTTCCTGGGCAGCGGGGAGAACACGGTGATCATCGGCATCTGGCTGGGCAACGACCATGGGGAGCCCATGGAGGAAGTGATGGGCGGCACCCTGCCGGCCCGCCTGTTCCGCGAGATCGTGGAAGCCACGCGATGAGCCTGCCTGATGTCGCGGCGGCGCTGCGCCACGCGGTGAACAACTGGCTGATGGTGCTGGGCGCCAACCTGGACATGCTGGCCCGCAAGCTGCCGGAGGGATCGCCCGAGGCCCGCCAGCTGTCCCGCGCCGCGGAGGCCGCGCGCAAGCTGGAAACCGCCATCCCGCCCTTCACCCGGCTGGCGGCCCAGCCCGGCCATGAGGAGATCCGCCCGGACAAGCTCCTCGCCGACCTCGCGCCCCTGCTGGAAGTGATGGCCGGGCGCGCCGTGCCGATGGAGCTGGAGAAGCTGCCGCATGTGCCGCTGCCGCGCCCGGGGCTGGAACTGGCGCTGCTGGAATGGGCCAAGGGCGGGCAGAGCCTGGCCCTGCGCGCCGGCCCCGAGCTGGAATGCCGTCCCGGCCATCCGGCGCTGGCGGCGCTGGCGCAGGCGGAGGGCTGGGACGTCAGCCACACCGCAGACGGGATGGTGCTGCGCATAAAGGCCGCCTAGCGTCCCCGGCTGCTCCTTCGCTAGAAGCCCCCGCCATGGACAACAGCATGGCAACCAGGCCCCGCAGCACGCTGAAGGGCGACGCTTATCGCGCCTATGAGTCGCTGCCGGCCGAGGTGCGCCTGGCCTTGCAGGAATCGCTGGTGGACTGGTGCCCGATGCGTGCCCGCGAATGGCACATGCATCTGCTGAACGAACTTCGGCTGCGCCCCGCCCAGGCGACGCATTTCCTGGTCCAGACCATCCGCAAGCAGGACCATGCGGAGGTCGCGGCCTTCGCCCGCACCTGGGCCAAGGGCGCGGAGGCCTATCCGCATGTCGCGGCCGGCGCCACCATCCAGCGCTATGTCGGGACGGAGGGCATCCCCGCGCCGGAGCCCCTGCCCGCCGCCCCCAGGAAGCAGTCCGGCGCCGCGAAGGCCAAGCCCGTGCGGGTGAAGCCGGGCCGGGGCAAGGCCGCCCGCGCCAAGCCCGTCACGTCGAAGCCTGTGCGGGCCAAGCCTGCGGCCAAGCGGAAGCAGGGCCGCCGCGCCCGGCGCTGAGCGCCCGGTCAGTCCAGCGCGGGCCCCACATAGCGCCCGCGCGGGCGGATCAGCCCGCCCATCAGCACCTGCTCCATGGCATGGGCGCACCAGCCCAGGCTGCGGCCCAGCATGAACAGGGTGAAGGGCGCCTCGGGCGGCAGGCCGCAGGCCCGCGCGATCGCCACCAGCGCGAAGTCGCAATTGGGCAGTTGCCCGGTATCGGCGGCCACCTGGTCGCGCAGGGCGGCCATGGCCGGGTCGGGCTCCAGCCCCTCCAGCATGATCGCGGCGCGCTGGTCGCCATGCGGATACAGCGGATGGCCGAAGCCCGGCAACAGGGCGTCGCGGTTCAGCCAGGCGCGCACGGCCGCCCCCGCGCCGTCGCGCGCCGCGTCGCCCAGCAGCGCCATCAGCGCCGGGCAGGCCCCGCCATGGCGCGGCCCCGACAGGGTGCACAGCCCCGCCAGCAGGCTGGCCGCAAGCCCCCCCCCGGTGGAGGCCGCCACCCGCGTCGCGAAGGTCGAGGCATTGAGGTCATGGTCCGCCATGGCCACCAGCGCCTGGCGGATGCGGTCGGCGGCGGCCCCGGCGCCCCAGCCGCGCGCCAGCCGCAGGTGCAGCGGCCCGTCGCCCGGCGCCAGCCGGCCCACCACCTGGGCCGCGTCCTCGCATAGCCGTTCCGGGCCACGGCCCAGCATGGGCTGGCTGTGCGCCACCATGCCGGCCAGGGTCTGGAACGGGTCGCCGGGCGTGCCCTCGGCGAAGGCAACGGGGCGGGGCGCCTGCCACAGCAGGGCGGCCACCGCCTCCGCCGTCATGTCCAGCGCGGCCAGGTTCCGCCCCCGGTAATACAGCGCGCCGTGATGCACGGTGGAGATGGCGGTGGGCACGCTGGGCTCGCCCCAAGCCATCAGGCTTTCGGCGATGGCGGCCGGGCGGCGCGCCCGCGCGCGGCGGCTCGCCAGCCCCGCCACATCCTCGGCCCGGTACAGGCTGCGGCGGTGGTCCTGCGGGTCGGGGCGCATGTCGATCCGCCCGCGGCTGACATAGGCATAGAGCGTCTGCGGCTTGACGCCGAGGCGCTGCAGCACGGTCTCGCGGTCGATCCATTCGGTCATGCCCGCAATTTTCCGATATTGATTGAATTGATCAAGATTGATCATCACGGCATCCAGGGCGCCTGCTGCGCGCCATGATGCATGACCTTCTCGACAAAGCCTGGCGCGCCCTGGACCTGCCGGGGGATGCGCTGTCCCGCCTCTCCGTCACGGGCGATGCCCGATGGCCTTCCTGCTTCGCCGTCACGCCCATGGCGCTGGCCTCGATCGGCGCGGCGTGCCTCGCGGTGTCGGAACTGGCGGGCGGGCCGCGCGTGACGCTGGATTCCCGCCTGGCCTCCCTATGGTTCAACTGGACCCTGGTGCCCGAGGGCTGGACCTTGCCCTCCGCCTGGGATGCCGTGGCGGGCGACTACAAGGCCGCCGACGGCTGGATCAGGCTGCACACCAACGCGCCCCATCACCGCGCCGCCGCCGTCGCGGTGCTGGGCTGCGCCGACACGCGGGATGCCGTGACGGCCGCCGTGGCCGGCTGGTCAGCCGGGGCGCTGGAACAGGCGGTGGTGGCGGCGGGCGGCTGCGCCGCCGTCATGCACAGCCCCGAGGCCTGGCGCGACCACGCGCAGGGCAGGGCGGTCCGCGCCGAGCCGATCTTCGCCATCCGCCCCGGCACACTCGCCCAGACCACCTGGCAGCCGACCCCCGGCCGGCCCCTGGCCGGGCTGCGCGTGCTGGACCTGACGCGGGTGCTGGCCGGCCCGGTCGGGACGCGCTTCCTCGCGGGATATGGCGCCGATGTGCTGCGCATCGACCCGCCCGGCTGGGATGAGCCAGGCGTGGTGCCCGAGGTGACGCTGGGCAAGCGCTGCGCCCGGCTGGACCTGCGTGACCCTGCGCACCGCGCCCGCTTCGAGGCGCTGCTCTCCCGCGCCGATGTTCTGGTGCATGGCTACCGCCCCGGCGCGCTGGAGGGGCTGGGCTATGGCGAGGCCGAGCGTCAGGCGCTGCGCCCCGGTCTGATCGATGTCTCCCACAGCGCCTATGGCCATACGGGCCCCTGGCGCGGGCGGCGCGGCTTCGACAGCCTGGTGCAGATGAGCTGCGGCATCGCCGCCGCCGGCATGCGCTGGAAAGCCGCTGACAAGCCCACGCCCCTGCCGGTGCAGGCGCTGGACCACGCGACGGGCTATCTGGTGGCGGCGGCGGTGGTGCGCGGGCTGATCGCCCGGCAGCGGACTGGCATGGGCAGCATCACCCGCCTGTCGCTGGCGCGCACCGCGCAATGGCTGATGGACCATCCCGCTACGCCCGAAACGGCGCCGATGCCGGGGCTGGCCGAGGCCGACCTGGCACCGGGGATCGAACACACCGCCTGGGGGCCGGCGCGCCGCGCCCGCCCGCCCGCGGTGATCGAGGGCGCGCCCATGTCCTGGCCGCTGCCGGCCGGGGAACTGGGCGCGGTGGAAGCGGCTTAGGCCGGGTCGCCGTTATCGGCCTGCAGCCCGGCGGCCTCGATGCCGGCCGTGCAGCAGATCTCGTCGTTCGGAGAGGTGTCGCCCGAGATGCCGACGGCACCCAGCAGCACGTTGTTGGCGTCGCGGATCAGCACGCCGCCCTGCACCGGCACCGCGCGGCCGCCCGTCAGGTCCGACAGGGCGTTGGTGAAGCCGGGCACGGCCTGGGCGCGGCGCGCCAGCTCACGCGTGCCGAAACCCATGGCCATCGCGCCGAAGGCCTTGCCCATGGCGACCTCGGGGCGAAGGATGGAGCAGCCGTCCTCGCGCTTGATCACCTTCACCTGGCCGCCGGCGTCCAGCACCACCACGGTCAGCGGCAGGAACTTCATCTCATGCCCCTTGGCCAGGGCGGCGGCGGCGATGACCTCGGCCTGGGCGAGCGTCAGGCCGTTGATGGCGGCGGGGTGGGCGGGCTGGGGCATCGGTTCCTCCGGGAATGCTGCCTTGTTCTGTGGCGGCCTGCGGCCAAACTGTCCAGAGCGCGCAGCCCTGCACCCCGCGCGTGGCGGGCCCGGCAAAACATTGCCTTGATTGTGCCACCGCCCGGACCGACACTTCACGCATCTGACATGTTGCTGACCGGACAGACACCATGCGGCCGATGATCGGCATTTCCTGCTGCGTTAAGGCATTCGGCACCTTCAATACGCCGAACCATGCCGCCTCTGACTCCTACGTGAAGGTCGTGATGGGCCCGGTCGGCGGGATTCCCGCGCTGATCCCCTGCGCCGGCCCCGATTGCGTGGATGACGTGCTGGCCCGGCTGGACGGGCTGATCATGACCGGCAGCCGCAGCAATGTGTGGCCCGAATATTACGGCGGCCCGCCCCATCTGGAGGGCACGCCCGAGGACCACCAGCGCGACGCCACCACCCTGCCGCTGATCCGCGCCGCCATCGCCAAGGGCATTCCCCTGCTGGCGATCTGCCGCGGCATGCAGGAGCTGAACGTGGCGCTCGGCGGCAGCCTGGACCAGCGCATCCAGGACCTGGACGGCCGGATGGACCATTCCACGCCGTCCGACCAGCACATCCCGCTGGTGCGCACCGGCAAGGCCCATGGCGTGCGGCTGAAGCCCAACACGCTGCTGGCCCGGCTTTCCAATGCCGAGAGCATTCCCGTGAACTCCCTGCACAACCAGGGTGTGCAGAAGCTGGCCCCCAGCCTGGTGGCCGAGGCCTGGGCACCGGACGGCACGGTGGAAGCCGTGCGGGTCGAGGGTGCCAAGGCCTTCGCCATGGGCGTGCAGTGGCACCCGGAATATGACTGGGACCGCGACGCGCTCAGCCGCTCGATCTTCGAGGTATTCGCCGAGGCCTGCCGCGCGCATGTGGATGCGCGGGACGGCAGAAAGCTTCAAGCGGCAGAGTAAACGTTCTTTTTTGGAAAAAAGAACCGAAGAACTTTTGGCAGAATGGTGCAGCACTTAACTGCCAAAAGTCTTTTTGCTTCTTTTTCTACAGAAAAAGAAGATTAATCCAGCACTTCCAGCCCATCCCCCAAAAACACCTTCCCGTCCTCCAGCACCTCGGCATGCACGCCCAGGTCCCGGTGGCCATAGTGCTGGAACAGCAGGTCGGGCACCTCGCAGTCCCGCACGCCGGTTTCCAGATCCACCTTGGTGGCGGGGCAGCGGATGGTGGTCTTGAAGATCTTCACCTTGGCGCTGCCCAGCTGCAGGGTCTTGCCCACCCACTCCATCTCCGCCCAGGCCGGCAGGCCCGAGAAATAGACATTCCCGCGGAAGCGCAGCAGGTCCAGCCTGCGGCCGATCTTCTCCTCGAAGTCGCGCAGGCTGGCGATGTTGATGAGGGAGACGCATTTCTTCACCTGGTCGGTGAAGGCATGGCCCGGCACGTCCAGGAAGCGCGGCGTGCCGCGCGCCTCATCGCCCAGGAAGCGCGTCAGCCAGGCGCCCAGCGCCGCGCGGCCTTCCTCCGTGGTCGGGTCGGCGGCCATGGGCTCCATGTCCGGGCCGGCCAGGAACAGCTGGTTCGCCACGGGGTCGAAGGCGGAGCGCACCAGCACCACCTTCGGGTTGGCCATCATGCAGGCGAAGTTCTGCTTGGGCAGAAAACGCGGCGCCGCCGGGTCGAAGGGCGCGTCGCCCTGTGCCAGCGCGAAGCGGCGGTCATGCGGAATGGTCTGGCCGACCAGCAGCTCCGCCATCTCCAGCGCCTCGGGCGACAGCCCCTTCACGGGAAAACGATAGATGTGTTCGACCTGCATCAAGGTCCCCTTGAACGTCCCTGGGTAGAGTGCCCACCATATAGGCATTCGAGCGGCCTGCCAGTCGCCGTCAGGGGCTGGCTCGCCGGGTTGCCGAGTGAGGGACCAGACCATGGATATTGAGAAGTTCACCGAACGCTCGCGCGGGTTTCTTCAGGCCGCGCAGACCATCGCCATCCGCGAATACCATCAGCGCATCACGCCCGAGCACCTGCTGAAGGCCCTGCTGGACGACCCGCAGGGCGCGGCCGCCGGGCTGCTGCGCCAGGCCAAGGCCGACCCCGCCGCCGTCCAGGCGGGCGTGGAGGCCGAGCTGAAGAAGCTGCCGGCCGTGCAGGGCGGCGGCGCCGGAGAGGCACAGATCAGCCAGGAGCTGGTGCGCGTGCTGGATGCCGCGCAGCAGGCCGCGACCAAGGCGGGTGACGCCTATGTGGCGCAGGACCGGCTGCTGCTGGGCCTCGCCCTGAGCGACACCCCCGCCGGGCGCGCGCTGCGCGCGGGCGGCGTGACGCCGCAGGGCCTGGAGGCCGCGATCGCCGAGACCCGCAAGGGCCGCCGCGTGGACAGCGCCGGCGCCGAGGAGAGCTTCGACGCGCTGAAGAAATTCGCCCGCGACATCACCCAGGCCGCGCGCGACGGCAAGCTGGACCCCGTGATCGGCCGCGACGAGGAAATCCGCCGCGCCATCCAGGTGCTGGCCCGCCGCACCAAGAACAACCCGGTGCTGATCGGCGAGCCCGGCGTGGGCAAGACCGCCATCGTCGAGGGGCTGGCGCTGCGCGTCATCAAGGGCGACGTGCCGGAGGCGCTGAAGAACAAGCGCGTCATGGCGCTCGACCTCGGCGCGCTGGTGGCCGGTGCCAAGTATCGCGGTGAGTTCGAGGAGCGCCTGAAGGGCGTGTTGAAGGAGGTCGAGCAGGCCGCCGGCGACATCATCCTGTTCATCGACGAGATGCACACGCTGGTCGGCGCGGGCAAGACGGATGGCGCGATGGACGCGTCCAACCTGATCAAGCCGGCGCTGGCGCGTGGCGAGCTGCACTGCATCGGCGCCACCACGCTGGATGAATACCGCAAGTATGTGGAGAAGGACGCGGCCCTGGCCCGCCGCTTCCAGCCGGTGTTCGTGGGCGAGCCGAGCGTGCAGGACACCATCAGCATCCTGCGTGGCATCAAGGAGAAGTATGAGCTGCACCACGGCGTCCGCATCGCGGACTCTGCGCTGGTCGCGGCCGCCACCCTGTCGAACCGCTACATCACCGACCGCTTCCTGCCGGACAAGGCCATCGACCTGATGGACGAGGCGGGTTCGCGCCTGCGCATGCAGGTGGACAGCAAGCCCGAGGATCTGGACGAGCTGGACCGCCGCGTGCTGCAGCTGAAGATCGAGCGCGAGGCGCTGAAGAAGGAGGATGACGCGGCCTCTCGCGACCGGCTGGGCAAGCTGGAGCGCGAGCTGTCTGAGCTGGAGGAGCGCGCCGCGACCATGGCCTCGGCCTGGAACGAGGAGAAATCCAAGGTCGCCGCCGCCCAGGACGTGAAGGCGAAGCTGGACCAGGCCCGCACCGAGCAGGAGCTGGCGGAGCGCCGCGGCGACCTGAACAAGGCGGCCGAGCTGCGCTACGCGACCATCCCCGGGCTGGAGAAGCAGCTGGCCGAGGCCGCGAACGCCGACGCCAAGCTGGTGAACCAGGCCGTGACGGAGGAGAGCATCGCGGCCGTGGTCAGCCGCTGGACCGGCATTCCGGTCGAGAAGATGCTGGAAGGCGAGCGCGCCAAGCTGATGGCCATGGAGGCCAAGCTGCGCCAGCGCGTGGTCGGCCAGGAGGAGGCGCTGGAGGCGGTCTCCAAGGCGGTGCGGCGGGCGCGGGCCGGGTTGCAGGACCCGAACCGGCCGATCGGCAGCTTCCTGTTCCTGGGCCCGACCGGCGTGGGCAAGACCGAGCTGGTGAAGGCCGTCGCCGAATTCCTGTTCGACGACGAGCGGGCGATGACGCGCATCGACATGAGCGAGTTCATGGAGAAGCACGCCGTCAGCCGGCTGATCGGCGCCCCCCCGGGCTATGTCGGCTATGAGGAAGGCGGCACGCTGACCGAGGCCGTCCGGCGCCGCCCCTACCAGGTCGTTTTGTTCGACGAGGTGGAGAAGGCGCATGAGGATGTCTTCAACGTGCTGCTCCAGGTGCTGGACGATGGCCGCCTGACGGATGGCCAGGGCCGCACGGTGGACTTCCGCAACGCCATCATCGTGCTGACGAGCAATCTGGGCGCGCAGGCGCTGGCGGAACTGCCCGACGGCCATGATGTGGAGGAGGCACGCCCCGCCGTGATGCGCGCGGTGCGCGACCGCTTCCGGCCCGAGTTCCTGAACCGGCTTGATGAGGTGGTGCTGTTCGGCCGCCTGCAGCGGGAGAGCATGGCCAGCATCGTCGATATCCAGCTGCAGCGGCTGCGCGGCCTGCTGGCCGACAAGCAGATCACGCTGGAGCTGGAGCCGGCGGCGCGGGAATGGTTGGCGGAGGCCGGCTATGACCCCGTCTATGGTGCCAGGCCCCTGAAGCGGGTGATCCAGCGCAGCCTGCAGGACAAGCTGGCCGAAATGCTGCTGGAAGGCGGCGTGAAGGACGGCGAAACCGTGATGGTGGACGCCGATGCGGAGGGTTTGAGCCTTTCGGTGAAAAACTCTCAGGTCCAGGCGGCGGCCTGATCAGGGCAAGGAATGGCGGATTTCCGCCATTCCTTTGGTTTTGCTGCGGTGCCGTGAATCGGCGGTTCCGCGTCAAGAGCGGGTATGACAGACAGAAGGCATGCGTTTTCTGCATGCATTCGGGCTTTACAGTTCCGCGTCACACCCGTAAAAGCCGCTTCACCGAACGAGACGCCTTCAACGAGCGCTTCGGACGGGACCCCGGCCTCTCCTGAGAGGGTGCCTGGTTCGGCGACAAGGGTCGCTGGGTCAGGTCGGTCGGTTGTTGATTTAAAACTGTATCTGTTTTGAGAAGTCTGCGTTTTTGATAGCGCTGATGTTCTTGGATGGGCTGGATGAGAGGCTGGCGCTGGCGGCTTTGCGGCTGTTGGTGTTGGTTTGTCTGATG
>NZ_SACL01000020.1 GCF_004005855.1 Rhodovarius crocodyli
CGCACTGGTTCATGAGCCTTGACGACGCGCGGGCGAAACTGGAGGCTTGGCGCAGGGACTACAACGAAGTTCGCCCGCACAGCGCACTCGGCAACAAGGCGCCGATATCGCTGATGAACGGCCTCCCTGCGGCATCGCTGGGATGAGCCTTAACCCCGGAATTTTCCAGCTCACGCTGGCCTAGTTTTGGGGAGCACTTCAAATCAACCCAGGACTCTCGTTATCGCTGGATGAGAAATGGGAGGCACGTCAGAGGCACGTCACAGGTTGGCTTCCGATAGAAGTGCCATGCTCCCGGTCCAACCCGCATCGGAGGCGCCCTGGAAAAGTCGATCTTGCCATTCTGTACGCAACCCAAAGAGCACGCGTTTCATACTGCTGTCTCGCGATTGTTAAGTCGTTTCAGCACGCATCACCACTACATCAGCGGTTGCCACCCCGGCAGTAGCTCCACCATCTGGCCTTCGCTGGCGATGATGGCCCGCTCCACGACGGGTGTGTCTCGGCCAGCCAGGAATGATGTGACCGCCCCTACGATGAAGCGCTCCGCAATTGTGGACGAAGCTCCGAATAGCGGCACCTCGAACACTGCGCCGACGCTTTCGGGAATGTCCGCCCGGCCTACAAGCCGTTGCTCGCCAGCGATATCGCGATAGACCTTCACGGGAGCACCTCTTGCCCTTCCTCGGCGAGGTAGCCGCGGGCTGTCTGCCAGCGCACCAGGATGATGTTCATCAACTGGGCTTTGTTGCATCCGGTCTGCCTGGCTGCCTTTTCGAGCGCGTCGAGTGTGGTTTCCTCGATGCGTGTTCCCACAAACTTAGATCTGCTCATCCATCCATTTTATCAGGTGACGACAAGCGCATCAGCAGATCACGCTCTCATTCACCTGTCGGGAGTATGGGCTCGTCATGCTCGATCACACCTTGCTTCACCGCGATTGAGAACGCCGTCACATATACGACCTTCCGCCCTTGGCTTCCGAGTTGATGCCAGAGCTCCATGAGCCTCTCCCAGTCCTTAGGACCTGGGTTAGGCACGTCAGCGCCGGGGCGGTTGATGTCGAAGCCGAATGGCGTGTTCTTCAAGATGCGGACTCCATGCCCTCTAGCGTCTTGTTTCCCGCATCTCTAAGCCGTTGCCCGACGATAGGTTGCGACGGCCAGTAGTGGGGGCTGCAACCCCCAGTGTGAAGCGGGCACCTAGCTGGCTGGAATCGTGCAATCCCGCAACTATCCTTGGGTTGAGGAGAGCGGCATGTTGTTCTCGCTCTGGTGGAACTGTTGCTGCCCATCGGGAGAGGAGCACAGCCCTTCCCAAACATGGCGTAAGACGGCTGCCTCAAAGCTCCGTCCGTGATCAGTGAGAGCTTCTTCCGCATAGCGGAGCATGGCGACGATTGACTGTTTGGTGCGCTGGACTTCCGTGAAGCCATCATTCTGGTGGACCACTTACTCAACCCCGTTTCTGTCGATGCCTCGTGATCATGCGACTCGGGCGGCAATAAGCAACTTACGGTTGCATAATCACTCACATGTGAGTGATTGCCTGTTGCATAAATGGCACGATTTCCGACGGGATGTTCGTTTGTCACCAGAAGCCTTTGGAATCGTGCATTCATTGGGCCCATCTGACTGAAATTGTTTACGGATTATCACGTAGAAGTGAAGATCAAAATGCAACCTCTGTAGAGTTTTTCGGATTGACGAAGGCGGAAGCCACGTTGCAGCGCTATCAAAGCGTCGCTTCTGGAAAATTAATGCTCGTTCATTCCATATTCAGGCAAGGAAATTGATCCGGATTGGCATCAATAATTTGTTAGCTGATGTGCGTCCAGTGAGCAGTCTGAGGCTTCCCCCTTTTCATGCGGGCTATCTGGAGCTGTTCCGCAACTATGATTAACAAGGCGCACGCCTCTGAACCGCCCCGGGTTTGCCGGAGGCTGATTGGTATGAGTAACGCCGCCAGGAGCCGGTTCTCCTGGGCCGCGTAGTAGAGTGCTTCGGCCTCGGCGGGCGGGATGTTGCCGATGGGCTCCAGCAGCCGCCGATGGTTGAACCAGTCGACCCATTCGAGGGTGGCGAATTCCACGGCCTCGAGCGAGCGCCAGGGGCCGTTCCGGTGAATGACCTCTGCCTTGGAGAGACCGTTGATGCTCTCGGCCAAGGCGTTGTCGTAGCTGTCGCCGACGCTGCCGACGGAGGGCTCGATGCCCGCCTGCGCCAGGCGCTCGGTGTAGTGGATGGAAACGTACTGGCTGCCCCTGTCGCTGTGATGCACGAGACCGCCGCGATAAAGCGGGCGCCGCTCGTGCAGGGCCTGTTCCAGCGCATCCAGCACGAAGCCCGTATGCGCCGTCCGCGACACGCGCCATCCGACGATCCGCCGCGCATAGGCGTCGATGATGAAGGCGACGTAGGCGAACCCTGACCAGGTCGCGACATAGGTGAAGTCGGAGACCCACAGCGCGTTCGGGCGCGGCGCCTTGAACTGCCGGTTGACGTGGTCCAACGGGCAAGGGGTGGCCTTGTCGCTGATCGTGGTCCTGACCGGCTTGCCGCGGATCACCCCCTGCAGGCCCATGCTGCGCATCAGGCGCGCGACGGTGCACCGCGCCAGGTCATGGCCCTCGCGCTTCAACTGCCGCCAGACCTTGCGCACGCCGTAGACGCGGAAGTTCTCCTCGAACACGCGCTCGATCTCGGGCATCAGCGCGGCATCGCGCCTGGTACGGGCCGGAAGCCTCGCCGGATCACGCCGCCGGGCCGCCTGCGCGCGATAAGTCGACGGGGCGATCGGCAGGATCTTGCAGATCGGCTCGACCCCGTATGTGTCGCGATGATCATCTATAAAGCCGATCATGGCTTGAACCGGCGGTCGAGCTCCGCCTGGGCGAAATACGCCGACGCCTTGCGCAGGATCTCGTTCGCCTGCCGCAGCTCGCGGTTCTCACGCTCCAGGGCCTTGAGCCGCGCCGCCATCTCCGTTGTCGGGCCCGGCCGGCGGCCGGTGTCGCGCTCCGCCTGTTTCACCCACTCGTTCAGCGTCTGGCCCGTGCAACCGATCTTGGCCGCAATCGACAGGATCGTCGCCCAGCGCGACGGGTGCTCTGCCTCATGCTCTAGCACCATTCGCACCGCCCGCTCGCGAACCTCAGGCGAAAACTTGTTCGTCGTCTTGCTCGTCATCGCTCCAGCCTCTCAGGAGTTGGAGCCTCCGACAAACCCGGAGCGGTTCAATCACCGCCGCCTGCTCGAACCCATCGGCAACATCCCGTCTGCCGAGGCCGAAGATCAGTATTATGCTGCCGCGGATAACATCGATATGGGAGCGTGATTCACAACCCAATGCCTCCGGCAGACACGGCGCGGTTCATTGGGAGGCCTACCATGGATTGGAACACAGAGAGAACATTGTGCCGATAGCAAAGGTGTTTACGGATGTTTGTTGGGGATGTTGCGGAGGTGCAGAAGAGCCCGGTGAAGAATACAGGCAGGTGCGGGCAAGCCTTGCTGGAAGGGCCTAGTTACCGCCTTTTGGTAGCAGGCTATGAGAGGGGTCGATCAAGCCCTCACGCGCTGCAATCGCCATCGTCGTGGTGTAGACGATCCGTCGCGCATCTCGACTCATGTCGCCCCACATCTTGATGATAGCATCCAGGTCACGCGGGCCAGGATACGGCACTTCGCTGCCCAGATCAGGCAGGCTGATCGGTGAGGATCGGTTCATCAAGTTGCATGCTCCGTACCGTTGGAGGCAGAATTGCTATCGCAATGCGTTGAGTCCAGCAATCAACAAATTTCTTCACTCATCTCTGTATACATAGCTGATTTGTCATTTAGTGGAAATGGAAAACTCTCAGCTTAGGATGAATCAGATTGTCTGACAAAAATATCGGCACCTAATGTTGGGGCACAGATTTATGGGGCTGGCCTAGATAGCGAGAAAAGGGCTTTCTAGGTGACGTGCTCCCCTGAGATGTTGCCATTTTTCGGTAGGGTCCGATCCAACGAGGGACGGACGAATGAAGCGCAGCAGATTCAGCGATGAGCAGATCATCGGGATTTTGAAAGAGCAGGAAGCTGGGGCGGCGACGGCGGATGTGTGCCGCCGGCACGGCATCAGCGGCGCGACCTTCTACAAATGGAAGGCCAAGTTCGGCGGCCTTGAGGTGACTGAGGCCAAGCGGCTCCGGACGCTGGAAGACGAGAACGCCAAGCTCAAGAAGCTCCTGGCGGAGGCGATGCTGGACATCGCGGTGCTCAAGGACATCTCGACAAAAAAATGGTGATGCCCGGCGCAAAGCGGAGCGCGGTCGCCCATGCCCGGGAGTGTCACGGGCTGAGCGAGCGTCGGGCGTGTGATCTGATCGGCATTGCCCGGCGGGTGGCGCGGTATCGGCCGAGCCGGGCTGACGATGCTTGCCTGCGGCAGGGGGCGAACCAACGCTGGTCTCTGGACTTCGTGTCCGACGCGCTGGGTTGTGGTCGGCGGTTCCGCCTCCTTTGCGTGGTGGACGACTTCACGCGCGAATGCCTGGCGCTGGTGGCGGACACCTCGTTGTCGGGTGCGAGGGTGGCGCGCGAGCTCGACGCGATCATGGCGCTCCGCGGCAAGCCCCTGGCGGTGGTCAGCGACAACGGCACGGAGCTGACCTCGACCTCAATCCTGCGCTGGTCGCAGGAGCGGCAGGTAGCCAACGGGGTTGGAGGCATGCCCCCAACCCCGTTGCCATCCCATCAACCATCAGACATCAATGCAGAGGGCTCTCCGTCTGAGTGGATACATTCAGGGGAGCACGTCAATTGGCAATGCTGGCATTATGTCGCGACTTCATCATCTCCACGGTCACTAGATAGACTAGCGCACAGCCGCCGGGAGCTAAGAGGGGCTTGGCGTGGCAACCCTTCCCAAACATGCCGAAGCGCTTTCGCCTCGTAGTCCCGACCCATCGTCACCAAAACCTCTTCCGCGTACTGAAGAATTACGCGGATGGCCACTTCTTCCTTGAAGCCGTCAATGGCCGCAGCTTTTTGCTGGACAGTAGCCACTTGTGCGCCCTTCTGTTCACATTTCGGTGAAGCTATAGAAGCGCCTCGAGTCTCGTTGCGCAACCAAAAGTTGCGCCCCTTGGCATGTATTCCCGTTTAGATATCGCTGATGTGCAACCTACGCGGAGGTTAAGCACTCTGAGGCTGCTAAGGTGCTCATGGATAAGGTGTGGGCTAGTGACAGAGCCCGCTTATCCTAGCCGGGCGCTACAAAGGAGTGCTACAAACACCCCATCGCAATCGCCCGGAGATCGGCCTTTTACCTAGGTTTCAGCGGCAACTGTCAGAGTTCAATCCTCTCTGGCAGCGCTCTCCCCTTTTTCCCGCCAGATCAGCGACTTACCCCTGATTCGTCTGGATCATCTCCCTCACGCGCGGGTAGATCATTGCGCGAAATACCGGCCGCTGAACACGCCATAGTGGCCGACGCTGGTCTGCAGATGGTGGTGGCGCATCGTCACCGGCACGCTGCGGCAAAGGTCCAGCGCGGCTACGGTCTGGCCGAATCCGCAGATGTCGTCGTGCTCGCCTTCCACCGTCATGATGGCGGCGCGGCTGATGGCCTGTGGCCGCACGGGGCGGCCACGCCAGCGCAGCTCGCCCTTGGCCAGGACGTAGTCTGCGGGTCCATATCCTCGGCCGTCGTGCAATACCTCCCAATCAGCGATGCGCATGTGCTGGCGGGGGTGAGGGCTGTCCAGCACGGCTGGGCTGATCGGCACGCAGGCTATTTCCCTGCTGCTGATCCGCATCGTGCGGCAGCGATCGCGCCCGGAGGGGCGAGCTTAGACTATATCGCGGCCTGCCAATCCGGCAGTAACTCGACCATTTGGCCTTCGCTCGCAATGATCGCCCACTCCACCAAGGGAGCATCCCGGCCGGCGGGATAGGATGTCACAGCCCCGACCATGAAGCGCTCCGCAATGGTCGAGCTGCGCCCGAACAGCGCACCTCAAACACCGCGCCTACAGCTTCGGGGATGTCGGCGCGGCCGATCAGGCGCTTCTCGCCGTCGATGTCGCGATGGCCTGCCGCCGGACAAGGGCGAGCGGGCGATAGGCGCAGCATCGGCCAACATCCTCGACTGCCAGTTCGCGGCGCCAGGTCCGAACCAGAAATGGGTGGCCGACTTCACCTACATCTGGACGGCCGAAGGCTGGCTCTATGTTGCCGCCGTCATCGACCTGTTCTCGCGCCGCGTCGTGGGCTGGTCGATGAGCGCCAGCATGACGGCGCAACTCGTCGCTGATGCCCTGGTCATGGCGATCTGGCGCCGCGGCAAGCCGAAGGCCCTGCTCCATCACTCGGATCAGGGAAGCCAATACACCAGCGAGGGGTTCCAGCGTCTGATGGCCGACCAAGGCATCACCTGTTCGATGAGCAAGTCCGGCAACGTGTGGGACAACGCCGCGATGGAGAGCTTCTTCTCATCGCTGAAGACCGAGCGCATCGCCCGCAAAGTCTATCGCACCCGCGACGACGCCAGGGCGGACGTGTTTGACTACATCGAGCGCTTCTACAATCCCAAACGGCGACACTCAGCCATCGGCTACATCAGCCCTATGGAGTTCGAGCAGATGGCGCAAACAGGCTAAACTGAACGTCCATCAAACCGGCAGCAGGCCACGTGGCGGGCGGACCAGCAAGGTCCACGCTGTGGCCAATGCTCAAGGCCGACCGCTCGCCTTCGTTCTGACCCCTGGCAACATCGCTGATATCAGCGTTGCTGCCACCTTGCTTGGCGGTATCGCAACCCCTCGGCGCCTCCTCGCCGATAAGGCCTACGATGTCGATCATCTGCGCCAGCCCCTCGAGGCCCAGGGGACAGGGGTGGTCATCCCTTCCAATGGCACCCGGCGCCGACCCTATCCGCTCAATCGGCCCGCCTACCGCAGGCGCAACCTCATCGAGCGAATGTTCGGCCGCATGAAGGATTGGCGATGCTTCGCCACACGGTATGACCGCCTCGCCAGGAACTTCCTCTCCACCATTGCAATCGTCGCAACAGCTTGTTTCTGGCTCTCGTAATCGAGTCGTCAGCCTAGAACACGAAGTCGCTCGCCTGCAGGCTGGTCACCCCATACAGGATGATCTGCTCGCCATTGTGCTCGATCAGCGTCTTGTCGCTGTAGTTGGTAACGTTCAGGTCCGCCATGGACAGCCCGCTGGCCGAGAAGTCCAGCTTGTCGCCCTCGGCGTGGTTGAAGTCGGCCACCTGGGTCAGGCCCCAATGCGGGCCGAACTCGAAGGTGTCGGCGCCGCCATAGCCGTACACATTGCCGCCGCCCGCACCGATCTTCATCGTGTCCCCGTAGTTGGAACCCCAGAAGATGGTGAAGCCCGTGCCCGCCGTCAGCGCGGAGGCCATGGTGCTGTTGGCCACCAGGTTGGTGCCGCTGGCATTGCCCGTGATGCTGTTCGCGGTGCCCGAGAGGTAGGCGACCTCGACATTCTCGGCGACCGTCCAGCCGCTCACCTCAAGCCAGGCGGTGTCGTAGCCGCCATTGGCGTTCTCGACCACGGTATCGGCCGCGTTCTTGATGATGAAGTGGTCGTTGCCCGCGCCGCCGAACATCTGCGTCACCCCGGTGCCGGAGTAGAAGATGTCGTTGCCCGCGCCGCCGATGAAGACGTCGTTGCCGCCCTGGCCCCAGAACACGTTGTCGCCGGCCTGGGCCGTGATTGTGCTGCCGGAGGCATTGGCCACCACCTGCGCGCCGCTCGTGCCCAGCACCACGCTGTGCGCCGCGCCGAACAGGCGGACGATCTCGACATTATCCGAGACATGCCAGCCATCGGCGCTGACCCAGGCGGTATCGATGCCTTCGCCCGCCTTCTCGACGATGACGGAGTTGACGTTGTTCACAACGAACTGGTCGTTGCCCTCACCACCGATGAAGGTGGTGACGCCCGAGCCGCCGCGCAGCACGTCGTCGCCTGCGCCGCCGTCCAGCACGTCGCCGTTCTGGTTGCTGCCCCAGATCTCGTCATTGCCGCCGCCGCCATGGATGGCGGAGGCGAAATCGGCATTGGCGACCAGCACGTTGTCCAGCGCATTGCCCGTCAGTTCGGTCGCGGTGCCGATCAGGCGGCCCGCCTCCACGCCATAGGACATGGTCCAGCCATTGGCCGAGACCCAGGCCGTGTCGTAGCCGCCGTCGGAAAGCTCAACGGCCAAGTCGATCGAGCTACTGATTAAGTATGTATTACCTTCCTTCGAACCCAAAAATACGGAGGCGCCAGCAATCGAAGCTATTGGCTTAACTACAGAATTTTCGTAATAAAAACCAACTCCGATCATCATTTCTAAATAAGGATTATCTTTAATAATTTCAGGATTAATCTGATTTATTAACTCAGATTGTATTTTTGAAAGAATTTCATGTAAATTATACATAGAAATTAATTCATTGGAATTATAAAAATCAGTTAAATATAATTGCCCAAAAATATTATCATATTTATTAATCAAAAAATCATCAATGATAACTCCACCAATGCTATGGGCAATTGTGTAATTAGCGATCAGGGGGAAACAATTCAATATATTTACAGCATAAATATAATTTCCAATTAGATATGAAAGATAGGAATTTGCCAACAAAATTCCCGAAGCACCAGAATTTTCTATACTGTTCCCTACAACAATAGAATTTTGAACACCAAAAAGATCAATTGAATTTCCTGAAGACATTGATATGTCATTATTGTAAACATAGGCGCTTATAGAGTTCGCGCCATATATTCCAGCGCCGGCGCCGGTCCATTTGGATATGATAGATTTTTCAATAATATTTAAATTTCTCGCTATATTATTAGAAACAAGGAAGTTTTCTTGCTCAGTAAAAGATATGGCATCGAGGCCGATGGCTTGAAAATTACTTCCAACAACATAATTATTAGAAAATCCCACATAATCTCCACAAAATGCAACGGCCTGCCTGGCATCTGATTGCAGGCCACTAATTCCTGCATAGTTACCAATATTAAGAAAGCTACTTTCTTTTACACCACTATTGTTTGTATTTGAGAATAAGAGACCTATTCCATTCGTATCCCGAAACGTTGATTTGACGATTTCTACATTATCTGCGCGCCATACCACAATTAGCGGGCTTTCATTGCTATTTTCTGCAGTGATATCGCCTACGAAGTTTATGCCGCTTATCAATACATCATGAGCTCGCATCTCACTATGAGATGCATCAGGTACGACATCGAAGGCTGCTGAGCCATCCTTCGGCGCAATGATGCTCACCTGATCATCCAGGGAAGCCTCAATGGTGATGCCCGATCGAATATGAACCGTCTTATCTAAATTTATCGAACCCTCAATAATAATTTTCCCGCCGCCAGAGAGATACAATTCATCTATGATGTTCTGAAAGGAGTCGGCGTTGAAACCATTTTTGATTAATTCTTTCGTAATGGTAAAATCATCTGACATTTTTGCGGCCACCATTTTCGATGGCCATCACAGAACCAACAAAAATCTAAAACTCTCCTAATTTACAAATATTTATTTTATTTAAATTAATACAATATTATTTTTATTTTCGTCAATCTAATTATTGATATCATTTAATTATAAAATATTGTATAGTTTCGCTAAATAGCGAGAAGGCGCTTTCTGGGCTCAGGACACATTAATATTCCTGCGTGAGCGAGTGCCGGTTCATTCATTGTCGATGAAGGCCCCGCCGATGAGTGACCTGTTCTGGCTGACGGACAAGCAGATGGCTCGGAACAACGCGACCTCCAAGGTGGTGTTCGAATGGATCGCGGGTTTTGAGCGCGGCGACGCCGAGGAAGGCGAGCGCGCGGCTAGAAATCCCCAATTCCGGCTACTCGCTCAAAGCGCGTGAACGCCTCGGCGAGCCAGGGTCGGAGCCGCGTAACCCAACCATTGCCGCAGTGCTCCACGAACTGAACTTCGCCGAGACCAAGGGCACCGGAATTCGAATTATGCAAACCGAGATGCGCCGGGCTGACCTTACGTCCGCAGTGACGTGCCCCCCTGAAACTCCTCCAAAAATAACTAGAGTCCGCCCGACCCAAGGACGGACGAATGAAGCGATCACGGTTCACGGAAGAGCAGATCATCGGGATCCTGCGCGAGCAGGAGGCCGGCGTGCCGGTGGCGGACCTGTGCAGGAAGCACGGGCTTA
>NZ_SACL01000021.1 GCF_004005855.1 Rhodovarius crocodyli
AGAGACCGGCCGGCACGCTGCGCAGGCTGATAGCTCCGCGCACCGGCCTCTTGCCACCCACCAACACCAAGGCTCAAATCAACCCAGGACTCTCGTTATCGCTGGATGAGAAATGGGGGGCACGTCATCGTCCACAGGGCGGGAAGTAACGTGTGTTGACCATTGATGCCTCCATCTCACTGGGAGGGCAGCCTACCTGATCTGACACCGGTGTGTACTTCCACACCGCCCGATGGCGATTCCGTTGAAGCTCATCTGAGGTCGTACACAGGAGCACGGACGATCCGAAGGCTACCTGCGCTGATCTGAGTTGTACCTCCACTGACCGACTTCATCCTCAGGAGGAAGCCGCGTTCAACGTAGCTTGCCGCTTCATCCAGTGTGGTCACGTAGATTTCGTTGACCTCTTTGTGGCGGTCCTCGCCGTGCTTGGGGTCGGCCAGCACAAAGCCGCATCCATCTTTCCAAGCAGGATACTCAGGCTCGGTTCCATATGGATGAACACGTTCAATGGCGACTACAGGCGGCTTCGACATGCTGCTCCCTCTGCACCTGAGTGAAGGCTAACGACGCCGCCATACTGGGTCGCCCTGCCCCATTCCATATCTAAATATCGTATGCGCACGAATTCCGACGCCTACGTCATGACCCGTAACGCGGCCCGGGAGCTGGACCTTCAGAGCATCGCGGCGACCGACCAAATCCTGTTCGGCGCCCACCTCATCCGGGCGGCAGCAGCCAGTCTTCCAGCTCTGCGGGCATCCGACCTTGGGCGCCATCATGCCGATCCTGACCCCGTGCGGGAGATCGTGGCGATGCTGGTGGAGGCTTCCACCTTGCTGGCCGCCGAGGCGCTGGAAGCTGCCATCAAGGCCTAATGAAGAAAGGCCCGGAACCGCTTCCGCGATCCCGAGCCCCTCATGTCACAACCCCCTCAGGCCTACCTGAAGCCCGGACATCACCCCGGTGGCCCTATTTAGTCGGTCATCGGGGGCTTGGTCGATTTCATTTTGAAGCCTTTTCCGCCTTGGCCTCGGCCATCTCCCGGCGCTCGATCAGGAGCGCCCGGTAGTCGTCCCGATAATGAAGGCCGACGTAATCACTGGCCCCTTCCCGCCGGCCCTCGGCTTCCCGATAGCTATTCAGCAGGATGTCGATGCCATCACCGAGGCTGACCCACTTACCGTCGCCATCATCACCCGCTTGATAGAGTCCAATGCAGGGCAGCCATTCGCCGTCACGATGATCCCATGAAAGGACTGCGACCTGCCCGGGATACACAATCGTTCCATGCCCACTGTAGCGGTACGATATCGATCCGACGCGTACCTCTGGCGAGCCGGCCGGACGGGCTCGGTCGATCTCACGCAGGACCTTCACCGTGTGCTTGCAGAAGGCCGTTTCCCACGCCTTCGTGTTGCGTCGCCTTTTGGTCGCATCCCTCCACTGATCGATTGTGGAAAGGCCCGCATACCGGACCGATGCGATCCGGCCACGGTCGATCAATTCCGGGCGGATCGTCGTCCATTTGACCTTGAGATTCCACCTAGGGCCGCCGCGCGCGCCAACACCGTTGTCCCAGAGTTGAGCCTGTAGCCACGTGATGCTGGTCAATGCCGGAAGCCCCGTCAGGATGGCTGCGTCCATCTTCTCCGCCTTGGCGGATCGTCGCTGTCGGAGCTTCGGTACATCGGCCCACGGGTCGCGACCCAGCATGGCGACCATGTCTGCTAGGCCCGATATCGGCTTTACGATGATATCTTCGTCGGTACGGGGTCGCATGTCCACGGCACCACCCGTGACATCATAGACCCGTTGTAGGTAATCCACTGTCCAGTCCTATGTATCAGCCCTGCCAGAGCTGGCGCACCGTTGCGCGGATGTATTTATCCGGGTGTGCGCATGGCCGGCCCCATAGCGGATTGACGCCGGCAGTCCATTTCATTCGTGGCTGGTGGGTGGAAAAGTCGTTGGTCTTTACCGTTCCCATGGCGCCGGGGGGAACGGGGGCTCAGCCGGACAAGGAAGGCTATCGGTCAATAGCTCGGCCTTGGCCGAAAACCGTTGGTCTTTACCGTTAGCTAGGTACCGGGGAAGAACGGGGAATCACCTTCAAGGATAGCCCAAAGGCCTTCGCCGGGTACCGGGCAGGAACGACCTGTCGGGTGAAACCCGTAGGTCTTTACCGTTATCAGACCCAAAAACCGTTGGTCTTTACCGTTTGTGCGACCCAAAACCGTTGGTCTTTACCAGTAGCGAGCCAATCCGTTGGTCTTTACCCTTGTAGGAGTAGAGGGGAACGGTAAAGACCTACGGGTTTCTCCGGTACCCGTTAAAGAAATGCCCACCAGCGCTGGCAGCACTGGTGGGCGAGGTACTTTCAGAGGATTACACACGGGCAGTGGCCCGGTGCCGGCTATTTAGCTGCTGGATTGCCCCCGGTCGATTTCCATCTGATGGTTGACCAGTGCACGGCATGGATGGCGACATGGGACCATGAAGCCGATCCTCCCCTTGGCAGAGGTATCCCGACGGTACGGGCTGAAGCATCTGCAAGGCCTTCCACCACCGGCCCGCGACGAGCAGAACAACATGCTCCGTGACCCACGGGGTGACTTCCAGTTCGGCTCGATCAAGACCAACGCGATATATCGCTTAGCCTCTCGCTGGCGGCACACAGAACCGGCCCTCGCCATGCTGGCTGATCAGATGCGTAGCGCTTGGCTGATGCACATCGCAGGCACCGAACAGGAGCAGCGCCTGAAGCAGGAGGTCAGGGATGGCGTTGGTTGGGACGACCTTTCGGAAGCCGAACGCGACCAGAAATGGATCGACACACTGGTAGGTGTGGAAGCGGCGAAGGACCAGCAACGCGCATCGCAGGTGATGGCCGCCTCGTTCGGTGGTTCCATCGTGATGGTCTTGGACTCGCTGATTTCGACCTACCGGGAGGCCCTCGACCTGAAGGAAGTCCCTCATGACGAGCGGGTGGGTGACCTCATCGGCGGGCGCTCCCTCGGTGCTATCCTATGGGCCGCCGCAAACAATCACCGACATGTGGATGATTGGGCCAAGGAACTGGCCCCTCCATCCAAGGGCATGATGAAGTCCATCGCGGTTCTGAAGGACGCGGTGAAGTGGCCGGAGACACCGCGAATCACGGTCAACCTAGGCGCCTATGTGGTGGACAAGCTAATGGGCTCGGAAGGGAATTTCGAAGCCGTCAACGTCCGGCTATTCCGTTACGCGCAGGCTCTGGCCGACACCGTGCCGGATTAGCTTGAAGGGGCAGAAATGCCCATTCACCCGAAGCAATAGCCAAGCCGGCACAGCCGCCACCACTCGGCGATCTCGCGCTTGTTCACGCTGTAGAACATCCACCAGTTTGCCAGTGCTGCAACGATCAGGAAGAGGCGAATGCCCCACCCGGTCGCCCAATCCCGGAAGAGCATTCCGGCGGGGATCATCCCGAAGATGACCAGCAAGAAACTCATCGCGCCCCCAGCCCTCCTGTAGGTTTCCATTAGGCTCAACCTTGACGGTCACGGTCACCTAAATACAGGCGTGACCATTATCGTATCCCTGCGAACCCCGGACGGCGTTGTCGTCGGCGCCGATAGCTGTCTTTCAGACGAAAGCGGAAACCGCAACCGAAGTCGGCTTCCAAAGCTCTTCAGGATCGGGGCAGTGCTGATCGGATATGCAGGTGATGCGCGCCTTGGAGAAGTTCTCCGGTATCAACTCCAGCTAGCGGAGAGACACCCGAAGACGGATGCCGCAGCGTGGATCAGCACGGTGGTCGCGCCAGCCATCAGGCAAGTTGCGGTCGATCACCATCTGGTGGCTGAAGCCGCTGACCTGCTGCCCGGCACCTTGCTGCTGGTGACGGATGGTCGTGCGTTCATCCTGCATAGCGACTACGGGGTATCAGAGCCGGTGGAACGCTACGCGGCCATCGGATCAGGTGAAAGGCTGGCTGTTGGCGCGCTTCATGGCCTGCTGCATCTCGGGATCGAACTGGACGACCCCGAGGCGGCTATCAAGGCGGCGCTATCTGCCGCCGCCGAACATGATGTCGGGTGCATGGCCCCCTTCACGGTGGAACGTGGATAGGCAGCCTAGGCCTTCTGCACATCTTGCCGGCGGAGTTCACCACGGTCGAACAACACCTCAGCAGCGCCGAAGAACTCGGCCAATCGATAGCGGGGATCGGTGTTCTGAGAAGCTCGCACGGCCATTCCGAACATCATTGCCCAGTTAACCGTCGGCTCACGGGCGTCGAGGTTGATGCTCTCCTTAATCATGAAGATCGAATCCTCCAGCGTCGCGGCCAGAACATCCGATGCTATGTCCGCCAGTTCATCAGTCAGTCCATGTGCACGACCGTGAAGCGCAGTGCCGGCGACTAGGTCTGCTATCTGGATCGCAGGTGCACCCCTTGAGTCGGTGAATCTCAGCGGCGAAGCGAACTTCCAACCAAGTGGCCGGGTATCACCCATACGGCGCGCCCGTATGATCCCGGGATCGGTGTCGTCGCCGATTAGGATGGGAGCTATGGCCCTGAGCGGCTTGTTGTCGTCGCACTGGACCTCAAGCGGCCTTCCCAGACGCCCCCAGTAATTCAGGGTACTCCACATAGCCGAGCCGCAAACATCAAGGGTCCACTTACCGCCGTCTGGCACGACCTCGCGCATGTCGGCGTTGTCAGCCACGATCCGGTCGCGAAACCCAGTCGCGAAGGCCTGAATCAATTCGAAGGGATGCTTCACGCCCTGCTGGGAAAGGCGAATACTACTCTTCGCGAAAAGCAGGGGGGCCTTCTCTGGGTCGTTTGTCCGCATATAGGCCTGAAACTGCCGGATGGTCTCTACAGCCTCACTCGCATCATCATTCTCCTGAAACCATAGCCAGCAGTACATCATGATGAAATTATTGAAATTCTTCTCATAGAGAAGCCACGGATCATCGGCGAATACAGGCTCATAGATGTACTCAAAAATATTCGCGCATAGCGCCAGCAGCTTGTCGTGCTGCGCGACTGAATAGCGGCCCGCGATTCTCTGAATGACATGCCGGATCAGCTTGCGGCCGTTCGGGGTCTTTATCAGCTTCGTGGACTTCAGCTCAGGCATCTGGACCGGAAAGAGAGCCTTCGCTTCCTGCAAAAGCGCGAATGCCTCATCATCGGTGATGTTCACGGCAGCGTAGGCGAAATACCGCTGGTCAGTGGCCAGCAGGTCCGACCCTGTGAAGCCGGCCTCGTCACAAGCCAGATGTAATACTTCCGTCATTCGGACCTCCCGGGAACACAACCGAAGGTAAGGACGGCGCCCCGGGTTTGCGACCGCCCCCAGATGATGGGGGCCTAAATATCCCCATGATCCACTTCGTCACCGACAGTGAACGCCACGATCACCGGGAATGGCTCCGCCAGTACATCGATCAGCATTGCATTCACCGTGTCGCACTGGGTGAACCGAGCCTGATCGGCAAGGCACCCGGAAGCCGATACCGTTGGCAGTTCTATCTTCGCCGAGGACTGTTCGATCCCGAGTTCATGCGCCGGGCAGCTCTCCTGATGCTCGACCGCGTGCAGACCCAGATCGGTCATTGGGACTGGCAGCTCGCCGGTCTAGAAACAGCATCCACTCCCCTTCTCGCCGGCATCCCAGCGGTTGCCCTCCAGCACGGCATCCGCATCAACGCCTTCAGCGTCCGGAAGCAGCGGAAAGAATACGGGCTGTTCAACTGGTGCGAAGGTGTGCCGAACAGCCTCCCGGTCATGCTGGTGGATGACCTGTGCAACAGCACTGAGAGCCTCGCCACGGCCCTTCGCTGGTGCATGCTGGAGGGTCAGCTCAGCATCCTGCCGGCATTCTACACGGTCGTCAGCAAGACCACTGGTGAAGCCGGCGATGGTGGCAGGCTACCCGGCGGCATGACGTGCCTGTCGCCGTTCACCTTGGTGGATTTCGATCTCAAGCCCTGAAGACGCTCGACGTTCACCACGAACTCGGCTTCCATCACCAAAGAGGAAGAGGTGTCGGATGTCGATCTGGCTTTGGGGTTGGTTGTCCTTCCACGAGCAGGTGTGGTCACGAATTCAACCGTCCAGATGGAAGCCGGAAGCCAAAGACGCCTTTCTAATGACAGCGATTGTCTGCTTCTCAGCAGCGTGCGGCGCGACAATCTTGGCTCTGATTTCTAACCCTAGTTGGACATGGCTTTCGGTAGCCGCTGCCTTCTCCATTGGCACTATCGCTACACACCTTACATTCTGGCTCAGGAAAAATAGGTCATCCCGCCAACTGCCTAGACTTATAGACTATTTCTATCTTTGCGCCTCCGTCGGCGTCATAATGCTCGCCGGTGTAGAATACGGAAAATTTCAATACCTCAAGTCCAAAAATGATGATGTTAGAAGATTAGCGCAATACACCTATCTAGTGAGAAACTCCCTCAACGCAGCAGCCTCAAATGCATGCAACAGACTAGAATTTGATCAATGCAGAACAATGATGTATATGTCTAATGAACTTAACCGAATTCCCCATCTTTCGCCGGAGATATTCGATAGGCGGGCCATGAGTGACATATCGGTGGTGATCGATAGGTCTTTGCGAGAGATCAACGTTGATAATTTTCTCAGAGATCATCTGAGGACTATTTCCTCCACATTGCGAGAGCTTTATTTTAGTACCGAACCGTTCGGAGAGGGTTGGGGCCTGAAGCTCATCATGCTGATGTTCCTTCCATCTGCACTGGCATTGCGCATCGCGAAAACCAGCGTGGAGTATTTCGGCTGGACGCCGAAGACCTGACAGGGCCGGCCACGAGCCTTGTTACCCGGGAGGCGCGCGGCTACCTCGGAACCGAAAATCTGCCAACCGAATTTTGCTTCAAAAAATGAAATAATCCGGTTGGCAGATTTCGGGTTCCGGAGTTTCTGGAGGGACAACACGGAGCCAAGCCAAGGTGATTACCTTCGAAAGCGAAGACCTCAGCGACCTCAAGAGCGTCGTCCCCGATCTCCCGAAGGGAACCGACAGTCCATACACCGTTCAATGTCGGTTCGATGTGGATGTTGAGGGTTACAGCATTCGTGATCTCATTGACCGTCCGTATTTCACCTTGCTTGATGACCGATCTCCGGAGCGCCTTACTTGGATTAGCACCATGGCTCTGGGTCTGTTTGGGGAGCGTGTGAAGATCGGAATCATGCGCCATCGCCCTGACGGCGATAGGGGTACTCTCGTGCCTGCGGTCTTCGCCGCCGATGCTGCCGCCAGTGCCGTCACGCGGCTGATGATCGGCTGGAACCTGCGGCAGATGCGCCGATCCAAGACCCCGGAAGAAGCTCTCGCGTATGCTGACCGCCAACTGCGCCGCTGGGTGTCCCGAGAAGATTGGAATGATGACATCCCCGGCAAGAAGGCCCGTGCCGCGATGTCCACCACCCAGCTTGCCGTTCTGAAGCAGAAGCGCGACGTCGTGACTGAAGACCCGTTTTTCCTTTCGGATGAGTGGAAGGACAGCACCGTGATGGAGTGGGTGCGGAAATCCCAAGAAGAAGAAGGCTGGACCTGACGTTCAGGAAGAAGGCGGCAGGCTGTTACTGGTGGCCTGCCGCCATTCCGTTCGGCCGAAACCTCGGGCCGAGTGCTTCAATCCACCCACCCCGTGAGGGTGGGACTGCATATCTGGTGCGGGATGCTGCACGACTATGGGTTTCAACACACCCGCCTGAAGGCGGGACAAACTACAGTAACCCCCGCATATGCGGGGAAGACAGTGTGGTTTGGTAGCCACGCTCACGCAGCGTCGGTTCACCCCCGCGCCATGCGGGGAAACATCATAACGGGTCGACACGTGGCCTGCCGGTGCTCATCAGACCTCCCAACCGACTGCGAGCCGGAAGGCGTCCTCGTAATGGACCAACCTGCCGGTCTGGGCCGCATCGCGCCGCATCAATTAGGCACGAAATCGGACCCAATAAAAAATCCACCAAGCCCGAGGCCGGTGGATTTCGAAGTTCAGATAAGTAGCAAGCGGGGTGGTAGCAGTCCGGTAGCTCGTCAGGCCCATAACCTGAAGGTCACAGGTTCAAATCCTGTCCCCGCAACCACTGAGCCCAAACGGTTCAACCACCACCACCACCTTTCAGCCGAGCTACTCGTCTTCGGACGTCTTCCATGGGGTCTTCGGGCTTTGGTTCGCCGTAGTGATCCTCCAGCGCCTTCGCGTAGTCGAAGAGGCGTCGGCTGATGGTGTTGAAGTCACCGTCAGGGCCAGCCAGCCGCTTGATCACGTGGGCGCCACATCCGAAGCCGATGTGATCCACTGCATCGAAGGGAGGGCCTAAAGCGGCCTTCAAGACCGGAAGAGAGTATTCTGACTGCCTCGGTCTCTCTTTCTTGGGTGGTGCTTCTGGGTTCGGCTTCTTCTTCTCTTCAATCGCGTAACCTCGGGCAATGAGTTTGTCCCGCTCATACCGTTCACGCTGAAGGCGCCACGGAATGGCCTCTTCAACACTCCATTCCGGCCAGTGTCGGGTATTGTTGGCGGCAGCCCATAGGACACCGCCAAGAGAATGGCCGCCGATCAGCTCGCCGATCTTCTCATTGGCCACTTTGTCTTCAGGCTTCTCATCCGGGACGTCGAGATCGCCGCGATAGACGACGATCAAGGTATTCAGAGCAACGACAAGGGAGCCACCGTACGTGCCGGCCAGCATGTCGGCGGCGCAGTACCGATCCCTCCAATCCTGCGCTTCCTGCCTGCTACGGTCATAAGCGGCCTGCATCTCATCGAACGCGGCTTCCTTGTCGCGGAGACCACCAAGAGTGGCATCGGTAAGGAAGCTCAGGCTCGCCTCCGTGTACCTCCACTGGTTGGCGAGGCGGTACATCGCTGACTGGGTTCTAGTGCCATACTGGGGCAGGCCGTTGCGGTCCCAGATGAAGGTATGACGTTTCAGATCGAAAGCGTGATCCGGAAGCGGGTCCAGTTGATCCAGACCAAAGCGCTGGATGACTTCCGTCAGTGGCGTGATGGGCTTCATATCTCGATATCGCCACCTGCATGGAAGCTGATCAATGGTAGTTTGCCGAGATGGAGTACTTCGATCTGCATGCTGCGACGAACGTCAGCCTCTTTGACGCCGCCGAGGCGAGGCTGCTGGACGCGTTCTTCAGCGGCACTGAAAGCCATGCCTACCGGGATGCCGAACGCCACGCCTTGGTATCGGGGATGAACGCGGCGCTATCGGTCTATCACACCGCCGACCATATCTGGGGCCAGCGCGAGAGCCTTCCAGCGGTCACGTATGGCGCGTCAGATATCGGCTGCTACCGGGCCAAGATCGATGAGAAGTACGATTCCCTGAACTGACGTGCCCCCCATTTCTCATCCAGCGATAACGAGAGTCCTGGGTTGATTTGAGCCTTGGTGTTGGTGGGTGGCAAGAGGCCGGTGCGCGGAGCTATCAGCCTGCGCAGCGTGCCGGCCGGT
>NZ_SACL01000022.1 GCF_004005855.1 Rhodovarius crocodyli
CAGGACAAAGGCGATCTGCGCCTCAGAAAACTTCGATGCCTTCATGGAACTCTCCTCGTTCCCTGCTCGGGATACATAACTGGAAAATTCCAACTCAGATCGGTCCAATTTTCGGGGAGCACGTCACGAGCAGATGCTCGACAACGCGATCCTGAAGGATGTCGCCGCAAAAAAATGGTGACGCCCGATGCGAAGCGGAAGGCGGTGGCTCATGCCTGCACGGTGCATGCAGTGAGCCAGCGTCGGGCGTGCCTGGCCTTGACGATCGACCGCTCGACGGTGCGCTACACGAGCACCCGGCCGGACGATGCCCTGTTGCGCGAGGCGATGAAGGCCATGGCAGGAGAGCGCCGACGGTTCGGCTACCGCAGGATCCACATCATGCTGGACCGCCAGGGCATAGTGATGAACCAGAAGAAGCTGCGGCGGCTCTATCGCGAGGAGAAGTTGCAGGTGCGCCGGCGCGGCGGCCGCAAACGGGCACTGGGCACGCGGAGGCCCATGCTCGTGCCTGATCGCGCCAATGCGCGCTGGAGCCTCGATTTTCTCTCCGACACGATCACGGACGGTCGCCGCTTCAGGGTGCTCGCCATCGTCGACGACTACACGTGCGAGTGCCTCGCGCTCGTCGCCGACACCTCGCTCTCGGGCCTGCGCGTGGCTCGCGAGCTGGATGATGTCATTCGGCTGCGTGGCAGGCCGGAGACGGTCGTTTCCGACAACGGCACCGAGTTCACCTCGATGGCGATCCTGCGCTGGTGCCAGGAGACCGGCGTCGAATGGCACTACATCGCGCCCGGCAAGCCGACGCAGAACGCTTTCGTCGAGAGCTTCAACGGACGCTTCCGGGACGAGTGCCTCAACGACACGCTGTTCTCGACGCTCGCCGAGGCCCGCAGCGCCATCACCTCATGGAAGGAGGACTACAACCGCCACCGACCTCACTCGGCCCTCGGCAACATCACGCCCGCCGCGTTCGCCCTCAAATCAACGCTGGAAAAACAGGCCGCCTGAGGCCAGAAATGAAACCCAGGACTCTCCCTCAGAACGGAGGAGAAAAGGGTCTCAGGTCAAGGCCACACTCGAAACTGGGCGGGCGCACGCCTGCCGAGATCGCCGGCCAACGGGGGTGGGGGCCTGCCCCCAACCCCGTTGCCAACCCATCAACCATTGAGCAACAAGGAAGAGGACTCTCCGCCTGAATAGTAACAATCAGGGAAGCGCGCCAGGCGGCTCGCTGGGCGATAGTTAAAACGCCATTAGCAGTCTTTCATGAATAAATGAAAATGCTGCTGCAGGATGCTCTTGTAGCGGAATAATTGGCGCTGGCTCTGGTTCCGGAAATTCTCGATACTGCTAATGCGGATGCGAGAGGATGTGATGGAATTCCGAAACGTCAATCCAGGCCGGCCTCAAATTCAATCTGGATTATCTCAAGGGGGACAACGTGAATTACCTATTTCCATGGCTCGCCGTTTCAGTGACTGCCGCGCCCGCCACGGTGAGAACCCTGGGTGCGCCGGTGAGGACGCTGCCACAGAGCTCCGGCTGCCCTATCTTGAGCATGGCGCCCAGTATCCCTTCGACCTGCACGGTTGGTGGCGCGTTGCTGTTGCCAGGATAAACGATAGCTCGTTCAATCAGTGAGCGCGCCAGTTCCAGCGCCGCAGCGCTGTCCGGCCCCTCCAACGCGATCCTGATCTCGCGCATGGTCAGCCGGTAGATGACGCCAATATCCGGCCGCATCCTGACAGGAGCGGCGCCGCCCTGCATGCTGGCCGCCTTCAGCCGCGCCACCTCACCTTCCGCCTCATCGAGCTTGGCCTGCAGCGCCGAGCTGCGCATGCCGGCCGCGATCGCATCGATCAGATTGCCAAGCTTCTTCTCCGCGGCCTCCAGCTCCCGACGGTTGCGCGCCTCATCATGCCTGCGCTGCCCGGCCAGCCGGTCCCACTCAGCACTGAACTCCTCGGCAAAGGCCCGAGCCAGCTCAGGATCCATCATGTGCTCGGACAGGAGCGCCAGCACATGATCCTCCAGGGCCGTGCGATCGAGCCTGGCCGGGTTGGTGCACAAGCGGCGTGGTCGATTATTGCAGGCGTACTTCCCCGTCTGGATCGAGAACGGACCGCCACACACACCACAGCTGATTTTGCCTGAGAGCAGATAGCGCTGCTTGCGGCGCTCCCAGAACTTCAATTCACCAGTCGTCGGATCCTGCGGTGCCGCCTCACTGGAGAGGCGCGCCTGAACCGCGTCCCACAAGGCCCGGTCGATGAGACGGTACTGCGGCGCCAGGCCGGTCACCCGCTCATCCACCGCATTCAGCCGGCGATGCAACTGCCCGGTGGTGGGATCCACCAGACGCCGCCGGCGGTTCCACACCATCTCGCCCAGATAGGCGCGGTTGCGCAGGATACCATCGCCATGGCTGGGACGACCGCGCACGGTCATGGTGTTCCAACCATTCGCCCGCGGCCCCGGAACACCATCGGCGTTGAGGCGCCGCACGATCACCCCCGCCGTATGCCCCTGCGCGTACTCCTCAAAGATCCGCCTGACGATGGCGGCATGCTCGGGCACGATCTCCCAAAGACCACGGTCGATCTCGCCGTCAGGCCGCAACACGCTGGTGACACGGCGGTAGCCATAAGGCGCCGGCCCCGTGCTGCGACCTGCCCGCACCCGCCCCTCCAGACCTCGCCGGGTCTTGGCCGCGAGGTCCTGGAGATACATCGCATTCATCGTGCCCTTGAGGCCGATGTGCAGCGTCGACACCTCCCCCTCGCTGATCGTGACCAGCCGGACATTGGTGAAATTCGCGAGCTTAAAGAAACGGGCGACATGCTCCTGGTCACGGGAAATGCGGTCCAGCGCCTCGGAGAACACGATGTCGATCTCGCCGGCCCGCATGGCCGCCTGCAGCGCGATGAACCCCGGCCGATCCGCCGTGGAGCCTGAGATGGCCGCATCCTGATAGCTGCGCACCAGCTGCCAGCCCTCACGTTCCACCCGCTCGCGGCAGATGCGCAGCTGGTCCTCGATGGAGTTCTCCGACTGGCGGTCGCTGGAATAGCGCGCGTACAGCGCCACCCGCGGCTGGGCCGAGGTGCCAGGCAATGTCGATGCCCGACGCCCGGCCCGTGCCGGGGGCGATGCCTGCCGATAGACCGCGGCGCTCATAGGGCCTTGCCCTTTCGAGCCGGTGACAGCAGGCCTCTGACCGCCTCTCGCCTTTCCTCGATCAGCGCCTCCACATGCTCATGCGAGCGCTCACCCTTGGCCGCGATATAGTGCCTCTGCGTCGTCGCGATATCGGCGTGGTCCAGCACGTCCATGGCGACATAGGCATGGGCGGGATCCACCCGTGCCATTGAGGTCGCCGCCGAATGCCGGAACGCATGCGGGTGCATCGCGCGTCCGAAGTGCCGCTCGGTGTGATGGGCGATGCTGCGCGCAAAGGCGGTCAGCGACATCGGGTTCCCGCGGCTGGAGATCCACAGCCGGTTAACCGCCGAGGCGCGGTCGGTGGAACTGCCGCCCTTGGTCGACCGTCGGAGGCAAGGCCGATGGCGTTCCAGATAGCGGGTCAGGCACGGCAGCAGCTCGCTGGGGAACTCCCGGGCGATGACGCGGCCGTTCTTGGTCTCCTCTGCGGCAAAGGAGAAACTCCAGCTGCTGCCGGATCGCAGGAGATGACGCCCGATCTCGATGCTCAGGAAATTCCGCCGACGAAAGGGCCGCATGGCGAGCAGGGCAATCATGAACCCGTCCCGGTACAGGTTCGCCGCCCGCTCCGGATCGGTCATGGTCAGCGCCTCCGCCTGCTGCATCAGCTGATGGCCTAGATCGACGATTTCCCGGCTCTCTTGCACCCGCTCGGATTTATGGCGCAGCGGTAGCGCCTCGCGCTGGAGGTTGGCACGCGCGTTCCGGAGCCAGGCCCAGTCACTGGCTGGGCACATCGCATTCAGCGCCATGAGCAACTGCGACACAGCGACGGTGGCGGTTACCGGCGCATAGTCCTGCTGCAGCATGTCGATTAACGCGAGGATGCGAGGCTGGGTGACACGGTCTGCCGGTGCCTCGCTGTCGAATAGCCAGCCGCGGCTCTGCAGAAAGCCCAGCCAGCGCCCGTAATTACCGACCAGGCTGTCGCTGCTGGCAGGACGCCATGTTGCACCCTTGCCACCAGGCGAGAGAAAGCCCGACGGCTTGCGCGCCATCTCCCAAGCCGCTCGATCGGATGCGGGCCACTGCTCGAACTCGACACGGGGGCGCTTGGTCCTCCTGGGAGGCACGGCGACCTTGCTCTGCTGGATCGCCATCAGGTTGCCCGCCTATTCTGGGGGCGGGCGATGCGACCGGCCAGCGCGTGGCTGCCACCGCCACCGCCACCGCCACCGCCACCGCCGCTGCCAGCGCCCCTGATGCTGCTGCGCTGCTGCTCCAGCAGCTCGTCATAGTGCCGCGTCGCCTGCGCGCTGCGCATCCCGACATAGAAGCTCTTGGTGGTGCTGATGTCGGCATGGTGCAGATGGTCCTGCACGATATGCAGGGCGCCCAGATCCTGCCTGAGAATGATGTCACCCGCGAGGTGACGGAAAAAATGGACCGTCATCTGCACGCCGACCCGCTCCCGCGTGATCAGCTTGACGCTGGCATTGATCGCCCCGAACGTCTTGGGCCTGCCAGCCTGTTTGCCCGGGAACAGATACGCTGAGCTCACGTCGCCCAGCAGCGGGCGATGAACCCGCAGGTAGTCGTGCAGCATGCTCGTGGCGCGGCTGCCCAGCGTCGTCTCGATCGGCGTGCGGGTCTTGGTCTGATCCTCCCGAAAGATCGCCACGGCACGCCCATCCGGGCGCAGGATCAGCGTCTCCCCGATGACCAGGTTGCCGAGATTCCTGATCCGCCAGGATTTGGTCAGGCAAAGCTCGAGGATCAGCGCCACCTGATACTGCAGCGCCAGCGCGTAGGTGCTACCGCTACGTAGTTTGACCGCAGCATCGACCTCCGACCGCAGCGTCTGCGGCATGTTGAGGAGCACATCGAGCCGTGTGTGATCGGGGCCCATGGCGTCACCCATCGCGACCAGACGCTCCTTGTTCCGGACCGTCATGCGGTCACCGGACTTCTTGAAGCGCAGTTCACGGGCAATCTGCTGGAGGCGCTCCAGCGGCTGGCCGGTGAGAGCGAGGTGATGAGTGCCAATGGCGAGAGCGATGCCGGACATCTTGGCCATGACGTGATTGATCGTCCCTCCCGCCCGCTCGTGGTGAAACAGGCAGGATGTCTCAACATGCGCCGGCGTGATCGCCGCACGGAGATCCACCAGAGAGGCAGCGTCGACACCACGCAGCACCATGCCGCCGAGCAACAGCCGGAGGTGATCCCGGCAGGAGATGACCGTGGCCTCCCGCAGCCGCCTGGGATTGTCCTTGGCGAAAATGTTCATGCTGGGCGGGCCCGCCAGCCAGCGCTCGACATCGGCAACCAAGGTCGCTGGATAGGTCGCCCAACCGGGCGTGTAGTAGAGGCTGTTATTGGGCACCGTCAGCGTGATCCGCGGCCACCCCTCGACGCTCGTCGACGCCTTGTTCCAGGCGATGGCGCTCTCGCGCACCACCTTCTCCGGCTCACACACCAGGCTGCGCTCGACGAGCTCGGTCCGATAGCGTGCCATAAAGCTGTCGTTGACCTGATCGGGCTCGACATCGAGCAGCGTGCAGCAACGGGCGAACCGCCCCAGCATGGCGATCTCGCTCTTGCCGCTGACCCGTGCGAGCAGGGCCTGCCAGGCATCGGAGGGTGGCTCCGCGATGCGGTTGGGCAGGGTGAGCACGCCCACACGCAGAAGTGCCGTGCAGACCAGGGAGCGGACATTGGTCCAGCGATCGCGCGTCAGCCCAGCGGCTGCGGCGGAACGGTGCCTGAGCAGGCTGCGGATATGGGTGGCGTTTGCCGGGATCGCATCGAGCATCTGGCCGGCTGCGGCAGCCAGTGCCTTGAGGGCGGAGCGGATCTCGCCGCGCTTGGTGGCAGGCAAGGAGAGGTCGGCGGCGATGCGGTCAGCGACCTGGGACAGGAAAGCGGGCGGCGGGAGGTCAGCACCGACCGTGGCAACCAGCAAAGTGGACATAAGATATCTCCGGCGGACTAGGTTGGAAT
>NZ_SACL01000023.1:0-2500 GCF_004005855.1 Rhodovarius crocodyli
TGGATGCGGGGACAGGATTTGAACCTGTGACCTTCAGGTTATGAGCCTGACGAGCTACCGGGCTGCTCCACCCCGCGGTAAAAGTGGAAAAACTCTCTGGTTAGGTGGTCTGGCGGCGACCGACTCTCCCGCACCTTGAGGTGCAGTACCATGGGCGCTGGGGTGTTTCACGGCCGTGTTCGGGATGGGAACGGGTGTATCAACCCCGCGATAACCACCAGACCACCGAACCAGAGAGTGTTCAGTGATCGGATTGATGTGTGTGTGAGTATTGATGGCTGATGGTGCTGCGTGCGGTGCCTCTGATGAGGCTGTATGGAAGTTGTTGGTTAGGTGGAGTTCGATTGGGCGATTAGTACCGCTCGGCTGCATGCATTGCTGCACTTCCACCTGCGGCCTATTGACGTGATGGTCTTTCACGGCCCTCAGGGAGACCTAGTTTCAAGGTGGGTTTCCCGCTTAGATGCTTTCAGCGGTTATCCCGTCCGTACTTAGCTACCCAGCTATGCCACTGGCGTGACAACTGGTGCACCAGAGGTACGTCCATCCCGGTCCTCTCGTACTAGGGACAGATCCTTTCAAGTCTCCAACACCCACAGCAGATAGGGACCGAACTGTCTCACGACGTTCTAAACCCAGCTCACGTACCGCTTTAATCGGCGAACAGCCGAACCCTTGGGACCTGCTCCAGCCCCGGGATGCGATGAGCCGACATCGAGGTGCCAAACCTCCCCGTCGATGTGGACTCTTGGGGGAGATCAGCCTGTTATCCCTAGAGTACCTTTTATCCGTTGAGCGATGGCCCGTCCACGAGGGACCACCGGATCACTAAGGCCGACTTTCGTCTCTGTTCGCGCTGTCACGCTCACAGTCAGGCGGGCTTATGCCTTTGCACTCAACAGCCGATGTCCGACCGGCTTGAGCCCACCATCGCGCGCCTCCGTTACACTTTAGGAGGCGACCGCCCCAGTCAAACTGCCTGCCACACAGGGTCCCGGCTCCGGCTAACGGAGCTCGGTTAGACGCCAAAAAAGCGCAGGGTGGTATTTCAAGGTTGGCTCCACCAGAGCTGGCGCCCCGGCTTCAAAGCCTCCCACCTATCCTACACAGCCCTTTCCTGGCGCCACTGTGAAGTTGCAGTAAAGGTTCATAGGGTCTTTCCGTCTAACTGCGGGTACCCCGCATCTTCACGGGGAATTCAATTTCGCTGAGCCCATGCTGGAGACAGTGGGGAGGTCGTTACGCCATTCGTGCAGGTCGGAACTTACCCGACAAGGAATTTCGCTACCTTAGGACCGTTATAGTTACGGCCGCCGTTTACCGGGGCTTCAATTCGGTGCTTGCACACCTCCTTTTAACCTTCCGGCACCGGGCAGGCGTCAGACCCTATACGTCATCTTTCGATTTCGCAGAGCCCTGTGTTTTTACTAAACAGTCGCCACCCCCTGCTCTGTGCCACCCAACCCTGCTTGCGCAAGATTGGGTCTCGCTTATCCCGAAGTTACGCGAGCAATTTGCCTAGTTCCTTCAGCATGGTTCTCTCAAGCGCCTTGGTATACTCTACCAGTCCACCTGTGTCGGTTTCGGGTACGGTCCAATGTCAGAGCTATTTCCCGGGCCTCTCCAGCTGCACACACAATCCAATAAGCATGTACAGAAATTCAAGGCCGTCACTTCTGACGGGCTCAGGAATATTCACCTGATTTCCATCGGCTACGGCTGTCGCCCTCGCCTTAGGGGCCGGCTCACCCTGCGCGGATTAACCTTGCGCAGGAACCCTTGGACTTACGGCGAGAGGGTTTCTCACCCTCTTTGTCGCTACTCATGTCCGCATTCGCACTTCCGATACCTCCAGGACCCGTCACCGGTATCCCTTCGCAGGCTTACGGAACGCTCCGCTACCACGCGCCTTACGGCGCATCCACAGCTTCGGTAAGTGGCTTGAGCCCCGTTACATTTTCGCCGCAGGACAGCTATTAGACCAGTGAGCTATTACGCTTTCTTTAAAGGATGGCTGCTTCTAAGCCAACCTCCTGGTTGTTTTGGCCGTCCCACATGCTTTCCCACTTAGCCACTATTTGGGGACCTTAGCTGGTGGTCTGGGCTGTTTCCCTCTCGACGACGGACCTTAGCACCCGCCGTCTGTCTGCCAGGTAGCACTCACCGGCATTCGGAGTTCGATAGGGTTTGGTAAGGCTTTGGGCCCCCCTAGCCCTTTCGGTGCTCTACCTCCGGTGGTGTTCGCCTGACGATCTACCTCAATAGATTTCGCGGAGAACCAGCTATTTCCGAGTTTGATTGGCCTTTCACCCCTAGCCACAGCTCATCCCCGACTTTTTCAACAGGCGTGGGTTCGGCCCTCCAGTAGGTGTTACCCCACCTTCAGCCTGGCCATGGCTAGATCACTCGGTTTCGGGTCTCATGCCTGCAACTAAGCGCCCTATTCAGACTCGCTTTCGCTGCGCCTACACCTTACGGCTTAAGCTTGCTGCAAACACGA
>NZ_SACL01000024.1 GCF_004005855.1 Rhodovarius crocodyli
ATGAGCACGGGCCTTCCATGATGAGCCGGTTCAACGCCGGGCTGGAGGGCACGCTCTGGTATTATCGTGCCCTCGCCACCGCATTCTCACGGCTCATCCCTGGTCGCCTCGCGCAGGAACTCGACCGTGAGGTCGGCAGGATGGAGCAGCTCTGCGCTCAATCCTTGTAGGGTTCGACCACCTCGGCACCGGCCATTACCACCCCAAAGGGGCGCAGCCGGTGCAGCACCTCCGCGCTGCCTGCGTGGTGCTCCAGCACCGCATCCAGCCGGCGATAGGCCATCGGGCTTTCGTCCAGATCGCCACCGCGTAGGTGCACGCCACGCTCGCGCAGCCAGCGCTGCATCTCCTCCCTCGAGAAACGGCGCATGGCCTCACGACGGCCCATCACCGTGCCGGCACCATGCACCGTCGAGTGCAGCAGCGCCTTTGAGGTGGCGCTCTCCACCCCCGCCAGGATCCCCGCGTCGTCGCCCATAGACCCGCCGACAAACCCGCGCTGCCCCGCAAAGGCCGGCGTGCAGCCCTTGCGCACCACCCAGGCCGGGGAGCCTGCCACCTCCTCGCGCCAGGCGAAGTTGTGGTGGTTGTGCACGCGGTCGGTCTCCGAGGCACCCAGGATCCAGCACCTGCGCCACCACCGAGTCGCGGCCGGCATAGGCATAGCGCCCGGCCAGTTCCATCGCCGCGATGTAGCCGCGCCCCAGGTCGGTGTCCTGGTGCAGCAGGGTGGGCCGCACATCGATGCCGTCCCGCCCGCCGCCCAGGCGCAGGTGCTTAGTTGCCAGTGGAACGGCCTCCAATTCGAACGGACATGCGGCGCAACCGTGAGGGCCTAGGTTGAAGCCTAGGCTGACGACTCGATTACGAGAGCCAGAAACAAGCTGTTGCGACGATTGCAATGGTGGAGAGGAAGTTCCTGGCGAGGCGGTCATACCGTGTGGCGAAGCATCGCCAATCCTTCATGCGGCCGAACATTCGCTCGATGAGGTTGCGCCTGCGGTAGGCGGGCCGATTGAGCGGATAGGGTCGGCGCCGGGTGCCATTGGAAGGGATGACCACCTCTGTCCCCTGGGCCTCGAGGGGCTGGCGCAGATGATCGACATCGTAGGCCTTATCGGCGAGGAGGCGCCGAGGGGTTGCGATACCGCCAAGCAAGGTGGCAGCAACGCTGATATCAGCGATGTTGCCAGGGGTCAGAACGAAGGCGAGCGGTCGGCCTTGAGCATTGGCCACAGCGTGGACCTTGCTGGTCCGCCCGCCACGTGAGCGGCCGAATCGCCTGCGCGGCTTCGCCCCCTTTTGAGCGCCCGCCGCCGAGCGATGGGCTTTGACATGCGTGCTGTCGATCGAGATTTCATCGGGGATGTTCCCGGCTGCGGCCAAACGCTCAAAAATCCGCCGCCAGATGCCCTGCGTACTCCACCGGTTGTAGCGATTGTAGATGGTGGTCGCCGGGCCGTACTCAGGCGGGCAATCGCTCCAACGGCACCCTGAGCGCAGCACGTGTAGGATGCCGCTGATCACCCGCCGGTCATCCACACGATGCGCTCCGGAGCGGTTCTTCGGCAGATGTGACTCAATCACCGCCCAGGCTTCGTCGCTTAGCCAATCCAATCCGCTCATGTCGCCGCCATCCATGATGGCTCAACCAATCACAGCCAAAACACCAAATCAATAAGATGATCAGGTTTTCAGCCCTGGCGTTTATTGCCATTCCAAACAGAATAGTATAATTAATCGCCGGATGGTAGCATATTTGTATTTGATTCTAGAAATCCATCACTGAGTCCAAGGGCCATAATGGCAACATATGCTGATATTTTTTATCCCGAGAAAGATTTTGAAAAATTCTTATAATTTTGTCAAAATCAGCATTTCCAACATTCTTTCTTGGAATCAAATCTAGCGCTTGAAGCAATTCAACAGGGAGGTTTATTAAGTAATTTCCGATCTAATTCTGTAATTAATACATTTTTGACAACCTAACGTCTTTAATATTAATAAATTTTTTGTTTTCATTGCTTTGCATAATTCTCTAAATAAGGAAGAATCATAAAATGAATAATTATTTGTTAATTCATTTTCCAAATAGGATAGTATTATTCGAATAATGTAGTTCCTTTTTTCCATTTCTATTTTTTCTGAATTCGATTGCATACTATCCATCCCCATCATTAATTCTCGCATTGATCTAAAAATAATTTATGAAAAATAATAATTATTATGTAGATTAGTGTATGATATTTTATTATATTGTATTATTTTCGTGAGGCATTAAGTTTGTTGGAATTCTGTTTTAATAAATATTTTGTAAAAACTTTAAATTTGATTTAATGTCTGATCAATATCTATTGTATTATGTATTTTTTGGAAATATCCGCGTGTGCGCAGCGCTTGAGGGCGGGTGGACAGGCAGTTTTTCCCAAATATGACGAACTAAAGTAGCTTCATATCATTTCGCCGCAGTAGTTAATGCGTCTTCTGCGTGCCGCAGCATCAAGCGAATCGTCACCTGTTATCTAAAACCATTTACGGAAATCGTTCTCTCGGCATTGCCCACTTGAGGATCCAATTTTTTCACCTTGAAGTGATATGCAGATGAGCAAATCGGCTAAAATTTCGCAACCCTAGGTTGCTAAATCAAATGCATTCCCTTGCATGTTGTCGAGATTTCGTGCGGCTGTCGGACTGATCGGCGTCGGTATTCGATGAGCCGATGGACGCAACCTTCGGACGATCTTTGCCATTGGAGCGCAACTCAAATTGCGCCAGAATGTGTAGTGAATATGGATATGTCTCTCGTGAAGTGCTTGATCATCAACAATTGTCAGGTGCAGACGGCCAAGCACGCGCTATCGCTCCTTTGCCCCAGCATCGCCTTCGACGGTTTCGCGGTCCACACCATCCCGCATGACCGCAAGGAGGAAAGCATCCAGGCCTGCATCGAGCAGGCCCGGCAGTCCGACATCGTGATGACGGTCAATCTCAGCAAGGAATTCCTGGGGCTGGAGACACCATTGCTGCGCGAGGCCACGCGAGGCACCCGCTTCGTCACCATCCACAACCTGTATTTCACGGGCTACCACCCGGACCTGACCTATCTGGGTGGGCTCTGGAGTAGGCTTCGCGGGCCGCTGGGGGATTATCACAGCCAACTCGTCTTCTTCGCCTTCCTGGCCGGCGTGTCGGAGCAGGAATGCTTCGCGCTGTTCAATGACCGCACCTTCGCCGCGCTGAAATACTTCGACCAGTTCGACGCCTCGCTGCAGGAGTTCCGGCGCCGCGAGGAGGCGGTGGATGTGGTCTTCGCCGAGGAGATGGGCCGGCTGGTGCGGGAGCGCATCGGCTTCCTCAGCGTGAACCACCCCAACAACTTCCTCACCTGGGTCTATGCCAACCGCATCCTGGACCATCTGGAGAGCCTGGGCGTGCCGGTGGAACGGTTTCCGATCGATGACGGCTATCTGTTCAACCACCTGGCCCATGCGCCGATCTGGCCGATCTATCCGGAAATCGCGCGCCATCACGGACTGCCGACGCCCGGCTTTTATGGCTTCAAGCCGCAATCCATGGGCGACACGCCCGCGCCGCTGCTGAGCCTGAAGGAATTGATCGCGGGGCAATACAAGGCCCTCGCCGAGGCCCCGCGCGAACAGCTGCTGCGGGCGCACCAGCTGTATTTCATGCGTGAGGAATGCTACGCGGTATTTGGTAAATATCTCGTATAGAAATCTTAGAGTGATCTTGTTACCGATATTTTTGGTTGGCTCGGACATTTCTGATTGCTGAAGGGAGGAGACAATGATAATGATAAGCTCTAATGCCGAAACCGTTCTTCGTGTTATATTTTATTCGAGCGACGACAAAAAAAGAAAGATTCATCAAGTAGATTTGATGAATAATTGCGAAAAATTTTACTCAATTTCAAATCTGAGTGTAGCAAATGCTATCGATGAGTGTGTGAAATTTGGATTTCTGACGCATGAACGGTATGATTTATTAGAATTAACTTCCGATGGCGTGCTTTTTTTGTGTACAAAATAATTGGGACTGGCCTGGATAGCAGAGAAAGGCTTTCTAGGTCAGATGGTTACAGCCCGTCGTCGTAGCCGGCTTCCGGCCCATACTCAGCGACAATTACTGGAGCACTTCGTGGCGGGCACGCCCGCCAGGACAGCTGCCGAGCTGGCAGACGTCAATCGCCACACCGCCACGCTGTTCTTCCACAAGCTACGAGAGACGATAGCCGCACGCCTGGCCGCTGAAGCGCCCTTCAGCGTGGGCGAAGTGGAGGTCGATGAGAGCTATTTCGGTGGCGTCCGCAAAGGCAAGCGCGGCCGAGGAGCGGCGGGCAAGGTACCCATCTTCGGCCTGTTGAAGCGTGCGGGCAAGGTGTACACGGCGATGATCCCAGACACCCGATCCGTGACGCTCACCGGCATTATTCGTCAGCGGATTCAGCCTGATAGCGTCGTCTATACGGACAGCTGCCGGTCCTATGACGTGCTCGACATCTCGGAGTTCCATCACCGGCGCGTCAATCACAAGGAGGAGTTCGTCACCTCCTCTCGCACCCACATCAATGGCATGTGACGTGCTCCCCGAAAATTGGACCGATCTGAGTTGGAATTTTCCAGTTATGTATCCCGAGCAGGGAACGAGGAGAGTTCCATGAAGGCATCGAAGTTTTCTGAGGCGCAGATCGCCTTTGTCCTG
>NZ_SACL01000025.1 GCF_004005855.1 Rhodovarius crocodyli
GCCGCGCTCCCGCTCCCGCACGACATGCGCGCTGCGCTCGGCGGCGGCGTTACTCTGGGTCATGGGCGACTCCGATCTCACGCACGGGCACGCCTGCCGTTCGGGCCTGGCGCACCATGTCCGCGGTGCCACGGCCGCCCGGGAAGGCGATGACGAGCGTGGGCTTCCCCTGGGCCAGCATCTGGCCGTTGCGGATTGGCCCGGCGGCGCGGCCGTGGCGCTGCCAGTCGGCGCGGAAGGTGAGCATGGGCACGTCACGGCTCATGGCCCACTGCTCGGCCAGCATGTCAGCGCCCTCGGCGCCACCGTCGATCAGCACCTCGGCGCGGTCCCGATACTCGTCCAGCACTTCGAACACGCGCTGGCGGTCGGCATAGTCGCGCCCTCCGCAGACCAGCACCCTCTCGGCAGTCGGGGCGGTCATGGCTTCGGTGCTCCCAGCAGTTCGCGGCACACGGGCCACATCAGGCCGCCGATCAGCGCGAGAGCAATTACGCTCCCAACGGTGCCGGGCAGCAGAATGAGCACACCAGCGCCGGCTACACAGGCGCCACTCCATGCGAGCCCAAAGACCAGCCAGCGCTGGGCACGACGGAAAGGATCAACCATCCCCACCTCCCGGCGGCGCGGGAAGGGGGCGCGGCGTTGGTGCCTCGTCCTCCAGCACCTCTCGTTGGGTTTTCAGCAGGCTAATCAGCCGTGTGATCTCGCGGGGCGTGAGAGGATCGCTGGCCGCAATCAAGAAGGTGACGCCGGGACCAAGTGCCCCACGCATCCAGACACGTTCAACCACCCTGCACCTCCCGCGCGGGCTGCGCGTAGGGGGAGGCGACGGACAGAACGTCCCAGGTGCGCCGGACGGCGCGCGGTCCGGCAACGTGATCGGGATGATTGATCAGATCATCGCTCAGTTCCCTCGGCATCACGACCGCCTCCCCCTTGACCAGCGCCATGAGCGCATCTTCACGGCCGGGGATGAGGTCGCAGAGGATGGCAAGGACGCCCCTGACAACCTCGGTCGTCGCTTGTGCCTCGGCAGCAACCTTCGCCAGCTTCTCCAGCATTTCAGCGTTCGTGCTCACGGCGTGGCTCCCCGGGCGCGGATGGCGGCTTGCGTCATATCCTCGACAAACTCCTGCGCCTCCTCGAACTCGGCCAACCACTCAGCGGCCGTCTGGGGCGTGTCATCCTCCTCGGCCGCGATCCGCATGTAGTCCGCGAACCGTCCGGCCTCCCTCCGCGCCTGCTCCACCTCGGCGACGTGCTGTTCGGTCATGGCATCGCGGTAGGCCTCGCACGCGCTCTGAACGCAGCGGCCCAGGTTGAACACGCAGTTGTCGGCGCCAGCGGTGGCCTCGAATGCGTCCATGGCCTTCTGCAAGGCCTCTCGATCATCCCACGCCGTCATTCGCCGCGCTCCGACAGGAGGGCGCGGGCTCGGCCGCGAGCACGATCAAGCTTTCGCAGAGCGTCAGACGCTCCCTCGCAGTGTAGCAGTGCGATGTATGCATCAGCCGCCGTCAGGGCGGCCCTTTCTTCGCACGCTGCCTCCATGTCAGCCAAAGCCTCCCTCAGCCCCTGGATCCTGGCGGCGTCGGTGGTGATGCGGGCCTGCTGCTCGGCGTCGCGTTCACCCCAGGCCAGGATCGCGTAGAGATTGACCTGAATGTAGGGGTTGTACCCGTAGATGGGGATTTGCACCCCGGGCGGCAGATCAGGCATCGCCTTCTTCGCCGCCTCGATCAGCGGCGTGGGATCAAACGCCGTCGCCGGCTTCGGGGCGTCAGGCATGGGTGGGGACCTCCGCTGCCGCAAGCATCGCGTCCCACGTGAACTTCGCCAGCGTGGGGCGAGGGGAGACACGGGCAGCCACCAATTGGGCGTAATCGTCTCTCGCTCTGAAGAAGGCATCACTCATGGCCTCGGTAAAATCAGGAAACTGCGGAGCGTCCATCTGGTCGAACAAGTCGAGCGCTACTCTCAGTGCCACGAACGCCTCGCGGTGACGTTCAGACTCAGTGCTACTTATGGCGCACTCCTTCATGTCGTCTTCACCGGCCATCATCTCGGCGCGCGCCGCAGCAGTGTTCATTTTCTGCCGATGCATCTCGCGCACTGCACTGATTTTCTCGCGCGTCAAATAGCGATCCATGCTCACCCCTCCCCCTGCGCGCAGGGGGCGGTGGC
>NZ_SACL01000026.1 GCF_004005855.1 Rhodovarius crocodyli
CCCGCCGCCGTAGATGATGTTGTCGCCCAGCGCCAGCGCGCAGGCCTCGCCCCCGATGAACTCCTCGCCGATCAGGAAGGCCTGCGCCAGACCGTCCGGCGAGGGCTGCTCGGCATAGCTCAGCGTGATGCCGAACTGGCTGCCATCCCCCAGCAGCCGCTTGAAGCTCGGCAGGTCGTGCGGGGTCGAGATCAGCAGGATCTCCCGGCAGCCCGCCAGCATCAGCGTGCTGATCGGGTAATAGACCATCGGCTTGTCATAGACCGGCAGCAGCTGCTTGCTCGCGGCCAAGGTCATGGGGTGCAGGCGCGTGCCCGAACCGCCCGCCAGGATGATGCCCTTCATTCGCCCGCCTTCTCGCTCTTGGTACCCAGCCGCTGCCCGGCATAGCCGCGCTCACGGATCGGCCGCCACCACGCCTCGTTGTCCAGATACCAGCGGATGCTGTGCTCCAGCCCGCTCTCGAAATCAAAGCGCGGCTTCCAGCCCAGCGCCTGCTCGGCACCCGAGGGGTCCATCGCATAGCGGAAGTCATGGCCGGGCCGGTCCCGCACGAAGGTGATCAGCCGCGCGCGCGGGCCCGCCGCATCCGGCCGCAGCCGGTCCAGCGTGGCACAGATCGCCTGCACCACCTGCAGGTTGCTGCGCTCCTGCCGCGGCCCGATGCAGTAGGTCGCACCCGCCTGGCCGTTCAGCAGCGCCATCACCAGCGCCTCGGCGTGGTCCTCCACATGCAGCCAGTCGCGCACGTTGGAGCCGTCGCCGTAGACCGGCAGCGGCCGGCCCTCCAGCGCGTTCAGGGTGACCAGCGGGATCAGCTTCTCGGGGAACTGCCAGGGGCCGTAGTTGTTCGTCGTGTTCGAGACGAAGGTCGGCATGCCGTAGGTGTGCCACCAGGCCCGCACCAGGTGGTCCGACGCGGCCTTGGAGGCCGAGTACGGGCTGCGCGGGTCATAGGGCGTGTGCTCGTCGAAGGGCGCGTCGCCGTGGTGCAGGGAGCCGAACACCTCGTCGGTCGAGACGTGGTGGAAGCGGAAGTCGTCCTTGGCGGCGGGGTCGAGGCCGGTCCAGTAGGCGCGCGCCGCCTCCAGCAGCACCTGGGTGCCCACGATGTTGGTCTGGATGAACTCGGCCGGCCCGTCGATGGAGCGGTCCACATGGCTTTCGGCGGCCAGATGGATCACGCGGCGCGGCCTGTGCGTGGCGAACGCCGCGCGCATCGCCTCGGCGTCGCAGATATCGGCCTCGATGTTCACCAGCCGCCGGTCGCCCGCATGCATGCCCAGCGCCTCGCGGCTCGCGGCATAGGTCATCTTGTCGATGTTCACCACGACCTCATCGGTCGCGGACAGCAGACGCCGCACCACCGCGGAACCGATGAAGCCGAAGCCGCCTGTCAGAAGGATCGTCACCGCGTGCCTCTCGGTTTCACAGGGAAGTTGAACGGTTTCCTAGGACGAGCAGGGAACAGCCTCAAGGG
>NZ_SACL01000027.1 GCF_004005855.1 Rhodovarius crocodyli
GGATTGCCATCCTGACATGAGGCTAGCACGGCTTGTGCCCCGCGCCAGTGTCAATCTGCCGACCATGGGCACAACTATACCATTACTTGCTACGCTGCTCGGGATAAGCACGGCCGACGCGGCCAGAAATGGGATTGGGATCGCCATGGGTCGTCACCGCAAACCCGATGCGTTGAGCAATGCGGAGCATCAGCGCAACCATGTCGCGCGGCACGGGCTCAAGCTGATCAGGGTGACGCCAGCGGTGCATGAGGCGCTGCACGCCGCCTGCAAGCGGACGGGTGATCCGATCAGCAGGGTGCTGCTCGACGCCCTGCAGGCGCTGTCGATGAGGCTCGATCAGCAGGCTAAGGAAGTCGCGCTGGCCAAGCTCGAGGCGACACCACCCGCTCCTACCAAGCCGCGCCGCAAGCGCGCGCGGCCCCCTAAGATCAACGCGCCGGACCTGTTCTCGGGGGAATGACGGCGGTGCCTGACGGGGGTCCTCACACGTCCATTTTTCTCAGCTGCTGAGATTTATATCGACGCATTCCCGCCCGCGTGACGAGGTCGATGCGGCACGATTCGCCCGTTCGGCTCACAGCTGAGGGAGAGGTTCAAGCGGGAATCGTAGGTAAAGAAATTCGTTTATAGATCTATCGGTTAGCTCTGGATGGCTGCGGTCGGGGCGAGTTGTTCGGCCCGTCGTGACGGCGAAACTCGCTGCCCTCTTGCCCGTCGTGACGAAACTGTCCTGCGATGGCCACGCTCAAACCATCGCCCGAATCTGCCCCCTCTGACCTGCCTCATGGCGAGGTCGGCAGCCCTCCTCTCGGCGCCACTGCCGCCACCTCCACCAGCCAGGGCACCGCCCTGCTGCGGGCGCTGGTGACGGCACTTGCACGCCAGGCGGCACGCGATGCTTGGGCGCGCGGCCATGCCCCTGAACCCATTCGCATGGAGGTCACCCCATGACCCGACCCGACAGCCACATGCCGCCCTCACCGCCTGAGCGGCACCTCGACGCCGATGCCCGCTTTCTCACCGTGGCGCAGGTCGCCCAGCAACTGTCCTGCTGCACCAAGACCGTGCGGCGGATGATCGATGCGCGGGAGCTGCCCATCCACCGCATGGGCAAGCGGCTCATCCGCATCGCCGCGAGCGACGTGGAACGCTTCATCAGGAGCAGCAGAGCATAAGGGGTCTGAATGCCCCTATTTACTCTAATGTCTACCTAATAAGCGACCTTAGTGATTGCGGTTATGAA
>NZ_SACL01000028.1 GCF_004005855.1 Rhodovarius crocodyli
GTGACGTGCTCCCCGAAAATTGGACCGATCTGAGTTGGAATTTTCCAGTTATGTATCCCGAGCAGGGAACGAGGAGAGTTCCATGAAGGCATCGAAGTTTTCTGAGGCGCAGATCGCCTTTGTCCTGAAGCAAGCGCAGGACGGCACAGCGGTTGGGGAGGTGTGCCGCAAGGCGGGGATATCCGAGGCGACCTTCCACAATTGGCGCAAGCGCTACGGCGGGATGGTGCCGTCTGAGGTGAGGCGATTGCGGCAGTTGGAGGAGGAGAACGCGAAGCTGAAACGCATCGTGGCGGACTTGTCGTTGGACAAAGCGATGCTGCAGGATGTGCTGTCAAAAAAGCTCTGAGGCCTGCGCGCAGGCGCGAATTGGTGGATGGGCTACGCAGCGAGTGGAAGGTGTCGGTGCGGCGCGCGTGCGCTGCTCTTCGGATCGAGCGCCCGCTGTATGTCTATGCGTCGAAGCGTGGCTCGCAGGCCGAGTTGAAGCAGCGGATCACGGATGTGTGCCAGACGCGGGTGCGATACGGCTACCGCCGCGTCCACATTCTGTTGTGCCGTGACGGATGGAAGGTAAACGCGAAGCGGATCTATCGCCTTTACAGAGAGTTAGGGCTGCAGTTGCGGCACAAGGTACCGCGTCGGCGGGTGAAGGCGAAACTGCGGGAGGATCGCTGCGAAGCGACGCGTCGCAATGAGACCTGGGCGATGGATTTTGTGCACGACCAACTCGCCACGGGCCGGAAGATCCGTGTTCTGACGATCGTGGACACGTTCACGCGCTACTCACCGGCGGTGGATCCCCGGTTCAGCTACCGCGGCGAGGATGTGGTTCTGACGCTCGAACGGATTTGCCGAGAGACGGGCTATCCGCAGAGCATCCGGGTGGACCAGGGTTCGGAATTTGTGAGCCGTGACCTGGACCTATGGGCGTACCAGAAGGGGGTGGTGCTGGACTTTTCGCGACCAGGTCGGCCGACGGATAACGGGTTCATTGAAAGCTTCAACGGGAAGCTGCGAGCGGAGTGCCTGAACACGCACTGGTTCATGAGCCTTGACGACGCGCGGGCGAAACTGGAGGCTTGGCGCAGGGACTACAACGAAGTTCGCCCGCACAGCGCACTCGGCAACAAGGCGCCGATATCGCTGATGAACGGCCTCCC
>NZ_SACL01000029.1 GCF_004005855.1 Rhodovarius crocodyli
GCGGAGCTATCAGCCTGCGCAGCGTGCCGGCCGGTCTCTCCGCAGAAGGCGCTGGCGTAGTCCCTTGGCGTCATCCAGCCGAGGCCCGAGTGCGGGCGACGCTCGTTGTAGTCGCGCCTCCAGGCCTCCAGCTCCGCGCGGGCGTGGGTCAGCGAGCGGAACAGGGTCTCGTTCAACAGCTCGTCGCGCAGCCGGCCATTGAAGCTCTCGTTGTAGCCGTTCTGCTGAGGCTTGCCCGGCGCGATGTAGTGCCAACCCACGCCGCTGTCGTCGGTCCAGGTCAGGATGGCGTTGGAGGTCAGCTCCGTGCCGTTGTCGCTGACGATGGTGTCGGGCCGCCGGCCTCGCCGGGCGATGATGGCGTCGAGTTCGCGGGCCACCCGAGCGCCCGACAGCGAGGTGTCGGCCACCAGCGCCAGGCACTCGCGCGTGCAGTTGTCGATCACTGTCAGGATCCTGAAGCGGCGGCCGTCGGTCATCTGGTCGGACACGAAGTCCAGGCTCCAGCGCTGGTTGGGCGCCAGTGGCATTTCCAGAGGCCGTCGCGTGCCCATCGCCCGCTTGCGCCCGCCCCGTCGGCGAACGGTCAGCTTCTCCTCGCGATAGAGCCGCTGGATCCGCTTCTTGTTGACGGCATGGCCCTCACGTTTGAGCAGCACGTGCAGCCGCCGATAGCCAAACCGGCGACGCTCTTGGGCCAAGGTCTTCAGTCGCTCGCGCAGCACGCCGTCGTCGGCCCGCGTAGGCTGATAGCGCACGCTCGTGCGATCACCCGGCACGCCCGCCGCTCGCTCATCTCGTAGGCCTGGCGCAGGTACGCTGCGGCCTCACGATGCGCGACGGGCGTCACCACTTTTTTCCCAGCAGGTCTTTCAGCGCGACGTTGTCGAGCATGGCGTCGGCCAGCATCCGCTTGAGCTTGGCGTTCTCGTCCTCCAGCGCCTTCAGCCGCCGGGCCTCCGACACCTCCAGCCCTCCGTACTTAGCCTTCCACTTGTAGAATGTCGGCGAGCTAAGCCCGTGCTTCCTGCACAGGTCCGCCACCGGCACGCCGGCCTCCTGCTCGCGCAGGATCCCGATGATCTGCTCTTCCGTGAACCGTGATCGCTTCATTCGTCCGTCCTTGGGTCGGGCGGACTC
>NZ_SACL01000002.1 GCF_004005855.1 Rhodovarius crocodyli
AGGGGCTGGTGGTGGCCTGCCCTGAGGAGATCGGGTTCAACCAGGGCTGGCTGAACGCCGAGCAACTCGCCCAGCAGGGAAGGGCTCTCGGAAAGACAGCCTATGGGCAGTATATGATCGAAGTGGCTAAGTCCGCCTGATACCGGTGAAGGTGGAGATCCCGGTCGGGATGTCCACCAGTCCGCGCCGGTGGGCCATCAGCCGGTAGTATTCGCCGAGCGGCAGATAGGGCAGGTCCTGCCAGAACTGCGTCTGGATGCGCTGCGCCACCTGGCGCTGGGCCGCTTCATCGGGCGCATCCATCCATTCGCGGCGCATGGCTTCCAGCGCGGGGCTGTTCGGCCAGCCGAACCATGCCCTCTCCCCATGCGCGCGCAGGCCCAGATGGGCCACGGGGTCCAGCGTGCCGGCGCCGCCCAGGCCCGAGACGAACACGCTCCAGCCGCCGCGCTCCACCGGGTTCTTGCTGTTGCGGCGCTGGACGATGGTGCCCCAGTCGCCGGCCACCACCTCCACATTCATGCCCGCGCGTTGCAGCATGTCGGCCGAGACCTCGCTCAATGCCTTCAGCAGCGGGAAGTCATTGGCCTGCAGCACCACCACCTTCTCGCCGCGATAGCCGGCGGCGGCCAGGTCGCGCTTCACCTTGTCGTAGTCGCGCGGGCCGGTCAGCGCCTCGAAGCCGATCTCGCTGGCCATGGGCGTGCCCGACAGGAAAGGGCCGACCGGCGCCTTCCAGGCCGCGCGGTCGTCGCCGAAGGCCGCCGTCATGAAATCCTCCTGCTTCAGCGCGCCCAGCAGCGCGCGCCGGATCGCCGGATTGTCGAAGGGCGGCTGCAGGTGGTTGAAGCGGAAGATGCTGCAGGAGCGGTCGTCGACCAGCTTCACCTCGATCTGGCGGTTCCGGCGCAGCATGGGGGCCAGGTCGTTGCCGGCATATTCCAGCCAGTCGACCTCGCCGTTCTGCAAGGCGGCCGCCGCCGTCGAGGGATCGGGCAGGATATGCCATTCGACGCGGTCGAAATGCGCGATCTTGGGGCCGGCGCTGCGGCTGGCCACGCCGTCCGGGCGGGGCACGTAGTCGGCATTGCGGGCATAGGCCACGCGCGCGCCGGACAGGCGCTCCGCCGGCAGGAAGCGGAAGGGGCCGCTGCCCACCATCTCCGTCACCTGGCGGTGCGGGTCGGTGGCGGCGATGCGTTCCGGCATCATCGCGGGCATGGCGGACGTCACCTTGCCCAGCGCGCGCGCCAGCAGCGGGAAGGGGCGCTTCAGCCGGAACACGATGCGCTTGTCGTCGGGGGCCGAGATCTCGTCGGTCACGGCCAGGATCTCGGCGCCGAACATGTCGCGCGCGGCCCAGCGGCGGATGCTGGCCACGCAATCCCGCGCCCGCACCGGCTCGCCGTCATGGAACTTCAGCCCGTCGCGGAGCGTGATGGTCCAGCGCCTGCCGTCATCCTCGATGACATGGCCGGCCGCCATCTGCGGGTGCACGTTGTAGTCGGCGTCGGTGCCGTACAGCGTGTCGAACACCATGAAGCCGTGCACCAGGCTGACGGTGGCCGTGGTCCAGACCGGGTCCAGCGAGGCGAGGTCCGCCTGGGGCACGAAGCGGAGCACCCGAGTGTTCTGTGCGGCGGCGGGTGCCGCCAGCAGCGCGCCCCCACCCAGCATGGCGCCACGGCGTGTGAAGGACATGCGATGTTCTCCGGCTGCACGGCGCCATCATCAGAGGCCTGAAAAACCTGTCAATGACAGCTTTGCGGCACAGGCAACTCGCGCAAGGATGACGCCGGACAAGGAGACGCCCCATGGCCCTGCGCTGCGACCTGATCATCCGCGATGCCACCATCATCGACGGCAGCGGGGCGCCCCGCTACGCGGGCGATGTGGGCGTGACGGGGGACCGCATCGTGGCGGTGGGCGACCTCGGCGCCTTCAGCGCCGACCGCGAGGTGCTGGCCAATGGCCGCGTCCTGGCCCCCGGCTTCATCGACGCCCACACCCATGACGACCAGATCGTGCTGCAGGGTGCCGAGTGCATGCTGTGCAAGCTCTCGCAGGGCGTCACCACCTCCGTCATCGGCAATTGCGGCATCAGCCTGGCGCCGGGGCGGCTGAAGAACGCGCCGGCGCCGCTGGGCCAGGTCTGCGCGCCGGAATGGTGGCAGTTCGAGACCTTCGGTGAGTTCCGCGAGCGGCTGGAAACCAATGTCCCGGCGGTGAACGCCTTCGCCCTGATCGGCCACATGACCCTGCGCTGGGACGTGATGGGCGGGGACATCGACCGGGTCGCGACCGACGCCGAGATCGCCCGCATGCGCGACCGGCTGGAGGCGAGCCTGGCCGAGGGTGCCTCGGGCTTCTCCACCGGCCTGTTCTACGCCCCCAGCAAGGCCGCGAGCACCGAGGAGGTGATCGCCATCGCCGAGCCGCTGCGCGCGCACCGGGGCCTGTACGTGACCCACATGCGCAATGAGGCCGAGGGCGTGCTGGACAGCATCGACGAGACGCTGCGCATCGCGGCGGCCGTGGGCGCGCCCGCCGTCATCAGCCACCACAAATGCGCGATGCCGGAAAACCACGGCCGGTCCCGCGAGACCCTGCCGCGCATCGAGGCCGGCGCCGCGCAGCAGAGTGTCGCCTTCGACGTCTACCCCTACACCGCCGCCTCCACCTCGCTCGGCGCGCGCAAGCCGCGCCATGACGTGCCGGTGCAGATCACCAACTCCGCACCCTTCCCGGAGATGGCCGGGCGCATGCTGGCCGATGTCGCCGCCGAATGGGGCGTGAGCCTGGATGAGGCGGTGGCCCGGCTGCTGCCCGCCAGCGCCATCTTCCACAACATGGCCGAGGAGGACGTGCAGCGCATCATGTCCCATCCGCTGGCCATGATCGGCAGCGATGGCGGGCCGCTGGCCAAGAAGCCGCACCCGCGGCTGTGGGGCACCTTCCCGCGCGTGCTGGGGCATTACAGCCGCGACCTCGGCCTGTTCGGGCTGGAGGCCGCCGTGCACAAGATGACCGGCCGGCCGGCCGCGGTGTTCGGCATCCCCGATCGCGGCGCCATCCGCGTCGGCGCCTATGCCGACCTGGTGCTGTTCGACGCCGCGACGGTCAGGGACTCGGCCAGTTTCGAGAACCCGACCCAGCCCGCCGAAGGCATCGTCGAGACCTGGGTGAACGGCATGTCCAGCTATGTCCATGGCCAGGGCGTGACCGGGGTGCGGGCAGGCAGGCTGGTGCAGCGCGCGGTGGGGTGACAGGATCGCCCGACAATCCGAAAGGGGTATGCGATGAGCGGTTTCGATTTCACCGGCAAGCGCGTGGTGGTGGCAGGCGGCAGCCGGGGCATCGGGCGCTCCACCGCCATCGCCTTCGCCCGCGCGGGGGCGCGCGTCTCCATCTGCGCCCGCAGCCAGGGCCCGCTGGACGCCACGCTGGCCGAGCTTGGCGCCGGCGCCCACGCCAAGGCCTGCGACCTGGGCGACAAGGCGCAGGTCACGGCCTATGTCGAGGAAGCGGCCCAGGTGCTGGGCGGCATCGACATCCTGGTGAACAACGCCTCCGGCTTCGGCTCCACCGATACCGAGGAAGGCTGGGAAGCCAGCCTGAACGTGGATGTCCTGGCCACCACGCGGGCCAGCCGCACCGCGGTGCCGCACATGAAGGCGGGCGGGGCGATCGTGAACATCAGCTCCATCAGCGGCTATCGCTCCAGCCTGCGCACCCCTGCCTATGCCGCCGTGAAGGCGCTGCTGATCAACTTCACCCAGAGCCAGGCGGCGGCGCTGGCGAAGCAGGGCATCCGCGTGAACGGCGTGGCCCCGGGCTCCATCGAGTTCCCGGGCGGCAGCTGGGAACAGCGCAAGACCAGCCAGCCTGAGCTGTATAACCGCGTCCTCGGCTCCATCCCCTTCGGCCGCCTCGGCACGCCTGAGGAAGTGGCCAATGTGGTGCTGTTCCTGTCCAGCGACCTGGCCGGCTGGGTGACTGGCCACACCGTGGTGGTGGATGGCGGCCAGCTTCTGGGCTGATTCACGCGACTGACGCATTCAGGTGATGCGATACGATCGCGTGATGACATAGCCTGCCCGGGGAACGATCACGTTCCCCGGGGAGAGCAAGATGGATCTCAAGGATTTCACCAGCTTCGAGAAGCTGATCGCGCCGTCCGTCGTGAAGGTCATGTACTGGATCGGCATCGTCGGCATCTGCCTGGCCGGGCTGGGCGCCATGGCCACCGCCTTCACCATGTTCGGCGGCGGGTTCCTGCAATTCATCATGGCCATCATCGGCACGGCCGTGGGCCTGCTGTTCTGGCGCGTGGTGTGCGAGCTCTACATCGTGGCCTTCGGCATGTTCGAACGGCTGGGCGCCATTCGGGATAGCCTGGCACGGGGGATTCCGCCGCGGTGATAGGGCGGGGGGGGCCTTGCCCCCGGACCCCCAAGCAGGGGCGCTGCCCCTGCACCCCGCCAGGACCGTAGCGGCCCTGGACCCCGGGGAGTCGGCACCTGCGCTTGAGAGCGTATATCTATTTGATTTTAATAATAAAAATGGCGCCAAACCTGATCCGGTGAGGCGCCAAACTGATATCAGGTCCAGGAGATATTATCTCCTGGCGGGTGTCCAGAGGGTAGGGCCCTCTGGTGGGGTCCGGGGCAAAGCCCCGGCCTGCCCCTTCAGGTCTCCAGCATCCGCCTGAGCAGCGTCACGTCTTCCGCCAGCACCCTGTCTTCCGCCATCAGCTGCTGGATGCGCGACACGGCGTGCATCACCGTCGTGTGGTCGCGGTTGCCGAAGCGCCGGCCGATCTCGGGCAGGGACCGGCTGGTCAGCTGCTTGGCCAGGTACATCGCCACCTGGCGGGGGCGCGCCACGGCGCGGGCGCGGCGGGCGCTGAACATGTCCGTCATCCGGATGGCGTAGTGCTCGGCCACCTTGCGCTGGATGTCGTCGATGGTGATGCGCTTCTCATGCGTGCGCAGCAGGTCCGACAGCACCTCGGGCACGTTTTCCAGCGTCAGCGGGCGGCTGAACAGCTTGGCATGGGCCACGAGGCGGTTCAGCGCCCCCTCCAGGTCGCGCACGTTGGAGGCGATCTTGTGGGCCAGCAGCTCCAGCACCTTCACCGGCACGTCCACGCCCGCCTGGGCCACCTTGGCCTGCAGGATGGACAGGCGCAGCTCATAGGTGGTGGCGTGCAGGTCGGCCACGATGCCGCCGCCCAGGCGCGTGCGCAGCCGGTCCTCGATGCCGGACAGGTCGTTGGGCGACTTGTCGGCCGACACCACGATCTGCTTGCCCGCATCCACCAGCGCATTGAAGGTGTGGAAGAACTCTTCCTGCGTGTTGTCCTTGCCGATCAGGAACTGCAGGTCGTCGATCATCAGGATGTCGACGGAGCGCAGCTGGGTCTTGAACTCCATCGTGTTGCCGCCGCGCAGCGCGCCGATGAAGCGGTACATGAACTTCTCGGCCGACATGTAGGCGACGGGCTTCTGCGGATGCGCCTCACGGATCGCCCAGGCGATGGAGTGCATCAGGTGCGTCTTGCCCAGCCCCACGCCGCCGTACAGGAACAGCGGGTTGAAGCCGGCCGAGGCCGGGCGTTCCGCCACGCGGCGGGCGCAGGCATGGGCGAATTCGTTGGGCTTGCCCACCACGAAGCTGTCGAAGGTCAGGCGCGGGTCGAGCGGGGCCATCCACTCGTTCTCGCGCGCGGCCTCGGTCACGCGGGCAGCGGAGGCGGCCACGGCGGGCGAACGCGGAGAGGGCGTGAGGGACTCGGCCAGGCCGCTCTCGGCCTGGGTGGAGGCATCGGTCCCGGCATCGGCCATCACGCGGAAATCCACGCGGCGCGTGCCCGGCCATTCGGGCAGGCACAGCGCCTTCAGCCGGTCGCCGTAATGGTCACGTACCCAGTCGCGCAGGAAGCGGGAGGGCAGGGAGATGGCGACCAACTCGCCCTCCACCCCGCGCAGCACCATCTGACGCAGCCAGTTCCGGTATTCGACCTCACCCACCTCTGCACGCAGCTTGGCCCTGACACGGGCCCAGGGCGCTGCGAGCTGACCGGCATCGAGGGGAACATTGCCGGGTTCCGTCTTCATCCAGGACACCTGCCTCGTTCAAGCCCCGACCTGCATACGGGGTAAGCTTTAACTCATTGATTATATTGGGGCATCGCCCATGGGTCACCCTTCGGCGCCCATAAGGGGGGAAGGCGCCTCAGCTTCCTTCCTGCATGCTAGGGTGCTGCGCCCAATGTCCGCAAACGGTAATTGCCACGTCGCATTCCCTCCTCATTCGGGTGTGGCAAATAGATCAATGCCACCGAAAGAAAAGACAAACTATAGACGCAAGTAATCGCTCGATGGCGCTACTGCGCCATCGAGTTCACAAAAACCGTCATCGGGCAGGCCTTCAGGCCTGGGCGGGAGCGCCCAGCGCCTTGATCCGCGAGGACAGGCGGGAAATCTTGCGGGAGATCGTGTTCAGGTGCAGCACGCCCTTGCCCACGGCGCGCTGCAGCTCGGGCTGCGCCGCCTGCAGGGCCACCTTGGCCTCGTCCTGCTGCCCGGCCGCGATCGCCAGCTCAACCTTGCGCAGGAAGGTGCGCACGCGGGAGTTACGGGCGCGGTTGCGCTCGGTCCGCTTGGCGGTCTGACGGATGCGCTTACGAGCGGAGGGATTATTGGCCATGTGATTGCGTACCGATGAAGGAGGTGAGCGACCCCGGGAAAAGGATCAGCCGACCCTTCGGGGGTAAACCCTGGGGACCGGCGGGGTGTGGGTATCTATCGCCAGGGCCCGGCAGCGTCAAGGCGCGGCGTGCGGCCCGGCGGCGTGAATCCGCACTAGCCATGGGTGAACTGCGCGGGGCGCTTTTCGGCGAAGGCGGACATGCCTTCCTTCTGGTCGGCGGTGGCGAACAGGCCCTGGAACAGGCGCCGTTCGAAGCGGATGCCCTCGGCCAGCGTGCTCTCGAAGGCGCGGTTCACCGCCTCCTTCGCCATGGCGGTGGCCGGGCGGGACAGGCTCGCGAGCTTCTCCCCCACCTTCAGCGCCTCCTCCAGCAGGGTTTCCGTCGGCACGATGCGGGAAACAAGGCCCGCGCGCTCGGCCTCCGCCGCATCCATGAAGCGGCCGGTCAGCACCAGCTCCATGGCCTTGGCCTTGCCCACCGCCCGGGTCAGGCGCTGGGTGCCGCCGGCCCCCGGGATCACGCCCAGATTGATCTCGGGCTGGCCGAACTTGGCGTTCTCCGCGGCCAGGATGAAATCGCACATCATCGCGAGTTCGCACCCGCCCCCCAGCGCGAAGCCCGCGACCGCCGCGATCACGGGCTTGCGGATGGTCGTCACGACCTCCCACTTCGCGATGAAGTCGTTCAGGTACACATCCGGAAAGACACGGTCCTTCATCTCCTTGATGTCGGCGCCGGCCGCGAAGGCCTTCTCGCTGCCGGTCAGGATGATGGAGAAGATCGCGTCGTCGGCATCATAGCCGCGCAGGGCCTCGCCCAGCTCGGCCATCAGCTGGTCGCACAGCGCATTCAGCGCCTTGGGGCGGTTGAGGCGGATGACGGCGGTCGGGCCATGCGTCTCCGCCAGGATCATCTCATACGCCATGCGCTGGTCCTCCGTGCTTGCGGGCATAGTGGGGCGCGCCGCCGCCCCCGGGCAAGAGGCCCCCTATTTCTGATGCGTCGGGCAATAGAAGGTGGAGCGGCCGGACTGCACCATGCGCAGCACGCCCGGGCAGGCGGGCGGGCCGGGGCAGCGGGCGCAGGGCGTGCCCTCCCGGTCATAGACGTCGAAGCGTTCCTGAAAGACGCCGATCTCGCCATCCGCGCGCACATAGTCGCGCAGGGAGGAACCGCCGGCCGCGATGCTGTCCGCCAGCACGGCCTTGATGACGGGCACGAGCTTCCGCGCCCGCGCGCCCGCCACCGTGGCCGCCAGGCGGGTGGGGGAGATGCCGGCCCGGTACAGCGCCTCGCACACATATATATTGCCGAGCCCCGCCACCACGGACTGGTCCAGCAGCGCCGCCTTGATGGGCGTGCGCCGCCCTTCCAGCGCCGCGGACAGGATGGCGGGGGTGAAGGCGTCCTCCAGCGGTTCCGGCCCCAGCCCGGCCAGCAGCTTGTGGGTGTCCTCGGCGGCACTCGGCACCAGGTCCATGGCGCCGAAGCGGCGGGGGTCCACGAAGCCCACGCGCCAGGCGTCGGTCTCGATCACCACATGCTCATGCGCCTCGGGCGGGGCGTTGTGCCCGCGCGAGTCGGAGAAGATGCCCTGCGGGCCGAGGCTGGGCACCGGGGCCGCGCCGTGCGGCCGGGCCACCATGCGCCCCGACATGCCCAGATGGATCAGCAGGCTCTCCCCGGTGTCGAGGCGCATCAGCATGTATTTGCCGCGCCTGCGGAATCCCAGCACCGTGGCCCCGGTCAGCCGCGCGCCCAGCCCCGGCGGCAGCGGCCAGCGGATGTCGGGGCGGCGGGCCTCCGCATGGCGGATCCGCTGCCCGGTCAGGACTGACGACAGCCCGCGCATCACGGTTTCGACCTCGGGCAGTTCGGGCATGGAAAGACCTGTGCTAGAAAGCGGCCATGATGTCCGACGCTCCCTTTTCCGAGAAGCCGCCCGCCGGGGGCACGGTGGATTTCGGCTACACCCAGGTGGCCACGACGGAGAAGGCGGGCATGGTCCGCGCCGTCTTCGACAGTGTCGCGCCCAAATACGACGTGATGAACGACCTCATGTCGCTGGGCCTGCACCGGGTGTGGAAGAAGGCCTTCCTGAACGCCATCGCGCCCCGCCCGAGCGAGACGCTGCTCGACCTCGCGGCCGGCACGGGCGACATCTCGATGGCGGCGAAGAAGATGGGTGCGAAGCGCGTCATCAGCACCGACATCAACGAGGCGATGCTGACCGTCGGCCGCGACCGCGCGCTGAACGCGGGCATGGTGCTGGACTACATGGTGGTGGATGCCGAGCGCATTCCGCTGCCGGACCGCAGCGTGGAGAAGGTCTCCATCGCCTTCGGCCTGCGCAACTGCACCGACAAGGATGCGGTGCTGGCCGAGGCGCGGCGCGTGCTGCGCCCGGGCGGGCGGTTCTTCTGCCTGGAATTCTCCAAGCTGGCCGTGACCGCGCTGGAGAAGCCCTATGAGCTCTGGAGCTTCGAGGTGCTGCCGCGCCTGGGCCAGCGCGTGGCGGGCGATGCCGACAGCTACCAGTATCTGGCCGAGAGCATCCGCATGATGCCCGACCAGGAAACGCTGGCCGGCATGATGCGCGGCGCGGGGCTGGAGCAGGTGAGCTACCGCAACCTGTCGGGCGGGATCGTGGCGATCCATTCGGGCTGGCGGCTGTAATTCATCGCGCTGGCGGAACTTGCCGCCCGCGCGCGGTGCCGTGTAGTCGATTGCACCTATTGCCTGTCGCGCGGATGAATGATGCCGCGCTGCACAGAATGACTGAAATGGACTATTTCGCTATTACTTCTGTGTGAGAGTGGGCGATTCCGGTTTTTCTTCGGGCGGGGCGGCGCGATCCTGCGGCGGCACGCCCCACCGGAGAACCCGCCATGACGCCGCCGGAAAAGAGTTTCGTCTTCGCTCCCATGTACAACCAGACGCCGCAGCCCGGGGAGCCGCAGACCAATGACGCCACCGGCGCCTTCCACCCCGGCATGGCGATCTACAAGAAGATGTATGAGGGGATGGGCAAGCAGGTCGTCACGCTCAAGTTCGACAACCACGCCCCCGCCGCCAACCGCCGCCGCCAGATCCTGGACGCGATGCAGAACAATTGCGGCGGGCAGTGGTATGACGCGATCGTCTATTTCGGCCATGGCTGGAAGGGCGGGCTCGCCTCGGCCGGGTTCAACGATGCCAGCCGCGAATCCCTGACGGATGCGATTTGGGACTACGGCACGCCGGGGGTGAAGGTCATCCTCTATGCGTGCTCCTGCGCGACGCCGGGCGGCTATGCCTACAAGATGGCGCAGGACCTCAGCTGCTGGGCCAATTACGGGCTGGAGGTGTTCGGCCACCCCTCGGTCGGGCACAGCTTCACCAACCCGCAGGTCCGACGCTACCCGTCCAACCTGGGTGAGACGGGGGAGACGGTCTGCCCCGACGGCAAGCTGCAGGGCTGGCTGAAGAACATGCGCAATGAGCGGGCCGGCTTCTGGGCGCAGATGCCCTTCATGACCAGGGATGAGATCGCGGCGGCCTGCTGAGTGCGGCCGCGGCGGGTTCCCCCTCGCGGCGCATGGTGGCATACGCCGGGGGATGCGGATCCTGTATCATCTCCCTCTCTCGGCCGAATGCCGGAAGGTCCGGCTGGCGCTCATGGAAAAGCGCATTCCCTTCGAGCCCAAGCTCGAACGGGTGTGGGACCGGCGCGAGGAGTTCCTGGAGCTGAACCCCGCCGGCACCGTGCCGGTGTTCCAGGACGAGAACGGCCTGTCGATCGCCGAAAGCAGCGCGATCTGCGAATACCTCGATGAGGCCTACCCCGACCCGTCCCTGTTCGGCCGCACCCTGGCCGAGCGCGCGGAGGTGCGCCGCCTGGTCGCGTGGTTCGACCTGAAATTCGGCGCCGAGGTCACGAAGAACCTGATCTATGAGCGCCACTTCAAGCGGCAGCTGGGCCACGGCAACCCGGATGCGGCCAATATCCGCGCGGGCTATGCCAATCTGAAGCCGCATCTGGATTACATCGGCTGGCTGGCCGAGACGCGCGCCTGGCTGGGCGGCACCCATATCAGCCTGGCTGATTTCGCGGCGGCCGCGCATCTGTCCGTGCTGGACTACGCCAATGACGTGGACTGGAAATACAACCCGGCCGCGACCGAATGGTACCAGCGCATCAAGTCGCGCCCGGCCTTCCGGCCGCTGCTGGCCGAGCGTGTCTCCGGCCTGAACCCACCCGCCCATTACGACGACCTGGATTTCTGATGCAGCAGGATATTTTCGCGGCCCTTCGGGCGCGCACCGTGGACGCGCTGCAGGGGCTGCTGCCCGAGCTGCCCGCCGAGGCTTTTTCCCGGGTGGTGGTCGAGCCGCCGCGCGACGCAAGCCATGGCGACATGGCGACCAATGCCGCGATGGTGGTGGCCAAGCTGGCGAAGCTGCCTCCGCCGAAGCTGGCGGCCGACCTCTCGGCGAAGCTGGCGGAACTGCCGGAAGTGGCCGAGGTGGCCCCCGCCGGCCCCGGCTTCATCAACATCCGCCTGCAGCCCGAATACCTGCGCGCCCAGCTGCCGGTGGTGCTGGCGGCGGGTGAGGCCTATGGCCAGGGGGCGGCCACCGGCCACAAGGTGAATGTGGAATATGTCTCGGCCAACCCGACGGGGCCGATGCATGTGGGCCATTGCCGGGGTGCCGTGGTGGGCGACGCGCTGGCCAACCTGCTGGCCAAGGCGGGCGATGCCGTCACCAAGGAATACTACATCAACGATGCAGGTGCGCAGGTGCAGGCTTTGGCCTGGGCTGCGTTCTGGCGCTACCTCGAAGTCGCGGCCCGCGCCGGCGCCCCGGGCGCCGTGCTGGACAAGCTGCGGGCCGAGCCCGAGAACGGCCGTGCCATCGTGGAGGCCGAGTTCGGCACCACCCTGCAATATGGCGGTGAATACCTGATCCCGGTGGGAGAGGCGCTGTGGGCCGAGCACGGTCCGGCCCTGATGGACCCCACCCCCGACACCCTGCTGGCCATCCGCCACGCCACCGTCGCCGCCATGATGGTCGAGATCCGCGCCGATCTCGCGGCCCTCGGCGTCACGCATGACGTGTTCATCTCCGAGGCCGAGGTCGTCGCCGCCGGCAAGCTGGAACAGGCCGAGCAGGTGCTGGACGCCAAGGGCCTGATGTATCGCGGCATCCTGGAGCCGCCCAAGGGCAAGACCCCCGACGACTGGGAGCCCCGCGAGCAGACCCTGTTCCGCGCCACCCAGTTCGGCGACGACACCGACCGCCCGCTGCGCAAGTCTGACGGCTCGGGCACCTATTTCGCCAATGACATCGCCAACCACCTGCACAAGATCGAGCGCGGCTTCGATGAGCTGGTGCATGTGTGGGGTGCCGACCACGGCGGCTATGTGAAGCGGATGAAGGCGGCGGTCTCCGCGCTGTCGGACAGCCGCGTCAGCCTGGATGTGGTGCTGACCCAGATCGTGCATGTGCTGAAGGACGGCCAGCCCGTGCGCATGTCCAAGCGCGCCGGCAGCTACATCACGCTGGCGGACCTGATCGACGAGGTCGGGCGCGACGCGGTGCGCTTCACGATGCTGACGCGCAAGGCCGATGCGCAGATGGAGTTCGACCTGAACAAGGTGGTCGAGCAGTCGCGCGACAACCCGGTCTTCTACGTGCAATACGCCCATGCGCGCATCCGCTCCGTGCTGCGCGCGGCGGGTGACCCGGCGGATTTCGCGGGGGCTGACCTGTCGCCCCTGACCGACGCCGCCGAGATGGCGCTGATTCGCCGCATCACCACCTGGCCCCGCGTGGTCGAGGGTGCGGCGGCGGCGCGCGAGCCGCATCGTATTGCCTTCTATCTCAACGACTTGGCCGGCGACTTTCATATGCTGTGGAATCGCGGGCGAGAAGATGCCACATTGCGCTTCATCAGGCCGGAGGAACCGGTGGCCACCAAGGCGCGTCTCGCGCTGCTGGCGGCCACGGGGGCGGTACTCCGTTCCGGCCTTCAGGTGATGGGGGTGACCCCTGTCGAGGAGTTGCGCGATGAGCGGAAGGGGGATTCCGCGGAGCCCGGCTGAGGGGAGCCGGCGCACCGCAGGAACGGTGAATGCGATGGGGGGCCACCATGAGTGACGCCCCCCGCAACTGGGCCGACGACATGGCCCGCAGGCAGCCCATGAGGGCGAGCAGCAACATGGCGCCCAAGCCGATGCAACTGCCGAACCTGCCCCGGCGCCTGATCCTGATCGGCGCGGGCCTGACGGGTTCCATCCTGCTCGCCTCCGGCATCATCTGGGGCATTTCCCGCATGGGGCCCAGCGCGCCGCCGGTGATCGAATCCGATGGCAGGCCCTTCCGCGTGCGCCCCGACGGCGCGCCCGTGGCCCCGCCCGCCGTGACCACGGCAGCCCCCGTCCGCCCTGGTGAGGCCCGCGTGGCCCAGGGGCCCGAGGCGCCGCGCCTGGACAGCCTGCGCCAGCAGATGGCGGCCCCGCACACCCCGGCCCCCGCGCCGGAGGCACCCGCCGCGGCCCCGCGCGCGGCAGCCCCGGAGCAGCCGGCGGCACCCGCCGGCCGCCATGCCCAGCACCCGGCGCCGGCGCAGCATGCCCGCCAGGCGCCCGCTGCCGCGCCCGCCCGGCCGCCGCCCGTGCCGAGTGGGACCGTATCAAGCGCCGCGTGCCTGAGCTCGCGGGCCATTCGCCCAGCATCGTGAAGTTCGAGCGCCAGGGCCATCCGACCCTGTGGCGGCTGCGCGTGCAGGGAGTGGATGCCCGCGCCCTGTGCGGCCGCCTGCGTGAGAAGGGCGTGGCCTGCAACGCGGTCTGACAGCCCGCTGCGGGGCGGGCCGGCGCGGTCTTTTCCACGCCGGCCGCCTCAGCCGTCGCCTTCCGAGGCAGGCTCTGTTAGGCCGGACGCACCACTGAACAGGGCGATTCGCATGCGCGCCGCCATCATCGGGCTCTCGGGCCCCATCCTGACGGCGGAGGAAGCCGGGCTGCTGCGGGAACACCCGCCGCTCGGCATCATCCTTTTCGCGCGGAACATCGAAAACCCCGCACAGCTCTCGGCGCTGAACGCCGCCATCCGCGACATCCTCGGCGCCGGCACGCCCATCCTGGTGGACCAGGAGGGCGGGCGCGTGGCCCGGCTGAAGCCGCCGCACTGGCCGGCATTCCCGCCCGCCGCCAACTTCGAGAACGGCCCCGATCAGGCCTGCTTCGACCATTTCGCCGCCATCGGCGCGGTCTGCGCCGGCGCGGGCTTCGATGTCGATTGCGCGCCCGTGCTGGACCTGCGCCTGCCCGAGCAGCACGGCATCATCGGCGACCGTGCCTATTCGGCCGACCCTGCCGAGGTCGCGCGGCTGGGGGCGGCCACCATCCGGGGCCTGCAATCGGCGGGCGTGATCCCGGTCATCAAGCATATTCCCGGCCATGGCCGGGCCCTTGCGGACAGCCATCTGGAACTGCCGCGCGTGACCGCCCCGGCCGCAACGCTCGCCGCCGACATCGCGCCCTTCCGCGCGCTGGCGGGGCTCGGCGCCTGGGCCATGACCGCGCATATCCTCTATCAGGCCTGGGATGCGGAACTGCCCGCCACGCTGTCGCCCACCATCATCCGCGACGTGATCCGGGGCGAGATCGGCTTCGACGGCTTTCTGATCTCGGACGATCTGGCCATGAAGGCGCTGTCCGGCACGCCGTCCGAGCTGGCGCTGCGCGCCATCGCCGCCGGCTGCGACGCGGTGCTGCATTGCACGGGCGATTTCGAGGAGAACGCGGCCCTGCTGCCGGTCTGCCCGCCGCTGGCGCCTGCGGCACTGGCCCGCCTCGCGGCTTCGCGCGCCGCTGCCGGGTTGAGCTGATGCCCGATTGGTTGCCCGAGGTCCTGGCGGCGGTCTTCGCCACCATCATCGCCATCACCTTCCATGAGGCCGCGCACGGCTATGCCGCCGAGGCGCTGGGCGACCCGACGGCGCGTGAGCGCGGCCGCGTCACGCTCAACCCCATCAAGCATGTGGACCCGATCGGGACCGTGGTGCTGCCCGGCATCCTGCTGATCGGGCAGTTGCTGACCATCGGCCGGGTGGAGGCGATGATCGGCTGGGCCAAGCCCGTGCCGGTGGATTTCATGCGCCTGCGCAACCCGCGCTGGGGCATGCTGTGGGTGGCGGCCGCAGGGCCTGCCATGAATGTGCTGCTGGCCTATGTGGCGGCGCTCTCCGCGCATCTGGCGGGCTTCGCGGACCCGCCGACGGCCACCATCATCTACCGCGCCGTGGCCCTGTTCATGATCGTGAACCTGGTGCTGGCCGCCTTCAACATGCTGCCCATTCCGCCGCTGGATGGCGGGCGCATCGTGACCGCGCTGCTGCCCTGGCGGCTGGCGCTGCCCTTCGCGCGGACGGAACGCTACGGGCTGCTGATCGTCATCGGCCTGATCGTGGTGGCGCCGCGCGTGTTCCCGGGCTTCGACCCGATGGACTGGCTGCTGGCCAACATGGTCTCGCCCATCTTCAACCTGGTGCTGCGCGCGGCGGGGCAGGGATGAGCGACAGCGCCCCGGCCATCACGGCGCTGACCATCAGGCTGGACGGGTTCGAGGGTCCGCTCGACCTGCTGCTGGACCTGGCGCGCAGCCAGAAGGTCGATATCCGGCAGATCTCCATCATCAAGCTGGTGGACCAGTATGTGGCGGTGCTGGAAGGCGCGCGCAAAATCCGGCTGGAGCTGGCCGCCGAATGGCTGGTGATGGCCGCCTGGCTGACCTGGCTGAAATCCCGCCTGCTGCTGCCCGAGGAGCTGGAGCCCGAGGAGGACCCGGAGCTGCTGGCGGAGCGCCTGACGGAGCGCCTGGCCGAGCTGGACCGCATGCGCAACGCGGCCTTCTGGCTGTCGGGCCAGTTGCAGCTGGGCCGCGACACCTTCGCGCGCGGTGAGCCCGAGAACCTGCGCCAGGAGGACCGCTCCGGCCTGGTGGCCGACCTGCCGGCGCTGCTGCGCGCCTATGCCGCCGCCCGCCGCCGTGCCATCGCCGCCAAGCCCTATCGGCCCAAGACGCGCCGCCTGTTCTCGGTGGCCGAGGCGCTGGAGCGGCTGCGCGCGCTGCTGGGCGCCACCCCCGGCTGGACCGTGCTGCAATCCTATCTGCCCGAGAGCCTGGCCACGCCCCTGGAACGCAAGGCGGCGCTCGCCTCCGGCCTGATCGCGGCGCTGGAGGAAGCCAAGGGCGGGCGCGTCGAGCTGCGCCAGGATGCGCTGTTCGGCCCCCTGATGATCCGCCTGGCGGAGACCCCGGCATGAGCGACACCGATGCCACTTTCGCCCTCGCCCTGCGCATCGCGGAGGCACTGATCTTCGCCTCCGACCGCCCGGTGAAGCCTGACCGGCTGGCCGCCGCCATACCCGCCGGCGTGGACCCGCTGGCGGTGCTGACGGCGCTGCAGGCGCAATGCACCGGCCGCCCGGTGGAACTGGTGGAAGTCGGCGGCGGCTTCGCCTTCCGCACCGCGCTGGATCTGGCACCGGCCATCACCCGCGTGGTGGAGGTGCCGCGCCGCCTGCCGCGCGTGGCGATGGAGACGCTGGCCATCATCGCCTATCACCAGCCGGTCACCCGGCCGGAGATCGAGGAGATCCGCGGCGCCACCCTCAGCCAGTCCACCCTGGACGCGCTGCTGGAAATGGGCCTCGTCACGTCGCGCGGGAAAAAGGAAGTGCCGGGCCGCCCCACGCTGTGGGGTACCACGCCGCGCTTCCTGGAGCAGTTCGGCCTGAAGTCGCTGAACGAATTGCCGCGCCGGGAGGAACTGGTCTCGGCCGATGCGGCGGCGCTGCCGTTGGAGCAGAAGCCGGCGCCGGAAGGGGAGTTGCCGCTGCACTGAGGCGGCGTAAATACTTCTTCTTTTTCTGAAGAAAAAGAAGCAAAAAGACTTTTCGATTTTAAGCAATAAAAAGTTTTTTGGTTCTTTTTTACAAAAAAGAACGTTTATTTTTATTGTCTGCGCTCACTTCTCCATAAGACGCGGCATCAGCTCCACCAGATTGCACGGCTTGTGCCGGCTATCGAGCTGGAACTTCAGAATGTCGTCCCAGCCATCCTTGCAGGCGCCCGTGCTGCCGGGCAGGGCGAAGATGTAGGTGCCGCCCGCGACGCCCCCCATGGCGCGGCTCTGCATCGTGCTGGTGCCGATCTTCTGGTAGCTCAGCATGCGGAACAGCTCACCGAAGCCCTCGATCTTCTTGTCCACCACGCGCTCGAAGGCCTCGGGCGTCACGTCGCGGCCGGTGATGCCGGTGCCGCCGGTGGTGATCACGCAATCGACCTCCGGGTTCGCGATCCAGCCGCGCAGGATCGCCTCGATGGCATCCGCGTCGTCCTTCACGATGCGGCGGTGCGAGAGGTGGTGACCGGCCTCCGTGATACGCGCGGCCAGCGTGGCGCCGGAGGTGTCGGTGGACAGGTCGCGCGTGTCACTGACCGTCAGCACGGCGATGTTCACGGGCAGGAAGGGCAGGGTGTCGACGATGGGCATGGGCGGAATGTAGGGGCGCGCCCCTTGTCCGCCAATCGCCGGCGGCGGCTAACCTTTCCGCGGGCGGCGGCGAAACCGGCCTGAAGGCGGTGCCCATCCCGGCCCGCCCGGAGGGACATCGATGCACCGTCGCCACATCCTCGCCGCCCCCGCGCTGCTGCTGCCCGCCCTGGCCCGGGCCGAGGCCGCCGCCCAGCCCCTGGTGCTGGAGCTGTTCACCTCGCAGGCCTGTTCCTCCTGCCCACCGGCCGATGCGCTGCTGGATGAGCTGACGCAGGGGCATCCGGGCATCCTGTCGCTGTCCTTTCACGTCACTTATTGGGACAGCCGCAGCTGGCGGGACCCGTTCTCCCTGCCGGCCGCGACCCAGCGCCAGCGCCGCTACGCCGCCACCCTGCCGCAGGGCGCGCTCGGGCATGGGCAGATCTACACGCCGCAGCTGGTCATCCAGGGGCGGCGCGATGCGGTGGGGTCGGACCGCCGCGCCTCGCTGGCCGCGATCGCGGCCGAGACGTCGCGGCGCGCCCCCGCCGTGCCCATGGTGCTGCGCACCGCCGCCACCGAGGCCGGGCTGGAAGTGGCTGCCGGCCCCGGCCGGGGCGAGGCCTGGCTGGTGGGTTTCGACGAGCGCCATGTCACCCCGGTGCGCGGGGGTGAGAATGGCGGCCGCACCCTGGTGCATCGCCATGTGGTGCGCGGCATGGCCATGCTGGGCGCCTGGCAGGGCCAGCCCATGAGGCTGGAGGGCGCCCGCCCGCCAGGCGAACGCCTCGCCGCGCTGCTGCAGGGCGCGGATGGCAGCATCCTGGCGGCGGGGCTGGCGTGAACGCGCCGCGCATCGCCCGCCGGCTGCTGCCGGGGCTGGCCGCCGTGCCGCTGCTGCCCGGGCCCGCGCGGGCGGAGGCGCTTTCCCTGCGCGCAGCCGATGGCGTGGCGCTGACGGCGGAATACCGCCCGCCCGAGACCAGCCACCCGCGCGGCTGCATCCTGCTGTTCCACATGGCGGGCTCCAATCTCGGCGAATACGCCCCCATCGCGCCGGAGCTGAACCGGATGGGCTTCGCGACGCTGGCGGTGGACCAGCGATCGGGCGGCGATGGCTGGGGGCGGAGGAACGAGACGGCGGCGCGGTTGGGCCGCGATCCCGGCTATCGCGCCGCCATGCCGGATCTGCAGGCCGCGCTGGCCTGGGCGCGGGCGCGCGATCCGGGGGGCCGTGTCCTGGCCTGGGGCAGCAGCTATTCGGCGGCGCTGGCGTTTCCGCTGGCGGCCATGGGCGGGGTCAGCGCGCTGCTGGCCTTCTCGCCGGGGGAATATCTGCAGGGATTCTCGGTGCGCGGGGCGGCGGCCCGGGTGGAATGCCCGGCCTTCGTCACCTCCGACCGGGGCGAGGAAGCCGAGGCGGCGCGCCTGCTGGAGGCGGTGCGCGGCGCGCCCAGGCGGCAGTTCCGCCCGGTGGCGGGCGCCCATGGCAGTTCCATCCTGCGCAGCGACCGCAACCCGCGCGGCGCCGCCCAGGCCTGGGCCGCCGTCCGGTCCTTTCTGGACGAGGTGGCGGGCTGACTACTCGCCCACGCTCATGGCCAGGATACGGCTGAGCGCGGTCAGGTCATGCCCCGATTCCGCCGACCACCGATTGAAGGCCGCCTGCACGGCCGCGAAGTCCTTGCGGTTCGAGGGCGCCTTCCCGACCACGCCTTCGCGGATCAGGGCGGCGATGACGTCCTTCGAGGTGATGTAGGCGGGCTTGCCGATGGCCCGCAGGAACCGCATGCCGCTGTCCCCGCCCAGATGGCTGCCGCGCTTCTTCAGCAGTTCCAGCAGCCCGGCATAATCCTCGTCCGGCCATTCGGCCAGGAAGCGGGCGGCGGAGCCGTGTTCGGCCGCGAGCTCCAGCAACAGCCGCGCATTGGCCAGCACCGCCTGGATCTTGGCGCCGTTGCGCACGATGCCGGGGTCGCTCATCAGCGCGTCGGAGGCCGCCTCGGACAGATGCGCGCAGGCGTTGGGGTCGAAGCCGTGGAAGGCGGCCTCGAAGCCCGGCCATTTCGCGGCGATGACCTTGGAGGAGAAGCCGGCATTGAAGATGCGGCGCGCCATCTCGGCCAGGATGCGGTGGTCGGGCAGGGCCGCGATCCCGGCCGGGCTGCGGCTGGGCGTTTCGGCCAGCAGGGCGCGCAGCGCCTCGGGCCCACCCTTGCGGGCGGCGGCGATGGCCTCGATCTCGGCGAAGGGTTTCATCGGCGGGACTTCCTTGGTCGGAAGGTCATGCGGGCGGTCGGACTCGAACCGACAAGGGGTTGCCCCCGGCAAATTTTGAGTCTGCTGCGGTTACCATTTCGCCACGCCCGCGCGCCGCGTTGGAATGCCACAACCGGGGCCGTGGCGTCCAGACTAGGGCCGGCGCTTCAATGTCAGCCGCCGCGCCGGCAGGCCCAGCGAATATTGCCGGAACTGCGCCAGCACTTCCTCGGGCCAGGTCGTGACCCGGCGCGCCGCGACATCGGCGCAGACATAGAGAACCTCGTTGGTGCTGGTCACCTGGCCGGTCTTTTCCTCGAACATCCGGTGTTCCAGCAGCAGGCGCTTCTCGTCGAAATCCAGCACCCGGCTTTCGCCGCCCATCGTCTCGCCCTCCAGCATCTCGCGCTGGTAGTCGAGCCAGGTCTCCACCGCGAAGGTGGTCTTGCCCTGGGCACGCAGGGCGCGCCCAAGGCCGAGGAAAGGCCACAGCCGGTCGGTCTGGTGATCGAAGATCACCAGGTAATACCCCATGTTCAGGTGCTTGTTGCTGTCCATCCACTCGGGCTTCACGGTCGCGAGCGTCATGTCCCAGCGCAGCCACCCGTCCACGGTGCGCGGTGGCGGCAGCCCTTCCAGCACCGCCATCAGTGGATCTCGTCAGAGGCGGAGAGGGCGGCCTTCAGCTTCTCGATGTTGAAGCCCGGGGCGCGCGCCATGTCGAGGATGACGGCTTCCTTGCGGGTCAGCAGGTCCACCGCGGCCGGGATCTTGGTCACGACATCGGCCGGGATGACCACCGCGCCATGCAGGTCGGCATGGATCACGTCGTCATGGTTCACCGCCATGCCGTGCACCGTCACGGGGCGGTTCCAGTCCACGATATGCACATAGGCATGGGACGGGTTGACCACGCCCAGGATCTGGAAGCCCGGGGCCAGCGCGTCGATGTCGCGGAAGCTGCCATTGGTCACGCAGCCCTCGGCGCCCAGGCCCAGATGCACGGCGCTGTTCACCTCGCCCCAGAAGGCGCCGGTGCCCGGCACGTCGTCCAGGTCCTGCAGCACCACGATGGAGGGCAGGGCGGCGTCCGCCACATAGGAATACCAGCCGATGCGGGCGGCGCGGTCCGCCTCCTTGCTGCGGCCGGAGGGGAAGGCGGCGCGGATGGTGCCCACGCGGGCCAGCCCCACGATGGGCTTGGCGCTGGGGCGGGCGACCTGGAACGGGCGCACCGAGAAACCATGGCCGCGCTTGTGCGGCGCCACCACTTCCAGCGCGTTGCAGATGGTGGGGGTATCCCAGGCCTTGAGCGCCTCCAGATCGGCGGCGGTGAACGGGTATTGGGGCATGCTTTTCCTCCTCTGGACGCGCGGAGTGTGTTGCGGCGCAGCCCCGCGGTCAAACCCGTGACGTGACAATTTGGCGAAGTCGTCACCCGATGGTGGACGCGCCCCCGGGCCTCGCGTAACCGGCCGGGCATGCGTCGCCTCCTGCTGGCCCTGATCTGCCTGATTTCCCTGCCTGCGCATGCGCAGACCGGCCGCTACGGCAATGCCGGCATGCCCAATGCCGGCCCGGCCGAGGAAGCGATCATCCCCTCTCTGGCCGAGCTGCAGGACCGGCTGGAGCAGCAGGGCTGGCTGCTGCGCGGCCAGGCCACCTTCGTGCTGCAGGGGCATACCGGCTTCCATTCGCCCTATCGCGCCGAATCCAGCATGACGCCGCGCGCCGGCGCCCGGAACACGCTCTCGACCGACCTCATCATCGGGCGGCGCCTGTGGGAGGGCGCGGAAGTGGTCTTCAACCCCTCGGTCGCGCGGGGGTTCGGCCTGTCGAACTCGGTGGGGCTCGCTGCCTTTCCGAACAACGAGGCATTCCGCCTGGGCAGCACGGAGCCCACCTTCTATGTGCCGCGCCTGTTCTTCCGCCAGACCATCGGCCTGTCGGCCGATACGGTGGAATCCGACAACGACCCGCTGCGCTTCACCGAGCCCATGGCGCGGGAACGCATCACCATCACGGTGGGCAAGTTCAGCGTGTGGGACATCTTCGACGACAACCGCTACTCGCATGATGCGCGCACGCAGTTCCTGAACTGGGCGCTGGTGGGGGCGGCGGGCTTCGACTACGCGGCCGATGCGCGCGGCTATACCATCGGCGCCGCGCTGGAGTGGGAGAACGGGAGCTGGGCCGTGCGCGGTGGCGCCTTCCAGGTGGCGCGCCGCGCCAACGGGCTGTTCCTGGACCCCGGCGTGACGCGCGCCTGGCAGCTGATCGGCAGCGTGGAGCGCTTCTGGCGCATCGGTGAGCGCGAGGGCGCGATCCGGCTGATCTACGGTGCCTCCCGCACGCGGCAATCCTACTGGTCGGACCTGATCGCGGGCGACCCCTTCGACCGCAGCCCCACCGGCTATCGGCTGAAGCACAATGTGGCGATCAGCTTCGACCAGCAGATCGGCCCCGACTGGGGCGTGTTCGCGCGGCTGTCCTGGAACGATGGCCGCACCCAGAACTGGATGTTCACCGAGCAGGACCGCGCCATCTCCTTCGGTGCCTCTCTGCAGGGGCGGCGCTGGAACCGGCCCAACGACACGGTGGGGCTGGCGACCAATATCGGCTTCGCCTCGGCCGGGCGGCGGCGCTTCCTGGAGAATGGCGGCATCGGCTTCATCGTGGGCGACGGCGCGCTGAACTACCGGCCGGAATGGGTGACGGAGGCCTATTACGACCTGCGCGTAACCCAGGGTGTCAATGTCGCGCTGAACTATCAGCTGGCGGTGAACCCGGGCTACAATGCCGATCGTGGGCCCATCCATTTCCTCGCTCTCCGCCTTCGCACCGCTTTCTGAACCCGGCTGGACCGCCGAGGGCAGGCTGGGGCTCGCCGCGCTTGAACCCCGCTTCAGCGGGATCGAGGCACGGGCGGGGGCGCTGGTCTGGCGCCGGCGCCCGCGCGGCTTCGCCGGGCTGCTGCGCTGCATCTGCGGCCAGATGATCAGCAATGCCGCCGCCGAGGCGATCTGGGCCAGGCTTCGGGCGCTGCCGGGCGCGCTGGAACCCGAGAGCTTCCTCGCGCTCGACGACGCCGCGCTGTGCGGCGTGGCCGGGCTGTCCCGGCCGAAGGCCGCGCATGCGCGCTCCCTCGCGCGGGCCTGCCTGGACGGCACGCTGGATTTCGCGGCCATCGCTGCATTGCCGGATGCCGAGGCCGTGGCGCGCATCGCCTCGGTGAAGGGGCTGGGCCCCTGGACCGCCGGCATCTACCTGCTGTTCGCCGAGGACCGGACTGATGTGTTCCCGCCCGGCGACGTGGCGCTGGCCGCCGGTGCGCATCACCTGCTGGGGCTGGAGGCACGCCCCGCCAGCCCCGCCCTGGTCGAGATCGCGCGCGCCTGGAGCCCCTGGCGCGGCCTGGCCGCGCGGCTGCTGTGGCATCACTGGCGCTGGGCGACGGGAAGGGCGGCCGGAGAGGCTTGACCGCCGGCCGCGTAACGGCTCAGCCTCCGGCCCCATGCCCCCGCTTTCCGCCACCATCCAGGCCACCCCGGTGCCGCCCATCCCCGCCGTGCGCGGCTGGGCGGCCCGTTACCAGGGCAATGCGCCTGTCCTCGACCTGACGCAGGCGGTGCCGGGCTATGCCGCGCATCCCGATCTGCTGGCGCGACTCGGTGAAGCCGCGGCTGATCCCGCAACCACAGGTTATGGCCCCATCGACGGCGACCTGCCGCTGCGCGAGGCCTTGGCCGCCGATACGGCCAGCTTCTACCGCGCGCCCATCGAGGCACGGCACATCGCCATCACCGCCGGCTGCAATCTGGCCTTCGCCATGGTGATGGCCACCATCGCGGGGCCGGGCGCCAGGATCGGCCTGCCCACCCCTTGGTACTTCAACCACCAGATGACGCTGCTGATGCAGGGGGCGGTGCCCGTGCCCATTCCCTGCCGCGCGGATGACGGGTTCATCCCCTTCCCGAAGCGGCTGGAGAAGCTGCTGGACGGGCTGACGGCGCTGGTCCTCGTCTCGCCCAACAATCCCACCGGGGCGATCTACCCGCCGCACGTCCTGCATGAGATCGCGGCGATGTGCCGGCGCAAGAATGTGTGGCTGGTGCTGGACGAGACCTATCGCGACTTCCTGCCCGACAGCGCCAGCCCGCCGCATTCCCTGTTCAGCGAGCCTGGCTGGGAGGAGTACCTGATCGGCCTCTACAGCTTCTCCAAGGCCTATTGCGTGCCGGGGCACCGGGTGGGTGCCGTGGTGGGCGGCGGGGCGCTCCGGCAGGCGCTGATGACCGCGCTGGACAGCTATCAGATCTGCCCCGCCCGCCCGGCGCAGCGGGCGCTGGCCTGGGCGGTGCCTGCGCTGGGCGCCTGGCGCGCCGGCAACCGCGCCATCATGGCCGAGCGCGCGGATGCCTGCCGGGCCGCCCTCGCGCAGTTGCCCGGCTGGCGGCTGGACGCGATCGGCACCTATTTCGCCTATGTGCGGCTGCCGGAACGCTATCCGGTGGCGATGGAAGCGGCCGAGCAACTGGCGACGGAGCACGGCTTCCTGTGCCTGCCGGGACCGTTCTTCGGGCCGGGGCAGGAGAGGCACCTGCGTCTGGCCTTCGCGAATATGGAGCCGGCGAGGATCGCGGAGATACCGGGGCGGGTCGGGTAAGGCTGGGGCGTTGCCCCAATCCTGGCCCCTTTGGCCCCACCAAGGGCTCTGCCCTTGGAACCCGCCAGGACCGTAGCGGCCCTGGACCCCGGGGACTTGGCACCACATCCTGGCAGCGTTGATTATTATAATGAAAACGGCGCCCCACCTGAGGAGGTAGGGCGCCAAGCTCTTATCAGGTCCAGGAGATATTATCTCCTGGCGGGGTTCCAGGGGGCAGCGCCCCTTGGTGGGGTTCGGGGCAAAGCCCCGTCGCCCTAACCGGCCAGACGCGGATAGTCGTTGTACCCCGTCTCACCGGCCGCATAGATCGTCTCGGCCACCAGCGGGTTCAGCGGCGCGCCGGTCCTGAAGCGCTCCACCAGATCGGGGTTCGCGATGAACAGCCGCCCGAAGGACACCGCATCGGCCTCGCCGTCCGCGATCAGCTTCTCGGCCACTTCCCGCGTCAGGCCCTCATTGGCGATATAGGCGCCCTTGAATACGCGGCGCACGTCGGTGCCGATGCGGCCCTTGCCTGCCGACACATCCTCACGCGCGAAGATGAAGCCGATGCCGCGGGCGTTCAGCTGCTCCGCCACATAGATGAACAGCGCGCGCGGGTCGCTGTCCGCCACGTCGTGGGAGCTGGACATCAGGTTCAGGTGCACGCCGATGCGGTCGGCGGGCCACACGGCGGTCAGCGCGTCCACGGTTTCCAGCAGGAAGCGCGCGCGGTTCTCGATGCTGCCGCCATACTGGTCGGTGCGGTGGTTGCTGCCCTCATGCAGGAACTGGTCGAACAGATAGCCGTTGGCGGCGTGCAGTTCGACGCAGTCGAAGCCGGCCTTCTTCGCGTTCTCCGCGCCCTTCACGAAATCCTGCACGATCAGCGGGATCTCATCGGTCTCCAGCGCGCGGGGCACCTCATAGTCGGTCTTGGGGCGCAGCACCGACACCTGGCCGCGGATGGCGATGGCGCTGGGGGCCACCGGCGGCTTGCCGTCCAGATAGGTGGAGTGCGACACGCGGCCCACATGCCACAGCTGGGCGCAGATCAGCCCGCCCGCGTCATGCACGGCCTTGTTGACGACCTTCCAGCCCTCGACCTGCGCGTCGGACCACAGGCCCGGCGTGTTCGGATAGCCCACGCCCATGGGCGTGACGGAGGTCGCCTCGGTCAGGATCAGGCCGGCGGTGGCGCGGGCCGAGTAATGCTCGGCCTGCAGCGCGCCGGGCACCCGGCCCTCATAGGCGCGCATGCGGGTCAGGGGCGCCATGACGAAGCGGTTGGCGAGCGTCAGCGCGCCGATCTTCACGGGGTCGAACAGGGTGGCCATACGAACTCTCTCCGGAACGATGATGCGGTGCACATGGGGAGGGCAGGGCGGTTGAAAAGACACCCGGTGCACGCGCGTTGGGCAGATCATGGCGCGGCACCCGCGATCGGGCCACCCCGCCCGGCTTGTCCGCACAGGCGCCCGCGCCCACCCTGCCGCGCCTTGAGTGAGGGAATTCCATGATGGCCAGGCAGATGCATCTCGGCGTGTTCGTGCTGGGCACGGGCAACCACATCGCCGGTTGGCGCATGCCCGGCGCCTATGACAGTTTCCAGTCATTGTCCGTGGTGCAGCACATCGCCCGCATCGCGGAGCGCGGCTGCTTCGACCTGCTGTTCCTGGGCGACGGGCTCTCGGCCGGGGTCAACGACCACCCCTCCTTCACCGCGCGGCTGGAGCCGATCACGATGCTGGCGGCGCTGGCCGCCACCACCACGCATCTGGGCCTCGGCGCCACGTCGTCCACCACCTACAACGAGCCCTTCAACGTGGCGCGCCAGTTCGCCTCGCTGGACCATCTGTGCGGGGGGCGCGCGGCGTGGAATGCCGTCACTTCCTCCTCCCCCAAGGCCGCGCCGAATTTCGGCCGCAACCATCCGCCGCATGAGGCGCGGTACCGTGTCGCCGAGGAATTCGTCGATGTGGTGCTGGGCCTGTGGGATTGCTGGGAGGACGGGGCCATCGTCGCCGAGCGCGACACCGGCCGCTATATCGACGGCAGCAAGGTCCATACGCTGGACCATGAGGGCGAGTTCTTCCGCGTGAAGGGGCCGCTGAATGTCAGCCGCTCACCGCAGGGCCGCCCGATCGTGCTGCAGGCCGGCTCCTCGGAGCCCGGGCAGAACCTGGCGGCCCGTACCGCCGATGTCGTGTTCTCCGTCGTGCAGGATTTCGAGGAAGCCCGGGCGGCCTATGCCTCGCTGAAGGGGCGCATGCCGGGCTATGGCCGCCGGCCGGAGGAAATCGCGGTGCTGCCCGGCGTCATGCCCATCCTCGGCCGCACGAGGCAGGAGGCGCGGGACGTGCTGGAGCAGCTGCAGTCCTTCGTCACCTCCACCAACGCCGCCAGCATGCTGGGCAATCGCCTCGGCATGGATGTCTCGGGCTTCCCGATGGATGAGCTGGTGCCGGACCTGCCCCTGCCCGACACCTCGCACGGCTTCGCCAAGGCCATGCTGTCCAAGGCGCGGCGCGAGATAATGACCTGGCGCGACCTGCACAACCTGACCGGTGCCGCGCGCGGGCACTGGGTGATCGCGGGCACCGCCAGCGACATCGCGGATACCTTGCAGGAATGGTTCGAGGGGGGCGCGGCGGATGGCTTCAACATCCTGCCCGCCTGGTTCCCCGGCGCCTTCGACGGCTTCGTGGATGAGGTGGTGCCGGAGTTGCAGCGGCGTGGACTGTTCCGGACGAAGTATACCGCGACGACGCTGCGGGGGCATCTGGGGCTGGAAGTGCCTGTGAACAGGTTTGGTTAATGTTCTTTTTTGTAAAAAAGAACCAAAAAACTTTTGATGAGTTAAACTCACAAAAGTCTTTTTGCTTCTTTTCTACAGAAAAAGAAGAATATGCCGGGGAGCCGAAGCTCCCCGGTCCCATCCTTACCTGGCCGCGTGCGCTTCCTCGCCCCGCGTCTTCCACAGCGAGTAGAGAATGCCGCCCGTGATCATCGCCAGCGTGACACCCAGCGAGATCGCGGGATTCACCTTACCCACCGCGCTGTTCCAGAAGATCTTGGCGCCGATGAACACCAGCACCATCGCCAGCGCGTATTTCAGATAGGCGAAGCGGTGCACCAGCGCCGCCAGCGCGAAGTACAGCGCGCGCAGGCCCAGGATGGCCATGATGTTCGCCGTGAACACCACGAACATGTCCGTCGTCAGCGCGAAGATGGCCGGCACGCTGTCCACCGCGAAGATCAGGTCCGCCACGTTGATCACCACCAGCGCCAGGAACAGCGGCGTGGCCCAGAGGCGGATCTTGCCGGCGCCGTCGGGCAGGCGGACGAACATCTTCTCGCCGTGCAGCTCATCCGTCACGCGCATGCGGCGGCGCAGGAACTTCACCAGCGGGTTCTTCGAGACGTCGGTCTCGCCCTCGGGCATCACCAGCATCTTGATGCCGGTCAGCACCAGGAAGGCGCCGAAGATATACAGCAGCCAGTCATACTCACGCACCAGCGCCGCACCCACGCCGATCATCAGGCCACGCAGCACGATCACCGCCAGGATGCCATAGACCAGGGCGCGGTACTGATAGCGGCCGGGAATGGCGAAGAAGCCGAAGATCAGGCTGATGACGAAGACGTTGTCGATCGACAGCGCCTTCTCGATGAAGAAGCCGGTGAACCAGGTGATGCCGGCATGGGTGCCGTCCTCGGTGGGCAGGTGCCCCGCCTCATGCGCCCACCAGACGCCGGCGCCGAAGATCATGCTGAAGCCGATATAGAAGGCGGAAAGCACCAGGCTTTCCTTCACGCCCAGTTCCTTGCCCTTGCGGTTCAGGATGCCCAGGTCGAAGGCCAGCAGCAGGGCGACGATGCTCAGGAAGCCGGCCCACATCCAGATGGGCTTGCCGAGCCATTCCAACACGAAAAAATCCAATAGTCGGGTCCTCTCCACAATCGCCGCCGTACAGAACATCTGCCGGGAGGGAGTGCTCCACGGCGGCAGGTTGTTCTGTCCGACATCACGATCGCCCTCGCTGAAGGAGGGGTCGCCAGAGGGGCCCGGACGGGGGGTGAATGCCGAAAACATGAACTCGTTGCAATGAAAAACGCACGTGGCATGCGTATTTCATCCGCGTGTCGCCGCGCGGGGCTGGTGTTGCGGGGGGCGGCACACTAGGTTCCTGTCAGTCTCCCGGGCGTCTTGCCGCGGGTCTCATCCTATCTTTTGGGGTAACGCCATGGGTTCCTTTAGCATCTGGCATTGGCTGATTGTCCTGGTCGTCGTGCTGCTGCTGTTCGGCAGCAACAAGATCAGCGGCCTGATGGGCGACCTGGCGAAGGGCATCAAATCCTTCAAGCAGAACATCAAGGAGGAGGAGGGCGACGCCTCCGCCGTGGCGACCTCCGCGCCGCCCGCGCAGCCTGCCGGCAGCATTCCTGCCCCGCAGCCTGCCGCCGCGCAGCCGGCCACGGCGCAGCCCGCCGCCAACCCCAGCCGCCCCGCCTGAACCGTGGCGGGCGGAGAAATCCCGCCCGCCATCGCTACCGCGATCATCGAAGCCGGGCATCGCATGGATGCACGCGGTTGGGTGCCGGCCACGGCGGGGAATTTCTCCGTCAGGCTGGGGCCCGGCCGCGTTGCCGTCACGCGTTCCGGTTTCCATAAGGGGATGCTGACCCCCGCGGCGCTGATGGTGGTCGACGAACAGGGCAGGCCCGAGGACGCATCGCTGCGCCCCTCGGCCGAGACCGGGCTGCATTGCGGCATCTACCGGCGCTACCCCGAGGCCGGGGCCGCGCTGCACGGCCACTCGATTCCCGTGACCGTGCTGTCGCGCCGCGCGGGCGATGCCATCACCCTGTCGGGCTATGAGCTGCTGAAGGCCTTTCCGGGCCTGGCCACGCATGAGGCCAGCATCAGCCTGCCGGTGGTGGACAACGACCAGGACATCGCCCGCCTGCAGGCGGTGGTCGAGGCGCGCTGGGATGCCGGTGCGGCGAAGATCCCCGGTTATCTCATCCGTGGCCACGGCGTATATGTCTGGGGCCGCGACATGCCCGAGGCGCTGCTGCGTCTTGAGGCGCTTGAATTCATGCTCGCCTGCGAGCTGGAAGCGAGGAAGCTATGAGCCTTCTGACCGTGCGTGACGCCGCCACCGGCGCCCTGGAACTGCGTGCCGAGGACGGCGCGGCGATCGCCGAGGCCCTGCGGCCGCTCGGCGTGCGCTTCGAGCGCTGGCCCGCCAAGGACATCCCCGAGGAAGCCAGTGCCGAGCAGGTGCTGGAGGCCTATCGCCCCGAGCTGGACACCCTGCTGGGCGAGACCGGCGCCGGCAGCGCCGACGTGATCAAGCTGGACCCCAGCCATCCGCAGGCCGCCGCCATGCGCGCGAAGTTCCTGAACGAGCACATCCACACCGAGGACGAAGTGCGCTTCTTCCACGCGGGTGCCGGCAACTTCATCCTGCATGTCGACGGCAAGATCTACGACGCCTATTGCACGGCGGGCGACCTGATCAGCGTGCCGGCGAACATCAAGCATTGGTTCGACGCCGGGGCGGCGCCGCGCTTCACGGCCGTGCGGATCTTCACCGACACCTCCGGCTGGGTGCCGCACTTCACCGAGAGCGGGATTTCCGAGCGCTTCCCGGCCATCACGGGCTGAGGCGGGTGACCACCCCGCCCAGGCTGGTGCTGACGGATATCGAGGGCACCACCACCGCCATCTCCTTCGTGCACCAGGTGCTGTTCCCCTTCGCCGCCGAGGCGCTGGACGGCTACCTGGCCGCGAACCCCGCAGAGGCAGCCCCCATCCTGGCCGAGGTCTCGGCCATGGAGCCCGGGCGCCCGCCCGCCGAGACGCTGCGCGCCTGGATGGCCGCCGACGCCAAGGTCACGCCGCTCAAGACCCTGCAGGGGCTGATCTGGCGCCAGGGCTACCAGGATCGCCGGCTGAAGGGTCATCTGTGGCCCGACGTCGCGGATGCGCTGCGCGGCTGGCATGCCGGCGGGCTCGAACTGGCGGTGTATTCCTCGGGTTCCGAGGAGGCGCAGCGCCTGATCTTCGGCCATTCCGTGGCCGGTGACCTGGTGCCGCTGTTCCGCGGCTTCTTCGACACCCGCATGGGCGGCAAGCGCGAGGCACCCAGCTACACGGCCATCGCCGAGGCGCTGGGCCTGTTCCCGGGTGACATCCTGTTCCTGTCCGATGTGGGGCTGGAACTGGACGCGGCCCAGTCGGCCGGCATGCGCACCTGCCAGCTGGTCCGGCCCGAGGACAAGACCGTCGCCGTGGCGGGGCATCCGGAAGCCCGTGATTTCGTTCAGGTGACAACCCTGTTCGGATTGCCATCCGGCGGGTGACAGCCACCCCCGCCCCGGTCTAGAAACCCGCACCCGCCATCCGGGAGCAGCCGACATGATCAACGCATATACCGTCGAAAACGGGCAGATGCTGCTGCGCGAGGGCGTGACGGACGACGTGGCGCTGCGCCGCGCCGTCTGGATCGACCTTCTGAATCCCAGCCAGGCCGAGGAACGCGCGGTGCAGGACGCCCTGCGCATCGAGGTGCCGACGCGTGAGGAGATGCAGGAGATCGAGAGCTCCTCGCGCCTCTACAAGGAAGGCGAGGACCTCTTTCTCACCGCCAACTTCCTCTATGGCATGGAGGCGGGCGAGTTCGGCTCGACCGCCATCACCTATGTGCTGACCGGCACCACGCTGGTGACGGTGCGCTATGCCACGCCCAAGGCCTTTCCGATGTTCGCCGCGCGCTGCCAGAAGGTGCCGGCGCTGCTGTCCAGCGCCGATGGCGTGATGCTGCACCTGTTCGAGCAGATCGTGGACCGGCTGGCCGACATACTGGAGCGGCTGGGCCTGGACATGGACCGTGCCTCCAGCGAGGCGTTCCGCGCCGCGCGCAAGGGGCTGAAGGCCAACCAGCGCGACGATTCGCTGAAGTCCGCGCTGGTCACGCTCGGCCAGGTCGGTGAAATCACCACCCGCGGGTCCGAGACGCTGCTGGGCCTGTCGCGCATCCTGACCTTCATCGGGGCGGAGAAGGGCACGGCCATCCGCAAGGAAAACCAGCCCACCATCAAGACCCTGGTGCGGGACGTGCGCTCCCTGGTGGAGCACGCGAACTTCCTGAACAACCGGGCGAACTTCCTGCTGGATGCCGTTCTGGGCATCATCAACGTCGAGCAGAACAGCATCATCAAGACCTTCACCGTGGTGTCGGTCGCGCTGATGCCGCCCACGCTGATCGCCAGCATCTACGGCATGAACTTCCAGCACATGCCGGAACTGGAATGGAGCTTCGGCTATCCGCTGGCGATCATGCTGATGATCGCGACGGCGGTGCTGCCGGTGCTGTACTTCAAACGGAAGGGATGGCTGTAAGGGTAATTTTCTTTTTCTGTAGAAAAAGAAGCAAAAAGACTTTTGTGAGTTTGCGGGTGCTTCAAACTGCCAAAAGTTTTTTGGTTCTTTTTTCCAAAAAAGAACATGGACCTAAACAGCTTCCGGCAGCACCGTCACCCCAATTAGGTCGGTTTCCCTTACCAGCCCGGCCAGCTTCTCCTCGCTCCAGCCTTCGGTGCCTTTCGGCCTGCGCGGCAGCACCATCCAGCGATAGTCGGCGGTCGAATCCAGCACGCGCACCTTGGTCTCGGCGGGGATGATGGTGCCCCATTCCTCGCGCAGCAGGCCGCGCGGATCGCGCACCGCGCGGGAGCGGTAGCCGGCCGATTTGTACCACAGCGGCGGATAGCCCAGCAGCATGCGCGGATAGCAGCTGCACAGGGTGCACACGATGATGTTGTGCACGTCGGGCGTGTTCTCCAGCACACCCAGCGGCGGGGCGCCGGTCAGGTAGATGCCCATTTCCTCGATGGCCGGCGTGGCGTTGTCCAGCAGGCGGGCGCGGTAGTCGGCATCCACCCAGGCCTTCGCCACCACGGCCGCGCCGCGCGCGGGGGATGCCGCGTCCATGGCCGCGCTGCTGCGGGAAAGCTCCTCCTCCGCCAGCACGCCCTTGCTCAGCAGCAGGCCGCGAAAGGCCGCCAGCAGCTTGTCGCTGTCCAGTTCCGCGAGGTTCATGCCGCCTCCAGCCAATGCTCGTAGATCTCGATCAGGAATTCGTCGCCGGGCGCGTTCTCGGGCCAGATCTCGGCCTGCTCGAAGGCGACGTGATACAGCGGGATGGTCGCGGCAGGCCGCGCGAAGGCCAGGTCCTCCGGATTGCGGAAGGCGCCCAGGCGCTTCAGCACCGTGCCGGTGCGGCCGCGCACGTAATGCGGCGTGCGGATATGGGCGGGGCCTTCCAGCTCCGGCCAAGCGTCGCGGACGCGCACGCGGGTTCCGGGGGCGAAACTCATGCCAGCGCGCTCCGCAACTCGTCCTCGGTGACGACGCCCTTTTCCAGCATCACCTTCACCATCGAGAACAGCCAGCGCTGATAATAGCTGGAGGCGTCATAGACCTCGGCGGGCAGGGATTCGATGCCGCGCCGCATCTCGTCGGTGCTGAACAGGCCATGGATGGCCAGCACCTGGCGCAGCGCATCCACCTGCCGGTCGAAACGCGTCAGCTCATGGTGTTCCTTGTCGATCGGCGCGCAGAGGAACTGCGTGACGCCGCCCATGTCGTGATGGGATCGGCCCGGCGCGGTCTCTGGCAGTGCTGTCTCGGGCGGCATGTCCATCTCCTTTACCCGGCAGGTTAGGGGGCGGAGGCATGCGCGGGCAAGTTCCCGGCGACGAGGCGCGCGCGCATGCCGTCCTCGGCGAAGGCGATGGCGCCGGAAGCCCGGATCGCGGCGCGGCCGCCGCGTTCGGGCACCGCCGCGCCCGGCGGCACGGTGGCTTCCAGCGTGTGGCCGTCCAGTTCCAGCACCACGCGTGTCGCCGCCCCCAGCGAGGGATGGATCATCCGCACCAGCGCCGGCCCGTCACCCGCCTCGGCCAGCAGCTCATGCGGGCGCAGGAACAGCCGCACGGCGCCGTCATGCCAGCCGGCCGGGGTGGAGAGGCCCGGGATGGGACTGTCCAGCCGCCCATGCAGGATACGCGCCGGAATGGCACAGGCCTCGCCGATGAAGCCCGCGACGAAGGCGGTGGCGGGTTCCGCCAGCAGGGTGGCGGGGGCGGCGAACTGCGCCAGGCGCCCGCGTTCCAGCACCGCCACGCGGTCGGCCAGCTCCAGCGCTTCCTCCTGGTCATGCGTGACCAGGATGGTGGTGATGCCCAGCCTGTCATGCAGGCCGCGCACCCAGCGCCGCACCTCCTTACGCACCACGGCGTCCAGCGCGGCGAAGGGTTCGTCCAGCAGCAGCAGGCGCGGCTCGATGGCCAGCGCGCGGGCCAGCGCGATGCGCTGCCGCTGCCCGCCGGAGCACTGGTCCGGGAAGCGCGCGGCCAGTTCCGGGATCTGCACCAGCTCCAGCAACTCCCGCACGCGGCGGTTGATCTCGGCGCTGTCGGGGCGGCGCGCGCGCGGGCGCACCTTCAGGCCGAAGGCCACGTTCTCGGCCACGCTCATGTGGCGGAACAGGGCGTAGTGCTGGAACACGACGCCCACCTGGCGCTCCCGTGCCGGCACGCGCGCCATGTCGGTGCCCGCGATCTCGATGCGCCCGTCATCGGGGAAGTCGAGCCCCGCCAGCACGCGCAGCAGCGTGGTCTTGCCGGAGCCGGAAGGGCCGAGCAGCGCCGCGAACTCGCCCGTGGCGACCTCCAGCGACACGTCATCCAGCGCGGCCTGGCCGCTGAAGCGGCGGCTGACGCCCGCAATCCGCACACTCATGCGTGGCCCCCCATCCGCTGGCGGGAAAGCAGTTCGAGCGCCGTCTTGGCGCCGAGCGTGACCAGGCCCAGCAGCGCCAGCAAGGCGGCCACCGCGAAGGCGCCGACGAACTGGTATTCATTGTACAGGATCTCGACATGCAGCGGCATGGTGTTGGTCTCCCCGCGGATATGGCCGGAGACGACGGCGACCGCGCCGAACTCCCCCATCGCCCGGGCATTGCACAGAAGGATGCCCGCCAGCAGCGCCCAGCGGATTTTCGGGAGTGTGACGTGCCACAGGATCTGCGCCGTGTTGGCGCCCAGGGTCAGGGCGGCTTCCTCCTCCGCCTGGCCCTGTTCCTGCATCAGCGGGATCAGCGTGCGGGCGACGAAGGGGAAGGTGACGAAGATGGTGGCCAGCACCAGCCCCGGCAGGGCGAACAGGATCTGGATGTCATGCGCCTGCAGCCAGGGGCCGAAATAGCCCTGGGCGCCGAAGAGCAGCACGTAGACCAGCCCCGAGATGACGGGCGAAACGGAAAACGGCAGCTCGATCAGCGTGACCAGCAGGCGGCGGCCGGGGAAGTCGCAGCGCGCGACGGCCCAGGCGCCGGCGATGCCGCCGATGGTGTTCACCGGCACGGCAATGGCCGCCACCAGCAGCGTCAGGTACATGGCCGAGATGGCGTCGGGGTCGGTGATCGCCTCCCAGGCCGGTTCCCAGCCGCGGCGCAGCGCCTCGGTGAAGACGGCGGCCAGCGGCAGCACCAGCACCACCAGCGCGATCAGCACCGCCAGGCCGATCAGCCCGGCGGAAAGCCATGTGGGGTCACGCGTGGCCTCCCTCATGGCCGCCCCCGGCGCAGCCCGTGCTGCAGCAGGTTCAGCGCCAGCAGGATCAGGAAGGCCGCCAGCAGCATGGCCAGCCCGATGGCGGCCGCGCCCGCATAGTCGAACTGCTCCAGCTTCACCACGATCAGCAGGGGCAGGATCTCACTGACCATGGGCATGTTGCCGGCGATGAAGATGACGCTGCCGTATTCGCCGACGGCCCGCGCGAAGCCCAGGCCGAAGCCCGTGATCAGCGCCGGCAGCAGGGCGGGCAGCACCACGCGGCGGATGGTCTGCAGCCGGGTGGCGCCGAGTGTTGCGGCCGCTTCCTCGGCTTCCCGCGGCAGGTCGCGCAGCACGGGCTCGACGGTGCGGGCGATGAAGGGCAGGGAGACGAAGACCAGCGCCACCACCACCCCCGCCGGCGTGAAGGCGATCTTCCAGCCGAACCAGCCCTCCAGCAGGCTGCCCACCCAGCCGTTGTTGGCGAAGATGGCGGTCATGGCCAGGCCCGCCACGGCGGTGGGCAGGGCGAAGGGCAGGTCGATCAGCGCATCCAGGCTGCGCCTGCCGGGAAAGCGATAGCGCGTGATGACCCAGGCCAGCAGCAGGCCGAGCGGCGCCGCGATCAGCGCCGCCAGCGCCGAGGCCCCGAAGGAAAGCCGGAACCCCGCCAGCACGCGGGGCTCGGTCAGCACCTCCCAGATGGCGGGCAGCCCTTTCTCCCAGGGGCGCAGCGCCAGGGCCGCCAGCGGGATCAGGATGAACCCGCCCAGCCACATCAGCGTGACGCCCAGCGCCAGCCCCCGCCCCGGCAGGGCTTGCCGCCTCAGGAAGGGGCGCCGCAGGAGGGGGGCGGTGCTCATCGGCCTCCGGGTCGGTAGATGCGGTCGAACACGCCGCCATCGTTGAAATGCGTGGCCTGGGCGCGGCCCCAGCCACCGAAGACGGTGTCGACGGTGGCCAGCTCGATGGCCGGGAACTGGCCGCCGGCCGCGGCCTGCTGGCGCGGGCGATAGAAATGCTTCGCCGCCAGGCGCTGCGCCTCGTCGCTGTAGAGGTGCTGCAGATAGGCCTCGGCCAGGGCGCGGGTGCCGCGCCGTTCCACATTCTGGTCCACCACCGCCACGGGCGGTTCCGCCAGGATGGAGAAGGGCGGGTAGACGATCTCCAGCCCCGCCTGCGGGAACTCCTTTAGCGCCAGATGGGCCTCATTCTCCCACGCCAGCAGCACGTCGCCCTGGCCGCGCTGCACGAAGGTGGTGGTGGAGCCGCGCGCGCCGGTATCCAGCACCGGCACCTGGCGGAACAGCTGGGCCACCGCCTGCTCGGCCGTGGCTTCCGTGCCGCCCGGCTGGCGCAGCGCCCAGGCCCAGAGCGCCAGGTAGTTCCACCGCGCCCCGCCTGACGTCTTCGGGTTGGGCGTGATGACGGAGACGCCCTGCTTCAGCAGGTCCGGCCAGTCGCGCAGGGCCTTGGGGTTTCCGCGCCGCACCAGGAACACGATGGTGCTGGTGTAGGGGGAGGAATTGTCCGGCAGGCGCCGCTGCCATTCCTTCGAGAGCAGGCCGCGCTCCGCGATCTCATCGATGTCGTAGGCGAGGGCGAGGGTGACGACATCGGCCGCCAGCCCGTCGATCACGGCCCGCGCCTGCCTGCCTGACCCGCCATGAGAGGCGCTGAGCCGGGGGCGCGGATGGCCCTGCGCGGCCCAGAAGGCGGTGAAGGCCGTGTGGTACTCGCGATAGAACTCACGCGTCGGGTCATAGCTGACATTCAGCAGCTGCTGCGGCGCGCTCTGCGCGCTTGCCGCGCCCGCACCGGTCAGTGCGGCAAGGCCGGCCAGGCCGGCGCGGCGGGAGAAGGCCGTGGTGTTCATGGTGTTTCTCCTCGGGAGGCATGGTGGGCGCTCCGGGCGCCCCTGGTCAAATCGTGATGTTGCGACGCGTGATGAAAGATCATGCGTCGCCCGTTCGGATGCCCACGGCGCCCGCCACATCGGCGAAGCGCGCCACCGTGTCGCGCAGCAGTGCGCCGAAGGGTTCAGGGCCGATGGCGGGAATGGCGAAGCCCAGAGAATCCAGGCGCCTGACCACCCCGGCCTCGCGGATCGCCGCCACGGCGGCGGCATGCAGCGCGGCCAGGATGGGCGCCGGGGTGCCGGCCGGGGCCAGGATGCCCATCCAGGTCTCGATGGCGAAGCCGGGGGCCGCGGCCTCGGCGAAGGCGGGGGTGTCGGGGGCGGCCGGGCTGCGGGCGGCGCCGGTGACGCCCAGCGCCACCAGGCGTCCCTCCCGCACCTGGTCGATGCCGGCGCCCAGCGTGACCATCCCGGCATCGATGGTGCCCGCGATCAGGTCCAGCATCAGCGGGCCGCCGCCGCGATAGGGCACATGCTCCGGCCGGCCGCCGAGCGCCTGGCCCAGCAGCTCACTCGCGAAATGCTGGGAGGATCCGAGCCCGGGCACCCCCACATGCACGGCGCCCCGGCCCTTGATGCGGGCCGTGTAGTCGGCGGCGCTGCGGATGCCCGAACGCGGGTGGGTGATGAGCATCTGCGGCGCGGTGGCGCCCAGCAGCACCGGGGCCAGCCCCGGCACCAGCGCGGGCGTGCCCGCCACCGGCAGGGCATCCACCGCCGCCAGCGTGTCGTTGGTGATCAGGATGGTCAGGCCGTCCGGTGCCGCGCGCGTCACCACCTGGGTGCCGATGCGCGAGGACGCGCCGCCGATGTTCTCCACCACCACGGGCTGGCCGAGCGCGGCGGTGAGCGCGGGGGCGATGGCGCGGGCGAAGGTGTCCACCCCGCCGCCGGCCGGGAAGGGCACGACGGCGCGGATGGGGCGGCTGGGGTAGTTCTGGCCCAGGGCCGGTGTCGCCAGGAAGGGCAGCGCCAGAGAGGCGCGGCGGGTGATGCGCATCCCCTCAGCTCCTCGGCCCGGCATTGCCCAGCGCGCGCACCACCGGGCCGAAGGTCTCGATGGAGGCGGCAGCACGCGCCGCGAACTGGTCCGGCGGCAGCGCCGTGACCGCGAAGCCGAGCCCGGTCAGGCGCTCGGACACCGCCGCATCGCGCAGGGCCTCGGTGAAGATGGTGTTCAGCGCGGCCAGCGTCGCGGGCGGGGTGCGGGCGGGGGCCAGCACGCCCTGCCAGGAATCGATGTCGAAGCCGGGGGCGACGGTCTCGGCGAGTGTCGGGACCTCCGGCAGGGCCGGGTCGCGCTCCCCGGTGGTGACGGCCAGCGGGATGATGGCGCCGTTGCGCACCTGGTCGGTGATGGCGGGCAGGGTGATGACCAGCGCATCGGTGTTGCGTGCCAGCAGGTCCAGCGTGGCCGGCCCGCCGCCGCGGTAGGAGACGTATTCGACCGGCAGGCCGCCCACGCGGTTCGCCAGAACCTCATGCACGACCTGGGCGATGCCGCCGAGCGCCGGGATGCCGACATTCAGCTTGCCGGGCTGCGCCTTCACCGCGGCGATATAGCCCTGCACGTCCCTGAAGCCGCTGCCGGGGTGGGTGACGAGGATCTGGGCGGCCTTCACCGCCTGCACCACCGGGGCGAAGGCCTCCCGGAAGCCCAGGCCGGGCTGCGGGTTGGCGATTTCCGACAGCACGATGGCGTCGCCCGTCACCAGCAGGGTGGTGCCGTCCGGCTCGGACCGGGCGACCTGCTGGGTGGCGATCAGGCCGTTCGCGCCGCCCTGGTTCTCCACCACCACCGGCTGGCCGATGCGGGCGGAGACGGCGGGGGCCAGGACGCGGGCCAGCGTGTCCAGGCTGGCGCCGGCGGCGGAGGAGACGATGACCCTCACGGGCCGGCGGAATGGGGTGGGCTGGGCCTGGGCGAGAGCGGGTGCCGCGAGCAGCGCTGGCAGGAGGCGACGGGTCAGCATGGAATTTTCCTTGGTGAGAGGTGGTCAGGCGTGGGTCTGGCGGCGGGAACATCGCTGCATGCCAAGGGCTCCGGTTGCTGGCCGGCATATTCAACGTGAAAATGACGCATGAAAATATGATTCTCGGAAAAATTCCGTGTGTTTGTGCAGGAAAAAGCCGGGATATCGGCCAATTTGTCATTAAATCAGTGGCTTATATATACGATACAGAAAAGCATTATGGATTGACTCACGATGAATGATCGTGTGATCTGCCGCCATGCCGAAGCGCACCACCCTCCCGACCCCCGGTTTCCGGCAAGGCGGCCCCCCGCGATGTCCCGCCGCGGCCTGACGCGCCGCTCCTCTCCGCTCGTCGCCGGCGGAGCAGCCCCAGGGCTGTTCAAGGCGACACCGTGACTGGCGTTACCTCCCAACACTTGGCCGGGGCCTCGGCCCCGGCGCTTTTCCGGAGCATCTCGATGGCCCTCGAACTGAGGCGCTTCGCCGCCATGGCCTGTCGTCGCTGAGCCCCGCCTCAGCCCCGAACAGCCACCTCATTGCCGGACCGATGCCATGCGCCGTTCCATTCCCATCACCGACCATTCCAACCTGGTCGCCGTCGCCGCTTTGGGCCGCGCCGGCTGGTACCTGATCGCGCTCGACCCGCGCCTGCGCCCGCTGCACCGCGCGGGCTTCTCCGGCCCCGCCGAGACCGAGCGCGCCGCCCTTCATCTGCTGCGCCGCGCGCGCCGCCAGGAAAGCCACGCCCATGCCTGACACCCTGACCCGCCCGGCGCTGCCGGGCTCCGCGCTGCTGGCCGCCATCGCCGCCGAGGCGCCCGCCCGGGACCGCGATGCCGGCTTCCCCTTCGCGGCCCTCGCGCGGCTGCATGAGGCTGGGCTGCTGGCCCTGACCGTGCCGCGCGCCCTGGGCGGCGCGGGCGCGGGGCTCGCCCAGGCCGCCGAGACCATCCAGGCGCTCGGCGCCGCCTGCCCGGCCACGGCGCTGGTCGTGGCGATGCAGCTGTCCAAGCATGCGGCCCTGGCGCGCGGGCAGGGCTTTACGCCCGCCCTGCGTGAGAGCCTGGGCCGCCTGGCCGTGACCGAGGGCGCGCTGCTGAACTCCGCCCGGGCGGAGCCCGAGCTGGGTTCGCCGACCCGGGGCGGGCTGCCCGCCACCACCGCGCGCCGCGGGCCCAAGGGTTGGCTCATCACCGGGCGCAAGCGCTATGTCACCGGCGCGCCCGGGCTGCGCTTCATGGAGGTGGTGGCCGCCACCGCCGAGGATGAGCCGCGCATCGGCAGCTTCCTGGTGCCGGCCAACGCCCCGGGCGTGCAGATCGTGGAGGCCTGGAACCATTTGGGCCTGCGGGCCTCCGGCAGCCATGACGTGGTCTTCCGCGACGTGCCGGTGCCCTATGAGCATGTGGCCGGGCTGGCCCCCGCCGCCGCCTGGGGCGCGCGCGACGACGTGCAGGCCGCCTGGAACGCCGTGATCGTCTCGGCCGTCTATCTGGGCGTGGCGGAGGCCGCGCGCGACTGGGTGCTGGCCTTCCTCAACAGCCGCCAGCCCTCGGGCCTGCCGCAGCCTCTCTCGGCGCTCGCGACCGTGCAGCAGGCGGTGGGCGAGATCGAGTTGAAGCGCATCACCGCGCGGCGGCTGATCCGGTCGCTCGCGCAGGATGCCGATGCGGGGCTCGCGCCCGTCGCGGCCGAAAGCGGGGCGGTGAAGGCGGAGCTCGCGAAGCTCGCGATCGCCATCGTGGACCGGGCGGCCTCGCTGGCCGGCAACCACGCGCTGGACCGCGCGAACCCGCTGGAGCGCCATTGGCGCGACGTGCAGTGCGCGCGCGTGCATGTGCCGACGGAGGACGCGGCCGCCCAGGCCGCCGGCCGCTTCGCCCTGGCGGGGGCCGCCGCATGATCTCCCTCACGCTTCGGGGCGCGCTGGCGCTGGCCGCCGTCCTTTCCCTGATCTCGATCCTCGGACTGACCGCATGATCTTCCCGCGACGCGCGCTGCTGGGCGCGCCCCTGCTGGCCTTCCCCGCCCTGGCGCAGGAGGGCTATCCGAACCGTCCCATCCGCTACATCAGCCCCTATCCGCCGGGGGCCACGAACGACAACACCTCCCGCCTCATGTCCCGCGCGCTGACGCAGCGCCTGGGCGTGCCGGTGGTGGTGGAGAACAGGGCAGGGGCGGGCGGCTCCGTCGGCTCCCGCCTCGTGGCCGGGGCGGCCCCTGACGGCTACACGCTGCTGAACGTCTCGGCCGGCAACCTGACGGTGGTGCCGCATCTGGGCCATGCCGGCTATGACCCGCTGCGGGACTTCACGCCCGTGGCGCTGACCGGCGACAGCTTCTCCCTGTTCGCAGTCCACCCGAGCCTGCCGGTGCGCAACATCGCGGAGCTTGTGGCCTATGCGAAGGCGAACCCGGGCAAGCTGAACTACAGCTCGGCCGGCATCGGCACGGCGGGGCATTTCCGCGGCGCGCTGCTGGCCGAGGAAGCGGGCATCGACATCGTGCATGTGCCCTTCCCGGGCAGCGCGCCGGCCGCCAACGCCCTGGTGGCGGGGGACGTGCACATGATGTTCGACCCCATCGCCGCGCCCCATGTGCGCGGCGGCCGGGCGCGCGCCATCGCCGTGTTCGGCGACGGGCGCTGGGACGAGTTCGGCGACGTGCCCAACGCGGTGGAGCAGGGGGTGGGGCTCGAATGGCCCTCCGTCGGCTGGTTCGGCCTGTTCGCCCCGGCCCGCACCCCGGCCCATGTCGTCGAGACGCTGAACGCGCATTTCAACGCGGCGCTGGAGGAGCCCGAGGTGGTCGCCGCCCTGCTGCGCTTCGGCCTGCGCCCCCGTACCGCCAACCCCGCCGAGCTGGGCGAGCGCGTGCGGCGCGAACACGCCGCCGTGGGCGATGCCCTGCGCCGCCTCCACATCGCCTGAGGAAACAAGCCATGACCCATCCCCTGCAGTTCATCGGCATGATCTCCCACCGCCGCAGCTCGGAGATCCATCCGGCCAGCGGCCCGGTGCTGGACCTGGACTATGTGGCGCGCTTCGCCCGCGCGCATGAGGAAGGCGGCTTCGACCGCATCCTGGTGGCCTGGCATTCCAGCCACCCGGACACGCTGCTGACGGCCACCCACGCGGCCTACAGCACCAGCCGCATCGGCTTCATGATCGCGCACCGGCCGGGCTTCATCGCGCCCACCCTGGCGGCGCGGCAGTTCGCCACCTTCGACCACATCAGCGGCGGGCGTGCCGCCGTGCACATCATCAGCGGCGGCAACCCGGCCGAGCAGAAGGCGGACGGCGACTTCCTGGACCATGCCGGCCGCTATGCCCGCACCGATGAATATGTCGGACTGCTGCGCCGGGTCTGGACGGCGGAAAAGCCGTTCAACCATCACGGCGAGCACTACCGCCTCGAGAACGCCTTCTCCGAGATCAAGCCCCTGAGCGGGATTCCGGTTTTCCTCGGGGGCGCCTCCGACGCCGCGATCGAGGCCGCCGGCCGCCATGCCGATGTCTATGCCTTCTGGGGCGAGACGCTGGAGCAGTCGCGGGAACTGATCGGCCGGGTGCGCGCCGCCGCCGCCCGGGCGGGGCGGGACCCCGCCGGCATCGGCTTCAGCCTGTCTGTGCGCCCGGTGCTGGGCAGCACGGAGGAACAGGCCTGGCGCCGCGCCGACGCCATCCTGGAGCGCATCCGCGAGCTGCGCGGGGAGAGTTTCGGCAAGGGCAACCCCAAGCCCGAGAGCATCGGCAGCAAGCGCCTGCTGGAGGCAGCCGCCGGCGGCCGGGTGCGCGACAAGCGCCTCTGGACCGAGGTGGCGGCCGCGGTGGGGGCAGGGGCCAACACCACCGCCCTGGTCGGCACGCCGGAGCAGGTGGCCGATGCCCTGGCCGACTACGCGGAGCTGGGCGTATCGACCTTCCTGATCCGCGGCTTCGACCCGCTGGAGGATGCGCTGGAGTTCGGCCACTCGCTGCTGCCCGCGACACGCGCGGCGGTGCGGGCACGGCAGCTGCAGGCGGCCCTGGCCCATGGTTAGCGCCCGCCTGATCTGCCCCGGCCATATCCGCCCCGATGAGGGGGCGGCCGGCCATGCGCTGAACCAGGCGCTGGCCGAGGCCGATGCCCGGGTCGCCGCCGCGATCGCGCATGAGCCGGCCCCGCCGCGCCAGCCCGGCCAGGGCTGGTGGCAACGGCTGATGGCGGATGCGCTGTTCGTCATCATCGGCGCGGCGACACTGCTGCAGGAAGACCCGCTCGACCTGCCGAGGGAGGACAAACCATGAGCTACACGGCCCTGAAGCCCCGCCCCGTCTCGCCGCATCTGGGTGCCGAGATCGAGGACATCGACATCACCCGCCCGCTGACGAACCGGCAGGTTGAGGAGCTGCGCACGGCACTCGGCCAGTTCGGCGTGCTGTTCTTCCGCGACCAGCCCTTCGACCATGACAGCCAGAAGCGGTTCGGGCGCTATTTCGGTGAGCTGGACATCCACCCGAATACGCCGGGCCCGGACGGCCACCCCGAGATCCTGCCCATCCATGCCGATGCGAACAGCAAGGTGATCGCGGGCGAGCGCTGGCACAGCGACGTGTCCTGCCACCAGGAGCCGCCGCTGGGCTCCGTCCTGCATCTGCACACCATCCCGCCCCAGGGCGGGGACACGCTGTTCGCCGGCAGCTACGCGGCCTATGAGGCGCTGTCGCCCCGGCTCAAGGCCTATCTGGAAGGCCTGACCGCGCTGCATTCCGGCGAGCGCAACTATCGCCGCCGCAACGCGCTGAACGGCATCGACGACCGCGGCCGGGTGTTTCCGCAGGCCGTGCATCCCGTGGTGGTGAGGCACCCGATCTCGGGCCGCCCAGCGCTGTATGTGAACCGGCTGTTCACCTACCGCATCAACGAGGTGCCGGAGGAGGAGAGCGAGGCGATCCTCGAATTCCTCTACCGCCACATCGAAAAGCCCGACTGGCAGATCCGCTTCCGGTGGAATGCGCAGTCCGTGGCCTTCTGGGACAACCGCGCGGTGCAGCACCTGGCGATCTGGGACTATTTCCCGAACGTCCGCAGCGGCAGCCGCGTCACCATCAAGGGCGAGGCGCTGAGCCCCGCCTGACCGAGGCACCGCCGGGAGGGCTCTCCCCGGTGGAGCAGGAAGCGCGCCGGTTTATGCGGCACATGCCGGCGCGCTTTCTTTTTTTGGGGAGGGAAGCAGTCAGGGGCGCTGCCCCCGACACCCCCGCCAGGAGATAATATCTCCTGGACCTGATAGGAGTTTGGCGCCCGACCTGGGCAGGCAAGGCGCTAGTTTCATTATAATAATCAAGTTTCTGCGCCGACTCCCCGGGGTCCAGGGCCGCTACGGTCCTGGCGGGGATGCAAGGGGCAGCGCCCCTTGCTGGGGCCCGGGGCAAAGCCCCGACTACAGCGCCGCCTTCACCGCCGCCGCCACCCGCTGCACCTGCTCCTGCGTCAGGTAGGGGTGCATCGGCAGGCTCATCACCTGGTGGCACAGCTGCTCGGCCACGGTCAGCGCGGGCGCTGCCGTCAGGCCGGCTGTATGCGCGCCCTGATAGGCCGGCTGGTGGTGCAGGGGCTTCGGGTAATACACGCCGAAGGGAATGCCGGCGGCCTTCAGCCCTTCCTGCACGCGGGTGCGGGTTTCCAGATCGGGCAGGCGGATGGTGTAGAGGCCCCAGGCATGGCCCGGCACGAGTTCCGGCACCTGCACGCTGTTGCCCAGCGCCTCATTGTACCAGGCGGCGGCCTTGGCGCGGTCCTTCAGCTCCTGGTCGAACAGCTCCAGCTTGCACAGCAGGATGGCGGCCTGGATGGTGTCCAGGCGGCCGTTCATGCCGGTGCGCAGCACCTCATAGCGGCCGCCGCCCTCGCCATGCGTGCGCAGCGACTTGTAGAGCGCGGCCTTCTCCTCGCTGGGGGTCAGCAGCGCGCCGCCGTCGCCGTAGCAGCCGAGGGTCTTGGTCGGGTAGAAGGAAAGCGCCGTGGCATGCGCCCAGCGGCCCAGCCGCTTGCCCTGGATGTCGCCGCCGAAGGCCTGGGCCGCGTCGTCGAGCAGGAACAGGCCATGCTTGTCGGCCAGCGCGTGCAGGGCGGGCCAGTCGGCCGGGCGGCCGAACAGGTCGACGCCCACGATCGCGCGCGGCTTCAGCTTGCCCTCGGCCTGCACCAGGGCGATGCGCTTTTCGAGGTCGGCAAGGTCGATGTTGAAGGTGTGAGGGTCAACGTCCACGAAGACCGGCGTGGCGCCGAGCACCAGCGGCACCTCGGCGGTGGCGGTGTAGGTGAAGGCGGGCAGGAACACCGCGTCGCCGCGGCCGATGCCCTCGGCCATCATCGCGATCTGCAGCGCGTCGGTGCCCGAGGACACGCCGACCGCGTAGCCGCCGCCGGCGAAAGCCGCCAGCTTCTCCTCCAGCTCGGTCACTTCCGGGCCGTTGATGAAGCGGCCGGAGGCCAGCACCGCGTCGATGCGCGTGCGCAGCTTCTCGCGGATCAGGGCCTGCTGGCCGTGCATGTCGAAAAGGGCGATCGGGGTCGATGTCATGGCCGATGGCGTCCCATGTTGCGGTGCGGGTGTCCACCCGCACTCGATTCAAGACTGGTTTCAGATTGAAACGCGGCGCCCGCTTTCATCCAGCGTGAACTCAGGCACCAGCCGGCCCAGCTGCGCGAGTGCCAGGGTGGTCTGGCCGGTGGTGGCCAGTGCTGCAAGCTCATCCATCGCGCGGCCGACCACCGCCACATCCCCGGTGCGGGGGGTGGCCATCAGCAGGCCCTGATAGGGGGTGGCGCGCGGCGGTTCCTGGCCGTGGAACAGCTCCTCATAGAGCTTTTCGCCGGGGCGCAGGCCGGTGAAGCGGATCTCCACATCCTCATCCGGGCGCAGGCCGGCGAGGCGGATCATCCGGCGCGCCATGTCCACGATCTTCACCGGGCTGCCCATGTCGAGCACGAAGATGCCGCCCTCACGCAGGGCCGGCAGCTCATGCACCGCCGCCGTGCCGACCACGGCCGCCTGCAGCACCAGCCCCACGGCCTCACGCACCGTCATGAAATAGCGGCGCATGTCGGGGTGGGTGACGGTCAGCGGGCCGCCGCGTTCCAGCTGGCGGCGGAACAGCGGCACGACGCTGCCGGTGCTGCCCAGCACATTGCCGAAGCGCACGGTGATGCAGCGCATGCCGCCCTCGCGCTGGCCCGCCAGGTCCAGCGCCTGGCAGTACATCTCGGCCAGGCGCTTGCTGGCGCCCATCACGCTGGTGGGGTTCACCGCCTTGTCGGTCGAGATGAACACCATGGCCATGCAGCCGGCCGCGCGCGCGGCATCGGCCACGATGCGCGTGCCCTGGGCATTGGTCAGCATGCCCTCCAGCGGGTCGGATTCGACCATGGGCACATGCTTCAGGGCCGCGGCGTGGAAGACGAGTTCCGGCTTCAGCGTCTCCATCAGCCGCTTGATGCGGGCGGCGTCCCGCACATCGGCGATGACGGCGCGGCGGGGCAGCTCGGGGTGGCGCTCCCGCAGTTCCAGGTCGATCTCATAGAGGGCGAATTCGCCATGGTCGAGCAAGGTCAGGCTGGCGGGGCCGAGGGCCGCGACCTGGCGCGACAGCTCCCCGCCGATGGTCCCGCCGGCACCCGTGACCAGCACGCGGCGGCCCTGGATGAGGCGGGCCATGCCCTCGCGGTCCAGCGGCACCTGCGGGCGGTCCAGCAGCTCCTCGATCGAGACCGGGCGCAGTTCAAGGCGCGGAGCCTCATCCGGGCGGGCGGCGTTGCCCAGCAGGGTGGGCTGGGGCGCGCGCTTCACCGCCACGCCGTGGTGGTCGGCGGCGTCCAGCATCGCCTCCAGCTCCGGCCCCTGCAGGTCGGAGCCGGCCAGCACGATCAGGGCCGGCAGGCGGTCCTCGGCGCGCAGGCGCTCCAGCACCGCGTCGGCTTCCTCGACCACGCCCAGGATCGGCAGGCCCTGGATGCGCCGGCCCGCCTGGCGGGAGCGGCGGGTCAGGATGCCGGTGATGCGGTAGCGGCTGGTGGGGTCGGCCTGGGCCGCGCGGATGAACAGGTCCGCGGCATCGGGCCCCGCGGCCAGCAGCACCTCGGTGGCCGGGTCGGCGTCGTCGCGGCTGGCGCGGCGCTGGGCGGCCAGCCGGGTGGCCACCCGCGCGCCCGACAGCACGAAGGTCAGCACCATGGCATGCAGCACGGAGAAGCGCGGGGTCGCCGGGTGCCAGGCATCGGTCAGCGTGACCAGCGCCCAGAAGGCGGGGGCCGCCAGCGCCGAGGCACCTGCGACGGCCAGCGCGTCGCTGAGGCTGGAGAAGCGCCAGTACTGCCGCGCGAGGCCGAGCGGCCAGCCGATGGCCAGCAGAAGGCCCGCGCAGGTCAGCAGGGCGATGGGCCACCACAGGCCGGGCGGGGCCACGCCGGGCGCCCCCACCCACAGGGCGATGGGCAGCGCCAGCATGGCCAGCGCGGCATCCACCAGGCAGTTCAGGACAATGCGACGCGGGGCGCTCTGGGCCATGCCCGGGCTATAGGCCCCGGGGCGGGGGCTTGCCAAGCAGCGCCGCATGTTGCGGAAGATCTCGCCCGGCCGACAGCCCGGCATAGAGGTTGCGCAGCGCCTCCGCCTGGGCACGCCAGCCGAAGCGGCCCAGGGCCGCCGCCCGCCCCTGGCTGCCGAGCCGCGCGCGCAGGGAAGGGACCGTCAGGCGGCGCACGGCGTCCGCGATGGCGAAGGGGTCCGCCACATCCACCAGCAGGCCGCATTCGGCCTGCCGCACCATGGTCGCGACCTCCGTCGCGAAATCGGGCGCGATGACGGGCAGCCCGGCCAGCATGCCGTCCGAGAGCTTGTGCGGCAGGGCCAGGCGGTGATTCTCATGGCCCGGCTGGAACAGCACCAGGTTGATGTCGCACCGCCCGGCCAGCGCCGCCATCTCGGCCTGCGGCAGCCAGCCATGCAGGGTGATGCGCCCGCTCAGGCCGCGCCGCGCGGCCTCTGCCTCGAATTCGGCCTGGGTGCCGTCGGTGAAGCGGCCGGCGACGGCCAGCCGCGCGTCCGCCGGGCCCAGCGACAGCGCCGCCAGCAGCTGCGGCCACCCCCGCGCGCGCGAGATCGCGCCCAGATGCAGCAGCGTGACAGGCCCCGGCGCATGGCGGCGCGGGGCCGTGCCGGGGTCACCGGCATAGTTGCGCACGGCCACGCAGTCGCGGCCGTAATCCTCGGCCAGCCCGTCCTTGGCCACGACCACCGCATCCGCCAGCCGGCCCATCAGGCGGCAGAACAGGCGCAGCGAGGCACGGCCCAGCGGGCGCGCCCAGCGGGGCAGGCGGTCGTCCAGCCGGCTGGGGTAATGCTCATGCACGTCGATCACCAGCCTGGCGGGCCGGGCCAGCCAGCCGGCCAGCCAGGAATCGGGTTCATGCGCGTGGATCACCCGCGCGCCGCGGGCCCGCGCCAGCCTGGAAAGCCGCCAGATGTGGCGGATACGCCCCCAGCGCCCCCGCGGCCGGGGGAAGCCCAGCAGCCGCACCCCTGCCGCCTGGGCGGGCATGCCGGGCGCCTCCGGGCTCAGATGCTCCACGGCCAGCCCCGCCTCGGCCAGGGCGGCGCCTTCCTTCAGCACGATCCGCACATCGGCGGGCGGATGGGCGGCGGACAGCATCAGCACATCAGGCAAGGGCGGCCTCCAGCGCGTCGCAGAAATGGGTGGCGTGCAGGCGGCGGTCCCAGCGGCGCAGCGCCTGGCCGCGGGCGGCGGCGCCCATCGACTGGCGGCGGCCCGGCGATGTCGCCAGATCGCGCAGCGCCCCGGCCAGGGCATGGACATCACCCGGCGGCACGGCGATGCCGCTCGGCCCCGCCTCGGCGCAGCGCGCGGCATGGCCCGGCGCGTTGGTCACCAGCGGCAGGCCGGCCGCCAATATGTCCATGATCTTGTTGGGGGCGGTGAGCTCCGCGAAGGCCGGGACATCGGCCAGCAGGTGCAGCCCGATCTGGCTTCCGGCGAACAGGCCGGCCAGCCGGCGCTTGGGCATGGGCGGCAGCAGGGTGACGTTGGAAAGCCCCTCCGCCGCGATGCGCGCGGCCAGATGCGCGGCCTGGCCGCCTTCGCCCACCAGCAGCAGGCGCAGCGGCACCCCGCGCAGCAGGGCCATGGCGTCCAGCGCCAGGTCCAGCCCGTTGGCGCGGCCCAGCGCGCCGGCATAGATCGCCAGCACCTCATGCGAGCCGGCCGCGTCCGGGCGCCACGGCGCGACATGCGGGCCGAACAGGTCGAGGTCCGCACCGTTCGGGATGGTATGGACCACCCGCGCCCCGCGCGCCCCGGCGATGCCGGCCATGCCCTCGCTCAGCGCCACCACGGCGGCGGCGCGGCGGCAGGCCAGGTCGGCCAGCTTCTCCATGCCCCACAGCAGCGGGCGGGGCACCCCGCCCATGGCGCGCGGCAATTCGGGCCAGGGGTCCCGCATCTCGAACACGAAGGGCGCGCGGGCGGCCAGCGCCGGCAGCACCACGGTCAGCGGGGTGGAGGAAGCCAGCACCAGGTCGAACTTCTCCCGCCGGGCCAGCCAGGCGGCGCGGGCGGCGAAGCGCAGGAAGGCCGGCAGCCGCGCCGCCATGCCCTGGGCATTGCCGCAGGGAATGGCGAATTCCACCACGCGGAAGCCCTGCACCTGCCCCTCGCGCCGGCCCAGCCGGAAGGGGCCGGAGAGCCCGGTCGCCGCACCGGCATACTGCCCGCAGGCGACCGTGACGCGGTGCCCGCGCTGCGCCAGGGCCCGGACCATGGCGAAGGAGCGGGTGGCGGTGCTGCCCTGGGGCGTCGAGAAATGCTGATGCAGATAGAGGAGCTTCAACGGCCGCAGGCGCGCCTGATCACCGTGATCACCCGGCCCTGGTCCTGCGCCGTCATCTGGCTGCCGGAAGGCAGGCAGAGGCCGTTCTCGAACAGCGCCGCCGCTACCTCGCCGCCCGCGCGCGGGGCGTCGCGGAAGGCGGGCTGCAGATGCAGCGGCTTGAACACGGGGCGGCTCTCGATGCCCTCGGCCGCCAGCGCCTCGCGCAGGGCCTCACGCGTCGTGCCGCTGGCGGCGGGGTCGACCGACAGCACCGTCAGCCAGCGATTGCCGCGCGCCCAGCCGGGTTCGGCGGTAAAGGACAGGCCCGCGACGCCGGACAGCGCCTCGCGGTAGCGTTCATGGACGGCGCGGCGGGCGGCCACCCGTTCCGGCAGGCGGCGCAGCTGCGCGAGCCCCACGGAGGCCAGCACGGAGGACATGCCGTAGGAGAAGCCCGTCGTCTCGTGCTGGTACAGCACGCTGTCCTCACGCGATTGCGCGGCCAGGCGGCGGGCCTGGGCGATCAGCCACGGGTCCTCGGAGGCCAGCGCGCCGCCGCCGCCGCAGGTGACGATCTTGTTGCCGTTGAAGCTGAAGGCCGCGAGCCGCGCCCCCAGCCCGGCATGCCCGCCGCGCTGCACGGAACCGAGGCTCTCGGCGCTGTCGGAAAGGACCGGCACGCCCCATTCGGCGCAGGCGGCCGTGATCGCCTGCATGTCCGCCGGCTGGCCATAGAGGTCGACCGTGACCACCGCGCGCGGCAGGCGCCCGCGCCGGGCGGCGGCCGAGAGCTCGGCACGGAGCAGAGCGGGGTCCAGCGTCCAGGTCGCGGGGTCCACATCCAGGAAGCGGGGCGTGGCGCCCATCTGCACCGCGGGGGCGACCGTGGCGATGAAGGTCAGGCTCGGGGCCCAGACCTCGTCGCCGGGCTGGATGCCCAGCAGGTGGAAGCCCAGGTGCAGCGCCGCCGTGCCGGAGGCGAGTGCGACCACATGCGGCATGCCGAGAACGGCGGACAGCTGGCCCTCGAAGGCCGCCAGCGCGGGGCCTGCGGGCGCCAGCCAGCCGCTGTCGATGGTGGCGCGCAGTTCCTCCAGCTCATCGCCCGCCAGATGCGGGGGGGAAAGCAGCAGCCGGGGCCGCTTTTCCTCCGCCGGGCGCGGCGTGGGAAACGGAATGACGGATGCCTGGCTGATGGCTTGGCCGGTGAGGGGGGTCATGTCCGCGACTTTGATGATGACATGACAATCACACGGTCGCGATTGTGGCGGCAAGGAAAATGCGCGCTACGCGTGCATATCTTTACAACCTCACTACCAATCCATCAGCCGTTCATCCCCATGCCATGGAAAGCACGGGGCAGACCCGTTCAGTTGGAGTGTCCCGGCCAGTTCAGGCGGGGTTCCTGCCTGCCGGAGGGGGCCGATTCGGCCGGGGCGCGGCTGGCGGAAAGCCGGACCTCGCCAGCGCGCGGCGGCGGGCCGGAGGTCAGGCGGGCGGAAATGGCGCGCAGTTCGGCCTGCATCTCGTCCAGCTGTGCCTCCATCCCCTCCAGCCGCGAGCGCAGCCCGTAGATGGAGAAGGGCATCAGCACGAAGCACAGCGCGACCAGCGCGATCGCGCCCAGGGCCACGGCGCCGGTCCAGGCGGGCAGGCCGGGCAGGGTCAGCGCGGCAACGACAGTTTCCAGGTTCATCCGCCGGTGACACTCATATGGCGCGACACCGCCGCCGGGCGCGCGCGTTCGATGACGAAATCATGCCCGCGCGGCTTGCGGGTGATGGCTTCCAGGATGGCCTGGCGCAGTTCCTCGTCCGAGGCGCCGTCGCGCAGGGGCGCGCGCAGGTCCGCGGCGTCGTCCTGGCCCAGGCACATGTACAGGGTGCCGGTGCAGGTCAGCCGCACGCGGTTGCAGGCCTCGCAGAAGTTGTGGGACATGGGGGTGATGAAACCCACGCGCGTGCCCGTCTCGGCCACGTCGTAGTAACGGGCGGGGCCGCCGGTCTGATAGCCGGTGGCGTTCAGCGTCCAGTTCAGCTTCAGCCGGGCACGCACCACATCCAGCGAGAGGAAGCGGTCGGTCCGGTCCTCCTCGATCTCTCCCATCGGCATGGTCTCGATCAGGCAGAGGTCGAATCCGTGGCGGCCGCACCATTCCAGCAGGCGATCGATCTCGTGCTCGTTCACGCCGCGCATCGCCACCGCGTTGATCTTGATGGCAAGCCCGGCGGCCTTGGCGGCCATGATGCCGTCCACCACCTGGTCCAGCTTGCCCCAGCGGGTGGCCTCGTGGAACTTGCCGGGGTCCAGCGTGTCGAGGCTGACATTGATGCGCCGGACGCCCGCCGCCACCAGCCCCTCGGCATGCTTGGCCAGCTGGGTGCCGTTGGTGGTGAGCGTCAGCTCCTCCAGCTCCCCATCCCGCCCCGTTGGGCCGATGCGCGTGCCCAGCCCCTCGATCAGGCTCATGACGTTGCGCCGGACCAGGGGTTCGCCCCCCGTGAGGCGGATCTTCTTCACGCCCAGGCCGATGAAGGCGCCGCACAGGCGCTCCAGCTCCTCAAGCGTCAGGACCTCCCGCTTCGGCAGGAAGGTCATGTCCTCGGCCATGCAATAGACGCAGCGCAGGTCGCAGCGGTCCGTCACGGAGACGCGCAGATAGGAGACCATGCGGCCAAAGGGATCGATCATCGCCCTGATTTGGGGCGCGGGGGCCGGTATAGGCAAGCCCCAGTTTGTGCCGATTTTTTCCGGCCCGCCTCAGCTGAACAGCGCGACGCTGCCCGAGGCGACCAGAACCGCCATGGCGAAGGGGCGGTACAGGCGCTCCGGCACCACATGGAACAGCCGCGCCCCGATCCGCACGGACAGCAGCATGACCGGCAGGGTGACGATCAGCCGGGCGATGGTGGTGGCATCCACCAGCCCGCCGACGATGGGCCCCACGACGGAAATGATGGCGATCAGCGCGAAGAACAGGATGAGGTTGGCGCGGTGGCGCTTCGCTTCCTCCTTGCCGGCCAGCAGGTACAGGATGACGGGCGGGCCCGACATGCCGGTGGCCCCCTTCAGCAGCCCCGCCGCCCCACCGACCGTCATGTTGAGCCATAGCGGGCGGGAGCCGTGATAGCGCCAGCCGCTCATGAGCAGGCAGCCGAAGACCAGCACCAGCGCGCCGATCGCGCGCCTGAGGTCGGTGGGGTCGGCCGCGAACAGCACCCAGGTGCCCAGCGGCATGGTCAGGAAGGCGGTGCCGCCGATGGGCAGGACCACGCGCCGGTCGGCATCGCGGAAGGCATGGGGCAGCATCTGGATGGAGATCAGCAACTCCATCAGCAGCATGACGGGCACGCCCTGCCAGGTGCCCCAGATGGTGGAATAGATCGGCGCCAGGATCACGGCCGTGCCGAAGCCGGCATAGCCGCGCATCAGCCCCGCCACGATGGTGCCCAGCACCGCACCCAGCATCGCCAGGCCGAAGATCTCGGCCCGCAGCGCGTCGAGGACCTCGCTCAATCCAGGATCTCCAGGTCCACCAGTGCCGCGTTGATCAGCACCTTGCCGATATTCTCGAAATTCACGGTCACGCGGTGCCCGATCACGGACTGCACCTGGCCTACCCCCCATTCCGGATGCGCGGGGTTGGTCACGCGCATGCCCGGTTCGATCAATGTCACGGCCCGATCCCCTGTAACAGGCGCCAGCATCGCCGAAGGCAAGGCTTCGTCAATCTGTGGGATGATACTGAAAGTGCTTCATGTCTTGCTGTGTCATGTAACAGGCCTCTCATGTCGTTGATCCGGCTGACGGAGTTCAACTGAACATGACGAGCCTTTTGACCTGTGGCCTGACAGATTGGCCGAAGCCGGAAGACCGCCCGGAGCGGTTTGTTCCGGCCAAGGAATTTAAGGAGTGCCGGATGTCAGAGCCGGAAGCGGAATACCCCCTGCGCCTCGCCAGCCTGGTTGCGGCGCGCCTGACGCATGACCTGTCCGGCCCGCTCGGCACCATCATGGCCACCGCCGGCATCGGCGGGGGCATGCGGTCCGACGAATTGCTGGCCGAGACGGTGACGGAGCTGCGCCTGCGCATGCACCTCTACGCCGCCGTGTTCGGCCGGGCGGAGGCATTGAGCTGGCAGGAAATGGCCGATCTGCTGCAGGGCGCGCCCGGCGCGCACCGGCTGCAGTTCCGCTTCCAGGTCCCCGACCTGGCGGCCGCCCAGCCCGAGGGCCTGACGCGGCTGGTGCTGGCCGCGGCCATGCTGGCCGGCGAGGCCCTGCCGCGCGGCGGCCAAGTCACGGTGATGGCCGAGCCGGGGCAGCCGATCATCCTGATGCCCGAGGGCCGCACCCCGGCCTGGCCGCACGGCTTCGTCACGCTGCTGGCCGGCGAGACCCCGCCCGAGGGGCTGAGCTCGCGCGGGGTGCTGGCACCCTGGCTCGTCGCGCAGGCGCGGGCAGGGGGCTTCCGCCTGTCGATGGGCTTCGGCGGGCCCGGCGCGGCGCCGCTGATGATGCTGCCGCCCGCCTGCTGAATACGCCGCCGCGGCGGCAGATTTCCGTCATCCGATTTACGCTTTCTTCGCCCTGTCACGCGCAAAACAACCCCGACCAACGGGGAACCGCGCATGGACGACCTGCTCGCAGACTTCCTGACCGAAACGAATGAGGGGCTGCAGAGCCTCGACGGAGCCTTGCTCTCGCTCGAGCGCAACCCCGATGACCCGGCCGTGCTGGCCGAGGTGTTCAGGACCATCCACACCATCAAGGGCACCTGCGGCTTTCTGGGCCTGCCGAGGCTGGAGAAGGTGGCCCATGCGGCGGAAAACGTGCTGGGCCGCTGGCGTGAGGGCTCCCTGCCTGTCACCGCCGCCGGCATCAGCCTGATCCTGCGCGCGGTGGACCGCATCAAGGCGATCGTGGCCGGCCTCGAAAGCGCCGGCGCCGAACCCGCCGGCGACGATGCGGAGATGATCGCGCTGCTCGACGCCGCCTTCCGTGGCGAGGAAGTGGCCGTGGACGGGCCTGCCGCCCCGCCGCAAGCCGAGGCGCCCGCGCCGGTGGCCGCCGTGGCTGAGCCGGAACCCGCGCCCGCCGCTGCCGCGCCCCAGCCCGCCGCCGCCGCGCAGCCGCCCGCCCAGCCCACCGAGGCCGGGCCGGGCAATGCGCCCCAGACCATCCGCGTGGCCGTGGATGTGCTGGAGGATCTGATGGTGCTGGTCAGCGAACTGGTGCTGACCCGCAACCAGCTGATGCAGCTGGCCCGCACCGAGACCAATTCCGCCTTCTCCGTGCCGCTGCAGCGCCTGTCGCAGATCACGTCCGACCTGCAGGACGGCGTGATGAAGACGCGCATGCAGCCCATCGGCAGCGCCTGGCAGAAGCTGCCCCGCCTGGTGCGCGATCTTTCCCATGACCTGGGCAAGAAGATCATCCTGGAGCAGCACGGCGCCGAGACCGAGCTCGACCGCCAGGTCATGGAGCTCATCAAGGACCCGCTGACGCATATGGTGCGCAACAGCGCGGACCATGGCCTCGAAGGCCCCGAGGAGCGCCGCGCCGCCGGCAAGCCCGAGACCGGCCGCATCACGCTGAACGCCTATCACGAAGGCGGGCACATCGTGATGGAGATCGGTGACGACGGCCGTGGCCTTTCCACCGCGCGCATCTCCGAGAAGGTGATCCGCCAGGGCCTGGCGACCGAGGCCGAGATCGCCTCGATGAGCGAGCAGGAAATCCATCGCTTCATCTTCCGCCCCGGCTTCTCCACCGCCGCCGCCATCACCTCCGTCTCCGGGCGCGGCGTGGGCATGGACGTGGTGAAGACCAACCTCGAACGCATCGGCGGCATCGTCGAGCTGCGTTCGCGCGAGGGCCGCGGCACCACCTTCACCATCAAGATCCCGCTGACGCTGGCGATCGCCGCCGCGCTGATCGTGGAAAGTGCGGGCGAACGCTTCGCCATCCCGCAGAACTCCGTGCTGGAGCTGGTGCGGGTGGGCGACGGCGACGGCCCGAAGATCGAGATGATCAAGTCCACCCCGGTGATGCGCCTGCGCGACCGGCTGCTGCCGCTGGTGAACCTCTCGCGCCTGCTGGCGCTGCAGGACCAGCCGGTCGCCGCCGGCGGCAGCTCCTTCGTGGTGGTCTCCCAGGTCGGCAGCCAGGTGTTCGGCATCATGGTCGACCGCGTGTTCGACACCGAGGAAATCGTGGTGAAGCCGGTGGCGCCCATCCTGCGGGACGTGACCATGTTCTCGGGCAACACCATCCTGGGCGACGGCTCCGTCATCATGATCCTCGACCCGAACGGCATCGCGCGCGGCACGGGGCTGGGCGTCGAGACCAACGGCGAGGCCGCGGCCACCCTGACCGCCGCCACCCGCTCCGCCGAAAGCCGCGACCACACGGCCGTGCTGCTGTTCCGCGCCGGCGAGGGCGCGCCCAAGGCCGTGCCGCTCGGGCTGATCGCGCGGCTGGAGGACCTGCCGGCCGAGCGCATCGAGCAGGCGGGCGACAGCCTGGTCGTGCAGTACCGGGGCAGCCTGATGCCGCTGATCCCGCTCTCCGGCTATGGCGCGGTCATGCCGGCGCCGGGCAGCAAGCAGGCGGTCCTCGTCTTCGGCGACGGCGCCCATTCGATGGGGCTGATGGTCGATGAGATCCTGGACGTGATGGAAACCCAGCTCGTCATCGACGGGGCAGGGGCGCGCCAGGGCTTCCTCGGCAGCTCGGTCATCGCGGACAAGGTGACGGAGGTGCTGGACTGCGCCTACTGGCTGCACCAGGGCGGTGCGGACTGGTTCTCGGCCACCGCCAAGGCCAAGGAAGTGACCCGCAAGCCGCGCGTGCTGCTGGTGGAGGACAGTTCCTTCTTCCGCAACCTGGTGGTGCCGGCCCTGTCGGCCGCGGGCTATGCCATCACCGGCCTGCCCAACCCGCGTGAGGCGCTGCGCCTGCGTGAGGCGGGGGAGATGTTCGACATCATCCTGTCGGACATCAACATGCCGGAGATGGACGGGCTGCAGTTCGTGCGCGCCATCCGCGACGGCGGGCCCTGGCAGGAGCTGCCGGTGATCGCGCTCTCCGCCCAGGCGGAACCCGATGACGTGGAGGCGGGCCGCGAGGCCGGCTTCACCGACTATGTCGCCAAATACGACCGCGACGCCCTGATCGGCGCACTGACCCAGGCGATCGAGCTGCAGGTCTTCGCGCGTTCCATCGACAGCCCGGTGTGAGGAGCACGCCCATGCAGACCGATACCCTGACCCGCCCCTCCGGCGCCGGCAACATGGCCAGCGGCAACCTGGCGCTGGGTGCCGATGCCGACCACATGGTCCTGACCCTGACGGTGGCGGGCCAGCTGTGCGGCGTGCCGGCGCTTGCGGTGCGCGACGTGCTGGGCCAGCAGGCCATCACGCGCATCCCGCTGGCCCCGCCCGAAGTCGCGGGCAGCCTGAACCTGCGCGGCCGCATCGTGACGGCCATCGACCTGCGCCGCCGCCTGCACCTGGCGCCGTGGGAGGCCGGGGCCAAGCCCATGTCCGTCGTCGTCGAGCATCAGGGGGAGCTGTATTCCCTGCTCGCCGACCAGGTGGGCGAAGTGCTGTCCCTGAACCCGGCCGAGCGCGCGGCCAACCCGCCCACGCTGGATGCCTCCTGGAAGGAGGTGTCGCTCGGCGTGCACCGCCTGGGGGAGAGCCTTCTCGTGGTGCTCGACGTCGAACGCCTGATGCGGATCGGCTGAGGAGAACGCCCCCATGACCATTCCTGTCACCATTCCCGCCCTTGTCGTCGACGACAGCACGGTGGTGCGCAAGGTGGCGCGCCGTATCCTGGAAAAGCACGGCTTCTCCATCCGCGAGGCCGCCGATGGCCAGCAGGCGCTGGATGCGGTGGCCGAGGACATGCCCAGGCTGGTCCTGCTCGACCGCAACATGCCGGTGATGGACGGCATCGAGTTCCTGAAGCGGCTGCGCGACACCTATGGCTCCAGCGAGCCGACGGTCGTGATGTGCACCACCGAGGCCGCGCAGGACCGCATCATGGAAGGGCTGGAGGCGGGGGCCGACGAATACGTCATGAAGCCCTTCGACGAGGCCATCCTGATGGACAAGCTGTCCATGGTGGGGCTGGCGCCCGAGGGCTTCGACCCGGACGCGCCCGGATGACGGCCCCCCCGAAGCTGCGCGTGATGCTGTGCGACGACAGTCTTGTCGTGCGCGGCGCGCTGGCGCGCATTCTCGAGGCCGATCCCGCCATCTCCGTGGTGGCGCGGGTGGGCGACGGCCAGGCCGCGCTCAAGGTGATGGAGACGGCACCGCCCCAGGAACGCCCGCAGGTCATCCTGCTGGACCTGGAAATGCCGGTGATGGACGGCATGACCGCCCTGCCGCTGCTGCTGAAGCGTGAGCCGCGCCCGGTGGTGATCGTGGCGAGCGCCCTGACCCAGCGCGGTGCCGCCACGACCATGGCCGCCATGCGCGCGGGGGCCGCCGACTATATCCCGAAGCCCACCTCCTCCGGCGGGATGGGCGGGCTGGCCGACCCGGCCTTCCATGCGGAGCTGCTGGCCAAGGTGAAGGGCTGGGCCCGCATGGCCGGCCGCGCGCCCGTGGCCGCCGCACCGCGCCCGGCAGCGGCCGGGCCCGTGCTGAAGGTGCCGCCGCGGCTGATCGCCATCGGTTCCTCCACCGGCGGTCCGCAGGCGCTGGCCGCCTTCGTCCGCCGCCTGCCGCGCCGCCTGCCGGTGCCGGTGGTGGTGGTGCAGCACATGCCCGCGGGCTTCACCGCCATGCTGGCGCAGCACCTGGACGCCTTGGGCGGGCCGCGCTGCAAGGAAGCCGAGGAAGGCGACGTGCTGCAGCCCGGGCACCTGTATGTGGCCCCGGGCGACCGGCACATGCTGCTGCGCAAGCTCGGCTCCGCCGCGCCGAGCATCACGCTCACCACCGACCCGCCCGAGAATTTCTGCCGGCCGGCCGTGGACCCGATGCTGCGCTCCGCCGCACCCATCTACGGGCGGGAGATGGTGGCCGTGATCCTGACCGGCATGGGCCAGGACGGGCTGAAGGGCTGCCAGTCCGTGGCGCGGGCCGGCGGCGCCGTCCTGGCGCAGGACGAAGCAAGCTCCGTCGTCTGGGGCATGCCGGGGGCGGTCAGCAAGGCCGGGCTGCCCGGCCTGCAGGCCCCGCCCGAAGCCCTCGCCGACCAGATCCTCTCCTCTCTCAAGGTGCCCGCATGAACCCCGCGACCTTCCAGTTCCTCGCCGGCATCGTGAAGGAACGCTCCGGCGGCGTGCTGACGGCCGACCAGGCCTATATGCTCGACACGCGCCTCGCCTCCCTGCTGAAGCGGGAGGGCCTGCCCAACCTCGATGCGCTGGCGATGAAGCTGCGCTCCCCCCTCGCGTCCAACCTGGCGCAGGAGATGACGGAGCTTCTGACCACCAACGAGAGCCACTTCTTCCGCGACGGCAAGCCGTTCGACTATCTGCGCGCCGTGCTGCCGGAACTGCACAAGGCCCGCGCGCCGGGCCTGCCGATCCGCATCTGGTCCGCCGCCTGCTCCACCGGGCAGGAGGCCTATTCCATCGCCATCATCATCAATGAACTGCAGGATGCGGGCGATGCCGGGTGGAAGACCAGGCGCTTCGAGATCTTCGGCACCGACCTGACCAAGGCGGTGGTGGACCGCGCGCGGGAGGGCATCTTCACCCAGTTCGAGGTGCAGCGCGGCCTGCCGGTGCGGCAGCTGATGAAGCATTTCCAGCAGGTGGAAGGGCGCTGGCGCGCGCAAGACCGGCTGCGGAACCTGATGCGGTTCCAGCAGGCGAACCTGCTGCATGACCTGCGGGGCTTCGGCAAGTTCGACCTGATCTTCTGCCGCAACGTGCTGATCTATTTCGACCTGCCCACCAAGGCGCGGGTGCTGAACGCGTTGGCGGGGCAGTTGGCGCCGGATGGCGCGCTGTTCCTGGGCGCTGCCGAAACCGCGATGGGCATCACCGACCGGCTGGAGCCGATCGGGGGGCAGCGGGGGATTTATCACGCGGCGGCGGCGGCCGGGCAGGTGAGGGCGAGGGCGTAGCCCCGGACCCCAGCCAGGGGCTCTGCCCCTGGCGACCCCGCCAAAGGCCGAAAGGCCTTTGGAAACCATGGATTGGTGTTTATTCGACGGGCGCGTGCATGCTCATTTCAACCACATGAGCGCAGTGTCCGAGAAAGAATGTGAAATTGGTCTCGCGGTCGGTCCTGCCACGGTAGGTCAGGTTGAAGCGAGGCTGACGATACGGACCGCCGGGAATGCCGGTCGGAATCGTGTCGGGGCCGGGCTCGCCGAAGACGCGACGGACAGCATCGGCGGTGAGACAGGGGCTGGCGCCGTCAAGCTGAAGACGGAAGCTGAACCTCCTGCGCCAGGGCGGAAGGTAGGCGAGGCCCTGCCGGTACACAGCCATGAAGCCCGTCGGCGAGAGAGTCCCACGCAGCTGGAAGGTTTCGCTGTGTGGATTCGTGTAGGTCTGGTGCCCACCCACCCATAGTCCCAACGTGTTGAGCGTCTGGTCGCGATCCATGATGCCGCGTCGGGCCAGGGCATGCAGCCGGCTAAGCAAGGCATCGGCGCTGACCCGCGTGCGGCTGGACGTCCGGCCAAGATGGAGACTGCTGAGGACATCGCTGCGCCTGATGGACAGACGCCCTCCTGGCTGTCGGGTGACGATGTGCAGTACCGGCTCGTAGTCGAGCGAATCAGGGTCTGAGGCGATGAAGGCACCGGTCTGGCCGTCTGCCGATAATGCCATGGCCTGCACATGCGTGCGCAAGCCGGCGCGCCCCGCACTGGTAGGCACACCGCCATCCGGCCTGTCAACGATCTCCACATCGTCGACCGGCTGCGTCCAGGGCGGTGGACCAGGATGGTTGTCTGGGATCTGTGGCGAATTCGCCACCAGGAAGGTACGCGCGCCTGCCGACACCGCACCACGCCATATCTCACTGAGCGATGCGTCGTTTAGCAGCGAAACGATTGGCGCATGCCCCGGGACCAACACCGTCTCTTCCAGCCCGCCGCCGACGCGCGACCAGCCGAACAGCCGCACCGTGCCATCCGGCTCGATCGGCCGAGTGCGGACCGACTGAAAAAACGGCGTGGTCCAGCGCCCGACCTCGGTGGCCTGCTGGCCATCGACGGCGAGCAGCCGGTACAGGCAGCAATCGGGCAGCGGCGTGTGCCGAACCAGGACCAGGACGCGGCCATCCGCATGAAAGCCGAAAGCGAGATGCTCTTCCCTGGTCTCGGCCCGGACGATGTGGCGGCCCGTCTCCTGGCCCGTTGTCAGGTCGTATTCAACGAGCGAGCTACCCACACCAATCAAGGTAAGTGCGCGACGGCTATCAGGGGAAATCGCGATGGCTTCCAGCCGCTCCGGGATAGGCATTGTCTGGCGCAGGATTTCCCCTGTGGCGCTGTCCACGAGGGCCATTGCTGAGCGTCTGGCGCCCGGTCTGCCATCGGTGTCGGCCCCAAAGCTGATCAGCAGGAGGCTGCCATCTGGCGACACGGCGAGACTGTCCGGCTGACCATTGTATGGAGCTGTACCAGAGGAAGCCGCCAAGGGGGGCGGAAGCGCGACCTCGCAGCCCGCTGTCAAGAGAAAGAGAAATGTTGAGATGACCTTGAACAACGGCCGGACCCGCCCTCTCGACATGGAGTGATAGGGTAAATTGCCCCGGTCCATTTATCCAGCTCGCCACATCCGCAGTAATAGGGTTGTCCCCAAACAGCAGGCAGGTCCAGGAGACACTGTCTCCTGGCGGGGGTGTCGGGGGCGGCGCCCCTGACATACGCCCTCACCAATTGACGTTTCCTCCCTCCGCTGCGAAGCACGTCCTCCGGAGAACGAACATGACCCTGCAAGCCACCATCGAAGCCCTTTGGGAACGCCGCGACACCATCAATTCCGGCACGCAAGGCGAAGCGCGCGAGGCGGTCGAGGCCGCGCTCGAGATGCTCGACCGCGGCCAGGCCCGCGTGGCCGAGCCCGGCGCCGAGGGCTGGGTGGTCAACCAGTGGCTGAAGCAGGCGGTCCTGCTCAGCTTCCGCCTGACCGACAGCGCGCCGATGGAGACCGGCATCGGTTCCTACGACAAGGTACCGCTGAAGTGGGAAGGCTGGGGTGAGAACCGCTGGAAAGAGGCCGGCTTCCGCGCCGTGCCGGGTGCCATCGCCCGCCGTTCCGCCTTCATCGCGCCGAATGTGGTGCTGATGCCCTCCTTCGTGAATCTCGGCGCCTATGTCGGCGCGAACACGATGGTCGATACCTGGGCGACGGTGGGTTCCTGCGCGCAGATCGGCAAGAACGTGCACCTCTCGGGCGGTGTCGGCATCGGCGGCGTGCTGGAGCCGCTGCAGGCCAACCCGGTGGTGATCGAGGATGATTGCTTCATCGGCGCCCGTTCCGAGGTGGTCGAGGGCGTGATCGTCGAAAAGGGCTCCGTGCTGTCGATGGGCGTGTTCCTGTCGGCCACGACCAAGATCATCGACCGCAACACCGGTGAGATCTTCATCGGCCGCGTGCCTTCCTATTCGGTCGTGGTGCCGGGCAGCCTGCCGGGCAAGCCGCTGCCGGACGGCACGCCGGGCCCCAGCCTGTACTGCGCCGTGATCGTGAAGCGCGTGGACGCCCAGACCCGCAGCAAGACCAGCATCAACGACCTGCTGCGTGACTGACCCGGTGGCGGCGGCCAAGGCCGAAGGCGCCGCCGCGGCGCGCGACGCGCTGGCCCTCGCCCAGGCGCTGATCCGCCGCCGCAGCGTCACCCCCGCCGATGACGGCGCGCTTGACGTGGTCCAGGGCGCGCTGGAATCGCTGGGCTTCCAGTGCTGGCGCCTGCCCTTCGCCGAGGTGGACAACCTGTTCGCCCGGCGCGGCACCGCCGGCCCGCATTTCTGCTTCGCCGGCCACACCGATGTGGTGCCGCCGGGCGACGAGGCGCTGTGGCGCCACCCGCCCTTCGGCGCCGAGGTGCATGACGGCGTGCTGTACGGCCGTGGCGCGCAGGACATGAAGGGCGACATCGCCGCCTTCATCGCCGCCATCCCGGACGATCTGCCCGGCAGCCTTTCCCTGCTGATCACGGGCGATGAGGAAGGCCCCTCGGTCAACGGCACCGTGAAGGTGCTGGAATGGATGGCCGCCAACGGCCAGATCCCCGACGCCTGCCTGGTGGGTGAGCCCACCAGCAAGGCCGTGCTGGGGGACACGCTGAAGATCGGCCGTCGCGGCAGCATGAACGCCTATGTCACCGTGCATGGCACCCAGGGCCACAGCGCCTATCCGCAAAAGGCCGACAACCCGGTGCACCGGCTGGTGGCGGCCATCGCGGAGCTGACCTCCAAGCCGATCGACGACGGCAGCGAGTGGTTCGAGGCGACGACGCTGCAGGTGACCGGGTTGCAGGTGGACAACACCGCCACCAACGTCATCCCGGCCGAGGCGCGCTGCTTCCTCAACATCCGCTTCAACGAGCGCCACACCAGCGCGAGCCTGACCGAGCACCTGCGCGAAGTGCTGGCCCGCCACGCCCCCCGCCACGATCTGCGCGTTGTGGTCAGCGGCGAAAGCTTCGTGACCCAGCCCGGCCCCTTCGTGGATGCGCTGGTGAAGGCCACGGCCCGCGCCACCAACATCACGCCCCAGCTCGACACCGGCGGCGGCACCTCCGATGCGCGCTTCATCACGCGCTATTGCCCGGTGGCGGAGCTCGGCCTGGTCGGCAGCACCATGCACAAGACCGATGAATGCGTGCCGGTGGCGGAGCTTGAGGCGCTGTCCCGCCTCTACGCCAACGTGATCCGGGAGTTCTTCTCCTGATCCCCGCATCGCGTCACGTCGTGGCCGGGCTGATGGGCGCGGGCCTGCTCGCGCGCGGGCAGGGGCTGGGCATGGCCGCCTTCGACGGCTCACCGCAGGAGGTGCGCCGCAGCTTCTGGGCGGCGGCGCTGAGCTTTCCGCTGTTCTTCGCGCTGGCGCGGATCGCCGGCGTGGACGAGCCCGTCAGCTTCCCCTGGCTGCGGGAGGCATTGAGCTTCACCATCACCTGGGTCGTCTTCGCGCTGATGTCGGAGCGCATGGCCACCGTCTCCGGCTATGGCCGCAACTGGCCGCGCTTCATGTCGGCCTGGAACTGGTCGAACCTGATCCAGTACGCGGTGCTGCTGGCCGCCACCATTCCCGGCCGCTTCGTGCCCGATGTCGCGGAGCAGATCGTCTCCCTGGTCGCGGTGGGCTATGCGCTGTGGCTGGAATGGTTCGTGACGCGGCAGGCGCTGGGCGTGCCAGGGCCGATGGCGGTGCTGTTCGTGGTGCTGGATGTGGCGCTGGGGCTGTTCATCCATGGGCTGATCGGGGGGTAGGGCTCACCCATTGAGGGGCTCTGCCCCTCAAACTCCCCGCCAGGAGATAATATCTCCGGGACCTGATAATAGTTTGGCGCCTTACCTTCGCAGGTGGGGCGCCATTTTCATTATAAATATCAATGAGAAAAACATTGGCAATGGTGAGTGCCAACTGCCTGGGTCCAGGGCCGCTACGGTCCTGGCGGGGACGCAAGGGGCAGGGCCCCTTGCTGGAAGCCTGAGGGCAAAGCCCTCAGCCCATCTTCATCCCCCAGAACACCAGGATGTGGTCCGCCACCACATCGGTCAGCCGCGTCGAGTGCGCCATCATGATCTGGTACGAGCCGAGCGGAATGATGAACACGTCATCATAGGCGATGCGCTGGATGCGCTCGACGATCTGCATCTGCTTCGCCCGGTCGGTCTCATTCGCGAAGGCGTCGCGCAGGGTCTCGATCTCGGCGTTTTCCGCCCAGCCGACATAGCCGCGCCGGCCGCGCCCATCCACGTTCAGGTTCATGATGGGGCTCAGCAGATCCAGGTCGCTCCAGATGCCCCAGGCGATGGACCAGCCGCCCTCGGCGATCGGCGCGGGGCGCGCGCGGCGGGCCAGCAGGCTGTTCCAGTCCATGCTGTCCACCCGCACCTTCATGCCGATGCTTTTCAGCACCTGCTCGGTCAGCGGCGCCAGCGCGCTGGCATTGGCGAGGTCCGCGGGGTGCAGGATCACCACCTCCTCGCCGTTGTAGTTGCCCTCACGCAGCAGGGCGCGGGCGCGGTCCAGGTTCTGGCCGGTGGGGGCGCCCGCATCGGTGGCATAGGGGCTGTCGCAGGTGAAGATGGCGCGGCACTCGCGCACCAGGCTGTCGTCGCCGACCTGGGCGGCCAGGTAGTCGCGCTGGCTGACGGCGTTCAGCACCGCCTGGCGGATCGGCTTGCGGTCGAAGGGCGCGTTCAGCCAGTTCAGCCGCATCAGCTGGGTATTGCCCGCGCCGCGGCGGGCGATGCGGATGTTCCGGTTGCGCCGCATCAGCTGCAGCATCTCGGGCGAGACGCCCTCGATCAGCTGGATCTCGCCGGTCTGCAGCGCGCTGGCGGCGGTCTGCTGGTCCGTGATCTCGCGCCATTCGATGCGGTCGAAGTGCACCACCTTGCCGCCCGCCAGGCCGCTCGGCGGTTCCGCGCGCGGCACATAGCGGTCGAAGCGCTCATACACCACGCGGTCGCCGGAGCGATGCTCGGCCGCCACGAAGCGGAAGGGGCCGGAGCCCACCACCTCGGTGATGCGCTGGTCCTCGGGGATGTTCACGATGCGGGCGGGCAGGATGAAGGGCACCGGGCCGCCGGGCTTGGCGAGCGTTTCCAGCACCAGCCCGTAGGGGCGCTTCAGCACCAGGCGGAAGCTGCTGGCGTCGATGGCCTCCAGCTTCTCGGACGCATTCATCAGCCGCGTGCCCATCAGGTCACGCTTCCACCAGCGCTGGAGGGAGGCGATGCAGTCCGCCGAGGTGACCGGCGCGCCGTCATGGAAGAACAGCCCGTCGCGCAGGGTGAAGGTATAGGTCAGCTGGTCGGGCGAGACGGTGAATGCCCGCACCATCTGCGGCTGGGGCTGCATGTTCTTGTCCATGGCGAACAGCGTGTCGTAGACGAGGTAGCCATGGTTGCGGGTGATGTAGGCGGTGGTCGCGAAGGGATCGAGCACGCCCAGCACCGCATGCATCACCACCTTCAGGGTGCGCGGGCCGGTCTGGGCCATGGCGGGTGTGGTGGCCGCCATGCCGGCGGCGGCGGCGCCCATGAGGCCGCGCCGGCCCGTGCTGAAACCTGTCATCGTGAACATCCCTGTCTTGTTGTGATCAATTCTGCTTCTGCCGGCGCGGGTCCGGCCAGAATGAGGTTCCCTCACGTGCCAGCCCGCCGCCATAGCCCATCGCGACCCCATCGGCACGCCAGCAGGCGGCACCGGTCATCCTGCTGCCCTCGAACAGGATCGCGCTCATGCCGCCGGCCACATGGTCCGTGGGCACCACGGCATGGCCCTTCGCGGCCAGGGCCGCATGGATCTCGGGCGGGAAGCCGCGCTCGACCTCCGCATCATGGCCGTGGGTGAAGACGCGGGGCGCCTCCACGGCTTCCTGGATGGACATGCCGTGGTCCACCACATTCATCACGAACTGGAACACGGCGGACGGAATGCGGTGCGCCCCCGGCAGGCCCACCGCGAACAGCGGTGCACCGTCACGGAAGCCGATCATGGCCGAGATGCCGCTGGTGATGCGCTTGCCCGGCTGCAGGGATAGCGCGTTCCCCGGATGGGGGTCGAACAGGTACATGTAGTTGTTGGGGATGATGCCCGTGCCCGGGATCATCACCCGCGCGCCGAACAGGCTGTTCAGCGTCTGGGTCGAGGTGACGATGTTGCCCGCGCCATCGGCGATCGTCACATGGGTGGTGTTGGCCGATTCGATGCTGAGGACATGGGAGGTGTAGTCATGCGTGCGCGCCGGGTCGATTTCCGGCCGGCGCTGATGGCCGTATTCCTTGGAGACGAGGCGGGCCACCGGCACGTCGACGAAGGCCGGGTCGGCGGTGGCGGCGCGGCGGTCCGCGGCGGCGATCTTCAGCGCCTCCAGTATCAGATGCAGCGTCTCCGCCGTGCCGAAGCCACTCTGGCGGATGTCGAAGCCCTCCATCAGGTTCAGCATCTGCACGACATGCACGCCGCCGGAACAGGGCGGGGCAGGGCCCAGCAGGTCCACGCCGCGATAGTTGCCGCGCACCGGCTCGCGCTCGACCGTGCGGTAATTCTCCAGATCCGCGAGGCGCATGGTCGAGCCCTGGGCCTCCAGCCATGCCGCGATGCGCTGGCCCAGCTCACCGCCATACATCCAGTCCGGGCCATGTTCCGCGAGGCCGCGCAGGGTGGTGGCGTACTCCGGCATCCGCAGCCAGGAGCCCGCCGGCAGCGGCTTGCCGCCGGGCAGGAACATGGCGGCAAGGCCCGGGTCCAGCTCCAGGTCGATCGCGGTTTCCTCGATGCAGGTCGCGAGATAGGGCGTGACGCGGAAGCCGTTGGCGGCATGGCGGATGGCGGGTTCCAGCACGGCCGGCAGGGGCAGTGTGCCGAAGCGTTCCAGCACCTCGCACCAGCCCTTCAGCGTGCCGGGCACGGCGATGGCGTTGATGCCGCGCCGGTTCTCGCGGTCCACCGTCTCCATATAGTCGGGCCAGGTGTCGGCGATCGGGCGGTACATGTCGGGCCGCGCCAGGGCAGGGGCGGTGGACAGGCTGTCCAGCACCACCTCTCGCCCATCCGCCAGGCGGATGACCGCCACGCCGCCGCCGAAGAAGCCCACCATCATGGGCTCCACCACCGTCAGGGTGAACAGGGCGGCCACCGTGGCGTCGATGGCGTTGCCGCCCATCGCCATCATCTCCATCGCCGCCGCCGAGGCCAGCGGGTGGTTGGTGATGGCCATGCCGCGCTCCGCGGTCACCGGTGTTTTCTCGGTGGCGAAGCGTGTGCCGGGCTGGGCGCGCCAATCATGGGTCATAAGACAACCTGACAGTCTGAAAGCCCAAAGTATCAGCCCCAAGCCGTTGATCGGTCCAATAGGCGGTAAGGCAAAATTTGAGAATTACAGATTATCAAACCTGAAGCCCCGCGCGAACTGCACGAAGTTGCGCACGGCGGGCGACAGCTCCGTCCGCCGATGCGCGATGGCGAGCTCGGACCTGATCTCCGTGCCCTGGATGGCGCGGAAGACGATGCCCGGCAGCGCCACGCAATTCACCGATTGCGGCACCAGCGCGACGCCCAGCCCCAGCGCCACCATGCTGACGATGGTCATGAAATCCTGCCCCTGCGGCCCCATGCGCGGCGTGAAGCCGGCCGCCAGGCAGGCGCGCATCGTGTGCTCATGGAAGCTGACGCCGGGGCCGTGGCGCGGGGTGATGAAGGTCTCTCGCGCCAGGGCGGAGAGCGGGACCTCGGCCGCCTCGCCGGCCGGGTGGCGTGCCGGCAGGGCCAGGGCCACCGGTTCCTGCAACAGCGGAAAGCTCGCGATGCCCAGCGGCAGTTCCACCGGCGGGCGAATGAAGGCGATGTCCAGCTTGTCCTCCGCCATCGCGCGCAGCTGCTGCTGCATCTCCATTTCGGCGATCTGCAGTTCGGCTTCCGGGTGCTGCTCGCGGAAGCCGCCCAGCACCGCGGTCAGCGCGCCGGTATAGGCCGCGGAGCCGACATAGCCGATGGCGATGCGGCCCAGCTCACCCCGCCCGGCGCGGCCGGCGGTGACGAGGGCGGCCTCGGCCTGGGCCAGGATGCGGCGGGCATCGCGCAGCAGGGCCTCGCCGGCCAGGGTCAGCGAGACACCCCGGCGGGAACGGTCCAGCAGGCGGGCGCCCGCGATCTCCTCCAGTGCTGCGATCTGCTGGCTGAGGCCGGGCTGGGCGATGCCCAGGCGCTCGGCGGCACGGCCGTAGTTCAGTTCCTCCGCGACGGCGACGAAGTAGCGCAGGTGGCGGAGCTCCAGGGCGGAGCGGGAGGGGCGGCGGCCGGAGGGCATGGGTGCAGGATGGGGTGGGGCGGTGCGGGCGTCGAGGGGGAAGGGAATCTTCTTTTTCTGTAGAAAAAGAAGCAAAAAGACTTTTATGATTTTGCGTTCGTAAAACTAACAAAAGTTTTTTGGTTCTTTTTTACAAAAAAGAACAATATAACTGATGTTTTTGTTGAATATCTTTTGGGGCTCCGCCTGTCATTCCGGCAACGCCCCGCTCTCCCGCATCCTGCCCCATTTCGGGGCGTCGAACGATAAGCCATCCTTATCCGTCAGCTTGCTTTATCAGGATTGGACATCATAGCTCCCGCGCCCCGATCCTCCCTGCACCGCGCACCGGAGAGGTCCCGCCGATGTCATCGCCTGCCTTCGATCCGTTCGAGTTCGAGCTGTTCCGCAACTCCCTGCTCTCGGTCGCCGATGAGATGGCGCTGACGGTGCATCGCACGACCTATTCCACCGTGCTGCGTGACAACCTCGACTACTCCACGGCCTTCTTCGACGGCCAGGGCCGGATGATCGCCCAGGGCTTTTCCCTCCCCTCGCATCTCGGCTCCATCCCGACCGCGCTGGGCGCCGTGATCGAGCGCTTCAAGGGCGACATCCACGAAGGCGACGTCTACGCGCTGAACGACCCGTTCCATGGCGGCATGCACCTGCCGGACATCTTCATCTTCAAGCCGATCTTCGTGGATGGGGAGTTGGTGGCCTTCGCCGGCACCATTTCCCACCACACCGATGTGGGCGGGCGCGTCGCGGGCTCCAACGCGCCGGACAGCATCGAGATCTATCAGGAAGGCGTGCGGATCAAGCCGATCCGCATCTACGACCGCGGCGTGAAGAACGAGACCTTCTTCGAGATGCTGCTGATGAATGTCCGCGTGCCGGACATGGTGGCGGGCGATATCCGCGCGCAGCTCTCGGCCTGCCATGTGGCGGAAGTGGCCTTTACCGACCTGTGCCGCAGCTATGGCGTCGAGAAGGTGAAGCTGCTGGGCGAGGCGATGCTGGACCACTCCGAGCGCATGACCCGCGCCGAGATCGCCAAGCTGCCGGACGGGGTGTTCGCCTTCGAGGACTACCTGGACGATGACGGCATCGATGTGGGCAAGCCCATCGTGCTGAAGGTGACCGTCACCAAGAAGGGCGAGAGCATCCTGTTCGACTGGACCGGATCCTCCCCGCAGGTGCGCGGCGCGCTGAACTGCACGCTGTCCTTCACCAAATCCGCCGCCTATTGCGGGCTGTTCTCCGTCATGGAGAACCGGGTGCCGAACAATGACGGCGCCTTCCGCGCGATCGACGTGGTGGCGCCGCTCGGCACCATCACCAACTGCGTTCACCCGGCCTCGGTGGCGGCGCGCGGGCTCACGGGCTTCCGCATGGTCGATACCGTGTTCGGCGCGCTGGCGCAGATGGTGCCGGGCAAGGTCACGGCGGCGGGTGATGGCGGCAACACCAACATCTCGATCGGCGGCTACGACAAGGATCGCAAGCCCTACATTTTCTGCGACTTCACCTGCTGCGCCTGGGGCGGGCGGGCCTTTGCCGACGGCATCGACGGCAATTCCCACATGTTCGCCAACATGGCCGGCCAGTCCAGCGAAGTGATCGAGGCCGAGAACCCGCTCTTCGTGGAATGCTATGAGCTGGTGGGCGACCGGGGCGGCGCGGGCAAGTTCCGCGGCGGCGCGCCCTATCGCCGCGCCTATCGCTTCCTGGGCGAGGAGGCGGTGATCTCGATCCGCTCCGACCGGCGCGACATCAAGCCTTACGGCCTGTATGGCGGCTATCCGGGCGGGGTGTCGCAGAACATCATGACCCGCGCGGGCGGCGAACCCGAGCTGTACCCGGCCAAGTTCTACAATCAGATCCGCAAGGGCGACCTGTTCGTGCATGAGACGGCCGCCGGCGGCGGCTGGGGCGACCCGCTGGAGCGCGAGCCCGAGCGCGTGGCGCGCGACGTGCTGAACCAGTTCGTCAGCCCCGAGAACGCCCGCATCCTGTACGGCGTCGTCACCGACGGCCGCACCATCGACCTGCCGGCGACCGAGGCGCTGCGCGCCCGCATCGCCTTGGAACGCGGCTGGGCCGAGGCGCCCTACGCCCTTCGTGACACCCCCAAAGCCGCCGCCGAGTGAACGGAACCACCACCATGAGCGACAGCAAGATCCGCATCGGCGTCGATATCGGCGGCACCTTCACCGACATCAGCATCATGGATGCGGCCGGTGGCATCATCACCAAGAAGGTCTCCTCGACCCCTAACAACTATGCCCGCGCGATCGGCGAAGGCCTGGCCGCCGCCTTTGGCGAGAATGGCCTGGGCGGCGCGGATGTGGCGGAGCTGCTGCACGGCACCACCGTCGCCTCCAACGCCATCCTTGAGTTGAAGGGCGCGCGCACGGGCCTGATCACCACCAAGGGCTTCCGGGACGTGCTGGAGCTGCGGCTGCTGCGCATGCCGCGCCTGTATGACCTGCTGTGGGAAAAGCCGCCGACGCTGGTGGACCGCCACCTGCGGCTGGAGGTCGATGAGCGCATCGACGCCCGCGGCAACATCGTCACGCCGCTGAACGAGGCCGATGTGGTCGCGGTGCTGGACCAGCTGCTGGCGGAGAAGGTGGAGGCGATCTCGGTCTGCCTGCTGCATTCCTATGTCAACGACGCGCATGAGAAGCAGATCCACGACATCATCCGCCGCCGTGCGCCGGAGATGGTGCTGTCCATCAGCTCCGAGGTGCTGCCCGAGATCAAGGAATACGAGCGGACTTCCACCACCGTCATCAACTCCTATGTGAAGCCGGTGGTGGGGCGCTACCTCAACAACCTGACCGCCGACCTGAAGGGTATCGACATCGGCGCGCCGCTGCTGCTGATGCAGTCCAACGGCGGGCTGACCCCGGCCGAGGTCGCGGCCGAGATGCCCGTGCACATCATCGAATCCGGCCCGGCGGCGGGCGTGATCGGCGCGCGGGTGCTGGCGCGGCGCGCGGGCTTCGACAAGGTGATCTCCTTCGACATGGGCGGCACCACCGCCAAGGCCGCGCTGGTCGAAAACGGGGAGGTGACGCGCGCCGAGGAATACTCGGTGGGCGGCGGCATCATGATCGGATCGCGCCTGATGTCCGGCGCCGGCTATGTGCTGAAGGTGCCGGCCATCGACCTGGCCGAGGTAGGCGCCGGCGGTGGTTCCATCATCGCCATCGACGCGGGCGGCGCGCCGCAGGTGGGGCCCGAGAGCGCGGGCTCCTTCCCGGGCCCGGTCTGCTACGACCTGGGCGGCACCGAGCCCACCGTGACCGATGCCAATGTGGTGCTGGGCTATATCAACCCGAAGCACCTGGCCGGCGGTGCGGTGAAGCTGCACGCCGACAAATCCAAGGCCGCGCTGACCGAGAAGGTCGCGAAGCCGCTCGGCCTGTCGCCGGAGCGCGCGGCCTATGGCGCGCATATGGTCGCTGCAGCCAACATGATCCGCGCCATCAAGGCCGTGTCGTCGGAGCGCGGGCGCGACCCGCGGGAATTCGCGCTGGTGGCCTTCGGCGGCAACGGCCCGCTGTTCGCGGCCGGCATGGCCAGGCAGCTGGGCATGAAGCGCGTGATCGTGCCGCCCTCGGCCGGCGTATTCTCCTCCGTCGGGCTGCTGTATTCGGATGTCGAGTACAACCTCTCGCGCACCTATCGCCAGCACACCCGCTCGCTGGACCTGCCGGCGCTGGTCGCGGCCTGGAACGCGCTGGAGACCCAGGCCACCGACAAGCTGGCCGCCGACGGCTTCCGCCCCGACCAGATCCGCCTGCGCCGCTTCGCCAAGCTGCACTACAAGGGCCAGGCCTATGAGCTGTCGGTGCCCGTGCCCGATGGTGCGATCACCGAGCGGATCGCGGCCCAGCTGGAGGATGCCTTCGGCGAGGAGCACGAGCGCACCTATGGCCACCGCGCCGGCCCGAATGAGCCGGTGGAGCTGGTCAGCCTGAACCTGACCGCGAGCGGCGAGCTGGACACGCTGCGCGATGGCGGTGCCGACCTGGCCCCCGCCACCGAGGCCGCCAGCGAGCGCGATGCCTATTTCGGCCCCGAGCATGGCTGGATGGCGACCCCCGTCATCTCCCGCGCGCATCTGGTGGGCCGCGACTGGAAGGGGCCGGTGGTGATCGAGGAATACGACTGCACCTGCGTGGTGCCGCCGGGCATGACGGCCAGCCTGGACACGCTGGGCAATATCGCGATCGACGTGGCCGGCTGACCCGCATGCCGCGTTCCGTCCTGGTGCTGGGCGCCGGCATGGTCGGGGTCTCGGTGGCGCTGCATCTGCGCCGGCGTGGCCTCGACGTGATGCTGGTCGACCGCCAGGACCCGGGCGAGGGCGCCAGCTTCGGCAATGGCGGGCTGATCCAGCGCGAGGCGGTGCACCCGCACCCTTTCCCGCGCACGGTGGGCGAGCTGTGGCGGGTGGCCAAGAACCGCTCGGTCGATGTGCGCTATGACCCGCTGGCGCTGCCGGGCTTCGCCTCTCCCCTGCTGCGCTACTGGTGGCATTCCGAGCCGCGCCGCTTCGCCGGGACGGTGGTCGCCTGGGAGCGCCTGATCGCCACCTGCATTGATGAGCATATGGCGCTGGCGCGCGATGCCGGCGCCACCGAGATGCTGCGGCCGCTGGGCTTCATGCGCCTCTACAGCTCCGCCCAGGCGCTGGAGGCCGCGGCCATCGAGGCCGAGGCCACCGCCCGCGAACACGGGCTGGGCTATCGCCTGCTGGATGAGGCCGGGGTGGCGGCGGCTGAACCGCATCTTCTGGTGCGCCGCGCCGGCGCCATCCACTGGACCGACACGCTGTCCTGCCCCGACCCGCATGCGCTGACGATGGCCTATCTCGGCCTGTTCACGGCGGCGGGCGGGCGTTTCGCGCATGGCGATGCCGGCAGCCTGCAACGCACCGCGACCGGCTGGCGCGTGCGATCCGACGACGGGCCGCTGGAGGCAGAGGCCGCGGTGGTGGCGCTGGGCGTTTCGGCCCCGCGCCTGACGGCCCGTTTCGGCTATGCCCCGCCCACCTTCGGCAAGCGCGGCTATCACCGGCACTACAAGCTGCAGGGCAATGCCGTGCTGAATTCACCCATGGTGGATATGGGCAGCGGCTTCCTGATGGCGCCCATGGCGGCCGGCGTTCGCCTGACCACCGGCGCCGAGTTCGTCCGCGACGATGCCGGGCCCAGCCCCATCCAGCTGACCCGCGCCGAGCCCATCGCGCGCGGCCTGCTGCCGCTGGCCGAGGGCGTGGAAGCCACCCCCTGGATGGGCACGCGCCCATGCTCGGCGGACATGCTGCCGATCATCGGGCGCATTCCGGGGCAGGAAGGGCTGTGGGGCGCCTTCGGGCACGGACACCAGGGCTTCACCCTGGGCCCGACCACCGGGCGGATGCTGGCGGAGATGATGATGGGTGAGGCGCCGTTCGTGGAGGCGGCGCCGTATCGGGCGGAGCGTTTCTAGGCGCCCTTCACCACCATCGCCCGGTTCACCGCCTTGAACACGCTGCCGCCGTAACCCGCGGCTTCCGGGATGCGCAGCCATTTGCCGTTCGCGTCCTCGAACGGTTCCGGCATCACGGTCACCACCGGCGTCGTATCGGCCATGGCTTCGGCCACGCTGCGGAAGCGCGCCAGCTTGGCCAGGTTCATCCGCGTCGGGAACACGATGCTGCGCAGCCCGCTCTCGGCATCGGCCAGCGCCTGGGCGGGGGTGATCCAGATGCTGTCCACCGCCTCCCCGCCATCATGCATGCCCAGCTGGTCCGTGGGTGCCTCGGCAATGAAGAAATGCGTGTCGAAACGCTTGGGCACGTCCTGCGGCGTGATCCAATGCGCGAAGTGGCGCAGGCAATCCACCGCGGGTTCCAGGCCGTGGCCGGCGATCAGGTCGTTGAACTCCGCCTCGCGCGGCAGTTCATGCGCGCCCAGCATGATGCCCTGGCGGCGCGCCAGCAGGATGCCGGTTTCCTCGAAGGCCTCGCGGATCGCGCCGATGCGGAAGGGCTCGCCCAGCGCCGCGTCGGAATCCTCGACGCGCCCGCCTGGGAAGACCAGCGCGCCGCCGGCGAACTCGATCTGCCGGTGGCGCATCACCATGAACAGCTCGGGCCCCACCGGACCGTCGCGCAGCAGGATGATGGTGCTGGCGGGGCGGGCGGCGACGATGCTGCTGTCAGTTGGCACGGATGTTTCCCTCGGTGATGATGGGCGCCCAGGTTTCGTAGTCGCGCCTGATATGGGCCGCGAAATCGGCGGGGGTGCCGCCGACCACGCGCCCGGCCTGGCTTTCGAAGATTCGGCTCTGCACGTCCGGCATGGCGATGATGGAATTGAACACCTGGTTGATGCGCTCCGCCAGACCCGGATCGATGCCGGCCGGCGCCACGATGCCGTGCCACACCGCGCAGTTGAAGCCCGGCAGCACCGTATCCACGGCCGGAATGCCCGGCAGCACCGGCGTGCCGCCTGGCGTGCTGACGCCCACCGCCCGCGCCTTGCCGTCGCGGATCATGCTGAGCGCGGAGGAAACGGTGGGGAAGCCGAACTGCGCGTCGCCACGCACCAGCGCCGTCACCATCTCGGCACCCGAGCGGTAGGGCACATGCACCATGCGGATGCCGGCGCGCTTCAGGAACAGCTCCATGAACAGGTGGCTGCCGTTGCCGTTGCCGGCGGAGGAAAAGACGAAGCCGTCCGGCCGCGCCTTTGCCGCCTCGATGATCTCGGGCATCGTCCGCTCGCGCACATCGGGGTGCGCGATCAAGGCGCCCGGCAGGTTCACCAGATGCACGATGGGCGAGAAGGACTGGATCGGGTCATAGGTCAGCGTCGGGTACAGCAGCTTGCCGATGGAGTTGGCGCCGACATCGGCCATCATCAGCGTCAGCCCGTCCGGCCGCTGGCCGGCGGCGAAGGCGCCCGCGATGGTGCCGCCGGCACCGGGCCGGTTCTCCACCACCAGCGTCTGGCCGCCCGTCACCTCGGGGAACTTGCCGGCCACTGTGCGTGACAGCGTGTCGATCGCGCCGCCGGCGCCGAAGGGCACGATCAGCCGGATGGGGCGGTCAGGCCATTGGGGCTGCGCGTTGATCCGTGCAGGCGCGGCCAACAGCAACGGCGCGGCAAGCACCGCACGGCGATGGAACATCGAACGTCTCCTTTTTCTTATGTCATGCCGTTTTGCGTGATTGCATGCAACGTCGCAAACATGTCCACTCCGGCGCGATGACCTGGTCGATCCTTGCCCATGACCCCGCCACTGGGGCCTTCGCCGTCGCCGTGACTACCTGCAACCTGGCTGTCGGGGCGGCGGTGCCGCATCTGCGCCACGGGGTGGGGGCGGTGGCCACGCAATCCATGACCAACCGGGCGCTGGGCCCCATGATCCTGGATGCCATGGCGCGCGGCGTGCCGCCCGTGCTGGCCATCCAGGGCGTGCTGGCGATGGATGAGGGGCGGGAGATCCGCCAGGTCCACGCCATCGACAGCCATGGCCGCACCGCCGCCTGGACCGGGCTGCGCTGCGTGGAATATTGCGGCCACAAGCTGGGGCAGGGCTGGTCGGTGGCCGGCAACATGCTGGCCAATGAGGCGGTGGTGGCCGATACGGTCGCGGCCTATGTCACGCGCTCCGAGTTGCCGCTGCCGGAACGGATGATCTCGGCCCTCGATGCCGGAGAGGCCGCGGGCGGCGACCGGCGCGGCCGGCAATCCGCCGCCCTGCGCCTGCTGACGAGCGAGGATTTCGACGACATCGACCTGCGCGTGGATGACCACCAGGAGCCGCTGGTGGAGCTTCGCCGCGTGCTGGGCGTGTGGCGCGCGATGCGGGAGCCTCGGCTGGCCGAACAGCCGCGCCGCGCCAACTTCCCCGGCATCACGGACCTGGACGTGATCGAGGGGCGGTTCCGCGCCTCCGGCCTGCCCGTCAGGCCGCGCTGATGGCCGCCGCGAACCGGGGCACGCTGCTGATCCGCGGCGGGCTGCTGGCCGAGACCGGCCTGCGCCGCGCCGCGCCCGCCGACATCCTGGTGCGCGACGGCGTGGTGGCCGAGCTGGGCCAGGGCCTGGCGGCGCCCGAGGGCACCGAGATCGTCGACGCTTCCGGCCTGGTGCTGCATCCCGGCCTGGTCAATGCCCACACCCATGGCCACGGCGGGCTGGCGCGCGGCCAGGGCGACAAATGGACGCTGGAACTGCTGCTGGCGGCCGCCCCGTGGATCAGCGGCGGGCGCTCATTGCAGGACAAGAAGCTCTCCACCCTGCTCTGCGCGGCGGAGATGGTGGCCAAGGGCTGCACCGCCGCCTACGACCTGTATTTCGAATTCCCCCTGCCCAGCCAGGATGGGCTGGACGCGGTGGCCGAGGCCTATGACGAGGTAGGCATGCGTGCCGTCATCGCGCCCATGGTGGCCGACCGCACCATGTATGAGGCGATCCCGGGCCTGATGGACGCCATGCCGGACAGGCTGCGCGATGCGGTTTCCGCCATGCGCGCGAAGCCGCCGGAGGAGACGCTGGCCGCCATGTCCGGCGTGCTGCGGAACTGGCGCTGGGCCGGGCGGGATATCCGGGCGGCGGTCGCCCCCACCATCCCGCATCATTGCTCCACCGCCTTCCTGTGCGGCTGCCGCGACCTGGCGCGGGAACACGGCGTGGCGATGCACAGCCATGTGGGCGAGAGCAAGCTGCAGGCCCTGACCGGCATCCGCACCTATGGCCGCACCCTGCTGGCCGAGATGGACGCCCATGGCCTGGTGGATGAGAACTTCACCGCCGCCCATGGCGTGTGGATGGACGACGAGGACCTGAAGCTGATGGCCGGGCGGGGGGCGTCGATCGCGCACAACCCCGGCTCCAACATGAAGCTCGGCAACGGGATGTTCCGGCTGCGCCGGGCGCTCGATCTCGGCGTGAATGTCGGCATCGGCACCGATGGGGTGAACAGCTCCGACAACGGCAACATGTACGAGGCCATGCGGCTGGCCAGCTTCACCAGCAAGGTGCAGGTGCCCGACCCCGCCCGCTGGGCGAGCGTGGAGGAGGTCTATGCCGCCGCCACCCAGGGCTCCGCCCGCGCCATGGGTTTCAAGGATATCGGCGCCATCGCCCCGGGCATGAAGGCGGACATCGTCTTCCTGGACCTGACGGCCCTGCACTGGATGCCGCATCACTGGACCGTCAACCAGATCGTCCATGCCGAGGACGCGACGGCTGTACGCCACACCATGATCGGCGGCCGCTTCGTCTACCGGGACCGGAAGCACACCACCCTGGACGTGGCGAAGCTAGCCCCCCTGGCCGAGGCCGCGCGCGACCGGCTGGAAGAACTCAACGCCTCCGCCCATGGCCTGTTCGAGAAGTTGGAGCCCGTGATCGCGAGCCTCTGTCCCGCCATGGCCGCGCGCCCCTATCACCTGAACCGCTATCTGTGCGAGGCTCCGGCCTCCCAGATCTGAGGCCCGCTTCCCTTGAACATCATGGCCAGCCCCCCGCAGCCGGTACAGATCGAGGTCGTCTTCGACCTCGTCTGCCCCTGGTGCTACCTGGGTGTCTCGCGCCTGATGCGCATGCTGGAAGCCCGGCGCGAGGTCACGGTCGAGCTGCTGTGGCGCCCCTTCCTGCTGAACCCGGACATCGCGCCCGGCGGCATCCCCCGCCAGGACTACCTGGTGCGGAAGTTCGGCGGCGAGGAACGCGCCCGCCGCCTGCACGGCACCATCGCGGAGATGGGCCGCCAGGAAGGCATCGACTTCCACTTCGAGCTGATCCGCCGCGTGCCGCAGACGCTCGACGCCCATCGCCTGCTGCGCTGGGCCGCCCGCCAGGGCGCCGCCGATGGGTTGGTCATGGCGCTGTTCGCCGCGCATTTCCGCGAAGGCCGGGACATCGCCTTCCATGAGACCCTGGCCTCGCTGGCGGCCCTCCAAGGGTTGGACGCCGAAGGCGCGCGGCAATTCCTGGCCTCGGGCCTCGATACCGAGGCCGTGCATGCCGAAAACCTGCGCGCCCACCGGCTGGGCATCAACGGCGTGCCCTGCTTCGTGCTGGGCGGCGGCAACGCCATCGCCGGCGCGCAGGAACCTGAAGTGCTGGAACGACTGCTGGATGTGGCGCTGACGGAGTAAGCCAGGGGCGAAGCCCCAGCCTACCCCTCCGCCATCGCGCGCCATTCCGCTTCGCTCAGCACCGTCACGCCCAGCTCGGCGGCCTTGGCGGCCTTGCTGCCGGCGTCTTCGCCGACCACCACGAAATCGGTCTTCTTCGACACGCTTTTCGAGACCTTGGCGCCCATGGCCTCGGCGCGGGCCTGGGCTTCATCGCGGGTCATGGTGGTCAGCGTGCCGGTGAAGACGATGGTCTTGCCGGCCAGCGCGCTGCCCTCGGCCACCGTTGCCGGGCGGGGGGAAACCTGGCCCAGCAGGTCTTCCAGGGCGGCGCGGTTGCGTTCCTCGGCGAAGAAGTCGACCAGTTCCTCGGCGATGGAGGGGCCGATGCCCTGGATGCTGCCCAGCTCCTCGCGCGCCTCGCTGCCGATGATGGCGGCGGCCTGCATGCGCTCCATCCAGGGGCGCACCTCGCCGTAGTGGCGGGCCAGCAGCTTGGCGTTCTGCTCGCCGATGCGGCGGATGCCGAGGGCAAAGATGAAGCGTTCCAGTGGCGGGTCGCGGCGCGCGTCGATACCCTTCAGCAGCGCGGTGACGGATTTCGCCCCCCAGCCTTCGAGCTTCTCCAGCTCCGCCCGGTGCTCATGCAGGCGGAACAGGTCGGCGGGGCCCAGCACCCAGCCCTTCTCGTGCAGCAGTTCCATGCGCTCCTCGCCCAGCCCGTCGATGTCGAGTGCGCGGCGGGAGACGAAGTGCTTCAGGCGTTCCACCGTCTGGGCGGGGCAGATCAGCCCGCCGGTGCAGCGGCGGACCACGTCGCCGCCCACGCGCACGGCCTGGCTGCCGCAGGCGGGGCAATGGTCGGGAAACACGAAGGCCGGGCCGCGATCCGGGCGGTCCGCGTCGGTGGCGCCCACGATCTGCGGGATGACGTCGCCGGCGCGCTGCAGGATGACCGTGTCACCCGGCCGCACGTCCTTGCGGGCGATCTCGTCCTCATTGTGCAGGGTGGCGTGGGTCACGGTCACGCCGCCGACGAAGACGGGCTCCATCACGGCGCGTGGCGTCAGCGCGCCGGTGCGGCCGACCTGGATGTCGATCCGCAGCAGCTTCGTGGTCGCGCGCTCGGCGGGAAACTTCCAGGCGATGGCCCAGCGCGGCTCGCGCCCCACGAAGCCCAGGCGGCCCTGCCAGTCCAGCCGGTCCAGCTTGTAGACCACGCCGTCGATCTCATAGGCCAGCGCGGCACGTTCCGAGGCCATGCGGCGCTGGAAATCCGGCGCTTCGTCCGCGGGCAGCAGCGTCGACAGCGGGTTCACCACGAAGCCCCAGGCCCGCAGCTGCTCCAGCCAGCCGGAATGGGTCTCGGCCGGGCGCTCGGAGGCCTCGCCCATCGCATAGGCGAAGAACTTCAGCGGGCGGGAGGCGGTGATCGACGGATCGAGCTGCCGCAGCGAACCGGCCGCCGCGTTGCGCGCATTCACCGGCGGCACGATGGCCGGGCCCAGCTTCTCGCCGCGTGCCTTGCGGCCCTCGCGCTCGGCCACGGCCGCGATCTGCTGCTCACGGAAGGCAAGGAAATCGGCCCGCGTCATGAACACCTCGCCGCGGATCTCGATCCGGGCCGGGGCGGGGGAGAGCAGGTTCTCGACGCGCAGGGTCTGCGGGATATCCGCGATGGTGCGGATATTGGCGGTGATGTCCTCGCCTTCCGCCCCGTCGCCGCGCGTGGCCGCCCGCACCAGCCGGCCGTTCTCATACAGCAGGTTGCAGGATAGGCCGTCGATCTTGGGCTCGGCCACGACGGCGATCGGCTCGTCATCCTTCAGCGCCAGGAAGCGGCGGATGCGGGCCAGGAACTCCGAGAAATCCTCCTCGCCGAAGGCATTGCCCAGGCTGAGCATGGGCACGCCATGGCGGGATTTGGCAAAGCCCTCGGACACGCGGCCGGCCACCTGCTGGGAGGGGCTGTCGGGGGCCAGCAGCTCGGGGTGCGCGGCTTCCAGCGCGCGCAGGCGCTGCATCAGCCCATCATAGTCGCTGTCGGAAATCTCCGGCGCGTCGTTCTCGTAATAGAGCCGGTCGTGGTGGCGGATCTGATCGATCAGCGCGGCGATCTCGGCGGCGGGGTCGCTCATGCGCGGCCTTCCAGCAGGCTGGCGGCGGCGGCGCGGGCGGCCTCGGTCACGGTCTCGCCGGCCAGCATGCGCGCGATCTCCTCGCGGCGCTCGGCGCTGGAGAGCGGCTCGACGCGGGTTTCGGCGCGCCCGCCGGTCACGGCCTTGGCCACGCGCAGATGCTGCGCGCCGCGTGCCGCCACCTGGGGCGAATGGGTCACGACCAGCACCTGTAGGCCCTCGGCCACGCGGGCCAGGCGCTCACCCACGGCAGCGGCCGTCGCACCGCCGATGCCGGCATCCACCTCGTCGAACACCAGCGTGGGTACCGGGCTGCCGGCGGCCAGCACCACCTTCAGCGCCAGCATCAGCCGCGACAGCTCGCCGCCCGAGGCGACCTTGTCCAGCGCGCCGGGCGCCTGGCCGGGGTTGGTGGAAACCAGCATGGCCACGCGGTCCATGCCCTCGGCGCCCCAGCCGGGCTCATCGCGCGAGGCGACTTCCACCACCACCCGCGCGCGGTCGAGCTTCAGCGGCGGCAATTCGCCGGCCAGCGCCTTCTCCAGCCGGCGGGCGGCCGTGCGGCGTGCTTCGGACAAGGCGGTCGCCGCGGTGACATAGTCGGCCCGCGCGGCATCGCGCGCGCGTTCCAGCGCCGCGACCTTGCCGGTGCCGGCATCCAGCGCCGCCAGGCGGTCGCGCAGGGCGGCCAGCAGGCCGGGCAGCTCGGCCACCGTCACGCCATGCTTGCGGGCGGCGGCGCGCAGGCCGAACAGGCGGTCCTCCAACTGCTCAAGCCGGCGCGGATCGGGGCCCTCGGCGCCCGCCAGCCTTTCCAGCAGCGATTCGGCCTCGGAGAGCGCATCCTGGGCCTGGCCCAGCGCGGCCAGGATCGGGGTGGCGGCATCGGTCAGCCCTGGCGTGCGTTCCAACGCGCGAGAGGCCGCGCGCAGCGCGTTGCCCGGCCCCTGGTTGCGGCGGTCGCGCGGCTGCAGCTCGGACAGCGCGGAGGCGATGGCCTCGGCCCGGCGTTCACCCTGTTGCAGGTGCTGGCGTTCCTGGCCGAGCGCGTCTTCCTCGCCTTCCTCGGGGGAAAGCTCGGTCAGCTCGGTCACGGCGTGGCGCAGCCATTCCTCGTCGCGCAGGGCGGCGGCGGTGGCCTCGCGGGCTTCCTCCAGGGCGGATTCGGCGCCGCGCCACGCACGCCATGCCTTGCCGACCTCAAGTCGGCGGTTGCCGAGGCCGCCGAAGGCGTCCAGCAGCCCGGCGTGGCTCGCGGGGTCCGCCAGGCCCACCTGGTCGTTCTGGCCCTGCACCTCGACCAGCAGGGCGCCGATGCGCCGCAGCAGCGCCACGCCCACCGGCTGGTCATTGATGAAGGCGCGGGACTTGCCCTCGGCGGTGACGACGCGGCGCAGCACCACCTCGTCCTCGGCTTCCAGCCCCTGCTCGGTCAGCTCGGCGAAGGCCGGGTGACCGGCGGGGGGTGCGAAAGCCGCGATGACGGCCGCCTGCTTCTGGCCGGCGCGCACATAGCCCGCCTCGGCCCGCGCGCCGAGCGCGAGCCCCAGACTGTCCAGCAGGATGGATTTGCCCGCGCCGGTCTCGCCCGTCAGGACCGAGAGGCCGGGACCGAAGGTAAGGTCCAGCTTCTCGATCAGCACCACGTCGCGGATGGCCAGCGACGCCAGCATGCGGGGTTAGAAGATGCTGCCGAGATTACGGGCGAAGAAGCCCGGCGAATCCGGTCCACGCGGCGCGCCCTCGACCAGCAGGCCGTAGCTGTCTTGGTACCAGGCATTGCCCGGGAAGTTGTGGCCCAGCACGCTGGCGGTCCGGCGGGCTTCTTCCGTCAGGCCGAGCGCCAGATAGATCTCGGTCAGGCGGTGCAGGGCCTCGGGGACGTGGTTCGTGGTCTGATAGTTCTCGATCACGCGGCGATAGCGGCCGATGGCGGCATTATACAGGCGCTGGCGCTGGTAGTAGCGGCCGATGTTCATCTCATGGCCGGCCTGGTGGTCGCGGCCGAGGTCGATCTTCAGCCGGGCATCGCGCGCATAGGCGGTGTCGGGGAAGCGGTTCGCCACATCCTGCAGGGCGGCGATCGCCTGCTCGGTGGTGCGCTGGTCGCGCTGCGAGTCGTTGATCTGCTCATAGAGGCAGAGCGCGCGCAGGTAATAGGCATAGGCGATGTCACGATGCGCGGGGTGCAGCTGGATGAAGCGGTCCAGCGCGCCGATCGCTTCCGTGTAGCGATTGCGCATGTACTCGCCATAGGCGCCCATGATCTTGGCGTTGGTGGCCCAGGTCGAGAAAGGGTGGTCGCGTTCGAGCTGGTCGAACAGCTCCACGGCCTCGCGGTAGCGCTGGGCCTGCAGGGCGTCGATGCCGGCGGCGTAGATGCCTTCTGGCGAGCGATCCATCAGGGCGGCGTTATTGCGGCCGCTACCGAAGAGAGACCTCGAGTTGCCGTCCCACGAGGTGAGACCGCAACCGGGAAGCAGGATGGCCAGGGCCAGAACCGGGAGGATGCGCGACATGGCGCCGTCTATACCAAGGGGCCGCGCGTTGCGCGAGGGCCCCGAACCCGCCTGAAACATTCAGGCCGCGGCCACGGCCGGCAGGCGGGCGGAAACGCCGTCGGCCACGGCATGGCCCGGGCAGAAGCGCCAGGCGCCCCGATCGGCGAACAGGGCGTGCAGCAGCTTGTTGTTCAGCGCGTGGCCGGTGCGGTTGCCCACGAAACGGCCGGCGATCGGCGCGCCGGCCAGGGCCAGGTCACCCACCACGTCCAGCAGCTTGTGACGCACGAATTCGCTGGAATTGCGCAGCCCGCCCGGGTTCAGCACCAGCGGGCCATCCACCACCACGGCGTTGTCCAGCGTGCCGCCAAGGGCCAGGCCCATGCTGCGCAGGCGCGAGATTTCCTCGGCGAGCGTGAAGGTGCGGGAATCGGCCAGTTCCTCACGGAAGGACTGCGGCGTGACGCGCAGGCCGAATTCCTGCCGGCCGATGGCGCCGGCGGAGAAATCGATGGAGAGCTGGGCCTCGAACCAGGGGCCGTCCACGGGCTGGAGCTCTGCCCAGGCGGCATTCGGGCCATCGCCCTGTTCCACGCGCACGGTGCGCAGCACCTCAATGCTGCGGGCCAGGCCGGGGCGGGAAGCGATGCCCGCGCAGTCCAGCAGGAACTGGAAGGGCTCGGCGGAGCCATCCAGGATCGGCATCTCGGGACCGTCGACCTCGACGATGGCGTCATCGACGCCATGGCCGGCCAGCGCGGCCATCACATGTTCGACAGTGGAGACGGTGGCGCCATCCAGCCCGATGACCGTGCACAGCCGCGTATCCACGACATGGTCGTGCCGGGCGGGGATCAGGATGCCCAGATCGGTGCGCAGAAAGGCGATTCCGGCGCCGGACATGGCAGGCACGATCCGGCCCCGCACACGGCGGCCGGAGTGCAGGCCGATGCCCGCGAAGCCGATCGCCTGGCGCAATGTCCGTCGGCGAGCAGCACCGGATGTCACGAATCCGTCCATCAAACCTCTGTCCAGGCGGGCCGAAGCCCGCACCCCTTGATGACAAACCGAACGCGTCAGTATCCCCAACGCATCCGTGCCCTTCCCGATGCTGTTGATGACAGGCGTGTGGCGCTCGGGCCAGTCAAGCCTTGTTACTTCATATTTCGCCTTAAGATATTGAATCTTAAGGAGAAATTTACATTCCGGGACGCCTTGTTTCAGCCACATTTGTGCGATGCGGCATGGGGCGCGTCACTTCCCGAAACGGGACAGGAATTCCGACCATTGCGCCGCGATGATGTCCCGGCCGAATACCTCGATCGCGCGCCGGCGCCCGGCCTCGCCGATCCGCTGGCCGAGAGCGGGGTCTGAGACCAGCCGGAACAGCGCGTCATTCGCCTCGGCAGGGTTGTTCACCACGATGGCATCCACCCCGGGCGTCACCACCTCCGCGATCTCCGAACAGCGGATCGGGCGGGGGATGATCAGGTCGCTCATCGTGACCACCGGGATGCCGGCGATCCAGGCCTCGATGAAGTTCAGCGTGTAGGGCAGCTTCAGGCCGGAACAGTAGAAATAGGCCCGGCAATCCGCCAGCAGCCCCAGTTGTTCCTCATAAGTGACGGGGCCGATGGCCGAGGGCTCGAACTCATTGCCGCGCCCGCCGAGCTTGGTGGGCAGCCCTTCGACCGACTGTTTCCACAGCGCGTATTCGCCCGGGTAACGCAGCTCGAAATCCGAGGCGAAGCTCAGCACGCTCGGGTCCTTGCCGGTGCGCGGCAGGAAGTCGGAGGGCGTCTTGTAGAAGCGGATCACGGCATCCGCCCCGGCGTAGTCGGGCTGGTTGGCCTCCGTCTCGGCATAGCGCAGCAGCTTCACGCCCTGCTGGCGCAACACCTGGAACACGCCCTCCCATTCATCCAGCCCCTGGCCGTTGGTGCGCAGCACCACCGGGTTCTGGAACAGGGATTTGTGATGCACGTTGATGAAGGGCCAGTCGAACATCACGATCGTCAGGTCGAACAGCGCCACGAATTCCGGCGCCAGGTAGGAATCCTCGGGCTTGCCGTGAAACGAGAAATAGCTGCCGGTCTCGACGAAGCGGCGCTGCAGTTCCTCATGCTCCGGCCCCAGGTCGAGCTGGGGTCGCAGCCCGCCCGGATAGGGGCCCGCCGCATGGTAATGGCCCAGTGAAAACACCTGATGGCCGAGCTCCGTCAGTAGCCGGACCTCGTCATATTCGTGAATTTCGTGCCGTGAGACGTAAAGGATGCGCATCGACTTTCCCTATGCGGGGCGCGCAAGGCGAAAAAAGGGCAGATACGAAAAAGGCGCCCCGGAGGGCGCCTTGATCGGGGAACTACCGGCCGGCGCTCAGTAGTTGTTCTGGCGGCGCAGGAAGGCCGGGATCTCGGTGTCGTCCTGCGGGGCACGCGGGGCCTCGGCGCGCAGGGACGGCATTGCCTGCGGCTCCGCGCGCTGCGGCTGGGCGGGGTGTTCCGGCTGCACGGGCACCTGGCGCTTCATCAGGCCGGTCACGTTGTGGAAGATCCGGCGGAAGCCGGCGGCCTGCTGGGGCTCGGGCACCGGCGCCGCGGGCATGGCGGCGGGGCGCATGGCCGGGGCCTCACGCATCGCGGCCGGCGGCATCACGGGCACGGGCTGCGGCATGGGCTCGGGCGCCATTTCAGGCTGCGGCGCATAGGCAGGCTGGGCCTGGGCGGCGCTGGCCTGGATGGCCAGCGAACCCTGGCTGGGGGCCGGCTGCGCCATCTGGCTGGTGGTGGCCGCCGTGCGCAGGGCGCCCGGGGGCGTGGCCAGCACATTGGGGCGGCGCAGGGCCGCGGCCTGCTGCACGGTGCGGGCAACGCCCGGCTGCACCACCGCCAGGCGCGGGCCCGGGGTCGTGGTGGGGGCTGCCTCGGCCGGCTGGGCCGCCTGCATCGGCACGGCGTCGATGCCGGTGGCGACCACCGAGACGCGCACGCGGCCGTTCAGGTTCTCGTCCAGGGAGGAGCCGAAGATGATGTTGGCCTCGTCGTCCACTTCCTTGCGGATGCGGTTCACGGCCTCGTCCACCTCGAACAGGGTCAGGTCGTAGCCGCCGGTCAGGCTGATCAGCACGCCCTTGGCGCCGCGCATCGAGGTGTCCTCGAGCAGCGGGTTGCTGATCGCGGCCTCGGCCGCCTTCACCGCGCGGTCGTCGCCCTCGGCCTCGCCGGTGCCCATCATGGCCTTGCCCATTTCCGCCATCACGGTGCGGATATCGGCGAAGTCCAGGTTCACCATGCCGGGGTTGACCATCAGGTCGGTCACGCCCTTGACGCCCATGTACAGGACGTTGTCGGCCATCTTGAACGCTTCGGCGAAGGTCGTGCGCTCATTCGCGAGGCGGAACAGGTTCTGGTTCGGGATCACGATCAGCGTGTCCACGAACTGCTGCAGTTCCTCGATGCCGACATCGGCCGCGCGCTTGCGCTTGGCACCTTCGAAGTCGAAGGGCTTGGTCACGACGCCGACGGTCAGCATGTTCCGCTCACGCGCCATGCGCGCGATGACGGGGGCAGCGCCCGTGCCGGTGCCGCCGCCCATGCCGGCGGTGACGAACACCATGTGGCAGCCCTCGATGTGCTTCGCGAGCTCATCGGTGGCTTCCTCGGCCGCGGCGCGGCCGATCTCGGGCTTCGCACCGGCGCCCAGGCCCTGGGTCAGGTGGGGGCCGAGCTGCACGCGGCGGTCCGCGCGGCTGTGCAGCAGGGACTGCGCATCGGTATTGGCGACGATGAACTCAACGCCCTCGAGGCCCATGGCGATCATGTTGTTGACCGCATTGGTGCCGCCGCCACCCACGCCGATCACGGCGATGCGTGGGCTGAAATCCGTGTGGTTCGCAACGGGCAGTGTCAGGTTGAGGGTCATTGGCTCTCTCCGTTCGGCGAACCTAAAGAAATTTGACGATTCGTGTCTGCGGTGTTGGCGGGAAAATTCCCGTCTTCCACCTTATCCACAGGAAAGCTTCGCAACTCGTTCACGTTACCCCCCTTGTCTTGTCGTCCTACCACCACCGCTTCAGCCAGTCACCGAGTCGGCGCAGAGTTCCGCCATGCGGAACGCCCGCACCGATGTCCATCACGGGCCGGCCATGGCCGCCCGCCCAGTGCAGCAGGCCGATGGTGGTCGCGAAACCGGGGCTGAGCGCGGTTTCCGGCAGGCCGCGCACCCGATGGGGGCGGGCCAGGCGGATCTGCGTCGCGGGGCGGTCAAGTACGCGTGAGGCGAGCTCCGTGGAGCCGATCAGCTGGCTGGCCCCGCCCGAGAGCACGATGCGGCGCGTCGTGTCGCGCGGCATGCCGGCCGCATCCAGCCGGTCGCGCAACAGTTCGAAGGTCTCCTCCAGCCGCGGGCGGATGATGTTCACGATCATCCGGCGCGGCACGCGGGCCAGATGGTCTCCGGCATCGCCCACCTGGGGCACCGGCAGCATCTCGCCCTTGTCGTCGCCCTCCAGCGCGCTGCCGTGCATGGTCTTGATGCGCTCGGCATGGGCGATGGGGGTCGAGAGGCCGCGCGCCAGGTCGTTGGTCACGTGCCAGCCGCCGATCGGCAGCTGGGCCGTGTACCACAGCGCGCCCTCGTTGAAGACGGCGATGGAGGTCGTGCCGGCCCCCATCTCCACCATCACCGTGCCCAGCTCCATCTCGTCATCGTCCAGGCACGCAAGGCCAGAGGCGAAGGGGGCGCTGACCACTTCCTCCACATCCAGGTCGCAGCGGGCCAGGCACAGGCGCAGGTTGGACAGCGCGTTCTCCGCCGCGTCCACCATATGCAGCCGGGCCGAGAGATTGTCGCAGACCATGCCGCGCGGGTCGGGCACGCCCGGGGTCTCATCCACCGTGAAGCCCAGCGGCATGGCATGGACGGAGGCACGGCCCTCGGCCTCCGCGCGGCGGCGGCCCTCATGCAGCATGGTCGAGATGTCGATGTCGGTCACGGCGCGGCCGCCGACCGGCCACTGCACGTTCAGGCTGCGCGATTCCGGCTGCCCGCAGGACAGGTTCACGATGACCCCGCGCAGCTGCACGTCGGCCATTTCCTCGGCCTGGGCGACGGCCGCGCGGATCGCGGTCTCGGCGGCGGCCGGGTCGATGACGGAACCGTTCTTGATGCCGGCCGCCCCCCGCCAGCCGAAGCCCAGCGCGCGCGGCGTGCCGTCGCTCTCGATGCGGGCCACGATGCAGACGATCTTGGAGGAGCCGATGTCCAGCACGCCGAAATTGCCGCCGCGCGCCTGGGCGCGCTTGCGGGTGCGGGCGGGTGCCTCCGCCTCTGGCGGGGTGTAGCGAACGACCTGGTTCATCCGCGCGTGCTCCGGGCAGGGGTGGCAGGGCTGGGGTTCACGGGGGCAGAGACCGGCTGCGGGCGCAGCACCAGCCGGTCCGGCAGGCGCATGTCGAGCGAGGCGAGGGGGCGGTCCAGCAGCTTGTCGCGCGCATGCAACTCCGCCAGGCGCGCGATGGCCGCGGCCTCCTGGCCCTCGGGCAGCAGCACATCGGCGCCCGAGGCGAGCCGCAGGTTCCAGCGCCTGCCGGAGACGCGGATCGCGGCCTCCACCCGGGCCGCGAGGTCGGGCACGCCGCGCAGCAGGTCGATCAGCCCGGCGGCGGCGGTATCCGCGCCGTTGCCCACCACCAGCGGCAGCGGGCCGAAGGCGCCGATATTGTCGGCCTGCAGCAGGTGCCCCTCGCGGTCGATCACCTGGAAGCGGCCGTCCTTCTGCCAGATGGCGAAGGCACGGCGTTCGGTGATGCGCACCAGGATGGTGCCGGGCAGGTGGCGCTCCACATGCGCCGAGATGATCCAGGGCGAGGCTTCGAGCCGGGCGCGGGCGGCGGCCGGGTTGAAGGAGAGGGTGCTGTCGCCCTCGGTCACGGCCAGCGCCTGCTCGAACACCTCACGCGGGGTGTATTCGCGGCCCTCGACCTTGATGTCCTGCACGGTGAAGCCGGTGCCGCCGAAGCTGAAGGCGGAAGCCAGCTGGTTCAGCCGCGCGGCGGGGTCGGCCGCCATGATGCCCATCGCCAGCATGCCGATGCCGCCGACACCCATGGCGAAGACCAGCACGGGCCGCGCCATCTGGCGCTGCCGGCGCCACCACATGCGCCAGGGGTTGGGCCGCTGCGGGGCGGCTGCCTGGGTGGCGCGCTGCGCGGGGACGTTGCGGGGCGCGCGCGGCGTTGCCGGCTTCTCACGCGGCATTCATCGCCTCCTCCACCATCCAGCGGCAGAGTTCGGGGAAGGAGATGCCCGCATGGGCGGCCTGTTCCGGCAGCAGCGAGGTGGGGGTCATGCCGGGCTGGGTGTTCACCTCCAGCAGCACCAGGCGCCCCGGCTCACCGGCCGTGTCGTCATAGCGGAAGTCGCTGCGGGACGCGCCGCGGCAGCCCAGCGCCTTGTGGGCGGCCAGCGCCACTTCCTTGGCCTGGGCCAGGATGTCCGGATGCACCTGGGCGGGCAGGACGTGCTCGCTGCCGCCGCTCGCGTATTTCGCCTCATAATCATAGAAGGCGAGGTGGGTGCTGATCTCGGTCACGTTCAGGGCGCGATCGCCCATGACGGCGACCGTCAGCTCGCGGCCGGGGATGAACTCCTCGACCATCATGCGGCCGTGCTTCCAGCTGCGCGCCACGTCGCCGCGCCGGTTGTCCCCGGTGCGGATGATGGAGACGCCGACACTGGAGCCCTCCTGGATGGGCTTCACGACATAGGGGCGAGGCAGGGGGTCGGCCGCCTCCAGCTCCTCGGGGGTGATTTCCATATGGCGGGCCAGGGGCAGGCCGTGCGCCTTGAAGATGGCCTTGGCGGCGGTCTTGTCCATGGCGATGGCGGAGGCACGGACGCCGGAATGGGTATAGGGCAGCTTGAGCCAGTCCAGCACGCCCTGCACGCAGCCGTCCTCACCGAAGCGGCCATGCAGCGCGTTGAACACGGCATCGGGGCGCGGATGCGTGAGGGCGGAGACGAGCGCGCCCAGATCTTCGGTCACGTCGATGGGGCGCACGGCGAAACCCGCCTGCTCAAGCGCCGCGATCACCTGCTCGCCGGTCGCGAGACTGACGTCGCGCTCCGCGGAAATGCCGCCGTAAAGGACTGCTACCTGCTTCATATCCTATGCACCGTGACGATACCGCCCCGGTGCCCCCCTATCGTCTGCCAGGACCCGTCGCGAAACCCCTCTCGCGTCAGGCAGGCACCCCCAGGCGGATAATCTCCCAAATCAGGGGTGTGCCGCAATGCTCGATCACGCGAGCACGCACTTCCTCACCGAGTCCCTCGATGTCCGCCGCGGTGGCGCCGCCGGTGTTCAGCAGGAAATTGCAGTGCTTTTCACTGACTTGCGCGCCGCCCCGGGTCAGGCCCCGGCAGCCGGCGGCATCGATCAGCGCCCAGGCTTTTTCGCCGGGCGGGTTGCGGAATGTGCTGCCGCCGGTCCGCGCGCGCACCGGCTGGCTGGCCTCGCGGCTCGCGCGGATCTCCGCCATGCGGGCGGAAATGGCGGCCGGGTCACCCGGATGGGCATTAAAGCGCGCCCGCACCACCACGCCGCGCGCGGGGATGTCGCTGTGGCGGTAGCGGCAATTCAGTTCGGAGAGGGAATAACGGCGCAGCCCCTCGGGCGTCGCGATCTCCGCCCAATCCAGCACATCCTTGACCTCGGCGCCGTAGGCCCCGGCATTCATCGCGACCGCGCCGCCGATGCTGCCCGGAATGCCGCACAGGAACTCCAGCCCCGACAGGCCGGCGGCGGCGGCGGTCTCGGCCAGCGTCACGTCCAGCGCGGCGGCACCCGCGATGAAGCCGCAGCCGTCGCGCTCGATGACGCCGAAGGCCCCGCCCAGCCGCACGACTACGCCCGGCACGCCGCCATCGCGCACGATCAGGTTGCTGGCCGCGCCGATCGCGGTCAGGGGCACGGTGTCCGGCAGGGCGGCCAGCAGCGCGACCAGGTCATCGGCATCGGCGGGGCGGAACAGCACCTCGGCCGGGCCGCCGACGCGGAACCAGGTTACGGGCGCCAGCGGCGCATCCCGCTGCACGCGCCCGCGCAGGGCAGGCAGTTCGATCATCTCAGCGGCGGCCGGCGGCGGGCCCCTGCAGGGCGGCCAGCTTCTCGGGCAGGGCGTGCGCCCATTGGGTGATGCTGCCCGCACCCAGGAACACCACGTAGTCGCCGGGCTTGGCGATGGCGTGGATCATGTCGGGCAGGTTCTCGGGGCCGGGCAGGGGCACCACGCTGCGATGGCCGCGCGCGCGCAGCCCCTCGACCAGCGCATCCTTGTCCATGCCCTCGATCGGCTGTTCGCCGGCGGCGTAGACATCCGCCACGATCACGGTGCCCGCATCGTTCATGCAGGTGCAGAAATCATTGAACAGCGCGGCGAGGCGCGAATAGCGGTGCGGCTGCATCACGCAGATCACGTCCCGCGCGCCGGCCTGGCGGGCGGCCTTCAGCACGGCCGCGATCTCCACCGGGTGGTGGCCGTAATCGTCGATGATGCTGATGCCGCCGACCTCACCCACGCGGGTAAAGCGGCGCTTCACGCCCTTGAAGCCCGCGAGCGCGGAGCGGATGGTGTCGTCCGGCACTTCCATCTCGATGCCGACCGCGATGGCGGCGAGGGCGTTCTGGACGTTGTGCTGACCCAACATGGGCAGGCGGAACGGCTTCAGCCGGCGCGAGCGGCCCGAGAGCCGGTCCTGCACTGTCACCTCGAAGGTCGCACCCAGCCGGTCGGTCAGCAGCTTTTCGGCGCGCACATCGGCCTGGGGCGAGAAGCCGTAGGTCACGATGCGGCGGTCGAGCTTCGGGATCATCGCCTGCACGCCGGGGTGGTCGATGCACAGCACCGCGAAGCCGTAGAAGGGGATGTTCGAGACGAACTGGCGATAGCCCTCGGCCATCGCCTCGCCGGTGCCCCAATGGTCCAGGTGCTCCGGGTCCATGTTGGTCACGATGGCCACCGTGGCCGGCAGGCGCAGGAAGCTGCCGTCGCTCTCGTCGGCCTCGACCACCATCCACTCGCCCTCACCCTGGCGGGTGTTGGTGCCATAGGCGTTGATGATGCCGCCGTTGATGACGGTGGGGTCGAGCTTCGCGGCCTCCAGCACGGCCGCGACCAGGGAGGTCGTGGTGGTCTTGCCATGGGTGCCGCCGATGGCGACGGACCATTTCAGCCGCATCAGCTCGGCCAGCATTTCGGCGCGGCGCACCACGGGCAGCAGGCGCTTGCGGGCGGCCATGACTTCCGGGTTGTCTCGCTTTACGGCGGTGGAGACCACCACCACCTGCGCCTGGCCCAGGTTTTCCGCCGCATGGCCGACCATGACGGGAATGCCCTGCTCACGCAGGCGCTGGACATTGGCACCTTCCGCGATGTCGCTGCCCTGCACGGAGTAGCCCAGATTGTGCAGCACCTCCGCGATGCCGGACATGCCGATGCCGCCGATGCCGACGAAGTGGATGGTACCGATGGACAGGGGCAGCGCGCGCATCAGGAATTCTCGATCAGGTTCAGGACCAGATCCGCCAGCTCCTTCACCGCGCCGGGGCGGGCGAGGGAGGCGGCGGCCCGGTGCGCGGCTTCAAGGCGCGCGGGGAAGTTCAGGTATCCGGTGATCTCGGCCGCCAGGCGGTCGGGCGTCAACCCCGCCTGGGGCAGGATATGCGCGGCCCCGGCATCGGCCAGCACCTTCGCGTTCGCCACCTGGTGGTCGTCGATCGCGCCCGGCAGGGGCACCAGCAGCGACGGCCGCCCGGCGCAGGCCAGCTCCGCGACGGAGGACGCGCCGGCGCGCGAGATGACCAGATGCGTGCCGGCCAGCCGCCGCGCCACATCGGGGAAGAAGGAGGACAGCTCCGCCGGGATGCCCATGGACTGGTAGGCGGCGCGCACCTTGTCCAGATCCTCGGCCCGCACCTGCTGGGTGATCATCAGCCGGGCGCGCAGCTCGGGCGGCAGGGCCGCGATGGCCGCCGGCACCAGTTCCGAGAAAACCCGCGCGCCGAGCGAGCCGCCGAGGACCAGGATGCGCAGCCCGACATCGGGGGCGGGATAGGGCTGGCTGGCCAGTTCCACGATGGCCTGGCGCACCGGGTTGCCCACGACATGCACCTTGGCACCCTGCGGCACCCGGCTGGTATGCGCGAAGGAAAGGGCCAGCGCATCGGCGCGCGGGGCCAGCAGCCGATTGGCGCGGCCCAGCACGCCGTTCTGCTCATGCAATATGACGCGCGGACGGCGCCCGGCCAGGCTGAAGGCCGCCAGCGCCGGGGGAATGGCGGGATAGCCGCCGAAACCCACCACCGCCGCGGCGTCGATGCGCTTCAGGATGCGGCGTGCCTGCCAGGTGCCGGCCATCAGCTGGGTGGCGCCGCGCATCGCCTTGCGCACGCCGCGCCCGGCCATGCCCTCTCCGCGCAGCACGAAGCGCTCGGCCTCGGCGAAGGCCGTGGACAGGAAGGCGGTGCTGCGCGCATCGGTGAACAGCACGATGCGGTGGCCGCGTGCCAGAAGCTCCGTCGCCAGCGCCTCGGCCGGGAACAGATGCCCGCCGGTGCCCCCGGCCGCGATCGCGATGGGCCGGTCCATCAGCCCTCGTTCCAGCGGAAGTGGCGGCGGCGGGTCAGCGCCAGCAGCATGCCCATGCCGAAGGCGATGCCGATCATCGAAGAACCGCCATAGGACACCAGCGGCAGCGTCATGCCCTTGGTCGGGATCAGGCGCAGGGTGGAGCCCATGTTGATGAAGGCCTGCAGGCCGAACTGCACCAGCAGTCCGGCGGCGGAAAGGGCCACGAAGGGGTCGCGCTCCTTCGTCAGCCGGGTCAGCCCGCGCAGCACCACGAAGCCGAACACGCCGATCAGCGCCAGGCAGAAGATGAAGCCGTATTCCTCGCCCAGCACAGCGAAGACGAAGTCGGCGTCGGCGTCGGGCAGGTGGGTCTTCACCGTGCCCTCACCCGGGCCGCGCCCCCAGAGACCCCCGTTGCCGAAGGCCATCAGGGAGCGTTCCTCCTGCGTGATGCTGCCGGGGTTGGGGGCGGGCGGGTTCAGATAGGCATCGATGCGCAGGCGCACATGGCCGTGGAACATATAGGCCAGCACGCCCAGCGCGGCGGCGCCGAGCGCGCCCACACCCACCCACAGCAGCGGCAGGCCGGCCATGAAGCACTGGCCCATGAACACGCCCAGGATGACCGCCAGCATGCCCATGTCCGGCTGCTGCTTCAGCAGCACGGCGGCCATCAGCACCGGCACCACGGCCACCAGCATGGCGACGAACTTGCCGTATTTCTGACCCCAGACCATCAGCCAGGCGCAGCAGACGGCCAGGAACGGCTTCAGGAACTCAGATGGCTGGACCGACTGGCCCAGCAGATGGATCCAGCGCCGGCCGCCCTTGATCTCCGTGCCGATCACGAGGGTGAGCGAGGTGAGGAACAGCGCCCCCGCCAGGCCCAGGAAGGCGAAGCGCACCACGGCCTTCACCGGCATCAGGCTGACGCAGACGATGATGGCGATGGCCAGCGTCGGGAAGAACAGCTGGCGGAAGGTGGCGGCCGCGGCCGAAAGGTCGCGCATGCGGCTGCTGCCGGTGGCCAGCGCCATCAGGCAACCCATGATGATGAGCAGGAACAGCGCGCCCATCGTCCAGCGGTCCACACCCCACCACCAGCGGCCGAGGGTCGAGGTATCGGTGCGCGAGACGTCCATCAGGCGGCCCCCATCTGCCGGACCAGGTCGCGGAAGCGGTCCCCGCGCTGGTCGAAACCGGTGAACTGGTCCCAGCTGGCCGCGGCCGGGGAAAGCAGGACGATGTCGGCGGCGCCGGCCCAGGCGGCCTCGGCGGCGGCGGGCAGGGCCTGTTCCAGCGTGTCGAGCAAGGTGTGCGGCACGCCCTCACGCGCCAGGGTGGCCGCGAATTCGGGCCCGTCCCGGCCGATCAGATAGGCATGGGCGATGCGGTCGAACCACGGGGTCAGCGGCTCGATCCCGCCTTCCTTGCCGGTGCCGCCCGCGATCCAGACCACCTTCGCGTGGCTGGCAAGCGCGCGCGCGGTGCTGTCGGCGTTGGTGGCCTTGCTGTCGTTCACGAAGCGCACGCCGCGGATCACGCCCACCTGCTCATGCCGGTGCGGCAGGCCGGGATAGGAGCGGATGGCCGGGGCGAGCCCCGCGCGCGGCACGCCCAGATGCAGCGCCATGGCGGCGGCGGCGGCCACGTTCTGCGCATTATGGGCGCCGGGCAGGGTGGGGGCCTCGGCAAGGTCCATGATGATGCCGGCGTCGTCCCGCAGCAGGCTGCCCTCGGCCCAGATGCCGCCAGGGCAGGCGTGGTCGCCCGAGACATGGATGGTGCGCGCCGCAAGCCCCGCGACCTCGGCGGTCATCTCGTCGTCGTCGCCCAGGATCGCCAGGTCCTCCGGCAGCTGGGAGGCGAAGATGCGCAGCTTGGCGGCGCGATAGCCCGCCATGTCCCCGTGCCGGTCGATGTGGTCCAGGCTGAGATTCAGCATCACCGCCGTGTTGAATCGCACCTGGGCGATTCGTTCCAGCATGTAGGAGGACATCTCGAGCACATACACGCCGTTGTCAGGCAGAATGGGCATGGAAAGCGCGGCCGTGCCCAGGTTTCCGCCCACCGCGACGGGCACGCCCGCCTGTTCCAGCACATGGCCCAGCAGCGCGGTGGTGGTGGATTTGCCGTTGGTGCCCGTGATGCCCGCGAAGCGCGCGCGGCTGCCGGAGGCGCGCACGGCCTCGAACAGCAGTTCCACATCCACAACGATGGGCGCGCCGATCGCCCGCGCCCTGTCGGCCGCCGGATGCACGCGGGGGCGGATGTGCGGGATGCCCGGAGAGAGCAGCAGCGTGTCGAAGTCGCGCGGCTCCGCCACCGTCAGGCCCGCGGCCTCGGCTTCGGCGCGTGCCTCGGGCTTGTCGTCCCAGGCGGTGACCACGGCCCCCCATTCCCTCAACCGCAGCGCCGCTGGCAGCCCGGCCTTGCCGAGCCCGACCACCGCGATGCGCCTGCCGGCGAAGGGAGTGAAGGCCATGATCGCCTCCTCAGCGGATCTTCAGGGTGGAGAGCCCGACCAGCGCCAGCACCATCGCGATGATCCAGAAGCGGATCACGATGGTGGGCTCGGCCCAGCCCTTCTTCTCGAAATGGTGGTGCAGGGGCGCCATCAGGAACACGCGCTTGCCGGTGCGCTTGAACCAGAACACCTGGATCACGACCGACAGGGTTTCCACCACGAACAGCCCGCCCACGATGGCCAGCACGATCTCATGCTTGGTGGCCACCGCGATGGCGCCGAGCGCCCCGCCCAGGGCCAGGCTGCCGGTATCGCCCATGAACACCGCGGCCGGCGGCGCGTTGTACCACAGGAAGCCGAGCGAGGCGCCGATCAGCGCAGAGCAGAACACCGCGAGCTCACCCACGCCGGGCACGGCGTTCAGCTGCAGGTAATCCGCGAAGATGCGGTTGCCGACCAGATAAGCGATCAGCGCGAAGACCGCCGCCGCGATCATGACCGGCACGATGGCCAGCCCGTCGAGGCCATCCGTCAGGTTCACCGCGTTGGAGGAACCCATCATCACGAACATGGCAAATAGCGGGAACACGAAGCCCAGCGGGATCAGCACATCCTTGAAGAAGGGGATAGTCACGCCATCCGCGATGGCCGGCGGCAGGATGAAATGCATCCAGATCGCGGCCACCAGGCCGAAACTCGCCTGGGCCACCAGCTTGGCCTTGCCCGAGACACCCTTGGTGTTGCGCTTGGTCACCTTCAGCCAGTCATCCATGAAGCCGATGGCGCCATAGCCGAAGGTCACGATCAGCACCGCCCACAGGAACTGGTTGCGCAGGTCCCCCCACAGCAGCACCGAGACGCCCATCGCGAACAGGATCATGACACCGCCCATGGTGGGGGTGCCCTTCTTCTCGATCAGGTGGCGGGCGGGGCCGTCCTCGCGGATGGGCTGGCCGCCGCGCTGGAAGCTGCGCAGCCAGGCGATGATGCGCCCGCCGAAGACCAGCGCGATGAACAGCGCCGTCATGCAGGCGGCCCCGGCCCGGAATGTCGTGTAGCGGAACAGGTTGAAGAGGATGAAATCCTCGGCGAAGCGGGCGAGGAGCAACGGAATCATGGGGCGGTATCCAGGGCCTGGATGATGGTGGCCATGCGCATGCCGAGGCTGCCCTTGACCAGCACGGTATCGCCGGGCCGGAGGGCCGCGCGCAGCAGCGGCGCGAGGGAAGCGGAATCGGGCGCGGCTGCGCCCTGCCTGTCGGCGGGCAGCCGTTCCAGCATGCCCCCCATCAGCGGGCCGCACACATAGACGAGGTCGGCCGCGCGCGCCACCGCATCGGCCAGCCCTTGATGAATGCCGGGGCCTGCATCGCCGAGTTCCAGCATGTCGCCCAGCACCGCGATCCGGCGGCCGGGCTGGCTGGCCAGCACCGAGAGCGAGGCCTGCACGGAGGCGGAGGAGGCGTTGTAGCTCTCATCCATCAGCAGCGCGGTGCCGCCGGGGACAGGGATGGGGCGGCGCAGACCGCGCCCCGCGCCGGCGCCGAAGCCGGCCAGCGCCCGGGCGGCCACCGCGGGGTCCAGCCCCAGCGCGATCACGGCGCCCAGCACCGCGCAGGCATTCACGGCAAGATGGCGTCCAGGGGCGGAGAGGGAGAGCGCGATCTCGCCGGAGGGCGTGGCGATGCGCGCCCGCCCGGCATCGGGTGCCGCCACATAGTCCAGCAGGCGGATGTCGGCGCCCTCGGCCTCGCCGAAGGTCATGGCGCGGGGGGCGCGGGCCAGCAGATCGGGCAGGAAGCGGGTGTCGGCGGGCAGGATGGCGGTGCCGCCGGGCTCCAGCCCCAGGACGATGTCGCCCTTCTCGGCGGCGATCTCCTCCTCGCTGCCCAACCGGCCCAGATGCGCGGTGCCGATGGTCGAGATGACGGCCACATGCGGGCGGGCGAGGCTGGCGAGGGGCGCGATCTCGCCCCGGTTGTTCATGCCGATCTCGTTGACGGCATAGGCGATGTCGCGCGGCATGTTGGCCAGCGTGGTGGGCACGCCGATGTGGTTGTTGAAGCTGGCACTGGCCGCATGGGTGGGACCGAAGGCCGCGAGTGCCACCCGCAGCATTTCCTTGGTGGTCGTCTTGCCCACGCTGCCGGTGACGGCGACGAAGCGCGCCGGGCTGCGGGCGCGGGCGGCGGCGCCGATGGCCGTCAGCGCGGCCAGCGTGTCGGATACCTTGAGGCAGCGCGGATCGTCGCCATGCTCGACCAGCGCGCAGGCGGCGCCGGCGGCGAAGGCGGCGGGCACGAATTCATGGCCGTCGCGGGCGGCCTTCAGCGCCACGAACAGGTCGCCCGGTGCCACCTGGCGGCTGTCGAAGCCCACGCGCGTGACGGCCACATCGGCTTCCAGCGCACCGCCGGTGGCGGCGCGCAGCTCCGCGCTGGTCCAGAGGGGGGTCAAGAAAGGATCTCCCGGATCACCTGGGCGTCGTCGAAGGGGGTGGTGACGCCGCGCACGGTCTGCCCGCTTTCGTGGCCCTTGCCAGCCACCACCAGCACATCGCCGGGTTGCAGCAACAGCAGCCCATGGGCGATGGCGGCGTGACGATCGCCGATCTCGATGGCGTCCGGCACCTCGGCCATGATGGCCTGGCGGATCAGGGCCGGGTCCTCGCTGCGGGGGTTGTCGTCGGTCACGATGGCGATGTCGGCCCGTGCGGCGACGATGCCGCCCATCAGGGGGCGCTTGCCCGGGTCCCGGTCGCCGCCGGCGCCGAAGGCGCAGATCAGCCGGCCCGAGCAATGCGGGCGCAGCGCCACCAGCAGCCGTTCCAGCGCATCGGGCGTATGGGCGAAATCGACATAGGCCGCCCCGCCATTGACGCTGGCCACCAGCTCCATCCGGCCGCGCACCCCCAGCAGATAGGGCAGGGCGGCCAGCGCGTCGCGGGCGGGGGTGCCGGTCTGCACGGCCAGGGCCGCCGCCAGCAGGGCGTTGTCGGCCTGGAAACGGCCGGGCAGGGGCAGGTGCAGCACCTCTCGCGCGCCGAACCAGTCCAGCGTCAGCGCCAGGCCGTCGGGCAGCGGGTCGGCGGCCAGCAGGGCGATGTCGCCCGCCTCGGCACCCACCGAGAGCAGCTTGAGCCCGCGCCGCGCGGCGATGGCCAGCAGCGCCTCGCGCGTCTCACCGTCCATCTCGGTGCTGTAGGCGCCGGGGCCGCCCTCGGGCAGCAGCGTGTCGAACAGGCGCAGCTTGGCGGCGCGATAGGCCGCCATGGTGCCGTGATAGTCCAGGTGATCTCGCGTCAGGTTGGTGAAGCCCGCGGCCGAGACCGCCACCCCGTCCAGCCGGCGCTGATCGAGCCCGTGGGAGGAAGCCTCCATCGCGACCCGCCCGATGCCGGCACGCGCCAGCGCGGCCAGCGTGTCCTGCAGCATCACGGGGTCAGGCGTGGTCAGGCCGGGGCCGGTTTCGAAGCCCGGGGCCAGGATGCCCAGCGTGCCGATGCTGGCCGACAGCCCCGCGCCCCAGATCTGGCGCAGGAAATCGGCGGTGCTGGTCTTGCCGTTGGTGCCGGTGATGGCCACGGCGATCTCGGGCTGCGGCCCGGCCAGCCGGGCGGCCATGCGGGCGAGCGCGGCGCGGGGGTCGGCGGCGGTGAGCAGGGGCGCGCCTTCGGGCCGGGCCGTGCCTTCCGGCGCCAGGATGGCGGCGGCGCCGGCGGCGATGGCCGCGCCGATGAACTGCCGCCCGTCGAACTTCGCCCCCGGCAGCGCCGCGAACAGCGTGCCGGGCCCGGCCTTGCGGCTATCCGCCGTGATGGCGGTGATCTCCACGCCCGACAGGGCGCCCGAAGCTATGCCGGCGGTCAGCTCATCGAGGCGCAAGCTGGCGGTCCCCCGACGGGATCGGATGGGATGCGAGCGTGACGCGTGGACCCGGCACGGTGGCATCGGTCCGGCGGATGGGGGCGGCGGGCGCCTGGTCAAAGCCCGCGGGCGGGCGACGGGGCACCGGGGGCGCGAGCGGCGTGCTGGTCGCGGCGCCGCCCAGCGAACTCGCGGCGGGAGAGCTGGCGGCAGGTGAGCTGGCCGCGGGCGAACCGGCGGCGGGCGGCGCGGCGCGGCGCGGCATGGCGGCGGGCGCGGCGGGGGTGGCCGTGACGGCCGGCGGCGAGACGCCGGGCGAGACCGCCGGGCGCGGGCCCGGCACCCGCCCGTTCAGCGGCATGGCGAGCGACGCCTGGATGGCGGCCGCGCGCGGTTCCGTCTCGGGCGTCATGCCCAGCATGGGCGCCACGCGCTCCACCACCCGACGTGCCACGGGCGTCATGATCCAGCCGGCGGTGGCATAGCCCGCGGTTTCCGCGCGGGCGCGGGGCTCGTCCAGCATGACGTACAGCACATAGCGCGGCTCGTTGATCGGGAAGGCCGCGACGAAGGAGGTGACGGAACGCCCGCGCATGTAATGGCCGTTGGCGTCGCGCTTGTTGGCCGTGCCGGTCTTGCCGCCCACGAAGAAGCCCGGCGCATCCGCCTGACGGCCGGAGCCGTTGGTGACCACGAGGCGCATCATCCGGCGCACCTGCTCGCTCGTGCGCTCGCTGATGATGCGCGTGCCCTCGCGCTCCTCGCCCTCGGGCACCGCCACCAGGGTGGGGGTGCGCATGATGCCGCCATTGACCAGCGCCGTGACGCCGTTGACCACCTGGAGCGGGGAGACGGCGATGCCGTGGCCGAAGCCGATGGTCATGGCCGAGATGTCGGTCCAGGCGCGGCCGCGCGGGTAAAGCGGGCGCGCGATGCCCGGAAGCTCAACCTGCACGCGGGCAAGCATGCCCGCGCGCTCCAGGAACTCCCGCTGGCGCTGCCTGCCGAGCGCCACGGCCATATGGGCGGCCCCGATATTGGAGGAGTGCATGATGATCTCGGGCACGCTCAGCCAACGGCCCTCGCCGCGGAAGTCCGAGATGCGCTGGTTGCGCGGCAGCAGGATGGGGCGCGAGGCATCGAAGCCCGAGCTGGTGGTGACGGTGCCGGTTTCCAGCGCCGCGGCCACCGTCATCAGCTTGAAGGTCGAGCCCGGCTCGTACACGCCCGTGATGGCGCGGTTGAACAGCTGGTCCGCCGTGGCGGAGGTGAGGTCGGAGGCCGAGAAATCCGGGTTGGAGATCATGCCGATGATCTCGTTCGTGCGCACATCCATCATGATGGCGGCACCGCCCAGCGCGCTGAAATAGGCGCGCTGGTGCTCGATCGTCTCGCGCAGCTCACGCTGCACGCGGATGTCGATGGACAGGCGCAGCGGCTCACGCGAGGTGCGCAGGCGCTCGTCGAACCATTCCTCCACGCCGCCGCGCGCCAGGCCATCGGCGCCCACGCTGCCCAGCACATGGGCGGCGTCGCGGCCGCGCGGATACTGCCGGCGCTCCGCCACCTCGAAGCCCAGGCCGATCTCGCCCAGGGCGTTGATGCGGTCGCGCGCCTCATCGGTGATGAAGCGGTCCAGATAGACCCAGGTGTTGTTGCTGGCGAAGCGCTCCAGGATATGCGCCTCGGTCAGGTGCGGCAGGATGCGGCTGAGTTCCCGCGCGACGCGGCGCTGGTTGTCGATCTCCTGCGGGCGGGCATAGAGCGCGATGCCGCGCACCGTCACCGCCAGCACCTCGCCGTTGCGGTCCGTGATCTCGGCGCGGGACACCGTGCTTTCCGGCACGCTGACGCGCTGGGCCGTGGTGGCCACGCGCGGCAGTGAAGGATCAAGCACGGTCGCGTCCAGCAGCTTCAGGCTGACCGCGCCGAACAGCGCCGTGAAGCCCAGCGCGGCAAAGACGATGCGCCCGCGTGAGATCGCGGGGCCCGGGTCGGTCACGACCCCCTGGCGCGGCGCGCGCGTCAGCTCGGTGCCGATGGGCCGCCCCTGGGCGCGGCCGGCGGGGCTTGCATCGGCTTCGGGCGCGCGGGGGAAGTTGTCGCTCATCGGCCGAACGGCACCGGCGGGGCCAGCGTGCTGCCCTGGCCGCCCAGCAGCGAGGTCGAGCCGTCATAGCGCTGGACATGCATGGCGGCGCGGATCGGCGCGGGGTTGGCCGCGACGGGCGGCAGGGCGGCGCCGTCGCGCGGGGGTGTGCGGCGCGGCGCGGGCGCCGGGGCGGCCGCGGCGACGGCGGCCGGGGCGGGCGCGGGTTCCGGCGCGGTCACGCTCGAAGGCGCGCGGGGTGCTGCGACCGAAGGCAGGCTGCGGGCGGCCGCCGCGGCGGGCGGCGGCGCGGCCGGGGCCGCCCCGGAGGGCAGGGCCTGACGTTCCCGCACCACCGGCGCGGGGGGGCGCGGCGCGCGGGGTTCGGCGCGGGCGACCACCACGGGGGCAGGTGCCGCGGGTGCTGCGGCAACCGGGGGCGGTGCCGCCGGCTGCGGTGCCGCAGGCGGGGTCGCGGCCGGCTGAGTGCTGCGGGCGGCGCGCGGGGCCGAGGCACTGGGCGCGGCGGCGGCGGGTTCAGGCTGCGCTGCGGCCGTGGGTGCGGGGGCAGGCGCGGGTGTGGGGCGTGCCGCCGCACGGCCCGCATCGGCCAGCTGGGTGGGGCGCGGCGCGGCGGGTTCCGGCGCGGGCGCCGCATCGGCCAACGCCACGCTTTCCTGCCGGGGCGCGAAGGCGCCCACGGGGCCGGCGAATGCCACGGCGACCGGCAGGCGGCGCACCGCATCCTCCATGCGCGCGAACTGCGCGGGCTGCATGGGCACCAGGTTGGGCAGCTGGCGCTCGGACAGGTTGCGCAGGCGCTCCTGGTCGTTCAGCCGGGCCCATTCCGCCTGCAGGTTCTGGGTACGCTCCTGCGCTTCCTCCGTCTGGCGGCGGATGTCGCGCAGCTCGCTTTCCAGCGCCTTCACGGACTGTTTGACCTGATAGGTATAGGAGGCCGTGACGGCCAGCCCCAGGGCACCGATCAGGGTGGGGAGACGAATGATCATGCGGCCTTATCCTCCCCGGGATGCAGGCGGGTGATGGCGCGCAGCCGCGCGGAACGGGCACGCGGGTTGGCCCGCGTCTCCGTCTCGCCCGGCTTTTCGGCGCGCGTGGTCAGAAGCTTGAAGGGGCTGGGCGCGGCCCGGCCCATCAGCGCGGAGGGGGCATGGCGCGACAGGCCGGGCGTGCGGCCCGCCGCCTGCTGCATCACGCGCTTCACGATCCGGTCCTCCAGCGAGTGGAAGGAGACGACGACCAGCCGCCCGCCAGGGGCCAGCAGCTTCAGCGCGGCGTCGAGGCCGCGCTCGATCTCGCCCAGCTCGTCATTCACCTTGATGCGCAGCGCCTGGAAGCTGCGGGTGGCGCCGTCAATGCCCGAGGGGTCGCGCGGCACGGATTTCCGGATCACCTCGGCCAGGGCGGCGGTGGTGTGGAAGGGGCGGCCGGCCACGATGTTGCGCGCGATCCTGCGGGAGAAGCGCTCCTCGCCATATTCCCAGATCAGGTCGGCCAGCTCGGCCTCGGGCAGGGTGTTCACCAGATCGGCCGCCGAGGGGCCTTCGCGGCCCATGCGCATGTCGAGCGGACCGTCGGCGCGGAAGGAGAAGCCGCGCTCCGCATCGTCCAGCTGAAAGGAAGACACCCCCAGATCCAGCACCACACCGTCGAGCGCGCTCACACCATGGTCGCGCATCGCCTCCCACATGTCGCCGAAGCATGCATGCAACAGGGTGAGTCGCCCAGGAAATTGCGCCAGAAGTGCGGCGCCGCGCTGGATGGCCTGCGGGTCCCGGTCCAGCGCCCAGAGGGTGGCGCCGGTGTCCAGGATGGCGCGGGCATAGCCACCGCCGCCGAAGGTTCCGTCCAGATGGGTTTCGCCGGTGGTGGGGGCCAGGTGGTGCAGCACCTCGGCCAGCATCACGGGGATATGGCCGCCGGTCACGCCGCACCCCCGTTGGCAATGGCCGCCCGGCGCGCGGCGGCGCGTTCCTGCATGCGGATGCGCGCGGCCTCGATCATGTCGTCGGCGGCCTGCGGTTCCCACAGCTCGAAGATCTGGTTCTTGCCGAGGAAGGCGATGCTGTCCTTGATGCCGGCGAAGCGCAGCAGCCCCTCATCCATCACCAGGCGCCCCTCGCCATCCGGCACGGCGTCAACGGTATCGGCGTAGTTCACGTAGTAGCTGTCGTCCGCTTCGTCGTCGTTGAAGTCGTTGGGGGTGATGGCGGGCACGTCGTGCGCGAACAGGTTCGCGGGCCAAGCCTCGATGCAGTTGTGCTTGCTGGAACGGCGGAGCACCAGCCCCTGGCCGGCCAGAACGGTGCGGAAGGAGGCGGGGACGGAGACCCGCTTCTTGGCGTCCAGGCGGTTCCGGTAAGTGCCGCGGAACTGCCCCCCGATTGGATTGCCCTCCGCCGCCATGACCTGTGCCAACCCCCTGGAAACGACCGATCGGGGGAGAAAAAGGAAACTGCGGTGTGGGGCGGTGCCTTCCTGGAGAGGGAAAGCGACCGGTCAGGCCCCCCGACCTGACCGGCTCGCCCTACCAGCCCGATTACTGGATCGCTCGCCCCCCCGAGCGCGCTGCATCCGTATCTGGGCTGCCATGGTTCTACGTGGGAAAATTTGGGCGGACAAGGGAAAAAGCGACTCATTGCCGGAATCTCTTTGGCCGAGACTCAAGGGAATATCAATAACTTATCAATCCAGGCTGAGAGGTTGGTCAAAACTCCTGCCGCAAGCCGTTGCATGAGTGTGACCTTGAAACGACAGGCAAGAAAAAAGGCGCCGGACACAGGGTCCGACGCCTCGATTTTCACTTGTGCGGAGTCGCGTTTTCCGCCTGCGGCGGCCGGCGGATCAGTCCAGCGTCAGCCCGCGCGCCTTGATAAAATCTCCCCAGACGCGGCTTTCGTTTTCGAGCCGCCTGCGAAACGCCGCCGGCTGGTCGAACAGCGCCTCAAGGTCCGCGGCGATCAGCCGCTGCTGGAAGGCGGGCTCCCGCAGGGCGGTCTGCACAGCGGCGTTGATACGTGTGACTGCGGCATCGGGCAGCCCGGCCGGGCCCATCAGCGCGAACCAGCCGGGAATGACCGGCGCGTCCACCCCGGCCTCTGCCATGGTGGGCACGTCGGGCAGCACGGGCGCGCGCCCGCCCTCCCGCGCCACCGCGATCGCCGTCACCTGGCCGTCGCGGATGCCCGGCAGCGCGATGCCCAGCACCGAGAAGCCCAGATCCACCTCGCCCGAGATGATCGCCGTCGCCGCCTGGGGGGAGCCGGCATAGGGAACATGCGTCAGCTCGATCCCGGCGCGGGAGGCCAGCATCTCCATGCCCAGATGGGTGGTGTTGGCGATGCCGGCGGAACCGAAGGTCAGTTTGCCGGGCTCGGCCTTCGCGCGCTCCACCAGCTGGCGCAGGCTGGTGATGCCGCTCTTTCTGCTGGCCACCACCACGAAGTTCGTGTTGGTGGTGGGCGCGATATAGGCGAAGTCCTTCAGCGGGTCATAGGGCAGGCTGCGGTACAGGTGCTGGTTGAAGGCCACCATGGACACGCCCGCCAGCATCAGCACCTGCCCGTCGGGGCGCTGCTGCTTCACAAAGCCCGCGGCGACCGAGCCGTTGGCGCCGGGGCGGTTCTCCACCACGATCGGCGCGCCCAGTTCACGCTGCATCGTCTCGGCCATCTGCCGCAGCTGGATGTCGCCGGAGGAGCCGGCGGCCTGCGGCAGCACGACGCGGATCGGCCCGTTCGGAGCCCAGCCTTGCGCCAGGGCGATGGAAGGGCAGGCCAGCGCCCCGAGCAGAGGCAGTGAGCGGCGGGAAAGCGTCATGAACGGGATCCTTGCGGCGATGAAATGGGGCGGTCGCAATAGGCCAGCGCCGATGCCCCGCGTCAAACCTCATGACGGCGGGATGACATGTCAGTCCGCTCAGTTGCTTTTGGGGCGCGGTTGCTTGCCGGCCGGCAGCAGGACGTAGCTCTCGGGCGGCGGTGGGCGTGCGGCTTCCAACACGGAGTCCAGAAGGTCCAGCGCCTCGAACGGCTTGGGCAGCACGCTGCCGAAGCCGGCCGCCAATGCCTCGTTCTGCACCGCCTGGGTGATGTCGGCGGTCAGCGCGATCAGCGGCAGTTCACCCTGCGGGGCGGGCAGGCCGCGGATGGCGCGCGCGGCGGCGAAGCCGTCCATCACCGGCATGCGGATATCGAGCAGCCCCACATCATAATCATGCAGGGCGGCCAGTTCCGCCGCCTCCTGGCCATTGGAGGCGATGTCGACCGCATGCCCGCCGCCCTCCAGCACCGCCCGCAGCAATGCCTGGTTGGGCAGGACATCCTCGGCGACCAGCACGCGCAGGCTGCGGCTCTCGGTCACGGGCTTGGCTGCGGCCAGCACCCGCGCCGGGGCCGGGGGCTGCGGCGCCCTGGCACGCGGCGGGGTGGAGAGGGGGATGCGGAAGGTGAAGCGGCTGCCCTGGCCGGGCGCGCTGTCCGCGCGGATGGTGCCGCCCATCGCCAGCACCAGCCGCTGGCAGATCGCGAGGCCCAGTCCCGAGCCGCCATGTTCGCGCTGCGTGGAGGCATCGGCCTGGCGGAACCGCTCGAACACCTGGCTCAGCTTCTCGGGCGCGATGCCCACGCCGGTGTCGGCCACGGTCACGACCACCGCCGCCCGCCCGTCGCGCATCGGCTCGGCCGCCGCTTCCAGCCGAACCTCGCCCACCTGGGTGAAGCGGATGGCGTTGGACAGCAGGTTGTTGATGATCTGGCGCAGGCGCAGCGGGTCACCCAGCACGGTCTGCGGCAGGGCGGGCTGCAGCACGGCATGCAGGCCGAGCCCCTTCTTCTGTGCCACCGGCCGCATCAGGTTCAGGCAGTCATGCAGGGTGGCGGGCAGGTCGAAGGGGATGTGCTCCAGCTCGACCGCGCCTTCCTCGATGCGCGACAGGTCCAGCACCTCTCCCACCAGCGTCAGCAGGGCGTTGCCGGCGCGGCGCTGCTGCTCCACCCACTGCCGCTGCTGCGGGCTGAGCGGGGAGGAGGCCAGCAGGTCGGTAAAGCCCAGGATCCCCGTCAGCGGCGTGCGCAGCTCGTGACTCATGGTCGTCAGGAAGTCGGATTTGCGACGATCGTTCTCGGCCGCGCGGGCGGCCTCGGCCGCCAGGCGGCCTGCCTCGGCCTCGGCCAGGCGGCGGTCGCGGCGCAGCATCCAGGCCGCCAGCAGCAGCGCGGTGGCCAGTGCCCAGACGCCGCCCAGCGCCAGCACCAGCCGCAGCGGCCACAGGGGTGCCTGCGCGACGCTCGCCGGCACCCACACCGCCACCGACCATTGCAGTTCGGGGATGGACACCATGCCGACCCAGGCATCGCCCCCGCCCGGCATGGGCAGCCTTTCGAGGCGCGGCACGCGCTGGCGGGCCAGCCGCTCATATTCCGGCCCGGCGGCGGTGCCCAGGCGATGCGGGGCGGCGGGGGATCGCGCGACGATGCTGAACTGGTCGTCCGTCACGGTCATCAGCCAGCCGGCCGGCAGGCGGTTGTGCAGGGCCAGCGGCGCCAGGCTCGTCAGCGGCAGGGTGGCGGCCAGCGTGCCGCGCACCCGCCCGTCGCGTACCACCGGGACGCGCAGGGTGATGCTTTCACCGCGCAGCGGCGCGATGGCGCGCTGGCCGGTGGCGATCACGCGCTCGAAGGTCGCGACGTCCGGAATGGGCGGGGCCGCGACCAGGATGCCGGCCCGCAGGTCCAGCACGTCGCGCTCGCGGTCGGACAGGGTGATGGTCTGCCAGCCCGGGCGCGTGCGGGACAGCCGGCCCGCCTCCTGCCGGAAGGCCGGCAGGTCCAGCTGGTCGATGGCGGTGGAGGCGGCGAGCAGGTCCAGCAGGTCGAGCCCGCCCGAGAGTTCCGCGCGCACGTTCGAGGCGGCGGCCTCGGCCATGTCCAGCACCTCGCTGCTCAGATCCTCCGACTGGAGGGACCGGATGAACAGCAGCAGCACCACCGCATAGATGGCGAGTGGCAGCAGCACCAGCACCGGCCACAGCGCGGGCATGCGCCGCCGGGGAGGGGCGGGGGGGCGCGCGCCGTTGCCCAGGCCGGCGGACGCCTCCTGCCGGAGGCGTGCTTCTTCCTGGAGATGCGGCAGCGCGGATCGGATCTCGCGCAGGTTGTCCACGGTCGGGGGGTGTCGGACCACACTTACTTGTGAGCCCGAAACTAGAGGTCTCCGGTCGGCCATTCAACCCGATTGTCGGCCGGGTACATGCCTTGTCACCATGTGACGGCGGGCGGCATGCTCATCAGGATCGCTTCGACATTCCCGCCGGTGCGCAGGCCGAACAGCGTGCCGCGGTCATGCAGCAGGTTGAACTCGACATAACGCCCGCGCCGCATCAGCTGGTGCTCGCGCTCGGCCGGCGTCCAGGCCTCATGCATGCGGCGGCGGATGATGGCGGGAAAGGAATCGAGGAAGGCGAGGCCCACATCCTTGGTGAAGGCGAAATCGGCCTCCGCGCCGTGCCCCGGCGTGCGGTCGCCCAGCCAGTCATAGAAGATGCCGCCCAGGCCGCGTGCCTCCTTGCGGTGGGGCAGGTAGAAATACTCGTCGCACCAGGCCTTGAAGCGCGGGTAATAGGCCGGGTCGTGCCGGTCGCAGGCCGCCTGGAACGCGGCGTGGAAGGTGGCCGCGTCCTCCAGGCTGTTGGGGGCGGAATGATCCATCGGCGTGATGTCCCCGCCGCCGCCGAACCAGGCGCGGCTGGTGACGATGAAGCGGGTGTTGAAATGGGCCGCCGGCACGCGCGGGCTGTGCATGTGCGCCACCAGGGAGACACCGGTGGCCATGAAGCGCGGATCCTGCTCGGCGCCCGGGATCTGCTTGCGGAAATCGGGGGTGAATTCGCCGAAGACGGTCGAGACGTTGACGCCCACCTTCTCGAACACGCGCCCGCGCATCACGGACATCACGCCGCCGCCACCCTCGGGCCGGGTCCAGGGGGTGCGGGTGAAGCGGCCGGGGGGCAGGGCGGCGTGCGGACCTTGGGACAATTCGTCCTCTAGCGACTCGAAGGCCGCGCAGAGGCGGTCTCGGAGGGTCTCGAACCAGTCCCGGGCGGGGCCTGCCAGCGGATGATGCGGTGTTCCGGTCATATTGTGCCTTGTGGGTCCGGCGCGGGCGGTTGTCACCCTGGTCTGACAGGCTTTATACGCAATGCAGTGTATGGGGTGAGGGTTAGGCTGCGTCGCGCATGTTGCGTCCGTCTGCGCCCGATTCCTGTCGCATGTAGTCAAAGGTGCCTTTCAAGGGCACCTGTTAGCGGAGCGGGATGTGGCGATGGCCGAAACGGCAACCCATGCGGCAGGCAGCCAGCCGGAAGGCGGCAAGCGTGACTTCCTCAAACTGACTGCCGGGGCCTTCGGCGCGGTTGGCGTGGGCGCGATCGCCTGGCCCTTCATTTCCTCGATGAATCCGGCGCAGGACACCCTCGCGCTGGCGAGCACCGAGGTGGACATCGGCGCCGTGCAGACCGGCATGGCCGTGACGGTGATGTGGCGCGGCAAGCCCGTCTTCGTGCGCAACCGCACGGCGGACGAGATCAAGCAGGCGCGCGACGTGCCCCTGAATGAGCTGAAGGACCCCGCCACCGACCAGTCCCGCGTGCAGCGCGACAACTGGCTGATCGTGGTGGGCGTGTGCACCCATCTGGGCTGCGTGCCGCTGGGCCAGAAGCCCACCGACATGCGCGGCGACTATCACGGCTGGTTCTGCCCCTGCCACGGCAGCCACTACGACACCGCGGGCCGCATCCGTAAGGGGCCGGCCCCCGCGAACCTCGCGGTCCCGACCTACACCTTCCTCACCGATACGAAGATCCGCGTCGGGTGATGCAGGCCGTCATGACCTTCCCGCCCCTCCCGATCCGCTAGCCACAGGGACCGCACGATGTCGATCGGCCTGCATAAAAGCGAAATGAAGAACCCCGTGATCCGCTGGGTGGATGAGCGCATGCCCATCTTCACCATGATGGAGAAGGAATACGGGAGCTTCCCCACGCCTCGGAATTTCAACTACTTCTGGAATTTCGGCGCCCTGGCGATGATCAACCTGCTGATCATGATCGCCACCGGCATCTTCCTGGCGATGAACTACGCCGCCCACACGTCCCTGGCCTTCGACAGTGTCGAGCGCATCATGCGCGACGTGAACTACGGCTGGCTGATCCGCTACGTTCACATGAACGGCGCGTCGATGTTCTTCATCGTCGTCTACATCCATATCTTCCGCGGCCTCTACTACGGTTCCTACAAGGCCCCGCGTGAGCTGCTGTGGATCCTGGGCGTCGTGATCTTCCTGCTGATGATGGCCACCGCCTTCATGGGCTACGTGCTGCCCTGGGGCCAGATGTCCTTCTGGGGCGCCACCGTCATCACCAACCTGTTCTCAGCCTTCCCGGTGGTGGGCCAGCATATCGTGACGCTGCTCTGGGGCGGCTTCTCCGTGGACAACCCCACGCTGAACCGCTTCTTCAGCCTGCACTACCTGCTGCCCTTCGTGATCTTCGGCGTGGTGTTCCTGCACGTCGCGGCGCTGCACATCACGGGTTCCAACAACCCGCTGGGCATCGAGCCCAAGGGCCCGCAGGACACGATCCCGTTCCACCCCTACTACACCTCGAAGGACACGGTCGGCATCATCGTCTACCTGATGGTCTTCGCGGTGCTGGTGTTCTTCGCGCCGAACTACCTCGGCCACCCGGACAACTACATCCCGGCGAACCCGCTCTCCACCCCGGCGCACATCGTGCCCGAGTGGTACTTCCTGCCCTTCTACGCGATCCTGCGTGCGGTGCCGGACAAGCTGGGCGGCGTGCTGCTGATGTTCGCGTCCATCCTGGTGTGGCTGGTCCTGCCCTGGCTCGATACCTCCAAGGTGCGGTCCATGAAGTTCCGCCCGGTGGCGCGCATCGCCTTCCTGCTCTGGGTCGTGGCCTTCTTCGTGCTGATGTACTGCGGCGGTAAGCCGGCGGAGGAGCCCTTCGTCACCGTCAGCCGCATCGCGACCGCCTACTACTTCGCCTACTTCCTGGTGATCCTGCCGATCCTGGGTCGCAAGGAGAAGCCGATGAAGCTGCCCGAGAGCATCGCCGCCGCGGTGCTGGGCCCCAAGGGTGCCGGCCCGGTTCCGGGCGGCGCCGCCGCGAAGCCGATGGAGAAGGCCTGAGCCATGAAGCGTTTCCTCAAGGCCCTCGCCGTCACCGCGGCCCTGCTGGTGCCCGCCGTCGCCCCGCAGGCGGCCGGTGACGCCGAGCACCCGCGCAGCGGCCACTTCTCCTTCGACAGTGCCTTCGGCGCCTTCGACCGTGCGGCCCTGCAGCGTGGCTACGCCGTCTATGCGGGCGTCTGCGCCAACTGCCACTCCCTGCGGCTGCTCAGCTACCGCAACCTGCTCGACATCGGCCTGACCGAGGAGCAGGTGCGCGCGGTCGCGGGTTCCGTGGAAGTGACCGACGGCCCGAATGACGAAGGCCAGATGTTCCAGCGCCCGGGCCGCCTGTCCGACCGCTTCCATCGCCCCTTCGCCAACGACAACGCCGCGCGCGCCGCCAACAACGGCGCCCTGCCGCCGGACCTGTCGGTGATCACGAAGGCCCGTCACGGCGGCGCCAACTACATCTACTCCCTGCTGACCGGCTATCATGAGCCGCCGGCGGGCGTGACGCTCGGCCAGGGCATGAACTACAACCCGTACTTCCCGGGTGGTCAGATCGCCATGGCCGCGCCGCTGAACGACGGTGCGGTGGAATACGCCGACGGCACCGCCACCAGCGTCGACCAGATGGCCCGCGACGTCGCGACCTTCCTGGCCTGGGCGTCGGAGCCGGAGACGGAAACCCGCAAGCGCATGGGCATCAAGATCCTGATCTTCCTCGCCGTCGCGGGCTTCATCGCCTATGGCGTGAAGCGCAAGATCTGGGCCGACCTGCACTGATCCCGGCGATGGGCCGCATGCGCGGCCTTGAGACCGGAAACCGGCACGATAAGCTGAAGGCCCGGGGGAAACCCCGGGCCTTTTTCTATGGGGGAAACGAACATGGCCGGTGACCCCGTGCCCGCCGTCACCGAGGCCGAAGCCCGGGGCGAGACCGCCGACATCTTCGCCGATCTGCGCGGCGTGATGGGCGTGAAGGTGGTGAACCTGATCTGGCGCCACATCGCGACCATCCCGGGCGCGCTTCCCGCCGCCTGGGGCATGCTGCGCCCGCTCTATGCCTCGGGCGCGGTGGAGGAGCAGTCGCGCGCATTGCGCGCCGCGCTGGAACTGCCGCATCTGGCGCCGATTCCCACACCACCCGCCATTCGTGACATCCTCACCGCCTACGACACCGGCAACGGCCTGAACCTGCTGGGGCTGAACGCGCTGCTGCTGCGGCTGGACGGCGCGGCGGTGATCCCGGCCGGGCTTCCCCCACGGCCCGCCCCGGCGCCGGGCCCCGCCCTGCCGCCGCTGCTCAACCTGGATGCTATGGATGCCGCGACGGCGGCGCGCGTCCTGCGCCTCAACCTGATGGGGGCCAGCGACGGCGGGGCCATCCTGGCCAGCCTGTACCGCCACCTGGCGCATTGGCCGGATTACCTTTCGGCGGCCGAGAATCGCCTGGCGCCGCTCGCCGCCGACGGGCGGCTCGAAAATATCATCGAAACGACACGCGGCCTCGCGCGCCGCCAGGCGCAGGCGCTGCTGCGCGGCATGGGCCCGGATCTGCCGCCGCCCGCGGCGCTGGCACCGCTCAGGGCCGGGGTCAGCGCCTTCACCAGCCATGCCATCGCGCGGATGGTGCCCATCGGCGCCATGCTGTATCGGGCTGCCACACCCTGACCTGTGGAGTGCGCGCATGAGCGATACCTTCGAGCCCGTGATCGGCCTGATCGGCGGTTCCGGCCTGTATGACATCGACGGCCTCGAGGACCGCGAATGGCGCAAGGTGAGCACCCCCTGGGGTGACCCGTCCGACGAGCTGCTGTTCGGCCGGCTGCATGGGGTGAAGTGCGTGTTCCTGCCGCGCCACGGCCGCGGCCACCCCACGCCCCCCTCCGCGCTGAACTTCCGCGCCAACATCGACGCGCTGAAGCGCTCGGGCGTGACCGAGATCATCTCGCTCTCGGCCGTGGGCTCCCTGAAGGAGGAACTGCCCCCCGGTCACTTCGTGATCGTGGACCAGTTCATCGACCGCACCTTCGCGCGTGAGAAGTCCTTCTTCGGCACCGGCTGCGTGGCCCATGTCTCCGTCGCGCACCCGACCTGCCCGCGCCTGTCCGACGCGATTGAGGTCGCGGGCCGCGACCTGGGTTTGCCGATGACGCGCGGCGGCACCTATCTGGTGATGGAAGGCCCGCAGTTCTCGACCCAGGCCGAGAGCAACCTGTACCGCCAGTGGGGCTGCTCGGTGATCGGCATGACCAACATGCCCGAGGCCAAGCTCGCCCGTGAGGCGGAGCTCTGCTACGCCTCCGTCGCCATGGTCACCGACTATGACTGCTGGCACGAGGAACATGACGCCGTCACGGTCGACCAGGTGGTGAAGGTGCTGCTGGGCAATGCCGACAAGGCGCGCGCCCTGGTGAAGGCCGTGGTGCCCGCGCTGGGCAAGCCGCGCGGCCTGTGCCCGGCCGGCTGCAACAACGCGCTGGACCACGCGATCATCACCGCGCCCGAGAAGCGCGACCCCGCGCTGCTGGCCAAGCTGGACGCGGTGGCGGGCCGCCTGCTGGGCTGACCGCTACAGCGGTAGCCGCGCCAGCAGCTCCTGGCGGCGGATGGGCTTGGTCAGGTACTCGTCCATCCCCGCATCCAGGCACTGCTTCTCGTATTCCGGCCCGGCGGCGGCCGTCAGGCCGATGATGCGGGCCCGGGCGCTGGGGCCGTCGCCCGCGCGGATCATCCGCGTGGCCTCCAGCCCGTCCATGCGCGGCATCTGCACATCCATCAGGATGATGCCATAGGCGGTGTGCCCGGCGGCCTCCAGCGCCGCCACGCCGTCATCGGCCACATCCACCTCGCAGCCCACCGTGCCCAATATGCTGCGGATCACCAGCTGGTTGGTCGGGTTGTCCTCCACCAGCAGGATGCGCGGGGCAGGGCGGGGCGGCTGCGCCGGGCTGTCCGCCGTTTCCTGCCGTGGGGGAGACAGCGCCGCCTGCACCGCGGCCCGCAGCCGGGAGGGCAGCACGGGCTTCACCACGGCGAATCCGTGCTCGGGCACCTCGGTCACGGCGGCCACGGTGATGACGGTGCAGCCGGCCTGGTCGGGCGGTGCCTCGCCGGTCGGCACGAAGGCCAGCCGAGCGCCGGAGCGCGCCACGGCCTGGGCCGCCATGGCGGGCGCCGCCAGCAGGATCTCCAGCCCCAGATGCCTGAGCTCGGCGGCCAGCAGCTCGGTCACGCGCGGCTGGCCCTCCACCACCAGCGCCACCGTGCCGGCCAGCTCCGCCGGCGGGTCCGGGCGCCGGCCCACCAGCCGTCCCGTCAGCACCGAGAACTCGAACACGCTGCCCCCGCCGCGCGGCAGGGAGGGATCGCGCTGCCGGGCCGTGATCTCGCCGCCCATCTGCTCGGCCAGCCGCGCGCAGATCGCGAGCCCCAGCCCGGTGCCGCCGTAGCGCCGCCGGATGGAGGCATCGGCCTGGGTGAAGCGCTCGAACAGGAACGGGATCTGCTCCTTCTCCAGCCCGATGCCGGTGTCGGTCACGGTGCAGATCAGGCGCATGTTCACGCCCTCGGGTCGGGCCGTGATGGCGATCTCGATGCTGCCAGCCTCGGTGAACTTCAGCGAGTTGCCCACCAGGTTGAACAGCAGCTGGCGGAAACGCCCCGGGTCACCCAGCACGCGGGGCGGCAGCTCGGGCGACAGCGCGGCCAGCAGCTCCAGCCCCTGGTCGGCGGCGCGCGGCGCGAACAGGTCCAGGATGGTGGCCAGCTCGGCCTCCGGGTCGAAGGGCAGGCGCTCCGCCGTCAGCTCCCCGGCCTCCAGCTTCGACAGGTCCAGGATGTCGTTCAGCAGCACCAGCAGGTGCTCGGCGCTGTGCTGGATGGTCTCGGCCTGGTGGCGTTGCTGGACGGAAAGCTGGGTATCCAGCAGCAGGCTGGTCATGCCGATCACGCCGTTCATCGGCGTGCGGATCTCGTGGCTCATGGAGGCGAGGAACTCCTCCTTCGCGCGCACCCCGGCCAGGGCCGAGGCCTCGCTCTGCCGCAGCGCGCGCCCCTGGGCCTGCAGCAGGCGGGACTGGCGCAGCAGCAGCCACAGCGCGCCCATCACCAGCACGCCGGTGCCCAGCATGGAAATGGCCAGCAGCGCGCCCAGCTGTTCCGTGGGCGCCAGCGCCGCCTCGCGCGGGCGGTTCACCTCCACCACCATCAGGCCGAGCGCCGTGGTGGCGAAGGCCGCGAGCACGGGCTGGCCCTCCTGGTCGGGCCCCTCATAGCTGCCCTGGGCCAGGCGCGGCAGGAAATCGCGGAAGGGCCAGCTGCCGGGGTGCAGCATGCCGATCCCCTCCAGCCGGCCGTCGCTGCGGGCCAGCAGCGCGCCGCTGGCCGCGCTGATCCGCACCGAGACGCCGAAGCTTTCGGCCACCCGCTGGGCGATGCCGCTCAGATGGTCCGGGTTCAGCAGGGCGACGGTCGCGCCCTCGAACTCGCCGGCCCCGTTGCGCCGGGCCAATGCCAGCGGGATGGTCCAGAGCCCCACCTCCTGCACGCTGCGCGCGCCCACGGCCAGGTAGCGCCCGGCCTCGGGCGCGCCCAGGCGCATCGGCTGCGGCGTCAGGCGCAGGGTGCGGAACCACTCCCGGTCATCCAGCTGGAAGCCCACGATGCTGGGCTCCGTGGAGGTGCGCACCCGCCCCGCGGCGTCGGTGGCGAACACGCCCCGCAGCTGCGGCAGGTCCTGCAGGGTGCGCGCGAAGGCGCCGCCGCGGATCGCCGTCTCGGCATCCGGCAGCAGGATCTGCACGGTCTGCAGGGAACGATCGACCTGCTCCGCCAGTGAGGTCGCGAGATTTCGCGTGGTCTGCGCGGCCGCCAGCAACGCATCGTGCTGGGCGCGCTGCATCACGATGGTGTAAAGCCCGATCAGCGCCGCGATCACGATCGTGGCGGCCAGGGCGAACAGCCGCCAGGGCCGCAGCGGCGATACGGCAGGCACATCCAGACCGAAGGCCCGGCGAATCCTGATGCGGACGTTATTGCTGAACACCATCGCCGCCATTGTTGCAGGGGTTGCGGCGTTTGGCACCGGTGGCGTTGCGGCCCAGCCGCAGGAAGATCGACTGGCCGCGATGCGCGCGCGCGGCGAATTGCGCGTCTGCGCCTGGACCGGCTTCTACGGGATGTCCTGGCGCAACCCCCGCAGCGGTGAACTCGAAGGCGTGGATGCCGACATGGCCCGCGCACTGGCCCAGCGCCTGGGGCTGCGGCAGGTGCTGGTGCCGACCGCCCAGGTCGGCATGCTGGCGCAGCTGGAGGCGGGCGCCTGCGACATCGCCATGTCGGGCGCCGTCATCACGCCTGAGCGCGCGCAGCAGGTGGCCTTCACCAAGCCCTATTTCTCCACCCCCGTGCTGGGCGTCGCCAACCGCGCCAGCGCCCGCGTGCGGGACTGGCAGTCCATCGACCGCCCCGGCGTGCTGGTGGCCGTGGCGGAGGGAAGCCAGGCCGAGGCCGCGATGCGCAACAGCCTGCGCCGCGCGGAGCTGACCGTGCTGCGCGCCGCCCGCCCGCGTGAGGTGGAGGTGCTGTCGGGCCGGGTGGATGTGCTGGTCGCCAGCCTGCCCTATGCGCGCGGCCTGGCGGAGCAGGAGGGCTGGGTGCGCCTGCTGGAGGCGCCGCCGCGCTTCGGGGAGGCACTGATGGCCTATGCCGTGCCGCGCGGCGATGCCGCCTGGCTGGCCGAGGTCAATAATTTCCTCGCCGCCGCCAAGTCGGATGGCAGCCTTGCGCGTGCCGCCGAGCGCCAGGGCCTGCAAGGGCTGGTCGTCTATTGATCGGGGCGCCATAAGCCCGGCCATGCCATCAGCAACCCGCCAGGCCGCCCATGCCCTGATCACCGCCGTCCTGCAGGCGCGCCGCCCGCTGGAGGAGGCGCTGGACGCGCTTCCGCCCATGGAGCCGCGCGACCGTGCCGCCGGCCACCGGATCGCGGCCACCGTGCTGCGGCGGCTGGGCTCGCTGGACGCCGTTCTGGAACCCTATCTGCAGCGCGAGCCGCCGGCCACGGTGCGCCAGGCGCTGCGCATCGGCGCGGCGGAGCTGACGCTGCTCGGCACGCCGCCGCATGCCGCCGTCAGCGACTGTGTGTCGCTGGTGCCGCGCGCCTTCTCGGGGCTGGTGAATGCGGTGCTGCGCCGTGTCGCGTCGGCCGGGGCCGCCGCGCTGGAGGGGCTGGACGCCCCGCGCCTGGATACGCCGTCCTGGCTCTGGACCGCCTGGCAGAAGGCCCATGGCAATGCCGTGCGCCGCATCGCGGAGGCCCACCAGCATGAGGCGCCGCTCGATCTTTCCCTGAAGCCCGGCGTGGCGCTGCCCGAGGGAGCGACCCTGCTGCCCGGCGGCACCGCGCGCATGGCCCATGGCACCCGCATCACGGAACTGCCGGGCTTCACCGAGGGCGATCTTTGGGCGCAGGATGCCGCGGCCGCCCTGCCGGCGCGCCTGCTGGCCGTGCGCCCCGGTGAGCGCGCGCTGGACCTCTGCGCCGCCCCGGGCGGCAAGACCGCCCAGCTGGCCGCCGCCGGCGCCGAGGTGGTGGCGGTGGAGCGCGACCCCAAGCGCGCGACGCGCCTGCGTGAGAATCTGGCCCGGCTGAAGCTGCCGGCCGAGGTGGTGGTTGCCGATGCCGCCGCCTGGAAGCCCGACGCGCTGTTCGACGCCATCCTGCTGGATGCCCCCTGCACCGCGACCGGCACCATCCGCCGCCACCCTGATGTGGCGCATCTGAAGCGGGCAGGGGATGTGACCAAGCTGGCCGAGACCCAGTCCCGCCTGCTGGCCGCCGCCTGCGCGCTGCTGGCGCCGGGCGGGCGGCTGGTCTTCGCCACCTGCTCCCTGCAGGCAGAGGAGGGCGAGGCCCATCTGGAGCGCGTGCCGGAGGGCTTCGCGCTTGACCGCGTCCGCCCCGGCGAACTGCCGGGGATGGAGGCCATGACCGTGACCGGCGCGCTGCGGACCCGCCCGGACATGCTGGGCGACAGCGGCGGCATGGACGGCTTCTTCGCGATGCGCCTGCGGCGCCACTAAAACATCATCATTCCGCCGCGCGCCGCCATCGCGCGGGCGTGATCCCGCCACTTGCCGGGGCAATAGTTTCCGTCAGGCAGGGTTCCCCCGAACCCCGCACGAGGAAACAAGACGATGCGTAAGCTGTTCGCCGCCGCCACCCTGTCCGCCGCCGTGCTGCTGGCGGGCTGCCAGAACCCCGACGGCTCCGTGAACATGGGCAACACCCTGCTGCTGGGTGCGGGCGTCGCGGCGGTGGCCGGCGCTGCCGTGCTGGCCAGCAACAACGGCCACCACGGCTATCGCGGCGGGTACGGCGGTGGCTACGGCTATCGCCCCAGCTATGGCTACGGCTACGGCCGTCGCGGCTGGTAACGGCCCTCAGGGAAAGCCGGGCGGGAATTCGTGCAGCCCGTCCGGCCCCAACGGCAGGTCCAGCACGCGCGTGACGGCCGAGAGCGGCAGCGGCGCGTAGAGGTGGGGAAACAGCCCCGGCCGGCCGCTCAGCGGCGCCTCGAAGCGCAGGGAATCGCCCAGCCTCGCGCTCTCGGCTTCCACGATCACCAGATCCGTCTCGCCCTTGCGGTGCTTCGCGGCCGTGGCGCGCAGCTGCGCGGCCGTCGAGAAGTGCAGGAACCCGTCGCGCCGGTCATCGGCGCTGCCGGTATAGGCGCCGGCCGCCGCGGCCTCGGCCCAGTCCGCCCGGCGGACCAGCGTGTAGATGAATGCTTCCATCGCCCAGCCATAGCCTGAAACGACGAAGGGCCGGGAGGGTCTCCCCTCCCGGCCCGTTGCGGTTCCCGCGTCTCGGTTACGCCGCCTGCGCCTCGACCAGCTTCGGCTGGGCGGGGCCAGCACTCGCGATCTCGATGCGGCGGGGCTTCAGCGCCTCGGGCACCACACGCTCCAGCGCCACATGCAGCAGGCCGTTGCGCAGCTCGGCACCCTTCACCACCAGGTGGTCGGCCAGCACGAAGCGGCGCTCGAAGGCGCGGCCCGCGATGCCGCGGTGCAGGAAGCTGCGCTCCGTGGCCTGGTTGGCCGGGCGGCCGGCGACGAGGAGCGTGTCGCCCTTCACCTCAAGCTCCAGCTCCTGCTCGGAGAAGCCGGCGACGGCCAGCGTCAGGACGTAGTTGTCCTCGCCGGTGCGCTCGATGTTGTAGGGCGGGTAGGACTGCGCCTCGGTGCCGCGCGCGCCTTCGACAAGGCGGGCCAGGCGGTCGAAGCCGATGGCGGTGCGGAAAAGGGGAGAGAAGTCGACAGCGTTCATCAAAACCTCCTGCATCAGCAAGGTTCATGCGTTGGCAGCGATCCCTGCTTGCCAGAGGCCTGAGGCACCCCCATCCGGGCGATGCCGGCCCCGGTTTGCCGGGCCGCCGTGGCGGGACCCCATCCGGGCATCCCGCACCCACCAGAAATGGAAAAGGCCGCCCCCTGTTTCAAGGGACGGCCTTCCAAGATCTCGGTCGGGGTGAAGAAGATTACTTCTTCAGGCCGATGCCGGCGAACTTCTTGTTGAACTTCGCGACCTGGCCGCCCGTATCCATGATGCGCTGCACGCCGGTCCAGGCCGGGTGGCTCTTCGGGTCGATGTCCAGGCGGATGGTGTCGCCGGCATTGCCGTAGCAGCTGCGCGTCTGGAAGGTGGTGCCGTCGGTCATGACCACCGTGATGGCGTGGTACTCGGGATGGGTATCGGGCTTCATGGCGCTACTCTCGGCTATCTCGAAGGCTGAGGACGGAAGACGTGGTAGCGCCCGGTCCGGTCCCGCAGGAATGGGGGCGTATAAGCCGCCATTCCCCGGGACGCAAGCCGCCGAATGCGGCGGCTCGCCGGAATCAGCGGTTGCCGCGCGCCCATTCGCCGATGGACTGCCGGCCACCGCCGCCACGGGGCGGCGGGCCGCCGCCGCCACCGCCACCACGGCCATAGCCGCCACCGCCGCTGTATTCGTGCGGGCGGCCGCCGCCACCCCAGCCGCCGCCGCCACCGCCCCAGCTGGGACGCGGCGGGGGAGGCGCATAGTAGGCGCGCGGCGGAGGCGCGTAGTAGCTGCGCGCCGGCGGGGCGTAATAGCCGCGGGAGGCATAATAGCCGCCACCGCCGCCATAGACCGGCCCGCCATAGGACGGGCCGTAGCCGTAGCCAGGATCAACGCAGCCGGAAAGCGCGACGCCTGCCGCAACTGCCAGAACCGGAAGAAATAGGCGCCGCATGGCTGCCCTCCTGATCGGTGCCGCCCTGTGGGGGGAGGGGGGCGGCTTCCATTGTCTCAGCATCAACGCGGATCAAGGCGAATCGTTGGCGGCCGCACGTTCTTCTTGTGGTGCCGTGGACGATTTCCTCTGCCGGGACAGTGGGTTCAGCCGACGGTCAGGACAAGGTCTTTCGCGAGAGAAATGATTCCGTGTCGCGCAGCCCCTCGGGCTTGCCGATTTCATAGAAGCGCTGCCTGACCTCATGCCCCGCGAGCCTGCCGGCGGTGGCCAGGCTGCCGGTCAGCGCCGACAGGTCCCAGGGGTCGGGCCGCGGCCAGTCCGCGATGACGGGCGCGGTGAAGACCGACAGGCCGAAATCGATCCACTCCACCCCGGGCTGCCCGCGCGCGGCCTTGTCGTGGCGCAGCGCCATTCCGTCGCGAAACTCGATGTTGGAGGGGTCCCAGCGGTCCTGGTTGTGCAGCACGGTCAGCATGGCGGGGCATCCGGCTGCCCTGAAGGCGGCCCAGACCGGCGCGGCCTCGATCGGCAGATAGCTGTCGCCGTAGAGGACGAAGAACTCAGGGCCGAGCAGCGGCAGGGCATGGCGCAGCGCACCGCCGGTGCCGCGGCGCTTGGCGCCTTCATGGCTGATGGCGATGTCGAGCGGGAACTCGCCGCCGCGCGCGGCCAGGAATTCCTCCACCTGTTCCGACAGATGCCCCAGGCACAGCACAACGCGGCGGAAGCCCTGATGCGCCGCCAGCCGCAGCTGATGCGCCAGGAACGGCTCACCCGCCACCGGCACCAGCACCTTGGGGATGGTTTCCGTGATCGGGCGCAGGCGGGTCGCCAGCCCGCCGGCCAGGATGGCGAGGGGGGGCAGCATCATCGCGCGATCAGGGTGGTGCCCTCGGGGTCGAGCACGACCGGCACCTCCGCGAGGCCCGCGCCGCGCATGGCCGCGCGCAGCCGCGCAACGTCATGCGCATAGAACAGCAGGAAGCCGCCGCCGCCCGCGCCCACCAGCTTGCCGCCTACGGCCCCGCTGGCCATGGCCAGATCGTACCAGGCGTCGATCTGCGGGTTGCTCATGGCGCCGGAGCGGCGCTTCTTGGCTTCCCAATGCTCGCGCATGATCTCGCCCCAGCGGGCCAGGTCGCCCTTCAGGAAGGCATCGCGCGTCTCGTATCCCAGCGCCTTCACCCGATCGAGATTGGCCAGCATCCCCGCATCCATGGCGCGGGAGGCGCGGTCCTGCTCGGCCAGGATGGTGCCGGCGCTGCGGGTGCGGCCGGTGAAGAACATCAACGTGTTGGCCTGCAGGTCCGCCAGGGTGGCGGCGGAAACGGGCAGGGCCTCGGCCGCCACCGTGCCGTCGCGGCGGAAGGTGAAGCCCGTCAGCCCGCCCATCGCCGCGATATACTGGTCCTGCTTGCCGATCGGTTCGCCCAGCCGGTCGATCTCGATCCGACAGGCCTGTTCCGCGAGTTCATGCGGCGGGATGCCCCGCCCATCCAGCGCGTGCAGCGCCTTCAGCAACGCGGTGGTGAAGCTGCCGGAAGAACCGAGCCCGGTGCCGGCCGGAATATCGGCAACCGAGGTGATCTCCAGCGCCGCTTCGCCGCCCAGCCCCAGCTCCAGCAGCGATTCCCGGATGATCGGGTGCTGGATCTCCACCACCCGCGCCGGGCGCTCGATCTGGGAGTATTTCAGCAGCAGCCCCGGCTCCAGCGTGCGCTGGAGCGAGACATACACATGCTTGCGGATCGCCATGGCCAGCAGGAAGCCTTCGCGTTCCTGGTAATAGCTCGGCAGATCCGTCCCGCCCCCGCCGATCGAGATGCGCAGCGGCGAGCGGGCGATGATCATGGCTTATGGTCCGGCGAGACGGCGTAGAACACCAGGTCGATGCCGTCATGGTCATGGGCGCGCAGGTGGAAGGAATGGCCCGGCAGGCGCTCCATCGCCCATTCGGGCAGGGTGAAGATGTCGGACGGCGCGTGATAGACCGACAGGCCGAGCGAAGGGCGATGGGCCGCGATACCGGCCTCGGCACCGGCCAGAACCTCGGCCTCCGCGCCCTCGGCGTCGATCTTGATGTAGTCCACCCGTCCGCCTGCCAGCTCGGCATCCAGCGTCACGCAGGGCACTTCCAGCATGCCGGTCCCGGCGGAGGCTTCGGTCACGGTGCCGGGGGTGCCGGTGGGCGTCAGGAACAGGTTGCCGGGGGCCGCGCCGATGGCGGCCGCGCGGGGGCTGATGCGCGCCGCGATGTCCGGCCGCAGCTTCTCCCGCAGCTGCAGCAGCCGCGCGAAGCTCAGCGGGTCCGGCTCGAAGGCGTGATAGGCGCCGAAGCGCGCGCCCTGCCACGTCAGGAAGGTGGAGAGCGTATCCCCCGCATAGGCGCCGACATCGGCGATCACCGCGTCATCGGGCAGGCGCAGCAGGTCGGGGTCGAAATAGATGCGCTCGGGCCTGGGTTCCGGGATCAGCGTGGGGTCCAGCAGCACGCGCCAGGCGATGGCGCCGGCGTATTGGCGCTTGCTCTCGCCGTCGGCCAGCGCGTCATGCACGGCCAGGATGCGGGGCGCGGCCTCGGCATACAGGGCGGGGGTGCCGAACTGGTAGTGCGGGCCGATCTTGTCGCCCCAGGCCCAGAAGGCGGCCTGCACCGGATAGACGCGGGTGATGCCCTTGGCGGCCAGCCATTCGGCGGTGCGGGCGTGGATATGGTCGGGCGACCAGATGCCCACCAGCGCGATGGGGTCCTCGCCCGCGCGTTCCAGCGCCTCCTCGGGCGGCAGCACCGGCAGGCCGTGGACGTCCTGGCCCCAGAAGCGGGCATCGAATTCCATCAGCGCCGCCACCTGGCCGCCGGCGGCGCGCACGGCGGTCGCGATCTTGCGGGGCAGGGCAGCCGAACCCACGATCAGCAGCCGGCCATTGGCGGCGGCCTCGTTCAGCTCGGCCACCACATCCGCGCTGAACTGCGCGATGCGCGCGGCGTCCAGCGCCTCTACCAGCAATTCCCGACTGGTCGTCATGCACGGGCCTCCAGCACCCAGGTGTTGGCCATGATCCAGCGCAGCGTGGCGCGCACACTGTCCTCGATGCGATGCCGCGGCGCCCAGCCCAGGGCGCGCATCCGCGCGGCGTCGAGGAAGATGAAGGGATTGTCGCCGATCCAGCCGCGATCCCCGCCGGTGTAGTCCAGGCGGGGCGTCAGGCCCAGTTCGTCGGTGATCCAGCCCACGCTGTCATTGACCTCGCAATAATGATCCTGGCCGAGGTTGAACACGGCGAAGGGACCGGGCGCGCCTTCCAGCGCGACCAGCAGCGCCGCCACGCAATCCTCAACGTGCAGATAGGATTTGCGTTGCCGGCCATTGCCCAGCACCTCCAGCCGCGTGGGGTCGGCCAGCAGCTTGCGCGCGAAGTCGAACACGTGCCCGTGGGTGTAGCGCGGCCCCAGGATCGAGACGAAGCGGAACACGGTCGCGTGGAAGCCGAAGCCGGCGGCATAGGCGCTGAGCAGGCCCTCTCCCGCGACCTTGGAGGCGCCGTAGAGCGAGGTCTGCACCGGAAAGGGCGCGTCCTCCGGCGTCGGGATCACGGGTGTCTCGCCATAGACGCTGCCGGTGGAGGAAAACAGGATGCGTTTCACCCCGGCGGCGCGCATCGCCTCCAGCACGGTGAAGGTCGCGATGGTGTTCTGTTCCAGGTCGCGCCGCGGATGCTCGGTGCCGAAGCGCACATCGGCATTGGCGGCGAGGTGGAACACGGCGTCCACGCCGGCGAGTGCCGCGGTCAGCGCGGGCTGGTCCAGCACATCGCCCCGCGCCAGGCTGAAGGCCGGATGCGCGCGCGCGCCCTCCAGGAACCGTTCCTGCCCGGTGGAGAAATTATCGTAGCCCACCACGCTGTCGCCGCGCGCCAGCAGGGCATCGACCAGGTTGCTGCCGATGAAGCCCGCGGCCCCCGTCACCAGCACCTTCACAGGCTGTAGCCCGCCGCCACCGCGTCATTGCGGAACATCTGCACCGTCTCCAGGCTGAAGCGGTCGAGATTCTTGCCCAGGCTGCCCAGCTTGGCCAGCAGGTCGCTGGTCATGGTGATGATGTGGCAGCCGACGGCATCGGCCTGGATCAGGTTCAGCACCTCTCGCGGAGAGGCCCAGATCAGTTCCTGATGCGGATGCGGGGCCATGATCTCCAGCGCCCGGCGCATCACCGGCACGGGGTCGATCCCGGTATCGGCGATGCGGCCCGCGAAGATGGACAGGCAGCAGGGCGGCGCCCCGGCCAGCGCGGCGGAGGCCGCCTGCAACTGATCGAGCGTCATGATCGCGGTCACGTTGCACTTCACGCCCGCCGCTCCCAGGCGCGGCAGCAGGGGGATGATGCTCTGCCCGCGCGTGTTGGTGATGGGCAGCTTTACATAGACATCGCGGCCCCAGCCCGCGATGCGGCGTGCCTGCTCCTCCATCTCCTCCAGCTCGTCCGAGAACACCTCGAAGCTGATCGGCCGGTCGGGGATGGCGGCGATCGCGGCGCGCGCGAAGGCTTCGTAGTCGGTGACGCCGGCCTTGCGCATCAGGGTGGGGTTGGTGGTGAAGCCCCGGATGGCCGGGTTGCGCGCGGCCTCGATCATGCCGGGCAGGTCGGCGCCGTCGGCGAACAGCTTGATGCGCAGGGAGGGGAGGGTCATGGGCTATGAATTCACGATATGCGGCACGGCCTCGGCCAGGCTCGCGACGGTGATGTCCGGGGCGTCGGGCTGGCGCTCGGCGTAATGGGCCTGGACGAAGGCGGTGCGGCAGCCGGCGGCGCGGCCGGCCTCGATGTCGCGCCAGCGATCGCCCACCATCCAGCTGGCGGAAAGCTCGATGCCATGGGTGGCGGCGGCGGCGGTCAGCAGGCCGGGCAGGGGCTTGCGGCAGGCGCAGCCGTCCGCGTCGTCATGCGGGCACAGGGCCATCTCGTCGAGGCCCACGGCCTCGGCCACCAGCCGGTTCATCCGGGCGACCTCATCGGCGGAGGCGGTGCCGCGCGCGATGTCGGGCTGGTTGGTGGCGCCGATCAGCAGGAAGCCCGCCGCGCGCAGCGCGGCGCAGGCCTCGGGCACGCCGGGCAGGATGACGAGGTCTGCCGCATCGGCCGGGGGCAGGGGGCGTCCCTTCGCGTCGCGCCGGGCGGCGTTCAGCACGCCGTCGCGGTCCAGGAACACCGCGCGCCTCATGGATGGGCGCTTTCCCATTTGGTGGCGGCGCGCTTCAGCGCCGGGTGGCTGACCAGGCAATGCCAGATCACGGCGCAGAGCCCTTCGGTGTGCGGCGTGACGTGCTCGGCATATAGCGGCGGCACCACCACCACCGCGTCGCCCACCAGGGCCGTATGCCCGCCCTGGCGGCCGACGATGCCCGTCACCTTCGCGCCGCGTTCACGCGCCAGGTCAATGGCAGCCACGATATTGCCCGAGATGCCGCGTTCCTTGTCGCCGCCGCCCACCGAGAACACCAGCAGCCCGTCCCTGGCGTTGATGCGGCTGCCGGCCAGCCAGGCGGCGAAGGTGGTGTCCCAGCCTTCGTCATTCGTGCGCGCGGTCAGCTCGCTGACATTGTCGGTGGGGGCATAGGCCTCGAAGCCGCAGAGCTTGCGGAAGTCGTTCACCGCATGCCCGGCATGGCCGGCGGAACCGCCCACGCCCAGGATGAACAGCCGCCCGCCGCCGTCGCGGATGCCGGCCAGCGTCTCGGCCAGGGCCTCGATGCGGGCGGGGTCCATCGCCTGCAGGATGGCCTGGGTCTCGGCGAGGAAAGTTGCTGCGAATCCCACGCTGTCCCCCATGTGGCTTCTCTGTTAGAGCGCTAGCCTGTGCGGGTGCCCGCCACAAGCCGGACGCCATGATAAAGCATTGTTTATCAAATGCTAATAGTTGATGAAACTGCGATGAAGCCATTCAGGCGGGAAGGGGGCGGCAGGCAGATCCGATGAGCAGCGACACCCCGCCCAGCCTGGTGCTGATCACCCCTGACCTGCCCGGCCTGCACCCCGGCGCGGCCGCGGGCCATGCCATGCTGTGCCTGGCGCGAAGGCTGGCGGCGGAGGGTGCGGCGATCGACCTGCTGGTGCCTCGTTCACCCGCCGGGGGCGGCAACGCGACGCGGCTGTGGGCGGCGCTGCGCGCATGCGGCATCCGGCTGCATGTGCTGCCCGGCCCGGACGGCGCGGACGCCATGCTGGGATGGCGGGCCGTGCAGTGGCTGAAGGGGCGGCCGGCCCCCGATCTGCTGGTGGTCTCTGATGCGCGGGGCATCGCGGCCCCGATGCTGACCCTGCGTGAGGTCGGCATGGGCCTGGACGGTATTCCGATCGCGTTGCTGGTCACGGGGCCGCATGGCTGGGCCGGGGAAGCGGGCGGCATGGCCTCGCCCGCCGCGCTGCTGCGCCGCCATGGAGAGGACGCGGCGCTGGCCGGGGCGGATGCGCTGCTGTTCGCCCATCCCGCGCTTTCCGACTGGTGGAACCGCACCCATCCCGATGACGCGCGGCCGAACCGGTCGCTGCCCGGGCTGGGCAGCGGCGTGGGCGCGCCCGGCCCGGCCCGGCTGCGCCTGGCGCGGGGCCCGGCGACCGAGGCGGAGGCGCTGGCCCTGGCCCGCCATCTGCTGCAACTGCCGCCGGGCCCGCCCGCGCTGCGGCTGCCGCTGCCGCCGGCGGACCGCCCGCCGGGGCCGGACCCGCTGGCCGCGCTGCTGACTGCGCTGCGCGGCGCGGGGCCCGCGCTGGAGCTGATGACTGAGGATGAGGGCTGGGCCCTCGATCCGCGAGGCTTTGCCGAGGGAGACACGGTGCTGCTGCCGGGCGGGGATGCCGTGACGGCGCCGCTGTCGCTGGATGCCCTGGCGGCGGGCGTGCCGGTATTGCCGGTCGGCCCAGGGGCAGACCAAGGGGTAGACCAAGGGGCGGCGGTCGACCCGCCCGGCCCCTGGCGGGCCCAGATTGCGTCGCTGCTGGCGTTGCGCGCCCCGCCCCCGCCCGTGTTCGAGATGCCCGACCCGCCGCCGCTGGTCAGTGTCTGCATGTCGCATTTCGACCGGCCGGCGCTGCTGGCCCAGGCCATCCAGTCCATCCGCGACCAGAGCTGGCCGGCGGTCGAACTGGTGCTGGTGGATGATGCCAGCCCCTCCGCCGCGACGCGGGAGTTCCTGGACGGGCAGGAGGCGGATTTCGCCGCGCGCGGCTGGCGGATCATCCGCAACAGCCGCGAGGAATGGCAGGCCGCCGGGCGCAACCGTGCCGCGCGTGCCTCACGCGGGGCCTTCATCCTGATCATGGACGACGACAACCTGGCCATGCCGCATGAGATCGAGGCGATGGTGCGGGCCCTGCTGATCACCGGGGCCGAGGCGGTCGGCGCCTATCAGCAGCTGTTCCGCGGCGAGCACGATGCGCGCGCCGGGGATGAGCCGGCGCGCGTCGAGTTCTTCCCCACCGGCGGGCCCGCCGGGCTCGGCACCGTCTGGAACGTCTATGGCGATGTGAACGTCATGTTCCGCCGCGAGGTGTTCGAGGGGCTCGGCGGCTATACCGAGGAAGCGGGCATCGGCTGCGAGGATTACGAGATCGGCGCCGCGATGGCGCGTGCGGGCATGCGCCTGCTGATCCTGCCCGAGACGCTCTACCACTACCGCTTTTCCAGCGTGAACATGGCGCGCGGCATGTCCAATGAGCGGCTGTACCTGAGCCACATGCGGCCGCTGCGGCCCGCGCTGGAAGGCCAGGGGGCGGCCGCCGCCCGGCTGCTGCGCTTCGCGCACGGCATGGAGCACGCGCGCCAGCAGCAGTTCGGCTGGAGCTACTGGGCAGGCCGGCCCGAGGCGCGGCCCTTGCCGGATTACGACATCCATCACCCGGGCGCGCCCGGCGAGGGCTTCCACCGCGAGGTGGCGGCAGCCCTGCTGGCGGCAGGCGATGCGCAGGGCGCGTTGCGTCTGGCCATGCCCCTGTCGCGCGCCGCGCCGCATGACTGGGCGCTGGCCCGGCTGGTGGCCGATTGCGCGGCGGAACTGCCGGGCGATGCGGCGCTGCGCGCCCATGTGCTGGAAACCGCCGACCGGCTGGGAACGGACCTGGCGGGCCGTGTGCGGGCGCGGCTGTTCCGGGCGGGGCGCGAGGCGGATCTGGCGCTCTGGCCCCAGGCGGACGCGCCATGAACCCGCATCTGCCGCGCGCGGGTTTCGGGGTGCGGGCGCTGCCGCCAGGGCTGCATGCCGTCGTCGTCTCCTGGCATCTGGCGCCGGAACCGGCATGGCAGGCGGGCGCCGAGCCCCTGCTGGGCTTCTGGGCCGAGCCCCTGCTGGATGCGCTGGCCGAGGCGGGCGCCCGGGTGACGCTGCTGCTGCCGCTGGCGGGCGAGGTTCCGGCGGGGAATACGACGCTCGGCCGCCTTCTGGCGGCGCGCGGCATCGGACTGGCCTTCGCGCCGGGCTTCACGCCCGCCGCCGTCGATGCGGCGCTGGAGGCGCTGTCCCCCGACATCGTCCATGCGCCGGAGCGCGAGGGGCTGCTGGTGGCGGCCCTCTCCCGCCGGGCGGCGGGCCTGGCCCACGGCCGCACCGCCGTGCTGCTGCATGCGCGCGGCCCGCAGGGCTTCCGCCACCGGGAGGAAGCGCGCTTCACCCCCTCCGCCGAGGCGCTGGTGACGGCGGCCTGGGAGCGGCAGGCGATGTGCCTGGCCGATCTCATCGTCTGTGCGAGCCCGGAGGTGGCTGATTGGTGGGCGGCGGAGGGCCGGCCGGTACGGCGTGTGGCGCCGCTGGCCTGGCGGCCGCACCCGGTGCCGAAGGCCCCGCCGAGCGAGCTGGTGCTGCCCCTGCCCATGGCCAGCGAGGCCGGGCTGGAATTCGCCCTGTTCACGGCGGCACGGGCCGGCGCGCGGCTGGCATTGCCCCTGATCCTGGCCGGGGTGCCCGGGCCGATGGTGCTGGGCAGCGCGGCCCAGGCGGTGGCGGCGCTGTCGGGCCGGGGCGTGGATTGGCGGATGGAGAACGCCGCGACGCCCCAGGCCGCCTGCGCCCGGCTGCTGAGGCCGGGCGTCGTCGCCCTGCTGCCCGCGCTGCACGGCACCCCGCCCGAACTCTATGCCTTCTGCGCCATGGCGGGCGTGCCGGTGCTGACCACCCCGCATGGCGTGGCCCGCGAGGCCGCCGCGCGCTGGCCCGGCCGCATTCACGCCTGGGAGCGGCAGGAACGTCCCTTCGCGGCGATGCTGGCGCGGCTGCCTGAGCTGCCGCCCGCGCTGGAGGCGCCGCCGCAACCCGCCTGGCCGGAAGTGCCGATGCACCTGCCGCCGCCGGCCCCTGCCGAGGTCGCTGCCGGCAGATGGTTGGCTCACGGTGGGCGGTTGGAAGCACCGGAACAGGCGGCGCTGCTGCGCCTGGCCGCGGCCTCCGGCGCCGCGGCCTGCAGCTGGGGCGGCACGGGCGGCGGCGAGGATCTGGCGGCGGTGATGCCGGAACGGATGACGGGATCCACGGTGATGCTGGATGCGGCGCGCCTGCCTGAGAGCGCGGCCGTGATCGGCACGCCGGGCTTCCTCGCCACCCTGGCGCGCGAGGCCGGGGAGGTCTTCGCCCTGCATGTCCCGGTCCGGGCGGCCGTGGTTTCGGCCACGCCGGCGGACCCCGCCATGCTCGGCCCTTATGACGGTATCGGCGCCCTGGCCCGGCATTTCGCGATGCTGGAGCAGGAGCCCCGGGAGTGGCGCGACGGCGAGATCCGGCGCGCGATGGCCGGCACACGCTCCGACAGCCCGGAATACCTCAAGCTGCTGGCCATGCTGGCGGAGGTCCAGGGGCAGCCGCAGCTGGCGCGCCAGGCCTGGCAGGCGGCGATCCTGCGCCTGCCTGAGGACCAGGAGGCCCAGGAGCAGGTCGTGCTGTATCGGCTGCGCGGCGAGGGCCGGCTGGGCGATACCGCCGCGCTGAGGCAGCTGTTGCAGGAAAACGGAGAGGCGGAAGGCCGCCACCTGCCGCGCGAGGCCCTGCGCCATGCCATGGCGCTGCGCCTTTCCGGTCGCGGGGCCGAGGCCGAGGCGCTGCTGGCCGAGATCGCGGCCGCCTTCCCGGCCCCGGCGGAGGAAGCGCCATGATCTCGCCCGTGCATGAGCTGTTCGCCGCGCAGGAGCCGGGATGGAGCCTGCTGCAGCTCGGCGGGCTGGGGCATTCGCTGATCGAGTTCTGCGGCCCGGCGCTGCGGGCGGGCGCGGCGCTGGCCGTTCACGCCGAGCCCCATGCCGTGACCGACACGGAATGGGCGGGGCTGCGGGGGCGCGCGGGCGTGGCGGCGGATGATCCCGCCCTGCGGACCGGCGCGGTGGACATCACGGACAGCCGTGCCCTGGCCTGGGAATGGCCGCGCGCGGATGTGGTGGTGGCCGCGCAGCTGTTCGCGCAGCATGACCCGCTGCCGGTGCTGCAGACGCTGTCCGGTTTCGCCCGCCGCCATCTGGTGATCGCGACCAACCTGCTGCCGCCCGAGGACGGCATCGAGGACGGCGCGATGCTGCCGGGCTTCCTGCCCGATGCGCGGCTGAGGGCGGTGGAAGCCATCCTGCTGCGGCGCGGGGTCGGGCTCGTCCAGTTCAACACCCCGCCCGCGCGGCTGGACCCCGGCGGCCGCGCCTATTGGCCCGGCATGTGGGAGTGGTTCATGACCCGGGGCGCGCTGGACGCGATGCTGGCCGATCTGGGGTGGCGCGTGGTGGCGCAGCAATCCGTCTGGCTGGAGCTGGGCCAGGTGCTGATCGCGGAGCGCCTGTGATCAGGCCATAAAAAAACGCCGGAACCCTTGCGGGCCCGGCGCGTTATGACAGGGAAGGCGGGGTTCAGCGGCTGCGGCGCTGGGCCACGTTCTGCACCCGGCCGGCCTGGCGGCTCGCCTGGGGCTGGCGGTGGGACTGCGCGGCGCTGCGGGCCGTGCCATGACGCTGCGTGGAGGCCCGGCCATGGCTGACGGGGCGCGTGTAGCTCACGCGGCGGAAACCGTCTTCCAGGCTCGCATAGGCGGGGCCTTCGCCGCCGTCGGGACGGTTGTGAATGAAGCCGTAGGTCGGATAGGCGCGGCCGTGCTGAGAGGGGTCATAGCCCACCTGCACGCGAACCTGGGTCCAGCTATTGTCGTCGGAGACGTCGATCACCGAGACGTTCTGCATGACCGAGCCGCGGCGGATGCCGGGGCCGCCCCAATTGGCGTGGTCGATCAGGATGTGGCGGTTGTTCAGCACGCGGCTGACCATCGCGACGTGGCCCGCGCTCATGCCGCCCGAGGACGGGAAGGCGAGGACGGAGCCCACTTCCGGGCGGCGGCTGCGGGCGTAGCGGCCGGCGGCGTTGTGCCACCAGTCGCGGCCGTTCCCGCGCACATCCATGCCGGTGACCATGCGGACATAAGGAACGCAGGAGATACCGCCCCAGTTGGTGGCGGCGGCGCGGCGGGTGGCCTGACGGCCACGCGGCTGCGCCTGACGGGTCTGCGCCCGTGGCGCCGCGGCCTGCGGCCGGGCGGCAGCGTGACCACGCGTGGTCTGCTGGGTGGTTGCCTGCCCTGCGCGAGAGGCCTCAGCCGCGTTGAATGGCGCGGAGATGGCCAAGCCAAGGCACAGGCTCAAAGCCAGCATCGAAACCCGCATGCAGCCCCCTTCTGAAGCCCTCGGACCAAAGTGGCCCGCTTCCCGGAAACGTGTTTGAGACAGGCGGCATGTGGGGGCAACCAGGCACGATGATACAAGCCGTAATCCGTCGTGAATTGTCGGATCGTCCTGTGGATAACTTTGCGGGATGGGAATATCAGCCTTAGTGCGTCCAGACTAAACCGCAAGGCCACAGTGTGGTTGCCGAAATGCCACAGGGGTTCGGCGAATCATGTACCGCGTCGCAACAATAACGTCTCACCCACGTCCGGGTTGCGGAAATCGGCAGATTTCTTGCTTTTTTGTAAACGAAGCACTGGTTCGTCGATGGCTTCCTGCGTCAGTTTGAACACGCCGTGATGCATCGCGATGGCCGTCCGGGCACGCAGGGCCTGCTGTGCCTCCACGGCCTGTTCGGGGGTGATATGCACCGCCTGCATGAACCAGTGCGGCTCATAGGCGCCGATAGGAATCAACGCAGCGTCGAACGGGCCCAGTGTCTCGCCGATCACTGACAGATGCGACCCCCAGGCTGTATCTCCGACAAAACACAACCTGAATCCGCCCGGCAGTTCGAGCGCGAAACCGCCCCAGAGGCTGCGGCTGTGGTCGAAGGGCGTGCGGGCGGCGAAGTGCCGGGCGGGCGTGAAGGTGGCGACGGCACCACCGGGCAGGGTTGTGCTCTGCCCCCAGTCCAGTTCCGTCGCGCCCGGTATGCCCCAGCGCGCCAGGCGCGCCCGGTTGCCGAGCCCCGTGGCGATGAAGGGCGCGTCCCGCCGATGCAGCCGCCGCAGGGTCGGGCGGTCCATGTGGTCGTAATGCGCGTGGGACAGCAGCACGGCGTCGATCTTCGGCAGCGCGTCCCAGGCCAGGCCCGGGTCGCGAACGCGCCTGGGGCCGGCCCAGCCCACGGGCGAGCAGCGGGCCGACCAGATGGGGTCGGTCAGCAGCGTCACCTCCGGCGTGCGGATCAGGAAGGTGGCGTGGCCGATATTGGTGATGGCCACCTCGCCGGGGCCGGGCTCCGGGCGAGGGTAGGGGGTGTTCTCGATCCGCGCGGGCCAGGGCGTGCCGCCGCCCTCGCGGATCATGCGCACCAAGTTGCGGAAGCTCTGCCCGCCCCGGCTGCCGTCGGGGTTCAGGAACCGCCCGTCGCGGCGCGGGGCGGGGCCAAGGGTCACTGCTTCACCCTTTCACGCCCAGCCGGCCGGCCAGGTCCTGGATGAACTGCCAGGCCACGCGCCCGGAGCGCCCGCCGCGCGTGACGGACCACTCCACGGCGGCCTTGCGCAACTCCTCCTGCCCGATCGGCAGCTTCATGACCTCGGCATAGCCCTCGATCATGGCGAAGAACGTGTCCTGGTCGGTGTTGTGGAAGCCCACCCACAGGCCGAAGCGGTCGGAGAGCGAGACCTTCTCCTCCACCGCCTCACCAGGGTTGATGGCGGTGCTGCGCTCATTCTCCATCATGTCGCGCGGCATCAGGTGGCGTCGGTTGGAGGTGGCGTAGAACAGGACATTGGCCGGCCGGCCCTCGATCCCGCCATCCAGCACCGACTTCAGCGCCTTGTAGTCGGCGTCCTCACGCTCGAAGGACAGGTCGTCGCAGAAGACCAGGGCGCGGCGGGACTGCCCGCGCAGGATGTTCAGCAGCTCGGGCAGGGTCGAGATGTCCTCGCGCTGGATTTCTATGAGCGCCAGGCTGCCGGGGTATGCCTCGTTGGCGGCGGCGTGGGCCGCCTTGACCAGAGAGGACTTGCCGGTGCCGCGGGCACCCCACAGCATGGCGTTGTTGGCCGTGAAGCCCTGCGCGAAGCGCATCGTGTTGGTCAGCAGAATATCCTTCTGCCGCTCGATGCCCTTCAGCAGGACGAGGTCCACGCGGGATACCTTGGGAACCGGCGACAGGCGCGCCGGCGGGCCGGGGTGCCACACGAAGGCATCGGCGCCCGTCAGGGTGGGGGTTTCCTCCTGGCGTGGCGCCATGCGCTCCAGGGCCTCGGCGATGCGGAGGAGAAGGGCGTCGTTCAGGCTGCTCATGCCTTCCGCTTTGGCGGCAATCCGGCCGGCCGTCCAGCGGGCGAACTTGACGGGGCCGGGCGGGCCGCTAGGTTCCGCCCCACATTATTTGCCGGAGCCCCGACACATGTTCATCTCCCCCGCCTTCGCCCAGGACGCCGCCGCCCCGGGCGCCGCCGGCATGGTGATGCAGCTTGCGCCGCTGATCCTGATCTTCGTGGTGTTCTATTTCCTGCTGATCCGCCCGCAGCAGAAGAAGGCCAAGGAGCATCGCGCGATGCTCGAGACCCTGAAGCGCGGCGACCGCGTGATCACCGCCGGCGGCATCGTCGCCGTGGTGAAGAAGGTGACCGAGGGCTCCGACGAGATCGAGGCCGACATCGCGCCGAACGTCACGGTAAAGCTGGTGCGCGGCATGATCCAGAGCGTGATCCGCCCCGAGGCCGCGAACGACACCAAGGCCTGATCCGAAGGGCCTTTCCGCGAAAAGCCGGCGCCTGTCGCCGGCTTTTTTTGTGCGTGCGTCAGGGCTTCCTGAACAGCGCGTCCGCCGCCGCCATCGAGGATTTCCGCCCGGCCATGGCGGCCTCGGCGCGGGCGATCTCGGCCTTCAGCGCCCGCAGATGCGCCTCGAAATCGCCCACCGACCAGCCGTCGTAGTTCTTCGGTGCCAGGGCCGCGTCGGTTTTGCGGGGCGCTTCCTCTTCCATCATGCCTGTCTCCTGCATGCCCGGCTTTGACCGCGGGCGCTTCCGTGAGTATAGCGTTGCCCAGCGGTGGCGACATCCTCGCCTCCCCCCGTGTTACCGCGTGCCGGCACGGGCCGCAGATCCCCTGCGCGGCGTCAGGCGCGCACAGGATGGATCGGTTCCCATGGTGCAAGTTCTGATGCCGAAGGCCACAGCGGTGTGGCTGATCGAGAAGACCTCGCTGACCTTCGAGCAGGTGGCGGATTTCGTCGGCATGCACCCGTTGGAAGTCCAGGCCATCGCGGATGGCGAGGTGGCGCAGGGCATCGTGGGTTTCGACCCCGTGGCGTCCGGCCAGCTGACGCGTGAGGAAATCGAGCGCTGCGAGAAGGACTCCAACCGCCGCCTCGCGATGTCCCGCCCCTCGATCGAGCTGCCGAAGCCCAAGGGCAAGGGCGCGCGCTATACCCCGGTCTCCAAGCGCAATGACCGCCCGGACGGCATCGCCTGGCTGCTGCGCCACTATCCGCAGCTGTCCGATGCGCAGCTGGGCAAGCTGCTGGGCACCACCAAGGACACCATCCAGAAGGTGCGCGACAAGAGCCACTGGAACAGCGCGAACATCAAGGCGCGTGATCCCGTGATCCTGGGCCTGTGCACCCAGACGCAGCTGAACAACGCCCTGATGGAGGCCGGCGAGAAGCCCGGCGCCATCCCCCCGCCGGCCCCCGTGCCGGATGGCGAGGACGAGGCCTGAGCCTTCCGGATCCGGCGCCTGGAGAGGGCGCCGGATTTTTCTTGACCTGCATGTAAATGTAAATCACATATACATACATGCAGCCCCTCCTCTCCGCCTCGCCCCTCGTCCAGATCCACGCCTTCGCCGCGCTGGCGGCTCTCGGCCTCGGCGCCTGGCAGCTCAGCCGGCCGAAATACGGCCTCTCGCACCGGGTGCGGGGCTGGCTGTGGGTGGGGCTGATGGCGGTGGTCGCGCTGAGTGCCTTCGGCATCCGCACCCATGGCGGGTTTTCCTGGATCCACCTGCTGGCCATCTTCGTGCTGGTGCAATTGCCGGTGGCGGTGCTGCACATGCGGCGCGGCCGGGTTCGGGCACATCGCAACGCCATGGTCGGTCTGTTCGTCGGCGCGCTGGTGATCGCGGGCGCCTTCACCCTGCTGCCCGGGCGGATCATGCATCAGCTGGTATTCGGCGGGTAATGCTTGCCTGTTTTTCGTCCATAGGTTGTGATGACGCTTCGGTGATCGCCAGGAGTGTTCATGCCCCGCCCCGCCAGAATGGCCCGCGGTTTCGAGGATGCCTCAGGGCAGATGCTGCTGGAGGCGCCCTTCGCCTCGACCACCGTTCCCGCCCATGCACCCACCCTGGCGCCGGCGCCCCCGCCGGGGCATGACGGCCACCGCGCCCGCATGCGCCAGCGCCTGCTGACGGCAGGCCCCACCGCCCTGCTGGACCATGAGATGCTGGAGATGGTGCTGTTCCTGGCCCTGCCGCGCCGGGACACCAAGCCCATCGCCCGCGCCCTGCTGGCGCGTTTCGGTGACTACCCGGCCGTGATCGCCGCCCCGCCCGAGAGCCTGCGCGAGGTGGAGGGCATGGGCGACGCCGCCATCGCCGCGCTGAAGCTGGTGCAGGGTGCCGCGCTGCGGCTCTCCACCGCCGAGGTGAAGCAGATGCAGGTGCTGAACAACTGGCAGCGCCTGATGGACCACCTGACCGCCGTGCTGGCGCGCGAACCCATCGAGCAGTTCCGCGTGCTGTTCCTGGACAGCAAGAACCGCCTGATCGCCGATGAGGCGCAGGCGCGCGGCACGGTGAACCACACGCCCGTCTACCCGCGCGAGGTGGTGAAGCGCGCGCTGGAGCTGAACGCCACCGCGCTGATCCTGGTGCACAACCATCCCTCGGGCGACCCGACGCCCAGCCGCGCGGACATCGAGATGACCGAGGAAGTGCGCCACGCCGCCGAGGCGCTGGGCATCGTGCTGCATGACCATGTGATCGTGGGGAAGGGCGTCACCCTCTCTTTCCGGCGGGAAGGGCTGCTGTAACGTGGCCGCATGAACGCAGCCAACCCGAACTCCCCCGCCCCCCTTGGCGAGGACGCCCGTCGCGTCCAGCGCCCCTCCACCGATCCCTTCCTGTTCCGCCCCATCACGCTGCGCGGCGTGACCGCGCGCAACCGCATCATGCTGGCGCCGCTGTGCGAGTATTCGGCGACGGACGGCGTGGCCAATGACTGGCACATGGTGCATCTGGGCGCGCGCGCCATCGGCGGCGCCGGCATCATCTGCACCGAGGCCACCCATGTCTCCGCCGAGGGGCGCATCACCCCCCATTGCCTGGGCCTGTGGAACGAGACCCAGCGCGACGCGCTGGCCAGGATCGTGGATTTCGTGGTGGCGCAGGGCGCCACGCCCGCGATCCAGATCGGCCATGCCGGGCGCAAGGCCTCCGTCGGCCGCCCCTGGGAGGGTGGCGGGCCGCTGACCCCCGACCAGGGCGGCTGGCAGACCATCGCCCCCTCCGCCCAGCCTTTCACCCAGGCCTATCCCACGCCGCGCGCCATGACGAAGGCCGATATCGCGCGCGTGACGGGCGAATTCGTGCACAGCGCCAAGCTGGCCCGCCAGGCCGGCTTCCAGATCGCGGAGCTGCACGGCGCCCACGGCTATCTGCTGCACCAGTTCCTGTCGCCGCTGGTGAATGACCGCCAGGACGAATACGGCGGCAGCCTGGAGAACCGTGCCCGCTTCCTGCTGGAGGTGGTGCGCGCCGTCCGCACCGAATGGCCGAAGGAACTGCCGCTGTTCGTGCGGCTGTCCTGCACGGATTGGGTGGATGGCGGGCTGACGGGCGATGAGTCGGTCGAGCTGTGCCGCATGCTGGCCGCGACCGGCGAGGTGGACCTGATCGACGCCAGCACCGGCGGCGCCGACCCCCGCCAGAGCATCCGGGCCTTTCCCGGCTACCAGGTCTCCTATGCCGAGCGCATCCGGCGCGAGGCGGGCATCGCCACCGGCGCCGTCGGCATGATCAACACGCCCGACCTGGCCGAGGAGATCCTGGCCAATGGCCGGGCGGACCTGATCATCATGGGGCGCAAGCTGATGGCGGACCCGCACTGGCCGCTGAAGGCCGCGGTTGCCCTGCGCGCCCAGGCCCCCTGGGTGCCGCAGTATGAACGCGCGGCGCCGATGGCCTGAGGAGCGATAGACCCGATAGGCAATTGCCTATCGGGTCGATCAGAACCGTCGATTGGTTCTATTAACCGGGCTGCCTTACAGGCAGCGGCATGGATCACCTCATTTCCAAGCCATCCGGCTGTCTCTTCATTGTGCTGGCCTGCCTGGTTCTCGTCCTGGCCTATGCGTTTCTCTGAAGGCCGAGGCCGGGTGAGGGGCGGCGGTCCAGCGCGGCGCTGACCAGCGTCAGCACCAGCGCGCCCGCCACCATCAGCCCGCCGATCCAGGGCGTCGCGATCAGCCCCAGCGGGCTGTCCACCACCATCCCGCCGATCCAGGCGCCCAGCGCGATGCCCAGGTTGAAGGCCGCGATGTTGAGCGCGGAGGCCACATCCACCGCCCCCGGCCGGAAGCGCTGCGCCAGTTGCACCACATAAAGCTGCAGCCCCGGCACATTGGCGAAGGACAGGAAGCCCAGCGCCGCCAGCGTGGCCAGCGCCCAGAGCGGTGAGACGGCGGTGACCGAGAACAGCACCAGCACCGCCGCCTGGGCCGCGAACAGCCAGCCCAGCGCCCGCACCGGGTCACGGTCCGCCAGCCTGCCGCCCGCCAGGTTCCCGGCCGCGATGGCCAGCCCGTAGAGCACCAGGATCAGGCTGACCGCACCGGACGAGAACCCCGTCACGCGCTCCAGCATCGCGGCCAGGAAGGTGAAGGTGACGAAGGTGCCGCCATAGCCCAGCGCCGTCATGCCGAAGGCCAGCAGCAGGCGGCCGCTGCCCAGCACGCGCAGCTGGTCCGGCAGCCCGGCCGGGGCCGCGCGCGACAGCCGGCGGGGCAGCAGGGCGGCGATGCCCAGCAGCGCCACCACGCCCAGCCCCGCCACGGCCCAGAAGGTAGCCCGCCAGCCCAGCGACTGGCCGATGAAGGTGCCGAGCGGCACGCCGGTCACGATGGCCACCGTCAGCCCCATGAACATCAGCGCGATGGCCGAGGCACGCCGGTCCTCCGGCACCAGATCCGCCGCGATGGTCGCCCCCACCGAGAAGAACACGCCATGCGCGAAGGCCGAGACGACGCGCGCCACCAGCAGGGTGGCGTAGTCGGGGCTAAGGGCGGCGGCCGTATTGCCCGCGACGAACAGCAGCATCAGCCCCAGCAGCAGCGCCTTGCGCGGCAGCCGCCCGGTCAGCGCGGTGATGACCGGCGCGCCGAACGTCACACCCAGCGCATAGACGCTGACGATGAGGCCGGCGAGCGGCAGGGTGATGCCGAGATCCTGCGCCACGGTGGGCAGCAGGCCGACGATGACGAATTCCGTGGTGCCGATCGCATAGGCCGCGATGGTCAGCGCAAACAGGGCAAGGGGCATGGTTCGATGTCCGCAAGGGGATGTGTTGCGGTGCAAGATGCGTCCGCCTCGCTTGCGTCGGTATGCGCGATAATGGACGAATGGCTGTGAACTGAATTCACAGGGGCGCCATGGACAACCGGGCAGGGGAAATGCAGGTCTTCGCCACGGCGGCGGAGCTCGCCAGCTTCTCGGCGGCCGGCAGGCGGCTGCGCATGTCGCCCTCGGCCGTCAGCAAGCTGGTGACGCGCCTGGAGGACCGGCTGGGGGTGCGGCTGCTGACGCGCTCCACTCGCGCGCTGCAGCTGACGGTGGAGGGGGAGGCCTTTCTGACCCGCGCCCGCCGCATCCTGGCCGAGATCGAGGAGGCGGAGCGGCTGGTCACGGGCGATGCCCAGCCGCGCGGGCGGCTCAGGGTCAATGCCTCGGTGGGGTTCGGGGTGCGCTGCGTGCTGCCGGTGGTGCCTGAGTTCCTGCGCCTGTATCCGCATGTCGAGCTGGATCTGTCCCTGACCGACACGGTGATCGACCTGCTGGAGGAGCGCACGGACATCGCGCTGCGCGCCGGGCCGCTGCGCGATTCAACGCTGATGGCGCGCAAGCTGATGGAAAGCCCGCGCGTGATCGTGGCCTCGCCCGCCTATCTGGCGCGCCACGGCACGCCGCAGCGCCCGGAGGATCTGGACCACCACAACTGCCTGCGCTTCAACTTCCGCCGCCTGGTGGATGACTGGCCCTTCCGCATCGACGGCCGCCAGGTGACGCGGGCCGTGCCCGGCAACCTGTACGGCAATACCGGCGACATGCTGCTGCGCCTGTGCCTGGACGGGGTGGGGCTGGCGCGCGTGGGCCGGTTCCACGCCCAGCCCTGGATCGAGGAGGGGCGGCTGGTGCCGGTGCTGGAGGACTACAACGCCGGCGACATCGAGATCATCCATGCCCTGTTCGTGGGGCATGAGCACATGGCCGCGCGGGTGCGCGCCTTCATCGACTTCCTGGCGGAACGGGTGGGTCAGCCCCGCATCACGGCCGCATAGGCATCCAGCACGGCCGCGGCGTCATAGGCGGGGCGGGCCGCGAAATCCGCCCGCAGCCCCAGCGCCGCCGAGGCGCGCAGCCGCGCCACCGTGGCATCCGTCATCAGCGGCGGCACGCCCATTTCCCGCAGGCCATCGGCCACGCCTTCCATCTCCACCGCGCGGCGTTCGGCGTGCAGCACGTCGGTGCGCACGCACATGTCCAGGAAGCTGCTGAAGCTGGTGGCGTCCATCGGGCCGCAGATGCCGCGCAGCGCCTCGGGTCGCACGCCGGCCAGGGTGGCGGCGGTCATGGCTTCCATCACCAGCGCCTCGATGCCCTTGGTCACGACGCTGCGCAGCATCTTCACGGCGGCTGCCGTGCCGGGCTCGGGGCCCGCATCCTCGATGCTGAAGCCCAGCGGGGCGAACAGCTGCCGGAACCGCGCCGTGCCGCCGCCCGAGCAATAGAGCGGCACCTTCGCGCCATAGAGGCCGACCGCGCCCATCAGGTTGGCATCGACGAAGGCGGCGTCGCGGCAGGCCTCGGCCGCCTGCTTCTTCGCGTGCGGCGTGCTGGCATTCACATCCACCACCAGCATGCCGGGCCGGGCGAGCGCCCCGATCGCCCGGCCCACCGGGGCTGCTGTGGCGACCACCACGGCCGAGAACACGACCTCCGCGCGCTCCATCAGCGCGGCCAGGCTGTCCACGGGCTCGGCACCCAGGGAAGCAGCCTTGGCGCGGAAGCCTGCGGAGTAGGGGGGATGGTTGGTGGGGCCGTCGCAGAACACCGGCATCGGCGGGGCGCCCTGGGCCGCCAGATGCGCGGCGAAGCACTGGGCGGCTTCCCCGAAACCCACGAAGCCGATCACCGGGATGGTCATGGCGGCGTTTCCTCGCTGCGGTGCAGGGAATGATGAAACGGTTCATCGTTCCGTGCAAAGGGAATTTCAGGCCGGGCGCAGCGGCAGCAGCCGGCCCAGCGCCATCACCAGCAAGGGGGCGGTCCAGGCGACCGCGATGCTCAGCAGCGCCAGCCACTCCATGCCCCACAACGCGCCGCCCGCCTGTTCCTGCAGCACCAGGGCAGAGAAGCCGGCGCCGGCGGATTGCGCCAGGCTGGTGACCGCGGCGACCAGGCACTGGAAGGTGATGCGCTCGGCGGGGCTGGCCACCCGGGTGGCGCTGGCCTGGGCCACCGTGCTGCGCGCCAGCTGGACGGACAGCACCATGCCCAGCACCGGCACCGCCAGCACGGCCGGCAGCGGGGCCAGGAAGGCGCTGCCGACCACGATGCTCAACGCCAGTGCCATCGCAACCGAGGCGGGCAGGGGGCCGATGCGGTCCATCGCCCAGCCCGTCAGCCGGGTCGTGACCAGCGCCAGCGTGCCGCCGATCAGGAACACCAGCCGCAGCCCCGTCTCGCCGACGCCCGCATTGTGCAACGCATAGGCGCTGAGGTTGGGCGAGATCAGCAAGGTGGCGAAGGAGGCGCCGGAGATGAGGGCGAGGCCCGTCAGGCTTTCCCGCCGCGCCAGCAGGCGCAGCAGCCCGGCCGCCGTCACGCGCGGCAGGGCCGCGGCCTGTGCCCCCGGCGCCGGCGCCAGCATGCGCCAGGCCGGCGGCGCCAGCGCCAGGCAGCCCAGCCCCAGCGCCAGGAAGGGCGCGCGCCAGCCGCCCAGATTGGCGCTGAGCAGCAGCGCCAGCGGCATGCCCAGCACCAGCGCCAGCCCATAGCTGCCGGTCACGGCGCTGACGGCGCGGTTGCGCCGCTCCTCGGGCACCGCATCCACGATGATGGTCAGCACGGCCGCCATCAGCGGCCCGGCGCACAGCCCCGACAACACGCGCGCCGCCAGCAGCAGGGAGAAGTTCGGCGCCAGCCCGCACAGGATGGTGAACAGCCCGAGCCCGATGAGCGAACCCACCAGCGATACCCGCCGGCTGACCCGCGCCAGGAACAGCGCCCCGATCAGCCCGCCCACCCCCGCCGAGGCGCTGAACACGCTGCTGGTCAGCGCCGCCCATTCCAGCGGAACCCCGAGGCCGCGCGCGGCGAAGGCCCCGATGGAGAACACGATCGTGGCCCCCATGGCGCTGACGAAGGCGATGGCCCCGAGCAGCGCGACGCGCCGCGCGGAACCACCGGAGGGAATTGTAACAGCGTCGCTTTCAGGGCTGGGCATGGCGTGATATGAAACGGTTCACGATACCAAGGTCAACGGGGGAAGTCCTGCCTAACAAGGCCAAGATCAGGGATGTGGCGCGCGCGGCGGCGGTTTCCGTCGGCACCGTCTCCCGCGTGCTCAACGAGCACCCGACCGTCACCGCCCCGGTGAGGGAGCGCGTGCGCGCGGCCATCGACGCGCTGGGATATGAGCGCGACAGCATCGCCCAGAGCATGCGCGGCGGCACCACCCATCTGGTGGCCTGCGCCATCCGCGATTTCGACATCCCGCGCTTCGCCACCTTCATCAAGGAAGCCGAGCGCGTGCTGCGGGAGGCCGGCTACACGCTGATCCTGGCCAGCACCTCCAACAGCGCGGAGGTGGAGGTGGGGCTGCTGCGCGCCTTCGCGGCCCGGCGCGTGGATGGCGTGATGACCACCATCAGCGACGAGTCGAACCCCGCGGTCGCCACCGCCCTGCGTGACGCCCCCATGCCCGTGCTGCTGATCGACCGCGACCTGCCCGGCCGTGCCGACCGCGTCTTCGCCGACCACGGCGCGGGGGTGCAGGCGGCGGCCCGCCACCTGCTGGACATGGGGCACCGGCGCATCGCGATGCTGGTGGGCGATACGCGGGCCTTTCCGTCCCGCAGCAGGGTCGCGGGGTTCGAGGGCAGCGTGGCGCCCGAGGCACGGCTGTTGCGCGAACGCGTGCTGACGGCCGAGGACGCCTTCCGCGAGACGACCTCGCTGATGAGCCTGCCGGAACCGCCCACCGCCCTCATCATCGGTGCGATGGACATGCTGGGCGGCTGCCTGCGCGCGCTGAAGGCGGTGGGGGCACGGCTGGGGCAGGATGTCTCGGTGATCGCGGGCAGCGATTCGGAGCTGGCGGAGCTGATGGAGCCCGGCGTGACCGCCATCGCCTGGGACCTGGCGGAGATGGGCCGCCATGCCGCCGCCATGCTGCTGGAGCGCATGCGCGGCACCGCCCCCGACAGCGGCCGCAGCCTGAAGCTGCCGACCCGGCTGGTGGTGAGGCAGTCCTGCCGCCCGCCGGTCAGCCTTTCGTAAGGCCGGGCACCGTCTCCAGCAGCACGGCCTCCGCCTGCTCGGCGGTCAGCGCGCCCGCGCGCTCCAGGCTGGCGAGGCCGTGGGAGAGCCCCCACACCGCGACCGCCAGGCTGCGTTGCCGGCCCTCGGGCATATGGGCCATCAGCCGGGCATAGCCGCCCTGGCCCTCGGGCGCCGCATCCTTCAGGCTGCCGGGCTGGAACATGGCGGCATACCAGCCGGGTTCGGCACGGGCGAAGGCCAGATAGGCCCGGCCCATCGCCATGAAGTCCCGTGCCGCGGTGAGCGTCTCACCCAGGGCGCGATAGCCCTCGGCGGCCAGCGCCGTCATCAGCGCGGCCTTGCTCTCGAAATGCTTGTAGGGGGCGGAGGCGGAGACCCCGCAGGCGCGGGCCGCATCCAGCAGGCTGAAGGCGCCCGGGCCCTGTTCGGCGGTCAGCCGCTTGGCGGCATCCAGCAGGGCCCGGCGCAGGTCGCCGTGATGATAGGCGTCGCGGGCGATGGTTCAGCGCCAGGTATAGGGCGGCTTGTGGTGCCCGCCGGGCGAGAGGGTGAAGATCTCGCAGCCCTTCTCCGTCACGCCGATCATGTGCTCGAACTGGGCCGACAGGCTGCGGTCGCGCGTGACCGCGGTCCAGCCATCGTCCAGCACCTTCACGTCTGGCTTGCCGGCATTGATCATGGGCTCGATCGTGAAGAACATGCCGGGCTTCAGCACCACGCCCTCACCCGGGCGGCCGAAATGCAGCACGTTGGGGGCGGCGTGGAAGGTGCGGCCGATGCCGTGGCCGCAGAAGTCCCGCACCACCGAGAAACGGTGGCCCTCGGCGTAGCTCTGGATCGCGTGGCCCACATCGCCCAGCGTGGCACCCGGCTTCACGGCGGCGATGCCGCGCATCAGGCATTCATAGGTCACGTCCATCAGCCGCTGCGCCTTGGTGCTGACGGTGCCGGCCGTGTACATGCGGCTGGTGTCGCCGAACCAGCCGTCCAGGATGACGGTGACGTCGATGTTCAGGATGTCGCCGTCCAGCACCACGCGGTCGCCCGGGATGCCGTGGCAGACGACGTGGTTGATGCTGATGCAGCTGGCCTTGGTATAGCCGCGATAGCCGATGGTGGCCGAGGTCGCGCCCTTGGCCAGGATGAAATCCAGGATGATGTCATCCAGCTTGCCGGTGGTGACGCCGGGGCGCACATGCGGCCCAATCATGTCGAGGCATTCCGCGGCGATCTGCCCGGCGCGGCGCATGCCCTCGAAATCCTCGGGCGCGTGAAGGGGGATGCGGCGTGCTTCGCCGGCGCTTCTGTCCATGCGCACAAAAATGCGTCGGGCAAGGCGCGGGTGCAAGCGGGACGATGTGCATGGCGGGGGTGTTGCCGGGGCTGTGCCCCGTGCCCGACCAGGGGCGCTGCCCCTGGACCCCGCCAGGACCGTGGCGGCCCTGGACCCCGGGGAGTTCGGCGCTACCGCCTGGAGGCGTGCTTCCGATTGATTTTTATCATTATTCTGGCGTCCTGCCTGCCAAGCAGCGGCGCCAAACTCATATCAGGTCCAGGAGATATTATCTCCTGGCGGGGTTGTCAGGGGCAGGGCCCCTGACTGGGGGCTCCGGGGGCAACGCCCCCGCTAAGCCCGCAGCACCCGTTCCACCGCCCCCAGCATTTCTGGTGCTTCCGGTTCCACCCGCGTCGCGAAGCCGCGCACCTGCGCGCCGTCGCGCCCGATCAGGTATTTGTGGAAGTTCCAGCGCGGCTCACCGCCGCCGCGCTGCGCCAGCCAGCGGAACAGCGGGGTGGCCTGGTTGCCCTTCACATGGCTGATGGCGGCCATGGGGAAGGTGATGCCGAACATGCCGTCGCAGAATTCCCGCACCTGGGCGTTGGAGCCGGTTTCCTGGTTGAAGTCGTTGGAGGGCACGCCCAGCACCGTCAGGCCCTGACCCTCGAACCGGTCATGCAGGCGCTGCAGCGCCGCGTATTGCGGGGTGTAGCCGCAGAAGCTGGCGGTGTTCACCACCAGCAGCGCACGGCCGCGCCAGGCCGAGAGCGGCAGGTCGCCGCCTTCCAGCGCGGGCATCGTGAAGTCCCAGGCGGTGGCGGGCGCCTGGGCATGGGCCTGGCCCGCCGCAACGGCGGCGCAGGCGATCAGCAGGGCACGGCGGTCAACCATAGCGTTCCTCCAGCCAGGGGTCGGCGTTGTTGTGATAGCCCCGCACCTCCCAGAAGCCCGGCTGGTCGTCGGCGCGCAGTTCGATGCGGGTGACCCACTTCGCGCTTTTCCACAGATACAGATGCGGGATGACGATCCGCGCCGGCCCGCCATGGACACGCGTCAGCGGTTCATGGTTCCAATGCGTGGCCACGAAGCATTCCGGCCGCGCAAAGGCTTCGAGCGGGACATTGGTCGTGTAGCCGTCATAGCTGTGGAAGACGATGAACTTCGCTTCCGGCAGGGGCTCGGCCATATCGAGCAGCGTGAGCGCGCCGACGCCCTGCCAGCTATTGTCGTACCGGCTCCAGGCCGTGACACAGTGGATGTCGTTCACCCATTCGTGAACGGGTAAAGCGTTGAATTCCTTCCAGTCCAACGCCAGACGGTTGCTAACCAGTCCTTCGACTCGCAAACGCCAGCGATCCGGGCGGATATCCGGTTGAACGCCCAGGTCCAGGACGGGAAAGTCACTCACCAGCCGCTGCCCGGGCGGCAGACGCACTTCGGGGGGGGCAGTGGTGCCGGTGATCAGCCGACCTTCACGCGCCCATTCCTGCTTGCGGGCCACCAGTTTCTCGCGGCCGGGCGCTACGGGATTGAGGGGTTCGTCCATGTCACTTTCGCTCATGAGGTAGCAGATGCCATTCGGGGCACAGGATGCAAGGGTTACGGCGGCTGCTACCGCACAGCCGCAGGCTGTATGAGGAAGTGAGCCGCCTCTCCGTCGCGCGCCGTGCCCTGCTCGCGGCGGCCCCTTTGCTCGCGAGGCCCGCGCTGGGCCAGGGCTGGCAGCCCCGCCGGCCGCTGCGCGTCACCGTGCCGTTCCCGGGCGGCGGCAGCATCGACCTGGTGGCCCGCGTCATGGCGCCCGCCATGCAGGAGATGCTCGGCCAGCCCGTGGTCGTCGAGAACAGGCCCGGTGCGGGCGGAACCGTCGGAACCCGCTTCGCCGCCCGGCGCATGCCGGACGGGCATTCCATCCTCTGCGCGGGGCTCGGCTCGCTCACCTCGCCCTTGCTGGTCCGCCGCCCGCCCTATGATCCGGAGCGCGATTTCCGCGCGGTGATCACCCTGGTCACGCTGCCTGCGATGCTGGTGGCACGGCCGGATTTTCCGGCCGATGACGTGGCCGGTTGGCACCAGCTGATGCTCCAGGCGCCGTCGGGCCGCTATACCTATTCTTCGGCCGGGCTCGGCAGCATTCACCATCTGGCGATGGAGCTGTACCGATCGATGACGGGGGTCGAGATGACCCATGTCTCCTTCCTGGGCGGGGCGCCGGCGCTGGTGGAGGTCCAGGCCGGCCGGATCGACTTCTGTTTCGCCGATATCGGTGCCGCGGCGGGCGCCATCGAAAGCGGGCAGGTCAAGGCACTGGCCGTCAGCACGCCGCGCCGCGCGCCGCGCTTCCCCGATATTCCCACCATCCAGGAAACCATCCTGCCCGGCTTCGAGGCCGCGAGCTGGAGCGCCCTGTGGCTGCCCGCCGCGGCGCCCGACAGTGCCGCGCGGCGCCTGAACGCCGTGGCGAACGCCGCCCTGCGCGACGACTTCGCCGCCGAGCGCCTGTTCAGTGCCGGCTTCGACAGGGCCGGCGGGACCGAGGAGGACGCCCAGGAACATCTGCGCTTCGAGGCCGCCAGATGGCGGGGCCTGATGCGTGAGCGAGGGATCAGCGCAGCGCGGTGACAGGCGGCGCCAGGCTGCGCAGGAACAGCTCGACCCGCGGCCCCCAGGTCTCGCTGCCCTTGTCGTGGAAGAACATGAAATGCCCGTCGGGCGCGGTCTGCGGCAGCACCGTCATCTCCGCGACGCCGCCCGCGGCGGTGAAGGCCTCGAACATCGAACCGGCCAGCGAGGGGCCGAAATAGCTGTCGTTGATGGCATAGAGCCACAGCATGGGCACGCGGGCGGTGCGGCCGAACAGGCCCATCGTCTCGATCAGCCGGGGGGCTGCGCAGTTCTGCCGGGCGCGGCCGCCGGCCCAGCCGCCCCGGCCGCCCGCCACGTTGATGATGGCGGCGACGCCGCTCGGGCGCTCGGCCGCCAGCGCGATGCTGCCCCAGCCGCCCGCGCTCTCACCCAGGATCACGGCATGGTCGGGCTCGATGCCGGGGTGGTGCAGCAGTTCCTCCAGCACCGCGCGGATGTCGCGGGCTGTCTCGCGGCCCACGCGCAGGAAGTCCGGGTCCTCGCAGGGGCCGAAGCTTTCCATCCATTCGCCGGTGCTGGCGCCATGGCCGCGCCGCAGCGGCACCGCGACCGCGTAGCCACGGTCGGTGAACCAGTCGACCGGCTCCGAATCGCAGGGGGCAGGGACCAGCACGCTGCGGATCTCCGCACGGAACTGGGCGCCGTGGTTCATGATCAGCAGGCGGTGGGGGCCTGGCGTGTCCGGGCGGCACAGGCGGGTCTGCAACCGCGTGCCGTCGGGCCCGGGCAGCATCAGCATCTCCTCGGCCGCCAGCGCCGGAGAGGCCAGCAGGAGCAGCAGGGCGAGCAGCCGGATCATGGGAAGGCCTCGTTCACCAAGGGGCCCCAGATGGCGCTGCCGCCCGAGCCGAAGAACAGGTTGTGGCCATCCGTGCCGAAGGGGGCGGCCGCGACGAAGCGCGCCTGGCCGCCGGCGGCGGTGAAGGCCTGGTGCATGCGCCGGGCCAGTTCCGGCGCGAAGAAGCTGTCATTGGCCGTATAGACCCAGAGCATGGGCGCGCGGGACGTGGCGCCGAAGCGGCCGGCCGCCTGCACCAGCCGGTCCGCCGCGCAGTTCAGGTTGGCGATGTTGTTCAGGTGCCCGCCGCGCCCGCCCGCCATGTTGACGTAGCCCGCGATGCCCGGCGGGTTCTGCGAGGCGAGCGCCATGCTGGCCCAGCCGCCCGCCGACTGCCCGACCACCAGCACCAGCCCGGCCGGCACATCGGGGCGGGCCGTCAGCGCCGTCATGGCGGCGCGGATGTCGCGCGCGCCTTCAAGCCCCGCGCGGACATAGTCGGCATTGTCGCAGCGGCCATAGGTCTCGGCCCAGTTGCCGCCGCTCGCGCCATAGCCGCGCCGCAGCGGAATCCCCACCGCATGGCCGCGCGCCAGGAAAAAGCGCACCGCCTCCGCCCCGCAGGAGGTCGCGGTCATGGCGGGGCGCCGCGCCGCATTGGCGGGGGAGCCGTGGTTGATGAGCACCAGAGGGCGGCGGGCGCCGCCCTGGGGCAGGCAGAGCCGGGCCTGGATGGTGGCCGTGCTGCCGTCTGCCTGGGTAACGGGCACGGGCACCATCTCGCCATCCGCGATGGCCCCCGCGCCGGGCGCGCAGCCCGCCAGCAGCAGCGCGAGCAACAGGCGTTTCATGGCGGAAAACCCTCCAGCATCGGGCCCCAGATGGCGGAAGCGCCCTCCGCGAACAGGAAGCCGTGCCCGTCCTCGCCGGAGGCCGGCGCGAGTGTCAGCCGCGCATGGCCCCCCGCGGCCTCGATGGCTGCCTGCAGGCGGCGGGCGAAGCCTGGCCCGAAGAAACGGTCATTGGCGGCGTGAATAAGCAGGATGGGCGCGCGCGCCGTGGCACCGAAGCGCGCGGCGGCAGCCAGCAGGCGCTCTGGCGCGCAGCGGGGGCCGGGCATGCCGTCCATGACCCCGCCAGGCCCGCCGCGCCCCGGCGAGAACAGCACAAAGCCACCGACACCCGGTGGATCGGAGGCCGCCAGCGCCAAGGTGCCCCAGCCGCCGGCGGAATGGCCGATGACCAGGGCGGGCAGCCCGGGCACATCCGGCCGCCGCAGCAGACCGGCCAGGGCCGCGCCGATATCCCGCGCCGCCTCCTGCCCGGCATGCGCATAGTCCGGATCGGCACAGGGGCCGCTGCTTTCGGTGAACTCGCCGCCTGTCACGCCATGGCCGCGGCGCAGGGGCAGCCCGACGGGATGCCCGCGATCGAGGAAGTAGCGGACGGCTTCCTCGGCACAGCCGGCGGGTTCCAGCGCTGCGCGGAAGGCCGGCCCCGCGGTGCCGTGGTTGATGAGGACCAGCCCCGTGGTCGCCCCGCCATCGGGCATGCACAGCCGGGTGACGATATCGGGCCCCGCCACACCGGGGACGGGAAAGCGCAGGGCGCTCTCGGTTGCCGCGTGCGCCGCCCCGCCCCGCGCCATTGCCGCGACCAGAAGGCCGAGCAGCGCGAGGCGGCGGATCACTCGCCGCCCTTGTTGCGCATCAGCCGCGCCTTGTCGCGCTGCCAGTCCCGCTCCGCGATCGCCTGGCGCTTGTCGTGCTGCTTCTTGCCCTCGGCCATGCCGAGCAGCACCTTGGCCAGGCCACGGTCGTTGAAGTGGATGTCGAGCGGCACCACCGTCGCACCTTCACGCGTCGTGGCGCCGGCCAGGCTCTCCACCTGCTTCTTGTGCAGCAGCAGCTTGCGCGGGCGCCTGGGCTCGAACTTCGCCATGAAGCTGCCGGCCTGCCATTCGGGGATGTAGCAGTTGAACAGCCACATCTCCCCGTCGCGCTCGCCGGCCCAGGCATCGGCCAGGGCGGCGCGCCCGGAGCGCAGGGATTTCACCTCCGGCCCCACGAGCTGGATGCCGGCCTCGAACTCCTCGCCGATCTTGTAGTCGAAGCGCGCCTTGCGGTTCTGGGCGGCGACGCCGTGGCTGATGAGGCCGGATACTTTCTTCTTTCTCGCCAAGGCGTCCTCAGTTCAGCAGGCCGGCGCCCACCATGGCCGCGCGCACTTGTTCCTTGACGGCGGCGCTGACAGGGGAGAGCGGCAGGCGGCAATGATCGGTGCCGCGGCCCAGCAGGCTCGCGGCGTATTTCACGGGGCCGGGCGAGGTCTCGGCGAACATCGCGTCATGCACCGGGATCAGGCGTTCCTGGATGCGCATCGCCTCGGCCAGCTGGCCGCCGCGCCACGCGCGATGCATCTCCGCGCACAGGCGCGGCGCGATGTTGGCGGTGACGGAAATGCAGCCATGCCCGCCGGCGGCCAGGTGCGAGATGATGGTGTGGTCCTCACCCGAGATCTGGATGAAGTCCTCGCCGCAGGCCCGGCGCTGGTGGTAGGGGCGCGTCAGGTTCGCCGTCGCGTCCTTCACACCCACCACGTTCCGGTGCTTCGCCAGCCGGCCCATCGTTTCCGGCATGATGTCCACGACCGACCGGCCGGGGACATTGTACAGGAACATCGGCAGGTCCACCGCATCGGCGATGGCCAGGAAGTGCAGGTACAGGCCTTCCTGGGTCGGCTTGTTGTAATAGGGGGCCACGACCAGCAGGGCGTCAGCGCCCACCGACTTCGCATGCAGGCCGAAATCGATGGCTTCGGCGGTGCTGTTGCTGCCGGCGCCAGCCATCACGGGCACGCGGCCGCGCGCGGTCTGCACCGCCAGCTCCACCATGCGCTTGTGCTCGTCATGGGAAAGCGTCGGGCTTTCGCCCGTCGTGCCCACGGGCACCAGGCATTCGGTGCCCTCGGCGATCTGCCACTCGACGAAATCCACGAAGGCTTTCTCGTCCAGCGCGCCATCGGCCGTCATGGGCGTGATGAGGGCCGTCATGGACCCCTGGAAGCGGCTGAGCGACATCGTCGTGACTTTCTCCCGAGAAGAACGAGTGAGATAGACCCGGGCAAGCCCTCCAACAAGCGTGCATGAGAGGCTAGATAGGTGCCATGCGCGCATTGCTGTTGAGCCTTCCCCTGTTGACGGCCCTCTCGGCCGCCCTTCCGCCGATGGGGGAGGCCTATGCCCAGACCCCGCGAGAGGCCGGCCGGCTGGCCCTGGTCGCGGCCAGCCAGAACCGATGGGCGGAAGCCCAGGCGAATGCCGACCGCGCCGATCCGTTGATCCAGAAGGTGCTGCTGTGGATGCGGCTGACCGCGCGCAACGCGCCGGCCACCGCGCCCGAGATCCTGGCCTTCGCCGAGAGCGCGCCCGACTGGCCCCTGCAGGACGCGCTGGCGCGCAACATGGAATCCCTGCTGGACACCAGCCCCGATGACGGCGTGGCCCTGCGCTGGTTCGCCACCCGCCCGCCCCGTGGCCTGTCGGCCGCCATGCGCTATGCCGACGCCCTGGCGCGCGCCGGCCGCGGCCGCGAGGCTCAGGACGCCGCGCGCCGGGGCTGGGCGGAGACCCCGGGCGATGCCGTCAACGAACCGACCTTCCTGCAGAACTATGCGTCCGCGCTGAACACGGACCTGCACTGGGCGCGGTTCCAGCGCCTGGCCTTCGCGCGGGACTTCACCTCGGCCGGCCGCGTCGTGACCTATCTGGACCCGGCCCGGCAGCAGCTGGCCCAGCTCTGGATTTCCTATGCGCAGGGCGGGGACCCCAACAACGGCGCGGCGCTGGCGGCCAGCAGCGCCGGTGCCACGCTGGAACGCGCCCGCGCCCTGCGCACGCGCGGCCAGGACAGCCAGGCGGCCCAGGCCTTCGCCGCCGGTGCCGCCAGCCAGCAGAACCTGACGCCAGAGGCGGCGCGCGCCGTGTGGAACGAGCGCCAGTTGCAGGCCCGCCGCGCGCTGCGCCTGAACGACGACCGCACGGCCTATGAGCTGGTGTCCCAGCACGGCCAGCCCGGCCCCAGCGAGGCCCGGCAGGAGGCCGAGTTCCTGGCCGGCTACATCCTGATGATGCGGATGAACGCCCCCCGCGAGGCGGCCGAGCACTTCGCCCATGTCTCCGACGGCAGCCAGAGCGCCATCACCCAGGCGCGCAGCCAGTATTGGCGCGGCCTGGCGCTGCTGCGCGCCGGCCAGCAGGCCGAGGCGCGCGCCGCCTTGAACCAGGCCGCCGGCTTCCCCGTGGCCTTCTATGGGCAACTTGCCTCCGTCGCGCTGGGTGAGCAGCCGCAGCGGTTGAACGACCGTATCCGCGCCGTCCATCCGCCCGCGCCCACCGCCGCGCAGACCAACAGCTTCAATTCCCGTGAGCTGTCCCGCGTGGTGCTGCAACTGGCGGAAATGGGCGAAGGCCGCAGGGCGCGCGCCTTCCTGCTGAGCCTGGTGGAAAGCGCGACCCAGCCCTGGGAGCGCACGGCGACCATCCAGCTCGCGGCGCGCACAGGCCGCCCGGAAAACCCGGTCTGGGTGGCGCGCCGCGCCGGTGCCTCGGGCGCCATGCTGCTGCCTGAGGGCTGGCCCAGCCCCTTCCCGGTGCAGAACCTTTCGGTGGACCCGGCCCTGGTGCAGGGCATTACCCGCCAGGAAAGCAACTTCGACCCCGAGGCCGTCAGCGGCGCCAACGCCCGCGGCCTGATGCAGCTGCTGCCCACCACCGCCGCCCAGGTGGCCCGCCGCATCAACACGCCGCACCAGCTGGCCTGGCTGCAGGCGCGCCCCGAGCACAACATGCGCCTGGGTTCCGCCTATATCGGGCAGATGATCGACCGCTTCGGCGGCCACTGGCCCCTGGCCATCGCCGCCTACAACGCCGGCCCCGCCCGCGTCGACGAATGGCTGCAGACCTTCGGCGACCCGCGCGGCAACGGTATCTCCATGCTGGAATGGCTGGAACTGATCCCCTTCGGGGAAACCCGCAACTACGTGCAGCGCGTCCTGGAAAACGTCGTCGTCTACCGCGCCCTGGCCGGCCAGGCGATGCCGCACCCGATGACGCAGTACCTGCGCTGATGGGGACGCTCCGCTGCATGGGGGCAAGGCCCCCGGTGTGCACCCCATGAAGTGGATCGCCTCCATGGGCGGGGTCGGCTTCATCCGGCCGGCGCCGGGGACTTGGGGCAGTGCGCTGGTGTTGCCGGCGGTGCTGTTGGGGCCGGCGTTCTGTGCGCTGTTGGCGCTGGTGTTGCTGATGGCGGGGCTGTCGGCGTTGCGGCGGCTGCCGGAGGCAAAGCAGGATCCGGGCTGGGTGGTGATCGACGAGGGGGCGGGGCAGGCCTTGGCGCTGGCGGCGTTGCCGGAGTTTTCCTGGCTCGGGGTGCTGCTGGCCTTTGCCCTGTTCCGGCTGTTCGACATCACGAAGCCCGGGCCGGTGGGCTGGGCGGACCGGGTGCATGGGCCGGTGGGGGTGATGGCTGACGACATCGTGGCCGGCATCTTCGCGGGGGTGATCCTGCTGGGTGTGCAATGGGCCGGGGTTTCGCTGTAGCCTCTGGGCATGCTGAACCCGAACACCCTGACCGAGACCGCCGCCCTGCTGGCCCAGATGCAGGAACGCGACCTGACGCTTGCGACCGCCGAGAGCTGCACGGGCGGGCTGATCGGCGGCGCGCTGACCGCGATCGCCGGCAGTTCCGCCACGGTGCTGGGCGGCTTCATCACCTATTCCAACGGCATGAAGCAGAAGGTGCTGGGCGTGCCGGCCGCGATGCTGAAGGAGTTCGGCGCGGTGTCGGAGCCCGTGGCGCGCGCCATGGCCGAGGGCGCCCTGCGGGAGAGCGGGGCCGATATCGCGGTGGCCTGCACGGGCATCGCGGGGCCGGGCGGCGGCGGCCCGGGCAAGCCCGTGGGGCTGGTGCACATGGCCGCGGCGCGGAAGGGCAGGGCGACCATCCATCTGCGCCAGGTGTTCCCTGGGGACCGGGAGGCCGTGCGCGCCGCCACGGTCGATGCGGCGCTGGGGCTGGTCAGGCAGCAGATGGAGGGCTGAAGCCCCCTCCCCAAACGCCGGCGTAACCGGTTACGCTGGCGTCATGCAGCTCGACAATCCCGCCATCCAGGCCGAGGTCCGCGCCGTCTTCGATCGCTACGAGGACGCGCTCATGAACAACAAGACCGAGGTGCTGGACAGCATCTTCTGGGCCGATCCGCGCACCGTGCGCTTCGGCATCACGGAGATCCTGTACGGGCATGAGGCGATCAAGGCGTTCCGCGCCTCGATCGCGCGCTATGCCAAGCGCATCCAGAAGAACGTCCATATCGTGACCTTCGGCGATGATTTCGCCGCGACCCACCTGGTCTATGAGCGCGTGGAGACCGGCCTGATCGGCCGCGAGACCAAGATCATGGCGCGCATGCCGGAGGGCTGGCGCGTGGTCTCGGCCCATGTGTCCATCCTGGCCGAGGCCGATGTGGCGACGCAGCGCAAATGAGCCACGTCGTCATCATCGGCGCCGGCATCGTCGGTGCGGCCACCGCCATCGAGGCGCTGAAGCGCGGCTTCCAGGTCACGATCCTCGACCCCGGCACCCCGGGGGGCGAGCAGGCGGCCAGCTATGGCAACGGCTGCTGGCTGAACCCGCTCTCGGTCATTCCGCCCGCCCTGCCGGGGCTGTGGAAGAAGGTGCCGAAATTCCTGATGGACCCGTTGGGGCCGCTGGCCATCCGCTGGTCGTATTTCCCCAAGGTCATGCCCTGGCTCGCGCGCTATCTGTGGGCCGGCTGGACCGAGGACAAGGTGCGCGGCACCGCCCGCGCCCTGCGCGGCCTGCTGCAGGACGGCCCGGCCCGACACCTGGCCCTGGCGCGCGAGGCCGGGGTGGAGCACCTGATCGAGCGCAAGGGGCTGATGTATGTCTACGCCGACCGCGCCCAGTTCCAGAGCGAGGGCCTGGCCTGGAAGCTGCGCGGCGAGGTGGGCTGCACCTGGCGGGAGCTGGGCGAGGATGAGCTGCGCCAGCGGGAGCCGGAGCTCGCCCGCCGCTACACCTTCGGCATCCTGACCGAGGAAGGGGCCAGCTGCTCCGACCCCGGCGCCTATGTCGCGGCGGTGGTGGCGCATGCCCAGGCACTGGGCGCGCGCTTCGTGCAGGCGGGGGCCACGGGCTTCCGCATCGAGGGCGGGCGGCTGAAGGCCGTGCTGACCACCCAGGGCGAGATCGCGGCCGACAAGGCCATCATCGCGGCCGGCGCCCGCAGCAAGGCCCTGGCGACGGCCGCCGGAGAGACCCTGCGCATCGAGAGCGAGCGCGGGTACCATGCGGAAATCTCAACCCCCGAGGTGGAGCCCCGCACGCCCATGATGCCCTTCGACGGCAAGATGAGCGTGATCCGCACGAAGAACGGGCTGCGCTGCGCGGGCCAGGTCGAGATCGCGGGCGTGGACGCGGAACCCAACTGGAAGCGCGCGGAAATCCTGCGCGACCATCTGCTGCGCATGCTGCCGGGCCTGCCGGCCGACATGCCCGCGGAACGTGTGAAGGTCTGGCTCGGCCACCGCCCCTCCATGCCCGACGGTCTGCCCTGCATCGGGCCGGCCAAGGGCTGCGCGGACGTCATCCTGAATGCCGGCCACGGGCATGTCGGGCTGGCCGGCGGACCGGCCAGCGCGGCACTCGCGGCTGCCTTTCTTTTGGGCGAAAACCCGCCGGGGGCCGCGGCTTTCAGTCCTCGCCGGTTCGATTGAGAAAATTACTCGCAATCGGACAAAGCCGGTGCCATACTTCGCGTTGCGTGTGGCATCGTGCCCCTCGCGCATGACTGATTTCAGGTAGATCATCAACGTGTCTGACAATATGCCCCAGGGCGAGGCGCTCGAAGCCAAGGTGAAGTGGTACAACGGGCGCAAAGGCTTCGGCTTCGTGCTCGGTCCCGATGGACAGGACGTCTTCTTCCATGCCTCGGCCCTGGCCGATGCAGGCATCGACCCCCCGCCCGTGACGGATGACACGCTGGTGTGCGAGATCGGCTCCGACCGCATGGGTCGCCGCCTCGTCACCCGCATCGTCGAGGTGAAGCGCGGCCCCGGCCTGCCGGAAGGCCGCGGCGGTTTCGGTGACCGTCCCCCTCGCCGTGATTTCGGTGACCGTCCCCCCCGCCGCGACTTCGGTGGCGGTGGCTTCGGCGACCGTCCGCCCCGCCGTGATTTCGGCGCCCCGGGCGGCTTCGGTGATCGTCCCCCCCGTCGTGACTTCGGCGCCCCGGGCGGCTACGGCGGCGGTGGTGGTGGCTTCGGCGATCGTCCGCCGCGCCGCGACTTCGGCGGTGACCGTCCGCCGCGTCGTGACATGGACAGCGGCCCGACCTACTCGGTCAGCGGCACCGTGAAGTGGTTCGACCACGTCCGCGGTTTCGGCTTCGTGACCCCGGAAGACGGTGGCCAGGACGTGTTCCTGCATTCCTCCGTGCTGCAGCGCGCCGGCCGCGCCGACGTGCAGCAGGGCGAGAAGCTGGAGCTGGACGTGCGTGACGGCAACCGCGGCCGTCAGGCCGTGACGATGCGCTGAGCCGCATTCCAGGCTGAAAAGCAGGGGCTCTGGCCGCAAGGCCAGGGCCCTTTTTCATGCGCGGTTAACCGCGCGGCCGCAGGCTTGGGCCATGTGGCTGTTCTTGCTTCTACTTGCTGCGGTGCCGGCACAGGCCCAGCCCGCCTGCGGCCCGGCGCGGGAAGGACAGCTTGCCTGCATGGCCGGCCGGCTGTGCCAATGCCGGTATGAGACGGGCGGCACCCTGACGGGCCGCCCCTCTGCGCATCGCTGGGATTGCGGGCCGCTTCGGCCCGATTGCCGGCCGGACCCGCTGCCGGTGGCGCCGGGCCCGCCCATCACCTATGCGCCGTTTCCCGCCGCGCGACCCACTGGCAAGTAATCGCGCAGGCATTACTCTCCCGGTCAACGAAATACGGGAGATGTCCATGCAACGCCGCATCCTGCTGTCCACCCTGCTGGCCACACCCGCGCTGGCGCAGCCCGCCTGGCCTGAACGGCCCGTGCGCATCGTGGTGCCGGACGGTGCGGGCGGCGGCAATGACACCACCGCGCGTGTCTTCGCCATGCAGCTTGAACGTGTGTTCAACCTGGGTTTCCCGGTGGACAACCGGGCCGGCGGCGGCGGGCGGATCGGGGTCGAGCACGTCTATCGCTCCGCGCCGGACGGCGCGACGCTGCTGCTGGGGAATGCGGGGTCCAACGGCATCAACGGCGCGCTGTACCGTGACCTGCCCTATGACCTGACGGCCGATTTCACGCCCATCTCCCTGCTGGTCACGGGGCCCAATGCGCTGGCGGTGAACCCGAAGGAATTGCCGGCGCGCGACGTGCCGGAACTGCTGCGGCTGCTGCGTGCGCGCCCGGCAGGCAGCGTGAACTACGCCTCGGCCGGGCCCGGCTCCTCGGCGCATTTCTCGATGGAGCTGTTCAAGGCCATGACGGGGCTCGACCTGACCCATGTGCCCTATCGCGGCGCGGCCGCCATGGCCCAGGCGGCCCAGGCCGGTGACACGCCCATCCTCATCGCCAACCTGGTCAACATCCAGCCGCTGATCGCGCGTGGAGACCTGCGCCTGCTGGCCGTCACCTCCCGCGAGCGCTGGCCCGGCACGCCCGATGTGCCGACGCTGCATGAAAGCGGGCTGGAGGGCTATGAGACCCTGGCCTGGAACGGGCTGTTCGGCCCGCCCGGCCTGTCGCCCGCCATCGGCCAGCGCCTGTTGCCGGAGCTTCGCCGCATCGCGACCCTGCCCGAGGTGCGCAGCCGCATCGCCGCCATCGGCGGCACGCTGGTGGTCAGTGACCCCGCGACGCTGACCGAGCGCGTCCGGGCCGATGTGGCCAAATGGCGCCGGCTGGCCGATCAGGCCGGGATCCGCCCTGAATGAGCCCGACCATCACCGCGCTGGAGTTCCATGGCGTCGCGGTCACGCCCAAGACCAACTGGTGCTTCGTGCTGCTGCGCACGGATGCGGGGCTGACGGGCCTCGGCGAATGCACGCTGGCCAATCAGGAGGGGCTGCTGGAGGCCGAGGCCCGGCGCATCGCGCCCGCGCTGGTCGGCCGGCCCGCGCTGGCGCGCAACAGGCTCGCGCGGCTGCTGCCGCATGCGCCGGGCGGTCTGGTGGCGCAGACCCTGCTCTCCGCCATCGAGCAGGCATTGTGGGACATCGCGGGCCAGGCGCTGGGCCAGCCCATCCATGCGCTGCTGGGCGGGGCTCTGAGAGAGGCGATCCCGCTCTATGCCAACATCAACCGCGGCACCAACCCGCGCACGCCCGAGGGCTTCGCCGCCGCCGCGCGCCGGGCGCTCGATGCCGGGTTCCGCGCCGTGAAGCTCGCGCCCTTCGACCCGATCGTGTGGGAGGACGCGGCCGACCCCGCCTGGCGCGCCGGCTATGCCCAAGGGCTGGCCCGCATCGCCGCCGTGCGTCAGGAGGTCGGTCCCGATATCGACGTGATGGTGGATGCGCATTGGCGCTTCTCGCCCGGCGGCGCGGCAGGGTTGATCCGTGACGTGGCGCCGCTCGGCCTGTTCTGGCTGGAATGCCCGGTGGCCGAGGCCAACCACGCCGAGATCCGCCGCCTGCGCGGCATGGCCAATGAGCGCGGCATGCGGCTGGCCGGCGCCGAGACGCTCTCGGGACTGGCCGCCTATCGGCCCCTGATCGAGACCGGCTGCTATGACGTGCTGATGCCCGACATGAAGCATTGCGGCGGGCATGAGGAAATGCGCCGCATCGCCGCCCTGGCCCTGACGGCCGGGGTGGAGATCGCGCCCCACAATCCCACGGGCCCGGTCTGCCACGCGCATTCCCTGCACGCCTGCGCCACCCTGCCCAACCTGCTGCCGCTGGAAGTGCAGTTCGGTGAGACGGAGCGCTTCTTCACCCTGTGCCGGGGGGCGTCCCTGCGCTTCGGGCAGGGTGAGGCGGCGGTGCCGGATGCGCCCGGATTAGGGCTGGTGCTGGAGGAAGGCGGCGAGCCGTGGCAGGTGCATGCGGCGCCATGGCTGGATCCGCGCCTCGGGTGAGGATGCAAGCCAGGGGGCGCTGCCCCCTGGACCCCCGGCAGGAGATAATATCTCCTGCACCTGATATGAGTTTGGTGCCTCTCCTGGAAAGGGGAGTGAAAATTTTATCATAAAAATCAATCATATAGAGATTGTGTGCCAGTATCCCCGGGGCCCAGGGCCGCTACGGTCCTGGCGGGGATGCAAGGGGCGGCGCCCCTTGCCGGGGTCTGGGGCAGCGCCCCAGGCTTCTCACCCCTCCAACCGCACATTCGCCAACCGGGCGACCTCGCCCCACTTCGCGATCTCGTTGCGGATGAAGTCCGCGAAGCCTTCCGCCGTCGTCGGGTCCGGCACGGCGCCCATGGCGTTGATGCGCCCCGCCACGGCCGGGTCGCGCAGGATGGCCACAACGTCGCGGTTCACCTTCTGGATGATCGCGGGCGGCGTGCCGGCCGGAACCACGATGCCGGACCAGCCCGCGCCGTCGAAGCCGGGCAGGATGGTCTCGGCCAGGGTGCGGACATCGGGCATCGCCTCGATGCGGCGCGCCGTCGTCACGGCCAGGACCCGGGCGCGGCCGTCGCGCACATGGGGCAGGGCGCTGGCGGTGCTGTCGAACATCAGCTGGACGTTGCCCGCGATCAGGTCCGCGATCGCCGGCCCCGATCCGCGATAGGGCACATGCGCCATCTTCACCCCGGCGCGGTGGGCGAACATCTCGGCCGTCATGTGCTGGCTGGTGGCCGGCCCCGCGGAGGCGAAGGGGAAGTTCTCGTTCGCCTTCAGGAACGGCACCAGCCCCTCGATGTCGCGCACCTGGAAGCCGGGGTGCACGATGATGCACAGCGGCGTCATGAAGATGTTGGTCACCGCCGCGAAGTCGCGCTGCGCGTCATAGGGCAGGCGCGGCACGACGGAAGGGTTGATGCCGATGGTGCCGGAGGTGCCGATGCCCAGCGTGTAGCCGTCGGCGGGCGCCCGGGCCACGGCCTCCATGCCCACCGCGCCGGCCCCGCCCGCGCGATTCTCCACCACCACGCGCTGCGGCCAGCGCGCCGAAAGTTGATCAGCCACCACGCGCGCGAACACATCCGCCGCCTGGCCGGGCGGGAAGGGCACCAGCATCCGCACGGGGCGGTTCGGGAAATCCTCCTGTGCCAGCGCTGGCGCTGCGATCAGGGCAGGCGCGCACAGCGCCGCCCGGCGGGTGATGAGCATGGCTTCCTCCAGTGTTCGTTGCGCCCAGATTGCCCCACCAAACTTGCCAGCACCACCCGTCATGGGCAGGCTCCCCAGCCGGAAACGCAAATGGGGGATCACATGAACCGGCTCGACATCGCGGTGCTGCCCGGGGATGGCATCGGCGTGGAAGTGACGGACGCGACGCTCGCCGTTCTGCGCCACGTGACGGAGCGCCACGGCATCGGCATGCGCTTCACGACGCTGAAGGCAGGCGCCTTCGCCTATCAGGAAACCGGCGAGGCCATGAGCGAGGAGGTGTTTGAGCGCGCCGCCCAGGCCGATGCCATCCTGCTCGGCGCCATGGGCTGGCCCGGCATCCGCATGGCGGACGGCACGGAGATCGCGCCGCAGCTCGACCTGCGGTTCCGGCTGGGGCTGTATGCGGGGGTGCGGCCGATCCGCGCCATTCCGGGGCTGGCCACCGTGCTGGCCAACCCGCGCGCGGCGGAGATCGACCTGGTCATCATCCGCGAAAGCACGGAGGGGCTGTTCTATTCCCGCGACAAGGGGGTGGTGACGGGCGGCTTCGCCGAGGAGATCCTGCGCATCACGCGGCCCACGACGGAACGGCTGGCGCGCTTCTCCTTCGAACTCGCCCGGCAGCGCAAGAAGCCCGGCGGCGGCGTCACGCTGGTGGACAAGGCCAATGTGTTCCGCGCCTTCGCCTATATGCGCTCGATCTTCGAGGAAGTGGCGATCGAGAACCGCGACATCGCCTTCGGCAGCCACTACGTCGATGCGATGGCGCTGGATTTCGTGCGACGCCCCTGGGATTTCGACGTGCTGCCGACCGAGAACATGTTCGGCGACATCCTGTCCGATCTGGGCGCGGGGCTGATCGGCGGCATGGGCTTCGCGCCCAGCGCCGATATCGGTGACGCCCATGCGGTGTTCCAGCCGAGCCACGGCACGGCGCCCGACATCGCGGGCAAGGGCATCGCCAACCCCACCGCCATGATCCTCTCGGGGGCCATGATGCTGGACTGGCTGGCCGTGACGCGGGACGGCGGCCAGGCCTGCCGGGATGCGGCGGCCGAGATCCGCGCGGCGGTCGACAAGGCCTTCGGCGCCGGGCTGCGCACCCCGGACATCGGCGGCCCCGCCGGCACCAAGGCGGTGACGGATGCCGTGATCGAACATCTGAAGTGAACCGCAGGGCGCTGCTGCAGGGCGTCGCGGCCGCGGCGGGCACCGGTGCGGCGCTGGCGGTGCTCGGCGCGCTGTCGCCGGCCGCCGCCATGCCGCCGCGCCCGGCGCTGCCCCGGCTGGACGGCAAGCGTGCCCTGGTGCTGGGCGCGGGCATCGCGGGGCTTGTCAGCGCGCTGGAACTGCACCGCGCGGGTGCCGAGGTGCTGGTGCTGGAGGCCTCGCCGCGCCTGGGCGGGCGCTCGCTGACGCTGCGCGCGGGCGACGTGGTGCGCGAGGATGGCGGCCCCGCCCAGACCGTGGCCTTCACCCGCGACAGCGGCCTGTATTTCAACGCGGGGCCCGCGCGCATCCCGCATCATCACCAGGGTATCCTGGGCTATTGCCGGGAACTGGGCGTGCGGCTGGAGGTGCTGGTCAATGAGAACCGCGCCGCCCGCATCCAGGACCATGCGCTGGGCCAGGTGAAGGCCGACCTGCGCGGGGTGGTGGCGGAGCTGGCGACCAAGGCGCTCGGCGCGGGCCTGCTGGACGCCCCCGTGACGGACGCCGAGCGCGAGCGCCTGCGCGCCATGCTGCGCAATTTCGGCGCGCTGGACCGGCAGGGGCGGTATCGCGGCACTTCCCGCGCCGGCTGGGCCGAGACACCTGGCATGACCGAGGGCCGCCGGCGTGAACCCTTGTCGCTGGCCGCGCTGTCGGACCCGTCGCTATGGGCCAGCGCCGACTTCGCGGAGGGCGTGAACTACGCCGCCACCATGCTGGCGCCCGTGGGCGGAATGGACCGCATCGCGGCCGCCCTGGCCGCCGCCCTGCCGCCCTTCGCGGTGCGGCTGACCACACCCGTCACCGGCATCGACCCGGCCCAGGGCATCGTGCGCCTGGCCGATGGCCGAACCGAACAGGGTGATATCGTCATCGCCACCCTGCCGGCGCCCATCCTGGCGGCGCTGCCGGGGCTGTCACCCGAGCGGCGGGATGCGCTGGCGGCCGTTCCGCAGGCGCCATCGGCCAAGCTGGCCATCGAGGCCCCGCGCTTCTGGGAATGGCAGGGGCTGTATGGCGGGATTTCCTGGCTGCCGGGCAAGACCGTGACCCAGGCCTGGTATCCCTCCCACGGCTTCCATGCCGTGCGCGGCGTCATGGTCGGCGCCTATATCTGGGAGGAGGAGAAGGTGCTGCGCTTCGCGGCCCTGCCGCCCGAGCAGCGTGCCGACCTGGCCCTGGGCGAGCTGGCCACGATCCACCCCGAACTGCCTGATCTGGCGCGCGCCCCGGTCTCCGTCGCCTGGAACCGCATGCCCTGGGCACGCGCCGCCTGGGCCGAATGGCCACCCGGCGCGCGTGAGGCCGCGCTGCCGCGGCTGACCGCGCCCGAAGGCCGGCTGATCCTGGCGGGAGATTGGCTCAGCGCCCTGCCCGGGTGGCAGGAAGGCGCGGTGGCGAGCGCCTGGGCGGGGTTGGGGAAGGTGGGGGAGCAGGGGCTCCGCCCCTGAGCCCCGCCAAGGGCTCTGCCCCCCTTTGTCCCTTCCCCAAACTTTCAGATATTGATGGGGGTCCAGGGGCCCCAGGCTCCTGGCGGGGGTGCCGGGGGCAGCGCCCCTGGCTGGGGGTTCGGGGGCGAAGCCCCCAGTGCGCCCTACTGCCCCATCCCGACCCCAAGCCCGCGCAGCGCGGCCTTGGGGCTGACATGCTCGGCCGCGGCCAGGCGGGCCACCGTCTCGGCCGAGGCATCCTGGCCATGGGCGTTGGCGAACAGTCCGGTCATGGCCCACAGGCCGTCGATACCCGCGGCCTCGGCGCCCATCAGGTCCGTGTGGGGGGTGTCGCCCACGGCCACGATGCGATGCTTCGGAATGCCGTCCAGCAGCGCCAGGGTGGGGCCGTAGACGCTGACGTCGGGCTTGCCGATCTCCAGCACCTCGCCGCCGAATTCGCGGTACACATCCGCCAGCGAGCCCGCGCAGATCAGCTTCTCGCCCTGGACCATCACATGGCGGTCAGGGTTCACGCAGACCATGGGCAGGCGCGCGTCGAAGCAGCGCTTCAGCACCGGGCGGTAGGGCTCGGCCGATTTGCTGCCGTGGTCGGGGTCGGGGCCGGTGTTGAGCAGGAAGTCGGCCACCTCGGGGCTCGGCACCAGCTCGGCGGCGCCGTCCTCCACCACCGAGAGGTCACGCTCGGGGCCGATATGGAAGGCGCGGCCGACGAAGCGCGGGTCCTGCCGGGCCTTCAGCGTCAGCCAGGTGGCCTCGCCGCTGGACATGGTGCCGACATAGACGTCGCGCGGGATGCCCATGCCGGCCAGCATGTTGTCGATGAACCAGGAACGGCGGGGGGCGTTGGTCAGGAACACCACGCGCTTGCCGGCGGCCTTCATGGCGGCCAGGGCCTCCAGCACGCCGGGGTACGGCTTGCGGCCGTCATGCACCACGCCCCACAGGTCCAGCACATAGCCGTCATAGTCGCCGAAGGTCTCGGCGATGCTCTCGATGATCTTCACGAATCGGCTCCCACCGCCTGTTCGATGCTGGTCAGCCCGTCGCGCGCCAGCAGGCGGGCGAGCCCGTCCAGCAGCGTCGGCACCAGCGCCGGCCCGCCATAGGCGAACCCCGTGTAAAGCTGCACCAGCGAGGCGCCGGCGCGGATCTTGGCATAGGCCTGTTCCGGGGTCGCGATCCCGCCCACGCCGATGAAGATCAGCCGGCCGGCGGCGTGGCGATAGGCGGCGCGGAGCACTTCGGTGCTGCGCTCGAACAGCGGCTGCCCCGACAGGCCGCCCGCCTCCTTCGCCTGGGCCGAGCGCAGGGTCGCGGGGCGGGCGATGGTGGTGTTGCTGATGATGATGCCGGCCACGCCGCGCGCGATGCACACGTCCAGGATGCCGGGCAGGGCCTCATCCGCCAGATCGGGCGCCAGCTTCACCAGGAAGGGCACGGTGCGGGCGGGCATCGCATCCAGGATGCGGGCCAGCGCCTCCTCGCCCTGCAGGTCGCGCAGGCCCGGGGTGTTGGGGGAGGAGATGTTGATGGTCACGTAATCGGCGAAGGGGGCGAGCTGGGCATACAGCGCCGGGTAGTCCCGCACCGGGTCGCCGCCTTCCTTGTTCACGCCGATATTGGCGCCGAAGATGCCGGGCAGCGGGCGCGGCAGGGCCTTCACATTCGCCAGATAGGGCGCCAGCCCCTGGGTGTTGAAGCCCATGCGGTTGATGACGGCCGCGTCTTCCTCCAGCCGGAACATGCGCGGGCGCGGGTTGCCCGGCTGCGGCTGCGGGGCGACGGTGCCGGCCTCCACGAAGCCGAAGCCCAGCTTCAGCAGCGGCACCACGGCGGTGGCGGCCTTGTCGAAGCCCGCCGCCAGCCCGATGGGGTTGGCGAAGCGCATCCCCATCACGGTGGTCGCGAGCGCGGCGTGCCGGTCCGGGGCGCTGCCCCCGGCCAAGCCCAGGCCCAGCGCCTTCAGCGCGAGCCCATGGGCGGTTTCGGCATCGAACAGCCGCATCAGCGGCATGAGGGCGGAGGCAAGGGCGGGGGTCATCGCCGCCGGGCATGCCAGAGACGCGCCCGCTGGGGAAGCCTGCAACCGCCATCACCTGCTATGGGCGGGGCGTGAGGGGACCCATCTATCTGATGCTCGGCATCTTCCTGTTCGGGATGCTCGATGCGAACAGCAAAATGCTGTCAGGCCGCTACAGCGCCATGGATGCGCTGTTCTTCCGCTATGCCGTGCTGGTGGGGCTGATCCTGGCCGTGCGGGCCGTCATGCCCGGGGCGGGCGGTCCGCTGGCCACGCGGCACCCCTGGCTGCACCTGCTGCGCGCGGTCAGCGCCTTCGGGTCGGGCATCCTGTTCTTCCACACCTTCCGCCTGCTGCCGATGGCGCATGGCTACATGATCTTCTTCACCGCGCCCTTCATGATCCTGGCCATCACCCGGCTGTGGCTGAAGGAGCCCGTGCCGGCTTCCGCCTGGGCCTGGTGCGGGGTGGCCTTCGGCGGCGTGATGCTGGCGGTGGGGCCGCAGCTGGCGGGTGGCGCCAGCCTGCTGGGGGTGGCCGCGGCGCTGGCCGGCACGCTGACCTATGCCATCGTCGTGACGATCAACCGCCGCCTGCGCACCGAGGGCGGCTTCGCCCGGCTGATCCTGTGGCCCGCCGTGCTGGGGCTGGCGGTGGCCACGCCGGTGGTGGCGCTGGAACTGTCCATGCCGCCCGTGACGGACCTGCTGGCGCTGTCGGTGAACGGGGTGCTGGCGGGGGCCGCCACGGTCGCGCTGGCCGCGGCGTTCCGCCACGCGACCCCCGCGCGGCTGGCGCCCTTCGAATTCATCGTGCTGCCGCTGTCGATCGGCTTCGACTGGTTCCTGTTTGCCAAGCCGCCCGAGGCGATGCTGGTGCTGGGCGGCGTGGTGGTGGTGGTGGCCTGCGTGATGAGCGAGCGGGCGGTCAGGCGCTGAGGCCCGCGGCAAAAATGCCGCCGCCAGCCTTATCACCGCCCCGGTCGCCCCCAGATGCTGCCCGAGCATTCCGCACACGCGACCTGAATGAGGTGATCCGATGGCATCGAGAAACCCCGCTGAAAGCCTGCCGGCCGGTTATGAGCCGGCGAAGGTCTGGCGCTGGGAGCCGGGCAATGGCGGCGCCTTCGCCGGCACCAACCGCCCGATCGCGGGCGCCACGCATGACAAGGAGCTGCCGGTCGGCAAGCACCCGCTGCAGCTGTATTCCCTGGCCACGCCGAACGGCATGAAGGCCTCCATCATGCTGGAGGAGCTGCTGGAAGCCGGGCATGCCGGGGCGGAATACGATGCCTGGCTGCTGCGCATCGACGGCAACCAGTTCGGCTCGGGCTTCGTGGCGGCCAACCCCAATTCCAAGATCCCGGCCCTGATGGACCACGCCCCGAAGGGCGGCGGCGCGCCGGTCCGGGTGTTCGAATCCGGCTCCATCCTGCTCTATCTGGCCGAGAAGTTCGGCAATGCCTTCCTGCCCGCCGATACGGCCGGACGTGCCGAGACCCTGAACTGGCTGTTCTGGCAGATGGGATCGGCGCCCTTCATGGGCGGCGGCTTCGGCCATTTCTATGCCTATGCGCCGATGCACATCCAATACGCCATCGACCGCTACGCGATGGAGACCAAGCGCCTGTTCGACGTGCTGGACCGCCGCCTGGCGGAAACCCGCTTTCTGGCGGGCGATGCCTACACCATCGCCGACATCGCGGCCTGGCCCTGGTTCGGGGGCATGGCGCTCGGTGAGTATTACGGCGATGCCGCGACCTTCCTGGACCTGCAGAGCTACACGCATGTCCGGCGCTGGACGGCGGAGATCGCCGCCCGCCCGGCGGTGAAGCGCGGCAAGATGGTCAACCGCGCCTGGGGCGAGCCCTCCGGCCAGCTGCATGAGCGGCACGACGCCGCCGACTTCGCCACCAGGACGGCCGACAAGCTGGGCTGAGGCGGCTCACGCCGGGGCCTGGCCCCGGCGCCTTACTCCTCCGGCCGGAAGCCGCTGTCGCGCACGATCGGGCCCCATGTCCGGGTTTCCGCCTCGATGCGGCTGGCGAAGGCATCGGCGCCCATATGGGCGGCCAGGAACTCGCGCTCCTCAAGGCGCGGCTTCAGATCGGCGTCCTGGCTGATCTGCCCGAGCAGCCCGTTCAGCGCCGATACCAGCGCGGCGGGCGCGCGGGCGGGCAGGAAGATGCCGAACCACTCGTCGAAGGACAGCTGCGGGAAGCCCGCCTCGATGAAGGTCGGCACCTCCGCCAGGCGCGGCAGGCGGGTGGCGTTGGTGTGGGCCAGCATGCGCAGGCGGCCGGCGCGCACATGCTCCGTCTGGTCGCCGATCACGTTGAAGGAGGCCGGGATCTGCCCGCCCAGCAGGTCCGCGATGGCGGGCGCGGCGCCGCGATACGGCACGTGAGAGACCTCGATGCCCGCCGCCTTGCCCAGCACCACCCCCGCGAAATGCGGCATGGAGCCCGCGGCCGGCGAGGCATAATGCAGCCCGCCGCGCTGCTTCGCGAAGGTCACGAGGTCGGCCACGCTGTTCACGCCCGCGGCACCCGGGCCCACCGCCAGGCCGAAGGGATACAGCACCACGGGTGAGATCGGCGTCAGGTCGCGCGCCGGCACATAGCGCAGGCGGTCCCCATACAGGTGCGGATAGATGGTCACCATGCTGGCGGGCGTGATCAGCAGGGTGGTGCCGTCATTCTCGGCCTGCTGCATCGCCTCGATCGCCAGGCGGCCGGCGGCGCCGACGCGCTGTTCCACCACCACCTGCGGCGCCCAGCTGCCGCGCAGCTTCTCGGCCAGCATGCGGGCGACCACATCGACCGTGCCGCCGGCGGGAAAGCCCACCAGGATGCGGGCGGTGCGGGCCACGGGGGTCTGGGCGCGGGCCAGCGACGGCAGCGCGAGCGGCGCGCCCAGCAGGGCGCGGCGGGCGAGATGGATCATGGTTTCCTCCTGCGCGAAGCAGTAGCGGGCGGCAGCCTTCAGGCCAAGCCGTGAAGCGCCTTGGAAACCAGGGCTTTCACATGCGCCTCGTCCGGCCGGGCGCCCAGGAACAGGATGCGGTAGATGATGGGGGCCATCACCCCGTCGATCAGCGATTCTGTGCCAGGAGAGAATTCGCCGCGCAGTTGGGCGCGCAGGGTCAGCGTGTCCAGCGCCTCACGCAGATAGACGCAGCACTGGAAGGCCTGCTCGCCGGAGGCATTGGCCGCCAGCACGTCGCGCAGCATCGCCTGGCCGGGGGTGGAGGCATATTCATCGGCGATCTGCTCGGCCCAGGCCTCCAGGTCGCCGCGCAGCGTGCCCGTGTCGGTGGGCGGCGTGTCGGGGCGCAGGCGCTCGACCGCCACATCCGCCAGCAGTTCCGACAGCTCTCCCCAGCGGCGATAGAGGGTGGAGGGCGTGACCCCGGCCTCGGTCGCGATCATCGGGAAGGTGATCTCCGCCCGGTCATGCCGGGCCAGCAGGGCGCGCACCGCCTGATGCACAGAGGCCTGCACCCGCGCGCTGCGCCCCCCGGGCCGTAGCTGTTCTTTCCTGACCATGGGCCTCACATGGCATGTCGCTCGACAAAATCAAATTCTTTGCTTTAAGTTTTGTGCGGCGCACCCAGATAAACGCAAATCCTTTGCGTTAGGCCGTCCGATGCCCCTCTCGTCCTCCAGCGCCACCGCCTATCACGCGGCGGGGCTGATCACCTTCTTCGCGCTGGGCGCCGCCCCCACGCCCATCTACCGGCTGTATCAGGAGGCCTGGGGCTTCTCGCCGCTGACGCTCACGCTGGTGTTCGGCATCTATGCGGTGGCGCTGCTGGCCTCGCTGCTCACGCTCGGCAGCCTGGGCGACCATCTGGGCCGCAGGCCCGCGATCGCCCTGGCGCTGGTGCTGCAGATCCTCAGCCTGACGCTGTTCATCGAGGCGGACGGCGTGCCCATGCTGCTGGCGGCGCGCATCGTGCAGGGCATTTCCACCGGCATCGCCGGCAGCAGCTTCGGTGCCGCGCTGATGGACAGCAGCCCCAGCCGCGGCCCGGGCCTGAACAGCATGGCGCCGCTGTTCGGCCTGACGGTCGGCATCGTCCTGACCGGTGTGCTGGTGCAGTTCGCGCCCTTCCCGACACGGCTGGTCTTTGTGCTGATGCTGCTGGCCTGCCTGGGGCTGCTGCTGTTGCTGGCCCGGGTGCCGGAGACGGTTCGCCACCCCCGCCGCCCGCCACTGGCCGCCCTGCTGCCGCGCATCGCCATCCCCGAGGCCGCGCGCCGGCCGTTGCTGCTGGGCACGCCCATCATCGTGACCGTCTGGGCCACGGGCGGGCTGTACCTGTCGCTGATGCCTTCGCTGCTGCGGGCCGCCACCGGCAGTTCCTCGGCGCTGGTCGGTGCCGGGGCGGTGTCGCTGCTCACGCTGTTCGGGCTGTTGGGCACGCGGGTGGCGCGGCGGCTGCATACCGGCCAGATCCTGCGGCTCGGCGCCCTCTGCCTCTCGATAGGGCCGCTGGTGGTATTGGCCGGCGTGGCGCTGGGCTCGATGCCCGTCATCGCGCTGGGCAGCGCCATAGCGGGGCTGGGCTTCGGCGGGTCCTTCCTGGGCGTCATGGGCTGGGTCATGCCCTTGGGCGGGGCCGAGGGCCGGGCCGGGCTGCTCTCGGCCTTCTATGTCATCAGCTATCTGGCCTTCTGCGTGCCGGCCATGCTGGGCGGGCTGGCGGCGGGAGAGTTCGGGCTGGTGCCGGCGATCTGCGGCTATCTGCTGGGTCTGTCGGCACTGGGGGCCACGGCGCTGGCGACGGCCTGGCGGCGATAACTTGTCCGGACAGGGGGCCTTGGCCTCCTGCCCCGCCCCGCGCAAAATGCCCCCGTTCCAAGAAAGGCGAGGGCACCAATGCCACGCACGATGTTCGACAAGATCTGGGACAGCCGCGTGGTGGCTGATCTCGGGGAAGGCTGGTCGCTGCTGTATCTCGACCGGGTTCTGCTGCACGACCTCTCGGGCGGCCGCGCGATCCGGGAGGTGGTTGAGGCCGGCCACGGCATCGCCGAGCCCGAGAAGGTGTTCGCGACCCCGGACCATGCCGTCTCCTCCCGCCCCGGCCGCGATGGGGAGACCTTCGCCGGCGGCGCGCTGCTGGTGAATTCGCTCCGCGACACCACGCGGCAGACCGGCGCGCATTTCTTCGACATCGGCCAGAAGGGCCACGGCATCGTGCATGTCATGGCGCCGGAACTGGGCATCGTGCTGCCGGGCCTGACCCTGGCCTGCGGCGACAGCCACACCTGCACCAATGGCGGGCTCGGGTGTCTGGCCTTCGGCATCGGCGCCAGCGAGCTGACCCATGCGCTGGCGACGCAGACCCTGCCGCAGCGCCGGCCGCGCACCATGCGGATCCGCTTCGAGGGCGAGCGCCCGGCGGGCGTCACCGCCAAGGATATGATCCTGGCCGCGATCGGTCGCCTCGGCGCCGCGGCCGGTACCGGCTATGCCATCGAATATGCCGGCAGCGCGGTGCGGGCGCTCTCGGTCGAGGAACGGCTGACGCTGTGCAACCTGTCGATCGAGATGGGCGCCAAGATCGGCATGGTCGCACCGGATGAGACCACCTTCGCCTGGATCAAGGGCCGGGACTTCGCGCCCAAGGGCGCGTTGTGGGAAGCGGCGCTGGCCGATTGGCGCGATGTGCCCTCCGACCCCGGGGCGGTGTTCGATGCCGACCACCTGATCCCGATGGAGGAGATCGCGCCCCAGATCACCTGGGGCACCAGCCCCGCGCAGACCGCGCCCATCACCGGCCATGTGCCGGATGCGGCCGATGCCAAGGCGCTGGACTATATGGGCCTGCAGCCCGGACAGAAGCTGATCGGCACCAAGGTGGATTGGGTATTCATCGGCAGCTGCACCAATTCGCGCCTGTCCGACCTGCGCGCGGCGGCGGAGGTGATCCGGGGCCGGCGCAAGGCCGATCACGTCACCGCGTGGGTGGTGCCGGGCAGCGAGGCCGTGAAGCACGCCGCCGAGGCCGAGGGGCTGCACGAACGCTTCCTGGAAGCAGGCTTCGAATGGCGTGAACCCGGCTGCGCGCTGTGCGTGGCCGCGAACGGGGAAAGCGTGCCGTCGGGCGCGCGCTGCGTCTCCACCAGCAACCGCAACTTCGTGGGCCGCCAGGGCACCGGGGCGCGCACGCATCTGGCCAGCCCCGCCATGGCGGCGGCCGCGGCCATCGCCGGGCAATTCGTCGACGTCAGGGGGTTCTGATGACCATGCAGCCCTTCACCACCATCACCGATGTCGCCGTGCCCTATCTGCACGCCAATGTGGACACCGACGTCATCATCCCGATCCAGCGCCTGCTTGGCACGACCAGCGACGGGCTCGGCCCCTTTGCCTTCGAGCGCCTGCGCTACAACGCCGATGGCTCCGACAACCCGGACTTCCTGCTGAACCGGCCGGAGTACAAGGGCTCTGGCATCCTGATGGCGGCCGAGAACTTCGCCTGCGGGTCATCGCGCGAAGGCGCGGTGTGGGCGCTGATGGGCATGGGTGTGCGCTGCGTGATCGCGCCCAGCTTCGGCGACATCTTCTTCTCCAACTGCTTCCAGAACGGCATGCTGCCGGTGCGCCTGCCGATCGAGGTGATCCGCCGGATCGCGGAGGAAACCGAGGCCAGCCCCGGCAACGCCCGCACCACCGTCGATCTGGCGCGGCGCGTGGTCATCACCCCCACCGGCGCCGAGATCCCCTTCGAGGTGGATGCGCGCCGGCGGGAGGCCCTGCTCGAAGGCCTCGACGACATCTCCCTCACCAAGCGCCACGCGGAGGCCATCGCGGCCTGGCGCGCGAAGGACCGCGCGGCGCGGCCCTGGGCTTCCGAAGGACTTTCCCGATGATCAGGATCCTGGTTCTGCCCGGCGATGGCGTGGGCCCCGAAGTGACGCGCGAGGCGCTGCGGGTGCTGCGCTGGTTCATCGACCATCGCGGGCTGAAGGCCGAGATCACCGAGCGCGATTTCGGCCTGGTGAACTGGCAGAAGCACGGCACCATGATGCCCGACGAGACCTGGGCCCGCATCGAGGAAGCCGACGCCATCCTGTTCGGTGCCGTGGGCACGCTGGACCAGAAGGCCGTGCCCGCCGAGGAACGCCGCAAGGGCGGGCTGCTGCGCATCCGCAAGTCGCTCGACCTGTTCGCCAATATCCGGCCCGTGCGCATGCCGCGCGCGCTGCTGGAGACCAGCCCCTACAAGCCCCGCGTGATCGAGGGCGTGGATCTGTGCTTCGTGCGCGAACTGACGGCGGGGATGTATTTCGGCACCCCGCGCGGCGTGACCGGCGAAAGCCCGGACCGGCGCGGCGTGAACACCCATTCCTATACGGAAGCCGAGATCGCCCGCGCCGCGCGCTTCGCCTTCGAGCTTGCCCGCACGCGCCGCAACCACGTGACCAGCGTGGACAAGGGCAATGTGATGGAGGCGGGTGCGCTGTGGCGCGATGTCGTGACCGGCATCCATGCGGCCGAGTATGCGGATGTGGAGCTGCGCCACCTGCTGGCCGACAATTGCGCCATCCAGCTCTCCCGCGCGCCGCGCGGCTTCGACGTGATCGTGACGGACAATCTGTTCGGAGACCTGCTGAGCGATGCGGCGGGCGCCATCATCGGATCACTCGGCATGCTGCCCTCGGCCGCGCTGTCGGCGCCCGACGCCGCCGGGCGCCGCCGCGCGCTGTATGAGCCGATCCACGGCAGCGCGCCTGACATCGCGGGGCAGGGGGTGGCCAACCCGCTGGGCGCCATCCTGTCCGTGGCACTTCTGCTGCGCCATTCGGCCGGCATGCCGGCCGAGGCGGCGCTGCTGGAACGCGCGGTCGAATCCGCCCTGGACGGCGGCGCCCGCACTGCCGACATCGCGGCCCCCGGCGAGGCGGTGCTGCGCACGGAGGCCATGGCGCAGGCCGTTCTGGACCGACTGATACATGACAAAACATGAAGATCGGCGGGTCGTTGATGAAACATGATAAATGTCGAGGAAACTTTTTCGATAGCATGAAGAAAGGCGGCAACTGCCTAAAACACGATAAGTATACAGACGCATGAATTAGCGGACCCGGTGGTATCCCGAAGGGAACATCCCTTCGGAGGCGCATTGTGGCTCGTGTATATGCAGATGCCAGTACGGCACTCGATCTCGAGCGGGATCAGATCCTGCGGCAGGAAGCCATCCTGTTTTCCACCGGCTCACGCAGCGAGAGCTACGCGATGGGCACCTACGCCCTGGCCGGCGGTTCCACCCTCACGACCGAGTTGCGCGGCGTGGGCTTCACCTATGACAGCACCGGCAAGCTGACGGGCGGCACCATCGTCGATGCCCGCATTCTGACGGCGGGCGGCGGCGTCGCCTTCATGGCGGACCAGCTGACGGTGCCCGCCGCCTCCTTCGGCACCGTGGGCAATGCCGCGCTGCTGGCGGGGGCGGACACCATCATCGGTTCCTCGATGGCGGACCGGCTGTTCGGCTATGGCGGCGACGACATCATGGTGGGCGGCGCCGGCAACGACCTGGTGCAGGGCGATGACGGCAATGACGTGCTGTCGGGCAATGACGGCGACGACACGCTGATCGGCGGCGCGGGCGCGGACCTGCTCTATGGCGATGCGGGCAACGACGTCCTCTCGGGCAATGGCGGCGACGACCGGCTGGAGGGCGGCGCGGGCAACGACACGCTCTATGGCGATGACGGCAACGACACGCTGGTGGGGGGCCTCGGCAACGACATGCTGCTGGGCGGCGCCGGCGACGACATGATCTCCGGCAATGAGGGCGACGACATCGTCACCGCCGGTGCCGGCAACGACAAGGTCTGGGGGGACACCGGCAACGACGTCATCTCGGGCAATGAGGGCGATGACCGGCTGGAGGGCATGGCCGGGGACGACACGCTGTATGGCGATGGCGGCAACGACATGCTGATCGGCGGCGCGGGCAACGACCGGGTCGAGGGCGGTGCCGGCAATGACGTGCTGTCGGGCAATGACGGCAACGACATCATCGTGGGCGGCAGCGGCGACGACTACGGCTATGGCGATGCCGGCGACGACATCCTCTCGGGCAATGACGGCGCTGACCGACTGGTGGGCGGCGCCGGTGCCGACACGCTCTATGGCGACGACGGCAACGACATCCTGGTCGGGGACGGCGCGGGCGTCACGGGTGACGGCAACAACGACATCATCCATGGCGGCGCCGGCGAGGACCTGATCTCGGGCAATGTCGGCGACGACACGCTGTATGGCGAGGCCGACAACGACACCATCTACGGCGATGAAGGCAACGACGTCATCTATGGCGGCGACGGCGATGACACCCTGTTCGGTGGTGACGGCGACGACATCATCTATGGCGGCGCGGGTGCCAACTACCTGGATGGCGGTGCCGGCAACGACACCTATGTGGTCGATGTCGTGCCCGGCCTGCCGCTGGAATTCCTCGACACCATCAACTTCAACCCGGTCGAGGACACGCTGATCCTCAACATCCCCGACCAGGAGAACAACACCCTCCAGCTCAGCGTCAGCCTGCAGGGGCTGGGCGTCTTCGCCGACCTGAACGGCGACGGCACCAATGACCTGGTGATCACCCTGCCCATCCTGAGCCTGGTGGGCGGGACGGAGCTGCTGAACGGGCTGCTGGGGGAAAGCGGCCTCGTGAACCTCGGCGATGCGATGGCCGGCGTGACGGGCCTGCTGAGCGGCCTGCTGAACGGCGAGACGGGGGTGCTGGGCACGCTGCTCGGTTCCAACGGGCTGCTCGGCCAGTTGCTGGGGCCGGACAATGTGGTGACCGGGCTGCTGAACACGCTGGTCGGCCCCGACGGGCTGGTCGGCGGTGCGCTGGACGGGCTGATCGGCACCGATGGCCTGCTGGACGGGCTGCTGGGGGCGGGCGGGCTGCTCGACCTGAACTCCGCGCTCAACGGCGGCGGCGGCATGCTGAGCGGGTTGCTGGGCGAGGGCGGGCTGCTGGGCAGCGACCTGCTGGCGGGGCTGACGGGCAGCGACGGCCTGCTGGGCAGCATCCTGGGCGGCAACCTGCTGGATGGCGGCCTGCTGGACGGCGTGTTCGGCGAGAACGGCCTGCTGACCGGCCTGCTCGGCAGCACGCTGGGCGGCGATGGCGGCCTGCTGGGGGGTGACCTGCTGGGCGGCCTGCTCGGCACGGACGGGCTGGTGGGCGGCCTGCTGGGCGACAACGGCCTGGTCGGCAACCTGCTGAACGGCCTGCTGGGCGACAACGGGCTGCTGGACGGGCTGCTGGGCGGCAATGGCGGGCTGCTGGACGGCCTGCTGGGCGGCAACGGAGACCTGCTGGACGGGCTGCTGGGCGATGGCGGCCTGTTGGGCGGCCTGCTCGGCGACGGCGGCCTGCTGAGCGGCCTGCTCGGCGACAACGGCGCGCTGACCGACCTGCTGGGCGGGCTTCTGGGCGGTGACACGCTGGACGGCCTGCTGGGTGACGGCGGGCTGCTGGGTGGCCTGCTGGGCAATGACGGGCTGCTGGGCGGCCTGCTGGGCGACCTCAACCTGTTCGGCTGAGGCATTCGGAAGGGGAAGGCCCCGTGCCTTCCCCTTCTTCCTTCCCCCTCCCACAACCGCACGGAGTATTTCCGGTGACTGCGATCAAGCCCATGTCGCCCCGGCCGCGTGTTGCCGTGGTGATCGTGACCCGGAACCGCCCCCAGGAACTCCGCCGCCTGCTGCTGCAGCTGGAGCACCAGTCCCTGCCGCCCTCTGACGTCATCGTGGTGGACAACGGCGACTGCCCGTTGACGGCGCGGCTGTGCATCGATGCCGCCGTCCTGCACCTGCGCTCGGAGGCCAATCTGGGGGGCGCCGGCGGCTTCGCGCTGGGGTCGCTGATGGCGCTGGCGCGCGGGGCCGAATGGCTCTGGCTGTGGGACGATGACGGCTGGCCGCGAGAGGCCGATTGCCTGGCATGGCTGCTCGACCGGCAGCGCCAGGGCGGTGCGGCCATCGTCTCGCCCCTGGTGCTGGATGCCGAGAACGCGGCGCTCTGCGCCTTTCCCTTCCGCCTGGGCGGGCGGCGATTGCTGGCGCGGATGGATATCCAGCGCCGCCCCGTCATCCAGGGCCAGGTGCATCTGTTCAACGGCGCGCTGATGCCCGCCGCCACCTTCCACCGCTTCGGCATGCCCGACACCCGGCTGTTCATCCGGGGCGACGAGGTGGATTTCATGCTGCGCGTGATGCGCGGCGGCGGACGGGTCGAGACGCTGACCGGCGCCACCGCCTGCCATCCCTCCGGCATGAAGGAGGCAAAGCCGGTACTGGGCGGGCTGCTGCTGGCCGCGGTTCCGCCCGATGAGCTGCGGCGCGGCATGATGTTCCGCAACCGCGCCCATGTTGCGCGGCTGCATCACCGCTGGGCGATGCTGGGCATCGATGTGCTGCGCTACGGCGCCTACTTCCTCGCGCGGCGGCAGCCCGACTGGGCAGGCTTCCGGCACTGGATCGCCTCGACCGGGCTTGGCCTGCGCGGGCGACTGGGCGGTCCCGCCGTTACGGCCGCCGCCGCGAACCCGCCGCCGGCGGCCGCTCCCGCCCTCAAGGCCACGGTCCATCACCATGCTTGACGCCGCTTCCTCCCTGGGGCTCGCCCCCTTGCCGACCCAGGCCGGGGCCCGCATCGCCGCGCGCTCGGCATCCTGGAACCGCGCGGGGCCGGAGCCTGTGCTGTCCGTGGTGGTGCCGGCCTTCCGCACGCGCCCCTGGCTGCGGGTGGCGCTGGACAGCCTGGTGCCCGCCATGCCCCAGCGGGTCGAGGTGATCGTCGTGCATGACGGCGGCGATGACGGCGCGCTGGAACTGGCCTGCGGCTGGGTCACCGCCGCCCCCATGCGGGCGCTGGTGCTGGACCAGGCGAACCGGGGCCTGTCGGCCGCGCGCATGACCGGCGCGGCCCATGCCTCCGGGCGCTGCCTGGCTTTCCTCGACAGCGACGACATCGCGGATATCGCGGTGCTGCTGCGCATGGCCGCCGACATCCAGGAACGCGACTGCGACATCGTGCTCTGCCGCTCCGCCGTGCTGGACGGTGAGAGCCTGCAGGCCTGGCCCTTCTATGACGCCTGGCTGTGGGACCGCATCATGCAGGGGGCCGAGTTCCGCCGCGTGAACGTGACGCGGGAGCCCCGCCTGATGCGGCTGGAACCCAACGCCAACCCGCGGGTGATGCGGCGCTCCTTCTTCGAGGGCAAGGGCCTCGACTTCCCCGAGGGCCGCCTGTTCGAGGACATGCCCGCCCATGTCCGCGCCCTGCTGGCCACCCAGCGGATCGGGCTGCGCGGAGAGGTGGGCTACCTCTATCGTGTCAACCGTCCGGGCAAGATCACGGATGAACGCAGCGCGCGCCGGATGGACGCGCTGGTCACCTGCCGCATGGCCATGCAGGCCGCGCGCGATGCCCGCATCGAGGACCCGGCCGGGGCGGAGCTCGCCCTCGCGCTGCTGCGCATGCTGTTCTGGTGCGGGCAGAACATCACGGCCGGCCATCGCCGGCATTTCTTCACCGAGGCGGCGGCGCTGTTCGCGGCGATGCCGGCGGGCTGGCTCGATACCCCCGCGCCGTCGGGCGTGTCCCAGCGCGATGCGACATTGCTGGCGGCCTTCCGCCATGGCGATGCCGGGCTGCTGGAGGATTTCGCCACCCCTCGCCGGCCGCGCCTGAAGCCCGTGCTGCGCTTCCTGCTCGGCCGCCACGGCGCGCAGGGGCGCCGCCACGCGCGCGCCTGGCTCCGGCACCGGCTTTCCCCCCTGTTCCGCAGGAGCACGCCATGAACCCGCATCCGCAGCAGCTGCGCCGCGCGATCGCCGTCCTCCAGGGGCTGGGCGCCGACCCGCGCATGCTGGAGGACGATGCCTGGCGCACAGGCCACGGCTATTACGGCGCGCTGGCCTGGCCGATGGCCGCCGACGGGCAGCCCACGGTGCTGCTGCTCGGCGCGCGGTCGGGGCTGGAGGCGCAGCTGCAGTTCATGCGCTGCGCCGAGACCCGGGTGATCGTGGTCGAGCCCTTCACCGGCCGAAACCCGGTGCTGTCCGGGCTGCGGCGCCTGTGGCCGAACCTGCAGGTGGTGTCCGATGTCGCGGCCGCGCGCGGCCTTCTGGCCGGCCGCGCGCCCGACCTGGTGCGGGTGGACGGCACGCGGCACACGCTGGATGAGCTGCGGGCGCTGCTGGAAGGCACGCGCTGCGGCCATCTGTGCGGCGTGTTCACCGATGCCTGGGCGGACCCCATCGCGCTGTACCGCCTCAGCCGGGACGAACTGGCGCGCAGTTTCTTCTGGCGCGACGACCAGCGCCGGCACAGCTTCGGCAGCGACCGCGGCCCGGCGGCGGTCGAGGTCTCCGTCGTCGTTCCCGCCTACAAGGTCTCGGCCTGGCTGGACGAATGCCTGGACAGCCTGGCGAGCCAGACGCTGGAGCGGCTGGAGGTGATCGTCGTCAATGACGGCTCCCCGGACGACACCGGCGATGTGGCCGATGGCTGGGCCGCGCGCTTTCCGGGCCGCATCCAGGTCATCCACAAGCAGAACGGGGGCTGCGCCTCCGCCCGCAACGCGGGGCTCGCCGCCGCGCGCGGGGAGTTCGTGGGCTTCGCGGACGGCGATGACTGGGTGGACCCGGCGATGTTCGCCGAGTTGTACCGCGCGGCCATCCTGTCCGGCGCCGACGTCGCCCAGTGCGGCTATGCCGAGGCCTGGGCCGATGGCAGCTACACCAGCCATCGCGGCGCGCCCGAGGGCATCGGCGACTGGCCGCATGTGACGGAGGACACCGTCGCCCTGCTGACGGAGCGCCCCACGATCTGGCGGCGCATCTACCGCCGGGACATGTTGGCGCAGAACGGTATCATCTTTCCCGACCACGTCGCACGCTTCGACGACCTGCCCTTCCAGTTCGAGGCGCTGCTGCGCGCGCGTCGCGTCGCGATGGTGCCGGAGGCCTGGTATTTCTACCGCCAGGGCCGCCCCGGCCAGACCATCGGGGTGCGGGATGAGCGCCTGTACGTCCATTTCCCGATCTTCGACTGGATCTGGGAACGGGTGATGCCCTCGGCCACCGCCCGGGTGGAGGCGCAGTTCCAGCGGGTCGTGATGAACACCCATGCCTGGGCGATGGAGATGCTGCTGCCCGAGCATCGTGCCGGCTACCGGGCGCTGATGCGCGCGCAGATGGCCCGGCAGCGCCTGCATCTGGGGCGGCTGGACCTGCTCAGGCTCGGCCTGCGCGCCGGCAGGCTCGGCATCGTCGGCCCCTCGCTGGTCACGAAGGGGCAGGCCGATGCCGCTTGATGCCGCCAACCTCAATGCCCGCTTCTGCGTGGTGGGCGCGGGCTTCAGCGGGGCCATCATGGCGCGCGGCCTGGCAGAGGCGGGCATGCCCGTCCTCGTCATCGACGAGCGCGACCACGCCGCCGGCAACTGCCACACGGAGCGCGACGCGGCCACGGGCGTGATGGTCCATCGCTATGGCCCGCACATCTTCCACACCGGCAACCGGCGCGTGTGGGACTATGTGAACAGCCACGGCCGCATGCGCCCCTATGTGAACCGGGTGAAGGCCACAACGGGCGGGGCGGTCTATTCGCTGCCGATCAACCTGCACACCATCAACCAGTTCTTCGGCCGCACCATGGGCCCGGCCGAGGCCCGCGCCTTCATCGCCGCCCAGGCCCGCGCCGACATCACCGACCCGCAAAGCTTCGAGGAACAGGCACTCAGCATGGTGGGCGAGAAGCTCTACCGCGCCTTCTTCCACGGCTATACCCGCAAGCAATGGGGCTGCGAGCCCGCCGAACTGCCGGCCTCCATCCTCAAGCGCCTGCCGCTGCGCTTCAACTACGACGACAACTACTTCGCACACCCGTATCAGGGCATGCCCCAGGACGGATACAGCGCCATCGTCGCCTCCATCCTGGACCATCCGGGCATCGAGCTGCGGCTGGCCTGTTCCTTCGAGGATCTGGAGGAGGGCTTCCGCCACATCTTCTACACCGGCCCGATCGACCGCTATTTCCGGCACGAACAGGGGCATCTGCCCTATCGCAGCCTGCGCTTCGAACGGTTCGAGGCGCAGGGCGATTTCCAGGGCACGGCGGTGATGAACTACTGCGACGAGGCCGTGCCCCATACCCGCATCGCCGAGCACAGGCATTTCGCCCCCTGGGAGGCCGAGGGGCTGGAGCGCACGGTGTGCTTCCGCGAATACAGCCAGGCCTGCGGCAGGAACGACACGCCCTATTACCCCGTGCGCCTGCTGGCGGAACGCCGCACCCTGTCGCGCTATGTGGAGCGTGCGGGGTCGGAGGCGGGGGTCTCCTTCCTCGGGCGGCTGGCCACCTATCGCTACATCGACATGGATGTCGCGATCCTGGAAGCGCTGGAGGCCGCCGACGCCACGGTGGCCGCGCTGCGCGAGGGCAGGGCACCCGCCGCCTTCCACACGGACCCGCTGGCATGAGCGCCCCGGTCCGCCTGTTCGACGCCGCGGCCCCGCGCCGGCGTGCCGAGGCGATGGAGGATCTGGCGCAGGGCTTCCTGCGCTTCCGCCTGGCCTGGGCGCTGGCGCGCGGGGACATCATGCACAAGTTCCGCGGCTCGTTGCTCGGGCCCTTGTGGATGAGCGTGACCACGGCCGTGATGCTGGGGGCGCTGGGCTTTCTCTACGCCCATCTGCTGCGGATGGAGGTGGCGGCATACCTGCCCTGGCTGGCCGTCAGCCTGATCCTGTGGAACCTGCTGGCACAGGGCATCACGGATGCCTGCGCCAGCCTGACGGCGGCCGAGGGGATCATCCGCCAGATGCCGCTGCCGCACAGCACCCAGGCGCTGCGCGTCGTGCTGCGCAGCGGGCTGGTGGCCGCGCACAACCTGCCGCTGATCCTGGGCGTGTTCCTGGTCTTCGGCTTCAACCCGGGCTGGATGGCGCTGCTGGCCGCGCCCGGCCTGCTGCTGGCGGCGGTCAACCTGTTCTGGCTGTCGCTGCTGCTGGGCATGCTCTGCGCGCGCTTCCGCGACGTGACGCAGATCGTGGCCGCCGTGCTGCAGCTGGCCTTCTTCGTCACGCCCGTGATCTGGCAGCCGTCCATGGTGGCCTGGATGCAGCCCTGGCTGCCGCTGAACCCGCTGTTCTGCCTGATCGAGCTGGTGCGGGAGCCCCTGATGGGACAGGCGCCCGGCTGGGGCGTGCTGGCGGGCGCCGCCACCTTCACCCTGCTGATCTGGGCGCTGGGCCAGGCGGTGTTCACCCGCTTCCGCGCCCGCGTGGCCTTCTGGGTGTAGCGCCATGGCCGCCATTCATGCCGAGGGCCTGCGAGTCGAATTTCCCCTCTATCACCACAGCGCGCGCTCGCTGAAGAAAAGCCTGGTCGCGCGCAGCCAGGGCCGGGTGATGGTGCAGGCACTCCGGGGCCTGGGCTTCGAGATCGGGGGCGGTGAGCGGGTGGCGCTGGTGGGGCCCAACGGGTCCGGCAAATCCACCCTGCTGCGCACGCTGGCGGGCATCTACCAGCCCTGCGCCGGGCGGTTGAGGGTGGAGGGCGGGATCGGTTCCATGATCGACCCCATGGCCGGCATGGACCAGTTCCTGACCGGGCGCGAGAACATCATGCTGCGGGGCCTCTACAAGGGCCTGTCGGACCGTGAGAGCCGCGCGGTGGTGGATCGGGTGGTGGCGTTCTCCGGGCTGGGGGAGGCGATAGACCTGCCGGTGCGCGGCTATTCCGCCGGCATGAACATCCGCCTGGCCTTCGCCATGGCCACCGAGATGGCCCCCGACATCCTGCTGATGGATGAGTGGTTCCTGGCCGGCGACGAGGACTTCATGCGCCGCGCCGAAACCCGCCTGGCCGAGCTGGTGCGCGGGGCCGAGATCATGGTGCTGGCGACCCATGACATGGCCGTGGTGCGGCAGTGGTGCAACCGGGTGATCCGGCTGGAGCAGGGCGTTATCACCGCCGACACGCGCATGCCGCTTCTGGTCGCGGCGGAGTAGCCCGCGCCGATTTTGAGCAGGGGCGATCGGCTGGTATCATCGGCGACAATGATAAGCCGAGGAATCCAAGCGATGAAGCGTCGTCACCTGCTCTCCGTGGCCACGGCCGCGCTGCCCGGCGCGGCGCTGGCGCAATCCGGCGCCCAATCTGGCGCCTGGCCGCAGCGGCCCATCAACATGATCGTGGCCTTCCCCGCCGGCGGCGGCACCGACGTGGCGGCACGCACCGTGGCGCGCTTTCTCGAACGTGAGCTCGGCCAGCCCATCGTGGTCAACAACCGCGGCGGGGCGGCGGGCGACATCGGCTGGACCGAAATGGCGCGCTCCCAGCCCGACGGCTACACCATCGGCTTCATCAACACGCCCAATGTGCTGACCAACCCGATCGAGCGGCGCACCAGCTACAGCCTGGACAATTTCGCGCCCATCGCGAACATCGTCGACGACCCCAGCTCCTTCTTCGTGAAGGGTGACAGCCCGCTGCGCAACGTGGCGGACCTCGTGGCCTATGCCCGCGCCAATCCCGACAGCGCCACCTACGGCACCACCGGCATCGGCTCCGACGACCATCTGGCGGCCCTCGCGCTGGAGCGCGTGGCGGGCATCAAGCTGACCCATGTGCCCTTCACCGGCGCAGCACCCGTGCGCACCGCGGTGCTCGGCGGCCAGATCATGATCGGCAGCATGAACATGGGCGAGGGCATCGCCGACATGCGCAACGGCCAGCTGCGGCCCCTGGGCCAGATGAGCGAGACGCGCTGGTCCGAGGCGGCCGAGGTGCCGACCTTCCGCGAGCAGGGCTTCGATCTGGTGCAGAGCTCCATGCGCGGCCTGGCCGCGCCGGCGGGCGTGCCGGCCGAGGTGCGCACCCGCCTGGCGCAGGCGACGGAGGCCACCATCCGGAACCCCGAGTTCCGCCGCCTGGCGGCGCAGCAGGCGCTGCCGCTGCGCTTCCTCGGCCCCGACGAGTACGCGACCGTGCTGCGCGAGGAGCGCGGCCGGCTGGAGGCGCTGTGGCGCGCGCATCCCTGGAAAGAGTGAGCCCGCCTTCCACAGCCCCTGACGCCTTTGAGGAGATTGCCTCTTGATACCCAGCTCATGCCGCGCGGCCGTCGTGCGCCAGTTCAAGGCACCGATCGAGATCGAGGAGGTGCCCGTCCCGCGTGAGATCGAGCCCGGCGCGCTGCTGGTGCGCATCGAGACATCGACCGTCTGCGGCACGGATGTGCATCTCTGGCAGGGGTCGCTGACGCGCAAGGTCGATCTGCCGGTGATCATCGGCCATGAGATGGTGGGCCGCGTGGTGGCGCTGGGCTCCGGCGCGGACCGGGATTCGCTGGGCCGGCCGGTGAAGGTGGGCAGCCGCGTGGTCTGGACGCGGACCCATTGCGGGTCCTGCTATTTCTGCACCTCCGCCCGCCAGCCGATCCTGTGCGAGAACGCCCGGGCCTACATGTACGAGAACATCGAGAAGCCGCCCTATCTGCTCGGCGGCTTCGCCGAATACGGCTATGTGCTGCCGCAATCCGGCCGGGTGCTGGTGCCCGACGACGTGTCGAACGAACTGGCGAGCCTGGCGAGCTGCGCCTTCCGGTCGGTGATGAACGCGTTCGATGAGCTGGGCGAGATTTCGACCACGGACACGGTGGTGGTGCAGGGCACGGGGCCGCTCGGCCTGCTGGCCATCGCCCGCGCGCGGGTGGCGGGGGCGCGGAAGGTGATCGCCATCGGCGCGCCCGATGCGCGGCTTGCCATCGCCGAGGAATTCGGCGCGGATGAGTGCCTCTCGATGGAGCGCACCAGTGCTGCCGAGCGCAAGGCGGTGGTGCAGGCCGCGACCAACGGCCGGGGCGCCGATATCGTGCTGGAATTCGCGGGCCATCCCAGCGCCTTCCCGGAGGGCATCGACCTGACCCGCCGCGGCGGCCGCTACACCACCGTGGGCCTGCTCGGCACGGGTGAGGTGCAGTTCCGCCCCTCCCTGATCACCAACAAGAACCTGAAGGTGATCGGCGCCATCGGCGGCGAGGAGAAGTCCTATTGGAAGGCGCTGGATTTCCTCAGCGCCCACCAGAAGCGCATCCCGTTCCATCGCATCCTGTCCGGCAGCTACAAGCTGGACGACGTGAACACGGTGCTGCAGCGGATGAAGGACCAGCTGGAGGTGAAGCCGGTCATCCACATGGCCTGACCGGTTGCCCCCCCCCGCCGCTTGCCCCGGCGGCGGGGCAGGTGCCACATTCCCCGCCATGCGCGCACCGATCCTCGCCTTCGCCACGCTGCTGGCCGCCACACCCGCCATGGCCCAGCAGCGCGAGACGCTGACCATCGGCATCACGCAGTATCCCTCGACCCTGCACCCGAACATCGAGAACATGGCCGCGAAGTCCTATGTGCTGGGCTTCGCGCGGCGGCCGCTGACGGCCTATGCCCCCGACTGGTCGCTCGTCTGCCTGCAATGCGAGACGCTGCCGACCATCGAGAACGGGTTGGCCGTGCGCGAGACCACGCCCGATGGCCGCCCCGGCCTTCGCCTGACCTATCGGCTGCGCGAGGGGCTGCGTTGGGGCGACGGCACGCCCATGACGGCGGAGGATCTGTTGTTCGCCTGGCAGGCCGGGCGGGACGAAAGCACGGGTTTCGGTGCGGCGGAGTTCTATCGTTCCGCCTATGAGATGCGGGTGATCGACCCGCGCACCATCGAGATGCGGTTGGACAAGGTGACCTTCGATTTCGCCTCGATGGGCGATTTCCAGCCGCTGCCCGCGCATCTGGAACGCGCCGTGTGGCAGGCGGACCCGCGCAACTACCGCACCCGCACCCTGTACGACACCGCCCCCACCAACCCCGGCCTGTGGTCCGGGCCCTATCGCGTCTCGGCGGTGCAGCCGGGCTCGGGCATCACGCTGGTGCGCAACGATGCGTGGTCGGGCCAGGCGCCGGCCTTCCGCGAGATCCGGGTGCGGACGGTCGAGAACACGACGGCGCTGGAGGCCCAGCTGCTGTCGGGCCAGCTGGACATGATCGCCGGCGAGCTCGGCCTGCCGGTGGAGCAGGCCGCGGCGCTGGAACGCCGGGCGCGCGGGCGGTTCCGCGTGGAGTACCGCCCAGGGCTGATCTACGAGCATGTGGACACCAACCTCGACAACCCGATCCTGGCGGACCGGCGCGTGCGGCAGGCGCTGATGTATTCGCTCGACCGCGCGCGCATCGTCGCCCAGCTGTTCGACGGGCGGCAGACGGTGGCCAACAGCAACGTGAACCCGCTGGACCAGATGGCCGACCCGGCGGTGCGCCAATATCCCTATGACCTTGCCCGCGCGACCGCCTTGCTTGAGGAAGCGGGCTGGCGGCCCGGCCCCGACGGCATCCGCCGCAACGAGGCCGGGCAGCGCCTGACGCTGGATCTGATGACCACGGCGGGCAACCGCTCGCGCGAACAGGTGCAGCAGGTGATGGCCGCGATGTGGCGGCAGGCGGGCATCGAGGCGCGCATCCGCAACGAACCCCCGCGCGTGTTCTTCGCCGAGACCCTGTCGCGCCGCCGCCACCAGGGGCTGGCCATGTATGCCTGGATCTCGGCCCCCGAATCCGTGCCGCGCAGCAGCCTGCATTCGGATGAGATCCCGACCGCCGCGCGCAATTTCTCGGGCCAGAACTACCCGGGCTTCCGCAACGCGGAGATGGACCGGCTGCTGGAGCAGCTGCCCATCACCCTGTCGCCCGAGGCCCGTCGCCCCCTGTGGTCGCGGCTGCAGGCGATCTATGCCGAGGAACTGCCCAGCCTGCCGCTGTATTTCCGCCAGGACGCGCATGTGTGGCCGCAATGGCTGGACGGCGTACGCCCGACCGGCCACCTGAACCCGTCCAGCCTGTGGGCCGAGGAGTGGCGCGCGCGGTGAGCATCCCCGCGCGCCTCGTTCAGATACTGGTCACGCTGCTGGCGCTGTCCTGCGTGTTCTACCTGTTGCTGGGGCTGATGCCCGGTGACCCGATCGACCTGGCCCTCACGCTCGACCCGCGGCTGACACCCGCCGATGTGGAGCGCCTGCGGGCGCTGCACGGGTTGGATCGCCCGCTCTGGGCGCGTTACCTCGCCTGGGCGGGGGCCGTGCTGCGGGGTGATTTCGGCTATTCGCGGCTGTTCGCGCAGCCGGTTTTCGCGCTGGTGGGGCCGGCCCTGTGGTCCAGCCTGCAATTGCTGGGTGCGGCACTCGGCCTTGCGGTGCTGGTGGGGGTGGGGCTGGGCATGCTGGCGGCACTTCGTCCGCGCCTGTCGCCGCTGGTGCAGGGGCTGGCGGCCATCGCCCAGGCGATGCCGGGCTTCTGGCTGGGCATCCTGCTGATCATCCTGTTCGCGGTCACGCTGGGCATGCTGCCGGCCGGTGGCGTGGCCGAGGCCGGCGAGCCCGGCTGGCGCTTCCTGGTGCTGCCGGTTGCCACCCTCGGCTTCGGGCACATGGCCGCCTATGCCCGCCACGCGCTGTCGGCGATGCGCGGCGCGATGACCGACCCGTGGATCCGCAGCGCGCGCGCCCGCGGTGCGTCCGAGGGACGGATCGCGCTGGCGCACGCCCTGCCCAACGCGGCGGTGCCGCTGATTACGCTGCTGGGCCTCGATGCCGGGGCGCTGGTCTCGGGGGCGGTGATCACCGAGACGCTGTTCGCGCGGCCCGGCATGGGCAAGCTGATCTTCGATGCGGTGATGGGCAATGACTACAACCTCGCCCTCGTCGCGCTGCTGCTGGTCGCGGGTGTGACCATGCTGGGCAACCTCGCCGCCGACCTCGCGCAGCGGGCGCTGGACCCGCGCCTGGCATGAGGCTGTGGGCAGGGTTATCGCTGCTGTGCATCGTGCTGCTCTCGGCGTTGTCGGCCGATCTGGTGGGGGCGTGGCTGGGGCTCGATGCCGCGACACCCGACCTGTTCGCGCGCTATGCCGAACCATCCGCCGCACACCCGCTCGGCACCGATGATTTGGGGCGTGATGTGGCGATGCGGCTGCTGCACGGGGCGCGGGTGTCGCTGGCCGTGGGGCTGGCGGCGGCGGCCATCGGCGCGGTGCTGGGCACGGCGGCCGGGGTGCTGGCCGCCTGGCGCGGCGGCTGGGCCGACGCGGTGCTGATGCGCCTGGCCGACGCGCTGCTGGCGCTGCCGGCCTTGCCGCTGCTGATCATCCTCTCGGCGCTGGACCCCGCGCCGATCGGCCTGCCGCGCGGAGAGGCCGCGGCCGATATTCTGCGCGTGGCGGTCATCCTCGCGATCTTCGGCTGGGTGGGCGTGGCGCGGCTGGCGCGCGCGGCGGCGATGTCGGTGCTGGCGATGGATTTCATCCGCGCCGCCCGCGCGCTCGGCGTGCCGGAGGGCCGGCTGCTGCGCCGGCACGTGCTGCCCGCCTTGATGGGGCCGGTCGGGGTGGCCACCGCGCTGTCCGTCGGCGGGGCGATCCTGGCCGAAAGCGCGCTGTCCTTCCTCGGCCTCGGCATCGCGCCCCCGGCCTCCAGCTGGGGCAACATGCTGGCCGGCGCGCAGGAGGCGGTGTTCCAGGCCCCGCTGGTCGCGCTGTGGCCGGGCCTCGCCATCCTGCTGACGGTGCTGGGCTGCAATCTGGTGGCGGACGGGCTGCGGCGGTAGCTTCGCCGCATGGACCCGCGCCCGACCCTTTCCGCCCCCGACGACGACCCCTGGCTGTGGCTGGAGGAGATCGAAGCCCCCCGCGCCACCGCCTGGGCCGATGAGCAATCCGCGCGCACCATGGCGGCCTTCGCCGATGCGCGCTTCGCCGCCGACCGCGACGCGGTGCGCACCGCGCTCGACCGGCCGGACAAGCTGCCGCATGTCACCCGGCGCGGGGATTGGCTGTATAATTTCTGGACCGATGCCGCGAACCCCAAGGGGATCTGGCGGCGCACCACCTTGGCCTCCTACCGCTCCGCCGTGCCCGAATGGCAGCTTTTGCTGGACGTGGACGCGCTGGCCCGCGAGGAAGCCGAGGATTGGGTCTGGACCGGGGCCGGCACGCTGCCCGGCAGCCATGATCGCGCGCTGCTGCGCCTGTCGCGCGGCGGCGGGGACGCGGTGGTGCTGCGGGAGTTCGATCTGGTCGCGCTGCGCATGGTCGAGGGCGGCTTCGTGCTGCCCGAGGCCAAGGGCGGTGCCGACTGGCTGGACCGGGACACGCTGGTCGTGTCCTCGGCCTATGGTGAGGGCATGGCGACCCGCGCCGGCTACGCGCGCACCGTGCGCCTGTGGCAGCGCGGCACCGACCCCGCAGCCGCCCGGGTGATCTTCGAGGTTCCCGACGACCACATGGGTGCCTGGGGCAGCTATGAGGCGGAGGAGGACCGGCTGGTCTTCGTGGATCAGCAGGGCTTTTACGACACGGCCGTGCATCTGGGCGGGCGCGACGGCCCGGCGCAGCGCATCGACCTGCCGACCGATATGGGCTTTCGCTGGCAGCGCGGCTGGGTGGCGCTGCGCCCGCGCAGCCCCTGGACCCATGCCGGGGTGACGCACCCGGCCGACACGCTGCTGGTGGCCAGCCTGGAATCCGTCCTCGCGGGTGCGCCGGATTGCCGGGTGATCTTCACCCCCGGCGAGCGCACCGCGCTGCAGGGCTTTTTCTGGTGCGACGGCCGGCTGGTGGTGTCGGTGCTGGACGAGCTGCGCCCGCGCTTCACCATCTTCACCCCCGGCGGGGATTGGCAGGGCAGGGAGCTGTCGGGTCTCTCGGAGAATGGGGTCGCCAGCCTCTGGCCGCTCGACACCGAGGACGACGAATCCGACGGCAGCCTGCTGGTGCAGACCGAGGACCCGATCACCCCGCCCAGCCTGCTGCTGACCAATGTGGGGCTGGCCACGCCCGAACTGCTGCGCCGGTCCTCGGCCGTCTATGACGCGGCGGGGCTGGTGGTGACGCGGCACGAGGCGGTTTCGGAAGACGGGGAGCGCATCCCCTATGTCGTGACCGGCCCGGCGGCGGAAACCGGACAGGCGCCGGTGCATCTGTCGGGCTATGGCGGTTTCCGGATTTCGCGGCTGCCGCACTACCAGGGCATGATGGGCAAGCTGTGGCTGGAGAAGGGCGGCACCACCGTCATCGCCAATATCCGCGGCGGCGGGGAGTTCGGCACACGCTGGCATGAGGCCGGGCGGCGGGAGCGCAAGGCGCTGTCCCACGCCGACTTCGCCGCCGTGGCGGCCGATCTGGTGCGGCGCGGTGTCACGACCCCCGGGCGGATCGCGGCCGAGGGCGGGTCCAATGGCGGGCTGCTGATCGCCAACATGCTCACGCGCTACCCGGAGCGCTTCGGCGCCTTGTTCTGCACCATCCCGCTGATCGACATGCGCCGCTACACTAGGCTGCTGGCCGGGGCGAGCTGGATCGCGGAATACGGCGACCCGGATGTGGCGGAGGATTGGGCCTTTCTGCAGCACATCTCGGCCTATCAGGTGGCGGCGCCGGGCCGTTCCTATCCGCCCATCCTGCTCGCGACCGCGCGCAAGGATGACCGGGTGCACCCCGGCCACGCCCGCAAGATGGCGGCCAAGCTGCAGGCCATGGGCTACCCGGCCTGGTTCTATGAGCCGCCCGCCGGTGGCCATGGCTATGGCAAGGACAATGCGGAGGTCGCGAGCTTCGCCGCGTTGGGGGCGGCCTTCCTGCGGCGCTCGATCGGGTGGGAGAAGGCCTGACGCCTACTCCCAGCGGCCGTTGCGCCAGGTCAGGCGCAGCTCACCGGGGGCAGGGGCACCGGCCACCGGCTCACAGACCGGCGGCACCCGCCAGCGCGCGGCATACATGGTGTTCACCGGGCGCGGATTTTCGCTGATCAGCGCCAGCAGCTCCAGGATGGCCTCGCGCGTCTCATGGTCGTCGGGCGAGGTGCAGACCCAGCTCGGCACCAGCGTGACGCGGGTGGCCGCCGCGATGGCGGGGCGCAGGCGGTCCGCATCGATGCGCCAGTCGGGGCGCTGGGCGGCCCAGGCCGAGAACGCCGCGCGCTGCGGCGCCGCGTCGATGAACTGCAGCACGGCCAGCGCCGCCAGCGCGATGGTGCCGGTGCGGCCGGCGCGGGACAGCACGGCGGCCACCCCCAGCAGGATCGCGGCACCCACGGGCCAGAAGAAGCGGCCCGAGGCGCGGAACTGCTCCAGCGCGGCGGGCGGCGTGCCCAAATCCAGCAGCACCGCATGGCCCAGCCCCACCCGCATCGAGACGGCCAGCAGCGTCAGCCCCAGGCACACCGCGACCAGCCCGGCATGGGAGCGCAGCCCGCGCAGGGCGGTTCGCCCATGCCCCAGCACAACCAGAAAGAGAGCCAGAATCAGGCCCGTACCGAGCCAGTTATACCCTTCCCAACCGCCATGACCGGTCGCGTCTATTTCGGTGCCGACAAGACCCCCAAGGAAAAACGACCGGAACGGCCATATCGGTGAAAGCAGGTTCAGGGCGAAGGCACCGTACCAGCGCTGCCCGTCGCCCACCGCGCCGAGATAGCCGAAGGCCGCCATCACCCCGACGACGCCGGCCAGCGCCGCGGCCATGCCCAGCGCCGCGCCGATGAAGTTCCGCCCCCGCAGCAGCAGCGTGGCGGGCACGGCGGCCAGCAGCGCCAGCGTCATCACCGCCAGATAGGGATGGATCAGCAGCGTGGCGGCCTGCAGCAGCACGGCGCCCGCCCACAGGCCCCGCTTGCGCGGCCGCGCCTCATCCACCAGCCGCAGATACAGGCCGAGGCCGAGCCACAGCACCGTGTGCCCGCACAGCGCGGCATGGCCGAAGCGCATGATGAAGGCAGGCATGGAAACGGCGGCCACGGCCATGCACAGCAAGGGTAGGGGCCGCCTTTCGCCGGTGCCGGCGAAAGCCCAGGCGGCGGCTGGCGGCAATGTGGCCCAGGCGATGGCGTACCACAGCCCGATGCCGTGAAAGCCTGGCGGCAGCCATTCCCGCACCGCCTTCAGCGGCAGGGCCAGCAGGGGGATGCCGTCCGCGAAGGCCAGGTTCAGCCCGCCCATCAGCCCGATGTCCAGCGGCGGCCAGCCCCAGTCGGAGGCGATGAAGAACCGCTGCGCCACCGCGTGCTGGGCCGCATCGCCCACGGGGCGCCATGGCAGCCCCGCACCGGGGAACAGAAATGTGGCAGGCAGCAACAATGCCGCCATGAGCAGGCCAAAAAGCCCGGCGATCGTCAGGGGTATGAGAACGGAGCGCTTCACCCCGAACTGGTCGCACCCCCAGGGTCTCACGGCAAGGGCCGGGGGCATCTCGGCAAGAGTCAGCCCGGCTGGCCCATTTATATGCCGAAAAATGTTGCCTGCCACAATTTTGCCCCAACTCCACCACGCGGGCGCCCGTTACTTCCCCCAAATGGATCATGCCAGGTCGCCCCTCACCCTGGCGTTTCAAGGAACCGGATTGGTAGCCATGCCTGGCCTCGATACCTTTTCTGCCTCCATTTCCCCCGAGACGCTGGCGCGTCAGACCCCCGCGGTCGCGCTGCCCGCCGTTCCCGGCCATTCCCCCTTTGGCGCCGCGGTGAAGCGCGCGATGGATGTTATCGGCGCCGGCGCCCTGCTGGTGCTGCTGGCCCCGGTCTTCCTGGTGCTGACCTTCCTGGTCCGCCGTGACGGCGGCCCGGCCTTCTATGGCCACCAGCGCGTCGGCCAGGACGGCCGCATGTTCGGCTGCCTGAAGTTCCGCTCCATGGTGATCGACAGCGACGCGCGCCTGAAGGCGCTGCTGGCCAGCGACCCCGTGGCCCGCATCGAGTGGGAAGCCAGCCGCAAGCTGCGCAACGACCCGCGCGTGACCGCCGTCGGCCGCTTCCTGCGCAAGACCTCGCTGGATGAGCTGCCGCAGCTGCTCAACGTGCTGCGCGGTGAGATGAGCCTGGTCGGCCCCCGCCCCGTCACCGCGACGGAGCTGGCCACCTATTATGGCCCGGCCACCTCGCTCTATGCCTCCGTCCGCCCCGGCATCACCGGCCTGTGGCAGGTCAGCGGCCGCTCCGACTGCAGCTACGCCCAGCGCGTGGCGCTCGATGTGGACTATGCGGCCAACCAGTCGGTCTGGTCGGACGTCAAGATCCTGCTGCGCACCCCCGCCGTGGTGCTGGCCCGGAAGGGCGCGGTCTGAAGATCCCGCAAGGGCGCGGTCCAGGGACCCGCCTTTCCCTCGGGGGTTTCACCCCCGGGGGCTAAGACTTCCCCCGAAAAAGCTGTAGGAAGCCGTCATGACGACGGATGCCGCCACACGCGCCGGGGCCGGAAGGCTCTTTTCCGGCGTGGTGTGGAACGCGCTGGGCAGGGGGCTTCCCCTTCTCATCGCCCTTCTGCTGACGCCCGTGCTGCTCCGCCTGATGGGCGTGGAGCGATGGGGCCTCTTTACCCTGGCGCTGGCGATGGTGGGGGTGATGGGCGTGCTGGACCTGGGCGTGGGCCCGGCCCTGACGCGCACCCTCTCCGCGCGCATGCACGACCACACGGCCGAGCAGCAGGCCTCCCTCGTGCGGGCCGGCATCGCGGCGCTGGGCGGGGTCTCGGTGCTGGTCACGGCCGGGCTGTGGTTCGCGGTGCCCGGCATCGTCACCCATGCGCTGAACGTGCCCGAGGCGATGCGCCCGGAGGCCGCGGCCGCGATCCGCGTGCTGGCGCTCGCCATTCCGCTGGTGGTGGTGAATGCGGCGCTGTGGGGCGTGATGGCGGCCTATCAGCGTTTCGCGGCGGCCAACCTCGTCACGGTGCCGGTCAACCTGATGTATTATCTGGGTCCGGTGCTGGCGCTGCTGGCCTGGGATGACCTGTCGGGCGTGATGTGGACGCTGGTGGCCTGCCGCGCCGTCAACACCGTGACCTATACCTGGCTGGTCAGGCGGGACCTGCCGACCCTGTGGCATGGCCTGCCGGAGCTTCGGCTGGCCGCGCCGCTGCTGAAGCTCGGCGGCTGGATCACCTTCGCCTCCGTCACGGGCCAGGCGCTGCTCTACGCGGATCGCTTCCTGATCGGTGCCTTGGTGACGCTGACGGCGGTTGCCTATTACGCCACGCCGCTCGACCTGGTGATGCGGCTATGGATCCTGCCGGTCGCCGTCTCTCAGGCGCTGCTGCCGGCCATGGCCAGCGCCTATGCCAGCCTGCCGATCGCGACGGCCGCGCTGCTGCGCCGGGGCGGGATCCTGATCCTGCTGCTGGTGTTTCCGGCCGCCGCCATCCTGGCTGGGGCCGGGCATGAGATCCTGTGGCTGTGGCTGGGCCGGGAGATGGCCGATGGCGGCGGGCAGGTGCTGGCGGTGCTGGCGGTGGGCGGGCTGTTCTCCTGCTTCGCCTATGCCCCCAACGCGCTGCTGGAGGCGATGGGCCGCCCCGATGTGACCGCCCGTTTCGTGCTGGTGCAGGTGGTGGTGTTCATGCCGCTGTCAGCGGGCGCGCTGATGCTGGCCGGCATCCAGGGCGCCGCCCTGGCCTGGGCGTTGCGCGTGGTGGTGGATGCGCTGGGAAAGATGTTCTTCGTCAGCTGGCTGTATCCCAAGGCCGGCACGGCCATCCGCTCCCTGGTGCCGCCGCTGCTGGTGGCGGGCGCCACGCTGGGGCTGCTGACCTCGGCGGATAGCTGGACGGCCAAGGCCATCATCCTGGCGGTGGGTGGCGTGGCGCTGCTGGCGCTGTGCTGGCGCGCGCTGGAACCCGAGGAAAGGCTGGCCCTGCGCAACCCGCGCGGCTGGCGGGGATTGATGCGGGCATGAACCAAACCCTGTTCGTCAACGGCCGCTACACCACCCAGGCGATGACCGGCGTGCAGCGCTTCGCCGCCGAGGTGGCGGCGCATCTGCCCGGCGCGCAGGTGTTGACCCCCAGCGGCCGCCTGCGCGGCCAGGCCTGGGAGCAGCTGTCGCTGCCCGGCGCCGCGCGCGGCGGGCTGCTGCTGAACCTGGGCAACACCGCGCCGCTGATCCGCCGCGGGCGCCAGGCGGTGGTGATCCATGACGCGGGCGTGTTCGACACGCCCGAGAGCTATTCGGCGGCCTTTCGCCTCTGGTACCGCACGCTGCACTGGGGGCTGGCGCGAAACGGGTCGCGGCTGATCACGGTCAGCAACTTCTCCCGCACGCGGCTGGCGCTGGCCCTCGGCGTGCCGGAAAGCCGCTTCGGCGTCGTGCCCGAGGGCGGCGAGCATATCCTGCGCCAGCAGGCCGATACCGCCGTGCTGGCGAAACACGGGCTGGAGCCGGGCCGCTATGCGCTGGCCGTCGGCACCCGCGCCGCGCACAAGAACCTCGCCGCGCTGGAAGGCGCCGCCGCCCTGCTGGAGCAGCACGGCATGGCACTGGCGCTCGCCGGTGCGCGCGATGCCAGCGTGTTCCGCGCCCAGGGTGCCGAGGCCGCCCGCCCGCTGGGTCGCGTGAGCGATGCCGAACTGCGCGCACTGTATGAGAACGCGCTCTGCCTGCTGTTCCCCAGCCGCTATGAGGGCTTCGGCATTCCCCCGCTGGAGGCGATGTGGTGCGGCTGCCCGGTGCTGGCGAGTGCCGCCGGCGCCGTGCCCGAGGTCTGCGGCGATGCCGCGCTGTGGTTCCAGGCCGATGCGCCCGAGACCATACGCGCCCAGCTGGAGCGCCTGATCACCGAGCCCGGCCTGCGCGAAACCATGGCATCCACCGGCCGGTGTCGGGCACAAGCCTATTCCTGGCCCGAGGCCGCGCGGCAGGTGCTGGCCCTGGCGGAGGAAGCGTGATGACCATGATGATCTTCCCGGCCGCAGCACGGCCGGCGGCGCCCACATGCCCTTCCCGCCCGGCGCCTGAGGGCACGACATGACCAGAATAGCCATCGTCCATGAATGGCTCGACAGCTACGCCGGCTCCGAACGCGTGCTGGAGCAGATGCTGATCGCCTTCCCCGAGGCCGATCTGTTCGCGCTGTGCGACTTCCTGCCCGAGAATGAGCGCGGCTTCCTCAACGGCCGGGTGCCGCGCACCAGCTTCATCCAGCGCATGCCCTTCGCGCGGAAGCGCTTCCGCAACTACCTGCAGCTGATGCCCATCGCGGTCGAGCAGTTCGATCTGTCGGGCTATGACGTGGTGCTGTCCTCCTCGCATGCGGTGGCCAAGGGCGCTATCACCGGGCCGGGGCAGCGGCATATCAGCTACGTCCATTCCCCCATGCGCTATGCCTGGGATTTGCAGCACCAGTACCTGCGCGAGGCCGGGCTGACGCGGGGGCTGAAGTCGCTCTACACGCGCTGGCTGCTGCACAAGCTGCGCATGTGGGACCAGGCGAGCGCTGCCCGCCCGGACGTGCTGCTGGGCAATTCCACCTATATCGCGGAGCGTATCCGCAAGGCCTGGGGCCGCGAGGCGGGCGTGCTGCATCCGCCGGTCGACCTCGACGGCTTCCCGATGCAGCGGGACAAGGCGGGGCATTTCCTCGTGGCTTCCCGCCAGGTGCCCTACAAGCGCGTGGAGCTGGTGGTCGAGGCCTTCGCCGGCATGCCGGACCTGGTGCTGAAAGTGGCGGGCGACGGCCCCTCCGGCCCGCGCGTGCGGGCGGCGGCCGCCGGCGCGCAGAACGTGCATGTGCTGGGCCGGGTGTCGCGCGGGGAGCTGATCGGCCTGACCCAATCCGCCCGCGCCTTCGTCTTCGCCGCCGAGGAGGATTTCGGCATCGCGATGGTCGAGGCCCAGGCGGCGGGCACGCCGCTCATCGCCTATGGCAAGGGCGGCGCCGTGGACATCGTGCAGCCGGGCGAGACGGGGCTGCTGTTCCGCGAACAATCCGTGCCCGCCATCCAGGCTGCGGTGCGGGAGTTCCTGGCCGGCCCCGGCATCGCGCCCGAGGCCTGCCGCGCCAATGCCGAGCGCTTCTCGGAGCAGGGATTCCGTGAGGCATTGCAGGCCATGGTGGGGTCATGACGCGCTTTTCCCTCGTCGTCGCCACCATGGGGCGCGACGCCGATATCGCCGTGCTGCTCGACAGCGTGCTGGCCCAGGCCTGGCCGGACGTGGAGATCATCATCGTCGACCAGAACAAGGACAACCGGGTGGCCCCGGTGGTCGCTGCCTATGAGAAGCGGTTGCCGATCATCCACATCCGCACCCCGCGCCCGCATGCCAATGCCGCCCGCAACCTGGGGCTGGGCCGGGCAGGGGGCGATGTGGTCGCCTTCCCGGACGATGACTGCATCCTGCCGCCCGGCACCCTGTCCAAGGTGGCGCGCACCATGGAGCATGAGGGCGCCGATGTGCTGACCGGGCCTTCCGCCTCACCCGCCGGGGGGCTCGGCTCCGGCCGCTGGCAGCCGGAAAGCGCGCCCATCACGCTGCGCAACGTCTGGACCAGCGTCATCGAATTCAATCTGTGGCTGAAGCGCGGCGTGGCCGTGGCGCTCGGCGGCTTCGACGAGAAGCTCGGCCCCGGCAGCGTCTATGGCAGCGCCGAGGGCAATGACCTGGTCGCGCGTGCCATCGCCGCCGGCCATCGCTGCTGGTACGAGCGCCCGCTGGAGGTCATCCACCCCGACAAGCGCCTGACCGACGTGGCCACCGCGCGCGCCTATACCTATGGCGCCGGTCTGGGCGTGGTGCTGGCCCGGCATCGGCCGCCCTTCATGACGTGGTTCGCCTTCTTCTGGCGGCCGCTGGTGGGGGTTGCGGTGTCTCTGCTGCGCGGGCGCAGGCACCATGCGGGCTATTACTGGCAGACCTTCCGGGGGCGTCTGGCGGGTTTCCGCGCGCAGCCCGGTCTGGACGGCGCGGCATGAACATCACCATCGGCATCGCCACCCGCGGCCGCCCGGCCATCCTGGCCGAGGTGCTGGCCGAGCTGGACCGCCAGACCCGCCCGCCCGAGGCGATCGTGATCTGCCCCGTGGGCCCCGAGGATGTGGCCGGCATCGCGGAACGCTTCCCCGGCGTGCGCATCATCTCGGGCCCCGTGGGGCTGACGCGCCAGCGCAACGCCATCATGGACGCCTCGCCCGACGCGGACGTGATCCTGTTCCTCGATGATGACTTCCTCTGTGCCCCCGAATGGCTGGCGGTGCTGGAGGAGGTGATGCAGCGTGAACCCGATTGCGTGGTCGCCACCGGCACGGTCATCGCCGATGGCGCCAAGGGCCCGGGCATCACGGTGGAGGAAGGCCGCGCCTTCCTGGCCGCCGACACCGCACCCGCCGACCCGCTGGCCACCATCCCGCATTTCAACGGCTATGGCTGCAACATGGCCGTCCGCATGGCGCCCGTGCGCGCCCATGGCCTGCGCTTCGACGAGGCGCTGCCGGCCTATGGCTGGTATGAGGACCTGGATTTCACCCGCCGCCTGCTGCCCTACGGCACGATCCGCCGCCTGGCGGGCGCGCGCGGCGTGCATATGGGCGCCAAGGTGGGCCGCACCCCGGGCAGGAAGCTGGGCTACAGCCAGGTGGTGAATTCCATCTACCTGGCGCGCAAGGGCAGCTACCCGTGGTCCCACGCGCTGCGCAGCGCGGGACGGCATCTGCTGATCAACGGGTTGAAGTCGCTGCGGCCGGAACCGGAAGTGGATCGCTGGGGGCGCTTCCAGGGCAATCTGCGCGGGCTGTGGCATGTGCTGACCGGGCAGGCGCATCCGGGCAGGATCAGTGAGCTATAATAGTAATCGTTCTTTTTTGTAAAAAAGAACCAAAAAACTTTTAGCTTTTTGGTGTCGCGCCGAAGGGTTGTCTTCCGGCGCGCCAAACTCGAAAAGTCTTTTTGCTTCTTTTTCTTCAGAAAAAGAAGAATCCTTTAACCCAAAATCCTTTCCACGACTTCCTGCACCTCCAGCGCTTCCCGCAGCGTCGCCAGGTTCTGCGCCTCGCCCTTGGTCAGTGCCGCCAGCTTGTTCAGCTGGCCCTGCAGCACCATCGGGCGCATCTTCTCGTTCGGCAGCGCGTCGGGGGCGGGGGCGAAGCCGTCGGGGCCCAGCCTTTCCGCGATGGACCAGTTGCGCAGGCGGATGGTGCCGCCCTCGCATTCCAGCCGCCATTCGTTGAACTCATCCTCGGCGATCTGGCCGACGTCGCCGGTGATGCTGACGGGCACGCCGCCGGCCGACAGCGTCGCGCTGATCGCCAGCTCGCTGCCGTCACCGGGGGGGAAGGTGGCCTCGTGCTCCCGCAGGTCCAGCGCGCCCAGCTGGCGGCGCGTCAGGAACAGGAAGTGGGACAGCACCTCACGCGTGAAGCCGCCCTCGGCGCGCTTGGCCAGCCAGCCGGCCGCGCCGTGCTGCCAGCCGCGCGGCCACTTCCCGAAACGCACGGCGATGCTGAGGGATTTCGGCGCGCCCAGCTCCTGCCGCCAGGCGGTCAGCTGCGCCACCGCCGGGGAGGACGCCATGGGAAAGTTCACCCCGGCGCGTTCGGCCGCATGCGCCGTGACGAAGGCGCGGGCGGCCGCGACATCGGCGGCCAGCGGCTTTTCCAGGAATACCGAGCGCCCCGCCGCGAAGGCGGCGCCGGCATGTTCCAGATGCGATGACGGCGGAGAGGCGACATACAGCGCATCGCAGGCCTGGATCACGGCCTGGGCGCTGGCCATCAGCGGCAGGTTGGGCGCGATGCCGGCCAGCTTCTCGGCCGCGCCCGGTGCCGGGTCCCAGACCGCGACGGGGCGGATCACCGCCTGGTCGTGGTTCAGCGCCGCGCGCAGCAGCCGCTCACCCATGATGCCGAGGCCGATGATGCCCAGTGCCACCGCCATGCCGAATCTCCCGGAGAAATGCGCGCGGAGGCTACAGCCTGCCCGCCCCGGCGCCAATGCGGGCGGGGAGAAGGCATATCGGGGCATCCTGACTGATTGTTAGACAATCTGGCCTCGGTTAGATTTCACTGAAATGAATGAGCCGGAGATTTCCATGACCATCGCCCCCTCCCGTCGCCATGTTCTGGCGGGGCTTACCGGCAGCCTCGCCCTGCCGGGCCTGGCCCGCGCGCAGGAGAATTGGCCGAACCGCCCGATCAAGGTCGTGGTGCCCTTCGCGGCCGGCGGCGCCACCGATGTCAGCGCGCGCATTATCGCCCAGAAGCTGACCGAGATCCTGGGCCAGCCGGTGGTGGTGGAGAACCGCCCCGGCGCCGGCGGCACGGCGGGCATGGACTATGTCGTGAAGTCCGCGCCGGACGGCTACACCTTCGTCATGGGCTCCGTCTCCAACACGGCGCTCGCCATGGGGCTGTACTCGCGCCTGCCCTATGACCCGGTGCGGGATCTCGCCTGCGTGACGCCCTGCGTGTTGGCGCCGCTGGCGCTGGTGGTGCGCAAGGAACTGCCGGTGAACACGCTGCAGGAGTTCATCGCGCTGCTGAAGGCGAGCCCCAACCGCTACAGCTACGGCACGGCGGGCAACGGCAGCTCGGGCCATATCTCCTGGGTGGGCTTCCTGCAGATGACGGGCACCCAGGCCACCCATGTGCCCTATCGCGGCAGCGGGCCGGTGTTCAACGATCTGCTGGGCGGCGTGATCGACGCCACCATCGACGTACCGGGCCTGATCAAGCCCCATACCGACACGGGCGCGCTGAAGGCGCTGGTGATGGCGACGCGTGAGCGTTCCTCGGTGCTGCCCGACGTGCCCACCATCGTCGAGGCCGGGCTGCCCGACTACAAGGCCTATTCCTGGTTCGGCCTGTTCGGCCCCGCGGGCACCCCGGAACCCATCCGCGCCAAGCTGGCGGAGGCCACCCAGGCCGCCATGGCGGACCCCGTGATCACCCGCCGCCTGGACAATGAGATGGGCCTGCCGCCCATGCGCGGCTACAACCCCGCCCGCTTCGAGGAATTCCTGCGCAGCGAGATCGCCTATTGGACGCCGCTGGTGCGTGCCAGCGGCGCCCGGGCGGACTGAGCGGGGTTCTTGGACCGGGGCCATTGCTTCCCCATCTCTGACGCTCTGCGGCAAGGGCGACGCGCATGGCGACGGGATGGGCCCCGGACGGGGCGGTGCAGGACCAGATCGACGACACGGTGACGGATGGCGTGCTGCGGGCCCGCGCCGCGATACCGGCCGGGGAGGGCAGCACCCACTGCGTCGAATGCGGTGAGCCCATTCCCGAGGCCCGGCGCCGGGCCATCGGCGGCGTGCGGACCTGCGTGGACTGCCAGGCAGTGCGGGACAGCCGGCCGGCCAGCTTCGGCATCAACCGCCGGGGCAGCAAGGACAGCCAGCTGAAGTAGCGGTCAGCCCGCCACCTTCTCCGCGATGGCCATGGCGGCCGCGGGGTTCAGCACCTTGTGGCCGCTGATGACATACAGGAACACGTCGCGCGGCTTGCCGGCCTCGGGTTTGCCGACATAGTCCAGCCCCTCCGGCGCGCGGCCGGCCGCCCAGTCCTTCGCGCGCCCTGCCCAGGCGTCCAGCGCCTGCTCCGGATAGCCCTTCTCCTCACCCTCCTGCGTGCCCATGATGCGGGCATAGACGAAGGGGGCCGTCTGGTCCGCGATCTGCGGGTATTGGCTGTCGGCCGCCATCACGATGGCCACGCCATGCTCGCGCGCCAGATCGATGAAGGCCGGGCAGCGGAAGCTGTCATGCCGCACCTCCACCGCATGGCGCAGCGGCAACCCTTCGGCCTGCTGCGGCAGCAGGGCCAGGAAGGCGCCGAAATCGGCGGCGTCGAAGGCCTTGGTGGGGGCGAACTGCCAGTTGATGGGGCCTAGCTTCTGTTTCAGCTCGGTCACCCCGCTCTCGATGAAGCGGCGGATGGAATCGCCGGCCTCCGCCAGCACGCGGCGGTTGGTCGCGAAGCGCGGGGCCTTCAGCGAGAAGACGAAATCATCCGGCGTCTGGTCGTGCCAGGCGCGGAAGCTCTCGGGTTTCTGGCTGCCGTAGAAGGTGCCGTTGATCTCGATCGTGGCCAGTTGGCGGCCGGCGTATTCCAGCTCCCGCTTCTGCGGGTGCCTGGGCGGGTAGAACACCCCGCGCCAGGGTTCATAGGTCCATCCGCCGATGCCGGTGCGGATGGTGGGCGAGGCTGCGTTCATGGCGCCATCATGCCATGAAGCGCGGCCCCGCGCAGGCGTTACTTGTTGCGCAGCTTGGCATCCAGGCTGATCGGCCCGCCGCCCACCAGGCTCAGATACAGGAAGACGAAGCTGTAGAGGGCCGCCAGCTCACCGCCGTTCAGGATCGGGTAGAAGCCCCTGGGCGCATGGGCCATGAAATAGGCCACCGCCGTGAAGCCCGAGGCCAGGAAGGCCGCCGGCCGGGTGAACAGCCCCGCCGCGATCAGGATGCCGCAGACCAGTTCGATCACGCCCGAGAACCACGTGAGCGAGCCGAACTCGATGGGGCGGGGATAGGCGGCGGGGAAGCCCAGCATCTTCTGCGTGCCGTGCTGCAGCAGAAGCAGGCCCGACATGAGGCGAAGCAGGCTCAGCGCCAGGGGGCCGCCAGAGGCGAAAATACGGTTCATGAGGTTGAAGCGCTCCGGGTGATGTCGCGAACCGCCTTTAGCGGCGATTCTTAACGCCATGTTACCCGGTTACAGTTTCGATGTTATTTCAGTTGTGTATATTACGACTGCGTCTCAATCGCGGCGCACAATGGCGGCAGCAGCTCCCTCAGCCGATGCAGCAGGGGCGATTCCTGGCTGTGCATCAGCGTGATGTCGCGGCGCACCTCAGGCAGGAAGGGGCGTGCCACCACGCCTTCCGGCAGGCGCATCCGCACCAGCCCGTCGAGGATGGCATAGCCCAGCCCCTCCTGCACCATCGCCACCGCCGTGACGGCGCTGCCTACCTCCACCGACAACTGCCTGTCGACCCCCTCCTGCGCGAAGGCGGCCTCCACGCTTTGGCCGAAATCCTGCCACCCGGCGAAGCCGATCTCGGGCTCACCGGCCAGCAGGCTGGGGCGCAGCACGGCCTCGCCGGCCAGCCGATGCCCCGCCGGCAGCAGCACCACGCAGGTCGTGCTGGCCACACGCTCCGTCGTCAGCCCCGGCAAGGACAGCGGGGTGAGGGAGAGCGCGACATCCAGCCGCCGCGCCAGCAGCGCCTCGGCCAGTTCGCGCACCGGCAGCAGATGCACGGTCAACCGGGCGGAGCGGCGCTCGGCGCGCAGCATCGCCACCGCGCGCGGCACCACCGTGACCGCCAGGGATGAGGAGGCGCCGAGCCTCAGCAGCCCGCCGCGATGGCTGCCCAGGTCACGCGCGAAGGATTTGAAGCCCTGCAGCTCGGCATGCAGCCGCTCGGCTTCCGGCAGCAGGGTCTCGGCCTCGGCGGTCGGCACCAGGCGGCCGGCCAGGCGTTGGAACAGGGAAAAGCCCAGCCGGTCCTCGCAATGGCGCACGGCCTTGGAGAGGGCGGGCTGGGACACGCCGAGATACTCCGCGGCCGCGCGCAGCGTGCGGCACTGCATCACGGCGCGGAAGATCTCGATGTCGCGGGCGGTCATCATGCCCGCGACCTATAGCCCCCGTTGGGCGGGGCGTCAGGCGTCGATGTACTTGATCGCGCAGCCATAGGGCGGTGTGGAGGCCCGCGCCGGGGCCCGCCCCTCGGAAACCGCGATCATCGCGTCCTTCGCCCAGGTCTCGGCGCGGGCCACATCCTCGACGCGGGTGGAGCGGATGCTGTCGATCGCGCCGTTGTAGCGGATGATGCCTTGCGCATCGATCACGATGATCTGGGGCGTCACGGTCGCGCCATAGGCCCGGGCGGCGACCGAGCGGTGGTCCAGCAGCACGAAGGCCGGGGCCGCCTGGCGGCTCGCAGTCAGTTCCCTGGCGCGGGCACCGGTGACATGGCCCTGCTCCCCTTCGGGCGAGGACGCCATGGAGATCCAGGTGATGCCCTTGGCCGCGGCCTCACGCTGCAGGTTCTGCATGTTGCTGCTGGTGTAGTGCTTGCGCACGAAGGGGCACTCGAAGTTTTCCCACTGGATCACGACCGTGCGGCCGCGCAGCGCGGAAAGGCTGCGCGCCGTGCCGTCCTGGTCGGGCAGGGTGAAGTCGGGGGCCTGGGTTCCGGGCGCCACGGTGGCATGCGCGGCAAAGGGAATGGCAGCAGCTGGCAAGGCAAGCCCAGCGGCCAGGGTGGTGCGACGTGACATCAGCATCTTCTGGTCTCCGGTTGTCGTGTCGTGTGTCTATGTCTGGGCGCCGACGAGCCGCAGCAGCATTCCCTCGGTCAAGATCTGCGGCAGCACCACGGGGGCGCCGCCGCCCGCGGGATAGAAGATATAGAGCGGCACCCCCTCGCGCCCATGCTCACGTAGCACGGATGTGATCGCGGGGTCGCCGCGCGTCCAGTCGCCGGTCAGGCGCGTCACGCCGCGGGCCTCGAAGGCCGCGAGCGTCGCGGTGGTGTCCAGCGCCACGCGCTCGTTCACCTTGCAGGAAATGCACCAGGCCGCCGTCAGGTTCACGAAGACGGGCTTGCCCTCGGCCCGCAGGGCGGCCACGCGGTCGGCCGACCAGGGCTCCCCATGCGCGGCGGCGGTGGCGGTGGGGGAAGGCGCGTCGGCCAGGCGGGGCAGCAGCGCGGCGGCCCCGGCCAACGCCAGCAGCGCCAGCCCCCGGCCGACCCAGCTGCCGCCCGCGCGCTGCGCGATACCCAGCGCCCAGGCGGCGAAGCCCACCAGCACGCCGCCCACCAGCACCGCCAGCACGCCTGTGGCACCCGACTGCTCCGCCAGCACCCAGGCCAGCCAGGCGGCCGCGCCGTACATCGGGAAGGCCAGCCCCTGTTTCAGGTATTCCATCCACATGCCCGGGCGCGGGAAGTGCTGCGCGATGCCCGGCAGCAGCCCGATCAATGCGTAGGGCAGGGCCATGCCCAGCCCCATGGCGGCGAAGACCGACAGCATGGCGACAGGCGGCATCGCCATGGCCGCGCCCAGCGCCGCCGCCATGAAGGGCGCGGTGCACGGGGTGGCGACCAGCACGGCCAGCGCGCCGGTGAAGAAGCTGCCGGCATGCCCGCCCTTGCCGGCCAGCCCCTGGCCGGCCGAGACCGGCCCGCCCACATGGAACACGCCCGACAGGTTGAGGCCCACGGCCAGCATCAGCCAGGCCATGCAGGCCACGAAGACCGGCGAGGTGAACTGGAAGCCCCAGCCCGCCACGCCGCCGGCCAGCCGCAACCCGAGCAGCGCCCCGCCGACCGCCACGAAGCTGAGCACCACCCCCGCCGTATAGCTGGCGGCATGGGCGCGGATCTCACCGCGCGCGGCACCCGACATGCGGGCCAGGCCCAGTGCCTTCATGGCCAGGATGGGAAACACGCAGGGCATCAGGTTCAGGATCAGCCCGCCCAGCGCCGCGAACAGCACGGCCTGCCACAGCGGCAGCCCGGCGGCGGCCGAAGGCACGGGCCCCGGCGTGGCCGAGACCAGATAGGCCCCGCGCACCCCCTGCGCGTCGGTGATGGTCACGATGCCGTCCACCCGGGCCGGCACATCGCCCAGACCCCGCGTCAGGGAAAGCCGCAACGCGCCATCGCGCAGCGACATCTCCTGCGGGGCGGGGTTGTCGATCAGCTGCTCGGTGGTGGGGAAGAAGGCGGCCTCCCGCACGGCGCCCGGGGCGATGCCGGGGCCCGCGATCTCGATGGCGCCGCCGCGCCCCTCGAAGCCCAGCCGCACCTGGAAGGGGGCCTCGCGCGGCAGGGCGGCATCGGCGGCGGCGAAGCGGCTGGCGGTCTCGGGCTCGGGGCGGGGGGCGGCCTCGACCGGAAGGGTCAGGGTGAAGCTGCCTTCCTCGGGGATGCAGACGCGCTCGCACACCAGCCAGGTGGCCTCGGCCGAGATGGTGATGGTCTCGCCGGGGCGGGCATCAGGGGGCACGGTCAGCGTGACCGGGAACAGCGCCTGGCCCTCATAGCCGAAATTCATCAGCGGCCCGTAGGGGATGCGGTGCGGCGCGGGGAATTGCAGCGGGCCGGCGGAGGCACCCTCGGGCAGGGTGAAGGTCACCTCGGGCGGGCTGCCGGCGTCGCCCGGATTGGTCCAGTAGGTATGCCAGCCCGCCGTCAGGTCCTGCTGCAGCGCCAGGCGGAACGGCCGGCCGGGGGCCACCGCCGCGTCCTCGCTGATGATCGTGACACTGGCCCGGGGGGAGCTGACGCGCGGTGCCTCGGCCGCGCGGGCGGGCAGCGCGGCAGTCAGCGCGAGGGCAAGAAGCGGCAGGGCACGAAGCATGCGCCTTAATGTGCTGCCGCGCACCGGGATGACAAGCGCCAAAATCCGCGCCATAGCCCGGACATGAGCAGCAAGATGCAACCGGTGCGCGGCACGCGCGATCTCATTGGCGCGGATGCCCGCCGCCACCACCATGTGGCCGAGACCGCGCGCCATACCGCCGGGCTCTATGGCTTCGAGGAGTGGTTCACCCCCATCTTCGAGGATACGGGCGTGTTCGCGCGCGGCCTGGGCGACACCTCGGACGTCGTCTCGAAGGAGATGTACAGCTTCGAGGACCGCGGCGGCGACAGCATCACCCTGCGCCCCGAAGGCACCGCCGGCGTCTGCCGCGCCCTCGTCTCCAACGGCCTGACCCAGACCCTGCCGCAGAAGGTGTTCTACGCGGGCCCCATGTTCCGCTACGAACGCCCGCAGAAGGGCCGCTACCGCCAGTTCCACCAGATCGGCATCGAGGTGCTGGGCGCCGCCGAGCCGCTGGCCGATGCCGAGGTGATCGCCTGCGGCTGGCAGATCCTGAACCGGCTGGGCGTGGCCGACGGCGTGGTGCTGGAAATCAACACGCTGGGCGACGACGCCAGCCGCGATGCCTATCGCGCGGCCCTGGTCGAGCATTTCTCGGCCCAGGCCGACAAGCTCTCCCACGACAGCAAGCTGCGGCTGGAAAAGAACCCCCAGCGCATCCTGGACAGCAAGGACGAAGGCGACCGCGCGATCGTGGCCACCGCGCCCACCATCGACGCCTACCTCACGCCCGAAGCCGCCGCCTTCTTCGAGGCGGTGCAGAAGTACCTGACCCAGTTCGGCGTGCCCTTCCGCCGCAACCCGCGCATCGTGCGCGGCCTGGACTACTACAGCCACACCGCCTTCGAGTTCGTGACCGACCGCCTGGGCGCCCAGGGCACCGTGATGGGCGGCGGGCGCTACAACGGCCTGGTCGAGGAAATGGGCGGCCCCGCCACCCCCTCGGTCGGCTGGGCGGCCGGCATGGAACGGCTGTCCCTGCTGATGGAAGTGGTGGGCAACAACCCGCAGCCGCCGCGCCCCGTGGCCGTCATCCCGCAGGGCGACGCCGCCGAAACCCCGGCCCTGGCCCTGATCCAGAAGCTGCGCCAGGCGGGCATCACCGCCGAGATCGGCTATCGCGGCAACCTCAAGCGCCGGATGGAACGCGCCAACCGCCAGAACGCGCGCGCCGCCCTGTTCGTGGACGAAGCCGGCGCCATCCAGCTGAAAGACCTGGACAGCGGCGAACAGCGCGCCGTCAGCGAAGACGCGGCGGTGGCTGCGCTCGGGGGGTGAGGGCGTGCTCCGGGGGCCTTGCCCCCGGTCCCCCGCGCAGGGGCTCTGCCCCTGCACCCCGCCAAAGGCCGAAAGGCCTTTGGAAACCGGGAGCTGAAAGTTTGGGGAAGGGGCGCCGAGCGCGCTACGGCCCCATGCGTGTTCTGAGCCCCTTCCCCACACTTTCAGATAACTCATGGGTTCCAAGGGTCGTTACGACCCTTGGCGGGTGTCCAGAGGGCGGAGCCCTTTGGTGGGGCCCGGGGCAAAGCCCCGGCGCGCGCCCTCAGAACTCCGTGCTCAGCCCTGCCAGCACGGCGCGGCGCAGGCCGTATTGCGGCGCGCCCACGCCGATGCCGGTGCCGTCGCGCAGCATGTAGCGTCGGTCGAACAGGTTGATCACGTCCAGCCGTGCCACCCATTGCCCGGCGCGCGGCAGGGTGAAGCGGTGGCTGACGCCCAGGTTGACCGTGACATAGGGCGTGACGGACTGGCTGTTCGCGAAGCCCCGCCGCATGCCGCTGCCGTAGAGCAGGCTGGCGTTCACGGTGCCGCCTTCCCAGCCTTGCCAGCTGGCGCCGGCGGAGCCGGTGATGAGCTGGTCGTGGTCGGTGCGGACGTATTTGCTCGCGACCTGGGCCTGTTCGGCGGCGCTCCAGACATATTGGCTGGAGATCAGCCCGCGCCCTTCGGAGCGGGAGATGGCGAGGCTGGCCTGGGCCGAGAGGGAGCCGCGCCGCCAGCCGGCCGAGAACTCCACGCCATGCGCCCGGCCGCGCTGGTAGTTGTAGGGGCTGAACACGAGCGCCCGGCCGAACTGGCCCAGGTCCTGCATGTCCCGCACGGTGCGGTGATACAGCTCCACGCCCAGCGTCACTTCCTCATTCAGGCGGTGGCGGATGCCCAGGTTGATGTAGTGCGCGCGTTCGGGCCGCACCGGGTCGTTGCGGAACACCTCCGGCTGCAGGGTGCTGCCGGCGTAGCGCGCGAGGGCGGGCAGGGCGAGCAGCTCGGCGGGGGCGGGGGTGAAAGTGCGGGCGTAGCCGAGGGAGACGCTGGTCTTTTCCGTCGCCTGCCACACCAGGGAGGCCCGGGGCGACAGCTGGCTGGCCGTCACCTGCTGGTCCATGTGGTCGAAGCGCGCGCCCAGGTTCAGCGTCAGATCGGGCGTCAGGCGCCACTCGTCGAGCGCATAGAGGCCGAACAGGCGTGAGGCGATGCGCCCGCGCTCGCTGATCGTATAGGGGGTGTCGGGGCCGCTCAGGGGCAGCACGGTGTTGTCGCTGGCGTTGCGGGTGATGTCGTGGCTGGCGGTGAAGCCGGCGCGCAGGGTGTGCGCCTCGTTCAGCCGCCAGGTCACGTCGCCCTGGGCGCCGATCGACAGGTTCTGCCGCAGTACGCGTGAGGCGACGCCGCCGCCCAGCAGCTCTCCCTGCACATCCGGCAGGTAGTTGAGCGAGGTCTGGCGCAGGTTCAGCGCCAGCACCGCCTCCCAGGGGCCGCTTTCATAGCGCGCGCCGGCGATGGCGAAATGGCTGCGGTTCCATTGGCGGGATCGCAGGGCCCCGCTGTCGAACATGGTGTTGCCCAGCACGGAATAGGCGGCGGGCTGGCCCGCGATGTTCGGGATCTGGAAGCGCTGTTGCACCGTGCCCGCGATCAGGATGGCGCGGGTGGTGTCGGTGACGGGATAGGAAAGCTGCACCACCCCGCGGCCCTGCCGGGTCTCGTTATGCAGGGAGGACGCGCTGCCGGTCGGGTTTTCCAGCCCCCGGTCGCTGAACAGCAGGTTGCCGCTCATGAAATAGCGCAGGCCGCCGGCGGCGCCGCCGTAGCTGGCGCCGGGCTGGATCAACCCGTTGGACCCGCCGGAGATGCCGATGCTGCCGCCCGGGTCGGTCAGTCCGTCGCGCAGCCGGATATCCACCACGGCGGCCGTGCGCTGGCCGTATTGCGCGGGCAGGGCGCCCGTGACGAGAGAGACGGAGGAGACCGAGCGCCCTTCCAGCAGCGCGCCGAAGCCGCTGATGCCCTCGGGGATGGCGATGCCCTCGATGCGGTACTGCAGGTTGCGGTGGTCGCCGCGCACATGCAGGTCGCCCGCTGCCTCCTGCACCACGCCTGGCGCGAAGAGCAGCACCTGGTTCAGTGTCGCGGCCTCACCCTGGGGCAGGGCCTGGATTTCCTCACGCCCGAAGCGCGTGACGGAGGCGCCCGAGCCCGGGTCCTGCCCGGTGCGGCTGGCGGCGGCGCGGGCGGTTTCCACCACCAGCTCCGGCAGTTCTGCGAAGCTTGCGGCCTCCTGCGCCAGGGCGGGCATGGGCAGCGCCAGCACCAACATCTGAACAGGCCTACATATGTATAGGTTCAATGCCCGCACAGCTTTACACCTCTTCAGATAATTGTTTGTTTTCAATGGTTTATTCGAAAGGCTCGGCTGCGATCCGTCAAGCGGGCAAATCGCGCTTGGCCGCGCGCGGGCGCGGGTGCCATGCTCGCGGCCAAGAAGAACGACACGAGGAAGCGGCGCTTGTCCGAGAACCTGTTCGACCATGTGATCTGCGGGGGCGGCTCCGCGGGCTCGGTACTGGCCGCGCGCCTGTCGGAGGACCCGGGGCGCCGTGTCTGCCTGGTCGAGGCCGGGCCCGACACGCCGCCGGATGCCGTGCCGGCCGATATCCGGCTGAGCTACCATGGCCACGCCGTCTACAACCCGGATTTCCTGTGGCGCGGGCTGAAGGTCACGCTGCCGCACCGCCCGCACAACCAGCCCGGTGAGGGCCCGAAGCCCCGCAGCTATGAGCAGGCGCGGGTGATGGGCGGGGGCAGCTCCATCAACGGCCAGCTCGGCAACCGGGGCGTGCCCAGCGATTACGACGACTGGGCACGCGAGGGTGCGGCGGGCTGGAGCTGGGAGGAGGTGCTGCCCTTCTTCCGCCGGCTGGAGACGGACCTCGATTTCGGGGAGACGCCGCTGCATGGCGGCCAGGGCCCCATCCCGGTGCGGCGCATCCCGCGCGATAGCTGGCCCGGCTACAGCCGCGCGGCGGCCGCGGCGTGGGAGGCCTCGGGCCTGCCCTACCTGCCGGACCAGAACGGGGACTTCCGCGACGGCTGGTTCGCGCTGACCACGGCCAATGCGGCGGCCGACCACCGCGTCTCGGCCGCCATGGGCTATCTGACCGAGGCGGTGCGCGCGCGGCCCAACCTGACCATCCTGGCGCGGCACCAGGCGCTGGGGCTGGATTTCAATGAGGCGGGCAGGGCGGTGGCGGTGCGTCTGCGCGCCCCCGATGGTGCCGAGCGCCGGCTGGAGGCGCGGCGCGACATCATCCTGTCCATGGGGGCCATCCGCTCACCCGCCTTCCTGCAGAGCCAGGGCATCGGCGACCCCGCGGATTTCGCGCCGCACGGCATCGCCACGCGCAACCACCGCGCCGGCGTGGGCCGCAACCTGCAGGAGCACCCGACCATGGGCATGGCCGCCCTGCTGCCGGCCGAAAGCCGGATGCCGGGCGCGCTGACCCAGCGCAACATCCACGCGGGGGTGCGCTGGTCCTCCGGCCTGCCGGGCATCGCGGGGGGCGACATGTTCGCGCTGGCGATCGCGCGCCCCTCCTGGCACGCCGTCGGCGCCCGGCTGGGGGCCATCCAGGCCTGGGTCAACCGCAGCTACAGCCAGGGCAGCGTGCGCATCCGCTCGGCCGACGCGACCGAGCATCCGGAGGTGAACCTCAACCTGCTGTCGGATGCGCGCGATGCCGAGCGGCTGATGGACGCGCTGCGCCGCATCGCGCTGTGGCACGCGCTGCCCAGCCTGCGCGGGGCCATCCGCTATGCCTTTCCGGCCGTCTATAACGAGGCCGTGCGCAAGGTGGCCGTGCGGGGGCTGAAGAACGACATCATGACGCGCCTGCTGGCGCCCATCCTGGAACTGCCCGGGCCCATCCACCGTGCGGCCGTGCATGCCTTCATCACGGAAGGGCCGCCCATCGGCCAGTTGCTGGGCGACGACGATCGGTTGGAAGCCTTTGTTCGCGCCAATGCCACCGGGCAATGGCATGTCAGCTGCACCTGCCGCATGGGCCGCGAGGACGACCCGATGGCCGTGACCGACAGCGCCGGGCGCGTGCACGGCACGCCGGGGCTGCGCGTGTGCGATGCCTCGGTGTTTCCCTTTGTGCCGAGCGCCAACACGAATTTTCCCACGCTGATGACGGCGGAGAAGATGGCGGCGGGGATACGGGCGGAGGGGTAGAAGTCAGGGGCTTTGCCCCCGACACCCCGACCAAGGCGCTCTGCCCCTTGGAGCCCCGCCAGGAGATAATATCTCCTGGACCTGATCATAGCTTGGCGCCTTACCTGCGCAGGTCGGGCGCCATTTTCATTATCAATATCAACAAGAAAAACCTTGGTAGGGTGCGGTGCCAAACTCCTCGCGGTCCAGGGCCGCTACGGTCCTGGCGGGGATGCAAGGGGCAGGGCCCCTTGCTGGGGCCCGGGGCAAGGCCCCGCCTTAAGACAGTCGAAGCCCGAGACGCTGAATCAGCGCCCGTTCCTCATCCATCGTCCGCCGCACGAAGCTCGTATATTCGTCCGTGTTCATCGGCATCGGCGCCATGTCGTAGCGGTCCAGGATCTCGATATGCCTGGGGTCCATGGTCGCCGCGCGGAAGGCCTGGTCCAGCGTGCGCACCACGGCCGGGTCCATGCCCTTCGGCCCCGCGAGCCCATAGGGGCTGGCCGAGACCACGTCGATGCCGCTTTCCTTCAGGGTGGGCGTGTTGGGGAAGCGCTTGGCGCGCTCCGCGCCCCAGGTGGCCAGCAGCTTCATCTGCCCGTCCATCACCGCCGGCGCCCAGCCGGAGCTGTCGGCCACGATGTCGATCTGCCGCCCCAGCAGCGCCTGCGCATTCTCGGCATAGCCACGGAAGGGCACATGCACCCATTCGATGCCGGCGCGCTGGGCGATCAGCTCCATCGTCAGGTGCAGGGAACTGCCGACGCCCGGCGTGCCATAGGTCAGCTTGCCCGGATTGGCGCGTGCATAGGCCACCAGATCCTGCATGCTGTTCCAGGGCGCATCGGGGCGCACCACCGTGCCGAACAGATAGCCGGAGATGTGGGAGATGTAGGTGAAATCCGTCAGCGGGTCGAACAGCGCGCGGCTGTTCAGCAGGGGCTGGCGGAACACGCTGATGGGGATCTGGCTGATCGTGTAGCCGTCGGGCCGGGCCGAGAGCAGCGCCTGCGCACCCAGCACGCCGCCCGCACCCGCGCGGTTCTCCACCACCACCGGCTGGCCGATGCGGCGGGAAACCTGGTCGGCCAACGCGCGCATCTGCACATCCGTGGTGCCGCCCGCGCCCCAGGGGCAGATCAGCCGGATGGGGGCGTTGGGAAAGCCCGACTGGGCGAAAGCGGGAGCGGCAAGCCCCAGGGGCAGCGCGGCCAGGGCACGGCGCGTTACGTTCATGGACATCCTCGGCGGGTTTTTCTGACTTTACATATCTGGGCAGACCCCGCCGGGGTCAATGCGTCGCATTGCGACAAAATGTCGGGGGCAGGCAGCCCCCGACGGCGTCACGCAACCCCGATCTCGCCGCGCTCGATGATGAAGCTCTGCTCCACCAGCGGGATCAGCAATTCCGGGTTGCTCTCGCTGATCAGGATCGCGACATCGGGCAGCGCGTCCTTCAGCCGCTTCAGCGCGTCGGCGTAGCGCAGCGCCAGGGCCGGGGCCAGGCCCTGGAAGGGCTCGTCCAGCAGCACGGCGCGGGTGCCCACCATCAGCGCGCGGCCGAGGGCCACCATCTTGCCCTGGCCGCCCGACAGCCCCGCCGCCTTGCGCGGCGCCAGCGTCTTCAGCTCCGGCAGCAGGGTATAGACCTGCTCCAGCCGGCGGTTGATCTCGGCGCGCGGCAGCTTCAGCACCTCGGCCGGCAGCAGCATGTTGGCTTCCACCGTGAAGCTGCCGAACAGGCGCCGTTCCTCGGGCGCATAGCCGATGCCGAGGCGCGCGCGATGGTGCGCGGGGATGGCGGTCGCGTCCTGCCCGTCCAGAAGCACACGCCCGGCATCGGGCTCCAGCAGCCCCATCAGGGTGCGGAAGGTCGTGGTCTTGCCCGCGCCGTTGCGCCCGATCAGGGCCACGCGACCGCCGGCGGGCACGGCCAGCTGCACCGCGCGCAGCACCGGCGCGCCGGCGATGGAAACCGAAACACCCTCAAGCCGCAGCATGGCTTCCTCCGGTCTCGATGCCGATGACCTCACGCCGCACGTCGGGGTCGTTCAGGATGTGGTCCGGCGTGCCGAGGGCGGCGATGCGCCCCTGGCTCCAGACCGCCACGCGGTCCGCGAAGCGTCCCACCACCTCCATGTCATGCTCGACGAACACGGCGGTGACGCGGGCATCACGCAGCACCGTGGCCAGGCGCTCCACGATCGCCATCTTCTCCGATGCCGCGACGCCGCTGGTGGGCTCGTCCATCAGCAGCAGGCGGGGCTTGAGGGCCACGGCCATGGCGATGTCGGCCAGCTTGCGCGCGCCCTCGTTCAGCGCGTCGGCGCGGGTATGGGCGATGCCGGTCAGGCCGAAGCGTTCCAGCAGCTCCATCGCTTCCTCCCGCCAGCGCGGGCGCAGCAGGGGCGTCAGCGCGGAGAAGAACCCCTCGCGCGAGGCCACGGCCAGCGCCGCGTTTTCCAGCACCGTGTGCTCGGTGAACAATTGCGGCAGCTGGAAGCTGCGCCCCACCCCCTTGCGCACGATGGCGCGCGGCGACAGGCCGAGGATGCGCTCACCCGCGAAGGAGATCTCCCCGCCTTGGGGCTTCAGGTAGCCGGTGGACATGTTGATGAAGGTGGTCTTGCCGGCGCCGTTGGGCCCGATGATGGCGAGGAACTCGCCCTCCATCACGTCCAGGTCGATGCCGTCCGCGGCCTTCACGCCGCCGAAGGCCAGCCGTAGCCCCTTCGCTGAGAGCAGAACCCCGCTCATGCGCGCCTCCCTGTCAGCTTCAGGACAAGCCCCCACAGCCCGCCGCGCGCGAACATGATGACGAGCAGCAGCGTGGTGCCCAGGATGAGCTGCCAGGCATCGGCGAAGCTGGCGGCGGCATAGACGCGCACCAGCTCGAAGGCGATGGCGCCCAGGAACGGCCCGATCACCCCGCCGGCACCGCCCAGGATGGCGATGAACACCAGCTCACCCGAAGCGGTCCAGTAGCCCAGGTGCGGCGTGACGTGGCGGGACGTCATGGCGATGATCGCACCGGCCATGCCTGCCATCAGCGCGGAAATCACATAGGCCGAGAGCAGCACCAGCCGCGCCGAGACGCCCATGAATTCCAGCCGCGCCTCGCGCGTCTTGATGGCCGACAGGCCCTGGCCCATGGGCGAGGCGAGGTAGATGCGCGCGAACACTGCGCACGCCACCGCCAGCACCAGCGCCGTGACCAGCACCGCCCATTCATAGGCATGGCGTTCCAGCGCCATCCCGAAAAAGCGGGGCAGGGAGACGCGGATGCCGTCCGTGCCGTGGGTGATGGTGTAGAGCTTCTCCAGCAGCGAATAGAACACCATGGACAGCGCCAGGTTCAGCATGCCGAAGAAGATCTCCCGGTAGCGCACGACGAAGGCGCCGACGACGAGGCCCAGCGCCATGGCGGCCAGCGCCCCGAGGGGAAGCAGCAGCGCCACATCGTTCAGCACCGGCGCCAGGAAGGCGACCGTATAGGCCGAGAAGGCCACGAACAGCGCATGGCCGAAACTGACCTGCCCCGCGCGCAGCAGCAGCAGGATGCCCAGCACCGCGATGCCCTTGGCGGTCGCGATGGTCAGGATGAAGATCAGCCAGGGCGAGACGGCGGCAGCGGCCAGCACGGCTGCGACCAGCAGCGCCGCGAGAACGGCTTCGTGTTTGGCGATCATATCCGGCGCGTCTCCACCACCCCGAACAGCCCGTTGGGCCGCACCAGCAGCACGCCCACCATGATGATGTAGGGCACCAGCACCTCGGCCTCGGGCAGGAAATAGACGGCGATGGACCGGCCGAGCCCGATCATCAGGGCGGCGATGGCGGCGCCCTCGATCTGGCCGAGGCCCGCGGTCGCCACCACGGCGAAGGACAGCACCATGGTGCCCGCGCCCACGCCCGGCACCAGCGCGGCCGTGGGAGAGGACAGCGCCCCACCCAGGGCCGCCAGCGCCGCGCCGAAGGTGAAGGTCAGCAGGAACACCTTCTTGGCGTCGATGCCCATCGCGGTCGCGGCCTCGCGGTCGGTCGTGACCGCCACGATGACGCGGCCCGTCAGGGTGCGGCGCAGGAACCAGGCCAACCCCACCAGCGTGAACAGCGCCACACCGGGCAGGACATAGAGCTGGTAGGCGGTGAAGGGGATGCTGTCGTGCCCGAAGGGCACATCCACCGTGCCCAGCAGCCGCATCGCGGCGTCATGGTGCACGGGCTGCACGCCCCAGATCAGCTTCTGCACGTCCTCCAGGATCATGAACAAGGCGAAGGTGACCAGAAGCTGCAGCACCGGTTCCTCGGCGTAGATGCGCCGCAGGATGAAGCGTTCGATCAGCGGGCCGGCGATGCCGCCGACGACGACCGCCGCCAGCACCAGCACCGGCAGGGCCAGCCATTCCGGCAGGCCCCGCGCCATCACGAACGCCCCGATCGAGGCGGCCGTATAGCCGCCGATCGCGAAGAAGCTGCCATGCGCCACGTTCAGGATGCGCAGCACGCCGAACACCAGGTTCAGCCCCACCGCCACCATGAACACCAATGCCGCGTAGGCGAGCCCGTCCAGCAGGGCGAGCCCGAGCAGCAGCCCGTTATCGGCGAACCAATCGGCCATGAAGCGACCTCAGCCCGGCACGCGGTTCAGGTAGTCGGGCGTCAGCGTCTTCAGCCAGTCCACGCTCTTCTGGCCCACGGGCGGGTAGAGCAGTTCAGGCGGATACACGACCATGTCGTTCATGATGGGGAACGGATAGTCGGGGCTGCGCACGGTGGTGCCGATCAGCTGCGCCTCCAGCCCCTGGCCGTCCTCGCGGATCTTCATGCGGCTGGTCAGCGTGTCGTATTCCAGGCCCCGGAAGGCGGCGGCCAGCTGCGCGTCGGAAGGCCAGGCGCCGCCGGCGGCCGGAATGGCCTTGGCATAGGCGGCCTGCATGGCGCTGACGGCCTGATACATGTGGTGCGTGCAGTAGATCGGCCAGGCATTGAAGCGGCGGCGGTAGTTCTCGGTGAAGGCGCGCAGCTTCGCGGGGTCAGCCGGGTTCGGGTGCAGGTGCCAATGGTCGCCGCGCGCGCCGATGAAGTGGCCGGGGGGCAGGGCATTGCCCACGCGCTCCAGCGAGGATTCGGCCAGCGGCATCACCAGCGTCGAGCGCTCGAACAGGCGGCGCTCCGAAGCCTGCTTGATGAAGGTATCCAGCTCCCCACCCCAGGAGGTGGTGAAGATCACTTCCGGGCGCAGGGCCAGCAGGCGGGTGATCTCGGTGCTGAAATCGGTGGAGTTGAAGCGCGGGAACAGCTCCGCCACCACGCGCACGCCGGGCTTCAGCGCGTCCATGCCGGTCTTCCACAGCTCCCAGCTGTCGCGGCCCCAGGCGTAGTCCTGGTTGATGACCGCGAGCGTGCGCAGGTTGGGCTTGCGCTTCAGCGTGTAGAGCAGCGGGGCCAGAACCTCGGGCGTGCCGTTGGCCTGGGTGCGGAAGGCGTATTCGTAGCGGCGGTCCTCGAAGATGCGCTGCGTGCCGCAATCCCACAGCAGAACGGTCTTCTTCAGTTCTTCCGCGACCGGGGTGCAGGCGAGGCACGAACCCGAGGAGATGGAGGAGAACAGGATGTCCACGCGCTCGTTCTGCACGAGGCGGCGGATCTCACCCAGCGTGTGCTCCACGCCCGGGCCTTCGTCGACGAAGATGGGGCGGACGGGAACGCCGCCGATGCCGCCGGCGCGGTTGATCTCGTCGAACAGCATCTCGGCCGCCTGGCGGCCGGGCACGCCGAACACGCTGGCCGGCCCCGAGAGGATGGTCACGATGCCGACCTTGATCTCGGCCGGCTTGTTCGCGGGCTGCGCGTGAGAGAGCGAGGCAGGCATCAGCATGCCGCCAAAGCCCGTTGCCAGCAGCGCATCGCGCCGCGACAGGGTGTTGTGCATCAGGACGTTCCCTTAAGGGTTTATCCGCCGACTATGCACAAACCCCGCCGAGGCGGTCCAGCCCTCACATGACCAGCTCCGCCTTCACGATACGGGCATGGCGGCTGCCCGCGATCTCGGCGAAGCGGCGGTCATGGGTGACGATGATGCCGCTGACGTCATGGGCCAGCAGCTCCGCCTCCAGCGCCTCGCGGCCCGGGATGTCCAGGTGGTTGGTGGGTTCGTCCAGCAGCACGAAATTGGGCTCGGTCAGGCGGAAGGCGAGCATGGCCAGCCGCGCCCGCTGGCCGGGCGAGAGCTGCGCGACCGGCCGGTGCTGGCGGTCCGGCGGGATGCCAGCGCCGGCCAGCAGCGACAGCGTGCGCTGGTCCGCCTGCCCGAAGCGGGAGATGGCGGCGAAGGGCGTCTCGGCCGTGGCCGCCGCATGCTGGTCGAGGTGAAAGGGCAGCAGGGTGGCGCTGGGGCGGATGCCCGGCACGGCTTGCGTCAGCGCGCGCCGCACCAGCGCGAGCAGCGAGGACTTCCCGCTGCCGTTCGGCCCGCGCAGCACCAGCCTTTCTCCCTGGCGCAGCACAAGCCGGGGAATGCGCAAAAGCGGGCGCCCGTCGGGGGCCGTGACGGTGGTGTTCTCGATATCCAGCAGGATGCGGGCATGGGTCGTGCCGGCCGCCAGTTGCAGCCGCGCCGCGCGCGCCTTCGGGGCTTCGCGCAGGGTGGCTTCCAGGGCCTCTGCGCGTCGCCTGATCTGCGCGGATTTGTGCTGGGCGGCATCGCTGCGGCTGTTGATGCCGATGTTGCGCAGCTCGGCAGCGCTGCGGCGCAGGCGGGCGGCCTCGCGGCTGTCGCGCTCGAAGCGGTCGGCCTGGGCGGCGTCGTCGGCGGCCAGCAGCTCCCGCGCGCGGGAGAACGGGTGGTCGAACAGCGCGGACGCGCCCGGCCGCAGGAACAGCGTGCGGTTGGTGCAGGCATCCAGGAAGGCGCGGTCATGGCTCGCGATCACCATGGGCACGCCCAGGCCCCACAGCCAGTTCTCCAGCCAGGCGATGCGGTCCTCATCCAGGTGGTTGGTGGGCTCGTCCAGCAGCAGCAGGTCTGGCCCTGCCAGGGCGGCGCGCGCCAGCAGGGCCAGGCGCTGCCAGCCGCCCGACAGCGCGCCGAGCGCCGTGCCGCGCAGGGCAGGCGGGGTGTCGAGCTCGTCCAGCATGGCTTCCGCGCGCCAGGCCTCAGCGGCGCGGCGCTCGGCCGGGATGGCCCGCCGCAGGGCCTCGGCCAGCGACAGGCCCGGCAGATGGGGCGGCACCTCCTGCTCGACGAGCGCCACGCGCAGGCCGCGGGCGCGGGTGATGGTGCCGGCCTGCAGCTCCGCCTGGCCTGCCAAGCAGCGCAGCAGGGTGGATTTGCCGGCGCCGTTCGGGGCGACCAGCCCCAGCCGGTCATCAGCGGTGATGGAGAGGGTGAGGTTGCTGAACAGCGGCGCCGGCGACAGCGCGCCGGCGCCCTTCAGGGCGATGGAAACCATGATGCATGAACCCGGGTATTCGGCGCGCGCGCCGCATCCTTCAGAAAGGACGCCGTTCCATCGGTGAGGGATGGATCGTCGCCCTGCGAGAGCTATCGCAGGGCGGAAACGGGACCGCGCGGATGGCGCTGGTTGTAGTCGGACACGGCACCCTCCCGGGCTCAGGTTGAGGCATCAGGCTATGGAAACCCGCAGCCGGAAGCAAGCGGGATCGGCCGTGGCGCGGCTATTCCGCCGCTCGCGCCAGGCTCGGCATCTCACGCGCCGCCAGCACCGCCGCGATCGCGGCCGCGGCCGCGGCCTGGGCGGGTTCGATCACCGGCACGCCCGCCGCGTCCTCGGCGGCCGCGCGGTGCTTGGCCATGCCGGCGCAGCCCAGGATGATGGCCTTGGCGCCGTTGGCGGCCAGTTCCTTCGCGGTGGCGGCGATGCGCTCGCGCGGCGCCACCGGGTCGGTCAGCACCTCCATGCCCAGGTTCAGCGGGATCCAGGCGGCGACCCGGTTCTCCACCCCCAGGGATTGCAGCACCTTGGCATGGCGCTCGCGGGAGGCATCGGTGAAGCCGATCACGCCGAAATGCTCGGCGCGGTTCATCGCCGCCGTGATGGCGCTGCGCAGCATGCCGAAGACGGGCTTGGCGGTGGCCACGCGGGCCGCGTCATAGCCGGGGTCGGAGACGCAGCCGATGATGAAGGCGTCCGCCGCATGGCTTTCGACGATGCGGCAGATGGGCTCTGCCACGCTGAACCATTCGCGCCAGTTGGTGATCGCCGGCGGGCCTTCGGCGATGCGCATCACCTCCAGCTTCGGCAGGCCGGGGGCCGCGAAGCCCGCCACGGCCTCTCCGATGCCGTCGGTGCAGGAGACGGAGGAGTTCGGATTGATGATCAGGATGCGCTCGGACATGGCGGGCAGGGTGGGCCCAGGCGGCGCGCCGCGCAAGGCTGGGCTGCGCGCCGGGGCTTGCCGTAAGGGTGGATTTGCTGGACATCTGGGCGCAGAGGATGCACTGTTGCTGCAACGCACAAGACGCCGTGCGGGCAACGACATGATAACGCCAGATCGAAAAACAGGCCCGGGACACGCCGCGGGCCGCTCACCCGGGGCCTGATCCATGACCGAAACACCCGTTGCGGCGGCGCCGGAGCCTGTCCGCCCGGACCCCGTTCGTTGGGTGCCGCCCTCAGGTCAGGCGGGCGCCGAGCAGCCCCGGCCGCCGCTGATGCTGGCGATGCGGCGCGGCGTGATGAACCGCTGCCCGGTCTGCGGCGAGGGCCATGTCTTCCGTTCCTTCCTGAAGCTGGTGCCGGCCTGCGAGAGCTGCGGCACCCGGCTGGGCAAGCTGCGCCCCGATGACGCCGCGCCCTATTTCGTCATCCTGATCGCGGGCCATGTGCTGATGCCGCCCATCTTCTGGATCGACCGTGCCTATGAGCCGCCGGTGTGGCTGCACATGGTGGTGTGGCTGCCGCTGTTCGCGGTGCTGTGCACGCTGCTGCTGCGCCCGGTGAAGGGCGCCATCGTCGGGCTTCTGTGCCGGCTGGGCATCACCGGGAATACCGATGATCCCAACCTGTACGGCGACGCGCCGCGCTAGATCATGGTGGACCGACGCCTCATCCGCGTGGACATGCCGGAAATGGCCCCGCTGCCCAGCGCCTATGCCGAGGCGGACCGGCTGCAGGCCATGCGCGACCTGCTGGCCGACAACCAGTTCGCCCCCGCCGGCATGGGGGTGGGCCCCTATGGGCTGGAACTGACGCTGCGCGAGGGCCGGCTGGTCTTCGACATCCGCGATGCCGACCATCAGCCCCTGCGCGCCATCGTGCTGGCGCTGGGGCCGTTCCGGCGCCTCATCAAGGACTATCACATGGTGGTCGACAGCCATGAGATGGCCGTGACCCAGGGCATGGGCGAGGCCCGGATCCAGGCGATCGACATGGGCAGGCGCGGCCTGCACAACGAGGGCGCGGCCCTGCTGATGGAACGGCTGGATGGCCGCGTCGCGCTGGACCACGAGACGGCACGCCGCCTGTTCACCCTCATCTGCGCCCTGCATCAGCGGATCTGACGCCATGATCATCGGGCTCGGCAGCGACATCGTGGACATCCGCCGCATCGCCTCGGCGCTGGAGCGGCACGGGGACCGGTTCCTGGACCGCATCTTCACCGCCGAGGAGCGCCGCAAGGCCGAACGCCGGGCCGAGCGCATCCGGGTCGCGACCTATGCCAAGCGCTTCGCCGCGAAGGAGGCCGCGAGCAAGGCGCTGGGCACGGGCTTCCGGGCGGGCGTGTTTTGGCGGGACCTCGGGGTGGTCAACCTCTCGACCGGGGCGCCCACCCTGCGCATGACCGGCGGTGCCGCCCTGCGCCTGGCCGCCATCACGCCGCGCGGCATGGTGTCCCAGGTCAGCCTGACGATGACCGACGAATACCCCTATGCCCAGGCGATGGTGCTGATTTCGGCCATTCCGAGCCCCATTCCTTGACAGGCGCGGGGTCGGCGCGCTTCATCCGCCCGTTTTATACCTCCCTTTGCCGGACAGCACCCCGCCGATGAGCCATTCCATGACCAAGAAGAAGTCCGGCTGGGGCGAGAGCATCCGCACGGTGCTCTATGCCGGGCTTATCGCCATCGGCATCCGCAGCATCGCTTTCGAGCCCTTCAACATCCCCTCCGGCTCCATGATCCCGACGCTGCTGGTGGGGGATTACCTGTTCGTCTCGAAGTATTCCTACGGCTATTCGCGCCATTCCTTCCCGTTCAGCCCCAACCTGTTCTCGGGCCGCATCCTGGGCGCCATGCCCCAGCGCGGGGATGTCGCGGTGTTCAAGCTGCCGCGCGACACCAGCCAGGACTACATCAAGCGCATCATCGGCCTGCCCGGGGACCGCATCCAGGTCATCCGCGGCATCCTGCACGTGAACGGCGAGGCGGTGCGCCGCGAATCCATCGGCCCCTATGTGACCGAGGGCGACGGCCCGCGCATGACGGTGCGCCTGTACCGTGAAGTGCTGCCGGGCGGCCGCACGCATGAGATCATCGAGCAGACCGATGACGGCGTGCTGGACAACACCCCCGAATACATCGTGCCCGCCGGCCATGTCTTCGCCATGGGCGACAACCGCGACAACAGCCTGGACAGCCGCGTGCTGTCCGCCGTGGGCTTCGTGCCGATCGAGAACCTGGTCGGCCGCGCGGAATTCATCTTCTTCTCCGTCGATGGCTCCAGCCCCATCTGGCAGGTGTGGAACTGGCCCTTCGCCATCCGCTGGACCCGCCTGCTCAGCGCGGTGCGATGACCGCGCCGGGGCTGGAACAACGCCTCGGCCACAGCTTCGCGAAACCCGAGCTGCTGGCCCACGCGCTGACCCACCGGTCCAGCGCGGGCGGGGCCGGCAGCAACGAGCGCCTGGAATTCCTGGGCGACCGGGTGCTGGGGCTGTGCATCGCCGAATGGCTGTCCGAGCGGTACCCCACCGAAAGCGAGGGCGCGCTGAGCAAGCGCCTGTCCTCGCTCGTCTCGCGTGAGGCGCTGGCGCCCATCGCCGAGGCCATCGGCCTGCCCGCCGCGCTGAAGCTGCCGCGTGCCGAGCGCCGCAGCGGCGTCTCGGGCAGCCTGAACGTGCTGGCCGATGCGATGGAGGCGCTGCTGGGCGCCATCTACCTCGATGCCGGGCTGGATGCCGCGCGCGCCGTGATCCGCCGCGAATGGGCGACGGCCGTCGAGCGCGCCGCCGCCCCGCCGGTGCCGATGAAGACCCGGCTGCAGGAGCACACGCTGGGGCGTGGCGCCGGCCTGCCGGTTTATGAAACAGTCTCTGCCACCGGGCCCGCGCATGCCCCGGTCTTCGTGGTGCGGGTGCGCGCGATGGGAAGGGAGGCCGAGGGAATGGGCGATACGAAACGGGCGGCTGAATCGGCCGCCGCCGAAGCCTGGCTGGCCGCGCTGTGAGCGAGGAGGTTCAGGCCCCCCAGCGCTGCGCCATCATCGCGGTGATCGGCGCGCCGAATGCGGGCAAGTCCACGCTGGTCAACGCCGCGTCGGGCACCAAGGTCAGCATCGTCTCGCCCAAGCCGCAGACCACGCGCTTCCGCATCCGCGCCGTCATCATGCGCCCGCCGGCGCAGCTGGTGCTGACGGATACGCCGGGCATCTTCAACCCGCGCCGCCGGCTGGACCGTGCGATGGTCGCGGCCGCCTGGGGCGGGGCCACCGATTCCGACATGGCGCTGCTGGTGGTCGATGCCCGCGCCGGCATGACCGAGGCGCTGCAGGCCATCATCGCCAAGCTGAAGAAGGTGAAGCTGCCGATCTGGCTGGTGCTGAACAAGATCGACCTGATCCCCCGCGACCGGCTGCTGCCGCTGACGGCGGCGCTGACCGCCGAGCTGACCTTCGCCGAGACTTTCATGATCTCGGCCGAGAAGCGGGACGGCGTGGACAAGCTGCTGCAGGCCCTGGCCGATGCGGCGCCGGAAGGACCCTGGCTGTTCCCAGAGGACGACCTCTCGGACGTGCCGAACCGCATGCTGGCGGCCGAGGTGGTGCGCGAGCAGATCCTGCGCATGACGCATGAGGAAGTGCCGCACCACGCCCATGTCGAGACCGAATCCTGGACGGAGCGGCCCGATGGTTCCGCCCGGGTGGACTGCACCATCTACGTCAACCGCGCGAGCCAGAAGGCCATCGTGATCGGGGACGGCGGCAGCCGGATCAAGGAAATCGGCCGCCGCGCGCGGCAGGAGCTGGTGGGGCTGCTGGAACGGCCGATCCATCTGTTCCTGAACGTGAAGGAGAAATCCGGCTGGGATGAGAGCCGGATGCACATCCGTGCCCTGGGCCTGGAGGATGAGGGCTAAGGCCCGCGGGGCAAGCGCCCCTAGGCCGCGAATTCCTCTCGCAGCGCGTCCTCATCCAGCGTGACGGCGCCGTGTGGGTGGTGCAGCACCACCCACAGCAGCCGCCACGCCAGCGGCCGGCGGTCGGACCCGGTCCCGGCCGAGAACGGGTCCAGCACATGGGAGCCCCAGGTCGAGACGGTCTTGCTCAGCATGGCGCTGTTCGGGGGCAGCGGCAGCACCACCCGGAAATCCTGCCCCGGCACTACCTGCAGCGTGGCCAGAACCTCTCCGTTCAGCATGAAGTCGAGCGTCGCGTCGGCGGGCAGGTGCGATCCGTGGATGCCCGCGATCTCCACCCGGTCGGCATGGGCTTCGCCATGGATGACGAAGCTGCCGTTGGGGCCGAACCACATGTCGTCGCGATAGAAGCCGATCGCGGAATGAACGGTATGCCGCGCCTCGCCGGGCGCGGGTGGGGCCAGCAGCGGCATGAAGGCCGCGATCCGCGCGAAGGCCGGGTCGGTCATCAGGTCATGCAGTGACAGGCGCTTGGCCATGAAGCGCTGCCTTTCCTCCAGCAGCTGGGCCTCGATCTCCTCGGGCGAGGGCAGGGCGGGGGCGATGTCCTCCGCCGAATGGCTGTCCTCGAACATCTCCGCGCGGGAGAAGCCGAGCCGGGAGAACTCCTCGGGCGCGTAGTTCTGCCCCACCTCGCCGATGTTGCGGGCCAGCACGGCCCGGGTGCTGATCCGCACATAGCCCAGCGTGTTGAGGGTAATGTTCTTGGCCAGGTCCTGGTTGGTGGGCATCGGCGGCCAGCCCATGCCGGCATACCAGCGCGCGATGTCCAGCGTCGGGCGGTCGCGGTAGTCGACGGCATCCAGCAGCCGCGTATAGGCGCCCATGCGCTGCTCACGCTCGTGCCAGGCGTGGCGCATCAGCCCGAAGCCCCAATTGTGGTGCATGGGGCCCACGGCGCCGCGTTCCCGGAACTGGTCGGCCGCGGGCAGCGCGATGTCGTCGCCATAGGCACTGAACATCGCGATGCGCGGTTCCCGCAGCGCCAGCGCGTGCAGCCGCCGCATCACCGCCATGTAGCCGGGCGACAGCACCATATCGTCCTCGAAGAACAGCCCGCATTCGTAGCCGCCATCCTCGAACACCCAGCGTTCGGCACGGTGGATGTTGCGGGCGATGCCCAGGTTCTCGCCGGCGGTGCCCATCACGACGCCGTTGGGAAAAATGGCCTGGAACACGGCGACGGATTGCCGGATCAGCGCGGGGTCGGTCTTGTCGCAGCCGGAATGCCGGTTGAACACGCCGTCCTGGAACAGCAGTACCGGCCCGGCCATCCCGGCGGCCTGCCTGCTGTCGCGAAGGGTCAACAGCGTCGGTTCCAAGTAATGCGGGCGGTCGAAACTGATGATGCAGACCGGCAAATTATCGAACGCGTTCAAACCGATGTCTCCGGACCCAGGCGGCGCTTAGCCTTTATGTGCGCTTTCGTATCAATATAGGATTGATGGCAGCGCCGGCCAATTGCCAAGGTGGAGGAGAGCCCTCACTTCCCCTGCACCCCCCATCGGGGCTACATTTCCGGCCGGCTAAGCCGGATAGCCAGGCCAGACCGGATCGCTCCGGCGCAGGCATGGCGGCGGCTGGCCGTCCATGTTGTCCAGGAACGCGCTGTCATGCCCGCCTATCGCTCACGCACCACCACCCATGGCCGCAACATGGCCGGCGCCCGCGGCCTGTGGCGCGCCACCGGCATGAAGGACGGCGATTTCGGCAAGCCGATCATCGCCGTGGTGAACAGCTTCACCCAGTTCGTGCCCGGCCATGTGCACCTGAAGGACCTCGGCCAGCTCGTCGCGCGCCAGATCGAGGCAGCCGGCGGCGTCGCCAAGGAATTCAACACCATCGCGGTCGATGACGGCATCGCCATGGGCCATGACGGCATGCTGTACAGCCTGCCGTCCCGCGAACTGATCGCCGACAGCGTGGAATACATGGTCAACGCGCATTGCGCGGATGCCATGGTCTGCATCTCCAACTGCGACAAGATCACGCCGGGCATGCTGATGGCGTCCATGCGCCTCAATATCCCCACCGTGTTTGTCTCGGGCGGCCCGATGGAGGCCGGCAAGGTCGAGCTGCGCGGCCACACCAAGAAGATCGACCTGATCGACGCCATGATCATGGCCGCCGACAGCAGCGTGACCGACGCCGAGGTCGAGGTGATCGAGCGTTCCGCCTGCCCGACCTGCGGCAGCTGCTCGGGCATGTTCACCGCCAATTCCATGAACTGCCTGACCGAGGCGCTGGGCCTTGCCCTGCCGGGCAACGGCACGATCGTGGCCACCCACGCCGCCCGCCGCGCCCTGTTCGAGGAAGCCGGCCGGCTGATCGTGGAGCTGTCGCGCCGCTATTACGAGACCGATGACGTGTCGGTGCTGCCGCGCTCCATCGCGACGGTGCCGGCCTTCCGCAATGCCATGGCGCTGGACATCGCCATGGGCGGTTCGACCAACACGGTGCTGCACCTGCTGGCCGCGGCGCAGGAAGGCAATGTGGCCTTCGACATGCTGGAAATCGACACGCTGTCCCGCAAGGTGCCGGTGCTGTGCAAGGTGGCGCCCGCCGTCGCCAACGTGCATGTCGAGGACGTGCACCGCGCGGGCGGCATCATGGGCATCCTGGGGGAGCTGGACCGCGCGGGGCTGCTCGATACCTCCGTCAGCCGCATCGACGCGCCGAGCCTGGCCGACGCGCTGGCCGGCTGGGACGTGAAGCGCACCGAGAACGAGCGCGTCCACACCCTGTTCAAGGCCGCACCGGGCGGCGTGCCGACGCAGATCGCCTTCAGCCAGTCCTCCCTGTGGGATGACCTGGACCTGGATCGCGAGAAGGGCGTGATCCGCAACAACCAGCATCCGTTCTCCAAGGATGGCGGGCTCGCGGTGCTGTACGGCAACATCGCGCTGGACGGCTGCATCGTGAAGACGGCGGGCGTGGATGAGAGCATCCTGAAGTTCACCGGCCCCGCCCGCATCTTCGAGAGCCAGGACAGCTCGGTCGAGGCGATCCTGGGCGGCAAGGTGAAGGCCGGCGACGTGGTGCTGGTGCGCTACGAAGGCCCGCGCGGCGGCCCGGGCATGCAGGAAATGCTGTACCCGACCAGCTACCTGAAGTCGAAGGGCCTGGGCAAGCAGTGCGCCCTGGTGACGGACGGCCGCTTCTCCGGCGGTTCCTCGGGCCTGTCCATCGGCCACCTGTCGCCGGAAGCGGCGGAGGGCGGCAATGTGGGCCTGATCGAGGAAGGCGACCTGATCGTCATCGACATCCCGAACCGCACCATCAACGTGGATGTCTCGGACGAGGTGCTGGCGCATCGCCGTGCTGCCATGGAGGCGCGCGGCGCCGACGCGTGGCAGCCGACCGAGAAGCGCACGCGCAACGTGTCCACCGCGCTGAAGGCCTATGGCGCGATGGCGACCAGTGCGGCCAAGGGCGCGGTGCGGGATGTGAACGCGCTGCGGCGGCGGTAAGCGCGCCCCCGGGGCGTTGCCCCGGACCCCATTGAGGGGCGCTGCCCCTCAAACTCCCCGCCAGGAGATAATATCTCCTGGACCTGAAGGGAGTTTGGCGCCCGACCTTCGCAGGTGGGCGCCAATTTTATTTATAAGATTCAAGCAGAAAGGCGTTTCAAGGCAATGGCGCCAAACTGCTCGGGGTCCAGGGCCGCTACGGTCCTGGCGGGGGTGTCCGGGGCGGAGCCCCTGACATCTTTCCGTCACTCGCCGGCGTCCTTCCTTCCGCCTAAACCCCTGCTCATGCTGCGCCGTACTGCCCTCGCCTTGCCGTTCCTCGCCACCGTTGCGCATGCGCAGGCCTGGCGCCCCGCCCGGCCGGTGCGCCTCGTCATCGCCTTTCCGCCCGGCGGCAGCACGGATGTGCTGGGGCGGCTGATCGCCGCGCCCATGACCGCTGGCCTGGGTCAGCCCGTGGTGCCGGAGAACCGCTCCGGTGCCGCCGGCAGCATCGGCAGCGCCTATGTCGCGCAGAGCGCCCCGGACGGCCTGACCCTGTTGCTCGATTCCGGCGGGCATGCGGTGAACCCCTACATCATGCGCGGCCTGCCCTTCGACTACGCGACGGCCTTCGCGCCCGTCACGCTGCTGGCCACCCTGCCGCTGGTGCTGGTGGTCGCCGCCGATTCCGGCATCGACAGCCTGGAGGCGCTGCGCGCCCGGGCGGCGAACGCCACTTATGGCAGCGTGGGGGTCGGCAGCCGTACCCATCTGGCGGGCGCGCTGCTGCTGCGCCGCTGGGCGCTCTCGGGCACTCATGTGCCCTATCGCGGTGGTGCCGATCAGATCACGGCGCAGCTGCGCGGCGAGACCACCTTCGGCTTCTCCTCCATCGCGCTGACGGCCGGGCTGATCCGTGAGGGCAAGCTGCGGGCGCTGGGTGTTTCCTCGCCCGGCGTGGCCTCGCAACTGCCGGGCGTGGCGCCGCTGGCGGAACAGGGCCTGTCCGGCTTCTCCATGATGGACTGGCTGGCCCTGCACGCGCCGGCGGGCACCCCTGCACCCGTGGTCGCGGCCCATGCCGAGGCCGCGTCCGCCGCCATGGCGGAGCCCGCCATCCAGCCGCGCCTGTCCGATATGGGCCTGCTGCCGGAGGCCCATGGCCCCACCCATCTGGCGCGCTTTCTCGCCGAGGAACGCGCGGCCATGAGCCAGCTGGTCGAGGCCGAGGGCATCCGCCTGGATTGAGGCTTGCTCAACCCCTGCCTATGATCCCCCCAGCAACGCTTTCGGGGGAACTTCCATGCGCCTGGTGACATTCGATGATGGCAAGGGCGCGCGCGTCGGCGTGCTGGATGGTGACGCGATCCGCGACATCGGCGCCCCGGACATGCTTGGCCTGATCGCCGGCGGCGCGGCCGCGCTGGAGGCCGTGCGCGGCAAGCTGGCCACCGCCCCCGTCGTGACCGGCGCCAGGCTGCTGGCCCCCATTCCCCGCACGCCCAAGAACATCTTCTGCGTCGGCAAGAACTATCACGAGCACGCCAAGGAATTCGCGGGCAGCGGCTTCGACGGCGGCGCGAAGGAGGTGGTGCCGAGCTATCCGGTCGTGTTCTCCAAGCCGCACACCGCCATCATCGCGAACGGCGAGCCCATCCTGAGCGCGATGGATCCCACCGGCGGCCTGGACTACGAGGGCGAGCTGGCGGTCGTGATCGGCCAGGGCGGGCGCGGCATCAGCAAGGCGGACGCGCTGGCGCATGTGTTCGGCTACACCATCGTGAACGACGTGACCGCGCGCCACATGCAGAAGCGCCACAGCCAGTGGATCCTGGGCAAGGGGCTGGACAGCTTCGCCCCCATGGGCCCCGCCATCATGACCGCCGACGAGGCGCCGGACCCCACGAAGCTCACGCTCACCACCTGGCTGAACGGTGAGCGCCGCCAGCATGCCCCGCTGTCGGACCTGATCTTCGACATCCCGACGCTGATCGAGGCGATCTCCGCCCACATCACGCTGGAGCCGGGCGACATGATCGCCACCGGCACGCCGGCCGGTGTCGGCATCGGCTTCAACCCGCCGAAGTTCATGCAGCCGGGTGACGTGGTGCGTATCGAGGTGCCCGGCATCGGCGTGCTGGAGAACCCGGTGGTGTAGCGACGCAGCCCGTGTCCTGCCCGCCCCTGGCGTTGGATTTCCAACGTCAGGGGCGGATCGGCAGGCCACCAGCGAGAGGAAACGACCAATGAACATCGGAACATTCGGGCGGCGCGCGGTGCTGGCTGCCTCGGCCGTTCCCGCCCTGGCGCGGGCGCAATCCGCGTGGCCGCAGGGCAGGGCGGTCAGCATGGTGGTGGCCTTCCCACCGGGTGGGCAGGCCGATGTATCGGCCCGGCCCACGGCGGCGGCCATGGAGCGCATCCTGGGCTCCGCCGTGCCGGTGGTGAACCGGGCAGGGGCGTCCGGCGCGCTGGGCAACGCCTTCGTGGCGCGGGCGCCGGCCGATGGCTCGACCCTTCTGATGGCCTTGTCCTCCGTGCTGATCCTGCCGGAATCGGAGCGCGTGAACGGCCGCCAGCCGCAATATGAGGTGGAGCAGCTGTCCCCCATCGCGCGCATCACCGCCGACCCCACCGTGCTGGTGGTGCGCGGCGACGCGCCTTGGCGCGACATCGATGCCTTCATCGCCGATGCCCGGGCACGGGCCGGGGCGATCAGCTATTCCTCCTCGGGCAACTACTCGGCGCTGCACACGCCCATGGCCATGTTCGCCAATGCCGTCGGCATCGACATGCTTCATGTGCCTTTCCAGGGCGGCGCGCCCGCGCTGACGGCGCTGCTGTCGGGCACGGTGCAGGCGCTGGCCAGCGGCACCGGCCCCATCATGCAGCACATCCGCGCCGGCCGCCTGCGCGCCCTGGCCAGCTGGGCCGGTGAGCGCCTGCCGAGCCTGCCGGACGTGCCGACCTTCAAGGAGAAGGGGCTGGAGGAGGTGCAGTACACCATCTGGGCCGGCGTCTTTGCCCCCGCCGCCACGCCCGCGCCGGTGCAGGAGGACATCCGCCGCTGCCTGGCCCAGGCCGCGCGCGACCCCGAGGCGCTGCGCGCCCTGGAGGCCGCGGGCAGCCCCATGGCCTATATGGACGGCGACGCCTTCCGCGGCTTCGTGGCCGAGGATCACGCACGGCTGGTGCGGGTGGTGCAGCGCATCGGCAAGGTGGAGTAGAAGCGGGCATGACCCGTGCCCAGCGTATCCATGCCCAGATGACCAGCCGCTTCGCGCCCGAGGCGCTGGAGGTGATCGACGACAGCGCCCTGCATGCGGGCCATGCCGGGGCGCGGCCGGGGGGCGAGACGCATTATACGCTGGTCATGGTCAGCGCCGCCTTCGCGGGGCTGAACCGGGTGGCGCGCCAGCGCCTGGTGAATGAGGCGCTGGCGGAGGAATTCAGCACCGGGCTGCATGCCATGGCGCTGAAGTTGAAGGCCCCTGGGGAGTAAAAGCAGTCTTCTTTTTCTGTAGAAAAAGAAGCAAAAAGATTTTTAAGAGTTTAACTGATAAAAGTTTTTTGGTTCTTTTTTTCAAAAAAGAACATTCTATTCTTGAAGAAAAGGATTGCTCACCCTCTCCTTGCCGAAGGTGCTTCCCGGCCCGTGCCCGCAGATGAACTGGATATCGTCGCCCAGCGGCAGCAGCTTGGTCATGATCGCGGAAATCAGCGCCTCGTGGTCGCCATAGGGAAAGTCGGTGCGCCCGATCGAGCCCTGGAACAGCACGTCGCCCACGATGGCGAAACGCATGTCCTCATTCACGAACACCACATGGCCGGGCGCGTGGCCGGGGCAGTGCAGAACGGCGAAATCGGCAGCACCGATCCGCACCGTGTCGCCTTCCTCCAGCCAACGGTCGGGCGTGACGTTGCGCGCACCGTCGAAGCCATAGGCGCTGGCCTGCTTTTCCAGATTGTCGAGCAGCATCTTGTCGGCCAGCTGCGGACCCTCGACCGGCACCTTCAGGGCGGCGCGCAGCTCGTCCGCGCCCGCCGCGTGGTCGATATGGCCGTGGGTCAGCAGGATGCGCTGCACCTTGATGCCCTGGCTCTCGATGGTCGAGAGGATCCGGGGGACATCGCCCCCCGGATCGACCACCACACCTTCCATCGTCTCGTCATCCCACAGCAGCGCGCAGTTCTGCTCGAAGGCCGTGACGGGGATGATCGCGCCCTTGAAGGCCATCAGCGCCACTTCGCCCAATAGAAGCGCGGCAGCTCGTCGCGCCAGGTCTGGAACTCCAGATTGCGCACATAGCCATAGGTGTTGACGTAGGTGTTGATGGGCACGAAGGCCGCCTGTTCCGTCACGCGGCGGATGGCCGCCGAATAGGCGCGACGGCGCGCCGCCTCGTCATTGGTGGACCCGCCTTCCTCCAGCAGCCGGATGGTCTCGGCGTCGCGGAAATAGTCGTCGCCGCCGCCGCCGAACCAGGTCGGCATGAAGGAGGACGCGTCGTTGACCGAGTAGCTGCCCCAGGAACCGAGGTAGAGCGGCGCGCGGCCTTCCTGGCTGCGCTGGATGGCCGCGGCCACCTGCAACTGGGTCAGCCGGGCGCGGATGCCCACCGCCTGCAGGTAGTTCTGCACGGCGGAGCCCCACTGCGGCAGGACATAGCTGACGATCTCGGTGTCGAAGCCGTTGGGGAAGCCCGCCTCGGCCAGCAGGGCCTTCGCCTTGTTCGGGTCGTAGTCGTACTGCACCGCGGCCTCGGCATCGCAGCCGAACTGGCTGGGATAGCAGGGGGCGGGCGGCACGCGGCTGCCGCCCTGCACCAGGCGGGTCGCGATGGCGTTGCGGTCGATGGCGTGCAGGATGGCCTTGCGCACCGGCAGCTTGGTCAGCGGGTTGCCCGCCCCGGTCCGCCCGGCGCTGTCGATCGTCATGTAGCCCACGCGCATGCTTTCCTGCCGCGCCACGCGGAAGTTCGGCAGGCGCTCCAGGTTCGGCATCTGGTCGGGGTTGATGTTCCAGATCCAGTCGGTGCGGCCCGAGAGAAGCTCGGTCAGCTCCGTCGCGGCATCGGGCACGAAGCGCACGGCCAGGCGGCGGATCGCGGGTTTCCCCTTGGGGCTGTCGGCGTAATAGCCCTCATGCCGCTCGAACTCGATCGAGGCGCCGGGATTGTTGGCCACGATCTTGTAGGGGCCGGCGGCGACCGGCGCGCGGGCATAGCCGTCGGCGCCCACGCGCTCGCGATAGGCCTTGGGCCAGATCGGATAGACGAGGGAGAAATATTCCAGCGCCGCGGGCGTCGGGCGCTTCAGGTGCACGCGCACGGAGAAATCCCCGGTCTTTTCCGCGCGGTCGATCCAGGAATAGTTACTGGGTGTCGCGGTGCGCGTCTCGGGGTTGGCCACCGTGTTGAAGGTGTAGACCACGTCGTCGGCGGTGAACGGGTCGCCGTTGTGGAAGGTCACGCCCTGGCGCAGCGTGAAGTCGATGGTGGTGGTGTCCACCCAGTTCCAGGCCGTGGCCAGCAGCGGCTTGAAGGAGAAGTCGTTGGGGTCGCGATGGACCAGGCAGTCCCAGCCCTGATGCGCCAGGATCAGCCCGGTGCGCTGGCTGTTGAAATAGGGGTCCACATTAGGCACGCCGTCGCGGAAGACGATGCGCAGCGTGTCGCGCGCCTGCTGGGCGCTGGCGATCTCGGAGCCGGCACCCAGCATGGGCAGGGCCAGGCCGCCGGCCAGCACGCCACGCCGGCGCGGGCGAATCGTCGCGGTGATGTCACGCATCGCATTGTCTCCTCTCGACATGACGAACAGGTTAGGGGCGGCTTGCGGGGGGCGGCAAGCGTGCCAGTCTGGGCCGATGTCAGGATCGCGCCCGCTGCCCGCCAAGGCATCGCTCATCATGCTGCTGCTGTGTGCCTGCTGGGGGCTGAACATGGTGGCGATGAAGCTGGGGGTGGAGGGTATTCCGCCCGCCATGCAGGGGGCCATGCGCTCCATGGGGGCCGCCGCGCTGGGTGTCGTGTGGTGCCTGCTGCGCGGCGTGCGGCTGACGCGCGGGCTGCATGACGGCACGCTGTGGCCGGGTGTGGCGGCGGGGCTGATCTTCGGGGTGGAGTTCGGCTGCTTCTATCTCGGCGTGGCGCTGACCACGGCCTCTCGCGCCGTGCTGATGGTCTATACCGCGCCCTTCTTCGTGCTGCTTCTGTCGCGCTGGTTCCTGCCCGGCGATGTGCTGGGGCCGCGCGTGCTGGTCGGCCTGGGCGTGGCTTTCCTGGGGCTGGTGCTGTCCATGGCCGACGGGCTGCTGCGGCCGGCCGGCCCGAATGCCATCTGGGGGGACCTGCTGTGCCTGGCGGGCGGTTTCGGCTGGGCCGCCACCACGGTGCTGATCAAGGCGAGCCGCCTGTCCCGCGCCTCGCCCGAGGCCACCATGCTGTACCAGCTGGTGGTCAGCGTGCCGGTGCTGCTCGCGTTTTCCTGGCTGTTGAATGAGCCGCCGATGGCACCCACGCCGCTGGTCTGGGCGGGGCTGGCGTACCAGACCATCGCGGTGGCCTTCATCAGCTACATCGCCTGGTTCTGGCTGGTGCAGCGCCATTCGGCGGCCCGGCTGTCGGCTTTCACCTTCATCACGCCCATTTTCGGCGTGCTGGCCGGCTGGCTGGCATTGGGGGACCCGCTGGGACCGCTGTTCCTGGCCGCGCTGGTGCTGGTCTGTGCCGGGATATGGATCGTGCAGCGACGCTGATCATGATTCAGTGAAATGTTTCAGATGTTTGCGCGTTTCTTGGGCGAGATGATCTGTATTTGCGCCGACTCTGCGCAGTCCTTCCGGCTGGGCGCCTTCTGATCGGTTCGGTCGCCGTTGTTGCGGGCGTTTCTGCCCCACAGACTGGCAGCACCGGGACGGACCCGAACATAAGGAAGGCGAGACCATGACGCTCCCCACCATCACACGCCGCGCGGCGCTGGCCGGCATGGCCGGCAGCATGGCGCTTCCCGCCATTCATTCCGCCTCGGCGCAGGGCGCCCCCATCAAGGTGGGCGTGCTGCACAGCCTGACCGGCACCATGGCCATCAGCGAGACCGCGCTGCGCGACACCGTGCTGATGATGGTGGAAAAGCAGAACGCCGCCGGCGGCATCATGGGCCGCCGCCTGGAAGCCGTGGTGGTGGACCCCGCCTCCAACTGGCCGCTGTTTGCCGAAAAGGCGCGCGAGCTGCTGGCCGTGCACAAGGTGGACGTGACCTTCGGCTGCTGGACCTCCGTCTCCCGCAAATCCGTGCTGCCGGTGTTCGAGGAGCTGAACGGCCTGCTGTTCTACCCCGTGCAGTATGAGGGCGAGGAAGAGAGCCGGAACATCTTCTACACCGGTGCCGCGCCGAACCAGCAGGCCATCCCGGCCGTGGAATACCTGATGGGTGCCGATGGCGGCGAGGCCAAGCGCATCGTGCTGCTCGGCACCGACTATGTGTACCCGCGCACCACCAACCGCATCCTGCGCGGCTTCCTCAACTCCAAGGGCATCACCGATGCCGACATCATGGAGGAATACACCCCCTTCGGTCACAGCGACTGGCAGGGCATCGTCACCCGCGTGAAGGCCTTCGCGGCCCAGGGCAAGAAGACCGCCATCGTCTCGACCATCAACGGCGACGCCAACGTCCCGTTCTACCGGGAGCTGGGCAACCAGGGCATCAAGGCCGAGGACATCCCCTGCGTGGCGTTTTCGGTCGGTGAGGAAGAGCTGGCCGGCATCGACACCAAGCCGCTGGTGGGCCACCTGGCCGCCTGGAACTACTTCATGAGCGTGGATGCGCCGGCCAACCGCGAATTCATCAGCGACTGGCACACCTTCATCCGCAACCCGCGCCGCGTGACCAACGACCCGATGGAGGCCACGCTGGTGGGCTTCAAGATGTGGGCGCAGGCCGTGGCCCAGGCCCGTTCCACGGGCGTGGACGCGGTGCGCACCGCCATGATCGGCCAGAAGGTCGCCGCCCCCTGCGGCTTCACGCTGGAGATGCTGCCGAACCACCACCTGACCAAGCCGGTGATGATCGGCGAGATCCAGGAGAACGGGCAGTTCAACATCGTGTGGCGCACCCCGGCCCCGGTCCCGGCCGAGAACTGGTCCCGCTACATCCCCGAGAACGCGAACCGCCGCCGTTGATCGCGCGCCTTCTCGCGGTTCTTCTGTTCTGCGCGCTGGCGGCCTCCGCCCGCGCGCAGACGAGTTTCGAGGAACTGGTACCGCGCCTGGGCGGAGGGTTCGGCCCCGCTGCCGAGGCGGCCCAGGCGCTGGGCACCCAGGGTGACCCGCGCGCCCTGCCCATCCTGCGCGCCCTGTCCGAAGGCCGCCTGCTGCGCAACGCCGAGGGCCGTGTGATCCTGGACGGGCGCGATGCCGCGACCGGAGAGGCGATCGCCGCCGAGGGCGCCACCCGCATCAACCTGAACAACCGCCTGCGCGTCGTCCTGCGCGGCGCGATCGGGCGTCTCGCCCTGTCCTCCCCCAATGCGGCCGAGCGCCGCGCCGCGGCCGATGCCGTCTTCCGCACCCGCAGCGCCGAGAACGTGCCGCTGCTGGAGGACGCGCTCTCCCGCGAGGCCATCCCCGAGATCCGCGCGCTGATGGAGCTGGCGCTGGGCGCCTCGCGCCTGCTGGTCGATGACGTGACGGTGCAGCGCGCGGGCATCATCGTGCTCAGCGGCGCGGGCACCGCCGAGGCGCGGTCCCTGCTGCTGGAGGCGCGCGCCGCCAAGCCGGAGCTGGCCGTCGACATCGATGCCGGCATCGCCACCATCGACCGCCGCCTGGCCATCCGCCGCGGCTTCGAGACGGCCTTCCAGGGCATTTCGCTGGGCTCCGTGCTGCTGCTGGCCGCACTCGGCCTGGCCATCACCTTCGGCGTGATGGGCGTGATCAACATGGCCCATGGCGAGATGGTGATGATCGGTGCCTACACCACCTTCATGGTGCAGGAAGCATTGCGCCACACCGCCTGGGCTGCCTGGTCGCTGCCGCTCTCGGTGCCGGCCGCCTTCCTGGTGACGGCGGCCGTCGGCGTGGTTCTGGAACGCTTCCTGATCCGCCACCTGTATGGCCGGCCGCTGGAGACCCTGCTGCTGACCTTCGGCATCGGCATGATGCTGCAGCAGGGCGTGCGGCTGATCTTCGGCGCCCAGAACCGGGAGGTTCTGAGCCCCGCCTGGATGCAGGGCACGCTGATGCTGCCGGGCGGGCTGCCCGTCACGCAGAACCGGCTGTGGATCATCCTGTTCGGCCTGGCGGTGCTGGCGCTGACCATGGCGGCCATCCGCTTCACGCGCTTCGGGCTGGAGATGCGGGCCGTGGTGCAGAACCGCCGCATCGCCGCCACCATGGGCATCCGCACGGGCTGGGTGGATGCCATGACCTTCGCCTTCGGTTCGGGCCTCGCGGGGCTGGCGGGCGTCGCGCTCAGCCAGATCGACAATGTCAGTCCCAACCTCGGCACCGGCTACATCATCGACAGCTTCATGGTCGTGGTGTTCGGCGGCGTGGGCAGCCTGGTGGGCACGCTGGTGGGGGCGCTCACGCTCGGCATCGTCAACAAGCTGCTTGAGCCCTATGCGGGCGCGGTGCTGGCCAAGGTGGCGGTGCTGGTGGGCATCATGCTGTTCATCCAGCGGCGGCCCAAGGGCCTGTTCGCACTGAAGGGGCGGGCCGCGGAATGAGGCGCCTGATCATCCTGGCCATCACGCTGCTGCTGGCGCTGCTGCCTGCCCTGAACCTGGCGGGGCTCGGCGTGTCGGATTTCGTGATCACCGTTGTCGGCAAATGGCTGTGCTACGCCATCCTGGCACTGTCGATCGACCTGGCCTGGGGCTATGCGGGCATCCTGTCGCTCGGCCATGGCGCGTTCTTCGCGCTCGGCGGCTATGCCATGGGCATGCATCTGATGCGGCTGATCGGGCCGCGCGGGGTGTATGGCCATCCGGTGCTGCCGGATTTCATGGTGTTCCTGGGCTATCAGGAGCTGCCCTGGTTCTGGTGGGGCTTCCAGTCATTCCCCTTCGCCATGCTGATGGCGCTGCTGATCCCGGGGGCGCTGGCCTTCCTGGTCGGTTACCTCGCCTTCCGCAGCCGCATCACCGGCGTCTACCTGTCCATCCTGACCCAGGCGCTGACCTATGCGCTGATGCTGGCCTTTTTCCGCAATGACATGGGGCTCGGCGGCAACAACGGCTTCACCGATTTCAAGGAGCTGCTGGGTATCGCGCTCAACACGCCGCTGGCCCGCGCGCTGCTGTTCTGGTCGAGCCTCGCGGCACTCGGCGGCTGCCTTTGGCTCGGCACCTCCATCGCGCGCAGCAAGCTGGGCCGGGTGCTGGTGGGTGTGCGCGACGCCGAGGCACGGCTGCGCTTCCTGGGTTACGACACGCTGCAGCACAAGCTGTTCGTCTTCGTGCTGTCGGCCATGATGGCGGGCATCGCGGGCGCGCTGTACGTGCCGCAGGTGGGCATCATCAACCCCAGCGAGTTCAGCCCCGGCAACAGCCTGGAGGCTGTGGTCTGGGTCGCCTTCGGCGGGCGCGGCACGCTGCTGGGTGCTGTGCTGGGCGCCTTCACCGTGAACGGGCTCAAGACCTGGCTGACCTCGGTGGCGCCCGACCTGTGGCTGTTCGTGCTGGGCGCGGTGTTCGTGGCGGTCACGCTGCTGCTGCCCCGAGGGCTCATCGGCCTGCTGGAGAAACGCCGATGAGCGGGCGCGCGCTGTATGTGGATGGCGTCTCGGTCGTGTTCGACGGGTTCCGGGCGCTGAACAACCTGTCCTTCATCATCGAGCCCGGTGAGCTGCGGGCGGTGATCGGCCCCAACGGTGCCGGCAAGACCACGATGATGGATGTCATCACCGGCAAGACGAAGCCTACCGCCGGCATCGTGAAGTTCGGCGACACCGACCTGACGCGGCTGGACGAGCCCCGCATCGCCATGCTGGGCATCGGCCGGAAGTTCCAGAAACCCACCGTCTTCGACGCGCTGACGGTGTTCGAGAACCTGGAGCTGGCGCTGAAGGCCGTGCGCGGCCCGATCGCCTGCTGGAAGTGGCGGCTGGCGGCCGAGCAGCGCGACCGCATCGAGGCCGTGCTGCGTGAGATCGGCCTTTCCGAGCGCGGTCAGGACCTGGCCGGGCTTCTCAGTCACGGCCAGCGGCAATGGCTGGAAATCGGCATGCTGCTGATGCAGGAGCCGGAGCTGCTGCTGGTGGACGAACCCGTGGCCGGCATGACCGATCAGGAAACCGAGCACACCGCCGCCCTGCTCGCGCGCATCGCGGGCCAACGCAGCGTGGTGGTGGTGGAACACGATCTGGAGTTCGTCCGCGCCCTGGGCTGCAAGGTGACGGTGATGTGCGAGGGCACGGTGCTGTCCGAAGGCAGCATCGACCATGTCCAGAACGACCCGCGCGTGATCGAGGTGTATCTCGGCCGATGACACTCTCCGTCGAAAACATCGACCTGTACTACGGTGCCAGCCGCTGCCTGTCGGGCGTGTCGCTGCTGGCCGAACCGGGTTCCATCACCTGCGTGCTGGGGCGCAACGGCGTGGGGAAATCCTCCCTGATGCGTTCCATCATCGGGCTGGAGCGCGTCCGCGCCGGCAAGATCATGTGGGAGGGCAGGGATGTCGCCCCCCTGGCGCCGGCCGAGCGCGCGCGCGCCGGCATCGGCTATGTGCCCCAGGGGCGGGAGATCTTCCCCTTCCTGACCGTGCGCGAGAACTTGGAGACGGCGCTGGCCGCCGCGCCGCGCGGTTCCCGCGTGCCCTCAGACGTGTTCGACCTGTTCCCCATCCTGCGGGACTTCCTGTGGCGGCGGGGCGGCGACCTGTCGGGTGGGCAGCAGCAGCAGCTGGCCATCGCCCGCGCGCTGACGGCGCGGCCGCGCCTGTTGATCCTGGATGAGCCGACCGAGGGCATCCAGCCCAACGTCATCAAGGACATCGCCAAGGTCATCCGCCACCTGGCGAAGGACCGCGGCATGGCGGTGGTGCTGGTCGAGCAATACTACGAGTTCGCCAAGAGCCTGGCCGACCGCATCGCCGTGATGGTGCGCGGCGAGGTGGCGCTGGGCGGCATCGCCAGCGAACTGGATGATGCCGCGGTGCAGAAGCTGCTCACCGTCTGACCCGCCCGCGCAGCGGGCTATCGGGTGAACAGCCCGCCGCGCGGGCCCATGCTGCCCGCGATCAGCGGCCCGGCCGCGCGGTTGGTCATGAAGATGGGGCCCGGCGGGCGCGCGGCGGTGGTGGCCACGGCCACGGCGGGCGGCGTCGGGCGGATCGCCACCACCGGGTTGGCGCGATAGGCATCCAGGCCCCGTCCGCGTCCGGGCTGGGCTGCCGGCATCACCTGCACCTGCTCCGCGCGGTTGGACAGCATGGCGGGCGCCGGGGCAGGCGGGTCGGGGCTGCGCTGCTGCTCACCGGTCCAGGCGGCCAGCACGCGGGCGCGATAGCCTTCGGCGCGTTCCGGGGTCTGGGAATGGTAATGGCCGGCCGCCGTTTCCCAACTGCCGCTGCGTTCATACAGCGTGTTCAGGAAACGCGCCGCGTAGCGGGCATTGATGGTGGGGTCGAAGGCATCCTCCAGGCTGGGAAAGGCCGAGGCGTGATGGTGCAGGTTCACTTGCATGCAACCCACGTCGATGATCCGCACCCCGCGCCCCTGCAATTCGCGCACGGCGGCAATCGCTGCCTGCTTGTCCGGGAAGAATCTGCCCTGCCCCTCGGCATTGATGACCCAGGGCCAGGGGCCGACCTCGCCGGTTTCGGGATTCCGCCGCCCGGATTCGACCCGCGCGATGGCCTGGAGGAGCCCCACCGGCAGATTCAGCTCTCGCTCGGCGGCGGAAATCGCAACCCGGCATTGCGCGGTAGGATTGGCCTGCGCAAAGGCCCCCGGCGCCAGGGCCAGAAAAAACAACAGGATGGCTGACATATTCCGCATGGAGACCGCCACGCAAGCCGCGTGCCATGGGCATCTCTCATGTTTTGGGACGGAAATTTAATGGTGCGATGCGAAAAGTCGCTTGCACACGAACGATCTCTCCCGTATATCCGTCTTCAGCAACCGAGGGTTCTCCCTCGCTTGCCTTTCTTGGACGTTTCCTCCCTAAACTTGGCGGGCCTTGTGCCCGCCATTTTTTTTGCCCGCCACCCTAGTTTTCGGGGCGCAGGCCCGTCCGGCGCACCATGCCGCCCCAGCGCGTCCATTCCTCCTGTACAAATCCCCAGAAGGCTTCCGGTGTCATCGGTTCCGGTATCGCGCCTTCATCGGTCAGCCGCGCCAGCACTTCCGGCTCCCGCAGGGCCTGGGCCGCGGCGGCCTGCAGCCGGGCCAGGATCTCGGGCGGGGTGCGGATGGGCGCCATCAGCCCATACCATTGCAGCGCCTCGAAGCCCGGGATGACCTCCGCGATGGCCGGAACATCCGGCAATTGCGCCAGCCGGTGACGGGAGGTGACGCCGATCGCGACCACCCGCCCGTCGCGCAGGGCGGGCAGGGCGGCGGGCGGGCCGGTCATGCCGGAATCGATGTTGCCCGCCACCAGGTCCAGCGCCATCGGGCCGGAGCCGCGATACGGCACATGGACCATCTTCAGCCCCGATGCGTCCAGGAAGCTCGCCATGCCGATATGCACGTTGGAACCGGCACCGGCCGAGCCATAGGTGAAGGCGTCCGGTGCCGCGCGCACGCGGTCCATGAAGGCGCGCAGGCCCCCGGCGGCCAGTTCCGGCTTTGCCAGCAGCACCATGGGCACCTTCGCCACCAGGCCGATCGGCGCGAAGTCGCGCATCGTGTCGTAGCGCAGGCGGGGATAGACATGCGGGTTCACCGCAATGGTGCCGATCATGCCGATGCCGATGCTGTAGCCGTCCGGCGCGGCCAGGGCCAATTGCTCGGTGCCCACGGCGCCTGCCGCGCCGCTGCGGTTTTCCGCCACCACCGTGCCGCCCAGTGCCGGGCCCATGGCCTGGGCCATGACCCGGCCCATCAGGTCCGTGGCGCCGCCCGGGGCGGCGGGGATCATCAGGTTGATGGGGCGGCGGGGCCAGCCGGGCTGCGCCGAGGCGGGCTGCGTCACGGCGGGGGCGGCGAGCAGCGTGCCCGCCAGGGCCCGGCGCGTATGGGTAATCGGCATGTCTCTTCCCTTTCCGGGCTATGGCCCGGTTGCGGGAAGGTTCCGGCTAAACCCCGCCGGGCCGCAAGCGGAAAGACATCAGGCGGCGTAGGCGCGCACCATCATCTCCACCGCCTCCGCCACGCAGGCCGCGATCTCCTCGTCACCCGCCGCGGGGCCGAGGCCCAGCCCCGCCCGCAGCCACAGGTCCGTGCGCAGCAGCGCGCCGAACTGGGTGGCCAGGCGCAGGGCAGGGACCTGCGGATCCAGCCTTCCGCGCCGTTGTTCCTCGGCCATCCATTCCGACAGCAGCAGCCGGGCCGTGCGGGGCCCCGCTTCCAGGAAGGCTTCGGCCAGGGCGGGGTCGCGGCTGGCCTCCGCCATCACCAGCCGGTGCATCGCGATGGTGCGCGGCTGCATCAGGAAGCGCAGCAGGGTGTCGCCCACCCGCGTCAGCCCCTCTCGAATCTCCGCGTCATGGCCCGCGCCCTTCACGATGGTGCCGGCCATGGCCTGGCAGTTCGAGGCGACCACGGCGGAAAACAGCGCGTCCTTGCCCTCGAAATGGGCGTAGAGCGTGGCCTTGGAGACCCCGGCCTGCCTGGCCACCGCGTCCATGGAAACAGCGGAGTAGCCGTCGCGCAGGAACAGGTCTCCGGCGGCGTGGAGGATGGCGCGGGGCTTGGGCGGTAAATGGGTATCCATGGCGACGCATAGCAGACCGCAAAAAAACTGAACCGTCCAGTTCAATTTCTGCCTTGCGCGTCCGAAACGCCGGATGCAACTTCCGACTGAACTGAACGGTTCAGTAAGCTATGCCCGACGCCCTTCCTCCCCCCTCCAAGACCGCCCCCGGCAAGCCCGCCCAGGCCGAGAAGAAGCGCAGCCCGCTGCGCACGGCGCTGATTGCCGTGGTGCTGCTGGGGGCCGCCGCCGGCGGCGGCTGGTGGTGGTATTCCGGCCTGGGCTGGGAGACGACGGACAACGCCTATCTGGCGGGCGACATCTCGCCCCTCTCGGCCCGCATCGAGGGCGACGTGGCCGAGATCATGGTCGCCGACAACGCCCCCGTGACCGCGGGCCAGCCGCTGATCCGGCTGGAGGACGCCGATTGGCGTGCCCGCCGCGACGCCGCCGCCGCGACGGTGGCCGACGCCGAGGCCAGCATCCAGACGCTGAACGCGCAGCTCGGCCAGTCCCGCGCGCAGCTGGTCGCCGCCGAGGCCGCGGTCGCCCAGGCCGATGCCGCCCGCGTGCTGGCGGTGCAGGAGGCCAGCCGCTTCGGCACGCTGGCCAGCTCTGGGGTCGGCTCGCGGGAACGCGCGGAGCAGACCCTGGCCGAGCGCCGCCGCGCCGAGGCCGCCCAGGCCGCCGCCGATGCCCAGCGCCTGGCCGCCGCCGCCGCCATCCCCGTGATCGAGGCACAGACGCGCTCGGCCGAGGCCAAGTTGGAGCAGGCCCGCGCCAATCTGGTGCTGGCGGAAAACAACCTCTCCTACACGGTCATCCGCGCGCCCTTCGACGGCTTCGCCGCCAATCGCGCGGCCCAGCTGGGCCAGCATGTGCGCGCCGGGCAGTCGCTGATCGCCGTGACGCCGCCGCCCGCGAGGCAGTGGCTGGTGGCCAATTTCAAGGAAACCCAGCTGGCGCGGATCCGCCCCGGCCAGCGGGCCGACATCACGCTGGATGTGGGCGACCAGCGCCTGCATGGCCGGGTGGAGAGCCTGGCGGGGGCCACCGGCGCCCTGTTCAGCCTGCTGCCGCCCGAGAACGCCACCGGCAACTTCACCCGCATCGTCCAGCGCGTGCCCGTCCGCATCGAGATCCTGGACCCGCCGGCCGGCCTGCGCCCCGGGCTTTCCGCCCGCGTCTCCGTCGAGGTCGGCAGGTGAGCACGCCCGCGGAGCCGGAGATCACGCCGAAGCGGCTGTTCGGCTTTTTCGCCATGGTGCTGGGCATGTTCATGGCGGTGCTGGACATCCAGATCGTCTCGGCCAGCATCGCGGACATCCAGGCGGGCCTTGCCGCCAGCCCTGACGAGGCCAGCTGGGTCCAGACCAGCTACCTGATCGCGGAGATCGTGATGATCCCGCTCTCGGGCTTCCTGTCCCGGCTGCTGTCCACCCGGGTGCTGTTCACCATCTCGGCCCTCGGCTTCACCGTCTTCTCCCTGACCTGCGCCCTGGCCAATTCGCTGGAGATGATGATCTTCTCCCGCGCGCTTCAGGGCTTCCTGGGCGGGGCGATGATCCCGACCGTGTTCGCCAGCAGCTTCCTGCTGTTTCCGGGCCCCGCGCGGGTGCGTGCCACGGTGCTGATCGGCCTGACGGCCACGCTCGCGCCGACGCTCGGCCCGACGCTCGGCGGCATGATCACGGAAGCCCTGTCCTGGCACTGGCTGTTCCTGCTGAACGTGCCGGTCGGCATCTTCATCGCCATCTCTGTCTGGCTCTGCATCGACATCGACGAGCCCGACCACTCCCTGTTCCGCCTTTTCGATTGGTGGGGGCTGGTGCTGATGGCGCTGTTCCTGGGCAGCCTGGAATATGTGCTTGAGGAGGGCGCGCGCTGGCAGTGGCTGCAGGATGAGACGGTGGCGAGCTTCGCCGTGATCGCGACCGTGTCGGGCATCGGCTTCTTCTGGCGCGCCTTCGCGGCCGAACAGCCGATCGTCGACCTGCGGGCCTTCGCGGACCGCAACTTCGCCATCGGCAGCCTGTTCGCCTTCATCCTGGGCATGGCGCTCTATGGCTCGGTCTACCTCGTGCCGCTGTTCCTGGGGCGGGTGCGGGGCTACGACTCCCTGCAGATCGGCCAGACCATGTTCGTCACGGGGGCTGCCATGTTCGTCTGCGCCCCCATCGTGGGCGCGCTGTCGCGCAAGCTGGACCTGCGCATCCTGGTCGCCTTCGGCCTGATGGTCACGGGCGTGGCGATGTACCTCACGGGCCAGTTCACCGCGCAATCGGCCCTGCCGGAGCTGTGGCTGCCGCTGCTGCTGCGCGGCGTGGGCATGATGTTCGTGATGGTGCCGGTAACGACGATCGCGCTCGGCACCTTGCCGCCGGTGCGCATCAAGAATGCCTCGGGCCTGTTCAACCTGATGCGCAACCTGGGCGGTGCTTTCGGCCTCGCGCTGATCAACACGCTGGTGACCGACAGGGGGGCGGCGCATCGCCTGCACCTGGCCGAGGGGCTGGGCTGGGCCCGCAATGAGGCGGTGGCGGCGCTGACCAACATGCAGAACGCCTTCGCCGACAAGATCGTGAACGGCGCGCCTTCGGATCTGGTGGCGCTGCGCCGGCTGTCGCAGCTGGTGACGCGGGAGGCCAATGTCCTGGCCTATAACGACACGCTGTTCGTGATGGCGGTGTTCTTCTTCGTGGCGGCGCCGCTGGTGTTCCTGCTGCGTGCGCCGCGCGCGATGCCGCCGGGCGAGGGCGGGGGGCATTGAAGGGCGACTTGGTAGAAGATGAGTGTTCTTTTTTGTAAAAAAGAACCAAAAAACTTTTGTTCGTAAAAACAAACAAAAGTATTTTTGCTTCTTATTCTACAGAAAAAAGTTTCTCTACTCCCACCTCATCTGCGTTTCCAGCTGCGGATTGAAGCCTTTCATGGCCTCCCGCAGCCCTTCCGGCCAGGGCGACATCAGCGGCGGCACCGACAGGCTGCTGGTGTTGCCCACCCACAGCATGGTGGCCAGCTGCTCCGACCGCGGGTTGTAGCCCAGGAACACCCGGTGGTCGGCCAGCCGGGCCCAGCCCGCGATCCAGCCGCCCTGCCAGGCCAGCCCCGGCCCCTCTCCGCGCAGCGTATCGCTGACCTGCTTCTGCCGGCCGCGCGCCACCACGCGCAGGCGCGGCCCCACGGCGGGGTGCTGGGCCAGCGCCACCACCGGGCGGCCCGGCAGCTCCGCGAACTCGGCCGGGATCGCTTCCTCCGCCGCCAGCGCCGTGCCGGGCGCCAGCAGGAACAGCCGCCTAGTCCAGACGGACATTGGCCGCCCTTACCATGTTGCCCATTTCCTCACGCCCACGCGTGACGAAGGCGGTGAAATCATCCGGCGTGGTGCCGACCGGCTCGGCGCCCAGGCCCAGCAGGCGCTCGCGCACCGCGGCCTCCTGCAGGGTGGTGGTTAGCGCGGCATAGATGGCCTGAAGCTGCGGCGCGGGGGTGCCGGCGGGGGCGAACAGGCCCACCCATTCCGACAGCTCGACACCCGGCAGCCCCGCCTCGGCGAAGGTCGGCACCTCGGGGCGCAGGGCGGAGCGCCGGGCATTGGCCACGCCCAGGAAGCGCCCGCGCCCGCTCTCGACCACCGGCCGGGCGCTGAGCACCGTGATGAACACCCCGTCCAGCGCGCCGGAGGCAAGGTCCCGCGCGGCGTCGGAGCCGCCGCGATAGGGCACATGCACCACCTCGATGCCCGCCTGCTGCATCAGCCGCAGCACGCCCATATGGCCAGCCGTCGCATTGCCCTGGGTGCCGAGGGTGATCGCGCCCGGCCGCGCCTTGGCCTGGGCGATGAACTCGGCCAGCGTGGCGGCGGGGAAGGACGGCTTCACCGCCAGGGCCTGCGGAAACTGCGCGACCAGCGAGATCGGCGCGAAGGCGGTGGCGTAGTCGAAGGGCAGGCCACGGATCAGCGACGGGTTCACGATATGCGAGGACGCGTCGAGCATCAGCGTGTGGCCGTCGGCGGGCGAGCGCGCCACCTCTCCGCCGCCGATGGAGCCGCTGGCGCCGGTGCGGTTCTCGACCACGAGCGACTGGCCCAGCAGCTCACCCATGCGGGGGGCGATGGCGCGGGCCGCGCTGTCCGCCGCGCCGCCGGCCGCGAAGGGCACGAGAAGGCGGATGGGGCGGTTGAACAGCGGCTGCGCGGTGGCCAGGCCTGGCAGGGCCAGGCCCGTGGCCAGAAGGGAGCGGCGGAAGATCGTCATCCGCCGCCAGTCGCGCCGCGCAGGCCCGAGGTCAAGTCAATGACGCTGCCCTAATCGGCGCGCATGCCGGTGCCGCCCACCACGTCGCGGAAGCGGGTGGTCTCGCTCTGCACGAAGGCGCGGAAGGTGGCGCTGTCCATCGGGCGCGGGATGCCGCCGGCGGCGGCGATCCGCTGTGCCACGGCGGGGTCGCGCACGGCGGCCAGCGTCTCGGCCTCCAGCTTCGCGATGCGGTCGGTGGGCACGCCGGTCGCGACGAACAGCCCCCACCAGCCGGAGGTCGAGAGATCGACCCCCGCTTCCTTCAGCGTGGGCACCTGGGGCAGGGCGGCCACCCGCGCGTCGCCCGTCACGGCCAGCGCCTTCATCTGCCCGCCCTGCACCAGCTGCGACGCCGCCGAGAAGGTCTGGAAGATGGTGTCCACCCGGCCGGTCATGACATCGGTGTTGACGGCGGAGGTGTCGCGATAGGGCACATGCTGCATCTCGATGCCCGCGGCCTTGCAGAACAGCGCGCCCGCCAGGTGCATGGAGGTGCCGTTGCCGATGGAGCCATAGGTCATGCCGGGGCGGGACTTCGCCAGCGCCACGAAATCGGCCACCGAATTCACCCGCATGGAGGGGCTCACCACCATCATGTTCGGCATCTCGCCGATCAGGGCGACGGGGGTCAGGTCGCGGTCCGGGTCATAGGGCAGGTTGTTGAACAGGAAGCGGTTGGCGGCCAGGCCCTGGGCGTGCAGCAGGATGGTGTGGCCATCCTTCTCGGCCTGCAGCACCTGCTGCGCGCCGATGTTGCCGCCCGCACCCGCGCGGTTTTCCACCAGCACGGGCTGGCCCAGCGTGGTGGTCATGCGTTCGGCCACCACCCGGCCCAGCAGGTCGGCAGCCCCCCCGGGGCCGAAGGCGATGACCAGGCGCAGCGGGCGCGTGGGGAAACCCGGCTGCGCGAGGGCGGGAGAAGCAAGCGGGGCAAGCGCGGCCGCGAAAAGGCCGCGGCGCGGCAGAGTGATTCCCATGAGGGGCAGGCTCCAGTCAGTGCATGAGCCGCGCGCCGCGTTTTCCCGATCCCGATCAAATATTACGGAGTGTCCACTTTGTCCAGGAATTCCAGCAGCATCGCGTTGAATGTGTCGGGGACCACGGCCGTGAAGGCATGGGCCCCGTGGGGCACCTCCCTCACCACGGAACCGGGGATCAGCGCCGCCAGTTCCTCGCCCAGATAGGCCGGCACCAGCGCGTCGTCGCGGGAGATGGCGATCAGGGTGGGGGCCGCGATGCCGCGCAGCGCGTCGCGCCCGTCAAAGCCCAGGAACATGCCGATCCGGTGGTTCATCGTCTCGATGGGCGGGAAATGCGCGAGGATCTTCGCCTCATCCGCATCCAGATGCGCGGTGTTGCGCGCGATCCATTCGGGCGGGAACAGGAAGATGGGCTGGGCGCGCACATAGGCCTGCGGGCCCTGGCTGGCCAGGATGCCCTGCCGCACCTCGAAGCAGCGGCGTAGATAGTCGTCGGCATGCGCCCAGCCGTTCACCACCGTCAGGCTGCGCACGCGGTCGGGGTGCAGCAGGGCGAATTCCAGCCCCACGATGCCGCCGATGGCATGGCCCACGACATGGGCGGCCGGGATGTCCAGCGCGTCGAGCACCGCGGCCATGTCCTCGGCCATGCCGGCCAGGTCGCGCGGGGGCAGGTGGCGGGTGCTGCGCCCGGTGCCAGCGTGGTCATACAGAATGACCTGGTGCGTGCGCGACAGTTGCTCGACCTGCGGGGTCCAGAAGCTGCCGCTGCCGCCCATGCCGGCCGAGAACAGGATGGGCGGGCCGCTGCCGTGGCTTTCGTAATGGATGGCCGCGCCATCCCGTTCCACCGTCGGCATGTTCAGCGCTTGTGCGCGATGGAGGCGATCTCGACCAGCGCCTCGGGCTTCACCAGGCCGCACTGGATGCAATAGCGCGCGGGCTTCTCGCCCGGGAAATACTCGGCATAGACCGCGTTGATGGCGGCATAGTTGGCCCAGTCGGTCAGGAAGATGTGGTTGAACACCACATCGGCCATCGAGGAACCGCCGGCCTCCAGCACGCCCTTGATCGTCTCCAGCACATGGCGGGCCTGGGCGGCGGCGTCGCCGACATGGACCACGTTGTTCTTCTCGTCGAAGGGCAGGGTGCCCGACACGTAGATCACGTTGTCCGCCATCATCGCCGGGGAGAAGGGGGCGATGGGGGTGGGGGTGCCGGGGGGGATGATCGCGCGTCCGGTCATGCTGGCCTCAACAGGTTGAGGGCGCAGCATGCACCGGGGCGCCGGATTACCCCATGGTTATCTGGCGGATGATCACGCCGCCGGGGCGGCGGGTGCCTCCACCGCAAGCTCCAGCGCGCGCGCGGCGCGCAGAACCAGGTCATCGCGATACAGGGCGGCTGCCAGTTGCACGCCGCGCGGCAGGCCGTCCTCATCCGTGCCGACCGGCACCGTGATGGCGGGCTGGCGGGTCAGGTTGAAGGCGAAGGTCCAGGGTGCCCAATCGCGCCACAGCGCGTCGCGCGGCTTGATCTGCGGCGCGTCGGTTGCCATCGCCGCCGTGGGCGTGGTGGGGCACAGCACCAGGTCGTACTGCTGGTGGAAGCGCGCCATGGCGTGGGCCGCCTCGATGCGCAGGGCCTCCGCGTTCAGCATGCCGATGGCATCGAAATCGCGCTCGGCCTCGGCCACTTCCAGGATGCCGGGGTCGATCATCTCCCGCTGCTCGGCCGAAAGCCCCGCGACCAGCTTCGCCAGGGCCACGCCCCAGACGCGGCCGAAGATGTAGCGGGTGTCGGGCATCTCGGGCGAGGCTTCCTCGACGATGGCGCCCTGTTCCTGCAGCAGAGTGGCCGCGTGGTCCACTGCGGCACGGCCGGCGGGGTCCAGGGGCGTTTCGAAGCCCAGGCGCCGCACCACCGCCACGCGCAGCCCGCGCACGCCGTCCTCGATGCCCGCCAGCCAGTCGCGTTTGTCCTCCGGCAGGCAGAACGGGTCGCGCAGGTCGTAGCGGGCCATGGCGCCGAACATCAGGGCCGCATCGCGCACCGAGCGCGTCATGGGCCCGGCCACCGCCACATTGGCGAAGCTGCCATGGGGCCATTGGGGGATGCGACCGAAGCTCGGCTTGAAGCCCACCAGCCCGCACCAGGCGGCGGGGATGCGGATGGAGCCCCCCGCATCGGTGCCGATATGCAGCGGCCCGAAACAGGCCGCCCCCGCCGCACCCGCGCCCGAGGAGGAGCCGCCCGGCGTGCGGTCCCGGTTCCAGGGGTTGCGGGTGATGCCGTTCAGCGGGCAGTCGCCCGGCGTCTTCCAGCCGAATTCGGTGGTCGTCGTCTTGCCGATGATGACCGCGCCCTCGGATTTCAGGCCCATCACCGCCGGCGCGTCGGCGCCCACGGGCTTGGTGCTGGTGGCGCGGCTGCCGCGCCGGGTCGGGAAGCCCGACAGGTCCAGCAGGTCCTTCACGGTAGCGGGCACGCCGTCCAGCGCGCCCATCGGGCGGCCGGCGAACCAGCGGGCCTCCGATTCGCCCGCCTGCTGGATGGCGCGCGGGTTCATCGCCGCGAAGGCGTTCACCCAGCTGTTCATCCGCGCGATTCGCTCCAGCACCGCCTGCAGCGCCTCAACGGGCGAAAGCGCCCGTCGGCGGTAGAGATCCAGCAATTCCTCGGCGCCCATCAGGGCGGGATCGGTCTTCGTCATGGCTGGAATGTGCATGAGTTTCGGGGGAAGGCTAGACAGGCGGCCCGCTCTCCCATATTCCACCGCTCGCGTCGGAGTGTAGCGCAGCCTGGTAGCGCACTTGTCTGGGGGACAAGGGGTCGTGGGTTCGAATCCCGCCACTCCGACCATCTTCACCACAAGCCGTCATTTCCGCCTGGGGCAACCCGGGCCGGTTTCGTGCGTCTTTGCTGGTGAAGGAGCATCCGTGATGCAACGCCGACACCTGTTCACCCTGATCGCCGCCATGGCCGTGCCCGCGGCCCTGGCCGCCCCCCTGGCCGCCCCCGCTTCGGCCCAGACGCCGCAGGATCTGCTGAACCAGTTCCTGGGCGGCGCCAATTACGGCCGGGATGACGAGGCCCGCCGCCGTTACGAGGAAGACCAGCGCCGCGCCTATGAGGCCGGCCGCCGGGACCAGGCGGAGCGTGAGCGTTGGCGCGACGAACGCGGCCGCCAGCGCTGGGAGGAAGAGCGCCGCCGCCGAGAGGACGAGCGCCAGCACGCCGAGCGCGAGCGCCATCGCTGGGAGGAGGAGCGCCACCGGCGCGAGGCCGAGGACCAGCGCCGCCGCGTCGAGGAAGAACGCCGGATGATCGAGGCGGACCGCCGCCGGATCGAGCGCGAGCGGTATCGCTAGACCGCTTCCCCCGCGCACCAGCCGCTGGCCCAGGCCCACTGGAAGTTGTAGCCGCCGAGCCAGCCGTTGACGTCCACCGCCTCACCGATGACGAACAGGCCCGGCACCTCCGTGGCCTGCATATCGCGGGAGGAAAGCTGGGCGGTATCCACCCCGCCCAGCATCACCTCGGCCTTGGCATAGCCCTCGGTGCCGGCGGGCGTCAGCGTCATGGCGCGCAGGCGCTCGGCCAGGGCGCGCAGCCCCTTGTCGGGCTGATTGGCCATTTCCATCGACGGCAGATGCGCCTCCGCCAGCGACTGGGCCAGGCGTTGCGGCAGGAACTCCGACAGGACGGTGCGGGGCTCGGCGCGCGGCCGGGCCTTTTTGCGGTCCAGCAGCAGGGCGGCCGGGTCCTGGTCGGGCAGCAGGTTCAGCGCGATGGGCTGGCCCGGCCGCCAATAGGAGGAGATCTGCAGGATCGACGGCCCTGACAGCCCGCGATGGGTGAACAGCATCGCTTCCGGAAAGCGCGGACCCTCCGCCGCGCGCGCGATCACGGGCAGCGCCACCCCGGCCAGCGGGCGCATCATCTCGAGCGCGGCGCCCTCGAAGGTCAGCGGCACCAGCCCGGGGCGGGTCTCCACCACGCGCAGCCCGAAGCGGCGGGCGAGGTCGAGCGAGAAGCCCGTGGCGCCCATTTTCGGGATCGACAGGCCGCCGGTGGCCAGCACCAGGGCAGGGGCCTCGAACTCGCCCCGGTCGGTGGCGATGCGGAAGGGGCCGGGCTTCGTCACCTCCGTCACGCGGGCGCCGGTGCGGATGGCGACACCCGCCGCCTCGCATTCCGCCACCAGCATGGCCACGATGTCGCGCGCCGAGTTGTCGCAGAACAGCTGCCCAAGCGTCTTCTCGTGCCAGGGGATGCGGTGCTTCTCGACCATCGCCAGGAAGTCTCGCGGGCGGAAGCGCGACAGGGCGGACTTCGCGAAGCGCGGGTTGGCCGAGACGAAGCGGTCCGGCGCCGTGCCGGTATTGGTGAAATTGCAGCGCCCGCCGCCCGAGATCAGGATCTTGGAGCCCACCTGCGGCGCGTGGTCCAGCACCAGCACGCGGCGGCCGCGCCTGCCGGCGCTGATGGCGCACATCAGCCCGGCGGCGCCGGCACCCAGAATGACGGCGTCGAACTGTTGCATGGGCCGCGTGTAGCCCGGCGGCAACCGCAAGGAAACAGCTGGCGTTTCCATCGTTCCCGGCGGAGAAGCCAGCGTCATGGATCGCCCCCACCGCGCCCTGGATGCGTTGAATTTCCTGCTGGCCGATGTCCGCGACGGGCTCGGCCCCTATCTGGCCATCTATCTGCTGGCCGTGCGCGGGCCTGAGCAGGGCTGGAACGAGGCGACGATCGGGATGGTCATCACCATCTCGGCCATCGCGGGGCTGCTGTCGCAGACGCCGGTGGGGGCGCTGATCGACCGGTCCGGCAGCAAGCGCGCGGTGGTGATCGCCGCGGCGGTGGCGGTCACGCTCAGCTGTGTCATCCTGCCCTTCGTCAGCGATGTCGCGGTGGTGGCGGCCACGCAGTCGGTCGCGGGCATCGCGGGGGCGGTATTCCCGCCCGCGCTCGCCGCCATCACGCTGGGCATCGTGGGGCCCCGCGCATTCTCCCGCCGCATCGGCCGCAATGAGGCCTTCAACCATGCGGGCAACGCCGTCTCGGCCGCGCTGACGGCGGGCACGGCGATCCTGTTCGGACCGATGGTGGTGTTCTGGATCATGGGGCTGCTGGCCGTGGCCAGCATCGGGGCCGTGCTGATGATCCCGTCCGATGCCATCGACAACGACTTGGCGCGCGGCCTGGACGAAGGCGGGCCCGTGCATGAGGAGCCCTCGGCCTGGGCGGCACTGCTGGGCTGCCGGCCGCTGCTGATCTTCGCGGGGCTGATGGCCTGCTTCCACCTGGCCAATGCCGCCATGCTGCCGACGGTGGGGCAGAAGCTGACCCTGCTGGTCGGCAAGGAACACGCGACATCGCTGATCGCCCTGTGCATCGTGGCCGCGCAATGCGTGATGGTGCCGGTGGCGCTGCTCGCCGGCAGCCGGGCCGAGGCCTGGGGGCGCAAGCCGATCTTTCTCGCGGCCTTCGGCGTGCTGGCGCTGCGGGGCATGCTGTATCCGGCCTCGGACAGCGCGTGGTGGCTGCTGGGGGTGCAACTGCTGGACGGCGTGGGCGCCGGCATCTTCGGCGCGCTGTTCCCGGTGGTGGTGGCGGACCTGACGCGCGGCACCGGCCGGTTCAATGTCAGCCAGGGTGCCGTCGCCACGGCGCAGGGGGTGGGTGCGGCGCTCAGCGCCTCTCTCGCCGGCTGGGTCATCGTGGGTGCGGGCTATTCGGCGGCCTTCATGGTGCTGGGCGGCATCGCCGCCATCGGCTTTCTCGGCTACCTGCTGCTGATGCCGGAGACGCGCGTGCCAACGCGATAGGCGCCGCGCGCGGTTTCGCGGCACAACATGTCCAGGACATGCCCTTGCATGGTTCCAGGCGGGTTCCGTTTTGCCGCCCCCTGGCCGACCCTCGCGCCCTCACATTGGCAAAGAGGTTTCCCATGGATATCGGCGTCTTCATCCCGATCGGCAACAATGGCTGGCTGATCTCGAAGAACGCGCCGCAGTACAAGCCGAGCTTCGCCCTCAACAAAGCCGTCGCCCAGAAGGCGGAGGCCTACGGGCTCGACTTCCTGCTCTCCATGATCAAGCTGCGCGGCTTCGGCGGCGAGACGCAGTTCTGGGACTACAACCTGGAATCCTTCACGCTGATGGCGGGCCTCGCGGGGGTGACCGAACGCATCAAGCTGTTCGCCACCGCGGCGTCGCTGGTGTTGCCGCCCGCCATCATGGCGCGCATGGCCGTCACGATTGATTCCATCGCCCCGGGCCGCTTCGGGGTGAACCTGATCACCGGCTGGCAGCGGCCCGAATATTCCCAGATGGGCCTGTGGCCGGGCGACGAGCATTTCGCCAGCCGCTACGGGCATCTCTCGGAATACGCCCAGATCGCCAAGGAATTGTGGACCACGGGCCGGTCGGACCTGAAGGGCGAGCATTTCCAGATGGATGACTGCCGCCTGCTGCCGATGCCCGAGGGCAAGATCCAGATCGTCTGCGCCGGGCAGTCCGATGCGGGGCTCGCCTTCATGGCGGAGCACGCGGACTACAATTTCTGCCTGGGCGTGGGCATCAACACGCCGCTGGCCGTGACCGAAACCACCGCCCGCGTGCAGGCCGCCGCCGCGAAGACCGGCCGCAAGGTGGGCGCGCTGGGCCTGTACATGATCATCGCCGCCGAGACCGACGAGGAAGCGATGGCCCGCTGGAACCATTACCAGGAAGGCGCCGACGTCGCGGCCATCACCTGGATGGGCGACCAGGCCGCCGCCGACAAGCATTCGGGCGAGGACACCAATTCCAAGCGTTACGCGCTGCCTGAGGGCGCGATCAACTTCAACATGGGCACCTTCGTGGGTTCCTATGCCTCCGTCGCGCGGATGCTGGATGAGCTTTCGACCGTGCCCGGCATGGCGGGCGCCATGCTGACCTTCGATGACTTCCTGCAAGGGCTCGATGATTTCGGGCAGAAGATCCAGCCGCTGATGAAGAGCCGCAACAAGGTGATGGCATGATCGATACCGCGGCTTTCCTCGCCGACCTCGATACCCTCAGGAAGATCGGCGAGTACAAGACGGGCGTCCATCGCCCGACCTTTTCCCCGCAGGACATGGAATCGCGCCACTGGCTTGCCGCGCGCATGGCCGAGGTGGGGCTGGAACCCACCATCGACGGCATCGGCAACGTGTTCGGCCGCCACACCGGCCCCGGGCCGCATGTGCTGGCGGGCAGCCATATCGAAAGCCAGAACTACGCGGGCTGGCTGGACGGCGCGCTGGGCGTGATTTCGGCGCTGGCACTCGCGCGCGCCGGCCTGCCCGTGGACGTCTGCGCCTATTGCGACGAGGAATGGCATTTCGGCGCGGGCTTCATCGGCAGCCGCAGCCTGATCGGGCGCCTGAGCGAGGAGGAGATCGACGCCTCCGTCGGCACCTTCACCGGCCAGCCGTTGCGTGAGGCGCTGGAGCAGGCGGGGCTTGCCGGAAAACCCCGCATCGTGATCGACCCCGCCCGCTACAAGGGCGCCTTCGAGATGCACATCGAGCAGGGAACCCAGCTGGAGAATGCCGGGCTGCGCGTCGGCGTCGTCACCGGCATCGTGGGCATCCGCAACTATGTCATCGAGGTGGAGGGCAAGCAGGACCACACCGGCGGCACCACCATGGCCGAGCGCAAGGACGCCCTGGTGGGCGCGATGCGCATCCTGCACGCCATCGACATGGAGTTCCCGCGCGTGTGCGGCGAGCGTTCGGTCTGGACCGCCGGCAAGCTGGTGCTGGACCCCAACGCCCCGCACATCATCCCCGGCCACGCCACGATCAACTTCAGCTTCCGCGACATCGACAACGCGGTGATGGACCGGATGGCGGCGGCCCTGGAGCGCATTGTCCAGGAACACAACCGCCGCGACCGATGCCCGGCCACCCTGCAGCTGACCGCGCGCAGCGAGCCCGCGCTGAGCGATCCGGCCATGCTGGCGGCCCTGACCTCAGCGGCGGGGGAGCTGGCCCCCGGCGCCTGGCAGGCCATGCCGAGCGGCGCCATTCACGACAGCCAGCACCTGGCGCGCGTGATGCCCGTGGCCATGCTGTTCACCCCCTCCATCGGCGGCATCAGCCACCACTGGACGGAAGACACGAAGCGAGAGGACCTGGAGCTGGGGATGCGGGTTCTGCATGAGGGCGTGAGCCGCTTCCTGGCGGCGTAGCATCCTCACCCAGTGCCGCCAGGAAGCCCTTGGACCACCGGGCGGCGCTGTTCTGCTTCAGCAGCGCCATGTTCTCGCGCCAGCGCGCCTGCCGCTCCTCCAGCGGCATGGACAGCGCGTCGTTCAGCCCCTCGGCGATCTCGTCCGGGTCATGCGGGTTCACCAGCACGGCGCCCGGCAGTTCCGCCGCCGCGCCCGCGAAGCGCGAGAGCACCAGAACGCCGGGGTCCTTCTCGTCCTGGGCCGCGACGTATTCCTTGGCGACCAGGTTCATCCCGTCCCGCAGGGGCGTGACCAGCCCCACCTTGGCCAGCCGCAGATAGCCCGAGAGGCTGGTGCGGGAGCTGGCGCGCGTGATCCAGCGGATGGGCGCCCAATCCACCTCCGCGTGCTGGCCGTTGATGCGGCCCGCCAGCTCGTCCAGCTCCCGCCGCAGGGAGCGGTATTGCTGAAGCTCCCCGCGTGACACGGGGGCGACCTGCAGGAAGGTCACGTTGCGGCGCTGCTCCGGGAAGCGGCGCAGCAGGCGGTCCACGCCCAGGAAGCGGTTGGGCAGCCCCTTGGAATAGTCCAGCCGGTCCACGCCCAGCAGCAGCGCGCGGCCGTTCAGGCTCTCGGCCAGGCGCTTGGCCTCGGCGCTGCGGGCGGCGCGGGCGGCGGTCTTGGCGAAGCCCTCGGCATCCATGCCGATCGGGAAGGCCTCCACGCGGGTCGAGAGCCCCGCGCCGGCCAGCGCGCCGGAGAGGTTGGCCGCATCCTCCTCGGTCTGCATGCCCACCAGGTCATACTGCGCGATGTCGGCCAGCAGCGCCTCGCCGCGCGGCAGCGCCGCGAAGAAGGGCGCGGGCGGGAAGGGGACGTGCAGGAAGAAGCCGATGCGGTTGCCCAGGCCCAGCCGCCGCAGCGCCCCCGCCAGCGGGAACAGATGGAAATCATGCACCCAGATCACGTCATCCGGGCGCAACCGGGCGGCCAGCACGCGCGCGAAGCGCTCATTGACGGCGCGGTAGCCTTCCTCCTCCTCGCGGCGGAACTCCACGAGGCCCATGCGATAGTGCAGCAGCGGCCACAGCGTGCCGTTGGAATAGCCGGTGTAGTAGAGCTTCAGCTCCTGCTCCGTGAGGTCCACGGTGGCATAGCTGACGCCGTTGGCCTCCACGATGGCCGGCTCGTCGCCCGGCTCGCGGGAGGTCTGGCCGGACCAGCCGAACCAGATGGCGCTGCGACCTTCCAGCGCATCCTTCAGCGCGACCGCGAGGCCGCCGGGCTGGGTCTTCGCGCCGGGCTTGGGCACCGGCACGCGGTTGGAGACGATGACGAGGCGCGGCATTACAGCTTCTCCTCAGCCTCGGCCGGCAGGCTGGCCAGCCAGGCGCGCAGGGCGGTGGGCGTCTCGAAGCTCGCATCCATCTGCAGGCCCATCCCGCCCATGGCCTCGGCCGCGGCGATCGCCGCCTGGTCGGTCACGTCGTCGCCGATGAACAGCGGCAGGCGCCCGGCGAAGGCGGGGCTTTCCATCAGCGCGTTCAGGCCGATGCCCTTGTCCGTGCCGCGCGGGCGCAGCTCCCACGCCATGGAGGCCGGGAGGATCTCGAAGCGGGCATCACCCGCGATCATGTCGCGCAGCCCCTGTTCCAGAACCAGCCCCGCCTCGGGGATGGCGCGGTAATGCAGCACGAAGCCGGCATGCTTGGTCTCGACCCGGGCGCCGGGATGCGCCTCGGCCAGCCGGGCGGCGGCCGCGCGCCAGTCATCGGGCACGCGCGGCAGGTTCAGGCGGACGGGTTCGGCCGGGGGCAGGCACAGCACAGCGCCATGTTCGGCGGAGGTCGGCAGGGAACCCATCAGCGCCACGGCCTGGACCAGCGGCCGCCCCGTCACCAGGGCCAGCGCCCCGCCCATCTGCCGGTGCAGGGAGGCAAGCAGCATGGGCAGCCCCTCCGGCACGTGAACCTGCTCAGGGGTGGGCGCGATGTCGAGCAATGTACCGTCGATATCGAGCAGCAAGGCATGGCGGCTGAGCAGGTCCGCGCTATCGGGTATTCCGGGATGCATGACATAGAAACGTTCGACGGTTGCATTCGGCTGCGGATTTTTCCCCATGCAGCGAAAAAATGTTCCGCGCGTGTCGGCTCCGTGGCGGTTGTCCGACAATGCCGCGCGCGTATCCTGCCCGGCCAGACAGACGGAGTCCCAGCCCATGCCCCTCATGGTCGATCGCATCACCCCCACCGAGGATATGCCCGCACAGGTGGATGTGGTGGTGATCGGCGGCGGCATCGTGGGCGTATGCGCCGCGCTTTATGCCGCCAAGCGCGGCCGGACGGTGGCGCTGGTCGAGAAGGGGCTGGTCGGCGCCGAACAGTCCAGCCGCAACTGGGGCTGGGTGCGCCAGCAGAACCGCGACGTGTCCGAGATCCCGATGGCCACCCATTCCCTGCGGATGTGGGAGGAGCTGCAGACCGAGACCAATGAGGATCTGGGCTTCCGCCGCACGGGCCTCGTCTATGTGACGCGCAGCCAGGCCGATGTCGCGACCTGGGAGAATTGGGCGAAGCTCGCCAAGCCCTTCGACATCGACACCCGCATGCTGACGGCCGAGCAGGCGCGCGAACATTCGCCGGGCTCCGTCCTGCCCTGGGTGGGGGGCGTGTATTCGCCCACCGACGGCCGCGCGGAACCCCGCCTGGCCTGCCCGGCGCTGGCGCGCCTGGCCATGCGGATGGGCGTGTCGGTGCTGGAGAACTGCGCGGCGCGCGGGCTGGACCTGACGGGCGGTCGCGTCAGCGGCGTGGTGACGGAGCGCGGGCTGATCCGGACCGGCAGCGTGATCGCGGCCAATGGCGCCTGGGCGTCCATGTTCCTGCATCATCACGGCGTCTCGCTGCCGCAGGCCACGATCCGCGCCACCACCTTCCGCACCACAGCCGTGCCGGGCGTGACGGAGGGCGGGCTCTCCACCCCCGAATTCACCCTGCGCCGCCGGCTGGACGGAGGCTTCACCGTGGGGCTGTCGGGGCGCGGCCGGTATGAGGTGGCGCCCCGCGGCATGCGCTATGCCCGCGAGTTCTGGCCCCTGTTCAAGTCCCGCTGGGACAAGATGCTGCTGCGCGCCGGCACCTCCTTCTTCAACGGGCCCGAGGCGTGGTCGCGCTGGACGGACGACCAGGTTTCGCCCTTCGAGAAGCTGCGCATCCTGGACACCGCCCCGGAGGCGAGCTGGGTGGACAAGGCGCTGGAGGAGATCGTCACGGCCTATCCGTCGCTGAAGGGCATCAAGGCCGCGGAGAGCTGGGGCGGGGCCATCGACTGGACGCCGGATGGCCTGCCGGTGATCGCGCCCATCGCCGCCCTGCCGGGGCTGGTGCTGGCGGCGGGCTTCAGCGGGCATGGTTTCGGCACCGGGCCGGCATCGGGCCATCTGGCGGCGGACCTGGCGCTGGGCGATGCGCCCATCGTGGACCCGTACCCGTTCCGGCATGAGCGGCTGATAGACGGTTCGGTGGCCAAGGCGCCGGGAATGATCTGACGGGCGCGTGACCCGATAGCGGGCAACCTGGGCGCCTGCTGGGCGGAACGACGTTCCAAAAAGCGGAAATGCTGCATTGCGGTGCAGGCTTTCCGCTTGTCCTGACAACTGCTCCGCCTAAGCTCGGCATCGACACCTTGCCGAGTATCGCCCCATGTTCACGCGTCGCCAGGCCCTCGCGGGCCTTTCCCTCTCCCTTACCGCCCCCTCGCTGGCCGTGCGCGCCGCGCCCATGGTCCAGCGCGACGTGCGCCTGATCTGCCCCTATGCCCCCGGCGGCACGGTGGACATCCTGGGCCGGCTGCTGGCGGAGGCGATCAGCCCGCGCCTGGGCGGGCGCAACGTCGTGGTCGAGAACCGCAGCGGCGCCGGCACCTTCATCGCCATGCAGGCCGCAGCCAACGCGGCCGACGGCTACACCATGTCGATGTCCTCCACCGCGACGCTGGCCACCACCCCGGTGCTGCCGGGCGCCATGGCGCCGATCGACGTGGACAAGGCGCTGACCAACGTCACCAGCCTGATCCGCGTGCCCATGCTGCTGGTGGGCCAGCCCAGCGCCTCCTTCCGGACGGTGTCGGAGCTGGTGGCCTATGCCAAGGCGAACCCGGGCAAGCTGAACATCGGCAATTCCGGCCAGGGCGGGCAGACCCATCTGCTGGCGGCGCGCCTGATGCATGAGGCCGGGATCAGCATGGAGCAGATCCAGTATCGCGGCGGCATCCCGGCGCTGACGGACATCATGGCCGGCAATTCGGACCTGTACTTCTCGCTGCTGCCGGAATCGCTGCCCTTCGTGCGCGATGGGCGCCTGCGCGCCATCGCCTTCGCCTCCGAACAGCGCAACCACAACCTGCCGGACGTGCCGCTGATCCGCGAAACCATCGCGGGCTTCACCGGCGATGTGGGCTACGGGATGGTGATGGCCGCGGGCACGCCCAATGAATGGGTGCAGTTCTGGAACGAGGAAATCAACCGCGCCATGAACCTGCCCGAGGTCAAGGCGCGGCTGGAAAGCCGCTTCCTGGTGGCGACGAACGGCACGCCCGCCGCCTATACCGCCGAAATCATGGAAGACCGCCGCGTATGGGGCGCCGTGATCCAGGCCGCCGGCATCCGCGCCGGCGCCTGAGGCTTCAGGCCACGGGCAGCCAGAGCATGACGGTGGTGCCGAGGCCGGGCGCGCTGCGCAGGGCCAGCCCACCGCCGGACTGCTCGGCAAAGCCCTTGGCCATCGGCAGGCCGAGCCCGGTGCCCTGCTCGGCGGGCTTGGTGGTGAAGAAGGGTTCCAGCACGCGGGCCAGGGTCGCCTCGTCCATGCCGGTGCCGTTATCCGTCACCTCCAGCCGCACATAGCGGCCGGGCTTCAGATCACCGCCCTCCGGCGCTTCGTCCAGCGCGGCCGAGAGCCGGACCACGCCGCCCTCGGGCATCGCGTCGCGCGCATTGACGGCCAAGTTGACCAGCGCGGCTTCCAGCTGGCGCCGGTCGGCCATCAGGCGCGGCAGGCCGGGTTCCACCGCCACATCGCAGGCATAGGCACGGCCCAGCGTGCGCTCCAGCACGATGCGCAGGTCGTCCAGCAATTCCGCCGCGTCGATCGCGGCGGCGCTGAGGTCCGAGCGGCGGGCGAAGGCCAGCAGGCGGCTGGCGACCGCGTCGCCGCGCTCCACCGCCACATTCAGCGCATCCAGCAGCGCCATCACCTGGTCCGGCTCGTCCACCACGTCACCGATCAGGGCGGAGGCGCTTTTGACCATCTGCAGGATGTTGCGCATGTCATGCGCCATGCCGCCGGCCAGCTGGCCCAGCGCCTGCATGCGGTCGGCATGGGCGGTGCGGGCCTGCATCGCCTCGCGGCGGGCCACTTCCTCGGCCACGCGCTGTTCCAGGCTGTGGTTCAGCGCCTGCAGCTCCGCCTGCGTCTCACGCAGGGCGGTCACGTCGTCGAAGGTTTCCATGACCGCCAGCGGCTCACCGTCGGGGGCGCGATGCAGCACCTTGCGGGTGGCCAGCACCAGGGCGCGGCGGTCGCGGTGGCGGCTGATCAGGTCACCCGACCATTCGCCGTCCCGCAGCAGGATCCGCTGGATGTCGTCGAAGGGCTTGGGGAAAATGGTCGCCAGCAATTCCCAGGCGATGCGGCCCACCGCCTCGGCGGCGGTCCAGCCCAGCAGGCGTTCGCACCCCTGAGACCAGAAGGTGATGCGCCCCTGCATGTCGCGCACCATGACGGAGGCCAGGTCGAGCTGCGCGAGCTGGTTCTGCAGTTCGGCGCGGCTGGTGGCCAGCGCGGCCTCGATCTCCTTCTGGCGGGTCACGTCCACATGGGCGCCGACCACACGCACCGCGCGGCCGTCGGGGGCGCGCTCGATCTCGGCGCGGGCCGAGATCCAGCGCACATCGCCGGTGGGCGTCACCACGCGGTATTCCTGGGCGTATTCGGTGACGCCTGATTCGAGCGAGATGGCCTGCAGAAAGACGCGCTCGGCGCTCTCGCGGTCCTCAGGGTGCAGGCGCGCGACCCAATCCTGATGCCGTTCGACCACGGGCGCGGCCGAGGCGCCATGCAGCGCCATATACTCGCCCGAGCGGTGATTGAGGCCGCTGTCGAGCTCGATCTCGAAGCCGCCGACGAGGCCGATGCGCTGCACCCGCCGCAGGCGGGCCTCGCTGGCGGCAAGTGCCGCTCGCAGCTCCGGGCTATCGCCCGCTTCCTCGGCCGTCGTCATCGTCTCCGCTCGCTGGGGAGGCTTCGCACCTTAACGAAGCCCGTCCCTCATATCTATTACGGCAGAGATAGAATCACCAGCGGCCGGAACCATATCAAATCAAACGTCTGTAAGATTAAATCATTCTATGGAATGAATAAACCGCCCCAAAGTTAACCCATGTTGTTGTGGCGACGCGAAGCGGCCCAGGCGTGGCGATGGTCTTGTCGGGGGGAGCGGGCAGGCGCATCGAAGCGCCCGCCCGCGCAGTATCAGGACCGATAGGACCCGTTGATGTCGATGTAGCCGTGCGTCAGGTCGCAGGTCCACGCCGTGGCCTTGCCCTTGCCCAGGCCGATATCGACCGTGATCTCGACCTCGCGGCCCTTCATGTGGGCCACCACCGGGGTTTCGTCATAGCCCGGCACCACGCCGCCGTCCTTGGCCATCCAGGTGCCGCCCACGGCGACCGAGAGCTTGTCGCGGTCGGCGGGCTCGCCGGCCTTGCCCACGGCCATCACGATGCGGCCCCAATTCGCGTCCTCGCCGGCGATGGCGGTCTTCACGAGCGGGGAGTTGGCGATGGCCATCGCGATGCGATGGGCGGACCTGGCGCTGACCGCCCCCGTCACGTCGATGCGCACCAGCTTCTGCGCACCCTCGCCGTCGCGGGCCACCATCAGGGCCAGCTCCATGCACACCTCGTTCAGGGCGCGGGCGAAGTCCTTCAGCATCGGCCCACCTTCGGCCGGCACGCGGGCGTGCTTGGCCTTCCCGGTCGCGAACAGCATCACGGTGTCGCTGGTCGAGGTGTCGCTGTCGACCGTGACGCAGTTGAAGCTGGGGTTCACGGCCTTGGTCAGCAGCTTCTGCAGCACCGGCGCCGGGATCTTCGCGTCGGTCGCGATGAAGGAGAGCATGGTCGCCATGTCCGGCGCGATCATGCCGCTGCCCTTGGCGATGCCGTTGATGGTGACCACGGCATCCCCGATCAGCGCCGTGCGGGTGCTGGCCTTGGGGAAGGTGTCGGTGGTCATGATGCCGCGCGCGGCATCGGCCCAGGCGGTGTCCGTCAGGCTGGTGTGCAGGCCGGGCAGGGCGGCGGTCAGGCGCTCATGCGGCAGGGTCTCGCCGATCACGCCGGTGCTGGCCAGGAAGATTTCGCGGGCCTTGCAGCCCAGCAGCTTGGCCGCTGCCTCGGCGGTCGCCTTGGTGGCCTCGCGCCCGGCCTTGCCGGTGAAGACATTGGCGTTGCCGGCATTCACCACCAGGCCGCGGGCCTTGCCGCCCTTCAGCACCTCGCGGCACCACTCGACGGGCGCGCCCGGGCACAGGTTCTTGGTGAACACGCCCGCGGCCGTGGTGCCGGCGGGGAATTCCATCATGGTCAGGTCCGCACGGCCCTTGTAGCGGATGCCCGCCGCGACGATGCCGAGGGTGACGCCCGCGATGGCCGGCAGCGCCGGCATCGGAAGGGCGAGGGGAGAGACGGGGATCTTGCCGGCCATGGCTATTACCTCCGGGCGGGAGCAGGGGCGGCAGGGGGCTGGGCACCCTGCATCAGGCCGCCGGGGGCGGCGGGGGGCGTCACGCGTTCGATGTTGACGGTGCCGCGGATGCGCTCGACGGCGGCCTGCACCTCCTCCTGAAGCAGGCGCTGGCGGATCTCCTCCTTCGAATCGTCGAAGGACGGGCCCTGGCTGCTGCGGCGCTCATCCACCTTGATCACGTGCCAGCCGAACTGGGTGCGCACCGGCTGGGCGCTGACCTGGCCGGGCTGCATGCCGAAGGCGGCGGCGCTGAACTCAGGCACCATGTCGCCGCGCTTGAACCAGCCGAGCTCGCCCGACTCACGCGTGCCGGTGCCCTGCGCGAAGCGGCGACCCACCTCGTCGAAATCCTGGCCGCGCTGGATGTCGGCCAGCGCCGCGCGGGCCTCGGCCTCGGTCGGCACCAGGATGTGGCGGGCGCGCACCTCTTCCTCGGCCGGGCGGTTGGCGAAGTCGCGGTCGAAGCGCGCGCGCACGGCCTCATCGGTCACGCGGGGCAGCACCTCGCGGCGCAGCAGCGCCTGGGTCAGCTCCTGCTGCTCCAGCCGGGCCAGGCGGGCGCGCAGCTCGGGGTCGTTCTGCAGCCCGGCGCGGCGGGCGGCGATGCCGAGCGCCCGGTCGGTGATGGTGCGTTCCACCAGCTGGCGCATGGCTTCGGGCGGCAGCATGGAGGCCAGGGCCTCGGGCGGGACATTGCGCAGCTCGGGCGGCAGCACGTCGCCGGCGGCGGCCAGCACGTCGGACAGCTTGATGGCCTCGCCCTCGACGCGGGCCAGGACCGGGTCCTCGGCGGCGGCCGGGGTGCCGGCGGCTGCGGGCGCTGCGGGGGCCGCGGCCGAGGGGGCGGCCGAGGGGGCGGCCGAGGGGGCAGCCGGGCGCGCGCCCGGCGGGGCCGCGACCGGCGGCGGAGCTTGGGCGAAGGCCGGAGCCCCGGCCAGGAAGGTAGCGGCAAGCAGCGCGATACGGCGCATCGGGAAGCTCCGAGGAGAGGGGTGGCCGAAGATGAAGGAATCCGGCCCGCGCCACAATCGGGGGGCGGTGTCACACGGCAACGGCAGGTTTCGCGGCGTATGCGTGTAACGGCGCGCCTTGCGGGTGTTGCATATCCGCACCATTTCCGCCCCCGTGACAATGCCCTGAAACCCGGCAGCCCCCGCGCCGTTCGGCAGGGGATTGCCTGCCCCTCGCGTTGACCCTGTGCGGGGCGGGCCCTATGTCGATGCTGCTATCAATGCCGCCCTGGCGCCTGCCCGCGCCGTGGTGCCACGGGGCGCGGCCCCGCCAGGAGTGTAAATACGCATGTTCGCCCGTCTTGCCCGTGCCCTGTTCGGTTCCGCCAATGACCGCTCGCTGAAGCGCCACCAGGCCCTTCTGCCGAAGATCGCGGCGTTGGAATCGCAGATGGCGGCACTCACCGACGACGCGCTGCGGGCCAAGACCAGCGAGTTCCGCGACCGCCTGGCCAGCGGCACCGAGCTGGACGACCTGGTAGCCGAGGCCTTCGCCGTGGTGCGGGAGGGTGCGAAGCGCGCGCTGGGCATGCGCCACTTCGACGTGCAGATGATCGGCGGCATGGTCCTGCATGAGGGCAAGATCGCCGAGATGAAGACCGGCGAGGGCAAGACGCTGGTGGCCACCCTGGCCGTCTACCTCAATGCGCTGCCGGGCAAGGGCGTGCATGTCGTCACCGTCAACGACTACCTGGCCCGCCGCGACGCGGAGTGGATGGCCAAGCTCTATGGCTTCCTGGGGCTGACCACGGGCATCATCGTGCATGGCCTGACCGATGAGCAGCGCCGCGATGCCTATGCCTGCGACATCACCTACGGCACCAACAACGAATTCGGCTTCGACTACCTGCGCGACAACATGAAGTACCGGCTGGACGAGATGGTCCAGCGGCCCTTCGCCTATGCCATCGTCGACGAGGTGGACAGCATCCTGATCGACGAGGCGCGCACGCCGCTCATCATCTCGGGCCCCACCGACGATACTTCGGAGCTGTATCGCCGCGTCGATGCCGTGATGGCGGAGTTCGTGAAGGACCCCGAGCATTACGAGAAGGACGAGAAGCAGCGCACCGTCACCATGACGGAGAAGGGCGGCGAGAACATCGAGGCCATGCTGGAGGCCGCGGGCATCCTGACCGAGGGCGGGCTGTACGACACGCAGAACGTGACGCTGGTGCACCATGTGAACCAGTCCCTGCGCGCGCACACCCTGTTCAAGCGCGATGTCGAGTACGTGGTGCGCGACGACAAGATCGTCATCATCGACGAGTTCACCGGCCGCATGATGGAAGGCCGCCGGTATTCGGATGGCCTGCACCAGGCGCTGGAAGCCAAGGAAGACGTGACCGTCCAGCCTGAGAACCAGACGCTGGCCAGCATCACCTTCCAGAACTACTTCCGCCTGTACCCCAAGCTGGCCGGCATGACCGGCACGGCGGCCACCGAGGCCGATGAGTTCGCCGAGATCTACAAGCTGGAAGTGGTCGAGATCCCGACCAACGTGCCCGTCGCGCGCCTGGACCAGGACGACGAGGTGTACCGCACGGAGGAGGAGAAATACCTCGCCGTGATCAACCTGGTGGCCGAGGCCAGCGAGCGCGGCCAGCCCACCCTGGTCGGCACCACCAGCATCGAGAAGAGCGAGGTTCTCTCCGCCCTGCTGAAGCAGAAGCGCGTGCCGCATGCGGTGCTGAACGCGCGCTATCACGAGCAGGAAGCCGAGATCATCACCCAGGCCGGCCGCCCGGGCGCCATCACCATCGCCACCAACATGGCCGGCCGCGGCACCGACATCAAACTGGGCGGCAACCCCGAGATGCTGGCCCGCCAGGAAACCGGCGAGACCGAGGGCGAGGCCTATGAGGCGGCCCTGGCCCGCCATGAGGCCGAGGTGGCCGTGCTGCGTGAGCAGGTGAAGCAGGCCGGCGGCCTGTTCGTCATCGGCACCGAGCGGCATGAGAGCCGGCGCATCGACAACCAGCTGCGCGGCCGCTCCGGCCGCCAGGGCGACCCCGGCGCCAGCCGCTTCTTCCTCTCCCTCGAAGACGACCTGATGCGCATCTTCGGCAGCGACCGCATGGGCGGCGTGCTGCAGAAGCTGGGCCTGAAGGAAGGCGAGGCGATCACCCATACCTGGATCAACAAGGCGCTGGAGCGTGCGCAGAAGAAGGTCGAGGCGCGCAACTTCGACATGCGCAAGAACGTCCTGAAATACGACGACGTGATGAACGACCAGCGCCGCGAAGTGTACGCGCAGCGCCGCCTGTTCATGGAGAGCAACGACCTCTCCGAGATCATCGTCGAGATGCGCCACGAGACGATCGAGGACATGGTCCGCCGCCATATCCCCGAGAACACCTATCCCGAGCAGTGGGACCTGGTGGGCCTGGAGGACCAGGTGCGCAACGTGCTGGGCCTGGACCTGGCCGTCGCCGCCATGGGCCAGGAAGAGGGCATCGACGACGACATGATCCTGGAGCGGATCCGCGACACCGCGGACCGCATGGCCGCCGCCAAGGCCGCCGAGATCGGCCCCGAGACCATGCGCATGGTCGAGAAGAGCCTGCTGCTGCAGCTGTTCGACCAGGTGTGGAAGGAACATCTGCTGGCGCTGGACCATCTGCGCCAGGGCATCGGCCTGCGCGCCTATGGCCAGCGTGACCCGCTGAACGAGTACAAGCGCGAGGCCTTCGCGCTGTTCAACGGCATGCTGGAGGAGCTGCGCGGCCGCGTCACCTCGCTGATGCTGCGCCTGGAACTGCGCCCGCAGGACCCGCTGCCGATGCCCGAGCCCATTCAGGTAACGGACATGCGCCACCCGGCACCGGACGGCGCGATCGAGGAATATGGCGGCGCGACGGAGCTTGCCTCCCCGCGCGTGGCGGTGGACCCGAACGACCCCAGCACCTGGGCCGAGACGCCGCGCAACGCGGCCTGCCCCTGCGGGTCGGGCAAGAAGTTCAAGCACTGCCACGGCCGCCCCGTGTGATGTCGATTGCCCCGGCTTCGGCCGGGGCCTAGGCTCGCCGCCCAGAAGGCGGCAGCGTCCCCCCGCATGGCGCCCATGCCCGGAGGTGACGTCATGCCCGACAACCATGTCTCCTACTCACAGGACAATCTGAGCCGGGCGGTGCTGGACCGCATCGGGCCCGAGACCGACCCGCGCCTGGCGGAAATCATGCGCTCCCTCCTCAGCCACGCGCATGCCTTCGTGCAGGAGGTGCGGCTGAAGCCCGAGGAATGGGAGCGCGCCATCGCCTTCCTCGTGGAGATGGGCCGGTTCTGCGACGACAAGCGCAATGAGTGGATCATGCTGTCGGACGTGACGGGCGTGACGATGCTGGTGGACGCGATCGCCCATGCCGGCCACGCCGATGTCACCGAGACGACCGTGCTCGGCCCCTTCCACCGGGAGAATCCGCCGCTGCTCAAGAACGGCGACAACCTGTCGCCGGACATGGCGGGGGAGACGCTGGAACTGCGCGTGACGGTGGCGGACGCCGGGGGGCGGCCCATCGAGGGCGCCCAGGTCGACATCTGGCACGCCGATGGCGCCGGCGGCTACGACAGCCAGATAGGCGACGGCGAGCAGCACCTGATGCGCGGCCGCTTCACCACCGGCGCCGATGGGCTGGTGCAGTGCTGGACCATCAATCCCTCCAGCTATCCGGTGCCGCATGACGGGCCGATGGGGCGGGTCCTGGCCTCCATGGGCCGCAGCCCGATGCGGCCCGCGCATGTGCATTTCTGGCTGAAGGCGCCGGGATACCGGGACCTGGTGACGCATCTGTTCGCCGATGGCGACGCGCATCTGCACGACGACGCGGTGTTCGGCGTGAAGGCCAGCCTGGTCTGTGACCTGCAGGCACGCCGCAGGGCGGGGCAGAGCGACCATCTGGTGATGGAATACGAGTTCCGCCTGCCCAGGGCCTGAGGCCACCCGGCTGCGGGCGTGCCCTAGGCGCGCGCCAGAAGCCTTTCCTCCGGCAGGGTCAGCCAGGCGCGGCTGCCGATGCCCGGTGCCGTCTCGAACACCAGGTCGCCGCCCAGCGCCGCCAGCAAGGACCGCGCCAGCCCCATGCCGAAGCCCAGCCCGCGGGAACCCGGCATGCCCTGCTGCCGCAGGTCGCCCTCGGGCAGCGCCACGCCCTCATCCTCGATGATGATGGCGGCCATGCCGCCCAGCCGCGCGAAGCGGATGTCGATCACCTGCTGCGATTCCGAAAGCCGCGCGGCCCGCACCAGCACCTGCACCACCGCGCCGCGCAGGGCGCGGCGGTCCGCGGTCAGGGCCACGCCCTCCAGCGCGCGGTCCACCCGGCAGCGCCGCGCGGCTGCCCCCAGCTGGGCGCTGGCCACCGTCACCGCTTCCTCCAGCAGGGGCAGCAGCTCCACCCGTTCCTCATGGATGCGGCGGCGGCTTTCCTCGGCGGCCAGCACATCCTCCAGATAGTCGGACATCTCCAGCAGCTGCATGGCCAGCGCCTGGCATTCGGGCGCCTGCCGGCCGCGCAGCGCGAGGCCGATGGACAGGGATTCGGTGGCGGCATGGCGCAGCGCGCGCTGCTGGTTGCCCGCCGGCGGCCTGCCGCGGCGCGCCAGCAGCCAGCCGGCGGCCGCCCCCAGGGCGAGGCCGGGCAGGGTCAGCAGCCAAAAGGTCGTCAGGGGCAACATGGCCGCAGCCTGAACGCTTCGCCTGAAGCCCTGGTTAACGGCAGCCGTTGCGGTCCGCCGCCTCCTGCGCCAGCCCCAGGCGGAAGCGCCCAAGCTCGAAGGCGCGGCCGACGGCGGCGGCACTGGGCTCAGTGCCCGCGCGTTCCGCCTGGCCGATCGTCTCGCCCGTCAGCTCCGCCAGGCGCGGGCAGCCGCAGCCGGTGAAGATGCCCTGGGAGGCGCGCAGCGTGCCCGCGATGGCCAGGCCGCGCTCGCGCCCCTCCAGCAGGCCCTGCAGCGGGCGGGAGAATTCCTGCGCGGCCGTGCGCAGCCCGGCCAGCCCGCTGCCGTAGTCACAGCGCGGGCGCTGGGCCTGGGCAGGGCCGGCCGCCAGCAGCAGCGGGATCAGCCACCACATGCGCGGATCGCCTTTTCCATATGGGCGGGCACCGGGGCGGTGGCGGCGATCTCGCCCTCCGGGCCGGGCAGGGCAATGGCGCGGGCCAGCAGGTGCAGCACGCCCTCGCCGCCGCCATAGCGGGCATCGCCCAGGATGGGATGGCCCAGATGGGCGGCGTGCACGCGGATCTGGTGCGTGCGGCCGGTGCGGGGGTGGAATTCCAGCCAGCTCAGGCCCGGCGCGCGGCCCAGCACGCGCCAGTCGGTCACGGCGGGCTGGCCCTTGGCGTCCACCACCATGCGCCAGCCATCGGCGGCGCTGCTGCGCTTCAGCAGGGGGGCATCGATCGTGCCGGCATCGCCCGCCACATCGCCCCGCAGCACCGCCCAATAGGTCTTGCGGGCCAGATGCTTCTCGAAGGCCTGGGCGAGGGCCGCGATGCCGGGTTTCGTGCGCCCCAGCACCAGGCAGCCGGCGGTGTCCGTGTCCAGCCGGTGGACGGGGCGGGGCAGGTGGCGCCGGCCGTTCTGCAACGCGGGCAGCCAATCCTCCAGCGAGGGGCCGCCGCGCGGGCCCGGATGCACCGGCAGGCCCGCCGGCTTGTTCAGCACATAGGCGGCCGGGCTCTCATGCAGGATCGTGGCTGCCAGCCAGTCCGGCAGAGGGCCCCGCCGCGCACTGTTCAAAACAGGCGTTGCCCCTGTTCCATCCAGTGGAAATACAGCTCCCGCGCCTTGGTCGCGATCGGGCCGGTGGGCAGGTCGCGGCCATTGTAGCGGATGCAGGGCTGCACCTTGCCGAAATTGCCGGTCGAGAACACCTCGTCCGCCGTGTCCAGCTCCTCTGGCTTCACCGCGCGCACCTCGACCGGGACGCCGGCCGATTGCAGCAGGCCGATGATGCGCTTGCGGGTGATGCCGGCCAGGAAGGTGAAGTTCTCCACCGGCGTCACGGCCACACCGTCCTTGGCGAACCAGATATTGGCCGAGGCGAGCTCCGCCACATTGCCCGACGGGTCCAGCAGCACGGCGTTGTCGGCACCGTGCTGGCGCGCCCAGGTCGCGGCGCGGGCACCGTTCGGATACAGGCAGGATGCCTTGGCGTCGGTCGGCGCCATATCCTGCGCGGAGCGCCGGAACGGGGCCAGCATGGCCGAGAAGCCGCCGAAGCCCGGCAGCGGCGCGTCGTAGATGGACAGGATGAAGTCCGTGCTGTCCGGATCGGGCTGGGAGGCACCGAGGCCCCGGCGGATGAAGAACATCGGCCGCACATACAGCTCTGCCTCCGGGCCCATGCGACGGATGCCTTCCTTGCACAGCGCCTCGATCTCGGCGGCCGAGATCTTGGGCGCCATCAGCATCGCCTTGGCCGAGCGGATGACGCGGGCGCAGTGCAGGTCGAGGTCGGGGGCGTAGCCGCGGATGCCGCGCGCGCCGTCGAACACGGAGGAGCCGAGCCAGAAGGCATGGTCCATGGGGCCCAGGATCTTGGGCTCCTCGGTGGTCCATGCGCCGTTGTACCAGAACACGCCGGCCATGCTGGCTCTCCCCTCATCTCAAGGCCGGCATGTCTGCCACGGGGCGGGCGGCGGGGAAAGAGAGCGCTGTTCAGCCGGTCTTGAGCGCTGCATTCCGCCGGCGCGTCGCAGCCGCCTTGCGGGCGCTGGCGGATCGGGCGGAGGCCGGGCGGGCCGCCGCTGCCTTTCCGCCCCGCCTCGCCGAGGCGCTGGTATCCGGCACGCCCCGGCCGGAGCCGGACTTGTTGCCGCCGCCGCTGTCCTTGTTCACGGTGGCCCAGGCGCGCGCCTCTGCCTCATCCTCGCTGAGGCCGCGCTCCCGATAGGATTGTTCGATATGCGCCGCCTTGCGCTTCTGCTTGTCGGTGTAGCTGGATTTGTCGCCACGGGGCATGGGGCGTCTCCTTCCATGGCAGGAAACGCCCCCGGCGGCGCCGGGTTGGCCGTCACGCGCGCGTGGTGACCAGCGACTGGGCCGCGCGCTCCTCCTCCAGCATGTAGTCGCGGGTCAGCGGCAGGGCATCGACGCGGCGCGCCAGCTGCACCTGCCACACCATGTGGCCGCCATGCCGGAAGGCGAATTCGCTGCCCGAGAGGTACATCTCGAACATCCGGCAGAAGCGCTCGTCATAGAGCGCCTTGATCTCCTCCCGGTGCAGCAGGAAGCGGGCGCGCCATTCGGCCAGGGTGCGGGCATAGTGCAGGCGCAGCACCTCGATGTCGGTCACCCACAGTCCGGCCTTCTCCACCGCCGGCACGACCTCGGACAGGGCAGGGGAATAGCCGCCGGGGAAGATGTATTTCTGCATCCAGGGGTTGGTGGTGCCGGGCCCGTCGGAACGACCGATCCCATGCACCAGCGCCACCCCGTCCTCCTTCAGGTGGCGGGCGATGGTGCCGAAATAGGTCGCGAAATGGTTGATGCCGACATGCTCGACCATGCCGACCGACACGACGCGGTCCACCGGCCGGTCCCAGGCGCGATAGTCCATCAGCTCGAACCGCACGCGGTCCTGCAGTCCCTCGGCCTGCGCGCGGGCGCGGGCATGGGCCAGCTGTTCCTCCGACAGCGTGACGCCCGTGACGCGCGCGCCGTGATCGCGCGCCAGGGTCAGCGCCATGCCGCCCCACCCGCAGCCGATGTCCAGCACCTCGAGCCCCGGCCGGTCCAGCCGCAGCTTGGCCGCGATGTGGCGCTTCTTGTCGCGCTGGGCTTCCTCCAGCGTCTCTCGGCCCGTGCGGAAATAGGCGCAGGAATACTGGCGGTCCTCGTCGAGGATGAACGCATAGAGCTGGCCGTTCAGGTCGTAGTGATGGGCCACGTTGCGCTTCGACCGCCCGGCGGGGTTCAGTTGAACCGACCGGCGCGCGAGGCGGCGCAGCCGGTCCAGCCAGCGCCCGAGGCCCGGGTCCCCCGCGATGGCCTGGTTGAGCGTGAGCAGCCTCAGCAGGTCATGGATGCTGCAGTCCAGCGGCTCGATCTCGCCGTCCATGTACAGCTCGCCGAAGGCCATGGCAGGGTCCAGCACCAGCCGCCTGATGGCGTTGGCGGTCTTGAGGTGCATGCCCGCGACAGGGGCCGACCCGGCCTCTCCGGGCGGGCCGAGCGCCACGGTGGTGCCGTCGGGCAGGCGCAGGTTCAGCCTTCCCTGGCGGGTGAAGTTTCCGAGCACGCTCCTGATGAGGGTTTGCAGCATATGAAGCTCCGTCCGGACTGATCCATCGGCGGGCCGCGTGCCTCGCCGGCACCTGCGGCCCGGAGACATTGCTGAATGGCTAACGGGTAACAGTTGGGCGCAATTCGTGATCTGTCCAGGCTGAAATGCGTGAATCGTTACGCCCCCATGGCTGCGAAACGAGGGACGAAAAAATTTTCCGGCAGCGCAACCGCCCTGCGCAAATCAGAGTTGCAAATGGTGACAGGGCTTTGCCTTGATTGCGCCATGCGGCAGCGGTAGCGGTGCTGCGCTGCATGATTTTGTTTCGGGCGCGGAGCCATGGAGGTTTCGCGCTCATGTCAGACCGATGGAGATCCCCATGTCCGCTTCCAAGCTGCTGACGGCCCTCGCCGCCGCCTCCCTGCTCGTCGCCTGCTCCTCCGACCCCGAGACCGCCGCGACCGGCGGCGGCGGCGCCGGTGGCCCGACGGCTTCGAGCATCCGTCCGGGCAGCCAGGAAGACCTGCGCGCCAATGTCGGTGACCGCATCTTCTTCGAGACCGACCGCAGCACCGTCGCCGCCGACCAGCGCCCCGTGCTGGAGCGCCAGGCCCGCTGGCTGGCCCAGTACTCCTCCGTGCAGGTGACCATGGAAGGCCATGCCGACGAGCGCGGCACGCGTGAGTACAACCTGGCCCTCGGCCAGCGCCGCGCCAACAGCGCGCGTGACGTGCTGGTGGCCTCTGGCGTCGCTTCCACCCGCATCCAGGTGATCAGCTACGGCAAGGATCGTCCGGAAGCCCTGGGTTCCGACGAAGGCTCCTGGGCCCAGAACCGCCGCGCCGTGACGGTGGTCCGCTAAGATGCTGCTGCGCGTTTCCGCCCTAGCACTGGCGGCGTCGCTGGCGCTGTCACCCGTCGCCCAGGCTCAGGTGGATTCGCGCGAAGGCATCTACCTCCAGAACCAGCTCCTGCAGCTTCGGCAGGAGCTGGAACAGATGCGTGCCCGGGGCGGTTCGTCCCTGGGCGCTGCCCCCCCCCCCCGCCCCCCCGGCGGCCGCGCCGCCGGCCGCCGAGGCGCCCGCCGCCCGCCCGCCCGCGCGCGCGCTTGCCGATGGGCAGGCCGCGCTCGGCCGTCGCGACTATGCCGCCGCCGAGGCCGCGGCCCGTGAGGTCATCGGCAACCGCGCCGCCGCTTCTTCCACCGTGAATGCGCAGATGCTGCTGGGCGATGCCCTGATCGGCAAGCGGGACTTCGGCAACGCGGCCATCGCCTATAACGAGGCCTATACCCGCGGCCGCGCCACCCCGCGCGGGCCGGAGGCCCTGGTCGGCCTGGCCAATGCCTTCCAGCAGCTGGGCCACCGGCGCGAGGCCTGCGACACGCTGAACGACCTGCGCAGCAACCACCCCAACATCCCCGGGCCCCTGCAGGAGCGTGCGAACGCCGTGCGCGGCCGGGCCCAATGCCGGTAAGCCACTGCCGGTGAACTGATGTGGCTTGCGCGCGTCTCGGGCTCTGTCCCGCGCCGCGCGCATGACGGTTGCGGCGTTTTCCGCACTGGTCCGGTCTGCTTTGTCCCGGTCTGCTGGCGGCCATGAACGCCAGTCCAAGAAGAATCCTGTGGGTCGCCATCGCCGCGGCTGCCCTCACATCCTCCCTCGCCATGGGTATCCGGCAGACCTACGGGCTGCTGATGATGCCGCTGAACGTGGAGCAGGGGGTGGCCCCCTGGGCCTTCGGGCTGGCGGTGGCGCTTCACAACCTGGTCTGGGGCCTGGGCCAGCCGGTGGCGGGTTCGCTGGCCGACAAGCACGGCTCCGGCCGCGTCATGGCCTTCGGCGGCGTGTTCTACCTGCTGGGCTGCGGGTTGCCGGCGCTTTTCCCCACCAACACCATGGTCATCGTCGGCATCGGCTTGTTCAGCGGGCTGGGCGTGGCCTGCGCGGGCACCGGCATGGCGCTTGCTGCCATCGGGCGCCTGGCGCCGCCCGAGAAGCGCGGCGAGATGATCGGCGTGGCGAGCGCCGGCGGGTCCCTCGGCCAGGCCTTCATGGTGCCGGTCGTCTATAACGCCGCCGGCATGCTGGGCGCGGTGGGGGCCCTGGGCACCTTGGCGGTCTCCGCGCTGCTGATCGTGCCGCTGGCGCGCGGCATCGAATGGCGCACGCCTGTCGGGCGCAAGCCGGGGGCTGGGCTCGCGGGGCTGCCGGCCCTGGCGCGCCGGGCGCTCGCTGACCGCGACTTCGCCCTGCTGACCGGCGGCTTCTTCGCCTGCGGCTTTCAGCTCGCCTTCATCACCACCCATCTGCCCACCCATATCGCGCTGTGCGGCCTGCCGCCGGCGCTGGGTGCGACGGCGCTGATGCTGATCGGGCTGTTCAACATTCCCGGCAGCTGGTTCTGCGGCTGGCTCAGCGGGCGGGTGCGGCCGGAGCTGGCGCTTGGCATCATCTATCTGGCGCGCACCGTGGCGGTGGGTGCCTTCGCCCTGGCCCCGCCGACCGAGTTCGGGACCATGCTGTTCGCTGCTACCATGGGTTTCATCTGGCTGGGCACGGTGCCGCTGACCTCGGCTGCGATCGCGCGGCGATTCGGCGTGGCGGATCTGGGCGCGCTGTACGGCGTGTGCTTCTTCAGCCACCAGATCGGCGGCTTCCTTGGCGCTGCCTCGGGTGCCGTGCTGCTGCAGGTCGCGGGTGATTTCAGTGCCTTCTGGCCGGTGATGGTGCTGGTGGGGCTGCTGGCCGCGGTGCTGAACTGGCTGTGCCGGCCGCCCGCGCCCTCGGCCGTGGCGGCTTGAGCATGGCGTGCGAGGCTGCCTGTCTGGCGGCTCCGTAACCGATAAGTTACGCTCCGGCACGGACTGCAATCAGAACTGTCCGTGCCGTGGAGCTGCGATGCCATCCGATATTCAGTCACGCCGAATCGCCTCCGAGATCCGTGTGTTTGCCGGGCAGGAAAAGCTTCACCTGTCGAACCCCGCCGCCGACTGGCGGAACATCGAGGGCCTTCTCAAGCCGCTGCAGCATCAGTTCGGCGTGCAGCTGGTGCATGAGATCTATGCCACCGTGATTCACGAGGCCCTGGAGCGTGTCGGCCCCGCGCCCGTCTACAGCATCGGCTGCGGCGCGGGCGCCGAGGAGATCGAGGTGCTGCGCGCGGCCGACCGGCTGGGTTTCGCCCCCTTCACGATCATCGGCCTGGAGCTGTCGCCGATCTCCGTCGAGCGTGCGGGCGCGGCGGCCGCCGCTGCGGGCTATGCGGACCGCTTCGTGCCCCGCGTGCACGACCTGAACGCTGGGCTGCCGGCGCTGGCACCCGCCGCCGCCATCATGGCGCACCATGTATTGCACCATATCGTGGAGCTGGAGCTGCTGTACGCGCATCTGGCCGAGGGGCTGCATCCGCAGGGCAGTTTCGTCAGCTGCGACATGATGGGCCGCAACGGGCACATGCGCTGGCCGGAGGTGCTGCCGGCGGTCCGTGCCCTGTGGCAGCACCTGCCGGAGCGCTTTCGCCACGACCATGTCTGGCACCGGCCGATGCCGCATTTTCAGGATTGGGACTGCGCGATCGAGGGCTTCGAGGGCGTTCGCGCGCAGGAGGTGCTTCCCCTGCTGGCCGAGCGCTTCGTGCCCGCGCGTCTGGTCACGCGCGGCGCGGTGATGGAGGTATTCACCAGCGACCGCGTCGGGCCCGGCTTGGACCCTTTCACCTGCGAGGACGACCGGGTCTTCCTGGGCGCGCTGGCCGAGTGGGAGCGGGGGCTGCTCGCCCGGCGGGAGACGACGCCGACCGAATTCGTGGGCGAGTTCCGCCGCCGCGACAGCGGCTTCGTGCCGCCCGCCGAGATCGCGGAGGCGATGCGCCTGGCCCTGCGCCCGCCGGAGGAAGTTTTCCCCGCCGTGCCGGTGCCGGACCTCGCCCTGCCCTGGCCGGTTCAGCCCGGCGCCGCGCCCCTGCCGCTTCCGGTGGGCGAATTGAGCGCCTCCGAGGTGCAGGCATCCGGCGCGCTGGAGGATGGCTGGCTCATCCTCGACGACGGCGCCGTCTGGGCGATCGTGGAGGAGCAGGGGCTGGACCTGCGCTTTACCGGCCCCGTGGCCGCACTGCGCTTCGAGTTCTGGCACAACCAGCCCCAGGAGCGGGAACAGGCGATTACCGTTCTGCTCGACGGGCAGCCGGTGGCCTGCACCGGCGTGATGCCGAGCGGCGAGCTCAGCTTCCTGGACGTGCAGCACCCCGCGGGCGGTAGCAGCAGCTGGCCCCTGCGGCTGCGCTGTGCCACCTGGCGGCGCCCGGACCAGGATGGCGGGGAAGACAGGCGCCCGCTTTCCTACAGCCTGTTCCGGCTGCACGCGAAGCCGATGCCGGAGGCCGCCCAGTCCCATGGTGCCCAGTCCCATGGCACCCAGTCACAGGGCGCCCGACTGCCCCTGTGGCGCCGGGCGCTGCGGCGCCTGCTCAACCTTTCCTAAGGTTGTAGAACAGCGGCATGCCCTGCAGCATGCCGGTCACGTTCCGCCGATAGGCCGTCAGGTCCTTCCAGCGCCCGGTCGGGATATAGGCGACGTCCTGCAGGGCCTGTTCCTGGATCTGCCGCGCGAGCGCCTGGCGGGCCGGCTGGTCGGGCGCCTCCACCCAATGGTCACGCAGGGTTTCCAGCTGCGGGCTGGTCGGCCAGCCGGGCCAGGCGCTGAGCCCGTTGCCGCGCAGCGCCAGGTGCGAGGTCGGGTCCCACAGGTCGAGGCCCGGCAGCAGGGTGGTGGTGCAGCTCCAGCCGCCCTGGTCGAGCGGGGCGCGGCTGGCGCGGCGCTGCAGCCACACGCCGAAATCGACGGGGATGATCTCCACATTCATGCCCGCGCGCCGCATCTGGTCGGCCGCGACATCCACCTGCTGGCTCATGGTGTAGAAATTGGCGGCCGAGAGAAAACCGATCTTCTCCCCGTTGTATCCGGCCGCCGCCAGCTCCTGCCGGACCTTGGCGTAGTCGCGGGGCGCCGTCAGCACGGACATGCCGGCGTCGCTCGCCATGGGTGAGTTCGGGCAGAACACCCCCACCCCCGTGTCCCACAGGCTGCGGTCGGTGCCGGCGACCGCGGTCATGATCTCGCTCTGGTCGATGGCGCCCAGGATGGCGCGGCGGATGGCCGGCTTGTCGAAGGGTGGCTGCAGGTGGTTCAGCCGCAGGATGCCCATGTTGCCGGCCGGGTTGTAGCTGCCCAGCACCACGTTGCGGTCCCGCCGCAGCAGCGGCACCAGGTCGAGCAGCACATCCTCATACCAGTCGATCTCGCCGCTGATCACGGCGGCGGCGGCGGTGGGCGCGTCGGGGATGATGGTCCATTCCACGCGGTCCAGATGCGCGACCTTGGGGCCGGAGGTGAATTGCGGCGTGCCGTCCGGGCGCGGGACATAGCCGTCGAACTTCGCCCAGACGGAACGCGCGCCGTTCACGCGTTCATTGGCCAGGTAGCGGAACGGGCCGCTGCCCACCACCTCGGTCACCTGCTTCGTCGGGTCGGCCGCGATCAGGCGCTCAGGCATGATGACGGGGATGTAGCTGGTGGATTTGCCCAGCGCATTGGGCAGCAGCGGGAAGGGCCGCTTCAGCCGGAACACGATCTCCTTGTCCGAGGGCGCGGAGATCTCGTCCGTCACGGCCATCAGCAGCTGGCCCATCACGTCCACCCGGCCCCAGCGGCGGATGCTGGCCACGCAATCCCTGGCCAGCACCGGCGTGCCGTCATGGAAGCGCAGGCCGTCGCGCAGCGTGATGGTCCAGCGCCTGCCTTCATCGGCCACCACATGGCCGGCGGCCATCTGCGGGTGCGGGTTCAGGTTGTCGTCCAGGCCATAGAGCGTGTCGTAGCTCATCAGCGCCAGGTAGCGGGTGGAGAAGGCGGTGCTGAACACCGGGTCCAGGATGGTGGCATCCGCGTTGGGCTTGAACCTGAACACCCGGTTCGCCTGGGCCTGCCCCAGGGATGGGGCGGCGAAGGCTGCGGCACCGGTCGCCAGAACGTCTCTACGCTTCATGCTCAACCTCTCCTGGGTGGTGGGATGTGTCGGCCGGGGGCTACTTCCCCCAGGCCTCGGCCAGTTCCTTCGAGATCACGCCGTCTTCCAGATCGCGCTGGATCAGGGCCGCCGGGCGTTCGGCGGGCGCGCCGTAGCCGCCGCCGCCGCCCAGGCTGATGGTGACCACATCGCCCTTCAGCAGGTTGAAGGCCGCCTTGCTGGTCAGGCTGATGACCTGCCCGTCGCGCAGCACCTCGCACTTGCCCGAGGCGCCGGGACCGCCGCCGAAAATGCCCGAGGAATGGCCGGTGAAACGGTCCGAGTAGTAGGAGACCAGCGCCCCCTCGGTCAGGATCTCATAGCTGCGTGAGAAGCCCGTGCCGCCGCGCCTGGCACCCACCCCGCCGCTGTCGGTGCGCAGCGTGTAGTCGGTGACGCGGAAGAAGCTGAAATCCTGGTCCATCGCCTCGACCGGCGTGTTGGAGCAGTTGGAGAGCGGGTTATCGACCGCGTCGCAGCCGTCATTGCCGATGCCCGCGCCGTAGCCCCCGCCATACACCTCCAGATAGACCGACCACCCGGCAGGCCCGAGCCAGGAGAGGCAGAAGGCGGTGGTGGTGTCATAGCCCTGGGCGATCACCTTCTCGGGCGCCGCCTGGGAGACGGCCTGCATCACCGCGTTCCACGCGCGCGAACAGGACAGCATGCGCGCGCGCACCGGGGCCGGGTGGTTCGGGTTCAGCAGCGTGCCCTTGGGCGCCGTGACCGTGATGGGCCGCAGCGAGCCGTCATTGAACGGGATGTCCGGGCTGGTAAGCGCCGCCTTGAGGCAGGAGACGCTGGCCGAGATGACCGAGGCGAAGGGCGCGTTGATGTTGGTGCCCACCTGGGGCGCGGTGCCGGTGAAATCGACGGTGATGGAATCGCCCGCGATCGTCACCGCCGCGCGCACCGGCAGCGGCCCGCTGCCCAGCCCGTCGTCATCGAGGAAGGCCTCGCCGTGATAGGTGCCGTCCGGCACCTCGGCGATGGCGGCGCGCATCCGGCGCTCGGAATAATCCTGCAGGGCGGCCATGGTGGCCGTGACCTTGGCGCGGCCGTAGCGCGCGGCCAGTTCCTGGATGCGCAGCACGCCGATGTTGTTGGCTGCGATCTGCGCGTCGAAGTCGCCCATGGTCTGGGCGGGCACGCGCACATTGGCCCGCAGCAGCCGCTGGAAGCCGCCGCCATGCCAGTCGCGGTGGATGTTCACCTTCATGGGCGGGATGATCAGCCCTTCGGCATAGAGGTCCCGCGCGCCGGCATTCAGCCCCGGGCTGCCGCCGCCGAGGTCGAGGTGATGCGCGACGGAGGCCGCGAAGCCGATCACCTCGCCCTCGAAGAAGATCGGGTGGAAGAAGAACACGTCCTGCAGGTGCTGGCCGCCCGAATAGGGGTCGTTGATGACCAGGAAGTCGCCTTCCTCCAGCGTCTCCTTCGGGTAGAGCGCGGCACAGGGCTGGAAGATGCGCCCGATGCTGCCGAGTTGCATCGGGATCAGCTCCGCCTGGGCGACGGTGCCGCCATCGGCGTCCAGCAGCGCGGCGGAGCCGTCGCGCGCCTCACGCAGGATGGTGGAGTAGGCGGAGCGGATGAGCTTCGCGCCCATCTCGCGCGCCGCCGCGATCACGGATTGGCTGAGGATGGCATATTCGACGGGGTCCAGGGTCATGGTTCAGCCCTCCTTGCGCAGCAGCATGTTGCCGGCGGCATCCCGCGCGCCGGTCCAGCCCGGGGGTACCCAGGTGGTCGAGGAATAGCCCTCGATCAGCGCGGGGCCGGAGACGGCCTCGCCCACCGAGAGGCCCGCGGCATCGACCAGCTTCGCGGGCACCCCCATCACCTCGGCGCTCGGCGGGCGCGACAGCCCGCTGGCGCGTTCCTTCACCTCCGGCAGGGCGTCCAGCCGGCGGCGTACGCCGAAGCGCAGCCCCACCAGCTCGACCTTGCGGCCCGGCTCGCCGCCATGCAGGTAGACGCGCTGGTGGGCGGCGGCGAAACGCTCCGCCAGGTCCGCCGCCGTCAGCCCCGGCAGTTCGGCGGGGGCCACCGTGACCGGAATCTCGAAGGCCTGCCCGACGAAGCGCATGTCGAGCTCCAGGCTGTGTTCCAGCGGGCCGGTCAGGCCGAGGGCCGCGAACTCGCTTTCGGTCGCTTCCCGCAGACGGGCGCAATCGGCGGCGATGATGGCGGGCGTCTCGTCGCCGAGGCCGACCCGGCGGGTGATGCCGCGCAGCTTCACGTAATCGGCCGACAGCAGGCCGAGGGCCGAGATGACGCCCGGGTTGGGCGGCACCAGGATCTCGCGGATGCCCAGCTCCTCGGCGATCTCGGCGGCCAGCAGCGGGCCCGCGCCGCCGAAGGGCAGAAGCGCGTAGTCGCGCGGGTCGCGCCCACGCTCGGTCGAGACGAGCTGGATGGCGCGCACGATATTGGCGACCGCGAGCCTGATGGCGGCTGCCGCAGCGCCCTGCACATCCGTGCCCAGGCGTTTGGCCACATCCTCGAAGGCGCGATGGGCGGCCGCCGCGTCCAGGCTCATGCCGCCGCCCAGGAAGGCATCGGGGCGGATGGTGCCGCGCACCACATGGGCGTCGGTCACGGTGGGCTGCGTGCCGCCCTTGCCGTAGCAGGCCGGGCCCGGCTCCGCGCCCGCGCTGCGGGGGCCCACGCGCAGCATGCCGCCATCGTCGATCCAGACCAGGCTGCCGCCGCCGGCACCCACCGTCACGATATCGAGCACCGGGGTGCGGATGGGCAGCCCGTCCACTTCCGTCTCGGCGGCCAGCGACGCCTCGCCGTCCTGCACCAGCGCCACGTCGGTGGAGGTGCCGCCCATGTCGAAGGTGATGAGGTTGCCGCGATCAGAGCGCGCGGCCTGGCGGATGGCACCCACCACGCCGGCGGCGGGGCCCGACAGCAGCGCGGTGATGGCGTTCTTGCGCATGGCGATGGCCGGCATCCGCCCGCCATTGGACTGCATGACGCTGAAATGGCCGGTGAAGCCGGCCCCGGCCAGCGTGGCGCCGAACCGGTCGAGATAGCCGTCGATCACCGGCTGCACATAGGCCGACAGCGCGGTGGTGGAGGCGCGCTCGAACTCGCGGAATTCCGGGGCGACCTCGTGGCTGGCCGCGACCTTCAGGCCGGGCAGGGCGGCCTCGATCATCTCCTTCAGCCGCATCTCATGCGCGGGGGAGGCATAGGCCGAGAGCAGGCAGATCGCGACCGCCTGATAGCCGCCGGCAGCCAGAGCCGGGATCAGGTCGTGCGTCACGGCGGCCTCGTCCAGCGGCGCGATCACGCTGCCGTCGGGGGCGATGCGCTCGGGCACCTCGAAGCAGTCGCGCCGGCGCACCGGGGGCGCGGGCTTGGCGTAGTGCAGGTCATAGATGCTGCGGCGGTCGTGCCGCTGCATGAACAGGATGTCGCGAAAGCCCTTGGTGGCGACGAAGGCGATGTTGGCGCCACGCCGTTCCAGGATGGCGTTGGTCGCCACCGTGGAGCCATGCACCAGATCGGTCACGCTCTCGGGCGGAATGCCGGCCGCCCCCAGCGCGTTGAAGGCGCCGATATCCGGGCTGCGCGGGGTGGAAGGCACCTTGATGACCCGCACCTCTCCCTGATCGACCGCGACCAGGTCAGTGAAGGTTCCGCCCACCTCGATTCCAACACGCATGTTTTGCTTTCCGGCACTGTCTGGGGGTAGCTTACGCCGCCATCGCCCTTGTGCAACCAAATTGAAAATACCACGGTGATTTTTTCAATGAATGAGGAAGTGCCGGACAGCGTCACGGATAGCCCCACCCCGGTGCTGGGCCTCAGGCTGCGCGGCATGCGCCAGCGGCGCGACTGGACGCTGCAGGAACTCTCTGCCCGCAGCGGCCTGTCGGTGGGCATGCTGAGCCAGATCGAGCGCGGGATATCCTCGCCCTCCATCCGCTCCCTGCAGAAGCTGGCCGAGATCTTCGCCGTGCCGATCGGCTGGTTCTTCAGCGACGCGGGCGCCGCCGCCCAGGGCCCCGGCTGGGTGCTGCGCCGCGCCCAGCGCCGCGTGCTCGACCTCTCGGCCAAGGGCATCACCAAGGAATTGCTGGCCCCTGAAGGTGACGGCAGCATCGAGATGATGCTGATCACGGTCGAGCCCGGCGGCTCCACCGGCGAGGCCCCCTACAGCCACGCGGGCGAGGATGCGGGCACCGTCATCGAGGGCGTGCTCGGCCTGGAAGTGGACGGCACCACCAGCACCCTGCAGGCCGGCGACTCATTCCGCTTCGCCTCCACCCTGCCGCACCGCTTCTGGAACAACGGCCCGCTGCGCTGCGTCGTCGTCTGGGCCGTGACGCCGCCGCTGTACTGAGCGGGGGAAGTGGCTCTCCGGGGCGCTGCCCCGAACCCCGATCAGGGGCTTTGCCCCCGATACCCCCACCAAAGGCCGAAAGGCCTTTGGAAACCGGGAGCCGAAAGGTTGAGGAGGGGGCGGGTAGCGCTCGTCGGGCCAGGAAGGACACTCGGTGCCCCCTCCTCAACCTTTCGGATAACTCATGGGGGTCCAGGGGCCACAGGCTCCTGGCGGGTTCCAAGGGCGGCGCCCTTGGTGGGGTCCGGGGCAAGGCCCCGGCCTGCCTCACATCCCCAGCCGGTCCAGCACGCGGCCGCGCCAGACTTCGGCCCAGACGCCGAGTTTCCAGAAGCGGTGGAAGGCGATGGGTTTCAGCGGCAGGAAGGGCATGTCGAAGCCCGCCTTGTCGCCGGTGGCCAGGTGTTCGGCCAGGATGCGGCCCATGTGGCTGGACATGGCGACGCCGCGCCCGTTGTAGCCGACGCAGCTGATCAGGCCCGGCGCCAGCTCATGGATGTGCGGGTAGTGGTCCTGGGTGATGGCCACGCGGCCGTTCCAGGCCTTGGACCAGGTGGCGCCCTTCAGCTGCGGCCACAGCCGCTCGGTATGCGCGACCAGATAATCGAGCCCGGCGGTGCCCTGCAGTTCGCCCTGGGGCCCGCGCCCGCCCATCAGCAGGCGGTTTTCCTGATCGACGCGGTAATAGACGGTGATGCGCCCGGTTTCGAACACCGAGCCGCGCAGCGGCAGGATGGAGGCCGCGACGTCCGGGGCGAGGGGTTCCGTCGCGCGGATGGAGCTGAACACCGGCACCACGCTCTGTTCCAGCCCCGGCCACAGCGCGTCGGTATAGCCGTTGGTCGCCAGCAGCACCTGCCCGGCGCGGACCTTGCCGCGCGGGGTCTCGACCAGCCATCCGTCGCCCTGCGGCTTCAGGGCGGTCGCGGGCGTGTCGCCATGGATGCGCGCACCGAGGGCGAGTGCCGCGCGCGCCAGGCCGCGCGCATAGCTCAGCGGCTGCACATCGCCGCCGCGCGGGTCCAGGAAGCCGAGCTGGTAATAGCCGGTGCCAGTGGCCTGCTCCATCGCCGGGCCTTCCAGCAGGCGGGTGGGCATGCCGCGCTCGGCACAGACATCCGCCAGTTTGCGCAGCTCGGCCGCGGATTTCGCGCTGGTGGCCGCGCGCAGCGTGCCGCCCTGGCGGGCCTCGCAGCGGATCTGGTGGCGGCGGATCAGCTCGAACACATAGTCGGGGGCGGCGTGGCTGAAGGCCACCATGCGCCGGCCCAGCTCAGGGCCGAAATGGGCCTCCACCTCATCGGGGCGGTGCTTCAGCCCGGGGTTCACCTGCCCGCCATTGCGGCCTGAGGCACCCCAGCCCGGCTCATTGGCTTCCAGCACGATGCAGGAGACCCCGCGCTCGGCCAGGTGCAGGGCGGTGGAAAGTCCGGTGAAGCCCGCGCCGATGATGGCGACATCGGCCTGCGCATCACCCTCCAGCGGCGGGGTGTGGACGGCGGGGATGGCGGTGACGGCGTAGAGGCTGGGCGGCAGCGGGCGTGGCATGGCCGGAGTGTTCGCCCGCGCCGCCGCCCCGTCAAGGCGCTTCACCTGGGGTGAAAATCAGCGCGGCTTCTGGAAGCCGCCCACGATCATGTCGTGGAACTGTTCCACGATCTGCACGGCGGTCAGCGGCCCGCCGGGGCTGTACCAGCGCGTCAGCCAGTTGGTGGCGCTGCTGACCAGGCGGCCGGCCAGCGCGATGTCCAGGTCCTCGCGCATGTCGCCGTTCTCGACCGCGGCGCGCAGGATGTCGCGCAGCACGGCCTCGTATTTGTCGCGCCATTCCAGGCGCTGCTTGCGCCGGCGCACCTGCGGGTCGTTCCAGAACATCGCGGCACTGGCGAGCCACGCCCAGCGGAACTTCTCGAAGAAGCGAGCCGTCTCGACCATGAACACCTTCAGCCGGTCCATGGGCGGCAGGGCCGGATTGTCGTGCGCCGCGATGTGCAGATAGATCGACTTGGTGGTGCCCATGGAGACAAGCCGCAGGATCGCGTTCTTGTCCGGGAAGTGGTGATAGAGCGTGGCCTTGGAGATGCCGCACTCCTCCGCGATGTCGCGCATCGAGGCACCGTCGAAGCCCTTGGTGGCGAACAGCCGGCAGGCGACGGTCAGGATCTGCAGCTTGCGCTCGGAGGGTGGATGCTCCTCGTCGCCCAGTTCCAACAGTTCCGCCAGATCTCTCATTTCCGCCCCGATGCTTGCATGCAAGGCGCAAGCGCCTGCGATTATTCCGATCAGGCTGCCTTACCCGCCCAATGCATGCAACAGCACGGCCGCCGCGTTGGACACATTCAGGCTTTCGACCGGCCCGCGCGCGGGCAGCGTCACGCGCAGCGGGCAGGCGGCGATGGCGGCGGGGGTGGGGCCGTGTTCCTCATTGCCCAGCACCAGGGCGAAGGGCTTGCCGCGCGGCAGCTGGGCGGGGGGCACGCCATCGGCGGCGGTGGCCACCACCGGGGCCAGCCGGCCGGTCACCCGCCGCAGGAAGCCAGGCAGGTCCTCCACCCGGAATAGGTCCAGGTGTTCCAGCGCGCCCTCGCTGGTGCGGAACACCGCGTCAGAGAGGTCCGCCTGGCGCGGGTCGGCCGAGATGACGGCGGCCTTCGCGCCGAAGAACACCGCCGAGCGCAGGATGGCGCCCATGTTGTGCGGGTTGCCCACCCCGTCCAGCACCGGCAGCACCGCGGCGGACCACAGCACATCCGGCAGGCGTTCGGGCATGGGCAGGGCGCGGCGGGGGGCGGCGATGGCCACGATGCCGTTGTGGTGCGGCGTGCCCGCGATGCGGTCCAGCTCCTCGGACGGCACCATGCGATAGGGCAGGCGGTGGCGCGCCATGTAGCGCGCCAGCGGAATGGCGAACTGCTCCATCTCCGGCGTGTAGAACAGGCGGCCCACCTGCTCGGGGCGGCGCGTGAACAGGGCGCGGACCGCGTTGGGGCCGGTGATGCGCTGGGGGTCGGGGCTTCGCATCGGCGGCCGTTAGCGCGGCGCGGGCGCGGAAGCTAGCCCAGTATGACGTCGAAGCTCGCGCGCAGCCCATCGGCGGAGCGTGTGATCCGCGCCGTCAGCATCTCGCGCTCGGTGGGCGACAGGCCTGCCCAGACCGCGTCCTCGTCCTTGTTCGCGTCGTCGGGGAAGTAGATGGCCGTGGTCAGCGCGCGGGGCTGGCCGGGGGGGAAGATGCGCAGATGGATATGCCGCCCCCGGCCCGGAAACAGCCCCGGCACCAGCGTGGTGAAGGCATAGCGCCCGACGCCGTTGGTGGTGGTGCGGCCATAGCCCTGGAAGCCCAGATCCCTGCGGCCCAGATTGGGGTCGCGCGGGTTCATGTAGATGCCCGCGGCGTCGGGCTGCCAGATCTCCATCGCCGTGCCCGGCTGCGCCAGCCCACCGATCCGCCTGACCTGGCCCGTCAGCAGCAGGGGCGTGCCCTGGGCGGGCTGCGGGGCACCGGCCACATGCAGCAGGTCCGCATCGGCATCGCCCGGGATCTCACGCGGGTAGTAGGCGCCCTCGCGCAGCATGGGCGTGGTGCCGGCCACGGATTTGTATTCGGTGCAGCTGCCGACGGGCAGCAGCAGGCCGGCCATCATCAGGGCGCGGCGGGTGGCGAGAACGGGATCGGGCATCGGTGCCGGAATAAACGGCGGCACGCCGCCCTGCGAGTGACGAAGCGTGACGAAGCTTCACGCGCCGTGGTGTCACACCGTGAGGGCGCGGATCTTCTCCAGCAGGGCAGGGGGGATGGAAAGGCCCGCCGGCAGGGCGCCGTGGCGGGCACCGGGCAGGCGCACGCCCTCATCCTCCAGCATCGCGGCCACCAGGGTTTCCACCCGCGTGAGATAACCGGCCTCGCCTGCCAGGGCGCCGGGGTCGATCACCAGCAGCGCCTGGCCCAGGGCCGGGCGGTTGCCCTCATCCTGGAAGAAGCCGTCCGCCTCGAAGCCGAAGGCCGCACCGGTCAGCGCCACGCAGAGCAATTCGACCGCCAGCGCCAAGGCCGCGCCCTTGGGGCCGCCCAGCGCCAGCATGGCGCCGCCCATGGCGGCCTTGGGGTCGGTGGTGGGGCGGCCCTCCGCGTCCAGCGCCCAGCCTTCGGGAATGGCTTCCCCGCGCTGGGCGGCACCCGCGATCTTGGCGCGCGCCACCTGGCTGAGTGCCAGGTCGATCACCAGCGGCGCCGCATCCCGGCGGGGAAAGGCGGCGGCGACCGGGTTGGTGCCCAGCAGCGGGCGGCGCCCGCCCGGAACCGGCATGGCGAAGGGTGAGTTGGTGAAGGCCATGGCCACCAGCCCCTGCCGCGCCAGCCGCGCCACGGGCAGGCCCATGGCGCCCGCGTGGTGGCTGTTGGTGATGCCGATGAAGGCCACGCCATTGGCACGCGCGCGGGCGGCGCCCTCGGCCTCCGCCATCGCCAGTGCCGGATAGGCCAGCCCATGCCCCGCATCGATCAGCGCGGTGCCCGGGCGCTGCGCGATCACCTTCGGTTCCGCCGCGCCGTCCGCCCGGCCGTTGCGCAGGAAGGCCGCGTATTGCGGCACGCGCGACAGGCCGTGGCCCGGCTGGCCGATCGCCTCGCCGGCCACCAGCGCCTCCGCCGTCAGGGCCGCCATGCGCGGGTTGGCGCCGGCACGGGCCAGCGCGGTTTCGGCCAGGGCACGCAGGGTCTCGGTGGGGGTGGCATCGGTCATGGCGCGGAAACTGCCGTGATTCCGGCGCTTCGACCAGGGCTTGGCGCCGCCTGCCTTGCGGCCCATGCTGCCCGTCCAGGGAGTACCACCGCATGGACCACAGCAGGATCGACCGCATCGAGGCCATCATCCGCGCCCATATCGCGGAAGGCCGCCAGCACGGCGCGAGCTTCGCCATCGCCCACCGGGGCGGGGTCATCGCCCACCGGGTGCTGGGAGAGGCCCGCGCCGGCGCCCCGGCCGGCGACGACACGCTGTGGCTGCTCTATTCCAACACCAAGGTCATCACCGCCTGCGCGGTGTGGATGCTGGCCGAGGAAGGGCGCATCCGCTTCGAGGACCCGGTGGCGCTGCACATCCCCGGCTTCTCGAAATACGGCAAGGGCGGCATCACGATCATCCAGCTGCTGTCCCACCAGGGCGGCTTCCCGAACGCCGCCGTGCCGCCCGAGGCCTGGGAAGACCCGGCCCTGCTGGCGGAGGTGGTCTGCGACTTCACCCTGGAATTCACCCCCGGCAGCCGTGTGCATTACCACGCCGCCGCCGCGCATTGGGTGGCGGCCGTGCTGATCCGCCGCGTGACCGGCCAGGACCACCGCGACTTCATCCGTGAGCGCATCATCCGCCCGCTGGGGCTGGAGAAGGAGCTGTTCGTCGGCCTGCCCGACGCCGCTCACCCGCGCGCCTCGGACATGCACGACGTGACGGAGCTGGGCCTGGTGCCGCGCATGCCGGAATGCGGGCCGGCGCATCGGCGCGCCGGCGTGCCGGGCGGCGGCGGGTACGCCACCGCGCGCGCCATGGCGCTGTTCTATCAATCCCTGCTGGGGAACGGGCCGCGCCTCGTCTCCCGCCGGACCATTCAGTACGTGACCCGCAACTTCACCGGCGACAGGCCGGACCTGGCGCAGGGCGTGCCGATGCACCGGGGCCTGGGGCCGCATTCGCGCGGGGTGAGCGACACGATCCGGGGCCTGGGCACCATCGCGCATCCGCTGACCTTCGGGCATGGCGGTGTCGGCAGCAGCTATGTCTGGGGCGACCCTGACAGCGGGCTCAGCTTCGCCTTCCTGTCCAATGCGCGGCAGAGCGACGAAGACTGGCATGTGGCGCGGATGGATGTGCTCAGCAACCTGGCCCACGCGGCGCTGGGGTAGGGCGGGGGGCAAAGCCCCGGCCTTACCCTATCGCGTCGGCACCGGCGGGTTCTGGCTGTAGTCGTAGAAGCCCTTGCCGGACTTCCGGCCGTACCAGCCGGCTTCCACGTATTTCGCCAGCAGCGGGCAGGGGCGGTACTTGCTGTCGCCCATGCCGTCGTGCAGCACCTTCATGATGGCCAGGCAGGTATCCAGCCCGATCAGGTCCGCCAGTTCCAGCGGGCCCAGCGGGTGGTTGGCGCCCAGCTTCAGGCCGGTGTCGATCGAGACCACATCGCCCACGCCTTCATACAGCGCGTAGCAGGCCTCGTTGATCATCGGCACCAGGATGCGGTTGACGATGAAGGCCGGGAAATCCTCGGCGGTCGCGGTGGTCTTGCCCATCCGCTTCGCCAGCGCGTCGATGGCCTGATAGGTCGCGTCGCTGGTGGCGATGCCGCGGATGATCTCGACCAGCTTCATGACCGGCACCGGGTTCATGAAGTGCATGCCGATGAAGCGGTCCGGCCGGTCCGTGCCCGCCGCCAGCCGCGTGATGCTGATGGAGGAGGTGTTGGAGGCCAGCAGCGCCTCGGCCTTCAGGTGCGGCAGCAGCGCCTGGAAGATCTTGGCCTTGATCGCCTCGTTCTCGGTCGCGGCCTCGATCACGAGGTCCGCGTCGTTGAACAGGGCGTAGTCGGTGCCGGGCCTGATCCGCGCCAGGGCCGCGTCGCGGTCCTCGGCGGTGATCAGGCTGCGGCTGACCTGGCGGTCCATGTTCTTGGCGATGGTGGCCATCGCCTTGTCCAGGGCCTCGGCCTTGACGTCGAGCAGCACGACGTCGAGGCCGGCCAGCGCCGCCACATGGGCGATGCCGTTGCCCATCTGCCCCGCGCCGATCACGCCGAGCGACTTGATCTCCGGCACGGGGTTCGCGCTCACTTCTTGTCCAGCTCGGCTTCGAGCTCGGGGATCAGCTTGAACAGGTCACCCACCAGGCCGTAGTCGGCGACCTGGAAGATCGGTGCCTCCTCGTCCTTGTTGATGGCCACGATCACCTTGCTGTCCTTCATGCCGGCCAGGTGCTGGATGGCGCCCGAGATGCCGACGGCGATGTACAGTTCCGGCGCCACGATCTTGCCGGTCTGGCCCACCTGGAAGTCGTTGGGGGCATAGCCCGCATCGACCGCCGCACGGGACGCACCGACGGCGGCACCCAGCTTGTCGGCCACCTTCTCGATGATGGCGAAGTTCTCGGAGGAACCCATCGCGCGGCCGCCGGAGATGACGATGCGGGCGGCGGTCAGTTCCGGGCGCTCGCTCTTCTGCACCTCGGCGCCGACGAAGCTGGACAGGCCGGGGTCGGCGGCGGCCACGATCTTCTCGACCGGGGCGGAACCGCCGGTGGCGGGCACGGGGTCGAAGCTCGCGGCGCGGACCGTGATCACCTTCTTCGGGTCGGCGCTCTTCACCGTGGCCAGCGCGTTGCCGGCATAGATCGGGCGCACGAAGGTATCGGCATCCACCACGCCCGCGATGTCGCTGAGCGGCTGCACGTCGAGCAGGGCGGCCACGCGCGGCATCACGTTCTTGCCGGCGGCGGAGGCCGGGGCGAGCAGGTGGGAGTAGCTGCCGGCCATGGTCACCAGCAGGGCGGCGGTGGGCTCGGCCAGGCGCTTGGCCAGGCTCGCGTCCTCGGCCACCAGCACCTTCGCGACGGAGGGCAGCTGGGACGCGCTCTCGGCGGCGGCGGCGGCGCCCTCACCGATCAGCAGCAGGTGAACCTCGCCCAGCTTGGCGCCGGCGGCGATGGTGCTGCGGGTGGGCTGGGTGACGGCCGCGCCGTCATGGTCCGCAAGGATCAGGATGGTCATGGTTCAGATCACCTTGGCTTCGTTGCGCAGCTTGTCGACCAGCTCCGCGACGGAGCCGACCTTCACGCCGGCGGAACGCTTCGCCGGCTCCTCGACCTTCAGCACCGTCAGGCGCGGCGTGGGGTCCACGCCGAGGTCGGCGGGCTTCACCGTCTCGATCGGCTTCTTGCGGGCCTTCATGATGTTGGGCAGCGAGGCATAGCGCGGCTCGTTCAGGCGCAGGTCGGCCGTCACGATGGCGGGCAGCGTCAGCTTCACCGTCTCCAGGCCGCCGTCCACTTCGCGCGTCACGGTGGCGGAGCCGTCGGCCAGCTCGACCTTGGAGGCGAAGGTGCCCTGGGCCCAGCCCAGCAGCGCCGCCAGCATCTGGCCCGTGGCGTTCATGTCGTCGTCGATGGCCTGCTTGCCGAGGATGACCAGCTGCGGCTGCTCCTTCTCGACCAGCGCCTTCAGGATCTTGGCGACGGCGATGGGTTCCAGCGTGCCGTCATGCTCGACCAGGATGCCGCGGTCGGCGCCCATGGCCAGCGCGGTGCGGATCTGCTCCTGGCAGGCGGTCGGGCCGGCGGACACGGCGATGATCTCGGTGGCGACGCCCTTTTCCTTCAGGCGCACGGCTTCCTCGACCGCGATTTCGTCGAACGGGTTCATCGACATCTTCACATTGGCGGTTTCCACGCCAGTGCCGTCGGACTTCACCCGGACCTTCACGTTGTAGTCCACCACCCGCTTAACCGGGACCAGCAGCTTCATCGCCTGATTGCCTTCTGATGTGGCCAATTTTCGCGGTGCCGAACATACACACGGATCAGCCCGGGGCAAGTTGCCCGGCTTGGTTCGACGCCATTTAGCGCCATGCCGCCCGACCGGCCGGTAGAATCGGGGGCGCGGTTGCGGGATGCAACCGTTAGTAACAGGCCCTGATCATTGCGCCGTCGGGCCTTACATGTTCTTCATCCGGCAACGCCGGGACGCACCCCGCGTTGAGGAGCCGCATGCAAGGGGACGAGGACCAGGCAACCGCCGATCAGGGCGCCGTCATGGAGTCCGCTGAGGACACGCTGCGCTTTTCCGGGCCGTTGGGCACGGCGGAGGCTGCCTCCCTCTGGCCACGCGCCATGGAGGCCGCGCGCCGTGGCGTGCGCAGCATCGACGCGCGCGGGGTGGTCTCCCTCTCGGGCACGGGCGCCGTGCTGCTGGCCGAGGTCGCGCGGCACGCGGGCGACGCCCCGATCGAGCCCCCTGGAGAGCACAGCGCGGCCGAAACCCTGAAGCGTATGAGCGACGCGCTGGCCGCGGCGCCTGCTCCGCCGCCGCCGCCCCGCGTGGGGCTCGTCACCCGCACGGGCCAGCTCGCCATCGGCACGGTGAAGCAGTGCCAGACCCGTGTGGGCTTCCTGGGGGAGGTGATGCTGGGCTGGGCCGGGCTGCTGGCCCGCCCCTGGCGGCTGCGGATCTCGGAACTGTTCCGCCACCTGGACGAGGCCGGGACGCGGGGCTTCGCCCTGTGCATCCTGCTCGGCACGCTGATCGGCGTGATCCTGGCCTTCCAGTCGGCGATTCCCATGCGCAAGTTCGGCGCCGAAACCTTCGTGCCGCAGCTGGTCGGCATCTCCCTCGTGCGCGAATTGGGGCCGCTGATCGCGGCCATCGTGCTGGCGGGGCGCACCGCCAGCGCCTATGCGGCCGAGCTCGGCACCATGAAGGTGAATGAGGAGATCGACGCGCTGTCGGTCATGGGCATCGACCCCGTGGCCTGGCTGGTGCTGCCGCGAATCCTGGCGGCCGGGCTCGTGATGCCCGTGCTGGCGCTGGTGATGGACCTGACGGGGCTGGTCGGCATGGGCTTCGTCATGCAGGGCCTCGGCATCCCGCCCAGCATGGTGATGAATTCCCTGCAGGACTGGGTCTCGGTGGGTGATCTGTGGGGCGGGCTGTTCAAGGCGCTGATCTTCGGCCTGACCATCGGGCTGATCGGCTGCCGCTCGGGGCTCAAGACCGGGGGCGGGCCGCGCGCGGTGGGCGATGCCGCGACCTCGGCCGTGGTGGGCTCCCTGGTGGCGGTGGTGGTGCTGGACGGGCTGTTCGCGATCATCTTCTTCCGGCTGGGGTGGTAGCCATGGCGGACAACGTCATCGAGGTGGAGAAGCTGGCCGCCCGCTTCGGCAGCCGCACCGTCTTCCAGGACGTGACCTTCGAGGTGCGCCGGGGGGAGGTGTTCGTCATCCTCGGCGGATCGGGATGCGGCAAATCCACCCTGCTGAAGCTGCTGATCGGGCTGATTCCGCCCGCCGAGGGCGAGGCAAGGGTGCTGGGCAACCCGCTGAACCGGCTGCACGGCCGCCCGCGCCAGCAGGCGCTGGCCCGCATCGGGGTGATGTGGCAGCAGGGCGCGCTGCTGGGCAGCCTGAACCTGATGCAGAATGTCGCCGTGCCGCTGGAACAGCACACCAAGCTGCCGCGTGAGGCGCGCGAGGCGGTGGCGCGCGCGCGGCTGGGGCTGGTGGGGCTGGGCGATGCCGCCACTCGACTGCCGGCCGAGATCTCGGGCGGCATGCTCAAGCGCGCCGGCATCGCCCGCGCCATGGCGCTGGACCCTGAGATCCTGTTCCTGGACGAGCCAAGCGCCGGGCTCGATCCCATCACCTCGGCGGGGTTGGACGACCTGATCACGACACTGGCACGCGAGACCGGCACGACCTTCGTGGTGGTGACGCACGAACTGCAATCCATCCTGGCCATCGGGGACCGCTGCATCATGCTGGACAAGGATGCCAAGGGCATGATCGCCGAGGGCAACCCGCGCGAGCTGCGCGACAATGCAACCCACCCCAAGGTGCGCGCCTTCTTCCGGCGTGAGGTGCTGGAGCAGAAGGCATGAGGCGCAGTGCCTATTCCGTCGGCATCCTGGTGCTGACCGCCGTGGCCCTCGGCCTGGGCTTCCTGTTCTTCCTGACCGCCGACGCGTTCCGCGCGCGCGGCGGCGAGATGTACGAGACCTATTTCCGCGAATCCGTGCAGGGGCTGGATGTGGGCTCCACCGTGCGCTTCCGCGGCGTGCAGGTGGGCCGCGTGACGCAGATCGGCCTGGTCGCCGCCACCTATCGCAGCGCCGAGCGCCAGAATGAGGGCGCGGCCTTCCGGCTGGTGCTGGTGCGCTTCTCGCTGAACCGCGACCAGCTGGGGGCGGAGCTGTCGATCGAACGTTCGATCGCGAACGGGCTGCGGGCGCGGCTGTCCAGCCAGGGCATCACGGGCGTGTCCTATATCGAGCTCGATTTCGTCGATGCCCATCGCTATCCGGTCCGCGCCATCCCGTGGGAGGCCGAGTACCCGGTGATCCCGTCCATGCCCTCGACCACGGCCCAGGTGCAGTCGGCCGCCGAGGCGCTGATGACCCGGCTGGAGCAGATCGACCTGAACGGCATGCTGACCAATCTCAGCGGGCTGGTGACGGACCTGCGCACCCAGCTGGCGCCCACGGGCACGGGCGGGCAGGTGCTGACCGAGCTCGCGGTGCTGGCGCGCAGCCTGCGCCAGTCAGCCGAAGCCGCGGACCTGCCGGCACTGGCCAACGAGCTGCGCAGCACGGTCGCGGCCGCCCATGCCGTGATGGAAAGCCCCGAGCTGCGCCAGGCCCTGCGGGAAGGCAGTGCCGCCATGACCGCGCTGCGCCAGGCGTCCCAGCGGCTGCCCAACACGGTGGGGCAGCTGGAGACCGCCCTGCGCGGCGCGCGCGGCGCCACGCTGGACACCCAGGCCGAACTTGTGCCCCTGCTGCGCGACCTGCGCGCCGTGACCGGTAATCTGAGGGATGTGACCGAGATGCTTCGACGCTCGCCGAGCCAGACCTTGCTGGGCGCCCCGCCGCCGGCCGGGGGCGGCCGATGAACCGCCGCGCGATGCTGCTTGCGCTGGGCGTGCTGCCCGGCTGTTCCGTCCTGCCTGAGCGGCCCTATGTCGAGACCCGGCATTTCCCGCTGGAGCCGCGCCGCCCGGCCGGGGCACCCGCTGCCGCCGGCGGGCGGGTGCTGCTGCTGCGGGCGGTGCGCCCGGGGGCGGGGATGGACGGGCGTTCCCTGCGTTCCGTCCGCGCCGACGGCACGCTGGCGCTGGCGCCCTATGCCGAATGGGCGGCCCCGCCGGCCGAGGCGGTCGAATCGGCGCTGCGGCAGTGGCTGCAGGCCAGCGGCCTGTTCTCCGCCGTCACGGCCACCGGCAGCCGCCTGCCCAGCGACCTGGTGCTGGAGGTGGAGCTGACCGCGCTGGAAAGCCGGCCTGACCGCGCGGTGGCCGCGTTCTCCGCCCTGCTGGTGGAGGATGGGGGGCTGGTTTCCAGCCGCCTTCGCGGGCAATTCGCCCTGCGCGGAGAGGCGCCGATGCGCGGCGAAGGCGATGCCGCCGCGGCGGCCGCCATGACCGCGGCACTCGCCGCGGCCTTCACCGCGCTGGAGAGCGATATCGCCGGCGCGCTGCGGAGCCCCGCTCCCCGCCGCTGATTGTAGAAAAAATGAGACCAACGAGACGATAACCCCGCCTCGTTAACCTTTGGCTCATCATCTCCGCAGATTCTCATTTTCGAGACGAATGATCGTTTTCGGAGATGATGATGCGGGTGGCGATACACGAGAGACGGGACCTCTGGGAAGAGATCTGGCGCGAGTATGACGAAGGCCGCCCCGTCTCCCAGCCTGCACAGCCGGTTTCCGCCCCCGCCAGGCCCGCGCCGCGCCGCCGGTCGCGCCTGGTGCGGATCGCGGGGGCGTTGGGGCTGCTCGGGTTGCTCGGCACTTATCTGGCTGCGCCCTTCGTGGCGGCGGCGACACTGGGTGAGGCGCTGGCCAGGGGCGATGCCGCCCGGCTGGAGGCGCAGGTCGATTGGGCGCGGCTGGCGCCGCAATTCGCCGAAGGGCTCGGCAGCCAGCCCCTCTCGCCGCAGGCCGACCGCTTCCTGGCGGGCATGGCGCACGACGTCGCCCAGGGCATGGCCACGCCGGCGGGGCTGATTGGCGCGCTGCGGGACCGCCTGCCGCGCGATGCCGGCGGCTTCGGGATGATCGGCGCCGTGCGGCCGCTGGGCGCGAGGGAGTGGCAGGTCTCCCTGCATGCACCCGGCGAAGCCGAGCAGGCACTGAGCGTGACGCTGGCCCTGCAGGACCCGTGGCGGATGCAGTGGCAGGTGGTGGGGGTGCAGGTGGCGCCGCGCCGCGCCGATTGGGGCCTGTAACGAATCTCGCATAATTTCTTTGCATTCCCGCAGTGCGGCAGGCTTCGATGAGGGCCTCAGCCTCGGGAGACCGGCATGCGGCGCAGAAGCCTTCTTGCCTCCGGTGCGGTCCTGGCCTCGACGGGCCTGCGGGCCGAGCCCCTCGACGTGGATGTGGCGTTGGTGCTGGCTGTCGATGTCAGCCGTTCCATCGACCCGGACGAGGCGCGGCTGCAACGCGAAGGCTATCGCAACGCCCTGACGGATGAACGCGTGGTGCAGGCGATTTCACGCGGCAGCATCGGCGCGATCGGCCTGGCCTATGTCGAATGGGCGGGGGCCGAGTATCAGCGCCTGATCCTGCCCTGGACGCGCATCACCGGGGCTGCCGACACGGCCCGATGGGCGGATGCGCTGTCGGAGGCGCCGCGCGCCAGCCTCTCCTGGACCAGCGTATCGGGCGCCATCGACTTCTCCCGCCGGACCCTGGCGGATTGCCCCTTCGAGGCCACGCGGCGGGTGATCGACGTCTCGGGCGATGGGGTGAACAATTCCGGCCGCCCGGCCGAGATGGCGCGCGACGAGGCGGTGGCCGAGGGCATCGTCATCAACGGCCTGCCCATCGTGAACGACAAGCCCAATTTCGGCCGCCCGCCGCCCGTGCCGCTCGACCAGTATTTCCGCGACAGCGTGATCGGCGGGCCGGGCGCGTTCATGATCGTGGCCGAGGATTTCGAGGCGTTCGGGGGCGCTGTGCGGCGCAAGCTGATCCGGGAGATTGCGGGGGGTGGTGGGCCGATGAGAGGGTAGAAGTGATGTTCTTTTTTGTAAAAAAGAACCAAAGAACTTTTGATTATTTTTGCGTGTAATCATTAACACTAAAATTTACAAAAGTCTTTTTGCTTCTTTTTCTACAGAAAAAGAAGATTATATTGTTCCACTGGATTGAAGCCAGTTTGGGTGTTCGGGGCTTCACGCGCCCCCCGCCTCGCGCCAAGCTCCCCCCACCAACGGGAGAACATCCAATGAAGCGCCTTCAGGTCGGCGACGTGTCCATCACCTCCATCATCGAGCGCGACGGCCCCTGGCGCGTGGCCGAGACCATGTTCCCCGGCGCGCCCCCGGGCGCCGTGAACGCCCTGCTGCCGCAGATGGACCCCCGCACCTGGGAGGCTTCGACCAACAAGATGGTCATCACCTACCAGAGCTTCGTGCTGCGCACCCCGCACCACGTCATCCTGGTGGACACCTGCACCGGCGAGGACAAGGGCTATCCGGCGCCGATGGATTTCCCGAAGCAGCCCTGGCTGGACGGGCTGAAGGCCGAGGGGCTGACGGTGGAGGATGTGGACTATGTGTTCTGCACCCACCTGCACATCGACCATTGCGGCTGGAACACCGTGCTGCGCGACGGCAAATGGGTGCCGACCTTCCCCAACGCCAAATACGTGTTCCACAAGAAGGAATACGAATTCTGGGAAGCCCAGGCGAAGCTCGGCGACAGCGGCACCCATAAGCCCGAAGTGTTCCACATGAACTGCGAGCCCATCGTGGCGGCCGGCCAGGCGCTGCTGGTGGATGACGACTACTCGCTGGACGACACCATCACGCTGATCCCGACGCCGGGCCATTCGGCCTGCCACTGCTGCGTGAACATCTCCTCCAAGGGGCAGCGCGCGGTCATCACGGGCGACCTGATGCACCACCAGCTGCAGGTGAACGAGCCGAGCTGGTCCACCATCTTCTGCCACGACCCGCTGGCGGCGGCGGAATCGCGGCTGAAGATCTTCCGCGATACGGCGGATACGCCCGCGACCATCCTGCCCATCCACTTCCCGGCGCCGACGGCGGGGCGGCTGAAGCACACGGCGGATGGCTTCCGCTGGGCATTCGTCAACGATTGACGGCGCGTTCCAGGGGCGTTGTCCCCGGTCAGGGGCACCGCCCCTGACCGCCCTGATGGAAGTTCGGCGCCCACTCCCCGGGGGGGCAGGGCCGCCACGGTTCCGGCAGGGGATCGGGGGCGACGCCCTCGGGGCCGGAACCAACTTGACCGTACAGGCACCCCGGGACCATTCTCGCCCGACAGGTCACAAGGAAACGTCCCATGCTCGAAAGCAGCCGCAAGGAACTCCGCATCTCCTCGATGCGGGACAAGGTCAGCCCCGCCGAATGGCAGTGCCGCGTGGACACCGCCGCCGCCTATCGCCTGGTCGCGATGTACGGCATGGACGACATGGGGGCGAACCACATCTCCATGCGCATCCCGGGCGAGGGGCACAACTTCCTCATCAACCCGTACGGCATGCAGTATGAGGAGATCACCGCCTCCTCGCTGATCAAGATCGACGAGCACGGCAATGTACTGGCCAAGCCCGACTACGGCGATTTCGATTTCGGCATCAACCGCGCGGGCTTCGTCATCCACTCCGCGATCCATACGGCGCGTGAGGACGCGAACTGCGTCATCCACACCCATACCTGGCCGGGCATGGCGATCTCCTCGCTGGAATGCGGCCTGCTGCCGCTGACCCAGACGGCGATGCGCTTCCTCAAGATCGCGTATCACGACTTCAACGGCGTGGTGCTGGACATGTCCGAGCAGGAGCGCCTGGTGCGTGACCTGGGCACGGCGAACAGCATGATCCTGAAGAACCACGGCCTGCTGGTCACGGGCGCCACGGTGGGCGAGGCCTTCAACTGGCTGCACCGGCTGGAGAAGAGCTGCTTCGCGCAGCTGGCGGCGATGGCCTGCAACACGCCGCTGAACAAGGTGCCGGAACACGTGCTGGAGCAGACCTGGAACAACTACCAGCCCAAGACCCGCCGGCCCTTCGGCGTGATGGAATGGCCCGGCCTGCTGCGCAAGCTGGACCGGCAGAACCCCGGCTACGATACCTGAGAGAGACAACAGGGGCCCGGCATCGACCGGGCCCTTTTTCGTTCAGCCGCCCTTCTTGGCCAGCTCGGCCTTCAGCCGCGCCACCTCGGCCTTCAGCTCATCCACCTCGGAGCGCGCGCCGGTCACGCCGGCGAACGGGTTGAACATCCCCATGGCGCGCTCGATCATCGCCATGTTGTTGCGGCTGATCTCGGTGATGTCGAAGGGGTTGAAGCCGCCCATGGCGCTCTGCATCTGCTGGCGCCACTGGTCCTGCTGGCCGGTGAAGGCACCCATGGCCGCCTCCAGATAGCGCGGCACCAGCCCGCCCATCTGGTCGCCGTAGAACTGGATCAGCTGGCGCAGGAAGGGCTCGGGCAGGAGGGAGGTTCCCTTCGCCTCTTCCTCGACGATGATCTGCGTGAGGACGGACCGCGTGATGTCCTCCCCGGATTTCGCGTCATAGACCACGAAATCACGGCCCTGGCGGATCATCAGCGCCAGGTCCTCAAGCGTGACGTAGCTGCTGCTCTCGGTGTTGTAGAGGCGACGATTCGCGTATTTCTTCACCACCACAGGGGGGGTGGGAGTGTCCTTGCCCGTATCAGCCATGGAAGCAGCCTTGCCTTGTGCCATGTGTTGCCTCATCCCCCCAATTCGTTGCTGCGTGCAGGCTAGCACACGCGACGGGGTTCGTGTCATGCCCCGAAAGCCGCGCTATAAGGCCCTCTGACCCCGATTACACAGGCATGGATGACTTTCCCCCCCGATCTCGACAGCCTCGCCGAGGATTGGATCACGTTGTGGCAGAGCGAACTGGCGGCGCTGGCGACCGATCCCGAGCTGGCGGAGGCCTGGGCGGCCAGCGTTTCGCTGGCGGCGGCGTTCTGGCGCGCCCAGAGTGCGAAGGGGTTCCGGCCTGATGCCGCCGCATGGGCAGGGCTTTGGCCCGGCTTCCCCCCCGGTTTCAACCCAGGCTTTCCGGGCGCCGGGCAACCCGCCCCCGGGCCCGATGCTGCGCCGCGGCCCGCGCCCGCTCAGCCTGCACCTGATGGGCAGCATGATGCGCGCGATGGCGGCGATGCAGCCCGCCCAGGGAACGACATGGCTGACCGCCTCGCTGCCCTCGAACGCCGCCTGGCCGAGATCGAGGGCGGGGCGGGAGAAGCGGGCGGAGATCGCAAGCCGCCTCGCGGAACTCGGCGCAAGCCCTGAGGCCTTCCAGGCCGCGGTATTCGGCAAGCTGCTGGAACAGGACCGCGCGTTGCTCAAGGGCATCGCGGCCTATCGCCGTCACCCGCATGCCCGCACCCTGGCCGACCCGCCGGCCATCTGGGCCGAAGGTGCTGCCCGCATCCTGGATTTTGGCGGTACCGGAACGCCCGTGCTGTTCGTGCCGAGCCTGGTGAACCGCGCCCATGTGCTGGACCTGGATGAGGGCGCCAGCATGCTGCGCTTCCTGGCCGGGCAGGGGCTGCGGCCGCTGCTGCTGGACTGGGGCTGGCCGGGCCCCGCGGAGCGCCGCTTCACCCTGACCGACGTGGTGGCCGGCCGGCTGGAACGCGCGATCACGGCCATGCCCCAGCCCGTGGTGCTGGCCGGATACTGCATGGGCGGGCTGCTGGCGCTCGGCGCCGCATTGCGCCGGCCGGACCGCGTGCGTGCCCTCGCATTGCTCGCCACCCCCTGGGATTTCCACGCGGAGGACCCGGTGCGCGCCCGTGCGCTTGCCAGCCTGCTGCCGGGCTTCGAGCCGGTGATGGAGACCATGGGCGCGCTGCCGGTGGATGCGCTGCAGGTGCTGTTCGCGGCGCTGGAGCCCTTCGGCGTCGCGCAGAAATACCGCGCCTTCGCCCGGCTGGACCCTGACAGCGCCCGCGCGCGCCGCTTCGTCGCGCTGGAGGACTGGCTGAACGACGGCATCCCGCTGCCGGCACCCGTCGCGCGGGAGACCCTGGGCGGCTGGTATGGGCGCAACGACACCGCGCGCGGCGAATGGCTGCTCGCGGGCCTGCCGGTGCGGCCGCAATCCTGGGCGGGCCCGGCCTTCGTCGCGATCCCGGAGCGCGACCGCATCGTGCCGCCGGCGTCCTCCGCACCGCTCGCCGCGATGCCGGGCGCCACCCTTCATCGCGCGGCCTCGGGCCATATCGGCATGGTGGCCGGCGAGGGCGCGGAACGCGCCCTGTGGCGGCCCTTCCTGGACTGGGTGCGGGGGCTTTGACTGCCGCCCGCTCAGGCGCGACCTTAGCCTGACGGTCGATCGGCCCTAGGCCGCCGCTGCCTGCCTGCTGCCATGCACATGATAGCGCGACGGGTCCAGGATGCGCGTGCCCTCCGGGTTCGCATCCGAATACTCATAGACCGGGCCTTCCCAGGCGCCGAAATCGATCGGGCCGCCGCCGCCGTAGTGATAGATCTGCGTGTCGCGCGCCGCGATCACCTTGGCGCCGGTGGTCAGCGCCAGGTAGCCGCAGAAGCGTTTCCCGTCGCCCCAGGTGCCGACATTGCCGGCATAGGTATCGGCGGGCGCGCAGGCGAACAGCACGATCTCGTCCACCAGCCCCTTCCAGGTGCTGGTCAGGCCATAGTTGAACAGGTTCAGCCCCTCCCGCCCCAGCTGCAGGCCGAAGCCGCCATGGGCGGCGGGCACGCACATGCCGCTGCCCAGGTCCCAGTTGTTCTCGTAGCCGTGGCACAGGATATGCAGCTTGGTCAGCTTGCGCTTCTGCCGCGCGCGCCGGGCCACAGTCTCGGTGATGTGGCGGATGCCGGTTTGATTGTTCACCTGCATGACGAAACTGTACCAGGCGGGCGTGTCGCCGGTCAGTCGCCGGTCGTGGATCACCATCGTGGCCATGGATGTTTTCCTTTTGGACGGCGGATGCTTCACGCGCCTTCCCGGCCGAACAAAGAAGATTCGCGGTCCTCAAGCGGAGTTGATCCCCGACCGGCCGGCCCTACCTCAATTCGGATGAGAACCGGTGTGCTGGACGGCGCGCCCGCCCCAGAGCAGACTAGGCACCAGAGAAGGGAGACGCCCCCCATGACCGATATCGTGATCGCTTCCGCCGCCCGCACGCCCGTGGGCAGCTTCAACGGCGCCTTTGCCAGCCTGCCGGCCCACACGCTGGGCCAGGCGGCGATCGAGGCCGCGCTGACCCGCGCCGGCGTCGCCGCCAGTGAGGTGGACGAGGTTATCCTCGGCCAGATCCTGGCCGCGGGCGAAGGCCAGAATCCGGCCCGCCAGGCCGCGGTGCATGCGGGCATCCCGCATGAGGCCACCGCCTTCGGCATCAACCAGCTCTGCGGTTCCGGCCTGCGCGCCGTGGCCCTCGCGGCCCAGCAGATCCAGGCGGGCGACGCCACCATCGTGGTGGCCGGCGGCCAGGAGAGCATGACCCAGGCCCCGCACGCGGCCCAGATGCGCGCCGGCACCAAGATGGGCGGTCTGGAACTGACCGACACCATGCTGAAGGACGGTCTGTGGGACGCCTTCCACGGCTATCACATGGGCAACACCGCCGAGAACGTGGCCCAGAAGTACCAGATCAGCCGCGCCGAGCAGGACGAGTTCGCCGCCAACAGCCAGCGCAAGGCGGGCGAGGCCCAGAAGGCCGGCCGCTTCAAGGACGAGATCACCCCCGTCACCATCAAGACCCGCAAGGGCGACGTGGTGGTCGAGGCCGACGAGTATCCCCGCCCCGACACCACCATCGAGACCCTGGCCAAGCTGCGCCCCGCCTTCGACAAGAACGGCACCGTGACGGCCGGCAATGCCTCCGGCATCAATGACGGCGCCGCCGCCCTGGTGGTGATGAGCGCGGATGAGGCCAAGAAGCGCGGCATCACGCCGCTGGCCAGGATCGTCAGCTGGGCCACCGCCGGCGTGGACCCCGCCATCATGGGCACGGGCCCCATTCCCGCCAGCCGCAAGGCGCTGGAGAAGGCGGGCTGGACCGTGGCCGACCTCGACCTGATCGAGGCGAATGAGGCCTTCGCGGCCCAGGCCATCGCGGTGAACAAGGACCTGGGCCTGGACACCAGCAAGGTGAACGTGAACGGCGGCGCCATCGCGCTGGGCCACCCGATCGGCGCCTCGGGCGCGCGGGTGCTGACCACGCTGCTGTATGAAATGCAGCGCCGCGACGCGAAGAAGGGCCTGGCCACGCTGTGCATCGGCGGCGGCATGGGCGTGGCGATGTGCCTGGAGCGGGTGTGAGAAGGGGCTTCGCGCCCTAGACCGACCAGGGGGCATCGCCCCCTGGGCCTCCGGGAAGTCGGCGCCCGCTGCTCGGTAGCGGCGCGGGGGCAAAGCCCCCGAGACCTACCCGGCCGCGAACTCCTTCTGCTCCTTCACCACCGCCTCCGCCGCCGCCTCGGCCGCCTTGTGCAGCCAGCCCTTGGCCATGCGTTTGGCTTCCTCGCGCACGCCCGGCCAACGTTCCGCGTCGCCGGCCTGGCAATTGGCGATCTCGCGGCCCATGGCGGCCAGCATGCGCGCCTCCAGCAGCTGGGACGCGCTGTCTTTCACCTCGATCTTGCGGCTGTTGGGCGACAGGCGACGGGTGATGATCGCGCCGATCTGCCGGTAATACGGGTCCGGGGCGCGGAACCGGCCGGTGGCCACGGCCTGGGCGCTGATGGCGTCGTCTGTGGGCGCCTGGGCCAGGTTCCAGCCCGAGGGAACCAGCGCCTTCGATTCCCGCAGGACCAGCCCGCCACGCCAATCCGCCCGCGCGACGAAGCGCGGCCGCCCCAGGCTGCCGGTGCCTGCCGTGCGGGGCGAGAAGACAGGCACGCCATGGCCCGCCGGCAGCACGGCCAGCAGGGCCTGTTCATGCGCGGGCAGGGCAGGGGCGGCGGGCAGCGCCTCGAACTTCGCCCAGAAGGCGGCGCGGTCTTCCTCCGGCACCAGCACCGCCTTGCGCAGCCATTTCCAGTCCCGTTCCAGCACGATCGGGCAGGGTGCCTCCGCGCCGTCCAGGAAGCCGGACAGGATGGCATCGCAGCTCTCCCGCCCGCCGCCCGCCAGCAAGGCGCTCACGGCCAGCCGCAGGAGGTCGAGCGGCCAGGGCATGACGGCGGCCTCGTCGAAGTCGTTCACGCCCCAGACCAGGCGGCCCTCATCGTCGCGCCAGGTGCCGAAATTCTCCAGATGCACGTCCCCGACGGCGAGCACCGGGGGCGCGCCCATCAGCTCCGGGCAGAGCGTGGGGATGATCTCCGCCCAGCGCCAATAGGTGGCGCGCAGGAAGGCGAAGGGGGCGGCCCGCATCCGGCGGTGCTTCGCGTCCAGGTCCGCCGCGACGACGTCCGGGCCCAGGCGACCGCGCAACCACTCCTCGTAGCGCGCGGTCGAGGATGCGATCCTCACAGCCCCAGCGCTTCCTTGGCGGCTTGCCAGCTTGCGCGGTCCGGGGTGGCGATGATGCCGCCATAGGTTTCCAGCGGGGTATAGGCGCTGCCGTCGAAGCGCGCGGAATAGCCGCCGGCCTCCCGGTGCAGCAGCCAGCCGGGGGCGTGGTCCCAGGGCATCAGGCGATTATAGACCAGCAGCTGCAGGTTGCCCGCCGCCGCATGCCACCATTCATGCGCCGAGCAGCGCAGGTTCTGCGCGCCGCCCAGCACGCTGAGGCGCGGCAGCAGCCGGGCCTGCAGCTCACCCGACATGTAGTGCCAGGCGACCATGCCCACGGTGCGCGACAGCGGCTGCGCCGTGCCCACCCGCATGTCCCGCCGCAGCCCGTCGGGTGTTTCGGTGAAGGCGCCCTCACCGCGCAGCGCCATGGCGATGTCGCGGGTGATCGGGTCATAGATCCAGCTGGCGATGGTCTCGCCATGGCGGATGGCGGCGACCATCACGCCGAACAGCGGCAGGCCCGCGGCGAAATTGGCCGTGCCGTCCACCGGGTCCACCACGAAGGCCAGGGGCGCGTCGGCCAGCCGGGCCAGCAGCGCGGGATCGGCGGCGCAGCCTTCCTCACCCACCACCAGGCAGCCGGGGAAGATGCGGGCCAGCCCGGCGGCGATGATCTTCTCCGCTCCCTCGTCCGCGTCGGTCACCAGGTCCAGCGGGCCGGACTTGGCGCGGATGTCGGCGGGCAGCAGCTGGCGGAAGCGGGGCATGATCTCCCGCGACGCTGCCTCCTTCAGCAGCGCCGCGACATCCGCCTGCTGGGCGTGGGTGATGCTCACGGGTCGTTGGCCGAACCAGGGAGCGTTTCCTCGCCGACCGGCGGGATGCGCTCGAAGCGGGATTTCGCCGCCTCCGAGATCCGCACCCGGATCACCAGCACATCCTCCTCCGCCTCGGTCGACAGCACCTCCGCATGGCGGTGCAGCCAGGCGATGCGCGCGCCGTCCCCGGCGGGGATGTGGAATTCCGCCACCTGCTCGCTGGCGGACAGCCGGCGGTCGATCTCGGCGGTCAGCCGGTCGAGGCCTTCCTCGTTCAGCGCGGAGACCGCGATGCCCGGCAGATCGCGGCCGGGCAGCAGGTCGGCCTTGTTCAGCACCTCCAGGATGCGGTTCGGCCAATCCTCGTCCAGCGCGGCGTCGGGGCCTTCGGACATCTCCGTCAGCACCTTCAGCACATCGGCGCGCTGGGCGGCGCTGTCGGGGTGGGCCGCGTCGCGCACATGCAGGATCACGTCGGCGGCGGCCACCTCCTCCAGCGTCGCGCGGAAGGCCTCGACGAGCTGCGTCGGCAGTTCGCTGATGAAGCCCACCGTGTCGGACAGGATGGCGGTACGGCCGGAGGGCAGGCGGATCTGCCGCATGGTCGGGTCCAGCGTCGCGAACAGCTGGTTCTCGGCATAGACGCCGGCCCCGGTCAGCGCGTTGAACAGTGTGGACTTGCCGGCGTTGGTGTAGCCGACGAGGGCCACGACCGGGAACGGCACCTTCTCCCGCGCCTTGCGGTGCAGGCCGCGGGTGCGGCGCACCTGCTCCAGCTCCTTCTTCAGGCGGATGATGCGCTCGTCGATCAGCCGGCGGTCGATTTCCAGCTGCGATTCGCCAGGGCCGCCGAGGAAGCCGAAGCCGCCGCGCTGGCGCTCCAGGTGGGTCCAGGACCGCACGAGGCGCGTGCGCTGATAGGAGAGATGCGCGAGTTCGACCTGCAGCACGCCTTCGCGGGTGCGGGCGCGCTCGCCGAATATCTCCAGGATCAGGCCGGTGCGGTCGATGACCTTGGTGCCCCAGGCGCGTTCCAGGTTGCGCTGCTGCACGGGGGTCAGGGCGGCATCCACCACCACGAGGCCCACCTCCTGGTCCTCCATCGCCTGGCGCGCGGCCTCGACCTGGCCTTCGCCCATCAGGGTCGAGGGCCGGCGTTCACGCACCGGGTGGATGGCGGAATGCACGATGGTGACGCCGATGGAGGCGGCAAGGCCCACGGCTTCCGCCAGGCGGGCTTCCGCGGCGCGCACGGCGCCGGGATTGAACTCCACCACGCCGGACGGCTGCGCCGGGCGCATATAGGGCAGGATGACGGCCGCCCGGGTGGGCGGCGCGCCGGTATCAGTCGGTTGAGCCAGGAGACGTTTCCCTTGGGGTTATGGAGAGGGTCATGCGCCGGGGCGCGCCCTCCGCGGATTCGGCACCGGTCGCAGCGCCGGGCGCGGGCGCGGCCTGGCCGGCGGCGACGGGGTCGAACAGCATGATCGGCGCGCCCGGCATCACGGTGCTGATGGCGTGCTTATAGACCAGCTGGGTGTGCCCGTCGCGGCGCAGCAGCACGGAGAAGTTGTCGAACCAGGTGATGATGCCCTGCAGCTTCACGCCGTTGATCAGGAACACCGTCACGGGGGTCTTCGACTTGCGAACGTGGTTCAGGAACACGTCCTGCACGTTCTGGGATTTTTCGGCGGCCATATCGGCCTCCCTTCTTATTTTTGCCGGAAGAAGCTCGGCACCGGTCCACGGTCATGGCGTGGTCCGGTCGCTGCTTCCGGGCGTGGCTCTCCATCCGGCTTCTGAAATCCTAAGCCGGCATCATCCTATTTCGACCGAGCGGAGATACTCCGCAAGCGCCTTCGCATCTGCGAAATGCATATCCGGGTTGCAGGCGCTCAATCCGCCATCATGGGATGCATCGCCCAGCAGCACCGCGGTCACTCCCGCGTTGCGGGCGGCCACCATGTCCAGTGCGGTGTCGCCCACATACCAGGCATCGGGGCCGGGCCGCACCCCGCAGGCATCCAGCACGGCATGGATGGGCGCGGGGTCGGGCTTGTCGCTGGCCAGGTCACCGGCGCCCAGCGCCTTGTGGAAGAAGTCGTCCCAGCCGAGATGCGCGATTTCGGCGCGCAGCAGCGGGCCCTGCTTGTTGGACACGACGCCGAGCGGCGCAACATCCCGCGCCACGGCCAGCATGGCGGCCGTGCCGTCCAGCGGTCGCAGCACCTTCAGGTGCTCGGCGCGCACGGCCTGCATGAAATGGTCGCGCGCTTCCTCCCAGCGTTCCCCGAACAGGGTCGGGAAGCTCTCGCGCATGGATTTGCGGGTGTTGGCCAGCACTTCCGTCATGGTCCATTCGGGCATGGCGAAGTGCCGGAAGGCGGCGTTCAGCCCGGCCTGGATGGCGAGCCACCCGTCGGCCAGCGTGTTGTCCCAGTCGAAGACGACAGCTGTGGGGCGCAAGTCAGGCGCCCCGCTCATCCGCATGCACGCCCAGGAACTTCAGCTTGCGGTGCAGGGCGCTGCGCTCCATGCCGACGAAGGTGGCGGTGCGGCTGATATTGCCGCCGAAGCGCAGCAGCTGGGCTTCCAGGTACTGGCGCTCGAACAGCTCCCGCGCGTCGCGCAGGGGCAGGGTCATGATCTCGCTGCTGCGGTCGAGCTTCAGCATGGCGGGCGCCGCAGAGCCCACCTCGGGCGGCAGCATCTCGGACCGGATGGAGGAGCCGGCCTCGCCGGGGGCCATGATCAGCAGCCAGTCCACCAGGTTGCGCAGCTGGCGCACATTGCCGGGCCATTCATAGCTCTGCAGGGCGGCCATCGCGTCATCGCCGATCTCGCGCACCGGCATGCCGCTGGTTTCGCTGCTGCGGGCCATGAAGTGGCGCGCCAGGGCAGGGATGTCCTCACGCCGTTCCCGCAGGGCGGGCACGCGCAGGGGCACCACTGCCAGGCGATAGAACAGGTCCTCGCGGAAGCGGCCGGCCTGGATCTCGGTCTGCAGGTCGCGGTTGGTGGTGGCCAGCACGCGCACATCGACATTGATGCGGGAGGACCCGCCGATGCGCATGAAGCCCTGGTCCTGCAGCACGCGCACGATCTTGCCCTGGGTTTCGAGCGGCATGTCCGCCACCTCGTCCAGCAGCAGGGTGCCGTTATGGGCGCGTTCCAGCAGGCCCGGGCGACGGGGGGTGTCGGCGCTGGCCTCCAGGCCGAACAGCTCTTCCTCGATGCGGGCGGGGTTCATGGTCGCGCAGTTCAGCGCGACGAAGGGGGCATCGTTGCGGCGGGACCGCGAATGGATCATCCGCGCCACCACCTCCTTGCCGGCACCGGCCGGGCCCGAGATCAGCACGCGCGAACCCGTCGGCGCCACGCGGTCCACCGCCTGCTTCAGCTGGGCCACATGGCTCGAGATGCCGACAAGCTCGTTCTCGGCGCCGGCGCGCATGCGCAGCTCGCTCACCTCGCGCCGCAGCTTCGCGGCCTCCAGCGCGCGGGCGACGATCAGCAGCAGCCGGTCGGTCTTGAAGGGCTTCTCGATGAAGTCATAGGCGCCAAGCTGGATGGCCTGCACCGCCGTCTCGATGGTGCCGTGGCCCGAGATCATGACGCAGGGAAGCTCCGGGTCTTCCTTGACCATGGCCTTCAGGATGCCGAGCCCGTCGAGCTTCGACCCCTGCAGCCAGATGTCCAGGATGACCATGGACGGGCGCCGGGCATGGAAAGCGGCCAGCGCCTGGTCGCTGTTGCCTGCCTCACGCGTGTCGTAGCCCTCATCGGAGAGGATGCCCTGGATCAGCGCGCGGTTGTCCGGCTCATCGTCCACGATCAGGATGTCATGCGCCATCCCAGCTTCCCCTCACGCCCCTTTGCATCTCATCCCCGGGCATCTGCCCCGGGCGTCTCCTCCATGGCACGATCCCCGCTGTCGCGCCAGGGCAACACCAGTGATACCCGCGCACCACAGCCGCTGCCGTCCTCGGTGGGGGGGGCGTCCTCGATGACCAGGCGGCCGCCATGGTCTTCCATGATCTTCTTCACGATCGCGAGACCGAGGCCGGTGCCCTTCACCTTGTGCGTCACATAGGGCTCGGTCAGCCGGTCGCGCTCCTCGCCGCCCGGCAGGCCCACGCCGTCATCCGTGATGGCGATCACCGCCCATTCCCCCTGGCGGGAGACATCGACGCCGATGGCCCCCGGCCCCTCGCGCATCGCGATGGCGTCCGCTGCATTGGTCAGCAGGTTGGTCAGCGCCTGGCCGATCAGCCGGCGGTCGCAGGGGGCCAGGATGGGCTCCTCGGGCGAGGTCAGCGTGTAGCGGATGTGCTGGTGGGCCTCCCGCTGCAGCACCAGCGCTTCCTCGGCGATGCGGCGCAGGGGCTCGGGCCGGATCACGGGCTGGGGCATGCGCGCGAAGGCCGAGAACTCATCGACCATGCGCCCGATATCGCCCACCTGGCGCACGATGGTGTCGGTGCACTGGGTGAAGGTCTCGGGGTCCTCATGGATCTGCTTGAGGTAGCGGCGCTTCAGCCGTTCCGCCGAGAGCTGGATGGGCGTGAGCGGGTTCTTGATCTCATGCGCGATGCGGCGGGCCACATCGGCCCAGGCGGCCTGGCGCTGGGCGGTCAGCAGGGCGGTGATGTCGTCGAAGGTCAGCACATAGCCGCCCGTCGCCCCCTCCTCCTCGGTTTCCGGGGAGATACGGGCGAGCAGGGTGCGGCGTTCGCCCGGCGCGCCGATGCGGATCTCGGCGGTGGCGGTGCCGCGGCCGCGCAGGGCGGCGGCGAACAGGTCGGCGAATTCGGGCAGGACCTCGGGCAGGGGGCGGCCGGCCATGGGGTCCAGGTCGATGCCCAGCAACTCGCTCGCGCGGCGGTTGGGCAGGTGGATGGAACCATCGGCATCCAGCCCGATCACACCGGCCGAGACACCGCCCAGCACGCCCTCGGTGAAGCGCCGGCGCTCATCGTTCTGGCGATAGGCTTCCATCAGCTCATTGCGCTGGGCGGCCAGCTGGTTGGTCATGCGGTTGAAGGCGCGGGACAGGGTCTGCACCTCATCCTCGCTGGTGCCTTCCTCGACCCGCACCGACAGATCACCCGAGCGCACGCGCTCCGCAGCATGGATCAGCTTGCCGATCGGGCGCGCCAGCTGGTTGGCCAGCACCAGGCCGATCAGGATCGCGGCCAGCAGCACCAGCAGCGCCGCGATGGCGAAGATCATCACGAAGGTGATCTGCAGCCCTTCACGGTTGCGGTCGAGGTTCTGGTACGCTTCCACGGCACTTTCCGTGCGGCGCATGTGCTCGATCACCTGCGGGTCCACCGGCCGGCCGATCATCAGCAGCAGGCCGGTGGAGGGGGTGAGGGCCACCAGCGCGCGGGCGCGGTCGTTCTCGTCGCCCGTCAGCACCGCCACCTCGCCGCGCTGCGCATCCTCCACCGCCCAGGGGGGCGGGGGGTCGAGCAGGAAGGAGGTGGAGATGCCGGCATGGGCGATCACGCGGCCCAGCACCGGCTCGAACACCACGGCCTCCGTCAGGCCGCGCACGCCGGCCTGGTTGGCCAGCACGCGCGCGAAGGTCAGGGACTGGTCGGGCAGCAGCACCACGGCGCGGTTCAGGTCATTGGCCATCGCGAAGGCGTCGGCGCGGATGTTCTGCTGGTGCTCGGCCAGATAGGCGCGGGAGGCGGCGAGCGAGGCTTCGAGCGCGGTGCGCACGCGGTCGCTGAACCAGCTCTCGATGCCCAGGTTGAAGAACAGCGCGGCGAAGCCCGCCATCAGCATGGACGGCACCACCGCCACACCCGCGAACAGCAGCACCAGCCGCGTGTGCAGGCGGGAGCCGGCATAGCCGCGCCTGCGGTCCGCCCACATGCGCACCAGCCGCCCCGACAGCGCCACGAACAGCAGCAGGATCAGCGCCAGATTGCCGAAGGCCAGCGCCACGACCATGCCCGGCCGCGTGCCGCCGCCGAAGGGGCTGCCATCGGCCAGCACCACGAAGGTGCCGATGCCCATGGCCAGCGCGCCCAGCGCCAGGCTGAGCGTGACGAACTTGCCCAGCAGTATGTCGGTGATCCGGCGCAGCAAGGGGCGCCGGGGGCGAGTGCCCCCAGCCCCGGTCGCCGAGGCCGGGGCGTTCGCCATCAGCTGATGCCGCGCACCACGGGCAGGTCCAGCTCACGCAGCTTCTTGCGCAGCGTGTTGCGGTTCAGCCCGAGCATGGAGGCCGCCTTGATCTGGTTGCCCCGCGTGGCGGACAGCGCGAGCCGCAGCAGCGGGCGCTCCACCTCGGCCATCACGCGCTCATGCAGGTCGCGCACCGGCACGCCGTCCTTATGGGCGGCGACGAAGGCCTTCAGGTGGCGCTCGACGGCCTGTTCCAGCGTCTCCTGGCTGCGGGGGGCGCCATCGGGCGCCACCTCGGCCTCGGCCAGCTCCGCGGCCACCTGGGCGTCGTCCAGCGATTCCTGCGGATAGAGGGCCGCGAGGCGCCGCATCAGGTTTTCCAGCTCGCGCGCATTGCCGGGCCAGCCATGGCGCTTCAGGCGCTCGATCGCGCCCGGCGTCAGCTGCTTCAGCGGCAGGCCGGAGGCCTTGGCGCGCTCCAGGAAGTGCTTGGCCAGCAGGGGGATGTCCTCCACGCGCTCCCGCAGGGGCGGCAGGCGGATGGGCACCACGTTCAGGCGGTAGAACAGATCCTCGCGGAACAGCCCGCCGCGGATGGAGGCGCGCAGGTCGCGGTGGGTGGCGGCCACGATGCGCACATTGGCCTTGATGGGCGTGCGGCCGCCGACGGTGGTGAACTCGCCTTCCTGCAGCACGCGCAGCAGGCGGGTCTGGGCCTCGGGCGGCATGTCGCCGATCTCGTCCAGGAACAGCGTGCCGCCGGCCGCCTGCTCGAAACGGCCCACGCCGCGCGTCAGCGCGCCGGTGAAGGCGCCGCGCTCATGGCCGAACAGCTCGGATTCGATGAGCTCACGCGGGATGGCGGCCATGTTGATGGCCACGAACGGCCCCTGCCGGCGCTTGCCGTAATCGTGCAGGGCGCGCGCCACCAGCTCCTTGCCGGTGCCGCTCTCGCCCGTGATCATCACCGTCAGGTCGGTGGTCGTGAGGCGGGCGACGGTGCGGTAGATCTCCTGCATGGCCGGGCTGCGCCCGATCAGCGGCAGCTTCTCGGGCATGGCGCCGTCGGTGGCTTCTTCCTCCACCGCCTCGGCGGGCTTGGCCAGGGCGCGTTCCACCACGCCCAGCAGCTCCTTCAGGTCGAAGGGCTTGGGCAGGTATTCGAAGGCGCCGCGCTGGGCCGCCTTCACCGCGGTGGTGAAGGTGGATTGCGCGCTCATCACCAGCACGCGCAGCTCGGGGCGCACGCGCTTGATGCGGGGCAGCAGGTCCAGGCCGTTCTCGTCCGGCATCACCACATCGGTGATGACCAGGTCGCCCTCGCCATCCTCCACCCAGCGCCACAGCGTGCTGGCCGAGGAGGTGGCGCGCACCGCATAGCCAGCGCGCGACAGCGCCTGGGACAGCACGGTGCGGATGGCGCGGTCGTCATCCGCGATCAGGATGGATCGCGAGGTCGTATCGTTCATTCAACGTCACCGGCAGGGATTTCGCCCGGGGGAGGCACGGGCAGGGACAGGCGGAAGGAGGTGCGGCCCGGGCGGCTGTCGCATTCGATGAGCCCCCCATGGTTGGCCACCAGCTTGGCCACGAGCGCGAGGCCGAGGCCCTGGCCGCCGCGCTTGGTGGTGATGAAGGGCTCGAACAGGCTGGAACGCAGATGCTCGGGAATGCCGGGGCCGTTGTCGCGCACGATGATCTGCAGCGGCAGGTGCACCCGTTCCTGGGTGCCCGGCACCGCGATGCGCAGCCCGTGGTGATAGGCCGTGATCAGGTGGATCTCACCCACCGCGCCGCTGTGCCCGCCGGTGGAGACCGCCTCGGCCGCGTTCTTCACCAGGTTCAGCAGGATCTGGATCAGCATGTCGCGGTTGCCCCAGACCGGGGGCAGGGAGGGGTCGTATTCCTCGATGAAGCGCAGATGCGCCGCGAAGCCCGACTGCGCGATGCGCTTCACATGGTCCAGCACGCGGTGCGGGTTCACCGCCGTGCGCTCGATCGGCCGGTCGGAGAACATGTCCATCCGGTCGATCAGGTTGCGGATCCGGTCGGTTTCCTCCTGGATCAGCGTGGTCAGCTCGCGGTCTTCCTCGCTGGCGGATTGCTCCAGCAGCTGCGCCGCGCCCCTTATGCCCGAGAGCGGGTTCTTAATCTCATGTGCGAGCATCGAGGCCATGGCGGTGGCGCCGCGCGCCGCCCCCATGAAGTTCAGCTGGCGGTCCAGCATCTGCGCCTTGCTGCCGTCGGTCAGGGTCAGCACCACCGCACCCTGCATGTCCGCGAAGGGGGCCGCAGTGGCGGAAATGCCGGTGCGGTGCAGGCGGGGGCTTTCCAGCACCAGCTCATGGTCCGCCACGGGGGCATCCTGCAGCCGCACCTGCCGGATGACCGCGAACAGCCGCGTGTCGTTCGGCAGGAAATCGGACAGCGCCATGCCCGTCAGGTTCGCGGCCGAAAGCTGGAAGAACTGTTCCGCCGCGTGGTTCACGAAGCGGAAGCGGTCCTCTCCATCCAGCACCACGGTCGCCATGGGCAGGGCAGAGAGGATGGCCGCGGCATCGGGCGGCGGCAGGTCGGGGTTTTCGGGGATGCTGCCCCCTTTGCCGGGCAGCACCTTGCGGGCGAGGCTGGCGAGCCGGCCGCTCATGCCGCGAGCCTCTCGGCCGGGGTTTCGATCAGCGGTCGGTAGAAGCGTTCCATCATGGCCTCTGCCTGGGCGGGGTCATCCACCGTGTTGATGGCGGAGCGGAACTCGGCGCTGCCGGGCAGGCCCTTGGAATACCAGGCCAGATGCTTGCGGGCCATGCGCACGCCGCCCACCACGCCGTATTGCGCCAGCATGGCGCGGTAATGCGCCAGCATGATCGCGTATTGCTCGGCCAGCGACGGGTCGGGGATGATTTCCCCGGTCGCGAGGTAATGGGCCACCTGGCGCGGGAACCAGGGCCGGCCATAGCAGCCGCGCCCGATCATCACCCCATCGGCCCCCGAGCGTGCCAGCGCCTCGGCCGCGTTCTCCACCGTCACGATGTCGCCGTTCGCGATGACGGGCAGGCTGACGGCGGCCTTCACGCTGGCGATGAAGTCCCAGTTGGCGGTGCCGGTATAGAGCTGCTGGCGGGTGCGGCCATGCACCGTGATCAGCTTGATGCCGCATTCCTGCGCGATGCGCGCCAGCGTCGGCGCGTTCAGGCTGTTGTGGTCCCAGCCCATGCGCATCTTGAGCGTGACGGGCACCGAGACGGCCTTCACCGTCGCTTCCAGGATGCGGGCGGCCTTGATCTCATCCCGCATCAGGGCGGAGCCGGCCATCTGGCCGATCGCGACCTTCTTCACCGGGCAGCCGAAATTGATGTCGACGATGGCGGCACCGCGGTCGGCGACCAGCTTGGCGGCCTCGGCCATCACCTCGGGCTCGCAGCCGGCCAGCTGGACGGAGGAAGGCGCACCGTGGCCCTCAACCTCGGCCATCATCAGCGTGGCGCGGTTCTCCCGCACCATGGCCTGGCTGGCGATCATCTCGGAGACGACGAGGCCGGTGCCGAGCTCACGCGCGATGCGGCGGAAGGGCAGGTCGGTCACGCCGGACATCGGCGCGAGGATCACCGGCGTGTCGATCGTGACGCCCGGCGCGAGCGCGATCGGCTTCAGCGGCGCGGGCGAACGCGCGGAAAACGGCGGATTTGCTGGCGCTGACATCTTACCTGCAGGCGCTTCGGGGGGCGTTTCGCTGCACAACATGTGGGCATCCATATCAAGTGCGCGCAAATTGGGCAATATGCTGAAAGAGCGCGCCTGAATTATCGGCGGAAAACCGCGGTCTCACGCGGGGTTGGGCGCAATGCCCGGCCTGTGCGCCCCGCTATACCGCATGGCGTCGGTTTGGGCTATGCGGGGCGCCATGGATGTAGTCGCACTGTTGATGGCGGGCGGGCAGGGAACGCGCTTCGGCGCGCCGGAACCCAAGCAATACCTGCCCCTGGCGGGCCGGCCCGTGCTGCGCCACGCGGCCGAGGCCCTGCTGGCCGAGGGATTCGTGGCCGCGATCCAGCCCGTGGTGCCGGCGGGCGACGAAGCCCGCGTGGCCGCGATGCTGGAAGGGCTGCCCACCCTGCCGCCCGTGCCGGGCGGCGCCACCAGGGCCGAGTCGGTCCGCGCCGGGCTCGCGGCGGTGGCCGCGCGCGCGCCCGATGTGGTGCTGGTGCATGATGCCGCCCGCCCCGTGGTCCCGGCGGGCACCGTGCGCAATCTGCTGGCGGCGCTGGAAAGCCACCCGGGCGCCATTCCGGCCCAGCCTGTCTCCGATACGCTGAAGCGTGGGGAGGACGGCATGATCGCGGCCACCGTGCCCCGCGCCGGCCTGTTCCGCGCCCAGACCCCGCAGGCCTTCCGCCTTTCCGCCCTGCAGGCCGCCCATGCCGGCGGCGATGAGGGCACCGACGACGCCGAGCTGCTGGAACGCATCGGCCTGGCCGTGGCGCTGGTGCCCGGCGCCGAGAGCAACATCAAGATCACCTGGCCCGAGGATCTCACGCGCGTGACCATCGCTTCCCCGCTTCTGCTGCCGCGCGTCGGCACCGGTTATGACGTGCACCGGCTGGTGCCGAACCGTCCGCTGGTCCTGTGCGGCATCACCGTGCCCCACACGCTGGGGCTGGACGGCCATTCGGATGCCGATGTGGGCATCCATGCCCTGTGCGACGCGATCTACGGCGCGCTGGGCGAGGGCGACATCGGCGCCCATTTCCCGCCCAGCGAAATGAAGTGGAAGGACGCGGACAGCGCCCAGTTCCTGATCCACGCGGCCCAGCGCATCAAGGCGCGCGGCGGGCGGCTGATCAACGCCGACGTCACGCTGATCTGCGAGCGCCCGAAGATCCGCCCGCATGTCGAGACCATGCGCGCCCGCCTGGCGGAGCTGCTGGGTGTTGAGATCGGCCGCATCGGCGTGAAGGCCACGACCAGCGAGCGCCTGGGCTTCACCGGCCGCGAGGAAGGCATCGCCTGCCAGGCGGCGGTCAGCGTGCTGGTCGCGGAGTAGCTACCCCACCGCCGCCACGCATTCGATTTCCAGCAGGAATTCCGGCACCGGCAGCGCCACCACCACCGAGGTGGTGCGCGCCGGCAGAGCCTCGGCCGGGAAGGCCGCGCGATACAGGCGGTTCATCTCCGCCACGTCGCCCGCGCGGGTCAGCAGCACATTCACCTTCAGGATGCGCGTCATGTCGGTGCCGGCATCGGCCAGCACCAGCTTCAGGTTCGCGATCACCTGGGCGAACTGCGCGGCGAAATCGCCGGCAGCGATGTTGCCCGCCGTGTCCAGCGGCGCCAGGCCCGAGACATACAGCGTGTTGCCGTGGGCGACTGCCATTGAAAAGGGCGGAAAGGGCCTGGCATCGGCAGGCGTGGCATAGCGCGTGATTTTTTCCATGCCCGGCACGCTACACGCCGGGCGTGCGGCGCTGCAAACTGCCGCGCATGGCACAGATCGACACCGCCCGTTTCATCGCCGACCTGCAGGAGCTGCGGAAGATCGGCGAGTTCAAGACCGGGGTGCACCGCCCCACCTACACCCCGCAGGACATGGAGTCCCGCCGCTGGCTGATGGACCGCATGGCCGAGATCGGGCTGGAGCCCTCGATGGACGGCGTGGGCAACGTGCTGGGCAAGCACAAGGGGCCGGGCATCAAGCTGCTGGCGGGCAGCCATATCGAGACGCAGAACGAGGCCGGCTGGCTGGACGGCGCGTTGGGCGTGGTCGCGGGCCTGGCGCTCGCCCGCGCCGGGCTGCCGGTGGATGTCGTCGCCTGCGCCGATGAGGAAGGCCATTACGGCGGCTTCGTGGGCAGCCGCAGCCTGACCGGCATCCTGACCGAGGAGCAGATCGACGCGGCCAGCAACCGCACGACCGGGCAGACCCTGCGCGAGGCCCTGGCCGGCGCTGGGCTCGCGGGGCTGCCGCGCCCGCCGCTGGAGGCCAGCCGCTACAAGGGCTTCTTCGAGATGCATATCGAGCAGGGAACCCAGCTGGAGAATGCCGGCCTGCGCGCGGGCGTCGTCTCGGGCATCGTGGCGATCTGGCAGTGGAAGATCGTCATCGAGGGCAACCAGGACCACGCGGGCGGCACCACCATGGCCGAGCGCCGCGACGCGGGGCTTACCGCCGTGCGCCTGCTGGCCGCCATCGACCAGGAATTCCCCCGCCATGTGGGTGAGCGCACGACCTGGACCACGGGCCGCATCGCGCTGGAACCGGGCGCGCCCTCCATCATCCCCGGCCGCGCCGAGATCCTGTTCCAGTTCCGCGACATCAGCACCGAGAAGCTGGCCGAGCTGGAGACGGTGCTGCGCCGCCTGATCCAGGAGAGCAACCGGCGCGAGAAATGCCCCGCACGCCTTGAGGCGGTGTCGCTGTCCAAGCCCGCCATGTGCGACCACGCCATGATGGCCTGCCTGGCCGAGGCGGCCGAGGCCGTGCAGCCCGGCTGCTGGCAGAAGATGCCCTCGGGCGCCGGGCATGATTCGCAGTACATCGCCAGGCTGATGCCGGTGGCGATGCTGTTCACGCCCTCCATCGGCGGCATCAGCCACCACTGGAGCGAGGATACGAAGATCGAGGATCTGGAGCTGTGCATGCAGATCCTGGGCGGTGCCGCGGAGCGCTTTCTGGCGGTCTGATGAACTCTGCCGCCCCGGTCTTGTGGCCGGGGCTGGGGGCGGGCTAGGAAGAAGGCAGTGTCTCCGTAGCTCAGCAGGATAGAGCACAGGATTCCTAATCCTGGGGCCGTGGGTTCGAATCCCGCCGGGGACATACCTTCTTTCTGGTTGAAATTATTAAGTTTATTGGTTGTGCGCTCTACGCGATTCCCGCTGACCCTACGGCGCTGACCGGACATTGACCGGACGGGTGGTCCAGTTGCCGCCCTAAGGGCACGAATCGGTGGCGTCGTTCAGCTACCCACCAATGTCTCTCAGGAGCGCGCCGCCCGTCGCCCGATCAGCCGCAGTGATGAAGATCCAATCGTGCCTGTCCTGTGCGTCACGCCACTCCCCGCACAGACGTTCGTAGGTCGGCCAGCGCATCCACTTCGGCTTTGGAGGTGGGCTAGCATCAGCCCCCTGATACGGCGCCCCGAGACGGGCATAGATGCGCCTGAGCCGCCGGTGGCTTCGGTCGTTGGCATCCTCACCGCGGCTGTCGTGCATCAGGCGGTAGGCGCCCGCGCCACGTGAGGCGAAACGGGAGCCTCCGTTGGGCAGGATCAGCACTCCGCAGCGGCGATAGCTGAACGGGCAAGTCCACCACCATCTCCTACCGCCGAAGGGGCAGGGCGTGGTTTCAAGTCTTATGACCTGCTCCTGAGGCCCAGTGCGACCACAGGGCATATCGATGTCGAAGTGTAGGGTTACCTGTCCAGCCTCTCGCTCCATGGAGAAGTCGGCAAGCACCTGATGCCGTACGCCGCCTGAGCCCGAGTGAGGCCATCGCCATCCCGCCCTGAAGTTCAGGCGCTGCCCGTCTGCGAGCTGGGCGATCCGAGTTCGATGCTTCCGCGTGGCCTGGCATACCTCCAGGGTAAGGGAGGAGCAGCTTTCGATTGTGTTCCAGATCCTCGGCCTTCCACGGGCCATGTGTGTGCTCCTGAATTTCCAAATGGCGTCATCAATCAGCCAAGGCATCCATCGCCGCCGCATGCTCGAACACCGCCTGCTCTGTGGCTGCTTGGACCGTTTCCCAGAGCTGACTGTCCATCTCGAATGAGGCGATGTCCGGCCCTGCAGGGAATGGTTCTGCCTTTAGGCCTGCTTTACGGAGGCGGCGCACCAGGACTCGGAGACGGATCCCTCGCACCTCGACGGTGGCGATGACACGCGGGGTCCGGAAGTGACCCGGCGGGATGCTGATCTCTTTGACGATGGGGCGTTCATGATTGGGGGGGGCATGTCGTGATCTCCACGAAGGCGCCTTGGCGCAGATGGACAGGGGGATGGCATGGCCAGCATCGCCATCCGCGGGGTTCGTCGTTGGGCCTCCACCAGCGCCCTCCGGATCGGTCGAGCCGGCCACAACAGCGGCACCAGGCGCCGGGTGGGGGCTGGTCCATAGGAGCGCCGCCGGGCAAACGGGCCAGGGAGTAGGAGAACAACCCGTCCCGCAGAGGATCGGGATCACTCGGCACGTATGGCCTCGGGCTGGCCGGCTGGCCGTAGTGATCCGCCAGGGCCTCGCGTTCTGCGTCGTCATGCACGGACAACACCCCCGGACCGGTCGATTGGACTTCGGCCAGAACCCCCGAATGCATAGGGGTCATAGGGGTCATAGGGGTCTGGTTCGCGATCAGAAGCGCCGCGATGTCATCGCGATACCGTCGAAGGTCTGACAGGACGGCCTCGGGAGGCGGGGTGTCCGCCTCCATCCCGACAGTCCCGCCCGGCAGGAGCGTCAGTTTCACGCCGGCCGCCTGGGCTTGCTCCATGGCATGCGCGGCGCTCATAGAAGGCCACTCCACGGCTTGGCCTCGACCGGCGCTTCGGGTTGGCTGGTGACGGCGCTCTGCCCCACGGCCTGGCGGAGCGCGTACTTGTCGCCGCTCCACTTCCCCTCGGCCGCGCTATGGATCAGGACGAAGCCGGCCGCCCGGGTGCCGATCAGCGCCCGCACCCTAGCTTGGAGATACTGCCGGCCGCGGCTTGCCGGGTCCGCGACATCGCGCACAGCCTCCGCCAGGTCCTTCACGCCGATCGCGCTGGAGCCGTGCGCCTCCCACCAGGCGTTGAAGATCTCCGCCACGTTTTGCCTGCGAGGGTCACGAGCCTTAGCATCCGCCACGCGCGCAACCGGGTCCTGGCAGCCAAGGGCCAGCAGCGGGTCGCGGCACCAGCGCCCCCAATCGTTGAAGGATCCCAGAGCCCGGCCGGCTGGCAACTGACCATCCATCTGCCGGCCCCAGCGCCAGATCGTCAGGACATCCGTCAGCAATGCCTTTCGCTCGACCAGCGTGTCGCGCAGCAGGTCGCCGCGGAAGTCACGGGCCTCGGGGTCCTCCATGTTGGCGTCCAACTCCACCGTCAGGAAGCGACGCGCCATATCCTCCGACAGCAACAAGCCATTGCCAGTCGCCGCGACGAAGGCGGTCGGGTTGAGCTGGATTGTCGTGCTGCGCCCTAGGGGGCGCACAGCCGCCGGCCGTTCGGTGATGGCCGAGGCCAGCACGTCCGACTTGAGGGCCATGCCGTTCACGTTGTCGAGGAACAGCGTGGGGCCCGCCTCCATCAACGCGGCGGTGATGCGCTTGTCCAGTTCCTCCGGCGACGCGCCCGCCGTCATCGCCACCGGCCGGGCACCGAAGGCCACTGCGCAGATGGCGCGAACCAGCAGCCCTTTGCCGGTGCCGGCGCCGGAATACTCAGGCGCTCGCACCAGCAGGCCCGGCGCCAGCCACAGACAGGGTCGGCAAACCGCGGTCACTAACGCACAGAGAAACGCGCTCTCGTCGGCGCCAGGCGGCTTGCTGGTGTCCACCACCGTCACCACTGTCTCCGGCTCCTGGACGCGCTCGCTGTCTGCGAAGGCGAAGGTGCGGAACCAGCGGCGCAGCCGGTGCAAGGCGGCGGAGGCGTCGTCGCGGCTGGGCCGTTCCGGCACGTCCACGCTGGGAATGCGCTCGCACCACAGATGGGTTTCGGGATCGTAGCCCTCGACGGCGCGCAGTGAGCCGTCCGCATGCAACAGCGGCGCCGAGGTGATGCCGTCCAGCGGGCGAAGGCCCCAGCGGTCGCGGTCATCGAGGTAGAGTTTGGCGACGCGCTCGGAGAGGGTCACGTCGCGGCGCTCCGTGCTGCCGTCCTTGAGCCGCACCCATTGCCAGGGGCGGGCGATGCGATGGGCCTCCGTCACCACGCCGCTGTGTGTCAGCAGCTCGACCACGAAAGCATCGCGGGTGCGATCCCGCGCGACACGAGCCGGGCCGCCACGGTCGAACAGATGCGGCTGAGCTGCCAGCAGACCCGCCAACTCGCCCGCGGTGTCCGGGAGATCGGCGGCATCGACGAACAGGTCGGCACGCCCGCGGGGATCGACAGGCGGTTCGTCGTTCGGCCGTACTGCTCGTTCGGCTTCGCGCTTCTCGCGCAATGCCTCGGCCCGCAGCGCGTCAAACTCAGCGACCGGGACACGATGCTTGCGCGCTATCTCGAGGCGGGCGGCAAGCCAGTCCTCCCGTGGCATATCGGCAGCGCGCGCGACATCGGCACGGAGCGCGTCACCGGGGCTCTCGCACCGCGCCACCTCGGCCACCGCAGAAGCGAGCATGCCGATCACCATCTCGGCCGTCGTTCCCTCTGGGAGCGGGTCCGCAACATCCCACCTGGGTGGCCAGGCTTCGGGAACTGCGACAACACCAACACGGGCGGCACCGACAGCGGTGACTGCCTTCACCACCTCGGCCGCGGCCTTCCTGCCCGAAGGGTCGTTGTCCGGCCACACGGCCACGACACGGCCGCGCAGCGGGGACCAGTCGGCCTTGCCCACCGCGTTCGATCCGCCCTGCCAGCAGACGGCCACGAAGTCGGGGAACAGCGTGCCCGCGGCGTCTGCCGCCTTCTCGCCTTCGACCACCACCACCGGGGCGTGAGGCCGGGCGGCGAGGCGATCCAGCCCATAGAGGGGGCGGGGATCGGCGGGTGCCTTCCAGCGCCAGCCCTCGGAGCCGCAGGTCAGCGGCAGCACCTCTTTGCCGCCGTCCGCCAAGTCAAAACGGCAAACCGCAAACAGCAGGGCGCCATCATGATCGCGATAGCGCCAGGTCGCGGCGGGGGTGCCGTGCCGGCGGTGCCGAATGTTGTCGGGCGGCGGCTGCGCCGCAGGGCCGGCAGGCTCGGCGGGCAATTCCGGGGCATATACGACCGGACCTGCGTCGAGAGGGGCGAAGGGATCGTGAAGGCCATCAGCCATGTGCCGCATCCTCCATGCCCAGCATGCGGGCGAGGCGACGGGCCGCCTCATCCTGCGAGATACCGGCCACCGCCGCGGCCAGGCTGATCGGGTCGCCGCCCTTGTCGCCGGTCGCGAAGTCGCACCAAGCGCCGGCACGCTCACCGCGAAGGCGAACACGGAGGCTGTCCCCCGTGTCGCCGCGGAGGCTGCCAACGTGCCATTCGTTCCCGATGGGGCAGCCACCGGGAAGCAGTCGCGCCAGCACGTCCGGGAGGCGTGCCACGGCCGCGCGGTTGATCAGGCTGAAGTTCGGCCGGGCAGGGGCGTTGGCGATCCGGTCAATGGCCTCCACCTGACGCGGCGACAGCGGCCGGCGCTGGGCTTGGCGCTGGACGTCTTGCAGGAAGGCCCGCAGGCTGTGCGACAGGTCGGGCCGCGCCAACGCGGCGGCCAGGGCCTGGGAGTGCGTATTGTTCGGGTCCATCAATCCAGCCCCATCACGTCGATGCGGGCGCGCGCATTTAGCGCGTCCACGGGGTTCTGATAGGCGATGCCGATAGCCCCGCCTTCGGCCAGCGTGGCTTTGGCGATGCTGAGGCCCTTGGCGTCCAGCCACTTCAACGGGCGGTGGACCACCAGCAGCGCCGAGACGCCGCCGCCCATGAAGAGGGCAGGCAGGTCCGTTTTGTCGGGATCGTAGGAGGCCATGACCACATGGCTGTGCGTCGTCGGCAGATCAGGGAGGCTGACCAGGCTCCGCACGCGGGTGTGCAATTCGCTCACAGCGGCACCCCCACCCGGTGGGCCACGCGGTCCACGGCTTCACGCGCAAGGCCGAGGGCCACAGCGCGGCGAATGTCGATGTCCTGCACCTCGCCCATGAGATGCTGGCCGGCCCCCATCGCGGCGGCGTCACGCACGGCCTGGGGAGGCTCGTTGCGCAGGAGAGCCGCGGTGGCGGCCACCTCGGCGCCATACAGCGCATCCGCGAGCAGCGTGTTGATTTCCTGCGGCGGGTCGTTGAGTTCGGTCTCGTCCATCAGATGATGCCTTCCGCGCGGTAGGCCGCCGACATCGCCTTGTTGACGATGCGGCCGGCCACCAGCCCGATTTCGCGGGCGTCGTTGATGATGAAGCGCAACTCCGGGATGGCGGCCATCAAGCCACGTTCCAGAGAGAGCCCGTAAGATTCGCGGCCAGCCACAGAGGCGCGGACGGCGGCCTCGGCGGCTTGCGCAGCCCTGGCCTGTGCCTCGCGCAACTGCTTCGGCGTGATGTCGGGCGACGGCATCAGAAGGGGATGTCCATGGGGTCGTCGCTGCGCTCGCCCCACTGGGCTACCCAAGCAGCGCGGCTGGCCAGCGCATGCGCGATGGCGTCGAGTATCCCGGCATCGGCGGTTAGGCGCTCCAAGATTGCGCGCGCCTCCGCCGTTGCTTTCAGTTCCTCGTCCTCTTGGTCATCCGCAGAAAGGTCGGCCTTCTCGGCCGCCATCATGCGTTCCAGCGCCTTGTCGTAGGCGAGGGCCAGCATCGCACCGGCATCGTTCACACGGAGGGGCGTCACGTTGCTCATGCCACACCGTCCCGGCGGGCGAGCGCAGCCATCGTAGTGCCGACGAGCGCCAGCCAGGGGCGGCGCATATGCCCGGTGGCGGCGGCCATCACAGGCTCGCCGTCCGGGGTGGTGACGCCATGCAGATAGACCAGCCGGCGGGGCTCATCAGCCGCGCAGATGGGGGAGCGCATGGTGCTCTGGGTGATCTTCTGGGGGCCAGACGGAATCCGGGCGTCGAGCGTTTTTGCGGTCATTGGGGTTCTCCAAAATGCGGGAACCCGGCGGTTTGAGGCTTGAGCCTTAAGGCCTCAGGCGCTACATCAGGGATGTCGATTGCCCAGATGTTTTGCTAGAAGCCTTCCGTCCCGCCGGGCGGAGGGTTTCTTTTTGCTTACGGGTTTATGTTCTTGCCGTTTCGGATCGCGGGGGCAGCGTCGAGCTTCTGCTGAGCGAGCGCGAAGAGCTCTTTCGTCTCCACCACCGCCTTGCCGTTCACGCGCCGCCAGGTCAGGGGCCAAGCCTCGAGCGTACGTTTGCTGATGGGGAACATGTACTGCGTCAGCAGTGCCGCCCCCGCACGGCGGTCAACGCGGGGCGGGATCTTAGTGAAGTCGAGCAACGGAAACTCGGGGATCATTGGTAGCTCCTCGTCACGTTGCGGGACGTTGCTTCCCGCAGGGCTCCGTGGTGCCAGAAGAAACATGAGTCCACGAGCAATGCCGGTTCACCAAAACCCCAACCTGTTCAGTAAAACCCCTACTCGCCGTCCTTGCGTTGCGCTGTGTCGAACGCCGCAGCGATGTCGGCTCGAAGATCGCGTCTATGCGCCTTAGAGGCTTCAGGGTCGGCGGCGTCCTGAGCAGCAATAAGAAGGATTTCCCGCTCGCGCTGCTCTCGATACCGAATGTATCGAGGATCCTTCCTGGCTTGGCTGATCGCAGCCTTTGATTTCTGTGCGAGAGTCTTGGCCATGACGTGCTTACCCGTCGTGTTACTGAGCGCTTCCTGCTCAGCCAAAGGGAACCACCACGCAGGCATTCCAAGAGACAACCTGTTCTCGCGGACGCTCCCGCCGATTGCTGGTGCGTCGGGATCAACACGGGGTCGTCCATTTTTCTTCCCTGTGGGCCGATAGGGCATAGTCGCCTCCGCTGGGCGTCCGCATGTGTGGTTGGGGAAGGCTGCGCGGTGCGGAAGTCCGCGCGGGCTGGCCGGCCCTGCCTCCCCCAGCTCTCGGCTAGGCGTCGTGCTTCGGCGCCAGCGATGGGAAAAAGGAATGGATCGGCGGCTGGTCCGTGACTTGCAGGGTCAGGTTCAAGACTGCTCGCAGCAGAACCGCCACAAGCGCGTGTTCGGTCGTGTGCCCCGCTTGCAGGTCAAGCATTTCAGGCCGCCCCACCAGCACCGCATTCGCAAGCTGGAACAGCCCCAACAGCGACCACACGGGCCGATTAGCCAGCTCGCCAGCCACCTCCCGCTGTTCGGCCAGGACAGGCCCCAGCGCCGCCACCATGGCGTCGAAGTCCAGCTCGCTTTCCTCGATTTCGATTTGTCGAACGGCCAGCTCCCCGAAGCGTGCGGCGGTGCGGATCACCTCCGCATCCACGTCCATCGCGCCAGCACGATCGGCAAGGGTCTGCATCCATTGCGCCGTCTCGCGGCGAAGGGACACCATATCATCGGCCATTGGTGCGGCCCTCCATCTGCGCGGAAGGGGGCGACGCGGCGCTTGTTCTCACGCCTCGATTATCCACCATTTCGGCCCCGGGCTGCAACGATCTGTTCCCACCCTGTTCTGCCCCAGCGCGGCGGCCAGCTCGCGCAGCAGCATGCCCACCAGGCGCTCATCCTCGCAGCGCTCGGAACCTGCCGCGTCGTCCAGCAGGACTGGGCGCCAGGCGATCACGGCGGCTACGCGCGCCCACATGCCGGCGGCGGTGGCGGCCGGTGGCAGCGCCATCAGGGCGGCGCTCACCTCGGACAGCTCGGCCGACACCTCGTCGCCTACCCGCTCCATGTCATCGTCTGACAGGCCCTCAAGGTGCAGGTTCCAGAGGCGAGTGTTGAGGCGCTGAAACTCGTCGCACAGCGCCAACAGGGCCGCGTCAGGGCCGCCGGAGGCTTTCGGGGCGGCATGGGTAGCCGCCAGCGCCACAGAGGCGCCAGCGGCCACAGGAAGGGCCAGGACGGCCCTACGGTCCATGGAGGGGGTCATGCGGCCTCCACCGGCTGCGGGCTCATCGTGCCCAGCAGCGGGCACAGCTCGGGCGCCAGCCGGGCGAAGTCCCGGGCGAGGCTCTGCATCAGGCGTTCGGATGAACGGCCCATGGCCTCGATGTGGGGCAGCAGCGTGGCCGCCTTCGCCAGCAGGTCATCCCGCGTGATGGCGGGCGTCGCGGCCAGCTCATCAAGCGCCAGATGGGCGGCGTCGAGCGCGGCCAGGGCGGCGGGCGTCTCGCCTCTCTCATCCTCGAAGGGATGCACCGCCAGGACCGCAGCCTCAGCCGCCGCGCTGGCATGCGCGCGTTCCAGCACCAGGACGGTATAGCCGGGTGCGATGTTGGGCCGGGGGCTCATGCTTCATCCCCCAGGGCGAGGAACGGGTTCATGCGTTCCGGCATCAGGAAGCCAGCTACGGCAGGCGCCAGCACCTTGCCCGTGGATTGCTCCAGCGCATGGCGGGCGCTCCACAGGGCGCGGGCAATAGCTTGGACGTGCTGCTCGTCCTCAGGCGAGACGTAGATCTTAACCAGTTGCAGGCGGCTGAATGCCACACTGATGGCGAAGGCGGCGCCTTCTAGCGTCTCGGCCGGCCCCCAGGTCAGTTGATCTTCCAGGGCCAGGGCGCGGGATTGGATCGTGTCGTGCTTCGCGGTGGCGGCCACCTTGTCGGCGTGGCTCGCCCCACCGTGATGAGCGGAAAGCGCCGACAGCTCGGCGGCATGCTTCTTGGGCAGCAGGCGGGCCAGCTTGGCGCCCACCTCGGCCAAAGGGCAGGCGCGCCCCATATCCGGGTTCGCCAGCCGGCGGTGCAATTCGGGGCTCATGCCGCACCGCCTTTCACGCGGAGCACAGGCCCCTCATTCGTCGTGGGCCTACCCAACAAGGCATCCTCGGCCGTCTCGCCCGCGTGGGCGATCTCCACGACCAGGCGGCGCGTAATCCAGTCCTGGGCGTGCTCAACGCGGCCCATTTCAAGGCGGTCCTCGCCTGCGTGTTCGGTTTGGTAGTCAGCGAGGATGCGCAGCGCGCGAATGCCGCCCTCGCAATCCATGATCCGGGTCGAGACGTTACTCAGCCCTTTCCGCATGGCTTCATGCTCGGCGGCCATACGGCGGCCGAAAGCCTCGAAGTCACGGTAGACATTCACAGCTTCATCGCGCTGCGCCTGCATCGCGTCGCGCTCGGCCTGCATGGCATTGAAGGCGGCCAGGGTGGGGCGCGTGCGCTTGCGGGCAGCGCCGGGCGCGCATGATTCATCTTGGGGATTGCCCGGGCGCACCTCGGGCGTATAGGCGTGTTCAGCCATGACGTGCTGTTCCTTCAGCTCGTTGCGGTCAGGCCGGGTAGAGGGCTCCTAACCCCTCTGCTCGGCTGCAATTTCTTGCGCCGATATCGCAACAGGGTTACGATCCAACGTCAAGTGGAATCGTAACGTGGTTCAGAAACTTCTAGCTGTGCAATGCAAGATGGCCCGCGCTGCCACCGGCCTTGGTGTCCGTGAATTAGCCCGTTTGGCGGAAGTTTCGACGGATACGATTGCCCGCCTTGAACGCGGAGAGCTACTCAAGCCCGCAACCCTCGACGCCATCCGCACGGCCTTCGAAGAAGCTGGCGTGATTTTCGTGGATGAGAACGGGGAAGGGCCTGGGGTCAGGCTGAAGAAGGGCGGCAGTGCTTAGCTGCTCGTCAGCATCAACAGCACGACTGCAAGGGTTGCAGCGCAGGGTTTCACAGGCTCGGATTTTCTCTCCACCAAGAGAATCTGATCGAGAGAATGCGGCTTAAGGCCATCCCTCTCAAATGATCCTCGAACATCCAATGAATGTCAGGATTCTGGTTCTAATTGGCTTAATTGAGACGTTTTGCCTTGACGAATATTGCTGGTAGCAGGCGTTATCTCCGCTTATCGGAGGCCCATCATGAAGAAGCACATCCCCCTTCTGTCCCTCGCGGCCGCTGTTGCCGCGTTGCCGACGATTTCCGAGGCGTCCCGCACGCCGGAGTCTACATCTGATAGCACCGAGAGTCAGCGCTCTAGCTCGATGCGCATTATCCCAAATCAGATCGTTATGTCCGGGGACGATCTCTTTGGCTTCCTTGTGACAAGAGCCGAAGACGGCACGGTAATTGCTCAGCATTCGTCGCACGTCTCCCATAGTTCCCACGCGTCGCACCGCTCTCACTACTCTGGCAGGTAGTCTCAGAAATGCCTGAGGTTGTGGTAACATTTGCACCCGAGGCTCAGTCTGAAGGGGCCCTACGAGAAGCCGCTTATCGCGTGGCAGCGCTGGCTACCTGCCAAGTAGACTGGCATGACGGAAAGTGGATCTGTCGGCTTGAGGGGACAGCTCTAGGTCGCCGCAAGGGCCTCACGGATGAGACGTTGCGTGCGCATTTCTTGGCAGTGCTGAATGACGAAAACCTACGCGCTCGGATTGAGCGAGAAACGCAAGGTCTTCGCGATGTCATTGTTGCCCTAGCCTTCGGCGCCCTAGCGCGAGATGCAGGCGCCCTGACCGGCGACTAGTCCATTGCGCTTCTCGGAGAAGGACTGTCCAAGTGTCGCGTTTCCAGACCATAGATGCCTATGCTCCCCTAGATGGGCAGCTAGCGCTAATGCCTATACGCTTTGAGAGACTTTCCCCGGAGCGCGTAATTGTCGCTAATACCGTCGGTGATATCCTCGTTCTAACGCAAGTAGAGTTCGAACGTCTTATTGCGCTAGATTTGCGTCCCGGTGACGGCCTCTATGAGAGAGCTACCGAGCGTCTGCTCGTCGCTCGCGAGGGGGCCAGGGCGCCACTACAGCTTCTTGCACTTCGCCTTCGGAGCCGGATGGCATTCCTGAGGGATGCGACGGCCCTTCATATCCTGGTGGTCACGCTACGATGTGAGCATTCTTGCCCATACTGCCAGGTGTCTCGCCGAAACACCGGAGCTGAGCGCTATGACATGAGCGAGGAGACCGCTCTCCTTGCTCTCGAGGTCGCAATGTCCTCCCCGGCAAAAGCAATCAAGCTGGAGTTCCAAGGGGGCGAACCACTCTTGAACTTCCCCTTGATTGCTTTTGCCGTCGAGGCGGCGACGCGAATGGCAGAAGTTAAAGGCAAAGCCGTCGAGTTCGTTATCGCGACCAATCTTGCATTGCTCGATGACAAGATCCTGACCTTCTGCCAAAATCATCATATCCATCTATCGACCTCTCTCGATGGGCCTGCCGATTTGCATAACCGCAATCGTCCACGGCCAGGCGGGAATAGCCATGCGCTTGCCGCCGCAGGCATTCAGCGGGTGCAGGAATTTCTAGGGCGCGATCGCATCGGAGCGCTTATGACGACGACCGATGCCTCCCTGGATCGGGTCGAGGAGATCATTGAGGAGTATGTCCGTCTTGGACTCGACGGCATATTCCTGAGGCCCCTTTCACCGTATGGCTTCGCGATGAAGACCCGGTGGTACGATGGTTACGACAGCGATCGCTGGTTAACGTTCTATGAGCGGGGCCTTCGTCATATCCTTGATCTCAATCATAGGGGTATCAGATTCCCCGAATTCTATGCTTCCCTCCTACTCCAGCGTATCCTGACCGATCAGCCGATTGGCTATGTTGATCTGCGTAGTCCTGCGGGCATAGGTATCGGCGCCCTCGTCTACAACTACGACGGCAAGGTTTTCGCTTCCGACGAAGGTCGGATGCTGGCAGAGATGGGAGATCAGACCTTCGAACTGGGCACGCTCGGCAAGACTGACTACGCCTCCCTCGTCACCTCGGAACGGCTGATCGATTTGGTCGGGGGTACGCTGTCCCAAACATCACCCGAGTGCAGATCATGTGCCTATGAGGCCCATTGCGGCGCGGATCCCGTCTACCATCATGCGACGCAAGGCGATGCGGTCGGCATCAAGCCGCTATCAGGTTTCTGTTCCCGTCAGAAGGGCATCTTAAGGATCCTCATCGAGACACTTGAGCGGGGCGGTAGGGACGCAGCGGTTCTTCGGAGTTGGGTGTCTCGATGACGCCACTGGCACTTCACGGTACAGGACGAGCAACTGGTTTCAGCGAAGGTTCTGGTCGAACTTTGCTTCGCCTTCGTGACCCCGCCGATACGCCCTCCCATGCGGCCGACGCGGCGCTGATCCGCTCTACAGATCACGCTGTTATGGCCTTGTTGCAGGGTTTCGATACATTTGTCGCAATTGGTGATAGCGAACCTGGATCCGGCGCCAACGGGCGCCGGGTGTTACTGGATAACCGCTTCTCCCACCTCACCCCAGGTGACATCCTTGCGCTTGATGTTCCAACCAACCGGGTGCGAGTGTTGTGGCGCTCCGAGTCAAATCACAACTCTTTCCTTGTGACTGAGCGCTGTGACCACTTCTGCCTGATGTGTTCCCAACCACCACGCAATGTGGACGATGGCTGGATCATCGACGAAATCTACGAGTGCCTCCCTCTCATAGACCCCTCAACGAAGTCTGTTGGTTTTACCGGTGGTGAAACCCTCCTGGCCCCGGACCGGTTCATTCCGCTCCTAGGCGCGGTGGGACGCCTGCTGCCGCACGCTGGTGTCCACGTCTTGACCAACGGGCGTGCCTTTTCCCGAGCGGCGGTGGTCCGGAACTGGGCCGCGCTTCAGCACCCAGATCTGTGGGCGGGAATCCCGATCTACTCGGCAGTGGACACCATCCACGACTATGTTGTGCAGTCGAGGGGCGCGTTCGACGAAACGGTGCTCGGCGTGCTTCGGATGAAAGATGCAGGCCAGAGGGTAGAAATTCGCGTTGTACTACACGCGCTCACGGCGCCGCGGCTTGTTGAGACGTGCACTTGGCTCGCGCGGAATATGCCCTTCGTGGATCATGTTGCACTTATGGGGATGGAGGACACCGGCTTCGCGCTTGCAAATCATGCTGCTCTCTGGATGGATCCGCTCGATTACGGTCCCGCATTGACTGATGGCATCGCAGTCCTCTCCGAGGCCGGCATTCGTACCTCCATTTACAACTTACCACTCTGCGTCTTGCCCGAAGGAGTGCGGCCCTGGGCTGTCCGCTCAATCTCGGACTGGAAGAACGATCGCCCTGATGTCTGTTCCTCTTGCAGTGCAGCAGGGCGCTGCGCAGGCTTCTTCACGACAGGGAAGACCAAGTTTAGTCGAGGCATCCAACCCATCGCTGAACCGGTTACTTTTCTTGGTAGATGACCGCTGGCAATAGAGTACCTAGTCAGCTTTTACCGCCCGTTCCACTGCCCAACGATACCACCTGCCGTGCCGCCCATGACTGCCTGCGCCAGCATCCGAGCCCGCAGCGACGCGCCCTCATCCCGCTGTGCCCGGGCGCGAAGGCGGTTCACAGTCTCCACGTTCCGCGCCGCGTCCGTGTCCATGAGGATGCGGGCTAGTTCCCGACTAGTGCTGTCGTTAACCCCGCTATAACGCCGCACAGCCGGGCTCAGGATGCGCGCTAGTATCCCGCCACTGCCGGTCAGTGCGGATAGCATGAACTCTGCGGGCGCTGCACCGTCGTCCTGGCCTTGTGCGAGCAGGCGTGCGGTCTGCGAGTTGACGCGCGGGGAAATTGTGCGCTCGACATCGGCCATGCCGGCTTCGCGGCGAAGGATGTCGACCAGCATCTGCCGTCGAGCGGGTTCTGGCTCGATGGCTTCCAGACGGCGACCGTGCCGTCGATCCTCAGCCAGCACTCGTGCCAGTGATGGAGCGCGTGCTGGGTCGCTCGTCATGTCGGTGATCGCTCGGCCGGCGCCCAGTCGATAGAAGTCCCGTGCTTCCGGCGACAGGTTATCGACCTGGCCGGCCACGACATCCGGGTTGGTGCGGAACGCGGCCTGACCCTGCCGCAGCGCGCCCATGGCCTCGGAAGGCCCCGCCCAGGCTGCACGCGCCGCAGCATACCCCGGGCTCGCGCCGTCCAGCGTGTCCAGCAGCGAACGGCGCATGCCTTCGACAGCGCGGCCGTACTGGTTGAGTTGCAGTTGCCCCGTGGGCTGGCGGAACGTCTCTAGTTCATCGTCCAGACCGCGCTTGATCGCGTCCATGAGGCGAAGGTTCGGCGCCTGGCCATCCACCAGCACGAACCGGCCGGCTTCGGTGCCATCGGTGGGGGCTTCTGCCATCGCGCGCTGCCTTGCCGTGACGGCGCGTTCATATGCCTCTCGCTCGGCGGCGGTCGCGGCTTCGTCCACCACCCGGCCCTGCACCGGGTCGTTGAGGTAACGCGGCTGAGGCGGCACCGGCTCCGGGGGGAAGGTGGCCTCCACACGTGCACCAGCCACGCCATTGCGCTCGCCGGGGCGGATATAGCGCACCCCGTAGTCCTCTGGGTTGAAGGCGCGTCCCTCGGCGAGGTGCTCCATCTGGATCACACGAAGGCCGCGCTGCATGGCCTGCTGCCCGAGCGGATCCGACGCCATCTCGGCAAGGCGGGGCAGGGCGGTGTCATCTAGCCGGCCAGCAAAGGCACTCTCGTACAGCGGGCGAGCCTGGGCAGATCGCCGCGCCTGAAGCTCGGCCACCTCATCCATCACCCGCGTGCCACCGCCGCCGCCCAGCGCCTCGTCAACGGCCTCGGCCACCCGTTCAGGACGTCCAGCACGCCGCATCTGCACAAGGCGATCGGCGGTATCCATCGCCGGGCCGGGTGTGTTCGCGGCGCCAGCGGTGAGGTTCTGCAGATTGCGCCCGCCGCTATCCACCAGCGCAGCCACACCACCGCCGGGCGGGTTCGCGGCCACCTCGTTCAGGGAGGCGCCATCACGGCCCAGGGCGCGAAGAACCTGGCGCTCCGCCGTGGCGGTCGGGTCGGTCAGGTTGAAGGTGCGTCCGACATCCGAGATGACGCGGCCAGCCAGTGGGAGCGCCGTGCCAAGCGCACCACCAACGACGCCACCCACGGCGGCGCCCTGGCCGGCTCCGGCCGCGCGATTGCCGAAGCCACCTTCGCCCTCACCGAAGCCGGTGGCTGCACCAGCGGTGGCGCCGAGGGCCAGACCACGGGCCGGCAGTGATGTCGCGACGCGCGCCGCACCTGACGCGCCCGGCAGGCCGGCAAGCGTCCCGCCCAGCGCCGTCAGACCAGCGGTGGCGCCGGTTGCTCTGCCGACAGCCCCAGCGGCTCGTGCAGCCAGGCCGCCCGGGGCCAACATACCGGCAACGCCACCGCCGACATTGGCGACAGTGGCAGCAATCGGGTTGTCCTCCTGGAACACGCGGTCGCGCGCGCGGCCCTCGGCAAGGGCCTGCTCATAGGTGATGTCGCCGAGGGAGCGGGCGCCCGCGATGATCTCGTCACCGAAGCCGAAGGTGAGCCCGTTCAGGGCTTGGCGGGCGAGGCCACCAGCATAGCCGGTGACGCCGCTGTTCTGCTCGCGCGCGGTAGTGTTCTCGCGGTTGCGCCGATCACGCTGGACCACCTCCTGCACATCGCGCCAGGAATTGCCGTCAAGGAACAGCTCTCGGCCCGTCTCGTCGTTCCTCGCGCGTCGTGGTGCTACCCACTGACCGTTGTCATCGAGGATGCGGATTTCGCCCGCGTCGTTGACGATGATGTTGTTGGCCATGTCAGCGGACCTCCCTGAAGCCAGGCGGCAGCGGCGGCACCGAACCCGCCGGCTGACCACCACGGAATGCACCACCCGGCATCTCGGCGCGCATGCTCTCGATGACCTGCCGGCGGGCATTCGCCTTCTGCTCGATCACTTCGCGGCTATCCCCCGGGCTGGGGAAGAAGCGGGTTTGCACGTCCAGGAGTTCCTGGTTGGTGAAGGCAGCGCCGGTCTCGCGGCGTAGCACGCCAGCAGCAAATTGGCGGACCGCGTTGAAATACTGCTGGTCGTTTGCGTCCAACCCCGGGTTCACTGCGCCTTCCGGCAGGTTGCGCCATGCCGCCAGTACGGGGGCCGATGGGATCCTGACGCGGGACAGGATGCGGTCGGCGCCTTCCGCTGCCTGGCCGAACATGTTGGCGCGGCCCTGGGCATCGGTCAGCGGTTGGTCGCGGCGTGCCGTGCCGGGAATGATGCGTGGGGCGTTCGGGTCGGTGACCGCAGGTGGTTCGGCCACAGTGCCAGGAACCGGGCCAGGACGCTGCGGAGTGCCGGGGTCGATGGGCGCTACAGGGAGAGGTGCGGCACGCGGGCGGGGAGGCTGTGTGCCGGCCTGCGGGGCCTGCTGACTGCCGGATGGCGGCGGGGGCAGGTCAGACACGTCGCGCGGCACCATGGCGAGGACACGGCGCTGCCCGGTCGGGTCGTTCGGGTCGGCAACCTCCTGCGGTGCCCCGCCCTCCCGCAGGAAGGTGTAGGCGCGCCGGTATAGCGCGACTTCCTCGGGCGTGGCTGTGCCATCGGCGATCTTGGGGCCGAGTTGCATGGCGAGGTTCGTTGCCTGCGCCGTCATGCTGGTGCCCTCGAACGCACCGGACCGAGGCACGGTATAGACCGGCTGGCCCGTGCGCGGGTTGATGAAGGTTGTTCCCGGCTGGCCAGGAATGGGACGCTGGTTGTCTGCCGACAGGCCAGCCGTAAGGCGGGCCATGCTTTCGGCATGCGCGCGCCCGGCCGCATCTCGGCCAAGCTGGAACCGTTGGTCGTCGGCGCGCTGCTCGCGCCGTTCCAGGCGGGCCGCATCACGTTCCATCCCAGCCTGTGCCATCGGCAGCAGCGATTGGGCATACTCGCGGATCAGCGGGTTGCTCTGCGTGCCGCCCATCAGCGCGATAGCGAGCAGGCGGCTGTTCTGGTTGCCCGGTGCCATAGTCGCATTGGGCTGTGCAGTCCCCGCCACGGCAGACGCGAGCATCTGCCGGTTATCCGAGATGGGCGTGGAAACGCCAGACAGGCTTTCACGCGGAGGCGCAGGCCGAGGGCCGGGGGGCTGCTGGGGCTGAGTGCCAGCGACCGCTGAGGCCAGGGACGGCGCCTGCGGTGCGGGAGGCTGGCCTGCGACTGCGCCTGTTCGCGCCAGAACTGGTTGCGGCGAGCCGTAGTCGGAGGCCGCCGCACGGGGCGCAGAATTCCAGTAGGAGTTGCCGAGCGCGGCAAGCCGCTGCTGTTGCTGTTCGCCGGTCAACCCAGCGTCGGCCAGGATAGCAGCGCGCTGCCGCCCGAGATCATCGGTAAGTCCGCGCAGTGCGGGCGACGCCACTGGAGCGCCCGGACCATCTGGCACGGGCACATCCGGAGCCGAGGGGGAGGCAGGCGCCATTACTCCGGTCGGGGCATAGCCACGCGGAAGGCCGCCGGGCGACATCGGCGCCTGCGCAGGCTGCTGCGGGGCAGCCGGCGGCGGCAACGGCTCGGACTGGATCGGCGCCCGGGGCATGTTGCCCGCACTCGGGGCAGCGGCGGGTGTTGCAGGCTGACCGCCATTCATCAACGCGCTGACTAGGCCCGACTTGTCGATGAAGGCCGACAGTTCACGCTGGCGGCCGTCCTGAAGCTCGCGCGCGTCGCGATCCGCCTGTTGGAGGCCTAGATTGCCGCGAAGGATGTTGATGAGGTGCGCGGCGCCCTGCGTGTGGCTGCGGATAGTCTGCGGATTGTCCTGTGCCAGGATCTCGGCCAGCCGCCGGTTGCGCTGGATAGCGGCGGCCTCGGGGTCGCGCATGAACAGCTGGTTGTCGCCCGTCAGGGCGGCGAGGTGGCCTGCCATCGGCTTGCCCTTTCACCAATTTTGCCGCGCGCATCATAGCACAAAATGGGAAAGAGCATCACTTTCACATCGTCAATGGCGCGCAAATCTGCGGAATTCCTATGCGCAGCGGAGCTGGAAGGCAGTTCCTTGGACCTTCTGGCAAATGGCGCCGATGATCGGCGGAAATGCAGGATGGATGAAGCCAATGGATAATCGCTGGCTGACGCGACGGGCAGCGGCGGCATACCTAAGCCTGAGGGAGAGCGTATTTGCCGACTACGTCCGGGCCGGCACACTCCCTCAGCCATCGGCGGTGCTTGCTGAGGCGCGTTGGGATCGCGACGCAATTGACGCAGCGATGTCCGCCGGGGGCGCGCCTTCCGCCATAGATCGCCCGACAACGCGGACCTACCCGACAGATGAGGCAGATACCCGGCGCCTCGATAAGCTGTCAGGCAGCGCTCGCCTTCAGCTGAGAGATGTTGCGGCCCTGCTAGGTTGCACACCGCGTATGGCTCTGAAGCTCGTGGGGGCTGGAGAGTTACCGGCGTCGCGGGTTGGGAGGATCTGGACCGCCCGAAAAGCTGATATAGACGCCTACCTCGCCCGCACGGCCAATAGCGCTCCGCCGCGCTCCCGCGATGTGATTTGGCGGTCACCGCAGCTGGCCGGCCGACATCGGCGCGAGCGAGTGATTTCAGAGGAGGAGTACGAGCGCATGATCGGTCTTCGGCCGGCCATCTCCCCATTGGCGCCTCAGAAGGCGAAGCGGGGTAAGATATCCTGATGGATGAGCGATGGCTCACGCGGCGTGAGGGGGAGTTCGCGGTCCGGCTGGGGCTCCGCATGGTGAAGGGGCTTTCCAACCCGCATGCCGCGGCGATCGTAGCGGCGCGTGGCGGCGCCCCGTTCAGATCCACGGACGAGCTTTGGCACCGGGCGGGCGTGCCTGCGGCAGCGATGGTGCAACTGGCGGAGGCGGATGCGTTCCAGCCCTCGCTGGGCTTGGCCAGGCGAGAGGCGTTGTGGGCGCTGAAGCCGCTGCGGGATGAACCCTTGCCGTTGTTTGCAGCCGCCTCCCAGCAGGCCGAGATGCTGGTACCTGAGGTGCATGAGCCCGGCGTTACGCTGCGACCCATGACTGCGGGCGGCGAGGTGGTGAAGGACTATGGGCATGTCGGGCTGACGCTGCGGGACCATCCGCTGACCTTTCTGCGCGAGGATCTGAAGCGCCGCAGGATCGTGACCTGTGCCGAGGCTGCGGCAGCGCGTGATGGCAAGTGGCTGGAGGTGGCGGGCATCGTGCTGATCCGGCAGCGGCCGGGGTCAGCGAAGGGGGTGATGTTCATCACCATCGAAGACGAGACAGGCATCGCCAATCTCGTCATCTGGCCCAGCATGTTCGAGCAGGAGCGGCGGACAATCCTCAGCGCCGGCATGCTGGCGGTGAAGGGGCGTATCCAGCGTGAGGGCGAAGTGGTGCACCTGGTTGCAAAGCGCCTCACCGACATGTCCCCGGAGCTGGCTGGCGTGGGCGAGAGGGACACGCCGTTCCCGGTGCCGCATGGGCGGGGGGATGAGTTTCACAACTTCAGCTCAGCGCCTGATCACCGAGATGCGCCGCCGAGGGGGCTACGCACGCGGGACATCTACATCCCCGACCTGCACATCGACAGCATCAAGGTCAGGCCGAGGAATTTCCGCTAGTCCTGGCACCCGAGCGAGTCGGAGAGAGCCATGACACGTGAGGAGCTTCACGCTCTGGTATGGGCAAAGCCGATGCGGACGGCTGCTGCTGAACGCGGCATCTCAGATGTGGCACTGGCCAAGCAATGCCGCAGAGCAGGCGTGCCGGTGCCCCCGCGAGGCTATTGGAATAAGGTCCACGCAGGGAAGGCAGTGGTTGCGCAATCTCTTCCCCCACTTCCTCCAACCCCGCTTCAGAAGGCAGGCCTTGGTGGTCTGTTCCCCGCTCTCAAGGCCCCACCCACCGGGGTTGGAGGTACAAATACGAAGGCACTGCTTCGCCCAGAATTTCTAGATCTAGCAGAAGCAAAAAAGCGCATTGAGGCTGTCCTTGGAGGCTTGGATCTCCGTAGGCGCTTCGCGCAGTCTCATCCGATTGTGGCTAAGCTACTTGAGCAGGAAGAGAAGCGGAAAACCAAAAGACGCCCTGGTGAAGATGATGCATACTACGAACTTTTTTATATAAATTTATCAAAGCCGATACAGCAGAGGCGCCTGAAATTTCTTTCCAAACTCCTGAATTTTTTAGGTGATCTCGGAATAGATGCTTTTGGGAGCAAACAGGAAGGCGAAAACTTCTCGCTGGAGATAGGGGCGTCGTCCGTGAGTATCCTTATTGGAGTCGAAGACGGTTCCCACAAAGACCCCTTTCGTCATCGGCGCAGGGCAGGTGTGCCGGACAAACCAGGGATACGCCTCGACGTCCTCGAAGACGGTCGTGACGGCAGATCAACTGTCCGAACGTGGCGTGACGGCGCGCTGCCTATTGAGCAGCAATTGGCCGACATCCTGCGGGGGATACTCTTTTATGCGGAAACCCGGGCACGCCAAGGCGCGATCCGAGGCTATGACTGGGCAATAGCTGACCGAATGAGGAAGGCGGAGGAGCTAGAAGCTGCTGCAGGCCGTGCGAGAGAGCAAAGGATCGCTTGTGAAGCGGCGGCTCTGAAGGCGCGGCGGGATGCGCTCTTCGGGGGCGCAAATGACCTCGAGCAAGCTGAGCGTATCCGGCGATATGTCGCGGCAGTACGAGAACGGTGTGCTCAGTTGCCCGAGACGCTGGCTCCCGATCTTCTTGCCCAATGGACGCTTTGGGCCCTCAGCGAAGCTAATGCCCTCGACCCAGTGCTGTCGGGACGAGTTTTGCGAGACACGAAGCGTTGGGTGGGGCCCGTCAACCATCCCGCGATTGATGGCGACGGGGCTACCGGACAGGACATACACCGATGAAATCTAACATTCCGGACGGGGTCCTAGAAATTGCTCGAGAACATCGAGCCCTTGCGACACTTCGCCTACTCGATCGCCTAGGACCATGCTCGAATGCTGAGGTGCTTCAGGGATGTTTGGGTTTAATTGGGCTGCGTGGGTCCAGGGATTCATTCATCGAGCAACTACACGCTCTGGCTGAACAGAAACTCATTACCCTCGAGAAATGCGAAAGGGTGCACGTCGTCGAGCTGACCGCGCGAGGCGCTGACGTAGCAGCCGGACGGCTTGAAGTTCCCGGCGTGGCGAAGGCATACCCCGAATGTCCGTACTAATCGCATAGACCCCTATGCTCCCTATGCTCCCTATGCGTTTAGGGGTCAGCGCCAAAGTCGGATGAGCTCTCTGTGCGAGTTCGACGGATTTGACGGGCAGCGGTTATGCGAACTCGACGGCTAACGCTGCCCGGTAGGCGTCCAGGTAAGGGCCAATCTGGCCCATCAGCGATCCCCCAAACCGGGGGTTCAATTCGAACACCAACGGAACGCCCTCATGCACCCGGTAGTCGAAGCAGCAGGTCCCTTCCGTGAAGCCTACTGCCTGGAGGATGCGCTGAAAGCATTCGAGGTGAGGTGTCTCGTCGGTCTGCCACTCGGAGCGAAGTTCGCCCATCCGAATGCCTTTGACGTAAGGGCCGAGCGGCATCTCATAGCGGATGGTGGCTTCGAACATCACCTGGCCGTTTCGGAGAAGTAGGTGTGTGGCCCACTCCTCGTTGCCGGGAATGTACGCCTGTAGGAAATGCTCTGCTGGATCTAGTGCGCTGGGCGGTAGGCCGTGCAGAATTCGTGAGTGCTCGCCCCAGGCGTCTCGCCGCCGCTTCAGGATAACGGGGAAGCTGTCCGGCACTTCCACGATGGCCGGGATGTGCTTGCCGAGACCCGCCTCCATCACGGCAAGATTGAAGGCCAGCTTGTCGTGGCACAGCGCTTCTGAAGCCGCGGTCGGCACGATCGCATTGGGTGAATGGCGCCCTTCAAGGCACTGGCGATCAAAGAGCGTAAGGGGAACTACAACGTCTGCGTCACACAGGTTGGCCTCCGACAGAAGTGCCATACTCCCGGTCCAACCTGCATCGGAAGCGCCCTGCAAAAGTCGATCTTGCCACTCTGTACGCAACCCAAAGAGCACTCGTTTCATACTGCTGTCTCGCGATCATTCAGTCGTTTCAGCACGCATCGCCACTACATCAGCGGCTGCCAGCCGGGCAGTAACTCCACCATCTGGTCAGGGCTGGCGATGATGGCCCGCTCGACAAATGGCGTGTCTCGGCCGGTCAGGAATGACGTGACCGCCCCTACGATGAAGCGCTCCGAAATTGTGGACGAAGCTCCGAATAGTGGCACCTCGAACACTGCGCCGACGCTCTCGGGAATGTCCGCCCGGCCTACAAGCCGTTGCTCGCCAGCGATATCGCGATAGACCTTCACGGGAGCACCTCTTGGCCTTCCTCGGCGAGGTAGCCGCGAGCCGTCAGCCAGCGCACCAGGATGATGTTCATCAACTGGGCCTTGTTGCATCCTACCTGCCTGGCTGCCTTGTCGAGCGCGTCGAGTGTGGTTTCCTCGATGCGTGTTCCCACAAACTTAGATCTGCTCATCCATCGATTGTAGCAGGTGACGACACGCTCATCAGCAAATCGGCGATCTCATTCGCCAGTCGGGAGTATGGGCTCGTCCTGCCCGATCACGCCTTGCTTCGCCGCGATTGAGAACGCCGTCACATATACGACCTTCCGCCCTTGGCTTCCGAGTTGATGCCAGAGCTTCATAAGCCTCTCCCAGTCCTTAGGGCCTGGGTTAGGCACGTCAGCGCCGGGGCGGTTGATGTCGAAGCCGAACGGCGTGTTCTTCAAGATGCGGACTCCATGCCCTCAAGCGTCTTGTTCCCCGCATCTCTAAGCCGTTGCCCGACGATAGGTTGCGACGGCCAGTAGTGGGAGCCGTAACCCCCAGTGCGAAGCGGGCACCTAGCTGGCTGGAACCGTGCAATCCCGCAACTATCCTTGGGTTGAGGAGCGCAGCATGTTGTTCTCGCTCTGGTGGAACTGTTGCTGCTCGTCGGGATAGGAGCACAGCCCTTCCCAAACATGGCGCAAGACGGCTGCCTCAAAGCTCCGTCCGTGATCAGTGAGAGCGTCTTCCGCATAGCGGAGCATGGCGACGATTGACTGCTTGGTGCGCTGGACTTCCGTGACGCCATCATTCTGGTGGACCACTTACTCAACCCCGTTTCTGTCGATGCCTCGTGATCATGCGACTCGGGAGGCAATAGGCAACTTACGGTTGCATAATCACTCACATGTGAGTGATTGCCTGTTGCATAAATGGCACAATTTCCGATGGGACATTCGCTTGTCATCAGAAGCCTTTGGAATCGTGCTCTCATTGAGCCGTTCTGATTGAAATTGCTTACGGATGATCACGTAGAAGTGAAGTCCAAAATACAACCTATGATAGAGTTTGTCGGGTTGACGAGGGCGGGCGCCCTGTTGCAGCGCCACCAGAACCGCGTTTCAGGAAAATTAATGCCCGGTCATTCGATTGCCGGGCAAGGTAATTGATCCGGATTCGTATCAATGATTTGTGAGCTGATGTGCTTCCAGTGAGCAGTTGTGGGCTTCCGCTTCGGACCAAACGCATCCGCTCGCCCCCCCCTATGACCCCTATGCTCCCTATGCGTTTGGGGGTCAGCGTCAAAGTCGGATCAACGGGTCTGGGGGTGTTCAGCTAGCATTGCGAGGGAGAAGGCGCACAACGTTGCTCGGCTGCGGCTTGCCCTCAATGGCCGCCGCCAGCGATGAGGCCCAGGCTTCCATAGCTGCCACCCTCTCAGGCCAGCGGACTGCATACTGATAGCCGCCCATGACGCCCCCGCGGGTAGCTGACTGCTTGTGGTTAAGCATGGCGTCCGCGACGGATTCAGAAACGCCCACCTCTGCGACGCCTGTGGCAAAGGTCCGGCGCAGATCGTGCCAGGCCCAATCATCAAACCCGGACAGCTCGTCCAGCTTGGCGTTGATGGCCGAGAAGGTGGACAACGGATTGTCGGAGACAGGGGCTTTGAAAACCAGCCCGGTCTTGGGTTTGCCTGCGGCCTCATGTCGCTGCCGGAGTATATCCAGCACCAAGGCAGGGAGGTGCAGGCGGTGGGGCTCCCCGTTCTTCGTCATCTTCCCAGCCTGCGTCCAGATCGCTCCATCAAGATCCACATGCCGCCAGTCCATTCTGGCCGCCTCGATCCGGCGGCAGGGAACCACCAGCAGGAAGCGGGCAAAGTCCCGATGCACCCCATGGTCCATACCCTCCGCAGCTTTCCAGATGATGGCGGCTTGGTCAGGGGTGAGGTGACGGGTCCGAGGAGCGGCAGGCTTAGGGCGCTTATCCTTGCCGATCGAGAGGCAAACGTTAGACGGCGCATGCCCATCATCCATGCACCAGTCCAGGAATCGTGAGACGGCTCCGAAGCGATGGCGGGCAACAGCTGGACGCTTGGCTTCGGCGCGCAGCAGGGTGCGCAGATCGGGGGCACTTACATCCCGCACCGCCTTGTCGCCAGCCTTCATGGTCTCCACCGCAGCACGCAGGTGGGCCAGCTCTGTAGCCACATAGGCGGCACCTGGGGTGCCACGGCCCCTCATCTTCGGGCGGTGGGGCAAGGCCTCAGCGTAAATCTCCACTAGGCGGTCCACGGTGGCGGCGATCTTCACCGCGTTCGCCCTGTGGGCTGCCTTCCGCTGTCCTGCTGGGTCACCGCCTGTAGCCAGCGATCCCTTGGTCTTGTTCGCCTCCAGACGGGCGTCTTCAGGGGAGTGACTGGCCGGCGTGCCAATCATCAGGCTGCGGGTGGGGAAGCGCTTACCGGTCAATGGATCCATGCCGCGGGGCTTGTAGGAGTAGACCCAGGACATGGCGGTGGGGTTCACCACCAACGCCAAGCCCCGGCACTCCATATCGCGGATCACTGTCCGCACCCCGGTGGCACGACGCTTCCAGGCGCCCTCAATGGAGGTGCGCGTGATCCGCACCGGCCCTTCGCTCTGCACCTTGATCGCCATGCCCGTACCCTTGGTCTGACCGGACGCAAATCCTGTGCCCCTGACCGGACATTGACCGGACGCGAGGCACGTAGTCAAGCGGAGAGGTGCGTAGGGTGGCGGAGGCTAATGCTAGGATAAGTCTATGACTCTCAGCGATTCTAAGGAGGCCAGCGGAAGCCAGCGTAGGCTAAACCCGATGATTCCTAATCCTGGGGCCGTGGGTTCGAATCCCGCCGGGGACACCAAACATTTCAAACGTTTCAGGCCGTTTTCCGGAATCTTGTTGAGAGGCTGCGCCTTTTTTGCGGACTCTTGGCGGATCCTTCAGAATGACACTGGTTGGCAGTCGTGGGCGGCTCAGTCGAGGCTGGCTCCATTAAAGCCATGCCGCCGCCGCATGTCGGACGGCCTTGCGGAAGCCATTACGGCGGTTCCGCGCGATCCTGGGACCGCCGTCCCAACTTCCTGATCTTATATCCAAGTTCTGGTTGAGAATAAGAAATCCCTGCATGAGGGGTCCGGCGGTCCGCCCCCCTGCATCCTTCAGAGATTTGTCCCCACCCTCTGGCAGGTCCGGTCGCATGCGGCCTTTGCAGGCGTTGCGCCCCGTCGCCCTGTAACAGCCCCGTTGTACCCTCCTTGCAATGGCTGGCTAGTGAATGCGCGTGCCGTGGCTTTGCGCATAGTGGGCAAGCAATTCCCAGGGATTTGGGGGATACGTCGTCCGGGAGCTTGCTTTCTCTTTGAGGGGTAAAATTAGAATCCCAGTTGATAAAATTTATAACATATTTACCGTATTTCACATTAACATGATGCGGCATAAGATGATCGTCAATATTGATGATATTGCTAGAGGTCTTGTCAGTCCCATTTTGTTTTTGGATGAAGGAGGCCGGATTCTGTCTGCGAGCGTGACTGCTCTCGCCTTCCTGCAGCACCAAAGTGCAGTTTATGTCGTGGAGGGGGTGCTGCGGCTCCGACGCGAGGAAGAGGAAGCTACTTGGCGCGCAGTTCTTGGGTGCGCTGCCCCCCATCACACTTTCTTAACGTTACGAAGTCGGACTGGGTCGCCAGTTACCCTGCTTTCAATAGATCGTCCGATATCAAATCTTTTGATCGTTTCAATTTCGGTGCTGGAAGGTGCAGGCGTAAGGCCCCCTAGCCCACAGATGCTCCGCGACACATTCCGCTTCAGCCGAAGGGAAACGGATGTGGCCCTCGGTATCCTTATGGGCCTGAGACCAACTGACATCGCACAGACACTGTCAATTTCGGTGGAGACAGTTCGCAGCCATCTCAAATCTGCGATGGCGAAGGCAGGCTGTACACAACAGGCTCAGTTGGCGTTGCTGCTTGCAAGATTGCCATCTGAAACATAACGCCGACCGTTAACCGGGATATGTTCGATGACGCAATCAGCCATTGGTCTATATTTTTGAATTTCACCCAACCGGGTGAAGTTTCGTTCGATTTGCTGCTGCTAATCCGGGTCACGAAAATTTGAGTCACGATGCGCTCCTCTCACTGGACGCCCGTGGCAATCCGGGAGCGATGAGATGAGCGGCACCACCATTCCCCTCGCCGGCGGCGGTATGGATTATACCGGGACGTCTGGGTCGGATACGCAATACGGCACGGAATACGATGACGTGCTGCGCGGGGTGGATGGTGGCGACCAGTTGTATGGCCGGTTGGGCGACGACCTTCTGGAAGGCGGCATCGGCAATGACAGGCTGGACGGCGGCGATGGCAACGACACGCTGCTAGGCGGCGGCGGCACCGACAACCTGTTCGGTGGCAATGGTAACGACATCCTGCGCGGTGGGGATGGCAATGACTATCTCGATGGCGGCAGCGGTCGCAACGACCTGGATGGTGGCGACGGAGATGATTACCTCAACCTGACCTATCAGGGTGGCATCGCGACGGGCGGCACCGGCAATGACACGCTGGAGGCTTCCGTCACCGATGACGGCGTCTCCAGCTATGCCATCGATGCCGGTGACGGCGACGACAGCATCTACATCTATGGGTACGCCCCATCGTCGCACCTCTCCATTACGGGCGGTGCCGGGTACGATGTTCTCTACATCCAGACAGATTATTGGTACCCGTCCCTGGATACGGCTGTGATCCATGGCGTCGAGAAGATCGTTACCTACCAGTCGCTTGTCCTCGCGGACAGCTTGGTTGGCGCAGGCCAAACTCTGCAGGTGCTGGCGAATTCCTACGGCATCACGATCGATGGCAGCGCCGAGACCGACGGCAAGTTGCTGTTGTGGGGTGGCAGCTATAACGACCGTCTGATCGGTGGGGCGGGTGACGACACCCTCAATGGCGGCAACGGTAACGATACCCTGCGCGGCGGCCTCGGCAACGACACCCTCGATGGCGGCGATGGCGTTGATACCGCCCTGTATGCAGGCCCCTCCAGCCTCTACAACTGGTACTACACCGGCATCTTCGACACCTTTCGCGTCGAGGGCGCCGAGGGTTCCGACCTGCTGAAGAACATGCAGTATCTGCAGTTCTCCGACCGCACCATCACCCTGCGCCCGGCCGGTCTGCCGGTCATCGTGGCCCCCGACAACTCCGCGGTCATCGGTACCAATGATCCTGAGCAGTTGATTGGCGATGCGCGGGACAACATCCTCTCCGGCACCGGTAGCACCGACCGGTTCGAGTCTGGCCTGGGCACGGATCTGATCCGCGACGTTATCGCGGATCTCGATGGCGACGTGATCGCGGGCTATGAGATCGGGGAGCGCATCCAGGTCCAGGGAGCGCTACTTGCCCCCGCCCAGGTCAGCTACGAGCTGGGCGCTGCGGGCAGCGGCGTGATCCGCATCGAGACCACCGGCGACACCACGCCCGAGGCCACCATCACCCTGCTCGGCGAAGGCACCACCCCGCTGCCGGCCGGGCTGGTGCTGCGCACCGAACAGGTTGGCGGCGACACCTTTATCTGGCTGGAACGCGGCACCCCTGGCGCGCTGACGAACTTCCGCGTCGCGTCCGGCAGCGATGCCGGCACGTCCAGCGAGGACGGTATCACTAGCGCCGACGTTCTCACCTTCACCGGCTTTGCCGCTGCCGGCGCCGCCGTCACCCTGCGTGAGGGGGGCGCCGCCATCGCCACCGGCACCGCCGATGCGCAGGGCCAGTTCTCGATCGCCGTGCCCGGCCTGGCCGAAGGCCAGCACGCCATCACCGCGGAATGGCTCAAGGATGGCAGCACGGCACATACGCCGGGCGTGATGCATGTCCAGATCGACCGCACCGGGCCGCAAGGTTCGGTCAGTGTCACCTCCGCGCTCGGCACCACGACAGCGCCTGGCGCAGTGGGCACGCTGCCCGTGCTCAACGCCGGCTCGACCGCCACGGCAACCTTTACTTTCTCAGAGGCCGTCTACGGACTCACCTCCAGCGCCTTCACGGTTTCTGGCAGTGCGCAGATCACCAATGTCGCGACCACGGACCACATCACCTACACCGTCACCCTTGCGGGGCTCACCGGGCAAGACGGCGTGACGGGCAGCGTCGGCATCGCACCGGGCGCCCTGACGGACATCGCCGGCAATGCAGTGCAGGTGCTGAGCACCGGCCTATCCACCGACCCCACGAATGACTTCTACGTCGATACGGTCCGGCCCGGCGCAGTCATAGCGCTCGCGCCCGGCGCCATCGGTCCTAACTCGGCCGTAACCGGCACTGTTACCTTCTCTGAGGCTCCGGCGGCAGGGTTCGACCCGGCGCAGCTGGTGCTGGCCAGCGCCGGCACCATCAGCTTCGGCGCCAGCCCGTTGAACGGCAGTGTCCTGACCTTCACCTGGCACACCCCGCAGGATCTCGGCAGTGCCACGCTCAGTGTGGCCGGTGCGGCATACGCGGATCGCGTCGGCAATGCCGGTACTGATGCGTCACTACCCGTCACCGTGGTGCAGGTGGAACTGCCTGGTATCGAGATCCACAGCCCGCCGGTCTGGGGGCAGGTCTTCACCGGCAGCATCGGTCAGGATGTGTTTCGCATCCAGGGCGGCAACAACACCATCCTGGCTGGCGGCGGCAGCGACGATATCTACGTCACTGGCTGGGGCAACCATATCGAGGGCGGGGCAGGCAACGACCTCATCCAGGGCACCCAGGGCAACAGCTGGATCGACGGTGGTGACGGCAACGACATCATCGCCGCGGGCGGCCACAACAACGTCATCTTCGGCGGCGCCGGCGACGACACGATCTGGTCTGGAGAGGGCAATGCCACCGTCGATGGCGGTTCTGGCAACAACATCCTGTATGTGAAGGGCTGGAACAACCTGATCACTGTGGGTGACGGCGACAACCGCATACAGGACGCCGATGGCCAGGTGACGCTGACGGCGGGCAACGGCAACAACACCGTGGCACTACTGGGCTGGAACAACCACCTGACGCTGGCCAACGGCAACAACCATGTAACGGTCGCCTGGGGCGGCCATACCACCATCGCTGCCGGCAATGGCAACAACACGATCGAGCTGTCGGGCTGGTCCAACATCGTCAGCACGGGGTTGGGCAACGACAAGGTATGGGCAGGGATGGGCATGTCCACCATCTCGACCGGCGCGGGCGATGACGAGGTGTGGTTGGGTGCCTCCGGTGGGTCACGTGTGGAACTGGGTGACGGCAATGACGTGGTGCTTACCGGCGGCGCTTATGGCGATGTGCTGATCGGTGGGCGTGGCAACGACCAATACGTGCTGCGGGACGTATCGGCCACCATCGTTGAGAACCCGGGTGAGGGCTATGACACCGCCTGGGTGGCGGTGGATGGCTATACGTTGGCGGCCAATGTCGAGTACGGCCGGCTGATCGAGACCGCGACGCGGCTGACGGGTTCGGCTGGGAGCGATGTCCTGGTGGGCAACAGCGCCGGCAGGGCCAGCAATCTGGATGGCGGCGGGGGCGACGACACGCTGTGGGGCACCGCGGAGGCCGATATCCTGAAGGGCGGGATGGGTGACGATGTGATCTACTCTCAGGGCGGGCTGGACACCTTTGTGTTCGACGCCGCGTCCTGGGGGCATGACCAGATCAGCGGCTGGCTGTTGGGGCAGAAGCTGGATCTGCGCGGGTCGGGCTACGGTTTTGGCGACCTGACCGTCGTGTCTAGTGGCGGCAACAGCCAGGTGAGCGTCGGCGACAGCAGCATCTTCGTTCATGGTGCAGCCAGTTTGGCAGTAGGCGACTTCATCTTCGGTTAGAGAGCTGAAAGCGCGCTGCCGCTGCTGCCTGTCTTGCTGCAGAAGGTCGGGGTATCGGCCTCGACCTTTATTCGCTTGGGGGCGATTGCGGAGGAGCTTTGGTCAGTAGGGGCGAAGAGCATCCAGATCGCGCACCTAAGAAGTTTGCTCTGTGTGGCTTGCTGCGGCCCCGGGAAAAGCAGGCGGGCAGGGGTCTTGTGGGGGGGCAACCTTCGCCAGCGCGCCCCATCAGCGTCGCTCGGTCTAACCACGATCGCCGGACTCGATCCTTGCGATGGCTGATTGCCGCCTTTTCCGGCGCGGGCAACGGATCGCCAGCGCTGAGGACATGATCCGCCCACCGCGGCAGGGCCTCGGCTCGCTCTGCCGCGAAGTCATGAACCTGATAGATGCCCTTCACCCATGGGTGGTGGCACTGGCGGCATGATTGAGGATGCGATCCGCGACATCCGGCAGCACACCCAGCCTGGCCATGGCCGTCACGCCGGTCCGGCGGAAATCATGTATGCGCCACGCAGGCATCTCAATGCGCCTTTCACCTTCGACGGCACTGGCTTTCTGTCTCTACTCAGCGATGGGGTATCCATCCGGGCCTTCGCCTTCGAGTAAGCCCGGGGGCCGTCACCGCCTTCGCCCCGCAGGCCCGTCTTTCCGGGCTGCCAGACACAAGGCCCACCCGGCCTATCCCACCGAGCGTGAGGCACGCCACCATCCGGAGACGGTTCGGCGCGGGTGGATACTACGCCCGGCGATCAACCCGGAAGGCTTGTTGCGCGGCGTCGACTTTTCGCAATCTGCCCGCCTCAGCGCGGGGCTGAGGGCCAGTTCGACAGGAACTCCCGGGGCGAGTGCCGCAGCCTCTCCTTGCCGATGCCCATGATGATCGCGTCCATGCTGTGCGTGTTCTCGGCACCATGGGCATCCACCACGATCTCGTGGCCCACATGCGCGCCGAAACTGCCCAGCACGTCCCCTCGCACGGTGAAGCAGATGCCGACCGCGTCGGAGGTGTTGTTGGAAGTCGAGGCGCGATGCAGCTGCTGCTGCCTGAACAGGTTGAAGGCCGGCATCTTGAGGTAGGAGGCCATGCCCGGCCCGTTGAAGGAGATGAACGGCAGCCCCGCCCAGTTGCCGACCACCTCGGCCAGCCCGCCGCCCAGCGAATGGCCGCACATGCTGACCTGGCGGCCATACGCGATACTCAAGGCCCATTTCACCATGGTGGTGGCGCTGCCGGCCATGTTCGGGATGGCGTTGACACCTATCCGGGCATTGCCGGCACTCTGCGAGACAGAGGCGCCCCCCCTGCCATGAGCGCCCGAGAAGCCGACGATCACGTCGCTGTTATTGGCAAAGACGCCGCCCTGGTAACCATTGCCGTACCAGGTCGCCCACTCCCATTTCTGAACCTGCCAGCCCTCGAGGTTGCCCATGTTGACCGCGGGGCCGTCCTGGCGGGCATAGACCGCCTTGGCGACATCCGCGTAGTTCTCAACAGTGGCCATGAATCCGGATCCCCGCGTGTTTCGCCATTGGTGGGGCAATACCGCAGGGACTTCAACGTGGCGTGAACGATGGGGCTGATCGGCAGGCCCGATCGCGCGCGCCGGCACCTCATTGCCGCCGGACCAGCCTTGCCATCGCCTCCCGCAGCGGCCGGGCGGCATCGTCCAGATCGGGCCAGGGGTCTTTCAGCGTGCGCTTCAGCCCATCCGGCAGATGAATCGCCGAGGGGCCGAAGGCCTGCCTGCGCCGCCATCCCTGTTGCACCTGCCGCCAGCTGACGGGCAAGGCCACCGGCGCGCCCGGCCTCGCGCGCGGGGAGAAACTCGCCACCGCGGTCGCCAGCAGGTCGTTGCGCAGATAGTCGAGGAAGATGCGCCCCTTGCGCGCCTTCTTGGCCAGGGCCGTGGTGTACCGGTCCGGCGCGTCATGCTCCATCATGGCGCAGAGCAGCCGGGCGAACTGCTTGGCCTCCTCCCAGCCGCTGCCGTCCTTTCGCGCGCGCGCGATCGGCACCAGCACATGGATGCCCTTGCCGCCGGTCAGGCGCGGAAAGCTCTCCAGCCCCAGCGCGCCCAGCCGGTCGCGCAGCTCCAGCGCCGCATCGCGCACCGTGCGGAAATCCGCGCCCTCGCTGGGGTCCAGGTCGAAGATCAGGCGATCCGGCCATTCGGGCGCATCGGCCGGCGCGCCGCCCGGGTGCAGTTCCAGCACCGAGATCTGCGCCAGGTCACGCAGCGCGCGGGCGTTGTCGATGCGCAGATACTCCCGCGGCTGGCCGGGCATGCGCAGGCTGCCGATGCTATCGGGCTGGCCGCGCATGGGGTGGCGCTGGAAGAAGTGCTGGCCGCCGATGCCGTCCGGGGCGCGCAGCAGCGCGAGCGGTCGGCCGGCGACATAGGGCAGCAGCGCCTCGGCATAGCGTTCATACCAGGCGGCCAGATCGGCCTTGGTGATGGCCGGCTGGTCATCGGTGGCGGGCCACAGCACCCGCTCGGGGTGGGTAAGCCTGGAGACGGTGGGCATCGTCACCTCCCGCGCGGGCTTGTCCTCCCGCAATCCCTGGAAGCTGGCATGGCGCAGCAGCCCCTCCGCGCCGAAGCCGCCATAGGCGACCTGCGCGACCAGGCTGGGCTGCACCCAGACCGGCGCGCCGCCCGGCTGGCGGGCGGGGGCGGTGGTGAAGGGATGGCGCGGCTGCGCCAGCTTCTCCAGCCGCGTGACCAGCCGTTTCGCCATGGCCTCGGAAAAGCCGGTGCCCACCCGCCCGGCATAGCGCAGCCCGCCATCCTCCCGCACGCCCAGCAGCAGCGCGCCCAGGCGCTTGCCGTGCTTGTCGCGCGTGAAGCCGCCGATCACGAACTCATCGTCGTTGCGGCACTTCGCCTTGGTCCAGCCGCCGTCACGGCCGGAACTGTAGGGGGCGTCGCTGCGCTTGGAGACGATGCCCTCAAGCCCGGTGCGGCAGGCGGCTTCGAGCATGACGTCGCCGGGCGCGGCGAAATCCTCGACATAGCGCAGGGCATCCGGCGCCTTGCGCAGCAGCCTGCGCAGCGCGGCCTTGCGCTCGGCCAGGGGCTTTGGGCGCCAGTCCTGCCTGCCGTCATGCAGCAGGTCGAAGGCATGGAACACCAGGGGATGCGCGACCTCGCCCGCCAGGGTGGCCTGCAGCGCGGCGAAGCTCTGCGTGCCGTCCTCGGCCACGGCGACCGCCTCGCCATCCAGCAGGGCATCGGCCAGGCCGGCCGCTGCCTCGGCCAGGGTGGGGAAGCGGTCGGTCCAGTCCAGGCCGGTGCGGGTGCGTATGGTCACTTCGCCGCCCGCCACCCGCAGCTGCAGGCGATAGCCATCGAGCTTCTGCTCATGCAGCCAGTCGTCGCCGCCGGGGGGCTGGTCGACCAGCCGGCACAGCTGCGGGGGCACGAAATCGGGCATGGCCTGGTCCTTGGCGCCCTGCTTCGCGGCGCCGGCCGCGATCTGCGCCATGGTGCGGCCGCTGTCGACGGAGGTCGCGGCCTTCAGCACCGCATCGCCCTTGCCGGGAGTGGCGACGCTGTCCTTCTCCTTGATCAGCAGCCAGTTGTGCCGCGTCTCGCCACGGCGCGGCTTCATGCGCACCAGCACGAAGCCGCCGCGCAGGCGCTCCCCGGCCAGGACGAATTTCAGTTCGCCCTTCTCCAGATCCTCGTCGACGGTTTCGGGTGACAGCGGTGCCCAGCTGCCCCGGTCCCACAGCATCACGGTGCCGCCGCCATAGGCGGGCTTCGGGATGGTGCCCTCGAAGCTGCCGTAGTCGAGCGGATGGTCCTCGACCTCTACGGCCAGGCGTTTGTCTGCGGGGTCGAGCGAGGGGCCGCGCGTCACCGCCCATGACTTCAGCACGCCTCGCCATTCCAGGCGGAAATCATAGTGCAGCCGCGTCGCGTCATGTTTCTGCACCACGAAGGACAATTGCCTGCGCGACCGTGCTGCCCGCCCCGGCGGCTCCGGGCTGGTCGAGAAGTCCCGCCGGCTGTTGTAGTGTTCAAGCCGGCGGGCGGTCATGACGCGCGCCTGGGGGCGGCGGGTTTCTTCTTGGCGGCAGGTGCCTTGGCGCTCTTCTTCGCGGCGGGCCGGCGCTGGGCGGCCTTGCCTTCAAGGCTCTGCCGCAGCGCCTCCATCAGGTCGATCACATTGCCGCTCTTCGGCGCCTTCCGGCGGCGCCCGCCGCCGCCGTCGCCGCCCTGTTTCGACGCGATCAGCTCCCGCAGCGCCTCCTCATAGCGGTCGTTGAAGGAGGACGGGTCGAACTCGCCCTCGAACTGCTCGACGATCTGCCGGGCGATGGTGGTCATGCGCTTGTCGGGCTTGCCGGCCGGGATGTCGTCGAAGAATTCCGCCGTGTCGCGGACCTCGTCATGGCTGCGCAGGGTGGTCAGCAGCATGCCCTTTCCGCGCGGCTCGATGGCCACCACGCGTTCCCGCGCGCCCATCACCAGCCGGGCGATCGCGATGCGGCCCGCATCCTCCATCGCGGCATGGATCACGGCGAAGGCGTCCGCGCCCGCCTTGCCTTCGGGCGCCAGGTAATAGGGCTGGTCCCACCAGATGCGGTCGATGCTGGCCGCATCCACGAAGCGCTCGATATCGAGCAGCCGCGTGCTTTCGAGACGGACGGAGCGCAGCTCCTCATCGGTCAGCAGGACGTACTGGTCCTCCTCGACCTCGAAGCCGCGCACCAGGTCGCGCCGCTCGATGGGTCCGCTGTCCGGGTCGATCATCTGCTGGCGGACGCGGTTGCCCGTCTTGGGATTGATGAAGTGGAAGCGCACGTCACGGCTGGTCGAGGCCGCCGCATAGAGCGAGACGGGGCATGTCACGAGGGACAGGCGCAGATGGCCCTCCCATGTCGGCCTGATCGCCATGGCCTGCTTCTCCGGCGCGGGGGTCAACCGGGCAACGCCGTCAGGCCGGGCAAGGTTGCCTACGGCCCGGGGGGGGCTTCCCGGTCTTCTCGCTACCGGGTGCGGGCGGGGCCGGCCGGCACCCGCCGCGCGGTCAGCAGGGCAAGCCAGGCGGCCAGCAGCAGCAGCGCCGCGGCGGCGGTGAAGCTCATGACGTGGCCGCCCAGGTCGAACAGCACGCCGCCCACCGTGGCGCCCAGGGTGATGGCCAGCTGGATCAGCCCGACCATCAGCCCGCCCCCGGCCTCCGCGTCGTCGGGCAGGGTCAGCGCGAGCCAGCTCCACCAGGCGACCGGCGCGGCCGTCGCGACGAAGCCCCACAAGGCCAGCAATGCCCAGGTCGCGGGCATGCTGTGGCCGAAGGCCACCAGCGCGAGCGCCATGCCGGCCATCGCGACCGGCCCCCCGACCAGCAGGCGATACAGCTGGGTGTGCACCGCAGCACCGACCAGCAGCGTGCCGAGGAAGCCCGCCACGCCCATCGCCAGCAGCATGAGGGAGAGGGTGGTCACGTCCGCGCCCGTCACCGTCTCCAGGAAGGGGCGCAGATAGGTGAACAGGGCGAACTGCCCCATGAAGAAGATGGTCACGGCCGCCATGCCGAGCGCGACCACGGGGCGGCGCAGCAGCGTGAGGATGCCACGGCGCGCGCCGCGGCCGGCCTGCATCGGCGGCAGGCTGGCCGCCTGCCAGACCAGCACGACGGCCGCCAGCGGCACCACGCAGAAAAAGGCGCCCCGCCAGCCGATGATCCCGCCCAGGAAGCTGCCGAGCGGCGCGGCGACGACGGTGGCCAGCGCGTTGCCGCCGTTCAGGATGGCGAGCGCGCGGGGCACATCGGCCACCGGCACCAGCCGCATGGCGGTGGCCGCCGACATCGACCAGAAGCCGCCGATCGCGATCCCGATCAGCGCGCGGCCCAGCAGGAACGGCACATAGCCCGGGGCGAGCGACACCAGGCTGCCCGAGGCCACCATGAGCGCCGTCATAATCAGCAGCAGGTTCCGGCGATCCATGCCGCCGGAAAGCCGCGCGATGAGGAAGCTCGTCAGCACGGCGAAGGCGCCCGAGACGGCGATGGCCTGTCCGGCCTGGCCCTCTGTGACGTGCAGGTCGGCCGCGACCGGGGTCAGCAGGCTGACCGGCATGAACTCCGAGGCGATGAGGACGAAGGCGCCGAAGGAGAGGGAGAACACCGCCCCCCAGCGCGGGCGTGAAGCGGTCTCTGACGACGCGGCGCGCGCGTCGCCTGCCATGGCGGTCTGTTGCATGGGCCAAGACATACTGTCGCGGCCCCGTGGGGATTACCCGGCCTGGCAGGGATGGGCTGATCGCCCCCGTGCATCAATCGGCCGGCCGGGCGGCCGCGGGGCGCGTGCCCGCTACTGCCCGCGCTCGTACCACCCGCGCGAAGCCCGCACGATCCGCACGACAGAGAGCATCACGGGAACCTCGATCAGCACGCCCACCACGGTGGCCAATGCCGCGCCCGACTGGAAGCCGAACAGCACGATGGCGGTGGCGACGGCCAGTTCGAAGAAATTGCTGGCCCCGATCAGCGCGGAAGGGCCGGCCACGCACCACGCCACCCCGAGCCGCCGGTTGAGCCAATAGGCCAGCCCCGCGTTGAAATAGACCTGGATCAGGATCGGCACGGCCAGCAGCAGGATGACGGTGGGCTGGCGCACGATCTGCTCGCCCTGCAGGCCGAACAGCAGCAGCAGCGTGGCCAGCAGCGCCAGCAGGGACCAGGGGCCCAGCCGATCCAGCACGCGCTGCAGCAGCGGCTGGCCGCCACTCTCCAGCAGGCGGCGCCGCCACAGCTGCGCCACCGCCACAGGCAGCACGATGTACAGCCCGACCGACAGCAGCAGTGTGTCCCACGGCACGGTGATGGCGGACAGGCCGAGCAGCAGCCCCACCACCGGCGCGAAGGCCACGACCATGATCAGGTCGTTCAACGCCACCTGGCCCAGGGTGAAGTTGGGCTCGCCATCCACCAGGTTGGACCACACGAACACCATCGCGGTGCAGGGGGCCGCCGCCAGCAGGATCAGCCCGGCCATGTAGCTGTCGATCTGGTCTGCCGGCAGCAGGGGGCGGAACAGGGTGCCGATGAACAGCCAGCCCAGCAGCGCCATCGAGAACGGCTTCACCAGCCAGTTGATGCCGACGGTGGTGGCGATGCCCTTCCAATGCATGCCCAGCTGCCCCAGCGCCGCCGGGTCGATCTTCAGCAGCATCGGGATGATCATCAGCCATACCAGCAGCGCGACGGGCAGGTTGACCTCGGCGACGGTGGCCGAGCCCAGGGCCTGGAAGGCGCCGGGCATCGCCTGGCCCAGCGCCACCCCGGCCACGATGCACAGCCCCACCCACAGCGTCAGGAAGCGTTCGAAGATGCCCATCGCGGCAGGCTTGCCGGGCTGCATCACGGCCTCGCTCACGATGCGCGGCCTTCGACGCGGCGGCCCTCGGCGTCCACCACCTTCTCGCCGTCCTCCTTGGTGAAGGCGCCCTGCTGGGCGGGCAGCAGTTCCAGCACCAGCTCGGAGGGACGGCACAGCCGCACGCCGGCGGGCGAGACCACGATCGGGCGATTGATCAGGATGGGATGCGCCATCATGGCATCCAGCAGCTGCGCCTCCGTCAGGGCCGGGTCGCCCAGCCCCAGCTCGGCATAGGGGGTGCCCTTTTCCCGCAGCAGGTCGCGCGCCGTGATGCCCATGCGGGCGATCAGCCCGGTCAGCTCCGCACGGCTGGGCGGGGTCTTCAGGTATTCGATCACATGCGGCTCGATGCCGCTGTTGCGGATCATCGCCAGCGTGTTGCGAGAGGTCCCGCAATCGGGGTTGTGATAGATCGTGACGCTCATCTCGGGGCTCCGTCAGGGGCAGTCGCAGGCGGCCAGGGCGGCCATGGCGGGGGCGCAGACCTCCGGGTGGCCCTGGCAGCAGTCGCGCATCAGAAAGGCGATCAGCCCGGACAGCGTGTCGAAGGTGGCGCTGTAGCGGATCGACCGGCCCTCCCGGCGGGACTGGACCAGCCCGGCCTGTTCCAGCTGGTTCAAATGGAAGGAGAGGCGTGAAGAGGCGGCATCCAGCGCATCCCCGATCGCGCCCGCCGCCAGCCCCTCGGGCCCCGCCGTGACCAGCAGCCGCACGATCCTGAGGCGGGTTTCCTGCGAGAGGGCGGCGAGGGCAGCGAGGGCTTGCGTTTCGTCCATGGACATTTCAATATCTCAAAAGAAATTGAAATGAAAGTGGCAGAACGATGAACGTCCCGGCACTTCCCATCGCGATCGCCTTTCCGGCCGATCCCTCGCTGAGTGACCTGCTGTCGGCACTCGCGCTGCACGGCGACCGCGCGCTGGTCGTCACCTATGCGGACCGCACCATCCGGCCCGGCTTTCACGTCACGGAGGTGAAGGCGGGTTCCTTCGTCACGCTGGACTGCGGCGGCAACCCGGACAGCTGGCATGAGACGGTGCTTCAGCTGGAGGACCTGCCCGCCAACGACACCACCCCCGACTACATGCCGGTGTCGAAGTTCCTCGCCATCCTGGCCAGGGTGGGGGAGAAGGTGGCGCTGGACCGCGAGGCGCGCGTCACCTTCGAGCTCGGCCGCCCGGGCGAGGCGATGCAGGTGATGGAGCCCGAGGCGCTGGCGATCGAGCCCGGCCGCGTCGTGCTGCGCCTCACGCCCCGCGCGGCCATCTGCAAGCCGCGCCATCGCGGTGAGCAGGCGGCCAGGGAGAGGGCCGCCGCCACCGCCTGTTGCGCGCCGCGCAGCGGCTGCTGCGGCTAACTGCCGGGCAGCAGCGCCTCGATCGCCCCCGCCAGGGACTCCGGCTTGGCGGAGGGCGCATAGCGCTTCACCACCCGCCCGTCCGGCGCGATCAGGAACTTGGTGAAGTTCCACTTCACCTTGCGCGTGCCGAAGATGCCGCGCGCTTCCTCGGTCAGGTGCCGGTAGAGCGGGTGCGCGCCCGGCCCGTTCACCTCGGTCTTGGCGAAGACGGGAAAGGTGACGTCATAGCGGGAGGAGCAGAAGCTCCTGATCTCGGCCGCATCGCCCGGTTCCTGCGCGCCGAACTGGTTGCAGGGGAAGCCCAGCACCACGAAGCCGCGCGGGGCATAGCGGCGGTACAGCGCCTCAAGCCCCTCATATTGCGGGGTGAAGCCGCAGCGGCTGGCCAGATTCACCACCAGCAGCGCGCGGCCGGCGTAATCGGACAGGCGCTGCTTCTGGCCGTCGATGGTGAGGAGGTCGGTGTCGAAGCTCGGCATGGGGTTGAGCTAGCACAAATCGCGGGCAAGGCCAGGGCAGGCTATGCTGCTCTGCACAATTTTGCGGCGCTTGGCGCTTGCCCTTCGTGGCCGGCGGGGTTACTGCGCCCCCAACATCGGCACCCTGCAATGGGGCCGGTCGCTGACAGCGGAGACAACAATGCAGCGTCGTAACCTTCTTCTCGGCACCGCCTCGGTCGCCGCGGCGGGCCTGTCGGCCGACCGCGCCATGGCCCAAGGGGGAAACCCTGGCGATGCCTTCCCCAGCCGGCCCATCCGCCTGGTGGTTCCCTTCGCGCCCGGCGGCGCGGTGGACATCACCGGCCGCGTTCTGGCCGAGCGCCTGCCCTCGATCCTGGGCCAGACCGTCACGGTGGATAACCGCGGCGGCGCCGGCGGCAACCTGGGCGGCGATGCCGTCGCCAAGGCCGAAAAGGACGGGCACACCCTGCTGCTGGGCACGGTGACCATGTTCGCGGCCAACAAGTTCCTGTACCGCCGCTCCATGAGCTATGACCCGATCCGCGACTTCGCGCCGGTCAGCCGGGTGGCGACGGGCACGGTGCTGCTGGTGGTCAACAGCCAGAAGCCCTGGCGCACCTTCCAGGAGCTGATCGAGTATGCCCGCCAGAACCCGGGCAAGGTCACGATGGGTTCCTCGGGCACCGGCACGGTCAGCCACCTGACGATCAGCGCCGTGGCGCGCGCGGCGGGCGTGGACATCACCCATGTGCCCTATCGTGGCGGCGGCCCTGCCATCACGGACCTGCTGGCCAACTCCATCGACATGATGTTCGACGTGATGCCGGCCCTGATGCCGCATGTGCGCGAGGGCCGCTTCCGCGCGCTCGCCGTCGGCAGCGCGGACCGCGTGGACTATGTGCCGGGCCTGGAGAATGTGCCCGGCATGCGCGAACTGCTGCCCAGCGCCAACATCGACATGCAGAGCTGGTACGCCGTGACCGCCCCCTCGGGCGTGCCGGCCGCGCGCATCCAGCGCCTGCACGACGCCGTGCTGCAGGTGGTCCGCACCCCCGACTACCGCGCGAAGCTGGAGCCGCTGGGCTTCAAGCCCGTGTGGGACGAGACCCCGGCGGCCTTCGGTGACTATATGCGTGAGCAGGAGCAGCTGTGGCAGCGCATCGTGGCCGAATCCGGCGCCACGCTGGACTGATCCGGCCCATGGCTCCGGGGGCGACCTCCCGGAGCCGTTCTTTTTTGCGCGGCGCCTAGAACGAGGCGCGCATGAGCAGCGGCATGTCCTTCATGCTGTCCTGCACCCTGGTCACGCCCGGCACATCGCGCATCAGCACGACCAGCGCCTTGCGCATGTCGTCCGAGCGCGCATAGCCGTAGAGCGTGACCTCGCTGCCCTCCACGCTGGGATAGACCCAGAAGGTGTCGGTCCAGGGCTGGCTGCGCAGGGCCTGCACCACGGCCTGCAGCAGCGTGGCCTCGCCCGAGGCGACACGCTCCGCCGGCTGCTGCAGCACCGCCCGCAGCAGATCCGCGCGGGAGACGATGCCCACCAGCCTGCCCTGGCGCAGCACCGGCACGCGGCGGATCCGGCGCTCCTCCATCAGCTGCGCGATCCCGTCCAGGCCGGTGGTCTCCTCGGCCGTCACCAGCTCAGCGGTCATCACATCCCGCGCGGTCTTGCCGCGGGCCTTCACGAAGCGCTGCAGGGTGGGGGTGGCGGTCCGGAACAGGTCCAGGAACCAGTTGAAGGGGCCGCGCGGTGCATCGGCCAGGCGACGGATCAGGTCGCCCTCCGTCACCACGCCCAGCAGCTCCCCCTCCGCACCCACCACCGGCACGGCGGAAATGCCGCGCCCGGCCAGCAGGCGGGCGATCTCGGCCACCGGCATTTCCGGCGGCACGACGGTCAGGTTGCTGGACATCACATCCTTGGCACGCATGGCGATAACGATCCCGGTCATGGTTGATCCCCTCTCGGGGTATGCGGGGAAGCCTAGATACATTTCCAAAAGTTCACGTTGATGCATGTCAAGGAATGGGAGGCGACCACCCCCCTTCTGCTTCCGCCGGAGCTGGGGAAAGATGCCCGGAACAAGAACCGGAGACGCCCGATGCCCCATGCCGAAATGAGCCGACCCTTGCCCGAGGCGGTCACCGCCTGGCTCGGTGCCTTCGGCCATGCACTGGCGATGGGGGATTCCACGGCGGCCGCCGCACTGTTCCTGCCCGACGGGCATTGGCGCGACATCCTGGCCTTCGGCTGGGACATCCGCACCACCTCCGGCCCGCAGGAGATAGCGCGCGTGCTGGGGCAGGCCCTGCCTGCCACCCGCCCGCACGGGTTCCGGCTGGCTGCCGGCCGAACGCCGCCCCGCCATGTGCGCCGCGCCGGGCAGGAGGTGGTGGAGGCCTTCGCCACCTTCGAGACGGCGGCCGGCCATGCCAACGCCGTGCTGCGCCTGCTGCCGGACCCCGATGCGCCGGGCGAGCTGCGCTGCTGGATGCTGGCCACCAGCCTGGACAGCCTGCACGGGCATGAGGAAACCACCGGCATGCGCCGGCCGACCGGCGAGGATTTCTCCCGCAAGTTCGGCGCCGAGAACTGGCTGGACCGGCGTAACCGGGCCCGTGCCTATGCCGACCATGACCCCACCGTGATCGTGGTGGGGGCGGGGCAGGCGGGGTTGGCCATCGCGGCGCGGCTGTCCCAGCTCGGCCTCGACACGCTGATCATCGACCGGCAGGCGCGCATCGGCGACAACTGGCGCAAGCGCTACCACTCGCTGACGCTGCATAACGAGGTGCATGTGAACCACATGCCCTACATGCCCTTCCCGCCGACCTGGCCGGTCTTCATCCCGAAGGACATGCTGGCCAACTGGTTCGAGCATTATGTCGAGGCGCTGGAGCTGAATGCCTGGACCGGCACCAGCCTGACCGCCGGCAGCTATGACGATGCCGCCGGCCACTGGACCGTGACCCTGCGGCGCGAGGACGGCACCGAGCGCGTGATGCGCCCGCGCCACCTGGTCTTCGCCACCGGCGTCAGCGGCATTCCCATCATGCCGAACCTGCCGGGGCTGGAGGATTTCCAGGGCACGGTGATGCACTCAGGTGCCTATACCGAGGGCTCCGCCTGGAAGGGTAGGCCGGCGCTCGTGCTGGGCACCGGCAACAGCGCGCATGACGTGGCGCAGGACCTGCACGCCAGCGGCGCCGATGTCTCGATGATCCAGCGCAGCCCCACCCATATCGTGGGCATCCGCCAGGCCCAGGCCGTTTATTCCATCTATGCCGAGGGCATTCCCATCGAGGACTGCGACCTGCTGGCCACCGCCATGCCCTATCCCGTGCTGATCAAGGCGTACCAGATCGCGACCGCCCATGCGGCCATCGAGGATGCGCCGCTGCTGAAGGGGCTGGCCGATCGTGGCTTCAAGCTGACAGGCGGCGAGGACGATACCGGCTTCCAGATGATGTATCTGCGCCGGGGCGGGGGATATTACTTCAATGTCGGCTGCTCAGACCTCGTGGCCGACGGCAGCATCGGGCTGGTGCATTTCCAGGACATCGAGCGTTTCACCGCGACCGGTGTGCTGATGAAGGACGGACGGGAAGTGCCGGCGGAGCTGCTGGTCCTGGCCACCGGCTATCGCAACCAGCAGGAGGTGGTGCGCCGCGCCCTGGGTGACGCGGTGGCCGACCGGATCGGGCCGGTCTGGGGCTTCGACGATGGCGGGGAGTTGCGGAACATGTGGCGCCCGACAGGCCAGCCGGGGCTGTGGTTCACGGCAGGCAGCCTGGCGCAGTGCCGGATTTATTCGAAGTTCCTGGCGTTGCAGGTGAAGGCGGCCGAACTGAGTAAGTAATTATGTTCTTTTTTGGAAAAAAAGAACCAAAAAACTTTTTGATTGTTTCTGAGATGCGCCTGTCTATTAGGGTTTTCCCAAAAAATCACAAAGTCTTTTTGCTTTTTTTTCTTCAGAAAAAGAAGAATTAACCCTCTGGGGCGCTTCCGATATCAATCAGTTTCGTCATTGAATCTTTACCCTCTGCCCCAATAATGCCACGGAGGCGCCCAAACCGCGCCCAGACCCACAGCCAGGATGGCGACCGTCAAACGAGGTTCGCCATGCGCCTGCTCACCCTGCTTCGGAACTGGCTCAACTACCGCCCCGAGCGCCGCTACATGCGGGGCTCGCGCTAAAGGGTCAGCATCTGGGCTCCGGCGCCGATGCGCGACAGGAAGCCCACCAGCCCCGAGACCTCCACGCCGGGCAGCAGGGCAGCGCCGCGCAGCCCCTCCATCGCCAGCCCGGCGTCGCAGACCAGCAGGCCCACGCCCAGCTCCTGCGCCGCTTCGCGCAGCGCGCTCAGCGGCGCCACCCCGGCCGAGGCAACCTCCGCCTCGCGCGGGTCCGCCTCCAGCGGGCGTTCCGCCAGCAGGGCACGGGTTCCGGCATTCGTCGCGAAGATCGTCACGTCCCGGCCGATGGCGGCCGCCGCGGTGGCCACCATCAACGCGTAATGCGCGCGCTCATGCCCGCCCGAGATCAGGATGATGCCCAAGGCACTCATGTGATGTCCGTGATGGTCGGCGTCTCACCGCACAGGGCGCATGCCAGGTCGCGCTTCAGCCTGATGGTGCGCATGCGCGCATCCAGCGCATCCCATAGCAGCAGGCGGCCGGTCAGGGTTTCACCGATGCCCAGGATCAGCTTCAGCACCTCGGTCGCCTGCAGCGTGCCCATCACGCCGGTGACCGCACCCAGCACCCCGGCCTCGGAGCAGCTGGGCACCAGCCCGTCCGGCGGCGGTTCCGGGTGCAGGCAGCGCTGGCAGGGAAAGCCCTGGCCCTCATGGCTGCGGAAGACCGAGAGCTGCCCCTCGAAACGCAGCACGGCGGCCGAGACCAGCGGGCGGCCCAGCAGATGGCACGCATCGCCCAGCAGGAAGCGGGTGGGGAAATTGTCGGTGCCGTCGCAGATGATGTCGTATTGCGGAATGAGTTCGCGCGCGGTGGCGGCATCCATCCGGCGCTGATGCACCTCCACCTTCACCTCGGGGTTCAGCTGGTGCAGGGCCTCGGCCGCGCTGTCGGCCTTGTTGCGGCCCAGGCGCTCCGTGGTGTGGGCGATCTGGCGCTGCAGGTTCGACAGTTCCAGCGTGTCGTGGTCGATCAGCCCCAGCGTGCCGACGCCGGCGGCCGCCAGATACATGGCGAGCGGTGAGCCCAGCCCACCCGCGCCCACGATCAGCACCCGCGCCTCGCGCAGCCGCGCCTGGCCCACCGCGCCCACCTGCTGCAGCAGGATGTGGCGGGAATAGCGGTGGATCTCGGCCTCGGAGAAATCCAGGTTCACGGCCGGGTGCCCGTGCTGCCGAAGCCGCCCGCGCCGCGCGTGGAGGAGGGCAGTTCCGCCACCTCCTCGAAATGCCCGCGCGTGACCGGGGCCAGCACGGCCTGCGCCAGCCGCATGCCGCGCTCCACCACGAAGGGCTCGGCGCCGGTGTTGAGCAGGATGATGCCGACCTCGCCGCGGTAATCCTCGTCGATCGTGCCGGGGGAATTCACCAGCGCGATGCCGTGCTTGAGCGCCAGGCCGGAGCGGGGGCGGATCTGCCACTCATGCCCGGCGGGCAGCGCCACGCACAGGCCCGTGGGCAGCAAGGCCCGCGCGCCGGGCGCGATGGTGACGGGGGCGGCCACGGCCGCCAGCAGGTCCATGGCGGCGGCGCCCCCGGTGGCGTAGCTGGGCAGGGGCAGGCCTTCGGCGTGGGGAAGGCGCTGGACCAGGATCTTCATGCAAAGGCCTCTGCGATACGGGCCGCGAGTCGCGCGGCCACGTCAGATTTGGGCAGGCGGGGCCAATCCTCCACCCCCTGCTTCGTGACAAGATGAATGGTGTTCTCCTCAGCCCCGAACACACCTACTGAGACATCATTGGCCAGGATCCAGTCGCAGCCCTTGCGGGCCAGCTTGGACTTGGCGTGCTCGATCACATGCTCCGTCTCGGCCGCGAAGCCCACGACCAGGGCGGGGCGCTGCGCGTGGGTCGACAGCGTGGCCAGGATGTCGGGGTTCAGCGTCATCGACAGGGTCGGCGCGTCGGCACCCGGTTCCTTCTTCAGCTTCTGGTCGGCCTCGCGCGCGACGCGCCAGTCCGCGACGGCGGCGGCGCAGACGGCGGCATCGGCGGGCAGGGCGGCCTCGCAGGCGGCCAGCATGTCGCGCGCGCTCTCGATGCGCACGACCTCCACGCCCGGCGGGTCAGGCTGGACCACGGGCCCCGAGACCAGTGTCACCCGCGCGCCGAGCGCCGCCAGCGCGCCCGCGATGGCATGGCCCTGCTTGCCGCTGGAACGGTTGGAGATGTAGCGCACCGGGTCGATCGGCTCCTGCGTGGGCCCGGAGGTGACGATGATGTGCCGCCCCGCGAGAGGCTGCGGGCCGAAGCTGTCTCGCACCATGTCCAGCAGCTCATCGGGTTCCACGAAGCGGCCGGGACCGGATTCGGGCTCCGCCATGGCGCCGCTGGCGGGGCCGGCGAAGCGCACGCCGCGCGCCTGCAGCTTGGCCACATTGGCGCGGGTGGCCGGGTGTTCCCACATGGCGGGGTTCATGGCGGGCGCCGCCAGCACGGGCGCGCGGGTGGCCAGCAGCACGGTGGAGGCGAGATCCGGCGCCAGCCCGTTGGCCATCAGCGCCAGCATGTTGGCGCTGGCGGGCGCCACCACCACCAGGTCGGCCCAGCGCGCGAGCTTGATATGGCCGATGCTTTCCTCGGCCGCCCACAGATCCTGGTGCACCGGCTGGCCCGTCAGCGCCGCGAGCGATTCCCGGGTGACGAAGCGTGCGCCGCCTTCGGTCAGGATGGCCATGACCGAGGCGCCCTCGGCGCGGGCCAGGCGGATGAAGGCGAGTGTCTTGAAGGCAGCCACGCTGCCCGAGACGATGAGGAGGATGCGCTTGCCGGTGAGCATGGGGCGCAGGCTAGCCCAGGGTGGGTGGCGGCGGAACCATCCTCCCCCTTGAGGGGCGCGCCCGGGCACCGTAGAACCGGGCCCGGGCCGGGTTAGCACAGCGGTAGTGCAGCGGTTTTGTAAACCGAAGGTCGGGGGTTCGATCCCCTCACCCGGCACCAGCCCTTCCTGAAAAAAAGTATGCCAAGGAAACCGACCTGTAACCGGGACGTTATACGCTCGATCTCATTCATCGACTGTAATGAACAAGGACGAAGGCGGCATGAGCGTGAACCTGGAGGCGGCGGAAGTGATTCTGATGCGGGGGGAACTTGATCGCCTCCGATCCGTGGCGCCCGACGCGCCCAACCGCTGCCCGGACCACGAAAACCGCATCCTGCGCCTTCAGGCGGAAATCGCGCTGCGCACGGGCGGCGGCAAGCCGATCGCCCTGCCCATCGCACCGGGAACCGCGCAGGAAATGGCAGGGCGCAAGCTGCGCAAGGTTCCGGCCCAGCGGGGCGAGGCGGGTGCCCTGCCGCGCCTTATCGCAGCACCCGGGATCTCTGCTCGGCGCTAGGCAGCCAGCAGCTTTCCCGCTTGCCGAACAACCGGTAGCGGTTCCGCGCGACCAGCCGGTAGACGGCATCGCGCAGCCGCTTCGGCACGAAACCCAGCGCCGTCGCCGCGCGCCAGGGCCAGCCCAGCCCGCCCCAGATCGCCAGCACCGCGTCACTGTCCCGCAGCGCCATTCCGTCGCGCACCACGATCATGGTGTCAGGGTCCGCGGGGTCGATGCCGAAGCGCCGGTACAGCGCCTGCCCGGCTTCTCCCTGCATGGAAGCAAGCCTGAACACGCCCGCCTTGTCATGCCGCAGCACGAATTGCGCATTGGCCGAGCACAACACGCACATCGCATCGAAGACGATGACGGGCGGCTCGGCGGCCATCATGGCAGGCCGTTGCGGATGTGCCGCATGAAGGCCGGGCGCGCGGAGAGGCGCTCATAATAGGCCGACAGCGCCGGCAGTTCGGGCCTGTCGGGGATGTTCCGCATGCTGAACCAGCGATGCACGATGAAGCCCGCCGGGATATCGGCCAGGGTGAAGGCGTCGCCCGCCAGGAAAGGCGAGGTCAGCGCCTGGTCCAGAATGACCATGCGCGCCTTGTAGCCCTCGCGCGCCGGGCCCGCGATATGCGGCTGGCACCAGGGCTCCAGCCCCTGCTCGCCGCCCAGATAGGCGCCCTGCATGGGGCCGGTCATTTCATAGGCCACCCAATCCATCCAGGCCTCGACACCCGCCCGCGCCACCAGGTCCTGCGGGTACAGCGCCCAGGCCTGCTGGCGGGAGGCGAGGTAGCGCAGGATCACATGGGATTCGCGGATCACCGCGGCACCGTCCAGCAGGACCGGCACCTTGCCCAGCGGGTTGATCGCCAGGAACTCCGGCACCTGGGTGTCGCGGTGAAAGCGGCCCCAATCCTCCTGCTGGAAGTCGAGCCCCAGCTCATCCAGCAGCCACAGCACCTTGCGGACATTGAAGGCGTTCTTGCGCCCGAGCAGCTTCAGCATGCGGGCAGCATGGCGCGTTCAGGCCAGCAGGCCAACCGTGTCCAGCACCATCTTTCCCTCGGGCCTGAGGCCGTGGAAGGCGCGATGGGCGACCAGTATGGCGATGATGTCGGCCTCCTCCAGCGCCTCGGCCAGCGTGACCTGCCGGGCGCGGCCGGCGAGGGAGGCGGGCAGGGCGGCCAGATGCGGTTCCACCACCATCAGTTCCAGGCCCGTCTCGCCCGCCATCTCAACCGCGATGGCCAGGGCCGGACTTTCCCGCAGATCCTCGATATCCGGCTTGTAGGACAGGCCAAGGATGGCCAGGCGCGGCGCCTTCAGCCGGGCTGCCATGGCGCGCAGCCGGGCCGCGACATCGCGCGGGCGGGCATCGTTCACGGCGCGCGCCGTGCGGATCAGCGGCGCGGCATCAGGCGCCGCATCCACCAGGAACCAGGGGTCCACCGCGATGCAATGCCCGCCCACCCCGGGGCCGGGGCGCAGGATGCCCACGCGCGGATGCCGGTTGGCCAGGGCGATGGCCTGCCAGATATCGACGCCCACCGCCTCCGCGATGCCGGCCAGCTCATTGGCGAAGGCGATGTTGGCGTCGCGATAGGCGTTTTCCGACAGCTTCGCGAATTCCGCCGTGCGGCAGTCCGTGACCAGGCAGGCGCCGGTCGCGAAGCTCTCATACAAGGCACGGGCACGGGCGGCGCAGCCGGGCGTCATGCCGCCGATGATGCGGTCGTTGGCGATCAGTTCCTTCAGCGCCTGGCCGGGCAGCACGCGTTCCGGGCAATGGGCGATGTGGATGTCGCCGGGGCGCCCCAGCGCGGGCAGGCGCAGATCGGGTCGGGCCAGGGCCAGCCGGGCCGCCAGCCCCTCGGTCGCGCCGACCGGGCAGGTGCTCTCGACGATCACGCAGTCACCCGGGCGCAGCAGAGGCGCGATGGCGTCGCCGGCCGCATGCAGGAAGGACAGGTCGGGCCGGCGATCCGCAGTGAAGGGCGTCGGCACCGCGATCAGGTGATAGTCGGCGGCGACAGGCGACGGGCCCGCCGAGAGCCTGCCGGTCTGCACCGCGGCCTGCAGCAGCATGGCCAGGTCAGGTTCCTGGAAATGCGGGCAGGCGCCGTTCACGGCCGCCACCACGGCCGCGCTGGTGTCGCACCCCCACACCCGGTGCCCGCGCGCCGCCAGCAGCGCCGCCGAAGGCAGCCCCACATAGCCGAGCCCCGTGACGCAGACCTCGCTCATCCCAGGAATTCCCGGATGGCCGCCACGATCCGGGCCGAGGCCCGGCCGTCGCCATAGGGAAACACCGGCCGGGCGCGGGCGGCGTATTCGCCGGGGTCCATCAGCAGGGCGGCCTCGGCCTCGATGCGCGCGGGGTCGGTGCCGATCACGCGCACCACCCCGGTCGCCACCGCCTCCGGGCGCTCGGTCACCTCGCGCAGCACCAGCACGGGCTTGCCCAGGGCGGGCGCTTCCTCCTGCAACCCGCCGGAATCGGTGATGACGAAGCGGCAGGCGCGCATGGCCTGGATCATGGCCGGATAGTCCAGCGGGTCCGTCAAGGTAATGCCCGGCCGGCCGGAGAGCGCCTCATGCACCGCGCCCCGCACCGCGGGGTTGGGATGCACCGGATAGAGCAGTTCCACATCGCCGCGCGCGGCGACCCGGCGCAGCCCCTCCGCAATGCGGCGGAAGCCCTCGCCGAAGCTTTCCCGGCGATGGGCCGTGACCAGGATGCGGGGCAGGGCGGGCGCGGGCGGCTGCGGCAGGCTGCCGGCCATCGCGAGCAGCGCGTCGATCGCGGTGTTGCCCGTCACGATCACGCGCCCCGCCCCGTATTCCCGGGCGAGGTTGGCCGCGGCCTCCGCGGTGGGGGCGAAGCGCAGGGCCGCGATGGCATCCACCGCCACGCGATTGGCTTCCTCCGGGAAGGGGCGGGTCAGGTCATGGCTGCGCAGACCGGCCTCCACATGGCCGACCGGGATGCCGGCGTGAAAGGCCGCGAGCGCCGCGCCCAGCGCCGTCGTGGTGTCCCCATGCACCAGCATCAGGTCGGGGCGCAGTTCCTCCAGCACCGGGGGCAGGGCCGCGAGAATGGAGGAGAGCAGCGCCACCGGCGCCTGGCCCGGCCGCATCAGCGCCAGGTCCCGGTCGGGCGCCGCGCCGAAGGCGGCGAAGACCTGGGCCAGCATGTCGCGGTGCTGGCCCGTGGTGCACAGGCTGTGGCGGAACCCGGCCTGCTTCAGCGCCCCCGCCAGCGGCAGCATCTTGATGGCCTCGGGCCTGGTGCCGAGGATGGTCAGCACATGGGCCGGCCCATGCTCGCCTGGGTTGTTCACGCGCGCTATCGCGGATTCCTCCGGCTGGCGATACAACCAGAGCGATAGGACGTGCCCGTGTGGGCACGCAAGGGTTTTGCAGGATCGTTACGTCCCGCACGCATTCCCGCCCCGGGGCGTGGCGGCGGCGGGCATCTTGCCTTATCCCTGTGCCGGACACATCTGCCGCTCACGCCAGGGACAGAACCGATGCAAGTGATTTCCGACATGCAGCCGCCCGCCGGGCCCGATCCCGTGATGGACGGTGACCAGAAGACCTTCATGCAGGATGTGGTGCAGGCCTCTCGCGAGGTTCCCATCCTGGTTGATTTCTGGGCGACCTGGTGCGGCCCCTGCAAGACCCTGACCCCCGCGCTGGAGAAGGTGGTGCGTTCCGCCGGCGGCCGTGTGCGGCTGGTCAAGATCGACATCGACCAGAACCGCCAGCTGGTGCAGCAGCTGGTCCAGATGGGCCTGCCGCTGCAGTCCGTCCCCACCGTCGCCGCCTTCTGGCAGGGCCAGATCGCCGACATCTTCCAGGGCGCCCTGCCCGAGAGCGAGCTGCGCCGCTTCGTCGAGGCGCTGCTGAAGATGGCCGGCGGGCAGATGCCCGGCGCCGACCTGCTGGCCGAGGCCGAGACCGCGCTGGAGGAAGGCGACGTCCAGACCGCCGCCGAGATCTTCGCCGCCCTCATCGAGCAGGAGCCCGAGAACCCCAAGGCCTATGCCGGGCTCGCGCGCTGCATGCTGGCGCTGGACCAGGAGGAACAGGCGCTGGCCGTGCTCGACGGCGCGCCCGAGAAGATCGCGGCCCATGCCGACCTCACGGCCATCCGTTCCCAGATCGAGCTGGCGGCCGCGGGCCGCGAGGCGCAGTCCAAGTTCGGTGAGTTCGAGGCGCGCCTCGCGGCCGACCCCGACGACCACGCGGCGCGCATCGACCTGGCCGTGGCGCTGAATGCCGCCGACCGGCGCGAGGACGCGGCCGAGCAGCTGCTGGAAGCCATCCGCCGCGACCGCGTCTGGAACGAGGAAGCCGCCCGCAAGCAGCTGCTGAAGTTCTTCGAGGCCTGGGGCTTCATGGACCCGGCCAGCGTCAAGGGCCGCCGCGCGCTGTCGGCGATCCTGTTCAAGTAGTGCCCTTTCCGCCCCCGCGTGCCGAGGAACTGCCGGATACCATCGCGGTCTTCCCGCTGCCGGGGGCGTTGCTGCTGCCGCATGGCCGCCTGCCGCTGAACATCTTCGAGCCGCGCTATCTGGCGATGGTCGAGGATGCGCTGGCGGCGGGGCGGATGTTCGGCATGATCCAGCCCGATGCGGCGGGCGGCACCTATGCCGTCGGCTGCCTCGGGCGCGTCTGCTCCTTCGCGGAGACGGATGACGGGCGGATGCTCATTACCCTGACCGGCCTCGCGCGGTTCCGCACGCGGGAGGAAGCGCCGCCCCGCCGGGGCTATCGGCGCATGCGGGTCGATTTCTCGGCGTTCACCCAGGACCTGGCGCCGCTGCCCGCCGAGGCCACGCTGCGCCCCGGAGAGCTGGAGGCGGTGCTGCGCCCCTATTTCCTGGCGCGCGAGATGGAGGTGAACTGGGACGCGATCGCCCGCATGCCCGAGGCGGTGCTGGTCACCACCCTGGGCATGCTGTGCCCCTTCGAGGTCGCGGAGAAGCAGGCGCTGCTGGAGGCCGGGAGCCTGCCCGAGCGGGCGGCGATGCTTCTGGCGCTGGTCAAGATGGGAATGCACGGCGAGGGCGGGCGGCGGCCCAGCTGAGGCCCGCCCGCGAGGGGCGCCTCAGTCGTTCGGGTGGCGCAGGTGCCACAGCCGCTCATGCGCGGCGACCAGGCTTTCCATGTTGCGCCGGCGGTTGGCATCCGGATGGCTCGGGCGGCGCATCAGCATCATTTCCAGAATGCGCAGCAACTGCTCGGCCACCTCGAAATCGCCCTGGTCGCAGGCCTGGTGGAACGCAATCAACACCTTGTCGGACAGGCGGCGGCTGTATCGAAGCTGCGGCGCCTTGGAGGCGTCGGCGGCTTCGGCCGTCTCAGTCAGTCTGTCGTCGCTGTCCATTGGAAAAAATCTCGATCCGTGCAGAAAATTGACACATCGCATGCGGTGTTAGGAAGCGGCATGCAACTGCCCCGGGGTCATAACGGCCGGTGATCACGAAATTGTGAGATCAGCGGCTCGCGTTGCTTCGCATTTGCATCGCAACGCTGCGCGCCATGTCGTCAACACTTGTCTCAGGGCGGTAGAGCGTCCGCACCCGACCATCCGGACCCACCAGATAAATGAAGCTGGAATGGTCCATCAGATACTCGTTCATCTCCCGCGGCTGGACCTTCTGGTAGAACACGCGGAAGCGGCGCGCGGCCTCGGCCACCTGCTCGCTCGTGCCGGTCAGCCCCTGCATGCGCGGATGGAAGCGGCTGACATAGTCGGCCATCACCGCCTGGGTGTCGCGGTCCGGGTCGATCGTGATCATCATCGGCGTCACCTGCTCACCGGCCGGGCCCATGGCGTCCAGCACATCGGCGATGCGGCCGAGCTCCGTCGGGCAGACATCGGGGCAATAGGTGTAGCCGAAATACAGCAGCATCCACTTGCCGGCATAGTCGCGCTCGGTCACCGCCTGGCCGTCCTGGCGGGTCAGGCTGAAGGGGCCGCCGAGGGAGACGCCGGAGGGCAGCTGAACCCCGCCGCCCACATTGGGCACCGGCATGGACTGGCCGAAGATGGAGGCCAGGCGCTGCGCGAAGGCCTCGCCCACATCCTGGCCTGGGGCGCGGGTGAACCAGGCATGCGCCCACACGCCGCCGATCGCGACGATCAGGACCAGACAGGCATAGCGGATGAATTTGAGCATGCGGCGGGCATAGCCCGGCCGGGCCGGAGCGCCAAGCCGCGCGATGGCCGCCGGCGGCGCTGGGGCGGGCGGGGCCCGTTCTGTCGCGATGTCGCGAGGATAGGCAAAAACAACGCTATCTGCCCGACCGGGCGGCAGGGCCGGCGTGGACGCACCGCAACTGCCTTCGATTTCATCCTTCGGGCCTGCCCGGCTGCGCCAAGCTTCCCGCCTCTCAAGGAGGTTCCCGCCCGATGGCCCGTTTCCCCCTGCCTTCCTGCGGTTGCGGCCGGCCGCATGCGGGCTTCGCCTGCACCGAGGCGCCCGGCGACGGCACCGGCGCCGAAGGCAGGCTGGTGGAGGAGACGGTGCTGCGGGCGGTGTTTCCGGATGCCGCCACCCGCCGCTCCCTGATCGCGGCCTTCGGCCTCGGCACCGTCATGGCCGCCATCGCCGATGTCCTGCCTTTGGGCATCGCGCGTGAGGCGCTGGCCCAGGCGCCCGGCCCGCTGGAGAAGTCCGCGCTGAAGATCGGCTTCATCCCCATCACCTGCGCGACGCCCATCATCATGGCGGACCCGATGGGCTTCTACCGCAAGCACGGGCTGAACGTGGAGGTGATCCGCACCGCCGGCTGGGCGGTGATCCGGGACCGCGCCATCGCCCGCGAATATGATGCGGCCCATATGCTGAGCCCGATGCCGGTAGCGATGTCGCTGGGCGTGGGGGTGGCGGCACCGCAGCCCTGGGCGGTGGCGGCCATCGAGAACATCAACGGCCAGGCCATCACGCTGGCGAACAAGCACCGCGAGAAGCGCGATCCGAAGGACTGGAAGGGCTTCCGCTTCGCCGTGCCGTTCGACTTTTCCATGCACAACTACCTGCTGCGCGCCTATCTGGCCGAGCACGGCATCGACCCGGATCGGGACGTGCAGATCCGCTCCGTGCCGCCGCCGGAGATGGTGGCCAACCTGCGCGCGGACAACATCGACGGCTTCCTGGGGCCCGACCCCTTCAACCAGCGCGCGGTGTTCGATGGGCTGGGCTTCATCCATGTGCTGACCAAGGATTTCTGGCAGGGCCATCCCTGCTGCGCCTTCGCGGTGCCCGCCGGCATGCCGCGCGAGATGCCCAACACCTTCGCCGCGCTGATGCGCGCGATCGTGGAGGCCACAGCCCATGCCGACAAGGCAGAGAACCGGCGCGAGGTGGCGGCCGCCATCTCTGGCCCGAACTACCTGAACCAGCCCGAGACGGTGGTGACCCAGGTGCTGACCGGCACCTTTGCCGATGGGCTGGGCCAGGTGCGCCGCGTGCCCGACCGCATCGGCTTCGACCCCTATCCCTGGCATTCCATGGCGATCTGGATCCTGACCCAGATGCGCCGCTGGGGGCATCTGCAGCGCGATGTGGACTACACCGCCGTCTCGGGCCAGGTGTTCCTGGCGCTGGATGCCGGGCGCGTGATGCAGGGCATGGGGCTGCCGGTGCCGGCCAGCCCGCTTCGTAAGGAGACGATCTTCGGCCGCGAGTTCGACCCGGCGGCGGCCGGCGCCTACCTCAACTCCTTCGCCATCCGCCGTTGATGCAGGCCGTTCCCGCCTGGAAGGCGGCGCTGCTCTCTCTGGCTATCCTCGCCGTGTTCCTCGGCGCCTGGGAACTGGCGCTGAAGGCGGGTGCCGCGGGCGGCGGGGCGGCCATCGACCCCGAATACGCGGCCCTGCTGGGCCAGGCCGCCCAGCAGGGCGGCCGCACCCCGATGCCGGCGCCCAGCCAGATCGCGGTGCGATTGTGGGAACTGCTGCGCGACCCCTTCTATGTGCGCGGCCCCAATGACCAGGGCATCGGCATCCAGGTGGCGTGGTCGCTGGGGCGGGTGCTGCTGGGCTTTCTGATCGCGGCGGTCGTCGCCATTCCGCTGGGCTTCGTCATCGGCATGTCGCCGCTGTTGAACGCGGCGCTGAATCCCTTCATCCAGGTGCTGCGGCCGGTCTCGCCGCTCGCCTGGATGCCGCTCGCGCTGTTCACCATCCAGGACAGTTCGATCAGCGCCATCTTCGTGATCTTCATCTGCTCCATCTGGCCCATGCTGATGAACACGGCCTTCGGTGTCGCCAATGTCCGCCGCGAATGGCTGAACGTGGCCCGCACGCTGGAGGCCGGGACCTGGCGCACCGCCTTCCGCGTCATCCTGCCCGCCGCCGCCCCCACCATCTTGACCGGCATGCGAATTTCCATCGGCATCGCCTGGCTGGTGATCGTGGCCGCCGAGATGCTCGTGGGCGGCACGGGCATCGGCTACTGGGTCTGGAACCAGTGGAACAACCTGTCGCTGGCGGACATCGTGATCGCGATCCTGATGATCGGGCTGGTGGGCCTCGCGCTCGACCGGCTGCTCGGCCTCGTTCAGCGGTGGGTGGCCTGGCAGGAATGAAGCCTTATGTCAGCGTGGAGGGGATAGCCCGGCGCTTCCCCGGCCTTACCGTGTTCCAGGATGTGTGGTTCGGCATCGCGCGGGGCGAATTCGTCTGCCTCGTCGGCCATTCGGGCTGCGGCAAGACCACCATCCTGAACATCCTGGCAGGGCTGGACAGCCCCAGCGACGGCGGGGTGGTGGTGGATGGGCAGGAGATCACCGGCCCCGCGCTGGACCGCGCCGTGGTGTTCCAGGGCCATGCGCTGATGCCCTGGCTGACGGCCGAGCAGAATGTCGGCTTCGCGCTGTCCTGCCGGAAACCCGGCTGGGGCAGGGCACGCCTGCGGGAGGAAGCGCGCGCCGTGCTGGCCAAGGTGGGGCTGGAGCACGCCGCCGACCGCAAGCCCGCCATGCTATCGGGTGGCATGAAGCAGCGGGTGGGCATCGCCCGTGCCCTCGCGGTCCAGCCCAAGATGATGCTGATGGACGAGCCCTTCAGCGCGCTGGATGCCCTCACGCGCGGGTCCCTGCAGGAGGAAGTCTCCCGCCTGACGACCGAGGCCGGGCAGACCGCCTTCATGATCACCCATGACGTGGATGAGGCGATCCTGCTGGCGGACCGCATCCTGCTGATGACCAACGGCCCCGAGGCGCGCATCGCCGAGGTGCTGGTGAACACGCTGCCGCGCCCGCGCATCCGGGCCACGCTGCACCACCAGCCCGGCTACCACGGCCTGCGCGACCACATCATGGATTTCCTCGTCACGCGTTCCCGCACCCTCGCGGGGGCGCCGCCCGAGGGATACGACCCCCGCGACCCGCCAATCGTGCGGTTGGCGGAATAAGCACAGGAGAATGCGATGACCCGCACCCAACTCACCGAGAAGATCCTCGACATCAAGCGCGAGAAGGGCTGGAGCTGGAAATACATCTGCGGCGAGATCGGCGGCATGTCCGATACGCTGATCGTGGGCGCGCTGCTGGGCCAGATGAAACTGGTGAAGCCGCTGGCCGCCAAGGCCGCCGCCCTGTTCGGCCTCAGCGCCGCCGAACAGTCCATGCTGAACGAGGTGCCCTATCGCGGCATGCCGATGCCGCCCACCGACCCGCTGATCTACCGTTTCTATGAGATGGTGATGGTGAACGGCCCGGCCTGGAAGGCGCTGATCGAGGAGGAATTCGGCGACGGCATCATGTCCGCCATCGACTTCGACTTCGACTTCGAGCGCATGCCGCATCCCAAGGGTGACCGGGTGAAGATCAGCATGTCGGGGAAGTTCCTGCCGTATAAATATTATGGGGCGGAGCAGGGGATTCCGGAATATGGCTTTAAGGAGGAGTAAGAGACGTTCTTTTTTGTAAAAAAGAACCAAAAAACTTTTTGAAATTTGTGTGGCTCCAGGGGTTGGGACCGTCTTAACCACTGACGGGCGCCAAATTCTCAAAAGTCTTTTTGCTTCTTTTTCTACAGAAAAAGAAGGCCCTTCTCACCCCCCTGGCGCCCTGCCACGTCTTCCTGCTGTAATGCTTCGGCTGCGAACGAGGTGTTGAAGGCATGGACGGGATCGAGTGGCGGACGCATAGCTCCCATTGGGGCGTGTTCAGCGCGGGCTGGAAGGACGGCGAGCTGGTCGTCCGCCCGCATCCGTCGGACCCGGACCCCAACGGCATCCTGCAGAACCTGCCCCAGGCGCTGCGCCACCAGGCGCGCGTCGGCCAGCCGATGGTACGCCGCGGCTGGCTGGAGCGCGGCCCCGGCCCGGACGCCACGCGCGGCGCCGATGAGTATGTCGCCGTCTCCTGGCCGCAGGTGCTGGACCTGCTGGCGAAGGAACTCGCGCGGGTGCAGGAGCAGCACGGCGTCGCCTCGATCTTCGGCGGGTCCTACGGCTGGTCCAGCGCGGGGCGTTTCCACCATGCGCAGAGCCAGGTGCACCGCTTCCTGAACAATGTGATGGGCGGCTATGTGCGGTCGGTGAACAGCTATTCCGCCGGTGCCTCGGCAGTGATCCTGCCGCATATCCTGGGCCATTACGAACAGCTCTCGCGCAACACCATCACCTGGAAGGCGGTGGCCGAGCACAGCGAGGTGGTGCTGGCCTTCGGCGGCATGGCGCTGAAGAACTCCATGGTGGCGGCGGGCGGCATCAGCCGGCACATCGAGCGCGGCTCCATGGCGCGCGCGGCCGAACGCGGGGCGCGCTTCGTGCTGATCTCGCCCCTGCGCGGCGACCTGCCGGAGGAAGCGCGCGCGGAGTGGATGACGCTGACGCCGGGCACCGACACCGCGCTGATGCTGGGCATCGCCCACACGCTGGTGGCCGCCGGCAAGCACGACCAGGCCTTCATCGAGCGCTACTGCGTGGGCTGGGACAAGTTCGCGCCCTATCTGCTCGGTGTCTCTGACGGCCAGGCCAAGGATGCCGACTGGGCGGCCGCGATCTGCGGCGTGCCGGCCGAGCAGATCCGCGCCCTGGCGCTGTCGCTGCCGGGCAAGCGCGTGCTGGTGACCGTGGCCCATTCCCTGCAGCGCGCCGAACATGGCGAGCAGCCGGTGTGGATGGGCGCCGTGCTGGCCGCCATCCTGGGCCAGATCGGCCTGCCGGGCGGCGGCTACGGCTATGCGCTGGGGGCACTGGGCCATACGGGGCGCGAGACCAACATCGCGGCCGTGGCCTCGCTGAACCAGGGCAAGAACTCGGTGGCGGACTTCATCCCCGTCGCCCGTATCTCGGACATGCTGCTGAAGCCCGGCGAGCCCTATGAGTATAACGGCCAGCACCGCACCTATCCGGACATCAAGCTGGTCTATTGGGCGGGCGGCAACCCGTTCCACCACCACCAGGACCTGAACCGCCTGCGCGCCGCCTTCCGCGGCATCGACACGCTGGTGGTGCACGAGAATGCCTGGACCGCGACCGCCCGCCACGCCGACATCGTGCTGCCCGCCACCATGACGGCCGAGCGCGAGGATATCGGCAGCAGCGCCGTGGACCCGGTGGTGGTCGCGATGAAGCCGCTGGCCGAGCCCTTCGGCGAGGCGCGCGACGATTACTGGATCTTCTCCGAGCTGGCCCGGCGCCTGGGCAAGGAACAGGAATTCACCGAGGGCCGAGACGTGCGCGCCTGGCTGCGCGTGCTGTATGCGCCGCTGGAGAAGCGCATGGCCGATCTGGGCCAGCCCGTGCTCAGCTTCGACGAGTTCTGGGAGGCGGGCGAGGCGGTGGTGCCGCAGACCCCGGACACCGGCGGCTTCCTCGCGGCTTTCCGGGCGGACCCGGCGGGCGAGCCGCTGCCCACCCCTTCGGGCAAGATCGAGATCTTCTCCGAGACCATCGCGGGCTTCGGCTATGACGACTGCCCGGGCCACCCCGCTTGGCTCGCGCCCACCGAGGTGCCGAGCGCCGAGGAGCCCCTGCATCTGGTGGCCAACCAGCCCGCGACCCGCCTGCATTCGCAGCTGGATTTCGGCGGCCATAGCCAGGACAGCAAGCGCCGCGGGCGCGAGGTGATGTGCATCCACCCCCGGGATGCCGAGGCGCGCGGCATCGAGGACGGCCAGGTGGTGCGCCTGTTCAACGGGCGCGGCGCGTGCCTGGCCACCGCGCGCGTGACGCCCGATGTGATGGCGGGCGTCGTGCAACTGCCGACCGGCGCCTGGTACGACCCGATCGACCCCGGCGAGGCCAACCCCATGTGCGTGCACGGCAACCCCAATGTGCTGACGCGGGACAAGGGCACGTCACGGCTGGCCCAGGGCTGCACCGGGCAGCTGACGACGGTGCAGGTCGAGGCCTTCACGGGCAACCTGCCGCCGATCCGGGCCTTCGTGCCGCCGGGGATGGAGGCGATGGCGGCGGAGTAATGAGCCCTGCGCCCCGTTGAGGGGCAGCGCCCCGGCGCTACGGGAAACTCGGCCACCCTTCATCCACCCGCTCCCGCTCCGGCGCGCTTTCCGGCACCACGAACGGCACCGGCGCGCTGTGCAGCCGGTCCTTACCCAGCAGGAATACCCGCCCCTGCCGGTGCGCCAGCGGCGCCAGCGCGGGGCTGCGCACGTCCAGCCCGCCGGTCAGCGCGCCGAAGGCCGGCAGCACCACATGCTGCGGGCCGGCCAGGAAGCAGGGGCGGCTGATCCGGCCGGCCCGCGTCTCCAGGCTGGCCTTGGGGTGGTAGTGGCCGCTGATCTCGCCTTCGCGGTGGCGCGCGATCGGCCCGCCGCCGATATGGCGGAACCGCATGGGGCCGAGCGCCAGCTCCTCCATCGCCTCGCCGGGCAGGCTGGCGGGGGGCGCGGGGTCGTGGTTGCCCAGCACCCAGGTCACGCGCAGCCCGGCCAGCAGGGCGGCCAGGGTGGCGCGGTCGTCGTCGGCCAGGCGCGCATGGCCTTCGGCGTCATGAAAGCTGTCACCCAGCAGCACCAGGTGGCGCGGCTCATAGCGGCGCAGCACGAAGGAGAGCTTCTTCAGCGTCTCGCGCGTGTCGTATGGCGGCAGCAGCCGGCCGCGCGCGGCGAAATGGCTGGATTTTTCCAGATGCAGGTCCGCGACCGCCATCAGCCGCTCGCCGGGCCACAGCAATACCCCGCTGGGGCACAGCATCAGGCGGTGGCCCACGATATGGATGGGGGCGGCGATCATGACCGTCCCCCGGGGCGGCGCTTTCTCGGGCGGGGTTCCCGGGGTGCGGGCGGCAAGGCTTCGTTCACGTCGTTCAGATTCCCCTCGAAACTTTCGGCACCGCCGGTGGCTTCCTCCACCAGGGCGGCAGCCTCGGCCAGCAGCGCGTCCTCGGCGCCGCCGGCCACCCATTCGCGCCCCACTTCGATCAGCGCCGGCACCGCCAGCGGCGACACGCAATCCAGCACCCGGTGGCGGATATGCCCCTTCGCGCGCGCCAGCAGGGCGGCGATGCGCGAGATGTCCGTCAGGCCCGAGGCCGCTTCGGCGCGGGTCGCGCGCAGCAATATATGGTCCGGCTCATGCCGGCGCAGCACGTCATAGATCAGGTCGGAATTGACCGTCATCTGGCGCTTGGATTTCTCGGCGCCGGGGTGGTTCTTGTCGATCAGCCCCGCGATCATGGCGATGTTGCGGAAGGTCCGGCGCAGCATGGAACTCTCGGCCATCCACTCGTCCAGATCCTCGCCCAGCATGTCCTCGCTGAACAGGGTCTCCATGTCCGTGGGCTCGAAGGCGCTCCAGGCCGAGAGCACATAGTCCGTGCTGACATAGCCCATGGGGGCATAGCCGAGGCGCTCCATCCGCTTGGTCAGCAGCATCCCCAGGCTCTGATGGGCCAGCCGTCCCTCGAAGGTATAGGCCACCAGGAACCATCGGCCGCCACGCGGGAAGGTCTCGATCAGCAGGCCATCGGGCTCCGGCAGCTCACTGCGCAGGCGCTGCATGTCCAGCCATTCGCGCACCGGGTCGGGCAGGGCGGACCAGCGGGACGGGTCATGCATGATCTCCCGCACCTCGGCCGCCAGATAGGTCGAGAGCGGCAACCGGCTGCCGCCATAGGCCGGCACGCGCGGCTCACCCGGGCCACCGCCGGGGCGGACCATGGCCACCACGCCGTCCATAGCCTCGAAGCGCAGCACCTGGCCCGCGAACAGGAAATTGTCGCCCGGGCGCAGGGTGGAGACGAACCATTCCTCCACCTCGCCCAGCATGGGCCCGCCGCGCATGCGGATCTTGACCAGCGGCTGCTCGACGATGGTGCCGAGGTTCATGCGCAGCTGCCGGGCGATCGCCGGGCCCCGCACATGCATATAGCCCTCGGCGTCGCGGAACAGGCGGCGATAGCGTTCATAGACCCGCAGCGCGTAGCCGCCATCCTCCACGAAGCGCAGCACGTCGTCGAAATCCCGGCGGGGCAGGGCGGCATAGGGGGCGGCGCGTGTCACCTCGGCGAACAAATCGTCGGGCAGAAAAGGCGCGTGGCAGGCCATGGCCAATATGTGCTGGGCCAGCACGTCCAGCCCGCCGGGGCGCGGCGGGTCGCCATCCTGCTTGCGGGCCTTCACGGCACCCAGGGCGGCCACGCATTCGATCACCTCGAAGCGGTTGGCCGGCACCAGCGTCGCGCGCGATGCCTCATCCATGCGGTGGTTGGAGCGCCCCACCCGCTGCATCAGCCGCGACACGCCCTTGGGCGCGCCCACCTGGATCACCTGGTCCACATCGCCCCAGTCGATGCCGAGGTCGAGGCTGGAGGTCGCGACCACGGCGCGCAGCTTTCCCGCCGCCATCGCGGCCTCCACCTTGCGGCGCTGTTCCACCGTCAGGCTGCCATGGTGCAGGGCGATGGGCAGCACCGCCTCGTTCATCCGCCACAGGGCTGCGAAGATCAGCTCCGACTGGGCGCGGGTGTTGACGAAGACGATGGTGACGCGGGCGGCCTCGATCCGGCGATAGATCTCGGGCGCGGAGGCGAGCCCCATATGCCCGCCCCAGGGCAGGTGCCCCTCCGGCAGCTGGATGTCGATGTCCGGCAGGGCGCCGCCCGCCACCTCGACCAGCTTCGCGTCCGCGGACCGGCCGCTGGGGGCCACATAGGCGCGCAGCGCATCCGGGTGCGCGACGGTGGCCGACAGCCCCACCCGCGCCGCGCCCGGCACCAGCGCCGAGAGGCGGGACAGGCACAGCGCCAGCTGGTCTCCCCGCTTGGTGCCGGCCAGCGCGTGGATCTCGTCGATCACGATGCGGCGCAGGCCGCCGAACATCTCCCGCGCCTCGGGCAGGGAGAGCAACAGGGTCAGGCTCTCGGGCGTTGTCAGCAGGATGTTGGGTGGTTTCTCACGCTGCCGGGCGCGGCGGTTGGCGGGGGTGTCGCCGGTGCGGGTCTCGATGGAGATATCGAGCGCCATCTCCGACACCGGCGCCACCAGGTTGCGGGCGATGTCCACCGCCAGCGCCTTCAACGGCGAGACATAGAGGGTGTGGAGCCCCTCGCGCGGGGTGGCGGCCAGCTCCGCCAGCGTGGGCAGGAAGCCCGCCAGGGTCTTGCCCGCGCCGGTCGGCGCGATCAGCAGCGCGCTCTCGCCGGCCCGCGCGGCGTCCAGCATCGCGATCTGGTGCGGCCGGGGTTGCCAGCCGCGCCGATCGAACCAACTCTGCAAAGGTTCCGGCAATGTTCTCACTGAGGAGGCGTCTTACACCGTGCCGCCGCACCCCGAAAGCTGGCTTCGCGTCACGGAGGCCGGGCTGTTCTGTGAACCGGGCGGGTTCTACATCGACCCGACCCGCGCCGTGCCGCGCGCCGTCATCACGCATGGCCACTCTGACCACGCGCGCCCCGGTCACATGTCCGTGCTCGGCACGCCCGAAACCCTGGCCATCATGCGCCTGCGCATGGGTGAGGAGCGGGCAGGGCTGACGCAACAGCCGCTTGCGTATCATTCCCCGCTCGACATCAACGGGGTGCGCGTCACGCTGGTCCCGGCCGGGCATGTGCTGGGCAGCGCCCAGGTGGTGATGGACTGGCAGGGCAGCCGGGCGGTGGTCAGCGGCGACTACAAGCGCAGCCCCGACCCGACCTGCCCGCCCTTCGAGCCCGTGACCTGCGACGTGTTCGTGACGGAGGCGACCTTCGCCCTGCCGGTCTTCACCCACCCGAAGCCCGCCGACGAGATCGCGAAGCTGCTGCGCTCGGCCAGCCTGTTCCCGGAACGCACCCATGTCATCGGCGCCTACTCGCTGGGCAAGGCGCAGCGGATGATCGCCCTGCTGCGCCAGTCCGGCTGGGACCGGCCGGTGCATCTGCACGGGGCGCATGTGGCGATGTGTGCCTTGTATGAGGAGCTGGGCGTGAAGCTCGGCCCCCTGCTGCCGGCGACGGTGAAGGACAAGGCCGCCCTGGTGGGGGCCATGGTGCTGGCCCCGCCTTCGGCCATCGCGGACCGCTGGGCCAGGCGGCTGAACGACCCCATCCCCTGCATGGCCTCGGGCTGGATGCGTATCCGGGCCCGGGCAAGGCAAGGGGGCGTGGAGCTGCCCCTCGTCATCTCGGACCATGCCGATTGGCCCGAGCTGCTGCGCACCGCGCGTGAGGTGCAGGCGCCCGAGATCTGGATCACCCATGGGCGGGAGGATGCGCTGATCCATGCCCTGTCCGGCATGGGCATCCGCGGCCGGGCGCTGCATCTGGTGGGGCTGGAGGAGGGGGAGGAGTAGGATCGGCCGTTTCGCACGATCGGGCAGCATATGATTATCATGCGTGCGAATATGTGTGAAATTTCACGGAGTTGATTACAATTTGAGCGCGAAACGTTGTTCCGCTGCCCGAATCACTGCGCTATCCCGCCCGCCATGGAATTCGTGCTGTGCAATGAGCTGCTGCGTGACCTGACCTTGCCGCAGCAGGCCGACCATGCCGCCGCCCTCGGCTATGCGGGGCTTGAGGTGGCGCCATTCACCCTGGAGGCAGACGAACCCCACCGGATGCCCGCGCATGAGCGCCGCCTGCTGCGCCGCGCGGCCGAGGACGCCGGCGCCCCCATTCTCGGCCTGCACTGGCTGCTGGCCGCACCCGCCGGGCTTTCCATCACGAGCGCCGACCCCGCGCTGCGCGCCCGGACGCTGGACGTGATGCAGGGGCTGATCGCGCTGGCGGCCGATCTGGGGGCGGAATATCTGGTGCATGGCAGCCCCGGCCAGCGCGTCGTCTCCGCCCAGGGGGACGCGGAACGCGCGAATGAGGCCATGCTGATGGCCGGCGATTGGGCCCGGGCCGTCGGCGTCACCTATATCATTGAGCCGCTGGACCCCGGCCAGACCAACTGGATGTCCTCAACGCATGAGGCCGTGGCCTTCACCGAGGCCGCTGGCAACCCGCATCTGGCCACCATGCTGGACGTGAGCGCGGCCGAGAACACCGAATCCGAGACGGTGCCGGACCTGCTGCGCCGCTATGTCCCCACCGGCCAGATCGCCCATATCCATCTGAATGACCGTACCCGCCGGGGCCCGGGGCAGGGGGTGGACCGTTTCATTCCCATCCTCGAAGCCCTGATCGAGACGGGCTATTCCGGCAGGGCGGGGGTCGAGAGTTTCGACTACCTGCCCGACGGGCCCGGCACGGCCGCGCGCGCCATCGGCTATCTGCAGGGCTGCCTTGAGGCCATAGGCCGCCGGCCTTAGCGCCGTTGGGGCATAGCCATGAGCAAGACCGGAGGCTAAACAGGCCGCATGCTTCCTAGCGCTTCGTCTCTGACGCCTTCGATCCGGCTTGCGGCCGCGCTTTCCGCCGGGCTTTCGCTGCTGGTCGCCGCCCCAGCCTGGGCGCAGGGGCGCGCACCGCGCCCGCATGCCGCGACCGAGGCGCCGCAGCCACCACGCGGCAACGTCAACCGCATCCTGGCGGTGGTCAACGGCGATGTCGTGACCCAGTCCGAGGTGTCCAGCCGCACGCGCCTGTTCGCGCTGAATGCCGGCTTCGCGGCCTCCGGCGAGATGCTGGCCCGCATGGAACCCCAGGTTCTGCGCCTGCTGGTCGATGAGAAGCTGCGCATGCAGGAAGTGCAGCGCCGCCAGATCCCGGTTTCCGACAATGACGTGGCCGACGCCCTGCGCGACATCGAGCAGCGCAACGGCCTGCCGCGCGGCGCCCTGACCGCCCAGCTGCGCCAGGCCGGCATCCAGCCGCGCAGCCTGTATGACCAGATCCGCGTGCAGATCGGCTGGGGCCGCCTGGTGCGTGTGCTTCTCGGCAGCCAGTTCGAGGTGCCCGACTCCGAGGTTCAGGAGCTGATCGCCAGCCAGCGCGCCCGCCAGGACCAGGCGGCGTATCTGCTGGGCGAGATCTTCATCCCCGTGGACAACCCCGCCCAGGAAGGCGAGGTGACCACCTTCGTGAACGATGTGGTGACCCAGCTGCGCCGGGGCCTGCCCTTCCCGGTGGCTGCGACCCAGTTCAGCCAGTCCTCCACCGCCGTGCAGGGCGGCGACATGGGCTGGCAGGGCCTGGACCGGCTGGACCCGGCGGTGGCGGCCATCGTGCCGCGCATGCCGCCCGGCGCCATCACCAACCCCATCCGCGTTCCCGGCGGCTTCCAGATCATCGCCATGCGCCAGCGGCGCGAGGGCGGGCCGAATGGCGGCGTGACGCAGCTGACGCTGCGGCAGGCGAACTTCCCCTTCCCCGGCCGGCTTGACCCGCAGAATCCGACCGAGGCGCAGCGCGGCGTGGTGGAGCGCGCGATGCGCATCAGCCAGTCCGTGCGCGGCTGCGAGGCCTTCGAGCAGCAGGGCCGCGCCGGCTCCGACCGCCCGGCCGATCCGGGCCCCGTCGTGCTGGAGGCGGTGAACCCGCCGCAGCTGCGCAGCCTGCTGGCGGGGCTGACGCCCGGCCGGTCGTCCCAGCCGCTGATCTCGCCCGAGGGCGTGACCCTCATCATGGTCTGCTCGCGTGAGCGTCAGGCGCCGCAGGGCATGAGCGCCGATGCGGCGCGTGAGCAGCTGCGCCGCGACCGTATCGAGACGCTCTCGCGCCAGCTGCAGCGTGAGCTGCGCCGCCGCGCCGTGATCGACAACCGCGCCTGATGGGCACCACCCTGCGCGATGTGGTGGCCCGGCACGGGCTGGCCCCGCGCAAATCGCTCGGCCAGCACTTCCTGCTGGATGAGGGTGTCTGCACGCGCATAGCGGCCCTGGCCGGCGAGCTGACCGGCCGGCACGTGCTGGAGGTGGGCCCCGGGCCCGGCGGGCTGACGCGGGCATTGCTGGCTCGGCCGCTGGAAACCCTGCTGGCCTGCGAGCTGGACGACCGCGCCATCGCGGCGCTGGCCGAGATCGGCGACCCGCGCCTGACCGTGCTGCACCAGGATGCGATGAAGCTGGATGCGGCCGCCGCCATTCCGGCACCGCGCCAGATCGTGGCGAACCTGCCCTATAATGTCGGCACGCCGCTGCTGATCGCCTGGCTGCGCCAGGCGGCTTCCTTCGAGCGCCTGACGCTGATGTTCCAGCTTGAGGTCGCGGAGCGCATCTGCGCCGCCCCCGACACGGAACATTACGGGCGGCTGGCGGTGCTGAGCCAATGGACCTGCGAGTGCCGGGTGCTGATGCGCCTGCCGCCCGGCGCCTTCTCGCCCCCGCCCAAGGTGCATTCCGCCGTGGTGGGCCTGGTGCCCCGCGCGCAGCAGCCCGAGCCCGCGCTGCTGGCCGCGATGGAGAAGCTGACCGCCGCCGCCTTCGGCCAGCGCCGCAAGATGCTGCGCGGCAGCCTGAAGTCCCTGGGCGATGCGGAGGGTCTGCTGGCAAGCTGCGGCATCGCGGGCGACCGCCGGGCGGAGACGCTGAGCATCGCCGAATTCGACGCGCTGGCACGGCAATTGATGGCGCGCTGACGCGCCCCAACCCGCGGAGACACGCATGAGCCTGGTCGAGAAAATCGCGCAACGCCTGCCCGAGTACACCGCCTGGCGCCGCGATTTCCACGCGCATCCCGAGGTGGGCTTCGAGGAGCACCGCACGGCCGGGCTGGTGGCCGAGCGACTGCAGGCCATGGGTATCGAGGTGCATACCGGCATCGGCGGCACGGGGGTCGTGGGGGTGATCCGCGGCAAGGCCACCGGCAACACGCCGCGCACCGTGGGGCTGCGCGCCGACATGGACGCGCTGCCGCTGACCGAGGCCAATGCCTTCGCCCATGCCAGCACGCACCAGGGCCGCATGCATGGCTGCGGGCATGACGGGCACACCACCATGCTGCTGGCCGCCGCCCGCGAACTGGCCGAGACCCGGGATTTCGAGGGCACGGTGCACCTGTATTTCCAGCCCGCGGAGGAGCTGGGCGCCGGCGCGCCGGCCATGCAGAAGGATGGCCTGTTCCAGCGTTTCCCGGCCGATGCGGTCTATGCCCTGCACAACCGGCCGGGCATGCCGGTGGGGCATTACGGGCTGCGCTCCGGCCCCATGCTGGCGGGCGTGACCTTCTGGGACATTCATGTGCAGGGCAAGGGCGGCCACGCCGCGCGGCCCGAGGTGACGCATGACCCGGTGGTATGTGGCGCCGCGCTGATCTCGGCCCTGCAATCGGTCGTGTCCCGCAATGTCTCCCCCCACGCCCAGGCGGTGCTGAGCGTGACGGGCATGGAGACGGGGCGTGCCTATAACGTCATTCCCGACGGCGTGCGGCTGTTCGGCACCGTGCGCACCTATGCGGTCGAGGTGACGGACCTGATCCGGGAGCGGATGGGCGCGCTGGCCTCCTCGGTCGCGGCGGGTTTCGGCTGCACCGCGCAGCTGGATTTCCGCGTGCTGACCCCGCCCCTGATCAACAGCGCCGAGAACGCCGAGCGGTTCGGCGATGCGGTGGCCGGGCTGGTCGGTGAGGACAAGGTGAAGCGCGCCATGCCACCCAGCATGGGCGGCGAGGATTTTGCCTATTTCCTCCAGGAAGTCCCGGGCGCCTTCCTCAATGTCGGCAACGGCACGGAGGGGGCGGACCTGCACCACCCGCGCTATGACTTCAACGACGAGGCCATCCCCTATGGCGCGGCGGCGCTGGTGGCGGTGGTGCGCAAGGAACTCGGCGCGTAAAATCCGAGCGGCCGGTTCAACTATCCGGCCGCATAACTATTCTGTGGGGATGACGCCTTCCATCCTCTGGTTCCGCCAGGATCTGCGCCTGGCCGACAACCCCTCCCTGCATGCGGCCCTCGAATCGGGGCCGGTGCTGCCGGTCTATGTGCTGGATGACGCGGCGGCGGAGGAATGGGCGCCCGGCGGGGCGCAGCGGTGGTGGCTGCATCATTCCCTGGCGGCGCTGGCCGCGGATCTGGCCGCGCGGGGGGCGCCGCTGCTGCTGCTGCGCGGCGATGCCGCCACCCTGCTGCCGCATCTGGCCGGGACCATCGGGGCGGGCAGCGTCCATGCCGGGCGGATGTATGAACCCTGGGCGCGCCGCCGCGACGAGGCGGTGCACCACGCCCTGGCCGAAACGGGCCGGAAGCTCACGCTGCACAGCGCCACCCTGCTGCATGAGCCGCACCGGCTGCGGACGGGGCAGGGCAAGCCTTATTCGGTGTTCACACCCTTCTCGCGCGCTGTATTCGCCCTGGGCGAGCCTGCGCCGCCTCTACCCGTGCCGGACCGCATCGCCTCGGTCGCGTCGCCGCTGGACCCGCTGGCGCTGGAGGGGCTGGACCTGCTGCCGCGCCCGCCCATCCCGGAATGGTGGTCCGAGTTCCCCGATCATTGGCAGCCCGGCGAGGCAGGGGCCGCCCGTCGCCTGGCGCGGCTGACGCCGGAGCTGCTGGCCGCCTATCCGGCCCGCCGCGACATCCCCGGCGAAGACGCGACCTCGGCCCTGTCGCCGCATCTGCGCTTCGGGGAGGTTTCGCCCCGCCAGGTGTGGCATGCGGCGCGGGAGGCCGGGGCGGCGGGCGAGCACACCTTCCTGAAGGAGGTGCTGTGGCGCGATTTCTCCTATCACCTGCTGTGGCACCGGCCTGAGATGCCGCAGACGGCCCTGCAATCGAAGTTCGGCGAGTTTCCCTGGCGGCCTGATTCCCGCCTTCTGGCGGCCTGGCAGCAGGGGCGCACGGGCTATCCCATCGTCGATGCCGGCATGCGCCAGCTGTGGCGCACGGGCTGGATGCACAACCGGGTGCGGATGGTGGCGGCCAGCCTGCTGGTGAAGCACCTGTTGCAGCCCTGGCAGCACGGCGAGGCATGGTTCTGGGACACGCTGGTGGATGGTGACTTGGCATCCAATGCGGCGTCCTGGCAGTGGGTGGCGGGCTGCGGGGCGGATGCCGCCCCCTATTTCCGCGTGTTCAACCCGGTGCTGCAGGGCGAGAAGTTCGACCCCGAGGGCAGCTATGTCCGCCGCTGGGTGCCGGAGCTGGCGGGGGTTCCAGGCCGTTTCATCCATAAGCCGTGGGAGGCGCCGCGCCCGCCTGCCGGCTACCCCGCCCCCATCGTGGAACATGGCAGAGGCCGAGAGCGGGCGCTTGCCGCCTATGCCGCCCTGCGGGATGAAGGTTAAGACAGTGATCTGACAGTCCTTGATGGTGGCGGGCGTGGATGATGGTGCGGCATGGCGGGACCCCTTGCGGCTGCGGGAGCGCGGATTTCGCGGCCTGCGGGTGGTGGGCGACGTGCATGGCGATGCCAGGGGCTTCGAATCCGCCGCCGCCGGGGCCGAGGCCGGCGGGCTGTTCCTGCTGCAGCTGGGTGACCTGACGGATGGCGGGCATGACAGCCCGGCCGTGCTGCGCCGCATCTTCGCGCTGATGGATGAGGGCCGCGGCCTGTTCCTGCTGGGCAACCACGAGCACAAGCTGCGCCGCGCCCTGCTGGGCGTGCGGCTGCGCGGCATGACAGAGGCGCTGGAGAACACGCTGGCGGATATCGACGCCGCCCCCGACCGCGACGCGCTGCGCGCCCGGCTGATCCTGGAGATCGGGCGCGCGCCGGTCTGGCTGCGGCGCGGCAACACCATCTTCGCCCATGCCGCCTACCACCCGGCCATGCTGCATGAGCCTTCGCCGCCCGATGCCGGCGCGCGCCGCGTGGAACCCCCCGTCACGCGAGCGATCTACGGCCAGGTCGTGGCGGGCCCCAAGCGCGACGGCTACCCCGAGCGCCTGCTGCACTGGGTCGATTCGATCCCGCAGGGCATCACGGCCTATGTCGGGCACGACACGCGCAGCACCGACGGCCGCCCCTGGTACACCCGGGGCCGCCATGGCGGAGAGGCCGTGTTCCTCGATACGGGCGCCGGCAAGGGCGGACATCTCTCCTGGCTGGACCTGCCCCTTTGAGGGGGGCGGCAACGGGGGTATAGGAAGCGCTTCGAAAGGAATTCGCATGAGCCTGGTGAAGCCCGCAGCCCGCATCTTCAGCCCCTCGCGCAACGCGATGCAGTCCGGCCCCGGCAAGACCGGGGACTGGGTGCTGGAATTCGCGCCGAACACGCGCCCGGTGGTGGACCCGCTGATGGGCTGGACCGGTGGCCTGTCCACCCAGCGCCAGGTGCGTCTGAGCTTCCCTTCCCAGGAAGCCGCGGTGGCCTATGCCAAGGCCGAGGGCCTGCATTACGTGGTCGAGGTGCCGCCGGCGCGCCGCCCGATCAAGCCCAAGAGCTACTCCGACAATTTCCGCAATGACCGGCGGGAAAACTGGACCCACTGAGGTCCGCTGTTGAGGTTGCCGGGCGCCCTTAGCTCAGATGGATAGAGCAGGAGCCTTCTAAGCTTCAGGCCGCTGGTTCGAATCCAGCAGGGCGCGCCATCTCCCCACCGGGCTCTGCCCATGAAACTCCGTCCGCTCCCCACTTCCCGGCGCGCCGGGAATGACTAGCTATGCGGCATGAGCCGTACCGATCTCTCCGATCTCCGCCTGTTTGCCGCCATCGCCCGCTTCCGCAGCTTCCGCCGGGCGGCGGATGAGATGTCGGTCTCCACCTCAGCCCTCAGCCACGCGATCAGCAAGCTCGAACGCCGGCTTGAGGTCAGGCTGCTGCACCGGACCACGCGCAGCGTGACCCCCACCGAGGCGGGCATGCTGCTGCTGGAGGGGCTGACCAGCGGCTTCAGCCAGATCGACGGCGCGCTCGACCAGCTCAACCGCTTCCGCGACCAGCCGATCGGGCGCATCCGCCTGACGGCGCTGCGGTTGAGCCTGGGCATGCTGCTGGACCAGCTGTTTCCCGTCCTGGCCGAGCGCTATCCGGGCATCGAGCTGGAAGTCTCGGCCGATGACCGGATGGTGGACCTGGTGGCGGAAGGCTTCGATGCGGGCATCCGCTTCGGCGATACGGTGCCGCAGGACATGGTGACGGTGCGCCTCTCGCCCGACCTGCGCTGGGTCATCGTGGGCGCGCCTTCCTACTTCGCGCGGCACGGAAGGCCGCGGGAGCCGGGTGATCTGGCGGGCCACCAGGGCATTCGCGGCCGTTCCGGCAACGGGCGTCTGTATGAGTGGGAGTTGGGGGCGGCGTGCGATGTCCACGTCTCGGCGCCGGCGGTGCTCTGCGTGAGCGACCCTGATGCGTCCATGCGCGCGGCGGTGGCGGGTGTGGGGCTCGCCTATCTGCCGGAGGAGATGGTGCGTCCCCAGCTGGCCGATGGCCGGCTGGAGATCGTGATGCCCGAATGGGCCTCGCCCGGGGCGGGCTTCCACCTCTATTACCCCAGCCGCCGCCAGCTGCCGGCGGGCGTCCGTATCCTGATCGACCTGCTGCGCGAGATCCGCCCGCTGGGCTGAACCGCGCCGCCGCCTATTCGCCCATCAGCCGCCGGATCGTGGGCTCCATCGCGGCGGCCACGATGCCATAGCCCACCATGGTCAGGTGCAGCCGGTCGAAGCTTACCTGCTCCGACAGGTTGCCCTCGCGGTCCAGCAGATAGGGGCCGAGATCCAGGTAGAAGGTGCTCTCATTGTCGGCGCAGCGCTGGATCAGCGCGTTGACCTGGGCGTTCACCGCGCGCAGCGGCTCGGTGGCTGTCGCGCCGCGCGGCAGGATGCCCAGCAGCAGCACCTTGGTGCCCGGAGAACGCGTCTGGATGAAGCGCGTGATCTCGGCCAGGCCCTGGGCCACGTCCTCGGGCTTGCCGGACCATTGCGTGTTGTTGGTGCCGAGCAGGATGACCGCGACGCGCGGCCGCATGTCGCCCCATTGCCCATTGGCCAGCCGGTACAGCGCGCCCTGGGTGAAGTCGCCCCACAGGCCGAGGTTCACCGGGTTGCGATGGCCATGGAACTGCCGCCACAGGCCGGGGTCGAAATACTGGGTGATGCTGTCGCCGATGAAGACGATGCCCGCGCGGCTGCGGTCCACCCCCTGCAACTGCTGGTCCAGCTGGGCGCGGCGGCCGCGCCATTCCGGGCTTTCCAGATTCTCGGCCGCGGCCTCACGCGGCAGCGGGGTCGCGCGCGGGATCGCGGGGCAACCCAGCGCGGCCTGCTGCGACGGGGCAGGGGCGGCGGGCGGCGGGGGCTCGCGGCTCGTCACCAGCACGCCGCCCAGTATGCCCACGGCCAGCGTGCCCAGCAGCAGCAGGGGAATGCGGAAGCGTTCCATCTCAGCGGCGCCTTTCGGTGCTGTCGCGGGTGATGAAGGCGACGGGTGCGGCCCCGGGGCGCATCAGCCAGATGCTGTACATGCCCCCGGCCTCCAGCCCGCCGAGGCGCAGCGAGGCTGCCGCCCCGCCGCAGCGGGCGGCCAGATCGGCCTCCACCGGGTTCACGCTGCGTGACTGCGCGGCGCCCGGCGCCACGCTGCGGAACACGGCGGTGCCGGCCGGCATGATCGCCAGTTCGCCATCCGCGCAGGCGCCCGTCGCGTTGTAGAAGGACAGCCGCGCGCGCAGCTGGTTGAACTCGGCCTGGTCGGTCACCGGCTCCGCGGCCACGCGGCCGTCGCGCTCGACCAGCAGCAGGGTGGTGAAGCTGCCCGGCGCCAGGCGCAGCGTGCGTCGCCCGCCGGGAAACTCCACCGCGACATCGCGGCCCTGCACGCGCTCGACGATCGTGTAGGGCGACACGCGCGCATCATTCGCGGTGCCCAGCGCACGCGGCGCCCCCTGTTCGGCCCGCACCGAGACCTCGGCCCCCGTCGCGTTCACATAGCGCAGGAAGGCGGCACCGGCCGGAGGCTCCGGGTCATAGAGAAAGCGCTGCGCCTGGGCCGGCAGCGCCGACACCAGGGCGGCAGCGGCGGCCAGCAGCGCGCGCCTCACCGCGCCACCGCCCGGCGCAGGTCATTCAGGAACTGCGGTGCGGGCATCGCGCTGGCGGGTTCCCACCAATTGCCGGCATCGGGCATCTGCTCCAGGCTGCCCTCCATCAGCTGCCACAGCAGCACCTTGGGGCGCTGGGCGCGGAACTGGCTGCCGGTGACGTAGTCCAGCAGGGTGCGATAGGGGCCCACGCGGGCCGTCTTCCACACCAGCGCCACCGGGCGGTTCAAGGCGCTGCTCAACACATGCGGATAGCCGAAATAGGGCTGCATGTAGCTGTTGCCGACCACGACCACATCGGCGTTGTCGTCCTCCAGCAAGCCGCCCGCCACGCTGCCCCCGCCCGAGGCCGCGGCCGCCTGGCGGATACGGAAGCGTTCCGCCGGGAAGCGGGCCTTCTCGGCCTCCGGCAGCAATTGCAGGAAGTCGCCGCTGTGGACGTTGGTGATGAAGTTGCCGAGCCGCGTGCCGGGGCGGCGGCTGGCCGGCAGCTGCACCGCGCCCTTGATGGCGTTGGCCATGTCGATGGCCGCGGCCTCGGCACCCACGGCGGTCCAGTGGCTGTCGGCCTTGAAGAACACCGCCTCGCGCTGGCTGGTGCGCAGGTTGGCCAGCAGGGTCGCGTAGTCGGGCACGATGGCGCCCGCCTGCCGCAGCTGCGTCAACGCCTGCTCGTAGCGGCGCTGGGCGTCCTGGTTGGGCTGGAAATCGGGGGGCAGCATGTCCGCCAGCACCCGGGCGCGGGTCGGGATCAGCGGCACCGCCACCTCCATCCCGGCATCCTTCAGGATGCGGATGACCTGGCCCGCGAGCTGGATCACCGGGCGCATGCGCTGCGCGCTGGCGCGGCGGATATCCTCCCAGCCGGCGAAGATGTGGCTGTCCTTGCCGAAGACGATGTTGCCCCGGACCTGGGCCAAGGCCGGCTGCGCCAGGGCAAGACCAGCGCCCGCCGGCAGCAGGATGCGGCGTGTCAGCATCCGCGAAATCCCCGTTCCAAAAATCGTCACTGTGAACGGAAAGTTCACAGGCCCCGAGGATTACCACGATCTATGCGATTGGCACCATCTCCTGAGCCGCCGGAGCCATCGACGGCGCGTGTTGTCAGCCGGTCGCCATCCAGCCGCCATTCGGCGCAGCTTTCGGCGCCGCCGCGCAGGTGGGGAAAGCGCTGGCACATCCGCCCCTCGGCCGAGATGCGCCAGGTGCCCGGGTAACGCTGGCCGTCATGCCCCGCGACCATGCTGCCGTCCGGGTTGTAGTAGATGGCGCCCCAGGGGCCGGATTCAGTGTTGCCCGCGATGGCGCGGCGCAGTTCCTCGGGGGCCATGGCGCGCGGCGCGGGGGGGCGGGCGCCCTGGACCCTGCTGCCGGCGCGGGCCGCCAGCGCCTGGCGGATGAACTGGCCCCAGTCGGGGCTGGGGGCGAAGGTCTCGGGGTCCGCCAGCAGGCTGGGGGGGAAGCTGTGGCTGAAGCTCCAGGCGGTCCAGCCCAGGCCCGCCTGGTCGAAGGCGTTCATGATGGCGTCCCGATACCGGCCCGGTCCGCGATGGGCGCTTTCCGGGTGGCCGTTCTCACCGAAGCCGAATTCGGTGGCGATGACGGGCAGGCGCCGGGCGGGCGCCAGGAAGGCGTCCTCCCACGAGATATTCCACTCGCTGCCGGCATAGGGATGGGCGGCATAGGCCACATTGGGCCGCCGCACTGGGTTGGCCACCGCGTGGCGCAGGTTATAGCCGAATTCCAGCCCGCCCAGGATCACCGGCCGTACCGGGTCATGCACGCGGATGGCGTCGATCAGCCCCTCGGACCAGTCGCGCAGCCGCGTCCAGTCCTCCTCCGTGGTGTCGTAGTCGAACTGGCCGGGCGAGTTCTGCCGGACCGGCTCGTTGAACAGCTCATAGAAGGCGATGGCGGGTTCGTCGCGATAGCGCCGGGCCACCTGTTCCCAGAAGGAGCGGATCTCGGCCTGGCTGGTCTCGTAGAGCTCGCCATAGCGCCAGTCGAGCAGCGACTTGTAGGTCTCGTCGGGCGGGTAGCCGATGCTGTGGTAGCAGATGATGAGATAGAGGCCGTAGCGGCGCGCATAGGCCACCGACCAGTCGATGACGCGGAACACCTCCGCCACGCCATGCCGGCGCCACAGGGCGGGCAGCACGGAAATACGGACCGTCTCCGCCTGCCAGTCCACCGCGGCCCGGAAAAGCCGGCGGTCGAAGAAGCCGATCTGCCGATCCTGGCGCTGGGCGATCCAGACCACCTCCGGCACCGCGACCCCGCGCAGCACGCGGGTGCGGCCCAGCTGGTCCACGATGCGGTTGCCGTCGGTGCGGAAGCGCTGCGGGTAGTCGGCCGGCACCGCCACCGGCGTCTCGGGCGCGTTCAGATCGGGCGGGCCCGAGGAGCAGGAGGCCACAAAGAACACCAGCAGCAGTCCCGCCCACTTGCGCAACCGTTGCCGCAGGCCCTTCAATGCCGTGGAAGAGGAAACATCAACGATGCGCATGAAGGCCGCCGTCCTGCATCAGCAGGGCCTGCCCCGCCCCTATGTCGAAACCAAGCCCCTGGTGATCGAGGAGGTGGAGCTGGACCCGCCCGGCCCGGGCGAGGTGCTGATCGAGATCGCGGCCGCGGGCCTGTGTCATTCCGACCTGTCCACCATCGAGAATCTGCGCCCCCGGCCCATGCCCATCATCATCGGGCATGAGGGTGCCGGCGTCATCCGCGAAACCGGCCCCGATGTCCATGGTCTGCAGAAGGGCGACCATGTGGTGTGCCTGTTCGTGGCCAGCTGCGGTGATTGCCGCCCGTGCCGCAAGGGCCGCCCCAACATCTGCGAGGGCGGCTTCGCGGCCCGCGCGGCGGGCACGCTGCCCTCGGGCGCCAAGCGCCTGAAGCTGAACGGCGAGTTCATCCACCACAATTCCGGCCTGTCCCTGTTCGCCCAGTATGCGGTGGTGGACCAGTCCGCGCTCGTGAAGATCCCGAAGGATGTGCCGCTGGCCGACGCCGCGCTGTTCGGCTGCGCGGTCATGACCGGGGCAGGGGCGGTGCTGAACACGGCCGGCCTGCGCGCGGGTGAGGAGATCGGTGTGGTGGGCCTCGGCGGCGTCGGCATGTCGGCGCTGCTGGCGGCCGTGGCCGCCGGGGCCAGCCGCGTGGTCGCGGTGGACATGAACCCGGCCAAGCTGGAGCTGGCCCGGCAATGGGGCGCGACCCACGCCTTCGACGCGCGGGACCCCGATTGCGCCGCCAAGGTGCGGGAGGCGACGTCCGGCGGCCTCGACACCGTGATCGAGACGGCGGGCGCCATCCCGGCGCTGCAGCTGGCCTATGCCATCGCGGCCCGCGGCGGGGAGGTGATCACCGCCGGCCTGCCGCACGTGAACTCGGCCTTCCCACTGCCCGCCTTCAACATGGTCAGTGAGGAGAAGGCGGTGCGCGGCAGCTATATGGGCAGCTGCGTGCCGACGCGGGACATTCCGAAGCTGCTGGGCATGTACCGGCGCGGCACCCTGCCCGTGACGCGGCTGCAAAGCGGCACGATTGCCCTGGAGGAGATCAATGCCGGCTTCGACCGGCTGGCCGCCGGCGAGACGCTGCGACAAATGCTGCTTCCCAACGGTTAAGGCCGCGTTACGCTCCCGTCATCGAGACGGGAGCACCTGATGCGCAAGAGTCTGTTCGCCGCCCTGTTGCTGGCGCCCCTCACCGCCGGGGCGCAGACCCTGGCCATCGGCGCGGCGTCCCCCGTCACCACCGTCGATCCGCAATTCTACAACACCGGGCCGAACAACGCGCTGACAGCGCATATCTTCGACCATCTGGTGGAGCGCGACGCCCATGCGCGTGCCACGCCGGGCCTTGCCAGTTCCTGGCGGGTGCTGACGGATACCAGCTGGGAGTTCACGCTGCGGCCCAACGTCACCTGGCATGACGGCCGGCCCTTCACGGCCGAGGATGTGGTGTTCAGCATCGCCCGCGTGCCCACGGTGCAGGGTTCGCCCGCCAGCTTCGCTGGCTTCGTGCGGGCCATCGAGCGTATCGAGGTGGCCGACCCGCATCGCCTCATCATCCATACCCGCACGCCCCACCCGCTGCTGCCGCTGGACCTGTCATCGGTGTCCATCGTCGCGCGCCACGCGGCCCAGAATGCCGGCACCGAGGATTTCAACAGCCTGCGCGCGGCCATCGGCACCGGCCCCTATCGCCTGACATCCTTCCGCCCCGGCGACCGTGCGGAGATGGTGCGCAACGACGCCTGGTGGGGCCCGGCCCAGCCCTGGCAACGCGTGACCTATCGCATTCTCGCCAATGACGGCGGCCGCACCGCGGCGCTGCTCGCCGGCGACGTGGACATCATCGAGCAGGTCCCCACCGCCGACATCCCGCGCATCCGTCGCGACCAGCGTTTCGCGATCTCAGAAATGGCCTCGGCGCGCGCCATGTATCTGGGCACGAACCTGGCCGGCGACACGGCCCCCGGCATCACCGACAATGCCGGCAACCCGCTGCCCACCAACCCCTTGCGGGACGTGCGGGTGCGCCAGGCCATCAGCCTGGCCATCGCCCGCGACCAGCTGGCCGAGCGCGTGATGGACGGCACCGCCGTGCCCACCGCGCAATGGCTGCCCGAGGGCGCCTTCGGCTTCGATCCCTCGCTGCCCGCGCCGCGCCAGGACATCGAGCGCGCCCGCCAGTTGCTGGCCGAGGCCGGCTATCCGGACGGTTTCCGTGCCAGCATCGGCACCCCCAACGACCGCTGGCCCAATGACGCGCGCCAGGCCCAGGCCATCGCGCAGATGCTGACGCGGGTGGGCATCCGCGCCACCGTGGATGCCATGCCGTTCCCGGCCTATGCCGCGCGCAATTCCCGCATGGAATTCGGCATCCGGCTGGCCAGCTGGGGCAGCAGCAGCGGTGAATCCTCGAACTTCCTGATCAACATCGTCAGCACCTACAACCGCGAGCGCCGCACCGGCGCCGCGAACTGGAACCGCTTCTCCAGCCCGGAACTGGACGCCATGGTTTCACGCGGAAGTGCCACCATGGAGGACGGCGCGCGCGAGGCGGTGTGGCACCAGGCCACGCGCTTTGTTTACGAGAACATGGCGGTGATCCCGCTGCTGCAGCTCAACAATATCTGGGCGCTGCGGCGGGGGATCGAGCATGAGCCGAGCATCGGTGAGGCGACGCTGGCGATCAGGACGAGGCCGAGGAGATAAATGTTCTTTTTTGGAAAAAAGAACCAAAAAACGTTTGGGAGTTTAGGGGCGCGCTACCGGCCGGGGTGCCCCTAAACTCATAAAGTCTTTTTGCTTCTTTTTCTTCAGAAAAAGAAGAAAGCCTTCACGTCCTCAACAACGGGCACTCGCTCTCCGCCGCCGGCCGGAACGCTTCGTCGCCTGGAATGGTCTTCACCACCTCCAGCAGATCCCACTCCCCGCGCGACTGCGACGGCGCCTTGGCCCGCATCAGGTACATGTCGCGGATGATGCGCCCGTCCTCTCGGATGCGGCCGTTGCGGGTCATGAAGTCGTTGATGGGGGTGGCCCGCATCTTGGCCATCACGGGTTCCGCCGCGTCGCTGCCCGCGTCGCGGATGGCGTTGAGGTAATGGGTCACGGCGCCCCACATGCTGGCCTGCATCATGGTGGGCGGGCGGCCATGGATGCGCTGGAAGCGCTGCGCGAAGGCGCGGGTCTGCTCGTTCTGGTCCCAGTAATAGGCCTCGGTGAACAGCAGGCCCTGGGCGGTGTCCAGGCCGATGGCCTTGATGTTGGTCAGCAGGCACAGCAGGGCCGCGGGCTGGATGCCCCGGCGCAGCAGGCCGAACTCGCCCATCTGCTTCACGGCGTTGATCAGGTCGGTGCCGGCCACTGCAAGCCCCACCGCATTCGCGCCCGAGGAAGCGGCGCGCAGCAGATGGGCGGAGAAATCGGCCTCATTCAGCGGCGCGCGGCTGGACCCCACGACCTCGCCGCCCAGGGCGCGCACCACGGCCGCGCCATTGGCCTCCAGCGAATGGCCGAAGGCGTAGTCGGAGGTGATGAAGTACCACTTCCGCTTGCCCTCCGCGATCATCGCCGAGACGGTGCCGCGTGCGAGGGCGTAGTTGTCGAAGGTCCAGTGCAGGCCGTTCGGCGTGCAGGCGCGGCCGGTCAGTTCCGTGGTGCCGGCGGCGATCGAGACGTTGATCTTGCCCTTCTCGCGCGTCAGCTGCTGCACGGCGAGCGCCACGGCGGAATTGCCGATGCCGAAGATGGCGTCGACCTTTTCCTGGTCGTACCAGCGGCGGGCGATGGCCATGCCGATGTCCGGGCGGTTCTGCAGATCGCCGTAGACCAGCTCGATGGGGGCGTTCAGCACGCGGCCGCCGAAATCCTCGATGGCCATGCGGGCGGCGACGACATCACCCATGCCCTGCTGGTCGGCAAAGGGGCCGGACATGTCGTCCAGCACGCCGATCTTCACCACATTGTCCGAGGCATTGGCGAGCGCCCTGGAGGCAGGCCAGATGGCGGCCGAGGCCAGGCCGCCCGTCAGCAGGCGGCGATTGATGGGAAGCATGGTCGGTTCCTCTCCAATGGGCCCTCTTGATGGGGCGATGCCGCATCATTGCGGGTTTGGCGGGGCCTGGCCAGCGCGTTCCGGCACGCGGCGCGGGTCGAAGATGCCGCCATCGCCGAAGGCCACCCGCACGAAGCGCGCCAGCGCCTTCACGGCGGGGCGCGACGCGGGGCCCGGGGCCGCGGCCAGCACCAGCCGCGTGGGTTCCAGCCGCCGGTTCAGCGGCACGGAGGTGATGCGGCTGCCGTCGATCGCATAGGGGGTTTCGGGCTGCACGTTCTGGATGGTCCAGCCGAGGCCATTGCCCACCAGCCCGCGCAGCAACTCCTGGCTGCGGCTGCGAAAGCCGATGCGCGGCGTCAGCCCGCAGGCACGGAACAGGCCGTGGAAATAGTCGCGCGAATGCGGCAGGTCGAGCAGCAGGTAGGGCTCGTCGATCAGCTCCTCCAGGCCGAGGCTGCCGCGCCGCGCCAGGCGGTGGCGCAGCGGCAGCACCACCACGGGCGCCAGCATGGCCACGGGCGTGACCACCAGCCCGTCAGGCAGGCCGAAATCATAGGTCAGCGCGATCTCGGTGCGGCCGGCTTCCAGGGCGGCCAGCACCTCGTCATGGTCGCCTTCCTCCACCCGGATCGAGACGCGCGGCGCACCCTGGCCGAAGCCGCCCAGGATGGCCGGCAGATAACGCGGCGCGATGGTCAGGAAGCAGCCCATGGAAACCTCGCCGGCCAGTTCCTCGCCCAGCGAGGTCGCGGAATGCATGAAGTCCTCCGCATGGCGCAGCAGCAGCCGGGCCTCGGCCACCACGCGGGTGCCGGCGGGGGTCAGCGTCACGCCGCGCGCGTGGCGGCGCAGGAACAGGGCGATGCCCATCTCGCGCTCCAGCGCCGCCACCGCCTCGGAGATCGAAGGCTGCGAGACGTTCAGCCGCTTCGCCGCCCCGGTGAGGGACTGCGTGTCGGCCACCGCCACCAGGTAGCGCAGGGCGCGCAGCGAGGGTTGCATCGGCATTTCCTATGCAAAAGACCGGAAAACAATATTTCCCCGATGCGTAATGGCTCTGCAATCCTGCCGGCCACACTGATTTCAGGAGCACCCCATGATCCGCACCGGCGCCCAATACCGAGAGGGCATCCGCGACGGCCGTGAGGTCTGGGTCGAGGGCGAACGCGTCCGCGACGTCACCGCCCACCCCGCCTTCAAGCCCATCATCGACGTCAAGGCGCGCATGTACGACATGGCGCATGACGCGAAGTTCCAGGACGCGCTGACCTATACCGAAGGCAGCGCCCGCCACAGCGTCTACCAGCAGCCGCCCCGCACCAAGGAGGATTGGCAGCGCAAGTGGCATGCCGTGGACCTGCTGCTGAACGACATCGGTGGCGTGGCCACGCGGCTGGGCGACGAGACGGTGGGCGAGATGTGGTCCCTGCAGGATGGCCGCGACATCCTGGCCGAGATCGACCCGCGTTTCGCCGACAACATCGACAACCACATCCGCCGCGTGGTCGAGCTCGACCCCTTCCATGTCTCGGCCAACACCGACCCCAAGGGCGACCGCAGCCTGCCCCCCGGTGAGCGTGACCCGGACATGATGATCCGCGTGGTGAAGGAGACCGATGCCGGCATCATCATCCGCGGGGCCAAGTTCGAAACGGCCGCGGCCTATGCCGACCAGGCCTATCTGAAGCCCACCGTCGGCGCCTGGACCAATGAGGCCGAGAGCCCGCACGCGGTCGGCTGCATCGTGAAGATGGGCGCGCCCGGCGTGCGCCACATCTGCCGCATGCCCTATGCCAACCGCGCCCCCGCCGAGGACATCCCGCTCGCCTCCCGCTTCGACGAGGTTGAGGCGCTGGTGGTGTTCGACGACGTGCTGATCCCGTGGGAGGACGTGTTCTTCTACCGCCACACCCGCGCGGCCCAGCAGGTGCGCGCCACCCTGCACCGCTACAGCGCCTTTCCCTATGTGCTGCGCATTCTCTACGTCGCCGACATGATGATCGGGGCCGCGATGTGGAACGCGAAGCAGACCGGCCTCGAGAAGCTGCAATCGGTGCAGGAGAAGCTGGCCGACCTGGCCGTGTACCGGGAGGGCATCCGCGCCCATCTCACGGCCTCCATCGCGCTGGCCGAGGTATCGCCCGCCGGGCTGCTGATGCCCAACCAGTCCATCCTCTATGCCGGGCGCGTGCTGGCCTGCAGCCAGCTGCCCGCCATGATGCACGCGGCCCGCGAGCTGATGGGCGGGCAGATCTGCGTGACGCCGGAGCTCGCGCAGTTCCGCGGCGGCGCGGCACCCTGGCTCGACAAGTTCTACACGCTGAACAAGGAGTGGGGCGCGGAGGACCGGCGCAAGCTGCTCGCCTTCGCGCGTGACCTTCTGAACAGCGACTATGCCGGCCACCGCCTCGCTTTCGTGCAGTTCGCGCAGGCACCGCATTTCAATCACCTTCAAGCCGTCTACAAAAGCTTCGACTTCTCTGGCCCACTGGATTTCGTCCGCCGCAGCGCCGGCATGTCGGAACGCATCCTGGGCGCCGCTGCCAACAAGGATAAGCACTGATGGTCACGCACACCCGCATCCGCGCCTTCAACACGAAGGACGCCTACCCCGAGCAGAAGCTCGACAACGACGTGTGCATGGCCGTGCGTGCGGGCAACACGGTCTATCTGCGCGGCCAGACCATGATGGACCTGGACGGCAAGCTGGTGGGCATCGGCGACCCGGCCGCCCAGGCCGACAACGCCATGCGCTGCGCCGAGATCCTGCTGAAGGAGGCAGGGTCGGAGCTGTCGCACATCGTGAAGATCGTGATCTACATCACCGACCGCGCCTATCGCGAGCCGGTCTATCAGACCATCGGCCGCTGGCTGAAGGGCGTCTACCCGGTCAGCACTGGCATCATCGTGAACGGGCTCGCGAAGCCCGAATACATGATGGAGATCGACATCATCGCCGAGATCCCGGCCTGATCCGCTTGAGCCAGGATTATTCATCCTGGCTCAAATTTTCCTATTGAGTGAGGATCGAATCTATTTAATCTCATTGTCGGAACGAAGGAGGCTCAGAATGGTCGAGTTCACCCGGCGGCGCGCCGCGCTGCTGCCCGTGGCGGCTCTCGCGATGCCGCACATCGCCAACGCCCAGGCTGGGCGCATCTCCGTCTCCATCTGGGGCGGCTCCTGGCGCGACATGGTGCAGGCCGCCATCGCCGCGAAGTTCACGCGTGAGACCGGCGCCACGGTCGAGTTCCAGACCGGCGGCACCATCGACCGGCTGAACCGCGCCAAGCTGGCGAAGGGCAGCCCCGAGAGCGACCTCACCTTCACCACCTCTCATGTCGGCTGGCTGTACCAGTCCGACGACCTGTTCGAGACGCTGGACATGTCGCGCATCCCCAATGCCGCGAACCTGGTCGAGCAGGCCAAGATCAGCCCGGGCCATATCGGCACCTGGGCCTATGTCTACACCATCGGCTATCGGCCGGACCTGCTGCCGGGGGTGAACTTCACCTCCTGGAACGACCTGTGGGCGCCCGCGATGCGTGAGAAGCTGGCCGCCCCCGATTGGGACCCGTCCCACCTGATCGCGGTGGCCGCCAAGCTGGCGGGCGCCGATGCCGCGACCTGGGAGCGCGGGCAGGACAAGCTCCGCGCGCTGAAGCCCAATTTCAAGGCCTTCTACACCAACGACGCCAACGGCCAGCAGCTGCTGGCCAGCGGCGAGACGCCGGTGCAGGTCATCCTGTCGATGAATGCGCATTACCTGGTGAACCAGGGCATGAACGTGCGCCTGTCCATCCCGCAGGAAGGCGGGGTGCTGGGTGTCGATACCGTCGCGATCATGAAGGGCAGCCGCCGTCAGGAGCTGGCCTACAAGTTCATCAACACCTGCCTGGACCCCGAGGTGCAGGCCGCGATCGCCAATGACAAGAAGGGCTCGCCCACCGTCACCAACGCGCGGCTCGACCCGGCCGTGGCGGCGCTGCCCGGCGTGTTCACCACGCCCGAGCAGTGGCGCACCCAGGCGCTGATCATCGACCACCGCCTGCGCGCCGAGAAGACCAATGAGTGGCGCCGCTGGTTCCAGGAAAACATCATCGCGCGCTGATCCCAGGTGACGCGCCCGTTCCTTCGCCTGTTCGTCTCCCCCGCCGCGCTGGTCGCGGCGGGCTTCCTGCTGGCGATGGCGGCCATCCTGCAATACGCCGTGCTCGCCCATATCCCGGGTGAGCTGAACCCCGGCGGCTTCACCCTCCGCAACTTCCAGGAGATGCTGAAGCCGCTCTATGCCGGCGTGTTCTTCGATACCGTGCGCCTGTGCTTCCTGACCGCCGTGCTGGCCCTGCTGGCGGGCTATCCGCTGGCGCTGGCCATGGTCCGGGCGCGGAACCCCTATATCAAATCGGCCATCCTCATCATCTCCGTCACGCCGCTGTTCCTGGGTGAGGTGGTGCGCACCTATGCCTGGCTGATCGTCCTCGGCAACCGGGGCTTCATCAACGGCGCGCTGCTGTGGCTGGGCATCATCGACCAGCCGGTGACGCTGATGTTCACCACGGGCGGCGTCATCATGGGCCTGGTGCACGTCACGCTGCCGGTCGTGGTCATCATGTTGTCGGCCGCCATCAGCCATATCGACCGGGACCTGGAGAAGGCGGCCGTGGCGCTGGGGGCGAAGCCGTTCCGCGTGTTCCTGACGGTCACCCTGCCGCTGTCCATGCCGGGCATCGTGGCCGCGCTGACCACGGGCTTCGCCTGGACCTTCTCGGCCTTCGCCACGCCGCAGATCATCGGCGGCGGGCGGGTGAACATGGTCTCCAACCTCGTCTATTCGCTGGGCTTCTCCAGCTTCAACTTCCCCTTCGCGGCGGCGCTGTCCATCGCGGGCCTGCTGCTGACCGCGGTGTCGCTCGCCGTGTTCCGCCTGATGCTGAGGCCGCTGGAAAGGATGGGTGCGAAGTGACCACCGCCTTCCGCCTGCTGGTGGTGCTGCTGCTGGCCTTCGTGCTGATGCCGGCCGTCGTCGCCTGCATCGCCGCCTTCGACACCCGCGCGCTGATCGCCTTTCCGCCCGTGGGCTTCACCTGGCGCTGGTTCGTCCGCGCGCTGACCTATGAGGATTTCCAGATCGGCTTCGTCAACAGCCTGCATGTGGCGGCGATCGCGTCCAGCATCGCCATCATCGTCGGCAGTGCCGTGGCCTATGCGATCGACCGTTATGATTTCGCGGGCAAGCGCGTGCTCGAAGCCATCCTGCTGGCCCCCCTCGCCATCCCGCATTTCACCATCGGCCTCGGCGCGCTGATCGTGGCCTATCAGGTCGGCATGGCGCGGGGCTGGTCGGTGGTGGTGGCGTGCCATGTGGTGCTGGTGCTGCCCTTCGTGCTGCGCAGCCTCTATGTCTCGCTGAAGAACATGGACCCGCGGCTGGAGGCAGCCGCGCTGTCGCTGGGGGCGAAGCCGTGGCGCGTGCTGCTGACGGTCACGCTGCCGGGGCTGGCGCCGGGCCTGGCCGGCGGCTGGATATTCGCCGCCATCCTGTCCTTCAACGAATTCACGGCCTCCCTGTTCGTCACCGTCCAGCGCACCCAGACGCTGCCGGTCGCCATGTACAACTATGTGCGCGAATACGCGGACCCCTCCATGGCCGCGCTCTCGGCGCTCTACATCCTGCTGACCACGGTGCTGCTCACCGTGGCCAATCGTTTCCTCGGCCTCGGCCGCATTCTCGGGACCGAAGATGTCCGGCATTGACGATGTTCTCCGGCTAGACGGCGTGGGCAAGAAGTTCGGCGCCTTCACCGCCCTGCATGAGGCCTGGCTGCGCGTGCAGCCCGGCGAGTTCGTGACGCTGCTCGGCCCCTCGGGCTGCGGCAAGACGACGCTGCTGAACCTGATCGCGGGGTTCCTGGAAGCCGATGCCGGCGAGATCTTCATCGGCGGCAAGCTGGTGACGCAGACCCCGGTGTGGGAGCGCGACATCGGCATCGTCTTCCAGTCCTATGCGCTGTTCCCGCACATGGATGTGGCGAAGAACGTGGGCTACGGGCTGCGCGCGCGCGGGGTTTCCCGCGCCGAGGAAGCCGCCCGCGTGGCCGAGGCCCTGGCCATGGTGCGGCTCTCGGCGCTGGCCGACCGCAAGCCGCGCCAGCTCTCGGGCGGGCAGCAGCAGCGCGTGGCCCTCGCCCGCGCGCTGGTCATCCGCCCCAGCCTGCTGCTGCTGGACGAACCCTTCTCGGCACTCGACCGCAACCTGCGGATGGAGATGCAGTTCGAGCTGAAGGAGATCCAGCTGAAGCTCGGCGTCACCACCATCTTCGTCACCCATGACCAGGGCGAGGCGATGTCCATGTCGGACCGCATCGCCGTGATGTCCGAGGGGCGCATCCTGCAGCTCGACACGCCGGAGGCCGTGTATCGCCGCCCGGCGCACCGCTTCGTCGCGGGCTTCATCGGCGATGCCACGGTGCTGCGCGGCCGCCTGCTGGGCATGCAGGGTGGCAAGGCGGGCGTCTCGGCCGCGGGCGTTACCTTCTCGGTGCCCGCCGCGCCGCTGGAGGGCGTGGCACCGGGCGCCGATATCGACGTCTTCCTGCGCCCCGAACACCTGCACCCCGCCGAGGGCGGGGAGGCGCTGGAGGGCACCGTCGTCAGCCGCGCCTATCTGGGTGACAGGGCGGAACTGCTGGTCGAAACCCCCGGCGCCGGCCGCGTGCTGCTGCGCGTGCCGGGCCTGGCCGCGCTGGAGCGCTGGGGCGTCGGCGCGCCCATCCGCATGGGGTTCGCGGGGGCGGAGCCGGTGGCCTTTCCCACCGGCTGACTTCTCGCAACCGAAACGAAATCGGGTCTAGGCTGCCGCCATGGCAGCTCCCGACTCCCCATTCTGGCACCAGCCGCTCTCCTCCACCCTCCAGTCGCTCGATGCTTCCGATGCCGGCCTGACCGGTGCCGAGGCCAAGGCCCGCCTCGGCCGCTACGGGCCCAACCTGGCGGCACCCCCGCCCGGCCGCCGCCTGCTGGCCCGCATCGGGCGGCGGCTGATCGAGCCCCTGGTGCTGATCCTGCTGATCGCGGGGGCCATCGCCGGCATCAGCGGCGATGTCGCGAGCTTCGTCATCATCTCGCTCATCGTCGCGCTCTCCGTCACGCTGGACGTGGTGCAGGAGCGCCGCGCGGAGGCCACGGCGGATGCGCTGCGCCGCCAGGTGGCGCTGTCGGCCCGCGTGCGCCGCGACGGCGCGCTGGTCGAGATCCCGGTCGAGCAGGTGGTGCCCGGCGATGTGCTGGAGCTCTCGCCCGGGGAGCTGGTGCCGGCCGACGGGCTGCTCCTCGCGGCACGCGATGCGCATGTGAACGAGGCGCTGCTGACCGGCGAGGTGTATCCGGTGGAGAAGAAGCGCGCGGATGCGGCGGAGGAGGGCGCGCTCTATGCCGGCACCGCCTTCGTCAGCGGCTCCGCCAGCATGGTCGCGGTGCTGACCGGCCCGCGCACGCGTTTCGGCGCCATCTCCGCCGCGCTGGAGGCCGAGGCCCCGCCCACTGCCTTCCAGATCGGGGTGCGGCGGCTGGGCGTGCTGATCGTCAGGCTCACGACCTTCCTGGTGCTGTTCGTGCTGCTGGCGCATCTGGTCTTCGCGCGCCCGCCGCTCGAATCCTTCCTGTTCGCGGTGGCGCTGGCGGTGGGGCTGACGCCGGAGCTGCTGCCCATGGTCATGACCGTCACGCTTTCGCGCGGGGCGGCGCGGATGGCGGCGCGCCAGGTGGTGGTGAAGCGGCTGGCCGCCATTCACGACCTGGGCGCCATGAACGTGCTGTGCACCGACAAGACCGGCACGCTGACCGAGGCGCGGATCACCCTGGCGGGCACGCCCGATGTCTCGGGCGCGGACAGCGCGCGGGTGCTCGAGATGGCGCGCGCCAATGCGGGGCTCGCGGCCGGCGTGCCAGGTCCGCTCGATGCCGCCATCCTGGCGGGCGGCGGGGCAGGGGCGTGGCAGCGGATGGACGAGGTGCCCTTCGATTTCGAGCGCCGCTGCGCCTCGGTCCTGGCGGGGCAGGGCGAGGAACGCCTGCTGATCACCAAGGGCGGGCCGGAGGCCGTGCTCTCCCGCTGCGCCAGTGTCGAGACGCCGGACGGCCCCCGCCCGCTGGATGACGCGATGCGCGCCCGCATCGCGGCGCTGGAGGAGGAGAAGGCCGGGGCAGGGCTGCGCATGCTGGCCGTGGCCGTCCGCCCCTTCGGCGGCACCGCCGCCGCGCGTGAGGACGAGCAGGGCCTGTGCCTGGTGGGCTTCTGCCTGTTCGAGGACCCGCCCAAGCCCTCGGCCGGCGAGGCGATCCGCCGCCTGACGGAGGCCGGGGTGCGGGTGAAGGTCATCTCGGGCGACGCGGCGCCGGTGGTGGCGCATCTGGCGCGCACGCTCGGCATGAAGCGGCTGCGGGTGCTGACCGGGCCCGAGATGGAGGGCATGCCCAGCGCCACCCTGGCGCGGCTGGTGCTGCAGGTGGACCTGTTCGCCCGCATCTCGCCCGAGGGCAAGCTGCGCATCATCCGCGCCCTGCAGAAGCACGGGGCCACGGTGGGCTTCATGGGCGACGGCATCAACGACGCGCCCGCCATCCATGCCGCCGATGCCGGCATTTCCGTGCAGGGGGCCACCGATGTGGCCCAGGCCGCGGCGGACCTGATCCTGCTGCAGCCCGACCTCGGCGTGCTGGCGGACGGGCTGATGGAGGGGCGGCGGACCTACGGCAACATCATGAAGTACATCCGCATGGGCACCAGTTCCAATTTCGGGAACATGCTGTCCATGGCGCTGGCCTCCATCGCCATTCCCTTCCTGCCGCTGACGCCGGTGCAGGTGCTGCTGAACAACCTGCTCTATGACTTCTCCGAGACGGGCATCCCCTTCGACACGGTGGACGAGGCGACGACCGCGCGCCCGCATGGCTGGCAGATGGCGCCGCTGCTGCGCTTCACCCTGGTCATGGGCGCGCTGTCCTCGGCCTTCGACATGGCGACCTTCGCGCTGCTGGTCTGGGTGTTCCAGGCGGGGCCGGAGGTGTTCCGCACCGCCTGGTTCCTGGAAAGCATGGCGACCCAGATCCTGGTGATCTTCCTGATCCGCAGCGCGGGGCCGTTCTGGCGGCATTGGCCGCACCCGGTGCTGGCCGGCACGTCGCTGGCCGCGCTGGCGGTGGCGGTCTTCCTGGCGCTGGGGCCGCTGGCGCCGGTGCTGGGCTTCGCGCCGCTGCCGGGCGCGCTGCTGGGGGCGATCGGGCTGCTGGTGGTGCTGTACCTGGCCGCCGCCGAATTGCTGAAGCGCGTGGCGTTGCCCAGGCGGTGAGGCCGGGCAACGCCGCCGCCGCGCCCTACTTGGGCTGCGGCACGATCCGCAGATAGGGGCGCGGCGCGTCCCAGCCATTGGGGTAGATCTTCCTGGCTTCGTCATCCGAGACGCTGCCGGCGATGATCACCTTGTCCCCGTCCTGCCAGTTCACCGGCGTCGCCACCTTGTGCTTCGCGGTCAACTGCATCGAATCAAGCACGCGCAGGATCTCGTCGAAGTTGCGCCCGGTGGTCATCGGATAGCTGATCATCAGCTTGATGCGCTTGTCGGGGCCCACGATGAACACGGTGCGCACCGTGGCGTTGTCAGCGGCCGTGCGGCCGTCGGACCCGCCGTCCAGGCTCTCGGGCAGCATGTTGTACAGCTTGGACACGTTCAGGTCCGTGTCGCCGATCATCGGGAAGTTGGGGTGGGTGCCCTGGGTGGCCTCGATGTCCTCGGCCCATTTCGCATGGTTGGTCACGGGGTCCACGCTCAGGCCGATGACCTTGGTGTTCCGCTTGTCGAATTCGGGCTTCAGCTTGGCCATGTAGCCCAGCTCGGTCGTGCAGACCGGCGTGAAGTCCTTGGGGTGGGAGAACAGGATGGCCCAGGAATCGCCGATCCATTCATGGAAATCGATCACGCCCTCGGTGGTCTGCGCCTTGAAGTTAGGCGCCTCGGAATTGATCCGCAGAGACATCGCCCGCTTCCTCTCATCGGTTGTCGTTGCGCGTATCACAGCATAGCTCGCTCGCGCCCAGGTAGTGACGCTTTACGGAAGCGCAATGAGCGCCCCACTTGTCCGTACCACCGGGGCGGCGTAACCCTGGGCTTCAGGGAAAAGGAACACGGCATGCCGGCAGACAAACCGCGCCAGATTCGTCTCGGCCTCTTCATGCAGGGGGCGGGGCACCATGTGTCGGGCTGGCGTCATCCTCAGGCGGAATTCGGCGGCGAGAATCTGGGGCTGATCCAGCGCATCGCGAACACGGCCGAGCAGGGCCTGTTCGACATGCTGTTCCTGGCCGACGGCCTGGCCTCGGCGGCCGACATGCACCCCAGCTTCGTGGTGCGCATCGAGCCGATCGCGCTGCTCTCGGCGTTGGCCATGTCGACCAAGCACCTGGGCCTGGCCGCCACCGCCAGCACCACCTATGGCGAGCCCTATCACGTGGCGCGCGCCTTCGCCTCGGTGGACCACCTTTCGGGCGGCCGCGCGGCCTGGAATGCCGTCACCACCTCCTATGCGCGCTCGGCCGCCAATTTCACCCGCGGCGAACACCCGAGCCACGATGAGCGATACGCCATCGCCGAGGAGTTCCTGGATACGGTGAAGGGGCTGTGGGACAGCTTCGCCGACGACGCCTTCCCGAAGGACAAGGAAAGCGGCGTCTATGTGCGCGGCGACCGCATCCACACCCTCGACCACAAGGGCAAGTACTTCTCGGTCAAAGGCCCGCTGAACTCATCGCGCCCGCCGCAGGGCCACCCCATCATCATCCAGGCCGGCTCCTCGCTGCCCGGCCAGAAGCTGGCGGCCCGCACCGCAGACGCCGTCTTTACCGCCCAGCAGAGCCTGGAGGAGTCGAAAGCCTTCTGCGACAGCCTGTCCCGGCTGATGGCCGAGGAAGGCAGGGCGCGCCACACGCTGCACGTCATGCCGGGCTTCTGCCCCGTGGTCGGCGCGACCGAATCCGAGGCCCGCGCCGAGTTCGAGAAGCTGCAATCCGGCATCGACCCCGTCGCCGCCCTGCGCCTGCTGTCGGACCGCATCGGCCATGAGCTGTCGGGCTACAACCTCGACGAGCCGCTGCCCGACCTGCCGGAATCCCAGGCCCTGCAATCCCGCGCCAAGCTGCTGACCCAGATGGCGCGCCGCGACAACATGACCCTGCGCCAGCTCTCCAACCTGGTCGCCGGCGCGCGCGGGCACCGCATCGTCTGGGGCACGCCCGCCCAGATCGCGGATACGATGCAGGAATGGTTCGAGGCCGGCGCCGCGGACGGCTTCAACATCATGCCGCCCTTCTTCCCCACCCAGTTCGAACGCTTCGTCGAATCCGTGGTGCCGGAACTGCAGAAGCGCGGCCTGTTCCGCACCGCCTACGAAGGCACGACCCTGCGCGAGAACCTGGGCCTGGAACGGCCGAAGAACCGGTTCTTCGAGGGGTGAAGGTGGGCCGGGGCCTTGCCCCGGACCCCAGCCAGGGGCTTTGCCCCCGGCACCCCCACCAAAGGCCGAAAGGCCTTTGGAAACCGGGAGCTGAAAGTTTGAGGAAGGGGCTGTAGGCGCGCTTGGAAGCGGCGGGCGTTCTGAGCCCCTTCCTCAAACTTTCAGATAGCTGATGGGTTCCAAGGGTCGCTACGACCCTTGGCGGGTGTCCAGAGGGCGGAGCCCTTTGGTGGGGTCGGGGGCAAAGCCCCCGGTCCGCCCTCACCCATGAAGAACCAGCTGCTTCCGGAACTGTGCCGCGCAGGCGGCCCAGGAGTAGGTTTCGGCGTGGGCGCGGGCGGTCTCGCGGCTGCATTCCAGCGCGGCGAGGCAGGCTGTGCGCAGGTCATCGTCCAGCTGGCCGGCGCCGGGGTTGGTCACCACATCGCGCGGGCCCATGACCGGATAGGCCGCGACCGGCGTGCCGCAGGCCATGGCCTCCAGCAGCACCAGCCCGAAGGTGTCCGTGCGTGAGGGGAAGACGAACACGTCGGCCGAGCGATAGGCGCTGGCCAGGTTCGCGCCGCTTCGCCAACCCGCGAAATGCACGGCGGGGAAGCGTGCCTGCAGATCCGCGCGCTGGGGCCCGTCGCCGACCACGACCTTGGTGCCCGGCAGGTCCAGGGACAGGAAGGCCTCGATGTTCTTCTCCACCGCCACGCGCCCGGCATACAGGAAGATGGGGCGCGGCAGGTCGGCGAACTCGGTGGGGCCCTCGGGGGTGAACAGCGAGAGGTCCACGCCCCGCGTCCAGGGCAGCACATGGCGGAAGCCTCGCTCGGCCAGCTCGTTCTGCAGGGTGGCGGTCGCGGCATAGGTGCCGCTGGCGGCATTGTGGAACCGCCGCAGCCAGGCCCAGGCGAGGCGCGGCGGCATGCCGGTGCGCGCATGGACGTATTCGGCGAAGCGGGTGTGGAAGCTGGTGGTGAAGGCCCAGCCGCGCTTGCGGCACAGGCGCCGCGCCGCCATGCCGAGCGGCCCCTCGGTCGCGATATGCATGGAGTCGGGCCGGAACTGGTCCACCAGCCGCTTCAGCCGGCGCGCCGGCAGCAGCGCCAGCCGGATCTCGGGATAGCTGGGCATCGGCATGGTGTGGAATCGGTCGGGGCCGATCACCTCCACCACGTCGCCGCCGGCGCGCAGTTCCTCGTTCACGGTCGAGAGGGTACGGACCACGCCGTTGACCTGCGGGTACCAGGCGTCGGAGACGATCAGCAGCCGGATGGGGGCACCCGGCAAGGGATGTCGCGGTTCAGCGGAACGGATCAAGCGGGCACGGTCTCTGCGGCGGTGCTGCCGCGCCACATGCTCAGGCGGTTCTCCTGCGCCCAGTCGATCAGGCGGAAGGTGCCGTCGGTCTCCTCGACCAGGGCGGTGCAGCTTTCCACCCAGTCGCCGCAGTTCATGTAGGCCGTGCCCTGCACGTCGCGCATCTCGGCGTGGTGGATGTGGCCGCAGACCACGCCGTTCAGCCCGCGGCGGCGGGCCTCTCCGGCGAGTGCCACCTCGAAGCGGTCGATGGCCTTCACCGCCTCCTTCACCTGGCGCTTCAGCCATTGGCTGAGCGACCAGTAGGGGTAGCCGAAGCGCTGGCGGGCCGAGTTGAACACGCGGTTGATGACCAGCGCCCAGTCATAGGCCCAGTCGCCCAGATAGGCGAGGAACTTGGCGTAGCGGATGACGCCGTCGAACTCGTCCCCGTGCATGATCAGGTACTTCCGGCCGTCGGCGGCCTCATGCACCGCCTCGCGCGCCAGCTTCACGCCCGCGACCTCGAGGCCAAGCCACTGGCGGAACATCTCGTCGTGGTTTCCGGGGATGTAGGTCACCTTGGTGCCGCGCTCGGCCTTCTCCAGCAGCAGGCGCAGCACCTCGTCGAATTCCTCGTGCCAGTACCAGCTCTTGCGCAGGCGCCAGCCGTCCACGATGTCGCCCACCAGGTACAGGTGGTCGCATTCGGTGCGGCGGAGGAAGTCGATCAGGAAATCGCTCCGGCAGCCGCGGGTGCCGAGATGAATGTCCGAAATGAAGACGGCGCGGTGGCGCCGCTGGGTCTGGCCGTTCTGCATGGCGCGCCCGGATTCCTTCTTGCGGTCGCGGTCCGGATAAACCGGGTCGCACGGCTTTCGCGTGAAGCTTCGATGAAGGAAAAAGCCCGGTTTTCCGCCGGTCACAGCGATGTCACGCGGCTGGCATCGAATTGTCACGCAGCCCGGGTAAGGCCCCGCCCGTGCTGATCATCTTCAATCCCGTGGCCGGGGGCAGCCGCCGCCGCCGCTTCGCCCGCGCCCTGCGTTGCCTGCGTGGCGCGGGCGCCCGTGTCGAGATCGCGGAGACCCGCCACGCGGGCCATGCCGCCGTCCTGGCCGCCGAGGCCGCCCGGCGTGGAGAGCGCCTGATCGTGGCCGGCGGCGGCGACGGCACGGTGGCGGAGGTCGCGGGCGGCATGGCCGGCAGCGGGGCCACGCTGGGGCTGCTGCCGCTCGGCACCGCCAATGTGCTGGCGCATGAGCTGGGCCTGCCGATCGGCCCGGAGCAGGCGGCGGGCGTGCTGATGACCGGGCGCGAGGTGGTGCTGCGCCCCGGCATCGCGCGCTATCCGGGCGGGCGGCAGCGGCTGTTCGTGCAGATGCTGGGCGCGGGCTTCGATGCCGCGGTCGTCACGCATCTCAACCCCGCCGAGAAGCGGCGCTTCGGCAAGGGGGCCTATCTGGCCGAGAGCCTGCGCCAGATCGGGGCCTATCGTTTCCCCACCATCCTGGCCGGGCTGGATGACGCGCCGATGCAGGCGGTGGCGAGTGTCATCGTCTCGAAGGGGCGGCTCTATGCCGGCCGCTTCGTCGCGCTGCCGGGCGCGAGCCCGCTGCATGCCGGCTTCTCGGTGCTGCGCTTCACGCGGGGCGGGCCGCTGGCGACCATGATCGCGGGCAGCGCTCTGCCGCTGGGGCTGCTGCACCGGGTTCCCGGCGCGGTGCTGGAGCGGGCGGGACGGGTTCACCTGGCCTCCGCCTCCCCCGTGCCGGCCCAGGCGGATGGCGATGCGGCGGGCGAACTGCCCGTCGTGATCGAGGACGCGCCGGAGGGCCTGCCCTTTCTGGTGCCCTGAGGGGGCTCTCGACCTCGCCCGGCCACTGTGCTGCCTTGCCGCATCCAGGAAAGGTAGCGTCCATGCCCATCGGTTTCCGTATCCGCCCCGTCACTGATCGCGTCGATCCCGCCCTGTGTGAGCGCGCGAGGAAGATCCCGGCCGCCAATATCGGTGATGTGATGAACCGCATGCAGTCCATGCGCGGGGGCTTCCGTGCCTTCGGCGGGCTGCGCACGATCGCGGGGCCGGCCTTCACGGTGCGCGCCTGGCCGGGCGACAACCTGATGCTGCATCGCGCCGTGGACATGGCCGAGCCCGGCGACATCATCGTCTGCGACGGCGGCGGGGGGCTGGATTGCGCCCTGATGGGCGACCTGATGCTGGGGCACGCCACGGCGCGCGGCATCCAGGGCGTGGTGATGGACGGCGCCGTGCGCGACATCGCGGAGCTGGCGCAGATGAAGATCGGCGTCTGGGCACGCGGCCACACCCCCGCCGGCCCCACCAAGGAGGGCCCGGGCGAGATCGGCACCACCCTGGCCTGCGGCGGCCTGTCGGTGGCGCCGGGTGACCTGATCGTTGCCGATGAGGACGGGGTGGTGGTGGTGCCGCGCGCCGAGGCCGAGGCCGTGATCACGGCGGCCGAGGCGCATCAGGCCAAGGAAACCGCCATCACCGCCGCGATCCGGGGCGAGGGCTGGGATCGCGGATGGGTGGCGGAGGCCCTGCGCGCGAAGGGTTGCGAGGGCGCCTGAACGCACGGCTTTGCACCCTGGCGGCGTATTCGCTATGTTCCCGCGCATGGGTGCCGCAGGGGGGCGCCCGCGGCGCAGTCCAGGGTCCCGCAGGGGGTGGGCACCAGGCGCGCCCCTGTAGAAAGGGTTGCTGGCATGAAGGCGCCACAGACGGATAGTTCGGCCCCAACCGGCGGGGCGCTGGGGCGCCGGCACGCGCTGCTGGCGGCCGCCGGCATGACGCTGCTGCCCGGCATCGCCATGGCCGCGGACATGGACGCCGTGGAACGCCTGGCCCAGCGCCTGCGCGGGCTGGAGGCCGACGGCCTCGACCCCGCCTGGTACCAGATCCCGCCGCGTGAAGCCGCCTATGCCGACCCGGCGGGCTATGCCGCCGGCGTGCAGAACGCCGCCCGCCTGGCCCTGCAGGACCTGGTGCAGGGCCGTGCCGCCATCCCCACCGGCCGCATCGACATCCGCCGCGACCCCGCGGCGAACCCGATCGGCCCCTGGCTGACGGAACTGTCGACCGCGACCGAGCCCGTGACCGTGATCGAGCGCGCCGCCATGCTGCCCGAGGGCGCGGCCCCGCTGAAGGCCAAGCTGGCCGAGGCCCGCGCGCGCCTCGCCGGCTGGACCTTCCCCCAGATCCCGGTCAGCGGCACGATCGAGCCTGGCCGTACCGACAGCCGCGTGCCCGCGATGCGTGAGCGGCTTTCCGGCACCGACCCCGTCCTGGCCGCCAGCCCCCTGCCGGCGGACCCCAACCTGTATGACGAGACCCTGCAGGCGGCGGTGCGCCGCTTCCAGCAGGGCGCGAACCTGGAAGTGGACGGCCGCGTGGGCCCCGGCACCCAGGCCGCGATGAACCGCACGCCCGAGAACGACATCACCTCCCTGCGGGTGGCGCTCGATATGCGGCGAGGGGCCTGGAAGCCCGGGCATGAGCGCCGCGTGGACGTGAACCTGCCCGACTTCACCCTGGCGGTGAAGGAAGGCGACCGCCTGGTGCTGGGCATGGATGTGGTGGTGGGGCGCCCCGGCCGCGCCACCCCGCTGCTGGCCACCCGCCTGACCACGGTGCAGTTCAACCCGCCCTGGGGCGTGCCGGTCCGCAACGCGGTGGAGGACAAGCTGCCCCAGCTGCAGCGCAACCCGCTGGCCCTGCAGCGCGCGGGCATCCGCATCTTCCAGCGCGTGGACGGCGAGACGACCGAGGTCGATCCCACCACGATCAACTGGCGCAGCTACAGCCGCACCAACTTCCCGTTCATCATGCGGCAGGACCCGGGTGAGCTGAACGCCCTCGGCCGGCTGAAGTTCATCATGCCGAACGGCGAAGACATCTACATGCACGACACCTCGGAGCCGCACCTGTTCCGCCGGCCCGAGCGTGCCTATTCCTCCGGCTGCATCCGCCTGAGCCGCCCCATGGACTTCCTCGTGATGCTGATGGAAGGCATGGACGGCTGGAACCGCCCGCGCATGGAGCGCAGCGTGGCCGAGGGGCGCACCTTCTCGGTGCCCCTGCGGCGGCAGCTTCCCGTCCGCCTCCTGTATCAGACCGCCGTGGTGGAGAACGGCGGCGTCCGCATTCGTCCCGATATCTATGGGCTGGATACCCAGTACCTGCGGGCCATGGAACGTGGCCCCGCCCGGCCCATCGCTTCCCGGAGCTGACACGACTATGAATTTCCTCGGCCATTGCTGCCCCGCCTGCGAGGGGCTGGAAGCCTCTCTTCGCCTGGAATGCGACGCCCCATCGAAGCCAGGGCGCCGCGCCCTGTTCGCGGCGGCGCTGGCAGGCACGGCAGGGGTCATGGCCACGCCACCGGCAGTGGCGCAGGTATTCGGCGGCGGGCCGCGCAGCATCGCCATCCACCGGCTGCAGACCGGTGAGAGCGTGAACGGCACCTATTGGCATGACGGCCGCTATGACCGTGAGATGCTGCGCCAGCTGGATTGGGTGATGCGCGACCCCCGTATGAGCGAGGCGACGCCGATGGACCCGCGCCTGTTCGACGTGCTGGCCACCGTCCAGGCCCGCATGGGCGCGCAGGGTGAGGCCTGGCACGTCGTCTCCGGCTATCGTGCGCCGGAGACCAACGCCATGCGTTCCCGCGAGTCCCGCCGGGTGTCGCGCGTGTCGCTGCACATGTCCGGCATGGCGGCGGATGTGCAGCTCACGGGGCGCAACTCGCTTCAGCTGGCCCGCGTGGCGGCCGAGATGCAGCTCGGCGGTGTCGGGCTCTATCGCCGGGACGGTTTCATCCACCTGGATTGCGGCCCAGCCCGCCGCTGGTGATGGGCGCCCCGCACCCCTATCGCCGCCTTCCGCCGCAGCGCTTCTGGCGCCACGCGGCGCGCGAGGCGGCGGAAGGCGTGCCCGACCCCGTCACCCCGCCCGATTTCCGTATCGGCCCCGATGATGCCGTGGCCACGGCGGGGTCGTGCTTCGCCCAACATATCGCGGCGCATCTGAAGGCGGGCGGGTTCAACCTGCTGGTCACCGAGACCGATGCCGGGGCGGTGGAGGCACCGTTCTCCGCCCTCTACGGCAATGTCTACACAGCGCGGCAGATGCTGCAGCTGGCGCGCCGCGCCCATGGGCTGTGGCGGCCGGGCGAACAGGCCTGGCGCCGCCCCGACGGCCGCTGGGTGGACCCGTTCCGCCCGCAGCTGTTCCCCGCCGGCTTCGAGACGCCCGAGGCCGTGGCGTCCGCCCGGCTCTCGCATCTGGCCGCCGTCGAGCGCCTGCTGGCCGAGGCGCGGGTGCTGGTGCTGACGCTGGGGCTGACCGAGGCCTGGCTCGCGCCCTGCGGTGCCGCGCTGCCGGTGCCCCCCGGCGTGCTCGGCATCGAGGAAGGGGCCGGCGAGGCCCGCTTCCACAACTTCACCTTCGAGGAGGTGGTGGCCGACCTGGACGCGCTGATGGAGGAGCTGCTGGAGGACAATCCCGGCCTGCGCGTCATCCTCACCGTCTCTCCGGTGCCGCTGGTCGCGACCTATGAGGCGCGGCATGTGCTGGAGAGCAACACATTGAGCAAGGCCGTGCTGCGCGCCGCCGCGGGCCGCGCGGCGGACCGCCATGCCGCCGTCACCTATTTCCCGTCCTTCGAGATGGTGACATCGCCGCTCGCGCCCGCCGATGCCTTCGCGGCTGACCGGCGCTCGGTCTCCGACGCCATGGTGGGGCGGGTGATGGGCGTGTTCTCCCGCCATTTCCTGGCCGAGCGCGGCAGCCTGCCCAACGCCCCGGCAGCCCCGTCCGCCGCGCCCGACATCACCCCCGAACAGGAGGCGGCCTTCCGCGCCCGCTCATCCATCCTGTGCGACGAGGAACGCCTGGACCCTTCATGAAGATCGGTGTGCTTTTCAGCTGCCAGCACGCCATGCTGGCTCATGCGCTGCGTGCCCTCGTGCCCGGCAGCCATGTGCCGCATTACGATCTGGCCGATTGCCGCACGCCGGAGGCGCAGCAGGAAGTGCTGCGTCACCTGGAGGGCAGCGACATCCTGATCACGGCAGGCGCGCCCGAGGAGTTCGGGCCGCTGCACGACCCGGTGCTGGCCGGGCGGGTGAAGGCGCTGCACCAGTTCCCGTCGCTCAGCTTCGGCGGTTTCCATCCCGACACGGTGCACATCCCGCTGCCGGACGGCCACACGCTGCACGGGCCGACGGGCCAGTATCACTCACGCCTGGCGCTCGGGGCCTATCTGTCGGGCTTTTCGCCCGGCGAGGCGGAACTGCTGTTCAACCGCCGGGTGTTCTCGCGGCTGGGCTATCTGGGGGCCTTCGCGCTCGAAAGCGCGCTGATGACGCGGCTCTATGCCGACTACGGCATCGAACTGACCGAGGCGCTGGAGCGCTGGCGGGCCCGGGGGGTGTTCATGCACAGCGTGAACCACCCGCTGAACTTCGTCATGGTCGACATGGCCGTGCTGGTCGCGCGGCGGCTGGGGCTGATGCAGCCGGGGGGATGGGCCGACTGGCTGGTGGTGGAGGACAATCTGCGCCTGCATCCCCGGCACCCCGTCCTGCCGCCCCTGGCCAGGGAGCTGGGGGTGGAGGGCGAGACCGGCTTTCACATCGGCGGGCCGCGTGTGGCCGAAAATTCCCTCTCGCTCGGCCAGTTCCTGGCGGCGGAATACGCGGCCTTCCAGGCCCGGCCGCATGAGGTGCTGCGCGGTGCCGAGGGGCTTGATGCCGTGATGACGCTGCTGGCCTGACGGACGCACCACGCGTTCCTCTTGGAAGCGCGCGGGAATTCCGCCAGCATCCCCCCGCCCGAGGAGGACCCGCCATGGCCGACGCACCGCTCCGCACCCGTTACCGCATCACCCGCCGTGGGGCGATGCTGGCGCTGACCGCCGTGCCCGGGGCGCGGGTGGCGGTGGCGCAGAGCCTGGACAAGGTCACCTTCCAGACCGACTGGCGCGCCCAGGCCGAGCATGGCGGCTATTACCAGGCGGTCGCCGCCGGCATCTATCGCCGCCACGGTATCGAATGCGACCTGCGCCAGGGCGGGCCGCAGCAGAACCCCATCCAGCTGCTGCTCGCCGGCCGTGTGGACATGGTGATGTCCAGCGCCTTCTCCGCGCTGAACTTCGCGCGTGAGGACGTGCCCTTCACCTGCATCGGCGCCATCATGCAGAAGGATCCGCAGATCCTGATGACGCATGAGGGCAACGGCATCGAGCGTTTCGAGGACATGCGCGGCAAGCCCATCCTCGTCGCGTCCTCGGGGCGTGCCACCTATTGGCCGTTCCTGAAGGCGCGCTTCGGCTTCACGGACGAGCAGATCCGTCCCTACACCTTCAACATCGCGCCCTTCCTGGCCGACCGGAACGCCATCCAGCAGGGCTTCCTGGCGGCCGAGCCGCTGACCGCGATCGAGGCCGGCGCGCGCCCCAAGGTCTTCCTGATCGCCGATGCCGGCTACGAGTGCTACAACGCCACCATCAACATCAGCCGCCGCATGGTGGCCGAGAAGCGCGACCTGGTGCAGCGCTTCGTGAACGCCACGATCGAGGGCTGGGCCGAGTTCATGAAGGGCCAGGACATCGCGGCGGCCTCCGCGCTGATCATCCGCGACAACCCGGAAATGTCCCAGGCCAAGATCGACTACGCGATCCGCACCCTGAACCAGAACGGCGTGGTCTCCAGCGGCGACGCGCTGCGCGACGGCATCGGCGCGATGAGCGCGGATCGCTGGAACCGCTTCTATGCCTCCATGCGCGACAGCGGGGCCTATCCGGCCGGTATCGACGTGGCCAAGGCCTATGACCTGTCCTTCGTGAACAAGCGCGTGGGGATGTGAGCCTCGTCTCGCTGAGGCAGGTAGGGCGCCGCTTCCCCAAAGGGCGGGGGGGCGGGATGCAGGCGCTGGCGGGGCTCGACCTCGACATCGCGGAGGGTGAGTTCCTGGCGGTGCTGGGCCCCTCGGGCTGCGGCAAGTCGACCATGCTGCGGCTGATCGCGGGGCTGGAGGCACCGGATGCCGGCACCATCACGGCCCCCGGCCGCGACATCGGCTTCGTGTTCCAGGAACCCACGCTGATGCCCTGGGCCGGCGCGCTGCGCAATGTGGCGCTGCCGCTGGAACTGGCGGGCATGCCGCGCCGGCAGGCCGAGGCCCGCGCCGCGCAGATGCTGGAACGCGTGGGCCTGGGCGACTTCGCCGCCGCCTATCCGCGCGCGCTGTCGGGCGGCATGCGGATGCGGGTTTCCATCGCGCGCGCCCTGGTCACGCGGCCGCGCCTGCTGCTGATGGATGAGCCCTTCGCGGCGCTGGACGAGATCACCCGCTTCCGCCTGAACAATGACCTGCTGGCGCTGTGGCGGGAGCTGCGCTGCACGGTGGTGTTCGTCACCCATTCCGTGTTCGAGAGCGTGTACCTCGCCGAGCGCATCGCCGTGATGTCCGCGCGGCCGGGCAGGGTGGTGGCCCAGCACCTGGTGCCGGCGGCAGACCGCGCGGAGCCCGAGTTCCGCACCTCCGCCGCCTATGCCGCCCATTGCCGGGCCGTCAGCCACGCGCTGGAGGCCGCCTGATGCGCCATCTGAAATACCTGCTGCCGGCGCTGGTGGGCCTGGCCTTCCTGGGCGGGTGGGAGTGGATCGTGCGCGCCAACGCCATCCCGCCCTATATCCTGCCCGGGCCCGTTCTGGTGGCGCGCACCCTGGCGCGGGACTGGAACTCGCTGTCCGTCTCGCTGCTCGTCACCCTGCAGATCACCTTCGCGGCGCTGGTGGTGGCGGCCGCGCTCGGTCTGCTGCTGGCGGTGCTGTTCAGCCAGTCGCGCCTGCTGGAACTCAGCCTGTTTCCCTATGCGGTGGTGCTGCAGGTGACACCCATCGTGGCGGTGGCGCCGCTGATCATCATCTGGGTGGAGGATGTGCGGGTCGCGCTGCTGATCTGCGCCTGGATCGTCGCCTTCTTTCCCATCCTGTCCAACACCACGCTGGGGCTGAACAGCACCGACCGAAACCTTGAGGACCTGTTCCGCCTCTATGGCGCCACGCGCTGGCAGAAGCTGTGGCGGCTGCGGCTGCCGACGGCGCTGCCATACTTCCTGGCGGGGCTGCGCATCTCGGGCGGGCTGTCGCTGATCGGGGCGATCGCGGCGGAATTCGTGGCTGGTACGGGCGGCGCCGCCTCGGGCCTGGCCTATCGCATCATGGAGGCAGGCTTCCAGCTGCAGATCCCGCGCATGTTCGCGGCGCTCGCCCTCATTTGCTTCACGGGCATCCTGATCTATCTGGCGCTCAGCCTGGTGTCGCACCTGATGCTCAGGCGCTGGCACGAAAGCGAGCGGTGAACGATCTATCCTCGGCATTGGCGCAGGCGGCGGGGTTGCTGCTGCAGGGCGACCCGGGCTTCCGGCGCATCGTGGGCCTGTCTCTGCGCGTCAGCCTGACGGCGGTGGCGGTGGCGGCCATGATCGGCCTGCCCGTGGGCGCGGCGCTCGCGGTCGCGCGCTTTCCGGGGCGCGGGGCGGTGATCGCCGCCATGAACGCGCTGATGGGGCTGCCGCCGGTGCTGTGCGGCCTGCTGGTCTATCTGCTGCTGTCGCGCTCGGGCCCGCTCGGGCAGTTCGGCCTGCTGTTCACGCCGACCGCCATGGTGGTGGCGCAGGCGGCGCTGATCGCGCCCATCCTGGCCGCCCTCTCCTGCCAGCTGCTGCAATCCCTGTGGGAGGAATACGCCGAGCAGCTGCGCAGCCTGGGCATTTCGCGCCTCGGCGCCGTGCCCACCCTGTTGTGGGAGGGGCGCTTCGGCCTGATCACGGTGCTGCTGGCGGGCTTCGGCCGGGCGGCGGCGGAGGTGGGCGCCGTGATGATCGTGGGCGGCAACATCGAGGGCTTCACCCGCGTCATGACCACCGCCATCGCGCTGGAGACCAGCAAGGGCGACCTGCCGCTGGCCATCGCGCTGGGCCTGGTGCTGATGCTGGTGGTGCTGGGGGTGAACCTGTTCGCCTGGGCGCTGCGCGGCTGGGCGCAGAGGAGCGGGCATTGATCCGCGCGGAGGGGCTTTCCTATGCGGTGGGCGGCGTGCCCATCATCCGCGACCTGTCCTTCGCGGCGGCGCTTGCCGCGCCGCTGCTGATCCTGGGGCCGAACGGGGCCGGCAAATCCGTGCTGCTGCGGCTGCTGCACGGGCTGCTGCGGCCCGATGCCGGGCGCATCGAGGTACCGGGCCCGCAGGCGATGGTGTTCCAGCGCCCGGTGCTGCTGCGCCGTTCCGCGCTGGAGAATGTGCTGTTCCCGCTGCACGGGCCGGAGGCCGCCCCGCGCGCCCGTGCCGCGCTGGAGCTCGTGGGCCTTTCCGCCATGGCCGACCGGCCGGCGCGCCGGCTCTCGGGCGGGGAGCAGCAGCGCCTTGCACTCGCGCGTGCCGCCGCCCTCGCACCCCGCATCCTGTTCCTGGACGAGCCCTGCGCGGCGCTGGACCCCGCGGCCACCCGCGCGGTGGAGGAGATCATCGCGCATCTGGCCGCGGCCGGCACGCGCATCGTCATGACCAGCCATGATCTGGGGCAGGCGCGGCGCCTGGCCGGTGAGGTCTTGTTCCTGCATCGCGGCCGTTTGCTGGAACACACCCCTGCCGCCGATTTCTTCACCACCCCCCGCACGGCGGAGGCCGCCGCTTTCCTGCGCGGGGAACTGCTCTGGGCTTAGTCATCGATGCATGCGCGGTGACATTTAACGCCGGCCGCGCCGGTTGTCGGTACACTGTTCCCCTGCAAAGCTCCGTCCCACGCAAGACGAAAACGGAGCCAACATGCCCGATGCTGCCATCCTCGCCCGCCTGAAGGCCGCGGTTGAGGAGAATTTCGCCGCCGAGACCGAGTTCCTGGCCGATCTGGTGCGCTTCCCCAGCCTGCGCGGGCGGGAAGCGCCGCTGCAGGACTGGGTCTCCCGGCAGTTCGCGGCACGCGGCTGGGCGGTGGACCGTTTCTCGCTGGCCGATGTGCCGCTGGCGCAGCACCCCAAGGCCAGCCCGATGGTGGATTGCGACCCCGCAGGCAGCTTCCAGGTGGTGGGCACCAAGCGCGCCGCGACCCCCAAGGGCCGCAGCCTGATCCTGCAGGGCCATATCGACGTGGTGCCCGAGGGCCCGACCGAGATGTGGACCTATCCGCCCTATGCCGGGCATGTGCATGACGGCTGGCTGTACGGGCGCGGCGCGAACGACATGAAGGCGGGCGTCGCCAGCATGATATTCGCCATGGACGCGCTGGCCAAGGCCGGGCTGGTTCCCACCGCCGACATCCATGTGCAGACCGTGACCGAGGAGGAGAGCACCGGCAACGGCGCGCTCTCGACCCTGCTGCGCGGCTATCGCGCCGATGCGGCGCTGATCCCGGAGCCCACGGGCGGCAGCATCACCCGCGCGCATACCGGCACGCTGTGGTTCCGCATCCGCGTGGCCGGCGTGCCCGTGCATGTGGCCGTGGCCCAGACCGGCAGCAACGCCATCATGTCGGCCTATACGCTGGTGCAGGCGATGTATGACTACACCGCCGAGGCCAACAAGGCGGCCCTGACCCACAAGTGGTACAGCGACATCGACAGCCCCATCAAGTTCAACCCCGGCATCATCCGGGGCGGTGACTGGGCCAGCTCCACCCCCGCCTGGTGCGAGGTGGATTGCCGCATCGGCCTGCTGCCGGGCCAGGACATCAAGGAAGTGCAGAAGGCGGTCGAGGCCACCATCGCCGGTGCCGCCCGCAAGGACGCCTTCCTGGCCAACAACCCGCCCAGCGTGACCTGGCACGGCTTCCTGGCCGACGGCTTCGTGCAGGAGCCGGGCACCGAGGCCGAGGCCGTGCTGGCCGCAGCCCACATGGCGGCCTTCGGCAGCGAGATGCCGGCGCGTGCCTCCACCGCCGTGAACGACACCCGCTTCTATGGGCTGTATTTCGACATGCCCGCGCTGTGCTACGGCCCGAAGGGCGAGGGCAACCACGGCTTCGATGAGCGCACGAACCTGGCGCATCTGAAATCCACCACCCTGGCGATCGCCACCTTCATCGCCGACTGGTGCGGCGTCGAGGAGGCGGCATGACCACCCGCCGCACCTTGCTGGTGGCGGCCGGCGCCGCCGCGCTGGCCACGCCCGCCCTGGCGCAGTCGGATTGGCCGAGCCGCGCCATCCGCGTCGTGGTGCCCTTCGCGCCCGGCGGCTCCTCGGATGTGCTGGGCCGGCTGATCCAGCCCGGCATGCAGCAGGCCCTCGGCCAGCCCGTGGTGGTGGAGAACCGCGCGGGCGCGGGCTCCATGCTGGGGGCGGAATACGTCGCCCGCTCGGCGCCCGACGGCTACACCTTCCTGCTGGCGGACCTGCCCTTCGCCATCATCCCCGCGGTGATGGAGCGCGTGCCCTACAACCCGTGGGACGACTTCACGCGCGCCAGCCTGATCGGCGTGGCGCCGCTGATGATGTTCGTGGCCAACAACGTGCCGGCGAACAACATCCAGGAATTCGTGGCCCTGGCGAAGGCGCGGCCCGACACGCTGACCTATGGCTCGGGCGGCGTGGGGGCTGCCAGCCATCTGGTGGGTGAGATGTTCCAGGCAGCCACCGACACCAAGCTGGTGCATGTGCCCTATCGCGGCGGCGGGCCCGCCATGCAGGACCTGGCGGCGGGCAATGTGCAGGCGGTGTTCGTCTCGCTCGCCTCGGCCCTGCCGCAGGTGCTGGCGGGGCAGGTGAAGGCCATCGGCGTGATGTCGCGCACGCGCCTCGCGGCGCAGCCCAACGTGCCCACCTTCGAGGAAGCGGGCATCGACCTGGTCAGCGAGCACTGGTGGGGGCTGATGGCGCCCGCCCGCACGCCCCAGCCGATCCTGGAGAAGGTGACGCAGGCGCTGAACAGCACCCTGGCCTCGGCGGCCATCCAGCCGCGGCTGGATGCGCTGGCCGTGCTGCCGCGCGCCACCGGCCAGGCGGATTTCGAGACCTTGCTGCGGGCCGATCTGACCCGTATTGCGGAGATCGCCAGAAGCAAGAACATCCGCGCCCAATGACCCTCGACACCGTCCTCGCCTCCGTCGCCGCCGACCCGCTGCTCTGGAGCGACTTCAACGCGCTCTGTGATGCGGGGGGGCGGCTGGCGGGCAGTTCCAGCGAAAGCTCGGCCTTCACGCTGGCCGCGGTGCGGATGGCGGCCATCGGCCCCACCCGCAACGAGCCCGCGCCCTATGCCGGCTGGACCTGCCATGAGGCGCGGGTGGTGCATGAGCCGAGCGGCGAGGAGATCGCCTGCGCGCCGCTGCTGGGCAGCATGCCCTGCCAGGACCTGGTGCTGGACGTGAAGGATCTGGGGCGGGGCGCGCCCGGCCATGCCGGGCTCGACGGCCTGGCCGTGCTGGCGCGGCACGAATACCCCTTCGCGACCCACACCATCCATCGCCGCGTGAAGCTGAACGCGGCGCGCGATGCGGGGGCGGCGGCCTTCCTGATCGTGCAGCCTGAGCCGGGGGTGGGGCCCGTTTCCGGGTCGTCGGGGCGCGCGGGCGGGCCGGGCATCCCGGCGTTGGGCATCGGCATCGAGGGTGCGACCAGGCTGCTTTCGGGCGGCAAGGTGCGCATCAGCGTCTCGGCCGAGGACCGGGCGATGGAGACGCCGAACCTCATCATGGAAATCCCGGGGCGCGGGCCTGATTACGTCGTGCTGTCCGCGCATCTGGACGGCCATCCGCTGGCGGAATCGGCGCTGGACAACGGCACGGGGGTCGCGGCCGCGCTGGCCATGGCGCGGGCCGTGCGGCCCTTCGTCGAGAATGCCCCGCGCGGTTTGATGGTCTGCATCTTCGGCGCCGAGGAATGGGCCCTGGCCGGCAGCAAATCCTGGCTGGCCGCCATGGACCCCGACCGGCGTGACCGCATGTCCTTCAACCTGAACCTGGACAGCATCGCCGGCAGCCCGAACCTGACGGCCCTGACCAGCGGCTTTTCGAAGCTGCCGGATTTCCTGACCGGCGCGGTACCCGGGCTGGGCATCCATGAGCCGCTGATGACCAATAGCGACCATGCCAATTTCGCGGCGCATGGGGTGCCCGCCACGCGCATCGTGGCCGGCTTCAATGAGCCGGACTGCCGGCTGCGGCTGATCCTGACCGGGGCGGACAAGCGCCGCCTGGCGCCGGAGCCTGAACTGCGGGCTGCGACGCTCGCCTGCACGCGCATGCTGTGGCAGGCGCTGATGGCCCCGGAGCTGGACCTGCGCTGAGGACAACCGGGGGCCTGGGGCCCCCGGCCGATGGCGCTACGCGACGGCGTGCCGGCGCCTGCGGCGGCGCATCAGCAACGCCGTGGCCAGCACCAGCAGGCACACGAGCACCACGCCGCCGATGACGAGCGCCCAGGGCTTTTCGGGCTCCCCATCGCGCTGCTTCGCGACCTCATGCGGTGCCACGGGCGGGGCGGCATTGCCCCAGCTGTTGCGCACATAGGTCAGCACATCCGCCACCTGCTGGTCGTTCAGCCGCCAGCCGAGCGAGGGCATGGCGGGCGTGGTCGGCGCGCCGGGCGTCTGCGCGCCCTGGCTGCCGGCCAGCACCAGATGCACCAGCGTCTCGGGATTGGCCTGGCGCAGCAGCGGGTTGCCGGCCAGGGCCGGGAACAGCTGCCGGGCGCCGCGCCCTTCGCCGCCATGGCATGCCGCGCAATTGGCGGCATAGATGGCCCCACCGGCCTGCATGCGCGGCTCGGTCGCGGCCAGGGGCTGCGGGGCGGGCGGCGCCGTGCCGTTTAGGGACCGCAGATACACCGCAATCGCCCGCAGATCGGCATCGCTCATGCGCGAGGTGGAGTTCTCCACCGCCTCGCGCATCGGCCCGGAGGCCACGCTATGCGTGTTCACGCCCGTGCGCAGGTAGGTGACCAGTTCCTCCTGGCTCCAGCCGCCGATGCCGGTCTGGCTGTTGCCCGTGATGTCGGGCGCGAACCAGCCCTGCAGCGAGGCACCGCGCAGCGCCTGGCCGGTGTCGTCCGCGCCCATGATGTTCTTGGGCGTGTGGCAGGACCCGCAATGGCCCGGCCCCTGCACCAGATAGGCACCCCGGTTCCATTCGGCCGATTGCGCGGGGTCGGCGCGGAAGGGCTCGGGCCGGAAGTTCAGCAGGTTCCAGCCCCACATCGCGAGGCGGATGTTGAACGGGAATGGCAGCTGGTTGGCCACCACCGCGTTCCGCACCGGCTGGACGGTCGCCATATAGGCCCAGAGATCGGCGATGTCCTGGTCGGTCATCATCGAGTAGGCCGGGTAGGGCATGGCGGGGTACAGGCGCCGGCCGCCATGGCCGATGCCGGTGCGCATCATCCGGGTGAAGTCGGCCTCGTTCCAGTTGCCGATGCCGGTCTCGGGGTCCTGGGTGATGTTGGGCGGCACCAGCCGGCCGAAGGGTGTCTCCAGCGGGGCGCCGCCAGCGAACGGCGCGCCGCCCGGGCGCGTGTGGCAGGCCATGCAGTCACCCAGCACCGCCTGGTACTGGCCGCGCGTGATGCGGTCGGCCTGGTCGGCGCCCTCGGCATGGGCGGTGGCGCCGCCCATGAGCAGGGCCAGCGCGGCCAGCGTGTTGCGAAGCGCGCTCATGCCGCCACCAACGGCTGGCCGGCCGCCTTCAGGTAACGGTTGCGGATGGCATCCGCCGCCAGGAAGGCCAGCGCGCCCACCGTGCCGGTCGGGTTCTTGCCCGCGTTGTGCGCGAAGGCCGAGGCACCGACGACGAACACGTTGTTCACGTCCCAGCTCTGCAGATAGCGGTTCACCGCGCTGCGCGTGGGGTCGGTGCCCATGATGGCCCCGCCCGTGTTGTGGGTGCTCTGGTAGGGCACGGAGTTCCAGGCCTTGGCCGTGCGGCTGGTGGTGTATTGCCGCCCGCCCAGGGCACGGGCGACCTCCTCCGACCGGTCGGACATGAAGTGCGACATGCGGATGTCGTTGTCCGGGAACTCGAAGGTCATGCGCAGCAGGGGCCTGCCGTGCCGGTCCTTATAGGTCGGGTCCAGGTCCAGGTAGTTGCCGCGCTGCGGATAGCTGCTGCCCTGGCAGCTGAAGCTGAGCGTGCTGCGGTAGTTGCGTGCCGTCTCCCGCTTCCAGGCGCTGCCCCAGCGCGGCGTGCCGGGCGGCACGGGCCGGTAGCCGATGGGCCGCGCATTGGTCGGGATGCAGTTGATGCCCGCACCGCCCACGAAATCCACGCTGCCGTGGTCGAAGGCATCGCCGTTGTAGTCGTCCACGGACTGGCCGAGGGAGCCCGCGGCGATGAAGGGATTGAACTCCTTGCCGTCGAAGAACACCTGGGTGCCGCAATTGGTCTGATAGCAGTAGTTGCGCCCGACCGTGCCCTCGTTGGTGTTGGGATCATACTGCTTGCCGATGCCCGAGAGCATCATCAGCCGCACATTCATCAGCCCATAGGCACAGAGCAGCACGATGTCGGCGGGCTGGAAGAACTCCTCGCCCGAGGCATCCATGTAGGTCACGCCGCGCGCCATGTTGCCCGAGCGGTGCTTCTCGATCTTCAGCACCTCGCATTCCGTGCGCAGCTCGAAGTTGGGCTTGCGCATCAGCACCGGCAGCACGCAGGTCTGGGCGCTGGATTTGGAGTAGTTGGCGCAGCCGAAGCGTTCGCAGAAGCCGCACATGGTGCACTGCCCCATCGCGATGCCGAGCGGGTTCACGTATTCGGCCGAGAGATTGGCCGAGGGGGTGGGGAAGGGCGACAGGTTCAGGGATTTCGCGGCCTCGGCGAACAGCGTCGGCGCATAGGTCATCTGCATGGGCGGCAGCGGGTATTCGCGGGCGCGCGGGTCCTCGAACGGATTGCCGCCCGGCTGCTTCTGGCCGCGGATGTTGCCGGCCTTGCCCGAGATGCCGCAGAGGTATTCGAAGGCGTCGTAGAAGGGCTCCATCTCGGCGGCCGTCACGCCCCAGTCCTGCAGGTCGAGGCCCGCGAACTTGGCCGCGCCGTAGCGTTCGGTCAGGTGGCTGTTGATGCGGAAGTCGCTGTCCCAGAAGCGCCAGGTGTGGCCGTTCCAGTGCACGCCCGCACCGCCCACCCCGTGGCCCGGCAGGAAGGAGCCGTAGTCGCGCATGGGCAGCGCCGTCTGCCCGGCATTGTTGCGCATGGTGATGGCTTCCGTTCCCGGCTGGAGGAACAGGTCGCGACGGATGGCGTAGCGCAGCTCATCCTGCGCATAGCCGATGTTGAAGTCGGTGGCGGTGTCGCGCCAGGGGCCGCGCTCCAGCGCCAGCACGTCCAGCCCCTCGTCGGCCAGCTCATTGGCGATGATGGAGCCGGTCCAGCCCAGCCCCACGATCACCACATCCTTGCGGGGGAGAATGCGCGTCATCGTGCGGCCCCCGCCCTGGGCGACCATTCGGCGGCACCCATGATGGAGACGGGCGGCTGCGGATAGCGCTGGTTATGCCTGGAAACCCAGTCCCGATAATCATACCGCGTGCCCGGGAAGCCCAGCATCCGCCAGGACGCCATGCCCCGGTTGCCGCCATAGACGGGGTCGGAGAAGAAGCCCTCCATCGTGTTCTGCAGCAGAAGGTTGAAGAAGCCGGCGCCGCCCTGCGGCAAGGTGATCTCGTTCTTGTCGAGGCCGGTCAGGAAGGCGTCCTGCTCCTCGGCCGGCAGGGCCGCGAAGGGGCGGTTCTTTTCCCGTTTCAGCCAGCTGTCGATGGCGGCGAGACCCGCGCGGTAACGCTGGGCCGGGTTCGCCTCACCCTGATAGCCCTGGGTGGGCAGGCCCTGGGCGAAGGGGCCCCTGGTATAGAGGCGGCTGGAATTGCCGTAGGGGCCCGCCAGCTGGCGGTCGATGAAGACGGCGCAGCCGGCCTCCTTGCCCCCGACGCTGAGGTCATCGGCCGGGATCAGCCGGTCGACCATGGCTTCGACCGCCACGGCCTCATCCTGGGTGAAGAACAGCCAGGCGCCGGGCAGCACGGGGCGCGGCGGGTCGGCGGAATAGGTCCTGAAGGGAAGGGCGCCGGAATAGCTGCGGGCGGCGGCGGCATGGGCGCCGGCCGCCAGCGAGATGGCGGTGACGGAGGCGAGGAGTTCGCGGCGTGAGCCGGAACCGTTGGGTGGGCTTAGCATAGGCCTGCCTTCCTGCTGCGCGGCCCCTGGGGGCGGCATCTGCGAGAATCCTGGAGAAAAGCCTACGCCCCGGCGCGAATCTTGGAGCAGTGAGATGGGGTGTGCTCACGGAAAGCCGGATGAATGGCGCCGGAGGGCACGTGGTGCCGGCCTCCTGTCCGGCACGCGTCGGGCGTGTCACGGCGTCGCGTTGGAGCGCAGACGCATAATAGAAACGCCGCTTCATGAATTTAGTTGCGCAGGCGATGTGACATGTCGGTGATGTAATGCGCCACCGCGCGGCCCGGGCATGTTAGGGCAGGGCATGGCTTTCTCCCTGGGCGATGCGGATTGGGCCGCCACCGATGCGCGGGGCGGCGACTATGCGATGGACTGGCACACGCATGACTGCGCGATGCTGCTGTTGCCGCGAACAGGCGTGATGCGCGTGGCGCTGGAGGGGATCGGGCGCACCGAGCACGACCTGCGCCCGGGCGAGGGGCTGATCGTGACGGCGGGCGTCGGCCACCGCACCCGTGCCGGCAGCCGGGACCATCGGCACCTGGCTTTCTATCTCTCCCGGGCGCGGCTGGCGGCCTGGCTGCCGCGTGGCGCCGACTGGCGCAGCGGGCCGCTGCCGGGGCCGCTGCTTCCGCTGCTGGCCTATCGCGACGGGCTGGCGGCGGGGGAGGAGCGGGCGGGCCTCACGGACCGGCTGATCGTGGCGGAGTTCCTGTCCCACGCCATGCCGCCGCTGGCGCGCGACCATGGGGCGGCGCTGGTGCGGGCGGTGGCCGCGCATCTGTCGGCCGACCCGGCCGCAAGACATGACCTCGATGGACTGGCCGCCCGTTTCGGCGTGTCGCGCCGCCACCTGACGCGCCTGTTCCGGCGCCATGCCGGAGAGGGCATCAGCGACTTCCTGCAACGGCTGCGCGTGAACGCCGCCGCCGGGCGGCTGGCGGCCGGCGCGGGCGTGCTGGAGGCCGCGGGTGCGGTGGGGGTGGCCTCGCCATCCCATCTGGCGCGCATGTTCCGGCGGCAGACCGGGCACGCGCCCGGCAAGGCCCGATCAGGCTGAACTGATGGCCCGATCGGGCGCGCGGTGCCGCCCCGTGCCCGGGTAAGCCCGGGCCATGGAAACCATCCTGATCAGCGTCTTCCCGGCCGCCCCGGGCGGCGGCAACCCGGCCCCTATCGTGCCGCGCGCCGATGGCATGTCGGCCGAGGCCATGCGCGAACTCGCGGCCCGGCATGGCCATGAGAGCGCCTTCGTGCTGCGCCCCGAGGACCCGGCCGGCGCGGACTACCGCTTCCGCTTCTTCGTGCCCGCGCATGAGATGGAGATGTGCGGCCATGCGACGCTCGGCGCCTCCTGGCTGCTGCGCCGGCGCGGCGAAGCGATGGGCGCGTCGCTGGCCATCGAGACGTTGTCCGGCAAGGTTCATGCCTTTTTCGACGGTGACGACGTGGAGATCACCCAGCCCGCCGGCGAGGCCCGCGGCATCGCGGACCCGGCCATGGTGCTGGACGCGCTGGGCCTGACGCCCTGCGACCTGCTGCCCGCCCCGATCCTGAACGCCGCCACCAGCCGGGTGAAGACGCTGGTCATGCTGAAGGATGTGGAGCGCCTGCATGCGCTGTCGCCCGACGCCGCGAAGGTGAAGGCGGTGTGCGACGCCATCGGCTCGACCGGCCTGTATCCCTTCGCGATGGGGGCAGGCGGCACCGCCCATGCGCGGCAGTTCCCCCGCGCATCCGGCTATCCGGAGGATGCGGCGACGGGCATCGCGGCCACTGCCCTTTATGCCGGGCTGCGCACATTGGGCGCCGCCCCACCCAGGCTGGTGGTGCGCCAGGGCGAGGCCATGGGGCGCCCGTCCGAAATCAACGTCCATGCCGCAGCTGATGGCGGGTTGCGCCTGTCCGGGCGCGTGGAGATGCTTGAGGAGGGCCAACACTGATGCTTCGCCGTTCCCTGCTGGCCACGCTGGCCATCCCCGCCGTGGCCAAGGCGCAGACCCCCTGGCCCACCAACGCCGTGCGGCTGGTGGTGCCCTATGCCGCCGGCGGCCCCACCGATGTCGCCGTGCGCATCCTGGCCGAGGCGCTGGCCGCTCCGCTCGCGGCCCGGGTGGTGGTGGAGAACCGCACCGGTGCCGGCACCGTGGTCGGCACGGATGCGGTGGCCAAGGCGCGGGACGGGCACAGCTTCCTGGTTGCGACCGTGGCCCATGCGGTGAACCGGGCGGTGGTGGCGCAGCTGCCCTTCGACCCGGTGGCGGATTTCCGCGGCGTGGCGCTGGTCGGCACCGTGCCGCAGATCCTGCTGGTGCAGCGCGACCTGCCGGTGAATGACCTGGCGGGCCTGCTGACCCTGCTGCGGGCGGAGCCGGGCAAGCATGCCTATGGCTCGGCGGGCATCGGCAGCGCGCAGCATCTGGCGGCGGAGCTGTTCCGCACCTCCGCCCAGGTGCAGATCGAGCACATTCCCTATCGCGGCGCGGCCCCTGCCGTCACGGATCTGGTGGCAGGGAGGCTGACGCTGGTGATCGACAGCGCCGCCACGGCCTTGGCGCAGCTGCGCACGGGCCAGGTGAAGGCGCTCGCCGTGACGTCCCCCGCGCGGCTGCCCGCCCTGCCGAACGTGCCCGCCATGGCCGAACTGCTGCCGGGCTATGAGGCCTATACCTGGAACGCCGTGCTGGCACCGGCCGTCATGCCCGATGCGGCGGTGGCGCGGATGAACGCGGCGGTAAACCAGACCCTGCGCGAGGGCCGCACCGCCGCCCGCCTGACGGAGCTCGGCATCAGCGTCACGCCCGACAGCACGCCGCCCCAGGTGGACCGTTTCGTGGCGGGTGAGATGGCGAAGTGGAGCGCGGTGCTGGCCAACGCCGGCATCCGCCCCGAATAGTCAGGCGATCAGCTCACCCACCGCATCCTCGTCCAGCGGCCAGATCGGGCGCTGGACGTTCTGGTAGTCGATCAGCCGGTAGTCGTCGCGCCGCAGCAGCCCGTCCGAATGGATGTGCAGCACGCCGGCCAGGATCGGGTCGTAATGCGCGCGGAAATGGTTGCTGGACTTCAGCACCAGCAATTTGCGCTGGGTGGGATCGATGCCGACATGGGTGAACAGCTCCCGCCCCAGCGCCTGGGTGCGGGCGGAATTGAGCACCACATCGATACCGCCGATGCGGATGGCGGCCAGATCCCCCAGCTCCGACTGGGTGGAGCCATAGGTCTGCGTCGCGTCGCGCGCGAGACCCGTGACCTTCACCATCGCGTCGATCGGCTGCCCCGAGGCAGGGCCGGTCTTGCCGCCGAAGCGCAGGGGGAACTCGGCGCCCAGCCCCGCCGCGAAGCAGGTGCGCACCGCCACGGGGTCATACAGCGGGCCGAGGGCCACGTTGGTCACGCCCTTCTCGATCATCCGCCGCAGGATGGTGGTGTTGTCCGATGGCCCGCCGCCGCCGGCGTTGTCCGAGGCATCGGTGACCGCGATCGGCTGGCCGGGCATGGCGAGCGCCGCGTCGATGCCCTCATCCACGCCATGGAAGCGGGGCGTCGTCACGCCGCGCAGGGCCGCGAATTCCTGGCCCAGCAGGGTGGCCACGCGGTCGGCCGCCGCCTTGTCCCCATCGGCCACCACCAGCAGCCGGCACCCCATTTCCGGCACATCGGCATAGGGGTAGCAATGGCCGATGGACACCGAGAGGATGCCGTCCTTCCCCTCAAAGCCGGTGGCACGGTCCACGAAGGCGCGCATCAGCGGATGGGTGGTCGGGAAGCTGCCGATCTGCCTGCAATCAAACACCGACATCACGGGGCGCAGGCGCCCGGCCAGCGTGCCGAGGACGAAATCCAGCAGCTCATGCGCGCGCGCCACCGTGTCGGTGTGCGGGTATTCCTTGTACATCACGATGATGTCGGACAGCCCCACGCGCTTCAGCGTCAGGTGGCAATGCGGGTCCAGCTCCACGCCGATCACGCAGCCGGGGCCGACCAGCGCGCGGGCGCGTTCCAGCAGGTCGCCCTCGACATCGTCATAGCCGAAGGCGGCCATGGCGCCGTGCATGCCCAGCAGCAGCGCATCCAGGGGCAAGGCATCCGCGATCTCACTCAGGATGGTGTCACGCATGGCTTCGTAATCGGCGCGGTTGGTGCGCCCGCCCGGGCTCGCGTGGAAACAGCTGCCCTCGACCAGGGTGAAGCCGTCCTTCGCCGCGCGGTGGCGCGCCACCCACAGCTGGGCGGTGCATTGCTTCGGCCCGTCATCCGGGTGTTCGCCCGGCCCGTACAGCACCGACTGCGCGTAGTCGTCCCGGCAGGTCGGCACCGGGGAGAAGGTGTTGGATTCCGTGCCGATCGAGGCGGTGTAGATGCGGGTCACGCCTCAGCCCTTCCGCACATTATGGAACAGCGGGAAGCCGCCCAGGATGCCCGACAGGTTCCGGCGATAGGCCGTCTCCTCGAAATACTGGCCGAGGGGCACATAGGGGACATCGATCATCGCCTGGGCCTGCATCTCACGCGCCACGCGCTGCTCGGTGGCCAGGTCGGTAGCGGCGAACCATTCGGTGCGCAGCGCCTCCAGCCTCGGGCTGGTCGGCCAGCCGGGGTTGCTGCGCTCACCCAGGCCGCGCGTGTTCTGGTGGCTGGCGGGGTTGTAGGCCTCAAGCCCCGCGATATTGGTGAAGTAGATCGACCAGCCGCCCTGATCCACCGGGTCCTTCTTCAGGCGGCGCTGCACCACCGTGCCCCAGTCCACCGTCTGCAGATCCACGTTGAAGCCGATGCGGCGCAGCAGGTCGGCGCCCACGATGGCCAGCGCGTTCAGCTGCGGATAGTCGCCCGCGCCCATCACCACGATGCGCTCACCCTTGTAGCCGGCGGCGGCCAGGTCACGTGCCGAGCGCGCCAGGTCGCGCGGTGAGGTCACGGCCTCCATCCCGGCATCATTGGCCAGGGGCGTGCCCGGGGTGAAGATGCCCACCTTGTCGCGCCAGTGGCTGCGGTCCTCGCCGGCGACCGCGGTCAGGAAATCCGATTGCTCCACCGCGCGCAGCACCACCTGGCGGATGGCCGGGTTGTTGAAGGGCGCCTGCAACTGGTTGAAGCGCATGATGGGCAGGGAGCCATCCTGGTCCGTGCGGCTGAGGGCGACGTTGCGGTTGCGGCGCAGGCTGGGCAGCAGGTCGACCAGCGGCTTCTCCAGCCAGTCCACCTCGCCATTGCCGAGCGCGCCGGCGGCGGTGGCGGGGTCGGGGATGACCATCCATTCCACCCGGTCGATGAACACGCGCTTGGGGCCGGCGGTGCGGCTGGGCGTGCCCTCGGCGCGCGGCACATAGCCGTCGAACTTGTCATAGACCAGCCGGCTGCCACCGACATATTCGCCGCGGTTGAAGCGGAAGGGGCCGCTGCCGATGATCTCGCTCACCTGGCGGTCGGCGGGGCCATTGGCCAGGCGCTCCGGCATGATGGCGGGCATATAGCTGGACGGCTTGCCGAGGGCGGCCGGCAGCAGGCCGAAGGGGCGCTTCAGGCGGAACTGCACCGTGCGGTCGTCGAGTGCCGACAGCTCATCGGTCACGGCCCGCAGTTCCTGCCCGAAGGCATCCCGCCGCCACCAGCGCTGCAGGCTGGCCACCACATCCCTGGCCAGCACCGGCGTGCCGTCATGGAACTTCAGCCCCTCGCGCAGGGTCAGTTTCCAGCGCCTGCCGTCATCTTCCATGACATGCCCCGCCACCATCTGGGGCGAGACCTCGAAGCCGTCATTGGTCCCGTACAGCGTGTCATAGACGAGGAAGGCGTGGTTGCGCGTGACATAGGCGGTGGTGAAGGTCGGATCGAGCACGCCCACATCGGCCTGCGGCACGAAGCGGACCACGCTGCCCTGCTGGGCGATGGCCGGGGCGGCGAACAGGCCGGCGCTGCCGGCCAGCAAGGAACGACGGTTCATAACGGGGTCTCCATCAGGCGTCGGGGATCGGTGAGGCGGCCCGTCACCGCGCTGGCGGCGACGGTGGCGGGGCTGGCGAGAAGGATCTCGGCGCTGCGGCTGCCCATGCGGCCGGGCGCGTTGCGGGAACCGGAGGAGACACACACCTCCCCATCGCCCAGCAGGCCCATGTGCAGGCCCGCGCAGGCGCCGCAGCCGGGCGGCGTCAGCACGCAGCCGGCATCGAGCAGGGTGGCGAGCGTGCCGTCCCGCAGGGCGGCGGACTGCACGGCGCGGGAGGCGGGCGTGACCAGCATGCGCACCCCCGGCGCCAGGCGGCGGCCGGCGAGAATGGCGGCGGCCTCGCGCAGGTCCTCGATGCGGCCATTGGTGCAGGTGCCGAGGAAGGCCTGGTTGATGGCGGGCGCGCCGAAATCCGCGATGGGGGCCACCCGGCCGGGCAGGGCGGCCATGGGCGACAGCGCGCCAAGATCGACCACGACCTCCTGCATATAGGCCGCCCCGGCGTCGAGACGCGGCCAGCCATGGTCGGGCGGCACCATGGCCGCCTTGGCGCCGAGCTCGACGGCCATGTTGCACAGGGTCATGCGCTGGGCCGTGGACAGCGAGGCCACGCCCGGCCCGTGGAACTCCAGCGCGCGATAGGTGGCGCCCGCGCTGCCCATCAACCGCAGCAGCGTCAGGCAGATGTCCTTGGCGGTCACGCCGGGGTTGAGCACCCCGTCCAGCACGATGCGGATGGTCTCGGGCACCCGCAGCCAGATACGGCCGGTGGCCCAGACATGAGCGGTCTCGGTGGCACCGAGCCCCGTGCCGAAGCAGCCGACCGCGCCCAGCGTGGTGGTGTGGCTGTCGGCGTTGAAGGCCAGCTCGCCGGGCTTCACCAGCCCCTGTTCGATGCAGATCTGGTGGGAAATGCCCTCGCCCACCTCATGCAGCCGCTCCACGCCGAGGCGTTGCAGGAAGCGCCGGCCCTCGGCATGGGCGGTGGCGTGCTCCACCGTCTCGGCCGGGGCGAAATGGTCATAGAACACACCGAGCCGTTCCGGATGCGGCAGGCGGGTGACGCCGGCGCGATCCAGGTGGTGCATCAGCAGCGAGATGGTGTCGTCCGGGATGAAGCAGTGGTCGGGCGTCACCTCGGCCATCTCGCCCGCGCGCAGGGGGCGGCCGGCGGCGCGGGAGAGGATCTGCTCCGCCAGCGTGCCGTTGTCGCGGACAGGCGCATGCAGCGGCGCGGGGGCCGCGGCCGCCAGGCCCGCGAGCAACCCGCCGCGGGCGATGATCGCCAGCAGCGCGGCGGGCAGGGGCGGTACGGCAAGACGCTGCCCGTCCGCCTCGATCCAGCCCTCGGCCAGGTCGGCGGTCACGGTGGCCCCGGTCTCCAGCGCAGGCAGTTCCGGGCAGGCCACGGCGGGCAGGCCGTTGTTGATGCAGTTGCGGAAGAACAGGCGGGAGAAGCCGCGCGCCACCACCAGCTTCACGCCGGCACCCAGCAGGGCGGTCACCGCTTCCTCGCGCGCGCTGCCGCCGCCCAGGTTGTCGCCGGCCACCAGCACCGGGTGGGCGGCCACGCGGGCGGGCCATTCGTCACCCAGCCCCTGCAGCGCATGGGCCGCCTGGCGCCTGTGGTCCGTGATGCCCATGAAGCGCGCGGGGTAGAGAAGGTCCGCGTTGATGTCGCTGCCCGCGACCAGCGCGCTGCCGGAAACCCGCATCAGCCCTGTTCCGGCCGGTAGCGCGTGTCCATGGCGGCCACCGCCTCCAGCCCGACGATCTCGTTGAACTCGGCAAAGCCGCTCATCCGGTCGGCCATGGCGGCATAGGTGCCGGCGCGGTTCACCTCGGCATACAGGTCGCCCAGGGCCCGCGTCACGGCGAACACCACGTCGGGGTTCTGCACGAAGCGAAAGCCCATGGCCGCGATCTCGGCGGCGGGCGGGGTGGGGGAACGGCCGCCGAGCGCCCAGTTGAACACGGTGGGGCAGTCGAACTGCGGCGGCACGGAGGCCATCTGCTCCATGGTCTCCAGCGCCTCGATGAAGATCATGTCGGCGCCGGCCTCGCGATAGGCATGGGCGCGCTCCAGGGCGTCCTCGTAATTCGTGACCGCCAGGGCGTCGGTGCGGGCCAGGATGGCGAAATCGGCGTCGCGGCGGGTGTCCACGGCGGCCTTGATCTTGGCGACCATCTCCGCCTTCGGGATCACCCGCTTGCCTGCCATGTGGCCGCAGCGCTTGGGGGATACCTGGTCCTCGATCTGCACCCCCGCGACGCCGGCCTTCTCCAGCCCCCGGATCAGCCGCCCGACATTGAGATGGTTGCCGTAGCCATCATCGCCGTCGGCCAGCAGCGGCACGCCGATACGGTCCGCGATGCGGGCCGCGGTCTCCACCATCTCGGTCAGGGTCAGATAGCCGACATCGGGCAGGCCGAGGCGACCGGCGGCCACGCAATAGCCGCTCATATAGGCCATCGGCAGGCCGGCGCGCTCGGCCAGCAGGGCCGACAGCGCGTCATAGACGCCGGCCATGGGGATCAGCTCGGTGCCGGCCATCAGCTGGCGGAGGGCGGCGGGGCGGGATTCTGTGCTCACGTCACGCAGAATGAACCAGTACGATTTTATGGCAATCGGCAAATTGTACTGGTTTAATGTGCGGGCGCGCCGCGGCGCATAGGAAAGCGTCAGCCGATGCGTTATCAGGCAGCACCGTTCCCGCCCGGAGAATCCGTCCCCTGGCCACACCCAAATTCCTGACGCTGGTCGACCATCTGGCCCAGGGCATTGCCAGCGGCCGCTGGCGCGAGGGCGAGCGCCTGCCGCCGCAACGCGAGCTCGCGGCCCAGTTCGGCGTGACCATCGCGACCATGACCCGCGCCGTGGCCGAGGCGACGAGGATGGGGCTGGTGATCGCGCGTCCCGGCAGCGGCACCTATGTGCGCGGCGCCGAGGCACCGGAGCCCAGCGGCATCGACCTGCGGCTGAACAACGTGCCCATCGTGCCCGGCATCCGCGCCGCGCTGGCTGCGGCGATGGCCGAGCTGGGGCGTGAAGGCGACCCGGAGCGCCTGTTCGGCTACAACCCCGGCACGGGTGCCGCCCGACACCGCGCGGCGGCCGCCCGCTGGGTGGCGCCGCGCGGCCTGACCACCTCGGCCGAGGGGCTGCTGCTGTCCCACGGCGCGCAGCACGGCCTGGCGGCCTGCCTCGCGGCGCTGGCCCGGCCCGGCGACACGGTGCTGTGCGAGGCCTGGACCTATGCGGGCTTCCACCGCCTGGCGGCCGAGGCCGGCCTGCGGCTTCAGGGCGTGGCCATGGACGAGGAAGGCATGTGCCCCGAGGCGCTGGCCCGGGCCCTGCGTGAAACCGGCGCGCGCCTGGTTCTCTGCAGCCCCGCCGTGCAGAATCCCACCACCGCCACCATGGGGCTGGCGCGCCGCCGCGCCATACTGGACGCCTGCCGGGCAGTGGATGCCTTCGTGCTGGAGGACGACGTCTGCGGCTATCTGGCCGGCGACACCCTGCCGCCGTTGGCCGAGCTGGACCCGGAGCGCGCGGTCTATATCACGGGCCTTTCCAAGGCCGTCGCCCCCGGCTTCCGGCTGGGGCTGCTGCGCCCCCCGGCGCGCCTGCGCGCGGCCATCACCCAGGCGCTGGGCGTGCATCACTGGGTCGCCCCGGGCTTCTATGCTGAGGTCCTGGCCCGGCTGGTCGAGGCCGGGGTGCGGGCCGATCACCGGGCAGAGGTCGCGGCGCGCATGGCGCTGCTGGCCGCCCCGCTAGGCCTGCGGCCGCCGCTCGCCAGCTATCACGCCTGGCTGCCGGTGCCCGATGTCTGGCCCGTGGGCGATTTCGTGGCGGCGCTGGCCGGGCGGGGCGTGCTGGTGTTGCCGGCCGGGCATTTCGCCGTGGCCGGGGCGCCCGCGCCGCGCCATGTGCGGCTGTGCCTGGGGGCGGTCCCGCCCGAGGCGCTTTCCCGTGCGGCGGGCATCATCGCCGGGCTGGCGCGCGAACAGCCCTGGGCCCAGCAGGCGATGGTCTGACTACAGCAGCGGGCTGAACATGGTCAGCGCATTGTCCCACAGCCGACGCGGCAGGCCGCGCCCGCGCAGGGCCTTCCGCGTCACCTCGATGGAGGCCGCGCGATAGACCTCCTGGCGCGCCCGCACCTGCGTCACGATGTCGCCCGGTCCGAGCAGGGTGTTGTTCTCCAGGTTCAGCTCCATGCTGCGCCGGTCCATGTTGGCGGAGCCCACCAGCGCCACCTCGGCGTCGGCCACCAGCGTCTTGGCGTGCAGCAGCCCGCCCTGGAACTCGAAGACGCGCACGCCCGCATCCAGCAGGTCCGGGTAATGGGCCTTGCCGATCGCGCCCACCGCCCAGGAATCATTGCGCGCCGGCAGGATCAGGCTGGTGGCCACGCCCCGCCGCGCGCAGGCGATGAGGGCCGCCAGCACCGGCGGGTCCGGCACGAAATAGGGGGTGGTGATCACCACCTCGCGTTCCGCGCCGCACAGCAGCCCGACGAAGACGTCCGACATGGCGCCCCGCACCGCCAGCGGGCCGGTGCCGAAGGCGATGGCGGGAAAGCCGCCTTCCAGCGGTGCGGGCGCCGCGGGGGGCAGGGCCAGCTCCTCCTCCGTCTCGGCCATCCAGCTGGCGGTGAACAGCAGCTGGTTCTGCAGCACGACCGGCCCCTGGAAGCGCAGCATGATGTCCACCCAGGGCGCGAAGCGGCGCTTGATCCGGAACTCCGGGTCGGCCGCGTTCTGGCTGCCGCCATAGGCGATGCGGTCGTCGATCACGACGATCTTGCGGTGGTTGCGCAGGTCCGCCCGGTTGCCGAGGAAGAACAGCAGCCCCCGGTCGACCTTCAGCGCGGCGCAGAGCTGCACGCCGTCCCGCGCCATGTCCCGCCAGTGGCGGGAACGGATGAGCGAGCGCGAGCCCAGCCCGTCCGCGATGACCCGGCAGGCCACCCCGCGCCTGGCCGCCGCCCGCACCGCCTGCATCAGCCGCAGGCCGTTATTGTCGGCCAGCCAGATGTAGAAGGAGATGTGGACGCTGTGCCACGCCGCATCGATATCGCGCACCATGGCGTCGATGGCCGCGTCGGCATCGGCCAGCACGGTCGCGCGGTTGCCGCCCACGGCAGGCACGGCGGCGATGGCCTCGCAGCGGCGGAACACAGGCCGGAAGCCCGCGGGCAGGGCAGGGGCGCCCGCGATCACGGGCGGCCATGCCGCGCGAAGCTGGCCGCGCAGCGCCTGCGCCACCTGCAGGGAGCGCCGGCGCACCCGGCGCTCCAGCCAGGGCTCGCCCACCAGCAGATAGGCCGCGATCCCCAGGCCCGGCAGCAGCAGCAGCGCCAGCACCCAGGCCGCGCGCGAGGAAGGGTCCTTGCCGTCCACCAGGATGGCGCGGCCGACGGCCGCGATCTGGGCCGCGGCCAGGCAGAGCCCCCAGAAGAATTCGCCTGACATGGTCACGCCGCGACTATGCCAGATTCGGATCGAATCGGCGTATCGTTGCGCAGCCAGCCAGGAGGACCCGCCGTGGACCGCTTCTTCTCGCTCTCAGCCCGCGGCACCGATACCCGCACCGAGATCATCGCCGGCCTCTCCACCTTCCTCACCATGGCCTACATCATCGTGGTGAACCCCTCGATCATGGCGGCGGCGGGCATCGACCAGGGGGCGGCCTTCGTCGCGACCTGCCTGGCGGCGGCCATCGGGTCGATGTTGATGGGCATGATCGCGAATTTCCCGATCGCGCTGGCGCCCGGCATGGGGCTGAACGCCTATTTCGCCTTCGCCGTGGTGCAGGGCATGGGCGTGCCCTGGCAGGTGGCGCTGGGGGCAGTGTTCCTGTCGGGGCTGGTGTTCCTGGCGGTTTCCCTGCTGCGGGTGCGCGAATGGCTGGTGAACGGCATTCCGGTCTCGCTGAAATTCGGCATCGCGGCCGGCATCGGCTTCTTCCTCGGCCTGATCGGGCTGAAGAACATGGGCCTGGTGGTGGGGCATCCGGCCACGCTGGTGGCGCTGGGGCCGATCGCGCAGACCTCCACCCTGCTGGCCTGCGGGGGCTTCCTGCTGATCGCGGGGCTTTCGGCGCGCGGCGTGCCGGGGGGCATCGTCATCGGCATCCTGGCCACGGCGTTGGCCGGGATTCCCTTCGGGCTGACCACCTTCCAGGGCATCGCCAGCCTGCCGCCCTCGCTCGCGCCCACCTTCCTGCAACTGGACATCGCGGGCGCGCTCGGCCTCGGCGTCCTGAGCATCGTGTTCACCTTCTTCCTGGTGGACCTGCTGGACAACACCGGCACGTTGATCGGCACGGTGCACCGCGCGGGGCTGATGCGGCCGGACGGCACGGTGCCCAACCTCGGCCGCGCATTGCTGGCCGATTCGACCGGCGCGGTGACCGGGGCGGTGCTCGGCACCTCCACCACCGTCAGCTACATCGAGAGCGCGGCGGGCATCCAGGCGGGCGGGCGCACCGGCCTCACGGCGGTCACGGTCGGGGTGCTGTTCCTGCTGGCGCTGTTCCTGGCGCCGCTGGCCACCTCCATCCCGGCCTTCGCCACCGCACCCGCGCTGGTCTTCGTGGCCTGCCTGATGGCGCGCTCACTGAAGGAGCTGAACTGGGAGGATTCGACCGACTACATGCCCGCCATCGTGACGGCACTGGCCATGCCCTTCACCTTCTCCATCGCGACGGGCATCGGCCTCGGCTTCATCGCCTTCGCGGGCGGCAAGGCGATCGCGGGCCGTGCGGCTGAGGTGCATGGCGCCGTGTGGCTGATCGCGGCGCTGTCTGTCGTGAAGTTCGCGCTGGCCTGATCGCGGGCGTGACGAAATGTCACGCAGAATGACTTTTGTTTCTTATCAATTGGTTATAGTTGTGGGCGCCCCGTGCCGCCGGTAATCTCATGCCCGTGAGGTAACCGATGGTTGCGACGGGCGTTTCTCTCTCGACCCGAATGATTTGATAAGATATGCGTATCAAATCGGGCGAGAGGATGTGAAATGAGCGCAGCAGGCGCGGATGAAGGGGTCGCCGTGCTGCGCGCGGTCATGGCGCTCGGCCGCAGGCTGCGCGCGGCGCGCCCGGCGGCCGGGGTCAACCTCTCGGGCCTCAGCCTGCTCGGCACGCTTGCCAGGCGTGGCCCGATGCCCGCCGCCCAGCTGGCCCAGGCCGAGCGCCTGCAGCCGCAATCCCTGACCCGGCTGATCGCCGCCCTGGAACGCGACGGGCTGATCGAACGCCACCGCTCGGACGCCGACCGCCGCGCGCTGCTGATCGCGCCCACCCCGGCCGGCCGCGCCGCGCTGGCCGAGGAGATCCGCATCCGCCAGGCCTGGCTGGACCGCGCCATGCACAGTGCCTTGTCGGCCGAGGAGCGCCGGACCCTGGCCATGGCCGCCGAGGGCATGATGAAACTGGCCCAGGCCGAGGATGTGCAGCCATGAGCCTGCCGAGACGCGGCCTCTGCGCCGCCCTTCTGCTGTCAGGGTGCGCGGTGCGCCTGCCGGGCACCAATTCGGGCATCGAGCTGCCCGACCGCTTCACCGCCGCCGAGGCCGCGGCCCTGTGGCCCGCCGTCGATTGGTGGAAGGGCTTCGGCTCGTCGGAGCTGGATGCGCTGATGGCGGCCGCCGCCACCGGCAGCTTCGACATCCGTGCCGCCGAGGCACGGCTTCGCCAGGCCGATGCCCAGGTGCGCGTCACCGGCCAGGCGCTGCTGCCCACCGGCAACCTGACCGCCAACACGACGCGCAGCCAGACCTCGGGCACCACCAGCGTCAGCGGGCGCACCACCATCCGCTCCATCGACGCGTTGTCGCTGAATGCCAGCTACGAGCTGGATTTCTGGGGCCGCAACCGCGCGGCGCTGGAGGCCGCGCGGCAGTCCCGCAACGCCAGCCGCTTCAACCTGGCCGTGGTGGGGCTGACGACCCAGGCCTCGGTCGCCAATACCTATCTGCAGGTGCTGGCCTCGCGTGAGCAGCTGGAGATCCAGCAGCAGAACCTGGCGGCGGCCGAGCGCATCCTGTCCCTGCTGCGCATCCAGGTGAATGCGGGCACCTCCTCGGGGCTGGAACTCGCGCAGCAGCAGACGCTGGTGGACCAGCAGCGCGCGCAGATCCCGCCGCTGCGCCAGGCGGTGGCGCAGAACACCGCCTCGCTCGGCACGCTGACCGGGCAGGTGCCCGAGCGTATCGCGGCCCCGCGGATGAAGCTGGCGGAGCTGCGGGTGCCGCCCGCCAGCCCCGGCCTGCCGTCGGAGGTATTGGCCCGCCGCCCCGACATCGCCCAGGCCGAGGCCACGCTGACGCAGTATCAGGCCAGCGCCTTCAGCGCGCGGGCGGCCATGCTGCCGGCCTTCACCCTGACCGCCAGCGGCGGCTTCCAGTCCCTGCTGATCGAGAACCTGCTGCGCCCGGGCTCGGCCGTGTTCAGCCTGGCGGCGGGGCTGACCCAGCCGATCTTCCAGCTGGGCCAGCTGCGCGCCCAGGCCCGGCTGACCGAGGCCCAGGCCGAGGAAATGCTGGAGAACTACCGCAAGGCGATCGTGGCGGCGCTGGTCGATACCGAGAACGCGATCGTGGCGCTGAACGAGACGACGGACCAGGAGCGGCTGCAATCGGCCGCCACCCGCAGCGCCGAGACGGCGCAGGGCATCGCGGAGACCCAGTTCCGCGTCGGCACCGTGCCGCTGATCAATGTGCTGAACACCCAGCAGACCCTGTATTCCGCGCGCAACCAGCTGGTGCAGGTGCGCCTCGCACGCTTCCAGGCGGCAGTCGGCCTGTTCCGCGCCCTGGGTGGAGGATGGTCGTAATGCCCGGAGATTCCCCGATGATCGAGAACCCCGGGCATGCCGCGCCGCCGCCGGCGCGCCGCAGGCGCCGCGCCTGGCCCTGGCTGCTGCTGATCCTGCTGGTCGCGGGCGGGGCAGGGGGCTGGTACTGGTGGACCCACATGCGCCAGCCCGCGGCCACCGAGGCCCAGCAGGGCCGGCGCGGCGCCGGCCAGGGGCGCCCCGCCATTCCCGTGGCGGCCGCCCCCGCCACCCCGCGCGATATCCCGATCCGCCTCGCGGCGCTGGGCACCGTGCAGGCGCTGAACAGCGTGACGCTGCGCGCCCAGGTGGAGGGTGTGCTGCTGGAAGTGGCCGTGACCGAGGGCCAGGAGGTCGAGGCGGGCACCGTGGTCGCCCGGATCGACCCGCGCCCCTATGCCGCGGCGCTGGCCCAGGCGGAGGCCAAGCGCGCCCAGGACCAGGCCCTGCTGGCCAATGCGCGGGTGGATCTGCAGCGCTATACCGAACTGGCGCGCGCCGCCGGCGCCTCCCGCCAGCAGCTGGATACCCAGCGCGCGCTGGTGCAGCAGTATGAGGCGCTGATCCAGGCCGATGAGGCCGCCATCGCCTCCGCCCGCACGCAGCTGGATTTCACGACCATCCGCTCCCCGGTCAATGGCCGGGTGGGGCTGAGGCAGGTGGATCCGGGCAATGTGGTGCGTTCCTCCGACACCAACGGCGTGATGGTGGTGAACCAGCTGCGGCCGATCACCGTCTCCTTCACATTGCCGCAGCAGCAGCTGCGCCAGGTGCTGACGGCGATGGGCCAGGGGCCGGTCGCGGTGCAGGTGGTGGACGCCGCCGGCCAGACCCAGGCCGAGGGCACGCTGCTGACGCCGGACAACCAGGTGGACACCACCACGGGCACGGTGCGCTTCAAGGCCACCTTCCCGAACGACAACGGCCTGCTGTGGCCGGGCGCCTTCGTGAATGTGCGCCTGACGGTGGGCACGCTGCGCCAGGTGCTGACCATCCCGCTGGAGGCGGTGCAGCGCGGCCCGCAGGGCGCCTTCACCTTCGTCCTGCAGGAAGACAGCACGGTGAAGCAGCGCCCCCTGACGCTGGGGCTGGTGACGGACCGCGTGGCCGTGGTGCAGCAGGGGCTGCAGCAGGGTGAGCGGGTGATCACCTCCGGCGCGCTGCGGCTGGATGATGGGGCGCGGGTGGTGATGATGCAGCCCCAAGGCGGCGGGCAAGGTGGCGCCCAACCCGGTGGTGGCCAACCCGGTGGCGGCCAGCCCGGTGCTGGCCAACGCTGGCGCCGGCCCGGGGCAGAGCAGCCCGGCGCGGGCCAGGAAGCCCCGCAGGGCCAGCGCCCGGAACGCCGCCAGGCGCCCCAACAGGCCCCCCAACAGGCCCCGGCCCCGTGAACGTCTCCGCCCCTTTCATCGCACGGCCGGTCGCCACCACGCTGCTGTCCATCGCCATGCTGCTGGCGGGGCTTCTGGGCTACATGCAGCTGCCGGTCTCGGCCCTGCCGGAGGTGGACTTTCCCACCATCGAGGTCACGACCCAGCTGCCCGGGGCCTCGCCCGAGACGGCGGCGGTGCAGATCACGGCCTCCCTCGAACGCCAGCTCGGCCAGATCGCCGGGCTGACGACGATGATCTCCTCCTCCGGGCCCGGCGTGTCGCGCATCACGCTGCAGTTCGACCTGGGGCGGAACATCGACGACGCGGCGCAGGACGTGCAGGCCGCGATCAACGCATCTCGCGGCACCCTGCCGCAGAACCTTCCCTATCCGCCGGTCTATTCCAAGGTGAACCCGGCCGACCCGCCGATCCTGACGCTCGCGCTCACCTCCGAAACCCTGCCGATCCATCGCCTGTCCGATGTCGCGGACACGCTGCTGGCGCAGCGGCTCAGCCAGGTCTCCGGCGTGGGGCGCGTCTCGGTGCAGGGCAACATGCGCCCGGCCGTGCGGATCCAGGCCGATCCGCAGCGCCTCGCGGCCTATGGGCTGTCCATGGAGGACATCCGCAGCGCCGTGGTCAGCGCCAACCAGGCCGGGCCGAAGGGCTCGCTTGATGGGCCGCGCCAGGCCAGCACGGTCATGGCGAATGACCAGATCACGGCGCCGGCCGATTTCGCGCGCGTCGTCATCGCCTGGCGCAACGGCGCGCCCGTGCGCCTGTCCGATGTGGCCAATGTGGTGGACGGGCTGGAGAACACGCTGAACGCCGCCTGGCTGAACGGCAGCCGCGCGGTGCTGCTGGATGTGCAGCGCCAGCCCGGCGCCAACATCGTGGCCACCGTCGAGCGCCTGCAGGACCAGCTGCAGGGCCTGCAGAACGCCCTGCCGCCCGGCGTGCGCCTGACCATCGTGGCCGACCGGACGGAGACCATCCGTGCCTCGGTGCATGAGGTGCAGTTCACGCTGATCCTGTCGGTCGTGCTGGTGGTGCTGGTGATCTACCTGTTCCTGCACAGCGCGCGCGCGACGCTGGTGCCGGCCGTGGCCCTGCCGCTCTCCATCATCGGCACCTTCGGCGTGATGTGGGTGTGCGGCTTCTCGATGGACAACCTGTCGCTGATGGCGCTGACCATCGCGACCGGCTTCATCGTGGACGACGCGATCGTGATGATCGAGAACATCGTCCGGCTGATCGAGAAGGGCGAGAAGCCGCTGGCCGCCGCCTTCAAGGGCGCGGCCCAGATCGGCTTCACCGTCGTATCGCTGACGGTCTCGCTCATCGCGGTGTTCATCCCGCTGTTGTTCATGACGGGCGTGGTGGGGCGGCTGTTCCGCGAATTCGCCCTCACGCTCACCATCTCCGTCCTCGTCTCCATGGTGGTGTCGCTGACGCTGACGCCGATGATGACCGGCCTGCTGATGCGCCCCGCCGCCGAGATGAAGCCCGGCCTGCTGCCCCGCATCGCGGAGCGCGGCTTCGACTGGCTGCGCGACCGCTATGTCTCCACCCTGGACGTGGCGCTGCGCCACCAGTGGCTGATGCTGCTGGTCACCTTCATCACCATCGGCGCCACCGTCTGGCTGTATGTGGTGGTGCCCAAGGGCTTCCTGCCGCAGCAGGATACCGGCCTGCTGACGGTCATCACGGAGGTGCCGCAGGATGCCTCCTTCACCCGCCTGGCGGAGCGCCAGCAGGAAGTCGCGCGCGTGGTGGCCGAGGACCCGGATGTCGCGCGCGTGACGGCGGTGGCCGGGGCGGGCGGCATCAACGCGGCCCAGAACCTGGGCAGCCTGACGGCTGTTCTGCGCCCGCGCGCGGATCGCGTGGCCAATGCGCAGACGATCGCGGAACGTCTGCAGGCGCGCCTGGCCGCCATTCCCGATGTCTCGGTGCAGATCCAGTCCGTGCCCGACATCCGCATCGGTGCGCGTGCCAGCGGCACCGCCTTCCAGTACACGCTGAGCGATTCCGACACGGCGCGCCTGGCCGAATGGGTGCCGCGGCTGGTGTCGCGGCTGCATGACGCGCCGGAGCTGCGCAATGTCGCGAGCGACCTGCGCGATGGCGGGCTGCGCCTCTCGGTGAATGTCGACCGCGACCTGGCCGCGCGGCTGGGCGTGACCATCCAGGCGGTGGACGACGTGCTGTATGACAGCTTCGGCCAGCGCCAGATCTCCACCATCTATGGCCAGGCCAACCAGTACCGCGTGGTGCTGGAGGTCGACCCGGCCATGCGCGACGACCCGGCGCTGATCGGGCTGCTGCGCATTCCGGGGGCCGTCAGCAACACGGGCGGCGGCACGGGCGCGACCCAGGTGACGTCGGGTGCCACGGTGGCCGCCACCAGCGCCAGTACCAGCGGCAACTACCAGGTGCCGCTATCGGGCATCGCCGCCATCACCCGGCAGGCGGGGCCGCTGACCATCACCCGGCAGGACCAGTTCCCCGCCGTCACCATCGGCTTCGACCTCGCGCCCGGCGTCTCGCTCGGCCATGCGGTGCAGGCCATCGAGGGCGCCCAGCGCGCGCTCGGCATGCCCGACACCATGCAGGGCGAGTTTTCCGGCGACGCGGCGGAGTTCGCCAGTTCGCTGGCCAGCGAGCCCTATCTGATCCTGGCCGCCGTGGTGGTGATCTATCTCGTGCTCGGCATGCTGTACGAGAGCGCGATCCATCCCATCACCATCCTCTCCACCCTGCCTTCGGCCGGCATCGGCGCGCTGCTGGCGCTGTGGTTCATGGGGCTGGATCTGTCGGTCGTGGGGCTGATCGGCATCGTGCTGCTGATGGGCATCGTGAAGAAGAACGCGATCATGATGATCGACTTCGCGCTGGAGGCGCAGCGCGACGAGGGTATGACCTCCTTCGAGGCGATCCGCGAGGCCTGCGTGCTGCGCTTCCGCCCCATCATGATGACCACCATGGCCGCCCTGCTGGGCGCCGTGCCGCTGGTGCTGGGCGACGGGCCGGGCAGCGAGCTGCGCCTGCCGCTCGGTGTGTCCGTCATCGGCGGGCTGCTGCTGAGCCAGGTGATCACCCTCTACACCACCCCCGTCATCTACCTGGCGCTGGAACGGCTGCGGCCGAGCCGCGCGCCGGAACCCATCCCCCGCTCCTCCCTCGGGGAGGGCTGAACCATGTCGATCTCGGCCCCCTTCATCATGCGGCCGATCGCGACGACCATGCTCGCGATCGGCATCGCGCTGGCCGGGATCGTAGCGTGGTTCGGGCTGGCGGTGGCGCCCCTGCCGCGGGTGGACCTGCCGACCATCGTGGTGAACGCCAGCCAGCCGGGCGCGGACCCGGCAGTGATGGCGGCCTCCGTCGCAGCACCGCTGGAACGGCATCTGGGCGCCATCGCGGGCGTGACCGAGATCACGTCGACCTCCGCCCTCGGCAGCACCTCGATCGTCGTGCAGTTCGACCTGAACCGCCCGGTGGCGGAGGCCGCGAAGGACGTGATGGCGGCCATCAACGCCGCCGGCAGCGACCTGCCGGCCGGCCTGCCCAACCCGCCCACCTTCCGCCGCGCCAACCCGGCCGATGCGCCCGTGCTGATCATGGCCATCACCTCCGACCAGCTGGAGCCCTCGGCGGTCTATGACGCGGTGGACAGCATCGTCTCCCCGCGCATCGCCCGCGTGCCGGGCGTGGCCCAGGTGGTGGTGACGGGCGCCGAGCAGCCGGCCGTGCGCGTGCAGGTGGACCCGGCGGCCGCGGCCTCGGCCGGCATCACGCTCGAGAACATCCGCTCCACCATCACCTCCTCCAACGTCACCCAGCCGGTGGGGCTGTTCGACAACGGCGTGCATGCGGGCGCCATCACGGTGAATGACCGCATCGAGCGGCCGGAGGACTATGCCAACCTGATCCTGCGCACTTCCAACGGCGCCATCATGCGCCTGTCGGATGTGGCCCGGGTCTCGCCCGGGGTGCGGGACCGCCGGCAGGGCGGCAACTACAACGGCCGGCCCGCCGTGCTGATGATCATCTTCAAGCAGCCGGACGCCAATGTGATCGAGGTGGTGGACGGCATCCGCGGCATGCTGCCCACGCTGCAGCGCTGGATCCCGGCGGGCATCGACATCAACATCATGCGCGACCGCACCCAGACCATCCGCGCCAGCGTGCTGGATGTGCAGCACACGCTCTACATCTCGATCGCGCTGGTGGTGATGGTCGTCGCGATCTTCCTGCGCCGCTTCTCTGCCGTGCTGGCGGCGGCCATCGCGGTGCCGCTCTCGCTGCTCGGCACGCTGGCGGCCATGTGGCTGATCGGCGCCTCGCTCGACAACCTGTCGCTGATGGCGCTCACCATCTCGGTGGGCTTCGTGGTGGACGACGCCATCGTGATGATCGAGCAGATGATGCGCCTGCGCGAGCGTGGCGTGCCGCCCTTGCGGGCCGCGCTCGAAGGCGCGCGGCGCATCGGCTTCACGGTGGTCTCCATCACCGTCTCGCTGATCGCGGTGTTCATCCCGCTGCTGTTCATGCCGGGGGTGGTGGGGCGGCTGTTCCGCGAATTCTCCATCGTGCTGGCCGTGGCGGTCGCACTCTCGGCCGTCATCTCCCTGACCGTGACACCCATGGTGGCCGGGCGCCTCGGCACCGGAGAGGAGAAGCCGCCCGGCTGGTTCGGCCGCCGGTTCGAGCGCCTGATGGACTGGATCATCGAGGGCTACATGCGCAGCCTGGCGGTGGTGCTGCGCTGGTCGCGCCTGGCGCTGCTGTTCACCGTGGCGCTCGTGGGCGTCACGGTCTGGCTCTACATCATCGTGCCCAAGGACTTCTTTCCGCAGCAGGATACCGGACTGATCGCGGGCGCGGTGCAGGCCGCGCCCGATACCTCCTTCCAGACCATGATGCAGCGCCAGACGGAGGCCAGCCGCATCATCATGCAGGACCCCGCGGTGGCGGCGGTCGGCGGCTCCGTCGGGGGCGGCAGCGGGCGCGGCGGCGTCAGCTCCGCCAGCCTGTTCGTCTCCCTGAAGCCGCTGGAGGAGCGGCCGGGCGTCACGGCCGACATGGTGATCAACCGGCTGCGCCCGCAGCTGGGGCGCATCGCCGGCACCCAGACCTTCCTGCGCGCCGTGCAGGACATCAATGTGGGCGGGCGGTCGGGCAATGCGCAGTTCCAGTACGCGCTGCTGGCGGCCGACCTGGATGAGCTGCAGAACTGGTCCGAGGCGCTGGTGCGCCGCCTGAAGGAGATACCGCAGCTGCAGGATGTCTCCTCCGACCAGCAGCGCGCGGGGCTGATCACGCGGCTGGTGGTGGACCGGGATGCCGCCGCGCGCCTGGGCCTGACGGTGCAGGGCATCAACGCCGTGCTGAACAACGCCTTCGCCCAGCGCCAGGTCAGCGTGATCTACCGCACGCGCAACCAGTACCGCGTGGTGATGGAGATCGACCCGGCGCTGACCGAGGACCCCAACCAGCTGATGCGCATCTTCCTGCCCGGGCGGGGCGGCACCTCCATCCCGCTCGGCGCGGTGGCGCGGCTGGAACGGGCCAGCGCGCCGCTGGCCATCATGCACCAGGGGCAGTTCCCGGCCTCGACCATCACCTTCAACCTGGCACCCGGCGTGGCGCTGGGTGAGGCATCCACCCTGGTCGAGCAGGCGCAGCGCGACATCGGCATGCCGCCCAGCGTGCGCGGCGAATTCGCGGGCAATGCGCGGGTGTTCCGCTCGGTCCAGCAGGGGCAGGGGCTGCTGGTGCTGGCGGCTCTCGCCTGCATCTATCTCGTGCTCGGCATCCTGTATGAGGACCCGTGGCACCCGATCACCATCATCTCCACCCTGCCCACGGCGGGCATCGGCGCGCTGCTGGCGCTGATGCTGACGGGCACGCCCTTCACCGTGATCGCGCTGATCGGCGTGATCCTGCTGATGGGCATCGTGAAGAAGAACGGCATCATGATGGTGGACTTCGCGCTGGAGCATGAGCGCGAGGAGGGCGCGGCCCCGATGGAGGCCATCCTGGCCGCCTGCCGCGAGCGTTTCCGCCCCATCCTGATGACGACGCTGGCCGCCCTGCTGGGGGCCGTGCCCCTGGCCATCGGCGCGGGGGCAGGCAGCGAGCTGCGCCGGCCGCTCGGCATCGCCATCATCGGTGGGCTGGCGCTGTCGCAGATCCTCACGCTCTACACCACGCCCGTGGTGTATCTGGCCCTCGAAAGGCTGAAGGCGCGGCTGGGCAGCAGGACGCGGAAGGTGGCGACGGCCTGAGGCGGGGCGGCGCCGAAAAGGTACGAAGGGTGCAAGCCCGAAGCGGGCGCACAAGGGCAGGTTGAGGCCATACACCTCACAAGGACCTTCCCATGGCCCTCACCGCTACGCCGACCCCCGGCAAGATGCTGCTGAACGCCGATGACCACATCCTGGTCATGATCGACTTCCAGTCGCAGATGTCCTTCGCCACCAAATCCATCGACGCGGTGAACCTGCGCAACAACGCGGCCCTGATCTCACACGCGGCGGCCGGCTTCGGCGTCTCCACCATCCTGACCACCGTGGCCGAGAAGTCCTTCTCGGGCCCGATGTTCAGCGAGATCACGGATGCCTTCCCCGGCCAGGCGCTGCTCGACCGCACCTCCATGAACACCTGGGAGGATGCCGCGGTGATCGAGGAGATCAACCGCATCGGCAAGCCGCGCATCGTCCTCGCCGGGCTGTGGACGGGCGTGTGCATCGTGGGCCCCGCGCTGTCGGCCATCGACCAGGGCTTCGAGGTGTATGTGATCGCGGATGCCTGCGGCGATGTCTCGACCGAGGCGCATGAGCGCGCGATGGAGCGCATGATCCAGGCCGGCGCCCGCCCGATGACCAGCCTGCAGTATCTGCTGGAGCTGCAGCGCGACTGGGCCCGCACCGGCACCTACGAGATGACGACCGGAATCGCCAAGAAGTTCGGCGGTTCCTATGGCCTGGGAATCATCTACGCCAAGTCCATGTTCGGCGCGCATGAAGGCTGAGGCCACCCGCCGTGAGGGGGCGGCCCTGCTGGCCGCTTCCGCCATGCTGCCGGCCCTGGGCCGGGCGTCCACCACAAGCGAAGGACAGACCGCGATGAGCACCGTGACCACGCCCGATGGCGTCGAGATCTTCTACAAGGATTGGGGCCCGAAGAGCGCCCAGCCGATCATGTTCCACCATGGCTGGCCGCTGAGCGCCGATGACTGGGACGCGCAGATGCTGTTCTTCCTGTCGAAGGGCTTCCGCGTGGTGGCCCATGACCGGCGCGGCCATGGGCGCTCGGCCCAGGTGGCGGACGGCCATGACATGGACCACTACGCCGCCGATGCCTTCGCGGTGGTGCAGCATCTGGACCTGCGCAATGCCGTGCATATCGGCCATTCGACCGGCGGCGGCGAGGTCGCGCGCTATGTCGCGAAGCACGGCCAGCCCGCCGGCCGCGTGGCCAAGGCCGTGCTGGTCAGCGCCGTGCCGCCGCTGATGCTGAAGACCCCCGCCAACCCCGAGGGCCTGCCCATCGAGGTGTTCGACGGCTTCCGCGCGGCGCTCGCGGCCAACCGCGCGCAGTTCTTCCGCGACGTGCCGGCCGGGCCCTTCTATGGCTTCAACCGCCCGGGGGCGACCGTGCATGAGGGCGTGATCCAGAACTGGTGGCGCCAGGGCATGATGGGTGGTGCCAAGGCGCATTACGACGGCATCAAGGCCTTCTCCGAGACCGACCAGACCGATGACCTGCGCGCCATCACGGTGCCCACGCTGGTGCTGCACGGCGATGACGACCAGATCGTGCCCATCGCCGATGCCGCGTTGAAGTCGGCGCCTCTGCTCAGCCGCGGCACGCTGAAGGTCTATCCCGGCTTCTCGCACGGGATGCTGACGGTGAACGCCGACACGCTGAACGCCGATCTGCTGGCCTTCATCCAGGCGTGAACCCCGCGGGCGGGCCGCGCGGCCCGCCCCTTTCCGAGAGCAATCACATGAAGGTCTATCTCGCCTCGATCGGCGCGGGGCTGCTGGTGGGCGTGGTCTACAGCCTGCTCAACGTCCGCTCCCCCGCGCCGCCCGTGGTGGCGCTGCTCGGCCTGCTCGGCATCCTGCTGGGTGAGCAGATCGTGCCGCTGGCCAGGCGCGTCTTCGCCGGCCACCCGATCAGCGTCTCCGTCATCATGGAAGACAGCCGCAACCACCTGTTCGGCCACCTGCCGTCGCGCGCCGCCAAGCCCGCCGACGAAGCGTAATTCCGGAGAACCCGCCATGGCAGCCACCGCCGCCCCCGACATGATCCTGCACAATGGCGGGATCACCAGTCTCGACCGTGCCAACCCGGCGCCCGAGGCCGTGGCCATCACCGCCGGCCGCTTCAGCGCGGTGGGCGAGGCCCGCGACATCCTGCCCACCGCCGGCCCCGGCACCCGCGTGATCGACCTCGGCGGCCGGCGGCTGATCCCGGGCCTGTTCGACAACCACCTGCACCTGATCCGCGGCGGGCTGAACTTCAACATGGAACTGCGCTGGGACGGCGTGCGCAGCCTGGCCGATGCGATGGATATGCTGAAGCGCCAGGCGGCCGTGACGCCGCCGCCGCAATGGGTGCGCATCGTGGGCGGCTTCACCGAGCATCAGTTCGAGGAAAAGCGCCTGCCGACGCTGGCCGAGATCAACGCGGCGGCTCCGGAAACGCCTGTCTTCATCCTGCACCTGTATGACCGTGCCCTGCTGAACGCGGCCGCCCTGCGCGCCGTGGGCTATGACAAGGACACGCCCAACCCGCCGGGCGGCGAGATCCAGCGCGACCCCGACGGCACGCCCACCGGCCTGCTGCTGGCCAGGCCGAATGCGACCATCCTGTACGCGACGCTGGCGCGCGGGCCGAAGCTGCCGCTGGAATACCAGCTGAACTCCACGCGCCACTTCATGCGCGACCTGAACCGGCTGGGTGTCACGAGTGCCATCGACGCCGGCGGCGGCAACCAGAACTACCCCGATGACTATGAGGTCATCCAGAAGCTGGCCGCGGACGACCAGCTGACCGTGCGCATCGCCTACAACCTGTTCACCCAGAAGCCGAAGCAGGAGAAGGAAGACTTCCTGCGCTGGACCAGTGAGAACAAGTACCAGCAGGGCGACGACTATTTCCGCCTGAACGGCGCGGGCGAGATGCTGGTCTATACCGCCGCCGATTTCGAGGATTTCCGTGTCGAGCGCCCGGACATGCCCGAGAGCATGGAAGGCGACCTGGAAAGCGTGGTGCGCGTGCTGGTGCAGAACCGCTGGCCCTGGCGGCTGCACGCCACCTATGACGAGACCATCACCCGGGCGCTGGACGTGTTCGAGAAGGTGAACGAGGAGATGCCGCTCGACGGGCTGCACTGGATCTTCGACCACGCGGAGACCGTCAGCGAGCGCAGCCTGGAGCGCATCGCGCGGCTGGGCGGTGGCGTCGCGGTGCAGCACCGCATGGCCTATCAGGGCGAGTATTTCGTCGAGCGCTATGGCGCCCGCGCCGCGGAGGCCACCCCGCCGGTGGCGAAGATGCTGGAGATGGGGGTGAAGGTCTCGGCCGGCACCGACGCCACCCGCGTCGCCTCCTACAACCCCTGGGTCGGGCTGTACTGGCTGGTGACGGGCCGCACCGTGGGCGGCACCCGCATCACGCCCGAGCGCAACACGCTGGACCGCGAGACCGCGCTGCGCATGCTGACCGAGAAGGTCACCTGGTTCTCCAACGAGGAAGGCAAGAAGGGCCAGATCGCGGTGGGGCAGCTGGCGGACCTGGCCGTGCTGGACCGCGACTATTTCTCGGTGCCGGGTGACGAGATCCAGGACATCACCTCGGTGCTGACGGTGGTGGGCGGGCGCATCGTGCATGGCGCGTCGGACTACGCGCCGCTGGCCCCCGACCTGCCGCCCGCCATGCCCGACTGGTCGCCGGTGCGCCGCTTCGGCGGCTATCAGCAGCGGCGGCAGACGCCCTTCGCGCGTGCCGTCTCCTGCTGCGCCACCTCCTGCGGTGTGCATGGGCACGACCATGCGCGGGCCTGGGCATCGGCCACGCCGGCCGGGCAGGATCGCGGCTTCTGGGGGGCGCTCGGCTGCTCCTGCTGGTCGTTCTGATGGCGCGCGCTCTCACCTTCCTCGGGCTGCTGCTGCTCTGCGCGGCCTACCTCCAGGGCGGGCTGAACAAGCTGCTCGATTTTCCGGGCGCGGTGGCGGAGGCGGAGCATTTCGCCCTGCCGCTGCCCACGGTCACGGCCGTGCTGACCATCATTCTCGAACTCGGCGCCAGCCTGCTGATCCTGACCGGGCGGCTGCGCTGGCTGGGGGCGCTGCTGCTGGCGGTCTTCACGCTGGCGGCCACCTTCATCGCCAACCGCTATTGGGCGCTGCCGCCGGGCCATGAACGCTTCATGACCGCCAATTCCTTCCATGAGCATCTGGGGCTGGTGGGCGCCTTCCTGCTCGTCGCCATCCGGGACCTGGCCCATGAGCGGTGAACCCAAGGGCGGCAGCTTCGCCCCGCTGCTGCAGCCCACCTTCGCGCTGCTGTGGTTCGCCACCGTCATCGGCAATATCGGCAGCTTCATGCGCGATGTGGCCAGCGCCTGGCTGGTGACCGATCTCGGCGCCGGGCCCGCCGCCGTCTCGCTGATCCAGGCGGCGGGCACGCTGCCGGTTTTCCTGCTCGCCATCCCGGCGGGTGTGCTGGCCGACATCCTGGACCGCCGGCGCTTCCTGCTGGCGGTGCAGGTGCTGCTGGCGCTGGTCAGCCTGTCGCTGATGGCGCTCGCCGAGACGGGCGCGATGTCGGTGGCCGCGCTGGTGGGGCTGACCTTCCTGGGCGGCATCGGCGCCGCCCTGATGGCCCCCACCTGGCAGGCCATCGTGCCGGAGCTGGTGCCGCCCCGCGACATCCGCAGCGCGGTGGCGCTCAACTCGCTCGGCATCAACATCGCGCGCGCCATCGGGCCCGCGGCGGGCGGGCTGCTGCTGGCCGCATTCGGCGCCACCATCACCTATGGCGCGGATGTCGCGAGCTATGTCGTGGTGATCGGCGCGCTGCTGCTGTGGCGCCGCCCGCCTGGCGAGGACGACCCGCTGTCCGAGCGCTTCGCCGGCGCCTTCCGGGCCGGGCTGCGCTATGCGCGCTCCAGCCGGGAACTGCATGTGGTGCTGGCGCGGGCGGCGCTGTTCTTCGTGCTGGGCAGCGCGATCTGGGCGTTGCTGCCGCTGGTGGCACGCCAGGTGCTGGGGGGCGACGCCGGCTATTACGGGCTGCTGCTGGGCGCGGTGGGGGCGGGGGCCATCCTGGGCGCCTTCCTGCTGCCCATGGCGCGCCGGCACCTGGACATCGACGGGCTGCTGCTGGGCGCCTCGCTGCTCACGGCGCTGGCGATGGTGCTGCTGGCGCTGGCGCCGCCGCGCATGCTGGCGCCGCTCGTGCTGGTGCTGCTGGGCATCGCCTGGATCACGGCGCTGACCGGGCTGAACGGCACCGCGCAGTCCATCCTGCCCAATTGGGTGCGGGGGCGGGCGCTCGCCGTCTACCTGACCGTGTTCAACGGCGCGGTCACGGTGGGCAGCCTGCTGTGGGGCGCGGTGGCGGAGGGCATCGGCGTGCCCGCCGCCCTGTGGGTGGCCGCCGCCGCCCTGACGGCCAAGGCGCTGCTGCTGCGCCGCTTCCCGCTGCCGCGCGGGGAAGCCGATCTCAGCCCCTCCCGCCACTGGCCCGAGCCGCTGCTGGCGGCACCGATCGAGCACGATCGCGGCCCGGTCACGATCCTGATCGAATACCGGCTGGCGCCCGGCACGGCGGCGGAGTTCCGCGCGCTGGCGCACCGGCTCTCGGCCGCGCGGCGGCGGGATGGCGCCTATAGCTGGGGCCTGGCCGAGGATGCGGCCGACCCCACCCGCGTCATCGAATGGTTCATGGTCGAATCCTGGGCCGAGCATCTGCGCCAGCATCGCCGGGTTTCCCATGCCGATGCCGATCTGCAGGGTGAACTGCGGCGCTTTCACATCGGCCAGACCCCGCCGGAAGTCAGGCATTTCCTCGCACTCTGAGCGTTTCACAGCTTTTCACGGCTTTTGGCTGTCTCACCGGCCGCTTCGGCCCGAAGCCTCCTCCGGCACCCGCCGGAGGGGGGCACCGATGAACCAGACCATGAATGCGGGGCTTGCCGCCTGGCAGGCCCGCAAGCTGACCGACCACATCGACACCAACCTGCCCGAGGACCTCAGCGTGGCGCGGCTGGCCACGCTGGTCGGGCTCAGCACCGGCTATTTCTCACGCGCCTTCCGCATCAGCTTCGGCACCTCACCGCATGCCTATGTGCTGCTGCGACGGCTGGAGCGCGCCAGGGCCCTGATGCGCCAGCCCGCCCATGCCCTGTCCGAGATCGCGCTGGAATGCGGCTTCTGCGACCAGCCGCACCTGACCCGGCGCTTCCAGGAGGCCATGGGCGTGAGCCCGGCGGCCTGGCGGCGCGAGGCGCTTTATTCGGCCGCCTGAGCGGCATCCATGGCGAGGGTCAGGCTGTCCATGCGGGGGGCATAGCGGATGCCCCCTCGCATGGCCCACAGGCTGGCCACATGCAGCAGCGGCACCATGGCCACATCCTCATGAAAGGCGAGGCGCGCGGCCTGGCGCCACAGGCCCTGGCGGCGCGGCGTGTCCGCCGTCGCCAGGGCTTGGGTCAGCAGCGCGTCCAACCGCGGGTCGCCGTATCCCGTGCCGTTCAGCGCGCCCATGCCGCGGCCGGCGTCGCGCGTGGCGAGAAAGGCGTTGAGGAAGCTGTTCGGCTCTCCCGGTCCGGTCAGCCAGCCGGACAGCGCCACGCTGAAGCGGCCCGCCGACAGGCGCGGGAAGAAGGCGGCCGGCGGCAGGACTTCGACCTCGGCCTCGATGCCGGCCTGCCGCCACATCTGGGCCACGGCCTGCAGCAGGCGCGTGTCGTTGGGAAAGCGATTGCCGGTGCCGGTCAGCGTCAGGCGCAGGCCATCGCCAAGGCCGGCCTCGGCCAGCAGGCGGCGCGCGGCGGCGCGGTCCATCGCGGGCGGTGCCAGCGCCGGATCATGGGACGCGCGGCCGGGCGGCATCAGCTGGCCGGCAGGTTCCGCCGCGCCGTCCATCACCTGTTGCGCCAGGGCCGCGCGGTTGACGGCCAGCGACAGGGCCCGCCGCACCCGGCGATCACGCAGCGGGTTGTCGGCGGCCGCCTGCCGGCTCATCGCCAGGAACATGATGCGCGTGCCGTCCTGCCGCGCCACATGCAGGCCCTCCGTGGCAGCCAGGCGGGGGCCGTCGCGCAGGGGCACGTTCTCGATCAGATCCACATCGCCGGCCAGCAGCGCCGCGACCCGGGCGGCGTCATGGGGCAGGATGCGCAGCCGGATTTCGCTCCAGGGCAGGGGCGCGCGCCCCCACCAGCCCGCGGCGCGCTCCAGCACGGCGCCCTGGCCCTGGCGGTATTCCGTGAGGCGATAGGGGCCGCTGCCGATCGCGGCGGGGCCGCCCGGGTTGAAGTCGCCGGGCTGGGCCGTGGCGGCGATGCGCGCGGGTACGATCATGATGGTCGTCAGCCCGTTCGGCAGCAGGGGCCCCGGCCCATGCGTGAACACGCGCAGCACCTGGGGCGAGACGACCTCCACCCGCTGCAGCCCGACCAGGAAGGGGGTGTAGCGCGCCGGGCTGTTGGCGATGGTCGCGGCGCGGCGCAGGCTGGCCGACGCATCCTCGGCCGTCACGGCCGTGCCGTCGGAAAACCGGGCGGCGGGGTCGATGCGCAGCTCCCAGCCGTCGCCGGACGGCAGCGGCGCCCAGCTTTCGGCCAGAAGCGGCAGCAGCCGGCCGTCGCCCGACCATTGCAGCAGGCTTTCATAGAGGTGCCGGTGCAGGGTGAAATTGCCGGCATCGGCGTGGAAATGCGGGTCCGCTGTGGTCGGCATGACAGAGAGGCCGATCCGCAGTTCCGCCGCGCCGGCGCCGCCGGCCAGTAGCGACAGCGCGAGCGCCGCCGTACTTCGCCTGAATATTCTCATGGGCAGAAAATAGCAGCTAGGCCCCGTAGCCGCCATCGATGGTCAGCACCGTGCCCGTCACGTAGGAGGCGCCTGGCCCGGCGAGGAACAGGATGCCGGCGGCCACTTCCTCGGCCGTGCCGAAGCGGCCGAGGGCGGTCGCGGCGCGCTGGCTCTCGGCGAAGGGGCCGTTGGCCGGGTTGCGGCTGCTGTCGATGGGGCCCGCCTGCACCACATTCACCGTGATGCCGAGCGGGCCGAGATCGCGCGCCGCCCCCTTGCTGAACCCCACCACCGCCGCGCGGCTGGCCGCGTATTCGGCCAGGCCCGGGGCCCCCGCATGGTCGGCCGCCATGCAGCCGACGGAGATGATGCGCCCGCCGCGCCGCATCAGCGGCACCGCGGCGCGGATGGTGGTGAACACCCCCTGCACATTGACGGCCGCCTGGGCGGCCAGCGCCGCGTCATCGGCATCCGGGTCATCCACCCCGCCGGTGGCGAAATGCGCGGCGTTGTTCACCAATATGTCCAGCACGCCGAAATCCCGGGCGACGGCCCGGATCAACCTGTGGATGTCCCCGGTATGGCCCTGATCGGCGCGATAGGCGCGGGCCAGGCAGCCGCGGCCCTCGGCGCAGCGCACCAGCCGGGCGGCGGCTTCCTCGTCGCGGCTGTAGCTGATGGCCAGCGCCGCCCCCGCGTCCGCCAGCGCCAGCGCGGCGGCGCGCCCGATGCCGCGCGACCCGCCGGTGACCAGCGCCACCTTTCCCGACAGCCTGACCGACACGCCGCGTTGTTCCCCTCTGCCTGGCCGGACATGCTGACAGGCGCCCCAGGGGTTGGATTGGAGATTTATGCGGTGTCGGTGGCGGCGAGCAGCGCCCGCGCCTCAGCCAGCAGGGGGCAGGCGGCATCGGCCGGGAAGCGGTTCAGGATCGCGGCCAGGCGGTCCCGCTCCGCCTCGCAGCCGGCCCGGCCCATCCGGCCCAGGCTCACGGCCGCGCGCAGCGACCAGGCATGCGCCTGCTGGCGCCCGGCCACGGCCAGTGCCTCCGCGAACTGGGCGGCGGCTTCCTCCTCGCGGCCCTGCACCAGCAACGCCTCGCCGATCAGGCGGATGTATTCGGCCTCGAACCACAATTCATGCGCGCCGCGCGCATCGGCCAGCGCGGTCAGCAGGGTCGCGAGCGCCTCCTCCGGCCGGCCGAGCCGCAGCTGGGCCCGCGCGACGCCGGCGCGCATCATCGGCATGCGGGCGGTAAATGCCGTCGCCGGCATCTGGCCCAGCCTTTCCTGCAACAGGGCCAGCCCCGCCGCGGTGTCGCCCGCCTCGATGCGTTCCAGCGCCAGGTAGCAGTCGCTCCAGAGCACCCAGCCCCGCGTCTGGCGGTATTCGGCCTGCATCAGCGCGCGCAGCGCCGAAGCCCGCTGCATGTCGCCCTGCAGATAGGCCAGCGGCCAGGAGGCGAGGCCCAGGGCGAAGATCTCGCTGAAGGGGTGCTGCATGGCGCGCGCCTCGCCCAGTGCCTCCTCAGCCACCGCCATGGCCCGCGCCGTCTCGCCCTGCAGCCACAGGATCCGCGCCAGGGTAGCCCTGGAGAGGATACGCTGGTCATAGAAATTCAGCTTGCCCTGATGCGGGCGCAGCAGGCCGGTCGGATAGCGCGCCAGCATCCCCTCGGTCAGCCGGCGCGCTTCAGCCTGCTCACCCATCATATGCAGCACATAGCCTTCGAGGCGGTCGCCGACCGGCCCGTCCTCCAGCAGGCCCGCGCTCCAGGCCAGCTCGCGGAAGCGGCGGGCATGGCCCAGCGCCTCGCGGTAGTCGCGGCGCATCGAACCCAGCGCCAGGCCGTTCAGGGCGCGCAGCTGGTGGTCCACGTCGCCCAGCTGCTCCGCGAAGACCAGCGTGTTGACCCAGGCCGATTCCAGCGTGCCGGACAGGAAGACGGTGATGGTGCCGAGCGCGGCATAGAGGCGCATGCCCTGGCGCGGATCGGGCTCAACCTCGGCACGGAAGGCGGCGACGGCGTGTTCCAGCCGGCGGCGCGCCTCATCCACCAGCCCGCAGGCGGACCACAGCGGCACGGCCGCCACCGTCAGCACGATGCCCATCCCCGGCAGCGCGCCGTCGCACAGGCACCAGTCGATCGCGCAGCGCAGGTTGTCCAGGTCCGGCATCAGCCGGGCCCGGGCCTCGGCCACCGGCAGCTTGTCCCACAGCGGCTCGGCCTCGCTGAACAGCTGGGTATAGTAGCGGGCATGGGCATCGGCGACGGAGCCGGCCTCCCCGGCCTCGGCCAGCTTGTCGGCCAGATACAGCCGCGTGGTGTCCAGGCAGCGATAGGCCTGTTCCTCCAGCCGCGGCTGCAGGGTCAGGAAGGATTTGTCGAGCAGCCTTCCCACCAGGTCGATCACCTCCACCGGGTCCTGGCCGGGCTCGGCGGCGATGGCGATGGCGGCATCCATCGGGAAACAGCCCTGGAACACCGACAGCCGGCGCGCCACGCGCTGTTCCTCGGCGCTCAGCAGGTCGTGGCTCCAGTCCAGCGTGGCGCGCAGCGTCTGGTGGCGGGGCAGGGCGGTGCGCCGGCCCTGCATCAGCAGGCGGAAACGGTCGTGCAGCCGGTCCGCCAGCACCTGCAGGCCCAGCTGCGGCACGCGGGTGGCGGCCAGCTCGATGGCGAGCGGAATGCCGTCCAGCTGGCGGCAGATGCGCGCGACCAGCGGTGCCTCGGCGTCGCTCATCTCCTCGGGCGCGCCGGCGGCGCGGACCCGTTCCCGGAACAGCGCCACCGCCGGGAAGGACGCCACGGCCTGGGCCGTCAGCGCCTCGCCTTCGGGCGGGCTTTCCATGGAGGGCAGGCGATAGGTCCATTCGCCCTCGGCGCGCAGCGGTTCCCGGCTGGTGGCCAGCACCCGCACGCGCGGGCCGGCCGCCAGGATCTGCTCGGCCAGGCGCGCGGCCTCCGCGATCACATGCTCGCAGCTGTCGAGGATGATGAGGCGGTGCGCCTGGTCCAGCAGCGCCTCGAAGCGGCCCGGCGCGCCCTCGGCGCCGTGGTTCAGCGCGCCCAGCAGCTGCCCGGCCGCCAGCGTGCCGTCGGTCAGCGCGCCCAGGTCGATCATGATGGGGGGCTGCTCGAAGCGGGCGGCCACCCGCTGCGCGACGCTGAGCGCCACCGTGGTCTTGCCGACGCCGCCCGCGCCGATGACGCTGACGAAGCGGTGCCGGCCCAGCGCCTCGTCCAGCAGCGCGATCTCGGCATCGCGCCCGACCACGGATTGCAGGCGCACCGGCAGCTTGCTGGCGGCGGGCGGCGCGGGCTGGGGCGGCTGGGCCTGCACCGGGGCCACGAAGCTGTAGCCCCGGCCCGGCACGGTCAGCACATGGCGGCCGTCGGTCTCGCTGTCGCCCAGGGCGCGGCGCAGGGCGGCCATCTGGGCGCGCAGGTTGGAATCATCGACGTGCCGCCCAGGCCAGACGGCCGCCACCAGCATGTCGCGTTCCAGCACGGCGCCCGGATGCCGGACGAGCGCGATCAGCAGATCGAGCGCCCTCTGGCCGATCCGCACCTCCTTGGCGCCGCGCAGCAGCATCTTGCGGGCCGGCAGCAGCGTGAAATCCCCGAAGCGGATTTCCTCGGCGCCCATCCCGCGGCCTTCGTCAGGCATGCAAGTTGGATCTCGACATCGCACCGCAGCAGATAGCGGGAAGCGGCGCCGCGATCCAGGGGCGGGTGCTAGGCGGCCCCGAAATCCCACCAGAGACCCGCCACCAGCCCCAGCCCCTCGCGGAAGAGTGACCCCAGGCCGTGCTCATCGGGCCCGTGCTGGCTGCAGCCGCCATAGGAAAGCGGGATCCAGATAACCGGCGTGCCCAGCGCCTCGCGGAAGAACTCCGAGGGGCCCGACGCTCCGATATTGGGCACGATATTGGGCCGGCGCCCGGCGGTGCGCGCCATGGAGGCCACGGTGCGCTTCACCCAGGGGTCCTCCGGATCGGTGCGGGAGGCGGGGAAGTACTGGCGCTCCGTCACCGGCCGCACATCGACCATGGACAGGCCACGGGCATCCAGATGCGCGCGCAGCGCAGGGATGATGCCGTCCGCCGGCACGTCCACCGTGTGGCGCAGCTGGATGCGCGCCTTCGCCGTGCCGCCCACCGCGTTCACCGGGGATGCCGGCTGGCCGCTGATCGAGGCCAGCACCACGGCGCTGGACCACATGAAGATGCGCTCCGCGCGGGACATGCCGGGCTCGCCCCAGCCGGCATCGGCGCTGGGGGCGCCGGCCAGGTCCTCGGTGATGACGGCGGCGCAGGCGTCGCGCACCGCCTGCGGGATCTCGGCGGGCGTCCAGCCCGGCACCAGGATGCGCCCGTCCTGCGAGACGATGGAGGCGATGGCATGGGCCAGGATCACGCCCGGGTCGGTCAGCAGCCCGCCCCAATGGCCGGAATGGAAGCCGCCTTCGCGCAGCTCCACCACCAGGTCCATCGCGGCGCTGCCGCGCGTGCCGAGCGTCACCTCGGGGATGGTGGTCGATTGACGCAAGCCATCGAAGGCGATGAACACATCGGCCGCGCACAGCGCGCGGTCGCGCTCCAGCATCGCCTTCAGCCCCGGGGAGCCCGCCTCCTCGCCGGTCTCGACCATGACCTTCACGTTGAAGCCGAGGCGGCCGCGCTCGGCCAGCACGGCGGCGAGGGCCTCGATGGCGACCAGATGCTGGCCCTTGTTGTCCACCACGCCGCGGCCATAGAGGCGGTCGCCCTCGACCGTGACCTTCCAGGGGTCGAGGCCCGCGCGCCACAGCTCCGGCATGCCGCGCACCACGTCGCCATGGCCGTAGATCAGCACGGTGGGCAGGGCCGGGTCCTCGATGCGGGTGGCCAGCATGGCCGGGCCGTGGATGGGCTCCGGGTTATCCAGCAGACGCACATCGAAACCCATGCCCGCCATCATCGGGCCCAGCACGTCGCGGGCGTAATGCTCCAGGTCGGGCTTGCGGCCGGGCGGATGGCTTTCGGTCGGCACGGCGACCAGCGCGCTCAGGCGCTCCAGGAATCGGCCGTCATCGTATCCGGCATGGGCGCGCGCGATCGCGCCGTCACGGGTGGCACCCATGGCGTGGTCCTCACTGTCAGAAAGGGGCGGGCGCCTGGCGGCGCCCGGTATGTCAGCCGTCGATGCGGATGTTCGCGGCCGAGATCACCCGCCGCCAGCGGGCGATATCGAAACGCATGAACTCGTCCAGCTCCTGCCGCGTGTGGGTCATGGGCGACAGGCCCAGATCACCCATGCGGGCGGCGAAATCCGGCTGGCGCGTCACGGCGATGGTGGCGTCATACAGGCGCTGCGCGATCGGGGCAGGCAGTCCGGCCGGGCCCATCAGCGCGATCCAGCCATAGAAGTCATAGTCCGGCACGCCCTGGTCGGCGATCGGCACGACATCCGGCATGAAGGGCGAGCGCTCCTTCGAGGTCACGCCCAGCGCCCGCAGCCGGCCGGTGCGCACCAGGTCCGCCGTGGCCACCAGCGTGTCGGAGGCCAGCAGGATCTGCCCGGAAAGCAGGTCGTTCATCGCCGCCGCCGAACCGCGATACGGCGCATGCGTCATCCGCACGCCGGTCAGCGTCTCGAAATACGCCATGGCCAGGTGCGACGTGGAACCGTTGCCCGAGGAGCCATAGAACAGCCGGCCCGGATTGGCCCGGGCATAGGCGATCAGCTCCTGGATGTTGTGCACCGGCAGGGACGGGTTCACCACGAACAGATGCGCGCCGATGGACAGCGGCGCCACATGGGTGAAGTCGCGCACGGGGTCATAGGGCAGGTTCGGATACAGCGCGGGCGCGATGGTCAGCGGCCCCGCATTGGCGATGCCGAGCGTGTAGCCGTCAGCCGGGGCGCGGGCGACGAATTCGGTGCCGATGGTGCCGCCGGCGCCGCCGCGGTTATCCACCACCACCGGCTGGCCGAGGATGTTCATCATCCGGTCGGCCACGAAGCGGGCCACCAGATCCGACGAGTTGCCGGGCGGGTAGGCGACCACGAGGCGGATCGGCTTGTTGGGGAAGGAGCCCGTCTGGGCCAGTGCGGGGGCGGCGAGCAGCGCCGCGGCACCGGTCAGCGCCACGCGGCGCCCGGGGTGGAAATTCGTCTTGGTCATGCAGTTCTCCTGGCCTCTCGGTGGGCCGGCGTTCCCCGTCTGGCCGGACCCTAGCAGGCCGGAAAATGTTGACAAGCTGTTTTTATGATTGTAAGACAAAAAGACAAATTTGCCGTATGAACGGCCCCCGTTACCGCGCTGCGGCAATCGGCTATGCAACATCGATGGACGGAAACCCGAGCGGATGGACGGCACCATGGTGGCTATGACGGATGACGCATTGCTTGTGGCGGGACAGGCGGTCAGCCTGCGCTCGCTGGTCGCGGACCGCTTGAGGCTGGCCATCATCACCGGACGCTTCCACCCGGGCCAGCAACTGCGCGAACGCGAGCTGTGCGAGCTGACCGGCGTGAGCCGGCCTTCCCTGCGTGAGGCATTGCGTGTGCTGGAAGGCGAGGGGCTGATCACCACCATCCCGCATCGTGGCCCGATGGTGACGGCACTGATGCCGGAGGAGATCGACCAGATCTACGCCCTGCGGCAGGTGATGGAGAGCTTCGCCGCCCGCGAATTCGCCAAGGCCCGCCGCCCTGCCGATATCGCGGCGCTTGAGGCCGCGATGACGAAGCTGGAGGCGCTGGTCGACACCGGCACGCCGCTGGAGCTGTTCGAGACCGGCACCGCCTATTACGCCACGATCGCCGCCGGCAGCGGCAATCCCTATCTGGCCCAGACGCTGGGCGCGCTGCACAACCGCATCGCCCTGGTGCGCTTCATCTCCCTGCACCAGCCCGCGCGCAACCGCCACAGCTTCGCCGCCCTCCGTGCCCTGGCCGAGGCCATCAAGGCAGGGGACGCCGCCCGCGCCGAGGAACTCAGCACCGCCCATATGGCGTCCGTCGGCGCCCGGGCCCGCATGATCGTCGAGGCCGGCTATCGCCTGCCCGAAAACGCCCCAGCCGCCTGAAGATGGGCGGCCTGAATTCCGGGAAAGAGAACCGCATGACCAGCCAAGCCGCCATCGAGCGCGTCGACAGCGCCGAGATGATGCGCCACCTGACGCATATCGCGCCCTATGTGAAGCTCAGCGGCTCCGCGCAGGAGGCCGAGAGCCTGCGCTACATCCAGTCCGTGCTGGACGGCTACGGCTATGCCACCACCTGGATCGAGCACGACGCCTATATCAGCCTGCCCGGTGCGGCGCGCGTGACCGTCGATGGCCGGGAACTCAAGGCCATCACCCATTCCATGTCGCAATCCTCGCTGCCCGGCGGGTTGTCCGCGCCGCTGGTCTATGTGGGCGACGGCACCGAGGCCGATTTCGCGAAGCAGGACGTGACCGGCTGCATCGTGCTGGCGGAGGGCATCGCCTCGCCCCCCGTGTCCTTCCGTGCCTCGCGCGCCGGCGCGCTGGGGCAGCTGCACATCTCCCCGCATGAGCACCTGCACGAGATGTGTCTGTCCCCCGTCTGGGGCAACCCGTCCGACGAGACGCTGGCCAACATGCCGAGCACGGTGGTCTGCACCGTGTCCGACGCCGATGGCTCCGCCCTGCGCGCGGCATTGGCCGGTGGCGCCCGACCCGCCGTGACCCTGTTCGCCGAGGTCGATACCGGCTGGCGCAAGACGCCCCTGCTGGTGGCCGAACTGGTCGAGCCCGGCCAGGACTTCATCCTGTTCAGCGGCCATCACGACACCTGGTACGAGGGCGTGATGGACAACGGCACCGCCAACATCACCATGATGGAAGTGGCGCGCGTGGCCGCCCAGCAGCGCGCCGACTGGAAGCGCGGCCTGCGCCTGTGCTTCTGGTCCGGCCATTCCCACGGCCGCTACTCCGGTTCCTCCTGGTACGCCGACACGCATTGGCAGGAGCTGGAAACCCGCTGCGCCGTGCACGTCAACATCGACAGCGTCGGCGCCAAGGGCGCCAGCGTGCTGTCCGAGGCGCCCACCGCCATCGAACTGCACGGCCTGGCCCATGACGTGATCGAGAAGCAGTCCGGCCAGAAGCTCAAGACCAAGCGGATCGGCCGCGGCGGCGACGAGAGCTTCTGGGGCATCGGCATTCCCGCCATGTTCATGGCCTTCTCCGAGCAGGTGCCGGGCAATGTGAAGATGCGCCATGCCCTGGGCTGGTGGTGGCACACCTCGGGCGACCTGCTGGACAAGATCGACCCCGAGAACCTGGCCCGCGACGGCCGGATCTACCTGGAGATCATCCACCGCCTGCTGAGCGCCGAGGTGCTGCCCATCGATCACGCACGGCAGCTCGACGCGCTCTCCGCCGAACTGGCCAAGCTGGCCCCGCCCGGCCTCGACCTGGCCGACCTGCAGGGCGACATCGCCGCCCTGCGCACCGCGCTGGAGGCCGCCCGCGCCGATTGGGACGCGCCCCGCCTGAACGCCGCCCTCATCCGCCTCTCCCGCGCGCTCGTCCCCCTCGACTACACGCGCGGCGACCGCTTCATCCACGACCCCGCCATGCCCGCCGCACCCTGGCCCAGCCTGGACCCGCTGCGCCGCCTGGCCGCCGCCACGCCCGACACCGACGCGGCACGCCACCTCGCCGTCTCGGCACGCCAGGCGCGCAACCGGGTGGCCCATGGGCTGCGTGAAGGACTGAAGGCGCTTGGGGGGTGAGGGCGTGCTCCGGGGGTTTCACCCCCAGGCCCCCACCAAGGGCTCTGCCCTTGGAACCCGCCAAAGGCCGAAAGGCCTTTGGAAACCGGGAGTTGAAAAAGCCGGAGAGGGACATCGTCCCTCTCCGGCTTTTTCAATTAACTCAAGTGGGTCCAGGGGCCACAGGCTCCTGGCGGGGGGTTCCAAGGGGCGGCGCCCCTTGATGGGGTTCAGGGGCGAAGCCCCTGTGCGCCCTTGCCCCCCCAGGCTGCCCTCAATCACTCAGGCGCCCGGGCCAACCAGAAGCGCATCCGGCCGTCTGCGAAGGCGGGCACGGTGAAGCCGCGGCGGGAGGCGAGGAGCATGGGTTCGCGGTAGAGTGGGATCATCCAGAAATTGGCGCGTTCGATGGCGAAGGCTTCCGTCAGCAGGGCGGTGCGGCGGGCGGGGTCCATCTCGGTTGCGATGCGCTCGACAAGGGTGTCGAGGGCCGGGTCGGAGGTGCGGCCGGCGTTCCAGCTGCCGCGTTGCTGGCTGCGGGTGGCGAGCACGTTGTTGAGGATGGAGAAGCCGTCGAGCTGGGGCGTGTTGGCCCAACCCATCAGGTACATGTCCTGGTCGCGCGTGCGGAAGCGCTGCATGTAGGCGGCGAAGCGCAGCCCGCTGTAGGTGACGCGGATGCCCACGCGCGCCCACATGGCCGCCGAGGCCTGGCAGAGGCGGTCTGCGTTGACGAAGCGGTCGACCGGGCATTCCAGCGTCATGGCGAAGCCGTCCGGGTAGCCGGCCTCGGCGAGCAGGCGCTTCGCGCCTTCGGGGTCGAAGCGGGCGCGCTGCACGGATTGGGCGTCGTCGTAGCCGGTGATCTCGGAGGCGATGAGCGCGTGGGTGGGGCGCGTCAGCCCGCGCATCACGCTGCGGGTCACGCCGTCGAGGTCGAGCGCCATGGTCATGGCCTGGCGCACGCGGCGGTCGGCCAGCGGGTTGCGGTCGCCGCCGCCGGAGGTGCGGTGCGCCTCATCCACGTTGAAGCCGTAATACATCACGCGCAGGTCCTGGGCCTCGACCAGGGTGATGTTGGGGTCACGGCGCAGGCGCTCGGCGTCCTGCAGGGGGGTGGGGGTGATGACGTCCAGCTGGCCGGAGAGCAGGGCGGCGAGGCGGGTCGCGTCATTCGGCACGGGGCGGAAGGAGACACGGTCGATGTTGTGCGCGCGCCGGTCCCACCAGTCGGGGAAGGCTTCCAGCACGGTTTCGGAATCGAGTGTGCGGGAGACGAGGCGGAACGGCCCGGTGCCGTTGGTGTTGACGTTGGCGTAGCCCGCGCTGCCGCGCGCGGGGTCGGTCGGCAGCGAGGCATCGTGCCGCTGCATCCAGGCCTCGCTGAGGATGGCCACGCCCGCCAGGTCGTTGATCAGCACGGGGTAGGGGCCGCGCAGGATGACGTCGACGGTGTCGGGGCCGCTCTGCTCCACTTCCTTGATCATGTGCGTGACCGAGGCATAGGGCGAGTTGGGCACGCTGGCCCGCCGCAGGGAGGCCACGACATCGGCGGGCGTCATCGGCGTGCCGTCATGGAACTTCACGCCCTGGCGGATGGTGAAGCGGTAGCGGTCGGGCGCCAGCACCTCCCACCGCGTCGCCAGCCCCGGCTCGAAGCGCAGATTGGCGTCGAGGCGGACGAGGCTTTCGTAGATGTTGCCCAGCAGGGCCGCATTGGCGGTGCTGAACACGCCATGCGGGTCCATGGTCGTCACTTCGCCGTTGTTGCCCCAGCGGATGCTGCGCTGGGCCTGGGCGTCGGGCGCGGCGAGGAGGGCGAAGGCGGCGGCCGCGATGGCCCAGCGAAAACGCTTCATGCGTTGCTCCTGTCGAGCGGGAAGATCGGGCGGCGGACGTGCCGGTAATCGAGCGACAGCAGGTCGAGCGTCGCGACGCCGGGGCCGGTGCAGTCCACGTGGCCGCGGGCCAGCGGGAGGAAGGCCGGGCGGTGGTTGGTCTTGGATTTCAGCACGATGTAGCGGTAGCGCGTGGGTTCCAGCCCGAAGATGCGGTACTGGAGCGGGTCCAGCGCCTCGACGCGGCCCTCGCTGACCACCAGCGTCACGCGCCCGGCGTCCAGCACCACGCAGCGGCCGAGATCGACCGGCATGCCGGTGAAGATCGGCCCCTCCACCGTGAAGCGGCCGAGGGCGATGGTGCGCACCGTGCCGGTCAGGCGCAGCGGCACCAGCGGCTCCTTCAGCGCCGGAATGGGCATCTTGCCGCCGATATCGAGGGTCACGGTCGCACCCACGCCGGCCGCGATCATCTCGGCCACCGCCTGCGGGTCGCAGATCGGGCCGGCCAGGATGCCGTCCAGCCCTCGTTCGAGGGCGGCCGCGACGACCGCCATGGAATCCATGGTGCCGCCCGAATGGCAGTTGTCGGAGAAGTCGGCGAGGATCACCGGGCCTTCCATGGCGGCCGCGCGCTCCATGGATTCCGCCAGCGGCTCGAAGGGGGCCGAGCGGAAATCCTCCCGCAGGGACCAGGCGAGGTCCGCGATGGCCTGGGCGGCGGCGCGGGCGGCCTCCGCATCGCCGTTCGCGGTGGCCACCACGGTCATGCAGGTGTCCTCGGTATCGGCGAGGGGAAAGCCCGTGAAGACGGTCATGCAGGGCATGCCGGCGGCCTCGGCCGCGTCGGCGGCCGCGATCAGGCGCGACATCGGCTCCCGGTCGGTCAGGCACTTCACCATGTCGGGCATCATCGGCACGCGGGCCGCGACGGTGACGGGGTTGAGGCGGCCTTCCAGCACATCCCGCAGCAGGCGGCCGGCCTTGCGCCCGGTCTCCGGCATGTCCGTGTGCGGGTATGTGCGATACCCCGGCATCACGCTGCAATTGTTCATGAACTGGTCGGAGAAATTGGCGTGGCTGTCGACCGAGACCCCGATCGGCAGGCCGGGCCGCGCCGCACGGATGCGTCGCAGCAACTCGCCCTCACCATCCGGAAAGCCTTCCGCGACCATGGCGCCGTGCAGGTCCAGCATCATGGCGTCGCAGCCGAGCGCGGCTTCGCACAGGATATCCGACAGGCGCTCGAACGCGTCGCGCTCGACGGGGCCGGAGGGTAGGCAGCGGGCGGCGATGGGCACCGTCACCTCGGCGCCCATTTCCTCCGCGATGTCGAGCAGCCCCGACAGGCTGTAGCCGGAATGGCGGAAGGCCCTGTAGGCGTCGGCGCCGTAAAGCGGGCCGTCGGGCCCGAAATCCTTCCAGCGGGTGGGCACGGGCGAGAAGCTGTTCGTCTCGTGCTTGAACATCCCGGCGACGATCTTCATGGCGTCAGGCGCGCCGCACGGTCTTCAGGTAGGTATCCTTCTTGACGATCAGCCCGTCCCGGAACTCCCACAGGTCGCAGCCCTGCACGTCGATGGTCTTGCCGTCGGCCGTCTTGCCGGTCATGCGCCAGGCCGTGACGGCGCGGTCGCCCGAGGCGAACTCGTAGTCACGCGCGAAGGAAAGATCGGGCATGCTGCCGTAGACGGCGGCCAGTGCCTCCCGCACGGCGGCCTTGCCCTTGATGGCGCGGCCCGCGGGTTCCGGCCCCGCCGCCGCGCAGAAGGTACAGTCCTCGGCGAAGAAGGCCATGATGCGGTCCAGGTCGCGGCTGTTGAAGGCCGCGCCGATGTCCTGCATCAGCTCTGGGGTCACGCTCATGGACATTTCTCCTGGACAATGATTTGTCCAGGAAGCTTGGGGGCGAAGCAAAACCCCGTCAATGCGGCGCGGCGTCAGCCGGCCAGGGTGCGCATCGCGCGGCTGCGCGTTTCGGCGGCAGCGGCGACATGCGCGCGCCAGCCCGCCACCTGCGCGTGCTCGGTGGCCAGCGCCGCGTGCATCGCGGCCGCCATGCGCCGTACCTCGGCGGGTGCGGGCCCGCCCAGTGTGGTGCGCGTCATCACGCAGCGCGTCGGGTCCAGCGCCTCTGCCACCTGTCCGGCCGAAAGCCCGGCCTTGTGGCCCGCGACCTCGATCGAGGCTTCCTCGACCAGCGCCAGCGTCGCCTCATGCGCGCCTAGTCCCGCATCCATCAGCCGGCGGACGACCGCGCCCGCCACATGGTGGGCCGTGCGGAAGTCCATCCCACCGTGCCGCACCAGCAGATCCGCCAGGTCAGTCGCCGTGGAGTAGTTGGCGCGCGCCCGCGCCAGCAGCAGGTCGGCCTTGGGTTCCGCCCCGGCGGCGATGATGCGGGCCAGCGCCAGGGCACGCAGCGCCTCGGTCAGCCCGCCCCACACCATGGACAGCGCCTCGCGGTTCGCATCCAGCGTGTTGGTGAAATGGCTGCCGCGGATGCAGGCGCCCGCCGAGGTGAAGGCCGCGATCACATGGGATGCCTTTGCCTTCAGATGCTCCAGCACGATCGGGTTCTTCTTCTGCGGCATGATCGAGGAAGTGCCGCAGATGGAATCCGGGAACTCGACGGCCGAGAACTCATGGCTCACGAAGACATGCATGTCCTCGGCGAAGCGCGACAGGGTCAGCGCCAGCTCGGCCGCGGCGGCCGTGATCTCCAGCGCGAAGTCGCGGCTGGCCACGCAGTCCAGCCCGTGTTCCAGCACGCCGTCGAAGCCGAGCAAATCGGCCACCATCGGCCGGTCGATCGGGAAGCCGGTGGTGGCGAGCGCCGCCGCACCCATGGTGGACAGGTTCACCCGCTTCCACGCATCCAGCAGCCGCCCGGTGTCACGCGCCAGGGCAGAGGCGATGCCCGTCAGGTAGTAGCCGAAGGTGATGGGCTGCGCCGGCTGCAGATGGGTGTAGCCGGGCATCACCACCTCGGCGAACAGCACCGCGCGCTCCAGCAGGATGGCACGCAGGGCGTGGGCGCCCTCAAGCAGCTGCAGCAGCAGCTCGCGGGCGCGCAGCCGGTCCATGGCGGCCGACAGGTCGTTGCGGCTGCGCGCGATGTGCAGCCGGCCACCCGTATCGGCGCCGGTCAGCTCGATCAGCCGCGCCTCGATGTTGAAATAGGCATCCTCGCGCAGCGGGTCGGCCTCGATGGCCTCATGGCCTTCGGCGTCCATGTGCAGCAGGGCGGCGGCGATGTCGCGCGCCTGGGCGGGCGTGACGATGGATTGCTTGGCCAGCATTAGCAGATGCGCCTGGTTCAGCGCCGAAATCAACGGGAAGGCCACGGGCAGGTCACCGGCCACGCGGGGGCCGTAGATGTGTTCCACGACCTCGGGCGCGATGGATTGGGTCAGCCGGCGGCTGACCTTGGAGGCGTCGTTCATGATGGGGCGTTCCTTGGAAGAACAGTCTTCTTTTTCTGTAGAAAAAGAAGCAAAAAGACTTTTGTTAGTTTTGGTTCGAACTAACTAAAATGTAATTATTTATTTTCTAAAATAAACAAAAGTTTTTTGGTTCTTTTTTGCAAAAAAAGAACATCACAGCGACGCCGCATCCGGCGCCGCCACGACAGCGCGCGTCCCGCCCTTCGCCAGCCGCCGTTCCAACCAGCGCGACAGGAGCGACAGGCCGGAGCTGATGACGAAATAGACCGCCAGCACCACGCCATAGATCTGGAAGGACGGGTTCACGCCCAGCATCACCGTGCTTCGCTCGATGATCAGCCCACCGGCCTTCAGGAACTCCGTGACGCCCACCAGGGCGCCGAGCGAGGTGGACTGGAACAGCAGTGCCAGCAGGCCGGTATAGGCGGGCAGCACCGCGCGCGTCGCCTGCGGCCACAGGATCAGCAGGTAGATCTTGGCCGTATGCAGGCCGAGCGCGCGCGCGGCCTCGGTCTGGCCGGCGGGCACGGAGGTGATGCCGGCGCGCACGATCTCGGACGCATTGGCCCCACCCCACAACGACAGGCCGAGCGCCACGGCGGGGAAGGGTTCAAGCGGCACGCCCACGAAGGGCGCGCCGAAGAAGATGGTGAAGATGGTGACGATCAGCGGGATGTCGCGGAACGTCTCCACATACAGCGCCACGGCGACGCGCAGGGGCTTGGGCTTCAGCGTCGCCAGGCTGCCCAGCACCACGCCGATGGCGGAGGATGCCAGCAGCGTGACCAGGGCGAGCGACAGCGTCGCCTTCAGCCCGATCCACAGCAGCGGCAGGTTTTCAATGATCAGGTTCATCGGCGGAACGGGGCCTGCAGGCGATGTTCGAGCAGCCGTACCGCGAAGGACAGGCTGAGCACGACGGAGAGATAGCCCACCAGCAGCACCGCCAGCATCTCGAAGGCGCGGAAGTCCGACGCGATGCGGTCGAAGGCGACACCCGTCAGTTCCTGGATGCCGATGGCCGACAGGTAGGCGCTGTTCTTGATGACCGAGACGCAGGTGTTGAGCATGGAGGGTAGCCCCACGCGGATGGCCAGCGGCAGCCCCACCAGCCGCAGATACTGCGCCTGCGTGAGGCCGAGCGCGCGGGCGGCTTCCTTCAGGCCCGGCGCGATGGCGGCCAGGCCGCCGCGCACATTCTCGATCTGGAAGGCGCCGGCCCACAGCGTCAGGCACAGCACGCCCGAGGCGAACAGCGAGAGGGTGAGGCCGAGCGTCGGCAGGCCGAAGAAGATGAAGAACAGCTGCACCAGGATCGGCGTGTTGCGGATCAGCTCCACATAGGCGGCGATGATGTGCGAGAGCACCGGCACCTTCGCCACCCGGATGCTGGCCCCCACCAACCCGATCACGATCGAGAAGAGGACGGCCAGCGCGCTCGCCTGCACGGTCAGGGACAGCCCGCGCAGCAGCGCGGGCAGCCAGCGGACCAGATAGGCGAGGTCAAACTCCATCAGCGAGCCGCCGGGCGCGGGTCGTTGAAGGCGGAGAGGTAGAAGGCACGGGTTTCCTCAGGCACCCACTGGGCGACCCAGCGGTTGTACAGGTCCTCGCGCTTCATGCGGTCCAGCGCGGCATTCACCCAGGCCATCCACTCGGGCTCGTTCTTGCGCACGCCGACGGCGGCGTCGGTGACACCGAACGGCTCACCCACCAGGCGCAGGGAGGGGTCGCGCGCGGCGATCACGATCAGCGTCGCGGCATCATGCGAATAGGCATCACCGCGGCCCTGCAGCAGGGCGGTCAGCGCGTCCGACGCGGTGTTGAGGCGCAGCGTGTTCAGGTTCGGCATGTTCGCATCGAACCACAGCGCCTGGGTGGAGCCGCGCAGCATGATGACGGTGCGGCCCGCCACATCGTCCAGCCGGCGGATCGGGCTGTTCTGGCGCACCAGGATGTCGGAGCCGCCCCAGCGATAGGGGTTGGAGAAATCGATCACGCGGGCACGGTCGGGCGTGACACCCAGCGTCGCGATCAGGAAATCCACCCGGCGGGCGTTCAGCTGCGGGATGCGGTTTTCCGCCGTCACGCAGGTCAGCTCGACCTTGTCCGGGGAACCGAAGGCCCAGGTCGCCATCTGGCGCGCCATCTCGACCTCGACGCCCGCGAAGCCGCCATCGGCACCGCGGAAGCCGTAAGGCGGCTGGTCGCAGCGCACACCGGCGCGCAGAACGCCCGCCGCGCGCATGCCCGACGGCAGCGGCGGCAGGTCCTGTGCCATCGCAGGCGTGGCGATGCCCAGGGCGAGAAGGGCGGCGCCGAAGGCGCGGCGGAAGGTCTTCATGGTCAGCCTCCTGTGGTCAGTGATGGTCTGGCACGCGGCCCAGGCGCTCGGCGAGCACCTCGCCCGGGTTCGCCGCGAAATCGGCGAGGTGGTAGGCGGCAGAGGCGGCGGGCACGAGGGCGCGGCGCAGCGGCGCGAAGGGAACGGCGGGGAAGGGGATGTCGGCGAAGAAAGCGCGGCGGTTGGTCCGTCCCAGCATCAGCTGGGCCGCATGCCAGCCCAGGAAGCTCATCAGCGCCACGCCGTTGCCGTTGCAGCCCACGGCATGCAGCACGCCGTCCTGCTCGGCCACATGCGGCAGGCGGTCCGCCGTCATGCCCACATAGCCGCCCCAGGCATGGGTCAGGCGGATGGGTTCCAGCTCCGGGAAGATGCGCAGCATGCGCGCGCGCATCAGCGGCGCCAGCTTCGTGGGCGTGGTCTGGATCGCGCGCGGGCGGCACCCGAACAGCAGCCGGGTGCCGTCGGGCGAGGGGCGCAGATAGGTCAGCTCATTGCGGCTGTCCGTCACCATGCGCAGCCTGGGGATCAGCCGGGCGAGCATGCCCTCGGGCAGGGGCTCGGTCGCGATCTGGAAGCTCATGACCGGGATCACGCGCTTCTCCAGCCAGGGGCTGGCGGCGTCCGTGTAGCCGTTGGTGGCATAGAGGATGTGGCTGGCCCGCACCTGGCCGCGATCGGTGTGGGCGATGTGGCCGCCCGGCACGCGTTCCGTGCGCTGCACGCGGGCGTGGCTGTGCAGCGTGGCGCCGGCACCGCGCGCCGCACCCCGCAGGGCGCGGTTCAGCTTTGAGGGATGCACCCCGCCGTAATCCTCGACCACGAAGCCGCCGTGGAAATAGTCGCTGCCCACTTCCTGGCGCTGTTCGGCGCGCGAGAGGATGCGGATCGTGACGCCGGTCTTGCGGTGCAGGGTCTCCGCGTTGCGCTTCAGCGTGTCCAGGTGGCTGGGGGCGAAGGCGCCGAAGAAGCGGCCGACCAGCTGCAGGTCCGCGTCCAGGTTTTCCCGCGCCACCAGCTCCTTCAGGAACTCGAAGGTGGCCTTGCTGTCCTCCAGCGCGGCCGCGGATTTCTCGGCGGGCAGGCCCTTCAGCGCCTCGGTCAGCACCAGCTTCTGGCCGGAGCTGACCATGCCGCCGGAGCGCGAGGAAGCGCCGCCACCCAGCGGCCCGCCATCCAGCACCGCGACCGAGGCACCCGCGCGCGCGGCCTCCAGCGCGGCCGACAGGCCGGCGAAGCCGCTGCCGATGATCAGCACATCGACATTGCCCGGCAGCGGCGCGGCGCTCGCGTCCTCGGGCGGCGCGGCCTCCCACCAATAGGGGGCTTCGCGGAACTCGGGGTGGAACGAGGAATCGGTCATGTCAGGTCCCTTGGGCCCCCGGCGAGGCCCGCGTTATTGACACTCAACGGACATGATGCCGTCAAATGCCTTGAAACGCTGTTCCCATAACCCAGAGGCATGGACTGCATGGATCTGAAGCAGGTCGAGGCCTTCCGCGCGGTGGCGCGGCATGGCGGTTTCTCCCGCGCGGCGCGGGCGCTGGACGTGACACAGCCCTCCCTCACGCGATCCGTCGCGCGGCTGGAGGAAGCCGTCGGCTTCCCGCTGTTCCTGCGCGGCCACGGCGCCGCGCGGCTGACACCCGAGGGCGATGCCTTCCTGCGGGAGGTGGAACGCGCCTTCACCGGGCTGGAGCGCCTGCGCGTGGCCGCGCAGGACATCCGCCATTTCGGTACCGGCCGGCTGCGGGTGGCCTGCCTGCCCGCGGTGGGCGGCGGCTTCATGCCGCGCGCGATCAGGCGTTTCGTCGCGAACTATCCGGAGGCCACGATCTCCCTGCAGGTGCGGCCTTCCGCCACCGTCTATGAATGGGTGGCCAGCCGGCGCTGCGACGTGGGGGTGGCGGCGCCGCGTCCGGGCTTCGCGGCGGTGGAGGAAGAACCGTTGCTCGACATGGCGGGCGTGCTGGTGATGCCGCGCGGCCACCCGCTGGCAAAGCTGCGCCGGACCCTGACGCCCGAGGATGTCGCCGATGAGCCCTTCCTGGCTTCCTCGCCCGAGGACGGCCCGCGCCATGCCGCCGATGAGGCCTTCGCCTCGCTGGGGTTGAAGCCGCGCATGCGGGTGGAGACGCAGTTCGGCAACACGCTGTGCGCCCTGGTGGCGGAGGGGCTGGGCGTTGCCGTGGTGAACCCGGTGGTGGCGCGCGATCATGCGCGGCTGCCGATCGTGGCCAGGCCCTTTCTGCCGGAGGTGCGCTTCACATCCCGGCTGCTGCGGGCGCGCAACAGCCCGCTGGACCGGCTGGCCGAGGCCTTCATGGCCGTGCTGCGGGAGGAGGCGGCGACGGCGATGGGATGAGGTGGGCGGGGGGCGCGCCCCCCCCCCGCGCCCCTGGGGCTCAGCCCTCCGACCAGGGCTGGCGCTGCCACATCTGGCGGAAGCGGCCATTGGCTTCCTCCAGCCGGTCGCGCCAGGCGGGGCCTTCCAGATAGTCCATGTCGGTGAACTGGATGCGGCACTGTTCCTTGAAGGCCGGATCGTTCGCGACCTTCGCGGTGGCTTCGCGCAGGCGTGCCACCACATCGGCCGGCGTGCCCTTGGCCACCACGATCCCGCGCTCCGAGCTCATGGTCACGTCGAAGCCCGCATCCTTGAAGGTGGGCACATCCGGCGCGAAGGAGGAGCGCACGGCGCCGCCCTGCACCAGCATGCGCACGCCCTGGGGGCTGGCCGCGACCTCACCCACGTTCAGCCCGCCGACCTCGACCTGGTTGCCCAGGATGGCGGTGCGCATCGGGCCGGCGCCGGGGAAGGGCACATGCACCAGCTTCACGTTCGCCGCCGCCTGGAACAGCACCAGCGCCAGATGCTCATCCGTGCCCACGCCGGTGGAGCCGAAGGTGATGGTCTCCGGCGCCTGGCGCGCGCGCGCGACGAGATCGGCGAAGTCCTTGATCGGGCTCGCGGCCGGCACCGAGAAGGCGGAGGGGTCGGCCACCAGGTTCGCGATGTACTCGAAGTCATTCAGGTTGAACTGCGGCGTCCGGCGCTCGATCGGCAGCGTGACCAGCCCGGGCATGTTCGTGATGCCCAGCACATGGCCGTCGGGCCGCGCGCGGGCGACATAGGCAAGCCCGATCTCGCCGGAGGCACCCGGGCGGTTGTTCACCACGACCGAGCCGCCCAGCTCCTTCTCAAGGAAGCGGGCGAAGGTGCGGGCCGTGACATCGGTGCCGCCGCCGGCGGCGAAGCCCACGATCAGCTCCATCGGCCGGTCGGGGAAGCGGGCGCGCTGTGCCAGGGCAGGGGTCGAGAGCGCCGTGGCGGCAAGCGCCATGAAGGCCGGGCGGCGGCCGAACGCGGTGGTCATGGGTTTCCTCACTTGGTCATTGGCGGAAGATGTAGCTGAACGGTCTCGCCCTGGCTGCCCGGCAGTTCGGGGTAGAGCTTGCGGACCTCCGGGTCGTGGCCCGGCACGACGCGGGCGTCGTCGCCGGCCAGGCGGCGGGCGGTGCGCCAGCCGCGGGCCATGGCGCCCAGGTCGAAGATGATCGGGAAGGGCTCCTCCCGCAGCAGGTTCGCGTAGAAATGCGCGGCGTCGCTGGCCAGCACCACCGGGCCGCGCGCGGTCTCGACGCGGACCATCTGGAGGCCGTCGGTGTGGCCGCCGACGCGATGGAGGCTGACGCCCGGCGCGATCTCGGCATCGCCGTCATGGAACTCGACCCGGCCGGCATAGAGGGCGCGGACCATGCGGACCACATCCTCCACCTCGAAGGCGCCGCGCAGGCAGGAGAAGCACATGTTCCTGCCGGTGGCGAAGCCCATCTCGCGTTCCTGCAGATGGAAGCGGGCCTCGGGGAACAGGTCCAGATTGCCGGCATGGTCGTAGTGCAGGTGGGTGATCACCACGTCCCGCACGCCGGCGGGCTCGCAGCCGGCCTCGCGCAGCGCCACATCGACCGTGCGGGTGATGTGGCGCCCGCCGCCGGGGCCCTTCTTGGCCAGGGTCTCGGGCGTGAAGCCGGTGTCGACCACGATCTCCCGCTTCCCCGCGCGCAGCAGCCACACGAAATAGTCGAGCGGCATGGGCGCGTCGTGCGGGTCGGGCGCGTGGACGAAGTTGTCCGCCGCGCGCCGCTCCTGATAGCCGTAGCGAAGGGCCAGCACCTCCCACTGCATGGCGCTCACTCCGCCGCCTGCGGCCGCGCTTCCCCTTGGGGTGCGCGCTGCGGGAAGTGCTGCCGCCCGATCATGGCCACCACCAGCGTGGCCAGGCCGGCCACGCAGGCCACCAGCAGCAGGCCGCCCGTGAAGTCACCGGTCGAGGTCTTGATCCAACCCATCACATAGGGGCCGGCGAAGCCCGACAGGTTGGCCAGCGAGTTGATGACCGCGATGCCGGCGGCAGCCGCCGCACCGGACAGGAAGCTGCCCGGCAGCGTCCAGAATACCGGCTGGCTGCCATAGATGCCGAAGGCCGCGATGGCGAAGCACAGGATCTTCAGCACCGGCTCCTGAATGACGGCCGCTGCGGCGAAGCTGCACGCGCCGACCGCCAGGGCGAACACCAGGTGCCACTTGCGCTCACCGGCCGCATCCGAGCGGCGGCCCCAGACTACCATGCTGATGGCGCCCACCAGCGAGGGGATGGCGGCCACGAAGCCGGTCTGCAGGTTGGACAGGCCGAATTCGCGGATGATGGAGGGCAGGAAGAAGCCCACCGTGTAGTTCATCGCGACCACGCCGAAATAGACGAAGCCGAGCGCCAGGACGAGCGGGTTGGCCAGCGCCGCCAGGGGGCTGTGCGTGGCGACACCGGCGCGCTCGCGCTCCTCCTGCGCCAGGCGGGCGGCGAGCCAGTCGCGCTCGGCGGGCTCCAGCCACTTCGCCTGCCCGGGCTTGTCGGTCAGGTAGCCCAGCACGATGGCGGCCAGGATAACGGCGGGAATGGCCTCGATGATGAACATCCACTGCCAGCCGGCCATGCCGTGGAAGCCGTCCAGCCCCAGCAGATAGCCCGACAGCGGCGCGCCGATGACGCTGGCCAGCGGCAGCGCCGTCATGAAATAGCCCACGACGCGGGCGCGATAGGCGCTGGGGAACCACAGGGTCAGATAGAAGATGACGCCGGGGAAGAAGCCGGCCTCGGCCGCGCCCAGCAGCAGGCGGATGGTGTAGAACACCGCCTCATAGGACAGGCCGGTGGCGGCGGAAATCTGCGGGATGAAGCCCATCGCCCCCGACAGCACGCCCCAGGTCACCATGATGCGCGCGATCCACATGCGCGCGCCGAAACGGTGCAGCGCCAGGTTCGACGGCACTTCGAACAGGAAGTAGGTGACGAAGAAGATGCCGGCACCGAGGCCGTAGACGGCCGCCGAGAAGCCCAGGTCGCGGTTCATGGTCAGGGCGGCGAAGCCCACATTCACGCGGTCGAGGTAGGAGATGATGTAGCAGAGGATGAGGAAGGGCACGATGCGCAGCATCACCTTCCTCATCGTGGCGCTTTCCTGCGCCTGGACGGTACCGGACATCAGATTCTTCCGTATTGCTGGGCGGCGCGCGCAGGCTTCATGGCAGCAGCACGCCTGGATTGAGCAGGCCCTTGGGGTCGATGGCCTGCTTGACGGCCCGCATCAGCCGCAACGCGGTGGGCTGCTTGTAGCGGGCGAGATCATGGGTGCGGACGCGGCCGATGCCCTGCTCGGCGCTGATCGAGCCGCCGAGCGCATCCACCGCGTCATGCACCAGGTTGGAAAGGTCGGGCTGCATGGCGTGCAGCTGCGCGTCGGTGCCTTGGGCCGGGCGGGCCACGTTGTAGTGCAGGTTGCCGTCGCCCAGATGGCCGAAGGTGAAGTTGCGGATGCCGGGGAAACGCGCCTGGAGTGCCGCATCCGTACTCTCGACGAAGCCCGGCACGGCGGAGACGGGCAGCGACACGTCATGCTTCAGGCACTTGCCGTCCTCGGCGAGCGCCAGGGTGATGCTCTCCCGCAGGGTCCACATCGCGCGGGCCTGGGCGATGTTCTGGGCGAGGGCCACATCCTCGACCTCGCCGGCCTCCATCGCCTCGCCCAGCACGGCTTCGAGGCGGGCTGTGGCGTGTTCCTCGCCCTCGGCGTCGCTGATTTCCAGCAGCACGTACCAGCTGGCGTCCCAAGGGGGCTGAAAAGGCAGGCGCTGCTGCGGGTAGGTGGCCGTGACCAGTTGCAGGCAGGCGCCGGACATCAGCTCGAAGCCGGTCAGCGCCGCGTGGAAGCCGCCGCGGCAGCGCGAGAGGAAGGCGCCCGCCTGCTGCACGCCGGGCAGGGCGGCCAGTGCCGTCAGCCGGGCGGCGGGCTGCGGAAACAGCTTCAGGGTCGCGGCCGTGATGATGCCGAGCGTGCCTTCGCTGCCGATGAACAGGTCGCGCAGGGAATAGCCGCTGTTGTCCTTGCGCAGGCCGCGCAGCCCGTCCCAGATCTCGCCGTCGGGCAGCACCACTTCCAGGCCCAGGCACAGCTCGCGCGCATTGCCATAGCGCAGCACGGCGGTGCCGCCGGCATTGCTGGCCAGATTGCCGCCGATCATGCAGCTGCCCTCGGCGCCCAGCGAGAGCGGGAACAGCCGCCCGGCGGCCTCGGCCGCCTGCTGGATGGATTGCAGGATGCAGCCGGCCTCGACGGTGATGGTGTCGTTCTCGGTGTCGATGGCGCGCACGCGGTTCAGGCGCGCCAGGGACAGCACGATGCCGTTGCCATCCGCGCCCGGCACGCCGCCGGCCACCTGGCCGGTGTTGCCGCCCTGCGGCACCACGGGGGTGCCGTGTTCGGCACACAGCCGCATCACCGCCGCGACCTGGGCGGTGTCGGCGGGGCGCACCACCGCCTGGGCCTGGCCGCGCACCAGCTTGCGCCAGTCGGTCAGATAGGGGGCGGCTTCCTCGCCGGTCAGCACATGGTCGGCGCCGATGGCGGCGCGCAGCGCGTCCAGCAGGCTCATGCCCGCACCGGGGTCAGCAGGCGGCCCTCGCGCCCGAAGGCGATCAGATTGTCCACGACGAGCTGTTCCATGGCCTCACGCGTCTCACGCGTGGCGCTGCCGACATGTGGGGTCAGCACGACATTGTTGCGGTGGAACAGCTCGGGCGGCGCACCCGGCTCGCCCTCCAGCACATCCAGCCCCGCGCCGCCCAGGGCGCAGATGTCGAGTGCGGCGATCAGCGCCGCCTGGTCCACCACGGAGCCGCGGCCGATATTGACCAGGATGCCGCGCGGCCCGAGTGCGGCCAGCACCTCGGCCGAGACCAGGTGATGGGTGGCGGGCCCGCCCTCGCAGGCCACCACCAGAAAGTCGCTCCAGGCCGCGAGTTCGACCAGGGAGGCCATGTAGGCATAGGGCACATCCGCCTTGGGCCCGCGGCCGTGATAGCGGATGTCCATCGAGAAACCCTGGCCACGGCGCGCGATGGCGCTCCCGATGCGGCCGAGGCCCAGGATGCCCAGCTTCTTGCCCGAGACCTTGGTGGTGATCGGGAAGCGGCCCAGCTCCTTCCACTCGCCGGCGCGCACATAGCGGTCGGCGGCGGGAATGCGCCGGGCGGCCGCGATCATCAGCCCCCAGGCGAGATCGGCCACGCAATCGTCCAGCACATCGGGCGTGTTGGCGACCGGGATGCCGCGCGCGGCGGCGCCCGCGACATCCAGCGTGTCATAGCCCACGCCCCAGCTGGAAATCGCCTTCAGATTCGGCAGCGCCGCCAGCATCGCCGCGTCGCAGCCGCGCCGCACGCTGGTGGCCAGCAGTTCCACCCGGGCGCCGTGCTGCTCCAGCCAGCCCTTCGGCTGTTCCCACAGCCGCACGGCGCCGAGCGCGTCCAGCTGCGGGTCGGCGTGGGTGCCGATGGGGGCCAGTTGCAGCAGCATCGGCGATCAGCCCTTGGGCGAGAGGTAGCCGGTGGCGCGGCCCGCCTCGGCGAAGGTCTGGCCCTGGTGCATGCGCTCCTCCACCGCGAGGTCGGCGGCCATCAGCGCCTCGGCCTTGGGCAGGATCTCCTCGACCTTCGCGCGGGGCACGACCACCACGCCGGTCTCGTCGCCGACCACCAGGTCGTCCTGATGCACGGTGATGCCGCCGATCTCGACAGGGCAGCCCAGCGGCATCAGCCGCAGGCGGCCCTTGCCGGTGGTGGGCGCCACATGGCGGCTGGCCAGCCACAGGCCGGTCTTGCGGATCTCATCCACGTCGCGGCAGGCGCCGTCGATCACCACGCCGGCGGCACCCAGCTGCTTCGTGCCGTAGGCCGCGAGGCCGCCCATGGTGGAGATGGGCTGCCCGCCCACATCCACCATCAGCACGCGGCCGGGGGCGGCGGCGGAGACGATGCGCCCCACCGCGAACTCGGCCTTCTCGAACTCATGCAGCTTGCCCGGCACCTGGCGCGCCGTGGTGGCGAAGCCGCAGATGCGCCCGGAGCCGGATTGCAGCGTCATGCCCTGCACCACGCCCCAGATGTCGAAATAGTCGAGCGCGTCGGACCAGGTGCTGACGGGAATGGCGCCGGCGCGGGTCAGGATGTCTTCGTCGGTCACTGGGCGATCCTCAGTTGATGGTGGCGCCGGAGACGCGGACCGCCTCGGCCCAGCGGGCGGTCTCGGCCGCGATGAACTGGTCGAAGCGGGCGGGCGGGTAGTTCGTGACGTCGCCGCCCATCTCGACCAGGCGGCGGGTGAAGGCGGGGTCGGCCACCAGCGCGCTGATGTCGCGCGCGATCTTCTCGCGCAGGTCATTGGGCAGGCTGGCGGGGGCGAAGGTGCCGAACCAGGTCGCGGCCTCGAAACCGGCCATCCCCGCCTCGGCGAAGGTCGGCACGTTCGGGATGGCCTGCATGCGGTTGGGGTGGGCCAGCGCGATGGCCTTCATCTCGCCGCTCTGGATATAGGGCAGCACGGCCGACAGCGTGCTGAAGGAGGCATCGACCAGCCCGCCCAGCACATCCGTGTTCAGCGGTGCGTCGCCGCGATAGGGTACATGCTCGGACCGCACCTCGGCCTTCAGCGCGAACAGCGCCTGGGTCAGGTGCTGGGCGGTGCCGTTGCCGGTGGAGCCGAAGGTGATGCCCTGGCGCTGGGCCTTACCCCAGGTGATGAACTCACGCAGGCTGGTGGCCGGCACGTTCTTGGACACGACCAGCACCAGCGGCACGATGGCCGTCAGGGTGATGGCGGTGAAATCGCGGATCGGGTCGTAGGAGAGGCTGCGATACAGGCTCTTGCTGATGGTGTGCGCGCTGGTCGTCTCGAACAGCGTGTAGCCGTCGGGCTCGGAGCGGGCGACGACCTCGGCGCCCAGGGTCGCGCCGGCACCGGCGCGGTTTTCCACCACCACCGGCTGGCCCCAGACGGGCGTCAGCTTCTCCGCGATCATGCGCGCGATCACGTCCGTCGCACCACCCGGCGGGTAGGGGACCACGAAGCGCACGGGGCGGGTGGGATAGCGGCCCTGGCCGAAGGCCGGGGCGGAAAGGGAGAGAAGGGGAGCACCGGCCATCAGGCCCAGCGCGCGGCGGCGCATCAGCATCTTGGACATCCTCGGCATCGTTGGATCGGCCCGTCATCAGTCCCGGCGGGCGCGGGTGGTGCCGGGCGGCGGACCGCCCGGCGTCGTTCTCACGCGTTGCGCTTGGCCTCGGCGTCGCGCCAGGCCAGCAGGCGGCCCAGCCCTTCGCGCATGGTCACCTGCGGCTCCCAGCCGATGGCGTCCTTGGCGGCCTTGTGCACGATCTCGAAGGCACCGCCGGAGGTCAGGCGCACCTTGGTCGGATCGGGCTCCACCAGCTCGGCCTGCAGGTCCGGGCGGCCGGAGAGTTCCGCCACCAGGTTCACCAGCTGCAGCGTGGTGATGGGCTCGGGGCCCGAGGTGTTGACGGCCACATCGGTGGACGGGGCCTCGATCGCCATGCAGCAGGCGCGCGCGAGGTCGCCCACATAGACGAAGTGCTTGGTCTCGCTGCCGTCGCCGATCACCTTCGGGCGCTCACCGCGCTTGATGGCGTCATGCGTCTCCACGATGTAGAGCGCGTTGGCGGCGCGGTAGTGCTGGCGCTCACCGTAAACGGTGGAGAAGCGCAGCACGACGTAGTCCTGCCCGTGCTTGCGGAAGGCGTCACGGCACAGCTGCTCGCCCATGATCTTGGACGCGCCGTACAGGATGGCGGCCGGGGGCGCGCCTTCGGAGTGGAAGGGCACGCCTTCGACCAGGTCACCCTTCACGCCCGGGCCATAGCCGTAGACCGCGTTGGAGGAGGAGAAGACCAGCTTCTTCACCTTGTTGGAGCGGCAGGCCTCCAGCACGTTCTGCACGCCGCGCACGTTCACATCGATGCCGCCCCAGGGGTCGCGGTCGAAGTTCAGCGTCATGTAGGCGGCGAGGTGGACGATGGCGTCCACGCCCTCGGTCGCGGCCAGAAGCTGATGCAGCTTCAGGATGTCGCCCTGGACGACCTTGACCTTCGGGTTGCCTTCCAGATGGGCGATGTTGGGCTGCCCGCCGAAGGAGAGGTTGTCGAAGATGATGACCTGCTCGGCGCCGCGCGCCAGCATTTCATCCACGGTGGCCGAGCCCACGAGGCTCGCGCCGCCGATCACCATGAGCTTGCTGCCCTTCACCGGGACAGCGGCGGATGCCTTGTGCGCCATCTCAGCGGGCCACCGACATCGGGTTTTCGTGCAGACCGAAATACATGCTCTTCACCTGTGCGTAGAGGCGGAGGCCGTCGATGCCTTTCTCGCGACCGATCCCGCTGTTCTTGAAGCCACCGAAAGGCGTGGTGGTGACGGATTGCTTGTAGGTGTTGATCCAGACGGAGCCGGCTTCCAGCGCGCGGCCGATGCGCCACGCCTTCTTGAAGCTCTCGGTCCAGATGCCGCAGGCCAGGCCAAAGGCCGTGCCGTTGCCCTTTTCGATCAGCTCCGCCTCGTCCTTGAAGGGGATGGCGACCAGCACGGGGCCGAAGGCCTCCTCCTGGCAGGTCAGGCTGTCATAGGCCAGGCCGTCGATGATGGTGGGCAGGTAGTAGGCGCCGCGGTCGTAGTCGCCGCCCGTCGGCACCTCGCCGCCGCACAGGATGCGGCCACCCTCCTGGCGGGCGCGGTTCACGAAGGCCACCACGCGATCACGGTGATGGAAGCTGGCGAGCGGGCCGACCTCCACGCCGGCGGCATCGGGGGGTAGCACCTTCAGCGTCTTGGCGCGCGCCACGATCTGGGCGAGTACCTCGTCATAGATGCTCTCCTCGATCATCACGCGGGAGCCCGCGACGCAGGATTGGCCGGCGGAGCCGAAGATGCCCGCGACCACGGCGGCCACCGCATGCTCGATGTTCGCATCCGCGAAGACCACATGCGGGGACTTGCCGCCGAGCTCGAGGGCGACGGGGATCAGCTTGTCACCGCAGGTGCGGCCGATGGCGCGGCCCGTGGTGGTGCCGCCCGTGAAGCTGACCATGCGCACGCCGGGGTGGGCGACCAGCGCGGCACCGATATCGGCGCCCTTGCCCTGCACCACCTGCAGCATGTCGGCAGGCAGCCCGGCCTTCAGCGCGATGCGCGCCAGCTCGGGGCCCAGCAGCGGGCTGTCCTCGCTGGGCTTCAGCAGCACCGCATTGCCCGCCGCCAGCGCCGGCGCGACCTTGGTCGCGTCGTTCATGATGGGCGAGTTCCAGGGCGTGATCGCCGCCACCACGCCGAAGGGCTCCAGCACGGTGAAGGAGACATACTCGCCGCGGCTCGGCGTCACGTTGGTCTCGATCGTCTCGCAGACGCCGGCATAGTAGCGGAAGGTGCCGATCGCGCTCTCGACCATGCCCCGGCATTCGGCCAGCGGCTTGCCGTTGTCCTTCATCTGCAGGGTGGCCAGCGCCTCCTTCTCGGCGGCGATGCCGTCGGCGATGGCGTTCAGCACCAGCGCGCGGCGGTGCGGCAGCAGCGATTTCCAGCCGGAATTGTGATAGGCGTGCCAGGCGCGCCCGACCATCGCGTCGAGCTCGTCCGTCGTCGTGACCTGCACCTTGCCCACCACCTCGCCGGTGGCCGGGTTCGTGCTGATCAGATCCTCACCCTGGAGGGCGGGCGGTAGCGCATCCATTGCGGCGTTCCCTCAAGTCTTGCGGCGAGGGTTTGCGCCCATTGCGACATCTTGCAAAGGAACTCGATGTCGCTAATTTGAACGATAAGATTATCGATAGTTTTTGGAAGAATATTGCCCAAGCCCCCCACCCTGGACGTGGAACTGCCCGAGCAGGTCGCCGCCGTCATCGCCGCCATCGAGACCGACATCATCCGTAGCCGGATCCTGCCGCGCACGCGGCTGATCGAGGACCACCTGATGGAGGACTACAACGCCAAGCGCCATGTGGTGCGCGCCGCGCTGGCGGAGCTGCAGCGGCTGGGCGTGGTGGTGAAGCCGCGGCATCGCGGCGCGGAGCTGCCGCGCTTCGAGAAGGCGCAGCTGGATGACCTGTATGCCATGCGCGCCGTGCTGCACCGCGCCGCCGCCCAGGCGACACCCCTGCCGGTGCCCCGCGCGCGGCTGGCCGAGGTGGTGGCTGCCATGAAGGCCCATGCCGCCGCCGCCCGCAGCGGCGACCTGATCCGCATCCACCGGGAAAACATGGCCTTCCACCGCGCGCTGTACGGGCTGTGCGACAACCCCTACCTGGCCGAGTCCATCCGCCTGCATGACTGGCTGAGCTTCCCCGCCCGGGCCTATGGCGCGGCCGACCCGGGCGCGCTGGCCCAGGCCTGCGCGGAGCATGAGGCCATGGTCCAGGCCCTGCGCGACAAGGACCGGGACACGCTGGAGCGCCTGTCGGTCATGCACATGGATCGCGCGCGCCAGCTCTATATCCAGAAGTTCCTGGCCTGATCCCGCTCTGTCACGCATCGGACGCTTGACCGGCGCGGGTGGGTTTTGGAAGGGTTTGCACTGCAATGACGCACGATTCTGCCCCCCGGAGGATTCTCTCCGCTTGACCCAAGCCCCATGGCCTCGCATGTGCAGGGCCGCCGCGCTGTTGCGGCGTAGTGGGTATTGCGGACTATGACCAAGCGGCTGCTGATCCGGACCTGGGGCTGCCAGATGAACGTGTATGACAGTGAGCGCATGGCCGAGGTGCTGGCGCCGCTGGGCTTCGGGCCGACGGAAGCGCCCGAGGAAGCCGACATGGTCATCCTCAACACCTGCCACATCCGCGAAAAGGCGGCTGAGAAGCTGTTCTCCGAGCTCGGCCGCCTGCGGCTGGTCAAGGAGGAGCGCCGCCAGGCGGGGCGCGACATGGTGCTGGCCGTGGCCGGCTGCGTCGCCCAGGCCGAGGGCGCCGAGATCGCGGCCCGTGCCCCCTATGTCGATATCGTGATGGGCCCGCAGACCATCCACCGCCTGCCGGAGATGGTGGCCCGCGCCAGCCGGGCGGGCGGGCTCGTGCTCGACACCGACTTCCCCGAGGAAAGCAAGTTCGACCACCTGCCCGAGGCCCGGACCCAGCAGGGCGTGACCGCCTTCCTGACCGTGCAGGAAGGCTGCGACAAGTTCTGCTCCTTCTGCGTGGTGCCCTATACGCGCGGCGCCGAGACCTCCCGCCCCGCTGCCGCCGTGCTGGCGGAAGCCCGCCGCCTGGTCGAGGCCGGCGCGCGTGAGATCACGCTGCTGGGCCAGAATGTGAATGCCTATCACGGCGAGGGCGTGGGCGGGCTGTCCGGCCTGGTGCGGGCGCTGGCCGAGATCCCGGGGCTGGCGCGGATCCGCTACACCACCTCTCACCCGCGCGACATGGGCGATGACCTGATCGCGGCGCATCGCGACATTCCGCAGCTGATGCCCATGCTGCACCTGCCGGTGCAGAGCGGCTCCGACCGCGTGCTGCAGGCGATGAACCGCGGCCACACGGCCGACGAATACCGCCGCCTGGTGGACCGCCTGCGCGAGGCGCGCCCCGACCTGGCGCTGACGAGCGACTTCATCGTGGGCCATCCGGGCGAGACGGATGCCGACCACGAGGCCACCATGCAGCTGGTGCGCGACATCGGTTTCGCCGGCGCCTTCAGCTTCAAGTATTCCGCCCGCCCCGGCACCCCGGCCTCCCGCGCGCCGCTGCAGGTGGCGGAGGCGGTGAAGGATGCCCGGCTGGCGGAGCTGCAAGCCCTGCTGGCCGAGCAGCAGCGCGGCTTCAACGCCGCGCGCGTCGGGCAGGAATTCGATGTGCTGGTGACGGGCCCCGGGCGCCACCCGGGCCAGATCGCCGGCCGTTCCCCCTGGTTGCAGGCGGTGCATGCCGAGGGGCCGCAGGGCCTCGAAGGCAGCATCATCCGCATGCAGGCCGTCTCGGCCACCGCCAACTCGCTCACTTGCGTTCTGAAGGACAGTGCCAAACCCTTGCCGGAGCAACACGCCGCTTGAGCACGACCTACACCCCCCGCCTTTCCTCCCGCCCGTCGGGCACGGCCATCGGTGCTTCCGAGAGCCGATCCGTCACCTTGCCCTTCGAGGACAACCGATTGCTCCAGGAGCTGTTCGGTGCCCATGACGAGCATATGGTGAAGGTGGAGAAGGTGGCGGGTGTGCGGGTGGACCGCACGCGCAACGGCATCTGCATCACGGGCCCGGTGGAGCGCACGATGGTCGCGGAGGCGGCGCTTCGTGGGCTCTGGCACGGGCTGCAGCGCGGCGAGGGCTGCACCATGGCCCAGGTGGACGGCGCGCTGCGCTTCGCCGAGGGCGAGCAGGAGCCCCGCCTGCCGCTGCGCGACCTGCCGCAGATCCGCACCCGCCGCGGCACGGTGGCCCCGCGCAGCCCCGCCCAGGCCGCCTACATGGAAATCCTGGGCAAGCACGACATCAGCTTTGGCCTCGGCCCCGCCGGCACCGGCAAGACCTATCTGGCCGTGGCGCAGGGTGTCGCCATGCTGATGGCCGGCACCGTCAGCCGCATCGTGCTGTCCCGCCCGGCCGTGGAGGCCGGCGAGCGCCTGGGCTTCCTGCCGGGCGACATGAAGGAGAAGGTCGATCCCTATCTCCGCCCGCTGTATGACGCGCTGAACGACATGGTGCCCGGCGACCAGCTGACGCGCCGCATGTCCGCCGGTGAGATCGAGATCGCGCCGCTCGCCTTCATGCGCGGGCGCACGCTCGCCAATTGCTTCGCCATCCTGGACGAGGCGCAGAACACCACCCCCGCCCAAATGAAGATGTTCCTGACGCGCCTGGGTGAGGGCAGCCGCATGGTCATCACCGGCGACCCCAGCCAGATCGACCTGCCGAACGGCCAGCCCTCGGGCCTGGTGGAGGCGGTGAACATTTTGCAGAACGTGCCCGGAATCGGCATGATGCGCTTCTCGGAGACCGATGTTGTGCGCCACCCCTTGGTGGGACGCATCGTTGCGGCTTACAACCGCGCCGAGGAGCGGGCAGAGCCCGCGCAACACACCCGCCGTGGACGCGGCTGGGCAGGAGAACATGCCGGACCGAAGTAGTCCCCCGGAGGGCCGATCTAGGCCCTTCATCGAGATCATCACGGCGGCGCCAGGCTGGCGTCGTCTGGTGAAGCAGCCGGAGTTGCTGGCGCAGCGCGCCGCACTCGCGGCCATCCGTGCGAACGGCGTGCCGGTCCCCCGCGGGGCCGCGCTGACCGTGCTGCTGGCGGATGACCGCACGTTGAAACAGCTCAACAGCGACCATCGCGACAAGGTGAAGCCCACCAATGTCCTCAGCTTTCCGGGCATCGGCCCGGCGCTGGGCGATATCGCCATCTCGGTCGAGACGGTGCGGCGGGAAGCGCAGGCCGAGGGCAAGAAGCCCACGGCCCATTTCGCGCATCTGATCGCGCACGGCACGCTGCATGTGCTGGGCCATGACCATCTGGAGGCCGGCGAGGCACGGTTGATGGAGCGCACGGAGTCGCGCGCCATGGCCATGATCCGCCAGCCCAACCCATGGCGCCGCACATGAGGGGGCGCCGCCTATGAGCGAGGGAACCAACCCGCCCTGGATCGCGCGGCTGGCGGGCAAGCTGCGCAAGCGGCCGCACGAATCGCTGCGCGACCGCGTCGAGGAACTGATCGTGGCGCCGGAGCCGGAGGACGAGGAAACCTCGACCACCGAGCTCGACGCGAACGAACGCGCGCTGCTGACCAATGTGCTGAAGCTGCGCGGCACCACGGCGGTGGATGTGATGGTGCCGCGCGCGGACATCATCCCGCTGCCCGACAGCCTGACGATGGAACAGGCCATCGCCGCCACCGCGCGCGAGGGGCACTCCCGCTACCCGGTCATCCACGGGCAGCTGGATGAGGTGCTGGGCATGGTCCACATCAAGGACATCTTCGCCTATGCCGGCGCCCGCGAGGAGTTCAGCCTGCGCAAGATCCTGCGCAAGCCGCTGTTCGTGGTGCCGAGCGTGCCCGTGCTCGACCTGCTGCTGCGCATGCGGCAGGAGCGCATCCACATGGCGCTGGTCGTCGACGAGTATGGCGGCATCGACGGCCTGGTCACCATCGAGGACCTGGTGGAGACCATCGTCGGCGACATCGCGGACGAGCATGACGAGGTGGGCGCGCCCCACATCACGGAACGCCTGGACGGGACGATCGACCTGGATGCGCGGACCACGGTGGGCGAGTTCGAGGCCCGTTTCGGCCCGGTGCTGACCGAGGAGGAGCGCGGGGCGGACATCGACACGGTGGGCGGCCTGGTCTTCACCCTGGCCGGCCGGGTGCCGGTTAAGGGTGAGCTGATCAGCCATTCCTCAGGCCTGGAGTTCCGGGTGCTGGATGCGGACCCCAGGCGGATCAGGCGGTTGCGGGTGCGGCCGCCGGGCGCAGGCACTGTAGCGGGGGCCGGCAAGGCCGCCGCCGAATGAAACAGGCGCCCTTCGGGGCGCCTTTTTTGTCTGTATTGTATGTGCCTGATTTCCTGAATTGATGCAGGCAATGTGCATGCATATCTTCCCGGCATGTCCAGCAATCCCAGCATCTGGCAACCCGCCGTCAGCCGCAGCGAAGGCCCGCTCTACCTGGCCATCGCCGATGCGCTGCAGGCGGACATCCGCTCCGGCGAGTTGCCGCCGGGACGGCGCCTGCCGCCCCAGCGCAGCCTGGCGGAGGCGCTGGGCGTGGACTTCACCACCATCAGCCGCGCCTATGCCGAGGCCGCGCGGCGTGGCCTGGTGGAGGGGCGCGTAGGGCAGGGCACCTTCATCCGCGCCCAGCCGGTGCCGCAGGCGGTCCGGCCCGATGCCGAAAGCGGCATGCTGGACATGAGCATGAACACCCCGCCCATGCCGGCCGATGCCGCCCTGGCCCGGCTGGTGGCCGAGACCCCCTTGCCCGACCTGCGTTTCCTGATGCGCTACCAGACCCCGGGCGGCACGCGTGAGGACAGGGCGGCGGGGGCGGCCTGGCTGGCGCCGCGCCTTGGCGCCGTGCCGCTGGACCGCCTGCTGGTGGCACCGGGCGCGCAGGGCGCGCTGCTGGCCGTGCTGGGCACGCTGGCCCAGGCAGGCGACACCATCTGCGCCGAGGCGCTGACCTATCCCGGCCTGATCGCGGCGGCGGCCCATCTGCGCCTGCGCCTGGTGGGGCTGCCCATGGATGCCGAGGGCATTCTGCCCGACGCTTTCGAGCAGGCGTGCCGGGAGCGCGCGCCCCGGGCGCTCTACTGCAACCCGACCCTGCAGAACCCCACGACCATCACCCTGCCGGCCGGCCGGCGCCTGGCGCTGGTCGAGATCGCGCGCCGCCATGGCGTGCCGATCCTGGAGGACGATGCCTATGGCGCGCTGCCCGAGGCAGGCCCGCCGCCCATCGCAGCCTTCGGGCCGGATGTGACCTGGCATGTGGCGGGGCTGGCCAAGCCGGTCTCTCCGGTGCTGCGCGTCGCCTATCTGGTGGTGCCCGAAGGCGCGCCGCTGCAGCGCGTGGTGGGCGCCATCAGGGCGACGGCGGCGATGGCCTCACCGCTGGGCGCGGGGATCGCGACGCGCTGGATCCATGACGGCACCGCCGCCGCCATCACCGCCGGCATCCGCCGGGAAGCCCGCGCCCGCCAGCGCCTGGCCGCGCGGCTGCTGCCCGCGGATGCGCTGCGCGCCGACCCGGAGGGCTTTCACCTGTGGCTGTCCCTGCCGGCGCCCTGGACGCGGGGCGCCTTCGTCGCGCGGCTGCGGGCGGCCGGCGTGGGGGTGGTGGCAAGCGATGCCTTCACCCTGGCCGAAGCGCCGGAGGCCCTGCGCATCGGCCTCGGCGCGCCTGCCGATAGCGGCACGCTGGAACAAGCATTGGGCATCATCGCGGGCCTATGGCGCGATCTGCCCACCGATACCCTGATCGTCTGAAAGACCATCCTGCCATGAATGAGCCACGCCAATGGCCGCCCTTGTCGCCCTTCCAGGTCGGCATCCGCGGCCGCTGCCCCCGCTGCGGCGAGGGCCACCTGTTCGACGGCTTCCTGAAGCTGGGGCGGAGCTGCGAGGTGTGCGGCCTGGACTACAGCTTCGCGGACCCGGCCGACGGCCCGGCCTTCTTCGTCATCTGCTTCGCCTGCATCCCGAGCGCCCTGCTGGGGGTGTGGATCGAGGTGCAGTTCCAGGCGCCCTACTGGGTGCATCTGGTGACCACGCTGCCCTTCGTGCTGCTGACCTGCATTCCGCCGCTGCGGCCGCTGAAAGGCTGGCTGGTGGCGAGCCAGTATCAGAACGAGGCAGGGGAGGCGCGGGTGGCGGTGAAGGAAACCGGGGTGCCCGCCCCTTAGGCCCCCGGTAAGGGGCGCCGCACCCTGCGTCCCCGCCAAACGCTTACCAGGTGGGGGGGCAGGGCCCCTCAATGGAGGCTCGGGGGGCACAGCCCCCCGAACACGCTCAGCCGCCCGAGATCACCGCGCCGCCGAAGGTTGCTTCCACCCAGGCCTTCACCTCCGGGTTCGCATAGCCGGATGCCAGCTTGCGCGCCCAGGCCGCGTTCTCGTTCGCGCGGCGCACCACCACCAGGCAGGTGTAGACGCTCTGCTCATTCTCGCGCGCCAGCGCGTCGCGCAGGGGGTTGAGGCCGGCGGGCACGGCGTAGTTGCCGGTGATGGCACCGGCATCCACGTCATCCAGCGCGCGCACGATGGTGGCGGCCTCCAGCTCCACGATGCGCACGCGCTTCGGGTTCTCGGTGATGTCGGCAACCGTCGCGCGGTGGTCCGCGCCGGCGCGCAGGCGGAACACCCCGGCCTGGGCCAGCAGCAGCAGGGCGCGGCCGCCATTGGTCGGGTCGTTCGGAATGGCCACGCGCGCGCCGTTCGGCAGGGAGGCCAGGTCGCGGTGCTTGCGGGAGAACACGCCCATCAGCGTCAGCACGGTGCGGCCGACGGAGACGAAGTCATAGCCGCGCGCGGCCTTCTGCGCCTCCAGGAAGGGCATGTGCTGATAGGCGTTGGCATCCAGGTCGCCCGATTGCAGGGCGGCGTTGGGCTGCACGAAGTCGCTGAACTCGGTGGCGCGGGTGATGAAGCCGTCGCGGGCGAGCACTTCGCGCACCTTCTCGAAGGCCTGGGCATGGACGCCCTGGGTGACGCCCACGCGCACCGGGCGGGCGGCGGTGCCCAGATCGGCACCCTGGGCGAAGGCAAGGCCCGGCGCCACGAGGGCGGGCAGGCTCAGAAGGGAACGACGCAGCATGGTGATGCTCCTCAGAAAGCGGGGACGACGGCGCCCTGGAAGGTCGCCTGCACGAAATCCTTGATTTCCTGGTTCTGATAGGCAGCGACCAGGCGCCGCACCCAGGGGGCGTTCTGGTTGTCGCGATGCACCGCGATGAGGTTGGCATAGGGGCTGTCGGAGCTTTCCAGCGCGATGGCGTCGCGCACGGGGTTCAGCCCGGCCGGGATGGCGAAGTTGGTGTTGATGGTCGCGGCTTCCACTTCCTCCAGCGCGCGGGGCAGCTGGGCGGCTTCCAGCTCCACGATGCGCAGGCGGCGCGGGTTGGCGGTGATGTCGGCCACGGTCGCGCTGTAATCGGCACCCGGGCGCAGGGTGAACGCGCCATGCTGGGCCAGCAGCACCAGGCCGCGCCCGCCATTGGTCGGGTCGTTCGGAATGGCGATGCGCCCGCCATTGGGCACATCGGCGATGGCGCGGTGGCGCTTGGAATACAGGCCCATCGGGAAGATCAGCGTCTTGCCCACAGACACCAGCGGCAGGCGGCGGTCGCGCACGGCCTGGTTCAGGAAGGGCTCATGCTGATAGGAGTTGGCGTCCAGGTCGCCGGCGGCCAGCGCCGCGTTGGGCTGGATGTAGTCGCGGAATTCAGTGACACGCAGGTGCAGGCCGTCGCGGGCCGCGATCTCCTTCACCTTCTCCATCACCTGGGAATGCGGGCCGGCGGTGGCGCCGATGCGGATCGGGCGGGCGGCGGTGCCGATCTCGGCATTCTGGGCCTGGGCCAGGGCGGGAGCCCAAAGGGGAGACGAGAAGACGGTGGCGGCCAGCAGGCCGCGGCGGGTGTTGATCATTGTTTCTGCCGTGTTTTCTTATCGATGCCGGGTTTTTTATCGGTGACTGAGCTTGCGGACGAGGTAATCGCCGAGGGATTGCAGCCCCTGCACCAGGATGATGAGCAGCACCACGACGGTGGCCATCACCTCAGGCATGAAGCGCTGGTAGCCGAAGCGGATGCCGAGATCGCCGAGCCCGCCGCCGCCGATGGCGCCTGCCATGGCCGAGAAGCTCATCAGCGAGACGACGGCCACCGTGGTGGCGGCGATCAGGCCGGGCAGGGCCTCGGGCACCAGCACCTTGGCCACGATCTGCAGCCGGGTGGCGCCCATGGCGCGCGCGGCCTCGACCACGCCGGGGTCGACCTCACGCAGCGCGTTCTCGAACAGCCGCGCCAGGAAGGCGGTGGCGGCGAGGGCCAGCGGCACGATGGCCGCCGTGGTGCCGATGGAGGTGCCGACCACGAGGCGCGTGAAGGGAATGATCGCCACCATCAGGATGATGAAGGGGGTGGAGCGCAGCGCGTTCACCAGCAGCCCGATCGGCCGGTTGACCCAGCCATTGGGCGACAGGCCCCGGGGGGCCGTGACGAACAGCAGCAGCGCGATGGGCAGGCCGAGGGCGACGGAGATGGCCGTCGAGGCGCCGACCATGATCAGCGTCTCCCAGAAGGCTTCCAGGAACAGGTCCTGCATGGTGGGGGTCAGCCAGCTCATCAGGCGTGCTCCTCGATGGGCGTGACGGTCAGGCCGAGTTCCTGCATCCAGAGCAGGCTGGCCGTGACCTTGGCGGGCGCGCCATAGGCGGCGACGGCCATGATGCCGAAGGGCTCGCCCGAGATCTCGTCGATGCGGCCCGAGACGATGTTGTAGTCCACGCCGAACTCGCGGCTGGCCTGGCTGATCACGGCACGCGTGCTGTTGGGGCCGGCGAACAGCACATGGGCCAGGTAGCGGGTCTCGCCGGCCTCGGGCGCGGGCAGGCGGGCGATGGTCTCGGCGGGCACCGAATGGCCGATGACCTCGGACACGAAGCGGCGCGTGGTGGGCTGCGCGGGCCTGGTGAACACGTCGAAGACGCGGCCGTGCTCGATCACGCGGCCTGCCTCCATCACCGCCACGCGGTCGCAGATGGCCTTCACCACGCCCATCTCATGGGTGATCAGCAGCACCGTCAGGTCCAGCCGGGCCCGCAGGTCGCGGATCAGGGCCAGGATTTCCTCGGTCGTCTCGGGGTCCAGCGCGCTGGTCGCCTCGTCGCACAGCAGCACGCGGGGGCGGGAGGCCAGCGCGCGCGCGATGCCCACGCGCTGCTTCTGGCCGCCGGAGAGCTGTGCGGGGTAGGCGTTGGCGCGGGCTTCGAGGCCCACCAGGGGCAGGATCTCGGCCACGCGGCTGCGGCGCTCGGCTGCGGGTACGCCGGCCACTTCCAGCGGGAAGGCGATGTTCTCGGCCACCGTGCGGCGGGAATGCAGGTTGAAGTGCTGGAACACCATGCCGATGCCCCGGCGCGCCCGGTTCAGCCCCGCATCGTCCAGCCCCAGCATGTCGTCGCCCAGCACCCGCACCTGGCCGCTGTCCGGACGCTCCAGCAGGTTAACACAGCGGATCAGTGTGGATTTGCCGGCGCCGGAGCGGCCGACAATGCCGAAGATCTCGCCGGGCTGGACCGAGATGGACACGTCGTCGAGGGCGAGGGTTCCGCCGGCGGCATAGCGCTTGCGGAGCCCCTCCAGCACGATGGCGGGCGGTGCGGAATTCTGCATGGTGGCGGCGGTATGCCCCAGGGAGTGCGGAACCGCCAGGGCCTGCGAAAGCAGCCCTGCCATTACAGCCATCAGTGGCGCAGCGAGGTACCCAGCGGGGGCACGGTCGGGTGGTTCACCGCCAGGTGCAGGCGGGCGATGCGTTCCGCTGCCTCGGGGGTCGCGAAATCCTGGCGGTCGAGGTCCGAAAGCCGGCCGTCGAGGGCGATCAGGAACCAGCCCTGGTCGCCGCGCTGGAGCAGGGCGACGACGGAGCCGGCGGCGGAGATGGGAAGGGAGGTGCGCATGGGAAGCTCGCTGTCATGAAAACCACAGGAAAAAACGCGTATTCCTGGATCAGCAACAGCGCATGGCGACCGCCAGCGTCTCCTCATCGGCGGGCATGAGGATATTCAGCGCCACACCGGCTGCCGCGGCCATGGCGGCGAGCAGGGAGGGCAGGTCGATCGCGAGGAGCGAGGAGAGGACGACGCTGGACATGGCGTGGATATACACACGCCAATTCGTACATTCAACGTGAAACTCTTATTCCACACATTAATTCGCGGAATGGGGCCACCCATCCCGCACGCGCTGCGTGACGTTGCGGCGGAACGCCTCGATATGCCGCGCCAGCGCGCGCGACGCCGCCGCGCCGTCACGCGCCTCCATCGCCTCCACGATCTCGCGGTGGTCGCGCAGCACGGTGCCCTGCTGGGTCTGCTCGTTCAGCGAGATGAACCAGAACCGCACCGAACGGTCATGCAGGTTGCGCAGGATGTCCGAGAACACGGCCGAACCCGAGGCGCGCGCCAGCAGGTCGTGGAACTCACGATCCAGCAGCATCATCGTCTCGGTATCGTGGCTGGCCTCGGCGGCGGCGGTGCGGTCGATCACGTCGCGCAGCGCGGCCAACTCCTCGTCGGTCACGTTGCGCGCCGCCAGCTTGATGGCGCGGCATTCGTTGATGACGCGCGCCTCGATGATCTGGAGCAGTTCCTCCGGGTCCACCGGGCGCACTTCCAGGCCCTTGCGGGGGCGGATGGTGACCAGCCCCTCCAGCGCCAGCTTGGCCAGGGCGTTGCGCACCGGCATGCGGCTGAGGTTCAGCCGCGTGCCCACCTGCGCCTCGTTCAGCTTTTCGCCGGGGGCGAAGCGGCAGGTGATGATGTGGTGCTTGATGATGTCATAGGCGCGGTCCTTCAGGGCGACCGCGCGCTCACGGGGGGCTGCGGGGATTCGGGCGCGCCTCGGGGTCACTGAATCGGCCTCAGGCTTGGTCTCGCCCATCCCCATCTCCATGCCTATCCCAACCGCATTGCAACAAAACTGCCGAGTCAGTCCAGACTTGCGCCGGAAACCCGCACCGCCTCACGCCATAGTGGTGCGTCGCGCTCGATCGCCTGGCGGAAGGCCGCGGGGGTGGAGCATTCCGGGGTGGTGCCCAGGCGTTCCAGCGCGCTGCGGAAGGCCGCGTCCTGGCAGGCCTGGCCCAGCAGGCTGGCCAGCCGGTCGATGATGGGCTGCGGGGTGCCCGCGGGGGCGACCAGGCCGTTCCAGGTCTCGGCGCGGAAGCCCGGATAGCCCTGCTCGGCCACCGTCCGCACGCCCGGCAGGCTAGGCAGGCGATTGGGGCCGGCGATGGCGATCACGCGCATGCGCCCGCCGCCCAGATGGGGGATGAAGTCCGACGGGTTGCCGAAATAGGCCGGGACCTCGCCCGCCAGCAGCGCCTGCATGGCCGGCGCGCCGCCGCGATAGGGGATGTGCTGCATCTCGATGCCGGCGGCCTGCAGCAGCAGCGCCATGGCGAGATGGTTGGAGGAGCCGGGCCCTGCGGAGCTGAAGTTCAGCCGGCCGTTCTCGGCCCGGGCGCGGGCCACGAACTGCTGCAGGTCCGTAACACCCAGGCTCTCGGACACGCCCAGCACCTGCGGGTTGCCGGCGACGATCGAGATCGGCGCGAAGTCGCGCAGCGAGTCGAAGTTCACCCGTGTCAGCGCCGGCAGCATCACCAGCTGAGAGGCGCTGGCGGTGAACAGGGTGTAGCCGTCGGGCGCCGCGCGCATGGCGGCCTCGGCCGCGATGGCGCCGCTGGCGCCGGTGCGGTTCTCGACCACCACGGAAACACCGAGCTTCTGGCCCAGCCATTCCGAAGCAAGGCGGCCGATGCCGTCCGTCACGCCGCCTGGCGCGAAGGGGACCAGCACGCGGATGGGCCGATCAGGCCATTGGGCCTGCGCGGCAGGCGCCACGCACAGCGCGGCAAGGGCAATGAAGGCGCGGCGCGCCCAGACGGAGGACAGCATGTTTCGGCTCCTTCCCGGGGAGGTCGAAGATATCAGGGAGGCCGGGCGCAAGCTCTGTGGCTCGCTGGCCGGGTAGTGCCGTGTGCTGGGGCGTCTGCTCAGGGGCTTCGCCCCCGAGACCCCGACCAGGGCTCTGCCCTGGACCCGCCAAAGGCCGAAAGGCCTTTGGAAACCATGGATTGGCGCCCTTGATCAGGAGTGGGGGCGCTAAAGATAAGTGCTGGCAAAAGCCCCAGGCTCCCCGGGGTCCAGGGCCGCTACGGTCCTGGCGGGGTTGTCAGGGGCAGGGCCCCTGACTGGGGGTTTCGGGGGCAACGCCCCCGAGGCTCACGCCTTCGGCGTCTCGTCGTAATAGTGCATCTCCAGCAGGATGCAGCCGTTCACCGACTTGAACGGCCCGTGCCAGGCGCCGGGCGGACGGCAGGCATAGGCCGCGACGTCGAAGTTCTCGCCGCCATTGCCCTCGGCGTCGTTGCCCACAATGAGGTCGCCGGAGACCAGCCACACCTCTTCCCAGTAGTCATGCACGAAGGGCGCCTTGGTGAAGGTGCCGGGGTCCAGCTTCAGCAGGCGGGTGCGGTGGCCGCGCTTGTTGGCCTCGTCCAGGCTGCCGGCCAGGATCTTCTCCTGCGCGCCGCCCGAATAGCCGGCGGGCAGGCGCCAGCCGGTGCTCATGTCGGGGACGTGGAATTCAAGGTGTTCCTTGACGATGGGCATGGGTCAGAGCCTCCTTAAACGCCGAGCCAGCGGGCGGTGTAGCTGTGGGTGATGGTGCGGTTCAGCACCGGATCGCGCAACTCCAGGCGGAACTCGCGGCGGGGGCGGATGCCGCCCTTCACCGGCAGGGTGCCGCCCAGCATGGCGCTGCCGGGGGGCAGGGAATTGCCCAGCTTCTCCCACGCGGCGATGGTGTCCAGCGGGTTCAGCATCGCGTCCACGCTGCCGGCCTGATAGGGCACGAAGCCCGCGCCGTCATCGACGAAGCTGTGCAGCTCCAGCTTGTCCCAATGGGCGGCCACATCGGCCATCTTCCACAGGGTGGGGGCCACGGGCTTCGGGCACATCTGCTTGGAGACCGGGATGGAATAGGCTTCCACCTCGCGGTCCGTGTGGTCGGAGGCAAGGCCCACCCAGCGTTCGCCGTCGGCATCCACCACGATCACGAATTCGGCCTCGCCGCTGGAATCACCGCCCAGGCAGTCGATGTCGGGGCTCGTGGTCAGCAGCTCCGCGCCGCCCAGGTAGAAGCAGGGGGTGGTGGCGGGCGGGGCGACGCCCAGCGCGGCCAGCTCCTCGATGTGCTCCTGCACCTTGTGCGGGTCACGGCCGGTCCAGCCGGCGATGATGAGGTTCCTGATCTCGATCGCACGGGTTTCCGAACCCGAGGCGGTGACGCAGGTGAAGGTGAGGGTGGGCATCAGTCGATCTCCGCGGCTCGGCGCAGGCTGTTGATCATGGAAACCTGAAGCAGATAGGCGTGGGCCTTGGCGGGGTCCGAGGCGGCTTCGGCCATCCGGTCACGGAAGGCGGCCTGGGCCTCGGGCTCCTTGGCTTCCAGGTTCTGCTTGTTGGTGATGGTCTGGCGCTGGACATGCTCGACCGTCACGCCGCGCCGCTGGCGGTCGTACAGGTCCAGCACATCCTCGGCGTCGCCGTGCCACACGCGGGCCAGCTTGGCGCCGAGGTTCACGGCATCATGCACGCCGCCGTTCAGCCCCATGCCGCCCAGCGGGTTGTTGATGTGGGCCGCGTCGCCCGCCAGCAGGATGCGCCCCTTGCGGAAGGTCTCCGCCACGCGCTGATGCACGCGGTACAGGGTGCGGTGGCGCGTCGGGTAGTCGTCGCGCCCGGCCTTGATGCGGGCGAAGCGGGCGCGGGCGAATTCCGGGCTCAGGATCTCCTCGTCCGACAGCTCGGCCGAGGTGGGGAACATGGCCCGCCACAGCCCGCCCGGCTCGCCGCCCGGCACGCGCAGCAGGAAGAACCATTCCTCCGGGTCGGCGTAATAGGACACGTCGGCCAGGTCAGGGATGATCGAGCGGAAATCGAAGGGGGTGGAGAGCACCAGGAAGCGCTCGGGCCAGGTGAAGCCCTCGAAGCTGAGGCCCGCCGATTTGCGCACCGCGCTGTGCGCGCCGTCGCAGCCGATGACGTGGCTGCCCTCGATGCGCGTGCCGTCCGCCAGCGTAGCGACGACATGGCTGCCTTCATCGGCCACGGCCGCGACCTTCGCGCCGAAGCGGATGGAGAAGCCCGGCTTGTCCTTCAGGATGTCGTGCAGGATGCGCGTCAGCTTGAACTGCTCGCATTGCAGGCGGAAGGGGTGGCGGGTGACGTCGGCCAGCACGCCGAAATCGAAGGTGGCGATCACGCCGTGGTCGCGCCTGCGATACTGCATCAGCGGCGCCACGAAGCCCTGTTCCACCATGCGCTCGGCCGCGCCGTATTCGGCCAGCATGTCGAGGGTGGGGGCATGGAAGGTGGAGCCGCGCATTTCGCCGGACAGCTCGGTGCCTTCCTCCAGCACGGTGACGGGCACGCCGTGGCGGATCAGTTCCGCGGCGGCGACCAGTCCGACGGGGCCTGCGCCGACGACCAGGACGGGTTTCGGGTCTGCCATCGAGTCCTCACAGCAACCTTGTGGGGCGAAGATGGCCTGGATGTCAGGTTGGCGCAAGCGTGAAATCTCACAGTGAAATGTCACGCTGGTTTGGTGGCGGTATTTCTGCCCGCCGGGCGGGCAGGCGCTGCCTTTGCTGCCCCTTCGCGCGCCATGCGCCCATCGGCCCTTGACCCGCATCGCGCACCCCCGCCCAATGCGGCCATGCGCCTGCTTTTCCTCAACGGACCCAACGCGAATCTCTACGGCCACACGGCCAAGGGAACCTATGGCGGCGAGACCTTCGAGGACATCGGCACACGCTGCCATGCCAAGGCGCTGGAGGTCGGTGCCAGCCTCGACTTCCGCCAGAGCCAGAGCGAGGGCGAGCTGGTCGAATGGATCCAGCAGGCCCGCCCCGAGGGGCCTGACCCCGCCGATGGCATCATCATCAACGCGGCCGGCCTTTCCTACACCTCCATTGCCATACTGGACGCGCTGCTGGCCTTTCCCGGGCCGGTGATCGAGGTGCACATGTCCAACATCCACCGGCGGGAGCCGTTTCGCCACAAGACCTACACCGCCCAGGCCGCGGTGGGGTCGATCTGCGGTTTGGGGCCGCTCGGCTATGAACTGGCGATCGAGGCGATGGCCGGGCTGGTGCGGGCGTGATCCCGGTCGTCTTCCACTCCCTGGTCGATGACCCCAAGGCCTGGGAAGCGGCGCTGCGCGCCCATCTGCCCGAGGTCGATTTCCGCGTGGACGGCCCGCCCGAGGGCGTGGTGGCCGCCCTGGTCTGGAAGCCGCCCCCGGGCTTCTTCGCGCCCTTCCGCGACCTGAAGCTGGTGGTGAATCTGGGGGCGGGGGTGGACAGCCTGGTGGGCCGCGACGACCTGCCGCCGCTGCCCATCGCGCGGCTGAACGATCCCGGCATGGTGGCGCTGATGCGCAGCTACGTGCTCTGGGCCGTCACGCGCTATGCGCGGGATTTCCACCTGCACGCGCGCAGCCGGCAGTGGCGCTACATCCACCCCCGCCCGCTCGCCACGCACCGCGTCACGGTGCTGGGTCTGGGTGAGCTCGGCACGCCCGCCGCCGAGGCGCTGGCGGGCATGGGCTATGCCGTCACCGGCTGGGCGCGCAGCGCGAAATCCATCGCGGGGGTGCGGTGCCTGCATGGCCGCGCGGGGCTGGAACAGGCGCTGGCCGAGACCGACACGCTGGTCGTGCTGCTGCCGCTGACGCGCGACACGCGCGGCCTGCTGGGGGCGGCGGAGCTGGCCCTGCTGCCGCGCGGCGCCAACCTGATCAATGTCGGGCGCGGGCCCGTGGTCGAGGAAGCGGCGCTGCTCGACGCGCTCCGGTCGGGCCAGGTCGCGGAGGCCACGCTCGACGTGTTCGAGACCTCTCCCCTGCCGGCGGACCACCCGTTCTGGGCGATGGAGAATGTCTTCGTCACCCCGCATCTCGCCTCCATCACCGTGCCGGAGGCCGCGGCCGCCGACGTGGCCGAGAGCATCCGCCGCGTGCTGCGCGGGCAGGAGCCGCTGCACCGTATCGACGCCGAGCGCGGCTACTAGGGCCTTCGCCGGCCGCGCCTCAAACGCGGCTCTGCACCGGCCCCGGACTTCTGTGACATTTCGGCAACCATTCGGGTCTCCGGGGAAGGGATCATGCCCCGGCATGTCCGCGCCCTATTGCTGACATTGAGAATCACTTGCAATAACCGGCGCGAGGGCACCCACCGGGGGTGTCCGCGAGTTCCCGCGCCGAGAGATTCCGATGCTCCACCCCCCCTCGCATGACCGCGCCAGGCTGGTCTCCCTTCTCGCCCTCAGCCTGGCGATGGCCGCCGGGGCGGCGCATGCCCAGACCACAGACGCCGAGCCCCAGGCCACGCCGCTGCGCGTTCCGGAAGTCCAGGTTCAGGGCGCGCGAGAGACCGCGACCGGCCCCGTCGCGGGCATCTCGGCCGAGCGCAGCATGAGCGGCACCAAGACCGACACGCCCCTGATCCTGACGCCGCAGAACATCACCGTCGTGACGCGCCAGCAGATGGACCTGCTGAACACCCGCAACCTGGGCGAGGTGCTGTCCTACACCGCCGGCGGGCAGGGCATCCTGTCGGACTTCCGCGGCGAATACGGCACGGTGCGCGGCTTCACGCCCGATACCTATCTGGACGGGCTGCGCCTGCCCGTGCCCGTCACCGCCCATTCCTGGCGCGTGGAGCCCTGGGGGATGGAGCGCGTGGAGCTGTTGCGCGGCGCCAATTCCGGCCTGTACGGCCAGGGCAATCTGGGCGGCATCATCAACAGCGTCAGCAAGACGCCCTATGTCGGCCAGACCAATGAGGTCGCGATCCAGGGCGGCAGCTTCGGCCGCGTGCAGGGCATGTTCGACGTCGGCGGCAGCCTGACCAGCGACAATTCCCTGATGTACCGGGTGAACGGGCTGGTCCGGCGCTCCGACACCTACGTCGAGGGCGGGCGGGACAACCGGGTCTATCTGGCCCCCTCGCTCAGCTGGCGGCCGACGGGCGACACCACCATCACGCTGCTGGCCAGCTACATGCGCGACGATGCGGGCATCACCGGCCAGTGGCTGCCGGCCTTCGGCACCGCGCTGTACAACCCGAACGGCCGCATCCCGCGTGACCGCGCGACCGGTGAGCCGGGCTGGGACCGCTATCACCGCACCCAGTACGGCGTCGGCGCGCGCATCGAGCACCGGCTGAGCGATGCCTGGACCCTGCGTTCCAACCTTCGCTACACCTATCACGAGCTGGACTACGCCTCGATCTACGCCAGCGGCTACAGCCCGGCGACGCAGCAGCGCACGGTGGGCCGCGTCGCGTCCTATCAGAACCCGACCTACCGCAGCTTCGCGATCGACAATTCCGCCGAGGGCCGCTTCCGCACCGGCCCGCTGGAGCATGTGCTGCTCGCCGGGCTCGACTTCCGCTGGACCAACCTGCATTCGCGCACCTATGCGGCGGCGGCGGGCTCGCTGGACGTGATCACCCCGCGCTACGGCTATCGCCCCGGCACGCTGCCGCTGACGGCCTCCACCAACCAGAACCTGCTGCAGACGGGCCTGTATGTGCAGGACCAGATCAGCTGGAACCGCTGGCACCTGACCCTGACCGGCCGCCAGGACTGGGCCGACACCGGCACCACCAACAACCGCACGCGCACCAACAGCAGCCAGCGTGATTCGGCCTTCACCGGCCGTGTGGGCCTGCTCTATGCCTTCGACTTCGGCCTGTCGCCCTACTTCTCCTATGCGACCTCCTTCCTGCCGAGCGTCGGCAGCCTGTCGCCGGCGCGCGGCGGCGGCGCCTTCCGCCCGGTGACGGGCGAGCAGTTCGAGGCCGGCATCAAGTACCAGCCGCCCGGCCAGTCCAGCATGTACAGCGCGACCATCTTCCAGCTGACCCAGCAGAACGCGCTGACCACCGACCCGCTCTACACCGGCTACTCGATCCAGACGGGCGAGGTGCGGGTGCGCGGGCTGGAGCTGGAGGCGCGCCTGGCGCTGACGCCCAACCTGAACGTCCTGGCTTCCTGGACCGCGCAGGACCCCGAGGTGACGCGCAGCACCACCGGCAATCTGGGCATGCGCCCGGCGGCCATCCCCGCGCATACCGGCGCGCTGTGGGCCGACTACACCTTCCGGGTGAATGACGAGCTGCGCATCACGCTGGGCGGCGGTGCGCGCTACTACGGCAACACGCTGGGCAACGGCGCGCCCACCGCGACCTCCCCGCAATTCCATGTGCCGAGCTTCACGCTGTTCGACGCGGCAGTGCGGGCGGAATGGCGCAACTGGCGCATGACGGTGAACGCCCAGAACATCGGCGACCGGCTGTATACCAACGCCTGCTACTCCTACAGCTCCTGCTCCTACGGGGCTGGTCGCGCGGTGTTCGCGACGCTGGGCTATCGCTGGTGAAGGGGGTGATCGACGCCGGGCGAGGTTTCCTCGCCTGGTGCGCCTCCGCTGACGCCCGCCGGGTCGCCGTTGCCCTTCTGGGCGGCGGTGCGGCGGGCGGCGCCGCGTTCCGCGCGGCCGCGCTGCATCCGGCGACGGCCTCGGGCGTGTGGCCGCTGGTGCTGGGCGTCGCGGCCTTCGTCGTCGCGGGGCTGTGCATCTGCGCCTTCCGCAGCGGCTGGCGCTGGCCGGGCATCGCGTCGCGCGCCATCGCGGCCATCCTCGGCGGCTATGCGGTGGGGGCGCTGGTTTCCGTCGCCTGCGCCGTGCTGCTGCCCATGTTCCGGTCGGAGGCCGTGGCCACCGGCATGATGCTGAGCTTCCTGGCCTATGCCGGGGTGGTGATCTGGGTGTTCGCCGCGCGCAATGCCTGGCGCGCCTGGGCGGGGGTGGTGCTGCCCTGCCTGTTCCTGGGCGTGGCCAGCTGGCTCGGGAGGTCGGCATGAAGCAGGGCTTCCGCCAGTGCATGGCCTGGCTGCACACCTGGGCCGGGCTGATCCCGGGCTGGATCCTGTTCGCCGTGTTCCTGACCGGCACCGCGGCCTATTGGCGCGGCGAGATCACCGCCTGGTCGCGCCCCGAGATGCGCATGACCGACAACGGCCCGGAGGCCGCCGCCATGGCGATCCGGGAGCTGCAGCGCATCGCCCCCGATTCCCCCAGCTGGTTCATCGGCCTGCCCACCGAGAGCGACCCGTTGCTGCGCCTGTTGTGGCGCGCCCCGGGTGAGCGGCGGTTCCGCGACAGCGTGCTGGACCCCACGACCGGGCGCGTGGCCGAGGGCGGCGAGACGCGCGGCGGCGAGTTCTTCTATCGCTTCCATTTCGAGCTTCACATGCAGCCTATCTGGGGCCGCTGGGTCGTGGGCATCTGCGCCATGGCCATGCTGGTCGCGATCATCAGCGGCGTGATCACGCACCGGCGCATCTTCGCGGATTTCTTCACCTTCCGACCAGGCAAGGCCGCGCACCGGTCATGGCTGGACGCGCATAATGTGCTGGCCGTGCTGTCGCTGCCCTATCACCTGATGATCACCTATACCGGGCTGCTGACGCTGATGGTCATGTACATGCCCTGGGGCATGCAGGCGGCCTATGGCAACGACCAGCGGGCCTTCTTCGCGGAGGCGTTGGGCTTCTCCTCGCCCGAGCGCCCGGCGCGCCGTCCCGGGGAGTTGACCGACATCGCACCCCTGGTGGCCGAGGCGATCCGCCGCTGGCCCGAGGCCGGGGTGCGGCGGATCAGCGTGTCCAATCCGGGCGACGCCAATGCCGGCATCGTGCTGGGGCGCGGCGACCGGCATGACCTGGCGATCAGGCGGCAGGAACTGGTCTTCGCGGGCACGACCGGCGAGCTGCGCGCCGCCACCGGCAACAGCCGCCCGGCCGCGATGACGGTGGGTGTCGGCTATGGCCTGCATTTCGCGCGCTTCGAGATGCCCTTCCTGCATTTCCTGTTCTTCCTGTCGGGGCTGGCCGGCACCGCCATGGTCGGCACGGGGCTGGTGATGTGGGTGGCCAAGCGCCTGCCCAAGAAGAACGAGACCCGCCATTTCGGGATCAGGCTGGTCGAGATGCTGAACATGGGCACCGTCTTCGGCCTGCCCATGGCGATGTTCGGCTTCTTCTGGGCCAACCGGCTGCTGCCGGCCGTGATGGAGCAGCGCGCCCAATGGGAGATCAAGGTCTTCTTCGCGATCTGGGCCGTGACCTATCTGCACGCGGCCTTCCGCCCCGGCAGGCGTGGCTGGGCGGAGCAGGCGGTGGTGATCGCGGCACTCTGTCTGCTGCTGCCGGTGGTGAACGCGCTGACCACCCGCTTCAACCTGGGCCATACGCTGATGGCCGGTGACTGGCTGATGGCGGGGATGGATATCGGTTTCCTCTGCTTCGGCCTGTTCTTCGCCTGGGCCGCGCGCAAGCTGTGGCGCCTGCCCGCGCCCGTCGCGAAGCCCGCCAGGGCGGGGCGCCTGCGGGAAAGCGAGGCGTGATGGCACTGCTTGCCCTCGGCCTTGCCTATCCCGGCTTCCTGTTGCTGGCGCTGGCGATGGAACGCCATCACCGCGACCTGCTGGGCGGGGTGCCGCTGCCCCCGCGCCGGCGGCTCTACACCGCCTCAGGGTGGCTGTTGCTCGGCCTGTCGCTTCTGCCCTGCGCCGCGCTGTGGGGATGGACATTCGGCGTCGTCGCCTGGCTGGGCGTGCTGGCCGTGGCCGCGACGACGGTCGCGATGCTCTCAACCTATCACCCGCGGCTGGCGCTGATCGCCGCGCCGCTGGTTCCCGTGCCGGGCGTTGTCGCCTGGTTCGGCTTTCATTGACACAAGGAAACACCATGATCCGTTGGATGCCCCTGGCCGCGATGCTGCTCGCCGCCGCCCCTGTCGCCGCCCACCAGATCTGGCTGGAGCGTGAGGGCCAGACCGCGCGGGCCTATTTCGGTGAGCCGGTGGAAGGCGTGCGCGAACGCACGGGCGGCCTGCTGGACCGCGTGCCCGGCCCGCGCAGCTTCACCACCGATGTCGCGGCCGCGACCGCGATGACGCGCGGCGCCGACCATTTCAGCGCCACCCTGCCGGCGGGCACGGGCGATGTGCGGCTGATCGAGGACGGCTTCCCGCCCTTCGGGCGCGAGGAGAAGACCAAGGCCATCATGCTGGCGCGCGAGGGCCGCGCCGAAACCCGCCACGCCATGGATCTGGAGATCGTGCCCGTCACGGCCGGCGGCAACGAGTTCACCGTGATGCTGCGCGGCCAGCCCCTGCCGCGCGCCGAGGTGACGGTGGTGGCGCCGCCGCGCTGGGAACGCCGCCTGCAGGCCGATGCCCAGGGCCGCGTGCGCTTCGACACCCCCTGGGCCGGGCGCTATGTCGCGGAGGTGATCCACACCGACCCGACGCCGGGCGGCACGGGTGATGGGGCGTATCAGCGGATCCGCTTCGTTTCCACGCTGTCGTTCACGGTGCAGGAGGGGATTGCCTGGACGGGGCAGCGATAGGAGTAATCTTCTTTTTCTGAAGAAAAAGAAGCAAAAAGACTTTGTGAGTTTAAGGGCTGTCTGGCCAATGAGACGCCCTTAAACTGTCAAAAATTTTTTGGTTCTTTTTTACAAAAAAGAACGTTGTTATTATCTTAGCGCCATCGCCAGCAACGGCGCCGCCAGTACATTGGTCAGCCCCACCATCACCATGACCAGCCCAGCGATGGTGCCTTCCTCGGCGCCGATCTGGTGCGCCTTGGCCACCCCCGCGCCATGCGCGCCCATGCCGAACAGCGCCCCGCGCGCCAGGCTGCTGCGCAGGGGCAGCCAGACCAGCAGCGCCTCTCCGAAGGCCGCCCCGAACACGCCGGTGCAGATCACGAACACCGCCGTCAGGTCCGGCACGCCGCCGATATCGCCCGAGACCACCATGGCAAAGGGCGTGCTGAGCGAGCGCGGCAGCAGGCTCAGCCGCAGGTCGCCGTTCAGCCCCAGCAGGCTGGCCAGCCCATAGGCCGTGAGAATGGAGGTGCCGCTGCCCGCCGCGACACCCATGGCGAGCACCGGCCAGAAGCGGCGGATCATCGCGCGCTGTTCGTAGATGGGCACGGCGAAGGCCACCGTGGCCGGGCCCATCAGCATCAGCAGCCAGCGCGTGCCGCCGATATAGTCGCGATAGCTGGCATGCAGCGCCAGCAGCAGCGCGATCAGCAACACGGGCGCCAGCACCAGCGGCGAGGACCACCAGCGCCGCAGGCGTTGGTTCAGCCGCTTGGCCGCGACATAGAGCCCGATCGTGGCGGCCGACCAGAAGGCGGCCAGCCCGGCGGCTTCAAGCCATGCGAGGCTGGACACGGTCCATGCTCCAGCGGCAGCAGAACTCGACGACCAGCGCCGTCACGGCCATGACCGTCACGGTGCCGACCAGGATGACGGCGGCGATCTTGATGCCGACCCAGCCCATCAGTTCCGGATGGTCCGTCACGGCCAGCACGGCGGGGACGAAGAACAGCAGCAACTCACCCAGGAAGAACTGCGCGCCGCGGCGCGTGCTGGCCACCGACAGCCGGCCGCTGAACAGCAGCGCCAGCATCAGCCCCAGCCCCAGCACGCCGCCCGGGACGGGCAGGTGGGTGGCCCGTGTCAGTGCCTCGCCCGCCAGCCAGAACAGCACCATCAGCGCCATCTGTCCCAGGCGGGACATGTGCAGGCGGCGGCGGAACAGGATGGTCGTGGCATGGAGCGACATGTGACACCTCTGGGACAGAAGGTATGTCGCAACGCAGCATGAACAAAATGAATTGTCTGACTGTTAATTAGTCCATATTGGAATGCCCATGGAACTCCGCACCCTGCGCGTCTTTGTCGAGGTCGTGCGCCAGGGCGGCTTCACCGAAGCCTCCCGCATCGTCGGCGCCACCCAGTCCACCGTCAGCAAGGCGGTGAAGCAGCTGGAGGACGAGCTCGGCCTGCAGCTTCTCGACCGTGTCGGCCATCGCTCCAGCCTGACCAGCGCCGGAGAGATCGTGTTCCGCCGCGCCCAGCGCCTGCTGGCCGAGCGCGACGACCTGGTGACGGAGCTGGACGAGCTGCGCGGGCTGAAACGGGGCGTGCTGCGCCTGGGCCTGCCGCCCATCGGCAGCGACGTGCTGTTCGCGCCCGTCTTCGCGGCCTTCCGCGCGCGTTATCCGGGGGTCGAGATCCGGCTTGTGGAACACGGCTCCAAGCGGCTGGAGGAGGTGCTGCGCGCGGGTGAGGTGGATCTGGCCGGCGTGCTGCTGCCCATACCGGACGATTTCGCCTGGCAGCGCATGCGCCATGAGCCGATCGTGGCCCTGATGCCCGGCGAGCACCCCATGGCCGGGCGCCGCGCGCTGAGCATGGCGGAGTTGGCGGAGGAGCCCTTCGTGCTGTTCGAGGCGGGCTTCGCCCTCAACCCCATCATCCAGGATGTCTGCGCCCGGGCAGGCTTCGTGCCGCGCGTCGCCGCGCGCTCCAGCCAGATCGGCTTCATCGTGGAGCTGGTGGCGGCGGGGCTCGGCATCGCCTTCCTGCCACGCATGATCGCGGAGCTGCGCGCCCATGGCAGCCTGCGGGTGGTGCCGGTGACCGATGCCGGGATGGACTGGCAGATGGCCCTGGCCTGGCGGCGCGGCGGCTATCTGCCGCAGGCCGCCAGGGCATGGCTGGAATTGGCCAGGGCGGTCTGATCAGGCCGCCTGGCAGCAGCTCCGCGGCGCCGCCTCGTCCTCCAGGATGGCGACGGCGGGGCTGACCTCGGCCTCACGCGCCACGGCGGCGCCCAGGGCCATGGCCGCGCCGGTGAAGGCCGGCTCCTCCAGCAGCCGTGCCAGGGCGGCGCGGATCTCGGCCACGCCGCTGTCCGGCGGCAGGGAGAGGCCAGCGCCGCGCTCGGCCACGCGGGTCGCGTTGTCGAACTGGTCGCGGCCATGCGGCAGCACCAGCATCGGCCGGCCATGGGCCAGTGCCTTCATCACCGTGCCGTGGCCGCCATGGGTCACCACCAGGGATGCCTCGGCCATGATGGGGTGGTGGGGCGCCTTTTCCATCAGCACCACATTGCCCGCGCCCCGCAGCGCCCCGCGCGGGATGGACCCGCCGAGTGTCACCACCGCGCGCATGTCCAGCCCGGCGATCGCGTCGATGACGCGCTGCAGTGCCCCGCCGTGGTTCTGGAAGGTGGTGCTGAAGCTGACGAGGGCCAGCGGCCGGCGGTCATGCGGCAGGAAGGGGGAATGCCATTCGCCGGCCCAGGCCGCTTCCTCCAGCTCCGGCCCCAGATAGTCCATCCCCGGCGGCAGCACCTCGGGCGCGAAGTCGAAGGCGCGGGCGGTGGCGAGCAGGGTGCGGGATGCGACCTCCAGCTGGTCCACCAGCCGGGCCAGCGGCCGCAGGCCGAGGGCGGCGCGTGCCAGGTTCAGCTGGGGCAGCCGGCTGTCCAGCAGCGCGTGGCTACCCTGGGTGACGGCCGCGTGCAGGGCGCGGTCCTCCTCGGTGCGGGCGGGCGGCAGGCCGGGGCCCACCGGCGGCACGCCGGGCAGGGGGAACATGCTGATGTTGGTGGCCAGCACCACCACGCGCTGGCCCCGCGCCTCACAGGCCATGGGCACGCCCAGCATCAGGTCGCTGCAGACCACGAGGTCCGCGGGCTCGCGCCGCAGTTCCTCCAGCAGGTCCTCGGCGTGGGAGAGGGCGGGGCCCACGATCAGCGCGTCCAGCGCATGCAGCATGCCGTCCTGCGGCGTGGGCTGGGCCCAGTCGCGGATGTATTCGCTGGCGGGTTCGCGGGTGGCGCGGCTGGGGGCGCGGGTCCAGGGCATGAAGCCTGCCCCGGTGGCCTCGGCCTCGGCACGGTTGCATGCCTCGCTCATGATCCGCACCCGGTGGCCGCGCGCGACCAGCCGCCGCGCGATGCTCAGCACGGGCGGCAGCGCGCCCCCGCCCTCGAAGGTGGTGAACAGGAAGGAACGCGGTTCAGGCATCTGGGGTCTCCTGTGGCGCGATCGCGCCCATGATGAAGGTGAACATGACGGTGCGCAGCGCCTCGGGCGGGCGGCCCATGTCGCGGCGGATGAGGTTCCAGAGGGTGAGGTCGGTGGCGGCCACCAGCGCGTCCAGGCGGCGCTCGCGCGCCTCGGCCGGCAGCGGCGCCAGCCAGGGGGCCATGCATTCGCCCACCCAGGCGCGGTGGTTGCGCCGGCCGATGTCGTTGGCGGCGCGAAGCGCGGGCCAGCGCGCTTCCTGGTGCAGGGCGCGCATCACCTTGTCGCCCGTGATCTCGTAATCCTCGATCAGCACGCGCAGCATCGCGTCGATGTCGCCGGGGTGGACCACGCGACGGGCCTTGATGCTGACCGCCATGCGCTGCCAGCTGGCCTCCAGCAGGCCTTCCTTGCTGCCGAAGCGGCGCACCACGGTCGGCACCGACACCCCGGCATCCCGCGCCACGCGGTCGAGCGTGACCAGGTCGAACCAGTCAGCCGTCAGTGCCGCGTCGAAGGCATCCAGGATGCGGTGGGCGGTCTGCTCGGCCGCGATGGCGCGGGCGCCCTGGCGGTAGCTGCGCTTGGCGGGATGCTCGGGGTTGGATTTCATGTTTGTGGGAATAACGCCAAATATCCGGGCGCGCAATCATTCAATGTAAGTATGACTTGCACGAAAATGCATGCCGAAGATGGCTTCAAGCCGAAGCTGATCCCGCCTAGGCTCACGCCCATGTTACGGGCCTGGGTTCTGGGATTGCTGTGCTTGGCGCTACCCGCGCTCGCGGAGGAGCCGCCGCTGCTCGTCTCGGGCATGGGCAGCTTCCATATCGGCGGGCGCCAGGCCGAGGTCAGCGGCCGCCCGGTGCGCGAGGTGCAGCTGGCCCCGGGCGCGCGGCCCGTGCGCATCGACCCCAACGGCACCTATCGCGTGGACGGCATGTATGTGCAGTACCACCACCCCGCCACACGGCGGGGCCGGGTGCCGCTGATGCTGTGGCACGGCGGCGGCATGACGGGCGTCGTGTGGGAAACCACCCCCGACGGGCGTGAGGGCTGGCAGACCTGGTTCCTGCGCCGCGGCTGGAGCGTCTATGTCAGCGACGCGGTGGAACGCGGGCGTTCCGGCTGGGCCATGTTCCCCGACATCACCCCGGCCGAGCCCATCTTCCTGACCATGGCCGACCCGTGGGAGCGGTTCCGCATCGGCGCCGGCCCCGGAAGCTGGCGCAGCCGCAGCGCCATTCCCGGCACGCAGTTCCCCACCGATGCCTATGAGCGCTTCACCGCGCAGCTGGTGCCGCGCTGGGTGGTGACGGATGCGGCCGCCACGGATGCCTATACCCAGCTGCTGCGCCAGGTGGGACCGGCCGTCGTCCTGACCCACGCCCAGTCCAGCCTCTATGCCTTGCGCGTGGCCAAGGCCGAGGCCGAGCGGGTGCGCGCCCTGGTGCTGCTGGAGCCCACCGCCTTCGGACCCATGACGCCCGAGGAGCTTGCGCCGCTGCGCGGCATGCCGGTCCTGGTGCTGTATGGCGATTTCATCGAGCAGGACCCGCGATGGTCGGCGGCGCATGAGCGCGGCACCCAGTTCGTCGAGGCGCTGCGCGCGGCGGGCGGCCAGGTCGAGGTCGTGGAACTGCCGGACCGCGGCATTCGCGGCAACAGCCACCTGATGATGATGGACCGCAACAACGGCGCGGTGGCCGAGGTGGTCCAGGGCTGGCTGGCAGCGCGCGGGCTGTGGGAATAGGCTGCGCCCCGGAATCGGGGACGCATCGCATGACCTTCTCGCTGATCGCCCGCTGCGCCCGCACGGGGCAGCTGGGCATCGCCACCACCACCTCCGGCATCGCGGTCGGCAGCCGTGTGCCCTGGGCCGCCGCCCATGTCGGCGCCGTGGCCACCCAGCACCGCACCGACCCGCGCCTGGGGGCGCGCGGCGTGGAGCTGCTGCGTTCGGGCTGCACGGCGGAGGAGACGGTGGCCGCTCTCGCGGCTTCCACCCCCGACCACCAGTGGCGGCAGATCGGCGTGGTGGATGCCGAGGGCCGTACCGCCTTCTTCCACGGCGCGCGGGTGAAGCCGCGCTCGGGCGCGGTGCAGGGGCAGGGGGTGCTGGCGCTGGGCAACATCCTGGCCAATGACGACGTGCTGCCCGCCATGGTCGCGGGCTTCGACGCAGCCTCGGACGCGCCCCTGGCCGAAAGGCTGATCCGGGGGCTGGAGGCCGGCGAGGCCGCGGGCGGCGAGCACGGCGCCATCCAGTCCGCCGCGCTGTATGTGGTGGCCGAGGAGAGCTTTCCCTATGTCGACCTGCGGGTGGACCGGGGTGCCGCGCCGCTGGAGGAATTGCGGGCGCTGTGGAAGGTCTATCTGCCTGAGCTGGACCTGTATGTGCGCCGGGCGGTGGATCCGGAGAGCATGGGGGCGTGACGTCAGGGGCGTTGCCCCCGACACCCCCAGTCAGGGGCTCTGCCCCTGACAACCCCGCCAGGAGATAATATCTCCTGGACCTGATAGTAGTTTGGCGCCAGACACTTGGCAGTGTGGGGCGCCGATTTTATTATTAATATAAACCTTATCAAGGTTTTGTGCCAAATCCCCGGGGTCCAGGGCCGCTACGGTCCTGGCGGGGATCCAAGGGGCGGCGCCCCCTGGTGGGGGTCCGGGGGCAAAGCCCCTGACACCGCCCGCAGCACCGCCTCCGCCGCTGCCGCACTGGGTGTGCCTTCCGCCGGCGTCAGCCGGGCCAGCGCATCCGCGAAGCCTTCCAGCTGACGGGCGCGCGCGCCGCCGCCTTCCAGCAGCGGTGCCAGCGTCGCCGCCAGTGTCGCGGGGTTGCACGCCTCCTGCAGGAGTTCAGGCACCACCTCGCGCTCGGCCATCAGGTTCACCAGGCTGACGAAGCGCACCTTCAGCATGCGCCGCACGATCATGGCGGTGATGGGGTTCACCCGATAACCCACCACATGCGGCAGCCCCGCCACGGCGCATTCCAGAGAGGATGTGCCGGATTTGATCAGCCCCGCCTCGGCGGCGGCGAAGGCGTCGTATTTCTCGGCGATGTCGCGCACCAGGATGGGCTGGCGCGGCCAATGCGCGGTGGCGGCGCGCACCGTATCCTCCACGGGGCCGGCGAGCGGCACCACGGCGCGGATGCCGGGCGGCAGCAGCGCCAGCGTCTGCCCGAACACCGGCAGCAGGCGTGAGACCTCGGTACGGCGGGATCCGGGCATGACGATCAGCAGCCGCTCATTGGCGGCCAGCCCGTGCTTCGCGCGGAACCGCACGCCGTCCCCGCGGTCGGCGCCGCTCTCCAGCACCGGGTGGCCCACGAAATCCACCGGGATGCCGTGCGGCTCGAAGAACGGCGCCTCGAAGGGCAGCAGCGCCAGGATGCGGTCCAGCTTGGCGGGCAGTTTCTTCGCGCGGCCCTGGCGCCAGCCCCAGACCTGGGGGGCGACATAGTGGATGACCGGAATGCCCATGGCCTTCACCCGGGCGCCCACGCGCAGGGTGAAGCCGGGGCTGTCGATGGTGATGACCGCGGCGGGGCGGCGGGCCTGGATGTCGGCCACCGTCTCGTCCAGCCGGCGGGACAGGCTGCGGATCTTGGGCAGCACCTCCAGCAGGCCCATCAGCGCCAGTTCGCGCATGGGGAACAGGCTGGCGAAACCCTGTTCGGCCATGCGCTCGCCGCCCACGCCGGCGAAATCCAGCTCCGGGCGGCGCTGCCGCAGGGCCGTGATCAGCCGCGCGCCCAGCACATCGCCCGAGGCCTCACCGGCGATGACGTAGAGCAGGGTCAAGAAAACACCGCGCGGGTCACGGGCTCGATCGGCGCGCGCGGCCAGTCGCGGTGGTTCAGCACCGCGCCCTCCCGGCGCACCGTCTCCACCATGCCCGCGTCGATCTCGGCATAGACCCAGCCCGGGGCGTTCAGCGCGCCCTCGGCGATGATGCCGTCATCGGGGAAGCCCCGGTCGGCCGGGCCATACACGCCGGCGGCGCCCACATTCTCATCCAGTGCCGAGGACCAGGGCGCGGAACCCACGGTGGGCGCGACAGCCAGGATGCACTGGTTCTCGATGGCGCGCGCGCGCGCGCTGATCGCGACGCGGGTGAAGCCCGCCAGGCTGTCGGTGCAGGTGGGGACCAGCACCAGCCAGGCCCCGGCCTCCACCTGGGTGCGGACATGCTTGGGGAATTCGCTGTCATAGCAGATGGAGATGCCGACCAGCCCCCAGGGCGTGTCGAACACCCGCGGCGAGGCCCCGCGCGAGACGCCCCAGCGCTCATTCTCGAAGCGCGTCATCTGCCATTTGTCCTGGAAGGCCAGGCTGCCGTCGGGGCGGATCAGGGGCGCGCGGTTGATGATGATCCCGCCCGAGCGCATGGGCAGGGTGCCGGGCTGCAGCCACACCTTGTGCCTCACGGCGGCGGCGCGCATGGCGGCCAGCACCTCGTCATAGGCATCGACCATCGCGACCAGCTCGGCGGCCTCACCGGGTTCGGCGGCAAGCGTCGGCGCCAGCTCCATCGAGGCATATTCGGGCATGAGCAGCAGGTCGGCGCGCGGCGCGGCCTCGGCCACCAGCGCGTCCAGCCGGGCGGCATAGGCGGCGAGCGAGGCATGGCGCTCCACCTTCCAGGCGAGGGTCGCGAGCCTCACAGCGCGCGGGTCCAGAAGGAGAGCGTGTGCGGCGTCTCGCGCCCGACATCGCCCGGTTCGGCCCAGCGGAACACGCAGGCCAGCTCGGGCCGGTGGGTGTAGCCGCGCTTGCGCCAGAACCCGTCGAGCGGCGTGTAGCCGGCCGGGCGGCGCGGGTCATTGGGGTTGCGTACCACGGCGCAGAAGGTCGCGACCTTGGCGCCGATGGCGCGCGCATGCGCCTCGCGGTGCCGGAAGAAGCCCACGCCCACGCCCCGGCCGCGATAGGCCGGGAGCAGCACGCTTTCCCCGAAATAACAGTGCTCCGCCGGATCCAGCCCCTGGCGGGTGAAGGCATCGCGCACCGGGGCCGCGGCCTCCGTCATGGGCTGGCAGGTGGCCGCCCCCACGATCTCCTCGCCCAGCCGCGCCAGCACCACCGCCGCACCGGGGCTGTCGGCATAGGCGCGCAGATAGCCTTCCTCGTAATCGGCCGCGCCCTCATACAGATAGGGCCACTCCGAGAAGACCTGGACGCGCAGGCGCGCCACGGCGGGCAGGAACGGGTGCAGCGCGGCACCCGTCACGGTGGAGAGTTCGATCTCGGCCATGTGCGCTCGCTCAGTGGCCGTAGAGCTTGTCCGGGGAGATCTCGGGCGCGGTGATCGCCACCAGCTCGCCCTCGCGCTCGGCCTGATAGAAGCAGCTGCGGCGGCCGGTGTGGCAGGCCACCCCCAGCTGGTCCACCAGGGCCAGCAGGGTGTCGCCGTCGCAGTCCAGCCGCAGCTCCTTCAGCGTCTGCACCTGGCCGCTGGTCTCGCCCTTGCGCCACAGCCCGCGACGGCTGCGGGAGTAATAGCAGACCCGGCCGGTGCTCAGCGTCTCGGCCACGGCATCCCGGTTCATCCAGGCCATCATCAGCACCTCGCCGGTGTCGTGCTGCTGGGCGATGCAGGGCACGAGCCCGTCGGCGTTGAAGGCGATGGCGGAGAGGAGCGGGTTTTCCATGGGCGTGATATAGTCGTTTCCATGCACGATCACAGCCACCATGATCATCACCACCACCATCACGCGCCGCTGGACACCCAGCTGGCCGAGGCGGAGGCGCTGTGCCGCAAGTCAGGGGCGCAGCTGACCCCGCTGCGCCGCCAGGTGCTGGCCTTGGTGCTGAAGGCGGAGCAGCCGGTCGGCGCCTATGCCCTGCTGGACCAGCTGAAGGCCGAGCGGGCAGGGGCGGCCCCGCCCACCGTGTACCGCGCGCTGGATTTCCTGCTGGAACAGGGGCTGATCCACCGCGTCGAAAGCCTGAACGCCTATGTCGGCTGCGTCTCGGCCGGGGAGCAGCACGCGCACCAGTTCCTGATCTGCCGCGACTGCGGCACGACGCTGGAGCTGAGCGACGCCGGCATCGAGGCCGCGCTGAAGGCGGCGGCGGCGCGGGAAGGGTTCTCGGCGCTGAAGATGACCGTGGAGATCGAAGGGGTGTGCGGGAATTGTCAGGGGGCGTGAGGCGGGGGCTTTGCCCCCGGACCCCCAGCCAGGGGCTCTGCCCCTGACCACCCCGCCAGTCGATCATATCTCCTGGACCTGATGGGGGTTTGGCGCCTGGTCGGGGTCTCGGGGGCGAAGCCCCTGAGGGGCCACTACATCACCCGGAACGCATCCTTGATCCGCCGCACCTGATCCCCCGCCACCACCATCACGTCGAACCGCACCCCTGCCGCGCCATGCCCAGGGTTTTCCGCCATCCAGCATTCCCCGGCCGCCAGCAGCCGTGCCTGCTGCCTGGGCTGCAGCGCATACGCCGCCTCCGACAGGCTGGCCCGTGCCTTCACCTCGATGAAGGCCAGCAGCCCGTCCTGTTCCGCGATCAGGTCGATCTCGCCGGCGGGCGTGCGGCAGCGCCGGGCCAGCACTTGCCAGCCCTCGGCCAGCAGGGCACGGGCCGCGGCTTCCTCCGCGCCGCGCCCGCCGGCCTCGGCGCGCAGCCCGCGCTCAGCCCTTTGCCAGGACACCGCGGATGATGGTCAGGGCTTCCTCGATCTGGGCCGCGGTCACGTCCAGATGGGTGCAGGCGCGCACCCGCCCGCCCAGGCCCGAGATCATCACGCCCTCGGCGCGCATCGCGGTCTGGAAGGCGTCCAGGCTCATGCCCGTCTCCTTGATGTCGAAGAAGATCAGGTTGGTGTCGGGTTCCTGCACCACCACGCCCGGGATCTGCGACAGGCCGCGCGCCAGGGCCTTGGCGTTGGCGTGGTCTTCGGCCAGGCGCTCGATGTTATGGGTCAGCGCATAGTCGCAGGCGGCAGCGCAGATGCCGGCCTGGCGCATGGAGCCGCCGAGCCGCTGCTTCCAGCGCCAAGCCTGGCCGATGAACTCGCTGCTGCCGCACAGCACCGCGCCCAGCGGCGCGCCGAGGCCCTTGGTGAAGTCCAGCCACACGCTGTCATAGGATGCCGTCATCTCGGCGGCGGAAATCCCGGCCGCGACGCAGGCGTTCATCAGCCGCGCGCCGTCCATATGGGTGGCCCAGCCCTGCTCATGGGCGATCTGCGCCACGGCGTTCAGCTGCTCGATCGGCCAGACGCAGCCGCCGCCGATATTGGCGGTCTGCTCCACCTCCAGCAGGCGCTGGGGCGGTGCGTAGCGGGTCTTCGGGCGGATCGCCTCGCGCAGCTGGTCGGCGTTGAACATGCCGCGCGCGCCGGGCAGGCCCATGATCTGCACGCCGGTCAGCGCGGCATGGGTGCCGCCTTCGCTGGTCAGGATATGGCTGCTTTCATGCGCCACCACCTCATCGCCCTTCTGGCAATGGGTCAGGATGGCGATGACATTGCACATGGTACCGGAGGGCAGGAAGATCGCCGCCTCCTTGCCCATCAGCGCCGCCATGCGGTCGCACAGCGCGTTCACGGTCGGGTCGTCGCCATGCTGCTCGTCGCCGACCGGCGCGGACATCATCGCGTCCTTCATCGCGGCGGAGGGGCGGGTCTGGGTATCCGAATACAGGTTGATCCGGACGGGGGGCGCGCCCGGCGGCGGGCGGAGCGGTGCATGTACCATAATGTGACGGTAGCGCGGGCCCGCGCGCCATGGCATCCCCTGCGCACCCGAAAACAGGAGCGATTCGCATGGCCGGGCACGGCGCGCATCATGGTGGTGAGAACAAGGGCGTGGCCCTGCTGATCTCGGTGCTGGCCCTTTTCCTGGCCGTGGCCGAGATGGGGGCCAAATCCTCCCAGACGGAGGCGCTGAACGCCAATGTCCAGGCCGCCAATCTCTGGAGCTTCTTCCAGGCCCGCACCATCCGCCAGACCACCGTGCAGACGGCGGTGGAGGCGGCGGAGCTGGACCGCACGGAGGCCAACCGCGAGGCGACGGAGACCCAGCAGCAGCGCTGGCGCGCCCGCGTGCAGAACTGGGAGAGCGAGCCCAGCACCGGCGAGGGCCGGCGTGAGCTGACGGCCCGCGCCCGCGCCGCCGAGGAACGCCGCGACCTGAGCATGGCGCGCTACCACATGTTCGAGTTCGGCTCGGGCGCGTTCCAGGTGGCCATCGTGGTGGCCTCGGCCGCCATCATCACCGGGGTGGGGCTTATGATCTGGTTCGCCGGCGCGCTGGGGCTGATCGGCGTGGGGCTGACGGCGCTGGGGTTCTTCGCGCCGACGCTTATTCATTTGTAAAGTATTCACGTTCTTTTATGGAAAAAAGAACCAAAAAACTTCTGCGAGTTTGGCGTGCCCTGACTGCGGGTGCGCAACAAACTCGAAAAGTCTTTTTGCTTCTTTTTCTTCAAAAAAAGAAGAATCCCTAAACCCTTGATCCCCTTGGCACCCGCGCGCCATACAGGCCCATGAGCTTCCGCGTCTGCGACCACGCCCTGGCCCGCCACAAGTTGACCACCCTGCGCCGGGTGGAGACGGACAGCCCTACCTTTCGCCGCGTGATCGGCGAGTTGGGGCTGATCCTGGCCATGGAGGCGCTACGTGACCTGCCGGAAGCCGATCGCGCCATCGACACCCCGCTGACCGCCATGCAGGCCCCCTGCCTGGCCGCACCCGTGCCCTGCATCGTGGCGGTCCTGCGCGCGGGGCTGGGCCTGACCGAGGGCGCCCGCCTGCTGCTGCCGGAGGCCCCGATCGGCCATGTGGGGCTGGTGCGGGACGAGCACACCCTGCAGGCCAGCCGCTACCTTCTGCGCCTGCCGCCCGATATCGCGGCCCGCGGCGCGCTGGTGATGGACCCCATGCTGGCCACGGGCGGCAGCGCGATCCAGGCGGTGACGGCGCTGAAGGAAGCCGGCGCGCGCGACATCCGCTTCGCCTGCGTGGTCGCGGCACCCGAGGGCGTCGCGCGCTTCGCCGCCGCCCATCCCGATGTTCCCGTGGTGGCGGCCGCGCTGGATGAGCGGCTGGACGAGCGCGGCTATATCGTGCCGGGCCTGGGCGATGCCGGGGACCGCTGCTTCGGCACCGCCTAAGGGCGACGCCCGTCTTCAGGCGACAGGGCGATGCCCGTCTTCAGGCGACGGTCGGCCGCGCCTGCTGTGCCAGCCCGGCGATCCTCCGCACCAGCACGTCCCGCTGATAGGGTTTGGCCAGGATATCGAATTCCGGCACTTCCTTGCCCAGCACCGGACCCGTGTAGCCCGAGGCCAGCAGCACCCCGATGCCGGGGTGCAGTTCCAGGGCCCGGCGGGCGAGATCCATGCCGGAGATGCCGCTCGGCATCACGACATCGCTGAACAGCACGTCCACCTGCTCGCCGTTCTCCAGCAATTCCAGCGCCTGCCGGCCATCGGCGGCGGCCAGCACGCGGAAGCCGGCCTCGCGCAGCATCTCGGCCACCATCTCCCGCACCTGGGCGTCGTCCTCGGCGACCAGCACGGTGGCGCTGGCCATGGCGACCACGGCGGCCTGGCGCTGCTGCTGCGGCTCGGGCACGCGCACGCCGGTTCCGGGCGTCAGCGGCAGGAACAGCGAGACGCCGGTGCCGCGCCCCGGTTCGCTGCGGATGGCGACATGCCCGCCCAGCTGGCGCACGAAGCCGAACACCTGGCTGAGGCCGAGGCCCGTGCCGCGACCCGGCGCCTTGGTGGTGAAGAAGGGCTCGAAGGCGCGCGCCAGCACGTCGGGCTCCATGCCGGACCCGCTGTCGGTCATGCGGATCTCGGTGAAGGGGCCGGGATGGGCCTCCTCATTGTTGATCAGGTCCGCGCGGGACAGCCAGGCGGTGCGGGTCGAGATCTCGACCTCGCCGCCCTCGGGCAGGGCGTCGCGCGCGTTGATCGCGAGGTTCAGCAGGGCGGCCTCCAGCTGCGCGGCATCGGCGTGGCAATGCGGCAGGCCGGGCGAGAGTGACAGCCGCAGCGTGACGGCCTCGCCCAGCGCGCGCTGGATCAGCGGCTCGAAGCCCGTGACCAGGGCATTGGCGTCCAGCGCCTCGCGCTTCAGGGGCTGGCGGCGGGCGAAGCTCAACAGGCTGGAGTTCAGCCGCGCGCCCCGGGCCACGGCATCGCGCGCCGCGGCCATCAGGCGCTTGGCCCGGTCATCGGCCTGGGCGCCCAGATGGCGTTCCAGCATCTGCACGGTGCCCAGGATGGCGGTCAGCAGATTGTTGAAGTCATGCGCGATGCCCCCGGTCAGCCGGCCCATCGCCTCCAGCCGCTGGGCCTGGGCCAGCTGTTCCTCGGCCCGCTCGCGCTTCTCGATCTGCTCGCGCAGCTCCCGGGCGGTGCCGGCCAGGCTCTGCAGCGCGGCCTGGGCGGCCACCCAGCGGTTGCAGGCCAGCCAGGTGACGAAGCTGAGCGCGAAGGTGATGGCCGCCGTCACGGCCAGGACCACCGCCGTCGTGCGGCGCCATCCGGCCAGGATCTCGGAACGGGGCAGGGCGTAAGTGACCAGGATCTGCTCCTGGCCCACCCGGCGGGTCGTGGCCAGCCATTCCTGGTGGTTCGCGTCGCTGACCCAGCTGGGCTCGGTGCCGCCCGCGCGCGCGAGCTGCAGCAGGCTGGATGCCGCCGGCGTCACGGAGGGCTGGGTACCGGGCGGGCATCGGGCCAGCACCGTTCCGTCCTCCCGCAGCAGGGCGATGTAGCGCTCCCCGGTGCCGGCCATGGTCTGCCACTGCTGCTCGAAATAGGCAGGCGGGACGGAGCCGAGATAGACACCATCGAAGCGCCCGTCCCCGCTCAGGCGCGGGCGGCTCATGGTAAAGGCGAGTTCGCCCGAGGTGCGCCCCACCAGGGGCTCGCCGAAATACACGCCGTTGTAGCCTTCGGCGTGGTGGCGGAAGTAGTCCCGGGTCGCGAGGTTCACCTGGGGCGTGGGCCAGGCGATGCTGATGGCCAACAGGTCTCCGTTGGGCTCCACGATATGAAGGACGCGCAGCTGGTTCACCCGCTGGTCCAGGGCGCGCAGGCCCTGATGGATGCGTTCACGCTGCGCGCGCAGTTCCTCCCACGACAGACCGCGCAGCAGCTCACCCATGCGGTCCAGCACCAGGGCGTTGGTGTCCACCACCTTCAGCGCGTGCTCTGTCGCGATGGTGGCGATGCGGTCCACCCGCTGGGAGGCGGTGGTCAGGCTGCGCTGGTAGTCGTGCCAGACGAAAAGACCCGCGGCCAGGAAGGGCAGCAGCATGGACGCTGCCAGCAGCACCCTGAGCGACCAGGGCGGTGAAAGGCGGGGACTGTCGGGCGCGAGCATCGGGGGACCTGGCAAATATGGCAAAATCATGCCCTGTCACACGCGCGACTTGCAATCCGAATCACTGCGAACCGACGGGGCCGGGGGTGACTTCCGCGCATCGTGACCGTGGCAGCGGTGCGGCGGGCGCGGGCAGGGGGGTGTCCGGGTGACTTGCACGCGCCGCTGTAATGGGGCATGAGCCTGCGCGTCACGTTCCCGGCCCCGCCGGGGGCGCGGCAATTCTCACGCGGTGCGCCCTTCCTGCCCGACAATGGCGATGAAGGTCCGGTCCCCGACTATCGGGGGTGCAGCACCGCGGAGGCCCAACCGGACTGAATGTGAAGGAAAGATCGCCATGGCGATGCCCGTCGTTACCCTGCGTGGCCTGCTCGAGGCCGGTGTCCATTTCGGCCACCACACCCGCCGCTGGAACCCGAAGATGGCTCCGTACATCTTCGGCGTGCGCAACCAGGTCCACATCCTGGACCTGCAGCAGACCGTCCCCATGATGGACCGCGCCCTGAAGGCCGTCCGTGACGTGGTGGCCGGCGGTGGCCGCGTGCTGTTCGTCGGCACCAAGAAGTCGGCTGCCGAATACGTGGCCGAGGCCGCGCAGCGCTGCGGCCAGTATTATGTGAACCACCGCTGGCTGGGCGGCATGCTGACCAACTGGAAGACCATCACGGGTTCCGTGAAGCGTCTGAAGGAAATGGAAGGCCGCCTGGGCGGCGACGTGGAAGGGCTGACCAAGAAGGAAGTCCTGATGCTGACCCGCGACAAGGAAAAGCTTGATCGCGCGCTGGGCGGCATCAAGGACATGGGCGGCCTGCCGGACATCATCTTCGTCATCGACGTGGTGAAGGAGAAGCTGGCGATCGAGGAAGCCAACAAGCTGGGCATCCCGGTCATCGGCGTGGTCGACAGCAACTCCGACCCCTCGGGCATCACCTTCCCGATCCCCGGCAACGATGACGCCATCCGCGCCATCAACCTGTACTGCGACATGGTCGCCGGTGCGGTGCTGGACGGCATCTCGGCCGAGCTGGGTTCCTCGGGCGCCGATCTGGGCGCGATGGCCGAGCCCCTGCCGGAAGAGGCGCTGGAAGCCGAGGAAGTCGCGGCCGAAGCCCCCGCCCCGGCCGCCGAGGCCTGATGTTTCCCGCCCCGGGCCGCGAGGTCCGGGGCGGAACACTTCCGGGCAGGCCCTTTGGGGCTTGCCCCGGGACGCATGGCAATGGAAGTTTCATGGGCCCGCCGGGCCGGAACACCTTGCCAGCCCCATGGATTGACGGGCATCGCCTGATGCCCAGACGCAAACCCCGTTCTGGAGAGAGCGAAGATGGCCGAGATCACCGCCGCGCTGGTGCGCGACCTGCGCGAGAAGACCGGCGCCGGCATGATGGACTGCAAGAAGGCGCTGGTTGAGTCGAACGGCGACATGGAAGCCGCCATCGACTGGCTGCGCAAGAAGGGCCTGTCCGCCGCCGCCAAGAAGTCCGGCCGCGTGGCCGCCGAAGGCCTGGTCGGCACCGCCACCGGCCCGACGGTCGGCGCCATGGTCGAAGTGAACGCCGAGACCGACTTCGTTGCCCGCAACGAGAGCTTCCAGAACTTCGTCGCCGAAGTGGCGGGCCTGGCCCTGTCCGTGGGCGAGGACGTCGAGAAGCTGAAGGCCGCGACCTATCCCGGCACCACGCATTCCGTGCAGGATGAGCTGACCCGCCTGATCGCCACGATCGGCGAGAACATGACCATCCGCCGCGCCCGCGTGTTCCGCGTGAACGAGGGTGTGGTCGCCGCCTATGTGCACAACGCCGTGAAGCCGGGCCTGGGCAAGATCGGCGTGCTGGTCGCCGTCGAGTCGACCTCCGAGCTCGCCGCGCTGGAGACCCTGGGCCGCCAGGTGGGCATGCACATCGCCGCCACCCGCCCCGAGGCGCTGGACACCTCCGCCGTGGAGGCTTCCGCCCTGGAGCGCGAGCGCGCGGTGCTGACCGAGCAGGCGCTGGCGTCCGGCAAGCCCCCCGCCGTCGTCGAGAAGATGGTCGAGGGCCGCATCCGCAAGTACTACGAGGAAGTGGTGCTGCTGGAGCAGGTGTGGGTGCATGACGGCGAGAGCCGCGTGAAGCAGGTGGCCGCCAAGGCCGGTGCGAACCTGACCGGCTTCGCCCGCTTCCAGCTGGGTGAGGGCATCGAGAAGGAAGTCGGTGACTTCGCGGCCGAAGTGGCTGCCCAGGCCGGCATCACCAAGGGCTGAAGCCTTGCGGGGGCGGCTTCGGCCGGCCCCCTCCTGTCCGGCGCGGGAGGTTCCCTTCCGCGCCGTTCTTGTGACTCCCGCGCGCCGCTCCTAATGTGCGCGCGCCCACCAGGCCCCAGGCACGGACATACCCATGAGCGAAACCGCCACCCAGGCTGAAAGCCCCACCTACAAGCGCGTGCTGCTGAAGGTCTCCGGCGAGGCGCTGCTGGGCGGTCGCGAATACGGGCTGGACAACGCGACGGTGAAGGCCATCGCCGAGGATGTGCGCGATACCGTGGCCCTGGGTGTGCAAGTGTGCCTGGTCATCGGCGGCGGCAACATCTTCCGCGGCGTGGCCGGGGCCTCGGCCGGCATGGAACGCGCCCAGGCCGACTACATGGGCATGCTGGCCACCGTGATGAACGCGCTGGCCATGCAGAACGCGCTGGAGCGCATGGGCGTGCAGACGCGCGTGCAGTCCGCCATCGAGATGAGCTCGATCTGCGAGCCCTATATCCGCCGCCGCGCGATCCGCCACATGGAGAAGGGCCGGGTGGTGATCTTCGCCGCAGGCACCGGCAACCCCTTCTTCACCACCGACACGGCGGCTGCCCTGCGCGCCGTCGAGATGGGCTGCGAGGCGCTGCTGAAGGGCACGCAGGTGGACGGCATCTACAGTGCCGACCCGCGCAAGAACCCGAGCGCCGAATTCTACACGCGCCTGACCTATCTTGAGGTCCTGGCGCGCGACCTGCAGGTCATGGACGCCGCCGCGATTTCCGTTGCGCGTGAGAACGGCCTGCCGATCATCGTCTTCAACATTCACGAACCGGGTGCCTTCCGCGAGGTGATGCTGGGCCATGGCCGCTTCACCACCGTGAAGGACGACTGAGGAGAGCATCATGGCCGCCCCCGCAGACCCCAAGGCGCTGAAGGAAGACCTGCGCCGCCGCATGGACAGCACCATGGAAACCCTCAAGAAGGAGTTCCAGGGCCTGCGCACCGGCCGTGCCAGCCCCGCGCTGCTGGAGCCGATCCGCGTCGAGATCTATGGCGCCGTCTCCCCGCTCAACCAGGTGGCCAACGTCTCGGTCGGCGGGCCCGGCCTGCTGAACGTGCAGGTCTATGACCGCGGCCAGGTGAAGGCGGTCGAGATCGCGATCCGCGATTCCGGACTGAACCTGAACCCGCAGACCGAGGGGCAGACCATCCGCGTGCCGCTGCCGCCGCTGACGACGGAGCGCCGCAACGAGCTGTCCAAGCAGGCCGCCAAGTATGCCGAGGGCGCCAAGATCGCCGTGCGCAACGTGCGCCGCGACGGCATGGAGCAGGCCCAGGGCTGGAAGAAGAAGAGCGAGATCTCCGAGGACGACGCGAAGCGCCTGGAGAAGGAAGTCCAGACCCTGACCGACGACTACGTGAAGAAGGTCGACGCCGCCTTCGCCGAGAAGGACAAGGACATCAAGTCGGTCTGATGGACGGCAGCGCCGACCCCGCGCGCGGTTCCGGCACCGGCCAGCGGCCCGTGCCCTGCCACGTCGCCATCATCATGGATGGCAACCGCCGCTGGGCGGAGGCGCGGGGCCTGCCGGTCGCGCTCGGCCACCGGGCGGGGGCCGAGGCGCTGCGCCGCGCCATCCGCGCGGCCGGCGAGGCGGGGGTGCAGTGGCTCACCGTCTTCGCCTTCTCCTCCGAGAACTGGCGCCGCCCGGCCGAGGAGGTGCAGGAGCTGACCGGGCTGCTGCGCTTCTACCTGAACCATGAGGTGAAGGCCCTGGCCAAGGAAGGCGTGCGCCTGCGCGTCATCGGGGACCGTTGCCGCTTCGGTGAGGAACTGCGCGCCCTGATCGAGCGCGCGGAGGCCGACACCGCCTCCAAGACCCGCCTGAACCTGAATGTCGCGCTGAGCTACGGCGCGCGGGACGAGATACTGGCCGCCGCCCGCGCGGTGGCCGAGGCCGCGAAGCGCGGCGCGCTGGACCCGGCGGCGCTGGACGAGGCGACCTTCGAGGGTTTTCTGGCCACCGCCGGCATGCCCGACCCCGACCTGATCATCCGCACCAGCGGGGAGCAGCGGCTGTCGAACTTCCTGCTGTGGCAGGCGGCCTATGCCGAATTCGCCTTCCTGCCGGTGCTGTGGCCCGATTTCGATGCGGAACAGTTCAACGCGGCGCTGGAAAGCTTCGCGACGCGGGACCGCCGCTATGGGGCGCGCAACCCGTGAGTGTCCCACCCGTGGTCGCCGCGCCCAGCGGCCCCTGGCGTGACCTGCGCAAGCGGGCGCTGACGGCGGCCCTGCTGGGGCCCGCGGCGCTCGCCTGCGTGTGGCTCGGCGCCTATTGGTACACCGGCCTGATGGCGGTCTGCGTCGCCGGCCTGTCCTGGGAATATGTCCGCATGTGCGGCGGGCGCAGCCGCACCCTGCCGGGCGCGCTGGTGCCGCTGTTCGTGCTGGTGGCCTGCGCCATCTCCGCCTTCTCTGAGCGCCTGGCCGGCGTGCCGGTGGCGGGCGCCATCCTGCTGGTGGGGGCGGCGGCAGCCTGGTTCTCGGCCAGGCGGCGCGGCGTGCCGCCGATCTTCCTCGGCGCGGGCGTTCTGTATATCGGCATCGCCGGCATGGCGCTGATCGAGCTGCGCCACGACAACGAGGCAGGGCGCGAGAACGTGCTGTTCCTGCTGCTGATCGTCTGGGCCTCCGACACCTTCGCCTATATGGCCGGCCGGTTCTTCGGCGGGCCGAAGCTCGCGCCCGCGATTTCCCCGGGCAAGACCTGGTCGGGGGCGCTCGGCGGGCTGGCGGGCGCGATGCTGGTGGGCGTCATTGCCGCGGAATTCATGGAGCCCCGGGCCTCGGGACTCCACGCGATACTGGTGGCGGGCGTTCTGGGGATGGTATCCCAGGCGGGTGATCTGGCGGAAAGCTGGCTCAAGCGGCGCTTCGGCGTGAAGGATTCCTCGCAGCTCATTCCCGGGCATGGGGGGCTGCTCGATCGGTTGGACGGCATCTTGGCGGCGGCCCCGGTCGCGGCCATCTGGAGTGCCGTGTTGGGCATGGGGGTACATCTGTGGCGGTAAGGCGCGTAACGGTTCTGGGCGCGACCGGCAGCATCGGTCGCAGCACCGCGGCCTTGCTGGAGGCAGCATCCCCCGGGGAGTTCGAGGTCGAGGCGCTGGTCGCCGGGCGCGACGCCGCCGGGCTGGCGGCACAGGCGCGCAAGCTGGGCGCGAAGCTGGCCGTGGTGGCCGATGAGGCGGCGCTGCCCGCCCTGCGCGAGGCCCTGGCCGGTTCCGGCATCGAGGCCGCGGCCGGCGAGGCGGCGGTGGTAGAGGCCGCCTCCCGCCCCGTGGACTGGACCATGGCGGCCATCGTGGGTGCGGCCGGCCTGGCCAGCACCCTGGCCGCGCTGGCGCGCGGGGGCACGCTCGCGCTCGCCAACAAGGAATCGCTGGTCTGCGCCGGCCCCATCGTCCTCGATGCCGCCAAGGCCTCGGGCGCGCTGCTGCTGCCGGTCGATTCCGAGCACAACGCCATTTTTCAGGCCCTGGTGGGGGCCGCGCCCGAGAGCATCGAGCAGATCATCCTGACCGCCTCCGGCGGGCCGTTCCGCAACGCGACGCTGGCCGAGATGCGGGCCGCGACGCCGGAGCAGGCGGTGAAGCACCCCGTCTGGTCCATGGGCGCCAAGATCTCGGTCGACAGCGCCTCGATGTTCAACAAGGGGCTGGAACTGATCGAGGCCGCGCGGCTGTTCCCGGTCGAGCCCCGGCAGCTGGGCGTGCTGGTGCACCCGCAATCGGCGGTGCATGGCCTGGTGCAGTACAAGGACGGCTCGCTGCTGGCGCAGCTGGGCACGCCCGACATGCGCACGCCCATCGCCCATGCCCTGGCCTGGCCGCACCGCATGCAGGTGGATGTGCCCCGGCTGGATCTGGCCGCGCTGTCCAGGTTGGAATTCTCGGCCCCCGACCCGGTGCGCTTCCCCGCGCTGCGCCTGTGCCGTGAGGCGCTGGAGGCGGGCCACGGCGCGCCCTGCGTGCTGAACGCCGCCAATGAGGTGGGCGTCTCGCTGTTCCTGGCCCGCCGGCTCGGCTTTCTGGATATCGCCACCGTCGTCGAGGAGACCCTGGCGGCGCTGGGTGGCGAACGCGTGCCCGATTTGGCCGCCGTGCTGGCGCTGGACACCGCCGCCCGCGCCCGTGCCCATGAGATCGCCGCCCTGCGCGCGGCCGCCTGAGGGGAGAGATCATGCTCGGTTTCCTGCCGGATTTCGCCCGGACCATCATTTCCTTCCTGGTCGTCCTGGGGGTGCTGGTCTTCATTCATGAGCTCGGCCACTACCTCGCGGCGCGCTGGCGCGGCGTGCATGTGGATGTGTTCTCCATCGGCTTCGGCCGCACCATCGCCAGCTGGCGCGACCGGGTGGGCACCGAGTGGAAGGTCTCCTGGCTGCCGCTCGGCGGCTATGTGAAGCTGCACGGCCAGGCGGACCTGGCGGACATCCCGCCCGAGGAACTGGCCCAGCTGCGCCCGGGCCAGACCTTCCACGACAAGCCCGTGCGTGACCGCGCCATCGTGGTGGCGGCCGGGCCCGTGGCCAATTTCCTGCTGGCGATCGTGCTGTTCGCCTTCCTGTTCGCCACCCATGGCCGGCCGATTCCCGATACCACCATCAATGCCGTGACGGCCGGCTCCGCCGCCGAGGCCGCCGGCGTGATGCCGGGCGACAAGGTGGTTTCGCTCGACGGCGAACCGATCCGTCGATTCGAGGAGCTGCAGCGCCATATCCAGCCCCGTGCCGGCCAGTCCGTCAGCATGGTGCTGGACCGCGAGGGGCGTCAGGTCACGGTTCGTATCACCCCCACCGTGCGGCCGGGCAGCGAGCAGGCGCCTGTCGGCGTGCTGGGCGTGCAGGGCGGCGGCGCGCGCTTCGAGCGGCTGGATCCGCTCTCCGCCATCGGGGCGGGTGTGGCCCAGACCTGGGACGTGACGTCCCAGACGCTGGTGGGAATCGGCGAGATGCTGGCCGGGCAGCGCAGCGCGCGTGACCTGGGCGGGCCGATCCGCATCGCCGAGGTGAGCGGCGAGGCCGCCAGCCTGGGCTGGGTGGCGGTGGTCAACCTGATGGCGCTGCTGTCGGTCAGCCTCGGGCTGCTGAACCTGTTCCCGGTGCCCATGCTGGATGGCGGGCACCTGGTCTTCTACGCCGCCGAGGCCATTCGCGGCCGCCCGCTGTCGCTGCGCGCGCAGGAGATCGGGTTCCGCGCCGGCTTTGCCCTGCTGATCTGCCTGTTCGTCTTCGCCACCTGGAACGACATTGCCCATGGCAGCATCGGGCGCTGGGTCGCGGGGCTGATCGGTTGAAGATTTCGTGCCACATGACGGCCCTATTTGGGCGGGTAGCGGCGCCACTCGCACCCCGCTATGTTGCCCGCCGCTGAGATCAGGAATGATGCGCCCCTTGAACACCACGCTCCGCGGCCTACTGCTGGCCTCCGTCTGCCTGGCCCCGCTGGCCGCCGCCACCGACGGCGCGGCGCAGAGCCGTCGCGGCGCCGCCCCAGCGCCAGCGGCCGTGCCCAATGGCGGCCCGGTGACGGCGGTCGAGGTGCGCGGCAACCAGCGCATCGATGTCGATACGGTCCGCAGCTACATGCTGATCCAGCCCGGCGATGCCTATGACCCCGACCGCGCCGACCGCTCGCTGCGCAGCCTGTTCGCCACCGGCCTGTTCGCCGATGTGCGCATGTCCCGCGATGGTTCTCGCGTGATCGTGACCGTGCAGGAGAACCCGGTGGTCAACCGGGTGGCCTTCGAGGGCAACCGCAAGATCAGCGACGATACCCTGCGCCCCGAGGTCCAGCTTCGCCCGCGCGGCGTGTTCACCAGCCAGCTGGCCCAGGCCGACCGCCAGCGCATCCTGGATCTCTATGCCCGCCGCGGCCGCTTCGCGGCGCGGGTGGAGCCCAAGATCATCCGCCTGGACCAGAACCGCGTGGATGTGGTGTACGAGATCACCGAGGGCGATGCCGCCCTGGTCTCGCGCATCAACTTCGTGGGCAACCGTACCTATTCCGATGGCCGCCTCCGCGACGTGATCTCGACGCGTGAGCAGGCCTTCTATCGGTTCTTCTCCTCCTCAGACACCTTCGATCCCGACCGCCTGAACTTCGACAAGGAGCTGATGCGCCGCTTCTACCTGCGCAACGGCTTCGCGGATGTCGAGGTCGGCACGGCCTCGGCCGAGCTGGCGCCGGACCGTTCCAGCTTCTTCCTGACCTATCAGGTCAATGAGGGCACCCGCTACCGGATCCGTCGCCTGACGGTGAACACCACCTTCCCGAACCTGGAGACGGCCTCGCTTCGGCAGCGTCTCGATATCGCGGAAGGCAACTGGTACGACGGCGATGCGGTCGAGCGCGCGACCCAGCAGCTGTCGGACCTGGTGAACCTGCGCGGCTATCCCTTCGTGGACGTCCAGCCGCAGGTGGAGCGTGACCGTGAGAACGGCACCATCGACCTGACCTTCAACATCACCGAGGCGCCGCGCATCTATGTCGATCGCATCGACATCACCGGCAACTCCCGCACCCAGGACCGCGTGGTCCGCCGCGAGTTCCGCATCGCCGAGGGCGACGCGTTCAACGCCGCGCAGATCCGCCGCTCCCGCGAGCGTATCCGCAACCTGGGCTATTTCAGCGATGTGCAGGTGACCTCGACGCCGGGCTCGGCCGCGGACCGCGCCGTGATCAACACCAACGTCACCGAGCGCGCGACGGGTGAGGTCAGCATCGGCGGCGGCTATTCGACCGATGCCGGCTTCCTGGCCGACCTCGGCCTGCGTGAGCGCAACCTGCTCGGCACCGGTGTGGATGCCCGCCTGAACGGTACCATCGCCCAGCGCCGCAGCCAGGTGGACGTGTCCGTCACCGACCCGTACTTCCTGGACCGCAACCTGGCGGTGGGCGCCGACGTCTTCCTCGTGCAGCGCAACCTGCAGAGCTACTCGGGCTATTATGAGCGCCGCATGGGCTTCGCGGTGCGCGCCGGCTACGAGATCAACGAGCGGCTGCGCCAGAACTGGTCCTACACCCTGGTCGACCGTAATGTTTACAACATCCTGAGCACGGCCTCGCGCTACATTCAGGAGCAGCGCGGCCGTACCCTGCTGTCGCAGGTGTCCCAGACCCTGTCCTATGACATGCGCGACACCGCGATTGAGGCGCGGCGCGGCTATCTGCTGCGCTGGGGCCTGGACGTGGCGGGCCTGGGCGGCGACGTCGCCTATATCCGCAACCGCGTGGACGCGGCCCTGCTGCTGCCCTTCGAGCGCGTGTTCGGCGACCCGGACTATGTGCTGCAGCTGTCGGCCAATTTCGGCCATCTGCATCCGTTCGGCTCGCGCTTCTCCGCCTCCGGCGAGCGTGACCGCATCGTCGACCGCTTCTTCCTGGGTGGTGAGAACCTGCGCGGCTTCGCGATCGCCGGTATCGGCCCGCGCGACGTGAACACGCGGGACAGCCTCGGCGGCCGCATGATGTGGACGACCAGCGCAGAGATGCGCTTCCCGCTGCCGCTGCCCAGCGAGCTCGGCCTGATCGGCCGCGCCTTCGTGGATGCGGGCGCGCTGAGCCAGGGCCCGCGCGGCAACGACATCTTCAACAGCTCGGTTCCGCGCATCGGCGCGGGCGTCGGCATTTCCTGGCGCAGCCCCTTCGGCCTTATCAACATCGACGTCGCCCAGGCGATTTCGAAGCAGCGCTATGACGAGACCCAGGTCTTCCGCTTCGGTTTCGGCACGCGCTTCTGACTACGGAACAGGTATGGACATGACACAGACGTTGATCGGGCGCGTGCTGCGCGCCGTGGTGGTGACGGGGCTGATCGCCGGCCCCGTGCTGACCCAGACGGCTTCGGCGCAGCAGGATCCGGGCTTCTTCGTGCCCGGTGGCCAGCAGCGCCCCGCCCAGGGCGGCCAGCGTCCGGCCCAGGGCCAGCCGCAGCGCCCGGCCCAGGCCCCGGCCGCCCAGCGCCCGGCCGCGCCGCCGCCGCTGCCCGCCGGCCAGGCCCCGCCGGCGCCCGTCATCGGCATCGTGGACATCCCCGAGATCCAGCGCGTCTCCACCGCCTTCACCCAGGTGCGCGAGGAGCTGGAACGCCGCCGCGCCCGCCTGAACGAAGACCTGCAGCGCGAGCAGAACTCCTGGCGTGAAGCCCAGCAGGCGCTGGCGACCGAGCGTGCCGGCCTGTCGGCCGACCAGATCCGCACCCGCGAGCGTGACCTGCAGGACCGCATCACCGAGAGCCAGCGCCAGTTCCGCAACCGCGCCCAGGCGATCGAGCAGGCCGGCCAAGCCGCGCTGGTCGAGTTCGAGCGCGCGCTCGGCACCGTCATCCGCCAGGTGGCGCAGTCCCGCAGCGTGAACATCGTGCTGCCGCGTCCGCTCGTGATCCTGAACGAGCCGCCCTTCGACCTGACGGAGGAGATCGCGCAGCAGCTGAACCGCGTGCTGCCGCGTGCTACCGTGCCGGCCGAAGGCGCTGCGCCCGCGAACGCCCCGGCGGCCGCGCCGGCCACGCCGCGTCAGCAGCCGGCCCAGCAGCCGCGCCGCTGATCCATCATGGCGGCTGATCCGCGCTTCTACCCGCAGGCGGGTCCGCAGCCGCTCGAAAAGGTGCTGGCGGCGGCCGGCGCCTCTCCCCTTCAGGGAGAGGCCGCCGGCCGCCTCTTTGCCGGTATCGCCCCGCTGGAGAGCGCGGGGCCCGAGCATGTCGCCTATCTGGACAATGCGAAACTCGCCTCCCGGCTCGGCGCGACATCCGCCGGCGCGGTGATCCTGCGCCAGGACATGGCCGGGCATCTGCCGGAAGGCTGCCAGCCCATCGTGGTGAAGGCGCCTTCGCTGGCCTTCGCCCAGGTGGCTCGGCTGTTTCACCCCGCCCGTGTCGCCCAGGCCGGGCGTCATCCGACCGCGATCATCGCCGAGGATGCCGTGGTCGCGAGCGACGCCGAGATCGGCGCCTATGCGATGGTCGGCGGCGGTGCCCGTATCGGCGCCGGCTGCATCCTGCACCCGCATGCCGTGGTGGGCGCCGGCGTGATCCTGGGTGACGAGTGCGAGATCCACAGCCACGCCAGCATCAGCCATGCAGTCTGCGGCAAGGGCGTGGTGCTGCATCCCGGCGCGCGGGTGGGCCAGGAGGGCTTCGGCTTCGTGCCGACGCCGGACGGGCGTTTCGTCACCATGCCCCAGCTCGGCCGCGTGATCCTGGAGGACGCGGTGCAGGTCGGTGCCAACAGCTGCATCGATCGCGGCGCGCTGGAGGACACGGTGGTGGGTGCCGGCACGCGCATCGACAACCTGGTGCAGCTCGGCCACAACGTCAGGACCGGCCGCGGATGCGTGCTGGTCAGCCAGGTGGGGGTCTCGGGCTCCACCACGCTCGGCAATTATGTGACCTTGGCGGGCCAGGCTGGCCTGGTCGGCCACATCCATGTCGGTGATGGTGCGCGGGTCGGCGCGCAGGCCGGCATCGTGAACGACGTGCCCGCGGGGGCGGAGGTTTGGGGAACACCGTCCCAGCCCGTGCGCCAGCACCTGAAGGAAATCGCCACGCTGCGGCGCATGGCGGCTGAATACACGCGCAAGAAGAGAGACCAGGGATAGACCCCATGAGTGACCGGACGCTTGATATCAAGGGGATCATGGCCGCGATCCCACATCGCTACCCTCTGCTGCTGCTGGATCGCGTGGCGGAGCTGGTGCCGGATGAGGGCTGCATCGGCATCAAGAACGTCACGATCAACGAGTCGTTCTTCCAGGGCCATTTCCCCACCGACCCGGTGATGCCGGGCGTGCTGATCGTGGAAGCGATGGCCCAGACCTCGGCCGTGCTGGTGGTCGAGACGCTGGGGCCGGATGCGCGCGGCAAGCTCGTCTATTTCATGTCGATCGACAACGCCAAGTTCCGCCGCCCGGTGGTTCCCGGCGACCAGCTGCAGCTGCACGTGAAGAAGGTGCAGCGCCGCATGAGCGTGTGGAAGTTCACCGGTGAGGCCATGGTGGACGGCAAGGTGGTGGCCGAGGCGACTTTCTCCGCGATGATCAGGGACCGATGAACCATATCCATCCTTCGGCGGTAATCGCCGACGGCGCCCGCATCGGTGCGGGCGTCACCATCGGGCCGTTCTGCACGGTGGGCCCGGATGTCGTTCTGCACGACGGTGTCGAGCTCGCTTCCCACAACGCGGTCGAAGGGCACACCGTGCTGCACGAAGGCGTGCGGCTCGCCCCCTTCGCCTCCGTCGGCCTGCCGCCGCAGGACCTGAAGTACAAGGGCGAGCCCACCCGGTGTGAGATCGGGGCCCGCAGCTATCTGCGTGAGCACGTGACCGTGCATCGCGGCAGCGTGGGCGGCGAGGGCATCACCCGCGTGGGCGCCGACTGCCTGTTCATGGCCTGCAGCCATGTCGGGCATGACTGCCAGGTCGCGGACCGGGTGATCATGGCCAACAACGTGCTGCTGGGCGGGCATGTGCGCGTGGGTGAGCAGGTGTTCATCGGCGGCGCCGCCGCGGTGCATCAGCTGGTGCGCATCGGCCGTCACGCCATGATCGGCGGGCTGGCCGGTGTCACCAACGACATCCCACCTTTCGGCAACGCCTTCGGCCTGCCGGCGCGCCTGGTGGGGCTGAACTTCATCGGCCTGCGCCGCCGCGGCTTCACCAAGGATGATCTGGCGCAGATCCGCCTGGCCTTCCGCCTGCTGTTCAAGGACCCGGGTGTGTTCGCCGAGAAGCTGGTGGTGGCGCGCGAGCGTTTCGCCGGCAACGCCCTGGTCGAGGAAGTGCTGGGCTTCATCGGCGGCGGCGATCGCCGTCGTGAGCTGATCCGTCCCGGCCGCATGGCCGTTGAGGAAGAGGACGACGCATGAGCGGCACCACGCTGGGGATCATTGCCGGCGGCGGGGATTTCCCGCTGCGCCTGGCGGATGCGGCGCGGCTTGCCGGCCGGCCGGTCTTCATCGTGGCCATCAAGGAATTCGTCGATCCCGCCATGCTGGCGGGATACCCGCATGAGATCATCCGTGTGGGGGCCGGCGGCCGCATCGTGGCGGCGCTGAAGAACGCCGGCGTGAAGCAGATCGTGCTCAGCGGTTCCGCGCGCCGCATGAGCATCCTCAGCATGCTGCCGGATGCCTGGATGGCGGGTGCCATCGCCCGGATCGGCAAATCCGTGCTCATGGGCGGCGATGACACCTTGCTGCGTGGCGCCACCCGCGTGCTTGAGGAGGAGGGCTTCGAGATCGTGCCCCCGCTGAGCATCCGGCGCGACCTGATGCCGTTGCCGGGCCTGCTGGCCGGCCCCGGTCCGGATGCGGACCAGAAGGCCGACATCGCCCGCGGCATTGAGGTGCTGCGCGCGCTTGCTCCGGCCGATGTGGGGCAGGCGGCGGTGATCCAGCAGGGGCTGGTGCTCGGGATCGAGGCCGTGGAAGGCACCGACGCGCTGCTGGCCCGTGCCGCGGAACTGCGCCGCGAGGGCCCGGGCGGGGTTCTCGTGAAGATCTCCAAGCCGCAGCAGGATGAGCGCCTGGACATGCCGACCGTGGGCCCGCAGACCGTGCGCGGCGCGATCGCCGCCGGGCTGGCGGGCATCGCGATCGAAGCAGGCCGCACCGTGCTGGCCGACCGCGAGGAGACGCTGCGGTTGGCCGACGAGGCCGGGTTGTTCGTGATCAGCCTGGCGGTGGACGAGTTCATGCAGGAGATGGCCGGATGAGCAGCTTCCTTCACACCATGATCCGGGTCGGTGACCTGGACCGCAGCGTGGCCTTCTACACTCAGCTTCTGGGCATGAAGGAACTGCGCCGGCGCGATGTGCCGGATGGCAAGTATACCCTGGTCTTCGTGGGTTTCGGGCCGGAGCCCGAGCATGCGGTGATCGAGCTGACCTATAACTACGGCGTCGAGAAGTACGAGCAGGGCACTGCCTTCGGGCACCTGGCGATCGGCGTGCCGGATGTCTATGCGCTGTGCGACGCTCTGCGCGCGGGCGGGGCCAAGATCACGCGTGAACCGGGGCCGGTGAAGTTCGGCACCACCGTGATCGCCTTCGTGGAAGACCCGGACGGCTACAAGATCGAGCTGATCGAGCGGAAGTAGTCCGGCTGACCGGAGTAAGGCGCCCCACCCTCGCGGGTCGGGCGCCTTTTTCGTGCCTATCGCAGCGTGATCTCGCCTTCGGGCTGGGTGTCCGCGAACACGCTGTCCGCGAAGGCTTCTTCCCAGGTGCCGCCGGTGCTCGCCTTGGAGTATTCGGTCGAGCGGTTCTCGAAGAAGTTCGTGTGCTCCACGGCGTTCAGGATCTCATCCAGCCAGGGCAGGGGGTTCTTCTCGATGTTGTAGAGCGGCTGGAGGCCCAGCTGCTGCAGGCGGCGATCCGCGATGAAGCGGATGTATTCCTTGGTCTGCGCGCCATCCAGACCCTGCACGCCGCCCAGCTCGAAGGCCAGGTCGATGAAGGAATCCTCGTGCTCCACGATGGTGGCGCAGATCTCGGTGATCTCGTCCTGCAGTTCCTGCGTCCAGATCTCCGGGTTTTCCTGCACGAAGGTGCGGAACAGGCGGATGATGGACAGGCAGTGCAGCGTCTCGTCGCGCACCGACCACGTCACGATCTGGCCCATGCCCTTCATCTTGTTGAAGCGCGGGAAGTTCAACAGGATGGCGAAGGAAGCGAACAGCTGCAGCCCTTCGGTGAAGGCGCCGAAGGCCGCCAAGGTCTTGGCGATTTCCTTCTTCGAATCCACCGTGAAGGACTGCATGTAGTCGAACTTGTCCTTCATCTCCTTGTACTTGAGGAAGGCGGTGTATTCGACCTCGGGCATGCCGATGGTGTCGAGCAGATGCGAATAGGCCGCGATGTGGATCGTCTCGATGTTCGAGAAGGCGGACAGCATCATCAGCACTTCAGTCGGTTTGAAGACCTGGCTGTAGTGCTTCATGTAGCAGTTGTTCACCTCGACGTCGGACTGGGTGAAGAACCGGAAGATCTGGGTGACGAGGTTGCGCTCGGAATCGGTCAGGTTCTTCTGCCAATCCTTCACGTCGTCGGCCATCGGCACTTCTTCCGGCAGCCAATGTACCCGCTGCTGCGTCAGCCAGGCATCATAGGCCCAGGGGTAGCGGAACGGCTTGTAGACCGGGTTACCCGTCAGCAGGTCGATCTTTTCGGGAATTTCGCCATCCGGCATCGCGGTCGTCCTCGATAGAAACGCGTCATGCGTAGGTAGCGCGGATGCGCGGCTTGCGCGCGAATCATGCTGCCTGCGTTGGTTCGGATTATGGCCCGGACAGTGCTGATTCGGGAGCCTGCGTGGCTTATTTTGTGATTGATACGCATCAACACCACTAGATGTGGTGTTTTTGGCGTAATCTGTGGATATCGGGGATATGATGGGGGCGGTCCGGCTTGCCGGAGGCCACATTAAGCAATCTTCTTTTTCTGAAGAAAAAGAAGCAAAAAGACTTCATGAATTTAAGGGCGCGCCAGTCTTGATCTGGCGCCCCATAAAATTGCCAAAAGTTTTTTGGTTCTTTTTTACAAAAAAGAACTCGTCACTGGCAGGCGAGGCACTCTTCATAATCAGTGCTGCTGCTTGCCGGCGCGGATTTGGCCGTCGGCACCAGTTCCACCGCCAGCGCCTTTTCACTGATCGTGTCAGCACGCTGGATCGACAGGCTGCGGCAGTAATAGAGCGACTTCACGCCCTTTTTCCATGCCTGCATATGGATCTGGTGCAGGTCGCGCTTATGCACATCCGCCGGCAGGAACAGGTTCACCGACTGGCTCTGGCAGATATAGGGCGTGCGGTCGGCCGCATGCTCCACCACCCAGCGCTGATCCAGCTCGAATGCGGTCTTGTAGGCCGCGCGCTCCTGGTCATCCAGGAAGTCCAGGTGCTGGACCGAGCCCTTGTTGACCGTGATGGAGGTCCAGGTGTCCTCGTCGTTGCGGCCGTACTTCTCCAGCACCTTCGCCAGATACGGGTTGCGCACGATGAAGCTGCCGGACAGCGTCTTGTGGTTATAGACGTTGGCCGCGATCGGCTCGATGCCGGGGCTCGCACCGCCGCAGATGATGCTGATCGACGCCGTGGGCGCGATCGCCATCTTGTTGGAGAAGCGCTCCATGAAGCCGTATTCGGCCGCGTCGGGGCAGGGGCCGCGCTCCTCGGCCAGCTGGCGCGACGCAATGTCGGCCTGGGCGCGGATGTGCTTGAACATCTTCTTGTTCCACACCTTCGCGACCACGCTCTCGAAGGGAACGTTCAGCCCCTGGAGGAAGGAGTGGAAACCCATCACGCCGAGGCCGACCGAACGCTCGCGCATCGCGGAATAGCGGGCCTTGGCCATGCTGTCCGGGGCGGTGTCGATGAAGTTCTGCAGCACATTGTCGAGGAAGCGCATCACGTCCGGGATGAACTGCTCGTCGTCCTTCCACTCCATCCAGGTCTCGAGGTTGAGCGAGGACAGGCAGCAGACGGCCGTGCGCTGCTCACCGTGATGATCGGTGCCGGTCGGCAGCGTGATCTCGGAGCACAGGTTGGAGGTCTTCACCTCGAGGCCCGCGAGCTTGTGGTGCTCGGGGCGTGCGTTGTTCACGGCATCCGAGTAGATGATGTAGGGCTCGCCCTGCTCCATGCGCGCCATCAGCAGGCGGATCCAGATGGAACGAGCGGAGACGCTGCGCACCACGGCGCCGTCCTTGGGGGACAGCAGGGCCCAGGGCTCATCGGCCTCGACCGCGCGCATGAAGGCGTCGCTGAGCAGCACGCCATGGTGCAGGTTCAGCGCCTTGCGGTTCGGGTCGCCGCCGGTGGGGCGGCGGATGTCGATGAATTCCTCGATCTCGGGGTGGTGCACCGGCAGGTACACGGCGGCCGACCCGCGGCGCAGGCTGCCCTGGGAGATGGCGAGGGTCAGGCTGTCCATCACGCGGATGAAGGGCACGATGCCGCTGGTCTTGCCGTTCTGGCCGACCTTTTCACCCAGCGAACGCAGGTTGCCCCAGTAGGAGCCGATGCCGCCGCCCTTCGACGCCAGCCAGACATTCTCGTTCCACAGGCCCACGATGGATTCGAGGCTGTCGTTGGCTTCGTTCAGGAAGCAGCTGATCGGCAGCCCGCGCGTCGTACCCCCGTTCGACAGCACAGGCGTGGCCGGCATGAACCACAGGCGAGAGATGTAATCATAGATTCGCTGGGAATGGGCCGCGTCGTCGCCGTATGCCGAAGCCACGCGGGCGAACAGGTCCTGGTAGGATTCGCCCGGCAGCAGATAGCGGTCGTCGAGCGTCGCCTTACCGAATTCGGTCAGCAGCGAATCACGGCTTCGGTCCACCTGGACCTGGTGATGGCCCTGGAGCTGAATGGCATCGAACACGGTAACATCCCCCTGCATTCCCCTGTCACTGAACATGCCGAGTTTCCCTTCGCGCCACAAGATATAGTCTGAACCAACCGTTTGCCCCACCATATGCTGCGTGGGAAGAGGGGGTCAGCGAAGCCGCGGCAAACCGCCGATGTTCGCTTCCTGTTCTAGTAGGGCGTTATCCCGCCCGATCTCAAGCACCCTGCGATCACATTGCGTAACAGGCCTGGCCGATGGGGGCAGGGGGGTGTCGCAAGCCATCCCCGCCATCCACAGCGGCGCCGGTTATCCACAGGGCTGAAAGGGCGGAAATCCGGGCCATCCGGGATGGGGCACCCGCGCCGGCGGGCATCGCGAATCCGAATGAAGGATTCGCGACACCCGGGCGAATCAGGCCAGACTGATTCCGTAACGATGTGCGCGGGTGTCGAGCCATGAGGTGCGCCGCTCGACCACATGCTCGGCCACGTCGAAGGCCAGCCGGTCGATGCGCAGCACCGGCGTGCCCGCGGGCAGGTGCAGGATGCGCGCGGTCTCGGCATCCGCGATCTCGGCGCCCATGCTTTCCTCGGCGTGGGCGACGGTCACGCCATGGGCGCGCTGGTAATGGACGTACATCTCCGTCTCCAGCTCCCGGTTCACCGGCAGGTTCAGGCCGGGGAAGCGTTCCGCCGGCAGCACGATGCGCTCCCGGATCACGGCCTGGCCGTCCAGCAGGCGCAGGCGCTCGATCACGATTTCCTCTCCCTCATGCTCGATGGAGGTGAGCAGGGAGCTCGCCTGCGCCTTGGCGCCATCGGCACGGCGCAACCTGAAGAAGTGGAACAGCGCGCGCTCTGAGGTATGGACCGCCACCACGCTGCCCTTGCCGTGCACCTTCACGATCAGGCGTGATCGCTCCAGCTCCGCCAGGGCGCGCCGCAGGGTCCCCTGGGAAACGCCCAGTTCCTCGGCCAGGCTGGGCTCGGCGGGCAGGGCCATGCCGGGCGGCCATGTGCCGTCGGCGATGCGCTCGCGCAGCACGGCTTCGGCCCTGGCATAGAGTGGTTGACGGGACAGCTTCATGGGGCGCGGACACTGATGGCGGATGGCTTCGGGATCAAGCAGCATTTTTGCACTGCAAAAGCACTTGTGTCTGATACAAGACTATGCGAACTTCCATGCAACGAGGAAACGTTCTTGCAAGGCAGCCCTGGCTGGGCGCGCGGACGCTCCGCGCGCCCAGACCAGATGGCCTTTATCGTGATCCCTTCCTGACATGTCGTTCGAGTTGATCGCCCTGGCATTCGTGATGCTGGGCGCGTCCTTCTGTTCCGCCGTTGCCGGCTTCGCGATGAACCTGATCGCGGCGGGCGTCCTGCTTCACATCATGACCCCGCAGGAACTGGCGCCCCTGCTGCCGGCCTGCAGCCTGTGCGTGCAGGCCGTGACGCTGCGTGCCGTGTGGTACGCGATCGATTGGCCGCGCCTGTGGCGCTATGTCGTGCCGGGGCTGATCGGAACCCCGGTGGGCGTCTGGCTGCTGGGGGCGGGCAGTGTCCGCGGCCTCGTCATCTTCATCGGCGTCGTGCTCGTGCTCTACAGCGGCTACATGCTGACGCGGCTGATCCTGCGCCGGCCGCCGCCCGAGGTGCGCGCCAACCGCAGCATCGACGTGGCCGTGGGCTTCGGCTCCGGCGTGCTGGGCGGCATCGGCGGATTCTCGGGGCCGCTGATGGCGCTGTGGGTCGATATCCAGGGGCTGAACAAGAATGAGGCCCGGGCCCTGCTGCAGCCTTTCATCGCGGGCCTTCAGGTCATGGCGACCGGCACGCTGCTGGTGAAGGGGTACTTCACGCAGCAGACCTGGATCATGCTGGCGGTGGCGGTGCCGGCGCTGGTGCTCGGCAGTTGGCTCGGCCTCAAGGCCTATCACGCCATGCCGCCGCAGCTGTTCCGGATTTCGCTGCTGGTGCTGCTGATGGTCTCGGGCCTGTCGCTGCTCTGGTGAATCGCGCGGCGCATTAACGGGTGCTTTACCGAGTCGCGGCATGACTGGCGCACAGGAGGATTTCCCATGAGCCAGCACCTGCCCGACGGCCTGTTCCCCATCGGCACCCTGCACACCGGCTGGCCCGCCGCGCATGAGACCGATGCCCTGACGCTGGTGCGCAGCGTGACGGGGGCCGTGGTCTCGGTCACGGCGGCGCTGAAGCGCGTGAATGCGCTGCTGGCCGCGGAGACGCGGGACCACGCGGCCCTGGCGCGCGCCGTCGCCTCGCTGAACTATGCGGTGGCTGACCAGCGCCAGGCCGCGAGCGGCGTGCTGGAGCGCCTGTCGGCCGAGATCGTGCCCGGCGTGTCCTGACGGCCCGGTTCCGCTAGAACTGGCGCCTTCACGGAGGCGCCATGACCACGAACCTGCCCAGCTTCGCCGAGGCCTTCCGCGTCTGGCTGCGCATCGGCTGCCTGTCCTTCGGCGGCCCCGCCGGCCAGATCGCGCTGATGCACCGTGAGGTGGTGGAGGAGCGCCGCTGGGTCAGCGACGCCCGATTCCTGCATGCCCTGAACTTCTGCACCCTGCTGCCGGGGCCGGAGGCGATGCAGCTCGCCACCTATCTGGGCTGGCTGATGCATGGCGTGCGCGGCGGCGTCGCGGCCGGGCTGCTGTTCGTGCTGCCGGGCGCGCTGGTGCTGCTGGCGCTCAGCCTGGTCTATGCCGCCTTCGGTGATGTGCCGGTCGTCTCGGCGCTGTTCCTCGGCCTGAAATCCGCCGTGCTGGTGCTGGTGATCGAGGCCCTGCTGAAGGTGGGGCGGCGGGCGCTGAAGGGGGGCGTGGCCTGGGGCACGGCGCTGGCCGCGTTCCTGGCGCTGTTCCTGGGCGGCGTGCCGTTTCCGGTCGTGGTGCTGGCGGCGGGGCTGCTGGGGCTGGCCTTCCCGCAGGCCTTCGCGCCGGCGGCGCACGGCAAGGCGGGGCAGGGGGCCGACAGCCTGCTGGATACGCATCTGGCCGCGAATCCGGGCTATATCGCGGGGCTCGCGCCCGGCGCGCGGCGGGCGGGTCTGGTCGCGCTGGCGATGTGGATCTGGCCCGTGGTGCTGCTGCGCGAATCGGGCGGCGTGTACGGGGACGTGGCCTGGTTCTTCTCCAAGATGGCGCTCGTCACCTTCGGCGGGGCCTATGCCGTCCTGGCCTATGTCGCGCAGGAGGCCGTGGAGCATTACCGCTGGCTGACCGCGCCCGAGATGCTGGCGGGGCTGGGCCTGGCCGAGACCACCCCCGGCCCGCTGATCCTGGTGCTGCAATTCGTGGGTTTCCTGGCTGGGTTGCGGCTGGGCGGGGGCTATGGCGGGGCCGTGGCCGCCAGCGCGCTGACGCTGTGGGTCACTTTCCTGCCCTGCTTCGCCTGGATCTTCCTGGGCGCGCCCTTCGTCGAGCGCCTGCACGGGGTGGAGCGCCTGAAGGGCGCGCTGGCCGCCGTGACCGCGGCGGTGGTGGGGGTGATCGGCAATCTGGCGGTGTGGTTCGCGCTGCGGGTGCTGTTCGCGGAGCTGCGGCCGGGAATCCTGGGCGTGGAATGGCCGGTGGGCGCCAGCCTGCAATGGTTGCCGCTGGCGCTGGCCATCATGTCCGCCTTCACGCTGCTGTGGCGGAAAACCGGGGTTCTGCCGGTGCTGGCGCTCTCGGCGGGCTTCGGGCTGGCCGCGCGGCTGGCGGGTCTTGCGTGATTTAGCGCATGGATTTCGTGCCCCCCACGTTGACAGGGCGCGCCATTCAGCCATAACGCGCCCCACCTGCTGCTGGGAAACACCACGGCCTCAATGAGGAGGGGTGCCCGAGTGGCTAAAGGGGACGGACTGTAAATCCGTTGGCTTGCGCCTACGCTGGTTCGAATCCAGCCCCCTCCATATCTGCCTCGTGTTTTCGGGCAGCAGGTAGCTTGCGTACTCGTCCCTCGCGGGGCTGCGCGGGTGTAGCTCAATGGTAGAGCCCCAGCCTTCCAAGCTGGTTGTGCGGGTTCGATCCCCGTCACCCGCTCCACGCGGGAGGGCAGCGCCAGTGGGCCGGGTTGCAACAGGGTTACTTGACGTAACAGACGGAGCTGTCTGATGGCCAAGGCTAAATTCGAGCGGAACAAGCCGCACTGCAACATCGGCACGATCGGCCATGTTGACCACGGTAAGACGTCGCTGACGGCGGCGATCACCAAGGTGCTGGCGAAGTCCGGTGGTGCGTCCTTCACGGCGTATGACCAGATCGACAAGGCGCCGGAAGAGCGCGCCCGCGGCATCACGATCTCGACGGCGCACGTCGAGTACGAGACCGCGAACCGCCACTACGCGCACGTCGACTGCCCCGGCCACGCCGACTACGTGAAGAACATGATCACGGGTGCGGCGCAGATGGACGGCGCGATCCTGGTGGTGTCCGCGGCCGACGGCCCGATGCCCCAGACGCGTGAGCACATCCTGCTGGCCCGCCAGGTGGGCGTGCCCGCGCTGGTGGTGTTCCTGAACAAGATGGACATGGCGGACCCCGACCTGGTCGAGCTGGTGGAGATGGAGGTGCGCGAGCTCCTGTCGTCCTACAAGTTCCCGGGCGACGACATCCCCGTGATCAAGGGCTCTGCCCTGTGCGCCCTGGAAGACAAGCAGCCGGAAATCGGTGAGCAGGCGATCCTGGAGCTGATGGCGGCGGTTGACGCCTACATCCCGCAGCCGGAGCGTCCGAAGGACCGTCCGTTCCTGATGCCGATCGAGGACGTGTTCTCGATCTCCGGCCGTGGCACCGTGGTGACCGGTCGCGTCGAGCGCGGCATCATCCGCGTGGGCGAGGAAGTCGAGATCGTGGGCCTGAAGGACACGGTGAAGACGACGGTGACCGGCGTTGAGATGTTCCGCAAGCTGCTGGACAGCGGCGAGGCGGGCGACAACATCGGCGCGCTGCTGCGCGGCACGAAGCGTGAAGACGTGGAGCGCGGCCAGGTTCTGGCGGCGCCGGGTTCGATCACGCCGCACACGCAGTTCAAGGCCGAGGCGTACATCCTGACGAAGGAAGAGGGCGGCCGTCATACGCCGTTCTTCACCAACTACCGTCCGCAGTTCTACTTCCGCACGACTGACGTGACGGGCGTGGTGACGCTGCCGGAAGGCGTCGAGATGGTGATGCCGGGTGACAACGTGTCGATGGACGTGCAGCTGATCGCGCCGATCGCGATGGATGAGGGCCTGCGCTTCGCGATCCGCGAAGGTGGCCGCACCGTCGGCGCCGGCGTGGTGGCCTCCATCGCGAAGTAACCCTCTTGCATCCGGCGCGCCCCTCTTTAGGGTGCGCCGGTTGCCTGGGGTCTAGGGGCGTAGCTCAATTGGCTAGAGCGCCGGTCTCCAAAACCGGAGGTTGGGGGTTCGAGACCCTCCGCCCCTGCCACTTTTCCGCAGGCGCCCAGCCCGGTCAGGCTTCCTGATCAGGCTGCGGCGCCGCATTGTTGAGAGAGCACGAGGGTACTGGCTTGGCGAAGTTCGATCCAGCGCAGTTTGTCCGGGAAGTGCGCACCGAAACGGCGCGCGTCACCTGGCCGTCGCGCAAGGAAACCCTGGTGACGACCGGCATCGTGCTGGCGCTGTCGGCGCTGGCGGCCGTGTTCTTCCTGGTGGTGGACCAGCTGATCCAGCTGGCCATGTCCTTCGTGTTCCGTATCTGAGGAGCGCCGACGGTGGCCGACAAGAAGTGGTACGTGGTGCATGTGTACTCGGGCTTCGAGAAGAAGATCGCCGAGCAGATCCAGCACCAGGCTAATCAGACGGGCCTCGCCGACAAGATCGAGGACATCCTGGTCCCCACGGAGCAGGTCACCGAAGTGCGCCGCGGCCAGAAGACCGAGACCGAGCGCAAGTTCTTCCCCGGCTATGTGCTGGTGAAGATGGAAATGACCGACGACACCTGGCACCTCGTGCGTGACACGCCGAAGGTGACGGGCTTTCTCGGCGCCAAGAACAAGCCGACGCCGATCACCGAGGCCGAGGCGATGCGCATCGTCAAGCAGCTGACGGATGACGCCGAGAAGCCGCGCCGCCCCGCGGTGGTCTTCGAGGTGGGCGAGCAGATCCGCGTCACCGACGGCCCCTTCACCAGCTTCAACGGCACGGTGGAGGAAGTGGACGAGGAGAAGGGCCGCCTGAAGGTCTCCGTCTCCATCTTCGGCCGCTCCACCCCGGTCGACCTGGAATACGGGCAGGTCGAGAAGCTCTCGTAAGCGAAAGGGGCCTGCGGGCCCCTTTTTCATGGGCGTGATTGCGCCCACCATGGCGCCCATGCTGCGCCGCTCCCTTCTCCTCGCCTCCTTGGCCTCTCCCTTGGCCACCCCCGCGCTTGCCTTCGACAAGCCGATCCGCCTCATCGTGCCTTTCGCCCCTGGCGGGTCGCAGGATGTGCTGGGCCGGCTGCTGGCCCAGGCGGCCGCGCCGGGCCTCGGCCAGCAGGTGGTGGTGGAGAACCGCGCCGGCGCCGGCGGTGTGCTGGGTGCGGAGGCCGTGGCCCGCGCGGCACCCGACGGCACCACCCTGCTGCTGGCCACCGCCGGGCAGACCACCATCGCCAAGGCCATCGGGCGCAACCTGCCCTATGACGCGCTGGCCAGCTTCACCCCCATCCTGCACCTGTCGGACAGCCCGGTCGCGCTGCTGGCCGCCCCCGACATGCCGGTGAGCGACATCGCCGGGCTGCTGCGCATGGCGCGTGAGGCCCGTGAACCGCTGCCCTATGCCTCCACCGGCATCGGCACGAACACGCATCTGATCATGGAGGATCTGAAGGCCCGCGCCGGGCTGAATGTCGAGCATGTGCCCTATCGGGGTGCTGCCGCGGCCTTCAACGATCTCGCGGCGGGGCGCATCAGGCTGATGTTCGTTTCCGTGCCCTCGGTGCTGACCTCCGATGCGCGGCAGTTCAAGGTGCTGGGCGTCACGTCCCGCACGCGCTTTCCGGCCCTGCCCAACACGCCGACCCTGATCGAGGGCGGCGTGCCCGGCTTCGAGGCCAGCATCTGGACCGGGCTGACCGGCCCCGCCGGCATGCCGCCGGCCGTGGTGGCGCAGATCGCCCAGGCCTTCCAGGCCGCCATGCGGGCCGAGCTGTTCCAGTCGAGGCTCGACAGCCTCGGCGTCACGGTCAATGGCAGCGACGGTGCCGCCTTCGGCGCCATGCTGCAGGATGACCTGGCGCGATGGACCCGGGTGGCCGCCCCCCTCAACATCCGGCTCGACTGATGACCCACCAGCACCTTCCGCCCGGCGGCGAGTTCCTTCTGCTGCCGCCCACGCTGCAGCCCCACGCCTATGCCAATGTGGACCGCATGTTCGCCACCCGCGTCATCCGGCGCGGCCCCTCCGTCACGCCGCTGCCGCGAGGCGCGGGCATCGCGCCGCGCTACACCCATGGCGGCGTCGGCGACTATATGGACCGCGGCTGCGTGGCAGGGCTTCTGGTCATCCATCGCGGCCAGGTGGTGCTGGAGCAATACGGGCTCGGCCTGCGTGAGGACGGCCGCTGGTCCTCCATGTCCATGGTGAAGTCGCTGACCTCCACCCTGGTCGGCGCGGCCATCAGGGACGGCCATATCGGCACCCTGGCCGACAAGATCTCGGATTACGTGCCTGGGGTGCGCGGTTCCGCCTATGACCGGGTCTCGGTGCGGGACCTGATCACCATGTCCTCCGGCGTGGGCTGGAGCGAGGAATACACCGACCGCGATTCCCATGTGAACCAGTACAGCCGCTGCCTGGGCGAGAAGCGGGCAGGGGGCGTGCTGGAGATCCTGCGCGGCCTGCCCGCCGAGCATGAGCCGGGCAGCTTCTTCCACTACAACACGGGTGACACCTTCCTGCTCGGCTGCCTGCTGACGGCGGCCACCGGCGAGACGCTGGCCGGCTACATGAGCCGCAAGGTCTGGGCGCCGCTGGGCATGGAGCAGGACGGCTTCTACACCCTGGAATCCGAGGGCGGGCAGGAGATCGGCGGCAGCCGGGCGGGTGCGACCCTGCGCGATTTCGGCCGCTTCGGTGAGTTCGTGCGCCGTGGCGGCGACGGCATCCTGCCCGATGGCTGGGTGGAGGAAGCCGCCACCCCGCATTTCACGCTGGAACCCGGCCAGAGCAGCTATGGCGCCACCGGCTATGGCTACAGCTGGTGGATCAACGGCGACGGCGCGATGGTCGCCGTGGGCTTCGCCGGCCAGTCGCTCTACATCAACCGCGCGCGGGAACTGGTGATCGTCACCCTCTCCGCCCAGCCGCAGCCGCCCTATGCCGCCGCCTATGGGCGGGATTTCCGGGCGGAGCGTCAGGCCTTCCAGGCAGCGCTGATCGAGAGCCTTTCCTGACCACTTCCTTCACCGGGCATGTTTCGTCACAGTGGCGGAACATGGCCGGAGCCTTTGCATGCACATGACCCTGGTGATCGCGGCGGGACTTCTGCTGCTGGCGGTCTTCCTGCTGTTCGGCTGGCTGTGGGGCGCGAGTGCCGAGGGCATCGCCCTGGCCGCGCGCTGCTTCCTGCCGGCCTGGGCCGTTCTGGCGGTGGCCAATATGTGGGTGGGCGTGACGCGCGCGGGCTATACCATGGGCCAGGAGCTGCCGATCCTGACCGTGGTGTTCCTGCTGCCGGCGGCGGTGGCCGGCCTCGTCATGTGGCGCCTGCCTACGCCGTAAGGCGCCGCACCACGGCGCGCCCGGTCTCGCGCGTGCCCAGCCTGCCGCCCACATCCACCGTGGCCTCACCGGCCTGAACCGCCTCCGCCACGGCGGTCTCGATCGCTCGGGCGGCACCCGCGAAGGCCTCGCTGCCCAGTCTCTCCGCGTGCCAGCCCAGCAGCTGCGCCGCCGACAGGATCAGCGAGAAGGGGTTGGCGCGGTCCTGCCCGGCGATGTCCGGAGCGGAGCCATGTGCCGCCTGGGCCATCGCGTGCCCGGTGCCCGCATTGACCGAACCGCCGAGCCCGATGCTGCCCGACAGCTCCGCCGTCAGGTCCGACAGGATGTCGCCGAACATGTTGGTGGTGACGATCACGTCGAACTTGCCCGGCGCGCGCACCAGATGGGCGGCCATGGCGTCCACGATGTATTCGTCCATCGTCACCCCCGGGAAATCGGCCGCGGCCTTGCGGCATTCCTCCAGGAACATGCCGTCGCCGATCTTCAGCACATTGGCCTTGTGCACGGCATGCACCCGGCCGCTGCGGGTGGCGGCGATCCGGAAGGCGGCCCGCGCGATGCGGGCGCAGCATTCGCGGGTAATGCGGCGCATCGACACGCAGACATCGGGTGTCACCAGCATCTCGCTGCCGCCCGATTCCATGTTGCGGTCGGCGTAGAAGCCCTCGGTGTTCTCGCGCACCACCACCAGGTCGAAGGGCTCGACGGCCGGGTGGGGCACGCCCGGATAGGTGCGCGCCGGGCGCACATTGGCGAACAGGTCCAGCTTCTTGCGGAAGAACATCGACGGGTTGATGCCGCCCTTGCTCTCATCCGTGTAGTCGAAGGTGGACATGGGGCCGAGGACCAGGCCGTCCGCCGCCTGCACCTTCTCCAGCAGCTCCGGGCGGACGGTGATGCCGTGGCGCTTCAGGCTCTCATGCCCCGCGATGTCATGCTCCAGCCTGAGGCCGAGGCCGAAGCGGTCCGAGACCGCCTCCAGCACCGAGACGGTCGCCTCGGTGATCTCGGGGCCGATACCGTCCCCGGGCAGGACGATCAGGTGCATGGCGTTGCGGTTCATGAGGCTTCCTCCTGGAGCCCCGATATTAGGCCGCGTGCAGCTCACCCAGGAAGCGGCGCACCTCGGTCCTCAGCCCGCCCACGCTGCTTTCCACCTCATGCGCGATGCCGCCGAGGCGCCCCGCGGTTTCCCGCGCGGCGTCGGTCTCGCAGACCAGCTTCTCGGTGCGCTCGCGCGCGCTGCCGCTGGCGACGGACACCCGCTCCACCGCCTGGGCGATCTCGGCCGTGGCCGCGCGCTGCTCCTCGACGGCGGCGGCCACCTGGGTGGTGATGTCCGAGATCTGCTGCACCCTCTCGGCCACGCCCCCGATGGAGGTCACGGCATGCTGGGTGGCACCCTGGATCGCGGAGATCTGGCCCGAGATTTCCTGGGTGGCGCGGGCGGTCTGGGCGGCGAGCGCCTTCACCTCTCCGGCGACCACGGCGAAGCCCTTGCCGGCCTCTCCGGCGCGGGCGGCCTCGATGGTGGCGTTGAGTGCGAGCAGGTTGGTCTGGCCCGCGATTTCCTCGATCAGCCGCACCACCTGGCTGATGCGGCCCGCGGCCTGATCCAGCGCCCGCACCTCCTCGGAGGAGCGGTTGGCGTCCTCGGCCGCCGATTGCACGCCATGGGCAGCCTCTGCCATGCGGGCCGCGATCTCGCGGATGGAGGCCGAGAGCTCGGTGACGGAGGCGGCGGCCGTGCCGACATGGTTCGCGGCATCGGCCACCTCGCTCGCGGTGCCATGGGCCATGCCGGCGGCCTGGCCGGCCGCGCTGTCCATGGCGCCGGCGGCGGCGATCAGCCCATGCGCGGCCTTGTCCACCACGGCCAGCTCGCGTTCGGCCGCGCTGTCGAAGGCGCGGGCGGCGGCGGACAGGCGCTCGGCCTCCGCCAGGCGCGCGGCCTGCTGCGCGGCGGCCTGCTCGGCCAGCCGGCGGGCTTCCGCCGCGCGGTCGCGCAGGCTGCGCACCGCGCCCGCCATGGCGCCGATCTCGTCGCGCCGCTCGCTGCCCGGCACTTCCAGCGCCAGGTCGCCGTCGGCGATGCGGCCCAGCGCGCCGCCCATCTGGGACAGCGGGCGCAGCACGCGGCGGCGCACCAGCAGCAGCGCCGTGGCGGCGGCGCCGGCGGCCAGCAGCACCAGGCAGGCGGCGAAGGCCAGGCGGATGCGGGCCTCGCGGATCAGTTCATGGGCCACTCCCAGACCCTCGGAGAGCGCGGTGTCACGCAGGGCGAACACCTCGTTCAGCACCGGCACCGTCCAGCGGCGGAACTCGGCGAAGCTCATCCCGCTGGGTTCGCCTTCGCGGGCGCTGGCCCAGAGCTGCCGGTAGCGTGCCTCTGCCGGGCCCATCAGGTTGGCTTCCAGGCCACGCTGCGCGGCGGCCAGCGGCGCGGGCGCGCCCAGCGTCGAGATGCGCTGGCGGATCGTGTCCCAGATGCCGGCCACGCGGCCGGTCAGTTCCTGGATCTGCCACAGATAGTCGCGCGGATAGGCATTGCCCGACAGCACCACCGTCAGCAGCGAGGAACGGGCACCGTTCACCTCGCGCATCGACTGGGCGGCGCGCGCCAGGGAAATCTGGTCCGACAGCAGGGGCACCGCCATCGCGATGTCGCGCTCGATGCGGTCGGCGGCCTGGTTCAGCTGGACCTGCACCGTGCCCATGCCGTCCACCATGGCGTTATGCGCCGTGGCGGGGCGCTGGGCGCGCGGCTGGGCCGTGGCGGCGGCCGCTGCCGCCCGCACGCGCCCGAGCGCGGCGAGCGACGCCTCGACCGGATTGGCCGCGCCCGGATAGGCGAGGGCCAGGGCGCGCCCGGCCTCCGCGAAGGCGGTGTCGGTCGCGGTGCCGCTGGTCTCGATGGGCGCGCGCGCCGCACCGGTCATGGCCTGGTCGCTGCCGAAGGCGTTGTTCCAGGCCCCGCGCTCCAGCGTCATGAACTGGCCGATGCGCATCACCCCGCCCAGCGCCTCCACCCGCGCCAGGGCAAGGTTCAGCGCCCGCTGCTCCTGCCAGGCGCTGACGGCGATCCAGCTGGCCGAGACGCCCACCAACAGGCTGAGCCCCAGCACGAGCGAGTTCAGAAGTGTGGATATGCGCATGGACGGCCTCCGGTCGGTTCCGGAGGCCAAGCTGACGGCTCGGGCTTAACGTTCCGTTCCCAGGGCCGGGTTCAGCCCGTGGCGAGGCCGAGCCGCCTCACGCGCTGTTCCTCCTGGTCGGCCGTGCGCTGGATGAAGCTGGCGTAGCTGTCGCTGTCCAGATACTCCAGCGGCATGTCCAGCCGCGCCAGGGTGGCGATATGCGCGGGGTCGTTCAGCGCGGTGCGGAAGCCGTCATGCAGGGCGCGCACGATCGCGGGTTCCATCCCCTGCGGCCCGACGAGGCCATAGGGCGAGGTGACGACCATGTCCCGATAGCCCAGCTCGCCCAGCGTCGGCACCTCCGGCAGCTTGGGGGAGCGGTTGCGCGACCAGACGTTCAGCGCGCGCAGCTGCCCGTCCTGGATCATCTGCAGCACGCCCGAACCCGTGGCGGAGGCATCGATATGCCCGCCGATCAGGGAGGGCACGGCATCGCCTTCGCCCCGGAAGGGCACATGCAGGGGCTGCACATTCTCCTTCTCGGCCAGCTCGATCAGCGTCAGGTGCGGGGTGCCGTTGGCGCCTGTATTGCCGAGCTTCACCTCGCCCGGGCGGCGGCGCATGTCGGCCAGCAGGTCGCCCCAGCTGCGATAGGGGCTCTCATTGCGTACGCAGACCATGAACAGATAGCCCGTCAGGTGGATGACCGGCGTGAAGTCGGTGCGCGGGTTGAAGGCCATGCGCTGCATGAAGGGCAGGCGGATGGCGGGCAGGGCGAACTGCGCCAGGGTATAGCCATCGGGCCGCGTGTTGCGCATGTTGGTCGCGGGCAGGGTGCCGCCGGCGCCGGGGCGGTTCTCGATGATCACGGTCTGGCCGAAGGCGCGCGTCGCGGCCTCGGCGAAGCTGCGCATCTGCACATCCGTGGCGCCACCCGCCGGGAAGCTGATCTGGATGGTGATCGGCCGATTCGGAAAGGCCTGGGCGGCGGCCAGGCCGGGTGCCAGGCCCGGCAGGGCCATTGTTGAGAGCGTGAACCGCCGGCGATTCATGAGCATGGCTGTTTCCCTGTGATTTTCTTATGGGTTTGAGGCTTTCCCTCCCGCCCCTACAGAAGCAAGCGAATTCGGGAGGAATGTGTAGTGGCGATCAGTTTCGAGGCACCGAACCCGGTGCTGCGCATCTTCGACGAGGCCAAGGCGCGGGAGTTCTACATCGACTGGCTGGGCTTCAGCGTGGATTGGGAGCACCGCTTCGAGCCCGGATTGCCTTTGTACATGCAGATCTCGCGCAACGGCCTGCTGCTGCATCTCAGCGGCCATCATGGCGATGGCAGCCCCGGCATCGTGATCTTCCAGCCCATGCACGGGCTGGCCGAGTTTCACGCGGAGCTCACGGCCCGCGGCTACCACTCCCTGCGCCCCGGCATCGTGGCGCAGGATTGGGGGAAGGAGATGACCATCACCGACCCCTTCGGCAACCGCATCCGCTTCTGTGAGCGTGACGCGCATTAGAGCGTGCGCGCGATGATCTCCTTCATCACCTCGCTGGACCCGCCATAGATGCGGCCCACCCGGGCATCGGCCCAGGCGCGGCCGATCTCGTATTCGGCCATGTAGCCGTAGCCGCCATGGATCTGCAGGAAGGCGTCCAGCAGCCGGTTCTGCATTTCCGTGCCCAGCAGCTTGGCGGCCGCGGCTTCCTCGGCCGACAGCTCGCCCCGCATGTGCCGGCCCAGGCAATCATCCAGATAGACGCGGTACATGCCGATCTCGGCCTTCGCGGACGCCAAAGTGAAGCGGTGGGTCTGGAAGTCGAACACGCTCTGGCCGAACACCTGGCGCTCGCGGGCATAGGCCAGGGTCTTCTCCAGCATCGTCTCCATGCTGGTGGCGGCCCGCACGGCGATGATCAGGCGCTCCTGCGGCAGCTGGTGCATCAGCTGGTGGAAGCCGCGGTTTTCCACCCCCAGCAGGTTGTCGGCCGGCACCCGCACCTCGTCGAAGAACAGCTCCGAGGTGTCCTGTGCGTGCATCCCGATCTTTTCCAGGTTGCGGCCCTTGGTGAAGCCCGGCGTGCCTTCCTCCACCGCGATCAGGGAAATGCCGCGCCGCCCCGCCTCCGGGTCCGTTTTGCAGACGACGATGACGATGCCGCAGTTCTGCCCGTTGGAGATGAAGGTCTTCTGGCCGTTGATCACCCAATGGTCGCCGTCCCGCCTGGCCGAGGTGCGCACCGCCTTCAAGTCGCTGCCCATGCCGGGCTCGGTCATGGCGATGGCCGTGATCAGCTCGCCGCTCGCCATCTTCGGCAGCCATTCAGCCTTCTTCGCCTCAGTGGCATAGGTGGCGAAGTAGGGGACCACGATGTCCGAATGCAGCTGGAACGCGACGCCCGAGGCATTGACCCGCGCCAGCTCCTCCAGCACGACGGCGGCGTGGCCGAAATCGCCGCCGGCGCCGCCATATTCCTCGGCCAGCATGGTGCAGAGCAGGCCCTGCTCGCCGGCCTTGCGCCACAGCTCTCGCGGGACCAGCCCCACGTGTTCCCACTCGCGGTGGAAGGGCGCGATTTCCTTCTCCACGAAGCGCCGCACCTGGGTGCGGAACATCTCGTGCTCAGGCGTGAGCACGCTGCGCTGGCGGGGGGCGGGGATGGCGGTGTCCATGGATCATCCTTCCAGAAGCTCCGCGATCTCCGTCGCGGTGAAGCCTGTTTCCTCCAGGATGGCGCGGCTGTCCTCGCCGCGCAGGCGCGCGGGGTGGCCGGGCTCGGAGGGGGTGGCCGAGAAGCGCGGGGCGGGGGCGGGCTGGGTGATGCCCTCGCGCTCGAAGAAGGTGCCGCGCGCCTGGTTGTGGGCGTGGGCCGGGGCCTCGTCCATGGTCAGCACCGGGGCCACGCAGGCGTCGCTGCCCTCGAAGATGGCGGCCCATTCGTCCCGCGTGCGGGTCAGGAACACGGCGGCGAAGCGGGCCTGCAGGGCGGGCCACAATTCAGGCTTCAGCCGGTCGGCGAATTCGCCTTCGGGCAGTTGCAGCCGGCGCAGGAACTCCGCGAAGAACTGCGGCTCCAGCGGGCCCACGGCCAGGAAGCCGCCGCAGCCGCAGCGGTAGACGCCGTAATAGGGCGCGCCGCCGTCCAGCATGTTGCCGCCACGGGGGGCCTGCCAGCGGCCATTGCCCTTCATGCCGTAGATGGGGGCCATGAGCTGGGCCGCGCCGTCGCTCATGGCGGCGTCGATCACCTGGCCCTGGCCGGTGCGCTGGGCGTGCAGCATGGCCGCCATCAGCCCCATGGCCAGCAGCATGCCGCCGCCGCCGAAATCGCCCACCAGGTTGAGCGGCGCGACCGGGGTGTCCTTGGTGCCGATCGCGTCCAGCGCGCCGGTGATGGCGATGTAGTTGATGTCATGCCCCGCGAGCGGCGCGAGCGGCCCGGTCTGGCCCCAGCCGGTCATGCGGCCGTAGGCCAGCTTCGGGTTGCGCGCCAGGCACACATCCGGCCCCAGCCCCAGGCGTTCCATCACGCCCGGGCGGAAGCCCTCGATCAGCGCATCCGCGCGCTCGACCAGGCGCAGCACGGCGCGGGTGGCGGCGGGGTTCTTCAGGTCCAGCGCGATGGAGCGGCGGCCGCGGCCCATCACGTCCCGGCGGCTGCCGGGCGGGCCCTCGCGGCGTTCCACGCGCCAGACCTCGGCGCCCATATCCGCGAGCAACATGGCGCAGAACGGCCCCGGGCCGATGCCCGCCATCTCGATGACCTTGAGGCCCTGAAGTGGACCCATGCCGCTTCCCCTTATTCCTTGGGGAAGAAGCCTAGCCCTGGGTCACGGGCTCGGCAATGCGTGTTTCGACAGGCGATACGAAACGGCGGGCGGGCTCCCCCGCGAAATCATGCGCGCCGATATGGGTCAGCCGGCCCACGGTATCCAGCCAGACCTTGCCCCCGATCGCGCGCCAGCGCCGGCAGAAGGTGAAATCCTCACTGAGATAGCTGCCGGTGGCCGGGTCGATCACGCAGTCGAACAGCGCGTGGCAGGGCGTGCCGTCCGGGATGGCGGGGTCAGGCGCGCCGATGCGGCTGTAGCGGGTTTCCGGGTAGGCCGCGATCATGCGCTCCACCGCGTCGCGCCGGATCAGCATGAAGCCGGTGCCGGCATAGGTGGCGGTGATGAAGTCGCCGTCGCGCTCCGGGTTCGCGCAGGGCTCTCCGACATAGAGCAGGGAGGCGCTGTCCGGCTTCTCACCCATGGCCATGCGGGCCTGGGTGGCCGCCCCCCATTCCCGCACCTTCAGCGGGTAGATGCCGGCCACCACTTCCTTGTTCGCCGCCACCAGCCGGGTGACGTGGTCGGGCTCGAACACGATGTCGGAATCGACGAACAGGATGTGGGTGGCACCGGGCGTGGCCAGGAAGCGCGCCAGCAGCGTGTTGCGGCTGCGGGTGATCAGGCTGTCATGGCCCAGCATCTCCAGCGAGAGGGTCATGGCCTGGCCCGCCGGGCTGCAGACCAGCCGCAGGATGGAGAGCATGTAGCCCTGATGCACCATCGCCCCGAAACAGGGGGTGGCGACGACCACGAAGGGTCTTGGCGGCGGCGTCATCCTGGCGGCCTTCTGCAATGCGCGCCCAGCCTGACCCCGCCGGGTTAACGAAGCCCTTCGCCCGGCCGCTCACGCAGGCGTGAAGCCTGTTCCGCAGCCGTCACTTGATCCGGCCGGGGCTTCTCCATACGGGACATGGTGCTGACACAAACGCTGGAAGGCGGAACTTGCCGTTTCCCCAGGCCCTGGCGATGACCGGCATCTCCCCGGAAATGGCTGATCTGCTGAGGCAGAGCACCGTCCTGATCGCTGTCTTCGACGAGACGGACCGGCTGCGCTGGGCCAATGCCGCCTACCGGCGCAAGTTCAACCTCCCGGACGACGCCAGCCCCAGCTGGGCCGAGCTGCTGCGCGCCAATTGGCAGGAGGGGCTGGGCGTGTCGGTGGCCAGCAAGCCCTTCGACGAATGGCTGGCCTCGGCCGCCTCCCGGCGCGGCAAGCAGCCCTACCGCGCCTTCGAGACCGACCTGACCGACGGCACCTGGATCTGGATGACCGAGACGATGGGCAGCACCGGCTGGATGCTGTGCATCGGCAGCGACATCACCGCGCTCGCCACGCGGGAGCGCGACCTGCGCTATGCTCATGCGGTGGCGCTTCGGGCCTCCCAGACCGATGAGCTGACGGGGGTGGCCAACCGCCGCCACATCATGTCCCTGCTGGAGGACATGGCGCGCGAAAGGCAGGAGGGCTGCGTCGCGGTGATGGACATCGACCATTTCAAGGCGATCAACGACACCCACGGCCACCCGGGCGGCGACACGGTGCTGGTGGATTTCGCCAGCCGGGTTCTGGGCGGCGTCAGGCGCAGCGACAGTTTCGGCCGCATCGGCGGCGAGGAGTTCCTGCTCGTCATGCCCGGGCTGTGCCCGGATACCGCGCGGGAAATCCTGGAACGCGTGCAACGCGACATCCACGCGGCACGCCCCCTGCCGGAGGTACCGGGGTTCCGGTACGGATTCTCCTGCGGGGTGACCGCGATCGGGCCGGGCGAGAGCGCGGCCGAGGTGTTCGCCCGCGCGGACCGGGCCTGCTACCTGGCGAAACAGCAGGGGCGCGACAGGATCGTGACGGGCTGACTAGCCCACCCGCATCACGATCTTGCCCAGGTGCCGGTTGGCCTTCATGTGCGCCAGCGCCTCCGTCACCTCATCCAGCGCGAGGATCCGGTCGATCGGCAGGCGCAGTTCGCCCGCCTGCACCGCCGGCCACAGGTCGGCGCGCATCTTGCGGACGATCTCGCGCACTTCCTCCTTCGTGCGGGTGCGGAAGGTGACGCCGACATAGGTGATGCGCCGCTGCGCGTGCAGGTCGAAGTCGAATTCCGCCTTGAAGCCGCCCAGCCGGCCGACATTCACGATGCGGCCCAGGATGGCGGTCGCGGCGAGTGTCCGGGACATCAGCTTGCCGCTGATCTGGTCCACCACCGTGTCCACGCCCACGCCGTCCGTCATGGCCAGCACCTGGTCCACCCAGGCGGGATCATTGGTATCGACGGCCAGATCGGCGCCGAATTCAGCCAGCCGCGCCCGGCGCTCGGGGTTGGTGGAACTGCCGACGACCAGCCGCGCACCCATGCGCTTGCCGATCATCATGCCCATCAGCCCCACGCCGGAGGACGCGCCCTGGATCATCAGCGTGGTCCCGGGCCGCACCTGGCCATGGGTGACGACGGCGTCGTGCATGGTCTGCAGGGCCACGGGCAGGCTGGCCGCGACCTCCCAGGAAAGCCCCTCGGGCACCGGGTTCAGGCGGCCGTAATCCGCGAGGCCGTATTCAGCATAGGCACCCGCGATGCCGCCCATCACGGCCATGCCGGGGCGGATGGTGTCGGGCACGCCGGGGCCGACCTCGACCACCTCGCCCGCGCCTTCCATGCCGGGAATGGTGCCGGGCCCGCCGACGCTGCCATGCATATGGCCCGAGGCCACGCCCAGATCGGCGCGGTTAAGCCCGATGGCCTTCAGCTTCACCAGCACCTGCTCAGGGCCAGGCTTGGGCACCGGCACATCCTGCAGGCGCAGACCCTGTTCGGTGACGACAGCGGCTTTCATGGCGCATCCCTTCCGATTTCCTGGAAGGGAATGCAGGCCTTACCGCAGCGTGATGTCAACTCGGCGCAGCTGCGGGTCCACCGGGCCCTGGCCGCCCACGGCCGAGACGGTGATGGCGCTGCGCGGCACGCCCATGCGCACCAGCTCCGCCACCACATTCTGCGCGCGGCGGTTGGACAGCGCGCGGTTGGCGGCATTGGCCGCGCCGTCGGCCGAGCCCACGACATCGAGGCCCGAGGCGCCGGCCGTCTGCGCCGTGCGCACCGCCTGGCCGATGGTGTCGCGCCCGACGGAGTCGATCACCGCCCCCCGATTCTCGAAATAGACCGCGTAGTTGCGCGGCGCGGGGGCGGGGGCGAATTGCGGCGACCCGAAGCCGAGCGGCGCGGAGGCCGCGACGGGGGCGGCGCTGGCGGCGCCCGAGGCACCGAAGGAATAGCGCAGGCCGATGCTGAAATTATGCCCGCTGATGCCCGGATGGGCGGTGCGCGACACTTCGGACAGCACATAGGCCGGCTGGTTGTTCGTCGGGATGGTGCTGGTCTGCACCCGGATCCGCGGCGAGCCCGCGCCGAAGTAGCGATATTCCGCCAGCAGCGACAGGCCCGGCGCCCAGTCGTCCAGCGGCACCGCGGCACCGATGATGGCCTGGTAGGCCAGGGTGCGGCCGTTGCCGTTCGCCGTGGTGCGCAGGCTGGTGTAGGTGTCCATGCTCAGGTCGCGGAACTGGGAATAGGCGAAGCCCAGGCCCACGCCGACATAGGGCTGGATCCAGCTCCAGCCCGGGCCGAACACGGACAGGTCGAAGTCGTAATAGGCATTGGCCATGAAGCCATAGACCTGCGCGGTGCCGGCGGTGGTGGAGATGCCGCCGTTGAAGCTGCCCTGGGAGAAGAAGCGCGCCTCCTGGATGCCGGCCCGGCGCCAATAGCCTTCAAGCTCCGCGCGGAAGCCGTTGCCGAAGCCCCAGCCGACGCTGCCGGTCACGTTGGTGCCGGTGCGGTAGGTGTACTGGCTGCCGTTGCCCAGCCCGAAGAAACCCGCCGGCGAACGGCGGTTGATGCTCTCGTTCAGCATGGTGCCGCCGGCGCCCAGGCCCACATAAAGGCCCTGGACCGTCTGCGCCGCCGCCGGCGTGGCAAGCATCAGCAATGGCGTGCAACCGAGCAGGAAGCGCTTGAGCATCGTGTTCTATCTCTCTCCGGGCAGTAACGAGTTTCTACCAAAGCGGGAGGCGATGAACAGGCGGGTTTAGAAACCTGCTCCAGGCTGTGACAGATAGATCACTTCCTGAGACGTGCTGGTGCGGGCAAGTGCCGCGTTCCTGTGCGGAAAACGTCCGAAATCGCGGATCAGGAACCAGTGGCGCCAGGCATAGTCGATGGAGCCGCCGGGGGCGGCCTTCACCCTGTCGTCGCGCATGCCCTCGAACAGGGCGACGGACAGATGTTGATCCGCCATCGATTCGCTGTGCTCGAAGGGCAGGTACAGGAAGCTGCGCTGGGTGCAGGTGACCCGCATGTCCCAGCCCTTCGCCACCACGGCGCGCGCGATGTCGCGGGCATGGGCGTCGGAGGCGAATGCCTCCGCGCTGCCGCGGAACAGGTTGCGCGGGAACTGGTCCAGCACGATCAGCAGGGCCAGCGCACCCAGGGGCGTTTCGGCCCAGCCATCCAGCGCGCCCTCGCGCGCAGGCACGACCAGGGCGCCGAATTGCTGCCGGATGCTGTCGTCGAAGGCGTCGTTCTTCTGGAACCAGGCGGGGCGGTGGGTGTCGGGGCCTTCGCTGAACCAGAAGGAAAGGACGTCTTCGGAAGTCATTTCAGCGCGCGCTCCATCAGCCTGACGGAGTGGCATGCCCCGCGCCCGGACAGCCCGTCAATCTGGTGCCGGCAGCTGGTGCCGTCGGCAACAATGATGTCATCGGCGCCCGCCGCGCGCACAGCCGGCATCAGGGATGCCTCGGCCATCGCCTTCGATGCCTCCTGGTTCGCCGCCATGTAGCCGAAACTGCCCGCCATGCCGCAGCAGGAGGAAGTGATGGGCTTCACCGTGACACCGGGGATGGTCTTCAGCACCGAGAGCGACGGGTCGAAGGCGCCGAAGGCCTTCTGGTGGCAGTGCCCGTGCACATGCACCGTGGCGGGGGTTTCCTTGAAGGGCAGGGCGGGTTTCTCCGCCGCCAGGAACTCGCCGAACAGCTTCGCGCGGGCGGCCAGGCGTTGCGTTTCCTCGCCGGGCAGCAGGGCAAGGAATTCGTCGCGCAGCGTGGTCAGGCAGGAGGGCTCAAGCCCCACCACCGGGGCATCGGAATTCGCGAGCGCCGCCAAAGTGCGGCGCGCTTCCTCCTTCGCCTTCTCCACCATGCCGGCCGCCAGATAGGTGCGGCCGCAGCACAGCGGGCGGCCATCCGCGCCTTCGGCCGGGCGCACGCTGTAGCCCGCGGCCCCCAGCACATTCACGGCGGCGCGCAGATTCTCCGGCTCGAAATAGCGGTTGAAGGTGTCGGCAAACAGGATGACCTCGCGGCCGCCGGGGCGGCGGGCCTCCTCGTCGCGGAACACGTCGCTGCGGAACTCTGGCAGGGCGCGGTCCTTGGAAAAGCCGAGCCATTTCTCGCCCAGCTGCCGCAGCAGGGATGAGCGGTTGCGCAGGTTCGCCAGCCCCGGCGCGCGGGAGGCAGCGGCCGCCCAGCGCGGCAGCTCCGCGATGATGCGGTCCTTGAAGGGCACGCCATGCTTCCGCGCGCGGGCGTGCTGCACCTCGATCTTCATGCGCGCCATGTCCACGCCCGTCGGGCATTCGCGCTTGCAGCCCTTGCAGGAGACACAGAGCGACATCGCCTCGGCCAGCGCGTCGGAGGAAAGCGCGTCCTCTCCCAACTGCCCCGACAGCGCGAGGCGCAGCGTGTTGGCGCGGCCGCGCGTCAGGTGCTGTTCCTCGCGCGTCGCGCGATAGGAGGGGCACATCACCCCGGCATCGAACTTCCGGCAGGTGCCGTTGTTGTTGCACATCTCGACCGCGCCGAGGAAACCGTTGGGGTGCTCGGACCAGTCGAGCACGGGCTTCACGGCGGGGTCGGGCGCATAGTCGGGCGCGTAGCGGAACAGGCTGCGGTCATCCATGCGCGGCGGACGCACCACGCGGTTCGGGTTCAGCAGCTCGTTCGGGTCGAAGGCGTCCTTCACCGCCTCGAAGGCGCGGGCGATGCGGGGGCCGAACATGGGCTCGTTGAATTCGGAGCGGACGATGCCGTCGCCATGCTCGCCGGAATGGCTGCCCTTGTATTCGCGCACCAGCTCGAAGCAGCGCTCGGCGATCTCGCGCATTTTGCGCACATCGCCGCCATCCTTCATGTTGAGCACCGGGCGCACATGCAGGCAGCCCACGCTGGCATGGGCGTACCAGGTGCCCTTCACGCCGTATTCGTCGAATACGCCGGTCAGGCGCTCGGTGTAGTCGGCGAGGTCATCCAGGCCCACCGCGCAATCCTCGATGAAGGAGACGGGTTTGCCGTCGCCCTTCATGGACATCATGATGTTGAGGCCCGCCTCCCGCACCTCCGCGATCGCGGCCTGGAAGGGGGCGTCGACGGCGCGCACCACCTGGCCGGGCAGGCCAAGGTCGCCCATCATCTCCTCCAGCCGGTCCAGCGCCTGCAGCAGCGGGCCGTCCTCATGCCCGTGGAACTCCACGATCAGCAGGCTGTCGGGCTCGCCGATCACCATCTTGTCGATGGTCGCGCGGTAGATCGGGATGGACCGGCCGAGGTCGATCATGGTGCGGTCGACCAGCTCCACCGCCTCCGGGTCCAGCGTGACCAGGTGTCGGCTCGCCTCCATGGCGCGGCGGAAGGTGGGGAACTGGCAGATGCCCACCACCTTGCGCGGCTTGATGGGCCACAGCTTCAAATCGAGCGCCGCCGAGAAGGCCAGCGTGCCCTCGCTGCCCACCAGCAGGCGTGAGAGGTTGCCCCGCCCGGCGGCACGCGCCGCGGGCGTCAGCGCATCCAGGTTATAGCCGCCGACGCGGCGCAGCTGCTCGGGGAACTTCTCGGCGATCTCGGCGGCCTCACGCTCACCCAGCGCGCGCAGCCGGGCCACGAGGTCGGTGTTGGGCTCATCCTCGCCGAAGCGGTGGCGGGAGCCGTCGGCCAGCAGCGCGTCGATGGCCAGCACATTGTCCGCCATCAGCCCGTAGCGGATCGACTTGCCGCCGCAGGAATTGTTGCCCGCCATGCCGCCGATGGTGCAGCGCTGCCAGGTGGAGGGGTCCACCGGATAGAACTTGCCATGCGGCTTCAGCGCCTCGTTCAGCGCGCCCAGCGTGATGCCGGGCTGCACCCGGGCCACATCGCCTTCCACCTCCAGCACGTTGCGCAGGTACTTGCTGCAATCGATCACCAGCGAGTGGTTCACCGTCTGCCCGCACTGGCTGGTGCCGCCGCCGCGCGCGAGCACGGAGACCCCTTCCTCCCGCGCCAGCGACATCGCGGCCTGAACGTCCTCGATGGTCTTCGGCACCACCACGCCCACCGGCGTCACCTGGTAGATCGAGGCATCGGTGGCATACCGGCCCTTGTCGGCCGGGTGGAACAGCACCTCGCCGCTGATGTTGGCGGACAGGCGCTGGGCGAGCCGGGATTCGGCCATAGTCGGTTTTACGAGGACGTTCATGAGCCCGCTTCTAGCGCGCGCGTCCCGATTTGGCGCATGGGAAACGCTCATGGCCGCGAAAAGCCGAACTCATTGGCGCGGGACGCGAAATCCCGGCAGAAGCGCCCCGAAACGGAGGCTTCGTCCCATGGTCTATTTCGCCGAACACCACACCGCCGGCCGGCATTTCCTGCAGATCCCCGGCCCCAGCAACGTGCCCGACCGCGTGCTGCGTGCGCTCGACAACCCGACGATGGACCATCGCGGCCCGGATTTCGGCAAGCTGGGCGCGCGGGTGCTGGAGAAGACCAAGAAGATCTTCAACACCGAAAGCCATGTGATCATCTACCCGGCCTCCGGCACCGGCGCCTGGGAAGCGGCGCTGGTGAACACGCTGTCGCCGGGCGACAAGGTGCTGATGTGCGAGACCGGCTGGTTCGCGCATCTGTGGGAGGAAATGGCCGGGCGCCTGGGCCTGCTCACCGAACTGCTCAAGACCGACTGGCGCCGCGGCGCGGATGTCGAGGGCATCGAGGCCCGGCTGCGCGCCGACAAGAACCACGAGATCAAGGCCGTCGCCGTGGTCCATAACGAGACCAGCACGGGGGCGACCAGCCGCATCAACGAGGTGCGGCGCGCGATCGACGCCGCCGGCCACCCGGCGCTGCTGCTGGTGGACACCATCTCCTCCCTGGGGTCGGTCGACTACCGCCACGACGAGTGGGGCGTGGATGTCACCGTCTCCGGTTCCCAGAAGGGGCTGATGCTGCCCCCGGGCCTGTCCTTCAACGCGGTCAGCGCCAAGGCGCTGAAGGCCAGCGAGACCGCGAAGCTCACCCGCAGCTTCTGGGACTGGAAGCCGATGATCGCCTCCAACGCGACCGGCTATTTCCCCTACACGCCGGCGACCAACATGCTCTACGCGCTGGATACCGCGCTCGACATGCTGTTCGAGGAAGGGCTGGACAATGTGTTCGCCCGCCATGACCGCCACGGTGAGGCGACGCGCCGCGCCGTGCGCGCCTGGGGGCTTGAGGTGCAGTGCGAGGATCCGCGCCACTACTCCCCGGTGCTGACGGCCGTGCGCCTGCCCGAGGGCCACAGCGCCAACGCGCTGCGCGCCACCATCCTCAAGAAGTTCAACATGTCGCTCGGCAACGGGCTCGGCCAGTTGAACGACCGGGTGTTCCGCATCGGGCACCTGGGCGATTTCGGGGACCTGCAGCTGGTGGGCACGCTGGGCGGGGTGGAGATGGGGCTCGCCGCCGCCGGCATCCCGCACAAGCCCGGGCTTGCCGCCGCCATGCAGTACCTGAACGGCAACGGCTGATGCGTGCGGCCGCGGCCGCACTGATCTGCCTGATACCGGGCGGCGCGTGGGCCCAGCAATCGCTGGGCCTTCCGCCGCCCGCTCCTGATTCGCCCTTTCTGTACGACCGCCAGGCGGCGGTGGTGGCCACCAGCAGCGGCTATGGCGCTTCCTTCAGCCAGGATGTGCGGGTGCGCTATGCGGAGCCCCTCTGGGGTGGCCGCGCCGCGATCCGCATAGAAACCCCGATGGTCTATGCACGGGTGGCCGGGGTGGCCGCCGCCGTGGGCCCCGATACCGACGCCACGGCGCATGACGGACCGCATTCCAGGCGCGGCCTGGCGGCGGGCGACGTCTCGGCGCGCCTCTCGGCCCTGCTCTGGGCGGGCGGCACCGGCGCCGTGCAGCTGTTCGCCGATATCTCCGCGCCCACCGGCAACGGCATGACCGGCGCCGCGCGCTTCATCGCCTCGCCCGGGCTTTCGGGCATCTGGTTTCCGTGGTCCCGCCTGGGCGTGGGGGCGCAGTACCGCCACTCCGCCGGCTTCGCTGGCAGTGCCGCCGCCCCGCGGGTGAACCTGGGCGAGCTGGATCTCTTCCTGTTCTGGCGGGTGCTGCCGGGGCGCGCCTGGCTGACGCTGAACCCGACCCAGCGCTTCGACATCGCACGCGGCGCCATGAGCGGCGGCACGCTGCGCCTGACCGCGGGCCTCAGGCTGGGCGAGAACGTCACCGCCTATGTGCGTCCCGGGCTGGGGGTGGGGCGCGACCGTCCCTATGGCTGGTCGGTCGAGACGGGCATCACCTTCAGCGGGCTGTAGCCGCGCCTCGTCGCTCGGTGGAACTTCTTGCAGGATTCCGGGGCGGCGCCACATCCAGCCCGATAAGGAGAATCCGATGATCGACCTGTATTCCTGGCCGACGCCCAACGGCCACAAGGTGCACATCATGCTGGAGGAGACGGGCATCCCCTATCGGGTGCACGGCGTCGACATCGGCAAGGGCGCGCAGTTCGAGGAAAGCTTCCTCAAGATCACCCCCAACCACCGCATCCCCGCCATCGTGGACCCCGATGGGCCGGGCGGCGACTTCGCGCTGTTCGAGAGCGGGGCGATCCTGATCTATCTGGCCGAGAAGGTGGACAGCCCGCTGCTGCCGCAGGACCCCGCCGCCCGCTACACCGCCCTGCAATGGCTGATGTTCCAGATGGGCGGGGTGGGGCCGATGTTCGGCCAGTACAACCACTTCGCGGCCTATGCGCCCGAGAAGCTGCCCTACGCCATCACGCGCTACACCAATGAGGTGGCGCGCCTGCACCGCGTGCTGGAGAAGCGGCTGTCGGAGAGCCCCTATCTGGCCGGGCCCGACTATTCCATCGCCGACATCGCGACCTTCCCCTGGATCCGCAACCCGGGCCGGCGCGGGATCGACCTGGCGGCCTATCCGGCGGTGCAGCGCTGGCATGATGCGATCGCGGCACGCCCGGCGGTGCAGCGCGGCGTCGAGGTGCTCTCCCAGAACCAGCGCACGGGCCCGCTGACGGACGAGGCGCGGGAGAACATGTTCGGCAGCAGGCAGTTTCAGCCCCGGTAAACGAATCGCTGCCTGCAAGCCCCTTCGGGCCAGGGATGGCTAAGATTTCACCCCGGCCCTCAATTCAGCACTTTACTTGCTTTTTTGCTCTTACTGACATTGGGGGAATAGCCTATCGAGCCGCTACGAAATGCTGCTAACCTCCCGGCGAGGCGTGGTGGCGGGATCGAGGACGGCCGTTAGCGGTGAGACTTCTGGAATACAGGACAGCCGGCGACGCCCAGCCCTCAGCGTGCAGCAGGGCGATAGCGCCAGACGCCACCGGGCGGAAAGTTCCGCCAGGTCCAGGCTTGGCGGCCGCCCTCGATTCCGTGCCTGCGGCGCGGCAGCGGCGAGGTGATGCAATAGCTCAGATGCAGAAAGCCGCGGCGCGGGCTGGCTTCCATCATGGCGCTGACGATGCGGCGCTGCTGCGCGTCGGGCAGCATCACCAGCGGGATGCCGCACACCACGTCGCCCACCGGGGGCGCGCCGGCCTGCTGCAGCACGCGCGGCAGCTCGAAGCCGTCGCCGCAGATGACGCGCACGCCGGGCAGGGCCTGGCGCAGGTGCTCGGCCATCTCGGGCACGATCTCGACCAGGATGAGCTTTTCGGGCGGGACGCCCGCCGCCAGCAGCGCGCGGGAAATCACGCCGGTGCCGGCGCCGAGCTCGACCACCACCTCATCGCCCTCATGTTCCGCCCGCTCCGCGATCATGCGGCTGAAGGTGGCCGAGGAAGGGATGATGCTGCCCATCTGCAGCGGGTTGGCGAGCCAGCGCCGGAAGAACAGGCCGCGATTGGCGACGCTGCCATGATCGTTCAGTTCGGGCTCGCTGAAGCTGGCGCCGGACATGGCATTCTCCGTGAAGGGATGCGCGCATGACCGCCCGCATCCTGGTGGTGGACGACATCGCTGCCAACCGCCGCCTGCTTGAGGCGAAGCTGCAGAGCGAGTTCTATGAGGTAGCCTTGGCCCAGAGCGGCGAGGAAGCCCTCAGGCAGGCTTCCGGCTGGTCTCCGGACATAATTCTTCTGGATGTCATGATGCCGGGCATGGACGGCTTCGAGACGTGCCGCAGGCTGAAGGCCGACCCGGCCCTGATGCACATCCCCGTCGTCATGGTCACCGCCCTGACCGAAGCGGCCGAGCGCGTGCGCGGCCTGGAGGCCGGAGCCGACGACTTCCTCTCCAAGCCCGTGGACGACGCCACGCTGTTCGCTCGGCTGCGCGCGCTGATGCGCGTGAAGCAGGTGCAGGATGCGTGGCGCCTGCGCGCCGAGACCGCCCGCGACCTGGGCTTCGAGGCGCCCGGCGCGCCCGACAGCGGCGTGGTCGGCGCCCATGCGCTGGTGCTGGGTGAGGAAAACGACGTTATCTCCACCGCGCTGCGCCAGGATGGCGTGCTGGTGGAATGCTTCGATGCCGTCGACGCCATCTGGCAGCGGCTGAACCAGGGCGGGGTGGATCTGGCCATCCTGTGCCTTCCGGCCGAGGGCGGGGATACGCTGCGCCTGGCATCGCGCCTGCGCGCCAACGGCGTGACCCGCGACGTGCCCGTCATCCTGGTCGCCCGGCCGGAGCAGAGGGCGCTGGTGCTGCGCGGCTTCGACATCGGCACCAACGACCATGTGCTGATGCCGGTGGACCCCAATGAGCTGCGCGCCCGCGTGCGCAACCAGATCCGCCGCAAGCGCTATCAGGACCGGCTGCGCGCCGAGCTGGACCGCAGCCTGGAGATGGCGGTGACCGACCCGCTGACCGGGCTGCGCAACCGCCGCTATGTCCGCCGCCACCTGGACGGGCTGCTGCGCGGCGGAGAGGTCGCGGTGCTGATGCTGGACCTGGACCGCTTCAAGCCCATCAACGACACCTGGGGCCACAATGTGGGTGACGCCGCCCTGCGGGAGATCGCCAACCGCCTGCGGGTGAACCTGCGTGCTTCGGATGTGGTGGCGCGCTGGGGTGGTGAGGAGTTCCTGGTCGTGATGGCCGGCGCCCCGCCCGAATACGCCATGCTGGTGGCCGAGCGCCTGCGCGAGGCCGTGGCCGATGAGCCCCTGCAGCTGGGCCCGGTCGAGATCAACGCGACCGTCAGCATCGGCGCGGCCGTGGCGCCCGCCGGCACCGATTCGGATGTGGTGATCGGCGCGGCCGATGCCGCGCTCTATCGCGCCAAGGCGGGCGGGCGGAATGCCGTGCGCATGGCCGATGCCGGCGACCTGGGCCGCCAGGCCGCCAACTGATCCACCGGAACGCTGAACAGCAAAAAGCCGGCGTAGGTCACCCCGCGCCGGCCCGTTCCGCGCTGGCGCGGAATTACTTGATCTTGGCTTCCTTGTAGACCACGTGCTTGCGCACGACCGGGTCGTACTTCTTCAGCTCGAGCTTGCCGGTGGCCGTGCGGGCGTTCTTCTTCGTGACGTAGAAGTGGCCGGTCTCGGCGCTGCTCACCAGCTTGATCTGGATGGTGTTGGATTTGGCCATGGGTCGGGTCCGATCAGTGCAGTCTGCAAATGAATTTGCCGCGGGAGGGACCCACGGAACGTGGCGGCCTCAATGATACAGCCGCGCCCCGGGGTCAAGCCTTTCCTGGCCGTCGCCTGCCGGTTTTGAAGGGTTTGCCTGCTCTGGCCCCCGGTTTGCCGCGGTGTCCGCCCGAAGGGCGCAGCTGGAACTGCAGGCTGCCGGTCAGGGCATTGGCCTCCCGCAGGGCCACTTCCACCTCGTCACCCAGGGAGAATCGCATCCCCGTGCGCTTGCCCACCAGGGCCATGCCGGTGCCGTCTTCCTCCCACCGGTCATCCGGCAGGGCGGAGAAGGGGACGAGGCCCGAGGCGCCCGTCTCCTCCACCGTCACGAACATGCCGAAGCGCGTGACGCCCGAGATGCGGGCGGGGAAGACCTCTCCCTGCCGTCCGGCCATGAAGGCCGCCAGGTAGCGGTCCACCGCGTCGCGCTCGGCCAGGGCGGCCCGGCGCTCGGTCAGGGTGATGTGCTCCCCGGTGTCGGGCATGGTGGTGGCCTCGGCCTCCGTGATGCCGTCCTTGCCGAGCTTGAGGCCACGGATCAGCGCGCGATGCACCAGCAGGTCGGCATAGCGGCGGATCGGGCTGGTGAAGTGGGCGTAGCGGGCCAGGGCCAGGCCGAAATGGCCGATATTGTCGGGCTCATAGGCCGCCTGGCTCTGGCTGCGCAGCATCACCTCATGGGTCAGGCGCTCATGCGGCTCGCCCTTCACCTTGGTCAGGGCATGGGCTAGGTTCTTGGGCAGCAGCCGGTCGCCCTGGGGCAGGCTGATGTCGAACTGGGCCAGGAACTGCCGCAGCCCCTCCAGCTTCTGGTCCGAGGGGCGGTCGTGCACGCGGTACATGCAGGGCTGGGACAGGCGCTCCAGCTCCTCCGCCGCGCAGACATTGGCGGCGACCATGAATTCCTCGATCAGCCGGTGCGAGTCGAGCCGCGCGCGCGGACGCACGGAGGAGACCTCGCCCTTGTCGTTCAGCACGACCTTGCGCTCGGGGATGTCCAGGTCGAGCGTGCCGCGCCGCAGCCGGTCGGCCAGCAGCGCCTGGAAGGCGCCGTAGAGCCTGGCGATATGGCCCGGGGCGAGCCCGGCCGGGTCGGTGCCGGCATCCTGGGCTTCCTGCGCCTGCTCATAGGTCAGGCGGGCCGCGCTGCGCATCAGGCCGCGCCCGAAGCGGTGACGGCGCTTGGTGCCGGACTTGTCGAACTCCATCTCCACGAACAGGCAGCCGCGATCCTCGTTCGGGCGCAGGCTGCACCAGCCGTTGGACAGCTGCTCGGGCAGCATGGGCACCACGCGGTCGGGGAAATACACGCTGTTGCCGCGCCGGCGGGCATCCCGGTCCAGCGCGGAGCCGGGCGTCACGTAATGGGCCACGTCCGCGATCGCGACCATCACCTTCCAGCCGTCTTCCAGCGGCTCGGCATAGACCGCGTCGTCGAAGTCGCGCGCGTCCTCGCCGTCGATGGTGATCAGCGGGATGGGGCGCAGATCCTCGCGCGACTTGCTGATCCGCACGCCGCGCGCCTTCTCGGCCTGGGCCACGGCCTCGGGGTCGAAATCCACCGGGATGCCGTGGGCGTGGATGCAGATCAGCGAGACCGACTTGGCCTGGCCCAGCTGGCCCAGCACCTCGACCACCCGCACCGGGCGCGGGCCGAAATGCCGGCCGGGGGAGGCGATGGGCTCGGCCAGGATGATCTCGCCCTCGGCGGCCGCCCCCTGGGCGATGGACCAGGTGGATTTGTTGCGCCGGTCGGTCGGGATCAGCAGCCCGCCCTCGACCACGCCGAGGATCTTCGCGTTGTCGCGCGCCTCGATGCGCTTGAAGGTGCGGCCCTCATACTTGCCGCCCCCGATGGGCCGGATGCGGGCCAGCACCCGGTCGCCCGGGGCCAGGGCGGGCTGGCCGCGCTGTTCGGGGCGCATATAGACCAGCGGCGCCTGGCCCTCGCCCTGCCAGCCCACGGGGCGGGCCAGCGGGTCGCCCTCGGTGTCGGTGCCGAATACCTCGACCATGCACATGTCGGGCAGGGTCTGGCGCTTGTGCAGCGGTGCCTCGACGCTGCGCCGCCCGGCGGGCGCGACCGTTCCCTCGGCCTTCAGCGAGCGGATGACGTCGCGCAGTTCGCCGCGCTGGTCCGGGCGCAGGTTGAAGGCGCGCGAGATCTCGGTCGTGCGCATCTTGCCCGGCGCATTGGCCAGGAACTTCCTGAGCTCGGCGGCCGACGGCACCTGGGCCATGGGCGGTGCGCCCTCCGGCGGGGCCACCCGCAGGCGGCGCGGCGCGATCTCGCGCTGCTGCTCGCGCGGGCGCTCGGCGGGTGCGGCGGCCTTGGGCTTGCCGCCCTTGAAGGCGCGCTTGGAGTGCTCCACCGCCTTAGGGGGGCGCTTCTCGCCGCTGACGGGCTTGCTGGCGCGGGCCAGGGCGGCGCGTGCCGCCTTCTTTCCCTTGATCGGTGGGCCCTTGCGCGTCACGCCTTTTTCGCCGCCGGCTTCTTGGCGGCGGCCTTCTTCGCCGCCGGGGCCTTGGTGGCCGCGGCCTTCTTGGCAGGGGCCTTCTTGGGCGCGGCTTCCGCCTTGGGGGCGGCCGCCTTCTTCGCCGGTGCCGCCTTCTTGCCCTTGGCGCCCTTCATGGGCGGCAGGTCCTTGCCCTTCTCGGCCAGCAGCGTCACCGCCTCGGCCAGGGTGATGGCTTCCATCTCCATGCCGCGGGGCATGTTGGCCACGCGCTTGTTGTGCATGATGAAGGGGCCGAAGCGGCCGCGCCGCACCTCCACCTTCTCGCCATCGGCCGGGTGGTCGCCCAGCGTGATGCCGCGCGGCTTGGCATCCGCCAGCAGCGCCACGGCCCGGTTCAGGCCGAGCGACAGGATGTCGTCGTCCCTGTCCAGCGACTTCGACAGCGCGCCCATGGTGATATAGGGCCCGAAGCGGCCGAGATGGGCCGTGATCTCCTCACCCGTGTCGGGGTGCATGCCCACGATGCGCGGCATGGACAGCAGGGCCAACGCCCGCTCCAGCGTCATCTGCTCGGGGTCCATGTTGCGGGCCAGGCTGGCGCGGCGGGGCTTGGTGGGCTTGCCCTTCTCATCCACCCCGCCCTCGCCGAGCTGGACATAGATGCCATAGGGGCCGCGCCGCATCGTGACCTTCTCGCCGGTCTCGGGATGCTCGCCCAGCTCACGGATGCCGTCGGCCAGCGGGCCGGTCGCGTCGCCATCGGCGCCGGGCACGGCCAGGGGCCGCGTGTAGCGGCATTCGGGATAGTTGGAGCAGCCGATGAAGGCGCCCGTGCGACCCAGCCGCAGCCCCAGCCGCCCCGCCCCGCAGGACGGGCAGGCGCGCGGGTCTTTCCCGTCATCCGCGACAGGGAAGAAATGCGGGCCCAGCTCCTCATCGAGACGGTCGATGACGTCGCTGATCTTGAGGTCCTTGGTCTCGTCGATCGCTGAGGAGAAGGCTTCCCAGAACGCCCGCATCACCGCCCGCCAATCGGCCTTGCCGTCCGAGATCTCGTCGAGCTGTTCCTCGAGGCCGGCGGTGAAGCCCGTGTCCACATAGCGTTCGAAATAGGCGACCAGGAAGGCCGTCACGAGCCGCCCACGGTCCTGCGGCACGAAGCGGCGCTTATCCAGCGTCACATACTCGCGGTCCTGCAGCACCTGCAGGATGGAGGCGTAGGTGGAGGGACGCCCGATGCCGAGCTCCTCCATCCGCTTCACCAGGCTGGCCTCGGAAAAACGCGGCGGCGGCTGGGTGAAGTGCTGGCTGGCGGTCACGTCGCCGGTCTTCACCGCATCCTTCTCGCGCATCGGCGGCAGGGTGCGGTTCTCGTCGTCGTCATCGGCGGGCGCGTCGTCGCGGTCCTCGCGGTACAGCTTCAGGAAGCCGTCGAAGGCGATGACGGAGCCCGTGGCGCGCATCCTGGTGCGGCCCGTGGGCTCGATCAGCTCGGCCACGGTCTGGTCCAGCTCGGCGGACTGCATCTGGCTGGCGACCGCGCGCTTCCAGATCAGCTCATACAGCTTGCGCTGCTGATCGCTGAGGTAGCGCGCGACATCGGCCGGCGTGCGGGAGACATCGGTGGGGCGGACGGCCTCGTGCGCCTCCTGGGCGTTCTTGGCCTTGGAGGTGTATTCGCGCGGCGCGCCGGGCAGGTAGTCGGGGCCGAACTCGCCCTTCACATGGTCGCGGATGGCCATGATGGCCTCTCGCGCCATCGAGACGCCGTCGGTTCGCATATAGGTGATCAGGCCGACGGTCTCGCCGCCGATCTCGACACCTTCATACAGCTGCTGCGCGGTGCGCATGGTCAGCTGCGCGCCGAAACCCAGCTTGCGGCTGGCTTCCTGCTGCAGGGTGGAGGTGGTGAAGGGGGCGGGCGGGTTGCGGCGGACGCGCTTCTTCTCGACCGAACCGACCGAGAACTGCCCGGCCTCCACCGCGCGCTTGGCGACATTGGCCAGCGCCTCGTTGTTCAGGTCGAACTGATCGAGCTTGCGGCCCTCGTGATGGGTCAGGCGCGCCAGGAAGGGGGCGCCCAGCGGCGTGGCGAAGCGGCCCTCCACCGTCCAGTATTCCCGCGCCTTGAAGGCCTCGATCTCGGCCTCGCGCTCGCAGATCAGCCGCAGCGCGACCGACTGCACGCGGCCGGCGGACTTGCTGCCGGGCAGCTTGCGCCACAGCACGGGCGACAGCGAGAAGCCCACCAGATAGTCCAGCGCGCGGCGGGCCAGATAGGCCTCGATCAGCGGGGTATCCAGCTGGCGGGGGTTGGCGATGGCGTGCTGGACGGCGCGCTTCGTGATCTCGTTGAAGGTGACGCGGCTGACTTCCACGCCCTTCAGCGCGCCGTCGCGCGCCAGCATGTCCTTCACATGCCAGGAAATCGCCTCGCCCTCGCGATCCGGGTCAGTGGCCAGGTAGAGGTGGCGCGCGCCCTTCAGGGCCTTGGCGATGGCCTGGACCTGCTTGCGGCCGCGGTCATCGGCCTCCCAGTCCATCGCGAAGTCTTCCTCCGGCCGCACGGAGCCGTCCTTGGGCGGCAGGTCGCGCACATGGCCGAAGCTGGCGAGAACGGTAAAACCGCTTCCCAGATACTTGTTGATGGTCTTGGCCTTTGCGGGGCTTTCGACGACGAGGACGTCAGGCATCAAGCGTTCCAGATGGGAGAAGGCAGCTGGGGCTTTCAGGCCCTGGCCACCCGGTTCCCCGAGAGTGTTTGCACGCGCCCCTCCAGCTCCAGGTCGAGCAGGATGGCACGCAGTTCCGGCACCGATAGCTGGCAGCGGCGGGCCAGATCGTCAACCGAGACCGCGTCGGTGCCTAGTAACTCAATGATTTGCAATGTGTCCGGCGGGGCGCCCGAGGCCTCGGGCGGCGCCTCCGGCGGCTGGTCGGGCAGGTGGCGGGCGGAAAACAGCGGTGCGTCCGAGGGCGCTTCGGGCAGGTGTTCCAGGATGTCGGCGGCGGTTTCGGTCAGGCGCGCGCCCTGGCGCAGCAGGTCGTTCGGGCCCCGCGCGCGGGGCTCCAGCGGGTGGCCGGGGATGGCGAAGATCTCCCGCCCGTATTCGAGGCCCAGGCGGGCGGTGATGAGGGTGCCCGACTTCGCCATGGCCTCCACGATCACGATGCCGAGCGACAGCCCCGCCACCAGCCGGTTGCGGCGGGGGAAGTGGCGGGCCAGCGGCGCGGTGCCGAGCGGCGCCTCGGTGATGACCGCGCCGCCGCGCTCCAGGATGCGGGCCTGCAGGGGCGCGTTCTCGGGCGGGTAGGGCTTGTCGAGGCCGCCGGCGACCGCCGCGATGGTCGGGCCCGCGCCGGAAATCGCGCCTTCATGCGCCGCGGCGTCGATGCCGCGCGCCAGGCCGGAGACGACGCACAGCCCCTCCCGCGCCAGGTCGCGGGCCAGGATCTCCGCGATGCGGCGCCCGGCCAGCGTGGCGTTGCGCGCGCCCACGATGGCCACGGCCTTGGGGGCGAAGGCTTCCTCATAGCCAAGGCAGGACAGCACGGGCGGCGCGTCGGGAATGGTGGCCAGCAGGGCGGGGTAGCCGGGCTGGCCCAGGAACAGGAAGCGCCCGCCGAGCCGGTCGGTCGCGTCCCACTCGCGCGCCGCCTCATCGGCCTCGGCGGGCCGATAGCGGTCCGGGTGGCGCGACAGCGCGCCCAGGGCGGCCTCGGCCCCGCCGAAACGGTCGAGCAGCTTGCGGAAGGTCTGGGGGCCGATGCCCTCCCCCCGGGCGAGGCGCAGGCGGGCCAGCGCCTCGGCGTGCTTCACTTCCCTTTGCCGATCCGGGGCTCGGTGCCCGCGATCAGGCGGCGGATATTGGCGCTGTGCCGCCAGGCGACGAACAAGGCCAGCACCAGGGCGAACAGCGCCAGGTTCATGTCACCCGCCAGCAGCGCGACGATGGGGGCTGCGGCGCAGGCGACGAGGGCCGAGGCGGAGGAGATGCGCGTGAGAAAGGCCGTGGCCAGCCAGACGCCCGCCACGATCAGCCCCATCCACCAGGCGGCGGCCAGCAGCACGCCGGCGGCAGTGGCCACGCCCTTGCCGCCCTTGAAGCCCAGCCACACCGGGTAGCAATGGCTGACGACGGCGGCGAGGCCCGCCAGCAGCCCGGCATCGCGGCCCCACAGGTACTGGCAGACCAGCAGGGCGATCACACCCTTCAGCACGTCCAGCACCAGCGTGGCGGCCGCCACCTTCTTGTTGCCCGTGCGCAGCACATTGGTGGCGCCGATGCTGCCGCTGCCGATGGTGCGGACATCGCCCAGCCCCGCCGCGCGGGTCAGGATCAGCCCGAAGGGGATGGAGCCCAGCGCCGCGCCGATCAGCAGGGACAGCAGGTAGCTCACGCGCCGAACACCTTGCGGCCGGCCTTGAAGGTGGCCAGCACCTTGCCTTCCAGCGCGCGGCCGTCGAAGGGGGTGTTCTGCGCCTTGCCGGGCAGCTGGCCGTCCTTCACCTGCCAGCCGCGCCGCAGGTCGAACAGCATCAGGTCGGCGGCCGCCCCCTCCTTCAGCGCACCGGCCTCGATGCCCAGCAGCTTCGCGGGCTTGCAGGTCAGCAGGGCCAGCGCCTCCAGCAGCGTGACATCGCCGCCGTGATAGCGCGCCAGCGTGACCGAGAGCAGCGTGGCCAGCCCCGCGCCGCCGGCCTCGGCCTGCAGGAAGGGCAGGCGCTTGTCGTCGGCATCGCGCGGCTGGTGGTCGCTGACCACGGCGTCGATCGTGCCGTCGGCCAGCGCCGCCGCCACCGCCAGGCGCTCGCTTTCCGGGCGCAGCGGCGGGCTGAGCTTGGCATAGCTGCGATAGCCGGTGATCGCCGTCTCGTTCAGGTCGAAATAGGGGGGCGCGGTGTCGCAGGTCACGCGCAGCCCCTCGGCCTTGGCGGCACGGATGAGGTCGAGCGCGGCACCCGTCGAGACGCGGGAGAAATGCACATGCCCGCCCGAGAGCCTGGCCAGCGCGATATCGCGCGCCACCATCATGGATTCGGCCAGCATCGGGATGCCCGGCAGGCCGAGCCGGGTGGCGAGCTCGCCCTCCGTCGCCACGCCGCCGGCGGCGAGCGTCGGCTCCTCCGGGTGCTGGATGATGAAGGTGCCGAAGGCGCGCGCGTAGCCCAGCGCAAGCCGCATCGTGCGCGGGCTGGCGATGGCCCGGCCGGCATCGGTGAAGGCCACGGCCCCTGCCTCACGCAGCAGGCCGAATTCCGAGATCTCCTTGCCCTGCAGCCCCCGCGTGGCGGCGCCGAAGGGGTGGATGGTCAGGCTGCCGGTCGCCTCACCCTGGCGGGCGACGAAATGGATCAGGGCGGCATCGTCCAGCACGGGGCTGGTATCGGGCAGGGCGCAGAGCGTGGTGATGCCGCCCGCCGCCGCCGCGCGCGCGGCCGAGGCGATGGTCTCGCGGTGCTCGGCGCCGGGCTCACCCAGGCTGGCGCGCATGTCCACAAGGCCGGGCGCCAGGCAGGCGCCCCCGGCATCGAGCGTGGGCACGCCCTCGGCCGGCGCGCCGGTGAGCGAGGCGATCCTGCCGTCGCGGATCAGCAGCGAGCCCTGGGCATCGAGCCCCGTCGCCGGGTCCAGCAGCCGGGCATTGGTGATCAGCAGGTCGGTCATGCCAGGGGCTTCTCCATGAACACACGGCGGAACCCGGCACCCTCGGCGCGATGGGTCTCGACATAGCCGTGCCGCGCATACAGCGCGATGTTCGTCGTCATCAGTTCATTGGTGTAGAGGCGGATGCGCGTGTAGCCGCGCCGCCTGGCCTCATCCTCGGCGAAGGCCATCAAGGTCAGGCCATGCCCGCGCCCCTGGCTGCCGGTGGCCACCGCGATGTTGTCCAGCAGCAGCGCGCCGTCGTCATCCTCCAGCACCAGCGCGCCTTCGAGGCCGTGCCCGGTCTCCAGCAGCCAGGCCTGGCCGGCGGCGATGCGCGCGGGGTAGTCGTCGGTCATCGGGAACGGCTCGCGTCCGATGACGGGCACCCAACGGGCATAGGCCTCGCGCACCAGGCTGCGCATGGCCTCTGCCTCATGCGGAAGGGCAGGGCGGATCATGCGTTGCGCCGCAGGTTGCGGGCCAGCACGTCCAGCACCGCCATGCGCATCGCCACACCCATCTCCACCTGCTCACCGATCACGCTGCGGGTGGGGTCGTCGGCCACCGCGCTGTCGATCTCGATGCCGCGGTTCATCGGGCCGGGATGCATCACGATGGCGTCGGGCTTGGCATAGGACAGCTTCTCGTGATCCAGCCCGTAGAAGCGGAAGAACTCGCGCGCCGAGGGGATCAGCCCGCCCGCCATGCGCTCCTTCTGCAGGCGCAGCATCATCACCACGTCCGCCCCCGCCAGCCCCTTGCGCATGTCATGGAACACCGTGACGCCCAGGCGATCCACATCCGTGGGCAGCAGCGTGGGCGGCGCGATCAGCCGCACCTCCGCGCCCATGGCCGACAGCAGGTGGATGTTGCTGCGCGCCACGCGGGAATAGGTGATGTCGCCGCAGATCGCGACCACCAGCCCATGCAGGTCGCCCTTGTGGCGGCGGATCGTCAGCGCATCCAGCAGCGCCTGGGTCGGGTGCTCATGCGTGCCGTCGCCCGCATTAATCACCGCGGCCGAGACCTTCTGCGCCAGCAGCGCCGGCGCGCCGGACTGCGCATGCCGCACCACCAGCAGATCCGTGTTCATCGCATTCAGCGTTGAAGCCGTGTCGAGCAGCGTCTCGCCCTTGTTCACGCTGGACTGGGCGACCGACATGTTGATCACATCCGCCCCCAGCCGCTTGCCCGCCAACTCGAAGCTGGTGCGGGTGCGGGTGCTGTCCTCGAAGAACAGATTGATGAGGGTGCGGCCCTTCAGCAGATCCCGCTGCGTCTTACCCTGGCGGTTCAGCAGGGCATAACTCTCGGCCAGATCCAGCAACGCCTGGATATGCGGCGGCTCCAACCCCTCGATCGCAAGCAGATGGCCCTCAGGGAGAATAGGATAAGAGAAGCTCACGGCGCGAATCCTGCTCTGGGCAAACTTCCGCCTCTTACTCCCCAGGCGGCCCCGGGGCCAGAGGCGGGAAGCTGCCCGGTGGGTGCGTTGGGGGCCGGGGCGGAACCGGGGGCTTCACCCCCGGCCCCCGACCAGGGCTTTGCCCTGGACCCACCAAAGGCCGGGAGGCCTTTGGAAACCGGGAGCTGAAAGTTTGGAGAAGGGGCTCCGAACGCCCTTTGACCCGAAGCGCCTTTGCTGCCCCTTCTCCAAACTTTCAGAAGCCTCACGGGGGTCCAGGGGCCCCAGGCTCCTGGCGGGGTGCAGGGGCAGCGCCCCTGCGCGGGGGTCTGGGGGCAAGGCCCCCGGTTCCGCCCTGGCCGCCCGGCGCAACTACCCGGGCAGTGTCCCCGCCGTGGCGTCCAGGGCCGCCTGCAGGGTGTAGGCGGCCGCGGCGGCGTCCACTACTTCGGCGCGGCGCTTCCGTGTCGTGTCCATTTCCTGGATCAGCATGCGGTTGACGGCGGAGGAGGAGAGGCGTTCGTCCCACAGGGCCACGGGCAGGCCTGTCTGCTGGCCCATGGCGGTGGCCCAGTCCTTGGCGGCCTGGGCGGCGGGCCCGAAGCTGCCGTCCATGCTCAGCGGCAGGCCGACGAGCAGCCCGCCCACGCCTTCCTTCTTCGCGATGGCCTTGATCTCAAGGGCGTTGGCCGAGAGCTTGCCGCGCTTGAGACCGCCGTAGGGGGTGGCCAGCATGAGCATCACGTCGGTCAGCGCGAGGCCGATGGTTTTGGAGCCCGGGTCGATGCCCAGGATGCGGTCGCCTCTCGGCAGGGTTGCGCGTAGCTGCGCCATGGTGAACAACGCCATTCTTCACCCGTTACCTGAGGGACAGACCGCTGTCATGAGCGTGGACACCGCGGCGATCCGCCGCATCGCGAAACTCGCCCGTATTCATGTGGAGGAGGAGGCCCTGCCGGGTCTCGCTGCCGAGTTCAATGGCATCCTGCAATGGATCGAGCAATTGCAGCAGGTGGACACCTCGGGCGTGGAGCCCATGGCGGGCGGCGGGGCCACGGCCCTGCGCTGGCGCGCTGATGAGGTGACTGACGGTGCCCAGGCCGAGCGCGTGCTGGCCAACGCCCCCGAGCGTGAGGGCGAATATTTCTCCGTGCCGAAGGTGGTGGAATGACCCGGCTCACTGACTTTACGCTGGCCCAGGCGCGGGATGCGCTGAAGGCCCGCTCGATTTCCGCGCGTGAGCTGACCCAGGCCTATCTGGACGGCATCGCGGCGCTGAACCCGCGCATCAACGCCTATATTACGGTGACGCCGGAGCTGGCGCTGGCGCAGGCCGATGCCTCCGACGCCAAGCTCGCGGCCGGGCAGGGCGGTTCGCTGGAGGGCATTCCCCTCGGCATCAAGGACCTGTTCTGCACCGAGGGCGTGAGGACGACCGCGGCCAGCCGCATCCTGGGCGAGTTCACGCCGCCTTATGAGAGCACGGTCAGCGGCAACCTGAAGCGTGACGGCGGCATCTTCCTGGGCAAGCTGAACCTGGACGAGTTCGCCATGGGCAGCAGCAACGCCACCAGCGCCTTCGGGCCGGTGGAGAACCCCTGGTCGCGCGCCAATGACCCGGCGAAGCGCCTGGTGCCGGGTGGTTCCTCGGGTGGTTCGGCGGCGGCGATCGCGGCGCGGCTCGCGCTGGGGACGACGGCGACCGACACAGGTGGGTCGATCCGCCAGCCCGCGGCCTTCTGCGGCGTGGCGGGCATCAAGCCGACCTATGGGCGCTGCTCGCGCTTCGGCGTGGTGGCGTTTGCGTCCAGCCTGGACCAGGCCGGGCCGATCGCGCGCGACGTGACCGACTGCGCGCTGATGCTGAACTCCATGGCCGGTTTCGACCCCAAGGACTCCACCAGCGTCGACATCGCGGTGCCGGATTTCGCGGCGGCCGTGGCGCGCGGCGTGAAGGGCCTGCGCATCGGCATCCCGCGCGAGTTCCGCATGGACGGCATGCCGGCCGAGATCGAGGCGCTGTGGCAGCAGGGCATCGCCTGGCTGAAGGCGGAGGGGGCGAGCATCGTCGACATCTCCCTGCCGCACACGAAATACGCGCTGCCGACCTATTACATCGTGGCGCCGGCCGAGGCGTCCTCCAACCTCGCCCGCTATGACGGCGTGCGCTTCGGCGCGCGGGAGAAGGGCGCGGATCTGGTCGAGCTGTATGAGAAGACCCGTGCCGCCGGCTTCGGCGCCGAGGTGCGGCGCCGCATCATGATCGGCACCTATGTGCTCAGCGCCGGCTATTACGACGCCTATTACCTGAAGGCGCAGCAGGTGCGGGCGCTGATCAAGCGCGACTTCGACCTGGCCTGGGAGAAGTGCGACGCGATCCTGACGCCGGCGACGCCCTCGGCCGCCTTCGGCCTGGACGAGAAGCACGACGACCCGGTGGCGATGTACCTGAACGACGTGTTCACGGTGACGGCCAATTTGGCGGGCATTCCGGGCATGGCGGTGCCGGCGGGCCTCGATGCCAACGGGCTGCCCCTGGCGCTGCAGGTGCTGGGCAAGCCCTTCGATGAGGAAACCGTCTTTGCCGTCTCGGGCGCCGTCGAGCGCGCGGCCGGCTTCAAGGCAACCCCGCAGGTGATGGCATGAGCTATACGCTGGAGGGCAAGACCGGCCCCTGGGAAATCGTGGTCGGCCTGGAAGTGCACGCCCAGGTCATCAGCAATTCCAAGCTGTTCTCCGGTGCGGCGACCGCCTTCGGCGCCGAGCCGAACAGCCAGGTCAGCTTCATCGATGCCGGCTTCCCCGGCATGCTGCCGACCATCAACGAGGTCTGCATCGCCCAGGCGGTGCGCACCGGCCTCGGCCTGAAGGCCGAGATCAACCTGTGGTCGCGCTTCGACCGCAAGAACTACTTCTATGCCGATCTGCCGCAGGGCTATCAGATCAGCCAGTTCGCCCACCCCATCGTGGGCAAGGGCGAGATCGAGGTGAGCCTCGCGGATGGTTCCACCAAGATGATCGGCATCACCCGCCTGCATCTGGAACAGGATGCCGGCAAGTCGATCCATGACCAGCACCCGTCCAAATCCTTCATCGACCTGAACCGGTCGGGCGTGGCGCTGATGGAAATCGTGTCGGAACCCGACATGCGTTCCCCGGAGGAAGCCGGCGCCTATCTGACCAAGCTGCGGCAGATCCTGCGTTACCTCGGCACCTGCGACGGCAACATGGACGAAGGTTCCATGCGCGCCGACGTGAACGTCTCGGTCCGCAAGGCGGGCGAGGGCTTCCGGACCCGCTGCGAGGTGAAGAACGTCAACTCGATCCGCTTCGTCATGCAGGCGGTCGAGGCAGAGGCGCTGCGCCAGATCGAGGTGTGGGAAGCGGGCGGCACGGTCGATCAGGAAACCCGCCTGTTCGACACCAACCGTGGCGTGACGCGCAGCATGCGCAGCAAGGAAGACGCGCATGACTACCGCTACTTCCCCGACCCCGACCTGCCCCCGCTGGTGCTGGAGCAGTCCTGGGTGGACGCGCTGAAGGCGAGCCTGCCGGAACTGCCGGACGAGCGCCGCGCGCGCTACCTGGCGCTCGGCCTCACGCCCTATGACGTGCATGTGCTGACGCTGGAGAAGGAGACGGCCGTCTTCTTCGAAACCGTCGCGAAGGGCCGCGACGCCAAGCTGGCCGCCAACTGGGTGACGGGCGACTTCTTCGCAGCCCTCAACCGGCTGAAACGCGACATCAGCGACCCGCCGGTGACGGCGGAGCATCTGGGCGAGCTGCTCGACCTGCTCTCGGACAACACGATCAGCGGCAAGCTGGCCAAGGACGTGTTCGAGATCATGATCGAGACCGGCAAGTCCCCGCTGGTGCTGGTCGAGGAACGCGGCCTGAAGCAGGTGACCGACACCGGCGCGATCGAGAAGGTGATCGCCGAGGTGATGGCCGCCAATGAGGGCAAGGTGGCGGAATACCGCTCCGGCAAGGACAAGCTGTTCGGCTTCTTCGTGGGTCAGACCATGAAGGCCTCGGGCGGCAAGGCCAACCCGGCCATGGTGAACGAGCTGCTGAAGAAGATGCTGGCCTGATGGGCAAGCTGATCCATTCCATGATCCGTGTGCTGGAGGAGGCCCGCTCGGTCTCCTTCTACCGGGAGGCCTTCGGCCTCTCGGTCGCGCAGCGGCTGGAATTCGACAGCTTCACCCTGGTCTATCTCTCGAACCCCGAGACGGCGTTCGAGCTGGAGTTGACCATCAACAAGGGCCGCACCGAGCCGTATGCGCTGGGCGACGGCTACGGGCATCTCGCGGTGTCGGTGGATGACGTTGACGCCGAGCATGCGCGCTTTGCCGCCGCCGGGCTGAACCCCGGCAAGCTGGTGAGCTTCGAGCGCGACGGGGCGCTGTTCGCGAAGTTCTTCTTCGTGAGCGACCCGGACGGCTACAAGATCGAGGTGCTGCAGAGGCACGGACGGTTTCTGTAGGGCTCGGCGCTACCTTCCGGCCAATTCGACGCGTTGTTCAGCGATTATTCGGATTCCGCCGGTAATCGGGGCGTTCAGTCACAGGGAACGCCCCGAATGAACAGCCAAGACAATCGCCTTGCCGTGTTCAACATTACCCAGGACGACCTCGCGACGTTGCGGAGCCTGGCCGGCTATGCGCGGGACAGGCTGCCCGCTCTGCTGCAGGAACTGCACCCCAGCTTCGCGCCCTGGCCCGAGATCCAGCGTGCCCTGGCCTTGCCTGAGGTGCACAGCGCCCGCGTGTCGCACTGGTGCCGGGTGGTGTCGGGGGATGTGGGGGCGGGGTTTCAGGAATCGGCCCATACGCTGGCCTCCCTGTTCTATGCCCATGGCGTGCCGGCCTATGCGGTGGCGATCTGCCACGCCAGCGTGATGAACGGCATCCTGGCGGATATGGGGCTGGCCGAGGAAGCGCCGCGCGGCTGGTTCGGCCGCCGGCCCGGCGGCGCGCCCATCCGGGCCGCGCTGAACAAGGGTGCCTGGTTCGATCTGGAACTGCTGCTGGAAACCTATGCCGCCGCCGAGCAGACCAGCCGCCGCGCCGCGCTGACCAGCATGGCCGAGGCCATCGAGCGCGAAGCCGGCGATGCGGTGGCCCAGGTGGGCGCCCTGACCGGGCAGATGGCGGAAACCGCGCAGGGCCTGTCCGCCACGGCCGGCCGCACCGGCCATGATGCCGACCAGGCCGCCCTGGCCGCCCGGCAGACGCGGGAGACCGCCGACCAGGTCGCCGATGCAGCGGAGGCACTGACCCATTCCATCGACAGCATCGTCCGCCAGGTGGGCGCATCGACCGATGCGGCGCGGCGGGCCGTCTCCGCCGGCCAGGGCGCGCGCCAGGGCATCCAGGCCATGTCCCAGCAGGCCGAGGAGATCGGCAAGGTCGCGGACCTGATCGGCGACATCGCCGCCCGCACCAACCTGCTGGCGCTGAACGCCACCATCGAGGCCGCCCGCGCGGGCGATGCCGGCAAGGGCTTCGCGGTGGTCGCCAGCGAGGTGAAGCAGCTTGCGACCCAGACCGCGCAATCCACCGCCGCCATCGCGCGCCAGATCGAGGCCGTGCGCCAGGCCACCACCAATGCCGCCGAGGAGGTGGGCCAGGTGGTCGGGCTGATCAGCGAGATCGACGCCACCATCGCCGCCGTGGCCGCCGCCGTGGCGGAACAGGGAGAGGCCACCGCCGCCATCGGGCGCAGCGTGCTGGACACGGCCGGTGCCGCCACGCGCATGAGCGAGCTGACCGAGGACGTGCGCGCCGCCGCCGGCGAGACCGACCGCCAGTCGGGTTCCGTGCGGCAGACCGCCGCGGCCCTGGATGGCGCCGTGCGGGACCTGCGCCAGACCGTGGTGCGGGTGGTCCGCACCTCGACCCGGGAGGTCGATCGCCGGCAGAACGAACGCGTCGATTGCGAGCTGCCGGCCGAACTGCGCATCGGCGGCGACAGCCGGCGGGTGCAGGTGGTCAATCTCTCCGTCAGCGGCGCGCTGATCGCCGGGGCGCCTGCGGCCCCGCGTGACACCGCGGGTGTGCTGGCCTTCGCCGGCAGCTCATTCCCCTGCCGGGTTGTCACGGTGCGCGACGGCCGGCTGGTGGTGCGCCTGACGCCTGACGACGCGCAGCTGGGCCTGATACAGCGCCTGCTGCACCAGGCCAGGGCAGCCTGACCCCTCAGCCCGGCTGCCGGGCGCAGCGGCGCAGGAAGCGCAGCACCGCCGCTTCCTCGGGCCGCAGCGCGGGGCCCTTGCCGCCAGGCCGGCGCAGCGTGATCCGCAGCTTGCCCTCGGCATGGTGCTCGAGCACGGCGGGGTGGATGTAGCATTTGCGGCAGATGGTGGGGGTGTTGCCCAGCCGGGCGGAGGTCCGCGCGATCGCCTCCTTGGCCTGGGCGCGCGTCATGCCGATGCCGGTGGCGGCGGGCATCGCCGCCAGCTCCAGCGCGGCCAGCACCGTGCCGGCCCAGGTGCGGAAATCCTTGGCCGTCACGTCCTCGCCCGTGATCTCGCGCAGATACCCGTTCACATCGGCCGACCCCACCGATTGCAGCCCGCCATCCTCGTCGCGGTACTGGAACAGCGCCTGGCCCGGCAGGTCCTGGCAATGGCGCAGGATCCGCGCGATGCGCCGGTCCTGCAGCCGCACCCGCCAGGGCTTGCCGCCCTTGCCGGTGAAGTGGAAGCGCATCTCGCCACCCTTCACGTCCAGGTGCCGGTTGCGCAGGGTGGTCAGGCCGAAGCTCTTGTTCAGCCGGGCGTATTCCTCATTGCCCACCCGCGCCAGCGTCGCTTCCAGCAGCCAGACCACGGTGGCCAGCACCTTCTCGCGCGGCAGGCCGGGGCGGGCGATATCGGCCAGCACCCGCTCGCGCAGGGCGGGCAGGCCACGGGCGAAGTGCAGCAGCCGGGTGAATTTGTTGCCGTCGCGCGCCGCCCGCCAATCCGGGTGATAGCGGTACTGGCGGCGCCCGCGCGCGTCCCGCCCCGTGGCCTGCAGGTGCCCGTCAGCGGTCGCGCAGATCCAGACATCGGTATAGGCGGGCGGCACGGCCAGCCTGCGGATGCGCTCCAGCGCGGCCTTGCCCCGGATCAGCCGCCCCCGGGCATCGCGATAGGTGAAGGCGCCGGGCATCCCCTCGCGCCGGATGCCGGGTTCCTCGGCGGAGACATAACGCAGGCCGGCCGCTTCGCCATCGCTGTGGGACATGGCGGCCAAACGCGGCGCCGCCCGGGTGGGTTGCCGCGCGGCCGCCGCCGGAGGAGGCTCGCGGCAAAGCGGAGGAAGCCAGCGATGCGCCTGTTTCACGCGCCCGGATCACCCTATGCCCGCATCGCCCGCATGGCGGTGATCGAGCTGGGCCTGGAGGATCGCGTCACGGTCACCGAGACGACGCTGCGCGACCCCGCCTCCGACCTGCTGCCTTACAACCCGCTGGGGCGCGTGCCGGCGCTGCTGCTGCCCGGCGGCATCACGGTCACGGAAACCACCCCGGTGCTGATGATGCTGGATGCGCTGGTGGAGCCCGCGCGCCGACTGCTGCCGGGGCCGGAGCGGCCGGGGCTGCTCGCGGCCTATGGCCGGGCGCTGGGCTTCATCGACGGCATCGCGGTGTGGAACCGGGAACTGCGCCGGCCGGCCTGCGAACGCTCGCCCGGCGTCATCGCGCTGGAGGAGGCGCGGGCGGAACGGGCGGCGGATGCGCTGGAGGCCGATGTGCGCGACGGTGGCTTCGCGTGCCGCGATGCCGGCTGGCTCGCCCTGGTCTCGGCGCTGGGGTACTGCGAGCGGCGCCACACGGCCTTTGCATGGGGCAAAGGGCGCCCGGCGCTGCGGGCGCTGTTCGAGGCCGCGGCCGGCCGCCCCTGCGTGGCGCGGACGGTGCCGCCCGCCGGGATGGGCAGTGCCGCGCCCGCCCTCAGTCGCTGAACACGCTGGCCAGCGCCTTGCTCAGCGCCGCGGCATCGAAGGGCTTGCGCACCTGCGGGCGCTTCTTGTGCGCCTCGGGGAAGGAGATGCTGTCGGCGTAGCCCGACAGGAATATGAAGGGGATGCCCCTTTCGGCCAGCGCGTCGGCGACGGGGAAGCTCGTCTCCTGGCCCAGGTTCACGTCCAGCACCGCGAAGCCGATATCGCCCTTGGCGATCACCTCCAGCGAGCGGCGGACGCTGGAGGCCAGCACCACCCCCTCGCAGCCCATGGAACGCAGCGTCATCTCGCTGTCCATGGCGATGATGACGTTGTCCTCCACCACCAGGCCGCGGCCGGGGGGGAAGGTCAGCCCGCCCTTGCGCGCGCGCTCCGCGGCCCGGCGGGCCCCCGCGCCGGTCAGGCGGGCCATGTGCTCGGGCGCCACGCGCAGCGTCATCCTGAGCCCGTCCAGGCGGAAATCCTGATCCACCGTGCCGCCCAGGTCATGGGCGACGGTGCGGCCGATCAGGACGGCGCCGAAGCCGCCATCCTTGGGCGCCTGTACCGGCGGGCCGCCGCTCTCGACCCATTCCAGGGTCAGCCAGCCCGCCTCGTCCAGCGTGCTCCTGACGGACAGACGGCCGGTCTGGGTGTGCAGCGCGCCGTACTTGGCGGAGTTGGTCGTCAGCTCATGGATGACGAGCGCCATGGCCGAGAAGCTCTGCGGCTTCAGCCCGACATCCTCGCCCTCGATGACCACCCGTCCGGGGCTATCGGCACCGAAGGCCGTGGTCTCGGTCTCGATCAGCTCGAACAGCGAGCCCGAGCTCCAGTCCCGCGCCGTCAGCTGGTCATGCGCGCGGGCCAGCGCCTGCACGCGGTGGTCGAAGACCTCGACGAAATCCTCGGCGGAGCGGTCGGTGTCCACCTGGCGGATCAGGCCGCGGATCAGCCCCAGGATGTTGCGCACCCGGTGGTTCAGCTCGCCGATCAGCAGTTCCTGGCGCTGGCGGGCGGCCTTGCGCTCATTCTCCAGCAGGTCGGCATGCTTCAGGATGACTTCGAGCAGGCTGACGCGCAGCCCTTCGGCCAGGCGGCGCTGCGCCAGGGTCCAGGGCTCGCTCTGGCCGCGCGCGGTCTCGCGCCACAGCTCGAAGCTCTCACGCGGGGTCAGCCGCGCGCCGAGCGGGCCGACCGTCACGGGCTTTTCCGGATTGCCCGCCCAGCGGATCTCGCGCTCCACCTCCTTGCGGAAGAACACCAGATAGTCGCGCGGCCGGCGGGAGACGGGGATGGCCATCATGCCGGAGGCACGCTCGGCGAAGGCCTTGGCGCGGGGGAAGATCCGGCTCAGCTCATGCGTCACCTGGATGCTGCCGGCGGCGGTGCGGCGGTTCAGGAAGTCCACCAGCTCCAGGAACTGCATGCGGTCGGGCGCGTGGCGCCACAGCCGGATCTTGCCGTCCACGATCATGCCGATGCCGTCGCACTCGACCAGCGCGCACATCTCGGGGAACAGATCCGTCAGCTGGGACACCGGGCCCTCCTGCGGGCCCACCATGCGCAGCACCTTGCTGTGGAAGTCGAGCGCGCGCCGCTCGGCCTCCATCTCGCTGTCGCGGATCTGGGCATCGAGGGCGAGGGAGAACACGCGGCCCACCAGTTCGGTGGCGGTGCGCACGTTCAGCGGCACGCGGCGCGGCGAGTAGTGGTGGCAGGCGATCAGCCCCCAGAGCTTCCCGCGCAGCATGATCGACACCGACATGGAGGCGCAGACCCCCATGTTGCGCAGGTATTCCAGATGGATGGGCGAGACCGAGCGCAGCACGGAGTTGGACAGGTCGATCGGCATGCCGTCTGGCGCCGAGAGCGGCAGGATGGCGTGGGAGGGGCCATCCACGTCGGCGATGATGCGGATCGGGTTGCGCTTGTACAGCTCCCTCGCCTGGCGGGGGATGTCGGAGGCCGGGTAGCGCTGGCCGAGGAAGGAATCGATCCCGTGCTGGCGCGCCTCCGCGATCACCTCGCCGCTCTCGTCGTGCAGGAAGCGATAGATCATCACCCGGTCGAAGCCGGTCAGCGCCATCACCAGCTGGGCGGCGGTGTCGTGCAGTTTCTCGATGGAGGGGGCGGCGTGCAGGCGCTGGACGATGCGCCGGACCATCGAATCATTGCTCTCGGGGCCCGCGCGCGCGGGTTCGCACTCGATGATGATCAGGTCGCCCGCCATATGCAGCGCGACGTCGCACATCTCCCCGCCCGCGTGGATGGAGAGATCGAAGACGCGCTCCACATCATCGGCGCCCGAGAGCAGGTTCAGGTGCTCGCGCAGCGTGGCCAGGAATTCGGGTGAGACGTGATTGGCGATCGGCTGGCCGATCAGCGCGCCCGCGGGCTGGTGCAGCCATTCGCCCGCATTCTCGGACACATATTGCACGATCCAGTCGGTGGAGGTGGCGATCAGCAGGCCGAAGCCCTGGATGCGGCCCAGGCGATGGATGGGTTCGCGGTCGCAATTGGTCAGGTCGACGGCGGGGACCGGGATGGTGGATTCCAAAGGCATGATCAGGGTTCCGCCTGGGCAGGAAGTACGGGGCCGAAGGCGGGCATCGCCGCTTCGAACAGGGCGAAGGTCCGGTTGGCGGCAGCGGCCGCCTCGGCGGCGCAGATGCCGGGCAGGGTGTCGATGATCTCGACGAAGCGCGGCCAGAGGCGTTCGCCCGCGCCGTGCTCGAGATAGGCGGTGGCGGCGGGGCGCAGCGATGCCGCCACGGTGCGCGCGAGTGCCGCCCCGCCGAGGCGCGAGCCCTCCAGCACATAGGCCGTGCCCACCATGGCCGAATCGCCCGTGGGCGCGGGGATCCAGGCAGCAGGCGGGCAGGCGGCGCCCAGCGCCCTCAGGTCGGCCAGCAGCGCGTCGCGCCGGCGCCGCTCGGCCCAATCGGGGATCAATCGGGCGATCCCTGCCTGTTCCAGCGCCCGTTCCAGCGGCGGGACGATGGCTGCATGCCAGCGCAGGAAGGCTGCGTAGAGCCGCGGATCGTGAAAGGCGAGGGCAGGGAGTGCGGAATCGAGCCTGGCATGGGCATCGCGCGTACCGGAGCGAAGCGCCTGGCGCAGGCCGGTTTGAGGGGCGGTGCCGCTCAAGCAGCCGGTTTCCCGGAATGCGATGTCCAGTGGGGCAGGCGGGCCATCTCGAACCAAATCCTTCAGCCAGTCACGTTTGGCGAGTGCCGACCGAAATACAATGCCCCCGTCGGAACGATAACGACAAAGGGAGCAGAAGGTTGCGCGCCGGGCGAAATAATCCGCCCGCGACTGCCGATGCCATGAAGGAGAGAGAGTGGTGACCCCTACGGAAATCGGCGGGGAATGTACTTTCAGATAGATGGCATTCCAACCCGGTAGATCGCAGCTACGAAAAAACAATGGGTTACACGTCGATTTCCAAACTGCCATTGCCTTATGGACTATGGCTAAGGCGTCCGCAATTGCGTCTTCGAGGCGGCAGCGTCCCGCAGTACTGATCGCCCCTCACCCCCGTCAGCACAGCTCGCGTGTCCATTCCGGCATCGCAATCGGCGCCGCTATTTTCTGGCTCCCGCAATCCCCTCTCCTGGCGTTGCAAGGCGGTTGATGAGAACGGCAGACGGGGCAGACCCGTGGGGCGTGATTGCCGGCTGGTGGGAGACTTAGGCCGAGAACTAATCTTCCTCCCGACGCCACGTCGCGTGCTCGTCCGCGTATCGATAGAGCATCGTTGCGATCTCCGCGTCCGGCATGACGCGTTGAAGTCGCGAAATGGAGGCCTTGAGCACGCCACGGCAGACATCTACGGCATCGAAGCTTTCGGTCTCTACCAGCCGCCAGATCACATCGCGGGCCTCCACGAAGCCGTACTGCTCCGCAGGTGTGGGATCGGGTGCTTCGCAGCTCAACTGCTCCTCCACGGCCATCTTTCGGCATGCGTCTTTGCTGGGACGCGCGCCGCGGCATCGAGATGCCTGACCAGAACGCGGCGGTCGAGTCAATGCGGCCGCATATTATTGAGATAATTGTCAGTAAAGTTGTCGCGTTTTCGCTTTCATTGCGCCACCGATAAATGATAGCTTTCGAATGTGCTTAGTGAATAAATAATGTGGGGAATTCGCTCATGGGCCAGAGGCACCTGGTGACCAATAAAGTTAAATATAATCCTATGCGCGGAGCAACGATTGCCGAATGTGAGGCATTTATCATGCTTGCGCTAGAGTGGCGGCGGACAGCTGACCCAGCCAGCATTATTGTAAAGAAGCTCGATCAATTCCTTGGGGAACTGCTTGTGGTTGTCGGTATGGCAGAATGGCCGGGCCGCCTCGAACCTGAAGTACCGCCTATACTTCCAGGCGAGCAGCGGTTGATCGTGCGCTTAGGCTTCTGCCGGATTGCATGCCTGGCGTTCTTGGACAGGCACCCTTCAGGAGGGCCGCAGCAGCACGTCGCCTCCCGACTGATTGCGCGCAGCGATGCCCTTGCTGAAGCCTTGACGGGTGTGCCGGACTATTTCAGCGATCGGCGCGCCGATGAGGCTCTACACTAAGAGCCTCTCCGTTCTTGCTAATTTATACTTGGTATTTTCAGCAGGCCAGGCAATATCCGACCTTGGGCTTTGGTATTGAAACAATTCAAATTTCTTGGATTGTTTGTTTCAGGCTGGAACCCTGGTGCAGCCGATTAGTTCAGAACCTCGGGCAACCCATGCAGCGAGGAAACCATGGCCAAGCAAAACACGCTCGCCGATCTGTTTCATGACACGCTCAAGGATATCTATTATGCTGAGCGAAAGATACTGAAAACCCTGCCAAAAATGGCCAGGGCGGCGCAGTCGACCGAGCTCAAGGATGCTTTCCAGAAACACAAGGCCGAGACCGAGGGGCAAGTCGAGCGCTTGCAGCAAGTCTTCGAGATCATCGGGAAGCGTGCGCAGGGAAAGACTTGCGACGCGATCGAGGGCATCGTCTCGGAAGGCGAGGAGATTATCGAAGAGTACGGCGGAACCCCAGCTGTCGATGCCGGGCTGATCTCCGCGGCCCAGGCGGTCGAGCACTACGAGATCACCCGTTACGGGACGCTGCGCCGTTGGGCGCAGGTTCTGGGCTATGCCGATGCCGTGGCCTTGCTCGATGCAAATCTCCAGGAGGAGAGCAAGACCGACGAAGACCTGACCGCCCTGGCCGATGCCGGCGCCAACGATATGGCAAAAGCGGGCAAAGAGGCATGACCGTCGGCAAGCCCAACCCCGGCAGTTCGAAGAAGGGTGACATCGACACGCGGAGCACCGACGCCCATGGCAAGCAAGCCGATGAGGTCGAAAGCCACGCCGAGCGAGCAAAAAGGAACCAGCGCCCCAAGGCTAAGCCTGACGGGGAAACGGCCGGCGCATTGAAGGACCAGACTGCGCGTTAGCGCGTGATCCGCTCACGAGCTCGCTTCGAGGCGGAGGAATTAACCCATGTGAATGCGAGGGCACATAATGTGACCCCAGATACATAACCCGCGGATGACTAGGACGCTTCCGGGGGTCTCCAGGGCGGCGGGATCTTCCAGCGGTCCCGCCGCTTTTGCATCCCAAAGCACGCAACGACATTGCCCGTTGCGCGTTCAGTTCGAGAAATCCGCCATTGGAAGGTTTGAACATGGCTGCGCCTGGCGTCATCCTGCTTCACGTAGAACGTGACGTTCCTGCCTGCAGATGGGTCGCCCGCGCGGGTGCCTATCAGGGCCTCATTGCGGACGCAGAAACGCTGGATGACATGCTGCGGTGGACCCGTCCCGCACTGGGCGGCTATCCTGAGTTTGAAGAAGGTGGCGACTACACCATCAAGATGGTGGTCGACGCGCCACTCTAAGGGTTCAGATAATCGCGACCTGCGTTCACAATTTCTGAGCGCTTGAGATGGTTACTGGGGTTCTGCGGAAACCCTCGAGCGACCAGGGCGTTATGCGCGGGCGTTTGGAACCCTGGGCATGTTCGAAGCTTCGCTGATCAAGGAATACAACGGTAGGCCGGCGGTCCCCATACGGAGGGATGCCGGAACCGTGGTGTTTCACGGCCCCGCAGGCCAGGAAAGCCTTCCCGTTGGAGAGTGGGAGGCGCTCTCGGTATGGCGCGGCTCCTACGTGGCGGGAACGGATAGTTCGGAGTTCCCAAAAGATGCGGCACCGCCAGCTCATGACGGTGAGGCCCATTTAGACGAAGCGCAAAGCCACGCCGATCCAGCTGGTCCGGCCTCATAATGCTGTCGGCATAAGGGGCTGGTTACGGTCAGCTTCGGGACTGAGGCCGCACCTTGCCATCGGGAGTCCAATTTCGATCCGAAATAGCAATAATATATTAGTTTGAGAGACACTGCCGCCCCGCGCGCGGAGGCTCTCTACGCCCGCCGTAATGTGGAACGACCTAACGAAATGGCATTTCAAAGACTTGACGCCGAGTCGGCTACGAGAACGTTACAAATCGCGCAAAGAATCTCGAAAAGGATTGCGAACGATATGCCCCATAATGTTTAGACGGGGTAACGGAACGGGTTGGAGAAGTTGGTTTCATGTGCGGAGTAAATTTCGATATTGATTATGAAATTCTGCGTGACGGTTCAGTCATGGCAGAACTTGATCATTATGACATTCTGGAAATCGCTCAATATCTTGAGGCTCGCCTTCGATATGATGGGGAAGTGTACTCCGCTATCCTCTTAAGGCACATCTGGGAAGGAATCCGCGACAGCGCGATCGCTAAAGGCTTACATCCACGACCTGCAACCCATGCCTTGATGGTTGGGCAACCTTATACGAAGCAATCCATTACTCGATAAAGCCGACTTCTTGAGTCGGTCATCTGCTGGTGGCCTGAGGCATGGCTGGAGGCGTCAGATCCTCGAGCAGTTCCTTGCCTTGCACCGCGTTCTCGATCAGGGGCGGACGCGGGGCGATCGGGAATGCTGCGTCAGCGCCTGTGGATGCTCGACGAAGTGCCGGGGACGACCGAAAGCGATGCCTCTACGAAGCAGCCGGTCATCGCGGGGTCGTCCCTTGCAGCTATCCGCGGACACTGATGATCACGCGTTATCGGCAAGCACGCGCCCACTGCCATCCAGAATGTGTTGGATTGGATACAAGATAACGTCAGTGAAACTTGAATCCGTCTAGTCTTCCAGGATATTCGATAGATGGGAGGCTGCAATGCTTAATCATTCATTAATCGTACGGACTGCGCCTCAAGAAGTCCCGGCTGCTTGTGCTAATTGCGGGGGGCGCACCGCCGGCATCTGCGCCGCGCTGGACACGGCGGGGCTGGAGGAAATCTCGCACGAGACCCGGCGCACCGCCGTGCGCCCGCACGACATGCTGTACCACGAGGGCGACAGCGCCCAATCCGTGGTCATGCTGATGCGTGGCGTGGCGAAGCTAACGCGTCAGCTTCCAAATGGTCGGCAGCAGGTGGTCGGCTTCCGTTTCGCGGGTGACATCCTTGGCTTTACCACCCGTCGGAGCTTCGCCTCCGACGCGGAGATGCTGACCGAGGGTCAGGTGTGCCGAATCTCGCGGCTTGATTTCGAAGGAATGCTGGCGCGCTTCCCGGCCACCCAGCGACGCCTGATCGATCTGTGCAGCCAGGAACTGGCCGAGGCCCAGGAGCAACTGGTCACCGTCGGCCGCCGCCAGGCGGAGCAGCGCGTCGCTGCCTTCCTGATCGCGCTGGCTGAGGCGGCGCGCCGCCGGGGCCAGAGCTATGATGTCCTGGACATGCCCATGACCCGAGCCGAGATCGGTGACTTGCTGGGCTTGGCGCTGGAAACCGTCAGCCGCGCCTTCACGCAGCTGAAGAAGCGCGGCTTTGTGAAGGAGTTGGGCCGGGGCAGGGTGGAGCTCCCCGACATACCGGCCCTCGCCGCCATGGCCGAAGGAGACATAGAGTGAGAGGCTTCAGTAGTCCCTGGCACCGTGCAGTTGAAACGAAAACTGCGAAATTAAAAAGTAAAAGCTCGACTTTATGAGCATCACTTCCAAATTCCTACCATATAGCATATAGCAACTATAAGTATTAATGCGTATATGATGCAGAGTGCGGCTGTCGTTAATCTGACGCGGCCGAATCTCCTGTGAGCGCCTCTTTCGGCGGACCTCATCCTCTCATACCTCTTTGCCTTGTGGCACCTTATCCAAGTTGGCGCGGCCGCCAACGATTATCTGCTCCAGCACTGGTTGGGCCGACCAGATTTGCGGCTGGAAGGCCCTATTCAGCCAGAGCAGAGCTGAATGGTCGCCAGGAAAAGAAACAGCCACCGGTTCTGTGCAGCGCTATGCGATGCGGAAGGGCTCGAGAGCAGCTCTGCGCGCAAGATGCTCGTCAGGCCCCCAAGATCCGACGCCAGCGCTGGAAGGCCGCCATCTGGTCATCGCCATGGATGCTGGCCCAGATGCCTGACAGCGCGGCCTGGGTCCGCTTTCCTGCCACGATGCGCAGCACCTCGCGCATGTCGCCGCGGTTGGCCGCTTCCAGCCCGCCGAAATGCCAGATGTACCAGGGGCCCGTCAGTGCGGCGCCCGGGACGGTGCGCATGTAGGCGCGGGCATCGGCCAGGCTCATGCCAAGATAGCTGGCATAGGCCAGCTGGTTGTCGTACCCGGTCAGCTGAACGATGCCGCCTCCACGGGCCTCATACCCACCCAGCGCAGCATACACCTGGTCGCCCAGCGCCTTCGGGTTGCGCAGCAACGCCCCGGGGTTGGCGCCGGCCCGCGAGCCAAACATCAGCCGCACCTGCGCCTCGGTGGTGTAAAACAGGTTCTCATCGATCCGGGTCAGGCCGCCAGTCTCGATTTCGGCCTTGGCGATGACGCCGGCCGCACCCAATCGGGTATAGGCCGGGAAGCGCGCGAAGGCGCCGGTCAAAGCCCCCGCCCAGACATCGGGAGCATCGCATTTCGGAAAGCCTGTCCTCACCATCGCGGGGGTGATCCGGATGCTGAACCCAGAAGTCGCGGGCGCTGGTTTCAACCCCGGATCGGCGGTAACGCCTTGCGCTCCCAGTGCGAGCCAGGTTCGAGGCCCCACTGTGCCGTCGCCCAGTAGCCCATGCTTCAGCTGCCAGGCAAGTACGGCGCCGGCGGCCTGGGGCCCGTAGACCCCATCGATCATCACCCCGCCGATGCGCTGCTGCACCCAGCGGACATCCTCGCCCCGGGCGCCGACACGCAGGACGCGGGTGCCAGGCAGGACCGTTTCGCTCATCGCGGCACCGCCTGGCCCAGCTTGCCCAACTCGCCCCGGATCATGCCCACGAGCGTGTCCTGCGGCAGGTTGGCCGTGCTGTCCGGAAAGCGCTCGCGGAGCTTCGAGGCAGCAGCGTCAAGCCAGTCCACGGAAGGCGCAGCTGCAGGCTGGCCAGCGCCAAGCTGCGCGATGATCTCGCCCGCGATGCGTGCGGCGCCATCGCCCAGGCGCTGCTGGATCTGATTGAGCATGAAGGCGCGAAGGGCCTTGATGCCATAAACGGCGAGGGCGACGACCGAAGGCGCCGCCAAGCCCCACAGGGCCTGTACGAACTGATCCATGAGGATCTCCTGATTGTAAGGTTTGCCGCTTCCCGCGGCGGGGTCAGCTGCGCCTGAAGGCCAGGGCGCAGAATTCGTGGTTCTTCACAGGCTAGGAGCTGAGTTGCATCGAACCGCCGAACACACGCTTACGGCGAAGAGCTCAAGATCAGTGCCTATGTTTTCGATGCGAAAGCGGATCAAAATTGCCGAATCGCATCAACATGACGTGGCATTAATTCCTGGGAAAGGACGTGCCAGGGCGGCGCTGCTTCAGCTTTGGCTGGCAGTCAATTCCGCTGAGAGGGCCGAACGCCGCGAATCTTCTCAAAAGTTGTTAATGGAATTCAGAAACGCATGTTCACAATTGAACTCCGGTCTAGCGATGCATCAGTGATTCCAGTTGCTTACATCCGAAGCTCGATCCGCCACCTAAAGTTGTGTCTTTCCGGCAACACTTCCTCGCTCACTTGTGAGTGATGTTGCAACCTTAAGTTGCTTCGTTTGCGCCGAGTCGCATCATTGGCGGGCATCGACAAAACGGGGTTGGGCAAGTGCTTCTTCAAAATGAGAGCGACGAAATGCAGCACGCTGAGCAGTCCATTGTTGCCATGCTGCGTTACGCAGAGCAGGCTTTGAACGATTGTGGGCGGACCTTCGAAGCCGCCGTTTTGCGCCATGTCTGGGAAGGTCTGCATCGCGCCCCGGATGAGCAGCAGCTGACGCATGATGAGGATAAGCCGCTTCAATCTTCAACTTGAAGTTAGTTGCGAAGGCGTTGCATTTCAGCCAGTTGGCGGGAGTTCGCCTCGGCGCGTCCATTCCCTACGGCTGATCATAGCAACCCATTCCGGGGGATGGACTTAGAGATGCGGAGGACAGAGCGCATAAGGCTAAGGAGTTCGCATCTTGGAAACGACACCCTTCGGATTTGACATCAATCGTCCGGGCGCTGACGTGCCCAACCCTGGCCCAAAGGATAGGGAACGCCTGTTCGAACTCTGGCATCAGTTGGGGAGCCAGGGACGCAAGGTGGTCTATGTGACCGCATTCGCGCTGGCGGCGAAGCAAGGCGTGATTGGGCCCGATGAAAGCATACTTCCGACTGGCGATTGATCAGCCCTTCGCGGCCACAGGGCAGGATGGAGCCATGAGCAGAACTAAGCTTGTTGGGACACGTGTCGAGGCATCGACGCTAGCCGCGCTCGATCAGGCCGCGTCGAACGCAGGCTGCAACAGGGCCCATCTGATGAACATCATCTTGGTCCGCTGGCTGACAGCCCGCGGTTACTTGGTGGAGGACGGCCAGGAGGTGCTGCCGTGAAGGTCTATCGCGACATCGACGGCGAGAAGCGCCTGATCGGCCGCGCCGACATCCCCGAAGCTGTCGGCGCGGTGTTTGAGGTGCCGCTGTTCGGGCGCAGCTCGACCATTGCGGAGCGCTTCATGGTCGGGGCTGTAACTTCTTATCCCGCTGGCCGGGATGCTCCCTTTGTGGAGCGGGCGATCATTGCGAGCGAAGGCCAAACGGTCGAGTTGCTGCCTGGATGGCAGGCACTGACATAGCCTAAGCCCGCCCCTCCGGCCCCGTGCGCTGCCGCACGATGCGGATCAGTAGCAGGGAAATAGCCTGCGTGCCGATCAGCCCGGCCGCGCTGGACACCCCTGCCAGCACACGCACGTCGCTGATCTGGAGGTACTGCACCACGGCCGAGGATATGGAGCCGCAGACCACGGCCTCGGCCAGCAGGGCCAGCAGCGAGGGCAGCGGCCGGGTGGAGGATTTGGCCCGCACATAGGCGCCGGCCGCGGCGCTGACGGTTCCCACGGCGAGCGCCACGGCAGCCTCGCCCCACACGCCTGGCGGCTCGGTCGGGCCGCTCACAGGGCCACCGCCTGGGCCCAGCCTGCATCCAGCTCTGCCTCGGTCAGGCCCAGGTCACCCGCCAGGCGCACCAGCAGGGGGTGATCGCGGCGGTACTCGCTGCTGTCCTGCCACTCGATCATCGCCGCCTCGCGCTCGCCCTCCGGCAACGCCGCAATGGCCGCCTCGATGTCGGCGGTGCTGATGCCCCGCCCCAGCAGCCACAGGCGCAGCTGGCGCCGCGTCAGGGGCGGCCGGGGCAGCGCGAACGGCACGACCCCTTCGGAATGATCACCCGTCAGCAGCGTCACCTGCACGCCCGTCATTGCCTCGCTCATGCCCGTGCCCCCATGACGATCAGGCGCCCGGCGGTGAAGTTCCGCGGACTGCCCGAGATATTGATGATCCGCACCGCCTCGATGCGCTGATTGGCGCCGAGCGCAATGTCACCCTCGGCCACGAGAGGCGCCCACCCGTAGCCACCTGCACCGGCGTTGGAGTCCGATCGCGTGAAAGCCTTGGCGTAATCGGCATAGCCGTTGCCCGCGCAGTTCAGGATCTGCGTGATGGATGTCAGCGGATCGTCACCACTGCCAATCCACCCCAAATAGTGCCCATAGAGAGCATCGGTTTTGGGCTGGGCCACCTGGCCGCTCAGCTGCGTGTTGAAAAGCCGGCTGTCGAAGTACTGATTGGAAGGGCCGGTGAGCCACACCCCGCCCACCTTGGCCTGCAGATAGATTTGCTGGACCGCGCCGGAGCCGACGCGAGCGCCCTCAACCGCCACCTCCAGCATGTGCACCCACTGCGGGACCGTGACCTCAACCCCGTTGCCACCCACCATGCTGGTGCTCGCCAGCAGCTCCCGCCCCAGGTCGCGGCGGTTGACGTCGGACAGCACGCGGAACTCGCTGCCCGTCCAGAGCCACCGGATGGTCTGCCCGGCGATCAGCTCGCCCAGGCCGAACTCGCTGCCGTTCGCCCGCCGCAGCGGCTGGGCGCCCAGCCCGTCGATAGCCAGCGTGACGGCCCCGGTGTTGGTGGTGGTGACGGTGTGCGCGCCCGTCATGCCGGGCCGCAGCACCAGCAGGGGCGGCTTGTGCACGATGGCCTGGGCATTGGCCGTGCCGCCGGCCGAGGGCACGGCGCCCACGATCCCGAAGCGCGCGGCATCGGCCAGGGCCGTGCAATAGATGCGCTTGGCGCCAGACACCCAATTTACCGCGGCGTTGGCGTTGCTGGACCGAACCACGTTGCGCGTGAGCGTGTCGGGCGTGCCGGCCGTGACGGTGCCCCAGCCCTCTTCCCAGGCGGCATCCGATTCGCAGCGGTACCAAGCCTCGCCCCCACTCCCGATGCCGGTCACGAAGCTGATGCGCAGCGGGTCCGTGGGGTCCGTCAGGTCATAGGTGCCGGTGCCCACCGTGGTGGTGGTCTGCTCGATGGCATTTTGCAGCATGGTGCGCCCCTTAGAGGGATTGGCGGATGGAGAACGACGCGCGGTGCACGCCGAATGCGGGTTGCGTGATGGGCTGGATCTCGGTCAGGCGGCCGATGATCCAATTGGCCTGCTGCGCCGGGGTGTCGGGCTGGATCGCGGCCAGCACCTGGCGGCCGGTGCCCGCGATGCGCTGCAGCTCGCGCACCGCCTCCGCCTCGGCCGTCGTCAGCGTCGGCAAGGTGAAGGTGAGCAGCCGGCGGCGGGGGCCGCGATCCACGAAATCGAGGCCCGAGCGGCTGTTGGTGGAGACGACGGCGCCATCCTCCATCGCCCACCCCCAGTCATAGGCGTAGTTGCCGCGCGCCGGCCGGAAGGCAGGGCCGATCCAGGCCCGGCCGAGATCCAGGTAGCCGACGCCCGCAGCCAGCGACCAACCGCCGATCTCCGCCCGCCATTGCCGCGCCGAGAGCGCGGCAGGGGGCACCAGCATGTGCATGCCGTATCCCGGCACCCAGCCACCGGGTTGCGCGCCCGTGTCGAGCACCCCGCCGCCGCCCGGCGTCGCGGCATCCAACAGGTGGCGCACCTCATCGGTGGAGCGCATCCAGCCCCGGGCATCGCCCATGGCATCGACGCCGCCGGCGTCATCGGGCTGCGCCAGGGCCAGCACCCCCACCTCGCGCAGCGCGCCGAGATCGACCGTGAGGACAGGGTTGATGATTCCGGCGGCGCTGCGCCAGCGGCGGCGCAGGATGGGATCGGCCAGGCGCGTGACGCCGAGGCCGCCCGTCTCGCTGTTGGTGGTGATGGAGACGCCCGGCCGGTCCAGCCAGTTGACCCAGGACAGCAGGAGCTTAGTCATCCCAGCACCGTCAGATCCACGCGGTTGCCCCGCACGGACTGCCCCACCACACGCACGTCGCGCCCGGCCGCCAGGCCGTAGCGCGGCCAGGTCAGCCGCGCCTGCTGGCCCAGCCCCATGCCCCAGCCCATCATGCCGACCGGCACGCGCCATAGGCCCAGCCCCGGCCGCAGCAGGGACAGGATGTTGTTGCCGAGCGCCATCGCATCCGCCTCATCATCGAACAGGGTTTCCAGGGTCACATCGCGCGCCTGGGCATTGCGCACCCGGCGCGCTGCGATCTCGACCGAGACGCGGCGGCTGGCCTCGGCCAGCTCCTGCCGCCGCGCCGCCGTGATGGTGGGTTCCGGCACAAGGTCCGTGCCCGAGAGCGGCGACCAGTTGCGGCGATAGCCCAGGCCCGCCCGCCAGGCGGGCGCGGGCGGTTCCAGCGGCTCCACATCGTCCAGGATGCTGTCCTGGTCCAACAGGATGCCGCCGGGGCCGCCGGGGGCGGAGACGCGCCCCACCACGATGCTGCCCCCGCCATCGTCGCCCCACCACAGGCCCGCGCCCGCGGCGAGGCGAGAGATGGCCTCGGCGAATGTCACCTGCTCCGCCAGCCAGAGACCGGCGGTGCCGGGCGCGTAGCCCTCAGCCGAATCAAAGGCGGCGGGGTTTGTGGCCACCCCGCCGCGCGCCAGCATCAGCCGCATCATGCGTGGGATGCTTGCGCCACCGGGCTGGCCCCAGAGATCCGCCGTGACCGTGCCGTCAGGGCTGCTTCCGAGGCGCAGGTAGCTGCCTGTGGGCGTGATGGCCCAGGAATAGGTGCCGCCGGGCACCGTGGCGGCGGCCAGCGCGGAGTAACTGCTGTAGCCGGCACCGGCATCGATGGGCGCGCCGCGGACATACACGCCCGTGATCTCGCCGATCTGGCGGGCATGCAGCTGATAGATCAGCAGCCCCGCATCCACCTGCAACGGAGGCACGTTGCGCAGGCGCCCCCAGGCCTCCGGCACCGGCTTGCCCCGCAGCTCATCCCCGCCATCGGCACCGCCCGTGCCGCCGTAGAGGCCGAGCATGGGCACATCCAGCACATAGGCCAGGCTGGCGGCGGTGATGCGGAGCAGGCGCCGATCGGCACGCCAGCCGCTGCCGATGCCGGCGAACACCAGGCGCCGGTCGGCATAGGCCGCGCTGCGATGGCCCAGCAGGCTGACGGAGAGCGGCCGGCCGTCGATGGCCAGCCCCTCCGCCGTGCCGTCATAGGCGCCATCGGTGTTGTCCACCGGGATTTCGCCCAGCGCGGCCGCGATCCGGCGCTCACCGGCCGGGTCCAGCGGGAGGCTGCGTTCCAGGGTGATGTCGCCCGCCCGCCCCTCGAAATGCACGTTGGGGCGGGTGTCGGTCGGCTGGGATGTCCAGTCCACATCCGACCAGTCCAGCCGGACATCGCCGCCGGAGACGCGGCCGGGCAGGATGCCGGCGGGCAGGATGCCCGCCGTGAGCGGCCCGCCCGTGGTGACCAGCACGCCATCCGTCGCGCTGCATTCCACCAGCAGCACCGCATCCGCCAGGGCGGGCTGCGGCAGCGCCAGCAGATCGAGCGCGACCCGGGCGGCGGGTTCCTCGATCCCCGCCGGCCAGGCGCCCGCTACCGTCATGAGTTCAGGTTCCTTGTGATCATGTTGATGCGGGTTTCGTTCGCGAGCGCGTCGAACTTCGCGCCCATCTCTGCCAAGCGCCGGTCAAGCATCTGGACCATGCCTTCAAGCGCCCGGATGGTGGCAGAGTCACCGCTCTGCCGGGCCGAGTAGGCCCCGTAATCGGCCACCTCGCCGCGCACGAAGGCCTCCCGCTGCGCATAGGTGCTGCTGGCCCCGCCATAGACCTGCTGGCTGAGGGTCAGCAGCGCATCGGCAGCCGAGGTGACCTTGGTGGCATCCGACCCCGACAGGGCGGTGTCCAGATTGCCCTGCGCGATGCGCAGCCGCTCCGTAGGGGAGAGGCTGGAGGTGCTGCTGAGAGCCTGGCCGTTCAGCCAATCCAGCACCGATTGCGCCGCTGCCTTCTGGGCATCGGCGGCCTGCTGGGCATAGCGCTTGACCAGGGCCACCCTTTCCTCGCCCAGCACTTCCTCCGTGCGGGTGATCCGGCTGGCCACCTCGGCCGCCGTCAGGCCCAGTGCCTCCAGCGAGGCCTGCGCCTGCAGGATCTCGGCCCGGCCCGCCACGTCGAAGGCCATCAGGTCGGCCTGCTGGTTCTCCCCACGGGCGCGGAGGCTGCGCACCTCCAGGCCCGTGTCATAGCTGGAGACCTGCAGCGCGCGTTGCGCCCGCAGCCGGTCCAGTTCCTTATCCCGGGTGGCGGTCAGCTGTTCCGTGGCAAGGCTCAGCTCGCGCGCCTTGTCGATCTGCGTCTGCCACTGGGCTTCCAGGGCCTTCAGCGACTTCTCGAACTCGCTGGCCTGCGTGCCGGTCAGCGCCTGATAGGTGTTCTTGTACCAATCGAGGTTGCTGGTCAGGGTGTCCACGTTGTTGCCGGAGGCGTTCAGGATGCCGCGATAGTCGCCCGTCGCGATGTTCTTGAAGCCTTCCAGCAGGAATTCCGTGGCCCTGCTGGCGAGCTGCTGCGCGCCTTCCTCGGTATTGGCGAACTGCGCCTTGCTGCCGGAATAATCGAGATACAGGTTGCCCGGGTCATTGCCGCCCCGGCCAGAGGTGACGCCCACCGCCAGCTCACCACCCAGGCGAAGGCCGCCCAGCTGATCGCCGATGGTGCTGGCCAGCTTTTCCAGGTTGCGCACCGCCGTTTCCGCCTGCGTGGCATTGGCAGCGGAGTAGCGCGCCCCGGTCAGGCCGTTGCGTTCTTCCTCCAGGCTGTACAGGTCCAGGCGGAATTCCTGGCCCTTGCCGGACGGCTTCTGGCCGGGGAGCAACCCACCGATCAGCGCCAGGACCGCGCCGCCGATGATGCCGGCGGGACCGAGGGCGCCGAGGGCGGGCAGCAGGCCAAGAGATGAGCCGAGGGAGGCAGCACCCGTAACGGCGCTGGTAACACCACCCAGACCCTGAAGGGTCCCACCCACGCCGCCACGCTGGAAGCCATTCACAGCACCGAAGATGCCACCGCCGATCGCCAGGGCACTGCCGAGGGCGCCGCCGAGGGTGATGCCCATTGGGTCCCCACCGCCACCCACGAATGCACCCGGTTCACCAGACATAGCCGTGCCGGAATAGAAGCCGCTGGGGGTCAGCGCACCATTGGCAGCAGGTGTGTAGAGGTTGGTGTTCAGCAGGCTGTCCAAGCCGCCCCAACCGGTGTTTGCCATGCCCGTGGGACTGGTCAGGAAGCTGTAGCCCCCGAACCCGCCGCCGCTGCCGCCGAACAGGTTGCGGCCGATCGACAGCGCCCCGCCACCCGTGGACAGCAGGGAGGATTCGGAGCCCCCCGCCGCCGTGCCAGCCGTACCCGCCGCGACGGCGGTGGGCGAGACGCCGCCCAGCAGGCCGCTGACATAGCGCACCATGGGCGTGGTGACGGTCTGCGAGAGGATGGCGCTGGCCGCCTGACGCAGAAGGTTGGTGAAGGTGCGCGACAGTGTGGCCGCCGCGCTCTCCCCGTTCTTGAAGCCGTCGAACAGGCCCTGCGTGGTCGCATCGGCGATGCGGTCACCCCAGTTCTGCGCGAAGCGTTCCGCCTGCTGCTGGGCCCGCTCCGCCTCGCGACGGCTTTCCGTCTCGGCCCGTTCCCGCGCCCGTTCTTCCTCGCGCTGCGTGCGCCGCCCCTCGGCGGTCTGCTGGCGGATGACCTGGAAAGCCCGGTCATCCGATGGCGACATGGAAAGTAGGCCCGTAGAGGCATCGCGGCGGAGGACCTCGTACAGGTCGCGCATGTCTTGCGCTGCACGGGCGGCGCCACGGAAGGCCGCTTCCTGCTGGCGGAGACGTTCGTTACCGGTCTGGAGCGTGCCCAAACTGGCATTCACTGCCGCGGTGTAGCCAGCGACAGCCTGCTCAGCCTCCTGCCCCGTGATGCCCAGGCGCTGAAGTTCCTGGCGATAGTCGGCCACATACCGCCGTGCACGATCTTCGGTCGCAATATCAGCCCGCGCGCGACGCAGGGCATCCTCGCCCTGGGAGGCCGCCTCGTTCAAGCGCTGAATATTGGCCACTTCCCGGCTGAGAGAGGCCGCCACATTCAGCTCGAAGCCCTGAAGCTCCAAAGCCGCCCGACGCATTCGGGCGGCAGCCCGCTCCGCTGAACCGCCAGATTCATCCAACGCCAGCCCCGCCGCGCGTGCGCGCTGGCTCAGCTGCTCCATCCGTTCTTCGAGCTGGCGGGCGTTGCCGGTGAAGCCATCCAACTCACGCGCCGTCTTGCGAATATTCTCGCTGACCTGATCGTTGCCGGTGACCAGACCCATCAGGGCATCATGGAGCTGGGCCAGGGCTTCGCGAGATACGTTGCCAGCCTCACGGAAGCCCTCCACCACCTCCACAAAGGTGCGAAGACGCTGCACATCCTCGTTGCTGACGATCAGATTGTACTCTTGGGAACCGCGCCCATAGTTCTGAGCGGCCTGCTCCTGCATCGTCCACAGATCACTGCGCACGCCGGCGGCCATCGGCCCTACGCGCTCAAGCACCTGCCGCTGGAGAGCATTCTGCTCACCCTGCAACGCCGCGCGATCCTGCGTGATATTGCGGATTTCCTGCTGCTGGCGCGCAACGCTCAGGGCATTGTACCGCTCGGTCAGCTCGCGGACCGCCGAAGCCTCGGTTTCAAGGGCGGTGTGATAGGTCCGTGCCTCATCCTGCACTTGGCGGAAGTTCTCCGCCAGGCGCTTCACGACATCGTTGAATCGCTCGGTCTCACTCCGACCGTTGACGAGCTGCGCCGCCAGCACGCCGACCGTCAGCGCCGCACCAGCAATGGCGCCGCCCGTACCGAAAACCCCCAGCAGCTGGCTACCCTGCTGACCGAAAGCCACCAGGGCGGACTGGCCGGCGGAGACCTGCACCGCGAAATCCTGGATCTGATAGCCAGCCTGGCCCATCACCTGGCCCAGGCGCGCGCCGCCACGGGAGGCGTTGTCGTTGGCCGCGTCGAGCCGGGCGGTCGCCGCGGCAGCCCCGTTGACTGCCGCCGACATCGTCCCAAGCCGAGATTGGGAAATTTCCACGGCTTCATTGAAACGGCGCAGCGCCGCGACGCGCAGTTCACCGACGCGCTGCGCCGACTCAGCTCCGGATGCCTCCGTGCGGTTCAGCACGTCCAACTGCCGGGCCAGACGTTCGGCAGCTGCCGCCGCCGGGTCCAGCACCGCCTGCGTCCGCGCGAAGGCACGCGCGAGGTTGGCCTGGGACTGAGCGGACTTCTCCGCAGCGGCCCCCGTGCCCTCCAGCGCGGTACTGGCAACCTCGGCCGCCGCCGGGATCTGCTGCAGGGCGGCCTGCCCCGCCTGCCCAAGCCCTTCCAGCAACTGACGCGCGCGATCCGCCGCCTCCACGCTCACGCGCATGGAGACGCCGCCCCCGGCAAATCCGGCCATGTGTGATTATCCTTCGAGGATCGGTTGCACCGCGGCGCGCAGCTCCTGCGCCGCTTCTGCCTGCACGGTCCCGAGATCGAGCAGGCGGGCGTTCCGGCTGCTGGGCAGCAGCAGGAACCATGGGGTGCCCCGGCGTTCGCCAGGGCGCTTCAGCACGGCCAGCAGGGCGCCGGCACGCGACTTCGTGGGAAACAGCACGAATTGCGGCCGGCGCTTGCCCTCGCCGCGCTTCGGCTGCGCGCCCTTGGCCGAGGGGGTGGCGCTGACCACATCCGCGCCCAGCGCCTCGGCCGCATCATCCAGGCGGCTCAGGCGCCGTTTCTGGCCGCCCGGCACCGGGCCGCCCTTCCGGTTTCGGTCGGTGTAGGCGAAGCCCGCCCGCACCGCGGGCTCCAGCGGGATCACCAGGAACCGGCCGTTGCGAGGCAGGATGGCCGCCCCCTCCGCGAAGGCCGCGTGCAGCACCTCGGATTTCGAGTAGACGAGGCTGGCCGGGCGCAGGGTACGCTTGCCGCGCGGGTAGTGCTCCAGTTGCCAGGCCTTGGCCAGGCCGCCGCCCAGCCCGGCCTGCTCCACCTGCCGGCGCAGCTTGGCCTGGGCATTGCGGGCCACGCCATGCACGGCGGCGGCCAGGCCGTCCTGAATGCCCGCCACCTGATCGGCGATGATGCGCGACAGGTCGCCCTCGATGGTGGTGGCGAGGCGCATGGCGTCAGACCGTGATGCCGCGCCTGGCCGCCAGATAGGCGCGGATGCCCGTCGCCACCTTGGCCTGTTCCGTGCTGGTCAGCGCCACGTTGTGGATTTCGGCCGCCGCGACGTGGTTGCGGCCCTGGTAGTCCGAGCGGAAGGTCGAGCCGATCCGAAACTTGCGGCTGCTGGTGTCGAGCAGGCGAGGGTTCACGTTGACCGTCGTGACAACTTTGTTGTCGGTCCAGTCGCGGAACTCGAAGCCCACGCCCGAAGTGATGGTGATCGACACCAGCCGGGCCTTCGTGTGGTCGTCAATCGGCATCGCGGAACCCGCTATGCCAGGGACGCCGGCGGTCGTGTATCCAATCAGGAAGCGGAGATACGGCTTGTTGGTAACCGCCTCCAGCCCCTGGAAGTAAATCGCAACACCTCCGGTGCTGGACCCGCCGTTATTGCTCAGGCACGTCGCGTTGAGGGCCGCATCCGTGTTGCTCGGCAGGTCGATGCTGTCCAGCACGGCGAACAGCGTCATGTCAGCCGTCTCGGCCACCTGCGTCTGCATGTAATTCACGGTCGATTTGTAGGCCGCGCCCTTCGCGTCATAGGTCGGCGTGCCCACGATCGTCGCGTCACCCACCCCGCTGGCATAGTAGTTCCGCGCAGCCTCGGCATCGCTGACGCCCGGGAACCACAGGCCCTGCAGGCCGCGTGTCACCTGGGGGATATAGCCCACGATGGGGCCGGTGTAGTTGGCATTGATCACATAATCGACGCCCATGATGCCTCCGTCAGGCTGCGATGGCGGGCATGGAGAAATGCGCGCACCAGTTGTTTTGCGGGTAGGGTTTGCCGACCAGCGCGGCGATGTTCTCGGTCGCGTCCATGCCGGTGCTCGGCAGGTAGGTGTAGGCGGTGGTCGACACGGTGCCGTCGCTGTCGCGCAGGCAGCCGTTGCCCGCGCAGCTGTTCTGCTGGCCGTATTCGATGATCGGCGTGCCCACGACGTCCCGGCCGAATGCCAGCAGCACCACGCGCTGGCCCGCGATCTGCACCGAGGTGAGCGGGATGTCGCCCGCATCGTCGCGGGCACTGAAGCCCTTGGTGGCGTAATCGGTGGCCACGCCCTGCACATAGGGCAGCCCCCATTGCAGCGCTCCCTCGGGCGTGTGGAATGCCAGCAGCGCCGAGCGGGCCCGCCACAACAGGCGCACCGGGTGCAGCGGCTCCCAATCGCGCCGGTCGATCAGGATGCGCGCCATCACCTTGCCGAAGATGGCGCCGAGCCACCGCACCCCGTTGGTGGTCAGGTGCCCACCCTTGTCCGGGACGAAGTAGCTCGGCGAGGCCATGAACACGTCAGGCCGCTCCAGCGCCAGTTCCAGCTGCGCCTGGCCGATGGCCAGGTTGGAGGCCTGGCGCACATAGGCGCCCCCGGTCTGGTACATGAAGCAGGCGGGCGGCCGGGCATCGCCAGCGCCGGCCGTGGCCGCCGCCAGGGCATCGGCATTCGCCGCGGCGCGGATGGTCTCGAAGGTGGCCCGGTAGGTCGCCTTGTCGATGCCGGATGCGGTGTAGTCCTGCTCACCCTGGAGCCAGGGCCAGGCCACCAGCTGCCATGGCAGCGCGGCGCCCGTGGCGGCGGCCTTGCCTTGGGTCATGGCCCCGGCGATGCGGGCGTAGCAATTGGCCGAGGCGCCAGGCACGAAGTTCGCGATGGGCTGCCCGCCCTGGCCGCTCTCCGTCGCCACGAACAGCAGGGAGGGGTCGGCGGAGAGACCCCGCCGGTCCAGATACACCTGGCGCAGGTGGTCCAGGGCGCATTCCAACACCGTCTCGCCGAAGGCATCGTCACCGAAGGTCAGGGCCGCGATCTGCTCGGGCGTCAGCAACGTGGCCGATGCACTGTCCCGCACCGTCGCCACCAGCGGCGACAGGGCCGTGCTGCCGAAGGGCGTCCAGGGGGCCGAGGCGGCGTGGACCGAGCCCCCGATCATCCTGTTGTCCAGCCGCTGGCTGGTCATGGCGGCCGGGTGGGTCTCATAGCCCACGGCCAGGGACTGACCCCGGATGTCGAACTGGTTCAGCCCCGGCAGCAGGGGCCGCACGGCGGTGACCTGGCGCCCGTTGACGCCGGCGCTGTAGGCCGCCGCGTAGGCGTCAGCCGCGGCGATTTCCTCGGCCGTGAAGCCGCTGGTGGAGCCGCCGGCATAGGTCTGGATGCGGGGCACATGCACTGTGCCGTCCGTGCCGATCTTGGCCACGATCATGTTGCCCACGCGCAGCCGCAGCAGCGCGGCAGGATCGTCCAGCGGCATGGCGTCCAGCCCCAGATTGGAGGAGCTGCTGCCGTCGCTGGCCAGGGTCATGCCGGGCAGCGCGATGCCGCCTGTGGTCAGCTTGAGCCCGCCGATCTCCACCGTGCCATCCGCGAGCCACTGGGCCAGCACCAGGCCGCTGGAGAGGCGGATGCGGTACAGCACCCGGCCCGTGGGATCATCGGCCGGGGTCTCCAGCGCAAAGCCCAGGAGGCTTTCCTGGCGGCCGGTGTGCTCCACCGACAGGCCGGCCGTGGCCCAGCGCGTGTTGTCGAGCAGCGCGGCCACCATGCCGCGCGGATCGACCAGCTGCCACAGCGCGCTGCCGGACCCGGGGCGGATGGCTCCGGCGGGCATGCGAAAGGTCCCGTCCTGCTCAATAGAGAGCAGGCCATCGCCTGCCAGGGTGCGCAGCACCCACACGATCCAGTCCCGCGCGGCGTCTGAGGCGAAATTGCCTTCCAGGGTGGCGGTGCGCTGGCCGAGCACGCCCACGCTCGGCCCGTCATAGGTCCAGGCGGAGCCGGACCAGCGATAGCGGCCATTGCGGTTGGACCCATCGGGGTTGGCGGTGGCCGGGGCAGCGGGGTCAGCATAGACCTCGGCCAGCACGCCCACCCCGGTCCCGGCAATCAGCTGCAGATCCGCGAAGGTGCGCACCTGCGTGGCGGCATCGAGCACCGCCGCCTTGACGGCATCGAGAGCCTGCACAGCCTCATCCCGCGCCACCAGGGCCTCGTCGATGCGCTCCTGGTTGGCGTAGGTCATCAGCGTCTCGACAACGCTCATCGCGACGGCCTTTCCTGATCTTCTTGGGTGGCCCATGCCCCGCCGATCTGCCCGAAGGCATCGATCAGCCAGGCGGACTGGTCGTTGATCCCGCCGGGGTCAGGCAGATGCGCCAGGCCGCCCATGTCGCCGCGGCAGCGGCACCACAGGCGGACCAGCTCATGCCAATCGTCGGGGATGGTAAGACGGGGGTTCATGGGCCAGGGGCGATTGCCCACCAGCCATTCGCCGCCGTCAGAGGGCTTCAGGCCCCCTCGGAACCCGTCTGGGGCGCGGGCGCAGGCGACGGCGCCCCAGATGAGTTTCCCGCGGCGGCCGGCACATAGGCCAGCTCATAGGCACGCCAGCCGAGCGAGAGAATGTCACCCTCGATCGCCTCCAGCAGCTCATCGGGCACCTCATTCAGCGCGCGCCGGAAGGGCGGCAGCCCCGCCCCCTCCCAGCCGCGCAGGGCACGGCGCAGGATGATCTGGGGCATCAGGTCCCACCACAGCTGATCGGCGGCGCGCGCCGAGGCGAAGAACGGCACGGCCATCGCGGCCAGCACCATCGTCTCACGGTCGCGCACCAGTTCGGCGGACAGGAGGTTACCGGCATCTTCCGCCGCCTCGCAGGCGTCGAGGGTGGCCAGCAGCTCATCCAGCGTTTTGGGCGCCAGCTCGGCTAGCGCATCGCGCAGCAGCTGCCGCATACGCAGCAGGCCAGGCGAGAGGGCCCCGGCCGCGATCATGTCGCGGCGGAACTGCTGCCGCTCCAGCATCGTCAGCGGGGCCAGCTGATAGGCACGCTCGGACGGCTTGCCTTCGTCATAGCGCACCGTCACCAGCTGGCGGCGCGACGTAACCACATCGGTCATGGGGGTGTCCCTCAGTACTGGCAGAGCAGGAAGCCGGCGTCGGTCAGGTTCGCCTGCGCGCGGATGCTGTTGGCCTCGAAGCCCTGGCTTTCGCCCGGGTCCTGCTGCAGCTGGCGGATGCTGGGCATGGTCGCCATGAAGCGATTGCCGGGCGTGGTGCCGAGCTGGGCGTAGAACGACCCGCTGGCGCCGCTGCGGAAGGCATCGAACAGCCCAGCCTGGTTGGTGGTGTCGATCAGCGGATCGAGCGTCAGCATGCTGGCGCGGCTGATCGGAACGCCCGAGCCCACGCCGCCGGCCGCCTCCGGGTCCGGCGGCAGCGCGGTGCTGACGCCGAGATCGAAGGAGCAGGAGCGCAGCTGCGCCTTGAGGCCGAGCAGGCGGGACTTGCCACCCTGGAAGATGGGCGGCTGCTGCGCGGCGCCGGCCACCAGCAGGGTGGGGTTGGCGTTCGCGCCCTGGTCCAGCATCTGCGCCTGCAGGGAGAACACCAGCGTGCCGATGCCGCCCGTGCTGAGATCGAGCCGGGCAGTGCCGGTGGCCCCCGTGAAGCGCCAGCGGTAGCCGTCCTTCCAGAGGTAGACGGTGACCGTCTTGTACACGCTCTCATCGCTGGTCGGGCGCCACAGCACGTTGGGCGGCACCTGCACCAGCGTGCTGGTGGACAGCACGGGCGAATAGGTCTCGGCCAGGGTGGCGACGCGGCCGCTGGTGTAGTCCAGGCAGGCCGCCACGGCACCGCCACCGGGGTTGCCGGTCAGCAGCAGCGGCACGCCGCGGTAGATCTGGGCGGTGTTGGAGAAACCCACCGGCAGCGTGAGGCTGGTGGCGCTGCCCGCCGTCGCGGCCGTGGCCGCCACGCCCGTGTTGTCGATCACCTGTTCCATGGCGCAGGCCTGGAGCAGGCGGCCCCAGGAAGGCGGGGTGCCGCCGGCGCCGGTACCCCGAAGGGGCACCCTCAGCTCCAGCGTGGGCTGGAAGCTGCCCAGCGCGGGCGGCAGCACGTCCAGGCTGCCCGAAAAGCTGGGGTCCTGTACCACCTGCGCCCCGAAACGCGCCTGGCAGTCACCCAGGATGAGATCGGCCAGCAGCGGCGAGCCCGCGATGGCGTCGGTGCCGGGCGTGGTTTCCACGCGCACGGCCACAGCCGCGAAGCGACTGCGCAGCAGAGATCCGCTCATGGGATCATTCCTCTGATGTTAGGGGATGCTGGTCTGGCCAGCGACGAGCCACAGCGTGGCGGCGACGGTGATGGAGACCTCACCGAGATGGTCGGAGCTTTCTTCGACCGGGTAGGCATCGGCGCTTGAGCTGCGCACCTGGACATCCTCACAGAGCGGCAGGCCGCCCCGATCGAGGCGCGCGCCCTCGGCCTCAATGGCGGCGATCAGGTCTGCCTCCAGCTGGGCCAGGGCATCGCTGCAGGCGACTTCCGTCGCCGCGGCGACGGGGTAGCCCACCACGGTGATGCCAACCGTCCAGAGCGTCTGATACGGCGTGGTGGTGTTGTCCGCCGCGGCGTCGCCCGTCACATCGATGCAGATCAGCGGGCGGGCCTCATCGGGCACGTCGTCGCGGCGCGCGCGCTCGATCGTGTAGCCGTCGAGCGACGCCGCATCGGCCAGGCGTGCGAGCAGCGCCTGACCCAGCGCGGTGCGGAAGGGCACAGGCATGGGGCCTCACTTGGAGAGGGTGATGGTGGCCTGCGTCCGCTCGGCGTCGATCTCGACCACCGCCACCTTGCTGATCTCGGTGCCGATGCGCAGGACATCGCCCGCCAGGGGCTCATAGGGCAGATCGGCCAGGCAGAGCGTGACGTGGCGCGGGTCGGTGCTGGCCTTCCGGCTGGCACCAGGGAGGGAATAGCCCTCCGTGGGTGCCGTCCGGGTCACGCGCAGCGGCTGTTCCCCTGACGGCACGCTGCTGCGGCCGGGCGCTGCGGTGTACCAGGCCTCGACTGAGGCGTTGGGATCACGGTGCAGCGCCCGCGCCGCAGCGGCGAAGGCGTCGGACATTACGCGGCCACGGCGTTCGGGCCGCCCAGCTTCACCATCAGAGTGGTGGCGCCGGAGGCGTAATTGCCCGGACCAACCGCCCAGCCGATGCAGCGATTGCTGGTGGCCGTCGTGGTCACGTTCCCGGCCGCGTTGTCCCAGAAGACGCGCACGCCCTCATTGATGGCGGTGCCGGACACCTTGGGGAGGGTGAAAACACCCTCCGTCTCGATATCCACCGGGGAACCGGAGGCGGCGTCACGCAGCGCGACGCCGAACAGGTCACCAACCAGAACGCCCTGGCCGGAAACCACCGTGGCCGGGGCCGTGACGGTCACGGCACGGCCCTCATGGATGTAGTTCTTCATGGTGTGAGTTCCTTCTGTGCTGCGGATCAGGCGCCCTGGTTGAACCAGGCACCGCGCCAGCCGATGGCGCCCACCGCGAAGTCGTGGACCACCTCCACCTGCATGCCGTCACGCCCCGGGATGGGGTTGTGCACGCGGATCTGCGGGGCAGACTGGCCGTTGACGTAGCCGTACACGAAGGTCGGCGCGGCACCGGGTTCCGGGAACAGGTACCAGCGGTTGCCAGTCACGTTCGCGTCCACGATCGGCTCCAGATCCGTGTACAGCGCCACCTTGCCGGCTTCGGTCGCCACGATCTGGCGCGTGTAGCGAAGCGCCGCACCGCGGTACGCCGAACCGGTCAGCAGAATGGACGGGCGCAGGTTCAGCTTCAGCCCGTCGAGCGAGGTGTGCTCGATGATGCCCGCATAGGCCGCGTCGAGCGTGGTTTCGCTGATCGCAGCACCGCTGGCGGCCCGATTGCCGCGCGTCGTCGCGAACAGCGTGGTGTTGCCCTCTGCCAGAGTGGGCCCGGCACCGCTGTTGGCCCCGAGCTGCGCATAGGCCATCGCATTCTCGAAGTCCGCGACGCGGCGGCCGATCATGCTGCCGAAGTCGGTGAAGGCGCCGAGATCGTCGTTCACCAGCATCTGCCGGGTGACGGCGATGGCCTTGGCATAGGTCTTCGCGGTCACGCGCTCGCGCTTCTCGGAGATCGTGCCATCCTTGATGGCACCGCCCTCGCCCAGTTCCTCAAGCGCCGGGAAATCACCGGCCGTCAGGAAGCTGTGCGCCTTGAAGTCGTTGAACGGGCGATAGGCGAAGATGCGGCGATAGCTGGGGTTGGCCAGCGCCATCCCCGCCTCCAGCATCTTGTTGCCGGCATTCTCCAGCAGCAGCGGGAAATCGCTGCTGGTGTGGAAGCTGCGCTCCAGGAAGTCCTGGCGGTCGCGGGGCGAGACGCGCTCGCCGCGGAGATGCGCCAGCTCCATCAGCATATCGCTGGGGCGCATCCGCAGGAACTCGCGGTAGCGCATGCTCTCCTGGCCCTGGGCCAGGCCAGGCATGGTGCGCACCGCGATGGCGGTGGCCATCGCCGCACGGACCTCCGCCGGATCGTCACCCGATGCGCCGACGCGCGGGCGGGAGGAGGGGTCGGGGCCGCCGGCGACCTTCGCCCGCGCCTCCAGCTCCGCGATCAGGCGGGACTGCGCCGTTTCGACGCTGATACCCTCTTCCACCAGCTTCTCGGCCTGTTCCTGCAGGCCAAGGGTACGGCAGGCAGAGTGGATGCCGGCGATACGGCTGCGTTCGGCCTTGGCCGCCTCGGCCCGAATCGCGTCAGCGTTCGGCGCCTCATTCACGGGCGGCGTGTTGGCAGGCGGGTTGCCCGCCGGGTTGGAACCGCTCATGCGGATATCCTCATGATGAGCCGGCGGCGCCGGCGGGGTGGGAAGGGATGCGGGGCCCGGGGCGGGCATGCCGCGCGTGCCGGAACCGGCATCCGCCGGCACCGCCACGAAAGACAGCTCGAAGGGTTGCCACCGCAGCAGCTCGCGCAGCTCCGGCTCCTTCTTGGTCGGGTCCGGCGTCACCCGCACCTGGTCGGGCTCATAGGTGTAGCCGACCGAGATATTGCGGATGACGCCGGAGGCGATGTCACGGATGAGGCCCTGGATTTCCTCGCGTTCACCGAAGCGCAGGACCGCCTTGCCGGTACCGTTCTCCAGCCAGGCGCGCTGGACTACGCCAATCTGCGTGTCGAGACCCCAGCGCTGATGGCTGTCCAGGACCGGCGCGGCGCCGCTGCCGAGGCGGGTCATATCCACCGCGTCGTCGCTGACCACCAAGCGCTCCAGATAGTAGCGCTCGGTCCACCAGTCATAGCGGCGGACATCGGCACCCGTGGTCCACACCACCTCAATGGTGCGCGTATCAGGGTCCCAGGTTTCCGGGGCGAAGCTGGCGTCACGACGCAGCAGATCGCCCGCAGGCGCCTTTCGCGCCTCGGTTTCGACGGCCATCAGGCCCTCCAGGTCAGGTGGTGGTGGTATCGTCCGGCGCGGCGCCGTCACTGCCGGCGCCGGGCGTGCTGGCGGCGCCGTTCTTCGCGGTGCGGCGTGGGTCGGAATCGAGTATCAGGCCCAGCTGGTCGGCCAGATCGTTGACGTGCCTGATGGCATCGAACACCTGGCGGGTGGTGTAGCCCCGGCCCGCATGCAGTTCCGTCAGCGGGGTCAGGCCGCCACGCGCCTCGATCAGCTCGGCCTGGGCATCCTTCAGCGGGTCAACCCAAGGGCGCTTCGGGAAGCCCCATTCGCAGCGCAGGCCGGGCACGCCGGCCGTGGCCTGCACCCTGTTCCAGGCGGGGCGCAGCAGCTGCGGCACGAGCATCAGCCACTGCCAGCGGTCCAACAGGGTCCAGAATTCCAGCTTTCCCGCGCGCATACTGCCGTAATTCGCCGTGCTCAGGTCGCCGGTCAGCTCCGCATAGGGCAGGCCGATACCGGCAGAGATCGCCAGCATTTCCCAACGAAGGTAGTCCGTCAGGCCCTGATCCCGGGGCGGAGTGACCGATACGATGTCTTCATCAAGCCCCAGGCGTTTAATGGTGCCGGGCTTGATGGTCTCGTTCAGCTCCTGCGAACCGCCGCGCCCGCTTTGCACCACCTGCTCGCCCAGGGGGGAGGCGCGCGGGGTATTGGCCGGCCCCTTGATGAAGATTGCAAGCGCCGCGGCGATCTTCTTCCGCATGCGCTCGGCGCCCAGGTAATCATCCATGTCGCGCAGGCCGAGCATGGAAGCGGCGAGCCAGGGCACACCGCGCACTTGGCCAGCACGCAAGCGCTCAAACACATGATCCACGAAGCGCGCCTCGACGCGTACCCGCTTGCCGATCGCGCCGAGCGGCGAGAGGGGGTCGCCCGGGTGTTCCAGGCGCAGGTGATAGGCGACGCGCCGCCCCCGCGCATCGAACTCCACCCCGTTGATGATCCTGCCGGAGCCGTTTCGCGACATCTCGTTATGCTGCTCATCGAGGTAGTCGCCCTCCAGCACCTGCGTGGTCCAGCCGCCCGGCGCCTTTGCATTGGGGGTCCAGATCAGCAGCGCCTCGCCGCTCTCCACCACGGTGCCGACCAGCAGATCCTGCTGGGCATAGAAGCCAAGCCCTTCCTGTTCATCCGTCGCCTCTGCCCAGTCCGACCAGGCGCTTAACGCGCGCTTGCTGGTGCGCTCGGCCGCCGTTTCGTCGGGGCGGGGCACCACGCCCGTGCCCACCATGTGGGCGGGCAGCTGGCGGCGGGCCTTCCGCGCCCAGTTGTTGTTCCGCACCAGGTCACGGCTGCGATTGCGCAGCATGGCCAAGGCAGGGCCATCCTCCGCCGCTGCCGAGCTGCCCGCCGTGCGCCAGTTCCGCGTGCTGCGGCTGACCTTGCCGGCGTCATAGCCCCGCATCGCCAGCAGGCCATCGAACTGCACGCGGGCTGCCGCTCGCCGCAGCGCCCAGCCAGGCAGCAGCGGCGCCAGCATGCGCTCCAGGAAAAGGGCCATCAGTCGCGATCCCATGTGGCATAGGAAACGCCGCCCACCTGATCAGCGGGCGAGAACACGGTGGCCGGCACCGCCGAGGCGATAGCGGAACGCAGGGTCTGAAGCCTACCCAGGTCGGCATCGGCATACTTCACCATGCGGCCATCCGCGAAGCGAACCTCTGTCACCCTCTCGCCGCTGACGAGCGCCATGATGGCGCGGTCGACCGCATCCAGATCCGCGCTGGTGAAGGCCATGTTTCTCTCCTGTCAGTCGAACAGTTCCTCCGCGCCTGCGAAGAAATCGTCATCCGGTTCGGTCTCTGTGATGACGCGGCTCTGCGCGTCCTCTTGTTCGGCGCGCAGGCGCTCCGCATCAGCCGAGGCCTGTGCCGCGGCTTCCGCCTGTGCCCGCAGATCGGGTGACCAGAGGGCCGACAGATCGGGCTGCGCTGCCTCCGGTGGGCCGAGACGCTGCGCCATGAGCCCCTGCCACATCTCGTCGGTCCAACCGCTGGTGTAGTGGCGGGCCAGGGCTCTGGTGTAGACGGCCAGGTCCCAGGCCTCGTTGCGGGACGTGATCTTGTCCCACTTGCGCTTCCCCGTTTTCGGGTCCTCAACGAACCGCTCCGCCAGAAGCTGATTCATCCAGGCAAGATCCACGATTTCCGAGAAGCGCAGCGCACCAGGCGGCCAACCCTCGGGGCCGGGGCCCTGCTCGGTCAGCTTCAGCGCGCCGGCCAGCTCGGATTTGATGTCCCAGGTGCCCACCGGCCACAGCGCGACTGTGCCAAGTTTGCGGCCTGCGAAGTCCACAGCCTGCCGCGTGGGGGTACCGAGCGGCGGCAGCTTCCAGCCCTCGCGCCCGTCCAGCGCCATCACGCGCGGCTCGGGCCGAGCGGCATGGCGGCGGACATAAGCATAGACGTGGCTGGACATGTAACCGGTGTCCACGCCCCAGGCCTCGGGCTTCAGGTCCCGGCCCCACGCATCGCGCCAGGTCCGGTCCAGCAGCTTGTCGTGCTCGGCCCAGGTGCTGGGCTGATCGGCCGCACCCTCGATCACGCCCCAATCCACCAGCCACTGGCCGAAGGCCTGATCGAAGCCCCACACCGCCCACTCCAGGCGGTTGCCCTGCACGTCCGTAGCCGCCATCAGGAACAGCACGCCGGCGGGAACCTGGCGCGTGGGCCAGCGATCACGGCGCAGCAGCAGCACCTCTGCCTTCGGCAGATCATATGCCTCATCCCAGGCTTCACCCAGCATCTGCTGGTGGAACACCTTCAGCTTGCCGGGGTCGGCAGCGGCCTTGTCCGAAGCCTCCGCCACATCGCGCCAGGGTGTGAAGGGCGAGTACAGGGCATTGAGGTGGTAACTGGGGCGTCGGCCGACCAGCTCTGGGACCTCATGCACCCACTCGCCCGCCGCCAGCATGTGCGCCTTATCGGCCTCGCGGTGCAGGTGACCGCAGACCTCACAGGCATATTCCGCCCCCTCAGGCTTGCCTGGCGCCCAGATCAGCTGGGCGAGGCGCAGATGCTGGCGGTGTCTGCAGCCGAGGCACGGCACATAGAAGCGCCCCCGGCTGCCAGCTTCGTACTCCTTGGTGGCCCGGCATTTCCCCTTCACGCCGGGGGTGCTGATACCCACGATCTTCTCGCCCACCTTTCGGAAGGCGAGGGTGCGCGAGATGGCCTGATCAGCCGGGTGGCCGCGCCCGTCCGTGTCTTCCGGGTACTCGGCCAGTTCCTCCAGCACCACCAGGCGAGCGGAGCGCGACTGGAGATCCGCCGAGGAATTGGCGGAGAGCAGTTCGACCTGGGCATTGCGGGCGCCGCGCTTCACCGTGGTGGTGGAGCCGCCGCCGTCGCGGCTGGTGACATCGGCCACCGCCTCGCGCAGCTCCGGCGAGCCGGTCAGCATCGGCTCCAGCTTGTCGCGATTGTACATCCGCATGGAGTTCTGTGAGGGCAGCACAACCAGGGCATTGGTGGGCGTCTCGTGCAGCACCTGCCCCAGGATGTTCAGCCCCATCTGCGTCTTGGCGATCTGCGCCGAGCCGAGAAACATCACCCACCGGGCCGGGTCGCGCAGCGTGCAGCGGTCCATCGGCTCGCGCAGGTACGGCACCCGGCTGGTGCGCCAGCGGCCCTGCGCCGGGCCCTCGCTGACATACCGGATGTCGTCAGCCCAAGCGCTACAGGGCCGTCGCGGATTCGGGCGCGCGCCCTTCGCCATCGTTTCCAGCAGCCACTGGCGATCGGCTTCCAGTGCCTCCTGCATCGATGGTTTCCCTCGCGAATTGCTCGAAGATGTCGTCAATCAGGTCCGCGAGGCGGACCCGCTCGGCGTCGTCGGTCACGTTGTCGCGGGCCATTTCCTGCAGGCGCTCGCGCAGCTGCCGGGCGGCAGGGCCGATGACGCCGGCCACCACAGTGCGCGGAACCAGCTCACCACGCCGAGCCTGCAGCTCCATTTCCGCGCGGGCAGCATCGGCCGCCATCTTGCGGGTGCGCTCGCGCTGGAATTCGCTGTCATCCTGCGGCTGGGCGCCCAGGGTCAGCTGGCCGCCTGCGGCGGGGCCGCGCGTCTGCAAAGCAGGATCGAGGTCCCCGGCTCGGCGGCGCTTGTATTCCTCGATGTCCACTTTCTTGTCGGGGCCGACGATGCCCCAGTCATTGGCTTGGCGCGACACAGTGGACTTGTTGACGCCCAGCTCGGCCGCGATGGCCGTCATGGTCATGCGAGACATGGTGTTGCCTTGTTGTGCAACGGGTTGCGGGCGTTGCACCCTCCCGGCAACGGGGCACTAGCGAACGCGCGCGCGACTGCGCCCCGTATAGACGAGGCGCCAGGAGGGACCCGCGATTTCGGGGGCGGAGGGTGGGCGGTCACATGGCCAACCTCCCTCCAGAAATGACAACGCCCGGCAGCCTGTTGGCGTCCGGGCGCAAATATCAACGATGGTGCTTTGATAGGCTGAAAGGGCACTCGGGGTCAAGCGGCGAAATCGGCATCAGGAAGAGGGTCAATCCACCTCGCCTGCTCGGCATACCAGAACAGGCTGAGCTGGAGCTTCCGCAGGGCCGTCATGCGGTGGATGCCATGGCGCACGCCATACTGCTTGCAGCCGAGGTTATCGGCGCAGATGCCCAGCGTGATCTGGCGGAATGTCAGGCCCTTCACCGCCTCGGCCTTGGCCCACTCCGACCAGGGACGGAAGCGCTCGACATAGGCGCTCCGCATGTGAGAGGGCCAGTCATCAGCATCGCTGCCGGTGATGCGCTCGTCATACCGTGCGACCACATTACCGATGATGCCCGCCGTGGTGGCATAGACCATCTCGGCAATCTCTCGCCCTGCCCTGCATTGCTCCGGCCGCAGCAGCCCAGCGTCCAGCATCATGACCAGCACGTCACGCTGCAGGGGGCGAGGGTCAGCGACTGCGGGACGAGAAGCACGCTGTTCCTCGACCGCAGCCTGATGTCCCGCCCGAGCGGCTTCGGCCTGTTCGTCCGTGGTGACGTAGGCCAAGCCTTGCACGGTGTGCGACATTTCGGCTTGTCCCCTCGCTGTCCCCTTCATGTCTCCTTCTATCCTTTTGATAAACCTGTTGAATTCTAATGAGGGGACAAGGGGACGCAGGGGACGGGCATGAGGTGACCATGCGGTCACGCCTGCATGCACATATCGTATCCCTATTATTGCGTCCCCTGCGTCCCCTCGTCCCCTGGCGTCGATTATCCGAGCAATATCAACGCTATGAGAGGGGACGGCTAATCTTGGTCACCGTCCCCTCCGTCCCCTGGATAGGGCAGCAGGGCGCGCGGAATCACCACGACACGGATCTTGTTGCCCGTCGAGAGCTTTATAGGGTTCGGCGGCACGACAGCGCCGGGAAGTCGCGCCAGATCCTCGCGCCATTTCTCGCCTGCCCATCTGGTGCCTGCGAACATGCGGGCCAGCTGCTGGTGCTGGTTCATGACGTACAGCACGGGCGCGCCAGCCTGATCCTTCAGCGGGTAGGGGCCGACGCGCATCCCATGGTTCAGCAGGCTGCGCTTCGCTTCGTCCCTGATCCCCGCATCGGCGGCGATCGCGTCCAGGACTGTGCGCCAGACCACGGGCCGCTCGCCGCCCTTCTGCTGGTCGAGCTGGGCATGCAGCAGGTGGTGCAGGCACTGCCTTGGCCCGCCTTCGCTCTCCCGATCCTCGGCTGACGGGATGGCCCAGCGCACCAGGTCGAGATCGTCGCCCACGGCCTCCGGCGGCCGGTCGCTCAGCATGATGTGCCTGGCGGCCAGGATGGTGCCCAGCTGGTCCGCCATGCGCGGCGCGTTGCCATCCAGCTCGATCAGCGCGGCATGGTAGACCCGGAATACCTCCATGAAGCGGGGCGCGACCAGCAGCGCGCGAGACAGGAAGGCCGGGGCCCGTGACCGCAGATCGCGGATCTGCACCTCGGATGGCAGACCCTTGCTGTCTGCCGCCTTGCGCCGCAGGTCCAGGCGCGTGATGCGGCTGGCGTCCTGCGGCTTGAAATTCGGCGGCAGGATGCCGCCCATGATGGCGCTGCACACCACGTCGAAGCGCTGCGCCGAGCCGTCCGGGCTGCCGCGCAGGACCTGGGCACCCTGGCCGCCCGATGTCAGGCGCAGGAAGCCGATCACGCGCTGCAGCTTCTCGGCCTCCGCCTGTTCATCCGCATCGGCCTCATCCATCAGCGCCGCGGAGGCGCGCTGGCTGAGGGATTGGCGGATGCCCGCCTCGGTATAGCTATTGACCAACAGGGCCGTGGGATTGGCCGCCGCCAGCAGCCCGAACAAGGTGGACTTGCCGGAATAGGCCTCGCCCACGATGAAGGCATGCGGGCGCCAGGGGATGGACGCGCCCAGCACGCCGGCGCACCAAAGGCCGAACATCACCTCGGCCGAGCCGTCATGCGCCCAGTTCCATCGGCGCATCATCGCCTCCAGCTCCGCCAGGTCACCCGGGGGCGCGGGGGGCTGCACCTCGAACAGCGGCGGCCGGGCCGGCCACAGCGCGCCCTCGGCTTGGAAGCCGGGGTGGCGCCATTCGCCATCCCAGCAGATGCGGTCGCCGAGATGGGCCACCACGGCTTCCCCAGCGCGCCAGAGGCCCAGGCCCCGGCTGGGCATGGAGCCATCGAACACCATCGAACCAGCCTCGCGGATGATCCAGCGGTTGGCGCCGTCGACGCTGTAGCTGCCCGTGGGGTCACCGTGCTTGTCGAAGGCGGGGAACTGGTCCACCAGCCATTGGATGCCGCGATCGCCGAACAGGGCGTTGATGTGCTGCTTGATGCCGATCTGGTGGGCCGTCAGCTCGCGGAACTGGCCCATGTAGTCGAAGAAGTAGAAGGTGCCGCTTCGCTGCCCCAGCACCGTGATGGGGCCACCAGCCGGCCCCTCATCCGCAGGGGGCTCGGGGGGCTCGGGGGGCGGGGGCGGCGGGCCGTCGAAATCCTTTCGCAGCTGAACCACAGTCATTGTGCTGCCTCCTGTTCGCGGATGGCCGCCAGCACATCGGCATAGTCGCCGAAGGGCGCATGTGGCATCCGAATCTCGGTTTCGACATGCAGGGGCCTCAGCCGCTCCTGCAGGGTGCGGGCAGCCTGGAGGCCGCGGCCCTCGGGCGAGCGCGGCTTGGGCTGGTCCCGATCGGCGAAGATGACCACGCGGCCCACATCGAAGGGCGGCGAGAACTGCTCCAGCACCGTGGCGGAGATACAGGCCCACACCCCGATGCCGGAGAGCTGCGCGGCGGCCAGGGCGGTTTCGATGCCCTCCGCCACGCCGATCTCCGGCCCGACCGGCGCCAGCCGGATGGTGGAGGCCTTGAGCCGACCCTTGGCCAGCTTGGGGTGCTCGACCGGCAGTTTCCGGCCGTCATCGGTCAGGAAGATGCGATGCACGGCGCAGGGCGTGCCATCCGGAGCATCCACGCGAGCCACCATGGCCCAATGGCGCGACCGCGTGTGCGGATGCTCCAGCCTGGCCTGGCGCAGCACCTGGCGCGCAGCAGGCGGCAGCGGCCAGATATGGCGGCGCCGCAGATAGGCCGCGATCGGGCCATCCAGGGCAATGTCGCCGGCCCCGATCCAGATCCGGCGTGCCGCCTCGATGCGATCCCCATCATCGGGCTCGGCATCGGCCAGGGGCGCCGCAGGCTTCGGGCGGAGCGCGGGGGGCACGGGGGCCGGGCGTTCGCGGCGCGACGGCAGGGCAATGCCGGCGTCGGCCGCCAGGGTCTCGACGGCCTCCATGAAGCTGAGGCCGCGCCGCTGCATCAACCAATCCAGCGCGCTGCCATGCGCGCCGCACCCGAAGCAGTGATAGAACCCCTTATCGTCCACCACGCTGAAGGACGGGCTCTTGTCCGGGTGGAACGGGCAGCAGCCCGACCAGCGGCCGGCGCCGTTGCGCTTCAACCGCACCTCGCCCTGCACCAGGCTGGATAGTCGGGTGGCGCGCTTGATGGCATCCAGCTGCTCGGCCGGGATGGTCACAGTGGCTCACCGCACATTCGGGCCACAGTGCGGGGCGGGCAGTGCATGGCCCAGCACTGGCGGCGCAGCAGGATGCTGATGCCGGGCCAGCGCCCTACCACCTCATGCACATCATCGATGACCAGCTGGCCGCCGGCCAGCAGGATGGACGCCACCTGGCGGTCACCATCGATGGCTGAGGCCAGCAGCTGCGTGGTGCGGCTGCGCAGGCGGGCTGCGATATCCTCGGCGGAAAAAGCCCCGGGGCGCGGGGCCCCGGGGGAGTTGATCCGGGAGGAAACGCCCGCGGCGCGGGGCCGCGAGCCTTCCGGCAGCCCTGCCGGAAGCTGGATGGATGGCGCCGGCTGGGCCGGGTCATCGAACAGGGGGAGAGGGAGGGCGGTCATGGCCACGCCCCGAACCAGATGCCGACACCGTGAACCACGGCGACGGGCGCGCAGATTCCGCCAGCGATCAGGAACAGCCAGGAGGCTGCCTTGATGCAGGCAATGACGTGAGTGAGCCAGGCAGCGAACAGCGTGACGGCGAGCAGAAGGCCGAACGCACCGGCAGCTTCATTATCCGTCATCCCCAGCGCCTCCGATCATGCCACTGCATGGCCTCGACCTCCGCGTCGCGGCGGGAGACGCCACGCGCGACCTGGCTTTCGATGCGACGGCGGGTAGCGTCGTCATGGCCGGGCGCAGCATCGGCTGCCCGGCGGGCAGCGCGATCCGCGCGCTGATCCAGCCAAGCCTGCTGCTCAGCGGCGGTGCGGGCGATATGCGGCGCCAAACCCAGATCCCGGCCGATGATGGCCCATCCGGTGCCACCAGCGTGTCGCGCCATCGCAGCGCGCAGCTGCTCGGGAGTGACGGGGGCGGGCGTCATGCCGCACCCGGCCGCTGCTGGAGAACAGCGGCGGAGGGCACCCAGCGCGTGTAAGCCCGGGCGTAATGGTCCGGGCAATAGCTACTGGCGGCCTCACCCCGCATCAGCACCGGGGCATCGCAATACTGGTGGGTGGTCGGGCCCTTGTCGGGCCACAGGGGCCAGCAGCAGCGGTGCCGCGAAGAAGGCGGAGGCGGAGGGAAGCTGACATCCACCATGCGGAACGGCGTGGTGGGGGCAACGCCAGGGGCGCTCTCCATCGCCATGAGGGGCAGCGTGACTTTGGGCTGCCGCATCGGGATGGGCGCGCGCGGCTGGGCATCTGCCTTGATGGGGCTGGGGCGGGACGGCAGGCCGAGGCGATGCGCCTTGCCCAGCACGGCGTTCTTCGACACGCGCAGGATGGACGCGATGGTGCTGCCGCTGTTGGCCGGGTTGGCCCACAGCGCCTTCAGCTGGTCGATGCGTTCGGGCGTCCAGCTCATGGCCAGCGCGCCTTCAGCCGCGCGGCCTTGCGGAAGCACCAGTTGCCGGCGTCCAGCAGCTTATTGCCCAGCCAGGACAGCGCCCGGCCGAGCCCGCGCAGCAGTTTCCGCATGGGGGGAATTCTCCAGTTCTTCCAGCTCGGCCCGCAGCTTGTGCGCGCGGGTCCGGCGGAGTTCGTTTCGGGCGACCAGGGCCACCGCGTGCTCGGCCGCATCGATGCGGCCGGCGGTGCCCTCATAGAGGCTGCGGGCGCGCCTTTCGGTCACACCCAGCGCATCAGCAAAATGAATGAGGCCGCGCGCGCGAGAGCCGTGAAACAGCACGAATAACCTGCTGATTTCCTGCATTTCTCGGGCGATCCGCGCGGCCGCTTTGTCCAGCCGGTTTGACACGCCGCTGCCTATTTTGGACACGTCCGTGCATATCGTGAGGCTCATCTCATGCTCTCCGGATACTGTTCGGGGCATGGAGAGTGTTGTTCGCTATTTTCTGGTTCCTGGCTGGCGAAGGGGGGCAACCCTTCGCCAGCACCCAGATCTCGGCTTGAGCAGCGGCCTGGAGCAGACCGGCGGCGGTGCCCTGATCACGCAGGGCCCGGGGCGCCACGCACACGACGCATTCCAGGCGGACCGACCGCACCACCTCATCATCCCCGCCGTTGATCCAGCGCAGCGCCTCCCGGGCGATGGGCAGCATGCCCTGGCAGGCGCGCAGCACCCGCAGGTACAGGCCGAAGTCGTCGGCAGGCGCGATTGTGCAGTCAGACATTGCCACCGCCACGAAAGAAAGGAGCAAAGAGGCGTGCGATCCCGCGCGCCCAACGGCGCTCCCGCGCGCTCAACCCAACAGTGGCTTGCGGATGTGTGCCGACATCCTTCAGCCTGGGGGCGGAAGACTGATCAGGGAGAGATGAATGAGCAGCCCCTTCAAAGGTGCGGGAGCCGTTGCCGTGTCCTGGTACGACGCCGACAGCTACCTCGCTGTCCGGGCCATGATGAGCGATGCCCATGTGCTGCCCGCCACCTTCGACAAGTTCAAATACAGCGCGCTGAAGCACGAGGAGGACTTGCGTCGCAAAGGCATCGCCGCGGTGCGTGTTTACCTCGACATAGACAAATTCCCCCGCTTCTGCCGGGAGAGGAACCTGCAGCTCGATGCCAAGGGGCGCATGGAGTACGCCGCCTTCGTGGCCGCGAAGATCGTGGATTCGCACAATGCCGGCCAGGCGTGAGGGTATTTGAGATGACATCACGACACCTCGCGATGCTGGCGGCGGCGGGGATGCTGCTGGCGGGGGCGGCGCAGGGGCAGGAAGCGTTGCTCCCTGTCGGCGGAACCCGAGAATCGATCCAACTCGCGCAGAGCTTTGCCTCCGCCGCCGAGGTTCGACAGTTTTGCCGGCTCCAGCCCGACCTTGATGGCGCCAATGCGCTGCTGCGTCGCCTGAGCGAGCAGCTGAGGCAGATGCCCACAGAGCAACAGACGTATGTCGCCGGCTACGTATTCGCTCGTCAGGAGGCGACCATGGGCCGCGCACTCGACGCGGAGGCGCGTGCAGCGGAGTGCACCAGCGCGCTTACGCGACTCGGTCGCGCCGAGATGAGGAGGAGCAGCCAGTGACATCAGGCGCTCACCTCCGGGCACTGCCTCGGGACCCTGGAAGGCTGGGCTGCGGAGTAGGCTGCGTAGAGATCAGCGGGCTGAACTTCACCTGCCGTAGCCTCCACAATCCTGGCCACGAAGCCGGGGTTGGGCATCGTCACGCCACGCCGCGTGCGGTTGATCGTGGTCTGGTCTTTCCCGACCAGCTCCGCGAACTGCGCATCCGTCATCTTCCGGTCAGAGAGCCACTGTGAGAGCCGCATGAACAAAAGTATGCATCAGATGCAACATTCACGGAAGCCAATTTCTGCATCTGATGCACTCACGCAGGTATGCATCACATGCCTAAATTCAGGCATGGCCAATCGCATCAAGGCATTGCGGAAAGCGGCTGGCATGACGCAGCAGGATCTGGCCGACCATATCGGCGTCGATAAGACGACGATCTGGAGGTACGAGACCGGCAGCCAGGAGTTTTTCCAGAAGCCAGTCACGGACATGGCGAGGATTCTTGGCGCCCCGTCACCCGAGCAGCTGCTGTCGAGCTTCCCAGAGCCCGTTCGGCTCTACGGGAATGTTGGCGCTGGCGCCGAGGTCATTCCCCTGGATGAGGAAACCATATGGCTGGATGGCCCGCCGGGCTTAAATGACCCCATCGCCGCCGAGGTGGTGGGCAGGTCGATGCTGCCAGTCTATCGGCCGAGGGATATCTTGTTCTTCGATCGGCGCACGCGCGTAGACGAGGATGTCATCGGCGAAGATTGCATGGTCAAAGTCTCCGACGGGCGCATTCTCGTTAAGCGCGTGCTTCGCGGCTTTCTCAAGGGCCATTACCGCCTTTTCAGCTACGACACCCAAGAGGAAAGCGAGGATCTGAGGCTCGAATGGGCGTCGCCAGTGGAGTGGGTGAAGCGCGCCAGGACTCGCGGCTAGATCAAGTGGCGCATCTTTTCGAGCTGCGCGCTCACAGCCTCGGACATCGCCCTTACGGCCAGTGCCTGGCACTCCGCCTGGCGCTTTGCCTCAACACCCTCGGCGTTGAAAACATACTCTTCAGCTGCCAGTAGCGCGTCATCCAACTCCCGCTGCCACACCTCCAGCCTTCGGCGAAGGTCGCCCTTGGACAGGTGATCCTCCACCTCCCACGCTCCAATCAGGGCCCGTGTTGCCTGCGCAATCCGGGAGGCGGGCTCACCTTTCATGGCGCGCTGCGCGATGACGGTTGCCGCCTTAAGCGCTCCCGCCTTTCCAGCATCCGGCACCGGCGCAAATGGACGAGAGTCTCGCGTCACACCTATCCGCATCTCATGCAACTCCTTATGAGAACAAGAAGGGAACACGAGACGTAACGCGACTCGTGCTGGGCGCGCAATATGCATTTGGTGCAATAATCCACTTGCCAGAAAGTATGCATGTGATGCAGACAATAGGGAGCCGCCCACCCGGGTGGCTTGGAGGCATCCATGTCCAAACCCATCACCCCCGCCACGACGGCCGAGCCCAAGGCGAACGATCCCGATCTCGCCCGCTTCGCCCGCGCCTTTACCGAGTGGGACCGTCGCTATCGCGAGAACCCGGAGTGGTTCGAGAGCGAGGCCGTGCACCTGCTGAAGGGCACGCCTGAGACCTATGGCGATGCGGCCGCGCCCTACTTCCTGGCGATCCTCACCGAGCAGGGGGAGTGACCGCCATGCTCGACACCCCCGCGCCCACCGCGCGCATCGCGCCCTGGCCCGATCGGCCCCAGGCCCATAGCGGCCACGTCGCCGCCGACGCGCCCCCGGCGCCCCGCCGCGATCCCGCCGCCCTGCACGCCACCATCACCGCCGGGCGCTACGCGCTGCTGCGCATGACGATTGAGGCGCGGAAGGCCCTTTGCCACCGGCCTGAAGCGAACCTGCTCTCGGCCGTGGATGGCGCGCTGGCAGAGCTGGACCGCGGGGAGCCGCAGCAGAACGCCTATCCGGGCCTGCTGGCCCTGGACGCCCGCATCACCACCCGCCAGCTGGCGCTGCTGGTGCTGGAGGTGACGCGCACCATCCCGGAGGATCAGCGCACGCCCAGCATGCGCGCCGCCCTGGCCGATGCCGCCGGCATCGCCGCCGACGCCCTGCGCCTGCCGGATGCCGCCGCATGACCCGCGCGTATGAGGCGATCGACAAGATCCGCAGCGAGGTGAGCACGGATTACGCAGGCCACCAGCCCAGCGCCGTGGAGCTGTCCCGGCTGCGGTCCAGCCTGCACGCGCTGCGCGGCGCCGCCAGCCACGTCAGCGATGCCCTGCCGCTGTCTCACTGCACGCCGGAGCTGCTGCAGGCCGAGGGCACCATCCTGCTGGCGGCCACCGCGGAGGTTCAGGCGTTCCGCCGGCGCCACCCGCTGGGGCGGAGGGCTGCGTGATGCACGTCATGCTCGACCTGGAAACCCTCAGCACCCGGCCGAACGCCGCCATCATCGCCATCGGCGCCGTGGCGTTCGACCCGGAGCGGATGGAGGTGCTGACCACCTTCGAGGCCCGCATCCGGCCGTCCAGCGCGCACCATTACGACCGGCATCTGGAAATGGAGACGCTGGCCTGGTGGATGCATCAGCCGGACGCCGTGCGCGCCCAGTGGGATGAGGGCGGCATGATCCTGCCGGAAGCCCTTTCGGATTTCGTGGACTGGCTGCACTTCTTCTGGCCCGGGGAGGTAACGGCCGTTTGGGGCAACGGTGCCGCCTTCGACAACGTGGTGCTGCGCGATGCCTGCCGTGCCGTGAAAGGCTCGGCGCCCTGGTCCTACAAGCAGGACCGCTGTTACCGCACCCTGCGCGCGTTGTTCCCGCACATCGAGGAGCCGCCCTTCGAGGGCGAGCGCCACACCGCCCTGGCCGACGCCCTGCACCAGGCCAAGCACTGCATGCGCCTGCTGGCGGCGCTCCGCACGGAGGCCCAGCCCCATGCGTAGCGGCTGCACCCACCTGTTCGGCCTCAGCTGGAGCCCCAGCCACCACGCCCGCGCCATGCGTCGCCGCCGCCGGCGCCGCCTGATCCGCCGCGTGACCCGCATCGGCGCCTGCCTGGCGCTGCTGGCCCTGCTGGCCTGACCCCCGCCACCCCGATCCGCAGGAGCATCCCATGCTCAACCTGACCCACTACCAGCGCACGCTGGGGCGCGAGGCCCTGGGCCTGCCCGCCCCGGGCAACACCACCACCCGCAACCGCTTCGCCGTGGCGCCCGATGCGCCCGCGATGCTCAACACCTGGCATGGCCTGGTAGCGCGCGGCGCGGCCGAGCTGCTGGACGCCGAGGGCGCGCAGGCGGAGGTGTTCCGCCTGACCCTGGCCGGCGCCCTGGCCGTGCTGCAGCCGGGCGAAAGCCTGTGCCCGCAGGAGTTCCCCGACGCGCCCGCGGCAGCGGCGTGAGGGGAGGCGATGACCGACCGCCCCATCATCTTCTCCGCGCCGATGGTGCGCGCCCTGCTGGACGGCAGGAAGACGCAGACGCGGCGGGTCATCAAGAAGCCGGCGGCGCTGGACGCGCTGGCGGTCTTCGGTCCTTCCTTCCTATCGAAGGCCGGGAACGCCGATCTGGTGGGCTACGCCCCCGGCGACCGGCTGTGGGTGCGGGAGAACTACGCGCGCGTCGGCGATAACGAGGATGACATTCACGCCTGCCCTGATCTGCGGGTCCATGCTTACTACCGCGCGGATGCGGTGTGCCCGGGCCACCTTCGGTGGCGCCCCTCCATCCACATGCCACGCTGGGCCAGCCGCCTGACGCTGCACGTCGAGGCGGTGCGGGCGCAGCGGCTTCAGGACATCAGCGAAGAGGATGTGCGAGCCGAGGGCGGCTTGCAGCTCCGATCCGGACGGTGGGTTACTGCCCAGGGCGAGCAGCACTTCGGCCTGGCGCATCACACCGCTCGGGGCTGTTTCGGCAGGCTATGGAGAGACCTTCACGGTCCCGACGCCTGGGCCGCCGACCCCTGGGTCGCGGCCGTCACCTTCCGCGTCGAGCGCCACAACATCGACGCCACGCCAACCACCACAACCCCAACCACGGAGCCCACCCCGTGAGCACCACCATGCAGCCGGCTGTCCAGCAGCGGCCGCAGGCGCCGGCCGGCGCCACGCCCACCCCCGAGGCACCGCGCCGCCGCAAGGCCTGGGCCGTGCACGTCCAGCGCATCGACGGTCCCGATGGCATCTATTTCGCGCCCACCCGTGCGAAAGCACGCTCCAAGGTGATCGCGGACATTCGCGATGCCTGGGACTGCGACTGGCTGCGCGCCGCCAAGCACATCCTCGCCATCCGTCGCGCGCCCCACGTCGACGTGCTGCTGCCACAGCCCCATCCGCTGGCTGACACGCTGAGCATCGAGCACCTGCACATCGTCACGCACGCCTATGGCGGCACCGGCCCGCAGGCCGGCTATCGCAACCACTACTTCACTACGTCCGATGACCCCGACCTGCTTGCCCTGACAGAGACGGGGTTCTTCCGGCGCGGTCGGGAGGTTCCCGCGCGCTTCAGCGGCGGCGACCCCCACACCTACTTCCAGCTGACCGAGCTGGGCCGCGCCGTCGCGGCCTCGCTGGTCGACACCTATTAGCCGCGCCCGCGGCCCCACCCGAACCCGGAGCCCACCCATGCCCGAACCCGAGACCAATTCCGATGTGGGCGGCATCGCCACCGACCGCCTGCGCAGCATCGTGGAGCGCATCGAGCGCCTGGAGGAGGAGCGCAAGGCGCTCGCCAGCGACATCGGTGACATCTACGCCGAAGCCAAGGGCGCCGGCTTCGAGCCCAAGGTGATCCGCCAGATCATCTCCATCCGCAAGAAAGAGCCCGCCGAGGTGGAGGAGCAGGAAACCCTGCTGGACCTGTACCGCCGCGCGCTGGGGATGTGACGATGCCGATACGCGCCGAGAATCGGAAGCGTTATCCAGGCGAATGGCCGGCCATCAGCCTGCGCATCCGGCGCGATCGCGCGGCCTGGCGCTGCGAACATACCGACCAGCACGGCGAGCGTTGCCTCGCCGTGCATGGCCAGCCTCACCCTATCACCGGCAGCAAGGTGGTACTGACCGTGGCCCACCTGGACCACACGCCGGAACATTGTGACGAAAGCAACCTGCGCGCTATGTGCCAGCGCTGCCACAACACTTATGACGCCCCCACGCGCCGCGCCGGCACTCAACAGCGGGCCCGCGCTACGCTGGCCATCGCAGAGTTGGATCTGGGGAACGGCAATGCCTGACGGCTCCACCCACCCCTGGCCAGCCCTCATGCGCGCTGAAACGGCCGCCCGCTATCTGGACGTGAGCAAGACCACCTTCCTGACGACGATCGCACCGGAGCTGCGCGAGATTACGGTGGGCAAGCGCGTAAAAGCATTTCGCCGGACTGATCTCGACAACTGGCTAGACCTCAAAGCAGGCATCAAGCCAAAGTCGGACTTCAAGAACCCCTGGCATTGACCGCAGCCATGAGCCCAGTGCCCGTTCGGCTGAAGCACATCAGCCGGTTCAAAGATCGCCATGGCAAGACGCGACACTATTTGCGAGTGCCTGGATGCAAGCCAGTGGCGCTGCCTGGGGAGCCCGGCAGCCCGGAGTTCATGGACGCCTATCTCAATGGCGTGCGCACCGCATCGGCCAAGAAGCCCGGCGAAGGTAAGGTGCAAGCCGGAAGCCTCGATGCGGTCGCCATCAGCTTCTACCAATGCGACCTGTTTAAGGGCCTGCGTGCCAGCACCCAGGTTCAATACCGCCGCGTCATCGAGGATCTGCGACGGGACCATGGTGGCAAACCATTTGCGCTCCTAGACAAGCAGGGCACGAAGAAGCTGCTGGAGGAAAAGTCCGGTCGCCTAACGGCATACAACCGGCGCCTGCGCATGCTGAAGCTGATGGTGAAGCATGCCATGGATGACCTGGAGCTGCTCGATGAAGACCCCACCGAGGGCGTGACGCGAAAGAAGCATCAGGCGACCGGCTTCCGACCGTGGGATGAGGGACACATTGAGCAGTACCGGGCCCGGCACCCGAGCGGTACGACCGCCAGGCTGGCGCTCGAGCTACTGCTTAATGTGGGTCAGCGGCGCGGCGACACCGTGACAATCGGCCGCCAGCATTTGCGGGAAGGCGGTAGCAAGATCGGGCTGCGCCAGTCGAAGACCGGTGAGTGGGTGAATGTGCCGATTCTGCCGGACCTACAGCGAGAGCTAGCCCTGCTGCCCGCCACTCAGATGACGTTCCTGGAGGTGAACGGGCGGCCGCGTAGCGCGAACGGCTTCTACAACACCTTTCGTGACTGGTGCGCCCAGGCCGGGCTGGAAGCGGGGCTGGCGCCACATGGTCTGCGCAAGGCTTGCGGCCGGCGCTTGGCCGAGGCCGAGGGCAGCGCGCATATGATCATGGCCGTGCTGGGCCATCGAACCCTGGCCGAGGCGCAGAAGTATTGCGACGACGTGAACCGCGCGAGGCTGGCAGAGCAGGGCATGGAGAAGGTGCGGGTAATGACGCGGCAGGGTGAAAAGTGAACGCCCTTTCCAAACCTCACTTCCAAACCTGGAAGGCTTTGCAGCGACTTCAACGGTTTGGATGAGAGAGTGGTGACCCCTACGGGACTCGAACCCGTGTTTGAGCCGTGAGAGGGCTCCGTCCTAGACCGCTAGACGAAGGGGCCAGCGCGAGCCGGGTATTAGTCCGGGCTGTTCGGATGCGCAAGCGGGGGGGTGCCATCTTCCTGCAATCGAGCGGCATTTCTTTCGCGATGCCCCGAGCCCGCGCCCACGCCCCGGCGGCAGGCATCGGAGCAATGGCGCACATTCTCCCAGTCCCGCGCCCATTTGCGGCGCCAGGCAAAGGGCCTTCCGCAAGCGGCACAGGGCTTTTCGGGCAGGTGCGGCTTGCGGTGCGCCATCAGCGCGTGGGCACGGCGCCGGCCCGGATCTCACCCGCGCGGCGGCCGGTGGCGGGGTCGATCAGCAGCACGCGGCTGCCCTCCGGCCCGTCGATCCACAGGGCCAGCCGGCCTTCGACGCCCGCCATGCCCATGATGCGGTTGCCCGCGGGGATTTCCGCTGTCACATCAGCGGTGGGCGCGGCGCCACCCATCCGCTTCGCCAGCAGCACCACCAGCGTCACGGTGCCACCCACCAGCAGCACGCCCATCACCACCACCAGACCATAGAGCGCCCGCATTGGCCGAAACCCCCACCATTCATGACATCCAGGCCCAGCCGGAACATGCCGGGCAGCGCGCGGACCGTTTCCTCGCGGATGCCATAGGTTCTTTGTCGCGCTCCCGCGTCAAGTCGCTGATGGAGACGGGGTGGGCCACGCGCGACGGGCAGCCGCTGACCGAGCCCGCGGAGCCCGTGCGCCCCGGCAGCCATTACCGGCTGAAGGTGCCGCCGCCGATTCCCGCCAAGCCCATCGCGCAGGACATCCCGCTGGAGATCCTGTTCGAGGACCGGCACCTGATCGTCATCAACAAGCCGGCGGGCCTAGTGGTGCACCCGGCGCCGGGCAATGCGGACGGCACGCTGGTGAACGCGCTGCTGGCCCATGCGGGGGAGGAACTGGAGGGAATCGGTGGCGAGGCGCGCCCCGGCATCGTCCACCGGCTGGACAAGGACACCTCCGGCGTCATGGTCGTGGCCAAGACCGAGCGCGCGCACCACGCGCTGTCGGAAGCCTTCGCCACGCGTGACCTCTCACGCGAGTACCTGGCCCTGTGCTGGGGCCTGCCGAGCCCGGCCGAGGGCGACATCGAGGGCGCGATCGGCCGCCACCCCACCGACCGCAAGCGCATGACCGTGGTGACCAAGGGCGGCAAGCACGCGCTGACGCATTACTGGACCGAGCGCGCCTTCGGCACCGGCGCCGCCCTGCTGCGCTTGAAGCTGGCGACCGGGCGCACACATCAGATCCGGGTCCATCTTTCCCATATCGGGCATCCGCTGGTGGGCGACCCCGTTTATTTGCGACGCATCCCTTCCGCCGCGAGCGCGTTATCCAAGACGACGAAGGACACGCTGTTGTCCTTTCCCCGTCAGGCGCTCCATGCCGCCACGCTTGGATTCCGTCATCCGGTCTCGGGGGAGGCGCTGGCCTTCAGCGCGAAACTCCCGGAAGACCTGCAAATGTTACTGGACGGTATCCAAGCGTAATAAGACCTTTCCGGTCGGTTTTGGTTGCAACCGACGCCGCATTGCGGTATTAGAACATCACGGCAACCAGACCCGGGTGCCGCATGGAACCCAAGGCCAGTACCTCGTCACTCCGTGACAGTGGCAGGCGGCCGGGTGGGCCCGGGGAAGGCAGCGCTGAGACCGCCGATGCATCATCCGCCGTCACGGGGAGGATGCCCGGCAACCAAGGAAGGAAGGTCGACTATGGCTTCCCTCGCTATTCCGATGGCCCCTGAAGGCAACCTGTCGCGCTATCTTCAGGACATCCGCAAGTTCCCGATGCTCAAGCCGGAGGAGGAACTCCAGCTTGCGCATGACTGGCGCGACAAGGGCGACGAAAACGCGGCTCACCGCCTCGTTACCTCGCACCTGCGTCTCGTCGCCAAGATCGCCATGGGCTACCGCGGTTATGGACTGCCGGTCGGTGAGCTCATCAGCGAAGGCAATGTCGGCATGATGCAGGCGGTGAAGCGGTTCGATCCGGACCGCGGCTTCCGTCTGGCCACCTACGCCATGTGGTGGATCCGCGCCGCCATTCAAGAATACATCCTTCACAGCTGGTCGCTGGTGAAGATGGGCACGACGGCCGCGCAGAAGAAGCTGTTCTTCAACCTGCGCCGCCTGAAGGGCCAGATGGCCGCGCTGGAGGAAGGCGATCTGCAGCCGGAGGTGGTCGAGAAGATCGCCACCACGCTGCAGGTGCCCGAGGCCGACGTGATCAGCATGAACCGCCGCCTCTCGGCGCCGGACAACAGCCTGAACGCCCCCATCCGCGCCGACAGCGAGGGTGAGTGGCAGGACTGGCTGGTGGACGACAGCGAGAGCCAGGAGGAGGAGCTGGCCGAGCGCGAGGACATGTCGAGCCGCAAGGCCCTGCTGGCCACCGCGCTGAAGACGTTGAACGAGCGTGAGCGTCACATCCTGATCGAACGCCGCCTGAAGGACGAGCCGACGACGCTGGAGGAGCTCTCGCAGCAGTACAACATCAGCCGCGAGCGCGTGCGCCAGATTGAGGTGCGCGCCTTCGAGAAGCTGCAGAAGAGCATGAAGCAGCAGGTTGATGCGCGGCGGCTTGAGCTGGCCTGATCTTCTTTTTCTGTAGAAAAAGAAGCAAAAAGACTTTTGACTGTTCGGCGCCGGGCGGGGAATGAACCTCCTGCCCGGCGCAACTTTTTAGCTGCCAAAAATTTTTTGGTTCTTTTTTATAAAAAAGAACATCGTTTATTTCCCGCTTCTCTCCATCCACGCCCAGGCCGCCAGCCCCGGCAAAAACACCACCACATCCCGGAACCGCCGCGCCAGCCCCAGCGCCGCCCCCGCCGCCGGCGGCAGGCCCGCCAGCACCGCCAGGCCGACGAAGCCGGCTTCCTGGATGCCCAGCGCCCCCGGCACCAGGAAGGCCGCCGAGGACAGTGCCTGGATCAGCGCCTCGATCATCAGGGCGTCCGCCCAGCTGATCGGCAGGCCGAGCGCCCAGCCCGCCACCCAGATCTCCACCGCGCCCACCACCCAGGCCGCGAATTGCCAGACGGTGCACAGCACGGCCGCGCGCGGCCGGCGCCACAGGCGGCGCATGTAGGTATCCAGCCGGCGCGTGCCCGCGGCCAGCCCCGCCAACCTGTCCTTGGCCAGGCCGTTCAGCACGTCGATGGCACGGCTGAGCCAGTTGGCGCGCATCGCCATGATGGTCGCGCCGGCCAGCAACAGCCCGGCCAGCGTGCCGAGCAGGATGGTGAGCCAGCCGACCACCGCGCCCCCGGCCGACAGCAGTGCCAGCCCCAGCAGGGAGAACAGCATCTGCGAGATCATCGACAGTGCCAGGTCGGCCATCATGCTGCCGGCCGCCGCCGGGCCGCGCACGCCCCAGCGGCGCAGCAGCCGGAAGCAGACCACCTCGCCGCCGATACGGCCCACGGGCAGCAGGCCGTTGATGCTCTCGCGTATCCAGACCTGCAGCGTCATGCCGGGCAGGGAGGGGCGCTTGGCGCCAGGGATCAGCATGGCCCAGGCCTGGGCATTCACCGCCATGGGCAGCACATGGGCGAAGGCGACGAGGAACAGCGAGGCGCCGGCGCCGGCCAGCAGGGCAGAGACCTCCGCCCAATCCTGTTGCCACACCACCCAGACGGCGAAGCCGAGGCCCGCGACCGCCGCGATCAGGCCGATCCGGTTCATGCGCCCAGCATGGCCCGGTAGCCGCCGCGCGGGGTGCCCGCCATGGCGGCGATCACGCGCGGGTCGGTCAGGGCGGCGAGCTCCGCGCGATAGCGGTAGCCGGGCGCGCCGCCCGGCACATCGTCGCGGGTGGCGGGGTGGAAATACAGCTCCGTCACGCCACCCTTGATGCGGGGCAGGGCGGACAGCAGGCGCTCGGCGGTGAAGGCGCCGGACCAGTGCAGCCCCACCACCCGGTCGGCGGCCGCAAGGCCCAGGCGGGTGGCGCGGCGGCGCAGGCGCTCGCACCAGGCATGGGTGATGCCGTTGGACCAGTGCACGCGGCCGCCCACGGTCGCGGGTTCCTCATCCGGCAGGCGGATGCAGGGGATGCCCTCGGCGACGGCCACTTCCATCAGCACGGCCGCGATGGCGGGGTGCAGGTGATAGTGCTTGTGGCTGTTGATGTGATCGGGCGTGAGGCCGGTGTCGCGGAAGCGCGCCATCTGGGCCGCGACCTCGGCGCGCAGTTCGCCGCGCGCCGCCCCTGAAAGCGCCAGGGTAAGCCCCATCCGCGCCATGTCGTCCCGGAAGCGGCCATTGGGTTGGGTCAGGGAGGGGATCTGCGCGGGCGGCAGCACCGGCACACCGTCGGTCAGCACCACATGCAGCCCCACGGCCAGATACGGGTTGCGGCGGGCCAGACGCACCGCCTCATCATGCCCCGGGCTGCCCACCATCAGCGAAGCCGCCGACAGCACCCCGTCATTATGCGCCTGCTCGATGGCCTCGTTCACCGAGGCATCGAGGCCGAGGTCATCCGCGTTGACGATGAAGCGGCGCATCCCACCCCCCAACAAAAACGGCCCGATGCGCTGCATCGGGCCGGGAGCGCAAAGCGCGACCGCGCCCAGACTGACCTCAGGCCAGGCGCCACCGGCGCGGCGCGCAAGCCAAGCCGCCGGATGGCGGCGCCGGCGCCTGAGGCATCAAAAATCAGGCCGCCTTGGCGGCCGTCTTGCGCTCCTTGAGGAAGCGGAAGAACTCCACGCCCTCACGCAGGCGGCGCACCAGCATCTGCCGGTCGCGCACCATCTCACCGCAGATCGAGGCGATCTTGGGCACGCGGAAGTAGAACTTCCGGTAGAATTCCTCGACCGCCTTGAAGATTTCCTCATGCGAGAGGTGCGGGTAGTGCAGCGGCGCGATCTGCACGCCGTGCGCGTCCACGTATTCGGTGTGGGCCGTGTCCAGCCAGCCTTCCTTCTCCGCCTGGTTCCACAGGTAGGTGCCGGGATAGGGCGCGGCCAGGCTGACCTGGATGGTGTGCGGGTTGGTCTCGATCGCGAACTTGATCGTTTCCTGGATGGTCTCGCGCGTCTCGCCGGGCAGGCCCACGATGAAGGTGCCGTGGATGGCGATGCCGAGCTCGTGGCAGTCCTTGGTGAACTGCCGCGCGACTTCGACGCGCATGCCCTTCTTGATGTTGTGCAGGATCTGCTGGTTGCCGCTCTCGTAGCCGACCAGCAGCAGGCGCAACCCGTTCTCGCGCATCACCTTCAGGCTCGCGTAGGGAACGTTCGCCTTGGCGTTGCAGGACCAGGTGACGCCCAGCTTGCCCAGCTCCTTCGCGATGGCTTCCGCGCGCGGCAGGTCATCGGTGAAGGTGTCGTCGTCGAAGAACAGCTCCTGCATCTCGGGGAAGTTCGCCAGGATGTACTTCACCTCGGCGATCACATGTTCCACCGAGCGCGTGCGGTAGCGATGCCCGCCCACCGTCTGCGGCCACAGGCAGAAGGTGCAGCGGCTCTTGCAGCCGCGGCCGGTGTAGAAGCTGACGTAGGGGTGCTTCAGGTAGCCGATGAAGTACTTCTTCCAGTCCAGGTCGCGCTTGTAGACCTCGGACACGAAGGGAAGGCTGTCCATGTCCTCCAGCACTTCGCGGTCGTCGTTGTGCACGATCAGGCCATCGGCGGTGCGGTAGGACAGGCCCTTGATGGTCGCCCAATCCAGCCCCTCGGCCACGTCCTTGATGGTGAAGTCGAAGTCGTTGCGGGCCACCCAGTCGATCACCGGGGCATCGCGCAGCGATTCATCGGGCTGCACGGCCACCTTGGCGCCGATCAGGCCGATCTTCAGGTTCGGATTAGCCTGCTTCAGCATCTCCGCCACCTTCACGTCCGACGCGAAGGAGGGGGTGGAGGTGTGCATCACGCACAGGTCGAAATCATTCGCCTGCGGCAGGATGTCCCCCATGGTGATGCCGTGCGGCGGCGCGTCGATCAGCTTGCTGCCGGGCACGAGGGCCGCGGGCTGGGCCAGCCAGGTCGGGAACCAGAAGCTCTTGATCTCCCGCCGGGCCTGGTAACGGGCGCCGGCGCCGCCGTCGAACCCGTCAAAGGTGGGGGCCTGGAGAAAGAGGGTGCGCATCATCCGCTAAGATACCTTCAGCAAGTCCGGGAGGGTTTGGGCGAAGCCGCCAGGAAGCTCAAGTGGCTTCTTCGCCATGTCCTTCAACCCGGCTTCATACGACCATCCGCGCCGATACGGAAGCGTTCGCTGCCCCAGGCCACCCGGCCGGGCCACAGCCCCGCCAGCCAGACCGCGAAGGAAAGCGCATCGCGCAGCGGCACCCAGGCGGGGCGGGGCGCCAGCCCCAGGGCCCGGTCGATCCAGGCCGTGGCCGAGAGGCGCATGGCCAGCGACAGCCCAAAAGCCCCGGCGATCCAGGGGTTTTCCGGCGCCAGGACCAGGGCCAGCAGCGCCCAGGGCAGGGGGTGGGTCAGGCCGAGGCCCAGATAGCCCCAGGGGTTGAGCAGCCTGACCGTGCGCGCCCAGCGCAGCTCATGCCGCCACAGGCCGGGCAGGGCGGCCTCATGCATCACATGGGCGGGAAGCTCGTCGGCCAGCACGACCTTGAGCCCCAGCCCGCGCACCGCCACGCCCAGCGCGTGGTCGTCGGCCAGCAGGTCCAGGAAGGCCTCGAATCCGCCCAGTCGCTCCAGCGTCTCGGCGCGCAGGGCCATGGTGGCGCCGTAGCAGCCATGGGCCTGGCCGAGCGATTCCCCCAAGGCGGCGCTCGGCAGGAAGTGCCAGTCCACCTGCAGCGCGGTCAGGCGGGAGAAGAAGCCCCCATCCGCCGGCACGCCCCGGTACAGGCAGGTGACGAGGCCCACGGAGGGATCGGCCAGCGGCGCCGTCACGGCCGTCAGCCATCGCGCAGAGACCCGCATATCCGCGTCCACCACCGCCAGCACGGGGTGTGCGGCCTCTCGCGCCAGGTGCACCAGCTGCGACACCTTGCGATTCGCCCCCAGCACGGCACCGCCCTGGTGCAGCCGGGCCGGCGGGCAGAAGCGCGCGGCGACCGGCACGGCGGCATCGCCAGGGTCGGCCACGGCCATCAGCAGCTCATGCGGGGCGGTGTGGGCCTGGTCCAGGTGGCTCGCGATATTGGCGTCCAGCCCCGGCTCCGCGCCATAGAGCGGCTTGAGGATGGAGGCGGCCAGCATCGGCCCCTCGGGCGCGCCCCCGGGCGGCTGCGCGGCGGCCAGGCGCGAAACGGCGCGCGCCGCCAGCATGCCCTGAACCGCCGCCGCGATGCCCAGCAGCGCGAAGAATGCGGCAACCGCTGTCAGCATCGCCGATCCATCCTATAAAGCGGTTCCATGCGCGCCCATCTCTCCGTGCCGATGCTGCTTCTGCTCGCTGCCTGCGGGTCCACGCAAGTGGCGCGCGGCGGGGTGGAGGTGCCGACCGCCGCCTCGATGTATGCCGGAGCGAACGACGCCGGCGACCCGTTCGAGCGGGTGAACCGCCACCTGTACGACGTGAACTACGAGCTGGACGAGAGCGTCTTCCGCCCGGTGGCCGAGACCTATCGTGCCGTGGTGCCGGAATACGGGCGCACGCGGGTGCGGACCTTCCTGCAGAACCTGGGTGAGCCGCTGATCTTCGCGAACAACCTGCTGCAGCTGCGCTTCGATGCCGCGGGCACCACCATGGGCCGCTTCGCGCTGAACACCACGCTCGGCGGGCTCGGGCTGTTCGATGTGGCGGCCGACCAGGGACTGCGCCGCCAGACCGGCGATTTCGGGCAGACCATGGCGCGCTACGGCATGCCGGGCGGCCCCTATCTGATGTTGCCCATCCTGGGGCCGAGCAATGTGCGCGATGCCGTGGGCGACGGCATCGAGAGCTTCGGCAACCCGCTGCAGCTCGCGCTCGGCCCGTATCTGTCGGCCTATACGCTGCGCACGCTGAACATCACGCGCGGGGCGCTGGGCGGCGTGGACCTGCGCGCCGAGAACCTGGACACGCTGGATGTGCTGCGCGCCGACAGCCTGGACGGCTATGCCCGGCTGCGCAGCGTGATCCGCCAGCGCCGCGACGCCGACATCATGGAGGCCCACCCGCGCGCCGCGCGCGACGTGGCCGCGGGCGGCGCCCCCGCCGTGCTGGACGACCCCGGTGCCGGCCCCACCGTGCTGGACGACCCCGGCACGAGCGGGCCGAGCGCCGTGGCGGTGCTGGACGACCCGGGCACCGGCAGCACGGGGTCAGCACCCGCCGCAGCGCCCGCCCAGGCGGCCCCGCGCCCGCGCGTGGAGGTCGAATGGGCCGCCCGCACCCTGCGCCAGGCCGACCTGGCCACCCCCGGCGAGGCCAGCGGCGAGGCCCTGCCGGCCGCCGGGCGCGTGGACGGGCAATGGGCGCGCGACGTGCTGCGGGGTCGATCCCCGTAACACCTTGTCACCGGCCGGGCCCATTGCATGCGGCCCCGCCCCGGGCGAGAACACGCCGCCCATGCAGATGTCCGTTTTCCTAGAGCACCTGGCCTTCGCCTTCTGCCTCGCCCTGGTTTCCGCCCTGGGCGTGGCGCTGATGATCCGTTTCCCGATCCTGGACCATCCGGACGCGCGCAAGGCCCATCGGCGCCCCACGCCCAAGGGCGGCGGGGTGGGGGTGGTGCTGGCCTTCATGCTGGGCATGACGGTGCTGTACGGGCTGGCCGATTTCGCGCGGCTGGCGGAACCCCAGTTCCTGGGCGTGATCCTGGCGGGCTTCGCCATGGCGCTGGTCGCATTGGCCGATGACGTGAAGGATTTCCGCTTCCTGGTGAAGCTGGGGGCGCAGTTCGGCGCCGCGCTGGTGGCGGTGGCCTCCGGCCTCGTGCTGACGCGGCTGGCGCTGCCGGGCCTCGGCGTGGTGGAGCTGGGCTGGCTCGGCGTGCCGCTCACGCTGTTCTGGATCCTGGGCTGCACCAATGCGGTGAACTTCATGGACGGGTCTGACGCGCTGGTGGGGGGCGTCATGTTCCTGGCCAGCGCCGCGCTCTGCGCCGTGGCGCTCAGCCAGGGGGCCTGGTTCGTCTATGCCGCCAGCCTGTTCCTGGCGGCGGGCTTCCTGGGCTTCCTGCCTTTCAACCTGCCGCCCGCCCGCATCTTCATGGGCGATGTCGGCAGCCAGTTCGCGGGCTTCATGATGGCCGTGCTGGCGGTGGCCGCCGCGCGCTTCGATGCGCAGCAGGTCAGCGTGCTGATCGTGCCGCTGCTGATCTTCTCCCTGCTGTTCGATGCGCTGTTCACGCTGGTGCGGCGTGCCATGGCAGGGCGCTCGGTCAGCCGGCCGCACCGCACGCATCTGTACCAGATGGCCGTGCGCAGCGGGCTGTCTCCGGCCCGGGTGGCGCTGCTGCATGCGGTGTTCACCCTGTTCCATGCGGGGCTGGTGGCGGCCTTCTTCCAGCTGACGCCGAGCCAGAAGCCGCTTGTGCTGCTGCCGGCACTCGCGGTGCAGGTGGCCTGGGCGGTGGTGGTGCTGGGCCGGATGCGCCGCGCGGGGCTGACCTTCCAGGAGCCCTCGGCGGGCTGATCGCCTCGTCGATGCCGCGTGCCGGGGGCCGATACGCTCCCGGACGCATGCGGCGCTGTGCATCAGGCTGGGGCAATCCGTATCCAGGCGCATGCCGCCGGGGCAGCCTTGCCGCATCAGGCTGTATGATCGTCTGGTTCGTACAAGTTGACACTCTCCATCGCGCGGCCTGCCATGAGGGCCATGCATTCGCCCCCGTTCCGGGGGCTTCCGGAGAGCCGTTTTGCCCGCCCTTGCCGTTACCCCGCTGCCCGCCGACGCCCCGCGGCGCCGCATCGCCTATGACCCCCGCAACCCCCTGGCGCGCCCCTTCGCGTCACAGCTCGGGGCCTTTCGGTCCGGTACCTCCACACCGCGCGCCTTCCTGGAGGAATGCCTCGACACGCTGACCCGTGACGAGCCCGCCATCGCGGCCTTCGTGACGCTGGGGCTGGACGCCGCGCGCGCGTCCGCCGATGCCGCCACCGCCCGTTGGCGTGAGGGGCGCCCGCTGTCGCTGGTCGACGGCATGCCCATCGCGGTGAAGGACATGATCGAGACCATCGACATGCCCACCCAGATGAACAGCCCGATCTTCGCGGGCTGGCAATCACGCCGGGATGCCGCCTGCGTGGCCGCTATGCGCCAGGCGGGCGCGGTGATCGTGGGCAAATCCGTCACGACCGAATTCGCCTGCGGCAATTCCGGCCCCACCCGCAACCCGTATGACAGCGCGCGCACGCCGGGCGGTTCCTCCAGCGGGTCCGCGGCCTCGGTGGGGGCGGGCATGGTCAGCATGGGGTTCGGCACCCAGACCCACGGCTCCACGATCCGCCCGGCCGGCTATTGCGGCGCCTATGGGCTGAAGCCCAGCCTGGGCGCGCTGCATACGGGGGGCCTTGCGCCGCTCGGCCCCACGCTGGACCACCTGGGCATCATCGCCGCCAGCCTGGAGGATGCCTGGACCAGTGCGAAGGCCATTGCCTCCATTGCCGGCGGCACGCCCCCGCACCCCGGCATGCGCGGGCCGATGGAGACCCCGGCGGCGCTGCGCCCCGCCACCCTGGTGCGGCTGAACACGCTGGGCTGGGCGGAGACGCCCGCTTCCTCTCAGGCGGCCTTCGAGGCGGCGGTCTCGGCCATCGCCGCGGCGGGCGTGACCATCCTCGATGCCTCCAACGACGCCGGGGTGGCGGCGCTGGAAGCCGAGCTCGCCCGTATCGACGATTACGCGACCGACCTGCTGGCCTGGGAATCCCGCGCCGCGCTCGGGGCCTATCGGGCCCATGGCGACCACATGGTGGGCGCGCGCGTGCATGACCTGCTGGAGCGCGCGGCCGGCATGGACACCGCCCGCTATGAGCGCGGCCTGGCCGGTCGGCAGCGCCTGCGCGACCTGGTGGCGGGCTTCGCCGGCCGGGTGCAGGGCTTCGTCATGCTGTCCTCCAGCGGGCCGGCCATCGCGGACCATGCCTATACCGGGTCCCGCAACTACGCCTTGCCCTGGACGATGGTGGCCGCGCCCTCGATCTCGCTGCCGCTGCTGGTGGACCAGGAACTGCCGCTGGGCCTGCAGATCGCGGGCTTTGCCGAGGGCGACGCCGAGACCTGCGCCATCGGCGCCTGGCTGCGCGACACGCTGCTGAAGCATTGAGAGGAACCGACATGACCCTTCGACGCACCCTGCTGGGCGCCGCCCCCGCGCTGCTCGCGGCTCCCGCCTTGGCCCAGACCAGCTTCGCCACCCGCCCGATCCGCATGGTCGTGGGCTATCCGCCCGGCGGCACCACCGATGTCGCGGCGCGGCTGATGGCGCCGCGCATGCAGGCCATGCTGGGCCAGCCCGTGGTCGTGGAGAACCGTACCGGCGCCAGCGGCAATATCGGCACCGAATACGTGGTGCGCGCCCCGGCCGACGGCCACACCATCCTGATGGGCACCATCGGCGCGCTGTCCATCAACCCCACCTTGTACGGCAACCTGCCCTTCGACCCGCAGACGGACCTGACGCCGATCACGCGGGTGGCGCAGATCGTGAACGTGCTGGCGGTGCCCACCAGCAAGCCCTGGCGGACGGCCGCCGATGTCGTTGCCGCCGCGCGTGCCAATCCGCTGACCTATGGTTCCTCGGGTTCGGGCGGCGCGGGGCACCTGGCGGGCGAGCAGCTGAACGTCATGGCCGGGCTGCGCAACATCCACGCGCCCTATCGCGGCGGCGCGCCCATGATCACCGACATCGCCAACGGCACGCTGGATTTCGGCTTCACCCCTGTCTCGGGCGCCAAGCCCCTGGCCGATGCGGGGCGGCTGCGCATCCTCGCGGTTTCGACCCTGGCCCGCAGCGCGCAGATCCCCGATGTGCCGGCCCTGGCGGAGACGCCGGGCCTCGCCGGCTTCGACATGCAGGACTGGAGCGCGCTGATGGCGCCGAAGGGCCTGCCGGCAGCCATCCAGCAGGCGCTGCACGCCGCCGCCGTGGCGGCGCTGGCCGAGCCCGAACTGGTCGCGGCCTTCACCCAGCGCGCGCTGGACGCCACGCCCTCAAGCCCTGAGGAAACGGCGGCCTTCCTGCGGGCGGAGACGGCGAAGTGGACGCCGATCATCCGGGCATCTGGCGCGACGCCGACCTGACCCTGCGGGCGGGCGGGCGTCTCAGACCAGTCCGCCGCCGCCATCCACCGCGATGACCTGGCCGGTGCCGTAGGTCTGGCGCATGGCATAGAGATAGGCTTCGGCCACTTCGGCCGTCTCCCCTGCATGGCCGGCCGGCAGCGTCTCGGCGGTCGTCCGGTAGAGCGCCTCGCGGTCCGCCTCCGTCATGTCCGACCACAGCGGCGACCTGACGATGCCCGGCGCCACGATGTTGACCCGGAGCGGCGCCAACTCGACCGCCAGCGCGCGGGTCAGCCCCTCCATCGCGCTGCAGATGCTGGCACCCAGCGCCCAGCCGGCGCGCGGCCGCGTGGCGGCCAGGCCCGAGGTGAAGGTGATCGACCCGCCCGGGCGGATATGGGGGCTGCCATGCTTGGCGGCCATCAGGGCGCCGAAATAGCGCAGGCCGAAGTAGCTGAGCGCGACGTCCAGCCGCATGTCCGGCAGCAGGCCGAGCTTCAGCGGCCCGCCCGCGGTGAAGACCAGGTGGTCGAAGGCGCCCAGCCCGGCGAACAGCCCCGCCACCGCGGCCGCGTCGCTCAGGTCAAGGGCATGGCCTTCGGCCTGCGCGGGCAGGGTGGCCAGCGCCTCATCCACCCGCGCCTGCCGGCTTGAGGCGATGACGACCGTGGCACCTTGTCCGGCCGCCGCCTGCGCCACCGCCAGCCCGATGCCCGAGCTGCCGCCCAGCACGATGATCCGTTTGCCTGTAAGGGTCATGGAATGTCTCCGTCGCTTGTGACGGGGACCGATATCCTCCCTTGACGGAAATGCTCACAGCGCAGCTTTGTCTCTCTCATAGTGACGGAAAATCATCATGGGCTTCGATGGCAGATTGCTGGCGGGCATAGGCGTGATGCAGGCGGTGGTGGAATCGGGCAGTTTTGCCCGTGCCGGCGAGGCCTTGGGCCTGACGCCGTCGGGTGTCAGCCGGGCGGTGTCGCGGCTGGAGGCACGGGTGGGGCTGCGCATATTCGAGCGCTCACCTCGGCTGGTGGCGCTGACCGAGGAAGGCCGCCGCTTTCATGCCCAGGTCGCGCCCCTGCTCGCAGGGATCGAGGAGGCGGCGCAGGAGGCCGCCGGAGCCTCCGCCGCCGTGCGGGGGCGGCTGCGCATCAACGCCGACCCCTGGTTCGCCCGCTTCGTGCTGGCCCCGCGCCTGCCGGAATTCCTGGCGACGTATCCGGCACTGTCCCTGGAACTGGTCGTGCGAGACACGCTGGGTGACCTGGTGGCGGAGGGGTTCGACGCCGCGGTGCGCTTCGGGGAGCCTGCGCAGTCAGGGCTGATGGCGCGCAAGCTGCTGGAGACCCGGGTGCTGGCCTGCGCCTCGCCGGGCTATGTCGCGCGCCACGGCATGCCCCTGCATCCGCGTGATCTCGAGCGCCACGAATGCCTGTTCTACCGCGACCCGGCCACCGGGAGGCCCTTTCCCTGGGAATTCCAGGGCCATGGCCAGGTGGTCGAGGTGAAGGTGAGCGGCCGCACCGTGACCAACGACCTGGCCACGAAGCTGGCCGCTTGTGTGGCGGGGCTCGGAGTCGCGCAGAGCATCGAGATCGGGCTTGGAGATGCCTTCGCGCGCGGCGAACTCGTGCAGCTGCTGCCGGACTGGGCGGAGGAGCGGTATCCACTCTATGCCTACCACCTCTCCCGACACCGGGTCCCCGCGAAGGTCAGGGCCTTCCTGGACTTCGTCGTGGCCAGGACCCCGGGCTGAGGGGGGTCAGCCCCTCAACAGCATCAGCAGCAGCACGAACATCGCCAGCGCCGCACCCTGGAACAGGATGCGGTACTGCATCAGCCGGTTGGAGCGCGCGGGGTCCGGGTTGCCGCGCGCCATCTGGAACAGGCCCATCACCAGGGCGATGACGGTGGCCGCCATCGCCAGCGGCACCAGGACCGAGAGGATCGTGACCATCATGCGGCACAGGCCTTCCATATCACTTCGGGGGTCGCCGGCATGTCCACCTGGCGGCCGCCCAGCGCATCAACCAGCGCGTTGACCATGGCGGGCGGGCTGCCGACGGCGCCTGCCTCGCCCGCGCCCTTCACCCCCATCGGGTTGGTGGTGCAGGGAATTTCCATCAGCTCCACCTCGATGTCCGGCAGATCCGACGCGCGGGGCAGGGCATAGTCCATGAAGCTGGCCGAGAGAAGCTGCCCCGACTCCGGATCATAGGCCGTGCGTTCCAGCACCGCCTGGCCGATGCCCTGCGCCACGCCGCCATGCACCTGGCCGCGCACGATCAGCGGGTTCAGCGCATGGCCCACATCATCCACCACGACGTAGTGCGGGATGGAGACGAGGCCCGTCTCCGGGTCCAACTCCACCTCCGCGATGTGGCAGCCGTTGGGGAAGGTGTGGGCGGGGATGGGGGCGACCTCGGCCGCGTCCAGCAGGGTCACGCTCTCACCGCGCGCGGCGCGTTCGCGCTGGGAGAGGGCGAGTTCCAGGATGCCGATGCCCTTATCCGTGCCGGCCACGGCGAAGCGGCCCTGCGTGAACTCGATGTCGGCGGTGGCGGCTTCCAGCGCCTCGCCGGCGGCCTGCTTGCCCTTCTCGATCACGGTGGCGGTGGTGGCCAGGATGGCCGTGCCTTCGGAATACAGGCTGCGCGCGCCGCCCGTGCCGCCGCCGGTCGGCACCTCGTCGGTGTCACCCTGGCGGATGCGGATCTTCTCGATCGGAATGCCCAGCTCATGGCTGGTCATCATCGCATAGGCCGTCTCATGCCCCTGGCCGGTGGATTGGGTGCCGACCCAGACCTCGGCGAAGCCGTCCTGGGTGAAGCGGACTTCGGCGCGTTCGGAGGCATCGCCGCCCGTGGCCTCCAGGTAATAGGCGAGGCCGATGCCGCGCTTGCGGCCGGCGGCCTCCGAGGCAGCCTTGCGGGCCGCGAAGCCCGCCCAATCGGCCTTCTGCAGCGCGGCATCCAGCACGGTGGCGAATTCGCCGCTGTCGTATTTCTGGCCGACCGCGGTGGTGTAGGGCATGGCCTCGGGCCCCACGATGTTGCGGCGGCGCAGCTCGATCCGGTCGATGCCCAGCTCCCGCGCGGCGGTGTCGATCAGGCGCTCGACCAGGTAGTTGCTCTCAGGACGGCCGGCGCCGCGATAGGCGTCGACCGGCACGGTGTTGGTCAGCACGCCGATGACGTTCGCGTAGATCGCCTGGAAGTTATAGATGCTGGCCAGCACCTTGGTGCCCGCCCCGGTCGGGATGAAGGGCGCGAAGGTCGACAGATAGGCGCCCATCCCGGCCACGTTGCGGGTCCGCAGGGCCAGGAACTTCCCGTCCTTGTCCAGCGCCAGCTCACCGGTCGTGATGTTGTCGCGGCCATGGGTGTCGGAGAGGAACGCTTCGCTGCGCTCGCTCGTCCATTTCACCGGGCGGCCCACCTTGCGGGCGGCATAGGCGCACAGCGCGTATTCGGCATACAGATACAGCTTCATGCCGAAGCCGCCGCCGACATCGGGGGTGACGACGCGGATCTGCTTCGGATCCACCTTCAGCACCACCTTGGCCAGCAGGTCCCGCACCAGCCAGGAGCCCTGGGTGGTGCAATGGAGCGTGAACTTGCCGCTGGCCGCATCGTATTCCGCGCCGCAGGCCCGGCCTTCCATGCTGTTCACGATGATGCGGTTGTTCACCACCGTCAGCGTGGTGACGTGGGCGGCCTGCGCGAACAGCGCCTCGGCCTCGGCCTTCTTCCCGGCCTCCCAGTCGAAGCAGATGTTGTTGGCGACACCGGGCCAGACCAGCGGCTGGCCGGGGGCGGTCGCGGTGGCGAGGTCCGTGACGGAGGGCAGCTCCGCATAGTCGATCTCGATCGCCTCGGCCGCGTCGCGCGCGGCCTTCAGGCTGTCGGCCACCACGAAGGCCACCGGGTCACCCACATGGCGCACCGTGTCGGTGGCCAGCGGCAGGCGGGGCGTCTCGCCGCGCGGGGAGCCGTCGCGGTTCTTCATCGGGATGACGCAGGGCACCTCGCCCACGCCCTCCGCCGCCAGCTCGGCGCCCGTGACGATGGCGAGCACGCCGGGCATGGCGGCGGCCGCGGCGGTGTCGATCGCGGCGATGCGCGCATGGGCATGCGGGCTGCGCAGCACATAGCCGAAGCTCTGGCCGGGCAGGGCGATGTCGTCGGTGTAGCGCCCGCCGCCGATCAGCAGGCGGGGGTCCTCGATACGACGCAGCGACTGGCTGAGGCCGAACTTGGCCATGGCTTTTCTCCCTGTTCCGACTTCTGGACAGGGAGAATGGGGGCTGAACGCGATTTCGGAAAGGGTGGCGTTAGGGCCGCCCGCCCTCGACCGGCAGCACCTGGCCCGTGATCCAGCTCGCCTGCTCACTGGCCAGGAACATCACGGCATGCGCGATGTCCTCGGGCTCACCCAGGCGCCCGGTGCTGAGCTGGGCCAGAACCTGGGTCTTCTTTTCCTCGCTGTAGCCGTTCCACTGGTCGATGGCGTCCGGCCCGGACAGGATCAGCCCCGGCGCCACCGTGTTGGCCGTGATGCCAAGCGGCCCGAGCCCCACGGAAAGCTGGCGCGTCAGCCCGATCGCCGCGTGCTTGGCCGCCGTATAGGCATGCAGCCCGGTGCGGCTGGCGCGCAGCCCGGCGCCGGAGGAGACGATGACGATCCGCCCCCACTTGTTCTTCGCCATCTCGGGCGCCGCAGCCTGCGAAAGCCACAGGCCGGTCTTTACATTGGCGTCCATGATGCGGTCCCAGTTCGCATCGTTGATCTCGGCCAGCTGCAGCCCGCCCAGCCCGCAAGGGCCGCCGGCCGCCAGCGCCAGCACGTCGAGGCGCCCCTCGGCCGCGACCACGGCGCGGACCACGCCGGCCGCCGCCGCCTGGTCCGACAGATCCGCCACATGGGCGGTGATGCCCAGTTCCTGGCCCACCTGCATGATGCGCGGGTCGCGGTCGACCACATGCACACGGGCGCCGGCGTCGCGGAAACCCACGCAGATCGCGCGGCCGATGCCCTGGGCGCCGCCGCTGACCAGCACTGTGCGGTTATTGAACCTGATATCCATCTCTGCTCCTCAGCCGAGGGCTTCGCCCCCGGGCCCCCACCAAGGGCGCTGCCCTTGGAACCCGCCAAAGGCCGAAAGGCCTTTGGAAACCATGGACTGGCGCTTCGGCTTGATAGTTCCGGCGCCAATTTATTATTGAAAATCAAATGGAAAGACGCTTCCAAGCCTTGGTGCCAAGTGCCTGGGGTCCAGGGCCGCTACGGTCCTGGCGGGGGCTCGGGGGCAAAGCCCCCGCCTCACCAGGAATACCCGCGCTTCTCCGGCGGCACCCACACCCCGGCCTTTTCCAGCAGCTTGAACACCGGCCCCAGCCGCAGCATTTCCTCGGCCGACCACAGCGGCATGCGGAACAGCAGCCCGTTCACGCCGAATTTCCGGCGGGTCTCGATGATCTGTTCCGCCACCTCGGCGGCGGTGCCGGCGAAGAAGGGGAATTGCTCCGGCGTGTCCTGGTTCCGGCGCAGCACGGCCATCTGGGCGGCCCATTTGCGGCCGGCCTCGCCTTCCATGCTGCCCAGCAGGTCTTCCATCAGCTGTCGGCCGTGGCCGGGCTCGTCGCGCACCAGGATGTCGGCCAGCGCCAGCACCTCCGGCGGGTCGGCACGGCCGACGGCGGCGGAATGCTCGGCGAGCGAGGAGTAGACGCCCGGCATGTCGGCCATTGTGGCCGGGGAGGCGAACAGGAAGTCGCAATGCTGCGCCGTGAAGCGCCGCCCGCTGTCCGAGGCCGCGGCGCAGACGAATACCGGGCGCTCGGGCGGGAAGGGGCCGCGCATCTTGCCATGGGCGCGGAAATGGGCGCCGTCATAGTCGACGCGGCCTTTTCCGTTCCAGACGCCCTCGCAGATCGCGACCGCATCGCCGGCGGCCTCATACAGGGCCTTGCTGTCGGGCAGCTTGTCGATGCCGAACAGGCTGGCCTCATAGTCGCGATAGCCGTTGACGATGTTCCAGCCCCAGCGCCCGCCGCTCAGCCAGTCGAAATGCGAGCCGAAGCGCGCAATCTGGGTGGGGTGGAAGAACTGGGTGTGCAGGGTGGTGATGATGCCCAGGTGCTTCGTGGCCTGCATCAGCGGCGCGGTCAGGATGATGGCGTGCAGGGAGGGGTCCTGAAAGCCGATGCCGCTGGCTTCCTCCGAGCTCGGCGCGTAGCCGTCGCCGATCAGGGTCAGGTCCAGGCCCACCGCCTCGCAGGCCTCGGCCAGGGCGATGTGGTTCTTCAGGTCCATCGCGTCCGGGTTCAGGGCGGCGATTTTACCCGAGGGCAGCATGGTCTTGGCCTTGGGCCAGAAGGTGCCGAACCGCATGGTGCCGTCCCGCAGGCGCGGCTTGCGCGAGGATGGGGGCGCGGTCTCGGTCATGCGTCTCTCTCTCGGATCGTGATGGGTGAAGGCTAGAGGCTGGCGGTTTTCCTGACAAGCTGTTTGCAAGATTGTAAGACAAAAAACTTGATGGCGCCGCCGCCCGCCGCCACGGCGCCCGGCGTTGACACCCTGGGTGCCCGCGCGGAAAACCGCCGGGCATGCCCCGTAGCGCCCCCTCCGCCCATCCCGCCGGCCTGATCGAGGAAATCGCGGAGAAGATCCACGCGAAGATCATCGCGGGCGAGCTGAAGCCGGGTGAGCGGCTGAAGCAGGATCTGCTGGCCGAGGAATTCGGCGTCAGCCGCACCCCGGTGCGCGAGGCACTCTCACGCCTCGACGCGCGCGGCATCGTGAAGCTGGAGGCACGCCGCAGCGCCACCGTCAGCGTGCCCTCGCCCCGTGAGGTGCGGGAGATGTACCAGGTGCGGGCGGAGCTTGAGGGGCTGGCGGCGGCGCTGGCCGCCGAATGGATCACCGGCCCGCAATTGCTGGCGCTGCAGGCCGCGCATGAGGCCTTCGTGGCCGCGGCCGAGCGGCTGAAGGCCGCAACGCCCCCGGAGCTGCCGCGCCTCTGCCTCGACTGGATCGAGACCAATGCCGCCTTCCACGGCGTGATCGTCACGGCGTCAGGCAATGCCTCGCTGGCGCGCGTGCTGGGCGAGATTTCCGCCGGCTATGTTCGGCATATCCTGCTGGCCTCGGCCGCCGAGACCACCGCGCCGCGCATGGATGCCAATGTGGCGGCCCACGCCGCGATCCTGGCCGCGATCGGCGCGCATGACAGCGCGGGGGCACGGCTGGCGATGCGCGAGCATATCCGCGAGGGCGGGGAGTTCGTCTCGGGATGGTTCGAGAGGCGGGGAGGGTGAGGAACGGGGGCGTTGCCCCCGAAAGCCCCCAGTCAGGGGCTCTGCCCCCGACACCCCCGCCAGGACCGTAGCGGCCCTGGACCCCGGGGAGTTGGCGCCTGATCCTGACAGGGTTGAATATTATAATAAAAATGGCGCCCCGCCTGCGAAGGTAGGGCGCCAAACTCCTATCAGGTCCAGGAGATATTATCTCCTGGCGGGGTTCCAAGGGGGCGGACTTTCTTTTGGCGCGATACCTTCTGCATTACGCTCAATGCGGTCAGCATGGGGCGGTCGGGCCACTCACGAAAGCAGTCGTAGTTTCAGGCCTCACGACGCTCATCCATCTCAACCCTCACCGGTCGCCGCAGTCTGGCGGCGGATGCGCCGGGAAGGCTTTGAGGTCGCCCACTGTACGGTGGCGCGCCTGACGAGCGAGCTTGGCCTGCAAGGAGTGATCCGGAGGAAGACGGTTTGCACCACGATCAGCGTCAAGGCCTCGCCCTGTCTGCTGGACCACGTGAACCACCTGTTCCACCATCCGGCGCCTGACCGGCTGTGGCTGTCGCACGTCACCTATGGCCTGCTGCCGGTCTTGTGGACACCTGGTTAAGGTTTTCACTCGATCGGAGGCCCAAGGATTGGACGCAGGACGTTCAGCCGCGAGTTCAAGCTCGAGGCGGTAAAGTTGGTGAGGGATCGCGCGGGGTGGCTGTGGTACAAGCCCGCCGCGACCTGAACATTGCGGAGAGGGTGCTGAGGCGCTGGGTCCGGGAGAGCGAGGCGGATCCACGTTTTGCCTTCCCCGGCCAAGGCCATTTGCGTCCCGAGCAGCAGGAAATCGATCGTCTTCGACGAGAGGTCGCCAAGCTCAAGGCGGAGCGTGACATCCTAGAAAAGGCCGCAGCCCACTTCGCCAGGGACGCGACATGAAGTTCGCGTTCATGGCGAGGCACAGGACGATTTGGCCATTGGCCTGGATGTGCTCGGTGACGTGCCCCCCTGAAACTCCTCCAAAAATAACTAGAGTCCGCCCGACCCTGAAGTGCTCCCCAAAACTAGGCCAGCGTGAGCTGGAAAATTCCGGGGTTAAGGCTCATCCCGGCGATGCCGCCGGGAGGCCGTTCATCAGCGATATCGGCGCCTTGTTGCCGAGTGCGCTGTGCGGGCGAACTTCGTTGTAGTCCCTGCGCCAAGCCTCCAGTTTCGCCCGCGCGTCGTCAAGGCTCATGAACCAGTGCG
>NZ_SACL01000030.1 GCF_004005855.1 Rhodovarius crocodyli
CAGGGTCTGCTCGCTGACCAGGGGCCAGAACTGCTTGGGATAGGTTTCACGCGAGAGGGGCCACAGCCGCGTCCCCGAACCGCCGGACAGAATGACCGGGATGATGGTGCTCGTGCTGCTCGTCATGCGGGGCTCACTGTCGCGGAAAGTGGGTCAGTCACCGCGCGGCCCCGTTCCCGGTCCAGGAATGGTCCGGTTCGATGCTGCGATGCGGTAGGAAGCCTATAGCCTCGAATTGTGTTATTAAATCCATGAAAGTTCGGAGATTGCGACTTTGCGGATTCTAGGCGGTCACAATCTTGCGCGTATGCTGCCTGTGGGTGCTTCTACCTCCACGGGTGCCTTTGTTCGGCGCATCGGGCTTCTCGGTGGCATCGATACCGCCGCCGGAGGGTTCGGGCGCTTGTCGGCGCGGGCCTTCGCGATGCTCTCCCGTGATGGCCACCCCTTGAGGCTGTTCCCTGCTCGTCCTAGGAAACCGTTCAACTTCCCTGTGAAACCGAGAGGCACGCGGTGACGATCCTTCTGACAGGCGGCTTCGGCTTCATCGGTTCCGCGGTGGTGCGGCGTCT
>NZ_SACL01000031.1 GCF_004005855.1 Rhodovarius crocodyli
TGGACGAGAGCCTGCTGTTCGACGCGCATGACAACTCGGCGCTGCGCATCGCCATGGTCATCCCGCAGGGCATCTGGCTCGCGGGGCTGGTCATGTTCGTGATCATGGTGGCGGCCCTGCTGCTGGAAAGCCTGGCGGCGCTGCTGGCGGGCGAGCCCGCGCGGCTGGACACGCTGCTGGCATCGCGCAGCTTCGAGGACGAGACCGCCGAGGCATTGGACGCGGTCGGGATGGCACGGGAATGAAGAACGTTCTTTTTCTTCAGAAAAAGAAGAAATGAGGCACCATCTATGATCGCCGTCGTCTTCCTGCTGGCCCTGCTCGGCGTCCTCGTCTTCGCCGCCGCCGGCACCGCAGCCGTCCCCGTCGCCGAGATACTCATGCTCATCGGCGTCTTCATCGTGTTCTTCGGCTCGGGCGTCTATGTGGCGGCCGTGCTGGGCATCCTCGCCTTCCTCATCGGCTTCATGTTCAGCGACCGGCCCTGGTGGCTGTTCGCCGGGCAGACGCTGTGGGGGCCCAGCTCCAACTTCGTCCTCGTCGCCGTGCCGCTGTTCC
>NZ_SACL01000032.1 GCF_004005855.1 Rhodovarius crocodyli
CCCGTCGCCCGCAACAGCGCACCCGCCATCGCCGCCGCCGCCATCCTGGCCGAGGAAACCAACCCCGGCGCCATCCTCTGGATCATGCCCGCCGACAGCGCCATCAGCGACGTCCCCGGGCTGCACGCAGCCCTCGCCCGCGCCGCCGCCGCCGCCGCCCAGGGCCGCATCGTCACCTTCGGCATGCAGCCCACCGCGCCCGAGACCGGATACGGCTACATCGAATCCGGCCCCGCTCTCGACGGGCTGGACGGCGTCCAGGCCATCGCCCGCTTCGTGGAAAAGCCCGACCTCGCCACCGCCAAGGACTTCCTGGCCGGCGGACGCCACCTGTGGAACAGCGGCACCTTCGTCGCACGCGCCGATACCCTGCTCGCCGAACTCTCGAACTTCGCCCCCGAGGTCGTCGCCACCGTCCGCGGCGCCATGGCCGGCGCCCAGCGCGACCTCGACTTCATCCGCCTCGACCCCGCCCCCTTCGCCGCCACCCCCAACATCTCCATCGACTATGCCGTGATGGAGCGCACCCAGAACGGCGCGGTCGTGCC
>NZ_SACL01000033.1 GCF_004005855.1 Rhodovarius crocodyli
GGGGGCTTGGGCAGCGGGTTGCGCACGCCGTGCCAGGCGATCAGCCCCACGAACAGCGCCACCACCAGCAGCGAGGGAAAGAGTGCGGCGATATACAGCGCCCCCACCGAGGTCTCGGTGATCAGCCCGTAGATGATGAAGGTGATGCCCGGCGGGATCAGGTTGCCCAGCGCGCCGCCGGCCGCCAGCGACCCCAGAACCCAGCGCTGGCTGTAGGGCGTGTTGTTGAAATAGGGCAGCGCGACGGAGCCCATGGTGGCGGCGGTGGCCACCGAGGAGCCCGAAATGGCCGAGAACACCGCGCAGGACACGATATTCGTGTGCAGCAGCCCGCCCGGCAGCCGGTTCAGCCACACGTTGAGGGCTTTGTAGAGGCGGTCGGACAGGCCGGCCCGCAGCAGGATCTCGCCCATCAGCAGGAACAGCGGCACGGCGACGAGGACGAAGTTGGAGCTGGGCCCCCACAGCGTCTGCCCGGCGAACAGCCACCAGGGCCGGTCGCTGAACATGAAGCCGATGAGGAAGGCGAGGATGCCCAGCACGGC
>NZ_SACL01000034.1 GCF_004005855.1 Rhodovarius crocodyli
TGTCGCAGAAGCTGCGTGATGCGGCGGAGCGCGCGCAGACGGGCGTGTCGACGGTGTTCGGCTATCGGGTGGCGGACCCCGAGCGGTACGGCGTGGCGGAGTTCGACGCGACGGGCCGTGTGCTGTCGCTGGAGGAGAAGCCGAAGGCGCCGAAATCGGATTGGGCGGTGATCGGGCTGTATTTCTACGACAAGCGTGTCGTGGAGATGGCCAAGAAGGTGAAGCCCTCGGCGCGGGGCGAGCTTGAGATCACGGACATGAACATCCTGTACATGGAAGACGGGACGCTGAACGCGGAGCAGCTGGGGCGGGGTTTCGCGTGGCTGGACGCGGGCACGCCGGGCAGCCTGCTGCAGGCGGCGACCTTCGTGCAGACGGTGCAGGAACGCCAGGGGCTGGTGGTGGCCTGCCCTGAGGAGATCGGGTTCAACCAGGGCTGGCTGAACGCCGAGCAACTCGCCCAGCAGGGAAGGGCTCTCGGAAAGACAGCCTATGGGCAGTATATGATCGAAGTGGC
>NZ_SACL01000035.1 GCF_004005855.1 Rhodovarius crocodyli
CAGCGACGGACGCACCGTCCTCGCCGGTGGTTACGACGGCACCATCCTGCGCAGCACCGATGCCGGCGCCAACTGGCAACCCGTCACCTCAGGAACGCAAAACCACCTGACCTCCCTGGCGATGGGCAGCGACGGACGCACCGTCCTCGCCGCTGGCGACGGCGGCACCATCCTGCGCAGCACCGATGCCGGCGCCAACTGGCAACCCGTCACCTCAGGAGCGCGAAGCTTCCTATTCGGCATGGCGATGAGCAGCGACGGACGCACCGTCCTCGCCGCTGGCTCCGGCGGCACCATCCTGCGCAGCACCGATGCCGGCGCCACCTGGCAACCCGTCACCTCAGGAACGCAAAACCACCTGACCTCCCTGGCGATGGGCAGCGACGGACGCACCGTCCTCGCCGGTGGTTACGACGGCACCATCCTGCGCAGCACCGATGCCGGCGCCAACTGGCAACCCGTCACCTCAGGAACGCAAAACCACCTGACCTCCCTGGCGATGGGC
>NZ_SACL01000036.1 GCF_004005855.1 Rhodovarius crocodyli
CCGCCTCGCAGTGGATGCCGCAATCCTCGATGGCATCGTGCAGCAGGCCGGCGATGGCCTGCTCCTCGTCGCCACCATGCTCGAGCACGAGGGCTGAGACAGACATCAGGTGAGCGATATAGGGGATACTGGTGCCCTTGCGGGTCTGTTCGGCATGCAGGCGCATGGCCAGCGCGGTGGCATCAGCCAGTGATGCCCATCGAGGGCGTGGCGCCTCGGGGTCTTCATTCGACATTGATGTTCCTGGTGGTGTGGGTGCGCCGCTTGAGGCGCTGAGGTGTCAGCCTGTGGGTAGTCGCCGCTGACGGTTGGGCGACCTCCCGGACGGGCTCAGCAGCCTCAGGATTGCCATCCTGACATGAGGCTAGCACGGCTTGTGCCCCGCGCCAGTGTCAATCTGCCGACCATGGGCACAACTATACCATTACTTGCTACGCTGCTCGGGATAAGCACGGCCGACGCGGCCAGA
>NZ_SACL01000037.1 GCF_004005855.1 Rhodovarius crocodyli
AGGGCGCGGCCCTGCTGCCGCTGCTGGCCACGGTGCTGCTGATGAACGCGCGCTATCTGCTGTATGGCGCGGCGATGTACCCGTGGCTGGGCGGCGCGCCGCCGGCTGTGGGCGGCCGCTGGCCGGGCGGCTGATGGGCGGGCTGATCCCGGACCCTGCCTCGCTCGGCATGGACTTCATGCTGGTGGCATTCTCCGCCGCGCTGATGATGGGCATGTGGCGGTCGCGCGCTGACCTGTGGCCGGTGCTGGCGGCCCTGCCGCCGGGGGGGATGGTGGGCATATTGGCGCCGGTGCTGCGCCAGGGCCGCATCGCCGAATGCGCGGGGCTCGCGGTGGTGGTGCTGGCGATGCGGCTGTTCGGCAGCGACCTGGCGGCGGCGCTGGCCGGGGTGGC
>NZ_SACL01000038.1 GCF_004005855.1 Rhodovarius crocodyli
GCGCCATGGCCGGCGCCCAGCGCGACCTCGACTTCATCCGCCTCGACCCCGCCCCCTTCGCCGCCACCCCCAACATCTCCATCGACTATGCCGTGATGGAGCGCACCCAGAACGGCGCGGTCGTGCCGTGCTCCATCGGCTGGTCTGATGTCGGCAGCTGGGCCGCCCTGTGGGACATCGGGGAAAAGGACGCCGACGGCAACGTCACCAAGGGCCCGGTGCACCTGGTCGGCACCTCCAACAGCTACATCCGCAGCGAGGGCATGCTGACCGGCGTGGTGGGCCTGGACGATGCCGTGATCGTGGTCACCGACGACGCGGTGCTGGCCATGCACCGCTCGAAGGCGCAGGACGTGAAGAAGCTGGTCGAGAAGCT
>NZ_SACL01000039.1 GCF_004005855.1 Rhodovarius crocodyli
GAGTCGGTCGCCGCCAGACCACCTAACCAGAGAGTTTTTCCACTTTTACCGCGGGGTGGAGCAGCCCGGTAGCTCGTCAGGCTCATAACCTGAAGGTCACAGGTTCAAATCCTGTCCCCGCATCCAACGTTCCCAATACTTCAACAAAACGCCCGTAAACCAACAGGTTAACGGGCGTTTTGGCGTTTGAGGCACCTGACGTGCCCCCCATTTCTCATCCAGCGATAACGAGAGTCCTGGGTTGATTTGAGCCTTGGTGTTGGTGGGTGGCAAGAGGCCGGTGCGCGGAGCTATCAGCCTGCGCAGCGTGCCGGCCGGTCTC
>NZ_SACL01000003.1 GCF_004005855.1 Rhodovarius crocodyli
TAAGCCCGTGCTTCCTGCACAGGTCCGCCACCGGCACGCCGGCCTCCTGCTCGCGCAGGATCCCGATGATCTGCTCTTCCGTGAACCGTGATCGCTTCATTCGTCCGTCCTTGGGTCGGGCGGACTCCAGTTATTTTTGGAGGAGTCTCAGGGGGGCACGTCAGGGGGCATGCCCCCAACCCCGTTGCCATCACATCAACCATCAGACAAAACAGCGAAAGACTCTCCGTCTGAATGGATACATTCAGAAGAGCACGTCAGGAGCAACGCGCAGCCAGTAGCGCTCCCCAAAGATCGCCAGGGCCCAGCAACGTCGTCAAAAGGCGCGCACGTATATGATCCGAGTTCAGGGCTTGGCGGCTCATGCTCTGATGGGCGTTCTCCACGGCGATGACAGCATCGAGCAGCTCATCCACTAGGTTGGGAGAGTTACTGAATTGCTCCTTCGTGTTCGCTGCCGCTTGCGCGCGCAGACTATCTGATTCGAGCAGCTTCCCCTTCAGGGTCTCAACGTAAGCCACGGTATCACCATCCGTGATGTCACCCTCGAACAGATCATTCATCGCCGCGATAATCTCGGCCAGGCGCAGCTTCTGCTTATCTTGCAGTTGCCCGGAGCCGACCTCGGTCATCGGCTTCAGCCCCTCTGGTGGCTCATTGCCGCCGAGGTTCAGGCGCTGCTGGCCCAGATCCCGCATCCGGTGGTGAGTCAGCTTCAGCGCCGACAAATCGAGGCCTTCCCGCTCACGGCGGTAATCCAACAACGGCACCAGAACCTTGGCGAACAGATACAGCTTCTCGTAATCCGTGTTCCCATAGTCGAACATCTGCCCCAGGAATTCGTAAACCCGGATGTAGCTCGCCAGGTCGCTCTTGAACTGCCACAGCAGCGCCATTTCGGCCTTGCCGTCTTCCCAGGGCTTGCTGCCCTCCGGCTCAGACCTAAAAGCTTGCTGCGCGTGCTTGAACGCGGTCGTGAGACGCCCGACCACCGGCCCGATCGCGGCATCCAGCTCCGATTGGCTGGCGTTCGGCTTGACGATCACCTTGGCGACGCGATCAACCTCGAATCTGTCGTAGCGCCCGGTCGCCTCCAGCTTGGACCGCAGGTCCAGCACCACATTCGGGTCACTGACATCCACCAGCTCCGCTGTCGTGTGATACAGGCGGAAGGCGTCCAGGATGTCCGAAGGCTCATTCACGAAATCCACCACATAGGTGGTATCCTTGCCCGGATAGGCGCGGTTCAGGCGCGATAATGTCTGCACCGCCTGAATGCCGCCCAGCTTCCGGTCGACATACATGGCGCACAGCAAGGGCTGATCGAAACCGGTCTGGAACTTGTTCGCCACCAGCAGGATGCTGAACTCCGGCGTGGCGAAGGCCTCGCGCAGATCCCGGCCCTTCAGGCCCGTGTTCATGTTGGCTTCGGTGAAGGGCTCAGGCCCTGTCTCCGGGTCGTTCACCTCGCCGGAAAAGGCGACCAGCAGCCCGATGCCGTAGCCCTGTCGAGCGATATAGGCCTGCATGGCCTTCATCCATCGCACGGCCTCCTTGCGGCTGGCCGTCACCACCATCGCCTTCGCCTTGCCGCCCAGCAGATGCGCCACGTTCTGGCGGAAATGCTCGACCACGATCTCCACGCGAGAGGCGATGTTGTACGGGTGCAGCCGCACCCAGCCCATGATGCCCTTCTTCGCCTCGGCGGCGTCCACCTCCTTCTCCGACATCTCCTGCCCGTTATGGGTCAGCCGGAAGGCCAGCTTGTAGGCGGTGTAGTTCTTCAGCACGTCGAGGATGAAGCCCTCCTCGATCGCCTGGCGCATGGAATAGACGTGGAAGGCCGCCGGCAGGTTATCCGCCGCCGCGGGGCGAGAGGGATCAGGCCGGCGGCCGAACAGCTCCAGCGTCTTGGCCTTGGGCGTCGCGGTGAAGGCGACATAGGTGATGGCCGCCTGCTGGTCCGCGCGCGCGGCCATGTTGGCGGCCAGCACGTCCTCCGCGTCGAACTCGCCCCCGTCCTGAAGTGCCGCCTGTTCCTCCGCGCTCAGCACGATCTTCAGCTTGTTCGCCGTCTCCCCGGCTTGAGACGAATGCGCCTCATCCGCGATCACCGCGAAGCGCTTGCCCTTGCTCGCCGACAGTTCCCGCACCTGCTCCAGCGCGAAGGGGAAGGTCTGGATCGTGCAGACGACGATCTTCTTGCCGGCCGATAGCGCGGTAGCCAACTCACCGCTTTTGGCCGTGCCTTCCCCGGTGATCACGGCGACCACGCCTTGCACGCGTTCGAACGCCTCCAGCGCTTCCTGCAACTGCTTGTCCAGCACCGTCCGGTCGGACACCACCAGCACCGTGTCGAACAGCTTGTGGTTCGCGCTGTCGTGCAGATCGGCCAGGAAATGCGCGGTCCAGGCGATGGAGTTCGTCTTGCCCGACCCTGCCGAGTGCTGGATCAGGTAACGCCCGCCCGGGCCTTCCTTCAGCACCGCAGCGACAAGTTCGCGTGTCGCGTCCAGCTGGTGATAGCGCGGGAATATCCAGCTTTTCAGCTGCTTCTTGTCATCCTTCACCGGCACTAGGTAGCGGCCCAAAATCTCCAGCCAGCTGTCGCGCTGCCACACTTCCTCCCACAGATAGGCGGTGGGCGCGCCGTTCGGGTTGGGCGGGTTGCCCGCGCCCATGTCCTTGCCCCTGTTGAAGGGCAGGAAGAAGCTGTCGGCCCCCGCGAGGCGCGTGCACATCGCCACCTCGCTGTTGCTGACGGCGAAATGCACCAGCGCCCCGCCGGGAAAGGCCAGCAGCGGTTCGGGCGTGTTGGCGGTGCGGGGCGGGCGGTCGAAGCGGTACTGGTCGATCGCGTCCTGCACCGATTGCGTGTAGTCCGACTTCAGCTCCACCGTGGCGACGGGAATGCCGTTCAGGAACAGCACAAGGTCGATGCAGGCCTCACTGTGCTTCGAATAGCGAAGCTGCCGCACCACGCGCAGCCGGTTGGCGGCGTATTGGGCCTGCAGCGCCGGGTTCATCGCCAACGCCGGGCGGAAGCGGCATAGGTCGAGCCGCTGTTTCAGGCCCATCACATCCAGCCCATCGCGCAACAGCGTCAGCGTGCCGTGTTTGTCGAGCGCGCTGCGAAGCCGGGTCATCACCGTGTCCAGCGCCTTGGCGCCCTGGGTCTTTTCCAGCGTGGCCCAGGCATCGGGCTGGGCCTGTTGCAGCCAGGCCGCCAGATCCTCGGGGAACAGCGCCCGGGCGCGGTCATACCGGGCGGCGGCGCCGGCCTCATACAGCCAGCCATGGGCAGCGAGATGGGCGCAAATGCCGTCCTCGAAGGCGAGTTCCTTATGGATGCTCATGCCTCGTCTTCCGTCGCCTGCGAAAGCTGCCGGGCCTCCCATTCCTTATAGGTGATGCCCTCACCCATGAGCCGCCAGGAGGTCAGGCCGTTGGCGCTGCGGCCGTAGACCACGGCGGCGGCGGCGCTGGGGCTGCTGAAGGCGTAGTCCTGGGCGAAGACTCGGACCTCGCCCTGCGCTGCCAATACGCCGGCGCGCACGAGTTCATTGTAGAGCGGCAGATAGGTGCCAGCCTCGCCGTTCTGCCCTTCCCAGCGAGCGCGGGCAGTGGAGCCAGCCTCGACCCAGAAGGTGCCATCGCGCAGCGTGGCGGTGGCGTCCAGCCCGAGCCTGGCCGAGCGCAGGTCGAAGCGCGGCACCTCGGCGATAGGGGGCGTGGTGGCGGGTGGCGTGGTGGCGAGCGGCGCGGGTACCGAAGGTGCGGCGGTGGGCGGGTGGGTGGCGGGCTGGGGCCCTGCCGGCGCGGCAGGTCGAGTGCGCTGGATGAACATGTCCACCCGCACCGCCGGCAGCACGACCAGCAGGTTATCGATGAAGGCTTCCATCTTCGCCCGGTCAGCCTCGCTCAACCCCGGCAGGGAAGGGGTTGTGCCGTTATCGAGCGGGGTGCGGTTGATCTCACGCGCACGGGCGATCAGCCGCGCTTCCAGGTAGCGCACATGCGCCTTGTTCAGCTGATTGGCGGCGGTGGTGACGAGCAGGGCGGTGGTCCACCAATCCTTCTGCGCATCATGGCTGGTGATGCGCGCGCCGATATCCTCACCCTCGCCGATATAGGCGCGGGGCTCGCCCTCCTGTTCGCCCAATAGCAGGTAGATGCCGGTGAAGCGGGATTGCGGGCGCTTGAGCGCGGCGGCGAGCTGGGTGCGGGGTGCGACCAGCACATGCCCGGTCCAGTTGAACATCTCCGCCGTCAACATGCCGTCCGGGCGGCCGTCGATGTAGAACAGTTCGAGGGAACGGCCGAGGGCGGTGCTCATGCGGCGACCTCGGTTTCGGGCACCAGGCCGCGCACGTCGATCTTGCCGGTGACGGCGGCGGAGATGAGGGCGGCGCGGCGTTCGCGGAGAAGGGCGATGGCGCGGGTGGCTTCGGCTCCTAATACATCAAAGCTTGCAGCCTTCGCGCCCAAACCCATGACAATGCTTCGCTGCTCTGACATCGGCGGCAAAGGGACTCGGAATTTTCGCAGCATCTCAAGCGTGATTTCTTTAAACGTTGCTCCTTTAGATTGAGCATCAAAACCCTGATTTGCTGAGTGCGAGTTTAGAAAGAGGAAAAGATATTCAACGTCGACCAACGGTCCTGGTGAGACGCGAGCCGTACCTTGCGTGAGATTCGCTCCATGCAGATGCGCAGGAACTTTAAGCGTCTTACCGACTGTGGCCCGGATAGCAACGACCAGATCGCCTGCCTCAACTTTCGAGCGGGAATAGGCCCGGTCGATCTCTGGCGTCGTCTTGAGATAACCTTGTTCGGGAAACTCGGAACCGCTCATATCGGAGGTTCTAATATATGGAATCCCATCAAGCTGGTCTGGGCCGGCTTGCACAATCCCATAGGTGATTGTGGTCCCTCTGCGTACCATGGAAGAGAGGGCTCTAACATTCCAATGCTCCGGCACCTGCCCGAGCCATTCGATGCCGGAGTCCTTCATCGGCACGCTGGGGTCCAGGCCCTTGGTGACGGCGTGGGAGATGACGGCCTGCCGCTTCTCCTTCAGCAGCGCGATCAAGCGCTCCTGCTCGGCCACCAGCGCGTCAATCTTGCCCGTCTCGCGGTCAAGGAAGGCGGCGATGGCGGATTGTTCGGTCGGAGGTGGGACCGCCAGCAAGATATTGCGCATCTCCGAGAAATTCGTGCTCCAGAGATCGGCCACGATGCCTTTCCCGTACCGGTAGAACTCCTCCTGAAAGGGAGGGCTCTTTAGCAAGTGGCCTACGAATTCCATCTCGATGGGCTGATGCGGATAGAGCACGATGTTAATGAGGGAGACGGAGCCATCAAGCGTCGATAACCCTGATGAGCCCTTTCGATCCGAGCGCCCATTGATTACGAAGTCTTTGGCGCACACGCGCTTGCGATTGTCGCCATCATCTGTCTTCGCCGCCGTTTCGAGTTGGGGCACTATTCCACTCTTGGTGACAGAGAGCGCAGGAAAATCCCGATCGCTCACCTTTTCACGACGCTCTGCTAGGTAGTAGCCAAGCCGGCGCAGGATCCAATGCGCTGGGACCTCGCCGAGCCATTCAACGACACTGTCCTGATACGCCGGATAAGCCGGAAAGCTCACGCCGAAAGCCCCTCCAGCATCCGCTTGATATTATTCGTCACCGCCTTCAGATCCGCGTCGATCACCTCCAGCGGCCGCGGCGGCTCGAACACATAGAAATGCCGGTTGAACGGAATCTCGTACCCGACCTTCGTCTTCTCCTCGTCGATCCAGGCATCGGGCGCGTGCGGCTTCACCTCGCGCTCAACATACGCATGGATGTCCTCGGTCAGCGGCACATTCTCCGTGTCGCGCCGCGCGGTGTCGGGCTGCGGCTTGCCCTTCTGCTTGCCTTTCTGGCCCAGCACCGGCCGGCCCGCCTCATCGCACAGCGGGCGCTCCACCGTGATGGTGCGGTAGCCGAAGGCCTCGTTGCGGAACAGCCGCGCCAAGGGGGCGAGCTTCACCGAACCGCCCTCCGGCGCCTCGGGCGGGGCCTCCCCCGGCGTCACCGCCACGCGCGTGGCCTTGCCGGCCTTGTCCGTCACCGTCGCCAACTGCGCCTCGCCCCCCGCGCCGAACAGCCGGGTGACCAGGGCGATGTCCTCCTCCCCCATCTCCCGCCGCTTGGAACCCAGGCTCTTGCGCATCTTGCCCCACAGGGCAGAGGCATCGATCAGTTGCACCGTGCCGCGCCGGGCCTCGGGTTTGCGGTTGGTCAGCAGCCACACATAGGTGGCAATGCCGGTGTTGAAGAACATGTCGGTGGGCAGGGCGATGATGGCCTCGACCAGGTCATTTTCCAGCACATAGCGGCGGATCTCGCTCTCGCCCGAACCCGCGCCCCCGGTGAACAAGGGTGAGCCGTTGAGCACGATGCCGATGCGGCTGCCGCCGGCCTGGGCGGGCGTCATCTTGCTGATCAGGTGCATCAGGAACAGCAGCGAGCCGTCGGAGATGCGCGGCAAGCCAGGGCCGAAGCGGCCGTTGAAGCCCTGCTGTTCATGCTCGCGTCGGACTTCCTTTTCCACCTTCTTCCATTCCACGCCGAAGGGCGGGTTGGACAGCATGTAGTCGAACTTCCTGTTCGCGTGGCCGTCTTCTGACAGCGTGTTGCCGGGCATGATGTTGCGCACATCCTGGCCCTTGATCAGCATGTCCGCCTTGCAGATGGCATAGCTTTCGTCGTTCAGCTCCTGCCCGAACATGGTCAGCCGCGCGGCGGGGTTATGCGCCAGCAAATGCTCGGCCGCGACGGAGAGCATGCCCCCGGTGCCGGCGGTGGGGTCATAGATCGTGCGCACCGCCTGCTTGCCGGGGTTCAGGATGTCGTCATCCTCGATGAACAGCAGGTTCACCATCAGCCGGATCACGTCGCGCGGGGTGAAGTGCTCGCCGGCCGTTTCGTTGGAAATTTCCGCGAATTTGCGGATCAGCTCCTCGAAGGCCAGGCCCATGTCGTGGTTACTGACCTGGTCGGGATGCAGCGGAAAGCCCACGAAGCGCTCGGTCACCTTGTACAGCAGCCCGGCCTTGCGCAGGCGTTCCACCTGCTCGGCGAAGCGGAAGCGGTCGAAGATGTCCCGCACCGGGGCCGAGAAGCCTTGGATGTAGGCGTCGAGGTTGGCCGCAATATTGTCCGGGTCGCCGGAAAGCTGCTTCAGATCCGTCTCGGCCGTGTTGGCGAATGGCAGCCTGGTAAGGCGCGTGGCGAAGGGCTCGGGGTTGATGCCCATCGCGGCCTTCGCTTTGGCTTCGGCCAGGACCGCGTCCTTCGTCGGCGCCAGCACGCAATCCAGCCGGCGCAGGACGGTAAAGGGCAGAATGACCCGCCCGTATTCGGAGGGTTTGTAGTCGCCACGCAAAAGGTCAGCGACGGACCAGATGAGGGCGGAAAGGGACTGCGACTGACTCATGATCACTGCTCGGCCGAATTTCCTGGCAGGCTAGCCTTGCGGGCGAGGTGGGGAAAGGATGGGCGGCTGCTCGTTGTCCTACTGTGCGCAGGCGCCTCTATGGCTGCGCCCTGAGCGCTGTTCGCCACAGGCCGAATCCTGTCCCCGCATCCAACGTTCGCAGTACTTCAAGACCAAAGCCAGAACGGCCGTGCCCATTAAGGGCAGCGGCCGTTTTGGCGTTTGAGGCCTGAACAGCGTCGGCCTGCAGAAAGAACGCAAGGTCGCCACGGAGAGAGACCTCGACCTCGCCTCGGCGCTCGCCGGGGAACACGAGGATACTGTCCACCAGCAGGCGCAGCGCCTCGGTGGCCAGGGCATTCAGCTCAGGGTCCACCAGATCCTGCTCCAGACGCTCCACACGACGACGATACAACTGCGGGAGGTTGGGGTGGAGGACAGGAGCTAGTTCGACCTCGCCAGCAGCAGAACGTCCTGCGTCCCATCCTTGGGCCTCCGATCGAGTGAAAACCTTAACCAGGTGTCCACAAGACCGGCAGCAGCTCAGAGGCATCGCCGCGCCCCGCCGCCCCGCCGCTGGTGATCCGGCATTGAACCACCCGTCAGGCTGACCAGGCGTCCAGGCGTTCCATCAGCGCCAGCATGGGCGCCAGGGCGGGGTTCGCGTTGTCGGGCTTCCAGGCGGCGTTGAGCTCGATGGCCGGGGCATCGGGGATGGCGATGGCGCAGAAGGCGACATTCGCGAAGGTCGCGTTGCGCGCTTCCTCCGGCACCAGGGCAACGCCCATCCCCGCGCTGACCAGCGACAGAATGGTCTGGGCGTGGGCTGCGGACTGCACCCATTGCGGCTGCACCCGAGCCTCGGCGAACAGCGCCGCCTGTAGTTCCTGCATGTAGGGGCCTTCTTCGGAATAGCCGATGAAGGGCACGCCATGCAGGTCGCGCAGCCGCAGCCGGGGCCGCGCGCCGAGCGGGTGGCCGTGCGGCACCGCCAGCGCCAGCCGGCCGCGAAACACGCGGAGGTTCGCCAGGGCGCTCAGCCCGGGCCCAGGACGCAACAGCCCGATATCGAGCCGGCCGGTGCGCAGTTCTTCCAATTGGGTGACGCCGTTCATCTCCCGCAGGACGAAATCCGTGTCCGGCAGTTCCTGGCGCGCCTGGGCGATCAGCCGGGGCAGATAGGCGTAGGTGGTGGCGCTGAAAAACCCCACCCGCAGCACGCTGCCGGTCCCGGTCTGCATGGCGCGCCGCGCGACCTGCCCCGCACGCTCGCTGGCGGCCAGCAGGGCCTTGGCCTCCGGCAGGAACGCCCGCCCCGCCGGGGTCAGTGCGACGGCATGGCGCGACCGGTCGAGCAAGGTCACGCGCAGCCCTGCCTCCAGCAGCTGGATCTGGCGGCTGAGCGGCGGCTGGGTCATGCCCAGGCGCTCCGCCGCCCGGCCGAAATGCAGTTCTTCGGCGACGCAGACGAAGGAACGCAGGTGGGTAAGGTCGAGCATCGCCCCGGTCACGCCCTTTCGTGATACCATTTATAGATCACCGAGATACTGCATTAATGTTAGACGAGCATCAGCAGCCCCCTAGGATAGAGCCCGAAGAATCCGGGCCATCGCGCCCGAAATGGGGGAATCCGGTGCCCGAGAATGTAATCGGCCTGTCGTCGCATCCTGCCGCCGCGATCATCGCGGACCCGCAGGACAACACCGCCACGCTGCGGCGCCCTACCGGCGCGGGCAGCCGCCTTAACGGCATTGATGCCCTGGCGGCTGAGGATCTGCCCGCCGGGGCGAAGGTCGCGCTGCGCCCCATCGCGCGTGGTCAGGCGGTGCTGAAATCCGGCCTGCCCATCGGCATCGCCGCCACCGACATCGCGCCCGGCACGCGTGTCCATGCCGGGTTGCTCGGCCCGGCTCCGGCAGCGCAGGCGACGGCGCCGCGCGCCCCTTTGGCCGCCCTCGCCCCGGCCAGCTTCGAGGGTTACGTGCGCGCCGACGGGCGGGTGGGCACCCGCAATTTCATCGGTGTGGTGATCGCGAGCAACTGCGCTGCCACCGCAGCGCGGCGCACGGCCGATTGGTTCGATGCCGAACGCCTGGCCGAATTTCCGCATGTCGATGGGGTGGTGCCGCTGATCCACACGCTCGGCTGCGGCATGGAAATGACCGGGGAGCCGATGGACCTGCTCCGCCGCACCATTTCAGGCGTCATCCGCAACCCCAACATGGCGGGCGCGGTGATCCTGGCGTTGGGCTGTGAGCGCAACAACCTGAAGCTGCTGCTGGAAACCCAAGGGCTGCAGCCGGGCGACATGCTGCAGACCGTGACCTTGCAGGAGGTCGGCGGCACCAACGCGGCGATGGAGATGGCCAAGGCGCATATCGAGAAGATGCTGCCGATCGCCAACGCCGCCCGTCGCACCACCGTGCCGGCCGGCCGCCTCACGCTCGGGCTGCAGACCGGTGCTGCGGATGGTTTCTGCGGCCTGTCGGCCAACCCGGCGCTGGGTGTGGCGGTGGATATGCTGATCGCCCAGGGCGGCACCGCCATCCTGTCGGAAACCCCCGACCTGCTGCTGTCGGGCGACGCCTTCGCCGCCCGCGCCGCGAGCGAGGAGGTGGCCGCCGCGCTGCGGGAACGGCTGGATTGGTGGCAGGATTACGCGGGTGGGCGCGATACCAGGCTGAACGGCGAACTCGACCGTGCGGCCGAACAGGCGGGCTTCGCCAGCGGGCGGGAACGCGCGCTGGACGGGCTGCGCAAGGCGGGCTCCACCCCGCTCACCGCGGTGCGCCGCTATGCCGAGCAGGTGTCTGGCCCAGGGCTGGTGCTGATGGACAGCCCGGACCACGACCTCGTCTCCGTCACCGGGCAGGCGGCGGCCGGGGCGACGATGATCGCCATGACCACCGGGCTCGGCAGCGATTTCAGTTCCCTGCCCGCCCCCGCGCTGAAGATCGCTTCGAACACCGAGACCTTCACCCGCATGGCCGACGCGATCGACATCGACACCGGCGCCGTGCTGGACGGGACTGAGAGCGTGCAAGCCGCCGGCGAGCGGATCTTCGCCGCCATTCTGCGCCACGCGTCGGGCGAACCGACCAAGGGCGAATGGGAAGCCATGGGCGAGACGGGCTTCGCGCCCTGGCCCGTCGGCATCTGCTCCTGACCGGAAAGGCTGAAGATCATGGAAAGCTCCGTCACCCGGCCGAACTACAGCCCCTTCATCCGGCTCGACCCCGCCGACAACGTGATGGTCGCGCGCATGCCCGTGCCCCAGGGCACCGCCGCCCCGGGCGAAGGCATCGTGACCCTGCAGGATGTGCCCGCCGGGCATAAGGTCGCAGCCCGGCACATCGCCAAGGGCGAGGCCGTGCGCAAATACGACACCGTCATCGGCTATGCCTCCGAGGATCTGGAACCGGGCACCTGGATCCACAGCCACAACATCCTGTTCGATGATGTGGAGAAGGACTACGCCTATGGGCGGGATTATCGCCCGACCGCCTTCGTGCCGAAGCCCGAGCGCGCGACCTTCCAGGGTATCCGCCGCCCCGACGGGCGCATCGCCACGCGCAATTACGTGGGTGTGTTCACCCTCGGCCCCGCAGGCGGGGCGGCGGCGCGCAAGATCGCGGCGCACTTCACCCCCGATCGCCTGGCCGGCTTCCCGATGGTCGATGGCGTCGCCCCCTTCGTGCAGGAGCGCGGCGAGGGCATGGAGCGCAGCGGAGAGGCGATGGCCGTGCTGCGCCGGACCATCGGCGGCACGCTGCGCCACGCCAACACCGCGGGCGCGCTGATCATTGCCTCCGCCGCCGAGGCCAATGGGCTCGAGGAATTCCTGGTCGAGCAGGGGCTGGTGCGCGGCCCCACGCTGCAGACCCTGGTGCTGGAAGAAACCGGAGGGATGCGCCGCGCGGTGGAAGGCGGCATCGCCGCCGTGCGGGCCATGCTGCCCGCAGCCAATGACTGCCGGCGAGAAAGCGTCTCGGCCGAGCATCTGATCATCGGGATGCAGTGCGGCGGCTCGGACGGGTTTTCCGGCCTGTCCGCCAACCCGGCGCTGGGCGTGGCGATGGACACGCTGATCCGTCACGGCGGCACCGCCATCCTGTCCGAGACCTCGGAGATCTTCGGGGTCGAGCACACGCTGACCGCCCGCGCGGTGACGCCCGAGGTCGGCCAGAAGCTGGTGGAGCGGATGAATTGGTGGCTAGCCCACAGCGAGGGGCTGGACACCCAGATCAACGGCCGCGTCTCACCGGGCAACAACGCCGGCGGGCTTGCCAATGTGCTCGAAAAATCCCTCGGCGGGTCGAAGAAGGGCGGCAGCACCGGGCTGATGGCCGTCTATGAATACGCCGAACCGGTAACGGCCCAGGGCTTCGTCTTCATGGACACGCCGGGCTATGACCCGGTCGCCGCCACCGGCCAGATCGCGGGCGGGGCGAACATGATCATCTTCACCACCGGCCGTGGGTCCTGCTTCGGTTCGCTGCCCGCGCCGACGATGAAGCTGGCTTCGAACACACCGATGTATGAACGTATGCACGCCGACATGGACCTGAATTGCGGCCTGGTGATTGATGGTGAGGAAACTCTGGAACAGGCCGGCGCGCGCATCTTCGCGCAGCTGCTGCGCCATGCCTCGGGCGAAAAGACGAAAAGTGAGCTGGCGGGGGTCGGCACCAATGAATTCGTGCCCTGGCCGCTGGGCGTGACGGCATGAGCGCGCCGATGACCGCCGCGCTTGCCGCGCGCCACGATGCGGGCGTGCTGCGCCGCTTCGCGACCGAGCTGTTCAGCGCCTCGGGCATGGACCCGGACAAGGCCGAGATCGTCGCCGCCGTGCTGGTGGAGGCCGACATGCTCGGCCACGACACGCATGGGCTGGCGCTGGCGACCCGCTACCTCACCGAAATCGACAACGGCGCGATGACCCTGACTGGGGAGCCTGAGGTGATCTCGGATCGTGGGGCGTGCCTGACCTGGAACGGGCGGCGGCTGCCGGGGCCGTGGCTGGTGGTGAAGGCGATGGAGATCGCCTTCGCGCGTCTGGAACAGCACGGCATCGTCAGCGTGGCGATCGGCAACGGGCACCATATCGGCTGCCTCGCGGCCTATGCGCAGCGCGCGGCCGCGCGCGGCAAGGTGCTGACCATCCATTCCTGTGCGCCGGGCGTGGCGACGGTCGCCCCCTTCGGCGGGCTGCGCGCAGCACTTTCCCCCGCCCCCTTCGCCATCGGCTTCCCGACCCAGGCGGACCCGGTGATGATCGACATCAGCGCGTCCATCACCACCAACAACATGGCCCTGCGGCTTTCCCAGGAAGGGCGGCGTTACCCCAATCCGTGGCTGATGGACGCCGAGGGCGAGCCCACCGATGATCCCACCGTCCTGCAGCGCGGCGGCACCGTGCTGCCGGCCGGTGGCGTGGACCATGGCCAGAAGGGCTATGGCTGGGGCCTGACCGCCGAGGCGCTGAGCCAGGGGCTGTCCGGCCAGGGGCGCGCCGATGGGCCGAAGGGCATGGTGAACGCGGTGTTCCTGCAGCTGATCGACCCGGAGGCCTTCGCGGGCCTCGATGCCTTCACCCGCCAGACCAGCGCCATCGCCGATAAATGCCACGCGAGCCCGCCGCGCCCCGGCATGGGCCCGGTGCGGCTGCCCGGTGAGGGCGGGCTACGCCGCCAGGAAGCGGCCGAGCGTGGCGGGGTGCCGCTGCGCGACGGCATACTCGATGCGCTGCAGCCCTGGGTGAGGCGGCATGGCGTGGCGATTCCTCCCGCATTGAACTGATGGCGGATTGATGCACCTGGTCGATCGGCCCAACCCCGATCGGCTGGCTGATCCGACCGCCTAGCCGTCGTTACACCGGCCTGCATGCAGCCCCCACCTTTCCCGCCGACGCGCCCCGCGCGCCGGTTAGCAACGATACGCCCGCGAATTGGGGGCCGCTCCAGGCCTCCGATCGAGTGAAAACCTTAACTAGGTGTCCACAAGACCGGCAGCAGTTCACCACGACGAACCACACGCATGAGCCAGCCGGACTGTCGTCGCCGCCGAGCGCGTCGAGCGCCTCGGCTAAGGGATTCGAAGCTAAGCTAGGAAAGAGCTAAATTAGAACCGTTATGCACCTCTGACGCCGGCTGCGGCTCCCCGCATCCAAATCAACCCCACCAGCTCACCTGGTGGGGTTTTCGCGTTCTAGAAACAATACTCTCCTACCCCCTCAACCCCAGCGACCGCACCGCATCGCGCTCCTCCGCCACCTGTTCCGCCAGGAAGCTGCGATACTCCTCCGTGCCCTTGTACATCACGGGCATATCCAGCCTTTCCAGCGTCTGCACATGCCGCTCATCCAGCAGCGCATCCTTGAAGCCGTCATGCAGCGCCTTCACCGTATCAGCCGACATGCCGCGCGGCCCGACCAGCCCATAGGGCGAGGCAAACACCAGGTTCGTCCCCGTCTCCTTCAGCGTCGGCGCCTGCGCGAAGCGGCGCGGGCGTTCCGCGCCCCAGGTCACCAGCAGGCGGAAGGTGCCGTCCTCCACCATCGGTGCCCAGCCGCTGGAATCGGCGGCGGCGTGGATCTGCCCGCTCATCAGCGCCTGGACGTTCTCGCCCACGCCGCGATACGGCACATGCGTCCAGCGGATGCCCTGCTCCCGCGCGATGCGCTCCATCCCGATGAAGGGCGTGCTGGCCGCACCCGCCGTGCCGTAGTTGATCTTGTCGGGGTTCGCCTTGGCATAGGCCAGGAACTCCTGCCAAGTCTGCCACGGCGCATCCCGCCGCACGACGACACCCAGCAGATAGCCGGTCAGGTGCAGCACCGGCGCGCAATCCCGCGTCGGGTCGGCCTCGATGTCCCCGGTCATCAGCATGTTCCGCACGGCCGTGATCGGCAGCGTGGTCAGCGTCAGCCCATCCGCCGCCGCCGTCCGCATCGCGGTCATGCCCAGGGAGCCGCTGGCGCCCGGCCGGTTCTCGATGATCACGGTCTGCCCGAAACGCCTGGACGCCACATCCGCCAGCACCCGCATATGCACGTCGGTGGACCCACCTGCCGAGAACGGCACGATCAGCCGGATGGGTCGCGCGGGCAGGCCCTGGGCGCGGCCCAGATTCGGCAGCGCGAGCGCGGTGCCCGACCCGAGCAGCAGCCGGCGGCCGATGGCGATGTGATGCATGGCGTTTCCCTTTCCTTGTCATGTGAGCACTCGCACATCGCTCACCTGGCCGGAACCCCGCTTTGCAATCGTTTGCCCCGCGATTGACGCACAACCGCCGGCACATCATGACGCATGCACCGCCGCCCCTTGCGGCGCGAACGCTCTGCCGGGAATCACGGAATGGACTGGAAGCAGCTGCTCTGCAGCGAACGTCTCAATGACGGGAAGTACGAGGCCGGCCCCAACCGCTCCATCTTCGTCCAGGACCATGACCGCATCGTCTTCTCCGCCCCGTTCCGCCGCCTGGCCAACAAGACCCAGGTGCAGCCCCTGTATGAGAACGACCACGTCCATCACCGCCTGATCCACTCGGTGGAGGTCAGCAGTGTCGGCCGCTCCCTGGCCATGCGCATCGGCGCCTGGCTGGAGGAAGAGGGGGCGATCGAGCCCGGTGAATCCGCCACCCTGGCCAACATCGTCCAGGCCGCCTGCGCCGCGCATGACATCGGCAACCCGCCCTTCGGCCATCTGGGCGAAGCCGCGATGGGCGACTGGTTCGCCGAGCGTTTCGCGAACCCCACCGGCCTCGCAGCCGAGATCGAACCGGGCCATCGTTCGGAATTCACGAAGTTCGAGGGCAATGCCCAGGGCTTCCGCATCATCACCCGGCTGGAGATGTACCGGAACGCCGGCGGCATGCGGCTGTCAAAGGCGATGCTGGGCGCCTTCTCGAAATACCCCGTGACGTCCGTGACGCGTGAGGCACTGGCGCCCAACCCGTATGTCGGGCTGAAGAAGTTCGGCGTGTTCCAGGCCGACCTGCCGCAGTTCCAGGAAGCGGCCACGGCGCTGGGCCTGCCGCGAGAGGATCACCCGACAGGCCCCTGGTGGCGCCGCCACCCGCTGGTCTTCCTGGTCGAGGCAGCGGACGACATCTGCTACAACATCGTGGACCTGGAAGACGCCTTCACCACCGGTGAGCTGCCCTTCCGCACCGTGCGGGACCTGCTGCACAAGGCCGCCAACAGCCCCAACCGCGACCCCGGTGACCTCAGCGAGGCGGAGCAGATCGCGCTGCTGCGGGCCCTCAGCATCGGCGCCGCCGTGACCAGTTGCCTGGAAGCCTTCAAGACCCACTATGCCGAGATCATGGCGGGCACCTATTCCGGCTCCTTGACGGAGGCCGGGCCGATGGCGCCGGCTTTCGCGCAGATGCGCGAAGTCTCCCGCGATCAGGTCTTCACCGCCCGCCGCAAGACGGAGCTGGAAGTCTCGGGCCGCCGCGTGATCGGGAACGTGATGTCCGGGCTGTGGCCGGTGTTCGAGGACCTGGCCCGCGCCCGGTGGAACGCGGCGGATCTCAGGCCCCATCATCGGCAGTTGGCCCGGGCGGTCGATCTCGACCTGCGGGATGTGGCCAGCGCGGCCCAGGCGTTGCACGCGCTGGCCGATTTCACCTCGGGCATGACGGACCGCTACGCGGTGCGCATCGCCCGGATGCTGACGGGTATCTGACGCGCGGCTATTCGGGCCGGCGCGCCAGCTCCCGGTTCATGGCCAGCACCAGCAGCGTGACCAGCGCGCCGGACAGCAGATAGGCGCCGGAGGATACCAGCCCGAAATGGCTGGCCAGGAACAGGGCCACCAGCGGCGCGAAGCCCGCGCCGAACATCCAGGCCAGATCCGCCGTCAGCGCGGAACCCGTATAGCGGTGGCGCGGCGCGAAGTTGGTCGACAGGCTGCCCGAGGCCTGGCCGAAGCACAGGCCCAGCAGGATGAAGCCCACGATCATATAGGCCGTCTCGCCTCCGCGGCCGGCATCCAGCAGCTGCGGCGCGAAGCCGCTGAACGCCGCGATCAGCGCGGCGCAGCCGCCCAGCACGGTGCGCCGGCCCAGCCGGTCCGCCAACATGCCGGAGGCGATGATCGCCAGCAGCCCCAGCACCGCCGCCCCGGCCTCGACCAGCAGGAAGCGCGAGGGCGTCTGGTCGGTGAACAGATGCACCCAGGAGAGCGGGAACACCGTGACGATGTGGAACATCGCGAAGCTGACCAGCGGCGCGAAGGCGCCCAGCAGCACGGTGCGCCACGCGGTGCGCAGGGTCTGCGCCACGCTGGCGGGCGCGAGCGTCAGGTTCTCATACAGCTTGGTGTATTCGGGCGTGACCACCATGCGCAGCCGCGCGAACAGCGCGACCACATTGATGGCGAAGGCCACGAAGAACGGATAGCGCCAACCCCAGGAGAGGAAGTCCTCCGCCGGCAGGATGGCGGTGAAATAGGCGAACAGCAGGCTGGCCACGATCAGGCCGATCGGCGCGCCCAGCTGCGGCAGGGCCGCGTACCAGCCGCGATGGCGCTCCGGCGCGTTCATCGCCAGCAGCGGCGCCATGCCGTCCCATGAACCGCCGAGCGCCACGCCCTGGCCCATGCGGAACAGCGCGAGCAGCGCCACGGCCCACCAGCCGATGCGCTCGAACCCCGGCAGGAAGGCGATGGCCGCCGTGGACCCGCCCAGCAGGAACAGCGCGATCGTCAGCTTCACGCCGCGCCCATAGCGCCGGTCGACACCCATGAAGAAGATGGACCCCAAGGGCCGCGCGACGAAGGCCAGCGCGAAGATCGCGAAGGAATGCAGCGTGCCCGTCAGCGGGTCCGCATAGCTGAAGAACACCCGCGGAAACACCAGCACGGAGGCGATGGCATAGACGAAGAAGTCGAAGAACTCCGACGTGCGCCCGATGATCACGCCGATGGCGATCTCGCCCGGCGTCACCTCATGCTCATGGGCGACCAGGGTGCGGGCGTCGTGCTCTGCGGTGGTTTCGGGCGTGATGGTCATGCGTGTCGGTACTCTAAAGCTTGCGCGGCCGCTGCTTCGCAGAGATGGGGTGGGCGGGCCATTGGACAAAATGTCCTATGTGCACCTGCGAAGGGCTCCGGTAGGGGGCGCGCATGAAGCTGTTCCCGCCTGTCGTCGCGCGCCTTCTGGCCCTGTTCTCGCTGCCCGCGCTGCTGGGCGGCTGCAACCTCGTGGTGCTGAGCCCGGCGGGCGACGTGGCCCAGCAGCAGGGCAACCTGGTGCTGATCTCCACCGGGCTGATGCTGATCATCATCATCCCCGTCATGATCGTGACGGTGCTGTTCGCCTGGCGCTACCGCGAAAGCGCCAAGGCCCGGTATGAGCCCGAATGGGCGCATTCCACGGGCCTCGAACTGGTGATCTGGGCGGCGCCGCTGCTCATCATCATCTGCCTGGGCGCGCTGACCTGGGCGGGCACCCATCTGCTGGACCCCTATCGCGCGCTGGGCCGCATCGCGCCCAACAGCACGGCCGACCACACCCGCCAGCCGCTGGAGGTGCAGGTGGTCGCGCTGGACTGGAAGTGGCTGTTCATCATGCCCGAGCAGGGCATCGCGACGGTGAACGAACTGGCCCTGCCGGTGGACCGCCCGGTGCGCTTCCGCATCTCGTCCTCCTCGGTCATGAACTCCTTCTACGTCCCGGCGATGGCGGGCCAGATCTATGCCATGCCGGGCATGGAGACGCGGCTGAACGGCGTGCTGAACCAGCCCGGCCGCTTCATCGGCTTCTCGGCCAACTACAGCGGCGCCGGCTTCTCCGGCATGCGCTTCCCCGTGAACGCGATGCCCGAGGCCGAGTTCGAGCGCTGGGTCGAGCAGACCCGCGCCGGCGAGGGCAGCCTGGACCGCGCCGGCTACCTGGCGCTGGAACGCCCCAGTGAGAACGAGCCCGCCCGCCGCTTCGCGCGCGTGGAGCCCGGCCTGTTCGACGCCGTGGTGAACATGTGCGTGGAGGCCGGGAAGATGTGCATGCACGACATGATGTCCATCGACGCGCGCGGCGGCATGGGCCTCGCCGGCACCATCAACCTGACCACGCTGGCCTATGACCGCTATGGCCGCCGGGGCGCCACCCAGGGCACGCGTGAGGTGGTCGGCGCCATCTGCACCGAGCCCACCCCCGTGCAGTCCCATGCCTGGTCGCGCCCGATCGACCAGACCCCGCTGGCCGGCATGTCCTTGCCGCGGCCCAGCTCCCGCCTGGGCCAATCCCGACCGCAGCCCTTCGCCACGCTGCCCGCTCTCACGCCCGATACCTGAAGGCTAGACCATCATGGCCGCACCCCACGCCCTGGAGACCACACCTCTCCTGGGCCGCCTCTCGCTCGAAGCCCTGCCGCTGCATGAGCCCATCGTCGTCGCGACCTTCGCGGCCGTGGCGCTCGGCGGCCTCGTCGTATTCGCGGCGCTGACCTACTTCCGCCTCTGGGGCTATCTGTGGAAGGAGTGGTTCACCAGCGTGGACCACAAGAAGATCGGCATCATGTACATGGTGCTCGGCCTCATCATGTTCCTGCGCGGCTTTGCCGATGCGGTGATGATGCGCCTGCAGCAGTCCATGGCCTTCAACGGGTCAGAGGGCTATCTGAATTCCCATCACTACGACCAGATCTTCACCGCCCATGGCGTGATCATGATCTTCTTCGTGGCGATGCCCTTCGTGACGGGGCTGATGAACTACATCGTGCCGCTGCAGATCGGCGCGCGCGACGTGTCCTTCCCCTTCCTGAACAATTTCAGCTTCTGGATGACCGCCGGCGGCGCCGTGCTGGTCATGATGTCGCTGTTCGTGGGTGAATTCGCGCGCACCGGCTGGCTCGCCTTCCCGCCGCTGTCGGGCATCACCTACAGCCCGGATGTGGGCGTGGACTACTACATATGGGCACTACAGGTAGCGGGCGTGGGCACCACGCTGTCGGGCATCAACCTGCTGTGCACCATCATCAAGATGCGCGCGCCCGGCATGGGCATGATGAAGATGCCCGTGTTCACCTGGACGTCGCTCTGCACCAACGTGCTGATCGTGGCGTCCTTCCCGGTGCTGACGGCGGTGCTGGTGCTGCTGTCGCTCGACCGCTACATCGGCACCAACTTCTTCACGAGCGACTTCGGCGGCAACCCGATGCTCTACGTGAACCTGATCTGGATCTGGGGCCACCCGGAGGTCTACATCCTGATCCTGCCGCTGTTCGGCGTGTTCTCCGAGGTCACGTCCACCTTCAGCGGCAAGCGGCTGTTCGGCTATACCTCGATGGTCTACGCGACCGTCTGCATCACCATCCTGTCCTATGTCGTGTGGCTGCACCACTTCTTCACGATGGGCTCGGGTGCCAGCGTCAACAGCTTCTTCGGCATCACCACCATGGTGATCTCCATCCCCACGGGCGCGAAGCTGTTCAACTGGCTGTTCACCATGTACCGCGGCCGCATCCGGTTCGAGCTGCCGATGATGTGGACGGTGGCCTTCATGCTGACCTTCGTGGTCGGCGGCATGACGGGCGTGATGCTGGCGGTGCCGCCGGCTGACTTCGTGCTGCACAACTCCCTGTTCCTGATCGCGCATTTCCACAACGTGATCATCGGCGGCGTGCTGTTCGGCCTGTTCGCGGCCATCAACTTCTGGTTCCCGAAGGCCTTCGGCTTCAAGCTGGACCGCTTCTGGGGCCTGGTGTCCTTCTGGTGCTGGGTGGTGGGCTTCTGGCTGGCCTTCATGCCGCTGTATATCCTGGGCCTGATGGGTGTGACGCGCCGCATGCGCGTGTTCGACGACCCGTCGCTGCAGATCTGGTTCATCGTGGCGGGCGTCGGTGCCGCCATCATCGCGGTCGGCATCGCGGCCATGCTGATCCAGATCGGCGTCAGCATCCTGCGCCGCGACAAGCTGCGCGACGTGACCGGCGACCCCTGGGGCGGCCGCACGCTGGAATGGGCCACTTCCTCGCCGCCGCCCGACTACAACTTCGCCTTCACCCCGGTCATCCATGACATGGATGCCTGGCACGACATGAAGCGCCGCGGTGCCGCCCGCCCGCTTGAGGGCTTCCGCCCCATCCATATGCCCAGCGGCACGGGGGCGGGCGTGATCCTGGCCGGCTTCAGCACGGTGCTGGGCTTCGCGATGATCTGGCACATCTGGTGGCTGGCCGCCGCCAGCCTGGCCGCCATCGTGCTGGGCGCCATCATCCACACCTTCAACTACCATCGCGACTACCACATCCCCGCCGAGACGGTGGCCGCGACGGAACAGGCGCGCACCGCGCGGCTGGCGGCGGCGGAGTGACCATGCAGACCCCCACGACCAACCCGGGCTTCTGGGACCTCGACGAGCACGCGCACCCGGAAGGCCACAGCACCATGCTGGGCTTCTGGATCTATCTGATGAGCGACTGCCTCATCTTCGCGATCCTGTTCGCCACCTATGCGGTGCTGGGGGCCAACTACGCCGCCGGCCCCGCGCCGAAGGACCTGTTCGAGCTGGAGCTGGTGGCGGTCAACACCGCCATGCTGCTGTTCTCCTCCGTCACCTACGGCTTCGCGATGCTGGAGATGCAGAAGGGCCGCAAGGCCGGCACGCTGGTGTGGCTGGCCGCCACGGCGGTGTTCGGCGCGGCGTTCCTCGGCATCGAGCTGTATGAGTTCCACCACCTGATCGAGAACGGCGCGGGCCCGCAGCGCAGCGCCTTCCTGTCCTCCTTCTTCACGCTGGTGGGCACGCACGGGCTGCACGTGACCTTCGGCATGATCTGGCTGGTCACGCTGATGATCCAGGTGGGCACCAAGGGGCTCATCCCGGCCAATCGCCGCCGGCTGATGTGCCTCAGCCTGTTCTGGCACTTCCTGGACGTCATCTGGATCGGCGTCTTCACCTTCGTCTACCTGCTGGGGATGCTGCGATGAGCCACGACCATCATGACGCGGCGCATGAAGGCGCCCACGGCTCCCTGAGGGACTACCTCGTCGGCTTCACCCTGGCAGTGATCCTGACGGCCATTCCCTTCTGGCTGGTCATGGAACGCCCGCTGCCGGCCAACTGGACGGCGGCGCTGGTCATCATCTTCGCGGCCGTGCAGGTCGTGGTGCACATGATCTACTTCCTGCACATGAAGGCAGGCGCCGAGGATGGCTGGACCATGACCTCCCTGGTGTTCACGGTCATCGTGGTGGTCATCACGATCGCTGGTTCCGCCTGGGTCATGTACCATATGAACACCAACATGATGCCCATGATGCACGGAGCCACCTGATCCTACGTCGCGTCCTCCTGGGTGGCGGCCTGCTTCTCGCCGCCGCCCTCTTCACCTGGCTCGGCACCTGGCAGATCGAGCGCCGCGCCTGGAAGCACGCGCTGATCGACCAGGTGGAGTTCGGCCTGCGCACGGCGCCGGTGCAGGCCTTCGGGCCCGGCAACTGGGACCATGTGGACCGGCGCGACGCCTATCGCCGCCTGACCGTCACGGGCGAGTTCCTGCATGACCGCGAAACCCTGGTGCGCGCGACGACGGAGCTCGGCAGCGGCTATTGGGTCATCACGCCCCTGCGCACCCCCGCCTTCACCGTGCTGGTCAACCGCGGCTTCGTGGACCCCGCGCACCGCGACCCCGCCACGCGCCCCGCCCCCGGCGGCGCCACCGTCATCGGGCTGCTGCGCCTCAGCGAGCCCGGCGGCGGCTTCCTGCGCAGCAACAACCCGGCGGACAACCTGTGGTATTCGCGCGATGTGCCGGCCATCGCCGCGGCGCGCGGGCTGGGGCAGGTCGCGCCCTACTTCATTGATTCCGAGGCCCGCGATCAGGCAGGCTACCCCGTCGGGGGGCTGACCGTGATCCGCTTCGCAGATAACCATCTGGTCTATGCGCTGACCTGGTTCGGCATGGCGGTGCTGAGCCTGGTGGGCTTCGGGCTGGTGCTGCGGCGCGCCCCATGAACAGCCCCGCCAAATGAACAGCCCGGGTGAGGCGACCAGGCGCAACATGCGCGTGCTGATCCAGCTGCGCTGGATCGCGGTGGCCGGGCAGCTGGCGACGATCGCTGCCGTGCAATGGGCCATGGGCATTCCGCTGCCGCTGAACATGCTGCTGCCGGTGCCCGCCCTGCTGGTGGCGGTGAACCTGGCCAGCCTGCCGCTGCTGGACCGGCGCTCCGGCATCTCCAATACGGAACTGACCCTGGCACTGCTGCTGGATGTGGGCGCCCTGGCCTGGCAGCTGCATTACAGCGGCGGCGTCAGCAATCCCTTCGCCTCGTTGTTCCTGCTGCAGGTGGTCATCGGCGCGCTGCTGCTGGACCAGCGGTCCAGCTGGGTGGTGTTCGGCGCCTGCGCGGTGGCGGTGCTGACGCTCAGCCTGCATTCGCCCCCGCTGGCCCTGCCCGAGGAATACCGGCAGGACCCGCTGGGCCTCTACCTCAGCGGCAGCCTGGTCAGCCTGGCGCTGATCGCGGTGCTGCTGTTCCTGCTGGTCACGCGCATCAGCGGCAACCTGCGGGAACGCGACGCGGCGCTGGCCGCCAGCCGCCAGCATGCGGCCGAGGAAACCCACATCGTGCGGCTGGGCCTGCTGGCCTCCGGCGCCGCGCATGAGCTGGGCACGCCGCTGTCCTCGCTGTCGGTCATCCTGGGCGACTGGAAGCGCATGCCCCGCCTGGCCGGGGACCCGGAGCTGGTGGACGACATCGACGACATGCAGGCCGCCGTGCAGCGCTGCAAGGACATCGTCAGCAACGTCTTGATGTCCGCCGGTGAGGCCCGGGGCGCCGCCACCGCCGTGACCACCATGCGCGCCTTCCTGGAGGGAATGGTCGCCGACTGGCGCGGCGCCTGGCACGCCGAGGCGATCCAGTTCCGCGACGAGTTCGGGGAGGATGTGGCCATCGTCTCCGACACCGCGCTGAAGCAGGTGATCGGCAACCTGGTGGACAATGCCATCGAGGTCTCGCCCGATTGGGTGTGCATCACGGCGCGCCGGGTGGATGACAACCTTCTGCTGGAAGTGCGCGACAGGGGGCCGGGCTTTCCGGCCAATTCCCTCGCCTCTTTCGGCCAACCGTATAATTCGACAAAACAGCGGCGCAGCGGTGGGCTAGGCCTGTTTTTGCTGGTCAGCGTGCTGCGGAAACTGGGGGGGACGGCCGAAGCCGCCAATGCGCCGGAAGGGGGGGCGGTTGTCCGCATCACCCTGCCGGTCGCGGCACTGGCCTATTCGGATGACGAGTCATGACTGACGAACCCCGCCTTCTCCTCATCGTGGAGGACGATCCGGCCTTCTCCCGCACGCTGCGCCGCTCCTTCGAGCGACGCGGCCACCAGGTGCTGACCGCCAGCAGCCTGGAGACGCTGCAGGCGCTGATGGCCGAAGGGCACAAGCCCACCCATGCGGTGGTGGACCTGAAGCTGGACGGCAGCTCGGGGCTTGCTTGCGTTCAGCTGCTGAAGGCGGCGGATGCCAGGATGCGCATCGTGGTGCTGACCGGCTTCGCCAGCATCGCGACCGCCGTGGAGGCGATCAAGCTCGGCGCCTGGGACTATCTGGCCAAGCCATCCTCGACCGACGACATCGAGGCCGCCTTCGAGCGCGGGGCAGGGGATGCGCAGGTGCCCGTCGGCACCCGGCCGTCCTCGATCAAGACGCTGGAGTGGGAGCACATCCATCAGGTGCTGGTGGAGACGGAGTTCAATATCTCCGAGGCGGCGCGGCGGCTGGGGATGCACAGGCGGACGCTGGCCAGAAAACTGGAGAAAAGAAGATTGGTGTAATTGTTCTTTTTTGGAAAAAAGAACCAAAAAACTTTTGGTAGTCTGAGTGGCGCCTTAGTCGCCAGGCGCCACTCAGATTTATAAAGTCTTTTTGCTTCTGTTTCTTCAGAAAAAGAAGATGACTACTCCTTGTTTCCCAGCGCCGAGGGCGGCGGCGAGCGGGTGTCCGCCCCCGTCGGCTCGGCGGTTTCCATCACCTTCTCCTTCTCGCGGTGCTTCGGCCCGTCATGCCCCGGCCGGGACAGCACCATGGCCTGGGACGGCAGGGCGATGGCGATGCCCAGCTCCTCGAAGCGCAGCTTGATGCGGCGGTTGAACTCCCGCTGCACGCCCCAGCGGGCGGTGTCCTTGCACTTCATCTGGCCCAGCACGGTGAAGGTGGCGCCATCCACCTTGTCCACGCCCCACAGGGCGAAGTCGTCCAGGATGCCGGCCTTGAAGGCCTCGTCCTCACGCAGCTCGGCGCCGATTTCCTTCAGCACCGCGCCCACGCGGTCCGGGTCCTCGTCGAAGGCGACGGTGACGGCCACGGCGGCGTTGCCGATGCCCCGGTTGGTGTTGGTCAGCGTGGTGACGGAGCTGAACGGGATGACATGCACCGAGCCATCGCCCGCGCGCAGCCGGATGGTGCGGATCGAGAGATTTTCGACCGACCCCGACAGCCCGGCCACCGTCACCCAGTCACCCACCTGCATGGTGTTTTCCAGCAGCAGGAAGATACCGGTGATGACATCCTGCACCAGCTTCTGGGAACCGAAGCCGACCGCGACACCCAGGATGCCGGCGCCGGCCAGCAGGGGCGCGATGTTGACGCCCAGCTGCGCCAGGGCGGTGAAGCCCACGATGGCCACCACCACCACCATCAGCGTGGAGCGCAGCAGCGGCAGCAGGGTGCGCAGGCGCGCCACGCTTGTCACGTCGCCACGCGCGGTCATGCCCTGGATGGTGCGGTCGATCCAGCCATTCGCACCCTCCCAGATCAGCACCGCGAGGAAACCCGCGACCAGGATGACGATGACGGAGCTGGCCATGCGCTGGCCCAGCCCGCCGTCGCGGAAGGAGGCAGCGACATCCACCCCCCACACCTGCAGCACCGCCAGCGCCGCCACCACGCTGACCAGCGTGACGACCACCCGGCGCAGCACGGGCAGATAGGTGTTGGCCCGCCCCTCCAGGAAGGGCAGGCGGGCCGTGCGGTCCGCGCGGATCCGGAAGGCGCGGTCGATCGCGCCCAGCAGCAGCACCGTCAGCAGGCGTGCCACCACCAGCACCGCGATGGTGGCGCCGCCGAAGCGCAGCATCAGCGAATAGCCGTCGCGGATCTGCATGGCCCAGACGAACCACAGCGCGATCAGCGCCGCGATGGCCAGGATATGCCAGGTGCGCGCCACCCACTGGCGCATCAGGGCCACGCTGCCGGTGCGGCCTTCCTCGGGCTCGATCATGCAGGCCACGGTGCGGCGCACCTGCAGCACGACGATGATCAGCAGCACATGCGTCAGCAGCACGATCAGCTTGGCGGCGGAGGCATAGGCGGCCGCATACAGGCCCAGAATCCGCGCGATCTCCAGCACCGCGAAGCCATAGATGGCCGTGCCCGAGATGCGCGCCAGCCAGATCTCGGCATAGGCGGCGCTTTCGTCGGAGAGCCTGAACAGCCGCAGGGAGCGGCGCTCGGGCGCGAACAGCGCGGCGCCCACCGCCATGATGCCCTGCTGCAGGACATAGGCATTGACCGCCGCCAGGATCACCAGCGGCGCCACGCGCCCGCTGACCAGCGGCGTGGCCAGCAGCAGGTTGCCCACCGCGGCGAAGGCCAGCACGGGAACCAGGTTGGCCAGCAGGTGCAGGGCCATCCAGGGCGCGCGGTGGAACAGCCGCAGCTCGGTGCGGCTGGCCACGGCCTCGACGGCGGTTTCGCCGTCCTGCGCGCGCTTCACGCGGCGGCGCACGGCCTGGCGCTCCGCGCGCTGCTCCAGCATGGCCATGGGCTTGCGCAACGCGAACTGCACGGCCCGCCGGGCGGCCCAGGCCAGCACCAGCACGACCGCCAGGCGCCACGCCACATCCAGCACGGCGGATTGCGCGAAGGGATTGGCGGCGGTGTTCACGATCCAGCGCCACACCAGCGGCAGGGACGACACCGTGGCCCCCACCATCGCCAGGTTGCCGGACAGCGAGGAAAGCCAGCTGGAGGCCGCCGTGATGATGGCGGCCAGCAGGCTGTCGGAGGTGATGGCCACATTCTCCGTGCTTGCCGGGGCAGGCGCCTCGGGTGCCGGCGCGGCCGCCGCCCGTGATGCCGGCGCCACCTGGGCCACGGCGCGCAGGGCGTTGATCACCTCCTGCCGCCGCGCGTCATCCTGCAGGACCGCCAGCGCCTGCCGTGCCTGTTCGGGGGAAAGGCCCGCAGCCGCCGTCGGGGCCGTGCCCTGTGCCGATGCTGGTGATGGCGTGCCGAGAAGTGGGAGCGACAGGAACAGGCAGCACAGCATCAGGCAAAGGTATCGGCGTGCGGCGGCAAGCGGCATGCGGGGGTATTCCCTCTGTGGTGAACGATAGCGATTGCCCTTTCAGCGAAGGGGCAACATCCGGGACAGACATGCCCGGTAACCCGGCGGCAATGTCCGGGTCGTGATGAGGCGGGCCCGCGCCCGTCGGGTCTGGAACGCGCGACGACGCGATTGGTTTGCCGGTGAAAGTCGGATTTGGACCTTCGCGCCCCGCGCGCCATGCCCTACTGCCGCGCCATGACCTATGGCGCCCTTCTGGCCCTTCCCGGCGTGCCCGCCCTGCTCGGCGCCATGACGCTGTCGCGCCTGGCGGGGCGGATGTTCGCCCTGGCCCTCGTGCTGCACGCGCTGGACCGCTTCGGCTCACCGTCGGTGGCGGGTTGGCTGACCTTCGCGGCGGTGGCGCCCGGGCTGCTGGTCAGCCCCATCGCGGGCACCGTGCTGGACCGGCTGGGGGCCGCGGGCTCCGTCACCGTCGACCTCGCGGTCAGCGCCGTGCTGGTGACGGCCATCGTGGCCACGGGCTGGATGGGTCTGGACGGGCTGCCGCTGCTGGCGGGCCTCGCGTGCCTGTATTCGCTGACCACGCCGCTGGGGGCCGCCGGCGTGCGCACCATCCTGCCGCGCCTGGTGCCGGAGGCGGCGCTGGACCCCGCTAATGCCGCCGATACCGCGATCAACGCGGCGGTGGGCGTGGCGGGGCCGGTGCTGGCCGGGCTGTTGGCGGCGTGGCTGGGCACCGGGCCCGCGCTGCTGGTGGTGGCGGGGGTTTATGCGGCGGGCGCCATCTGCCTGCAGGCCGTGCCGCCCGTGCCGGGGCCCCCGCCGCTGGCCGGTTCCGTGCTGCGCCAGACGGCCGAGGGGCTGGCCACCGTGCTGCGCGAGCCCACGCTGCGGGGGCTGGCCATTTCCTACTCCCTGCACCGCGTCACCTGGGGCGTGCTGCTGGTGGTGGTGCCGGTCTATGCCGCCGCGCGTTTCGGGGCCGAGGATGCGGGCGCTGCCTCCGGCCTGCTGTTCGCCGCCATGGGCATCGCGGGCGGGGTGGGGGCGCTGGTCGCCGGCCGCTTTCGCACGCTCGGCCGGGAGCGTCAGGTACTGGCCGCCGGCATGCTGGTCTGCGCCCTGGGCGCCTGGCCGGTGGGGATGCTGGGCCTGCCGGGGCTGGCATTGGCGCTGGCACTGGTGGGGCTGGCCTCCGGCCCCATCGACGTCGCGCTGCTGACGCTGCGGCAACGCCGGACAGACCCGCGCCAGCTCGGCAGGGTGCTGTCCATTTCAATGAGCCTGAACCTGGCCGGCACGCCCATCGGCTCTGCCCTTGCGGGCATGCTGCTGACGGGGTCGATCGTGCCGGCGCTGGTGCTGGGGGCGCTGGGGTCCGCGCTGGGGGCGCTGGCGGTCAGGGGGATTCCGCGCGGGTGACGCCTGGCGGCGCCTGTCGTGCCGGCCGCCGGGTCTCGGACCAACTGGCCAGGAAGTTTTCCATATCCTCGTGGCTGGGTGCGAAAGGCGGCAATCCCTCCACCGCTGCACCGGTTGCAGAGTGAATGGCCTGCCAAACTTGGTGTGGTTCTGTCTCGGCTGCGGCTTTTTTGAGGATCTCGGCCAGAAGCTCCACTCTTCCTTCCACGCATTGCTCCAGCAGGCTGATGTCGGCGTGCGCGATGACGGCCAGACCAACCGTCACAGGTGCCGTCGGCGCCGCCGGATGGCTGGCCGCCAGCCGCAAGCGATTGAGAAAGCGCTTCATCTCCCGGGGAGAGGGGCGGGCCAGAAAAGCCGCTCTAGCCCAGTGCTGCAACGCAAGGGCAAAGAGCGGAGCATCGCTTTCCAGCATCAGCCGATTGCGGCGCAGCCATTGCAGCCACACCGCTGCAACGAGCAGCCCGGCCAATCCGGCCGTGATCAGCAGCCAGTCCCGTAGCGTGATGGCCTGGCCAAGCTCGTGATACTCGATGCCGGAGGCGGCCTGCCGCGGTGCTTCCTCTGTGGGCCGCGGGGGTGGGGGTGCCGGCTGCGGTGCCGGAGCGGGTGTGGCTGCCGGTGCCTGCACCGCCGCAACGGCGACAGCAGGCGCCGACGGCGGTGTCGGCCTCATCAGCCATGTCCCCGTCCAGAAGCACCCTGCCACAAAAACCGTGGCAACCATGGTCCAGACCGGCACCTTCCAGGCCTTGTCTGCCGGCTGCTCCGCTTCCTCTGCCGCGTTCTGCATCAGCCGCACGGCGGCCTCGGCGTCGAAGGATGGCACAGGAATCTCGATCTGGATCAGTTTGCGCAGGTAGTTCTCCGCATACTCCTCACGCATCAGCCTTTCGTCGGTCAGGCCGGGGCGTGCCATCTCCTTGGCCATGGTGGCATGGGCCTGGCCCATGGCGGCCAACACGTGCTCCCGCGCGATGGCCAGCACGATGAAGCAACGGGCCGAGCCAGTCAGGTAATTCAGCGTCTCCATTATCTCCGCCACCTGGTCGGGGCGGCAGCGGTCCAGGTCGTCTACCACAATGGTCAGGGTGCGTGGCCCGAGCGCATCGGCGGTTTCCTGCAAGGCCTCCGCGAAACGCGCGCGAAAGGACAGTTGCGCGCCGAGGTCACGGGTGCGCAGGCCATGGCTGGTGGAGGCCAGGAGCTTTCCGGGGTCCAGCCCGGCCGATTTCAACGTCGCCCCGAATTCCCCCAGGGCCTTCAGCAAACCTGTGACAATGAGCAGGCCCGGCAGGATGACGGGAAACACCTGCGGCCAGCTCCATGTCTGCCCGGTCCAGGCCTGGCGCAGGCTGGACAGGCTCTGCGCCCAGTCATTCCCAGCGATCATGCCGAGCCCCACGGCGACGGCGCCCAGGAAGAATGCTGTCCACAGCGGGTACCGCCGCATGCGGGCGGCCAAAAGCCGGAAACGGACTGCCAGCCCGTCCAGGCGCCATGCAGGCGGAATGGCCCGTTGCCGCACCGCCTGCAGCAGGGCGGCGAAGATGTTCTCCTCTTTCTGGTGGTGCCACGCATTGAACCAGATCGGCCGCAGGCCCCTGGCACGCAGGTCGTCGCACAGCCGGGCGCAGACGCTGCTTTTGCCGCTGCCCCAGGGCCCGGTGATGGCCAGGGTGAGGGGGGGCGCGGTGCGCACATGGCGCAGGAAGTAAGAAAGGCGTTGGGCCAGCAGGTCGGTGCCGGCCACATCGGCATCCTTGGCTTCTAACGGGCGGTCCGTCGCGAAGATCGCGGCGATATCCTCCGCCGCGCGGGGTTTCGCCGGTGGGAGCGGCAGGAACGCCGGCATGGCTACGATGAGGCCCAAGCCGATCAGAAGCCAGGTGATAGGTGGGAAATGGCGGCGGTGCTCGATGCGGTTCCAGGTAAGGCCGCTGTCAGTGCTGCGCAGGATGGTGCCGCCGGAGCCAGCGGCGAGGACGGTGCGTCCGTCGCTGCTCATCGCCATGCCGAATAGGAAGCTTCGCGTTCCTGAGGTGACGGGTTGCCAGGTGGCGCCGGCATCGGTGCTGCGCAGGATGGTGCCGCCGTCGCCAGCGGCGAGGACGGTGCGTCCGTCGCTGTCCATCGCCAGGGCGGACAGGGTGCTTTGCGTTCCTGAGGTGACGGGTTGCCAGGTGGCGCCGGCATCGGTGCTGCGCAGGATAGTGCCGCCGTAGCCAGCGGCGAGGACGGTGCGTCCGTCGCTGCCCATCGCGAGGGAATACAGGAAGTTTTGCGTTCCTGAGGTGACGGGTTGCCAGTTGGCGTCGGCATCGGTGCTGCGCAGGATGGTGCCGCCGGAGCCAGCGGCGAGGACGGTGCGTCCGTCGCTGCCCATCGCCAGGGAGGTCAGGTGGTTTTGCGTTCCTGAGGTGACGGGTTGCCAGTTGGCGCCGGCATCGGTGCTGCGCAGGATGGTGCCGCCGCCGCCAGCGGCGAGGACGGTGCGTCCGTCGCTGCTCATCGCCATGCCGAATAGGAAGCTTCGCGCTCCTGAGGTGACGGGTTGCCAGTTGGCGCCGGCATCGGTGCTGCGCAGGATGGTGCCGCCGGAGCCAGCGGCGAGGACGGTGCGTCCGTCGCTGCTCATCGCCAGGGCGGACAGATAGCTTTGCGTTCCTGAGGTGACGGGTTGCCAGTTGGCGCCGGCATCGGTGCTGCGCACGATGGTGCCGCCGCCGCCAGCGGCGAGGACGGTGCGTCCGTCGCTGCTCATCGCCAGGGCGCTAATACCGGCCATAGCTTGCGGCAAACGCCCAAAACCATGCGTTTCCGGTACCTCAAACCACCATGCCGGCTCCCCGAAACGCGCAGTACGGAACGGATCGGCGCGAAGCGGGAGATAGACCGCCAACAGGATTGCTACCGCCGACAGCAGCATGCCCCCCATCACCCAGGGCCAGCGCATCCGCCACCAGCGGCGCATTTGCATGCCCTGCCGGCGCCCTGCCGGCTGCGGCGGCTTCGTCATCTCACCTCGCTGTCTACTCAGCGAAGACTAAGTTGCCCCGCAATACAGGCAAGGGCAGATCGTGTTCCGGCCGCATGCAACAACTCAGCCGCGGGTGATCTCCTCCACCAGCGCCGCCACCCCCTCCTCCGTCGCGTCCCAGGCGAACATGAAGCGCGCCCCGCCCCCGATGAAGGTATAGAAGCGCCAGCCACGCGCCCGCAGCCGGTCCTGGGTTGCGGACGGCAGCCGCAGGAACACCGCATTGGCCTCGACCGGGAACATCAGCTCCACCCCCGGCGCGCCCGCCACCAGCGCGGCAAACCGCCGCGCCGCGTCATTCGCGTGGCGCCCATTGGCCAGCCAGCCGCCGCTTTCCAGCATCCGCACCCAGGGCGCGGCCAGGAACCGCATCTTGGACGCCAGCTGCCCTGCCTGCTTGCAGCGATAGTCGAAATCCTCCGCCAGATCCCGGCGGAAGAACAGGATGGCCTCGCCCACCGCCATGCCGTTCTTGGTGCCACCGAAACACAGCACGTCCACCCCTGCCTGCCAGCTCATCTCGGCCGGCGAGCAGCCCAGCGCCGCAACGGCGTTGGCAAACCGCGCGCCGTCCATGTGCAGCACCAGCCCCAGCTCCCGGCAGGTGGCCGAGATCGCGCGGATTTCCTCCAGGCTGTACAGCCGCCCCGTCTCGGTCGGCTGGCTGATGGTCACCACGCGGGGCTTCGGGAAATGGATGTCACGCCTGCCGGCCGCGAAGCCGCGGATCAGATCAGGCGTCAGCTTGCCGTCCGCGCTGGCCGCCACCAGCAGCTTGGACCCGTTGGAGAAGAACTCCGGCGCGCCGCACTCATCGGTTTCGACATGCGCGGCGTCCGAGCAGATGACGCTGTGATAGCTCTGGCACAGCGCCGCCAGCGCGAGCGAATTGGCCGCCGTGCCGTTGAAGGCGAAGAACACCTCGCAGCCCGTTCCGAACAGCGTGCGGAACGCGTCGGAGGCGCGCTGCGTCCAGACATCGTCGCCATAGGCGGGGTGGTGGCCCTGATTGGCCTCGGCCATGGCGGCCCAGGCCTCGGGGCAGATGCCGGCATAGTTGTCGCTGGCGAATTGCTGAACAGGTTCGGTCATCGGGGCACAGCCTTCCGTCTCAGGTTGCTGCTCCGAGGCGGTCTGACTTGCGGCGTGTCCCGTTGTTGCCGGTACGGCCACATCTCCCGGAGGGGTCCCCGGGACGCCACCTTGCCGGGAAAGGCAGGTTGGCGTTGAGCGTCAGCTCAACTCTGGATGCGGGGGTGTTCGTAGCGTGGAGCGGGGCGCGCGGCAACAGGGGCTTTGCCCCCGAACCCCCACCAAGGGGCGCTGCCCCTTGCATCCCCGCCAGGACCGTAGCGGCCCTGGACCCCGGGTACTCGGCACTGAACTCTGCAAGGTTATCCTATTGATAATTATAAAAAATGGCGCCCCGCCTGCGAAGGTAGGGCGCCAAACTCTCATCAGGTCCAGGAGATATTATCTCCTGGCGGGGTGCAGCGGCAGCGCCCCTGCGCGGGGGCAAGGCCCCCGGGCTTTCACCGGAACACCGGCACCGCGTCATCATCCGGTGCCTCGGGCAGCGGCACGTCGATGGTCACCGTGCTCGGGTCCACCTGCGGCCCGTGGTCGATGAAGTAGGTCACGCTTTCCGGCCACACGATCACGATGGCCACCAGCGCCAGCTGCAGGAACAGCCAGGGCACAGCGCCCCAATAGATGTCGCGCGTCAGCACCGTGCGCGGCGCGATGCCGCGCAGGTAGAACAGCGCGAAGCCGAAGGGCGGGTGCATGAAGCTGGTCTGCAGGTTGATGCACAGCAGCACGCCGAACCACACCAGGTCGATGCCCATGTTCGCCGCCACCGGGGCCAGCATGGGCACCACGATGAAGGCGATCTCGAAGAAGTCGAGGAAGAAGGCCAGGAAGAAGACGAAGATGTTGACGAAGATCAGGAAGCCCGTCTTGCCGCCCGGCAGGTGGCTCAGCAGGTGCTCGATCCAGTGGCTGCCGTCCACGCCCTGGAACACCAGGCTGAACACGGTCGCGCCGATCAGGATGAAGATGACCATGGAGGTGATGCGCATGGTGTTGCCCATCGCCTCACGCAGCAGCTTCCAGGAATAGGTGCCCTGGGCCACTGCCAGGAACACGGCGCCCACCGTGCCCATGGCGCCGGCTTCCGTCGGCGTCGCCAGGCCCAGGAAGATGGTGCCGAGCACGAGGAAGATCAGCACGATCGAGGGCACCATGCCCTTCAGCACGCGCCAGTACAGCGGCCAGCCGCGGGGCTGCAGGGCCTCCGGCGGCAGGGGCGGCACCTTGTGCGGCTGGAAGATCGACACGCCCAGGATGAACAGCATGAACAGGATGATCTGCAGGAAGCTGGGGCCGATGGCGCCGGCGTACATGTCGCCCACGCTCTTGCCCAGCTGGTCGCCTAGCACGATCAGCACCAGCGACGGCGGGATCACCTGCGTGATGGTGCCCGACGCCGCGATGACGCCCGTCGCGATCCGCATGTCATAGCCGTAGCGCATCATGATCGGCAGGCTGATCATGCCCATGGCGATGACCGAGGCCGCGACCGTGCCCGTGATCGCGCCCAGCACCGCGCCCACCAGGATGACGGCATAGGCCAGGCCGCCCGGCACCTTGCCGAACAGCTGGCCCGTGCCTTCCAGCAGGTCCTCCGCCAGGCCGCAGCGTTCCAGGATGGCGCCCATCAGCGTGAAGAAGGGAATGGCCAGCAGCAGGTCGTTCGACAGGATGCCGAACACGCGCAGCGGCAGGTTGCCCAGGAAGGCCTCGTTGAAGAAGCCCATCTCGATGGACAGGAAGCCGAAGAACAGGCCAACGGCGGAAAGGCTGAACGCTGCCGGAAAGCCCAGCAGCAGGAACAGCACCAGGCCGCCGAACATCAGCGGCGGCATCATGTCGAGGGTCATTGTTCGGGCTTCTTGTACTCGAGGAAGGCATCGGGGCCCATGTCAACGCCGCGCAGCACGGCGATGCGCTTGAACAGCTCGGCGAAGCCCTGCAGCACCAGCAGCGCGAAGCCCACCGGCAGCGCCAGCTTCACTGGCCAGCGCATCAGGCCGCCCGCATTCGGGCTGCCCTCGTTGCGGATGAAGCTGTCCATGAAGAAGGGCCAGGTCATCCAGGTCAGCAGGATCATCGCGGGCAGCATGAAAAAGACGAAGCCCAGGATGTCGATCCACAGCCGCGTCGTGTGGCTGACCGAGCCATAGAGCAGATCGACGCGCACATGCTCATTGCGCTTCAGCGTGTAGCTGGCGCCCAGCATGACCATGCCGGCGAAGAGGTACCACTGCACCTCCAGCCAGGCATTCGACGAGTAGGAGATGCCATAGCGGACGAAGGCATTGCCGGCGGAGATGGCGCAGGAGAGAAGCACCATCCAGTCCGCGATCCGGCCGAACTTGTCCGATATCCAGTCAACCGCGTGACTGTACGCCAGCAACGCCTTCATAGTTTTACCGCCTTGCCTGTTGTTCCTGGGCCTGCATCGCATAGACGAAGCTGTCGTAGCTGTTTTCCGCGACGCGGAACCACTGCAGCTGCGTCTCGCGATAGGCCTTGAAGTGTTCCCAAACCCGCTTGAAGTGCGCGTTGGTGTTGGAGGTCTCCTCATAGACCTCCATCGCCGCGCGATAGCACGCCTCCATCACCGGGCGGGGGAAGGGGCGCAGCTGCGCGCCGCCCGCCACCAGGCGGCGAAGCGCCTCGGGGTTCACGCGGTCGTACTTCGCCATGGTCTCGATGGTGGCGTCGCGGCAGGCGCTTTCCAGCACCTCGCGGTACAGCGGCGGCAGCTCTTCCATCTTGGCCTTGTTGACCAGCATGGCCAGGTTCAGCCCGCCTTCCCACCAGCCGGGGAAGTAGTAGTAGGGCGCCACGCGCTGGAAGCCGAGCTTCTCGTCGTCATAGGGGCCGACCCATTCGGCGGCGTCGATCGTGCCGCGCTCCAGCGCCGGGTAGATGTCGCCGCCCGCGATCTGCTGGGCCACGACGCCCAGCTTGGCGAGCACGTTGCCCGCGAAGCCGCCGATGCGGAACTTCAGGCCGCGCAGGTCTTCCACCGTGCGGATCTCGCGGCGGAACCAGCCGCCCATCTGCGCGCCGGTGTTGCCGGCCTGCAGGCTGACCACGTTGTAGGTATCGAAGAAGGGCTTCAGCACCTCGCGCCCGCCGCCGGCATTGAGCCAGGAGTTGAGCTGGCGGAAGTTCATGCCGAAGGGCACCGTGCCGTCGAAGGCGAAGGTCGGGTCCTTGCCCACGAAATAGTAGCTGGCGGTGTGGGTGCAATCGACCGTGCCGGCCTGCACCGCGTCCAGCGTCGCCAGGCCCGGCACGATTTCGCCGGCCTGGAAGACCTGGATGCGGAACTTGTTGTCGGTCAGGGCGGCCACGCGGCGGGCGACGTGTTCGCCGGCGCCGTAGATGGTGTCCAGCGCGCGCGGGAAGGAGGAGGCGCAGCGCCACCGGATCTCCGGCATCGCCTGAGCAAGGGCCGGCGCCGCCAGAACAGGCAGCACTGCCGCGGCCGCCCCGGAGGCGGCCAGCATTCTACGACGTTCCATTATATGTTCTTTCCCAGAAGGAGCGACGCGACAGCCCGCGCCGGAAGTCCCTGCCGCCGTTCATGCGCAAGATTTCGCCATTGTCCAGCCCTCTCGCGACATTTTCCGACGGCCCTTCACGACGCGGGCACGCCTGACGCATTGTGCATAGGTGGAGAAGAAGCCGAAACACATTCCTCGGGGCATGTATCGATGCTGTTGATTCTGGCCCTGATGCTGGGGGGCTGCTGCCTGCTGCTGCTGCCTGCCGCGTTCCGGCTGTGGGCCGTGCTGCGCGTGGCGGCGGCGTTGCTGATGGGCGGCTTCTGCGCCGTCGGCGTGCTGGCGCTGCTGGCGCCGGAGCCCGCGCCCCTGGCCCTGCCGCTGGGTCCGCCCTGGGCGGCGGCGCTGGTCGGGCTCGATGCCGTCTCCGCCTGGTTCCTCGCGCCGTTGGGCGCGCTCGGCTGCTTTTCCGCGCTGCTGCTGCGCCCCGCCACCCGGACGGAGCTGATGGCCTTTCCGGCGCTTCTGCTGGGCCTCGTGCTCAGCGCCGTCGCGATGGACGGCTACACGCTGGTGCTGGGTCTGCTGGTGGCGGCGGTGGCGGCCTGGGCCGCGCTGCCTGAACGCCGGGCCGCGCGCCTCATGCTGGGATTCGCGCTGACGGGCGGCCTGTGCCTGATGGCGGGCTTCGCGCTGATGTCGGCCGGTGCCGGTTCGCTCGGATTCGCGGCCCTGCGCGCCAGCCCGCCCGAGGGCTGGGTGGCCGGCGCCGTGCTGGTGCTGGCCCTGCTGGGGGCGGCGTCGCTGGGCGGCCTCGCGCCGCTGCATGGCTGGATGGCCGGCGCGCTGTCGGCGGCACCCGCCCAGGTGGCGCCGCTGCTGGGCGGCGCGCTGCCGGCGCTGGCCCTGCTGGCCGCGCTGCGCGTGGTGCTGGAGCTGACGGGCCCTGCCCAGCCTTCCTGGTGGGGTGTGGCGCCCCTGATGCTGGGCGGATTCGCGGTGCTGATCGGTGGCTTCCGCGCCCTGGTCGAGGACGGGCTGCGCGGCGTGCTGGCGGGCGCCGTCACGGCGGGGCTCGGCCTGTTCGCGCTGGGGCTCGGCCTCGCGCTGCTGTTCCGGGGTTCGGACATGGATGTGCCGGCGGCGCTTGCCTTGTCCGGCGCGCTGCTGGCCGGGGTGCATCTGATGCTGGGCGGCGGGCTGCTGGCCCTGGCATTGAGCGTGGTGCAGATGCAGGCGGGCCCGGTGGCGGGCGCGCGGCTGGATGCGCTGGGCGGGCTGTCCCACAACATGCCGCTGGCCGCCGGTGCGGCCCTGGTGGCGGGGCTGTCGGTGGCGGCGCTGCCGCCCTTCGCGGGTTTCGCCGCGCTGTGGCTGCTGCTGCAGGGGCTGCTGGCCGCCTGGCGCACCCAGCAGGCGCTGTATCAGTTCGCGGCCCTTGGCACGCTGACCATGCTGGGCCTGGGCATGGGGCTGCTGGCCATGGCCATGGTGCGGCTGTGGGGCATGGTGTTCCTGGGCCGCCCGCGTTCCCCCCGCGTGGCGGGCGCCGAGGACGCGCCGGGCCCGGCCCGTGCCGCGCTGCTGTTCCCCTCCCTCGCGTTGCTGGGGTTGGGCGGGCTGCCCTCGCTGGCCATGGCGCTGATGCAGGGCGCGGTCGAGCAATTGATGGGCGGGCCCGCGCCCGCCTCCATCCTGGGCCTGGCGGCCGGCGATGCCGGCGCGCGTTATCTCGTGCTGCCGATCCTGGCCGTGATGGCCGGGCTGATGGCGCTGCTGTGGTGGGTGGCGCGCCGCCGCGCGGCCCGCGGCGCCACGGCCGGCCCCGCCGAGGCCCCGCTGTGGCAGGGCGGCTTCCAGGCGCCGCCGCCGCACATGCCCTTCGGCGATCCGCAGTCCCAGGTCTCGGCCGAGGGCTTCGCCGCCCCGGTGCTGGCCGTGCTGGGCGGGCCGCTCGGCGGCTATCAGTCGCGCGTGGTCGCGGCCCCGCCGGGGTCGCTTGCGACGGCGCGGCATGAATCCCGCTGGCGCGACCCGTTCCTGAAGGGGCTCGGCCGGCTGACGTCGCTGCGGCACCAGGCCAGCCTGCTGGCCGAGCGCGGCCGCCTGCCCAGCCCGCGCGCGGCCCTGCGCGTGGGCTTCGCGGCGGTGGTCGTGCTGCTCGTCATCCTCGCGCTGGTGGAACGCCCATGATCCTCAGCATCACCGCGACCGTCCTGGCGCAATGGCTGCATGGGGCGCTGGTGCTGGCTCTGGCGCCGTTGCTGGCCGGGCTGCTGGCCATGATGGGGGCGCGGCTGCGCGGGCGGCGCATGCCTTCCGTGCTCGACCCCTGGCGCGAGATCTGGCGCCGCTGCCGCCAGCGCCCCGTGCTGGCGCAGACGGCGGGGCCCGTGACGCGCTGCGCCCCCTATGTGGCCACCGCCAGCACCTGGCTGGCGCTGATGCTGGTGCCGGGTTTCGCCCTGGGCATGGCGCTGGCACCGGTGGGGGATGTGCTGGTCATCCTGGGGCTGCTCGGCCTGTCGCGCGCCGCCGCGGCGCTGGCGGAAATGGACGCCGGCACCGCCGAGGGCGGGCTGCGCGCCTCCTCCCGCCTCTCGGTGGCGGCCTTTGCCGCGCCGGTGCTGCTGCTGGGCCTGCTGGTGCTGGTGATGCTGTCGGGCAGCAGCAACCTGGACACCATCGCGGCCTATGTGCGCGAAAACCCGCCGGGCCCGCATGTGCCCCTGGCGCTGACGGCCGCCGCCATGCTGGCCGTGGCGCTGGCCGGCGCGCTGGGCGTGGCCGATACCGACAGCGTGCCCGCCGAGGCCAGCGGCCGCCATCTGGCGCTGTGGCGGCTTGAGGCCGCGATGCGGCTGATGCTGTGGCTGTGCCTGCCCGCCGCGCTGTTCCTGCCCTGGGGCCTGGTGCCGGCCGACGAAGGGCCGCTGGCCTGGCTGCTGGGCATGGTGGCCTGGCTGGCCAAGCTGGTGCTGCTGGCCGGGCTTCTGGCCCTGCTGCGCGGGCGCGGCCTGCCGGCCCGGCGGCCGCAATTCCTGGGCGCCGCCCTGTTGCTGGCGGCACTCGCCGCCGCCCTCATGTTCGTATCCACGGGGCTTGCCTGATGACGTCCGGCTTCGACCACGCGCTGGTGGGCGCCCTGCTGCTGACCGGCTTCCTGATGCTGCCTTCCCGGCGGCCGGTTATCCTGCTGCGGCTGCTGGCGGTGCAGGGCGCCCTTCTGGCTCTGGCTGCCGCCTGGCAGGCCTGGGCGCAGGAAAGCCTGCCGCTGGCGGTGGTGGCGCTGGTGGTGCTGGGCAGCCAGGCGGCCGCCGTTCCCATCGCGCTCAGCCGCCTGGAATGGGGCCCGCCCGAGCCCGGCCTGCCCATCCTGCCCGCCATGCTGCTGGGCTGCGGGCTGGTGGCGCTGGCCATCCTGGTGGTGCTGCCGGTGGCCCCTGGCGTAACCGCCATGGCACGGCAGGACCTGGCGCTGATCCTGGCCTTCCTGCTGGTGGGGCTGCTGGGGCTGGCCTGGCGCCGCCCCGGGCTGGGGCAGGCCGCCAGCCTGATCGGCTGCGGCCACGCGCTGATGCTGGCCATCGTGTCCGCCCGGGGCATGCCCTTCGTGCTGGAGATCACGGTCGGGCTGATGCTGCTGCTGGCCACGGGGCTTATCGGGTTGCGGGCGCGCCTGCTGGGAGGGCTGGCATGATCGCGCTGGCCCTGGTCCTGCTGCCGGCGCTGGGGGCGCTGCTGGTCGCCGCCCTGCCGCGCGCGGCGGCCATTCTGCAACCCCTGCTGTGCGCCCTCTGGGCCGCGCTGTCCGTGCTGCTGGCGATGGCGGAGCCCGAGCCCGGCATCGTGGCCGCCGACGTGCTGAACCTGCCCTTCGTGCTGGCCGTCGCCTTCGGCGCGCTGCTGCTGTCCCTGATGCCGGTGCCCGCCGAGGACCGCCCCTGGCATGCCGGGGTGCAGGCCATGCTGGGCGGCGCCATGCTGTCCATGCTCGGCCAGAACATGACGCTGTCCTGGCTGGGGCTGGAGGTGGCGCTGCTGGGCGCCATGCTGCCCCTGGCGCTGGCCGCCCCGCGCGCGGGGTGGAAGCTGTTCCTGCTGGGCGGGGTGGGGCTGGGGCTGACGCTGTTCGGCCTGGTGGCCGTGCATGTGGCGGCGCCCGAGGCCCTGTTGCACTGGCCCGCCCTGCAGGCGCGCGGCATCGAGACGATGGACCCGATGCTGCTGGCGCTGGGCTTCGTGCTGGCGCTGGCGGGCTGCGGGGCGCTGCTGTCGCTGGCACCCTTCCATGCCTGGTGGCCCGACACGGCCGGCGAGGCGCCGAGCCGCATCGCCGCGCTGTTCCCGCTGCTGCTGGCGCCTTCGGCCCTGCACATGCTGCTGCGGATCAAGGCGCTGGCCGGGGGCAACATGTCCGCCTGGTCGCTGCTGGCGCTCGGCGTGGGCACCATGCTGCTCGCCTCGCTCAGCCTGTACCGCAAGCGCGATGCCGGGCGGATGCTGGGCCTGGCCTCCATGCTGCAGCTGGGTGCGGCGGCGGCGGGCTTCGGCCTGGGCGGGCCCGCCGGCAATCTGGCCGGGTTGCTGATCCTGCTGGGCCACGGGCTGGGGGCCGCCGCCGGCTGGGTGGCGCTGGGCGCCGCCATGCGCCTGAAGGACAGCCGGCGCCTGGGCGGCATCTCCGGCCTGATGGCCGGCAGCCCGGGCCTCGGCTGGGCGCTGATGCTGGCGCTGCTGGCGCTGGCCTGCCTGCCGCCTTTCCTGCCCTTTGCCGGGGCCTTCCTGCTGCTGACCAGCGCGGGGCGCCAGGCGCCCTGGCTGATGCCGCCGCTGCTGCTGGCGCTGCTGCTGGGCGCCGCCGCCCTGGCGCGCGCCGCCCAGCGCCTGTGCATGGGCCCCGCCACCGCCGATGCCGAGGCCCCGCCGGGCTGGCGCGTGCTGGCCCCGGCCTGGGCTGCGCTGGCCCTGGCGCTGCTGGGCGCGCTGGCCATGCCCGGCCCCTTCGCCGCCCTGCTTGCCGCCGCGGCGGAGGCCGCACGATGATCACTGGCGGAGGCCGCCCGATGACCGCCACCGAATGGCTCACCGCCCCGCAATGGGAGGCCCTGGCCGCCGATGCGGAACTGCCCCTGCTGGCCCTGTGGGGGGAGCCCGGCATCGTCCGCGCCGCCTTCCAGGACGGCGACGCCCTGCGCCTGGTGGCGCTGCTGGCGGAGGACGGGCAGTACCCCAGCCTTTCCCGCGCGCGGCCCTCGGCAGCCTTGTTCGAGCGCGCGGCGCATGATCTGTGGGCGCTGGAGCCCGTCGGCACGCCGGATGGCCGCCCCTGGCTCGACCACGGCAACTGGCCGGTGCTGAACCCGCTCTCGGGCCGGCCGGTGCGGCACGCCACCCCGCCCTCCCTGCCGGAATTCCTTCCCGCCGAGGGCGAGGCCCTGCATCGCCTGCCCATGGGCCCGATCCTGCCGGGCATCGGGGAGCCGGGCTACCTGCATCTCTCGGTCGCGGGCGAGACCATCGTGCGGCTGGAGGCCCGGCTGGGCTATGCGCACAAGGGCACGCTGGGGCTGATGCCCGGCAAGTCGCCCCGCGCCGCCGCGCGCTTTCCGGCGCGCATGCAGGCCGAGGCGACGGTGGCCCATTCCCTCGCCTTCGCCCTGGCCGCAGAGCGCGCGACCGGTGCCGAGGTGCCGCCCCGCGCCATCGCCCTGCGTGCCGTGATGGCCGAGATCGAGCGTATCGCGGTGCATCTGCGCGTCTGGCAGCAGGTGCTGGAACTGGCCGGGCCCTCGCCGCTGGCCGACCAGGCGGGCCTCGCCCGCGAAACCCTGCTGGCGGCCAGCCAGATCGCCTTCGGCCACCGGCTTCTGATGGACCGCGTGATGCCCGGCGGCGTCGCGCTGGACCTGGAGGAGCGCGGCCTGTCCATCCTGCGCGACGCGCTGCTGCTGCTGGCGCAGGACCTGCCGCGCCTGGGCCGCGCCACCCTGCGCCACGGCCCGCTGATGGAGGCGCTGGCGGGGCTGGGCACCATTCGCCACGACCAGGCGCGCGCCTATGCCACCGGCGGCCCCACCGCGCGTGCCAGCGCGGTGATGACCGATGCGCGGATGCTGGGCGACACGCCCTATGTCGAGCTCGACCTCGAGATCCCGCTGCAGGCCGATGGCGATGCCGCCGCCCGGCTGGAGCAGCGCATCGCCGAAACCGTGGAAAGCCGGCGCCTGCTGGCCACCATGCTGGATGCCCTGCCCGATGGCCCCGTCTCGGTTTCCCTGCCGCAGCGCGCCGGAGAGGGCGCGGCGCTGGTCGAGGCCGCGCACGGCCCCTGCCTTGCCTGGCTCGCGCTGGATGATGGCGGGCTGATCCGCGCGGCCATGGCCCGCGATCCGGGCTGGGGCCTGTGGCCCCTGCTGGAGGCCGCCGCCCCCGGCACCACCACCGAACGCCTGCCGCTGCTGATGGCGGGGCTGGGCCTGACCATGAGCGGGATGGACCTATGAAGCTGCCGCGCATCCTGGCCCGCCCGATCGCCGCGGCGCCCCCGCATCCCTCGGTGCAGCTCGTCTCGGACCTCGCGGCGCGGCTGGAGGCCAGCGCGCGCCGGCGCCTGGGCCGGGGGCTGGCCCTGCGCCACATCGGCACCGGCGGCTGCGACGGCTGCGCGCTGGAACTTATCGCGGCCCGCAGCCTGGTGCATGAGCTGGACAGCCTGGGCCTGCGCTTCGTGGACAGCCCGCGCCACGCCGACGCCCTGCTGGTCAGCGGCCCCGTGACCCGCAACATGCGCGAGGCCCTGGAACAGGCCCGCGCCGCGATGCCGGAACCGGGCTTCGTCGTGGCACTCGGCGACTGCGCCATGGATGGCGGCGTGTTCAAGGGCAGCTACGCCGTCGAGGGCGGGGTGGAGGCCGTGATGCCGCCCGACCTGCGCATCCCCGGCTGCCCGCCCAACCCGCGCCAGGTGCTGGAGGGGCTGCTGGCCTTGATGGAGGCCCAGGCATGAAAAGACGTTTCGGGTAAACATCTTGTGTATCCCGCAATTGCGGGATGGCCATCATTCCACGGGCCTGAGCAAATAAATCCTTGAGCAAGCCGTATTTTCACTGCCTGTTCACTGGAGCTTGCAATTGGTCACGCCCATGGACAGCGAAAACGATCCGGCGCGGAACAGTACAGGGCGTGCCGTGCGGCGGGCGTTGCTCCTGGCATTGCGGGCGGGCCTGCGCGCCCAGCCCGAGCGGCTGGAGGATCTGGCCGAGGAATTGCGGGCAAGCCTGGCTGAATCACCCTCCCCCGACGGGGTGGATGTGGTCGAGGACGCGGCCCACCGCGCCATCGTCGCCGCCGAGCTTGAGGCCGCGCTGCGCCAGCTGCGCAGCGAGTTCGGCCACTGACCCTCAGGCCCCCCTTCAGGCCCCCCCTCAGGCCCCTCACTCAGGCAATGAAACGCCCCGGCAGCACCAGCCGCGCCAGCAGCCCGCCCAGCTTCTGGCCCCGTTCCAGCACCAGCGCGCCGTTATAGAGCGAGGCCAGGTCCGACACGATCGCGAGGCCGAGGCCGCTGCCGGGCGCGGTTTCGTCCAGCCGCACGCCGCGCACCAGCGCCGCCGCGTCCTGGCCTTCCGCCAGGCCGGGGCCGTCATCCTCCACCTCGATCAGGATATGGCCGGGGCCGCCGCCGCGCACGCGGCATTCGACCCGGCTCTTCGACCATTTGCAGGCGTTTTCCATCAGGTTGCCCAGCATCTCGGTCAGGTCCTGCGGGTCGGCCCGGGTGCGGGCGGTGTCCTTGCCCAGCACCAGCACCTCCACCCCCTTGGACGCGAACAGCCGCCGCAGGGCGGAGGCCAGGGTATGCGCGGCCGCGGTGGGGGAGGCCTCGGCCCCCGCCGCACCCGCCAGGGCGCCGGCGCGGGCGCGCCGCAGATGATGCTGCACCAGCCGTTCCAGCGTGGCCGCCTGGGCGCGCGCGACCGATGTCTCGCCCCGTTCCAGCGCGTTGCGCAGCACGGCGATGGGTGTCTTCAGCGCATGGGCCAGATTGCCCACATGGGTGCGCGCGCGTTCCAACGTGGCCCGGTTCTGCTCGATCAGCGCCTCGATCTCATGCACCAGCGGCGCGACCTCACGCGGGGCGGTCAGGTCCACATGCTCGCGCAGGCCCTCGCGCACCTCGGCGATTTCCTGCTGGGCGCGGCGCAGCGGCGACAGCGCCCACACCACCAGGATGCCCACCGCCGCCACCACCCCGGTGCCCAGCCCCATGAAGGCCAGCACGAGGCCGCGCTGCAGGCGCTGGATCTCTTGGTCGGTCGGCAGGCGCGTCACGGCCACCTGCACCGTGACCCGCACGGCGGGCATGCGCCGGGTTTCCAGCTGGATGTGCCGCTCGACCAGGCGCAGCGGCTCGTCGCGCGGGCCGATGATGTCCTCGTTGCGCGGCTCCGCATCCTGGCGGGGTGCCGGCAGCCGCTGGTCCCACAGGGAACGCGAGGTGGTGACGAGCCCGCTGTCGGTCGTCATCTGCCAGTAGTGGCCGGACAGGGGGCGGTCGAATTCCGGCTCGCTGACCGCGCGCGCCAGATAGGGGCCGCGCGCCGGGTCCAGCGAGGCCGCCGCCACGATGGCATCCAGCAGCGAGACCATGCGCGCGTCGGCCTCTGCCTCGATGCGGGATTCGGTCATGCGCACGACGAACCAGCCCGTCACGCCCAGGCCGATGGCCACCCACAACCCCACCAGCAGCGCCAGGCGCCGCGTCAGGCTGCCGCGCACGCGGATGACCGCGCGCGGCCCCAGCCTGCCGTCGGAGGATGTTTCCGGGGCAGGCAGGGGCGCGTTCATGCGGCCGGCACCATCCGATAGCCCTGGCCGCGGATGGTATCGATCAGCCCATCCCCCAGCTTGCGCCGCAGCCGGGCGGCGATGACTTCCAGCGTGTTGGAATCACGGTCGAAATCCTGGGCGTAGAGGTGCTCCGTCAGCTCCGTCTTGGAAACGGGCCGGCCGGAGTTCAGCGCCAGATAGGCCAGCATGCCGTATTCGAGCGCCGTCAGCCGCACCGGCATGCCGGCGCGCGTGACCGTGCGGGCGGCGGTGTCGATGCGGACCTCGCCGAAGGCCAGCTCCGGCTTGGCCACGCCCGAGGCGCGGCGGATCAGCGCGTTCAGCCGCGCGATCAGCTCCGCCATCACGAAGGGCTTGGCCAGATAGTCGTCGGCGCCGGCGTTCAGCCCTTCCACCTTCTCGGTCCAGCTGTCACGCGCGGTCAGCAGCAGCACGGGCATGCGCTTGTCGTCCGCGCGCCAGCGCCGCAGCACCGACAGCCCGTCCATGCGCGGCAGGCCGATATCCAGCACCACCGCGTCATAGGGCTCGGTCAGGCCCAGATGCAGCCCTTCCTCCCCATCGGCGGCATGGTCCACGGCGAAACCGGCCTCCGTCAGGGCGGAGCGGAGCTGGGCGGCCAGGTCTGCAGTATCTTCGACGACGAGAAGGCGCATGGTGACTTTCTAGCGAAGGGCGGGACGGGAAGCGAGCGGCTGGTCAGAGCAGGGGCTTCAGCACCGCGTACAGGTCGTTCTTGCGCTCGAACCCGATGCCGGGGGCATCCGGCATGCGGATGCGGCTGTCGGTCACGGGCGTCTCGTCCGCGAAGCCGCCGAAGGGCGCGAACACTTCCGGATAGCTCTCATTGCCGCCGAGCCCGAGGCCCACCGCGATGTTCAGCGCGAACTGGTGCCCGCCATGCGGCACGCAGCGGCGCGGGGACCATCCGTGCAGGCGCAGCATGTCCAGCGTGCGCAGGTATTCCACCAGCCCGTAGGACAGGGCGGGGTCGAATTGCAGGATGTCCCGGTCGGCGCGCAGCCCGCCGTGGCGGATCAGGTTGCGGGCATCGATCATGCTGAACAGGTTCTCGCCGGTGGCCAGCGGGCCGCGGTAATGTTCCGCCAGCGCCGCGTGGTTGCTGTAGTCCAGCGGGTCCATCGGTTCCTCGTACCAGCGCAGGCCGTAGGGTTCGATCGCCTCGCCGTACAGGATGGCGGCCTTCAGGTCGAAGCGGCCGTTCACATCGACGCACAGGCGGGAGCCGTCGCCGCCCAGCAGCTTCAGCACCGCCTCGATGCGGCCCAGATCCTCCTTCAGCGCGGCCTCGATGCTCGTGCCGGGCGCGCCGCCGATCTTCATCTTCACCACGGAATAGCCGAGGCCCAGGTAGCGCTTCATCTCCTCGACCAGCGCGGCCTCGTCCTTGCCGGGGTAGTAGTAGCCGCCGGCGGCATAGATCCAGGCGGTGTCGTCGGCGGCACCGCCGTTGAAGCGGTCCGCCAGCAGGCGCCACAGGGGCTTGCCCGCCAGCTTCGCCGTCGCGTCCCACAGGGCCATGTCCAGCACGCCCACCGCCACGCTGCGCTCGCCATGGCCGCCGGGCTTCTCGTTCTTCATCATGGCGGCCCAGGCGGGGGCGGGGTCGAAGCCGCCATCGGGCAGGGCGGGCAGCTCACCCACCTCCTGCAGGCGCGGCACGAAGCGTTCGGCCAGCAGGCCGGGCTGGGCATAGCGGCCGTTGCTGTTGAAGCCGAAGCCGGTGGCGCGGCGGCCGCCCTCGGCCTCCACCGTGATGGCCACCACGCTGGCCGTCATCTTGGAGAAGTCGATATAGGCGTTGGCGATCGCGCTGCTGATCGGCACCACGCCCTGCTTCACGCTGACGATGCGCATGTGACGGCCTCCCTCATCTTTGCCCCTGCATCTTTCCATGCGGGGCGCGGGCTGGAAACCCGGCCCTTTCCAGGGCGTTGCCCCGGGCATGCCACATGCCGCCAGCCAGAGGCGGGACCTGCGAGAAGGCAGGCCCGTTTGGAATCCCAGCCCGAAGCTGCCGCCGCCCGACATGCTGGCCGAAAGCGAGAGCGCCCACATCGTGGTGATCGGCGGCGGCATCAGCGGCGCGTTGATGACCGACGCGCTGCTGGCCGCGGGGCATGGCGTGCTGGCGCTGGACCGGCAGCGCTTCGTCGCGGGCTCCACCATGGCCAGCACCGCCATGCTGCAGTTCGAGATGGACGAGCCCCTTTCGGCACTGACCCGCAAGATCGGGCGCGAGGCCGCCATCCGCGCCTATTGGCGCAGCACCCAGGCCATGGACCGGCTGCGCGCCCGCATCGAGGACCTGGACATCCGCTGCGGCTTCCAGCCGCGCCACAGCGCGTATCTGCCCGGCCGCGCCATGAACATGACCGCCCTGCAGAAGGAGGCCGCGCGGCGCCGCGCCGCCGGCCTGCGCTCCCGCTTCGTGGGCCGGGAGGAACTGCGCGAACTGACCGGGCTGGAGGAGGCGGGCGCGATCTGGTCCACCGGCTCCGCCGAGGTGGACCCGGTGCGGCTGACCGCCGGGCTGTGGCGCAGCGCGGCCGCGCGCGGCGCCCGCCTGGCCTGGCCGGTGGAGGTGGAGGAGGTGCGGCCGCGGATGCGCGGCGTGACCCTGCACTGCACCGGGGGCCGGGTGATCCGCGCGAAGCATGTGGTGTTCTGCTGCGGCTATGCCGCGCCCGATTTCCTGAAGCTGGAGCGCAACAGCGTCATCTCCACCTGGGCCATGGCCACCCGCCCGCAGCCCGAGGCGCTGTGGCCCGACCGCTGCCTGATCTGGCGCGCGGAGGACCCCTACCTGTATGTCCGCGCCGATGCCGATGGCCGGGTGATCGCGGGCGGCGAGGACGAGCCCTTCGTGGACGACGACCGCCGCGAGGCCGCGACCGAGGCCAAGATCGCGCGGCTGGTGGAGAAGCTGCGGCGCCTGCTGCCGGGCATCGACCCCGAACCCAGCCATGTCTGGAGCGGCTGCTTCGGCGTCAGCACCACCGGCCTGCCCGCGATCGGCGCGGTGCCGGGCCTGCCGCGTTGCTATGCGCTGCTGGGCTTCGGCGGCAACGGCATCACCTTCAGCACGCTGGGGGCCGAGATCATCCAGCGCCTGATCGACGGCATGCCCGAACCCGATGCCGGGCTGTACGCTTTACGGGAGTGAGGCTTCGGGCGAGGCTGCGGCCAAATCCGGAGACGCCGCATGACCGAGGAACTGCTGCAGGAACGCCGCGACGGCATCCTGTTCCTGACCTTCAACCGCCCCCAGGCGCGCAACGCCATGACCTTCGCGATGTATGAGGGCCTGGCCAACGCCTGCACCGCCGCCAACACCGACGACAGCGTGCGCGCCATCGTGCTGACCGGCGCGGGCGAGAAAGCCTTCGCGGCCGGCACTGACATCGGCCAGTTCACCAACTTCCGCACCGCCGAGGACGCGCTGGCCTATGAGGCCAAGATCGACCGCATCCTGACCGCCATCGAGGATTGCCGGAAGCCGATGATCGCGGCCATCGCCGGCGCCTGCACGGGTGGCGGGGCCGCCATCGCCGGCGTCTGCGACATCCGCATCGGCCAGGCCAACGCCCGCTTCGGCTTCCCCATCGCCAAGACGCTGGGCAACACGCTGTCGATGGTGAACCACGCCCGCATGGCGGCCCTGGTGGGCCCGGCCCGCGTGACGGACCTGATTTTCACGGCGCGCCTGATGGAAGCCGAGGAAATGCGCTCGGCCGGCCTGCTGAGCGAGATCCTGCCCGACAACGCGGCCCTGCTGGCGCGCGCGGAGGAACTGGCGAAAACCATCGCCGGCCACGCGCCCCTGACCCTGCAGGCCACCAAGCAGGCTCTGCGCCGCCTCTCCGCCGCGGCCCGCGCCGTGAACGGGGACGACCTGGTGGAAATGTGCTTCACCAGCGAGGACTTCGCCGAGGGCGTGCAAAGCTTCCTGGCGCGCCGGCCGGCGCAGTGGAAGGGCAGGTAGCACTGCGGGGCTTCGCCCCGGACCCCGGCCAGGGGCTTTGCCCCCGGCACCCCCACCAAAGGCCGAAAGGCCTTTGGAAACCGGGAGCTGGAAGTTGGGATAGGGGGCGGAGAGCACGCGTCGGGCCAGGAAGGCGCGTCGTGCCCCCTCTCCCAACTGCCAGTAACTGATGGGTTCAAAGGGTCGTTACGACCCTTTGCGGGTTCCAAGGGCGGCGCCCTTGGTCGGGGCTCGGGGGTGAAACCCCCGCCGCGCAACCTACCCCACCGGCTGCGCCAGCGGCTTCAGCCGGGCCAGCCACAGGGCACCGACCAGGGCCACGGCCATGCAGCCGCCGACCAGGCCGACCACGCCTTCCCAGCCCCAATGTTCCAGCATCATGCCGCCGATCCAGCCCATCAGGCTGGCGCCGCCATAGGTACAGAAGACATAGAGCGAGGAGGCCTGGCTCTTGGCCTTCAGCGCGCGGCGGCCGACCCAGGCGCTGGCCATGGAGTGCGCGCCGAAGAAGCCGAGCGTGATGACGGCCAGCCCCAGCACCGCGCCCAGCAGCGAGTGATGCAGGGAGATGATGAGGCCCAGGATGATGACGCCGATGGTCATCCAGAACAGCCGGGCGCGGCCCAGCTTGTCGCCGAGCGAGCCGATCAGCGTGCTGGCGGCGATACCCACGATGTAGGTGGTGTAGACGAGGCCGATCATCACCGGGCTGGCTTCCAGCGAGATCAGCCGGTAGCCGATGTAGTTGTAGATGGTGACGAAGCTGCCCATCAGCAGCAGGCCCTGCAGGAACAGCACGCGCAGCCCGGGTTCACGCAGGTGCTGCTCGAAGCCCTGGGCCAGGGCGCGCAGGTTCAGCGGGCGGGGGCGGAAGTGGCGGCTGGGGCGCAGCGCGCGCCAGAACACCACGGCAGAGACCAGGCCCAGCACGCCCATGGCACCCATCGAGACATGCCAGGAGACCACGTCGCCCAGCATGCCGCTGCCCACGCGGCCGGCCATGCCGCCCAGCGCGTTGCCGCTGATGTACATGCCCATGGCCAGGCCGATGGAGCGCGGGTGCACTTCCTCGGCCAGATAGGCCATGGCGGCGGCCGGCAGGCCGGACAGCGCCAGCCCCTGCAAGGTGCGCAGCACCAGGAAGCTCTCCCAGTTCGGCGCGAAGGCGGAGGCGAGGGTGAGGCCGGCGGAGATGAACACCGCGCCCAGCATCAGCGGCTTGCGGCCCAGCGCCTCGGAGAGGGAGGAGGCGATGAGCGTGCCGATCGCCAGCGCGATGGAGGGCAGGGAGATGGCCAGCGAGGCGTAGGAGGCGCTGATGCCGAACTCGCGGGAGAACACCGGCAGGATGGGCTGCGCGGCGTAGAGCAGGGTGAATGTCGCCAGGCCCGCGCAGAACAGGGCAATGGCCGTCAGCCGGAATTCGGTGCTGCCTTGCTCGATATAGGGCGTCTCCACGGCGCGGCTGGCCGGGATGGCGGTGTCGAGGGCGGTAACGGCTGGCGGGCTCATGCGCGCAAGGGTCCTTACTGGTGGCGGACACCACCCCCGAATACCGTGTCCCCGATTGCCGCTTTTGCGGGCTATCGGGTCCGGCTTGGCACGCAGCAACGACGTGCTGGCGTTAAAATGGGCAACGTCAGTGCTTCTGTCATTCCTGTTGCAGCGCAAAAATATTAGGCTGGACCGAATTATTCAGGAGCCTGTCATGGAAACCCGCCTGCTCCGCGCCTTCACGGCGGTGGCCGAGACGCTGCACTTCGCCCGCGCGGCCGAGGCGCTCGGCATCTCCCCGCCCTCATTGACCGAGCAGATCCGGGAGCTGGAACGCCGGCTGGACGCCCGGCTGTTCGCCCGCACCAAGCGCAGTGTGGCGCTGACCGATGCCGGGCGGCTGTATCTGGAGGAGGTGCGGCCCGCCCTGGCCCAGCTGGATCGCGCCGCCCTGCTGGCCCGCCAGGCTGGGCGAGGGGAACGCGGCATCGTGGAGATCGGCTTCACCGCCTCGGCCGCCTATTCCGGCGTGCTGGCCAAGAACGTCGCCGTCTGGCGGCATGACCACCCGGAGCTGGAGCTGCATTTCCACGAGATGGAGAGCATCCCGCAGATCGAGGCCCTGGCGGAGGGGCGGCTCGACATCGGCTTCCTGCGCCTGCCGGTGATGGAACCCCCCGGCATCGTCACCGCCCGCCTGCTGCGGGAGGCCCTGCTGATCGCCCTGCCCGCCGCCCACCCGCTGGCCGCCGAGGAGAGCGTCGCGCCGGCCGCCCTGGCGCCGGAAGGCTTCATCGTGACCGACCAGGACACCTCGACCAGCTTCCATCACCTGACGCTGGCGGTCGGCAGCCAGGGGGGCTTCAAGCCGCGCGTGACGCATCGCGGGCGCGACCTGATCGCGGTGACGGCGCTGGTGGGCCTGGGCCTGGGCATCGCCGTGGTGCCGGACAGCCTGTGCCGCAGCCTGAACCTGCCGGGGGTGGTGTATCGCCCGCTGAAGGGGGCCGCGGTGATGGCCGAGATCGCGGCCGCCTTCCGCCGCAGCGAGCCCGCACCGGCCACCCGCGCGCTGATCCATCAGATCAGGAAGGCCGCGGAGGGGTGACGGGCGCCCCGCGCGGGTAGACACTGCGCGCCGGAGGAACGCCCATGCCCAGCTTCGGTCCCTTTGACGTGACGGTCCTGCTCGACGGCATCTTCGAGGCGCCGGCCGAACGCCTGCTGCACCAGGCCGGCGAGGCCGCGCGCAAGGCCGCCATCGCCGCGCTGCCGCAGATCCGCATTCCCGTCCATTGCTTCCTGCTGCGCGGCCCGGCGGGGACGGTGCTGGTGGATGCCGGCACCGGGCCCAGCTGGGGCGCGCATCTGGGCCATGCCTGGGCGGCGCTGGAAGGGCTCGGCGTGGCCCCGGCGGATGTCACCCATGTGGTGCTGACGCATATCCACGGCGACCACGCGCTGGGCGCGCTGGACGGCGAGGCCGCCTATTTCCCCAAGGCCCAGGTCATCGCCCCCCAGGCGGACCTGGATTTCTTCTCCGATGAGCAGGCGAAGCTGGCCCTGCCGGAGCCCCGGCGCGGCGGCTTCACCATCACCGCGTCCCTGCGGCGCGCCTATGGCGACCGGTTCCGCGGGGCGCCGCCGGGCGAGGTCCTGCCGGGGCTGGAATACATCCCGCTGCCTGGCCACACGCCGGGGCATAGCGGCGTGCTGGTGGGGGGCGCGCTGCTGCTGTGGGGGGATCTGGCGCATCTGCCCGCATTGCAGGTGCCGGACCCCGATCTGGGCGTGCAGTTCGACCTGGACCCGGCCATGGCCGCCCGCACCCGCCACGCCCTGCTGCCCCGCGCGGCGGCCGCCGGCTGGACCATCCATGGCGGCCACACCGCCGATTTCTGCCGGGTGGAGAAGGCCGGCGAGGGCTACCGCCTCAGCGCCTGATCACCAGACGGGCACGCCGATCAGCCGCCCGTGCAGATGCGCCATGGCGGCCCAGGCCAGCACCCCGATCGCGGGGCGCAGCCAGCCGATCTCGGCCCAGCTGACACGGTTGCGGCCGGCCAGCACGGCGCCGAAGGGCAGGATGGAGGTCTCGGCCGACAGCCGTGCCCAGACGGCGGGGTCGCGCTTGGCCAGCTTCGCGTCGATGCTGGGCATGCCCGCCAGCGCCGTGACCAGGAAGGTGCCGAAGAACACCAGCGCCGCCGTATCCCCATTGGCCAGCAGATGCGCCCCCGCCCAGATCGCGAAGGACCACAGCATGGGGTGGCGCGTGACGCGGGTGATGCCCCGCGCGCCCTCGGCCCCCAGGCTCTGTCCCACGGAGGTCGGGTTATTCCCCGCCACCGACAGCGCGAACAGCACGAAGGCCAGCAGCATCAGCGCCGCCACCAGCCCGCGCAGGGCGCCAGGCGCGTACCACAGCGGCGTGGTCGGCGCGGCGCGCCAGGCCATGACCAGCCAGATGATGACGACGGTGGAAGCAGCCGAGAACACCCCCCGGAACGGCCATTCTCCGCCCAGGGCAGCCACCACCCGCCCCCGCAGCGCGGTGCCGGAGACGCCGATATGCAGCGCGAGCCAGGCGGCCGCGGCGAGGATCAGAGGGAGCATGCGCGGCAGCGTGCCAGAGGCCCCGCCCGCCGCGCCAGTGAAAAGTGAAAGACTTACACTTCCTTGTAGCGATACCCGATGCCGTACAGGGTCTCGATCTGCTGGAAGTCGTCGTCCACCTCGCGGAACTTCTTGCGCACGCGCTTCACGTGGCTGTCGATGGTGCGGTCATCGACGTAGATGTTCTCGCCATAGGCCGCGTCGATCAGCTGGTCGCGGTTCTTCACGATGCCGGGGCGCAGCGCCAGCGCCTTCACCAGCAGGAACTCCGTGACCGTCAGCTGCACCTGTTTGCCCTTCCACAGGCAGGTGTGCTTCGTCTCGTCGAGTGTGAGGTCCCCGCGCACCAGCAGCCCGCCGGGCACGGCGCCGGATGCCTCGGCGCGCAGGTTCTCGTTCCGGCGCAGCAGGGCGCGGATGCGCTCCAGCACCAGGCGCTGGCTGAAGGGCTTGCGGATATAGTCGTCAGCACCCAGCCGCAGGCCCATCAGCTCGTCCACTTCCTCATCCTTGCTGGTGAGGAAGATGACGGGCATGGCGCTGCGGGCGCGCAGGCGCTGCAGCAGCTCCATGCCGTCCATCCGGGGCATCTTGATGTCCAGCACCGCCAGGTCCGCGGGCTTGCCCATCAGGCCCTGAAGGGCGCTTTCGCCATCCGTGTAGGTGCGCACGGTGAACCCTTCCTGCTCCAGCGTCATGGAGAGGCTGGTCAGGATGTTCCGGTCGTCGTCCACCAGGGCGATGGTATGCGGCATATGGGCTCCCCTTTACGCGCCATGCATAGACGGGCTGGGCGCAAGCGCAAGGTCAATCGCCGTGGTGGCACCTGGCGAGCACAGCGGAACGTGAAGTCGCATCATTCATCGAAGCCATGCATCCTGCCTGGAACGCCGATAGCCTTCCCTGGTCTGGAAATGATCGTGCCGGGTGCCCTGCATCCGCTCGATGTCAGGAGGCATAGGGCATGGTGTCGATCAACTGGGCCCATGTGGGCCGCGTCGATCCCGAGATGTGGGTCGCCGATACCGACAAGTTCTTCTCCTTTCCCAACTCGAATTCGGATGACGCCGCAGTGGCCAATCTCGGTGCCTTCATTGCCCGGGGATTGAACGAGGCCGTCGCCTTCATCGACAGCAAGGTAAAGATCTGGAAGCCCTGCAACGAATGCTTCAAGCGGCTGCCCAAGAAGCGCAGCTTCGCCGAGATCTGGGACGATCCCGACACCTGGATCCACTATAACGGCAAGACGATGTCCCTGGGCTTCGCACGGCCCGGCACGAAGGAGATCGCGCTGGGCTTCTCCTCGTTTCGCGGAACCCCCGCCAAGCCGATGGAGCCCAATTCCATGCAGGTAGCCGCGACCATCGTGCATGAGCTGGCACATGTGAACGGTGCGGAGGGCAACCCGGCCAAGCGCGACAACTCGGCCGAAGCCTCGCTGAAGTCCTGCCTGCTGACGCAGATGTTCAAGCCGGAAGTCTTCGGCGCCATCGACCGGCAGAGCGAGGAAAACTGGAACGACACGCGCTATATCGCGTGAAGCCGCCTGCCGGATGAGGAATCCGCGCGCCAGCCTTGCCGCGCGCCCGGTTGACGCCCCGGCGGGGGCGGGTTTGTTGGCTGGACCATGCGCCACCCCGCCATCCCGGCCTTTCTGGCCTTTGCCGTCCGCCAGCGCCTGCGGCTGCGCGAAAGCGAGCTGGCCTTCATCCTGCTGGCGGCGGGCGCGGGGGTGGCGGCGGGGCTGCTGACCACCGTGCAGCAGTTCCTGGCCCATGGCCTGCAGCGCGTCTTCTACGGCATTTCCTCCGAACGGCTCAGCGCGCTGGGCGCCATCGAGCAGCCCTGGCGGCTGCTGGCGCTGCCCTTCGGCGGGCTGCTGCTGGTGGGGCTGGCCCGGCTGCTGCGCCGGCGCACCCGCGCGCCGGTCGACGTGGTGGAGGCCAACGCCCTGCATGGCGGCCGCATCGCGCCCGGCGACAGCCTGGTCATCTCCGCCCAGACCATCATTTCCAACGGGGCCGGCGCCTCGGTGGGGCTGGAGGCCGCCTATGCCCAGATGGGCGGCGGTGCCGCCTCCGTGCTCGGGCATTGGCTGAAGCTGCGGCGCAACGACCTGCGCACGCTGGTCGGCGCCGGGGCAGGGGCGGCGGTGGGGGCGGCCTTCGGCGCGCCGCTGGCCGGTGCCTTCTATGCGTTCGAGATCGTGATCGGCACCTACACCCCCTCGGCCATCGCGCCGGTGCTGGGCGCCTGCCTGGTGGCGGCCTGGGTCACGGGCACGATCGGTGATGCGCCCTATCTGATCGCGACCACGGCCGACCGCGTGTTCCATGGCGCGGACTACTTCGCCTATGCGCTGCTGGGCCTGCTCTGCGCCGGGGTGGGCATCGCGCTGATGCGGCTGGTCACGGCGGCGGAGATGCGCGTGCAGGGCTGGAAGCGCCTGGGCCGCTGGCGGCCGGTGCTGGGCGGGGCGCTGCTGATGCCCATCGCCTGGCTGTCGCCGCAGTCGCTTTCGGCGGGGCACGGCGCGCTGCACCTGAACCTGGTGCTGCACCCGGTGCTGTCCTTCCTGCTGATGGTGCTGCTGCTGAAGATCGCGGCCTCCGTCATCTCGCTGGCCTTCGGGTTTCGCGGCGGGCTGTTCTTCGCCTCGCTGTTCCTGGGCTCGCTGGTGGGGCAGATCTTCGCGGTGCTGGCCGGGCAGGCGGGGTTCGAGGTGAACCCGAACGACGCGGCGCTGGTCGGCATGGCGGCCCTCAGCGTCGCGGTCGTCGGCGGGCCGATGACGCTCGCGGTGCTGATGCTGGAGACCACGCACGACTTCGCGCTGATGAGCGTGGTGCTGACGGCCTCTCTCGTCTCCGGCGCCTTCACGCGGGAGATGTTCGGCTATTCCTTCTCCACCTGGCGGCTGCATCTGCGCGGGTCCATGATCCGCAGCCCGCGCGACATCGGCTGGATGCTGAACCTGAGCGCCGCGCGCATCATGCGGCGGGACTGGGTTTCCGTGCGCGAGGACCTGAGCATCGGCGCCTTCCGCACCCGTGTGCCGCTGGGTTCCGCCAGCAAGGCGGTGGTGGTGGATGCCGAGGGCCGCTATCGCGGCATCCTGGCCACGGCGGCGGCTTACGCGCCGGAACTGGACGCGGACGCCCCCATCGGCAGCATCGCGGCCCTGGAGCGGGACATGCTGAGCCCCGGCGCCGACATCCAGGCCATGCTGAAGGCCTTCGACAGCCTGGGCGCGGATGAGATGGCGGTGGTGGACGCGCAGGGCCAGGTGCTGGGGGTGGTGACGGAACGCCACGCCCGGCGGCGGTATTTCGAGGAAGTCGAGGCATCCCAGCGGGAGCTGTTCGGGGAAAGCTGATCCCTCATCCCCGCGGCGGCAGCTCCCTCGGAACGCGGGTCGGGCCGCCCGCATGACCGGCCGAACCAGCGGCCGCCGATGCCGGCGGCCCGGACTTGGCAATGGTGGCCGCGTTCAGGGGCTCAGACGCCCTCGGCCGCCATCACCTTCCGCACCGCCGGCCGCGCCAGCATGCGGTCGTGATGCGCGGTCAGCTTCGGATAGGTCGCGGCATCCAGCCCCAGCCGGTCGCGGAAGCGCCAGAACAGGCGGAACAGATGGATGTCGGCGATGGAGAAGGCCCCGCCCACCAGCCATTCCTTGCCGCCCAGCCGCTGCTCCGCGATCGCCCAGATGGCGCGGGCGTGTTCCTCGCTGACCTTCCAGGCGGGATGCACGCTGGAAGCGAGGAACGACATCCAGGACACGACCTGGCCCTGCTCCAGCGCGCCTTCCGGCAGCAGCCCGGCGGCGGGAAAGCGGCGCGCGATATAGAACATGGTGCCCGCGACCTCGGTCAGCACGGTGCCGTCCACCTCCAGCGCCGGCACCTTGCCCTCGGCGTTGACGGCCAGAAACGGCGCTTCCTTGGTTTCCTTGCCCAGCGACATGGCATGGGTGGTGAAGTCCGCCCCTGCCTCGACCAGGGCGATATGGGTGGCCATCGAGCTGGAACCGGGGGTGAGATAGAGCTTCATCGTCGGCGTTTCCTTCTGGTGCGGCGCATGCTGCGCTGCCATTCTGCCGCCATGCAACTGACCCCCCGTGAAAAGGACAAGCTGCTGATCGCCCTGGCGGCGGAAGTGGCCCGCAAGCGCCTGGCGCGCGGCGTGAAGCTGAACTACCCCGAGGCCGTGGCCCTGATCACGGACCATGTGGTGGAGGGCGCGCGCGACGGCCGCACCGTGGCCGAGCTGATGCGCAGCGGCGCCACCGTGCTGACCACCGCCCAGGTGATGGAGGGCATCGCCCCCATGATCCATGACATCCAGGTGGAGGCGACCTTCCCGGACGGCACCAAGCTGGTCACGGTGCACCACCCGATCCGTGAGCCGGAGGACGCGGCATGATCCCCGGTGAAGTGATCACCCTGCCCGGCGACATCGAGCTGAACGCGGGCCGTGAGGCGGTGGAACTGCCGGTGGCGAACACCGGCGACCGCCCGATCCAGGTCGGCAGCCACTACCACTTCGCCGAGACCAACCCGGCCCTGCAATTCGACCGCGCGGCGGCACGCGGCCGGCGCCTGGACATCGCGGCCGGCACCGCCGTGCGCTTCGAGCCCGGCCAGACCCGCACCGTGCGGCTGATCGAGTATTCCGGCCTGCGCGTCGTGCACGGCTTCCGGGGCGAGACGGAGGGGAAACTCTGATGCGCGGCCTGCTTATCGCCTTCGGGCTTCGCCCTCAGACGGCGGGACGCGGCTGATGGCGACCCGCATTTCCCGTACCGCCTATGCCTCCATGTTCGGCCCCACCACGGGCGACAAGATCCGCCTGGCCGACACCGAGCTGTTCATCGAGATCGAGCGCGACCTCACCACCTATGGCGAGGAAGTGAAGTTCGGCGGCGGCAAGGTGATCCGCGACGGCATGGGCCAGTCCCAGGTCACGCGTGAGGGCGGGGCGCTGGACACGGTCATCACCAACGCCGTCATCCTGGACCACACCGGCATCTACAAGGCCGATGTGGGGCTGCGGGACGGGCGCATCGCCGCCATCGGCAAGGCCGGCAACCCGGACACCCAGCCGGGCGTGGACATCATCATCGGCCCCACCACCGAGATCATCGCGGGTGAGGGACGCATCCTCACCTCCGGCGGGATCGACGTGCATTGCCACTTCATCTGCCCGCAGCAGGTCGAGGAAGCGCTGGCATCGGGCGTGACCACCATGTTCGGCGGCGGCACCGGCCCGGCGCACGGCACGCTGGCCACCACCTCCACCCCCGGCGCCTATCACCTGCGGCGCATGATGCAGGCGGCCGAATCCTTTCCGATGAACCTGGGTTTCCTGGGCAAGGGCAACGCGGCGCTGCCCGGCGGCCTCATCGAGCAGATCCGCGCCGGCGCCGCCGGCCTGAAGCTGCATGAGGATTGGGGCACCACCCCCAAGGCCATCGACACCTGCCTGCGCGTGGCCGATGAGATGGACATCCAGGTGGCCATCCACACCGACACGCTGAACGAGAGCGGCTTCGTCGAGGACACGATCCGCGCCATGGCCGGGCGCACCATCCAGGCCTTCCACACCGAAGGCGCGGGCGGCGGCCACGCGCCGGACATCCTGCGCGTCATCGGCCTGGACAATGTGCTGCCGAGTTCCACCAACCCCACCATGCCCTACACGGTGAACACGGTGGACGAGCATCTCGACATGCTCATGGTGTGCCATCACCTGGACCCGCGCATCGCGGAGGATGTGGCCTTCGCCGAAAGCCGCATCCGCAAGGAAACGATCGCGGCCGAGGACATCCTGCATGACCTCGGCGCCATCAGCATGATGAGCAGCGACAGCCAGGCGATGGGCCGGGTGGGCGAGGTGATCATCCGCACCTGGCAGACCGCCCATAAGATGAAGGTGCAGCGCGGCCGCCTGGCCGGAGAGACCGGCGACAACGACAACCTGCGCGCCCGCCGCTACATCGCGAAATACACCATCAACCCGGCGCTGTCGCAGGGCATCGCGGCCCATGTCGGCAGTGTCGAGGTCGGCAAGCTGGCCGACCTGGTGCTGTGGTCGCCGGCCTTTTTCGGGGTGAAGCCCGATTTCATCCTGAAATGCGGCACCATCGCCATGGCGCCGATGGGCGATCCCAACGCCTCCATCCCCACGCCGCAGCCGGTGCATTACCGGCCGATGTGGGGTGCCTATGGCCGCGCCATGATGGAAACCGCCGTGATCTTCACCAGCCAGGCCGCGATGGATGACGGGCTGGCCGCGCGCATCGGCGTGACCCGCCCGATGCTGCCGGTGAAGAACACCCGCGGCGGCCTGCGCAAGACCGACATGATCCTGAACGGGGCGATGCCGAAGATCGAGGTGAACCCCGAGACCTATGAAGTGCGCGCGGATGGCGAATTGCTGGTCTGCGAACCCGCGAATGTGCTGCCCATGGCGCAGCGCTACTTCCTGTTCTGATGGACCTCGGGCGCGGCTTCTTCCGGGTCTGGGTGGTGTTCGCCCTGCTGTGGTGGGTGGGGCTGGCCATCGGCTGGTATGCGGATGGGCATGACGCGCCGGGCACCACGGCCCTGCTGTGGTGGCTGCTGCCGCCGCTCGGGGTCTACGCGCTGGTCTGGGGCATCTGGTGGATGCTCTCGGGGTTTCGCGCGCGGGACTGAGCAAGCCTTCTTCTTTTTCTGAAGAAAAAGAACATGAAAAAAGGGCGCCCACCCGCGAAGGTGAGGCGCCCCTTTTTATTGGCAGATCCGCTCAGTAGTGAACGGAAGCGCCCAGCCCCTTGGAGGGCGCAAACTTCGTCAGTTCGATGCCTTCCACGGCGGTCTTGTATTCCTCGGCGCTGGGCGTGCGGCCCAGGATCGCGGAGAGCACCACCACGGGGGTGGAGGCCAGCAGCGACTCGCCCTTCTTCTCGGCCGAGTCTTCCACCACGCGGCCCTGGAACAGGCGGGTGGAGGTGGCGAGCACGGTGTCGCCCTTCTCGGCCTTTTCCTGGTTGCCCATGCACAGGTTGCAGCCCGGGCGCTCCAGATACAGGATGTTCTCGTAATCCGTGCGGGCCTGGGTCTTGGGCGCCAGGTCGTCGAACACGAAGCCCGAGTAGCGCTGCAGGATGTCCCAGTCGCCCTCGGCCTTCAGCTCATCGATGATGTTGTAGGTGGGGGCGGCGACGACCAGCGGCGCCTTGAACTCCACCTTGCCCGACGTCTTCTCGATGTTCTTCAGCATCTGGGCGACGATCTTCATGTCGCCCTTGTGCACCATGCAGGAACCCACGAAGCCCAGATCCACCTTCTTGGCCGCGCCGTAGTAGGAAACGGGGCGGATGGTGTCGTGGGTATAGCGCTTGGACACGTCCATGTTGTTCACGTCCGGGTCGGCGATCATCGGCTCGTCGATCAGGTCCAGGTCGACCACCACCTCGGCGAAGTACTTCGCGTTGGCGTCCGGGGCCAGCGCCGGCTTCTCGCCGGAACGGATCTCGGCGATGCGGGCGTCGGCCTTGTCGATCAGCCCCTTCAGGGTGCCGGCCGCGTTCTCCATGCCCTTGTCGATCATGATCTGGATGCGCGCCTTCGCGATCTCCAGCGACTCGATCAGCGTCGCGTCCTCGGAGATGCAGATGGAGGCCTTGGCCTTCATCTCCGCGGTCCAGTCGGTGAAGGTGAAGGCCTGGTCGGCCAGCAGCGTGCCGATATGGACCTCGATGATGCGGCCCTGGAACACGTTGTCGCCGCACTGCTGCAGCATCTGCGCCTGGGTGGCATGGACCACGTCGCGGAAGTCCATGTGGGGCTGCATCTTGCCCTTGAAGGTGACCTTCACGGACTGCGGGATCGGCATGGTCGCCTCACCGGTGGCCAGGGCCAGCGCCACGGTGCCCGAGTCGGCGCCGAAGGCGACGCCCTTGGACATGCGGGTGTGGCTGTCGCCGCCGATGATGATCGCCCAGTCGTCCACGGTGATGTCGTTCAGCACCTTGTGGATGACGTCCGTCATCGCGGGGTACACGCCCTTGGGGTCGCGCGCCGTGATCAGCCCGAAGGTGTTCATGAAGGACATGAGCTTCGGGATGTTGGCCTGGGCCTTCTTGTCCCAGACGGAGGCGGTGTGGCAGCCGGACTGATAGGCGCCGTCCACCAGGGGCGAGATGACGGAGGCGGCCATCGCCTCCAGCTCCTGCGCGGTCATCGGGCCCGTGGTGTCCTGGGAGCCCACGATGTTGACCTTCACGCGCACGTCGGAACCGGCGTGCAGGGTCTTGCCCGGGGTCACGCCCACCGCGTTGCGGTTGAAGATCTTCTCGACCGCCGTCAGGCCCTGGCCCTCGACCGAGATTTCCTTGTTCGGCGCGAAGACCTGCGGCGGGGTCACGCCCAGCGTCTGGGCGGCGAAGGTCTGCAGCTTCTTGCCGAACACGATGGCGTAGGAGGAGCCGGCCTTCATGAACTCGGTCTTCTGGGGCGTGAAGGCGGCGCCGATGTCCACCAGCTCCTGGCCGTCCTCGGCGCGCAGCTTCTTGCCCTTGGCGTCGATCTTCAGGACCGTGCCGGTCTCGACCGAGTACTTCTGCTCAAGGATGGGGTTGCCGTCGTTGTTCAGGATGGCCTTGCCGTCCTCGCCGGTCTTCTTCACCCAGTTCTTCAGGTTGATGCCGATACCGCCCGTGACGTCCACGGTGGTGGCGAAGATGGGCGAGATGCCGTTGGTGCCGGCCACGATGGGGGCCACGTTCACGAAGGGCACATAGGGGCTGGCCTGCTTGCCGGTCCAGAGCGCCACGTTGTTCACGCCCGACATGCGCGAGGAGCCGACGCCCATCGTGCCCTTCTCGGCGATCATCATCACGCGCTTGTCGGGGTGCTGCTGCTGCAGCGCCACGATTTCCTTCTGCGCTTCCGGAGAGATCATGCACTTGCCGTGCAGCTCGCGGTCGGCGCGGGAATGGGCCTGGTTGCCGGGGGAGAGCAGGTCGGTCGAGATATCGCCTTCGGCGGCGATGAAGGTGACGACCTTGATCTCGTCCTCGACCTCGGGAAGCTTGGTGAAGAACTCGGCGTTGGAGTAGCTCTGCAGCACGTCCTTGGCGACGGCGTTGCCGGCCTTGTAGGCATCGCGCAGGCGGAACATGTCCGCGTCATACAGGAAGACCTGGGTCTTCAGCACCTCACCGGCCTTCACGGCGATGGCGGCGTCGTCGCCCAGCGCCAGGTCCAGCAGCACGCGGATGGAGGGGCCGCCCTTCATGTGGGACAGCAGCTCCAGCGCGAAGTCCGGCGTGATTTCCGGCACCACTTCCTCACCCAGCACGATCTGCTTGAGGAAGGCGGCCTTCACACCCGCGGCGCTCGTGGTGCCGGGCAGGGTGTTGTAGATGAAGAACTTCAGCGCGTCGGGGCGATAGGTGGTGCCGCTGTCGCGGATGATGGCGATGATGTCGCGCACCAGTTCGCCGTCATCGATCGGCTTGGGCGCGAGCCCCTGGTTCTTTCTGCCTTCGATCTCGGTCAGGTAATCCAGGTAGGCTTTCATCGCATTCCCAACGTCATGATGTTTCTGGAGCTGAAACGCCGTGCCTCTCGCCTGTAGGGTCTGATCGGCCTGGGTCTGAGCCTGGGTTTCGACCGGTTCGACTACGCCAACCCAGCCCGACTGGCAAGGTGCCGCAATGCAGCGGAAAGCGGCGGTTTCGCGGGGCTCAGCCCTGGCGCGCCCGGTCGATGGCCGCCACGTCGATCTTGCGCATGGTCATCATGGCCTGGAAGGCTCGTTTCGCTTCCTCGCCGCCGGCCGCCATCGCCTCCGTCAGGGTGCGCGGCGTGATCTGCCAGTTCAGGCCCCATCGGTCCTTGCACCAGCCGCATTCGCTCTCCCGTCCGCCATTTCCGACGATGGCGTCCCAATAGCGGTCGGTCTCCTCCTGGTCCTCGGTCATGACCTGGAAGGAGAAGGCCTCGGAATGCGGGAAGATCGGGCCGCCGTTCAGCCCGATGCAGGGAATGCCCAGCACGGTGAAGTTCACCACCAGCACATCGCCCGCCTTGCCGCCGGGGAAATCGGCGGGTGCGCGGCTGACGGACCGCACGGCGGAGTTCGGAAACAGGCCGGCATAGAAGCGCGCTGCGTCCTCGGCTTCCTTGTCGTACCACAGGCAGATGGTGTTCTTATCCATGGGGCGTCTCCTTCAGGCGCCCATCATACAGCCATCTGCGGGCCTTCCGGGCCTTGATGCCCGTCGCCAGCGCAGGATTGATCAGCACGTTCATCTCCTCCGGCACGATCACGGAGGGCACGACCAGCAGCGCCGCCTTGCCCGCCCGCAGCCAGGCGGTGCCGAGATCGACGCTGGTCATGCTGGCAGGTTGCGCATCCCATCCCACCGGAGGCTTCTCCACCCGCCGCGCGGCCTTCCACAGCGCCTCGGGCACCGAGATCTCGATCAGATAGCGGTTGAGCGGCAGGCCGCCGGCGTTCAGGTGCACCACCGTCTCCAGGCAGGCCAGCGCCCGGCTGGTGGAGGTATAGACCACCGCGTGGCCCTCGGCGTTCCAGCGCCCGCCCGTGGCGCGCGCGCCGTTGCCCGTCATGTCGTCGGCCGGATAGGCGCGGGTGTCGGCCGCGATGCGCCACAGGATCATGCGCTGGGGCTACGCATAGGCGCCGCTGACGGCCTGTTCCAGGGTGCGGGCCACCAGGGCCTGGCCTTCCATCGTGTCCATCAGGTCGATGGGCCGGGCATGGCCCAGCGCGGGCAGGGGCTGCACCAGCCAGCCCGCCAGCCAGGCGCGGGCATCGAAGCCCGGCGCCTCCTCCGTCATCGCCTCCACCTGGCCCACCAGCCGGGCGAAGCCGATCACGCGCTCGCTTTCGGCGGGGGAAAGGCGGCCGTCTTCCTTCACCTTGCGGTTGAAGGTGGCCACCGGCAGGTCCAGCGCCTTCAGGGTGGCGCTGCGGCCCAGGGGTTCGATCTCCAGCCATTGGCGCGCATCGGTGGCGCGCACGCCCTTCTTGATCATGTCGATGCGCACCATCACCGGCGCCTTGTAGAGTTCGCCATAGAAGGCTTCCTCGGTGACCGGGTGGGGCTGGATGGTCTGGGTCTCGCCCATGATCGTGCTCCTTTGGGCAATTCATATGCTCAAATGAGCGATAAACTCCAGACTTTCCGCCATGAAACATTTCGTCACTCGTCTATCGACAGCATTTCGATATATCTAAACACCAACGAAACACTATCGGAGCACGACAGCCATGTTCGGCCATCACCATCATCACCACCACCGCGGCGAACGCCGCTTCGCCCGCGGCTTCTTCGGTCGCGGCGACCATCATGAGCATCGCGGCCATCGCGGCGGCGGCCGCTTCTTCGACCATGGGGAGCTGCGCCTGTTGGTCCTGCACCTGATCTCGGAAAAGCCGCGCCACGGCTATGAGATCATCAAGGCCATCGAGGAACGCCTGGCCGGTGCCTATTCCCCCAGCCCCGGCACCATCTACCCCACGCTGACCCTGCTGGAGGAGCTCGGCCAGGTTTCCGTGACGGAGCAGGGCGGCAAGAAGCTGCACACCATCACCCCCGAGGGCACCCGCGCCCTGGAGGAAGCGGCCCCCCAGGTCGCCTCCATCGAGGCCCGCATCGCGGCCGCCGGCGGCGACCGGCCCCAGGCATCGGCCATGCAGGTCATGCGCGCCATGCACAACCTGAAGACCGCGCTGCGCTTCCGCATGATGCGCGGCGGCATGACCGAGGAGGAGCTGGGCCGCATCGTCGCCGCGATCGACGAGGCCGCACGCCAGGTGGAGCGCGCCTGATGACCAGCGCCGAGGCCACCGTCGCCACCGAAAGCCCGGCCCGCTACCTCGGCCAGCTGGTGAAGCATTTCGCCCACAAGCTGCCGACCACGCTGGCCGAGGACAACACGGCCGGCCACATCGCCTTCCCGATGGGCCCCTGTGACCTTTCGGTGCGGGGCGAGGCGCTGCACATGCGCGTGCAGGCGGAAACGGTCGATGACTGCGCGAAGCTGCAGGATGTCGTGGCGCGGCATCTGCTGCGCTTCGCCTTCCGCTCCCCGCCCGAGATCGCCTGGACCTGAACGGAAGGCGCGTTGATACTGCGGCGGTCCAGCAGAGAGCCGCCGCATGTCACTTCCCCGCGCCACCAGCATCAGCCCCGCCGGCAGCTTCACCCCCGACGCGGCGGTGGACAGCGTGACGCTGGATTTCGACGACCGCTTCCGCCGCCGCAAGCGCCTGGAAACCGAGGCCGGCCGCGAGTTCCTGCTGGACCTGGCCGAGGCCCAGGTGATGCATGACGGGGACGCGCTGGCGCTGGAGGACGGCACGCTGATCCTGGTGAAGGCCGCCCCCGAGGCGCTGCTGGAGGTGCGCGGCCGGGACGCCGGGCACCTGCTGCGCCTGGCCTGGCACCTGGGCAACCGCCATCTGCCGGCCGAGCTGCAGGAATCGCGCATCCTGATCCGCCAGGACCATGTGATCGAGCGCATGCTGGGCGGGCTCGGCGCCGCCACGGCGAAAGTCCAGGCCCCCTTCAACCCGGAGGGCGGCGCCTATGGCGAGCACAACCACGACCCCGGCCATCAGCATGGCGGGCACCATCACGGCCATGGCCATTCCCACGACCATGGGCATGGCCACCACCATCACCACCATCACCACCATGATTGACCTGTACCGGCTGCTGGCCTGGTGCTCGCCCGCCTATCCGGTGGGCGGCTTCAGCTACAGCCACGGGATCGAGACGGCGGTCGAGGAAGAACTGGTCACCAACCGCGCGGGGCTTGAGGCCTATATCCGCACGGCCCTGCTGGCCGGCGCCGGGCGCGTGGACGGCGCCCTGCTGGTCGCGGCCCACCGTGCCGCCACCGCTGAGGACGACGCGGCGCTGGATGAGGCGGCCGAGCTTGCCGCCGCCTGGCGCGGCACGGCCGAAACCGCGCTGGAGGCCACCCAGCAGGGCGGCAGCTTCGCCTCCGTCACCGCCACATGCTGGCCCGATGACCGCTTTGCGGCCTTCGCCGCCCGCCACCCGAAACGCCTGACCCATGCGGTGGCCTTCGGCGCCGCCGCCGGCTTCGGGTCCATCCCGCTGCGCCCGGCACTCACCGCCTGGCTGTCGGGCTTCGCGGCCAATCTCGTCTCGGCCGGCGTGCGGCTAGTGCCGCTGGGCCAGACCGACGGCCAGCGCGTCACCGCCGCCCTCTACCCCGCCATCGAGCAGGCGGCCGATGCCGCCGAGGCCGCGTCGCTCGACCGGCTGGGCACCGCGGCACCCATGCTCGACCTGTTCTCCATCCGCCACGAAACCCAGTACACGAGGCTGTTCCGATCATGAGCGTCACCATCGGCCGCATCCTGGAAAACGGGCCGCGCCCCACGCTGCCCGCCCCCAACGGCCCGCTGCGCGTGGGCATCGGCGGCCCGGTCGGCAGCGGCAAGACCGCGCTGGTCGAGCGCCTGTGCCGCCACCTGCGCGACACCCACGACATCGCGGCCATCACCAACGACATCTACACCAAGGAAGACAGCGAGTTCCTGACCCGCGCCGGCGCGCTGGACCCCGCGCGCATCATGGGGGTGGAGACCGGCGGCTGCCCGCATACCGCCATCCGTGAGGATGCCTCGATCAACCTGGCGGCCGTGGCCGACATGATCGGCCGCTTCCCGGGGCTGGAGGTGCTGTTCATCGAGAGCGGCGGCGACAACCTCGCCGCCACCTTCTCCCCGGAACTCGCGGACCTGACGATCTACGTCATCGACGTCTCGGCCGGCGACAAGATCCCGCGCAAGGGCGGGCCGGGCATCACGAAGTCGGACCTGCTGGTGATCAACAAGATCGACCTGGCGCCGCTGGTCGGCGCCGACCTGTCCGTGATGGACCGCGACGCGCGGCGCATGCGCGGCCGCCGTCCCTTCATCTTCACCAACCTCAAGGCCGAGGAAGGCGTGAAGGAGGTAGCGGACTTCATCTTGCGTGAGGGCGGTGTCCGCGCCTGAGCATTGTCTTACAAAATTGAGTAGGCGTAGCGGGTTACTCGCCCTATCGTCTCCGCGATGAGCCATGACGGCGTTGAGGGGGCGGGACGCCGGTGGCGGCAGCGGGTGCGCGAATGGCGGCCGTCGCGCTATCTCGTCCTCGCGCTGCTGATCTGGTTCGCGGGCGGCATCGGGGCCTTCTTCCTGGGCGAAGCCTATGTGGAGCAGCAGACCCGCCTGCATATGAACCACACGCGCCAGGAACTGCAGGCCGCCGTGGTCAATGCGGAGCAGGTGGCCCTGCGCGCGGTCGAGGAAACCCAGGACCTCTACGCCCTGACCCTGCTGCGGCGGGAACTGGCCGCCCGCGGCAACACCGAGGGCGCGGCCGCGATCGAAAGCCGGCTGGAGGCGCTGATGCGGCTGGGCCGGTTCGGCATCCGCCAGGTGTCGGAGATCGGGGCGGACGGCATCCTCACCTGGAGCACCACGCGCGGCTGGCGTCCCGTCGACCTCAGCGACCGCGAGCATTTCCAGGTCCATCGCGCCGGGCGCCGCGCCCTGTTCGTCAGCCGCCCGGTGCTGGGCCGCGCCTCCGGCATCTCGACCGTGCAGTTCACCCTGCCGATCATCGAGGCGGACCGCTTCGCGGGCGTCGTCGTCGTCTCGCTGGACCCGCGCCTGCTGTCGGTCGCCCTCGAACAGCTGCGCTATGAAAGCGGCATCGCGGTCGGCATCGTGCGCACCGCCGACCGCACACTGATCGCCCGCAGCCATGATGCCAGCCGCTATATCGGGCTGCAGCCGCTGACCCAGGCCTCGCCCGTCGACCGGCAGCGCGGCCGCTTCGGCTTCATGCGCACGCGCAGCAACCTGGACGACATCTCGGCCTATTTCTCCTATCGCATCATGGAACAGGCGCCGCTGGCCATCGGCGCGCGGCTGTCGGTCAGCGAGGCCACCGAACCCTCAGGTACGCTGGCGATGTGGATCCGCATTGCCATCCTGCTGGGCTGGCTGAAGCTGCTGGCCACCATCCTGTGGATCAACCAGCTGGTGCGCACCCGCCGCACCCGGCTGGGCGCCGCCGGTGCCCGCCACATGGCCCAGACCGAGTCCCAGGCGCGGGAGCAATTGCAGCACCTGGTGGCCGACGCGCCCGTGGCGCTCTACGCGGCGCAGCTGGAACAGGGCCGGCGCGTGCTCGCCTACAACTTCCTCACCGGCAACCTGCAACGCCTGACGGGATGGAGCGCGGAGCAGCTGTCCGAGCCCGGCAGCATCGCCGCCCGCTCCGACCCCGTGGGCCAGGAGGCCCGGCGGGAGTTCATGGCACGCCTGGCCGAGCGCGGGCGCGCGATGGTGGAATACCGGCTGCAGCGCCCCGACGACAGCTGGATCTGGCTGCGCGAGGAAGCCCAGGTCACGGAGCGCGACGGCGGCATGCTGCACATCGCGGGCGGCCTGTCCGACATCACCGCCTTCGTCGGCGACGCTACCCCCTGAAGAAGCCGCGCGGGTCGCTGGGCTGGCCGTTGCGCCGCAGCTCCACGTAAAGCTGCGCGTCGGAGGACAGGCTGCCCACCGGCTCGCCGGCCAGCACGCGCTCACCCATCGCGGTGTCCAGCCGTTCCAGCCGCGCCAGCACCACATGCACCCCGCCGCCGCAATCGATGATGATCAGCTGGCCGAAGCTGCGGAACGGCCCGGCGAAGGCCACGCGCCCGCCGCAGGGTGAGACGACGCGCGCGCGCGGGCCGGCCGCGACCGTCATGCCGCGCGCCGTCCCGCCTTCGCCGGAGGAACCGAATTCCCGCGTGATCTGCCCCGGAACCGGCAGCGGATGCCCCCCGCGCGAGGGTGTGACCGGGGCCTCGGCCACCGGGGGCGGGCGGCGGGCACGGCGGGCCGCTTCCTCGGCCGCGCGCTGCCGGGCGGCCTGGCGGGCTTCCTCGGCGGCGCGCTCGCGCTCCAGCCGTTCCAGCGCCTGTTCCAGGTCGCGCGCGCGGCCGATCGCGGCCTGGGCGCGGCGGGCGGCCTGGGTCTGTTGGGCCTCGCGGTTCGCGCGGCGGCCGCGCGCGGCGTCCAGCGCGGCTTCCAGCCGGGCATCGGCGGCGCGGGCCTCGGCGCGCGCCTCGGAAAGCCGGTCGGCCTCACGCGCCGCCAGCCGGGCCGTTTCGGTCGCGCGGGCGGCGGCGAGGCGGAAGGCCTCCGCCTCCTGCCCCGCCTGGCGGATCAGCACCTGCATGGCCAGCAGGCCGCGCAGCGATTCCTCGGGCGCGGCGGGGGTGGCCAGCAGGGATTCGGCCGGCCAGCGTTCCAGCCGGTACAGCAGCGGCAGCAGCGGCGCGATGGCGGCGGCGCGGGCCTGGCGGTCCTGCATGGCGCCGGCGGCATCCTGCGCGGCGCGGCGGGCGGCGCCCTCGGCCTGGTTCAGCCGCGCCTCGGCCGCCTGCACGGCGCGCGCGGCCACCACGCGCTGCTCGGCCAGGCGGGTTTCCTCCGCGCGGGCGGCTTCGGTGGCGCGGGCGGCGGCCTCCGCCGCGGCTTCCTGGCTTTCGGCGCTGCGGCGCGCGTCGCGCAGCTCACGCCGTGTCTGCGCCCCGGCAGGCAGCGCGCACAACGCGGCAAGCAGCACGAGAAGGGCCGGCCGGATCACCATGCCGGGGATACTACCCCAACAGGCTTTTCCCCGTCATCGCCCCAGGCTGCGGCAGGCCCAGCAGTGCCAGCAGCGTCGGCGCCACATCCGCCAGCCGGCCGCGGGCCAGCGTGGCGCCGGAGGGCCCGCCCACCAGCACCACCGGCACCACGTTCAGCGTGTGCGCCGTGTGCGGGCCGCCAGTGTTGGGGTCCTTCATCATCTCCGCATTGCCGTGGTCGGCCGTGACCAGCAGCGTGCCGCCCGCCTCGCGCATCGCCTCCACGATGCGGCCGAGGCCGGTATCCACCGCCTCGCAGGCGGCGGTGGCGGCGGCCAGGCTGCCGGTGTGGCCCACCATGTCCGCATTGGCGAAGTTCAGCACGATCAGGTCATAGGTGCCGGAGCGGATGGCGGCCGCCGCCTTCTCCGACAGTTCCGGCGCGCTCATCTCCGGCTGCAGGTCATAGGTCGCGACCTTGGGCGAGGGCACCAGGATACGGTCCTCGCCGGCCAGGATCGGTTCCTCGCCGCCGTTCAGGAAGTAGGTGACGTGGGGGTACTTCTCCGTCTCGGCCATGCGCAGCTGCTTCATGCCGGCGCGCGAGACGACCTGGCCCAGCAGGTCCGCCATCGACTGCGGCGGAAACAGCGCCGTCTGGAAGGCCGTCAGCGCGGTGGAATACTGCGTCATGCTCAGCGAGCACGCGAAGGCCGCGACCGTGCCGCGCTCGAAGCCGGTGAAGCCCGGGTCCAGCAGGGCCGAGGAGATCTCACGCACGCGGTCGGCGCGGTAGTTGAAGCAGGCGAGCCCGTCGCCCGGCTTCACCCCGGCATAGCCGCCGACGATGGCGGGCTCGATGAACTCGTCGGTCTTGCCCGCCGCGTGCCCGGCCGCGATGGCCCCGGCGGCGGTGGCGGCAGCAGCCCCCTCGCCCTTCACGATGGCGTTGTAGGCGCGGGAGACACGCTCCCACCGGTTGTCGCGGTCCATCGCCCAATAGCGGCCCGTGACGGTCACGACCTTGGCGCCCTGGGGCAGCGCGGCCTCGAAATTCTTCAGGTAGCCCGGCGCGGCGTCGGGCGGGGTGTCGCGCCCGTCGGTCCAGGCATGGATGGCGACCGGCACGCCGGCGGCGGTAAAGGCGCGGGCGATGGCCACCGCGTGGTTCTGGTGGCTGTGCACGCCGCCGGGGGAGAGCAGGCCCATCAGGTGCAGCGTGCCGCCGCTGGCCTGCAGCTTCGCGATCGCGTCCAGCAGGATGGGGTTGGCGTCCAGCGACCCGTCCTCGATGGCGGCGTCGATGCGCGGCAGGTCCTGCATCACGACGCGCCCGGCGCCGAGGTTCAGGTGCCCCACCTCGCTGTTGCCCATCTGGCCGTCGGGCAGGCCCACGTCGCGGCCGCAGGTGGCCAGGAAGTTGCGGGGGCCCGCCGCCCACAGCCCGTCGAACACCGGGGTGCGGGCCTGCATCACGGCGTTGTCCGCCTTGTCCTCACGCCAGCCCCAGCCATCGAGAATCACGAGCATCACGGGACGGGGCATGGCTTCACCTTGCTGCTGTGGGCGCTGCGAAGGGGATAGCCGCCGCGCGCCCGCGCGGGAAGCCCGCTACTCCGGCTTGATGCCGGTCGCGGCCACCAGCGCCGCCCATTGCGCGCGGTCGTCCGCGATGTAGCGGGTGTAGGCCGCTGTGGTCATCGGCAGCGGCACCAGCCCCTGGGCCGCGATCCGCGCCAGGAACTCGGGCTTGGCCAGCAGGCGCTGCATGCCGCCATGCAGGGCCTCCACGGCCTCGGGCGGGGTGCCGTTGGGGCCGTTGATCCCGTACCAGTTCAGCACCTCATAGCCCGGCAGGGTTTCCCCGATCGAAGGCAGGTCCGGCAGGATCGACAGCCGCTGCGGGGTCGAGACGCCGAGCGCCTTCACCCGCCCCTCGCGGATGAAGGGCAGGGCGGTGTTGATGGCGTCCGTCATCGCCGTGATCCGCCCGGCCAGGATCTCCGGATAGACTTGCGCCGTGGTGCGGAAGGGCGCGTGCAGCATGTCGAGCCCGGCGCGATGCGCCAGCAGCGCCAGCGTCATGTGCGTGGAGGTCCCCACCCCGGCCGAGCCGTAGGACAGCGCGCCGGGCCGGGACTTCGCCAGGGCGATGAATTCCGCCAGCGTCGCGGCCGGGGTGGCGTTGCCCACCACCAGCACCGCCGGCACGCCCGCCACATTGGCGATGGGCAGGGTCTCGGTGCCCGGGTCCATGGCCAGGCGGTTCACCACCGGGCTGACGCCATGCGTCGCCTGGCTGGCCAGCATCAGCGTGGTGCCGTCGGGGCGCGACCGCGCGACATATTCGGTCGAGACCGCGCCGCCGCCGCCCGGCCGGTTCTCCACCACGAAATTGATGCCGAGCATGGCGCCCAGCTCCTCCGCCAGCAGCCGCGCCACGACATCCGACGGGCCGCCGGCGCCGAAGGGGGCCACCAGCCGCACCGGCCGGTCGGGCGTCCAGGCAAGGGCGGGGCGGGCAAGGAAGGGCAGGGCGAGAAGCGGCAGGTGGCGGCGTTGCATGGTTTGAGCATGGAATGACCGCCCTGCCGCCCGGCGCGGAATCCCCGCCCGATTTCACGCCCGCGCGAGAATTCTGGCGCAGGGGCGGGCAACCGGCGCATCCTGCGGCCCAAGGAATGAACAACGGAGGAAACATGCGTATCACCCGCCGCGCCGCGCTGGCGGCGCTGGGCCTGCCCGCGCCCGCACTGGCCCAGGACTGGGCGCCGAACCGGGCGCTGAAGCTCGTGGTTCCCTTCCCGCCCGGCCAGGCGTCGGACATCGCTAGCCGCATCGTGGCCGAGCAGCTCTCCCGCAGGCTGGGCCAGCCGGTCGTGATCGAGAACCGGGGCGGGGGCGGCGGCGCGATCGGGATGGAGGCGGTGGCCCGCGCCACCCCCGACGGCTACACGCTGGGCAATGCCGCCTTCGGCCCCATGACGGCCTTTCCGGCCATGGGCAGCAACCTCACCTATGACCCGGTGCGGGATTTCTCGGCCGTCGCGCCCTATGGCTTCGTGCCGCTGCTGTGGGTGGCCCATCCGGGCGCGGGCTGGAACACGATCGAGGATTTCGTCTCCAGCGCGCGGACGCGCACCATCGAATGGGGCTCGGGCGGGCCGGGCACCACCCAGCACCTGGCGGGGGAATGGTTCCGGCAAAGGCTGGGGCTGCGGCTGAACCATGTGGCCTATCGCGGCAGTGCGGCGGCCATCGTGGACCTGGTGGCGGGCACCATCCCGGTGATGATGGACAGCGTCGCCAGCGCCCTGCCGCATATCCGCGCGGGCCGCGCGAAGCCGCTCGCCGTCACCTACGGCACGCGCGTGTCCTGGCTGCCGGAGGTGCCGACGGTGAAGGAACGCCTGCTGGAGGATTTCGAGGTGTCGGGCTGGCTGGGGCTCGTGGGCCCGGCCGGCATGCCGGCGCCCGTCGTCACCCGCCTGAACGCCCTGGTGAACGAGGCGACCGCCGACCCCGCCCTGCTGGCGCGATACCAGGAGATGGGGCTGGTGACGGGTGCGCCGGGCGGGCCGGATGAATTCGCGGGCTTCATCGCGGGCCAGCTGCAACGGTGGCGGCAGGTGGCGCGCGACGCGAATATCCGGATGGAATGAGGGCTAGGGCCCGCAGGCCCTACCCGGCCGCCTTCAGCATGGCGGCCGCCAGCACCCGGCAGCCCACGGCGTAATCCGCTTCCTCCAGGTGTTCCTTCGGATTGTGGCTGCCGCCCGGGTTGCGCAGCATCAGCATGGCCGAGGGAATGCCCGACAGCGCGAAGATGCCCGCATCATGCCCCACGGTGGGCAGGCGGAAGGGTGCGATGCCCTCGGCGCGCAGCCCGGCCTCAAGCAGGGTGATGGCGCCTTCGTCCAGCGCCACCGGCTCGGCCGTCACCTCGGCGCCCATCTCGAAACACACGCCGCGTTTGGCGGTGATCTCGGCCACCAGCTCATCCTTGCGGGCGCGCATGATCGCGAGCGTCTCTGCGCTGGTCGCACCCATGGCCAGGCTGAAACTCACCTCGCCGGGCACCTTGGTCAGCGCATGGTGGGCGGGGTCGGTGCCGAAGCGGCCGAGGGTGACGACCAGGTTGTCGTCGCCCTTGGCATGCAGTTCCGCCCACAGCTCGTCCAGGCCCAGCGCCAGCTCGGCCACCGCCATCACGGCATCGCGCCGACTTTGGCGCGGCACGGCGGAGGCATGGCCGTATTCGCCCAGGCACCGCGCGGCGGGGTAGCGGATATTGCCGCGGATGGCACTCGCCACGCCCGCCGGCAGGTCGCGCTCGATCAGCAGCGGGCCCTGCTCGATGTGCAGTTCCAGGAAACAGGCGGTGTTGGCCGGCGTCAGGATGGGCTCGGCATCGGTGCGGAAGGGATAGCCCAGCGCCTTCACATGTTCTTCCAGCGTGCGGCCGGTATCGACGCGCAGGCGCGCGCCCAGCTCCGCGCGGGGGCGGTAGTTCAGCAGCAGCTGGCTGCCCAGATAGGCCATGTTGAACCAGGGGCTTTCCTCGGCGCGCATGGCCAGGGCCCGCAGGCCGTGGCGCGTCCGCACCCCCGCCGCGTGGGCGGCCGCCACCACGGCCAGTGCCGCAGCCGTGCCGGCCATGCCGTCGTAATTGCCGCCATTGGCCACCGTATCCAGATGCGAGCCGGAGGTGACGGCGGGCAGGCCCGCCTCCGTGCCCGGCAGCAGGATGTAGATGTTGCCGAAGGCGTCATGCTCGAAGGGCAGGCCGCGCGCGGTCAGGAATTCCCGCACCAGGGTGGCCGCCATTTCCTCCTGTTCAGAGAAGGCGGGGCGGGTGTGGCCGGGGGGCGTTTCGCTGCGCCGGCCGATTTCCTTCATCAGGGCCCAGGTCTCGGCGATGGCGGTGTCGAGGATGGGGGCAGGGATCACGGCAGGCTCCTGATGGACTCGCTGTGAACATTAGCTCATGATTGAAGGTAATTGGTCCAGCCGCCTGCGCGGGAATAAAGGGCCGTCGAGGATGACCAGCCGCCCCTTCGAGGAGCAGAGCATGCCTATTTCGCGTCGTATCCTTTTCTCCGCCCTGGCCGCGCCGGCCGTGGCCCCCGCGATCGCCCCAGGGGTCGCCGGCGCCCAGGCACCGGGCTTCACCCGCCCCGTGCACCTCATTCTCAGCACCTCTCCCGGCGGCGGTGCGGATGTGACGGCGCGGCTGATCGCGCCCGGCATCACGGAGCGCATCGGCCAGTCGCTGGTGATCGAGAGCAAGGCCGGTGCATCGGGCCTGATCGCCGGCGGCTATGTCGCGCAGCAGCCGGCCGACGGCTACACCTACCTGTTCGACATCACCTCCCACGCCGTGAACCCGCTGCTGGGCCGCACCATGCCCTACAAGGTGCTGGAGGACCTGGTGCCCGTCACCCAGGTCAGCCGCGCGGCCAATGCGCTGGCGGTCCATCCCTCCCTGCCGGTGAACACGGTGGCGGAGTTCGTGGCCTATGCGAAGGCGAAGGGCAGCGAGATGTCCTACGCATCCTCCGGCAACGGCACGGCGCAGCATCTGGGCATGGAGATCTTCAAGTCCATGGCCGGGCTTGAGATGAACCATGTCCCGTATCGCGGCGGCGGGCCTGCCCTGGTGGACGTGATGGCGGGCCATGTGCCGTGCTGCCTGGCCTTCCTGCCGAGCTCCACCCAGCACATCCGCCAGGGGCGGCTGAAGGCGCTGGCGACCACGGGCGCCACGCGGGCCGAATCCTTCCCGAACCTGCCGACGCTTGCCGAAAGCGGCTTCGCCGGTTTCGAGAACTATGACTGGAACGGCATCTTCGCCCGCCCCGGCGCGCCGGCGGCGCTGACCACCCGGCTGCAGCAGTCGGTCGCCGCCACCCTGGCCCAGCCCGAGACCCGCGCCCGCTTCGCGGAGCAGGGCAATGAGCCCGTGGGCAGCACCGCCGAGCAGTTCCGCACCTTCATCCAGGCCGAGATGACCAAATACGGCGAGGTGATCCGCCGCGTGGGCATCACGGCGGATTGACGCCGTAAGGGTGTGGCGACAATCTCGGGCCCACATGCCCGGGCTCCGCACCCTTTCCGACCGACGCCGACGCCGCAGCACCCTTGCTGCGGCCCTTCCGGCTGCGCGTCGATCAGTCTCCCCCGGCATGTGACCGCCTGACCCCAGGCCCACCCGCCGGATTGACCCGGCCCGCATTCCAGAACCCCCGCAGCCCCCCGGTTGCGGGGGTTTTCTTTTGCCTGAAGGACACACCCATGAGCATTCGCGTCGGCATTGTCGGCATCAGCGGTTTCGGCGGCGGCGAGGCGATGCGCCTGGTCGCGGCGCATCCGGCCTTCGAACTGGTCTATGCCGCCGGCGAGGGCAGCGCCGGCAGCCGCCTGGCCGACCGCTTCCCCGGCCTGCCCGCCAAGCTGGCCCATCTGGTGATCGAGAAGTGGGACCCCGAGGCCCTGCCGCCGCTGGACCTGCTGTTCGCCTCCCTGCCCACGGGGGCCTCGGCCGAGGCGCTGGCCCGCGTGCCGGCATCGGTGAAGATCGTCGATATCGGCGGCGACCACCGCTATGCCGAGGGCTGGACCTATGGCCTGGGGGATGTCTGGCCCGAGCGGATCATCGGGCAGACACGCATCGCCAACCCCGGCTGCTTCCCGGCCGCCACCCTGACCGCGCTGGCCCCCCTGCTGGCCGAGGGGCTGATCGAGCCCGGCAACATCATCATCGACGCCAAGACCGGCGTCTCGGGCGCGGGGCGCGGCGGCGCCACCAGCGGCTTCGGCTATGCCGAGACCAACGAGAACCTGATCCCCTACGGCCTGCTGAAGCACACCCACATGCCCGAGATGGCCGCCACCATCGAGCAGCTGAGCGGCGGCAGCGCGGCGGGGCTGGTATTCACCCCGCACCTGGTGCCCATGACGCGCGGCCTGCTGGCCACCATCTACTGCCGGGGCCGGGCCACGACCGAACAGTGCATGCAGGCCGCCCGCCGCTTCTATGCCGACCGGCCCTTCGTGCGCGTGACCGACAAGCCGCCGCAGACCAAGTGGGCCACCGGCTCCAACCTCGCCTTCGTCAGCTATGCGGCGGACCCTGCCCGCAACCTGGTGATGGCGATCGGCGCGGTGGACAATCTGGGCAAGGGTGCCGCCGGCCAGGCGGTGCAGAACGCCAACCTGATCTGCGGCCTGCCGGAAACCATGGGTCTGGAGGGCGCGCCGGTCTGGCCCTGACGCGCCGTCGCTTGCATGCAAGTGCGCGGGTTATCCGGCCCGCGCATACCGCATCGCACGCCGCGCCGGTTGCTTAAGCCCGCCCCCGGCCGCATTCTGCGCCCCGACCTGGGGGACCACGATGGACGACGATTTCCGTAAAGCCGCGCTCGATTATCACCGCCTGCCGCGCCCCGGTAAGCTGTCCATCGAGCCCACCAAGCGCATGGCCACCCAGCGCGACCTGGGCCTTGCCTACTCCCCCGGTGTCGCCGCCGCCTGCGAGGAAATCGCCGCCAACCCCGAGGCCGCCTGGGACTACACCACCCGCGGCAACATGGTGGCTGTCATCACCAACGGCACGGCCGTGCTCGGCCTCGGCGCCATCGGCGCGCTGGCGTCCAAGCCGGTGATGGAAGGCAAGGCGGTCCTCTTCAAGAAGTTCGCCGGCATCGATTCCATCGACATCGAGGTGGAGGAGCGCGACCCCGCCCTGTTCGTCCAGGCCGTGTCCAAGCTGGAACCCAGCTTCGGCGCCATCAACCTGGAAGACATCAAGGCCCCGGAATGCTTCGAGATCGAGCGCGAACTGCGCGCGAAGATGAACATTCCCGTCTTCCATGACGACCAGCACGGCACCGCCATCATCGTGGCCGCCGCCATCCGCAACGGGCTGCTGCTGCAGGGCAAGTCACTGGCCGACGTGAAGCTGGTGAACACCGGCGGTGGGGCGGCGGCCCTCGCCTGCCTCAACCTGCTGGTCACCATGGGCCTGAAGCGGGAAAACGTGTGGGTCTGCGACGTGGACGGCCTCGTCTACAAGGGCCGCAACGCGATGGACCCCTACAAGGCGGAATACGCGCAGGATACCGACCTGCGCACGCTGGAGCAGGTGCTGGACGGCGCCGACATCTTCCTGGGCCTGTCCGCGCCGCGCGTGCTGAAGCCCGAATGGCTGGGCAAGCTGGCGCCGAAGCCCCTGGTGCTCGCGCTCGCCAACCCCGAGCCCGAGATCCTGCCCGAAGCCGTGCGCGCCGCCCGCCCGGACGCCATCGTGGCCACCGGCCGCACCGACTACCCGAACCAGGTCAACAACGTCCTGTGCTTCCCCTTCATCTTCCGTGGCGCGCTGGATGTCGGCGCCACCACGATCAATGAGGAAATGAAGGTCGCGACCGTCGAGGCCATCGCGGCCCTGGCGCGCATGGAGGCCAGCGAAGTGGTCGCCGCCGCCTATGGCGGCCAGGCCCCGGTCTTCGGCCCCGAATACATCATCCCCAAGCCCTTCGACCCGCGCCTGATCCTGGAGATCGCGCCCGCCGTCGCGCGGGCCGCGATGAACAGCGGCGTCGCCCGCCGCCCCATCAAGGATTTCGAGGCCTACAAGACCGAGCTGGAACGCTTCGTCTTCCGCTCCGGCAACCTGATGCGGCCGATGGTCGAGGCCGCGCGCAAATCCCCCCGCCGGGTGGTGTACTCGGAGGGCGAGGACGAGCGCACGCTGCGCGCCGTGCAGACCATCCTGGACGACGGCATCGCGGAGCCCATCCTGATCGGCCGCCGCGCCGTGATCGAGGCGCGCGTCGCCGCCATGGGCCTGCGCATGGACCTCAACGGCTCCGTCCGTGTGCTGGACCCGGCGCAGGATGTGTCGGTGTTCGGCCCGCTTGAGGAACTGTACGTCCGCAAGGTAGGCCGGCGCGGCGTGCCGCCCGACAATGCCGGCCGGCGCATCGTCACGCGCCCCACCGTGGCCGCCAGCCTGCTGCTGGAAACCGGCCAGGCCGATGCCGCCATCGTGGGCGGCAACGGCGACTGGATGCGCCACTGGCACCACGCGCTGGACGTGATCGGCAAGAGCAGCGAAGTCAGCCGCGTCTATGCCATGACCGCCGTGCTGGTGCCCAACGGCGCGCTGTTCTTCGTGGACACGCACCTGCTGGTGGAACCCACCGCCGAGCAGATCGCGGAAATGACCCTGCTGGCGGCCGACCAGATCCGCCGCTTCGGCCTGACGCCGCGCGCGGCGCTGCTGTCGCATTCCTCCTTCGGGGCATCCCAGGCGCCCAGCGCCCGGCGCATGCGCAGCGCGCTGAAGCTGATCCAGCAGGCCAACCCCGGCTTCGAGGTGGACGGCGAAATGCACGCCGACGCGGCCCTCGTCTCCAGCATCCTGGCCAAGTCGGTGCCCGACAGCACCCTGACCGGCCCCGCCAACCTGCTGGTGATGCCGAACCTGGATGCGGCCAACATCAGCTTCAACCTGCTGAAGGCCGCAGCCGAAGGCCTGCAGGTCGGCCCCCTGCTGCTGGGCATGAACAAGCCGGTGGAAGTGCTGGTGAACTCCGTCACGGCCCGCGGCATCGTCAACGTCACCGCCGCCGCCGTCTCCCACGCGAACGGGTGGAAAGGCCCGGCGTAAGGGCGCATTCCGGGGGCCTTGCCCCCGGGACCCCGCGCAGGGGCTCTGCCCCTGCACCCCGCCAAAGGCCGAAAGGCCTTTGGAAACCGGGAGCTGAAAGTCTGGGGAAGGGGCACCGAGCGCGCTTCGGTCCCGAAAGTCCTTCGCAGCCCCTTCCCCAGACTTTCAGTTAATTCGAGTGGGTCCAGGGGCCACAGGCTCCTGGCGGGTTCCAAGGGCGGCGCCCTTGGTGGGGTCCGGGGCAAGGCCCCGGGAGAGCCGCCCTCACCGCCGTGCCGCACCCCGTTGCGCGATGGCCAGCACGGCCTGGCGGGCCACGGCCTTGTCGGGCATGCCGGTCGTTTTGGTGCGGCGCTCGGCTTCCAGCAGGGCGTTGGCCACCGCTTGCAGGGCGGGTTGGCGCCAGTTGCGCAGGGCGCGTTCCATGATGGGTCGGCTGCGGAAGAACACGGGCGGGCGCAGGGCGCCCAGCGCGTCGCCCGGTGACATGCCGTCCGCGACGGACATGCTGGCATCCAGCAGGCGCTGGGTGTGGCGCAGGGCGGCGCGGATGATCTGCACGGGCACGGCGCCGTCGGCCACGGCGGCGGCCAGTGCCCGGTCGGCGCCCGCCACGTCGCCGGCGAAGGCCGCGTTCAGTGCCTCGTCCAGGCTGAGGGTGTTGGCCTCGCCCACCACGGCCAGGACGTCTTCCTCCGTCGCGCGGTTGCCGGGGCCGACATAGAGCGCGAGTTTCTCCAGCTCTCGCCGCAGCAGCAGCCGGTCCTCGCCCTGGTTCTGCACCAGCCAGTCGATGGCCGGCCCATCGGCCGAGACGCCGAGCTCCTCCAGGATGCGTTTCGCGCTGCCGGCCAGCTCCGCGCCGCGTTCGCGCCAGCAGGCGATGACGGCGGCTTTCGGCGAACCCTCCAGCAGGGAGCGCAGCTTGGACCGCGCCTGAAGCTCCGGCCCTTCCATGATGACCACGCCGGGGCCGGGGCCATCGAGCGCTGCCTTGGCGGCATTGGTGAAGGCGTCGGTCGCCTCGCGCACGCGCACGGCCCGCCTACCGCCCAGCAGCGGGCGGGTCGCGGCCTCGCTGGAGAGGAGGGCGGTGTCCTTGGCGCCTTCGCGCGGGATGTCGGCGATGGAGAGGTCGTCGCCGCCCGTCACGTTGCGGGCCAGAAGGGCGGCGCGTTCCCGCACCAGCCCGGCATCGTCGCCATGCAGCAACACCACGCGGGTGTCGCCGGGGTCCTTCAGGAAGGCGTCGATCCGCTTGGGGTCAAGCTTCGCCACGCCGGCGGAACTCCAGCGCCAGGCGGCGGGCGATGTCCTCGGCCACGTCTTCCATCAGCCGGCGCTCCATCGCCTCGCGGCTGATGTCGGCGGCGAAGAACTGCAGGTCCGGCAGGTTGAAGGCGTCGAATTTCCGGGCGGTGCCGCGCAGGATTTCCTCCTGCTCGGTGCCCAGCGTCATCAGCACGAAATCGGCCGAGACGGTGACGCGGATGCGGGTGATGGCGCCGTCCGTGCGATAGCCCTGCACGTCGGAATCGTTGCGCACGCCCACCCGCAGCTCATAGCGGGGCGCGGTGCCGGGGCGGGTGTCCTCCAGCCGCGCCATCAGGGCGCGGCGCAGCAGCTGGCCCTGGCGCTCACCGATGCGCGCGACCTGCACGGCCGCCAGCTCGGCCGAGAGTGCCTCGCCGCTCGGCATGTTGCCGGGGCGGTACAGCGGCCGGAAGCCGCAACCCGCCAGCAGCAGCGGGGAAGCCAGCAGAAGCGTGCGCCGCGTCGTCATGCCTTACACCACGAAGTTCACGATGCGCCCGCGCACATGGATGCGCTTGCGGATGGGCTTGCCGTCGATCGCGCGGGAGACGTTCTCCTCGGCCAGCGCCGCGGCGAAGATAGCATCCTCGCCCTCGTTCACCGCTACCTCGATGTTGGAGCGCAGCTTGCCGTTGACCTGCACGGCCAGCGTGACGGTCTCGGCCTTCAGCAGGGCGGGGTCGGCCACGGGCCAGTCCAGCTCCGCCACCAGCTTGCCGTCGGGGTGGAGCGTGGACCACAGCTCCTCGGCCAGGTGCGGCATCATGGGCGAGATCAGCTGGGTGATGGCATCCAGCGCCTCGGCCTTGGCACCCGCCGCTTCGGCCGGGGCCTCGGCGATGGCGTTGGCGAATTCATGGATGCGGGCCACCGCCACGTTGAAGGCGAAGGTCTCCAGCGCCTGGGTCACGGCCGCGATGGCGCGGTGCGTGGTCTGGCGCAGCTTGCGCCCGGCCGGGGTTTCCTCGGCGGCGGGCAGCGGCAGGTTGGTCTGCACCAGGCGCCACAGGCGCTGCACGAAACGCTGGGAACCGGCCACACCGGCTTCCGACCATTCCATGTCGCGCTCGGGCGGGTTGTCGGAGAGGATGAACCACCGCGCCGTGTCCGCGCCGTAGCGGTCGATGATCGCCCCGGGGTCCACCGTGTTGTTCTTCGACTTCGACATCTTCTCGCCGCGGCCGATGGCCACGACGGCGCCGGTCGCCTTCTCGGTCGCCACGCCCTCGGCATCCACCGAGATTTCCTCGGGGTAGAGCCAGCGGCCATCGGCGGCGCGGTAGGAGGCGTGGGTCACCATGCCCTGGGTGAACAGCCCGGCGAAGGGCTCGGGCGTTGCCACCTTGTCCATGCCGTGCAGGGCGCGGGTGAAGAAGCGGGCATAGAGCAGGTGCAGGATCGCGTGCTCGATGCCGCCGATATACTGATCGACCGGCAGCCAGGCCTCGACGGCGGCCTTGGTCAGCGGCACGGTCGCGCGGGGCGAGCAGAAGCGGGCGAAATACCAGCTGCTGTCCACGAAGGTGTCGAAGGTGTCGGTCTCACGCACCGCCGCCCGGCTGCACTGCGGGCAGTTGACGTGCTTCCACGTCGGGTGGTGGTCCAGCGGGTTGCCGGGGCGCGAGAAATCCACGTCCTCGGGCAGCTTCACCGGCAGCTGGTCCTTGGGCACCGGCACCACGCCGCAGGCGTCGCAGTGGATGACCGGGATCGGGCAGCCCCAATAGCGCTGGCGGGACACGCCCCAGTCGCGCAGGCGCCAGTTTACGATGCCCTTGCCGGCGCGCTTCTGTTCCAGCGCGTCGATGGCGGCGCGCTTGGCCTCGGGCACGGTCTTGCCGTTCAGGAAGCCCGAATTGAAGATCGTGCCGTCATCGGTGTAGGCGACGTCGCCGATGGTGAAATCGCGCGGGTCCGCATCGGGCGGCAGCACCACGGGCAGCACCGGCAGGTCATACTTGCGGGCGAAGTCCAGGTCGCGCTGGTCGCCGCTGGGGCAGCCGAAGATCGCGCCCGTGCCGTATTCCATCAGCACGAAGTTCGCGATCCAGATCGGGTATTCCTGCCCGTTGAACGGGTGCTTCACGAAGAAGCCGGTGTCGAAGCCGCGCTTTTCCGCCTGCTCGATCGCGGCCTCGCTGGTGCCCTGGGCGCGGCATTCGGCGATGAAGGCGGCAGCCGCCGGGTCACGCTTGGCGGCGGCATCGGCCAGCGGGTGCTCGGCCGCCACCGCCAGGAAGGACATGCCGAACAGCGTGTCGGGGCGGGTGGTGAACACCTCCACATCCGTCACGCCATCCACCGATTGCGCCAGCTCGAAGCGCACGCGCGCACCCTCGCTGCGGCCGATCCAGTTGGCCTGCATCAGCTTCACGCGCTCGGGCCAACGGTCCAGCGTGTCCAGCGCGCCCAGCAGCTCGGGCGCGGCGCGGGTGATCTGCATGAACCACTGGCTCAGGCGCTTCTTCTCGACCGGCGCGCCGGAGCGCCAGCCCTTGCCGTCGATCACCTGCTCATTGGCCAGCACGGTGTTGTCCACCGGGTCCCAGTTGACCCAGCTTTCCTTGCGCTCGACCCAGCCGGCGGCCATCAGGTCCTGGAACAGGGATTGCTGCTGGCCGTAATATTCGGGGTCGCAGGTGGCGAATTCGCGCGACCAGTCCAGCGACAGGCCCATGCGCTTCAGCTCGGCGCGCATGTTGGCGATGTTGTTGTAGGTCCATTGGCCCGGGTGCACGCCACGGTCGCGCGCGGCGTTTTCCGCCGGCAGGCCGAAGGCATCCCAGCCCATCGGGTGCATCACCAGGTGGCCGGTCGCCCGCTTGTAGCGCGCCACCACATCGCCCAGCGTGTAGTTGCGCACATGCCCCATGTGGATCTTGCCGCTGGGGTAGGGGAACATCTCAAGGACATAGTACTTCTTGGCGTCCGCCGGCGGCACGTCCGGGGCGAGGAAGCAGTCGCGGTCGTTCCACGCGGCCTGCCAGCGCGGCTCGGCGGCGGCGAAATCGTAACGGGCGGGTTCGGATGCCTGGTCCATGCTCGGCGGAATAGAACAGAAACCGCTTTTGTGCCATGCGGCGCTTGGCATAAATGGGATGCTCATGACGGCGATCTGGTCCCGCTTCCGGCTGCTCCTGGCGCTTTCCGCCGTCGCCGCGCCGGCGGCGATGGCCTCTCAACCAGAGGATGAGGCGACCTATCGCGCCACCTTCTCGGCCGAGAATCTGGGCAGCAACCGACCGGGGCCCAGCGTGGTCCAGGGCTTCACCATGCATTACCGGGGCGCTGTGCCGAATTCGGCCTTCGCCATGGCGCGCGCCGAGGACGGCCGCAGCGCCTGGGGCCTGGCCAGCGGCCGCCCCAGCCCCGATGCCGCCCAGCAGGACGCCCTGCGCCTGTGCCGCGAGAGCACGGAGGGCGCGCGCGGCGGGCCGATCGCCGCCCCCTGCGTGGTGGTGGCGGTGAACGGGCGGGTGAACGGCCGCCCGCCGCTGCCGCCCCAGGGGCCCGCCGCCATCGGCCCCTTCCGCCCCAACCCCTGGCAGCTGTGGCGCGGCCCCGAGGCCGCGCGCGGCGTGGTCGTCTGGCAGCATGGCTATGAGGGGCCGGAGGTGGACCTGCGCGGCAATGTCACGCCGGGCTTCGTCTCCGCGCTGAACAATGCGGGATGGGATGTGCTGCGTTTCGACCGCCCGCCGGGCGACGACGCCCTGCACAGCACCCTGCCGCTGCTGGTGAACGCGCTGCCGCTGCTGCGGCCCTGGCGGCAGGTGGTGCTGGCCGGGCACAGCCGGGGCGCCTGGCAGTCCCTGCTGGCCGCCGCCCAGGCGCCGGGCCTGGTGGACGGCATCATCGCCGCCTCGCCGGCCGCCCACGGAGAAGTGGCCGGCACCCCCCGCGTGCCCGTGGCCCTGGCCGATTTCAGGCGCCACCTGGCGGGGCTGGGCGCCGACCGGCCCGCCCTGCTGGTGCTGCTGTTCGAGAACGACCAGTTCGACCCGGACGCCCCCGCCCGTGCGGCGGCGGTGAACGAATTGTCGGCCCGGCGGCCGGCACCCACGCTCGCGATCTTTCCGCGCGGGCCGGCGCAGGGGGGTATAGTCCAGGGGCACAACGGCGTGTTCGACTGGCGCTTCACCCGCGATTACGCGGCCTGTGTGCTGACGGCCATGACGCTGCCCCAGGCCTCGGCCCCGCGCGGCGTCAGGCGGGATTCCTGCGGCGGGGGTTAGCGCGAGGCACCGGTCTGCGCTACCAGACAGGGGATGAGCACCTCTGCCCGAGACACGCCCGAACTGGCCCAACTGCGCGCCTTGCTGGCTGCCCAGCGCGTGAAGCTCGGCGTCCATATCCGCCGCATGAACAGCCCGGGCAGCCCGGTCTATCGCATGTATGAGAATGTGTGGCCCGCCGCGACCATCCTGGTCACCAGCTTCCTGGGCACCTGGGCGGTGCATTTCTACCTGGGCGCCGCCATCCTGGGCGTGGGCTGCTGGTGGTGGATCGCGAAGTGGCTGCCGAAGATCAAGGACGGCGTGTTCGAGCGCACCTCCGCCCTGGTGCTGCATGATGCGAAGCAGTTCGACTACTGGTGGGTGGCGGGCGTGCTCAGCCTGTATGCCGCCATGCCGGACGGCTCCGAGCGCGCGGCGGCCAAGCGTGACGACTGGCGGGAATTCGTGCGGATCGTCTCTGCCGAGACGGAGCAAGAGGCGCCTGCCGCTTGACCCGGCGCGGCGGGACTTGCCAATCCTGGGGCATGAGGCACTGGCGGGCAGAAATGCGTGCGGTCAGGGTGGCCATGGCCGCCATGCTGGCGGCTGCGCTGACCGGCCCTGCCATGGCGCAGTCCATGCTGGGCGCGCCGGCCGCCCAGGCCCCCGCGCCGGCGGCACCCCGCCCGGCTGAACCCACCCGCCCTGCGGCGCCGCAGCGGCCCGCGACGCCCGCGCCCGCCGCACCCGGCGCCGCGGCCCCGAATGCTCCGGCCCGCCCTGCCCAGGCCGCGCCGCGCCCGGCCCAGCCCGCGGCGGCCGGCGGCCAGCAGCCCCGCCGCCCGCAGTCCGCGCAGCCCGGCCAACGCCCCGCGCAGGGCCAGCGCCCGCAGCAGCCGCCGCGCCGCCAGCCGCGCCCCACCCCCGCGACGCCGCCCGCCGAGGCCCCCGCTCCGGCCCCCGCGCCCGAGCCTGCGCCCCCGCCCATCCCGCCGCGCGGGCCGGCCACCGGCCTGCCCATGCCCCGCTTCGTCCCCCTCCGGTCGGACCGCGTGAACATGCGCGTGGGCCCTGACATGCGCTTCCCGATCGAATGGCGTTATGAGCGGCGCGACCTGCCGGTGATGATCGTGAACGAGCGCGACCAGTGGCGCCGCATCCGCGACGTGGACGGCACCGAGGGCTGGGTGCACCAGTCCAACCTGCTGCCCGGCCGCCGCACCTTCCTGGTGCGCCCGAGCCAGGCCGGCGAGGTCGAGCTGCGCCGCCGCCCGGACCCCGAGGCCGCCGTGCAGGCCCGGCTGCGCCCCGGCGTGATCGGCCGGCTGCGTGCCTGCGCCGCCGGCAGCGACTGGTGCGAGGTGCAGGCGCGCGACGCGCGCGGCTTCGTCCGCCGGCGAGAGATCTTCGGCGTGCTGCCGGACGAGGAACTCAACTGACGGCGCAGGCCGCCTCCATCGCCCCGGCGATCAGCCGGGCGTCCTCCTGCGTGACCTCGAACAGCCCGAAGCGCAGCCGGTAGCCCCAGCGGGGATCGCCGCTTGAGAAGGACAGCCGCTCAAGCAGCGGCCTGATCGGTGCCTCCCGCCCCGGCCACCAGTCGACATCGCGCCGCCACGGCCTGAAGCCTGCCGGCGCGGCGGGCTGGTAGGGCGCGCCGGAGCGCACGGTGCCCAGGGCGGTGAAGGCCTGCAGCCTGTCCCCGCCGCCGAGGCTCTCGGTCGGCGAGTAATACGCCACCAGGTCCCCCGGCGCGATGCGGCGCAGGGGCGCCGCCTTGCCGTGGCACACCTGCATGAAGCCCTCGGCCCGGCCCAGCCGGACATGCGCGGCGCAGGCGACGGCGATCCAGGCGCGGGGCATCGCCCTACGCCGCCGCCATGGCATAGACGCGCAGCCGGTGCCCGTCCGGGTCGACGGCGACGAAGCTGCGGCCGAAGTCGAGGTCGCGCGGCGGCATCAGCATGCAGGCCCCCTTGGCGTGCCATTCGGCATGCAGGCGATCGACCTCGGCGGGCGTCGCGACGCGGAAGCCGAGCTCGCAGCCACCGCCGGGCGCGGCCGGCGGCGGCTCCACCCCCGCCCGCTGCCACAGGCCGAGCCCGAAGCCAGAGGGCAGGATGAACATCGCGAAGCCGGGGCTGTTCTCGACGGGCGGCACTTCCAGGAGGCGTTCATAGAACCGCGCGCTCGCGGCCACCTCCGCGACGTAGAAGATAAGGCTGTTGTTCATGGGATGGGTCCGTCCTTGATGGTGCTGCCCATCCTGCCCGCCCCCTGCTGCCAGTTTCTGGCAGCATCATGCAGGCGGGCTTATGCCCTCCGCCTCCCGCCAGGCGCGCAGCAACGCGGCGCGGCGCTTCGGATACCGTTCCTCCAGCACCTCGGCGCGCTGGATGCGGTCGGTCCGGAAGTGGCGGAAATCCAAGCGCAGCTCGCACCAGGCGACGACGACGCGGACCCGCTCGAAAAAGGCCAGCGCCACCGGCCAGACGATGCGGGCGGAGGCAGCGCCCCGGTCATCCCGATAGTCGATGCGCAGCTTGCGCTCGGCGCGGATCGCGCCGCGCAGGGCCGGCAGGTCGATGCCGCCCTCGGGCGCGGCGCGGCCGCCGGGGCCCGCGAGCAGGGCGGAAGCCTCCAGCGCCTCACGAGAGCCAGGCGGCAGCACCGCCGCGATCCGGGCCAGCGCGCCGCGCGCCGCCGCGGCCAGCGGCCCGTCGGCACGCTCGGCCACCAGGCGCGACCCCAGCACCAGCGCCTCGACCTCCTCGGGCGGGAACATCAGGGGCGGCAGCAGGAAGCCCGGCTTCATGACATAGCCCAGGCCCGGCTCCCCCTCGATCAGGGCGCCCTGCGCCTGCAGGCTGGCGATGTCGCGGTACAGCGTGCGCAGGCTGACGCCGGTTTCCGCCGCCAGGGTCCGGCCGCTGACCGGCCGGCGATGCTGCCGCAGGACCTGAAGCAGATCGAGAAGGCGCTCGGAGCGGGACATGCCGGCACTGTATTCCGGCCAGGGTGCCGCGTCATTCTTGCGGCGCCCCGCGGCGTGAGGTTGTGACGCGCGCTGTCATGCCTGTAATGTGCCCGCGATGGCACCGGAAGCGCCCATGCCCGAAACAAAGCCCCCCGTTCGCGGCACCGCCCCCGCGCGCGGCGTCGCGCTGGCCGGGCGGATCGGTTTCCGCACCGCCGCCATCCTGGCCATCATGCTGGCGGCCCTGGGCATGCTGGCAGGCAACGCGCTGCTGCTGGTCCAGCGTGAGAACGAGATCATCGAAAGCCTGGGCGTGCGGGACCGCGCGAACATCGAGGCCGAGGACAATTTCGCCCAGCCCATCTCGGACTTCTCGGCCGCGTTCTCGGCCGTGATGGCGGGGGCGCTGCCCTCGATCGTGACCGCGCCGCGCATGCGCCGCAACGCCGCCGACATTCAGGCCAGCTTCGCCCGCATCGAAGAGCTGATGGGCCCGCGGATGGACCCCGTGCTGCTGGGCGGCGCGCGCGACATGACGGCGCGGGTGGGGCCCCTGGGCGACCAGGTGGCGCAGGCCTTCTCGCGCCGCGACCGCAACGCCTACAACCAGCTGCAGGAGGAATGGCTCGACATCCTCGTCGCGCTGAACAACACCTCCATCGCGGTGCGGGAGATCATCCGCACCGACCAGCAGGCCAGCCTGCGCCGGGCGCACGACATCGCCGAGGAAGGCGAGCGGAACACCATCATCGCGGCGGGCGTCGGGCTGGTGGGCGTGGGGCTGACCTGGCTGGTGCTGATCCTGCTGACGGCGCGCCCGCTGGGCCGGCTCGCGATCTCCATGAACCATCTGGCCGCCGGTGACGCGGACACGAAGGTGCCCGAGACCCACCGCGCCGACCAGGTGGGCGAGATGGCCCGCACGGTGGACGTGTTCAAGGCGAACCTGCTGGCCACCCGCGCCATGGCCGGCCAGGCCATGGACAGCGCCCGCCGCACCGCCCAGGCGACCAGCGAGGCCAGTTCCGCCATCGGCCAGGTCAGCGAGGGCGCGATGTCCCAGCTGGCGGAGCTGCGGGAAGTGGGCGCGGCCCTGAGCCAGACCACCGCCGCGATCGGCGAGGTGACGCGCACCACCACCACCGCCCAGGCCCAGGCCGAGCAGGCCAATGCGCTGGTGGCCGACAGCGTGCAGAAGGTGCGCGCCCTGACCGAGACGGTGGACGCGGTGGGCGAGGACACGGAGCGCGTGACCCGCATCGCCGGCACCATCCAGAAGATCGCGACCCAGACCAACATCCTGGCCATCAACGCCGCCATCGAGGCCGCCCGCGCGGGCGAGCACGGGCGCGGCCTGTCCGTCGTGGCCGAGGAAGTGCGCGCGCTGGCCGCGAGCACGGAGGCGCTGGCGCAGGAAATCGCCGATGTCGTCCTGCTCTCGGGCCGCCGCGCGCGTGAGGGCGCGGGGGTCGCCGCCGCCGTGGGCGAGTCCATGGACTCGCTCGAAACCCTGATGAACGACAGCGCCCGGATGGCGGCGGCGATCGCCGTCGCCATGGAGGAACAGCAGACCGTGGTGGGCAGCCTGGACGCCCGCATGGCCACGCTGACCCGCATCGGCCAAGCCAGCGCCACGGCGGCCGAGGAACTGACCGTCACCATGATCGATCTTTCGCGCCTGGCCATGGAAGCCCGCGCGGCCGCGGAGAAACTGGCACGTCGCGATGGCTGAACCGAATATCCTTGTAGTGGACGACAGCGGCTTCAACCGGCTGCTGCTGAAGCGCCGGCTTGCCGAGCTCGGCTACCCTGAACCTGTTATGGCCGAGAACGGCCGCCTGGGCCTGGAGGCCATCGAGGCGCAGCGCTTCGACGCCGTGCTGCTGGACCTGGAAATGCCCGAGCTGGACGGCATCGGCGTGCTGGAGGCCCTGCGCGGGCGCGCCGACGCGCCGCCCGTGATCGTCATCTCGGCGCTGACCGAGATGACCGGCGTGATCCGCTGCATCGAGCTGGGCGCCGAGGATTATCTGCCGAAGAGCTTCGACCCGCCGCTGTTGCGCGCGCGCCTGGCCGCCGTGCTGGAAAAGAAGCGCCTGCGCGACCTGGCGGCCGAGCGCCTGGCCGCGCTGGAGGCGGAGCTCAACAGCGCCCGCGCCGCCCAGCTCTCGCTGGTGCCGCAGGATGTGGGGCGGCTGGGCTCCGGCCGCGTGTCGGTGGCCGCCCATATGGAGCCCGCCCGACAGGTCGGCGGCGACCTGTTCGAGGTGATGCGCCTGGATGCCGCGCATCTGCTGTTCGGCGTGGCGGACGTGTCGGGCAAGGGCGCGCCCGCCGGGCTGACCATGGCGCGCACGGTGGGGCTGATCCGCAGCGCGGCCCGCATCGCCATCGGCCGGGGCGAGGTGCCTTCTCCCGCCACGCTGATGGAGATGGCCAATGACGACCTCTCCACCGACAACCCGGACATGACCTTCGTGACCGCGCTGCTGGGCGTGGTGAACACCGAAACCGGCCAATGCCGCATCTGCGTGGCGGGGCACGAGGCGCCCTTCATCCAGGCCGCCGGCGGGCCGCGCGCCATGTCGGGCTTCGCCAGCAACCCCGCCATGGGGGTGATGGACGGGCTGACCTATCGCGAGGGCGAGCTGACCCTGGCGCCGGGAGAGACGCTGGTGCTGTTCACCGACGGCGTCTCGGAGGCCGAATCCCCCGAGGCCGATTTCTATGGGCGGGAGCGCCTGTCGGGCGCCATCGCCGGTGCGGGCGACGCGGCGCCGGGCGTGCTGCTGACGGCCATCCTGGCGGATATGGCGGGCTTCACCCGCGATGCCCCCCAGGCCGATGACGTGACGCTGCTGGCGCTGCGTTTCGGCTGATGTGGTTCCTGTTGGGCGGCGCTCTCGTCGCCGGTTTGGCGCGCGGCTTTTCCGGCTTCGGCGCCGCGCTGATCTTCATGCCGCTGGCCAGCGCGGCCATCGGGGCGCGCATGGCCGCGCCCCTGCTGCTGGCGGTGGATGGCATTACCTCGCTCGGCCTGCTGCCGCGCGCCTGGGCCATGGCCAACCGGCGCGAGGTGGCGGTGATGACCATGGGCTGCGCGATGGGCACGCCCATCGGCACCTATGTGCTGACCCATGCGGACCCGCTGTTCATCCGCTGGGCCATCGTGGGCGTGGTGATCATGGCGCTGGCGCTGCTGATGTCCGGCTGGCGCTATCGCGGCCAGCCGCGTGCGGCGCTGACGCTGGGGGTCGGTGCCGCATCGGGCCTGTTTTCGGGCGTGGCGCAGGTGGGTGGGCCGCCTGTCGTGGCCTATTGGCTGGGCGGCAGCATTCCGGTGGCGACGGTGCGGGCCAACATCATGCTGTATTTCGCCGCCGCCGCCGTGGTCACGGGCATCAGCTTCGCCGTGGCCGGGCTGTTCGTGCGGGATCTGCTCTATTACGCGATCCTGACGGCGCCGCTCTATGCCGTGGGCGTGTTCATCGGCAGCCGCCTGTTCGGGCTGGCCAGTGAGCGCACCTTCCGCCGGGTGTGCTACGGCCTCATCGTCGCGGCGGCCCTGCTGGGCCTGCCGCTGCTCGATGGGGTGTTGCGTTAGCTGCGGGTTGTCGTGGGCACCGGCACGCTGGCCTTGATGGCGTTGGAGTAGGGGCAGATGCCGTGGGTGGTCTCCACGAGCTTCTTCGCCTCCTCCTCCGGCAGGCCGGGCAGATAGACATCCAGCGCGGCCGTGATGCCGAAGCCGCCCTCTGAACGGGGCCCGATGCCGATGGTGGCCGAAACGGTGGTGCCGTCCGGCACGGGGATCTTGGTCTGGGTGGAGGCCACGCGCATGGCGCCCAGGAAGCAGGCGGAATAGCCCAGCGCGAACAGCTTCTCCGGGTTGGCGCCGTCGCCGCCCGGCCCGCCCAGCTCCTTCGGCACGACCAGGTCGAAGGCCATGGTGCCGTCGGCCAGGGCGGTGTGGCCGTTGCGGCCGCCGCCGCTGGCGGTGGCGGAGGTGGTGTACTTGGCGTCTACAGGCATCGGGGGTTCTCCCTTGGTTGCTACCAGGGACGTGGCCATGAAACCGATTGGATCAAGGCCTGGAGAGACTATCTTCTTTTTCTGAAGAAAAAGAAGCAAAAAGACTTTGTGAGTTTTGGCGTGCTCTAGTTAGCCGAAGGTGTCCCACAAAACTCAAAAAAGCTTTTTGGTTCTTTTTTCCAAAAAAAACATGCTCTAGGCACTGGCCAGCACAATAACCCCAGCCCCGATCAGCCCGATCGCCACCAGCTTCTGCGGGTTCAGCCCCTCGCCGAAGAACCACCAGCCCGCGATCGCGATCACGATGTAGCTGACGGCCGTGCAGGGCAGGGCCACGCTCATCGGGATCTTCCGCAGCGCCACGATGTAGAGCATCGCGGCCCCGCCATAGAAGCCGAGCCCGATGATGGTCTGCCAGCGGAACAACTGGGCGATGAAGCTGCCCGTGCCGTCGCCGGTGCCGGCCTTCAGCAGCACCTGGCCCACCAGCGACGACGTGATGGCCAGTGCCAGGACCAGCCAGTGGATACTCATTGACGTTCTCCATCGACGCGCGGCGGCAGTACGTCGCGCACCACACCCTGGGGCTTGCCGTTCGCGGAAAGGAACGCACGCCCCACATACTCGCCCAGGACGCCCAGGATCATGAACTGCACGCCCGAGAGCAGCAGCATCATCATCATGGAGGACGCCCAGCCGGAGGGCGTGTCCCCGGTCAGGGCCTCGATGAACACGAAGACGGCCAGCAGCAGCCCCAGCACGCCCATGCCCGCGCCGGCGAACACCGCCATGCGCAGCGGCGCCACCGAGAAGTTGGTGGCCAGGTTCATCCACAGCCGGATCAGCCGCGTCATGGTGTAGTTGGACCGGCCCACCGCGCGCGGGTAATGCGCCACCACGATGCTGTCGATCCGCTGCGTCACCTGCATGATCAGCCCGTCGATATAGGGGTAGGGACCGCGGTACTTGGTCACTTCCCGCACCACCAGCGCCGACATGCAGCGGAAGGAGGACAGGTAGAGCCCCTTCGGCTTGTCCAGCAGCCAGTCCGCTACCTTGTTCGCGAACTGGGAGCCGAGGTTACGCCAGCCCTCGTGTTCCTTCTTCTCGTAGCGGGTGTAGACCACGTCCCAATTGCCCAGCCGCGCATGGTCATACAGCTTGATGACCTCCTCGGGCGGGTTCTGCAGGTCATCATCCATATTGATGATGTAGGCGCCGCGGGCATGGCGCAGCCCGGTCATGACGGCGTTGTGCTCGCCGAAATTGCGGGCGTGCTCGACATAGGTCAGCGGCACGGTGGCGGTGGCGGCCAGCTGGCGGCACACCTCGCCGGAATTGTCCGGGCTGCCGTCATTGACCAGCACGATCTCGAGGCCGCCCTCGGGCTTCAGCGCGGACAGGGCGGCCACGAGCTGCCCCACCGTGTCCGCGCCGCGATAGACGGGCACCACGATCGACAGGCCGACGGGATGGATGATGTTCTGGTCCATGGGGAGGTCCTCAGGGCCTGGTCGCGGAAACGATGACGGAGCCGCCCGCCGGAAAGCGCAGCCCGGCCCGCATCATCCCCGCCTCGATGCGGGTGGCGGCGAACAGGCAGGCATCCAGCCAGGGCGGAAAATTGGTGACGTCGCTCGGCGCGTCCGCGCGGGCGGCGAGAACCTTGCGCTGCAGGATCATCAGCGGCAGTAGCAGCGCGTTCCAGTAGCGGGCGCGGATGTCGGTGAAGCCCGCCGCCTGCAATTCGGCGGTGATGGTGGCGCGGGTATAGCGGCGCACGGTGAACACCCGCGCATCATGGGCCGAGCGCAGCCAGGGCAGGGCAGGCAGGTTCAGCACCATCACGCCGCCGGGCGCCAGCACGCGGCGGCATTCGGCCAGCATCTGCGCCGGCTCGGCGCCCGCGTGGCACAGCACGTCCAGGCTGAACAGGCCGCCGAACTGGCCGTCATGGAAGGGCATGGTGTTCACGCTGCCGGCCGTGACATCGACGCCCGCCTTCTCGGCGGCGCGGCGGGCGGCCTGCGGGTTGTATTCCAGCCCGACCATGGGGATGGCCAGCGCGGCGCCGGCGCGCCGCAGGAAGCCGCCCGTGCCGCAGCCGGCATCCAGCACCGGCAGGCCCTTGGCCGCCCCAAGGCGCGGATGCGCGCGGAAGGCCGCGATGGCCCGCGCGTGCATCGCGCGGTACCACCACATGGCCTCCTCGGCCGCATCCATCAGGTCGTATTCGACAGCTTCCACGGTGAAGGTTCATGCCGGGCAATCACGGCGGGAACAAGTCCGTGGCCGGGCCCTGGCGTGGCGGGCGGGCGCGGCGGCGCCACAAAATGGGGCGCCCGTGCCCCCGGGCGCTCGTCCCCGATGCCTGCCGGCCATTCCATGCCGCGCGCAGGCATCGGGGCTGCCCGCCGCGACGCGCTGTTGCCCTGGAAGGCGCCTCGGCCCAGATTGCCTGTCAGACGATCATGCAGCCAGCGCCCCGGCCTTCCTCGCTGTCCCTGGACCCGCCTCGCGAACCGTCGCGGCCGGAGTGGCGCAGCACGCCGCCGGGCGGGGTCGCCAGGCCGCCGCGCGCCCCGCTTTCCGTCCTGTACGTCCTGCTGGCGGGCCTGCCCTGGCTGATCTGCGCCATGCTGCCGCCGCTGAACCACGACGTGGCGGGGGTGCTGAACTTCGCCCAGCGGATGATCGCCGGTGAGCGCCTGTACACCGACCTGATCGACGTGAACCCGCCGCTGATCTTCGTGCTGAACCTGGTTCCGGCCGCGATCGGCGCCTACACGCCCATCGGTCCGGTGGCGGCGCTGCTGATGCTGGTTTTCGCGCTGATGAGCGCGAGCCTGCTGCTGTCCTGGCGGTTGCTGACGCAGCTGGAACTGCCGCCCCTGCCGCGCCAGGTGGCCATGGCCGCCATCGCCATGACCGAGATCTGCGCGGGCTATGACTTCGCCCAGCGTGAGCACCTGATGCTGATGGCGGGCATGCCCTATCTGGTCATGGCCGCGCTGCGCGGCGAAGGTCGGCGCGCCGGCGGCCGGCTGATGCTGCTGGTCACGGTGCTGGCCGCGGTGGGCTTCGGCATCAAGCCGCATTTCATGGCCGTGCCCGCCCTGGTGGAGCTGTGGGTGCTGTGCTGCCTCGGCCCCCGGCGCTGGCTGGCGGACCCCGTGCCCTGGATCATGGGCGGCATCTGGGTGCTGTACCTGATCAGCCTGCCGCTGCTGTTCCCGGCCTATTTCGCGCATGTCGTGCCGCTGGTGTGGGACTATTACGTCAGCCTGGGCGGGTTGAACTGGTGGCAGGTGCTGTTCCTGGACAGCCTGATGCCGGCCTGGGTCATGCTGGTGCTGCTGGCCCCGCTCGCCTTCTGGCGGGGGCCGCCGCTGGCCCGCGTGGTGGCGCTCGCTGCCCTCGGCAGCTTCCTGTCGGCCTGGGTGCAGAAGAAGGGGTGGTCCTATCATGTGCTGCCCATCAACCTGTATGGCGGGCTGCTGGCGGCGCTGCTGGCGGCGCATTGGGCCGGGCGGGTGCTCGCCCCCTCACGCGCGGAGAGCGCCGCGCCGCGCATGGCGGTGGCGGCGGCCGTCGTCCTCTCCTTCTTTCATCTGCTGGGCAGCGAGGCCCCCTATCGCCAGATCACCTGGTCCTGGTCGCGCGTCGGCATCCTGACGCGGGAATTGCAGGACAGCGCCCTGGGTGAGCGCCTGCTGGTGCTCTCGCCCGACGTGTTCCCGGTCTATCCGGCGCTGAACTACGCCGAGGCGCAGAGCACCCTGCGCACCATGACGCTGTGGCTGCTGCAGGGCGTCTATCAGGAATGCCCGCGCAACAATGCCCGCTTCCGTGAGCCATGGGAGATGAGCCGGACGGAGTTCTTCGTCTATCGCACGGTCGCCGAGGACTTCGCGCGCGCCCCCCCCGCCGCCGTGCTCGTCTCGGACAATGCGGGCATCCGCTGGTGCGGCGGGCGGCCCTTCGACCTGATTGCCTATTTCAGCCGGCACCCCCTGTTCGCCGAGACTTTCAGCCATTACCGACAAACGGGGGCCTTCGAGGGCTACCGTCTCTACCGCCGGGAGGAATAACCAGGATGTCCAGCTACGCCGACTTCATCGGCAAGACCGAGACCGTGCAGGACCGTTGCGACCCGCGCCTGATCACGGGTTTCGCCGCCACGCTGGGCATCGACCCGCCGACCGGCGCCATGCCGCCGCTGTGGCACTGGATGCTGTTCCAGGACTGGAAGAAGCCCGACGGCATCGGCCCCGACGGCCATCCGAAGCGCGGCGGCTTCCTGCCGCCCGTGCATCACCTGGCGCGCCGCATGTGGGCCGGCGGGCGCCTGACCTTCCTGGCGCATGGCATCGAGGCCGATGACATCGTGACCCGCCGCAGCACCATCCTGGACATCCAGGAAAAGAAGGGCGGCAGCGGCGAGCTGGTCTTCGTCACCGTCAAGCACGTCATCAGCGGCCCGCGCGGCCCGGTGCTGGAGGAAGAGCAGGACATCGTCTATCGCGGCATGGAGGGTGCGGCCGTGAAGGCAGCCCCCGCCGCGCCGGAGATTCCGGGTGCCGTCAGCACCACCGTGATGCCGGACAGCCTGATGCTGTTCCGCTACTCCGCGCTGACGGGCAACGGCCACCGCATCCATTACGACTACCCCTATGTCACCGGCGAGGAAGGCTATCCCGGCCTGGTGGTGCACGGGCCGTTGCAGGCGACCTTCCTGGCCGCGCATGCGCTGGCCATCGCGGGGGCAGGCGCGAAGCTGGCCAAGTTCAGCTTCCGCGGCCAGCGCCCGGCCTTCGACGGCCGCACGCTGACGGTGCTGGGCACGCTGGACGGCAAGGCCGCCAAGCTGGAGACCCGCGACCTGGACGGCGCGACCTGCATGAAGGCCGAAGCCACCCTTGCCTGACGGCTGCCCATCGAGGGGGCCTCGCCCCCCTCGATCGTCACCAGGGGGTTCGCCCCCCTGGCACTCCATGAGTTTTTCCTGACATGACGCCCCAACCCCGCGACGCCGCCGTGCACGGCATCATGCTCGCGGCCGCCGGTTACTCGATCATCGCCTGTGCCGATGCCGCCGTGAAATGGGTGCTGCCCCAGGTGGGCGTCGCCGGCGTGCTGCTGTGGCGCGGCATCGTGGGCGCCATGGTCGTCGCCATTCTGTTCCGCGGCCGGGTCTGGCCGAAGAACCGCCGCGTGGTGTTCGGCCGTTCCATCCTGCACGCGGCCGTCGCCATCATCTGGTACGTCGCCTGGATGCGCGGGGTGGGGCTGGCCGACAGCTATGCCGTGGCCGCGCTGGCGCCGATCATGATGACGCTGCTGGCCATCCCGATGCTGGGTGAGACGGTGGGCTGGCGCCGCGCCATGTCCTGCGCGATCGGCTTCTGCGGCACGTTGGTGATGTTGCAGCCGGGCGGTTCGCTGTGGCGGTGGGAAGCGCTGATGCTGATCGTGGCCGTGGTGGGCATGGCGATCAGCCGCGTGCTGACGCGCGTGCTGGCCCGCACCGACACGGCCGCCGCCGCCGCCTTCTGGCTGATGGCCGCCCATATCCCGCTCGGCCTGCTGGCGCTGCCCTTCTTTGAGGTCCCGGTCTCACTGCTGCCCACCAGCTGGGGGTCGGGGGTCGCGCTGCTGCTGTTCGGCTGCGCCAATGCCATGGCGCATATCCTGTTCGCGCGCGCCTATGGCCTGGCGCCCGTCGCGGCGCTGGCGCCGCTGGAATACACCGTGCTGCCTTTCGGTGCCGTGCTCGGCTATTTCCTGTTTTCCGAGATCCCGGCCTGGACGACCTGGCTCGGCGCCAGCATCGTGGTCGGCGCGGGCATCTACAACCTGCACCGCGAACGTATCAGAGCGAGGGAACGACGTGCCGCTCAGGCATGACATACGCCGGGGCGCCACCTGCATGCTGGCCGCCACCGCGCTGTTCACCATCATGTCCAGCATGGTCAAGCTGGTGGCGGACCGCATTCCCTTCAACGAGGTGATGTTCTTCCGCGTGGCGCTGGCCATGCCCATCGTCTGGATCATCGTGAAGCGGATGGGCGACACATCCGGCCTGCTGCAGACCAAGCGGTTCAAGGGCCATGTGTTCCGCGCGATGACCGGCACGCTGGCCATGGGCAGCAGCTTCTATGCCGTGACCCTGCTGCCGCTGCCGGAGCACACGGCGCTGTCCTACACGCAGCCGCTGTTCGTCACGCTGCTGTCCATCCCCTTCCTCGGCGAACGGCCGGGCATTCATCGCTGGTCCGCGGTGCTGCTGGGCTTCTGCGGCATTCTGGTGATTGCCTTCGGCCAGGGTGCCTTCAGCGCGGGCGTGGACCAGTGGATCGCCATCGGCATGTTCTTCGCGGTGGTGCAGGGCGTGTTCTCGGCGCTGACCACGCTGCTGGTGCGCGGCCTGTCCGCCACCGAGAAATCCACCACCATCGTCATGTGGCAGTCCATCCTGATGACGTGCTTCGTGGGCGTGACCATGCCCTTCGTCTGGGTCACGCCGCAGGGCACGGAATGGCTGCTGCTGCTGGGCATCGGGCTGACGGGCGGCGTGGCGCAGGTGCTGCTGACCGAAGCCTATGCGTCCGCGCAGGTCAGCTCGCTCGGGCCCTATTCCTATACCTCGATCCTGTGGGCCAGCTTCCTGGGGCTGATGATCTGGGGCGTGCTGCCCGGCATGCCGATGGTCGTGGGCTCTGGCATGATCATCGCGGCTGGGCTCTATATCCTGCACAGGGAAATGAGACGGGTGAAAAAGCAGTGAACATCCCCTTCCTCCGCCAGGATGAGGCCGAGTACGGACGCGCGCAGAACGTGGCCCCGGGGGTGCGGCGCGTGCTGTGCCAGAACCCCGGCCCCTTCACCTGGCGCGGCACCAACAGCTACATCGTGGGCGAGGGCCGGGTGGCCATCATCGACCCCGGCCCGGCCGACGAGGCGCAGCTGGCGGCTCTGCTGGAGGCCACCGCCGGCGAGGTCGTGACCCACATCATCATCAGCCACACCCACCGCGACCACTCGCCGGGTGCGAAGGCGCTGCAGGCGCTGACCGGCGCGCAGACCTATGGCTTCGGCCCGCACATGACGCCCAGGGAGGCAGGGGGTGAAGGCGGTGACCATGATTTCAAGCCGGATGTCCGCGTGGCGGACAACGAGGAGATCGCGGGCGACGGCTGGCGCCTGACCGCCCTGCACACGCCCGGCCACTGCGCCAACCACCTGTGCTTCGGCATGGAGGGCAACGGCGTGCTGTTCAGCGCGGACCATGTCATGAGCTGGTCCACCACCGTGGTCAGCCCGCCCGACGGCAACATGCGCGCCTATATGAACAGCCTGGCCCGCCTGCGAGACCGTGAGGGCCAGGACAGCCTGTACCTGCCCGGCCATGGCCCGCCGCTGGCGGAGCCCATGCCCTTCCTGGACGCGCTGGCCGTGCACCGCCGCCGGCGAGAGGCGCGGGTGGTGGCGGCGCTGCGCGAGGTCGGGCCGAGCACGGCGCTGGCGCTGGTCGGGCCGGTCTATGGGCCGATGGACCCGAAGCTGGTGGGGGCTGCCAGCCGCAGCCTGCTGGCGAATTTGGAAATGCTGGCGGAAGAGGGTGTGGTGACCAGGGAAGGGGATGCCTGGGCGATGGCGTAATGCTGGGGCTTTGCCCCAGACCCCACCAAGGGGCGCTGCCCCTTGGAGCCCCGCCAGGACCGTAGCGGCCCTGGACCCCGAGCAGATTGATTTTAGCAATAAGATTGTGCCCCGCTTACCCAGCTGAGGCCCCAAACTCTTATCAGGTCCAGGAGATATTATCTCCTGGCGGGGTGGTCAGGGGCAGCGCCCCTGACTGGGGGCCTCGGGGGCAACGCCCCTGAGTGCTTTCACCCCTTCACCCCTTCACCCCTTCACCCCTTCACCCCTTCACCCCTTCACCCCTTCGCCACTTCCAGCAACCCGTCCACTGCCTCCGCCGGGCAGTCATACCGGCACACCAGCCGGATCGTGTCCTCCGCGCGGCGATAGAAGTGGAAGTTCTCCGCGATCAGCCGGTCGATCGTGGCCGGCGGCAGCTTCGCGAAGATGATGTTGGCGTCCACCTGTTCCAGCAGCTCCACGCCCGGGATGGCGGCCAGCCCCCGCGACAGGCGGGTGGCCTGCGCGTTGGCCTGGGCGGCCAGCTTCAGCCACAGCCCGCCTTCGACATAGGCCAGCAGCTGCACGGCGGCGAAGCGCATCTTGGACCAGGTCTGCCCGGCGCGGCGCAGCAGGAAGCGCAGCGGCTCCACCAGCTCCGGCTTGAACACGACAATCGCATCCGCCGACATGGCGCCGTTCTTGGTGGCGCCGAAGGACAGGATGTCGACGCCGATCTTCGTGGTGATCTCGGCCGGGCCGCAGCCCAGCCGCGCCAGGGCATTGGCGAAGCGCGCGCCGTCCAGGTGGAAGTGCAGGCCCTTCTGCTTCGCAAGCGCGCCGATGCCGGCCAGCACCTCCGGGGCATAGACCCGGCCGCGCTCGGTCACCTGCGTCACGGACACCGCATCGGGCTGCGCGCGCTGGGTGTTGCCGATGCCGGCGCCCTCCAGCCCCGCGGCCAGTGCCGCGGCGTCGAACATGCCGCCCGCGCCCGGCAAGGGCAGCAGCGATCCGCCGGCGCTGAACGCCGTGACCGCGCCGCCTTCCGAAAGGCGGATATGCGCGCCCTCATGGCAGAACACGCCGCCGAAGCTGCGCAGGCAGGCGGCCAGGGCCAGGGCGTTGGCGGCGGTGCCGGTCGCGACCGGGAACACCCGGCAGGGCGCGCCGAACATTTCGGAAAAGCGCGCATCCAGCTCCGCGCTGACTTCATCGGCGCCATAGGGCGGCTGGGTGCCGGTATTGGCCGCCACCAGGGCCGCCATGATCGAGGGCTCGACCATCGCCACGTTGTCGCTGCGGAAATCGCCCCGGCTTTGCTTCACGGACATACATGCTCCCTCGCTTCGCCGGAAATCTGCGCCCACACGGCTGAAGCGTAAAGCGGGCCACCCGCGCACAACTATTGCGCGATTCGGACCGAAATCTTTCGGCACTCCTTGACTCTCGATGAAATTGCGCGAAACCAGCAGCAGTTTTTGCGCATTTCGCGCAGTCCGGAGGGAACCCCCATGCAGATCCCCATCAAGAAAGCCATCGAGCGCGTGCCAGGCGGCATGATGGTCGTCCCGCTCGCCATCGGCGCGCTGATCGCGACCTTCTTCCCCGAGACCCCGCGCTATTTCGGCTCCTTCACCGGCGCCCTGTTCTCCGGCGCGCTGACCATCCTGGCCGTGTTCTACGTCTGTATGGGTGCCAGCATCGACTTCAAGGCGACCCCCTACATCCTGAAGAAGGGCGGCACGCTGTTCGCGGTGAAGATCGGCATGGCGGCCCTGCTGGGCGTGATCTTCGGCCAGATCCTGGGCGAGGCGCCGATCTCCTCCGGCATGTTCGCGGGCCTGTCCACGCTGGCCATCGTGGCCGCGATGAACGACACCAACGGCGGCCTGTACATGGCGCTGATGGGCCAGTACGGCGAACCCCGCGACGTCGGTGCCTACACCGTCATGACGCTGGAATCCGGCCCGTTCCTGACCATGATCACGCTGGGTGTGGCGGGCCTGTCGGCCTTCCCGATCCCGACGCTGATCGGCTCCATCCTGCCGCTGGTGGTGGGCATGATCCTGGGCAACCTGGACAAGGACATGCGTGAGTTCCTGTCCCGCGCCATCCCGGTCATGATCCCCTTCTTCGCTTTCGCTCTGGGTTCGGGCCTGGACCTGGGCAAGGTGTGGCAGGCCGGCCTGCTGGGCCTGGGCCTCGGTCTCGCGGTGGTGGTCGTCACCGGCATTCCGCTGTTCTTCGCTGACCGCGCCATCGGCGGCACGGGTGTCGCGGGTGTCGCCGCGGCGTCGACCGCCGGCAATGCCGCGGCCGTCCCGGCCATCGTGGCCTCGGCCAACCCGATCTACGCCCCGGCCGCCGCCCATGCGACCATCCTGGTGGCGGCTGCCGTGATCGTGACCACGGTGCTGGTGCCGCTGCTGACGGCCTGGACCGCGAAGCGCGTGCATGGCACGCCCGACGGCGCACCGCCGGCGCAGAAGATCGGCTGAGGGAGCACGCGATGACCCGCCGCTGGCTGATCCTGGCCGACGACCTGACCGGTGCCGCCGATTGCGGCATCGCCTTCGCGAAGCGCGGCCTGGCGGCCACGGTGGGCTGGGGCAACGGCGCCGATGCGCCGGGCGCCGCCGTGCTGGTCATCGATGCCGATAGCCGCCGCCTGTCGGCCGAGGCGGCGGGCATCCGCCACCGCACCCTGCTGGAGGCGCACCACGCCCCCGGCACCCTGCTGATCAAGAAGATCGACAGCACCCTGCGCGGCCAGCCCGCGCAGGAACTGGCCGACACCGCCCGGGCGCTGCGCGCGCGCGGCGCGGGGTCGCTCGCCATCCTGGCCCCCGCCTTCCCGGCCACCGGCCGCACGACGGAGGGCGGCTGCGTGCTGATCAACGGCGCGCCGCTTGAGAGCACGCCGCTGTGGGCGCGCGACCACACCTATGAGAGCGCGGATCTGGTCGAGGTGATGGCCGGCGTGGGCATGCAGGCCCGCCTGGTGCCGGTCGAGACCGTGCGTGACCCGCAGGCCTTCGGTGCAGCCATCCGCGCGGCGCTGGCCGAGGGCGCCGATGCGCTGGTCTGCGACGCCGTGGTGCCCGCCGACCTCGGCGCCATCGCCACCGCGACCCTTCCCTTCGCCGAGCAGGTGTTCTGGATCGGGTCCGGCGGCATCGCGGCGGCGCTTGCGGGCTGCCTGCCCCAGGCCGCCCAGCCCTGCCTGCCGCCGGCCGGCCAGGGCGGCGTGCTGATGGTGGTGGGCAGCGTGGCCGAGGCCTCCCGCGCCGCCGCCCGCAAGCTGATCGCGACCGGTGAGGTGCATCACGTCGTGGTGCAGCCCGAGTCGCTGCTGGCCGGCCCGCCGCCCGAGGAAGCCGCGCGCATCAGCGCGGACATCGCGGGCCCGCTGTCGCGCGGGCAGGACGTGCTGGTCGAGATCGCGGCCGATGCCGATGCCGACCTGTCGGTGGGCGCGGCCCTGGCCACCGCGCTCGCGCGGCTCCTGGCGCCCGCGGCGCCCCATCTCAGCGGCCTGTTCGCGACGGGCGGCGAGACCGCCTGCGCATTGCTTTCCGAACTCGGCATCCATGGCATCGACCTGGTGGACGAGATCGAGCCGGGCGTTCCGCTCGGCATCACCCGGGGGGCCTTCGCCTTCCCGGTCATGACAAAAGCCGGCGCCTTCGGCGGACCGGATACCATCCAGCATGCGCGCACCCGCCTGCGCGCCATGCATCATGCAGGGGCAAAGTGAGATGAGCGCAACGCAGGACACCCGCCCGATCGTGGCGATCACCATGGGTGACGCTTCGGGAATCGGCCCCGAGATCATCATGAAGGCCCTGGCCCACGCCGAGACCTATGCGATGTGCCGCCCGCTGGTGGTGGGCGACGCCACCCGCCTGCGTGAGGCCGGTGAGATCGTCGGCAGCAAGCTGGTGGTGAACGCGCTGGAGACGCCCGCCGGCGCTTCCTATGCGCTGGGCACCGTGGACTGCATCGACCTGAAGCTGATCCCGGCGGGCCACCCGTTCGGCCAGCTCAGCACCCTCTCGGGCGAGGGCGCCTTCCGCTACATCGAGCGCGCGACGCGCCTGGTGGAAGCCGGTGAGGCCGATGCCATCTGCACGGCCCCCCTGTCGAAGGAAGCCCTGCACGCTGCCGGCCACAAGTATCCCGGCCACACGGAAATGCTGGCCCACCTGACCGGCACGCCCGAGGTGTCCATGATGCTGGTGGCGCCCAAGCTGCGCGTCATCCACGTGACCACGCATATCGGCCTGATGGACGCCATCCGGAAGATCGAGCCGGGCCTGGTTGAGCGCGTGATCGCGCGCGGGCATGCTACCCTCGTGAAGTCCGGCATCGCGGACCCGCGCATCGGCGTCTGCGGCATCAACCCGCATGCCGGTGAGAACGGCCTGTTCGGCCAGGGCGAGGAGGAGCAGAAGATCATTCCGGCCGTCGAGAAATGCGTCGCGAAGGGTTGGAAGGTCACGGGCCCGCTGCCCGCGGACACGCTGTTCTTCCGCGCCGCGCGCGGTGACTTCGACCTGGTGGTGGCCATGTACCACGACCAGGGCCACGGCCCGGTGAAGGTGATGGGCCTCGAAGCCGGCGTGAACATCACGGTGGGCCTGCCCGTCATCCGCACCTCGGTCGACCACGGCACCGCCTTCGACATCGCCGGCAAGGGCATCGCCGATGACGGCAGCCTGATCGAGGCGCTGAAGCAGGCGACCGACCTGGCGCCGAAGCGCCGCCACTGATGCGGCGCCACTGATGAAACGTCGTCGCACCAGACGCGACGAGATGCTGGAGGCCATCGCCTCCGGCTGTTCGGATGTGGAGACGCTGGCCGAACGTTTCGGCGTCTCCGCCTCCACCATCCGGCGGGATCTGCAGGCCCTGTCGGAGAAGCAGGCGGTGGCCCGCACCTATGGCGGCGCGATCCTGGCCGCGCCCGACCGCGAGACCAGCCTGCGCACCCGCAGCGGCCAGCACCGCAACGAGAAGGCGGCCATCGCGGCCGCCGCCCTGGCCCTGGTGCGGGAAGGCGAGACGCTGATCCTGGATGGCGGCTCCACGGTCGAGGCCTTCGGCCGGCTGCTGCATGGCCGGCGCCATCGCGTCATCACCAGCAACCTGCCGCTGATCCCGCTGCTGGCGGGCGCCGAGGGGATGGAACTGATCGTGCTGGGCGGAACGGTCCGGCCCATCAGCATGGGCACCACCGGCCCGCTGGCCGAGGAGTCCCTGCGCCGGCTTTCCGCCGCGCGCTGCTTCATGAGCGCGGACGGCGTGGTGCCCGGGCGCGGCCTGTGCGAGGCCACGCTGGAACAGGTGGCGCTGAAGGAATTGATGATGGCCCAGTCGCAGGAGGTGGTGGTGCTCGCCGATGCCTCCAAGCTGGGCCGCGCGGGCCAGCCCTGCTGGGCACCGCTGCCCGCGCAATGGACGCTGGTGACCGACGCCGACGAGGCGGCCTGCGCGCCGTTCCGCGCGGCGGGCGCGCGGGTGGTGAGAGCCTAGCCGGGGCGCTAGGCTCGGCCCATGGAAGCCGACCACCCCTTCACCGCCCGTTGCCTGCTGCGCGCTGCCCCCGCCGCGACATTGGCGACCCAGCAGGAGGGCCAGCCTTTCGCCAGCCTCGTCACCCATGCCGTCGCGCCTGACGGCTCGGTGCTGCTGTTCCTTTCCATGCTGTCCCAGCACACCCGCCATCTGGTGGCGGAGCCGCGCTGTTCCCTGATGGCCGTGGGCTACGCCCCCGGCCCCAACCCGCAGACGGCCCCGCGCGTGACCGTCACCGGCCTGGCGGAGAAGGTCGACGACCCGGCGCTGAAGGCGCGCTGGCTGGCGCGCCACCCCTATGCCGCCCAATATGCGGGGTTCGGTGATTTCGCCCTGTGGCGCATCCGGCCGGTGCAGGCCCTGCTGGTGGCGGGTTTCGCCGCCGCGCACCGGCTGCGTCAGGCCGATTACATGCCCGACCCCGCCGCCGTGGCCGCCATCGCCGCTGCCGAGCCCGGCGTGATCCAGCACATGAACGAGGACCACCGCGACGCCATGGCCGCCATCGCCGGCGATGACCGGGACTGGCGCATGGTGGGGCTGGATGTGGACGGCTGCGACCTGGCGGCGGGGGAGGCGACCTTCCGCCTCGGCTTCTCGGCGCCCGTCGCGGATGCCGGTGCCGTCAGGCGAGAGCTTGTGGAGGCCACGCGGCGCGCCCGTGCAGGCTGACGCCCGAATCTTGGGCAGAAGATCAGCGAATTGATCACGGCGCATGAGATGGGTTGTGTCAGGGGGCATAACCTATGCGTGTGCGCGACACAGCCAGACAAAGTTCGGATTGCGAACCCGGCCATACCGCCGTAATTCCGCCTCAAGGCCTGATTAACCGGTGGCGCGCGCTGGCATCTCACAGGCCGGCGGTACTGCCCTGCTGTCTGGAGAGACTGATGAGCAACCCTGCCCTCGCCGGTACTGGCGTGGAAACCACTGCCCCCATCCATTCCAACCTGACCGCCGCCGGCCTCACGGCCTTTGCTCTGCAGCGCGGTGAGGGCCGTCTCTCCGCCGATGGCGCCTTCATGGCGCTGACCGGCCAGCACACGGGCCGTTCGGTCCAGGACAAGTTCGTCGCGGACGACCCCGAGGTCACGAACGAGATCTGGTGGGGCAAGGTCAACCAGAAGCTGGCGCCCGAGAAGTTCGCGGGCTTCGTCTCCCGCGTGCAGGGCTGGCTCGGCCAGCGGGAAATCCTGTTCACCCAGGACCTGTATGCCGGCGCCGACCCGGCCCACCGCATCAAGGTGCGGCTGGTGACCACCAATGCCTGGCACGCCATGTTCGCCCGCAACATGTTCATCCGCCCCGAGCGCGCGGAGCTGGACGGTTTCGTGCCGGACTTCACCATCCTGCACGCCCCGGAATTCGAGGCCGACCCCGCCATCGACGGCTGCCGCAGCAAGACGCTGATCGGCCTGTCCTTCGCGAAGAAGATCATCTGCATCGCCGGCACCAGCTACGCCGGTGAGATCAAGAAGAGCATCTTCACCGTCATGAACTGGCTGCTGCCGGCGCGCGGCGTGCTGCCCATGCACTGCTCGGCCAATGTGGGCCAGCACAATGACGTGGCGCTGTTCTTCGGTCTTTCCGGTACCGGCAAGACCACCCTGTCCTCCGACCCCGAGCGCGCGCTGATCGGCGACGACGAGCATGGCTGGTCCGACACGGGCGTCTTCAACTTCGAGGGCGGCTGCTACGCCAAGGTCATCAAGCTGAGCCGTGAGGCCGAGCCGCAGATCTGGGCCGCGTCGCACCGCTTCGGCGCCGTGCTGGAGAACGTGGTGGCCGATGAGCTCGGCAACCTCGACCTCGACAGCAACAAGCACACGGAAAACACCCGTTCCTGCTACCCGGTGGAGTTCATTCCGAACATCCATGTCGGCGGTCAGGCGGGCATTCCGAAGAATGTCGTGATGCTGACGGCCGATGCCTTCGGCGTGCTGCCGCCCATCAGCAAGCTGACCCCGGCGCAGGCGATGTACCACTACCTGTCCGGCTACACCGCGCGCGTGGCGGGCACCGAGAAGGGCCTGGGCGCCGAGCCGCAGGCCACCTTCAGCACCTGCTTCGGCGCGCCCTTCCTGCCGCGCCACCCCGAGGTGTACGGCAAGATGCTGGCCGAGCTGGTCGCCAAGTACGGCGCCCAGGTGTGGCTGGTGAACACCGGCTGGTCGGGCGGCGCCTATGGCACCGGCAAGCGCATGTCGATCCATCACACCCGCGCCCTGCTGCGCGGCGCGCTGGACGGCAGCCTGGCCAAGGTGGAATTCGCCACCGACCCGTTCTTCGGCCTGGCCATTCCCAAGAGCGTTCCGGGCGTGCCGGCCGAGGTGCTGAACCCGCGTGAGGCCTGGGCCGACAAGGCCGCCTATGACGAGACGGCGAAGAAGCTGGTGTCGATGTTCGAGAAGAACTTCGAGACCTTCGCCGGCGCCGTGGGCGACGACGTGAAGGCAGCGGCGATCAAGTCCGCGGCCTGAACCGGATCGGCGCCGTTCCTGATGGGACGGCGCCTTTTCTTTGGTTTGAACGATAGATGTTATCTATCGAAAACATAAATATCATCGCATTTTATCTATGATGAGGCGCGGATAGAACTGTCTTCAGAGAGGGAGGCCAACCGGCACCCCGCAGAGATAGGAGACAGTGACATGCGCAAGATTTCCATCATGACCCTGGCCCTGGCAGCGATGATGAGCATCGCCGGCGCTGCGGAAGCCCGGAACGTGGCGGTCTCCGGCCAGAACTGGATCATGGGCCAGAACCTGGCGATGAACGACCCGAACACGGGCGCCACCACCACCACCTTCGCCCAGGAACGCGCCCGCCGGCAGGCCATCCAGCAGAGCATGGGCAGCCGCGGCATGCGGGTCGCGAGCCGCACCCGCCGCTGATACGAAAAAGGCCCGGAGGCATGCGCCCCCGGGCCTCGATGTCTCGGCGATGCGCCGGGATCAGGCCGAGGCCTTCTCCAGCAGGCCCTGCTTCACCAGGGCTTCCGCGATCTGCACGGCGTTCAGGGCCGCGCCCTTGCGCAGGTTGTCGGCCACGCACCAGAAGGCCAGGCCGTTCTCCACCGTGGGGTCCTTGCGCAGGCGCGACACATAGGTGTCGTCCTCGCCGGCGGCCTCCAGCGGGGTCATGTAGCCGCCGTCCTCGCGCTTGTCGAAGACGGTGATGCCCGGGGCCTTGCGCCAGGCGGCCAACGCCTGGGCCTCGGTGATCGGCGCCTCGAACTCGACATGCACGGCCTCGGCATGGCCGATGAACACGGGCACGCGCACGCAGGTGGCCACCACCTTGATGTCGGGGTCGAGAATCTTGCGGGTCTCGACCGTCATCTTCCACTCTTCCTTCGTGAACCCGTCATCCATGAACTTGTCGATGTGCGGGATCACGTTGAAGGCGATGGGCTTGGTGAAGATCTGCGGCTCGGCCGGCTGGTGCACGAAGCTGGACTTGGTTTGCAGGAACAGCTCGTCCATCGCTTCCTTGCCGCCGCCGGACGTCGACTGATAGGTCGACACCACGACGCGCTTGATCCGCGCGACCTCATGCAGCGGCTTCAGGGCCACGACCATCTGGATGGTGCTGCAGTTCGGGTTCGCGATGATGTTGCGCTTGCGGAACTGGGCCAGGTGATGCGGGTTCACCTCCGGCACCACCAGCGGCACGTCCGGCTCCATGCGGAAATGGCTGGTGTTGTCGATCACGACGCAGCCCTGGGCGGCCGCGCGCGGCGCATGCACGGCGGAAATCGACGCGCCGGGGCTGAACAGGCCGATATCGGTGCCGGTGAAGTCGAAGGTCTCGAGGTTCTGGACCTTGAGCACCTTTTTCTCGCCGAAGCTCACTTCCTGGCCAGCGGACCGGGCGGAAGCGAGGGGAATCACCTCGTCCACCGGGAAGTTCCGCTCGGCCAAGGTTTTCAGCATCTCGCGGCCCACTGCTCCCGTGGCTCCGACGACTGCGACCTTGTAGCCCATTGGCTTTGCTCCGGTTGGATGGAAGCGTGCTTCCTACGGCCATGAACATAAGGTTTCAACACGGTTCAGGCCCGATTGTGCGCAAGGCTGCCCCGCGTTATCCCCCGATGCCATGGATGTTGCAGCGCAGATCAGGCCCAACCCCGCCGAAGGGCCGCTTCCCGCCTATCGGGCCCGGGTGAAGGCCGGGGTCCTGAACGCGGACCCGGCCCAGCAGGCCGCGGCCGAAACCCTGCAGGAGCTGTGGCACCGCCTGCGCGGCTATGACCCCAAGCCCAGCGAGCCCGAGAAGCCCGGCGGCGGCCTGCTGGGCCGGCTGTTCCGCAAGCGCGGCGCCGAGGACGGCGTGAAGGAAGCGCCCTGCGGCCTCTATCTCGTGGGCCAGGTCGGGCGCGGCAAATCCATGCTGATGGACCTGTTCTTCGACGCGGCCGATGTGCCCCGCAAGCGCCGCATCCACTTCCACTCCTTCATGCAGGAATGCCACCAGCGCATCCACACCTGGAAGAAGGCGAACCCCAGCGGCGAGGACCCCATCCAGCCGCTCGCGGACCGCATCCTGGCCGAGGCCGCGCTGCTGTGCTTCGACGAGTTCCAGGTGCACGACATCACCGATGCCATGATCCTGGGCCGGCTGTTCGAGGCGCTGTTCGCCCGCGGCGTGGTGATCGTGGCCACCAGCAACACCGCGCCGGACGACCTGTTCAAGGGCAAGCCGGGGCGTGACGCCTTCCTGCCCTTCATCGCCATCATCAAGAAGCAGGTGGAGGTATTGGCGCTGGACAGCCAGCGCGACTACCGCCGCGACCGCATCCGCGGCCTGCCCACCTGGCATTCCCCCGCCGACGGCCGGGCCGAGCGCGCGCTGGACGCGGCCTACAGGGAACTGACCGGCGAGGCGCATGGCGCGCCGATGGTGCTGGAGGTGCTGGGCCGCAAGGTGGAACTGCCCGAGGCCGCGCGCGGCGTGGCGCGGGCCAGCTTCGACGACCTGTGCAACAAGCCGCTGGGCCCGGCGGACTTCCTGGCGGTGGCCACCCATTTCCACACCCTGGTGATGGACGACATCCCGCGCCTGAACCCCGACAATTTCGACCGCGCGCGCCGCTTCATCACCCTGATCGACGCGATGTACGAGCACCGCTGCAAGCTGGTGGCCAGCGCGGCCGCGACCCCCGACCAGCTGTACGAGCACGGCCAGAACGCGGCGATGTTCGAACGCACCGCCAGCCGCCTGATGGAGATGCAGAGCCAGGAATACCTGAAGCTACCGCACCTCTCCTGAGGCCTTCAGGTCTTCATACAGCCCGCGCGCCTCGGGCGGCGGGCCGCGCCGTTCGCCCAGCGCCAGCACCTTCCACACCCGCACCTCATCGCCCCAGGCGAAGGTCAGCACATCGCCCACCCGGACGCGGGCATGCGCCTTGTCGGTGGGCTGCCGGTTGAGGCGGAAGCCGCCGGCCTCGACCAGCTTCGCGCAGAGCGGGCGGGTCTTGGCCAGGCGCACATGCCACAGCCAGGTGTCGAGGCGGATCGCGTTTTCCATCTGGGGCGCATATTGGCGCCTCAGCCCCTCAGCGCGCAAACCCCAGGAAGCCGCGCCCCAGGGCTTCGGCCCGCCCCTCGCGCGACACATCCCACAGCGGGTTGTCCACCCCCAGCCGCTGCCCGCCATCCCGTTGCACCGGCCGCACATTCAGCGCCGCCCGCGCGCGCGTCTCAGGCCCGAACACGTCGAAGGGCACGCGCACATAGATGCCCTTATCGAAGCTGCCCTCCCCGAAGCGGCGGAACGGCACGTCGGTGAAGGTGGCGAAGCCGCCGATCTCGATGCCGTTGGCGAAGCGCCGCCCGGCCTCCAGCGTCACGCCCCAGTCGCCCGCCAGGTAGCGCCCCGCCCGCACCACGGTGAACACGTTCCACCAGGGCGTGTCCCAGTACAGGGAGGCATGGCCCGTCACCGTCTGGTACCCCAGCGTGGCGAAGCGCTGCCGGTATTGCCGCTGCGCCACCCAGGCCATGTCCAGCCCGACCGCCACCGAGGACCCCTGCGGCCGCCACAGCACCTCGCCCGAAACGCCCGCATACATGGGTTCCAGCAACCCCGCCGTGACGCGCGCATACCAGTCGGGCGCGGGGTTCCACAGCCGCTCGGCATACAGCGCCGGGATGGTCGTCTCATGCCGGGCGTACCGCGCGAAATCGCTGCGCACATGTGGCAGCACGGAGTTGCTGGGCAGCCCGCCATCCAGGTTCTGCGCCAGCGTCTGCTGCACGGAACCCGCGAGGGCGATGCCGTGCGCGATCTCCACCCGGCCGCCGGCGGCCACCCCCGCCGCATAGCGCGCGCCCGACCGCGCATCGCCCACCTGCAGGGTCACGCGCGGCTCGATGCCCCAGCTCCAGCGCGGCAGGGGCGCGCGCCAGCCGCCGGGCTCGGGGGTGGCGGGCAGCAGCTGGGCGGCGCCGAACACCTCCTCCGGGCTGCCCTGGCCGCGCGCCAGCCCCTCCATGCCCTCGCGCATCACCCGCAGCCGGCCGACCACGGCGCCGTTCTGCTCCCATATCAGCTGCAGGCGCTCCACCTGGCCCGGCAGATGCGGTTGCGCGGCGCGGGCCACGCGTCCGGCCACCTGGGCCAGGGTGCGGTATCGCCCGCCGCCCAGGGTGATCACGGCTTCCTCGCCCCTGATGTCCAGCGCCAGCGGCTCGAACCCCGCGCGGCGAAGGGCGGGAAACAGGCCGGCGGCGACGCTTTCGTTGGAGAAGCCTTCGACCGGTGCGGGGCGCGGCGCCATGGCGGGCGGGGCGCGATCCAGCAGGCGGGGCGGGTCATGCGGGTCCAGCCGGATGCTGGCGCGGGCCAGGAAGTCGGTCCCGTTCACGAAGCTGGCGCCGATGTCGAAGTGCTCGTTGCGCCACTGCACGCCCGCGTTCACGCGCGACGCCGCCCGGCCCAGCAACCCGCTGCTGCGCGCCGGATAGCCCCCGCGCTCGTCACGCAGCGCGTCGGCGGAATACTCGACCTTCACGCTGAGGCCGGAGAGCTCCCCCAGCGGCGTGCCGATGGCCGGCACATTCCACTCGATGCCGCCGAAGATGCCGGCGCGGGGCCCCCGGAACAGGCTGCGCAGATTGGGCACGCCGCCCTCGCCGACATTGCGGGGGCGGGTGCGCATGGCCGACAGCCCGACGCCGAGCGGGTTGTCGATATCGCTGCCGGTCGCCAGCCGCCCCCAGCCCATGCCCAGGCTGACATCCACCCCCCAGAACCGCTTGGACCCCACGATATACTCGCCGGCATAGATGCCGGTGCCGATCACGTCCTGCACGCCCACGGCCAGGGCCGGGCGCCAGTCATTCTCGGTCCAGAGCCGGGCGCGCAGGTCGAAGGAGCGGTCGGTGCTGCGCCCGCGCCCCAGCGTGCCGTTCAGCCTGTCCGTGACGCGGAAGGTGGCCTCCAGGAAGGGCAGGGCCTGCCAGTTCAGGAACCAGAAATTGCGCTGCCGCCGCAGCGACATGCCGGTCTCGATCACGCCGTCGCCGCGCATGCGGGCGTTGCGCATCTCTATCAGCCCCATGCCGCCGAAATTCGATCCGGTGGGTTCGATCTCCTCGGCGGCCCGGGCCGGTGCGGCCAGCAGCAGAAGGAGGGCAAGGGCCCTCAGCTTCACCTGCCTTGCCTTGAGATCACGGCCAGCGCGGCCGCCGAGATCGCCACCTGCCCGAACACGCTCGTCAGGTCGCGCAGGATGCCCCAATTCTCGTAGGGCGAGGGGTCCTGCGGGACCACCAGCACGGAACCCGGCGGCACCGGCGGCCCACCCGCCTGCCAGGCGCCGAGCCCCGCCGGCACCGATGTCCCGTTCGGCAGCACGATGAAGGCGCGGGAGGCATCGGCGAAGCGCTGCGGCCCGCCGGCGGCGCGCACATAGCGTTCCGCCCGCCAGCCGGTGGTGAATTGCAGGCTGCCCGGATTCAGCACGCTGCCCACCACCGTCACCTCATTGGGGCGCTTGGGCATCACGATCAGGTCGCCGGGTTCCAGCAGGACGTCCAGCTCCGGGCGCCCGGCCAGCACCACGGGGTTGGCCTCCACGACCAGGCGCCCCGCCGCGCGGGCCTGGCGCAGGGCGGTCGCCATCTCACGCCCTGCCGAGATCGCGCCGCCGATGTCGCTGGTGCCGGCGCGCGTGCCCGCCACCGCCTGGCCGGCGGCCACCTGCATCAGCCCCTGTTCCAGCTCCCGCGCCGTGCGGTCGAAGCCGTCCTGCTGGCGCTGGCGCACGCTTTCGCGCGTCAGGATCGCGCCATAGGGGTATGCCTGGGGCGTGAGGCCGCCCGCGCGGGCGATCAGTTCCGACAGGCGCTCCCCACGCCGGATGTCGTACACGCCGGGGCGCAGGAATTCGCCCATCACCGTCACGGGGCCCACCTCGCGGTCCGTGAAGCCGCGCGGAATGCGCAGCGCGTCGCGCGGGGAGAGCCTGACGGCGGCGAAGTTGCGGCTGACGAGGTCCAGCGTGGTGCGGTTGAGCGGGATGGAGCCGGTCTGTTCCGCGGGCTCCCGCGACAGCTCGATCGAGGCGAGGTCGGCGGTGTCGGTCACCTGGCCCGCGGCCTCCAGCACCGCCTCCATGCTGGTGCCGTCCATCACCGGGTACAGGCCGGGCAGGCGTACCTCGCCCAGCAGCAGCACGGACTGGTCCAGCAGGAAGGCCAGCAGGTTCGGGTAGTCGATGAAGATCTGCGGGCAGGGGGTGGTGCCGTAATCAGGGAAGCCCGCCGCGCGCGCATGGGCGAAGCGCTGCGGCGCGCTGCGGGCGGCGACGACCAGCTGCGTCAGGGCCGGGCACTCGCCGTCCATGGGTGCGGCGGCGGGCGCGGGCGCGCCAAGGGGGGCACCAGCGGGGGTACCCGTGGGGGCACCAGCGGGGGAAGCAGTGGCCACCCCCTCGCCGCGCAGGGCGCGCTGCACGGCGGGGCTGGCCAGCCACTGCACATCCGACAGGCCGAGCAGAATGACCTCATCGCCTTCCTGCAGCCGCACATCCGGCCCGCCGGCGAGCAGCCGCCCCAGGTCGAAGGGCATCAGCCGGCGCACGCGGGTGCGCGCCTCCGCCCGCCAGATCAGCCCCATGCGGATATAGGGGTCGGGGCGGACCATGCGCGGGTCGCTGATCAGCCCGCGCAGGCTGGCCCCGCGCCCGGCCGAGGCGCGGGTCAGCGGCGTGCCGACATGGCCCGACAGGCGCAGGCCGCCCGCCTGGGCATCGACGCCCGGCTGCACCATCAGCGCATCGCCCCGGCGCAGCGCGTCGCGGGCCGCCATCTCGCGGAAGCTGCGGCGGCCCTCGGAATCGGTGGTCTCCAGCAGGAAGCGGTTGCCGCTGGGGCGCAGCGCCTCGCCGGCCAGGGACAGCATGGTGTTGAGCGGCTGGGTGGCCGCGCGGGCGGGCAGTTCATAGATGCCGGGGCGCGACACCTCGCCGCCGATGGCCACCAGCGCGCCCACCGGCGGCACCAGGATGCGCTCGCCTTCCAGGATGCGCAGGTCGGGCTGCGGGCCGCCTTCGCCCGCGATGACCGGGTACAGGTCCACGCTGCGGTTGCCGACGCGGATGGCGCGCAGGGACCCCGTGCGGCGCGGGCCGCCCGCGCTCATCAGCGCGTCCAGCACGGTGGCGAGCGGCGAGAGCACCACCATGCCCGGCCGTGCCACCTCACCGCCCACGAAGACCGCGACCTGGCGCAGCTGCCCGATGGAGACAAAGACCTCGCTGCCCGGAAAATCGCGCGCGGTGCGGGCGCTCAGGTCGTCGCGCACGTCGCGCAGGGTGCGGCCGGCGGCGGGCACGGGCTGCATGTCGGGCAGGATCAGCTGCCCCTCGCGGTTCACCCGCGCCGAGACGCTGTGCCGGGCGCGGCCACGGAAGTTCAGCACCACCTCATCGTCGCGGCCCAGCACGTAATCCTCGGGCACCGCGCCGAAGCCGACGCCGGTGGTGGCGCCAGGGATGGTGCTGCGGAAACTGTCATAGCCGAACTGCCGCAGCGGCGGCGTGACGGGCAGGCGCGCCGCGAAAAACGCCTCAGCCGGGGAGAGCGGTTCGTCGGGCTGGGCAGGCCGGGCGACGGGCGGTTGCGGCGCCAGGGCGGCCGCGGGCGGCGTCATCGGCGAAGGCTGAGGCTGGCCCGGCGTGCCGCCCGGCGCCACGGCCCCGGCATCCAGCAGGCGCTGCAGAATGTCCTGCTGCGCGCCGCCCGGCAGGCTGGGAATGGCCGCCCCGCCCGGCAGCGCCGGCGGCAGGCCCGGCACGGTCCCCGGCAGGCTGGGCGCCGACAACAGCGCCCCGCCGGGCTGCTGCGCGTATGCAGGCCCGAGAATCATCCCGGGAATCAGCGCGCTGGATAAAATTAGACGACATGCCTGCCTCATCACGCGGCAGATGTTATCTCAGGGTGGTGAAGACTCCCAGCGCCACAACCTTAAAGAGAGGAAATCGGCTGCTTATGGCCGATGCCGCGTGGCGGCTGGGCTTTCGCAATGTAGGGTTGGGGCTGTGGGGCAAGGGGCCCGGCCATTGGCTGGCCGGGCGGCGGCTGGGGGTGAGCCTCGCGAACCCCCTCGGCGGCGCCGATATCCGACCGCTGTGGGAGGCGAATCGCTGGACCGTTCTGCCCCCGGCCCCTGAGGCCTTCTGCCGTGGCTGGATGGCCGAGAACCCGCCTTTCCAGGGCCCCAACTGGTTGTGCGGGCAGGAGGCGGCGCTGCGCGTGCTGCACCTGGCGCCCCTGCTGCCGCCCGAGCTGCCGGCTTGGGCGCGCGAGGTGGTGGCCGCCCATGCCCGACGCATCGCGGCCAACCCCGCCTATGCCCTGGCGCAGGACAACAACCACCCGATCAGCGAGGCGGCGGGGCTGCTGGCCTGCCGGTTGCTGCTGGGCGGGGATGCGCGCCGGGCGTCCCGCGCGCTGGACCGTTCGGTGGCCCGGCTGGTGGGCCCCGATGGCGGCTTCGCCCAGCCGAGCCCCGCCTATCACCGGCTGATGCTGGATGTGCTGACCGCCGTGGAGGCGCTGCGCCGGCAACGCGGCGGCCCGCCCGCCGCGCCCGTCACGCTGGAACGGGCAGCGGCGGCGGCGCGTGTCCTGGCGCAGCTGGCCTGCCCCGAGACGGGCGCCCTGCCGCGTATCGGCCACCAGGACGGCTCGGCCTTCGACGGCCAGCCGGAGGACGCGCGCGGCAGCCTGGGGCGCGCCGCCGCCCTGTTCGGCGCGCCTTCGACCAATGCCGAATGGCAGTCGGCCGGTTATCGCGGCTGGGCGTCGGGGCAGGCGCGCGCGGTGATGCGCCAGGGGCCGCTGCGCTTTCGCCCCGGCCATGCGGATCTGCTGCATCTGGACCTGTGGGACGGCCCGCTGAACCTGCTGCGCGACGGCGGGACCGGCGCCTACAACCCCGCGCCCGCCGATGCGTGGTGGCTGGACTATTTCCCCTCCACCGCCGCCCACAACACGGTGGAGTTCGACGGGCACGACCAGATGCCGCGCGTCTCGCGCTTCCTGCACGCGCGCTGGGCGCGGGGCGGAGAGGGCTGGGTGCGGGATTACGCCGGCAACCTGCACCGGCGCGCGGTGGCGGCGCGGGGGCGGGAATGGCGGGTGCGGGATGAGCTGGAAGGCCCCTTCGCCTCGGCCGCGCTGCGCTGGCGGCTGGCGCCAGGTGAATGGCGCCTGGTCGGGCAGGGGGTGGAAAGCAGTCTGGGGCGCATCGCCGTGACGGCCGATGCGCCGGTATCCGTCACGCTGGAAGCGGGCTGGGAAAGCCTGGCCTATGGCCAGGTATCGCCCTGCCCGGTGCTAGTGGCACGGGGTAGGGCGGGTTGGGTCGAAACCCTGGTGACGCTGCCCTAGCCCTCGCGGCCTGCGGTATCGACCGCCGTGCGGCGGATCGGGCGGGCGGGCTGCGCCGGCACGGCCGGGCGCATTTCCACCGTGCGGGGCCGCACGGGCTGGGCGCGCGGCGAGCTGGCGACGGCCGGCCGCGGGCGGGCTGCCGGGCGGGTCGAGGCCTCACGCACCGCGCGGGCGGCGGGCACCGGGCGAACCGGGGCAGAGCGCGCCAGCGTGTGCCGGGCGGGTGCGGCATGGCGGCCGGCGCGCGTGGCGGCGGCGCTACCCTGGGCGCTCCCCTGGGCGCTCCCTTGGGCCACCACGCGCTGCGGCGCGCGGCCGGTGCGGGCCGCGGCATGCGCCACCGGGCGGGCCGGGGGCTCCGCCGGGCGCATGTTGCCGCGATTGGTGGCCAGCGCGTCATAGCTGTTGGGCCGGCGCGCGACGCCGGAGCGGGTGAAGCCATCGTCCAGCAGTTCCGCCATGTGGCGGTCGCGCTCGATCCAGCTGCCGCCACCCATCACCACGCCCACCAGCCGCACGCCGTCGCGCTGGGCCGAGGTCACGATGTTGAAGCCGCTGAGGCGGGTGTAGCCGGTCTTGATGCCGTCCACGCCGTCATAGCTGGACAGCATGTGGTTGTGGTTGTGGATCGGCCGGTTGTTCCAGCGGAAATGCGTGGTGGCGAAATAGCGGTACTGCGTCGGGAAATCCGCCATCAGGCGGCGGCCCAGCGTCGCCATGTCGCGCGCCGTGGTGGTCTGCTCGGGGTCCGGCAGGCCGGAGGCATTGCGGAAGGTCGTGCGCGTCATGCCCATGCTGCGCGCGCGGTTCGTCATCATCTGGGCGAAGCGTTCCTCGCTGCCGCCCAGCAGCTCACCGATCGCGGTCGCGACGTCATTGGCGGAACGCGTGACGACGGCGAGGATGGCGTCCTCCAGCTCCAGCGAGTAGCCGGCCGGCACGCCCAGCTTGGAGGGCGGGCGCGAGGCGGCCTCGGCGGACATCGGGACGCGCGTGCCGGCCGGGACGCGGCCGTCGCGCATCGCCTCGAACAGCATGTACAGCGTCATCATCTTGGTCAGGCTGGCCGGGAAGCGGGGCTCGTCCGGGTTCGCGGAGGTGATGGCGTTGCCGCGGGCATCCAGAACGATGGAGGAATAATTCAGCCGGTTCTCGATGCCTGCCTGGGCCGCGCGGGCCGCGACCAGCCCGGTGGCCAGCGTGCACACCGCCATCAAACCGGAAGCCCAACGGGCGAGCCCGCCGCGTGCGAGAGCCGCCATGCGCGTTGCCGTCATTCCATTCTTCCCCAACCCTGGCGGCAGCCGGCCGGCTGCGCCACCCCCTGAACATCGCCCCGGCGCCGCCCAGGCGCCCGGAGAGGCCGCATACCACCCCCGCGATATGTGACACCCGCAGGGTAGCGGCATGGGGGTGTCGCTGTCCACCTCATGTTTCCAAATTTTTCTGTGGCGATATCAAGTGCTTGTTGAGGAAATCTACGACATTGCGTGATGTAAACGGTTTTTGTGCAACGCACAAAAAAGAGCTTGCATTCGGTATGGGCGGCTCCTACATGGCGGACATGTTGCAGCGCACAAAAAAGCTTGCGACAGATCGCCGAGAGTAGCTACTATGCGGCGCATCATGTCGTAGCATGATGTGACTGTGCCTTCCCGGGGCCTTTCCTCTGCCCCTCAAACCCCACGCAGCCCGGGCACTCCGGGCAGGAGCCCGAGATGAGCGCCACCACCAAGAAGATCGCCGCGGTCCCGATGACCGCCCCCACCGCCGCCGACGTGACCAAGATGGTCAGCGACAGCAGCGCCCAGGCCCAGAAGTTCTTCGCCGACGGCACGGCCCAGGCCCGCGCCGCGATGGAGAAGGGCGTCGAGGAGGCCCAGAAGGCCGCCGCCCAGTTCGTGAAGGCCGGCGAGGACGCCGTCGAGTTCAGCCGCGGCAACGTCGAGGCGATGACCCAGGCCGCCCAGTTCTACTTCACCGGCATGCAGGACCTGTCCCGCCAGGCGATCGCCTCCGCGCAGTCCCTGTCCGAGCAGACGATCGAGGGCGTGAAGGCGATGTCCGCCGCGAAGTCCCTGAAGGACGTGACGGAGCTGCAGACCACGCTGTTCCGCACCGCCTTCGAGAAGTCGGTCGCCGACATGAAGGCCCTGCATGAGGCCTCCGTGAAGCTCGCCGAGGGCAGCTTCGCCCCGATCTCCGCCCGCTTCACCCTGGCGGTCGAGAAGTTCGCGAAGCCGGTCGCCGCGTAATTTCAGCCTCCTCTCCTCCCAGGCTGAACCCGGGCCCGGCTGGCGGAATCTCCGCTGGCCGGGCTTTTTTGTGGCGGCGGAAACGCGCCGTTACACCAAACTTATACCGTCGGTGCGCGACACCCTTCACTCTGGGCACGCAGAACCGATATTCTCACCATGCCGCAGCAGCGAACTTCGCCGGGGCATCCCGGCCGGATTCGCGGTTTTGGCATCTGGCCGGGCTTTTTGGGCATGATAGCGTAATGGGCATGACACGGATGAGCGACGACAAGGATCAGAACGGCGGCGGGGCGCCGGGCGGGCCGAATACCTCGGTCGTCACCAAGCCGCGGCCGAAGACCAAGAAGCCGGCCATGTACAAGGTGCTGATGCTGAACGACGACTACACGCCCATGGAGTTCGTCGTGCACGTCCTGGAACGCTTCTTCCAGAAGAACCGGGACGAGGCGACGCGCATCATGCTGCACGTCCATCGCCGCGGCGTGGGGGTATGCGGGGTCTTCACCTATGAGGTTGCCGAAACGAAGGTGACACAAGTGATGGACCTGGCGCGCCAGAACCAGCATCCTCTGCAGTGCACGATCGAAAAAGAGTGACCCGTTCCGTGCAGGCATTTTTCAAGATTTTGACGGAAGCCGGGAGAGACACCAACTGAGTCCCGGATACGGGGTTTATACCCCGAGATGAAAAGGAGCGTTGACCATGCTGTCTCGTAACCTTGAACAGACGCTCCACCGCGCCCTCGGTCTGGCGAACGATCGCCGGCACGAATACGCGACCCTAGAACACCTTCTGCTCGCCCTCGGCGACGACGCCGAGGCGGTGACCGTGCTCAAGGCATGCGGCGTGGACGTCGACAAGCTGAAGCGCGACCTGACCGAATTTCTCGACAAGGACCTGGCCGGCCTCGTGACCGAGCGCGCGGGCGACCCGAAGCCGACCGCCGGCTTCCAGCGCGTCGTGCAGCGTGCCGCCATCCATGTGCAGTCCTCGGGCCGCGACGAGGTGACGGGCGCCAATGTCCTCGTTGCCCTGTTCAGCGAGCGCGAGTCCCATGCCGTGTATTTCCTGCAGCTGCAGGACATGACGCGCCTGGATGCCGTGAACTTCATCAGCCACGGCATCGCCAAGGCGCCCGGCCGCTCCGTGCCGCGCAACGTCCAGGGCTCGACCCCGCCGACCGCCAGCAATGGCGGCCCGCGTGAGGAAGGCGAGGGCGAATCGCGTGAGGAGAAGCCGCGCGGCAAGCAGGGCGGCCAGGACGCGCTGTCCACCTACTGCGTCAACCTCAACAAGAAGGCGCAGTCGGGCAAGATCGACCCGCTGATCGGCCGCGACTCGGAAATCGAGCGCACCATCCAGATCCTGTGCCGCCGCACCAAGAACAACCCGCTGTATGTGGGCGACCCCGGCGTGGGCAAGACCGCGATCGCCGAGGGCCTGGCCAAGCGCATCGTCGAGGGCGACGTGCCCGAGGTGCTGCTGAAGTCGACGATTTTCTCGCTCGACATGGGCAGCCTGCTGGCCGGCACGCGCTATCGCGGTGACTTCGAGGAGCGGCTGAAGGCCGTGGTGACGGAGCTGGAGAACCACCCCGGCGCCGTGCTGTTCATCGACGAGATCCACACCGTGATCGGCGCGGGTGCGACCAGCGGCGGCGCCATGGATGCGTCCAACCTGCTGAAGCCCGCGCTTGCCCAGGGCACGCTGCGCTGCATCGGGTCGACCACCTACAAGGAATACCGCCAGCACTTCGAGAAGGACCGCGCCCTGGTGCGGCGCTTCCAGAAGATCGACGTGAACGAGCCGACCATCGAGGACACGGTGAAGATCCTCACCGGCCTCAAGACCAACTACGAGAAGCACCACAAGGTCCGCTACACGCCCGAAGCCATCCGCGCCGCGGTGGAGCTCTCGGCCAAGTACATCCATGACCGCAAGCTGCCCGACAAGGCGATCGACGTGATCGACGAGGTGGGTGCTTCCCGGATGCTGCTGCCCGAGAACAAGCGCCGCAAGACGGTCACGCTGAAGGATGTGGAGGACACGGTCGCCAAGATCGCGCGCATCCCGCCCAAATCCGTCAGCACCGACGACAAGGAGGCGCTGAAGAACCTGGAGCGCGACCTGAAGTCCATGGTGTTCGGCCAGGACCGCGCGATCACGGCGCTCTCGGCCGCGATCAAGCTGTCCCGTGCTGGCCTGCGGGACCCGGAGAAGCCGATCGGCAACTACCTGTTCAGCGGCCCCACCGGCGTCGGCAAGACCGAGGTCGCGCGGCAGCTGGCCAAGACGCTGGGCATCGAGATCCTGCGCTTCGACATGTCGGAGTACATGGAGCGGCACAGCGTCTCCCGCCTGATCGGCGCGCCCCCGGGCTATGTGGGCTTCGACCAGGGCGGCCTGCTGACCGACGGCGTGGACCAGCACCCGCATTGCGTGCTGCTGCTGGATGAGATCGAGAAGGCCCACCCGGACCTCTACGCCATCCTGCTGCAGGTGATGGACCACGGTAAGCTGACGGACCACAACGGCAAGACCGTCGACTTCCGCAACGTGATCCTGATCATGACCACGAATGCGGGCGCGTCCGACATGGCCAAGCCGGCGCTCGGCTTCGGGCGTGAGACGCGCCAGGGCGAGGACGAGGAGGCGGTGAAGCGCATGTTCACCCCCGAGTTCCGCAACCGCCTGGATGCCGTCATTCCCTTCGGCGGGCTGACGCCGGAGATCGTGGGCAATGTGGTGGAGAAGTTCGTGATGCAGCTGGAAGCCCAGCTCGCGGATCGCAACGTCACCATCGAGCTGTCCTCGGCGGCGAAGGAATGGCTGGCCGAGAAGGGCTATGACCCGCTGTATGGCGCGCGCCCGCTGGCCCGCGTCATCCAGGAATACGTCAAGAAGCCGCTGGCCGAGGAACTGCTGTTCGGCAAGCTGGTGAAGGGTGGTGCGGTGAAGGTGGGGCTGAAGGACGGCGAGCTGTCCTTCGAGTTCATCGAGCCGCCGGTCGCCGCCCTGCCCAAGCCGGAAGGCGAGGGCGACGGTGAGGCGGAAAAGACCCCCGAGACCGCCGACTGACCTGGCGCGTACCCATCAAGGCACCGTGGCCCCTGGCCCCGGTGCCTTTTTCATGTCTGAAGGAGAGAAACGATGACGGCCCAGATCGAGGATTGGAACGAGTACAACGCCGCCCTGCGCGAACAGGGCAAGGTGTTCGCGGCCGCGGCTCCTGAGGCGATGAAGGGCTTCCAGGCCCTGTCGCGCGGCGCCAGCACCACCCAGCACCTGGATGCCAAGACGCGCGAGATGATCGCGCTGGCCGTGGCCGTCACCACCCGCTGCCAGGGCTGCATCGACGCCCATGCGCGCAAGGCGCGGGCCGCAGGCGCGACGAAGGAAGAAGTGGCGGAGGCGCTGGGGGTGGCCATCGCGCTGAATGCAGGGGCGGCGCTGACCTACTCGCTGCATGTGATGGAGGCGTTGGAGAAGGCGGGGACTTGAGGGTATTCTTCTTTTTCTGAAGAAAAAGAAGCAAAAAGACTTTTCGAGTTTAGAGGGGCGTCGCCTTGGAAGGGCGCCCCCCCGAAACTATACCAACCCTTCCGGCAGCCCGAACCTCTCCCGCCAGTCGATATCCGGCGCATGCGGCGCGCCCGCGATCACTTCCAGCACCTGCCACCCGCCATCGCGCCAACCCAGCAGCACATGGCAATCGGCCTCCGGTTCCGTCACGCGGCCCCGGAAATCCGTGTTCTCCCACAGGATGGGCCGCCCGCCCGGGCGGCGCGCCCGCACCCTTGCATAGGCCAGGTCACCCGACCGCCGCATCAGGCGCACCCGAAGCTGCACCGGGCCATAGGTCGCGTTGCGGAACAGGGGTTCCAGCAGCTCCGTCAGCGCGCGCCGGTCGGTGCTTTGCGGGTCCAGGCTTTCCACCTTCTGCGCCTGGGCGACGGAAGGAAGGGCCAGCAGCCCGAACAGCGCGCGTCGCAGCATCAGTCCCCGCCTCTCAGCTTCTCCGCGATCTCGTCCAGGATCGCGGGGTCGTCGATGGTCGCCGGTACCGGGAAGTCCTCCCCATCGGCCATCTTGCGCAGGGTGGCGCGCAGGATCTTGCCGCTGCGGGTCTTGGGCAGGCGGTTCACGATGTGAACCTCTCTAAACGCCGCGACGGGCCCGATGTGTTCACGAACGCGGGAGACGAGCTCGCTGCACACCAGCGCCTCCGGCCGGTTCACACCCGCCTTCAGCACCACCAGCCCCATGGGCACCTGGCCCTTCAGGCTGTCCGAACGCCCGATCACGGCGCATTCCGCGACATCCCGGTGGCCGGAGAGAACTTCCTCCATCTCGCCGGTCGAAAGCCGGTGGCCGGCCACGTTGATCACATCATCCGTGCGGCCCATGACCCAGACATAGCCGTCGGCATCCACCATCCCGGCGTCGGAGGTGTCGTAGTAGCCGGGGAAATGCGCCAGGTAGCTCTGGTGGAAGCGGTCCGGCGCGCGCCACAGCGTGTTGAGCGCGCCCGGGGGCAGCGGCAGGCGCAGGGCCAGCTGGCCCATGGCGCCGCGCGGCAGCTCGTGTCCGCCCTCATCCAGCGCCACCACATGGAAGCCCGGCGCCGCCTTGCCGCCGGAGCCATGCCGCAGCGGGAACATGCCCAGGCCGCGGAAGGCGCCGGTGATGGGCCAGCCCGTCTCGGTCTGCCACCAATGGTCGATCACGGGGTGGCCCAGCAGCTGCTCGGCCCAGGCCACCGTGTCGGGGTCGCAGCGCTCGCCGGCCAGGAACATCGCCTCCAGCCGCGACAGGTCGTGCTTTCGGGCCAGCTTGCCCTCCGGGTCCTCCTTCTTGATGGCGCGGATGGCGGTGGGGGCGGTGAACATCACCTTCACCCCGTATTCCTCGCAGATCCGCCAATAGGTGGAGGCATCGGGCGTGCCGACGGGCTTGCCCTCGAAGAACACGCTGGTCAGGCCGGCCATCAGCGGGCCGTAGACGATGTAGCAATGCCCCACCACCCAGCCGACATCGCTGGCGGTGAACATCACATCACCCGCGTGCAGCCCGTACATGTTGGCGATGGAGGCGTGCAGCGCGACCGCGTGGCCGCCGTTCTCGCGCACGATGCCCTTGGGCTTACCCGTCGTGCCGGAGGTGTAGAGGATATACAGCGGGTGCGTCGCCTCCACCGGCACGCAGGGGTGCGGGGCGGCGGCGGCCACGGCCTCGCGCCAGTCGACATCGCGGCCCGGCACCATGGTGGCGGGCTGCTGGTCGCGCTGCAGGATCAGGCAGTGGTCGGGCTTGTGGCGCGCCAGGTCGATCGCGGCATCCAGCAGCGGCTTGTAGGCGACGATGCGCCCCGGCTCGATGCCGCAGCTGGCGGCCAGGATCATGCGCGGCTCGGCATCGTCGATGCGGGCGGCGAGTTCGGGCGCGGCGAAGCCGCCGAACACCACGGAATGGATGGCGCCCAGCCGCGCGCAGGCCAGCATGGCCATCGCGGCCTCGGGCACCATGGGCATGTAGATGACGACGCGGTCGCCCTTCACCACGCCGCGCGCGGCCATCGCACCCGCCAGGCGCTCCACCTCGGACAGCAGCTCGGCATAGGTGATGCGGCGCCTGGTGCCGGTGACGGGGCTGTCATAGCACAGGGCCGCCTGGTCACCGCGCCCGCGTGCCACATGCCGGTCCAGCGCGTTGTAGCAGGTGTTCAGCTCGCCATCCGCGAACCACAGCCCATAGGCGCCCTGGCCCTCGAAGAAGGCGCGGGACGGCGGCTTGGACCAGTCCAGGCCCCGTGCGCATTCCATCCACCAGCCCTCGGGGTTGGCGGCCCAGGCCGCGCGCGCGGCGTCGTACCCGACGGTTGTTCCGTCCATGGTATCCTCCCTAGTCTTTGGACCATGGGATAGGGCGGCGCCACGCCGCATGTCCAGCAGATTGGGGGTCAGGCGCCATGAACCATTCGTATGCTCGCGGCAGGCGTGCGGCGCTGCTGGCGGCCGCCACGGCGCTGGCCGCACCGCCGGCCCTGGCGCAGGAGGGCGGGGAGCGCATCCGCCGCCGCGCCGCCGCCCCTGCCGCCGCCCCTGGCGAGCGGCCGCCGGGCGAGCTGACGCCCTTCATCGACGCCCATGTCCACCTGAATGACGAGGCCATGCAGCTGGAGCTGATGCAGCGGCATGGCGCCACCCGCGCGGTGGTGTTCTGGGGCCGCAACGGCGACAACGACACCATCCTGGCCGCCGCCACCCGCCATCCGGACCGCTTCATCCCCTTCGCCTGCGTCTCTCCGCTGCGCCGGGCCGACCGGCGGCAATGGGATGCGGACGACCCCGCCGTGGCGTCGGGGCTGGATGCCCTGCTGGCCACCGGCCGCTTCAAGGGCATCGGTGAGGTCTCGGCGGTCCACTTCCCCTCGCCCGGCCTGCCCGAAACCGACTACGACCCGATGGGCCCCACCATGCGCGGCATCATGGAGGTCGCGCGGCGGCACCGCGTTCCGGTGATGGTGCATATCGAGGTGACGCGCCTGCGGGAGATGCAGGCGCTGATTGAGGCCTATCGCGACGTGCCGGTCATCTGGGCCCATGGCGGCTATACGCCGCTGTTCCTGGCCGCGCGGTTGCTGGGGCAGCACCCCAACCTGACCTATGAGCTGAGCGCCCGCACCTGGCCGCGCCACCCGCGCTCACCCGACTATACCATCCTGCGGGACGGCATCGCGGTGTGGCCCGAATGGCTGCGGCTGATCGAGGAACAGCCGGGGCGCTTCATCATCGGCACCGATGCCAGCCACCGCACGCTGGCCAGCGACACGATGAAGTACGACAGCGTGCAGAACGTCCTGCGCCAGCTGACCCCCGCCGTGCGGGAGCGCGTGGCGAGGACGAACATGGAGGCGCTGCTCTGATCCCGAGAGTCCCCAGGCCCTAAGGCAGCAGCACCAGCTTGCCGATCGTATCGCGCCGTTCCATCCGGCGGTGGGCTTCCGCCGCCTGTTCCAGCGGGAAGCGGCCACCGATCGTGACCGTCAGCCGGCCATCGGCGACGAGGCCGAACAGCGTCCCGAGATCGGCCTTCAGCGCCGCCGCGTCCAGCAGGGGCACCACGGCGAAGCCCGTCACCGACTGGTTCCTGAAGATCAGGCCCAGCAGTTCCGGCACGCCCAGCGCGAAATCCTGGATGTTCAGCGCGCCGTAGATGACGATCTGCCCGAGGGGTGCCAGCAGTTGCAGGCTGTCCCTGGTCACGTCGCCGCCGGCGGATTCATAGATGATGTCGGGCCGGTGCCCGCCCAGCGCCGCCACCAGCTCCTCCGTCCAGCCGGGACGGGTGTAATCCACGCCGGCATCGGCCCCCATGGAACGCGCGAAATCCAGCTTCCGTTCCCCGCCGGCAGCCGCCGCGACCAGCCGCGCCCCGGCATGCTTCGCCAACTGCACCAGAAGGGAGCCGACGCCACCCGCGGCCGCATTGACCAGCACCAGCTTTCCCGCGGGCGGCGCCCGGCGCACCAGATGCAGCGCCGCCAGGCCCTGGACCATGACGGCTACAGCCTGCTCGAAGGACAGCGCCGCCGGCAGCGGCACCAGATAATCCGCGGGCATGACGGCATATTCGGCATAGCCGCCGAGGCCGGCGGCAGTGGCGAAGATGGGTGCTGCGACGCGCGCGCCAGGCTCCAGCCCTTCGACACCCGGGCCCAGCGCCTCGATCGTGCCGGCCACCTCGTTCCCTAGGATCGCGGGCAGCGGCGGGGTGACGGCGTAGCGGTCCCGCCGCATCAGCGTATCGGCGAAATTGACGCCGGAGGCCCTGACGCGGACCAACGCCTCTCCCGCGCCGGGAACGGGCAGGGGCATGTCGACCGGTTCGAGGGCTTCGGGCTCGCCGAAGCGGGTCAGTCGGATGGCTTTCATCGGGGGTGCTTTCGCGCTGTTCGGCGCCGTTCTGGCCGTAACCTCCGCCCCGCTTCTACGAACCAGTTCGTGCCATACGCACCCGGAGGTTCCCATGGCCGACCCGATCAAGAAGCTGCCGATCCTGCCGGCCGAGCGCACGCTGAAGCTCATCGCCGGCCGCTGGAAGCCGATCGTCATCTACTATCTGCTGGAGGCGCCCAGGCGCCTGTCGGAGCTGCGGCGCCTGATGCCCGAGATCAGCCAGAAGGTGCTGGTGCAGCAGCTGAGGGAGCTGGAGGCCCACGGCATCCTGCGGCGGGAGGTGTTCCGCCAGGTGCCGCCGCGCGTGGAATACAGCGCCACGCCGCTGGGGCGCAGCCTGGAGGGCGTGCTGATGGCGCTGTGCGACTGGGGCCGCAGCCACGCCATGGAACTGGACGAGCTGGACCGCCTGGTGGACTGCACGGTGCGGCCGCCGCGCTGGCCCGGCCGGGTCAGCCCCGATACATCCCCCCGCCATCCACATCGATGACCGTGCCCGACAGATACCCCCCGCGCGGGCTGGCGCAGAACACGGCCAGTTCCCCGATCTCGGCGGCTTCGATGGGGCGGCCGAAGGGCAGCTTCGTCAGCGTCTCACGCCAGCGATCGGCGTCGCCCAGCGCCTTTTCGGCGTTGAAGCGGGCCTGGCGTTCCATGCGCTCCGTCGCGGTCACGGCGGGGTTGATGCCCACCACGCGCACATTGTCGGCCGGCGTGGCGGCGCCCAGCGCCTGGGTGAAGGCGATCAGCGCCGCATTGCCCGCGCTGCCGGCGATATAGCCCGCCTTGTTGGCCCGGCCCGCCATGCCGATGACGTTCACGATCACCCCGTCCCGCCGCGCCTGCATGCGGGGCAGGAACAGCTGGGTCAGGTGGATATAGCCGAACACCTTCAGGTCCCACGCGGCCTTCCAGCGTTCCAGCGTCAGGTCCGCGATGCCGCCGGAGGGGATGGCGCCGGCATTGTTCACCAGCACATCCACATCGGGGTGGGACTCGAACAGGGCCTGGCGGTCATCCTCTCGGGACAGGTCGGCCGCGACGGCGGTGACGGAGACCTGGAAGCGCCCGCGCAGCCCCTCTGCCGCCTCGACCAGGGCGGCCGGGTCGCGCGCGGCCAGGATCACGGCCGCACCCTCGGCCGCGAAGGCCTCGGCGCAGGCCAGCCCGATGCCCTTGGAGCCGCCGGTGACCAGCACCGTGCGGCCGGAAAGCCCCATGTCCATTATTCGCGCCCCAGCCGGATGCCGGCCTGGTCCACGATCCGGCGGAACTTTTCGAGTTCGCTGGTCAGGAAGGCGCGGGTGGTGTCGGGGGTGGTGGGCGCGGCGGGGTCCACGCCCGCGTCGCGCATCCGGCGAGAGGCATCGGGCTCCGCCAGCACCGCATTGGCCTGGGCGCTGATGTGGCGCGCCAGCGCGGGGTCCATGCCCTTCGGCCCCAGCAGCACGTTCCAGGTCGTGACCTCGAAGCCCGGCAGGCCGGATTCCGCCAGGGTCGGGATGTCCGGGAACAGCGGGTGGCGCTGCAGGGACGTCACGGCCAGCCCGCGCGAGAGCCCGTCGCGCAGGTGGTTCGCCGTGCTGGCCATCACTTCCAGGCTGTATTCCACCTCGCCCTTGGCCAGCGCCTCCATCACGGCGGACCCGCCGCGATAGGGCACATGTTCGGCCACCAGCCCGCCGGCCGCGATCTTCATGTACTCGCCGGTCAGATGCCCGATGCCGCCCGCGCCCGAGGTCGCCCAGCTGGCCTTGCCCGGATTGGCGCGCACATAGTCGAACAGATCCCGCACCGTTCTGAACCGCGATGTGCCAGGCACCACCAGCACCATCGGGCCCCCGCCGACCATGGCGATGGGCGTGAAATCGGCCACGGGGTCATAGGGTGTCTGGCGCGGCAGGGCGGCCGGGTTGCTCGCGTGGGAGGAAGCGGTGCCCAGCAGCAGCGTGTAGCCGTCGGCCGGGCGGTTCTTCACCCATTCGCTGCCCACGGCGCCGCCGGCGCCCGCGCGGTTTTCCACGATGACGCGGCCATTGGCGCCGAGGCGCGGCGAGAGGCGCTCCGCCATGATGCGCGCCGCGATGTCGGTGCTGCCGCCGGCCAGGAAGGGCACGGTCAGCGAGATCGGCCGGTCCGGCCAGCCGGCGGGCTGGGCGTTTGCGACAACAGGGGCGGCCAGCGCCCCCAGGAACAGGCGGCGCTTCATGCGGTCAGTTCCTCCATCGCGGCGGCCACGCCGCCCGGGCGGTGCGGCACGTTGTTCAGCTTCAACGCCATTTCCACGCTGGCCAGCGTGCCCAGCACCATCGGCTCATTCAAATCGCCCAGATGGCCGATGCGGAACACGCGGCCCGCCAGCTTGTTCAGCCCGGCCCCCAGCGAGACGTTGAAGCGGTTGCGGCAGGTGGCGCGCACGGCATCCGCGTCATGGCCATCGGGCATCAGGATGGCGGTCACGCTGTCGCTGGCACGGGCATCGTCCTGGCAGTACAGCTCGGGGCCGCCAACATTGCTATTGGGCCCGTTGCCCGACCAGTGCTTCACGGCGGCCCGCACGGCGCGCGCCAGCCGGGTGTGCCGCGCCCAGACCTGCTCCAGCCCTTCTTCCTCCAGCAGGCGCAGGGATTCCGCCAGGCCATAGAACAGCGTGGTCGGCACCGTGCCGATGAAGCTGCGGTGGCGGCGGGTCAGCATCTCCGACCAGTCGAAGTAATGCTTGGGAATGCGAGAGCCCTTATGCGCCTCCAGCGCCTTCTCCGAGACGCCGGTGAAGGAGAAGCCGGTGGGCAGCATCAGCCCCTTCTGGCTGCCGCCCACCACGACATCCACGCCCCAGGCATCCATCTCGAAGGGCAGGGAGGCGAGGGAGGAAATCGTGTCCGCCAGCAGCAGGGCCGGGTGGCCGGCAGCGTCCATGGCGGCGCGCACCGCGCCGATGTCCAGCATGGTGCCCGCCGCGGTCTCGTTATGAACGGCGCAGACGGCCTTGATGCGGTGCTCGGTGTCGCCCGCCAGCTTGGCGCGCAGGGCGCAGAAATCGGCGCCCTTGCGCCAGTCCGCCGGCAGCGTGTCGATGCACAGGCCCAGCGCCTTGCCCATCTTCGCCCAGGATTCGGAGAAATGCCCCGTCTCGATCACCAGCAGCGTGTCGCCGGTGTTGAACAGGTTGGCCATGCTGGCTTCCCAGGCGCCATGGCCCGAGGCGGTGTAGAAGAACAGGTGCTGCTTCGTGCGCAGGACGCGCTTCAGCCCCGCCACGCAACGCTCGTACAGCTCGAAGAAATCCGCATCGTTGAAGTCGATGCTGGCGTGGGAGACAGCGCGCATCACGCTGTCGGGGATGTTGGTGGGGCCCGGGTTCGCGAAGAACATCCGGCCCCGCGGCTTCTGTATGGCGTTCATTTTCTTGTGTTTCCCCCTGGCGCCCCTCGGCGCCGCTAGTCGCCGTAGGTGCTGATCTCGATCAGGTTCCCGTCAGGGTCGCGGCAATAGACGCTGTTCATCGGCCCCAGCGCGCCGAACTTCACCACCGGCCCCTCGACGATGGCGATGCCGCATTCCTTCAGATGCTCCACCACATCGGCCGACTGCACGGTGACGATGAAGCACAGGTCCTGCGTGCCGGGCTGGGTGTTGGTGCTGCTGTGCCATGCCTCGGGCGAGGCATCATGCGGGCGCAGGTTCACCTTCTGCCCGCCGAAGCGCAGCGCGGTGCGGTTGTCCTTGCCGAACACCTCGCGCTCCATCCCGAGCACGCGCTGATACCAGGAGGCAGAGACCTCCACATCCAGGACATTGATGACCAGGTGATCCAGGCGATCGACGGCAAAGCGCATTCAGGCGTCCTTTGTCAGGCGGGCGGTGACTTCGATTTCGATGCGCATCGCATCGGTCTGCAAACCGGCATGGATCAGGGTGGAGGCCGGGCGGGCGGTGCCGAAATACTTCTTCACGACAGGCCAGCAGGGTTGCCAGTCCTCTCGCCGCGGCACGATGAAGGTGGCGCGCACCACATGGTCCAGGCTGGTGCCGGCCTGTTCCAGTGCCATCGCGATGTTGCGGAAGCACTGGTCGGCCTGGGAGACCACGTCATCCGCGATGGTCATGGTCGAATAGTCGTAGCCGGTGGTGCCGGAGACGAACACGTAGTCTCCATCCACCACCGCGCGGGAATAGCCGATTTCTTCCTCGAAGACGGAACCGGAGGAGATGAGGCGACGGGTCATCAGGCGCATTTCTCCGGGCGGTGCTTGCGTTCAGTGCTGGCGGGGAATTTCGCCAGCATGGCGGCGGGCCGGATGGGCCGCGCCACCAGATTGCCCTGGCAATTGGGGCATTTCATGCCGAGGCGCTTTTCCCCGCATTCCCGGCACCAGGTGCATTCGAAGGTGCAGATCAGGGCCTGGTCGCTGTCTGGCGGCAGGTCCCGGTCGCAGCATTCGCAGTTCGGGCGCAGGGCAAGCATGGCGTTCCTCGGTGTCTGTTACTCCAGACCGTCGTAGAAATCGTTGCCCTTGTCATCCACGACGATGAAGGCCGGGAAATCCTCCACCTGGATCTTCCAGACCGCTTCCATGCCCAGCTCCGGGTATTCCAGAACCTCGACATGCTTGATGCAGTCCTGCGCCAGGCGGGCGGCGGGGCCGCCCACGCTGCCCAGGTAGAAGCCGCCGTATTTCTGGCAGGCGTTGCGCACCGCCTTGCTGCGGTTGCCCTTGGCCAGCATCACGAGCGACCCGCCGGCGGCCTGGAAACCCTCGACATAGCTGTCCATGCGGCCGGCCGTGGTGGGGCCGAAGCTGCCGGTCGGCATGCCCTCGGGCGTCTTGGCGGGGCCGGCGTAATAGACCGGGTGGTCCTTGATGTATTGCGGCAGGCCCTGGCCCGCGTCGATGCGCTCCTGCAACTTCGCATGGGCGATGTCGCGGGCGACGACGATGGTGCCGGTCAGCGACACGCGGGTCTTGACCGGGTACTGGCTCAGCGTGGCGCGGATGGCGTCCATCGGCTGGTTCAGGTCGATCTTGACGACCTCCCCGCCCAGGATGTCGTCCGTGTGCTCGGGCAGGTAATGCGCGGGCTCGGTCTCCAGCTGCTCCAGGAACACGCCCTCCGGCGTGATCTTGGCCTTGATCTGCCGGTCCGCGCTGCACGACACGCCGATGCCGATCGGCAGGGAGGCGCCGTGGCGCGCCATGCGGATCACCCGCACGTCATGGCAGAAATACTTGCCGCCGAACTGCGCGCCGATGCCCAGGTTCTGGGTCAGCTTGTGCACCTCGGCCTCCAGCTCCAGGTCGCGGATGGCGTGGCCGGACTTGTCGCCGCTGGTCGGCAGCGCATCGAGATACTTGGTCGAGGCCAGCTTCACCGTCTTCAGGTTCATCTCGGCGCTGGTGCCGCCGATGACGATGGCCAGGTGATAGGGCGGGCAGGCGCTGGTGCCGAGCGTCTTGATCTTTTCCTCAAGGAACTTCAGCAGCTTGTCCTTGTTCAGCACCGCACGGGTCTGCTGGAACAGGAAGGTCTTGTTGGCGCTGCCGCCGCCCTTCAGGACGAATTGCAGGAAGAACTCGTCGGCGTGGTATTCGCCCGGGCTCGCCATCAGGTCGAACTGCACCGGCAGGTTGTTGCCGGTGTTCACCTCGTCATACATCGACAGCGGCGCCATCATGGAATAGCGCAGGTTCGTCTCGGTATAGGTGCGGGCGACGCCCCAGCTGAGCGCCTCCTCCTCGTCACCCTCGACCCAGACGCGCTGGCCCTTCTTGCCGAACACCAGCGCCGTGCCGGTGTCCTGGCACATGGGCAGCACGCCGCCGGCGGCGATGTTGGCGTTCTTCAGCAGGTCGAGTGCCACGAAGCGGTCGTTCGCGCTCGCCTCGGGGTCCTTCAGGATGTTGGACAGCTGCTGCAGATGCGCGGGGCGCAGCAGGTGAGAGACGTTGTGGCACGCCTCGAAGGCCAGCTTCTCCAGCACTTCCGGCTTGATCTTCAGGATCGTCTTGCCGTCCACCTCGACGGTGGACACGCCCTGGATGTCCAGCTTGCGGTATTTGGTGGTGTCCTCGCCGAGCGGGAACATGGTGCTGAAGGCGTAACCCTGAGGACGGGCGGGCTGGTCAAGCGGCATGGAAGGCCCCTGAAGCTGGCTGGTTATGGGAAACCTATAGGACTAGCTGGGGCGGGGGAACAGGTGCGGAAGAGGGATGGGTGTGGGCGCGAGGGTGGATGTCATTGAGGATCTGATCGCGGAGGGCAGGATTGATTACGTGAGCCTGTCCGACATCCTGTCGGAGGCATACCAGCAAGCGGGAAAAACGCCTGGCTTCGACAGGTTCGAATACGCGATGTCCCTTCTCGAACAGATGTTGGAATACGGGTTCTTCGCCGTCGATCTGGGGCCGGAGGCCGGTGGCTGCACCCCGTGGCAGGACCAGGACCATCAGACCATCCTGGCGCGCGTTCGACATGCCTGGAACGCTGCGCCAGACCCGAGCGTCGTGGCGCTGACCCACTGGTCCTGGCTGCCTGATCATCGGCACTGACGGCAGTTTCAGTAACGCGATCTCACATGTTCCTAGTTTGTTCTTGATTTTGAGTGTGTTTTGATATAGGAAAATAGGCTCATGACGTGGAGATCATTCCGCGGCAGGCCTCACACCAGTCCCCATGCCGGATGCGGGATCTTTCCGAAGCGCGGCGGCGAATGCCGCCAGAGGTCATGTAGCCCGCACCAGCACGCTGGTATCCGTCAGCGGCTATACCCGCGTGCGGGAAGGCCGGACCGAGCATGTGGGTCCGTATCAGCGCAGCAACCCTGGTCATGGCGATACGGGTGGCTTCTCGCTTGCGATGAAGCGGCCGATTCCCGGGCAGCAGCGACCGGGTGAGCCAATCAACCAACCGCTTGAAGGTGGCGGCGTCCTGAGGGGCGGTGGTGGTGGCGGGGGAGGTGGCGGATCAAGTGCAACATCCCCGCGTCCTGCCTAACCCCCTTTGGCGCCCCGGCAAAGCGCTCCTGCGGAATCACCCGCAGAGATCGTGGCTCCAGGTGGACGGCCTATCGGATCGGTGTGGCCTCGATCACGGCCACACGTTCGAAGCCTGCCCGGAGGCGATCAGGCTGCACGAGCGATGTTCGAGCGCCTCACTGCCGGTCGCGGTGGTGTGGAAATCACGCCGCCAGGACATTCAGGCCGGCTTGTCCTGCTGCCCGACGGCAGCAGAATTAGGATATCGGCCTACATCGTCAAGCGGGTCTACGGCCGTTGATATCAATATACCTGGGATGAGAGCTGTTAGAAAAATTCATTCTTTCGATTAGGAGGTATAAAATGTCAAATATAAATCATATCATGGATCAATTCATTGCGGAGGGTGAGATAGATTACATAGCACTGTACCTCATAATAGATGGCGCGAGAGATTATTTTCCCGATTTTACCGAGAAAAATCAAATGGAAAAAACTCTGCAGTTCATCGGTTTGATGATCGATCGTGGCTTCCTGGCAGTCGATCTTCTTCCCGATGGAAAGTGCAAGCCGTGGCCAGACCAGGAAAAATCCAGCATTCTACGCCGGATCGAGCGCGACTGGTCGAGAGACGGGGACGAAATGCGTGTCGGCATGGAATATTGGTTCCATTGGCCTTACCCTCCGCAGCCGGCCTGAGACGCCCCCAGGGCATTCTGCCAGTAAACAAGCTGGGGTGCAGGGGCCTTTCGGCTCCTGCCGGGGGTGTCGGGGGCAGCGCCCCTGACTGCTGCCACGCCCGCCTCCCTTTCATACCCCCCATGCGTTGCAACGCCGCACCGAACACGCCACATCGCCCCCCATGACAAACTCACACGACCCGCTCGGCTGGCATGGCACTACCATTCTCTGCGTGCGCCGGGACGGACAGGTGGCCATGGCCGGCGATGGCCAGGTCTCCATGGGTGCTACCGTGGTGAAGAACAACGCGCGCAAGGTGCGGCGTATCGCCGGCGGCAAGGTTCTGGCGGGTTTCGCCGGCGCCACCGCCGATGCCTTCACCCTTCTGGAACGCCTCGAAGCCAAGCTTGAGCGTTTCCCGGACCAGCTCGAGCGCGCCTGCGTCGAACTGGCAAAGGACTGGCGGACGGACCGTTACCTGCGGCGGCTTGAAGCGCTGCTGGCGGTGGCCGACGCCAACCGTTCCCTGTTGCTGACCGGCAATGGCGATGTGCTGGAACCCGAGGACAGCATCATCGGCATCGGTTCGGGCGGCAATTACGCCCTGGCCGCCGCAAGGGGCCTGATGACCGTGGAGGGCATCTCCGCCGAGGAGGTGGCCCGCCGTTCGATGAAGATCGCGGCCGATATCTGCGTCTACACCAACGGCAATTTCGTGCTGGAGACGCTGTGATGGAACTCTCCCCGCGTGAGATCGTGAGCGAGCTGGATCGCTACATCGTGGGCCAGGCCGACGCGAAGCGCGCCGTGGCCATCGCCCTGCGCAACCGCTGGCGCCGCCAGCAACTGCCCGAGGCCGTGCAGGCCGAGGTGGTGCCCAAGAACATCCTGATGATCGGCCCGACCGGCTGCGGCAAGACGGAGATTGCCCGCCGCGTGGCCAAGCTGGCCAACGCCCCCTTCATGAAGGTGGAGGCCACGAAGTTCACCGAGGTCGGCTATGTCGGCCGCGATGTGGACGGCATCATCCGCGACCTGCTGGAGGTCGCGATCGTCCAGCTGCGCGAACAGGCCCGCAAGGGCGTGGCGGCCAAGGCCGAGCTCGCCGCCGAGGAACGCCTGCTGACCGCGCTGGTGGGCGAAGGTGCCTCCGGCGAGACCCGCATGAAGTTCCGCCGCATGCTGCGCGCCGGCGAGCTCGAAACCCGCGAGATCGAACTCGCGCTGACCGAGCCTGCCGCCGCGCCCATCGGCGTGATGGAAATGCCGGGCATGCCGCCCGGCATGCAGAACATGCAGGAACAGCTGGCCAAGATGTTCGGCAAGGGTGCCAAGCCCCGCAAGGTCACGGTGGCCCATGCGCGTGAGGCCCTGCTGCGCGAGGAAGCCGACAAGCTGCTGGACGAGGATCAGCTGATCCGCGACGCGGTGCGCCATGTCGAGAACAACGGCATCGTCTTCATCGACGAGATCGACAAGATCGCGCGCGGCGGCGAGGGCGGGGTGCGCGGCGGCGATGTATCCCGCGAAGGCGTGCAGCGCGACCTGCTGCCGCTGATCGAGGGCACGGTGGTCAACACCAAGCATGGCGCGGTGAAGACGGACTTCATCCTGTTCATCGCGGCCGGTGCCTTCCATGTCTCCAAGCCGTCCGACCTGCTGCCCGAACTGCAGGGCCGCCTGCCGATCCGGGTGGAGCTGACGGCGCTGAGCCGTGAGGATCTGCGCCGCATCCTGACCGACCCGGAACACTCGCTGGTCAAGCAGTACATCGCGCTGATGGGCACGGAGGGCGTGACGCTCGACGTGACCGAGGACGCGGTGGATGCGGTGGCGGATCTGGCCGCGGACATCAACGCGCGGGTCGAGAACATCGGCGCCCGCCGCCTGTCCACGGTGCTGGAACGGCTGCTGGAGGAGATCAGCTTCACCGCCTCCGACCGCGGGGGTGAGACGGTGAAGGTTGATGGCGGGCTGGTGCGGGAGAAGGTGGCCCCCTTGGCCGGGTCGGCCGATCTGTCGCGCTATATCCTGTAGTGTTGGTGCGGCCCCCGGTTCTTCTTGGGTCGGGGGTCAGACCTTTGTTCTTTTTTATAAAAAAGAACCAAAAAATTTTTGATATTATTATTCGGCGCGGATGTGCGGTTCGTGCGCCCATAAATTCGCAAAAGTCTTTTTGCTTCTTTTTCTACGGAAAAAAGAAGATCAACCAACCACCGATAGCCATCCGCCGCCCGTCGTATAAGCTGCCCCTTCAGCCATGAACGAAGGGGGCGCCGATGCCTGCGAAAGCCTGGGCCTGGTGCCTTTACGACTTCGCGAACAGTGCCTTTCCCACCATCGTCTCGACCTTCGTCATCGCCACCTATTTCACCTCCGCCGTGGCCCCCAGCCCGGTCGAGGGCCAGGCCATGTGGGGCTGGATGCAGGCGCTGGCGGGGGTGGCGATCGGCATCCTGTCGCCCATCCTGGGCGCGGTGGCCGATGCGGGCGGGCGCAGGCGGGCGCTGCTCGCGCTGTTCACCGTGCTGACCGCGCTGGCCAGCGCCGCCATCTGGTTCGTGCATCCGCGCGCGGAGGACGCGCTGGCCGCGCTGCTGCTGATCGGCATCGCGACGGTGTCCTTCGAGCTCGGCACCGTCTTCTACAACGCCATGCTGCCCACCGTGGCGCCCACCGAGAAGATGGGCCGCATCTCCGGCATCGGCTGGGGCATCGGCTATATCGGCGGGCTGCTGTGCCTGGGCGTCAGCCTGGTGGTGCTGCTGAAGCCCGATCCCGCGCCCTTCGGCCTGGACCGCGGCGCCGCCGAGCATGTCCGCGCCACCGCCCTGCTGGTCGGCGCCTGGATCCTGGCCTTCGGCTGGCCGGTGCTGCTGGCCGTGCCGGACCCGCGAGAGAAACCGCCGGTCTCGCAAGCCATCCGTGAGGGGCTGCGCGGCATCCGCGACACGCTGCGGCAGCTGCCGCACCAGCCGGTGCTGGGGCGCTTCCTGCTGGCGCGGCTGTTCTACACGGATGGGCTGAACACCCTGTTCGCCTTCGGCGCCATCTATGCCGCCGGCCGCTTCGGCATGAAGGTCGAGGAAATCCTGCTGTTCGGCATCCTGCTGAACGTCACGGCCGGCGCCGGCGCCTTCGCGGGCGGCTGGCTGGAGGACCGGCTGGGTTCCCGCCGCACCGTGCTGGCCAGCCTGGCCGCCATCATCCTGATCGGCATCGCGCTGCTGATGGTCGAAAGCCGGACGATGTTCTGGGTGCTGGGCGGGGGCTTGGGCATCTTCTTCGGCCCCGCCCAGGCGGCCAGCCGCACGCTGATGGCGCGGCTGGCGCCGCCCGACCAGGCGGCGGGGTGGTTCGGGCTGTTCGCGCTCTCGGGGCGCGTCACCGGCTTCATCGGGCCTTCGCTGCTGGCGCTGGCCACCACGCTGTTCGCCAGCCAGGTGGCGGGCATGGCGGTGGTGCTGGGTCTGCTGGGGCTGGGCGCCCTTCTCTTGCTCAGGGTGCGCGCGGCCTGAGCATTCGCCGCGCGCCGGGTGGCCGCCATGGCCCGAATGGGGCTGGCGCGCGGGTTACGCCGGTGCAATTTGCTTCGAACCGAAGGAGATTGCCCATGTACCGCCGCTCCCTGATGGCCCTGCCGGGGCTTCTCGCGACGCCCGCGCTCGCCCAGTCCTGGCGGCCGACCGCGCCTGTCCGCTATGTCGTGCCTTTCCCGCCCGGCTCCAGCTTCGATCTGGTGGGGCGGCTGGTCTCCGAGGGCGTGGCCGCCACGCTGGGCCAGTCCGTGGTGGTGGAAAACCGCCCCGGCGCCGGCACGCTGGTCGCCGTGCAGGCCGTGAAGGTCATGCCGCCCGATGGGCAGACCGTGGTGATGGTCGCCAACAGCTTCACCGTGAACCAGACCCTGCACCAGCCGCGCCCCTATGATGCGGAGCGCGATTTCGACCCGCTGGCGCTGCTGGTGGAAACCCCGCATGTGCTGGTCTGCCACCCCTCCTTCGCGACCGACTTCGCCTCCTTCCTGGCCAAGGCCAAGGCGCCGGGCGCGGGCGTGGTGTTCGGCAGCAACGGCCAGGGCACCAGCCAGCACATGGGCCTTGAGCACCTGAAGCTGCTGGCCGGGCTGAACGCCGAGCATGTTCCCTATCGGGGCGTGGCGCCCATGATGACCGACCTGCTGGCCGGCCGGGTGAACTACACCCTGGCCAACCTGCCGGATGCGCTGGACCCGATCCGTGACGGGCGCCTGGTGGGGCTCGGCATCGTGTCGGCCACGCGCCACCGCCTGGTGCCGAACCTGCCCACCATGGCGGAGCAGGGCTTCCCGCAGCTGGTCTCCGACACCTGGTATGGCGTCGTGATGCCCTCTGGCGGCCGCCCCGAGGTGAAGGCAGCGCTGTCGGCCGCCATTATCGGCGCGATCGGCAAGCCGGAGCTGAAGCCGCGGCTGGAAGGGATGGGGCTGGATGTGATGGCCCAGGGCCCGGCGCAGCTGGCCGAGCGCATCCGGCGCGATACCGTGACCTATGCCGAGGTGGTGCGGCTGGCGAATTTGAAGCCGGAGTGATCTTCTTTTTCTGTAGAAAAAGAAGCAAAAAGACTTTTGCGAGTTCAGGGTGAAGGCGCGCCTTCACCCCCATAACCACACTTAACTGACAAAGATTTTTTGGTTCTTTTTTGTAAAAAAGAACAAATCACCCTTCCAGCGTAATTCCCGTCAGCGTCGCCATCTCATGCCAGCGCTCCACATCCTGGCGCTGGAACGCCGCGAATTCCGTGGCGCCCAAGGTGGCCGGGTTGAACCCGAAGCCCTGCACGCGACGGATGTTCTCCTGGCTCTGCATCGCCGCCACGAAGGCGTCGGAGTAGCGCTTCACCATCTCCTCCGGCGTGCCGTGCGGCGCGAACATGCCGAACCACGCATCGACGGCCATATAGGGCACGCCGGCCTCGGCGGTGGTCGGCACGTCCGGGAAGTCCGCCATCCGCGCGGGCCCGCCGATGGACAGCGCCCGCAGCCGCCCGTCGCGCACCAGCGCCATGACGGAGGGCCAGGTCGAGACATAGAAATCCACGAGCCCCGCCACCGTGTCCTGCGCGGCCGGGGCGGCCCCGCGATAGGGTACATGGGTGCTGTTCAGCCCCTCGCGGCGGGAGAAGGTCTCGCCCAGCACATGAGACGCCGAGCCCGCCTGGGAGGAAGCATAGGCCAGCCGCCCGCCGTTCTTGCCCATCGCCGCCAGCCCGGCCATGTCGCGCGCCGCATGGCCGGCGGGCACCACGGTGGCGTGATGCACGGAGGCCAGCCGCGCGATCGGCGCGAAGCTGTTGATGACATGATAGGGCAGGTTGCGCGCCAGCCACTGGTTGGAGGCATGGGTCTGGTTATGGCCCAGGATCAGCGTCGTGCCGTCCGCCGGTGCCTCGGCCGCGGCGCGCGTGCCGATGATGCCGCCGGCCCCGCCCCGGTTGTCGATCACGAAGCGCAGGTCGAGCGCGCGGCCCACATCCTCGGCCAGGGCGCGGGCCAGGATGTCGGTGGAACCGCCCGGCGGCGCGGGCACGATCAGGCGGATGGTGCTGCCGGCGCGCTGGGCGCGGGCAATGGCGGGGGCGGCCAAGGGGGCGGAAAAGACGGCGGCAAACAGGGCGCGGCGAGCGGTGAACATGGGTTTTCCTCCGGACCGGCCACCTCTGCGGCGGCCGGGCGTTCCGGTCAAGCCGCCGCTTTCCGCGAGATTACCACATGACATGCCCGTCCAGGTTGTGCGATTCCCTGGCCATGCTCGACAAGACCAGCCAGATGCGCCGCGCCATCGCCAATGACTGGCTGGTGCCCCCGTATTACGAGCAGGCGGAAAACTGGCTCGACCCCTTCTGGGGCGAGGAGACACACTTCCGCCGCTGGTTCGAGATGCTGGACCTGACGCGCGTGGTCGAACTGGCCTGCGGGCATGGCCGGCACGCGGCGCAATGCATCGGGCGGGTGGGCGAGATCACGCTGGTGGATGTGCTGCAGACCAACATCGACGCCTGCCGCGAGCGCTTCGGTGCCGACCCGCGCGTGCATTACCTGGTGAACAACGGCAACGACCTGCCGGGGTTGGAAAGCGGCGCCTATTCAGCCCTGTTCAGCTATGACGCCATGCTGCATTTCGAGCTGCTGGACGTGCTGGATTACCTGCGGGAGACGGCGCGCGTGCTGCGCCCGGGCGGGCGGGCGCTGCTGCATGTCTCCAACAACCTGGAAAATCCGGGCGGCCACTATCACCAGAACCGGCTGTGGCGGAACTTCGGCAGCCTGGACGTGGTGCGCCATGTGGCGGACCGCATGGGCCTGCGCACGCTGGAACACACCACCATCGACTGGGAGGGGCAGGAGGCGATCGACGGCCTCCTGCTGGTCGAGAAGGCGGATCAGTAACCCGCGGCGAAATCCACCAGGTTGATCAGCGGCCGGCCGTCCTTCAGGCGCGTCAGGTTCTCGACCACCTGCGGGGCCGCGCTACGCGGAATGGTGATGCTGCTGGCATGCGGCCACACCAGCACCTTGGGGTGGCCCCAATAGGGGTGGTCGGCCGGCAGGGGCTCGGGCTCGAACACATCCAGCGCGGCGGCGGCGACATGGCCGCTGTCGAGCGCCGCCAGCAGGTCCGCATCCACCACATGCCCGCCGCGGGCGGAGTTGATCACATAGGCCCCCTTGGGCAGCAGGCCCAGCGTGTCCTTGTTGATCACGCCGCGCGTGTCGGGCGTCAGCGGCAGCAGGCAGCACAGGATGTCGGTCTGGGCCAGCATGTCGCGCAGCCCGGCATCGCCGTGGAAGCACCGGATGCCCTCGACCTCACGCGGGTTGCGCGTCCAGCCCATGACGGGGAAGCCCAGGTGGCGGCACAGCTGCGCCGAATGCGCGCCCAGCTGCCCCAGCCCCAGGAAGCCCACCCGCCGTTCGGAGGTCATGGGCGCCGGCAGCTCGTTCCACATGCGGGCTTCCTGCTGGGCGCGGTATTCCAGGTCCTGCCGGTGGAAGCGCAGCACGTTCATCAGCACCCACTCGCCCATGGCGGTGGTCAGCATGTCGTCCTTCAGGCGGGCCACCGGAATGCCCGGCGGCGGGCCCGGGGCGCGCAGCAGGTGGTCCACGCCCGCACCCATGGAGACGATGAGCTTCAGGTTCGGATAGCGCCGCAGCTCACCCATGTCATGCGCGGTCCAGCACACGGCGGCCTCGATGTCCTCGGGGTTGCCGGCCTCGGGGAACAGGCGGATGTCCAGCGTGGGGTCCAGCGCCAGCAGCGCGTCGCGCCAGGCTTCCATGGCATTCAGTTTGGTGGACAGAAGGATCGCCATGGCCTGTTCGCTCTCGGTAAGGGGCAGGGAAGGGCTGCTCTACATCGCCCCCCGCCCCGCGACCAGCCTCAGGCGGCGGCCAGCCCCACGCCGGGGCGGCGGTGCAGCAGCATCAGCGACAGCGTCATGCCGAGTGCCACCAGGGCGGGGATGGTCATCGGCACCGGGTCACCCACGCGCAGGTGGCTGATCACGGCCCCCACCAGGATGGCGGCCATCAGCGCCGCCGCCGGTTGCAGGCTGCGCCGGTGCAGCAGGGCGAAGGCGCCGGCGAATTCCAGCACGCCGATCGCGTACATGAACCAGGGCGCGTAGCCGAAATGCTCGAAGCCATGGATTTCGAAGGGGTGCGCCGTCAGCTTCATGGCGCCGGCGATGGTGAACAGCACGACCAGCAGGGTCCTGAGGACCCGGTCGCTCCAGATGGCGATGTCCGTCATTGATCCGATCCTTGTTGGCCGAAGCCGCCGGCGGCCAGGTGCCGCCGACAGGCCGGATAGTGCAGGATCGTAACGGCGAAAATCGCCAGTTCTGTTGAGGCGGCGCCTCAGTTCCCCACGTTTTCGATGCGGTAGGGATGCGCCGTGTAGGTGCCCAGCACCCGCAGCTCATGGGAGAAGAACTTCAGCTCCTCCAGCGCGCGGGCCATGGCGGGTTCCTCGGGGTGGCCGTCGGCGTCGCACAGGAACTGCACGGCGGTGAAGCGCCCGCCCAGCATGTAGGATTCCAGCTTGGTCAGGTTCACGCCATTGGTCGCGAAGCCGCCCAGCGCCTTGTACAGCGCGGCCGGGATGCTGCGCACCTGGAACACGAAGGTGGTGACGCAGCGCGGCGTGCCGGGCTTGGGCAGGGCCGCATCGCGCGACATCACATAGAAGCGGGTGGTGTTGCCCGCCTCGTCCTCGACATTGCGGCGCAGGATCTCAAGCCCGTAGGTCTCGGCGGCCAGAGAGCTCGCGATCGCCGCGTCCTCCAGCCCGCCGCGCTCGGCCAGCAGCTTGGCGGCGCCCGCGGTGTCGGCCTCGATGACGGGCTGCAGCTTCAGCTCCTTCAGCACCTTCAGCACCTGGCCGAGGGCCATCGGGTGGGAATGCGCGCGCTTCAGCCCCTCGATGGTCGCGCCCTTGTTGCCCAGCAGGCAGTGCTCGACGCTTTGGAAATGCTCGCCCACCACGAACAGGCCGCTTTCGGGCAGCAGGCGGTGGATGTCGGGCACGCGGCCCGCGAGGTTGTTCTCACACGGCAGCATCGCGAGGTCCGCCTTGTGGTCGCGCACCGCCTCGATCGCCGCCTCGAAGCTGGCGCAGGGCAGGGTGGTCCAGCCGGGATAGGCGTGGTGGCAGGCCAGGTCCGAATAGGCACCGGGCATGCCCTGGAAGGCGATGATGGGCATGTCGTTCAGGCTTTCAACAGGGTGCGGGCGTGTTCCAGGTCCTCGGGCGTATCGACGCCGAAGGGGCCGTGCGGCACGCGCGCCACGGCGATGCGCATGCCCGCTTCCAGCGCGCGCAGCTGTTCCAGCTTCTCACGCCGTTCCAGCGGGCTTTCGGGCAGGGTGACGAAGCGTTCCAGCGCCGCCCGGCGATAGCTGTAGACGCCGATATGGTGCCACAGCGGGCCTTCGCCCCAGGGCACGGCGGCACGGCTGAAATAGGGGGCGGGCGCCACCTCGGCGCCTTCGGCGAAGACGCAGGCGCATTTCACGTAACTGTCCTTCGCGGCCTCGGCCGCATCCGCGATGGGCGCGACCAGGCTGCCGATATCCACCGCCGGGTCGGCCAGCGGGCGCAGCACGGCCGAAAGCAGTTCCGGCGCCAGGGTCGGCGCGTCGCCCTGCAGGTTCACCACCACGTCGTGCCGGCCCTCGGGGTCCAGCGCATCCACCGCGCGCTTCACGCGGTCGGTGCCGGAGGGCAGGTCATCGGCGACCAGCACGGCGGTGCCGCCCGCGGCCTGCACGGCGGCGACGATCTCAGGCTCACCGGCAGCGACCGCCACCGGGCCGATCCCGGCCTCCAGCGCGCGCCGCAGCACATGCACGATCATGGGCGCGCCGTGGATGTCGGCCAGAGGCTTGCCGGGCAGGCGGGTGCTGCCCATGCGCGCGGGGATGACGATGATCGGGTTCACGGAACTGACCTGGCCCTTCCCGGGGAGAGTTGATGGCGTTTTGTCACGCCTATATGGTGCGGCGCGTCTTAGGAAGCCCCTGCGCCCCTTGCCAAGCCGGGGGCTGGTGCAGCAATAAGGCATGAGGGCCGTGCGGACGTTTTCGCGCGGAGGCAAGGATACAGGAAGGTTACGGGTCCCGATGGCCAATCTGGAGATGAACAAGATCTTCGCCGCGCCGCTGGTGGCCGGCGTGGTTTTCATGGGCGCGGGCTTCCTGGGCGAATTGCTGGTCCACCCGAACAAGCCGCATGAGACGGCCATCCACATCCAGGGCGCCGCCCCTGCCGGCGGCGGTGCCGCCGCCCCGGCCGCGCCCCCGGCAGAGCCGCCGATCGGCCCGCTGCTGGCCAATGCCAATGTGGACAACGGCCGCACCATCGTGACGCGCCAGTGCGGCTCCTGCCACACCTTCACCGACGGCGGCCGCAACGCGGTGGGCCCGAACCTGTACGGCATCGTGAACCGCGACCACGCGGCGCATGAGGGCTTCAGCTACTCCACCGCGATGCGCGGCAAGGCCGGGCATCCGTGGGATTATGAGGCGCTGAACAACTTCCTGGCGCACCCGGCGGCCACCATCCCCGGCACCCGCATGGCCTTCGCCGGCATCCGCAACATCGAGCAGCGCGCGGACGTGATCGCCTATCTGCGCAGCCTGGCCGCCAACCCCGCGCCGCTGCCCTGATCGCATGACGCCGAACCCGGAGATCGTGGCGGCGGCCACCGAGGCCGCCGACATTGCCGGGCGCGTCATTCTTCCCTTCTTCCGCCGCCCCCTCGATGTTGAGGGCAAGTCGGACGAATCGCCCGTCACCGCGGCCGACCGCGGGGCGGAGCTCGCGATCCGCGAGTTCCTGGGCAAGCGTTTCCCCGACCACGGCATCTGGGGCGAGGAATTCGGCGCCGACCGCGCCGATGCCGAATGGGTCTGGCTGCTGGACCCGATCGACGGCACCCGCGCCTTCATCACCGGCCGGCCGCTGTTCACCACGCTGATTTCCCTGCTGCACCGGGGCCGCCCCGTGCTGGGCATCATCGACCAGCCCGCGACGCGGGAACGCTGGCTGGGCGTGGCAGGCCAGCCCACGACCTTCACCGGCCCCTTCGGCGGCACCGCCGGCTGCCGCCCCTGCGGCCGCCTGGCCGAGGCCGAGCTGAGCTGCACCTCACCCGAGATCTTCACCCCCGCCGACCTGCCGCGATTCGAGAAGCTGCGCGCGGCCTGCAAGCGCGTGACCTGGGGCGGCGATGCCTATGGCTACGGGCTGCTGGCGCTGGGCGCCATTGACGTGGTGGCCGAATCGACCCTGAAGCCCTGGGACTGGGCGGCGCTGGGCCCGGTCATCCAGGGTGCCGGCGGCAGCCTGACGGATTGGCAGGGGCGGGAGCTGACGCTCGATTCGCCCGGCGACGTGATCGCGCTGGGCGACAAGGCCCTGCTGCCCGAGGCGCTGCGGCTGCTGGCCTAGGCGTCATCCCCCAGCGCGCGGCGCCGTAACTCCCGCACGCGCTGGGCACCGCCGTTCAGCATCGGATAGATGACCATCGCGGCCTCCTGGCTGCGCAGCGCGCCCGCGAAATCCCCCCGTTCCTCCTGCCACTGGGACAGCAGCATCAAGGCGGTCCAGTAGCGCGGCTCCAGCCGCAGCGCCTGTTGCAGGTCGTTCACGGCCGCCTGGCTGTCGCCGGCGGCGTGGTTGGCCTGGGCGCGGGCCAGCCAGGCATCCGGCAGCTCCGGCGCCAGGGTCAGGGCGGCGTCGAAATCCTCCAGCGCATCATCGGCCTGGCGCGCGATCATGTTGCGCTGGCCGCGTGCCAGCAGCAGCGTCACGGCGGGCGTCGCGCGCGCCGCCAGCAATTGCAGCAGGCGGCGTTCGACCAGCGCCGCGCCCTCGGCATCCGGGGCGGTGCGCAGGGCGGCGAAGGCGCGGTCCAGCTCCTGTGCGGGGTTGGCGGGCTGGGCGGCGGGCGGCGGCGGCGCGGGTGAGACGCGCGGCTGGGCCAGCGCCGGGCCGGCCAGGCCGAGAAGCAGAAGGGATAGGGCTGCGCGCATCCAGCAGCATGTGCGCAGCCACCCGCCGGGCGTCAACGATTACCAGCGGCAACACGCCCGGCCGTTCCGAAAGTGCTTTGGCACATATCTTGCTCACCAAGCTATGTGGGCTGGTGCGGAATCCGCCGCATCTCCCTGATTTCGTTTGAAGGAGGGGTTCATGGACAACAAGGTTCGCCGTATCGGCGTTCTCGCACCGCCCGGAAACACGGCAATGGAGCGCGAATTGCCGCTCTATGTGCCGCCCGGCATCCTGGTCAACCACAACCGCCTGTCGCGCCCCGACAGCTCCATCAGCGCCGAGAGCCTGCGCGCCATGGCGCAGTCGCTGGACCAAGCCGCGCATGACATCGCCCAGGCCTACCCTGAGGTCATCATCTACGGTTGCACCAGCGCCAGCTTCCTCGAAGGGCTGGGGCAGGAGGCACGGCTGGCCGACCGCATCACCGCGCAGACAGGCATCGCCGCCGTCACCACCTCCACCGCCGTGGTCGAGGCGCTGAACGCCTTCAACGCCCGCCGCGTGTTCATGATCACGCCTTATCCGGATGCGGTGAACGAGAAGGAAGTGGTGTTCCTGGAGCACTATGGTTTCTCGGTCGGCGCCATGGATACCTTCCGCCGCGACACCAGTGAGAAGATCCGCGAACTGTCCTCCGACGACGTGTTCGAGATGGTGCTGGCCAACAAGACGGCGATCGCGGGCTGCGACACCATCTTCCTGTCCTGCACCAACCTGTTGACCATGGATCGCATCGCGGACATCGAGACCGCGCTGGACCGGCCGGTCGTCAGTTCCAACCAGGCCTCGCTGTGGGCTGCGCTTCAGCGCATGAAGGTGCCGCCGCGCGCCAATGGCGCGGGCCGGCTGTTCGAGACAAGCCTGGCGGTGCCGGCATGATTGCGCTGCCCCGCCGCGCCCTGCTGGGCGCACTTGCCACCGCACCGATCGCCGCCCCCTTCACCGCTTGGGCCCAGGAAGCCTGGCCGACCCGTTCCGTGCGGATCGTGGTGCCCTACGGCCCCGGCTCCACCGACATTCTCGCCCGCATGGTGGCTGAGCCCCTGACCCAGGCCTTCGGCAAGCCCTTCGTGGTCGAGAACAGGCCGGGCGGCGGCGGCATCACCGGCACCACGCTGGTGGCGCAGGCGACGGACGGCCACACGCTGCTGATGGCCACCAACGGCACGCACGGCATCAATTCCGGCCTGCATCCCAGCCTGTCCTACGATGCGGTGCGGGACTTCACGCCCATCATCAAGGTGGCCAGCGTGCCGCTGGTGCTGATCGTGCGGCCGGACATCCCGGTGCATTCGGTGGCCGAGCTGGTCGCGCTGGCCAAGGCCCAGCCGGACGGGCTGAACTTCGGTTCCGCCGGCATCGGCGCCTCGGGCCACATCGCGGGCGAGATGTTCAAGCGCCAGACCGGCACGGAATTCGTCCATGTGCCCTATGCCGGCGACGGGCGGGCGCTGACCGACATGATCGGCGGGCGGCTGACCTTCATGTTCGCCAACCTGCCGGCGACCATGGCCTTCATCCGCCAGAACCAGGTGCGCGCCATCGGCGTGACCGGGGACAGCCGCGCCCCCGCCCTGCCGGATGTCCCGACGATGAAGGAAGCCGGCCTCGCGGATTTCAGGATCGACCCCTGGTACGGGCTGATCGCGCCCGCCGGCATGCCGGGGCCGGTGGCGAATCGCATCAACGAGGTGGTGTCGATCTTCCTCGCGCAGCCCGTCGCCAAGGAGCGCCTGGCCGGACTCGGCGCCGAGTTCCGTCCCGAAAGCGCCCAGGCCTTCGCCACCGGCATCCGGGAGGACATCACGCGCTACACCGATACCATCAGGGCCGCGAACATCACGCTGAGCTGACCGGGGGGGTGCGTTGTCCCTGGACCCGACGCTGGGTCCAGGGCGCCGCCGCCCCGGCGCCCGGCTTGACAAGACCCTGCCGGCGTAAGGTGATCGGCGCCTTCGCTGATAACGGAAACGTCCACAATGTCGCTGACCATCTATGGTGTCCTGCGCTCGCGCGCCTCGCGGCCGGTCTGGCTCGCCCATGAGCTCGGGCTCGACTTCCAGCATGTGCCGGTGATCCAGTCCTACCGCCTGGCCGATGCGGCAGCCGCCGACGCGCCGCTGAACACCGCCTCGCCTTCCTTCCTGGCGGTCAATCCCAACGGGATGGTTCCCAGCATGAAGGACGGCGATTTCGTCCTGCATGAGTCGCTGGCCATCTGCCTCTATCTGGCGCGCAAGGCCGGCGGCGAGCTCGCGGCGCGCGACGCGCAGGAAGAAGCGCTGATGACCCAATGGGCGCTCTGGGCCGCGACCGAGGTAGAGCCGCGCAGCCTGTCCATCCTGCGCGGCGTCGAGGCCGAGGCCAATGCCGCCGCGCTGCGCCGCCCCTTCGCGGTGCTGGAGAAGGCGCTGAAGGCCGGTGGCGGCTTCGTGCTCGGCGGCCGCTTCACCGTCGCCGACATCATGGTGGCCGAGATCGTCCGCTATGCCGCGGCCAACAAGGCGCTGTTCGCGGAGTTCCCGGCGATTTCCGCCTGGCTGGCCACGGCCCAGGCGCGCCCGGCGCATCAGCGCATGGCGGCCGACCGCGCGAAGGAGCCGGCGTAAGCCGGCCCCGGAAGCTACATCGAGGGGCGCGAAGCCCCTCGATACGGGTTCAGTAGATCACCACGCTGCGGATCGACTTGCCTTCATGCATCAGGTCGAAGGCGTGGTTGATCTCATCCAGCGGCATGGTGTGGGTGATCAGGCTGTCGATCTCGATCTTCCCGTCCATGTACCAGTCGACGATCTTCGGCACATCGGTGCGCCCGCGCGCGCCGCCGAAGGCCGTGCCCTTCCACACCCGGCCCGTCACCAGCTGGAACGGGCGGGTGGCGATTTCCTTGCCCGCATCGGCCACGCCGATGACGATGCTCTCGCCCCAGCCGCGATGGCAGGCTTCGAGCGCCTGGCGCATGACGTTCACATTGCCGGTCGCGTCGAAGGTGAAGTCGGCACCGCCGCCCGTCAGGTCCTGGATGGCCTGGACCACCTTGTCGTTGCCGACCTCGGTGGGGTTGATGAAGTCGGTCATGCCGAACTTCCTGGCCATCTCGGCCTTGGCCGGGTTCAGGTCGATGCCGATGATCTTGTCCGCACCCACCATGCGCGCGGCCTGGATCACGTTCAGCCCGATGCCGCCCAGGCCGAACACGGCCACATTGGCGCCCGGCCACACCTTGGCGGTGTTGATGACGGCGCCGATGCCCGTGGTCACGCCGCAGCCGATGTAGCAGATCTTGTCGAAGGGCGCGTCCTTGCGGACCTTGGCCAGCGCGATCTCGGGCAGCACCGTGAAGTTCGCGAAGGTGCTGCAGCCCATGTAGTGGAACACGTCCTTGCTCCCGCCCACGCCCTCGCAGCTGAAGCGGCTGGTGCTGTCCGGCATCAGCCCCTTGCCCTGGGTCGCGCGGATGGCGGTGCACAGGTTGCTGCGCTGGGACAGGCAGGTTTTGCACTGCCGGCATTCGGGCGTGTAGAGCGGGATGACATGGTCGCCGACCGCCAGGCTGGTTACGCCCTTGCCCACTTCGCGCACGATGCCCGCGCCCTCATGGCCCAGGATGGCGGGGAACAGCCCTTCGGGGTCGGCACCCGACAGCGTGTAGTAGTCGGTGTGGCAGACGCCGGTGGCCATCACCTCGACCAGCACCTCGCCTTCCTTCGGCGGCTGGACCTTGATGGTCTCGATGGTCAGGGGTTTTCCGGCGGCCCAGGCGACCGCGGCGCGGGTTTCCATGAATAAGTGCTCCCAGCTATCGGCCAGGAGTGTGGCGCAGGGGGCCGTGGGCGCTCAAGGGTGGGGGGAGAATCCAGCCGTGCGAGCCACTGGCGTATCTCAGCTGCCCGCTTCCCAATCGGAATGTCAGTCGGGAACCGTCGGGCAATGTCCAGGCCAGCCTGGGCGGCCTCGCGTGCCAAGGCAGCAGCACTGTCGCCGGCCACCTGCACCCAGGCCTGTGTGGCGAAGCTCCAGGCCGAGATCGCCGTCCTCTGCATCTCGATATCGTCGGGATGGCGCGACGTGATGTCCGTGGTGAGTTTCACCGCCTCCGCGCAGCGGGGCGCCTCTCGGCCCAGCGGGACTTCCGCCCAGGCGTAGGCCTCGTAGAAGCGAGCCTCCGCCATGTCATGGACAGCTTTAGGAATATGCAGGGCGGGCTGCGCCAGGTCTCTTACCGCGTCGGCGGCCTTTCGTACCTTGAGCGCGGTCGCCCCATGCGGAACACACATCCAGGCATAAGCCTCGTACCTGCGTGCTGTTGCGGCCTCCATCTGTATCTCCACCTCATCGGGGAAGCGGGACGCCAGCGCGACCGCGGCATCCGCCGCTGCCTGTGAACGGTTCGCCTGAGCGCCCTGGGGAACTTGGTTCCAGGCAAAGGCTTCATGTGACCGGGCAAGAACGGCGCTCTGTTGAATGTTGATGTTGTCGGGAAAGCTTCGTGCGATCGCGACCGCTTCAGCCGCTGAACGCCGCGCCTGATCGGCGCCGATTCCGTGAGGTATCTTGCTCCATGCCTCGGCCTCGTTGGCGCGTGCGGCCACGGCGTGGCGCATGCTGCGGCCATGATCGAAGACGCCGAGCACACAGGCCATGGCAGCCTCTGCTGCTTCCCGTGCCTGCGCCGCCTGTGCGCCTTCCGGCACATTGGCCGCCGCAAAGCTGGCGCAGTAGAAGGCATGGGCAGTGGCCATTGCCATGATCCGATCGCCCGGGAATCGCCGTGCGATGGCCAATGCAGCCTCCGTCGCCTGCCGGCTCCTCAAGGACTGGCCGCCCCTATCGACGAGGCACCAAGCTAACGCCTCGTGTTGGAGGGTGCGGGCCGCCGCCTGCTGCAACAGGATGTCGGCCGGGAAGCGGGCGGCAGTCGCCGCTGCCTCATGGGCTATCTCATGCGCGCGGGCGCTCGCCGTTCCACCGGGAACGATGCTCCAGGCAACCGCTTCGCAGGAACGGGCAAGGACTTCTTCCTGTCGCAGCGCCGCGTCATCGGGCAGTTGCCGGGCCAACGCCGCTGTAACGTCCGCGGCCTGCCGTGCACGATCCGCCCCCTCGCCATTCGGAAGCCGCGACCAGCAGTCGGCCTCATAGCGATGGGCCATCGCGAGCTCGCGGAGAATGGCGGCATCCGGCGCCGTCGATGCCGCCAACGCCATCGCCAAATTGGCCGCCTCATGGGCCTGCTTCGGATCGCTGAGGCTCGCCAGCGTCGCGTAGCGGGCGGCGCGCGCTGCCCGGAGCGTCTTCTCCTGATCGGTGGCCGGCCGATCCTGGTCTGCATTGAACAACGCGCCCCAGACCGGGGCCAACTTTCCCCTCAGCCCATCAAACCAGTCCCACAGCGCTGCCGCGAACCGGTCGATGTCGCGCGATGTCCGCAGGAGGGCGGCGCTGCGGGCCATGCCATCGAGATCGCCCGGATCGCTCAGTTCGCAAAACATGGTCCGCTCGAAGAAAGTCAGCCACAGCCCGGGCGGCAGGGCGCCCGCCATGCTATTGGCCGCGTGGTTCATCAGGCGGATGGCGGCCGGGACCCGCAACTGCCGTTCCGCGCGCCGCTCGGCGGGAATGTCGCACAGCCGTGTCAGGCCATCGCAGAAGGCACGTTTCTGCTCGTCGTCGAGACGCTCGACGGCCCGCAACGCCTGCTCCATCGAGGCCTTGCGTGTTGCCGCCGTCGTGGGCGTGTCATCCGGCTGGCAGATGATCGCGACATCCGCCCAGGCCAGGGCGAACTCGACGGGGTCCAGCCATTCCTCCACGCTGTCCGGATCGAAGGCGGCCATGGCCTGGCCCATCGCGCTGCCGGGGTCGCGCAATGTGCGCCGCATGCCGCGCAGCATGGCGGCGGCATCGACCGTGCAGGCCGCCTCGACCAGCCGGATGGCATGGCGCGGCCCCATGGCCGCCAGCACCCGTTCGATGAAGACATCGCCGATGATCTCCGGGCGGATCGCCGGCAGGCGCCAATCATTGCCGGGCTGCAAGGGGTCGGCCGGGAAGCAGGCGCGTAGCTGCGCCGGCTCAGGCAATTTCGTCGCATTGGCCCATATCCTGGCGATGCCGGCCTCCACGCGCTCCCGCGAGGCACCGCCCACCAGGGTCGCCAGCGCCAGGGCGGCGCGTTGCGAATCCTCGCGCACGCCGCGCTGCTCGAAGGCGACCAGGATACGCGCTGCCCGGGCGTCCGAAAGCGCCTCCGCGGTGATGCGCTCGACCGGCTTGCCGTCGCGCAGCCATTCGATGGCGAGCTGAATGAGCAGCGGGTTGCCCTCCGTCACCTTGTACAGCTGTGCGCGGATGGTGCGTTCCGTCTGGAGGTCCCCCAGCGCATGGCCAGAGGCGAAGGCGATCTCCAGCGTCTCCTGCTCGCTGAACGCCTGCTGGGCGGGCAGGGAAACCGGCGGCGGGTCGGCGGGTTTGCCGCCTCGCTGCCAGCTGTCCGTGGCCGGTTCATAGGTCAGACCTGTCTCGGGGGGGACGGACTGGTTGATGACCAGAAGACAGACCGGATGGGCGAAAGCCCTGCCCGCGCCCAGTGCTTTCCAGCACTGCCCCAGCCAACCGGCCTCCTCAAGCCGTTCAGGCGGCGGGTCATCCAGCAGCAGGATGGTCGGGCGCCGGGGGCGCCATCCCTTCAGCCGTTCGCAGAACTGGGTGAAATCGGCATCGCCGGGCCCCGGCAGCAGCAGCCCCGCATCCCAGGGGTCGTCGGCGCGCCGCCGCAGGCCGGGCAGGGCGTGCCGCAAGTAGACGCCCAGGCGCCAGGACCGCGTGGCCTTCGGCCTGGCGCCGCCCAGCATGTCCCGGCGGGCCAGATGGCGGGCCAGCTCGTATGCCATGCGGCTCTTGCCCGCGCCGGTGCGCCCCACCAGCACCGCCTGGGAGAGGCGTTGCTGCCGATCGGGGGCAAGCTGGCCTTGGCACCAGCCCATCAGCGTCTTCCAGGCCGCGACCCGCTTGGGTGAGGTGCCAGGCCGCCAGGCCAGATCGACGAAACTGATGTCCGGCCCGTCCTCCCGGTCGGGGCGCAGCCTTTCCGCCACGGGCGCCAGCACTTCATCGTTGAAGGAGGCCAGGAAGCGTTCGTGCAACCAGTCGCGTGCCGCGGCGGGTACCGTGCCGCCGATGATGAAGCCGAACAGGATGGCCGTGCTTTCCGCCGGATAGGCGAGGAGTATGTCCCGGACACCGTAGATTTCCAGCAGGAAGCGGAAAATGCCCAGCTTTTCCTCGACCTGCTCCGACAGGGACTCGGTCTTGAGCCATCCGGTCCAGGCGACCAGCGCCAGCATGGCGCAGGCGGCAACCAGGCCGATCCCCGCGCGGAGCATGAGCATTTTACACGCCTTGCGCGTACTCCATGACAACCGCCGATCCGACCAGCCCTTCGTCACGCCTCAGCCCCAGACAGCTATCGAGAGGCTAGTTGGGCGGCCGTTATCCGTGAACAGAAATCTGTGCTCAGGCCTGGGCGGGCAGTTTCATCCAGGCCGGCACCTCCGGCCGCAGTACCGCCTCGCCGCAGCTCAGCGCCGGTGCCTCCAGCGCCGCCAGCCGCAGCAGCGCCATGCCGCGCGTGCCCTGGGCGGAGCGCATCTCGCCCACCTCCGCGCCGTCCAGCGTGATCAGCGCGCCGGGCTCGGGCGCCGCGCCCTCGATCGCCACCGGCACCAGCCGGCGCTTCACCAGGCCGCGATACTTGGTGCGGGCCGTCAGCTCCTGGCCCATGTAGCAGCCCTTGTCCCAGCTCACGCCGTGCAGCTCGTCAAAGCCGGCTTCCAGCAGGACCGAGTGTTCCGCGCGCATGTCCGCGCTGCCGTCCGGCAGGCCCAGCGCCAGGCGATGCGCCTCATAGGCCGCCGCGTCCTCCGGCGCGGAGCCGGGGGCGACCAGCGCGCGCCAGCCGGCCTCGGGCAGGCGGGGGTCGGGGGCGGCGCCCTCGGGCATCGGCGCGTCGCCCCAGCCGGCCAGCACGGCCAGCCGGTCGCTCGCATCCTCCAGCGCCACCTTGGCGCGCAGCCGGAACTTGGAGAGGCGCGCGACCAGCATGGGCGCCTGTGCGCGCTCCACATCCAGCAGCAGCGCGTCCTCCGCTGCGAAGATGAAGAAATCCGCCAGCCACTTGCCCTGCGGCGTCAGCAGCGCCGCCCAGACAGCCTGGCCCGGCGCGGCCCTGGCCACGTCGTTGCTGACCAGCCCTTGCAGGAAGTGCACGCGATCGGCGCCCGAAATGGCCACGACGCCGCGCTGGGATAGAATGGATACCGGCATGGTCCTGTATGTGGACGGGATGCGCGGGTGGCGCAAGACGGGGTAGAAGCGGCGGATGCGGCGCGTCCTCATCATCGGCCAGCCAGGGGCGGGCAAATCGACGCTGGGCCGCCAGCTGGCGGCGCTGACCGGGCTGCCGCTGGTGCATCTGGACCGTCATTACTGGCACCCCGGCTGGCAGGACAGCGACCCCGAGGCCTGGAAGGCCACGGTGGACCGCCTGGCGGCCGAGCCGCGCTGGATCATCGAAGGCAATTATCCCGGCACGCTGCCTGCCCGCCTGGCCCGCGCCGATACCGTGATCCACCTGGATTTCCCGCGCTGGCTCTGCTTCGCGCGGGTGGTCCGCCGCATCCTGTGGGGCAAGCGCCCCGGGGAACTGCCGCCCGGCTGCCCGGAGCGTTTCGATGCGGAGTTCCTGCACTACACCTGGCAGTACCGGCGCCGCCAGCGCGCCAAGGACCTGGTGCCGCTGGAAGGCTTTCCCGGCACGATGCTGCGCTTCGCCACGCCTCGTTCGCTGCGGGACTTCCTGCGCGGCCTGGGCCGGCCCCCGGCCCCCATGGACGCCCCCACCGCCTTCCGCCGCTATGCCGCGATGGGCGGCGTGCTGGATTTTTCCGTGCGGGAGGACGCACAGGGAAGCCGCGCCGAGATCCTCGCCGCCCTCGCCCAGCTGCTGGGGGAGGTGGATGTCGCCGCGCTGCGCCCGCGCCCCATCGAGCGCGACAGCTTCCTGGGCGACTGGCACGACGCCGCCCAGGGCCTGCTGCTGAAGCGCGGAGAGTACGTCACCGCGGATGGCGTCACCCTGGTCAACCCGCCCTTCACCCTGCTGGAAGGCGTGCGCATCCGCACCGGCATGGGCCAGGTGCCGGAAATGGGGGCGGGCGGCCAATTCGCCTACGCCTTCGCCGAACCGCCTTATCCGCTGACCGCCCCGCCCGGCGAGGTGCAGGCCGCCTTCGCCGGTATCCGCGACTTCATCCTGCCGCCCGGCCAGGCCGCGGAGATCCTGGACTGGAGCAGCCCGGAACTGGCCCGCGTCGCGCCGTATTTCGAGCAGGGGGCGGAATGGTGGGGCATGTTCCTGTTCAGCATCCATGTGCCGGCGCTGAAGCGGCTGACCATCATCGCCGGTTCCGCCACCGACTGAGTTGCAGCGCGCCCCATCCCGGCCTACGCAGCGGGGGTGCGCATCCTGTTCATTTCATCGACCCGCATCGGCGATGCCGTGCTGTCCACCGGCCTGCTCTCGCATCTGATGCGCCAGTATCCGGCCGCCCGCTTCACCGTGGCCTGCGGCCCGGTGGCAGAGGGCGTGTTCAGCCGCATGCCGCAGCTGGAACGGCTGATCCTGGTGCGCAAGCAGAAGCATTCCCGCCACTGGCTGGCCTTGTGGAAGCAGGTGGTCGGCACGCGCTGGGATCTGGTGATCGACCTGCGCGGCTCCGCCCTCTCCTTCGTGCTGTGGGCCGGGCGGCGGCTGGTAATGCGCGGCGGGCGCCGGCCCGGCCATCGCATCAACCACCTGGGTGCCGTGCTGGGGTTGAACCCCGCGCCGCTGCCGGTCGCCTGGTGGAGCGAGCAGGATGCCGAGGCCGTGGCTCATCTGCCGCAGCGCTTCCTGGCCATCGCGCCCACCGCCAACTGGGCGCGCAAGGTCTGGCCCGCCGGGAACTTCGTGGCGCTGGTGAAGGCGCTGCCGGAGATGCCCGTGCTGGTCCTCGGCGGCCCCGGCGAGGCCGAGGCCGCCATGGCCGCCCCCGTGCTGGCGGCCCTGCCGGGCGCCGTGGACCTGGTGGGCAAGCTGACCCTGCCGCAGGTGGCGGCCCTGCTGTCCCGCGCGGCGCTGTTCGTCGGCAATGATTCCGGGCTGATGCACCTGGCCGCCGCGGCCGGGGCACCGACCCTCGGCCTGTTCGGCCCCACCCCCGCCGACGAATACGGCCCCTGCGGCCCGCGCGCCCGCGTGGTGCTGGCCGACCAGCACGACTACCCGCCCGGCGCCGACGATCTGACGCGCTTTCCCTTCATGGAGAACCTGCCGGTGGAACGCGCCCTGGCCGCCGCGAAGGAGTTGCTGGCATGAAGCTCTCCGCCCTGGTCGTCGCCCGCAATGAGGAAGCCCGCCTGCCGCGCTGCCTGGCCGCGCTGTCATTCGCGGATGAGGTGGTGGTGGTGCTGGACCGCAGCACCGATGCCAGCGCGCAGGTCGCGCAATCCGCCGGCGCGCGTATCCTGGAAGGCGCCTGGGCCGTCGAGGGCGACCGCCGCAACGCCGGCATCGAGGCCTGCACCGGCGACTGGATCCTGGAGGTCGACGCCGACGAGATCGTGCCGCCCGAACTCGGCGCGCTGGTGCGCGACACCATCGCCGCCAGCACCGCCGACCGCCATCAGGTGCGTATCGACAACTACATCGGTGAGCGCCTGGTGCGGCACGGCTGGGCCGGCAGCTTCGGCACCACCAGCAAGCCCATCCTGTTCCGGCGCGGCGTGAAGGTGTGGGGGAAGCAGCGCGTCCATCCCTCCCTGCGCTGGACCGGGACCGAGGGCGCCAAGATCACCGCCCATGGCATCCGGCATGAGGTGGATGCCGATATCTCCGACATGCTGCGCCGGCTTGACCGCTACTCCAGCCTGAAGGCGACGGACATGCTGGAGGCAGGGGACATCGGCAGCCTGCCCAACAACATCCGCCGTTTCCTCAGCCGCTTCTTCAAGGCGCTGGTCAGCCGCAAGGGATACAAGGAAGGCGGCTGGGGGCTGCTGCTGGCCTTCTGCGCCGGGCTGTTCCCGCTGCTGTCCCACCTGAAGGCGCGGCTGGAGCCGGAGCGCCACCGGCCTTGAGAATCGTCCTGGCCACCGAGACGCCCCGCCTGCCGGCGGAACGCGCGCTGGCCGAGCCCTGCGGCGGGGTGGAGATCGCGACCGCGCTGCTGGTGCGTGCCTTCGCGCGGGCCGGCCATGATGTGACGGTGCTGTCCGGCACCGCCCCGGCCGAGCGCGACGCCGACGGCGCGCTGTGGGCGCCCGAGGCCCATGGCCGCGCCGACCTCGTCATCGCCAACCGCGCGCCCAAGCTGTTCCGCACCCTGCCGCAAGGGCGGCGGGTGCTGTGGATGCACAACCCCGCGCGGTATCTGCGCAAGCCGCGCCACATGTGGCCGCTGCTGTTGGCCTGGCCGCGCATCGTGGTGCTGGGGGGCTATCACCGCTCCAGCCTGCCGCGCATCGTGGCCGGGCGCGCAATCGAGATCCCGCTGGCGGTGGCCCCGCCCTTCGACGGCGGCGGGCAGGAACAGGCGGCCCCGCCGCCGCCGGTCGCGGTGTTCGCCTCCAACCCCATGCGCGGGCTCGACCCCCTGCTGGGGCTGTGGGCCGCGCGCATCCTGCCGGCGGTGCCGGAGGCGCGGCTGCATGTGTTCTCCGGCCCCGGCGTCTATGCCGGCGATGCCAAGCTGGCGGCCCGCGCCGCCCCCGTGCTGGAGCGCGCGGCCCACACCCCCGGCGTGGTGCTGCGCGGCCCGCAGCCGCGTGAGGTGCTGGCCCGCCAGTACGGCCGCGCGCGCGGCATGCTGTATCTGGGCGATGCGGGTGAGACCTTCTGCCTGGCGGTGGCCGAGGCCCAGGCCATGGGCCTGCCCTGCGTGCTGGGCACCGAGGGCTCGGTGCCCGAGCGCATCGTCGATGGCCGGACGGGCGTGCTGGCCCCCGACCAGGACCGCTTCGCCGAGGCCGCCATCCGCCTGCTGCGCGACGACGCGCATTGGCGCGCGCTGCACCACGGCGCGCTGGCGCGCGGCCCGGGGGCGGATTGGAACGAGGTCGCGGCCCGCTTCGTGGAACTGGCACGATGATCACGCTGCTGACCCAGTGCTTTCCGCCCGATCATGGCGGCATCGAAACGCTCATGGGCCAGATGGCCGAGGCGCTGCACGCGGCGGGCCACCCCGTGACGGTGCTGGCCGACCACATCCGCGGCGGCGCGCCGGAACCGGCCTGGCCGTTTCCCGTCCGGCGCTTCGGCGGGCCGCGCCCCTGGCGGCGCTGGCGCAAATCCCGCGCGGTGGGCAGCGGGCCCGTGATCGCCGACAGCTGGAAATCGCTGGAGGCGCTGCCGGCCCGCACCGGCCCCGTGCTGGTGCTGGCCCATGGCAATGAGGTGCTGCGCACCGAGGGCGCGCGCGGCGAACGCATCCGCGCCGCACTGTCGCGCGCCACGGTGGTGGCGGCCAATTCGCGCTACACCGCCGGGCTGCTGGCGGGCCTGCACCCGGACGTGAGCGTCATCAACCTGCCGGTGAAGCCGCCCCCGCCCGGCGGGCGCGTGGCGAGGCGCGGGGACCACATCATCAGCCTGGGCCGGCTGGAGCCGCGCAAGGGCATGGACATGGTGCTGCGCGCCCTGCCGGGCCTGCCGGACGCCCGCTACACCATCATCGGCGAAGGCGCCGACCGGCCCCGGCTGGAAGCCCTGGCGGCCGAGCTGGGTGTCGCGGAGCGCGTGCGCTTCGCCGGCGCCGTGGATGACACACGCAAGGCCGCGCTGCTGTCTGCCGCCGACATCTTCGCCATGCCGGCCCGGCGCGAGGGCGCCTCGGTCGAGGGCTATGGGCTGGTCTATCTGGAGGCCGCCTGGTTCGGCCTGCCCGGCGTGGCGGGGCAGGAGGGCGGGGCCGCCGACGCGGTGCTGGACGGCGAGACGGGCCTGCTGGTGGACGGCACCGACGCGGCCGCCGTGCAGGCGGCGCTGGCACGCTTGCTGGGCGACAGCGCACTGCGCGAACGCCTGGGTGCCGCCGCCCGCGCGCGGGTGGAAAACGAGCTGTCCTGGAAGGCAGTGCTGCCGCGCTACCTGGCGGCGCTGGGGCTTTAGCCGCGCCGGCGCCAGGCCCATTGCGCGGCCTGCGCCAGCACCGCCACCAGCCACAGCAGCAGCAAAGCCAGGCCGCTCGGCAGGGTGAACAGGCTGAGCCAGCCCATGACGAACATGCCGTAGAGCGTGCCGCCGGCATCCCACCCGCCGATCAGGCAGGGATGCGCGTCGCCTTCATGCAGGACGCAGCCGTAGTGCGCGGCGACCGTGGCCGAGGCGAAGACGGAGATCAGCGGCAGCGCCGTCCAGAGCAGAATGATCAGCAGGGCGATCGCGTAGCCTTTCGGCGTCACGATCCGCCTTCCCGCGATCCTCATCAGCTCGACTTGAAGCTGACATCCTCGGCACCGAGCTTGCGCTCGTAATGCTTGGAATACTTGCTGGTGATGAGGTCCGTCTTCACCACGATGGAGACATCGGTGGTGTTGAACGGCACATCCAGCACCGCGCCATCCCCCACGAAACCGCCGAGCCTGAGATAGCCCTTGATCAGCGGCGGCAGGTCCAGCAGCGCGCGCTTGGCGTCATAGGCCTCGGGCGGCAGCAGGTTCATGGATTCATAGCGGCTGGGCAGGGCCACGGGGCGGATCGCCTCGGGCGCCAGGTGCTTGTGATACAGGTACGAAAGCTGCGCGGCATTGGCCTGCAGGTCCACGCCGGGCAGGCTGGCGCAGCCGAACATCACCTCGATGCGGTAATGCGAGACATAGGCCGCGATGCCTTCCCACAGCAGCTGCATGGAGCCGCGGTTGCGGTATTCCACCGCCACGCAGGAACGGCCCAGCTCCAGAACCTCACCGGGGAAGTTCTGCATGCAGGAGATGTCGTATTCATCGGCGCTGTAGAAGCGCCCGACCTTGGACGCGGCCGCGCGTCGGATCAGCCGATAGCTGCCGACGACGGCGGCCTCGTCCTCACCGCGGTTGTGGTCCAGCACCAGCAGATGGTCGGCCACGGCGTCGAACTGGTCGGAGTCGATGCCGGTGGCGCGCGCCGCGTCATCGGGCTGCGCGCCCATTTCCTCGACGAACACCTTGTAGCGCAGTCGCTGGCTGGCGACGATTTCCGCTTCGCTTTTAGCGATCCGCACGCCGAGGTTGCCGGCGCGGATCTCCTCGAAGGGCAATGACATCACTTGGGCTTTTTCTGTTCGGGCCGCCTGGCGAAGAGCTGCAGCCTTACGTCGACGAGCTCGAAGCCCAGCTTGGCCGCGATATCGCGCGCCAGGGCATCATGTGCCTCGTCCTCGAATTCGATGACCTTGCCGGTATCGACATCGATCAGGTGGTGGTGCTGGCCGCGGTCCGTGGGGTCATAGCGGGACCGTCCCTCACCGAAATCCCGGCGGGCGACGATGCCCTTTTCCTCCAGCAGGCGGACGGTGCGGTAGACGGTGGCGATGGACACGTCGGCGTCGAGGGCGACCGCGCGGCGGTACAGTTCCTCGACATCGGGATGGTCTTCGCTCTCACTGAGAACCCGCGCGATGATACGGCGCTGCCCCGTCATCTTGAGGCCACGCTCGATACACATCTGCTCGATCCGCGAGGCCGGGCGGCTATCGGTATTCGCCCTCGACCGTCGCGCCGGGCCTGGCTGCGTCATCAACGCCAAATGCTCTCATCTCCCGCGCAATGGCCGGAACATACCCGCTGTTCCGTCCATCGCAAAGCGGGGAAGGCAGAAACGGGCTTCAGCCCTTCGCGCGGCCGGGGCGACCGCGGGGCTTGGTGCCCAGGCCGATCTGCTTGGCCAGGTCCGAACGCTTCTGGGCATAGGCCTCGGCGACCATGGGGTAATCGGCCGGCAGGCCCCACTTCTCGCGATACTGCTCGGGGGACATGTTGTAGGCGGTCTTGAGGTGGCGCTTCAGCATCTTCAGCTTCTTGCCGTCCTCCAGGCACACCAGATAATCCGGCGTGACGGACTTCTTCACGGGAACGGCCGGTTCCTGCTTCTTCGCCTCGGGCTCCGGCGCAGGCTTGCCCAGATTGGTCAGCGCGCTGTGAACCTGGGCGATCAGCCCCGGCAGGTCTGCCATGGCAACGGGGTTGTTGGAGACGTGCGCAGACACGATCTCCGCCGTCAGGCCCAGTAGATCCTGTGCCGATTCATTATCAAGCATGAAAACCGTCCCCTATTTGGATGATGAGTATCGATACGTGAGTTTCCCGTGTCGGGGCAATATCCTATAGGGCGGGACTTAGGAAAGAAATGTTGAAAAGTATGTCAGATCAGCCGGACCAACAGCTCGATATACGCAGCGAAACTTGCCCGATGACCTTTGTGCGAACTCGGCTGAAGCTGGATCGCATGGCGAAGGGTGAGCTTCTGGAGGTACTATATGCGGGCGAGGAGCCTGCAAGGAATCTCCCGAAAACCGCTACAGAACAGGGCCATGCGGTGATTTTACATGAGGAGGGAAGATTAATTATTCGGAAGGGATAACGATAGCACGAGAGCGTCGCTTCCATCGCTGTAGTAGTGCCGACGCAGGCCCTGCGCCTCGAATCCGCTCGTACGATACAAATGCAGCGCACCAGTATTGTTCGATGCAACCTCAAGGAAAATTGTTGTTGCCTCGACTTCTCGCGCCACGGCGATCGCGCCGCGCAGCAACAGCCCGCCCAGGCCCATCCGCCGGAAGGCGGGCGCGACGGCCAGGGTCAGGATTTCCGCCTCTCCGGCGATCGCGCGGGCCATGATGAAGCCCTGCCCCGGAAGCCACAGCGCATAGCAGCCGGGGCTGGCCAGCAGCCCCGCGATCGAGGTGGCGCTCCAGGCGTCCGGCCCGGTGAAGGCGGTGGCGTGCAGGGCGGCCAGATCGGCCGCCTGCCCGACGCCCGCGGGCTGCGGCTCGATCATGGCCGGGGCGATGTGGTGGCCGGGGCGTCGATATAGAGCGGCTCGGCCGCGCGGCGCGGCAGCTCGCCCGCCAGCATCGCGGCCGCGACCCGCGCCACGCCGCGCGCATGGGCCAGCAAGGGCGGCACGGCACGGGCATCGGCGCCGCGCGCCGCCAGCGCCGCCGCCGTGCGCTCCGCCGCGTCGCCGGCCAGCAGGATCGGGCCCTCGGGCATCGGCAGCGCCGCCTCATCCAGCGCCACCGGCGGCAGGGCAGGGCGTTCCAGGAAGATCCGGCCGCGCTTGTTGTCGATGGCGGCCCAGACAGGCAGCGCATCGGGGTTATCCGCCTCGGCGGCCAGGGCCTCTCCGGTTGTCACGCCCAGCAGCGGCACGCCCAGCGCCAGGGCCAGGCCCTGCGCCAGCGCCAGCCCGGCGCGCAGGCCCGTGAAGCCGCCGGGCCCCACCCCCGCCGCCACGGCCGAAGGCTGCCGTCCGGCCAGTACCTCCTGCACCAGCACCGGCAGGATGGAGGCATGGCCGCGCGCCTCGTCGCGTGAGGCCTCGGCCACCACCGCGCCGTCCCACAGCGCGACCGAGCAGCGCGGGCCCGCCGATTCCAGCGCCAGGATCATCCCAGTTCCACCATCACCCCAGTTCCACCATCACCGGCACATGGTCGCTGGCCTTCTCCCAGCCGCGCGCCTCACGCAGCACCTGCATGCCCTTCAGCGCGGGGGCCAGGTCGGGCGAGACCCACACATGGTCCAGCCGCCGCCCGCGATTGGACGCCGCCCAATCCTGCGCGCGATAGGACCACCATGTGTAGAGCTTCTCCTCCGCCGGCACGAAATGGCGCATGGCATCGTACCACGCGCCCTTTTGCATCCAGCGGTTCAGCGCCTCCACCTCGATGGGCGTGTGGGAGACGACCTTCAGCAATTCCTTGTGCGACCAGACATCGTGTTCCAGCGGGGCGATGTTCAGGTCGCCCACCAGCACGCGGCGCGGGGCGGCGGCATTGGCCACCGACCATTCCGTGGCCTCGGCCAGGAAGTCCAGCTTATGGGCGAACTTCACGTTCACCAGCCGGTCCGGGATGTCGCCGCCGGCGGGGATGTAGAAGTTGTGCAGCTCGATCGGGCCGCCCGGTGCGTCGAGCATCACGCCCAGATGCCGGCAGTCGCCCTTCAGGCACCAGTCCGGGGTGTCGGGCAGCACGGTGAACGGGTGGCGCGAGAAGATCGCGACGCCGTTGTAGCCCTTCATGCCGCGCATCGCGACATGCGGATAACCCAGCGCCTTGATGCCCTCCAGCGGGAAGAACTCGTCGGGGGTCTTGGTTTCCTGCAGGCAGATCACGTCGGGCGCCAGCGCATCGCGCACCCCCGTCAGCAAAGGCAGCCGCAGGCGGACGGAGTTGATGTTCCAGGTGGCGATGCGCATGACTACCAGCCGCCCCCCGAAGGGAGCGGCCCCAAAAAGTGAACCAGTTCAGCCGATCTTGACGGCGATGGTGCCCACGCCCTCGACCATGCCTTCCAGCAGGTCGCCGCGCTGCACGGCCGCCACGCCCTCGGGCGTGCCGGTCATGATCAGGTCGCCGGGGTGCAGCGTGACCAGGCCCGACAGGTTGGCGATCACTTCCGGCACCGACCAGATCATCTTGGACAGGTCGGAGGTCTGGGTGACCTTGCCGTTCACCTTCAGCTCGATCTTGCCCTTGCCGGGGTCGACGCCCTCGGCCGGCACCAGCTCGCTCATCGGCGCGGAGTGGTCGAAGCCCTTGCCCATGTCCCAGGGGCGGCCGGTCTTCTTCGCCTCGTTCTGCAGGTCGCGGCGGGTCATATCCAGGCCGCAGCAATAGCCCCAGACATGCTTCAGCGCGTCGGCGGGCGCGATGTCGAAGCCGCCCACGCCGATGGCGACCACCAGCTCCATCTCGTGGTGCAGGCTCTTGGTCGCGGGCGGATAGGGCATGCCCTCACCCGGCAGCACCACCGCATCGGCGGGTTTCGCGAAATAGAAGGGCGGCTCGCGGGTCGGGTCGCTGCCCATCTCGATCGCGTGCTCGGCGTAGTTGCGGCCGACGCAATAGATGCGGCGCACCGGGAACACCGCGTCGCTGCCCTTGATGGGCAGAAAGGCCTGCGGCGGGGCAGGGATCACGTATTCGGGCATCGGAGCCTCTTCGCGCATGAATGCTGGCCAAGCGTTACCAGCGCATCGCGGTGCAGGGAAGGGCGGCGGTACTTAAAGTAAAATCTGAGGAGCGCGCGACAACGATACGTTGTGAAACAAAAAAGCGCCCGACCAGGGGGGTGGTCGGGCGCCCATTGTTGTACTTCCGATCGGAGTGGTAGGGCGAGCCGGCAGGGGATACCGGGCCGTCCGCCGGCGTTCAACATGCGCCGACTAACGCCATACTAGCGCCAGACTCTCATTTTGGCAAAACCAGAATCTCGTGATGGTTGTGGGACTCAACGTCCACGCTTCTTCATCTTTGCGGGATCATAGCCGCCGCCGCCGGGGCCCAGCGGTTTCGGCTTCCAATCGGCCTTCGGGCGCTTTCCCTTGACCGGCACGCTGTCCTGCAGGGACCGCCCGGCCAGGTTGGGCGTGGCGGCGCTGTCCAGGCCAAGCTCCAGATTCTCCAGCCGCTTGATCTCGTCGCGGATGCGCGCGGCCTGTTCGAATTCCAGCTCGGCGGCGGCGGCGCGCATGCGCTTCTCCAGCTCCGCGATGCTGGCGCGCAGGTCCTTGCCGACGAATTCGGCGGTGGCGTCGCCCTCGACCGCTTCCACGGTGACGTAGTCGCCCTGCGACACGTCCTTCAGCACGTCCGAGATCTCGCGCCGGATGGTGGTCGGCGTGATGCCGTGCTCCTCGTTATAGGCCAGCTGCTTGGCCCGGCGGCGCTCGGTCTCGCCCAGCGCGTTCTTCAGGCTCTGGGTCATGCGGTCGGCATACAGCACCACCCGGCCCTCGGCGTTGCGCGCGGCGCGGCCGATGGTCTGGATCAGGCTGGTGGTGCTGCGCAGGAAGCCTTCCTTGTCCGCGTCCAGGATGGCGACCAGCGCGCATTCGGGGATGTCGAGGCCCTCACGCAGCAGGTTGATGCCCACCAGCACGTCGAACACGCCACGCCTGAGGTCGCGGATGATCTCGATGCGCTCCAGCGTGTCCACGTCGCTGTGCAGGTAGCGCACACGGATGCCGGCCTCGGTCATGTACTCGGTCAGGTCCTCGGCCATGCGCTTGGTCAGGGTCGTGACCAGCACACGGCCGCCCTTCTGGTTCACCTCCCGGCATTCGGCCAGCAGGTCGTCCACCTGGCCTTCCACCGGGCGGATGTCGCAGACCGGGTCCAGCAGCCCGGTGGGGCGGATCACCTGCTCGGCGAACACGCCGGCGGTGCGCTCCATCTCCCACGCGCCGGGCGTGGCCGAGACATGGACCGTCTGCGGGCGGAAGGCGTCCCATTCCTCGAACTTCAGGGGGCGGTTGTCGATGCAGGAAGGCAGGCGGAAGCCGTGCTCGGCCAGGATGGCCTTGCGCGCGAAGTCTCCGCGGTACATGCCGCCGATCTGCGGCACGGTCACATGGCTCTCGTCCACCACCAGCAGCGCGTCGGTCGGCAGGTATTCGAACAGGGTCGGCGGCGGGTCGCCCGGGTTACGGCCCGACAGGTAGCGGCTGTAGTTCTCGATGCCCTTGCAGCTGCCCGTCGTCTCCATCATCTCGATGTCGAAGGTGGTCCGCTGGTCCAGTCGCTGCGCCTCCAGCAGCTTGCCCTCGCTTTCCAGCTCCCGCAGGCGCTCCTTCAGCTCGATCTTGATGCGGCCGATGGCCTGGCTCAGCGTCGGGCGCGGCGTCACATAGTGGCTGTTGGCATAGATCGAGACCTTGTCCAGCTCCGAGGTGATCTCGCCGGTCAGCGGGTCGAATTCCCGGATGCCGTCCACCTCGTCACCGAACATCGAGATGCGCCAGGCGCGGTCCTCCAGCTGTGACGGCCAGATGTCCACGCTTTCGCCGCGCACGCGGAAGGTGCCGCGCTGGAAGGCGTTGTCGTTGCGGCGGTACTGCTGCTCGACCAGCCCCTTGATGAGCACGTCGCGGTCGATCCGCCCGCCACGCTCCAGCTTGACCACCATGCGGGAGTAGGTCTCGACCCCGCCGATACCGTAGATGCAGCTGACGGAGGCCACCACGACCACATCGTTGCGCTCCAGCAGCGCCTGGGTGGCGCTGTGCCGCATGCGGTCGATCTGTTCGTTGATCTGGCTGTCTTTTTCGATATAGGTGTCGCTGCGCGGAATATAGGCTTCCGGCTGGTAATAGTCGTAGTAGCTGACGAAATACTCCACCGCGTTGTTCGGGAAGAAGCTTTTCATCTCGCCGTACAACTGCGCGGCCAGGGTCTTGTTCGGCGCCAGGATCAGGGTGGGCTTCTGCACCGCCTCGATCACCTTGGCCATGGTGAAGGTCTTGCCGGACCCCGTGACGCCCAGCAGGACCTGGTCGCGCTCGCCGCTCTCGACGCCGGCCACCAGTTCCCGGATCGCCTGCGGCTGGTCGCCGTTGGGCTGGAACGGGCTTTCGACCTTCAGCGCCTTGGTGAACTCCGGGATCGGCCGGCGCTCGGGCTTGAAGGTCATCGGCATCAGCGTGTGGTCCATGGGCGCAAGATAGGCGCTGCCGGCGGCTTTCGCACCCCTGTTCTCGCGATGTTCCTTGCGGCGCCCGTGCCTGGCTCATGGCGCGATAAGGACCGTACATCCTGCCGGCACCGTGTTAACGTTTCTCACGAAATCCGGAGGAACCCCCCATGGCATTGATGTTGCGCGTGCTGTTGGCGGCGCTGCTGGCGCAGGCGGCGGTGCGGGCTGAGGCACAGGTCCGCGCCCCGCATGGCGGCATCGGCTGGGTGGAGCAGCGCGGCGGCCAGATGCCCTCCGGCGCGCAGCCCATGGGCCGGGATACCAACGGCCAGTCGCTCTATGTCTGCTCGGGCTTTCACCGTGGCGGCCAGCACCCCGGCAAGCTGCGCGAGGGCTTCATGGGCTGCGTCATCGGCTTCGGCGGCAGGGAGTTCACGACCGAACGCTACATGACCATGACCGGCAGCGGCCGCTGGACCCCCGCCCAGGGTGGGCAGGTGCCGGCCCGCGCGCTGCAGGCCGGCAATGAGGCCGACCAGCGCCCGCTGTTCGTCTGCCGTGGAGAGTTCCGCGGCAGCATCCAGCTCGGCAAGATCCGGCCGGGGTTCGAGGGTTGCAACATCAGCTACGGGAGCGCCGAATACACGCTGAACCGCTATGAGGTGCTGGAGGGCTGATGCGCGTCTGCTTCTTCGGCGACAGCATGGTGAACGGCACGGGCGACGATGAATGCCTGGGCTGGGTCGGCCGCGCCTGCGCTGAGGCACGCCGCGGCGGCACGGATCTCACCTGCTACAACCTCGGTATCCGGCGCGACACCAGCGCCGACGTCCGTGCCCGCTGGCGGAGGGAGGCCGAGGCGCGGCTGCCTGCCGCGCATGACGGCAGGCTGGTCTTCTCCTTCGGTGCCAATGACTGCTGCGCGAACGACGCGGGCGGCGGCGTGCGGGTCGACCACGCCGCGGCGCTGGCGCATGCGGAGGCGATACTGCTCGCGGCTGCCGCCTGGCGCCCGGTGCTGATGGTCGGCCCCTTCCCGATCCATGAGCCGGCGACGGACGCACGCATCGCGGCCCTGGGGCAGGGCTTCGCCCAGCTCTGCGCGCGGCTGGGCGTGCCTTATCTGTCGGTGTTCGAGACGGCGGCGGGCTCGGCCGCCTGGGCGCGGGAGGTCGCGGCCGGCGACGGCGCGCACCCGAATGCCCAAGGCTATGCCGAGGTCGCGGCGGTGTTCAGCCGCTGGCCAGCATGGCGCGCCTGGCTCGGCGCGGCCTCAGCGCCGTAGCGGCATTTCCAGGCGCAGCAGCGACCCGCCCTGCGGCTGCGCCGTCAGGCTGACGCGCCCGCCGAAGCGCTCGGCGAAGCCTTCCATGATGGTCATGCCCAGGCTGCCGTCCCGCATCGGGCCGGGGCCCGGCCCGTCATCGGCGACGCACAGCGCCAGGAGCGCGCCTTCACGCCGCAGCGTGATCGTGAGCTGCCCGGTGTCGCGCTGCGCGAAGGCGTGCTTGATGGCGTTGCTGGTCGCTTCCAGCGCCACCATGGCCAGGGTCGTGGCGCTGTCCTGGTCGGGCGGCGGGCTGGTGACGGAAACATCCAGCCGCACCGCCTGCAGCCCCGCATTGTCCAGCATGTCGCGCGCCAGGCCGTGCAGCACGCTGCCGAAGCTGGCGGTGGCCAGGGCGGGGTCATGCAGCTGGCGGTGCACCGCCGCCACACCGCGCAGCCGCGTCGCGGCGTCGGTCAGCGCCATCTCGGCGTCCTCGGCATCCGCGATAGTGGCCGCCTGGATGGACAGGATGGAGGCGAGGGACTGGATGCCGTTGGCCACGCGGTGCTGAAGCTCGTGATACAGGTGCTTCTCGTGGTTCAGCAGCTTCTCCACCCGCTCGCGCTCCTGCGCGAGTTGTTCCAGCGCGCGGTGCAGGAAGGCGAGCACCGCCGTCTCGGTGCCGGAGACCGCCAGGAAGAAGGCCAGCGCGATGTAGCCCTGCGGCCAGGGCAGCGCGAAGCTGGCATAGGGATGCAGGAAGAAGTACCAGGACGCGAAGAAGGACAAGGCAATGACCAGCACCGCCGGGCGCCACCCGGCGACGACGGTCGTGGTCAGGCTGGCCAGGAAGAAGGTGACGAAGGGCAGGTTGCCCATCGTCGGGCCTGCCCAATAGCGCACCGCGAACGCGACAATGAAGCACAGAAGGCCGAAGCTGTAGCCGGCGAGCGGCCGTTGCCGCAGGGGCGACATCCTCAATAGGCGATGCATGGGTGCTGGTCGGGATCCTTCTGCCAAGTCAGCCTGAACGCCAAGTCGTTCCGGCACCATAACACATGTTAGTCTGACTGATTTCCGCGACCGGGGGGCGGTCGCGCGGGCCGATGATGCCGATGCGGCGGCGCTGCGCCAAGAGCGGCCCGATTTACCCTGCGAATACAATCGCCTGTCGCTGCGGCATAACATTCTGCGTGATGCATGCCCTGTTTCTGCGCGCGCGGCGGGTCTTCGGCGTGCCTGGGGCCGGCCGACTTGCCCGCGCCACGGGCAGCCGCGCGGGTGGCTGCGCGCGGCGCGGGCGGTGGCTGCGTGGCGCGCCGCGCGGCCCATTGCTTGCCGCTTGCCGCGCCACCCCCGCTTCCTGTCCTGTGACGCGCATCAGGAGGACCCCATGATCTTTCGCCGCAGCACCCTGGCGCTGGCCGCCGCCCCGCTTTTCGCGCCCGCCATCGCGCGCGCGCAGCGCACGCCCGTGCGCTTCTCCTTCGACTGGATCTACAATGGCCCCTATGCCTTCGGTGCCGCCGCCGAGCGCGAGGGCTATTTCCGCGAGCAGGGCCTGGACGTGACCATCACGCGCGGCTTCGGTTCCGCCCGCGTGCCCATCGACATGTCCGCCGGCACCTTCGACATCGCGGCCTGCGACCCCACGCCGCTGCTGCGCTTCATGTCGCAGAACCCGAACAACGACCTGCTGGCGGTGGGCCTGATGTGGGACCAGGCGCCGGGCTCCGCCACCGTGCGCGCCGACGGCCCGATCACCCAGGTGAGCCAGCTGGCCGGCAAGACGCTGGCCGCCCCGGAATTCGACGGCGGCCGCCAGGTGTTTCCGGTCTTCGCGCGGCTGAACGGCATCGACCCCGCCAGCGTGAACTGGATGTCGGTCGCGCCCGAGCTGCGCGAGGTGATGCTGGTGCAGCGCCGCGCCGACGGCATCACGGGTTTCGTCACCTCCACCGCGCTGTCCCTGAAGGCGCTGGGCATGGACCTGCCCGCGCAGCGCATCTTCCGCTATCGCGAGCACGGGCTCGACTTCTTCTATGGCTCCGTGATCCTGACCACGCGCACCTTCGCCCAGCGCAACCCGGAGGCCGTGCGCGGCACGGTGGCCGCCCTGCTGAAGGGGCTGAAGTATTCCTTCCACAACCGCGCCGCCGCCATCCAGGCGCTGCGCGGCAAGGAACCGCTGACCGACGTGGCCATCGAGGGCACCCGCCAGGACATGGCGATGCAGGAGCTGGTGGACAGCCCGAATGTCCGCCGCCTCGGCCTCGGCATCATCGAGGCGCCGCGGCTGGAGCGGCAGATCGCGGCCGTGAAGGAGGCCTACAGCCTGGGTGAGATGCCCAGCGTGGACCGCTTCCACACCGACCGCTTCCTGCCTCCGGCGGCCGAGCGCATGCTCTAGCCCGTTTTCTGTGCGATCTCACGGGGCATGTGAACAGCCATGCCCCAACCCCTGCGCCGTGGGGGCAATCCGGCGCGTTTCCTGAATTGCTCCGCAGGGGGTGGGCGCGCCTCAATCGCCCATCTCACCCGGGAGCATCACGATGACCATTCTGCTTTCCCGCCGCACGGCGTTCGGCGCCGCCGCGGCCCTCTCGGCGCCGCTGGTTTCCGCCCCGCTGGATTCCGCCCGGGCGCAGGGCCCCGCCGTCCGCTTCTCGATCGACTGGATCTTCCACGGCGCCTACACCTACGCCGCCGTGGCCGACCGGCGCGGCTTCTTCCGTGAGGCAGGCGTGAACGCCACCGTTTCCCGCGGTTTCGGTTCCGGCCGGGTGCCCATCGACATCGCGGCCGGCACCGTGGACATCGCGACCTGCGACCCCACGCCGCTGATGCGCTTCATGTCCCAGAACCCGGACAATGACCTGGTGTGCCTGGGCCTGGTGTGGGACCAGCCGCCCCATTGCGCCACGGTGCGCGCCGACGGACCCATCAACAGCTTCCGTGATCTGGCCGGCAAGACGCTGGCGGCCCCCGAGTTCGACGGCGGGCGCCAGGTGTTCCCGGTGGCGGCCAAGCTGAACGGCGTGGACCCGGCCAGCATCAACTGGCTCTCCGTCTCGCCGGAGCTGCGGGAGCCGATGCTGGTGCAGCGCCGCTGCGACGGCATCACGGGCTTCATCACCAGCAGCATCATCAGCCTGAAGGCGCTGGGCATGGACACGCCGCAGCAGCGCATCTTCCGCTATCGGGAGCTGGGGCTGGATTTCTTCTACGGCTTCGTGATCGTCAGCACCCGCACCTTCGTGCGCAACAACCCCGAGGCGGTGCGCGGTTCGGTGGCGGCCATCCTGCGCGGGGTGAAGTACGCCTTCCACAACCGCGCCGACGCGGTGCAGGCCTTGAAGGAGCGCGAGCCCCTGACCGACGTGCCGACCGAGCTGGCGCGCCAGGACATCGCGATGGGCGAGCTGACCGACAGCCCGAACGTGCGCCGGCTGGGCCTGGGCGTGATGGAGGCGCCGCGTATCGAGCGCCAGCTGGCCGCCGTGAAGGATGCCTACAGCCTGGGTGCGATGCCTGCGGCCGACCGTTTCTACGACGACCGCTTCCTGCCGCCGGCCGCCGCCCGCGCCCTGTAAGGGGGGGCGGCCACCGGTGCCGGTACAGGGGTGGGAGAAGCCCGGCACCGGTGGCCATCGCGGATGGAAAGCGGCCATCCGCGATAGGTTGTGGCGCTGTCAGCGCCGGCGCGGCGCCCGCAGGGCCAGCGTGATCGCGGAGCGGTCCTTGGCGGCCGCGTAGTCCCGGGCCTGGGCCTCTGCCGCGGTGTCGCGCGCCGGGGGCGGGGCGGCTGTCGCGCTGCCGGTGGCCAGGGCCAGCACCAGGGCGGAAGCGGCGGCGAAGCGTGTCATCGGTCTCATCCTCTCGCGGCTGGAAGCGGCGTGTGAGGGGACCTTATGCCGGGCGGGGCGGGGCCGCGACGCCGGGCTTTCGATGGGCCGGATAGTGGTTTTCTATCGGCGGATTGCGGCCGCCGGGCGCTTTCCATGTCGCGACGAATGGGTTAGGTGTGGCGCCGGCGTGGACCCGTAGCTCAGCTGGATAGAGCGCTGCCCTCCGAAGGCAGAGGTCGAAGGTTCGAATCCTTTCGGGTCCGCCAATCAAATCAGTAGGTTATCTGACTGGTAGAGAGGCTGGCAGCCTCATCTGTCGCGCAGCGGGTTGCCTCGGCATGGCGATTGAGCCTTGTGCGGGAGATTGCATCGGTACGGCTGACCGACGCCAAACGCCTGGCATACCCGACGCTGGCTCGCTCTGTGTCCCCGGTGCCGACCCATCCATGGCGGATCCAGGGCATCAACACGCTAAACTCACCATGCATCAAAGCGGCAGCAGCTCAGTGCCCTGTCATCCTAGTCCCACATCGCCTTCATCCGGCTGCTGAGATCAACCCTGACCTTGCTCTTTGCCGGCGATAGGGCTTCGGGGTCCTGGCCGGCCCAATGATCCTGCTCGAAATGCTCCAGCAGTGCGTCGGGGATGAAGCGCGTGCGCGCGGCATAGACATGCCGGTCGCCATATTGCGCCTGCCGGTGCACGAAGAAGCGCTGCGGCACCATCAGGGTCAGGGCCTCCTTCGCGCGGGTCATCGCGACATACAGCAGGCGGCGCTCCTCCTCGATGTCATGCTGCTGGCCGGTGCCGATGTCGGACGGCATGCAGCCATCGACGACGTTCAGCAGGAACACCGACTTCCACTCCTGCCCCTTGGCGGAATGGATGGTCGATAGCGTGCAGTAATCCTCGTCACGGCTGGGGGCGCCGGCCTCGTCGCTCGTGGCGCCAGGCGGATCCAGCGTCAGCTCCATCAGGAACCGGTCGCGTGAGGGATAGCCGCCGGCGATCTGTTCCAGCTGCACCAGGTCGGCACGGCGGGTCTCGGCATTCTCATGCAGGCGTTCCAGATGCGGCTCGTACCAACGCCGCGCCAGGGCCAGCTCCGAGGGCCAGCCATGAGCACGCTCGTGCAGGGATCGCAGCGCGGTGACCAGCGCGGGCCAGGCGGTGCCGGCCTTCGGTGGCGGCGGGGCGTCGGCCAGCGCCAGCAGCGGTGACGGCGCGGGCGCGATGGCATCCAGCACACGCTGCGCCGCGGCCGGCCCCACATGCGGTAGCAATTGCAGCACCCGGAAGCCCGCCACCCGGTCGCGCGGGTTTTCCGCAAAGCGCAGCAGCGCCAGCACATCCTTCACATGCGCCGCGTCCAGGAATTTCAGCCCGCCGAACTTCACGAAGGGGATGTTGCGCAGGCGCAGCTCCACCTCCAGCGCCGCGCTGTGACTGCTGGTGCGGAACAGCACGGCCTGGTCCTTCAGCGTCATGCCTTCCTCGCGGTGGCGCAGGATGCGCTCAGCGATGCAGCGGGCCTGGTCTGCCTCGTCGCGCACGATGGTCAGCAAGGGGCGCTGGGTCGCCTCGCGATCGGTCCAGAGGTTCTTGGTGAAGCGCTCATGCGCCAGGCTGATCACGGCGTTGGCGGCGGCCAGGATGGGCCGGGTGGAGCGGTAGTTGCGCTCCAGCGTCACCACCCCGGCAGGCGGACTGAACTGCTGCGGAAAGTCCAGGATGTTGCGCACCGTGGCGGCGCGGAAGGCATAGATGGACTGCGCATCGTCGCCCACCACCACCAGCCCGCGCCCATCCGGTTTCAACCGCAGCAGGATCGAGGCCTGCAGCCGGTTGGTATCCTGGTACTCATCCACCAGCACATGATCGAAGCGCGCGCCCATTTCGGCCGCGATCGCGGGCTCGGCCAGGGCGTGGCACCAGTAGAGCAGCAGGTCGTCGTAATCGAGCACGCCTTGGGCCTGCTTGGCCTCGACATAGCCGGCGAAGAGCTTCCTGAGTTCCTCCTCCCACACACCACACCAGGGAAAATGTGCTGCCAGCACATCGCCCAGCGGCATCTCCGCATTCACGGCGTGGGAGTAGATGGCCAGGCAGGTGCCTTTGGTCGGGAAGCGTTCCGTCGTCTTGGAAAAGCCGAGCTGGTGCCGGACCAGGTTCATCAGGTCGGCGCTGTCCTCCCGATCATGGATGGTAAAGGCAGGGTCGAGGCCGAGCTGTTCGGCACAATCGCGCAGCAGCCGGGCGCCGATGCCGTGGAAGGTGCCGGCCCAGTGCAGTCCATCGGTGGTGAGCCGCGCATCGCGGCCGGCGAACTGGCCGGCGACGCGCTCCACCCGCCGGGTCATCTCGACGGCGGCTCGGCGCGAGAAGGTGAGCAGCAGCATCCGGCGCGGATCCGCGCCGAGGGCAATCAGATGGGCGACGCGGGTCGCCAGCGTGTCTGTCTTGCCGGAGCCCGCGCCCGCGATGACCAGCAGCGGCGGGCCAGGCCGCACGCCATGGGTGGCGATGCCGTGCTCGACCGCCAAGCGCTGCGCATCGTTCAGTCGCGCCAGCGGCGCGCGCGTTCCACTTTCCGCCACGGCGGCCCCCAAGAGACGGCGCCCGCCCCCCGGGCGCTCGGCGCCTATTGTAGGGTGCTGCGAACAGAGAGGGAACAGCCTTCCTCAAGCGGCTGCGGGAACGGTCAACGCCAGCCAACGGGAATGCAGCGCCTCCACGGCACCCTCCCTGGTCCAAGCGCGAGAACACCTTGACGATGCCCAGGTCCGGCGGAGCGTTGGGGCCGATATGCTCAGCCTCCAGCGATGCCGGACAGCGCTATCATTGGCGGAGCGTTCAGTCCCGCGCCTTGATCGCCTCGGTCAGCAGCGAGACATAGACCTCGGCGATCTCGGTGCCGGACAGCTCGCCGGCATTGTTAAACCAATGGGGAATGGCGTTGGTGGCGCCCATGAACCAGAAGGTGACCAGCTTGGGGTCGCATTCTCGGATCGAGCCGTCCCGCACCCCGTCCAGAATCATCTGCCGATACGCGGTGTCGAAGTAACGTCGCCTTTCGCGCAGCGTGGTGCGCTGTGTCTCGTTCAGATCCTTCAGGTCCGACAGCAGTGAATAGGCATAGAAATCGTGCGTGATCAGTTCGATGTACTTGAACAGCGCCCGCTGGATACGCTCTAGCCCGGTGGCGCCGGTCTTTGCGTAGTCCAAGGATTCCTCGCCCATGTCCAGCGCGTATTGGTGGCACTGAAACAGCAGGTCCTGCTTATTCTCGGCATAATAGTAGATGGTGGGCTTCGTCACCCCCAGCGCCTCGGCCACATCGTTTAGGGATGTGTTGTGAAAACCCTTCACCTTGAACGCGGCGCCCGCGGCTCGGATGATGGCGATGCGCTTGGCTTCCCCCACCTCCTGCCGGTTGAACGGCATGGGGAGCAGGTTCTTATCGAGGGCGGATTTTCGCACAGGCGCCACGCCGATCTTGTCCTTTGCTGCGCCCGCGAAGGGCGTATTCGACCTACATAAACCCGCGCGCCACACCCGGCCAGTTCACAGGTTGAAGGCGTATCCGCCATTGACCGACAGGGTCTGTCCGGTGATCCAGGCGCCTGCCTCGGAAGCCAGGAACACCGCCGCCCCCGCCACATCCGATGGTTTCCCCTGCCGGCGGATGACATAGCGCGCGAGCTTCTTCTTTACCCGCTCCGGGTCACTGTTGCGCTCGGCCAGGCCCGGCGTCTCGATGCTGGCCAGCGAGATGCAGTTCACCGTGGTCATGTAGCGACCCATCTCCTTGGCCATGGCCCGCATGAAGCCGGCCGCGCCCGCCTTGGCGCCGGAGTAGACGGCATAGCCGGGCTCACCCACCCGCGCCGCGTCGGAGATGACGGTGATGATGCGCCCCTGGTCGTGCTGCATCAGCAAGGGTGCGGCGGGGCGGCAGCAGTTCATCACCCCAATCAGATTGGTGGCCAGCCAGGGCTGCCAATCAGCCGGGTCCATCTCCCAGAACTTCGGCAATTCGGCGGGGATCAGGCCGGGGCCTGCATTGCCCGCATTATTCACCAACACGTGCAAAGCGCCATAGCGCGCCCGCACCGCCGCCATCATCGCGTCGACCGAGGTGGGGCTGGTGACATCCGCCTGCGCGGCCATCGCCTCCAGCCCCCGCGCCGACAACTCCGCTGCCACGGCCTCCGCGCGCTCCTGGAAGAAGTCGTTGACCACGACGGCGCGGGCGCCGCCCTCCGCCATGGCGGTGGCGATGGCGCGGCCCACGCCCTGGCCGGCGCCCGTCACGAGCACCACGCGCCCCTCTAGCGAAAACGGGCTCTTGCAAGTCATCCTACCCTCCGGTAACTAAACATACCTAGTGTTAGATCGATTGACCGAGGAGGGCAATCCGCAAGATGGAACCGCAAGAGGTCCTGGCATCCACCGTGGGGCGGGTGCGCATTCTGACCCTCAACCGCCCGGCGTCGCTGAACGCACTGACACCCAGCATGGTCACGCTGCTGATCGAACAGGTGGCGGGCGCCGTCGCCGCGCCCGAAGTGGGCGCTATCATCCTGACCGGCACCGGCCGCGGTTTCTGCGCGGGCGCAGATTTGAAGGAGAGCGAGAAGCGCGCCATGGCTGGCGTGGACAACACGCCCTTCATCCGCAGCATCTTGCGCCTGGGTTCGATGCTGGAGGGCGGCCCCAAGCCCGTGATCGGCGCGGTCAACGGCATCGCTGTGGCCGGCGGGCTGGAGCTGCTGCTGGCCTGCGACTTCCTGTTGGCCGCGTCCTCGGCGCGGCTGGGCGATGCGCATTCCAACTATGCGATGTTCCCGGGCGGGGGTGCCACCATGCGCCTGCCGCGCCGCATCGGCCTGGCCCGCGCCAAGCGCCTGATGCTGACCGGCGATATCTGGAGCGCGGACCAGGCACTGGAAGCGGGTCTGGTGGACGCCGTCCATCCCGACGACGCACTAATGCCCGAGGCGCTGGCGCTGGCCGACCGCCTGACGGTCAAGAGCCCGCTGGTGCTGGCCCGCATGAAGGAGGCGCTGACGGACGCCGTCAGCCAGTCGCCCGAGACCGCGCTGCGCCGCGAGCGCGACCTGAACGAACTGCACGCCACATCATTCGACCGCGCCGAGGGACTGGCCGCCTTCCGCGAGAAGCGCAAGCCGGCCTTCCAGGGCCGCTGAGAGGAAACGACCATGCAACAGCAATGCGCCGTCATCGGCATCGGCATGACGCCGTTCGGCAAATTCATGGACCGAGGCATCCGCGAGATGAGCGAGGCCGCGGTGGCCGAGGCGCTGGCGGATGCCGGCGTGGCCGCCACCGAGATCGGCCATGTGTATTTCGCCAATTCCGCCGCCGGGCTGATCACCGGGCAGGAGATGATCCGCGGCCAGGCCGCGCTGCGCTTCACCGGCCTCGCCGGCAAGCCGGTGTCCAATGTCGAGAATGCCTGCGCCTCCGGCAGCACCGCCCTCTACCACGCCTGGCTCGCGGTTTCGGCCGGGGAGATCGACCTGGCGCTGGTGGTCGGCGCTGAGAAGCTGACCCATCCGGACAAGACCGTCTCCTCCCAGGCCTTCGCGCGGGCGGTGGATTTGGAGGAGAAGCTGCCCGACCATGTGGGCGCCGGCAACGGCTCCATCTTCATGGACATCTACGCCGAGAAGACCCGCCGCTACATGGCCAAGACCGGCGCCACCGCCGAGGATTTCGCCGGCATCGTGGTCAAGAGCCGCCAGGCCGGTGCGCGCAACCCCTATGCCCAGTTCCGCACCGAGACCACGGCGGAGGCGGTCCTCGGCGCGCGGATGATCAGCAACCCGCTGACCCTGCCCATGTGCTCCGCGATCGGCGATGGGGCGAGCGCGATCGTGCTGGCCTCGGCTGCCGCCGTGCGGCGGCTCGGCAGCCCGAAGCCGGTGTGGATCGGCGGCATCAGCGTGGTGTCGGGCCTGGCCGACCTCAGCCTGCCCAACTGCGCGGAGCGCTGCGCCCAGGCGGTTTATGAGCGCGCGGGCATCGGCCCGCAGGACGTGCATGTGGTGGAACTGCACGACGCCACCGCGCCGGCCGAGCTGCTGCACTATGAGAATCTCGGCCTGTGCGGCCAGGGCGAGGCGCCCGCGCTGCTGCGTTCCGGCGCGACGGGCCTGGGGGGGCGGGTCTCGGTCAACCCCAGCGGTGGGCTGCTCAGCCGCGGCCACCCGATCGGGGCCACCGGCGCCGCGCAGATCGTCGAGCTGACCCAGCAGCTGCGCGGCACCGCGACGGGCCGCCAGCGGGAGGGTGCCAAGGTCGCGCTGGCCGAGAACAATGGCGGCCAGATCGGGCCCGATGCCGCCGTGGGCGTGGCGACCGTCCTGCACGTTTGAGATCAAAGGGCGCCGCAAGAGCGCCCGCCAACGGGAGAACCCAGAATGAGTGAATGGATGAGCCGCCCCGCGCGGCGGACCGTGCTGCAGGCCCTGGCGGGGACGGCGCTGAGCGCGCCTGCCTTCGCCCAGGCCTATCCGGCGCGGCCGGTGACGCTGGTGGCGCCCATGGCCGCCGGCGGCAGCACCGACTATGCCGCACGCCTGCTGGCACAGCGCCTGACCGAGGCCTTCGGCGTGCCGATGGTGGTGGAGAACCGCCCAGGCGCCACCGGCTCCATCGGCGCCAACTATGTCGCCCGCGCCAACCCGGACGGCTACACGCTGCTGCTGGGCAACAGCAGCGTGGTGGTGGTGAACCCGCTAACCAGCCAGGTGACCTATGACATGGCGCGGGACTTCCGGCCCGTCGGCATGCTGGCCACCGTGGAGACCATCCTGGTCGCCAGCCGCAAGAGCGGCATCCGCTCCCTGCCGGACCTGATCGCGCGCGCGAAGGCCAGCCCAGGCAGGCTCAGCTATGGCTCCAACGGCCAGGGCAGCGCCTTCCATCTGGCGGGCGAGTTCCTGTCCCTGACGGCGGAGATCGAACTGCTGCACGTTCCCTATCGCGGCGCGTCGGAGGCCGAGGCGGCGCTGCTGTCGGGCGACATCGATGCCGCGATCACCAACACCGTCTCGGTCATTCCCCATATCCGCGAGGGGCTGGTGACACCGCTGGCGATCATCAGCACGGCGGAGCCCTCGCTGCCCGGCGTGCCGCGCGGGTCCAGCGTGCTGCCGGGCTATGTGGTCGATACCTGGGTTGGTCTCTATGCGCCGCGCGCCACGCAGGACGGGCCGGTGCAGCGGCTGAACGAGGCGCTGAACACCTTCCTGCGCGCGCCCGCGAACGCGGAGGCCATGCGCGCGCGCGGACTGGAGCCCGCCCCGGGCACGGTGGAGGAAGCGATCCGGTTCCAGGATGCCGAGCGTGCCAAATGGGCGCGGGTGGTCGATTTCGTCCGGGCCGGCGGGCGGTTGAACTGAGATGGCGGCCACGCGACAGGGCCCCCTGGCGGGGCTGCGGGTCATCGATCTCGGCACCATGCTGGCGGGGCCGGTTGCCTGCACGCTGCTGGCGGATTTCGGCGCCGAGGTCATCAAGGTCGAGCAGCCCGGCACCGGTGATACGCTGCGCCATATCGGGCCGTTCCTGGAAGGCGAGAGCCTGTTCTGGAACGTGGAGGCCAGGAACAAGAAATCCGTCACCCTCAACCTGAAGGCGGCGGAGGGTCGGGAGCTCTTCCTCCAACTGGTGCGCGACGCCGATGCGGTGGTGGAGAATTTCAGGCCCGGCACGCTTGCCAGGCTGGGCCTGGACTATGAGGCGCTAAAGGCCGTCAACCCGCGCATCGTGCTGCTCAGCATCTCGGGCTTCGGGCAGGATGGCCCCTATGCGGGCCGCGCCGGCTATGACCGGATCGCGCTGGCCTTCGGCGGCCTGATGCACATCACCGGTTTTCCGGACCGGCCGCCGGTGAAGTCGGGCGTGTCCATCGCGGATTATCAGACCTGCCTGTTCGGGGCGCTCTCGCTGATGATGGCGCTGTATCACCGCGATGCCACGCCGGCGGGCACGGGGCAGCATATCGACCTGGCGCTGTATGAATCGGTGTTCCGCTTCACCGACGTGCTGACCGTGGCCTATGACCGGCTGGGCCAGGTGCGGGAACGCCAAGGCAATATCGGCCTGGCGGGCGCGCCGGGCGAGCACTTCCGCACGCGGGATGGCCGCTATCTGATCCTGACCATCTCCAACGACGCCATGTTCGGGCGATTGTGCAAGGCGATGGGCCGGGACGAACTGCCGAGTATGGAGAGGTTCAGCAGCCACGACCTGCGCTGGCGGCATATCCACGAGATCAATGCCATCGTCGCCGCCTGGATCGAGGGCAACGAGGTCTCAAGCGTCACGGCGGCGCTGGACGCGCATGGGCTGGCCTATGCCATCGTGCTGTCGATAGATGAGATTGTGGCCGACCCGCACTACCAGGCACGCGGCAACATCGAGACCGTCCGGCATCCGCGCCTCGGAGAGTTGCGGATGCAAGGCGTGGGACCGAAATTCTCGGCAACACCGGCAGGAAGCATCGCGGCGGCGCCGGCGCTGGGCGAGCACACCGACGAGATCCTGACGGGCCTGGGTCTCGACCCCGTCAAAATCAGAATGCTGCGCACCGCAGGCATCCTCTGACACCGGGTGCCTCAGGCCAGGGATCTGGTCCGGCATTGGGCCTCGTGAAAGCCGAGGTGGCACTTCCGTGCCAGTTGGCTCAGATCGCGAATCCCGGATCGTTAAGCATGCCGGCGCTCAGGATGGTCCGCCGCTCCTCCTCGATCGTGACCCCCCCTAGGCGGCCAGGGCCGCCTGGGGGGCCGCCGCCGCACCATGCGCCTTCAGGTGCCACCGCCAGGATGATTCGATGATCCGGCTCATCGCCGAATGCCGCGTCGTGAAGCCCAGCTCCTGCCGGGCCAGCGCGCCGTCGGCCACCAGCACCGGCGGGTCACCGGCGCGGCGCGCGCCGCTCACCTTGGCCATCGGCCGGCCGGTCACGCGCTCGATCTCGTTCAGCACCTCCAGCACGGAGGCACCGCGCCCGCTGCCCAGGTTGTAGGCGCCGAGCTTCTTGCCGCCGAACAGCGCGCCCAGCGCCAGCACATGCGCCTGCGCCAGGTCCCGCACATGGATGTAGTCGCGGATCGCCGTGCCGTCGGCCGTCGGGTAGTCGCTGCCATGCACCGCGAAATCCCGGATGCGGCCCAGCAGCGACATCATCGCCCGCGGGATCAGATGCGTCTCGGGGTCGCGCATCTCACCGATCTCGGCATCCTCGCTGGCGCCGCAGGCGTTGAAATAGCGCAGGCAGATGCTGTTCAGCCCATGGGCGGTGTGGAAGTCGCGCAGCACGCGCTCCACCATCTGCTTGCTGGCGCCATAGGGGCTGATGGGCGCCTGGGCCGTCGCCTCCGTGATCGGGCCGGTGCCGGGGTCGCCGTAGATGGCGCAGGTGCTGGAGAACACGATGGACCGGCAGCCGGCCTGGCGCATCCCCTCCAGCAGGCCCAGCGTGCCGCCGACGTTGTTGGCATAGTACAGGCCCGGGTTGCTGACCGATTCCCCGACCAGGGAGGCAGCGGCGAAGTGCATCACGCCGGCGCAGCCGTGGCGGGTGATGGTCTCCGCCACCAGGGCGGAGTCCGCGATGTCGCCCTTCACCTGCGGGCCCCAGCGGACGAAATCCGCATGGCCGGTGGAGAAGTTGTCCAGCACGACGGGCAGGTAGCCCGCCGCCGCCAGGGCCTTGCACGCGTGGGAGCCGACATAGCCGGCCCCGCCGGTCACCAGGATCGCGGTCTTCATGGCGTCATCTCCTCCGAAGGGTTCTCAGTAGGCGCCGCGGGCGGACAGAACCGCCGGGACGGTGCGCAGCAGGATGCGGATGTCCTGCAGGACAGAGCGGGTGGCGACATATTCCAGGTCCAGCTCGACCTGGCGCTCGAAGGGCAGGTCGGCGCGGCCGGAGACCTGCCACAGGCAGGTCAGGCCGGGCTTGGCGGCCAGGCGGCCGGTCTCGCGCTGGGTATAGCGCGCGACCTCATGCGGCAGCTGGGGGCGGGGGCCGACCAGCGACATGTCGCCGACCAGCACGTTCCACAGCTGCGGCAGCTCATCGATCGAGGAGCGGCGCAGCAGGCGGCCCAGCGGGGTCACGCGCGGGTCATGGCGCATCTTGAAGGTGACGCCCGCCTGGCCGTGCTGGTTGGAGGCCAGCAGGGCGGCGCGGCGCGCCTCCGCATCCTGGTACATGCTGCGCAGCTTCAGCAGGGTGAAGGGCTTGCCGTCCTGGCCGATGCGGGTCTGGCGCAGCAGCGCCGGGCCCTGGGAGGTCAGGCGGATCGCGGCCATCACCGTCAGCAGCATGGGCGCCAGCGCGACCAGCCCGGCGCCGGCGGCCGTGATGTCCAGCGCGCGCTTCGCGGCGGCATCGACGCGCGCCAGGGCCGGGGCGGCGGCGGAGCGCGCGGCCCGCGCCAGGAAGGCGGGGTTGCCCAGCACATAGCGGCGGGCCAGGCGGGCCGGCTCCTGCGCCAGGCGCCAGGTCCACTCCAGGCCGGCGGCGCGCAGCCAGGACGGCGCGCGGGAAACCCGCTCCGCCAGGAAGTCGAACAGCGCGCCGACGCCGATCGCGACGCAGGGGCGCAGCCGGCCGACATTGCGCTCCAGGAAGACATCCTGCGCGGGCACGCCCAGCGCGGTCAGCAGCACGTCGGCGCCGGAGTTGTTGACGGTGCGGATCACCTCATCCTCCTGCTCCGGGGTGAAGAAGCCGTGGGCGGTGCCGGCGATGATCAGGCCGGGATGGCGCGCCTGCAGGGCGGCGGCGGCGGCCTCGGCCACGCCGGGGGCGGCGCCCAGCAGGAACACGGAGCGCCCTTCATGCGCCAGGCGGCCGCACAGGGCGGGCACCAGGTCCGTGCCGTTCAGGTTGGCGCTCAGGCGCTGGCCCTGCATGCGGGCCGCGATGGCGACGCCGGAACCGTCGGGCAGCAGGGCCGAGGCGGTGGCGATGGCGCGGCGATAGCCGGCATCGGCCGCGGCGACATTGGCGCAATGGGCGTTCAGGAAGGCGATGCGGGTGGGCGTGCCGCTGCGGATGCGCGAGCAGATCCAGTTCAGGGCGGTCTCGGCCGTCGCATCCGCCACATCCAGGCCCAGCAGGCGGATGGCGGGCAGGGAGGGCTGGCCGGCGTGCCGGTTCAGTTCCGGCACCAGGGCATCGCGCTTGGACAGGTAGGACATGGCGGTCTCTCCGACTGGGGTGGTCGGAAGCCCCATTGCGGGAGACGTGCCGGTCTCTCAGGTCTTTGAATTTACTGAATATTAGGAATTGCCTTGTCGCTGCGCAGGACAAACCGTTGCGGAATGCAACGGTCGGCTGACGCAAAATCGGAAAACCTCCCATTCTGCAACGGTTTCGGGTTGGCACGCGGTTGGCACGGGGTGGGGGACGAGAATTAACCAAGCAAAAACAACTGACTAAAAATCTGGCACGCGTTTTGGAAGACACCTCTCGTCCTGAAGGGATCGAGATCATGTCCGCCACTTCCTCCTCCGCCTGCGCCGCCGACGCAGCCCCCAGCCGGCGCCGCCTGCTGGGCCATCTGGGCTGGTACGGCGCGGCCGAGGTCGCGGGGCGCGTCACGCGCCTGGCCACCACGGTGGTGCTCGCGCGCCAGCTTGAATCGGTCGAGCTGGGCGTGGCGGCGGCGGCGCTGACGGGCTTCGAGATCATCCGCGCGCTGGTGAACAGCGGGCTGGGCCAGGCGCTGATCCGCGCCCCGCAGGAACAGCTGGCCGCCACCTGCGCCACCGTGAACCGGCTGGCCTGGGCCATGTGCTGCGCGGTGGCGGCCTTCCAGGCGGCGATCGGGCTCGGCATGCAGGCGATGGGCATCGGCGGCGGCGCGGGGCTGATGCTGGCCGTGCTGGCGGGCGTCTATCTGGTGATGGCGCCCGGGCTGGTGCCCGTCTACCTGATCCTGCGCGACCAGCGGCTGCACGTCACGGCGGGCGTCTCTGTCGCGCAGGTGGTGGCGGACAATGTGCTGACCATCCTGCTGGTGCTGGCCGGCTTCGGCGCCTGGGGCGTGGTGCTGCCTAAGCTGCTGGTGGCGCCCATCTGGCTGGCGGGCGTGCGCCGCGCCCAGCCCTGGCGACGCGACCGCGCGGCGGGCTTCGCGCCCGCCGGGCCGCTGCTGCGCTATGCCGGGCCCGTGCTGGGCGCCGACCTGCTGGTGACCGCGCGCATGAACCTGGACAACCTGCTCGTCGGCTCGATCCTGGGGGTGGAGGCGCTGGGCTTCTACTTCTTCATCTTCAACGCCGGCATCGGCTTCAGCCTGTCGCTGACCAGCGCGCTGTCCAATGTGCTGTTCCCGCACCTGGCGGCCGCGCGCGGAGACCGCGCCGCGCTGGTCCGTGCCTTCGACCGGGCGCTGCGCAGCATCGTGCCGGGCGTGGCCGCGCTGATCGCGCTGCAGGCGGCCGCCGCCATCTTCTACGTGCCGCTGGTGTTCGGCGCCCGGTGGGAAGGGGCGGCGATGCTGGTCGCGCTGCTCTGCGCCTCCGCCGTCACGCGGCCCTTCGCGGATGCGGGCAGCCAGCTGCTGCGCGCGGCAGGCGCGGCGCGCACGGATCTGTTCATCTCGGCCGCGAACACGATCGTCTATCTTTCGGTCTTCGCCGCCTGCCTGCCCTTTGGCCTGTCCATTGCCATCACCGCGCTGACGCTGACCGCCACGGTCCTGCAGGTCGGCGCCGTGCTGGTCGCCCGCCACACCGTCCGTTGAGGAGCACGGATATGGAAAACCCGATCTTCTCCGTCGTGATCCCGGCCTTCCAGGCGGAAGCCACGGTCGCCGTCGCCGTCCGCAGCGCGCTGCTGCAGACCGAGCCCCGGCTGGAGGTCATCCTGGTCGATGACGGCAGCAGCGACGACACGGTGGGCCGGGCCATGGCCGCCGCCGGCGAGGACCGCCGCCTGACCGTGCTGCGCCAGGCCAATGCGGGCGTGGCGGCGGCGCGCAATGCCGGGCTGCGCCTGGCCCGCGGCGAATACATCGCCTTCCTGGATGCCGACGACCGCTGGGTGCCCCAGGCGCTGGAGGTGCATGCCGCGGCCTTCGCCATGGACCCCGGCCTCGGCCTGTCCTTCGGCCAGGTGCGCTTCCATGACCCCGCGATGCAGATCGGCGGCCGCCTCTCGGCGCCGGTGGGGCGGATCGGGCTGGTGGACATCCTGGGCGAGAATCCGCTCTGCACCACCTCCAACATGGTGTTCCGGCGCCGCGTGCTGGAGGATGTGGGCGGCTTCGATGAGGCGCTGAGCCATGCCGAGGACCAGGAACTGGTCGCCCGCGTCCTGGCCGTCACGGGCTGGAAGGTGCAGGGCATCGCGCAGGAGCTGGTGCACTACCGCACCTCGGTGGGCGGCCTCTCGACCGATCTGGGGCGCATGCAGCGCGGCTGGACCGCGATGATGGATAGCCTGGCAGCCCGCGCGCCTGCCGCGATCAGCCGGGCGCGGCCGCGCGCCACCGCCCGTTTCGGCCGCTATCTGGGCCGCCGCGCGCTGCGCACCGGCCAGGGCGGGGCGCTGGGCCACCTGCTGGGCGCTTTTCGTGCCTCGCCGGTCGAGCTGCTGCGCCATGATCCGCACCGCAGCCTGTTGACGCTGCTGGGCGCGCTCGGCGCCGCCCTGCTGCCAGGCCGCCTGATCCGCAACCTCGTGAGCCGGTGACCGCCATGACCCAGAACCTGCCCGCAGTCAGCGTCGTGATGCCCGTCTACAACGTCGAGCGCTTCGTGGCCGCCGCCATCGATTCCGTGCTGGCGCAGAGCTTCACGGATTTCGAGCTGATCATCGTGGACGACGGCGGCAACGACCGCAGCGTCGAGATCTGCGCGGCCTATGCCGACCCGCGCATCCGCATCCTGCACCAGGCCAATCGCGGCCTGGCGGGGGCGCGCAACACCGGCATCGCCGCCGCGCGCGGCCGCTACATCGCGCTGCTGGATTCCGACGACATCTGGCTGCCCGGCAAGCTGGCAGAGAATGTGGCGCACCTGGATGCCGACCCCGATGTCGGGGTCAGCTATTCCGGCGCCATCCTGGTGAATGAGCGCGGCGAGGACCTGGGCGTGCGCCAGACCCCGCTGGTCGGGCGCATCGATGCGCGCCAGGTCTTCTGCGGGCGGGGCGTGTGCAACGGCTCCATCCCGGTGTTCCGGCGTGAGGCGCTGGAGCAGGCGGCCCTGCCGCGGGATGCCGAGGGCCGGGTCTGGTATTTCGACGAAAGCCTGCGCCGGTCCGAGGATGTGGAGTGCTGGACGCGCATCGCGCTGCGCAGCCCGCTCGCCTTCGAATGCCTGCCGGGCTTCACCACCCTGTACCGGGTGAATGCCGGCGGCCTGTCGGCCGACATCCCGCGCCAGCTGCAGTCCTGGGAAGATGTGGTGGACCGGATCGCCGCCTTCGCGCCCGAGTTCATCGCCCGCCACCGGCGAGAGGCCCGCGCGCGTGAGGTGCGCTATCTGGCGCGCCGGGCCGTGGCCATGCGCGATGCGCGGTTGGCCGTCTCCCTCTCGGTGGAGGCCGTCACGCTGCAGCCCGCGCTGCTGGTGACGGAACCGCGCAAGACGCTGACGACGCTGGGTGCCGCGCTGGCGCTGCGCGTCCTCTCGCCGTACCGCTTCGAGCGGCTGCTGCGCCGTGTGAAACCTGGCCTGGCCGGAGATGTGTCATGATCCGCGTGCTGCACCTGATCGACGATGCGAAGCTTGGCGGCGTCAACCGCACGCTGGATGCCCAGGCGGAGCTGCTGGCCGGCGAGATCGAGGCCCGCCGCCACCTGTTGGGCCCCGGCCAGCCCGAGCCCGACCTTGAGGGCATCGACGTCGTCATCGTCCATTTCACCCTGGCCTGGCGCAAGATGCCCTTCATGCTGCGCCTGTGGTCGCGGCTGGGCGGGCGGTGCCTCGTGATCGTGGAGCACAGCTACACCGAGGCCTATGAGCGGTGCCTGGTGCCCAACCGCCTGCGCTTCCGCAGCATGCTGCGCCTGGGCATGGCGCTGGCGGACAAGGTGGTGGCCGTGTCCCACGGCCAGGCGCGCTGGCTGCGTGAGGCCGGCATCGCGCCCGCCCGCAAGGTGCAGGTGATCGAGCCGCTGTCCGATCTGGCGCCCTTCCATGCCGTGCCGCCCCTGCGGCCCGGGCGCGGGCCGCTGCGCCTGGGCTATTACGGCCGCTACGCGCCGCAGAAGGGGCTGGAGCAGCTGATCGACGCCATGCGCCTGCTGCCGCCGGGCACTGCCACCCTGGCCATGGCGGGCTATGGCCCTGACGAGGAGGCGCTGCGCGCGGCCGCCGCAGACCTGCCGGAAGTGACGATCGGCGGCCCGACCTCCCACCCCGAGGCCTTCCTCGAGGATGTTGACGCCATCGTGATGCCTTCCCGCTGGGAGGCGTATGGCCAGGTGGGGGTGGAGACGCGGGCCGCCGGGCGTGCCCTGCTGGTGGCCGACCTGGACGGGCTGACGGAGCAGGTGCCGCCTGAGCTGCTGATCCCGAATGCCACGCCTGAGGCCCTGGCCGCGCGCATCCGCTGGTTGAGCCACCAGGATGTGGTGGGGCTGGGTGAGTCGCTGCGCGCCACGGCGGCCGATGCGCAGGACCGCCATCACCGCGGCTGGCTGTCGCTGCTGCGGGGCCTGAAGCCCGAACTGGCCTAGGGAAAGCGGGGTGGCTTTCAATCAATGACTTGGTGCAGACTTCCCGCAGCAAGTAAGGGGATAGGAATCGTGCGCCGCCTGGCGAGCCTGCTGCTTCCGCAGCTTGCCCTGCTGCCGCTGTGCGGCTGCCTGGCCTGGCAGGAGCCGGATAACCCCGGTGACCTGCAACGCGCCGGCTATATGGCCGAGCGCCGGGCCGTGCCCGATGAGCCGGTCGAGACCGCGCATGACGCCACGGCCTGGAACCTGGCGCGCTGCACGGAACCCCGCACCCGCCCCTCCACCGTGATGCTCGACGCGGCGGACCCGCTGGTGCTGTCGCAGGGGGACCTGCTGCGCATCGTCGTGACGAATGACGAACTGCCCACCGGCAATTACGAGGTCGGCAATGACGGCGCCATCGCGCTGCCGCGCATGAACCCGCTGCGGGTGGTGGGCATGACGCCGCGCCAGGCCGAGGTCGCGGTCGAGCAGCGCCTGGTCGCGGCGGGCTGGTATCGGCCGGGCCACGGGCGGGTCGCGCTGTCGCTGCTGGAACGCGGGCCGGTGCGCGTCATCGTCTCGGGCGCCGTGTTCCAGTCGGGGCGGGTGGTCATCAACCAGCGTTCCCCGCAGGAGACGGACACGGCGCGCCAGGGCGCCATCGGCGCGCATGCCCTGACCAGCACCCTGTCCAGCGCCATCACCTTCGCGGGCGGGGTGCGGCCCGACGCGGACATCGCCCATGTCGAGGTGCGGCGCGGCGGCCAGGTCTCGGTGGTGGACCTGTCGGGCATCGTCTCGGATGAGCCGGTGAACGACCTGATGCTGATGGACGGCGACCGCGTGGTGGTGCCCAGCAGGCGCTGCTTCCAGGCGGAGCTGGCGCGCCCCACCCCCATCACCCCGCCGGGCGTGCGGGCCTATATCTCCAACCTCAGCGTGCCGGCGAACAACAATGCGGGTGCTGCCATCGGGCGGGATTCCAGCAACTTCCCCTATGGCATCCGGCTGCTGCAGGCGCTGGCCTCGATGAACTGCATCGGCGGCGCGCAGATGACCAACGCGGACCGCTGGGCCATCCTCATCTCGGTCAATCCGCTGGATGGCCAGACGGAGGTGATCCAGCGCCGGATCGAGGGGCTGGTGCGGCGGCGCGACCGTGACGCCTACAACCCCGTCATCATGCCGAACGACGCCATCGCCTGCTATGATTCGGCCGTGACCAACGGGCGCGAGCTGCTGCGCACATTGAGCGACGCGGTGCTCTCGGGAAGCCTGAGCCGTGCCATCACCCGCTGACCCGCCCGACACCGCCGTGAAGCCCGGCTTCGGCATGCGGCTGCGCCGCCGCCTGATCATGGGCGGCGCGCGGGGCGGGCGTTGGCGGCGCTATGTGCTGACCATGGTCATCGGGCTCAGCGTGATCTGGGGCATGTCGATCGCCTATCTGGTGCTGGCGCCGCGCAGCTATGCGGGGGGCTTCGTCTTCGTGCTGCCGGGCACCGGGGCGGGCACCAGCGTGAACCTGGAATCCATCGGCCAGGCGGTCAGCACCTCCGCCTCCGCCTTCTCCAGCCCCGATTTCAGCCCGACGCAGAACTACCGCCGCATGCTCCTCAGCCGGCGCGTGCTGCTGGAGACGGCGCAGCGCCTGGGCATTCCCGAATCCGCCTTCCCGCAGCCGCGGGTGGACCTGGCTGACCAGGCCAAGCTGATCACCGTGACGGTGCGCGGCCCGACGCCCGCGATAGCGGAGGAACGCGCCCAGGCCCTGCACGACACTTTCCTGGCCGTGCTGGACGACCTGCGCCGGCGAGAGATCGAGACGCGCGACGTGTCCTACCGGGAGATGCTGACCGGCTATCAGGCGCGGCTGGATGCGGCGCGGCAGCGGCTGGTGATGCACCAGGCCGAGACGGGCCTCGTCTCGCTCGACCAGTACGGCACCATCGTGGCCTCGGTGGAGCGCCTGCGTGAGCAGCAGCGCGACGTGACGGCCCGCCTGGCGCAGAGCCGCGCGGGCACGGAGCGGCTGGTCACGCTGCTGGGCGCGGGGCCCGAGACCGCCAGCGCCGCGCTGATGCTGCGCGCGGACCCGATCAGCCAGGAATTGCTGGGCCTGCTGGCCCGGCAGGAGGCGGAGCTGTCCACCCTGACCGGCACGCGCGGCCAGGCCAACCCGCGCGTGGCGGACCTGTCGGCCGAGCGCGCCAGCACCATCCGCCGCCTGGCGGACCGCGTGCAGGAGATCACGGGCCAGCGCCCTGCCAATGTGCTGCGCCTGCGCGACCTGAGCCTGCGCGAGGAACGCGCCCGCCTGTTCGAGCGCATGGTCAGCGCCATGGCCGACGAGACCGCGCTGGAGGGCATGCAGGCCGAGATCGCCCGGCAGATCGCGGCCGAGCAGGCGCGCAGCGTCAGCCTCGCGGGCCAGGCGTCGCGGCTGGATGAGCTGCGGCGCGAGATGCAGGTGGCGGAGGCCGTGTTCTCCTCCGCGCTGGCGCGCATCGACACCAGCAAATCCGACATCTTCGCCTCCTACCCCATGCTGCAGACGCTGGAGGCGCCGAGCCGGCCGGAGCGCCCGGTCTCTCCGCTGCCCATCCTGGCGGTGGCGGGCGGCATGGGGGCTACCTTCTTCCTCTTTTTCGCATTGGGGCTGACATGGTTGCGCGCCGCATTGCTGCACAGAATCCTGAGGAGCGGATCGTCTTCGCAGCCCTCGCCGGCGCCTGGGGATGGTACGTCATCGGCGCCCTCTATATCGTCGGTCCCGCAGCGGCGGCCTGCCTGATGATCCTCTATGCCTGGCGCGCCTTCTCGGCGCCCTGGCAGCCCGAGGAACGCCGCCCCGCCCCGGTGCCGCCCGGCGTCTGGGTCTGGGTCATGGGCATGTTCGGCATGCTGCTGGCGCTGTGGGTGGCCCATGCGGTGGAGCAGCTGGGCACCGGCCAGACCATCAAATCCACCATCGGCTGGGTGAAGGGCTGGGCGCTGCTGGCGGCCTTTCCGCTGGTGGGCGCCTGCCTGGCCATCAGGCCGGAGCTGCTGATCCGCGCCATGGGCTGGTTCGCGCTGCAGACGCTGATCCTGATCCCCATCCTGGTCGCGGCCGCGCTGGTGCGCCTGCCTTCCAAGCTGTTCGTGTCGCCGCTGCAGGCGGTGGGCGGGCCGGGGCCGGAGTTCTTCTCGGTCTATCTCTACACCATCGATCCCTCGAACGGCGCGCTGCGCTGGCAGTTCATCGCGCCCTGGGCGCCGGCGGCGGGCATGATCGGCTGCCTGATGTTCGTGATGGCGGTGTTCGAGCGTGACCGCTTCTTCCGCTGGGTGGGCATCGCCACGGCCATCCTGATCTGCCTGATGACGAAATCCCGCATGGCGCTGCTGTTCGTCATCATGTTCCCGCCCGCGCTGTGGATCGCCTCGCGCCTGACGCGCAGCTCCGTGCTGCTCGGCTTCTCCGTGCTCAGCGCGCTGTTCGGGGTCGCGGCCAATGCCGTGATCGTGGCGGTGCAGGACGCGATCGCGGCCTTTCGCGGCGCGCGCGCCGATTCAACCCGCGTGCGAGAGGCGCTGGGCCGGATCGCGACCGGCCGATGGCGTGACGAGGCACCGCTGTGGGGCCACGGCATCGTCGAGCGCGGGCCGCATTATGTGGAGTTCATGCCGATCGGCAGCCATCACACCTGGTTCGGCCTGCTGTTCGTGAAGGGGCTGGTGGGGTTCATCTCCCTGGCCGTGCCCCTGCTCTGGACCTTCGTGGAGATGCTGTTGCTGGCGCAGATCTCGGCGCTGGGGCGGATGGGGCTCGCGGTCGCCTTCATCCTGTTCTTCTTCAGCTTCGGCGAGAATCTGGAGATCCTGGCCTATCTGTTCTGGCCCGGCCTGGTGTTGCTGGGCGCCGCCTTCACCGAGGCGCACCGCCTGGCAGCCCCGGCGGTGGAGGCGATGGCCGCCGAATAGGCTCAGGCCGGGCCCGCCGCCTCCCAGCTTTCCTTCTTGCGGTAGATGGTGGAGGGGCTGACCCCCAGGCGCCGCGCCGCCAGGTGAATGTTGCCGCCGCAGCGCCGGATCGCCTGCTCGATATAGCGCTGCTCCATGTCCTTCAGCGGCAGCAGCTCGCCTTCCGGGTTCCACTCGGCGGGCTGCGGGGCGGCTGCCGGCATGGCGGGATCGGCCGGCGGGCGCGTGACGCGCAGCGGCGGCAGCATGTCCGCGGTCACCACCTCTCCCTGGTTCAGCACCGTGACGTTGCGCACGATGTTCTGCAGCTGCCGCACATTGCCGGGCCAGTTGTAGCCCAGCAGGATCGCCTCGGCCTCCGGCGCGAAGGAGCGGAACCGCCGCCCTTCCGACTTCGCGAATTGCAGCAGGAAATGGCGGGCGATCAGCAGGATGTCGTCCCCGCGCTCACGCAGCGGCGGCATCACCACCGGCACCACATGCAGGCGATAGAACAGGTCCTCTCTCAGCGTGCCCTGGCGGATCGCTTCCTCGGGGTCTCGGTTGGTGGCGGCCACGAAGCGGATGTTGGCGGTCATCAGCCGCGTATGCCCCACCGGCTGATAGGTGCCGGTCTGGATGAAGCGCAGCAGCTTGGTCTGCAGCGGCATCGGCATCTCGCCCAGCTCGTCCAGGAACAGGGTGCCGCCGTCGGCGCGCGCGGCCGCCCCCTCCTGGTCCGCGATGGCGCCGGTGAAGGCGCCCTTGCGGTGGCCGAAGATCGTGCTTTCCAGCAGGTCCTGCGGGATGGCGCCGCAGTTCAGCGGCACGAAGGCCTTGTTGCGGCGCGGGCTGAGGGAATGCAGCGCCTCCGCGGCCAGTTCCTTGCCGGTGCCGCTCTCGCCCGTGATGAACACGCTGGCGGTGCTGGGGGCCGCTGCCTCCAGCACGCGATAGACGGTCTGCATCGCGAGCGACCGGCCGACGAAGCCGCCGAACTGCGCGCGCTGGCTGGTCTTGCGCAGCGTCTCCACCTCTCGCCGCAGCTCGGTGTTCGCCAGGGAGTTCTCGACGGTGGTGCGGATGCGCTCCGCGCTGAAGGGCTTGACCAGATAGTCGAAGGCGCCCGCGCGCACCGCCTGCACGGCGGTGGTCAAGGATGCATTGGCCGTCACGATCACCACCGCCGGCGGGCTTTCCCGCGCGCGGACCTCGGCCAGGATGTCCATGCCGCTCATGTCAGGCAGCATCAGGTCCAGCAGCACGCAGTCGATGACGTTGGCGTTCAGCGCCTCGAAGGCGGCGCGCCCGTCCTCCGCCACCAGCACCTGGTGGCCCAGCGGTTCCAGCTGTGCGCGCCAGGTGAAGGCCAGCGGCGCGCTGTCCTCGATGATCAGGATGGTGCGCATGCGTCAGTCCGGCTCAGGGCACAGGCGCTCGATCTCGGCCTGCGCCTCGGCCGCCATGGCCATGAAGGCGTTGACCGCCCGCCGCAGCTCGGCGGCAGGCGCGGTGGGGGCCATGTCCTCCAGCTGTGTCGAGGCATCGGCCAGGGCCATGGCGCCCATATTGGCGGCGGAACCGCGCAGCTGGTGGGCCTCCACCGCCAGGCGCGCGCGGTCCTCGGCGCGGGCGGCGCTGTCCAGCGCGCGCAGCCGCGTCACCAGGTCCTTGGAGAACAGGCCGAGCAGGGTGGCGAACTGGTCCGGCCGCATGCTGCCGCGCAACGCCAGCAAAGTCCTCGCATCGACCGTGGGTGCCGGCATGTCCTCTCCTCCTCCTGCGCCGGCACGGGGGTGGTTCCCTCTTGCTGCGCGGCGAAAGCGACGATGGGCACGGCCCTTCGCGGACGCAAGCACGATATCGCGCGTGACCGCCCCGCGATGCAGGGCCAGGGGCAGGGGCAGGGGCAGGGGCAGGGCGGGGGCGGCTGCGCCGGGGGCTGCATGAAGTGCCATGAAAGCCAGTGTGCCGGGGCGCGCGCCCCGGCACCATCAAACTCGCGGCCCGCCCCGCTTCACATGGCCGGGAGGAAGCGTCTCAGCCGGCGGGTGCCACGTCGATCACCAGCACCATGGCGGTGCCGCCCTGCGCGGCCATCGTCACGCGGCCGGCGGGCATGGCGGTGTCGCCGGCGGCCAGCACGTCCTCGCCCACCGCCAGGCTGCCGGCCAGGCAATGGATCGCGGTGGCCTGCAGCGGCACCGGATGGCCCGCCGCCAGGCTGCGCGCGGTCACGTTGCCGCGCCACCGCGCGCGGTCCAGCATCAGGTTGAAGGCGCGGCCTGGAATGCCGTCCAGCGTGCAGAAGGTGGGCAGGTCACCGGGGAAGCTGGCGGGCACGAAGGGACGGCAGCGAATGGCCCCGCTGCCTTCCAGCGTCAGTGTCGCGCCCTGGCCCTCGATGATGGTGAAGATGCGGTCGATGCCCTGATAGTCGGAGAAGGCGGCATCCTCCGTCAGATCGGCGGTCGCGATCAGCCAGCCGAAGCCGCACACGCCTTCCCCGTGCTGGGCGATGTTGCGGCTGATGCCGAGCCCGTTGGCCCAGGGGCGCGGCTGAAGGGAGGCGGCGCGGATGACGGTCATGGCTTCGTCCTTTGAAGGCGCGCCACGATACGCGCGGATCAGCCGGTGCGCGCCCCCAGGCTGGCGGAAATGCGCTCACCGGCCTCGATGGCGCGGGCGGTCAGGCGTTCCAGCCCGGCCTCGCCCATTTGGGCGCGGGGCATGGACAAGGCCATGGAGGCCAGCACCTTGCGCGAGAAATCGCGGATCGGCACGCCCACCGACACCACGCCCCGGAACGCCTCGTCATCGGCCACGGCATAGCCGCGCGCGCGCACCAGCCCGATCTCGTCCATCAGCTGCACCGTGTCGATCTCGCTGCCCGGGCGGCCCTGCTGATGGAAATGGATCTTCTGGAGGATCTCCTCGTCCGGCAGCTCGGCCAGCATCACCTTGCCCATGGAGGTGCGGTGCGCCGGCGCCTCGGAGCCCGGGGACATCCGGACGTTGATCGGGCCGTTGTCCTGCATGGCGCTGAGATAGACCACGCGCGACCCGCGCAGCACGCTGAGGAAGGCGTTGTATTCGCCTTCCTCCACGATCGCGCGCATCACGGGCGGCGCGCAGCTTTCGAGGCGCGCGGATTTCAGGAAGGCACGGCCGACCTCGAAGGCCTCGGCGCCCACGCGATAGCGCGCGCTGGCCTCGTCCTTTTCCAGGAAGCCCTCGGCATGCAGGGAGGTGACGAGGCGGTGCACCACGGTCGGGCTCCAGCCCAGATGGCGCGCCAGTTCCCGCACGCCGATCTCGCCCTGGAATGCCACCTGGCGCAGCACATGCAGCCCCTTGTGCAGCATCAGGCTGCCACCGCGGGATGCCTCCATCTCACCGGCGTCATTTTTCGCTTGTCGGGCCAAGCAACCTCCGACATCATAAAAATAGAAATGATGTTCCGAATATAGAAACGATTCGGACGGTCTGCAACAGCTTTCGGAGCAACCGATGCGCGTCTTCCTGTTCCACGAAGCGATCTGCCCGGAGGGCACGAGCTGGGCGCAGCGCTATGCCGAATGCGTCGAGGAAGCGGTGCTGGCGGAGGCCGAGGGCTTCGACGGCTACTCCGCGTCCGAGCAGCACTTCGCCAAGGGCGAGGCCATCATCACCGCGCCCGAGGTCATGCTGGCTTATGTGGCCGCGCGCACCAGCCGCATCCGGCTGCGCATCGCCTCGGTGAACTTCCTGCCCTTCAACCACCCGCTGCGCGTGGCCGAGCAGGTGGGCACGCTGGACATTCTGTCGGGCGGGCGGATGGAGCTGGGCGGCGCGCGCTCCAACAACCCCTACACGCTGGACGGCTTCGGCGTGGACCCGTCCCTGACGCGCGAATACCGCGACGAGCACCTGACCATCTTCGGCAAGGCGCAGAGCCAGGGCGCGGTCGAACACGACAGCCCCTATTTCCGCATCCCGCACCGGAAGATCTCGCCGTTGCAGGCGGGGCACCACAACATCCCGGTGCACCTCTCGGCCACCAGCATCGACTCGCATGAGGAAGCGGGCGCGATGGGCGTGGGCGTGATGTCGGGCCTCAGCATCCTGGGCTGGGATTACCTGCAGGACTGCGTGAACGCCTACAATCTCGGCGCCGACCGTGCCCAGCCCATCGCCGGCAGCCTGACGCGGCGCCAGGCGCTGTTCTCGGTGGGCGTGAACTGCCATGCGGACCGCGCGACGGCGCTGGCGGTGACGGAGGAAAACTCGCTGCGCTTCATCGAGGTCATCATGGACTGGATGACCCGCCTGGCGAAGCGCAGCGCCAACTACGAATACTTCGCCCAGATCGAGCGCATCCGCGCCAACATGCGCAACCTGGAAGCCCTGGTGGAGGCCGCGCCCTACATCATGGCCGGCACCCCCGACGACATCATCCGCCGCTGCCGCCGCCTGTATGAGATGGGCATCGACGACGTGCTGTGGCGCATCGACGGCATGGGTTACGAGGCCAACCGCGCCGCCATCGAGATGCTGGGCCGCCATGTGCTGCCCGAGCTGCATTCCTGGCCCGAGCACCCGAAATCCACCTTGCCGGCCCCGCCGCAGGTGCCGGGCCTCGCGGCCTGATCTTCACCCGCCATCCGGCCCCGTGGGGGGGCCGTGGCGGGCACTACCAAGAAGGCCCGGGCCAAAGCAGCCCAGGGCCGGGAGACGCTGGCTGAACCAGCCTGAGGAGTACACTCGATGTCGCTGTTCCGTGGATGGCGCCGCTGGGCCCTGGGGGCCCTTGCTTCCCTGACTTTCGCCTCCCCGGCGCTTGCCCGGGACAATTTCACCTTCGCCTGGCCGTCCGCCATCAATTCCGGCGTGGCGCCCTTCACCTTTGCGCGCCAGCTCGGCTACTTCGCCGCCGAGGACATGGACCTGCGCATCCAGGTGCTGACCGGTTCCGGCGTCATCATTCCGCAGCTGATGGCGGGGCAGATCGACGCCGCCTATGCCAGCCTGGAGCCGCTGGTGATCGCCCGCCAGCCCGGCCGGCCGAACTTCCCGCTGCGCTTCATCTACAACCTGTTCCCGCGCTCGATCTGGGAATTCGCGGTGCTGGACGGCAGCCCGATCCGCAGCGTGGCCGATCTGCGCGGCAAGACGATCGGCGTGCTCGCGCTGAGTTCGGGCAACATCTACATGACGCGCGCCATCCTGCAGGCCGCGGGCGTGCCGTGGAATGAGGTTCGCCTCCAGGCCGTGGGCACCGGCGTCTCGGCCTTCGAGGCGCTGCGCACCGGCCAGATCGACATGCTGAACCTGTTCGACACCGCGCATATCCGCATGGAGCAGGCCGGCACCGCGATCCGGCGCCTCGACATTCCGCCCGCGCTGCTGAACGCCTCCAGCCACGGCGTGTCCGTCACCCAGGCCGCCCTTCAGCGCAACCCCGGCCTGTTCGAGCGTTTCGGCCGCGCGCTGACCAAGGGCACCATCGCCTGCAACGCGAACCTTGAGGCCTGCGTGCGCTCCTACTGGGCGGCCTATCCCGCCCTGCGCCCGACCACCGGCACCGATGAGGAAAACCTGCGCCGCGAGGTGGAGGTGCTGACGCTGCGCATGCGCAACCTGCTGCCGCCGGGCAGCGGCATCACTCGCCCGCACGGCCAGTTCAGCGATGCCGACTGGACCGTGCTGATCGAGGCCCTGCGCGCCGGCGGCGAGGTGACGAACACCAACATCCCGATGGACACGCTGTACACCAACGCGCTGGTCCCCGCCTTCAACCGCTTCGACGCGGCGGCGGTGGAGGCAGAGGCCCGGGCAGCCCGATGAGCGCCGCCATCCTGCCCATGCGCCGCGACGGGGCGCAGCCCCCGCCGCAGCTCTCCATCCGGGGGCTGGGCGTCGTCTATCGCGGCCGCAAGGGTGATGTGCGCGCCCTGGGCGGGGTGGACCTGACGATCCGCGAGGGCGAGTTCGTCGCCGTTCTCGGCCCCTCGGGCTGCGGCAAGTCCACGCTGCTGCGCATCGTCTCCGGCCTCATCGCGCCCAGCGAGGGCGAGGTGATGCTGGACGGCGTGCCGGTGCGCGGGCCGCAGCCCTCCGTCGGCATCGTGTTCCAGCAGCCGACCCTGCTGCCGTGGAAGACCGTGATCGACAATGTGCTGGTGCCGATCCGCGCCCAGGGCAAGCCCACCGGCCCCATGCGCGACCGCGCGCTGGAACTGCTGCGGCTGGCCGGGCTGGAAGCTTTTTCGGAGTCCTATCCGCATGAGCTGTCGGGCGGCATGCAGCAGCGCGTGGGCATCGTGCGCGGGCTGATCCACGACCCCAAGCTGCTGCTGATGGACGAGCCGTTCTCCGCACTCGATGCCATGACGCGCGAGCGCATGGCCGGGGAACTCCAGGCGATCTGGATGGAAACCCGCAAGGCCGTGCTGTTCATCACCCACTCCATCCAGGAGGCGGTGATGCTGGCCGACCGGATCGTGGTGCTTTCCGACCGCCCCGGCCGCGTGGTCGAGGTGTTGGAGGTGGACCTGCCGCGCCCGCGCCTGGCCGATGTCGTCGCCTCCCCGCGCTTTGCCGAGATCACGGCGCATCTGCGCGCCTTCTTCCAGGTGGATGGCCCCCTGCGCGGAGCACGCCGATGAACGAGCGCCTGCTGAATTGGCTGAGCCCCGTCCTGACCTTCGCGGTCTTCCTCGGCCTGTGGCACTGGGTCGCCGCCGCCGGGATGGTGCCGGCCTATCTCATTCCCGCCCCGGCCGCCGTGGGCCGCGCCATCTTCACCGTGTATCGCGAGGGCACCATCTGGCCGCACCTGTTCGCGACCGGCACCGAGATGCTGCTGGGCTTCGCGGTGGGCAGCGCGGTGGCCATGGTCGCGGCCGCCATCGTGGCTGAGTTCCGCGCGGTGGAGCGCTGCGTCTATCCCTACATCGTCGCGCTGCAATCCATGCCCAAGGTGGCGCTGGCGCCCCTGCTGATCGTGTGGTTCGGCTTCGGCCTCGCCTCCAAGATCGTGCTGGTGGCGCTGATCTGCTTCTTCCCGGTCTTCGTGAACGTGCTGACCGGGCTGCGCGCGACCAGGCCCGACCTGATCGACCTGTACCGCGCCTTCGGTTCCTCGCGCTGGCGCATCTTTTGGGATGTGCGGCTGCCCTCGGCCGCCGGTGCCGTCTTCGCGGGGCTTCAGGTGGCCCTGGTGATGGCGCTGCTGGGTGCCGTGGTGGGCGAGTTCGTGGCGGCGCAGGAGGGGCTGGGCAGCCTGATCCAGGCTTCCTCGCTGAATTTCGAGGTGCCGGTGATGTTCGCCTGCATCCTGACGCTGGCCGCCATGGGCGCCATCGCCAACACCATCGTGCGCTTCGTCCAGCGCCGCGTCGTGTTCTGGGAGGGTGCCGGCGGACGTGGCGGCACCGTGGTGAAGGGGGAAGGCTGAATGCCGCTCGATCCGTTCGACGTCTGGGCGGACCAGACCATCAAGGTGTGGCCCGAGAATTACTGGCTGGTCGAGATCGGGCCGGGCGGCGAGGCGCTGGCCGGGCGCGCGCTGGCCATCAGCGCCGGCCGCTATGCCTGCGTCATCCGCGACCAGACCGGCTTTTCCGTCGTGGTCGACGACCCGGCGCATGAGGCGCTGCGCGGCGACCCCGCCATCCGCCAGGCCCTCGGCCCGCTGAAGGTCATCTCCACCGACAGCCCGCTGCCCTTCGACGTGGTGGGCTTCATCCGCGCGGCCCTTCAGGTGGTGAACGGCGCGGGCTTCAAGGCGGCCCCGCAATGCGGGGCGGGCGCCGACCATTTCTTCACCGGGGCCGCCGACATCGACCAGGTGCGGGCGCTGTTCGAGCGCCTGATCGCCGATGCGCGGGCAAGGCGCGCCGCGGCATGAGGATCGACGCCCACAGCCTGAGCAAATCCTCGGCCTACAAGCTGCTGACCGGGGTGGTGGTGCCGCGGCCCATCGCCTGGGTCTCCACCGTCTCTCCCATGGGCGTGACCAACATCGCGCCCTTCAGCTGCTTCACCTTCGTCTCGGCCGACCCGCCGATGCTGGGCTTCAACGCCGGTCTGCGCGACGGGCAGCGCAAGGACACCACGCGCAACATCGTGGCCGGCGGCGGCGCCATGGTGCACATCGTGGATGAGGCGCTGCTGCACCCCATGCACCGTTCCGCAGCCGATTACGGCCCCGATGAAAGCGAGATCGAGCTGCTGGGTCTGGAGACGGTGCCCGGTGAGCTGGTCGAGGCCCCGCGCCTGGTGGCCGCCCCCATCGCCATGGAATGCGTGTTCGAGCGCGCGGTCAGCTTCGGCCGTTCGGGCGCGGAGTTCGTGGTGTGCGAGGTGAAGCGCTTCCACATCGCGGACCATCTGCTGGCGGGTGACCGGGTGGATACTTCCCTGCTGCGCCCCGTCGCGCGGCTGGCCGGGCCTGTCTATTCCACCCTGGGTGAGATCATCCGCTTCGAACGCAGCGAGATCAGCTGACGTCCTCCGTGTGGCGCAGCCAGTTCAGCGCCTCCTGCCGGGACATCGGGCAGCCCAGGTAATAGCCCTGCATCGCCGGGCAGCCGAGCTCGCGCAGCATCTGCACATCCTCCTCGGTCTCCACCCCCTCGGCCACCACCTGCACGCCGAGCGAATCGCCCAGGCTGAGGATGGTGCGCAGCAGGGCCTGGTTGTCGGGCGAATCCCCGATGCCCGAGATGAAGCTGCGATCCACCTTCAGCCGGTGCGCCCGGATCTGCCGCAGCGCCGCCAGCGAGGAATAGCCCACCCCGAAATCATCGATCGCGAGCCGCACGCCGCTGCCGGCCACGCGCGACAGCTTCTCCTGCACGGCCTTCAGGTCCATCACCGCTTCCTCGGTGATCTCCAGCTCCAGCATTGAGGGCGGCAGATCCCGCTGGCGCAGGGCACGGGCCACCAGATCGTCCAGGGGGAACTGCGTGACGTCGTGCGGGGAGACGTTCATCGCCACGCAGAGATGCCCAAGACCCATGTCGCGCAGCACCGCCGCCATGTCGCAGGCCTCACGCAGCACGAAGCGCAGCAGCGTCTCGGACAGGCCGGCCGTGGCCGCGGCGGTGATGATCTCGGGCGGGGAGATCCAGCCATGCTGGGGGTGCGGCCAGCGGATCAGCGCCTCGAAGCCCGCCAGGTGGCGGCCGCCCCGGTCCATCTGCGGCTGGAACCACAGCTGCAGCGGCCCCTCGTTCATCGCGCGCAGCAGCCCGTGCTCGGCGTCACGCAGGCGCTGCAGGCGCTGGCGCAGCGCCTCGTCGAAAAGGTAGCGGCGCCCGCGCCCGCTGGCCTTGGCGGCGTCGAGCGCCGCATCGGCGGCCAGCAGCAGGCCGGTCACGTCCTCCTCCTGGCGGTGATGGATGCCGACGCTGGCGCTGACGCGCAGGTTCTCGCAGCCGGGAAACGGGCGGCCGATGGCGGCGATCAGCCGGTCGGCCAGGTGCTCCGGTGTTTCGCCCAGCCGGCGGGCATCGACCAGGATGGCGAATTCGTCGCCGCCCATCCGGCCGATGGCGGCGTGGTCGGGCAGTTCGTTGCGCAGCCGATCCGCCACCTCGCCCAGCAGGTTGTCGCCGGCGCGGTGGCCGTACATGTCGTTCACCGCCTTGAAGCCGTCGATGTCCAGCAGCAGGCACAGCGCACCGGGGGCGGCGGCGAGGCGCTGCGCGGCCTCCCGCATGAAGCCTTCGCGGTTCAGCAGGCCGGTCAGCGCGTCATGCGTCGCGCGGTGGCTCATTTCCTCGGCCACGCCGGTGGCGCGGTCATGGGCATCGCGCATGGAGCGCGCCATGCCGGTGGCCTCGTTCTGCAGGCGGCTCGCCTCGCGGAACACGCCCTGGCTCTGCAGGGTGCTGCGCAGCAGGGCCGCCAGATACAGCAGCACCGTGAAGGCCAGGAAATTATTGTCCCAGCCGCCCGCATAGATCAGGCAGCCCGCGACCGAGAGCAGGGGCGGCGTGATGAAGGCCGCGGGCACGGGCGCATAGGCCGTGCCATGCACCACGGCCCCCGCGCAGATGCCGCACACCACGATCAGGAAGAAGCTGGTCTGGGGCGAGGTATAGCCCGCGCAGAGCAGCGGCACCGCCGCCCAGACGAGGCCGGAGGCGAGCGCGAGCATCCATGCGATGCCGAAATGCCTGTCGATGCGCGCCGATGCTGCTTCCCTTGCCATCTCCGTCACGGCCTCACGCGGGTGAACGAAGGAGAGGCGGCACCACCAGATCCGCACCAGGTTGACCAGGCTGGACAGGGTGAACCAGGCGACGCCCAGCTCCGCCTGGCCATAGCGCAGCGCCATCAGCAGATTGCAGATGCCCAGGATGGCGTTGACGGGAATGGAGATCAGCACGCTGCGCCTGACGGCCGCCAGCTGGTCGGCGCGGATCAGCCGCTCCAGCAGCGTGCTGTCCGCGCCGGAGCCCTCGATGCCGCCTGTCGGCGTGCCGGGCAAGGGCTGCGGGCTGAAGCGCGACAAGACAGAAACCCCGGCTGGTGCTGGATCGCGCGATCATATTGCGCATGGCGCAGAAGTGCCTGTTCCCGGGCCTTCATCGCAAGCTTTGTATGCCTGGGCCCTTATCGCTCAAATCGAGTCGGGAATATATGTATAAAGCTGCTTAAGCATTGAAAGGAAAGGCTCCTTCCCCTTGGCGCGCGAACCGGCCACCGGATCTGCTCGCAACATTGTGTCCGAGGCGGCGACGCTGAGGCGCCTCACCCACTCGACGCGCGGGTCCCTCAGCGCCGCGATCCGGGCCGCGCCCCCGCCCGCGCGCAGCACGGCCCCCGTCAGTACCGCATCCTCAACGGCCTGTGTCGCGCCCTGGCCCAGCGTGGGCACCATGCCCTGCGCGGCATCGCCCAGCAGGATGACGCGCCCCTGCATGGTGTGGCGCAGCAACGGGCTTTCCTGCAGCCGTGCCCAATGGATCTGTTCCGGCATGGCGCGCAGCTTGGCGCACATCCAGGCGACGGCGGGGCAGGGGGCGGCATCCGCCGGCTCATACAGGGCAGGCTGGTAGCCGGGGGCGCGATAGGCCGCCGGCACCTCCGCATCCGGTGAGGGAAGCGGCACGCTGCCCGCGATATAGGCGGCGCCGCCCGGCAACGGGAAGGCCAGCAGCCGGGCATGGCCGTTGAACCACTGCCCGTATTCGTCAAAGGGGCAGTCCCGGGCATCGGGCACCAGCAGCCGCGTCAACGCCACCCCGAAGAAGCGCGGCGTGACCGTGCCGTCCGTGATTTCCCGCAGGCGGGAGTATCGGCCGTCGCAGCCGATCAGCAGGTCGAAGTCGCCGTCGTCGAACAACTCGCCGTCCGGGCCGCGGAAGATGGGGCGCAGCTTGCCGCCGGCCGCTTCCTCCAGCGCCTCGAACCGGGCGGAATGGCGCGTCAGATGCGCGACCGGCGCGCGCAGCACGCGGTACAGCTCGGACCAGCGCAGGCGGATGCCCGGTTCCTCGGCCACGCCCAGCAGGTCGATGTCGGCCAGGCGCTCACCGGCGGCGGTGTCGATGAACCAGCGCGTCCAGGGCAGGGAGGCGGCGCGGACGGCGTCATGCCGTTCCGGCAGATACAGCCGCAGGGCCTTCATGGCATTGGGCCCGACATTCAGCCCGGTGCCGGCCTCCGATTCCTCGCCGGCCGCCAGCCGGTCGAAGGCACGCACGGAAAAGCCGGGTTGCCCGGCCAGCATTTCCGCTACCAGGCTCCCGGCCACACCAGTGCCGATAATGGCAATCCGCATCGCGATCTCCGCCTAACGGCGAAGGCGAAGCAATTCCGATGCCAGTAAGGAGCGTCAGCCCCAGATGAGGTAGATCAGCACCAGCAGCACGATGGTGGCGATGATGCCCCACTTGGTCGCGGCGGTGAACGCATCCCACATGCCCGCGCGCTCGGCCATGATGTCCTGGGACTTCACCTCGATGTAGTCGTAGTGCGTCTGCTGTTCGGCCATGTGGGGAGCCCCTTCCTCGCTGCCTGCTTCCATAGGAAACCGTTGCGAGAGAGGCAAGTGGTCCTACAGCTTCCAGCCCCGCAACGCCGCTTCCGGCAGGGGCTGGGCGGGCCTGGCGCCGCCCGCCAGCGCGGCCAGCACGGCGGGATACAGGATGTGTTCCTGCGCCAGCACCCGGGCGGCAAGCGCGGCCTCGGTATCGTCCGGCAGCACGGGAACGGCGGCCTGGGCCAGGATGGGCCCCTCATCCACGCCAGGGGCCACCCAATGCACCGTGCAGCCGTGCAGGGTCACGCCTGCCTCCAGCGCGCGGGCGTGGGTATCGAGCCCCTTGAAGCTGGGCAGCAGGCTGGGATGGATGTTGATCATCCGCCCTTCCCAGGCGCGCACGAAGGGCTCGGTCAGCACGCGCAGGAAACCGGCGAGGACCACCATCTCCACGCCATGGGCTTCCAGCACCGCCTGCAGCTCGGCCTCGAATTCCTCACGCGGGCGGCGGCGGCTTTCGACCACGGCGGTCGCGACACCTTCCGCCTGCGCCGTCTCCAGCCCCTTGGCGTCCGCCTTGTTGGACAGCACCAGCACCGGGCGCGCCGGATAGTCCGGGTCGCGCGCGGCGGCCAGGATCGCGGCCATGTTGCTGCCGCGACCGGAAATGAGCAGCGCCGTCCTCACAGCCCGATGGCGCCGTCCATGACGACTTCCGCCTCGCCGTTGCCGGGCAGCAGGCGGCCGATGCGATAGGCCGTCTCACCCGCGCCGGCCAGCAGCGCGATCGCGGCCTCGGCCTCGGCCGCGGACACCACGACCACCATGCCGACGCCGCAGTTGAACACGCGCAGCATCTCGGCCTCGGCCACGCCGCCGGCCTTGGACAGCCAGGAGAACACGGGCGGGATGGGCCAGGAACCGCCCTTCACCTCGGCCGCCACCCCTTCGGGCAGCACGCGGGGCAGGTTGCCGGGCAGGCCGCCGCCGGTGATGTGGGCGGCCGCCTTCAGCAGCCCGGCCTTATGCAGGGCCAGCAGAGGCTTCACGTAGATGCGGGTGGGCACCAGCAGCGCCTCGCCCAGCGTCTTGCCTTCTTCCCAGGGGCAGGGGTCGGTCAGGGTCTTGCCCGCGACCTCAAGCACCTTGCGCACCAGGGAGAAGCCGTTGGAATGCACGCCCGAGGCCGCAAGCCCCAGCAGCACGTCGCCCGGCCCCACATCGGGCTTCGGCAGCAGGTTGGCACGTTCGGCCGCACCCACCGAGAAGCCGGCGAGGTCATAGTCGCCCTTGTGGTACATGCCCGGCATCTCGGCGGTCTCGCCGCCCACCAGGGCGCAGCCCGCGATGTGGCAGCCCTCGGCGATGCCGGCCACCACGTCCCGCGCCTGGGCCACGTCCAGCGCGCCGGTCGCGAAATAGTCCAGGAAGAACAGCGGTTCCGCGCCCTGCACCACCAGGTCGTTCACGCACATGGCCACCAGGTCGATGCCCACGGTGTCGTGCTTGCCGGCATCGATCGCCAGGCGCAGCTTGGTGCCGACGCCATCGGTGGAGGACACCAGCACCGGGTCGGAGAAGCCGGCCGCCTTCAGATCGAACAAAGCGCCGAATCCGCCGAGGCCACCCATAACCCCGCTGCGGTTCGTGCGTTTGGCATGGGGCTTGATCGCCTCGACCAGGGCATCACCGGCATCGATGTCCACGCCGGCGGCGGCGTATGTCAGGCCCCCGCCTGACAGATTGTCGCTTGAACTGGTCAGGGCTGCCTCCAATACGGTAAGGGCAAATAATTGGTTCAGGGGATCCCGATGGCGCCTTTTAATCGCCTCGCGCGGCGCGCGATACCTTTCTTGGCGCTGGCGGGGGCGTTGTCCACCGCATGGCTCGTGCCCGCCCTCGCGCAGGACAGCCCGTTGCGGCAGACCGGCATCGTGGTCGAGGCCACCGCAGCCGACGCCGTCCAGGCGCGTGAGCGCGCGATGGTGCAGGCCCGGCGCACCGCCTATCAGCGCATGCAGGCCGCGACAGGCGGCTCCGGCGACGGCGCCTCCGATTCGCAGATCGAATCCATGGTCGCCTCCACCATCATCGAGCAGGAGCGCATCAGCCCCACCCGCTATGTCGGGCGGGTGACGGTGGTGTTCCGCGGCGGCGGCGGCGGGGGTGGCGGCGGTGTCGCCGCCGTGCCCAACCCGATGGCCGGCCAGCCCGCCAGCAGCTTCCTGGAGGCCACGGCCGGATTCTCCAGCATGCGCGAATGGCTGGAGCTGCGGCGCCGGCTGGTGCAGGCCCCGCCTGTCGCCAATGTGGACATCCTGGGCCTGACGGTGGACAGCGCGCGCCTGCGCCTGGGCCTGCGCACCCCGGGGCCCGAGGCCGCGGCCGCGCTGCAGGCCGCCGGCGTCACGCTCATCCCCGGCACCATGCCTGGTGAGGCCTGGCGGGTGGGCCTCGGCGGGGGCTGATGAGCCTCTCCCTGCCGCCTCCCGCCCCCGGGCGGGGCCGCCCGCTCTCACCCGGGCCCAACCACGCGACACCCCGGCAGCGGCGAAACCTGGTGCTGGGGCTGCTGGCGGCCGCGATATTCTGCCTGTGGCTGTTCTCGGGCATCCTGACGCCCTTCGTGCTGGCCATCTGCATCGCCTATTTCCTGGACCCGCTGGCGACACGCCTGGCGGGGCTGGGGGCGCCGCGCACCCTGTCTGCCGCGGGGCTGGTCGTGTTGCTGATGCTGTCGGCGCTGCTGATCGTGCTGCTGGTCTATCCGCTGCTGCTGGCCCAGATCGGCACCCTGCTGACGCGCCTGCCCGCCTATGCCGCCAGCATCGGCCAGCAGGTGCGAGACCTGCTGGTGCGCCTGGAAGACGCCGCCGGCCCGGAGATGCTGGACGCCCGCCTCAGGGAACTCGTCGTCTCCCAGGCCGGGCAGATGGTCAGCTTCCTGGGCACCGCCGCCACGCGGCTGATCGGGCAGGGCCTCGCGCTGTTCAGCGTGTTCACCTACGTCGTCGTCACGCCCATCGTCGCCTTCTATCTGCTGCGCGACTGGCCCGGCATCATGCTGCGCATCGAGGCCTGGCTGCCCCGCCGCAGCGCCCCCACCCTGCGGCAACTGGCCAAGGAGACCGACCGCGTGCTGGGCGGCTGGTTCCGGGGGCAGCTGATCTGCTGCGTGTTCCTCATGGTGTTCTATGCCGTGGGCCTTTCCGCCGTCGGGCTGGAACTGGCGCTGATGGTGGGGCTGTTCGCGGGGGTGCTGTCCTTCATCCCCTATGTCGGCACCTTTACCGGCTTCGTCACCAGCATCGTGCTCGCCTCCGCCCAATGGGGCAGCTGGTCAGGCATCTGGCCGGTGATGGTGGTGTTCCTGGCCGGGCACATCATCGAAGGCTACATCATCTACCCCCGCCTGCTGGGCGACCGGGTGGAACTGCACGCCGTCTGGGTCATCTTCGCGCTGTTCGCGGGCGGCGTGGCCCTGGGCTTCCTGGGCGTGCTGCTCGCCGTGCCCATCGCGGCAGCCCTAGGCGTGCTCGCCCGCTTCTGGATGCGCCGCTACCTGGAAAGCCCGCTCTACCTGGACCCGCCGCGGTAAGGGCGCACGCCGGGGTTTCACCCCCGGACCCCCGACCAGGGCTTTGCCCCTGGACCCCACCAAAGGCCGTAAGGCCTTTGGTGGGGTCCAGGGGCCACAGGCTCCTGGCGGGGGTGCCGGGGGCAGCGCCCCTGGCTGGGGGTTCGGGGGTGAAACCCCCGGCGTGCCCCCTCACCCCGGCCAGCGCAGATGGGCCAGCTTGTCCGGGTTGCGCATGATGTGGATGCCGATGATGCGGCCTTCGATGATGTCCAGCGCGGTGGTCTGGATGCCGCCATCGGCCGCGATGGAGACGAAGCCTGGCATGCCGTTCACCGGGTGGAACTGCACGGATTGCGGGGGCGACTTGGCGGCGAGTGCCAGGAGGAAGCGCTCCACCTTATCCTGGCCGATGATGGGGTTCAGGGCGGCCGCGCGCTTGCCTCCGCCGTCGCTCATCAGCACCACGTCGCGCGCCAGAAGTCTGGACAGGGCGGAGGCATCCCCGCTGGCCGAGGCGGCGGCGAAGGCACGGGCCAGGCGCTCGCCTTCCTCGGGCGGGATGCGGTAGCGGGGGCGGGCCTCGCGCAGGTGCTCGCGGGCGCGGGCGGCCAGTTGCCGGCACGCGGCCGGCGTGCGGGAGATGGCGGCGGCCACTTCCTCGAACTCCGCGCCGAACACGTCATGCAGCAGGAAGGCCGCGCGTTCGAGCGGGGACAGCCGTTCCAGCGCCAGCATCAGCGTGGTGGAGAGGTCGAGTGCGGCGTCTTCCTCGTATTCCGTGGGTTCCAGCACCGGTTCCGGCAGCCAGGGGCCGATATAGGTCTCGCGCCGGTGGCGGGCGGATTTCAGCGCGTCCAGCGACAGCCGCGTGACGGTGCGGGAGAGCCAGGCGCCGGGGTTGTCCACCGTCTCGGGCCCCGCGCGTTGCAGGCGCAGCCAGGCGTCCTGCACGATGTCCTCGGCATCCGCCGCCGAGCCCAGCATGCGATAGGCGATGCCCTTCAGCCGGCGCCGGTGCCGCTGGAACTCGAAGAGCGTCTGATCCGCTCGCGTAGGCTCGCTGCTCATCCGCTCGCTTCCTCTGTGCGGGCATCTTTACCTAGCCCGCCGTACCGGCGGGCCAGGCGATGCACTTTCGGGTCCATCAGGCGGCGGCCTTTTCCGGCATGGCGTGCAGGAAGCGGCCGGCGATGGCCAGCCTGTTCCAGGCATTGATGGCCATGATGGCGAAGGTGAGCGTCACGGCCTCCTCCTGGCTGAACTGGGCCAGCACTTCCTCATAGACCGCATCGGGGGCGTGGGTGGTGGAAACCAGGGTCAGCGCCTCGGTCCAGGCCAGGGCCGCGCGTTCGCGGGCATCGAACAGGGGCGATTCGCGCCAGGCGTTCAGCAGGTACAGGCGCTGTTCGGTTTCACCGGCGGCGCGGGCGTCGCGCGCGTGCATGTCCAGGCAGAAGGCGCAGCCGTTGATCTGGGAGGCGCGCATCTTCACCAGTTCGAGCAGGATCTTGCCCAGCCCGGCGCGCTGGATCTGCATCTCCAGGCCGAGCATCGCCTTATACAGGGCGGGGGCCACGGCGGGGGCGTCGAAACGAGGGGTCATGGAAGTCGTCCTTTCGGGTTGATGCCCTCAGGACGAGATGGACGCGCGGCCTGTGACACGGCCGCGCGATTTTTTCTCAGGCGACGACCCTGAAGGACTTGCGGCGGGCCCGCACGCTGTCTTCGGGTGCCGACTGGGTCGGCAGGTCCAGCGGCAGCAGGGGGGCCTGCTGCGGCGCGCTGGACAGGCTGTCGCCAGCGCAATCCTCGTCGGTCGGCTGCGGCAGGTCGTGGCGGCCCAGATACTCGATGGCCAGGCGGCGGAACGCCCAGTCGAGCACGGAGGTGGCGCGCGTGATGTCCGGGTCTCCCTCCACCACGCCCGAGGGCCCGAAGCGGGTGTAGGAAAACGCGTCGACGAAGCTTTCGAGCGCGAGGCCGGCCGTGAGGCCGATGGAGACGGACTGCGCGAAGGCGTCCATCAGGCTGCGATAGGCAGCGCCTTCCTTGGCCAGGGTGAAGCTGATCTCGCGCAGCTTGCCCGCGGCGTCCTCGGCGGTGCGCATCGCCACGCGGTGGCCACCGACGACGGCGTAGAAATTATTGCCGGCGCTGCGCGGGTGGGCGGCCAGCCCGCGCTCGGCCGGGCGTTCCACATGGGGGCGCGCGGGGGCGGGCAGGGCGGCGGGGGCCGGCGGGGCGGCGTGCAGGAAGGGCAGCACGGCATCGGCCATCGCACGGCGCGCGGCGTCGCCCACCGGGGCCAGGATCTGGCCCACGCGCTGCGGGGAGCGCTGGGCGGCAGCGATCGCGGCCCGGGTCGGCACCTCGGCCGCGCCCGAGTCGGTCGCGACCGCGCGGGTGGCGCCGGCGGCGGGAGAGATGCCGGCGGTCTCGGCACCCAGCAGCGCCTCGGCCGCATCGGCGCCGGCCAGCACCACGATGGTGGAATGGCGCAGCCCGGGCGAGGCAGCGGCACGGTCCAGCGCCATGCGGGCGGCGCCGGCCAGGCCGGGAATGGCGGTGCAGACGGGAGGCGCGGGCCACAGCAGGGCCACGGGCTCCCGTGCGCCCAGCTTCGCGGCCAGGCGGCCGCTCTCGGCCTCGGCGGCGCCACGGGTCAGGGCGGCGATGCAGGCGCCGACGCTGCGCGCGGCCTCCGTATCGTAAGGCAGCGGCAGGGCGGCCAGCAGGCCCGCGAGGTCCGCGAAGCCCAGGCGCAGCCTGGTCGCCTTGCCCTGGCCCAGCGACTCGAGGAAGCGCACGCCGAGGGCCACGGCTTCCTCATAGCCCTCGATGTCGAAGCCGCCCTCGGGTTCCAGGAAGGCGGGCAGGTTCAGCACGAAGCGGGGCTCGCCGGCCTGGTTGCGCCAGGTCTCGGCACCCGCCGCGCCGCGGCGGGCCAGCAGCAGGCCGCGCAGGCCCTCGGCCAGGTGGTGGGCCTCGGCCTCGTCCAGCACGCCCGCCTTGCGGCCGCGCGCGATGCCGCGCTGGATCCAGGCCTCGGCGGCGCGGGGCAGGGTGGTGGGGGCATCGCCGGGCGCGAGTGCCGCCAGCGCCTCGCCGGCCTCCACATCCCACGCGACCGGGATGGCGACCGCGCGGGGCGCCGCATCCGGGTCAGCGCCCAGACGGTAACGCGCGAGGGTGATGCCTTCCCACAAGGTGCCGGTGAAACGTGCCATGACCACAGGATATTGTGGCTGTGCGGCACAAGGAAGGCGCATGTTGTGGGTGGCGCCCGAGTCGCTGAGAAATCCCTGTGGAAAAGCCCGCTCTCTGGCGTTCCGCGCCGCATCATGGCATGGTGCGCGCCATGGCATTCTTCGCAGCGCTCCATGCCCGGATGACCGGCCGCAAGGTCGGCCAGGACCGTTTCGGCAACACCTATTACGAAAGCCGCAAGATGATGCCGGTGTACAACCGGTATCGGCGTTTCGTCGTCACCGCCAACGGCCAGGACCCCACCAAGGTGCCGGCCGAATGGCATTGCTGGCTGCATCACCTGACCGATGCGCCGCTGCCAGAAGACAAGCGCCTGCCATGGCAGAAGGAGCACGTGCCGAACCTGACCGGCACGCGCTATGCCTATCGGCCCAAGGGCCACCTGGCGATGGGCGGCCAGCGTCAGGCATCCGGCAGCGACTACGAAGCCTGGACTCCATGAAGGGTCGCAGCGCGCTGGAAGTCGTCACCGGCGCGGGTGTGCTGGTGGTGGCGGCGCTGTTCCTGTTCTACGCCGTGGTGCATGGCGGCCGGACCATCCGGACGGAGGGCATGGCCCTTTCCGCCCGTTTCGACCGTATCGACGGCCTGCCCCAGGGCGGTGACGTGCGCATCGCGGGCGTGAAGGTCGGCAGCGTGACCGCCATGCGGATCGACCCCGAGACCTTCAACGCCGTGGTCGAGATGCGCGTGGACCAGGCCCTGCGCCTGCCCACCGACAGCAGCGCGGAGATCACCTCCGACGGCCTGCTGGGCGGCAAGTATGTCTCGATCGTTCCGGGCGGCGCCGAGCGCTTCCTGGCCGATGGCGGTCGCATCACGGAAACCCAGGGCTCGGTCAGCCTTGAAAGCCTGCTCGGGCGCTTCATCTTCTCGGTGACGCAGCTGAACCAGCCCCAGCAGGGTGCCGGTGCGGCCCCCGCCACCCCGAACGCCCCGGCAACCGCACGCCCATGACCACCCCTCCGACACTTTGGCCAGGCAAGGACGGCGCGCCCGTCTCCTGCCTGGAGAAAGTGAAGGTGCTCAACGAAAACCACGTGGAGGCCGCCCAGGTGCTGGCCGACGCGCTGGAGGACGCGGTGCTGATGGGCGTGGACGAGGCCGCGATGCGGACCATCCTGGCCGATCTGGTGGCGTCCCTCCCCTCTCCCCGGAAGAAGTGATGCGCCTTTCCCTTGCTGCCCTGGCACTGCTGCCCAGCCTTGCCCTCGCCCAGTCCGATCCGGGTTGGGTGGCCAGGCCGACGGCCCGCCTGCAGGCGCTGGACAAGGTGACGGCCCGCATCACCGTGGTCGAGGCACGGGTGGGCACGCCCACCCAGTTCGGGTCGCTGTCCATCACCGTGCGCGCCTGCAACGCCCGCCCGGCCGATGAGGTGCCCGATGCCGCCGCCTGGCTGGAGATCACGGACAGCCGTGCCGCCCAGGGCAGCCCGCCAGCCTTCCAGGGCTGGATGTTCGCCAACGCCCCGGCGGTGAACACGCTGGAACACCCGGTCTACGATATCCGCATCCTCGAGTGTCGCTGAAGGAGAAGCAGCCGAATGGAAACCCTGGCCGAAACCGCGTCGCGCGTGCTGCCAGGGGGCAGCTTCGGTAACTTCCCGGCCAACTTCACCGCGGCGCGCGGCCATGGCGGCCATATCTGGGACACCGAGGGCCGCGAATACATCGACTACCTCATCGGGTCCGGCCCCATGTTCATCGGCCATGCCCACCCGGCCGTGACCGAGGCGATCCTGGCGCAGGTGCCGCTGGGCACCACCTATTTCGCCAACAACCCCTCCGGCATCGAGCTGGCCGCCGCCATCGTGGACGCCGTGCCCTGCGCCGAGCAGGTCCGCTTCGTGTCCTCCGGCAGCGAGGCCGATGCCTATGCCATGCGCCTCGCCCGCGCCTTCACGGGGCGCGAGAAGATCCTGAAGTTCGAGGGCGGCTATCACGGCATGAGCGACAGCGGGCTGATGTCCCTGGCGCCGAAGCGCGAGGCCAATTTCCCGCAGGCCATCCCCGACAGCCCCGGCATTCCCTCCAGCGTGGCCGATGCCATGCTGGTGGCGCCCTTCAACGACCTGGAGGCGGCCCTCGCGCTGCTGGAGGCCCATGCCGATGAGCTGGGCGGCGTGATCGTGGAGCCGCTGCAGCGCCTGATCCCGCCCAAGCCCGGCTTCCTGGCCGGCCTGCGTGAGGCGACGGCGCGACTCGGCATCCCGCTGATCTTCGACGAGGTCGTGACCGGCTTCCGCTTCGCCTATGGCGGCGCGCAGGAGATGTATGGCGTGACGCCGGACATCTGCACCCTGGGCAAGATCGTGGGCGGTGGCTTCCCGCTGGCGGCCGTGGCGGGCCGGGCCGACATCATGGCGCTGTTCGACCGCGCGAAGGCGCCGGAGGACAAGTTCCTGACCCAGATCGGCACGCTGTCGGGCAACCCGGTGGCGTCCGTCGCGGGGCTGGCCACGCTGAAGGTCCTGCGTGAGCCCGGCACCTATGAGGCCGTGTTCGCGCGCGGCGAGGCGATGATGGGCGCCATGAACACCCTGCTGCGCAAGCACGGCGTGCCGGGCCAGGCGCTGGGCGTGCCGGTGCTGTTCGACATCGTCTATGCCGACGGCACCATCGCCAACTACCGCGACATGCTGAAGTCCAACGCCGCCCATGCGGCGCATGTGAACAAGTGCATGCGCGACAACGGCGTGCTGAAGGGCGACAGCAAATACTACCTGGCGACGGCCCATACCGACGCCGACATCGCCCACACGCTGGAAGTGTTCGAGAAGGCGCTGCGCACCCTGTAACGGGGAAGGGGGCCTTACAGCCCCCGTAGGCGCTGCTCCAGCATGGGGCGCCAGGGCGCGTCGGCCGGCGTGTCGTTCAGCAGGGACTGCCACACGCTGCGCGCATTGGCCGCACGCCCGGCCGCCTGCTCGGCGGCGCCCGCCAGGAAGCGCAGGCGCGGCTCGGTGGGGGCTGCCTCCAGCGCGCGGGTCAGCACTGCCACGGCGGCCTCATGCTGGCCGCGTGCCAGCTCCACCTCCGCCAGATCACCCGCCAGGCCGGGGTCGAAGCGCGCGGCCAGGGCCTCGCGCAGGGCCTCGGCCGCGGCGTCGTTGCGGCCGCGATTGCGCTCCGCGTTGGACAGCAGGATGAGACCCTGGCGGCGCTGCTCGCCGACCGGCATCTGCATGATGCGGGCGCGCAGCTGGTTCAGCAGCGCCTCGTCGCGCGCCGCCACTTCCTGGCGCAGCGCGAAGCCGGCCGAGGGCATCTCGGGCGTGCCGCGCATCAGGTACAGGCCCAGCGCCATGGCGGGGGCCGCCAGCATCACGAACAGCAGCGTGCCGCGATGGCCGGAATGCACGGGCTCGGGCGCGGGGGCGGCCAGCAGGCGGCGCTGCACCTCCAGCACCGCATCGCGATGGCCGGCGGCTTCCAGCCGGCCCTCGGCCAGCTCGCGGTCCAACTCGGCGATCTGGGCGTGGAACAGGGCGCGGTCGGCCTCCGCGCGGCCGCGCGCGCGCGGGGCGCGCCACAGCGCCCAGCCCAGCGGCGCCATCACCACCAGCGCCGCCACGGCAATCCAGACCCAGATCATGGGGTGTCCTTCAACTTGGCCAGCGCGGCTTCTTCCTCGGCCGAGAGGGCGGGCACCGGGGGCGCGGCCCGGCGGCGCAGCAGCACCAGCATCAGGATGCCGAAGCCCAGCGCCAGCACGGGCGTGGCCCACAGCAGCGCGGTCGCGGCGGAAAAGGGCGGCCGCAGCAGGATGAAATCGCCATAGCGCGCGTGCAGGAACTCGCGGATCTGCCCCTCATCCTGCCCGGCCACCAGCTTCTCGCGGATGATGCGGCGCAGGTCGCGCGCCAGGTCCGCGTCGCTGTCCTCGATGCTCTGCCCCTGGCAGACCATGCAGCGGATCTCGCGGCCGATGGTCTGGGCGCGGGCCTCGGCGGCGGGGTTCGGCAGGCGGTCGGCGGGCAGGGGCTGCGCGAAGGCAGGCAGCGCCCACAGCGCCAGCAGCGCGAGCCACCTCATGCGTAGCGCCTCAGCAGCGGTTTCAGGTCCTGTTCCAGCACCTCGGGCGTGACGGGGCCGGGCCAGCGCCAGCGGATCAGGCCCTGGCGGTCCACCAGATAGGTCTCGGGCACGCCGTAGACGCCCCATTCGATGGCGACCCGGCCGGGCTCGTCGGCGGCCAGCCGGGTGTAGGGGTTGCCGCGGCGTTCCACGAAGGCGCGGGCGTCGGGCGCGCGGTCCTTGTAGTTCACGCCGAAGATGGGCACGCCCTCGCGGTGCAGGGCCATCAGCTGCGGGTGCTCGATGATGCAGGGCACGCACCAGCTGGCCCAGAAATTCACCAGCACGGGGCGCGGCAGGTTCAGCAGATCCGCGCGGGCGAAGCCGGGCAAGGGCTGCTCGGCCACCGGGTTCAGCGTGAACTCCGGCACCGGCCGGTTCAGCAGGGCGGAGGGCACGCTGCGCGGGTCATAGCTGCCGTCCTGCAGCCCGCTCAACATGTACCAGAAGCCCACGCCGCCGGCGGCGGCCAGGCCCAGCGGCGCGCCCAGAAGCACGCGACGGGAAAGCTTGCTCATGCGGAAACGGCCTTCGCCCGGCGTTGGGGGGCGGCCACCCGCACCCGGCGATCGCCGAGCGAGACCAGCGCGCCCAGCCCCATGATCAGCCCGCCCAGCCAGATCCAGGGCGCCAGCACATTGTCGTGGATGCGCAGCACGGCCTGGCCCTCCCGCTCCTCGCCCAGCACGGCATAGAGGTCGCGCATCAGGTTGGTGCTGATCGCGGCCTCGGTGGTGGTGCTGCGGCCGATGGGGAAGTAGCGGCGCTGCGGAAACAGCGTGACGACGGCGCGGCCGTCGCGGGTCACGGTCACCTCGGCGCGGCGGGCGGTCCAGTTGGGGCCCTGCGCGTCGCGCACGGCCTCCAGCCGCCACTCATACCCGGCGAAGTTCGTGGACTGGCCGGGGGAAAGCGCCACCAGCGTCTCGCTGGCCAGCCCCATGCCGGCCACGCCCAACGCCGAGACGCCGAGCCCCGCATGGGCGATCGCCGCCCCCCAGGCCGAGAAGGGCAGGCCGCGCGCCCGCGTCAGGGAGGTGCGGAACGGCACCCTGAACAGCTGGATGCGTTCCCAGATATCGGCCTTGGCGCCGGCGATCAGCCAGATGCCCGCGCCGAAGCCCAAAGCCGGCCAGAAGGGCACGCCCATCACCGTCCAGGCCGCCACGAAGGCGCCGGCCGTGATCAGCGCCGCCCACCACAGCCGCTGCACCACGGGCCACAGCGCCGCGCGCTTCCAGGGCATCAGCGGCCCCAGCGCCATGGCCGCGATCAGCGGCAGGGCCAGCGGCAGGGTGGCGGTGTTGAAGAAGGGCGGGCCCACCGAGATCAGCCGGCCGAAGATCAGATCGAGGAACAGCGGGTACAGCGTGCCCACCAGCACCACGGCGGCGATGCAGCACAGCAGCAGGTTGTTCAGCACCAGCGCGCCCTCGCGGGAGATCGGCGCGAAGGTGCCCTGCGGCACCATGGAAGGCGCCCGCCAGGCGAACAGCGCGAAGGCGCCGCCGACATAGAAGATCAGCATGCCCAGGATGAACACGCCGCGCGCCGGGTCCGCCGCGAAGGAATGCACGCTGTTCAGCACGCCCGAGCGGACCATGAAGGTGCCCAGCAGCGACAGTGCGAAGGCCAGCAGAGCCAGCAGCACGGTCCAGATCTTCAGCGCGCCGCGCTTCTCCACCACGATGGCGGAATGCAGCAGGGCGGTGGTGGCGAGCCATGGCAGCAGGGAGGCGTTCTCCACCGGGTCCCAGAACCAGTAGCCGCCCCAGCCCAGCTCGTAATAGGCCCACCAGGAACCGAGCGTGATGCCGGCGGTCAGGAACGCCCAGGCGCCCAGCGCCCAGGGGCGTACCCAGGCACCCCAGGCGGCGTCCACGCGCCCTTCCAGCAGGGCGGCCACGGCAAAGGCGAAGGTGACGGCCGTGCCGACATAGCCGCCGTAGAGCAGCGGCGGGTGGAAGGCCAAACCCGGGTCCTGCAGCAGCGGGTTCAGCCCCTGCCCGTCGGGTGCCGGCGGCCACATGCGGGTGAAGGGGTTGGACGTCATGAGCATGAACAGCGCGAAGCCGGCCAGGATCAGCCCCAGTATCGCCAGCACGCGCGCCTGCAGGGCGCTGGGCAGGTTGCGCCCGAAGCCCGCCACAGCCGCCCCGCACAGGGCCAGCACCAGCAGCCACAGCAGCATGGAGCCCTCATGGTTCCCCCACACGCCGCTGATCTTGTACAGCAGCGGCTTCGCCGAGTGGCTGTTCTGCACCACGTTCACCACGGTGGTGTCATTCAGCACATAGGCCGCGACCAGCGCGCCGAAGGCGATGATGACCGCGAGCGTCGAGCCCAGAGCCAGCGGCGCCGCGGACCCCATCAGCCGCGAGTCCCGCCAATGCGCGCCCATCAGCGGCAGCACCGCCTGGGCGCAGGCAAGCGCCAGCGCGAGGGTCAGCGCGAAATGACCGATCTCAGGGAACATCAGCTTCCAGTGGCGCGCTGGGGTTGCAGGCGGTTCCAGCCGGCGGCCGGCGGCGGGTCGCCGCTGGCGGGGTTCCAGTGGCCGGACCGGCGCAGGGCGTCGGCCACCTCGGGCGGCATGTAGTTCTCGTCGTGGCGGGCGAGCACTTCGCGCGCGTGGAAGATGCCGTCCGGGCCGATCTGGCCCAGGGTCACCACGCCCTGGCCCTCCCGGAACAGGTCGGGCACCACGCCGCTGTACTGCACGCGCACGGTATGCGCGCCGTCGGTCACGCGGAAGGTGATGTTGGGGCGGCCGTCCAGCGTGCCGCGCTCCACGCTGCCCTGTTCCACCAGCCCGCCCAGGCGGAAGTTGCGGCCGGGCGGCGGGGGCTCTGCCGCGATGTCGGCGGGCGAGCGGAAAAAGACCAGATTGTCCTGGAAGGCCGTCAGCGTCAGGGCCGTGGCGGTGCCCAGGCCCAGGGCGGCGAGCAGCAGGATGGTCAGGCGGCGGCGCCGGGGTGTCATCGGTCGGAACCTTCCAGCCGGGCCAGGCGCTTCTGCGCCGCCCGCGCCCGGGCCGATATCATGAGGGCCAGCAGGGCGAAACCGCCAAGCACCGCGACCCAGCTCAACGCCACATGCCACCAGTGCCAGGTCATGCCCGTTCCCCTGGGGCCGCATCAGCCCGGCGGGCGGCCGCCAGTTGCAGGGCGCGCAGGCGGCGTTCCAGCAGCCCGGCGCGGGTGGCGGCCAGCGCCAGCGCGGCGAAGGCCAGGGAAAAACCGAGCCCGTTCACCAGCAGCGGATACAGGATATCCGTGTGCAGCCCCGGCGCGCCGAGGCGCGTGACGCTGGCAGGCTGGTGCAGGGTGTTCCACCAATCCACGCTGAACTTCACGATCGGCACATTCACCGCGCCTACCAGCGCCAGGATGGCGCCCATCCGCGCGCCGCGGTCGGGGTCGTCGAAGGCCCGCGTCAGCGCGGCGTGGCCCACCCACAGGAAGAACAGCACCAGCACGCTGGTCAGCCGCGCATCCCACACCCACCAGGTGCCCCACATGGGCCGGCCCCACAGGCTGCCGGTCAGCAGGCACAGGGCGGTGGCGACTGCGCCGATGGGCGACAGCTCCCGCGCCGCGACATCGGCCAGCGGGTGCTTCCACACCAGCCCCAGCACCGACAGCACCACAAGGCCGCTGTAGCCGCCCATGGCCAGCCAGGCCATCGGCACATGCACATACATGATGCGCACCGTCTCACCCTGCTGCCAGTCGGGCGGGGACCAGACGAGGCCCCAGACGGCGCCCAGCGCCAGCACCAGCAGGGCCGCGACGGACAGGGTGGGCAGCAGCCAGCGCGCCACGCGCAGGAAACGCCCCGGGTTGGCCAGGAACTGCCAGCGGGAGGCCTGGCGCGGGGCTGGGGCTGTTGTTGCGGTGCTCACGGCGGCAATCTAGGTGTTCAGGGGACGCGGGAAAAGCTCCGCGCCCGGAAAGGTGGAATGATGGCCCATTGGCTGGTGAAAAGCGAACCGGACGCCTTCAGCTGGGAACAGCAGGTGGCCAACAAGATCGAGCCCTGGACCGGCGTGCGCAACCACCAGGCGGCGGCCAACATGAAGGCGATGAAGAAGGGCGACCTGGCCTTCTTCTATCATTCCAACATCGGCAAGGAGATCGTGGGCGTGGTGCGCGTTCATCGCGAGGCATACCCCGACCCGACCGATGAGGCCGGACGCTTCGTGTGCGTGGACATGCAGGCCGTAAAGCCGATGCCGACCCCCGTCACCTTGTCCCAGATCAAGGCCACGCCCGAATTGGCCGAGGTCTCGCTGATCCGGCAGTCCCGCCTGTCGGTCATGCCCATCAGCGACGAGCACTGGAAGATCCTGTGCCGGATGGGCGGCTACAAGTGAGCGACCGCATCCTGGGCCCGCTGGAGGAGATCCCGGATGGCGGGGCGCGCGGCTATCCGCCCGCCCCCGGCGCCTTCATGGGGCTGTTCGCCGTCAGGCGCGGCGAACAGGTCTGGGTCTATGTCAATTCCTGCCCGCATGTGGGGCTGCCGCTGGAACTGCAGCCGCACCGCTTCCTGGACCATAAGGGGGAGCGCATCATCTGCGCCGCCCATGGCGCCAAGTTCCTGGTCGAGGACGGTCTGTGCGTCGGCGGCCCCTGCATGGGGGATTCGCTGGAGGCGGTGGCCGCGCGCGTCGAGGGCGGAAACATCGTGGTGGATGCCGAAGCCGGGGTGTGACGCGCAACCCTGCGGACCGCAGGACGTTGCCCCTGCATGGAAACGGACCCACACCACAACGCCGGCCCGGCGCCCCCGGGCACCCACCACGCCACCGCCACCGACGCCCGGCAGGGCGAACGAAAGGGCTGGGTCTGGCGGGTGCTGCTCGTCTCGACCGTGATGGCGGCGATCGCGCTGCTGCTCGTCTGGCAGCTCTCGCCGGAACCGTAGCGAAGCAGGCCGGGGCCCCCACTCGCCGGGCGGATCGGGATGTGGCAGCGTGCCGCCATGCTCTCCTTCCCCGCCAGCCGCCCCAACGCCTACACAGGCAGCCCGCTCGATCGCGCCGCAGAGAAGCGCGAGGATGCGGATTGGATCGCCCACGCGCTGCGTGACCCCGAAACGCTGTTCGCGCCCGTATGGCGCGCCCGGTCCCTGATGCGGGGCCTGGAGAACGGCGCGCCCGAGGCCGTGCTGCTGGCCGGCGCCGCCGCCCACCCCCTGCTGGAGGCCGGCGGAGAGGGCGCCACCCCCTGGGCCTTCCTGGGCCTGTGGGAGCAGAAGCCCGTCTTCGCCGTCGATGTCAGCCATGCCGACGAGCCCCCGATTCCCGAGGATGCCGGCAGCTTCAACGACCTGCGCCAGGTGGCCGGCCTGCTGCCCCCGGGCGAGGCCAGCGTGCTGGCCCATGCGCGCGGGCTGATGCACTGGCGGGTGAAGCACCGTTTCTGCGGCATCTGCGGCGCGGGCTGCGAGCCGCGCAGCGCGGGCCATGTCATGGTGTGCAGCAACTGCAACACCAGCCACTTCCCCCGGACCGACCCCGCCGTGATCATGCTGGTGGTGCGCGGCGACAACTGCCTGCTGGGCCACAACCTGCGCTTCCCCACGCCGATGTATTCCACCCTGGCCGGCTTCGTGGAGCCGGGCGAGAGCCTGGAGGAAGCCGTCCGGCGCGAGGTGATGGAGGAAGCGGGCATCGCGGTCGGCGCGGTCTCCTACCACTCCAGCCAGCCCTGGCCGTTCCCGTCCTCCATCATGCTGGGCTTCCATGCGGAGGGGCTGACAGAGACCATCCGGGTGGACGATACGGAGCTGAAGGACGCCCGGTGGTTTTCCCGAAGCGAGATCCTGCGGCACAAGGAGCTGGGCTTCGGCCTGCCGCGGGTGGACTCGATCGCCCGCCGGCTTATCGAGGATTGGCTGCACGCATGATGATCACCCGTTTCACGCCCCTGGCCCTGGTTCTGCTGGCAGCCTGCTCCAACCCATTCGCCGGCACCCGCGCCACGCCCGACCTGCCCGAGCAGGCCGAATGCCGCCAGGTCGCGCGCCGCAGCGAGGAAGTGCGCAGCGTCGAACAGCGCTGGGCGCCGGGCCAGAACGACCTGATGATCCAGAGCGAGCGCCGCGCCGCCGAGGACCGGGCCTTCCGCAACTGCCTGCGGGAGCGGCGGCTGCCGGGTGCGAACGGGGTGGAACTGCCCCGCCGCTGACCCCGGCCGGGTCCGGATCGGCCAGTTTTGCCCCTGCCGCGCGTTGACGCACGGCAGCGCGATCTTCATAAAGCGGGGGTCGAAGGGCGCCGGGCCACCCGGCGCCGTCCTACCCAGACGCAAGTCGAGGAACACACATGTCGGAAGCGCTTGACCCGCGGGAGGCCACCTATGTGGGCCGCCGGACGGATGGGACCATCATCAAGCGCCCCATGTCCCCCCACCTGCAAGCGTACGACATGCTGCAGATGTCCAGCGCCACCTCCATCACGCACCGCATCACCGGCGGCGCCTGGGCGGTCGGCACGCTGGTGTTCGTGTGGTGGCTGGCGGCGCTGGCGGCGGGGCCCGAATCCTTTGCCAACGTGCAGTGGTTCCTCTCCTCCTTCCTCGGCATCCTTTTCCTGTTCGGGCTGACGGCGGTGGCCTGGTACCACACGCTGAACGGCATCCGGCACCTGAACTGGGACGCCGGCCGCGGCTTCGACCTTCCGACCATGTACCGCAGCGGCCGTGCGGTGGTGATCGGCACCGGCGTGATGACGGTGCTGACCTGGTTCATCGGCATCATCGCGTGGTGAATGGCATGTCCAAGCCTGAAGTGAACTCCCTCCGCTCCCCTCTCGGCCGCGTCCGCGGCCTGGGTTCCGCCAAATCCGGCACGCACCACTGGTGGATGATGCGCGTGACCTCGGTCGCGCTGCTGCCGCTGTTCCTGTGGTTCGTCTATGCCTGCTTCGTGCTGGCCGGCGCCTCCTACGCCGAGACGAAGGCCTTCGTCGGCGCCCCGGTCAACGCGGTGCTGTTCCTGCTGCTGATCGGCTTCCTGTTCCATCACATCGCCAACGGCCTGCAGGAAGTCGTGGAGGACTATGTCCGCCCCGAGTTGAAGCGGATGCTGTGGCTGTTCGCCATCAAGGGCCTGTCGGGCCTGCTGGCGATGATCGCCGCGTTTTCCGTGCTGCGCGTGGCCTTCACCTGAAGCCCACCGCCCCTATGTCAGCCCAGGGGCCTGCCGGCCTCCGGATCGATTGAGAGCCTGAGAGCCATGAACGCCATCAGCATGCCTTCCCACTCCGCCTACCGCATCGTCGATCATACCTATGACGTCGTGGTGGTGGGCGCCGGCGGTGCCGGCCTTCGCGCCACCTTCGGCATGGGCGCGGCCGGGCTCAAGACCGCCTGCATCACCAAGGTCTTCCCCACCCGCAGCCACACCGTCGCCGCCCAGGGCGGCGTCGGCGCGTCGCTCGGCAACATGGGCGAGGACAACTGGCGCTGGCACATGTACGACACCGTGAAGGGGTCGGACTGGCTGGGTGACCAGGACGCCATCGAATACATGTGCCGCGAGGCGGTGCCGGCCATCATCGAGCTGGAGCACTTCGGCGTGCCCTTCAGCCGCACCGAGGACGGCCGCATCTACCAGCGCCCCTTCGGCGGCCACATGCAGGATTACGGCAAGACCCCCGCCCAGCGCGCCTGCGCCGCGGCCGACCGCACGGGCCATGCCATCCTGCACACGCTGTATCAGCAGTCGCTGAAGCATAACTGCGAGTTCTTCGTCGAATACATCGCCCTCGACCTGATCATGGACGATGAGGGCGTGTGCCGCGGCGTGATGGCCTGGTGCCTCGAAGACGGCTCCATGCACCGCTTCCGCGCCCAGTCCGTGGTGCTGGCCACCGGCGGCTACGGCCGTGCCTACTTCTCCTGCACCTCCGCCCATACCTGCACCGGCGACGGCGGCGGCATGGTGCTGCGCGCCGGCCTGCCCCTGCAGGACAACGAGTTCGTGCAGTTCCACCCGACCGGCATCTATGGCTCGGGCTGCCTCGTGACCGAGGGCGCGCGCGGTGAGGGCGGCTACCTCACCAACTCCGAGGGCGAGCGCTTCATGGAGCGCTACGCCCCCACCGCCAAGGACCTGGCCAGCCGCGACGTCGTGTCGCGCGCCATGTCCATGGAAATCCGCGAAGGCCGCGGCGTGGGTCCGATGAAGGACCACATCTACCTGCATCTGGAGCACCTGGGCGCCGACATCCTGCATGAGCGCCTGCCCGGCATTTCCGAGACGGCGAAGATCTTCGCCGGCGTGGACGTGACGAAGGAGCCCATCCCGATGCTGCCGACCGTGCACTACAACATGGGCGGCATCCCCACGAACCTGTTCACCGAGGTGCTGCGCCCCACCGCGCAGGACCAGGATGCCGTGGTCCCCGGCCTGATGGCCGTGGGCGAGGCCGCCTGCGTGTCCGTGCATGGCGCGAACCGCCTGGGCACGAACTCCCTGCTCGACCTGGTGGTGTTCGGCCGCGCGGCTGCGCTGCGCGCCAAGGACACCATCAAGCCCGGCGCGACCCAGCCGCCCCTGCCGCCCAAGGCCGGCGAGAACGCGCTGGACCGCCTGGACCGCGTGCGCAACGCCAAGGGCGGCACCTCCGTCGCGGAGCTGCGCCTGAACATGCAGCGCACCATGCAGACGCATGCCGCCGTGTTCCGCACCAGCGAGCTGCTGAAGGAAGGCTGCGAGAAGATGGAGAAGGTGGCCGCCGGCTACAGCGACATCCGCATCGCCGACCGCAGCCTGATCTGGAACAGCGACCTGGTCGAGGCGCTGGAGCTCGACAACCTGCTGGGCAACGCGCTGACGACCATCGTCGGCGGCGAGGCCCGCAAGGAATCGCGCGGCGCCCACGCTCAGGAAGACTACCCCGATCGTGACGACGTGAACTGGATGAAGCACACGCTGGCCAAGGTGGACGACAAGTATCGCGTCACGCTGGACTACCGCGACGTGAAGATGCGCACCCTGACCAACGAAGTGCAGGTGTTCCCTCCCAAGCCGCGGGTGTACTGAACGATGGCGACCTTTACGCTTCCGAAGAACTCCACGATCGGTGCCGGCAAGACCTTCAAGGCCGAGCCGGGCGCCAAGAACGTCAAGTCGTTCAAGATCTACCGCTGGGATCCGGACACGGGTGAGAACCCGCACACCGACACCTACGAGATCGACCTCGACAAGTGCGGCCCGATGGTCCTGGACGCGCTGATCAAGATCAAGAACGAGGTGGACACGACCCTGACCTTCCGGCGTTCCTGCCGCGAGGGCATCTGCGGGTCCTGCGCCATGAACATCGATGGCCTGAACACGCTCGCGTGCCTCAAGCCCATCGAGGACGTGAAGGGCGACGTGAAGATCAACCCGCTGCCGCATATGCCGGTGGTGAAGGATCTCGTGCCCGACCTGAACCAGGTCTACGCGCAGTACCGCTCGATCGAGCCCTGGCTGAAGGCCGACACCCCCGCGCCCCCGGATGAGGAGCGCCGCCAGTCCAAGGAGGAGCGCGCCAAGCTCGACGGCATGTGGGAGTGCATCCTGTGCTTCTGCTGCTCGACCAGCTGCCCGTCCTACTGGTGGAACGGCGACCGCTATCTGGGCCCGGCCGTGCTGCTGGCCGCCTATCGCTGGATCGCCGACAGCCGCGACGAATACACCGGTCAGCGCCTGGACGATCTGGAAGATCCGTTCCGCCTGTATCGCTGCCACACCATCATGAACTGCACCCGGACCTGCCCGAAGGGGCTGAACCCGGCTGAGGCGATCGGCAAGATCAAGCAGCTGATGGTGGAGCGCCAGGGCTGAGGTAAGGCCAGGGGCTCTGCCCCTGCACCCCGCCAGGAGGTAGTATCTCCTGGACCTGATATGAGTTTGGCGCCCACCTTCGCAGGTTGGGCGCCATTTTCATAAGGGAATGCAACCAAGTGCTCGGGGTCCAGGGCCGTTACGGCCCCAGCCTCATACCCTGGCCGACAGCGCCAGCGCCGGCGCCTGCTTCGGCGCCCTGAACTGCCCGCGCGCGCCATAGCCCGGCACATTGGCCTTCGGCAGGGCCGCGCCGGCGATCGTCTCGATCACGCGGGACTGCAGGGCGATGGCGCCTTCCAGCAGTTTCCGGTTTTCCGCGCCCAGGCTTTCCAGCCTGGTGTGCAACTCCATCGTCACCCCCCGCAGCGCGGGTTCCGCCCGGGCGCCGGCCCGGCTGGCGGCCGTGAAGGCCTGGGCGAAGGCGTCGCTCGCCTGGATCTTCACGCTGGCCAGCGTGGCGGCCCTGTTCAGGTCCAGTGAGGCCAGGGCCTGGTTCTCGGCTTCCAGTGCTTCGGCCAGCCGGGTACCGGCGGCGATCACGGCGTCCATCATGGACGGTTCTCCTCATTCGCGTTGGACTGAATCTGGATCATGTGCCGCAGCACCATGTCCCGGATGCCGATACCGCCGGACCGCGCCATGGAATTGGCGAAGGCCTCGGTCAGCATGGGTTGCCACTGTTCCTCGGCGGAACCGCCGCTGAAGGTGCCGCGCCGCACCGACTCGAACATCGGCTTGAACATCTGGGCCAGGAACTGGCCCTCCAGGCGCTGGGCTGCCTCACGCATGCGCGGGGTGGCCTGGGAGAGGTTGGCGATTGCGGTCATCAGCGGATCTCCAGCTCGGCCTGCAGCGCGCCGGCGGCCTTGATGGATTGCAGGATGGTGATGAGGTCGCGCGGCCCCACCCCCAGGCTGTTCAGCCCGCGCACCAGCTCCTGCAGGGAGATCCCGCCGCGCAGCACGCCCATGCGGCGCTCGGCCTGGTCGTCCACCTCGATCTGGGTGCGCGGCACGACGGTCGTCTCGCCGTTGGACAGCGGGTTGGGCTGGGAGACCTGGGGCGTCTCGGTGATGCGGATCGTCAGGTTGCCCTGGGCGATGGCGACGGTGGAGACCCGCACATTCGCCCCCATGACGATGGTGCCGGAGGCTTCCTCCACGATCACCCGCGCGGGCTGGTCCGGCTCCACGCGCAGCTGCTCGATGTCGGTCAGGAAGGCGATGGCGTCGCGGCCGCGCAGGGACAGCAGCACGGTGCGCGGGTCCGTGGCGCGGGCGGAACCGGCGCCCGCCGCACGCTCGATGGCGGAGGCGATACGGCGCGCGGTGGTCAGGTCCGGGTTGCGCAGGGAAATCCGCAGCTGGTCGCGCCCCGCCAGGGAGAACGGCACCCCGCGCTCCACGATGGCGCCGGAGGAGATGCGCGCCGAGGTCGGCACGCCGCGGTTCACGCTGGCCGCGGCACCGCGCGCGGCGATGGCACCCGTGGTGACGGCGCCCTGCGCCACGGCATAGACCTCGCCATCCGCGCCCAGCAGGGGGGTGACCAGCAGCGTGCCGCCGGTCAGGTTGGTGGCGTCGCCCAGGGCCGAGACCGAAATGTCGATCCGGCTGCCCGGCTGGGCAAAGGCCGGCAGGTTGGCCGTGACCATCACGGCGGCCACGTTGCGGGTATCGAGGCGCGTCTCGTTGTCGCGCGTGTTCACGCCCAGCCGCTCCAGCATGCCCACCAGGGATTGCCGGGTGAAGATGGCGGTGCGCAGCCGGTCACCGGTGCCGTTCAGCCCCACGACCAGCCCGTAGCCGACCAGCTGGTTGTCGCGCACGCCCTCGAAATCCGCGATGTCCTTGATGCGCACGGGCTGGGCGATGGCGGCCGCGCCCACCAGCAGCGACAGCGCCGCCAGCAGGACCATTTTCGCCATCCGGAAAGTATTTTCCCGCATCATCGCCCAGTTCCGTCCGTTCGGCGGCGCGAGGCCCCGGCGTTTTCGCCGGTTCGGGGATCTTCCCCTGGCCTCGCTCCATCCGGAATGACGGTGGCAAGCGCCGTGCCAGTGGTTTGGCCCGGTTTGGCCCGGCAGGCTTTGCCGGGGGGCGGCAGAGTCGGCGGTAAGGGGGTCAGGATGACCATGCGCGTGCAGAGAAGCCAGGGTGCCAAGGGCGCCGCTGCGGCCTATGGCGCGCAGGCCTCCCAGGCGGGGTTCCGCCTGCCCGGGGCAGCGCCGCAGCCGGTGCAGGTGGCCTCGCTCGGTTCCTCGCTGCCGCTGGCGGCGCTGGCGGGCGGGCATGCCCCCAGCCCGCGCGATGCGGTGGCCCAGCGCAGGGCGCGGGGGCTCCTCGGCGGGCTGTCGGCGCTGCAGCGGGAGCTGCTCGGCGGCCCGCGCGACGACGCGGCCCTGCAACGCCTGGTTGATCTGCTGGAAGGCGAGGACGGCGACGACCCCGCGCTGAGGGAGGCCGTGCAGGACCTGGCCCTGCGCGCCCGCATCGAATTGCTGCGCCGTGGACTCGACCGCGCGCGGGACCAGACGGCCTGAAGGCGGGCTTTCGGCGGGCGCCGACGCCGATCGACCGTTCGGAAGGTGGACGATGAGACGCTTCCGGGCCTTCGCAACTGCAGCGCGAACCCAAATGTCAGTCGATCCTGCACAAAAATTGCCCAGCCAAAGTGCATGATCGTATGAAAACTGCGTTTAGCGCCTTTGGTCAGCGGTTCACCCCCTTTCCTTGCGAATGGCTCGCGCATATGTTCCGGCCCGCTGCCACGAGCCAAACGTCGTGTTTGGCGTGGCGTAGTGGGGACGTTCGCATGTTGGCCGCTACTCTACCGCCTGACTATCGTCCCTCGGACGACGAAGAGTTCATGAATCCCCTTCAGCTCGAGTACTTCCGGCAGAAGCTGCTGCGCTGGCGGCTGGATCTGCTGCGCGAAGCCGGGGAGACGCTGAACAGCCTGTCCGAAGGCGGCATCGCCGAGGCCGACCTGACCGACCGCGCGAGCGTCGAGACCGATCGGGCCCTGGAACTGCGCACCCGTGACCGCGCCCGCAAGCTGATCGGCAAGATCGACCAGGCGCTGGAGCGGATCGAGAACGGCACCTACGGCTATTGCGAGGAGACGGGCGAGCCCATCGGCCTGCGCCGGCTGGAAGCCCGCCCCATCGCCACCATGTCGATCGAGGCGCAGGAGCGCCACGAGCGCATGGAGCGCATCCACCGCGACGACTGAGGGCAACCCCCCCGGTCCCCGATCAGGCGCCCCGGCCCTTGGCCCGGGCGCCTTTTTCATGAAAAAACCGGCCCCCCTGACGAGGGGCCGGTTCCGTTGGGGGCGAACCCCACCGGGTCCATGGCACCTGGCGGGGGCTGGCCCCCCGCTAGTTACCCGCGGAGACCAGCGGCGGGCACCCAGATGGTCCGGTCACGGCCGCCCTGGTTCTGCACCACGGGCACCTGGCCCGCGATGCCCTGCTGGGCTTCAGTCGCACCGATATAGCTGATCACCGGCCGGCCCTCGTCCACGCCGGAGATGACGGCCACGCCGCCACCCACGATGTTGCCGCGCTGCGCATCGCTGTAGGCGACATGCTGGCTGGCGAAGTCACCGGTCAGGCGGGGGGCTTCCTCCGCGAAGGCAGCGGCGCTGGTCAGAAGGGCCGCGACGGCGGCGATGGCGATCTTGTTCATGGCTCTGGTCTCTCTTGTCTCTGTCTGGAAGGCGGCGCCTTGCCGCCCTCTCGGTGACGCAGAGATGCGCCGTTCCACGCCGCTTTCCCAATCAAGCCTCGGCATCGGCATCATACGCGGGGATTATGGAACCCGCCCTCCCTTTCCCTGTCGGGGCAAAGGGGCCAAGCTTCGTTCCGGAACAGCGCCGAGGCCTCCCGTGACCGCACTTTACGCCCTTCCCGCCACCGAGATCGCCGCCAAGGTGCGGTCCCGGCAACTCTCGGCGATGGAGGTGACGGAGGCGGCGCTGGCGCGGATGGATGCGGTGAACCCCGCCATCAATGCCGTGATCAAGCCCCTGCATGAGGAAGCCCGCGCCGCCGCGCGCGAGGTGGACGCCAAGATCGCGCGTGGCGAGGACCCGGGGATGCTCGCGGGCGTCACCGTCACCATCAAGGCGAATGTCGACCAGAAGGGCCACGCGACCACCAACGGCCTGGTGCTGCAGAAGGACCTGATCGCCGAGGTCGACAACCCGATGGTGGCCAATTTCCGCAAGGCGGGGGCCGTGATCATCGGGCGCACCAACACGCCTGCCTTCAGCCTGCGCTGGTTCACCAGCAACAACGTGCATGGGCACACCAAGAACCCCTGGAACCCTGCCATCACGCCTGGCGGCTCCTCCGGTGGCGCGGGCTCGGCCACGGCGGCGGGCATCGGCGCCATCGGCCAGGGCAGCGACATCGGCGGCTCCATCCGCTACCCGGCCTATGCCTGCGGCATCCATGGGCTGCGGCCCACGCTGGGGCGGATCCCGGCCTTCAATGCCTCGGGCGCCGAGCGCGACATCGGCGGGCAGGTCATGGCGGTGCAGGGGCCGCTGTGCCGCACCATCGGCGATATCGAGCTGGCCTTCGAGGCGATGACCCGCCCCGACCCGCGCGACCCCTGGTATGTGCCCGCCCCCCTGAAGGGCCCCGAGGCCCCCAAGCGCGCGGCCCTGTGCGTCCGCCCGGAAGGGCTGGCCACCGTGCCGGAGGTGGAGGCCGCCCTGCGCGATGCCGCCCGCCGCCTGCAGGATGCGGGCTGGACCATCGTGGAGCTCGACAGCCTGCCGCCGTTGCGGGAGCCCGCGCGCTATCAGTCCCAGATGTGGCTGGCCGGGCTGCAGCGCGGCGGCATGGCGATGGCCGAGAAGGAAGGCGAGCAGGCCTCGCTGGGCGTCTATCGCCACATGCTGGCCATCACCCCGCCCGCCGACCTGAACACCTACCAGGATGCGCTGACCAAGCGCGCGGGCTTCCTGCGCCAGTGGATGCTGTTCTTCGAGAAGTATCCGGTGGTGATCTGCCCCGTCTCGGCGGAGCTGCCCTTCCCGGACCAGCAGGACACCAAGGGCTTCGAGGCGTTCCAGCGCGTGCTGGAATCACAGCTGACCCAGGTGGGCCTGCCCTTCATGGGGCTGCCGGGCCTGACCGTGACCACCGGCGTGGTGGGCGGCAACATCCCCGTCGGCGCGCAGCTTCTCGCCGGCCGCTATCGCGAGGACCTGCTGATCGAGGCCGGCCGCGTCATCGAGGCCGCCGGCGTGCCCGCCACCCCGGTAGACCCCGCCTGATGACCGCGCTGTTCGCGCTGCCCGCGCATGAGATCGCCCGCCGGGTGAAGGCGCGGGAGATCTCGGCGGCCGAGGCGACGGAGGCGGCGCTCGCGCGGCTGGATGCGGTGAACCCCCGGCTGAACGCCGTGACGGTGCCGCTGCATGAGGAAGCGCGCGCCGCCGCCCGCGCCGTGGATGCCGCCATCGCGCGCGGCGAGGACCCCGGCATGCTGGCCGGCGTGCCCGTCACCACCAAGGAAACCACGGACCAGAAGGGCCAGGCCACCACCATGGGCCTGGTCTCGCTGAAGGATAACGTCGCGGCGCAGGACGCGCCGGTGATCCAGAACCTGCGCAAGGCGGGTGCCGTGATCATCGGGCGCACCAACACGCCCGCCTTCGCCACGCGCTGGTTCACCAGCAACGACCTGTTCGGCGCGACGAAGAACCCCTGGGACCCGGCGCTGACGCCGGGCGGTTCCTCGGGCGGGGCCAGTTCGGCCGTCGCGGCGGGCATCGGCGCCATCGCTCATGGCACGGATGCGGGTGGTTCCATCCGTTACCCGGCCTATGCCTGCGGCGTGCATGGGCTGCGCCCCACGCTGGGCCGCGTGCCGGCCTGGAACGCCGCCATGCCCGAGCGCGACATCGGCGGCCAGCTGATGGCCGTTCAGGGGCCGCTGGCCCGCTGCATCGAGGATGTGAAGCTCGGCCTGCTGGCGATGATGGCGCGCGACATCCGCGACCCCTGGTACGCGCCCGTGCCCTTCGCCGGGCCGGATGCCCCGAAGCGCGTCGCGCTGTGCGTGGCGCCGGAGGGCATGCAGCCCCAGGCGCCCGTCACCTCCGCCCTGCTTGATGCCGCCGCCCGGCTGACGGATGCCGGGTACGAGGTGGTGGAGGTCGATGCCCTGCCGCCGCTGCGTGAGGCGCTGCGGATCAACCTCTCGCTCTGGACCGCCTTCCTGCCGCGCGGCGGCATGGCGGCGGTGGAGAAGGAGGGCGAGCAGGCCTCGCTGGCCGGCTATCGCCACATGCTGAAGATCGCGCCGCCCGTGGGGCTCGATGCCTATCAGGACCTGCTGACGCGGCGTGCGACCCTGCTGCGGCAATGGCTGGTGTTCTTCGACGAATACCCGCTGGTGCTGTGCCCCGTCTCGGGCGAGGTGCCCTTTCCGGATCAGCTGGACACCCAGGGCTGGGACGCCTTCGCGCGCATCGCGGAGGCGCAGACCATCATGCTGGGCACGCCGGCGCTCGGCCTGCCGGGGCTGGCGGTCGCGACCGGCGCGCAGGGCCGCCTGCCGCTGGGCGTGCAGCTGCTGGCGGGACGCTTCCGTGAGGATCTGCTATTGGCGGCAGGCGCCGAGATCGAACGGCGCGGCCTGCCCGAATTGCCTGTGGAGCCTGAATGATGCGCCTTCTGCCTTTTGCCCTGCTGCCCCTGCTGGCGGCCTGCGCCACCCAGCCGCGCCAGGATGCCTGCACCGGCGAATTCACCGTGACCAACCAGATGCCGCGGCCGATCGAGCAGCTTTATGCCGGCGGCGACCGTGACCTGCTGGACCCGAACGTGCTGGCACCCGGCCAGACGGTGCGGCTGGTGGCGCCCACCCCGCGCATGGCCAGCCTGCGCTTCGTGTTCGATGACGGCCAGGCGGCGGCGCTGAACAGCGTGGATCTGTGCGTGCGGCCGCGCGTGGTGGTGGCGCAGAGCGGGATCGTGGCGAGCCCAGCGGGAAGGTGAGTCGGAAGAGCGTTCTTTTTTGGAAAAAAGAACCAAAAAACTTTTGATGGTTTTGGCGGAAATATTCGCCACGGATGATAAATAAATCCGATCATATCGTTGGATATGATCGGATATTGCTATAACTCACAAAAGCCTTTTTGCTTCTTTTTCTACAGAAAAAGAAGATCCTTCCTCACGCCTTGGCCATGATCTCCTGGCTCGTCATCAGGTCAGCGTATTTCTGCCCCATGTCGAACAGGTTGGCCTCATGCGGGGCCAGGGCGCGGTCGCCCACGCAATCCACCGCCACGATGGTGCGGAAGTCGTTCTGCATCGAATCCAGCACCGTCGCGCGCACGCAGCCCGAGGTGGTGCACCCCGTGATCACCAGCGTGTCCGCGCCGTGGAAGCGCAGGAAGCCCTGCAGCGGCGTGTCGAAGAAGGCGCTGGCGCCGCGCTTGCGCACCACCAGCTCACCGGGCGCGGGCGTCAGCTCGGGCACGATCTGCGAGAGTTCGGAGGTCTCGGTCAGTTTCAGCAGGCCGGGGGATTTCAGGGTGAAGACGCCGGCATCGGACCCGTCATCGGCGTAGACCACGCGGGTATGGGCGATGGGCCAGCCCTTGGCGCGGGCATGGGCCAGCAGGGGCACGGTGGCCTCGATGGCGTCGCCGATATTGCCGCCGCCGAAATGCGCGGGGTCGGTGAAGCCCACGACGAAATCCACGATCACCAGCGCCACCTTCGCGCCGAAGCCCGAGGAAGCGCCCATGCCCTGGGCCTTGTAGATGGCGACTTCGGGGTGCTCGCTCATGCCACTTCCTCCAGGTCGCGCAGGGATTGGATCAGGCTGCCGCGCAGCAGGAAGGCGCGGTGCTTCTCGGTGCTCGCCACCGTGTCGCGCAGGGTGTCGAAATGCGCCTCGCGGGCCGCGGGGTCGCGCATGTTCATGGTCTGGCGGTTGCGCAGCGCCTGCTGCTGCACGACCTCCAGCGCCACCTTGCGGCGCTGGCGCTCATAGCGGTCGAGCAGCGCGGGGTCGGCGCCCTTCAGGATGGCCACCAGCTTGTCGCCCAGGTTGAAGGCGTCATGCGCGCCGCCGTTCATGCCCATCCCGCCCAGCGGGTTGTTCACATGGGCGGCGTCGCCCACCAGCGCCACGCGGCCCTTGATGTAGTTGTCGGCCACGCGCTCATGCACGCGGTAGGCGGTGCGGTGCTTGATCTCATAGGGAACGCCCGTGGGCAGCACGCCCTGCATGCGCTCCTGGATGCGCTTCTCGGACATCATGACGTCCTCGGGCTCACCGGCATCGGTCGGCAGCAGCAGGCGCCACAGGGTCAGGTTGCGCAGCAGCACGAACCATTCCTGCGGGTCGCTGATGTAGGAGATGTTGGCGAGGTCCGGGATCGCCTCATGGAACTTGTAGGTGGTGGAGAGCGTCAGGAACACTTCGGGGATGGTGATGCCGTCGAAGGCGATGCCCATGGCGCGGCGCACCGCGCTGCGCGCGCCGTCGCTGCCCACCAGATAGTCGCCCGTGAAGGTCTCCCCGGTGGAGATGGTGGCGGTCACGCTGTCCGCGTCCTGGGTCACGCCCTCCACCTTCGCGTCATAGCGGAAGGCGACGTCGGGGTTGGTGGCCAGGCGGTCGCGCAGCAGGCGGGTCAGGCGCCACTGCTCGCATTGCAGGCGGTAGGGGTGGTTGGTGTCGTTCTTCAGCACGCCCAGGTCGAAGGTGGCGATCACGCCCTTCTCACGGTCGCGCACCTGCCATTGCGGGCAGACGAGGCCCATGCCGATCAGCTTGTCCGTCACGCCGAAGCGTTCGAGCATGTCCAGCGTGGGCGGATGAAACGTGCTGGCGCGCAGGTCGTCCGGCAGGTCCGGCGACTGCTCCAGGATCGTGACCTTGATGCCGGCATCGGCCAGGCAGCAGGCGGTGATCATTCCGGCGGGTCCCGCACCCACCACCAGCACATGAGCCATCTCGTACTCCCAACTTCCGGCGACGGTGTATGGCACCCGGCATGGCATGAATAAGCCCCCCGGCCTGCCCGATTCGGTCAAACGCTTGCGCGCCCTGGCGCGAAACCTTGCATCCGTGCCGTCACCTTGGGCAAGCTAGGTTCAGGGAGGAATACGCATGACGATCACGCGCCGCGTGGCCTTGGCCGCGCCTGCCGTGTTTTGCACGGCATTTGCTGCAACTGCGCAAAGCAACTGGCCGGACAAACCCTGGCGCGTGCTCGTGGGCGGCGCCCCGGGCGGGGCCAGCGACATCCTGATGCGCTGCATGGAGCCTAACCTGAAGGAAGGGCTGGCCCACAGCTTCTGGCTGGACAACCGGCCGGGTGCCGGCGGCATGCTGGCCGCCGAAATCTGCGCCGCCGCCCCCGCCGACGGCTACAACTTCCTGGTCAATCACATCGCCAGCAACGGCATCGGCCCGCATCTGCACCGGCGGGCGGGGTTCGAGCCGAACCGGGACCTGCAGGGGGTGGCGCGCATCGCCACCATGGCGAACTGGCTGATCGTGCAGCCGCAACGCGGTTTCAACACCGTGCAGGACCTGGTGGCCTACATCCGTGCCCACCCGCGTGAGGCGACCTTCAGCTCGGCGGGCGTGGGCACCTCCTCGCATCTGGGCGGGGTGCTGTTCGGGCAGCGCATGCGCATGGAGGTGACGCATGTGCCCTATCGCGGCACCGCGCCCAGCATGCAGGCGGTGCTGACCGGAGAGGTGCTGTTCAGCATCGACAACGCGCCTGCCAGCGCCCAGCAGGTGCGCGCCGGCATGCTGAAGGCGCTGGCCGTCAGCCCCGCCCGCCGCTGGAGCCAGATGCCCGATGTACCCACCATGCAGGAAGCGGGCGTGCCGGATTTCGACGTGTCCTCCTGGTACGGGCTGGCCGCGCCCGCCGCCACGCCGCGCCCCGTGATCGACCGGTTGAGCGAGGCGGTGGGCCGGGCGCTGAATGACCCGGCGGTGGCGCAGCGCATCCGCGAATTCGGCGCCGACCCCTGGCCCGCCGGGCCCGACGCCTACCAGGCCTTCATGCGGACCGAGGAAGCGAAGTGGGGGCCGATCGTGCGGGCGGCGGGTGTGGAACGCAGCTAGCCCGGCTTGCCGCGCCACGCGCAATCGCGCTTGATGCGTCCCGCAGCGGGAGCAGCGACATGCGCGTCAGCGTGATCCAGATGAACCAGGGCAGCGAGAAGCAGGCCAACCTCGACCAGGCGCGCCGCCTGATCGAGGCAGCGGTGGCCTCCGACCGCCCTGACATCGTCTCCCTGCCCGAGACCTGGACCAACCTCGGCGGCGGGCGCGAATCGCGTGAGGCCGCGGCGGAGGTGCTGCCCGAGCCCGGCGGCACCGGCGGCGCGGCCTATGAGATGATGCGCGAGATCGCGATCGGCGCCGGCATCGCGGTGCATGGCGGCAGCATCATCGAGAAGGGGCCGGAGAAGCTGTTCAACACCACGGTGGTGTTCGACGCGACCGGCACCGAGATCGCGCGCTATCGCAAGATCCACCTGTTCGACATCACGGGCCCCGACGGCACCGGATACCGCGAGAGCGCGCTGTATGGCGCGGGCGACCAGATCGTGACCTGCCAGGTCGGCGGCGTCACGCTGGGGCTGACCATCTGCTACGACATGCGCTTCGGTGAGCTGTACGCCACGCTGCGCGAGCGCGGCGCCGAGGTGATCTTCGTGCCCAGCAACTTCACTTTGCAGACCGGCAAGGACCACTGGGAGGCCCTGCTGCGCGCCCGCGCGATCGAGACCCAGTGCTGGATCGCGGCCGCTGCCTCCTGGGGCAGCTACGAGGAGCGCGGGGCCACGCGCTCGGTCTATGGCCATTCCCTGGTGGCGGACCCCTGGGGCCATGTCGTGGCCAAGGCCAGCGACGGAAAGGGCTGGGCCACGGCGCGGATGGACCGCGCCATCACCACCCGCGTCCGGCGTGACATGCCCATTCTGGAGCACCGCGCGGCGAGGCGCGTCACCCTGTGACCGAACCGCGCATCGCCATCCTGGCCGCCGGCACGGATGTGGCGCAGGCCGCCCGCGCGCGGCTGGTGCAGCTGTATGGCGACACCCCGCCCGAGCAGGCCACCCATCTGGTGGCCCTGGGCGGTGACGGCTTCATGCTGGAAACCCAGCACCGCTTCCTCAGCCGCAATCTGCCGGTGTTCGGCATGAACCTGGGCAGCGTGGGCTTCCTGATGAACTCCTACCGCGAGGAGGATCTGGTGGACCGGCTGCGGGTGGCGCAGGCGGTCAACCTGTTCCCCCTGCGCATGCGCGCCCACACCTCCACCGCCACCCATGCGGCGCTCGCGATCAACGAGGTGTCGCTGCTGCGCGAAACCCGCCAGACCGCCAAGCTGCGCATCCTGGTGGACGGCAAGGAACGCCTGGCGGAGTTGGCCTGCGACGGCGTGCTGGTGGCCACGCCGGCCGGCAGCACGGCCTATAACCTCTCGGCCCATGGGCCCATCGTGCCGCTTTCGGCCAACCTGCTGCCGCTGACGCCGATCTCGGCGTTTCGCCCCCGGCGCTGGCGCGGCGCCCTGCTGCCGGCCGAGGCGCGGGTGGTGATCGAGGTGCTGGACCCCATCAAGCGCCCCGTTTCCGCCACCGCCGACTATACCGAGGTGCGCGACGTGCGCCGGGTGGAGGTGCGCCAGGACACGGGCGTGAACATCACCCTGCTGTTCGACCCCGACACCAACCTGTCGGAACGCATCATCGCGGAGCAGTTTGTTGGGTGACCTGCGGCTGATCCTGGTCATCGCCGCCACCCAGTTCACCGGCTGGGGCACCATGTTCATCCCCTTCCAGCTGATGGTGGCGCCGATGGAGGCCGATCTCGGCTGGTCGCGTGCCTCGATGAACATGGCCTTCACGCTGGGGTTGCTGGTCTCGGGGCTGGCGGCGGTGCCGGTGGGGCGGCTGATCGACCGCGCGGGCGGGCGGCTCTCGCTCGCCTGGGGCGGGCTGGCGGGCGCCGTGCTGCTGGCGGTCTGGAGCCAGATTACCTGGCTGCCCGCCTTCTTCGCCCTGTGGCTGGTGATGGGCCTGGCCCATGCCTTCGCCCTGTGGGGGGCGGCCATGGCCGTGATGGTGACCCAGGCGAGGGAACCGGTGCGTGCCATCACCACCCTGACCTTCATCACCGGCTTCACCGGCACCGTGTTCCTGCCGATGATCGCGGGTCTGGAGGCATGGCTCGGCTGGCGCGGCACGCTGCTGGCGCTGGCGGCGCTGCAGGCCATGCCGGTGCCGCTGGCGCTGCTGGCCCTGCGCGACACGCGCCCGGCCACCAAGGAGCGCCCCGCACCGATCCCCCTCGGCCCCGTCATCCGCAGGCCCGCCTTCATCGGGCTTGCGCTGTGCCTCTGCGCGCATGCCTTCATCGGCACCGGGCTCGGTTCCCACCTGGTGCTGATGCTGCGGGAGAAGGGGTTGGACAATGCCTCCGCCGTCACGCTGGTGGCGCTGCAGGGGCCCTTTCAGGTGGCGGCGCGCGCGGTGCTGTTCGTGCTGGGCACCCGCGTGCAGGTGTTGCGGGTGGGCATCTTCGCCTGCGCCTGCCTGCCGGTGGCGCTGGGCTGGCTGTGGCTGTCGCCGGCCGAGATGCTGCTGATGATGGGCTTCGTGCTGTTCTGGGCCATGGCGGACGGTCTGCTGACCATCGTGCGCGCCGCGGCCCCGGCCGAGCTGCTGGGGCGTGAGGGCTATGGCGCCATATCCGGCGCGCTGACGGCCAGCACCGTGCTGCCGCGCGCCCTGGCCCCCGCCGTGATCGCGGCCATCTGGCAGGCCTCGGGCGGGTATGAGCCGGTCATGCCCCTGTTGCTGGGCCTGGCGGTGGCGGCGCTGGCGGCATTCCTGTTCGCGCAGCGGGATCGTCGCGCCCCCTGAAACGCGCGATCAGCCAGCGCGCGGCGGGCCCGGGCGGCGTGTCGGTGCGGTGGATGATCTGGAAGCCATAGGGAATGGCCTGCCAGTCCGGCAGGTCCAGCCGCACGAGGCGGCCGGCCGCGATGTCCTCCCGCACCGCCGGTTCCGGCATGCCGCCCCAGCCCAGCCCCGCCTTCAGCAGCGCGTGCTTGGCGCCGAGATCGGCCAGGCGCCAGCTGCGCGGGGCCAGCACCGCGAAGTCATGGCCCTCGGTCAGCGGGGAGCGGTCGGTCAGTACCAGCTGGGTGTGGCTGGCGGCGGCGCCAGGTGCATTCGGACCCAGGGCCAGCGGGTGGCAGGGGGCCGCCACCGGGATCATCTGCACCGTGCCCGCCGCGATGCTGGTCAGCCCTGGCGGCTGCATGTGGATGGGCCCGGCCAGGCCCAGCGTGGCGGTGCGGTTCAGCACCAGCTGCGGCACGGCGCCCAGCGCCTCCATGTGCAGGCGCAGCGGCACGGTGGGGAACGCCGCCTGGAAGCCCTGCAGCACGCCCACCAGCTGCTCCATGGGCAGCACCACGGTCACGACCAATGAGACCTCGGCCTCCAGCCCCTCCGTCAGGCCTTTCACCCGGGCGCGCAGCATGTCCACGTCGCGGGCGATGGCGCGCGCCTCGGCCAGCACGGCCTGGCCTGGCTGGGTCAGGGCAGGGCGGCGGGTCGTCACGCGGTCGAACAGCGGCAGGCCCAGCTGGGCTTCCAGATTGTCGATGGCATAGGTGATGGCCGATGTGGCGCGCCCGAGCCGGCGGGCGGCGGCCGCGAAGCCGCCTTCCTCCACCACCGCGAGGAAGATGCTCAACTGGTCGAGCGTCGGGGTGCCCGGTTCCGACATTTCAGAAATCCTGAACTTGGGTTTCTATATTATCCTGATTTTCGGAAAAGGCACCCAGGCATAGGGTCCGTCCCAACAGCCCGACCCGGGCATAGAGAGACCAAGGACCAGACCCATGAACCTGCTGCACCTCGACTCCAGCATCCTCGCCGGTGGCTCCGTCAGCCGCGAGCTGACCGCCGCCATCGTGGCCGCCGAAAAGGCCCGCCACCCCAACCTGAACGTCACCTACCGCGACCTGGCCGCCGCCCCGGCGGGCCATCTGTCCGGCGCGCATCTGGCCGTGTTCCAGGGCAACCCGTCCGAAGACGCGGCGCTGCTGGCCGATGTGGGCCTGGGCGGCGCGATGCTGGAGGAGTTCCTGGCCGCAGACATCGTGGTGGTGGGCGCGCCCATGTATAACTTCTCGGTGCCGAGCCAGCTGAAGACCTGGATCGACCGCGTTGCGGTGGCCGGCAAGACCTTCCGCTACACCGCCAACGGTCCCGAGGGCCTGGCCGGCGGCAAGAAGGTGATCGTGGCTTCCTCGCGCGGCGGCTTCTACGGCGCGGATACCCCTGCGGCCTCGATGGAGCACGCCGAGAGCTATCTGAAGGCCGTGTTCGCCTTCTTCGGCATCACGGATGTGCAGTTCGTCCGCGCCGAGGGCGTGGCGGTGGGCCCCGAGCAGCGCGCCCGCGCGCTGGAAGCCGCCCATGCCGAGGCGCTGAAGCTGGCCGCCTGAAGGGCCACCTGGGCCTGCTTGCCGCACGGGCAAAACCGGCCTACCCCTGGTGCCGGTTTTGCAGGTGAGGCAACAGGATGGACCAGGCCCGGCTGGTGGCACGGCAGATCGGCGCGCGGCTTCGTGCCGCGCGGGCTGCCGCGGGCCTGACCCTGCAACAGCTCGGCGATCAGGCCGGGCTGTCCGCCGCCTTCCTCTCCCGCGTCGAGCGCGGGGAGGCGACGCCCTCCATAGCCAACCTGATCGCGGTGGCGCAGCGGCTGGCGATGCCCCTGCGCGACCTGTTCGAGGATGAGGTTCCCCAGGCACCCCAGGGCTATGCCGTATCGCGGCTGAACGCGCGCGCGGCGGCCGAGCAGATCCAGGCCGCGGGCTACCGTTTCCATTGGCTTTCCGGCGATCTGCCGCAGCCCAGGCTCTCTGCCTTCCTGCTGGAATTTCCCGTCACCACCGACCCCTCCGCCACGCTGCTGGAGCATGAGGGGGAGGAGATCCTGTACCTGCTGGAAGGCAGCCTGGAATTCCGCATCGGTGAGGATGTGCTGGTGCTGGCCCCCGGCGACTGCGTGCATCTGCTGGGCGACCGGCCGCATATGGGCCGCAACATCGGCACGGTGCCGGCGCGGCTTCTGATGGTCGTGACCCCCCCGGGCGCTGTGCACCAGCCGTAAATCGATATTGCATGTGATGCAAATCTGATTAACCTTCGGTGCAACCACACCGGGGGCATTGCCGCATGAGCGAGACCGTCACCCTTTCCGTCGATGAGGTGCATGCGCTCGCCAAGGCCGCGCTGCTGCAGCAGGGCTTCGCCGACAACCACGCGACCGCCATCGCCAACACCGTGACCATGGCCGAGCGCGACGAGTGCCGCCATCACGGCCTGTTCCGCATGCCCTTCTACATGAACGGCCTGTGGTCCGGTCAGGCGAGCCCCAGCATCGAGCCGGTGCTGACGCGGCTGGCGCCCTCCGTCATCCGGGTGGATGCGGGCTATTCCTTCTCCCCCCTCGCGCTGGAGGCGGGCGATGCGCCCCTGGCCGAGCTGGCACAGGAACACGGCATCGCGGCGCTGTCGGTGGTCAACGCGCTGAATGTCGCGGCGCTGTGGCCGGAGGTGGAGCGCCTGGCCCAGCGCGGGCTGGTGGGCTTCGCCTTCGTCGCCGCCGCGCCTTATGTGGCGCCGGCCGGCGGCACCAGGCCGCTCTACGGCACCAACCCGATGGCGTTTTCCTGGCCGCGAGACGGGTTGCCGCCGGTGGTGTTCGACCAGGCTTCCTCGGCATCGGCACGGGGCGAGATCCAGATCCGCCTGCGCGACGGCAAGACGCTGCCGGATGGCTGGGCCATCGGCCCCGACGGCCAGCCGACCAACGACCCGAAGGAAGCCCTGGCCGGCGCGCAGCTGCCCTTCGGCGGCTTCAAGGGCAGCAACATCGCCATGATGGTGGAGCTGCTGGCCGGCCCGCTGCTGGGCGACGTGCTGAGCTTCGAGGCCGGCGCGCGCGACACCGCCAATACCGGCGCGCCCTGCGGCGGTGAGCTGGTGATCGCCATGGACCCGGCGAAATTCCTGCCCGGCGGCGACCGGAAAGCGCAGCTGGCCCATGCGGAAATGCTGTTCGAACGCATCACCGGCCAGACCGGCGCCCGCCTGCCGGCCGACCGCCGCTACGAGGCGCGCGCCCGCAGCGCCGAGTTCGGCGTGAAGGTGCCCAAGGTGCTGCATGAGACCATCCTGTCCTACGCCGCCGGCCAGGCGATCAAGGAACGCCAGGCCTATGAGGGCGACCACCTGACGCACCAGAACCAGGCGCGCTGATGCCCACGGAACGCACCAGGGTCCGCCGCCGCCCCGAGCGCGGCCACTACGACCGCGCCACCATCGACGCCATCCTGGACGAGGCGCTGCTGTGCCATGTGGGCGTGGTGGTGGATGGCGAGCCCTTCGTCATCCCGACCACGATCGTGCGGGAGGGCGACTGGGTCTATCTGCACGGCAGCCCGAAGAACCGGCTGCTGACCACCATCGCCGCAGGTGCTGCCGCCTGCATCACGGTCACGCTGGTGGACAGCATCGTGGCCGGCCGCTCCGGCTTCGGGATGAGCATGGATTACCGCAGCGTGGTGATCTTCGCCCATGGCGAGGTGATCGACGACCCGGCCGAGAAGAACCGCCTGGTCTACCGCTTCGTGGAGGCCATCATCCCCGGCCACCAGGTGCGCCCGGCCAAGCCGCAGGAGCTGAACGCGACGCTGTTCCTTCGTTTCCCGATCGAGGAGGCCTCGGCCAAGATCCGCGACGTGGGGGTGGTGGACCCGGAGGAGGACCAGGCGCTGGACCTCTGGGCCGGGGTGGTGCCGCTGAAGCTGGTGGCGGGCGAGCCACGGCCGTGCCCCGCGCTGAAACCGGGAACCGCGACGCCCGATTATGCGAAGGGCTGGAAACGCCCTTAGCGGTTCAGCTCCGGCAGCACGTATTTGGCCACCGCATCGGCGCCCGCGGCCTCGATCCGCTCGGCGCCGATCAGGGCCGCGGGGTCGGCCGCGTTGCGCCAGTCCTTGTATTCGTCGCCATGCGGCAGGCCGGCGCTTTCGCCCAGGATATGGGCCCAGTTGCGCACCTTGAAGCCATGGGTCTTTTCCAGCGCCACCAGCTCCCGGTGGCAGGAGTGGAAGATGCTGACGATGGTGTCGGCCTCGACCTCTCGCGCGGCGGCGACCAGCCGTTCCAGATGGGCGGGCAGGGCTCCCGGCACGCCGGCCAGGCCGAAGCACATGTAGCTGGCGCCGCGATAGGGATGCTCCAGCACCTCAAGCCCCGGCACCAGGCGCAGCAGGCCGTGCACGGCCTCATTCACCGGGGCGCGGTCGTTGAAGCCGACATGGGTATCGACCAGAACCCGGCCTGTGACGGGGCGCGTCAGCACCGGGGCCAGGGCGGCGCGGCGGTCCCACAGGGCCTCCGTTACATGGGCGTGGCCGAAGCGGGGTTCCTGGGTGGCGCCCATGAAATCGTCGAGGTTCATGTGGCAGGTCGGGCACCAGGTGATGACCTGCTTGGCCCCGCTGTCGTTGAAGCTCGACATGGTGCGGCGGGCCATGCCCTCTGCCACGCGGGGCTGGCTTTCCTTGGGGCTGCCGCAGCAGGCGCCGGGGCCGCCGACAGGGGCTGCCGGCACGCCCGCGCATTCCAGCAGATGCGCCGAGATGCGGATGATCTCCGCATGGCGCGTCATGTTGCAGCCGTACCAGAAGAGCGCGTCGGTCACAGCCATTTCTCCTGTTCCTCAGCGGTGAAGCCCAGCCGCGCGAAGGCCTTCACGGTGGGCATGGCACGGCTGGCGTCGCGCGGCGGCATGGTGCCGTTTTCCTGCGCGCGGAACTTCGCCAGGCGCAGCATCAGGGTGGGGTTCACCCCCTCCGGGCAGGCCGGGATGCAGCTGCCGGTGCGGGTGCAGGCGGAGACCCAGCCCTGGGACGCCGCATCGCCCGCCCCGCCCTGCAACAGGTCCAGCACGCCGGCCACAATGGCGGATGGCGCCACGCCCTGGGCGGCGGGGATATGCGGGGTCATCGGGCAGGCGTCGTAGCAGGCGCCGCAGCGGGTGCAGGCGGCGAGCATGCCCGCCGTCTCCTTCTCCCGCAGTTCTGACCAGTTGGCGTACATCCCTTGCTGCCTTTCGGTGGCTGGGGGCGGGGGGCTGGGGGCTGGCGTTGCCGGGCGGGTGCTTCACCGCTTCGGCGTGAACGCCTTCGCGGATCAGGCGCCAATCACCAGTGGTTGACCCGGTCCCAGACTGCAATCACTTCCTGGCTGCCGTCCACCACATGATAATGCGTGTGGGCGGCGACCGTCATGCAGGTGTGGTTCGGCGCGACGCGCACCTTGTCACCGATATGGAAGACCGGGTTGCCGGGAACCGCCACCTCGCCATGTTCCTGATAGGCACGGCGCATGATGGCATCGCCGAAGCTCGGCTTGCCATCGATATCGAGCAGCCGGCCGAAGCCGAAATCCTTCGGCGCGGCTTCGGTGCTGCGGTCCTTGCTCATGGCCATCGCGCCCGCATCCAGCAGCACGGTGCCGCGATCGGGGCGCTTGCCCACCACGCTCGCCAGCACCGTCACGGCGATATCGTCCAGCGGGTGGGTGCCGATCTGGCCCTGGAACAGGTCGCCGAACATATAGACGCCGGCGCGGACCTCGGTGATGCCCTCCAGGCTTTTCGCGTAGAGCGCGGTGGGCGAGGAGCCCATGGACACGATCTTGGCCTTCAGCCCGGCATCGCGCATGGCCTGGGCGGTGTCGGCGACCGACTTGCGTTCCGCCTCGGCCACTTCCTCCATCTGCGCCTGGCTGCGGCCGAGGTAGGAATGCCCGCCATGGGTGAAGGTGCCGAGCATCTTCTTGCCCAGCGCGCGGGCCACGGTCATCGCGCCCTCGGGCACGGTGCCGCCGCGATGCTCACCGCTGTCCACCTCGACCAGCGCGGCGAGCTGGCCGGGGTGGGCCGCGATCTTCTCGGCCATTTCCACGTCGTCGGTGATGACCTTGATGCGCGCGCCGGCCTCGTTCATCGCGGCCACGCGTTCCAGCTTCTGCGGGGTGATGCCCACGGCGTAGATCTGGTCGATCCAGCCGGCATCGGCGAAGTACTTGGCCTCCGCCAGGGTCGAGACGGTGATGGGGCCGAAATTCGGGGCCGCCAGCATCGCCACGTCCCGGCTTTTGGCCGTCTTCATGTGGGGGCGCAGCACCACGCCGGGGTGGCGCGCCAGGGCGTCCGTCATCAGCTTCAGGTTGCGCTTCAGGACGGACAGATCCAGCACCAAGCAGGGGGTCTCAAGGTCATTCAGGGTGGTCACGGCCAGGAGGCCTCCGTATCGATGGGCAGGGACGGGCGGGGCACGTGCTTCCAATTGAAGCGCGTCAGGATGGGCGAGGTCAGGCCCGGTCCATCCACCTCCACGATCTGCTCGTGCTGGAAGAATTCGTCGAAGCCGCCGCGGAAATGGCCACGGCTTTTCACCACGACGGCGCGCAGCGTGCTGATATCAATGCCCAGGTGTTCCAGGAAGGCCGGGTCCGCGCATTGCGTGCGCTCGGAGATCACCACGACCTCGATCCCGCGAACATCGTGTGGCCGATTCACCGCCTGCGGCGGATCGGACACAAGCCGCAGCCGCGCGGTCTTGCCCAGCTGCATCACCGTGCCGCCATAGATGCCGCGCCGGCCGGTCACCTGGCCGTCCGACAGCGCCACCACCTCGGCATCGGCGGCGAATTCATGGCTGAATTCGTCCAGGCCGCCCTGGTTGAACACGGCGCGGAAGCGGGCGCCCTTGCCCAGCGCATGCGCCTCGGCAGCCAGGCGCGCGTCGTTGATCACGCCGAACACCGCACCCTGCACGCCCGCCGCGTGGAAGGCGCGCAGGATTTCCATGGTGTTGCCGCGCCCGCCGCCGCCGGGGTTGTCCGCCACATCGGCGAAGGCGAGCGGGACGGGGCTGGTCAGCGCGCGCTGGGTGGCTTCCTCGATCGAGGTCAGGCGGGCCACGAAACGGTCGCGCCGCGCCCAGGCGGCCTCGGCCAGTTCCTGCGCCAGGGCCTCGGCCGCGCCCTGGTCGGTCGCCGTCACCACCGCCGTCATGCCGTTGAACGGCGTGTCGCCATAGGCGAAGCCGCCCATGACCGAGACGTTCACGATGCGGCTGTCCGCCGCCGCGCGCTCCTGGCCCAGGTTGATCACCTCCGCATACGGCCCCTGGGCCGTCAGCATCGACACGGTGGGCGCGATGATGGGCAGGCGGCGATGCGCGCGCACGAATTTCTCGCCCGCCAGCAGGCGGCGCATCAGCTGGGCTGATTCAGCGCCACGTTCCCGCATGTCCAGATGCGGGTTGGTGCGGTAGCCGACGAAGGCGTCGTTCAGCGCGACATTCTCCGCGCTGATGTTGCCGTGCAGGTCATAGCTGCAGATGAAGGGCACATCGCCCAAAATCTCCCGCACCAGGGCCTGCAGCGCGCCTTCGGGGTCGTGCAGGTGCTCGGCCAGGCCCGCGCCGTGGAGAACGGCATAGACGCCCTCCACCTGGCCCCGCAGGGGTTCGAGCCCCGCGCGCCATTCGGCCATGAAGCCCTCGAACACGTCGCGCGCCACCGGGCCCCAGGGCTCGGACATCGCCAGCATGATCGGGCGGGGTTCCCAGGGGCCGGTCGCGTCCATGGTGGTGACGAAGCCCGGCATTTCCCCCAGCGCGCGGGAGGAGGCGGCGCGGCCGTCCGTCACGATCTCCTCGCCGCGCAGCAGGCAGCGGTTGGTGAAATCGTGCATCCGGGCGACGGGCGCCCAGCGGTTGCACTCGATGGAGAAGCCTAGCAGGGCGATGCGCGGCGTGGTCATGCGATGTCGAGCCCCACGAATTCGGCGTAGCGCTGGGTGGCCTTCAGGCCGGTGCCGGTCAGCACCACCACGGTCTTCTCGTTGCCCGCGATCTTGCCGGCGGCCAGCAGGCGGCCGAAGGCGGAGGCCGCCTGGGCGCAGGTGGGTTCCACATAGACGCCGCGGCTTGCCAGCATCAGGGCGGCGTCCTTGATCTCATCCTCGGTCAGCAGCACCGCGCCGCCGCCGGATTCACGCATCGCCTGGATGCACTCGCGCTGGCGCAGGGGCTTGGCGATGGCCGTGCCCTCCGCGATGGTCGGCACCGCCTCGGCCTCCGGCAGGCCGAGTTCCGCGCGCCCGATCGGGCCGCAGTTTTCCGGCTGGGCGGCAAAGATGCGCGGCAGCTTGCTGATCTGGCCGGCCCGCAGCAGCTCCGAAAAGCCGATGTAGCAGCCCAGCACGTTGGAGCCCGCGCCGCAGGGCACGATGACGTTGTCGGGCGCGACGAAACCCAGATCCTCCCACAGCTCATAGGCCAGCGTCTTGGTGCCGTGCAGGAAGAAGGGCTGCCAGTTGTGGCTGGCGTAGAAGATGTTCGCGGCCTCGGCCTCCGCGGCCTCCGCACAGTCCTGGCGGGTGCCGGGGACCAGCTCGATCTCCGCCCCCACCGCGCGGGCCTGCACCGTCTTGGCGGGGGAAGTATAGGCCGGGACCATGATCTTGGAGCGCATGCCGCCGGCGGCGGCATAGGCGCTGACGGCGGCGCCGCCATTGCCCGAACTGTCCTCCAGCACATGGTCGATGCCCTGGGCGCGCAGCAGGGACAGCATGATGGAGGCACCACGGTCCTTGAAGGAACCGGTGGGCATGAACCATTCGCACTTCAGCAGCGCGGTGCCGCCGGCCAGCGGCATTTCCAGCAGCGGCGTGCAGCCCTCACCCAACGAGATCGGCGCGTCGGGGATGAAGGGCAGGGCGGCGGCATAGCGCCAGATGCTGCGCTTGGAACGGTCGATGTCGTCGCGGGACATGCCGGGCAGGTCCGTCAGCAGCAAAGGCTGGCGGTCGTCACCACACCAGCGCGGGGTGGCGAGCGGCCAGGTCTGGCCGGTGAAGGGGTCGAGATAGGCGGTCTGGCTCATGGGGGGAGACAGTCGCTTGGGGGCGGGGGGGAGGCAAGCCCTCGACGGGGAATGTACGGCGGCGCGAAGGCAGGGGCGTTGCCCCCGTGCCCCTACCAAGGGCGCTGCCCTTGGAACCCGCCAAAGGCCGGGAGGCCTTTGGAAACCGTGCTCTAGCGGTGGTCGATAGGGAAAGCCGCGCTATGATCTCCGCAAGCGATCCAGCTAGAGCGGAATTTCGAGGAGGCTTTGCTTGCCTACAGCTGCGATGATGACCGGTATGCAGGGCGTTTTTCTGGTTGCAGCCGAGCTTTCTAGGCGCGGGTTCATTGTGTCCCCAACATCGCGGAGCGCTGCAGGCGCCGACCTGTTGGTCACGGATCAAATGTGTAAAAAAGCTTGGTCGGTCCAGGTCAAAACGAATTCAAAAATCGCGAAATATTGGTTGGTTGGTAAACACGCCATTTCAGTAAAATCGACCTCACATGTCTATGTTCTTGTTAATTTGAAGGGAATGGAAAGACCTGAATTCGTCGTGGCTGACAGCATCCATGTCGCCTCGAAGACAAGGACGAAGAACCGAAAAACCGGTTCTACCTTCTGGTCGTTCTACCGCGAGGACAGGCAGTATGATGAAGATCAGGACTGGGGCGCGGTTTTCGGCAACCCCCATGCAGTCGAAGCTGCCGAGCTCCCGCCCGAGCCGCCGGAATCCTAAGCAACGTTAGGCAAAGAATGAGGTCCAGGACCGCTACGGTCCTGGCGGGGTCGTCAGGGGCGGCGCCCCTGACTGGGGTCCAGGGGCAAGGCCCCTGGGGAAATCCGCCCATACCCCATTCCCAAACCCCCACATCCGCCCCAGCCTACCGCCCATGCCGGTAACCACCCTCCCCGACCTCGCCCAGGCCCTCGTCCGCATCGACAGCCGCAGCCGCCTCTCCAACCTCCCCGTCGCGGACCGGCTGGAGGCCGAGCTCCCCGGCTTCCACATCGAGCGCCTGGACTACACAGACCCTGCCGGCATCCAGAAGCGTTGCCTCATCGCCCATCGCGGGCCGCCCGGTGGCCTGGCGCTGTCCGGCCACATGGACACGGTGCCCGAGACCGGCTGGACCGCCGACCCCTGGTCTGGCGCCATCGACGCCAACGGCATCCTGCATGGCCTGGGCAGCGTGGACATGAAGGGCCCGATCGCCGCCTGCGTCATCGCAGCCCGCGAATGCCCGCCCGAGACCCCCGTCACCCTGCTGATCACCACCGACGAGGAATCCACCAAGGCTGGTGCCCGCGCCGTCGCGGCCAATGCCTATGCCCGCTCGCTCGGCCTCAAGGGCATCATCGTCGCGGAGCCGACGGAGCTTGTTCCCGTGCGCGGCCATCGCGCCCATGTCGCCTTCACCGCGGTGGCCGAGGGCGTGCAGGCCCATTCCTCCACCGGCAAGGGCACCAACGCCAACTGGGCGATGATCCCCTTCCTGGCCGAGATGAAGGACATCTTCACCCGCCTGCGCACGGACACCTCCTTGCAGGACACCGCCTATGACCCGCCCTTCAGCGACTTCAACCTGGTGCTGGACAATCACGGCACGGCGGTGAACGTCACGGTCGCGAAGGCGACCGCGCTGATCAAGTTCCGCTACTCCCACCGCATCGACCCGCAGCCGATCATCGACCTGGTGCAGGCCGCCGCCGACCGTGCCGGCATGGCGCTGTCCTGGGCGCTGGAGGGCAAGCCGCCCGAGCTGCCGGCCGACCATCCGCTGATCCGCCAATGCGTGGAGGCCACCGGCCAGCAGGCCATCACCGTGCCCTTCGGCACCGATGCGAGTGAGCTTCAGGCGTTGGCCCCGTGTGTGATCCTGGGCCCCGGCTCCATCGCCACCGCCCACACCCCGCACGAGCATGTTTCGCTGAGTGATCTTGCGCGCGCGGTGGATTTATACAAACGTTTGCTCACCGCTGCCTGAAACCCCGAACGGGGCGGGGGCGGTGAAGATGGGAAACGTCATGAACACCAATGCCTTCGCCTCGCTGGATCCCCTGGTCCGTCCGCGCTCCATCGCCATCGTCGGCGCCTCGGACGACGCGACGCGTATCGGTGGGCGGCCCATCGCCTACATGAAGTCGCAGAATTTCCAGGGCACCATCCTGCCGGTGAACCCCAAGCGCGACACCATCCAGGGCCTGAAGGCCTACACGGATGTGGACGCCCTGCCGGAAACCCCGGATGTGGGCCTGATCGCGGTGGCGGGCGATGCGGTGCTGTCCTCGGTCGAGGCGCTGGGCCGCAAGGGCACCAAGGGCGTCATCATGTTCACCGCCGGTTACGCCGAGATGGACGAGGACGGTGCCCGCCGGCAGGAGGAGCTGGTCGCCGTCACCCGCAAATACGGCATGCGCCTGCTGGGGCCGAACTGCCTGGGCCTGTTCAACGCGGATATCGGCTTCTACCCCATCTTCTCCTCGGCCTTCGACGGCGGCTGGCCGCTGAAGGGCCGCATCGGCATCGCCAGCCAGTCGGGCGCCTATGGCACCCATGTGTTCTCGGTCGCGCGCAACCGCGGCCTCGGCACGCCGGTCTGTGTCACCACCGGCAATGAGGCCGATGTGGCGCTCGGCGACGTGCTGGGCTGGATGGCCCAGGCGCCCGAGGTGGACGTGATCCTGGCCTACGCGGAAGGGATCCGGGAGCGCGAGAAGTTCCTGGCCGCGCTGGAGCTGGCGCGCGCCAACCGCAAGCCGATCGTGATGATGAAGGTCGGCCGCAGCGAATTGGGTGGCGAGGCCGCGAAATCCCACACCGCCTCCATCGCCGGCGACGATGCCGTGACGGACGCGGTGCTGCGCGAATTCGGCGTGCTGCGCGCCACCAGCACCGAACACGCGCTCGATGTCGCCTATGCCGCCACGCGGCGGGTCTATCCGGTGCAGAACACGCTGGGCGTGCTGACCGTCTCGGGCGGGGCGGGCGTTCTGATCTCGGATGCCGCCGAGGCGCTGGGCTTCGCCATGCCGCCGATGCCTGAGGAAGCGCAGAAGGTGCTGAAGGGCCACATTTCCTTCTGCGCGCCGCGCAACCCGGTGGACTGCACGGCCCAGGTGGTGAACCAGCCCGCGCTGATCGGCACCTTTGCCGAAAGCCTGGTGGTGAATGGCGGCTACAGCTCCATCCTGGGCTTCTTCACCCAGACCGGCGGCAGCAGGATGATGGCGCCGCACATCCGCGCCGAGATGAACAAGGTGAAGGCCCAGCACCCTGACCGGCTGTGGTGCCTGTCGGTCATCGCCCCGCCCGAGATGGTGCGCGAATACCAGGATGACGGCTTCCTGGTGTTCGAGGACCCGACGCGCGCGGTGGTGGCGCTGCACGCCATGGAATATTTCGGCAAGGCCTTCGCCGCCAGGCCCTGCTCGGCGGTTGCGCTGCCCAAGGTCGAACTGCCCGACAGCACCCCCAGCGAGGCCGAGGCCAAGCGGATCCTGGCCCAGGCCGGCGTGCCGGCCGTGCCCGAATACGCCTGCGCCGAGGTGCATGTCGCCGTCGATGCGGCGGAGGCCATGGGCTATCCGGTGGTGCTGAAGATCCTCTCGCCCGATATCCTGCATAAGTCCGAGATCGGCGGCGTGCTGCTGAATGTGGAGGACGCGCATGGCGTGCGCGAGGGCTTCGAGCTGCTGCTGAAGCGCGCCAAGGAACATGCGCCGAACGCCCGCATCGAGGGCGTGCTGGTCGCCAAGCAGATCAAGGGCGGCACCGAGATGGCCTTCGGCATCGTCAACGACCCGGTCTTCGGGCCGGTGGCGATGGTGGGCCTCGGCGGCATCTTCATCGAGGTGCTGAAGGACGTGGCCTTCCGCCGCTGCCCCTTCAGCCCGGCCGAGGCGGAGGAGATGATCCGCTCCCTGAAAGGCTTCGCGCTGCTCGACGGCGCGCGCGGCCGGCCCAAGGCGGACCTCAAGGCACTCAGCACGGCGTTGTCCAACCTCTCGGCCTTCGCGGCGGCCGCCGGGCCGAAGCTGGCCAGCGTGGACATCAACCCGGTGTTCGCCCTGCCTGACGCCGCCTATGCCGCCGACGCCGTGCTGGAGATCACGCCGTGATCGACCCGCAGAGCCTGCTGGCCTACCCCATCCCGGAAATCCGCCAGACGCTGCGCTGGCAGGATATCGCGCTGTACAACTTCTCCATCGGGCTGGGCCAGGACCCGATGGACAAGGCCCAGCTGCCCTTCCTGGACGAACGCAACCTGGTGGCCATGCCCAGCATGGCGGTGGTGCTGGGCTATCCCGGCTTCTGGGTGCAGAACCCCGCCACGGGCGTCGATTGGGTGAAGGTGGTGCATGGCGAACAGTCGCTGACCCTGCACAAGCCGCTGCCCACCAATGGCGAGGTGATCGGCACCAGCCGCGTCACCCGCATCATCGACCGCGGCGCCGGCAAGGGCGCCATCATCTATTCCGAGCGCGTGGTGAAGGATGCCGCGACCGGCGAGAAGCTGGCCACGCTCTCCATGTCCACCTTCGCGCGCGGTGACGGCGGCTTCAACGGCGACCCGGGCCCGGCCCCCAAGCCGCACCCGGAGCCCGACCGCGCGCCCGACCTCTCGGTGGAACTGCCCACCCGCCCGGAACAGGCGCTGGTCTATCGCCTGAACGGAGATTTCAACCCGCTGCACATGGACCCCGACGTGGCCGCCAAGGCGGGCTTCAAGCAGCCCATCCTGCACGGGCTCGCCAGCTTCGGCGTGGTCTGCCACGCGCTGATGCGCGGCCTGTGCGACTATGACGTCACGCGCTTCGGCAGCATGGATTGCCGCTTCTCCTCCCCGGTCTATCCGGGTGAGACGCTGCGGACGGAAATCTGGAACGAGGAGGGCGGGGCCGCCTTCCGCACGCGGGTGGTGGAGCGCGACATCGTCGTCGTCTCCAACGGGAAGTTCCGCTTTGCCTGAAGCGGGTTATGCTGGGCGGGAAATGAAGGGAATAGCGTCTTAATGATCAATAAGATCGTGCAGAGCATGGCCGAGGCGATGGAGGGCATCAAGGATGGCTCCACCGTGCTGATCGGCGGTTTCGGCTCAGTCGGCCAGCCCGATGCGCTGATCGAGGGGCTGATCGAGCAGGGCGCCAAGGACCTGACCTGCGTGGCCAACAATGCAGGCACCGGCCATGTGGGCCTGGCGCGGCTGATGGAACTCGGCCGGGTGCGGAAGATCATCTGCTCCTTCCCGCGCAGCGCCGGGTCCGTCGTGTTCGAGGAGCTGTACAAGGCCGGCAAGATCGAGCTGGAGATCGTGCCCCAGGGCACGATGGCCGAGCGCATGCGCGCCGCCGGCGCCGGCATCCCCGCCTTCTTCACCGCGACGGGCGCCGGCACGCTGCTGGCCCGCGGCAAGGAAGCGCGTGAGTTCGACGGCCGCGAATACATCATGGAACGCTCCCTGCCGGCCGATGTGGCGCTGATCGAGGCCTGGGAGGCCGATCGCTGGGGCAACCTGATCTACAAGGACAGCGGCCGGAACTTCAATCCGGTGATGGCCATGGCCGCGACGCTGACCATCGCGCAGGTGCAGCACATCGGTGAACTGGGCACGCTGGACCCCGAGAAGATCGTGACGCCGGGCGTCTATGTGAACCGCGTGCTGCAGGTGGACCGCGGCGCGCCCTGGGTTTGATGATGTGGACCGGGGCGCCCCGCGCCCCTAACCTCTATCGACGGAGGAAATAACCAATGCAGCCTTTTTCCCGCCCCCAGATGGCGGCCCGCGCCGCCCAGGACATTCCGGAAGGCTGGGTCGTGAACCTCGGCATCGGTATGCCGACCGCGATCGCCGACCACGTCCCCCTCGACCGCGAGGTGATCTTCCAGTCCGAGAACGGCGTGATCGGTATGGGCCCCGCCCCCAATGCCAATGAGGCCAACCCCTGGCTGATCAACGCCGGCAAGGCGATGGTCACGCTGCGGCCCGGTGGCTCCTACGTGCATCACTCCGACAGCTTCGCGATGATCCGCGGCGGGCACATCGACCTGTGCGTGCTGGGCGGCTTCGAGGTCGCGGCGAATGGCGACCTGGCGAACTGGGCCACCAGCGAGAACGACACGGCCCCGGCCGTGGGCGGCGCCATGGACCTGGGCGCGGGCGCCAAGCGCCTGTGGGTCATCATGGACCACACCACCAAGGACGGTCGCCCCAAGCTGGTCGACCAGTGCGGCTATCCGCTGACCGCGCTCGGCACCGTCAACCGCGTCTACACCAACCTCGGTGTGTTCGACGTGGTGAAGGGCACGGGCTTCATCGTGGTCGACCTGGCCCCCGGCGTCACGCTGGAATACGCCCAGTCCCAGTCCGCGTCGAAGCTGCACACCCTATGAGCAGCGCGGCGGGGATCGCCCCCTACAACGAAGACCAGGCCGAATCCGCGCGGATGATCCGCGAGAGCGCGGCCGGGCATGCCTCCGACATCGCGCGCATCCGCGCGCTGCGCTTCACCACCCACGGCTTCGCCGCCGATGCGTACCGAGAGATGGCGGAGCTGGGCTGGATCGGCCTGGCCGTGCCCGAAGCCGCCGGCGGCTCGGGCCTGGGCATGATCGAGCTGGTGACGCTGGCCGAGGAGCTGGGCCGTGGCCTGGTGCCCGAACCCATCATCCCCGCCACCCTGTCTGCCCTGCTGCTGGCCGAGGCCGGCGAGACGGAGCTGCTGGGCCAGCTGCTGGCCGGTGAGGCCGTGGTGCTGACCGCCTGGCAGGACCGTGCCGGCACGCTGACCCCCAGCCTGGATGCCGGCGCCACGCGGCGCTTCATCCCGATGGCGGCGGGCGCGACCCACTTCCTGGTGCCGACCACGGCGGGTCTGGGCGTGCTGCCGGCGGCCGAGGCCGATCTGGTGACTGAGCCCACCAATGACGGCGGCAACCTGGGTACGCTTCGCCCGGGCGCCTACCGTTCGGTCGGTCAGGCAAACCCCGGCCCCGCGCTGGACAAGGCGGCGCTGGCGACGGCGGCCTATCTGCTGGGCGGCATGGAGGCAGCCTTCGCCATGACGCTGGCCTACCTCAACACCCGCCAGCAGTTCGGCAAGATCATCGGCACCTTCCAGGCGCTGCAGCACAAGGCGGTGGATGTGAAGGTGCAGATCGCCCTCACCCGCGCCTCGGTCGAGGCTGCGGCGGCGGGCATCGACAATGGCGCGACCGGCGATGCGGCCTCGGCCCTCGTCTCCCGCGCCAAGGCCCGCGCCAGCGAGGCCTCGATGACGGTCGGCCAGATGTGCGTCCAGCTCTCGGGCGGCATCGGCTACACCGACGACTACGATGTGGGTCTCTATCTGCGGAAGGCGATGACCCTCGCCCCGCTGTTCGGCGGTGCCGCGCTGCATCGCGCCCGCTTCATGAAACTCAGCCCCGAGACGGAGGACGCGTGATGGATGCTCCCGTGATGCGCGTGGTCGCCGAGAAGAACGGCGCTGTGCTGACCCTGACCCTGGATTACCCCGCGCGCCGCAACGCGCTGGCCATGCCGCTGCGCAAGGAGATCGAGGAGGCGCTGGAAGCCGCCAGCGTGGACGGCACCCGCGCCGTGGTCATCACCGGCGCCGGCGGGCATTTCTGCTCGGGCGGCGATATCTCCGGCATGGATGCGCGCGGCATGATGGCCGGGCGCGACCGCATGCGCCGCACCCACCGCTTCATCCAGACGCTCGCCTTCGGGAACTTCCCGGTGGTGGCGGCGGTCGAGGGCTATTGCGTGGGCGCCGGTCTGTCGCTGGCCTGCATCAGCGACACCGTGATCGCCAGCGAGACCGCGAAGCTGGGTGCCGGCTTCGGCAAGATCGGTCTGATGGCGGATCTCGGCCTGCCCTTCACCCTGCCGCAGCGCATCGGCGTGGCGAAGGCCCGCCAGGTGCTGCTGTACCACAAGCAGTTCACCGCGGCCGAAGCACTGGCCATCGACCTGGTGGATGAGGTGGTGCCGGCCGGCCAGGCCCTGGCCGTGGCGCAGGAACGCGCGGCCTTCCTGGCTGAGCAGGCGCCCACGCCCATGGCGCTGACCCGCCAGATGCTGGCCCAGGGCCTGCATGATGCGCTGGAGACCGAGCGCCACTTCCAGGCCGCGTTGTTCGCCACCGAGGATTTCAACGAGGGCCGCGAGGCCTTCCTCGGCAAGCGCGCACCCGCGTTCAAGGGGGTTTGAGCATGAGCGTGATCGCCGGCGTCGAGCCCGAGGACCTGAACGCGCTGGATGATGAGAGCTTCCGCCTCGTCGTCCGCCGCTGGATCGAGGCGAACTACCCGCCCGAGCTGCGCAACCCGCCCAAGCGCCTGCATTGGGAGGAAAACAACCCCTGGTACTTCAAGCTGGCCGAGAAGGGCTGGCTGTGCCCGGGCTGGCCGCGCGAGTATGGCGGCCTCGGCCTCGGCCCCATCAAGCAGATCATCTTCACCGAGGAGCTGGAGCGTTGGGGCTGCGCCCGCAGCAACGACCACGGCATCATCATGCTGGGGCCCTTGCTGATCCGCTATGGCTCCGAGGAGCAGAAGAAGCACTACCTGCCCAAGATCCTGTCCGGTGAGCATGTGTGGTGCCAGGGCTATTCGGAACCCAACTCCGGTTCCGACCTGGCGTCCCTGCGCACCTCCGCCGTGCTGGACGGCGACGAGTATGTGGTGAACGGCCAGAAGATCTGGACCACGCTGGCGTCGGACGCCAACTGGATCTTCCTGCTGGTCCGCACCGACCCGACGGCCAAGAAGCAGGAAGGCATCTCCTTCCTGCTGGTGGACATGAACACGCCGGGCATCACGGTGCGGCCCATCATCAACCTCGAGATGCATGACGAGTTCTGCGAGGTGTTCTTCGACAATGTTCGGGTGCCCAAGGCCAACCTTGTCGGCCAGCTCAATAAGGGCTGGGACATGGCGAAGGCCCTGCTCAGCTTCGAGCGCATCTACCTCGGCAGCCCCCGCCAGTCGGCCTATGCGCTGACGCGGCTGAAGCAGCTGGCGGAAAAGATGGGCGTGTTCGACGACCCGTCCTTCGCCGGCACCTACGCCAAGCTGCGCACCGATTTCGAGGACCTGAAGTCGTTGTACGGCCGCTATGTGGAGGTGCTGAAGCGCGGGCAGTCGCTCGGCGCCGACGTGTCGCAGCTGAAGATCGTGCAGTCCGAGCTGTTCCAGCGCATCACCGAGACGATGATGGCGATCTCCGCCGAAAACGCCGGGCTGATGGAGCCGATGGAAGGCAACCGGAACCTGAACCCGGCCGGCCTGTACATCCAGGCGCGGCCGACCACGATTTACGGCGGCACCAGCGAGATCCAGCGCAACATCATCGCCAAGAATGTGCTGGGCCTGCCTGGATAATCACACACCCCTGATTGCATGACTTTCGAAGAACCCATTAGCCTCTCCTGTAATTCCTGGAGCAGGCTGATGGGTTTTTCTGTGAAGCGTGGCGCGATGCTGGCGGTTGTGTTGGCAACAGCGGGCTGCGGCGGGCAACAGGCGACGCCGACCACTACCTTCGTAAGTCAGCCGCAGACAGACCCGCTGGCGGGCATGCAGCGGACCAGCACGCCCATTCCGGGCACAGCCTGGGTCGTGGCCTGCGTGTCCTTTCCCAACATGCCGCCCGAGCGGCGCCAGAGCTGCCGCGCGGACCTGAACCTGTCCCAGCCGGGGCAACAGGTTCAGGCGAACCTGTATACGCTGCATGGCGGCCGGCACTGGATGCTGCGGACCAACCTGCCCGCCACGGGGCTCAGCATCCAGGTTGAAGGCCGCCCGAGCAGCCATGTAGGCCGCTGCTCCGGCGCGGGCCTGTGCGTGCTGGAGGACGCCATGGCGCTGACCCAGGAGATGCAGGCCGGCAGCCGCGTCGCCGTCACGCTGATGACGGCCCGAGGCGGCATGCGCAGCCAGGTGGCGACGGCAGGCATCAATGAGGCGCTGCGGCTGGCGGCTGCGGGCACCTCGCCTGCCGCGCTGGGTGACCGTCCCACCTTGAGTGTGCGGTGATGAGGGCACCCCGCCGCATCCTCCTGGCCTTCGCGGCACTTGCGCTGGCGGCCTGCGGCGGCAAGCCGCCCATCACGGGCGCGATGCCGGAGGCAGGCGGCAACACGATCTCCGGCGGGCCGGTGGCCCTGCTCAACAACAACTGGATGACGGTGTGCTTCCCCCTGCCGCAGGGGCCCCATGCCGGCCAGCGCCTCTGCGCGGCGGCCCTGCGCTTCGGCGGGGCGGCCCTGCCGTATAACGGCGTGATCTACACGCTGACCGGCCGCAGCTGGACCATCGGCATGAACGTGCCCATGACGGCGGCCAGCGTGCAGGTGGAAGGCAGCCCCAACACCCATGTCGCCCGCTGCGACCCGCGCCTGCCCCTGTGCAGCTTCGACGCCCAGGCCAGTGCCCAATTGACGCAGGAGCTGCAGTCCGGGCGCACCTTCACCCTGACGGTGCAGGGTGCCCGCGGGCAGGCGGGCCAGCGGGCCGCCACCAGCGGCTTCGCCGATGCCCTGCGGGCGGCCGCGGCCGGCACAGCGCCAGGCGTGCCGGTGGATGTCCTGCCGCCACCTTCCTCGGTCGGCGTGCCGGTCGGGCGGCCGCTGACCTTCTGACAACAAAAAACCCCGGCAGGCAGCGCCCGCCGGGGTTCTTCATGTGGAGGGGGCCCGAAGGCCCCCGCCGGATCACTCGCCCTTGGAGGCCATCTCGCGCTGGCGACGGATCGCAGCACCCAGGATGTCGCCCAGGGAGGCGCCGCTGTCGGAGGTGCCGTAGTCGCGCATCGCTTCGCGCTCCTCCTGCACTTCCTTGTCCTTGACGGAGAGCGACAGGCGGCGGGCCGCACGGTCGATCTGCATCACGCGCGCATCGATCTTCTCGCCGACGGCGAACTTCTCGGGGCGCTGGTCCTGACGGTCGCGGGCCAGCTCGGCGCGGCGGATGAAGCCGGTGAGGATTTCCTCGACGCGGACCTCGACGCCATTGGCCTCGATCTTGGACACGATACCGGTGACGATGTCGCCCTTGCGCACGCGGTCCAGCACCTCGGCGGCCGGGTCGGCCTCAAGCTGCTTGATGCCGAGGGAGATGCGCTCCTTCTCGACGTCCACGTCCAGCACCTTGGCCTTGACCGTCTCGCCCTTCTGGTAGGCAGCCAGCGCCACTTCGGCAGGCTGATCCCAGGACAGGTCGGACAGGTGAACCATGCCGTCGATGTCCGGGCCAACCGCCACGAACAGGCCGAACTCGGTGATGTTGCGGATCTCGCCCTCGATGACGGAGCCCGGCGGGTTCTTCTCGTAGAAGACATCCCACGGGTTGCCCTGGGCCTGCTTCAGGCCCAGCGAGATGCGGCGCTTCGGCTCGTCCACGTCCAGGATGAGGACTTCGACTTCCTGGCTGGTGGCCACGATCTTGCCCGGGTGGACGTTCTTCTTCGTCCAGGACATCTCGCTGACATGCACCAGGCCTTCGACGCCCGGCTCCAGCTCCACGAAGGCGCCGTAGTCGGTGATGTTCGTCACGCGGCCGGAGAACTTGCCCTGCACCGGGTACTTCACCGCCACGCCGTCCCACGGATCGGACATCAGCTGCTTCATGCCCAGGGAGATGCGCTGCGTCTCCTGGTTGAAGCGGATGACCTGCACCTTCACCTTCTGGCCGATTTCCAGGGCCTCGGAAGGATGGTTGATGCGGCGCCACGCGATGTCGGTCACGTGCAGCAGGCCGTCCACGCCGCCGAGGTCCACGAACGCACCGTAATCGGTGATGTTCTTGACCACGCCGTCCAGGATCATGCCTTCCTTCAGGCCCTGCACCAGCTCGGCGCGCTGCTCGGCGCGGGTCTCTTCGAGGACCGCACGGCGCGACACCACGATGTTACCGCGGGCGCGGTCCATCTTGAGGATCTGGAAGGGCTGGGACTGACCCATGAGGGGGCCGACGTCGCGCACCGGGCGGATGTCCACCTGCGAGCCGGGCAGGAACGCCACGGCGCCGCCCAGGTCGACGGTGAAGCCACCCTTGACGCGGCCGAAGATGATGCCGTTCACGCGCTGGCCGGCGTTGGCAGCCTTCTCGAGGTTCGTCCAGGCTTCCTCGCGGCGGGCCTTCTCGCGCGACAGGACGATCGCGCCGTCCTTGTCCTCATAGCGCTCAACGAACAGCTCGATGGTGTCGCCGGGCTTCAGCTCGGCCTTCTGACCCGGGGGAGCGAACTCCTTCAGGGGCACGCGGCCTTCGCTCTTGAGGCCGACATCGACAACGGCGTAGTCGTCGTCGATCCGCACGATGCGGCCGGTGACGACGGAGCCGGCAAAACCGGTATCCGGGCCCAGCGTCTCATCGAGCAGGGCGGCAAAATCTTCCATGGTATCAGCCAAGTGGCTTTGTCCTATGGCCGGGCCGCGAATGGCGCGGGTCGGCCGGGCTTGCGCACCTTTCAGGGCACGGCTTGCGGGTAAACCCCCGCCAGAGCTCCGGGCGCGTGACGGTCCGCCCGGTTTCCGAGGGCGCGAACGCCCGAAAGGGCCCGAAAAGGCCCTTTGAGGGGGCATATCTGCCTCTGGCGGCCCTGGGTCAAGTATTGAATCGCGAATACGGCGCTATTTGCGGCGCAAAATCCTTGGATTTCCGCCGAAAATCGAGCGGGAACCGGCTATTGGCCCGATTCCCTCAGAAACTACAGCAGCGCCAGATCATCGCGGTGAATGATCTCGTCACGACCGCGCCAGCCCAGCAGCGCCTCGATCTCGTCGCTGCGGTGGCCCGCGATGCGCGCCGCATCGTCGGAATCATAGGCCGACAGGCCGCGCGCCAGCTCATGGCCTGCCGCGTCCTGCACGCTGACGGCATCGCCGCGCTGGAACTGGCCCATCACGTTGCGCACGCCCGCCGGCAGCAGGGAGCGCCCGCCGCGCAGGGCGCGGGCCGCGCCGTCATCCACCACCAGGATGCCGCTGGGGGAAATGCTGCCCGCGATCCAGCTTTTCCGGGCGGTGCGGCCCTCGGGGGCCGGCAGGAACCAGGTGCTGCGCCCGCCATTGGCCAGGGCGGCCACCGGGTGCGGCTGGTCCCCACGGGAAATCGCCATGGCGCAGCCGGCACCCGTCGCGATCTTGGCCGCGATCAGCTTGGTGCGCATGCCGCCCGAGGAATAGCCGGGCGGGGGCTCGCCGCCCATGGCCATGATCTCGTCGGTCAGGCGCTCGACCACCGGCAGGTGCGCGGCCTCGGGGTCCTTGCGCGGGTCGGCGGTGTAGAGGCCGTCGATGTCGGACAGCAGCACCAGCGCGTCGGCGCCGATCATCTCCGCCACGCGGGCGGCCAGCCGGTCATTGTCGCCGAAGCGGATCTCGGAGGTAGCGACCGTGTCGTTCTCGTTGATGACCGGCACGCAGCCCAGTTCCAGCAGCGTGTGCAGCGTGGCGCGCGCGTTGAGGTAGCGGCGCCGGTCCTCGGATTCGGCGAGTGTCAGCAGCACCTGGGCCGCGTTCATGCCATGGGCCGACAGCGCCTGCTGCCAGGCGCCGGCCAGGCGGATCTGCCCCACGGCGGCGGCGGCCTGCTTTTCCTCCAGCTTCAGCACGCGCTTGGTCAGGCCCAGCGCACGGCGGGCCAGCGCCACGGCGCCGGAGGAGACGAGGACCACTTCCTTGCCGGAAGCGCGCAGCGCCGCGACATCGGCCGCCACCTGGTCCATCCAGCCCTCACGCGGGGTGGCGGTGGCGGGGTCCACCACCAGGGCGGAACCGATCTTGATGACGACGCGGCGGGCTTCGTTGAGGGTCACTTCGCGCGGGCCTCGGCGATCACGTCCATCACCTCGCGCAGCACCTCGGGCACGTTCTCGCCCGTGGCGCCGCTGGCCAGCAGCACGGGGCGGCCGGTGGCGCGTTCCAGCGCCTTCACGCGGCTGGCCTTGGCCTGCGGCGTCATGGCATCGACCTTGTTCAGCACCAGGATCTCGGGCCGGTCCACCAGGTCGGCGCCGTATTCCTCCAGCTCATGCCGGATGGTGGTCCAGGCGCCCACCGGGTCGGCCTGGCTGCCGTCGATCAGGTGCAGCAGCACCGCGCAGCGTTCCACATGCCCCAGGAAGCGCGTGCCGAGGCCCGCGCCCTCAGCCGCGCCCTCGATCAGGCCGGGGATGTCGGCCATCACGAATTCCTCGCTGTGGTTCAGGCGAACCACGCCCAGCTGCGGCACGAGGGTCGTGAAGGGATAGTCGGCGATCTTGGGCTTGGCGGCCGTGACGGCGGACAGGAAGGTGGACTTGCCGGCATTGGGCAGGCCCAGCAGCCCGCAATCCGCGATCAGCTTCAGCCGCAGCCAGATCCAGCGTTCCTCGCCGGGCCAGCCCTTGTCGGCGCGGCGCGGGGCGCGGTTGGTGCTGGTCTTGTAATGCGCGTTGCCGCGCCCGCCGTCGCCGCCGGTGCAGATGCGGATTTCCTTGCCCGCCTCGTCCAGGTCCGCGATCAGGGTTTCCTTGTCCTCGTCGATGATCTGGGTGCCGATCGGCACCTGCATGATCACGTCGTCGGCATGCGCGCCGGTGCGGTCGCTGCCCGCGCCGTTGCCGCCCTTGCGGGCCTTGAAGTGCTGGGCATAGCGATAGTCGATGAGGGTGTTCAGCCCCTCAACCGCGCGGATGTAGACATGGCCGCCGCGGCCGCCATTGCCGCCGTCCGGGCCGCCGAACTCGATGTATTTCTCGCGCCGGAACGCGATGACGCCGTCGCCGCCGTCGCCGCTTTTTACGTAGACCTTGGCTTCATCGAGGAACTTCATGGGATTACCGCCGCTACCGCGCGGTACCCACCACGCCTGGCCCGCCGCGCGGCGGCTGGGGGGCGGGGGCGCCCGTTATCCGGCGCCACAAACGAAAACGGGGGCCAGAGGCCCCCGCGTCACACACCCGGCAGGGTGCGCGGGATCACTCGGCGGCCAGGGCCACCGGCACCACGGAGACGTACACGCGGCCACCGGCCTTGTGCTCGAACTTCACGTGGCCTTCCACGACCGAGAAGATCGTGTGGTCACGGCCGAGGCCCACATTGGTGCCCGGGCGCATCTTGGTGCCGCGCTGGCGGACCAGGATGTTGCCGGCCAGCACATGCTCGCCGCCGAACTTCTTCACGCCCAGGCGCTGACCGGGCGAGTCACGCCCGTTGCGAGAGCTACCACCAGCCTTTTTATGTGCCATCTCGTGCTACTCCTCAGGCCGCGATCGCGGTGATGCGCAGCACGGTCTCGTGCTGGCGATGACCGTTCTTGCGACGGCTATTCTGCCGGCGGCGCTTCTTGAAGATGATCACCTTGTCACCGCGGCCCTGCTTCACGACCTCGGCGGTCACGGTGGCGCCGGCAACCACGGGGGCGCCCAGAACCAGACCCGCTTCCGTCGAAACGGCCAGGACATCGTGGAAGGTGATGGTCGAACCGGGCTCAGCCTCGAGCTTCTCGACCGTCAGAACACCATTCGGCACTACGCGGTACTGCTTGCCGCCGGTGCGGATCACTGCGAACGTCATTGGAAACCCCAAGAAACGGTCAAAAAACTGCGGGCCAGCGAGCCCATGCCCACCAACCGGAGCCGGGCTTCTACCCTCATGCCCGGCAGAGAGTCAACGGCGTGACAGCCATGCGCGCCGCAAAAACCCTCAGGCGCCGAGCTGGGAGAACCAGAAGCTGCCGCCACCCGGCGCGAAACGCCCCGCCATGAAGGCGCGCAGCCCCGCCTCATTGTGCTTCATGTGCCAGGCGCTGCCGTACAGCACGGAACAGCGCGGGTTGCCGCGCAGATAGGCCGCCAGCAGGTATTGCTCGGTCCAGAAGACCTGGTGCTCGCGCATCTCGCCCAGGGGCCGGGTCTCGGGCAGGGCGATGTCGTGCAGGTGGATGAAGGCCTGGTGGCGCAGCGCGGGCACCACGCGCAGCAACGCGTGCACGGCGTCCGAGTCGTGCTTCACGGTGTGGCTGGTGTCGAGGAACAGGACGTCCCCCTGGCCCAGGTTGCGCGTGAAGAAGGCGGTCTCCACCGATTGCAGCGGCGCCTCGATCAACTCCAGCCCCGGCAGGCCGCGCAGATGCTCGGGCGGGTTCTCCGTCACGCTGATCAGGCGGCCCGCGCCATTGGCCCGCAGCGCCGCCAGCGCCACCAGCGCGCTGTCGCCGCTGCCCACCTCGATCACGGTGCGGGGGCGGAACTTGCGCAGCATGGCGTAGTAGGCGAGCGGGTCGCTGTAGGCGAAATTGTCGTTGTGCCAGCCATAGCCCTCGGCCGAGGGGGCGGCGGCCGGCGGGTGGAACTCGCGCGCCTGGATCTCCAGCTCCAGCAGGAAGGTCCGCATCACCGCAGGCGCGGGAAACACCTCCTCCAGCCGCAGTAGGGAGGGATGGGCGAAGCTGGCTTCCAGCGCCTCGATCGACGGCAGCGCGCCGTAGCGGTCGGCGCGCGTCAGCGCGACGCCCGCCGCCTCCAGGCGCTTGCGGATGACGGAGGGCGCATAGAGCAGCCGGTCCAGCACCCGCGCCAACTCGTTGATTTCTGCGGGGTCAAAACAGTCCGCGTCATCTGGCAGCCAGGTTCCGGGGGGCACGGATGCCAGTTTCGCGAATGTCTTTTCCAGCAAGCAGCAACTCCTCGGTCAGCGCGCGGTGGCGGCCAGGCGCAGGGCATCGCCCAACTGGCGGGCCACCTTGTCGGCGCCGAACCTTTCGCCGATGAACGCCAGCCCCGCCAGCGACAATTCCGTGTTGAGGGCCTCGTCCTCATTCAACCGGCGCAGCTTTTCGGCCAGCGCCGCGGCGTCGGCGGAGATCAGCCATTGCAGGGATGGGGGAAGGTCCAGCCCCTCGGCCGCGATGGGGGTCATCACGCAGGGCAGGCCATGGGCCAGGCAGTCCAGCACCTTGCCCTTGATGCCCGCGCCATAACGCAGCGGCGCCACCGCGACGCGGTGCCGGTGCAGCGCCTGCGACAGCACGGGCGCGAAGCCTTCCAGGATGATGTTGCCGTGGTCCTGTGGCACCAGCGGCGTCATGTCGCCGCTGCCGTAGACATGCACGCGCACATCGCCCAGCAGCGGCCGGACCTCGGTGCCCAGCCATTCCACGGCATCCTGGTTCGGCGGGTGGCCGAAGCTGCCGATGAAGACGCAGCCGTGGCGCTGCGCGAAGGGCAGCGGCGGCGGTGAAGGCGCGATGGACCAGGGCACCACCGCCACCCGGGCGGCGGGCTCCAGGATCGCCGCCTCGGCGGTGGAATGGACGATGCAGCAGTCGGCGGCGGCGGTCAGCGCCAGTTCCTCCTGCCGCGTCCTGGCGGCGGCGGCGGCCATCTTCGCATCGCCGGCCAGCTCGGCGGCGCGCTCCATCCGCAGGAAATGCAGGTCCGCCACGCAGTAGAGCACGAGCGCCCGCGGGGCATAGCGCCGCACGAGGCCCAGATAGTTCCGCGCATTGGCCAGGCGGTGGATATAGACCACATCCGGCGGCACCGGGGCGTGGCGCAGCACTTCCTCCAGCGTGCGCTGCCAGGGGTGATAGAAGCACTCGATGCCGTGCTTCTGTAGCGTCCTGGTATAGGGATCGATGCGGGCCATGTTGTCGGCCGGCACGAAGCCCACCTTGAAGCCGAGGGATTGCAGCGCCAGCATGTGCTGCCAGGCGGCGTTGCTGCCGGCGTCCTTGTCCGGGGTCGGCACGCTCTCATCGATGAACAGCAGGCGCCGGCGCACCTGGCGCTCGACCTCCAGCAGCGGCTGGTCGGCGTTCAGGCGATGCGTCGCCAGCACGTCCTTCCAGCGCTGGAAGAACTTGTGCCGGTTGAGTTTCTGATAGCGCTTCAGCCCCGGCCCGTTCTCATCCGTGCCGTTGGACTGGCCCTCCAGGTGGATGATCTCCGACGCGGGCTGCACCACCACCCGGCGGCCGGCGGCGCGGACGCGGAAGCACAGGTCGGTGTCCTCGTAATAGGCGGGCGCGTAGAGGGTATCGAAGCCGTTCAGCTGTTCGAACAGCGCGCGCTCGATCATCAGCGCCGCGCCCGAGACATAGTCCGAGTCGCGCATGAAGCTGAAGCGCGGGTCGCTGCCGTCGCCGTTGCGACCCCAGTTCCAGCCGTCGCCGGCGCGCCAGATGATGCCGCCGGCCTCCTGCAGGGAACCGTCCTCGAAGAACAGGCGGGAGCCGACGATGCCGATGGCCGGGTCCAGCGCGAAGGTGGCCACCAGCTCATCCAGCCAGCCCGGGCGCATCAGCGTGTCGTTGTTGAGGAAGAACAGGTACTTGCCCCGTGCCGCCGCCGCGCCCGCATTGCAGGTGCCGACGAAGCCGAGATTTTCCGCATTGCGGACGACCCGGACGCCGCCCTTCAGCACCAGCCGGCCCAGCACCGTCGCGTCATAGGAGGCATCGTCGACGACGATCACCTCGAAGCTGGTGGCGGGCATGCGCTCCAGCATCGAGGCGATGCAGGCGTGGGTCAGCTCGAACTTGTTGTGGACGGGGATGATGATGGAGACCTCGGGGGCGTCCACCGGCTCCAGCGTCAGGATATCGTAGCCGCGCAGCATGTCGGGCAGCGGCGGCGGGCCGGAAGGGGCGTGCCGCGCCCGCGCCCGCAGCAGCCGGTCCATCGCGTGGCCGACGGTGCCGAGCAGCGTGTCCAGCTCATCGACGGGGGCTGCCGCGTCGATCAGGTTGTCGGCCATGCGCTCCAGCATGGCGGCGGCGCTGGCGTCGAGCGGCGTCTGGTCGTCGATCAGCAGCGCGGCGCCGCCCTGCAGCGTCAGCCCGCTCTCGACCGCGCGCAGCTCCAGCCGGCAGACTGCCCCGGGCAGCAGCGCCGACATCGCGTTGAGGCCGAAGCCGGCCCTGCCGTCGCCGATGCCGGCATCCCGCAGGTCCGGCCGGAACTGGTCCGCCCGGAAGCGGAAGCGGGGTTCCCCGTCCACCAGCAGCTCGATCTCGACGTGATGATCGGGGCGGGAGGGATCCCAGGCCCAGCCCGCGATGGTGTCGCGGGTGATGACATCGACGCTGGACTGCAGCGACCCGCGCGGCGCGTCGGGCGATGTTTCGACTTCGTGTTCAGCCGGCGGCAAAGGCTACCTCTCGCAACAGCAGTCCAAGGCGCCTTTCATCCGCGCTGACACCCAGGGCTTTGGGCTGCGCGGCGGTCGGGATCACCAGCCGCAGCTGGACATCCCGCGCCGTGACGATCGGCTTCGGCACAGTAAAGCTGATTTCAGCGGGGGCCGTCACGATGTTGTACGATGCCAGCAGCCCGTTGAGGAAGATCCAGACCTCCTGCCGCAGAACCTTGTCCTTCAGCAGATAGGGACTGATGTTGAGGCGCCCGACCACGTCACGTTGAGAGGCCGGAAGTCGAAACTGGAAGCCGCAGAACTCCGCGGTGGTCCAGGACGCATCGCCTTCTGTAAAATCCAGCCCCGCCGGGGCGGCTGTCTTGGCTGAACCACGGCTGCCGAAAGTTATCGCTTGACCCCAGCGAACGTCGATCATTGCTGCCACCCCACGACGATTGGCGCCATGGCGCTGGCGCAATCCGAGTGGAAGATAGTGCGATGCAGTAATACAGCGAGTGACTTCTGCGTAACGTTTCTAGGCAGGTATTATCTTCACCCGGTTGCCACGAATCAGCGGCGGAGTTCCATCGTGATTGGTCCTTCGCGCTCACCGCGCGCGAACTGGTCCACCATGGCATTGCCGGTGTCACCCAGCTGGGCGGCCGGCCCCGTCCAGACCACCTGGCCGCGATAGAGCATGGCGGCCTGCTGGCCGATGCGCCGGGCGCTGGCCATGTCATGGGTGATGGAGATGGCGGTGGCACCCAGCCGGTGCACGCAATCGGCGATCAGCCCGTCGATCACGGCGCCCATGATGGGGTCGAGCCCCGTGGTGGGCTCGTCGAACAGGATGATCTCGGGCTCCGCGGCCACGGCACGGGCCAGGGCCACGCGCTTCTGCATGCCGCCCGACAGCTCCGCCGGAGAGAGGTCGCCCACGCTGGCGGCCAAGCCCACCTGGGCCAGCACCTCCGCCGCCTTGTCGCGGGCCGCGCGGCGGGTGATGCGCTTCTGCGCCAGCAGCTTGAAGCAGACGTTCTCCCACACCGGCAGGCTGTCGAACAGCGCGCCGTTCTGGAACAGCATGCCGATGCGGTTCATCAGCGCCGTGCGGTCCCGCGCGGACATCTTCAGCACGTCCTGCCCGCCGATCTCGATCACGCCCTCATCGGGCTGGATCAGGCCCAGGATGCATTTCAGCATCACGGACTTGCCGCTGCCCGAACCGCCCAGCACGACCATGGAGGAGTTGGGCGGGATGTCGAGGTTCACGCCGTCCAGCACCTGCTTCGGGCCGAAGGCCTTGCGCAGCCCGATGAGCTTCACGCCGAGCGTGGTGGGTCGCTGGCTGCTCATTGCGCGAAGAAGGCCTCGGTCACGACATAGTCCAGCGCCAGGATGAGGATGGAGGCCAGCACCACCGCGGAGGTGGTGGCCAGCCCCACGCCCTGGGCGCCGCCCTTGCTGCGATAGCCGCTGTAGCAGCCCATCAGCGCGATGACGAAGCCGAACACGGCGGCCTTGGCCAGGCCGCTCGTCACGTCCTGCAATTGCAGCACGTCCCAGCTGGCCTTGAGATAGGTGGCCGGCACGAAGCCCAGCTTGACCGTGCCGATGACGAAGCCGCCCATCGCGCCCAGCACATCCGCCACCAGCACCAGCAGCGGCAGGGCCACGGTGGCGGCCAGGATGCGCGGGGCCACCAGATACTTCATCGGATCGGTCGACAGGGTGGTCAGCGCGTCGATCTGGTCCGTCACGCGCATGGTGCCGAGCTCGGCCGCCATGGCCGCGCCGATGCGCCCGGCCACCATCAGCCCGGCCAATACCGGCCCCAGCTCACGCGTCACGCTCAGGATCACGACGCTGGCGATCGCGCTCTGCGCGTTGAAGCGGGCGAAGCCGGTGTAGCTCTGCAACGCCAGCACCATGCCGGTGAACAGCGCCGTCAGCGCCACCACGGGCAGGGAGAAATACGCCACCTCGATGAAATGCCGCAGGAACTGCCGCCCGTAGAATGGTGGGCGGAAGACGTGGCTGATCGCCTCCAGCGCAAAAAGCCCGAGATCGCCGGCGGAGCGGCAGGCCGCCACGATCGGCCGGCCCAGAGCGGCCAGGAAGGCTGTAACCATCAGGCGGAGTAGGGGAGCTGTCGCATCGCAGCGCACACTACCAGCCTGGAGGCATGGGGGCCAGCCAGGGGTTGCAGCCGCGTCACGCGGCCGCCGTGCGGGCGTAACGCGCCGGCGGCACCCCGACATGCCGCGCGAAGGCCACGGCGAAGGCGCTGGCCGAGCCATAGCCCACCTTCTCCGCCACCTGCTCCACCGCCATGTCCCGTCCGCGCAGCAGGCGGCGGGCGAGGGCCATGCGCCAGGCCAGCAGGTATTCCATCGGCGCCAGCCCCATCATGCGGTTGAACCGCGCGAAGAAGGCGCTGCGCGACAGCGATGCCTCCCGCGCCAGCTCAGGCACCGTCCAGCCATGGGCGGGGCGGGCGTGCAGGGCGCGCAGCGCGGCCCCCAGCCGGTCATCCGCCAGGCCGCGCGCCAGCCCCGGCGTGCCCGCGCCGCTGCCGCCGCAGCGCAGGGCCTCGATCAGCAGCACCTCCAGCAGGCGTTCCAGCACCAGGTCCCGCGCGGGGCGGCGGGCGCGGGTCTCCTCGCCGACCAGGGCCACCAGCGTGGCCAGCCGGGCCTCGCCGCGCACCAGCACCATCTCCGGCAACAGGGAGACCAGCAGCGCCGCATCCGGGGATCCGAAGCTGCAGAAGCCGCCCTGCATGCGCACATCCGCCGGCCCGTCCTGCCGGCCGACGCGGAAATGCCCCTCCGCGATCGGGGTGGGCAGCATCGATACATGTGGCGGCGGCGGGTCGATGCTGGTGTTCACCAGCGGCTCCGAGCCGGGAACCAGCACGAAATCTCCCGCCCGCACCACTTCCGGCGGGCGCTTGCCGATCTGCAGCAGGCAGGCCCCTTCCAGGATCGCGCCGTAGAAGGGCTCGCCGGTGGCGGGGCGTTCCACGCGCCAGCGCCCCGCGCCCTCAACCAGCTTGGAATAGCGGGCGGCGGGCTGCAGCAGCGTCACGATCTCAGCGAGCGGGTCGACCATGCGGAACAGGACTTTCGCGAAAGAAGCCAGGATTTTCCGACGTGGGAAGCCGGTGGCCGCCTGTCCATCTCTGCATCGTCACAAACGCGGAAGTTTACCCATGCCGACCATCCTCATCACCGGCTGTTCCTCGGGCTTCGGCCTGGAGACGGCGCGCCTGTTCCTCGAACGCGGCTGGAACGTCATTGCCACCATGCGCAGGCCGGACCCCTCCGTCCTGCCGGCCTCGGACCGGTTGCGCATCCTGGCGCTGGACGTGACGGACCCGATCAGCATCGCCCATGCGGTGCGCGATGCGGGCGAGATCGACGTGCTGGTCAACAATGCCGGCTTCGGCGCCCCGGTGCCGATCGAGCTGACGCCGGCCGAGGTCACGCGCCAGCTGTTCGAGACCAACACCTTCGGCACGCTGGCCGTCACCCAGGCGGTGCTGCCGCAGTTTCGGAAGCGCCGGGCGGGCGTGGTCATCAACGTCACGTCTTCCGTCACGCTGAAGGTACTGCCGCTGGTGGGGATGTACCGCGCCGCCAAGATGGCGGTGAACGCCTTCACCGAATCACTGGCCGCCGAGGTCGAGCCGCTGGGCATCCGCGTGCGGCTGGTGCTGCCGGGTTCTTCCGGCGAGACACGGTTCCGCGACAACGCCACGCCCTATCTGGCCGGGCTCGACAACCCCGACTACGCGCCGATGATCGAGGCGATACTGGCCCGCTTCACCAGCGGTGAGGGCCCGCACACCCATGCCACGGATGTGGCGGGGGCGGTGTGGTACGCCGCGACCGATGCGACGGCGCCCATGAAGATCCCGGCAGGCGCCGACGCGGAACTGTGGATGGCGGAAGCCGTCGCCGCCTGAGCCATCACTCCGCGTAGGGGTCCGGCCCGTCATGCACGGTGTCCAGGTCCCCGAAGCGGGTGAACTCGGCCTCGAAGAACAGGTCGATCTTGCCGGTGGGGCCGTGGCGCTGCTTGGCGATGTACAGCTCTGCCTTGTTGTGCGCGCGTTCCATGTCCTGCACCCAGCGGTCATGGGCGATGGTGAACTTCTCCGGCTGGTCGAAGTTGCTTTCCTTCGGCTCGCGCGCCTTCAGGTAATAGTCGTCGCGATAGACGAACATGACCACGTCGGCGTCCTGCTCGATCGAGCCCGATTCACGCAGATCCGACAGCTGGGGCCGCTTGTCCTCGCGCTGTTCGACGGCGCGGGAGAGCTGGGACAGCGCCATCACCGGCACGTGCAGCTCCTTCGCCAGGGCCTTCAGGCCCTGGGTGATCATGGAGATTTCCAGCACGCGGCTGTCGGACTTGGTGCCGGGCGCCGGGCGCATCAGCTGCAGATAGTCCACCACGATCATGTCCAGGCCCCGCGTGCGCTTCAGCCGCCGGCAGCGTGTGCGCATCGCGGAAATGCTGATGGCCGGCGTGTCGTCGATGACGATGGGCAGGGTCGAGAGGGTGCGGCTCGCCTCATAGAAGCGGTCGAATTCCTGCTGCGTGATCTCACCACGGCGGATGCGGTCGCCCGAGATCCGGCTTTCCTCGGCCAGCAGACGGTTGGCCAGCTGCTCGGCCGCCATTTCGAGGGAGAACAGGATGACGGAGCCCTTGGGCACCTCGCCGGGCTGAAGGTCCTTCACCAGGGATTTCGCGGCGCCGAAGGCCAGCTTGGTGGCCAGCGCCGTCTTGCCCATGCCGGGGCGCCCCGCGAGGATCAGAAGGTCCGAGCCGTGCAGGCCGCCCAGGCGCGCATCCACGTCGCGCAGGCCGGTCGGCAGGCCCGACACGCCGCCGCCCGCCGCCTTGGCCTTGGCAGCGGTCTCCACCGCCTGGGCCAGGGCGCGGTCGAAGGTGATGCCGCCGCCCTCGGTGCCGCCGCCGCCGGTCGCCAGCTCGAACAATTCCTGCTCGGCGGCCTCAATCTGGCCCTTGCCGTCGATCTCGGGGTCCAGGCCGAAGGCGCGGTTCACCAGCGTCTCGCCCACATCCACCAGCTGGCGGCGCAGCCAGCAGTCATGGATCAGCCGGCCGTATTCGCCGGCGTTGATGATGCCGACGGTCGCCGAGAGCAGCTGCACGAGATAGGCGGTGCCGCCCACTTCCTCCAGCATGCCGTTGTGCTCGAACTCGCCCTTGAGGGTCACGACATCGGCCAGCGCGTTGTTTTCCACCCGGCGCTGGATGGCGCTGAAGATGCGGCCGTGGATGGGGTCCGCGAAATGCTCGGCGGCGAGGAACTCGCTGACCCGCTCATAGGCCTTGTTGTTGGACAGCAGCGCACCCAGGAGCGCCTGTTCCGCCTCCAGGTTCTGGGGCGGAATCCGTGCGGATTGCCCGAACATGGGCTGCGACTCCGGAGGGTGGATGCTGTTCATGCGCCTTGATACCGCGCCCGGCCCGCGGGCGCCCTGTGGATGATATGTGGATAGCGGGGGCGGCCGATCAACTCGCGCGTGCTTCGCTTCCGTCCCGCTTGTGGCTAAGCTCCGCGGCATGGCCGAAACACCGGAACATTCCCGCTACCACGCCTACATGCAGGCCGCAGAAGGCGTGCAGGGCTGGTATTCCGACATGTCGGCCGCGCTGTTCGATGCCTTTCTGGCGTTCCAGGGCGGGCCCGGCGGCCCGGGTGACATGCTGGAGATCGGGGTGGCCTATGGCCGGTCCGCCCTGATGATGGGCATGCACCTGCGCGACGACGCCACGCTGCGGCTTGTGGATATCGGCACCGCGCTGATGGAGCAGTCCGTCGCGCTGATCCGCCCGCACTGCCAGGGCAAGGTGGAGCCGATCCTGCAATATTCCGAGGCGCTGCCCCCCGATTCGCTGCCGGCGCTCGGCACCCGCTTCGTGCATATCGACGGCGACCACGGCACCTGGGGCGTCCAGGCGGACCTGGCCCTGGCCGACCGCGTGCTGCGGCAGGACGGCGTGGTGGTGCTGGACGATTTCTTCTCCGAGAGCTTCGTGGGCGTCACCTGGGGCGCGATGACCTGGCTGGCCCAGAACCCCGGACGGTTCGAGATGGTGCTGGTGGGCTTCAACAAGGCCTATCTGGTGCGCCCGCGCGGGGCGCGGCGCGCGCTGGAGTTCATCCGCGACGGGTTGCAGCCGCATCTGGCGGCCTGCGGCCAGCCCCCCAGCACGCTGCTGCGCACCGATGACCCGCGCGCCTGCGGCTGCTTCGGCATCACCGCGCGCCAGTTCGACCGCGACTATGTGACGCGGGAGATCGCGATGGGCCTGCCGGAGGAAACACCGCCCGGCAAATACCCGGTCTAGCAGCCGTTCTGCCGCACCGTGGCGCGCAGCCCCTCAGGCAGCGCGATCGCGCCATCCCCCGGCAGGCTGTCGCGTGAACCGAGGCCGATCTCGGGGTTTGCGAAGCTACCATGCACCCGGATGGGCAGGTCCAGCGCCAGGAAATCCGTGGTGTCGCGCTGGCTGCGCACGGCCAGGTCCAGCTGCCGCCGCATCAGGTCGAAGCTGGCGCTGCCCTGCACCGTGCCGGTCGCGGCGCGCAGCCGCAGGGGCATCACCCTGCCACGCCCTTCCCGCAGCACCACCACGGCCAGCGCGCAGCGCAGCGGCGTGCGGCCAGGCGCGGTGCGGAAGATGGCGCGCAGATCGGTGGACATCGCCTCGATCACCGCGCGCTCGATGCTGCCGTTGCGGATGCTGAGGACGGCGGTGCCCGAGGCCCGGCGCATCGCCTGGCGCAGCGTGCCGCCGCTGGCCTGCACATGCGCCTCGGCCGTCACCGCGCCTTCCAGCGGCAGCGGGCGCAGGCCGAGCAGTTGGCGCAGCGCGTCCAGCCGGCCCTCACGCATGGTCACGCTGGCTTCCACGGCCGTGCCGCCCTCAACCGCCTGCGCCTCGGCCGCCGCCTGCAGCCGCGCGCCCGCGATCACCCCGCTGGCCTGCGGAATCTCGATGCGGCCGGGCGTCACGTTCACCCGCAGGGCGGCATTCGTGGCGCGCCATTCGCCATAGAGCAGCTCGCGCGCCGTCAGGCGGGCGGTGATGGTGGGGTCGGGGTTGCGGTCCACCACCAGGCGCGTGTCGGCATCGCCGTCCGGCGCCGGGCCCGCATTGCGGCCCAGCAGGCGGTTCAGGTCCAGCCGCGTCGCGTCCAGCTGCACGTCCAGGTCGTCGGCCACGCCGGGTAGACCTTCGGTCAGGCGCAGCAGGGGCGCGGTGAGCGCCTGGCCGTCCAGGCTGCCGGCCGCGTCGCGCAGGGCCCAGACATCGCCCTCGCGGCTAGCATCGCCCGCCAGTTCCAGGGCGATGTCGGGGGCGCCCTGCACACCCAGGTCACGCAGGAAGGTGGCGAGCTCGGGCGTGCGCAGCTCCAGCCGGCCCTGCCAGCGGTCGAAGTTCATGGGGTCGCTGGCGGTGGCGTCCAGCGCGGCCTGGGTGCGGCGGGACTGCGCCTCCAGCTTCATCGGGAAGGGGCGCTCCGCCTGGGCCAGTTCCGCGAAGCTGCCGAGGCGTCCCTGCAATGCCAGGGGCAGGTCGTTATAGCTGCCGCGCGCGTGCAGGCGCACGGGTTCGGTCCGGCTGTCGGTCGCGATCTCGGCTTCATCCACCCCCACCCGCAGCAGCTTGCCGCTGCTGGTGCGGATCAGGATCTCGGAACCCGTGACGCGCAGCAGGGCCGCATACCACCCGCCATCCCGGCCGGAGGCCGCGGCGCTGCGGGTCTGCCGCGCGCCCTGCCAGTTGCCCCGGCGTTCCCCGTCGCGTTCCAGCAGCAGGGAGGCACCTTCCGCCGCCGCATCCGTCAATTCCAGCCGGCCCATCAGCAGCGGCCACAGGGCGATGCCGGCATCCAGCTGCCGCAGCGTCAGCATGTCCGGGCGGCTGCCGCCGGTGATGTTGGCCAGCTTCACGTCGCGCAGCGCCACCCGCAGCGTCAGCCCGGGCGTGACCCGAAGGCTGCCGATGGTCGCCTGGCGGTCAAGCCGCGCCGAGATCCGGCCCGCCGCCATGCCCGCCAACTCCAGCCGCGGCAGCGCCAGCCACAGCGTGGCCAGTGCCAGCAGCGGCAGGCAGAGCAGGGCGATGATCAGGCGGCGTATCAGGGCGCGGCTTCCTCTGGCGGACAGGGGAAGAACCCATGCCGTCCGATGAGGTTACCACGCGTGGCGCGGATTTACTCGGCCGGTGAGGGCGCCGGACGGCTGCGGGTGCGGCGGCGCGGCGCGGCGGCCACCGGCGCGCTGCCCGGCAGGGGCGGCACCACGAAGGGCGTGCTGGGCATGGCGTCGCTCACGGTCTGGCGCGGGCGGCGCACCTGCAGCGCCACGCCGCCGCAGCGGGAGTAGCAGGCGTTATAGGTCTCGGTGCAGCCATCGGAGTTCTGCAGGCAGATCGGCGGGGCCACGCAGCCGGCCGCGCCCTCTCGGCAGCCGTTGAAGCCGCGCGAAATCGCGGAATCGGCCCCGAAGCAGGCGCCGGCGCTGGCCTGTTCGGCATTCAGGCATTGCTGGCGCTCGGCCTGGCAGGTGGCGATGCAGGAATCGCCCGCCTCCAGCGCGCCGGCCGGCGTGCTCATGGTCGTGAAGCCCGCGGGCGGCAGGTAACGGGTCTCGGTCTCCGCGCAGGCGGAAAGCAGGATCAGCAGGCTGAGGACGAGGCGGCGCATGGCCGGAAACCTATGCCGCGCCGCACGCGCCGGGCAATGGGGCAATCGTGATCTTCACCGTGCCCATGCTTCGGCGTGCCCGGGCTTCAGCGTGCGCGCGCGGGGCCGCCCGTCAGCGTCACGGCGCCCAGCATGCCCAAGATGGCCAGCAGCGCGCCCAGTGCCTGCTTGGCGCCGATCGCCTCACCCAGCACGATGGCGGACATGGCGAGCGCCGCCACCGGCACCACCACCGACAGCGTGGCCGCGCGGGTGGGGCCCAGGATTTCCAGGCTGCGGGTGAACATCTGCATGGAGATGACGCCCAGCATGATGCCCTGCGCGAAACCGATCCAGAGCTGCAGCCACAGCGGCCGCGCCAGGAAATCCGCGGCGGAGGTGCTGACCCACAGCGGCAGGATGATGATGGCCGAGACGATCGCCATGGCCGAGGCGGTGACGAAGGCCGGCGCCTGCCAGCGCCGCAGCAGCGCGCCGAAGAAGCCCCAGCTGGTGCCCGCCATGAACAGCAGCACGTCGCCCTTCCACACATCCGGCAGGTCGGTCGACAGCCCGTCCCAGCCGATGAACAGCACGCCCAGCAGCATCAGCCCCAGCGCCCCGACGCGCCCGCGCGTGGCCGTTTCCCCCAGCAGCAGATAGCCCGCCAGCGCGCCCATGATGGGTCCGGTGATGGGCGGGATGGTGCCGCCATGGCTGGCCGGGGCATAGAGCAGGGCGGTGGTGAACACCATCAGGTTGCCGACGCCCCCCATGGCCGTCAGCACCAGCAGCTTCGGCAGGCCCAGGCGCACCAGCGCCGCGCGCTCACGCCAGACCAGCGGCGCGAGGATGAGGCCCGAGATCAGGAAACGGCAGGCGATGAGATCGAAGGGATGCATGCCCTGCCCGGCGAGGGAGATGCGCGCCACCACGGCATGCGCCCCCCAGATCACCGACGCCCCCATCCCGAGTGCAAGGCCAAGCCAGAGCCGCGAATTCATTGCGCGGCACAGTGTGGCTTACCGGAAGTTCACGCAAGGATCAGGTTGAGGTCCGTCGCGAACTTTTCGTAGGCCAGGCCATAGACATGGATGGAGACCGCCGTCTCCGAGCAGCAATTGGCCAGGCGGTGGATCAGGTCGTCGCGCGCCGGGCCGTGGCTGACATCGCCGGGCAGGCGCAGATGCGCGGCCGTCAGGCGCGGGGGCTCGCCGGGGGCGTAGTAGTGCTCGGTCATGATGCCGCGATGCATGCCGAAGGCGCACCAGCTCTTGTGGGCATGCACGGGGGACATCTGGCCGGGGCGCCACACCAGCGCGACCACGCCGTAATCCTCGCCCTCATGCAGAAGGTGGCGGATGTAGTGGTCCGGGCATTCCGGGCAGGAGACGTCGGCCAGCAGTTCCGGGTCGTCCAGAAAGGGGGCCATGGCATCGGCCACCCGCACTTCACGCCCTTCGAGCGGGGTGCGGCAGGCCTCGTCGATGGCGGCGAGCATCGCGTTCAGCGAGGCGCGCGGGCGGATCATGTTCATACGGAAATCCCCAGTTCCGGAGAGGTGAGCGCCGCCAGCACCATCTTGCGGCTGGCATCCACCTGTTCATGCATGATGCGGGCGGCTTCCTCGGCCCGGCCGAGGGCGAGTGCCGCGATCAGTTCCTCGTGCTCATGCGCCATCTCGCCGGTGCGGTCCCGGCGCATCAGGCCCATGACGAGCATGCGGGTGCTTTCGTCGAGCAGCCGACCGAGCTGCCGCGCGAGGCGCGCATTGCCCGAAAGCTCGGCCACGGCGACATGGAAGGCGCGGTTGGCCTCCAGGAAATCGATGGCGCTGTCACCGTTGCCGGGCTGGTAGCCGGCGGCGCAGACGCCATCCAGCGTCTTCAGGTGCTCGGCATCCACCCGGCCGGCGGCGCGGCGCGCGGCCTCGGGCTCCAGCAGCAGGCGCAGGTCGAACACTTCATGGATGTCGCGGATGGTGACGAGGGAGACGACCCAGCCGCGGCGGGGCAGGGCGGCGATCAGCCCTTCATCCGACAGCCGCGCCAGCGCCGCGCGGATCGGCGCCTTGCCGAGCCCCATGGAGGCGGAGAGCGTCGCCTCGGACAGGCTGGAGCCCGGTTCGAGGCGCGTGGAGATGATGTCCCGGCGCAGTTGGCGCGCGGCCTGTTCGGTCAGCGAGGGTGGTGCCTCGAAAGTTGACAGGTTGACGGGCATGACCATGGACATGCCACTGACATGTCACGCCCTCGGCAGGGATGCAAGATAATTTCTCGCAACTGCAACAGCTGCCTCGGGGGTGGTGTCGTTCATCACCGTCAGCACGCGCAGGCCGGGCGGCAACGGTGCCTCGCGCGACAGGCGGGCGGCGATGTCGGCCGGTTCCTCGCGGCCGCGCGCGGCCAGCCGGGCGGCGCGCAGCGCGGCGGAAGCCGTGATGTGCAGCACCGCGAACGGATACCGGGCCGCCGCTTCCTCCAGCACCGTGCGCGAGAGGTTGGCCAGCACCACGCGGCCCCGCGCCAGATCGTGCTCGATGGAGCGCGGGATGCCGTAGCGCAGCCCGTGGGCGGACCATTGCAGGGCGAAATCCTGCCGGGCGAATTCGGCCTCGGTCAGGGCCAGGTGGTCCTCGCCGCCCGCATCGGCGGGGCGGGTGATGGCGCGGCGCGCGAAGACGAAGCGCGGGTCCTCGGCCAGGGCGGCGCGCAGCCCCGCCATCACCGTGTCCTTGCCCGCGCCCGAAGGCCCCACCACACCAATCAGCATGCCAACATCTCCCGTGCCGGTCCGGCATCGGCCGGATCGGCGGCGGGGGCAAGAGGATGAGTGAGGAGGTTGTGTGACGGCCGGCCTGTCACGGCACGGGAAATCAAGCCTGGAAGATGAAATCTCCCGCGGATACGGCGTTGATTCCATGGATGTCGAAGCCATCGGCGCCGATCAGCACCCGCACCATGCCGTCGCCGCCCACCTGCACCACATCCGCGAAGCTGAAGCCCAGCCCCGACACGTCCAGCTTCTGCCCGGCCTGCCAGCCCCAGATCACGTCATGGCCCCAGCCGGCGCCGAACACATAGCGGTCCGCCCCGCCATAGCTGAACAGCACGTCGTTGCCCGTGCCGCCCGTCAGCACATCCGCGCCCGCCGAGCCATAGAGCATGTCGTCCCCCGCGCCGCCGTCGAGGACGGAGCCCGCGGCACCCGACTGGTTCGCCACGATGGTGTCGCCGCCAGCCCCGCCGGTGAACTGGTGCGCCGCCTCGATCAGGCGGATCACCTCCACATTCGCGGGTATGGCGAAGCCGTCCACCGCGACCCAGGCGGTGTCCGTGCCTTCGCCGGGGTTCTCGATGATCTGGGTGGTGATGCTGCGCACCACATACTGGTCGTTGCCGAGCCCGCCGCGCAGCACGTCATTCAGCGCGCCGCCGGTGTTGATGATGTCGTCCCCCGCCCCGGCATCGACGCTGGAGGCCCCGGAGGCGCCCAGCCAGATCGTGTCGTTGCCCGCGCCGCTGCGGATGACGGACATGCCCATGCCGGCCCAGATCTCGTCATCGCCCGAGCCGGTGGTGATGGTGTTGTTCCAGCCCAGCAGCTCTATGCCCACCCCGCCATTGCCGGCGGTGACGGTGGTGCCCGCGACGTGGCCCGACATGACGAAGCTCTGCCCCTCGCCCAATGTCACGCTGTTGCCGGCGCCATCCAGCATCACCAGGTGGCTGCCGCCACCCAGGTTCAGCGTGGCGCCGCCGCCCAGGGCCTGCGTCACGCCGTGATCGGGGCGCAGGTTGGGCGAGATCTCGCTGGCGGTGACCAGCAGCACGGTGTCGGCGGCGGCGGCCAGGCTGCCGCCCGCCCCGTCATCGGCCGTGACATGCAGCACATAGCGGCCGGGCGCGAAGGGCGCGCCGGTCAGGTCCAGGCTCCACTGCCCGTTCATGTCCGTGAAGGCGGTGCCCAGCAGCCCGCCCCCCGCCAGGGAGACCTGGACATCCCGCAGCGCCCCCGCCTGGCCATGCAGCACCAGCGTGCCGTCGGCGGTGATGAAGTCGCCCGCGATGCCGGTATCGGTGGTGATGGCGGACAGGATGGGCGTGGCGCCCAGCGTGTCCGTGGCCACCGACAGGTTCAGCCCGTGGGAGACGCCGGAGTTGCCGGTCAGGTCGTGATAGGCGTTGCCCAGCACGATGAAGGCGCCGGTGCCGTGCCAGTCGGCGCTGGGGGTGAAGCGGGCGGTCCAGGTGATGTTGTCGCTGGTCCAGAGGTCGGACAGCGTGCCCCCGGCCACCGCGATGTCAGAGAGGGTGAAGCCGCCCACCAGCTCTGAGAAGGCGAAGGTAATGGTGGCGGTCTCGCCGCGCGTCAGCTCCGCGTCGCTGCTGGTGATGGAAAGGGTGGGGGCGGTGGTGTCGCCGGACAGGGAGAAGCGATACAGGTTGCCCGTGGCGTTCTGATCCTCCGGAACCAGGGCCTGGTTCGTGGTGTAGAACAGCCACTTCCCGTCCGCCGACAGGCTGAGCACGCCATAGGGGCCTACGTTCACGCTGCCCGCCTGACGCACCGCGCCCGTGCCCACGTCATAGACCATGATCGGCGCGTTCGAGTTCAGGCCGACGCCGAAATAGGCCACCTGGCTGCCGTCGGCCGAAATGACCCCGCCCTGGATGCTGGTGGGAAGCAGGGTGTTCGTGTCCGTCAGCGCATCCCACAGCCACACGCCGGAGGACGCGGCGGTCGGTCCGCCGCCGTTGTAGACGATGTAGCGCCCGTCCGCCGAGACGGACGGCAACAGGTTCAGCGGCGGCGCGCTCCAGACGGAGTTCGACACCGGATAGCTGCCATCCGCGCGGTGCGACACCAGCTTCAGGACGCCTGTCTGCGTGTCATAGCGGAAGACGTCCGCGAAGTTGTTCCCGTCTGCGGCCTCCAGCTTCGCCTGCGTGCTGAACACCACATATCGCCCGTCGGGCGTCACGCCGCCGGTGAAGTCGGACTGCAGGGCAGAGCTGGTCGCGGCGGAGGAAACCAACTGGGCGGTGCCGGTTCGCTGGTCATACAGCCAGAGCGGCGCGGCGCCGGCCGAATTGCCGGTCAGCAGCAGATAGCGCAGGTCGGCCGAGGCCCCGGCGTAGCCCGGATTGGCAATGCCGCCTATGGCCGCGCTGTCGACGCTGAGCGGGATGAACGTGCCGCTCTCCGCGCTCCAGAGGGTGACGTTGCTGCTGTAGTTGTTGCGGACATTGCCGGGCGTTTGGCCGTCGACCGCAGCGATGGGCTGGAACATGACCAATTGCCCGTCATCGCTGATGCGGGCGCCGGCGGCCGAGTATCCCGGGCCGACCGAGATCAGCCGTGCCGAGCCTTCCAGCGTGTCCAGCAGATAGACATCCGCATAGCTGTTACTGGGGTTGTCGCCGCTGACGCCTGAAACCGGGCTGCCGTAGCCGCTGACGACCAGAAAGCGGCCGTTAGCCGAGCTCGCCAGGGCGGTCAGCGTGACTACCCCCGTCAGCGGGGCCACGAGTGAGAGATCGTTGGACAACGGCGCCGCTCCCGGAAATGGGCCCGGCGTCGGGCCGGGCTTCCGAGAGGTATATTAACCGCGCGTTAAAGCCTGTCCTCATGCAAACGCATGAGACCCGATCACAGCTCCGCCGCCGCCTTCAGCACTTCGGCCGCATGGGCATCCGGCTTCACCTTGCGCCACACCTTCACGATCCTGCCATCCGCGCCGACCAGGAAGCTCGACCGCTCCATCCCCATATAGGTCTTGCCGTACATGGATTTCTCGACCCACACGCCATAGGCCTCGGCCACCGCGTGGTCCTCGTCGGAGGCGAGGGGGAACTCCAGCCCGAACTTGGCGGCGAACTTCTCGATGGGCTTCATCGGGTCGGGCGAGACGCCGATGACCGTCAGCTTCAGCTTGCCCAGCGCCGGCAGCGCCTCCTGGATGCCGCAGGCCTGGGTGGTGCAGCCGGGCGTGTTGGCCTTGGGGTAGAAATACAGCAGATAGGGCTGGCCCTTCAGGGCCTCGGAGGACACCTGGCGCCCCCCGCTGGCGGGCATGGTGAAGGCGGGGGCTTCGTCGCCGGGATTCGGTCCGCTCATGCGCTCTCTCCTGTCTCGGGGCGGCCGATGTGGCGGATGAAGGCCGCCCGCACCGCCGCCGCGTGGTGGTCGATCTGTGTGCGCAGCGCCGCCAGGTCAACGGGCTGGGTGCCCAGCACCTGGCCCGCGCCGGCCAGCAATGCGGCCTCGGCGGCGGTGGAAAGTGCTGCGTCGCGCGGGCCGGGCGCCATCAGGCGCCGCAGGCCCAGCAGGGTGCGCCACAGGTTCTCGGCCCGCACCAGCAGTTCGTGCTCCGGCAACAGCCCGGCGGCGCCCAGGGCCGCCAGCGCGGATTGGGTGTTGCCCACCAGCAGCTCCGGCCGGTGGGGGGCGTGTTCCAGCGTCAGCGCCTGGGCGATGAACTCCACCTCGATCATGCCGCCGGGCATGGATTTCAGGTCCCAGGGGCCCACGGGCGGCAGGTCGCGCAGCATGCGCCCGCGCATGGCCGCCGCATCGGCCAGGGCCTTGCCGGGCGGCAGGGGGCGCAGCTGGGCCTCACGCAGGGCGGCGGCCACGCGGCCGTGGAAATCGGCGGGCCCGCCCACCACCCGGCCGCGCAGCAGGGCCATGCGTTCCCAGGTCCAGCTTTCCTCGGCGTGATAGCGCGCGAAGCTTTCGAGGCGCGTGGCCACCGGGCCCTTGTTGCCCGTGGGGCGCAGCCGCATGTCGACATCGAACAGCTTGCCCTCGGCGCCCGGCGCCGACAGCGCCGCCACCACCTGGTGCGACAGGCGGATGAAATACTCGCTGGGCGCCAGCGACTTGGTGCCGCCGGAGGATGCCTCGGCCTCCGGCGCGTGCTCATACAGCAGCACGATGTCGAGGTCGGAGCGCGGCAGCATCTCCCGCCCGCCCAGCTTGCCCAGCGCGAGCATCGCCAGCGACCCGCCCTCGATCCGGCCGTGGCGGATGGCGAATTCCTCGGCCACGGCGGGCATGATGGCGGCGATCACGGCATCGGCCATGTCCGACCTCAGCACCCCCGCCTGGTCGGCCGTCAGCCGGCCTTCCAGCATGGCGGCGTCGATCTCAAAGCGGCGCTCGGTCGCGAGCCGCCGCGCGCTGTCCAGCGCTTCCTCGAAATGCCGCGCGTCGCGCACCAGCGCCGCGACCGGCAGGGGGGCGGTGGGGTCATGGCCCAGCAGCGCCTCGAAGGCGGCGGGCGTGTTGGCCAGATGGTCCGCCAGATACGGGGCGGCGCCCAGGATATTGGCCACGCGCTTCAGCAGTACCGGGTTGCGCGCCATCAGCGAGAAGATCTGCACCCCCACCGGCAGCCGCGCCAGCATGGCGTCGAAGCGGGCCAGCACATGGTCGGGCTCCGCCTGTTCCGCGAAGGTATCGAGCAGCGCGGGCAGCAGCCCGTGCAGCAGCAGCCGCGCACGCTCGCTGCGCAGGGCGCGCACGCGGCCCTGCTGCCAGCCGCGCAGGATGGCGGCGGCGCTCGCGCCGTCCGAGAAGCCCAGCGCCTCCAGCCGGGCCGCGGCCTCGGGCGCTTCCTCGGGGCCGAGGGGCACCGGCGGGGCGTCGCTGCGCGGACCGCCGGCAATGCCCTCGAAGACGCGGGTATAGTGGGCCTCGACCACGCTCATGTGGCGGAACATCTCGGCCGCCAGCGCCTCAGTGCCGGTGAAGCCCATGAAGCTGGCGATGCGCGCCAGGCCTGCGTCATCCTCCGGCATCTGGTGGGTCTGGCGGTCCTCGACCATCTGCAGCCGATGTTCCAGCTCCCGCAGGAAGACATAGGCGTCGGACAGGCCGGCCAGCGCGTTGCGGTCCAGCTTGCCGGCGGCCACCAGCGCCGACAGGGCGCCCAGCGTGGTCGGGTTGCGCAGGCCGGGGTCGCGCCCGCCCCAGATCAGCTGCAGCGCCTGGGCGGTGAACTCCACCTCCCGGATGCCGCCGCGGCCGAGCTTCACGTTATGGCCCGCGAGCTGGATCGTGTCGTGCGCGCCCTTCTTGTCGGCCTGGTGCTCGTGGATCTGGCGCTTGATGGAATGGATGTCGGCCAGCGCCGCGAAATCCAGGTGCCGGCGCCAGACGAAGGGGCGGATCTCGTTCAGGAAGGCGTCGCCGGCCGCGATGTCGCCCGCCACCGGCCGCGCCTTGATCATGGCAGCCCGTTCCCAGGTGGCGCCCATGCTCTCGTAATAGGCGATGGCCGAGGGGATGGGCACGGCCAGCGGCGTGGCCGAGGGGTCGGGGCGCAGGCGCAGATCGGTGCGGAACACATAGCCTTCGGCCGTGCGTTCCTCCATCAGCCGCACCAGGTCGCGGGCGATCCGCACATAGGCGGATTGCGCCTCCTCCGGGTCCACGGCGGCCTCGGGGTCGAACATCACGATCAGGTCGATGTCCGAGGAGTAGTTCAGCTCCCGCGCGCCGAACTTGCCCATGCCCAGCACCACCAGCCCGCAGCCCTTGGCACCTTTCGCGGCAACGCGCTTCAGTTCCCCGCGTTCCACGGCGGTGCGCAGCAGGTGGCGGCACGCGGTCTGCAGGCAGGCTTCGGCGAGCGTCGTCAGCGCGCCCGTCACGCGGTCCAGCGGCCACAGCCCGCCGATGTCGGCGGCGGCGATGACCAGCGCCGCGCGGCGCTTCACCTGCCGCAGCAGGGCGCCGAGCGCCTGGCGGGGCGTGCCGGCCGCGACGCGGGCGAGCGGCGCCAGGCAGAGTTTGAAGGCGTCCTCCGGCCCCTTGGCCAGGAAGCGCTGGAACAGGGCGGGCTCTCGTTGCAGCAGCTCGGCCAGATAGGGGCTGTGGCCGGCGAGGGCCGCGATCCAGGGGCGGGCGGCGTCGCTGGCGGCCAGCGCGGGGGCCGGCGTATCGCCCTCGCGCAGATGCTCGAGCGTGAGGGCGAGGGCCTCTGTATCATGGGCCGCCGGCAGGGGGCGGGCCAGGACACGTGCCGAAGGAGAGGAGGAGGGGTTGCGCGACATCGGCACAGATGGGAACGAGGGATCGATGACAGGTCAAGACGACCCTCGCGATCCGAGGCGCCTGGCGCCGGGGCGGCTGCCGACCTTCGGGCGTGGGCGCGGCGCCGCGAAGCCTGTCGAGTTGCCCCCCGTGGCACCCGAGGATGCCGCTGAGCCGGAAGAAAAGCGCCGCTCAGGGCTTCTGGGGCGGCTGAGGACATTCAACCGGCCCCGCCCGCCTGAGGCGCCGGTTGCGCCCCTTGTTCCCATGGTCGAACTGCCCCCGGCGCCTGCGGAGGAGCGGGAGGCAGCCGAAACCGCCGGCCTGCCCGCTGCCGAGGCGCCGCTCGAGGAGGTGCCTGCCGCTGGGGACGGGGCCGAGTCGGTTGCGGGGGATCTGCGTCAAGGGGAAAGCCCGGCCGCAGCGGCGGTCGATCCGATGCCGGACGAGCCGCTGCCCGCCCCCGAGGAACTGGCCGAGCCGGACGCGGCGGTGCCCGAGGAAGAGCCCGATCGGGTCGATCCGGTGCCGGAGGTGACGGCCGAGGAGCCGGTGCCTCTCGTCGAGGAATGGCCTGAGCCGGCCACGGAGGACGTGGCGCCCGAGGAAGACTTGACCGCGCAGCCGGCCGATCCGCTGCCTGAGACGGTGGCTGAGGAGCCGGTGCCTGCCCCTGAGGAGCTGGCCGAACCGGTCGCGGCGGTGCCCGAGGAAGTGCCCGATCGGGTCGATCCGGTGCCGGAAGTGACGGCCGAGGAGCCGGTGCCCCTCGACGAGGAACCGGCTGAGCCGGTCATGGAGGATGTGGCACCCGAGGAAGACCTGACCGCGCAGCCGGCCGATCCGCTGCCTGAGGCGGTGGCTGAGGAGCCGGTGCCCGCCCCTGAGGAACTGGCCGAGCCGGTCGCGGCGGTGGCCGAGGAAGCGCCCAATCGGGTCGATCCGATGCCGGAAGTGACCGCCGAGGAGCCGGTGCCCCTCGACGAGGAACCGCCTGAGCCGGTCACCGAGGACGTGGCGCCCGAGGAAGACTTGACCGGGCAACCGGCCGATCCGCTGCCTGAGGCGGTGGCGGAGGAGCCGGTGCCCGCCCCTGAGGAACTGGCCGAGCCGGTCGCGGCGGTGGCCGAGGAAGCGCCCAATTGGGTCGATCCGGTGCCGGAAGTGACGGCCGAGGAGCCGGTGCCTCTCGTCGAGGAACCGCCTGAGCCGGTCACCGAGGACGTGGCCCGCGAGGAAGACGTGACCTCGAATCCGGCCGTCGAGGACTTGGCCGAGCCGGTCGCCGCTCTGCCTGAGGACGAGGCCAATTGGGTCGATCCGGTGCCGCAGGCGACGGCCGAGGAGCCTGTGCCCCTCGACGAAGAACCGCCTGTGCCGGTCACGGAGGATGTGACCCCTGAGGAAGACCTGACCTCGCAGACGGCCGATCCGGTGCCTGAAGCAGTGACCGACGAGCCGGTGCCTGTCGCCAAGGAACTGGCCGAGCCAATCGCAGAGCACGTGGCGTCCGAGGAGGAAAGGACGTCGGCCGAGCCGTTGCCGGAAGTGGTGGCCGAGCAGCCTGGACCCGACACCGGGGACCTGCCTCGGCCGGTCACGGAAGACGTAGCGCCGCCCGAGGCTGTTGCCGAGAACCCGGCCCCCCTCGCCGAGGAGCCGCCCGAACCGGTCACGCAGGACGCGGCGCCCCCCGAGGAGCACCTGGCCTCACCGATCGACGAGCCCGTGCCCGCCCCGGTGGTCGAGCCGCCCACGCCCCCCGCCGCCCCCGCTCCGCCAACTGCCCGGCGCCGCCTGCTGTCCTGGCGTGCCCGCCCGGCCGTTCCGGCCGCCGACCGCCCAACCGTTCCGGTCACCCGCCCGCGCCACCCCGCCTGGCGCCGCACGCTTCGCTTCGCCCTGCGCGGCGTCATGGCCCTGGCGCTGCTCGGCGGGCTGGCGACGGCGGGGCTCGCCTGGCGCCTGTCGCGCGGGCCGCTCGAACTGCCCTGGCTGCGCGACAGGCTCGAAGCCGGCATCGTCCTGCCCGGCGGCGGCACCGCCACCGCCGCCGGCGCCTCCCTCGCCTGGGAAGGGTGGTCGCAGGGCGAAACCGCGCTGCCCGCCCTGCAACTGGAAGGGCTCTCGCTGCGCATGCCGGGCATCGAGGCGCAGGTGGCACGCGCCCAGCTCCGCCTTTCCCTGCGGGCGCTGCTGCGGGGTGAGATCGCGCCCAGCACGCTCGATCTCCACGCTCCGCTGGTGCGCATCGACCCCGCGGCCCTGCCTCCGGCCGACTCGACCGCCACCGAGGCGAGCAGCGCCGACCAGACCGGCGGCGACACCCTCTCCGACTGGATGGCCGCGCCCGATGACGACCGCCGGCAATACGCCCTGCGCCGCCTGCAGCTGCATGGCGGCCGGGTGGAGGTCGCGGCCGGCCCGGATTCGCCCGCACTCGCCTTGGCCGACATCGATGTGGATGCCCGCCGCCCGCCGCAGGGCGGGCTGCAGGCCGATGGCGAAGCCAAGCTGGAACTGCTGGGCGAGACCCTGCCCCTGTCCATCGTCGCCGCCGGGGTCGAGGGCCAGGACCCCCACCGGCTGGTGCTGCGCGCGCAGGGCATCCGCCCCGGGCTGGTCGCGCGGCTGGCCCCGCCGCTGGCGCCCTTGGCCGAGATCGAGGCCAGCCTGGACCTGACCGCCGGGGTCGAGGTCGATCGCGGCCTGGTGCCGCAGGTGCTGGCCGTGAAGCTCGATGCCGGCCAGGGGCTGTGGCGCCCGCGCGCCGGCGGGCAGCTGCCCTTCCAGCGGCTGGAACTGCGCCTGGGCCTGTCGGCCGAGGAAGTGGAACTGCGCGACGCCCGCATCGTGCTGGGCGCGCAGGACGGCGCGCAGCTGCCCCTGTTCGCCCAGGGCCAGGCCCGGCGTGAGGGCGACCACTGGAACGCCCAGGCCAGGGCCGAGGTCGCCTCGCTGGATCTGTCGCGCCTGGCGGAGCTGTGGCCGCAATCCCTGGCGCCTGAACTGCGCGGCCGGGTGATGGCCCATGTCGCGGCCGGCACCCTGCGCATGGCCACCGCAACCGGCGAATTCCAGGTCGCGGCCAGTGCCGACGCGCCCGAGATCCGCCTGACCGCCGCCCATCTGCGCCTGCCGCTGGATGCGCCCCGGCTGGGCGCGGGCGCCGGCGTGCAGGCCGAGGCCGCCTTGCTGGACGTGACCGCCGGCCCCGACCGGCTGCGGTTGAACGAGGCCTGGATACGCCTGGCACCCATCCGCCAGGACACGCCCGCCACCACGCTCAACGCGGCGGGCCAGGCGCTGCGCGCGGATAATGTCTGGCGCGCGGATCTGACCGCCGGGCTGGACGGCGTGGCGATCCAGGACCTGCCGCGCCTGTGGCCGGCGGAAATCGGCGGCGGCACCCGCGGCTGGATCACGCAGAACCTGACCCAGGGCCAGATCACGGGCGGCAACTGGCGCGTCGGCCTCAGCATGGCAGACGGCGCGGAGCCTGAGGTGACGCGCCTCGACGGCTCCCTGCGGATCACGGGCGCCACGGTGCATTGGCTGCGCCCGGTACCCCCCATCCAGGGGGTGAACGGCAGGGTGGAGTTCACGCCCGATGTCGTCACGGTCACGACCGAAGGCGGGCGTCAGACCAGGCCCGACGGCAGCGCCATGGGGCTGGAGATTCCCTCCACCACCATGCGCTTCACCGGCCTGCAGCAGCATGACCAGTTCGCCGACATGGCGATCCAGCTCTCCGGCTCATTGCCTGATCTGGTGACAGTGCTGCGCCACCCCCGGCTGAAGCTTTTCGAGCGCCGGCCGCTGGATCTGACCGTGGCCGCCGGCCAGCACAACACCCGCGTGTCGGTGGGTTTCCCCCTGCTGGCCGATATCCCGAACGACGCCCTGCGGGTGCGCGCCGAAAGCCGCATCACGGGCCTGTCCATCCCGCGCATCCTGCTGGGCCAGGCGCTGGAAGGCGGCACGGCCGAGCTGAACGTGGACCCGGAGCGCCTGCGCGTGCAGGGCACCGCCAACCTGCTGGGCGCGCCCATGCGCCTGTCGGTGGACATGGATCTGCGCAACGGCCCCGCCGCCCAGATCGTGACGCGTGAGACGATGCAGGGCACGCTTTCGGCCGAGCAGCTGCGCGTGCTGGGCTTCGACCTGGGCGATATCCTGACCGGCAGCGTGGCGCTGAATGCGCGCACCGAGCGCCGCCGCAACGGCCAGGGCCAGGTGTTCATGAACGCGGACCTCGCGCCCGCCCGGCTGGAGATCCCCTTCGCGGGCTGGCGCAAGGACATCGGCAGCCCCGGCAGCGCCGAGGCCGTGCTGCGCCTGGACCGCGACCGGCTGGTCAGTGTCGAGAACGGGCGCGTGGATGTGCTGGAGCTGTCTCTGCGCGGCCGGGCGGTGGCCAACCGCAACAGCCGCATCGAGCGCTACGAGCTGGCCGAGAGCCAGTTCGGCGGCAGCCGCTTCCAGGGCGAGGTGCGCCCGCCCGCCCAGCCCGGTGCCGCCTGGGTGGCCAATCTGCGCGGCCCGCTGTTCGACCTGCGCCCGATCCTGAACCGCCCGCGTGATCCGCCGCCGCCGGAGGGGACGGACCCGCCGACCGTGCCGCCGCTGAACCTGGAGGCGCGCTTCGACCGCGTGACCACCAGCAACACCCAGCAGATCCTGGGCGTGCAGCTGCGCGCCGGGCTGGACGACCACAGCGTGCTGCGCAGCGCCACGGTGCGCGGCCGCACGGGTGCCGCCACCCAGGGCGAGAATTTCGAGCTGGTGGTGGCGCCGCGCGGCACGGGCCGCACGCTGCGGCTGTCTGCCGACAATGGCGGCGCGCTGCTGGCGGCCTTCGATGCGACGGAGGCCGTTCAGGGCGGCCGGATGGCGGTGAACGCCGCCTGGGCCGACAACCGCGCCGCGACCCCGCTGATCGGCTCCGCGGAGCTGGAGACCTTCACGCTGCGGCGCGCCCCGGCCATGGGCAAGGTGCTGCAGGCCATGACGCTCTATGGGCTGATGGACGCACTGCGCGGCGGCAATGGGCTGACCTTCAGCCGCATGGTCGTGCCCTTCAGCCTGACGGACGAGGTGCTGGCCGTGACCGATGCCCGCGCCATCTCGTCCTCTCTGGGCGTGACGGTGCGCGGGCGCATTCTGCGGCAGGTGGATGTGCTGGACATCGAGGGCACGATCGTGCCCGCCTATCTGTTCAACCAGCTGCTGGGGAACCTGCCGGTGCTGGGCAGGCTGTTCAGCCCGGAGCCGGGCGGCGGCGTGTTCGCGACCAGCTTCCGGGCCCAGGGGCCGGCGAGCGACCCCCAGGTGCTGGTCAATCCGCTGTCGACGCTGACGCCGGGCTTCCTGCGCGGGCTGTTCGGGCTGGGCCAGGAACCGGCCAGCACCAGCAGCCAGGCACCCGCCCGGCGGTAGGCTTGCTCAGGGCTTGCCGGGCGCGGGGTCCAGCATCTCGCGCTTGCCGGGCTTGTCCTTCCACTCCTCGCGGTCTTCCGGCGGCTCACCCTTGCGGGTGATGTTGGGCCACACGCCGGCATATTCGCGGTTCAGCTCCAGCCAGCCGGCGGCCTTGTCGTCGCTGTCGGGGAAGATGGCCTCGGCGGGGCATTCAGGCTCGCACACGCCGCAGTCGATGCACTCATCCGGGTGGATCACCAGGAAATTGGCGCCCACATAGAAGCAGTCCACCGGGCAGACTTCCACGCAATCCATGAACTTGCACTTGATGCAATTCTCAGTGACGACATAGGTCACGGCGGCAAACTCCCACAGGGCAAAGGCGGCCGGCATCCATGCCGCGATAGGCCGCGCAACGCAACTAGGCGTGGACCCCTTCCGAACGCCATGCGGCCAGTTTGCGATAGATGGTGGACGGATTCACCCCCAGCAATGCCGCTGCCTTCGGCACATCCTGTCCGGTGTGGTCCAGCGCGGCCAGGATGCAGCGGCGCTCCACCACCGCCAGTGGCTCGATGGATGCGGGCTGCGGCGGTGGGGCCATGGGGGGCGGGGCGGGCGCGAAGGCCGTGACCGGCGCGGGCGAAGGCGGGGCTGCCACATGAGCCACCGCCGGCGGCGGCGCGACCATGGGCGGCACGGGTGCTGCCGCGGGCTGGGGCGCTGCCGCGGGCAGGGCTGGCGCCGGCAGCGGCGGCAGCATGCCTGGCGTCACCACGTCACCGTCATGCAGCACCACGACGTTGCGCACCGCGTTCTGCAACTGCCGCACATTGCCCGGCCACGGATAGGCGCTGATCGCGGCCTCCGTCTCGCGGGCGAAGCCCCGGAAGCGGCGGCCTTCCTCCTTCGCGAAGCGCGTCAGGAAATGCCGCGCGATCAGCAGCACATCCTCCCCGCGCTCCCGCAGCGGGGGCAGGGCGATGGGCACCACATACAGGCGGTAATACAGGTCCTCGCGGAAGCGCCCGGCCTCCACCTCCGCCAGCGGATCGCGGTTGGTGGCCGAGACGATGCGCACATCGGCCTTCTCCGGCCGGGCGGCGCCCACGGGCTGGAAGCTGCCGGTCTGCAGGAAGCGCAGCAGCTTCACCTGCATGTCCAGCCGCATCTCCCCCACCTCGTCCAGGAACAGGGTGCCGCCTTCGGCCTGGCGCGCGGCGCCGGCGCGGTTGTCGATGGCGCCGGTGAAGGCGCCCTTCACATGGCCGAAGATCTCGCTCTCGATCAGGTCCTTCGGGATGGCGCCGCAGTTGATGGCGACGAAGGGGCCCTTGGCGCGCGGGCTGGCCTTGTGGATGGCCTCGGCCGCCAGTTCCTTGCCGGTGCCGCTTTCGCCCGTGATGAACACATTGGCGCGTGAGGGTGCCACGCTCTCGATGGTGCGATAGACGGCCTGCATGGCGGGCGAGGCACCGACGAAGCCGAAGAAGCGCCCGCGGTTCAGCTGCTGCTTCACGGCCGTCAGCTCGGCCCGCAGGGCGCGGTTCTCCAGCGCGTTGTCCAGCGTGACCTTCAGCCGGGCCTTGCCATAGGGCTTCACGATGAAGTCGATGGCGCCCTCGCGCATCGCCTCCACCGCCGTGTTCACGCTGCCATTGGCGGTCAGCACGATCATTGCGGCCTCGCTGCCTTCCGCGCGCAGGCGGCGCATCAGCTCGAAGCCGGAGAAGTCGGGCAACTGCAGGTCAACCAGGACGGCGTCGGCCGGCCATTCCTGCGCCAGCAGCAGCGCCTGGGCGCCGGTGGCGGCGTGGCGCACCTCGTGGCCCAGGGCGGCCAGCATGGCCTTGGCGACCTCGGCCTGGGTGGGCGTGTCCTCGACGAGGAGCACACGGCCGGTCGGTGCGGTGACGGTCTCGCTCACCGCACAGGCGTCGCATTTTCACCCGGGTCGGGTCAATGCGGGCGCGAAAGCTCAGAAACCGAAGCCGGCCACCAGGAACAGGCCCAGCACCGCCGCCAGGAAGACCAGCGCGCCGATCGCATAGCGTGTCCGGCTGGAACGGTCATTGCCGTAGCGCCGGGCCGGCGGGCTGGCGGCGGCGGTGACGAAGGTGTTCAGCTGTTCCTTCACCGCCGTCAGTTCCGCGCGCAGGGCGCGGTTCTCCAGCGCATTGTCCAGCGTGACCTGCAGCCGCGCCTTGGCATAGGGCTTCACGATGAAGTCGATGGCGCCCTCGCGCATCGCCTGCACCACGTTCTCGACGCCGCTGTTCACCGTCAGCACGATCATCGCGGCCTTGCTGCCGCGCGCCTTCAGCCGGCGCATCACCTCGAAGCCCGAGATATCGGGCAGTTCCAGGTCCACCAGCACCGCGTCGGGCTGCCATTCCTGGGCGATGGCCAGGGCCTCGGCCCCGGTGGCGGCGTGGCGCACGTCATGGCCCATTGTGGCCAGCATTGCCTTGGCGACCTCGGCCTGGGTAGGCGTGTCCTCGATCAGAAGGACGCGTCCGGCGCCCTGCTTGGCTGTCTCGCTCATGCTGCTGCGCTCAGTTGCCGGCGAGCTGGTGCAGTTCCTGCAGGGCGGACCGGCTTTCGGCCGAAAGCCGGGGCAGCACCTCGCTGGGTGAGACGGGCTGCGCCGGGTCCATGGCGGTGCGGGCCTCCACCTCCAGCCGGCGGGCGCCGACGGCGGCGGCGGCACCGGCCAGGCTGTGCGCGGCGCGCAGATAGCCGTCCAGGTCTCCCTCGCCGGCGGATTGCGTCAGCTCTCCGGTCAGGCGGGCGAGGTCCGCCTCGAAGGTCGCGATGATCCGGCGAAAGATCTCGGGGGGCAGATCGTCGGCCAGCTGGCCGGCGATGGAGGGGTCGATGGCGCTCACGGTGAAGAGAGGTCGCATTATAACCCAACCCAGGTCAATGACCCGCCGGCCCGGCGTGACGCTCCGCGGCATTGTGCCTGCGGCGGGTGCCATGGCTAGAAACTGAACCCGGCGACGAGGAACAACCCCATCACGGCCGCCAGGAAGGCGACGGCGCCCATGGCATAACGCAGCCCGCCAGGGCGGGCCTGCCCGTGGCGTCGGGCGCGGGGATGGTCCGCGGCGCTGATCTGATGGGTCATGTGACCCTCAAAGGCCCGCGACGGCGAACAGGCCCACGACGCCGCCCATGAACAGCGCGCAGCGGAACACATAGCCCACCGGGCTGACGCGCGCGTCGGCGTTCAGCCGGACGGGCGCGGTGGAGGAAGCGGCGATCATGGTGGTCATGGGGGTAGCCTCGAAGTCAGGGCTACCGCCATGCAGGCCGCGTGCCAGCGATTTTCCTGAAATGCGTCGCAAATTGCGACGCATCATGCCTTCAGGCGCCGCGCGAATGCCCCTGCGGTTCACTCATTCCGCGTTCGATCATCAGCGAGAGGAACCAGATCGAGAGGCCGCCCAGCGCCAGCCCGGAACCCACCCAGCCGGTGGAGACCAGGCCGTAGCCCGCCGCGATGGCATGCCCGCCGAGCCAGGGCCCCAGCGCGTTGGCGAAGTTGAAGGCCGAATGGTTCAGCGCGGCCGGCAGCGCCTGGGCCGCGCCCGAGACATCCATCAGCCGCGTCTGCAGCACCGTGCCGAGCGACCCGCCGAGCCCGATGCAGAACACATCCAGCGTCAGCAGCCAGATATTGCCGGCCACCAGCGGGAAGATCGCAAGCGCCACGGCCGTCCAGACCAGCACGGCGCCGGCGGTGGGCATCAGGGCGCGGTCGGCGAAGCGCGGCACGATGATGTTGCCGATCGTCATGCCGATGCCGAACACCGCCAGCACCAGCGGCACCACGGCGTCGGACATGCCCGTCACCTCCAGCAGGGTGCTGGCCAGATAGGTGTAGATGGCGAACAGCCCGCCGAAGCCCACGGCCCCGATCGCCAGCGTCAGCCACATCTGCGGGCGCGTCAGCGCCGACAGCTCTCGCCGCATGCTGGATTTCTGGCCGGGCTTGTCGGTGGGGGCCAGCAGCGCCACCAGCGCCGCGCAGGCCAGCGCCGCGATCGCGACCAGAACGAAGCTCCAGCGCCAGCCCACGGCCTGGCCCAGCCAGCTGGCCATGGGCACGCCGATGATGGTGGCCGTCGTCAGGCCCAGGAACACCTGGCCCACCGCCTGGGTGCGCCGGTGGGGCGGCACCAGCGATGCCGCGACCATGGCCGCGAAGCCGAAGAACGCCCCGTGCGGCATGCCGCTGAGGAAGCGCCAGACCAGCATCTGCCCGTAGGAGCCCGCCAGGCCGCTGAGGCCGTTGCCCAGCGCGAACACCACCATCAGCCCCACGATCATCGCGCGGCGCGGCAGGCCGGCGCCCAGCACCGCGATCAGCGGCGCGCCCACCACCACGCCCAGCGCATAGGCGCTGATGACATGGCCGGCCGCCGGTTCATCCACCCCCAGGTCCCGCGCGAAATAGGGCAGCAGCGACATGGTGGCGAATTCGGTCGTGCCGATGGCGAAGGCACCGATAGCGAGGGCCAGGATGACCCATAGGGGGCGAGCTGGGGGGCGACCAGGGGGGCGAACTGGGGGGCGAACGGCGGAAGTCATGCCGGGTTGAATGCTCCGTCCTCGCCCAGCAGCATCAGGATGCCGGTGCGGATATCGAAGGTGCCGCCGATCAGGCGCAGCGAACCCTCGGCGACGCGCTCCGCCACCCAGGGGAAGGTCATGAGGTTGGCCAGCGAGATCTTCACCGTCTCCTGCTCCGCGGCGGTCTGCGGGTCGGCCGGGTTGCACGCCAGCACGCGGCTGCGCGCTTCCTTCGCGATCTGCATCCAGGGCGCCACGAAATCCTTCGCGGCGTCGGGGAAGCCGTTCAGCAGCGCGTGAACGCCGCCGCACATGCCGTGGCCCAGCACGATGATGCGGGGCACCTGCAGCACGCGCACCGCGAATTCCAGCGCGGCGGAGGTGCCGTGCAGGTCGCCGTCGGGCTTATAGGGCGGCACCAGATTGGCCACGTTGCGGACGATGAACATCTCGCCCGGGCCGGTGCCGAACACCATGGCGGGGTCCACGCGGCTGTCGGAACAGCTGATGACCAGGGCGCCGGGCTTCTGTCCGTCACGCGCCAGGGACTGGAACAGCTTGCGGCGCTCGGGCCACACATTCTCCCGGAACTGGGCGTAGCCGGAGAGGAGGTCGTCGATATCGTCGGGCATGGGGCGGCTCCCTGCGCGTGTCCGGGCCCGATGTCCAGCCCCGGACCCAGTGCAATTTGGTGCAGTGCAGCAGGACGTCAACCCTGCGAGGGCGCCGAAACGCGGCCGAGCAGCAAACCGATGACCGGGGTCAGCAGCCCGGCCAGCACGGCCGGATCGGCCCCGGCCAGCGGGGCTAGTTGCATCATCTGGCGCATCATCTGCACGCCCGCGACCAGCGACAGCAGCAGCGCCGCGCGCTCGGCCGCGTGTTCGCCCGCCACGCTGCCCTCGGCGGTGCGCTGGTGCGCCTCGGCGATGCGCGCCCGGGCGATGCGGGCAGCGGTGTCGCTGGTGGTGGAGCGGAACAGGATCAGGAAGCCGTCCAGCGGCGTGGCCTCGGTGCCGGTCAGGCCCACCAGCGCCTCGGCGAAGGCCCGGGCGGGGTCGGCGGCCGCCAGATTGACGGGGGAGAGGATGACGGGATCGCGCATGGTGTCGTGCACGACCTCTCCGAACAGCCCCTCCTTCGAGCCGAAATAGCGGTTGACCATCATGGCCGTGACGCCCGCTTCCTCCGCGATGCCGCGCAGGCCGGCGCCCTCGTAGCCGTGCTGGGCGAAGGCGCGGCGGGCGGAGGCCAGGATGGCGGCGCGGGTGGCCGCGGCCTTGGCGGAGCGGCCTTCGGGAGCGTTCATTATACACCTGTAGACTTAAAAGGAGATGTTCAGTATACGATCGTAGACTTTTTTGGCCGAACAGGAAACAGCGATGCGCGACACGGTATTGGTAACAGGCGGGACGGGCTTCATCGCGAGCTGGGCGATCGTGTCGCTATTGCGCCAGGGCTATGCGGTGCGCACCACCATCCGCGAGCCTGGGCGGGAGGCGGCGGTCCGCCAGGCCACCGGGGCGGCCATGGCCGAGCCCGGCGACAGGCTTACCTGTGTCGTGGCCGACCTGACCCGCGACGATGGCTGGGACTCCGCCATGGCCGGGTGCCGGCATGTGCTGCACATCGCCTCGCCCCTGGGGCGCGAGGCGCCTTCCGATCGTGACGCGCTGGTCGGGCCCGCGCGCGACGGCACTCTGCGCGTGCTGCGCGCGGCGGTGGCGGCGGGTGTCGAGCGGGTGGTGATGACCTCTGCCGCCGCGACGGCGCGCGAGCGCGGCTCCAGCGCCGTCAGCACCGAGGCCATCTGGGCGGATCCCGAGGACCCGCTGCTCGATCCCTATCGCCGCTCCAAGATCCTGGCCGAGCGGGCGGCGTGGGACTTCATGGCGGGCGCTGGCAACCGGACCAGCCTGACCACCATCCTGCCGGGCGCCGTGTTCGGGCCGCTGCTGCCGGGCGTGCCGGTGGGCTCCGTCTGGATGGTGAAGAGCCTGCTGGAGGGCAAGCCGCCCCGGCTGCTCAACCTGGGCCTGTCGGTGGTGGATGTGCGCGACCTGGCGGAGGCGCATGTCGCGGCCCTGACCGCCCCCGCCGCGCCGGGCGAGCGTTTCCTCTGTACCGGCCATTTCCTGTGGATGCCGGAGGTGGCGGCGGTGCTGCGCCAGGGGCTGGGCGCCCGGGGCGCGCGCGTGCCGGACAAGGTGCTGCCGGACTGGCTGGTCGGGCCGCTGTCCTGGGTGGTGCCGCGCCTGCGGATGTTCCGCCACGACATCGGCCAGCGGCGGGAGGCGGATAACGGCAAGGCGCGCGCCGTGCTGGGCTTCGACCCGCGCCCGGCGGCGGAGACGCTGTTGGACTGCGCGCGCAGCCTTTAGCCGCCGCGCGCGCCCGTGGCCCGCAGGATGGGCAGCCAGCGCGCCTGCTCCGCCGCGATGAACGGCACGGCGGCGCTCGGCAGGGGCTGCACCCCGGCCTCGGCATAGCGGCGCAGCAGGTTCGCATCGCTCAGCGCGGCGCGGGTGGCGTTGCTCAGGCGCTCCATCACCGGCGCCGGCGTCGCGGCCGGCGCATACAGCGCCTGCCAGGACGCGCTTTCATACCCGCGCACGCCGGCTGCCTGCAGGGTGGGCAGCTGCGGCAGCAGGGCGGAGGGCACCGAGGTGGTGACGGCCAGCCCGCGCACCCGGTTGTCGGCCATCAGCGGCGCGATCAGGGTCTGGCTGTCGATCATGAAATCCACCCTTCCGGCCACCAGGTCCGTCACGGCCTGGGGCGTGCCGCGATAGGGGATGACCTCGAACTCCACCCCCGCCAGCTGCTTCAGCAATTCCCCCGCGAGATGGGAGGCGGCACCGATTCCGGTGGTGGCGAAGCGCGCCTGGCCGGCCTTGCCGCGCAGCCATTCCAGGAAGCCCGGCACATCCTGCGCGGGCAGGGAGGGATGCACCGCCACCACGAAGGGCTGCTGGCCCAGCAGCGCGACGGGCGCGAAATCCGCCACGGGGTCCACCCCGGCATCCGGATACAGCGCCGGGATCACGGCATGGGCCGCGCCCGAGAGCAGCAGCGTGTTGCCGTCAGGCTGGGCGCGCGCCACGGCCCGCGCGCCGATCACGCTGCCGGCGCCGGGCATGTTCTCGATCACCACGGTCTGGCCCAGCTCACGCCCCAGCGGTTCCGCCAGGATGCGCGCCACCACGTCGATCACCCCGCCCGCCGCGAAGGGCACCACGACCCGGACTGAGCGCGATTGCGCCACGGCAGGCGTGGCGAGCAGGGCGAGGGCGGCGGCGCGGCGGGTGAGCATGCGCAAATCCTGCCCTGTATAGCTTTCAGCGCAAGTCAGATTCCGCGCGCGATGATCACCCGCATGATCTCGTTCGTGCCTTCCAGGATGCGGTGCACGCGCAGGTCGCGCACCAGCTTCTCGATGCCGTAGTCGGCCAGATAGCCGTAGCCGCCCAGCAGCTGCAGCGCCTCGTCCGCCACGCGGTGGCAGTTGTCGGTGATGTGGCGCTTGGCCATGGCGCAGAAACGCGTCGCATCGGGCGCCTTGGCATCAAGCTTGGCGGCGGCCCGCCACAGGAAGGTGCGCGACACCTCCAGCTCCGTCGCCATGTCGGCCAGGCGGAACTGGGTGGCCTGGAAATCCGCGACCGTGCGCCCGAAGGCCCGGCGTTCCTTCACATAGGCCTGCGCGATGTCCAGCGCCCGCTGCGCGCCCCCCAGCGAGCAGGCCGCGATGTTCAGCCGCCCGCCATCCAGCCCCGCCATGGCATAGCGGAACCCATGGCCTTCCTCGCCCAGCAGGGCCTCGGCCGGCACCCGCGCGCCCTCGAAGATCACCTGCCGGGTGGGCTGGGCGTTCCAGCCCATCTTCTTCTCATTGGCGCCGAAGGACAGGCCCGGCGTGTCCTTCGGGATCAGCAGCGCCGACACCCCATTGGCCCCGGGCCCGCCCGTGCGCGCCATGGTCAGGTACAGGTCGCTGACGCCGGCGCCCGAGATGAACTGCTTGGTGCCGTCCAGCACGAAGCCCTGGTTGTCCCGCGCGGCGCGGGTGGACAGCGCCGCCGCGTCGCTGCCCGCGCCGGGCTCGGTCAGGGCATAGCTGGCGATGCGCTCCATCGTCAGCAGGGCGGGCAGCTGCTCGGCGCGCTGCGCGTCATTGCCGAAGCGGTCGATCATCCAGGCGACCATGTTGTGGATCGACAGGAAGGCCGAGATCGCCGGGCAGCCGGTCGCCAAGGCCTCGAAGATCACGGCGGCATCCAGCCGCGTCAGGCCGGAACCGCCCGATTCCTCGCGCACATAGATGCCGGCCATGCCCAGCGCCGCGGCCTCCCGCAGCACATCCACGGGCAAGTGGCGGGCCTCGTCCCAGGCCTGGGCGTTGGGGGCCAGGCGCGTGGCGGCGAAATCGAGCGCCATCTCGCGCACCGCGAGAGTGGTTTCGGGGAGTTCGAACATGGCGTTTCCTGTTTCCCGTCACTCTGCCGGGGCAGGGGCGGAAAGCGAAGCCCTCATGGAATCCATCCGGCGGCGTGCGGCGGCCAGGTTGCGGGCCTTGATGGGGCCATACCCCTTGATGCCGGCAGCGGCCTCGGCCCATTCGCAGATGGCCGTGTGGTGGGTGAGCAGCTTCGGCAGCAATTCCTCCAGCCCGGCCTCGAACCACGCGGCCAAGGCGCGTTCCTCGCGGCGCTCCCCGGTGCGGCCGAAGGGGTCCAGCGCGGTGCCGCGCAGGAACTTGCCGTGCCTGAGCCAGCCCATGGCACGCAGCATCCAGGGGCCGAAATCGCGCTTGCGCTCACCCAGCGCGGGCGGGGCCAGATGCATGTGGATGGCCTTCGTGCCCTGGAAATGCGCGGCCAGCTCCGCCTGCCAGGCGGGGTCCGCATGCAGGCGCGCGACCTCGTACTCGTCCTTGTAGGCGGTCAGGCGATAGAGCTGGCGGGCCACGGCTTCGGTCAGGCGGGTGCTGCCCAGCGGGCGCTCGGCGGCCGCCACGCGCGCCACCACCTCGCGGTAGTGGCGAGAGGTGCGGCGGTTCTGCCAGCCGGTCAGGTCATCGGCCAGCCGGTCGATCATCGCCTCCAGCGTCTCGGGCGCGGGTGCTTCCACGGGGGCCAGCGCGTCGCGCCGGCCGGCGGTGAAGGCGGCCTGGTTGCGGGCCACCTCGGCGCCGTTCAGCTCGAAGGCGCGCAGGATGGCGGCGGCGCCCAGCGGCACCAGCCCGCGCTGATAGGCCACACCCAGCAGATAGGCGTTCAGGAAGATCAGGTCGCCGAATTCATCCTCCACCACCTTGGCGGCGGGCAGCGTCACCAGCTCCTTCGCCGCGCTGCGCAGGGCTTCGCGCATCGCGGGGGCGTCCAGCCTGGTTTCGGGGTTCAGCACGAATTGCTGGGTGGGGGAGACGGCATCGCTGGCGATGACCACGCTGCGGTCCGTGCCCAGCATGGGGCGGGCGAACCGGCCATGCGCCACCACGATGTCGGCGGCCAGCATCAGGTCCGCCTGGCCCTGGCCGATGCGCGGGCCGGTCAGCGTCTCGGGTGCCGCGTCGGCCAGGCCGATGCGCAGCTGGCCGTAGACGCCGCCGCCCTTCTGGGCCAGGCCCAGCATGTCCACGCCCCGCACCGGGCGGCCTTCCAGATGCGCGGCCATGGCCAGGATCGCGGCCAGCGCCGTGATGCCCTGGCCGCCGACACCGGCCAGCAGCAGGTTCCAGGGTTCGGTCTGCGGCGGGCGCGCGGGTTCGGGCGGGGGCAGCAGGGCGGCGGGCAGGCCGGGCTTGCTGGGCTCGGCACCTTCCAGCGTCAGGAAGCTGGGGCAGAAGCCCTCGACGCAGGACATGTCCTGGTTGCAGGCGGATTGGTCGATGTGGCGCTTGCGGCCCCAGGGGGTCTCGACGGGCTCCACCGCGATGCAGTTGCTGGCGCGGGAACAGTCGCCGCAATCCTCACACACGCGCGGGTTGATGACGGCCCGGCGGGCCGCTGCCGGGGCGGTGCCGCGCTTGCGGTGGCGGCGGCGCTCCGTAGCGCATTCCTGGTCGTAGAGCAGCACCGTCACGCCCGGGATTTCCCGAAGCTCCTTCTGCACCGCGTCCAGATCGGCGCGGGCGTGGAAGGTGACGCCGGCGGGGATCAGCGGGTCGCCCTGGTGGCGCTCGGGGTCGTCACCCACCACGACCACGCGGGTGGCGCCCTCCGCCACCATCTGGGCCGCCAGGCGCGGCACGCCCACATCGGCGTCGGGCTGCTGGCCGCCGGTCATGGCGACCGCGCTGTTCACCAGGATCTTGTAGGTGACGTTGGCGCGGGCCGCGATCGCGGCGCGCACCGCCAGAGACCCCGAATGCGCATAGGTGCCGTCGCCCAGATTGGCGAACATGTGCGGCGTGCTGGTGAAGTGCCGCTGGCCCAGCCACGGCATGCCCTCGCCGCCCATCTGGGTATAGAAGGGCGTCTCCCGGTTCATGTTCGTCACCAGGAAGTGGCAACCGATGCCAGCCATGCCCTGGCTGCCCGCGGGCAGCCTGGTCGAGGTGTTGTGCGGACAGCCAGGGCAGAAATGCGGCGCGCGCATGTGCACCGGCACGGTGGCGGCAGCGGCCAGCGCGTCCAGCTCGGCCACGCGGCGGGCCATGTCCTCGGTCTGGATCGGCAGGCGGGCGGCCAGCGCCCGCAGCACGGCGGCGGCATCCAATTCGCCGTTTTCCGAGAGCAGCGGCGCGCCATCGCCGCCGCGCTTGCCGGTAATTCGGGGCGCGTTCGGCAGGCCGTACAGCGCCTCGCGCAGCATCGTCTCGGTGAAGGCTCGGCGGTCCTCGATGACCAGCACTTCCTCCATGCCGGCGGCGAATTCGCGCGCCAGGTCGGCATCGAAGGGCCAGGGCATGCCGAGCTTCAGCAGCCGCACCCCCGCATCGCGCAGCATGGCCGGCGTCAGCCCCGCATCCTGCAGCGCCTGGCGCAGCGTGTTCCACGCCTTTCCGCGCGCGACGATGCCGAAGCGCGGGTTGGGCGCATCGGCCATGATGCGGTTCAGCCCGTTGGCGCGGGCGAAGGCGAGGGCCGCCGGCAGGCGCAGACCCCGCAGCCGCGCCTCCGCGGCCTGGGCCGTGTCGCCCTGGCGGATATGGAAGTCGCCGGTCACGGGCGCGGTGGTGGCGAAGTGCTCAGGGTCCACGCGCAGGGTCATGGTGGCGTCCATCGTCTCCGCCACGCATTTCATGCCCACCCACAGGCCCGAGGCACGCGACAGCGCGATGCCCTTCACGCCGTATTCCAGCACCTCCGCGACATCGGCTGGGTCCAGGAAGGGCACTTCCAGGTCCAGCCAGGCGTATTCGCTGCTGTTGGTGACGGTGGAGGACTTCGCCGCCGGGTCGTCGCCCGACAGCGCCAGCACCCCGCCCAAGGGCGCCGTGCCATAGTTGTTGGCATGGCGGATCACGTCGCCGCTGCGGTCCAGTCCCGGGCCCTTGCCGTACCAGATGGCGAACACGCCCTGGTGCTTCGCCCCGGCCATCAGGTTCAGCTGCTGCGTGCCCCAACAGGCGGTGGCGGCCAGCTCCTCGTTCAGGCCGGGTTCGAACACCACATGCGCCTCGGCCAGGCGCGCGGTGTGGCGCGACAGCTCGCGGTCGTAATTGCCCAGGGGACTGCCGCGATAGCCGGTGATGTAGCCGCCCGTGTCCAGGCCCAACGCCTCATCCAACTGGCGCCGCAGCAGCGGCAGGCGCACCAGCGCCTGGGTGCCGGTCAGCAGCGTGTCCTCGTGCAGGCTGTTCCATTTGTGGTCCAGCGTGATGCGGTCGATGCGGCTCATTTGGACGGTATCCTTTGGGTGGAAGGATGCACCGCGAACTGTGCAAGAATATTCCGAAGACGTTTGTGCGCCGCCGAACAAACAGGAGGATCTGCCGCCATGGACCATATCGACCGGAAGATTCTTCGGGTGCTGCAATCCGAGGCCCGGATCAGCAACACCGATTTGGCGGAGCGCGTGGGCCTGTCGCCCAGCCCGTGCTGGTCACGCGTGAAGAAGCTGGAGGCAGAAGGGGTGATCCAGGGCTACACCGCCCTGATCGACCAGGAGAAGCTCGGCCTGCCCGACACCGTGCTGATCGAGATCATGTGCGAGAAGCACGATGAGGAGACGCTTCACCGCTTCGAGGCCGCGGTGAACGCGATGCCGGAAGTGATCTCAGCCTGGCTGGTGACGGGCGAGTACGACTATGTGCTGCAGGCCGCCGTGGGGGGCACGGCGGGGTATGAGAAACTGCTGCGGGAGAAGATCTACAAGCTGCCGGGTGTGCGGCACACCCGCACCATCTTCACGCTGAGGCGCCTCAAGCAGAGCCACTCCCCGGTGCCCTGAGGCTCTCCGCCGCGGCGCGCAAGGCATCCGGCAGGCGCGACGGCCGGCCGGTCGCGCGGTCCACATAGACATGCACGAAATGCCCCTCGGCGGCGGCCGTGTCGTTCCCGGGGGCGAACACCGCCAGCTCATACCGGATCGAGGAATTGCCCAGCGACGCCAGCCGCATGCCGACCTCGATCGGGTCCGGGTAGGCGATGGGTCGGTGATAGCGGCAGCCGGTTTCCACGACCAACCCGATCTCGGCGCTGGCCGTGATGTCCAGCAGCCCCTGCCGCACCAGCCAGGCATTCACCGCCGTGTCGAAGAAGCTGTAGTACTGCACGTTGTTGATGTGCCCGTAGGCGTCGTTGTCCGCCCATCGCGTGGTGATGGGGGTGAAGGCGGCATAGTCGGCGCGCGTGCCGGGTGGTGTTCTGGACATGTCTTTACTCCTGCCGCCAGCATGCCCAGAAAGCAGCCCATGCGCATCCCGGACCTGGACCTCGACCTGCTGCGCGGCTTCGTGGCCGTCGCCGAGCGTGGCGGCTTCACCGCCGCCGGCGCGGCGCTCGGCCTCACGCAATCCGCCGTCTCGCTGAAGATCCGCAAGCTGGAGGAACTGCTGGGCAAGCCGGTGTTCGAGCGGCTGACCCGCGGCGTGGCCCTGACGCGTGAGGGCGAGACGCTGATCGCCTATGCCCGCCGCATGCTGGCGCTGAACGACGAGGCGGTGCAGCGGATGATCGCGCCCCCTGTCTCCGGCACCTTGCGGCTGGGCGTGGCCGACCATTTCGTGCCGCGCAACCTGGCCCCGCTGCTGGCCGGCGCCGGCCGCCTGTGGCCCGAGCTGCACCTGATGGTCGAGGTCGGCCGCAGCCACGAGCTGCGCGCAGCGCAGGAGCGCGGCGAGCTGGACCTGGTGATCGGCAAGCGGCGCGACGGTGAGACCGCCGGCCGGCTGGTGTTCACCGAGGACATCGTCTGGGTCGCGGCACCCGGCTTTTCGGTGGACCCCGGCCGCCCCCTGCCGCTGGCCATGCTGCCGCAGGGCTGCATGTTCCGCGAACGCGCCATGGCCGCGCTGGCGCGCGACGGGCGCGGCTTCGACGTCACCTATACCTCCGCCAGCCTGCTGGCCGTGGCGGCGGCCGCCCAGGCGGGGCTGGGCGTGACGGTGTTGGGCCGGCATGGGCTGCTGCCGGGCCTGGAAGTGCTGTCGGGCCTGCCCGAGGCCGGCACCGCGCAGATGTGCGTCTTCGGCGACGAGACACGCCAATCGCCCCTGATCGAGCCGCTGATCGGCCTGCTGCGGGAAAGCGTGGAACTTCGTTAAGAAATCACCGCGTTGACGGGGCAGGGCCGGGGCCTCAGCCTTCGCTGCAAGTATTTCTCCGGAAACGCCCCATGCAGAACTCCGACGCCCGCATCGTCAGCCTGATCGGAACCGGGCATTTTCTCAGCCATTTCTATGTGTTGTGCCTGGCGCCGCTGTTCATCACCTGGCGCGGGGAATTCGAGGTCTCCTATGCCATGCTGGGGCTGTCGGTCGCGCTGATGTCCGGCACCACGGCGGTGCTGCAGACGCCGGTGGGCTTCCTGGTCGACAAATACGGCGCGCGGCCCTTCCTGGTGGGGGGCACGCTGCTGATGGCGCTGTCCATTTCCGCCATGGGGATGGTCACGGATTACTGGATGATCCTGGCGCTGGCCGTGCTGTCGGGCATCGGCAACAGCGTGATCCACCCGGCGGACTACGCGATCCTGGCGGGCTCCATCCGCAAGGAGTTCATGGGCCGCGCCTTCGCGCTGCATACCTTCACGGGCAACCTCGGCTTCGCGCTGGCGCCGCCCGTGATCGCGCTGCTGATGCCGTGGCTGGGCTGGCGCGGCACGCTGGTCACGGTGGGGCTGCTGGGCCTGCCGGTGGTGGCCGGCATCCTGTGGCAAAGCCGCATCCTGCATGACCAGGCCAAGCCGCGTGACGCCAAGCCCGCCGCGGCGCGGGAACTGCTGTTCAGCAAGCCGATCCTGCTGTTCTTCGGCTTCTTCCTGTTCTCCGCCATGGTGGGCGCCGGGCTGCAATCCTTCCTGATCACGGTGCTGGGGCAGCTGTGGGGCACGCCCGTTGAAATCGCGAGCTTCGCGCTGACCGGCTACATGATGGGTGCGACCGGCGGCACGCTGATCGGCGGCTGGGTGACGGACAAGACCAAGTCCAACCTGTTGCTGTTCGTGCTGGGGCTGACGCTGTTCTGCATGGTGGCGCTGCTGTCGCTGGGCCTGGTGCCCATGCCCTATGCCGCCATGCCCTTCGTCGCGTTGGCGGCGGGCCTGGCCATGGGCGCCAGCCGCACCCCGCGCGACGTGATGCTGAAGGATGCCTGCCCGCCCGGCGAGATCGGCAAGGTGTTCGGCTTCGTCAGCTCCGGCCTGCCGCTGGGGGGCGCCATCACCCCGGTGCCGCTGGGGCTGCTGATCGACTTCGGCCTGCCCTGGCTGGTGCTGCCGGTGATCGCGGGGTTCCTGGCGATGTCGCTGTTCTGCGCCGGGTCGGCGCGGGGGGCGAGCAGGCAGGCGATGGTGGCGGCGGAGTAGGCGCCGACAACCATCGCCCTGTCGGACCTAGCGTATGATGTAACCGATGTCAGCGTCCTGGTCCGTTCCGGGCAGTGCATCCCAGATCGCTGCCTGGGCGAGGAAGCCGAAGATCGCCGACATGACCAGGCTGGCCGTCGATATCGGGGTGGATCCGGCCGTGATCCCGTTGCCGTGCCAGATCTCGGCGATCCGGATCAGTTCCTTTAGGAATTCCCCATAGTGGCCGCGAAGCTGATGGCGCAGCGCTTCATTGCGTTGTGCTTCAGCCCATCCCAGGACGGCCATGCGCCGCAGATCGATCGGACCGCGGTCCGAGATCCTGTTCACGCTGTCCTGGATCTGCCGCAGGAAATCCCGCGGCGGGGGCGGATCGCGGCCAAGGATCGGTAGAATTTCCTCCCGCAGCTCCAGCATCGAGGCTTCGGCGGCGGCCAGAATGAGTTCCTCCTTGCTCTTGAAATAGCCATAGACCGCACCGGCGGAGAGTGCCGATGCCTTGACGATGTCACCCATGCTTGTCGCGTGGAATCCCTGGGCCTGAAAGCACAGGCGGGCAGCCAGCAGGACATGGGCTCTGCGCTCGGAGCGGCGTCTGTCGGTCAGTCTGGGCAACTGGGATGCTCCAAAAAGAATGAACGTTCTTTACCGTTCGATGCGGGGCATATATAAAACGATCATTCGTTTTATGAAAAGGGAGTGATCAGGATGATCACGGTAACGCCCATTCGCACCGGCTCGGTCCGCGTGAAGACGGCACAGCAGGCCGGCCGTGACGGACGGAGCGGCATCGGGCGCAAGATAGACATCTTCCGTGACCCAGACTGGTCGGAGCCGTTGCCCATCTTCTGCTTTCTCGTCGAGCATCCCGAGGGGCGCTTTCTCATCGACACCGGCGATACATGGCGCAATTCGGTGCCGGGCTATCTGCCCCGCTGGAACCCATTCTTCACCAAAGAGGTAGTGGTCAAGGTCGCGCCTCACGAGGAGGTGGGAGCGCAGCTGCTGGCAATGAACCTCGACCCGTCTCGCGACATCGCAGCCGTCATTCTCACGCATATGCACCACGATCACGCCGGGGGCCTCGACCACTTTCCCCATACGCGCATCATGGTGACCAGGGAGAACTATGAATTCTCGCGCGGCCTGCGCGGCAAGATCGGCGGTTGCCTGCCGCAGCGCTGGCCGATCTGGTTCCGGCCTGAGTTGGTGACGCTGGGCGGTCCCGCCATCGGTCCCTTCGTGTCGTCGCATCCCATCACATCGGATGGCCGGGTCGCACTCGTGCCGACGCCCGGCCATGTCAACGGGCATGTGTCCGTCCTGATACGCCAGGAGGAGCTGTCTATCTTCATCGCCGCGGATGCGACTTACGCCGAGAGCATCCTCCGCGCGGGCAAGGCCGATGGCGTAACCTTCGACCCGGAAACTGCCAAGGACACCCTGCGCCGGATTACCGAATACGCATCGTCGACGCCGACGATCATCCTGCCTTCGCATGATCCGGATGGACCGGCCCGCCTTGCTGCGTGCCGGACCTTTATCTGAACAGGCGCGCCGCCTTCATCAGTTCACCCGCAGATTGAACTGCCTGACCATCTGCTCATACCGCGCATATTCCGCGTTGTGGAAGGCGGTGAAATCCGCGCGATTCCGGTACTCGATGGGCATGTTCAGCCGGCCCAGCCCGTCGACCACCGCCCGGCTCTGCACCATGCGAGCGCAGGCCGCGTCCAGCCGGTCCAGGATGGGCTCCGGCGTGCCGGCCGGGGCGTAGAAGCCCGACCAGATGGAGAAGGACAGGTCATAGCCCAGTTCCCGCATCGTGGGGGTGTTGGGGAATTCGGCCATACGGCGTTCCGCATACACCGCGATCGGGTGGTAGTTGTACTGCTGGATCAGCGAGGCCTGGTCGGTGAACAGCTGGATCTGCCCCGCCGCCAGCGCCTGCACCACATCGCCCGACCCGCGGAACGGGATGTGGTTGAACTCCACGCCGGTCAGGCGCTCCAGCGAGATGGAGCTGATATGCGGCGTGCTGCCCGGGCCGGTATTGGCCAGGGCGAAGGCGCCGCGTTCGGCGCGGGCGCGGGCCAGCACATCATTCAGGGTGCGGATGCCGCTTTCCTGCGTGGTCAGCATGATGATCGGCGCGTTCACCACCTGGCAGACCGGCGCGAAATCCGCGTTGCGGAAGGGCGCGCCGCGGGTATGAGGCGTCAGCACCAGCGATCCGCCCGGCGTCATCAGGATGGTGTTGCCGTCGCGGGCTGCGCGGGTCATTTCCATCGCGCCCACCGTGCCGTTCGCACCGGACGTGTTCTTGATGACCATGGTGGTGCCGAGGGCGGCGGCGAATTCCGGCTGGATGATGCGCGCCATCAGGTCGGTGGACCCGCCGGCGGAGAAGTTGACGATCATCGTCACGGCATTTTGCGCATGCGTTTGCGCGCTGTGGGCAAGAATAGACAGGCCGCAGGCGGCCGCGAGCAATGCGCGTTTCATGGTGGGTGTTCCCTGGAGCGTTCCTGCCGCCAGGAAGCCCCTACCGACCGGTCGTGTCAATCGGGGCGCGCGCCGCGCAGGGCTGCGCGGCGCGTCGCTTTCAGCCCTGCGGCGGGTCCAGGAACACCAGGAGCTGCTGGATCCGGCCGTCGCGGGTCAGGATCACGTCCTGGCCGGTGACGCGCGGGGCCTCGCCCGGCGGGCCGTAGGCCCAGGCAAGCAGCCCTGCCTCGCCCACTACCCGGGGCGTATCCCGTTCGCGGAACACCCATCCCGGAAACCGGGCCTGGAGCTCCGTGACGGCCTGGTCCAGCGCGGCGTGGCCCATGCGCGCCGCGTCATGGTCCAGGAACCGCGCATCCTCGGTGAACAGCGCGGCGATGGCGGCCCGCCGGCGCGGGGCGTCGGCTTCGCCGAACACCTCGTGCAGGTTGCGCGTCAGCAGGCTGGCGATCGGGGTGCCCATGTCAGACCTGCGCCAGGCCGCCATCGGCGAACAGCTCGGCGCCCGCGACGAAGCTGCTCTCGGCCGAGGCGAGGAACAGCACGGCGGCCGCGATCTCCTCCGCCTCACCCACCCGCCCCAGCGGCACCTGGCTGGCCATATAGTCCAGCAGCCCCTGCTGCTGCGCCTTGTCGTCGCCCGCCAGTTCGACCAGCCCCGCCGTGCGGATGGGGCCCGGGCTGATGACGTTCACCCGGATGCCGCGCGCCTTCAGGTCCAGCGTCCAGCTGCGGGCCAGATTGCGCACCGCCGCCTTGGAGGCGCTGTAGAGACTGAAAGCTGCCGTGCCGACCGTACCCGCCGTGGAGCCGGTGAGGATGATGGAGGCGCCGTCCACCAGCAGCGGCAGGGCCTTCTGCACGGTGAAGATCACGGCCTTCACGTTGCGGCCGAAGGTGTCCTCGTACTGTTCCTCGGTGATGGCGCCGAGCGGCAGCATGGTGCCGCCGCCGGCATTGGCGAACAGCACGTCGATGCGCCCGGCCTCTGCCTTCACGCGCTCATACAGGCGGTTCAGGTCTTCGGAGCGGGTGGAGTCGGCCTGGATGCCGGTGGCGTTGGGGCCGATGGAGGCCACCGCCGCGTCCAGCTCCGCCTGGCGGCGGCCGGTGACGAAGACGCGCGCGCCTTCGGCCGCGAAGCGCCGGGCGGTGGCCAGGCCGATGCCGCTGGTGCCGCCGGTGACCACTGCGACCTTGCCTTCAAGTTTGCGAACCATGGGAAAAATCTCCGTTCAATGTCGATGGGCGGAGAATGTGGTCAGGCCGGTGATTTCAAAATAGAAAGGATGGAAATCCATCGTTGCAGGAATGTCGATGTTGGGACTGCCGGATTTCGAGGCGCTGGCCATGGTCGCGCGGGTGGCGGACGAACGCTCCTATGCCGGGGCGGCCCGCAGCCTGGGCGTGTCCGTCGCCACCGTGTCCCGCGCGGTGGCGCGGCTGGAGGAGAAGCTGGGCGGGCGGCTGTTCAACCGCAGCTCACGCAGGCTCGCCCTGACGGATCTGGGCCGGGGCGTGGCGGAGCGCGCGGCCCGCGTGTTGTGGGAGGCGGAGGAGGCCGAGAGCAGCGCGCGGGAACTGGCCAGCCGCCCGCGCGGCACCGTGCGCCTGGCGGTGCCCATGTCCTTCGGGCTGCGCTGGGTGGCGCCGCTGCTGCCCGACTTCTTCCGCGCCTATCCGGATATCAACATCGACCTGCATCTGAGCGACGCCAGCGTGGACCTGATCGGAGAGGGCTTCGACGCCGCGCTGCGCATCGCTGTGCTGGAGGAATCCTCGCTGGTGGCGCGGCGTCTGTGCCCGATGCGGCGCATGATCGTGGCCGCGCCGGCCTATCTGGCGCGCTATGGCCGGCCGCAGCATCCCGGTGAACTCACGGCCCATCATGGGCTGGGCTATGCCTATCGGGCGCGCGGCGATGTGTGGCGCTTCACAGGCCCGGCGGGCGAGACGGTGGCCATCGCGCCGTCAGGCCCGCTGCGGGTCACGAATGTGGACGCGCTGCTGCCGACGCTGCTGGAGGGCATGGGCCTGGCGGAGCTGCCGGAATTCATCGCGGCCGAGCATCTGGCGGCCGGCCGGCTTGAGGTGGTGCTGCCGGAATGGAGCATCACGCCGGGGGGGCTGTATTTCGTCACGCCCACCGCGCGCAACCGCCCCGCCAAGGTGCAGGCGCTGGCGGATTTCCTGGCCGCGCGCCTGTCCAACCCGGGTGGCCGCAGGCCCTAGGCCGCCAGCGCCGCCTTGCCGCGGATCATGTCCGACGCCTTTTCCGCGATCATCAGCGTGGTCGCCATGGTGTTGGCGCTGGTCATGGTCGGCATGATGGAGGCATCGACCACGCGGATGCCGTCCAGCCCATGGATGCGCAGGTTGTCGTCCACTACGGCCATCGGGTCGGTCGCCGGGCCCATCTTGGCGGACCCGATCAGGTGATAGGTGGTGGTGCCGTTCTGGCGCGCGAAATCCAGCAGCTCATCGTCGGTCCGCACCTGGGGGCCGGGCAGGATCTCGCCTTCCAGGAAGCGCGACATCTGCGGCGTGTTCAGCAGCTTGCGCATCTGCTTCAGCCCGGCCAGGTGCACCTGGCGGTCGGTGTCCACGGACAGGTAGTTGGGCTGCAGCTCCGGGTCTTCCCACACGCTGGCGCTGCGGGCGCGCACATAGCCGCTGGATTCCGGCCGGTGCTGCCAGGTGCCGGCCGAGACGCCGGGATAATCGTCCAGGATATAGGTCTTGCCGGGCTTGTAGCTGCCGGGCGTCAGAACGCCCTGGATGTCGGGCTGGTCCAGCCCCTCGAAGCTTTTGAGGAACAGGTGAACATGGCTGACGGCAGTGGCCAGGATGGAGGGCTTGCCCGCCGCCCATTTCGCCAGCTCCAGCCCCAGCCGCCAGCCCTTGGCCAGCTCGTTCAGCGTGATCACGCCGGGCTTGGCGCGCATCACGAAGCGCGAGGCATAGTGGTCGCGGAAGTTCTCGCCGACGCCGGGCATGACATGCACCGGCGCCACGCCCAGCTTCTCCAGCAGCCAGGCCGGGCCGATGCCCGAGACCTGCAGCAGCCGCGCCGTGTTGGGCGTCCCGCAGGACAGGATGACCTCACGGTTCGCGCGGATCTCGATGGGGTCGGCACCCTGCTGCGTCTGATAGCGCACGCCGACGCAACGCTTGCCCTCGAACACCAGCTGGCTGGCGCGGGCGTTGACGCGCACCTCGGTGTTGGGGCGCTTCATGGCGGGCGCCAGGCGCGACCGCGCGGCGGAGCGCCGGCGGTTGCCCGCGATGATGCGCTGGAAGTAGCCCACGCCGTACTGGTCGCCGTTGTTGTAGTCCTTCGTGCGCGGCAGGCCGGAGGCGAGGCAGCCCTCGATGAAGGCCTCCGAGATCGGGTGGAACCAGTCCATGTCCGTCACGGGCATCCCGCCCTCGTTCTTGCCGCGCGTGTCGTCGGAGACACCGACGCGCTTCTCGCTGCGCTTGTAGTAGGGCAGGCAGTCGGCATAGCCCCAGTTGCGGTTGCCGCGCTGCGCCCAGCCGTTCAGGTCATCGGGCTGGCCGCGGTTGTAGATCATGCCGTTGATGGAGGTGCCGCCGCCCATCACCTTGCCCTGGATGGTGGGGATGCGGCGGCCGCCGGTCATCTCCGTGGGCTCGGTGCTGAACTGCCAGGACACGGCGGGGTTGCTCAGGGTCTTGGTGAAGCCGGCGGGGATGTGGATCCAGGGGTTGGTGTCCTTCGGCCCGGCCTCCAGCACGCAGACGCTGGCGGTGCCGTCCTCGCTCAGGCGGTCCGCCAGCACGGAACCCGCCGCGCCGGAGCCGATGATGATGTAGTCGAAGGTGTCGGCCATCTGCGCGCTTCCCCTGGTGCTTCCCGCTGCCGGTAATCTTGCAGGAAGCCAGGGGTTCGGGAAGCTAGCTGCCGAACATCCCCGGCGTGACGGGCTGAAGATAGTAGGTGCCCACAGGGACCGGCCCGGCGGGACGCGGCGCCGCGCCCAGGCTGTTGCGCTCCCGCTCCTGGTTCTCGACCTCGGCCGCGCAGTCGCTGCGGGAACGGCCCGTGCGCGGGCAGATGAAGCGGCTGGCGGCGATGCGCTCATTCATCACGCGGCGCAGCAGGGCGGTGTCGTCCGTGGCACCCGCCCCGGCCAGGCGCGGGTCGGGCTGCAACGTCAGCGAGACTTCCTCCGGATAGCGGCCCATCGCACCGGTCGAGGCATCGACGGCCAGCCCGACCAGCCCGCCCACCAGCACATTGCCGATGATCATCGGGTTGATGCCCGAGGGCACGGTCGTCGTGCCCTGGCCATAGGCCTGGTGATTGCAGCGCAGCGTCATGTCCCGCATGGAGCGGGGCACGCGCACCATGCTGGGGGTGCTGGCGATACCGCCCACGACCTCACCCCTTCGTTCCAGCGCGCAGGTCGCCCCGGGCGGTTCCGTCGCGACGGAGATGTTGGACGTGCCACTGACGATGGTGGCGCAGGCCGGCAGCATCGTGGCCAGCAGGAACAGCGGCGCCAGGCGGCGCAGGACTGATGCGATGCGCAAAATCTCTCCGGTCGCGCGGTGGCGCGTCATTCATGAGGGGCGGCAGATATTGCCCATGACCACGATTCGTTTGTGAGGAGAGCAGAAACTATATTTGAGACGCTTTCAATGATGCCGAGGATGATTTTTCAATCGTTACGGATCGCCTTCAAACCGCCGCTTTCACGGGGCGAACTGGCTGTGCGATCCGGCGCAACCATCCGGAAACAGGGAACGTTGTCACGACAGGCCCCGCCCCCCCCCGGGGGCATCCAAACGGGGCATCCAAACGATGAGGTACAAGATGGAACGCCGTCGCCTGTTCTTCCTGGGTCTTGCCGGCACAGCCGCCATGGCCACCGCCGCCCTGAGCAGCGCGGAGGCCGCCCCCCGGACCCCGTCGCCGGCCCTGCCCGCGGGCCCGGCCGAGCCGCAGGAACTGCTGCCCGAGAACGCGGTGCTGCAGAACGAGATGGCCGAGGAAGGCGATATCGAGCTGGCGCAGTACTACGGCGGCCCGCCGCGCCGCCGCGGCCCGCGCTGCTGGGTGCAGACGCGCCAGGTGCGCTTCCGTGACCGCTGGGGCCACTGGCGCGTGCGCACCGTGCAGCGCCGGGTCTGCCGCTAAGGCCGCAGCCCCATCGCATCCAGCCCGGCGATCAGCCCGGCCAGAGTCAGCACCGACAGCGCGGTGCTGACCAGGATGAACACCGAGGTGCCGCGCACATCCGCGCGGTAGTTGCCGGCCAGCATGAAGGCGCCGGTGCCTGTCGGCAGGGCGGCGCACAGCACCGCCACGCCGGTGGCGAACAGGTTCTGCCCGAAGGCGCCCCAGGCCAGCAGCCCCACCAGCGTCGGATGGCCGAACAGCTTGATGGCGATGGCACCCAGCGGCAGACCGGCCGCGGGTGCGCGGTCGGCCCGCCCCTGTTCCGCGAAGAACAGCCCCATCGCCACCAGCGCGCAGGGGCTGGCGGCGGCCGCCAGCATGTGCAGGGTCGAGGATATGGCCGCCGGCAGGGGCACGCCCAGCGCCGCCCACAGCCCGCCCGCCAGCGGCGACAGCACCATCGGGCTGCGCATGACGGATGCCATGACCCGGCCGGCCAGCTTCAGCGGATGCGCGGCCTTCTGGCGCCCCACCTCCATCATGATGATGCCCAGCGCGAACAGCAGCCCGACCGTGATGATCGCGGTCATGGACACCAGGCCCAGGCTCTCGCGCCCGAACACGTTGCCCGCCAGCGGGAACCCCATGTAGCCCACATTGGCATAGCAGGCGTTCAGCCCCAGCAGGGAGGCATCGGTCAGGCTCTGCCCCCGCCGGCGGCCCCAGACCGCGACCGCCAGCATCACTAGGCAACTGCCCAGCGCATAGGCCGCGACGAAGCCCGGCCGCCACAGGCGCGCCCAATCGGCCTCCGCGATCACCAGGAACATCAGCGCCGGCAGGCCCAGCCAGATGACGAAGCGGTTCAGCTCGGCGCTCGCGGCCGGGCCCATCCAGTTCAGCCGCCCGGCCATGAAGCCCGCGCCCATCAGCGCGAAGATCGGAAATACGGCGAGAAAGGCCGTCAGCATGTGTGTTGCCCTGGCAAGGTGGCTGCCGGCCTGGGCAGCATGGAAGTGATGTTCTTTTTTGTAAAAAAGAACCAAAAAACTTTTTTCACTTGTGGTTGCTTCAAATTCAGAAAGTCTTTTTGCTTCTTTTTCTTCAGAAAAAGAAGATTCTGGTCTGACACTACCCTCGCTTGTGACACGCCACCATATGCCCGCCGGCAGTTTCACGCAGCGGCGGCGCCACCTCCCGGCACAGCCCCTGGTCCGCGATCGGGCAGCGGGTGTGGAAATGGCAGCCGCTGGGCGGGTTCAGCGGGCTCGGCAGCTCACCTTTCAGCCGGATGCGCTGGCGCTTCATCGTGGGGTCCGGGATGGGCACGGCCGAGAGCAGCGCCTCGGTATAGGGGTGCAGCGGGTTGGTATACAGCTCCCGCGCGCTCGCGATCTCCACGATCCGGCCCAGATACATCACCGCCACCCGGTCGCTGATGTGCTCCACCACCGACAGGTCATGGGCGATGAACAGGAAGGTGAGGCCGAACTTATCCTGCAGATCCTCCAGCAGGTTCACCACCTGCGCCTGGATCGAGACATCCAGCGCCGAGACCGGCTCGTCGCAGATCACCAGCTTGGGGGAAACGGCCAGCGCGCGGGCGATGCCGATGCGCTGCCGCTGCCCGCCCGAGAACTCATGCGGGAAGCGCCGCATGTGATCCGCGTTCAGCCCCACGGTTTCCAGCAGCTCCACCACCCGTTCCTCGCGCTCACGCGCGGTCTTGGCCAGGCCATGGATGATCAGCGCCTCCGCGATGATGGCGGCCACCGTCATGCGCGGGTTCAAGGAGGCGAAGGGGTCCTGGAAGATGATCTGCATGTCGCGCCGCAGCGCGATCATCTGCTGTTCGGTGTAGCCGGTGATGTCCTGCCCCTCGAACGCGACCTTGCCGGAGGTGGGCTCGATCAGCCGGAGGATCAGCCGGCCGGTGGTGGACTTCCCGCAGCCGGATTCCCCCACCAGACCCAGCGTCTCGCCGGGCGCGAGGTCGAAGGACACGCCCGAGACCGCGTGCACCTCGGCCACCGTGCGGCGCAGGATGCCGCCCTTCACCGCGAAGCGCTTCACCAGGTTCTCGACCTGCAACAGGGGGGCGCTGCTCATGCGGCGAGGCTTTCGGCGTGGTGGCAGGCGACCTTGTGGCCGGGGTCGATCTCCCGCAGCGGGGGCTCGGTGGCCACGCATTCCGGGGTGGCGTGGCGGCAGCGCGCGGCGAAGCGGCAGCCCACCGGCGGGTGCAGCAGGGAAGGCACGCTGCCCGGTATCGCCTCCAGCCGCTGATGGCTGGTGGCCGCGAGGTCCAGGCGCGGGATGGAGCGGATGAGGCCCTGGGTATAGGGGTGCCGGGGCCGTGCGAACAACGGCCCGACCGGCGCTTCCTCCACCACCTTGCCGGCATACATCACGATCACCCGCTGGGCGTTTTCCGCCACCACCCCCATCGCGTGGGTGATGAGCAGCACCGCCATGCCGAGGCGCTCCTTCATCTCCTCCAGCAGATCCAGGATCTGGGCCTGGATGGTCACGTCCAGCGCCGTGGTGGGCTCGTCCGCGATCACCAGCTTCGGGTTGCAGGACAGCGCCATGGCGATCATCACCCGCTGCCGCATGCCGCCCGAGAACTGGTGCGGATAGTCATGCACCCGCTTGGTGGGGTTCGGGATGTTAACCAGCGACAGCATCTCGGCCGCGCGGTCCATGGCGGCGCGGCGGGAAAGGCCCTCATGCTCGCGCACCGTCTCCGCGATCTGGTCGCCCACGGTATAGACCGGGTTCAGGCTGGTCATCGGCTCCTGGAAGATGAAGCCGATCTCCTTGGCGCGGATGCCGCGCATCTGGGCGGGGGCCAGCGGCACCAGGTCGCGCCCCTGCCACATGATGGAACCGTCCACGATCCTGCCCGGGGGCATGTCGATCAGCTTCAGCACCGTCTTGGCCGTGACCGTCTTGCCGCAGCCGGACTCGCCCACGATGCAGACCGTCTCGCCCCGGTCCACGCCGATATCCACGCCGTCCACGGCGCGCACCCAGCCGTCATCGGTGCGGAAATGCACCTTGAGGCCGCTGATCTCGAGCAGCCGGGTCACAGCACGCGCCTCGGGTCCAGGGCGTCGCGCAGGCCGTCGCCCACGAAGTTGATGGACACGACCGTCAGGAAGATCGCGATGCCGGGGGCCAGCGCCCAATGCGGGGCGAAGTCCAGATTGTCCTTCGCATCGAACAGCAGGCGGCCCCAGGTGGGGATGTCGGGCGGGAAGCCCAGGCCGAGGAAGGACAGGGTGCTCTCCGCGATGATGGCGGCCGCGATGTCGATGGTGGCGGCGACGATGACCGGCCCCAGCGCATTGGGCAGGATGTGGCGCAGCACGAGGCGCCGGCGTGAAGCCCCGAGCGCGCGGGCGGCCTCGACGAATTCCTTCTCCCGCAGGGACAGGAACTGGGCGCGCACCAGGCGCGCCACCGGCATCCAGTTGAACGCTCCGATCACCGAGACGACCAGGATGAACACGCCGAGCTCGGTGCCCACGACCTCCGTCAGGCTGGCGCGGAACAGATAGATGATGAGCAGCAGCAGCGGCAGCTGCGGCAGGGACAGGAACAGGTCCGTCAGCCACATCAGCCCCGCATCGGTGCGCCCGCCCGCCATGCCGGCGGTGCTGCCGACCAGGATGCCGAGGCCGACGGCCACCAGCATGGCCGTGAAGCCCACCGCCAGCGAGATACGCCCGCCATAGAGCACCCGCGCCAGCAGGTCCTGGCCCAGGTCGTCGGTGCCCAGCGGGTGCGCCAGGGTCGGCCCCTGCAGCGTCGCCGCGAAGTCGATCTCGTCGATCGGCAGGGTCCAGAACAGGGGCCCCAGCAGCACGCCGAGGATCAGCAGCAGCAGCACCGCGGCGCTGACCACCGCCAGCCGGTGCTTGCGGAACCGCCGCCACGCTTCCTTCCACGGCCCGACATGCGGGCGGCGAACGGGTTCAGCGGAAGCTGATGCGGGGATCGAGCCAGCCATACAGAATATCCGCCACGAGATTGAAGAAGACGACCAGGCAGGCGAACACGAAGGTCACGCCCATGATCACGGGGGTATCATTGGCCAGGATGGCGGTGATCAGCAGCGACCCCACCCCGGGCACGCGGAAGATCTGTTCCGTCACGATGGCGCCGCCGAACACGGCGGGCATCTGGAGCGCGACCAGCGTGACCACCGGGATCATCGCGTTGCGCACCACATGCTTCAGCGTGACGCTTCCCTCGGAAATGCCCTTGGCGCGCGCCGTGGTCACATGATCCAGCCGGATCACGTCCAGCACGGCGGAGCGCACGTAGCGGGTCCAGGCCGCGCCCTGAAACAGGCCCAGCACCATGATGGGCATGATCGACTGCCGCGCCATTTCCCACCACCAGCGCCAGCCCGTGGCGTCAATGCTGGTGCGGAACACGAAGGGCAGCCAGCCGAGGTGGATCGAGAACAGGAGGATCATCAGCAGCCCCGTGAAGAAGGTGGGCAGCGAGAAACCGATGAAGGCCAGCGTGTTCGCGATCTGGTCGAACAGGGAATAGGGCCGGGTGGCGGCGAACACCCCCACCGGCAGCGCGATGCAGAGTGCGACGATCTGCGAGGTGCCGATCACCGCGATGGTGGTCGGCAGGCGCTGCAGGATCAGCTGGTCCACCGGAATGCGGCTGACGAAGGAGAAACCCCATTCGCCATGCAGCATGGAGGTGAGCCACGCGAAGTAGCGCAGGTGCACCGGGTCATCCATGCCGAGGCTCGCGCGCAGATGGGCGCGCACATCGGGCGGGATGGCGGGGTTGGTCGCCAGCTCCTCGAACGGGTCGCCCGGGGCCAGGGCGAGGATGGTGAACAGGATCACGCTGATCCCGAGCAGGCTCGGGATCGCGATCAGCAGGCGGCGGGTGAGGTACTGGAGCACGCTGCGCTCAGGTCGTGCGGTACCAGTCGCCCAGCAGCCAGATCGTGCCGTCCCAGGCGCTGAGCACCGGGTTCAGGTTGTTCAGGCTGGCACTGACGGTGGGCCGCTTCACCAGCGGGATGATGTAGTTGCTGTTCACCACCATGTCGTTCATGCGGATGAACAGGCTGGCGCGTTTCACCGGGTCCAGCTCACCCTGGGCCTGGCGGAACAGCGCGTCGTATTCCTCGCTGCGGAAGCGCACGATGTTGCGCCCCTGCCAGTTGTTCGCCTTGGTCGAGCATTCCCACGAGGTGTACTGGTTCATGAACCGCTCGGGGTCGGCCTGCGGCATGGTGGTCGTGTACATCTGCATGTCGGCGAACAGCTTCACATAGGTGTCGGGGTTCGCGACATCCGAGGAGAAGAACACCGAGGCCGTGACGGACTTCAGCTCCAGGTCGATGCCGGCGCGCTGGGCGGCCTGCTTGTAGATGGCCTGGGTGCGCTGGCGCGGCGCGTTGACCGAGGTCTGGAACACGAATTTCAGCCGCACATTGTCCTTGGCGCGGATGCCGTCGCGCCCGCGCGCCCAGCCGGCGCGGTCCAGGATCTCATTTGCCTTCTGGATGCTGAACTCCCAGCGCGTGTTGGGCGAGACGAAGCGCGGGGGGTTGTTCAGGAAATTGGCGGTGGCGGGGCCGCCGCGGCCATAGATGTGCTGCTCCAGCGCGCCGCGGTCGATCAGCAGGGCCATGGCCTGGCGCACGGCCGGGTCGCGGAAGGCCGGGTGCTCGGTCTTGATCGAGGAACGCTCGCCGTCCACCTCCCGGTTCGGGTCGGTGGTGTTGAGCTGCACGAACTCGATGCTGCCGCCATCGACGATGTTCACGCGGCCCTTGCCGGCTTCCTCCAGGCGCTTGAGGATCGCGTCCTCCACCTGCAGCGACCAGGCATAGTCATAGTCGCCGGTCTGCAGCACCGCGCGCGCCGCCGAGGCCGCGTCACCGCCGCCCTTGATCTCCAGCGTGTCGAAATAGGGCCGGTTCTCCCGGTGGTAGTTCGGGTTCAGCTCCGCGCGCAGATTGTCGCCCGGCGCGAAGGAGACGAACTTGTAGGCGCCGGTGCCCACCGGGCGCAGGTTGGTGGGGGCGTCGCGCGCATTGGCGCCCACGAAATCCTTGAACAGATGCTTCGGGATCATCTGCCCGGCGGCAGCCACGAAGGCATCGGCCCAGAAGGGCGAGGGCTGGGCGAATTCCACCCGCACCGTGTAGTCGTCCACCTTCACGACATTCACGTCGCGGTAGGAGCCGGAGGTGACGGCGGCGGTGGCCGGGTTCTTCGCGTATTCCCAGTTGAACACGACGTCGTCGGCGGAGAACTCCACCCCGTCATGCCACTTCACGCCGCGCTTCAGCTTCCAGGTGATGGTGCGGCCGTCTGCCGAGATGCCGCCATTGTCGGTGGAAGGGATCTCGGCCGCCAGGATCGGGAACAGCGTGCCGTCGGTGGCCCAGCCGGCCAGGGGTTCATAGAACACGCGGCTGGCGTCGTTGTTGGTGGTGCCGGACCCGAAATGCGGGTTCAGCAGGGTGGCGGCCTGCCAATACAGGATCTTCAGCGCGCCGCCGCCGCCGCGGCGAGAGGGCGCATAGGCGGGAACCGAGCCGGACTGGGCGGCGGCGGGTGCTGCGCCCGTGATGGCCAGCAGCTGCGTCGCCATGGGGGCGGTGATGCCCAGGGCCGCCATGCGCTTCACGAAACCCCGTCGCGAGAGCGTGCCCCGCTGCACGCGGCCGATCATCTGCCGCAGGTCGTCTTCCATCATGCCAACTCTCCCAGCGCGTGGCCGCAGCCCGCTTCGGGCAGGAACGCTACAGGAGGCTTCGCGCGGAAAACCACACCAAATTGCGAGGAGGTTGCTGCCTTTTCACGGATCGCGCCCGCATGGAGGGCAAATGCCGATGGAATGGCGCCAGGAGGTGCGCCGGGCGAAATCGCCCCGTCCGATCAGGTCCTGGACGGGGATGGCGCCCCTGCGCCCGTCCGCACCACGCGGGCCGTGACCGCCAGCATCACCAGCATCGCCACCCACCAGCCCTGCCACACGCCATAGCTGAGGCAGCCCACCGCGAAGGCCGCGCAGAAGGCCCCGAACCGGCCGGGATTGTCGGCCGCGCGCAGCAGCAGCGCCAGCATGGCTGCCGTCAGCAGCGCGCCCACGGCCCCCAGCTCCAGCCAGATCTGGATGATGAAGTTGTGGGTATGCAGCGGCAGGCGCTGGGCCCGCACATCGGCGAACCAGGTGGCCTGAGGCTGCAGGTGGAACTTCGCCAACTGCTCGGCGGAGACCTGAAGCTCGCCGCCCGGAATGGCCCGGGCCGATTCCATGCCCCAGCCCAGGATGGGGCTTTCCATGATGCGCTGGATGGCGAAATCCCAGATCAGCACCCGATGGGCGGCGCTGCCCTGCATCCAGTTCACGTCCGGCCCGGTGGCCAGCACCGCCCCCAATGCCCAGGGAAGCAGCAGCACCAGCGCCACGACCAGCGGCACCGCCACCCGCAGCAGGCGCGGCCCCAGCAGCGCGAAGGCGATGCTGCCGGCCAGCCCCGCCAGCACGCCGATCTTGGCGGCCTGGGCGGACATGCTGAACACCGTGGCCAGCACGATCAGCGCCAGCGCGACCTTGCGCCGCAACCCCGGCTGCACGAAGGCCGCCAGCGGCAGCAGCACCGCCAGCACGGAGGCCGAGGGCTTCAGGCCGAAGCCCAGCGTCACGTCCCAATGCTGCAGGCCGCGCACGAAGGCACGCAGCGTGTGGAAGCTCGTCTGGTCCGCGAAGGTCAGGATGGCGCCCGCCACCAGGCCCAGCGTCAGCCAGCGGAGCACGGGGCGGGGGGTGTCGGCCCCGGTGCCGAGCGCGGCTGCGGCCAACCCGCCCAGCAGCACCAGCGCGCCGATCCGCGCGCCCTCGAAGGCGCTGCGGCCCGGGTCCACGGCCCATAGCGCGCTCAACAGCCCCCAGCCGCACAGCGCGAGCCCCGCCCAGGCCGCGGCCGGCAGGCGAAGGCCCCGCCCGGCCACCAGCCCACCCAGCGCCATGGCCAGCAGCGCGGCCGTGCCCAGCGGCGCGATGCCGCGGAACTGGAACACCGCCAGCACCGGGGCGATGGCCAGGAAGCAGGCCAGGGAAAGGGTGGGGCTCAGGAATCTGCTCATGAGAGTGCTCACCTGGGCCGCTTGGCATGCCCCGGTTGGACGGGCAAGCGGCACTTGCGGGGGCAGCACTGCGCCGCACGCACCGGTATGGCCCTTGAGCCCGCGCCCACATGGGGCTAGCTACGCCCGCTAGCCCCGTCCTTTTCACCTCAGGCCCCGGGCCGGAAGGGTTTTCGCATGCTGTCTCGCCTGTTCGGCTTCCTCTCGGCCGACATGGCCATCGATCTCGGCACGGCAAACACGCTGGTCTATGTGAAGGGCCGCGGCATCGTGCTCAACGAGCCTTCGGTGGTTGCCATCTCCGACAATCGCGGCCGCAAGCAGGTGCTGGCGGTGGGCGAGGAAGCCAAGATGATGCTGGGCCGTACCCCCGGCAACATCGCGGCCATCCGCCCGATGCGCGACGGCGTGATCGCCGACTTCGAGGTGGCGGAGGAGATGATCAAGCACTTCATCCGCAAGGTGCATAACCGCCGCGGCTTCGCCTCGCCCATGATCATCGTCTGCGTGCCCTCCGGCTCCACCGCCGTCGAGCGCCGCGCGATCCAGGAAAGCGCCGAGAGCGCCGGCGCCCGCAAGGTGCTGCTGATCGAGGAACCGATGGCGGCCGCCATCGGCGCGGGCCTGCCCGTGACGGAGCCCTCCGGCTCCATGGTGGTGGACATCGGCGGCGGCACGACCGAGGTGGCCGTGATCTCGCTCGGCGGCATCGTCTATGCGCGCTCCGTGCGCGTGGGCGGCGACAAGATGGACGAGGCGGTGATCAGCTACATCCGCCGCACCCATAACCTGCTGATCGGTGAGAGCAGCGCCGAGCGCATCAAGATGGAGATCGGCGCGGCGGCCCCCCCGGACGACGACAGCGACGGCATCCTGACCGAGGTGAAGGGCCGTGACCTGATGAACGGCGTCCCGCGTGAGGTGGTGGTCAGCCAGCGTGAGATCGCGATCGCGCTGAATGAGCCCGTGACCCAGATCGTCGAGGCCGTGAAGGTCGCGCTGGAGAACACGCCGCCCGAGCTCGCGGCCGATATCGTGGACAAGGGCATCGTGCTGACCGGCGGCGGCGCCCTGCTGCACCGGCTGGACGAAGTGCTGCGCGATGCGACAGGCCTGCCTGTCGTGGTGGCGGAAGAGCCGCTGAACTGCGTGGCCCTGGGCACCGGTCGTGCGCTCGAGGAGCTGAAACGGCTTCGACAGGTGCTGTCCTCCATGTATTAATGGGGGCCGAGGCTTCCAGAAACAGGGTTGAAGGGACCTGGCATTGATCCGGTTGAGCATCCCATTGCGTCAGGCGCTGGGTCGGCTGTCCTTGCCGGTCCTCATCGCCATGGCCTTCGGCGTGATGCTGCTGGGCAAGGCGGACGCCCTGCTGGTGGAACGCATGCGCACCATGGTGACGGATGTGGTGACCCCCATCTGGTCCGTGCTGCAGCGCCCCGTCTCCGCCGCGTCCGACGCCGTGACCGAGGTGCGCACGCTGTGGAACATGCGCGCCGAGAACGAGCGCCTGCGCACCGAGAACGACCATCTGCGCCGCTGGCAGGACACCGCCCTGGCGCTGGAGGCCGAGAACTCCCTGCTGCGCCGCCAGCTGGCCTGGGTGCCCGAACCCGCGCCCAGCTTCTTCACCGCCCGCGTGGTGGCTGACGGCGGCGGCACCTATGCCCGTGCCGTGCTGCTGGCCACCGGCCCCCGCGCCCCGGTGCGCAAGGGCCAGATCGCGCTGGATGAGCGCGGCTTCGTCGGCCGCGTGACCGAGGTGGGCAGCCGCTCCGCCCGCGTGCTGCTGGCCACGGACATCAACAGCCGCATCCCCGTCACCTTCGAGGGCACGCGGGCGCGCGCCATCATGGTGGGCAACAACTCCGCCAGGCCCCGCCTGCAGCACTGGCCCGAAGGCCAGGTGCCGCGCGACGGCGACCGGGTGGTGACCAGCTCCGAGGCCTCCGCCTATCCGGCCGGCCTGCCGGTGGGCATCGTCCGCTGGACCGAGGGCGGCGTTCCGGAAGTGGAACTCTTCGCCCGGCTGGACCGGCTGGACGTGGTGCGCCTGTTCGACTTCGGCCTGCAGGGCATCCTGCCGCCGGAAGCCGTGGCCCGGCCTGAGCCACGCCCGGGCCGCAGATGAAGCGCCCCAAGCCGGGGAAGGTCGAGCCTCCCTCCGGCTTTCTCCGTTCACTCGACAATGTCATGCGCAATTCGCTGCCGCTGTTCGTCACGGCGCTGCTGGCGATCGCGGTGACGACGCAGGACCAGGGGCCGAGCCTGGCCCTGCCGGTGGTGCTGCCGGCGGTGTTCTTCTGGACCATCTTCCGCCCCACCGCGATGCCGCCGCTGGCGGTGTTCCTGCTGGGGCTGCTGCTGGACCTGCTGGTGTCGCCCAATTTCGGGGCCATCACGCTGTGCCTCATCATCACCTATGCGGTGGTGTTCCGCATGCGCAGCGCCTTGCAGAAGCAGAACTTCTACATCATCGCGGTGCTCTATTCGCTGGTCGCGCTGGGGTGCTTCGCCCTGTCGTGGCTGGCCAACAGCATCGGATATTTCAGGCTGCTGACCCCGCGTTTCATCATGTATGAGACCCTGGTTTCCACCGGCCTGTACCCGATATTGGCCCTTGGCTTCACGGCGATGCACAAGGCCATGGAACGTTTCGAATGAGGCTCAATCCCTTCAGCCGCAAGCAGAAGGACCGCGCCGTGCCGGGCTCCATGCGGGGGGTCAAGCGCGACGAGGAGATCCGCCGGACCGTCTTCACCCGCCGCGCCATCATGTATGGCGCGGTGCAGCTGGGGCTGTTCGGCTTCCTGGCCTCGCGCCTGTATCAGCTGCAGGTGGTCGAGGGGAACCGCTTCGCGACCCTGGCTGAGGAGAACCGCGTCTCCGCCCGGCTGATCGGCGCGCCGCGCGGGCGCATCACGGACCGCACCGGCGCGCTGGTCGCGGGCAACCGCCTGAACTGGCGCGCCCTGCTGGTGGCCGAGCAGACGGCGGATGTGCACGCCACGCTCGAAACCTTCTCGCGCATCATTCCGCTGACGGACAATGAGCGCGCGCGCGTGGACCGCGAGCTGCGCCGCCGCCGGCGCTTCGTGCCCACCATCGTGCGGGAATTCCTCAGCTGGGAGGAAATGGCGCATATCGAGGTGAACGCCCCCGATCTGCCTGGCATCCTGATCGACGTCGGCACCACCCGGCAGTACCCCGAGGGCGAGAACCTGGCCCATATGGTGGGCTATGTGGCGCCCCCGAGCGACCGCGACCTGGGCAGCGACCCGATCCTGCAGCTGCCGGGCGCCCGCGTGGGCCGCGCGGGGGTGGAGCGCTTCCACGAGAACATCCTGCGCGGCCGCGCGGGCTCCGTGCAGCTAGAGGTGAACGCCACCGGCCGCATCATCCGCGAGCTGGACCGGCGCGAGGGCGTGCCGGGGCAGGACATCGAGATCAGCATCGATGCCGAGCTGCAGCGTTCCGTTCGCGGCAAGATCGAGGACGGCACTTCCGTCGTCATCATGAACGCCCGCAACGGGGAGTTGCTGGCGATGGCCAGCAACCCGTCCTTCGACCCCAACATCTTCAATTCCGGCGTTTCCGCCGCGCAGTGGCGGCAATGGACGGCCGGGCGCTCCACGCCGCTGATCAACAAGGCCACCAACGGGCTCTATGCGCCCGGCTCCACCTTCAAGATGGTGGTGGGGCTGGCCGGGCTGGAGGCACGGGTGGTCGGGCCGGGCGATCGCATCTCCTGCCCCGGGCACCTGGATTTCGGCGACAGCCGCTTCCATTGCTGGAACCGGTCGGGCCATGGCGCGCTCGACATGCGCGCGGCCATCAAGAACAGCTGCGACGTGTATTTCTATGAGGTCGCGCGGCGCGTCGGCATCAACCGCATCGCCGCCATGGCGCGGCGCTTCGGCCTGGGCGTGGATCTGGAGATCGACCTGCCCGGCGTGCGCCGGGGCCTGGCGCCGACCCGCGAATGGCGTGAGGCCCAGGGCAAGGCCTGGAACATCGGCGACACCATCGTGCACGGCATTGGCCAGGGCTTCTATCTGTTCACCCCCCTGGCGATCTGCACCATGACCGCGCGGCTGGCGACCGGGCGTGCCGTGCAGCCGCACCTGACGCGCAGCATCGGCGGGCGGCCGGTGCGTGGCGGCCGCCCTGAGGACTGGCCGAGCCTGGGCATTCCCGACCGTGACCTGCGCCTGCAGCGAGAGGCGATGTGGGCCGCGGTGAACGAGGCCGGCGGCACTGCCTCACTGGCCAAGCTGCCGGGCAATCTGGGCATGATGTCGGGCAAGACCGGCACCACCCAGGTGCGCCGCGTGACGCGTGAGCAGCGCGAGCGCGGCTTCAACGTGCAGAACCTGCCGCGTGAGTGGCGGCCCCACGCGCTGTTCGTGGGCTATGCCCCGCACGACAACCCGCTTTATGCCGTGGCCGTGGTCGTGGAGCACGGCACCGCCGGCGGTGCCGCGGCGGCGCCGCTCGCGCGTGATGTCATGGTCGAGACGTTCAACCGCTTCAGGGTGATCTCATGAACAGGGCGGCCCGCTAATGTCCATCACCTTCGAGAAGCGGCTGCTGACCCGGAACCGGGAACACAAGCTGCTGGAGAAGCTGTGGCGCGTGCCCTGGGTCTTCGTGCTGCTGCTGATCGCGGTGGCAGGGGTGGGCTATGTCGCGCTGTATTCGGCGGGCAGCGGCAACCCGGACCTGTACGCCACCAAGCACGCGCTGCGCTTCGCCTTCTGCCTGGTGATGGCGCTGTGTATCGGCCTCATCGACATCAAGGTGATCTACCGGCTCTCCTGGCCGCTCTATGGCATATCGCTGGCGCTGCTGGTGCTGGTGGCGGTGCGCGGGCAGGTGGGCAAGGGCGCGCAGCGCTGGGTGGATCTGGGGCCCATCCAGCTGCAGCCCAGCGAGATGATGAAGATCGCCCTGGTGGCGCTGCTGGCGGCCTGGTTCGCCCGTGCCACCTGGAAGAAGATCGGCAATGTGTTCTTCCTGGTACCGGCCATGCTGCTGGTGTTCGTCCCGGCGGGGTTGATCTTCCGGCAGCCCAATCTCGGCACGTCGCTGATCACCGTGGCCGTGGGCGGCGTCATGTTCTGGGTGGCCGGCGTGCGTTGGTGGAAGTTCGGCCTGGCGATCGGCGCCGCGGCCTCGGCCGTGCCCATCGTCTATGCCAATCTGCGCGACTATCAGCGCGCCCGCATCAGCACCTTCTTCGACCCCGAGAACGACCCGCTGGGCGCCGGCTACAACATCATCCAGTCCAAGATCGCGCTGGGCTCCGGCGGCATCTGGGGCAAGGGCTTCCTGGGCGGCACGCAGGGCCACCTGAACTTCCTGCCGGAAAAGCAGACCGACTTCATCTTCACCATGATCGCCGAGGAATTCGGCTTCGTGGGGGCGATGGCGACACTCGGGCTGCTGATGCTGGTGGTGCTGTTCTGCATCTATGCCGGCTTCATGTGCAAGAACCACTTCGGCCGGCTGCTGTGCTTCGGCATCGGGGCCAACTACTTCTTCTATATCTTCGTCAACATCGCGATGGTCACGGGCAGCATCCCGGTGGGCGGCGTGCCGCTGCCGCTGATCAGCCATGGCGGGTCGGCCATGCTGACGGTGATGCTGGGCTTCGGGTTGGTCATGTCCGCCTATGTCCACCGGCACGCGGATCTGGGCCCGGCGCGGGAATAGCGCGCGGCGCCCAACTCTTTGATATAGGGGGGCCATGTACAATCCCGCTTTCATGGCCCAGGCCATCGCCCAGTCGCGCCGCGCGCTGTCCGAGCCCGGCACCGAGCCCTTCGGTGCCGTGGTGGTCAAGGACGGCGAGATCGTGGGGTGGGGCGTCAACCGGTCCCGCCTGCATTTCGACCCGACCTCCCATGGTGAGACGGAGGCGATCCGCGATGCCTGCCGCAGGCTGGAATGCACGGACCTGTCGGGCGCGCATCTCTATTCCTCCTGCGAGCCCTGCGCGCTGTGTGTGGCCACCATCCATGTGGTCGGCATCACCAAGGTGTTCTACGCGGGCAGCCTGGAGACCTCGAATGCCGCGCTGTCGGGTGTCGCGCGCTCCATCCGCCGCCGGGGCGACGTGAAGGCGCTGCGGGCCGATGCCGGCGCCCCGGTCGCGAACGGCAGCATCCCCGCCGAGGCGTTCCCCAGTGCGGAAGCCGAGGACATCCTGCGCGAATGGGCGCGCATGATGGGTGGCTGAGATGAAGCGCCTGGTGGTGCTGACGGGTGCCGGCATCAGCGCCGAGAGCGGGCTTGCCACCTTTCGTGATCCCGGTGGCCTGTGGCAGCGTTTCCGCCCGCAGGACCTGGCGACGCCCGAGGCCTTTGCCCGCGACCCCGACCTGGTGCTGGGCTGGTATGACGCCCGCCGCGCCCAGCTGGCCGAGGTGGAACCCAACCCCGCCCATCTGGCCCTGGCCCGGCTGGAGCGCGACTGGCCCGGCGACTTCCTGCTGGTGACGCAGAATGTGGACGACCTGCACGCCCGCGCCGGCAGCCGCCGCATGGTGCAGATGCACGGCGCGTTGAAGCGCGTGCGCTGCACGGCCTGCGATGCCCGGCACGACTGGCAGGCCGCCCTGCCGCGCGCCACCCCGTGCCCCGCCTGCGGCGCCGCGCGCCTGCGCCCGGACATCGTCTGGTTCGGGGAGATGCCGCTGGAGATGCCGCGCATCATGGCGGCCCTGGAAGCGGCCGACATCTTCGTGGCCATCGGCACGTCGGGCACGGTCTATCCGGCGGCGGGCTTCGTGCGGATGCTGCCGCGCCACGCCCGCAGCATCGAGGTGAACCTGGAGGCATCGGCGGTGGCCGACGGCTTCGACGAGTTGCGCCAGGGCCCGGCCGGCACGCTGGTGCCCGCGCTGGTCGAGCAATTGCTGTGCGCGGCCTGATTGCCCTGTTCCTGCTGCTGGCCTTCGATGCCCAGGCCCAGCAGCGCGTGGTCCCGCGCAGCATCCTGCCCGGGCTGGGTGCCGAGGACCCCCGCCAGCCGGTCGATGCCGGCACCGCCCCCTGGAACGCGCTGGGCCGTGTGCAGACCGAGGTAGGCGGGCGCTGCACCGGCACGCTGATCGCGCCCGACCGGGTGCTGACCTCGGCGCATTGCCTGGTCAGCCCGCGCAGCGGGCGGATGGTGCGCGCTTCCTCGGTGCATTTCCTGCTGGGCTATCACCAGGGGGAGCATCTGGTGCATGCCCGCGTGCGCGGCTTCCGCATCGGGGACGGCTTCAACGCGGCCACCCGGCGCCCGATCGGGGCGGATTGGGCCATCCTGTTCCTGGCCACGCCGCTGCCGGGGCTGAATGTCGCGCTGTGGCAGGGCGGGGTGGCGGCGGGCACGCCGCTGATGCTGGGCGGCTATCAGCAGGACCGGCCTGAGATGCTGATGGCCGACATCGCCTGCCAGGCCCTGGGCATGGCCCGCGACGACACCAACCGCCCCGTACTGATGCACGGTTGCGCCGGCACGCGCGGTACCTCGGGCGCGCCGCTGCTGATGCGGCTGGAGGATGGGCGCTTTGCCGTGGCGGGCGTGGTGGTCGCGATGCAGCTGGGGGCGGCGCGGGGGTATGCGGTGCCGGCGGAAACTATAAGGTAGAAGCGTAATCTTCTTTTTCTGTAGAAAAAGAAGCAAAAAGACTTTTTGAATTTGGTGTGGCGCCGATGATGTTGGGCGCCACATTAATCTATCAAAAATTTTTTGGTTCTTTTTTATAAAAAAGAACGTTCTTATTCCGGCCTGATATTCCCAGCCCGGATGACATCCCCCCAGCGCTGGGTTTCGCTCGCCAGCATGGTCCTGAGCGCGTTGGCGTCGCCCGTGATCAGTTCCACCCCCTGCTCCGACAGGCGCGAGCGCAGGTCGGGGTCGCTGGTGGCCACGCCCAGCGCGCGGCCCGCCTTGGCCAGGACGGGTTCCGGCGTGCCGGCCGGCGCGAACAGCCCCTGCCAGAAGGTCACCTCGAAGCCCGGCAGCGTGTCGGAGATGGGCGGCAGGTTCGGGAAGTTCGGCAGGCGCTGGCCCAGCGTGACGGCGATGCCGCGGGTGGCGCCGGTGCTCAGATGCGGCACGGCCTCCAGCACGGCCGAGAACATGGCCTGGCAGCGCCCCGCCGCGAGGTCCAGCGCACCGGGCACGCCGCCGCGATAGGGCACATGCAGCACCTCGATACCCGCCTGGCGCTTGAACAGCTCGATCGCCAGGTGGTTCACCGCACCGGTGCCGCTGCTGGCCCAGGTGATCTCGCCGGGCTTGGACTTCGCATAGGCGATGAACTCCGCGAGGTTGGTCGCGGGGACGGAGGGATGGACGTGCAGGATGAAGGGGGTGCGGAACACCATGCCCACCGGCACCAGCTCCCGCTGCGGCTCACGCGGCGTCAGGGTCGGCTGGAAGGACGGGTTGATGGCCAGCGTGGTGGTGCCCATGCCCAGCGTGTAGCCATCCGGCCGCGACCGCACGACGGAGGTGGTGGCGACGGAGGTCGCGGCCCCGGGGCGGTTTTCCACCAGCACGGTCTGGCCCAGCTCCCGCGTCATGCGCTCCGCCACCAGGCGGGAGGACGTGTCGGTGACGCCGCCGGGCGGATAGCCCTCGACGATGGTGATGCTGCGGGTGGGCCATTCGGCGTTCTGGGCGCGGGCAGAGGCAAAGGGGGCGAGCAGCGGCGCGGCCAGCAGGGCGCGCCGCCCCGCGAGAAGCTGGGGCATGGCTTGGTATCCTTGGACGTGTCGCCCTGTTGCCGGGCGTGCCGCATGGTGGGGGCTGAACGCCCCGGCATGCAAGATCAGTCGGCCCTCGGATGCGCGTTCCGCCACGTCTCCAGCAGCCGGGCCGCATCCACCGCAGTATAGCGCTGCGTGGTCGACAGGCTGGCATGGCCCAGCAATTCCTGGATCGAGCGCAGATCGCCCCCGCCGCCCAGCAGATGGGTGGCGAAACTGTGCCGCAGCGCATGCGGCGTCGCGTGTTCCGGCAGGCCGGCCAGGCGGCGGTAATTGCGCATGGATTTCTGCGCGATCGCCGGGTCCAGCCGCTTGCCGCGCGCGCCCAGGAACAGCGGCTCATCGGGCTCGGCGGCGGGGCGGTGCTTCAGCCATTCGGCCATGGCGGCGCGCACGGCCGGCAGCACGGGCACGATGCGCGTCTTGCCGCCCTTGCCCAGGATGCGCAGCGTGCCCTCGGCGCCGGGCAGCGGCGCGTCGCGCACGTCCAGGCCCAGCGCCTCGCTGATGCGCAGGCCGCAGCCATAGAGCAGCGTGAACAGCGCCACGTCCCGCGCGGCCTGGAAATCCGGCAGCTCGGCATTGGGGGTGGCGTGGACAAGGCCCACCTCGGCGGCCAGGGCGCGGGCGTCCTGTGCCTCCAGCGCGCGCGGCACGGGGCGCGGCAGGCGGGGGCCGCGCAGGCCGGACAGGGTGGGGGCCGGCATGCCCTCCCGCCGCGCCAGGAATTTCAGGAAGCCGCGCACGGCGGCCAGCTGCCGCGCGCGGGTGGCGGCACCCGCGCCTTCCTTCGCGCGCTCGGCCAGGAAGCCGCGCACATCGGCGGGTTTCAGCGCGGAGAGCGCCGCCATGTCCGGCTCCTGCCCCTGATAGCGCGTGAGAAAGCCCAGGAACTGCGACACGTCGCGGCGATAGGCCTCCAGCGTGTGCGGGCTCGCCCTGCGCTCATCGGCCAGCCAGGAGAGGTAGCGCTCCAGCATCATCGCGCGAGCGCCGCCCCGATCGCGCGCCCCAGGAAGATCACGCTTTCCAGCCCCTCGCCGGGCAGCAGCTCCGGGTCACGCGCGCCGAGCGCCAGCAGCATGGGCTGGCTGCCGGGGATGCGCGCCAGCGCGTCGCGGCGCACCAGCGGGGCGGCTTCCTGGTGGAACAGGTCGGCCTCTCGCGGCACGGGGCGCAGCACCGCGTCGCGGCCAGGGGGCAGCACGCGCTTCAACGTGCCGGCCGGCAGGCGCTGCACATGGGCGCGGGCCGTGCGCTCGCAGCCGACATGGCAGGCATCCAGCCCCAGCAGCGCGGGCCATTCCTGCGTCACGCATTCCAGCGGGTCACGCGCGCGCATCAGGGCCAGCACGGCTTCCTGCGCGCGGGCCGCGAGGCCGGTGCCGGCGCGCCCGCTGGCCAGCGCCTGCTGCATCTCGGCGGCACCCTCGCGCACGCGGTCGCGCGCGGCGTTGACCATGGCGGCCATGTGGTCCGCCAGCCCCTCGCCATGAACACGGGCGGGGGGCGTCAGGACCAGGTAGAGGTCCGGGTTCTCGGCCAGAAAACCCGGGTTCGCGCGCAGCCAAGCCTCGACTTCCTGCCGGGTCGGGCTGCTCTTGGTCATTCTCAGCGTCCTGCCCGCGACGCGCTGTGCGCGGCGCGGATCTGCAGGCCGCTCACAGCGTTCTCTGGCGACCGGGATTCGAGGGCCGGAGGCACGAGAAAGCCGGGCGTCAGAGAATGCTCTGGCCGGTCTTGGCCCAGTCGGCCAGGAAGGCTTCCAGGCCCTTGTCCGTCAGCGGGTGCTTGAACAGCATCCGGATGGTGGCCGGGCCCATGGTGGCCACATGCGCGCCCAGCTTGGCGGCCTGCAGCACATGCACCGGGTGGCGCACGGAGGCGACCAGCACCTCGGTCTTGAAGGTGTAGTTGCGGTAGATCTGCACGATGTCCGCGATCAGCCCCATGCCGTCCTGGCCGATATCGTCCAGCCGGCCCACGAAGGGGGAGATGAAGGTAGCACCCGCCTTGGCCGCCAGCAGCGCCTGGTTGGCCGAGAAGCACAGCGTCACGTTCACCGGCGTGCCTTCGTCGGACAGCGTGCGGCACACGCGCAGGCCGGCCTCGGTCAGCGGCAGCTTCACGCACACATTCTTCGCGATGCCGCGCAGATAGCGGCCTTCGGCCAGCATGGTCTCGAAATCGGTGGAGACCGCCTCGGCGGAAACCGGGCCCGGGGTCAGCTCGCAGATCTCGGCGATCACGTCGGCCATCTTGCGGCCGGACTTGGCGATCAGGCTCGGGTTGGTCGTCACGCCATCCAGCAGGCCGGTCTGCGCCATGGCGCGGATCTCGGACACATCGGCGGTGTCCACGAAGAATTTCATGGGTGGTCGGTTCCCTTGGGGGGTGAAAACTGAGGCACGGCCCGGGTTGTCCCCAAAGGGTTGCCCCAACGGGTTGCCTGGGAACCGTTCCTGACCCCATGTGCATAGCCCATGCCACAACCCTCGGCCAGTTTGTTCCCGGAGAAGTTGCCCGCCGCAGTCCCGGTGCTCCTGCCGCTGCCGCTGGCCGGCGCCTATGATTATGCCGTGCCGGAGGGGCTGCATGTGGAGCCGGGCAGCTTCGTCGTGGTGCCCCTCGGCCCGCGCCGGATGCTGGGCGTGGTGTGGGACCGCCCGCCCGAGGCCGGGCTGCCCAACATCAAGCTGCGCCCGATCATCGAGGTTCTGCCGGCGCCCCCAATGCGCCCGGCATTGCGCCGTTTCGTCGATTGGGTGGCGGCCTATACGCTGAGCGCCCCCGGCGCCGTGATGCGCATGGCCATGAGCGCGCCGTCGGCTCTTGAAAAACCTGCGATTCGCGCGGGCTGGCGCGCCACGGGCGCGGGCACCGGCCGCGTCACGCCCGACCGCGCGAAGGTGCTGGAGGCACTGGCCGAACACTCCCCCCAGCCCGGCGAGGCCCTGCCCGCCAGCCCCGCCGTGATCCGCGGCATGGCCAAGGCCGGCATGATCGAGCCCGCGGTGCTGCCCCAGGCGCCGCGCTTCGCCCGCCCTGACCCGGAGCATCCGGGACCGCCCCTTTCCGAGACGCAGGCGGGCGTCGCGGCGGCCCTGCGGCAGCGTGTTGCAGCGCATGAATTCTCCGTGACCCTGCTGCGCGGCGTCACCGGCTCCGGCAAGACCGAGACCTATCTGGACGCGGTGGCCGAATGCCTGCGCCAGGGCAGGCAGGCGCTGGTGCTGCTGCCCGAGATCGCGCTGTCCTCCCAATGGCTCTCGCGCTTCCAGTCCCGATTCGGCTGCGCGCCGGCGCTGTGGCACAGCGAGCTGTCGCCCGGCATCCGCCGCGACACCTGGCGCGCGGTGGCGGAGGGCGCGGCCCCCGTGCTGGTGGGCGCGCGCTCCGCGCTGTTCCTGCCCTTCCCGGACCTCGGCCTGATCATCGTGGACGAGGAGCACGAGACCGCCTTCAAGCAGGAGGACGGCGTGGTCTATCACGCCCGCGACATGGCGGTGGTGCGCGCCCGCTTCTCGCAGGCGCCCTGCGTGCTGGTCAGCGCCACGCCCAGCCTCGAGACCATCGCGAATGTCGAGGCCGGGCGATACACCGAACTGACCCTGCCCACCCGCCACGGCGGCGCCAGCCTGCCCAGCATCGAGGTGCTGGACCTGCGCGCCACCCCGCCCGAGCGCGGCCGCTTCCTGGCGCCCCCGCTGATCGAGGCGATCGAGCAGACGCTGGCGCGCGGGGAGCAGGCGATGCTGTTCCTCAACCGCCGGGGCTATGCGCCGCTGACGCTGTGCCGCACCTGCGGCCACCGCATGCAGTGCCCCAACTGCACCGCCTGGCTGGTGGAACACCGCGCGCAGCGCCGCCTGCAATGCCACCATTGCGGCCATGCGGAGCCCATCCCGCCCCGCTGCCCGGAATGCAACGCCGAGCACAGCCTGACCGCCATCGGCCCGGGGGTGGAGCGCGTGCAGGAGGAAGCGGCGCTGCTGTTCCCCGATGCCCGGCGCCTGGTGATGGCCAGCGACAACATCCCCGGCCCCGCCGCCGCCGCCGAGGCCGCCCGCCGCATCGAGGACCGGGAGGTGGACCTCGTGATCGGCACCCAGATCGTGGCCAAGGGATGGCATTTCCCGCACCTGACGCTGGTCGGCGTGGTGGATGCGGATCTGGGCCTGGCGGGGGGCGACCTGCGCGCGGCGGAACGCACGGTGCAGCTGCTGCACCAGGTGGCCGGGCGCGCCGGCCGTGCCGAGGCCCCTGGCCGCGTGCTGCTGCAGAGCTTCTCACCCGAGCACCCGGTGATGCAGGCGCTGCTGACCCATGACATCGGCCGCTTCGTGGCCGAGGAGAAGGCCCAGCGCGCGCCCGACCATTGGCCGCCCTACGGCCGGCTGGCCGCCCTGGTCATCAGCGGGGAGGACGCGGTGGAGACCGCCCGCGTGGCCCGGGACCTGGGCCTGGCCGCCCCCGTGATGGCGGGCGTGCAGGTGCTGGGCCCGGCCCCCGCGCCGCTGGCCATGCTGCGCGGCCGGCACCGCCACCGGCTGCTGTTGAAGGCCGAGCGCGGCATCGCCGTGCAGCCCCTGCTGCGGGAATGGCTGGACCGGGTGGCCGTGCCCAACGCCGTGCGCGTGCAGGTCGATGTCGATCCGGTGAGCTTTCTGTGAGGCCGCTTGCGGGCCGCCGGGCCAGCCGCCATCCTGCCGCCGCGCAACGGGGGACGGCAGGTTGAGGATACTGGTGACAGGCGCCACAGGCTTCGTCGGCAGCCATCTGCGGGCGGCCCTGCGCAGCGCCTTTCCCGGTGCCGTCCTGATCGCGGGGCTGCATGACGGCGCGGCGCCTGGCTGGGATGAGGGCGTGCCCACGCCGCTGACCTCCAAGGCCGCGCTGGCCGATGCGCTGAAGCAGGCGGCACCCGATGCCGTGGTGCATCTGGCAGCGCAGTCCAACGTGGCCGAGAGTTTTCGCTCCCCCGAGATTACCTGGGACTTCAACCTGCACGGCGCGCTGCGCCTGGGTGAGGCGATGATGCAGGCGGCGCCCGAGGCGCGGCTGCTGTTCGCCTCCACCGGCGAGGTCTACGGCCTGTCCTTCCAGCGGGAGGAACCGCTGGACGAGACCGCGCCGCTGGCCCCCGGCAACCCCTATGCCGCCGCCAAGGCGGCCGCCGACCTGGCGCTGGGCGAGATGGCGCTGCGCGGTCTGCGCGTGATCCGCATGCGGCCGCTGAACCATGTGGGGCCGGGGCAGGGGCCGGGCTTCGTCGTCTCGGCCTTTGCGCGGCAGGCGGCGCGGATCGCAGCCGGGCTGCAGCCGCCCGTCATGCAGGTGGGCGCGCTGGAACGCTGGCGGGATTTCCTGGATGTGCGGGATGTCTGCGCCGCCTATGCGCTGGCGCTGGGCAAGTTCGACGCGCTGCCCAACGGCGCGATCATCAACCTGGCGAGCGGTGAGCCGCGCAAGGTGGGTGACATCCTGCATGCGTTGCTGCGGCGCGCGGGGGTGGAGGCGAAGGTGGAGGAAAGTGCGGCCGCGCTGCGCCCGAACGACCTGCTGCGGTCCTGCGGGAATGCGGCGCGGGCGCGGGAGTGGCTGGGCTGGAAGCCCGCCATTTCCTGGGAGACGACGCTGGACGACGTCTCCGCGGATTGGCGGGCCCGGGCCGTGGCCGGCTAGGCCAGACCCTCGGCCGCCATCGCCCGCTGCACGGCCGGCCGCGCCTTCATCCGCTCATAATGCGCGGCGACGTTCTTCGGCAGTTCCTTGCCGAAGCGGCCCACCCACCAGTAGCACACGTAATACAGCGCGCTGTCGGCGAAGGAGTATTCGCCGGCCACCCAGTCCTGCTTGGACAGCTTGTCCTCGAACCAGGCCAGGCCCTTCTCGAACACCTGCTGGCCGCGCGCCTTGATGGCGTCGCCGTCGCTCTCGCTGGGGCCGAAATTGGTCGGGCGGAACATGCGGCTGAAGCCCTGCATGTGCAGGCTGGCCACGCAGTAATCCGTGGCTTCCAGCGCGCGGGCCATGCCCTCGGGCGTGCCGGGCAGCAGCTTGGCGGCCGGCGTGCTGGCGGCCAGCCAATAGGCGATGGCGGGGTATTCCGTCAGGACGGAGCCGTCGTCGCGCACCAGCACCGGCACCTTGGACTTGGGCGTGACCGACACGAAGCCCGGCTTGAACTGCTCGCCTTCCTTCAGGTTCACGGCCACGGCCTCATAGGGCGCGCCGACTTCCTCCAGCAGGACATGGATGCCGAGCGAACAGGCGCCGGGCGCGTAATAGAATGTGGTCATCTCAGTACGTTGCCTCCGTTTCGAGTGCCTTCTTCACCGACGGCCGGGCCAGCATCGCCTGGTAATGGGCGGCCAGCTTCGGCGGCAGCGGGGTGGACGTGCGCTTCACGGTCCACATTTCGAGGAAGAACAGCGCGGCGTCCGCCACGGTGAACTGCTCGCCCATGTAGAAGGGGCCCTTGAAGGCACCTTCCAGCACCTGCAGGTAGCCTTCGCGCGCCTCGGTCGCCTGGGCGATCACGCGGGCCTCGTCGTCCTTGTCCTTGGCGAAGCGGCCGACGCGGAATTCGCGCGTGTAGCCCATGGGGTGCACGGTGCCGCAGATGTAGTCCATCAGCTCCAGCACCTCGGCCTCATCCCCCGCATCGGCGGGCAGCAGCTTCGCCTCGGGCGCCGACTTGGCCAGGTACATGGCGATGGTGGGGAATTCGGTCAGCAGCTTGCCGTTGTCGCGCAGCAGCGCCGGCACCTTGCCCTTCGGGTTGATCGCCAGATAGGCGGGCTTCAGGTTGTCGGCTTCCTTCGTGTTGACGAAGACCAGATCGAACGGCTTGCCGATCTCGTTCATGATGGCGTGCAGCCCGACGCTGCAGGCGCCGGGGGCGAAGTAGAGCTTCATGGCTTCCGTGACCTTGGTTGCTTGGCAGGGACGCTAGCCCCGCCCGACAACCCTCACAAGAACCACGAGATCGCGGCGAAGCCCCGGGCGATGCGCGGCAGGCGGCGGGCGGACCGGGCATCGACGCCGCCCAGCGCCACCGCCGGCCTGGCGGCATGCCGTGCCATCCAGGCCCAGGCATGCAGCCCCAGCGCGGGGGCGCCCGGATGGCTGCGGGTGGGAAACACCGGAGAGATCAGCACGGCATCCGCGCCCAGCCGCCTGGCCCGCGCCAGCCCCGCCCGCCCATGCACCGCCACCGACAGCAGCGCCCCCGGCCGCCGCGCCAGCAGGAAGGCCGCGAGGCCGGGCGCGCCGCGCTCGGGCACATGCAGCCCGGCGCCGAGCGCCAGCGCCGCCCGCGCATCCCCGCCGACCAGCAGCCGCAGCCCCCGTTGCCGGCACAGAAGCGCCAGCCCCGGCAGCAGCGCCGGCGCCACACCGCGCGCCAGCACGGCGGAACCGCGCGGCAGACGCAGGGCGGCCGCCCGCGGGTCCGGCAGGCGCGCGGGGTCGCTCAGCAGCCACAGCCGGGGCACGTTCCCTGCCCGCCGCTTTCGTCCTATTCCTGCACCCATGACCGCCATCGCCGAGAACCTGCGCCGTATCCTCGACAGGATCGCCGACGCGACCGCCCGCGCCAACCGCCCCGAGGGCAGTGTGCGGCTCGTCGCCGTCTCGAAGACCCATCCCGCCGAGGCGGTGATCGAGGCCCTGGCCGCCGGGCAGCTGCTGTTCGGCGAGAACCGCGTGCAGGAAGCCGCCGGCAAGTTCCCGGACCTGCGCCCCGCCCACCCGGCGATGCGCCTGCACGTCATCGGCGGGCTGCAGACCAACAAGGCCGAGGACGCGGTGAAGATCGCGGACGTGATCGAAAGCCTGGACCGGCCGAAGCTGGCGCAATCCCTGGCGCGGGCCGAGCAGAAGCTGGGGCTGAAGCGCAAGTATCTGGTGCAGGTGAATGTGGGCGACGAGGACCAGAAATCCGGCATCCCGCGCGCCGAGACCGCCGATTTCCTGCGCGCCTGCCGCGAGGAGCACGGGCTGAACGTGACGGGGCTGATGTGCATCCCGCCTGCCGAGGGCGACCCGCGCCCGCACTTCGCCTGGCTGGCGGAGCAGGGCGCGAAGCTCGGGCTGCCCATCCTCTCCATGGGCATGAGCGGCGATTTCGAGGCCGCGATCGCCGAGGGCGCTACCCATGTGCGGGTGGGCACCGCGATCTTCGGCCACCGCGACTACGGCGCCTCGTAAAGCCGCTTCAGCACCGGCCACAACGCGGCCGGCAGATCCTCCGCCGTCAGGTGGGGGCCGGCCTCCGTGCTCGCCGCGCCATGCAGGAAGACGGCGGCGCAGGCGGCCTCGAAGGCGGGCATGCCCTGGGCCAGCAGCCCCGCGACCAGCCCCGCCAGCACATCGCCCGAACCCGCCGTGGCCAGCCAGGGCGGGGCGTTGTCGTTGATTGCCGCGCGGCCGTCGGGGGCGGCGATGACCGTATCGGCCCCCTTCAGAATCACCACCGATCCGCTGGCCCGGGCGGCGGCCAGGGCGCGCTCGTGCTTGGGCCCCGGCAGGGGGCCGAACAGGGTGCGGAACTCGCCCTCATGCGGGGTCAGCACCGTGGGGTGGGGGCGGCGCAGGGCCTCGGGGCGGCCGGCCAGCACGGTCAGGGCATCGGCATCCAGCACCAGCGCGCGGTCGCAGGCCAGAAGCTGTTCCACCCGCGCCAGCGTGGCGGGGTTCACCCCGGCGCCGGGGCCGATCAGGCAGGCGGTCAGGCGCGGGTCCGCCAGTAGCTCGGCCGGCATCTCGGCCACGCGCAGCAGCGGGGCGGTGACATGGGCCGCGTGTTCGGTCAGCGCCGCATGGTCCCCCGCCAGGGTCACGATGCCGGCGCCCGCGCGCAGGGCGGTCATGGCGGAAAGTCGGGCGGCGCCGGTGGCCAGGGACGGGCCGCTCCAGACCAGGCAGGCGCCGCGCGTGTATTTGTGGCTGTGCCCCCGTGGGCGGGGCCAATGCGGCCCCCACAGGGCGGTGGCGTTGCGGAACAGCCTGCCGGGCGTTTCCGGCAGGCCGATATCGGCCACCACCAGCGCCCCACACAGGTCGCGCCCCGGCAGCAGCAGGTGCCCCGGCTTCGCGGTGTGGAAGGTGACGGTGCGCGCGGCCTGGACCGCCACGCCTGGCGCCGTGCCGGTATCGGCATCCAGCCCCGACGGCACGTCCACCGCCAGGATGGGCGCCCCATGGGCGTTCATGGCGGCGATGGCCGCCGCCGCCGCGCCCTCGGGCGCGCGGTTCAGGCCGATGCCGAACAGGGCATCGACCAGCAAGGCGGCGGGCGGCAGCGCCGGCCCCTCGACCGGGCCTGCCCACAGGCGCGCGGCCTCCGCCGCATCGCCCTTCAGGCGTCCGGCCTCACCCAGCAGATGGACGGAGACGGCGTAGCCTGCCTCGCGCAGCAGGGCGGCGGCCACGAAACCGTCGCCGCCATTGTTGCCCGGGCCGCACAGCACCGCCACGCGGGCCCCGTGGGGCGCCATGGCGGCTGCCTCCCGCGCGACCGCCGCGGCCGCGCGGCGCATCAGCGTGAAGCCGGGCGTCCCGGCGGCGATGGCTTCCTGTTCGGCCGCGCGCATGGCGGCCGCGTTCAGCAGGCCGTGGCTCACGCCACGCCAGCGACCACGAAGGTGTTCATGTCACCCTCGTCGTCGCGCACCGAGACGTATTCCCCCGGCGCGAAGCGGTGGGTGCCCAGCCGATAGCCGGTCTCGTCGTCGCTCGGCACATTCGGGTTGTAGTCGAACACCCAGCTGGACCCGCCGGCCCCGCCGGCGCGCAGCACCAGCAGCCCGTGCTGGTCCGGCTCACCGTCCCAGAAGCGGCGCACGGCGCATTTGTCGCGCAGGTTTTTCCAGGCCTCGGCGTCCAGATGGCCGTCGGGCGTCAGCGGCGCGCGGAAGGAATAGCCGCGCGTGGTGCTGCCCTCCGGGAATTCCTTGCACCGCGCGAGGTGGAGGGTGATGTGTTTCAGGCCGTCGCTCATGGTCGCTCCTTCTTGCGGGCAACCTGCCGCCGGGGCGGCGGTCGCGCCTTGATCCAGATCAGCCCAGCAGCCGGCGTGCTTCCTCCAGCCGCGCGCGGCTGGCCTCGTCAGGCTCGGGATAGGCCAGGCCGAGGCCTTCCATCGCCTTCAGGATGGTCTCCGCCACCACCAGCTGCATGAACCATTTGCGGTCGGCGGGCACCACATGCCAGGGGGCATGCGGGGCGGCGGTCGCCTTGATCGCATCCTGGTAGGCCGCCTGGTATTCCTTCCAATGCGCGCGCTCCGCGACATCGTCCGGGCTGAACTTCCAGTTCTTCGCCGGCTCCTCGATGCGGGAGAGGAAGCGGCGGCGCTGCTCCTCCAGCGAGACGTTCAGGAAGAACTTCAGGATCACGGTGCCCTGGCGCGCCAGATAGGCCTCGAAATTGGCGATGTCGGCCAGGCGGTCGCGCATCAGGTGCTTGTCGACCACCTCGGGCGGCAGCTTCTGGCGATCGAGGATGGCGGGGTGCACGCGGGTGACGAGCACTTCCTCGTACCAGCTGCGGTTATGGATGCCGATGTGACCGCGCCGCGGCAGGGTCACGATGTGGCGGCGCAGGAAGTCCTGGTCCAGCTCAAGCGAGGTGGGGGCCTTGAAGCTCGTCACCTCGCAGCCCTGCGGGTTCAGGCCGGAAAAGACATGGCGGATGGTGCTGTCCTTCCCGGCCGCGTCCATGGCTTGGAAGATGCACAGCACCGACCAGCGGTCCTGGGCGTAGAGCTTGTCCTGCATCTCGGCCAGGCGGCGCTGCGTCGATTCCAGAAGGGCGGCCGCTTCCTCGCGTTCCAGCTTGAGGCCGCCATCGTCCGCGGGGTCGAAATCTTTCAGCCTGAACCGCTTTCCGCTTTCCACCCGGTAATGTCTTACCAGCCTGTTAGCCTTCATCGTGACCTCCGTCGGCTTATGTCACTTCATTGATTTAGATCAAAGTTTCCGGGCCCTGTCGGCTGCCGTGGCGGCGCCCGGGCATCGTGGCGGGGCATTTTATGCGTTGGCATGGCCCCGGGCCGAAAAGGGCGGATTAATAAAATTAGATTGTCGCATTTTTGGTTTGCGCGGGGCCGCAAATCTCAGCATTTAGCACCTCAAGCACAGCGCCACGAATGGGGCAGGCGAAGTATCCTTCAACAAGGAAAGCGTGATCGTCACGAGTATTCGTGAGGAAATGCTGACGCCTGCCTTCACGGTTGTCGAACATGACTTGCGGAGAAAAGCCACCGCGTCGCCCGGCTTGGACTTTGTTGTTGAAAAGATGCTTTCCATGTCTCTCGACATTCACTTTTCTTCCGCGAACCTGTCGGCCGCCGCTACCTCCGCACAGATGCAGGCTGCGATCAACCGCATCGCCAATGCGGGGGGCGGCACGCTCTATGTGAAGGGCGGCGACGTGAAGCTGGGCGAGACCGTCTGGCTGAAGTCCAACGTCACCATCGCCTCCGAGAACGGCACCGCCACCTTCCATGCGCCGAAGGACGGCACCTCCGCCTTCGTGCTCGTGCCCGACCAGGCGAAGGGCGAGGCGGTGGCCAGCAATGTCCACCTGAACGGCATCGCCATCCAGGGCAACGGCAACGCCAACGCGACGCCCGACAAGGCGGCCGTGGTGGCCTGGCGCGCCGACAACTTCACGGTCGAGAACAGCACGGTCTCCAACGCCTCGGGCATCGCGGTCGTGTTCTCCAACACCACCAACAGCGGCACGGTTGCCAGCAGCTTCAGCAACATCGGCAATTTCAGCACCAAGACCGGCCATCTGGACGACTGCCGCCAGGCGCTGGTCTATTGCGGCGACAGCCTGTCGGTGCGCAACAACTTCGCGGTGGGCAACAGCTTCACCGGCGTGGGCCTGGATGCCATCTCCATCACGGAGCAGGGCAACTTCGTCGCGACCGGCAACACCTCCGTCCATCAGACGACCATCCCCACCGCGCTGGCCAAGAGCTGGACGGCGGGCGCCGCCGGCATCTACAGCAACAACTCCAGCAACGTGTTCCTCTACAACAACAACTTCGAGGGCGCGTCGGGCAACGCGATCGACCTGTTCAACACCAAGAACATCTATGTGGTCGATAACCACCTGACCAATGCCGGTGCGGCGGGCGTGCTGATGTCCGGCACCGAGAACTCCTTCGTGTTCGGCAACAGCATCTCCAACGTGAACACGCTGGACCACTTCAACCTGACCGCCAACTACACCTTCGGCGGCACCACCCGGAACGCGAATGTCGAGTTCCTCGCCGATGGCGTCAGCGGTTCCGACAACCTGGTGCAGTTCTACCTGTCCTCCAAGCTGGCGGCCCAGTTCTCGCTGGTGAAGGTGGACGGCAAGGCCTCGCCGCTGACCCCGGGCGTGACGGCCACGGCCAACACGCTGAGCCAGAAAGTGGTCGCGGCGGGTGGGGAGCTGTACAACTACTATTACAAGCTCTCCTCCTTCGCGAACGGCGACGTGGACGCCTTCTCCGTCGGCGGGGCCGGCGTGCCGGTGGCCGATACGCTGAATGTGCACGGTATCAACGTGTTCATCGGCTCTCAAAATAACGACACGTATCACATTAATAGCCGCTACGATCTCGTTATTGAGAGCGCGCGTGGCGGCAAGGACACCGCCCTGGTCGCCGCCAATGGCTGGACCATGTCCTATGGTGTCGAGGTCGGCCGCCTGACGGATGGCGCCACGGATCTGACCGGCAACGGCCTGGACAATGTCCTGGTCGGCAATTCGGGTGCGGCCTCCACCCTGCATGGCGGCGGCGGAGACGACGTGATCTGGGGCCGCCATGACGGCGACGTGCTGGACGGCGGCGACGGCGACGACATCCTGCGCGGCGGCACGGGCGTGACGACCTTCATCGGCGGCAACGGCAACGACCAGTTCGTGATCAAGAACGCGGCCTCCGTCGTCATCGAGAAGGCGGGCGAGGGCACGGACACCGCCTGGGTCAGCGCCAATGGCTGGCACGCTTCGGACAATGTCGAGATCATCCGCATGGTGGATGCCGCCCGCACGCTGACGCTGGGCAACACCTCTGCGCAGGTGATCTCCAACACCGCCGGGGCCACCGTGACCGCCACCAAGGGGGACAATGTCTTCTGGGGCCAGGGCGGCAAGGATGTGTTCATCGGCGGCAGCGGCAACGACACCTTCTACTCCGGCACGGGTGTCACCCGGATGGAGGGCGGCGCGGGCGACGACCACTACGTCATCAAGAACGTGGCCGACACGGTCATCGAAAAGGCCAATGGCGGCTACGACACCGCCTGGCTCGAAGTCAGCGGCTGGAAGGTCGCGGAGAATGTGGAGGTCGCCTACCTGTCCGGCACCGCGAACAGCATCACGGGCAATGCCAGCGGCACCAATCTGGTGGCCAACAGCAGCGTCGCCTCCACGCTGACGGCGGGCAAGGGCTTCACGATCTTCTGGGGTTCCAACTTCGGGGACACGATGAAGATCGGGACCGGCGGCGCCAACGTGTATGGCTATGGCGGGGCGGACACCTTCGAGTTCGGCGCCCATTGGGGCCGGACCCAGATCTCCGACTTCAGCCACGCGGAGGGCGACAGGCTCGACTTCTCCCACAGCGGGCTGACGCGCGCCGACCTTGCCGTCACGAGCTATGCCGACAAGACCGTCGTGGCGCATGGCACCGAGCAGATCGTGCTGTTCGGCGTGACCCATCTGCAGAGCAGCGACTTCATCTTCTGAGGGCCATCCACAGCACGGTGGCCGCCTGCAGCACGAAGCAGCCGGCCAGTGCCCAGCCATAGCCGGCGGCATCCCAGCCGCCGGAGGCGGTGCGGGGCCACAGGTCCAGCACCGCGCCGATGCCCGACTGCAGCAGGAACACCAGCGCCAGCATGATGGCGTTCACCGCGGTAGAGACGCGCCCGGCGACGGCGGGCGCATAGCACTGCGCCACCGCCGCATAGGCCGAGGAAGCGCAGGAGCCGACCAGCGCGAAGCCCGCCCACAGCAGCGCCACCGGCAGCCCGGCATGGCCCGGCAGCAGCAGCAGCGACTGCACCGACAGCATGCCGAACATCGCCAGCACCGGCACCGCGAAGGCGCTGCCGCCGCGCAGCTGCCAGGCGGTGCTGGCCTGGCCCATCAGCAGGTTCCCGGCCATGGCGCCGAGCGCATAGACCAGCAGCGTGCCGGCGCGCGTGGCCTCATCCAGCCCCGCCACGTCGCGCAGCCAGGGGCCCAGCCACAGGCTCTGGAAGGTGAAGTGCAGCGCGTTCAGCACGATGATGGCCGGCACCATGCGGATGAAGACCGGCGAGGCGATGATCGGCCCCAGCTCCCGGATCACCTCGCCCAGCGGCCGCCCGGCCTCCCGGCGCGGAGAAGGGGGAACCAGCACCGCGATCGCGATGGAGACCAGCACCGCCACCCCCGCCATCGCCCAGAAGGCGCCGCGCCAGCCTATGGTGGGCAGCACCGCCTGCAACGGCAGCGTGACCAGCAGCCCGCCCGTGCTGCCGATGAAGATGGCGATGCCCGTCAGCCCCGCCACGCGTTCCTTCGGATACCAGGCGGTGTGCGCCTTCAGGATGCCGATCAGCGCGGAGGCGACGCCGAGCCCGGTCAGGAACCGGCCCGCCGCCAGGCTCCAGGGCCCGGCCGCCATGGCCGAGACCGCGAAGCCCGCCGCCGCCACGGCCGCCGCCGCCGCCTGCACCCGGCGTGGCCCGTGCAGGTCCAGCGCGATGCCCACCGGCAGCTGCATCAGGCAATAGGCCACGAACAGCGAGGCCGACAGCAGGCCCAGATCCGCCGCCGAGAGCCCGAACTCCAGCGCCAGCGCCGGCCCGATCAGCGCCATCACCGCCCGCGCCGCCTGGTTGATGAAATTGACGAAGGAGAGCGGGAAGGTGACGCGCCAGAAGGTCATGGCCGGAAGCTCATGGCAGGCGCAGGCCGACCGAGACGGGGCAGTGATCGGAAACCCGGTCACGCGCGTCGCGCTCGGCATAGACCATGACGCGCAGCGTATCGGGGCGCATCCAGCCGCGCGCCGCACCCCCGGCCATGATGTGGTCGATGAACGGCCGCCCGCCGCGCGCGCCGGCGAAGCAGGGGCTGGACTGGTTTTCCGTCGCGCGCGCCAGCGGGGCGTTCAGCCGGGCCAGGAATTCGTCATCCGGGCCGCGCATGCGGCGGTTGAAGTCGCCCATGATCAGGAAGGGCGCGTTCTCGCGCCGGCGCTGCGCGATCCAGCCGGCCAGCACGGCGGCCTGCTGGGTCAGGTCGTCGCATTCGCGGGAACGGTCCATGGAACCTTCCATGCAGCCGGCCTTCAGGTGGATGGACAGCAGACGGATGCGGTTGCCCCCGGCCTCGATGGTGATGTCGGCACCCCGCCGCAGGGAAAACCGCGCATCGGGCCGCAGATCCAGGCCCAGCAGGTCCTCGTTGCGGGTCACGCGTAGGGTGCGCCGCACGGCGAAGCCGGTGCGCTGGGTGTCGTTCTCGTCGGCGAAGAAGAAGGCGTAGGTGCGGGGGTCGAAGATGCGGGCGGCGATCTCGGGGCCGTCCACCTCCTGCAGGGCCACCACATCGGCATCCAGCCGCCGGGCATAGTCGCGCAGCAGGCGCCAGTCGGAATCGCTGCGGCGGATCACGTCGCGCGGCAGCTCCGATGGCGGGCGCAGCGTGGCCCAGCCGATGTTCCAGGTGGAGAATTTCAGCTCGGCGGCCTGAACCGGCGCGGCGAGCAGCAGGAGAATCAGGGCAAGAACACGCATGCTGATGCCTATACCCGACCGTTATCCGGCGGCGAAGGCCGGCAGGATGCCGTCGGCCAGCAGCGCGTGGCGCGTGAACACCTGGCCCGGCACGCGCGGCACATCCGCGTCCGAGGTCATGACCACCGTCATGTTGAGCCGGGGCAGGATATAGACCATCTGCCCGCCATAGCCCCAGGCGAAGGTCATCGGCTCGCCCCGCGCCTCCGACACCCACCAGCCGAGGCCGTAGAGCTGGCCGCTGAAGGCGGAGCGCGCGCGGGGGATGGTGGCTTCCGCCAGGAAGGTGGCGGGAACCACTTCGCGGTCCCGATACCGGCCCTGGTTGCGGCAGCATTCGCCGAAGGCCAGTAGCGCCTGGGGCGACAGCGCCATGTCGTTGCCGCCGAAGTAGTGGCCCTGCGGGTCCCGCCGCCATTCCGGCACGGTGAAGCCCAGCGGGGTGCCGAGCCAGGCCTGCGCCAGTTCCCGCAGGCTTCGCCCGGTGGCGCGCGCCAGCACCACGCCCAGTATGTGGCTGGAGCCGGTGGAATAGATCATCCCCCCGCCCGGCTCATCGACGAAGGGCCGGGTGAGCGCGAAGCCCAGCCAGTTCCGGCTGGAGACCCAGCGCCCGTAATGCGCGCCCGAGGTGCTCTCCAGCCCCGCGCGCATGCCCATCAGCTGCCGGACCGTGATCTGGCCCACACGCGGGTCGGCCTCGGCCGGGACCAGCCGGCCCAGCATGGGCGCGATGCGGTCATCCAGCGAGAACACCCCGCGCGCGGCGGCGATGCCGGCCAGCGTGGCGACGATCGTCTTGGAGGCGGATTTGATGTTGGTGGGGCGCTGCAGGGCCGCGCCGCGCCATGTGCGTTCCAGCAGCGGCGTGCCGTTGCGCGCCACGATCAGGCTGCGCAGGTCAGGCGTGGCCTCGGCCAGGGTGAGCAGATCCGCCTCGGGGGCGGCCTGCGCGCTCAGGGGCACCAATGCGGCGAGTGCCGCGCGTCTGGTCAGGGGCATGCGCGTCAGATGGGGGCGCGCGTCAGTTCCGTCCACTCAGGGCCGACAGGCCCTTGGGTGTCGCCACCACCTGGCCGTCCGCGCGGAAGGCCACCAGCCCCGCATCCACCGTGTCCTCCCACACGGTCAGGCGCGGGCAGCTGGTGCGCCAGGCCTCGATCACCTCGGCATAGGGGCGGGGCCGGGCGGCGACGAAGGCCACCAGGTCCAGCATCAGGGATTCGGGGGCAACCGGTGTCATGCGAGCCTCTCCTGCAGCAGCAGCCAGCAGCCCTGGGCGATGAAGAACAGGCTGACGGCCAGAATGATGCGCCCGGCCCAGAGGCGGTAGCTGGTGTCGCTCATCGCCTCTAGCACCGGCCGGGCCAGGAAGGTGCCGGCCATGGAGGCCAGAACGGCGGCCACCGCCATCACCGGGTCCAGATTGCCAGCCTGCTCGATCAGCCCGCCGAAATACACAAGTTTCAGCAGGTGGCCGAAGACCTGGCACACCGCCTTGGTCGCCACGATCTGCCGGCGCTCCAGGCTGCCGCCCAGGAAGAAGCGGTCCAGCAACGGGCCCGCCACGCCGGTCAGCAGCATCAGCGTCATGCACAGCCCGCCATAGATCAGGCCATGGACGGGGTTTTCGGCATTCGGGCGGAAATCCCGCGGCAGCAGCTTCACCATGAAGGGGCTGACGCCCAGCAGCAGCAGCGCCACGGGCTTGTCCGGCACGTAGCGGAACAGCGACCAGCCGATCAGCGCGGCGAAGCAGCCCAGCGCATAGCCGCCGATCACGCGCCAGCGCACGTATCTGATCCAGGACGCCGCCCGCCAGCCGTTGGAGGAAATCTGCGTCACGGCATGCAGCGCCATGGCATCGGGCAGCGGCAGCAGCGCCAGCAGCACCCCCACCAGGATCAGCCCGCCCGCCATGCCGAAAATGCCCGACAGGAAGGAGGTGAACACCATGGTCAGGATCAGCAGGGCAGCGGTGAAAAGCGACATGGACAACCTCCGGTCCTCGCCCAATGCGCTGATTCGGAACGCGGAGGCAAAACGCATTAACTCATGCTAGGCTCAGCTTTACTGATGGTGCGCAGACTCCCCTCCCTGAACGGCATCCGCGCCTTTGAGGCCGCGGCCAGGCTCGGCGGCTTCGCGGCCGCGGCGGAGGAGCTGCATGTCTCCCCCGCCGCCGTCAGCCGGCTGGTGCGGCTGCTGGAGGAACGGCTGGGCGTGCCGCTGTTCGACCGCGCGCCCAACCGCCTGCTGCTGACCCCCGCCGGGGCGCATTTCCACCCGGGCCTGACCCAGATGCTGGACCGCCTGTCGGCACTGACGGATGAGGTGCGGGAGCTGGCCGGCGCGCAGGTGGTCACGCTGGGGGTGGGGCCCACCTTCGCCATCCGCTGGCTGATCCCGCGCCTGGGCGGGTTGCAGCGCGCCCTGCCGGGGGTGGAGTTGCGCATCACCACCGGCGGCGAGACGGTTCCCTTCTCCGAAGCCTGGAGCGCCGGCGTGCGCCTGGGTGAGGGCGAGTGGCCGGGGCTGGAGGCGACCCCCCTGTTCCCCGCCGACCTGCTGCCGGTGATGTCGCCGGCCCTGGCCGCCAGACTCACCGAGCCCGGGGAACTGGCGCGCCAGAACCTGCTGCGGGTGGCCCATGGGCCGGAGGACTGGGGGTTGTGGTCGCGGGCGGCCGGGCTGCCGGCGCTGCGGGCCCATGGGCCGGTGTTTGAATACTACGGCCAGGCGCTGCAGGCCGCGCTGGACGGGCTTGGCGTGGCCATGGGCATCCGCCCCTATGTGGATGACGACCTGGCGGCGGGGCGGCTGGTGGCGCCCTTTCCCCTGGCGGTGCCCAAGGGCAAGGGCTGGTACCTGGTCTATCGCCCGTCGCGCCTGGCGGAGCCGGGCTTCCTGGCCTTCCGCGACTGGCTGCTGGGCGAGGCCCAGGGGATCGTTCAGCCCTCGACCTTCGCGGGCTCGGCCCATTCCGGCCAACGCTTGCGGACCACCTCGCCGGCGGGGTCATAGGCAAGGCAGGTGCCGATCAGGCTGGGGCGCTTCGCGGGCTCACGCGGCAGTTCCTTGCCGCCATTGGCCTCGATCGCCGCCGCGCGCTGGGCGCGGGCACGCTTGTCGCGCAGGGAATAGGTGGTCTGGTAGGCGACGGTGGCCATCTGGGCCAGCACCTCGCGCAGATGGGTGCAGCCCACCACGCCGCCCACGCGCTCATTCACCGCCTTGTTGAAGCCGGGGCCGATCTTCAGCCCCGCCAGGCGCGAGAAGTTGGGCGCGGCCTGCGGGCACTGGACATAGGGGGTGAAGTCGCTGGCGGCCTCGGCCTCCACGATCTCCAGGTCCAGGTTGATGGTCAGGCGCAGCCACATGCCGTGCAGCGGCTCACCGGGCTTCACCTCGCCCCGGTCCACGTTCGGGAAGGTATAGGTCTTGGTGTCGACCAGATGCGCCTCGATATCGACCAGCCCATCGGCGCGCTGATAGCCGCGCAGGTCGATGTCTCGAAGATGCAGAAGTTCCCGGTCAGCGGATGTACTGAGCGGCATGCGGGGCCCCTTTTCGCAATGCAGCGGTCCCTATTTCTTTAGGCCCGCGGCGCTCTTGTGCAAGAGCACAATGCCCGCGCCTGGGGCGCGTCTGCGATGCGGCGGGCCTCAGGCCAGCTGCCGCAGACCGTCCAGCAGGGGCAAAAGCTGGGGCTTTCCCGAGCTTTCCACCGTATCGGCCAGGGCGGCCATGCTGGCGCGGGCGTCATCGGCCCCCAGCAGGCCGGTGGCCATCATCCAGCGCAGCGCCAGCGCCCAGGTGTTCACCACATCCTGCTCGCAATAGGCCGCGACATCCGCGAGCTTGCCCTCGGCGGCCGCCGCCTCCACCGCGGCGCCGCCCATGAAGGACTTGGCATCCAGCCCCAGCAGCGCGGCGCATTCGGCCAATGACGGGGGCGTGCTGGCCCGGTGGCCCGAAAGCCGGTCGCACAGGTCGATGTGGTCGTTGCCGTAACGATGGCCGTAGTCGCGCCCGCCGCGCCCGAACAGGTTGGGCATGGGCACGCCCAGGGCCATGGCGCGGTAGCGCAGCACCGGCAGGTCGAAGCCCTGGGTGTTGAAGCCCACCAGCACCGGCTGGTTGCGGAAGGCCTGGTCCAGCTTCTCCAGCAGCTCGGCCTCGCTCTCCTCGCCGGTGGCGCGCGCGTCCAGCTGGGTGACGCGCCAGGGCTCGCCCATGCCGTCGCGGCGGGCGCGCAGCACGCCCAGCACCACCACCCGGTGCAGCGGCGCCTTCAGGAAGGCATGGGCCGGGTCCTCGCCGGGCCTGGCATAGCGCGCGCCGAGGGCGGCACGCAGGGCGGCGTCGTCCAGCCCCTCGGCGGCGGCGCCCAGCAGCACCCGGCCGGCGGCCAGGTCGGGAACGGTCTCGATATCCAGCACCAGGATGCGATCGGTCATGGCAGGGCCCGCCATAGCACTGCCGTGCTGATCAGCACGCCTGCCCACATCAGCGCCAGGGCGGTGCCGGTGCCCAGCAGGTCGGCGCCGATGCCCACCAGCAGCGGAACGGCGGAAAAGCCCACATGCGCGATCAGGAAGAAGCCCGCCGTGGCGCGCGGCCGGTCATCGGGTGCCGCGATGGTGGCCGCGGCCAGCCCGCCCAGATAGACCAGCCCATGGGCGGCCAGCCCGATGATGACGGCCCCCAGCATCAGCGGCAGCAACCCGCCGCCCTGCGCGCCCCAGAACATCACCCCGCCGCCCAGCACCAGCAGCGGCATGCCCAGCCGCAGGGCGCGGCCGGGCGGCAGGCGGCGCGTGCGCCCCTGCGCCAGCAGCCCGGTCAGGATCATGAGCGACACCGCCCAGGCCCCGGCGCGCGGCTGCCCTGCGGCCGCCAGCGCCGCCGGGATGGTGGTGATGGCCACCCCCGTCAGCCCCCAGGCCGGCACCATGCCCAGCGAGGACGCCAGCGTGCCGCGCGGAAAGGCCGGCCAGCGCAGCGCGGGGCCGGGCGGGCCGCGCCGCGTCTCGGGCAGGGCCAGCGCCAGGGCGATGCACAGCACGAACAGCAGCAGATGCAGCGGCAGCGTGACGGGCGGGCGCATGGCCGGCCAGGCCATCAGCGCCAGCAGCGTCAGCACCGACCCCAGCCCGAAACTGCCGGAGGTTCCGGCCGCCACCACGGCGGCCCCCTGGCGGCTCGCATCCTCGGGCGCGGTGCCCTGGCGTTCCAGCAGCTCGGCGGCCCAGGCGCCCGCCGCATTGGCCACGCAGCCCATGCCCAGCCCCTGGAACACCCGCGCCAGCGCCAGGCTGCCCAGCCCCGGCCAGATGGCCAGCAGCAGGGAGGACACGGCACAGGCCAGCAGCCCCAGCACCATGCAGCGCCGCCGGCCGATGCGGTCCGGCAGCGGGCCCAGCAGCGGGGCCGTCAGGATCAGCACGCCCGCATAGCAGGCAAAGGCCGCGGCCAGCGCGCCCTTGCCCGCATCGCCCGCGTATTCGACGTAGAGCGGCAGGGGCAGGGTGGTCGTCAGCCCGGCGGCGAAGACCATCAGCCCGATGCGCGCGGCGGGCCCGTTCATCGGGCCAGCGCCTCGTGCGGGATGGCCTCCAGCCGGTGGCCCTGGTGGCCGGTCATGCCGGTGGCGGCCACCATGGCGTTGCAGACGGCCTCCTCCACCGCCTCCACCACCGCCTGGAACAGGGGGGAGATCGCGTCGTTCGGCCAATCCTCGATGGTGGTGGCGGCGGCGCGCCGTTCGGGCGTGCGGCGCACGCCCTCGGCCGTGGAGAAGGCCAGCGCATAGTCCCCCGACCCGTTGGCCATGCAGGAGCCGGTGCGCGCCAGGCCCAGGAAGGCGCGTGCCGCCAGCCGCTTCAGGTTGCGGTCCGACAGCGGGGCGTCGGTGGCCAGCACGATCACGACGGAGCCGTCGCCGGCGTGGTCGTCCAGCTGGTCCTTCAGGAAATACTCGCCCAGGCGCTGCCCGATCGGCGCGCCGTCCATGGTCAGCACCCCGCCGTAATTGGTCTGCACCAGCGCGCCCACCGTGTGGCCCCCCACGGCCCTGGGCGTGACGCGGGAGGATGTGCCGATGCCGCCCTTCCAGGCGAAGGCGCGGGTGCCGGTGCCCGCGCCCACGCAGCCCTCGGCCACCGGGCCGGGCGCGCAGGCCTCCAGCGCCGCCAGCACATGCGCCTTGGTGACGTGCCGGCCGCGGATGTCGTTCAGGAAGCCGTCATTCGTCTCGCCCACCACGGCGTTGACGGACAGCACGGCCCCGTTGCCCGGCTGGGCCAGGCTCCATTCCACGAGGCCCGCCAGCCCCTCGGCGACCGAGAGGGTGTTGGTCAGCACGATGGGGGTCTCGATCTCGCCCAGCTCCTCGATCTGGGTGGAGCCCGCGAATTTCCCGAAGCCATTGCCCGAGGCGAAGCCGGCCGGGACCTTGTGCTGGAAGATGTTGCCCGGATGCGGGCGGATGGCCGTGACGCCGGTGCGCACGCCCTCGCCCTCGATCAGCGTGACATGGCCGACCGACACCCCCGCGACATCGGTGATGGCATTGAGCGGCCCCGGCCGCAGAACCCCGGGCGCGATGCCGAACTGCCGCGCGCGCGGGGAGGTAGCTTGTTCTGCCATGGGGCGTTCCTGCTGGACCGCCCCAGAATGGCAGGGCAGGCGGGCTTCAGACAGCCCAGGCCGGCAGGAACTTGCGCAGCTTCTCGCGCACCGGCTCCAGCGCGAAGGCGCCCGCACCCAGCAGCGCCTGGACCACCGCCAGCACGATCAGCAGCACCGGGAATTCCCAGCCGCCGCGCGGCGAGGCGAACATCCAGCCATTTCCGGTATGCTGCAGCGCCGCCCCGATCAGGATGGGCAGCACCAGCACCGAAGCCGGGCGCACCATCACGCCGACGACCAGCGCGATGCCGGCCGCCGTCTCGCCGAAGGCCACGATCGGCGCGAGGATCGGCGGGAAGCCGATCCGCCCGAAATAGGCCATGACGTTGGTCAGGCCGACGGTCATGATCTTCATGTACAGGCCATGGGCCAGCAGGATGGCGCCGAGCGAAAGGCGCAGCAGAAGCGCCGCATAAGGCGTCAGATTCGGTTGCATGGGGTGTCCCGGTTGCTTGCAACCCCGCCAATTACGGCATGCCCCTTCCCGCTTCCAACAGATTGCGTGAAGGACCATTATCACCGTGATGAATGATGGGATCGCGCGATGAGCGGCCTGGCCGGGCTCGACCTCAACCTGCTGCGGGTGTTCGACGCCGTGGCGCGGGAGCGCAGCGTGACGCGCGCCGCCCGCCGCCTGCGGCTGACCCAGCCCGCCGTTTCCAATGCGCTGGCACGGCTGCGCGTCGCGCTGAATGACGAGCTGTTCCTGCGCAGCCCCGGCGGTGTCGAGCCCACGGCGCTTGCCCTGAACCTGATGGGGCCGGTGGCCGAGGCGCTGGACCGGCTGGAGGAAACCCTCGTCGCCTCCGCCCCCTTCGACCCCGCGACGGCGCACCGCGTCTTCACCATCGCGATGTCGGAGTATGCGGAGGCCGTGCTGGTGCCGCCCCTGCTGGAGACCATCGCGCGGGAGGCACCGGGCTGCATGCTGGCGGTTTCCCATGCCGACCGCACCAATGCCTTCGCCCTGCTGGATTCCAGCGTGGCGCAGATGGCCGTGGGCGTGCTGCCGGAACCCACGGCGCTGTACACCAAGCTGCGCCTGCTGCCGGAGGCCTTCATGGTGCTGATGCGCCCCGACCACCCGCTGGCGCGGGGTGAGCTGACGGTGGAGCGCTATGTCTCCGTCCCGCACCTGCTGCATTCGCCCAACGGTTCCCGCAACGGGGCGCTGGATGCGCCGCTGCGCGATGCGGGGCATCCGCGCCGGCTGGGCGCGGTGGTGGCGCATCTGTCCGCCGTGCCGGAGATCCTGAAGCGGACCGAGATGATCATGACCTGCTCCGCCAGGCTGGCGCGGATGCTGGCCGAGGCGCATGGGCTGGCCTGCCGCCCGCCGCCGATCGAGACGAAGCACACCCGCCTGTCGCTGATCTTCCATCGCCGCTTCGAGGCCGACCAGGGCCACGCCTGGATGCGCCGGCTGATCCTGGCCCTGGCGCGTGAGACGCCGGAGGCGGGAGCGCCGCTTGACGCCATGCCCGCGCAGGGCTTGATGGCCTGATGCGTATCCTGGGCCTGGCGGGGTGGAGCGGGGCTGGCAAGACCACGCTCCTGAAGGGGTTGATCCCCGAGTTGCGGGGGCGCGGGTTGCGCGTCTCTACCGTGAAGCACGCGCATCATGCCTTCGACGTGGATGTGCCGGGCAAGGACAGCCACACCCACCGCGAAGCGGGCGCCGAGCAGGTGCTGGTCAGCTCCGCCAACCGCTGGGCGCTGATGACCGAGCTGCGCGGCGCGCCCGAGCCGCCCCTGGCCGAGCTGCTGGCGCGGCTGAACACGGTGGACATCGTGCTGATCGAGGGCTTCAAGCGCGACAGCCACCCCAAGATCGAGGTGCATCGCGCGGCCAACGGCAAGCCCTGGCTGCACCCCGATGACCCGCGCGTGCTGGCCGTGGCCGCCGATGTGGCGCCCGCCGCACTGCCCCATGCGCATCTGGACGACATTCCCGCCGTGGCCGACCTGGTGCTGCGCTTCGCGGAGCCGCTGTAATGGCGCAGCTGTCGGATGACTGCTTCGCCTTCGGCGGCCAGCTTCTGTCGGTGGAGGCGGCCGCCGCGATGATCGCGGAGCGCATCCCGCCCATCGAGGGCACCGAGACCCTGCCGCTGATGGCCGCGCTCGGCCGGGTGCTGGCCGGGGGGCTGGTCGCGCGTTCGCCGCTGCCGCCCTTCTTCAACTCGGCGGTGGATGGCTATGCCTTCGCCCATGCCAACCTGGGCGAGGGCAGCACGCGGCTGCCCCTGGCCGGGCGGCTGGCGGCGGGCGATGCGGCGCAGCCGCTGCCCCCCGGCACCGCCATGCGCGTGCTGACCGGCGCGCCCATGCCCGAGGGCGCGGACACCGTGATGATGCAGGAGGACGCGGTGCTGGAAGGCGACGCCCTGCTGCTGCCGCCCGGCCTGAAGCGCGGCGCCAACTGCCGCCCCGCCGGCGAGGACGTGCCCCTGGGCGCCGAGGCGCTGCCCCCCGGCACGCTGCTGACCGCGCCCGAGATCGGGCTGGCCGCGGCGCTCGGCTTCGCCACGCTGGAATGCCGGCGCCCCGTGCGCGTGGGCGTGTTCTCCACCGGCAATGAGCTGGCGAGCCCCGGCCTGCCGCTCGGCCCCGCCCAGACCTATGACAGCAACCGCTTCACGCTGATGGCCATGCTGGCGCGGCTGCCGGTGGCGGTCAGCGATCTGGGCATATTGCCCGACCGCGCCGAGGCCACCCGCGCCGCGCTGGACCGCGCATCGCGCGAGCATGACGTGCTGATCACCTCGGGCGGGGTTTCCGCCGGCGAGGAAGACCATGTCCGCGCCGCGATCGAGAGCTTCGGCAGCCTGGTGTTCTGGCGGCTGGCGGTGAAGCCGGGGCGGCCGGCGGCACTCGGCGTGGTGAACGGCACCCCGGTGCTGGGCCTGCCGGGCAACCCGGTGGCGGCCGTGGTGTGCTTCCTGCACCTGGCGCGGCCGCTGGTGCTGCGCCTTGCCGGTGCGCTCGACCGCCCGCTGCCGCGCTTCCTGGTGCCCGCGGGCTTCACCCACAAGAAGAAACAGGGCCGGCGCGAATACCTGCGCGTGCGGCTCGGTGCCGATGCTCAGCGTTTCGAGCGCGAGGGCGCCGGCCTGCTGACCAGCCTGACCCGATCGGACGCCTTCTGCGAGTTGCCGGAGGAGATGACGCGGCTGGAGCCCGGCACCCTCGTTCAGGTGCTGCCCTTCGCCGCGATTTTCTGACAGGGTTTCCCTAACCGAGGAGGAAACCCGATGACCGAATTCGTCACGCGCCATGTCGAGAACGGCGTGATGCAGCTGCGCCTGAACCGCCCCGAGAAGAAGAACGCGCTGACCCTGGCCATGTACGAGGCCCTGGCCGAGGGCCTGCAGGCCGCAGCCGAGGACCCGGAGGTGCGCGTGGTGCTGCTGGCCGGCGGCACCGATTTCACCGCCGGCAACGACCTGAAGGACTTCGCCGCCGCCGGCAACCAGGAGAACCGGCCGAGCTCCGCCTTCGATTTCCTGCGCGTGATCCGCGTGTTTCCGAAGCCCGTGGTCGCCGCCGTGCGCGGCGTGTCGGTCGGCATCGGCACCACCATGCTGCTGCACTGCGACGTGGTGATCGCGAGCGCGACGGCACGTTTCCAGATCCCGTTCACCCGCCTGGGCGTGACGCCGGAGGGCGGGTCCTCGATCCTGCTGGCGCAGCGGGTGGGCGATGCCCGCGCCCGCTGGCTGCTGATGGCGGGCGAGGCGTTCTCCGGCGAGCAGGCCGCGCGCTGGGGCCTGGCGCTGGAAGCGCCCGCGGATGCCGAGGTGGAGGCGGTGGCCATGGAGCGCGCGCGCACCCTGGCCGCCCTGCCGCCCAACGCGCTGGCGCAGAGCAAGCGCCTGCTGCTGGCGCCCCAGCGCGACCAGCTGGAACAGGTGATGGATGAGGAACGCGTGGTGTTCAGCGCGGCCCTGCGCAGCCCGGAGGCACAGGCGGCGTTCCAGGCGTTCCTGAGCAAGGCGAAGGGGTGAAAGGCGGGGGCTTTGCCCCCGAACCCCCAATTGAGGGGCTCTGCCCCTCAAACTCCTCGCCAGGAGATAATATCTCCTGGACCTGATATCAGTTGGCGCCCACCTCTTGCAGGCGGGCCGCCAATTTTATTATAATAATCAAGACTGTCAGGGTGTTGTGCCAACTCCCCGGGGTCCAGGGCCGCTACGGTCCTGGCGGGGTTCCAAGGGGCAGGGCCCCTTGGTCGGCCCCGGCCTAGTTCACCGACAGGTTCATCGCCTTCACCGCCTCACCCATTGTGCCGATCTGCGTGCGCACGAACTCGACGAATTCCGGCTGGCTCATGGTGCCCGGCGTGATGCCGAACTGCGCCAGGCGGTCCAGCATGCTCTGCTGGGTCAGGGCCCAGTTCACCTCGCTGTGCAGGCGCGCCACCACCGGCGCGGGCATGCCGGCGGGGCCTGCCAGGCCCAGCCAGTTTTCCGCCAGCAGGCCCGGCAGCCCGGCCTCGGCGGTGGTGGGCACCTCGGGCAGCATGGGGCTGCGGACAGCGCCGCTGACGGCATAGGCGCGGGTGCGCCCGGCGCGGACATTCTCGACATTCTCGGGCAGCGTGTCGAAGGACAGCAGGATGGAGCCGCCCATCAGGTCCGTCTGCATGGGCTGGGCGCCGCGATAGGGCGCGTGGGTCAGCGCGATGCCGGTGCGGGTCTCGAACATCGAGCCGAGGATATGGCCCACGGATCCGACACCGGAGGTGCCGTAGACCGGCGGCGTGCGCTGCGCCCGCATCCAGGCCATCAGCGAGGTCATGTCGCGCGCGGGCACGGAGGGGTGCGTGACCACCACCATCGGCGTGGCGCCGATATAGGCGATGTGGGTGAAGCCGTTCATCGGGTCATAGCCCGCCTGCCGGTAGATCGGCGGGGAGGTGACGATGGGCGCGGTGTTGGACAGCATCAGCGTGTAGCCGTCGGCCGGCTGCTGGGCCACATGCAGCGCGGCGACGGTGCCGCCGGCCCCCGGGCGGTTGTCAACCACGATGCGGGCGTTCAGCCGGGGGGCGATGGTTTCCGCCAGCACGCGGGCCACGATGTCGGAACTGCCGCCGGGCGGGAACACCACCACGATGCGGATCGGCCGGGACGGCCATTCCTGGGCATTTGCCGGCATATGCCCGCAAACCATGCAGGCCATCAGGCCCAGTATCACTTTCCGCAGCAGACGCATGCGCTACCCCCTGTTCCGAGACCCGGCGCAGGGGGCGTTGCAAGCCTGATGCCAAGTCAGACCATGAAGTACTTGGCCTTGGGGTGGTGCAGCACGATCGCGCTGGTCGACTGCTCGGGGTGCAGCTGCCATTCGTCGCTGATGGAGACGCCGATGCGCTCCGCCTTCAGCAGCTTCAGCAGCGGCTCCTGGTCCTCCAGCTTCGGGCAGGCCGGATAGCCGAAGGAATAGCGCCCGCCGCGATAGCCCTGGGAGAGCATCTTCTCGATGTCGGGCTCGTCCTCGGCGGCGAAGCCCAGCTCCGCGCGGATGCGCTTATGGACGTATTCGGCCATCGCCTCCGCCATCTCGACCGAGAGGCCGTGCAGGTACAGGTAGTCCTGGTAGCGATTGCCCTCGAACCACTCGCGCGCCACGTCGCTGGCCTTCTGGCCGACGGTGACGACCTGCAGGCCGATCACGTCGCGCACCGGGTCCTCGATGTCGCGCAGGAAGTCGGCAATGCAGTCGCCATCCTCCTTCGGCTGGCGGGGCATGGTGAAGCGCGCGGCCTCGGTCACGCCGTCCTCCTCGAACAGCACCACGTCGTTGCCCTGGCCGGCGCACTTCCAATAGCCGTAGATCGCCTGCGGCTTCAGGATGTCCTGCTCCTCGGTCAGCGTCAGCATGCGGCGCAGCACCGGGCGCAGCTCCTGCTTCGCCCAGCCCAGGAAGTCTTCCAGGCTGCGGCCGGCCTTGCGGAAGCCCCACTGGAACTGGAACAGGCTGCGCTCATTGATGAAGGGCACCAGGGCCTTCGGCGCGGCCTCCATCACCTTGGCACCCCAGAAGGGCGGCGTGACCGGGGCCAGCCCGTCCATCATCCGCTTGCGGCGGCCCTGGGCGTAGTTCACGTCCACCGGTGCGAAGCCGCGCGGGTCGGCGGTGCCCAGCGTGCGCTTCTCGTTGCGGGACTTGCCGACGCGCTTGGTCTGCAGCGCGGACAGGTAGTCGTCGAAGCCGTTGCCGACCACCTTGTCCATCAGCGTCAGCCCGTCGAAGGCATCGCGCGCATAGGCCACGCGGCCGCTGCTCTCGCCGCCGGCATAGGCACGGACGCAATCGTCCTCGACATAGTTGCGGGTCAGTGCGGCACCGCCCAGCAGCACGGGCACGTCGAGGCCGAGGCGGTGCATTTCCTCCAGGTTCTCGCGCATCACGACGGTGGACTTCACCAGCAGGCCGGACATGCCGATGGCATGGGCCTTATGCTCGCGCACGGCGGCCACCATGTCGGCCAGCGGCACCTTGATGCCGAGGTTCACGACCTTGTAGCCGTTGTTGGTCAGGATGATGTCCACGAGGTTCTTGCCGATGTCGTGCACATCGCCCTTCACCGTGGCCAGCACCATGATGCCCTTTTCCTGGCCCTCGACGCGTTCCATGAGCGGTTCGAGGAAGGCGACGGCGGTCTTCATCGTCTCGGCGGATTGCAGCACGAAGGGCAGCTGCATCTTGCCGGCGCCGAACAGCTCGCCCACCACCTTCATGCCGTCCAGCAGCACGTCGTTGATGATGGCCAGCGGCGCCATGCCCTTGGCCAGCGCCTCGTTCAGGTCGTCCTCCAGCCCCTTGCGGTCGCCGTCGACGATGCGGTCCTTCAGGCGGCCTTCCGGGGTCTCGGCGCGCACCTTGGCCACGGCATCGGCGGCCTTGCGGCCGGCGAACATCTCCAGCAGCTTCTGCAGCGGGTCGTAGCCTTCCTCTCGCCGGTCATAGATCAAATCCTCCATCACCTTCACCTCCTCGGGCGGGATCAGGTGTAGGGGCTTGATCTTGGACACATGCACGATGGCGCCGGTCATGCCGGCCTTCACCGCGTGGTCGAGGAACACGCTGTTCAGCACGTGGCGCGCGGCGGGGTTCAGGCCGAAGCTGATGTTGGACAGGCCGAGGATGATCTGGATGTCGGGGAATTTCTCCCGGATCATGCGGATGCCGTCCAGCGTCCAGACGCCGAGCTTGCGGTCGTCCTCATTGCCGGTGGCGATGGTAAAGGTCAGCGGGTCGATCATCAGATCGGATTGCGGCAGGCCGTACTTGTCGCAGGCGAATTCCACCAGGCGCGTCGCGATGCGCAGCTTGTCCTCGGCAGTCTTGGCCATGCCCACTTCGTCGATCGTCAGCGCGATGACCGCGCCGCCGAACTTCTTGGCCAGCTTCATGCGGTCATGCGCCGCGCCCTCGCCGTCCTCGAAGTTGATCGAGTTGATGATGGGCTTGCCGCCATGCAGCTTCAGCGCGGCCTCGATCACCGGGGTTTCCGTGCTGTCGATCACCAGCGGCGCGTTCACGCTGGCGGTGAAGCGGCGGATCACCTCGTTCATCTCGGCCATTTCGTCGCGACCGACGAAGGCGGTGCAGATGTCGAGGCTGTTGGAGCCTTCGCCTACCTGCTCACGCCCGATGGCCAGGCACCCGTCCCAGTCATGGGCGGCCTGGCGCTCGCGCCACGCCTTGGAGCCATTGGCGTTGCAGCGCTCACCGATCGAGAAATAGGCGTTTTCCTGCCGCAGCGACGTCGCGCCGTAGAGCGAGGCCACGGAAGGGATCCAGTGGTATTTGCGCGCCACGGGCGCCGGGCGGTGGCTGGCCCCGCCCAGGCGGCGCAGCATGTCGTCCAGCTGGCCGATATGGGCGGTGTTGGTGCCGCAGCAGCCACCGATCAGGTTCACGCCGTATTCGGTCACGAACCGCTCCATCCACACCGCCATGTCGGGCGCCGCGAGGGGGTAGTGCGTCTTGCCGTCCACCAGCTCCGGCAGGCCGGCATTGGGCTGCACGGAGATCAGGCCGGGCCAGTTCTGCGACAGGAAGCGGACGTGCTCGGCCATTTCCTGCGGGCCGGTGGCGCAGTTCAGCCCCATCAGCGGCACGTCCAGCGAATGCGCGACGGTGGAGGCCGCCGCGATGTCGGGCCCGACCAGCAAGGTGCCCGTCGTTTCGACCGTGACCTGCACGAAGATGGGGATGTCGCTGCCCACCTCGGCGCGGGCGATCTTGGCGGCGTTCACGGCCGCCTTGATGAACAGCGTGTCCTGGTTGGTCTCGGTCAGCAGCGCGTCGGCGCCGCCCGCGATCAGGCCGCGGCACTGCACGGTCAGGGCTGCTTCCAGCGTGTCGTAGTCGATGTGCCCCAGGCTCGGCAGCTTGGTGCCCGGGCCGATGTCGCCCACCACCCAACGGTGGCGGCCGTCCACGAACTCCTCGGCCGCCTCACGCGCGATCTCGACCGCCTTCTTGTTCAGCTCGAAGGCGCGGGAGCCGAGTTCGAATTCCTCAAGCGTGATCGGGCTGCCGCCGAAGGTGTTGGTCAGCACCATGTCGGCGCCGGCGGCGTAGTAGCCGCGGTGGATTTCACGCACCATGTCGGGGCGCGACAGCACCAGCACGTCGGTGCAGTTCTCCTTGCCCCAATAGTCGCGCTCGATGTCGAGCGTCATGCCTTGCACGATGCTGCCCGTGCCGCCGTCGCACAGCAGCACGCGGGACTTCAACGCTTCGAGCAGATGCGGACGGGACATAGGCGTTTCTTTCTTAGAGAGCGAAGGCAGGTTCGGAAGTGGTGGTGGCGGCGGCCTGGCGCTCGGCCAGCCACAGCCCCACGAAAAGCGGGCCGGGGATGCGTTCCACCCGGCGCATGGCACAGCCGCCGGCATTCAGCCAGCCGTCCAGCTGCCCATCGGTGAAGCCCGGCCAGCGATGGGCATGGCGGGCCATCAGTTCCGTGCGCTCATGCGCGGCCAGATCCACCAGCAGCAGCTGCCCGCCCGGGGTCAGCACGCGGGCTGCCTCCTGGATCGCGGCGGCCGGGTCCTCGGCGTAGTGCAGCACCATCTGCATGGCCACCACCTCGAAGGAGGCATCGGCGAAGGGCAGGCGGTACATGTCCGCCTGGCGCACATGGGCGCGGGCGGCCAGGCCGCGCTCGGCCAGGCGGGCACGGGCCAGCGCCAGCATCTCGCGGCTGGCATCCACGCCCAGCGCGCTGTCGGCGCGTTCGGCCAGCAGCTCCAGCAGGCGGCCGGTGCCGGTGCCGATATCCAGCACGCGGCCGACATGGGCGGGCAGGGCGGCCAGCATGGCCTGCTCCATGGCCGCCGCCGGCAAGTCGAGCGCGCGCATCTCGTCCCAATCGGCGCCGTCACGCACGAAGGCGTCGCTGGCGGCGCGGGCGCGCTCGGCGGCGATGCGGGCGGCCTGGCGGCGGTCCTGTGCCAGCAGCGGGTCGTTCTCCGGCAGGCGGGCCAGGATGTCGCCCAGCAGGGCATTGCCGCGCGGCAGCTGGAAATAGGCGTTGGCGCCTTCGGGGATGCGCTCCAGCAGCCCGGCCTCCACCAGCAGCTTCAGGTGGCGGGACAGGCGCGGCTGGGACTGGCCCAGCACGTCGCACATGTCGCTGACGCACAGGGCACCGCGCGCGCAGAGCGCGAGAAGGCGGAGCCGGGTCGGCTCGGCCGCGGCGCGCAGCTGGGTGAGGATGGTGTCCATGAGGTCCGCTTACATGGTATGGGGGCAAAGGCTAGGCAGCCCCTTCTATCACATAAAGATATCCTTATGTCTATCGAATGAGCTGGAAGATCGACGCCCGCGTGCCCGTTTCCGTCGAGGAAGCGCCCGAACTGCCCCCCGGCGGCGGCTATGCCCTGCTGGCGGAGGCCGAATTGCCGGCCGGCCTGCCCGCCGGCACGCCCGCCATCCTGTTCACCCCGGATGAGGGCATGCCCCACCCGGCCGCCTGCGCCTGCTGCCAGGGGCAGGGGGCGGTGCCGGCGGCGCTCGCCACCCTGTTCCGGGACCGCGCCATGGGCGGGCCCTGGTTCGACCGGGTGATCGCCATGCCCCGCACCCCGCGCGGCCGCGCCATGATCGAGGAAGCCATGACCAGGGATATTCTCACCGTCGCCCGGTTCCGCCCCGCCTGATGGCGACCGCGGAAGCCCATCGCCGCGACGTGGCGAAATACTATCGCTGGCTGGACAAGCTGGAATGGATGCGCGTGATGCGCGGCGAGACCGGCAACGGCGCCCAGCCCGTGCACCGCGCCCTGCGCGACCCCGATGGCGGAGAGACCAGCCCCGGCGTGGTGCACCGGCTGATGGCCGGCGCCATCCCGCTGCCCGCCAACCCCCGCGTGCTGGATGCCGGCTGCGGCTATGGCGCCACCATGCTGGACCTGGCGCCGAAGCTGGGCGGGGAGTGGCTGGGCATCACCCTGTCGGACGTGCAGGTGAAGCGCGGCAACGAGGAAGCCGCCGCGCGCGGCCTGCCCGATGTGCGGCTCGAAGTCGGCAGCTTCGATGCGCCGCCGCCCGGCCCCTTCGACTGGATCTACGGCATCGAGAGCCTGATCCATTCCCCCGATCCGGGCAGCACCATCGCCGCGCTGGCGGCACGGCTGGCGCCTGGCGGCTGGCTGACGATCGTGGATGACATGCCCGAGGACGCGCTGCCGCCCGAGGCCGCCACGCGGGTGGATACCTTCCGCCGCTGCTGGCGCGCGCCGGTGGCGCCGGGCCGCGCCGCCTGGCTGGCCCATGCCGCCGCCGCCGGGCTGGAGCCTGGCCCCGAGATCGACCTGACGCCGCTGACGCTCAGCCGCCCGATGGCGGAACTGGCGCCCCGCATCGCCGCCCGCGCGCGGGAGGCACGGTGGAAGCGCCTGCTCGGCCTGGGTTACCGCAGCGAGGCCGATCTGGGCGGCATGACGCTGGAGACGCTGCTGGCCGACGGCAGCATGCGCTATCGCATGCTGACCGCCAGGCGGCCTGCCTAGAGAACCTTCACCACGGCCTTGCCGAAGTTCCTGCCTTCCAGCAGGCCCAGGAAGGCTTCCGGGGCGTTCTCCAGCCCCTCGGTCACGTCCTCCTTCACCTTCATCTGCCCGGCCGCGATATGGCCCAGCATTTCCGCGCGGAAGGCCGGGTATTGCGCCCAGCCATGGTCGCTGACGATGAAGCCCTGGATCCGCAGCCGCTTGCGCACCACCGGCCCCAGATTGGGCCCGGCCGGCGCGCCGGAGGCATCGGCCCCGGGTGCGGTGTTGTACTGCGCGATCATCCCGCACATCACCATCCGGCCGAAATCGTTGAAGCGCGGGAACACGGCGGCCTGCACCGCGCCGCCCACGTTTTCCCAGTACACGTCGATGCCGGCCGGGCAGGCGGCATCCAGCGCCGGGTCCAGCGGCGCGCGGTGGTCCACGCAGGCATCGAAGCCCAGCTCATCGGTCACGAAGGCGCATTTCGCCGCCCCGCCCGCGACACCCACCACCCGCGCGCCCGCGATCTTGCCGAGCTGCCCGACCACCTGGCCCACCGCGCCCGAGGCCGCCGAGACCACCAGCGTCTCGCCGGCCTTGGGCTGGCCGATCTCCTTCAACCCCCACCAGCCGGTCAGCCCCGGCATGCCCAGCACGCCCAGGTTCCAGGACAGCGGCGCATCATGCGGCGAGATCTTCCACAGCCGCGAGGAATCGACGGCCGAGAAGCGCTGCCAGCCATAGCCGCCCAGCACCGTGTCGCCCGGCCGGAAATCCGGGTGGCGGCTCTCCACCACCTCGCCCACGGTCTGGCCTTCCATCACCGCGCCGATCTCGACGGGCTTGGAATAGCTTTTCGCGTCGCTCATCCGCCCGCGCATGTAGGGGTCGAGGCTGAGATAGCGCGCGCGCACCAGCACCTGGCCCTCGGCGGGCTTGGGGATGGCGTGCTCTACGATGTCGAAGTCGGACAGCACGGGCGCGCCCTGCGGGCGGGCGCGCAGCAGAACGGCCAGATTGGTCTCGGTCACGGCGTTGTCCTCGGTCAGGTTTCAGGCGAGGCTAACCCCATCGTCCCATGAAGGAACAGGGCCCCATGCAGGTCACCGCCATCGACCACCTCCATTACCGCAGCCTCAACCCGCGCGCCGCCGCCGACTGGTGGAAGGCCGCCTTTGGTGCCTCCGAGATCGGGGAGGTGATGAACGGCGACAAGCTGCGCGTGATGATCGAGCTGGCGGGGCTGAAGCTGTTCATCGAGGAAGTGGCCGCGGGCACCGGCGCGCCGCCGCCCGCACCCTTCCTGGGGCTGGAGCATATCGGCATCACGGTGAAGGACATCGAGGCGGCCGTTGCGCATGTCACGGCCAAGGGCGGCAAGCTGTCCAAGCCCATCACCAGCCCGCGCCCCGGCCTGCGCATCTGCTTTATCGAGGGGCCGGACGGCAGCTCGATCGAGCTGCTGGAGCGGGCCTGACCCCGCCGGCTGGGGCTGTTACTCCGACAGCTCCAGCCACTCCTCCTCCAGCGCCCCGATCTCCTTCGCGACCACCGCCTGGCGCTGGGTGGCGCGGTTGATCAGGTCGAAGTTGTTGCTCTCATACAGCTTCGGGTTGGCCAGCGCGTCGGCCAGCGTCCTGGCCTCGGCCTGCAGCTTCTCCAGCGCCTTTTCCACCTGGGCCAGCCGCGCGCGGCGGGGTGCCGCGGCCATGCGGGCCTCGGCGGCCTGGCGGCGGTCGTCGCGGCGGGTGGGGGCGGCCTCGGCCTTGGGGCCGCGGGCGCGCTCGGCCAGCCAGGCGCGGTATTCGTCGATATCGCCCTCGAAGGGCGTCACCGCGCCATCCGCCACCAGCCACAGCCGGTCCGCCGCCAGTTCCACCAGATGCGGGTCGTGGGTGATCAGGATGACGGCGCCGTTGAACTCGGCCAGGGCGCGGACCAGCGCCTCGCGCGCGTCGATGTCCAGGTGGTTGGTGGGTTCGTCCAGGATCAGCAGATGCGGCGCCTCGCGCGTCGTCAGCGACAGCAGCAGCCGCGCCTTCTCGCCGCCCGACAGCGACGCCACCACCGTCGTCGCCTTGTCCTGATCCAGGCCGAAGCGCGCCAGCTGCGACCGGCATTGGGTTTCAGTGGCGGTCGGCAGCGCATCCTGCATGTGCGACAGCGGCGTGCCGCGCAGGTCCAGCTCCTCGGCCTGGTGCTGGGCGAAATAGCCCACGCGCAGCTTCTGGTTCAGCCGCACCTCGCCGGCCATGGGTTCCATGCGGCCGGCCAGCAGCTTGGCGAAGGTGGATTTGCCGTTGCCGTTGGCGCCCAGCAGGGCCACCCGGTCCTCCTGGTCCAGCCGCAGGGTGATGTCGCGCAGCACGGGCTTGCCGTCATAGCCGACGGTCGCCTTGCTCATGGTCACGATGGGCGGCGGCAGCTCCCCGGGGTCGGGGAATTCGAAGCGGGTGACGTGGTCCTCCACGATCGCCTCGATGGGCGGCAGCTTCTCCAGCGCCTTCAGGCGGGACTGCGCCTGGCGGGCCTTGGTGGCCTTGGCGCGGAAACGGTCCACGAAGGACTGCATATGCGCGCGCTGGGCGGCCACCCGGGCATTCTGCGCCAGGGTCTGCGCCTGGCGTTCCGCGCGGACGCGGGTGAAGGTGGTGAAGTTGCCGGCGTAGAAGGTCAGCTTGCGCTGATCCAGGTGCAGGATGCCGTCCACCGCGCGGTCCAGCAGGAAGCGGTCATGGCTGACCAGCAGCACGGCGCCGGAGAAGCGGTTCAGCCAGCCCTCCAGCCACAGCGCCGCTTCCAGGTCCAGGTGGTTGGTGGGTTCGTCCAGCAACAGCACGTCGGGTTCCAGGAACAGCACCTGCGCGAGCGCCACGCGCATGCGCCAGCCGCCGCTGAACTCCCGGCTGGCCCGGTTCTGCGCCGCCTCGTCGAAGCCGAGGCCGGCCAGCACGGTGGCGGCGCGGGCGGGCGCCGCATCGGCGCCGATCGCCTCCAGCCGTTCATGGATGTCGGCCGCGCGTTCGGCCGGCGCCGAGTCCAGCTCGGCCAGCAGGGCCGTGCGTTCGGTATCGGCGGCCAGCACCGTCTCGATCAGCGTCGCGTCGCCGCCGGGCGCTTCCTGCCGCACATAGCCCATCCGGGCGCGCGCGGCGAAGCGGATGCGCCCGCCATCGGTCTCGAACTCGCCCGCGATCGCCTTCAGCAGGGTGGACTTGCCGGCGCCGTTGCGCCCGATCAGGCCCAGCTTGCGGCCGGGTTCCAGGTTGAAGGTCGCCCCCTCCAGCAGGGTGCGGCCAGCCACCCGCAGCGTCACGTCATCGAGCATCAGCACGGTCATGGGGGGCTTCTAGCCAGAAACCCGCCACTGCCCAAGGGTTAGGCAGCACAACTGTGCGGTGCGGCACCGCCTTGCCGGGCCCCGATATTGGTCGTAGGGAAGCCGCACCCATTCTTGACACCGCGAGGGAGGCCCTGATGGCCCGCAAGAAGATCGCTCTGGTGGGTGCCGGCAATATTGGCGGCACCCTGGCCCACCTCATCGGGCTGAAGGAGCTCGGCGATGTGGTGATGTTCGACGTGTTCCCGGGCGTGGCCTCGGGCAAGGCGCTCGACATCATGCAGTCCGGCCCTGTCGACGGCTTCGACAGCCACATGGTCGGCTCGGGCGACTATGCCGCCATCGCGGGCGCCGATGTGGTGATCGTGACCGCCGGCTTCCCCCGCATGCCGGGCATGAGCCGCGACGACCTGGTCTCCAAGAACGCCGGCGTGATCGCGCAGGTGGCCGAGGGCATCAAGAACAACTGCCCTGACGCCTTCGTCATCGTCATCACCAACCCGCTCGACGCGATGGTGTGGGTGATGCAGCAGAAGTCCGGCCTGCCCCCCGAGAAGGTGGTCGGCATGGCCGGCGTGCTGGACAGCAGCCGCTTCCGCCTGTTCCTGGCCCAGGAATTCAACGTCTCCGTCGAGGACGTGACCGCCTTCGTGCTGGGCGGCCACGGCGACACGATGGTGCCGCTGACCCGCTACTCCACCGTCGCCGGCATCCCGGTGCCCGACCTGGTGAAGATGGGCTGGACCACGCAGGAGAAGATCGACGCCATCGTCGCCCGCACGGCGAACGGCGGCGGTGAGATCGTGAAGCTGCTGGAGAAGGGCTCCGCCTTCTACGCCCCGGCCGCTTCCGCCATCGCGATGGCCGAGGCCTACCTGAAGGACAAGAAGCGCGTGCTGCCCGCCGCCGCCCACCTGAACGGCCAGTACGGGATCAAGGACCTGTACGTGGGCGTGCCCGTGGTGATCGGCGCCGGCGGCGTGGAGCGCGTGGTCGAGGTGCAGTTCACCCCCGAGGAAGAAGCGGCCTTCAAGAAGTCCGTGGCCTCCGTCGAGGAACTGATCGCCGCCTCGAAGAAGCTGGTCGGCTAAAGCCGGTGCGGCTTGCTGTGCTCTCAGACGTGCACGGCAACGCCCTCGCGCTGGAGGCGGTGCTCGCGGATGCGCGGGCCATCGGCTTCGACGTGATGGTGGACCTCGGCGACACCGTCTCGGGTCCCTTGTGGCCCGAGGACACGCTGGCGCTGATGGAAAAGGCGGGCGCACTCGCCATCCGGGGTAATCATGACCGGGTGGTGGGCTGCGATGCGCCGGAGACGATGTATGCGACCGACCGCTTCGCCCATGAGGTGCTGAGCCCGGTCGTTCGGCAGGCGCTGGCCGACAGGCCCGCCACCCTGCGCATCGGCCCGGTGCTGGCCACCCATGGCACCCCGACAAGCGACATGGACTATCTGCTGCATGAGGCCACGCCCCATGGCGTGATCGAGCGGCGCCACGACACCGTCGCCGCCCTTCTGGGCGACACGGGCGACGCCGAGGTGATCCTCTGCGGCCATACCCACCGCGCGCATGCCGTGCGGCTGGCGGATGGTCGGCTGGTGGTGAACCCCGGCAGCGTCGGCCAGCCCGGCTACAGCTGGGATGTGCCGGTGCCGCATGTGATGGAAGCCGGCGCGCCGCATGCGCGCTGGGCCCTGCTGGAACGCACCGGAAAAGGCGCGCAGGCAGGATGGGAGATGACCCACCGAATGGTGGTCTACGACTGGGAAAGGGCTTCGGCCGAAGCCGCGCGCCACGGGCGGGCGGAATGGGCACGCAGCCTTGCTACGGGCTTCACCGCTTGAGGACGAACGATGAACATCCATGAATTCCAGGGCAAGGAGCTGCTGAAGCGCTACGGCGTCGCAGTGCTCGACGGCTATGTCGCCTCCACGCCGGAAGAGGCCGAGGAGGGGGCGAAGAAGCTCCCCGGCCCGATCTATGTCGTGAAGAGCCAGATCCATGCGGGCGGCCGCGGCGCCGGTCGCTTCAAGGACGACCCGAACGGCAAGGGCGGCGTTCGCCTGGCCAAGTCGGTCGAGGAAGTGAAGACCAACGCCGCCGCCATGCTGGGCCACGTGCTGGTCACCAAGCAGACCGGCCCCGAGGGCAAGCAGGTCAACCGCCTCTACATCGAGGCCGGCTGCGACATCGCGCGTGAACTGTACGTGGCGCTGCTGCTGGACCGTGAGACCAGCCGCGTCGTCATCATGGCCTCCACCGAGGGCGGCATGGAGATCGAGGAGGTTGCCGAGCACAACCCCGAGAAGATCCTGAAGGTCCATGTGGACCCCGCCACCGGCGTGTCCGGCTACCACGGCCGCAAGCTGGCTTTCGGCCTCGGCCTCGAAGGCAAGCAGGTCAACAGCTTCGTCAAGTTCGTGACCGCGCTGTACCAGGCCTATGTCGAGCTGGAATGCGCCATCGTCGAGATCAACCCGCTGGTCGTGACCAAGCAGGGTGACGTCGTGGCGCTCGACGCCAAGGTGTCCTTCGACGACAACGCGCTGTTCCGCCACAAGGACCTCGAGGCGCTGCGCGACGACACCGAGATGGACCCGAAGGAGCTGGACGCGGCGAAGTTCGAACTGAACTACGTGGCGCTCGACGGCGAGATCGGCTGCATGGTGAACGGCGCGGGCCTGGCGATGTCCACCATGGACATCATCAAGCTGTACGGCTCCTCGCCCGCGAACTTCCTCGACGTCGGCGGCACGGCTGACGCCGCGCGCGTGACCGAGGCGTTTCGCATCATCACCTCCGACCCGAACGTGAAGGCCATTCTGGTCAACATCTTCGGCGGCATCGCCAAGTGCGACATGATCGCCAACGGCATCGTGGTGGCCAGCAAGAACCTCGACCTGCAGGTGCCCCTGGTGGTGCGCCTTGAGGGCACGAACGTCGAACTGGGCAAGAAGATCCTGGCCGAGTCCGGCCTGAAGATCATCCCCGCCGACAACCTCGCCGACGCGGCCCAGAAGGTCGTCGCGGCCGTGAAGGGAGCCTGAGCACATGGCCATCCTGATCGACGCCAACACCCGCGTGATGACGCAGGGCTTCACCGGTTCCCAGGGCACCTTCCACGCCAGCCAGGGCATCGCCTATGGCAGCAAGTATGTGGGCGGCGTGACCCCCGGCAAGGGCGGCATCATGCACCCCGAGCTGAACCTGCCGGTGTTCAACACGGTTGCCGAGTGCAAGGAAAAGACGGGCGCCGATGCCTCCGTCATCTACGTGCCGGCGGCCTTCGCGGCCGACTCGATCCTTGAGGCGATCGACGCCGAGATCCCGCTGATCATCTGCATCACCGAAGGCATCCCGGTGCTGGACATGGTGAAGGTGAAGCGCGCGCTGGGCACCAGCAAGTCCCGCCTGGTGGGCCCGAACTGCCCCGGCGTGATCACGCCCGACGCCTGCAAGATCGGCATCATGCCGGGCCACATCCACCGCCGCGGCTCCGTCGGCATCGTGTCGCGTTCCGGCACGCTGACCTATGAGGCGGTGGCGCAGACCACGGCGGCCGGCCTCGGCCAGTCCACCTGCGTGGGCATCGGCGGTGACCCGGTGAAGGGCATGGACTTCATCGACGTGCTCGAGATGTTCCTGAAGGACGACGAGACCAGGTCGATCATCATGATCGGCGAGATCGGCGGCCAGTCCGAGGTGATCGGCGCCGAGTTCCTCCGCAAGGAGAACTTCGGCCCCGGCAAGCCCAACAAGCCCGTCGTCGGCTTCATCGCCGGTGCGACCGCCCCTCCGGGCCGCCGCATGGGCCATGCGGGCGCGGTGATCTCGGGCGGCAAGGACACCGCCGCCGCGAAGATGGAAGCCATGGCCGCGGCCGGCATCCACATCGCCGACAGCCCGGCCGCGCTGGGCTCGACCATGGTCAAGGCGATCGGCTGATCGCCTTCGGCTGAAGGTTCAGGGCGCTGCCTCGCAAGGGGCAGCGCCTTTTTCGTGTCAGCCCGCCAGGCGCCGCAGCCGGCGCAGCACCCCGCGCGCGATGCGGCGCGGTCCCCAGGCAGGCGGGGCCACCTGCATGGGCGCCGCGGGCGCGGGCAGCGGCCGGCTGCGTTCCGCGGCCAGTTCCCGGTCCAGTCCTTGGGCCCAGGCGGTCCGCTCATCGCACAGGGCCGTCATGGTATAGGCCAGGCTGCATTCGGTCCCGGCACTGATCATCATGTGGCCGAAGCGGGTGCGCGCCAGCGTCTCCAGGTTCTCCGGCAGCGGGTGCCAGCTGCGGTCCAGGAAGGCCGCGGTATCCAGCGGGCTGCCGCCGTCGAAGATGGCGAGGAACGCCCAGTCGCGCCCCGGCAGCGGCTGAATGGTGAAGCCCATCGGCCCCATCAGCGCCTCAAGCCCGGCCAGGGAATGCGCGGCGATATGCCCGCGCCGCAGCGGGTCCAGATAGCCGCCCGTCTCGACGGCCTGCGAACCCGGGCGCGAGCTGTTGAAATAGAAGGTGGAGCCCGGCAGCGAGACCTTCGCCAGATCCTGCATCAGGGAGCGCAGGTGGCGGGGCGGGATGTGCTCGATCACCTCGATGCAGACGCCGGCGTCGAAATGCCCCTCCATCTCGCCCAGGAAGCCCAGGTGGAAATTGGGGTGGTGCGTGCGGAAGCGTTCGGGCGGCGGGAAGGGCTCGACACCCCAGAAGATGTCGCTGGCCTCCGGCATCAGTGTGGACAGCGCGTCCAGCAGCTGGCCTGACCCGGCGCTGATGTCGACGAAGCGGGTGACGAGCCGGCGTGCCTGCAGGAATACTTCCGCCACGCGCAGCGGGTTGGCGCCATAGCTGCGCTGCTGCGCGGCCTCCATCTCGAAATCCCAATAGCTGTCGTCATAGGGGCGGGCGGTCCCGTCCTCGATGCGGGCCAGGAAGGCCTCCTCGGCGGCGATGCTGCCGCAGCCCTCGCAGCGACCGAAGGCCACGCCATCCACATCGCGATCATGGGCCAGCAGGCCGCCGCACAAATGGCAGGCGGAAAACACAGCACTCGGCACGTTTCGCTCCCCGGAACTTGTCCAGGGAAGAACGCACGGGCGGGCCGCGCGTTACCTCAGCGCCGGCTCGCGACCAGATACTGGGCGAAGCCTGCCTTGCACCACACGGCGAAGGTGCCGCAGGTGATGTCGTTGTGGCGATGCGCCACCAGCTTCAGGGCATCGGCCAGCCAGGGCAGGTGGATGCGGCCCATCGCCTCCAGCGCGAAGCCCTGGGCCTTCAGCGCGTCGGTCACCTGCTCCATGGACCAGGCTTCCACATGGGTGGGGTCGTCGTGGAAGTTGGTGGTGGAGGTCGGCAGCCCGTTGCCGATGAAGTCATGCCGGGTGGGGAAGCGCCCGGAGGCCGGGTGCGGCCACTCGATATAGACGCGCCCGCCGGGCTTCAGCCGTTCCCGCAGGTATTCCACCGTGCGGTCCAGCCCGTGCATGTGCTCGATGAAATGGGCGCAGATGGCGGCATCGAACTGCCGGCCGCCGAAATCCATCGGCGCCTTCTCGAAATCGCCCAGCTCCATCCCGGCATAGCGGTCGAACAGCGCGCCTTCGCTCAGCGAGAGGGCATAGAGCGACAGGTCCGAACGGTCGGGCGCCGGCCAGGCCAGGTAGTTGGACAGGCCGCCGTCGCCCGCGCCCAGGTCCAGCACGCTGGACCCTTGCGGCAGGTTCTTCAGGAACACGCTGCGCGGAGAGACGGTGTGGTAGGCCACCTCCACCATCTCCCGCGCGGGCACCTCATGCCCTTCCCAGTCGGTGGCCCAGGCCAGGAGCTCCTCGGCCAGGGCCTTCTCGTCCATCGCGTCGGCGGGCAGGGAGGGGAAGATGCTCATCCCCCCGCGATACAAGCCGGCCGCGAGCGGCACAACCGGGGGTTAGGCCTTCACGGGGTTGGAGAGGCGGCCGATGCCCTCGACCTCGATCTCCACCACGTCGCCGTCCTTCAGCACGCGGGGCGGCACCATGGCATAGCCCACGCCTTCCGGCGTGCCGGTCATGATCAGGTCGCCCGGCAGCAGGGTGAAGCCCTGGCTCAGCTGATGGATGATGGCCTTGATGTCGAAGATCATCTTGGAGGTGCGGGAGGACTGGCGCTGCTCGCCGTTCACCCACAGCTTGATGCCGACATCAGAGGTGTCGAGGTCGTCGGCGGGAACGATCCAGGGGCCCATCGGGCAGGAACGGTCCAGCGACTTGCCCTTGAACCACTGACCGTGGCGGCGCTGCAGGTCGCGGCCGGTCACGTCATTGGCGATGGTCCAGCCGAACACGTGGTCCAGCGCGGCCTCGGGCGCGATGTTGGCGCCGGCCTTGCCGATCACGATGGTCAGCTCGGCCTCATAGTCCAGATACTGCGTGACGCCGGTGGCGCCGTGGTCCGGGATGGCGGCATCAGGCGCGATCACGCATTCCGGGGCCTTGGTGAAGAACTGCGGATATTTCGGCATCTCCGTCTCGCGGCCGGCCACGCGGTCGCCTTCGGCCACATGGTCCATGTAGTTGCGGCCGACGCAGAAGACATTGCGCGAGGGCTGGGGAATCGGCGCCATCAGCGTGATGGCGGAACGATCCAGCACCGCGGCGGGGGCAGGGGCCTTCAGCGCGGCACGGATGCCGGCCAGGGCGGACGCGCCGGCGGCGACGACGCCCTTCATGCAGGTCACGCCGGCCGGCAGCGCGCCGGCGGCCAGCAGGTCCAGCACCTGGGTGTCGTTGATGACGGCGCCCGGGCGCGGGCCCTTGGCGTCGGTGAAGGTGATGAGTTTCAAGGCCATGGCTTCCCCCTCCGGATATGCGGTGGCGCAGCCTGTGCCGGGGGCGGTCGCTTGACAAGTCAGGACATCACCATGTTTGGGCATGCACGCATTCAGCGAATATTATTGAAAAGGCGATAGGTCCGTTGTCGGCAGTCCGGCACGCCGCTACCTGTGCCGCTGGAGCCATCACCCATGCCGATTTCCCGTCGATCAGCATTGTGCCTGGCGGCCGCCACCTGCAGCGTGGGGGCCGCGGGGCCTGCCGCACCCGCGCTGGCGCAGGTCGCGGGCGGGCCCGCCCAGGCGCGCGTGACGGAGGTATGGGGCCAGTTCCGCCTGCGCTTCATGGCGCCCGAGGGGCGTATCATCGACACCGGCAACCAGAACGTCTCCCACTCCGAGGGCCAGAGCTACGGCATGATGCTGGCCGTCAGCTCGGATGACCGGCCGAGCTTCGACCGGCTGTGGAACTGGACCCGCCGGAACCTGCGCCGCCCGCGCGACCACCTGACCGCCTGGCGCTGGAAGCCGAACGTGCAGCAGCCGGTCGAGGATCTGAATAACGCCACCGACGGCGACCTCATGATCGCCTGGGCGCTGCTGAAGGCCGCGGAGACCTGGAACGCCCCGGAATACCGGGAGCAGGCGGTGGCCATCGGCCGCGACATCCTGCGGCTGGTGGTGCGCAGCGCCGGCGGAATGACCGTGCTGCTGCCTGGCGCGCGCGGCTTCGAGCGGCGCGAGTCGGTGACCATCAACCCCAGCTACTACTGCTTCCCGGCGATCCGTGCGCTGGCCGGCGCGGTGCCCGACCCGGCCTGGGTGCGGATCGCGGCCGACGGGCTGCAGATCCTGCGGGCGGCGCGCTTCGGCCGCTGGAACCTGCCGCCGGACTGGCTGACCCTGTCGCGCGGGGATCGTCGGCTGTCCCTGCCCGACAATTGGGCGCCCCGCTTCTCCTACGACGCCGTGCGGGTGCCGCTGTTCCTGGGTTGGGCCGGGCTGGGTCAGGAACCGGCGGTGCAGTCGGCCGCGATCTTCTGGGCCGACCCCAGCCACCAGCGCCTGCCGGCCTGGACCGACTTCTCCAGCAATGCCGTGTCTCCCTATGGCGCATCGCCCGGAATCGCGGCCATTGCGGCCTTTTCCGCGGCGGTTTCGGGCCGTGGTCTGCGCACCCCCGCCGCCCTGCCGCAGACCGATCCGATGCCCGATTACTACTCGGGTGTGCTGACTGCCCTTGTTTCACTCGCGCGGCGCGATTCTGGTGCGGATTTCTGGTGACAACTGCCAGAAAATGATCCGAATGAACGATAAGCCCGGTTTCGCTCCCTGAACGATGCAGGCATTGTGCCGCCGAGTCTGGGGAAAGAGGATATGGCACAGGACAGTGATGTGGCTCGGGTCGCCGCCACGCTGAACACCCCGGGTCTGCGCTATCGCAGCTTCGGGAACGAGCCCGTGCGCGTCCGCCCTGTGCCGCCAGCCCTGCCGCCAGTGGTCGAGGAAGAGCCGATTGTGCCTGAATATCAGGCCGATCCGGTGAATGATCTGCCCGAGAGCAACGCCCCGCTGGAGCCTGAACTGCCGCCGCTGCGCCTGGAGCCGATCGCGCCCGAGCCCCCGCCCATGGCGGTGGAACCGCCGCCCGCGCCTGTGCCGCCGACGCCCGCGCCTGTGCTGATGTCGCTGGAGCCCGCGCCCGAGCCCCCGCCGGCGCCTGCCCCTGTCGCCGCGTCCGCGCCGCCCCCGCCCGAGCCCCCGTCGGCGCCGCTGTTTTCCTGGCCCGAGAGCACGCCCGCCGCCCCCGCCGCGCCTTCCCTGCTGCCGGAAGTGGCCGCCGGCCATGCGGCGCCTGCCGCCCCCGTGCCGGCCGGCGGCTTCCGCCTGCTGGAAGCCATCGGCATGAAGCCGGACGAACAGGCGGCCGCGACCACCGCCCCGCAGGGCGGCACGCTGGCCCTGCTGCGCCAGGCGGTCGCGGAACCCGCGTCCCCGCCGCCCGAGTTCTTCAAACTGCCTCCCGCTCAACCGATGGTTGCAGGCATGCAGCCGGTGGGTGCGTTGTCCGGCTTGTTGCCTGCTGCGGCCGTGACAGTTCCGCTTTCTGACGTTATGCGCCTTGTGGCGGGCGGTTCCCCGCCACCCGCATCCCCCTTTGATGCGTTTCGTGCTGCGCTCGGCGCGCAGCCGCAGCGCTAGTAACCGGAGGCCCCATGCCCCTGATCGTGTTCGCGTCCCCCAAGGGGGGCGTCGGCAAGACCACCATGGCCGTAAACATCGCGGATGCGATGCGGCGCAATGGCCGCCGGGTTCTGGTTATCGATTTCGATCCGCAGAACACCCTGCGACTCCACTTCGGGGTGCCGCTGTCGGATACCGCCGGCTTCATCGCCGAGCTGCCGAAGCGCCCGGACTGGCGCAACGTCGTCCGCCAGACCCCCTCTGGCGTGATGGTGCTGCCGCACGGCGCGATCGACATCCGTGGCGCGCTGGGCCTGTCCTCCGCGCTGGAGCGTGACCCCGAGCTGCTGGCCGCCCCGCTGCGCTCCATCATGGCTGACCCCGGGCTGCTCGTGATCGCCGACACGCCCCCGGGCCCCAGCCACGCGCTGAACCTGCTGGCGCCGATGGCCAGCATGGTGGTCGCGGTGCTGCTGGCCGATGCCACCTCCGCCGCGCTGGTGCCGGACATCGACAACGGCCGCTTCCTGGGTTCGGGCACCATGGCCGCCCTGTTCGCTGGCCGCCTGCGCGTCGTGCTGAACCAGGTCGATCCGAACTCCCGCCTCTCCCGCGCGGCGGCCGAGACGGTCGCCCGCCACCTTGGCCCGCGCCTGCTCGGCGCCGTCTGCCGTGACGAGGTGGTGGCCGAGGCCCTGGCCGCCCAGCGCCTGGTGCAGGACATCGCGCCGAACAGCCGCGCCGCCGAGGATCTTCGCGAAGTCGCCCGCGGCGTCGAAGCCGCGCTGCCCGCCGTGCCCGATACCCTTCAGGCGGGGTGGGGCGCCCGATGAGTACGATCGCTCCGCGGAAGGAGCTGATCGCCCGGTTACCCCTGATGAGGAACCGGTTCGTCGGCTGGCTCTCCTTCCTCATCGGGCTGGTCGCCGCGCTGACCTTCATCGTGGTGCCGCTTCAGGCCTCCCAGCAGCTTTGGCTCGCTTTGGGGGCCTTTGTCATTTTCCTGGTGTTGAACCGATTCCAGGGCCGCACCATCACGCTGGCGCTCTGCGCGCTGTCGTCGATGGTGTCGCTGCGCTATATCTATTGGCGCGTGGCCGAGACGCTGGACTACACCGGCTTCTGGCAGACCTTCCTGGGCACCGGCCTGCTGATGGCCGAGCTCTACGCCGTGGTGGCGCTGGTCCTCTCCTACTTCCAGGTCCTGTGGCCGCTGGAGCGCAAGCCCGTTCCCCTGCCGGACGACCCGGAGGAATGGCCCACGATCGACGTGTTCATCCCGACCTACAACGAGGCGCTCGAGATCGTGCGCCCGACGGTGTTCGCGGCGCTGGCGCTCGACTGGCCGCGCCACAAGCTGAACGTCTATGTCCTGGACGACGGCCGTCGTGAGGAGTTCCGCCAGTTCGCCGCCGAATGCGGCGCGGGCTACATCATCCGCCCCGACAACAAGGGTGCGAAGGCCGGCAACATCAACCACGCGCTGGCGCAGACCGACGGCGAATACGTCGTCATCTTCGACTGCGACCACGTGACGACGCGCGCCTTCCTGCAGATGACCGTGGGCTGGATGCTGCGCGACCGTGGCCTCGCGATGGTGCAGACGCCGCACTATTTCTACTCGCCGGACCCCTTCGAGCGTAACCTGGCCTCCGGTCAGCGCGTGCCGAACGAGGGCCTGCTGTTCTATGGCCTGATCCAGCAGGGCAATGACTTCTGGGGTGCCAGCTTCTTCTGCGGTTCCTGCGCCGTGCTGCGCCGTACCGCGGTGGAGGAAGTGGGCGGCGTGCCGACCACGACCGTGACCGAGGACTGCCACCTGTCGCTGAAGATGCAGAAGGCAGGCTGGCGCACCTCCTACCTGCGCGCGCCGCTGGCCGCCGGTCTCGCGACCGAGCGCCTGATGCTGCATATCGGTCAGCGGATGCGTTGGGCCCGCGGCATGGTCCAAATTTTGCGTCTTGAAAATCCACTTTTTTCGACCGGCCTCAGTTTGCCGCAGCGCATTTGCTACTTCTTGGCCATGTTCCACTTCTTGTTCCCGCTGCCGCGCTTCGTGTTCCTGACCGCGCCGCTCGCCTTCCTTCTGTTGGGTGAGAACATCATCGCGGCTTCGCCGCTCGCGATCGTTGCTTATGCGGGCCCTCACATCCTTCACTCGGTCGCCACCGCGTCCCGCGTGCAGAAGCGGGTGCGCCACAGCTTCTGGTCGGAAATCTATGAGACGGTGCTGACCGTGTATCTGCTGCCGGTCACGCTTGCCACGCTGCTGGACCCGCGCCGCGGCAAGTTCAACGTGACCGACAAGGGCGGCACGCTGCAGGAAGGTTACTTCGACCTGCGCGCCGTGGGCCCGAACATGGTGCTGGCGCTGTTCCTGGTGCTGGGTGTGATGTCCGGTATCTACGGTCTGGCGGCCAATCCGCCCGCCAGCCTGGAGTTCCAGGCCTACGCGCTGAACCTGGTCTGGGCCACGCTGTGCCTTCTGACGGTGCTGGCGGGCCTGGCCGTGGGCCGCGAACGCCGCCAGATCCGCGAGCGTGCGCGCATCGCCGCCGAGGTGGGGGCCGCCGTGGCCCTGCCGGACGGCCGCCGGGTGACCGGCGTTTCCGAAGACCTTTCGCTGGGTGGCGCCGCCTTGACCATGGAGCGCCCGTCCGGCCTGGAGGAAGATCAGTTGGTGACTGTGGAACTTCAGGTCGGTGCCGACACCGTGGAGGTGCCGGCCGAGGTGCTGCGCTGGCAGGATGGCCGCGCCCAGGTGCGTTTCGTCCCGCAGGATCTGCGCGACGAAGGTGAGATTGTGCGCGCGGTTCTGGGCCGCGCCGATGCGTGGGTGAACTGGGATGCCAACCGTCCCGACCAGCCCCTGCGTTCCTTGAAGGAGGTGGCGGTGTCCATCGGTGGTCTGTTCGCGGGCGGTTCGCAGTTCTCCTTCCGCCGCAAGGGCGGCGCCCCGCGTGGTCCGGGCGGCCGTCAGGGCCTGGGCCGCGCCGCCGCGGTGCTGCTGGCGCTGAGCCTGGCCGCCGCGCCGGCCAACGCCCAGCGCACGCCGACTGCTCCGGCCGCGGCCCCCCCGGCGCCGCCGGCGCTCGGCTCCGCGCCCGCGCCGCAGCAGCCCATCCTCGACACCACGCCCACCTTGACGACGCAGGCCGCCGTGCCGGGCCCCGGCACGCGGCGCGAGACCCGCACGCTGCGCCAGCTGGGCCTGCGCGGCCCCATGCAGATGCGCGGCGTGTCCGACCTTCAGGGCGTGCTGTTCGGCGTGCGCGGCGATGAGGTGGTGACCAACGCCACCCTGACGCTGTCGGGCGCCACTTCTCCGGCGCTGATCCCCGAGCTGTCCCAGATCGCGATCACGCTGAACGAGCAGTTCATCGGCGCCATCCAGCCCGACCGCGCGCGCCCGGCCTTCGGCCCGCTGCAGTTCCCGGTGAACCCGGTGTTCTTCGCGGACAACAACCGCCTGAACTTCCGCTTCACCGGCCGGTATGCGGTGGAGTGCAACGATCCGCTCTCCGGCCTGCTGTGGTCCACGATCAGCGACACCTCGACCCTGGCCCTGACGCTGGAGCGCCTGCCGCTGACCCGCGACCTGGCCCGCCTGCCGGAACCCTTCTTCGACTACCGCCTGCTGCGTGAGCCGCTGAACCTGCCCGTCGTGCTGAACGAGGGCGCGGGCAATGAGCTGGTGCGCGCCGCCATCATCGCTTCCTCCTGGTTCGCGGTGCAGGCCGACTATCGCGGCGCCAACTTCCCCGTGCAGGGCACCGTGCCCGAGCGCGGCAACGGCGTGATCGTGGCTTCCGGCACCGACACCGTGCCGGGCCTGACCCTGCCGCGCTTCGATGGCCCGACCCTGTCGCTGGTGGTGAACCCCAACGACCAGAACGGCCTGCTGCTGGTCATCGGTGGCCGCACCCCGGCCGAGGCCGTGACGGCCGCGACCGGCCTGGCCGTGGGCCGCGAATCGCTCTCGGGCGAGACCGCGATCGTCCAGGCCCAGCAGGTTCCGACCCGCGCGCCGTATGACGCGCCGCGCTGGATCCGCACGGACCGCCCGGTCCGCCTGGGCGAGGTGATGGACCCCTCCGAGCTGCAGGCCTTCGGCTATGTCCCGGGCCCGATCTCCGTGCCCTTCCGCACCGCGCCTGACCTGCTGACCTGGCGCAACCGCCCGCTGCAGGCCGATATCCGCTTCCGCGCGCCCCCGGGCCCGGTGATGGACGTGTCGGTCTCGCGCCTCGACGTGGCGGTGAACGACGTCTACCTGCGCAGCCTGCCGCTGCGCGCCGGCGACCCCAGCTGGCCGTGGTCCTGGGTGCAGCGCCAGGTGGGTTCCAACACCGACCGCAGCCAGGCCGGCTTCGGCATTCCGCCCTGGATGGTGTTCGGCCAGAACGAGCTGCAGCTGCGCTTCGACATGCGTCCGCTGCACCGTGGCGATTGCGTGGCCGTGCCCGGCGACGTGCGCGCCTCGATCGACCCGGACAGCACCATCGACCTGTCCAGCGCCTATCGCTTCGCGACGCTGCCGAACCTGGCTCACTTCGCCAGCTCCGGCTTCCCGTTCACGCGCCTGGCCGATCTCTCGCAGACCGCGCTGGTGCTGCCGGAGCGCCCGACGGCGCAGGAGCTGACGGTGGCCATGGGCCTGATCGGCCGCCTGTCCGCCGTGGTGGGTTATCCGCCGGTGGGCCTTTCCGTGGTGCGCCCGCAGGGGCTTGAGGCCTCGGCCGACCGCGACCTGATCGTGGTGGGCACGCTGGGCCGCCAGCCCGCGCTGCAGACGCTGCTGCGCGATGGCCCCGTCTCCGCCGAGGGCAACCGCCTGACGGTGAACCTGTCCGACCCGCTGGGCGATTTCCGCGCCCTGTTCGGCGGCAACCAGGCGCGTGAGCAGCGTGAGCGCGTCTCCGCCCAGCTCGCCGCCCCGGGTGAGGCCCTGGGCATGCTGGTCGGCTTCGAGAGCCCGCTGCGCGGCGGCCGTTCGGTCGTGGCGCTGACGGGCGCCTCCGCCGCCGGGCTGGAGAGCATGCTGGGCGCGCTGCGCGACCCCGAGCAGCTGCCCCGCATCCAGGGTGACCTGGCGCTGTTGAGCGGCGGCCGCGTCGAGGGCTATCGCCTCGGCGACACCTATGGCGTCGGCATCCTGCCGCCCTGGATGTGGCCGCAGTATTATCTGGCCGAGCGTCCCTGGCTGATCCTGGGCTTCGCTCTGCTGGCCATCATCCTGATCTCCGCCCCGATCTACTGGGTGCTGCGCCGACGCGCCGCCCTGCGCCTGCGCGCGAGGACGCACTGATGAGCTACCGCAAGAACCTGCTCTCCGCTGTGTTCGGCATGGCGATCGCCATGCCGGCGCTGGCGCAGCAAGACACGCGCGGCATCCAGGCCCTGCTGGACCAGGCGAATTACTGGCGCCTGCAGAACCGGCCGGAACTGGTGATCCGCACACTGGAACGGGTTCTCGCGGTTGATCCCAACAACGCGGACGCCCTGGCGGGTGCCGCCCAGGCCCAGGCCCAGGTCGGCAACCGCTCGGCGGCCGAAGGCTATCTGGCGCGCCTGCGCCAGGCCGCCCCGCAGGACCCGCGCGTGAGCGAGACGGACATCAACGTCCGTGCCGCGACCGTCGACCAGGGCGCGTTGGCGGAAGCCCGTCGCCTTGGCAGCGCCGGCCGCACGGCCGAAGCCATCGCGCGCTATCGCGAGCTGTTCCGCGGCAACCAGCCGCCGGACAACTACGCCGTCGAATACTACCAGACCCTCGCGGGCACCGAGGCCGGCTATACCGAGGCGCGGGACGGGCTGGGCCGGCTTGCCCGCCGCTACCCGACCGACCAGCGGCTGGGCCTGGCCTATGCCCAGGTGCTGACCTTCCGCGACGAAACGCGCGGCCAGGGTATCGATCGCCTGCGCGACCTCGCGCAGAACCCGGAGGTGAGCAACACCGCCGTGGCCGCATGGCGCCAGGCCGTGCTGTGGCAGGGCCCCAGCCGCGCGGCCGTGCCGCAGCTGGAAGCCTTCATGCAGCGCTTCCCGAACGACACGGTGGTCGCGCAGCGGCTTGAGGAAGCCCGCACCAATCCGCAGGGCGGCCCGGACCCCGCATCCGAAGGCCGTATCCGCGCCTTCGAGAGCCTGCAGGCCGGCCGTACCGGCGATGCCATTCGCGGCTTCGAGCAGGCGGTGCAGACCAACCCGAACGACGCCGACGCGCTGGGCGGCCTCGGCATCGCGCGCCTGCGCCAGGGCCGCTTCGGTGAGGCCCGGCAGCTGCTGGAACGCGCCATCGCCGCCAACCCCGAAGGCCGCAGCCAGTGGGAGGACGCGCTGAACGGCGCCTCCTACGCCGCCGAGCTGGCGACTGCCCGCGCCGCACTGGCCCGTGGCGACCTGAACACGGCCGAGACCAACCTGCGCCGCGCCGTGAACCGCCAGACCGCCGACCGCGCCGATGCCGAGGCGCTGCTGGGCGACCTGGCGCTGCGCCGCGGTGACATGGCCGGTGCCGAGCAGCGCTATCGCGCCGCCCTGGCCCGTCGCCCGAACCTGGGTGCCGCCGCCTCCGGCCTGTTCGAGGTGCTGAACCAGCAGGGCCGCTTCGCCGAGGCCGAGCAGCTGCGCGCCCGCATGGGCGGCGCCTTCGGCGGCGGCAGCCCCGAGAGCCAGCGCGCCTACGCCCTGCGTGCCGAGGCCGCCCGCGCCGGCAACCCGGCCCAGGCCGCCCAGCTGCTGACCCAGGCCGTGCAGGCCGACCCCGCGAACCCCTGGGCGCGGCTCGACCTCGCGCGCATCTATGCCAGCGCCGGCCGTTCCGCCGAGGGCCGCCAGATCGCCGAGGGCCCGGCCCTCGCCGGCGGCGCCTCGCCCGACCAGCTGCATGCCGCGGCCCTGTACGCCAGCGACGACGGCCGCCCCGAGGACGTGCTGCGCTACCTTTCCGGCATTCCGGTGCGTCTGCGCAGCCCGGACATGAACCGGCTGCTGCAATCGGCCCGCACCGACCAGGAAGCCCGCCAGGCGACCGCGCTGTACCGCGCCGGCCGCCGGGGTGAGGCCCGGGCCGCGCTGACCGCCATCGCCTCGCGCCCCGATCCGTCGGGCGCTTCCGCCGCCGCGGCCATCCGCGCGATGGGCCGCGCGAACGACCGCGCGGGCGCGGCCGAGGCCGGCCGTGCCTATGTGGCCGCCAACCCCACGGCCGGTGCCCAGGCCCGCCTCGCGGTGGCCGGTGCCCTTCTCTCGGCCGGTGCCACCAATGAGGCGGCGGCCCTGTCGCGCAGCCTCGAAGTCGCGCCGAACCTCTCGGCCGAGGATCGCCGCCAGGCGGCCGCCCTCGCCAGCGGCCTCGCCATCCAGACCTCGGACCAGCTGAACCAGCGTGGCGACCAGGCCGCGGCCTTCGACGTGCTGGCCCCGGCTCTGCAGCGCGACCCCAGCTCGGTTCCCGCCAACCTGGCGCTGGCCCGCCTGTACCAGGGCGCCGGCCAGCCGCAGCAGGCCCGCCAGATCACCGAAGGCATCCTGCAGCGTGACCCGCGCAACATCGATGCGCGCGTCGGCGCCATCGAGGCCGCGATCGCCGCGCGCGACTTCTCCCGCGCCGAGGCGCTGCTGGTCGAAGCCCGCGCGCTGAACCCGAACGACCCGCGCGTGGCCCTGACCGAGGCCCGCATCGCGCGCGCCTCCGGCAATTCCAGCCGCGCGTTGCGCGCCCTGGAACTGGCCGCGGAGCAGCGCCGCGCGCAGGGCGTGGTCGCCGATGTGCCCGCATCCCCCGAGGCCGCGGGCGGCTTCGACAACCCGTTCCGCCGCCTGTCGCGCGCCGGTGCCCTCGGCGGCGCCAGCATGGGCCAGTCCGACCCGCTCTCGAACGAGATCTCGCGCGAGCTGACCCAGGTGCGCGAGGAAACCGCCATGCGCATCCAGGGCGGCATGGGCTTCCGCAGCCGCTCCGGCTCCGCCGGTTTCGACCGCCTGGACGAGTATTCGGCGCCGATCGACGCCTCCTTCTCCATGCCGGGCGTCGGCGGCCGTACGACCATCAGCGCCACGCCGGTCTCCATCAGCAGCGGCCAGCTGGACAGCTCCAGCGTCGATTCGCTGCGCCGCTACGGCTCCAACGCGCTCAGCCAGGACCTGCGTCAGCAGATCGGCTCCACCACGCAGCTGTCGGCCGCCACGCGCGACCGCTACGCGCCGCGTGACACCAGCGTCAGCGGTGCCAGCTTCGGCATCGCCTATACGCGCGGGGCGTTCAGCGCCGATATCGGCACCTCGCCCATCGGTTTCCGGCGCCAGAACATACTGGGCGGCATCGAGATCGCGCCGGCCCTGTCCAACAACTTCCGTATCCGCCTGATCGCGGAACAGCGCGCGGTGACGGACAGCCTGCTGTCTTGGTCGGGCGTGCGTGACCCGTATTCGGGCGCCACCTGGGGTGGCGTGGTCCGCTCCGGCGGGCGCGTCCAGCTTGAATACACCAATGGCCCGGTCGGCGTTTACATGCTGGGCGGCTACAGCACCTTCACCGGCACCGGCGTGGCGCGCAACAACCGCGTCGAGGCCGGCGTGGGCATGCAGTACACCGCATGGCGCCTGCCCAATGAGGAGCTGACCATCGGTGTCGACGGCGTGTTCTTCGCCTATGACAACAACCAGCGCCTGTTCACCCTGGGCAATGGCGGCTACTTCTCGCCGCAGTCCTACTTCGCGGTGAACATTCCGATCGACTGGCGCGCGCGTTCGGGCAACTTCGCCTGGCGCCTGGGCGGCACCATCGGCTACCAGTCCTTCCGCGAGGACGCCGCCAAGTTCTTCCCGCGTGACGCTGCCTTGCAGACCGCGCTGGAACAGTCGCTCAGCGGCGATACCACGCTGCGCGCCATTCAGCCCGGCCAGTCCCAGTCCGGCATCACGGGTGGCGTGAGGGCGGATCTGGAATATGCGATGACCCAAAGCTTGCGTGTCGGCGCTCTGCTCCGTTACGAGCGGACGGGCAACTGGGAGGAGGCCCGCGGCCTGCTCTACGCGCGCTATCGTTTCGATCGGTGATGAGGGCATGAGCGGACAACAGATCATGGACCCCAGCGCCATTTCCTACATGGCGCGCCGGGGCGTCGCCCCCCAGTGGCGCGGCTTCCTGCGCGCGCTGGTCGAGACGCTGGACACCCATCTGGACGCGGCGGGCCGTGACGCGCTGCTGCGCGCCGTGGGCGGCCGCATGGCGCAGCTGGCGGCCATTCCCGCCTGCGGCACGCTGGCCGAGCTCGAAACCCGCATAAACGACGTGCTGGCCGCGGCGGACTGGGGTTATGCGCAGATCTCGCTGGATGCGCAGGCCAAGGCGATGTTCATCGCCCATCATGCCGCACCTGCCGTCTCCACCTATCACGACGCCCAGGGCGCCTGGGTGGGTGCGGTGCTGGAGGGTCTGTACGCCGGCTGGCTGGCGACCCAGCCCGGCGCCGAGGGCGGTGTTTCCGTGAAGGTGCAGCCCGGCGGCGGCGGGGCCATCACCCTGCGCTACGGCAAGTAAGGGGGCAAAGCCCCCTATTCCGGCACGCTGCGGTCGGACTCGCCCAAGGGGCGCTGCATCAGCACCACATCGACCCAGCGGTTGAACTTCATGCCCACCGCGCGCAGCACGCCCACCTGGCGGAAGCCCAGCGACAGGTGCAGGCCGATGGACCCCACATTCTCACTGTCGCCGATCACGGCGATCATCTGCCGGAAGCCCTGGAGGGCGGCGCGCTCCAGCAACGCCGCCACCAGCGCCTTGCCCACGCCCTGGCCGCGCACGTCGTCGCGGACATAGATGCTGTCCTCGGCCGCGAAGCGATAGGCGCTGCGGTCGCGGTACTGGGCGTAATAGCCATAGCCCGCGATGTTGCCGAATTCGTCCTCGGCCACCAGCCAGGCGCTGCCGGCCTGCTGCACCTTGGTCATGCGCCCCGCGAGCTCCGAGGCGGTGGGTGCCTCCTCCTCGAAGGTGCCGGTGCCCTTGGCGACATGATGGGCATAGATGGCGGCGATGGAGGGGATGTCGGACGGGACGGCATCACGGATCTTCACAGGCCAAGCTCCTCGGCGACCTTCACGGCAAGACGCATCAGCATACGGTCCCGCCCGGCGGCCGCCACCAGGGAAAAGCCGACGGGCGCGCCGTTGACCACGGCGGCGGGGATCGAGACCTCCGCCAGCCCGCCCAGGCCCGAGATCGCCGTGGCGCCCATGGTCTGCTCGCGCACGGCGTTCTGCTCCGCCTGGTCGGCCATCAGCCTGGGCGCCGGCACCGGGGATGTGGGATAGGCCAGCACGGCGCCGCCCTGAAGCAGGCTGCGCATCCGGTGCTGGAAGCGGCGGCGGAATACGCGGCCGGCCGCGGCCTTCTCGGCGGGCATGGTGCGTGCGCCTTCGAAGCGTTCACCCACGCCGGGGCCGAACTGCGGCTGTGTGCGGGTGACCCACCCGCCCAGCGTGGCCCAGGCCTCCTCCGCCTGCATGCAGCGGAAATTCTCGTACAGGGTATGCAGGCCTTCGGGCGCCAGCTCCATCCGCATGGCGGTGCCCATGACGCGCTGCGTCGCCTCCAGCGCGGGCAGCATGGCGCGTGCCACGGCCGGGTCGCAGTTGATCCAGACTTCCTCGGGCTTCAGCAGCGGGCCGGCGGGCAGGCAGTCGGGGCCGCCCGGCTCGAAGGGCAGCAGCTGCTCGCCCACCAGCAGCAGGGTGCGCGCATCGGCCGCGAACCAGCCCGGCGTGTCGAAGCTGGGGCCGAGCGCGCAGGTGCCGGCCAGGGTGATGGCACCCCAGCTCGGGCGGATGCCGAACACGCCGCAGTAGCTGGCCGGGATGCGCACGGAACCGCCGGTGTCGCTGCCCATGGCGAAATCGACCAGCCCTGCCGCCACCGCCGCGGCGCTGCCGCAGGAGGAACCGCCGGGAAAACGGTCCGGCGCCTTGGGGTTGGTGGGCGTGCCGTGCCAGACATTCTCGCCCGTCAGCCCATAGGCGAGCTCGACCGTCTTGGTCTTGCCGGCCAGCGTGGCGCCGGCCTCCAGCAGGGTGGTGACGATGGGGGAGGTGCCTGCCGCGACCCCATGGGTGCGGGCCCACTCGGGATGGCCATAGCTGGTGACGTGCCCGGCCACGTCATAAAGATCCTTCACCGCGAAGGTGAGGCCGGCGAGGGGGCCGCTCTCTGCCCCCTTCACCATTGCCCTGGGCCCCGGAATGAAGGGACTCGTGGCGTCGTCGCTCATCTTGTCCATCTCGCTGGGGTCCTCATGCCGATCGTAACGACCGGCATGTTAGACCGAGCGGACAGCTTGGGAAGCCGCCCCGCCTCAGCGGGCGCGAAGAAGTTCCGGCACCGAAAGCAGCAGGAACTCATTGTCGTCCGCGCGGAACACGTGGCGGCCGGCCGAGAAGGGCAGGTTGTTGTCGTTGCCGACGATGATGTGCTCGGCATCGACCATGGCCACGTTCTCGATGGTGAAGAACGGGAAGGTCAGGCGGCCGGCCGGGGCGTTGGCCGGCAGGTCGCCACGCTGGCGGGCCAGGTTCTCGGGGTCCTGGATGTTCATCAGGTCGATGTGGGCGATCTTGCGCACATAGCCCTCGGCATCGGCCGCGCCCAGGTCGATCAGGTAGATGCGCTTGAAGCGGGCGGGGTTCACGAAGCAGGGGTTCTGCTCGCTGGGCTGCTGGCCCTGGGCGCAGGCGCGGCCCGGGTCGCCCTGGCCGTCGTCACGCTCGATGACCAGCGCGCGGCGGTCGTCGATCATGTTGAAGTCGCCGATGGCGGTGGCACCCTGCTCCAGGCGATAGCGCAGGTGGCGGCCGGTCCAGCGGCCGCCCGGCACGTCGAACTCGATCATGCGGATGAAGCGGCCCTCGGCGTCGGCGGTGCCGGGGTTGAACAGGGGCTGTTCCAGCAGCGCCCACAGGCGGTTGCCGTCCGGGGTCTGGGCCATGCCCTCGTAGCCGCCCGAGCGGCGGGCGCGGAAGCGGTTGGTGGCCGCGGGCGTGGCGGGCAGGGCGTGGGCGGGGTTGTCCGGGCCCTGGATGACCTCATCGCCCAGGCGCGTCTCGATCAGGCGGATCACCCGGCCTTCGCGGCTGACATGCACCAGGAAGGGGCCGAACTCCTCACCCAGCATGAAGCTGCCGTCGGCCAGGGGCTGGATGCTCTCCAGGTCCAGGTCGGCGCCCGTCAGGTAGCGGCGCTCGGTGCCCTCGGTGACGATGCGGAAGGGCAGGCGGCGATCCGGGTCGGAGACGAACACCGTCTCCAGCATCTCGATGCGGCCGGTCTGCCAGTCGGGGCGGAAGCGGTGCAGCATCAGCATCGCGTCGGAGGAGTTGCGCGCCGCGCCGAAGCCGTTGTCGGACAGCGACCACCAGGTGCCGGCCGCGCCGCGCACCGGCGCGATGCCCGAGAAGCCCTGGACCGGCTGGCCGATGAAGGGCAGCGACAGGCCGGTGTTGCGGTTGCCATAGGCCGGGCCGGTGTTGCCGGGGATGCTGCCGATCGCGTCGGTGCGCAGGTTGCCCGCACCCGTGAAGCGGCCGGAGACGAGGAAGTCACGCGGGGCGTCGGAGGGCGGCAGGATGAAGGTGGCGGCCGGCAGGATGGCGTGGCCCGCGAGCCGGGCGGGCATCTGCTGGTCGGCGCGGGCGGGACCGGCGGCGGTGATGGCGAGGGCCGCGACGGCGGCGAGCAATGAGGCGCGCATGAGTTGGCTCCGAAATGACTGAGCGCGCATTACCGATCCGTCATGACGACTGCTTGTCGGATCGATGACGGTTCGATGGATCGGGCAACCTGTGCCCGGGGCTTGGGCAGGCGCGGTGCGGCGGGCGCCGATTCCCGGCCTTGGTGCGTTGCGGCCGGGCAGGGCTTCGCGCGAGCCTCCGGACCCGGAAGTGGAGACATACCGGATGAACCGCCGTGACATGCTGATGGGGGGCGCCGCTCTCGCTGCCGCCCCGCTCGCCCAGGCCGCTGCCCAGCCCGCCGCCGCCGCGAATACGCTGCGCGTGGCCATGACCGTGGCCGACATCCCGCTGATCACGGGCCAGCCGAGCCAGGGCGCGGAGGGCAACCGCTTCGGCGGCATCACCGTCTATGATCCGCTGATCTCGTGGGACCTGGCGCATTCCGACCGCGCCGCCGCGCTGAAGCCCGGCCTGGCCGAGGCCTGGTCGGTGGCCGATGACGGCAAGACCTGGACCTTCCGCCTGCGTTCCGGCGTGCGCTTCCATGACGGCAGCCTGTTCGACGCCGAATCGGTCGCCTTCAACCTGGGCAAGCTGCTGGACCGTGACGCGCCGCAGTTCGACCGCATGCAGTCCGCCCAGGGCAGCCTGTACACCAGCAACATCGCCCGCTGGCGGGTGAAGGATGCCTCGACCATCGAGATCGAGACCAAGACGGTGGATGCCGTCTTCCCCTATCTGATGGTGAACGTGTTCATGTCCTCTCCCGCGCGCTGGCGTGAGCTGGGGCAGAACTGGGAACGCGTGGCGACCCAGCCCAGCGGCACCGGCCCCTATGTGGTCGAGCGCGTGGTGGCGCGTGAGAGGCTGGAGGCGCGCCGCTTCGCCGACCATTGGAACGAGGCCCGCCGTGCGAAGCATGAGCGCCTGTCGCTGATCCCGATGCCGGATGCGCTGACGCGCGTGGCGGCCCTGCTGTCCGGCCAGGTCGATTTCGTGGAGGCCCCGCCGCCCGACGCCGTGCCGCGCCTGCGCGCCGCCGGCCATCAGGTGGTGACCAACGCCTATCCGCATATCTGGTGCCACCAGCTGTCCATGCTGCCGGACAGCCCGTTCCGCGACGTGCGGGTGCGCCAGGCCGCGAACCTGGCGATCAACCGCCCGGCCATGGTGCAGATGCTGGGCGGGCTGGCCATCGCCGCCAAGGGCATGGTGAACGAGAACCACCCCTGGTTCGGCGCGCCCAACTTCAAGATCGAATACGATCCGGACAAGGCCAAGCGCCTGCTGGCCGAGGCCGGCTATGGCCCGCGCAACCCGGTGCGGACCAAGTTCATCATCGCGCCCTCGGGCTCCGGCCAGATGCAGCCGCTGCCGATGAACGAGGCGATCCAGCAGGATTTCCGCGCCGTCGGCATCGAGCTGGAGTTCGAGGTGATGGATTGGGAGGCACTGCGCGCCCGCCGCCGTGCCTCGGCCGAGGCGCCGGAGAACCGCGGCATGCACGGCATCAACAATTCCTGGGGTTTCTGGGACCCGGATATCGGCCTGCTGGGCCCGGCCTATGGCCGCGGCCGCGTGGTGGGCGGCTTCAACTGGGGCAACTACCAGGACCCGGTGGCCGACGACCTGTGCGAGGCCGCGCGCCGCACCTTCGACGTGAACGCGCAGAACGCCATCCTGGCGCAGCTGCACAGCCGGCTGGTGGACCAGGCCATGTGGCTGTGGGTGGTGCATGACGTGAACCCGCGCGGGCTGGCGCGGCGGGTGCGGAACTTCACCCAGGCGCAGAGCTGGTACCAGGATCTGACGCCGATAACCTTGTCCTAGCCCTCAAACGCCGGGCGGCGGCGTCCGCCGCCTTGGCTTACGGCGCGCGGCTGGTTCGCCCGGCCGCGCTGCCTGATGGGCGCCGCCGGCCGCTGTGCGGCCGGGAGGGGTCATTCGAGGCGGATGTTGGCGGCGCGGACCAGCTCGGCCCATTTCGCCAGCTCCGTGCCGATCCAGCCCCGGAAATGCTCGGGTGAGCTTTCCGCCGGGTCGCAGCAGACCTCGGCCATGCGGGCGCGCATGTCGGGGCGGCGCAGCGCCTCGCTTACCAGCGTCGCCATGCGGTCCACGATCTCACGCGGGGTGCCGGCAGGGGCCACCAGCCCGTTGATGGTGCCGGCATCCACGCCGTTCAGCCCCAGCTCCGCGAAGGTCGGCACATTGGGCATGGAGGGCGTGCGTTGAGCCCCGGTGATGGCCAGGCCGATCACCTGCCCGGTCTCCATCAGCGGGCGCGCCTGGATATAGGCGATGAAGGCCGAGTTCACCTCGCCGCCCACCACCGCGTTGATCGGCAGCGCGCCGCCGCGATACGACACATGCAGCAGCGGGGTGCCCAGCGCGATGGCCAACTGCTCACCCGCCACATGCACCGCCGTGCCCACCCCGGCGCTGGCATAGGAGAACTGGCCCGGCCGGGCGCGGACATAGGCGCGCAGCTCATCGGCCGTGCGCACCGGGGTGCGCGGGTTGATCATCATCACCAGCGGTGCGGTGGCCACCAGCGCGATGGGCGCGAAATCCCGCTGCGTGTCATAGGGCAGCTGCATCAGCGACGGGTTCACCAGGAAGGCCAGGTCGATCATGCCGATCGTCAGGCCATCCGGCGCGGCGCGGGCCACGGCCTCCGTCCCGATCACGCTGTTGCCGCCGGGGCGGTTCTCCACCACCACCGGCTGGCCCAGCCCTTCGGCCAAATGCGGCGCGACCAGCCGCGACAGCACATCCGTCACGCCGCCGGGCGCGTAGGGCACCAGCAGCCGGACCGTGCCGCGCGCGCGGGTCTGCGCCTCGGCCTGTGGGGACATCATCAGCGCGCATGCGCACGCCAGCAGCGAGGCAACAAGCCTGGCACCCATCCTGAACACCCTCCGTCAGGCCCCCTTTTCGGCGGGGCCATATGCATTGCGTGCCATGAGATCACGGCGGCCGGCGGGGTGACAGGCACAAAAAAACCGCCGGGGCTGCCCCCGGCGGTTTTGTGATCGGCCGTCAGGCCGGATCAGTCGGCGGCGAGCGCCATGCGCGAACCGCCCATGATGGTCTGCACGTGGTCCTGCGCCATGTTGGTCACGTTCTCCACCTGCTCCGGCGTGTAGACATGGCCGGCGCCGGCGATGGTGCGGTAGTCGATGGAGACACCCTTCTGGGTGTTCAGCTTCTCGACCAGCTTGCCGACGGAGCTGACGGGCACCAGCTCGTCATCCTCGCCATGCACCATCAGGCCGCCGCAGGGGCAGGGGGCCAGGAAGCCGAAATCATAGTGGCTGGCGGGCGGCGAGATGCAGATGAAGCCGCCCATTTCCGGCCGGCGCATCAGCAGCTGCATGCCCACATAGGCACCGAAGGAGTAGCCGGCGACCCACAGCATGCTGGCGGCCGGGTTGACGGCCTGCAGGAAGTCCAGCGCGGCGGCGGCGTCGCTGATCTCACCGATGCCGCCGTCGTAGCGGCCCTGGGACTTGCCGACGCCGCGGAAATTGAAGCGCAGGACGGAAAAGCCCATTTCCTGGTAGCGGGTGAACAGGCTGTGGATCACGCGGTTGTTCATCGTCCCGCCATGCAGCGGGTGGGGATGCAACAACAGGGCGACGGGCGCGTTGGGACGTTTAGCGTGGTGATAGCGGCCTTCGAGGCGGCCATCGGGGCCGGCGAACATCACTTCAGGCATCGTACCCTGGCATCCATTTTCTGGGGCGGAGCGAACCGGAACGAAAAGCACCGTCGCGGACCGGAGGGTCGCGTTGCGGAACACTTCTCTCTCTCGGCCCGCTTGCGCCGCATGCGGGTGGGCACCATCCATGCGCCCTCTTGCGGGGGCGGTCATGAGACATCCTGTCCGTCCTCGCGCGATTGACGCGGCGGAAACGTGAACATAGCCTCCGCAAAGCAGAGCGCGGTGGGCCTAGCTGGCAGGATGGCTTTGGCGGTGTCCGTTCCAAAGCTGAGCTTATGATAGTGTGTCTGGCTCGCGTTTTCTAATGGATTCAGCCTAGGTCGCGCATGGCTGGGTTCCGTTCGGCGCATGCCGCTGCTGAATTCTGGAAGGATGGGGTTTTGCGGATCTCTACCCGTGGGCGCTACGCTGTCATGGCTCTGGTCGAACTCGCCTCGCGTGAGGCTGCCGCTCCGGCCCCGCCGGCCGGGCGCCGGAAGCCCCCTGTGTCGCTCGCCGAGATCGCGGCCTCCCGCCTGCTGTCCCTCGCTTATCTGGAGCAGCTGTTCGGCCCGCTGCGCCGTGCCGGCATCGTCACCTCCACCCGTGGTCCGGGCGGGGGCTACCGCCTGGTGAACCCGCCCGAGCAGATCACCATCGCCACCATCATCGACGCGGTGGAGGAGCCCTTCCTGACCCGCGACGAGCCCGCCTCGGAACGACAGGTGGCGGAGGCCGCGGACCGGCTGTGGCAGGAGCTGGACCGCCACGTCCAGCATTTCCTGGAAAGCGTGAGCCTGGCCGATGTGCTGCATGGCAGGGTGGGCATGGCCCGGCTGGCGCGCGGCAGGGAACTTCCCGTCATCTGCTAGGCCGCGATGCTGTACCTTGACGCCAACGCCACCGAATCACCCCGCCCCGCCGCGACGGAGGCCGCGATCGCGGCCATGCGCGCGGCGGGCAACCCTTCCTCCGTGCATGCCGCCGGCCGCGCCGCCCGCCGCATCCTTGAGGACGCGCGTGAGGCCGTGGCCCGCGCCTTCGGCGGCCGCCCGGCCGATACGGTGCTGACGGCCGGCGGCACGGAGGCCGATACGCTGGCCCTGCGCGGGCTTGCCGCCGGGCGCCGCATCCTGGCCGGCGCCACGGAGCACCCGGCCGTGCGCGCCATTCCCCACACCGAAATCCCGGTGCTGCCCGACGGCAGGCTGGATCTGGCGGCGCTTGAGGCCCTGCTGGCCGGGGGCGATCCGGCGCTGGTCGCGGTCATGGCCGCCAATAACGAGACGGGCGTGATCCATCCGCTGGAGGATGCGGCCGCCCTGTGCCGTGCCCATGGGGCACTGCTGCATGTGGACGCGGTGCAGGCGGCCGGGCGCATCGCCATCCCGCCCGTGTGGGACAGCCTGGCGGTTTCCGGCCACAAGCTGGGCGCGCCGATGGGGGCGGGGGCGCTGCTGCTGCGCACAGGGCTGCAGCCCGCGCCCATCATCACCGGCGGCGGCCAGGAGCGCGGCCGGCGCGGCGGCACGGAGCCCTTGCCGGCCATCGCCGGCATGGGGGTGGCGGCGGGGCTGGCCGTGCCCGATGCGCGCATCGGCGCCCTGCGCGACGCCATGGAGGCCGGCCTGCCCGAGGGCGCCCTTGTCGTCGGCCGCGCGGCCCCGCGCCTGCCCAACACCAGCTGCATCGTGCTGCCCGGCATTTCCGCCGAGCGGCAGCTGCTGGTGCTGGACCAGGCGGGCATCTGCGTCTCCTCCGGTTCCGCCTGTTCCTCGGGCAAGGTCGCGCGGTCGCATGTGCTGCTGGCCATGGGGCTGGGCGAGCAGGCCGGCCAGGCCATCCGCGTTTCCCTGCCCTGGGACGCGCCGGAGGACAGCGCCGAGCGCTTCCTCGAGGCCTATCACGCGATGGTGCTGCGGCTGCGTCGATAGAGATTGCCTCCCGTGCCGCATCCTGGCCAGGATGCGGAAAAATGACGGGAGGAACCCATGTTCACCAGGATATTCCTGGCGGCTGCGCTGTGGTGCATGGCCGGCGCCGCGCATGCTCAAAGCACAACCGACTGCGCGGCCCTGGCCGGCATGGCCATCCCCGACACCAACCTGCTCTCGGCCACGCTGGTGCCGGAACGCGACGGGCTGCCCGCGCATTGCCGGGTGCTGGGCTATGTCCGCCCCGCCATCAATTTCGAGATCCGCCTGCCCACCACGGGCTGGAACGGCAAGTTCTACATGGTGGGTTGCGGCGGCTTCTGCGGCCAGGTGCTGTCGGAGCGCCCGAACTTCACCAATGCCATGAACTATGGCCTGCGCCGCGGCTATGCCGCCGCCACCACCGATGCGGGCCATTGGGGCACCGGCAGCACCGATGCACGCTGGGCCTGGAACAACCGGCAGGGTGAGATCGACTGGGGCACCCGCGCCATCCCGGAGGTGACGCGCGTCTCGCGTGCCGTCATCGCCGCCTTCTACACGCGCGGGGCGGAGCGTTCCTATTTCGCCGGCTGTTCCACCGGCGGGCGGCAGGCGCTGATGCAGGCGCAGCGCTTCCCGGATGATTTCGACGGCATCATCGCGGGCTCCCCCGCGCTCGACTACACGGGGCTGGTGGCCACCTTCCTGGCCTGGACCACCCAGGCCAACACGGATGCGCAGGGCCGCCCCATCCTGACCCATGCCCGCGTGCCGCTGATCAGCCGCGCCGTGACCGAGGCCTGCGACGCCACCGATGGGCTGCGCGACGGCATGGTCTCCAACCCGCGCGCCTGCCAGTTCGACCCCGCGACGCTGCAATGCCCGGCAGGTAGCAGCGGGGAGCAATGCCTCAGCCCCGCCGAGGTGGGCGTGCTGCGCGCCTGGTATCGCGGCCCGCGCAACGCGGCGGGCCAGCAGCTGTATCCGGGCGGCATTCCCATGGGGTCCGAGGCGTTCTGGCCCGTGTGGCTGACCGGTTCCGCCACGGCGCCCGCGGTTAACCCGCTGTTTGCGTTGAATTTCCTGCGCTACATGGCCTTCCAGGAGGACCCGGGAGAGAATTACCAGGTCAGCCAGTTCGACATGGAGCGCGACCCGGCCCGGCTGGCCTTCATGGGCGCGCTGTACAACGCCACCTCCACCGATCTGTCGCGCTTCCGCGCCCGCAACGCGCGCCTCATCGTCTATCACGGCTGGGCCGATGCGATCGTTACGCCGGAACGCACGGTGGACTGGTTCGAGGCCGCCACCCGCGCGGCCGGCGGGCGCGAGCAGATGGACCAGTTCGCCCGGCTGTTCATGATCCCGGGCTTCGACCATTGCGGCCTCTCGCCGGCCGGCCCCGGCATCAGCGAGACGGGCTTCGACCCGCTGACCGCGCTGGAGAACTGGGTGGAGCGCGGCCAGCCGCCTGCCTCCATCCCGACGACGCGCCAGGCGGAGCCCCGGTTCAGCCGCCCCGTCTGCCCCTGGCCGCAGCAGGCCCGCCATCAGGGCGGCGATGCGGCGGTGGCGGAAAGCTTCGCCTGCCGGTGAGGGCGCCCTACAGCGGCACCGTTACAGTCAGGCGCAGCGAGAGTGGCTCCGCCGGGTGCAGATGCCGCCCGGCCACACCTCCTGTCGGCTCCCCCGGCAGGCGTGACGTGTAGAAATACTCGATCTGGCTGCCGCGCGCGTTCAGCAGGTTCAGCCCATCCAACTGCGCCCGCACGCCATTGCCGAACGCGTATCCCACCCGCCCGTTCACCAGGGTCGTCGCACGCGACCGGGTGGAATTGTCCTCGACCAGCGGGCGCTCGCCGAAATGGCGCAGCCGGGCACCGGCGAACCAGCCCTGCTCGCGGCCCAGGCGGATACCGGCGGTGGCGATCAGCGCCGGCGCGCCGGGGATGCGGTTGCCCGCCGGGTCGGTGTCGGTGAAACGCGCCTGGGTGGCGGCGATCTCGCCGTCCAGCGCCAGCCAGGGCGTGGGCTGCCATCGCGCGGTGGCCTCGACGCCCAGGCGGCGGCTGGGCCGGCCGGCCTCGGTGGTGCCGGCGTCGCCCACGAACAGGATCTCGGAGCCCAGCGTCAGCAGGAAGCCCGAGAGGGTCAGTTCCAGCCCCTCGGCGGGGCGGCTGCGCAGGCCGATCTCGACACCCCGGGCGCGCACCAGCACGGGCACCCGCGACATCGGGCTGATGCGGTCGCCGGGGGCCACAATGATGGTGGCGCCGCGCAGGTCGTTGCTGTGAAAGCCGGTGCCGGCCTGGGCGAAGAACTCGGTGCGCAGGAACGGACCTAACACCAGCCCCAGCTTCGGGCTCAGCATCGCCTGCTGCGCCGTGCCGGAATTGGCGGCCAGGTCGCTGCGCACGCGCCCGCCGGTCACGTCGCCGCGCAGCCCGGCCGTGAGGCGCAGCCAGGGCAGGGCGGTCAGCGTCGCATCGGCCCAGAGGCCTGCCGTGCCCTCCCGCACCCGGTCCGCCCGCACGGTCGACAGCCAGGCGCGTTCCTGCGTGCGGAACAGCCCCAGCGCGATGTCGTCATAGCGCCCCTGGATTCCCGCCCGCAGCGTCAGCGGCAGGCCGGCCAGCGTCGTCGGCAGGCTGTGCCGCGCATCGAAACCCATGACCCAGCGCCGGTCGGATTGCCGGAACTGGTCCCCGCGCTCCGGGTCGTCCAGCGCATAGGTGAAGTTGTTCCACAGGTTCAGCCGGGAATGGATGGCATAGGCCGAGACGGCGGTGGTGCCCCATTCCCCACTCCGCGCCCAGCGCGCCGACAGCGAGTAGCGCTGCGCATTGCCGCCGTCGCTGGGGTCCAGCGTGCCGTAGCGGCCGATGGCGGCGCGCTCCGGTATCTGGTCGGTCGAGGTCCAGCGCCCGGCATAGGCCATGGCCGTGACGGTCAGCCCGTCATCCTCCGTGCCCCGGCTGTAGCGCAACAGGGCGTTCAGGCGGTGCAGATGCTCGCCGCGCTGCCAGGGGCCCTGGTTGCCCGCGGCCTCGACCATCCCCAGCAGGTTGCCTTCGCCCAGGCGCATGCTGCCGCCCGCCACACCCCGCCAATAGCCGTAACTGCCATAGCTGGCCTGCGCGAAGGGGCGCAGCGTGTCGGCCAGGCCCAGGCGCAGCGCGCCGGCGGTGGCGAAATCCCCGTGCTCGGCCGCGAAGGGGCCCTTGCGCACCGACAGCCCGGCCAGCGCCTCCGGGATCAGGAAGTTCAGGTCGGCATAGCCCTGGCCATGGCCGTGGGTGGGCATGTTCACCGGCATGCCGTCCACGCTGATCGCCAGATCCGTGCCGTGGTCCAGGTTGAAGCCGCGCAGGAAATACTGGTTCGCCTTCCCCTCGCCGCTGTGCTGCGTGACGATCAGGCCGGGGGCTGCCTCCAGCAGCTCCCCTACCCGTGCGACGGGGCGTGCCAGCAATTCGTCCCTCTCCACCTCGCGCTCGGTGGCCGAGAGGGGCGGTGCGGCGACGACGTCCAGCGCCGGCAGCTCCTGCGCCAGCGCCGGCAGGGGCAGCAGCAGTAGCAGCGTGGCGGCCAGCCTCACGCCAGGCCCTGCACCGCGATCAGCCGGGAACGGGCGCTGGCCTGGCGTGCCGCGATCAGCGGGGCGTAGTCAGGTGAGGCGAACAGCGCGCGGATCGCCTCCATGTCCGGGAACTCGATCACGATCATGTCCCGCGAGGCCCAGTCGCCCTCCAGCGTCAGCGGGGCCTTGTCGATGGCGATGGTCCGGCCGCCGAAGCGGCGCACCACCTCCAGCGCCGGGGCGCGATAGGCGGCGAATCCCGCCTCGTCATGGATGTCGATGTCGCCGATCAGATAGGCTGGCATGGTGCTTGTCCTCCCCGCAGCGATCCTGGCCGGGATGGGGCGGCGCGCCAATGGCTTGTGTGCCTGTACGGACGACCTGTATGAAACCCATACAGGGAAAGCCACGCACCATGCCTCAAGACGATACCGGCGCGCCGATCGACGCCGCCAGCCTGCTGGCGGCGCAGCCGCGCTATGCGGCGGTGGCGACCGCCCTTGCCTCCGAGATCCTGGAGGGGCGGCGCCCCGTGGGCACGCTGCTGCCCAGCGAGCAGGAGCTGTGCGCGCAGTTCGGCGTCAGCCGCTCCACCGTGCGCCAGGCGCTGCGGCGGCTCTCCGACCTGGGGCTGGTGGCCAGCGCCCAGGGGGTGGGCACCCGCGTCATCGCCGACCAGCCGCGCGGCAAATATGTGCTGGCCGTGCGCAGCGCGACGGATGTGATGGGCTATGAGGGCCCGGTGCGGCTGGACATCCGGGGGCGCCAGCGCATCGTGGCCGACGCCGCTTTGGCCAACCGGCTGAACTGCCCGGCGGGCACGGCCTTCATCCATGTGCATGGCGTGCGCCGCGGTGCCGATACCGGAGAGGCGATCTCGGTCTGTGATCTCTATATCGCCTCGGCCTTCACCGAGATCGCGATGTCGGACGATCTGGCGGCCACCCCGGCCTATCGGCTGATCGCGCAGCGCCACGGCATTCCGGTGGCCGCCGTGCACCAGGACATGGGCGCCATCTCCCTCGACTCGGCCCAGGCCCAGGCGCTGGGTGTCGCGGCCCATGCGCCAGGCCTGTTCATCCGCCGCCAGTTCCTGGCCCAGGGCGGGCAGCTGCTGGAGGCGACGACGAACATCCACGCCTCCTCCGAGCACTTCATGTATTCGCTGCGTCTGGGCGGGGAAAGCTAGGCCTCATCCAGCGCCAGGGCGGCGAAGCTGGCCAGCCAGTGCTCGCCCATATAGTCGCCGTCCAGATGCGGCAGGGCGGCGGCCAGGTGGCGGGCGGCCGCCTGTTCCATCAGCGCGCGCCGGGCATCCTGGGCGGGCAGGGCCCCGGCCAGCCCCCGGAAGCACCAAGCGCGACTCAATGCCAGCCCGTCCAGATGCGCGATCTTGCCGTCGCTGCGGTCGCTCACCTGGGGCGGGGCGAACAGGTTGGCGGGGCGGGCCTGCGCCAGATGGGGCAGGAAGGCGTCGAACCAGGGCAGGAATTCACGCGAGGGCAGCAGGCGGCGCATCGCCTCCGCCTCGATCAGCGCGGATGACAGGAAATCATCGCCGCTGGGCTCGCCCCAGGCGGGGCAGTCGCGGTCGGCGCCGTACCAGCGCCGCGCGGTGGACCGCAGCAGCGCGAGGAGGGAGGCATCGTCGCTCGCCTCCGCATGGTCGGCGGCCATGCGCAGGCCGAAGGCCGTGTTGAAATGCGTGCCGACCCGCACCGGATAGGTCGCGATCGGCAGGAAGTCCCGGAAGCGCCGGGTGAAGGCGCCGGCGAAGGGTGTCAGCGCGACGGACCAGCGGCGGTCGGGCAGGGCGGCCAGCTCGGTGGCCAGCTTCAGCGCCCAGGCCCAGCCATAGGGCCGCTTGAAGCCGCGGGCCGAGGGGCGCGCCAGATAGGCGCATTCGCCGGCCACTTTCGCGGGGGTGAACTGCCGGTCGAACAGCGCCGCTATCCGCCCGGAAACCGGCAGGCCCGGATGGCGCCGCAGCACCCGCGCCAGCAGCCAGTGGCTGTGCAGACAGGAGTGCCAGTCATAGCTGCCGTAGAAGATGGGGTGCAGCTGCCGTGGCGTGCGGGCGTCCTCGTCACGTTCCAGCGTGTGGTCGGGCTTGTTGGGATATTCGCGCTCGACATGGCCCAGGGCGATGTCCGCGAAGCGCGTGGCGAGGTCGGGTGTGAACTCGGTCATGCCGCATCATGGGCTCATCGGGGCGATCAGACCATGCCGGGGCGGTTTGCACAGTAATTGGACAGCGCGCCGGTATACTTGGCTTAAGTGCCTGAAAGTGAGTGCAAATGCCTGCATTTTGACCTTGCTGCGGCTTTCCCGCCCCGCCTAGCCTTGCCGTAACGCACCGCAACATGGGGCGGTGGGGATGCTGATCACGAGTTCACGTTTGCCGGCGGCCCTCGCGCCGACCGCACGGGAGATGACATGACGACGAGACGCCTTGCCACCCTGGCCGCGGGCTTCGCCCTGCTCGCCACCCTCGCCGCCCCGCCCGCCCGGGCGCAGGAAACCGTGCTGCGCGTCGCCATGACCGCCGGCGACATCCCGCTGACCGCCGGCATCCCCGACCAGGGCTTCGAGGGCTGGCGCTTCGTCGGCTACAATCTGTACGACGCGCTGGTTTCCTGGGATCTGTCGCGCGGCGACGTCGCGGCCGACATCAAGCCCGGCCTGGCCGAGCGTTGGGAGATCGACCCCAACAACAACCGCCGCTGGCTGTTCCATATCCGCCGCGGCGTGAAGTTCCATGATGGCTCGCCGCTGACCGCCGCCGACATCGTGTGGAACTTCCACCGCTTCACGCTGGAAAGCGCGCCGCAGTTCAACGCCCGCCAGTTCGCCTTCGCCCGCGCCTATCTGGGCAATTACGAGAGCATCGAGCAGGTCGACGAATTCACGGTGGCCATCACCACCAAGCAGCCGGACAGCCTGCTGCCCTACAACATGTCGTTCCTGATGATGGTCAGCCCCCGCCGTTCGGCCGAGGTGAACAACGACGCCGACGCCTTCGCCCGCAACCCGTCCGGCACCGGCCCCTATCGCTTCTCCCGCATGGTGCCCGGTGAGCGCCTGGAGCTGGTGCGCAACGCCGAATACTGGGACGAGGCCCGCCGCCCGCGTCACGACCGCCTGGTGCTGCTGCCGATGCCCGAGGCATCGACCCGCACCGCCGCCCTGCTCTCGGGCCAGGTGGACTGGATCGAGGCGCCGGCCCCGGACGCGATCCCCCGCCTGCGTTCGTCGCGCATGCAGATCGTGACCGCGCCCTACCCGCATAACTGGTCCTATCAGCTGAACTTCGTGGACGGGCCCTTCAGCGACGTGCGTGTCCGCCGCGCCGCCAACCACGCGCTGAACCGCGCCGATTTCCGCGAGCTGCTGGGCGGTGTCGCCATCGAGAGCTTCGCGACCCTGCCGCCCTCCACCCCCTATTACGGCAACCCGGTCCGCTACGAGTACGACCCGGCCCGCGCCCGCGCACTGCTGCGCGAAGCCGGCTGCCTGCCCTGCCGCGTGACGCTGGCCATCTCCACCTCGGGCTCCGGCCAGATGCAGCCGCTGCCGATGAATGAGCTGGTGAAGGCGCAGATGGAGGCCGCCGGCTTCCAGGTCACGCTGCAGACCATGGACTGGAACGCGCTGCTGCAGATGGGCCGCGAGGGGCGTGAGCGCCACCAGGGCGTGAACGGCATCAACATCAGCCGATCCCTGCAGGACCCGTTCAACGGCATGTTCCGCTTCGTGTGGTCGCGCCAGGCGGCACCCGCCGGTTCCAACTGGGGCCACTATCGCAGCCCGGAGATGGACGCGCTGATCGACCGCGCGCTCTCCACCTTCGACCCGGCCGCCCGCCTCGCGATCCTGCGCCAGGTGCATGAGAAGATGAGCGAGGACGCCGTGATGCTGTGGGTGGTGCATGACCTGAACCCGCGCGCCATGTCGCCCCGCGTCCGTGGCTTCGTGCAGGCGCAGAGCTGGTTCCAGGACCTGACGCCCATCACGATCGCGCCCCGCTGAGGCAACGCCCATGTTCGGCTACGTCATCCGCCGCCTGATCGCCGCCATCCCCATCGCGCTGGGGGTTTCCATGGTGTGCTTCGCCCTGGTGTTCCTCGCACCGGGCGACCCCGTGCAGACCCTGCTGCCGCCCGATGCGGATGCCGAGACCGTGGCGCGCCTGAAGGCGCTCTACGGCCTCGACCGGCCGATCGTCGTTCAGTATTTCGACTGGCTGTGGCGCGTGGCCGGGGGCGATTTCGGCCGCTCCATCGCGAATGGGCGGCCCGTTATCGAGGAAATCCAGCGCTCGCTGGGCAACACGGTGCTGCTGGCCGGGCTTTCCGTGCTCATCGCCTTCAGCATCGCCTTCGTCCTGGGGGTGATCGCCGGGCGCAAGTCCGGCACCTGGCTCGACCGTCTCGTGACCGGGGTCGCCGTGCTCGGCGTCTCCATCCCCAACTACTGGCTGGCGATCGTGCTGGTCATCATCTTCTCGGTCGAGATGATGATCCTGCCTTCCTCGGGCACGGCGGGCGATACCTTCGACCCCACCAGCTGGGACCATATCCGCTACCTGATCCTGCCGGTCATCACGCTGTCCATGATCCCGGTCGGCATCATCGCGCGCACCACGCGCTCGGCCGTTTCCGAGGTGATGAACCAGGAGTTCGTGGTCACGCTGCGCGCCAACGGCCTGCCGGAATGGCGGGTGCTGAAGCACGCGATCAAGAACGCGCTGCCGCCGGTCCTCGCGGTGATGGGCCTGCAGTTCGGCACGCTGATGGGCGGCTCGATCCTGGTCGAGACGGTCTATGCCTGGCCCGGCAGCGGATACCTGCTCAGCAAGGCGATCCTGACCCGCGACGTGCCGGTGCTGCAGGGCACGATCCTCGTGCTCGCGATGATCTTCGTGGTGACCAACCTCGCCGTGGACCTGTTCCAGTCCACGCTCGACCCGCGCATCCGTCGCGGCTGAAAGGGGCAGCATGTCTTCCGCTGTGAGCGCCACCCCCACCGACCCCACCGAGATGGCGCTGCCCAGGCAGCGCGGCTATTGGGGCACGGTCGGCTACCGGCTGCGCTACGACTACATCACGCTGTTCTTCCTGGCGGTGCTGGTGCTGATCATCCTGTCCGCGGTGTTCGCGCCGTGGCTCGCACCCTTCGACCCCTATCGCGAGAGCATCATCCGCCGGCTGAAGCCGCTGGGCTATATGGACCAGTACTGGCTGGGCACGGATGAGCTGGGCCGCGACATGCTCTCGCGCCTGCTCTATGGCGGGCGCATCACCCTGACCATGGGCATCGTGCCCGTCATCATCGCGACCCTGGTGGGCGGGATGCTCGGCATCGTCGCGGGCTTCGCCGGCGGCGTGGTGAACATGGTCATCATGCGCGTGATGGACGTGTTCTACGCCTTCCCCTCCGTCCTACTGGCGGTCGCCATCTCGGGCGCGATGGGCGGCGGTGCCGTGAACGGCATGATCGCGCTCTCCCTCGTGTTCATCCCGCCGCTGTGCCGCGTGGCCGAAACCGCCACGACCCAGGTGCGCAACCTGGACTTCGTGGACGCCGCCCGCGCCACCGGCGCACCCCTGCGCAAGGTGCTGTGGCACCATGTCATCGGCAATGTGCTGGGGCCGATCCTGATCTATGCCTCCAGCCTGGTGTCGGTGGCGATCATCCTGGCCTCGGGCCTGTCCTTCCTGGGCCTCGGCGTGAAGCCACCCGACCCGGACTGGGGCCTGATGCTGAACGCGCTGCGCCAGTCCATCTACGTCTCACCCCTGGTCTGCGCGATGCCCGGCATCGCCATCCTGATCACCTCGATCAGCATGAACCTGGTCAGCGACGGCCTACGCGCCGCCATGGATGTCAGGGCGTGAGAGAGGGTAGGGCGCAGCGGGGGTTTCACCCCCGGACCCCCACCAAGGGCTCTGCCCTTGGAACCCGCCAAGGGCCGAAGGGCCCTTGTATCCCGGGAGCCGAAAGGTTGCGGAGGGGGCGGCAAGCGGCCGCTGATCCGGCGCGCCTTCGGTGCCCCCTCCGCAACCTTTCGGACAACTCAAGGGGGTCCAGGGGCCACAGGCTCCTGGCGGGGGTGCCGGGGGCAGAGCCCCTGGCTGGGGGTTCGGGGGCGAAGCCCCTGATCCGCCCTACCCACCGTCGTGCCCCCACCCAGACGGAGCAGGCCCATGGCCATGACTGATTTCGCGGTGGCTGTGGACGACGCGCGCGATCGCGGCGGCCCGGCGCAGCCGTTGCTGACCGTGAACGGGCTGAAGAAGCACTTCCCGATCAAGGGCGGCATATTGGGCCGCACCGTGGCGCATGTGCGCGCGGTGGACGGCATTTCCTTCACTGTGCGCAAGGGCGAGACCCTGGGGATCGTGGGTGAATCGGGCTGCGGCAAATCCACTGTCGCCAGGCTGCTGATGCGCCTGATCCGCCCTGATTCCGGCGAGCAGATCTTCGATGGCGACCCGGTGGGCGCGCCCCGCGGCATCACGGTGGCGGAGATGCGCCGCCAGGTGCAGATGGTGTTCCAGGACAGCTCATCCTCGCTGAATCCGCGCATGCCGGTGCAGAACTCCATTGCCTTCGGTCCGATGGCCTTCGGCGAGAAGCAGGCCGATGCGATCGCGATGGCGCGGGAACTGCTGGTGAAGGTGGGGCTCAACCCCGCTTTGTTCGGCGGGCGCTACCCGCATGAACTGTCGGGCGGGCAGAAGCAGCGCATCAACATCGCCCGCGCGCTGGCCATGAAGCCGCGCATGGTGATCCTGGACGAAGCGGTCTCCGCGCTCGACAAATCGGTCGAGGCGCAGGTGCTGAACCTGCTGCAGACGCTGAAGCGCGACCTGAACCTGACCTACATCTTCATCAGCCACGACCTGGGCGTGGTGCGCTGGATCAGTGACCGCGTGATGGTGATGTATCTGGGCGAGGTGGTGGAGATCGGCCCGGCCGATGAGATCTACCGCAACCCCAAGCACCCCTACACGCGGGCCCTGCTGGACAGCAAGCCGGCCATGGACCCCGACCATAGGCGTGAGGAAGCGCCCGTGAGCGGCGACCCGCCGAACCCCATCAACCCGCCCAGCGGCTGCCGTTTCCACACCCGCTGCCCGTTTGCCGAGGCGGTCTGCTCGGCGAAATCCCCCGCGATCGGGATGGTGGAGCCGCATATGCATGTCGCGGCCTGCCACATGCAGGATCTGTCTTCCGGCCACACCAAGGCGGGCATGGTCCTGGAGGGAACGCATTGAGCACCAACCTCGTCGAGGTCGAGGACCTCTCGGTCAATTTCGTCACGCGTGAGAGCAATGTGCGCGCGGTGAACGGCGTTAGCTTCACCATGGCCCCGGGTGAGGTCATGTGCATGCTGGGCGAAAGCGGTTCCGGCAAATCCGTGACCATGCGCGCGCTGATGCGGCTGCTGCCGCCCAAGCGCAGCGTCATCACGGGCAAGATCCGCGTGGCGGGCCAGGATGTGCTGGCCATGGATGAGAAGGCCCTGCGCCGGATGCGCGGCTCCACCGTCTCCATGATCTTCCAGGAGCCGATGACCGCCTTCGATCCCGTCGCGCGCGTGGGTGACCAGATCGCGGAGGTGGTGGCGCTGCATCGCGGCGTTTCCCACAAGGAGGGGCGGCAGCGCGCGCTGGACCTGTTCGACCTGGTGCGCATCCCCTCTGCCCAGCGGCGGCTCGATGCCTATCCGCATGAGCTGTCGGGCGGCCTGCGCCAGCGCGCGATGATCGCGCTGGCGCTGTCCTGCGAGCCCAAGCTGCTGCTGGCCGACGAGCCGACCACCGCGCTCGATGCCACGGTGCAGATCCAGGTGCTGATCCTGCTGCGGCGGTTGCAGCAGGAGCTCGGCATGTCCGTCATCTTCGTCACCCATGACCTGGGCGTGGCGGCCGAGATCGCGGACCGGGTGGCCGTGATGTATGCCGGCCGGGTGGTGGAGACGGGCACGGTGCGCGACGTGCTGCGCAACCCGCAGCATCCCTATACGGCGGGGCTTCTGGCCTCCACCGTGCATGACCAGCCGCGCGACCAGGAGCTGAAGACCATCCCCGGCGCGCCGCCGGACATGCGCCGCCTGCCGCCCGGCTGCAGCTTCGCGCCGCGCTGCCCGAAGATGATCGCGGAATGCAATGCCGGCAGCCCGCCGCCGGTCAGCCCCGCGCCGGGGCGCATCGTGCGCTGCATCCGCACCGACGCGCCGGCCTTCGCGTGATGCGGCACGTCATCGACATCCCACCCGAGATCGTCGCCCGTGTGGTGAAGCGCTGCGGCACGCCGCATCCCTTCGCGACACTGGACCCCGCGCGCACCGCGCTGCTGGTGGTGGACATGCAGTATGGCTACATAAGCCTGGAGGTCGGCCATTCCTGCGTGCCGACCGCCGCCGGCATCGTGCCTGCCATCAACAGCCTGGCCGCCACCCTGCGCGATGCGGGGGGCATGGTGTGCTGGATCCAGAACGCCTCGGATGAGAAATCCCGCATCGAATGGTCGGTGCTGGAGGAACAGGCGAGCCCCGAGCGACGCGCGGCGCGCATCCGCTCCATCTCGCCCGGCACGCCGGGGCATGCCTTCTGGGACGGGCTCGACATCCGCGAGGGTGACGAGATCGTGCCGAAGTTCCGCTATTCCTGCTTCATCCGCGGCGCGTCGGACCTTGAGGACCGGCTGCGCGCGCGGGGCATCGACACGGTGCTGGTGACGGGCACGCTGACCAATGTGTGCTGCGAGAGCACGGCGCGCGACGCGATGATGCTGAACTTCCGCACCATCATGGTCAGCGATGCGAACGCCGCGATGACGGACGCCGAGCACAATGCGTCGCTGATCAACTTCTACCTGTCCTTCGGGGATGTGCAGTCGACGGCGGAGGTCGAGGCGGCGCTGAAGGCAGGGAAGGCGGCGCGGGCGGCTTAGGCCGGGGCTTTGCCCCGGACCCCTTGAGAGCTCATTTTACCATCATGAAAATGGCGCCCCACCTGCGAAGGTAGGGCGCCAAACGATTATCAGGTCCAGGAGATATTATCTCCTGGCGGGGTCGTCAGGGGCAGCGCCCCTGACCGGGGGTCTCCGGGGGCAAAGCCCCCGGTCTTCACCGCGCCGCCCGCTCCAGGTTCCACATCACCGGGAACCCGAAATCGATCACGCCCCGCAGTTCGGCGCGCCACACGGCGGCGGACGCGAACTGGCCCGAGATCGGGAAGTTCGCCTGCTCGATCGACATGCGCTGCAGCTCACCCGCGATTTCGCGCCGGCGTTCGGCATTGGCCTCGCGCTCGAAGCGTTCGATGACGGGCGTCATCGCCTCGTTGCAATAGCCCCAGGGCTGGTTGCCGGTGCAGTTGTAGCCGATGCCCGGGTTGGTCAGCGGGTTGCCCAGGTCGAAGCCGGTGTAGATCACCGGGATCAGGCTCCAGCCGCCCTGGTCCAGCGGGCGGTGCTGGATCCAGCGCGAGGCATGCGAGGACCAGTCGGAGGTCTGCACATCCAGGTTGAAGCCCGCCTGGCGCAGGCGGTCGATCATCACCAGGCCGATCGGGTTGATCAGCGCGGAATCGCCCGGCTGCAGGAACACCACGCGCTCGCCGTTATAGCCGGACTGGCGCAGCAGCTCGCGCGCGCGCTCGATGCTGGTGGTGCGCATCGGCTCGGTGCCGGTCTCGCTGGCATAGAAGGTGCCGCAGACATAGACGGACTGGCAGTCGGGCTGGCTGAATTCCGGGGGCACGCCCTCGGCCGCGATGATGTCCGCGCGTGACATGATCTGCTGCACGGCGCGGCGCACCTGCACATTGTCGAAGGGCGGCTGGCGGTGGTTGATGCTCAGGCCGCCCGCAATCTCGGCACCGCCGCGCGCGCGGCTGAGGACCAGGTTGCGGTTGCGCTGGAAGTTCCGGATGTAGTCGATGGGCGCGTATTCGAGGTAGTCGACCTCACCCGCCTGGATGGCGGCGGCGCGCAGGCCGGGGTCACCCATGTTGATGAACTCGACGCGCTCGGCGCGCGGCACCTTGCCGCCGGCCAGACCGTCCGCGGGCTCATCGCGCGGGCGATAGCGCGGGTTGCGGACGAACACGGTGCGCTCACCCGGAATCCACTGGTCACGCAGGAACAGGAAGGGGCCGGAGCCCACGACTTCCGTCACCGGGGTGGTGGGGGGCGTGTTGGCCGCGATGCGCGCGGGCATGATGAAGGGCACCTGCACGCTGGGCTTGCCCAGCGCCTCCAGCACCAGGCCGAAGGGGCGGGACAGCTGCAGCACGAAGGTCTTGGCATCCACCACGCGCATTTCCTGGGTGGCGGCCATCAGGCGGCGGCCCAGGCTGTCGCGCTGGCCCCAGCGGCGCAGGGAGGCGACGCAGTCCTCGGCCGTCACCGGGGCGCCGTCGCTGAACTCCAGCCCGTCGCGCAGCGTGAAGGTCCAGGTCAGACCGTCATCGCTGGTGCGCCAGTTGTCCAGCATCTGCGGGCGGAAACGGCCCTGGCTGTCCATGGAGACGAGGGTGTCGAACACCATGTAGGCGAAGTTGCGAGTGACGAAGGACGGGCCCGCGATGGGGTCCAGCACCTGAAGGCCCACATTCAGCACCAGGCGGATCGGGCGCTGGGCCTGTTGCGCTTCGGCTGGTGCAACCAGGGCGGTCGCGGCCAGCAGTGCGCCCGCCAGGGCACTGCGCAGCTTGGTGAACGGCAATACCATACGCATCGTCCTTTCCATCCGGTTCAAGGCATGTTCAGACCGGGCGCCGGGCCCGGCCATGCGGAAAATTCAGGCAATCGCGCGCCCGGGCCGCGTGGCGCCCAGGCGCGCGGCACTAGAAGGCGACAGGCGCGCGCAAACCGCGCGCCTCCAGCAGGGGCATGACCTCGGCGAAGCGGTCCAGGCCATCCTCGAAATCCACCCAGGTCAGCAGCACGCCGTCGAGCCCGGCGGCGGAAAGCTGATCGAGGCGGGCCGCGATGTCCTCGGCGGTGCCGACCAGCCCGGATCCGCCCGCCCCGGCCGCGAAGCGGCGCCGCGCGGCGGCCGTCGCCTCGGGGGAGGAAAAGATCTTGGTCTGAGAACCGACACCCGCGATCCAGGCATCCAGGCTCGCGGTATCCTCATGCACCACGGAATAGTGGTGCAGGTATTCCTCGGCCTCCGCCCGCGTCGCGCGCTGCACGCAATAGGCATAGGTCCAGACCTGCACCTCGCGGCCGTAGTCGCGGCGGGCCATCTGCTTGTATTCGGCGATCTGGGTCGCGATCTGCGCCGTGTCCTCGCTGCGCAGGATCAGGAAGCAGACATCGGCGAATTCGCAGGCGAAGCGCTGCCCGCGATCCGACCCCCCGGCATTGATGATGGGCGGCCCTGGCTGCTGCAGCGGCTTGGGCATGGACGACCCGCGCGCCACCTTGAAGAAGCGGCCGTCGAAGTCGAATTCCTCCGGTTCCCGCCACAGGCGCTGGATCACTTCCAGCCATTCCTGCAGATGGTCATAGCGCGCGTCGTGCTCGGCGAGCGGCGCGCCGAACATCTCCAGCTCCGGCTTGTTCCACCCGCCCACCACATTCAGCGCGAAGCGCCCGCCCGAGATGATGTCGATGGTGGCGGACTGCTTGGCCGCCGTGATCGGGTGCAGCGTGGGCGCATGAGAGGTCGCGATGACCGTCATGTTCCGCGTGGCCTGGGCGATGCCGGCGCACCAGGTGAAGGGGTCCAGCACCACCCCGCTGGGGTGGGCCGGCTGGCCCAGGATGTATCCCTTCCAGCGCGCATAGGCCAAGGCGGCCTCGAAGCCGAGCGCGTCGGCCATCTGCGCGGTCTTGACCGAGGCCTCCCAGCTGGGCCGGTAGGCCTCCGGCACCATGGTCTGGGCCGCGCCCTTCCCATTGGTGCCGAAGATGCCGAGCTTCAGCCGGTTGGCGTTCAGCAGCGCGTTCACACCGAGACCGCCGGGATGTTCGCGCGGATCCAGGCGGCGGTGCCGGTCAGCGCCGCATCGCCGTGTTGCTGGCCGATCACCTGCACACCCACCGGCAGCCCGCCCACCGCGAGCAACGGCAGCGTGATGGCGGGCGAGCCCAGCACCGATGTCGCGGCGTTGAAGGAGGGCAGGCCGGTCGTGTGGGTCACGCCCGAATCCTTCAGCCCATTGTCCATGCGCGGGGCAGGGCCCACGGAGGACAGGCTGATCAGCCCATCGGCGAGGCCCGCGATCGCCTCGAAGGCACGCCGGGCTTCCTCACGCAGGTTCAGCGCCAGGCGGTAGTCGTCGATGGTCATGGATTTCGCGAGGTCGAGGCGCGACATCATGCTGTCCGACAGGCCGGAACCGAAACGCTCGATCAGGTTCTCCAGCGTCCAGCGCAGCTCATAGCCGCAGATGTCCCGGCACAGGGCCAGGCTGATGCCGATCGCCTGCTCGAACTTCTCGATCAGCGGGCTGTCCTTGCGGCGCAGGATGGTCACGCCGCTGTCGGAAAGCTTGGCCAGGATCTTCTCGAAGGCACCCATGGTGGTGCTGTCGGTCTGCGCCCAGCCCTCGGATTCCATCACGATCAGGGCGCGCGGCTTGGCGGCGGGGCGCGGGGCCAGCTCACCGAACAGGCCCGGGTGCCCCGGATCGCCGCCCGAGCGCATCGCGATCTCGTAGGTCACGGCCCACATGTCAGCGAGGTCACCGGCATGCACGCCGATATGGCTCTGGCTGAAGCCCAGCCGTTCACCCCGGTGCAGGGCGCCGAAGGTGGGCTTGATGGCGGTATTGGCGCAGAAGCCGGCGGGGCGGATGACGGACCCCACCACCTGGGTGCCGATGGCGGCCGGCACCATCCGCGCGCCGATCACGGCAGCCGAGCCGGACGACGAACCGCCCGGCGTGTGCTCCGCATCGAACGGGTTGGTGGTGGGGCCGGGGTGGGACATGCCGAGCTCGGTCGTGACCGTCTTGCCCAGCACCACCGCACCGGCCTGGCGCAGCGCCAGCACGCAGGCGGTGTCGGCCTTGGTCTGCACGCCCTTGAACAGCGGCGTGCCCTGTTCGGTCGGCATGTCGCGGGTCTGGAACACGTCCTTGATGCCGATCGGCATGCCGTCGATCGAGGACAGCGCGCGGCCGGCCTTGTAGCGGGCGGTGGCGGCGTCGGCGGCGGCGCGCGCGCCTTCCTCGTTCAGCGTCACCCAGGCCTTCACCACCGGCTCACGCGCGGCGATGGTCTCCAGGCAGCGCTCCAGATAGGCGCGCGGGGTGTCGGTGCCGGCGATGAAGCCCGGCACCGCGTCGTGGAAGGTAAGCGGGGCGAAGGTAGCGGGATCGTAGCTCATGCTTCGTGCGCCGCGATCCAGGCCTCGGCGACCTCGGTGCCGGTGGCGAACCACACATCGGGGAAGGTTTTGATGAAGGCGATCATCTCGCGCAGCATCGCGATGCGCGCCGGGCGGCCGGACACCTGCGGGTGCATCACCAGGTTGTACAGCCCGCCCCAGCGGTAGATCTCGCGGAACTCGTCCTGGAACACCGACAGGATGTGGCTGTTGGTGAAGATCGGGCGCGGGTTCTTCACCGAGAACAGCGCGTAGGGCGCGTCATCCGTGGACCAGTGCCAGGGCAGCTCGACGGGGCCCTTGCCACCGCCGGGTGCCGCCATGCGATAGGGCACCACGTCGTCCAGCAGCGAGCTGTCGTACAGGAAATCGTGCTGGCCCAGCAGCTTGATCAGGTTGTCGCTGGTCTCGCCGGCGGGGGAGCGATAGCCCTTGGGCTTCACGCCCAGCACATGCTTCAACGCATGCAGGCCCTTCTCCATCTCCTCGACTTCCTTCTCGGGGAAGTCGGGGTCGACCCATGTGTGCGAGTAGCTGTGATGGGCGATCTCATGGCCCTGCTTCAGGATCATCTCGCAGCGCTGGGTGTGGTTTTCCACCGTCCAGCCGGGGATGAAGAAGGTGGCCTTCTTGTCCAGATCAGCCTCGTGCAGCGTCTCCAGGATCTTGGGCACGCCGACCTTGGCGCCATAGGTGCCCTGGCTGAGCGTGCCGGGCCGGCGCGCATTGGCCGGGTCGCGCGACAGCCACAGCGTCTCGGCGTCGAAATCGAAGGTCAGCATGACGGCGACCTTCGCGCCGCCCGGCCATTTCACACTCTTGTCGATCATCCCATGACCTCTTCATCTGGTTGGCGCGGCGGGTTGCGGGAGGTGATCCACCCCCCATCCACCACGATGACCTGCCCGGCGACGAAGGAGGCATCCTCCGAGGCCAGGAAGGCGGCGACCGACGCGATCTCCTCGGGCTTGCCGGCACGGCGAAGCGGCGTGGGGTCCACGATGGCCTTGATGTAATAGGGCTTCGTCAGGTGGTTCTTCGTCATCGGTGTCTCGATGACGCCGGGGGCGATGGCGTTCACCAGGATGCCATCGGGGCCGACCTCGGCCGCGAGCTGGCGGGTGAAATGCGCCACCCCCGCCTTGGCCACGGCATAGGCGGTGGTGCCCGGATAGCCCGAGAGCCCGAAGGTGGAGCTGATGTTGATGATCCGCCCGCCGGGGCGCGTCATGTGCGGCAGCACGTCGCGCGTCACGCGCAGCACGGCCTTCAGGTTGATGTCGACGAAGCGGTCGATCAGCGCATCGTCGGAATCGGCCAGCGCCTTGGAACCGCCGATGCCCGCATTGTTCACCAGGATGTCGAGGCGCCCGTAAGCCGCCAGCGCCGCCTGGGCGATGGCCGTGCCCGCGCCGGGCTGCCCCACATCGGCGATGAAGCCCTTGGCGCCCAGCGACTGCGCGGTGGCCATGACCTCCTCGATCAGATCCACCAGCAGCACCTGCGCGCCCTCGGCGATCAGCCGGGTGGCGATGGCCGCCCCGATGCCGCGCGCGGCCCCCGTGACGACCGCGACGCGGCCGGCGAAACGTGTGGGATCAGGCAAGACGGCCACCATCGACCGGCAGGTTCACGCCGGTGATGAAGCCGGCCGCGTCGCTCAGCAGGAACAGCACCGCCGCGCCCACTTCCTCGGCCTTGCCGAAGCGGCCGATCGGGTGGCGGGCCAGGAACTCGGCCTCGCGCTTGGCGCGCTCCTCGCCGGCGCCGGCGAAGGTGGCTTCCAGCATCGGCGTCCAGATCGAGCCGGGGCAGACGCTGTTCACGCGGATGCCGTTCGGCGCCTCGCCCTTGGCCAGGCTGCGCACCATGCTGGTCACGGCGGCCTTGCTGGCGGCATAGGCCGGCATCACGGGCTGGGCGATCAGCCCGGCCGTGGAGGCGAAGGTCACGATGGAGCCGCCGCCCGCCGCCTTGATCAGCGGCAGGATATAGCGGATCGACAGCCAGGTGCCCTTCACGTTGATGTCGAACACCCGGTCCCACTGCTCCTCGGAAATATCCAGGAAGCCCAGTGTGGGACCAAGCGTGCCGGCGGCGGTCGCCAGCAGGGTGACGGGGCCGAGCGCGGCGGCGGCCTCGGCCAGGCGCTGCTGGTCGGCGGCGCTGGTCACGTCGCCCGCCACGGTGATGGAGCCGGGGCATTTCGCAGCGGTTTCCGCGAGCCCGGCCTCGTCGCGGTCGAACAGCACGACGCGCGCGCCCTCGGCCGCCAGGCCCTCGGCGGTGACGCGGCCGAGGCCCGAGGCGCCGCCGGTGACGACCGCGATGCGGCCGGTAAAGCGAGGAGAAGTCATCGTCAGTAGGCTCCCTTGCGGGGCTGCCGCAGAGGCCCGCCCCAAAGCAAATAAGTATTGACTAACGATACGATCGAATTGGAAAAGGAGGTTAAAGGGAGCTTCAGCATCATGTCAAAGCCGAATTTCAGCCCCGGCCCGCCCGGTGCCGAGCCGGTTGACCCCAGACTGTTCATTCAGGCCGTGGAACGGGCATTCCGCGTGCTGGAGGCCTTCGGCACGAACCCCCAGCCGATGAGCCTGTCGGAGATCGCGGCCGCGACCGGCACCGACAAATCGGGCGCCCAGCGGCTGTGCTACACGCTGCGCCGCCTGGGATACCTGCGCATGGACCCGATGGGCCGCGGCTTCCTGCCCGGCATCCTGGCGCTCGACCGGTCCTATGACTTCCTGCGCACGCACGAACTGGTGCAGCGCTCCGCCTCTCCGCTGGGCGAATTGCGGCGCACCGCCCAGGAACGCGTGGACCTCAGCCTGTGGGACGACATCCACATCGTCTACGCCATGCGCCTGCAGAGCCGGCGCGAGACCTTCCATGCCACGCTGGTTGGCCGGCGCCTGCCTATCGCGCTGTCCTCCGGCGGGCGGGCGATGATGGCGCTGATGGATGACGCGGTGGTGGAGGACATCCTGGCCCGCTGCGACCGCCGCCCCATGACGCCGCGCACCATCACCGAAATCCCGGCCCTGCGCGCGCTGATCGCGGAGGCGCGGGAATGCGGCTATGCCGTCGCGGTCGAGCAGGCGCTGCTGGGCGAGGTGGTGCTGGCCGCGGCCATCCGCGACCGCCAGGGCCGGCCCATCGGCGCCGTCCACATCGCGGGTTCCCTGTCGGACTGGAGCGTCGAGGATTTCCGCCGCCGCATGGCCCCCATGGCGATGGAGACGGCGCGCTCCCTCAGCGAGTGAGCTTGGCCGGGGCTGCCGCGCGGCGCTAGGCTGCGGCAAACGTCCCGGAAGCCGAGATTGACCGCCCGCGTAAGCCTTTCCGCCCTGCTGGCCGTGCTGGTGCCGGTCTGTTTCGCCACCCTCGACATCTCGCTGACCAACACGGCGCTGCCCAGCATCGCACGCGCCATCGGCGCGGCGGACGCGACCTCCATCTGGGTGGTGAATGCCTATTACCTAGTGGTGGTGGCGGCCCTGCTGCCGATGGCCGCCCTAGGTGAAATCCATGGTCATCGGCGGGTGTTCAGCCTGGGCATCATCGTGTTCGCGATGGGGGCCCTGGCCTGCGGCCTCGCCTGGTCGTTGCCCACGCTGGTCGCGGGGCGCGCGCTGCTGGGGCTGGGGGCCGCCGCGATCTCGGCCGTGACGCCCGCGCTGATCCGCGTGATCTATCCGCCGCAGCATCTGGGCAGGGGCCTGGGCATCTATGCGCTGGTGGTGGGCATTGCCTTCGCGGCGGGGCCCTCCGTCGCGTCCGCGGTGCTGGCGGTGGCGGGCTGGCCCTGGCTGTTCCTCGCGCATGTTCCCATCGCGGCCGTGGTGATGGCGGCCACCTTCCGCCACCTGCCGGAAGCCGAGCGCAGCCCGCGCCGCTTCGATGCCGTCTCGGCCGGGCTGTGTGCGCTGCTGTTCGCGCTGATCCTGCTGGGCCTGTCGGGGCTGGCGCACCGGATGGGCGCCATGCTCGTGCTGTCCGCCTGGGCGGGCGCGGCGCTCAGCGGCTTTCTGCTGCTGCGGCGCGAGGCCGGGCAGTCGGCGCCCATCCTGGCCATGGACCTGTTCCGCCGGCCGCTGTTCCTGCTCTCCTCCATCACCTCCATCTGCTCCTTCGCGGTGCAGGGGGTGGCCTTCGTGGTGCTGCCCTTCTGGCTGCACGGCGTGCTGGGCTTCAGCCAGGGCCAGACGGGGCTGATCATCACGCCCTGGCCGGTGGCGCTGGCCGTCATGGCGCTGATCGCGGCACCCATGGCGGACCGCCACCCGCCGGGGCTGCTGGGCGGGGTGGGGCTGGTGATACTGGGCGCGGCGCTGGCCAGCCTGGCCATGCTGCCCGACGACCCGGCGCCGCTGGACATCGCCTGGCGCCTCGGCCTCAGCGGCATCGGCTTCGGCTTTTTCCAGGCGCCCAACATGAAGGCCATCATGGCCGCCGCCCCCCGTGAACGCAGTGGCGGCGCCAGCGGCATCGTCGCCGTCTCACGCCTGCTGGGGCAGGCGACCGGTGCAGCCCTGGTGGCGCTGTGCCTGTCCCTGGGCCCCGCCGAGGGCGCGCGGCTGGCCATCTGGCTGGCCTGCGGGCTGGCGCTGGGCGCCAGCCTGGTCAGCTTCGCCAGATTGCTGCCGGGGGTGAGGTAGGGGGCCGTTCAGGCCCGGGCGAAGGTCACCGTCTCGGCCCCGGCCTCGCCCACCACGCTCCAGACAGTGGCGGGCAGCGGGCCGTCATTGCGGAACCAATGCGCCTGGCCGGCGGGGGTCTTGAGCAGGTCACGCGGGCCGAGCTCGGTCGTGTAGCTCTGGCCGTTGTCGGTCCAGCCCACGGTCAGCCGGCCTTCCAGCACCAGGAAGGCGTCCTCCACCGCGCGGGTATAGGGCTGCACGCCCACGCCGGTGGGGATTTCCCACATCTCCTTGCGGGCGGTGTCGTTCTCCACCCCGCCCGGCCCGACATAGACCTGGCGGGAGAAGCCGGCGGCGTCCCGGATGCGGGGCTGCTCGTGATGGCGGATGACGTGGCGCGCCATCAGCTGCTGGATGGGGTGGCTGCCGGCGGGGTCGAAGGGCAGGGTCTTGCCCGGTGCGGCGCCGAAGCTGCGGGCCAGCTCCGCATCCGTGCCCAGCTTGGGGTGATACAGGTAGCGCGGCGGCAGCGGCTTGCCGACATCGACGGAGATCGACATCAGCACCGGCTCGATGCCGTCGTTGCGGAAGCCGTGGCCGATGTCGCGCGCGTTCAGGATCATGTCCTTGGGGCCGAGGCGGACTTCCACCACCTCGCCTTCCTGTTCCCAGCCCACGGTCAGCACGCCGTCGATGATGAGGAAGCTCTCCTCGATTTCATGCGCGTGGCAGGCGGCGTATTTGCCGACCGGCTTGTGGATCAGGCTGAGGGTGAAGTGGTCGGGCGGCAGGGTGCCGGGCTCGCCCACCTTGGGGCTGCCGCCGGCGCCGATATAGCGCATCTGGGCGCGGGCCAGGTCGGGGAAGCCGCGGTTGGACGGGAAGGCATCCCAGTCGAAGAACTTCTGGGTGTGCCGCACGGTGTGGCGGCGGAACTCGGCTTCCGTGGCGGAAGCAGGGGCGATGGCGTTCATCGGCGCGTATCCTCGGTAACGGCTGATGCCCGAGCGATAGCGGGGCGTCGTTGGCGGGCGTATAGGGTGTTTCATGGGCAAAACCGACGCCGAGCAGGACCGCTACCTGGTGCCCGGGCTGATGCGCGGGCTGGCCGCCCTGCAGGCCTTCTCGGCGGAGCGCCCGACCATGGGCCTGTCCGAGCTCGCGGCGGCATTGGGCACCACGCGCTCGGCCATGTTCCGCATCGCCTACACGCTGACGGAGCTGGGCTTTCTTCTCCAGGACGGCCGCACCCGCGCCTATTCGCTGGGGCCGGCGGTGCTGAAGCTCGGCTACGGCTACCTGGCCTCGCGCGACCTGCTGGAAATCGCGCTGCCGGTGCTGGAACGCCTGCGCGACGACACCGGCTGGTCCGCGCATCTGGCGGTGCGTGAGGGGCGGGAGGCGCTGTACCTGCTGCGCGTGCCCACGCGGCGGGGCATGGCCAGCATCGTGCATGTCGGCAGCCGGCTGCCGGCGGACGCGACCTCGATGGGGCGGGTGCTGCTGGCGGGGATGGAGCCCGCCGAGCTTGCCGCGCTGTATCGCGACGACCCGCCGAAGGGGGCGAGCCTGGCCACCCTGCAGCGCCGTGCGCGGGCCGATGCGGCGGCGGGCCATGTGCTGCACCGGGGCGAGTTCGAGCAGGGGCTGGCCAGCATCGCCGCACCCCTGCGCGATGTCGCTGGCCGGGTGGTGGCGGCGATCAACCTGTCGGCGCCCGGGCTGGACCCCGCGCCGGTGGTGGCCCGGCTGAAGGCCGCGGCGGCCGAGATCTCCCGTGCCGGCGGATGGACGGGGTAGGGCGCGCGCGCCATGCTGCCCCCGCAAAAGGGGGAGAATATCCATGACGCTCGCGGTGATGAGCACGCTCGGCATCATGGTGCCGCTGCGCGACAGCATCGGGCCGGATTTCGAGGCGGCGACGGGCACGGCGCTCGACATCAGCTTCGACCCCACGGCCGTCATCCTGGGGCGCGTCAATGGCGGGCACCGGGCCGATGTGGTGGTGGCCATGGATACGGCGGTGGACGCGCTGATCGCCGAGGGCGTGCTGCTGGCCGATACCCGCACCGATGTGGCGCGCACCGCGGTCGGCCTGGCCAAGCCCCCCGGCAGCCCCGCCATCGACATCTCGACGCCTGAGGCCTTCATCCGGGCCCTGCTGGACACGCCGCGCCTGGTCATCTCCGAGGCCGGGGCCAGCGGCATCTATTTCCGCGAGCTGATCGAGCGGCTGGGCATCCGTGACGCCATCATGGCCAAGGCGCTGGTCATCCCGAAGGGGCTGACGGCGGAGAAGCTGCTGACCGGCGAGGCGACGCTGGCGGTGCAGCAGATGAGCGAGCTGATGGCCGTGCCCGGCATCGACATGGTGGGCGCCTTCCCGCAGCCGCTGGGCACCTACGCGCCCTTCGTCGCGGCCGTGTTCGCGGGCAGCGCGCAGCCCGAGACGGCGCAGAACTTCATCTCTCACCTGCTGGGCGAGGGGGCGCGGCGCGCCTTCCTGGCGACGGGGGTGGAGCCGGCCTAGCCCAAGGAAAACGCGGGGCAGCCCTTTGCCTCACGCGATCGGATGATGCGCGCCGCCCGGACATCGGCCTAGCTTTCCCACAGAGGCATAAGCCCCTGGAGGATGATGGTTTCCGATGAGCGCCATGGTCACCGTTCCGATGAAGAAGATGACGCCGCTGCCCCAGCGCACGGCGACCACCTGCTGGTACACCTGCCTCGAGATGATGTTCACCTGGAAGGAGCGCGACCCGGGTGAGATCAAGGACCTGCTGGTGAATGCCGGCATCCTGTGGGACGACGCCTGCAAGACCGGCCTCAAGGCCAAGGACTATCAGCGTGCGGCCAAGGCGCTCGGCCTGAAGGCCTGGGGCTCGGGGTCGGGCTGGAGCGGCGCCAACTTCGCTTCCTTCTGCGCCGCAAGCCCGGTGTGGGTGGCCGGCAACTGGAAGGGCTACAACCACAACGTCGTCGTGATCGGCGCGAGCCGCGACCAGGTGAAGTTCATCGACCCCTGGTGGGAGGGCGTGGCCGAGGCATCGATCGAGACCTGGACCGAGAAGCTGTTCTGCCGCGGCACCTCCAAGGAACAGAACGGGGCGGAGCATCACGCCCACTGGATCGGGTCCGTCATGGCCTGGGGCAGCGCGGTGCCCTGGGGCCTTGTGCCCGAGTGAACGGCCTGTGCCCGCAATGCGGGCACAGGTAAGGCCGCAGCGCCGGATTATGCCGCATGTCCTGCTTGTCACCTCGGCGCAACGAGAGCAGCTTCCGCGCGCGTATACGTATACAGGAGCAGTCACATGCAGCGTCGCGGCATTCTTCAGGCGGCGGGTGCGGGCCTTGCCGGCAGCCTCGCCGGCCCCGCCTCCGTCCGGGCTCAATCGGCGACCACGCTGCGTTTCACGCCGCAGCAGGATCTGGTCACGCTCGACCCCGTCACCACCACCAGCTACGCCACGCGCAACCACGGCTACATGGTGTTCGACACCCTGTACGGCATGGACAGCAACTTCCAGCCCGTGCCGCAGATGGTCGAGGGCCACACGGTCGAGAATGACGGCAAGCTGTGGAACCTGACGCTGCGCCCCGGCCTGAAGTTCCATGACGGTGAGCCGGTGCGCGCCCGCGACTGCGTGGCCAGCCTGAACCGCTGGTCCAAGCGCGACCCGTTCGGCGGCCTGCTGATGGCCGCGACCGATGAGCTCTCGGCCCCCGACGACCGCACCATCCGCTTCCGCCTGAAGGCGCCGTTCCCGCTGCTGCCCATGGCGCTCGGCAAGGCCTCCGTGCCGGTCTGCGCCATGATGCCGGAGCGCCTGGCCAACACCGACCCGTTCCGCCAGGTGACCGAGCTCGTCGGAAGCGGGCCCTTCCGCTACAAGGCGGATGAGCGCGTGCCGGGCTCGCTGAACGTCTACACCAAGTTCGAGGGCTATGTGCCCCGTTCCAACGGCACGCCGTCCTGGACGGCCGGGCCCAAGGTGGTGCATTTCGACCGTGTCGAATGGCGCGTGATGCCCGACCCCTCCACCGCGACCAACGCGCTGATCGCCGGTGAGGCCGATTGGCAGGAATACGCCTATCACGACCAGCTGACGCTGCTGCGCCGCGCGCGCAACGTGCGGGTGGCCACCAACGACCCCACGGGCTTCGTGGCGATGATGCAGGTGAACCACCTGCAGGCGCCCTTCAACAACCCCGCGATCCGTCGCGCGCTGTGGGGCGGCATCGACCAGACCAGCACCATGCAGGCCCTCGTCGGCACCTCCGACCCCGGGCTGTTCCATGTGCCGCTGGGCTATTTCTGCCCCGGCACGCCCATGGCCTCGGACGTGGGCCTCGGCGTGCTGACCGGTGCGCGCGACATGGCCAAGGTGAAGCAGGCCGTGATCGACGCCGGCTACAAGGGTGAGCCGGTGCTGCTGATGGTGCCCTCCACCTCGCAGGGCCTGGCCGTGATGGGCACGGTGGCGGAGGACACGCTGAAGCAGGCGGGTTTCAACGTCGAGGTCTATGCCGTCGAGTTCAACACCATGCTGCAGCGGCGCAACCGCAAGGGCCCCGTGGCCGATGGCGGCTGGAGCGCCTATGTCACCAACTGGGCCGGCATGGACTGGCTGAACCCGGCCATGCACATCGCGCTGCGCGGCGCCGGTGAGGCCGGCTACGCCGGCTGGGCCACCATTCCCCGCCTGGAGGAACTGCGCACCGCCTGGTTCAGCGCGCCCGACCAGGCCGCCCAGGCGGCCATCTGCCGCGACATGCAGGAAGTGGGCATGCGCGAGGTGCCCTACTATCCGCTGGGCCAGTACCTGCAGCCGACGGCCTTCCGCAGCAACATCCAGGGCATCCTGCCGGGCTTCGCGACCTTCTGGAACGTGAAGCGCGGCTGATTTCCCGAAAGCCGCCGCCGGGTGCACCGGCGGCGGCTTTCGGCCGATACTGCATTCTCCATCGGGGGAGACACCAATGACTGACACCAACACGGCGCTCCGTGCGACGGCGCTCGACTGGATCGCGGCGAATGAGGCCCGGCTCTCGGCCTTCAACAAGCGCATCTGGGACCACGCCGAACCCGCCTGGCGCGAATACAAATCCGTCCGCGACTATGTGGAGATCCTGACCGCCGAGGGCTTCTCGGTCGAGGAAGGCTCGGGCGAGATGCCCACGGCCTTCTGCGCCACCTGGAAGCAGGGTGACGGCCCGGTCCTGGCCGGTTTTTCCGAATACGACGCGGTGCCCGGCAATTCCCAGCAGGTGGTGCCCTATGAGGCCCCGCGCGAGGGGCTGCACCCCTACACCGCCGGCCATACGGACCCGCACTCGGTGCTGGGCACGGCCTCGCTGACCGCCTTTCTGGCCGCCAAGGCCGCGATGGAAAAGCACGGCACCGCCGGCACGCTGAAGCTGTTCGGTGAGCCTGCCGAGAAGGTCTGCGGCAGCAAGCCCATCCACGCCGCCAAGGGCTATTTCGACGATCTGGACGCCTGCGTGGTCTGGCACCCCTGGCCGCACAACACCGTCACCGGTGAGACCCATTTCGGCGCCTACTGGTCCGCCATCATCACCTTCGAGGCCGACAACCCCGAGGCCTGGATCGACCCCAACCTGGTGCCGATCGAGGGCGCGCACGCCAATGCCCGCTGCCCGGGTGCGACCGACGCGCTGTGCCTGATGTACACGACCACGAAGTACACCAAGGAGGCGATGTTCCCCCACGCCGGGTCCTGGACGCTGAACGAGTACATCCTGGGCGATGCGGGTGCGACCAGCGACAACCTGACGCCGCGCTTCTCCCAGATCCAGTATTCCTGGCGCGCCTCCTCGCTCGGCATCCAGGAGCAGATCTGGCGGGTGCTGGCGCAGAACGCGAAGCATGTGGCGGGCATCACGGGCTGCAAGGCCTATGTCCGCTGGGTGACCAAGACGCGTGTCGGCCTGCCCAACCAGGCGATGACCGACCTGACCTGGAAGAACCTGCAGGCCGTGGGTGCGCCCGTCTATTCCGAGGAGGCGCGGGAGTTCGGCCGGGCGATCCAGAAGAATCTGGGCGTGGACGCGATGGAGGATCCCTTCATCCCCGAGGTCTCGCGTCTGACCGACCCCGTGGATTTCGAGGCGCGCCTGCGTGCCGGCCTGCCGAGCTGGCAGAAGCATCTCAGCGCCGACGACTATGTGGAATATTCCTGGCACGCGCCGACCGTGCGCCTGCTGGCCGCGCGGCCCCGGCTGCGCGCGCCGACCAAGGGCTATTCCTACCCGAACTGGGCCTACAACGCGCTGGGCGGCCACCCCGCGGTGGTGGACCCCGGCATGTTCGTCGCCGCCAAGACCATGGCGCTGACCCTGCTGGACCTGGCGAGCCTGCCGGAGGCACTGGGCGCCGCCCAGGCCGAGTTCAAGGAACGCACCGGCGGCGGCGTGGGCGGTAGCCAGTGGGTGGGCCCGCTGCTGCCGGCCGACTTCGTGCCGCCGGTGGATCTGCGCTGGCCGGAATACGTCACCACCGCCCGTGGCGAGGAATGGACCTTCCCGACGCCGCTGCATGGCACGGGGGCGGGGGAGCTGATTTAAGCAGTCAGGGGATTTGCCCCTGACTGGGGGCCGGGGGCAACGCCCCCGCCTTCACCGCAGAAACGCCTCCGCGAACTCCATGCTCGCGATCTTCGCCAACGCTTCGCGCAATTCCGCCGCCTCGTCCTTCCCGAAGGCTTTCTCGAAGCGCTTCTGCGCCTGCTTCCACAGCACGCGGGACTGCGCCAGCCGTTCCTCGCCGGCCTCGGTCAGTGCCACGCGGCGGCCGCGCCGGTCGGCCGGGTCGGGGGTCACGCGCAGCAGCCCGTCGCGTTCCAGCGGCTTCAGGTTATGCGCCAGCGCCGAGCGGTCCAGCACCAGCGCCGCCGCCAGTTCCCCCATGCCGGGGCTGCCCAGCCGCGACACCGCGATCAGGATGCTGCGCTGGGTGGATTTCAGCCCGACCGGTGCCAGCACCTGGTCATACAGCTGTGACACGCGGCGCGTGGCGCGGCGCAGGGATGTGCCGTTGCAGCGGAGGACGTCTGCCATGATTGACAGGATGGCGATGCGGGCCTTTCATCGCAATAGGGGCATATGCCCATATCAAGACATGACGGAGAGTATCGGATGCGTCTGCTGGTGGTGGGAGCCGGTGCGACCGGCGGATATTTCGGCGGCCGCCTGGCGGAGGCCGGCAAGGACGTCACTTTCCTGCTGCGCCCGAAGCGCGCCGCGCAGGTGCGTGAGAAGGGCCTGACCATCCTGGCCACCACCGGCGAGTTCACCGTGAAGCCGCAGGTCGTCACGGCCGATGCGCTGAAGCCCGAATACGATGCCATCCTGCTGACGGTGAAGGCCTTCGCGCTGGATTCCGCCATGGACGACATGGCCGCCGCCGTGGGTGCCGGCACGACCATCCTGCCCGTGCTGAACGGCATGCGGCATTTCGACACGCTGGCCGCGCGCTTCGGGGCGGAGAAGGTGGCGGGCAGCCTGTGCAAGGTCGCGACCACGCTGGATGCCGAGGGCCGCGTGAAGCAGCTCGGCCCCTTCCAGCAGCTGATCTACGGCGAGCATGACGGCAGCGTCTCCGCCCGCATGCAGGCGCTGGATGCCTTCATGCAGGGCGCCTTCTTCACCGCCACCCTGTCCTCCAACATCCGCCGCGACCTGTGGGAGAAGTGGCTGATGCTGTCCACGCTGGGCTGCGTCACCTGCCTGATGCGCGGCACGATCGGCGAGATCGAGGCCACCCCCGGCGGCGTCGCCTTCGTCAACGCGGTGTATGAGGAGATCCTGGCGATCGCCCGTGCCTCCGGCAGCCCCCCGGGCGAGGCCTATGTCGAGGAGACCCGCGCCATGCTGACCAAGAAGGGCTCGGCCTCGGCGTCCTCCATGTATCGCGACCTGACCGGCGGCCTGCCGATCGAGGCCGACCAGATCGTGGGAGACCTGCTGAAGCGCGCGGGTGAGGCAGGCATCGCCACGCCCATGCTGGCGGCCGTCTACAGCCACCTGCGCGTGTATCAGAACCGCATCGAAGCCAAGGCCTGACGCATCAGGCCTGGCGGCGGGCATTGAGGGCGCCGGTCCGGTACCGGTGCTCCTTCACCGCATAGAGGCGCTGGTCGGCCAGGACGATCGCGGCCTCGATGCTCGGCGTCTCGTCGGGCACGCGCGCGACGCCCAGGCTGCAACCCAGGCTGAGCGGCCCCACCGGCGTCGGCAGGCCGTCGCGCAGGGCGGCGTGCAGCCGGGCGCCCACCTCATGCGCCGTCTCCGCCGCCTGCGGCGCGGGGCCGGCCAGGCACAGCAGGAATTCGTCGCCGCCCAGGCGGACGGCCGCATCCTCCCGCCGCAGATTGCCTTGCAGCCAGGCGCCGATGCCCTGCAGCACCGCATCGCCGGCGGCGTGGCCGTGGCGGTCGTTGATCGGCTTGAAGCCGTCCAGGTCCAGCACGACCACCGCGCAGCCTTCGGCAAGGCGGGGGTTGGTCTCGCACCAGCTCTGGAAGCCCTGGCGGTTCAGCAGCCCGGTCAGCGGGTCACGCTGGGCCTGGTCGCGCAGCTTGGTCAGCCGGGCGGCGATGTTTTCGTCGCCCCCCTCGCCGAGCACCCCGCGCAGCGTGCTGCCCAGGCGCCCGGCATTGCGCCCCGCGAGCCACCCGCCCAGCATCGCCAGCACCAGCACACCCAGCCCGAGCCAGGCGCCGAAGGACCAGAGCGGCTGCAGGACCTCCGCCCGGTCGCGCTGCGCGATTACGGCCCAGCCCAGGTGCTGGCGGTCGGGCGCGCCCTCGGCACGGCCCACGGCCGTCACGGAGGCGGCCTGCCCGGGGATGTCGGTCTCACGCCAGTTGCGCGGGCCGCCCGGCAAGGGCACCGGCCAGGGGCGGCCGCGCTCATTGTCGGGGCCCAGCAGCACCATGCCGTCTGCCGCGACCACATGCAGCGACGGCGGCGGCTGCCAGGGCGCCAGCATCGCCGTCTCACTGGCCACCTGCTGGGCCCAACGCCAGGTCAGGTGGCCGGCGATCACGCCCAGGAGCCGGCCATCGCGGCTGTGCACGGGGGCGGCGGCATCGACGAAATAGGCATTCTCGCCGCCGCCGCGTTCCTGCGGCAGCAGCCGCGCCAGCAGGACGGCGGGGTGGACATCGCCCAGGAAGCTTCCGGCCAGGCCGGGCCGGAACCAGGGCCGCCCCGAGACGTCCACGCCTTCCAGCAGCCCGTCGGTCGCGGCGATCACCCGGCCATCGACCCCGGTGAAACCGATCCAGGAGAAGGTGGGCGAGCGGTCCCGCAGATCCTCCAGCAGGCGCCGCGCGGAGGCGGGTTCCGGCGGCTCGCGCCCGAAGGTCTCGAAGCGGGTGAGCTGGGTGACATCGCGCGCCCAGTCCGTCAGCCCGTTGTCCAGGCGCTGCGCCATGGTCTGGGCATAGACGGCAAGACGCTCTCCGTCGGTGGCGATCAGGCGGTAGCGCTCTGCGCGCAGCAGCAGCAGCGCGCCGGTCAGCCCGACCGCGGCACAGATGGCGGCAACCGCCAGCCCGTGGCGCATACCCGGGCCAAACCATTTCGGTTTACGCATCTGTTCCATCCGACTTGCACAGCCTGTGCGTATGCTTTTACCAAGTCGGATGCCACGTTAATCCCATGAGGGAAAATCTCATTTTTGTCAGCGTGGCGCGATCATTCGTGAAATGCTGCGCGCGCGAAATACTCGCCGCGGCATGATTCTCAATCCCTCGATTATTCTGAATAAAGATACTTATTCCCCGGGGCTCACCATGGCTCTGGTGGCCTCCAGCAGATCATCCGACAGGTCCGGATCCTCCACCGCCCGGGACAGCAGCAGCGCGCCCACCATGGCGGACAGGGTGCCGAGCGCCCTCTGGCGGCGTGCCTGCGGCGTCTCGCCCGTGGCCGCTTCCTCCAGCAGCGCGAGGTAGCCGCGCACGCCCTCGGTGAAGGCCTCCCGCAGGGGGCCGCCGCGCCGGGCTGAATCGGCGGCCAGGGCCGGCAGCATGCAGCCCTTGCCGGGCATGTCGCGGTGGCTGGACGTCAGATAGCGCTGGAGGAGGGCCGCGATGGGCGCCTCGGCGCCCTGCATGGTCGCGCGCCAGCGGTCGTGGGAATGGCGCATGGTCTCGGCCACCGCCTCGGCGGTCAGGGCCTCCTTGGACTCGAACTGGCCGTAGAAGCCGCCATGGGTCAGCCCGGCCTCGCGCATCAGCTCCGCCACACCGATGCCGTCGATGCCGCGCTCACGGAACAGCTCAGCCGCGCGCGTCACCACGCGGCGGCGGTTCTCCTCAGCCTGGGCCTTGCTGACGCGCATGTCGGTGCTCCTGAGCTCTTGACGGTATTTATGATGACTATCATCTAATTGCCAGGGCCGACGGGTGGCCCTGTGCGAAAGGGCCATCATGTCCTCTGTCGATCCCATCGTCATCGCCGCCGCCGCGCGCACGCCGCTCGGCCGCTATCTGGGGGCGCTGTCGCCCCAGCCGGCGCACGCGCTGGGGGCCACGGCCATCCGCGCCGTGCTGTCCCGCGCGGGGCTGGACCCGGCGCTGGTGGATGAGGGGCTGATGGGCAATGTGCTGCCCGCCGGCCAGGGCCAGGCGCCCGCCCGCCAGGCGCTGCGCGGTGCCGGCCTGCCGGATGCGGTGGGCGCCACCACCGTCAACAAGGTGTGCGGCAGCGGCATGAAGGCCACCATGCTGGGCCATGACCTGCTGCGCGCCGGCAGCGCCGATGTGGTGATCGCGGGCGGGATGGAGGCGATGTCCAATGCCCCCTACCTGCTGGCCCGCGCCCGAACCGGCTACCGCGCCGGCCATGACAGGCTGATCGACCACATGATGCTGGACGGGCTGGAGGACGCCTATGAGCCCGGCCGCTCCATGGGCGATTTCGGCGAGGCCGCGGCCGAGGCCTACCAGTTCAGCCGCGAGGACCAGGATGCCTACGCGATCGAGACGCTGACCCGCGCGCGCCGCGCCATCGAGGAAGGCGCCTTCCGTGCCGAGATCGTGCCGGTGGGGGAGGTGGATACCGACGAGCACCCCCTGAAGGTGAAGCCCGAGCGCATTCCCAGCCTCAAGCCCGCCTTCCGGCCGGATGGCACCATCACCGCCGCCAGCGCCTCGGCCAATGCCGATGGGGCGGCGGCGCTGCTGCTGACGCGCCGCTCCACGGCCGAGAAGCTGGGCCTGCCCATGCTGGCCGAGATCCGCGCCCACGCCGCCCACAGCCAGGAACCCGCCTGGTACACCACGGCCCCCATCCCCGCGATCCGCAAGCTGCTGGAGCGCGCGGGCTGGAGCATCGGCGACGTGGACCTGTTCGAGATCAACGAGGCCTTCGCCGTGGTGCCCATGGCGGCCGCCAAGGACCTGTCCATCCCGCGCGACATCCTGAACATCCATGGCGGCGCCTGCGCGCTGGGCCACCCGATCGGCGCCACCGGCGCGCGGATCATTGTCACGCTGCTGCACGCCTTGCAGCGGCACGGGCTGAAGCGCGGCGTCGCCTCCCTCTGCATCGGGGGTGGCGAGGCCACCGCCATCGCCATCGAACGGATCCACTGAATGCTCTCGAACGCGCTTGCCGGCTGGATGGGCCGGCGGAACTGGCACTACGGCTGGGCCGTCGTCGCCGCCACCTTTCTGACCATGCTGGTCACCGCCGGCGCCGTGGGCGCGCCCGGCGTGTTCATCGTGCCGCTGGAACGCGAGTTCGGCTGGCGCACGGCCGACATTTCCTCGGCGCTGGCCATCCGCTTCGCGCTGTTCGGGCTGGTGGCGCCCTTCGCCGCGGCCTTCATCAACCGCTTCGGCGTGCGGCGCATGATGCTGGCGGCGATGAGCGTGGTGGTCTCGGGCCTGCTGCTGTCGCTGCTCATGAACCAGGTGTGGCACCTGGTGCTGCTGTGGGGCGTGGTGGTGGGGCTGGGCACCGGGCTGACGGCCATGGTGCTGGGGGCGACCGTCGCCACACGCTGGTTCAGCCACCGGCGCGGGCTGGTGCTGGGCTTTCTGACCGCGAGTTCCGCCACGGGCCAGCTGTTGTTCCTGCCGCTGCTGGCGCATATGACCGAGAGCCTGGGCTGGCGCGTCTCGCTGGGCTTCGTCTGCGCCATGCTGGTGGCCGCCGTCACGGTGGTGATGCTGGTGATGCGGGAACGCCCGTCTGAGCTGGGCCTGCCGGCCTATGGCGACACGGCCGTGGCACCCCCGCCGCCCGTGGCGCATGGCGGGCTGGGCCAGTTGCTGGCCTCCCCGCTGGTGATCCTGCGTGACGTCTCGGGCAACGCCACCTTCTGGGTGCTGTTCGCCACCTTCTTCATCTGCGGCGCCAGCACCAACGGGTTGATCCAGACCCATTTCATCGCGCTGTGCGGCGATTACGGCATGGCGGCGGTGGCGGGCGCCAGCGTGCTGGCCATGATGGGCATCTTCGACTTCTTCGGCACGGTGGGCTCTGGCTGGCTGTCCGACCGGTACGACAACCGCTGGCTGCTGTTCTGGTATTACGGGCTGCGCGGGCTGTCGCTGCTGGCGCTGCCCTTCAGCGACTTCTCCTTCTACGGCCTGGCGCTGTTCGCGATGTTCTATGGCCTCGATTGGATCGCGACCGTGCCGCCCACGGTGAAGCTGGTGGCCGAGCGGTTCGGCCGAGAGCGCGCCAATGTGGTGTTCGGCTGGATTTTCGCCGGCCACCAGATCGGCGCGGCGAGCGCGGCATTCGGCGGCGGCTTCAGCCGCACCACCTTCGATACCTACCTGCCCGCCTTCTTCGTGGCGGGCGCCCTGTGCCTGGTGGCGGCGGGGCTGGTGGTCAGCCTGCGCCGCACCGCGCGGGCGTGATCAGCGCGTGAGCGTGAGGCCCGGCTGGTTGCGCAGCCATTCCGGCAGGTTCTGCAGCAGCTGGGCCGGGGCCACGCCGGCGGCGGCACCCGGGTCGCCCGGTGCGGCGGGGGCCTCGGCGGCGGGGGCAGGGGCGGCGACCGGGGCCGGCGCATCGCCGGCAGGCGTGGCCGCAGCGGGCGCCTCGGTGGCAGGCGCGGCCGGGGCGGCCAGGGTCTCGGCCACCGGGGCCGGCGGGTCGCGGCGCGGGCCCTGCACGCGGGCGGGCGTGGCAGGGGCGGCGGGCTCCGGCACCGGCACGTTGGTGTAGTCGGCCACGATGCGGGCCTGCGCGCCCTCGATCACCAGCACCCGCGCGCCGACCGGCAGGGGGACGATGTCGCGCTGGGTCACGCTGACCAGCTCATTGTTCGCCTTGCGCACGATGTATTCGATGCCGTCGGCGTTGTTGGCCGCGCGTTCCGCCGCCGTGCCGATCAGCCCGCCCACCAGCGCGCCGCCGACCGCGCCCAGCGCATCCGTCACGCGGTTGCCGCCGGCCGCAGCCCCCAGCACGCCGCCGGCCGCCGCACCCGAGGCGGCGCCCGTGGTGCCGTCCGCCGAGATCCGCACCTGGCGGAAGCCCACGATGGTGCCCTGGCTGACCTTGTTGGCCTGCTGCACCGCCCGCTGGGCGTATTCATTGGCGGAATAGGAGTTCCCGCAACCCGCGAGGCCCCCGATGAGGCCGAACGGCAGCAGGATGATGAGGTTCCGGCATGCGTGCTTCATGCACCCCACATAGCGCGGCCCGCCGCATCATCCTATATGCAGCCTATGCCTACACCCTTCCGCAAGATGCATGGCGCGGGGAATGACTTCGTCATCCTCGATGCCCGCCAGACGCCGCTTCCGATCTCGGAGGCCGGCGCGCGCTGGCTCGCGGACCGCAACCGCGGGGTGGGGGCGGACCAGATCATCCGCCTGGAAAACGCGCCTGACGGTGACGTGTTCATGCGCATCCTGAACCCGGACGGCAGCGAGGCCGGGGCCTGCGGCAACGCGACCCGCTGCGTGGCGCGCATCCTGTTCGAGGAAACCGGCAGCGAAACGGGCGTGATCCAGACCATCTCTGGCCTGCTGCCGGCGCGCGTCTCGGCGCCCGGGCTGATCGAGATCGACATGGGCCCCGCCCGGCTGGGCTGGCAGGAAGTGCCCCTGGCGCATGAGGCCGACACCCTGCACCTGGACCTGTCCGAAGGCGCCGTGAGCGACCCCGCGGCCTGTTCCATGGGCAACCCGCACGCGACCTTCTTCGTGGATGACCCCTGGGCGCTGCCGCTGGACGTGATCGGGCCGCGCCTGGAACATGCCGCCATCTTCCCCGACCGCGCCAATATCGGCTTCGCGCAGATCGTCTCACCCGAGCATATCCGCCTGCGGGTGTGGGAGCGCGGGGCGGGGCTGACGCTGGCCTGCGGGTCGGGTGCCTGCGCCACGCTGGTGAACGCGCATCGGCGTGGGTTGACCGGCCGCCGCGCCGCCGTGGAACTGCCCGGCGGCACGCTGACCATCACCTGGCGCGAGGATGGTCACGTTCTGATGGAAGGCCCCACCGCGCTGTCTTTCATGGGCGAGTTGGATGCCGCCCTCCTTGATGCCTGAGACGCTGGCCCTCGGCTGCCGCCTGAATGGCGCGGAGGCCGAGACCATGGCCACACTGGCCGCCGCCGGCGGGCTACGTGATGCGCTGATCGTCAATACCTGCGCCGTCACGGCGGAAGCGGAGGCCCAGGCGCGCCAGGCCATCCGCCGCGCGGCGCGCGAGGCGCCGGGGCGGCCCATCATCGTCACCGGCTGCGCCGCCACCCTGGCGCCCGATGCCTGGGCCGCGCTGCCCGGCGTGGCGCGGGTGTTGGGAAATGCCGAAAAACTCTCGCCCGCCGCCTGGGGTGCGCCGGACATGCAGGTCGCCCCGGCCGCCACCACCCGCCGTGCCCGCGCCTTCCTGGAGGTGCAGCAGGGCTGCGACCATGAATGCACCTTCTGCGTCATCCGCATCGCGCGCGGGCCGTCGCGCGGGATGGGCCTGGAGGCCGTGCTGGGCGCCGCCCGCCAGGCCGTGGCGCGCGGCCAGCTTGAGGTGGTGCTGACCGGGGTGGATCTGGCGAGCTGGCAGGCCGATGGACAGGACCTGGCCCAGCTGGCGCGCGCCGTGCTGGCCATTCCGGGGCTGGCGCGGCTGCGCCTCTCCTCGCTGGACCCGGCCGCGATCCCTGAGGGCCTGTGGGCGCTGTGGCGGGATGAGGAACGGCTGGCGCCCTTCCTGCATCTGTCGGCCCAGCATGCCGACGGGCTGATGCTGAAGCGGATGCGCCGCCGCCACGGGGCCGGGACAGCCGAGGCGCTGGCCGAACGCGCCCGCGCCACCCGGCCGGACATGGCGATCAGCGCCGACCTGATCGCGGGCTTCCCGACCGAGGACCAGGCGGCCCATGCCGCCAACCTGGCGCTGATCGCGGCGCTGCGGCCGGCGGCGCTGCATGTGTTTCCTTATTCTGCCCGGCCGGGCACGGCGGCGGCGCGCATGCCGGCCCTGCCGGCGGCGGTCGGGCGCGCCCGGGCCGCCGAGCTGCGCGCGGCCGGTGCCGCCAGCGCGGAGGCCTTCGCCGAATCCCGCCTGGGCTCGTTGGAACAGGCGATGTTCGAAACCGCCACCGAGGCGACCACCGCCCATGGCCTGCGCCTGCGCCTGCTGCGCGGCGAAGCCATGCGCGGTGCGATGCACCCGGTGCGCGTCACGGCCCGAGAGGGCGCCACCCTGCTGGCCGAGGAGTTGACCCATGGCGCTGCGTGACCTCTGGAACCGCATGACCGGCAAGAATGAGCCGGCCCCGGTGGCGGAAGCCCCGCGTGAGGTAGCGGTGGATCTGCCGCCTGAGATCGCGGCGGAGGTGTCCGATACGCTGCTGGCGGAACCGCCGGTGGAAGCCCCGCCGGCGCAGCCGGCTGAAGTGCCGCCTCCGGCGCAGCCGGCTGAAGTGCCGCCTCCGGCGCAGCCGGCCGAAGTGCCGCCTCCGGCGCCCGAGCCGGCGCCGCTGCCCCTGCCGCCGTCACCGCCCGCGCCCGAACCCCTGCGCGACCCGCCGCCCCCCGCGCCCGACCCGGTGCCTGAGCAGCCGCGCGGTTTCTTCTCGCGCCTCAAGGCCGGGCTCACGCGCACCACCCGCCAGCTGACCGACAACATCGCCAGCGTCTTCACCAAGCGGAAGCTGGATGAGGCCGCGCTGGAGGAGCTGGAGGAGACGCTGATCATGGCCGATATCGGCGTGTCGGCATCCCAGCGCATCGTGCAGAAGTTCCGCCAGACCCGCTTCGGCAAGGAAGTGACGGCCGAGGAAGTGAAGGCCGCGCTCGCCGAGGAGATCACCGCCATCCTCGCGCCCGTCGCGACCCCCCTGGCCATCGATCCGGCCAGGAAGCCGCATGTGGTGCTGGTGGTGGGCGTGAACGGGGTGGGCAAGACCACCACCATCGCGAAGCTCGGCCAGCAATGGCGGGCCGAGGGCAAGAACGTCATGTTCGCCGCCGGCGACACCTTCCGCGCCGCCGCCGTGGAGCAGCTGCAGATCTGGGGCGAGCGCACCGGCTGCCCGGTGGTGGCCCCGGTCAAGCAGGGCGCCGACGCCGCGGGCCTGGCCTATGACGCGCTGGCCCGCGCGCGCGATGAGAACATGGATGTGCTGCTGATCGACACCGCCGGCCGGCTGCACAACAAATCAGCCCTGATGGAGGAGCTGGCCAAGGTGGTGCGCGTGATCCGTCGTATCGACGAGACCGCGCCCCATTCCGTGCTGCTGGTGCTGGATGCCACCACCGGCCAGAACGCCGTGCAGCAGGCCCGCGTGTTCAAGGAACTGGTGGCCGTGTCCGGCATCGCGGTGACCAAGCTGGACGGCTCGGCCAAGGGCGGTGTGGTGGTGGCGCTGGCGCAGGAATTCGCCATCCCGCTGCACATGGTCGGCGTGGGTGAGAAGGCCGATGACCTGCGGCCGTTCGAGGCACAGGATTTCGCCAGGTCACTGATGGGGCTGGGATAAAGACTGGCGGCCTAAAAAGATTGGCGCCCTGCCGTCTCCGGCAGGGCGCCATTTTTGTTGGATGCCGCTTGGCCCAGGTGGCAGGGGCGAAGCCCCCTGCAATCAATCCGCCCCTGCGGCCTTCGCGCCCTTGGCCACGGTTGCCCGCGCCTTGGCCAGCTCTTCCTCCACCCACAGGGAGTGGTGGTCACGCGCCCAGTTGATGTCCACCTGGCCGCTGCCCATCGCGTCGAAGGCATGCTCCATGCCCAGGCTGCCGATGTAGATATGGGCCAGGATGCCCGCGATCATCAGCACGCTGATCAGCGAATGCGCCATATGGGCCCATTGCTGGCCTTCGATGTTGGTGACCGTGAAGGGGAAGACCAGCAGATAGCCGCTGGCCGCGACCAGGCCGCCGCCGATGACGGTCATCCAGAACACCATCTTCTGGCCGGCGTTGAAGCGGCCGGCGGGCGGATGCCCCTTGCCGACCAGCCCGCCGCCCATCCTGAACCACACGATGTCCAGCTTGTTCGGGATGTTGTCCTTCGCCCACAGCAGCAGCATCACGACGATGCCCAGCGTGAAGGGGAAGGCCAGGAAGTTGTGCGCCAGCTTGCCCCAGGTGCTGAGGGCGGTGAACGCTTCCGGCCCGATGATGGGCAGCAGCAGGTGCCGGCCGAAGGTCAGGTTCAGCCCCGACAGGCCCAGGATGATGAAGCAGCTGGCCACCATCCAGTGGTTCGCGCGCTCCAGGATGTTGAAGCGGGTGATGGTGCGGCCGGAATAGCCGTGCTCCATCCGGATGCGCCCGCGGGTGAAGTAGAACACCGCCAGGATCGCCAGCATGCCCAGCACCGCGATGCCGCCCACCCAGGCGAGCGTCACGTTATGGTACTCGCGCCAGGAACGCCCGGCGGGCTGGATCAGGTTGGCCGCGGTCTGGTTCGGGATGGAGATGCGGCCGCTGATGCGCTCACCGCGCAGGGTGGCCATCAGTTCCAGTTCGGCCGCGTCAGGCTGGCCGCGATCGCCGAAGGGGGCGGGGGCAGGCTGGGCCGGGGCAGGCGTCGGCGCCGCCGCCGCAGGCTGCTGCGGGGCCACCGGCTGCTGGGCCGGGGTGGTGCGGCCGGGCTCGGTCGTGGCGGGCACCTGGCCGGCGCCGGGGGCGCCTCGGCCGGCGCCGGCCTCGGGCACCGGGGCCTGCACCTCGGGCGCGCCGGGGTGCGGGGGCTGCTGCTGCGGGGCCTGGGTGGCCGAAGGGCCGGCAGGCTGGGTCGAGGCAGGCTGGGCGAGAACGGGCGTCGCCGCCAGCATCGCCAACAGGGCGAGGGTAGTACGCATCATCAGGCTCCCAGCGTCTCGCGATAGGCGGTGCGCCAGCCCCAGGCGCCGGAGCCGTAGCCGCGCTTCTGCACGCGCTCGCGGTAGATCGTGGCGATCATGTCGCTGTCGCCGGCCAGCAGCGCCTTGGTGCTGCACATCTCGGCGCAGAGCGGCAGCTTGCCTTCCGCGATGCGGTTGGCGCCGTACTGGGTGTATTCCACCAGCGTGTTGTCGGCCTGCGGGCCGCCCGCGCAATAGGTGCACTTGTCCATCTTGCCGCGGCCGCCGAAGTTGCCGACGCGCGGATACTGCGGCGCGCCGAACGGGCAGGCGTAGAAGCAATAGCCGCAGCCGATGCACAGGTCCTTGTCGTGCAGCACGATGGCGTCGGCCGTCGTGTAGAAGCACGACACCGGGCACACGGCGGCACAGGGCGCATCCGTGCAGTGCATGCACGCCATGGAGATCGAACGCTCACCGGGCTTGCCGTCATTGATGGTGACGACGCGGCGGCGGTTGATGCCCCAGGGCACCTCGTGCTCGTTCTTGCAGGCCGTGACGCAGGCGTTGCACTCGATGCAACGGTCGCTGTCGCAGAGGAATTTCATGCGTGCCATGGTCGTTCCTCCTCAGGCAGCCTGGATCTGGCAGAGCGTGACCTTGGTTTCCTGCATGAAGGTCACCGGGTCATAGCCATAGGTCGTGACGGCGTTCACCGACTCGCCGAGCACGATGGGGTCCGTGCCCTGCGGGTATTTGCCGCGCTGGTCTTCCTGCATGAACCAGCCGGCGAAGTGGAACGGCATCCACGCCACGCCGCGCCCCACGCGCTCCGTCACCATGGCCTTCACCTTGATGAACTTGCCCGCGGGCATTTCGGGGCCGCGCACCAGCACCCAGCCGCCGTCGCGGATGTTGCGGCTGGCGGCATCGGCCGGGTTGATCTCGACGAACATGTCCTGCTGCAGTTCCGCCAGCCAGCGGTTGGAGCGGGTTTCCTCGCCGCCGCCCTCGTATTCGACCAGGCGGCCGGAGGACAGGATGATCGGGTAGTCGCGCGCCACTTCCTTCGAGCGGTTCTGCACCGAAACACCCAGATGCGGCAGGCGGAAGCCGCGCCGGTCGGGCAGGGTCGGGTACTTGTCGATCAGGTCGGTGCGCGGGGTGTAGATCGGCTCGCGGTGAACGGGCACGGGGTCCGGCAGGTTCCAGGCATTGGCGCGGGCCTTGGCGTTGCCATAGGGCAGGCAGCCATGTTCCATCGCCACGCGGATGATGCCGGCCGACAGATCCGTCGCCCAGGAGACATTGCCGCCGCCGGGGCCGCCGATGCCCTCGATCACGGCCTTTTCCTGGGCCGTCAGCTCATCGTACCAGCCCAGGCGCTTCAGCACCGGCACGGTGAATTCGGGGTAGCCGTCCGTGAGTTCCGAACCCTTGGAGTAGCTGCCCTCAGCCAGCAGGGTCTTGCCCTCGCGCTCCACGCCGAAGCGGGCGCGGAAGGTGCCGCCGCCTTCCTTCACGTGGAGCTCGGTGTTGTAGAGCACATGGCTGCCGGGGTGGCGCATCTCGGGCGTGCCCCAGCACGGCCAGGGCAGGCCGTAAAAGTCGCCGCGGATGGCTTCCGGCGCGTCGGGCTTGGCGCGCAGCGTCACCAGGTCGAACTGGTCCTGGTGCTGCATGTGCAGCTTCAGCCGCTCCGGGCTCACGCCCGAGTAGCCGGTGCTGAGCGAGCCGTAGTTGATCTCGCGCAGGATGCTCTCGGCGCTGGGCTCGCCCTCGACGATCTCCATGCGCTTGAACATGTCCGCGGTGAAGCGGATGGTCATGTTCCGGCGCTCGGCCGCCGTGTCCATCGCGCGGCACAGGTCGTACATCACGCGATAGTCGGTGCGGGATTCGAAGATCGGCTTCACCACCCGGCTGCCCCACTGGATGGAGCGGTTGGAGGAGGTGCGGCTGCCGTTCGTCTCGAACTGGGTGGACATCGGCAGCAGGTAGGTGCCGTCGCGCCGGTTGCTGAGTGCCGCGAAGGTGGTCGGGTGCGGGTCGGCCACGACCAGCAGGTCCAGTGCCTCCAGGCCCTTCACCGCTTCGGGCATGCGCGTGACGGTGTTGCCGCCATGGCCGAACACCACCATCGCCTTCAGGCGGTCACGCTGCTGGATCTGGTCCTTCGGCAGGGTGATGGCATCGAAGTAGCGGGTGGTCGGGATGCCGGGCGTGGTCATCATGGCCGGGCTGTCGAAGCGCGAGACCATGCTCTCGTAGGAGACGTTCCACACGCGCGACCAGTGGCGCCACGCCGCCTCATCCAGGCCGTAGTAGCCGGGCAGGGAGGTGACATCGAGGCCGAAGTCGGTCGCGCCCTGCACGTTGCAGTGGCCGCGGAAGATGTTCGCACCCGTGCCCGGCTTGCCGACATTGCCGGTGGCCAGCAGCAGGATGGAGTAGGCGCGCACATTGGCGGTGCCGACCGTCTTCTGGGTGGCACCCATGCACCAGATCAGGGTGGAGGGCTTCTGGGTGGCGAAGATCTCGGCCACCTTGCGCAGCTGCGCGCCGGGCACGCCGGTCACGCGCTCCACTTCCTCGGGGTTCCACTTGGCCACCTCGGCGCGGACATCGTCCATGCCGTAGACGCGCTGTGCGATGAACTGCTTGTCCTCCCAGTTGTTCTGGAAGATGTGCCACAGCATGCCCCAGATGATGGGGATGTCGGTGCCCGGGCGGATGCGCACGTATTCGGTGGCGTGCGCCGCGGTGCGGGTGAAGCGCGGATCGATGACGATCAGGTTCGCGCGGTTGATCTCCTTGCCGGTGAGAACGTGCTGCAACGAGACGGGGTGCGCCTCCGCCGGGTTGCCGCCCATGATGATCATGGTCTTGGCGTTGCGGATGTCGTTGTAGCTGTTCGTCATCGCGCCATAGCCCCAGGTGTTCGCGACACCTGCGACCGTGGTGGAATGGCAGATGCGCGCCTGGTGATCGACGCTGTTGGTGCCCCAGAACGCCGCGAGCTTGCGGTACAGATAGGCACCTTCGTTGCTGAACTTGGCACTGCCCAGCCAGAAGACGGAATCGGGGCCGGAAGCCTGGCGCACGGCCATCAGCTTCTCCGCGATCTCGCTCATCGCGGTGTCCCAGCTGATGCGCTGCCACTGACCGCCGACCAGCTTCATCGGGTACTTGATGCGGCGGTCGCCATGGACCAGCTCACGCACCGAGGCGCCCTTGGCGCAGTGGGTGCCGCGGTTGATCGGGCTGTCCCAGCTGGGCTCCTGGCCGACCCACACGCCGTTCTGCACCTCCGCCGTCACGGTGCAGCCGACCGAGCAATGGGTGCAGACGTTCTTGATGCGCTGCACGGGCTGGGAATGGTCCAGCACGCCGGCGCCGGCGCCGGCCGCTTCGGCCATGCGCGGCTTGAGGCCGGAGAAGGCGGCGAGCCCGGCGCCCGCCACGCCGGCCTGCTTGAGGAAGCCGCGGCGGTCGAGCGCACCGGCCGAAAGCCCCTGATAGGCGGAAGCCAGGCGCTGCTTCGCGGCCTTGCCGTCACTGCGTTTGATGAGCATGGCGCGGGGTCCTCAGTAGCGGTTCGTGCGGTAGAAGGCCTGCACGTCGGCGCTGTTGGCGTTGTAGCGGGCGGCGGTCCGCTGGGCGGCGTTTTCCTTGCGGGCATCGCGCGCCGGCACGCTGTCCGCGCGCTGGGCCAGGGCGCTGTCGGCGACGACCGCCGCCGCCGTGCCTATGCCGAGAACCTTGAGGAAGCCGCGGCGCTCGTCCTTGGGTTTTGCGTTCTCGGTCATGTCAGGATGCTCCCAGCGGCAGGGCGGCTGCCGCGTTCTCGATGTCCAGCAGCGCGCGGCCGAAGCCGCCCACTGCCCGGTAGAAATCGGCTCGCTGGCTGGCCAGCAGGTCGGCGAACAGGCGGCCCGCCCAGGGGCGGATATGCCTGGCGTAGAATTCGTCGGGGCCCATGCCCGGGATCGAGGCGATCTCGCCGCGCAGCAGCCCGGCCATGGTCTCGGCCACGAAGGCGATGTGGTCCTCGGGTTCCGGCACGCCGTCCTGGCGGCGCACGCCGAGGGCCGAGAGCGTCGCGCGCAGCTCTGCCAGCGGGCGCTCATGCAGGAAACCCGTCAGGTAGTAGCTGGCATAGGGCAGGATCTCGCCCCGGCCGACGCCCACGAACAGGTCGAAATATTCGCGCTCGACGGCCTTCGGCGAGACGCGCGCGGCGGCGGCCGACAACTCCGCGATGGCGGTGCCGATGGTGCTGTCATCCCCCGGCAGCCCGGCCACCAGGCGCAGCAGGGCCCGATCGGGCTCGATGGCCGTCAGCGCGCCCAGCAGGGCGAAGGCGCCGGCCCGATTCTCGTTCAGCAGGTCGGCTTCGGGAACGTCCTGCGCGGGCGGGGAGGGCCAGAGGTCCGGGCGCAGGATGTGGCGGGGAATGCCGGTCAGGGCCTCGATCTCGGGCGCGCGCTCGGCCGGGATTCCCTGTTGTTTCCACACGAAAACCGTGCGGCGGGACACGCCGATCTTTGCCTGGAAGGCGTCGATGCCCCCGACCGCCGCTACCGCGGCGTCGGTGCCGACCTGATACAGTTCTGTGCCCACCGGGGATGAGTGCAATATCTTTGCACGCAGGTCAAGAAATGGTGCAGTTTCATTGCACTGCAACACGTCATTGACGTTAATTGAGAATGATTATCAATTTCAAATACTGGCGCGTTACTCGGGCAACGCGCCGCCGTGCCGCCGCCTGGCGGGCGCCGGCCTTTCCGCGGGCGCGGGTGGCGCGGGCGGCGGCGTTTCCACTTCGGGCATGGAAAGCCTGATCGGCTCCAGGGGGGGCTCCTCCTCCTCGGACACCGGTTCCGGCTCGGCAATGACCGGCTCCGGTTCCGGCTCGGGCGGGGCCTCGCCGCGCTCCTTCGCCAGGGCCGCGTCGTATTCCTCCAGCTGGCCCACCGCATGGGCCAGCAGGCGCTTGGCGTCGCCGCCCAGCTCCAGCGCGAAGCCCGGCACCCCGTCGGGGGCGTTGAAATCCCAGGCATAGTCGGCAGGGCCGATGAAGTCGCGGATGGCCGGGTCCAGGCTCCAGGCGCGGCGCATGGCCAGGCGCTTCAGCGCCTCCGGCACGCCCTTCTTCAGAAAGGCCGAGAAATCGCTCTCCGCCGTCAGCGTCTCGATATCGGGCAGGGTGGCGGGGTCGAATTCCGGTTCCGGTTCCGGTTCCGGCGCGGGCACGGGCTCCGGGGCTGCCGCCACGGGTTCAGCCACCGGCTTGGGCACTGATTCCGGCACGGGCTTCGGGGTGGGTTCCGCGACCTCCAGCCCGCGCTTGCGGCGCGACCAGCGGGAAAGGAAGCCGCCTTCCTCGCTCCCTCCTTCCTTACTCATCGTCGAAATCCGTCATCCGCCGGCCCAGCGCCTCCGGGTCCGCCCGGTCGCGCTTGCGCTTGAAGAACTGGCGTTCCTCATGGTGGCGCGCCACGAAGGCGCGGATGGCCTCCAGCAGCGGCGCGGGCATGGGCAGGGATTCCAGGTGGTCGTTGCCGACATCGGCGAACAGATGCGCCTCGCCGGGGTCCACCGTCACGCGCTGCAGCAGCATGCCGGGCTCGCCCTCGCCGGGGCGCAGCACCACCCAGATGCGCGGGTCCGGCGCCTCCGTGTTGTGCTTCAGGTTGTCGGTCTCGGTGCGGAACAGGTCCAGCTCCGCCGTGCCGGCGAAGAAGCGCGTGGTGCCGTCCTGCTCATGCAGCACGGTCCAGGGCGCCATGTCCGGCGGGTCCAGCAGCACGTCGGTCACGGCCCAGACATGATCGACCCAGCGGGTCACGGCGGGGCGGCGTTCCGCCAGCACCCCCACCACGATGCTGGCCAGGGGCGGCACGCTCATTGCACGGATTCCAGCGGAAGGCCCGTGACCAGGTTCTGCGGCTTCATGCGGATCACCTGGGCCCGGTCCATCGCCAATGCCAGGTAGCAGGGCTTGCCGCGCTGCTTTTCCAGCACGCGGGATTCATCGGTGAAGCGCAGCACGCCCAGCCACATAATGCGCGCCAGATCGGCCTGGGGCAGCTTCTTGCCCTCCCACAGCCCGTTGGCGATGCGCGATGCCTCGGCATCCAGCCCCACATGCCAGGACCAGTGGGCGTCCTCGATCACCGCCGCCGGCTCGATGGTCACGCCGATGCCCAGCACATGGCCGATGAAGCGTTCCAGCGCGCGGGCCAGCGCCTTCTGGCCGTCACGCGTCTCAGCGATGTCCAGCGCGAAGTCATGCGCGTCGGAGCGCGCCCAGTACTGGGTGGCATTCGCCTCGGACAGCACGTCCAGCTCCACCTCGCGCGGGGTGGCGCCGGCCTCGGTCAGCAGGCGGCCCAGCGCGCCCAGGTCGCCGTCGGCGGCCTTGGCGTCCACGATCTCCTCATCGGCCAGCAGGGTGGCGCCATGGGTGATGGCCACGCGCTGGCTGCGGAAGAACAGCTCGCCGGCGCGCAGGATGTGCGTGTCCGTCACGCCGTCCAGCGCGGCCCGCGCGACCAGATGCGTCAGCATCTGCAGGAAGATGGGCGGCACGCCCGCGACACCTTCCCGGTAGAAGGCGCACCAGGCGGCCTCGATGCTGGCGTGGCGCTGCACCCGGGCACGAAAGGCCAGGAACACCTGCCAGTTCTCCCGCGCGTCGGCATCCTCCAGGGGGGAGGGATCGGCCTCGGCCAGCGGGTCCGCCATCAGCGCCGCGTGCAGGGCGCGCTCGGCGTCGCAGGCTTCCTCGGGTGGCACCAGCTCCGGCCGGGCCAGGAAGGCGCGCCACAGATCGGGGGTGGCCACCAGCCGTCCGTCGGCGTCGCGGTCGCACAGATGGTGGCCTGAGGCGACCCAGAAGTCGCCGGGCAGCAGGGAGAGGCTCATAGCTTGGTCAGGTCCGGGCGTTCCACGGGTTCGTCCACCTCCTCGATGGCGAACACCGGCAGGCTGTTCAGTGAGGCAGGGCGACGGTGCAGGGTGCGGAAGCGTTCCCGCACCTCGCCCTTTTCCAGCGCGCGTTCCAGGGCCAGCACCGTGCCCGGCGCATGGCCCTGGCACAGGCTTTCGGCGAAGGCGATCTCCTCCTCGGCCGCGGCGCGGGCGGCGGTGGGGTCGGGCGCGCCATAGGCCGAGAGGATATGCGCGGCGAGTGCCGCCACCACCGCCTCGCGGTCCGTGGCCTCCGCCACTTCGACCAGGGTGGACCAGCCAAAGCTGGCCAGCCCCAGGAAACCGGCGCGGAAGGCCTGGCGGCGCTTGCCCTGCAGGGTTTCCTCCGTGTCGTCCCAGAAGCAGAAGCCGCCGGGCACGGCCCATTCCCCCGGCGCGGCGGCGGCCGGGAATATCACGCTGTCGGAAGGATCGAGCCTGAGGGTGCGGGGCAGAAGGGTCACAGCGGGAAGATCTCTCGCACGCCGTCGCGTTCCAGTACCAGCCCGCCGGTGGCGGGGTCGATGCCGCGCTTTTCCCCGGCATGGTCCAGCAGGCGCGCCATCAGGTTGCGGAAGGCGCGATCCGGCCCCCGCGCCTGCCATTCGTCCAGCCCCGAGAGGAAATGCCGCGCCCAGGCATCGGTCACGGCCTCCGCGTCCACATCCTCATAGCCTTCCTCGGAAAGCGCGGTCTCGCCGGGCAGCAGGCCCGATTCATGGCCGGGCGGGAAGGCGAGGCGGCAGGTGAAGCCCACCACCAGCCATTCGGGCACCTCATCCTCGGCCGCCGGGGCGGCGGCCAGGTGCAGCCGGCCCACGGCGCCGCTGTTCAGCACCACCGTGCCGTCCCAGCGCAGCTCCACCGGAAGCTCCGGCGGGCCCAGCACCACCAGCGCATCGGCCAGGGCGTTGGCCGCCACATGGCGGGCGATGCGCGCCTGGCGCAGCGGCATGTCGGGTTCCAGCACCACCGCGGCCTCCACACGGCCGGCGGCGCGCACGAAGCACAGCGTGCCCGCCCCGCGAGAGGGCGCGGGCGCGCCTTCCTCGGGCGCCAGCTCGACGGCGGCGCGCATCGCGTCCTGGCCCTCTCGCAAGGGCACAGGGCGGAAAAGGCTGGGAAGTTGCAGCATGTCTCTGTTCCCCCGGCAGGGCCGCCCCGATATAGGCACCCGGAGCACCGCTGGAAACCGCATGAACCGCATCGCCTTTGTCTGCAGCTGCGAAGACACGATGGAACCCGACCTGGCGCTGATCCGCCGGGGCTGCCCGGGCGTGGAACTGCGCGGGGCGGAACACCTGTGCCGCTCCCAGCTCGACCGGTTCCAGGCGGCGCTGGCGGAAGGGCGGCCCATCACGGTCGCCTGCACCCAGGAGGCACCGACCTTCGAGCAGGAGGGCGAGGAAGCCGACCTCACCTTCGTCAACATCCGCGAGAATGCGGGCTGGGCGCGCCAGGGGCGCGATGCCTCGGCCAAGATGGCGGCGCTGCTGGCCATGGCGCAGGTGCCGATGCCCGCGACGCCGGTGGTGGCGATGGAAAGCCAGGGCGTGTGCCTGGTGCTGGGCCGGGACGAGGTCGCGATCGACGCCGCCCGCCGCCTGGCCGAGACGCTGGACATCACCGTGCTGCTGACCGGGCAGGAGGATGTGCAGCCCGCCTCCTCCACGCCCTTTCCCATCCTGGCGGGGCGGGTGGCCCAGGCCACCGGCTGGCTGGGCGCGTTCGAGCTGGTGGTGAACGGCTATGCGGCCCCCATCCCGTCCTCCCGCGCCGCCTATCGCTGGGGCACGCCCCGCGACGGCGCGCGCAGCCGCTGCGACATCGTGCTGGACCTGACCGGTGGTGCCCCGCTGTTCCACGAGACCCGTGACGGCTATCTGCGCGCGGACCCCGCCAACCCGGCGGCCGTGCTGGAAGTGGTGCTGCGCGCCCAGTCCCTGATCGGCGAATTCGAGAAGCCGCGCTTCGTCACCTTCACCGACAGCCTCTGCGCCCATTCGCGCAACCGCCGCACGGGCTGCAGCCGCTGCCTGGATGTCTGCCCGACCGGCGCCATCACGCCGGGCAAGGACAGCGTGGCCATCTCGGCCGAGATCTGTGCCGGCTGCGGTTCCTGCGCCGCCGTCTGCCCCACGGGTGCCGCCCGCTATGCCCTGCCGCCGGCCGAGGCGCTTGGCCAGCGCATCCGCGCGGGGCTGCAGGCCTATCGCCGCGCCGGCGGCGAGCACCCGGTGCTGCTGCTGCATGCCGAGAAGGGCGAGGCGATGATCGAGGCGCTGGCCCGCCACGGTGACGGCCTGCCGGCCCGCGTCATTCCCGTGCGGGTGAACGAGGCGACGCAGATCGACCTGTCGATCCTGGCCGCCGCCACCGCCTGGGGCGCGGCCGGCCTGCGCGTGCTGATGCCCGCCCGCCGCCCGGAAGGGGCCGAGGGCGTGCTGCGCAACATCGAGACGCTGAATGCCGTGACGGCCGGGCTGGGCCTGGGCGAACGCGCCGCCGCCATCGAGACGGACGACCCCTTCACCCTGGGCGACGCGCTGGCGGGCCTTAGCCTGAAGGCGGTCTGGAAGCCGGATGAGGCCCTGGCGATCGGTGCCCCGCGTGAGGTCGCGCTGCGCAGCCTGCGTGCCCTGCATGGGGCCAGCGGCAGCGCCATCCCCGCACTGCCCCTGCCCGCGCTGGCGGGTTTCGGCGCGGCGCAGGTGAAGGCCGACGGCTGCACCCTGTGCCTGGCCTGCACCATGGTCTGCCCGGTCGGCGCCTTCCGCTCCAACCCCGACGCGCCGGAGCTGTCCTTCCTGGAGGATGCCTGCGTGCAGTGCGGCCTGTGCGCCGCCACCTGCCCGGAGAAGGTCATCACCCTGGAGCCGCGCCTGAACTTCGCGCCCGAGGCGCGGGAGCCGCGCGTGGTGAAGCGCGAGGAGCCCATGCCCTGCCGCCATTGCGGCAAGCCGTTCGGCACCCGCAGCAGCGTGGAGCGCGTGAAGCAGAAGTTGGCCGCCAGCGGTCACTGGATGTTCACCGACCCGAAGCGCCTGGCCGTGCTGGAACTGTGCGAGGACTGCCGCGCCATCGAGGCGACGACCGGCGGGCTGGACCCCTATGCCGGCCCCACCAGGCCCGACACCCGCACGACGGAGGACTACCTCCGCGACGCCCAAAGAGCGAACCAGGAGACGAAGCACTGATGTTGCGCCGCATCGCCCTTGCAGCCCTGCTGCTGGCCAGCACACCCGTTTTCGCCCAGGACCAGCAGGCAGGCTTCCGCGTGGTGAACCGCACCGGCCAGGACGCCACCGGCCTGTTCGCCGTGCGCACCCCGCGCGGCACGGGCGGGGATTGGGGCAATTCCCTGCTGACGCCCGGCCGGCCGCTGCCGAACAATGCGGGCTTCCGCGTCACGCCCAACGACAGCGCGGCCTGCCGCTTCGACCTGCGGCTGGTGCTGGCGGACGGGCGCGAATCGGTGCTGCGCAACCAGGACATCTGCGCCAACCGCACGCTGGAACCGCGTGAGGCCGCGGCCCCCCAGGCGCCCCCGCCGCCCCCCGCGAACGCGCGCCCGGCCGAGCCCAACCGCGGTGCCCAGCGGGTTTCCACCGGCAGCGGCTTCATGGTCGCGGCAGAGCGCGTGATGACCAACGAGCATGTGGTGAACGGCTGCAACCGCATCATCATCCGCACGCCCGAGGGCCGCTGGCTGGCCGCCGTGCCGCCCGCCCGGGTCGATGCGCAGCTCGATCTCGCATTGTTGAACGTGCCCGGGCTGAACGCCCCGGTGCTGCCTTTGCGCAGCGCCCCCAATGTCCGGCGGGGTGAGGGCGTGGTGGCCTACGGCTTCCCGCTGGCGGGTCTTTTGTCATCCGACCCCAAGCTGACGCGCGGGGAGGTGAACGGCCTGGCGGGGCTGGGCGACAACCCCAACCAGATCCAGATCTCGGCAGAGGTGCAGCCCGGCAATTCCGGCGGCCCGCTGCTGGATATGCACGGCAATCTGGTGGGCGTGGTGGTCGCCAAGCTGAACGCCCAGCGGGTGGCCCAGCGCACCGGCGACATCGCCCAGAACGTGAATTTCGCGGTGCGGCTGGAGGCGGTGACGACCTTCCTGCAGCGCGCCCAGATCACGCCGCAACGGGCCGAAAGCAGGGGGGCGGAGATGAGCGCGCCCGATGTCGGGGACGTCGCCCATCGCTCCACCATGTTCATCCGGTGTGAGCGTTAGCCTTGGCCCGGGCCCCGCATTGACCCATGATGCCTGATCGCAGGAAAGAATGACCAGGAATGCGGGGCCGTAGACGATGCTGAAGTGCCTGATCATCAACAACTGTCAGGTACAGACGACCAAGCACGCGCTTTCGCTCCTTTGCCCCAGCATCGCCTTCGACGGTTTCGCGGTCCACACCATCCCGCATGACCGCAAGGAGGAAAGCATCCAGGCCTGCATCGAGCAGGCCCGGCAATCCGACATCGTGATGACGGTCAATCTCAGCAAGGAATTCCTGGGGCTGGAGACACCATTGCTGCGCGAGGCCACGCGCGGCACCCGCTTCGTCACCATCCACAACCTGTATTTCACGGGCTACCACCCGGATCTGACCTATCTGGGCGGGCTCTGGAGCCGGATGCGCGGGCCGCTCGGGGATTATCACAGCCAGCTCGTGTTCTTCGCCTTCGTGGCCGGCGTGTCGGAGCAGGAATGCCTCGCGCTGTTCAACGACCGCACCTTCGCCGCGCTGAAGTATTTCGACCAGTTCGATGCCTCGCTGCAGGAGTTCCGCCGGCGCGAGGAGGCGGTGGATGTGGTCTTCGCCGAGGAAATGGGCCGGCTGGTGCGGGAGCGCATCGGCTTCCTCAGCGTGAACCACCCCAACAACTTCCTCACCTGGGTCTATGCCAACCGCATCCTGGACCATCTGGAGAGCCTGGGCGTGCCGGTGGAGCGGTTTCCGATCGACGACGGCTATCTGTTCAACCACCTGGCCCATGCGCCGATCTGGCCGATCTATCCGGAAATCGCGCGCCATCACGGACTGCCGACGCCCGGCTTCTATGGCTTCAAGCCGCAATCCATGGGCGACACGCCCACGCCGCTGCTGAGCCTGAAGGAATTGATCGCGGGGCAGTACAAGGCGCTGGCCGAGGCCCCGCGTGAGCAGCTGCTGCGGGCGCATCAGCTGCATTTCATGCGTGAGGAATGCCGGGCTGTGTTCGGGAAGTACCTCGTCTAGCGCCTGGGCTTGTCCGGCGGGGGGTGCGCCGTCGCCGGGTTTTCCGGCCAGTCGTGCTTCGGATAGCGCCCGCGCATATCCTTGCGCGCATCCAGCCAGCCGCCCGCCCAGAACCCCGCCAGATCGCCCGTGATGGCGATGGGCCGCCCGGCCGGGCTCAACAGCGAGATATGCAGCGGCACCCGCCCGCCCGCCAGAACCGGCGTGGCCGTCATGCCGTACAGGTGCTGGGCACGGGCCTCCAGGCGCGGCACTTCCTGCGTGTAGTCCAGCCCGGCGCTGCGCCCGGCCAGCAGCGGCAGGCGGGTCGGTAGTTCCTTGTCCAGCGCGCGCCGCTGTTCCTGGCTCAGCGTGCCGGCCAGCAGGCTGTGGGTATCGAGGCCCCGAAGCTCCGACAGCTTCGTCATGCCGCCGAGCCATACCGGCAGCCATTCCCGCGCCGTGGCGATCAGGGTGGGCATGGACAGGTCGGGCCAGGCCTCGCCGTCCAGCGCGCGCATCCGGGCCACGCGGGCCTGCAGCTGCTTCGCGGCCTCGGTCCAGTCCAGGTCGCGCAATTCGCGCTCGGCGGCGGCGCGCGCCAGGGCTTCGGCCAGGGCGGCGGGGTCGGGGTTGGGGCTCTGCTGGTCCTCCAGCACCAGGGGGCCGAACAGGCGGCGGCGCCGGGCGGAGACGCTGCCGGTGCGGGCGTCCAGCATCGCCCCTTCCTCCCAGCGCAGGCGCTCGGGGAAGCGGGCTTCCAGCAAGGCGAGGTCCAGCTGTGCCGCCATGCGGATGCGGGCATCGGTGCCGGCCAGTTCCAGCTCCGCCACCGCCAGCAGGGGCGCCTTGCGCAGCGGGTCGTTGGCGAGGGTCCGCGCGCCGGGGCCGGCGGCGCCGCCATAGGCCTCCAGCCCCGCCAGCCGGAAGGCGCCTTCCATCACGCCGCGCCGGGCGGCGATGCGGTCCGGGAAGCCCGCGGCCAGCAGCGGCCCGGCCTCGCCGCCCGGCAGGGCGCGGCTGTTCAGCCCCAGGCGGCGGCGGTGCTGCTCGGCGGAACGGCGGATGCGCTGGATCGTCGCGCGGTCCGCATTCGGGTGGTCCATGCCATGCAGCAGTTCCAGCCGCTGGGCGATCTCGGCCGGGGCCTCGCGGTCGCGGATCGGGTCCCGCTCCTCCAGCAGGGCGGCCAGGTCGGCCGCGAGCGCGCGCTCGCCTTCGTCCTTCGCGGCCAGCATCATGCGGGCGAAGCGCGGATGGGTGCCCAGGCGCGCCATGCGGCGGCCCATATCCGTGATGCGGCCCTGCGCATCCACCGCATCAAGGGCGCGCAGCACGGCCCGCGCGGCGGCCAGCGTGCCGGCGGGGGGCTGGTCCAGCAGCGGCAGTTCGGCGGCGGTGGTGCCCCAGGCGGCGCAATCCAGCGCGAAGGAGGCGAGCTCCGCCTCCAGCATCTCGGGCTTTTCCTGCTGCAACAGCCCGCGATGCAGCGCCTCGGTCCAGAGGCGATAGGCGACGCCCGGCTCCGTGCGGCCGGCGCGGCCGGCGCGCTGTTCGGCCGCCGCGCGGCTGATGCGCTGGGTGGTCAGGCGCGAGAGGCCGGAGGCAGGGTCCAGCCGGGGCGCGCGGCGGAACCCGCCATCCACCACGATTCGCACGCCGGGCACGGTCAGGCTGGTCTCGGCGATGGAGGTGGCGAGCACCACCTTGCGGCGGGGGCCGGGCGTGAGCGCGCGATCCTGCTCGGCGGGGGGCAATTCGCCATGCAGGGGCAGCACGTCGGCATCCAGCCCGCCCAGCCGCTCGGCGGTGCGGCGGATCTCGCCCCAGCCGGGCAGGAAGGCCAGCACGTCGCCGGGATGGGCGCGCATCGCCTCGCGGATGGTGCCGGCCATGGCCTCGGGCAGTTCGCGGTGGTCCTTGAGTTCGCGCGGGCGGTGGAAGACGTCCACAGGATAGGCGCGGCCCATGCTCTCGATGACCGGCGCGCCCAGCAGGGTGGCGAAGGCCGCGCCGTCGAGCGTGGCGGACATCGCGACCAGCCGCAGTTCAGGGCGCAGGCTGCGTTGCAGGTCCAGGCACAACGCAAGGGCCAGGTCGGTGTCCAGGTGCCGCTCATGCGCCTCGTCGAACAGCACGGCGGCGACGCCATCCAGCCCGGGGTCCGATTGCAGGCGGCGGACGAGCAGGCCCTCGGTCACCACCTCGATGCGCATGCCGGGGCCGGAGATGCGATCCAGCCGGGTCGCCAGGCCCACGCGCTCGCCCAGCTTCTCGCCCAGCAGTTCCGCGATGCGGCGTGCGGCGGCGCGGGCGGCGACGCGCCGGGGCTCCAGCACCAGGATGCGGCCGCCCGCGACCCAGGGCTGGTCCAGCAGCGCGATGGGCACCAGCGTGGTCTTGCCCGCGCCGGGCGGCGCCACCAGCACGGCCGAGGAACCGGCATTCAGCGCGGCGAGCAGGCCGGGGATGGCCTCATGGATCGGCAGATGGGGTTCGGGAAGCATCGCGCCCCCGATATCGCGCTATGTCGGCCGGCGATAGACGCGGCCCTGCATCCGGCGCGCGATGGCGAAGCCCAGCCGCTCATACACGCCGATGGCGCCGGTATTGCCGGCATAGGCGTGCAGGAAGGGGGTTTCGCCCCGCGCCTGGATCAGGGCCGCGACATGGCGCGTCAGCAGCCCTGCCAGCCCCTGGCCGCGATGGTCGGGGTGGGTGCAGACGCCGCTGACCTCGGCATGGCCGGGCAGGCGCAGGCGCTCGCCTGCCATGGCGGCGATGCGCCCGCCCAGCCGGATGCCCCAGAAGCCGCCGAGTTCCAGGCAGCGCGGCCCGATGGGGCCGGGTTTCGTCAGATCGGCAAGCGCCACCATTTCCGCCACCTCGGCGGGGCCTAGGGGTTCGATGCGCGGGTCCGCCGGGGCCGCGACGGGACGGGTCGCGACCATCTGCACGCCCTCGGCGCGGGCTTCCTCCACCAGCCCTGCCGGGCAATCGGGCGGCGCGGTTTCGAACAGCATGATGGCCTCGCCGGGGGCGGGCAGGGCGGCCAGGGCCGCGGCGTCGCCGGCCGCGAAGGGCAGCACGGCGGGATCGAAGCGCCAGGCCCGCGCGTCGCCCTGCGCCAGATGCGCCTGCGGGCCGGTCAGCGCGGCCCAGATGGGGCGGTCGAGCATCATCATGCGTCCCTGATGCGGGCCAGCAGCGGGCGTTCCCGCAGCCCGGCCTCGATGGCGGAAAGCCGGTGCAGCAGCGTGCCCTCACCGGCGCAGAGCGCGGCGACGGCGGCGTCGATGCGCGGCCACAGCGTTGCCTTGGCCTCATCGACCAGGGCCTGGCCCTCGGGCGTCAGGCTCAGCAGCCGCACCCGCTGGTCTGTCTGGCGCGCGACGGCCAGCAGGCCCGCCTCGACCAGCGCATTGGCGGCACGGGTGGCGCCGGGCTGGGCGATGCCCAGTGCCTCGGCCAGGGCGCCCACGGTCAGCGGCCCCAGCCGGTCGATGGCGGCCAGCGGCGGGAAATGCCCGGCCTGGATGCGGATGCCGGCCTCGGCCATCACGCGCTGGGTTTCGGCCTGCAGCAATTCGCCCAGCCGGCGCAGGCGGGTGCCGAGCGCCAGGTGGCCGAGGGAGTGAACGACATCTTCCATATCGAGATATATATCGAGGTATTGTTTGACCTTCAAGCCGCCGCACCCTATCCCGGCCCCGCGAGGCAACGTCCTCCCTGCCCGGTTTCAGGCGAAGCCGGGGCAGCTCAAGCCCGGGACGGCCCGGCCCTTTCGCAAGGAGGGCCGTCATGCCCTGGATTCTGTTGACCGTCGCCGGACTGCTCGAAGTGGTCTGGGCCTTCTCCCTCAAGCAATCCGAAGGTTTCTCCCGGCCATGGCCCAGCCTGGTCACGGTGGTGGCCATGGCCGGCAGCTTCTGGCTGCTGGCGCTGGCCATGCGCGCCCTGCCGCTGGGCACGGCCTATATGGTCTGGACCGGGATCGGGGCGGTGGGGGCCTTCGTGGTGGGCGTGCTGGTGCTGGGTGAACCGGCCACCGCCATGCGCCTGGGGGCGGCATTGTTGATCGTGGCGGGGATAGGCCTGATGAAACTCGCGGCCTGAACCGCGCATTCCGGTTACCAGATGGAACCGGAACACGAAGCCCGGATCGCGGCGGACAACGCAGCCGAGGTCCGCCGCGCCGAACAGAGCCGCCCCCAGCGCCCGGGCTTCTTCGGGCGGCTGATGGAGTGGCTGGAGGGGATCGCCGTCATCGGCGATGCCATCCAGCTGGTCGTGCTGGTGGTGCGCGGCATCTGGATCGCGCTGAAGGCCTTGTTCGCGCTGCTTCGCGTCTTTGACTGACCCCCCGCAAAATTAATGATGCATCGGCAAGAGTCACGAAACGGGCGCCTGAAACCGGCGTTTGCCCGGCATGCGTGCCATCCTCGCCCTCCCCGTCCTCCTCGCCTGCGTGGCCTGCAATGAGCAGGGAACCGCGTCGCGAACCCCCCAACCCTCCGGCAGAGACGAGGCCGCGAAATCGCTCGCGGATGCCTCGCTGCAGCAGCGACTGCGAAGCCAGGGCACGCAGCAGCGCGGGGTGCAGGTGTTCCAGCAGGCCCTGCCGGGCATGGTGGCGGTGTGCGGGCGTTCGACCATGACGAGCGGCACCGGCGCGCCCTATGTGCCCTATGTCGCCGTCGTTTCCTTCGAAGGGGAGGCGCCGCGCGTCACCACCCTCTCGCTGGGCGAGACCGGCCCCGAGGCATCGCGCGTTTTCATGGAAATGACCGATCGCTGCTTCGAGGGCGGCGGCCCGGCCAATGCCCGCGCCATGGCGCGCAGCTATCCCCCCCTGCCCACCGGCGCCATGCCGCAGCGTGAGCCCGAGCAGCAGGCCGAGCCCGCCGCCGAGACGCAGGCCGAGGCACCGCGCGCCAACGGCACGGTCACCATCTCCTCCCGCAGCGGGGCCAACCTGCGCACCGCCGCCCGTGGCGGCGACGTGATCCGCACCCTTCCGGCCTCCAGCACCTATGACCTCATCACCGAGGCGCCGGGCGGCTGGGTGCAGGTGGGTGAGCGCGGGGCGCCGATCGGCTGGGTGCATAACTCCGTGCTGGAGGCGCGGGCGCGCTGAGCCTGGCTTGCCGCGCCGGGCTTTCCGGCGCGACACTCGGGCGATGAGCGACGACCTGATCCGACTTTCCGCCACCGAGGCGGTGTCCCTTCTCAAGCGCGGCGAGGTTTCGCCCCTGGAACTGATCGACGCGGCAGAGGCACGCATTGCCGCCGTCGAACCCGCGCTGAACGCCATGCCCACCCTGTGCCTGGACCGCGCGCGCGACCACGCGAAGCGCCTGATGGCCGGGCAGGGACGTGAGCTTGAGGGGGCGCCGGGCTGGCTGGGCGGCCTGCCCGTCTCCATCAAGGACCTGACGGATGTGGCGGGGGTGCGCACCACCTATGGCTCGCCCATCTTCAAGGATCATGTCCCCAAGGACTCCCACCCTGTCGTGAAGCGCATCGAGGCGCATGGCGGCATCGTGATCGGCAAATCCAACACGCCGGAGTTCGGGGCGGGCGGGTCGACCTTCAACGAGGTGTTCGGGCGCACCCGCAACCCGTGGAATACCTCGCTGACCTGCGGCGGCAGCACGGGCGGCGGCGCGGTCTCCCTCGCGGCCGGCGAGGCCTGGCTGGCCCAGGGCACCGATCATGGCGGCAGCCTGCGCCGGCCCGCGACCTATTGCGGGGTGGTGGGGCTGCGGCCCTCGCCCGGGCGGGTCACGCGGGGCAGCGTGAACAACATGTTCTCGCCGCTGTCCGTGCAGGGGCCGATGGCGCGCAACGTGCCTGACCTGGCGCTGTTCCTGGATGCCATGGCCGGCTGGTGCCCGCTGGACCCGCTGACCTATGACGCGCCCGCCCGTTCCTATGTGGAGGCCGTGGCGGCGGCGAAAGCCGAGCGGCCGAAGCGCATCGCCTTCACCGCCGACTTCAACGGCCAGCTTCCGATGGACCGCGAGACCCGCGAGATATGCACGAAGGCGGTGCGTGCCTTTGAGGCCGCGGGCTGCATCGTGGAGGAATTCGCCCCCGACCTGGGAGAGCTGGGCGAGGCCTTCCTGATCCTGCGCAGTCAGGCCTTCGTGGTGGACCGTGAGTTGCAGCTGCAAACCCATCGCGACCTGATCAAGCCCGACATCATCTGGAACACCGAGCGCGGGCTGAAGGCCACGCCCAGCCAGTTGGCCTGGGCCGACCGGGAGCGCGCGGCCTTCTATCGCCGCATGGCCGCGCTGTTCGCGACCTATGACGTGATCGTCACGCCGGGGGCGGCCACGCCCGCCTTCGACGTGATGCTGCGCAACCCAGAGACCATCGCCGGCGTGAAGCTGGAGAACTACATGGCCGGGTCGATGATCAACGCGGCCTTCACCATGGCGGGCTGCCCGGCGGTGGCCGTGCCCTGCGGCTTCGACCAGTACGGCCGGCCGGTGGGCCTGCAGGTGGTGGCGCCGCCGAAGCGCGATGACCGCGCCCTTCAGGCCGCAGCCCTGTTCGAGCAGGTGAGCGGCCTGGCCAAGACCGTGCCGATCGACCCGAGGGCAGGGACCGTGCCGCCGGCCGAGGCGGCTCAGGCGATCTGAAGCTCCTGCAGGCTGACTTCCAGCTCCTGGAAGCTCGGCATGGAGTGGCTGGGCGCGACCTTGCGCCCGATCTCCACGCTCACCTGCGGGGCGTTGCCCTGCAGATGCGCCACGATCACGGCGCGGATGACCTCATAATACAGGCATTCCTCCTCGATCACGGCTGTCAGCCGGGCGGCGATCGGGCCCATCAGCCCATAGGCCAGCAGCACGCCCAGGAAGGTGCCGACGAGCGCGCCGCCGATCATGCCGCCCAGGATGGTGGGCGGCTGGTCGATGCTGCCCATGGTCTTCACCACGCCCAGCACGGCGGCCACGATGCCCAGCGCCGGCAGGGCGTCCGCGATGTTCTGGATGGCGTGGGCGGCGTGCAGCTCCTCGTGTTTGATCTTCTTCAGCTCCCGCGCCATCACGTCCTCGATCTGGTGCGGGTCGTCGGCATTCATGCCGACCATGCGCAGATAGTCGCAGATCAGCGCGGTCGCGTGATGGTCGGTCTTGATCTTGGGGAACTTGGCGAAGGCGGCGCTTTCCTCGGGCTTCTCGATGTGCGGTTCCAGCGCCATGGCGCCCTTGGTCTGGGCCAGGCGCACGAAATAGAACATCAGCGACAGGATTTCGGTGTAGTCGTGCTTGTGGAAGCGGCAGCCCTTCAGGGTTTTGCCGAAGCCGCCCAGCGTGTGTTTCACGTCATGCATGGAATTGGCCATGATGAAGGCGCCGATGGCGGCGCCGCCGATCATCATGCCTTCCAGCGGCAGGGCGTGCAGGATCAGCCCGAAGCTGCCGCCGGAGATGGCGTAGCCGCCGAAGACGGTGGCCAGCAGGAACAGGAAGCCGCCGATCGTGTTCATCGGGCGGCCCCCGCGCCACGCGGCTGGTCGCTGATGCGCAGCATGGTGATGGCCACGCGCCGGTTGCCGGCGGCCTGCGGCTGGTCAGGCAGGTGCAGCTCCCGGTCGGCGGCCCCCGTCACGGCGCGGAAACGTTGGTCGGCCACCCCGGCCTCCGCCAGCAGGCGGCGGGCGGCGTTGGCGCGTTCGGCCGACAGCTCCCAGTTGGTGCGGCCGTCACCGCGGAAGGGAACCGAATCGGTGTGTCCCGTGATCTGGATGGGGTTGGGCAGCCGGGCTGCCGCCAGCGCCACGGCGCGGATCAGGGCGCGGGTGCGCTCGGTGGGCTGGGCATTGCCCGAGGCGAACATGGGCTGGCCGTCCGCGTCGATCAGCTGAATGCGCAGCCCCTCGGGCGTGATCTCGACCGAGACCTGCTGGGCAAGCTCCGCGGTGGCGGGGTTTTGGCGGATCTCCTCGCGCAGCTGGTCGGCCGCCTGTTCCATCGCCGCCTGTTCACGGCGGGCCAGTTCCGCCCGCAGGGCCATGTCCGTCATGCGGCCGGCATCGGTGTCGCGCTCGGCGCCCTGGGTGCGGGCGGGCGTCTGGCGCGCGCCGCCAGGTCGGCCGGGCTGGTCGGCTGCGACGTTGCGCTGGGCCTGCTCCTCCTCACCGGGCGGGCCCTCGCGGCGGGCGGTGGGCGGCTGCTCCAGCTCGTCCGATTCGTCCTCGATGTCGAGGCGGGTGGGATTGTGCCCGCGCTCGACCCGGATGGCGCCGGCATCGCGCGCCATGGTGCCCACGCTGTTGATGGTGGTGCCGCCGAAGGGCTGGCCCATGCCGGAGGAGCCGGAAGAAAGCGCGTTGCTGGGGGAGAAGTAGTCCGCCAGGCCCCGGCGCTGTTCCTCCGTGGTGGCGTTCAGCAGCCACATCAGCAGGAAGAAGGCCATCATGGCGGTCACGAAGTCGGCATAGGCCACCTTCCATGCGCCGCCATGGTGGCCGCCGCCGCCTTCCTCGATCTTCTTGATGACGATGGTCACGCCATCGCCCTTGTTCCTGGCCATGCTGCCCCTGTCCCGCTTCTGGAACCCGCGCGCGTCCCCACGGCCCCGGCATCGGGGGCGGCAAGGAGCACGAGCGCAGGATGGGGGCGGGCGGTGAACACCCTCCTAACGCGCTGTTGCTGACGCGAAACGGCGCAAGGGTTACAAAATGGCATAATTCTGCGCTGCAACGGCGCGGCGTCGGTTGCGAGTGCCGTTTGCGCATGGTAAGGCCGCCCGGCCGCCGCGACAGAGCCCTCTGCCGCGGCAACCGCACATCAGAAGCCGGGTATCGCCAGTGGTTGACAGCACCGCCGCAGAGACAGCGCCTCACCCGACGGGCCTCGCTGACCGTTACGCCCTGGCGCTGCTCGCGCTGGCTGACGACAAGCGCCAGTCGGATCCGCAGGCGCTGGACCGCATCGCGGCCGATCTTCAGAAGCTCCTGGAACTGTGGCAGCAGGATGCCGCCTTCCGTTCCTTCGTCGCCGACCCCCGTCTGGGTGCCGCCGAGCAGCGCAAGGGCGCCTTCGCCCTGATCCAGCGCCTGGGCCTGGGCACCGAGATCCATAACCTGGTGGGTGTGCTGGCGACCAATCGCCGCCTGTCCCACCTGGCCGAGGTGGCCGTGGCCTTCGGGGCCAAGCTGGCCGAGCGCCGGGGCCAGCAGACGGCCGCCGTCACCACGGCTCATCCGCTGAACGACACGCAGCGCGCGCAGATCGTCGCGCGCCTGACGGAAGCGGGCTATTCCGGTGTGCACCTGAGCGAACAGGTGGACACTTCGATCCTCGGCGGTCTGATCCTGCGGATCGGCTCCCGCCTGTATGACAACTCGATCCGCTCCAAGTTGCAGCGCCTGCAATACGCCATGAAGGGGGCCGCCTGATGGACATTCGTCCCGCCGAAATCTCCGAGATCCTGAAGAGCCAGATCGCGAACTTCGACGCCGAGGCGAACGTCGCCGAAGTCGGCACGGTTCTGACGGTCGGCGACGGCATCGCCCGCGTCTACGGGCTGCAGAACGTGATGGCCGGTGAGCTCGTCGAGTTCCCGGGCGCCGGCGTGAAGGGCATGGCCCTGAACCTCGAGACCGACAATGTCGGTGTCGTGATCTTCGGCGACGACCGCGGCATCCGCGAAGGCGACATGGTGCAGCGCACCGGCGCCATCGTGGACGTGCCCGTCGGCAAGGGCCTGCTGGGCCGCGTGGTCGACGGCCTCGGCAACCCGATCGACGGCAAGGGCCCGATCGAGTACTCCGAGCGTCGCCTGGTCGAGGTGAAGGCCCCGGGCATCATTCCCCGCAAGTCCGTGCATGAGCCCATGCAGACGGGCATCAAGGCCATCGACGCCCTGATCCCCATCGGCCGCGGCCAGCGCGAGCTGGTGATCGGTGACCGCCAGACCGGCAAGACCGCCGTCGTGGTCGACACCATCATCAACCAGAAGACCGTGAACGCGGCCGCGACGGATGAGAGCCAGAAGCTCTACTGCATCTATGTCGCCATCGGCCAGAAGCGCTCCACCGTCGCCCAGCTGGTGAAGCAGCTGGAGGAGAGCGGCGCGCTCGAATACTCCATCATCGTGGCCGCCACCGCTTCCGACCCGGCGCCGATGCAGTTCCTGGCGCCCTACACCGGCTGCGCCATGGGCGAGTACTTCCGCGACAACGGCATGCACGCCGTCATCTTCTACGATGACCTGTCCAAGCAGGCCGTCGCTTACCGCCAGATGTCGCTGCTGCTGCGTCGTCCGCCCGGCCGCGAAGCCTATCCCGGCGACGTGTTCTACCTGCATTCCCGCCTGCTGGAGCGCGCGGCGAAGATGGGCAAGGAAGCGGGCCTGGGTTCGCTGACCGCGCTGCCCGTCATCGAGACGCAGGCCGGCGACGTGTCCGCCTACATTCCGACGAACGTGATCTCGATCACGGACGGTCAGATCTTCCTGGAGACGGAACTGTTCTTCAAGGGCATCCGCCCCGCCGTGAACGTCGGCCTGAGCGTGTCCCGCGTGGGCTCCTCGGCGCAGATCAAGGCGATGAAGCAGGTCGCCGGCAAGATCAAGCTGGAGCTGGCCCAGTACCGTGAGATGGCTGCCTTCGCGCAGTTCTCCTCGGACCTGGACGCCACCACCCAGGCCCTGCTGGCCCGCGGCGCCCGCCTGACGGAGCTGCTGAAGCAGCCCCAGTTCAAGCCGGTCCCCGTCGAGGAGCAGGTGGTTTCCATCTTCGCCGGTACCCGCGGCTACCTGGACAAGCTCCCGGTCTCCAAGGTCGGCGAGTATGAGAACCAGGTTCTGTCCGCCCTCAAGGCGCAGGCGCCCGACATCCTGAACGCGATCCGCGCGGACAAGGAGATCAAGAAGGAGACCGAGCAGAAGCTGGTCGCCTTCCTGGACGGCTTCGCCAAGACCTTCGGCGCGTAAGAGAGCCCCATGCCGAGCCTCAAGAGCCTCAGGCTCCGGATCAACAGCGTCAAATCGACGAAGAAGATCACGGAAGCCATGAAGCTGGTGGCCGCCGCCAAGCTGCGCCGCGCGCAGCAGCAGGCCGAGGCCGCCCGCCCCTATGCCGAGCGCATGGCCCGCATGCTGGGTGCCCTGGGCGCCGCCGTCGCCGGCGAGCCCGAGGCGCCGAAGCTGCTGGTCGGCACCGGCAAGACCGACACCTACCTGCTGGTGGTGGTGTCGGCCGAGCGCGGCCTGTGCGGTCCGTTCAACACGAACGTCAGCCGCTTCGCCCGCAACCGCATCCGTGACCTGGAAGCGGCCGGCAAGACGGTGAAGATCATGTCGGTCGGCCGCAAGGGCGCCGCCTACCTGAAGCGCGAGTTCCGCGACCGCTTCGTGGGTGAGGTGTCCTTCGCCAACCAGAAGCGCATCACCTTCGACGATGCCTCCTCCGTCGCCGCGTCCATCACGACGCAGCTGGAAGATGGCGCCTTCGATGTGTGCGAGCTGATCTACAACCGCTTCGTCAGCGTGATCAGCCAGACGCCGTCCGCCCAGCAGCTGATCCCGGCCGAAGTGCCGGAATCGGGTGCCGCGACCGCGCAGTACGAGTTCGAGCCGTCGGAAGAAGAAATCCTGACCAAGCTGCTGCCGCGTAACCTGGCCATCCAGGTCTATCGCGCGCTGCTGGAATCGGGTGCCGGCTTCTACGGCAGCCAGATGGCCGCGATGGACAGCGCCACGCGCAACGCCGGCCAGATGATCAACAAGCTTACGCTCAATTACAACCGCACCCGCCAGGCCAACATCACCCGCGAGCTGATCGAGATCATCTCCGGTGCCGAGGCGGTTTAAGGAGCTGCACGGATGAAGAACAACGTCGGTAAGGTCACCCAGGTGCTCGGCGCCGTGGTTGACGTGCAGTTCCCGGAAGAACTGCCCAACATCCTGAACGCGCTGCACGTCACCATCGGTGACCGCGTGCTGGTGCTGGAAACCGCCCAGCACCTGGGCGAGCGCACCGTTCGCACCATCGCCATGGACACCACGGACGGTCTGGTCCGCGGCACCGAGGCGGTGGACACGGGCGCCGGCATCTCCGTGCCCGTGGGCAACGCGACGCTCGGCCGCATCCTGAACGTCATCGGCGAGCCGATCGACGAGCGCGGCCCGGTGAACGCCGAGAAGACCTACACCATCCACCGCGACGCGCCGGCCTTCGCCGACCAGTCCACCGCGGCTGAGATCCTGGTGACGGGCATCAAGGTCATCGACCTGCTGGCTCCCTACTCCAAGGGCGGCAAGATCGGCCTGTTCGGCGGCGCCGGCGTCGGCAAGACCGTGACCATTCAGGAACTGATCAACAACATCGCCAAGGGCCACGGCGGCGTGTCCGTCTTCGCCGGCGTCGGTGAGCGTACCCGTGAGGGTAACGACCTGTACCACGAAATGGTGGACGCGGGCGTCATCAAGCTGAACGAGGACGGTTCCACCGACGGTTCCAAGGTGGCGCTGGTGTACGGCCAGATGAACGAGCCGCCGGGTGCGCGCGCCCGCGTGGCCCTGTCCGGCCTGTCGATGGCGGAATACTTCCGCGACGAGCAGGGCCAGGACGTGCTGTTCTTCGTGGACAACATCTTCCGCTTCACCCAGGCCGGCGCGGAAGTGTCCGCTCTGCTGGGCCGCATCCCCTCCGCGGTGGGCTATCAGCCGACCCTGGCGACGGATATGGGCGCCCTGCAGGAGCGCATCACCTCCACCAACAAGGGTTCGATCACCTCGGTGCAGGCCATCTACGTGCCCGCCGACGACCTGACCGACCCCGCGCCCGCGACCTCCTTCGCCCACCTTGACGCGACGACGGTGCTCAGCCGCTCGATCGCCGAGCAGGCGATCTTCCCGGCCGTGGACCCGCTGGACTCCACCAGCCGCGCCATGGACCCGCGCATCGTGGGCGACGCCCACTACAACACCGCGCGCGAAGTCCAGAAGATCCTGCAGACCTACAAGTCCCTGCAGGACATCATCGCCATCCTGGGCATGGATGAGCTGTCGGAAGAGGACAAGCTGATCGTGGCGCGCGCGCGCAAGATCCAGCGCTTCCTCTCCCAGCCCTTCCACGTGGCCGAGGTCTTCACCGGCTCCCCGGGCGTGTTCGTGAAGCTGGAGGACACGATCCGCAGCTTCGCCGCGATCTGCAAGGGCGAGTACGATCACCTGCCCGAGGCTGCCTTCTACATGGTCGGCACCATCGAGGACGCGGTGAAGAAGGCCGAAGCCCTGAAGGCGGCGGCCTGATCACATGGCCGGCACCTTCCTCCTCGAACTCGTGAGCCCTGAGAAGCTCCTTCTCTCCCGCCAGGTTGAGATGGTGGTGATCCCGGCCGCGGAAGGCGAGATGGGCGTGCTGCCGGGCCACGTGCCTGCCATCGTGAGCCTGCGCGGCGGTGCCCTGCGCGTCTATGAAGGCGGCCAGGTGACGGAGACCCTCTTCGTCCCCGCCGGCTTCGCCGAGGTGACGCCTGAGCGCGTGACCGTGCTGGCCGACGAGGCCACCCCGGTTGCCGAGCTCAGCCGCGCCCAGGCCGATGCCGATGTCGCCAAGGCGGAGGCCGCCTATACGGCCGCCGCCGCCGAAAGCCCCGAGAAGCGTGAGGAGGCGATGGATCGCCTGCTCGCGATGCGGGTCAAGAAGGATCTGGCGACGGCGGCCTGAGCGCCCCCGATCACCTGAAACGCAAAGGGGCGGCCGCAAGGCCGCCTTTTTTGTTATCCCGCTTGCATCCGGGGCGCCAAACGGGAAAAACCCCCTCCATGAAGCACTGGCATCTGGATGACGTCGCCTGGGATCGATTCGACCCCAGCCTGGTCGAGCCCGACATCGTTCCCCTGGTGAAGGCCGCGGCCATGGTCGAGCGCAACGGCGACGACTACGCGGAATATCTGAAGAACGTCTTCCGCGACGACCCGGACTTCCGCGATGCCTCCGACCATTGGGCGCTGGAGGAAGTGCAGCACGGCGATGCGCTGGGCCGCTGGGCCAGCCTGGCCGACCCGACCTTCGACTATCCCACCGCCTTCGCCCGCTATCGCGCCGGCTACAAGATCGACGTGAAGGCCGGTGCCTCCATCCGCGGCTCCCGCTCGGGTGAGCTGGTGGCGCGCTGCATCGTGGAGACGGGCACCTCCAGCTACTACACCGCGCTCGCGGATGCGACGAAGGAGCCGGTGCTGCAGCAGGTCTGCCGCCTGATCGCGGCCGATGAGTACCGGCACTTCAAGCTGTTCTACGATCACCTGAAGCGCTATCTGGAACGTGAGAAGCTTTCGCATTGGCAACGGCTTAGGGTCGCCGCCGGACGCGCCACGGAATCCGAGGATGATGAGCTGGCCTTCGCTTTCCACTGCTCGAATGAGCCGGAGGGCACGCCCTATGACCACACGCGCTGCATCACCGGCTACATGGCGCGCGCGATGAAGTTCTATCAGTTCTCCCACCTCGACCGGGGCATGGGCATGATGTTCAAGGCGGTGGGCTTCAGCCCGCGCGGCCGGGCATCGCGGCTGGCCGCCCGTGCCGCCTATCGCCTGGTGAAGTGGCGCCAGGGCAAGTACGAGCGCGCGCTGGAATCCTACAAGGCCGCGGCGTGAGGCGCCGCCACGCGCTCGGCCTGGTGGCCTCGCTGCCGGGTTGCGCCGTGGCACAGACCCAACCCGCCCCGGCCGAGACCCTGCGCTCCATCGCGCGCGCGGCCGGGCGCGGCTTCGGGGCGGCCGTCCGGGCCGACCTGCTGGGCAGCGATGCTGCCTATGCCGCGCTGTTCGCGGCCGAGGCCGAGCTGCTGACCCCCGAATGGGAAGCCAAATGGGTGGCCCTGCAGCCCGAGGAAGGCCGCTTCGACTTTTCCCACCTGAACGCCATCATCACCTTCGCCCAGGCCAACCGGCAGCGCGTGCGCGGCCATGCCCTGCTGTGGCAGGAGGCGATCCCGGATTGGGTGAAGGCGGCCCTGGCCGAGGGGCCGGACCGCGCGCGCGGCGTGATGGAGGCGCATTTCGCCGGCGTGCTCGGCACCACCCGCCAGCACATCCGCGACTGGGATGTGGTGAATGAGCCCATCGCCAACCCGCCGGGCGCGGACGTGCCCCAGGCCGGCGACAACCCCTTGCGTGAAACGCCGTGGTTCAAGGCGCTGGGCCCCAACTACATCGAGATGGCCTTCCGCACGGCCCGCGCGCAGGACGCGACCCTGCGGCTGACGCTGAACGAATACGGCATCGAGGAATCGACCCCCGACGCGGAGGAGAAGCGCCGCCGGCTGCTGGCCCTGCTGCGCCGCCTGCTGGACAAGGGCTGCCCGCTGGATGCGCTGGGCATCCAGGCGCATCTGCAGATGCGCAAGCCCTTCGACCCCGCGCCCTTCGCCCGCTTCCTGGACCAGATCCGCGCCATGGGCCTGGCCATCCTGATCACGGAGCTGGACGTGCGCGAGCCGGACACGCTGGCGGAGGGCATTCCCGCCCGCGATGCCGCCGTGGCCGAACGCGTGAAGCAGTTCCTGGATGTCGCGGTCGCAGGCGGCTGCCGCACCGTCATCACCTGGGGCCTGACCGACCGCAATTCCTGGCTGGGCAATGAGCCGGGCGTGCTGCGCCGGGACGGCGCCACCACCCGTGGCCTGCCCTTCGACGAGGAACTGCGCCGCAAGCCGATGTGGCAGGCGATCGCCGGCGCGCTGCGCGGATAATACGCAGAAATGCCGCCGCGCGGGGCCCCGTCGGCGTGCAGGCATCTTGGAAGCCGCGCGCGGTCGTTCCACCATGCACGCCTCAGACGGAGCCCGATCGCCATGACCCTGACGCGCCGTGCCGCCTTGGCCACGCCCCTCGCGCTGGCCGCCGCCAGCAACGCCCAGGCGCAGGCCTGGCCGGACCGTCCGTTCCGCTGGGTGGTGGGCTATCCGCCCGGTGGCGCCTCGGATGCCTTCGCGCGGCTGATCGCGGGGCTGATGGGCCCCAGGATCGGCCAGAATGTGGTGGTCGAGAACCGCCCCGGCGGCGGCGCCGTGCTGGCCAGCGAGATCGTGGCCCGGGCACCCGCCGACGGCTACACCTGGATGCATGTCGACAACGGCATCCTGACCTACAACCCCGCTCTCTACAGCCGGCTGCCCTATAACCCCGATACCGATTTCACGGGGGTGGGCTTCATCGGCCGCTTCCCGCTCTACATCGTGGTGAAGGCCGACTCGCCCTGGAACAGTTTCGCGGACTACCTGGCGGCCTCGCGCCGGCAGGCCCCGAACTACGGCACGCCCGCCGTCGCCAGCCCGCATCACCTGGCCATGGAGATGGTGAAGCGCCGCACCGGGCTGGAAGCCACGCATGTGCCTTTCCGCGGTGGCCCCGCCGCCATCCAGGAACTGCTTTCGGGCAATATCGAAAGCGTGGTGATCGATTGCGCCACGGGCCTGCCCTATATCCGCGACGGCCGGGTGAAGGCGCTGTGCGTGTTCAACGAGGCCCGCAGCCCCGAGGCCCCGAACGTGCCCACCCTGCGCGAACTGGGCCATGCGGATGCCGTGGCCTATGGCTGGCAGGGCATGTGCGTGGCCAAGGCCACCCCGGCCCCGATCGTGGAGCGCCTGTCGCGTGAGATGATGGCCGTGATCCAGGGCCCCGAGCTGACCAGCCGCTTCACCACGCTGGGCATCGAGTACCGCCCCTGGAGCCCCGCCGAATTCGCGGCCTTCGTCGAGAGCGAGAACCAGGTGTGGCGCCCGCTGATCCGCGACCTGGGCATCCGGCTGGACGGCTGACCCGCGCGCGCGGCATGGGTGGGTGCCCCGGGGGTGCCTGGACCCCCACCCGGCCGCCTCCTATCCTCGCTGCATAGAGGATAGCCAGGGATACCCGCATGAGCGACGCCGCCGCCCAGGACGGCCTGCCGACAGGCCGCCGCCGCGCCGCCGTCGCCTGCCTCTGCGTGGGCCTTTCCATGACCGTGCTGGATGTCGCGATGGTGAACGTCGCGCTGCCCGGCATCGCGCGTGACCTGGACGTCTCCGCCTCCTCAGCCACCTGGGTGGTGAATGCCTTCCAGCTGGTGCTGGTGGGGCTGCTGCTGCCGCTGGCCTCGATGGGTGAGATCCTGGGCTTCCGCCGGGTCTATCAATGGGGTGTCGCGATCTATCTGCTGGGCGCGCTGGGCGCGGCACTGGCGCCCAGCCTGCCGCTGCTGGTCGCCTGCCGCGCCTTCCAGGGCATCGGCTGCGCCGCGATGATGAGCCTGAATGCGGGCCTCATGCGGCACATCTATCCCAGCCGGCTGCTGGGCAGTGCCATCGCCGTCATCGCCATGACGGTGGCGCTGTCATCCGCCGCGGGCCCGACGCTGGGCGCCTTCATCATCTCGTTGGGCGGGTGGCAGGCGCTGTTCCTGCTGGCGGTGCCGATCGGCGCGGGTGTGCTGCTGCTGGGCGCGCGTGCCTTGCCCGAGGTCGCGCCCCAGCCGCGCCGCTTCGACGGTTTCTCGGCGCTGCTGAACCTGCTGGGCTTCGTCAGCCTGTTCCTCGGCCTCGACATGCTGCCGCATATCATGCTGCTGGGCCTGGTGCTGATCGCCTTCGCGGCGGGCTGCCTGTTCCTGCTGGTGCACCGGCTGACGGAGGACCCGACGCCGCTGCTGCCGCTGGACCTGCTGCGCATCCGCCCGGTGCGCCTGGCGATGAGCGCCTCGGCCTGCATGTTCGCGGCCCAGGCCATGCTCTATGTCGCGCTGCCCTTCCACCTGACGGGCGCCGGCCGCACGGTGCGCGAGATCGGGCTCATGGTCTCTCCCTGGCCGCTGGCGGTGGCGATCGCGGCCTCCATCGCGGGCCGGGTGGTGGACCGGATCAACACGGCGCTGCCCTGCATCATCGGTTCCTGCGCGGTCGCGGCGGGGATGATCACCATCGCGCTGCTGCCGCCGGGCGGCGAGAAATGGCCCTTCATGCTGGCCATGTTCTTCAGCGGCCTGGGCTTCGGCGCGTTCCAGACGCCCAACAACCGGACCATCCTGGGCCAGGCGCCGCGCCACCGGGCGGCGAGCGCCGGCGGCATGCAGTCCACCGGCCGGGTGCTGGGCCAGGCCACCGGCACCACCATCGTGGCCATGGTGTTCCATTTCGCCGGCGTGCAGGCGCAGCTGGCCCTGCTGATCGGCGCGCTGGGGGCGGCGATGGCCGCGATGTTCAACACGGTGCGCAGCCGGGCCTGACGGCCACGCAACGTTCATGGCATGCTGAGGCATGCGCATCGCCTATTGCACGATCTGTTCGTCCAACTACCTGGCCTATGCGCGGACGCTGCATGCCTCCCTGCGCGCGGCCGGAGAGGATGCGCCCTTCTTCCTGTTCCTCGCCGATGAGGTCTCAGGCCGCTTCGATGCCTCGTTGCTCGGCTTTCCCTGCATCGAGACGCGCGACCTGCCGATCCCGAACCATTTCGACATGGCCATGCGCTACTCCGTCATGGAGATGAACACGGCGGTGAAGCCCTTCGCGCTCGACTGGCTGATGGAGGAGCAGGGGTTCGACGCGGTGGTCTATCTGGACCCCGACATCCTGGTGCAGCGGCCGCTGGCGCATGTGCATGCCGCGCTGGAACAGGGTGCCGAGATGGTGCTGACGCCGCATCTGCTGGCGCCGCTCGATGACGACTTCCAGCCCGACGACATCGCGATCATGCGCTCGGGCACCTATAATCTCGGCTTCTGTGCCTTTCGCCGCACGCCGGGCGCGCGGGCGCTGCTGGGCTGGTGGGCGCGGCAGCTGGAAACCCGCTGCATCGTGGATCTGAAGGAAGGGCTGTTCGTCGACCAGCGCTTCATGGATATGGCGCCCGGCTTCGTGGCCGGCACCGCCATCCTGCGGCACCCCGGCTACAACCTGGCCTATTGGAACCTGGCCCACCGGCCGGTGACGGAAGGGCAGGGCGGCTATCTCGCCGCCGGGGAACCGCTGCACTTCACCCATTTCAGCGGCGTGGTGCCGGGTGAGCGCGGCATCTTCTCCAAGCACCAGAACCGTTTCGGCGTGGCGGAGTTGGGCGGGCTCACCCCGATTTTCCACGCCTATCACGACGCGCTGCTGGCCCATGCGGAGCTGGGCGGGGTCGAGGTCGCGCGGCTGCCCTATGCCTATGGCGCGCTCGCCAACGGGGTGGCGGTCTCGGGCGCCATGCGGCGGGTCTATGGCGCGCTGCGCCAGGGCGGGGCCACGCCCTATGCGGCCGCCTTCGATGCCGATCTCAGCCCCTGGGTGACGCTGGCGCCCGGCATTGGGGCGCCCGGCATTGGGGCGCCCGGCATCGGGGCGCCCATCACCCGGTTGATGGCCGAGTTCCACGACAAGCGGCCGGACCTGCAGCGGGTGTTCCCGCTGACCACGCCGGAGGGCCGCGAGGGCTATGCCGCCTGGTTCGCCGAGAAGGGATTTCGCGAATCGGGCACCCCCGCCCCGCTGGTCGCGCGCCACGCGGCGCTGGCCCGGCCCCAGCCCGGCCGCGCCGAGCGCCCGCCGGGCCTCGATATCCATGGCTATCTGCGGGCCGAAAGCGGGCTGGGCGCCGCCGTGCGCCGCCAGGTGATGGCCGCCCGCGCGGCCGGCATCCCGGGCGAGGCCTTTTCCCTCCCGGCCGCCCAGTTCGACGACGCGGTGGTGCCGCCTTTTCCCATCGCCACGCAGAACCCGCGCCATGACTGCGCGCTGTTCCACATCAACGCCGACCGCGCCGTGAACCTGCCCAGCGAGGTGGCGCCCGACCGGCTGGCGGGGCGCTACCGCATCGGTTTCTGGGCGTGGGAGCTGTCGCGCCTGCCCGATGCCTGGATGGGCGCCTTCGATCACCTGGATGAGGTCTGGGCACCTTCGGAGTTCTCGGCCCGTGCCTTCGCGCGGCGCACGGCCAAGCCCGTGCGGGTAATGCCGAATGTGGTCGAGATGCCGCCCATCCTGGAGAAGGCCCAGGCCCGCGCGGCGCTGGCCCTGCCGGCCGAGCCCCTGCTGTTCCTGACCGGCTTCGACGCGCATTCCTTCATGGCGCGCAAGAACCCCATGGGGGCGGTGCGCGCCTTCCTGGACGCCTTCCCGCCCGGGCCCGACAGCCCGCAGCTGGTGGTGAAGTGCCTTGGCCGCGGTGATATGCGCGCGCTGCAGGAGCTCGCCGCGCGCGACGCCCGCCTGCACCTGATCGAGCGCGTGCTGACCCCCGCCGAGGTGACGGCCCTTCAGGGCGCGGTGGACGGCTTCATCTCCCTGCATCGCTCCGAGGGGTTCGGCCTGTGGCTGGCCGAATGCATGGCCCAGGGCCTGCCGGTGCTGGCCACCGGCTATTCCGGCAACATGGACTACATGACCCCCGGCAACTCCATGCCCATCCCCTTCGAGCTGGTGCGGGTGGGCCCCGGCGAATACCCGGAAGGTTCCGGCCAGTGGTGGGCCGAGCCCGACCATGATGCCGCCGTGGCGGGGCTACGCGCCCTGGCGAGTGATGCCGCCTTGCGCGCCCGGCTGGGCGAGGCCGCGCGGGAAGCGATCCGCGCCCATTCCTCGGCCGAGGCGGTGGGGGCGCGGATGGCGGCGCGGCTGGCCGAGATCAGGTCCGAGGCTTGACCGGACAGGCATCTCGGACGAAGGGTTTCTGGAGTAGGGAAGCGCCTGGCATGAACGCGATCGACACCTCCATCCTCGACACCCTGACCCGTATCGTGGGCCCGTCGGGCATCCTCGGCGGGGCGGACATGACGCCGTATCTGGTGGATTGGCGGAACCTGTACAGCGACGGCCGGGCGCTGGCGGTGGTGCGGCCGGGCAGCACCCAGGAACTGTCCGATTGCGTGAAGGCCTGTGTCGCTGCCGGCGTGCCCATGGTGCCGCAGGGGGGCAATACCTCGATGGTGGCCGGTGCCACGCCCGATGCCTCGGGCCGCGCCGTCGTCATCTCCACCCAGCGCATGAACCGCATCCGCGAGATCGACACGCTGGACATGACCATGGTGGCCGAGGCCGGCGTGATCCTGAAGACCGCGCAGGATGTGGCGCGCGAGGCCGGGGCGCTGTTCCCGCTCTCGCTGGGTGCCGAGGGCAGCGCCACCATCGGCGGCGTGCTGTCCACGAACGCCGGCGGCAACACCACCGTGCGCTATGGCAATGCGCGTGAGCTGATGCTGGGCCTGGAAGCCGTGATGCCGGACGGCACGATCTGGAACGGCCTGCGCCGCCTGCGCAAGGACAACACCGGCTATGCCCTGCGCCACCTGCTGGTGGGCGCCGAGGGCACGCTGGGCTTCATCACCGCCGCCGCCCTGCGCCTGTTCCCGCTGCCGCGCGAGGAAGCCGTGGCCCTCTGCGCCCTGCGTGACGAGGATGCCGCCCTCTCCCTGTTCCGCCGCTTCCGCGACCGGGACGAAAGCGCGGTGCGCGCCTTCGAATACATGTCGGCCGGCTCCATGCACCTCGTGCTGGACAATGTCCCCGGCGCCACCCTGCCGCTGGCCGAGCGTGCCGGGCACTACGTGCTGGTCGACCTCGCCTCCTCCCGCCCGCAGGCCGGCCTGCGTGAGCTGCTGGAGGAAGTGCTGGCCGAGGCGATGGAGGAGGGCGAGGTGCTCGACGCGGCACTCGCCGAATCCGGCGCCCAGCGCGCCGCCATCTGGCGCCTGCGTGAGGAACACCCGGAGGGCCAGAAGCTGGCCGGCGCCAGCGTCAAGAGCGACGTGTCGGTTCCCGTCTCCAAGGTGCCGGAGATGATCCGGCGCTCCTCCGAGGCGCTGCGCAAGCTGATCCCCGGCAGCCGCCCGGTGCCCTTCGGTCATATCGGCGACGGCAACATCCACATGAACCTGGCCCAGCCGCCGGACATGGATGCCGCGGCCTTCCTGGCCCGCAGCCATGACATCATGGATACGGTGAACGAGGTGGTGCGCGACTATGGCGGCTCCTTCAGCGCCGAGCACGGCATCGGCCGCATCAAGACCGACATGATGGAGGATTGGCGCGGCGGGGCGGAACTGGCCGCCATGCAGGCCATCAAGGCCGCGCTGGACCCCAAGGGCCTGTTCAACCCGGGCAAGGTGCTGCCGTAATCCGCCTGGCTGCCGCCGTCCTGCTGCTGGCGGCGGGCTGCTCGCCGCTGCCCGCGGCCTGGATCGTGCCCGTCACGGCTGAATTCGGCCCTGATGTGCGCGCCCGCGCCACCGCCATCCGCCTGGCCGACGGCCGCCTGCTCTCCGCCAGCCATGTGCTGGATGAGGCCGGCATCGCCGAGGGCTTCTGCCGCCTGGGCCGTCCCGGCCCGCCCCCGCGCCTGACCGCGCTGGCGCTGGCCGATGGCCGCCCTGCCGCCCGCCTGCGCTCCGGCGAGGCGGAGATGGACAGCCGGGATTGCGAGCTGGCCTATCGCGGCGGCACCGACCTGGCGCTGCTGGCCGAGCCCGGCCCGCGCGTCGCCGGCGCGGCCCCCTGCGCCGCCGATACCACCCCCGGCCAGGCCGTGATCGTGGCCACCCGAGCCCGCATGGCCCGCGCCCGCATGGCCGGAGAGGCACGCGAGGCCGACCCGCGCTTCGGCCGCTATGCCGTGCTGCCCATGCGGCTGGAGCCGGGCGAATCCGGCGGCGGGGTGTTCGACGCCGCCACGCGCTGCCTGGCCGGCATCGTCAGCCAGCGGGCGCTGGATGACCCGGGCGCGGCGTGGATCGTGCCGGCGAGCACGATACGTGCGTTTCTGGAGAGGGAGTGAGGGAAGGGGGGCAGGAAGTAATCTTCTTTTTCTGTAGAAAAAGAAGCAAAAAGACTTTTGATTATTTGTATGCTTGATAATATCTGCTTCAAATTATTATCTGGAATCAAAATTATCAAAAGTTTTTTGGTTCTTTTTTACAAAAAAGAACATTATCCCTATGCGTCTCCACCTCCCGCCCCACTCCCGGTCGCCCCGCCCGCCCGCTCACCCTTTGTCGCAGTGAAACCCCCTACCGGGCGATACCGCCCGCTCGCATCTGGCGCTATACAGCGCCCGTGTTCACGCGCATCGACAGCTATGTCCTCCGGCAGCTTCTCATCTCCCTCGGGGCCGTCACCATCGGTCTCGCGGCGCTGGTGTGGCTGACCCAGTCGCTCCGCTTCATCGAGCTGGTGCTCGATCGCGGCCTGTCCTTCTGGGTGTTCCTGGAGCTGACGGGCCTGCTGCTGCCCAGCTTCTTCTCCGTCATCCTGCCCATCACGACCTTCGTGGTGGTGCTGTTCACCTATGTCCGGCTCGGCTCCGACCGGGAACTGGTGGTGATGCGCGCCGCCGGCCTGTCGCAGTGGCAGTTGGCGCGCCCGGCCATGGGGGTCGCGTTGATCGCGACGGTGGTGGGCTTCCTGCTGTCGATCTGGATCGTGCCGGCCAGCCATGCGGCCTTCCGTGACTGGCAGTTCGAGATCCGCAACCAGATGGCCGGGCTGCTGCTGCAGGAGGGCGTGTTCAGCTCGCTCGGCGGCGACCTGACCGTCTATGCCCGCACGCGTGAGGATGACGGCACCCTGCGCGGCATCATGGTGCATGACGCGCGTGAGCGCGGCGCCCCCGTGACCATCCTGGCCGAGGCCGGGCGCATCACCTCGGGCCCGCTCGGCCCCCGCGTCACGCTGCTGAACGGCCAGCGCCAGCAGCTGGAGGTCAGCGCCCATGGCCCGCGCCTCAACGTGCTCTCCTTCTCCGAGAACAGCGTGGACCTGGCGCGTGCCACCCGCGCCGAGGGCGAGCGGTTCCGCAATGCCCAGGAACGCTCGATGTACGAATTGCTGCACCCGGAGCCCGAGGTCTCACTGCGGGACCGCCGGCGCTTCAGGGCGGAAGCGCACCAGCGGCTGAGCAATCCGGTCACCGCCATCTCGCTGGCGCTGCTGGCGCTGGCGGTGGCGCTGACGGGGCAGTTCCAGCGCCATGGCGGCGGCTTGCGGCTGTTCGTCGGCTGCGCGGTGGCGGTGGGCGTGCTGGCCATCGGGCTGGTGGCGGCGAGTGCTGCCGCGCGCACCAACTCGCTGATCTTCCTGATCTGGGTGCATGCCATCCTGCCAGGGGCGATCTCGGTGTGGATCCTGGCCGAGATGCCGGGCGCGCCGGCCTTCCTCCGCGGGCGGCCGCCGGCCCCTCCCGGAACCTCCTTCACGGAGGAGGCCAAGGCATGATCTTCGCCCGTACACTGACCCTCTATGTGGCCCGGCGCTTCCTGGTCTCCACCTTCACCATGCTGCTGTCGCTCACGCTGCTCGTCTCCCTGTTCGACTTCATCGAGCTGCTGCGCCGCGCCGCCACCCGCCAGGATGCGGGCTTCGCGCTGGTGGTCAGCATCGCCGGGCTGCGCCTGCCCTTCATGGGCATGCAGATCCTGCCCTTCGCCATCCTGCTGGGCGGCATCGTCGCCTTCTGGCGGCTGACCCGCAGCTCCGAGCTGATCGTGGCGCGTGCGGCGGGCGTCTCGGCCTGGGGCTTCCTGATGGGGCCCGTGGTCGTGGCGCTGCTGTTCGGCGGGCTGGCCATCACCACTGTCTCGCCCATTTCCTCCGCACTGCTGTCGCGGGCGGAGCGGCTGGAAGCCACCTATCTGCGCGCCGGCGGCGGTGTCACGGCGCTGGCCGGCGGGCGGCTGTGGCTGCGCCAGGCCGATACCGGGCTGGTGCCGGGCGGGGTCGCCATCATCGCCGGCCAGCCGACGCGGCTGCTCAGCGCCGGGCGGGGCCTGGCCTTCACTCTCGAAAATGTGAGCGTGTGGCGCCTGAACGCGCAGGACCAGTTCCTGGCGCGCGTCGAGGCCCCGCGCGCCACGCTGGGCCCCGGCCATTGGGACCTGAGCGAAGCGGTGGTGTTCGGCACGGACCGCCAGGCCTCGCCCGCCGCGGCCATGACGCTGCCGAGCGAGCTGACGCCGGACCGCATCGAAAGCAGCTTCGCCTCGCCGGACACGCTCAGCTTCTGGGCGCTGCCGGGCTTCATCGCGGTGCTGGAACAGGCGGGTTTTTCGGCCCTGCGGCACCGGTTGCAGTTCCAGTCGCTGCTGGCCGTGCCGGTGCTGTCGGTCGCGATGGCGCTGGTGGCGGCGGGCTTCTCCATGCGGCCTTCGCGCATGGGCGGCGTGGCGCGGATGGTGGCGGCCGGTGTGGCGGCCGGCTTCTCGCTGTTCGTGCTGGACCGCATCACGGCCGAATTCGGCGAGTCGGGCGCGCTGCCGGTGTGGCTGGCGGCCTGGGCGCCCTCCATCGCCGGCCTGTTGCTGGCCTTGGGGCTGTTGTTGCACCTAGAGGACGGGTAAACGAGCCTGATGCCGCCTCCGCCCGCCCGCTCGCGACAGAACCCCGACACCCCGGTGCCCACGCCCCGGCAGGCGGAGCCAATCGAATTGCCGCGTTTCGCCAGTCGCCGTGAACGCCGCCGCGCCGCCGCCCTGCTGCGCCGGCTGGGCGGGCACGCTGCGGGCTTCCTGGGGCCGGTCTCGGCGCTGGGCATGCTGCTGGTGGTGGGTGGCCCGCTGGAGGCGCAGACCAGCCGCTCCGCCTATGACAACGGCCTGCCTTCGGGTTTCGGCGGCGACCTGAGCGGTTCCCTGGGCGGCAGCACGCTGCGCCCGCTGGCCACCACCCCGGTCCAGCCCGGCACCCCCGCCGCACCCGCCGCGGGCCCCGTCCGGCAGGACCCCAACGCCCCCGTCACCTTCACGGCCGACGAGGTCGACTACGACCGTGAACGCACCACCGTGACCGCGCGCGGCCGTGTGGAGGCCTGGCAGAACGAGCGCGTGGTCCGCGCCGATGAGTTCACCCACAACCGGGAAACCGGCGTCACGCGCCTGCGCGGCCATGTGCAGCTGCTGGAAGCCGACGGCCAGGTGATGTTCGCCGAGGATGCGGAGCTGGCCGCGGGCTTCCGCGAGGGCGTGTTCACCGATGTGCGCGCCCTGCTGGCCGGCGGCGGCCGCATGGCGGCCAACGGCGCCCGCCGCATCACCGTGCCCGCCGAGGAAGGCAGCGACCGCCGCGAGGACACGCTGACGGACCTCGCCCGCGTCATCTATTCCTCCTGCAAATCCTGCGAGCGGGACCCCATGCGCGCGCCGCTGTGGCAGATGCGCGCCCGCCAGGCGACGCAGGACACGGCGACGCAGCGCATCTCCTATCGCGATGCCGCGCTCGAGATCTCGGGCGTGCCGGTGCTGTATTCGCCCTTCTTCTCGCACCCCGATCCGCAGAACCCCCGCAGCTCGGGCTTCCTGTTCCCGACCATGGGCCTCACGCGCTTCCTGGGCGGCTTCGTGCAGGTTCCCTATTTCTGGGCGATCGACGACCAGCAGGACGCGACGATCTATCCGCTGTTCTCCACCCGGCAGTCGCCCAACCTGGGCCTGGAATACCGCCGCCGCTTCAACACCGGCGAGTTCCAGCTGCAGGGCAGCGCCGGCTATTTCAACGGCACCGACACGCGCGGGCGTGAGGAGTTCTCGGGCCACCTGTATGCGCGCGGCCGCTTCAGCCTGGATGAGAACTGGCGCACCGGCTTCGAGGTGAACCGCGCGACCAGCGAACTGTATCTGCGCACCTATCGCTTCGACTTCCGCCGCGTGCTGACCAGCCAGGCCTTCGTCGAGGGCTTCTGGGGCACCGAGGGCTATGCCCGCATCGACGCCCGCGTCTATCAGGGCCTGCGCACCGGCGACAACTACGACAACCTCCCGGTGGTCGGCCCCAACGCCATCGCGGAATACTACCCGCGCCAGCGCTATTTCGGCGGCCAGCTGTACGGCGATGTCGGCATGCTGGGCATCACCCGTTCCTCCGGCGCCTGGTCGCAGCGCGCCACCGCGCGCATCGGCTGGGACCGGCGCGAGACCGACGCGCTGGGCAGCCAGTGGACCTTCCGCGTGCAGGGCGACGCCCGCGCCTATTACGCTGACAAGCAGGGGCTGGAGCCGATCTATCTGCCGCATGCCAATGGCGGCAACGCCACCGGCAACATGCGCGTCGCGATCGACTGGCGCATGCCGCTGGTGCGCGATGCCGGCAATTGGGGCCAGCAGACCATCGAGCCGCGCGTGCAGATCGTGACGGGCCCCAACACCGGCCGCCAGTCCAACCTGCCGAACGAGGACAGCGTCGATTTCGAGTTCACCGACGCCAACCTGTTCTCGCTGAACCGCTTCACCGGCCGTGACCGGCAGGAAGGCGGCACCCGCGTCGATGCCGCGATCCGCGGCGCCTGGAACTTCCCCAATGGCGGGCAGCTTGAGGGCATCGTCGGCCGGTCCTTCCGCGTGCACCGCGATGCGACCTTCGCGCAGGGCACCGGCCTTGAGCGCAACTGGAGCGACTGGGTGGGCCGGGTCTCCTTCATGCCCACCAGCTGGCTGGACCTGCACGCGCGTGCGCGCGCCGACGGCGAGACGGGCCAGCACCGCTTCAGCGACTACACGGCCAATGTCACGCAGCGGAATGTCGGCCCGCTCGATACGCTCAGCTTCTATGGCGGCTATCTGTACAGCACGCCGCAGTCCTTCCTGACGCCGCTGCGCACCCGCAACGAGGTGCTGGGCGGCGTGACCGCCACACTGCGCCAGACCAACGGCGTGCAATGGCGCGTGAACGCCTCGATCCGCTACGACCTGGAGACGGGGCGGCCCGCCCTGGTGCAGGGCTCGGCCGGGTATGAGGATGAGTGCTTCATCATCGAGGGCCGCTTCGTCCGCCGCTATGCGCGGGATGCAACGACCCTGCAGAACTATGCCGGCGGCACGATGCTGCTGTTCCGCATCGGCTTCAAGACGCTGGGCGAATACGGGTTCCGCGCCCTCTGAGGCGCTGAGAGGCGCCCGGCCTTGCCGCCGGGCGCCCTGTCCACCTTACGGGTTGCTGCCGGACAGGCCGAGCAGCTGCGCCAGGGCGGGCGCCCCCTGCGGCCCCGCCGCCTGCATCTGCTGCATCGGCACCGGCTGGGGCGGATTGGCGATCACCTCGATGGTCCGGGCTTCTCCGCGCACGAAGCGCAGCACCGCCTCGCGCAGGCTGGCCAGGCCCGGCGGCTCCGGCGTGCCCGGCGGCGCGGAGAGTGCCGCCTGGGACATCTGCAGGTGGCGCTGGCGCATCTGGTCCGCCGTGATGCCCGCCCGCTGGGCCTGCTGGCGCAGGATGCGGTCATACATGCCGTCATCGGCCTGGCGCAGGCGGAAGCCCAGCAGGCGCATGCGGCTGGGGTCGTGGTTGCGGGCGGCTTCCGGCGTCCAGCCGTCCAGCCGCAGGGCCAGGGCGGTCGCGCCCAGCTGCTGCACCCCGATCGCAAGGGCCGGGATGTCCACATGCCCGTCCGCCGCGCGATAGGTCGTGTCCATCGTCAGGCTGGCATCGATGCCCGGCAGGTCCAGCATGGTCAGGAAGGGGGCGGTCAGCGGATGCTGGCGCACCCTCAGCCCGCGCAGGCCGATGGAGCCGGTGCCGGACTGGTCGGCCTCGGTCGCGATCTCCACCGACAGGCGCTCCAGCCCGCCGACCGGGGCACCGGTGGCGGACAGCTCCACCCCCTCGACGTTCAGGCTGGCGCGGCCGGCCGGCAGGCCGGGCGGCGAGGCATCGCGCGCGGCGGCATTGAGCCAGGCGGCCAGGTCCAGCCCCTCGCCCGTGAAGCGGGCCATCACGAAGTCGCTGACGGGGCTCGCGGGTATGCCGGCGACGGTCAGCCCCTCAAGCAGGGTCGTGCTGCGGCGCCCGATGCCATAGTCGCGCACCGTCATGCGCGCGATGGAGACGCGGGGCGTGCCCTGCACCTCGAACCCCTCGACCAGCGCGCTGTCCAGGGTGAAGGCGTCGGGCATCGGCCTGTCGGCATGCGCCATGCCGCCCGGACGGTTGGGTGAGGGCGGGATCTGCACATTGGGGCGCGGCGCCTGCGCGCCGGGCTTGCCGGGCAGGCCGGGCTGGCCGGCCAGGGGCGCCTGGGCGCCCGGCATGCCGGGCTTGGGCGCCATGGGCGGTGAGCCGGGCGGTACCAGCTGCCCCTGCGGGCGCGTGACGGGCGGGGGCACGGGGGCCACCGGCGCGGGCGGCGGCACGGCGGGTGCCGAGGCCGGCGTCGGCGTATAGGTCAGCCCCGCCATCTGGAAGCGCGCGACGCGCACCGGCGTGCCGTCCATCGTGCCCTGGACACCCTCGGCCTCGACCCGCGCCGCGCTGTTCTCGGTCAGCCGGTCGAGCAGCAGGGAGGCCATGCTGATCGTCTCGTTGCCGCGCGTCAGCGTCACGCCCGACAGGCGGACCGCGTCGGGCGAGCCCTCGACCGGAGAGGCCGCGTGATAGTTCAGCGTGACCTGGGCGGAGAGCAAGGCCCGCAGCCGCTGTACCGCCGGGTGATCCTGCGCGTAGGCGGGCATGGCGGATACGCACAGAACGAGGGTCAGCGCGGTACGGCGCAAGGGCATCTGCATCGGGGGGCGTCTCCCATGACGTGTTCTTCATCTTCCCATCTGGTTAGCCCTGGCGCATCACTCAAGCAGAGGCCATTTAATGACGATGAGCGAGCTTCCGGCACGGACCGGCAACAACGCCGTCGCGGCCTTCCTGAACCAGGCAAGGGCGGTGTCGGCGCGCCCGGCGCCGATCCCCGCGGGGCGCCTGCTGTTCCTGATGGACGCGACCGCCAGCCGCCAGCCGACATGGGATACCGCGTGCTCACTGATGGCGGGCATGTTCGCGGCGGTGGGCGGTCTGGGCGGGCTGTCGGTGCAACTGGCCTATTTCCGGGGCCATGCCGAATTCGCGGCGACACCCTTCCTGGCCGATGCCGAAGAATTGACCAGGCGCATGGGCGGGGTGCGCTGCCTGGGCGGCCACACGCAGATCCTGCGCGCGCTGACCCATGCGCTGGAGGAGACACGCCGCCTGCGGGTGCATGCCGTGGTGCTGGTGGGCGACGCGCTTGAGGAAGCGCTGGACCCGATCTGCCATCTGGCGGGCCAGCTCGGCATCGCGGGCACGCCTGTCTTTGCCTTCCATGAGGGTGGGGAGCGCGTGAGCGCGGAGGGATTCCGCCAGATCGCGAAGCTCTCGGGCGGGGCCTTCATGCCCTTCGACAGCGGCAGCGCCGGGGCGCTGAGGGACCTGCTGAAGGCCGTGGCGATCTTCGCGGCGAAGGGCAGGGCGGGGCTCGGCGCCCTGCCGGGCGGCACGGCGCGCGGCCTGCTGGCGCAGCTGCCGGGGCCGCGCTGATGCCCTGGCTGCTGGGCGGATTCGCGCTGCTCGCCCTGGGCTGGTTCGGCCTGCGTGCCTTCGTGCAGGCCAGCCCGGCCCAGCTCGGCCGCGCCCTGGTCTGGTTCCTGGCGGTGCTGGGGGCGGCCCTGCTGGGGCTGATGCTGCTGGCCGGCCGCGGCGGCACCGCCTTTTCCGCGCTGATCCTGGTGGGGCCGGCGCTGTGGCGCTGGTTCCAGGGTTGGCGGGCGCGCACCGCCTTCTCCCGCGCGGGCGGGCAGGAAACGGGTGTGGAGACGGCGACGCTGGAGATGCGGCTCGACCTCACGACCGGTGAGATGCGCGGGCGGGTGCGGCGCGGCCGTTTCGCCGGTCGTGACTTGTCGGGTTTGGATGAGGAAGGTCTGCGCGCGCTGCTGGCCGATTGCGAAACGACCGACCCGGAAAGCGTTCCATTGATCGAGGCATGGCTGGATCGAGTGCATCCGGACTGGCGCTCGGGCCCGCCGCTGGACGAGGCACAAGCTTTTGATCTGCTGAACCTTTCCCCCGGCGCGACGGAGGCCGAGATCAAGGCCGCGCACCGCCGCGCCATGCTGCGCGCCCACCCTGACCATGGGGGGGACGAGGCCCTGGCGGCCCGGCTGAATGCGGCGCGGGACCTGCTGCTGCGTCATCGATCCGCACCGTGACAACAAGGGGTTGGCCGTGGCACACCATGGCCACGCCAAGCGCATTGGAGTTGCACGGTCCATGGTGAAGCCGCTCAAGAAAGCCGTCCTGCCGGTCGCCGGTCTCGGCACCCGCTTCCTTCCCGCCACCAAGGCGCTGGCGAAGGAGATGCTGCCGGTCGTCGACCGCCCGCTGATCCAGTACGCGGTGGATGAAGCCCGCGCGGCTGGCATCGAGCAGTTCTGCTTCGTCACCGGCCGCGGCAAGACCGCGATCGTCGAGCATTTCGACGTGGCCTATGAGCTGGAAAAGACGCTCATCGAGCGCGGCAAGAACAAGGAACTGGCCGAGCTGCATGCCCAGGCCCTGCCGCCGGGCGCCATCATCACCACCCGCCAGCAGGTGCCCATGGGCCTCGGCCATGCCATCTGGTGCGCCCGCAGCTTCATCGGCGACGACCCGTTCGCCATCCTGCTGCCGGATGACCTGATGCAGTGCGAGGTGTCCTGCACCAAGCAGCTGGCCGATGCCTATGCCGAGACCGGCGGCAACGTGGTCGCCATCGAGGAAGTGCCGATGGAGCGCGTGAACAAGTACGGCGTGCTGGACATCGAGAAGGACATGGGCCGCTTGGTTTCCGTGAAGGGCCTCGTGGAGAAGCCGCCGATCGACCAGGCGCCCTCCAACCTGACCATCATCGGCCGCTATGTGCTGATGCCCGAGGTGATCGGCCACCTCTCCAAGATGGAGAAGGGCGCCGGCGGCGAGGTGCAGCTGACCGACAGCATGGCCAAGCTGATCGGCACCCAGCCCTTCCATGGCGTCCGCTATGAGGGCAAGCGCTTCGACTGCGGCGACAAGATGGGCTTCCTGGAGGCGCAGATCGCCTTCGCCCTGAAGCGCCCGGAACTGGCCGAGGGCATGCGCGGCATCCTGGGCAAGTACAGCTGAACCACATCTGCGACGCGGCGGGGCAGCGCCCCGCCGCATCTTTCTGCCAGAGCATCGGGAGACCCTGAATGGGCGGCTTCACCTACAGCTTCCACCCCACCAGCCTGCGCGAATACGACATCCGCGGCATCATCGGGGAAACCCTGGGGGCTGATGACGCCTTCGCCATCGGCCGCTGCTTCGGCACGGTCGTGGCCCGGGCCGGCGGTTCCTCCGTCGCGGTCGGCTATGACGGGCGCCTGTCCTCTCCGATGCTGGAAGAGGCGCTGGTCAACGGGCTGATGGCCTGCGGGCTGAAGGTGTTCCGCATCGGCTGCGGCCCCACCCCCATGCTGTATTTCGCGGCCTATCACCTGAAGGCCGACGGCGCCGTGATGGTGACCGGCAGCCACAACCCGCCCAACTACAACGGCTTCAAGTCGATGATCGGCAAGAAGCCCTTCTTCGGCAAGGACATCCAGATGCTGGGCGCCATGGCGGCGGCCGGCGACGTGGTGCCCGAAGCCAAGGGCAGCTTCGAGAAGGTCGATGTCTCCTCCGACTACGTCGCGCGCATGCTGCAGGACTACGACGGTGAGCGCGGCCTGAAGGTCGTGTGGGATCCGGGCAATGGTTCGGGCGGCGTCATCACGGAGCGCCTGGCGGCGACGCTGCCCGGCACGCATGTGGTGATCAACGCCGAGATCGACGGCAACTTCCCGAACCACCACCCCGACCCGACGGTGCTGAAGAACCTGGCGCAGATCATCGCCAAGGTGAAGGAAACCGGTTCCGACCTCGGCATCGCCTTCGACGGCGACGCCGACCGCATCGGCGTGGTCGACGGCGAGGGCAACATGCTGTTCGGCGACCAGCTGCTGGTGGTGCTGGCGCGCGATGTGCTGAAGAACCATCCGGGTGCGACCATCATCGCCGACGTGAAGGCCAGCCAGGTGCTGTTCGACGAGGTGGCGAAGGCCGGCGGCACGCCGCTGATGTGGAAGACCGGCCACAGCCTGATCAAGCAGAAGATGGCCGAGACCGGCAGCCCGCTGGCGGGCGAGATGTCGGGCCACACCTTCTTCGCCGACAAGTGGTACGGCTTCGACGACGCGCTGTATTCGGCGGTGCGCCTGCTCGGCATCCTGGGCCGCAGCAGCGAGAGCCTGGCCGACATGCGCGAGGCCCTGCCCCAGGTGCTGAACACGCCCGAGCTGCGCTTCGACTGCTCCGAGGACCGCAAGTTCGAGGTGGTGAAGGAAGTCGCCGCCCGCCTGGCCGCCGAGGGTGCGGAGGTGCAGGCCGTGGACGGCGTGCGCGTGCTGACCGCCGACGGCTGGTGGCTGCTGCGTGCCTCCAACACCCAGGCGGTGCTGGTGGCGCGTGCCGAGGCCCGCACCGAGGAAGGCCTGGAGCGGCTGAAGGCCAGCCTGGCCGCCCAGGTCGTGGCCTCCGGCCTCAAGGCGCCTGATTTCTCGGGTGAAAACGCCGGGCACTGAACCCTGGCCGCGCCCGCGCGTTCGTGAAGCGCGCGGGTGCGTCAGCTTGCCCTGTGCCGCATGCTTGCCATGATCGGCTGCTGCGATCGGGACAGGCATGGAGGAAGCTCATGGTTGCTCGCTGGGTGATGGGTGTGGCGCTGGGCGCGGTGGTGGCCACCGGCGCCGTCGCGCAGGGCTATAAGCCGGGGATCGGGCCTTCGCCCGGCTATCAGCAGCCTCCGGGCTATGCCCCGCCGCCGAACTCGGGCGTGGTACCCTTTCCGGGCAAGCCGCCGCCGGGCGGCGTGCCGTATGGCGGCCAGCCCGGTGGGCCGGGGCCGGAGCAGCAGGCCGGCGTCTGCACGCCGCAGGAACGCGAGCTGATCGAGAATTCCTTCCGTGAGGCGCACCGCATCACGGCCGAGTCGCTGCGCCAGCTGGAGCAGAACCCGGAACTGCCGCAGTTCCGCCGCTTCTTCGGCACTGCCCCGCATGAGCAGGTGCGCAACACCCTGCGCCTGACGGCCGATTGGCTGCGGGAGCGCCGGCCGGCCAGCATCGCCTGCAACCACCCGAACAACTGCCCGCAGGGGCGCTTCGCCTATGCCAGCACGCAGACCACGGCGATGGGCTTCTGCACCCTGTTCTTCAACGGGCAGGATACGGGCTTCGACAGCCGCGCGGGTGTGATCATCCATGAGGTGACGCATGTGGCGGCCCGCACGCGCGACATCGTCTATTCCCCGCGCAACGCCATGGCGCTGGCCAAGTCCAACCCGGCCGACGCCGCGGTGAACGCCGACAACTACGAGTATTTCATCGAAGCCGTCCGGGATAATTGGAACCAGTGATCTTCCTGTACGGCACGCTGCTGCGGCCCGATGTGCTGGACCGGGAATCGGGCCGTGCCGGGCTGTGGCGCGGCCTGCGCCCTGCCATGCTGCACGGCTATGCGCGGGTGTTCCTGCGCGGCACGCCCTTCCCGACGCTGATGCGCCGCAAGGGGGCTGCCGTGGGCGGAGCGCTGCTGCGGGCCGATGGCGAGACGCTGGCGCGGCTGAACGAGTATGAGGGGCCGCCCTATCGGCTGGTGCCCGTCACGGTCGAGACCGAGCGCGGCCCGGTGCGGGCCAGGGCCTGGATGGCGCCCGCATGGCGGGCCGACCGGCGCGTGTGGGTGGGAATGCCCTGAGGCTGTTCTTCGTTTCCTGACGAATCAGCCCAGTGCCTTCGCCGCCGCCTGCCCGGACCGCACGGCGGCATCGATGGTCGCCGGCAGATCGGGCCAGCTCCAATCCCCGGCCAGCGCCAGGTTAGGCAGCGGCAGCCGCGCGGGCGCCAGCGGCTTGCCCACCAGGTGCCGCGGCGTGGCGCGGCGTTCCTTCACCACCCGGCACTCCGGCGTGCGGATCGGCCATTCGCCCGGAATGCCGAAGGCCGCCACCGCGCGCAGGATCTCTCCCCAGGCGCGCGGGGCCAGGGTGTCCACATCCTCGCGCGCCTCCGCGTCGCCGGCCGAGACGGTGACGGACACGCCCGAAGGCCGCACCAGCACCCATTGGCACATGGCGCCCAGGAAGCCGATGAAGCGGACGGGGCCGCCACCAGTACGGGCGAAATGCAGGTTCACGATCGGCGCATGGGCCTCCGGCACGTCCAGCCCCGGCAGCAGGCGCGCGGATTCCCAAGGGGGCGTGGCCAGCACGGCAGCCTCGGTCGGGATGCGCTCACCCACATCCAGCGCGACGAGCCTGCCATCCGTGATCTCCAGCCCGCGCAGGCGGGAATTGAAGCGGACCTCGCCGCCCAGCTTCCGGATGGCCGAAAGGGCAGGCTGCACCAGGTCGGGGCCCAGGCCGCGTTCGGCCACGAACAGCCGCGTGGCGCCGGGCCCGCCCAGCCGCCGCAGCACCTGGGCCAGCCGGGCGGTGGAGGCCTCGGTGGAGGGGGTGTTCAGGGTCGCGACCACCAGCGGGTCGATGAAGCCGCGATGGAAATCTGGGTGGGCGGCCATGGCCTCGGCCACCGGGCGGTCACGGCCGAAACTCATGCCGGCCGTGGCGGCCAGCGCGCCGAGGGAAAGGCCGGGCGGGCGCCGGTCCGCCCGCAGCCAGCCGAAAGGCGAGAGCGAGATGAGCCGCGCCTGCCCGTCCGCGCAATCCAGCACGGGCAGGCCGTCCGGCTCGGGCTCCACCCAGCGTTCCCGCACGCCGAGCTTCTCCAGCAGCCCCAGCGCGGCGGTATTGGCGCCGACCAGGGCGTGGGTGCCGTTGTCGGTGCCGTCCGCCAGGGCGCGGGCGCGGCCGCCCGCGCCGGCGGTCGATTCATGCAGCACGACCGGGCGCCCGGCTTCCAGCAGCGCCAGCGCGGCCGAGAGCCCCGCGACGCCCGCCCCGATCACATGGACGGTCATCGGCCCCAGCCCAGCGCCATCCGCGCCATGGTCAGCTTCTCGCGCTTGGTCAGGCGGGGGCGGGGGCGCGCGCCTTCCCAGCCGCGCGCCAGCAGCCGCTGGAACAGGCGGCCATAGCCCCACATCATGACGCGGGCGGGCAGCAGGGCCTCGGCGTCATAGCGGCCCATCTCGGCGGCGGCGGTGGCGAAGCCGGCCTCGGCATCGCGTGCAAGCCGGGCGCAGATGGCGGCGAAGCGGGGGTGGGCCACCATCTCCTTCGCGGGCCCGTCCGGGATGCCCTCGGCCGCGAGCAGGGAGAGCGGGATATAGACCCGCTCGCGCTCCGCATCCTCATCCACGTCGCGCAGGATGTTGGTCAGCTGGAAGGTGTGGCCGAGGTCCAGGCCCCAGCCCTCGGCGTTGGTGGCGCCGAAGATGCGCACGGCCATGGCGCCCACGCTGCCCGCCACGCGGCGGCAATACAGCGCCAGCTCGCCCTCATCGGCGATGCGCACGCGGTCGCCTGCATCGGTTTCCATGCCGGCGATCATCGCCTCGCATTCCTCACGCGGGATGGCGAAGGCCTGGCAGGCGAAGGCCAGCTCACGCGACAGCACGCAGTCGGGGCGGTCCAGCTTGGCGCGCCAGTCGGCCAGGAAGCGGCGCTTCTCGGCCTCGGGCATCTCGCCATCCGCGATGTCGTCCACCGCGCGGCAGAAGGCATAGACGCCCCACAGCGCGCGGCGGCGCTCACCCGACAGCGCCTTCATGCCGCGCGCGAAGGAGGAACCGGCGCGCGCCACCCGCCCCGCGACCAGCGAGGCATCGGTGGCCGGCATGAAGGGCGCCCCCAGCAGGGCGCGGGCGAAATCCAGCTTGCCCAGCGCCACGCGCCCCAGCACGGGGTCGGCCGCGCGCAGCCTGGCCAGCAGGCGGCGCGCCAGGTCGATCGTCACCTTGGACTGCATGGCCAGCCGGCGGGAGGCGACGAGGCGCGGCAGGGCGTGGGCGCGGTCCAGCTCCTCCTCCACCCGGTCCAGCGCCGCGTCCAGAATGGCGCGGCGCATCGGATTGGCGGGGTCGAAGAAGGCGGCCTCGCCGCCCGCGATCGCCATCCAGCTCTCGGGCATGTAGATGCGCGAGAGGCGGTCGCGGTCGGGCACCAGGTCCTGCAGGTGGTTCAGGATCTGCAGCGCGGTGCACAGCCCGTCGGAGGCCGCGATGGCCTCGGGCGCCGTGGTGCCGTGCAGGCGCAGCAGCATGCGGCCCACCGGGCTGGCGCTGCGGGCGCAGTAATGTTCCAGCGCCGCCCAATCGGCATAGCGGGCCTGGACGGAATCCTGGCGGAAGGCCTCCAGCATCAGGGCGGCTTCCTCGGTGCCCACGCCCGCGCGGTGCATGCCCGCGGCCTCACGCAGGGTGGTCGCGGGGTCCGCGAGCGCCGCGCCCATGGCATCCAGCCGCCGCAGCTTTTCCTCGGGCGGCAGGTCGGGGCTGTCGGCGATGTCGTCGGCCACGCGGACGAAGCGGTAGAAGGCCATGACCTTCCCGCGCACCGCCGGCGCCAGCATCAGCGAGGCGGTGGGGAAGTTTTCCGTGTCATGGTCCCGGGTGGGCGTTTCTGACACCGCGAGCGAGTCTGCCGTCATTCCGCCGTTGTGACGGGATATTCGCGACCTTTCCAGCCCGCCCGGCGGCCCATCAGCGCACGAATCAGCGCCTGCCACTGGATCGCCAGCGCGACGAGCACGGAAAACGGGTGCAGCGCCACCGTCCAGAGCGGTTCCCGCGCCCTGGCGGCGATGGCGGCGCGGATGGCGAAGCCCAGCGCCAGCGCCGCGACGGCGCGCGGATCGGGCAGCAGCGCCCAGGGCAGCAGGTGCCCGCCGGCCAGCAGCAGGGTCCAGACCGGAAGGCCGGCCGGTGTCGCCATCCCCTCATGCGCGTTCTTGGCGAAGCCGGCCCAGGCCTCCGCGAAGCCGCGATACATGCGGCAGGAAGCCAGCGGCGCGCCGTCCACCACCTCCGTCCGATGGCCGCGCGCGCGCAGCAGCCGCGCCAGCGCCAGGCCGTCATGCAGCACGGCGCGGATGGCGCCATGGCCGCCTACGGCGCGATAGGATGCGGCATCGAGCATCAGCAACTGCCCGCAGGCGGCCGCGAAGCCCGGCCGGCGCATCCGCCCGCGCCCGCCGAAGGGCAGGTAGCCCAGCATCAGGACATTGATGAAGGGCACGGTCAGGGCCTCACCCCAGCTGCCGATGCGCTGGCGCGGCACGCCGCTGACCAGGGCCAGGCGCCGTTCCGCCGCATGGGCCGCCAGGGTGGCGGCGGCGTCTGGCGCCAGCCGCACATCGGCATCGACGAACAGCAGCCAGTCGCCGCGCGCGGCCTCGGCCAGGCGCGCGCAGGCATGCACCTTGCCGGTCCAGCCCGCCGGCAGCGCGGGGGCGCGCAGCAGCCGTACCTGCGGATGGCGCGCCACGATCCCTGCGGTGCCGTCGGTGCTGGCGTCGTCCATCACCAGGATCTCGATATCCACGTTCCGGCTTCCGGCGGCGGCGGCCAGGCAATCGCCGATATGGGCGGCCTCGTTGCGGGCAGGGATCAGGATGGAGACGAGCGTGCCGCGCCGCGCCGTACCACGGGCGCGGGGCTGGAACCACAGGTTGGCCGCCCCCAGCAGGGCCGGCAGCAGCGCAAGCCCCAGCGCCAGCCAGCCCATCAGCGCCGCCCGTGGCGCGGGTCGTGCTTCTCGCCCCGCAGCAGCGCCCGCAGATACTGCCACCCGCCATAGACCCCGCCCATGCCCGCACGGCCTTGCAGCAGCGTGTCGAAGCGGGCCGGATCGCGGCTGATGGCGTCGTTCGCCAGCCGGTCCATCGTCTCGGCCAGGGCGGCGCTCATCAGCCGCGCCCGGCTGTCCCGGTCATGGGTCAGCAGGGCCGATGCCTCGATGGGCGGGCCGAAGGCCGCCAGGGCCTCGGGGTGTGCCTCGCTCCAGAACGGGTATTCCATGGCCAGCGGCAGGAACACCGCATCGGGCGCGATCTCGGCCAGGCGGATCACGCCGGGGGCGAGGGGAAGCGGCCGCTCGCGCGGGTCCGCGAAGCGGCCGGGGGCGTTGATCCAGAGCATGTTCCAGGGATCGGCCAGGATGGTTTCCGCGGCGCGCAGGAATTGCGCGGCGCCGCGCGGGCTGTGCTGTTCCACCCCGAACACGCCGATGCGCCGCATGAAGCCGTAGCGGCCCAGCGCCGCCGCATCCATCGGCGAGAAGCAGGGCCGCCCCGGCATCAGGCGCCGGTGCAGCAGCATGAACATCACCCCGTCCCACCAGCCGGCATGGCTGGCCAGAACCACCAGGGGGCGGCCCTCGGGCACCTGCGGCATGCCCCATTGAGCCAGCCGCAGCGCCGTCATGGACTGCGTGAAGCGGCGGGTGAAGGCGATCTCGAAGAAGCGCACCATCTTCGGGGAGCGCAGCGCGAGAGGACAGCCGGGTGTCATCCCAGCGCCGTCTCGCGGCTGCCGGCGATGCGCGCGGCCTCATCCATGCCGCGCCCGCCCAGGTCCTGGTCCAGCGCATCGGCGGCGATCCAGCCGCTCATCATCACCATCGGCATGCCGGGGCCGGGGTGGGCCGCGCCGCCGCACAGGTACAGGCCCCGGATATCGCGTGAGCGGTTGCCGGGCTTGAAGGCGCCGGTGAAGGTGCCGTGGCTGGCGAGGCCATAGATGGCACCGTTCAGCACCTTGTAGCGCTCATGGATGTCCTGCGGCGTCAGATGCGCCTCGGCGATGATGCGGTCCTCGATGTCGGTCAGCCCCGCCGTGCGCTTCAGCTTGTCCAGGATCACCTGGCGATAGGCCGGCAGCATGCGCTTCCAGTCATGGTGCGGGCGCAGCCAGGGGGTGTGGACCAGCACATACAGCGCCTCCGCACCCTCGGGCGCGGCGGTGGGGTCGCTGAAGCTGGTGGCGGCCAGATAGGCGGTCGGGTCCGGCGCCGGCTCGCCGCGCTTGTAGATGGCGTCGAACTCCTCCTCCGGATCGCGGGAGAAGACGAAGTCATGGTGCGCCAGATGCTCGTACCGCTTGTTCAGCGCCAGATAGAGCACCACGCCGCTGCATGCCGCCTCGAAGCCCTTATGGGCATAGGCATCGCCCACGCGGCCGCCCACCAGCTCCGTATAGGTGCGGATCGAATCCATGTTGGAGATGACGGCATCGCAGGCGATGCGCTCGCCATCGGCCAGCAGCACACCGCGCACCACGCCGTCACGGATGTCGAGGCCCGTGACCTCCGCATTGGTGCGCAGCTCGGCGCCCAGCTCGCCGGCCAGCTTCGCCAGCCCCTCGGCCACGGCGCGGGTGCCGCCCTTGGGGTACCAGACGCCCTCCGCCGACTGCATGTCCCCGATCGCGCACAGCACGGCGGGCGCGGCATAGGGGTTGCTGCCGACATACTGCATGTAGTGGTCCAGCATCTGCGCCAGGTTGGCATCCGGCACATGCTTGCGGATGACGCCCGCCGCCGACTGGCCCATGCGCAGGGCCATGACATCCTTCAGCACCTCGGGCTTGAAGTTGTCGGCCACGTTCATGGTGTCGGCGATGCCCTCGACCGGGCGCCAGAAGAAGAACTTCTCCGAGACGTCGTGCAGGTGGCGGGCCACCTTCTGGAAGCGCTGGTAGCCCTCGCCCAGCTTGCGGCCGGGGGCGACGCGCTCGATCTCGGCCAGCATGGCATCCAGCTCGCCCATCAGGTCGGCGCGGGTGCCGTCCTCGAAGAAGCAGCGCCATTGCGGCTCCAGCTTCAGGATGGGCACATGCTGGTCCAGCGCGCGGCCGGCCTCGGCGAAGATGCGGCGCAGGACGCGGGGCACCGTCAGGATGGTGGGGCCCATGTCGAAGCGGAAATTGCCCATGGGCGTCGGCAGGTCCAGCACCGCCGCCTTGCCGCCCAGCCAGGGGTTCCTCTCCAGCAGCGTGACCCGATGGCCGCGCGCGCGCGCCACCGCCGCCGCCGACAGGCCACCCAGGCCCGAACCGATCACCACCACATGCGAGGCCATGCCTGATCCTTGGTCTAGAACTAGAATGCCACCGTCAGGCCCTGCGCGGCCTCGGTGATGCCCAGATCCCGCAGCAACAGCTTGCTCGTGATCCGCGCGCCCTCGTAGATCACGGGCAGGCCGCTGCCGGGATGGGTGCCGCCGCCCACCAGATACAGCCCCTCGCAATCCTGGAAGCGGTTGCCGGGGCGGCGGTGCAGCATCTGCCCGAAATCATGCGCTAGGTTGAAGGTGGCGCCATGCCCCACGGCGAACTCATCCTGCCAATCCCGGGGCGTCACCACGCGCTCATACCGGATGCGGCGGCGCAGGTCGGGAATGCCGAGGCCCTCCAGCCGGTCCAGCACCGTCTCCCGGAAGGCGGGCAGGTCGCGCTGCCAGTCGGTGCCGCCCAGCAGGTTCGGCACCGGCGCCAGCGCATACAGCGCGCTGTGGCCGGGCGGCGCCATGCCGGGGTCGGTGGCGCCCGGGTGATGCAGGTACAGGCTGGGCGTGTCCGGTATCTCGCCGCGTTCGATCTGCGCCAGGTTCGCGGTGTATTCGCGCGACATCAGCACATTGTGGTGCGCGAGGCCGGGGCATTCGCCCTCGATGCCCAGGTACAGCATGAAGGTGGAGCAGGAATAGCGCGCCGCCTTGATGCGGGCATCGGGCCAGCGGCGGCGCCGGGCCTCGGGCACCAGCCGCGGCATGGCATGGGCGAAATCGGCGTTCATCACCACCGCGTCGGCCGCGATGTGCCTGCCCCCCGCCACCACCCCGTCGGCGCGGCCGCCGGAGAAGCTCACGCGCTCCACAGGGCAGCCCAGATGGATGCGCGCGCCGAGCCTTTCCGCCACCCGCGCCATGGCGCGCGACACGCCGCCCAGCCCGCCCGCGACGTGGAACACCCCGTGCTCGTATTCCAGGAAGGACAGGATGGTGAACAGCGAGGGGCAGCGGAACGGGCTCATCCCCAGGTATTTGGCCTGGAAGGAGAAGGCGAGGCGGATGCGCGGGTCGTGGAAATAGCGCCTCAGATCGGCTTCCACGCTCAGATGCGGGCGCAGATGCGGCAGCGCCTTCAGCATCGGCAGGGCGAACAGGTCCGACGGCGAGAGGATCGCGTTTTCCAGGATGGGCCGGAAGGCCGCCAGCTTGGCGCGGTTTTCCGCCATGAACCGCGCGAAGCCCGCGGCATCCCCAGGCGCGATGCGCGCGATGGCCGCGTGCATCGCCGCCGCGTCCGGCGTCGCGTCCAGCACCTGCGGCGCGCCGTCGGTCTCGAAGATCAGCCGGTATTGCGGGTCGAGGCGGCGCATCTCCACCTCGCGGTCCAGATCCGCGCCGCATTGGGCGAAGATCTCGCGGATGATGCGCGGATACAGGAAGAAGGTGGGGCCGAGGTCGAAGCGATAGCCGCCCGGCGCCTCCATGGTGCGGGTGCGCCCGCCCACCACCGCGTCCTTCTCATGGACCGAGACCTTCAGCCCGCGTGCGGCCAGCAGCATCGCCGCCGCCAGCCCGCCGGGCCCTGCGCCGATGATCGCCACATGGGCGGGCGGCCGTAGCAGGGCAGGGGCGGCGAGCGGGGCGTTCATCTCGATCCCTCGAATGGACGATGCGGGAGATTCCCGCAACGTCAGATGACATTTTGGAAAGAAAAATCCAGAGCTGAAAGGTCGGGAAAACTCAGGCGGCCATCAGGGCCAGCAGCGCCTCCGTCTCCTTCAGCTGTGCCAGCGCGGCGCCGGCCCGCGGCAGCAGCCGCCGCAGATAGAATTCGCACAGCGGGGCGTAGCCTGCCTCCAGCGCGGCCGCGCGGGCCAGCATCCATCCGCCCAGCACCCAGCCCGCGGCCTCCAGATAGGCGCTGGCACCGGCGGCGGCCTCGTCCGGCGTGGCGGTCAACAGGGCGCGGGTGGCCTCGGTGAAGGGCACCAGCGCCGCGTCCAGCAGGGGGTGCGCGCCCTGGGCCGAGGCCAGCAGGGCCAGCATCGCCGCACCCTGGTCGGCCCGCAGCTTGCGGTGCACCAGGTCCAGCGCCTGGATGCCGTTCGTGCCCTCATAGATGGGCGCGATGCGGGCATCCCGCAGCACCTGGGCGGCGCCGGCATCCTCGACGAAGCCCATGCCGCCATGCACCTGCACGCCCAGGCTCGCGACCTCCACGCCGCGATCGGTGGACCAGGCCTTCACGATGGGCGTCAGCAGCGCCAGGCGGGTCGCATCGCCGGCCGCCGCCTCCATCGCCAGCAGCCGCATGGCCAGCGTGATGGAGCGCATCTCCGCCAGCATGCGGGCCACATCGGGGTGGCGGGCGATGGGCTGGCCGCCCTGCTCGCGCATCTGGGCATAGGCCTCCGCCAGCGCCAGCGCCTTCGCGCCCTGGCCCACCCCCTGGATGCCCACCGAGACGCGGGCGTTGTTCATCATGGCGAACATGGCCGGCAGGCCGCGATGGGGCTCGCCCACCAGCTCGGCCTCCGCGCCCTCGAACAGCATCACGCAGGTGGGGCTGGCATGGATGCCCATCTTGCGTTCCAGCCCGCCGCAGCGGACGCCGTTCATCGTGCCGTCGGGCTTCACGCGCCGGGCTGCGAACAGGGAAATCCCGCGTGAGCCCTCGGGCGCGCCGGGCAGGCGCGCCAGCACCAGGTGCAGGGAGTTCTCCGTCAGGTCCTGGTCGCCATAGGTGATGAAGATCTTCTGGCCATGCAGCGCGTACAGCCCCTCGCCCAGCGGCTCCGCGCGGGTGCGGATGGTGGACAGGTCGCTGCCCGATTGCGGCTCGGTCAGGCACATGGTGCCGGTCCATTCGCCGCTGGTCAGGTGTGGCAGCCAGGCGTCCTTCTGGGCATGGGTGGCGTGCTTCTCGATGGCCTCGATGGCGCCGGCGGTCAGCACCGGGCACAGGCCGAAGGCCATGTCGGCGGCGCTCACCATCTCCACGATCGCGCACCACAGCACGAAGGGCAGGCCCTGGCCGCCATGTTCCTCGGGCGCGGGCAGGGACTGCCAGCCGCCGTCGCGCCAGGCCTGATAGGCCGCGTGATAGGGCTCGGCACAGCGCACCTTGCCGTTTTCCAGCCGCGCGCCCTCATGGTCGGCCTTCTGGGCGTTGGGGGCCAGCACCTCGGCGCAGAGCGTCTCGCATTCGGTCAGGATGGCGGCGATGCTGTCCGCGTCCAGCGCGCCGCCGCTGCGGGCCGGCAGGTCCACCAGCCGGTTGAGCGCGAAGATCAGATCCTGGGCCTGGGTGGTGGTCATGTGTGTCTCCCTCAGTCGGCGCGAAGCAGTCCCGGCGCGGCGCTCTCTCGGCCCGCTGCCCATCCGGGCAGATAGGGCATCAGCGCCGTGTCGCCCAGCGCATTCGCCACCGCCTCACCCAGCACCGGGCCGAACTTGAAGCCGTGGCCGGAGAAGCCCGAGAGCACCAGCGTGCCGGGGGCCACGGTCTCGGCCAGGAATTCCTCGGCGGGTTCCACATCGTAGTAGCAGGCCCGCGCGCCGAGGCGGCGGTAGCGGTCCAGCCCCGGAATGCGCCGGGCGGCGAGTGCCAGGATCGTCTCCGCCTCCTGCGAGGACGCGTTGCGGTCGTCCTCGGCATCCCCGGTCAGGGAGAAGCTGTGGTCGCCCACCTTGATGGGCGTGCCGCGCACGGGCGGCACCATGTAGAAGCCGCCCTCATGCGCGAGGTCGAGCAGCATGGGCGCGCGGGCCCAGGCCTCGGCCAGCTCGGCGGGCGCTTCCAGCCGCACGATGATCTGGCGGGAGGCGGTGACGCGCCCCTTCAGCCCCGGCAGCAGCCGCGGCGCCCAGGGGCCGGCGCAGACGATCACCTTGTCGGCCGTCAGCGCCGTGCCGTCGGCCAGCGTCAGGCGGCGCTCACGCACATCGGTCACGGTGGCGCGGATGAACTCCACGCCCCGGCGGGCCAGGTGATCCGCCAGCCCGGCCACGATGGGTTCCGCCAGCAGCACCCCGCCGCGCGGCGCGAAGAAGGCCTCGGCCACGCCCTGGCCGGTGAAGAAGGGGAAGCGCCCGGCCACCTGGTCCGGGGTCAGCTCATCCATCGCCAGGCCATGGCCGCGCATGGCCTCGCGGCTGGCGGGCAGCCAGGCGCCGCCGCCCTCGTCGAGGGCCAGCACACCGGTTTCCTCGTAATGCGCCTCACCCAGATCGGCCCAGACGCGGTCCCAGGCGGCATAGGCGTCGTCCACCATCCGCATGTAGCCCTGCTGGGCGCCATAGGCGTGGCGGATCAGCCGGTGATGGTCCACCGAGGCGCCGGCCGGGTTGGGGGGTGTCGCCTGGTCCACCACGCGCACCGTCCAGCCGCGCCGCTGCAGCGCCCAGGCGGTGGAAAGGCCGATGATGCCGGCGCCGAGCACCAGCGCGTAACCGCGTTGTTCCATGCTCCCATACTGCACCCGCACAAGCCCCTGGCGGAAGGGCGGTGGGCTGGGCACGATGCGCGGATGCTGATGCACGAAAGCCCGGTGGCGATCGCCACCATCACCCCCTCCGGCAACACGGTGGTGGAGCGCACGACGATCGCGATGCTGCGCGACCTGCCTGGGGTGGCGCCGCTGTTCAGCCGCCTGCCGGTGCACGGCACGACGGACCTGTTCCCGGACAGCTATGACGAGGCGGGGATGGGCGACGCCGCGCGCCTGCTGTCCCATGCCAAGCCCGCCGCGATCATCTGGAACGGCAGCAAGGGCGGCGCCATCGGCCTGCATCATGACGAGGCGCTGGCGATCAGCCTGCGGCTGGGCACCGGCATCCCGGCCGATACCTCGGGGCTGATGCTGCGGCGGATGATGCAGAAGCACGGCTTTCGCCGCATCGGGCTCGTCACGCCCTATACGGCCGCCTATCAGGCGCGGCTGCATGCCGGCTTCGCGGCCGAGGGCTGGGAAGTGGCGGGCGAGAGCATGCTGGGCATGACCGACAACCTCTCCTACGCCTCGGTGCCCTTCGCGCGCATCGCGGAACAGGCGCGGGAGGTGGCGGCGGGCAAGCCCGACCTGCTGCTGGCCTGGTGCACCAATTACGCCGCGGCCCCGGTGGCGGCGCAGATCGAGGCCGAGACCGGCATCCCGTTCTGGGATGCGACGGCGCTGGGCGTGCTGGCGGGGTTGGAGGCAGCTGGCGTGGCGGAGCGCCCGGGGGCCGCCTGGGGCAGCCTGATGGCCGGCATCTGAGGCGCCGGTCCCCCCTGCTGCGGCGCGGTGCGAATCCGTGATACCGTATACTTGAACGCTATATCTATACGGGTATAACGCACCGCACGCCCCACCGGATCTGAAAGCGCCCCCGATGTCCCTGCCGCTGAACCTTCCCACGATCCGCGGCAGCGACAACCTCCCGGACCAGCTCTACGCGATCCTGTCGCGTGCGATCATCGAGGGGCGTTTCCGCCCTGGCGACCGCATCCAGCCCGACGAGATCGCGGCGCATTTCGAGGTAAGCAAGATCCCGGTGCGTGAGGCGCTGCGCTCGCTGGAGGCGAATGGCTGGATCAACATCCGCCCGCGCCGGGGGGTGTATGTGCAGGAGCACACGGCCGAGGAGCTGAGCAACCTGTACGAGACGCGCTTCATCATGGAACCGCGCCTGGCGCGGCTGGCGGCGGAGCGCCGGACGCCGGCGCATCTGGCCAAGATCCGTGCCAGCATGAAGCAGAGCCTGGAGGCGCTGAAGCGCGAGAGCTCGATGGATCTGGCGGCGAGCAACCAGGCGTTCCACGCGGCCTGCGCGGAGGCCGCGGGCAATGCCTATGCGGCCAAGATCATCGGTGACATCGAGGTGCGGCTGCAGTGGTACTACTCGCATGTGCCGATGGAGCGCACGCGGCAGACGCTGAAGGAACACGAGATGATCCTGCAGGCCATCGAGGCGGGCGACGGCCAGGCGGCCGAGGAAGCCACCGTGCTGCACCTGGAGGCCACGCGGAAAACCGCCTTGTCCAGGCTCAGCAACGGCTGAGGCAAGGGGCGCGCCCCTTGCCCCTGTCCTGGCGTGTTACGCCGGGCGCACGCCCCAGAACTTGCTGAAGCCCGGCTGCACGTCGCGCAGGCCGCGCCAGGCCGAGGCCTGCTTGTACTGGCCGAGCGGGTAATAGGTGCACTCGTCCATGCAGGCCAGCTGGATGTCGCGGCAGATCGCCTGGCGCGTCGGCAGGTCCGGCGCGTCCATCCAGGCATTGTACAGCTCCTCAAGCCGCGGGTTGTTGTTCCAGCCGGGATACCCGGCCTCACCCCGCCCGCGGATGCTGATATGCACGGCCGGGCTCACCCAGTCCGTGCCGGTCCAGGTGGTGATGAAGCAGCTCCAGCCGCCGCGATCCACCGGGCCGCGGTTGGTGCGCCGCTGCAGCATGCTGCCCCAGTCGGTCACCAGGTAATCCACGTTCATGCCGATGCGCTTCAGCGAATCGGCCACCACATCGCCCTGCAGCTTCATGGTCAGGTAGTCGGAGGCGACCATCATCACCACGCGCTCACCCTTGTAGCCGGCGGCGATCAGCTCCTGCTTCAGCGCCTCGTAGTCGCGCGGGCCCTTCAGCGGCTCCAGCCCCACCTCGGTCGCCATGGGCGTGCCGGGGCAGAAGAAGCCCAGCGGCGTGTGGTACATGCTGCGGTCGTCGCCCACGATGGCCTGCATGCAGGCGGTCTGGTCGATGGCCTTCATCACCACCTTGCGGATGGCGGGGTTGTCGAAGGGCGGCTGCAGGAAGTTGGGGCGCAGCATGCCGAGCGTGCCCACCTCATCCTGCACGCGCATCGTGATGCCACGCGCGCGGCGCACCATGGGCGACAGGTCGTGGGAGACATATTCCCACCAGTCCTGCTCGTTGTTGATCAACGCGCCGGCGGCGGTCGAGGCATCGGGGATGGTGGACCACACCACGCGGTCGAAATGCACCACCTTGGGCCCGGCGGTGCCGATGGCGGGGCCATCGGCGCGCGGCACATAGCGGTCGAATTTCTGGTAGACGTTGCGCGCGCCCTGCAGCCGCTCATTCGCGATGTAGCGGAAGGGGCCGCTGCCGATGATCTCGGTGACCTGGGTGTTGGGGTCGGTATTGGCCAGGCGCTCCGGCATGATGGCGGGCATCATGGCGACGAACTTGCCCAGCGCATCCGGCAGCAGGGGGAAGGGGCGCTTCATCTTGAAGCGGATGGTGCGGTCGTCCACCGCGCTCAGCTCATCCGTGCTGCGCATCAGCGCGCCGCCGAAGGCATCGCGCACCGCCCATCGCTTGAGGCTGGCCACGCAATCCTTCGCGCGCACCGGCTCGCCGTCATGGAACCACAGGTTCTCGCGCAGCTTCAGGTCCCACTGCTTGCCGTCGCTGCTGGTAGTGAAGCCTTCCAGCATCTGGGGCTTCGCGTTGTAGTTCTCGTCCAGCCCGAACAGCGTGTCGTAGACCATGTAGGCATGGTTGCGGCTGATATTGGCCGTGGAGAAATGCGGATCGAGGAAGGTCAGGTCGATCTGGGCGATGAAGCGCAGGGTGCGGTTGCCCTGGGCCAGGGCGGGTGCGGCGGCGGCGCTGCCCAGTGCCGCGGCACCGGTGGCCTTGAACATGCTGCGGCGATCCATGTCGCTGCTCCTCATTCCGTGACCGGGGCAGGATGACACGCAGGTAAGGTGGCCGCGAGGCGAGAAATCTCACCCAGTCTCGCGATGCAGCATGGAATTGCCCGCCTTCTGGGCTAACGCAGCTGCGGGTTGTCGAAGCGCGGGTCGCGATAGCGCCCGAGCGCCGCATTCAGCGCCTCGGCCAGGTCGCGCTTGTCCTCCCCGCCCAGGAAGCGGCCGATCTCGAGCCGGCGGCGGCGTTCCTGGATGAACAGCCGCGGGCTCGGCCCGGCCTCCAGCCGCACCCGGGCCCAATAGGGGGCGAAGGCTGCCTCCGTCACGCGGCCATGGGCATCGGTGTGCCGCACGCACAGGCTGGCCTCGGTCAGGGCGATGCGTTCCTGGGCGCGGGCGGCGTGGCGGCGGTGCAGGGCGAACAGCATCACCACCAGCCCCGCCTCCATCCCCATGAAGCCGATGACCGGCCAGGCACCGATGATGGTGAACAGCAGCGTCGAGATGCCGATGCCCGCGCCGAGCAGCCCCAGCACCAGCCGCTGGCCCTGTCGGTTCAGGCTCTGCGGCGGCGAGGTGACGGCTTCAAACAGCAGGGATGGCGCGCTATCGGACATCGTTCCCTGAAAGATGCGTCACAGAATGCCGCGCGCAACCCCGAAAAAGCCGCCCCTGCACGGCACCGCCGAAGCGCCCCGCCGGGCACGCGCCATGAGCCGCGAACAGGTGGGCCATTTCGTCCGCGCGCTGGCCCAGGCCAACCCGGCGCCCGAGACCGAGCTGCTCTATACCGACAGTTTCTCGCTGCTCGTCGCGGTGGTGATGTCGGCGCAGACCACGGATGCGGCGGTGAACAAGGTGACGCCCGGCCTGTTCCGGGCCGCGCCCACGCCCGCCGCCATGGCCGCGCTGGGTGCGGAGGGCATCGGGAAGTACATCCGCACCATCGGGCTGTGGCAGGCCAAGGCGAAGAACGTGGCGGCCCTGGCCGCCCAGCTGGTCGAGAAGCACGACAGCCAGGTGCCCGAGGACCGCGAGGCGCTGGAAGCCCTGCCGGGCGTGGGCCGCAAGACCGCGAACGTGGTGCTGAACGTGGCCTTCGGGCAGTCCACCATGGCGGTGGACACGCACATCTTCCGCATCGGCAACCGCACGGGGCTGGCACCGGGCAAGAACGTGCGGGAAGTGGAGGACGGGCTGATCCGCCGCATCCCGCCTGAACTGCTGCGGGATGCGCATCATTGGCTGATCCTGCACGGGCGATACGTGTGCAAGGCGCGCCGCCCGGAATGCTGGCGCTGCACCGCGAATACCTGGTGCAACTACAAGGACAAGGAAGCCCTACCTCACCAGATGTAGCGCGGGCCGAAGCCCACCCCGACACCCCACCAGCCGCCATAGACGGGCGCCGGCTGCACCACCACGGGCGGCGCGTAGCCATAGCCGTAGCCATAGGCGGTGGGCCGCTGCTGGATCTGGTGGCCGGCCGCCGTCATGCACTGGGCATAGGCGATGTCGTAGTTGCGCTGCATGGCATAGGGGCTCTGCGCCGGGGGCGGCGCCACCGGGTTGATCTGCGTGCCGGGCGCGGGCGCCGAGGCCGAGATCGCGGCCGAGGCGGTGCCCCGGCAGCCGATGTCCTCACGCTGGAAGCGTGCGAGGTCGCTGCCTGACTGGGGCAGGGCGACGATGCTGGGCCCGCTTGGCGGCGGCGGAGCGGCACAGGCTGCGGGAAGGAGCACGGCAGCGACTGCCGCGAGACGGGTGACGGGCCTCATGAGTAATCCTCCTGACATCCCAGGATACGCCAGTGGTGAACGCTGCGCATCGCACAAAGCTGCGCCTTTACGTGATGACATGGAGGCGCAACACTTCCTCACGATAAGGGCCGCCAAGGTCCGTTCGGAGGAAACATGATCACGAGACGCGCCGCGCTGGCCGTGCCGCTGGCGGCTACCCCCTTCATTTCCCGCCCCTCGATCGCCCGGGCCGACACTTGGCCGCAGCGCCCCGTGAACCTGCTGGTGGGCTTCGCGCCCGGCGGCGGCACCGACATCATCGCCCGCGCCCTGCAACCCGCCCTGCAGGAGGATCTGGGCCAGCCCATCGCGATCGAGAACCGGCCCGGTGCGAGCGGCACGCTGGCCGCCGCCGCCTGCGCCCGCGCCCGGCCCGATGGCTATACCATGCTGATGACCACCGTCAGCGCCAGCGCGGTGGTGCCGCCGCACATGAACCCGCCGCCCTTCGACATCATCCGCGACCAGAAGCCGGTGGTGCTGTGCGGCACGGTGCCGCTGGTGGCGGTGGTGCCCAATTCCTCCCCCGCCAATACCTTCCAGGAGTTCCTGGCGCACGCGAAGGCGAACCCCGGCAAGCTGAACTATTCCTCCTCGGGCGTCGCCAGCCAGCAGCATCTGGCGGCGGAGATCCTCTCGGCCCAGGCCGGGCTGCAGATGACGCATGTGCCCTTCCGCGGCACCGGCCAGGCGGTGAACGAGCTTCTGGGCGGGCGTATCGACATCGCCTTCGACACGCTGCCCACCTATCTGCCGCATATCCGCGGCGGGCGGCTGCGGGCGCTGGCCACCACCATGCCCCAGCGCGTGGAATGGCTGCCGGACCTGCCGACCGTGGCCGAGAGCGGCTTTCCGGGCTTCAACTGCAATGTCTGGTACATGTGGATCGCGCCGCCGGGCACGCCCGATGCCGTGACGGCACGCATGAACCAGGCGGTGAACCGCGCCCTGGGCGACCCCGGCCTGCGGGCCCGGGTGGCAGCGGCGGGCTTCATTCCCGGCGGCGGCAGCGAGGCCGATGCGGCCAAGCTGCTGCGCGACGATGCCGCGCGCTATGCCGAAGCGATCCGGGTGGCAAGCATCAGGCTGGATTGATCCTTGCGCCGGGCGGTTTTCCGGCGCTATCCACCCGTATGCGTCGTATGGCCGTGCTGATGATCGCGCTGGGGTTGTGCTGGCAGCCGGCCTTCGCCCAGACGCGCGTGGTGGTGCCGGAAGGCAGCCGGGTGGTCGTGCCCTCTCGCGGGGCGGGGCAGATGCCGCGCGCGACCGCCCGCCGCGCGCCCAGCGCCGCCCAAGGTGAACCCTGGGGGCGCGGCACAAGCCGCAGCGCCGGACGCTTCAGCGAGGATGAAGGGTTTTCGCTGGGCGGCACCGGCCTGGCCGTGCCGTTGGCCATTCTGCCGTTGGCCGCCGCAGCGGCATTGGGGGCCACGCTGCCAGGCGGCGGCGGCGGGACCTCGGCGCCGGCCAGGACGCGGTGAGATAGTCAGGGGCGTTGCCCCCGACACCCCGGGCCAGGGGCTCTGCCCCCGGCACCCCCGCCAGGAGATAATATCTCCTGGACCTGATATCAGTTTGGCGCCCGACCATCGCAGGTGGGGCGTCATTTTTATAATATTATTCAACGTTGTCAGGGTCTGGAGCCAACTCCCCGGGGTCCAGGGCCGCTACGGTCCTGGCGGGGGTCCAGGGGGCAGAGCCCCCTGGTGGGGGGCGGCCCCCGCACTCACCCCGCCAACCCGGCCAGCAGCGGCCGCCACTTCGCGACTTCCGTGGCGATCATCCCCTCCAGTGCCGCCGCGTCGCCCCCCAGCGCGAAGGTGCCCTGCTGCGCCAGTCGCTGCCGCAGCGTGGCGCTGGCCAGCGCCGTCCCGAAGGCCTCGCGCAGCTTGTCGCGCACGGGCTGGGGCGTCGCGCGCGGCACCAGCAGCGCGGAAAGCGAGCCGTTCTCAAGCTCGGCCATCCCCGCTTCCTTGCTGCTCGGCACGTTGGGCAGCAGATCCAGGCGTTCGGGCGCGGCAGCCACCAGCCCCACCAGCGTGCCCGCGCGGATGTGCTCGACCACCACGGCCGTGGCCTCGGCCGTCACGTCCACCTCGCCGCTCAGCACCGCCTGCACGCCGGCCGCGCCCGAGCGATAGTGCACGGGCGTGAAGCGCGCGCCGGACAGGGACTGCAGCAGCACCATGGTCTGGTGAGGGGAGGTGCCGACCCCCGCCGTGCTCCAGGTCATCTCGCCATTGCGCTGACGGGCGCGGGCCACGAAGCCCGCAAGGTCCGTCACGCCCAGCTGCGGGCGGACCACCAGCACATGCGGGGTGGAGGCGAGCGGCAGCACCGGCGCCAGTTCCTTCGCCGTGTCGGCGACGGAACCGCCCATCATCACCGCGTTGATGGCGAACAGCGACGGGCCGCCGAACAGCAGGGTGTAGCCGTCGGGCGTGGCGCGGGCGGCGGCCTCGGCGGCGATGGTGCCGCCGGCGCCCGTGCGGTTCTCCACGATGATGGACTGGCCGATGGCCTGGCCGGCGGCCTCCGCCACCAGGCGGGCCACCAGGTCACTGATGCCGCCGGCGCCGAAGCCCACGATCAGGCGCAGCGGGCGGGTGGGATAGGCCTGGGCGAAGGCCGGGCCGGCGAGCGGCAAGGCCGAGGCAGCGAGCAGGGCGCGGCGGGCGATGAGGGTCATGGCAGGGTTCCCGGTCGATGATGGGCCAAGCCTAGACATCATGTTGCCCAAGGGGATTTCCGATTTCTCCGCCAAATGGCATTGATACGCCGTGTGTTGCCCATCATGATGGACTCTGTAGGCAACTTGTTGCCCAAACTGGAAGCAGAACCGATGCCCACTGAAATCAGCTGGACCGGACAGGTCGAGCACCTGCACATTACCGCCCGCGCCTTCCTGCCCATGCAGCCGCAGCAGCAGATCAAGCTGATCGCCGGGGAGGGGATCGAGGGCGATCGCTACCGGATCGGCGTCGAGCAGGGCTTCTATTCCGAGAAGCCCGAGGAAGGCCGCCAGGTCACGCTGTTCGAGGCCGAGGTGCTGGAAACCATCCTGCGCGACTACAAGATCGAGCTGCTGCCGGTGGAGCATCGCCGCAACATCACCACGCGCGGCGTGCCGCTGAACTGGCTGGTGGGCAAGCGCTTCCACATCGGGGAATGCCTGGTGGAGGCCACGCGGCTTTCCGTGCCCTGCCGCCACATCGAGGAGATCCTGGAAAAGCAGGTCTTCAACTCGATGGTCCATCGCTCCGGCCTGAACTGTCGCATCCTGGAAGGCGGCACGGTGCGCATCGGCGACAGCATCCGCCCGGCCTGAGCCTGTGCCCCGCCACATCACCCTGACGGTCGCCGAGGCCCGCGAGGCCGGGCCCGGCATCCGCCACCTGACGCTGCGGGACCCGGATGGCTGGCCGCTGCCGAAGGTGCGGCCGGGCGCGCATCTGGACCTTCAGGTGCCGGGGCTGGGCGGGCGTTCCTACAGCCTGTGTGGCGACCCGCTCGTCGCCGATGCCTGGGAAGTGGCGGTGAAGCTGGAGCCGCAGTCGCGCGGCGGCAGCGCCTGGGTGCATGGGCTGGAGCAGGGCGCGACCGTCGAGGCCGCCATGCCCCGCTGCACCTTTCCCCTGGCGGCGGAGGCCACGCGGCATGTGATGATCGCGGGCGGCATCGGCGTGACACCCTTCCTGGCCATGGCGCCGGTGCTGGAGCGCCAGGGCGCGGACTGGCACCTGCATGTGCTGTATCGCGCCGGCCAGCCCTGCCCGCAGGCGCTGGCGCCCTGGATCGCGGCCGGGCGCGTCACCTGCCACGACAGCACCCGTGCCAGGCGCCCCGATCTGGCGGCGCTGCTGGGCGCGCACATGCCCGGCCTGCAGGCCTATTGCTGCGGTCCGTTGGCGATGCTGGAGGGTTTCGAGGCCGCCACCGCCGCCTGGCCCGAGGGCAGCGCGCGCATCGAGCATTTCACCCCGCCCCCGCTTCCCTCCGACCCCTCCGCCCGGCCATACAGGCTTGAGCTGGCGCGCAGCGGCGTGTCGGACGAGGTGGAGGCGGGCGGCAGCCTGCTGGCGGCCCTGCGCGCCCTGGGCGCCAAGGTCGATGCCTCCTGCGAGGGCGGCATCTGCGGCGCCTGCGAGATCCGCTGGCTGGAGGGCGAACCGGTGCATCGCGACCTGATCCTGACCCCGGAGCGCCGGAAAACCCACCTGATGGCCTGCGTCGCGCAATGCGCCTCGGACCGGCTGGTGGTCGAGCTGTGATAGCCGATAGGGCCGAAGACCCCCGCAGCGGCCTGGGCGCCCGGCTGCGTGCCCTGCGCCAGGCCGCCGGCATGACGCTGGACACGCTGGCCGAGGCCGCGAAGCTGGACAAGGGCTACCTCTCGCGCGTTGAGCGGGGGCAGAAATCGCCCTCCATCGCCACCGTGCTGCGCCTGTCAGAGGCGCTGTCCGTGCCGGTGGGCGAGCTGTTCGGTGAGCGCGTGGCCGAGCACGCCGTGCGCGTGACCCGCAAGGCCGAGCGCGTGACCACCGTGCCCGACGCCGGTTCCCACTTCGAGGCGTTGAGCCGCGCCGGCAGCGCGCTGGAAGCCTTCATCCTGTACCCGCCCGCCGAGTTCCGCCCACCCGCCGCGGCCTCCGCCCATTCCGGCGAGGAACTGCTGCTGGTGCTGAGCGGGACGATCGAGATGCGCTTCGCCGATCGGGGCTTCGTGCTGGAAACCGGGGATTGCGCGCAGTTTCCGGGGCATCTGCAGCACCGGATCAGGCAGGTGGGTGAGGTGCGGGCCTCGGCGCTGGTGGCGGTGGCCAGGGGGTGAGGCCGGGGGCGTTGCCCCCAGACCCCGACCAAGGGGCTCTGCCCCTTGGATCCCCGCCAGGACCGTAGCGGCCCTGGACCCCGGGGAGTTGGCGCCACACCCCGATAGCCTTGATTATTATAATAAAATTGGCGCCCAGCCTGCGAGGGTGGGCGCCAAACTCCTATCAGGTCCAGGAGATATTATCTCCTGGCGGGGAGTTTGAGGGGCAGAGCCCCTCAATGGGGCTCCGGGAGCAACGCCCCCGTCTTTCACCCGCCCAGCCGCTCCAGCACACCCTTCTCCATCCCCAGCTTCTCGCCCAGCGCGCGCTTGCGCTCGTGCATTTCCTCCAGCACTTCGGGCTTCGCGCGGGTCACGAAATCGGCGTTGGCCAGGCGGGCCTCGGTGGAGGCCAGGTCCTTTTCCAGCTTCTCGATATCCTTGCGCTTGGCCTTGCTGGCGCCGGCGACGTCGATGGGGGCGCCCACGCTGATCAGGTACAGCGCGCCGCCATGCACCATCTGGGCGCATTGGGCGGCGTCGCCGGTCGCGGCGTCGCCCAGCGTCACCTTGGCCAGCCGCGCGATGGCGCCCGCATTGCCGCCGGCCTGGGCCAGCAGGCCGGGGCCGGAGATGGGCAGGGTGGCGCCCAGCCAGGCCTTGGCATTCGCCGGGTCCAGCCGGGCGAATTCGCCGCGGGTGGCGCGGATGTCCTCGATGAAGCCGATGGCCCAGTCGATGCCGCCGGCGTTCAGGTCCTCGGTCGCGAAGGCCGGCACGGCGGGCCATTCGGCGGTGACGAGGCCGACCGCGTCGCCATAGCCCAGCTTCTCCCACAGCTCCGCCGTGATGTAGGGCATGACGGGGTGCAGCAGCTTCAGGATGGTGCCCAGAGCATACTGCGCGGCCCCCTTCACCTGCGCCTGTTCGTCGGTGGCCTCACCGGAAAGCGTGGGCTTGGCCAGCTCGATGAACCAGTCGCAGAAGGTGCCCCAGGTGAAGGCATAGGCGCCGCTGGCGTAGTCGTCGAAGCGGAAGGCCTCGATGGAGGCGGCGGCCGAGGCCACGGCGGCGTCGGTCTTCTCCAGGATCCAGCGGGCGAGCGGCGCCGTCGCGTCCTCGCGCTTCCAGGCCGGGTCGGGCGCGATGCCGTTCATTTCCAGGAAGCGCGCGGCGTTCCAGATCTTGGTGGCGAAGGCGCGGTAGCCTTCCATGCGCTGCTTCGCCAGCTTGATGTCGCGGCCGGGGCTGGCCAGCGCGCAGAGCGTGAAGCGCACCGCATCGGCGCCATAGGCGTCGATCAGCTCCAGGGGGTCCATCACGTTCCCCTTGGACTTGCTCATCTTCTGGCCCTTCTCGTCGCGGACCAGGCCATGGATGACCACGGTGGAGAAGGGGGCGACGCCCGTGCAGTACTCGCCCATCATCATCATCCGGGCGACCCAGAAGAAGATGATGTCGAAGCCCGTGACCAGCACATTGGTCGGGTAGTGCTTGTCCAGCGCCGGCGTCTGCTCCGGCCAGCCCAGCGTGCTGAACGGCCACAGGGCGGAGCTGAACCAGGTGTCCAGCACGTCCGGGTCGCGGGTCAGGGCCACGCCCGCGCCGGCCAGCTCCTGCGCCTCGGCCTCGGAGCGGGCCACGAACACCTGGCCGTCCGGCGCGTACCAGGCCGGGATCTGGTGGCCCCACCACAGCTGGCGGGAGACGCACCAGGGCTGGATGTCGCGCATCCAGGCGAAGAAGGTGTTTTCGAACAGCTTGGGCTCGAACTTCACCCGGCCGGTTTCCACGGCCTCGATAGGCTTCTGGGCAAGGGTGGCGGCGTCCACATACCACTGCATGGTCAGGCGCGGCTCGATCGGCACGCCGGAGCGGTCGCCATGCGGCACCTGGTGGGTGTGGGGCTCGACCAGCACCAGCGCCTCGGTGGCTTCCAGCTCGGCCACGATGCGCTTGCGGGCCTCGAAGCGATCCAGCCCGTCCAGGCTGTTCAGGAAGTCGCTGCCGCGGCCGATTTCCGCCAGCGTCACCCGGCCTTCGGCATCCAGCATGCTGGGGCTGCCGAGGCTGTGGCGGCGGCCCACCTCGAAATCGTTGAAGTCATGCGCGGGGGTGATCTTCACGGCGCCCGTGCCCTTTTCCGGGTCGGAATAGGCATCGGCCACGATGGGGATGCGCCGGCCGGTGATGGGCAGGATGACGTGCTTGCCGACGAGGGCTGCGTAGCGCTCGTCCTCCGGGTGCACGGCCACGGCCGTGTCGGCCAGCATGGTCTCGGGGCGGGTGGTGGCGACCACGATCTCGCCGCCACCCTCGACCGGGTAGCGGATGTGCCACAGGCTGCCCTTCACCTCGCGGCTCTCGACCTCGAGGTCGGAAATCGCGGTCTGGAACACCGGGTCCCAGTTCACCAGCCGCGTGTCGCGATAGATCAGCCCGTCGCGGTGCAGGCGCACGAACACCTCGATGACGGCCTTGGACAGCCCCTCATCCATCGTGAAGCGTTCACGCGGCCAATCCACGCTGGCGCCCAGGCGGCGCAGCTGGCGGGTGATGGTGCCGCCGCTCTCGGCCTTCCAGGCCCAGACGCGGCGCAGGAACTCCTCGCGGCCCAGTTCACGCCGGCCGGGCTGCTGGGTCTGCGCCAGCTGGCGCTCCACCACCATCTGGGTCGCGATGCCGGCATGGTCGGTGCCGGGCATCCACAGCGTGTCGTCGCCCTTCATGCGGTGGTAGCGCACCATCACGTCCTGCAGCGTGTTGTTCAGCGCGTGGCCGATGTGCAGGCTGCCGGTGACGTTGGGCGGCGGGATGACGATGGTGAAGGGGTCGGCCTTCTCCCGCCCGGGCTGGCCGGCGTTGAAGCAGCCGGAGGCCTCCCAGCGCTCATACAGCGCGGTTTCGAAGCTGGTAGGGTCGAAGGTCTTGTCGAGCATGGGGCGTAACATCATCGCCCGGGGGGTGTGGTCAAGGGGCAGGGGCTTCACAGGCAGCATGCCGGCCCTAGGCTGGCTGCATGAAGCTCCTCATCACCCAGCCCGCCCTGGCCGAGGTCGGCAGCCTGCCGCCCGGCGTCGAGCCCATGATCTATGACCAGCACAACCCGCCCAGCGGCTTCGACGCGGCCTTCCTGTCGCGTGAGCTGTTCTCCGGCGGGTCGCGCGATGCGCCGCCGCCGGCCTGGCGGATTTTCATGGAGGCGGTGGCGGCGAACCAGGGGCTGCAATGGCTGCAGATCCATTCGGCGGGCGCCGACCGGCCGATCTACAGGGAGCTGGTGGCGCGCGGGGTGAAGGTGACGACTTCGGCCGGCGCGAATGCGGTGGCCGTGGCGCAATCGGCGGTCGCGATGCTGATGGGGCTGTCGCGCGGCCTTCCCGCCTGGATCGAGGCGCAGAACGCCCGCCGCTGGTCGCCGGCGAAGCTGCCCTTCCCGGCGGACCTGCAGGGCAGCCGGGCGACCGTGGTGGGCATGGGGCCGGTGGGCAATGAGATCGGGCGGCTGCTGGCGGCGGTGGGGCTTGAGGTGCGCGGCCTGTCGCGCAGCGCCCGCGCCACCCCGCCCGAGGGCTTCATCAGCGCGGGGGTATACGCCGACCTGGCCGGGCTGCTGCCGCAGACGGACTGGCTGGTGCTGGCCTGCCCGCTGGCGGATGCGACGCGCGGGCTGCTGGGCGAGGCGCAGCTGGCCGCGCTGCCGAAGGGGGCGGGGCTGGTGAATGTGTCCCGTGGCGGCGTGGCGGATGAGGCGGCGGTGCGGGCGGCGCTGGAGAGCGGCCAGCTGATGGGCGCCTATATGGACGTGTTCACCCAGGAACCCCTGCCGCCGGACAGCCCGTGGTGGGGGACGAAGAACACCATCATCTCCTCCCACGCCGCGGGACCCGCGGCGGGGAACATGATGCGGGCCGCGCGGCTGTTCCGGGACAATCTGGACCGGTTCATGGCGGGGGAGCGGTTGGTGAACGAGGTGGGTTAGAAGACGAAGGCGGTGTCGGGGGGCGGCGCCGTCAGCCCTTGCAGCAGCAGCCCGCCGGTGCCGTAGCTGACCAGGGTATCCGAACCCTCGACCAACACCTGCACGGCGTCGCGCCCGATGCCGAGGCTGGAGAAGTCGACGCGGTCACCCTCGGCGGCGTTGAAGTCGAGCACAGTGGCCCGGTCGGCCAGCGAGCCGAGCCTGATGGTGTCGCCGCCGCCGCCTCCGCGGATGGTTCCGCCCTCCGTGCCGATCACGAACGCATCCGCGTAATCGGAGCCGTACATGTCGGTCCGTGCGCCGCCTGCGATCAGAGTCGAAGCCAGCAGGGCGTTGGCCACCAGTGCAACAGCCGTCTGGCCGCCGCAGAGCAAGGTGGCCGTCTCGGTCAGGTAGGCTTCCTCGATATGGTCGCCGACAGTCCAGCCATCGACCGTTGCCCACGCACGGTCGATGCCTTGGCCGCCCTCGACGTCAGTGGCGGAACTCAGCGCGTTCCTGATGATGTAGATGTCGGCGGAGGCGCCGCCGGTCATGGTGGTGACGCCGCTGCCGCTCTGGAAGACGTTGCTGCCGGCGCCGCCCTTGAAGACGTCGGTCCCCCCCTGGCCCCAGAATGTCGTGGTCGCCTGCTTGAAGGAGGTGATCTCGGCACCCAGCGAGTTGGAGACCACTTCGATATCACCTTCACCGCTGAGGTAAGCCACCTTCGCGCTGCCGATCAGGTACGCCAGTTCGACATTGCCGTGCACCTGGGTGGTGTACGCATTCAGCCAGGCGGTGTCGTACCCCTCGCCGGGCCTTTCGACGATCTCCGCCAAGGCGCCATTGAGGATGTAGACGTCATCCCCGATCCCGCCGGCCAGGGTCGAGCGGAAGATGCCCGAATGCAACGTGTCGTTCCCGGCACCGCCGTTGAGTTGCTCGCCGCTGACCGACATGCCCCAGAGCGTGTCGTCGCCTTCACCGCCATTCAGGTTGGAAGCGTAGCTCCGGTTCGCGACCAGCACGTCGTTGCCATCGCTGCCTGTCACGGAGGTTGCCAGGCCAGTGAGATAGACCGTCTCGATGTGATGGCCGGAGGTCCAACCGCTGACGGTCACCCAGGCCGTGTCATTGCCCTCTTCAGGCTGCTCCACGATGACCGCATCTGCCTTGTTGACGACATAGCGGTCGTCGCCGGCACCGCCGACCATTGTCGCTACCGCGGCGGCGGAGGAGATCATCAGGTCGTCGCCATCGCCGCCTTCGAGCAACTCCGTGCCGCCCATCCCGATGCCCCACAGCGTGTCGTCGCCGCCATGCCCCTGCAGGTGCGAACTGATCAGGCGATTGCTGACGAGGATGTCGTTTCCGTCGCTGCCTTGCAGAGAATTGGCACCCTCCCGCAGGTACGCGGCCTCGACATGGGCGGACACGACCCAGCCATTGACCGTGACGTAGGCGCTGTCGTTACCTTCTCCCGGGTTCTCGATGATCCGGTCGTCCGAGTCGTTGATCAGATAGCGGTCGTCGCCCAGCCCGCCGCGCAGTTCGTCACCGGCACCCGTGCCATGCAGCGAATCGTTCCCATCGGTCGGGCCGGCGCCGGGGCCGGCGTAGGCGACCACCGGCGGCGCGGTGGCGGCATCCGCCGCTACGCCTTCGATCCACTGCATGCCGTCCCAGCTGAACACCCGTGCCGAATTATCCAGCGGGCCGCCGACAACCGCGCTCCGGCCATTGGCGCTCAGCGCGACCGAGGTGCCGAAGCCCGCTCCCGCCGTGCCGTTCGCCGGGGTGAGGAAGCCGCGCTCGATCCAGGCGCCGCCGTTCCAGTCGAAGACGCGCGCCGAACCTTGGTTCGCCTTGCCATTCACATCGTCGCCGCTGGCGCCGACCAGGATCGTCATCCCGTTCGCGCTAATGGAGACCGCGCCGCCGAAACCGTCACCGGCCTCACCGTCCGCCACCAGCGGCGGATATCCCCTCGGGATCCAGGCACTGCCGTTCCAGTCCAGCACCTGAACCGAGCCGTGCCCTGCCTTGTTGTCCACCATTTGCCCCGGAGCCCCGGCCAGGATGGTGCGGCCATCAGGCGTCATCGCCACGGCAGAGCCGAAACGCGCATCCTCACCCCCTATGAGGGCAGGTATGTAGGATCCCTGGATGATCCAGGCGCTGCCGTTCCAGGCATAGGCATACAGGACGCCCACGTCGGCGCTCCCTGACGACGAGTACTTTCCTGGCGCGCCCAGAACGATGAGATTCCCATCGCTGCTCATGGTCACGGAAGCACCGATCTCCTCGCCGCCGAAGGCGCCGGACGGGTAGATGATCGGCCCGCGCTGGACCCATTCGGTGCCGTTCCAGTCAAAGACCCTGGCCGATCCGCGCTGCGCCGAACGTCCCGAATCATCCGCCGCGCCGATCACCACGGTATTGCCGTCCGGGCTCATGGCGACCGCTTCACCGAAATGGTCGCCGACGTCGGCGTCGGATGCGATCAGCGGGCCGCCGCGCTGCACCCAGGCGCTTCCGTTCCAGTCGAACACCCGCGCCGAGCCCTGGTCGCGCACGGTGACATCATTCTGGCCACCGCCGATAATCGCGGTGCGCCCATCGGCGCTAATCGCCACGGCTTCGCCGAAGTGATCGGTGGCCCTGCCATCCGTGGGTGTCAGCGGGTCACCGCGCTGGACCCAGGCCAGGCCGTTCCAGTCGAACACCCTGGCGGACCCCTGGTCGGTCTTCGTCCCGATATCGTCCAGATATCCGCCGACAATGGCGGTCAGGCCATCCTCACTGAGATCGACCGCATAGCCGAAGCGGTCGCCGAAGCGGAAATCAGAGGCCACCAGAACTGATGCGGACACGTAAACCTCAGTGATCTTCTTACCAGATGTTAACACATCCGTGAGCGCCCCCTATCATCAATCCGCATGAAATCCGCCCTTGCCACCCCATCTGCGTATGGCCATCCACCCCTTGCCTTCTGCCGCGCACCCCGTTAACCCCCGGAAGCCTGTCGGTCCGCCCGGCCCAGCCCGGAATCCGGGCAACGCCAGCCCGGCCCCGGCCGACGAAACAGTTTCAGCGCCCCGCATGCGGGGCAGCCAATGGAGAGCAGGACATGAGCGAAGTCGCCGACAAGGTTAAGAAGATCGTGGTCGAGCACCTGGGCGTGGAAGAGAGCAAGGTGACGGAAACCGCCTCCTTCATCGACGACCTGGGCGCCGACAGCCTCGACACCGTCGAGCTGGTGATGGCCTTCGAGGAGGCCTTCGGCGTGGAGATCCCCGACGACGCCGCCGAGAAGATCGCCACCGTGAAGGACGCGATCGACTTCATCGAGAAGCAGAAGGCCGCCTGAAGAGCGGTCGGCCGGGAGTAACGCCTCAGTGTTCGCACCAGGTTTCGCGCCGCGCCGCGTGGTCGTGACCGGCATGGGAATCGTCAGCCCCCTCGGGCTCGGCGTGGACCATGTCTGGAAGCGCCTCGTGGCAGGCCACAGCGGCATCAGCGCCATTCAGGCTTTCGATGTGAAGGACCTTCCGGCGAAGGTGGCGGGCCAGGTGCCCGCCGGTACCCGCGCCGAGAACGGCTTCGACCCGTCGGAATTCATCCCGGTCAAGGAACAGAAGAAGATGGACCGCTTCATCCAGCTCGCCTACGCGGCGGCTGCTGAAGCGGTCGAGGACAGCGGCTGGATGCCCGAGGATGACGAGGGGCGCGAGCGCACCGGCGTCATGATCGGCAGCGGCATCGGCGGCCTGGAAACCATCCAGGACACCGCGAAGCTGGTGGCCGAAGGCCGCGCCCGCCGCATCTCGCCCTTCTTCATCCCGGCCTCGCTGGTGAACCTGGCCTCCGGCCATGTCTCCATCCGCTATGGCTTCAAGGGCCCGAACCACTCCGCCGTCACGGCCTGCGCCACGGGCGTCCATGCCATCGGCGACGCCGCGCGGCTGGTGTCGCTGGGCGACGCCGACGTGATGGTGGCAGGCGGTGCCGAGGCGGCGATCTGCGAGCTGGGCATCGGCGGCTTCTGCGCCGCCCGTGCGCTCTCCACCGGCTTCAACGATACGCCGACCCAGGCTTCCCGCCCGTGGGACAAGCAGCGCGACGGCTTCGTCATGGGCGAAGGCTCGGGCGTTCTGGTGCTTGAGGAATACGAGCACGCGAAGGCCCGCGGCGCGAAGATCTACGCCGAGGTCGTGGGCTACGGCATGTCCGGCGACGCCTATCACATCACCTCCCCGTCCGAGACCGGCGACGGCGCCTTCCGCTCCATGCGCAACGCGCTGCGCAGCGCGGGCGTGGGCCCGGAGGGCGTGCAGTACGTCAATGCGCACGGCACCAGCACCCCCATGGGTGACGACCTGGAGCTGGGCGCGGTGGAGCGTCTGTGGGGCGATGCCGGCGCCAAGCTGGCCATGAGCAGCACCAAGTCCGCCACCGGCCACCTGCTGGGCGCGGCCGGCGCGATCGAGGCGATCTTCTCGATCCAGGCGATCCGCACCAACACCGCGCCGCCGACGCTGAACCTGGAGGAGCCGTCGCGTGAGACGGCGATCGACCGGGTGGCGAAGGAAGCGCAGAGCCGTCAGATCGACGTCGTGCTGTCCAACAGCTTCGGCTTCGGCGGCACCAACGCCTCGGTGGTGTTCAAGCGGATCTGAACCCGGAAGCCGCATGCGATTCGACGCCGCCTGGGCCCCGCCCGGCGGCGTTTCGCGTTTCTGGCGGGGTCACATCTTGTTTCGTGGCGCTTCAGGCGCCGGCGGTCCCGGCGGCAGCCACGCCGAGAAGTTCCATCGCGGCGGCGAAGGCTGCGTCCGCGTCCAGTGAACTGGTATCCAGCAGGCGGGCATCCGGGGCGGGCTTCAGCGGCGCCACGGCACGGTTCATGTCCTGCTCGTCACGCGCGCGGATCTCGGCCAGCACCGTGTCGTACTCGGCCGCCTGGCCGCGCCCCTGCATCTCCAGGAAGCGGCGCCGGGCGCGTACCTCCGGGCTCGCTGTGACGAACAGCTTGTGCTCGGCCTGGGGGAACACGACGGTGCCGATGTCCCGCCCGTCCAGCACGGCGCCGTTCTGCGCACCGAAGCGGCGCTGGAAGTCCAGCAGGGCGGCGCGCACGGCAGGGATGGCAGCCACCGCGCTGGCGGCGCGATCGGCCTCAGGCCCGCGCAGATCGCCACGGGCGGTGTCTGCGGCCGTCAGGCCCAGGGCGGCGGCCTCCGCGGCGGCGGGGTCGGCAGGGTCGGCACCCGTGTCCAGCACGCGGCGGCCCACGGCGCGGTACAGCAGGCCGGTGTCCAGGTAGGGCAGCCCCAGCTCGGCGGCGAGGCGGCGCGCCAGCGTGCCCTTGCCGGCGGCGGCAGGGCCGTCCACCGCGATGACGGGCGGGCGGCTCACGCCGTCACCATCACGTCCGCGCCGGCGGCCCGGTTCATCAGGGCGGCGAAGCCCGGGAAGCTGGTATCGATGAAGGCGCCGTCGTCCACTGCCATGCCCTTCTGTGCCGCCAGGCCCAGCACCAGGCCGGACATGGCGATGCGGTGATCCATATGCGTCACCACCGTGCCACCGCCCGGTATGGCGCCGCCATCAACGATCATGTCATCCCCCTCGATGCGCACGGCCACGCCCGCCGCCTGCAGCAGGGCGGCGGTGGCGGAGAGCCGGTCGCTCTCCTTCACGCGCAGCTCATGCAGGCCCTGCATGCGGGTGGTGCCGCGCGCGGCGGCGGCGGCCACGGCCAGGATGGGATACTCGTCGATCATCGAGGGCGCGCGTTCCGCCGGCACGGCGATGCCGGTCAGCTCCCGGTGCTCCACCAGCAGGTCGCCCACCGGCTCCCCGCCCTCAAGGCGCGGGTTCTGGATGACGATGCCGGCGCCCATGTCGTTCAGCGTCTCGAAGATGCCGGCGCGCAGCGGGTTCAGGCCCACATGCTCGATCACCACCTTGCTGCCGGGCACCAGAAGCGCCGCCACGGCCAGGAAGGCGGCGGAGGAGGGGTCGCCCGGCACCACCACGGGGGCGGCCGTCAGCTCCGGCTGGCCCACCAGTTCGATCACCCGCCCGCGGCCTTCCTTCGCCACATGCACGGTGGCGCCGAAATGGCGCAGCATGTTCTCGGTGTGGTCGCGGGTGGCCTCGTGCTCCACCACGCGGGTGGTGCCGCGCGCGGAAAGCCCGGCCAGCAGACAGGCCGACTTCACCTGGGCCGAAGCCACGGGCAGCGTGTAGTCCAGCGGCAGGGGCGTGGCGGCCCCCTTCACGGCCAGGGGCAGCCGCCCGCCCTCACGGAACCAGAACTCGGCGCCGGTGGCGGCCAGCGGGTCGGTCACGCGCTTCATGGGGCGGCGCCGCAGGGAGGCATCGCCCGTCATGACCGCGAAGATGGGGTGGCCCGCCAGCAGGCCGCAGATGAGCCGCGCGGCGGTGCCGGAATTGCCCATGTCCAGCACGTCGGCCGGTTCCGTCAGCCCGCCGATGCCGCGCCCGGCCACGCGCCAGCGGCCGGTGCCCAGGTGTTCCACGGTGGCGCCCAGCAGGCGCATGGCGGCCGCCGTGCGCAGCACGTCCTCGCCTTCCAGCAGTCCCTCGATCTCTGTCGTGCCGATCGCGAGCGCGCCGAACATCAGCGCGCGGTGGGAAATCGACTTGTCGCCGGCCACGCGAAAGCGGCCGGTCAGCGGATTTTGCGGGGGTGCTGCGCGCAGCGGGCGGGGTTCTGAACTGGACGTCATGGCCTTGGTGGTTTGACAGGGGGTTGAGCGCATGGCAATGCGCCGCACCTTCTGTTTCCTCTCATTGGTGAAGGCGACCAGCATGGCGAAGCCCGAACTCGGTTTGAAGCGCACCTGCGTGTCCTGCGGCGCGAAGTTCTATGACCTGACCAAGCAGCCGGCCGTGTGCCCCAAGTGCGGCACCGAACAGCCGGCCGAGCAGCCCCGTCTGCGCCGGGCCGCCAGCCAGGTGGACGAGAAGCTGAAGAAGCGCCCGCCGGCAGGCCAGGAGGCCGAGACCGACGACGTGGAGATCGACGACGTCGACGCCGATGATGCCGGTCTGGAATCGGACGACGTGGAAGACGAGGACGAGGCGATCGAGGCCGAGATCGAGATCGAGGGCAACCGGGACGAGGAGGGCTGACGCCCTTTTCGGCCGGCCGGGTGGAATAGGAGAGGTCCACCCGCCATGGTTGCAATGCACAAAACGGCGGCCCCTGGCGGGGTGCGCCGTTTTTTTGTGGCGCGTGTCGGGATTCCGTCTTAGGTTCCCGGATCGTTCTCAACGGATGGCGACAATTAGCGATAAATCTCGTTAATGAGACGTTAGATACACGCAAAAAGTGTAGACGGCACACCAATAGGTTGTATTCTTCGGGGCGTCAGCAACCCAAAAGGGCCCCCGAAACCATGCGTATCCTGCTCGCCGAAGATGACCGGACGATTGCCAAGGGCATCAATTTCATCCTCCAGCAATCGCGCATGGTCGTTGATATCGCCGAAACGGGCGCCGAGGCGCTCGAACTCGCCAAGCTCTACGACTACGACGCCATCGTCATGGACGTGATGCTGCCCGATGGCGAAGGTTACGACGTGGTCCGCCGCATCCGCGCGACCCGCAACAATGCCCCCATCCTGATGCTGTCCGCCCAGACCCGCGCCCAGGCCAAGATCAAGGGCCTGCAGGCCGGCGCCGACGACTACCTGGCCAAGCCCTTCGACCAGGAGGAACTGGTGGCCCGCCTGCACGCCATCATCCGCCGTTCCAAGGGCTTCAGCCATTCCCGGCTGGAAGTCGGCGGTGTCGTGATGGACCTGGCCGCGCGTGAGGTACTGGTCAAGGAATCCCCCGTGCCGCTGACCAGCAAGGAATACGCGATCCTGGAACTGCTGGTGATGCGCCGTGGCGCGGTGCTGTCGAAGGAGAATTTCCTCGACCACCTCTATGGCGGCATCGACGAGCCGGACTCCAAGATCATCGACGTGTTCATCTGCAAGCTGCGCAAGAAGCTGGCGGTGGCCGGTGTGGACAGCCTGATCGGCACGGTCTGGGGCCGCGGCTACATTGTGCGCGATACCCCGGCCGCCGCCCCTCGCCTGCCGACCGCCGCCGTGGCGGCCCGTGCCCTGGCCGAGGCGCGCGTGGCCTGATGACCGGGCGCTGACGCTACCTGCCCAGCCATTCCTTCAGGCGGGCAGGGGCCTGGCGCATGTCCTCGACCGCGCCGCAGTAGCTGAAGCGGACAAAACGTCCGCCGCGTCCGCTGTCGAAATCCACGCCCGACGTGGCCGCGATACCCGCATGTTCCAGCATGCGCGCGGCGAAATCGACACTGTCATTGCTCAGGCGCGACACGTCGCACCACAGATAGAAGGCGCCATCGGCGGCGGCGATGCTGTCGAAGCCCGCCTGCGGAAGCCCGGCCAGCAGCGCGGCCCGGCTCTCGGCATAGCGCGCCTTGTTGCCCTCCAGCTCCTCCCGGCAGTCCATGGCGGCCTCGGCCACCAGCTGGCTGATGTGGGGCGTGCTGATGAACATGTTCTGCGCCAGGCATTCCACCGGCCGCACCAGATCCTCGGGCAGCACCAGCCAGCCCACGCGCCAACCCGTCATGGACCAGTATTTGCTGAAGCTGTTCACCACCACGGCACTGTTGCCCATGGTGGCGGCCGTGCTCTCGGCCACCGTGCCCCAGGACAGCCCGTGGTAGATCTCGTCCGAGATCAGCCGCACGCCGCGCGCCTGGCACCAATCGGCGATGGCGCGCAGTTCCTCGGGCGTCAGCATCGTGCCTGCGGGGTTGCAGGGGCTGGCGACGATCAACCCGTCCGGCAGCGGGTCCAGCTTCTCCAGCATCGCGATGCTGGGCTGGAAACGGGTTTCAGGCCCGGCCGGCAGCAGCACCGGCTCCATGCCCAGCGCCGTCAGGATATTGGCATAGGGCGGGTAGTAGGGGGCGGCCATGGCCACGCGGTCACCGCGGTCGAAAGCCGCCAGGAAGGCCAGCGGGAATGCGCCCGAGGCACCCACCGTGACCGCGATGCGGCGCGGATCGACCGTCGCGCCATAGTGTTCGGCGTAATGCCGCGCGATGCGCGCCCGCAGGGATGGCAGGCCGAAGGCCTCGGTGTAGCCCATGGGCAGGCGGGCACCCAGCGCCCGCATGGCGGCCTCGACGGCGCCGGCGGGGGCGCCGGTGGCGGGCTGCCCCACCTCCATGCGCAGGATGCCGGGCGCGCCCGGCGGCAGGGCGGCGGCGCGTGCATTCGCCGCCGTGATGACGTCCATGACCAGGAAGGGCGGCGCGTGCGCGCCCTTGCCGACCTTCAGCGCCACCTCAGTCCACCGCGCCCAGCGCCACGCCCGTGCCGCGCGCGTCGCTGACGGCCGCGCAGGTGGACTGGGAGCCGGGCAGGTAGTTGGAGCAGCCGCCGAACTGCGTGCGGCCCTGCGCCGTGGTGTTCACGGGCACCGCGTCACGCGGGGACAGGCGCTGGTTGACCAGCGCGTTCAGCGGCGCGGCCACGGCCATCGGCGCGTCGGCCTGGCCCGAACCCGAGATGGCGGCGCGCAGCGAGCGGATGTTGGGCGCCCAGGCGATGGCCGCCGACATCAGCGGCGGCTGCACCCGGCCCACGCCCGGCGCCGCGGCGGCGATGATGCCGGTGCCCGGCATCATGCGGCCGGTGCCGAACAGGTTGTTCATGGTGAAGGCGCAGGTGACGGCGCCGCCCGTGCGGTCGAACACGGTCAGGGCCGTGCTGGCGGGCAGGGTGCCCAGATTGCCGGCCGGCAGGTCCGCGCGGTCCAGCAGGCTGGCCGCATCGCCCGGCACGCCCGCGCGCGCGGCGGCGGCCACGGCCAGGGCACGCGCCTGCGCGGCCTGCATGCCCTGCCCGGCGGCGAGAGCGCGATAGGCGGCACCCACGGCCAGGCCGCCATCCAGCGGCAGCAGCGCGATGCGCTCACCGCCGCGGCCGTCGATCACGGTGGCGGGGCCCAGCGCCGGCACGGCGTTGCGCAGCTCGTCATGGCTGATGCGCCCGCCGCCGGCCTCGGCCATCGCGGTCTCGATCCGGCGCGACAGCGCGCCCTGGTACATGTCGGCCACGCCCAGCGTGCGCAGCGTCGTGAAGGTGCCGGCCAGGTCGGTGTTAGTGAAGCGCTCGCCCACCGGCACCACCGTGCCCTGCGGCGCGAAGACGGCGCGGATCTGCGGGTCACGGAACAGCGGCTCGCGCACGGCCTCGATATCGGCCAGCAGCGTGCGCGACATGGTGGTGCCGAAGCGCGCCATCTGCTCGGCGGGCGCGATGATTTCCTCGAACGGACGGCCGCCCGGCATGCGGGTGGTCAGCGCGAACAGGCCGCGCGCCATCAGCGGCACGGCCGCCGGGCGGTCGCCGTCCGTCACGCTGCCCTGGCGCACGCCCGGCATGAAGATGATGGCCTCCGGCGCGTCGCGGCGCGGGTGATAGACCAGGCAGGCCCCGCCGCCGCCGAGACCGGCGCGGGAGGGCAGCGTCACGCTGAGGACGAAGCCGGCGGCGGCCGCGGCATCGGCGGCATTGCCGCCGGCGCTGAGCACCGCGCGCGCGGCGGCTGCCGCGTTGGGCTCCTCGGCCGCCACGCCGCCCAGGAAGCCCGGCACATGCCCCTGGCGCCCCGCTGGGGGCAGGTTCGGTCCCGCCAGGAAATCCCGCGCCGTCGAGCAGCCCGACAGGGCGGCCGCGGCCAGCATCGGCAGGATCGCGCGCATGTGCTGCATCAGGTCTTCGGGCTCCATAAAGTGCCAGCGCACCCCGATAGACGCATACCGCCCCCCCGGCAACATCGCCCCGGTTCTGCCGAGGCGTTTCATCGGCTATCCTGCGTTGCGAAAGGAAACCACATGCCGTTTTCCCGCCGCCTCGCGCTCGGCGCGCTGCTGGCCGCCCCCGCGCACGCCGCCCTGGCCCAGGCCCTGACCGAGGCCCAGCGCGCCGAGGTGCTCGACCTGCTGCGCCGCGCCCTGCGTGAGGACCCGTCTATCCTGCGTGAGGCCCTGGCCGCCGTGGAGGCCGCCGACCAGCGCGAGCAGGCCGAGGCCGCCACCCGCGCGCTGACGGCCAATGCCGACGCCCTGTTCCGCAACCCGGACGACCCGGTGAAGGGCAACCCACAGGGGCGCATCACCCTGGTGGAGTTCTTCGACGCCCGCTGCGGCTACTGCAAGGCGATGCACCCCACCATGGAGGAAGCGATCCGCCGCAACGGCCAGCTGCGCGTGGTGCTGAAGGACATCCCGATTCTGGGGCCGAACTCCGTGCTGGCCAGCCGCGCGCTGTTCGCGGCCCAGCGCCAGAACCGCTACACCCAGCTGTACGACGCGCTGATGCGCGGGCGCGACGACACCACCGAAGCCGTGCTGCGGCGAGAGGCGGAGCGGCTGGGCATGGACTGGACGCGCCTGCGCCGCGACATGGACGACCCCTCCGTGGCCCGCCGCATCGAGACCAACCTGAACCTGGCCCGGGCGCTGAACATCCAGGGCACGCCCGCCATGGTGGTGGGCAGCACCATCATCCCCGGCGCCGTGGGCCTGCAGCAGCTGGAAGCGGCGATCGCGGCCGCGGCATAGGCGGACCGGGGCGCTGCCCCGGACCCAGGCCAGGGGCAACGCCCCCGGTCAGTAGGCCACCGCCGCCGCCGCATCCCGATACCCGGCCCGCCGCGCGGGCGGCACCGGGTGCCGGCTGGCGACGCGTTCCAGCAGGGTGCGCATGGCGGCCTGGTCGTCCGCGTCGCGGGCCGCGACCAGGAAGAACTGTTCCAGCACATCCTGCTGGGCGTGGCTGCCGCCCAGCACATGCATGGTGCCGAGTGCGGGAAGCATGCGCTTCACGGCGGCGGCGGCATCGCCGCGGGCGTGCAGGCTGATGGCCTCGCACACCGGCAGGGCGGCGTCGCGCAGGATGGCGGCCTGGGGGCCGTTGCCGCGGGCGGCCTCGCGCAGGGCATCGAGCATCCGGCCGGCGGCATCATCTCGGCCCGTGGCCGTCAGGGCCATCATCCAATGCGGCAGGGTGAAGCCAGAGAGCGTGTCGCCGATGCGCGCTTCCGCCTTGTCCGCGATTTCGATCCAGCGGTCGCCCACATCCACGCCCTGGCGCTGCAGGCGCCACAGCATGGACGCCGCGTTCTGGCAGTCGATGTAGAGATCCGGCTGCATCTGCGTCACCTCGCTGCCGAGGTCGCGGAAGCCGGTGTCGTACAGGTCCAGCACCTTCGCGTGTTCGCCGAGTTCCATGTGGTACATGGCCTGGTGCCACAGCACATGGTGGCGGATGTTGTTGGTCCCGCCGAAATGCGGCCGCAGCCCCTCGATCCAGGCCACGCCCTCGCCGCGCCGGCCCTGCATTTCCAGCGTGTGGGCCACGGCATGGATGGCCCACAGGTCGGCGGGGTCGAGCGCCACGGCGGCGCGGCCGGCATATTCGGCCATGGCGTAGTCGCCGCATTCCTCGGCGGAAAAGGCGCGGCAGGCCAGCATGCTGCCATAGCCAGGGTCGTCACGGTCCCAGGCGGGCATCAGCCGTTCCACCATTTCCCGCATCACGGGCGCGCGGCCCAGCCAGAAGGCGGTGAAGTGATGCAGCCGGAAGGCCAGGATGTCGCGCGGATGGCGCACCAGCAGCTGTTCCCAGATGCCCAGCGCGCGGTCCCAATCCAGCCCCGCCCAGGCGCGGACGGCGGCGATGTACATTTTCTCGCGCGGGTTGGGGTTCAGGGCCTCGGCCTTGTCGGCGGCGGCCAGCGCCGCCGGCACCGCGGCCGACTTGTAGGACAGCATGGCGAAGACGCCCTTCATCAGGGCGGGCAGCGGGGCCTCGGCGTCCAGCGCCAGCACGGCTTTCAGGCGCAGCGGCGTGTCCAGCCGGTTCTTCAGGAAGCCTTCAACCAGGTGGTCGAAGGCCGCCGCCGCCTCGGCCGAGGCGATGGACATTTCCAGCCCCTGGGCATTGCGGTGGGTCATGCGGCGTTCTCCTTCAGGCCGTGTTCCGTCAACACTTCGTCAGTATGCTGGCCCAGGCCCGGCGCGGGGGTCAGGATCGCCCCGATGCCCGGCAGGGCGGGCATGGGCACCGCACCCAGCCCCGGCTGGTTCAGGATGGGGGCGGCGTTCACCTGCTTCGTGTGATCCTCGGCCAGCCATTCCAGCGGCGTGTTCACGCGGTCCGTCAGCAGGCGGCGGGTCTTGAACAAGGCCAGCCACTCCTCGCAGGTCCGGGTCAGGAAGGCCTCGCGCAGCAGCGGCAGCAGGGCGGCCTTGTTCGCGGCGCGGGTGGGGAAGTCGGTGAAGCGCGGGTCCTCCAGCAGGTGGGTGGCGCCCATCAGGCTGACGAGGTCCACCCATTCCTGTTCGCGCACCAGTGCCACCATCACCCAGGCGCCGTCCTTGCACTGATAGCTGCCGGCCGGGACGTTCAGCTCCGGCGGCTGGCGGCCCAGCAGGCCCACATCGCCGATCTGGATCGCGAGCAGCGACCCGGCACCGGCCATCAGCGAGCAGTCGAGCAGGCGCTGGCGGGGCGCCTTGTCCAGCGCGCGGTCCGCGATCGCGGCCTGCACGGCGGCGAAGGTGCACATGCCGGTGTGGATGTCGACCGGCGTGGTGTAGGCCCGGTGCGGCACGTCATCCATGCCCTTGTTCAGCGAGGCGAAGCCCGAGAAGGCCTGCATCACGCTGTCGGTGCAGGGGCGTTCGCTGTGCGGCCCCTTCTGCCCGAAGCCCGAGATCGAGACATAGATCACATCGGGCCGGCACTGCTCGGGCCCCAGGCCGATGCGGGCCGCCACACCGGGGCGGAAGGCCTCGATCACGATGTCCGCCTTGGCGGCCAGGGCCTGGACCTGGCGCTTGCCTTCCTCGGTGGCCATGTCCAGCACCACGCCCCGCTTGCCGCGGTTGAACACCGTGCTCATGACGGAATGGTCGTCCTGCCGGGTGCCCAGGCCGCGCGACCAGTCGCCCTTGGGGGGTTCCAGCTTGATGACGTCAGCGCCCATCGCGGCCAGCAGCATGCCGCAATAGGGGCCGGCGATGCCCTGTGCCGCGTCCAGCACCAGTAATCCCTTGTAGGGCTGCATGGGCGTTTCCTCTCTTGCTTTTCGTGCCTATCCTGCCCGCAACGAGAAGATTGGGAAGGGTAGGATGCGGAATTCATGCCGGATCGGTCGCAGGGCGGCCCTGTCGTTACCATTCGTTGCGGCGGCCGGTGCCGCCGGCGCGCAGGAAGCCTGGCCCAGCAAGCCCGTGCGCATGATGATCCCTTATCCCCCCGGCGGCCCCACCGACATCCTGGGCCGCATCGCCGCCAACCGGCTGACGCAGGATCTGGGCCAGCCCTTCGTGGTGGAGAACCGGGGCGGCGCCGGCGGGTCCATCGGGGCCGAGATGATCGCGCGCGCGGCCCCCGACGGCTACAATTTCCTGGTCAATGCCTCGGCGCATGTGATCGTGCCGCACATGATGCGGGTGAATTACGACCCGGTGCGGGACTTCGCGCCGGTCACGACCATCGCCTCCGTGCCGCTGATCCTGGTGGTGCCCGTCTCCTCCCCCGCGCGGGATGTGCAGGGGCTGATCGCGCATCTGCGCGCGACGCCCACCGCGCGCAGCTTCGCCTCCTCCTCCAACGGCGGCGCGCCGCATCTGGCCGGTGAGATGTTCAAGCTGGCCACCGGCATCGAGCTGCAGCACGTCCCCTATCGCGGCTCCGGCCAGGCGCTGCCGGATGTGGTGGCGGGGCAGGTGGGCTTCATGATCGACAGCATGGCCAGCAGCGCGGACCTGGTGCGCCAGGGCCGGCTGCGCGCCCTGGCCGTGACGACGCGGGAGCGCCAGCCGGCCTTCCCGGACGTGCCGACCATGGAGCAGGCGGGGCTGCCGGGCTTCGTCATCACCACCTGGTACGGCATCTGGGCGCCGGCGCAGACGCCGGGCCGCCTGGTGACCGCCATGCAGGAAGCCACCGCCAAGGCGCTGGCGGCCCCGGACTCCACGCAGCGCCTGTCGGCGCTCGGCGCCATCGCGGGCGGCGAGAGCCCCGAGACCTATGCCAATTTCACCACGGCCGAGAACGAGCGCTACGCGCGACTGGTTCGGGAAGCCAATATCAGGGCTGAATGATGCGCGCTGTCGTCTGCGAATCCTGGCGTCCGTTCGAGGAGCTGGAACTGAAGGAAGTACCGGCACCGGCCATGCGCCCGGGTGCCGTGCGTATCCGGATCGAGGCGGTGGGTGTCTCCTTCGCCACCCAGCTGGTGGTGCAGGGCAAGTACCAGCGCCAGCCGCCCCGCCCCTTCAGCCCCGGCACCGAGATCGCGGGCACCGTGATCGAGGCAGCACCCGGCGTGGACATCGCCCCCGGCACGCGGGTGTTCGCCGTGCTGGACTGGGGCGGCATGGCCGAGGAAGCGGTGGCGGACGCCATCCATGTGGTGCCGCTGCCCGATGAGCTGCCGCTGGATGCCGCCGTCTCCATGCCCATCAGCTACCCCACCGCCGGGGCTTCCCTGCTGTGGCGCACCGATGTGACCGAGGGCGACTGGGTTCTGGTGCACGGCGCGGCCGGCGGTGTGGGCCTCGCGGGCGTCGAGATCGCCAAGGCCATGGGTGCGCGCGTGATCGCCCGCGCCGGGGCGGCCAAGCACGCCCTGCTGCGCGATCGCGGTGCCGATGTCGTGCTGGACAGCGCGGAGCCGTTCCGCGACGCGGTGATGCAGGCGACCGGCGGGCAAGGCTGCATGGCCGTGCTGGATGTGCTGGGCGGGGATGATTTCGACCCCTCCCTGCGCTGCCTGCGCGAAGGCGGCACGCTGGTGACTATCGGATATGCCGGCGGGCACATACCGACCGTGCCCGCCAACATCCTGCTGCTGAAAAACATTGCCGTGGCGGGACTTAACTGGGGTGCCTATGTCGGCTGGTCGCCCGGCGACAACCGCCAGCTCTACGCCAGGCGGGTGCGCGCGCTGTGGGGCCAGCTTGTGGAATGGTGGCAACAGGGCAAGCTGCGCCCGGAAGTGCATGCGCGCTTTCCGCTGGCCCAGTTCCGCGAAGCCATGGCCGAGGTGGCGGCCAGGCGCAGCGTGGGTCGCGTCGTTCTGAAACCACAGGAGTAGCCGCATGGCCTGGCAGGCGAAGTTCATGGTGCAGAACGGCAGGATCATCCCGTGGGAGGATGGCCGCATCCACCCCCACGCGCTGGCGATCACCTATGCCGCCTCGGTGTTCGAGGGCATCCGCGCCTATCGCCACCCGCAGACGGGTGCCTATTCGGTGTTCCGCCTGAAGGAGCACCTGGAGCGCATCATGCAGGGCGTGAAGATCATGCGCTTCGAGAACCCGCCGACCATGGCGGAGATGGAACGCGGCATCCTGGACCTGATCCCGAAGAACGAGCCCGACGACGACGTGTATATCCGCCTGCAGGTGCTGGTGGAGGGGCCGGGCACCCAGGTCACGCGCGGACCGACCGGCTGGACCGTGGTGGCCATCCCGCGTGAGCGCTCGCCGGGCTTTTCGCGCGGGCTGAACCTCGGCGTGTCGTCCTGGACGCGCATCAGCGACAATTCCATGCCGCCCCGCGTGAAGGCGGCGGCGAACTACCATGCCTCGCGCTTCGTCTCGATGCAGGCCAAGGCCGACGGCTATGACGGCGCGCTGATCCTGAACAGCCAGGGCAAGGTCAGCGAGGGGCCGGGCGCCTGCCTGTTCGTCATCCGCGACGGACGCCTGCTGACGCCGCATCGCGGCAGCGACATCCTGGAAAGCGTGACCCGCACCACCGTGATCCAGGTGGCGCGCGAGATGGGCTACACGGTCGAGGAAACCACCATCGACCGCACCGAGCTGTATGTGGCCGACGAGGCCTTCATGTGCGGCACGGGGCAGGAGCTGGTGCCGATCGCGAGCGTGGACCGCCTGCCGGTGGGCGACGGCAAGCCCGGCCCGATCGCGAGCGCGCTGCAGGCCAAATACGAGGCCCTGGTGCGCGGCACGACCAATGAGCACGCGGAGTGGCGGACGGCGGTCTAGCCTTCCAGCACCGCCCGCCCCGGCACGGCGGCGAGCAGGCTCTGCGTGTAGGCATGGCGGGGGTTGGTAAACACCTCCGCCACCGGCCCCGCCTCCGCGACGCGGCCGTTCTGCATCACCACCACCTCGTCGCACAGCTGCGCCGCCACGCGCAGGTCATGGGTGATGAACAGGATGGACAGGCCTAGCTGGGCCTGAAGCTCCCGCAGCAGCGCCAGCACCTGCGCCTGCACCGAGACATCCAGCGCCGAGACGGGCTCGTCGGCCACCAGTACCTCGGGCTTCATGGCCAGCGCCCGGGCGATGCCGATGCGCTGGCGCTGCCCGCCGCTGAATTCATGCGGGTAGCGGCGCACCGAATCAGGGTCGAGCCCCACCAGGGAGAACAGGCGCCGGGCCTCGGCCCAGGCGGCATCACGCGGGGTGCCGGCGGCGATGGGGCCCTGCGCCACCTGCGCGCCCACGCTGCGGCGCGGGTTCAGCGAGGCATACGGGTCCTGGAACACCATCTGCGCCAGATGCGCCGCCTTCTGCCGGTCGGGCGGCAGGGGGCGGCCCGCGATGCGGATGGCGCCGCCATCCAGGCCCATCAGCCCCACGACACATCTGGCGAGCGTGGATTTGCCGGAGCCGCTTTCCCCCACGATGCCCAGCGTGGTCCCGCGCCGGAGCGTGGCCGAAATGCCGTCCAGCGCGCGCACCGGCTTGCGGCGGCGAAAGATCCCGCGTGAGGCATAGGTCTTGGTCAGCCCGTCCAGCTCCAGCACCGGCTCGCCGCTGCCTGCCAGGCGGGCGGCAGGCGCGTTCAGCGGCGGCACGGCGGCCAGCAGCGCCTGGGTATAGGGGTGCTGCGGGGCCTTCAGCACCTGGGCGGCGGGGCCTTCCTCGACCAGCCGGCCCAGCTGCATCACCGCCACCCGGTCCGCGATCTCGGCAACCACGCCGAAATCATGGGTGATGAACATCACCGCCGTGTTGTGCCGGCGCTGCAGGTCGCGGATCAGCGTCAGCACCTGGGCCTGGGTGGTCACGTCCAGCGCGGTTGTGGGCTCGTCGCAGATCAGCAATTCGGGTTCGAGCGCGAGGGCCATCGCGATCATCACGCGCTGGCGCTGCCCGCCCGAGAGTTCGTGCGGGAAGGCGTTCAGCGCGCCGGCGGGGTCGGGCAGCTGCACCTCGGTCAGGGCGGCCTCGGCGCGGGCGAGGGCGTCGCGCCGCGACAGGCCGCGATGGACGATCCACATCTCGGCCAATTGCCGGCCGACCGTCATCAACGGGTTCAGCGCGGTCATGGGTTCCTGGAACACCATGGCGATGCGCTCACCGCGCGTGGTGCGCCACTGCTCGGGCGTCAGCGCCAGCAGGTCCTGCCCGTTGAGCGTGACGCTGCCCTGCTCGACCATGAGGCCGGGGGCCAGGAGGCCCATCACCGCGCTGGCGGTGACGGATTTGCCGGACCCGCTTTCGCCCACCACGCACAGGATCTCACCCGGTGCCACGGCCAGCGTGATGCCCGACAGGGCATGGGTGCGGTCGCCGCCCTTGGGCAGCCGGATCGCCAGATTGTCGATGCGAAGGCCGGTCATCGGGGGGCGAGCCTCGGGTTCAGCGCGTCGTTCAGCCCCTGGCCGAGCAGCGAGACGCCGAGGATGCTGAGCAGGATGGCCACGCCCGGAATGGCCGAGACATACCATTCGGTGCGCAGCACGCTGCGCCCCAGGCCGATCAGGTTGCCCCAGCTCGGCACGTTCGGGTCCGAGAGTTGCAGGAAGGCGAGGGAGGATTCGAGCAGGATCGCCACCGCCATCACCACCGAGGCATAGACGATGACGGGCGGCAGCGCGTTCGGCAGCACCTCGCGGAAGATCAGGTGCCAGTCGGGCAGGCCCTGGATGCGCGCGGCATGGACGAATTCGCGCGTGCGCAGCGACAGGAACTCCGCCCGCGTCAGCCGTGCGACCGGCGGCCAGGACACCAGGCCGATGGCCACCGTCACGACCTCAAGCGTTGAGCCGAACACCGCGACCAGCACCAGCAGCAGCAGGAAGTTCGGTAGGGTCTGGAAGGCCTCCGTCACGCGCATCAGCACCGTGTCCGTCACCCCGCCGTAGAAGCCCGCCAGCGCGCCGACCAGGATGCCGATGGCCACCGCGATCGAGGTCGCGACAAAGCCGATCAGCAGCGAGATCCGCGCCCCGTGGAACAGCTGCGCCGCGATGTCGCGCCCGGATGGGTCGGTGCCGAGCGGAAAGCGCGGGTTGGCACCCGGCCATTGCAGCGGGCGCCCCGCCAGGCCCAGCGGGTCATTCGGGTACAGCACCGGGGCCACCAGCCCCATCACCACCACGGCCAGCACCAGCAGCAGGCCGATGATGGCGGGCGGGCTGCGGAAAAAGGCTTTCAGCGCGCGCATCTCAGCCCCCCGACACGATGCGCGGGTCGAGCTTCGCGTAGAGCAGGTCGACCAGGAAATTGATGGCGATGACCAGCAGCGCCGAGACGAAGACGATGCCCAGCAGCGTGTTCAGATCCCGCTGCACCACGCTTTCATAGGCAAGGCGGCCGAGGCCGGGCAGGGCGAACACCGTCTCCACCACCACAGACCCGCCCAGCATGGTGCCGGCCTGCAGGCCGATCAGCGTGACCATGGGCAGCATCGCGTTGCGCAGCACATGGCGCGTGACGATGCGGGTTTCCGTCAGCCCCTTGGCGCGGGCGGTGCGCACGAAATCCAGGCTCAATACCTCAAGCATCGAGGCGCGCATGATCCGCAGGTAGATCGCGAGGAAGATCAGCCCGAGCGTGAGCGTCGGCAGCACCAGGTGCATCGCGATGTCGAGCGTGAGCGCGAGGCCCGTCAGGCCCGAGCCGACCTCGTAGAACCCGCCCGCCGGGAACCATTGCAGGTGCACGCTGAACAGCACGATGGCCATCAGCCCGAACCAGAAGCTGGGCGTGGCATAGAACAGCAGACCGAGGGTGGAGATCAGCGTGTCCGGCCAGCGGTTCACCCGCCTCGCCGCCAGCACACCCAGCACCAGGCCCAGGAAGAAGGCGAAGGACAGGGCAGCCACCATCAGCAGCAAGGTGGCCGGCAGGCGCTCCAGAATCACGGTCGCGACCGGCTTGCCGTAGATGGCCGAGAAGCCGAGGTCGAGCGTGACCAGGCGCAGCAGATAACGCCCCAGCCGCTCGGCCACCGACAGGTCCAGCCCGTAGAAGCGGCGCAATTCCTGCGCCAGGGCGGCGTCACCGCCGCCCATCTGGGCCATCAGCGCATCGACCGTGTCACCCGGCGCCAGCTGCAGCAGCAGGAACATGCCCACCAGGATGAGCAGCAGCGTCGGCAGCGAGGCGGCAAGACGCCGCCCCGCGAGCGCCAGAACCCGCATTCAGGAAGCGAGCCAGGTGTCGTGCCAGGAGGAAGACGCCCAGCGCGGATTATTGGCCGCGTTGCGCACCCGCTTGTTGAACACCGAGACGAAGATCTGCTCGATGGGCGTCAGGATCGGCACATCGGTCTGCGCCAGCTTCACGAAATCGGCGTAGAGCGCGCGGCGGCGGTCGGCATCGACTTCGGTGGCGGCGTTGTCGATGATCTGGTCCATCTGGTCGGACTGCCAGCCCCACTGGTTCGTCCAGGGCGCGCCCTTGGGCTGGCCGGAGCGATACCAGACGGTCGTCGAAACGGCGGGGTCGTTGCGGTACTGGTGCCAGCCGGTCGCCAGGTCGAAGGACCAGTCATTGTAGACGCTGCGCAGGAAGCCCGCGGCGTCCAGGCGCACGATCTCGACCCGGATGCCCACCTGCTGCAGCGATTGCTGGATATAGGTGGCGAACAGCGAGATGTCCTCGCCCCAGGGGGCGGGCAGCAACCGCACGGAGAACCGCACGCCGCCGGCGCCGCGCCGCTGCCCGGCCTCGTCCAGCAGGCGGTTGGCCAGGGCCACGTCATAGCCGATCTGAGGGATGCCGCTGGTCGGGTAATAGGCGGTGGAGACCGAGGGGATGGGCCCCGTGCCGACCTTGGCGAAGGTGCCGAGGAAATTCTCGATGAAGAAGGGGATGTTCAGCGCATGGCCGATGGCCTTGCGCACCCGCACATCGGCCAGCACCGGGTTGCGGTGGTTGAACTCCACCGTGTTGGTGCGGGCGTTGCCCTCGTTGCCCTTGGTCGTCACCTCGAACCGCGCATCGCGCGACAGGCGCTGGAAGTCGGAGATGGCGAGCGAGGAATAGGGGCTGAACAGGATCTGCCCGGCTTCCATCTGGGCCGCCGCCGCCGCGCGGTCCCCGATCACGCGCCACACCACGCGGTCGAGGTAGGGCAGGTTCGGGCGCCAGTAATTCGGGTTGCGCTCCGCGATGATGAACTGGCCGCGCTCATACTGGACGAACTTGAAGGGGCCGGTGCCGACCGGCGCGGTGTTGGCCGGGTTCTGGCGGATGTCGCCGGTTTCGTAGATGTGCTTGGGCGAGATGTAGCCGAGATCCGGCAGGGCGCGCAGCAGCAGGCCCTGGGGCATCGGGCGTTCGTATTTGAAAACCGCCGTATGGGCATCCGGCGTCTGCACCTCGGTCAGGAACTGCTGCAGCGTCGTGCCGTAGTTGAGGATCTTCTTCCACATCTCCATCGCGGTGAAAGCCACGTCGGCGGAGGTGAAGGGCTTGCCGTCATGCCAGGTCACGCCCTGGCGCAGCTTGAAGATATGCGTCTTGCCGTCGGGGCTGGATTCCCAGGATTCGGCCAGCACCGGCACCGGGTTGCCGGCCTCGTCCAGGTCGACCAGCGCCTCCTGGATCTTGCCGCCCACGATGTAGACGCCGGTGGAGGCCTGGAGCGACGGGTTCAGGATGCGCTGCTCGGTGGCGAAATGCACGGTCAGGATGCCGCCGCGGCGGGGCGTTTCCTGGGCCATGGCACCAGTCGGGATCAGGCCGGCGCTGCTGAGAAGAAGCGCGTCGCGGCGGGAAAACTCAGTCATGCGGATCATCCTTCGAAGATGACGGCGGTGCCTGTGACAAGGACGGGCGGCCGGGGCGTGGGGGTCGACAGGATCATGGCGGCGCCGCCCTCGACGGGCAGGGCCGCCTCCGCACATCGGGCCAGGGCCGCGATGATCGCGCGCGGCGCGAAGCCGATGCTGGCGCGATTCGGGCCGGTCTCGACCACCCGGACATCGCCGTCCTGCGTCACGCTGCCCTCGATCAGCCGCGCCAGATGGGCCGCGGCGGTGCCGGGCGTCTCGGTGGCGACCAGGGCGCGCCTGATGCCCGTCACGCCGTTGGCGTGGCGCTGCAACTGCGGCACCCACACGGCGGGGCGGGTGTGGTGCTGGCAGGCGAAGATGCGCATGCCGCCCGGCGCTTCATCGCGCGGGTAGTGAAAGACGGAGAAGCGCGCCTCTGTCTCGGTGCCGTCGGGCAGGGGCACGGGGCGGCCGAAATGCACGGGGCCATTGGTGCCCGTCAGGCCCTTGGCGCGCAGGGCGGCGGCACCTTTCTCGGCGTCGGTGGTGGTGAAGGCGGCGCGCTCCATCCCCTCGCGCCCCGCCAGGAAGCCGCGCAGGGCCTCATTGTGCGGGGTCGGGTTCACCACGCCCAGCAGCTCCAGGTAGTCCTCGCCGAACATCATGGTGTAGTTGCCGCTGCCCATATGGGCGCTGTGCAGCCCGCGCGGGGACATGGTGAAGCCCAGCGCCGCCCATTCGGCAGCCGCCGCATCCAGGTCACGCACGGCGACGACCAGATGGTCGAGGCCGATCAACGTATCGAGCATCGCACTCTCCCACCCTGCTGAGGGATGTTACGCATGAAGAATGCGGCATCGCAACATATTGGATTCCGCGGAGACGTCCCCACATGACGGCCCCCGTCGCCCGGACGGCCTCGGAACGTCACCTGCGCGCCCCCGCAGCAATGTGACTGACCGTTCTGTTACTGTTTGCATCATACACCCCGCGTATGATGACGATGCCGAGGCGTTATTGGGAAAGTTCGATGACAAAGCGCATCTCCTCCTCACCGGAGACGGCGTAACCGCCGCCCCAAGATCAAGGAGACCAGACACATGAACCGCTTTCTGATGGCCGCCGCCACCGCCGCCCTGATGACCTCCACCGCTGCCTTCGCCGAGGAAGCCCCCCGCCTTTCCGGCGATTTCGCCAGCCAGCATGTCGACTACAGCGGTGTGAACCGCAGCAACGTCGTCGGCGGTGGCTATGCCATGGTGACCGGCGTGGATGAGGAAGGCCGCCCCGTGATCGCCTATCGCGACCAGGCCACCGTCCAGCAGGGCCTGAACGGCATCGTGCCGGTGGTGCGCAATGTCGGCGGCCGCGACCACACGGTCTACGTGCCGGCCGGCGCGCTGCGCGGCTGAACCGCACCGGCGATCGCCACGGGTTCCATGCCCCGTGGCGCGACGCCTGAAGGAGCCGGCCCCGGTAAAGGGCCGGCTCTTTTCATTTCCGGCGGACGATCCAGCCCGAGAAATTGCCGGCCCCCGCATCATAGGAAGGCGCCGAACCGGGTGAGAGCAGGGTGACATGGATGTCGCCGTCAGCCGGGTCATTGACCATGGCCCAGTCCAGCCCGCCGATGTTCACCACCTCATCCACCACCACGAAATGCGCGCCGCCCGCCTTCCAGGTGACATGGACGATGCAGGGCGCGCCCGCCGCCACGGCGTCCTTGATCGCGGCCGACACGCCGGCCCCGCCCGCCCAGAAGGCCTCCCACTGGCCGCAGCCGAGTTTTTCCAGAACGGCGGGGTGGTTGGAGGCATTGGTGTAGCTGGTGCCGTCATAGACGGTGCCCACCACGTCGCCGTAGATCTTGTAGACCTGCGGCTCCGTCTTGACCGCGTAGTCCAGCACCTTGGTTCCCAGATCCACGCCCAGGAAGCCGCCGATGATGGGCACGACGGAGACGGCGGCCGTGGCCGCCATGCCCGCCGCCATCAGGCCCTTCTTCATCTTCAGGTTGATCATCAGGATGCAGGCGATGCCGCAGGAATTCACCTGTTCCTGCTGATGCACCACATGCGCCGTGTTGTAGGCCGTGAACCGGACGAACCAGTTCTTGATCTTGCCTTCGGCCATTCCGGTCCTCCGTTTGCGCGGAGGCTATTGGGCGCGCGTCCGCGGCAGCAAGAACAAAGCGCCGCATCACGAGGCAGTGACAAATAAAAAGGGGCGGCTCCATTCAGAAGAATGGAACCGCCCCTGATTTCCAGCCTTGGCGGCCACCCGGGCCGCCGGCGGATCAGGCCATTTCGGCTTCCGAACGGCGAGCGTGCTTCTTGCGCTCATGCGGGTCGAGGTAGCGCTTGCGGATACGCACGGCAGAGGGGGTGACCTCCACCAGCTCGTCTTCCTCGATGTAGGCGATGGCCTGTTCCAGGCTCATCTTGCGGGGCGGAACCAGCAGCAGCGCCTCATCCTTGCCGGCGGCGCGGATGTTGGTCAGCTTCTTTTCCTTGATCGGGTTCACGTCGAGGTCGTTCTCGCGCGAATGCTCGCCGAGGATCATGCCCTCATAGACCTTCACGCCCGGCTCCACGAACAGCTGGCCGCGCTCCTGCAGGTAGAACAGCGCGTACTGGATCGCCTCGCCGTCGGCGTTGGAGATCAGGCTGCCCTTGATGCGGCCCTCGATCGGGCCGGCCCAGGGCTGATAGCCGAGGAACAGGCGGTTCATCATGCCCGTGCCGCGCGTGTCGGTCAGGAACTCGCCGTGGTAGCCGATCAGGCCGCGCGACGGGATGTGGAAGGTCAGACGCACCTTGCCGCCGCCCGAGGGACGCATGTCCTGCATCATGCCCTTGCGGCGGGCCATCTTCTCCACGACGACGCCCGAGAATTCCTCGTCCACGTCGACCAGGGCTTCCTCGAACGGCTCCTCGCGCTCACCCGTCTCCTCATTGGTGCGGGTCAGCACGCGGGGGCGGCCGATGGTCAGCTCGAAGCCCTCACGGCGCATCGTCTCGATCAGCACGCCCAGCTGCAGTTCGCCGCGGCCGGCGACCTCGAAGGCGTCCACTTCCGTCGACACGGTCACCTTGATGGCGACGTTGCCTTCGGTTTCCTTGAACAGGCGGTCGCGGATCTGGCGCGACGTGACCTTCTTGCCCTCGCGGCCGCCCAGGGGGCCGTCATTGATGCGGAAGGTCATGGACAGCGTCGGCGGGTCGACCGGAATGGCTTCCAGCGGCGCGGACACTTCGGGCGAGCAGATGGTGTCGGGGATGGTGGCTTCCGACAGGCCGGCGATGGCGATGATGTCGCCCGCCTGCACTTCGTCGACCGGCACGCGGTCCAGGCCCGAGAAGGTCATCAGCTTGGTCAGGCGGCCCACTTCCACCTGGCTGCCGTCCTGGCGCAGCACCTTCACCGGCATGTTGAGCTTGGCGGTGCCCTGCTCCACGCGGCCGGTCAGGATGCGGCCGAGGAAGTTGTCGGCCTCGAGGATGGTCGCGTTCATCGCGAAGGGCGCGTCCACATCCACATTCGGCGGCGGCACATGCGACAGGATGAGGTCGAACATCGGGGAGAGGTCCTTGCGGGGCCCCTCCATCTCAAGGTCGGCCCAGCCCTGGCGGCCCGAGGCGAACATGGTGTGGAAGTCCAGCTGCTCGTCGGTGGCGCCCAGCGCGGCGAACAGGTCGAACACCTCGTTGTGCACCTCGTCCGCGCGGGCGTCCTGGCGGTCCACCTTGTTGATGACCACGATGGGCTTCAGGCCGCGGGCCAGCGCCTTGGTCAGCACGAACTTGGTCTGGGGCAGGGGGCCTTCGGCGGCGTCGCACAGCACGATCGCGCCATCCACCATGGACAGGATGCGCTCCACCTCGCCGCCGAAGTCGGCGTGGCCCGGGGTGTCGACGATGTTGATCTTGACGCCCTTCCACTCGACGGCGGTGGACTTGGCGAGAATGGTGATGCCGCGCTCACGCTCCAGGTCGTTGCGGTCCATGGCGCGCTCGGCGACAGCCTGGTTCGGGCGGAAGGCGCCGGCCTGCTTCAGAAGGTTGTCGACGAGGGTGGTCTTGCCATGGTCGACGTGCGCGATGATCGCCACGTTGCGGATGTTCTGCTGGGCGCTCATCGCGCGGCTCCTTATTTCTCTCGGCAGTGCCACCCAGGGCGCGCCAGCGGGCCCCGAAAGGGCCACTGCCAAGGCATGAGGGCGGATGTCAGGCGGCCCGTAGCCGCCTTCGCTGCGCCGCCACATAGTGAATCATGAAGGCGATGGCCAGGGGTAATCGGCATGACAAGCGCATGGCACCCCCGCGATGGATGCGGCCGATGGCCCTCATCGAGAAATCCTGATCGCAACCCCGGGCTGTTTCGCGCTTTGGTATCGCAGCCAGTTCAGGAGATCAGCCGATGTCCCACCGCTCCCGCGCCGCTGCCCGCGCCGCCGCCCCCGCCCTGCTGCCGGCCGCCGTCCTTGGTGGCGGCCTTCTGCTCAGCCTGGTTATGGTTCTGCACGCGCTGACCATGTACTGACCTCAGCCCCGATAGGGGCCGAGCTGTTCCAGGGCGCTGTCGCGCACGTCCAGCCACCATCCATGCTGGGTCGGCCAGCGCCTCTGGTCGTGCCGGGTGCCGGTCAGCGCCGCCAGGGCGTGCAGCGGCCAGTTCGGATTCTCCAGCGCCTCCCGCCCGATCGCCACCAGATCCGCCTTGCCCTCGGCCAGCACCGCCTCGGCCTGATGGGCGTCCACGATCAGCCCCACCGCCATCGTGGCCATCCCTGTCTCGCGGCGGATGCGCTCGGCGAAGGGCACCTGGAAGCCGTAGCTGCGCCGGACGCGCGCTGCCGTGGATGACCCGGTGATACCGCCGGACGAGCAATCCAGCACATCGATTCCCGCGGCCTTCAGCGCGGCGGCGAAGGCGACGCTCTCCTCCTCCGGCCTTCCGCCATCCGCGCCGTCCACCACCGACAGGCGGTAGAATACCGGCTTATGCGCGGGGAAAGCGGCGCGGACGGCCTGTGCGACCTCCAGCGGGAACCGCATGCGTCCCTCGGCCGTGCCACCATAGCCGTCATTGCGATGGTTGGTCAGCGGCGACAGGAAACTGTGCAGCAGATAGCCGTGGGCGCCATGCACCTCCACGATGTCGAAGCCCGCCGCGTCCGCGCGCCGGGCCGCCTCGGCGAAGGCCTCGCGCAGCCGGGCCAGCCCCGCGTCATCCAGGGCGGCCGGCATCAGGTGGCCCTCACCCTGGGGAATGGCGCTGGGGGCGACGATCGCCCAGGGGGTGTCGCCGCGCGCGAAGTCCGACTCGTTCAGCGGGCCGTTGCCGTTCCAGGGCCGCTGCATGGAGGCCTTGCGCCCCGCATGCCCGAGCTGGATGGCCGGCACGCAGCCCTGGCTGCGCAGGAAGGCCGCGATGGGCGCCAGGCTTGCCGCATGCTCGTCCGACCAGATGCCGATGTCGCCATGAGTGATGCGGCCCTCGGGCGAGACGGCCGTGGCCTCCAGGATGACCGCGCCGGCCCCGCCCACGGCGAAGCGCCCGTACTGCACCATATGCCAGGCCCCGGCGAAGCCGTCGGTGGCGGAATACTGGCACATGGGCGGGATGACGATGCGGTTGGGCAGGGTGATGCCCCGGATCTTCAGAGGCTCGAACAACAGGGTCATGGCGTGTCCTTCCTTTCATGGGGTGGCTTGCGCCTTGGGTGGCGGCCCAGATACTGGGGCGATGGTGCCCTTTTCCCCGCGCGGCGTAATGGCCGGCATTGCGCTGCAGCTTTCGGCGCTGGTGCTGTTCGTCTGCATGGACACCACCTTCAAGCTGATGACCGTCCATATTCCGGTGCCGCAGCTGGCCTGGGCGCGTTTCGTGGGCGCTGCCGTCTCGGTGTGGCTGTTCTTCCTGGTGGTCACCAGGGGGCAGCTGCCCTGGCGGTCCCGCGCGCCGGGGATGCAGGCGGTGCGCAGCCTGCTGCTGGGCTGCTGCACGCTGTTCTTCGTCTCGGCGCTGTATTTCCTGCCCTTGGCGGACGCCACGGCCGTGAACTTCGCGGCGCCCCTGCTGACGGTGGCCGCCGCCGCCCTTTTCCTGGGCGAGAAGGTGATTCCGCGGCGTTGGGTGGGCGTGGGAATCGGCCTGGCGGGGGTGATGCTGGCCATCCGCCCGCCCTTCATCACCGGCGAGGCCGCGCTGCACCCCGCCTATCTGCTGCCGCTGGGCTGTGCCGCCACATTCGCGGCCTATGCCATCCTGACGCGCAAGCTCGCGGCGCTGGACGACCCGCGCACCACCATCCTGCACACGGGACTCGCCGTGTCGGTGCTGTTCAGCCTGTTCATGCCCTTCGTCTGGGTTCAGCCCAGCGCGTGGCAGTGGATGGCGCTTGCATGTCTGGGCATATTGGGCGGGGTCAGCCACGGCATCATGGTCATGGCCTATACGAGGGCGCCCGCCAGCGTGCTGGCGCCGCTTTCCTATACGCAACTGATTTGGGCCGGTATTTCCAGCTGGCTGGTGTTCGATGACCTGCCCGACCGCTGGACGCTGATCGGCGCGGCCGTGATCCTGGGCGGCGGATTGATGACGGTGTGGCCCGCGCGCGCGGCTCTGCAACCACGTGCAACCAATTCAAAAATGACTGGTTGATTACTCAGGCTGGACATGGCGCCCCCCCGGCGCTAACGCTCGGCTCTCGCCTGCCCACAGGGAACCACGGCCATTTCATCGCTCAATCTCTCCCGCGAAGACCGGGACCACCCGCGCGCCGCGCTCGACGCGGCCTCTGTCCGCGATGCGTATCGCCGCTGGGCGGGCATCTACGACGTGGTGTTCGGTGGCATTTCCGGCATGGGCCGGCGCCGCGCGGTCGAGGTGGTGAACATGCTGCCCGGCACCAAGGTGCTGGAAGTGGGCGTGGGCACGGGCCTTGCCCTGCCGCTCTACCGCCGCAACCTGGAAGTGGTGGGCATCGACCTGTCCCGCGACATGCTCAAGAAGGCGCATGAGCGCGTGGAGAGCGAGAAGCTCGACCATGTGAACGGCCTGCTGGAGATGGACGCCGAGAACATGGCCTTCGCCTCCGACAGCTTCGACGTGGCGGCGGCGATGTTCGTGGCCTCCGTCGTGCCGGACGCCAAGAAGCTGTTCGCCGAGATGTCCCGCGTCGTGCGGCCCGGCGGCCATCTGCTGTTCGTGAACCACTTCGCGGCCGAGGGCGGCTTCCGCTGGTGGCTGGAGCGCACGATGGCGCCGCTGTCGCGCACCCTGGGCTGGCACCCGGACTTCATGGTGACGGACCTGCTGGACCCGAGCGTGACCCGCGTGGAAGCCCGCGAGGCCTGCCCGCCCTTCGGCCTGTTCACCCTCGTCAGGGTGCGCAACGGCGGCTGAGGCCGCACGAGGCCGCACGAGGCCGCGACTCGGCGCTTTACGCCGGACGCGGGAGCGGCAATCTTCGGTTACATGCCCATTCCCGCGCGGATTCCCGAAGATCAGGTCGTCGAGTTGGCGGAGATGTTCCGCCTGATGAGTGACCCGACCCGACTCAAGATCATTCTTGCCTGCCTGGACGCCCCCGCGGCGGTGGGGGAAATGGCCGACCGGCTGGGGATTTCCGGCAGCCTGGTGTCGCATCACCTGCGCCTGCTGCGCGCCGCGCGCCTGCTGCAGGCCGACCGGCGCGGCCGCCAGGTCTTCTATGTGGTGGGGGATCCGCATATCCGCTCCATGCTGGCGGATATGGTGGACCATGTGGCCGAGGGCGACGTGGAGCTGGAAGCTTAGTCCCGCCTGCCTGTTAAGAGCGTCCAGTTACAGCGCGGTGCCTTGTCCGGCAGTCTCGCTGATACTATGGTCCGCCCGAAGGGCCGCATCCTTGATGTGGGTCACTTCGTTCGCGTTTTTTGTGGGGACGGTGGCGTATGCGAAGCGTGATGCGCGGATTGTTTGTCGGAATGATGGCGCTGACCGCGCTGCTGGTATCGGGAGCGGCGTTCGCGAGCGAAACCACCCTGGGCGCGCCGGTGCCGTGGGGCATGGGCCTGCAGGCCGCCGGTGGCGTCATCAAGGAACGCATCCACGATTTCAACACGCTGGTCTTCTGGATCATCGTGGTGATCACGATCTTCGTCGGCGTGCTGCTGGCCTGGGTCGTGTTCCGCTACAATGCCAAGTCCAACCCGGTGCCCAGCACCACCAGCCACCACACGGGCCTGGAAATCGCCTGGACGCTGATCCCGGTGCTGATCCTGATCGTGATCGCCATCCCCTCCTTCCGGCTGGTGTATTTCGAGGACCGCACGCATGAGGCTGACCTGACCATCCAGGTGCAGGGCCGCCAGTGGTACTGGAACTACGCCTTCCCGGATAACGGCGGCTTCAACTACGACAGCCGCCCGGTCGACACCGCCGACCTGCGCGACGGCCAGCTGCGCAACCTGACCGTGGACGAGCCCCTGGTGATCCCGGCCGGCGCCAATGTCCGCGTCATCACCCAGGGCGTGGACGTCATCCACTCCTTCTTCGTGCCCTCGCTGGGCGTGCAGCGCTACACCATCCCGGGCCGCACGATCGAGACCTGGTTCCGCGCCGACCGCCCGGGCACCTATTACGGCCAGTGCAACCAGATCTGCGGTGTGAACCACTGGTTCATGCCCATCGAGGTCCGCGCCGTCCCGCGTGAGGAATTCGACCGCTGGGTCGCCAGCGCCCGCCAGCGCTTTGCCGACACCATGCCCGCGCAGGGTTCCGCCGTGGCTGCCGCGCCGGCGGCTGCCCCGGCTGCCGCCGAGGGCGGCGCCCTCACCATCGCCGAAGTTCGATAAGACAAAAGGGGCAAGGGAACATGGCCGACGCCGCCCACGCTGACCATCACGATCATACGCCAGGGTTCTTCTCGCGCTGGTTCCTCAGCACGAACCACAAGGACATCGGCACCCTCTACATCATCTTCGCGCTGATCTCGGCGCTGGTGGGCATCGGCCTGTCGCTGCTGATGCGCCTCGAGCTCGCGCATCCCGGCATGCAGTATTTCGCCGACGGCCAGATGTGGAACGTGGCCGTCACCGCCCATGGCGTGGTGATGGTGTTCTATGTGGTCATGCCCGCCCTGATCGGCGGCTTCGGCAACTGGTTCGTGCCGATCATGATCGGCGCGCCGGACATGGCCTTCCCGCGCCTGAACAACATCAGCTTCTGGCTGATGGTGCCGGCCCTGGCCCTGACGGTGGCCAGCCTGTTCGTCGGCGGCGCCGGCACGGGCTGGACGCTGTATCCGCCCCTGTCCGACATCCAGTATCAGCCGAGCGCCGGCGTCGACATGGCGCTGTTCGGCCTGCACCTCGCGGGTGCCAGCTCGATCCTGGGTGCGGCCAACTTCATCACCACCATCTTCAACATGCGCGCCCCGGGCATGACGCTGCACAAGATGCCGCTGTTCGTGTGGTCCATGCTGGTCACGGCCTTCCTGCTGCTGCTGTCGGTGCCGGTGCTGGGTGGTGCGATCACCATGCTGATCACGGACCGCAACTTCGGCACGGCCTTCTTCAAGCCGGCCGGCGGCGGTGACCCGGTGCTGTTCCAGCACCTGTTCTGGTTCTTCGGCCACCCCGAAGTGTACATCATGATCCTGCCGGCCTTCGGCATCGTGTCGCACGTGATCTCGACCTTCAGCCGCAAGCCGGTGTTCGGCTACCTGGGCATGGCCTACGCCATGGTCGCGATCGGCGTGGTCGGCTTCATCGTGTGGGCGCACCACATGTACCAGTCGGGCATCAGCGTCGACACGCGCGCCTACTTCATGTTCGCCACCATGGTCATCGCGGTGCCGACGGGCGTGAAGATCTTCTCCTGGATCGCCACCATGTGGGGCGGGTCCATGAAGTTCGACACGCCGATGCTGTTCGCGATCGGCTTCATCTTCCTGTTCACCGTGGGCGGTGTCACGGGCGTGGTGCTGGCCAATGCCTCCATCACCCAGATCTTGCACAACACCTATTACGTGGTGGCGCACTTCCACTACGTGCTGTCGCTGGGCGCCGTGTTCGGCATCTACTGCGGCATCTACTACTGGCTGGGCAAGATGAGCGGCTACCAGTACCCGGAGACGCTCGGGAAGATCCATTTCTGGCTGACCTTCGTCGGCGTGAACCTGACCTTCTTCCCCATGCACTTCCTGGGCAACCAGGGCATGCCGCGCCGCTATCCGGACTATGCCGATGCGCATGCGGGCTGGAACCTGGTGGCGTCCGTGGGCAGCTACATCTCGGTGTTCAGCTTCGTGTTCTTCTTCTACGTGATCTTCGTGACCTTCACGAAGCGCCAGAAGGCCGCGGCCAACCCCTGGGGTGAAGGTGCGACGACGCTGGAGTGGCAGGTGTCCTCTCCCCCGCCGTTCCACACCTTCGAAGAGCTGCCCCGTATCCGCTAAGGGCCTGAGATGAGCGACATGGCCATCATCGACCAGGCGAGGGGGGCTCCGGCCCCCCTCGACCTTTCTCCGGGATCGGAGGTGCGGGACTGGTTCACGCTGCTGAAGCCGCGTGTCCTCAGCCTCGTGGTCTATTCGGGCGTGGCCGGGCTGCTGGTGGCGCCCGGGCATCTGCACCCCGTGCTGGCCGTGACCGCCATTCTCTGCATCGCGCTGGCGGCGGGTGCCGCCGGTGCCATCAACATGTGGTACGACCGCGACATCGACGCGGTGATGCGCCGCACGGCGAACCGCCCCATCCCGGCGGGGCGGATCGAGCCCGGCTCGGCGCTCGCCTATGGCGTGGCGCTGTCGCTGTTCTCCGTCGTCGTCATGGGGCTGGCCACCAACTGGCTGGCCGCCGGCGTGCTGACCGGCTCCATCCTGTTCTACACCGTGATCTACACGGCCTGGCTGAAGCGCCGCACGCCGCAGAACATCGTCATCGGCGGTGCCGCCGGCGCCTTCCCGCCGCTGATCGGCTGGGTGGCCGTGACCGGCTCCATAACGCTTGAGCCGCTGATCCTGTTCGCCATCATCTTCTTCTGGACGCCGCCGCATTTCTGGTCGCTGAGCCTGTGGGCCCATGCCGACTACGCCCGTGCCGGCGTGCCCATGCTGCCCGTCGTGGCCGGCCCGCGTGAAACGCGCCGCCAGATCGTGCTGTATACGGTGCTGCTGCTGCCGCTGGCCCCGCTGCCCTGGTTCCTGGGCATGACGAGCGCGGTGTACGGCGTGACGGCGCTGGCCCTCGGCCTATGGTTCCTGAAGCATGCGGTGGCCGTGCTGCGCGACGCGCAGGACGAAAAGGGCGCGACCCTGAACAACGACGCCGCGGCCCGCGCTTGCTTCAAATACTCGATTTCCTACCTGTTCGTGCTGTTCGGCGTGCTCGTTCTGGACCATCTGGTGTTCTCATGAACGCAAACGTCCCCGATCAGGAATTCCTCCGTCGCCGCCGGCAGCGCAACTGGGCCATCTTCGTGGCGCTGCTGCTGCTGGTGGTGCTGTTCTATTTCGTCTCCATCGCCCGGATGGGGCGCGTCTGATGACGCCCGCCGAGGATCTCCGCCGCCGCAATCGCCGCACCATGCTGGCTGCGCTGGGGTTCGGCGGCACGATGCTCGGCGTCGCCTTTGCGGCCGTGCCGCTCTACAACCTGTTCTGCCGCGTCACCGGCTTCAACGGCACTCCGATGCTGGGCTCCGCCGCGCCGGGCGCCACCAATGGCCCGGGCCTGACCATCCGATTCGTGGCCGGCACGCACCCCGACCTGCCCTGGCAGTTCCGCCCGGAGCAGGTGAGCATGCGCCTGCAGCCCGGCGAGGAGGGCGTGGCCTTCTATGAGGCCCGCAACGACGGCCGCGTGCCCGTCACCGGCATCTCCACCTACAACGTGACGCCCGAGGTGGTGGGCCGCTACTTCCACAAGACCGCCTGCTTCTGCTTCACCGAGCAGACGCTGAACCCGGGCCAGGACGCGCAGATGCCGCTGTCCTTCTGGGTGGACCCGGCGATGTTCCAGGACCCGGAGACGCGGGATATCCGCACCATCACCGTGTCCTACACCTTCTTCCGCAGCCTAGACGACGCGGCGCGCAGTGGGGCGCTCGCGAATGCCGGGCCGCATGTCGGGCCGGCGCCGGAAGGCATCACCGCAGGGGTTCGGCCGCGTGCCGTACCGTAGTTTCAACACTCTTGATTCCGGCCGCGTTTCTTCGGACAACGGCACGGAAGTTCTCCAGGGGACCCAGGAACGAGCATGGCCAGCACTGTGAACACCGCACCAGGGAGCGAGCCGGCGCCCCTGCACAAGCACCCGTACCACCTGGTGGATCCCTCCCCCTGGCCCATGCTGGCCAGCTTCGGTGCGGGCACCATGCTGCTCGGCATCATCATGTTCGCGCATTACAACGTGCATTGGGTGCTGGGTGTCGGCCTGCTGGCCACCATCATCGTGGCCGCCCTGTGGTGGCGCGACGTGATCCGGGAATCCCGCACCCCGGGCATGCACACCCCCATCGTGCAGATCGGCATGCGCTACGGCATGACGCTGTTCATCGCCTCCGAGGTGATGTTCTTCGTCGCCTTCTTCTGGGCCTATTTCCACTTCGCCCTGTATCCGGGCCATGTGCTGGGCACCGCGACCCCGTCCTGGCCGCCCGCGGGCATCAAGACCTTCGACCCGTTCAACCTGCCGCTGTTCAACACGCTGCTGCTGCTGCTGTCGGGCTGCACGGTCACCTGGGCCCATTGGGGCGTGCTGCACAACGACCGCAAGGCCACCATCCAGGGCTTGGCCATCACGGTGGCGCTCGGCCTGCTGTTCAGCTGCGTGCAGGCCTATGAGTATTCGCTGGCGCCCTTCGCCTTCAACGGCGGCGGCATCTACTCCTCCACCTTCTTCCTGGCCACCGGCTTCCATGGCTTCCATGTGATCGTCGGCACCATCTTCCTGGCGGTGTGCCTGGTGCGCGCCATCAAGGGCCACTTCACGCCGGAGCGTCACTTCGGCTTCGAGGCGGCCGCCTGGTACTGGCACTTCGTCGACGTGGTGTGGCTGTTCCTGTTCGTGTCGATCTACATCTTCGGCGCGGGCGAGATCGCGCATCACTGAGATGTCCTCTCCGGAAGACAGGAAAGGGGGGCCGCAAGCCCCCCTTTTGCATTGGGGCCGCATCATCCTGCCCAGCTTCGCCGCCCTGCCCATGCTGGCGGTGCTGCTGGGGCTCGGCATCTGGCAGATGCAGCGGCTGGCATGGAAGGAAGGCATCCTGGCCCAGCTGGCCGCCGCCCAGGCGGCACCTGCCGCCCCGGCCGGCACCACCGCGGAGCCCTTCACCCACATCGCCGCCACCGGCCGCTTCCGGCATGATCTGGAGATTCTGCTGGGTGCCGAGGTGCGCGGCACCGTGCTGGGCGCCGACCTGGTCACGGTGCTGGAGCGCGACGGCCTGCCGCCGCTGCTGGTCGATCGCGGCTGGGTGCCGCAGACGCTGGAGGGCGTGGAGCGCCCGCAGGGCACCGTCACCGTCACCGGCTGGTCGCGCCCCTCAGAGCGTCCGGGCATGCTCTCGGCCACCGACAGCCCGGCGCAGCGGCGCTTCTTCAACTTCGACATCCCGGCCATGGGGGGCGCGCTGGGCGTGCAGCCCGCGCCCTATGGGCTGGTGGTGGTGGGGCAGGGGGCGGCGCGCCCGCGCGGTGTGCTGGGCGCCGGCCCGGCCGCCCATCAGGGTGCCGTGCCTGACCCCGCGCGCGGCTTTCCGCAGCCGGACAACCCGCATCTGGGCTACGCCATCACCTGGTTCAGCCTGGCCTTCATCTGGTGCGTGGTGTTCGGCGTGTGGTGTTGGAAGCGCGTGCGCGCCCCCTGATGGTTCAACGGCCTGCCCCCTGCTAAGAACCCGGGCATGAACGCCGCCTATACCCGCCTGAAAACCCGCTTCGGCCGCATCGCCGCCCTTGGTGAGGCCGGCGCCATGCTGGGTTGGGATGCCTCCGCCATGATGCCCGCCGGCGGTGGCGAGGCGCGCGGTGAGCAACTCGCCACCCTGGCCGGCCTCGGCCATGAGCTGCTGACCGCGCCGCAGGTCGCCGACGATCTGGCCGCTGCGGAGGCCACCGGCGACTGGGATGCCGCCAACCTCGACCTGATGCGCCGCGCGCATATCCGCGCCACCGCCCTGCCGACCGAGCTGGTCGAGGCCAGCACCCGTGCCAACTCCGCCTGCGAGAAGATCTGGCGCGAGGCCCGCCGCACCAGCGATTTCGCCCTCGTCCGCCCGGCGCTGACCGAGGTGGTGCGCCTGCAGCGCGAGACCGCCGTCGCCCTCTCCCCCGCGCTCGGCCTGTCGCCCTATGACGCGCTGATGGACAGCTTCCAGCGCGGCGTCACCGCCGCCGAGGTCGAGCCCATCTTCGCGGCCTATGAGGCCTTCCTGGCCACCGCCCTGCCGCGTGCCGAGGAAATCCAGGCCCGGCGCGGCGCGGCCATCCCGCTCACCGGTCCCTTCCCGGTGCCCGCCCAGCGTGACCTCGCCCGCCGCCTGTCCATCCGCATGGGGCTGGAGGCGGATCATTCCCGCCTGGACGAGTCGCTGCACCCGTTCTGCGGCGGCACCCCCACGGATGTGCGCATCACCACGCGCTATCGCGAGGACGATGTCGCCCAGGCGCTGCTGGGCGTGCTGCATGAGACGGGCCATGCGCTGTATGAGCGCGGCCTGCCGGAAGCCTTCGCCCGCCAGCCCGTGGGTGAGGCTGCCGGCATGGCGGCGCATGAGAGCCAGTCCCTCATCATCGAGATGCAGACCTGCCGCTCCGACGCCTATCTGGCCTTCCTGGGCCGGGAGCTGCGGGCGGTGTTCGGCGGCGATGCCGCGCCCTATGCCGCCGACAACCTGGCCAGGCTGTGGCGCCATGTCGGGCGCGGCTTCATCCGCGTCGATGCCGACGAGATCACCTACCCCGCCCACATCATCCTGCGTTTCCGCATGGAGCGCGCGCTGATCGCGGGCGACCTGGCCGTGGCCGACATCCCCGGCGCCTGGAATGAGGGGATGCAGAAGCTGCTGGGCATCACGCCCCCGGACGACGCGCGCGGCTGCCTGCAGGACATCCACTGGCATGACGGCGCCTTCGGCTATTTCCCCAGCTACACGCTGGGTGCGATGGCCGCCGCCCAGCTGATGCGCGCCGCCCGTGCCGCTATCACGGAGCTGGACGCGCAGCTCGCGCAGGGCGATGCCTCGGCGCTGCTCGGCTGGCTGCGCAGCCATGTGCATGGCCAGGGCAGCCGCCTCGGCTTCCAGGACCTGTTGCGCGCCGCCACCGGCAAGCCGCTCGACCCCGCCGATTTCCAGGCCCACCTCACCGCTCGCTACTTGGACTGACCCCGATGCGCTACGTTTCCACTCGCGGCCAGGCCGCCCCCCGTGACTTCGAAGGCGTGCTGCTGGCCGGCCTCGCCGAGGATGGCGGGCTGTTCATGCCCGAGACCTGGCCGCAGCTCAGCGCCGCCGACTTGGCCGCGCTGCGCGGCATGCCCTATGCCGATCTGGCCGCGCATGTGATCGGCCTGTTCACCGGCGGCACCATCGCCCAGGCCGACCTGCTGGCCATGTGCCGTGACGCCTATGGCCGCTTCGACCACAAGGCCGTGGTGCCGATGGTGCAGCTCGACAACCGCGTGTTCGCGCTGGAGCTGTTCCACGGCCCGACGCTCGCCTTCAAGGACATGGCCTTGCAGCTGCTGGGCCGGCTGTTCGACCATGTGCTGGCGAAGCGCGGCCAGCGCATCACCATCGTCGGCGCCACCAGCGGCGACACCGGCAGCGCCGCCATCGAGGCCTGCCGCGACCGCGCCGCCGTGGATATCGTCATCCTGCACCCCGAGAACCGCACCAGCGAGGTGCAGCGCCGGCAGATGACCACCGTGCTGTCGCCCAACGTGGCGAACATCGCGCTGAAGGGCAGCTTCGACGACTGCCAGGACGCGGTGAAGGCCATGTTCAACGACGCGGCTTTCCGCGGCGAAATGTCCCTGGCCGCCGTGAACAGCATCAACTGGGCGCGCATCGCGGCGCAGATCCCATATTACATCTATGCCGCGCTCCAGCTGGGCGCGCCGGAGCGCAAGGTGGCGTTCTCCGTCCCCAGCGGCAATTTCGGCAATGTGCTGGCGGCCTATGCCGCGCATCGCATGGGCATTCCGGTGGAGCGCTTCATCATCGGCGCCAACCGCAACGACATCCTGGCCCGCTTCCTGGCCAGCAACGACATGTCGATGAAGCCGGTGGAGCCCTCGCTTTCGCCCAGCATGGACATCCAGGTCAGCAGCAATTTCGAGCGCCTGCTGTTCGAGCTGCTGGGCCGCGACGCCGCCGCCACGGCCGACCAGATGAACCGCTTCCGCGCCGAGGGCCGGATGCCGGTGCCCGATGCCGCCTGGCAGAAGGCGCGCGCGCAGTTCGTGGGCTTCACCCTGGACGACGCCGGCACGCTGACCGAAATGCGCCGCCTGCACGCCGAGGCCGCGGGCTATATCGCGGATCCGCACACCGCCGTGGGCACCGCCGCCGCCGCCGCGCATCTGCCGGCGGACCCGGCCGTGCCGGTGATAGTGGCTTCCACGGCCCACCCGGCCAAGTTCCCGGATGCTGTGCGCGAGGCGCTGGGCATCACGCCCCCGCTGCCCGCGCATCTGGCCGACCTGTACGAGCGCGAGGAACGCTTCACCGTGCTGGGGAATGACCTGGAGCAGGTGGAAGGCTTCGTGCGCGCCCAGGCGCGGCGCAACCGCTGACTACCGGCCGCGATAGCTGATCGGTGGGTTCACCAGCCGGTATGGAACCGGCTGGCGGCGCAGCGCCGTCGCCTCCGTCACCACGCCGTCGGCTTCCCGCCGCAGCACGAAGCCATCTGGTGTGACGCAGGCGCGGTGTTGGCGCTCGACTGAACCGACCCGCTCGGTGATGGTGAAGTTGTTGCAGGGCTCGCCCGCCACCTGGGCCATGCCGCCCAGCTCGAAGCGCGCGCTGTCCCAGTTCACCGCCACCCCGCCCAGCCGGTCGCCGGGCTGGACGGGCATGGGTTCCACCCGCTGTTCCCGGTCGAACACGCGCATGGCGCTGCGCTGGCCATAGGAGAGGATGGTCGCCCCATCGGCCGCCTGCCCGTCACGCCCCAGCGCCTCGAACCGCGCGGAGTAGTTGCAGAGGCTGTAATGGGCGCGGAAGCGCTCTCCGGGGCGGCTGGACACCGTGTATTCCATCACCCCCTCATTGATCGGGAATGAGGCGGCGGCGCCCTGCCGGGTTGGCGGCGGTGGCGGCACCAGCGGCTGCTCGGGCCCGCGCGGCTGCCAGTTGACCTGGTTCAGTGGCTGCTGGCCCGGGTTGGGCTGGAATGGCAGCTGGACCTGCCAGGCGCCCGGCCGCGGCGCGCCGTAGGTGCCGCAGGGGCCGTCCATCTGCCGATCGGCGCGCAGGAAGGCTTCGTGCGGCTGACCCATGGCCATGACGATCCCTTCCACACCCATCCACCAGCCGCCGCCGAGCAGAGGGGGAGGGACCACCTCACCCGAGCGCGCTGCCCGGGCACAAGGGAATGCGAGGGTGACCGTGCTGCCGGGCGCGGCGGCCGGGCCGCCGGCGTGGTGGAACACGCGCAGCACCCGTGCCTGAACGGTGCAGGCACCCGTGAGGTTCTGCGGCGGCTGCGGGGCGGTGGTCACTTCGATCAGCGCGTGCAGCTCAGCCGTCTGCATGGTCGGGCCAGGTGGAATGGCGGCCTGTGCCGCTTGGCCGGCCGAAAGGGCAAGCAGAATGGCGTAAGCACGCTTGAGCATCGGCCGTTTCCATCCCGTTTGCATCCGACGCTACCACCGGGGCGCGGAACGCTGCATCCCCTGAACGGGGGTGAGGCATGCGAGCCATGCCACGCCCCCCGCATTGCCGCCTCGCCAACCGGCGCCACATAATGCCCCATGCGCCCGAACCGCCCCATCTACCTGGACCATCACGCCACCACGCCGCTGGACCCGCGCGTGCTGGCCTGTATGCGCCCGTGGTGGGAGGAGAACTTCGCCAACCCCGCCAGTGTCGAGCATGTGATGGGCCGCGCCGTGGGCGAGGCGGTGGAGGAAGCCCGCGCCCATGTGGCCGAGCTGATCGGCGCCGGGCCGATGGAGATCATCTTCACCTCCGGCGCCACGGAATCGAACAACATCGCCATCAAGGGTGCGGCGCGCTTCGCCGGCACCGAGGGGCCGCGCCGCGTCATCACCCTGGCGACCGAGCACAAATGCGTGCTGGAGAGCGTGAAGGAACTGGCGAATGAGGGGTTCGAGCCCGTCATCCTGCCGGTGCGCGCGGATGGGCTGATCGACCTGGACCTGCTGCGGGAGGCGCTGGCCACCCCCACGCTGCTCGTCTCCGTCATGGCCGCGCATAACGAGATCGGGGTGATCCAGCCGCTGGCCGAGATCGGCGCGATGGTGAAGGAGGCGGGTGCCGCCTTCCATGTCGATGCCGCCCAGGCCGCCGGGCGCATCCCCTTCGATGTGGAGGAGATCAGGGCCGATCTCGTCTCGCTCTCGGGCCACAAGATGTATGGGCCGAAGGGCGTGGGCGCGCTGTATGTCCGCAGGCGGCCGCGCATGCGTCTGGCGCCGCTGTTCTCCGGCGGCGGGCAGGAGCGGGGGCTGCGTTCCGGCACGCTGCCCGCCCCCCTGCTGATCGGCATGGGTGAGGCCGCGCGCATCGCGGCCGCCGAGGGGCTGCTGGACAGCGGCCGCATCGCCGGCCAGCGCGATGTGTTCCTGGACGCGCTCTCCGCGCAGGTCCCCGGCCTCAGGGTCAATGGCAGCCGGGAGCACCGGGTCAGCGGTAATCTGAACCTGACCTTCCCCGGCGGCATCGATGCCCAGGCGCTGATGCGCGCCGCCCCGGAAGTGTGCGTTTCCTCGGGCTCGGCCTGCTCTTCCGCCTCCATCGAGCCCAGTTATGTGCTGCGCGCGCTCGGTATCCCGGAGGATGAGGCCCGTGCCACCTTGCGCGTGGGGCTGGGGCGCTTTACGTCGCCCGCCGAGGCCAGCCGTGCCGCCGAAATCCTTGGCGCGGCCTGGGCTCAGCTGATAACCGACCGATCTCAAGCCGCGGAATAGGAAGCCCATGCCAAAGATGGTGTTCATCGAGCGCGACGGAACGCGCAAGGAAGTCGAAGCCCCGCTGGGCCTTTCCGTGCTCGAGATCGCGCATCGCCATGGCATCGACATCGAGGGCGCCTGCGAGGGCAGCCTGGCCTGTGCCACCTGCCATGTGATCGTGGAAGGCGACTGGTTCGCCAAGCTCTCCTCCCCCACCGAGGACGAGGAGGACATGCTGGACCTGGCCTTCGACCTGCAGGAGACCTCGCGCCTGGGCTGCCAGATCGTGATGACGGACGCGCTGGACGGGCTGACCGTCAAGCTGCCCGGCAAGTCGTAATGGCGGGCTGGGAGCAGTTCGGCCGGCCGGGCGGCCTGTACCGCCGCATGCGCGATGCCTGCGCGGCGGATTGGCAGGCCTATACTTGGCACCCCTTCGTGCAGCAGCTCTCTGCCGGCACGCTGCCCCTGAAGTCCTTCCAGAACTACCTGGTGCAGGACTACCTGTTCCTGATCCATTTCGCGCGCGCCAAGGCGCTGGCCATCGTGAAGGGCGAGAGCCTGTCCGCGATGCGCGGCAAGGCCGCCGCCGTGCTCGCGATCCTGGACGAGACCAAGCTGCACCTGAAATATTGCGCCGAATGGGGCCTGGACGAGGCCGCCGTGATGGCGACCCCCGAGAGCATCGAGACGGTCAGCTACACCCGCTGGGTGCTGGACCGCGGCATGCACGGCGACATCCTGGACCTGGAGGTGGCGCTGGCCCCCTGCACGGTGGGCTATGGCGAGGTGGCGCTGCGCATCCTGGCCGACCCGAACCGCAAGGTGGAGGGCAACCCCTACCAGAGCTGGATCGACACCTATTCCAGCGAGAACTACCAGAACCTGGTGCGCATGGCCGCGGACCGGCTGGACAGCCTGGGCGACAGCCATGGCGGCGATTGCCGCTTCGCCACCGTTTCCCGCGATTTCCGTGAGGCGGCCCGGCTGGAGGCCCGGTTCTGGCAGCAGGGGCTCGACGTCGCGTGAAGGTGCTGGTCGCCATGTCGGGGGGCGTCGATTCCTCCGTGGTGGCGGCGATGATGCACGCCCAGGGCCATGAGGTGATCGGCGCCACGCTGCAGCTGTATGACCATGGCGCGGCCATCCACAAGAAGGGCGCCTGCTGCGCCGGGCAGGACATCCATGATGCCCGCCGCGTGGCCGACCACATCGGCATCGCGCATTACGTGCTGGACCGCGAGGAGCGGTTCCGCGAGGCGGTGATCCAGGATTTCGCCGATACCTATGCCCGCGGCGAGACGCCCATCCCCTGCATCCGCTGCAACCAGACGGTGAAGTTCACCGACCTGATCGACCTGGCGGCCGATATGGGCTGCGACGCGCTGGCCACCGGCCATTACGCGCGGCGCGTGGACGGGCCGGGCGGGCCGGAGCTGCACATGGCGGCCGATCCCGCGCGGGACCAGTCCTATTTCCTGGCGCACACCACGGTGGCGCAGCTGTCGCGCACGCTGTTCCCGCTGGGCGGCATGGCCAGCAAGGCGGAGGTGCGGGCGCTGGCCACGCAATACGGCCTGCCGGTGGCCGAGAAGGCCGACAGCCAGGACATCTGCTTCGTGCCGCACGGCAACTATGCCGGCATCGTCGAGAAGTACCGCCCCGATGCGATGGAGCCGGGCGAGATCGTGGACGAGGAAGGCCGCGTGCTGGGCCGGCACCAGGGCATCGCGCGCTACACGGTGGGGCAGGGCAGGGGCCTGGGCATCGCCATCGGCGAGCGGATCTTCGTGACCGCCATCGACGCCGGGCGCCGCCGCATCGTGGTGGGCCCCAAGCCTGCCCGGGCCGGCGAGACCATCACCTCCGCCGAGGTGAACTGGCTGGTGGAGCCGCCCGAGGGCGAGTTCCGCGCCCTGGTGAAGCTGCGCGCGCGAGAGAACCCGCATGCGGCGACGCTCACCGGTGATGCGGGCCAGGTGACGGTGCGCCCGGATGCGGCGAGCGTCTCGGCGCCCGGCCAGTCGGTCGTGGCCTATGACGGCACGCGGGTGCTGTGCGCGGGTGTGATTCGGGGTGGCGCCACGTTGACAGCCGGTGCGGGCCAGCATACACGCACGCCCACCGTGGTGGTGTAGCTCAGCTGGTTAGAGCACGGCACTCATAATGCCGGGGTCGGCGGTTCAAGTCCGCCCACCACTACCAATCTTCCCTCACATGCATGCCTCGGTTCCCTCCGCCTCGTGGCGATCGCCGGCGCGCCGCGTTACGCTGGCGGCACGCGCCATGCTGTACCTCGCCCTCTCCCTCCTTCTGGCACTCACAGCCACCGCCCATGCCGGGGAAGGGCGGCACGGACGGCGCCTGAGCCACGACCGGGCACGGGCGGCCGTCGCGGAGGGGCGCATCCTTCCCCTGGCGGACATCATGGCCCGTCTGCGCCCCGGTCTCGAAGCCCGCGTCATCGAGGTGGAGCTGGAGGAGCATCACGGCGCCCTGGTCTATGAGATGCGCGCCGTGACGCCCGAGGGGCGGCTGCTGGACATCGAGGTGGACGCGGCCACCGGGCGCCTTCTGCGGGGGGGCGAATAATGCGCCTGCTGCTGGCCGAGGACGAACCGCGCATCGCCGAACATGTGGCGCAGGCGCTGCGCGGCGCGGGTTTCCTGGTGGACATCGCGGCCGACGGGGAAACCGCCTGGCTGCTGGGCCGCACCGAGGATTTCGCCCTGGTGGTGCTGGATCTGGGCCTGCCGCAGCTGGACGGGCTCGCGGTGCTGAAGCGGTGGCGCGCCGAGGGGCGGCAGATGCCGGTGCTGGTGCTGAGCGCGCGCGGCGGCTGGATGGAGCGGGTGGACGGCATCGACGCCGGCGCCGACGACTATCTGCCCAAGCCCTTCAGGGTGGAGGAACTTCTGGCCAGGGTGCGTGCCCTGCTGCGGCGGGCGAACGGCATCGGCACCGCCAGCATCGAGGCCGGACGCCTGCTGGTGGACCCGCGCGAGATGCGCGTGCGGCTGGATGGGCAGCCGGTGGCGCTCTCGCCGCTGGAATACCGGCTGGTCGCCTATCTGGCCCATCACCGGGGCCGCATCGTGCCCGCGCCCGAGCTGATCGAGCATCTCTACGGCGACGACGCCGCGCGCGACGCCAATGCGCTGGAGGCGCTGGTGGCCCGGCTGCGGCGGAAGCTGGGGCCCGATACCATCGAGAACCGCCGGGGCTTCGGCTATCTGCTGCCGGCACCGGAGCCGGTGTGACGCTTCCGGCCGGCATGCGCCGCGGTGTCGCCTCGCTGACGCTGCGGCTGGTTCTCGCGGGGCTCGTGGCGGTGGCCGCCGCGCTGCTTGCCGCCTCGCTCGGCCTTTCCCTGTTGTTCGAGCGCCATGCGGAGCGCGGCCTGGCGGCGGAACTCTCGGCGACCGTCGAGAGCATCGTGGGGCAGCTCGAACGCGACGTGGAAGGCGGGCTGATGCTGGTCCGCCCACCCTTCGATCCGCGTTTCGAGCAGCCGTTCTCCGGCCATTACTGGCAGCTGCGCCAGGAGGGCGGGGCGGTGCTGCTGCGCTCGCGTTCGCTGTGGGATGAGGCACTGGAACTGCCGGATGACGTGCTGGCCGATGACCAGCTGCATCTCCATCGCATCGCGGGGCCGGTCGGGCAGCGGCTGCTGGCGGTGGAAAGGCAGGTGCAGCTTCCGGCCCGGCTGGGCGGGCAGCGCCTGCGCGTCGTCGTCGCGCGCGACGCGCGTGAGATTGCGGAGGCAGGCGATGCCTTCGATGCGGATGTGCGCCCCTTCCTGCTGCTGATGGGGTTGTTGCTGCTGGCGGCGGGGGTCGCGCAGCTGGCGGTGGGGCTCGCGCCCCTGCGGCGCGTGCGTGACCGGCTGGCGGCCATCCGCGCCGGCACCGAACGCCGCATGGGGGCGGGCCTGCCTGGTGAGGTGCAGCCCCTGGCGCGGGAGCTGGACGCCCTGCTGGAACGGCGGGAACAGGACATCGCCCGCGCCGGGGCGGAGGCGGCGGACCTCGCGCATGGGCTCAAGACCCCGCTTCAGGTGCTGTTCGGAGAGGTGGAGCGCCGGCGGGCGGCCGGAGACGACGAGACGGCGGCGGCCATCGAGGACGCCGCCGTGACGATGCGCCGCCATGTCGAACAGGCGTTGCGGCGTGCGCGGCACAGCCACGGCATGCCGGCCGTGGAGACGCCGCTGCTGCCGGTGGCTGAGAGCGTGCTGCGGGTGCTGCGGCGCACCCCCCACGGCGCGGCCCTGGATTGGCAGCTCGATATCCCGCCCGAGCTGGCGGCGGCCGTCCCCGGCGATGCCTTCGCCGAGGCGCTGGGTCCGGTAGCCGAGAACGCCGCCCGCTTCGCGCGCCGGCTGGTCCGCGTGGTGGGGCGGCCCGAGGGTGGCTGGGTGGTCGTGACCGTCACCGATGACGGGCCGGGCATTCCGGCCGACAAGACCGCCATCGCCCTGCGCCGCGGCGGGCGGCTGGACGAGGCGCCGGGCCAGGGGCTGGGACTGAGCATCGCCCGCGACATGCTGGAAAGCCACGGCGGCGCGCTGGAGTTTCTCTCCACCGGCCCCGGCGCGATGACGGTCGCGCTCAGGCTGCCGAAACTGACGGGACGCTGACGCCCGCCGCCGGCCGGCCGTCAGGCTGCACCGCCTATACGGGATGGCGAAACAGGAGCCCGCCATGCCGCGCAGCCGCCACGATCTTCTCACCCTCAGCCTGCATTGGCTGACCGCCCTGCTGGTGCCGCTGGCTTACCTGGCCATCCAGGTGACGGAGATGCTGCCGCGCGGCGCCCTGAAGACGCAGGTGTACACGGCGCACCAGACGCTGGGCGTGCTGGTGCTGGCGGTCACGCTGGTCAGGCTGGCCTGGCGCCCCTTCGCGCCCAAGCCCGGCCCGGCGGAGATGCCGGGCGCCATGCGCCAGGCCTCGACGGCGGTGCATGTGCTGCTGTTCCTGGGCCTGCTGGCGGTGCCGCTGCTGGGCATGCTGACGCAATGGCTGCGCGGGCGCGGCGTGGAGATGTTCGGGCTGTTCGCGCTGGCCCCGCCCTTTGCCGCCGACCGCCCGATGGCCCGCAGCATGAAGGAGGCGCATGAGCTGCTGGCCAATGCGCTGATGCTGCTGGCGCTGCTGCACGCCATGGCGGCGCTGTTCCACCACTATGTCATGCGGGACGGGCTGATCCGCCGCATGCTGCCCGGCAGGGACCCCGGCGCGGCCTGAGGGGGGGGCGGCCTGAGGGGGGCGTGGCGTTAGGCCGCCAGCGCCCCGAAGGGAAGGAAGGCCAGCCCGCCGCCCGCGGGCGGGGGCACCTCATGCGCGACGCCGAGCCTGCCCAGCTCCGCGATTGTCTCGCTGTTGCCGGAGATGAGGCGGAAGTGCTGCCGGGTGCCGGCCTCCGGCGCGGCCGCACCGCAGGCGGCCAGGAAGCGCTCCGCTTCGATATGGCAGGCCACGACGCCCTCGGCCAGCAGCGCGCAGCGGTCCAGCCCCAGCTGGCGGCATAGCCGCGCCAGGGCCTCCACTTCCGCCGTTGCGCGCCGCCTGGCCTCGGCCAGCAGCGGCAGCACCGCCTCGGGCTCGCGTTCCGGCATGGCCCAGGCCTCGGGCGGGCAGCGGCGGGTGAGCGGGTCGATCTGCAGTCCCGTCTCGGGCTTCACGGGGTAGAGCCGGCAGACCAGGGGACGTTCGGCATAGATCGCGCAGCCCTTGTCGGCGCGCAGGTTCGGGCAGCTTTCCCCGAAGGCGCCCACCAGGGTGACATGCACGGCCACCTCCGCCCCGCCCGCCGAGGCCCTGAAGCAGCGCGCGAGCATCTCCGCCGCCGGGGAATGCTCGGGCGGCGGCTGATCGGGCCACAACCCGCCCGAGAGCAGGATTTCCACCCCATGGCCGCGGCGGGCCCAGGCCTGCGCTTCCTCCAGCCCCAGGCGCAGCCGCCATCCCTGGCAGCATTTGCCGCATTGGGTGCAGCCGAAGTGACGAAGCGATGCAGTGGCCATGCCCGCGATCATGAAGCGGGCCGGTGAAGAAGCCGTTGATGCCGGTGTGAGCATATTGCGAATGACTCCTAATTGCATCATACCGTGTCAGACCGTATAGGCATGGCGATCAGTTCATTTTTCAGCCATGAGGAAGCAACCTTTGCCTCCAGCCCCACGCGCCAGGCAGCGCTCCAGCCTTGCCTTTCTGCTTGTCTCCGGTGCCGCCTTCGCGCCGCCCGCCCTGGCCCAGGATGCCGCGGCGCCGGTCCTCGTCCCCGAGGTGAACGTGAATGCCGGCCTGCCCGCGCCCTATGCCCCGGTGCAGGGCTTCGTGGCCGAAACCACCGCCACCGGCAGCCGCACCAACACCCGGCTGAGCGAGACGCCGCAGTCCATCTCCGTCATCACGCGCGACCAGATCGAGGCGACGGCGGCGCATAACCTCAACGCCATCATGCGCTACACGCCCGGCGTGGCGGTCGACACGCGCGGCACGGTGGGGCGGCTGGACCAGTACACGATCCGCGGCTTCTCGGCCCCGCAGTTCCTGGACGGCATGCGCACCTTCGGCGGGCGCGACGCCAACCCCAGCGTCGATCCCTATCGCCTGGAGCGGGTGGAGGTGCTGCGCGGCCCGGCCTCCGTCGCCTATGGCCAGGCGGGCCCCGGCGGCCTGGTGAACCTGACCAGCAAGCGCCCGACCGAGACGCCCTTCCGGGAGCTGATGCTCAGCGGCGGAAGCTTCGGCACCTTCTCGGCCGGTGTGGACATGAGCGGCGCGCTGAATGCGGACCGCACCATCCTGGGCCGTATCGTCGGTTCCTACTCGCGCTCTGACACCCAGACCGACCACGCGCGCACGGAGCGCTATTTCATCGCGCCCTCCGTCACGCTGCGGCCGACCAACGACACCACCATCACGCTGATGGGCCTGTATCAGCAGGACCCCTGGGGCGGCACCTATGGCGGCGTGCCGGCCTATGGCTCGATCCTGCCGAACCCCTATGGGCGCATCCGCTCAGGCTTCTGGGATGGTGAGCCGAGCTTCGACCGGCTGCAGCGCACCCAGTATCAGCTGGGCTATGCCGCCGAGCACCGCTTCAGCGACAATCTGGTGGCGCGGCAGAACTTCCGCTGGGCGCATACGGATTTCTATTACCGCCAGGCGAACTACACGTCGCTGAGCGCGGATTACCGCACCGGCCCGCGCGGGCTGACGGGCACCGAGGGCAGCTTCGACACCATCACGCTGGACAACCAGCTGGAGGGGCGGGTCAACACCGGGCCCGTGCGCCATGTGTTGCTGGCCGGCCTCGACTACTACAACGTCAACAGCGACACCCGGGCGGGTTCCGTCTCCTCCAGCGCGGGGGTGCCGACGATCGACCTGTTCGCGCCCGTCTATGGCGTGACGATGCCCAACCTGGCCTATTCCACCCGCACCCGGCAGGAGCAGAGCGGCGTCGGCCTCTATCTGCAGGATCAGATGCGCTGGGGCCCGGTCTCGGTGCATCTGGCCGGGCGGTATGACTGGTACGATTCGCTCACGCGGGCCACGACGCTCAGCACCGGTGCCACCACGCGCACGCCCTTCAACCAGGGCGCGTTCACGGGCCGCGCGGCCATCATGTACCACACCGATTTCGGCCTGATGCCCTACTACGCCTATACCGAGAGCTTCGAGCCGCAGAGCGGCACCTTCGCCCCGGCGCGGGGCGGCTCGCCCTTCGTGCCCACCACCGGCCAGCAGCATGAGATCGGCGTGCGCTACCAGCCGCCCGGCATGAACGCGATGTTCACCGCGGCGCTGTTCGACCTGCGCCGGCAGAATGTGCTGACGACCGACCCGCAGGACACGCGCTATTCCGTGCAGAGCGGCGAGATCCGCAGCCGTGGCCTGGAGCTGGAGGCCCGCGCCAGCCTGATGGAAGGGCTGAACCTGGTCGCCAGCTACACCTACCTGGACAGCGAGTACACGAGCAGCAACTCCACCGTGACCGTGGACCGCCTGCTGGGCAGCCGCACCAGCACCGTGCCCCAGCGCGGGCGGGAGCCGACCTCGGTGCCGAACCACATGGCCTCGATCTTCACCCAGTACAGCTTCCAGCCGCGCCATTGGGCGGAGGGCCTGACCATCGGCGGCGGTGTCCGCTATGTGGGCGCCAGCTGGGGTGACGGCGCGAACACGCTGCGCGTGCCGGATGTGACGCTGGTGGACCTGATGGCGCGCTTCGACCTGGGCCGGGTGGCGCCCAGCCTGCAGGGCACCACCGTGCAGCTGAACGTCAGCAACCTGTTCGACGAGAAGTACACCTCGTCGTGCCTGTCCTATGCGTGGTGCTTCTACGGCTATCGCCGCTCCGCGATCGCGACCCTGCGCCACCGGTTCTGAGGCGTGGGACCAGGGGTGGAAGGGCGCATGCCCTTCCGCCTGCGGGCGTCAGCGGTCGTTCGCCCGGCAGCGGACGATCCGCTCGGCCTCGCGCGCGGCTTCGGCGGGCGTGGGGTGCTGGTTGGAGTTCGGCATCATCGTGTCCTCGGGGATGCGGGCCGAGTGGTGGCGCGACATCACCTCGGACACGCTGCGCCGGATCCGCCAGATCGGGTCGGGGGCCACGGTGCGGAAGGTCTGCGGCCGCCCCGGCGTCAGTGCCACGAGGAAACCCGTCAGGGCCGTCACGATGGCCCAGAAGGCGAACAGGGTGGTCGGCGCGGCCAGCCAGGAGAGCCATTCCTGCACCAAGGCGGGAACCGGGAGGCTCGACCGCAGAAACATCAAAATGAATACAGCCGCGAAAATAATCTGAGTCGCCAGGAAGAGACCGATCGTCGTTCTGCCGACGACGCCGCGTCGACGTTCCGTTATCTCAACGATCTTCATCCCGGACTCATCTGAATTGATGACGTCGTTGTAAGGAGTGCCGGGGTTTGCTCAATCGCTGATTGGCTTCGTCGGGATTATTTAATGTGCCCATGCATTAGCTTCCATAGAAAGCTATGCATCAATCCCAGCCGGGATCCGTCGAAAACAACGGCTTGTCGATCACGAACGCGTGAATACCGTCTCGAACACGACAGCATCCGCCCGAACCCGCCCGATCGAGAAATAGGCCACCACCCCGTCCCGGTCGCTCAATGCCCGGCGCAGCCAGCCGATGGGCGCCCCCAGCTTCAGGTCCAGCTGCCGCGCCGCCTCGGCATCCGCCGCATCCAGGCGGAAGCTCTGGCGCATGGTGGTCAACTGCGCGCCGCCCAACTCCTCCAGCAGCGGCAACGCCATCTCCCGGTCGAAGCGGCGTGGTGCCTGGTCGTAATAGGCGCGGCTGACGAACAGCTCGACGAAGACATAGGGCAGGCCGTCCGGCGTGGTGTGCACGCGGCGCATGCGCCGGTAGGCGGGCGCCAGCGCGCCGTCCGCCGGGGCCAGCCGCGGGGGCGTGTCGTCGGCCTCCAGGATGCGGGCCCTGTTGCCCTTGATGCGCTCCGCGATCGCGGGCCAGCCCAGGTCCAGCGGGATGGGCGGGCGGCGTGCGGGCGGGGCTTCCGTCACATAGGTGCCGCTGCCCTGGCGGGACCGCAGCAGCCCTTCCTCCGCCAGCAGGGCGATGGCCTGGCGGATGGTCGCCGGCGCCACCTCGCATTGCGCCGCCAGTTCCTGGATGGAGGGCAGGCGCTGCGCGGGGGCCAGCTTGCCGGTCAGGATGTCGTTGCGCAGCAGCGCCGCCACCCGGCGGTAGCGCAGGCCCGGATCGGTCGTCTCCAGGGGGGGCAGAAGCGTCTCGCTCATGGCCTCATTATCGCGTCGCGGCATCGGGGGCGCCAGCTATGGCGCAAATTCCCGTTGACAGCCATTCAAATTGTGATGGTCTTATGAATGACCAGCACGGAGTCCGCGCCTTGCCCGATGACAGCCCCTTCGCCGGCCTGCCCACGCATTTCCTGATCCCGGGCCATGGCCGCGGCCATACGGCGCATCACACGGACTACATGGCGGCCGAGATCGGCAGCGTCACGCTCTCCCCGCAGGGCGCGGTCGTCGCCGGTGAGTTCGTGGAGCTGAAGGTGGTGTTCACCGCCGGGCGTTTCGGCATGGATGACACGGGCTCCCTCCGGCTTTGCACCCGCCAGGTCAGCGACCTGGCGCGGCCGCAGTTCAAGGACCCGAAGGCCGCGAACTACACCACGGCCGAGGCCAGCAACGGCGCCATCCTGGAACTCGCCTTCGACCCCAAGCTGGCGATGCGGCCCTGGAGCCGCACGCTGACCATCTCGGTCAAGCGCGGCTTCCTGTCGCCGGGCGATACCATCACGATCCGCCTGGGCGACCAGCGCCAGGGCGGCCCGGGCCTGCGGATGCAGACCTACACTGAGGAACCCTTCCGCCTGCTGGCGCTGGCGGACGTGTTCGCCACCTGCAACTGGGCGCTGCTGGAAAACCAGCCCAGCCTGCGCGTGGTGCCCGGCGCGCCCGCCACCCATGTGGCCCTGCTGCCCACCCAGCGCCGCCCCGGCGAGGCCTTCGACCTGTGCCTGCGCGCCGATGACAAATGGGGCAACCCGACGCCGGAGCTTTCGGGCCGGTTCCGCCTGCGCCCCAGCGCCCCGGTGGCGGGGCTGCCCGAGACGATCGACTGGCCGGCGGGCCGCCGCGCCCTGCGCATCGAGGGGCTGACGGCGGCCGCCGACCCGCGCCTGACCATCGACTGGCTGGCGGAGGACGGCATGCTCCTCGCCACCTCCACGCCGCTGCGCCTCGCGCAGGCCGAGCTGCTGCCCTATTGGGCCGACCTGCACGGCCAGTCGGGCGAGACGGTGGGCACCGGCACCGCGCAGCAGCTGGCGACCTATGCCCGCGATGCCGCCTTCGTGGACGCCATGTGCCACCAGGGCAACGACTTCCAGATCACGGGCGAGTTCTGGGCTTCCCTGAACCGCACCACGGCCGAATTCGACCAGAAGGGCCGCTTCGTGTTCTTCCCCGGCTATGAATGGTCGGGCAACACGGCGCTCGGCGGCGACCGCAACGTGCTCTACCCCGAGGAAGGCCGCCCCATCCGCCGTTCCTGCCACGCGCTGGTCGAGGATCTGTCGGATGCGGACATGGATGCGCTGGATGCCCGCGCCCTGCACGCGGCCCTGCGCGCCGATGGCCGGCCGACCCTGTGCATCCCGCATGTGGGCGGGCGCTACGCCAACCTGTTCTACGCCCATGACCCCATGCTGGAACGCCAGGTCGAGGTGCATTCCGACTGGGGCACCTTCGACTGGCTGCTGGAGGACGCCTTCGCGGTCGGCGCGCGGGTGGGCGTCACGGCGGGTTCGGACGGGCATAAGGGCCGGCAGGGTGCGTCGCACCCCGGCGCGTCGCAGTTCGGCTCCTATGGCGGGCTGACCTGCCTGCTGGCGACCGAGCTGTCGCGCCCCGCGCTGTTCGACGCGCTGCGCCGCCGCCATCACTACGCCACCACATCCGCCACGCGGGTGCTGCTGTCGGTGGGCGTCACGCTCGCCACCCCCGCCGACCAGCATATCGACGACCCGGTGCTGGGCGGCGCGCCGGTCGGGCGCACGGCCAGCGCCATGATGGGCGACATCCTGACCGGCGTGAGCGATGCCGAGGCGCTGTTCAGCGCGGAGCTTTCGGCCGCCGGCCCCATCGAGCGCATCGAGCTGCGCAACCGCACCGAGCTGCTGGAGACCATCCGCCCCTACGCCCCGGCCGAATTGGGCCGGCGCATCCGCGTGCTATGGGAGGGGTCGGAATATCGCGGCCGCGGGCGCGAGACCTTCTGGGAGGGCGATGTGTCGCTGGCCGGCAATGGCTGGTCCGCCGTCTCGCCCATCAACCGCTGGAACCAGGACAAGCGCTTCGCGGTCTCCGCGGACAAGGTGGACTTCCAGGCGGTGACCACGGGCGGCTTCGGCGGGTTCGAGGCGATGCTGGACGATGCCTCGGCGGGCACGCTGCGCATCGCGACCGGCCTGGTGAACGCCGAGATCGACGTGGCCTCCATCGGCTTCGAGGAAAAGGTGTTCGAGGCCGGCGGCCTCGGCCGCCGCATCCGGGTGCTGCGCCTGCCGGATGTGAACCCGCATCACAGCTTCAGCTTCGAGCGCCGCGTCGCGCTGAAGCCCGACGCCGACAACGCGCTGTACCTGCGCGCCACGCTGGAAGGCGGGGCGGTGGTGTGGTCCAGCCCGATCTACCTCATCAAGTAACGACAGGACTTTCCGCGGACCGGCCCCGCCAGAGGGCCGGCCGCCCGCCAGCAGCACAGCATCACGGTTCCATGCGCGGAGACGACGCGATGCAGAGACGAGATTTCCTGGCCGGCCTGCCCTTGGCAGCCTTGCCGCTTCCGGCGCGCGCGCAGGCCTGGCCCGCGCGCCCCATCACCTTCATCTCGCCGCTGGCGGCCGGCAGCTCGGTGGACATCATGACGCGCATGATGGCCGAGCATTTCACCGGCCAGCTCGGCCAGCCGGTGGTGGTGGAAAACCGCCCCTCGGCCAACGGCAACCTGGCCATGGGCCAGGTCGCGCGCGGCACCCCGGACGGCTACACGCTGATCACGATGGGCCAGACCGGGGTGGCCTTCAATCCGCACATCTACCCCAGCCTGCCCTTCGATCCGCTGAAGGACTTCACCTATGTCACCCGCATGGTGGCCGTCAGCAACGCGCTGATCGTGCGGGCGGAAAGCCCGTTCCGCTCGGTGGCGGATATCGTGGCGGCGGCCAAGGCGAACCCCGGCAAGCTGACCTATTCCTCGGGCGGGGTGGGCAGCACCCACCATGTGTCCTCGGCGATGTTCGGGCAGATGGCGGGGCTGGAGCTGGTGCATGTGCCCTATCGCGGCGCGCCCCAGGGTATCCTGGCGGCCCAGACCGGCGAGGTGGATTTCGCCTTCTACAACATCTCGACCCTGCTGCAGGGCATCCGGTCCGGCACGCTGCGGGCGCTGGCCGTGACCTCGGCCACGCGCTCCGCCTTCCTGCCTGATGTGCCGACCATGCAGGAAAGCGGCATCGCGGGCTATGAGATGGCCACCTGGTTCGGCTTCGCCGTCACGGCGGGCACGCCGGCGCCGATCGTGAACCGCCTGTACGACTGCGCGAAGAACATGATGGCCGACCGCGCCGCCGTGGCGCGCGTCACCGCCCAGGGCTTCGATACCGTCAGCCTGCTGACGCCGGCCGAGATGATCCCCCTGGTGCGGGCCGAATACGAACGCTGGGGACCCATCCTGCGGGCCGCCGGCGCAAGGCTGGAGTAGGGTGCGCGCCGGGGGCCTTGCCCCCGGACCCCTTCCCCGAACTTTCAGAAGACTCAAGGGTTCAAAGGGTCGCTACGACCCTTTGCGGGTTCCAAGGGCAGCGCCCTTGGTCGGGGTCCAGGGGGCGAAGCCCCCTGCCGTGCCCCCTACTTCAGCCGTGGCGCCGGCACGCCTGCCAGCTTGCACTGCGCGTCCAGGATGGCGGAGAAGTCGTTCTTGCCGAAGCCCTGGGCGCGGGCGGTGCTGAAGGCCTCACGCGCGGCGGCGGCCACCGGCAGGGGCACGCGGGCGGCGTTGGCGGCCTGGACGATCAGCGACAGGTCCTTGTGCGCCAGGTCGATGGCGAAGCCCGGGGCGGTGTCGCCCTTCAGCACCTTGTCCGGCCAGTTGATCTTCAGCTGGCCGTTGGTGGCGGTGGTGCCGTGGATGACGTCCAGCGTCTTCTCCAGGTCCAGCCCGAAGGCGGCCGAGAGGGACAGCGCCTCCGCGTTCAGCTGGCACAGGATGATGGCCAGGTAGTTGTTCACCAGCTTGGTGCGGGTGCCGGTGCCCGGGCCGCCGCAATGGTGCACGGTGGTGCCCATGGCCTCCAGCAGCGGCTTCACGCGGGCGAAGTCGGCATCCGAGGCGCCGACCATGAACAGGCTTTCGCCGCGCGCCGCATGGGCGGCCAGGCGGCCGACGGGGGCATCCACGAAGCCCACGCCCCGGGCGGCGGCGGCCTTGGCCAGCGCGTCGGTGGTCTCGGGGTCCACGGTGGAGCTGTCCATCAGGATGCTGCCCGGCGCCATCTTGCACAGCAGCTGCTCGGCGGTGGCGGAAACCTCCTTCGGGCCGGGCAGCATGGTGACCACGATGTTGCTGTGGCGGGCCAGGGCCTCGACGCTGTCGGCCGATTCGGCACCCAGTTCGCCCAGCGCCGCGACGGGGGCGGGGTTCAGGTCATAGACCGTCAGCGGGAACTGTTTGCGGCGCAGATTGCTGGCCATGCCGCGGCCCATGTTGCCGAGGCCGATAAAACCGACGCGTTCCATGTGTTTCCAGACATCCTCTCTATCGGGCGATTGCAGAAACGCCCGTTCGCCGCCAAGCTTGGCCCATAAGACTAAAACAGGGAAGGATCAGTCCATGGAACGTCGCAGCCTGCTGGCTGCGAGCGCGGTCGCATCCGCGCTTGCTGCCCCGGCCATTACCCACGCCCAGACCCGCATCCGCTGGCGCATGCCGGGCAGCTTTCCAAAGAGCCTGGACACGCTCTACGGCACGCAGGAACGCATCTGCCGCCGCGTGCGGGAAATGACCGACGGCGCCTTCGACCTGCAGCCCTTCGGCCCCGGTGAGGTGGTGCCCGCCCTGTCCGTGATGGATGCGGTGGGGCAGGGCAGTGTCGAGTGCGGCTACACCAGCGCCTATTACTACCTGGGCAAGGACCCCAGCCTGTCGATCGCCACCTGCCTGCCCTTCGGCCTTTCCGGCCGGCAGAACTGGTCCTGGCTGAATGAGGGCGGCGGGCGTGAGCTGCTGCGCGAGGTCTATCGCGACCAGGGCGTGATCGGCATTCCGGCCGGCAACACCGGCGCGCAGATGGGCGGCTGGTTCCGGCGCGAGATCAACACCGTGCAGGACCTGCAGGGGCTGAAGTTCCGCATCGCGGGCTTCGGCGGCGCGGTGCTGCAGAAGCTGGGCGTGGTGGCGCAGCAGATCGGCGGCGCGGACATCTATCCGGCGCTGGAGCGCGGCGTGATCGACGGCGCCGAATGGGTCGGCCCCTATGATGACGAGAAGCTGGGCTTCCAGCGCGTCGCCCGCTTCTATTACGCGCCGGGCTGGTGGGAATACGCGCCCAGCATCGACCTGATGGTGAACCCGGCCGCCTATGAGGCGCTGCCGAACCACTACAAGGTCATTCTGGAAACCGCCTGCGCCGAGGCCTGGCACTGGATGGCCGCGCGCTACGACTCGCTGAACCCGCAGGCGCTGCGCCGGCTGGTGGCATCCGGCACGCAGCTGCGCATCTTCCCGCGTGACGTGCTAATGGCCTGCTATCGCTCGGCGCAGGAACTGTACGCGGAACTGGGCAACAACAATGCCCGCTTCAAGCGCATCCACGCGGAGTGGGACAAGTACCGCATGGACCAGACCCAGTGGTTCCGCATCGCCGAGGACAGCCTCGCGAACTTCCTCTCGCTCGCGGCGCAGCAGCAGCGCTGAGGCCGCCGGCGGCCCGGGCGCTTCCCCCGGGCCGCCGAAGCATTCCGGCGCGTCCGTTTCGAGATCGAACGGAAGCGCCCACGGCTAAGAGTTTATTCGTTTATTCGGCGGATGCTGCGGGACCCGGGCCAGGATAGTCCGGGCCGGAGTACCCGCCCATGCCGCATACCGTTACTGCTCGGCGCCGTCGTTTCTGCGCCACCTTCCCGCCCCTGGTGGGGTTGGCTCTCTCTGCCGGAGAAGCGGAGGCAGCCGGTGAGAACTGCCTGGTGATCCGGGCGCGCGGCGCGCGTGAAGGCATGGTCCTGGAGCGCGCCGTGCTGGACGCCGCGCCGCGCGATACGCTGCTGACCCACACCCCCTGGACCGCCGGCCCGCAACGCTTCGAGGGACGGCCCCTGTGGCGCCTGCTGCCCGATGCGGCGCTGGCCGCCACCGTGCTGGAGCTGGAGGCGCTGGACAGCTACCGCATGACGCTGCCGATGGAGGATGCGCGCGAGAACGGCCTGTTCCTGGCCTGGCGCCATGGCGGTGCGCTGATGCCGGTGCGGGACCGCGGCCCCTTCTGGCTGCTCTACCCCTGGACCGAGCGGCCGGCGCTCGACACCCCACTCTATCACCGGCGCTCCACCTGGCAGCTGACCAGGCTGGAGTTCGCATGATGGGCCGCTGGACGGAGCTGCTGGCCTTCTGGCGCCGGCGCCTCAACTGGCGGAACGGGCTGCTGGCGGCGGGGCTGCTGGGCGGTCTGTCGGCGGGCGGGCTGGGGCTGGGCCTGGGCGGCGCCGTGGAACGCTTCCGCATCGAGGGCGAGCAGAGCCGATTCGGCCTTTGGGTACTCATGCAGGCCCGGGTCGAGGCCGAGCGCATGGCCACCGCCCTGACCCGCGCCAGCCTGCAGGACAGCCCGGAGGCGCGGGAGGAACTGGCCCTGCGCCTGGAGCTGCTCTGGGGCCGCATCCAGCAGCTGACCGGCGATGCGGAGCAGCGGGACCTGTCCGGCCTTCGCCGCCTGCACGAGGCCATGCCCACCATGCTGCGCCTGATGCGCGAGATCGAGGACGGCCTGAACGCCCGCGGCGGTGACCCCGCCCGCGTCCTTTCCCTGATCCGCACGCTGGAGCAGCCGCTGCAGGACAGCGCGACCGAGATGAACGGCATGCGCCAGGACTATGCGCGTGAGGAGCTGCTGGCCATCGCGTCGCGCCTGCGGCTGCTGATCCTGGGCTTCTTCCTGCTGCTGGGCTCGGCCGGGGCGCTGGTCTGGATGCTGGCGCTGGCCGGCCGGCGCGCCAGGCGCGCGCAGCGCGCGGCCGAACGCGCGGGGCATGAGGCGCATCAGGCATCGGACACGCTGCGGGCGCTGGTGGATGGCGTGCCCGCGATGATCTCGACCTTCGACGCCGACCGCCGCTTCACCTTCGGCAACCGCGCGCTGCAGGATTTCTCGGGCCGGACGGAGGCCCAGCTGCTGGGCCGCCGGCCGAGCGATGCCGGGCTCTCGGCCGATATCGAGCACGACGTGGCCCAGGTGCTGATGACCGGCCGCCCCATCGCGCCGCTGGAGCGCGAGGCGACGGACCGCTTCGGCCACCCGCGCTGCCTGCTGACCACCACCATCCCGCTGTTCGATGCGCAGGGCCGGGTGTGGCAGGTGCTGCGCACCGGCCTGGACGTGACGCAGCGCCGCCAGGCGGAGCAGCGCGCCCGCCACCTGTCGGAGCACGACGCGCTGACCGACCTGCCGAACCGCATGCTGTTCAACCAGGAACTGGCCCGCCGGCTGCGGCAGGAGCCGGGGCATCTGGCGCTGCATCTGGTGGACATCGACGGCTTCCGTTCCGTGAACGACACCCATGGCCAGGCGATGGGCGACACCATGCTGATGGCGGTCGCCCGGCGGCTGGGCGGGCTGATCCGCCCGCAGGACATGCTGGCGCGGCTAGGCGGGGATGAATTCGCCGTGCTGCAGCGACTGAACGCAGAGGGCGACGGCCTGCTGCTGGCCAGCCGCATCGTCCAATCCCTGGCCCAGCCCTTCCAGCTGGGTGAGATCGCGATCCGCTCCGGCGCCAGCCTGGGCCTGGCCATACTGGGCGAAGGGGAGGGCAGCGGCGTCTCGCCCGAGACGATGATGGCGCGCGCCGACCTGGCCCTGACCACCGCGCGGCGCGCGGGACGCGGGCGCTACATGGCCTTCAGCCCGGACATGGAGGGCGAGGCGCTGGCGCGGCGCAGGCTGCAGGGCGAACTGGCGGCGGCGCTCGCGGGCGGGCATCTGCACCTGGCCTATCAGCCCAAATTCTGCCTGGAGGACCGCCGCGTGGTGGGCGTGGAGGCGCTGATCCGCTGGAACCACCCGGAGCGCGGCGCGATCTCACCCGGCGAGTTCGTGCCGCTGGCCGAGGAAGCGGGGCTGGCCCTGCCCATGGCCGCCTTCGTGCTGCGCAGCGCCGCCCGCCAGGCGATGGAATGGCGTGGGCAGGGGCTGGAACTGCCGGTGGCCGTCAATCTCTCCGGTGAGCTGATCGGGCTGAGCGAGGCGCTGGAGCTGGTGCGCAGCGTGCTGGCTGAATCGGGCCTGCCTTCCAGCCTGCTGGAGGTGGAGGTGACCGAAAGCACCTTCATCGGCGACAGCGAGGGCGCGCGCCAGATGCTGCTTTCCCTGCGCGAGATGGGGGTGCGCGTCGCGCTCGACGATTTCGGCACCGGATTCTCCTCCCTGAACTACCTGCAGATGCTGCCGATCGACGTGCTGAAGGTGGATCGCAGCTTTGTGCGCGACCTGGAATCGAGCGCCGCCTCGGGCCGCATCGTGGACACGGTGGTGCGGCTGGCGCACGGGTTGGGGGCGCGTGTGGTGGCCGAAGGGGTGGAAACCGAAGGCCAGATGCTGGCGTTGCGGAAGCTGGGATGCGACATGGTACAGGGCTTCCTGCTGGCGCGTCCGCAACCGGCGGAGGCGATTCCCGGCCTCATCGCTGCAAAACATCAGGAAAGCATGCCGCTGAGCGCGTGAACGGGTTGACACCTTTTGGGTGAAACCGTATCCGCCCCATGCCTTCAGCGGGCATCCGCAGGAGGAGCGATATGGGTGACAAGGACGGTTTCGACGCCAGGCTGAACGCGGCGCGCACCCGCAACGGGTTGCAGCGGCCACCGAAGGCCAAGGTCGGGGATGCTCCGAAAAACCCATGGGGGTTTGGTATGCGTGCGGGGGTCGAGGTTGTCTCGGCCCTGGTGGTGGGCGTGGCCATCGGCTACGGGCTCGACCGCTGGCTCGGCACCTGGCCCTGGCTCTTCCTTGTGATGTTCGTCGTGGGCAGCGCGGCCGGGGTGTTGAACGTGTATCGTCTCTTCCGCCCTGGGCAGCGTGACCGGTAACTGACGGCTACTTATATCCGAGGGGAGCATCTTCGTGGCGGCGGAAGGCAAGGCGATCGACGCACTCAGCCAGTTCGAGCTGAACACCACCCTCGGCCCCCTGGGTGCCTCGGTGAACTTCACCCAGTCGAACCTGCACATGCTCTATGCCGTCATCATCGTGCTCGCGCTGATGACGATCGGGATGGGCGCCCGCGCCCTGGTTCCGGGTCGCCTGCAGGGCCTGGCCGAATCGGCCTACGAATTCATCATGGGCATGGTGGTCGAGCAGGTCGGCGAGGAGGGCAAGCGCTACTTCCCCTTCGTGTTCGCGCTGTTCATGTTCGTGCTGCTGGGCAATGTGCTCGGCCTGCTGCCCTATGCCTTCACCTACACCTCTCACATCGTGGTCACCTTCGGCCTGGCGGCCATCGTGATCATCACCGTGACCGGTGTCGCGCTGGCCCGTCACGGCTGGCACTTCTTCGGCTACTTCTTCCCGGAAGGCGCGCCGCTGTGGCTGGCGCCCATCATCATCCCGGTCGAGGTCGTCTCCTACCTGTCCCGTCCGCTCAGCCTCTCCATCCGTCTGTTCGCCAACATGGTGGCCGGTCACGTGATGCTGAAGGTGTTCGCCACCTTCGTGGTGATGCTGGCCGGCCTGGGCGTGGTGGGTCCCGTGTTGTCCCTGCTGCCGCTGTCTCTGAACGTGGCGCTGATGGGCTTCGAGTTGCTGGTGGCGTTCCTGCAAGCCTATGTGTTCGCCATCCTCACCTGCATCTACCTGCACGACGCAGTGCACCTGCACTAAGTCGGACAGGCAGAAAGCATCAATTCCCTAAGGAAGGATCTAACAAATGGAAGTCGCTGCCGCGAAGGCCATCGGTGCCGGTATTGCCGTTCTCGCCCTCTTCGGCGTCGGCCTGGCCATGGGCAACATCTTCTCCACCCTGATCGCGTCCGTGGCCCGTAACCCGGCCTCGCGCGACACGGTGTTCCCCATCGGCATCCTGGGCTTCGCCCTGACGGAAGCCGTGGCGCTGTTCGCCCTGCTGATCGCCTTCCTCATTCTCTTCGCCTGATCCGACGCGGGCGGGCATAATGCCCGCCTGTTGCTGATCTTTAGTGGAAGGGCTGGTCCTAGGGCCGGCCCCGACGCTTTACGAAGGGAACAAGGAGGCCCGACCTATGCCGCAGTTCCAGGATCCGCTGCTCCTCTCGCAGGCGGTGTGGCTGCTGATCATCTTCGGCGCCTTCTATTTCGTGCTGAGCTCCTTCGTGCTTCCCCGCGTGGGCAGCGTGCTGGAGGATCGGGCCGCGCGCATCTCCGCCGACCTTGAAGCCGCACGTGCTTCCAAGCAGCAGGCCGATGCCGCCCTGGCGGAACTGAACGCCGCGACGGCCAAGGCCCGTGCCGAAGCCCAGGCCGCGATCGCCGCTGCCGTGGCGGACGCCAATGCCAAGGCCCAGGCCGAAGCCGAGGCGCTGAACGCGAAGCTTTCCCAGCAGATCGACGCCGCCGAGGCCCGGATCTCCACCGCCCGTGACGCCGCCATGTCGGCCATCGGAACCGTGGCGACCGAGACCGCGACCGCGCTCGTCTCCAAGCTGATCGGCCATGCCGATGCCAACGCCGTGCAGTCGGCCGTGGGCCGCTCGCTGGCCAGCCGGGGGGCTGCCTGATGCACCATTACGAGCATTTCTGGCTGGATCCGAAATTCTGGGTCGCCATCAGCTTCCTGATCTTCTTCATCCTGCTGGCGAAGAAGGGCTGGGGGGTGATCACCGAGAAGCTGGATGCCCGCAGCAAGCGCATCGCCGATGAGCTGGCCGAAGCCTCCCGACTCAAGGTGGAAGCCGAAGCCATGCTGAAGCGGGCCGAGGCCGAGCGCATCGCCGCCATCGCCGAAGCCGAGCAGATGGTTGCCCGCGCGAAGGCCGAGGCCGAGCGCGTGGCTGCCGCCGCCGCCGCCGAAGCCGCGCAGGCTGCCGCCCGCCGGGAGAAGATGGCGATGGACCGCATCGCCGCTGCCGAAGCGAGCGCCCTGGCCCAGGTGCGCAGCGCCGCGGCCGAGGTGGCCGCCCAGGCTGCCCGTGCCGTGATCGCGGAAACGCTGACGGCCGAAACCGACGCGGCGCTGGTCGACCAGGCCGTCGCCGGGATCCCGAACGCGCTTCGCGCCGCCTGATCCCGCGGTTTCTGCCGAAAAATCGATCAGGGCCGGCCTCGTGCCGGCCCTTTTCTTTTATATGCCGCCGCGTGATCTCGCTTCCGAAGCGCGGGGCCTGCCATTAGCCTCCCCCGGTCCATCCAGGTGAGGCAACAACAATGAAGAAGCTTCTCGCGGCTGCCCTGCTCGCCACTTCGGCGCTGACCGGCATCGCCCAGGCCAATGTCTTCCGCTGGGCCAATGACGGCGACGTCAATTCGCTCGATCCCTATACGCGGTCCGAGACCTTCCTGCTCTCCTTCAACGCCAACATCTATGAGCCGCTGGTCCGACGCGACCGTCAGCTCCGGGTGGAAGCAGCCCTGGCCGAGCGTTGGGAGCTGGTGAACCCCACCACCTGGCGCTTCCACCTGCGCCGGAACGTGAAGTTCTCCGACGGCTCGCCCTTCACCGCCGATGACGTGGTGTTCTCCATCGCGCGCGCGCGCGGCCCCGGCTCCAACATGACCGGCAACTTCGCCTCGGTCACGGCGGTGAACAAGGTCGACGACTTCACCGTCGACATCGTGACGGAACGGCCGAACCCGATCCTGGTCGAGGAAATCACCAATATCGGCATCATGTCCCGCGCCTGGTCGGAGCGGAACGGCGCGCAGCGCGTGGCCGACCTGACCAGCCGCGAGGAGAACTTCGCCACCCGCAACGCGATGGGCACCGGCCCCTTCATGGTGCAGAGCCGTGAGCCCGACCGCCGCACCGTGCTGGTGCCGAACCCTAACTGGTGGGACACGCCGACCCATAACCTGACCCGCGTCGAGTTCAACGTCATCGCCAATGACGCGACCCGCGTGGCCGCCCTGCTCTCGGGCGAGGTGGACATGGTCTACACCGTGCCGCCGCAGGATGTGGACCGCATCAGCCGCGCGCCCAACATGCGCGTGATCCAGAGCGCCGAGCTGCGCACCATCTACCTCGGCATGGACCAGATGCGCGCGGAGCTGCTGAAGAGCGACGTGCGCGGCCGCAACCCGTTCCAGGATGTCCGTGTGCGGCGCGCCGTCTATCAGGCGATCGACATGCAGGCCATCCACACGCGCGTGATGCGCGGCCAGTCCCGCGTGACCGGGCAGTTGATGGGCCCGGGCGTGAACGGCTTCCTGGAGGCGAACGACCAGCGCCTGCCCTATGACCCCGCTGCCTCACGCGCGTTGCTGACCGAGGCGGGCTACCCGAACGGCTTCGGCGTGACGATGGACTGCCCGAACGACCGCTATGTGAACGATGAGGCCGTCTGCACCGCCATCGTCGCCATGCTGGCGCGGGTGGGCGTGCGCGTGACGCTGGCCGCCCAGACCCGCGTGCGCTTCTTCGCCGAGGTGAACGCCCCCCGCTACAACACCAGCTTCTATCTGCTGGGTTGGACGCCCAACACCTATGACGCGCACAACGTGCTGTTCAGCCTGGCCGGCACGCGCAACGGGGCCCGTGGCGTGTTCAACAATGGCGGCTACTCCAACCCGCGCCTGGACGCGCTGATCGACCAGATCGCGGTCGAGACCGACCCCGCCCAGCGCCAGGCGCAGATCACCCAGGCGACGCGGATGATCCAGGAGGATGTGGGCTATATCCCGCTGCACCAGCAGCAGATCGTCTGGGCGGCGCGCAGCAACGTGACGCTGGTTCAGCCGGCGGATAACTACTTTCCGCTGCGGTTTGTGCGGATTGGGAACTAATCTTCTTTTTCTGTAGAAAAAGAAGCAAAAAGACTTTTGCGAGTGGGCCTGGCCTTTGATGGCTGGGCCCATTTAACTATCAAAAATTTTTTGGTTCTTTTTTTCAAAAAAGAACGATTACAGCCACCGCGCCGTATGGCTCCCCAACGGCATGGCCGGCATCGCCGCGTAACACGGGGTCAATTCCATATGCTCCGGCGGCTTCACCGAGGTCAGCAGCCCGAAGCCCGTCTCATGGGTTTCCAGCAGGTCGGCCACATCCTCCTGCGTCGGTTCCTTGACCGCGAAGCCGTTCTCCAGCCGCCCCAGCCCGCGCAGCCAATGCCCGGTGCGCGCCAGCGAGACGCGCACACGCCAGCTGCCGCCTTCCTCTGCCCGGCGCAGCCAGGCCGCCATGGTGCCCAGCGCCAGCAGATAGCCGCTGGCATGGTCCAGCGCCTGGCAGGGCAGGGCGCGCGGCGTGTCCTCGCCGGCGGCGGCGGCTTCCTCGGCGTTCATGCCGGTGGCCGTCTGCACCAGGCTGTCGAAGCCGCGCTTGTTGGCCCAGGGGCCCTGCACGCCATAGGCCGACAGATGCGTGACGACGATGCCGGGATTCAGCTCGGCCAGCTTCTCGTCGGAGAAGCCGAGGCCTGCCAGCGCGCCCTGGCGATAGGATTGCATGACGCAATCGGCACCCTTCACCAGCTCGGCGAAACGGGCGGCGTCGGTCCGCAGGTCCAGCTCGGCGCAACGCTTGCCGGGGCCGGTCTCCATCACCAGGGCCGGGATGCTGGGCAGGTGCGGCGCGGTGATGTGCAGCACATCGGCGCCATGCAGGGCCAGGGTGCGGGCGCCGACGGGCCCCGCGATCACGCGCGTCAGGTCCAGCACGCGCATGCCTGTCAGCGGGCGGTGCGCGGCCTCGGGCAGCGGCTTGCGCGGCGCGTCGCCGATGCGCTCGATGATCAGCAGCGGCTGGGCGGCGATGGCCTCGTAATGCGGGTGGGCGAACCATTCGGCCTGGCTGCGGCAGGCGGAGACGCACATGCCGGCGGCGGTCGCCTCGGTCTCGAAATCCACCGAACCGCGCTGGGCCAGGGCGGCGGCCACGGCCTCGCGCGTGCCCTCCACCCCCAGCAGCCTGATGATGCCGGCGCGGTGGTGCGGGAAATTGGTGTGCAGCCGCACCCAGCGGTCGCGGGTGCGGTACAGGCCGGCGATGCTGTCCCAGCCCTCGCGCGCCGGCTCGTTGCCCTGGCGCAGGTGGCGTTCGCCGCGAAAGGCGATGGCGGCGTCGCGCATCGGCACCGTCACTGTCTGCATCGGCCCGCCGCGGGCATGGTGCACGGCCGCCGCCGCCAGGGCGCTGGCGGCGATGCTGGCCTGCGCCACCGCATCCACGCGGAAGGAGGACGGCAGCACCGGTTCCTGCCCCGGCAGCTTCGCATGATCGGCCAGGGAAACGGGCAGGCCGGCGGCCTTCAGCACATCAGCAAGGATCATCCAGCGAGGCTGACATGGGCCGCCACCACGCGCCAGCCCTCGGGGAAGCGGATCCAGGCCTGGGTCTGGCGGCCGTTGCGCGGCTGGCCCTCACGCGTGAACTCGGTCCAGGCGGTGCCGGCATCGCGGCCATAGGTGGTGATGACGGTGCGCGTCAGCGTGCGCGCCAGCCCCACGGCCGGGCGGGCGGCGCGGAAGGCCGCGATTTCCTCATGGCCATACAGGTGCTCGGCCACGCCATAGCGCACGGTCTCGGGCGCCATGCGGAACAGCTCGTCCAGCACGGCCACGTCGTTGGTGACCAGCGCCTGCTCATAGCGCTGAAAGGCGGCAGTCAGCTCGGCCAGGGCCTCGGGGTTGTTCACTTCCATGCGGGTCAGCCCTTCGTGGCCAGATAGGCGCGCCAGCCGCCCAGCGCGGTGATCTCGGGCTGGCCCTCGGCGCCGGCGGCCTCGCACAGGAAGCCGAGCGGATTGCCGCCATCCGACAGCGTGACGCGGCCGAAGCCCAGCGGCGGCGGGATCTCGGCCAGGAAGGGGCCAAGCGAGGCGGCGGGCAGCGCCCAGACCTCGCCGGCGACGGAACCGCCGCCCTCGCTCACCCGCACCATGCCGGGGCGATGGCCCATGGCGTAGAGGCGATACAGCGGCGCCGTGGTGGCGGTGCGCAGGAAACGCCCGCCATGGCCCAGCACCTGCGGATTCAGAGGCAGCCCGGCCATATGCGCGCCGATGCAGAACAGCTCCACCTCGTCAGCCGCCACGGCGGGGGCCTGGAGGGCCTCGCCGGTGAAGGCGGCGGCCAGCGCGCTGATGCGCCCCTCGGTGAAGGCGGGCGCCAGGAAGGTGACGCCGCAGGGAATGCCGTCCTCGCGCCGGCCATTGGGCACCGCGATGCCCGCCAGGTCACAGAGGTTCACGAAATTGGTGTAGGTGCCCAGCCGCGAATTGGCCGCGATCGGGTGGGCGGCCATTTCCTCCAGGCTCGGCAGGCCGGGATGGGTCGGCAGCAGCAGCGCATCGGCGGCGGCGAAGATGGCGCGGGAGACGAGGCGTGCCTCGGCCACCGCGTGGAAATCGGCAAAGGCGTCCACCGTCCGGCGCTCCAGCCCATCCTCCAGGATGGCGCGGGTCACGGGGTGCAGGCTGCCGGGGTTCTCCTCGACGCGGTCCTTCAGGGCGGAGGTCCGCTCGGCCACCCAGGCGCCGTCATACAGGCGGCGGGCGACGGCCAGCAGCGGCTTGATCGTCACGCGGGTGATGGTGGCGCCGATCGCCTCGGCACGGGCCAGCGCGGCGTCGAAGCGCCTCTCGTCCTCCGGCGTCTCGAACACCAGCTCCTTCTGATGCGGCACGGCCAGGCGCCAGGCCGGCTGCGGCGCGCTGACGGGCTGCCAGCCGGGCGGGGCGGTGCGGGAATAGGGGTCCTGCGCATCCGGGCCCGCGGCCACGCGCAGCACCTCGGCCGCGTCGGCGATGGTGTGGGCGAAGACCGAGACGCAATCCAGGCTGCGGCAGGCGGGCACCACGCCGCGCGTGGGGATCAGCCCCAGGCTGGGCTTCAGCCCTACCAGCTCCTGCGCGGCGGCCGGCACGCGGCCGCTGCCGGCGGTGTCGGTGCCCAGCGAGAAGGCCGCGATCCCGGCCGCGACGGCAGAGGCGGAACCGGAGGAGGAGCCGCCGGGCACATGGGTCGGCACCACCGCGTTGCGCGGCGTGCCATAGGGGCTGCGGCTGCCGTTCAGCCCGGTGGCGAACTGGTCCAGATTGACCTTGCCCAGCAGGATGGCCCCGGCCTCCAGCAAGCGGGCCACGGCCGGGGCGTCATCCTCGGGAATATGGGAAAAGTCGGGGCAGGCGGCGGTCATGGCGATGCCCGCCACCGCGATGTTGTCCTTCACCACGAAGGGAATGCCGAACAGCGCCCGGCCCTGCGGCCCCTCCGCCGCCAACTGGGCGGCGCGGGCGCGCACATCCTCCGGCGGCACGCGCGTGATGAACAGCGCGGGGTCGGCGACGGCATCGATCCGGGCGAGGGTGGCTTCCGCCACCTCCACCGGGGAACCGCCGGCGGCGTAGAAGCCGCCCAAGGAGGCGATGGTCGGCAGGCTCATTTCAGCAGTTCCGCCGCCGCGCGCAGCAGCGCGCCGTCAGGCTGGCGCAGGGCGCGCAGCACCGAGAAATGCTCGGCGCCCGGAATGGGCAGCAGCGGCCCCGGCGCATGATGCGCGGAGCGATAGGCGTGGAAATCCCGCGACTGCTGCACCAGCGCCGGCAACTCCGCGCTGCCATAGGTGACGAGGATCGGCTTCTGCACCACCGGCCGGCGGATCGGCGACAGCTCCGCGATTTCCTCATCCGTCAGCTTCAGGGCGGTGTTGAGGTAGGTGTCGCGCAGCGGCCCCAGCTCGAAGATGCCGGAGATGGCGATGGCGGCGCTCACGGCCGGGTGCTCGGCGCCCATCGCCGCCAGGTGCCCGCCGGCCGACCAGCCGGACAGCACCACCGGGCCGGACATGCCGTGCTCCCCGCCATGGGCGGACAGCCAGTCCAGCGCCTTGTGGATCTGCCAGGTCAGCCCCGTCAGCGTCACGTCCGGGCACAGGTCATAGCCGCAGAGGGCGAAGCCCCAGCCCATGGCCCGCGCGCCTTCGGCCATGCAGAAGAAATCCTGCCGGCGGTTGCGCTGCCAGTAGCCCCCATGGATGAAGACCAGGATCGGCGCCTCCGGGTTCTCGGCGGGCCAGAGGTCCCATTGCTGGCGTTCCGTCTCCCCATAGGGCAGCGCGGCCAGGGGGGGCGCCACGGCGGCCGAGGCCGCGTTGCGCTCCGCGATCTGTTCCGCCGAGTCGGCGACGGCGAGGTTGTTGTTGAACGACGCGTCGCGTGCTGCCTGCGAGAGGCTGGACCAATCCATGGGGTGACGGGGCTCCTGTTAACCGATGATCCTGATCGGGCTTCCGGCAAGATAGGCCTCGATCACCTCCACCGCACCCTTGAAATACTGGGCGAAATTCTCGGCCGAGACATAGCCCAGATGCGGCGTGAGCAGCGCATGCGGCGCGCTGAGCAAGGGATGGGCAGGCGGGATCGGCTCGATGTCGTACACGTCGATGCCGGCCCCCGCGATGGTCCCGGCCTTCAGCGCCGCGATCAGCGCATCCTGGTCGATCAGCGGGCCGCGGCTGGTATTGATGATGATCGCGGACTTCTTCATCAGCGCGAGGTCGGGGGCGGCGATGATGCCGCGCGAACGCTCGGACAGCAGCAGGTGCAGGGTCACGACATCGGCCGTGCGCAGCAGTTCCTCCTTGCTGACGCGCGTCGCGCCCACGGCGGCGGCGGCCTCATCGGTCAGGTTCTGGGACCAGGCGACGACCTTCATGCCGAAGGCCTGGCCCACCTTGGCCACCCGCGTGCCGAGCTTGCCGAGGCCGACCACGCCGAGGGTTTTGCCCTCCACCGTGCTGCCCACCCCGCCCAGCAGGGTCTGGCGCTGCCAGTTGCCGGCCCGCATGCTCTCGGCCTGTTCCGGCAGGCCGCGCATCATGTTGATGATCAGGCCCCAGGTGATCTCGACCGTGGGCGCGCCGAAGCTGGAAGTGCCGCAGAGGGTGATCCCGCGCTCCTTGCAGGCCGCGTCGTCGATGCCGCGGTTGCGCTCGCCCGTGGTGATGAGGAGCTTGAGATTGGGCAGGCGCTCGATCAGGCTGCGGGGGAAGGGGGTGCGCTCACGCATCGCCAGGATGGCGTCGAAGGGCGCCAGCCGGGCCACCAGCGCGTCCTCATCCTTCAGCGTGTCCTGGAACACGGTCTTTTCGATGCCGGGCAGCCGGGCCCAGTCGGGATGGGACAGGGTCAGGCCCTGGTAGTCGTCCAGGATGGCGAGGCGCTTGATCTCGGGCATGGAGGTTTCCTGCTTGTATGCGCGGCTGATGTTGGGGGCGCATGCGGCCCGTAAACCCGTGCTTCGTCAATCCGTGGTGAGAAAGGGCGGAGTTTCCTGGCATTCCGCCGGATGATCCCCATTATCCACAGGGCGTTCTGCTTCCTTCTGGGGCAGGCGCTCCGCTAGGCTTGGGGTTTGCGGGACTCCGGCGTTTGGCCCATGACACCGCACCGCCTCTCGTATCAGGACGCATACCGAACCCGATGACTTCCGCCGCCCAACAGCATGTACTGCCCGGAGCCGATGCGTTCCGCCTGCGCGCGGGGAATTTCAGCATCCTGGTGCTGCGCCTGCTGGACGGGCGCCCTGAGGTGGTGCTGCCCGCGCTGGGCGACCAGTTCCGCCGCGCGCCGGGCTTCCTGCGCTTCGCGCCCATCGCCATCGGGCTCGACGACCTGAACCTGACCCCCGCCGAGATCGATTTCCCCGGGCTGATCGCCGGCCTGCGCGGCCTCGACATCGTGCCCATGGGCGTGGTGGGCGGCAGCCCCGCGCTGCGCCAGGCCGCGGCCGCCGCCGGGCTCTCGGCCCTGCGCCCCTCCGGCGCCGAGAAGGAGATCGAGCAGGCGCCCGCGCCCGCCCCGGCGGAACCGCCGGCGCCGCGCTCCGACTTCCAGGGCAGCGGCCGCACGGCGATGATCGTGACGCAGCCGGTCCGGAGCGGCAGCCGCATCTATGCTGAGGGCGCCGACCTCATCATCACCTCCACCGTGAACCCCGGTGCCGAGGTGATCGCGGACGGCAACATCCATGTCTATGGCGCGCTGCGCGGCCGGGCGGTGGCGGGTGCCGCCGACAACCCGGACGCGCGCGTGTTCGCACTGAACTTCGACCCGGAACTGATCGCCATCGCCGGCCTGTACGCCGTGCGGGAAGGGCTGACCGCAGCCCCGATCGGCCGCACCGTCATGGTGCGGCTGGATGGTGAATCGCTCCGCTTCGAGAAACTTTGAGAGGGTAGCGCATGGCACAGGTCATCACGGTCACGTCCGGCAAGGGTGGGGTGGGCAAGACCACCTCCTCCGCCGCTTTCGCCACCGGCCTCGCGCAGCGCGGCAAGCGCACGGTCGTGATCGACTTCGACGTCGGCCTGCGGAACCTGGACCTGATCATGGGTGTCGAGCGCCGGGTGGTGTTCGACATCATCAACGTGATCACGGGCGAGGCGAAGCTGAACCAGGCGCTGATCAAGGACAAGCGCGTGGACGGGCTCTATATCCTCCCGGCCAGCCAGACCCGCGACAAGGACGCGCTGACGCATGAAGGCGTCGGCAAGATCATCGAGGAACTGGCGAAGGAATTCGACTACATCCTGTGCGACAGTCCCGCCGGCATCGAGCGCGGCGCCCTGCACGCGCTGTATCACGCCGACCAGGCCATCGTGGTTACCAACCCCGAAGTCAGCTCCGTGCGCGACAGCGACCGCATCCTGGGCGTCATCCAGTCCCGCTCCAAGCGCGCCGAGGAAAAGCGCGAGCCGGTGAAGCAGCACCTGCTGCTGACCCGCTATGACCCCGTGCGCGTCGAGCGCGGCGAGATGCTGAAGCTGGACGATGTGCTGGAAATCCTGGCCATTCCGCTGCTGGGCGTGATCCCGGAAAGCGAGAGCGTGCTGAAGGCCAGCAACAGCGGCAATCCGGTTATTCTGGACAATGAAAGCACCGCCGGTCAGGCTTACGCGGACGCCGTCGCCCGATTCCTGGGCGAGGACAAGCCGCACCGCTTCCTCGACACCGAGAAGAAGAAGGGGCTGTTCGGGCGCCTGTTCGGCGGGAGGGCCGCATAATGTCCTGGCTGAATTTCTTTCGGTCGCAGAAGCCCGAGGCGCCCAGCGCCTCCGCGGCGAAGGACCGGCTGCAGATCATCCTGGCGCATGAACGCGTCAGCCGCGACGGCGACGACTTCCTGCCCAAGCTCCAGAAGGAGCTGCTGGAAGTGGTCGCGCGCTACGTGAAGATCGATGCCGACAAGGTGAAGGTGGACCTGGAACGCGGCCAGGGCATGAGCACACTGGCCATCGGCGTGGAACTGCCGGGCAACGGCACCGCGAAGCGCAGCGCGGCCTGAGGGTGGACCCGGGGGCCTTGCCCCCGGACCCCCGCGCAAGGGCTTTGCCCCTGCACCCCACCAAAGGCCGAAAGGCCTTTGGAAACCGGGAGCTGAAAGTTTGGGGAGGGGGCAGCAAGCGCCCGTGGAACCCAAACGCGCTCCGAGCCCCCTCCCCAAACTTTCAGAAGACTGATGGGTTCCAAGGGTCGCTACGACCCTTGGCGGGTGTCCAGAGGGCAGAGCCCTTGGTGGGGTCCGGGGCAAAGCCCCGGGGAGCGCCCCTCACACCGGGATGCACAGCGCGGTCGGCACCAGCAGCGTGTCGTAGATGCAGCGGCGCGATGCCAGCTTCAGTGTGCCGTCCACGCGGCGGAATTCGTCCAGGAAGCTGCCGACCTGCAGGATGCGGGCATCGGGGCGGTCGGTCAGCACTTCGAACACGATGTAGTTGGCGCGGGCGGCGAAGCTGCCATCCGGGCGGGGTGGGTCCACGGCCAGGTTGGAGACCATGTGGCGCAGGTAGCGCGGGCCGAACATGGCGGTTTTCAGCAGGGCGAAGGCGCGGTCCTTCACCATGGCCTTGCCCTCGCAGTGGATGAGGCCCACGGGCAGGTTGCTGTCGAAGTTTTCCCGGCTGATGACGGAATAGAACCCGTCCTCGGTGAAGAACTCCACCCATTCCATCAGCTTCTGCGCGTCCAGCGTGGCGCAGTAGTCGGTGTTGAAGGCGTCGACTTCCGCGCGGAGAAGCAGGGCCGAGAGGCGCGGGTCCATCATGATGCTGTCCGGCATGGTCAGATCCCCATGACTTCACGCCAGTGGCGGTACATGGCGCGGATGGCGGATTCGGAGATGAGGGTGTCCGAGGTGCCCTCGGGTGTCGCGGGGTCCAGGGCGACGTAGTGTTCGCCGTCCGGCACGCGCAGCATGCCGTCCTGGACGAACTTCATGGCCTCATTGTCCTCCAGGCCCAGGAAGCCGGCGGGGCCCATCAGATTGCCCTGGCGCAGGCGGTGGGCGGTCATCTCGGGGGTGTCGCCCTCGAAGCCGAACATGGTCCATTTCATGATGAATTCGTTGGGGCCGGTCGGCACGATCTGGCGGATGCCCAGCGTGTTCATCTCCCGCTGGACGATCAGGTTCGGCCAGATGGTGGACATCGTGACGGACCATTCGCTGTCGAATTCGTCGAAGAAATCCATCATGCGCGGGTCTTCCAGCTTCATGCCGTCGTGGAAGGCGCGCATTTCCTTCTTGTCCTCCGCCGCGATCTTGGAGGGGTCGGATTTGGCGGAGCACATCACCCCGTGGCGGCCGCTGGGGTCGGCCAGCATCAGGCTGCGGTTGCCGGCCACCAGCAGGCCGAAGGCGACCAGGAAGGTGTGCAGCAAGGTGGCGTGATACGGGTCCTTCAGGTTCTCGTGATAGAGCTTCCAGTTACCCGGCAGGGTGTGGCGGTAGTGGCCCAGGATGACCAGCTTGCGGCCGTCGAAGGTCGCCTCGAACTCGCGCATCACCTCGGCGCCCAGATAGTCCTGCAGGCTTTCCATGTCCTCGGCATAGCTGGCGAAGACGACGCCGCGATGGGTGGTCACGGCCAGCTTGCGGGGGCCGTGGTCCTCCACCTTGAAGTCGGCCGGCATGCCGCCCTTGCCGGCAGCCCCGCGCCGGAACGGCACGCCCTGCAGGTTACCCTTCAGGTCATAGGTCCACTGGTGATAGGGGCAGACGAATTCCGGGACATTGCCCTTCAGCTCGCGGCAGAACTCGGCGGCGCGATGGGTGCAGCGGTTCTCGAACACATTGATGCTGCCGTCCTCGGCGCGCGAGACCACGACGGGGGTGGGCCCCACATGGCTGCGGATATAGTCGCCGCTGTTCGGGATCTCTGATTCGAGCGCAACGTAGTTCCAGGTGCGGCCCTTGAAGATGCGCTCCACCTCGCGCTCATAGATCCAGGGGTCGGTGTAGACCCAGTCCGGGATGCGGGTCAGGCCCTCGGCGGGCCAGGCATAGCGGCGGGAGAGGGTGAGGCCGCGGTTCTCCGCATGCGTGTCCATGGGCGGCTCCTCGGGCTCGTCGAGCCAGCGTGCTTGAGCAGGGATGGTGAGGGATTTGCGCGCCGCATGAATGGCTGCGGCGTCGTTCAGCGCGATGATGGCGGTGGGTCGGCCTTCGGCGTCGGCGGTCCAGTAGCAGGCGCCGGACCGGGCCACGCGGTCTGTGGCCAGCGGCATGCCCAGCATCTGGATGTTCACGCCGAACTGGTCGGACCAGAACCAGGGGGTTCGTAGCGGGGCAGGGGCGGCACCTGCGATGGAGCGGCCGGCGGCGGCCCCGGAATCCTCGGCGAATTGCCAGCTTTCCAGCCGCCGGTCGGCACCGCGGATGGGCGCGGGATAGGCCGCGCAGTCGCCCGCCGCCCAGATGCCGGGGATGGAGGTGCGCCCGGCCTCGTCGATCGCGATGGCGCCGGCCTTCAGCCTGCAGCCGGCGGCGGTGGCCAGCGCGGTTTCCGGCTCCAGCCCCACGCCCACCAGCACGGCGTCAGCTTCGAAGAACTCGTCGCCGGTGGAGACCAGCAGGGCGGCGCCATGCTGTGCGATGGACTGCACCGCCAGGCCGCGCCGCACCTCCACGCCATGGCTTTCGGCCAGCTGGCGGAAGGCCGCGCCGATGGGGGCGGGCAGCAGGCGGGCCATCAGCTCCGGCGCCTGTTCCAGCAGGGTGACGGCGACCCCCATCTTGCGCGCGGCGGAGGCCAGTTCGAGGCCGATGAAGCCGCCGCCGACCACGACCACGCGGCGTGCCTTGGCGAGGGCGTCGGCGATGCTGTCCGCGTCCTCTCGCGTGCGCAGATAATGCACGCCGCGCAGGTCGGCGCCCGGCACGGAAAGGCGCCGCGCCCGCCCGCCGGTCGCGATCAGCAGCGCGTCGTATTCCAGCACGGCGCCACCCGCGAGGGTGACACGGCCCCCGCCCAGGCTTTCGACCCGGCGGCCGAGATGCAGGTCGACCGATGTGGCCGCCGGGTCCAGGCAATCCGGGATGGCGGCGCCGGCGTCGAGCAGCGCCTCCTTCGACAAAGGCGGGCGCTCATAGGGCAGGTGGGGTTCCTCGCCCACCAGGGCGATCGGGCCGGCGAAACCTGCCTCCCGCGCTGCGCGGATGGCGGCGGCGGCGGCCTGGCCGGCGCCCACCACCACCAGGCGGCGGGTGGCGTCATGCGGCTCTGCCTGGGGGGTGGCGGTGGGGGCGGCCCGGCCGGGCTGGTCGAGATCGACCCAGATCTCGTCGCCCCGCGTCTCGGCGGCATAGGTCGGCAAGTTACGGCTGAGCGGGGCGCAGAGCGCGCGCCCGCTGCGGACATCGAAACGCCCCTGATGCAGCGGGCACTCGATCTGCCCGTTCTCCAGGAAGCCGTCCTTCATGAAGGCGAGCGCGTGGGTGCAGACGCCATGGGTGGCGAAGACCTCGCCATTCAGGCGGTACAGTGCCACCTCAGTCTCACCAAGGCGCACGCCGATGACCTGGTTTTCCGCCAGCGCCCCGGCAGGCGCCGCCAATTGCCACGCCATGCGCGGCCCTCCGTGCTTGCCCCTAGATGCTCAGTATATTGAGCATTTCGCCCCGGCGCTGCAACAGGCATTGCGCCGGGCCACATCCTCAGTATGCTGCCTAAACTGCACAACGGGATGGCAGAGAGGCAAGAATGGCTCAGGAACCGCTCGCCCAGCGCGGCAACATTCTCCACATCTACGACTTCCACGTGAAGGACGGCTTCCAGGAGGAGTTCATCCGCCTGTTCGAAGAGTTCGACTACGGCGACGACAACCCCATGCACAAATCCCCCGCCCAGCGGAAGGACGGCGTGCTGTGCCAGGACGCGACGGACAAGACGCGCTTCTTCCTGATCGCCGAATGGGCCAGCATCGAGGAACACGCGGCCATCCTGCCGGTGCTGAAGGACATGAAGCCCGAATTCATCAAGTACATCGAAGGCGGCCCCGCGGCCTTCAAGCCGCGCTACGTCAACGTGGTGTCCTCCACGCCGGACGAGATCCTGAACAAGGCGGGGTAGGGCGCGCTCCGGGGCTTTGCCCCGGGCCCCCCCACCGAGGGGCTCCGCCCTCTGGACACCCGCCAAGGGTCGTAACGACCCTTGGAACCCATGCGTCAACTGAAAAAGCCGGAGGGGGACGATGTCCCCTTCCGGCTTTTTCAGTCCCCGGTTTCCAAGGGCCTTTCGGCCTTTGGCGGGGTGCCGAGGGGCAGAGCCCCTCGGTGGGGGGGCCGGGGGCAAGGCCCCCGGAGAGCGCCCTTGCCAGCCTAGTGCGAGAACCGCCGCGTGCCGCCGTCCACGTGGATCACCTGGCCGGTGATGTAGCGGGCGCGCGGAGAGGCCAGGAACGCCACCAGCACGGCCAGGTCCTCGGGTTCGCCGATATAGCCCACGGGCACCTGGGTTTCGGCCCAGGCGCGGCGGGCTTCTTCCGTGGGCATGATGCGGTTGTCGATCTGCTCGGAGTGGATGCGTCCGGGCGGGATGGAATTCACTGTGATGCCGTCGCGGCCGAGCTGGCGCGACAGGGCCTTGGCCCAGATGTGCACCGCGCCGTTGGGCGCGTTGGCGGCGTTGACGTTGTGGGGCTCATCCTGGCCGGTCAGGTTGATGATGCGGCCGTACTGGCGTTCCTGCATGGCGGGCACCAGGGCGTGGGTGATGCGCAGCCCGGCGTGGAAGTTCAGCTCCATGGCTTCGGCCCAGACCTCGGGCGCGCCCAGGTCGGGCTGGGGGCGGCTGCCGCCGGCGTTGTTCACCAGGATGTCGCAGCAGCCGAAGCGTTCCAGCACCGCGTCGCGGATGCGCGTGGCGGCGGTGGGGTCGGTGATGTCTTCCTGAATGATCAGGGGCTCGGCGGCGGCGGGCAGTTCGGCGGCCAGGCTTTCCAGCAGGGGGCGGCGGCGGCCCAGAATGGCCAGCTTGCAGCCTTCCTCGGCCAGCATCTTCGCGATGGTGCGGCCCAGCCCCGCCGATGCCCCGGTGACGAGCGCCACGCGCCCTTGCAGCTTCAGATCCATGGCCAACCCCCGAATAGAAAACGCCCCGGAGGTTGCCCTCCGAGGCGTCGGTTGTGAACCGGGTTGGTCGAGTTACTCGGCCATCGCGGCGTTCTTGCCCTTGCGCAGGGAGGGCAGGGCCATCGCCAGCAGGGCGGCGGCACCGATGCCCAGCAGCGTGGCCGAGATCGGACGCTGCAGGAACACCATGGCGTCGCCACGGGACAGCAGCATCGCGCGGCGCAGGTGCTCTTCCATCATCGGGCCCAGCACGAAGCCGATCAGAAGCGGGGCGGCTTCCATGCGCAGCTTGTTGCAGAGGTAGCCGAAGACGGAGAACAGGATCGTCATGTACACGTCGAACACGTTGTTGTTCAGCGAGTACACACCGATCGAGCAGAACACCAGGATCGACGGGTACATGTACTTGTAGGGAACCTTCAGCAGGCTGACCCACATGCCGATCATCGGCAGGTTGATCACCAGCAGCATCAGGTTACCGACCCACATGGACGCGATCAGGCCCCAGAACAGGTCCGGCTGGGCCTCCACCATGCGGGGGCCGGGCTGGATGCCCTGGATGATCAGCGCGCCGACCATCAGCGCCATCACGGCGTTGGACGGGATGCCCAGCGTCAGCAGCGGGATGAAGCTGGTCTGCGCGGCCGCGTTGTTCGCGGACTCGGGACCGGCCACGCCCTCGATGGCGCCATTGCCGAACTGGTGGCGATAGCGGGAGAGCTTGCGCTCCATCATGTAGCTGCCGAAGGCCGCGAGCGACGCACCGCCACCCGGCAGGATGCCGAGCACGGAGCCCACCACCGTGCCGCGAAGCACCGGGGCGATGGAGCGCTTGAACTCCTCACGGGTCAGGTACAGGCTGCCCACCTTGGTGCTGAGCACCGAGCGGGCTTCCGGGCGTTCCAGGTTCAGCACGATCTCGGCGATGCCGAACATGCCCATGGCGACCGGCACGAAGCCGATGCCGTCGGACAGCTCAGGGATGCCGAAGGTGAAGCGCTGCTGACCCGTCTGCACGTCCGTGCCGACCAGGCCGAGCGCCACACCCACGACCACCATGCCGATGGCCTTCACGATGGAGCCCTGCGCCAGCACCGAGGCGATGATCAGGCCGAGCAGCATCAGCGAGAAGTAGTCGGCCGGGCCGAAGGACAGCGCCACCTGCGTCAGCAGCGGGCCGGAGGCCGCCACCAGCACCGTGGCGACGGTGCCCGCGAAGAAGCTGCCGAGGGCCGCGGTGGTCAGCGCGGCACCCGCGCGACCGTTGCGGGCCATCTTGTAGCCTTCGAGCGTCGTCACGACCGAGGAGACCTCACCCGGCAGGTTCAGCAGGATGGCGGTCGTGGAACCGCCGTACTGAGCGCCGTAGAAGATGCCCGCGAGCATGATGATGGCGGTGGTCGCCGACATGCCGAAGGTGATGGGCAGCAGCAGCGAGATGGTGGCCACCGGGCCGATGCCCGGCAGCACGCCGATGGCCGTGCCGATCAGTGCGCCGAGGAGCGCTGCGCCGAGGTTGGTGAAGCTGATCGCCACACCGAAACCATGCGCGAGGTTACCGATAAGAGTTTCCATGAACGTTCCCTCAGCCGGTCGGCCACAGGTTCACGCGGATATCCAGCTCGTAGATGAACACGAACCAGCACAGCGCGAGGAGAAACAGGGTGCACAGCAGGACGCCGAGAGGCTTGCTGGTGTGCTCACGCTCCGGCAGGCAGGAGGCGACGATGAGGCCGATCAGTGCCGCAAAGAAGCCAAATTGTTCCAGCAGAAGGGCGAAGATGGCCATGGAGACCATGATCATTCCCAGGAACCGCCAGCCCGGCGCGATGCTGAGCACCAGGAAGCCCACCAGGATGCCGCAGCCCAGCGAGTTGTAGCCGATGGCGAAGTAGCCACCCAGGCTGTGCAGCAGCCACCAGGCCGCGAAGCCCGCGACGATACCGCCGATGAAGGTGCCGATCTCGTCGGCCTTCCAGCGGTCCATCTTCTCGGGGCCGCTGGCGGTGCCGACCAGAACCACGCCGACGCCAAGCGCGATCTGCAGCCAGAACACGAGCCAAGGCATGTAGCCGGGACCCATCCGGCGGGCGCTACCCATCGTGTGCTCGGTGTTCAGCCAGAGGCCGATCGCCGCGAGCACGATAAAGAACACGCCCGAGGCGATGTCCCGTTGATTGATTTTCATCCTTTAGCCTTTCCCAGACCATCCAGCCCAAGGGAGCGCATCCCGCAATTGGAGGATGCGCCCGCTCGGGCTTAGCGGGTTTGCGCCATCATGCAAATCGTCTTGCGCGCGTCCAGCCCCAAGCGCAATGGGATTGCGAAAACCCATGCTGCGCCGCAACATTAAAAGGACTATTCCACACGGGCGCCGGAGGCTCTCACCACCGGACCCCACTTGTCCAGTTCGCGCCGCACAAATTCTTGGAATTCAGAGGCCTGCATCGCCTGCGCGGTGCCGCCGAGATCCCTGAACCGAAGCTGAATGTCTGGTTGGGACAAGATCGAACTCACCTCTCGGTTGAGGCGCTCTACAACCGCAGGCTGCATGCCCGCGGGGCCCGAAAGTCCGAACCAGCTGGTGCTCGCCAGGTCATAGCCCTGTTCACGCAGGGTCGGGATGTCCGGGAACAGGGGATGGCGCTCGGGACTCGCCATCCCGATGGCCCGGACGGAGCCCTGTCGCAGATGCGAAACGGATGAGGGCAGGCTGTCGCTCATCAGCGGCACCTGGCCGGCCAGGACCGCCGTCATGGCCGGGCCCGCGCCGCGGAACGGGATGTGGTTCACCGGCTTGCCCAGCAGCTGGCCCAGCATCACGATCAGCATGTGGTTGGAGGAACCGACGCCGGAACTGGCCATGTCGATTCCCTCGGCCGCCGCGCGGTGCACCCGTGCCACATCGGCCATGGTGCGGATTCCGCTGTCCTTGTTCGCGACGAATACCGAGGGGTTGGTCGTGATCATCGCGATGTGGGTGAAGTCCCGCATCACGTCATAGCGCAGGCCCGGATACAGGAAGGGAGCGATCGCCTGGCTGGCGATGTTGCTCAGCAATAGGGTCTGGCCATCAGGCGCGGATTGCTGGACGGCGATGCTGCCCACCGTCGCACCCGCACCCGCGCGGTTGTCGATGGTGACGGCCGCGCCCAGCTTCTCCGACAGGGGCGTGGCGATCAGCCTGGCCACCAGGTCGGTGCTGCCGCCGGGCGCGAAGGGCACGATCAGCTTGATGGGGCCGTTCGGAAAGCCGCCCTGCGCGCGCGCCAGGGAAGGCGCCGACAGCAACGGCAGAACCAGGCCGGAACGGGCGAGGAGCCCACGGCGCGCGATCTTGGACATTGGGTTACTCCCCGATTTATGCGCAACCTATCGCAGTCCCAGCTTGTACGATCAACCCTGCAAGTGACGGCTTCGGTATGACAATCTGGACTCCCGCCCCGAGGCGGCGGATACCCGGTGCCGGCATCACCGACGCGGGGCACCCATGGCGACCATCAATGACATCCAGGCCTTCCTCGACGAGAAGACCGCGGCCCTGGAGCCCCGGTTGATCGAGATCCGCCGCGACATCCACAGCCACCCGGAACTCGCCTTCCAGGAAGTGCGCACCGCCGGGATCGTCGCCGCCGAATTGGCCCGGATGGGAATCGAACACCGCACGGGCGTCGGCAAGACGGGCGTGGTGGGTGAGATCAAGGGCGGCCGCCCCGGTCCCACCATCGCCATCCGCGCCGACATGGACGCGCTGCCGATCCATGAGGAAACCGGCCAGGCCTTCGCCAGCCGCATCGACGGCCAGATGCATGCCTGCGGCCATGACATCCACACCACCACGCTGCTGGGCGCGGCCGAGGTGCTGAAGGAACTGGCCCCGCAGCTGGCCGGCACCATCCGCCTGATCTTCCAGCCGGCCGAGGAAGTGCTGGAAGGCGCGCCGGCCATGATCGCGGATGGCGCCGCGGATGGCCTGGACCTCGCCATCGGCTTCCACAACATGCCCGACATGCCGGTGGGCGAGTTCGGCTTCGTGCGCGGCGCGGCCCTGGCGGCGTCCGACCGCTTCGACATCACGGTGCAGGGCAAGTCGGGCCATGCCGCCCACCCCTATGCCGCCGTGGACCCCATCGTGGCCGCTGCCCACCTGTTGACGCAGCTGCAGACCGTGGTCAGCCGCGAACAGAAGGCCATCCACCCCTGCGTGGTCACGGTCGGCATGTTCCAGGGCGGCACCACCTACAACATCATCCCCGAGCGCGTGGCGCTGAAGGGCACCGTGCGCACCCTGCACAAGGAAGCGCGCGATGTGGCCGAGCAGGCGATCGCCCGGCTGTGCCAGGGCCTGGGCGAGGCGATGCGGGTGAAGGTCACGCTGGACTATCGCCGCATGGTGCCGTCGCTGATGAACGACGACAGCGTGATGGACCCCGCCATCGCCGCCGTGACGGATCATTTCGGAAAGCCCCTGCTGCAGCGCGAACCCTCCATGGGCGCCGAGGACTTCTCCGCCTTTGCCGACCGGGTGCCGAGCTTCCACCTGCTGGTGGGCGCGGGCGCGCCCGGCCGCGCTGACCGGCTGCACAACGCCTTCTACCAGCCGGACGAGGCCTGCATCGGCCTGGGCGTGCGGGCCCTGGCGCGGATCGTGACCGAGCGCCTGCGTTGAGCCACGCCATCGCGCGGCTGACGGCACCCGAGGTCGCGGCCCGGATCGCCGCCGGCGCCGCCATCCTGCTGCCCCTGGGCAGCACGGAGACCCATGGCCCCGCCGCCCCCATGGGCGACTACCTGCTGGCCGAGGCGATCGCCCTGGCCGGCGCCGAGGCCGCGAAGGCCGCCGGCGACGACGCGCTCGTGCTGCCCCCGCTGCCCTTCGGCGGCGAGGACTTCTTCCGCGGCGTGCCAGGCGGCATTTCCCTGACCCACGCCACCCTGTCGGGCGTGATCCGCGACAGCCTGGAATGCCTGCGCGCCGCCGGTGCCGGGCGCCTGCTGATCGTCAGCGGCCATGGCGGCAACATCCCCGCCATCGAGGAAGCCCAGCGCCGCTTCCGTGAGGCGCATGGTCAGGTCGTTCCGGTTCTGCATCTCTGGCGCGAGGTGACGCCGCTGCTCGCCGGCTTCGGCGTGCCGCCGGAGACCATCGGCCATGGCGGCAACCCGGTGCTGGGCACCGCGCTGCACCTGTTCCCCGAACTCTGCCGCCCCTGGGCGCTGGCGCCGCGCGCGGAGCCGGGCCAGCTGCTGGGCCATCCGGTTTCCGGCTTCGGCACGGTGCGGGTGGGGGGCGTCAATCTGGGCGTGCCGGTCACGATCCAGGAGATCGCGCCCGGCGGCACCCAGGCCACCGACCCGCGCGGCGCCACCGCCGCGCATGGGCAACACATCGTGGCGGCATTGGCCGCCGCCATCCGCGACGGCCTTGCCGCCATGAAGGAATACCCCGCATGAAGATCTGCGTGTTCGGAACCGGCGCCATCGGCAGCCACCTGGCCGGCCGCCTCGCCAAGGGCGGCGCGGAGCTGTCCGTCATCGCGCGCGGCTCGCAGCTGGCCGCGATCCGTGAGAAGGGCATCACCGTGCGCGCGCCCGACGGCGAGCTGCACTGCATGCCCCGCGCCGCCGCCGATCCCGCGGAGTTGGGCCCGCAGGACGCGGTGCTGGTCACCACCAAGCAGACCGCCCTGCCTTCCGTCGCCGGCACCATCGCGCCGCTGCTGGGGCCCGACACCAGCGTGGCCTTCGTCGTGAACGGCATTCCCTGGTGGTATTACGATTCCGAGGGCGGCCCGAACCAGGGCACCCGCCTGCCGCAGGTCGACCCCGGCGACGCGATGCGCAAGGCCGTGGGCATCGAGCGCACGCTGGGCGGCGTGGTGTGGTCGGCCTGCACCGTGACGGAGCCGGGGGTGGTGGAGGTGCGCAGCCCCACCTCGCGCCTGATCCTGGGTGAGCCCGACGGCACTGTCTCTGCCCGCGCGCAGGCGATCGCGGATATCCTGAAGGCCGGCGGGCTGGGCGCCAAGGCGGTGCCCGACATCCGCACGGAGCTGTGGGCCAAGCTGATCGGCAACCTGTCGCAGGGGCCGCTCTGCGTGCTGTCGCGGCAGGACATGAAGACGACGCTGGCCGACCCGGCGGTGCGCGAAGCCGCGCTGCGCAGCCTGAACGAATCCATCGCCATCGCGGCGGGTCTGGGCATCAAGCTGGAGATCAACGCCGAGGACCGCTTCGCCCGCAGCGTGAACACGGCGCACAAGCCGTCCATCCTGCAGGATCTGGAAGCGGGGCGGCCGATGGAGGTCGCGGCGATCTTCGACCTGCCGCTGCTGCTGGCGCGCCAGGCGGGGGTGGAGACGCCGACGCTGGACCTGTGCGTGGCGCTGGCGCGGCAGACCGCGGCGGCCGCGGGCCTGTACCAGGCGTGAGTGGACGGGGCGGCGCGTGCCGCCCCACCCTTGTCAGTTGGCGGAAATGCCGCCGCGCTGCACCGTCACGGTCGAGACCGAGCACAGGTCCACGCCGCGACGCTCGACCGAGCTGCCGTTCTCGAACACGGCGCGGAAGTCGTAGCGGCCGCCGGGGCGCGGCTGGAACGTCATCTGGCGGCCGGCCGGCAGGACGTTGCTGCCCAGGCGGTCATTGCCCCAGTTGGAGTTGTTGGAGCTGCTGAAATACAGCTCCATGATGGTGACGCCGGAGGCATTCGCCAGCGTGAAGGTGGTGTCGCACTGCGCGAAGGCCGGGGTGGCCGCGGCAGCCATCGCCGCGAAAGCGGAAGCGGCAAGGAAACGACGGAACATGTTGTTCTCCTGAAGGAAAGCCCAGTGCCTTGTGACGGCAGGCGGAACCCTCCCCGACCTCACCGGCGCGTGAGGAAATAGCACGGAGCCGCTTAAGTTATCGTTCCCATCGTCATTACTTTCAGGAAATATTGCGGCAAATCAATATATTGCGCCGCATCATTCGGCCGCATCCTTGGCCGGCGCCTCGGAATTCGCGGCCGCTGTCGGTTCATAGGCGGCGATGCGCGATTCCAGGGCGTGCTCGTCCGGGTTCTTGCTCAGCGCCTCCAGCATGCGGCGCGCCAGCATGTCGGCGGTCAGGTCTTCCGTGACGGCGGAAAGCGCCACGGCCATGCCCATGCGCCGTTCCAGCGCCGTGCGCAGCTCCATGCCGCCCAGGCTGTCGAGGCCGAGGCCGGGTAGCGGCGCGTCTGCGGCGATGGAGGAGGCGGGCATGCGCAGGATGCGCCCCAGCTCACCCCGGACCGCGTCGCGCAGCACGGGCAGGGCCTCGGCTTCCGGCAGGCCGCGCACACGATCGGCCAGATCCGCGCCCTCGCCCTCCGCCTCGGCGGGCAGGCCGCCGATCACGGCCTCGAACACCGGCTCCTTCAGCACGGGAAGCAGGCCCGAAGCCTGGCGCCACTGGATGCGCGCGACGCCCGCCACGGGCAGGCCGCTGTCCAGAATGGCCGGCAGGGCCGCCAGGTACTGGGCCGCCGGCAGCGCCACGGCGCCCAGGCGCCGCGCCAGCCCGGCGGCGGTGGTGGCATCGGCCGCCAGCACGCCGGTATCCAGCACCGGGCCCCAGCCCACGGTCAGCGCGGCGCGGCCCATCGCCTGGCGGCGGCGGGCGAGCGCCTCAAGCCCGGCATTGGCCGCGACATAGGCGGCCTGGCCGGGGCTGCCGACCGGCACGGTGGCGGAGCCGAACATCAGGAACAGCCCCACCGGGTCCTCGGCGGTCAGCGCATCGAGCTGCTCGGCCACCAGCAGCTTGGCCTCCATCACGCGTGCCACGCGGGCGGCATCCAGTGCCGCGGCGGTGCCGTCGTCGAACACGGCGGCCGCATGCACCACGGTGGTGATCGGGCCCATCTCGGCGCGGATGGCGGCCAGGGTGGCGGCCAATGCGATGCCGTCGGTCGCGTCCACCGCGAAGGCGCGCGCGCCCTCACCCAGCGCGGCCAGGGCATCGGCGGCACCGGGCGTCGCCTCGCCCCGGCGGGACAGCAGCGCCAGGCGCGGCGCGCCCTGCGACCGCAGCCAGCGCGCGGCGGCATGGCCGAAGCCCTGCATGCCGCCCACCACCACGGCCACGCCCCCGGCGGGCTGCCAGGCCACGGCCGCGCGGCCTTCGGCCTCGGGCGGCGGCATGATGACCAGCTTGCCGATATGGCTGCTGGCCTGCAGCGCGCGGAAGGCGGCATCCGCTTCCTCGGCGGGCTTCACGGCGAAGGGCAGGGGCTGGAAGGCCCCCGTCTCCAGCCGTTCCGCGATGCCGGCCAGCAGGCGGGCGGCCACGGCCGGCCGGGCGCGCGGCAGCTCGTCCACGTCCACCGCGAAATAGCTGACATTGCGCCGCATCGGGCGCAGCGCCACGCGTCGGTTCTCGGCATAGTCGCGCTTGCCCAGTTCGATGAAGCGCCCGAAGGGCTTCATCAGCGACAGGGTGCGTTCCATCGCCTCCCCGGCCAGGGAGTTCAGCGCGATATCCACCCCCGCTATGCCGGCCGCGCGCAGGGCGTCGGCAAAGCCGGGGTCGCGGCTGTCCAGCACCAGCTCGGCGCCGGCTTCCCGCAGGAAGGCGCGCTTGGCGGGGCTGCCGGCGGTGGCCACCACGCGGGCCCCGGCATTCAGCGCCACCTGCAGCGCGGCCAGGCCCACGGCCCCTGCGCCACCATGGATCAGCACGACCTCATCGGGTTCGATCCGCGCCATTTCCTCCAGCGCATACACCGCTGTCATGAAGGCGACGGGCACGGTGGCGGCGGCGGCGGGCGGCAGATGCGCGGGGCGGCGCACCAGCGCATCGGCACGCGTCTGCACCCGGCCGGCGATGGCGCGCGGCGCGAAGCCGAACACCGCATCCCCGACCTTCCAGGGCGAGCCGGGCGGCACGGCCGTGACCACGCCCGACATCTCGATACCCAGGCCCGGCCCCGCGAAGCCCGGCAGCAGGGTTTCCTCGGGCAGCAGGCCCTGGGCCCACATCACGTCGCGGAAATTGAGGCCGGCGGCCTCGACCCGGACCAGAACGGTCTCGGGTCCAGGCTCCGGCGCCTCGGGCATCGGCACCCAATGCAGGGAGGACAGCTGGCCCGGATGGGCCACCGCCAGCATGCGCGGGCCGGGGGCGGGGGGCGCGGGCGGCAGGCCCTGCGCCAGGCGCGGCACCAGCCGCCCGGCCTGCGCCAGGGTGACTTCGGCCTCGGGCTCATTCTCGGCCAGCAGTTCCGCCAGCAGGCGGCGGGGGCCGCTGCCTTCCGGCAGGTCGCGCGCCATGTCGATGCGGCGCAGCTTCAGCGACGGCATCTCATTGGACAGCACGCGCGCCATGGCCAGGGCGGCGGCGGTGGCCGGCCCGTCCTCGGCCCCGAGCGTGACCAGCCGCATGGCAGCCGCGCTGCCCTGGGCGGCTGCGGCCAGATGCGCGGTGGCGGTCAGCGCCGCCGCCAGATCGGGCAGTGAGGGATCCAGCATCACGACCAGATGCGCGCCCTGCATCGCGCGGGGGGCGATGTCCGCGGCGCGGCCCAGCTCGGCGGGGCCCGCCAGCAGCTCGATCCCGCGTGACTGCATGGCCTGGGCCAGGGCGGCGCGGGCCGGCATGGCGCCGGCATCGGCCAGCAGCATGAAGCGTCGGGCGGGCAGGGGCGGGCGGGCCGCCAGGGCGGGGGCCGCGTGGCCCGCCAGCAGCACGGCCGGCAGCACGGAGGAGACGCAGCGCCGAACCTGCGCGGCCTGCCATCCGGCTTCGGCCAGCATCTCGGTCCAGCCATCCTCGCCGGGCGGGCTGGCCCAGCCGCTGTCGCGGCCCAGCGTGAAGTCCCACAACGCGCCGGGCAGGGCCTCGGCCAGCAGCAGGGCGCCGCCGGGCGCCACGGCCTGGCGCAGCGCCACCAGCAGGCCGGGCGCATCATGCAGGCGCAGGCTGGGCAGCATGCCCACCACCAGATCCGCCTGCAGCGGCGCGGCCTCCTGCCCCAGCGGGTTCCACACGGAGGTGGCGAACTCCACCCCCTCGCCCGGGGCCTGGGGCGGGCGGCCTTCCGGCAGGGCGGCGGCGTGCAGGATCACGCGCCGGCCGGTCGCGGCGAGCGCCGCGCCCAGGCGGCGGGTCAGCGGCCCGGGGCCGGCGCCTACCTCCAGAACGCGCAGCGGCCGTCCGGCCGGCCATTCCTGCGCCAGCCGGGAAGCACCCTCGGCCAGCAGCCCGGCCAGGGTCTCGAAGCTCGCGCTCTCGGGCGAGGGCCAGGCGCCGACTCCCTCGGCGGCGGCGGCCAGCCAGGCGAGCTCATGCGCCAGTGCCGGCTGTTCGAGCAGGACCTGGCGCCAGATGTCGGCGCGCGGCGGCAGCTCGCCGGACTCATCCTCGGCGGCGGCCACATAGCCTTCCAGCAGCAGCGCGGTTTCCGTCTGCTCCGCCGCTTCATCCTCTGCCGCCAGCGTGTCGAACACGGACGTGATGTCCAGCGCGGGCGCGGTTTCCGCCAGGGGAGAGGCGGCGGGCAGCGCCGGCATCATCCGCAGGTGGAAGATATCCTGGCCCGGGTCGGCGCGGTGCGGCAGGCGAAGCTTCTGCACCCAGCAGCCTTCCAGCACCGCCACCGGCTGGCGCGCGGCGTCGCGCAGCACCAGGTCGGCCGAGGCGGAGCGTTCGCCGCGCACCGTCAGGCGGATGTCGGCACTGGCGGCGGGCGTGCCGCGCCGGACCACCAGCCGCGTCATGCGCACCGGCACGAAACCGTGCCCGGCCTCGATGCCGCCATCCTCCAGCAGCCCGATCATGCCCTGCATCGCGCCGTCCAGCCGCACGGGGTGCAGCAGGAAGGGCTCGTCGTCCGGTGCCTCGGGCGGCAGGTCGAATTCGGCGCGGGCATGGCGCTCCGCGGCCTCGATCGCCAGCCGCGCCACCGGGCGGAAGGCGGGGCCGTAGTCGAGCCCGGCATAGGAGGCGGCAGCGACCAGATGCTCCGTCGTGATGACGCGGCTCGCCTCGGCGGGCAGGGGTTCGGGGGCGGAGGGCAGTCGGGGCACCTCGGCCACGCGGCCGCGCGCGTGCAGGCTCCAGGGCTCGTCAGAGAGGCGACGGCGGGATTCCAGGGTGAACTGGCCCTCGTCGTCCAGCCGGCTGCGCAGCTCCCGCAGGCGGTCCTTCTCCAGCGGCAGGGCGCGCATGATGATGAATTCGCTGACTTCCAGCGCCGGCGCGTCCGGATGGCGGGCGGCGCCTGCGGCCAGCGCCATCTCCAGCATGCCGGCGGCGGGGAAGACCGGGTCGCCCGCCAGCTTGTGGTCGGCCAGCCAGGGTTCCACCGTCAGGTCCAGGTGGCGGATCCATTCGCGCGCGTCGGCGCCCTGGCGGAAGCCCAGCAGCCGGTGATCGCGCCTGGGGTCGGTATAGCGCAGGCGTTCCGCCGTGCGCGGCACGGGGGTCGGCACGCGCTCCAGCGGGGCGGCGGGCAGGCCGCGCCGCAGGGCGGGGCCGTCGAAATGGGCGGCGGCGCGCGGGTCCGCGCCCTGCACCGTGGCGCGATCCGCGATCTGCGGGAACGGGTCGCCGGCGACGTCGCGCTTGGAGAGGGTGACGCCGAAGCCCGCCTCGCTGCCCGCGTTGCGCAGCCCTTCCCGCAGATAGGATTGCAGGACCGGGTTGGGGCCGATTTCCAGGAACAGGGCGGGCTGGCTGTCCAGCGCCTGGCCCAGCGCCGCCGAGAAGCGCACAGGCTCCCGCAGGTTGCGCCACCAATAGGCGGGGGTGCATTCCTCGGGCGCCAGCAATTCGCCGGTGACGGTGGAGATGAAGGGCAGGCGCGCCTTGCGCCCCTTCAGGCCGCGCAGGTCCTTCAGCAGCCCCGCCCGCACCGGGTCCATGGTCGAGGAATGGAAGGCGTAGTCGAGGCCGAGGGGGATATAGCTCCAGCGGTGCTCGCGCGCCGCGGCATCCAGCCGGGCGAGGGCCGCCGGCGGGCCCGCCACCGTGATGGCGCCGGGCGCGTTGATCGCCGCGATTTCCAGCGGTGCCTCGCCGGGCAGGGAGCAGGCATCGAGCACGGGGGCGGCCTGTTCGGCGCCCGCGCCGAGGGCGGCCATGCGGCCCTGGCCGCGCGTCATGTGCTGGTGATGGCTGCGCGCCACGATCAGCTTGCAGGCGGCAGGCAGGGTCAGCATGCCGCTGGCCCAGGCGGCCGCGACCTCACCCACGGAATGGCCCATCACCAGGCTGGGCTCGATGCCCTGCTCGGCCAGGGCCGCGACGATGCCGACCTGCGCCGCGAACAGCAGCGGCTGGGCATGGTCGGTGGCGGCCACCATGGCGTCGTCCACGCCCTGGGCCATGGCCCGCGCCACGGACCAGCCGAGCAGCGGCTTCAGGTGGCGGTCGGCTTCCTTCACGGCGGCGCGGAAGGCCGCGTTGCGCAGCATGGCGGCCTGCGCCATCCCGGCCCATTGCGCGCCGTTGCCGCTGAACACGAAGGCCACGCCGCGCCCGCGCGGGGCGCTGCCCTGGGCGATGTCGGGCACGGTCTGTTGTGCGGCGAAGCCCGCCAGGCGTTCCGACAGCTCGGCCGGGGTGGCGGCGCGCAGCGCCAGGCGCTGGGGCAGCCAGTCCCGGTGGCGCAGCTGGGCGCGGATCAGCCCGGCGGCCTCGGGCGCGGAGGCGCCGTCCAGCCTTTGCGCCCACAGCCCGGCCAGGCCGCGCAGCGCGCCCTCGCTGCGGGCGGAGAGCAGCAGCGGCGGCAGGCCGCGCCGCGCGGCGGCGGGCGCGCGCTTCGCGGCCTCCGGGCCGCGCGTGACCAGCACGCCGGCATTGGTGCCGCCGAAGCCGAAGCTGTTCACGCCCAGCACCGCATCCTCGCGCCCCGGCAGGGGCTGCGGGCGGCGCGCGGCCACCTTCATGTTCAGGCCGCGGAAGTCGATATGCGGGTTGGGCTTCTCGAAGTTGATGCTGGGCGGCACCTGGCCGTGCCGCAGGATCAGCAGCGCCTTGGCCAGCCCCACCAGGCCGGAGGCGGCCTCGGTATGGCCGATATTGGTCTTGGCGGAGCCGATCAGCAGCGGCTTCTCGCCCGCCCGGCGGGCGGACAGCGCGGCGGCGATGGCATGCGCCTCGATCGGGTCGCCGGCGGCGGTGCCGGTGCCGTGCGCCTCGTAGTAGCGGATGCGGGCGGGGTCGACGCCGGAACGGTCCAGCAGCGAGGAGATCAGCGCCGATTGCGCCTTCTGGTTCGGCAGGGACAGGCCGATGGTGCGGCCGGCCGCGTTCACGTTGCTGGCCAGGATCACGCCATGCACCGTGTCGCCGTCGGCCAGCGCCCGGTCCAGCCGCTTCAGCACCACCACCACGCCGCCCTCGGCGCGGACATAGCCGTCCGCCCGCGAATCGAACGCATGGCAGCGCCCGGTGGGCGACAGCATGGAAGCCCGCGCGAAGCCGCCGAAGGGGAAGGGGCTGAGCAGCATGTTCACGCCGCCCACCACGGCGGCGGGGATGTTGCCGGCCGCCAGGGCCTCCGCCGCGTGATGCAGGGCCACCAGGGCCGAGGAGCAGGCCGTGTCGATGGTCATCGCCGGCCCGTGCAGGTCGAAGATGTTGGTGACGCGGTTGGCGATGATGGACAGCGCCGCGCCCGTCATCATGTAGCGGTCGGCGCTGGCGGCATCGAATTGCCGCAGGTCGCTGTGGTCGGTCGTGCTGGCGCCGATATAGACGCCGAGATCCTGGCCCGCGACGCTGGCTTCCGGCCAGCCCGCATCCTCGAAGGCCTCACGCACCAGTTCCAGGATCAGGCGCTGCTGCGGGTCCGATTCAGCGGCCTCACGCGGGGAGAGGCCGAAGGCCGCGGCATCGAAATCATGCACCTCGCCCAGCGTGCCGGCGGCGAAGGTATAGCCGCGCCCGGGCTCTCCGCGCCGGGGGTGGTGCCAGAAGGGAATGCTGAAACGGTCGGCCGGCACGGTGGTGACGGCATCCCGCCCCTCGGCCAGCAATTGCCAGAAAGCCTGCGCGTCCGGCGCGCCCGGCAGACGGCAAGCGAGCCCGACAACCGCCACGGCATCGGCCGGGAGGGGGGCGCGGGGACCGCCAGGGGGGGAGCCTGAGGTCATGGGCTGATTGTGCCGCCGCTGATAAGCATCTCTTTTCTCATCGCATGCCGGCGCTTTGCACCGCAACAGAAGCTGTTGTGTTGTCGGACGATCTTGTTGAAATCCGTGCGACCGCTTGTTGCAGCGCATTGAAGTGCTGATCCCATCGCGGTTGTAAAAAACCCGCTATGCGTGCAATCTGTGCTTGGCGTGCAGGGCTGTCGGGCCTGGAATAGTCCAGGACGGCATCCCGCCAACCCACCCCGTCGAGGGGCGAGATGAACTCCGGCACGCCTTTTCCCACCTCTCGCAGCGACGGAATGTCGGCGCAGATGGCGGGCGTCCCGAGGCTCAAGGCCTCGATCAGCGGAATGCCGTAGCCTTCGGCGAAGCTTGGAAAAAGCAGGGCGCGGGCATGCCGCAGGGTGAAGGCGACATCGGCATCGGTCGCGTCCCGCCGCTCCTCCACCAGCCCCGGAAAGGCCGGAACGCGGTCCAGCAGACGGAAGACCGTCTCGTTCTGCCAGCCGCGCCGGCCCAGGATGACCAGGCGCGGCGCCTGCGGCCCCAGCCGCTCGGCCAGGTCGCGCCACAGGTTCAGCAGCAGCAGGTGGTTCTTGCGCGGTTCGATGGTGCCCAGCGTCACGAAGTACGGCCGTTCCGGCACCGGGCCATCGGGGATGCTGCGCAACGGCGGCAGGTCGAAGCCGAGCGGGGCTGCCACGACCGGCGGCATCTCCCGGCCCAGCCCGCCGAAGTAGCCAAGGACATCCGCGCGCACCGCCTCGCAATCCGTCAGCACGGCATCGGCCAGCGCCGACACATTGGCCAGGCGCCGCACATGCAGCGCGATCTGTCTCGGTCGGGAATATTCCGGGTAAGTGATGGGTATCAGGTCATGGATGATCGGGATGAAGCGGGCGCCGCGCCGCTTCAGCGCCGCAATCGGCGCGCTTTCCGCCAGCGACTGATGGGCGACCACCAGCAGGGTCGCGCCGGGCATGCCCCGCAGCCGGCGATGCAGCGGCAGCACGCCCAGGCCGCTCATAAGCCAGGCCCGGGCGGCCAGGCCCAGCGCCTTCAGCGGGCGGGCGGCCGCTTCGCCCCGGGTCAAGGCCTCCCACTGCGCGACCAGCGGCAGGGCCAGCCGGTCGGGCAGCAGGCTGAAAGGGCCCCAGGGCGAGCGGGCCACGAAACAGCGCTCCTGCTCCGGCATGGCCGCGCAATGGCGGGCATAGGCCAGTTCGACGCGGTCCAGCCCCGAGAGCGCGGCGCGCCCGGTCGAGGATATCAGCCTGGACAGGTCCAGCAGCGGTTGCAACGTGACGGGGCCTCCAGACGGGGTCGGCGACGGCATGACACGGTGCGCCGCAGCATGAATACCAGAAGCCAACGCTTTTGCCGCCCGGTCGGCGGTCGAGAAAAATCAGTCATATGCCTTCTGATGTCACGATCGTGACCGATAAAAGCGGCGGAATCAGGGCCTTTGCCGCCCTGGCTGGACGGGCGCCGGGGCGCCTGCTGAAATCCCGGGCCTGTGAGGGAGATCGATATGGCCATCTGGAAACGCCAGCCTGACATCGCGGAAGTCCACGCGCGCCAGAAGGATACGGTGAACGGGCTGCTCGGCCTGCGCATCACCGAGGTGGGCGATGACTGGCTGCGGGGCCAGATGCCGGTGGACGAACGCCATGTGCAGCCCTTCGGCATCCTGCATGGTGGCGTCTCGGTCGTGCTGGCGGAGACGCTGGGCTCGCTTGCCTCTCTCTTGTGCTGCGAGGATGACCAGACGGCCGTGGGGCTTGAGATCAACGCCAACCATCTGCTGCCGGTGCCCAAGGGCGACACCATCACCGGCGAGTGCCGCGCGGTGCGGGTCGGGCGCAATGTCCATGTCTGGAATATCGAGATCAGGCGCGGAGACGGCCGGCTTTCCTGCGTCTCGCGCCTGACGACCGCGATCGTGGCCCGGAAATAAATGTGAGGGCAGCTATGTCGTTGCGATATTGCGCTGCAAAATCACAAGCTTGTGGGGTGGCCGCGGCATAAATACGCCCGTTGTTGGCGCAGCTTTAGGCGGGTTGCCGGTGTTATCGGCGCCGCCCGGTTTCCCGGCGCAATCCATACTTGTTCTGCGGGATGGCGGGACCACCGGCGATGGTAACTTGTCGGACATGCACAAGTTCACCATCCCGCCCGATGTCTCCCAACGGGTCGCGGCGCGTTGCGGCACCCCGCACCCCTTCGCCACGCTGAAGGGGCCACGAACCGCGCTGCTGGTGGTCGATATGCAGAATGCCTTCATGGATGTGGGCGTGGGCCATGCGGTGTGCCCCAACGCACCTTTCGTGGTGCCGGCCATCAACCGGCTGGCGACCGCCACGCGGGCCGCCGGCGGCAGCGTGTTCTGGATCCTGAACACGCATGACGAGGCCTGCGACACCGAATGGTCCGTGATGCAGGACATGGTCACCCCCGCCGCCCGCACGAAGCGCAACACCGCGCTGATGCGCGGCAGCAAGGGCCATCACCTGTGGCCGCACATGCAGGTGCGCGACGGCGATGAGATCGTGGAGAAATACCGCTTCAGCGCGCTGATCCCCGGTGGCGGGCCGCTGCTGGAGAAGCTGCGGGCACGCGGCATCGACACCGTGCTGGTCACCGGCACCATGACCAATGTGTGCTGCGAGAGCACGGCGCGCGACGCCATGATGATGAACTTCCGCACCATTATGGTCAGCGACGGCTGCGCCGCCATGAATGATGCCGAGCACGCCGCCAGCCTGATCAATTTCCACCTGTTCTTCGGCGATGTGCTGACGGTCGAGCAGATCGAGGAGGCCTATGCCCGTTCCCGCCTGCTCGATCCGGTGGAATAATTTGTCGAACCACCCTGCGGAGACGTCGCGTTGAGCAAGCCCAAGGTCCTGTTTATCGGCACGGGGGGCACCATCAGCGCGCTCTCCTCCATCGGCCCCTTCGACATCATGGACTATGCCTCCAAGGGGCGGTTCATGCAGGCGGACGAGATCCTGGCCCATTGGCCCCAGGTGCATGAGAAGGCGGAGGTGGTGCCGATCCGCTTCCGCAATGTCGCCAGCACCGCCATCGGGCCGGTCGAATGGCTGGAACTGCTGGAACTGGCCCATAAATCCTATGCCGAGCACCCGGACGCCGCCGGCATCGTCGTTGGCCACGGCACCGCGACGCTGGAGGAGACGGCCTATTTCCTCTCTCTGACGCATAAGCTGCCGGTGCCGATCGTGGTGGTGGGCGCGCAGCGCCCCTCCAGCGGCCTGTCCACCGATGCGGGCATGAACCTGGCCAATGCCATCCGGGTCGCGGCCGACCCCGGCGCGCGGGGCCTCGGCGCGCTCGTGCTGCTGAACGATGAGGTGAACGCCGCGCGTGAGGTCACCAAGACCAGCACCAGCCGCATGCAGACCTTCCGCAGCCCCGATTTCGGCTGCCTGGGCCATGCCGACGGCGACACGATCGCCTGGTACCGCAAGCCGCTGCGCAAGCTGGCGCCCGAAACCGAGTTCGATCTGAAGGGCCTGACGGACCTGCCGCGCGTCGATGTCATGTACAGCTATGCCGGCAGCGACGGCGCGGCGGCGGCCGCCTATGCCGCGGCCGGCGCCAAGGGAATCGTGATCGCGGGCTTCGCCCCCGGCTTCATGAGCCCCGGCGAGGCCGATGCCCTGGCCGCGGTGGCGGCGAAGGGCGTGGTGGTGGTCTGTGCCAGCCGCGCGGGCTCCGGCCGCGTGTTCGGCACCGAGCGCAAGCGCGAACTGGGCTTCCTGGATGCCGATAACCTGACGGTGCAGAAGGCCCGCATCCTGCTCTCCCTCGCGCTGACGCGGACCAGCGACAAGGCCGAGATCGCAAGGATGTTTGCGGAGTATTGAACGCATCTGCATGATGATCTCCACGTCCAAGGAGAATCATCATGCATCGTCGCCTGTTCGCGGGCGCGCTAGGCGCGTCCGTGCTCGCTGCCCCGGTCGTCCGGGCCCAGGTATTCGACCGCCCCATCCGGCTCATCGTTCCCTTCGCGCCGGGCGGCACCAGCGACATCCTGGCCCGCATCCTGGGCCCCTCCGTGGGGCGGCAGATCGGCCAGAACGTGGTGGTGGAGAACCGCGCGGGCGCCGCCGGCAATGTGGGGGCGGATTTCGTCGCCAAATCCGCGCCCGACGGCAGCACCGTGCTGCTGATCGACACCGGGGCGCTGGCCACCGCGCCCAGCCTGTATCAGCGCCTTTCCTTCGACCCCGCCAATGACCTGGCCCCGGTCAACCTGCTGATCTACGCGCCCTATCTGCTGGCGGTTCATCCCTCGGTTTCCGCCAATACCCCGCAGGAGCTGGCGGCGCTGGCCAAGGCGCGGCCGCAGGCGCTGAACGTGGCCAATTCGGGCGTGGGCGGCGCCACGCATCTCACCTCCCTGGTGCTGGCGCAGCATTGGGGGGCGGAGCTGACGCAGGTGCCCTATCGCGGCGGTGCCGCCGCGCTGACGGCGGTGTCGGCCGGCGAATCGCAGATGCTGGTGAACGGCGCCACCGCGACCAGCCCCTTCGTGCGCGACGGGCGGCTGAAGGGCATCGCGGTGACCGGGGCGCGGCGCTTCGCCGATTTCCCGAACCTGCCCACCTTCGCCGAGCTGGGCTGGCCCGGCGCCGAGGCCGGCACCTTCCAGGGCGTGCTGGTGCGCGCCGGCACGCCTGCCGTTCTTGTGAACAAGCTGGACGAGGCATTCCGCAACGCGATGGCCGAGCCCGACAATGCCCGTCGCCTCGCGGATATCGGCGCGGAAACCCAGTCGCTCGGCCCCGACGCCTTCCGTTCCTGGATGGTGCGGGAAACGGAACAATGGGGCCGCGTCGTCCGCGCCAACAACATCAGGCTGGATTGATCCGCCGCTTCGGGCGCAGCATGCGGGCATGAAGCGCTTCCTCATGCTGTTCCTGATGTTGCCCGGGCTGGCCCTGGCCCAGCCCGCCACGCGCTGGCACGCGGTGCTGGTGGCGGGCGACCCCAGCCTGGAAGTGTGGGACGCGGCGGTGGAATCCATGGCCAGCGCCCTGGAGCGCGGCGGCCAGATGGCCAGCATCCGCCGCTTCTCCGCCCGGCGCGACCGCCTGCAGAACGGTGCCGAGCCGGCGACGCCCGAGGGCGTGCTGCGCGCGATCGCTGAGATGCGCCCCGGCCCCGGCGAGGCCTGCCTCGTGTTCCTGACCATGCATGGCGCGCCCAACCAGGGGCTGGTGTTTCCCCTGGCGCGGCAGGCCATGGGGCCCGGGCCGCTGGATGCGGCCCTCTCTCGCGGATGCGGCCAGGCGCCGACCTTCGTGATCGCCTCTGCCTGCTATAGCGGCGGCTTCGCGCAGCCGCCCATGGCCCGGCCCAACCGCGTGGTGCTGACGGCCGCCCGGCCCGATCGTTCGAGCTTCGGCTGCTCCACCCAGTTCAGCCTGACGGTGTTCGACCGCTGCGTGATCTCGGCGCTGCTGATCGGGCAGGGGGGCGCGCCCGGCGTGGCGCGCACCGCCCAGGATTGCGTGGCCGCCGAGGAGCGGCGGGAGAACATGACCCCGCCCAGCGAGCCCCAGGCCTATATCGGCCCGGAGGTGGTCGCGCTGGTGCCGCGCCTGCGAAAGGGCTGAACGTCAGACGACGTTGAACAGGTACAGCAGGATGATGATGGGGATGGGGATACCCAGCAGCCACAGCAGAACGCCACGCATTGAATTGCCTCCTCGACAGATGATGTGAGGCAAACGCCCGAACCGGTTCCGGGATGATCCGGACATGAAAAAATCATGAGGCGCCAGGCAGTAGCGGCTGGCTTATCCGGCGGATTATCCTGCCCGCACTGACAGGGAGGAAAATCCAATGCTGATGCTGTCTCGTCGCGGCCTGCTCGGGGCCGGTGCCGGCCTGCTGGCCCTGCCGGCCCATGCCGAGGCCCGCACCATCCATGGCATGACCTCCGGCGCCTTCACCGCCGCCTACCGGCAGCTGGTGCCCGTGTTCGAGCGCCAGACCGGCAACAAGGTGGAAAGCGCCTTCGGTGCCTCGATGGGCGCGGCACCCGATGCCATCCCGCAGCGCCTGGCGCGCGGTGAGCCCGCGGATACCGTCATCGTCGCGCTGGATGCGCTGGAACGCCTGATGCAGCAGGGCCATGTGCGCCAGGGCAGCCGGCAGGACCTGGTGGTGTCGCGCATCGCGCTGGCCGTCCGCGCCGGGGAACCGGTGCCCACCATGAACACGGTGGACGATCTGCGCCGCATCCTGCTGGCCGCGCCCTCCATCGCCTATTCCGCCAGCGCCTCGGGCGTCTATTACGAGACGGAACTGGTCCAACGCCTGGGCATCGCGGCCGAGGTGATGCCGAAATCCCGCCGGATCTACAGCGAGCGCGTGGGCACGGTGGTGGCGCGCGGCGATGCGGCGCTCGGCCTGCAGCAGGTGAGCGAACTGCAGCCCATCCCCGGCATCGCGATGATCGGCCCGCTGCCCGAGCCGGTGCAGCGCGCGACCATCTTCGCGGCCGGCATCTGCACCCGGGCCCAGAACCCGGAAGGGGCGATGGAACTGCTGCGCTTCTTCCGCTCGGCCGAGGCAGCGCCCGTCATCCGCGCGACCGGGCTGGACCCGGTGGGGTGAAGGGTTTCCCGGGGGCCTTGCCCCCGGACCCCCAGCCAGGGGCTTTGCCCCCGGCACCCCCACCAAAGGCCGAAAGGCCTTTGGAAACCGGGAGCTGAAAGTTCGGGGAAGGGGCAGCGAAGGCGCGTGGGGTCGGAGGGTTTTCTGAGCCCCTTCCCCGAACTTTCAGAAGACTCATGGGTTCAAAGGGTCGTTACGACCCTTTGCGGGTGTCCAGAGGGCGGAGCCCTTTGGTCGGGGTCCGGGGGCAAGGCCCCCGGGCGCCCCTTCACCTCCCAGGGATCCGCGAGGTCAGGCGGAAGCTGTCCAGCGTGTATTCGGCCACGCGGAACCAGGCGTTGCTGTTGTCCAGGAACGGCAGCCAGGCTTCGTACAGCTTCTTGAAATCCGCGTTCTGGCTGGCCAGCGTCTCGAATTCCTCGAAGCTGGAGCGGTACATCGCTTCCATCATCGGGCGGGGGAAGATGCGCAGCTGGGTGCCGGCGCCCACGATGCGGCGCAGCGCGTCGGGGTTGCGGGCATCGTACTTCGCCATCATCAGCGTGTTCTGCTCGTTGCAGGCCGTCTCGAACAGCGCCTTGTTCACGTCCGACAGGCTTTCCCAGGCGGCGGTGTTGGCGATGGCGGTGATGGCCGCGCTGCCTTCCCACCAGCCCGGCGAATAGTAGAAGCGGGCGATGCGGTGGAAGCCCAGCTTCTCGTCGTCATAGGGGCCGACCCATTCGGTGGCGTCGATCGTGCCGCGCTCCAGCGCGGAGTAGATGTCGCTGGCCGCCAGCACCTGCGGCACGCCGCCGAACTTGGCCAGGATGCGCCCGCCGAAGCCGCCGATGCGCATCTTCAAGCCCGACAGATCCTCCACCGTGCGGATCTCGCGGCGGAAGAAGCCGCCCATCTGCACGCCGACATTGCCGGCCAGGAAGTTCACGCAATTGTACTTCTTGTACAGGTCGCGCAGCAGGTTCAGGCCGCCGCCCTCATGCACCCAGGCGGTCTGCTGGCGCATGTTCAGGCCGAAGGGCAGGCCACCGTCGAAGGCGAAATTGATGTCCTTGCCCAGGAAGTTCGAGCTGAGGATGTGGGAGCATTCGACCGAGCCGGTCTGCACCGCGTCGAAGCTCTGCAGGGCGGGCACGATCTCACCGCCGGCGAAGCACTGGATGGTGAACTTGCCTTCCGAGAGCTGGGTCACGCGGCGGCACAGGGCCTCGGCGCTGCCGTACAGGGTATCGAGCGACTTCGGCCAGGTGGTGGCCATGCGCCAGCGCACCAACCCTTGAGAGAGGGCAGGTGCGGCGAGGACGGCGCTGGCGGCTGCCCCGGCGAGTACATGTCTGCGATCCATCATGAAGCTCCCGTTGATTCGTGGTGGTGGTCTCAGCGCCCGAAGCGCGCCCTCAGCGCGGCCCAGAGCAATTGGAAAAGGTTGAGGGGCGCGGGCTGCGCCGGCGGTGCCTCGCCTGCCAGCCGCGCCTGAAGGTTGGCCGCGAATTGCTGGGCCAGCCGCCGCACCAGGTCGGCCACCAGGCCGGAGCGCCCGAACTGCGCCAGCGCCCCGGTCAGCCGCCATTGCAGGGTGATGGCCACGTCCGTGCCCCCTGGGGTGCCAGTGGCCGATGGCGCCAGGGCGAAGCCCAACTCGCCCTCGGCCGAGGAGCCGGTGCCCCCGTCGCGCCCCGCGCCGCGCAGCACGCCGCTGCGGGTCGCGGCATCCAGCCGGACCGTGCCGGTGCCGGCGAAGGCCACCTTGATGGGGCCCAGCGCCACCTTCATGCGGCCCTTGATGGCCTCGCCATCCACCTCGGTGATCTCGGCGCCGGGCAGGCAGGCGGCCAGGGCCGGAAGGTCGCCCATGGCTTCCCACACCTGTTCGGGCGGGGCGGCGATGGCGATGGTCTCGGTCAGGCTGTTGCCGCCCTTCAGCGGCTGGGCCGCGCGGGGGGCGGCGTTCTCGACAGGGGCTGCGACCGCGGGCGCGGCCAGCGCGGCGGCCGCGATGGGTGCCGCGCTTTCCTGAGGGGTGCAGCCGCGCGCGGTGGCGCAGACGGCGCCCACGATGCCGACATAGCCGGTGCAGCGGCAGATATTGCCCGACAGCTCCTCGCGCACCCGCGCCTCGGGCACCTCGCCCAGCCGCAGCACGATGTCGCGCGCCGTGACCAGCATGCCGGGCGTGCAGAAGCCGCATTGCAGGGCGTGATGCGCGGAGAAGTTCTGCCGCAGCGTCGCCATGGTGGGGTCCGCGTCGAAGCCCTCGATGGTGGTGATCTCGGCGCCGTCGCAATCCACGGCATAGCTGATGCAGGAACGCTGCGGCACGCCGTCGATCAGCACGGTGCAGGCGCCGCACACGCCCTGTTCGCAGCCCAGATGGGTGCCGGTCAGGTTCAGCTGCTCGCGCAGCAGGTCGGCCAGCTGGGTGCGCGGCTCGGCCAGCAATTGGCGGCGCTGGCCGTTCACGGTCAGGGTGACAGCCAAAGGGGCGGAGATCATCAGCGGGCCTCGCTCAACATCGCGATCGCCCGGCGCAGGGAGACGGCGCGCAGCTTGCGGTCGGCGGGGGAAAGATGCGGCAGGCGCTCGGCCAGTTCCGCGTCCAGATCGGATGTCTCGCCGGCCAGCAGGGCGGCGGCTGCGCGCGGCAGCAGGGCAGGGGGCGCCTCGACCGCGCCGGCCACCACCCGGGCCCATGGGCCGTCCAGGATCACCAGCCCGATAGCCATGGCGAACTCGCCGGTCTTGCGGTTGATCTTGGCATAGCCCCAGCGCGCGGCGGGGCTCAGGCGCGGGATCTCGACGGCCGCCAGCATCTCGTCCTCGGCCAGGGCATTGGTGAAGGCGCCCAGCATGAAGTTCTCGGCGGCGATGGCGCGTTCGCCGGCGGGGCCCTGGGCGATCATCGTCGCGCCCAGCCCGGTCATGGTCGTCACCCAATCGGCGGCGGGGTCGGCATGGCACAGGCTGCCGCCCAGCGTTCCGCGGTTGCGCACGGCGCGATAGGCGATGCCGCGCGCCACATGCGGCAGCAGGCCGCGCGTCACGTCCTCGACGCGTCGGTCCTCGATCTCGGCATGGGTCAGGGCGGCACCCAGCCGGGCGGTGCTGGCCGAGAGCGCCACGCCGCGCATACCCTCGGCGCGCTTGATGTCTACCAGCTTGCCCGGGCGCGCCAGGCGCAGGTTCAGCATGGGGCCCAGCGACTGCCCGCCGGCCAGCGGCCGCGCGCCGTCCCGCATGGCCGCCACGGCCTCGGGGATGGTCGCGGCGCGCGCGTAGTCGAAGGCGGCGGGTTTCATGCCTGGGCCTCCGCGATGGCCGCCAGGATGCGTTCGGGCGTGGCCGGTATCTGGGTGATCCGCGCGCCGAGCGTGGCGAGCGCGTCGTTGATCGCGTTCACGATGACCGCCGGCGGCGCGATGGCCCCGCCTTCGCCCACGCCCTTGATGCCGTGGGCGGTGTGGGGCGACAGGGTTTCGGTGTGGCTGATGCGGAAGGCCGGGATCTCGGTGGGGCCGGGCAGGATGTAGTCGATCAGGGTGGAGGCGAGCGGCTGGCCCTGGTCGTCATAGGGGCTTTCCTCGAACAGCGCGGTGCCCACACCCTGGGCCGCGCCGCCATAGGTCTGGCCCTCCACGATCATCGGGTTGACCATGCGGCCGCAATCCTCGGCGATCACATAGTCCAGGATCTCGACGATGCCGGTCTCGGGGTCGACCGCGATCTTGGCGGCGTGGCTGGCATAGCTGAACACGCCATTGTCGGTGGCGGGCTTGTAGCCCTCGGTCACTTCCAGGCCGGCGGTGTTTACCTGCTCCGGCAGCTGTTCCGGGCGCAGGTACCAGGCGCGGCCCACATCGGCGTAATCCAGGCTGGCATTGCCCGCATGGATGCGGCCCTCGCGGAACTCGATAGCGTCGGGCTCGGTCTGCAGCAGATGCGCGGCGATCGCCTTGATGCGGCCGGCCAGCACCTCACCCGCGCGGGACACCGCACCGCCCGACATCACGATGCCCCGGCTGGCATAGGCGCCGGTGGAATAGGGCGTCGTCGCCGTATCGCCCAGCGTGACGCGGATATTCTCGAACGGCACGCCGGTCATGGAATGGCCGATCTGGGCGAGCGTCGTCTCCAGCCCCTGGCCGATGGTGTGGATGCCGGCCCGGATCTCCAGCGCGCCGTCCGGCGTCAGCTTCACATGCGCCTGGTCGTAGCCGGGGACCAAAGGCAGGCCCCAGGCGGCGAAGACCTTGGTGTTGTGCGCCGATTGCTCGGTGTAGGTCGCGAAGCCGATGCCGAGGTAGCGGCCCTTCTCATCGCGCGCCGGGCCGGCGCGGAAGGCATCCAGCCCGATCTGCTCGCGCACGGTCGCGAGCGAGGCCGGGTAGTCGCCGCTGTCGTAATGCTTGTTGGTCACGTTGACGTAGGGCATCGCTGAACCGGGCACGAGGTTCTCCGCCCGCACATCGCAGGCCTCTCGCCCCACGGCCTTCGCAATAGCGTCGATCGTCAGCTCGATGGCGAAGCACACGCCCGGCCGCGCCACGCCGCGATAGGGCGCGAAGGGCGGCTTGTTGGTCGCGACCGAGAACACCTCCGCCCGATAGGCGCGGAAATCATAGGGGCCGGGCAAATTGCCGCCGGCCTGGGCTGCCTCCAGCACGGCGGTGAAGGGCCAGACCGAATAGGCGCCGGTATCGACCTCGATCTGCGCATCGAGGCCCAGCAGCCGCCCCTGCTCATTGGCATAGGCCGTGAGCGTGTAGTGGTGCTGGCGCGCATTGGCGCCGGCGACCAGATGCTCGCGCCGGTCCTCGATCCAGCGGAAGGCCGCCTTGCGCGTCAGCGCCAGCCAGGAGACCAGGATCTCCTCCGGCTGCAGCAGGCACTTATAGCCGAAGCCGCCGCCGACATCCGGGGCCGCCACCCGCACCTGCGCCTGCGGAATGCCCAGAACCTCCGCCAGCCCGCTGCGGATGAGGTGCGGCACCTGGGTCGAGGTATGGACCACCAGCATGCCCGCCCGATGGTCCCAGTAGGCGACGACGCCCTTGCCCTCCATCGGGTGCATCACCTGGCGCGCGCAGGTGATGTCCAGCTCCACCTTCACGGGCGCGCTGGCGGCCACCGCCTCGATGCCGCTGTCGAAACGGGAATGCAGGAACAGGTTGTCGCCCCATTCGGGGTGCAGCAGGGCAGCACCCTCCGCGCGGCCCGCGTCGCAGCTGGCCACGGGCGGCAGCGGCTCGAACTCCACCTCCGCCTGCTCGGCCAGGTCCTCGGCCGCGGCCCGGTTCGCGGCGACGGCCATGGCCACGATCTCACCCACATAGCGCACGCGGTCGCGCGCCATGACAGGCCAGGGCGCCAGCTTGTAGCCGGGAATGGAGGAGCGGGTGACGATATCCGCCACCCCGGTCAGGTCATCCAGGAACAGCACGTCGCCCGAAGCGCGCCGCGCCCCCACCCGCGCATGCGCCACCGGGCTGCGCAGGAAGGCGACATCCTGCATGCCCGGAAACCGCAGATCGGCGGTGAATTGCCCACGCCCGGCCAGATGCCGCGCGTCTTCCTTCCGCAGGACCCTGGCGCCGATGCCGGCCCCGCCCCCATCACCATCCATGACAGCCCCACAAGCCGATCAATAGGGGGCATGCTGAGGATTGTGTTGCGCCGGGTCAACAAAAAGCCGACGGTTGGTGGCATGCCCCGCGCGGGTTATGTTCGCTGCGAGAGCGAAAAGTGCTGAAAGATGCGGCAGCCATGACCACGCCCAAGACCACCCGCCGCAGCCGGCCGACCGAGGCCGCCACCGACACCCTGGCCGGCGCCGTGACCGACCCGGAACTGCGCGAATTGATGACGCGCCTGCCGCTGTGGCGCCGCCCGGGCTTTCTCGTCCGCCGCCTGCACCAGATCCACAGCGCCATCTTCCATGAGGAATGCGCGGCCTTCGACATCACGCCCGTGCAATACGCCGTGCTGTCCACCATCTCCCTCACGCCAGGGGCGGACCAGCAATCCATCGCCCAGGACGTGGGCATCGACCGCACCAATGTGGCCGACGTTCTCTCGCGCCTCGCACGCCGCGGCCTGATCCGCCGCCAGCGCGGCGAGGCCGACCGCCGCGCCACCCTGGCCTGGCTGACGCCCGAAGGCGAAACCCTGACCCGCGCCATGCTCTCCGCGATGCGCAACGCCCAGGAACGCCTGCTGAACCCGCTGGACGAAACCGAACGGGACACCTTCATGTCCCTGCTGCTGCGCCTGATCGACGCCAACAACGACGCCAGCCGCGCAGCACTGGGACCGGCCAAGGTGGAACGGGCAGCCTGAGGGGTGGTTCCGGGCGGGCAGGGCGGATGCGGGGAAGGGCTCTGCCCTCCCCCGCGCCCCCACCCGCCAAAGGCCGAAAGGCCTTTGGAAACCGGGAGCTGAAAGTTTGGGGAAGGGGCTTCGTGGGCGCTCTGGGCCAGGAGCGTGCGTCGTGCCCCTTCCCCAAACTTTCAGATAACAGATGGGGGTCCAGGGGCCACAGGCTCCTGGCGGGGGGAGTGCGAGGGGGGCAGCGCCCCTCTCGCATCGACCGTGCCGCCCGGGACCACCCCCAGTCGGCCCGTGCTCACATATGGCAGACCGTCAGCGTGCGGCCGGTGATCAGGCTGCTGTAGCTGTCGCGCACCTTGGCCAGGCGCGGGTTTTCGCCATGGGCCTTGAACGCTGCGGCGTCGGCGTAGACTTCCATCAGCATGACGCGGGACAGGTCGGCGCCGTCCTTTTTCTGCGGCTGCAGCACGTCGAAGCTGACGCAGCCGGGCTCTTCCTGCTTCGTCAGGCGCGCGTGTTCGCTGATGATGGCGTGGAAGGCGGCGTGGTTGGCCGGGTCCATCTGGAATTCGACGACGATACCGATCTTGGGCATGGGTGTTTCCTCTGTTGCTTGAGGGAGCCTAGCCTCCTCCCTCAGAAGGGCAACAGCGCGTCCAGGATCTGCGTGCCGACGCGCGGCTGCTGCACGTCAGACAGGGCGCCGCGGCCGCCATAGATGATGCGGGCCTCGGCCAGGCGGTCGTGGCGCACGGTGTTGTCGCTGGCGATGTCCTGCGGGCGCAGCACGCCCTGCACCAGCAGTTCCCGCAGCTCGTGGTTTACCCGCACTTCCTGCCGGCCGGCGATCACCATGTTCCCGTTGGGCAGCGTCTGCGTGACGGTGGCGGCCAGGCGCAGGGTCACGGCATCGCTGCGGCGGATCTGGCCGTTGCCGTCCGTCACGCCGCTGCTGTTGGTGTTGATCAGGGATGACGGGTCCGTCTGGCTGGGCAGCACGCGCGGGATGGAGGTTTCGAGGCCCAGCAGATTGGCCATGCCCATGTTCTGGGTGCCGGTGCGGGTGGCCTGGGTGCGGTTCTGCAGCTGCGCCTCGTCGGCGATGGAGACGAGCACGGTGATCAGGTCCCCCACCTGTGCCGCGCGCTGGTCGCGCAGGAAGGTGCGGCTGCCGGTGCGCCACAGCGATGCCGAGGCGCCGACGGGTTCCTGCGGGGCGGGCGTCGGCATGGCGATGTTGCGCACGCCGGGCTGTTCCGCCGGGTTGGTGACGGGTGAGACCGGCGGCGGCCGCCCGATGCGGGAGAGGCGGTCGGCGGTGCCGCAACCGGCCAAGGCGACGGTCAGCAGGGCAGGCAGCAGGATCGGGGCGAGGCGCATCAGCGGGCCTCCATGTCACGGGGGTTGCGGGTGGGCACGGTGCCCATGGCGACGCGCACGCGGCCGGGGCCCAGCACTTCGCCCTCCATCACGGCGCGGCTGGCCAGGTTCATCACCGGCACCACGGCGCCGCGCGGGGCGGATTCCAGTGCCCGGCCGGCGGCCGTCAGCGTGATGCCGGGCGCGTCCAGCAGCAGCGTCACGGCCTGGTTGCGCTGGATGACGCTGGGCGGGCCCAGGTCGGCCAGTGGAATGGGGCCCTCGGCCGCGATGGGGCGGTGCAGTTCCTGGCCCAGCACCTGGTCGGCGCGGCTGGCCATGCCGTTGCGCACGCGTTCCACGCGCATCCGCACCTCCCGCACATCGGCGGGGCCCAGTCGCTCACCCATGCCCATGCGGCGGGTGGCGACGACCACGGGCGTGGTGGCCATGGCGCGGCCCGCCAGGCGCAGGCGTTGCGTCGCCATGCCCTCCGCCGTGATGACCAGCGTGGCGGCGAAGCGGTTGCCGGGGGTTTCCAGCACCGCGCCCTCGATCGTGACCTGGTGCAGGCTGGCGATGGGCACCATGGGCGGCACCCAGCCCGGGATTTCCAGCTCGGATTCGGCATCCATGCCCATGCGCAGCAGCTCCTCCCGCAGGGCGCCCTCGACCTCGGCGCGCGGCACCTGGCGGCCGGGGCGTTCCAGCACCACGCGGTCGGCGGCCGACATCGGGCGCCAGGGCACGCGGTTCATCCGCGCGATGGCGGCCAATTGCTCTGCCTCCAGCACGATGCGCCGGCCCGGGGCGGGGGCGGGGCCGAGGGGGGCCTCGGCGCGGCTGCCCGCGTTCTCGAACAGGTCGCGCACGCGCACCACCGGTTCCTCCACCGTCGCCATCGGGCGGATGAAGGCCATCTCTTGCGCCCAGGCCGCCACCGGCAGCACCGCGAGAAGCACCAGCGCGCGCATCACCGCAGCTTCGCCACGGCGGACAGCATCTCGTCGGAGGCGACGATGACGCGGCTGTTCATCTCATAGGCGCGCTGGGCGGTGATCAGGTTGGTGATTTCCTGCACCGTGTTGACGTTCGACGTCTCGATGAAGCCCTGCAGAAGCTGCCCGTAGCCGGGCTGGCCCGGGGCCGCGGCCTGCGGCTGGCCGGAGGCGGAGGTGGCGAGATACATGTTCTCGCCGGTCGCCTCCAGGCCGCCTTCGTTCGGGAAGATCGCGAGCTGGATCTGCCCCACATTCTGCTGCGCCACCTGCCCGTCCAGCGTGACCAGCACCTGGCCGGAGGCATTGATCGTCACGTCGCGCGCATTGGCGGGCACCGTGATGCCGGGCTGCACGATATAGCCCTCCGCGGTCACGATCGTGCCCTCGGGGCTCAGGGAGAAGGTGCCGTCGCGGGTGTAGGAGATGTCGCCGCTCGGCAGCTGCACCTGGAAATACCCGTTGCCGCGGATGGCCAGGTCGAAGCGGTTCTCCGTCTGCTGCAGGTTGCCCTGCTCCGCGATGCGGTAGATCGCGGCGGTGCGCACGCCCAGGCCCAGCTGCGCGCCCGAGGGCAGGATGGTGCCGGTGTCGGAGCTGGTGGAGCCCACCCGGCGCAGGTTCTGGTAGATCAGGTCCTGGAACTCCGCGCGGCGGCGCTTGAAGCCCGTGGTGGTCATGTTGGCCAGGTTGTTGGACGTGACCTCGACATTGGTCTGCTGGGCCATCATGCCGGTGGCGGCGATCGCGAGTGAGCGCATGGTCTATCTTCCTCAGCGGACGCGCAGGATGCGGTCGATGGCGCCGGTCAGGCGCTCGTTTTCCTTGTCGACGAAATTCGTCACGAGCTGGAATTCGCGGGTTTCGGCGATCATGCGGGTCATCTCCAGCACGGGTTGCACGTTGCTGCCTTCCACCGCGCCCTGGGTCAGGCGCGGGCGCGCCACCGGCTCGGCCTGCTGGCCGGCGGGGTCGAGCAGGCGGTCGCCCTCGGCGCGCAGGCCCTGGGCATTGTCGAAGCGGGAAATCTGGATCTGGCCGATCACCCCGTTCTCGGAGCGGATGGTGCCGTCGCCCTTGATCTCGATGCGGGTGTCGTTGGCGGCGATGGCGATGGGCCGCCCCTGGGTGTTCAGCACTGCATTGCCCTGGGCATCCACCAGCTGCCCCGTGGCGCCGATGGTGAAGCGGCCGGAGCGCGTGTAGCGGATGCCGCGCTGGGTCTCGACCGCGAAATAGCCCTCGCCGGTGATGGCGACGTCCAGCGGGTTGCCGGTGGTCTGGATCTGGCCCTGGGTGTCGTCGCGCCAGGTCGCGCGGTCCCAGCTATAGGCCACCTGGCGGCCGCCGCGGGGGTTGTTGATCAGGGCCTGCATCGCCGGATGCTCGGCGAAGATGGGGCGGGACTGGCGATAGCCCGGCGTGTCCGCATTCGCGAGGTTATGCGCGATGACATCCTGGGCCCGCATCTGGGAGGCCATGCGGGAAAGGGCGATGTAGCTGGGGCTGTCCATGAGCGGGCTCCTGTCGGGGAGCGATGGGCAAGGGGCGTGCCATCTCAGGCGCGCGGCCCCCGAAACCCCCCGCCAGGACGCTGCCCGGCCAAGACTTCGGGGCGCTTTGCATTTGATTTTATTGCGACAACTGGCGTCGGGCATCCTGGGTTGGAAGCGCCCGCCAGCGGCATCCAAAGGCATTTCGGCCTAAGGCTGGTTCCAAGGGCAGCGCCCTTTGCCGGGGGCTGGGGGCAGCGCCACCGGCACAAATTTCCCCCTCCCGGCGCGCTTTGCCCTGAAGGGTTGATTAACCCCCGGCATGCCAGAACAGCCCCGTATCGAGAGAGGGCCAGCATGGCTAAGGCGGCAGCCGCACCAGCCGAAGGTGAGGAGGGCGCACCCAAGAAGGGTGGCCGGAAGAAATTGATTCTGCTGGCCCTGCCGGTGCTGCTGGCCGGCATCGGCGCGGGGCTGTGGTTCTCCGGCATCCTGCCCAAGCTGCTGGGCATGGGCCACCATGAGGAAGCGCACGCGGCCCCTGCCGAGCCTCCGCCGCCCCCGCCGCCGCGCCCCGTCTTCGTGCAGATGCCCGACATCACCGCCAACCTGAACGCGGGCGGCAGGCGGGCCGTCTATATCCGCCTGAAAAGCCAGCTGGAGGTGGTGGGCGACCCGGATGCGGAGGCCGTGCGCAACTCCATGCCGCGGCTGGTCGACCTGTTCACCACCTATCTGCGCGACATGCGGCCCGAGGAGATGCGCGGCTCCGCCGGCACCCAGCGCCTGCGTGAGGAACTGATGGCCCGCGCCGCCGTCGCCGCCCACCCCGCCCGCGTCACCGACGTGCTGTTCCAGGAGATTCTGGTGCAATGAGCCCTCCGTCGAGCGAAGAAGAAGACGATCTCGCCGCCGCCTGGGGCGCGGCGCTGGAGGAGGAGGTCGGCGAGGCCGTCGCCGAGACCCAGGCCGATGCGCTGCGCGTGCTGAACCAGGCCGAGATCGACAGCCTGATGGGCTTCCAGGGCGGTGACGGCGGCCGTGGGGAACAATCGGGCATCGAGCGCATCATCAGCTCGGGCCTGGTGTCCTATGAACGCCTGCCGATGCTGGAGATCATCTTCGACCGGCTGGTGCGCATCATGTCGACCTCGCTGCGCAATTTTACCTCGGACAACGTCGAGGTCTCGATCGACAGCATCGCGTCCCAGCGTTTCGGGGATTACCTGAACAGCGTGCCGCTGCCGGCCATGCTGGCGGTGTTCAACTGCCGCGAATGGGACAATTACGGGCTGATCGTGGTGGACAGCGCCATGATCTACTCGGTGGTGGACGTGCTGCTGGGCGGGCGTCGCGGCACCTCTGCCATGCGTGTCGAGGGCCGGCCCTACACCACCATCGAGCGCACGCTGGTGGAGCGCCTGCTGAAGGTGGTGCTGGCCGACATGACGGCCGCCTTCAACCCGGTGGCGGACATCCATTTCGAGTTCGACCGGCTGGAGGTAAACCCGCGCTTCGCCATGATCAGCCGCCTGTCCAATGCCTGCGTGCTGACGCGGCTGCGCGTGGACATGGAGGATCGCGGCGGCAAGATCGAGCTGCTGCTGCCCTATGCGACGCTGGAGCCGGTGCGCGAGCTGCTGCTCCAGCAGTTCATGGGCGAGAAGTTCGGCCGCGACAGCATCTGGGAAACCCACCTGGCCGAGGAGCTGCGCCACACCAATGTCGCGCTCGAGGTCGTGCTGGACCAGCAGACCATGCCGCTGTCCAGCATCATCGATCTGAAGCCCGGGGACATGCTGTACCTGAACAGCAAGCCCAGCGCGCCTGTGCGGCTGCAATGCGGCCAGGTGCGCCTGTTCACGGCCGAGCTGGGCCGTGTCGAGACCAAGACCGCCGTCCGCATCCTGGAGGAAGCGCAGATGGTGCCGGAGGCCGTGGTATGAGCAGTATCGTCGATTGGGCCGCCGACGCGCTGGTGCTGGCCACGCTGGGGCTGAGCATTCCCGTCAGCTGGCGCCTGCACCGTTCCCTGACGCGCGTGCGGTCTGAGCGCGAGGCGCTGGACGTCAGCGCGGAGGGGCTGACGGAGGCCACCCGTGCCGCCGAGGCCGCCCTGCGCGGCATCCGCGCCAGCACCGAGAGCGCGGGCCGCAGCCTGGGTGAAAAGGTGACGGCGGCCGAGCCGCTGCGCGATGATCTGCGCTATCTGATCGAGCGCGCCGAAAGCCTGGCCGACCGGCTGGAAAGCGCCGTCCAGGCCGCCCGCCCGCTGGCGCAGGAAAAGGCGCCGGCGATCAAGGGCTTCGAGGCGCGCAGCGCCACCGAACGCCAGCTGATCCAGGCATTGGCGAGGCGGTCGTGAAGCTGCGCCTGCTGCCCCTGGCGCTGGCGGCCATGGGTTTCCTGGCGGTGGTGAAGGTGGAGCGGCTGTTGCAGCCCGCCCGGCCGCAGCCCGCGCCCGTGGTGGCCACGGCCCCGCAACCCGCGCCGCCCCCACCCCCGCCGGAGCCCGCACCCGGGCTGGGCGCGGCCATGGCGTCCTCGCCGGCCCCCCCGCCCGCCCCCGCCCCC
>NZ_SACL01000040.1 GCF_004005855.1 Rhodovarius crocodyli
CGATGCGGTCAGCGACCTGGGACAGGAAAGCGGGCGGCGGGAGGTCAGCACCGACCGTGGCAACCAGCAAAGTGGACATAAGATATCTCCGGCGGACTAGGTTGGAATATAGGCGACGTTAGTGACTACGTAGCCCATTTTATCATCGGCTATATTTCATAACCGCAATCACTAAGGTCGCTTATTAGGTAGACATTAGAGTAAATAGGGGCATTCAGACCCCTTATGCTCTGCTGCTCCTGATGAAGCGTTCCACGTCGCTCGCGGCGATGCGGATGAGCC
>NZ_SACL01000041.1 GCF_004005855.1 Rhodovarius crocodyli
CCAGATGCCCTGCGGGATGACCATGGCGATGCGCAGCGCCGAGTTGTCATGCGCGTCGAACAGCAGGCTCTCGTCCACCAGCGACCAGGCGGCCCAGGCGCAGAACAGCGCGAAGCCGCCGAGCAGGCAGAGGGCGAACAGGTGCAGCGGCGCGCGCAGCTTCATGGGGAAGCGGCTGACCAGCACATCCACGCGGATATGGGCGCGGGCGGCCAGCGCATGCGCCAATGCCCAGGCGATGCCGCAGGCCAGGATATAGCCCGTGATCT
>NZ_SACL01000042.1 GCF_004005855.1 Rhodovarius crocodyli
GTTCCCTGTTCTTCGCGGCGATCGAGGGCAAGCTGTCCCTGCGGCTGCTGAATGCCAGTGCCGAGGCCACGGCGCGCAACACGGCGCTGCTGGGGCTGATCATCTTTGGCGCGTATCTGCTGAACTACATCCTGACGATCATCAACGTGCCGCAGGCGCTGGCGGGGCTGATCTCGGGGCTGCCGCTGCCGCCCTGGGCGATCATGTGCTGCATCATCGGGCTGTATTTCGCGCTGGGGACGTTCATGGAGGGGTTCT
>NZ_SACL01000043.1 GCF_004005855.1 Rhodovarius crocodyli
CCCCCCCCCCCCCCCCCCCCCCCCCCCCCCCCCCCCCCCCCCCCCCCCCCCCCCCCCCCCCCCCCCCCCCCCCCCCCCCCCCCCCCCCCCCCCCCCCCCCCCCCCCCCCCCCCCCCCCCCCCCCCCCGCCCCCCCCCCCCCCCCCCCCCCCCCCCCCCCCCCCCCCCCCCCCCCCCCCCCCCCCCCCCCCCCCCCCCCCCCCCCCCCCCCCCCCCCCCCCCCCCCCCCCCCCCCCCCCCCCCCCCCCCCCCCCCC
>NZ_SACL01000044.1 GCF_004005855.1 Rhodovarius crocodyli
GACAGCACACGGCCCGTCGCGTCGAACTCCGCCACGCCGTACCGCTCGGGGTCCGCCACCCGATAGCCGAACACCGTCGACACGCCCGTCTGCGCGCGCTCCGCCGCATCACGCAGCTTCTGCGACAGCCCGCCGCCGTAGATGATGTTGTCGCCCAGCGCCAGCGCGCAGGCCTCGCCCCCGATGAACTCCTCGCCGATCAGGAAGGCCTGCGCCAGACCGTCCGGCGAGGGCTGCTCGGCATAGCTCAGCGTG
>NZ_SACL01000045.1 GCF_004005855.1 Rhodovarius crocodyli
CATCCACGATGGAGCGGGCGTTGTGCAGCTTGTCGCAGGCGGAGACGAGCAGCGCATCGGCGCCGGCGTGCTCGAGATGGGCGAGATAAGCTTCCTTGCGGGCGCGCCAGGGTGGCTTGGGCAGGGTCTCGGCATCGGTGCAGGCGCGCACAATGGACGCGACCCGCGAGCCGAACTGGGCCTCGATCACCGCCTCGCAGTGGATGCCGCAATCCTCGATGGCATCGTGCAGCAGGCCGGCGATGGCCTGCTCCT
>NZ_SACL01000046.1 GCF_004005855.1 Rhodovarius crocodyli
GACAGCACACGGCCCGTCGCGTCGAACTCCGCCACGCCGTACCGCTCGGGGTCCGCCACCCGATAGCCGAACACCGTCGACACGCCCGTCTGCGCGCGCTCCGCCGCATCACGCAGCTTCTGCGACATCCCGCCGCCGTAGATGATGTTGTCGCCCAGCGCCAGCGCGCAGGCCTCGCCCCCGATGAACTCCTCGCCGATCAGGAAGGCCTGCGCCAGACCGTCCGGCGAGGGCTGCTCGGCATAGCTCAGCGTG
>NZ_SACL01000047.1 GCF_004005855.1 Rhodovarius crocodyli
GGCTGATCACCGAGACCTCGGTGGGGGCGCTGTATATCGCCGCACTCTTTCCCTCGCTGCTGGTGGTGGCGCTGTTCGTGGGGCTGATCGCCTGGCACGGCGTGCGCAACCCGCTGCCCAAGCCCCCACCGATCCCGCTGCGGGAGAAGCTGATCGCGCTGAAGGACCTGACGCCGACGGTGCTGCTGATCGTGCTGGTGCTGGGCAGCATCTATGGCGGCTATGCCACGCCCACCGAGGCCGCGGCGCTGGGTG
>NZ_SACL01000048.1 GCF_004005855.1 Rhodovarius crocodyli
CGTGCAGCCCGGGGACGTCGCTGATGGCGCTGTCGGCGGGCATGATCCAGAGGATGGCGCCGGGGTTGGTTTCCTCGGCCAGGATGGCGGCGGCGGCGATGGCGGGTGCGCTGTTGCGGGCGACGGGCTCGAGCAGGATGCGCGCGCCCGGGACCTCGACCTCGCGCAGCTGCTCGGCGACGAGGAAGCGGTGCGATTCGTTGCAGACGACGATGGGGGCGCCGAAGCCCGGGCCATGGGCGCGCAGGGCGGTGT
>NZ_SACL01000004.1 GCF_004005855.1 Rhodovarius crocodyli
GGGCGGGCGCCTCGGCCCGGGGGGCGGCCTGGGGGGCGACTTGGGGGGCGGCCTGGGGGGCGGCCTGGGGGGCGGGCTGGGCTTGCGGTCCCGGCGAGGCGGCGGCGGGAGGGGCGCTCGCGGCCGGGCGGGGCGGCGTGGCGGGCGCCGACGGACGCTGGCTGCCTACCCACCCCTGTTGCCAAGCAAGAAACGCAGCGCCGGCGCCGACCGCCAGCAACCAGATCCAGCGCTGCACCGCAGACTCCTTCGAGATTCGCGTTATCGGAGGAATCGGATAGGGCCCGGGGGGCTTTCACGCAATGGTCATCGCGGCGCGCCCTGTCAGCGCTGCGGCAGGCCTGCCTCGTTCAGCGCCAGATTCTGCTGGGCAAGCTCCGCGGCCGGGGTTTCCGGCGCCACGCTGATCACACGCTCCCAATCCTCGCGCGCGGCTCCTTCCTCACCCCGCAGCTGGTGCAGGATGCCGCGTTCCAGCAGCGCCTCGGGGTTGTCCGGGGCCGCGGTCAGCGCCTGCTGGATGGCGCGCATCGCGTCTTCCACGCGCTCCAGGTTCCGCAGGGCGGAGGCACGGAAGACGATGGCCTCCACCCGGTCCGGGTCCAGGCGCAGCACATTGTCTAGCTCCTGCAGGGCCTCGGAGTACCGGCGCATGGCCGCCAGCGCCACGGCGCGGTCGGTCATCAGGTCGGTATCCTGCGGCTCCATCGTCAGGGCCATTGTGGTGGCGCCATAGGCGCGGGCCGCATCGCCGGCCATCATCCAGGCCTGGCCGGCCTGGCCCAGCACGGCGGCGCGGGCGGCGGCGCTGGCCTGGCTGTCGCGCGCGATGCGCTCCAGCTGCTCGGCCGCGCGCTCCGGCGCGCCCAGCCCGATCATGGCGAGCGCCGAGCAATGGCGGGCCCCTTCGCCGCCGCCCTGGCCCGCCCATTCCTCGGCATAGGCCATGGCGGCATCCGAATCCTCGCGCAGCAGCGACAGGCAGCGCTCATACTCGGCGCTGTCCGTCAGCCGGGGCGGCTCGGGTGGGACCGGGATCTCGACCTGGCTGGACTGGGGGGCGTGCAGCCACCACCAGGCGCCGCCCGCGGCGGCCGCGCATATCACGAGGCCCGCCAACAGGGCGGGAAGGGGTAGCCGGGGGGGTGTCACAGCCTCCATATACAGCGGAGCGGCAATCGCCACACCCCCGCCATAGGTAACAGATGCTTCCACGGATATTGATCATCGGCGGCGGTTTCAGCGGCGGCGCCGTCGCGAAACTGGCCCGCGAGCAGGGATTTCCCGTCACCGTCACCACGCGCTCCGATGCCGGGGAGGGCGCCATTCCCTTCGCGCAGGCCGGGCAGGCGCTGGACGCGGCCACGCATCTGCTGGTGACGGCCCCCCCGACCCAGGGCATCGACCCCTTCCTGGCCGCGCATGGGCAGGCCCTGCCGGGTGCCCTGCGCTGGGTGGGCTATCTCTCGACCACCGGGGTCTATGGCGACCGGGGCGGCGCCTGGGTGGATGAGACGACGACCCCCAACCCGGGGCAGGCGCGCAGCCGGTCCCGCGTCGCGGCGGAGGAAGCCTGGCGCGCGGCCTGCGCGCGCTGCGCCTTGCCGCTCGATATCATGCGCACGGCCGGCATCTACGGGCCCGGGCGCAGCGCGCTGGACGACCTGCGCGCGGGCAAGGCGCGGCGGCTGTTCCGCGAGGGGCAGCTGTTCGGGCGGATCCATGTGGAGGACATCGCGCGCGCCGTCCTGGCGGCGATGGCCGCCCCGCCCGCCGGGGTGCGCGTGCTGCACCTGGCCGACGACGAGCCCGCGGGGCCCGCCGATGTGGTGGCCTATGCGGCCGGCCTGCTGGGTGTCGAGCCGCCGCCCGTCATTCCCTATGAGCAGGCCGAGCCCACCATGACCGAGATGGGCCGCAGCTTCTGGCGGGAGAACCGCCGCGTCTCCAACGCCGCGACCAAGCAGGCGCTCGGCATCGCCTGGCGGCACCCCACCTATCGCGAAGGGCTGGCCACCATCCTGCGCGACGGCGGCTGAGCCTTCAGCTGGCAGCCGAGGAGACGTCGCCGCGCCGTTCCAGATCGGCCCAGGCCTGGCGCGCGAGCAGCAGCAGCGCGCATTCATAGTAGTGCCGGGCGCGCTCGACATTGCCCAGCGCGCCGGCCGCCCCCCAGCCCGCGCGGCTGGCCATGACCAGGGCGGAGATGGCGCTCACGCCCTCACCGGCCGGATAGGGTGAGATGGAGCCGGTGCTGAGCACCGTCCACGCCGGCACATAGGGATGGCGCCGATCGGTCCAGAATCGGGCCGCGCTGTCCGACAGCGCGCGGTCCATGCCGCCGGCCCAGACGCCGTTCAGCAGCACGCGCAGGGCGTCATAGCCGAAGCGGTCGCCGCGCTGCGGCTCGACCGAGACGCGCCCGCTCTGGCCGTCCATCACCACCCAGTCGGCCGGCAGCTGCCACTGGCCGAAGCGCGCCTGGCCCATCAGGCGGGGGGTGTCGTTCATCAGCGCGCCCCAGGCCGGGTGGGGCACCACCTCCGCCAGCACCCGCATCGCGGGAGAGACGTAGTAGGACGGGTTCAGCACGAAATTGCCGCGCTGCTCGAAGCCCCAGGCGCCGGGCAGCATGACGGTGCGACCGTTCACCTGGCGCGTCAGCTGTCCCAGCATCGCCCGTGCGGAGCGGCGGGCGAGGGTGATGTAGTCGCCATCCGGCCATTGCCGCTGGGCCTCGGTCAGCGCCCAGGCGAAATAGAGGTCGGCATCCGTCGCGTTGTTCAGGTCGTCGACCACGCCGCCGCCGGGGCCCGGGCCGGGGCGGAAGCGCCAGGCCAGCAGGCCGTCGCCGCGCAGGCCGAGGCGCCGGTGGGTCCATTGCAGGATCTGGTCGAAGGCCTGGCGGTCCTGGTGCCGCACGGCCAGCAGCAGGCCCCAGGCCTGGCCTTCGGAATGGGAGACATTGCCGTTGGCCGTGTCGATGATCCGCCCTTCCGGTGTCAGGAAGCGGGTCTTGAAGGTCTCCCATCCCGTGGCGGGCCGAGGGCGGGCCTGGGCGGCGGCGGGCAGGGAGGCTGCGCCGGCGGCAAGCAGGCGCCTTCCGATTCGCAGGTCAGACATCGTAGCCGATCCGTTTCAGAAGATGTTGGATGGGGGCGGGTTCCGTGCCCGCCAGGGTCTGGCGCAGGCGCGCGATCTCCAGCTGGCTGGCGCGCAGATGGGCGGCCAGGGCCCGGCGGGCCGTGGCGCGGCGCAGTGCCTGGGGCACGGCGCGCTCCAGCTCTCGGGTGGAGGGGCGGGCGGGCAGCAGGTCCGCGACGCGGCAGCGCATGGCGCGCGCCGCGATGTCGGGGGCGATGCCGTCCGCGAGCAGGATGACTTCCAGCGCCGCGCTGTCGTCGCGCATCCGCATGGCGCTTTCGGCCAGTTCGATGGCGCCGGGATGATCGAGCGCCAGGATCAGCAGGCCTGTATCGGTGGAGCGGCGGAGGTGATCGAGGACATCACGCGCATCACGTGCCTCTGTGATGGCCGGCGCGAGGCCGGCAAGGCTGGTGGCGACCGGGGCCAGCAGCAGCACGGAAAGCTGCTGCACGGTGGTGGCGGGCGATGCGGAGAACGAGACCTGTTGCATGACCTCAAAATTAGGAGAGAGGCCGTTTTGGGTTCGATGAAGGAATTATCCCGATTGGTCAGCGAAAATTCAACTTTTGTTGAATGTTAACGAAGCATTGAATTTCTTACCGAAATCACTGTGCCTCGGGTGCCTGATGATGAACTTATGGTGAATCACGAATCCGTGATGTAGATCAATTGTGAGACGCCGCTCAGGAAGGTCGAGGCGGTCAATCGAAACGCGCCTCTCCCTATCGAACTGGAACACGCCAAATAAGTGTATTCCTAGGAATTAGTTATCGTAACGCTTGCGGTTCGATTCCGGCACGTCGCGCTGTTTCCCCCCACTTCGTCATCTCGGCCCGGACGAAATCCCGGGTCTCCGCCGGCGTGGAGCTGACGATTTCAGCGCCCAGAACGCGGTGCCGCTCAACCACGGCGGGCATGCGCAGGGCCGCCGCAACGTCGCGCGACTGTGCCGAGGCCAGATCCTCGTTCATGTTGCCCGGACCCATCACCATTCCCCAGGTGCTGGCCTCGAAACCGGGCAGCAGCGCCTCGGCCATCGTCGGCACATCCGGCAACTGGGGGCTGCGCGCCGCCCCGGTCGTGGCCATCGCCTTCAGCGCGCCGGACTGGATGTGGGGCAGGGCGGCGGGGACGGTGTCGAACATGATGTCCACGCGGCCCGCGATCAGGTCCGGATGCGCCTGGGTGCTGCCGCGATAGGGCACATAGGTCAGCTCCGTGCCCGTCAGGCTGCCGAACAGCACCGGGGCCAGCCGCACCACCCCGCCCGTACCAGCGAAGGTGACGGCCCCTGCGCCGCGCCGCTTCGCCAGCGCCACCAGCTCCGCCGGCGTGCCGGCCTCGAAGCCGCGCGCGGCGCACAGCACCAGCGGCGTGCGCGTGGTCAGCGACAGGAAGGTGAAGTCGGCCATCGTGTCGTAGGGCAGGCGGTAGAAGGCCGCATTCACCGGATGGCCCACGCTGACGAGCGACAGGGTGTGGCCGTCGGGCGCGCTGCGGGCCACCACCTCGGTGCCGATGATGCCGTCGGCACCCGCGCGGTTCTCCACCGCCACGGGCTGCGACCAGGTGGCCGAGAGCGGGTCGGCGATCAGCCGTGCCGTGATGTCGGAGACCCCGCCCGGGGTATAGGGAACGACCATGCGCACCGGGCGCTGGGCCGTGAAACGCTGGGCCTGGGCCAGCGCAGGCATGAGCAAGGGCAGCGCCAGCGCGCCGCGGCGGGTGATGGTCATGTTGTCCTCCCTTTATGGGAGGAAGCCTGCACCGCCACGGGGCCGCGCGGCAAGTCAGTCCTTCAGGAGGCCCTTCTCGCGCAGCAATGCCTCGCCGCGCCGGAAGGCGGCGGCCATCTGGGCCGCGGGCATGGCACCCGAGAACAGCAGGTGCCGCTCCAGCGCGAAGCTCGGCACGCCCGAGATGCCGCCCTGGCGGAAGGAGGCATCGGTGGCCACCACCTGCTCGCGGTCCTCGTCGGAGGCGAGGTATTCGGCGGCATCCAGCCCGTGCTCGGCGCCGATGCGCGCCAGCACCGCCAGGTCGCCGATATCCTCGCCGTCGTGGAAATAGGCGCGGAACAGGGATTCCAGCAGCGGCTGCTGCACGCCATGGCGCTGGGCCAGCAGCGACAGGCGATGGGCGTTCAGGGTGTTGGGGGTGCGGGCCTGGCGCTCCAACCGGAAATCCACGCCCGCCGCGTCACCTGCCGCCGTCACCTGGGCATCCAGTTCCTTCGAGCGCTCCAGGCTGCCGAATTTCGCCGCGCGGTACTCGGCCCGCGCCACGCCCTCGGCCGGCATCTCGGGGTTCAGCTGATACGGGTGCCAGGCCAGCTCCGCCTCCCAGCCCAGCTCGGCCAGCGCGCCCTCCAGGTTGCGCTTGCCGATCCAGCACCAGGGGCAGATCGCGTCGGAGACGATGTCGATGCGCAGCTTGCTCATGCCGTGTAGCCCTTCGCCTTGGCAGCCATGCCGTCGAACAGCGCGAAGCCGCGCGCGCGCCAGTCGAAGACGACGTCATCCTCGGCCAGCAGGCGGAAGGGGCTCGTGCAGCGCGCCCATTGGAAACTGCCGAGCACGATGTAGTCAGCGTAGTTGGGCGTGTCACCGCCCAGCCACGGTTTTCCGGCCAGGGCGCCGCGCAGCGGCTGCAGCAGCTTGCGGAAGGCGGGCAGCTCGACCTCTCGCTTGGCCTGGATGGCCTCCAGCGAGGCACCGAAGCGTGCCTCCCGCGTCTGCCGGAAATAGGCCTGGTCGGCGGGGGCCAGGCAGCCATGGATGTCCATGATGATCAGCCGCGCCAGTGCCGGGTGCAGCGCCGTGTCGGCCCAGGAATTGACGAAGCGCACCAGCGCGGGCGCGCCGCCGAACAGCGATGGCCGGTCGGGGTGCTTCTCCTCCAGCCATTCGGCGATACGCCAGGAATCGGACAGCACCGTGTCGCCATCGACCAGCACCGGCACCAGCCCCTGGCCGGAGAAGGCCAGCCGGTCCTTCTCGGTGAAGCGCCAGGGGGTGCCCTCCGCCTCCAGGCCCTTATGGGCCAGCGCGAAGCGCGTGCGCCAGCAATAGGGGCTGAACCGGCGTCCGGGATCTTCCCCGGCGAGTTCGTACAGCAGGCGCGACATCGTTTCCCCCGTTGCGTGTTGGCGGCTCCGTCCGCGATTGTGGGCGATAATCAGGGCAAGGGGGAGGGGCGCATGCGCTGTCAGGTGGGCATCATCGGCGCGGGGCCGGCGGGGCTGCTGCTGGGTCATCTGCTGCATCGCGCGGGCATCGACGCGGTGGTGATCGAAGCGCGCTCCCGCTCCTATATCGAAGGCCGCATCCGGGCGGGATTGCTGGAGCAGGGCAGTGTGGAGACCCTGGTGGAGGCCGGCGTCGGGGACCGGCTGCTGCGCGAGGGCCTGCCGCATGAGGGGCTGGAACTGCGCCACGAGGGCGGGCGGCGCCGTATCGAGCTGACGCGCCTGACCGGCAGGCGCGTCACCATCTATGGCCAGCAGGAGGTGGTGAAGGACCTGGTCGCCGCGCGGCTCGCGGCGGGTCTGCCGCTGCATTTCGATGCCGCGGGCGTGCGTGTCGAGGGGATCGACGGCCCGCGCCCGGCCATCCACTTCACCCAGGGTGGTGAGCCGCGTCGCCTGGATTGCGACATCGTCGCGGGCTGCGACGGCTTCCACGGCATCGCCCGCGACGCCATTCCCGCCGCCGCGCTGCGTATCCTGGAGCGTGTCTATCCCTTCGCCTGGCTCGGCATCCTGGCCGAGGCACGGCCGATCTCGCATGAGCTGATCTATGCGCGCCACCATGACGGCTTCGCCCTGGCCACCATGCGCAGCGAGACGCTGAGCCGCCTCTACCTGCAATGCGCCCCGGACGAAGACCCGGCCAACTGGCCTGACGGCCGCATCTGGGCCGCGCTGGAGCGCCGGCTGGGCGCGGTGAATGAGGGGCCGATCATCCAGAAGGGCGTGACCGGCATGCGCAGCTTCGTGGCCGAGCCCATGCGCTTCGGCAGCCTGTTCCTGGCCGGTGATGCCGCCCACATCGTGCCGCCCACGGGTGCGAAGGGCATGAACCTGGCGATTGCGGATGTGCGGGTGCTGGCCGCCGCGCTGGACGGCTTCTTCCGGCGCGGAGAGACGCGGCTGATGGACGAATACAGCCGCATCTGCCTGGCACGCGTGTGGAAGGTGCAGCGCTTCTCCTGGTGGATGACGCAGATGCTGCATCGCTATGACGCCGAGGACGGCTTCGAGCACCATGTCCAGGCGGCCGAGCTGGACTACCTGTTCCAGAGCGAGGCCGCCCAGATGACGCTGGCCGAGAACTATGTCGGCCTGCCTTACGAAGTCTAGACGTCCCGCATCCGCCCGAAGGTTGCCGCCTCTGCCTCGGCCAGCATGAAGGCGGCGGCCTCGGCCTGCTCCACCGCCACCGCCTCGAAGCGCAGCGTGGTGCCCGGCACGGCCTGGCCCAGCCGGTGCATGTCGGCGGTGATGATGGTGGCGATCTTCGGATAGCCGCCGCAGCTGTGCCGGTCGGCCATCAGCGCGATCGGCTGGCCGTTGCCCGGCACCTGCATGCAGCCCGTGGTGTTGGCGTCGGAGACGATCTCCTTCGCGCCCGCATGTTCCAGCGCCGCGCCTTCCAGCCGCACGCCGATGCGGTCGGCGTCGCGCGTCACGGTATAGGGTGTGGTCAGCAGGGTGCGGATGGCCGCATCCGTGAACATCTCCTGATGCGGGCCGAGGACGACGCGCAGGGCGCGGCCGCGCTCGGCGGGCACGGGGTGCGGCAGGGCCAGATCGTGGCCGGGGTTGGCCTCCGGCTGGTTCAGCGGCAGGCGGTCCTCGGCATGCAGGCGCCGGCCCTTGAAGCCGCCGATGGCCGAGCGCGTGTAGGTGGACAGGCTGCCCAGCACCGGCTCGATCGCGAAGCCGCCCTGCACGGCCATATAGGCCACATTGCCGCGGATGGCCGCCAGATGGATCACCTGGCCGCGCCGGGCCACATGGCTGCGCCAGAAGGCGATGGGCTCGTCATCCAGGGTCAGGCGGCCCTCGGCGCCGGCGAAGGCGAAGCGCAGGCTGTCGGTGGCCACCCGGAACCTGCCGCCCAGGCGGCACATCTCCAGCGCGCCCTCGCCATGGTCGTTGCCGACCAGCGCATTGGCCGAACGCAGCGACAGCGCATCCAGCGCGCCCGAGGGCGCGACCCCGATATCCATGAAGCCCAGCCGCCCGCGATCCTGCACGGTGGTGAACAGGCCGGGCTCGATCACATCCAGGAAGTCGCTCATCGGCAGGCCTCACGCGGGTGCAGGGTGCCGGCCTCGAAGGCGGCATACAGAGTATCGTGTTCCTCAAGGCCCACGCGGCGGAAGGTGATCTCGTCGCCGGCCGAGAGCAGGGAGGGGCTTTCCCAGCGCAGGTCGAACAGGATGGCGGCCGTGCAGCCCAGCACGTTCCAGCCGCCCGGCGCCTCCACCGGATAGACATTGGTCATCAGCTCGGCCATCGCGACGGAGCCGCGCGGCACCCGCACGCGCGGCGGCACCCGGCGCGGCAGATACAGGCTGGGGTCCAGCCCGCCCAGATAGGGATGGCCCGGATAGCTGCCGACCATCAGCGCGGTGTAGCGCCCTGCCAGATGGCGGGCGATCAGCTCATCCACCGTGATCTTCAGCTTGCCCGCGCATTCGTCGAGGTCGAGCCCGTGCGGCTGCTCGTAGCAGACAGGCAGGATCCAGCGGCTGGAAGGTGCCTCCGAGGCCGTGGTCAGCCCCGCGTCCAGCTTCTCCAGCAGCTTCGACAGCGCGCGGGTGGTCAGCCGCACCGGGTCATGGATGATGGCGAGCGAACGGATGCCCGGCATGCTGGCCACGATGCCGGCCGGCGCGCGGGCCTTCAGCGCCGCCTCCAGCGCCCGGGCGCGGGCGGAAGCCGCCGGGTCGATCCCTGTGGAATACTCGGCCACCAGCATGCCGTCGCCGGCCAATCGCAATCGCATCCAGAACCCCCGGAATCCGCACCCCTGAACGGGGCGCCATCTTGGCAGGCTGGCGGGCTGCTGCAACCTTGGGCGGCATCGGATTTCAGGAGCTTCAGATATGCCCGTGGTGAACATCAATTCCGACATCGGCGAGAGCTTCGGCCCCTGGAAGATGGGCGACGATGCGGGGGTGATGCCGCTGATCGGCAGCGCCAACATCGCCTGCGGCTTCCATGGCGGCGATCCGAACGTGATGCTGGACACGGTGAAGCTCGCCATGTCCCACGGCGTGACGCTGGGCGCGCATCCGGGCTTTCCTGATCTGCAGGGCTTCGGCCGCCGGCAGATCAAGATGTCCGCCAAGGAAATGGAGAACATGTGCGCCTACCAGATCGGCGCGCTGATGGGGGTTGCCGCCATGGCGGGCGGCAAGGTCACGCATGTGAAGGCGCATGGCGCGCTCGGCAACCTGACGGCGGTGGACATGGACGCGGCCCGCGCCCTGGTGCGCGCCATCAAGGCCATCGACCCCAAGCTGATCCATGTGGGCCTGGCCAATTCCTGCCTGGCCAAGGCCACGCTCGAAGCCGGCATCCCGCTGGCCAGCGAGGGCTTCATGGACCGCATGTATGACGATGACGGCAACCTGACCTCCCGCGCCAACGCGGACGCCGTGCACCACGACCCGGCCGTCGCCGTCCGCCAGGTGCTGGCCATGGTGCAGGAGAAGGTGATCGTGACCCGCAGCGGCAAGCGCATCCCGGCCGAGATCCATACCCTGTGCGTGCATGGCGACGAGCCGACGGCGCGCGCCCTGGGTGCCGCGGTGAAGCAGGCGCTGCTGGATGCGGGCGTGGAGCTCAAGACCCTGCCGGAGATGGCCCTTTAACAAGGCCCGCGCCTTCCGCCTCAGTACCTACGAGGCAGCGGGCATCCGGGTGCGGCCGGGCGACCGCATCCGGATGCGCGGCCTGTTCCTGACGGCCGAGAACCCCGGCGGCCGCCGCTGGCCCGCCGGGTTGAACCGCCGCCGCATGGCGCTGCTGGCCGCCTTGCTGCCCCGGCCATGGCTACCGGCCTGGTCGGGCCTGGGAGGTTGGCGAGAGGCGATGTTCCTGGCCCCGGACACGCGCCGCACCCGTCGCCTGGCCCGCCGTTTCGGGCAGGCCGCGGTGCTGCTGCTCGGTCCACGCGGGGCACGCCTGCATTGGCTCGCTTGCTCCGGGCCGCACAAGCTGGCATCCGCCCGCCCATGCTGCGCCTGACGGAAATCCGCCTGCCCCTCGACCACACCCCCGCCGCCCTGGCGGAGGCGGTGCGCGAGAAGCTCGGCCGGCCGCCCCTGGCCTGGCAGGTGGTGCGCCGCGGCTATGACGCGCGGCAGAAGCGCGCGATCAAGCTGGTCTATTCCATCGACGCCGTGGTGGCCGATGAGGCGGCGCTGTTGGCGCTGGGCGACCCGCGCATCCGCCCCGCCCCCAGCATGCGCTATGATTTCGTGGCCCATGCGCCCGAGGGCTTCGAGGAACGGCCCGTGGTGATCGGCGCCGGCCCCTGCGGGCTGCTGGCGGCCCTGCTGCTGGCCCAGATGGGTTTCCGCCCCATCATCCTGGAGCGCGGCCAGGCCGTCCGCACCCGCACCCGCGATACCTGGGGCCTGTGGCGCCGCGGCGTGCTGGACCCCGAGAGCAACGTGCAGTTCGGCGAGGGCGGCGCCGGTACCTTCAGCGACGGCAAGCTCTATTCCCAGATCCGCGATCCGCTGCTGCATGGCCGCAAGGTGCTGACCGAGTTCGTGAAGGCCGGCGCGCCCGAGGAAATCCTCACCCTTTCCAAGCCGCATATCGGCACCTTCCGCCTCGTCTCCATGGTCATGAACATCCGGGCCGAGATCGAGGCGCTGGGCGGCGAGTACCGGTTCGGCACCAGGATGGAGGAAGTGCTGCTGGACGACAGCCGGGCGGTGCGCGGCCTGCGCCTGTCCGACGGCTCGGTGCTGCCGGCGCGGCATGTCGTGCTGGCCCCGGGCCATTCCGCGCGTGACACCTTTCAGATGCTGCATGAGGCGGGCGTCGAGATGCACGCCAAGCCGTTTTCGATCGGCGTGCGGATCGAGCATCCCCAGCGCCTGATCGACGCCGCGCGATTCGGCCCCTCGGCCGGGAATGAGCTGCTGGGGTCGGCCGACTACAAGCTGGTGCATCACGCCGCGAACGGGCGTGCCGTCTACAGCTTCTGCATGTGCCCGGGCGGCAAGGTGGTGGCCGCGACCAGCGAGGCCGGGCGCGTGGTGACCAACGGCATGAGCCAGTATTCCCGTGCCGAGTTCAACGCCAATGCCGGCATGGTGGTGAATGTGGGGCCCGGGGATTTCCCGGGCGAAGGCCCGCTGGCGGGCATCGAGTTCCAGCGCCATCTGGAGAGCCTGGCGTTCCAGGCGGGTGGCGGCGATTACCGCGCCCCCGCCCAGCGGGTGGGCGATTTCCTGGCCGGCCGCCCCAGCACCGGCCTGGGCGACGTGACGCCCAGCTATCGCCCCGGCGTCACGCCCACCGACCTGGCGCTGTGCCTGCCCGAATTCGCCGTCAGCGCGATGCGTGAGGCGCTGCCGGCCTTCGGCAGGCAGTTGCAGGGCTTCGACATGGCCGATGCCGTGATGACGGGTGTGGAGACGCGCACCTCCTCTCCGCTGCGCATCGCGCGCACGGATCTGTGCGAAAGCCCCAATACGCCGGGCCTGTACCCGGCGGGCGAGGGGGCTGGCTATGCGGGCGGTATCCTCTCGGCCGGGGTGGACGGCATCCGCGTGGCGGAGGCCGTGGCGATGGCCATGCTGGGCCGCGAACTGCCGCCGGAACGGCGCCGCCACGGCGTCGTGACCGAGGGTTGGGGCTGAGAACGGCCCCTCGGCGTCTGCAACCATTGAGTGTGTTGCGTTTCGACGTTCGAGTGGCCGCTAAGCCGCGCCTGATAAGCCTTTGATATGCGGTTCGGCGTTAGGCGGCGTCTATCGATCTGATTGGCGCGTCGAAAAATTGAGTGTTTGTTAAGGAAATTGCCTTGCCGGGGCGGGGTGGGGGTCTTAAGGCTTAGTCAGGAAACGCGAAAAGTGCGTTTTTTGAGACGAAAGGCGTACCAATGGCCCCGCAACCGGTTGTCACCTTCCTGGATGGCTCCTCCCTGGACGCCTTCATCGGGTCAACCGTCACCCTGGGGGTACGCTTCGACAACGCTGCCACCGGCAGCAACACCGGCTACTCGCCCTATATCGACATCGTGCTGCCGACCAACGGCGCGGACGGTGCGGGCTTCGGCAACTCCCCGGTCAATGACGGCGTCTCCTTCGTCTCCGCCACCTATCTCGGTGTCGCGCTCGAGAGCACGTTGATCCAGTTCGATGCGGCGGGCCATGCGACGCATCCCTATGCCAAGGACGCCTCCGGCAACCCCCTCGTCATCAACGGCGCGCCGGGCGACAGCCTGCTGGTGTTGAAGCTGCCCTATGGCAGCTTCACGACGACCCAGACCCCGGCCGATGTCGACCTGACGCTCAGCATCTCCAACCTGGCGGATGTGAACGCGCTGCTGGGCGTGAAGGCCTCGGGCGGCTTCGCCTATGGCGCGGACCCGCTGAACAACCCCGCCGCCGACCCGGTCATCGCCGGCCCCAGCTCCACGCTGAACCTGAACCCGACCGTCGCCACGCTGGACGTGATCTATGTGGGGCCCGAGCAGGAGACGGCGACCGGCCCGTCCTATCCGCGCACCTGGCTGGTGCAGGGCGACTTCGCCACGGGCCAGACCTTCACCAACGTCACGCTGAAGGACCAGATCCCGGACGGCGTGGTGATCACGGGCGTGCGGCTGCTGGATGAGAATGGCAACACGCTGCCCGGCACCTATGAGATCCAGGGCACCTATGGCCACCAGGTGGTGGTGGGCCATTTCGACGGCACCATCACGGGCGGCGCGGTGAAGCCCACGCTCGCCATCGACTACTACGTCACCGAATACCTCTCCACCGGCGAGCCGGTGCTGGGCGTCTCCACGGGTTCCTTCCGCCAGCTGGAGAACAACGCGACGCTCGATGCCGACTGGAAGGCGATCGACACCCGCGACGGCATTTCCCACATCACGATCGACCCGGCCGGCCCCGAGGACATCGTCACCGCCAAGTCCATCGCCATCCAGAAGAGCGTGGACCACGATGCCAGCACCCCCTGGCAGGCCGGCGGCACGCTGACCTACACGCTGGACGGCCAGGTCTCGAACTACTTCGAGCTGAAGGACCTCGTCGTCACCGACACGCTGGGCGACGGCCAGACCTTCAAGGCCGGCTTCGCGCCGACCATGACCATCAGCGAGGGCGGGGTCCAGCACACGATCAGCCTGGCCGGCCACTTCACCGTCGGCCCGAAGCTGGCGGACGGCACCAGCGTCATCACCTTCAACGTCAGCGAGGCGATGATCGCGGCCGGCCTGTCCGGCGTCGATGGCGTGATGGACGGCAATGGCGGCATGCTGGGCGGCGCCACCCACGCGACCGACTATCAGCAGGCCACGATCAAGATCCAGTTCGAGACCACGCTGGACGCGAACTGGACCGGCCCGGTGCCGGGCGACACGCTGGTCGACCAGGGTGATCCGATCAAGAACGACGTCATCTATGGCGGCGACGTCTACAACACCGGCGACGCCATCGCCGACGACAGCCACGCCGGCGTGACCCTGCCGGTCAGCGAGGTCGGCAAGAGCATCTATGCCGTCAACGGCGACCTGAGCCAGGGCACCACCAGCTTCTCGATCGTGCCCAAGGTGCAGTCGGGTGACCTGATCACCTACCGGCTCACGCTCGACATGCCGCTGACCTCCGCGCATTCGGTCAAGCTGTCCGACTATCTGCCGCTGCCCGTGCTGCTGGCGGCGGACCCGGACGCGAACGGCGTGGCCAACGCCTTCACCCAGGTGGCCACCGGCACCCTGCCGACCGCGGCCGGCACCTGGAGCTTCGGCCCCACCGACCAGCTGCACATCAACGACGCCACCCTGACCTACACGCTGACGCAGGATGCGGCCGGCAACTCGCTGGTCTTCAATTTCGGCGACGTGACCAACAGCGCCTATCCGACGACGCATGTGGACATCCTGTTCACCGTGAAGGTGACGGATGCGGCCTTCGGTGACGGCCTGCTGCTGACCAACCAGGTCAACTCCACCGAGACCAACAGCTTCGGCACGGTGTCCGAAGACAACGCGATCATCCAGTTCCAGCTGACCGAGCCGCGCCTGAAGATCACCAAGGGCGTGGTGGCCGAGGACAATGCGGGCGCCGCGACCTTCACGGCTTCCAAGGGCCCGGCAGGCGTCACCTTCAGCGCGCCCGGTTCCGCCACGCCCTTCACCGGCTCCATCACCAGCGCCGGGCTGGCCAGCACCGCGATCAACTCGGACCTGACCAAGGCCGACGCGAACGACACCGTCACCTTCGCGATCGTGGTCGAGAATGTGGGCAGCGGCGTGCGCGGCGCCTTCGACACGCTGATCAAGGACACGCTGCCCGCGGGCTTCCATATCCCCGCCGGCGGCCTGAACCTGCAGGTGCATTACGGCGACGGCACCGTCGCCAGCTACACGGTGGGTGCCGGCGGCTTCTTCACCGACGGCCTGACGCTGAACGACCCCAGCCTGCACCAGGGCGCGATCGCGGCCTACAGCGCGACCAGCGGCAAGAACATCGTCGTCATCACCTATGACCTGCAGCTCGACAGCAATGTCGTGGCGGGCAACCACATCGTGAACACCGCCACCACCGCCTCCTATGCGGCGGAGGAAGGCGGCATCAACCGCACCACGACCGACAACCTGCCCGACAGCGACACCGCCTATGTCGACATCACCCCGCAGGTGGGCAAGGTCGTCATCGACAGCTCCAACGCCGACACCGGCGCCAGCGAGGGCAACGCCGGCCTGTATGACCTGGCCATCGGCGAGACCGTGACCTGGAAGGTGACGGCCACCATCCCCGAGGGGCAGTCGCACAGCCTGAAGCTGATCGACATCCTGCCGGGCGGCCTGGGCTCCCTGTCGGGCGGTCCGTTCAAGATCATCGCCGTCTCCGACGCGACGGTGGGCGCCAACATCACGGGTTCGGGCGTGGCCGCCGGCAAGGTGGGCGTGATTTCCGACAGCAACGGCGACGGCATCCCCGATACCGTCACCTTCGACTTCGGCGATGTGGTCAACACCTCGGACAATGTAGCCGACGCCAAGGATCAGATCTCCTTCACCATCACCGCCCTGGTGCTGGACACGGCGGCGAACTACGCCGGCGAGACCGAGACCAACAAGGCCATCGTGCGCGTCACGGACAGCACGGGCACGGTGAAGGACACGGTCGTCAGCAGCTCGGTCGAGATCGTCGAGCCGCACCTGACCCTGGACAAGAGCGTGAACGTCTCGACGGCGGATGCCGGCGACACGCTGACCTACACCGTCACGCTGACCAACAATTCCAGCAGCTACGGCGCGCCGGCCTATGATGTCTCGATCGAGGACATCCTGAGCCAGCTTGGGCCCTATGCGCATTTCCTGCCCGGCACCGTCACCATCGCCAGCGGCTCGGCCAGCGCCACCATCGTGACCGGCAACGGCGCCAGCGACACCGACCTGAAGGTGACGGCGGCGAAGCTGCTCGAAGGCGAGCACGTCACCATCACCTTCAAGGCGCTGGTGGATGCGAATGCGGTCGCCGGCAAGACGATCGACAACACCGCGACCGCGCATGCGACCAGCGAGCCGGGCACGCCCGACAGCGACCGCCCCTATGACGTGACGGACCCGGCGCAGGTGACGATCGCTGCGCCCGGCATCACCAAGTCCGTTTTCGCGACCAGCTTCGCGGACACCGGCAGCGCCGAGTACAATGCGGGCCGTCAGGACGCGAAGATCGGCGAGGTGATCACCTATCGCATGGTGATCACGGTGCCCGAGGGCCAGTCCCTCGACCTCAAGGTGATCGACACGCTGGCCGACCAGCTGACCACCGGCGGCTCGGGCCAGCTGCAGTATGTGGCGGGTTCGGCCAAGGTCATCTCGGCCGGCGCCAACCTGTCCTCGGCCACCGGCCTCCTGACGCCGACCATCACGACCGCGAACGCCAACGGCAGCGCCGACGGCAGCCAGGAGCAGATCACCTACTCCTTCGGCAACGTCACCAACGTCTCGGACAACGTGTCCGACGCGAAGGACCAGATCGTCGTCGAGATCCAGGCCAAGGTCGTGGACATCGCGGCCAATGTCGGCGGCGATGTGCTGACCAACAGCGCCAAGGTCACGACCACCTACACCAGCTCCACCAACGCGACCGCCTCGGTGGACGTGGTGGAGCCGGTGCTGGACGTGCAGAAGAGCACGACCTTCGGCACGGGCGACGCGGCCGATATCGCGACCTACACGATCACGATCCAGCACACCTCCGCCAGCCACGCCACGGCCTACAACCTGGCCCTGGGCGACATCCTGGCCCCGGGCATCACGCTGGTGGCGGGGTCCGCCACCACCACGGCTGGCACGCTGAGCGAGGCGGGCGGCCACATCAGCCTGAACCTGGCCAGCCTGGCGCTGAACCAGAGCGTGACCATCACCTATCAGGCGAAGCTCGCGGACAATGTGGTGAACGGCCAGGCCATCACCAACACGGCGACGCTCGACTACTCCAACGACCCCACGAACATCCGCACGGCGCATGACACGGATGACGCGACGATCCATGTCGCGATCCAGGACAGCATCGTGAAGGACCTGGTCAGCACCTCCAACGCCTACACGCCGGGCTCCAGCGTGGTGGTGGGCGAGACCATCACCTACAAGCTGACCGTCACGCTGGGCGAGGGCGCGCAGCACCTGAAGGTGACCGACCTGCTGCCGACGGGCCTGCAGTATGTCTCCTCCCAGGTGACCGGCCTCGGCGCCATCACCGGCAGCGCGCTGCATGTGGGCGACGCCGGCACGCTGAGCGGCAGCACGCTGAGCTTCGACTTCGGCGATGTGATCAACGCCGGCGACAACGCGCTGACGGCCGGCGACAAGGTGACCATCGAGGTGACCGCCAAGGTCGCCGCCGGCACCGCGGTCAACTCCATCCTGGTCAACACCGCGACCGTGGCCCCGGTCACGCCCGCCAACCCCTATGGCGTGACGCCCGGCACGGCGATGACGCCTTCCTCCGACACGGAGAACGTGACGGTCGTGCCGATGGCCACCGTGGGCGACAAGGCCTGGGTGGACCTGAACGCCGACGGTATCCAGCAGAGCGGCGAGCCGGGCCTGGCGGGCGTGACCGTCCAGCTGGTCGACAACGACACCGGCAACGTCATCGCCACCAAGGTGACCGACGCCAACGGCCTCTATCTGTTCAGCAACGTGCCGCCGGGTTCCTACCACGAGGTCTGGAGCCTGCCCGCCGGCTATGTCCGCACCGATGCGGGCGTGGGCAGCGGCGCGACCGACAGCGACCCGAATGCCGCCACGGGCGTCACCGGCAACTTCATCGTCTATTCTGGCTGGAACGACCTGTCGCATGACGCGGGCTACTACATCCCGGTCAAGCTGGGCGACCGCGTCTTCGAGGACATGAACGGCAACGGCGTCCAGGATGCGGGCGACGTGCCGCTGGCCGGCGTGACCGTGAACCTGCTGGACGGCACGGGCACCGTGGTGGGCACCACCACCACCAATGCCCAGGGCGACTACCTGTTCGTGGGCCTGAAGCCCGGCACCTACTCGGTCGAGTTCGTGAAGCCCGCGGGCTATGTCTTCACCGCCAAGGACACCGGCGCGAACGACGCCGTGGACAGCGATGCCGACCTGGTCACGGGCCGCACCGTCGCCAAGACCTACATCTCGGGCGATGACGACCGCACCATCGACGCGGGCCTGTACCGCCCGGTGAAGATCGGCGACACGATCTGGGAAGACCGCAACGGCAACAACATCCAGGACGCGGCCGACACCCCGCTTGCCAATGTCACGGTGAAGCTGCTGGACGGCAGCAACGCGGTGATCGGCACCACCACCACGGATGCCAACGGCCACTACCTGTTCACCGACCTGAAGCCCGGCGCCTACCACATCCAGGTGGTGCCGCCGACGGATTTCGAGTTCGTGCAGCCCGACCAGGGCGGCAACGACGCGACCGACAGCGACGCCAACCGCCTGACCGGCATCACCCCGGTGAAGGTCTATGTCTCGGGCGATGACGACCGCACGGTGGATGCGGGCCTGTATGGCCCGGCCACCATCGGCAACCGCGCCTGGGTGGACACCAACGGCAACGGCATCCAGGACAGCGGCGAGGCCAACCTGGCCGGCGCCACCGTGACGCTGATCAACACCACCACGGGTGCCGTGGTCGCCACGGCCGTGACGGACGCGAACGGCGAATACAAGTTCGTCGTGCCGCCCGCGACCTACAAGGAAATCTGGACGGCGCCGGCGGGCTATGTGCCCACCATCACCGGCCAGGGCACGGCCGCGACCGACAGCGACCCCGACCACGTGACGGGCGTGACGCCCGACTTCACGGTCAGCTCCAGCCAGATCGACCTGACGCATGACGCGGGCTTCTACATCCCGGTCAAGATCGGCGACCGGGTGTTCGAGGACCAGAACGGCAACGGCGTGCAGGACGCGATCGACACCCCGCTGGCGGGTGTCACGGTCAAGCTGCTGGACAGCGTGGGCAATGTCGTGGCCAGCATGGTCACGGACGCCAACGGCAACTACCTGTTCGACGGCCTGCGCCCCGACACCTACTCGGTGAAGTTCGACGCCCCCGCGGGCTACCACTTCACCGACAAGGACTTCGTGGCGAACGACGCCATCGACAGCGATGCCGACCTGACGGGTGCGACGCCGAACCACACCTACTACTCGGGCGACGTGAACCTCACGATCGATGCCGGGCTGTGGCGCCCGGTCACGATCGGCGACAAGGTGTGGGTCGACATCGACCATGACGGCCTGCAGAACGCGCTGGAGCCGGGCCTGGGCGGTGTCACGGTCAAGCTGATCGACGACCGCACCGGCCTGACGGTCGGCACCACGCAGACCAACGCCAATGGCGACTACCTGTTCACCGGCTACAAGCCCTCCGACTATCACGTCGAGTTCGTGGCGCCTGTCGGCTACACGATCACGACCCAGGGCGTGGGCCCCAACCGGGACGTGGACAGCAACCCGAACGCGGCCGGTGTCGCGCCGGGTTTCCTGATCCTGTCGGGTCGCACGGACCTGTCGATCGATGCGGGCCTGCAGGGCACGGGCAAGGTCTCGGGCCATGTGTTCCTCGACCAGCCGGCGGCCATCTGCGGCTACAAGCTGCCCTCGGCGATGTTCGAGGGGATCAAGGTTGAGCTGATCACGACCACCGGGCTGATCGCGGCCACCGCCTATACGGATGCGAACGGCGACTACCTGTTCTCGGCCGTCGCACCCGGCACCTATGTCACCCGCTTCACCAACCCCGACGGCACGGTGTTCGTGGCCAAGGTGGCCGGCACCCAGGGCCTGCGCGACAGCGATGCGAACCCGGGCAACGGCACCACCGACGCCTTCGTGGTGATCAACGGCGCAGAGGTCACGCAGATCAACGCGGGTCTCGCCTATGAGGGCGTGGGCCTGACGGGCAATGTCGCCCAGCACCTGCCCGATGGCGGCGGCAACTACACCTTCGACCAGCCGGGCGCCTATGCGATCGGCGGGCAGGGCAGCTACCACCTGATGGGCAATGGCGGCCTAGCCTATCTGGTCGGCGGCACGGGCGACAACAACCTGCAGGGCGGCGGCGGCTCCGGCGGCTCCATCCTGGTGGGCGGCGGCGGCTCCAACATCATGGAGGGCACCTCCGGCCGCGACATCATCATCGGCGGCTGCGGCCCGAACAACATGCAGGGCCTGGGCAACAACGGCCAGGGCCTGGGCAGCGCCTCGGGCGCGTGGAACTACGACCTGCTGGTCGGCGGCATCTCGAACGACATCATCGAGGCCAATGAGGGTCGCTCCGTCATGATCGGCCTGGCCGGCAATGACGAGTTGCACGGCAGCGGCATCATGGTGGGCGGCACCAACACCGGCACCATCAGCTTCGACGGCACGAACTTCGGCAACTACCAGTTCGGTGACCACCTGAAGCTCGGCAGCCAGCAGACGACCGTGAACTATCAGGTCGGCGACGGCGTGCAGTGGATCGAGAACTACAACCCCTCCCGCGGGGACACGATCGAGATCTACGGCTACGGCGCGCCCACCGCGACCGGCATGGTGAACGGCCAGTTCGTGCTCTACTTCGGCACCAACGCCGCCATCGTGATCAACGGCTGGCAGGCGAGCCAGGGCATGCCGGCGGGGATCAACTACCACCCCGACCAGACCTCCATGCCCGGCGCCTTCGGTCACTTCGAGGCGCTGGCCCCGGTCGTGCTGGCCGCCGGCCAGGACAGCTTCTACGGCAGCCAGGGCGATGACATCGTGATCGCCACCAACGCCCCCACCACGCTGATGGGCCATGGCGGCGACGACCTGCTGCTGGGTGGCAACGGCGACAACATCTTCATCGGCGGCGCGGGCAACGACACCGCGGTGGGCGGCACCGGCAACGACATCTTCGTCCTGGGCGAGGGCTCGGACGAGGTGTACGGCGGCGGCGGCAACAATGTCGTGCAGCTGAACGTGGCCCGCGCGGCCGCGACCATCACCAGCAACGGTTCCACCACCGTCATCAAGACGGCGGCGGGCGAGCAGGTGCTGCATGACGTCCAGTGGGTCAGCTTCACCGACCAGAACATCCATCTGCCGGGCGTGGCCGACGCCGCGGGCAGCGTGCTGTTCGGCACCTCCGGCAATGACCAGTACACGGTGACCAACGCCCATGACCTGGTCGTTGAGAACGCCACCGGCGGCTACGACACGGCCTGGGTCTCGGCCAATGGCTGGACCATGTCCCTCGGCGTGGAAGCGGGCCGCCTGATCGGCACCGCGACCGACCTGACGGGCAACGCGCTGGACAATGTGCTGGTCGCCAATGCCGATTTCGCCTCCAGCATCCATGGCGGCGGCGGCAATGACGAGATCTGGGGCAGCAACCAGAACGGCGACGTGCTGGACGGCGGCGCCGGCGACGACGTGCTGCGCGGTGGCTCGGGCGTCACCACCTTCATCGGTGGCGAGGGCAACGACCAGTTCGTGGTGAACAACGTCAACTCCGTCATCGTCGAGAAGGCGGGCGAAGGCATCGACACCGCCTGGGTCAGCGCCGATGGCTGGCATGTCTCGGACAATGTCGAGATCGTCCGCCTGTTCGGCGCGGCGCACAGCGTGGTGCTGGGCACGAGCGGCGCGCAGGTGGTGGCCAATGCCTCCGGCAGCACCATCACGGCCCAGGCCGGCGACAACGTGTTCTGGGGCCAGGGCGGCAACGACGTATTCATCGGCGGCGCGGGCAACGACATCTTCTACTCCGGCACCGGGGTGACGCAGATGTTCGGCGGCGCGGGCAACGACCACTTCATCATCAAGAACGCGGCCGATACCGTGGTCGAGAACGCCAATGGCGGCTACGACACCGCCTGGCTTGAGGTGAGCGGCTGGACGGTCGCCGAGAATGTCGAGGTCGCCTACCTCTCGGGCACCGCGAACAGCATCACGGGCAATGCCAGCGGCACCAACCTGGTGGCCAACAGCACCATGGCCTCCGCGCTGACGGCGGGCACGGGCTTCACCATCTTCTGGGGTTCCAACTACGGGGACACGATGAAGATCGGCGCGGGCGGCGGCAACGTGTACGGCTATGGCGGCGCCGACACCTTCGAGTTCGGCCCGCATTGGGGCCTGACCCAGGTGGCCGACTTCAACCACGCCGAGGGCGACAAGCTGGACTTCTCGGCGAGCGGTCTGTCCATGGCGGACCTGAACGTCACCAACTACAGCGACAAGACGCTGATCGAGCACAATGGCGAGCAGATCATCCTGTACGGGGTGACCAGCCTGCAGGCGAGCGACTTCGTGTTCTGATCCGGCCTCACGGGCGGAACGGGGAAGGGGGGTGCGGGAAGCCGCGCCCCCTTTTTCATATCAGAAATGCCCGTGCCCCCCATCGTGACGTATCGGGGCACCGCCTGTAACCTCCGCGCCCAGGAAACCCCTGAGGACACGCCATGGCCAAGCAGCAAGCCCCCGCACTCGAACCCCGCACCGGCGGCCAGATCCTGGCCGATGCCCTGGTGGCCCAGGGGGCGAGCCATGTCTTCGCGGTGCCGGGCGAGAGCTACCTGGACCTGCTGGACGGCCTGTTTGCCAACCGCAACCGCATCAACCTGATCACCTGCCGCTTCGAGGCCGGCGCCGTGAACATGGCCGAGGCCCATGCCAAGCTGACGGGTGAGGTGGGCGTGGCCGTCGTCACGCGCGGCCCCGGCGCCTGCCATGCCTCCATCGGCGTGCACATCGCCCATCAGGACAGCACGCCGCTGGTGCTGCTGGTCGGCCAGATCCCGGTCGAGGAAACCGACCGCGAGACCTTCCAGGAAGTCGACTACCGCAAGATGTTCGCCCCGCTCGCGAAGTGGGTGACGCAGATCGACGATGAGAAGCGCATCCCCGAGCTGATCGCCCATGCCTTCGACGTCGCGCGTTCCGGCCGCCCGGGCCCGGTGGTGGTGGCGATCAGCGAGGAAATGCAGAAGCGCCTGGCCACCGTGCCCGATATCGGGCCCGCCGTGGTCACGCCGCCTTACCCCGCGCCCGAGGCCATCGAGGCCATGATGAAGATGCTGGGCAAGGCCAAGCGCCCGCTCGCCGTCATCGGTGGCGGCGCCGGCTGGACGGCCGAGGGCCGCAAGGCCATCCAGAAATTCCTGGTGAACAACAAGCTGCCCGTCGCCGTCGCCTTCCGCCGCCAGTCCAACTTCGACGGCACCAGCGACAATTACGTGGGTGACCTGGGCGTGGGCGCCGATGCGGCGCTGGTGCAGCACGCGCGCGACAGCGACCTGATCCTGGCCATCGGCACCCGCATCGGTGAGCCGGTGAGCCAGGGCTATACCCTGTTCGACATGGCGGGCGCGAAGCCCATCATCCACATCTACCCCGACCAGGCCGAGATCGGCCGCGTGTACCGCCCGGCGCTGGGCATCACGACCGATCTCAACGCCTTCGCGGCCGCGGTGAAGGGGCTCAAGGTCTCCAAGCCCGGCTGGGGCGCCTGGACCAAGGAACTGCGCGCCAGCCGCCTGGCCCAGGCCGAGCCCCAGGAATATGACGGCCCGCTGAACCTGGCGCGGGCCCTGCAGGCGCTGGAGAAGGTGCTGCCCGAGGACACCGTGTTCACCTGCGACGCCGGCAACTTCGCCACCTGGCCCAACCGCTTCATGCATGTCCGCCAGAAGCAGGACTTCCTGGGGCCGACCAACGGCGCCATGGGCTATGGCATCCCGGCCGCGATCGGCGCCAAGATCGTCGCGCCGGAGCGCGAGGTGATCTGCTTCGTGGGCGACGGCGGCGCGCTGATGACCGGCCAGGAGATCGCGACGGCGTTTCACCACAAGGTGAACCCCATCATCATGGTCTTCAACAACGGCCAGTACGGCACGATCCGCATGTACCAGGAGCGCGCCTACCCTGAGCGCGTCTCGGGCACCCAGCTCACCAACCCCGATTTCGCCCGCTTCATCGAGGCTTTCGGCGGCCATGGCGAGGTGGTGGAGGCCACGGACGAGCTCGTTCCGGCCTACAAGCGCGCTTCCGCCAGCGGCAAGCCCGCGATCATCGAAGTGCGGATGAACCCCGAGCAGGTGACCAACCGCGCAACGGTCGCCCAGCTGCGCGCCCAGGCGAAAAAGAAGTAAGGCCAGGGGGCCTACCCGGCGGGGGGCGGATCGGGCACATCAGCGCCATGATCGAGATCGCCCCCGCCAAGGTGAACCTGTTCCTGCATGTGATCGGCCGTCGGCCCGACGGCTATCATGTGCTGGACAGCCTGGCGGTGTTCGGCCCCGCGGCCGATGAGGTGCGTCTGGCGCCCGCGCGCCGCTTGGCGCTGGAACTGCAGGGCCCCTTCGCGGAGGGGCTGCTGGCCGAAGCCGACAATCTGGTGCTGAAGGCCGCGCGCGCGCTGGCCAAGCACGCCGGCATCGCGCCCGAGGGCACGCTCTCCCTGGTGAAGAACCTGCCTGTGGCCAGCGGCATCGGCGGGGGGTCGGCCGATGCGGCCGCCACGCTGCGCCTGCTGAACCGGGCCTGGGGGCTCGGCCTGCCCGAATCGGTGCTGCTGGAGCTGGCCCTGCCGCTGGGCGCCGATGTGCCGGTCTGCGTCGGCAGCCGCCCCACCCGCATGGGCGGTGTGGGTGAGATCATGGGACGCGCGCCCCGGGTGCCGCCCGCCCATCTGCTGCTGGTGAATCCGCGCATCCCGCTGGCTACCCCTGATGTGTTCCGCGCCCGCCAGGGCGGCTTCACGCCCCAGGCAGCACTTCCCAATGCCTGGGCCGATGCGCGGCACATGGCGGAGACCCTGCGCGGCACCCGCAACGACCTCGAATCGGGCGCCATCCTGCTGGTGCCGCAGATCGCGGAGGTGCTGTCCGCCATCGCCGCCCAGCCGGGCTGCCTGATGGCGCGGATGAGCGGCTCGGGGGCCACCTGCTTCGGCCTGTTCGCCCGGCCCGAGGCCGCCCAGGCCGCGGCGCTGGCCATGCCCAATGCCTGGTGGAGCGCGGCCGGCCCCCTTTACGAAGCGGCGGCTTGATGGCACTTCACGCCCACGCCGCTGTTGGGGTGTAGCCAAGCGGTAAGGCAGCGGTTTTTGGTACCGCCATTCCCAGGTTCGAATCCTGGCACCCCAACCAGCCGGCTTTCCGCATCAGTGTTCCCGTGATCCGATAGGCCATGCCCATCGAATCCCCCCGCCGCATCAGCCTCGGCGTCTCCATGGCCGGCCTCGGCTACCATCCCGCCGCCTGGCGCCACCCCGAGACGCCCGCCGGCGGCAACATGTCGCTCGACCACTACATCCATATGGCCCGCACGGCGGAGCGCGGGCTGTTCGACATGCTGTTCCTGGCGGATGGCGTGGGCATCCGCAATTACGACGAACCCAAGGGCGCGCAGCAGCGTTCCGCCGGGAATGTGCATTTCGAGCCGCTGACGCTGCTCTCGGCGCTGGCCATGGTCACGCGGCATGTGGGCCTCGTCGCCACCGCCTCGACCACCTGGAACGAGCCCTATCACGTCGCCCGCAAATTCGCCTCGCTGGACCATATCAGTGGGGGCAGGGCGGGGTGGAATGTCGTCACCTCCCACACCGACATGGAGGCGCAGAACTTCGGCGCCGCCACCCTGCCGCCGAAGGACCGCCGCTACTCCCGCGCCGAGGAGTTCGTGGAGGTGGTACGGGGCCTGTGGGACAGCTGGGACGACGACGCCTTCCTGCGCGACCAGGCAAGCGGTCAGAACTACTTCCCCGAGCGTCGCCATGTGCTGGACCATGAGGGCGAGCATTTCCGCGTGCGCGGCCCGTTGAACGTGGCCCGCCCCCCGCAGGGTCACCCGGTAATCGTGCAGGCCGGGGCCTCCGACAGGGGGCGGGATCTGGCGGCCGCGACAGCCGATGTGATCTACGTCGCCGCACCGACCCTGCCGGAAGCGCAGGAGTTCTATGCCGATGTGAAGGGGCGCATGGCCGCCCATGGCCGCGCGCCGGAGGCCCTGCGCATCATGCCCGGCCTGCTGGCCATCGTGGGCGAGACCGAGGCCGAGGCGCGCGCGAAATACGAGCGCCTGCAATCTCTGGTCGACCCCGTGGTGGGGCTGGCGCAGCTGGCCTTCTCGATGGGCGACCTCAGCGCCTATGACGTGGACGGGCCGGTGCCGCTGCTGCCTGAATGGCGGCAGAGCCGGGGGCAGCTGATGTATGAGATGGCCCAGCGTGAGGGGCTGACCATCCGCGGCCTGTTCCTGGCCATCGCGGCCGGCAACGGCCATGCCCAGGCCATCGGCACGCCGGCGCAGATCGCGGACCAGATGCAGGAGTGGTTCGAGGCAGGCGGCGCCGACGGCTTCAACCTGCTGCCCGCCCACAGCCCCGGCGGGCTGGAGGATTTCGTGAACCTCGTGGTGCCCGAATTGCAGCGGCGCGGCCTGTACCGCACGGAATATGAGGGCGAGACCCTGCGCGACCGGCTGGGCCTGCCGCGCCCGGCCAGCCGGTACTAGCCGAAGGCCTGGCTGGCCAGGGCGAACACGCCGCGCCGGGGCAGGGCGCGGCCCAGCCGCATGGCCTGGGGCTCGCTGGTCATGGGCAGGCCAAGGCCCGTCAGCCAGGCCGACAGTGCGTCATCGGCCAGGATGTCGAGCCGCGTATAGGCGCCGGGCCGCAGCAGCGCCGCGATCAGTGCCTGTGCTCCGGCCAGGTCGGGGGCGATGACCGGGCCGATCACCTCGCCCTTGCCGAAGGGGCGGCGCAGGGCATAGCCGCTGCCATCCGCCAGCATCACGGCCTGGCTGACCGGCCACAGCGCCCGCAGCACCGGCGCGCGGCCGGCGCCGTGGGCAGCCATGTCCAGGGCCAAGGCACTGTCTAGATCGCCCGGGCAAGTAGCGGCCAACGGGGCCGTTTCCAGCGCCACGCCCTGATGCTGCCGCTGCCTGTGTGAGGGCTCAAAGCCCAGGCTACGATAAAGGGGCTCGCCCGCGCGGGTGGAAACCAGTGATACCGAGCACCCGGCCAAGGGCTCCAGCACCGCCTGCATCAGCCGCCGGCCGATGCCCTGGCCTTGCCGCGCCGGGTCGACCATCACCAGCCCGATGCTGGCGGCCGCCTCACCCATGCGCCAGAACAGCGCGCAGGCCGACAGGTCACCCAGCGCCAGCCCCTCGCCGCAGCCGGCCATCAGGGACCAGTCCTCCAGCCGATGCGGCCAGCCGACGGATTGTGAGAGGGCATGCGCGGCGGGGATGTCCCCCGCCGTGAAGGGGCGGAAATTCACCCCTTGGACAGCGCGTCGAACGCCTTCAGCCGCGCGATCAGCGCCGGCATTTCCCGCAGCGGGATCATGTTGGGGCCATCGGAGGGCGCGTGGTCCGGGTCCTCATGGCATTCGATGAACACCGCCGCCACGCCCACGGCGACCGCCGCGCGCGCCAGAACGGGGGCGAATTCGCGCTGCCCGCCGCTGCTGCCGCCCTGCCCACCCGGCTGCTGCACCGAGTGCGTCGCGTCATAGACCACCGGATAGCCGGTGCCCGCCATGATCGGCAGGGAACGCATGTCGCTGACCAGCGTGTTGTAGCCGAAGCTGGCCCCGCGCTCGCACAGCAGGATGCGCTCATTGCCGGTGCTGGCGATCTTGGCCGCCACGTTCACCATGTCCCAGGGTGCCAGGAACTGGCCCTTCTTCACGTTGATCGCGGCACCGGTTTCGCCGGCCGCCAGCAGCAGGTCGGTCTGGCGCGACAGGAAGGCCGGGATCTGCAGCACGTCCACCGCCTCGGCGGCGGGGGCGCATTGCTCGGCCGTGTGCACGTCGGTCAGCGTGGGCAGGCCGGTGCGCTCGCGCACTTCGGCCAGGATCGACAGCCCCTCCGCCATGCCGATGCCGCGCTGCGCCTTCACGCTGGTGCGGTTCGCCTTGTCGAAGGAGGACTTGTAGATCATCGGCACGCCCGCCGCCTTCGCCATGGCGGCGATGGCGTCGGCGGTCTCCAGCGCATGGGCGCGGCTTTCGATCTGGCAGGGGCCGCAGATGAAGGCCAGCGGCAGCCCGTTGCCGATCGTGATCGGCCCGACCTTCACATCGATCTTCCCTGGGGGCATCAGACCAGCCTCGCCTTCTTCACCGCCGCACCCACGAAGCCCGCGAAGAGCGGATGCGGGTCGAAGGGCTTGGACTTCAGCTCGGGGTGATACTGCACGCCGATGAACCACGGATGGTCGGGGATTTCCACGATCTCCGGCAGCTCGCCATCGGGCGACATGCCGGAGAAGCGAAGGCCCACTTCCTCCAGCCGGTCGCGATAGGCGACATTCACCTCATAGCGGTGGCGATGGCGCTCCATGATGGTGGAGGCACCGTAGACCTGGCGCACCAGGGACCCCTCGGCCAGCACGGCCGGGTACTGGCCCACGCGCATGGTGCCGCCCAGGTCGCCGTCGGCGCCGCGCTTTTCCTGCTCGTTGCCGCGCACCCACTCGGTCATCAGGCCGACCACGGGTTCGGCGCAGGGGCCGAACTCGGTGGAGGAGGCGCCCGCGATGCCCAGCTGGTTCCGCGCGCTTTCGATCACGGCCATCTGCATGCCGAAGCAGATGCCCAGGAAAGGCATCTTGCGCTCACGGGCGAAGCGGACGGCCTCGATCTTGCCCTCGGTGCCGCGCTCGCCGAAGCCGCCGGGCACCAGGATGCCGTGCACGCCCTCCAGCCGCTGCAGCGCCGCGCTGTCATTCTCGAAGATCGAGCTGTCCACCCAGTCGAGCTTGACGCGGGTGTTGTGCGCGATGCCGCCGTGGACCAGCGCCTCGTTCAGAGACTTATAGGCATCCAGCAGGCCGGTGTACTTGCCCACCACGGCGATCGTCACCTCGCCCTCGGGGGCGGTGATGCGCTCGACGATGCGGCGCCAGCCGGACAGGTCGGGCTCGCCATAGATGGACAGGTTGAAGTGCCGCAGCACCTCACGGTCCATCCCTTCCTTGTGATAGGCGAGCGGGACCTCATAGATCGAACGCGCGTCCAGCGCCGGGATCACGTTCTCGGGCCGCACGTTGCAGAACAGCGCGATCTTGCGGCGCTCATTCTCCGGGATCGGGCGGTCGCAGCGGCACAGCAGCATCTGCGGCTGGATGCCGACACCCAGCAGCTCCTTCACGGAATGCTGCGTGGGCTTGGTCTTCAGCTCGCCGGCCGACGGGATCCAGGGCACCAGCGTCAGGTGCGTGAACATGCTGCGGGTCGGGCCAAGCTCATTCGCCAGCTGGCGGATGGCTTCGAGGAAAGGCAGGCTCTCGATGTCGCCCACCGTGCCGCCGACCTCGACCAGCACGAAATCATAGGGCTCGGTGCCGGCCGTGATGGCTTCCTTGATGGCATCCGTGATGTGCGGAATGACCTGGACGGTGGCACCCAGGTAGTCGCCACGGCGCTCCTTGGCGATCACCTCGGAATAGAGGCGCCCCGTGGTCCAGTTGTCGGCCTTCTGGGCATGCTCGCCGGTGAAGCGCTCATAGTGGCCGAGATCGAGGTCGGTTTCCGCCCCGTCATCGGTCACGAAGACCTCGCCATGCTGATACGGGCTCATGGTGCCCGGATCGACGTTGAGATAAGGGTCCAGCTTGCGCAGGCGGACGCGATAGCCGCGCGCCTGCAAGAGGGCCCCGAGGGAAGCCGCCGCGATGCCCTTGCCAAGCGAAGAGACCACGCCGCCGGTGATGAATACGAACCGCGCCATGGGCCTTCCTTCTAGCGATGAGGGCGGGTGACAGGAACCCCCCTCGTTCGCCTTGCAGCCATGCGGGGTGGATAAGTGCGAATCGGTTGACCCAGAGGTGGGGGAAGGGTGATCAAGGTCGCCCGGCCAGGGGCCTTGCCCCTGGACCCGAGCAAGGGGCTCTGCCCCTTGCAACCCCGCCAGGACCGTAGCGGCCCTGGACCCCGGGCATTTGGCGCCAAATCCTGATGACGTTGAAATTTATAATAGAAATGGCGCCTGACCTACGAAGGTGAGCGCCAAACTATTATCAGGTCCAGGAGATATTATCTCCTGGCGGGGGAGTTCGAGGGGGCAGAGCCCCCTCGATGGGCGCCGCGGGCAACGCGCCCGGTTCAGGCCCGCCCCTTCCGGAACGCCAGGAACAGCGGCCACAGCAGCGCGCCCACCGTCAGCACCCACAGCCCGATCGACACCGGGCTTTCCACCAGCGCGCTGACCGCGCCGTCGGAGAGCGCCAGCGCGCGCCGCAGATTGTCCTCCAGCATGCGCCCCAGCACGAAGCCGAGAACGATGGGCACCAGCGGGATGTCCATCTTGCGGAACAGCCAGCCTAGCACGCCGAACACCACCGACATGATCAGGTCGAAGGCGGAGTTGGAGGCCGCGTAGACGCCCGCGAAGGACAGCGCCAGCACGCCCGGATACAGCACGCTGGCCGGCACGCTCAGCAGGCGGGCGAACACGCCCACCAGCGGCAGGTTCAGCGCCAGCAGCAGCACGTTGCCCACATACATCGAGGCGATCAGGCCCCAGGCCACCTCGGGCTTCTGCTCGAACAGCAGGGGCCCCGGGGTGATGTTGTACATCAGCAGCGCGCCCAGCAGCACGGCCGTGGTGCCGGAACCCGGGATGCCCAGGCTGAGCATCGGCACCAGGTTGCCGATCTGCGCCGCATTGTCGGCGGTCTCGGGGGCCGCCACGCCGCGCATGTCGCCCTGGCCGAATTTGCCGTTGCCCTCGTTGATGCGCTTCTCGGCCGTGTAGGAGAGCGCCGAGGCGACCGAGGCACCCGCGCCCGGCAGCACGCCGATGACGAAGCCGATGCCGGTCGCGCGCATCATGGCGGGCAGGCAGAACACCAGCTCCTTCGCCGTCAGGCGCTGCCCGCCGCCGATCTTGGCGGCTTCCGCGCGCATGGTGGTCTCCACCAGCAGCAGGATCTCGCCGATGGCGAACAGGCCGATGGCCAGCACGGTAAAGTCGATGCCGCCCAGCATCTCCAGACTGCCGAAGGTGAAGCGTTCCACCCCCGTGCCGCTGTCCACGCCGATCAGCGCCAGCATGATGCCGAAGCAGCCGGCCCCCCAGGCCTTGGGCGCGGAAACGCCACCCACGGCACCCAGCAGCGACAGCGCGAAGGCGATCAGCGCCACGTAGTCGGCCGGCGAGAAGGCGACCGCGATCTTGGCCAGCGGCACCGACATGAAGGTCATGGCCACGACCGACAGCGTCGCGCCCACGAAGCTGCCGATGCCCGAAATGGCCAGCGCCGCGCCGCCGCGGCCCTGCTTGGCCAGCGGGTGGCCGTCCAGCGTGGTCAGCACGGCCGATGGCTCGCCCGGCATGTTCAGCAGAATGGCCGTGATGCGCCCGCCATAGCCCGAGCCGTAATAGACGGCGGCAAGCAGGATCAGCGCGCTTTCGGGCGGCAGGCGCAGTGCCAGGCAGAAGGGCAGCAGAAGTGCTATGGCATTCAGCGGGCCGATGCCCGGCAGCACGCCGATGGCGGTGCCGACGATGCAGCCCACCAGCGCCAGCATGATGTTGAAGGGCGTGAGCGCGACCGCGAAGCCGCCGCCCAGCGCCGAAAGCGTCTCCATCATAGCGGGAGAATCCCCTTGGGCAGCGGCAGATCAAGGATCTTGTCGAACAGCACCCACAGCGTCACGGCGGTGATGACGGCCACCGCCGCCGCGAACAGGATGCGGGCGCCGAACAGCAGCGCGATGGCCAGCGCCAGCAGCGCGGTGGCCGGCATGAAGCCCAGCGGCTCCATCAGCAGCGCATAGGCCAGCATGGCCACCACCATCAGCGGCGGGGCGAACTTGCGCTCGATGGGCTCGAACCGATGGGTGGGGTTGATGACCAGAAGGCCGCCGCACACCATCAGGATCAGCGCGACGGTCACCGGAAAGGGCGTGGGCCCCAGCGGGTCGGCGGCGAAGGGCACCACCAGGTTCCATGCCGACCACGCCGCGACGGCGCCGACCAGCACGAAACCCAGGCCGAGGAGGCGGTCGGCGATCATTGCGCCGGCACGATCCCGACATCGCGGGCGAGCTGGCGGTATTCCGCCGTGCGCGCCTTGGCGAAGGCGGAGAACTCCTCGCCCACCATGTTGAACTCGAAAAGGCCCTGGGCATTGCGCTGCTCGGCCCAGTTGGGGTGGGCCTGCAGGCGGCGGATGGCGTCCACCCACCAGGTGTAGGCGGCGTCGGGCATCTGCGGCGGGCCGTAGAAGCCGCGCACGATGGGCCATTCAATGTTCACGCCCTGCTCCTTGGCCGTCGGCACATCGGCCAGCACGCCGGGCAGGCGGTTGGGCGACAGCACGGCCAGGATCTTGATCTCGCGCGCCTCATACTGGCCGCGGATCTCGGACGCATCGCCGGGGAAGACCTGGATATGGCCGCCCAGCAGGGCCGCCATGGCGGCACCGCCGCCCTCGAAGGGAACGTAGCGCATGCGGCGCGGGTCCTGGCCGGCGGCGCGCGCCACCAGCGCGACCTTGGTCCAGTCCTGGCTGCCGACCGCGCCCGAGGAACCCACGGGAATGCCCGCGACGTTCTGGCGGAAGCCGTTCATCAGGTCCTGCAGGTTGTTGAACGGGCTGTCGCGCTTCACGCAGATCACGCCGTAATCGGCGCCGATCGCGCCGATCCAGCGCACGTCGTTCTCACCGAAGCGCCCGAAGCGGCCCTGGGCCATGTTGAGCCAGGAGCCGGTGGAGAACGCCACGATCACGTTCGGGTCCGAACGGCGCTGCGCGTTGATGTTGTTGATGGCCACCGCGCCGATGCCGCCGGGCATGTTCTGGGTGCGGATGGGCACGGGGGAGATGCCCGTTTCCTGCAGCACGCGCGTGGTCAGGCGGCAGGTGATGTCGAAGCCGCCGCCCGGCGCCGCGGGCGCGATGCATTCCGGATTCTGCGGCGTGAAGCCCTGGGCGGACACCAGCCCGGGTGCCGAGAAGGGCAGGGCAGTGGCGGCTGCGATGACGCTACGGCGTTGCATGCGGGTGCTCCCCAACGAATGGCGGCCGGCGCGCCGTTTGCGCGCCAGCTCATGCGCACTCGTTGCAGCAATCCGCATGTGCAAGCAAGACAGGATGTTGCGCAGAGGGCGGGGCACGCATGCGCAATGTTGCATTGCAGCAAATGTGGGCGCCCGATGCTGCGTCGCGCGGAATTCGGGCGCGCGCCGCTGTGTCAGCGCTTGCACGGCGCATGCCCGGGGCAGGGCAGCCATGTCGGCCCCGCATGCTCGATTCAGGCCGCGATACGTTCCACGGCATCAAGCATGCGATACCAGTTGCCGATGAAGGGCAGCACCAGGTTGGGATTGCCGCGATAGAGCGGGCGCGTCGGGAAATCGATGTCGTCCAGCGCGAAGGGTGCATTGGCGGCCCCCGCGATCTTCAGCCCCACCTGATGGCCGATCCAGCTCGCCATCGCGACACCATTGCCCTGGCAGCCGCCGGCGTAGAACACGCCCTCATGCTCACCGATATGGCGCAGCCCGTCGAAGGTGAAGGAGACATTGCCGGTCCAGGCATGGGTGATCTTCACGCCGGCCAATTCGGGAAAGACGTTCGTCATCATCCGATAGAGGCCGGGCGCTGCCTCCTCCGGCTTCATGGGAGAGAAGCTGACACGGCCGCCGTAAAGGACGCGCCTGCCGTCGGGCGACGGACGGAAATAGCTCAGCACCCGTCGGGTATCGCCGATCATCCGCTTCCTGGGGAACAGGCGCTCGATCAGTTCGGGGTCCAGCTCCTCGGTCGCGATGAGGAAGCTGGCGAGCGGCACCATGCGGCGCGCGAACCAGGGGTTGGGCGTCTTGCCCTCGGGCGAGAGGCTGTAGCCGTTGGTGGCGGTCAGGATCTTCGCCGCGCGCATCTCGCCCCGGCTGGTTGTCAGGCGCCAGCCGCTGCCCTCGGGCTTCCAGCCGTTCACCCGCACCCGGTCCACCAGCCGCGCGCCGGCGCGTTCGGCCGCCGCGGCCAGGCCGCGCGCGTATTTGGCGGGGTGCATGCTGCCGCTCGCCTCGGCGATCATGCCGCCATGGTAATAGTCGCTGCCCAGCGCCTCGCGCTGCTGCGCGCGGGGCACCATGCGGGTGGGCATGCCCGTGATACGCGCAAGCGTCGCGGCACCCGCTTCCTGGCCTTGATAGTGCTTGGGCGTCCAGGCGGCGGTGAAGCGGCCGCAGCGCACATAATCGGCATCGATGCCTTCCCGCGTCAGCAGTTCCTCGATGAAGGGGAAGCTCGCGTTGCAGGCGGCGGCGATCTCCTCCGCCTTCCGCTCGCCGAAGGCCGCGCGGGCCTCGGCCAGGGACAGCTTCATGCCGCCCGACACCATGCCGCCGGAACGCGAGGAAGCGCCCCAGCCGATGCGCTCGGCATCCAGCACCGTCACCTCATGACCGAGCCGCGCCAGGGTGAGGGCCGCATTGAGCCCCGCATAGCCGCCGCCCACCACGGCCACCTGCGTCTCGGCAGGCAGGTCGGCCGGCCGCTCGACGGGCTCGGCGGCCTCCCACCAGTAGGGGGTGGTCTTGAAGCCGGGCGCGAGGATGTCGTTGCGCATGACGGGATGCCTCGCCGAGAAATTTCTGTGCGGGGAAGCATTTCCGCGCCGATGCGTTTCGTGCAACCCTCCCTTGCGGTGTGGCGTGGTTCTTGCATGCGCCAAGCCACCGCTCGTGGGGAGCATGGGAGAGGTTTCATGTTGCAGAGTTTCCAGCAGGATTGCATCGCGCTGCTGCGCGAGAAGCTGGCCAAGGGTCAGATAGACCGCCGCCAGCTGATGGCGGGCCTGGCCGCGCTGGGTGTCGCCCCGGCCGCAGGTGCCCAAGCACAAGGCACCCGTGACATCGTGATGGTCAATTGGGGCGGCCTGGCCAACCAGGGCTTCGGCCAGTTCTACGGCGATCCGTTCTCCGCCGCGAACCCCGGCTATCGCGTCGTGCAGGACAGCACCGGCCCGTCGGTCGGCCGCATCCGCTCGATGGTCGAGAGCCGCCGCGTGACCTGGGACGTCTGCGACAGCTCGGCCACCGGCGCCGTGCTGCTGGGCGGGCTCGGGATGGCCGAGAAGATCGACTACTCCGTGGTGAAGCGCGAGGACGCGATCGGCCCGACCTTCACGATGGAATACGGCGTGGCGCCGTACTCCTTCTCCTCGGTGCTGGTCTATGACAGCTCCAAGTTCCCGACCGCGCCGACCAGCTGGGCCGATTTCTGGGACCTGCGGAAGTTCCCCGGCAAGCGCCTGCTGCGCCGCGACGCGACCTGCGTGCTCGAAGCCGCCTCCATGTCGCTCGGCAAGCCGCTGAACGCGGTCTACCCGATCGACACCCGCGGCGCGCTGTCGCAGGTCGAGAAGATCCGCCGCGACTGCGTGTACTGGAACGGCGGCGCCGAGAGCGAGCAGTTCATCCGCACCGGTGAGGCGGTGATGGGCCAGATCTGGCACACCCGCGCCTCCGTCCTGCAGCGTGAGAGCAACGGCCGGTTCAAGTTCATCTGGAACCAGGGCATCCTGCAGCCGGGCATCCAGGTGGTGCCGAAGGGCAACCCGGCGGGGGCCGCCGTGCAGCGCTTCCTGGCCAGCATGATGGCCAATGCCGACGGCCAGGTCGGCCTGCTGGGCCTGCTGGGCAACGGCCCGACCAACCCCAACGCCGCGTCCCGCGTGCCGGCCGAGCTGAAGCAGTTCAACCCGACCGACCCGGCGAATGCCGCGCTGCAGGTGCCGCTGGACGGCAACTGGTGGGGTGCCAACTACCAGCGCGTGAACCAGGACTTCCTGGACACCGTGACGGGTTGAGCACGCTCGTCATCAAGTCGGGCGGGGAGAAGGGTTTCGCGGAGTGGCAGCGCCACTTCGCGGAGCTGGCCCCGGGCCTGGCGACGTATTACTGGGCGGATCCGAGTTTCGATCGCGCCCAGGCGGATTATGCCCTGGTGTGGGAACCCGAGCCTGGCGCGCTGGCCGCCATGCCGAACCTGCGCTGTATCTTCAGTTCCGGTGCCGGCGTGGACCATGTCGTCCATGACCCGGCCTTTCCGAAGCACATCCCGCTGTACCGGATGACCCCCGGCGCCGCCGCGCAGCGCATGGGTGAGTTCGTGTGCTGGGCCGTGCTGCACCTGCTGCGCGACGGACCGCGCATCGAGGCGCAGTCCCGCGAGAAGAAGTGGGAGGAGTTCGAACGGCCCTCGGCCTCCGAGATGCGCGTGGGCGTGATGGGCCTGGGCGCGCTCGGCGCGCGCGCGGCGGAGATGCTGGTGGCGCTCGGCTTCCAGGTCGCCGGCTGGTCGCGCTCGGCCAAGGACATCGCGGGCGTCGAGAGCTTCTCCGGCGAGGAGGGCTTCGCCCCCTTCCTGGCGCGCACCGACATCCTGGTCTGCCTGCTGCCCAGCACGCCGGCCACGCGGCACATCCTGTCGGCACCGCTGTTCGCGCAGCTGCCCCGCGGCGCCATGCTGGTGAACGTCGCGCGCGGCGCGCACCAGAAGATGGAGGACGTGATCGCCGCGCTCGACGACGGCACGCTGTCCTATGCCCTGATCGACGTGTTCGAGAAGGAACCCCTGCCGCAGGACAGCCCGGCCTGGACGCATCCGCGCCTGGTGGTGACGCCCCATGTGGCCAGCACCCCCAACAAGCGCGAGCGCGCGACGCACGTGCTGCATCTGATCCAGGAAATCGAGGCCGGGCGCGAACCGCCCAGCCGCTTCAACCCAGAGACTGGTTACTGACCATGCTGCCCCCTCCCGTCAAACCCGATCCGAACCGCGTGCAGACCGAACAGGAACTGCGTGAGGATCTGGCCGCCGCCTATCGGCTGGTGGCCCATTTCGGCATGACCGACCTTGTCTATACCCACCTGTCGGTGCGTCTGCCGGGAGAGGGGCACCGTTTCCTGGTGAACCCCTATGGCATGCTGTTCGACGAGATCACCGCGAGCTCTCTCGTGGTGGTCGATGCGGATGGCGAGGCGATGCAGGAGACGAGCTGGCCGGTGAACCCGGCCGGCTTCGTCATCCATTCCGCGCTGCATCGCGGCCGTGCCGATGCCGCCTGCGTGATGCACACCCACACCCTGGCCGGCATGACCGTCGCCGCCCAGGAAGGCGAGCTGCTGGTGCTGAACCAGATGACCATGGAGCTGGTCGGCAAGGTCGCCTACCACGACTATGAAGGTGTCGCCGACACCGACAACATGTCCGAGCGCGAGCGCTTCGTGCACGACATGGGCGACAAGCCCTGCATGATCCTGCGCCATCACGGGCTGATGACCGCGGGCCGCACCGTCGCCGAGGCCTTCTACTGGCTGTACTACCTGGAGATGAGCTGCCGGATCCAGGTCTCGGCGCAATCCACCGGTGCCAAGCTCGATATCCCGCCCGCCCAGGTCCTGGCCCGCACCGCCGCCCAGTTCACGGACAGCCCGACCAAGGGCTGGCTGCCCTGGCAGGCGCTGCGCCGCATGCTCGACCGCACCCAGCCGGATTACAAGCTATGACCCTCGAACTGCATGGCCTCGCGAAAAGCTACGGCAGCTTCGTCGCGGTGGAGGGCGCCGACCTCATGGTCGGGCGCGGCACCTTCCTGACGCTGCTCGGCCCCTCGGGTTCGGGCAAGACCACGATCCTCAGCATGATCGCGGGCTTCACCGAGCCGACATCGGGCCAGATCTTCCTCGATGGCAAGGACATCACCAGCGAACCGCCCGAGAAGCGGCAGTTCGGCATGGTGTTCCAGGGCTATGCGCTGTTCCCGCACATGAGCGTGGCGGAGAACGTCGCCTTCCCGCTGCGCGTGCGCGGCATGTCCAAGGCCGAGCGCGAGGAGAAGGTGCGCGGCGCGCTCGATCTGGTGCAGCTCTCCCGCTTCGCGGACCGGCTGCCCAAGCAGCTGTCGGGCGGCCAGCAGCAGCGCGTGGCCCTCGCCCGCGCCCTGGTGTTCGAACCCGCGCTGCTGCTGTTGGATGAGCCGCTCTCGGCCCTCGACAAGAAGCTGCGCGCCGAGCTGCAGGAGGAGCTGCGTGCCCTGCATCGCCGCATCGGGCGCACCTTCATCAACGTCACGCATGACCAGGAGGAAGCGATGTCCCTCTCGGACAGCGTGGCGATCCTGAACCATGGGCGGATCATCCAGCTCGGCGCGCCCGAGGCGCTGTACGAGCAGCCGCGCACCCGCTTCGTGGCGGACTTCCTGGGCAAGTCCAACTTCCTGCCGGGCACGGTGCGCGAACTCGGCCAGGGCACGCTGGGCGTGCAGGTCGGCGCCCTGCGCATCAGGCAGGAGCCGGGGGCGGCCAAGGTCTCGCTGGGCGCCCCGGTGCTGCTCTCCCTCCGGCCCGAGAAGATCCGGGTGCTGGGCGATGCCGACACCGCCGACAACGTGCTGGAGGCGCGCGTCACCTCCTGGTCCTATCTGGGCGCCGGCTTCTCCATCATCGCGGAGACGGCGGTGGGCCCGCTGCGCCTGGCCATGCCCGCCTGGCACGCGCCCTTCCACCCGGCCGAGGGGGCTGCGATCCGCCTCGGCTGGTCGGCCGAGGCCGCGACCATCGTGGAGGACGACGATGCAGGCGCGTAACGCCGGCTGGTGGGCGTTGCTGATGCCCGCCTTCCTGCTGCTGACGGTGTTCTACATCGCGCCGATCCTGCAGGTGCTGTCGATCTCCTTCACCGAGCCCGAGCTGGGTTTCGGCAATTACGAGCGCATCCTGACCAACCGCTCCGTGCAGCGCACGCTGTCCACCACGGGGCGGATCGCGGGCATCACCACGGTGCTGGCGCTCGTGCTGGGCTATGCCATCGCCTATTCGGTCACGATGGCCAGCGAGCGCGCGCGCCGCTGGTGGATCCTGTGCGTGCTGGTGCCGCTCTGGATCTCGGTGCTCGTGCGGGCCTTCGCCTGGGTCACGCTGCTGCGCCGCCAGGGCCTGATCAACGAGGCGCTGATCGGCATGGGCACGATCCAGGAACCGCTGGAGCTGGTCTGGAACGAGTTCGGCATCATCGTCGGCATGGTGCACTACATGGTGCCCTATGCGGTGCTGCCCATGCTCTCGGCCATGCGTGACATCGACCCGCGGCTGATGACGGCCGCGCGCGGCATGGGCGCCTCGCGTTGGACGGTGTTCTCGCGCGTGTTCTTTCCGCTGTCGCTGCCGGGTGTGCTGGCGGCCGCCGTGCTCACCTTCATCCTGTCGCTCGGCTTCTATGTCACGCCCGCCATCCTGGGCGGCGGCAAGACGCTGATGGTCGCGGAATGGATCAGCGTGCAGATCCTCGATCTCATCCGCTGGGGCTTCGGCACCATGATGGCCACCGTGCTGATCGTGACCATCCTGGTCACGCTCGGCGTCTTCTCGCGCATCGTGAACATGCGCCGGCTGTTCGGCGGGGGGCACTGAGCCATGGAGGGAGCTTACAAGCCCGGCTGGTTCGCGCGTTCCACCGGCCTGATCGTGGCGCTGTACCTGGTGCTGCCGATTCTGATCGTGCTGCCGGTCTCCATGACCGACCAGCGCTTCCTGTCGCTGCCGCATGAGAGCCTGTCGCTGCAGTATTACCGTAACCTGTTCGCCTCGCCCGAGTGGTTCGCCTCCATCGCGCAATCCTTCTGGATCGCGCTGGGGGCCACGGTGCTGGCGGTGGTGTCGGGCACGCTGTTCGCGATCGCTGCGTGGCGGCTGGACCGGCGGCTGGTGAACCTGATGCGGGCGCTGATGCTGCTGCCGCTGATCGTGCCCAGCATCGTCTATGCCATCGGCCTGTATCGGTACTTCCGCTGGTGGGATCTGCTGGACCGCATCGCGGGCGTGATCATCGCCCATGGCGTGACCGGCATTCCCTATGTGGTCATCACCGTCTCGACGGCGCTGGCGGCCTTCGACCCCAGGCTGGAACAGGCGGCACGGGGCATGGGCGCCAACCTGTCGCAGCTGCTGCGCTGGGTGATCCTGCCGCGCATCATGCCGGGCATCCTGTCGGGCGCGATCTTCGCCTTCATCCACAGCTGGGATGAGCTGGTGATCGTGCTGTTCATCGCCAGCCGCGACGTCTTCACCCTGCCGCGCCGCATCTGGGACGGCATCAACGAGAACGTGGACCCGACCATGGCCGCGGTCGCGGTGCTGCTGGTGTTCTTCACCGTTCTCCTGCTGCTCGCGGACCTCGCGGTGCGGAAGAAGCGGGACGGTTGACGATGCATGATTCACTTGTGAGCATGGTGGAATGAAGGCTGAAATTATACTGCACGGGGGGACGGTCTTTCGCGGCCTGGCGGCCGGAAAGGCCGAGGCGGTCGCGATCGGCGGAGGCAAGGTTCTGGCGGTGGGCACCCTGTCCGACGTCGAATCGGCCTCGGGCCCGGACACCAGGCGCATCGACCTCGCGGGGCGCTGCGCGATCCCCGCTTTCAACGAAGCCCATATGCACCTGCTGTCGGTGGGGCTGGGCCTTACCCAGGTCAACCTGCGCGCCGAGGAGGTGAAGAGCCTCGACACGCTGCTGACCCGGATCAAGGACGGTGCCGCGGCCTCCCAGAAGGGCCAGTGGGTCGTCGGCCGCGGCTACGACCACGGCGCGCTGGATGTGAACCGCCACCCGACCATCGGCGAGCTGGATGCGGCCGCCCCGGACAATCCGGTCTGGATCGTGCGCACCTGCGGACATATGGGCGTGGCCAACAGCGCCGCGCTGCGCGCGGCGGGCATCGGCCACAACACGCCCACCCCTGAGGGCGGGGTGATCGAACGCAAGGGCGGCCAGCTGACCGGGATGATCCAGGAGCGGGCCATGTACCTGATCAAGGTGGCCCTGCCGCGCCCGGACAAGGCGCATATGGTGGACGCCATCGAGGCGGCGGGCCAGCGGCTCGCGAGCCTGGGCTTCGCCTCGGCCACCGACATGAATGTCGGCATGACGGCGGATCTCGAGGAGATCGCGGCCTATGAGGACTGCCTCGCCCAGGGGCGCCTCAAGCAGCGGATGTGGCAGGTGATCGCGGGCAACCCCGAGGGCATCGCCGACAAGGCCTGGGCCGCGGGCATGCGCCCCTGGAAGCCTGGTGATGATCAGGCCGCCATGCTGCGTTGGGGCGCCATCAAGGTGTTTGCCGACGGCAGCGCGGGCGGCCTGACGGCGGCCTTCTTCGAGCCGTATCTGGAAAGTGCGGGTGGCGGCACGGGCGTGTTCACCTTCCCGACCGACACCATCCACGCCCTGCTGGCCAAGTATCACGACCAGGGTTGGCAGCTCGACATCCACGCCATCGGCGATGCCGCCATCGAGCAGGTGCTGATCGGCATGGAGGAGGCGGGTGCGACCCCCGACCGCCGCCACCGCATCGAGCATTGCGGCTTCGTGACGCGCGGCCAGCGCCGCCGCATGCTGTCGCGCGGTATCCTGCCGGTGCCGCAACCTGCCTTCATGTATGAGTTCGGTGACCTCTACATCGAGAATCTGGGCCTGGAGCGGGCTGAGAACGCCTATCCCATGCGCACCTGGTTCGATGAGGGCGCGCACCCGAGCGCGTCCTCGGATGCGCCGGTTTCCAGCTACGACCCCTTCGCCAACCTGTTCACCATGGTCACGCGCCGCACCAACAAGGGCACGGTGCTGGGTGGGCATGAGGCGCTGACGCTGGAGGAAGCCGTGCACTGCTACACGGTGAACGGCGCCTACAGCACCTTCGCCGAGGGCGCGCGCGGCACGCTGGAGCCGGGCATGGACGCGGACATCGCGGTCCTCTCCCGCGATATCTTCCAGGGCGCGCCCGAGGAGTTGCTGACCACCAGCGCGCATATCACCCTGCGCGGCGGCGAGACGATCTTCGACCGGCATTCGGAAATCGGCTGATGGCGAAATACGCCCTCCAGCGCCTGGCGCTCGCGATCCCGGTGCTGCTGGGCGTGTTGCTTGTCGGCTTCTTCCTGATGCAGGTGGTGCCGACCGACCCTGCCATCATCCGCGCAGGCCCCCAGGCCACGCAGGATGTGGTGGAAGCCATCCGCGAGGAGCTGGGCCTCAACAAGCCGCTGTGGCAGCAGTTCGGCCTGTATATGTGGCGACTGTTCCAGGGTGACCTGGGCGTGTCCATCATCAACAACGTGGCCGTCACGCAGGAGCTGGGCGACACCATCGGGCCGACCCTGGAACTGATGGTCGCCTCGCTGTTCTGGTCCATTCCGCTGGGCATCCTGATGGGCACGCTGGCCGCTTATTGGCGCGGGTCGCTGATCGACCGCGGCATCATGGCCATCAGCGTGGCCGGCGTGTCGGTTCCGGTGTTCTTCATCGGCTTGCTGATGATCTGGCTGCTCGGCTTCCAGTGGCAGCTGCTGCCTTTCACCGGTCGCGGCGGCCCGCTCTGGACCATGGACGGCATCATGGCGATCATTCTGCCGGCGCTGACGCTGGGCGGCGTTTTCGTGGGGCCGGTGGCACGCATGACGCGCACGGCCGTCGTGGACATGCTCTCGGCCGACCACGTCCGCACCGCCCGTGCCAAGGGGCTGAACGAGTTCCTGGTGGTGCTGCGCCACGCGCTGCGCAATGCGCTGATCCCGGTCATCACGCTGATCGGGCTGCAGATCGGCTTCCTGCTCGGCGGAGCCGTGGTGACGGAGACCATCTTCTCCTGGCCGGGGGTCGGGCGGCTGGCCGTCGGTGCCATCCTGTCCTCCGACTTCCCGATGGCGCAGGGCACCATCATCGTCCTGTCGCTGGGCTTCATCCTGATCAACCTGGCGGTCGATCTTCTCTATGCGGTGCTCGACCCGCGCGTGAGGTTGTCATGAGCGCCACCGCTTCCGCCGGCCCCGTCACCGCGCCGCGCCGGCCCTCCGCGTTCCGCATGCTGATGAAGGATACGGGGGCCGCGATCGCGCTGGTCTTCGTCGTGCTCATCGTGCTGGCCGCGGTCTTCGCACCCTGGCTGGCGCCGAAGGATCCGTATGAGACGGACCTGATGTCCATCATGTCCCCGCCCTCGGCCGACTATTGGTTCGGCACGGACGGGCAGGGCAGGGACATCTTCGCCCGCACGCTGTACGGGTTGCAGGTCACGCTGTTCATGGGGCTGACGTCGCTGATCATCGGCGGCGTGCTGGGCGCGCTGGTGGGTTTCCTGGCTGCCTACTACAAGCGGCTGGACGGGTTGCTGATGCGCTTCATGGACATCCTGCTGTCCTTCCCGGCCATCCTGTTCGGCCTGGCGCTGGCCGCCATCTTCGGCCCGGGCCTGACCAGCGTGATCATCGCCCTGTCCATCGCCACCATCCCGCTGATGGCCCGCATCGTGCGCGGGGCCGCCGTGGTGGTCATGGGGCTCGACTACATCGAGGCCGCGCGCGCCGTGGGCATGACCGACAAGCGGATCATGCTGCGGCACCTCGCGCCCAACTGCCTGTCGCCGATCTTCGTGTTTGCCACGCTGCGGCTGGGGCAGGTGATCCTGCTCGGCTCGGCGCTGTCCTTCCTCGGCCTCGGCGCGCAGCCGCCGGTGGCGGAGCTGGGGGCCATGGCGTCCCAGGGGCGCAACTTCCTGTTCATCGCGCCGCATATCAGCGTGGTACCGTCCATCGCCATCTTCGCTGTGGTGCTGGCCTTCAACGTGCTGGGTGACGCGCTGCGAGACGCGCTCGACCCGCGCCTGCGTATCTGAACACACTCCGTCCGGGAGCTTCGGGAGAGAATGATGAGAATGCGTTGGAAGACCATCGCCACGGCGGCCTTCGGGCTGGCGATGGCCCTGCCGGCCGCTGCCCAGCAGCAGCCGCGCAACCAGATCACGATCATGCGCGAGATCGACAGCGACCGCTACGATCCGCACCGCACCACGGCGCTGGCCGGCGGCGAGGTGCTGACCATGCTGTCCGACACGCTGGTCAGCATGGACTTCGACATGCGCACCATCCGTCCCGGCCTGGCCGAGCGGTGGGAGGTGAGCCCGGACGGCAAGACCTATACCTTCCACCTGCGCCGCGACGTGACCTTCTGCGACGGCCGTGCGCTGACGGCCGATGACGTGGTCTATTCCATCAACCGCTGGATCGGCCGCACCACGCCGCGCGTGGTCTCGCCCGTGGCCTGGCGAGCGGGCAACGTGAAGGAAGTGCGCGCCGTCGACCCCTACACGGTCGAGTACGAGCTGAACGAGCCCTTCGGTGAGCTGCTGTCGCAGCTGACGCAGTTCTTCGGCTCCATCGTGGACCGCGCGACGGTCGAGCGCCTGGGCGACAATTTCGGCGTGCAGGGCTTCAACGGCACCGGCCCCTATTGCTGGGCCAGCTGGACCCCCCGCAGTGAGCTGGTGCTGACCCGCCACCCGACCTATCGCTGGGGCCCACCCGTGCTGCAGAACCGCGGCCCCGCGCATGTCGAGCGCGTGGTGTGGCGCGTGATCCCCGAGGCCGCGGCCCGCGTGGCCGCCCTGCAGGCCGGCCAGGCCGACATCACCCAGTACATCCCCGAGGCCTTCTGGGACGGCATGCGCCGGGTGCCCACCCTGCGCACCTCGAACCAGGAGAATTACTTCTGGGACGTGTTCATGGGCTTCAAGGTGGACAAGCCCGTCGTCAGCGACCTGGCCATCCGCCGGGCCGCCCATATGGCGGTCGATCGCGTGGGCCTGGCGCGCGCCATCTGGTCCGGCCATGCAACGCCCGCGCGGAACATCGTGAACCCCAACGCGCTCGACTACGACGCGCAGTCGGATGCGATGGTGCCGAACTATGACCCCGCCGCCGCCCGCCGCACGCTGGATGAGGCCGGCTGGCGCATGGGCCCCGACGGGGTGCGCGTGAAGGACGGCCAGCGCGCCACCTTCCTGATGTATGCCATCAACAACCTGGCCAACCAGCGCGCCGCCGAGATCATCCAGCAGGGCCTGCGCCAGGTGGGCATCGAGATGCGCGTGCAGCTGTTCGATGCGACCGTCGCCTGGGGCCGCCTGGCGACCCAGGAATTCGACGCCTACATCCTCAGCTACCCCTACATCTCGGCCACTGACGCGCTGTCGCTGTATTGGCACAGCCGCAACCGTCCCTCGCCGAACCGGATGAACTGGAACGACCCTCAGACGGATGCCTGGCTGGAGGAAGCCCGCCGCGGCCTGACGCCTGAGGCCCGCGCCACCGCCACCGCCAACATCCAGCGCCGCCTGGCCGAACAGGCTCCCTGGCTGACGCTGGCGCGCAACCAGCTGACGGTCTTCGCCACCCAGCGTGTCGAGGGCGCGCGCGCCCACGGCCTGTATGGCATCGGCATCTATCGCGGGCTCGACCTGCGCGTGGTGCGCTGACCATGACGATCACGCTGATCCGAGAGGCTGAGCTCGTCGTCGCCTGGGATGCAGGCGAGAAGCGCCACGCCTACATGCCGGGTGGGGACGTCGTCTTTGAGGACGGCGTGATCCGCTTCGTCGGCCGGGGCTATGATGGCCCGGTCGACACCATCATCTCCGGCAAGGGGCTGCTGGTGATGCCGGGGATGGTGAACATCCATTCCCACCCCACCAGCGAGCCGATGAACAAGGGGCTGCTCGACGAGATCGGCAGCCCGGGCCTGTATAACTCCTCGCTGTATGAGTTCATGCCGATCTTCCGGGGCGATTCCTCGGCGGTGCAGGACTGCGTGCGGGTGGCGCTGAGTGAGCTTCTGCTCTCTGGCGTCACCACGCTGGCCGACCTGTCCATGGCCCATCCCGGCTGGCTGGACCTGCTGGCCGAGGCGGGCATGCGCGTGTGCATCGCGCCCATGTTCAAATCCGCGCGCTGGTACACCAAGAACGGCCATGTCGTGGAATATGAGTGGGACGAGAAGGCCGGCGAGAAAGCGATGGAGGAGGCGTTCACCCTCATCCAGCGCGCCGAGCAGCACCCTTCGGGCCGCCTGTTCGGCATGGCCTGCCCGGCGCAGATCGACACCTGCGCCCCCGGCCTGCTGCGCGACAGCCGCGCGGAGGCGAAGTCTCGCGGGATTTCCTGGCAGATCCATGCCGCGCAGTCGGTGGTCGAGTTCCACGAGATCACCCGCCGCCACGGCTTCACCCCCATCCAGTGGCTGCATGAGATGGGCCTGCTGGATGAGCGCGCGGTGATCGGCCACGGCATCTTCCTGGACGACCATCCCTCCACGCCCTGGCACACCAGGCGCGACATCGATATCCTGGCCGACACGGGCACCACGGTGGCCCACTGTCCGACCGTGTTCGCCCGGCGCGGCATCGCGATGAAGGATTTCGGGCGCTATCGCCGCAGCGGCGTGAACATGGGTGTCGGCACCGACACCTATCCGCACAACATGCTCGATGAGCTGCGGCTGGTGGCCTATCTGGCGCGCACCCAGGCGAACGACCCGCGCACGACGACCACCACCGAGATCTTCAACGCCGCCACCATCGGCGGTGCGCGGGCGCTGGGCCGTGACGATATCGGCAAGCTGGCTGTCGGCTGCCGCGCGGATTTCGTGGTGGTGGACGCCACGCACCCGCGCATGCAGCCCAACTATGACCCGCTGCGGGCGCTGATCTATGCCGCCGGCGATCGTGCGGTGAAGGACGTGTACGTGGACGGGCAGAAGGTGGTGGGCGACGGCAAGGTGCTGACCATGGATTTCGCCGCCGCCGCCGCCAACCTGTCCGAGGCGCAGAAGCGCACCGTGCAGAACGCGCCGCAGCAGGACTGGGCACACCGGCCGACCGACAAGATCTCGCCGCCCACCTACAAGTGGCTGTGACATGACGCTGCTGTCGGTCGAGAATCTGGTCACTTCCTTCAAGACCTCGGCGGGCGAGGTGCGCGCCGTCGACGGCGTCTCCATCGCCGTCGAGCGTGGCCAGACCCTGGGCATCGTGGGGGAGAGCGGCTGCGGCAAATCCGTGCTGTCGCTCTCCATCATGCAGTTGCTGGCCCATCCCGGCCGGGTGGTGGAAGGCAAGGTTCTGCTGGAAGGGCGCAATCTGCTCGACCTCTCGGCCAGGCAGATGCGCGCGGTGCGGGGCAGGGAGATCGCGATGATCTTCCAGGAGCCCATGACGAGCCTCAACCCGGTCCACAGCATCGGCTATCAGATCACGGAGGCGATGCGCGCGCATGAGCCCTCGCTGAGTGCCGCCGAGCTGCGCAACCGGGCCGTGGCGGTGCTGGACCGGGTGCGTATCCCTTCCGCCGCGCGGCGCTTCGACGAATACCCGCACCAGCTCTCGGGCGGCATGCGCCAGCGCGTGATGATCGCCATGGCGCTGGCCTGCAAGCCGAAGCTGCTGATCGCGGACGAACCCACCACCGCACTCGACGTGACCGTGCAGGCGCAGATCCTGGAACTTCTGCGCGAGCTTCAGGCCGAGAACGGCATGGGCATCATCCTGATCACCCATGATCTGGGCGTGATCGCGGAAATGGCCGACCGTGTCTCCGTCATGTATGCGGGCCGCGTGGTGGAGCGCAGCAGCTCGGCCGAGCTGTTCGACGATCCGCAACACCCCTACACGCTGGGCCTGCTCGGTTCCATTCCGCGCGTGGACGAGGAGAAGGACCGCCTGACCGCCATCGAGGGCGCGGTGCCGCCCCCCTTCGCCTGGCCGCCCGGCTGCCGCTTCGCCCCCCGCTGCCCCTTCAGCATCGAGGCCTGCACCCAGGCCCCGCCCGCCCTGCGGGAGGTCGCGCCCGACCATGCCGCCGCCTGCCTGGAGGCGCCGCTGTGACCCATCTTCTGGAAGTCGTCGACATCGCCAAGCACTACCCGTCCGGCAAGGGCGCGGTGAAGGCGGTGGACGGTGTGTCCTTCACCCTGGAGCGCGGCGAGACGCTGGCGCTGGTGGGCGAATCAGGCTGCGGCAAATCCACCACCGCCCGGCTGGTGCTGCGGCTGATCGAACGCTCACGCGGGACCGTTCGCTTCAACGGAGAGGACATCACGGCCCTTTCCCCCGGCGCGCTCCGCCGTTTCCGCCGCAACGCGCAGATCATCTTCCAGGACCCCTATGCCAGCCTGAACCCGCGCCTGCGCGTGGGTGAGGCCATCATGGAGCCCATGGAGGTGCACGGCATCGGCACGCCGGCCGAACGCCGCAAGCGGATGGAGGAACTGCTGGGCCTGGTGGGCCTCGCGCCCTATCACGCGGCCCGCTACCCGCATGAGTTCTCGGGCGGGCAGCGCCAGCGCATCGGCATTGCCCGCGCGCTGGCCGTGCAGCCGGAGCTCGTGGTGTGCGACGAACCCGTCTCGGCGCTGGACGTGTCGATTCAGGCGCAGGTGGTGAACCTGCTGAAGGACCTGCAGGCGCGATTCGGCCTGTCCTTCCTGTTCATCGCCCATGACCTGGCGGTGGTGAAGCACATGGCCGACCGCATCGCGGTCATGTATCTCGGCCGCATCGTGGAGGTCGCGCAGACGAACGAGCTGTTCGCCAACCCGCGCCATCCCTATACGCGCGCGCTGCTGGCGGCCATCCCGCACCCCGACCCCGCGCGGCGGGGCCATGTGAAGCCGCTGGGCGGCGACCTGCCGAGCCCGCTGAACCCGCCGCCGGGCTGCCACTTCCATACCCGCTGCCCCTTCGCGACCGAGATCTGCCGCAGCCAGGACCCCGTCGCCACCGGCGGCGCGCACAGTGTCGCCTGCCACCATGCCGACACGCTGCCGCCCATGGGCGCGGCCTATGAGGGGCATATCAGCGAGGCCGCGCGCCGGCGCCTCGCGCGCTATGCCGAGGCCTCGGCGGCCCGGTCGCTGGCGGGCTGATGCGCTGGCTCCGCCTCTCGCCGGGGCGGCGGCTCATGGCCGACATCTCCTGGGCGTCGCTCAGCGTGCCGCGCTGCATCATCACGGCGCGGCTGCATCTGCCGCGCGCCCTGGCGGCGCGGGAGGCCTGCGCGGACCGCCCGCCCTGGCCCGCCATCTTCGCCAAGGCCTTCGGCCTGCTGGCGCGGGAGCGCCCGGTATTGCGGCAGATGCATGTCTCGCTGCCCTGGCCCAGCCTGGTGGAGGTGAACAGCGCCGCTGCCTGCATCCTGGTCGAGCGGCAGCATGAGGGCGAGGCCATGCTGACCGGCGCGCGCATCCGCGACCCGGGCGGCGAGAGCCTGGCCGCCATCGGCGCCCGGCTGGCGCAGAGCAAGACCGCCGCCGATGACAGGACCACGCGGCGGATGCTGCGCTTCGCGCGCCTGCCCTGGCCGTTGCGGCGGCTGGCGCTGAGGCTGGCGATGGCGACGGCCCTGCCGCTGCACCGCTATGCCGGCAGCTTCGTGATCTCGGCGCTGGGCGGGCAGGGGGCGCTCATCCTCGATACGGTCAGCCTCATGCCGGTGTTTCTCAGCTTCGGGCCGATCGGCGGGGATGGGGCGGTGGATGCCGTGATCTCCTTCGATCACCGCGTCATGGACGGCGCCGCGGCCGCCGCCGCGCTGCGCGGCATGGAGGCGCTGATCGAAACCGTGCTGGCCGACGAGATGGCCGGGGGCTTGGCGTAGCCGCCCCGCCCCTGCGATGCTGGCGCCAAGAACCAAGGAAGCGCCATGATCCAGAATATCCAGTCCCCCCGCCAATTGCTGATCGGCGGCGGTACCGTGGGCCGTGTGGCGGAGGTGCTGGCCGGGCTCGGCCTCTCGCGCCCGCTGGTGGTGACGGACCCCTGGATGGTCTCCTCCGGCACGGTCGAGAAGCTGCTGGCGCCGCTGGCGGCCGCCGGCATCCGCCCCGGCCTGTTCCATGAGACGGTGCCCGACCCGACCGACACGGTGGTGATGGCGGGCGCCGCGGCCTTCGGCGCCGGCGACTATGACTGCCTGATCGGCTTCGGCGGCGGCAGCCCGATGGACACGGCCAAGGCCATCGCCCTGATGGCCCACCCGCAGGCACCCGCCCATATCCGCGCGCTGAAGGTGCCGCATGCGGCCAACATGGCGGCGGCCCCCGTCATCTGCGTGCCTACCACCGCCGGCACCGGCAGCGAGGCCACCCGCTTCACCGTCATCACCGACACAGAGACCGATGAGAAGATGCTGATCGCGGGGCTCGGCGCGTTGCCGCTGGCGGCCGTGGTCGATTACGAGCTGACCCTGACCGTGCCCCCGCGCACCACCGCCGATACCGGCATCGACAGCTTCACCCATGCGCTGGAGGCCTATGTCTCCCAGAAGCGCAACGGCGTGGCCGACATGTTCGCCGAGCGCGCGATGCGCGTGATCGGGCCCAACCTGCGTGCCGTCTATCATCGCCCGGATGACCATGCGGCGCGGGAGGCGATGATGCTGGGTGCCACCCTGGCGGGCCTTGCCTTCAGCAATTCATCCGTGGCGCTGGTGCATGGCATGAGCCGCCCGATCGGTGCGCATTTCCATGTGCCGCACGGCTTGTCCAACGCCATGCTGCTGCCCGCGGTCACGCGCTTCTCGCTGGCCAGCGCGCTGCCGCGCTATGCGCAGGCCGCGCGGTTGATGGGCTGTGCCGGCGCCGGCGACGCCGACCAGGTGGCGGGCGCCAAGCTGCTGGAGGAACTGTCGGCGCTGAACGCCGAACTGAACGTCCCCACGCCCGCGGCGCATGGCATCGACCCGGATACATGGAACCGGCTGCTGCCGACCATGGCCAGCCAGGCGCTGGCCAGCGGCAGCCCCGGCAACAACCCGCGCGTGCCTGACGCGGACGAGATCATCGCGCTGTATCAGGAAGCCTATGGTCGCTGAGCCGTGAAGCGTGTCCTCTTCGGGATGCGGGCGGAATGGGAGGCCCGGCTGAGCGAGGGGGCGGCACGCGCCGGCTGGGCGGCCACGATGGCGCCGCTCGATACCGTGGATCTGGCCGCCTTCGACATCGTCGTTCCGCTGACCTTGCATGACCAGCCCATCCTGGAACGCCGGGCCGCGCCGAATGCGCTGTTCACGAGCGCATCGGCGCAGGCGCTGTGCCACGACAAATACGCCTTCAACCGGGCGGTGACCGAGGCCGGGCTCGGCGCGCATATCCCCCCGATGCTGGCCCCTCCGATATTGGATGCGCCCTCGGCGTATCCGGTCATTCTCAAGCGGCGCCGCGACGCCTGGGGCGAGCATTCGCGGATCCTCACCGCGCCCCCTGAGCTGCCCATCGACCCGATGGAGGAGTTCCTCCAGTGCTATGTGCCTGGTGTCGAGGAATGGGCGACCCATCTGCTGCTGCGCGGCGGCGAGATCCTGTTCGAGGCGACGATCCGCTACGACATGCCCCCCGGGCCGCATGTGAAGGGCATGCATGTGGGTGAGATTGCGTCGGAATGGATGGTCGGGCCGGTGCCGCATCTGGCCTGTTTCCGGCGCATTCTGCGCGCCGTGGGCTTCACCGACGGCACCTGCTGCTTCGATTACCGTGTCCGGGACGGCGTGCCCCTGGTGTTCGAACTCAACCCGCGCCTCGGCGGATCGCTGATGGGCAGGGTCGGCCCGTACCTGTCCGCCTATCATGCCGGGTTGGAGCGCCGGCATGCCGCACTGCACTACCAGACTTGACAAGAGACGCTCCGGGGCACTCTAGGTCGCCCGAGCAGAACGAGGCAGCTTTGCGGATGCGCTATGACTTCGTGGTGATCGGCAGCGGACCTTCGGGTCGGCGGGCCGCGGTGCAGGCCTCCAAGTTCGGGCGTTCCGTGCTGGTGATCGAGAAGGGGCGGCGCGTCGGCGGCGTCTCGGTCCATACGGGCACCATCCCCTCCAAGACATTGCGCGAGACGGTGCTGAACCTGACCGGCTGGCGTGAGCGCGGCTTCTACGGCCTCGGCTATCGGGTGAAGCCCGATATCGGCGCGGGCGACCTGATGTCGCGCCTGCACAAGACGCTGGAGCATGAGGTCGAGACGCTCGACCACCAGTTCGCCCGCAACCGCGTGCATGTGCTGCGCGGCCTCGCGCGCTTCCTGGACCCGAACCGCATCGAGGTGCAGCTGGAGGCGGGCGAGACCCGCATCATCGAGGCGTCGCGCATCTGCGTGGCCGTCGGCACCCGCCCGCTGCGCCCGGCCCATATCCCCTTCAACGGCGAGACGGTGGTCGACAGCGACGAGCTGCTGGAGCTGAAGAAGGTGCCGCGCTCGCTGACCGTCGTGGGCGCCGGCGTCATCGGCATGGAATACGCCACCATCTTCTCGGCGCTGGATGTGCGCGTGACGCTGGTGGAGCCGCGCGAGCGGTTCCTGGATTTCATCGACCAGGAGCTGGTGGATGATTTCGTGCATCAGCTGCGTGACCGGGGCATGGGCTTCCGCATGGGCTCCAAGGTGGAGAACATCCAGTTCGAGAACGGCCAGCCGGTCGCGATCCTGGATGGCGGGCGGCGCGTGCGCTCGGAGATGCTGCTGTTCGCGGCGGGCCGGGTCGGCGCCACCGATACGCTGGACCTGCAGCATGCGGGCCTCAGCGCCGATGACCGCGGGCGCCTGACGGTGAACCCCAGCACCTTCCAGACCAAGATCCCGCATATCTATGCCACGGGCGACGTGATCGGCTTCCCGTCCCTGGCCTCGATGTCGATGGAGCAGGGACGCGTGGCTGCCTGCCACGCCTGCGAGCAGCCGCTGCCGGCTGCCCCCACCTTCTTCCCCTACGGCATCTACTCGGTGCCCGAGATCTCGACCGTGGGCATGAACGAGGAGGAGGTCCGCAAGACCGGCACGCCGTATGAATGCGGCATCGCGCGCCTGCGGGAGACCTCGCGCGGGCATATCATGGGCCTCAACGGCGGCCTGCTGAAGATGATCTTCTCGATCGAGACGCGGCGGCTGCTGGGCGTGCACATCGTGGGCGAGGGCGCGACGGAGCTGGTGCATATCGGCCAGGCGGTGCTGAACCTGGGCGGCACGCTGGACTACTTCATCGACAACACCTTCAATTATCCGACGCTGGCCGAGGCCTACAAGATCGCGGCGCTGGATGCCTGGAACCGCATGACGCCCCGGCGCGAGCCGGAGGCGGAAGTGCCGGCGGTGCCCCTGGGCACGGCGCCCAGCCTGCCTATCCCGCCCAGCATCGCGCCGTTGCGGGATGCGGATGAGGACGAGGAGGGCTAGGCCACCCCGCGCGCCTGCCCCGCCCAGGCCGCTGCCCGCAGCGCCTTCTTGTCCAGCTTGCCGAGCGGCGTCAGCGGCAGGCTGGCGGCGAATTCCACCTGCTTGGGCGCATGCACCGCGCCCTTGGCATCGCGCACCAGCGCCGTCAGGTCCTGGGCCGCGACCTCGGCGCCGGGCTTCAGCACGATGAAGGCCTTCACCGCCTCTCCCCAGCGGGTGTCGGGCACGCCCACCACGGCGGCGAGCGCCACGGCGGGGTGGGTGGCCAGCACGTCCTCGACCTCGCGCGGATAGACGTTGAAGCCGCCGGTCACGACCATGTCCTTCTTGCGGTCCACGATATAAAGCCGCCCCTGTTCGTCCTGCCGCGCGATGTCGCCCGTGTGCAGCCAGCCATGCGCGAAGGCTTCCTCGGTCGCGGCGGGCTGCTTCCAATAGGCCTGCATCACGATGGGGCTTCGCACGCAGATCTCGCCGGCCTCGCCGGGCGCGACCTCCTGGCCCGCATCGTCCAGCAGCGCGACCTGGGCCGAGGCGGTGGGAAAGCCGCAGGCGGTCAGCAGCTCGGGCCGCGACGGGTCGTGGTCGGCGCGGGGCAGGGCGGCGATGGGGTAGCACTCGCTCTGGCCATACAGCTGGGAGAACACCGGCCCGATGCGCTCCAGCGCCTCGGCCAGCCGGCTCGGCGCCATGGGCGAGGCGCCGTACAGCAGCAGCTCCAGCGAGGAGGTGTCGAACCGCTCCAGCGCCGGGTCGTCCAGCAGGCGATAAATCATGGTGGGCACGGTCAGGGTGAAGTTGATCCGCGCGCGCTGGATGGTGGAAAGCAGCTCCTCGGGGTCGAAAGCCGGCAGCAGATGCGCCGAGCCGCCGCGCAGGAAGCACGGCACCAGGTTGGTGCCGCTGACATGGCTGATGGGCGCGGCCGCCAGGTAGCGCGGGGTGGCGGGCAGCTCGAAGGCCTCGCCGATCGTCAGCGCCATGGCAGAAAGCGCCGCGCTGTCGCGCAGCACGCCCTTGGGGCGGCCGGTGGTGCCGCCGGTATAGTTCAGCGCCGCGATGTCGTCGGGGCGCGAGAGGTCGCGCGCCGTGCGGCTGCCGGTGGCCTCGGCCAATGGCAGCAGCGGCGCGCCGTATTCCGCGCGCCCCAGCGTCAGCACGTCCAGCCCCGGCAGGCGCGCCGCGATCTCGCCGCCGCGCGCGCCGAAGGCGTCGGCGTCGATGATCAGCGCGGCGGCCTCGGAATCCTCGATCTGGAACACATGGGCGTCCAGCGCGCCCATCGGGTGCAGCCATGTGGTGGCGGCGCCCAGCGCCTGGGCGGCAAGCCCCGCCACCCAGCTTTCCCAGCGATTGGCCGAAAGCAGCGCCACACGCTGCCCGCGCCCGATGCCGCGCGCCGCGAGCACCGCCTGGAAGCGGCCGAGCAGTTCCAGCACGGCACCATGCGATACCCCGCCGCGACCGTCCTCGAATGCCAGGGCCCCGGCGTGTCGGGTGAAGGCCCGGATCGCGAGGGATGGAAAGCTTGGCGCGTGGCGCTGCAGGGTCATCGCTAACTCCCGATCAGGGGTGAGAGCTTCGCGGCCAAGGCGACCAGCCGCGGCCCCACCTCGTTTTCCAGTGTTTCGTTGGTGATGGTGTAGCCGGGGGCGCCGGCCATCAGCGCCATCACCCCATGGGCTGTGACCAGCGGGCAAGCTGCCGTGCGCACGTCGCGCTGCCATTCGCCGTCCACGATGCAGAAGCCGCGCGCCGAGACCTGGGCGATGCCGTCGGCCACGCGCGGGCCCAGGGCCTCCCACTCCACCCCATGGCGCAGGGCCAGTCGGCCGAACAGGAAGTCGCGCTCCACCTCGCCCAGCCCGGCCAGGAAGGCGCGGCCCAGCGCACTTGTCGCCATGGGCACCCGGCTTCCGGTGCCCAGCCGCAGCGTGGCCAGCCAGGGCGGCGGCGCGCATTGGGCAAAGACCATGGACAGACGATCACGCGCCGCCATGCCGACCAGGCAGCCGGTGGCCTCGGCCATTTCCTGCATGGGGGCGGCCGCCGCATCCTGCACCTTCAGGGCCGACAGCACGGGATAGCCCAGCGTCAGCACCGCGGGCGTGGGCGCGTAATGCCCGCGCTTATCCACCACCCGCAGATAGCCGAGGGCGGCCAGCGTGTGCGTGAGGCGCGAGACGGTGGGCTTGGCCATGCCCGTCATGGTCGAGAGGCGCCCGACGCTGAGGGCGGTATGCTCGGGCCCGAAGGCACGCAGGATTTCGAGCCCCCGTGCGAGGGCCCAGACGAAGCGCCGGTCCTCGGCATGGGCCGCGCCGATCCCGTCCTCGTCATCCAGCAGCGGAACGGCGGAACGCGAGATCGCGTCATCCGCCGTGCGGCCCGGCTTGGGCTTCATGCTTGTCTCCTCCGATGCCGAGTGTGGCAGATGCGTTTCGCTAGGCAACACAAAAACGACGGGCTAGGCTTTGCCCCACATAACGCAAAGGGTTGGAAACATGCCACTTCCGCAAAGCTGGCAGGGCCGTCTGTCCGTGCCCGTGGTCGCTGCGCCGCAGTTCCTGGTCTCGGGGCCGGACTATGTGGTGGAAGCCTGCAAGGCGGGGGTGGTCGGCACCTTTCCCGCACTGAACCAGCGCACGCCCGAAGGCTATGACGCGTGGCTGGCCGAGATCACGGGCCGCCTGCCGGCCGGGGCCGCGCCTTTCGGCGTGAACCTGATCGTGCACCGCTCCAATGCGCGGCTGGAGCCGGACCTGGCCACCACCATCAAGTACAAGGTGCCGCTCATCATCACGTCGCTGGGCCTGCGGCCTGACCTGATCAAGGCGATCCAGGGCTATGGCGGGCTGGTGTTCCATGACGTGACCACGCGCCGCCACGCCGAGAAGGCGATCGAGGCCGGGGTGGACGGGCTGATCGCGGTCTCCGCCGGCGCGGGCGGGCATGCGGGCAAGATCAGCGCCTTCGCGCTGGTGCCGGAGCTTCGGCAGCTGTGGCAGGGGCCGCTGCTGCTGGGCGGCGCGATCTCCACCGGCAACCAGATCGCGGCGGCGCGTCTGCTGGGCGCGGATGCGGCCTATATCGGCACGCGCTTCATCGCCGTGAAGGAAAGCATGGCGCCCGAGGAGCACAAGCAGATGGTGCTGGCGGCCCGCGCCGCGGACATCGTCTACACCCCGGCCATCAGCGGCGTGCACGGCAACTTCCTGCGCGCCAGCATCGAGGCCGCGGGGCTGAACCCCGATGAACTGCCCGACGCCAAGAGCGAGCATGTGGGCGACCACGACAAGCGCCCCTGGAAGAACATCTGGTCGGCCGGGCAGGGGGTTGGCGCCATCCGGGATGTGCCGTCGATGGGTGAGCTGTGCGCGCGCATGGGGGCGGAATATCGCGAGGCCCTGGCCGCGGCCCCCGGGATGGCAGCCTGAGGGATGGGCGGCCGGGTGGTGTTACGCCACCCGGCCCGCTTCAGCCGGGCTTGCCGGGGGTGCGGCTGAACCAGAAGCTGGCCCCGCCGGGGGCGAAGCGCCCGCGCATGAAGGCCTCCAGCCCCTGCCGATTGTGCCGGGTGTGCCAGGCGCTGCCGTAGAGGATCCGGGTATCCGGATTTTCCAGCAGCAGCGCATAGAGCAGGTACTGCTCGTTCCAGAAGATCTGGTGGTCACGCATCAGATGCAGCGGCAGCCCGTCGGGCAGGAAGATGTCGTGCGCGTGGACATAGGTGGCGCAGGTGAGTTTGGGCAGCAGGCGCAGATAGATGTGCAGGCAATCCGATTCATGCCGCACGGTATGGGTCGTGTCGATGAACAGGATGTCGCCCGCCGTCAGGTGGCGGTTGAGGAAATCGTCATCCAGTTCCTGGGCCTTATGCGTCATGAGGGTGATGCCGGGCAGCATGCGCAGCATGTCGCTCGGGAAGGGCTCGACACAGATCAGCCTGCCCTCGCCATTGGCCTTCAGGGCCTCCATCGCCACGAGGGTGGACATGCCGGAGCCGAGTTCGAGGACGGTCCGCGGCCGATACCGGCGGATCATCGCGTAATAGGCGAGGGCGTCGCTGAACGTGAAGGATCCATTCTGCCAGGCGAAGCGATGCGGATCGTCGCTGACCATCGGCGGCCGGAAATCGGCAGCATATCCGTCCAGCTCGGTCAGAAACGCCCTCATGATCGCCGGGGCCGGAAACAGGCCATCCAATTTCAAAGGGCGGGCCCTGGAGGCGGATTGTTCCAAGTCCTCGATTGTCGGAATCTCGGAGTAGAAATCACTGCGCGTCAGCGTGACGCCATAAGACTGTAATTTTTTTCGCAGGCCCGACGGCGCGTAGACCAGCCGTGCAAGAAGCTGGCCGATCTGGGCGATCTCATCTTCGTCGAAGCAGTCCTCGCCCTCAGGCAGATGTGTCCCGGGGGGAATGTTCGCGAGAATTGTCATGGTTTTCTGGAGCATGATCAGTAACCTGATTGCTGCTTACGCAAGATCATGCCCAAGAAATATATGATACGCAACGCCGGAATGCGGCTGGGGTTTCTTGCTTGCGTTGGGTTCGTCGATTGTATACCGTTTGGCCAGACACCAGCCAGCCGGAGCCAGGCCATGCCCGAATTGATGAACCCCGACGAGTTCCGCACCGCGCTCGAAAACGCCATCAAGGGCAAGAGCGCGAACGGCTCTCCCTTCTCCAAGGCCTGGGCCTCCGGCACGCTGACCCGCCCGCAGCTCGCCCGCTGGGCCGAGAACCACTACCACTATGTCGGCCCCTTCGCGGAATACCTGGCCCTGGTCTATGCGCGCATGCCGCATGAATACCTGGAGGCGAAGGACTTCCTGCTGGCCAACATGTATGAGGAGGAGATCGGGGGCACGCGCCACACCGATCTGCTGATCCGCTTCGCCGAGTGCTGCGGCACCACCCGCGAACGCGTCACCAACCCCGACAACATGTCCGCCACCACCCGCGCCCTGCAGGCCTGGTGCTATACCGTGGCCCAGCGCGAGCACCCGATCGTGGCGGTGGCCGGGCTGGTCGTCGGCCTCGAAAGCCAGGTGCCCAGTATCTACCGCAAGCAGACGCCGACCCTGCGTGAGAAGTACGGCTTCACCGATGAGGAAGTCGAGTTCTTCGACCTGCACATCGTCTCCGACGAGATCCATGGCGAGCGCGGCTACCAGATCGTGCTCGAACACGCCGATACGGTGGAACTGCAGCAGAAGTGCCTGCGCATCTGCGAGATCGGCGCCGAGATGCGCCTGCTCTACACCAACGCGCTGTATCGCGATTACGTGGAGCCCGAGGCCGGCACCGTGGCGCAGGCGGCCTGAACCCGCTTGCCGCAGATCACGGTCGTCCGTGCCGGTGAGCAGCACAGCGGCGAGGTTCCCGACAATGCGAACCTCGTCGTGCGTGCCGGCATCAAGAAGTTCCCTTTCCCGCACCTGAAATACGGGTGCGGCATGGGCAAATGCACCAAATGCACGTCCCGCGTCATCGCCGGCGCCGAGCACCTGCCCGAACCCAACTGGAAGGAGCGTGAGCGCCTGGGCGCCAAGCTCGACGAGGGGTACCGGCTGATGTGCCAGCTCTGGCTGACGCATGACCTGACCATCGAGCAGGAATGAGCGCGCCATGTTCGTGATCCTGACCAGCAAGCCCGGCCAGTTCCACACGGAGCCCGGCCCGGGCCTGACGCCCGTCGAGGCCTGGGACTATGTGTTCTGCGGGAACATCCGCGCGCATTTCGTCATCGCGGAGCTGTCTGCCGCGAGCCGCGTGCGCATCGTGGACGAAAGCGGGCCGGTGAACTCCGTGCCCACCAAGTTCCTGGAAAGCTTCGACACGATCGAGGATGCCCGCAAGGAGCTCCGCACGCTTACGACCTATGGCAACATGCCGGTCGAGCTGAAGGCCGTGGCCGCCTGATGGAGGCAGCCGTCGAGCGGATCACCGTCACCTTCGCGACCAACGACAACAAGGCGGTCCAGGCCGACAAGGGCGCCAACCTGCTGCGCGTGTCGCTGCGGGAGAAGGGGGGCATTCCCTTCAAATGCGGGGGTGGGCTGTGCGGCACCTGCCGCTGCCACATCGATGCCGGGCTGGAACACGCCGATAAGGTAAAGCCCAAGGAGCTGAAGCACCTGACGCAGGAGGACCTGGACGCCGGATACCGGATGGCGTGCCAGACCTTTGTGAATGGGGATGTGACGGTGAGCTGGGTGAGGAAGTGACTTAGTCAGGGGCGCACTTTGCCATTTGGGGCGCCCCCAACTCGCAAAAGTCCTTTTGCTTCTTTTTCTACAGAAAAAGAAGAACCCTCAAATCTCTGTCGCCGTCAGCGCCTTCCCGGCATCGCCCTTCCAGGCCCCGTGATACAGATCCAGCATCCGGTCGGCCTGGGTCTTGCCGCTGGCCACGATCTCATCCAGCGGCGCCAGATAGACATCCTCGCCCAGGCCGCGCGCCTTCAGCCCGTCCCGCGCGATGGCCAGCACATCGGCCGCCACTTCCCGCACGCTGCGGCCCTTGATGCGGGCCTGCAATCCGGTCTTCGGCGCATCCAGCCGCAGCTGGCGCACTTCCTCCAGCGTCCAGTCGCGCGTCAGGGCGGCTGCGGCCTTCTGGGCCGCGTCGTCATAGATCAGGCCGACCCACAGCGCGGGCTGGGCCTGCAGCATGGCGGGCGAGCCCGCGTCGGAACCGCGCATCTCCAGGAAGCGCTTGAGGCGCACATCGCTGAACACGGTCGTCACATGGTCGGCCCAGTCGCCCATGGTCGCGACCTCGCCGGGCAGGCCCGGCAGCCTGCCGGCCATGAAGTCGCGGAAGCTCTGGCCCGCCACGTCGATCAGCCTGCCTTCGCGCGCGACGAAATACATCGGCACATCCAGCACATACTGCACGAAGCGCTCGAAGCCGAAGCTCGGCTCAAACACGCAGGCCGGGATGCCGGTGCGGTCGGGGTCGGTGTCGGTCCAGACATTGGCCCGGTTGGAGACGAGGCCGGTGGGCTTGCCCTCGACGAAGGGGGAATTGGCGAACAGGGCGGTGGCGACGGGCTGCAAGGCGAGCGACAGCCGAAGCTTCTCGGCCATGTCGGCCTCGGTGCCGAAATCGAGGTTCACCTGCACCGTGCAGGTGCGCAGCATCATGTCCAGGCCGAGCTTGCCCTTCAGCGGCATGTAGCGGCGCATGATGGCGTAGCGCGACTTGGGCATCCACGGCATCTGCTCGCGCGTCACCAGCGGATGGAAACCGAGCGGCGAGAAGCCGATGTCGAGCGGGCCCGAGACCTGGTGCACTTCCCGCAGGTGGTCGCGCAGCTCGTCCCAGGCGGCATGGAGGTCGGGCATCATCCCGCCCGAGAGTTCCAGCTGCCCGCCGGGCTCCAGGCTGACGGAGGCGCCGTCGCGCTTCAGGCCGATGACCTTGCCCTGGTCCTCGATGGGCGCCCAGCCCAGGCCCATCAGCCCGTGCAGGATCGCCTCGATACCCTGGGGCGCGTAGGCGGGGGGCGTGAGGTCCGCGCGGCGGAAGCCGAACTTCTCGTGCTCCGTGCCGATGGTCCAGGCGCTTTTCGGCTTCTCGCCGGCGGCGAACCATTCGGCGAGCTGGCGCGCACCCTCTATCGGCCTCGGATCGGCTTCACCGGGGTTGGACATGACTGGCTTCCCGCAACGACGTTGAACGACTGACTTGAACTACTGATTTGACCTACTGGCCGGCCCAGTCCCCGGCCAGCGCCTGAAGCGCCGCCAGCCCCGCTACCGCTGCCGTCTCGGCCCGAAGAATGCGGGGACCGAGGCGACACAGCGATACAATGGGGCGCCGCGCAAGGTCGTCAAGTTCCGCTGCCATGAAGCCACCTTCAGGGCCTATGAGCAGGGCTTCACAGCCAGAGGCGAGCCTGGCGATGGAATCGGATTCGCGCCGTTCGGCCGCGACCAGGATGCGCCCGCCCCGCCAGGCGTCGACCACGGCATGCAGGGGCAGGGTGTCGTTCACCACCGGCACGGACAGCCGCTCGCACTGCTCGGCGGCGGCGCGCGCGATGGCGCTCAGGCGCTCGGTGTTCGCGTGGCTGGCCACCGTGCGGCGCGTGATCACGGGCTGGATGCGCGAGACGCCGAGCTCCGTCGCCTTCTCCACCAGCCAGTCCATGGGTTCGCGCTTCAGGGCGGCCACGATCAGGGTGGGGCCGGGCTCCGCGGCGGGGGCACGCAGGCGCTCACCCAGGCGGAAGGCGCCCTTGTCCTTGCGCAGCGCCGTCAGCTCGGCGGCCCATTCGCCGTCGCGGCTGTTGAAGGCATGCAGCGCATCCCCCGGGCCACGGCGCAGCACGCCCAGGTGATGCGCCTGGGCGGGGGTCAGGGCGATCTCGGCGCCGGGGGCCAGGGCGGCGTCGGTATGAAGGCGGGGTATGGACACGCGGCCACCCATCACGGATTCATCGTCCTCATGCAAGGCTGGACCGATATCCGCTGGGACCTGATGGCGCGGCTGCCCGCGCCGGCCAGACCCTATGCCAATCTCATGCGGCTGGACCGGCCGATCGGCGTGTGGCTGCTGCTGCTGCCGGGCTGGTGGGGCATCGCGCTCGCCGCGCATTCGCTGGGGCAGGCGCTGTGGCTGGGCTTCCTGTTCGCGGTGGGTGCCACCATCATGCGCGGCGCGGGCTGCGTGGTGAACGATCTGTGGGACCGCGAGCTGGATCGCCAGGTGGAGCGCACGCGCGGCCGCCCGCTGGCCTCGGGCGAGGTCTCGGTCATGCAGGCGCTGGTGTTCCTGGCGGTGCTGGGGCTGATCGGGCTTGCCATCCTCACGCAGCTCAACTGGCTGTCCATCTGGCTGGGCGTGGCGTCGCTGGGCCCCGTGGTGGTGTATCCGCTGGCCAAGCGCGTGACGGACTACCCCCAGGCGGTGCTGGGCGTGACCTTCGGCTGGGGCGCCACGCTGGGCTATGCGGCGGCTGCCGGCACCTATGGCTGGGCGCCCTTCCTGCTGCATGCGGCGGCCTTCTTCTGGATCCTGGGCTACGACACGATCTATGCCCATCAGGACCGCGAGGACGATGCCCAGGTGGGCATCCGCTCCACCGCGCGGCGGTTCGAGCATACGACGCGGCCGTTCCTCATCGTCTGCTACTCCATGGTCATGCTGCTGCTGTGCCTGGCTGGCTGGGCGGGCGGTCTGTCCTGGCTCTATGCGCCCGCGCTGATCCCGGCGGCGCTGCTGCTGGGCTGGCAGGTGGTGCGGGTGGACATCGACAACCCGGCCCTGTGCCTGGCGCTGTTCAAGCTCAACCGTGATGTGGGGCTGCTGATCACGCTGGCCGTTCTGATCGGGCGGCTGTGAGCGCACCCGCCCTGAACGCGGAGGAGTTCATCCTCGCCAACACGGCCCCCGGCCGTGACACGCTGGTGCCCGAGATCACGCTGCAACTGGCCAGCGAGATCACGCCCATCTGGCAGGCCACGGAGGCCTGGCTTGCCGAGAACAACATAGAGCCGCCCTTCTGGGCCTTCGCCTGGCCGGGCGGGCTGGCGCTGGCGCGCATGCTGCTGGACGATCCCTCGCTGGTCGCGGGCAAGCGGGTGCTGGATTTCGCCTCCGGCTGCGGCATCGGGGCGATCGCCGCCGCCATGGCCGGTGCCGCCCACGTCGAGGCCAGCGAGATCGACCCGCTGGCCACGGCCGCCACCGCGCTGAACGCGCGCGCCAATGGCGTGGAGGTGACGGCGCTGGCCGAGGATGTGGTCGGCAGCGCCTGCCGCTGGGATGTGATCATGGCGGGCGATGTCTGTTACGAGGCGCCAATGACCGGACACATTTTGCCGTGGCTACGGCGGATGGCCGGGCATGGGGCGGTTGTGCTCATCGCCGACCCCGGTCGCAGCTACCTTCCCCGTAGTGGATTGGACCCGATTTTTCGCATTAAGGTTGAAACTTCCCGTGAGTTAGAAGACCGAGAGTTGCGAGAGGTTGTCATAGCCAATCTGAATCCGGATTGATTGTTGGATATTGTCTCAATATTGCGATGTTTCTATGGTTGTAGGGATGGTCCTCGGCTAGACGGGCGCCATGACGAGCCCGAGCCCCCAAGACCTGCAGGCACTCCTGGCGATTACCCTGGATCCCGCAGCCCGCTGGAATTTCACCTCCGCCATTGGCAGCAACCTCAAGAACCCTGCGGGCATCGGCACGGCCGTCAGCCTGACCTTCGGGTTCCAGCCCGAAGGCGCGCCCGATGCCGCCAACCACACCGGCTTCCACGCCTTCACCGATGCCCAGAAAGCCGGCGCGCGCCTCGCCCTGGCCAGTTGGGCAGGCGTCGCCAACATCACCTTCACCGAGGTCGATTCCAGCCAGGCCACGATCCGCTTCGCGCGCGATGACCAGGGCGGCAGCGCGGGCTACGCCTATTATCCCGGCTTCACCTACTCATATGACGGCAACGGCACGATCCTGAGCACGACCCCGCTGGCGGTGGCTGGCGATGTCTACATCGCGAACCTGGCCCAGAACGCGGTGATGACGCCGGGCAGCATCGGCTATGAGGTTGTGCTGCATGAGATCGGCCACGCCCTGGGCCTGAAGCACCCCTTCGACGGGCCGGTGACGCTGCCCGATGCGACGGACACCACCACCTATTCCGTCATGGCCTATGAGGATGCCCCCAACCGCCAGACGGTGGATGTGGTGGACAACGGCAACGGCACCTATTCCTGGACGAGCTACGACGTCCAGGCCAGCACGCCGATGCTCTATGACATCGCGGCGATGCAGTACCTGTACGGCGCCAACATGAGCTGGCAGGCGGGCAACACCACCTACAGCTGGGCCGCACATCCGCGCATGCTGGGCACCATCTGGGACGGCGGCGGCAACGACACGATCGATGCCTCCAACCAGGACCTGGCCTCCATCATCGACCTGACGCCCGGGGCGTTCAGCTCCATCGGCATCCGCGTCACCACGGAGCAGCTGCGGCTTGAGATCCCGTCCTGGGCAACGGCCGTGCCGACGCCCACCTATGACGGGCGGGACAACCTGGCCATCGCCTTCGGGGCCGTCATCGAGAACGCGCTGGGCGGCGCGGGCGACGATGTGCTGATCGGCAATGACGCGGCGAATATGCTGAACGGCGGCGCGGGTCGGGATTCCATGGCCGGCGGGCGCGGCGACGACCAGTATGTGGTCGATAACGTGGGCGACACCGTGACCGAGGCCGCGGGTGGCGGCACCGATACCGTCTGGGTCACCGCCTCCGGCCTCGTGACGCTGGGCGACAACATCGAGATCATCCGCCTTTCCGGCGCGGGCTCGTCCGTTCACGGCGGCAATACCGGCGTGCAGATCGTGGCCAATGCGTCGACCTCCTCCACCCTCACGGGCGGTGACGGCGCGGATGTGCTGTGGGGCAGCGCCCTCGGCAACACCATGGATGGCGGCGCGGGCGACGACATCATCCGGGGCCAGGGCGGCGGGGGCACCTTCACGGGCGGCACCGGCAATGACCAGTTCGTGGTCGACACGCTGGACACGACCATCGTCGAGAAGGCGGGCGAGGGCATCGACACCGCCTGGGTCACGGTCAATGACTGGACCACCGCGACGGGGCTCAGCCTTGCGCGTCTGCTCGGCATCTCCGGCTCCATGGGGGTCGAGATCATCCGCCTGGCCGGCAATGCGACCCGCGTGACCGGCAGCAATGATGCCGAGCAGATCGTGGCCAACCCGCTGCTGGGCAGCACGCTGAAGGGCGGCGGGGGCGACGACGTGCTGTGGGGCAGCGCCCAGGCGGACCGGCTGGAGGGCGGCGCGGGTGACGACATCATGCGTGGCCAGGGCGGTGCCGACACCATGGTCGGCGGCGCCGGCAACGACCATTACGTGGTGCTCGATGCCGGGGTGACGATCATCGAGAACGCCGGTGAGGGCTATGACACGGTCTGGGTCGGATTGGCCGCCAACACCGCCTTCACCCTGGCGGCCAATGTGGAGCGCGGCAACCTGTCAGGCGCCGCCAATCGGCTGACCGGCAATGCGCTGGACAATGTGCTGGTGGGCGATGCCGTCGCCAGCCGGCTGGACGGCGGGGCCGGCAATGACACCCTGTACGGCAGTGCCTATGGCGATGTGCTGACGGGCGGCACGGGCGACGACACCATCTACTGCTACGGCGGCGCGGACCGCGTCGTTTACGCGGCAGCCGGCTGGGGCACGGACCAGGTGGCGGGCTTCGACCAGGCCGCCGGCGCGAAGCTCGATTTCCGCGGCAGCGGCATCGGCTGGGCGGATCTGTCGCTGACCCACGCGAACGGGAACACCCAGGTCAACCATGGCAGCGATGTCGTGCTGGTTTTTGGCGCAAATCTGGGCGTTTCCGACTTCCTGTTCGGGTAAGCGCGCCGCCGACGCTGTTCCTGCGCCCGAAAGGCCGTGCCATGCTGCGCACGGAATCCAGAGCGGGGAATGACCATGATCGGCATCATGCGGGCGGCGGTGGTGATGGCGGCGATGCTGCCGGGCATGGCGCTGGCCCATCCGGGCCACGGTGCCGATGGCCTGGTGCACGGGCTGGCCCATCCGCTTCTCGGCCTGGATCATGTGCTGGCCATGGTGCTGGTAGGCGTGATGGCGGCCCAGCTTTCGGGCCGCGCGCTGTGGCTCGTGCCCGCGAGCTTCCTGCTGGTGATGGCGCTGGGCGGCGTGATGGGTGCCGCGGGCGTGGCCTTGCCCTTCGTCGAGGCCGGGATCGCGCTGTCGGTGATCGTGCTGGGGGCGGCCGTGGCCTTCGGCCTGCGCGCGCCGCTTGCGGTCGCGATGGGGCTTGCCGGCCTGTTCGCCCTGTTCCACGGCCATGCCCATGGCGCCGAGATCCCGGAGAATGCCGGTGGCCTGGCCTATGCGGCGGGCTTCCTGGCGGCCACCGCGCTGCTGCATGGCCTGGGCGTGCTGGCCGGCCGCCTGCGGCCCGCCGCCCTGCGCGTCGCGGGTGGGGCGGCGGCCCTCGCTGGGGTCGTGCTGCTGCTGGGCTAGGCCCCGACTAGGCGGGCTGCTCGATCAGCCCGACATTCCACAGCCCCCACTCCTCGAAGGGGGCTTCCCGCAGGTCTGTTCGCGGCGCTTCGGCCAGCCAGTCGGCGACCGCCGCGCGCGTCCGGTCCACGCGCGCATGTTCCTCCTGCGCGCCCGGCGGCGGCGGGGGCGCGGGAATGACGCCCTGGCCGTCCCAGGGCAGCTCCGTGCGCCAGCGCGCCACGCGGCTGGGCTGGCGACGGCCGTGATGCTCGATATCCGTGCGGACCACCACGCTGACCGCGAAGCCGCCCGGCTGGCCGGTGACCGCGCCCAGCGTGCTGCGGTTGGCGGTGGAGACCTGGTTGTCCTCGGCTTCCAGCGTCTCGATGCCGAGCACGCGCAGCTGCCGGGTGTTGTCCATACCGATCAGCGCGCCCAGTCGCTGGGAAACGCCGGTGCCGTGATTGCCCTCGAAGCTCACGAGCAGCACTTCCCGGTCGCGTGCCGTCAGCCGGCCGACCACACGGGCATTGCCGTACCAGGAGGGCAGGACGATCTGGCCGACATCACGGACGCGGATGCGCATGCACATGCCGCCGGACGGTTCCACCATGATCTGGGCGCGGCAGCTCACGCCCTGCGCATCACCCGGCCACAGGCGCAGGTTGCGAAAGGTGGTGTATTGGCCGGTCGTGCCGTGACCCTGTCGGGAGACGATGATGGCAGGGAGGCCAGCCAGAAGCAGGCGACGATTCATGGGCAAATGATGCCCGAACTCCCCTGGTCCATGCCAGGGGAGGTATATTGATAGTAGGCAATCCGCCGTTCAGCGGCCGTTAGCCTGGCGCCACTCCGTGAACAGCTCCAGATTGGCCGGGTCTGTCGCCGGATAAAGGCCGCGGATGGAATGGCCCGCCCGGACGCGCTCGGTCGCGAAATCCTCATAGGCGGTCATCTGGGTCGCTTCCTCCGCCAGCTCATCCGCCAGATGGGCCGGCAGCACGATGCAGCCATCCGCGTCACCCACGATGATGTCGCCCGGGAACACCGGGGCATCGCCGCAGGCGATGGGCTCATTCAGCGCGATGGCATGGTTCAGCGTCAGGTTGGTGGGCGCGGAGGGGCGGGTGTGGAAGGCCCAGATGTCGAGCGTCGCGATCTCGGCGCTGTCGCGGAAGCCGCCATCGGTGACGACCCCCTCCACGCCGCGCGCCATCAGCCGGGTGACGAGGATGCCGCCGGCACTGGCCGCGCGTGCATCCTTGCGGCTGTCCATCACCATCACATGGCCGGCGGGGCAGGTCTCCACCCCCAGGCGCTGGGGGTGGGCGGGGTCGCGGAATGCGTCCAGCGTGTTCAGATCCTCACGCGCGGGGATGTAGCGCAGGGTGAAGGCGGGGCCCACCATGCTCTCGCCCCCGAAGGTGCGCAGCGGCTGCACGGCCTGGATCATCTGGTTGCGCAGGCCGCGCTTGAACAGCGCGGTGGCGAGCGTGGCGGTTGAGACGCGCTTCAGCTTGGCGCGGGTATCGGGGTTCATCGCAGCCCTCAATAGATGACGGGTTCGGAGACCGGCGCGCCGAAATCGGTGCGCAGGAAGTCAAAATCGGCGCCGATATGCGCCTGCTGGATATGCTGGCTGAACATCCAGCCATAGCCGCGCTCGAAGCGCTTCGGCGGCGGCACCCAGGCCGCGCGGCGGGCGGCGAGTTCCTCGTCGCTCACCTCCATGTCGATGCGGCGCGCATCCACGTCGATGGTCACGATATCGCCCGTGCGCAGCAGCGCGAGCGGCCCGCCCACATAGCTCTCGGGCGAGACATGCAGCACGCAGGCGCCGTAGGAAGTGCCGGACATCCGGGCATCGGACAGGCGCAGCATATCGCGGATGCCCATCTTCAGCAGCTTCTTGGGCATGGGCAGCATGCCCCATTCCGGCATGCCGGGGCCGCCCTGGGGGCCCGCGTTGCGCAGCACCAGCACATGGTCGGGCGTGATGTCGAGGTTCTCGTCCTCCACCGCCTTCTTCATGCTGGGATAGTCGTCGAACACCAGCGCCGGGCCGCTGTGCTTCAGGAACTTCTGGTCCATCGCGCCCGGCTTGATCACGCAGCCGTCGGGGGAAAGATTGCCCTTCAGCACCGCGAGCGACCCCTCGCGGTAGATCGCGCGGTCCTGGGTGCGGATCACGTCGTCATTGTAGACGCGCGCACCCTCGATGTTCTCGGCCACCGTCTTGCCGGTGACGGTGATGCAATCCAGGTGCAGGTGCTCCCGGATATTGCCCATCAGGGCACGGATGCCGCCGGCGTAGAAGAAATCCTCCATCAGGTACTGGCTGCCGGTGGGGCGCACATTGCCGATGACCGGCACGCGGCGGGAGTAGTTCTCGAAATCATCCAGGCTGACATCGAGCCCGGCGCGGCGGCCCATGGCGATCAGGTGGATGATCGCGTTGGTCGAGCAGCCCATGGCCATGGCGACCGCGATGGCGTTCTCGAAGGACTGTTTGGTCAGGATCTTCGACGGCTTCAAATCCTCCCACACCATCTCGACGATGCGGCGGCCGGATTCCGAGCACAGGCGGATATGGCCGGAATCGGCGGCCGGGATGGAACTGCCGCCCGGCAGCGTGAGGCCCACGGATTCCGCGATGGCCGTCATGGTGCTGGCCGTGCCCATGGTCATGCAGGTGCCGTGGCTGCGGGCGATGCCGGCCTCCACACCCGCCCAGTCTTCCTCGGTGATGGTGCCGGCGCGCAGCTCATCCCAGTATTTCCAGCTGTCCGAGCCCGAGCCCAGCGTCTTGCCCTGGAAGTGGCCGCGCAGCATCGGGCCCGCGGGCACGAAGATGCAGGGGATGTCCATGCTGATCGCGCCCATGGTCAGGCCCGGGGTGGACTTGTCGCAGCCGCCCAGCAGCACCGCGCCGTCGATGGGGTGGGAGCGCAGCAGCTCCTCCGTCTCCATCGCCAGGAAGTTGCGGTACATCATGGTGGTCGGCTTCTGGAAGCTCTCGGAAACCGAGATCGCCGGCAGCTCGATCGGCAATCCGCCCGCCATCAGGATGCCGCGCTTCACGTCCTCCGCGCGGGCGCGCAGATGGGTGTGGCACGGGTTGATGTCCGACCAGGTGTTGACGATGCCGATGATCGGCTTGCCGCGCCATTCCTCGGGCGCGAGGCCCATCTGCATGGCACGGGAGCGGTGGCCGAAGCTGCGCAGATCGGCAGGTCCGAACCAGCGGGCGGAGCGAAGCTCCTCGGGACTTTTCCTCATGAACTCAATCCAGACGGATGTTGGCCGCCCGCGCAACCCCACCCCAGCGGGTGGTCTCGGCGGCGATGAAGGCGCGGAACTCGGCGGGGCTGCTGCCGACGGGCGTGATGCCGAGGGCCGCGAAGCGCTCCCGCACATTGGGCGTGGCCAGGGCGGCCACCGCCGCCTGGTGCAGGCGCGCGATGATGGGGGCCGGCACGGCGGCGGGCGCGAACAGCCCGTGCCAGGAAACGCTCTCGAAGCCCGGAAGCGTCTCGGCCAGGGCAGGGATCTCGGGGGCGGCCTCGGCACGGGTGGTGGAGGTCACGGCCAGGACCCGCAGCTTGCCCTCGCGCGCCAGGGGCAGGACGGAGGAGAGGTTGTCGAAGGCCATGGGCAGCTCGCCCGACATCAGCGCGGTCGCGACGCCGGCGCTGCCGCGATAGGGCACATGGGTCAGGCTGGTGCCGGTCATCTGCGCGAACAGCGCGCCTGCCAGATGAATGGAGGTGCCGACGCCCGAGGTGCCGTAGGATTCGTCGGGCCTTTCGCGCAGCCGCGCGATGAGGGTCGGGATGTCGCGCGCGGGGAAGTTGTTGCTGACGGCCAGCGCATTGGGCTGGGCGGCCAGCTGGGTGATGGGCGCGAAATCGCGCGCCACGTCATAGGGAATGCGCGCCATGATGGCCGGGTTGATCGCATGGCTGGAGATGGTGCCCATGCAGATGGTGTTGCCGTCCGGCGCGGAGCGCGCGCAGGCCTCGGAACCCAGCGCGCCGCCGGCGCCGGGGCGATTCTCGGCCACCAGCGTGGCCGGGATCGATTTCGCCATCTCCGCGGTCACGAGCCGGCCGACGGTATCGGTGGTGCCGGCGGCGAAGGGGACGATCACGCGGATGGGCTGGCTGGGCCAGCCCTGCGCGTGCAGGGTGGCCGGTGCGGCCAGGCTGGCGGCAAACAGGCCGCGGCGGGCGATGCGCATGGTATGGGTATTCCTGGACGTTTGATTTTGGCTCCTGGAATCTAATATATCAGTTCCTCAACCCGGATGCGAGCCCTTTCCATGGACGGCACCAGCCTAGCCCCGATCCCATCGCGCCCCTCTGCCTCCGAGGCGGCCTATGTGGCGCTGCGCCGGGCGATCGTTTCGCTGGAGCTGCCGCCGGGCGCGCGTCTGTCGCGGCAGGAACTGGCCGCATCGCTGGGCGTGAGCCAGACCCCGGTGCGCGAGGCGCTGATCCGGCTGGGCGAGGAGGGTCTTGTCGAGGTCGTTCCGCAATCGGCCACGCGCGTGGCCCGCATCGACCTGCACCAGTGCCGGGAGGTCGCCTTTCTGCGCCTGGCGGTGGAATGCGAGGTGGTGCGGCGGCTGGCGGAGGCAGGAGATGCCGATCTGGTCGGCCGCCTGCGCGCCGATCACGCGCACATGCGTGAACAGCTGGCCGCGGGCGATATGGCGGGTTTCAGTATCGGGGACGCGGCCTTCCACGCCTGCCTGCACGAGGCGGCCGGCGTCGGTGGGCTGCGCGCCCTGGTGGTCAGCCGCTCCGGCCATCTGGACCGGCTGCGGGGGCTGCATCTTCCGCAGCCTGGAAAGCCTCAGGCTATCCTGGCCCAGCATGCCGCGGTGATCGATGCGCTGGCCGAGGGGGAGAGCCTGGCGGCCGAAGCCGCCATGCGCGCCCATCTGTCCGGCAGCCTGGCGGAAGCGCCCCGTCTCAGAGTAGAATTTCCCAATTATTTCAGCTGATTGAAGATATAATCTCAGATTACGCTTTAAGTTTTTCCTGATACATGCTGTCGATGAAGCGCATGGAGGGCGGCTCGGATGTCGTGCGGCGCTTGCGCCTGATGGTGCTGGCAGGGCTCGGCGGCTGGGGGCGGGAATGTTCAGATCTGACTTCAGCAGGATCTGGTAACTGCATGAAATTGGCTGCTGCGCTGGTCCGCGCGACGAGCGCCTGCATGGCCGGGTTCTGATGGCCGTCCTCATCCATCAGCGCCTCCATCGGGCAGAAGAACTCATGCGCCGCGGGCATCTGGCTTTCGCAGAAGCCCTGGTAGTGCTCGTCCCGCAGCCCGTAGAGAACCCGCACGTCGCGTACCGTCAGCACGACCGCCGCCGTAGGCTCGGCCTGGAACATGCCGATCAGCCGCCAGCGAGGGAGGTGTGTCTCCGGCAGCGCCGGCGCCAGCAGCCAGGGCAGCGGGCAATACACCTGCATGCTGCCGATCGAGGGGGCGAAACGGCTGCGCTTGTCCAGCAGGTTGGAGAGTGAGGAGCACGCCTCCACGCACAGGATGTCCGCATAGGGATCGTCCGGATCGGTGGAGAAGTGCAGCCACAAGCCGTCGGGCAGCGTGCGCAGATGACGGCTGCCGGGAAGCTTCAGAAAGGGCTGCATGCCTTCGGTCCAGTTGTCCGGCCGGGCACGCAGCCAGGTGCCCGGCTGCTTGATGGTGCGCGGCATGCCGGGCGGGCGCTGCGGCCAGGCCGAAAGCGAGTGCCGGACCCGCGCATCCATAGATGGGGCGTTCGAGGGGGGTGCAAGATCGCGCATACGACTACGGGGGCCTGTCATACAACCTATGCGCGAGATCATCATGTTGATGCCTCGCTGGGAAGTGAAGGCTTGCACGGTTTGTTAAGAAACACCCTTAAAAGTTGCATTCTTTCAGATAGTACACCAAAAAGCCCTACTTTTAGATTCCTGGGAATGCAACCTTAAGGAGAAACTTCAAGCGAAAATTAAGGATTGCCCCTTGTTTGTTCTGGTTCTGCGGACACAAAAAACGGCGCGACCGTCAGGCCGCGCCGTTGATGTCACCTTTGGCCTCACGTTCAGCCGCGAGAGGCGATGTCCTTGTACTGCAGATCCACCGCGCCGGTGTAGATCTGGCGGGGGCGGCCGATGCGCTGCGCGGGGTCCTCGATCAGTTCCTTCCACTGGCTGATCCAGCCGATGGTGCGCGCCACCGCGAAGATCACGGTGAACATGCTGGTCGGGATGCCCATCGCCTTCTGGATGATGCCCGAATAGAAGTCCACGTTCGGGTACAGCTTGCGCGAGACGAAGTATTCGTCCTCCAGCGCGATCTTCTCCAGCTCCATCGCCAGTTCGAGCAGCGGCTCGTTGGTCACGCCGAGCTCCGCCAGCACCTTGTGGCAGGTCTCCTTCATGATCTTCGCGCGCGGGTCGAAGTTCTTGTACACGCGATGGCCGAAGCCCATCAGCTTGGTGTGGGAGTTCTTGTCCTTCACCTCGGAGATGAACTGCGGAATGTTCGACTTGTCGCCGATCTCCGCCAGCATCTTCAGCACCGCCTCATTGGCGCCGCCATGGCTGGGGCCCCACAGCGCCGCGATGCCCGCCGCCACGCAGGCGAAGGGGTTCGCGCCGGTGGAACCCACCAGGCGGACGGTGGAGGTGGAGGCGTTCTGCTCGTGATCCGCATGCAGGATCAGGATGAGGTCCATCGCCTTCTCAAGCGTCGGGCTCACCTTGTATTCCTCGGCCGGGACCGAGTTCAGCATGTGCAGGAAGTTGGCCGCGTAGGACAGGTCGTTGCGCGGGTACACGAAGGGCTGGCCCTGCGAGTACTTGTAGGCCATCGCCGCGATCGTCGGCACCTTGGCCACCAGGCGGAAGGCCGCGATCTCGCGCTGCTTCGCGTCGTTGATGTCCAGGTTGTCGTGATAGAAGGCGGCCAGCGCGCCCACGACGCCGCACATGATCGCCATCGGGTGGGCGTCACGGCGGAAGCCGTTGAAGAAGTTGCGGATCTGCTCGTGCACCATCGTGTGGCGCGTCACGCCGTCACGGAACTTGGCCAGCTGCTCGGTCGTCGGCAGCTCACCGTACATCAGCAGGTAGCAGACCTCGACGAAGTCGCTGTTCTCGGCCAGCTGCTCGATCGGATAGCCGCGATACTGCAGAACGCCCGCATCGCCGTCGATGTAGGTGATCTGGCTCTCGCAGCTGGCGGTCTCGCCATAGCCGGGGTCAAAGGTGAAGACGCCGATGTCGTTGTAGATCTTGCGGATGTCGGCGACCGGCGTGCCGGCGGAGCCCTCGTACAGCGGCAGGCTTGCCGTCTTGTTCGAACCGTCCAGCGTGACGGTCAAGCTCCCGGTTTTCTTCATGCTCATGCAGCCTGGTCCTATTTCCCTTCGTGCCGGGAGTCCGGCACGACACCATGTTGCGACGCACCTTAGACCTTGGCGCGACCTTGTCCATCACCCCCCAGAAAAGGCCATCTTTCCGCCTTCGGGTGGGCAATATCGTCAGCGGGGCGGTTCGGCCCACATGCCCCGATGGGCCTGGCGGGCCGATGCCTCCAGCTGGCCCAGCGCCGGCACCGCCGAGGTGTCCGCGCTGCCCCAGCCGGCCGCGACCAGCGACGCATTGAGTTCCACGCCCTCGGCCCGGCACACGCCCAGGCCGCGTCCGAAGTTGTCGCGCCCATGGATGCGGCATTCGAGAGCACGGTCGCGCGTCAGCCGTGCCAGCTCGGCGGTGGCTGCCGCGCCGCAATCGGAAACGCGCCCGCAGGGCGTGCCGCGCGGCGGTGTGTTCACCCCGTAGAGACGCAGTACCCGGTCGCCCAGGCGCAGGGTTTCGCCGTCCACGACGGCGACTTCGGCGGGCAGGGCGCGCCAATCCTGGGTGCGTGGGGCCGAGCCGAAAAGGTCGCTCGGGCGCAGGGCCGCAGTCAGCACCGCGAGGGTGGCTGCGGTGGCGAGAAGCGCAAAAGCCCCGCCCATACGGCGCGGGGTTTTGGCGGGCTTGAAGATGCGGCGACGACGCATAGGCAGGGGGTAACCCAGCCCTGGCTCGCCTGGCAACCCGCTTGTTTCAACATATTTCGGATGCGTGAGCTATCAGCCGTTTAGGTGAGAAAGCTCAGATTCAATCACAAGAAAGTCAGCCAGGCTCCGGCCAGAACCGTTTCGTCTTCCGCCAGCGGGCCCAGGTCTCCAGCGCCAGGTCGCGGCTGCCGGCGCCACGCGCCAGGGCGAAGCCCTCGGCGGCGCCGCCCGCCCAGCCGCGCGCGCCCAGGCTGCGTACCAGCCCGGCCGCCACGGAGGCATCATTGGCCAGGCCCAGCGCATCCTGCAGGCGCGACAGCCGGCGGATATAGCGTTTCGCCGCCTGGCCGGACCACAGCGGTGCCAGCAGCTCCGCCGCATAGCGCAGGCGCTTGGCCAGCAGGCGCAGGGCGTGCAACTCGTCGGGCGGCAGGGCCTCGATGTCCTTGCCGGCGCGGCGCAGGCGCTTGTGCCGGCGCGTCAGCACCTCGATGGCGAAGGCATGCAGGTCATCGGCGCGCGGCAGGGCCTCCAGCGCGTCGATCAGCGCGACGCCCTGCCAGATCAGCGCCCGGAAGCCGGGCCCGGCCAGATGCGGCATCAGCGCGGCATAGGCCTCGCGCCGCGTCGTCTCGGCCCGGCGCAGCAGGGGGCGCAGGCGCTTCTCGCCCGGCATGGCCTCGGCCAGCTGCGCGCCGATGCCGCCCGTGAACACGTCCCAATCCCGTGCGGGGCCGAGGGCCGCGGCCAACTCCTTCAGCCCCTGCTCGAAGCGTTCCGGCAGGCCGGGGTCGGGCAGGCCGCCGCGCATCAGGCGGATGATGCTGCGCATGCGCCGGGTGGCGACGCGGGTCTGGTGCACGCCATGGGCCGGGGCATCGGGGCGGCAGCTGGGGGCATGGTGCAGCAGCAGCGACAGCCCCCCGCGCAGCGCCGCCGCCAGCGCATGGGGCAGCGAGGTTTCCTCGGCGATCGAGGGCGCGTCCGGCAGGGCGAAGCCCGCCAGCACATCGGCTTCCTGCTCCAGGCTCCAGAAGGCGGGCAGGGCGGGGATGGTCTCGGCCAGGCGTGCGCCCAGCTCGGTCGCGCCCTCTCCCTCCAGCCGCACCCGCAGCAGCGGAACCGCGCGGCCCTCGGCGGGAACCCGGCCTTCCAGATAGGTCAGCTGCAGCCCGCCGCGTGAGACCTGCGCGCTGCGTCCGTTGAAGCTGACAAGCTCCAGCGGGTGCCAGGCGGGGCGCGCGGGCGTGAAGCCCGTCAGCGCCGGGTGACGTCGCAGCCGCGCCAGATAACCGGGCGGCAGGGAGATTTCCATGGATCTAGCCTTCGTGTTCCCCGCCATTGGCCATCGCCGTGGCCTCCGGCAGGTCGCGCGGCACCACATAGCGGACCAGCCGGGCACCCGCGGGTGCCAGCTGGTGCCAGGGGGCCGCGATACCGAATTCCGCGAGCCCGCCCGTGGGGTAGGCATCGCGCAGGCGCTTCAGCGCCTGGGTTTCGGGGTGGTCCGGGGGAAGAAGTTCCAGCGCGAGCTCATGCAGGCCGGGGTTGTGCCCGATCATCAGCACGGAGCGCACGGTATCCGGCACTTCGTTCAGGGTTTCCAGCATGCCGCGCCAGGGGGCGAGGTAGAGCCCGTCCAGCACGGTCACCATGGGGCTGCCCTCAAAGGGGCGAAGTGCCTCCATGGTCTGCAACGTGCGCCTGGCGGAGCTGACGAGCACCACATCGGGTGTCAGGCCCAGCCGCTGCATCTCCGCCGCCATCGCCTGCGCCGCCCTGCGCCCGCGCGCGTTCAGCGGCCGGGCATGGTCGGGCAGGGCGGGGTCGTCCCATGACGACTTGGCATGGCGGAGCAGAAGAAGTTGGCGCATGTCTGCTTCCATCATGGCACGGCCCGTGGGCGCTTGCCATGGCGCAGGCAGTTCCCAACATGCCCGGCATATGACTTTTGGGGGAAGATTGGTGCCGTCTCCGCGACGCCAGTGCATTGAACGGAAAGGGGCCGGCCACTGCCGGAGCCGATGATGAAACTGACCCGACGCCTGCTGCCCGGCCTCGCCCTGGCCCTGCCCGCCGCTGCCCGGGCCCAGGCCGCGCAGCCGGCCGATTACCGCTGGAAGGTGATGCGCAACGGCACCGAGATCGGCAGCCACAACGTCACCTTCTCCCGCCGGGGAGAGGATCTGGTGGCCTATTCCGATGTCACGGTCATCCCGCGCGTGCTGGGCGTGGTGGTCTATCGATTCGAGCATCGCTACACCGAGGTCACGCGCGCCGGGCGCTTCGTGTCGGTCGAGAGCCGGCAGAACCGCAACGGCCGCATCACCGATGTGCGCGGCGAGAATCGCGGCGACCACGTGACGCTGCAGGGCCCCGAGGGCACGCTGCGCCTGCCGGCCGATGCCGCGCCTCTCTCGTGGTGGGAACCCCAGCGCTACAACCGGGTGCCGCTGTTCGGCAGCACCACGGGCAAGCTGATGGACATCACGCTGCGCCAGGAAAGCCGGCCGGGCGGCATCACCCGCTGGACCACGGCCGGCGAGGTGGAGGCGGTGCTGGACTATGACGCCTCGGGCCGCTGGGTGGGCTACAGCGTGAAGGGGGATGACGGCAGCACCGTCCTCTACGCGCCTGGCTGATGCGCCTGCGCCTCGTCCTCGGTGACCAGCTGAGCCGGACCATTCCCGCGCTGGAGGACATGGACCGCGCGCAGGATGTGGTGCTGATGGCCGAGGTCGCGGAAGAATGCGCCTATGTGCCGCATCACCCGCAGAAGATCGCGCTGGTGCTGTCGGCCATGCGCCATTTCGCCCGGGCGCTGGAGGCGCGGCATGTCCGGGTCCGCTACATCCGTCTGGATGACCCGTCCAACTCGGGCAGCCTGGCCGGTGAGGTCGCGCGCGCCGTGGCCGAGCTGCGGCCCGCGGCCGTGATCGCGACCGAGCCCGGCGAATGGCGGCTGCTGCAGGCGATGAAGGGTTGGGAGAAGGCGCTGGGCCTGCCGGTCGAGATCCGCGCCGATACCCGTTTCCTGTGCCCGCGGCCCTGGTTCCGTCACTGGGCCGAGGGGCGGCGGCAGTTGCGGATGGAGTTCTTCTACCGGGAGATGCGCCGGCGCAGCGGCTATCTGATGGAGGGCGAGGAGCCTGCCGGCGGCCGCTGGAACTTCGATGCCGAGAACCGCAAGCCCCTCGCCGCCGATCTGAAGCCCCCGGCCGCCCCGCGCTTCGCGCCGGACGCCATCACGCGTGAGGTGATGGCGCTGGTCGCGGAGCGGTATGGCGGCAATTTCGGCTCACTGGAGGGCTTCAACTGGCCCGTCACCGCCCGCGACGCACAGAAGGCGCTGGACCATTTCATCACCGACCGCCTGCCGCATTTCGGAGACGCGCAGGATGCGATGGCCGAGGGTGAGCCCACCCTGTTTCACGCGCTGCTTTCGACCAGCCTGAACCTGGGGCTGCTGCTGCCCGGCCCGGTGTGCGAGGCCGCGGAGGCTGCCTGGAAGCGCGGCCGCGCGCCGCTGAACGCCGTGGAGGGCTTCATCCGCCAGATCCTCGGCTGGCGGGAGTATGTGCGCGGCCTCTACTGGCTGAAGATGCCGGAATACCGGGAACTGAACGCGCTGCAGGCAGAGCGCCCGCTGCCTTGGTTCTACTGGGGCGGCGAGACCAGCATGAACTGCATCCGCCAGGTGGTGGGGCAGACGCGCGACCTGGCCTATGCCCACCATATCCAGCGGCTGATGGTCACCGGCAATTTCGCGCTGCTGGCCGGGATCGCGCCCGCTGCCATCAATGAATGGTACATGGCGGTCTACGCCGATGCCTTCGAATGGGTGGAACTGCCCAACACCCACGGCATGGCGATCTGGGCCGATGGCGGGCTGATGGCCAGCAAGCCCTATGCCGCCAGTGGCGCCTACATCAACCGCATGAGCGACTATTGCGCCGGCTGCGAGCATGACGTGAAGGCGCAGACCGGGCAGGGGGCCTGCCCGTTCAACTACCTGTACTGGGATTTCGTGGCGCGCCATGCAGCCGCGTTCGAGGGCAACCCGCGCATGGCCATGCCGCTGGCGACCATGCGCAGGATGGCGCCGGAAAAACTGGCCGCGATGCGCCGGGAAGCGACGCGATTTCTGGCGGGGCTCTAGGGCCTGTGGACAGCCGGCTTGCGGGCGCGCTTGGCGGTGCTTTTCCACACCGGCGGCGTCAGAACCCGTGCCAATGCCCCGGCATTGGCTGCGGCTTCTTCCATGCCAGCGCGAAAAATCCCGCGCCAACCGCATATCTGTCCGCAGGCCCTAGTCGTCCTCGCCGGGCTGCATCCGCCGCCAGCCGCCGCCCTGCAATATCTCGGCCGGCTGGAAGCCCGCCTTGTAGGCCATCTTGCGCGACCCCGGCACCCAGTAGCCCAGGTAGACATAGGGCAGGCCGATCCGCCGCGCCTCCTCGATCAGCCACAGGATGGCATAGGTGCCGAGCCCGGCCTGCTCCGGCCCGTAGAAGGAATAGACGGCCGATAGCCCGTCGCTGAGCCAGTCCGTCAGGCAGGCGCCCAGCAACTGGTCGGTCTGGTCGCGGAACTCGACGAGGCCCGTGGAGATCGGCGTGTCCTCCACCATGGCGCGATAGTCGTAGAAGCCCATGGCGGCCATGTCGCCGTCCGCGTGGCGCGCCTGCTGGTAACGCTGGAACAGGGCGAACTGCTCGGCGGTGGCGCGGGCGGCCATGCGGTGGGCGGCCACCCCCTCGAAGCGGCGCATCAGCTTGCGCTGGGTGCGGCTGGCCTCGAACTCCGCGACCACCAGGCGGATCGGGATGCAGGCCTGGCAGCCCGGGCACACCGGCGAGTAGGCGATGTTGTGGCTGCGGCGGAAGCCGGCGCGCGAAAGGCGGTCGTGCAAAGTCTCGGCGCCCGGGCCCGAAAGCTCGGTCACGATCTTCCGTTCCGTCCGGCCCGGCAGGTAGGGGCAGGGCAGCGGCGCGGTCGTGTAGAAGAACTGGGGCCGGCGGGTGCGATGGAGCGTCATGGGTTGCGAGTGCGAACATCGCGGCAGGGCACAGGAAAATCAAGCGGCAAGAGAAACCGTCGGACAATGCGGGCGTTGGTGGGAAGTCGAAACGGAGACGATCCATGCGCTTCGCCCTTCCCGCCATCCTGGCCCTGCCTGTCCTCGCCGTGGCCTGCGCGCCCGAGCCCCCGCCGCGCCCCGCGCCGCCCGCCCCGATCGCGGCGCCGCCGGCCCCCGCGCCCGCGCCGATCAACGCGGCCCCGGTCGGGCTGGATGGCCGCTGGCGCGGCCATGTGCGCCGCATGCCGAACCAGGACGCCGCCTGCCGCCCGATGCGCCTGCCCGCCGTGATGACGGTCAATGGCGGCCGCGCCGCGCTGCGCATCGGCCAGACCGCGCCCACCGAGGCGACCATCACCAGCGACGGCATGGCCACCTTCGCCGACGGCACCATGAGCGCCGAGGGCCGTTTCACGACCCAGGGCTTCAGCGGTGAATACCGCCGCATGGGCTGCACCTACTCCATGAGCCTGCGCAAGGCCGGCCGCTGAGGCGCAAGCCCGGACATTCTGGCGGCGCGGTGCCTTTTCCGAGGCGCCGCGCCGCAATTGCGCCCTGGTACCGCCCCATGGGCGATGAAAGCTGAGGCATGCCCGAGCCCGACGCCACGCCGCGTGCCTCAACCCTGCGTCATTGGACGGGGGCCGCGATCGCCGCCGCCATCGGGCTGGCCGTGGTGGCCTTCGTGTTCGGGCCGCATATCCTGTCGCCCTGGAGCTCCGGCTGGATGCTGTCGGGCGTCTTGGGGCCCGATCCGGTGCAATACTGGCTGGGCTGGAACTTCTTCCGGGAAGGCGCCTGGTCATTCCCGCCCGGCCGCAACCCGGGCTTCGGGCTGGAGCTGAGCTCCTCCGTCTTCTACGCCGATGCCATTCCCCTGCTGGCCTTCCTGTTCAAGGCGCTGCGTGACCTCGTGCAGGTCGATCAGTATTGGGGCATGTGGCTGTTCGCCTGCGGCGCCCTGCAGGGCTGGCTGGGCTTTCTGCTGCTGGGGCGGGTGACGCCCGCGCTGTGGCCCAGGCTGGCGGGCGCCGCCCTGTTCGTGCTGCAGCCGATGCTGCTGACGCGCATGGGCGGGCATTTCGCCCTGGCCGGGCAATTCCTGATCATTGCCGGGCTGTGGTTCTGCCTGAAGCCCGGCCATTGGTGGCGCTGGGTCGCGCTGGTCGCGGCCACCTCCCTCATCCACTCCTATATCCTGCCGATGGTGCTGGCGCTGTGGCTGGCGGACCTGCTGACCCGGCGCGGCCGCAACCCGGCCGAATGGGCGCTGGTACCCGGGGCGGGCATTCTGGGCCTGTGGGCGGCGGGCTTCTTCATGCTGCGGGCCGGGCATGACGGCCAGGGTGCGCGATATGGCGAGATGCAGATGGATCTGCTCGCGCCCTTCACCCCCGGCAGCTGGGGTGCCTTCCTGCCGGCCTTGCCGGGGCCCGGCCATCCGGAGGTGGATGGCTCCTATCTGGGCCTCGGCGTACTGCTGCTGCTGGCGTCGGGCCTTGGCCTGCTGGCGATGCGGCCGCAGCTGCGCGCCGCGGCCGGCGCGGGGCTGCGCCGGCACTTCTGGCTGGTCGCGGCCTTGCTGGGCATGCTGCTGGTGGCCATCACGCACCGGCTCTCGGTGGGCGGGCATATTGTCACCTGGCTGCCGCTGCCCGAGGCCGCGGTGCGGCTCGCCAGCGCCTTGCGGGCTTCGGAGCGATTCTTCTGGCCGCTGGGCTACGCGCTGGTGCTGGGCGGCGTCTGGGTCGCCGTTCGGGCGCTGGGCGCGCGCCGGGCGGGCGCGCTGCTGACGGTGCTGGTGCTGGTGCAGATCCTCGACCTGCGCCCGGGCTTCGAGCGCCTCGCCGGCTTCTTCCCGCCGACCCGTGCCGAGTTGCCGCTGCGCCTGGCGGACCCGTTCTGGGAGCAGGCGGCCCGGCGCTATGCCCGTGTCAGGCTCGTGAATGCCGGGAACCAGGCCCGCGGCTGGGAGGAAGTGGCCGTCTTTGCCGCCGAGCGCGGGCTGGAGACGGATGCCGTCTATCTGGCGCGCATCGACGCCGAACGCGTGGCGGCGCTGAACGCGGAGACCGCACGCCGCCTGGCGCAGGGGCGCGCCGAGCCCGGCACGCTCTATGTATTGACCGATGCGGCGGCTGTCGCGCGTGCCTTGGCGGGGATGAATGCGTCGCGGGACGTGTTGGCGCGGCATGACGGCTTCTGGGTGCTGGCCCCCGGCTGGCGCGGCCAGGGGCAACTCGCCAGCAGGGGTGGAAACGGGGCAAGCTCGCCGGCGACACCGCCGGAGTGATTCCCCGATGACCGAACTGGCCCCGCCCGTCGACCTGATCGTGGTCCCGCGCGCGCATGATGTGGGCGGCTTCATGGTGGGCCGCGCCCTGCCGGCGCGCGAGCGCCAGATGGTGGGCCCCTTCATCTTCCTGGACCGCATGGGTCCGGGCACGCTGGAGCCCGGCCATGGGCTGGACGTGCGGCCGCACCCGCATATCGGGCTGTCGACCATCACTTATTTGTATCAGGGGCAGATCCTGCACCGGGACAGCACCGGGGTGACGCAGCCGATCGACCCGGGCGAGGTGAATTGGATGACGGCCGGGCGCGGCATCGTGCATTCCGAGCGCACGGCCGACGCGCGGCGCGCCAGCGGCCAGACCATGTCCGGCTTCCAGAGCTGGATGGCGCTGCCGAAGCATGAGGAGGAACGCGCCCCCGGCTTCGAGCATCAGCCGGTCTCGGCCTTGCCCTTCATCCAGGATCGCGGCGTGTCGCTGCGGCTGATCGCGGGCACGGGCTGGGGCCAGGCCTCACCGACCACCACGCTGTGGCCGCTGTTCTACGCCGATGCGGTGCTGGCACCGGGCGCGGTGGTGCCGTTGGATGCCGAGCATGAGGAGCGCGCGGCCTTCATCGCCGAGGGCGAGATCGAACTGGCGGGCGACACCCATGCCGAGGGCCGGCTGCTGGTCTTCAAGGCGGGCGACAGGCTGGCCCTGCGGGCGGGCCCGCGCGGCGCGCGGCTTCTGCTGCTGGGCGGGGCCGTGATGGACGGGCCGCGCCACATCTTCTGGAATTTCGTCTCCTCCAGCCGCGACCGCATCGAGGCGGCGAAGGCGGACTGGCAGGAACGGCGGTTTCCCTTGGTTCCCGGCGATGAAGAAGAATATATACCTTTGCCAGAAAATAGGAAAATACGCGCCGAATCGAGGCCCGATTCGCGGAACGAATAGAGTCCGGCCGTTCCGCTGGGGTTGTGAAGGATTTACAGGCCGGATTTCTTGGCCTGGACCCAGGCTTCCTCCATCTCGGCCAATGTCGCGTCGGCCGGGGATTTGCCCTGGCCGGCCAGGGTGTTTTCCACAGACTGGAAGCGCCTGGTGAACTTGGCGTTGGCCGCGGCCAGCGTCGCCTCCGGGTCCAGATCCAGCTTCCGCGCCAGGTTGGCGACGACGAACAGGATATCCCCAACCTCATCGGCGATGCGGGCGGGGTCGGCGGCGGGCAGTTCGGCGCGCAGCTCCTGGGTTTCTTCCTCAAGCTTCTCAAGCACTTGCTCGGCGCTGTCCCAGTCGAAGCCGACGCGCGCGGCGCGTTTGGTCAGCTTGGCCGCGCGGGTCAGGGCGGGCAGGGTGGTCGCCACCCCGGACAGGGTGCCTGATTCGCCGCGCGCGGCCCGTTCCCGGGCTTTTTCGGCTTCCCATTCAGCGGTCTGCATGCCGGCATCGCGCGCTGCGGCGTCGCCGAAGACATGCGGGTGGCGGCGGATCATCTTCTGGGAAATCGCCTGGGCCACGTCGTCGAAGCCGAACCAGCCGCGCTCGGAGGCCATCTGCGCGTGATAGACGACCTGGAACAGCAGGTCGCCCAGCTCATCGCGCAAGGTCGCGGGGTCCGGGCCGGCGGCGATCGCGTCCGCAACTTCGTAAGCCTCTTCAACGGTATAGGGCGCGATGGTCGCGAAATCCTGTACCTGGTCCCAGGGGCAGCCGGAGGTCTTGTCGCGCAGTGCGGCCATGATGGTCAGCAGGCGCGCGATGGGGGGAATCGCGTCGGGCATGGCGGGATTCCTGGGCCCAAGTCGGTCGATGACGCAAGCCGTGTAAGTCCCGGACGCAGGTCGTGTCTGCCGCCGACGAAGGTTTTGTCGGTCGGTGACGAACCCTTTGTCGGTCGGTGACGAGGGCCTTGTCGGCCACTGACGGGGGTTTTGTCGGCCACTGACGGGGGTTTTGTCGTCGACCGACAAAGGGGCGAAAGGGAGGGGGTTTTGTCGTCGCCCGGAAACCCGCGGAAAACCGCGATATCCACAGGCGCAGTTATCGCATAAGATATATTATGGAAAAATCAGATGTGTGGAGAAGGTCGTGGAAAACCTGTGTCAGCCTTCCACATCGATCCCCAGGCCATCGAAGCCAGGCTCCAGCCCGCCGGTCAGGCTTGCGCGCAGCGCGGCCTCATCCAGGCTGTTGCCCATATGCGTCAGGATCGTCCGGCGCGCGCCGATCTCGGCGGCCCATTCCGCGGCCAGCGCCACATGCGCATGCACCGGGTGCGGCCTGGGGCTGAAACAGCCCACCACCCAGGTGTCCACGCCGCGCAGCGCCTCCAGGCTTTCCTGGGGCATGCGCACCACATCCGTGCAGTAGGCGAAGCTGCCGATGCGCAGGCCCAGCGTGCGCATCACCTTATGGTCCTGGTCCAGCACCAGGGCCTGCATGGCGCCGAACGGGATGATCTCTCCGGCTTCGACGGCAACCGCGTGCAGCGCCGGGCGAAAGAAGCCGGGCGTGGGCCCCAGGAAGGCGTAGCCGAAGCGGTCGCGCAGGTTCTCCACCGTCTCAGGCGCGCCGTAGAGCGGAAGTTCCCTGCCCGTCTCCCGGTTCACCTGGCGCAGTTCGTCCAGCCCCATGATGTGGTCGGCATGGGCGTGGGTGACGAACACGGCATCCAGCTTGCCGATGCGGGCGGCCAGCAGCTGCTGGCGCAGATCGGGCCCCGGGTCGATCAGCAGGCGGAAGCCGTCAGGCCCCGTGACCAGCGCGCTGGTTCTGGTGCGGCGGTTGCGGGGGTTGGCCGGGTCGCAGACGCCCCAGTCGCCCGCGCCGTCCGGCCCGCCGATCAGCGGCACCCCGTTGCTGGGGCCGGTCCCGAGAAGGCGGATTCGCAGATGCATGCCCCATACTGCACCAGCGAAGGGTTCGCGTTTAGTCCGTGGCTTTGGTGTAGAGCCGGCGGAAGTTGGCGGTGGTGATGCGTGCCATCTCCTCGGGCGCCACGCCGCGCGTCTCGGCCAGCACCTTCAGCGTCAGCGCCGTATAGGCCGGCTCGCAGCGTTTGCCGCGATGCGGCGGCGGCGCGAGATACGGGCTGTCGGTTTCCACCAGCAGGCGCTCGGCCGGGACGTCCTTGGCGAAATCGCGCAGCTCGGTGCTGCGCGGAAAGGTCAGGATGCCCGAGAAGGAGATATGCCCACCCATGGCCAGCGCCGCCTCACCCAGCGCGCGGCCGGAGGAGAAGCAATGCAGCAGGAAGGGGAAGCTACCGCCCTTCCCCGCTTCCTCGGCCAGGATCGCGGCCACATCCTCATCGGCGTCGCGCGCGTGGATGCACAGCGGCAGCTGGGTGGCCTGGGCCGCGCGGATGTGCCGGCGGAAACCCTCCTGCTGCACGTCGCGCGGGGATTTGTCGTAGAAATAGTCCAGCCCGCTTTCGCCGATGCCGATGATGCGCGGATGGCGCGTGGCCTCCACGATCTCCTCCACGCTCGGCATCACGCCCTCACCCGACTGGTGCGGGTGCACGCCCGCGGTGCCCCAGACCTCGGGGTGGCGTTCCGTCAGGGTGCGGATCATCGGGCCCTGGCTCATGCGCACGCTGATGGTGACCATGCGGGTCACGCCGGCGGCCACCGCGCGGGCGATGATCTCGGGCTGCTCCTCTTCCTTGAAGTGGTCGAGGTGGCAGTGACTGTCGACGATATTCACCTCTGGGCTCACGCCGGCAGTTCCGCCTTGCGGAACAGCGGTGCCGGGGGCGGCAGGGCGATGCCGCCGGGCAGCGGGGTGCCCATGGCCGAGAGGCCGCGCGCCTCGGCGGGCACGCCCAACTGGTCCAGCAGGGCCGCCATGGTGGCGGGCATGAAGGGCTGCAGCACGGTGGCGAAGCCGCGCAGGGCATCATGCAGGTGGCGCAGCACCACATTCATCCGCGCCAGGTCGGTCTTCTTCAGCGCCCAGGGCGCCTCGCGGGTGATGTAGCCGTTGGCCTCGCGGATCACGGCGAAGATGGCCTGCAGCGCCTGGTCGAACTTCTGCGCGCCCAGCAGCGCGTCCAGCTCCGCCGGCAGCGCGTCCAGCTGGGCCAGGAATTCCTGGTCGGCCTCGCTGCGGGCTGCGGGCTCAGGCAGCACGCCCTCGCAATTGCGCTGGATCAGGCTCAGCGTGCGGTTGGCCAAGTTGCCCAGCGCGTCCGCCAGCTCGCCGTTCAGGCGGTTCACCAGCGACTTCTTGCTGAAATCGCCATCCTGGCCGAAAGGCACCTCGCGCAGCAGGAAGTAGCGCACCGGGTCCAGGCCGAACTCCTCCACCAGCCCCACCGGGTCGATGACGTTGCCCAGGCTCTTGGAGATCTTCTGCCCTTCATTCGTCCACCAGCCATGGGCGAAGACGCGGCGGGGAAGCGGCAGGCCGGCCGCCATCAGCATCGCGGGCCAGTAGATGGTGTGGAAGCGCAGAATGTCCTTGCCGACGAAATGCACGTCCGCCGGCCAGAATTTTTCGAAGGCGCCGCCTTCCTCCGGATAGCCCAGCGCCGTGATGTAGTTGGTCAGCGCATCGATCCAGACATACATCACATGCGCCTCATCCCCCGGCACCGGCACGCCCCACTGGAAGGAGGTTCGGCTGATCGACAGGTCGCGCAGATTGTCCTTCACGAAGGCCACGACCTCGTTGCGGCGGGTGGCCGGCAGGATGAAGTCGGGGTTCGCCTCGTACAGCTCGATCAGCCGGTCGGCGAAGGCGGACAGGCGCAGGAAGTAGGAGGGCTCCTTCACCCAGGCCACGGGGGCCCCGGTCGGCGCCAGCTTCACGCCGTCGCGCTCGATCAGCTCATCCTCGCCATAGAAGGCCTCGTCGCGCACCGCGTACCAGCCCTCGTAATGGCCCAGGTAGATGTGCCCGGCATCGGCCAGCTTCTTCCACAGCGCCTGGCAGGCGGCGTAGTGCCGCGGCTCCGTCGTGCGGATGAAGGCGTCGTTGGAGAAGCCCATCGTCACCGTCAGGTCGCGGAAGGCCTGGCTCACCTTGTCGGTGAAGGCCTGCGCGGACATGCCGGCGTCGCTCGCGGCCTTTTCCACCTTCTGGCCATGCTCATCCGTGCCGGTCAGGAAGAAGACTTCCTCACCCGACATGCGCCACCAGCGCGCCAGCACATCGGCCGCCAGCGAGGTATAGGCGTGGCCGATATGCGGCTTGTCGTTCACGTAATAGATGGGCGTGGTGATATAGCGGGGCATGGGGGCGGATATGCCCCCTGATCCGCCTTCTGGCTAGCCTTCAGGGCACCGGCCAGGGGAACGGAATGAAGGCATGGCCGCCGTCACGCACCCTGGCATAGGAGGTCAGCGGCAGGGGCGGCAGCGGGTTCAGCGAATCCAGCGCGCATTGGGTGGGCCGGTTGTTCGCGAAGTCCCTGAGGCCGGGCACGAAGTTCTGCGCGATCTCATAGCCGCCATGCCAGGCCATGGGCAGGTTGTCGCGCTCGCGCTCCTCGGGCGTGCCGTTCTCGAAGACCGGGAAGCCGCGCCCGTTCCAGGCCCGCAGCGTGTTCTTCAGCTGCACCCGGAACAGTGTGTCGCAGCAGCCGAAATCGGGCGTCAGGGCCAGCTTCATGCGGACCAGCAGCCCGATCTCGGTCCCCGCATCCTCGGAACGCCCGGCGATTTCGAGGAACGTCGAGTCGGTGATCCACCAGGGAGAGGTGAAGTTCTCCCAATCCGGAATCCGGGACCCGTCGCTGCGGCGCGAATGACCGATGCGGTAGAGCATGCTGCCCCGCCGCAACTTTATTTCCTGGGGAAAGGAAATACCGCCGCGCGCGGCCCTGGCCGAGGGGCTCCACCCTTGAGCAAAACTCAGGTTTCGCTCGCGGGAGCTGCCCTGAAATTCATGAAAATTGTCCATGGAGCTTTTTTAGGTGGCCCGAATGGCCGCGCAACACATGAATCAATGACAGAGGCGTGATCGGGTTATTCACAAATACTCGATGCTTAGTCAGCGCAGCCAGTCCAGCGCCTGCATCACCGCCTGCTTGCGTTCCAGCGCCAGCCGGTCGGCGGCGGCGGCATGGGCGCCCAGGCGCGACCACAGCTCCGCCCACTCGCCCGGTGACCGGCGCGCGGCCCATGGCGGGCAGGCCCCCTGCCCGGCCGCCCTGGTGCCGCCGGCCAGCAGCGCGCGCAGCAGCGTGAAGAAGGTGTTCATCGGCCCGACATCACGGGCAGCGACACGCTCCGCGATCTCGGCCGCGCGGCGCGGCGGCACGCCTTCCAGCGCCTCGCGCGCCAGGCGCGCCATTTCCAGACCTTCGCCCGCCGCCAGCTGCAGCGCCCGGCCGGGAGAGCCGCCGGCCAGGCCGATCAGTTCGGCGCGCTCCTCGGCCGGCATGTCGGGCAGAAAGCCGCCCAGCAGGCTGTCCATGGTGGCGGGCGCCAGCGGCGAGAGCTCCAGCCGCCGCACGCGGCTCATGATGGTGGGCAGCAGGCGTCCCGGGGCGGCGCAGGCCAGCAGCAGCATGGCGCGCGGCGGCGGCTCCTCCAGCGTCTTGAGCAGGGCGTTCTGGCCGGCCGCGTCCATGGTCTCGGGCTGGTCCAGCACGACGACGCGCCATCCGCCCTCGGCGGGCGTCAGGCTCATGAAGCCCTTGAGGCCGCGCACATCCTCGACGCGGATCATCACGCGCTTGCCCTCGCCGGTGTTGGGCGCAAGGGTCAGCAGATCGGCATGCGCGGCGGCGGCCACGCGGCGAAAGACGGGGTGTTCGGCCGGCAGGTGCAGGCTTTCGCCCGCGGGGGCGCCGGCCAGCAGCCAGCGCGCGAAGCGGTAGGCCAGCGTGGCCTTGCCTATCCCGGGCGCGCCGGTCATCAGCCAGGCGTGATGCAGCCGCCCGGCATGGGCGGCGCCGGCCATCAGCGCCTCGGCACCCTCATGGCCCAGCAGCAGCGGGTTCTCGCGCGGCTCGGGCGCGGTCATAGCGCGGCCAGCATCGCCGCGAAGACGGCATCGGGCGCCTGCCCGGCATCGATCACGCGGAACCGCCCGGGTTCGGCGGCCGCCTGGTCCAGGAAGCAGCGGCGCACACGCTCGTGGAAATCCCGGCCGAGGACGTCGTAGCGGTTGATCTCGCCGCGCCCCATGGCGCGCGCGATGCCGGTGTCGACCGGCACATCCAGCAGCAGCGTGCGGTGCGGCCACACCCCGTCCAGCGAGAGCTTCACCAGCCCGTCCCACAGGGCGCGGTCACCCCCCTGCCCGGCCACCTGATAGGCCAGCGTGCTGTCGGCGAAACGGTCGCACAGCACGATCGCTCCCGCCTCCAGCGCCGGGCGGATGCTGCGCGTCACATGTTCGCGCCGGGCTGCGAAGTGCAGCAGCATCTCGGCCTTGGCATCCCAGGGGCGTGAGAGCAGCAGCGCGCGCGCAGCCTCGGCGCCGGCCGAGCCGCCGGGCTCACGCGTCAGCAGCACGGGGCGGCCCCCTGCCGCCAGATGCGCGGCAAGGCGGCGGATCTGGGTGGATTTACCCGCCCCCTCGCCGCCTTCCAGCGTGATGAACAAGCGGCTCAGCCCCCGCCGAGCAGGCGCTGCAACGCACCCGGAATGCGGGCCAGCATGCCGAGCTTCTCGACATCCGCACCGGCATAGAGCGGCAGCGTGATGGGAGGCACGCCCGACCCGCCGATCTCGATGCGGCCCAGTTCCTGGCCGCGCATGACGGGCGCCGGCACGGGCGCCTCATAGCGCAGGCGCGCCTGCATGGTGTTGCGCCAGGTGCGCGGCAGCGTCACCACCACGTCGCGCCCGCCCACCAGCGGCACGGTGGGCGAGGAGCCCAGATGCACCGGCACCTGCTCGATCGCATCCTGCGCGCGGAACAGCACGACGTTCTCGAAATTGCCGAAGCCCCATTCCATCAGGCGCACGCTTTCCTCGATGCGCGCGCCCTGCGTCGGCAGGCCATTGAGGACCATGACCAGCCGCCGGTCGCCCTGCTTGACCGAGCCGACGAGGCCATAGCCCGCTTCCTCGGTATGGCCGGTCTTCATGCCGTCCGCGCCGTTCATGCGCGACAGCAGCGGGTTGCGGTTATCCTGGCTGACATTGTTCCAGCGGAAGTTCCGCTCCGAATAGAAGCGGTAATATTCCGGGAAATCATGGATCAGCCGCTTGGCCAGCCGCGCAAGGTCGCGGCAGGTCATGCGGTGTTCCGGGTCGGGCCAGCCCGTCGCGTTGCGGAAGGTGGAGTTGGTGAGGCCCAGCTCCCGCGCCTTCTGGTTCATCAGCTCCACGAACTGGCGTTCGCTGCCGGCAATGCCCTCGGCCAGCACCACGCAGGCATCGTTGCCTGACTGGATGATGACGCCGCGCGTCAGGTTCTCGATGCTGACCTGGCTGCCGACCTCCACGAACATCCGGCTGCCGCCCATGCGCCACGCCGTCTCGCTGACGGTGAAGGTCTGGTCCATGCGGATGCGGCCCTGCTTCAGCAGGTCGAACACCACATACATGGTCATGAGCTTGGACATGGAGGACGGCGTCATCCGCTCGTCGGCCGCCTTTTCCAGCAGCACGGCGTCGGTCTCGAAATCGATGATCAGCACCTGGCGGGCCAGGGTATCGACTGGCCCGACCGGGCTGCTGGCGGGCGTGCCGGCAGGGCGCGGGGCGCGCGGCGCCGCGGGGCGGTTGGCTGGTCGCGGCTGGGCGGCGGCTTCCTGCGCGGGCAGCAGGGCGGGCACCACCAGGGGCGCGGCCAGCAGGGCGCGCCGGGTCTTGCCGGAGGCGGAGGGGCGGGAGTCGCGGGACAGTGCCATGTGCGGGGCTTACGCCCGAACGGGGGGCGGGCTCAAGCGGTCACGGTTGCGTGGGTGCCCCCAGAACACCCTGGCGCCGCCACAAACCTGCCTTTTATCAGGTCATATATGATCCACATGAAAGTCTCGAACCTTGAGAGGCCCAAGATGACCGCGATGAAGAAGCTGTTTGTCGCCCTGCCTGTGGTGGCCGTGCTCGGCGCGGCGATGGCGCCCTCGGCTGAGGCCTGGGACGGCCGTCACCGCCATGGTGGCGGCGGTGGCGCCGTCGTTGCCGGCACCATCCTGGGCCTGGGTGCCCTGGCCCTGGGCGCGGCGGCCCTGGCGCCGCCGGCCTATGCCTATGCGCCGCCCCCGCCGCCGCCGGTGTATTACGCGCCGCCGCCGCCGGTCGTGTATGCGCCGCCCCCGGCCTATTACGCGCCGCCGCCTCCGCCGGTGTATTATGGCCGCCCGGCCTACTACCGGCCCTGGTAAAGCAGAAAACCCCGGAAGCGCCGCTTCCGGGGTTTTTTCATTCCACCACGATGCGCGGGTCGGGCACGCCCGCCTGCCTCGCGCGGGACCAGGCCGCATCGGCCTCGGCAGGGGTGGTGTAGGGGCCCATCCGCACGCGGTATTCCTGCTGGCGCGACCGGGGGCCCACCGATTCCGTCCGTCCGCCCACGCGCGCCGCCAGGCGGTCCGCGAGCGATCGGGTGAAGAAATTGCCCACATCGACCACCAGCCGGCCGGGGCTGGCATAGCCGTTCTCATAGCGCTCAGGCAGGCGCAGAGGCGGCATGTCGGGTGTCGCGGCTTCCACGATCTCGCGACCCTGGCGGGGTGCCGAGGTGGCGCCACGGGCGGCTGCCACGCGGGCGCCGGAAGGCGCGTCCAGGCTTTCGCGCTCTACCTGGCCGACTGGTGCCGCCTGGATGTTCAGGCGCGGCTGGTCGCCCACCAGGCCCAGGGAGAGAGCACGGCTCGGCTCGGCCTCCACCTGCACGCGGGCCTGGAAGGTGGCACCGGCCCGCACGCCCAGCAATTCCGCGGCCTTGGCGCTGACGGCCAGGATGCGCCCGGGCTGGGAGGGGCCGCGATCATTCACCCGCAGCACCACGACGCGGCCGTTTTCCATGTTCGTCACGCGGATGATGGCGGGCAGCTGCAGGGTGCGGTGGGCTGCCATCATGGCGCCGGCGTCGAAGATCTCGCCATTGGTCGTGCGGCGGGGGGCCGCGACCGGCTGGACGATGGCCAGGCCCGTCTCGTTCAGCGTGAAGTCCTCACGCGGATAGGACCAGACGCCGCCCAGCTGATAGCCCTGCCCGACCTCGTAGCGCGGCTGCGGCTCCGGCGGCGGCGGCGGGCGGGTACAGGCCGCCAGCGCCAGCAGCGCCGCCAGTACGACGCGCCTCATGCCGTGACCCGGTCGCCCAGCATGCCCACGGTCAGGGCATAGAAGTTGGAGGGGTTGTAGCGGCGGATGGCGTGGAAGTTGGGCAGCGCCAGGAAGGCCTGGTTGGCCCCGCTCGCCTGGTTGGCCGGGATGATCAGCCCGCCCTGCCCGCCCTGCAGCGGCCCGCCATCGGCCCGGCGCACGCCCATGCGCGCCCATTCCGCCACCGCCGGCCACTCACCGGCCGGGCGCGGCCTGGAGGGCTCGGCCAGAGACAGGTTGAAGCCCGGCGGCAGCACCACCTCGTAGCCCCAGCTCTCGCCGTCCCGCCAGCCGCTGCGGGCCAGGTAATGGCCGATGCTGCCCAGCGCGTCGGCGGTGTCGGTCCAGATGTCCTTGCGCCCGTCGCCGTCCATGTCCACGGCGAAGCGCTCGAAGCTGCTGGGCATGAACTGGGGCTGGCCCATGGCGCCAGCATAGCTGCCGCGCATGCGGTCCACCGAGATGTGGCCGCCATCCAGGATGCGCAGCGCGGCCATCAGCTCGTTCTTGAAGAAGGACGCACGCCGGCCTTCCCAGGCCAGGGTGGCGAGCGCCTCGATCACGTTGAAATTACCGGTGAAGCCGCCGTAATTCGTCTCCAGCCCCCAGATCCCCATGATGACCTTGGGTGAGACTCGGAAGCGTGCCTCGACGTTTCGCAGCAGGTTTCTTTGGTCGGCATAGGCCCGGCGCCCGGCATCGATGCGGGTCGAGGACAGGCGGCCGTCGCGATACTGCTGCCAGGTGATGGTGAATTCGGGCTGGCGACGGTCCAGCTCCAGCACCCGGTCATTCGGGCGCAGCCCGGACAAGGCCCGGGAAAGCGTGGATTCCGAGACACCTGCCTGGCGTGCCTCGCGCCGGATGCCGGCGATGAAGGCGTCGAAGCTTCCGGCCGGCTGGGCGAGCACGGGAAGCGGGGTGGAAAGGGCCAGGAAGCCACCGGCGAGTGCGGCGTGGTTCAGGGCCCGGCGAGACATGCGCATCCTTTAGTCAGTGCCACAGCCGCCCCGGATACCGCAACCATCCCGCTTTCCCAACCGGCTTTGCAAACGCTACACTAGGACCAGAACGGAGGACCCCAAGATGAGCGCCCCTGACGAAACCCAGGTCACCAAGATCTTCGCGGAATACGCGGCCAGCATCCGCTTTTCCGCCCTGCCCGCCGATGTCCAGGAGCGCACGCGGTTCCTCGTGCTCGACCTGGCGGGCAACATGCTGCGCGGCCGCGTGGACGCAGAGAGCAGCGCCCCCCTGCTGGCCGCGGCCCGCGCCATGGGCGTCTCGGGCGGCAACCATGTCGTGTTCGGTGAGGCCAGCCGCTGGACGCCGGCCGGCGCCGCCCTGCTGAACGGCGCCTTCGCCCACAGCCTGGATTTCGACGACACCCACGCCGCCGGCACCCTGCACCCGGGCGCGCCGGTGATCCCGGCGGCCTTCGCCGCCGGCGAGATCGTGGGTGCCAAGGGCGAGGACGTGCTGGCCGCGATCGTGGCCGGCTATGAGGTCACGAACCGCCTCTCCCTGGCCCTGCCGGGCGGCGAGCATTACGCCCGCGGCTTCCACCCCACCGCCACCTGCGGCTGCTTCGGCGCGGCGGTCGCCGCCGCCCGCGTGTTCGGGCTGGACACGGCGGCCATCGAGGACGCGATCGGCATCGCGCTCAGCCAGTCGGCCGGCAGCCTCGCCTTCCTGAACAATGGCGCCTGGACCAAGCGCTTCCAGGTGGGTTGGGCCTCCATGTCGGGCCTGTCGGCGGCGCTGCTGGCGCGTGAGGGCTTCCGTGGCGCCGGCCAGGCGCTGGAAGGCCGCATCGGCTTCTTCAAGGCCTATGCCCCGAACCCGACGCCGGCCCGCGCCGTGCAGGATCTGGGGACCCAGTTCGAGCTGATGGAGACGGCGGTGAAGCCGTACCCCTCCTGCCGCTACGGCCATGCCAGCGTGGATGCGGCCCTGATGCTGCGCGCGGAACTCGGCCTGAAGCCGGAGGAAGTGGAGCGCGTGACCATGGGCCTGCCCGCCGCCGGCATGCGCCTGGTGGGCGACCCGGTCGCCTATAAGCAGAACCCGCAGAATGTGGTCGACGGCCAGTTCAGCGGGCCTTTTGTGGTGGCCAATGCCCTCGCCTACGGCCATTTCGGCTGGGACAGCTACGAGAAGCTGCAGGACCCGACCCTGCGCGCCCTGATGCCCAAGATCTTCACCGAGTTCGACCCGGAGATCGAGGCCGAGTTCCCGGCCAACATGTCGGGCAAGGTCACGCTGGTCGCGCGCGGCCAGACCTTCGTGAAGAAGGTGGTGGTGCCGAAGGGCGAGCCCAGCAACTTCCTGACCGAGGCCGAGCTGCGGCAGAAGTTCCATGCGCTGTCGGATGCGGTGCTGGGCGCCGATCAGGCCTCTCGCCTGGCCGACGCCATCGTGGGCCTGGACAAGGCGCCGGACGTGCACACCGTGATGCGCCTGGCCGTGCCGGCCCAGGTCAGCCGCATGGCCGGCGAGTAATACTCAGCCCGGCGTTATCCCGCCCTCGCGGATGAGTTGGGCGTTGCGCTCGAACTCATCCGCCAGGAAGGCGTTGAATTCCCGCAGCGGCATGGGGTTGGGGGTGAAGCCCAGCTCCGCGAAGCGCGCCCTGACCGGCTCCTCGGCCAGGGCGGCGTTCAGGGCCTCATTCAGTTTTTCCAGCCTGCCCATCGGCGCCCCGGCCCGCGTGACCATCGCGAACCAGGAATTGGACACCACCTGCGGCAGGCCGAGCTCGGCCAGGGTCGGCACGTCCGGCATGGTGGGGTGCCGCGCGGTGTCCGCCACCGCGAGCGCCCGCAGCCGCCCGTCGCGGATCAGCGGCAGGGCGTCGGGCAGGTTGCTGAACATCACGTCCACCCGGCCGGTGGCCACATCGACCTGCGCGGGCGCGCCGCCGCGATAGGGCACGTGGGTCATGTTCAGCCCGGTGGCCAGGCGCAGGCTCTCCCCGCCCAGATGCGATGACGTGCCCTGCCCGAAGCTGGCATAGGTCAGCGGCTGCGCGGGCGGCAGGCGCCGGATGGCGGCCAGGTCCCGCCAGGGCGCGCGGGGTGCCGTGATCAGCACATGCGGGTTGAAGCCGATGCTGCCGACACCCGTGAAATCACGCCGCGCATCGAAGGGGGTGTTCGGCAGCAGGGTTGCGTTGATGGTGAAGCTGTTGGCCATGACCAGGATCGCGTGGCCGTCCGAAGGGGCCTTGGCCACGAGGTCGGTGCCGATCACCGTGGCGCCGCCCGGCCGGTTGTCCACCACCACGCTGCCGCCCAGCATCTCCGCCAGGCGCGGCTGCAGGATGCGGGTGATGATGTCGAGCGACCCGCCGCCCGGAAAGGGCACCACCAGCGTGACGGGGCGGGTCGGGAAGGATTGCGCCAGGGCGGGGGTGGCCAGCCATGGCGTGGCCAGGATGCTGCGGCGAAGGATCATGCGCGAATGATTTCGCGCCATCCATGTCGGCGCAAGCCACAAAAGCCCGGCCCATGGCCTTGCCTGCCCTGCCCGCTTCAGGCTGGCTTGCATCCAGCGAATTGGAGAAGCCTATGGACCCCCGCATGGACGCCGACATGGCCGCCTATAACCAGGCGCTGGCCGACAGGGCCAAGGGCCTGCCCGCCCTGGTCATTCCCGCCGACCCGCGCGGCGGCCCCTTCGATGAGCCCCGTCGCGTGAACGACCTGCTGGCCGCGCCCCTGGAGCCGGGCGGGCCCGTGATGGCCGAAAGCCGCGAGATCTGGCTGCCCATCCGCGGCCGCCGGCTGCTGTGCCGCCTGCACAAGCCCGCCGGCAGCGGCCCGCTTCCGGTGCTGGTCTATCTGCATGGCGGCGGCTGGGTGTGGGGCAGCATCGACAGCCATGACCGGCTGGCGCGCGAATATGCGGCGGCCAGCGGCGCGGCCGTGCTGCTCGTGGATTATGCGCTGTCGCCGGAGGCGATGTTCCCGCAGGCGCTGCACGAATCGCTGGATGTCGTGCGCTGGGTCGCGCGTGAAGGCGCCTCGTTGGGCCTGGACGGCAGCCGCATCTTCGTCGGCGGCGACAGCGCGGGCGGCAACCTGTCGGCGGCGGTGGGCCTGCTGAACCGCGATTGCGGCCAGCCGGTGCCGCTCAAGGGGCTGCTGCTGAACTACGGCGTGTTCGACCATCTGCTGACGACCGACAGCTACAGGGAATTCGCCGAGGGCTACGGCCTGACGCTCGCGAAGATGGAGTTCTACTGGCGCGCCTATTGCCCTGACCCTGCCGGGCGGCTGAACCCGCTGGCCTCGCCGCTGCGGGCCAATCTGGCCGGGCTGCCGCCCTGCCAGGTGCATGTCGCGGGGCTGGATGTGCTGGCCAGCGAGAATTACGCGATGACGGTGGCGCTGCAGGCGGCCGGCGTGCCGGTGGAGGAGCATCGCTTCCCCGGCGTGGTGCATGGCTTCCTGCGCGGCACCGGCATGATCGCCGCGGCCGATGCCAGTGTGGCGGCGGCCGCGGCCTGGATGAAGAAGCTGTTCTAGCCCTCGCCCGCCAGCGCCTTCTTGGCCACGCTGGCCAGGAAGCCGCTGGCGCTGGGCAGCACTTCGTCGTTGAAGTCGTAATTGGCGTTGTGCAGTTCACGCCCGCCCTCGGCCGGGCCGTTGCCGATCCAGACGAAGGCGCCGGGCACTTCCTTCAGATACCAGGAGAAATCCTCACCCGTCATGGCGGGCTGGATGTCGCGCGTCACGGGCGCCACCAGCGCGCCGGCAACGGCGGCCAGGTCGCGCTCGGCCGGGTGGTTGGCGGTGACGGCCACGCCCTGGCGGAACTGGAAATCGACCTGCAGGTTGAAGGCGGCGGCCACACCATGGGCGATCTCGCCGATGCGGCGCTCGATCACCTGGCCCACATCATCATACAGCCAGCGGGCGGTGCCCTTCAGCTCCGCCCATTCGGTGATCTGGTTCTGCGCCTCGCCGGCCTTGGCGATGGTCAGCGACACCACGCCGCTGCGCAGCGGGTCCAGCCCGCGCGCCACCACCGACTGCAGCGCGACGATCGCGTGGCCGAGGCCCAGCATGGCGTCATGCGTCAGGTGCGGCAGCGCCGCATGGCCGCCATGGCCGGTGAAGCGCATCTCGAAGCGGGCGCCGGCCGCCATCACGGCCTCGTCATGCACGGCGATGGTGCCCGCCGGCAGGCCCGGCCAGTTGTGCCAGCCGAAGATGCGCTCCATCGGGAAACGCTGGAACAGCCCCTCCGCGATCATCTTGCGGGCGCCGCCACCGCCTTCCTCGGCGGGCTGGAACACCAGCTGGACCGTGCCGGTCCAATCCGGGTCGTTCAGCAGCATCTGGGTGGCGCCCAGCAGGGCCGCCGTGTGGCCGTCATGGCCGCAGGCATGCATCACGCCGGGGTTCTTGCTGGCCCAGGGCAGTTCCTGGTTGATCTCCTGGATCGGCAGCGCGTCCATGTCCGCCCGCAGGCCGACGGAGCGGTTGGAGCCGTCGCCGCGCCGCAGCGTGGCCACCACGCCATGGCCGCCCACACCCGGGGTGATCTCGGTCACCCCCATTTCCTTCAGCTTCTCAACGACGAAGGCGGCGGTCTCCTGCTCATGCAGGGTCAGGCCGGGGTTGGCGTGCAGGTGGCGGCGCCAGGAGGCGACGCGGGCGTGAAGGGCAGAGTCCATGGCGCGCAAGTTACGAGGACAGGCGGTTATTGCCCAGCCCGCAGATAGGCGCCGCGCACTTACTCATTCTTCACCAGGCGCATGGCAGCATCCCGGCATCCCTCAAGAGGTAACGGGAGGTCGCATGGTGCCCACCCTTCAATCCCCCAGCACGCGGGCGCAACGAATGCAGCAGATCAGCGCCCATGCGCGGGCCGCCATCACCTCCCTGCAGGAAAACGGGCTGCCCCCCAGCCCGCCCTACTACACGGTCTGGTTCGAGCATCACGCCGGCCGCAAGCCCGAGCTGTCCCACGCGCTCGACCTGGCCGCGGCCCGGGGCCGCGTGACCGATACCGTGATGGACGACCTGTCCGCGCGCTTCTTCCAGCCGCAGACGGAGTTCAAGGCGCTCTCCAGCGCCCTGACCCGGATCTCCGGCACCCTGCGGGAGGCCTTGGGCATCATGGCCTCCCACGGGGCGGATGCCGTCAGCTTCGGCGATTCGCTGAATGAGCTGTCGGCCGAGGCGCTGCTGAACCCCGAGCGCCTGCAATCCGTCCTGGCCCGGCTGGTGGACGAGGCGCGAGAGATGACGCGCCGAACCCATGAGATGGGCCGCAAGATCGCCCATTCCGCCCAGCAGATCGAATCCCTGCGCGGTGAGCTGGAGGACACGCGCAAGGAGGCCAACACCGATGCCCTGACCGGCCTGCCCAACCGCCGCGCCTTCGACGCGCATCTGCGCGCCATGGCCGGCCAGGCCACCGAAAGCGACCAGCCGCTGTCCATGATCCTGATCGACATCGACCACTTCAAGTCGATCAACGACCGCTGGGGCCACCCGGTGGGCGATGCGGTGCTGCGGCGCACGGCCATCACCGTGGCCTCGCTGCTGCGGGACCAGGATGTCGCGGCACGCTTCGGCGGCGAGGAATTCGCCGTGCTGCTGCCCCGCACCCTGGCCGGCCAGGCCGCCCAGATCGCGGAGCGCATCCGCGCGGGTGTCGCCACCCAGACCCTGACCCTGCGCACCACGGGCGATGAGCTGGGCGACATCACCGCCAGCTTCGGCGTGGCCGGCTATCGCGGCGGGGAGCAGACCGCCGCCTTCCTCAGCCGCGCGGACCAGGCGCTGTATGATGCCAAGAAGGGCGGCCGCAACCGCGTTTGCGGGGAGCAGCCCGCCCGCGCGCAGCGCTGGGCCTGAGCTACTCGGCCGGGGCCGGCATGGCCCCCGGCACGGACTGCGCGCGCGGCCTGCGCAGCGCCAGCGCATAGAGCGCCGGCACCACGAACAGGGTCGCGACCGTCGCAACCGTCAGTCCCCCGATCATGGCTGCCGCCATCGGCCCCCAGAAGGCCGAATGGGTCAGCGGGATGAAAGCCAGGATGGCCGCGAGAGCCGTCAGCACCACGGGGCGGGCGCGCCGCACCGTGCTCTCGACGATGGCTTCCCGCAGGTCATGCCCCGTCGCCAGGTCCTGCTGCACCTGGTCCACCAGGATCAGCGTGTTGCGCATGATCATGCCCGCCAGCGCGATCACGCCCAGCAGCGCCACGAAGCCGAAGGGCGCGTCGAAGGCCAGCAGCGCCGCCGCCGCCCCCGGAATGCCCAGCGGCGCCGTGGCGAACACCAGGAAGGCCCGCCCGAAATGCCGCAGCTGGATCATCAGCAGCGTCGCCATCACCGCCAGCATGACCGGGAACAGCACGAACAGGCTGGCATTGGCCTTGTCGGACTGTTCCAGCGCGCCGCCCACCTCCATCCGGTATCCGGGCGGCAGGGCCGCGATCAGCGGCGCCAGACGGGGCAGCGCGGCATTGGTCACGTCGGGTGCCTGATAGCCGGGCAGGATCTCGGAACGCACGGTGATGAAGGGCTCGCGGTTGCGGCGCCACAGGATGGGCTCCTCCATCGCCGGCACCAGCCGGGCCACCTGCGACAGCGGCACGGGCCCCGCGGGTGTCGCCAGCGTCAGGTCCGGCAGCTGAGACAGGCCCAGCCGCTCCTCGGGCGGGGCGCGCAGCACCACATCGACCAGCCGGTTGCCCTCGCGGATCTGTGTGGCCGTGACGCCCGACAGCAGCGAGCCCAGCGAGTTGGCCACGGCCTGGGGTGAGAGGCCGAGCTGAGCCAGGCGCTGCTGATCCACCTCCAGCCGCACGGCGGGCGCAAGCTCGCTCCAATCGGTCTGGGCGGCGCGCGCGCCCGGCACGGCGTTCAGCGCATGCACCCATTCATCGCCCAGCCGCCGCAGCGTGTTGGGGTCAGGCCCCATCAGGCGGAACTGCACCGGGTAAGCGACAGGCGGGCCGAAATCGAGCCGCGAGACGCGCACCCGGCCCTCGGGGAAGGCCCCCTCCTCCACCATCGCGATCAGCCGCGCGCGCAGGCGCTCCCGCGCCTCCAGGTCGCGGGTCTCGATGATCAGCTTGCCGAAGGCCTCATTCGGCAGGTCGGGGTTCAGGGCCAGGAAGAAGCGCGGGGCGCCGGCACCCAGATAGGCGGTGTAGTGCCGGGCATCGGGGTCGTCCGCCACCGTGGCTTCCAGGCGACGGATCACGGCATCGGTCGCCCCGATCGCGGCACCCTGGCGCATGTTCACGTCCACCAGCAGCTCCAGCCGCTGGCTGACGGGAAAGAACTGCTTGCGCGTCAGCCCCATGCCGACGAAGCCCGCCGCCAGCAGCCCGAAGGTGGCCAGCAGCACCAGCCAGCGGAAGCGCACGCAGAAGGAGACGGCGGCCCGCAGCGCGCGGGAAAAGCCGCCCTGATAAGGGTCATGGTGGTCGGCATGGGGTGTCACGCGCAGCATGGCGGCCCCCAGCCAGGGGGTGAACACCACCGCCACCACCCAGCTGGCGATCAGCGCGGCACCCACCACCCAGAAGATGCCGCCCGCATACTCACCGGATGTGGAGTTGGCGAAGCCCACCGGGATGAAGCCCGCCATGGTGATCAGCGTGCCGGTCAGCATGGGCCCGGCCGTGGAGGTCCAGGCGAAGCCCGCGGCGCGCACCTTGTCCCAGCCCTGCTCCAGCTTCACCAGCATGGCCTCGATGGCGATGATCGCATCATCCACCAGCAGGCCGAGCGCCAGGATCAGGGCGCCGAGCGAGATGCGCTCCAGCTCCGTGCCCCGCCACAGCATGAAGGCGAAGACGAGGGAGAGCGTGAGCGGCACGGACAGCGCCACGATAATGCCGGGCCGGAAGCCCAGCGACAGGAAGCTGACCACCAGCACCACGCCGAGTGCCGCCGCCAGCTTCAGCAGGAACTCGTTGACGCTCTCGGCCACGATATGCGGCTGGTCGGAAACCAGGCTGAGCGACAGGCCGGCCGGCAGTTCGTGGCGGATCCGGGCCAGCTCCCCGTCCAGCGCACGGCCCAGGCGCAGCACATCCACCCCGCGCTCCTTCACCACCGAGAGCAGCACCGCGCCGTCGCGGCGGAAACGGATAGCGGTGCTGGGCGGGTCCTGCACGCCGCGCGTGATGGTCGCGATGTCCGAGAGCAGGATGGTGCGGCCGTCGAGCGGAATGGGGGTGGCACCCACGCTCTCGATGCCGTCCAGCCCCTGCGGCAGGCGCAGGTTGATGCGGGTGGATCCCGTCTCGACCGTCCCACCCGGCGTGACCGGGTTGTGGCGCTGCAGGGCGGTCAGGATGGCCTCGGGCGAGATGCCGAGGGTGGCCAGCCGCGCGTGGCTCACTTCCACATGCACGCGCTGGGGCTGCTCGCCGTCCATCACCACCTTCTCGACACCCGGGATGCGGCGCAGGCGGATGCGCAGGCGCTCGCCCTGCCGCGCCAGTTCCGCGTTGTCGGCGCCGGTCAGGGCGATGACGGCGGAATAGACGTCGGAATACTCGTCGTTGAAAAAGGGGCCGATGACGCCCGCCGGCAGCTGGGCGCGCATGTCGCTCACCTTCTTGCGCACCTGGTACCACAGCTCCTGCACCAGCCGTGCCGGGGTGTCGTCGCGCAGGCTCAGGGTGATGGTGCCGACGCCGGGGCGCGCGTAGGTCTGCAGGGTGTCGATATAGGCCAGGTCCTGCAGGCGGCTTTCGATGCGGTCCAGCACCTGGTCCTGCATCTCATTGGCGGTGGCGCCCGGCCATTGCGCCTGGATGACCATCACCTTGATGGTGAAGCCCGGGTCCTCGGCCCGGCCCAGCCGGTTCCAGGCCATGAAGCCCAGCGCGAAGACCAGGATCATGGCGAACAGGGTCAGCGCCCCGTTGCGGATGGCCCATTCGGACGGGTTGATGCGGGTATTCATCAGCGCAGCGTGCTCGCCAGGCGCTGGTCCACGGGGCGGACGCGGGTTTCGGGGCCCAGCAGCTGCGGGCCCATGGCGATGATGCGCGCGCCCTCGGGCAGGTTGGCCGTGACGGTGGCGGTGGTCTCGGCCATGGCCAGCACAGTGACGGGCACGGCGCGCAGGCGGTCGCGGCCCTCCAGCGCCCAGACCATGGGCCCCTGCCCCCGGTCGTGCAGCGCGCTGAGCGGAATACGGGCGGCCATGCCGCCGCGCGCGGGCAGATGCACGGTGGCGGTCATGCCCAGTTGCGCCCAGTCCGGCGCGTTCGGAATGGTGAAGCGCGCGGCATAGGTGCGCAGGCCGGGCTCGGCCTGGGCCGCCATCTCACGCAGCGTGACCGGCAGGCGGTCGTCGCGCCGGGCCCAGAAGCTGGCGGTGGCGGTGGGGTCCTCCACCCGGTCCGTGAGCGTCTCCGGCACCTGGACCAGGATTTCGCGCTCGGCCGGGTTGGCGATGCGCAGCACGGGCGTGCCCTCGGCCACCACCTGCCCCGCCTCGGCCAGGATGGCGGTCACGACGCCGTCTGCCGGCGCCACGAGGGTGGCATAGGAAGCGCGGTTGCGGGCCAGGTTGCGGCTGGCGGCGGCGCTGGCCACGCGTTCCCGCGCCGCACGGGCGGCGGCCACGCGCTGGTCGTTGAAGGCGGGCGCGACATGGCCGGCGGCCAGCAGCTGGGCAGAGCGGCTGGCGTCATTCGCGGCCTGGACGGATTGCGCCTCGGCCGCGGCCAGATCGGCCTCCGCGGCGCGCAGCGCCAAGTCCAGGTCGCGGGCGTCGATGCGGGCCAGCGCGTCGCCCTGGCGCACCCGGTCGCCCAGGTTGACCAGGCGCTCCGCGATGCGGCCGCCGGCGCGGAAGCCGAGGTCGGCTTCTCGGCGGGCGCGGATCACGCCGGTCAGGTTGGCCGGGCGCTCGACGGGTGCCGGGCGGTATTCCGCGGTCTGGACGGGGGTGGGCGGTTCCTCACGCGGGATCTCGGCTGCCTGGTCGGCCTTGCAGGCCGCGAGCATGAGAAGGACCGGGAGGATGAGGCTGGGGCGCATGGAATCCGTCCTGACTGCGCCGCCTGTATGAACTGACGATTTTTGAAAATCAACAGTCGTTAGCGAAGGCCTCTCTTCAGCCCCGCCACCAGCAGCGCCAGCGTCAGGTCGAGCGACTGCGCCAAATCGGGAGAAGGCTCAGGCATGTTCAGGCAATCCTCAATGAGTTGAGGATGATAGAAGGCGAGCAGGCTGACCTTCAGCACCAGCGCCATCTGTTCCGGGTCGCCGGGCGCGAATTCGCCGCTGGCCATGCCGTCCGCCACGCAGCGCCGCAGCGCGGCCACCAGCCGGTCCAGGAACTGGGTGATGGAGGACCAATGTTCCTCCATCGCGGCCGCGACCATGTCGTGCATGCGTTTCTCGGTGAAGAACACCTCCAGGCATGCCTTCAGCAACTCATGGGTCAGGGCGTTCAGGCGCTGCTCGGCGGTGCCGGCGCCTTCGGCCTCAGCCTCGATCCGTGCTGAGATTCCGCTGAGAAGCCGGGTGCAGATCGCTTCGTTGATCGCGCTTTTCGAGGGGAAGAACCGGTAGACATTGGCGGGTGACATGCCCAGCGCGCGGGCGATGTCGGCCACGGCGGTCTTCTGATAGCCCATGCTGCGGAACAGGGCCTCTGCCGTGTCGGCGATGCGGGCGCGGGTGGCTTCGGCGGTGCTGGGGGCGGTCATGGTCTGTGACGAATTTCAAAAATCATCAGTTATCTAGATTCCCGGCCATGGCTTGTCCAGCGCGAAGGCTCCCGGCAGGCTGGCCGGAAGCCAAGAAGGAACCGGACCATGGCACCTTTGCCCGTCAACACGGAATATCTTTGCACCCTGTCGCTGAAGGTGGGCGCCCCCGCCCCGGTGGGCGATGCCGGCAAGCATGACCTGCGCATCGTGCCCGTCATCGGCGGCACGGCCACCGGCCCCGGCCTGAATGCCGAGGTGGTGGCGGGCGCCAGCGCCGACTGGCTGCGCATCGAGCCCGACGGCACCACCCATATCGACGTGAAGCTGACCCTCAAGACCGCGAGCGGCGCCCACCTGTTCCTGCAATACAACGGCTTCCGCGCCGGTCCGCCCGAAGTGCTGGCCGCCCTCGGCCGTGGCGAGGCCGTGCCCGTCGACCAGTATTATTTCCGCGTCACCGCCCGGTTCGAGACGGCCGAGCCCTCGCTCGCCTGGCTGAATCGCGTGGTGGTCGTGGGCATCGGGCAGCGCCCGCCCACCGGCCCGCAATACGACCTGTATGTGGTGAAGTGAGATGAACCTCGGCCGCTTCCCGCGTGTCAGGCTGGGCCATGGGCCCACGCCGCTCGAGCCCCTTGAGCGGTTGAGCCGGCACCTGGGCGGCAAGGTGAACATCTGGGTCAAGCGCGACGACTGCACGGGCCTGGCCACCGGCGGCAACAAGACGCGCAAGCTGGAGTATCTGCTGGCCGACGCCCTGGCCCAGGGCGCCGACACGCTGATCACCATGGGCGCCACCCAGTCCAACCACGCGCGCCAGACGGCGGCGGCGGCGGCCAAGGCGGGGCTCGCCTGTCATCTGATGCTGGACAGCCGGGCGGGCGTCGCCACCGACGCCTACAAGCATTCGGGCAACATGCTGCTGAACGGGTTGCTGGGTGCGCAGGTGCACCATTTCCCCGCCGGCACCGACATGCCGGCGCAGATGCTGGACCTGGCGGAGCGCCTGAAGACCGAGGGCCGCAAGCCCTATGTCATTCCCGGCGGCGGCTCCAACCCCGTGGGCGCCATGGGCTATGTGAACGCGGCGCTGGAGCTGGTGGCGCAGGCCTCCGCGCTGGATCTGCGCATCGACCACCTGGTTCATGCCACGGGCAGTTCCGGCACCCAGGCCGGGCTGGTCGCGGGGCTGGTCGCGCTGAATGCCGGCATTCCGGTGCTGGGCTTCACCGTGCGCCAGACCCGTGAGGTGCAGGAAGGCGCCGTCCTGGCGCTGGCCGAGGCCACGGCCCAGCACATGGGCCTGCCCGCGGGCACCGTGCGGCCGGAGCATGTGGCGGCCGACAGCCACTATGTCGGCCAGGGCTATGGCGTGCCGACGCAGGGCATGGTCGAGGCCGTGCGGATGCTGGCCGAGCAGGAGGGAATCCTCCTCGACCCCGTCTACTCCGGCAAGGCCATGGCGGGGCTGATCGACTACATCCGCCAGGGCAGGTTCACGCAGGGCGCGAACGTCGTGTTCCTGCACACGGGCGGTTCGGTCGGGCTGTTCGGCTATCCGGACGCCTTCAGCTGAAACGCACCATCGCCAGCCGCGCCACCTGTTCCAGTTCGGCGCGGCCGGCACCGTCGCGGGCCAGCAGAGACATGCCGCTCTGCACGGTCTGATAGAAGCGGGCCAGCGCCGTGACGTCGGTGGCCTCTGGCAGTTCGCCTTCTGAGACCGCCTGGCGCAGCCGGCGCTCCAGCCGCGCCCGGCCTTCTTCCCGCGCATCATGGATCAGTCGACCGAGCGCCTCATGCCCCTCGCTGCCCACCGAGGACAGCGTGACCATGCAGCCGCGCGGCATGTCCGCGGCGCAGCCGGTGAAGGAGGCAGCCGAATCCATCAGAAAGGCCTCGATCGCGTCCCTGGCCGTCTGCGCCGCGCGGAAGCGGGTCCAGACGAAGCAGTCATAGGTCCGCGCGTAATGCTCCAGCGCCTCTGAATACAGCGCCTCCTTCGAGCCGAAGGCGGCGTAGAGGCTGGTGGGGCCGATGCCCAGCGCCTCGGTCAGGTCGCTGATGGAGGTGGCCTCATAGCCCTTTTCCCAGAACAGACGTGTGGCCTTTGCCAGCGCCGCCTCGCGGTCGAAGGCACGGGGGCGGCCGCGCGGCTTGCTTTCAGATTTATGCATCGATCACTTTATAAAGCTGTTGACAGTGACGGGCAAACGGATTTAGCCATTTATGCAGCGATCAATTCACAAATAGGAACACACCCCATGACCCAGCTTCTCGGCAAGCGCGCGCTCGTCACCGGCGCATCCCGCGGCATCGGCGCCGGCATTGCCCGCGCGCTCGCGCAACAGGGCGCCGATGTCGCCATCACCTATGAGCGTTCGGCCGAACGCGCCGCCGAGGTGGTGGCCGCCATCGAAGGTTTCGGGCGCCGCGGCCTGGCCATCCAGGCCGACAGCGCGGATGCGGCCGCGGTCCGCCGCTCCGTGGATCAGGCGGCGGAGGGCCTGGGCGGGCTCGACATCCTGGTCAACAACGCGGGCATCGCCCGCATGGGCGCGCTGGAGGAGCTGACGCTGGAGGATCTGGACGCTCTGCTGGCGGTCAATGTCCGCGCGCCGGTGCTGGCCTCGCAGGCGGCGCTGCGCCATCTGGGCGCAGGCGGGCGCATCGTCACCATCGGCTCCAATGTCGGTGAACGCGTGCCCTTCCCCGGCATCACCGCCTATTCGATGTCCAAGTCGGCGCTGAATTCCTTCACGCGCGGCCTGGCGCGGGAGGTGGGGCCGAAGGGCATCACCGTGAACCTGGTGCAGCCCGGCCCGATCGACACCGACATGAACCCGGCCGACGGCGCGCTGGCCGATGCCGTGGTGGGCTTCACCGCCCTCGGCCGCTATGGCCGGGTCGAGGACATCGCGGCGGCGGTGGCTTTCCTGGCGGGGCCGGCCGCGGGCAACATCACCGGCACCTTCCTGACGGTGGATGGCGGCTTCAACGCCTGAGCCAGCGTTCCATGGCGCCGGCCACCAGCGCCGGCGCCTCCATGCTGGGCAGATGGCCGCAGCCGGGGAATCGGACCAGCTCCGCCCCTGGGATGGACAGCGCCATCTCCTCGGCCAGTTCCGGCGGGGTCAGCACATCGGCCTCTCCCACCGCCACCAGCACCGGTACGTCAATGATGGGCAGGTCGGGGCGCGAATCGGGGCGCTCCATGATGGCGCGCTGCTGACGGAAGAAGGCGTCCTGGCCGACGCGGTCGGCCATCGCCATCACATCCTCGGCCAAGGGCCCCGAAAGATGGTCCGGATGCAGCAGCTGCGGCAGCAGCCGGGGCGTCACTCCCTTGAACTGACCCACCTCCGCCAGTTGCATCAGGCCACGCCGCTTGCCCGTGGCCTCTGCCGTGTCCGGGCGGGCGGAGGTATCGAACAAGGCCAGGTGCGTGATGCGCTCCGGCGCCGCGCGCCACAGGGAAAAGGCCACATAGCCGCCCATGGACAGGCCCGCGACGGCGAAGCGTGCCCCCTGCCCCCATGCCTGCTCGGCCGCGGCCAGCGCCCGATCCGCCATCGCCTCCATGCTCTCGTCCAAGGTGAGGTCGGCCACCAGCGCCTCGGCGGGCAACAAGGGAATGACATCCCGCCAGAGCCGCGCGTCGCACAGCAATCCGGGCAGAAGCAGTATTTTTGTGGTCATGATCGCGGCAGTCATGCGCAGGAAGCACTGCCGGGCAAGAGCTTCTGCTTGCGGAGTTGTGCGCATGGGCGCATATGGCGGGCGTCGCGGGGCGGGAAAGCCTGCCCCAGCCGCATCGGGCGCCGCCTTCGGGGCCGCGCCCCCACGGCAACAGGCAGTCATCCCTCCGGTGGTTCCGCCACCCTCTGTGCAAGACGAGTTTGCATTGACCCAGGACATCGCCCACGAGGCCGAGGCCAGCGTGGACACCCAGACCGAGACCCAGGCCCCCGTCGCCGAAGTCACTCCCGTCCAGGAAGCCGCCGTTGCGGAAGAAGCCGCGCCGGCCGAGCCTGAACCTTCCCCCGAGCCGGTCGCGGAGGAGCCCAAGCCGCTCTTCACCGACCTGGGCCTGGGCGAGAAGCTGCTGCAGGGCATTCATGAGGCGGGCTATGTCCACCCCACGCCCATCCAGCACCAGGCCATTCCCTATGTGCTGATGGGCCGCGACGTGCTGGGCTGCGCCCAGACGGGCACCGGCAAGACCGCCAGCTTCACCCTGCCCATGATGGAGATCCTGGCCGGTTCCCGCGCCAAGGCCCGCATGCCGCGCAGCCTGATCCTGGAGCCGACGCGCGAACTGGCCCTTCAGGTCGCCGAGAACTTCGTGAAGTACGGCAAGCACCTGAACCTCAACCATGCGCTGCTGATCGGCGGTGAGAGCATGGACGAGCAGAAGGCCGCGCTGGAATCGGGCGTGGACGTGCTGATCGCCACCCCGGGCCGGCTGCTCGACCTGTTCGATCGCGGCCGCATCCTGCTGGCGGACTGCAAGATCCTGGTGATCGACGAAGCCGACCGCATGCTGGACATGGGCTTCATCCCGGATGTGGAGCGCATCGTCTCTCTGCTGCCGCAGATGCGCCAGACGCTGTTCTTCAGCGCCACCATGGCGCCTGAGATCCGCAAGCTGGCCGATGCCTTCCTGTCTAACCCGAAGCAGATCACGGTGTCGGCCCCGGCTTCGGTCGCGACGACCATCACCACCGGCCTGTGCTACGTGCAGCGCCAGGACAAGCGCGAGGCGCTGCGCCGCCTGCTGCGCACGATGGATGTGCAGAACGCGCTGATCTTCTGCAACCGCAAGGTCGACGTCGACATCCTGTACAAGTCGATGAAGAAGCACGGCTTCAAGGTCGGCGCCCTGCATGGCGACCTGGACCAGTCGGTGCGCTTCGCGACGCTGGCGGCCTTCAAGGCCGGCACGCTGCAGTACCTGGTGTGCAGCGACGTGGCTGCGCGCGGCATCGACATCGGCGGCCTGTCGCATGTGTTCAACTTCGACGTGCCGATCCACAGCGAGGACTACGTCCACCGCATCGGCCGCACCGGCCGCGCGGGCCGTGAGGGCGTGGCCTATACCCTGGCCGAGCCCGATGACGTGCGCTTTGTCACGGCCATCGAGAAGCTGACGGGCAAGGAGATTCCCCGCGTCGTGATCGAGGGGTTGGACCCCGTGACCGACGAGGAGCTGGCCGAGGCCGCGACCCGCAAGGGCCGTGGGCGTGGCGGGCGCGACCAGGGCCGCGAAAAGGGCCGTGACGGCGGCCGCCGCGAAGGCGGGCGTGACCGTGACGGCCGTGGCCGCGACCGGGATCGCCGAGAGGACCGCCCCCGCGAGGATCGTCCGCGTGACGAGCGCCCCCGCCGGGAGGACCGCGCGCGCGACGAGCGCCCCCGTGAGGACCGCCCCCGTGAGGAACGCCAGCGCGACGATCGCCAGCGTGAGGATCGTCCCCGCGAGGAGCGCTTCGCCCGTGACGATCGCCCGCGCCGCGAGGACCGCGCGCGTGACGAGCGCCCCCGTGAAGACCGCCCGCGTGAGGACCGCACCCGCGACGACCGCCGCCGCCGCGACGATGATCTGGGCCCGCCGGTGCGTGGCTTCGGTGACAGCATCCCGGCCTTCATGTTCCTGGGCATCAAGCGCGAGGAGCTGCGCCGCCAGCCCAAGCCCCAGGCTGAAAAGCGTGAGGCCGAGAAGCGCGACGCCGAGTCCAAGCCCAAGGTGATCGAGATCCAGGCGGCCGAGCCGCCGGTGACGATCGAGCCCGAGGCCGTGCCCGCGCCGGTGGCCGAGGCGCCCGCGATCGAGACCGTGGCGCCGGTGGCCCCCGTGGCCGAAGCCCCGGTGGAGGCGCCTGCCGCCGAGGTGCCGGTTGCTGAGACCGCGATGACGGAAGCCCCCGTGGAGGCCCCAGTGGAGGCCGTTACGGAGGCCGAGGCCCCCGCCAAGCCCAAGCGCGCGCCCCGCAAGAAGGCCGAGCCCGCGGCGAAGCCCGCCAAGGCCGCCGCCAAGCCCAAGGCCAAGGCTGCGGCACCCGCCGAGGCCGCGCCCGCCGAGGAAGCCGCCCCGGCCAAGCCGAAGCGCGTCCGCGCGCCGCGCAAGCCGAAGGCCGAGGCCCCGGCCGAGACGACCGAAGAGGGTTGACGCCCCTTGCGGCGGGGCCAGCCCCCGCCGCACATTGCCCGCTTCGCAGCCGGGCGCCATAAAGACGTCCAGACCTTAACTGGCCCATCTTGAGGACACCGCCATGAACGCCATCCATCCCGTCGCCCGTGCCAGCTTCCAGTGGGACGATGCCCTGCTGCTCGATGAGCAGCTGACGGAAGATGAGCGCATGATCCGCGACGCGGCCCGTGCCTTCTGCCAGGACCGCCTGATGCCGCGCGTGCAGGAAGCCTTCCGCAAGGAGCACTTCCACCGCGAGATCATGAACGAGTTCGGTGAGCAGGGCTTCCTGGGTGCCACGCTCGAAGGCTATGGCTGCGCCGGCGTGGGCTATGTCTCCTACGGCCTGATGGCGCGTGAGGTCGAGCGCGTGGACAGCGGCTATCGCTCCGCCTTCTCGGTCCAGTCCTCGCTGGTCATGTACCCCATCTATGCGTTCGGTTCCGACGCGCAGAAGGAAAAGTTCCTGCCCAAGCTGCGCACCGGCGAATGGGTGGGCTGCTTCGGCCTGACCGAGCCCGATGCCGGCTCCGACCCCAACTCCATGCGCACCCGCGCGAAGAAGGTCGACGGCGGTTATCTGGTGTCCGGCTCCAAGACCTGGATCACCAATTCCCCCATCGCCGATGTCGCGGTGGTGTGGGCCAAGGACGATGAGGGCATCCTGCGCGGCTTCCTGCTGGAGCGCGGCATGAAGGGCCTGACCTTCCCCAAGATCGAGGGCAAGTTCAGCCTGCGCGCCTCCGTCACCGGCATGATCATGATGGACGACGTGTTCGTGCCCGAGGAGAACAAGCTGCCGGGCGTGAAGTCGCTGGCCGGCCCCTTCTCCTGCCTCAACCGCGCGCGCTACGGCATCGCCTGGGGCGCGCTGGGCGCCGCCGAGGATTGCTGGCACCGTGCCCGCGACTACACCATGAACCGCAAGATGTTCGGCAAGCCGCTGGCCCAGACCCAGCTGATCCAGAAGAAGCTGGCCGACATGCAGACCGAGATCACGCTCGGCCTGCAGTCCGTGCTGCGCGTCGGCCGCCTGTTCGATGAGGGCAAGGTGGCGCCGGAGATGATCTCCCTGGTCAAGCGCAACAGCTGCGGCAAGTCGCTGGATATCGCCCGCGTGGCGCGCGACATGCACGGCGGCAACGGCATCGTGGACGAGTATCATGTGATCCGTCACATGGTGAACCTCGAGACGGTGAACACCTATGAGGGCACGCACGACGTGCATGCCCTGATCCTGGGCCGCGCGCAGACCGGCCTCAACGCCTTCGGCTGAGACTGAGGCGGTGCAGCCGTTGCAGGCGGTGGAGCAGGCGATCGGTCTCGCGCTTGCTCCGGCCTTCCTGCTGACGGCTGCGATGACGGCCCTGAACGCGCTGACGACCCGTCAGACACGCATCCTCGATCGCATGTCCGATACCGCGGCTCAGGGGCCGGTCCTAGACTGGCTGCAGCGGCGGGCGCATTTCGCCCGCCGGGCGGTTCAACTGGCGGGGGTATCCGCCCTGCTGGTGGCAACACAGATCATGTTCGGCTTCATCCTGGCACTGACCGACGCGCAGAGCGGCACGGTCCTGGCCCTGCTTCTGGTGGGCGGCATGCTCGCCTTCATCGCCGCCATGCTGTGCATGCTGACGGAAACCATCATGGCGGAACGGGGGCCGGGGCTGTGAACCGCACCATCATCGCGGTCGGTGCAGAGGGTGACGGGCTGGCCCGCGCCGCGGACGGCCAGGTCAGCTACATTCCGAGCACCCTGCCGGGCGAGGAGATCGGCCCCGACGGCACGCGGCTGAACGACAGCCCCGAGCGCGTGGAGCCCCCCTGCCCGCATGTCGATGCCTGCGGCGGTTGCCGGCTGCAGCATTGGTCGCTCTCTGCCCAGGCCGACTGGAAGCGCGCCCGCGTGGCCACGGCCCTGTATCGCGCGGGCTTCGACCTGCCGGTGACCATGGCCCATCAGAGCCCGCCGCATTCGCGCCGGCGTGCGGATTTCGCCATCCGCCGTGCGAGTGATGGCAGTGTCATGCTCGGCTTCCATGGGCCGGACGGCGTGGTGCCTGTGCCGGAATGCCAAGTGGTGCGGCCTGAGATCATGGCGCTTCTGCCCGGCCTGGCCACGGTGCTGCGTTCGCTGACCGCGCTGCGGCGTGAGGGCGATGCGGTGATCAACCTGCTGGAGACGGGCCCCGACATCCTGCTGAAGCTGGACGGCAAGCCCGGCGTGCCGGACCACGAGCGCCTGGCCGCCTATGCCGGCGCCAACGGCATCGCGCGCGTCGCCACCCAGCACGGCGTCGCGGCCCAGGTAAAGCCGGTGCGGCATCACTTCGCCGGCGCTGCCGTCACGCCCCAGCCCGGCGCCTTCCTGCAGGCGACCGAGGGGGCGGAAGCCGCGATCGTCGAGGCCGTGCTGGCTGGTTTGCCGGCCAAGCTGCCGCGCGGCTCGGTGGTGATCGACCTGTTCGCGGGTCTCGGCACGCTGAGCTTTCCCATCGCGGGCCGCGCCCAGGTTCAGGCCTTCGAGGGCGAGCCCGAGGCGGCGGCCGCGCTGATCGCCGGCGCCAAGGCCGCCGGCGGCCGGGTGAAGGGCATCAGGCGCGATCTGGCCCGCCAGCCCCTGTTGCCCGCTGAGGTGAAGACCGCGCGCGCCGTGGTGCTCGACCCGCCCTTCGCCGGCGCGAAGGAGCAGGTGGAGCAGCTGGCCCGCGCCAAGGCTCCGCCGCTGGTCTATGTCTCCTGCAACCCGGCGGCGCTGGAACGCGATGCCCGCATCCTGGCGGGTGCGGGGTACAAGGCGGTCTCGGCGGTGGCGATCGACCAGTTTCTGTGGTCGCCGCATGTGGAGGCGGTGGTGGTGTTTGTGCCGCCGAAGGTTGCGCGTTGAAGGTACGTTCTTTTTTGTAAAAAAGAACCAAAAAAACTTTTGAGAGTCAGATGATTGTACCGGTGGTTAAGTACTGCCTTCACCACCAGGGCCAATAGATAAAGTGTTTTTGCTTCTTTTTCTTCAGAAAAAGAAGATAATCAATTCATCCGCGCACCGGAAACACGCACCACCTCGCCCCACTTCACATATTCGCTGCGGGCATAATCGCGCAGCTCCGTGGGTGTGCTGGTGGTGACCACGCCGCCCAGATCCGCCAGCGCACGCTGGGTGGCGGGGTCTTCCAGACCGGCCGCCACGGCGCGGCGCACCGCCTCCACCTGGTCCGCGGGCGTGCCCGGGGGCGCGTAGATGGCGTACCAGCCCTCCGCGATCACATCGCGCACGCCGGCCTGTTCCATGGTGGGCACATCGGGCAGCGCGCCGATGCGGCTGGCCGAGGCCAGTGCCAGCGGCTTGAAGCTGCCGCTGCGGATGTGCTGCATCACCACCGGGATATCGACCAGCAGCATGTCGATCTCACCCGCCAGCATGGCGGTCACGGCCGGCGCGCCGCCGCGATAGGGCACATGCAGGATGTCGATGCCCGCGCGCATCTTGAACAGCTCACCGGCCAGATGCAGCGTGGAGCCGATGCCGGTGGACCCGAAGGTCAGCTTGCCCGGCTGGGCGTTGGCTGCCGCGATCAGCTCCTGCACGGTGTTGGCGGCCACATGCCTGCCCACCACCAGCAACTGCGGCGTGCGCACCAGCTGGGTCACGGGCGTCAGGTCGCGCTCGACGTCATAGGGCATGCTGGGCAGCATGTGCGGCATTACCGCCAGCGCCCCGGCCGAGGCCATGACCAGGCTGTGCGCGTCGGGCCGGCTGCGGGCGATGTTCTCCACCGCCAGCACGCCGGAGGCACCGGGGCGGGTGTCGATCACCATGGGCTGGCCCAGCCGCGCGCCGATCGGGCCGATGATGATGCGGCCGATCGTGTCCACCGTGCCGCCCGGCGGAAAGCCGATCACGAGCCGCACGGGGCCGGTCGGGAAGTTCTGCGCCTGCGCGGGCGCCGCCATTGCCGTGGCCATCAGGCCGGCCAAACCACTCCGTCGCGTCAGCATTGTCTCAGCCCCTTCGCCGAATTGCGCTGCGCCGCGCGCTGCTTCCCAACCCTTCCGGCATGCGCCCGCCCCGGGACGGTTCCGCTGCCGATGACGGAGCAGAGGCTATGTGGGGTTTGAGTGCATTTCAACGGCAATTTTTGAATGGGTGCAAAAAGACCCGCCAGAAATGGCGGAATGGCGCGGGTAGATTTAATGGGATTGCAGTCGTCGCGCGTTTAACCCCATAGTGAATTGAAGCGCGCTGTATGCGCCACATCCGCTTCCAGGAGCCTCGCCCGCATGTCCTCGCCTCGTCAGATGCATCTCGGCTGCTTCATCCTGGCGGCGGGCCACCATATCGCGGGCTGGCGCATGCCCGAGGCGGAGGCAGGGTCGGAGAACCTCGACCTGGTCGTGCGCGTTGCGCAGAAGGCCGAACAGGGCAAGTTCGACCTGGTCTTCCTGGCCGATGCGGTGAACACCCGGCCCGACATGCACCCCTCCATGGTGCTGCGGCTGGAGCCGCTGACCCTGCTGGCCGCGCTGTCCATGGTGACGAAGAACATCGGGCTCGCGGCCACCGCCTCCACGACCTACACGGAGCCCTACAACCTCGCGCGCTACCTGGGCTCGATCGACCACATGAGCGGTGGGCGCTGCGGCTGGAACATCGTGACGGGCGCCTTCGCGGATGCGGCCAAGAATTTCGGCCGCGAGAAGCACCCCGAGCATGACGAGCGCTACGCCATGGCCACCGAGTTCGTGGCATGCGTGAAGGCGCTGTGGGACAGCTGCGAGGACGGTATCTGGCAGCTGGACAAGGCCGCGGGCCGCTTCATCGATGCCGCGAAGATGCACACGCCGGGCTTCGAGGGGAAATACTTCTCCTCCAAGGGCCCGCTGAACATGTCGCGCATGCCGCAGGGCTATCCGGTGATGATCCAGGCCGGCGCGTCCGAGGCCGGGCGCGACGTGGCGGGCCGCATCGCCGAGATCGTCTATGCCGTGCACCAGGACATGGGCGCCTCCAAGGCGTTCTGCGACGACCTGAAGCGGCGCGCGGTCTCCTTCGGCCGTTCACCGGACCATATCAAGATCATGCCGGGCGTCAGCGCCGTCATCGGCGGCACCGAGGCGGAGGCCAAGCGCAAGCTGGAGGAGTTGGGAGAATGCGCCGACCCCAAGGTGGCGCTGCAGGTGCTGGCGGAGCGGCTGGGCCATGACCTGACCGGCTATGACCTGGACGCGCCGGTGCCCGATCTGCCGCCCAGCGGCATCATGCGCGGCCATGCCGAGACGCTGCAGGCCCTGGCGAAGAAGGACAGGCTGACCCTGCGCCAGCTGCGCAACTTCGTCGCCGCCAGCATGGGCCACCGCCTGATCGTCGGCACGCCGGAGCAGGTGGCGGACGGTTTGCAGGAATGGTTCGAGGCCGGGGCCGCCGACGGCTTCAACATCATGCCGCCCTGGTTCCCCACCGCCTTCGACGATTTCGTGGACCAGGTGGTGCCGATTTTGCAGAAGCGCGGCCTGTTCCGCCAGGAATACACCGCCAGCACCCTGCGCGGGCATCTGGGCCTGCCGCGCCCGGAATGGGGCGGCTAACCGGGATCCTGCCGCGACAGCAGGATGTCGCTTTGATCGATGTTCGCCAGCGCCTCCATGTCCAGCGGCTCAAGCCGGAAGGGGCGCGTGAAGGGCAGGCGAAGGGGCCTGCCGATGATCTCCCAGGCGCGAAAGCCCTGGCGCGCCAGATGGCGCATCTCCTCCATCGGATCGCCATGGTGGCGCAGCATGCCGGGCAGCCATTCCATGACAATGTTGAGGCCCGGCGAGCGCTCGATGGTCTGCCGCGCGCCGCGCAGGGCCATGCCCTCCGCGCCTTCGATATCGAGGCGCAGCAGGTCGAGCGGGGGTGAGCCGGCGAGTGCCGCATCCAGCGCCGTCGCGCGTGCCGTGATGGAGCGGCTGTAGACCGCATTCGCGGCCGACTGCGACACATGCCCGCTGCCACGGTGGCTGACATCCTGCAGCAGCGTCAGCTCCACTTCCTCATGCCAGAGCGCCGTCTCGTGCAGCGTTACCTGCGTGACCAGCCGGTTGAGGCGCAGATTGGCGCGCAGCACGGTGTGGAAGTCCGGCATGACCTCGAAGCTGTGCAGCCGGCCGGCGGGGCCGATGCGGTCTGCGATGGTCAGCGTGTGCCAGCCGATATTGGCCCCGCCTTCGGCCGCATGCTGGCCGGGGCGCAGGAGATGCTTCAGCAGCCCGCCCAGATGAGGTTCCCAGGCGCCATTATGGGCCAGGCCGATCCCCACCGACAGATCGTCGGCCATCGTCACCAGAAGCATGCCGTTGCGCGCAATCAGGCTGCCGTAATTCGGGCCGAGCAGGACAAATCTCGTCCCCAGCAGATTCGCCCTGACGGCGCGGCTGGCACGAAGCAGTTTATGCATATCCATCAAGGGATTGCTACTTGCAGCCTCCGGGGGGCGTCAACGCAACTTTTTCTTTCGGCCGCCGCCCCCATGTGACATGGGTTTCACGACCAGAACGGGAGAACCGCCATGCCGATCCTCCGACGTGCCGCGCTTGCGGCCCCTGCCCTCCTGACCCTCGCACAGGCCATGCCCGCAGACGCACAGACCCCCGCACCTGCATCCCAGCAGGCCCCCGGCTTCTACCGCTTCAAGGTGGGCGGCTGGATGATCACCACCGTCCATGACGGTTTCTTCCGGCGTCCGCTGGAGGGCTTCGTGCGCAATGCCTCGATCGAGGAAGTGCGTGCGGTGGCCGCCGAGAGCTTCCTGCCGCCGGACCAGCTGACCATCACCTTCACCCTGACCTTCGCGCAGAAGGGCGATGTGCTGGCGGTGTTCGACACCGGCAACGGCGTGACGGCGGCGGGGGCGACCAACGGCCGCGCCATCGCCAACATGGCCGCCGCCGGCATCGACCCGACCAAGGTCACGCATGTGATCTTCAGCCATTTCCACGGCGACCATGTGAACGGCCTGCTGAACGCTGAGGGCGGCCGGGCCTTCCCGAATGCCGAGATCATCGTGCCCACCCCCGAATGGGCCTGGTGGACCGACACGACGAACGAGACGCGCAGCCCCGAGGGCCAGCGCGGCCAGTTCGCCAATGTGCCGCGCCGCTTCGCGCCCTATCAGGGCCGCGTGCGCCAGATCGCGGCGGATGCCGAGGTGCTGCCGGGCATCACCGCCCTGCCCGCCCCGGGCCACACGCCCGGCCACACGATCTACCGCGTCTCGGACGGTGCGGATCAGCTGGTCTTCCTGGCCGACATCACCAACCGGCCCGAGATCATGACCCGCCGGCCGGAATGGCAGATCGTGTTCGACTTCGACGGCAATCAGGCCGCCGCCACCCGCCGCCGCGTGCTGGACATGGTGGCCACCGACCGCATCCGCGTCACGGGCTATCACTTCCCCTTCCCCGCCAACGGCTATGTGGCGCGTCAGGGGCAGGGATTCGTCTTCGTGCCGGCGGAATGGTCGAGCGCGGTGTAACCAACCGCGCGCCTCGCGCGAAACACCGATTGCCACCGGGTGGGCGCTGCGCTGCGCCCCACCCCCTTGTTTGCCGCAGGCGTGGGGCCTGCCCGGTGGCGCCTATTCCGCGATGAACTGCAGCGCGGCCAGCCGGGCATAGAGCCCGCCCTCCGCCATCAGCGCCGCATGGGTGCCGCTCGCGACCACCCGGCCCTGGTCGAGCACCAGGATGCGGTCCGCGCGGCGCACGGTGGCCAGGCGATGCGCCACCACCAGCGTGGTCCGGCCTTCCGACAGCCTCTCCAGCGCCTGCTGCACGGCGCGCTCGCTCTCGGCGTCCAGCGCGCTCGTCGCCTCATCCAGCAGCAGCACCGGGGCATCGCGCAGGATGGCGCGGGCGATCGCGAGCCGCTGCCGCTGACCGCCCGAGAGCGAGACGCCCCGCGCGCCCAGCTCCGTCGCGTATCCCTGCGGCAGGGCCGAGATGTAGCCATGCGCTGCTGCCGCCTCGGCCGCTGCCTGCACCTCGGCGTCACTGGCCTCGGGGCGGCCGAAGCGGATGTTCTCGGCCACGGTGCCGGAGAAGATCACCGGCTCCTGCCCCACCAGCGCGATGCGGGCGCGCAAGGCCTCCGGTGCCGCGTCGCGCAGATCCATGCCATCCAGCAGGATCCGCCCGCCCGCGGGGTCATGGAAGCGCAGCAGCAGCTTCAGGATGGTCGTCTTGCCCGCGCCGGAGGGGCCGACGAGCGCCACCGTCTCCCCCGGGGCCACCTGGAAGGAGACGTCGTCCAGCGCCGCCCCGCGCCCGGCATAGGCGAAGGAGACATGCTCGAAAGCCACCTCGCCGCGCGCGGGCGGCAGGGGCCGGGGCGACGCGGGCGGGGCGATCTCGGCGCGGGCCTCCAGCAGTTCACCCAGCCGGTCAGCGGCGCCGGCCGCGCGCTGGATCTCGCCCCACACCTCGGAGACGGCAGCCGTGGAGCTGGCCATCAGCACCGCATAGAACACGAAGGCCGACAGCTCACCGGCCGACATCCGCCCCGAGAGCACGTCATGCCCGCCCACCCACAGCGCGAAGGTGACGGCGCCGAAGCCCAGCAGGATGACGGCCAGGATCAGCGCGGCACGCGCCGAAATCCGGCGGGAGGCAGCGCCCACGCTTTCCTCGACATTGGCGGCGAAGCGGGCGCCGATGCGGGCCTCGCTGGTGAAGGCCTGCACCGTCTCGATGGCGTTGATCGATTCCTCGGCGGTGGCCGCGACATCGGCCACGCGCTCCTGCGCGGTGCGCGACAGCCTGCGTTCACGCCGGCCGAAGATCAGCAGCGGGGCCACGACCAGCGGCACGACGCCGAGCGCGATGGCGGCCAGCTTCACGCTGGTCAGCACCAGCATGGCGGCGGCCCCGATCCCCATCAGCGTGTTGCGCAGCGCCATGGAGACGGCGCTGCCCACCAGTGATTGCAGCAGCGCGATATCGGCCGTCAGCCGCGACAGGATGTCGCCGGTGCGATGGGTGGCATACCAACCCGGCGAGAGCGTCAGCACATGGCGGAACACATTGGTGCGCAGGTCGGCCGCCACGCGCTCTCCCAGCCAGGTGATCAGCCAGTAGCGCCCGGCGCTGGCCAGGCCGAAGCCCACGCAGAGCCCGAACATGCCCAGGCCCGTGGCATCCAGCGCAGCGGTGCCGCCGGAAAACCCCTCGTCGATGAAGCGTTTCAACCCCTGTCCCAGGCCCAGCAGCATGGCGGAGGACACGAGCAGCAGCGCCAGCGCGCCGAGCGCGCGCGGCAGATACGGGCGAAGCCAGGGCAGCAACAGCCCCAGCGCCGCCAACGGTGCGCGCGTCATTCGGGCTGGTTCTTCCTGGCGCGCATCGACGCGATCTCATCGGCATAGCCGGAACGGGCGGGCGGCGCGGGCGCGGGCGGTGGCTCCGGGGCGGGCGCGGGCTTGGCGGCGGGCGGTTGCGGCTGGCCGCCGCCCAGCACGGGCGGCAGGCCCGGAATGCCGCCCGGCGGCAGGGGCTCGCCGGTCAGGATCGCGCCGGGGATGGTGGCGCCGGACGCGCCCCAGGGGCCGCGACGCGGCTTCTCGGTACGGGTGGCGTCGGGGTCGGGTTCGGTGGTCTGGGTCACCGGGGGTACATAGGTGCCCGGATCGCGTCCGCCAGCCACCTTCACCAGAACGCCCACCCGTTCCTCGATCGGCGGGTGGGTGGGCCAGAAGGAGGCGCCCTTCGTGCCCGCCGCGTTTTCCAGCAGCATGGCCTGCACCTGGCTCGGCAGGCCGGGCATGGCGGCGTGGCCGTCGATCTTGCGCAGCGCGGAGATCATGGCATCCGGGTCGCCCGTGATCTGCACGGCCCCGGCATCGGCCAGGATCTCCCGGTTGCGCGACAAGGCCAGGCGCAGCATCACCGACAGCGTGCCCGCGATCACGACGATCACGATGCCGATGATGACGATGATGATCGCGCCGGAATTGTTGGAATTGGAGGAACGGTTGCTGCTGCGGCTGCTGCCGCTGGAACGGCCCCTGCCCCAATCCCAGCTGCCGCCCCCGCTGTCGCCGGTGCTGCTGGGCGTCACACCCGAGAAGTTCCGCCAGATAACGTCGAAGCCCAGCGTGATGATGCCGGTGAAGACGGCAGCGATCACGGCCAGCCGGGCATCGCCGTTGCGGATATGCGTCAGCTCATGCGCGAGCACGGCGGTCAGCTCACGGTCGTCCAGCCCGTCGATCAGCCCGCGCGTGACGGTAATGTTGCCCTTCTTGCGCTTCAGGCCCGAGGCGAAGGCGTTCATCGCCTGGCTCTCGATGATGCCCAGGCGCGGCATGGGCTCGCCGCGCGCGATGCACAGCGTGTCCATCAGGTGCCACAGTCGGGGTTCTGCCTCCAGCGTGGCTTCCCGCGCGCCGGAGACCCAGTCGATGATCCGCTGGTTCAGCGCCCAGGCGATGGCGAACCAGATGGCCGAGACGATGACGGAGAACGCCACATAATAGGGCAGCTTCTTCCAGGCGACGCGGAAGGCGAGAGCCACACCGCCCGCGTCGTAGGACATGATCATCGACAGGCCGAAGGACAGCACCACCAGCAGCACCGGGAAGCCCGCCAGCAGCAGGATGGTCTTCCAGTTGTTGTTCCACACATGGGTGGACAGGCCGATGGTGCCGAACATCGGTTTAGAACTGCACCTTGGGGGCGGCGTTCACCACCGCGCGCTCTTCCTCCGGGATCTCGAAGAAGGCGCGGCTGCGGAAGCCGAACATGCCCGCGATCAGGACGGCCGGGAACTGCTCGATGGCCGTGTTGAACTCGGCCACTGCGCTGTTGAAGAAGCGGCGGGCGGCCGCGATCTTGGTCTCGATGGTCGAGAGCTCGGTCTGCAGCTGGGTGAAGTTGCTGTTGGCCTTGAGGTCCGGATAGGCCTCGGACAAGGCGAACAGCTGGCGCAGCGCACCGTTCAGCTGGCCTTCGGCCTTGCCCGCGGCCTCGGGGCCCTGGGCGGAGACGGCGGCGTTGCGCGCCTTGATCACGGCTTCAAGCGTGCCGCTCTCATGCTTGGCATAGCCCTTCACGGTCTCGACCAGGTTGGGCACCAGGTCGTGGCGCTGCTTCAGCTGCACGTCCACGTCCGACCAGGCCTGGTTGGTGGTCTGCCGCAGGGCGACCAGCCGGTTGTAGATGCCGATGAAGATGATCGCGACCAGGACGATGATGCCGACGATCACCGCCAATGTAATCAGGACTGCGGTCATGGTTCCCCCTCAGCGCAGGCGCGTTTCGTGTGTGATGGCGGGGGCGAGATTGAGCGCCCCGGTCAGTTCATAGCCCAGCTCGACATTGCTCCGCCTCACCCAAACTTGTCGTAAATCGAATAAAGGCACCGAACATGCCGCATCCGTGATCTTGCGCTGGGCCTCGGCCCAGAGCGCGATCTGGCGGGCGCTGTCGGTGGCGGTGCGGGCGGCCTCGATCTCGGCATCGGCCGCCGCGCAATGGGCGAAGTTCAGGCTCATGGTCGGGCGGCCGGGGGCGGCGGCAGAGTGATAGAACTGGCTGAGCCAGGCATCGGCCACCGGGAAGCGCGCCGCGCCATAGAAGGTGAGCTGCGAGAGGTCCTCGCGGATGCGCTGGTGGTAGGTCGCGTGCTCCACCACATCCATCTCGAGGCGGATATTGGCGCGGCGCAGCTGGGCCTGGATCACCTCCATGATCGGCAGCTGGGCCGAGATGGAGGAGACGACGGCGCGCAGCGTGATGCCGTTCGGGTGGCCGGCCTCGGCCAGCAGCGCGCGGGCGCGGGCCTGGTCGAAGGCGGGGCGCGTGATGTCGGCGCTGCCGAGATAGCCGGGCGGCACGGGCGCTGCCCAGGGGCGGGCGACCTCGGTGCCCACGAAACGGGAAATGGCATTCACGTCCAGCGCATGCTGCACCGCGCGCCGGACGCGGATGTCGTTCAGCGGCGGGGAATTGCCGTTGATCAGCAGGGTGCGGAACTCACCGGGGCCGAAGATGTGCACGGTGGTGTTGGGCAGACCGCGCATGCGCTCCACCCAGCGCTGCTCGCGCCGGCCGGTGATCAGGTCCAGCTCGCCCGCCTGATAGGCGAGCTCACGCGTCTGGTCGGAGGGAATGTAGCGCACGTCGAGCTCACGCAGCGCCGGGCGGCCGCGCCAGTGGCGGTCGTTGGCGACCATGCGCACCCGGCCGGAGATCGCGCTCTCGATCCGGAACGGCCCGGTGCCGAGACCTGCCTCGTTCACGATCATGCCGCCATGGTAGTTGGCGAACAGGCCCATCACGCCGGGCACGGGTTCCTTCAGCGTCACGCTCAGGGTCAGCGGCCCGGTGACGTCGATGGCCGAGACCGCCCGGTAATCCGCGGCGAAGCTGGAGCGCGTGCGGTCCATGGCGCGCCGCAGAGAGGCCGCCGCGACCTCGGCCGTGAGGGGGCTGCCATCCGAGAACACCACATTCGGGCGCAGGGTGAAGGTCAGCGTCAGCCCGTCCGGGCTGGTCTGCACGCGCTCGGCCAGGTCGGGCTCGACGGCGGCGGGGTCGGCGCTGCCGGGCGGGAAGCGCAGCAGCCCGTCGAATGCCCAGGCGGCGGTGCCCTTGTCCTGGCTCGTGGTGGCGCGGTGCGGGTCCAGGCTGCCGATCTCCTGGCCTATCACGCCCACGCGCAGGGTCTGGGCACCGGCGCCCAGACTGGCCAGGGAAAGTGCAGTTGCGAACAGCAGCTTGCGGATCATGCGTTGGTCTCCTGGCTTGCAGGATGGCGCGCAACACTTCACGCTCGCAAGTCATGGAGGCTTACGAGATCGCCGTCATAGGCGGGGGCATGCTGGGCAGTGCCATTGGCTGGGGCTGCGCGACCCGTGGGGCGCGTGTGGCCGTGCTGGATGGCGGCGATACGGCATTGCGCGCCGCCCGGGGCAATTTCGGCCTCGTCTGGTCCCAGGGCAAGGGGGACGGGCTGCCGGCCTATGCCGCCTGGACGCGTGCGTCGCTCGATGCCTGGCCCGCGCTGGCGGAGACGATTTCGGGCCTTATCGGGCGCGATTGCGGGCTGCGGCAGCAGGGCGGGCTGAACTTCTGCCTCAGCGATGCCGAGTTCGAGGCGCGGCGCGCCATCGTCAGCCGCCTGCACAACCAGGGCGCGGACACGCTGCGCATGGTCGACCGGAAGGAACTGCAGGCACTGATGCCCGGCTGCCGACTGGGTGAGGCGGTGGTGGGCGCGAGCTATGAGCCGCGCGACGGCCATGCCGACCCGCTGTCGCTGCTGCAGGGTTTCCATGCCGGGTTGCGCGCGGCCGGTGCTGCGCATCTGCCGGGGCCGGAGGTCGTGCGCATCGAGGCCGGCCGCCCCTATGTGATCCATCGCGCGGACGGCGCGCGGGTGATGGCGGAGAAGATCGTGATCGCCTGCGGGTTGGGCACGCCGCGCGTCGCGGCCATGCTGGGGGCCGATATCCCGGTCCGCCCCGTGCGCGGCCAGAACATCGTCACCGAGCGCCTGCCGCCGATCCTGCCCCTGCCGGCCTCCGCCATTCGGCAGACCGTGCACGGCACGGTGCAGATCGGCGTGACCCAGGAAGACGACGGCGACCCGACGCCCTTCACCACCACCGCGCACATGGCCGGCATGGCTGCGCGCGCGATCAGGGTGCTGCCCGAACTGGCGCAGGCCCGCGCCTTCCGCGCCTGGGGCGCGCTGCGGCCGATGACGCCCGATGGTTTCCCCGCCTATGCGGAGCTGGACGGCCACCCGGGCGCCTTCGTCGCCTGCTGCCATTCGGCGGTGACGCTGGCGGCCATGCACGCCGGCCCGCTGGCCGAAGGGATCATCGCCGGGCGCCTGCCCGACGCCGTGAAAGACCTACACCCGAGCCGTTTCGCCAGGGGCCAGAATGTTCAAGCGCACTGAACCCACCGATTGTTCCATCACCTGGCAGGGCCAGGCCATCCCGGCCCGCGCGGGTGAGCCGTTGGCCGCCGCGCTGATCGCAGCCGGCATCACGCAGTTCCGCACCACCGTCGTCTCCGGCGCGCCGCGCGCGCCCTTCTGCATGATGGGCAGCTGCTTCGACTGCCTGGTGGAAGTGAATGGCGAAGCCAATCGCCAGGCCTGCATGACGCTGGTCACCCCCGGCATGGCCGCGAACCCGATGCAGCCCGAGGTCGTCGGCGCATGATCGACCTGCTGATCCTGGGTGCTGGCCCCGCCGGCATGGCCGCCGCCATCGAGGCGAGCCGCCTCGGCCTCTCGGTGCAGCTGCTGGACGAGAACGCGGCCCCCGGCGGACAGGTGCACCGCAACGCCCGCGCCGATGCGCGTGGCCCCGGCGACATCCAGGCCCATGCCGGCGCGAAGCTGATGGCCGAGCTCGCGGCCAGCGGTGCCGACTGTGTGTATGGCGCAACGCTCTGGGCCATCGAGCCCGGGCCCACGGCATTCTATTCGGTGAACGGCGCGGCCCGGCGGGTGGAGGCGAAGCGGATCATCCTCGCCCCGGGTGCCACCGAACGCGCCCTGCCCATCCCCGGCTGGACCCTGCCGGGCGTGATGGGGGTGGGTGCCGCGCAGACGCTGCTGAAATCCGCCGGGCTGGTGCCGCAGGGTGAGGTCTGGATCGCGGGCCAGGGGCCGCTGCTGTGGCTGTATGCCGCGCAGGCGCTGGCCAAGGGCGGGCGGATCGCGGGCATCCTGGACATGTCGGACCCCGGGGCCTGGCGCCGCGCGGTGTGGCGGTTGCCCTGCGCGCTGCGCAAGCCGCGCTACCTGATGCTGGGCCTGTCCTGGATGCGCGCGGTCACCAAGGCGGTGCCGGTGCATTGCGGCCGGGCCATCCGCGCCCTCGGCACCGACCGGCTGGAAGCGATCGAGATCGACGGCGTGCGCCACGCCGCCGACACGCTGCTGCTGCATGACGGCGTGGTTCCCAACACCCAGATCACCCGCGCCATCCAGGGGCTGCGGCACGAATGGAATGAGGCGCAGCGCGCCTTCCGCCCGGTGCTGGACGAATACGGCCACACCAGCGTCGCCGGCGTGATGGTGGCCGGTGATTCCGGGGGCATCGGCGGGGCCTGGGCCGCCGCGCTGTCGGGGCGGATCGCGGCCATCGGTGCTGCCTGCGACCTCGGCCTGTTCGGGGTGGAGCAGCGCGACGCGCTGGCCGGGCCGCTGATGCTGCAACGCGGCGATGAGCTGGCCCCGCGCGGCTTCCTCGACACCCTGTACGCGCCCCTGCCCGTCCCCGCGGCGGCGGACACCATCCTGTGCCGGTGCGAGGAAGTGACGCGCGGCACCATCGACAACGCGGCGCAGCTCGGCTGCCTCGGGGTCAATCAGCTGAAGGCCTTCACCCGTGCCGGCATGGGTGCCTGCCAGGGCCGCACCTGCCACCCGCTGATCCACGCCGCCATGGCCGAGGCCCGCCACGCCCCGGCCGCTGATATGGAGGCGATGCGCACGCGCTTCCCCACCAAGCCGCTTACGATCGGTGAGCTGGCGGCGCTGGCGGAATGAAGCAGGCGCTGATCATCGGCGGCGGGCTGCATGGGCTTTCGACCGCGCTGCACCTCGCGCGGCGCGGGGGGTGGCGGGTGCGCGTGCTGGAACGCCGCCATGTCGGGCGCCATAGCTCGGGCGTGAACGCGGGCGGCGTGCGGCGGCTGGGGCGGGATCTGCGCGAAGTCGGGCTGTCGGTGATCGCGGCCGAGATGTGGGACAACCTTCCGCGGATCGTGGGCGATGACGGCGGCTTCCGCCCCTTCGGCCAGATCAAGCTGGCGGAATCCGACGCCGACATTGCCAAGCTCGAAGCCCGTCAGGCCGCCACCCACGCGCGCGGCTGGACGCATGAGGAAATGATCGACCGGGATGAGGTGCTGCGCCTGCTGCCCGCCGTGTCGGGGCATGTGCGCGGGGCGATGATCGTGCGCGGCGACGGCTCGGCCAACCCCATGCGCACCGTGATGGCGTTCCGCCGCGCGGCGCAGGAAGCGGGGGTGGAGATCATCGAAGGCATTGCGGTGAATGGGATCGGCACCACCGGTTCAGGCACCCTTGTCGTGGAAACCGATCGCGGCCCCATGCAGGCCGACCGCGTGGCCAATTGCGCGGGCGCCTGGGCGAGCGGGCTCGCCGCCGGCATCGGGGAGCATATCCCCACCAACGCCAAGGCCAGCATGATGATCGTGACGGAGCGCCTGCCCTTCTTCTGCCTGCCGACGGTCGGCAGCGCGGCGCGCGCGCTTTCCTTCAAGCAATCCGAGGTCGGCACCGTGGTGATCGGCGGCGGGCACCAGGGCGCGAACGACATCGCGACCGAGACCTCCAGCCAGAACCTGATGAACCTGGCGAAGGCCGCGCGCATCGCGGCCGAGATCTTCCCCATCGTCGCCGGCGCGCGGATCATCCGCAGCTGGACCGGTATCGAGGCCCGCACCCCCGATGAGGTGCCGGTGATCGGCGAAAGCGGCGTGATGCCCGGCCTGTTCCATTCCTTCGGCTATTCGGGCCACGGCTTCCAGCTGTGCCCCGCCGCCGGGGCCGCCGTCGCCGAGTTGATGGCCCAGGGTTCCACCAACATGCCGGTGGCTGAATTGTCGCCCGCCCGTTTCCAGCAGAAGGCCGCCGCATGACCGCCGCCCTTGAAGTGCGCGGCCTGCGCACGGAATTCCGCATCAACGGCACCTGGCGGGAAGCGGTGGCCGGGGTCTCCTTCACGCTCGCCCCGCGCGAGACACTGGCACTCGTCGGTGAATCGGGCTGCGGCAAATCCGTCACCGCCATGTCGGTCATGGGCCTGATCCGCCCGCCGGTGGGGCGCATCGGGGGTGGGCAGGTGCTGCTGGAAGGCGAGGATATCGCCACCCTGCCCGAAGCCCGGATGGAGAAGATCCGCGGGTCGCGCCTGGGCATGGTGTTCCAGGAACCCATGACGGCGCTGAACCCGGTGATGACGGTGGGCGACCAGGTCGCGGAATCTCTGGTCATCCATAAGGGGATGTCGCGGTCCGCCGCGCTGGAGAAAGCCCGCGCGCTGTTCGAGGAGGTGAAGATCCCCTCCGCCGCCACGCGGCTGAAGGACTACCCGCACCAGTTTTCCGGCGGCATGCGCCAGCGCGTGATGATCGCCCTCGCCATGGCATGCGAGCCCGCCGTGCTGCTGGCCGATGAGCCGACCACGGCGCTGGACGTGACTATCCAGGCCCAGGTGCTGGGGCTGCTGGCCGATGCGCAGAAGGCGCGCGGCATGGCCATGCTGTTCATCACCCACAATCTGGGCGTGGTGGCGCAGATCGCCGACCGGGTGGCGGTGATGTACGCGGGCCAGGTGGTGGAAACCGGCACGGTGGCCGAAATCTTCGCCCACCCCGCGCACCCCTATACCCGCGCCCTGTTCGGCGCGATCCCGCGCCTGACCGGTGAGCCGCAGCCGCTGTCGGCCATACCGGGGCGCGTGCCGCCGCTGGATGCCATGCCGGTGGGCTGCCGCTTCGCCGATCGCTGTTCCCTGCGCAGCCCCGGCTGCGAGAACCCCCAGTCGCTGCGCGACGTAGCCCCCGGCCATGAAGTGAGATGCCAAAATGCTTGATCCCAAGGGCCGTGTGGTGATGGTCAGCGGCGCGTCGCGCGGCATCGGGCGCGCGATCGCCGAGGAATTGCTCGCCCTCGGCTGCGAGGTGAGCGCGGGCGTGCGCGACCCGGGGCACGCGCCGACGGGCTGCTTCGCCTCTCGCTATGACGCCGTGGAGAATGCCAGCGCGAGCGCCTGGGTGGATGCCACGCTGTCCCGTTTCGGGCGGATCGACGCGGTGGTGAACGCGGCCGGCATCCTCGCCCCGGGCAGCTTCCTGCACGGTGAACTGGCGGATATCGAGGCCATGTGGCGGGTGAACACCATGGGCCCGCTGGTGCTGGTGCGCGCCGCCTGGAATGCGCTGGCCGCCGGGGGCACCGGGCGCGTGCTGACGGTCGCCTCCCTGTCGGGCAAGCGCGTCGGCAACGACAATGCCGGCTATCAGATGAGCAAATTCGCCGCCGTCGCGCTGACCCATTCCATCCGCAAGCAGGGCTGGGCGCAGGGCATCCGCGCCACCGCGCTCTGCCCCGGCTATGTCGCGACCGACATGACGACCAAGGCGACCTTCCCGCGTGAGGACATGACGGATGCGGCCGATCTGGCCGCACTCGCCTGCACCGCCATGCACATGCCCAACAATGCCTCGGTCGCCGAATTGCCGGTGAATTGCCGGGCCGAGGACATGCTGTGATTCCGGTCCGCCTCGTCGATCAGGCCCGTCCCGAAATCGGCTTTTCCGTCGATGGGCAGGCCGTGACCGCGCGACAGGGCGACACGCTGCTGGCGGCGATCCTGGCGGCGGGGCTCGGGCGCGTGCGCACCAGCGAATTCGGTGACGGCCCGCGCGCGGGCTTCTGCTGGATGGGGGCCTGCCAGGATTGCTGGCTGGTGGTCGAGGGGCTGGGCGCGCGGCGCGCCTGTTCCACCCTGGCCGAACCCGGCATGAAGGTGATCCGCCGATGAGCGTGGTCGTGGTCGGTGCCGGCCCCGCCGGCGTGCGCGCGGTGGAAAGGCTGGTTGAGGCGGGCATCCGCCCGATCTGGATCGAGGAGTCGCCCGACGGCGGCGGCCGCGTGTTCCAGAAACCCCCGCCGGGTTTCTCGCGTGACGCCAAGGCCCTGTACGGCGCGGATGCTTCTCGCGCGGCGGCCATCCACGCCACCGTCGCGCGGCTGCGTGCGCAGGTGGATTGGCGCCCGGGCACGCTGGTGTGGAACCTGCGCCCCGGCCCCCGCCTGCTGAACACCCAGGGCCCGGACGGCACCAAGGCCGAGGTCGCGTATGACCGCGTGATCCTGTGCACCGGCGCGATGGACCGTGCCCTGCCCATCCCCGGCTGGACCAAGCCGGGCGTCACGGGGCTGGGCGCGGCGCAGATCGCGTTGAAGGCGCAGGGCCTGGCCATCGGGCGGCAGGTCGCGCTGTGCGGCACCGGCCCGTTGCTGCTGCTGCTGGCCTGGCAGTTGACCAAGGCGGGCGCGCCGCCCGCGCTGGTGCTGGAAAGTGCCGGTTGGGCGCGGACGCTGCGCGCCGCCCCAGGCCTTGCCTGGAACCCGGTGGGGGCGCTGCGCGGCCTGGCCTGGCGCGCGGCGCTGCGCCGGCGCGGCGTGCGCATCCGGACCGGCGCCTTGCCCCTGCGCGTCGAAGGCACCGACAAGGTCGAGGCCCTGGTCTGGCGCGACGCGCGCGGTGAGCACCGCACCGAGGTCGATGGCGTCGCCATCGGCTATGGGCTGAAGCCCGAGACGCAATTGGCCGATCTGGCGGGCGTGCCTTTCAGCTTCGATGGGCTCCAACGCCTGTGGCTGCCGGAACGCGACCGTGCCGGGCGCACCGCCGTACCGGGGGTGTATCTGGCGGGCGACGGGGCCAGCATCGGCGGCAGCGTGGTGGCCGAACTGGCGGGCACCCGCGCGGCACTGGCCGTGATCGAGGATGCGGGCGGGCATGTCGATCCGCTGGAGACCGACATGATCCATCGCCGCCTGTGGCTGGAGGCGCGCTTCCGCGCCGCGCTGGAACGCGCCTTTCCCTATCCGGCCGAACACGCCGCCGCCATGCCGGATGAGACGCTGCTGTGCCGGTGCGAGGCCATCACGGCGGGCGAGCTGCGCGGCACCGACGCGCCCGAGGTCAACCGCGGCAAGGCCTTCACCCGCATCGGCATGGGCCGCTGCCAGGGGCGCGTCTGCGGCCCGGCCGGGGCTGAGGTACTGGCCGCCGCGCGCGGCTGTGACATCCGCGATGTAGGCCGGCTGCGCGGGCAGATGCCGGTGAAGCCGGTGGTGATGGCATGAAGGCCGACGTTCTCATCATCGGTGGCGGTGGTGCGGGGGTTTCGGCCGCGCTGCACCTGGCCAAGCGCGGCACCCGCGTGGTGCTGCTGGAACGCGGGCTGATCGGTGGCCAGGCCAGCGGCGTGAACCATGGCGGCGTGCGTCAGCAGGGCCGCCACCCGGCCGAGATCCCGCTCGCGATCCGGTCCCGCCGCCTGTGGTCCAACATCCAGGAGCTGTGCGGGGCGGATGTAGAGTTCGACCCCTGCGGCCACCTGAAGCTGGCCCGCAACGCCGAGCAGGAGGCCGACCTGCTGCGCTGGAACGAGATGGCGAAGGGCTATGGCCTGGAGACCACCATGTTCGGCCGCAACGCCATCCGCGCCGACTACCCGTATTTCGGAGAGGCGGTGATCGCGGGCTCCCTGCTGGCCGACGATGGCTCGGCCAACCCGCGCCTGCTGGCGCCGGCACTGGCGCGCATGGCCCGCGCGGCGGGGGCCACGCTGCTGGAAAACCACAAGGTCGAGGCCATCGAGGCGGGCTTCCGCGTGCTGGCCAACGGCCAGGAATTCACCGCGCCCATCCTGCTGAACACGGCGGGCTTCTGGGGCGGGGCGATCGCCGCCCAATTCGGGGAGCCGGTGCCCGTCGAGGCCCTGAACCCCAACATGCTGGTGACGGAGCCCCTGCCCTTCTTCTGCCCGGTGAACGTCGGCGTGGTGGGGGGTGATGTGTACCTGCGCCAGATTTCGCGCGGCAACGTCATCTTCGGCGGCGGGCGCGGTGAGAGCGATCCGTCCCTGCCGCGGTCCCGCCCGCTGCCGGAACCGGGCTTCCTGGCGATGCAGAAGGCCGTCGAGATCATTCCCCGCCTGGAAGGCGCGCTGATCATCCGCAGCTGGACCGGCATCGACGGCGGCATGCCCGATGCGCTGCCGGTGATGGGCTGGTCGCGCACCACCCCGGGCCTGCTGCACGCCTTCGGCTTCTCCGGCCACGGCTTCATGCTGGGCCCGGCCGTCGGCGAGATATTGAGCGAGCTGGTGCTGGATGGGCGCACCGACATACCGCTCGAAGCTTTCGACATCGCGCGCTTCAACGGCCAGGATGGGCCGGAGCCCGATGTGTGGAAAACGCGTCTGGAATAAGAACGGGAGAGTGTTGGGAATGAAGACGAAGCTTCTGGCGGGTCTTGCCGCCATGATCCTGGGTGCTGCGCCATTGGCGGCGCATGCCCAGCAGGGCCCCACCCTGCGCGTGGGCATGGCCGCCCAGGATGTCGGTCGGCTTGACCCGCATTTCGCGGTCTCGACCATCGACCGCGTGGCCGTGGCCTGGATGTTCAACGGGCTGGTGCGCTTCCGCCCCGGTTCCATCAACCCCGCCGAGATCGAGCCCGACCTGGCGGAGCGCTGGGAAAGCAGCGAGGACGGCAAGGTCTGGACCTTCCACCTGCGTCGCGGCGTGCAGTTCCATGGCGGCTTCGGCGAGATGACGGCCGATGACGTGGTGTTCAGTCTGCAAAAGGCGGGCAATGCCGGCAGCTCTGCCTTCAGCGCCGATTACCGCGCCTTCCAGTCGGTCGAGGCGGTCGACCCCTACACCGTGCGCATCACCCTGCGCGAGAATGTGCCGAGCCTGCTCGGCCTCGTGACCAACTACTCGGGCGGCTACATCGTCAGCCGCCGCGCGGTGGAACAGCGCGGCGCGGATTTCGCCCGCAACCCGGTCGGCACCGGCCCCTTCGCGATGGAACGCATCACGCCCAACACCAGCGCGGAGCTGGTGGCGAACGCCCAGTACTTCCGCGGTGCGCCGCAGATCGGGCGGATTTCCTATCGCTTCATCCCCTCCGATGCCTCGCGCGATCTCGCCTATCAGAACCGCGAGCTCGACCTGAACTATGGCCGTGCCGACCAGACCTGGGTGAACCGCACCCGCCAGGTGCCCAACACCACGGTGGACGTGTTCGAACCCGGTGAGCTGACGATCCTCAGCCTGGATGTCAGCAAGCCGCCGTTCGACGACATCCGCGTCCGCCGCGCCTTCGCCCATGCCATCAACCGCCAGGAAATGGTGCGCTGGCGCGGGCCGGACGTCTCGCGTGAGGGGCAGTCGGTCGTGCCGCGCGGCTATCTCGGCTTCACCGCCGATAACGGGCTGCTGCCCTTCGACCAGGCCCGCGCCCGCGCCCTGATGGCCGAGGCCGGGCATGCCAACGGCCTGAGCGTGCGGGTCATCCACACCCAGCTGCCCGAAATGCTGAACGGCATGCAGGTGATCCAGCAGCAACTGCGCCGGGTGGGCATCAACCTCGACCTGCAGGTGGTCGAGCACGCGACCTTCCATCAACAGATCCGCCAGAACCTGTCCCCGCTGGTGTATTACGCGGCCGCGCGCTTCCCGGTGGCGGACATCTTCCTCAGCCAGTTCTTCCACAGCCGGTCCATCCCCGGCACGCCGACGGCGGTGACCAACTTCTCTCACTGCAATGTCGCCGACAGCCAGATCGACGCCGCCCGCGTCTCGACCAACCGCGAGGAGCAGCTGCGCCTGTGGGCCCAGGCCCAGCGACTGCTGGTGGAAAACGTCTGCGCCGTGCCGGTGATGGAGACGCTGCTGGTCTTCGCGCGCCGCAACAACCTCAGCTACGGCTATGAGCTGCGGGGTTCCATGAGCCTCGGCCCGCTCATCACCGAGCAGACCCGGCTGAACTGAATGATCGGCTTCGTCTTCCGGCGATTGATCGCCTCCATCCCCACGCTGCTGGCGGTGCTGACGCTCGTCTTCATCATCGTGCGCGTGGTTCCGGGCGATCCCGCCCTGGTCATTCTGGGTGACCAGGCGACGCCGGAAGCCGCGGCCGCTCTGCGCGCCCGGCTCGGCCTCGATGTGCCGATCCTGACGCAGTATGTGCGTTTCCTCGGCAATGCGCTGACGGGCGATATCGGCACCTCCATGGTGTCGGGCCGCCCGGTGTTCGAGGAAGTGGGCGCGGTGCTGCCCCACACCATCGACCTCACCATCGCCTCCATGATCCTGGGCATCGTCGTCGGCGTGCCCGTGGGCATCTGGGCCGCGCTGCACCGCAACGGCGTGATCGACGTGGCCGCACGGCTGCTGTCGCTGATCGGGCTTTCCTTCCCGGTCTTCGTCTCGGGCATCTTCCTGCTGATCGGCTTCGCGCTGCAGCTGCGCTGGTTCCCGGTGATCGGCCAGGCTGACCTGGGCGACTACGGCGACCGCATCCACAAGCTGATCCTGCCCGCCATCACGCTGGGCCTCGTCATGGCGGCCTACATCACGCGCGTGACGCGCAGCGCGATGCTGGCCTCACTCAGCGAGGACTACATCCGCACCGCGCGTGCCAAGGGCGTGCCCTGGCGGCGGGTGGTGTGGGTGCATGGGCTGCGCAACGCGTCGCTGCCCGTGGTCACCGTGGTGGGGCTCTATGTCGGCATCCTGATCGGCAATTCGGTGCTGACCGAAATCGTGTTCAACCGCCCTGGTCTGGGCAAGGTGATCGTGGGTGCGCTGAACCAGCGCGACTACACGATGCTGCAGGGGCTGATGGTGATCTACTGCTTCCTGATCGTGGTGGTGAACCTCATCACCGACCTTCTCTATGGCGTGCTGGACCCGCGGGTGAAGGCAGCATGAGCGCGACCCTTTCCCAGCCCTCGCCGCTGCGTCGCGCCGCCCAGCGCGCGCTGGCCAACCCCACCACCACCTTCGGCGCGGTCATCGTGCTGCTGATCGTGCTGGGGGCGGTGTTCGCGCCCTTCATCACGCCGCACGACCCGACCGAGCAGGACATCATTTCCCGCCTGCAGCCGCCGAGTGTGGATTACTGGCTGGGCACCGACCAGTTCGGGCGGGACATCTTCTCCCGCCTGCTCTACGGCGCGCGGATCTCGCTGGTGGTCTCGCTGGGTGCCATCGCGGTCTCGATCGTGATCGGCGGCGTGATCGGCATGATCTCGGGCTATGTGGGCGGCAAGTTCGACCTGATCGTGATGCAGGCGATGGACGTGCTGCTGTCCTTCCCCAGCCTGATCCTGGGGCTGATCGTGGTGGCGCTGCTGGGGCCCGAATTGGTGAACCTCGTCATCGCCATCGCGCTGACGGCGATCGCCCCCTTCGCGCGCATCGCCCGCGCGCCCACCATGGCGCTGAAGGAACGCGCCTTCGTCGAGGCCGGGCATGCGCTGGGCTACAGTCACGCGCGCATCATCTTCCTGCACATCCTGCCGAACATCCTGTCGGAGCTGATGGTGATGGGCAGCCTTTGGATGGCGACCGCGGTGCGCGTGGAGGCATCCCTGTCCTTCATCGGCCTCGGCGTGAAGCCGCCCACCCCCACCTGGGGCGGCATGACCCGCGACGGGTTCGAGAACATCCTGGATGCCCCCTGGCTCGCCATCTTCCCCGGTGTGGCCATCCTGCTGCTGGTGCTGGGGCTGAACATGGTGGGCGACGGGTTGCGCGACGCGACCGACCCCAAGCTGCGGAACGAATGACATGACCGAGCCGCTGCTTTCCGTAAAAGGCCTGGCCAAGCACTTCACCGTCCGCAAGGGCTTCCCCAAGCCCAAGACCACGGTGATCCGCGCGGTCGAGGATGTGTCGCTGACCATCAACCCCGGCGAGGCCTTCGGCCTCGTGGGGGAATCGGGCTGCGGCAAATCCACCGCCGCCCGCGCCCTGCTGCGGCTGATCGAACCCGATGGCGGGGAGGTGCGCTTCGGCGGGCAGGATGTGCGTGCCGCCCGCGGGAAGGACCTGATCGCCCTGCGCCGGCGCATGCAGATCGTCTTCCAGGACCCGTATTCCTCGCTCGATCCCCGCCAGTCCATCGGCTCCGCGCTGACCGAACCCATGCGCGTGCACGGCATCGCGCGCGGTGAGGACGCGAAGAAGCGCGCCCTGGCCCTGCTGGAGGAAGTGGGCCTGCCGCCCAACGCCTTTGATCGCTACCCGCATGAATTCTCGGGCGGGCAGCGCCAGCGCATCGGCATCGCGCGCGCGCTGACGCTGGAACCCGAACTGATCGTGGCGGATGAACCCGTCTCGGCGCTGGATGTGTCGGTGCAGGCCCAGGTGCTGCTGCTGCTGCGCGAATTGCGGCAGCGGCGCGGCCTCGCCTTCCTGTTCGTCAGCCATGACCTGTCCGTCGTGCGCTGGTTCTGCGACCGGGTGGCGGTGATGTATCTCGGCCGGATCGTGGAGGAAGGCCCGGTCGGCCGCGTGCTGGCGAACCCGCTGCACCCTTACGCGCGGATGCTGCGCGATGCCTCGCCCGAACCGGACCCGGCGCTGCGCGGGGCGCTGCCGCGCATCGTGGGGGAGATTCCGTCAGCCGCCGCACCACCGCCGGGCTGTCCGTTCCACCCTCGCTGCCCAAGCGCCATGCCCGAATGCAGCCAGGTGTTGCCGGCACTCAAGCCCACGCCGGAAGGCGGGTCCGTCGCCTGCCACCTCTACGGATAGGTTCCGGGCCTCACCACAATTCCCGCAGGCCGGCGGGCGTGTCGATCAGGGCGCGATAACGCAGCTCACTGCCCTGTTCGATCGCCGGCGGCCGGTCGATGCCCAGGGCCTCATACCGCCGCGCCAGTTCCGCCGCGCGCGGGTGTTGCAGCGAGAAGGAATGCAGCCGGGCGCCGAGATCGGCGATGGTGGCCATGGAGCGCGGCTTGCCGCGCCTGTCGATGATCGAGGGCAGCGCGCCGCCCATCGGCAGCGAACCGTCATCGGGAATCGCGAAGTCGAAGGTCGGATCGATCCAGGGCAGCGCGGTCTTGCGGCCGAACACATCCGCCTGGCCCAGCTGGTCCAGCTCCGCCCTGGCCACCCAGCCGCGCAGCCGCCGCCCGGCCTGCCAATCGGCCCGCACCGCCGCCTGGTCATCCAGCCCGAACCAGCGGGCGCGGGGCGGCGCTGCACCCTCGGGGTCCAGCGCCACGATCTCCAGATAGGTGCCCGCGCCCAGCTGCAGCAGGTGGTTAAGGGTGCCCATGTAGAGGTGGCGCTGGCCGAAGGGCACCTCCAGCCCCAGGCAGCCGCGCACATGCGCGACGCCCTCGGCCAGAGAGGGCGCGATGACCGTCAGATGGTCCAGCGCCAGCATTGCGTCAGTCCAGCGCGTACATCAGCGCCTTCAGATAGGCGCTTTCGGGCAGCATCGGGTGCACCGGGTGGTCCACCCCTGCCCCGCCCTGGAACAGCAGCCGAGCCTCGCGCCGCGCGCGCCAGATGCCGTGCGCGACCGCATCGGCATAGGGGCCGGGCGCGACGTGGTGGGAGCAGCTGGCCATGAACAGGATGCCGCCCGGGGCCACCAGCTGCGCCGACAGGCGCGCCAGCCGGGCATAGGCCCGCAGCGCCGGCTGCTCATCCTTGCGGGCCTTGGCGAAGGCCGGCGGGTCGGCGACCACCACCTCGAAGCGGCGGCCCTCATTCACCCAGCGCTCCAGAACCTCCAGCGCGTCGCCGCGCACGGATTCGACCTGGTTCAGCCCATGCGCCTGGGCGGTGCGGGTGGCCAGCACGAGGGCGGGTTCCGAGCGGTCGAGCAGCGTGACATGGCGCGCGCCCGCCGCCGCCGCCGCCAGCCCGAAGCCGCCCGTGTGGCAGAAGGCATCCAGCATCGAGGCGCCGTTGCACAGCGCGGCCACGCGGGCCCGATTCTCCCGCTGGTCATGGAACCAGCCGGTCTTTTGCCCGCCGGTCAGGTCCAGCTCGAACCGGATCGCGCCCTCGGCGACATGGGCGGTGCTGCCCTCACCGTGCAGGACCGCGACGCCTTCCTCCAGCCCCTCCAGCTTGCGCACCGGGCTGTCATTGCGGGCGACGATCAGGCGGGGCGCGATCAGTTCCTGCAACGCCGCCACGATATGCGGCATGGCGGCATCCATGCCGGCGGTGTTGGCCTGCACGGTCACGGCATCGCCGTGGCGGTCGATGATGAGGCCGGGCATGCCATCGGCCTCGGCATGGACCAGGCGATAATGAGGGCTGGGCAGCAGGCGGTCGCGCAGGGCCAGGCAACGGGCGATTCGCGCCCTGTACCAGGCGGCATCGGGCACGGCCTCCGGGCTGCGGTCCAGCACGCGGGCGGCGATCAGGCTGTGCGGGTTGAAGTGCCAGACGCCATGCTTCACACCATCGTCGCCCTCAAGGCGGACAGGGCTGCCTGCGGGCATGCCGCGCAGCTCGGCGTTCATGGCGATCTCGTTGGAGAATGCCCAAGGGTGTCCGGCCTTGACCCTGCGGTCACGGCCCGGAAGCAATCTGATCAGGGGAAGCATGCCGGTTTATCCGCGCCTACCGCGCGGACGGCAAGCTCAGCATTCGCAGCCGTCGGTGGGGCCGGTGCTGCCACGGATCACGTGGTGGTCGATCCATTCCGCCACCAGGCGGCGCGCCTCGGTCACGGAGGATTCGGGGTGATGCACGCGGTACAGCGTGGTGCAGGCCTGGAAGGCCGAGATGTCCTGGGTGCCGGCCTCACGCAGCTCACGATAAGCGGTGACGACGGCGCGCTCGCAGCGACGGGCAATGTAGCTGTAGTCCCGGCCCATGGATCCCTCAGCGGCTGTCCCGCGCGTGGCGGGTGGCGTTGCGAATGTCAGTTGCAGTTGCGAATTACTCTCAACTAACGAAAAGATAGCACATCTGAATGGGCGTTCAAGTGTCCAGTAGGGGCCGGGGCATGAATCCCCGGCCCAAAACCGCCATCAAACGACGGTGAAGCCCTCGCGGCGCAGCTCGACGGCCAGCTTGTCCAGCGCGTTGGTCACGCCGTTCATCATCAGGGCGACTTCTTCCTCGTTGATCACCAGCGGCGGGGAGAAGGCAATGCCGTCGCCGGGCAGGATTCGCATGATCAGCCCCTCGGCCTCGCACAGCTTCTGGGCGCGGGCGGCGATCTTGCGGGCCGGGTCGAAGTTCTTCTTCGCGGCCTTGTCCTCAACGAGTTCGATGGCACCGATCAGGCCCACGCCGCGGGCGTCGCCCACCAGCGGGTGGCTGGCCAGCTTCTGGATGCCCGCCTGCATCAGCGGCGCCACCTTCTTCACATGGCCCACGATGTCCATCTCGTCGTAGATCTTCAGCGTCTCGACCGCGACGGCGGCCGACACCGGATGGCCCGAATAGGTGTAGCCATGGCCGAAGGTGCCGATGGTGTGGCTGCCATCCGCCAGGCCCTGATAGACCTTGTCGTTCACCAGCACGCCCGAGATCGGCAGGAAGGAGGAGGACAGCGCCTTGGCGCAGGTCAGGATGTCCGGCTCGATGCCGAAGGTGGTGCAGCCCCAGTATTCGCCGGTGCGGCCGAAACCGCAGATGACCTCATCGGCCACGATCAGCACGTCGTACTTCTTCAGGACGGCCTGGATCTTCTCGTAATAGGTCTTGGGCGGCACGATCACGCCGCCGGCGCCCATCACGGGCTCCATGAACATGGCCGCGACCGTCTCCGGCCCCTCGCGCAGGATCAGCTCCTCAAGGTCGCTCGCGCAGCGGGTGGCGAACTCCTCCTCCGACTCGCCCGGGCGGCCCTCGTGGTAGTAGTGCGGCGTGGTGGTGTGGAACACGCCCGCGATCGGCAGGTCGAACAGCTTATGGTTGGCCGGCAGGCCGGTCAGGCTGGCGGAGGCGACCGTCACGCCGTGATAGCCCTTCACGCGGCTGATGATCTTCTTCTTCTGCGGGCGGCCGACGGCGTTGTTGTAATACCAGATCATCTTCACGGCGGTGTCGTTGGCTTCGGACCCGCTGTTGCAGAAGAACGCCTTGCTCATCGGCACCGGCGCGCGCTCGACCAGCATCTCGGACAGGTCGATCAGCGGCTCATGCGACTTGCTGGTGAAGGCATGGTAGAAGGGCAGCTTGCGCATCTGCGCGGTCGCGGCCTGCACCAGGCGCTCGTTCGAGAAGCCGAGGGCGGCGCACCACAGGCCGGCCACCGTATCGATATAGCTGCGGCCCTGGTCGTCCCACACGCGCACGCCTTCGCCGCGGGTGATGATCATGGGGCCGTTCGCCTCATGCGCGCGGGCATCGGTGTAGGGGTGCATCGCGGTGGCGATGTCCCGGGTGGCGGAGCTGTTGCGCGGAGGCGTCATCGGAGCCGGTCCCTGAAAGGAAAAGAGGCGCGGATGCTAGACCCGCGCCCCCCCTTCCTAGAACCCCCGATACGTCAGAACTCCCGGAGATTTTCCCGGAACGTCTCGAAACCGTACTCCTTGCGCACCAGGCCGCGCGCCTGGAGGGCAGGCACCAGCCCGTCGACCACCTCGGCCACCACCCGGCGGGAGGTATCGTTGGTCGTGATCAGGAAGCCGTCGCCGCCCACTTCCTCGACCACCTCGCCCATTTTGGCCGCGACAGCATCGCAGGTGCCCACCAGCTCGACCGAACCCGAATTGCCGCGATAGGCCAGCATCGCCTCCCGCAGGGTCTTCTTGCCGGCGTTGCGCTTGAAATCATCCAGCGACTGCTGGTGGCCGTTGGTGGTCAGCGTCATCTCGGCCACCGGCATGTCCAGGTCGTAGGCCGCGAAGTTGATGTTCGTGGTCTTGCCGAAATGCGCCATCAGCTGCGGCAGAGAGGCCTCGGCGCGGGCCAGGCGCTGCTTCTGGCGCAGCTTGGCTTCCTCATCCGTCTCGCCCAGCACGGGCGTGACCAGCCACAGCAGCTTGATGTGGTCGGGGTTGCGGCCGGCGGCGACGGCCGCGGCGCGGACATCGTTGCGGAAGGCGCGCATCCCCTCGATGCCCTTCACGCTGGCGACCACCGTATCCGCATGCTCACCGGCGAAGGCCTTGCCGCGCGGGGAACCGCCGGCCTGGGCGATGACGGGCCGGCCCTGCACGCAGGGGCCGGAGTTCAGCGGGCCGCGCGTCTTGTACCATTTGCCGTTGAAGTCGGTGTGACGGACCTTCTCGTGGTCCGCGAAGAACTTGTTGGCCGTGTCGGCCACGATCGCGTCCGGGTCCCAGCTGTCCCACAGCATGTTGGTGGCCGCAATGTATTCCTCGGCCATCTCATAGCGCAGGTCATGCTCGGGCATGCCGGGCAGGCCGTAGTTCATGGCGGCGAAGTCGCTGCTGCCGGTCACCAGGTTCCAGCCGATGCGCCCGTTGGAGATCTGGTCCAGCGAGGCCACGAGGCGCGCCAGCAGATAAGGCGGATAGGCGAAGGTGGAGAGCGTCGGCACGATGCCGATGCGGCTGGTCGCCGCCGCCATCAGGGTCGCGACCACCGAGGGGTCCTGGCGCGGCACGGACAGCGCGCTTTTCAGATACAGCTCACGCGAGTTGCCGAAGCTCTCGCCGACATAGGAGCTGTCCTCGATCAGCACATAGTCGAAGCGGCCGCGTTCCAGGTGACGGGCCATTTCCACGAACATCTCGGCGGAACGCCAGTCGCGGCCGATGGCGCCGGTGAACGGTTCGCCCCAAGCCTGGACGGCCGAGCCCTGCAGGAACCAGCCGAGGTGAAATTTCTTTGCCATGCGCCATACCCTTGATCAGCGGGGCGGGATGGCAGCGCAGACGGGGGCGGATGACCAGCCCCCCGTCAGACAATCAGTCAGGAAAAATCGCGCGCGGGTGCTTACGCAAAGGGCAGATCAGACGTGGAAGCTCTCGCCGCAGCCGCAGCGGCCCTTCTCGTTCGGGTTCACGAAGGTGAAGCCCTGGCTCATCGCCTTCACCTCATAGTCCATCGTGGTCCCGATCAGGAACAGCGTGGCCTTCCGGTCCACCAGGATGGTCAGGCCCTGGTCGGTCACGCGCTCATCCGTGGGGCCGGCGGCGTCCACGAAGTCGAGGTCATAGGCCATGCCCGAGCAGCCCTTGGTCTTGAGGCCGATGCGCAGCAGCTTGCCGGCCTGGGCGCTGGCGTAATAGCCGCGCAGCTTCTCGGCCGCGGTGTCCGAGATGCGGATCAGCGGCGGCAATTCACGGGTGCGGGGCTTTTCCGTCGTCGTGCTCATCGCGGCTTCCTCCCTCAATACATGTTCAGGGCGAGGCGGGCGTCCTCGCTCATGCGGCTCTGGTCCCAGGGCGGGTCCCAGACGACCTCGACCTCGCAGCCCGTCACACCCGGCACCTGGCCGATCGCGGCCTGGGCCATGCTGGGCAGTTCCTGCGCCGAGGGACAGGCCGGGGTGGTGAGCGTCATCTCGACCTTCACCTTGCCCTCGTCATCGATCTCGATGGCGTAGACCAGGCCCAGCTCATAGATGTCGACCGGGATTTCCGGGTCATACACCGTCTTGAGGGCGGCGATCACGCCTTCCTCGGTCAGGCGGGGGTCGACCTCGCCGTCGGGCGTCCAGGCTGACACGCGGTTCTCACTCACTGCTCGCCTCCTTGCCCTGGTTGTCCAGCGCGTTGTTCAGCGTGTGCCAGGCGAGCGTCGCGCATTTCACACGGCTCGGGAACTCATGCACGCCCGAGAGCGGGGTGAGGCGCTCCATCTCCTCCTCCAGCGCCGCCTGGCAATGCGGGCAGGTGCCGGTCATGGCCAGCTCGCGGAACTGCTCGCCCAAGGCGCGGGCCAGGGCCGGGGATTTGCCCTTCACCGTCTCGGTCATCAGGCTGGCGCTGGCCATGCTGATGGCGCAGCCCCGCCCCTGGAAGGCGGCATCAGCGATGGTGCCGTCCTCATCGAGCGCCAGCCACAGCTCCATCTTGTCGCCGCAGAGCGGGTTGTCGCCGCGGGCGTGATGGGTGCCGTTTTCCAGCCGCCGGAAGTTCCGGGGCTTCCGGCCGTGGTCCAGGATCACTTCCTGGTACAGGTCCCGCAGATCATCGAACATCAGGCGAAGAACCTCCGCGCCGAGGCCAATGCCTCGGCCAGGTAATCGATCTCGGCCTTGGTGGTGTAGAGGCCGAAGCTGGCGCGGCAGGTGCCGGAACCAGCGCCGAGGCGCTCATGCAGCGGCTCGGCGCAATGGCGCCCGGCCCTGACCGCGATGCCGGCCCGGTCCAACAGGGTCGAGAGGTCATGGGCATGCGCATTGTCCAGGGCGAAGGCGAACACCCCGCCCCGGTCCTGCGCCTTTCCATAGATGGTGAGCCCTTCGACATGCGGAAGGGTCGCCATCGCATGATCGACCAGCGCGCGCTCATGGGCTTCGATCGCGGGCATGCCGATCGCTTCCACGTAGTCGATCGCGGCATGCAGGCCCACGGCCTCGATGATCGGCGGCGTGCCGGCCTCGAACTTCGCCGGGGGCTCGGCCCAGGTGGTCTTTTCGTAGGTCACGCTCGCGATCATGTCGCCGCCGCCCAGGAAGGGGGGCATCGCGCGCTGCAGCTCGGCCTTGGCATACAGCACGCCGATGCCGGTGGGCCCGTACAGCTTGTGGCCGGTGAAGCAGTAGAAATCGGCGTCGATGGCCTGCACATCCACGCGGCGATGCACGGCGGCCTGGCTGCCGTCGAACAGCACGCGCGCGCCGGCCTCATGCGCCATGCGGGCGATCTGCGTGGCGGGCGTCACGCTTCCCAGCACATTGGACATATGGGTGATGGCGACGAGACCGACCTTCCCGTCCGCCAGCAGCTCCGCCAGGTGGTTCAGGTCCAGCTCGCCGGCATCGGTGATGCGGCAGACGCGCAGCTGGGTGCCATGGCCGTCCCGCAGCATCTGCCAGGGAACGAGGTTGGCGTGGTGTTCCATCTCGCTGATCACCACGGCCTGGCCGGGCTTCATCAGGCCACGGCCGAAGCTGTGGGCCACCAGGTTCATCGCCATGGTGGAGTTGGAGGTGAAGATGATGTCCTCGGGGCGCGGCGCGTTCAGGAAGCGCGCGCAGGCGACGCGCGCGGCCTCATAGGCGGCCGTCGCCGTCTCACTGAGGTGATAGGCGCCGCGATGCACATTGGCATAGGCGCTCTCCATGGTGCGGACCATGGCGCCGATCACCTGGGTGGGCTTCTGGGCCGAGGCACCGCTGTCCAGGAAGACCAGCTTCTTGCCGCGATGCTCGGTGGCCAGGATGGGGAAGTCGGCGCGGATCCGCTCCACGTCGAAGCCGGGTGTGACCGCGCCGTCCATCACGCCGCCACTCCCTGCCACCAGCCCATCACGGCCTCGTCGAGGGCCGCGCGGCAGGTCTCATCCGCCACGCCGTCCACGGCCTCCGTCAGGAAGGCCTGCACCAGCATGGCACGGGCGGCCTTCTCGGGAATGCCGCGGCTGCGCAGGTAGAACAGCTGGTTTTCGTCCAGCGCGCCGATGGTGGCGCCATGGCTGCACTTCACGTCGTCGGCGTAGATTTCCAGCTGCGGCTTCGCGTCCATCTCGGCGTCTTCCGAGAGCAGCAGCGCCTGGTTCATCTGATAGCCGTCGGTGCGCTGGGCGACCTGGGCGACCAGGATCTTGCCCTGGAACACACCGCGCCCATTGCCGGTCAGCACCGACTTGTAGGTCTGGCGACTGGCGCAATCGGGGGCCGCGTGGTGCAGGAAGGTGGTGGTGTCGGCCAGCTGACCCTGCCCCACCAGCTGCGCGCCGTTCATGTGGCAGGCGGCCTTGGGGCCTTCCAGCGCCGAGTGGATCTCATTGCGCGCCAGCTTCGCCCCGGCATTCAGGGTGAAGTTGTCATAGGTGCCGCCGGCCGCGATCCGGGCATGGATCGAGGACAGGAAATACGCCCCCTGCCCTTCGCGCTGGATGCGGGTATGGGCGCAGGTCGCACCCTCGGCCACCACCACTTCGAAGACCGGATTGTGCAGATAGCCCACGCCGTCCGGGCCCTCGCAGGTCTCCAGGATGGTGACGGAAGCACCCTCGCCCAGCCGCACCACATGGCGCGGGTGGAAGGCGATGGGCCCCGCCCCTTCGGTGACAATGCTGACCAGCTCGATCAGCCCGGCATTCTCGCCGGCCGGGATGTCCAGGAACATGCCGTCCTCGGCCAGCGCCGCGTTCAGGGCGGCGACCGGGGCGGTGGCGCTGTTCTCGACGGTGCCCAGCAGGGGTGCCGCGTCAGAGAGCGGGCGCGGCGGCAGGGTGGACAGGTCCGCCCGCAGCACGCCGTCCACGAATACCATGCGCGCGCGGCCGCGCTGGGCCGGCAGCTCAGGCCGGGCCAGCGCCTTGGGGGCGGCGCCGAATTCGGCGCGCGCCACCGGCGTCAGGTCCGTATAGCGATAGGCTTCGACCCGGCGGTTCGGCAGGCCGGACCTGGCCAGTGCCTCCACGCCCTGGCGGCGCAGGGCGCCGACCCAGGCGGGGGTGGCCAGCGCCTCCGCCCGGCGCAGGAAGGCCTCGGCGTTGCTGGTCATGGCGTTCACGCCGCGACCTCGGCGTAGCCGTGCGCCTCCAGCTCCAGCGCCAGTTCCTTGCCGCCGCTCTTCGCGATGCGGCCGTTCACCAGCACATGCACGCGGTCGGGCACGATGTAGTTCAGCAGGCGCTGATAATGGGTGATGACCAGCGCCGAGAAGCCCGGGCCGCGCAGGGCGTTCACGCCTTCGGAGACGATCTTGAGCGCGTCGATGTCCAGGCCGCTGTCCGTCTCGTCCAGGATGGCCAGCGACGGGTTCAGCAGCGCCATCTGCAGCACCTCGTTGCGCTTCTTCTCGCCACCCGAGAAGCCGACATTCACGCCGCGCTTCAGCATGTCCTCCGGCATCGACAGCTCCTTCATGCGGCTGCGGGCCAGCTTGAGGAACTGCATCGCGTCCAGCTCCGGCTCGCCCCGCTGGCGGCGGATGGCGTTCAGCGCGGTGCGCAGGAAGGTGGCGTTGCCCACGCCCGGCAGCTCGACCGGGTACTGGAAGGCCAGGAACAGGCCGGAAGCGGCGCGCTCCTCGGGCTCCATCGCCAGCAGATCCTTGCCGTGGAAGGTCACGGAACCACCCGTGATCTCATAGCCCTCGCGGCCGGACAGCACGTAGGAGAGCGTGGACTTGCCCGCGCCGTTCGGGCCCATGATGGCATGGACCTCGCCGGCCGGGACTTCCAGATCCAGACCCTTCAGGATCTGCTTGCCGTCGATCTCGGCGGTCAGCCCTTCAATCTTCAACATTACCCCACACTCCCTTCCAGGCTGATCTGCAGCAGTTTCTGCGCCTCGACGGCGAACTCCATGGGCAGTTCCTTCAAGACTTCCCGGCAGAAGCCATTGACGATCAGGCCCACGGCCTCCTCTTCGGAGAGTCCGCGCTGGCGGCAGTAGAAAAGTTGGTCTTCGGCGATGCGGCTCGTCGTCGCCTCATGCTCCACCTTGGCGGAGATGCAGCGGTTCTCGATGTAGGGCACGGTGTGCGCCCCACACTGGTCGCCGATCAGCAGGCTGTCGCACTGGGTGAAGTTGCGCGCCCCGGTCGCCTTGGCGCCGATACGCACCAGGCCGCGATAGGTGTTCTGGCCGAACCCCGCGCTGATGCCCTTGCTGATGATGGTGCTGCGCGTGTTCTTGCCGATGTGGAACATCTTGGTCCCGGTATCGGCCTGCTGGCGGTTGTTGGTGATCGCCACCGAATAGAACTCGCCCACGCTGTCATCGCCCTGCAGGATGCAGGACGGGTATTTCCAGGTGATGGCCGAACCGGTCTCGACCTGCGTCCAGCTCACCTTGCTGCGCTTGCCGCGGCAGGCGGCGCGCTTGGTGACGAAGTTGTAGATGCCGCCCTTGCCCTCGGCGTCGCCGGGGTACCAGTTCTGGACGGTCGAATACTTGATGGAGGCGTCGTCCAGCGCCACCAGCTCGACCACCGCGGCGTGCAGCTGGTTCTCGTCGCGCATCGGCGCCGTGCAGCCTTCCAGGTAGCTGACCGTGCTGCCCTCATCGGCGATGATCAGCGTGCGCTCGAACTGGCCGGTGCTCTTCGCGTTGATGCGGAAGTAGGTGGACAGTTCCATCGGGCATTTCACGCCCTTGGGGATGTAGACGAAGCTGCCGTCGGTAAAGACGGCGCAGTTCAGCGCCGCGAAGAAGTTGTCCGCCTGCGGCACCACGCTGCCCAGATACTGGCGCACCAGCTCGGGGTGGTTCTGCACCGCCTCGGAGATGGCGCAGAAGATGATGCCTTCCTTCTCCAGACGGTCCTTGAAGGTGGTGGCGACGGACACGCTGTCGAACACCGCGTCGATCGCGATGGGCATGCGCCCGCCTTCGGCGGCGTCGGAGGGGCTTTCGCCCGCGCCCTCGACGCCGGCCAGGATCGCCTGTTCCTTCAGCGGGATGCCGAGCTTGGCATAGGTCTTCAGCAGCTCAGGATCGACCTCGTCCAGGCTCTTGGGCTTCGCCTTCTGCACGGGCGCCGCATAGTAATAGGCATCCTGGTAGTCGATGCGCGGGTAGTTGACGGCGGCCCAATCGGGCTCCTCCATCTTCTGCCAGATCGCAAATGCCTTGAGGCGCCATTCCAGCAGCCACCCGGGCTCGTTCTTCTTCTTCGAGATGAAGCGGACGATGTCCTCATTCAGCCCCTTGGGGGCGAATTCCATCTCGATATCGGTCTCGAAGCCCCATTTGTAGCCGCCCTCGGCGACGGACTGAACGGTTTCGATGGTCTCGGTGACTGCAGGCATTGGTCGGGGCCCCGTTCAGAAAGTCAGTGCAGGTGCGGCGCATTGCCGCGCGGGTGGCGTGTTGGCAAGCTGGGCAACGGTAACCCCGGCCAGCGCGTCGCGAATGGCACGGTTCACCGGGTCCCACCGGCCGCGCACGGGGCAGCAGCCCTCGGACTCGCAGCCGCCATGGCCGCCATCCACGCAGGCGGTCAGCGCGATCGGCCCTTCAAAGGCCTGGATCACCTCGGAAAGCGGGATGTCCTCAAGCTTTCGGGCCAGCTTGTAGCCCCCGCGCGCGCCGCGCAGCCCCTCGACGAGGCCGGACTGCGCCAGGATCTTGAGAACCTTGGCGACCGTGGGCTCGGCCAGGCCGCTGGCCAGCGCCAGTTCAGGCACCGCCGCCACGCGCCCACCACATTGGGCATGGCCCAGGCGGGCCAGCACCACGATGGCGTAATCGGTCAGTTTGGATAGCCGCAGCAAGGCATCCTCCTTCGCTGCGGCTCAAATAGGACTTTTGGCGTCCGGTTTCCAGCCCTCTCAGGCGCGGAAATACAAGGCGGTCGCGTTATCCACCAGAATTCTCTGCCGGTCCAGCGCATCCGGGAACCAGTCCGCCAGCCAATCGAGCAGAACCGCGTCGTCATACATCGCAGCCGGGTCCGTCATCTGGGTGTGCGGCCAGTCGGTGCCCCACACGCAGCGGTCGGGCCGGGCGGCGTAATAGGCGCGCGCCAGCGGCGCCAGGTCGTTGAAGGGCGGGCTGGAGGCACGATAGCCGCACAGCTTCACCCAGGTGCGGCCGTTCTCCATCAGCTTGCGCACCCCGGCGGCGATGGGCCCGGATGGCCCCTCGGCGGCGGGGGCGCCCGCCATGTGGTCCAGCACGACCTCGACCGGCAGTTCCGCCAGCACCGGCAGAAGCGCCGCCATGCCCGCACCATGGGCATAGATCTGGATATGCCAGCCCAGCGGCGCGATGCGGGCGGCCAGCCCCTTCAGCTGCTCCACCGGGGTGCCGTTGCCGCTGACCGCGTTGAAGCGCACGCCGCGCGCGCCGCGGGCGTGCATCTCGCGCAGCTGGGCGTCGGTCACGCTGTCATCCACCACCACCACGGCCCGGGCGCGGTCCAGGCCGAAGCCGCGCACGGCATCCAGCGTCACGGCATTGTCGGTGCCCGAGACGCTGGCCTGCACCACCACCATGCGCTCCATCCCCAGCTTCTCGGCCATGGAGAGGTAGTGCGGGATGGTGGCGGGCGGCGGCGTATAGGGGCGCGTGGCGCTCAGCGGATACTGCTCATAGGGCCCGAAGATGTGGAAATGGCAGTCGCAGGCGCCCGCCGGCGCCCTGAAGCGCGGCGTGCCGGTCACCGCACGCGCGGGCACGCAATCATATTCGTACATTCGTTTCCTCCGATGGCTGGGGCCAGCTTGCGGCCCGGCCCGCATCGAAGCAACCTCACGCCCGACAATCCGGAGGAGAGGCCAATGGCTCAGAAGATCGCTGTGGTGACGGGGGCGGGAACGGGAATCGGGCGTTCGGCCGCGCTGGCGCTGCTGGCGGCGGGCTACAAGGTGGCGCTGCTCGGCCGCAGGCTGGACGCGCTGGAGGAAACAAAATCCATGGCCGGGGCGAATGCCGCCCATGCCATGCCCATCGCCACCGACGTCTCCCAGGCCGAGGCCGTGAACGCCGCCTTCGCCCAGGTGAAATCCGCCTGGGGGCGGCTTGATCTTCTGTTCAACAATGCCGGCATGAACGCGCCAGGCGTGCTGTTCGAGGATCTGCCGGTCGAGAAATGGACCGAGATCGTGGCCGTGAACCTGACCGGCAGCTTCCTCTGCGCCCAGGCCGCCTTCCGCATCATGAAGGAGCAGTCGCCGCAGGGCGGGCGCATCATCAACAACGGCAGCATCAGCGCGCATACCCCGCGCCCGGACAGCGCGCCCTATACCGCGACCAAGCACGCCATCACGGGCCTGACCAAGTCCCTGATGCTGGACGGGCGCAAGTATGACATCTGCGCCGGCCAGATCGACATCGGCAATGCCGCGACGCCGATGACCCAGCGCATGAAGAAGGGCGTGAAGCAGGCCGACGGCACGGTGGCCGTCGAAGCGACGATGGATGTCGACAATGTCGGCCGCGCCATCGTCTTCATGGACAGCCTGGACCTTGAGGCCAATATCTTCACCATCACGATCAAGGCCTCGAAGATGCCCTTCGAAGGCCGCGGCTGAGGAGCGAACACCCATGAGCACCGCCAAGCTTCGCGATTTCATCGCCGCCATGACCCGCCTGGCCGACCAGGGCCTGGCGGAGGGCCCCCTGCTGGAGAAGGCCAAGCCGCTGCTGGCGGGCCTGATCGCCCAGGATGACTGGCTGCCGGAGGAGTTCGCGAAGCCGAACCCCGAGCGCTACAGCCAGTATCTGCTGCATTGCGACCCGCTGGAGCGCTTCAGCATGGTCAGCTTCGTCTGGGGCCCCGGCCAGAAGACCCCCATCCATAATCATATGGTGTGGGGCCTGATCGGCATGCTGCGCGGGTCCGAGATCTCGACCGGCTTCGTGATGAAGGACGGCCGCGCCGTGCCGGATGGCGAGCCCATCACCCTGCACCCCGGTGACGTCGAGGCCGTGTCGCCCACCCTCGGCGACATCCATCTGGTCGAGAACTTCTATAAGGACCAGACCTCCATCAGCGTGCATGTCTACGGCGGCAACATCGGCGCGGTGAAGCGGAACGTCTTCACGCCCGAGGGTGAGACCAAGGCCTTCATCTCCGGCTACTCGAACCAGACGGTCCCGAACCTGTGGGACCGTTCCAAGGAAGCGGCCTGATCCGGCACGGGGCCTTCACCCCAGGGTGAAGGCCTCATGCAGGGCGGATTGCACGGCGCCGCCCAGCACGGCGCCGCCGCCCGCCACCAGGATCCAGTCCCCGATCGTGGTCGCGGCCACCGCATGGCGGGGCGTGGGCATCGGGGCGTGGCTCTGCCAGCTGTCGGTGGCCGGGTCGTAGCTTTCCATCTGCCCGAACACCTTGGCATCGCGCGACACGCCGCGCTCGATGATCCCGCCCTCCCCGCCCATGCAGAAGAAGCGCCCGCGATAGACGACCATCCCATGGCCCGAACGGGGCGTGGGCAGGGGCGCCCGTTCCTCCCAGGTGTCGCGCTCCGGCAGGTACACGTGGTGCAGGCCGGTGTTGTACTGGAAGGTGTTGAACCGCCCGCCCACCACATGGATCAGCCCGTTATGGGCCACGCAGCCGACATGGTCGCGGGATGCCGGCAGCGGCCGGCGGCGTTCCCATTTATCGGCCTGGGGGTCATAGACCTCATGCCAGGAGATGCTGGCGCGCTCATCCGCGGGGTCGGTCGCGCCGCCGATCAGGTGGATCTTGCCGTTCAGCGCGACGGCGGCCGCGGCCGCGCGCGGGCGCGGCAGGGGCGCGATGCGGTCCCAACGATCAGCCGAGACGTCATAGGCATAGGCATGGTCGTCGCAGCGCCGGTTCTGCTCGATGAAGCCGCCCAGCGCATAGACCCGCCCGCCGAGCGACTGCACCGCCACATGGTTGGCCCCGCGCGGCAGGGGTGCTGCGTCGTACCAGCGGTTGGAGGCCGGGTCGTAGACGGTGTGATAGGCGCGGTTGAACTGCCCCTCCCCATAGCCACCCACCACATGCATCCGGTCCGCCCAGGCGGTGGCCCAGGCCATCTCGCTGCGCGGGATGGGCATGTCCGCCCGCTGCTCCCACCGCCCCATCGGGCCCGGCGGCGCGGGGCTTGCGGTCACGCGCTGGGCCGCCTGCTCGGGGGTGATGTGGTGGGGTGCGCCGCCCTGGAACACGTTGCTGAACGGGTTGGGTGAGGGCTGCATGGGCCGCAGCGCGGGGCCGTGATGCTGGTGGGCGTTCTGGGCTGCGGCCTGGCCGGCCAGCAGCGCGCCGGCGGCGCCCAGGGCATGGCGTCGGTTCATGTGGAAGTCTCCCGGGTGAATTGCCGGACAATCTGCTGGGTGTGCCCGGCACCCCGCAAGAGGATTTGCGCTGGGTCATGGCCCCTGCCCCGGCCGCGCGCTATATCAAGCCCATGCTGGACTACGACATCGCGGTGATCGGCGCGGGCCCGGTGGGGCTCGCCTTCGCGCAGGCGCTGCGCGGCAGCGGCCTCTCTGTGGGGTTGTTCGAGCGCGCGCCGGAAACCGCCATCGCGCAACCGGCCTTCGACGGGCGCGAGATCGCGCTGACGCATCACTCGCAAAAGCTGATGACGGCTTTCGGCGCCGGGGCGGCACTGGACCACGGCTCACCCCTGCGGGAGGCCCAGGTACTGAACGGCGGCAGCCCCTTCGCGCTGGAGTTCACCGCCGATGGCCCCAAGGCTGGCCCGCTCGGCCTGCTGGTGCCCAATCATGAGATCCGCCGCGCCCTGCATGACGCGGTGCGCGCCGATGCCAGTGCCGAGATCCACGCCGGCACCGAGGTGACGGATGTGTCGACCGACCCGCGCGAGGGCCGGCTGACGCTGGCCGATGGCCGCATGGTCCGCGCGCGGCTGATCGTCGCGGCCGATACCCGCTTCTCGGCATCGCGCGGGCGGATGGGCATCCGCGACAGCCGGCTCGATTTCGGGTCGACCATGCTGGTGGCGCGGGTGGCTCATGAAAAGCCGCATCACGGCATCGCCACGGAATGGTTCGGCCATGGCCAGACGGTGGCGATGCTGCCGCTGGCGGGCGACGTGTCCTCCTTCGTGCTGACGCTGAAGACGCCGCAGATGGCCAGGCTGATGGAGGCCACCCCGGAGGAATTCGCCGCCGAGGCCACCCGCCGCACCCAGGGCCGCTGGGGGCGGATGGAGCTGGTCGCCACGCGCCATGCCTATCCCCTGGTCGCGGTCTATGCCCGGCGTTTCGTCGGGCGGCGCTTCGCGCTGCTGGGCGATGCGGCGGTGGGCATGCACCCCGTCACGGCGCATGGCTTCAACTTCGGCCTGGCGGGTGCGGAGCGGCTGGCGCAGGAGATCGGCGGCGACCCGGGCGACACGGCCGCCCTGCTGCGCTTCGAGAGCCGGCACCGGCGCGGTACCTTCCCCCTGTTCACCGCGACCAACGCCATCGCCAAGCTGTATACCGATGACAGGGCGCCGGCCCGGCTGCTGCGCGGCGCCGTGATGCGCGCCGGCGCGCTGCTGGCGCCGGTGCGCAAGGCGGTAGCTGCGCAGCTGATGGATGCGCGTTAGGTCAGGAACGCCCCGCCGTTCACGTGAATGGTCTGGCCGGTGATGTAGCCGCCCTCGGGGCCTGCCAGCAGCCGCACGACGGCCGCGATCTCCTCCGGCATGCCCTTGCGGGCCAGCGGCACGCCCTGCACCAGCATGCCCGGCAGCGCGCCCGCAGCCGCCCCGCGCACGGTGTCGATCGCGCCGGGCGCCACGCTGTTGCAGCGGATGCCGAGCGGGGCGAGCTCCACCGCCAGTGCCCGCATCAGCCCCTCCAGCCCCGCCTTGCTGGCCGAGACATGGCAGCGGTTGGGCGTGCCCACATGGGTCGAGATGCCCGACAGCGCGATGATGGACCCGCCGCCGCGCGCCTCCATCAGCGGCACTACGGCCCGGCACAGAATAAAGGCGCCGTCGAGCGCGACCGACAGGATTTCCCGCCACTCGCCCAAGCTCATCTGCTGGAAGGGCGTCTGGCGGCGCAGGCCGGCGTTGGAGACGGCGATGTCCAGCCCGCCAAAGGTTTCGGCCACCTTGTCCATCATGGCGGCCACGGCCTCGGGCTCGGACACATCTGCCAGCACCGGCAGGGCACGGCGGCCCAGTGCCTCGATCTCGGCGGCCACGGACTGCACGGCGGCCAGGTCACCGCGGCCGTTCACCACGATGTCCGCCCCGCCGCGCGCCAGTTCCAGCGCAATCGCGCGGCCGATGTTCTTACCGGCGCCGGTCACCAGCGCCACCTTGCCCTGCAGGCTCATCGCAACGTCTCCTTGGTTGGGTCCGGCATAGCACGGGGGGCGGGCCTTGCCACCGCAACGGTCGGGCGGGATACAGCTTGGCGATGGGCATCATCTCCTTCATGCGGCTGCGCGACATCGGCCTGTTTCTCAAGAGCGCCAAGACCGACGCCGCGATAGCGAAGCACCGCGAGACGATGACCCAGGGCGAGGCGATGGAGGCCGTCTATGCCGAGCGGGGCGACCCCTGGGCATCGGCCTCGCCGCGCTACCTGTATCAGCGCCGCAAGTATGAGGTGATGGCCGGGCTGCTGCCCGAGACGCGCTTTCGTTCCGCCCTCGACATCGGCTGCGGCGTGGGCGGCATGCTGCGCCAGCTCTCGCCGCGCGCCGACCGCGTGACGGGTGTGGATGTGGCGCCCACCGCCATCGAGTTCGCGCGCCGCGCCAATGCGGATCTGACCAACATCGACTACGCGGTGCATGACATCCTCTCCCTGCCCGCGGAATGGGATGGGAGTTTCGACCTGATCGTGGTCAGCGACGTACTCTATTACCTGTCGCCCCTGACCGACGAGGCGCTGAAGGAAATCGGCGCGCGGCTGGCACGGCTTCTGGCGCCGGGCGGCATCCTGCTGCTGGCGAACCATTATTTCTTCCAGCTCGACCCCGACAGCCGGGTCACGCGGCGGATTCACGATGCGATGCGCTGGCAGCCGGGGCTGACCTTGATATCCGAGCATCGCAAGCCATTTTTCCTCGCGAGCGTCCTGCGGGCGGGCTCGTAACACCGGTTACGAAATTACGCTGCACCGCAACAAATGACCGGTTGACGCAGCCCAGAAAACTCGTCAGTTTCATGAACGAAAACTAACCAGTTTCGTCTGGGAACCTGCATGCCTGAAAAGAATTTCCTCGGCCGCGCGCCGCGTCGCGTCACGCTGGCTGCTGCCTTCGCGGCATTGGCCGCGCCTGCCTTCGCGCAGGCCCCGCAGGGGCAGCGCCCGCCTGTCGACGTGACGGTCGTCACGATCCAGCGCCGGCCCGTGCCCGTCACGACCACCCTGCCCGGCCGCACCACCGCCTATCGCACCGCGGAGGTCCGCCCCCAGGTGGGCGGCGTGCTGCGTGAGCGCCTGTTCACAGAGGGCCAGGCCGTCACACAGGGCCAGCCGCTGTATCAGATCGACCCCGCGCCGCTGGAAGCGGCCCTGGCCAGCGCCCAGGCCAGCCAGGCCCGCGCCGAAGCCACCCGCCGGTCCGCCAACACCACCGTCAACCGTTACCGGCCCCTGGTCGCGGCGCGCGCCGTCAGCCAGCAGGACCTGGACACCGCCGAGGCGTCGCTGCGCCAGGCCGAGGCCGATGTCGCCTCCGCCCAGGCCGCGGTCGAGACCGCGCGCATCAACCTGACCTATACCCGCGTGCTGTCGCCGCTTTCCGGCCGGACGGGCCGCTCGAACCTGACGAACGGCGCGCTGGTCACGGCGGGCCAGGCGGCGCCGCTGGTCACGATCACGCAGCTGGACCCCATCTTCGTGGACGTGGTGCAGCCGAGTGCGGCCCTGCTGCGCCAGCGCCGCGCCATCGCCGCCGGCACGCTGCACCGCGATTCGGCCGACACCGCCACGGCGCGGCTGGTGCTGGAGGACGGGACCGAATACCCCCAGCCCGGCCGCATCCAGTTCACCGAGGTGATCGTGGACCAGGGCACGGGCTCCGTCACGCTGCGCGCCGAATTCCCCAACCCCGACGGGCTGCTGCTGCCCGGCATGTTCGTGCGCGCCCGCATCGAGGAAGGCACGACCGACCGCGCCTTCCTGGTGCCGCAGCAGGCGGTGCTGCGCAACGCGCGCGGCCAGCCCGTGGCCTATGTGGTCAAGCCCGACAACACGGTGGAACCCCGCATGCTGACCACGGACCGCGCCATCGGCACGGACTGGCTGGTGACCAGCGGCATCAACGACGGTGACCGCGTGGTGCTGGAAGGCGTGATGCGCCTGGGCCCCGGCGCACGCGTGAACCCGACGGAGCGCCCCGCCCAGGCGGCCGCCAACCCGCAGCGCACGGGCGGCTGAGACCATGGCACGCTTCTTCATCGACAGGCCGATCTTCGCCTGGGTGCTGGCCATCGCGACCATGCTGGCGGGGCTTCTGGCCCTGCGCAGCCTGCCGGTCGCGCAGTATCCCGCGATCGCGCCGCCGGCCATCTCCATCACGCTGAACTACCCGGGCGCCTCCGCCGAGACGGTGCAGTCCACGGTGGTGCAGATCATCGAGCAGCAGCTGAGCGGCATCGACAACCTGATCTACTTCGCGTCCCAGACGTCGAAGGACGGCTCGGCCACCATCACCCTCACCTTCCGCCAGGGCACCAACCCCGACACGGCGCAGGTGCAGGTGCAGAACAAGCTGTCGCTCGCGACACCGCGCCTGCCGCAGACCGTGCAGCAGCAGGGCATCCGCGTGGCCAAGGCCACCCAGAACTTCCTGATGGTGGTGGGCTTCACCTCCAGCCAGGAAGGCGTGACGCAGTCCGACATCTCGGACTTCATCGTGGCCAATGTGCAGGACCCGATCAGCCGCACCTCCGGTGTGGGTGACTATCAGGTGTTCGGCGCGCAGTACGCCATGCGCATCTGGCTCGACCCCGCCCGCCTGCTGACCTACGGGCTCACGCCCGTCGACGTCTCCACCGCCGTCACCGCGCAGAACGTGCAGGTGTCCTCCGGTGAGATCGGCGCGCTGCCGGCCGTGCCGGGGCAGATGCTGAACGCCACCATCATCGGGCCGTCCTATCTGCAGACGCCCGAGCAGTTCGGCGCGATCCTGCTGCGCGTGCAGTCCGATGGCTCCCAGGTGCGCCTGCGTGACGTGGCCCGGGTCGAGATCGGCCAGGAAAACTACATCACCAGCGCGCTGTACAACGGCCGCCCGGCGGCCGGCATCGGCATCCGGCTGGCCAGCGGCGCCAACGCGCTGGACACCGCGACCGCCGTGCGCGCCACGATGGAATCGCTGCGCCCCAGCTTTCCCGCCGGCTTCGAGCTGATCTTCCCCTACGACACCACCCCCTTCATCAGCCTGTCCATCGAGAGCGTGGTCCACACGCTGATCGAGGCGATCGTGCTGGTGACGCTGGTGATGTTCCTGTTCCTGCAGAACTGGCGCGCGACGCTGATCCCGACCATCGCCGTGCCGGTGGTGCTGCTGGGCACCTTCGCGGTGCTGGCGGCGTCTGGCTACACCATCAACACCCTGACCATGTTCGGCCTTGTGCTGGCCATCGGCCTGCTGGTGGATGACGCCATCGTGGTGGTCGAGAACGTCGAGCGCGTGATGGCGGAGGAGCACCTCTCCCCGCTCGAAGCCACGCGCAAATCGATGGACCAGATCACGGGCGCCCTGGTGGGCATCGGCCTGGTGCTGTCGGCGGTGTTCCTGCCCATGGCCTTCTTCGGTGGTTCCACGGGCGTGATCTTCCGGCAGTTCTCCATCACCATCGCGACCGCCATGTCGCTGTCGGTGCTGGTGGCCATCGTGTTCACGCCGGCGCTGTGCGCCACCATGCTGAGGCCGCACAAGCAGGGCCATAACCCGCACAAGGGCCTGTTCGGCTGGTTCAACCGGGGTGTGGACGCCACGATCGGCGGCTACAGCAAGGCCGTGGGCGGGCTGGTCAAGCGCGGCATCCGCGTGCTGATCGTCTATGCCGTGCTGGTCGCGGCACTCGCCTTCGGCTTCCTGCGCGTCCCTACGGGCTTCCTGCCCGATGAGGACCAGGGCATCGCCTACATGCAGGTGATCGCGCCCCCGGGCGCGACCGCCGAGCGCACGCAGCGCGCGCTGGACGAAGTGACCCGCTGGGTGCGTGAGGAAGAGAGCGACACCGTGCGCTCCATCTTCACCATCAACGGCTTCAACTTCTCCGGCCGCGGCCAGAATGCGGGCCTGGGCTTCATCAGCCTGCGCGACTGGTCGGAGCGCGGCGAGGACCGCCAGCGCGTCCAAGCCTTCACCCAGCGGCTGATGGCGCGTTTCGCGCGCTATCAGGATGCGATCATCTTCGGCTTCGCGCCGCCGGCGATCACGGAGCTGGGCAACGCCACGGGCTTCACCTTCCAGCTGCTGGACCGCGGCGGCGTGGGCCATCAGCAGCTGCTGGCGGCACGCGACCAGCTGCTGGGCCTGGCGGCGCAGAGCCCCATCCTGGCCGGCGTCCGCGCCAACGGCCTGAATGACGAGGCCCAGTACCGCCTCGTCATCGACTGGGAGCAGGCGAGCGCGCTCGGCCTCTCGGTGTCCGACATCAACACCACGCTGTCGACCGCCTGGGGTGCGCGCTACGTCAACGACTTCATGGACCGTGGCCGCGTGAAGCGCGTCTACATGCAGGGCGATGCCCAGGCGCGCATGCTGCCCGAGGATTTCGACCGCTGGTTCCTGCGCAACAGCCAGGGGCAGATGGTGCCCTTCTCGGCCTTCGGCCGTGCGGAATGGACGTCCGGCTCCCCGCGCCTGGAACGCTTCAACGGCGTGGCCTCGCGAGAGATCCAGGGCCAGCCCGCGCCCGGCCACACCACCGGTGAGGCGATGGCCGAGATGCAGCGCCTGGCGGCCCAGCTGCCGACCGGCATCGGCTATGACTGGTCGGGCCTGTCCTATGAGGAAAGGCAGTCCTCGGGCCAGGCAGGGCCGCTGTACGCGATCTCGCTGCTCGTGGTCTTCCTCTGCCTCGCGGCCCTGTATGAGAGCTGGTCGATCCCGGTCTCGGTGCTGCTGGCGGTGCCGCTGGGCGTGCTGGGCGCGGTCGCGGCCACGCTGCTGCGCGGGCTTTCCAACGACGTGTACTTCCAGGTCGGCCTGCTCGCGACCATCGGCCTGTCGGCCAAGAACGCCATCCTGATCGTGGAATTCGCCCGCGAGAACTACGACCAGGGCATGTCGCTCATGGAGGCCGCGAAGGAGGCGGCGCGCCAGCGCCTGCGCCCGATCGTCATGACCTCGCTCGCCTTCGTCCTCGGCGTCGTGCCGCTGGCGATCGCGACCGGCGCGGGTGCCGGCGGCCAGCACGCCATCGGCACCGGCATCATCGGCGGCGTGCTCGCGGGCACGCTGCTGGGGCTGCTGTTCGTGCCGGTCTTCTTCGTGGTGGTGCTGAAACTGTTCCGCACCAAGCGGCAGAGCGAGAAGCTGGCCGCACAGCAAGCCCACCAACCGCAGCCGCACCCGGCGCCGGGAGAGTAATGATGCGTAGCCTTTCGTTCCTGCCGGCGGCGCTTCTGCTGGCCGGGTGCAGCCTGGCGCCCGACTTCATCCGCCCCTCGGCCCCCGTGCCCGAGGGCTGGCCCCAGGGGCCTGCCTATCAGCGCCCCGCCGCGGATACCGCGGCGGGCGACCAGGCGGCGCTGGACATTCCGTGGTCCGAGATCTTCGCCGACGACCGGCTGCGCCGTGTCGTGGCGCTGGGCCTGACGGAGAACCGGGACCTGCGCGTGGCCGTGCTGAACGCCGCCCAGTATGAGGCGAACTACCGCACGCAGCGCGGCTCGCTGTTTCCGAACATCAGCGGCTCGGTCAGCGGCACCGCGAGCCGCACCCCCGCGCCCTACTCAAGCGACCTGTATCCCTCCAACGCCACCACGGGGCTGACGCGCGGCGGCAGCGCCATCGGCCTCGGCATCAGCAGCTTCGAGGTCGACCTGTTCGGCCGCGTGCGCAACCTGACCGAAAACGCCTTCCAGCGTTACCTGGGCTATGAGGAGACGCGCCGCGCCACCCATATCAGCCTGGTGTCGCAGATCGCGAATGCGTGGCTCGCGATCAGCGCCGATCGGGAGCTGCTGGCCCTGACCCGGCGCACGCTGGAAAGCCAGGAGCAGTCCTTCGCCATCACCCGCGCCGCCTTCCAGGGCGGCACGGCGACGGAGCTGGCCTATCGCCAGGCCGAGACCTCCGTGCAGACGGCGCGCGCCAACCTCGCGGCCTATACCCGGCAGGAGGCGCAGGACCTGAATGCCCTGAACCGCCTGGTGGGCGCGGATGTGCCCGCGGAGCTGCTGCCGGCCAACGCGGCCGAGCTGGACAGCGCCGTGCGCGACGTGCCGGCGGGGGTTTCCTCGGCCGTGCTGCTGCGCCGGCCCGATGTGCTGGCGGCCGAGCGCAACCTGCGCGCGGCCAATGCCCAGATCGGCGCGGCGCGCGCGGCCTTCTTCCCGTCTCTGACGCTGACCGCCAGCGGCGGCACCGCCAGCCAGGGGCTGGAGCGGCTGTTCGCGCCGGGGACGGCCAACTGGTCCTTCTCGCCCACCATCAACATCCCGATCTTCTCGGCCGGCGCGCTGCGCGGCAGCCTGGACGCGGCGCGTATCGGCGCCGACATCCAGGTGGCCACCTATCAGGGCACGCTGCAGACCGCCTTCCGCGAAGTGGCGGACGCGCTGGCCGCGCGCGGCACGCTGACCAGCCAGATCGAGGCGCAGCGCGGCCTCGTGACGGCCTATGAGAGTGCCTACAACCTGTCGGTGCTGCGCTTCCGCTCGGGGCTCGACAACTATCAGTCGGCGCTCGATTCCGAGCGCCAGCTCTATGCCGCGCGGCAGACGCTCATCTCGTTGGAGTTGCAGCGCCGGCAGAACCGGGTGACGCTGTACAAGGTGCTGGGCGGCGGCTGGATCGCCCAACGGGAGGCGACACAGGCGGTGCGATGAACGAGGCAGTGCTGGAGATGGAGGGGCGTTCCACCCCACGCCACCGCATGAGCGACACCGAGCGCAGCGCCCTGCTGCGCGAGGCCGCCGAGGTGGTGTTCCTGCGCCACGGCTATACCGCCACCAGCATGGACGAGGTGGCCCGCCAGGCCGGAATGTCCAAGCGCACGCTGTATCAGCACTACGCCTCCAAGGCGGAGCTGTTCGAGGCGGTGATGCGCGACTGCCTGGAGCCGCTGACCCTGCCGCCCGACGACGGGCTGGATTTCCGTGCGGCGAGCAGCGCCCTGCTGACGACCGCCACGCGGCATCTGCTGGCACCGCGGCAGATGGCCATCTTCCGTATCGTCAGCAGCGAGGGCCCGCGCACGCGGGAACTGGCCGAGGCCTTTCACCGGGCAGGCCCCGGCCATGGCGCCAACGCCATGCAGACGCTGATGCAGGCCGAGATCGACGCGGGCCGCCTGCGCATCAAGGACGCCCATGCCGCAGCCAAGATGCTGTATGGCATGGTGCTGGGCCCGAGGCACATGATGGTGATGCTGGGGCTGGAGGAAGTGCCCGACGAGGCCGAGATCGCGATGATGGTCAAACGCGCGGTGGACATTTTCCTGCAGGGCGCGCTGGTACAGGCGAACTGATTCCTTGCATCCTGGCGCCGCATTCCCTATTTGTGCGGTGTCAACCTTTTCGGTTCGGACCGATCTCACGGGCTTTTGGCAGCCGCCCCCGCAGTAAACTGCTCAGGCTGGCATGTTGAGAGTCGAGCCCGTTTCCCGTCCCAAGCAGATTGATCCGCCACGCACGTTCGCGTGGTGGCACGCCATGACTGATCGGAATTACATGTCCAACGGCACTGTTAAGTGGTTCAACGCGACCAAGGGCTATGGCTTCATCCAGCCCGAGGATGGCGGGGCCGATGTCTTCGTCCACATCTCCGATGTGGAGCGCGCCGGCATCAAGAACCTGCGCGAGGGCGACAAGCTCTCCTATGAGCTGATGCAGGGTCAGCGCGGCAAGGTGTCCGCGACCAACCTGAAGCTGGGCGGCTGATAAAAGCGCCCTGCTCTGCAACCTCCGCGCGCGTGTGGCGTTTGAACGCCTGACAGCAGCGCGGAGGTCGGATTGCCCCAATTAAAGGCTATCCCGGAATTTCCGGCGCGGAACTTAGCTTCCGCGCCCCAATTCCCTCATCATTTCGTCATCATTACCCGTTTATAGTCGGTCCGCGGCAACTGCTCCGCCGACCCAAAAAAACGCAACTAAAGAATGAACATCATGAACCACACCAACACCACGGCGCACGCCGCCAACAGCACCACCAAGACCCCGGCCCTGCTCAGCCAGGCCGAGATTCGTCGCATCGTCGCCGAGATGATGGGCTGAGGCTTTCGCCTCTGTCACGAATCTGTCATAAATCCGTCATCAACGGGGAACACCCCGGACGGGAGTGAAGCGCCTGCGGCCCCTCGATTGCGGGAGCAGGCGAATGACTGCGACGTTTCCTCACGCCACCACGACACGGCGCGCGGCCCTTGCGGCCGGTGCGACCATCGGTGGCGTATCCACCCTCGGTGAAGCCCAGGCCCAGCGCGCTGAAACCGTGCTGCGCGTGGGCATGACCGCCTCCGACATTCCAGCGGTCACCGGCCAGCCCGACCAGGGCAGCGAGGGTTGGCGCTTCACGGGCTGCACCCTCTATGACGGGCTGGTGAACTGGGACCTGTCGCGTGCCGACCGCCCCAGCACCCTGTGCCCCGGCCTGGCCACCGCCTGGCAGGTCGATGCCGGCAACCGTCGGCGCTGGATCTTTACCCTGCGCCCCGGCGTGAAGTTCCATGACGGATCCGACTGGAACGCCGATGCCGCGATCTGGAACCTGCAGAAGCTGACGGACCAGAACGCCCCGCATTACGACCGCCGCCAGGTGGCCCAGACCTATGGCCGCATGGGCTATGTCGCGGGGTTCGAGAAGCTGGGCGACCTTTCCATCAGCATCTCGACCCACGAGCCCGATGCGCTGCTGCCCTACTACTTCGGCCGCATCTTCTTCTCCTCGCCCGCGCAGTGGGAAAAGGTGGGCCGCAATTGGGAAGCCTTCGCCCGCGCGCCTTCGGGCACCGGGCCCTGGAAGTTCGGCTCCATCGTTCCGCGCCAACGGCTGGAGCTGCTGAAGAACGCGGATTACTGGGACAAGGACCGGGTTCCCAAGACCGACAAGCTGGTGCTGCTGCCCATCCCGGATGCCAACACGCGTGTCGCCGCCCTGCTCTCCAACCAGGTGGATTGGATCGAGGCACCGCCCCCTGACGCGGTGGGCCGGCTGCGCCAGCAGAACATTCAGATCGTTACCAACAGCTACCAGCACACTTGGCCCTGGGTGCTGAACGTGAATGCGGGCTCGCCTTTCGCCGATATCCGGGTGCGCAAGGCGCTGAACCTGGGCATCGACCGCGAGGCGATCAGCGCCATGCTGGGCGGCTTCGGCGCGCCGGCGGTGGGCCAGGTGCCGCCCGGCCACCCCTGGTTCGGCAACCCCACCTTCCGCATCCGCCACGACCCGGCCGAGGCCCGGAAGCTGCTGGCCGAGGCCGGCTTCGGCCCGCAGAATCCGGTGCGCGCCAAGATCATCATCAGCGCCTCCGGCTCCGGCCAGATGCAGCCCATGATGATGAATGAGGCGATCCAGGAAATGGTGAAGCCGCTGGGCATCGAGATCAGCTTCGAGGTGGTGGATTGGGCCGCCATGGTGCAGTCCCGCCTCAAGGGCTCGCGCGATGCCTCCCAGCGCGGGCTGCACGGGCTGAACTATTCCTGGGTGTGGGTGGACCCCGATTTCGGTTTCATCACCGCGCTCGACAGTCGCAAGACCGCCCCGCGCGGCAACAACTGGGGCTATGTCGAGCAACCCGAGTTCGACGCTTTCTCCGACCGTATCCGCGCCGAGTTCGATCCCGCCAGGCAGGACCAGGTGGTGGCCGAGATGCACACCCGCATGGTGGATGAATGCGTCTGGCTGTGGGTGGTGCATGACATGAACCCGCGCGCGATGAATGCCCGAGTGAAGGGCTTCGTGCAGGCGCAGAACTGGATCCAGGACCTGACCCCGGTGCGGATGGAGTAGCCCTCCGCTACGCTGTCCTGATGGATTCCTGGCTGCCCTACCTGCTGACCTGCGCCACCATCGCGATCAGCCCCGGTCCGGGCAGCCTGCTCACGCTCACGGTCGCGACCCGCCAGGGCGGGGTCGCGGCCATGATCTCGGCCATCGGGCTGCTGCTGGGGGCTGCGGGCCATGTGATGCTGGTGGCGCTGGGTGCCGCGCTCCTGCAACGCGCCCTGCCCTGGCTGCAGCCCATCCTGACCGCGGCGGGCGGGGCCTATCTGGTCTGGCTGGGGATACGGCTGTGGCGTGCCCGGGCGCAGCGCATCGACCCTGCCGCCAATCCGAGGCTGAACCCGCTCGGCCTGTTCACCCAGGCCATCCTGCTGTCGGCCAGCAACGCCAAGGCCGTGGTGCTGCTGCTGGCGCTGGTGCCGCCTTATGTCAGGCCGGACCAGCCGGCCATCCCGCAGGCGCTGCTGCTGGCGGCGGGCTATGTCGCGGTCTCGGGCTGCTGGCACGGCGTGCTGGCGGGCTTGGCCCATGTCATGGGCCGCTGGCTGCGCACGCCGCGCGGCGCGCTGGCCATGGCGGGTTTCTCGGCGGGCCTGTTCTGCCTTTTCGGGCTCTGGATGGCCTGGGAAGGGCTTCACCCCCTGTTGCGATGACGGCCCGCTTGGCGGATACCCATGCTGCACTGCGCACGGGAAGATCTCGCCATGGCCGCCGAATATATCCTGACCCTGTCCTGTCCCAACCGTCCGGGTATCGTGGCCGCGGTGGCCGAGGCGATCTTCCAGTACGGTGGCAACATCCGTGACGCCCAGCAGTATGACGACCAGGCGGCCACCCGCTTCTTCACGCGCATCATGCTGGACGACGCCGGCAACCTGAACCTCGACGGGCTGAAGGCCGAGATGGCGAAGGTGGCCGAGCGCTTCTCCATGCAATGGGCGATCCGCGACCGCTCGCAGAAGCGCCGGGTGATGCTGCTCGTCTCCAAGTTCGACCATTGCCTGGCCGATATCCTGTATCGCTGGCGCATCGGTGAGCTGCCGATGGTGCCGACCGCCATCATCTCCAACCATCCGCTCGCGACCTACCCGCACCTGGACTTCACGGGCATCCCCTTCTTCCACATGCCGATCTCCAAGGAGAGCAAGCCGGAGCAGGAAGCCCAGATCTGGAAGCTGGTGCAGGAGACGGAGACGGACCTCGTGGTGCTGGCGCGCTACATGCAGATCCTGTCGGATGACCTGGCGGGCAAGCTGGCCGGGCGCTGCATCAACATCCACCACTCCTTCCTGCCGGGCTTCAAGGGGGCGAAGCCCTATCACCAGGCGCATGCGCGCGGGGTGAAGCTGATCGGGGCCACCGCCCACTATGTGACGGCCGACCTGGATGAAGGGCCGATCATCGAGCAGGACGTGGAGCGCATCTCCCACAAGGACACGCCCGATGATCTTGTGCGCCAGGGCCGCGACATTGAGCGCCGCGTGCTGTCACGCGCGCTGACCTGGCACCTGGAGGACCGGGTGCTGATGAACGGCAGCCGTACCGTGGTGTTCCGCGACTGATCGCAGCCGCCCGGCCGAGCCTGCGCCGCGGAGGTCCTCCGCCGCGCAGCCCTCAGGTCGGTTGAGCCTCAGCCGCGCAGGCGGTCACCTGCCGCCTGCACGATGGCGCCATAGCGCGCCACCTCGGCCTTCAGATAGTCGGCGGCGGCCGAGGGCGGCGAAGGGCGCGCCGGGTCCAGGCCGGATTCGGTCAGGCGGGCCGCGGTGGGCGCATCGGTCAGCGTCTCGGCCATGGCGCGCGACCAGATCTGCTGGATCTCCGCCGACATGCCCGGCGGGCCCAGCAGCATGTACCAGGTGATCAGGTCGAAATCGGGGAAGCCGGCCTCGGCCATGGTGGGCACATTCGGCAGGCTGGCGGCGCGGCTGGGGCCCGAGACGGCCAGCGCCCTGAGCGTGCCGCCGCGCAGGTGGCCCGCCGCCGAGCTGAGCACCGAGAAGCCGAAGCCCGTCTCCTGCTTCATCACCGCTTCCAGCATCTGGCTGCCGCCACGATAGGTGACGTGCGTCACCGCCGGCATGCCGCCCGGCACTTTCTGCAGGAACAGCTCGGTCGCCAGCTGCGGCGTGGAGCCGATGCCCGAGGAAGCATAGGAAGCGCGCCCCGCATTGGCGCGCAGCCAGGCCAGCAGCCCGGCCACGTCCTGCGCCGGATGATCGGGGGCCACCACCAGCACCATGGGCGTCGTGCCCCAGATGGACAGCGGGGTGAAATCCGCCGCCGGGTTGATGGCGACGTTGGGGTTCACCAGCGGCGCGATCACCAGGGAGGACGGGTCGGCGATCACCACCGTATGGCCGTCGGCCGGCAGGCGCTTGATGTAGTTCAGCGCCAGCGTGCCGCCGGCACCGGGGCGGTTTTCCACCACCACGGTCTGGCCCAGCGCCTGGGAGATGCGGGGCGCGGCGATGCGCGCCGCGATGTCGGAGGAGCCGCCGGCGGCGAAGCCGTTGACGATGGTCACCACCCGGTCCGGGAACGCGGCTTGCGCCACCCCTGGGATCAGGGCGGGCAAGGCAAGGGCAAGGCGACGTGTCAGCATCCGGCAACTCCTACTCAGGTTACAGGCCCATCTCGGGCAGGGTCTTCAGCTCGACACCAGCCGCGATCAGGGCTTCGCGGGTGGCGCGGCCGACGATTTCGGCGGTGGGTTCATCGGCGTGCAGGCACAGGGAGTGCACTTCCACCGGGATGCGCTTGCCGCTGCGGGTGACAATCACCTTGTCCACCACCATGGCCACCGCCTGGGCGGCGGCGCGGGCCGGGTCCTTGTGGACGGCATCCGCGTTGAAGCGGGAGGTGATGTTGCCGTCATCGTCGTACATGCGGTCGATATAGCCCTCGACCGCGAAGCGCAGGCCGTGGCGGTGGGCCGCCTTCTCGATATGCGAATGCGCGAGGCCCACATAGATCAGGCTGGGGTCCACGCCCTTCACGCCGCGCGCCATGGCATCCGCCACATCGGCATCCACGATGCCCACATTATGCAGGGCGCCGTGGGGCTTCACATGCGTCACCTTGGTGCCGTGCATCGCCGCGATGCCCATCAGCGCGCCGATCTGGTAGGCGACGAGGTATTCGATATCGCGCGGGTTCATCTTCATCGCGCGGCGGCCGAAGCCCCAGATGTCGTTATAGCCCGGGTGCGCGCCGACCGAGACGCCGTGCTTCAGCGCCAGCGCCACCGTCTCATGCATCACGGTCGGGTCGCCGGCGCTCATGCCGCAGGCGATGTTGGCGCTGTTGATCAGCGGCATCACCGCCGGGTCATTGCCCTTGTGCCAGGTGCCGAAGCTCTCGCCGATATCGGCGTTGATGTTGACGACGGGCAAGGGGACTCTCCTAACAGGACGATTGTGAAACGGTTGTAACCGGCAGCCTAGACCGGAACGGCGGCCAATTGAGCCGCCATGGCGGGCGAAAGGTTCGCACCGCACAGCAAAGTGGCGACCTGCCGCCGCGCGAAGCGATGCGGCTGCGCCAGGATGGCGGCGACGCCGACAGCGCCCGAGGGCTCGACATTGTGGCCCAGGTGGCGGCGCAGCAGCACCATGGCGCGGAAGATCTCATCCTCCGACACCGACATGATCTCGTCGTAGAGGCCGCGCAGGGTGTCGAGCGCCTCGGGAATCGGCACGCGGATGGCGATGCCGTCGGCGATGGTGTCGGCCTTCTCGGTCTCAAGCGCCTGGCCGGCATCGAGGGACAGCATCATGGAGGGCGCCTGCGCCGCGACCACGGCCACGATGCGCGTGCCGGGCGCGGCATCGCGCAGCGCCGCCCCCACCCCGGCCAGCAGCGCGCCATTGCCGAGCGGCACGATCATCGTGTCGAACGGGCCGGCGGCCGCGATCTCAAGCCCCATGGTGCCGGCGCCCTCCGCGATGGCGGGCTCCAGCCCGTCCTCGACGAAGCGCAGGCCGGTCGAGGCGGCGAAGCGCTTCGCCGCCGCCTTGGCCGCGTCGAAATCCTGGCCTGCCAGCCGCACATCGGCGCCGAAGCCGCGCATGGCCTCGATCTTCAGCGGGTTGGCGGTCTCGGCCGCAAAGACGGTGCACGCATGGCCGCGACGGGTCGCGGCGCGCGCCAGCCCCTGCCCGAAATTGCCCGCCGAGGCACAGACGATGGCCTCGCCGGGCGTGAGTTCGGTCGCGACGAAGAACTCCGCGCCGCGCCCCTTGAAGGAGCCGATGGGGTTTTGGAACTCGACCTTGGCCGCGAGCGTGCAGCCGAGTACCGCATCCAGCCCTGGCGAGCGCGCCATGGGGCTGTTCAGGAAATCGGGGTCGATCAGGGCGGAAGCGGCGCGAATGCGCGTGATGTCGATGGGGCGGGGCATGCGCGCATCATGCCGGCGCAGCGTGCGGCCGGGCCGCGATTCTGGCGCTGTGATCGGGTTTTTCCCGCGCTGTATCGTGGCATCATGCGGCGCATGGACAGCTTCGACCGCCGTATCCTCGATGCCATGCAGCGCGACGCCCGCCGCCCCGCCGAGGCGATCGGCGCGGAGATCGGCCTGTCGGCCTCTGCCGTCCAGCGCCGCCAGGCCCGCCTGCGCGAGGAAGGGGCCATCACCGCCGAGATCGCGGTCGTGGACCAGAAGCTCGCCGGCCGGCCCTTGACCCTGCTGCTGGATATCGAGCTGGAGCGCGAGCGCCCTGAACTGCTCGCGAGCTTCAAGCGCTGGATCGTGGCCGAGCCCGCGGTGCAGGAGGCCTGGTACGTCACCGGCGACCGCGACTACGTGCTGATCGTGACCGCGCGCGACATCCAGGAATACGACGAGCTGACCCAGCGCATGGTGGCCGAGAACGCCAATATCCGCCGCTTCAACACCCGCGTGGCGCTGGGCACGCTGAAGCGCGGGCTGGCCGTTCCGATGGGTTAGCCCGGCACCGAGGGATCGGTCAGCCGCTCGTATTCCTCCAGCGCGAAGCGGTCCGTCATGCCGGCGATGTAGTCGCCCACCACGCGGGCGCTGGCCGGCGTGCCGGGTGCTCCCGCCTTCTCGCGCCAATGGCCGGGCAGCATCTGCGGCGCGCCGTGCAGCAGCTGGAACAGCATCTGCACCACCCGCTTGGACTTGCCCATGGTGCGGTTCACGCGCCAGTGGCGGTACATGCGCTCGAACAGAAAGGCGCGGACGGCCTTGTTCGCGTCGTCCATGGCCTGGCTGAAGGCCACCACGGCGCGCGGGGCGGCGCGGATGCCGTCGGCGTCGGCGGGGTCCAGCGCCTCGATGCGGCGGCTGGTTTCGGCCACCACGTCGTTGATCATGCGGCCGATCACGCGGCGGACCATCTCAGGCGCCAGCCGGTCGGGCGAGACGCCGGGATGCTGGATCTTCACCTCGTCCAGCGCCTCACGCGGGAGCGGCAGGGCGGCCACTTCCTCCAGCGTGAACAGGCCGGCGCGAAGGCCGTCCTCCAGGTCGTGGTTGTTGTAGGCGATGTCGTCGGCCAGGGCCGCCGCCTGCGCCTCGGCCGAGGGCCAGCTGCCCAGGTCGAGGCTGTGCCGGAAATCGTATTCCGCGATGTAGCCGCTGGGGCTGCGCACCGGGCCGTTGTGCTTGGCCAGGCCTTCCAGCGTCTCCCAGGTCAGGTTCAGCCCGTCGAAGCCGGCATAGCGGCGTTCGAGTTGCGTCACATGCTTCAGCGACTGCGCGTTGTGGTCGAAGCCGCCATGGCTGCGCATGGAGGCGTTCAGCGCCTCCTCACCCGCATGGCCGAAGGGCGGGTGGCCCAGGTCATGCGCGAGCGCCAGGGCCTCGGCCAACTCCTCGTCCAGCCGCAGGCGGCGGGCCAGGCTGCGGGCGATCTGCGCCACTTCCAGGCTGTGGGTCAGGCGGGTGCGATAGTGGTCGCCCTCATGGAAGATGAACACCTGCGTCTTGTATTGCAGGCGGCGGAAGGCGCGGGAATGCAGGATGCGGTCCCGGTCGCGCTGGTATGGGCTGCGGGATTTGTCCTCCGTTTCCGCATGCAGGCGCCCGCGGGAGGCATCGGCATGCACGGCCCAGGGGGCCAGGGAGCGGTAGAACTGGAACGGCGGCGTCATGCGAAAGCGGTAACAGTGCCCGTCCCGCGCCGCAATCAAGCCTTGCGCGATGCGGGGGCTGAAATCACATCAAGGCAACGCTATGTTGGCGCCCTATAGGAGTCACTGCCCATGACGGACCGTTTCCTGGTCACGCCGCGCGCGGCCGCCGAGATTTCGTCCATCGCCACCCGCCAGGGCCAGCCCGGCGCCGCCCTGCGCGTCGCCGTGGAAGCCGGCGGCTGCTCGGGCATGCGCTATGATTTCGGCCTGGCCGAGGCGAGCGAGCCCGACGACCTGGTCGTCGAGCAGGACGGCGTGCGGGTGCTGGTGGACAGCACCAGCCTGGAGTTCCTGGAAGGGGCGACGCTGGACTGGCACGACAGCCTGATGGGCAGCCACTTCAAGGTGGTGAACCCGCAGGCCGCGAGTGGGTGCGGCTGCGGGGTCAGCTTCGCGGTCTAGGCTAGGCTCCAGATCAGGTCGGGCGCCGGGGGCACCTGCCCGGCTTCGACTTTCTTCACCACCTCGACCAGCGCGGCATTCACGGGCGTGGGGATGCCCAGCTCCCTGCCCCGTGTGACGACCAGCCCGTTCAGAAACTCGATCTCTGTCCGGCGGCCCTTGGCGATGTCCTGGCCCATGGAAGGCAGATGCGCGCCCCCACCCGGCTTCTGGGTGTCGGCGAGGCGCTGGGCGTCGAAGGTGGCCTTGGCCTCGGGATCGCCCTCGCCCGCGCGCGCGATGGTTTCCGGATCCAGATGCAGGATCTCGCCGAGATGACGGCCCAACCCCTGGGCGACCCGGACCGCCTCCGAGCCGAGCCGCGCGGAAACGCCACGGATGCGGTCATCGGCCACGGCATCGCGTGACACCAAGCCTGTGGCTGCGGCAATGCCGTTGCCCATCGCGTTGATGATCAGCTTGGTCCAGCGCTCATCCAGCAGGCTGTCGGTCACGGTCGTGCTGTCCGAGAGCTCCAGGAGCTTGCCCACCTGCCGCGCACGGTCGGACGCGCCGCCTGTCATCTCGCCCACGCGGAAGACGGTGTGCGCGGCACCCTGCTTGCCCGAGGCCCGGCGCACCAGTCCCGGCCCGACCAGCTCCACCGTGATTGAACTGGCGATGGCACCGAGCACCCGGTCGGCGCCCACCACGCTGGCGATCGCATCCTCGTTCAGCCCGTTCTGCAGCGACACGACGAAGCCATCCTTGGCCAGCAGCGGCGCGATGGCGGCGGTGGACGCCACGGTGTCATAAGATTTGACGCTGATGAAGGCGATGTCGAATGGCCCGCGTGCTCGGGAAACGTCGGTCACCGCCTGTGCCTGGACCGTCAGGTCCGGCACATCCCGCAGGTGCCTGATGGTCAGGCCCTGGTCGCGGATCGCATCGACATGTGCCTGCCAGGCATCGATGAACACCACATCGTGGCCGGCCGCTACCATATGCGCGCCCACATAGCCGCCGACGGCGCCCGCACCCATGATTGCTATACGCATTGTTCTGACTTTCCTCGTTTTATTCCGGTGTGACGCCGGCAGCGACGATGATGGCACGCCAGCGCGTCATCTCCTCGGCCAGGAAGCGCTGGTGGAAGGCGGGGGTGGCCTGCTCCTCGCTGGCGGGCGAGGTCACAAGCTCCTCGAAGCGGGTGCGGACACGCGGGTCCGCCATGGCCGCCCGAATTGCGACCGCGATGCGCTGCTGGATCGGCTCCGGCAGGTTCGCGGGGCCGTAGATCCCGTGCCAGGTGGACATCGCGATGCTCGGCACCCCAGCCTCCGCCGTGGTCGGCAGATCAGGCAGGGCAGCAACCCGTGCGGGGGAACTGACGGCCCAGGCGCGGATCGAACGGTTGTTCACATAGGGTGTGGTGCTGGTCGCCTGGTCGCACATGATGTCGAGACGCCCGGCCATCAGCTCGCTCATCGCGGGTGCCGTGCCGCGGAAGTTCACCATGGTAGCGCGGGCGCCCGCCGCATGCTGGGTCAGCATCGCGCACAGGTTGGAGGATGAGCCGAGGCCGGCAGCGCCGAAGTTGATCCCCTCGCCATCCCGCCGCAGCCGCCCCAGCAGCCCGGCGAAATCCTCAGCGGGGAAGTCAGGGCGCGTGACGATGGTCATCGCGGCCTCCGACACCAGGCCGAGCGGGGTGAAGCTGCCCGGCACCTCATAGGGCAGGCGCCGGTACATGGAGGGGCTGGCAGCGAAGCCCACATTGTTGATCAGGAGAGAGTATCCGTCCGGCCGCTGCTGCGACACGCGCAGCGGGGCCACGGTGGAACCGCCGATCGCCTCCACCACCACGGTCTGGCCGAGATTTTCCGACATCGGCACTGCGATGATGCGGGCGATGGTGTCGGTCGGTCCGCCCGCCGCGCCGGCGACATTCAATACGATGGAGCGGGACGGGAACGCTTCAGTCTGCGCGGAAGCCGGAGAGGCAAGGATAGCCAGCGACGCGGCCGCCAGCCAGCGACGAGCATGTTTCACGAGTTTCCCCCATTCTTTTTATGGAAGGAAGGCTAAGGCGCCAGCCGGAACTCCGCAAATCACGCTGACGCCGGACTGACCCGCAGAATGCCCTCGTAATCCGCCTTGCCGATCGGCACGCCGCGCTGGCGCAAAATGTCGTAGGCGGTGACGGCGTGAAAATGGAAGTTGGGCAACGAGAAAGAGAGAAAGAAGGTCTCCGAGGTAAAGGCCAGCCGTCGTGGGCCGATTTGCAGATCCAGCTTCCGGCCGGACCAGCCATTAACCTCCTCGGGCCGTAATGCCTTCAGGTCCCGCTCCGCCTCCGCGATCATCTGCCGCAGTTCGGCGAACGGGACGGCGCCGCGCAGTTTGCGCGGCGCGAAGACGCCATCCCGCATCGCCAGCATCGACCAGTAGGAGTGGTGGGCCACGCATTCCACCTGGAAGTGGAAGGGTGCCATGTCCTCGATCAGCCGCGCTTCCACGAGACTGTCCGGGTCGATGCCTGTGCTCAGGCAGTGCTCGACCGTGCGGTCCATGAAACCACCGACGGCGCTCACGGTCTGCGTGTAGGTCGGCACGCAGAGCTCGTAGAGCGACATCGCCATAGATCAGAACAACTCCATCAGCACCGAGTGATCCGACAGTTCCGCCGGCGTGCCCTCGCGGATCAGCCGGCCGCTGCGCATGACCAGCACGCGGTCGGACACCGCGAAGGCCTCATGCACATTCTGCTCGACCAGCAGCATGGACATCCCCCGCGACTTCACCAGCGCCGCGATGGGTTCCATCAGGTCCTGGAACAGCTTCGGCGCCAGCCCGATCGAGGGCTCATCCAGCAGCAGCGCCTTGGGCCGCGTCAGCAGGGCACGCGCGATGGAGACCATCTGCTGCTGCCCGCCCGAGAGCGTGCCCGCGCGCCGCGTGCGGAACTCCTTGATGCGCGGCAGGATCTCCAGCACTTCCTCGATCCGCAGCGCGCCCTCCGCCTTGGGCACGCCGGCCGACCACAGGGCCAGGCCGAAGATCTCCTCGCAGGTCAGGTCGGGGAACACCCCCCTGCCCTCCGGAACCAGCGCGATGCCGGCCGCGCCCAGTGCCGCGGGTTCGTGGCGCGGCAATGTCTGGCCGAACACCGTGATGCTGCCGGCCGTCGGCCGGTGCAGGCCGAACAGGCAGCGCATGAGCGTCGATTTGCCCGCGCCGTTATGGCCGATGATGCACAGCGCCTCGCCCTCGTTCAGGGTCAGGTTGATGTCCTGCAGCACCTCGCGCCCGCCATAGCCGGCGGCGAGGCCGGTCGCCTGGATGGCGCTCATTTGCGGTCTCCGAAATAGATCGCGGCCAGCTTGGGGTCGCGCATGATGGCCTGGGGCTCGCCCTCGGCCAGCACCTCGCCCCGGTCGAGGAAGGCGATGCGGTCGGCCAGCGCCATCACCACGTCCAGATTGTGCTCGATCAGGCAGATCGCGACACCCTGGGCGCGCGCTGCCTTCAGCAGATCCTGGAAGCGCGTGCGGGAGGAAAGGTCGAGGCCCGAGGCCGGCTCGTCCAGCAGCCAAACATTGGCCTCGGCGGCCAGGATGCGGGCCATCGAGAGGAACTTGCGCTCCGCATAGGCCAGGTCCACGGCGCGGGCGTCGGCCACCCCGGCGATGCCCGCGGCCTCCATGGCCGCTTCCGCCCGGGCCAGGCGCGCGGCGCGGGAGGCGGCGCCGCCCGGCTGCCAGAACCAGCCCGAGGGCTCGGTCGCCGCCAGCACATTGTCCCGCACGGTCATGTGCTGGAACAGGCGCAGGTCCTGGAAGCTGCGCGCGACACCGGCACGCGCCACCTGCCACGGCTTGAGGCCCATGATGGGCTTGCCGTGCAGGCTGGCCTGGCCCGCATCCGCGCGCAGATTGCCGGTGATGAGGTTGAACACGGTGGTCTTGCCGGCGCCGTTCGGGCCGACAAGGGCCGTCACCTGCCCGGCCGGCAGGGACAGCGACACACCCTTCACCGCCTGCACGCCGCCGAAGCTGCGGGCCAGGCCCTGGCAGGTCAATGCGATGCTCATGCCTCGCTCCTGCCGCGCTTCTGGTCACCCAGCAGGCCCGCAGGCCTGAAGATCATGAGCAGCGCCATCGCCCCCCCGTAGATGATCTGCTGCACCGACCCGATGTCGGTGGGTGGGATGAAGGTGATGAAGGAGAGAGCGGCCGGCAGCGACAGCAGCAGCACCGCGCCCAGGATGGGGCCGAGCAGCGTGCCCGTGCCGCCCACGATCAGCATGGCCATGATCAGGACCGACTGTTCGAGGGTGAAGCTCTCCACATTTACGAAGGACAGGTGCAGGGCGAACAGCGCGCCCGCCACACCGGCACCCGCGGCGGAGAAGGCCACCGCCAGCGCCTTGGCCACCGCGACATTCTTGCCCAGCGCCTCGGCGGCGCTTTCCGCATCGCGGATGGCACCGAGCGTGCGGCCGAAGCTGCCCCGCTGCATGGCCGCCATCAGCAGCAGGAACACCACCAGCGCCACGAGCGCGAGCGGCAGCACGGGCACCACCACGCCGAAGATGCGCGGCTGCGGAATGCCCACAAGACCGCCCATGCCGCCGGTCAGGCCCTTGGCCTCGGTGAACAGCGTCACGGCCATCATCTGCAGGCCGAGCGAGGCCGCGACGAAGTATTCGCCGCGCACGCGCAAGGCCGGCAGCGCGAGGCACAGCGACAGGCCGCCCGCGACCACGGCGGCCGCCAGGCAGGCCAGGAACGGGTCAGGCACCAGCAGCAGTGCCACCTGCGCGCCGGAATAGGCGCCAAGCCCCATGAACACGGCATGGGCCACGCTGAAGATGCCGGCCTGGCCGACCATGAAGTTCAGCGTCGCCGCCAGCAGGCCGAAGATCGCGGCCAGCGTCGCGATATTGGAAAGATAAGCGATCATCGGGCCACCGCCGCGCCGAACATGCCCGAGGGGCGGAACAGGATGAAGGCGAACAGCACCATGAAGCTGGCACCCTCGGCCCATTGGGTGTCGAGGAAGACGAGCACCACGGATTCGGCGACACCCAGCAGCAGCCCCGCCAGCGCCGCGCCGCGCAGGCTGCCCACGCCGCCCACGATGGTGGCCGCCATGGAGATCAGCATCACATGGTTGCCGATCGCCTCGTTGATGCCCGAGGTCATGGCCGTGAGGATCGCGGCCGGGGCGGCGAGCACAGAGCCCAGCGCGAAGGCCAGCACCGAGAGCTTGCCCGAGGACAGGCCATAGGCCCGCAGCAGATCCGCATTCTGCGCCAGGGCGCGCAGCGCCACGCCGGCGGGATGGCGGGAGAGGAAGATCGTCAGCGCCAGGAACATCGCCACGGCCGCCACGATGGAAATCCAGAACACGGGCGCGAGGAACAGGTCCGGCATCACCTCGGTGGCGGTGGCCAGCGGGCTGTCCACATTCGCGAAGCCGCGCCCCGCGATCATGGCGATCACGTTCTGCACCACGATCGAGACACCGAAGGCCGCGACGAACACGGTGAAGAACCCGCCCTCGTGCCGGCCGATGGGCCGGTAGACCAGGCGTTCCATCGCGATGCCGAAGGCGACGGCCGCGGCCATCGCGGCCAGCACGCCGAGCGCCGGATGCCAGCCCGCATTCCAGGCGCCGATGAACACATAGCCCGCGAGGGTGAAGGTCGCGCCATGGGCCACATGGAACACCTTGGTCGCGCCGAAGATCAGCGCGAAACCCGCGGCCGTCAGCGCGTAGAGGGCCCCGTTCTGGAGCCCTCCCAGCAGTAATTGCAGTTCGATCATGGGGCGGTCAGCCGGCCAGGCGCTGTGCGCGGCCGCCGCGGTATTCCAGCACCTCGATGGCGGCCATCATGTCGCCCTTGTCGTCGAACTCGCCGGTGCCGCCCACCAGGTCGAAGCGGCGGCGCTGCAGCAGGGCCGCGCGCATCGTCTCGCCGTTCACCGTGCCGCCCGCCTGCTCGATGCCCTGCGCCAGCAGGCCGAACATGCGCGTCGCGTTGTAGTAGTTGGCGTTGTAGATGGTGGGCGCGCGGTTGAAGCGCGCCTGGAAGTCGGTCGCGAAACGCTTGGTCAGCTCGTCGCCGCCGGAAAAGTCCATCTTCTGCGCGGTGAAGACCAGGCCCTCGGCTTCCGGCAGGCTGCGCACGCTGTCCAGGCCCATGGCGGAGTAGCTGCACAGAAGGGTCGAGACGCCATTGTCGCGCAGGCCCTTGATGATCTGGGACTGCTGGGCGCCGAAGCTCGCGATGTAGACCGCATCGGGGCGGGCCTGGCGCACGCGGGCCGCCACGGGGCCGAACTGCTGCGCCGTGCGCGGGATGGAGAAGCTGCCCACCAGCTCCGCCCCGTTGCGCGGCAGCTCGTTGCGCAGCTCGGACAGGATGGCGTCGCCCAGCGGATCATCGACATAGACCAGCGCGACGCGCTTCACCCGCCGCTCACGCGTCAGGAACGGCAGCAGCGCGCGGGTTTCCAGATGCGCGAGCGGGATGACGTTCCAGAAATAGGGCGACAGGCCCGACAGGTCGGGGCCCACGGCGCCGCCGTTCACCATCACGGTCTTGGCACGGTCACCGATGGGGGCCACGGCCTTGGAGACGGCGGTGAAGCCCACCAGCGTCCAGGCGGCATGGTCGACGTTCACCAGCTTCTGCATGCCCACCACGGCCTGCTGCGGCAGGGCCTGGGTGTCCTCGGCCTGCAGGCGGATCGGGCGGCGCAGCATGCGGTCGGCCTCGATGTGCTGGATGGCCAGCTGCGCGCCGGAGGTGAAGACCGTGCCGTATTCGGCATTGGTGCCCGACATCGGGAAAAGCGTGCCGATCACATAAGGGTCGCCCGACTGGGCAAAGGAGGGGCGCGCGAACGGGGCGGCGAGCGCCGAGCCCAGCAGCAGGCGGCGGGTGCTGTTCATGATCGTATCCTCGGAACTTATCGTTGTGACAACGTTAGCATATCGCCAGGGCGATGCCCAGCATCAGGAATGTTGCAGCCTGTGACCGGGTTCGCGCCACTTCATGTCCACCAGCCGCCCGGTGGTCGACAGGGTGATATAGGCCGTCGTCATGTCGGGGCCGCCGAAGCAGATGTTGGTGGGCATCAGGTCCGGCATCTCCTCGACATGCAGGATCTGCCCGGTGGGCGAGACGGTGGTGATCTCACCCGACACCAGCGTGGCGACGATGATGTTGCCGCTGGCGGCCACCGCCAGCGAATCCAGGCGCCGGAAGCCCGGGAACTGGCACAGCAGCCGCCCGCCGGCGGGGCTCGGCCAGGGCTCCTTCTTCAGCTTGCCGGGGCCTTCGACATCCCAGGCCCACAGGCGCCCGGTCTCGGTCTCGGCCACATAGAGCGTCTTGCTGTCCGGGCTCAGCCCGATGCCGTTGGCGCCGCCGGGGATGGGGTGCGCCGCCTCGATGATCTGGCTGCCGTCGGTCGCCGCCCAATAGACGCCGCCATGGTCGCGGCCGCGCGCGCGCACCTTGCCCAGGTCACTGAACCAGAAGCCGCCATGCACGGGGTCGAACACGATGTCGTTCGGGCCGCACAGCTTGTGGTCGCCGCAACGGTCGTACAGGCGGGTCAGCTCCCCGGTAACCATGTCCAGCACCTCGATGCGGCCGGTCTCATAGTCGGCGGGCACGCCGTGCGGGCGCAGGCGGTTCGGTTCCTCCAGCCACAGGAAGCCGCCATTGTTGCAGATGTACAGCTTGCCGTCGGGGCCGAGCGCGATGCCGTTGGGCGCACCCGCGATGGTCGCGAGCGTGGTCTTCACCCCTTCGGGCGAGACGCGGGTAATGCGGCGGCTCTCGATTTCCACCAGGATGACGGAGCCATCCGCCATCGCCACAGGGCCTTCGGGAAAACGCAGGCCATTTGCCAATTCTCGCATCATTTCCTCCGTGGTTTTGCCGCAGCATGACCCCAAGCCCGGGTTGACGCCAAGGGGGGCGGCCCCGACGCTGCCTCCATGGACCCCGTGACCCTTGCCGTGCTCGACAACCGGCTTCGCGCCATCGTCGAGGAGATGGGAGAGGCGATGCTTCGCACCTCCTACAGCCAGATCCTCAATTCCTCCCGCGACTTCTCCGTGGCGCTGTGCGGCGCGGACGGGTCGCTGGTGGCACAGGCCGACCACATCCCGGTGCATGTGGGCGCCCTGCGCTTCGCATCGGAGGCGGTGCTGAAGACTTTTCCGGAGATCCGGGACGGCGACATCTTCCTGCTGAATGATCCGTACAACGGCGGCTCGCATTTGCCGGACCTGACGATCATCCTGCCGGTCTTCGCCGAGGGGCAATGCTGCTTCTTCACCGTGGTGCGCGCGCACATCACCGATGTCGGCGGCGGCACCTATGGCGGCTACAATGCGGGTGCGACCGATATCTGGTCCGAGGGCGTGCGCATCCCGCCGATCCGCCTGGGCGAGAACGGTGATCTGCGCGCCGATCTGCTGGCCATGGTCTGCGCCAACACGCGTATCCCGCGCGACGTGCGCGGGGATCTGATGGCGATGATCGGCTCCGCGCGGCTGGGGGCGGCGCGCATCGCGGAGCTGCTGGCAACCCATGGGCGTGCCTCGCTGCTGGCCACCGTCACCGCCATCCTGGACCTGGCCGAGAAGCACGCGCGCTCCATCCTGGCGGAATGGCCCGACGGCACCTGGTCCGGCGAGGCAGTGCTGGACGATGACGGTCACGGGCGCGAGAACATCACCATCCGCGCCACCTGCACCAAGGCGGGCGACAGCCTGACGGTGGATCTGACGGCCTCGGACGACGAGGCCGTGGGCATCGTCAATTCCAGCTACCCGAACATGTATTCGGCCTGCTGCATGGCCTTCGCCTATCTGCTCGATGCGGACCTGTCGAAGAATGAAGGCGCGTTCCGCCCGCTGAAGGTCATCGCGCGGGAGGGCAGCATCGTCTGGGCGAATGAGGGCCGGCCCGTCACGCTCTGCACCAGCCATTGCTCCAATGAGATCGTGGAAGCCATCATCCGCGCGCTGCAGAATGCAGCCCCCGACCGCGCCATGGGCGGCTGGGGCCGGCGCTTCCGCGTGGCGATCAAGGGTAAGGACCCGCGCAGCGGCAAGGGTTTCGTCTGGCACCTGTTCCATGCGCGCCCCGGCGGCGGCGGCTCCTCGGCGGGCGACGGCTGGAACACGGTGGGCGAATGGCACAGCGCCGGCGGCCTGAAATTCGGCAGCATCGAGCAGGCCGAGGCCCGCTTTCCGCTGCACTTCGAAAAGCACGAGTTCCGCGCCAATTCCGGCGGTGCGGGCAAGTATCGCGGCGGCCTTGGGGCCGAGTTGAAGCTGCGCGTGGAAACCGATGGCCCGGCCGTGGGCAACACGGCGGGCGATGGCGCCTTCCATGGCTCGGCCGGTATGCAGGGCGGCGAGGACAGCGCCCCGCACCGCTATGTGCTGCACAAGAAGGACGGTTCCGAGCGCCTGCTGCGCAGCAAGGAGGTCTCGATCCCCATCGAGTCCGGGGAGGTTCTGCACCTGCTCTCGGCGGGTGGCGGCGGCTGGGGCGCGCCCGGCGAACGTTCGGCGGAAGCCAAGAGTAAGGACGCCGAAGAGGGGTACACAGCATGAGCAAGTGGCGTATCGGCGTCGATGTCGGCGGCACCTTCACCGATGTGGTGGGTGTCGGCCCCGACGGCCAGGCGCGGCTGGCCAAGGCCGCCAGCACCCCGCATGACCAGAGCGAAGGCGTGATCCAGGGCCTGCGCAACCTGGCCGAAGCAGCGGGCCTGACGCTGGAGGCCCTGCTGGCGGGCACCGAGCGCATCGTCCACGGCACCACCGTCGCCACCAACGCGCTGCTGGAACGCAAGGGGGCCAAGGTCGCGATGCTGACGACCGAAGGCCACCGCGACGTGATCGAGATGCGTGAGGGCCTGAAGCCCGAGCGCTACAACCTGCGCCTGGCCCCGCCCGAACCGCTGGTGCCGCGCAGCCGCCGCTTCGGCGTGAAGGAGCGCCTGCGCGCCGATGGCGCCGTGGAAACCGGCCTGGACGAAGCGAGCCTCGCCGCCGCCATCGAGGCCGCGCGCGGCGCCGAGGCGGTGGCGATCTGCTTCCTGCACGCCTGGCGCGACCCCGCGCATGAGCAGGCGGCGGCCGAGGCGGTGCGTGCCGCCCTGCCCGGCGTCTTCGTCACCACCAGCGCCGAGGTGCTGCCCGAGATCAAGGAGTTCGAGCGTTTCTCGACCACGGCGGTGAACGCCTATGTCGGCCCGCCGGTCTCGCGCTATCTCGGGCGCCTCGCGGAAGGGCTGAAGAAGGTGGGCTATGCCGGGCCGGTCTTCGTCATCCTCTCCCATGGCGGGGTGACGCCGATTGCCGAAGCCGCGCGCCTGGCGGCAGGCACCGCGCTGTCCGGCCCCGCGGGCGGCGTGGCCGCAGCGGTCGCTTTGGCGCGTGAGGGCATGGCCGGTGACCTCGTAACCTTCGACATGGGCGGGACGTCCACCGACATCGCCCTGGTCGCGGGCGGTGTGGCCAAGCTGGGGCGTGGGCGCGAAGTGGCCGGGGAGCGCATCGCGCTCGAAAGCCTGGACATCATCACCCTCGGCGCGGGGGGCGGCTCCATCGCCCATGTCGGCGCGGGCGGCACGCTGCAGGTCGGCCCCGAAAGCGCGGGCGCGCGGCCGGGCCCTGCCTGCTATGGGCGCGGCGGCACGCTGCCCACCGTCACCGACGCCAACCTGCTGCTGGGGCATCTGGACCCGGGGAGCTTCCTCGGCGGGGCCCAGCGCCTCGATGTCGAGGCTTCCGAAGCCGCGATGGCACGGCTGGCGGAGCGGCTGGGCATTTCGATGCGGGAGGCCGCCTGGGGCGTGTATCGCCTGGTCAACGCCCGCATGGCCGATGGCGTGCGGGTGGCCACCGTCCGGCGCGGGGTGGACCCGCGCGGGGCGACGCTGCTGTCCTTCGGCGGTGCGGCGGGGCTTCATGCCTCGGCGGTCGCGCGCGACCTCGGCATGGCGCGCTACGCGGTGCCGCTGTTCGCCGCCGGCCTCTCGGCCTGGGGCATGCTGCGCACGGATCTGCGCTTCGAGGTGACGCGCAGCGTCAACGCCAACCCCGACGCGTCGCTCGCCGCGACCTTCGCCGCCCAGGAAGAAGCCGCCCGCGCCCGCATGGCCGAATGGTTCGACGGCGAGATCACGGCCACCCGTTCCGCCGACATGCGCTATGGCGAGCAGGTGTTTGAGATCGGCGTGAAGCTGGACGGGGTCGACTGGCAGGGTGCGGCCATGCCGGACGCCGTGCGCCAGGCCTTCCATGACCAGCATGAGGCGCTGTTCACCTATTCCCTGCCGCAGGATGAGGTGGTGCTGGTGAACGCGCGCGTCGCGGCGCTCGGGCGGTTGACCGGCGATGCCGGGCGCTATGTGGCGCCCCCCATGCTGGCGGCCGAACCGCGCCAGGTGTGGCGCGACGGTGGCTTCGCGGAATGGCCGGTCTATCGCTTCGGTGATCTGGCGGATGGCGCGACCATCCAGGGGCCGGCCATCCTGGAGAGCCCCACGACCACCATCCTGGTCCAGGCGGGCGACACCGCCACCATGGATGCGCGCGGCTGGCTGATGGCGGAAATAGACTAGCGTTTCATTTCCGCCCGCCTCATTCTGGCGGGCGGAGGAACACGTCAATGATCACACGCCGCACGGCGCTGGCCATGCCTGCGCTGCTGGCCGCAACGCCGGCCCTTGCCCAATGGCAGCCCGACCACGCGCTTACCATGATCGTCGCCTATGCCGCCGGCGGCGGTACCGATGTCGCGGCCCGCACCATCGCCCGCTTCATGGAACGCGAACTCGGCCAACCCATCGTGGTGCAGAACCGCGCGGGCGCAGGCGGCGAGATCGGCTTTACCGAACTCGCCCGTTCCCGGCCCGACGGCTACACCATCGGCTTCGTCAACACGCCCTCCATCGTCACCCTGCCGATCGAGCGCCGGCCGCGCTTCACGCTGAACGATTTCCAGCTGATCGCGAACATCGTGGACGACCCGGGCGGGCTGTGGGTGCGCTCGGACAGCGACATCATGGATTTCGCGGGGCTGATCGCCGCGGCCCGGCAGCGGCCCGGACAGCTCGGCTACGGCACCACGGGCGTGGGGTCGGATGACCATCTGGCCGTGCTGGCGCTGGAGCGCGCGACCGGCGCGCAGTTCCTTCATGTGCCCTTCGGCGGCTCGGCGCAGGTGAAGCAGAACCTGGTTTCGCGTGCCATTCCCATCGCCAGCATGAACATGGCCGAGGGGCTGACCGAAATGTCCCAGGGCCTGCTGCGGCCGCTGGCGCAGATGGGCAACACCCGCTGGTCCGAGGCCCCGACAGTGCCGACCCTGAAGGAGCTGGGCTTCGATGTGGTGGAAGGCAGCATGCGCGGCATGGCCGCCCCCGCCGGCATCCCGCCCGAGGCGCTGACCCGCATCTCGGCCGCCCTGCGGGCCACGGTGGACAATCCGGAATTCCAGCGCATCGCGCGCCAGCAGTTCCTGCCGCTGCGCTTCCTGGGCCCCGATGATTTCCGCAAGGAGCTGGAGAAGCTGCGCGACGGCTACCAGGCGCTGTGGAACCTCCACCCCTGGCGGGAGTGAAGCCACGGCGCCATGCTCGCGCGATCCATTCCGGAGCGCGCGAGTCTTGGCCGAGAACATCCTGTCCATCCAGTCCTGGGTCGCTTACGGGCATGTCGGCAATGCCTCGGCCATGTTCCCGCTCCAGCGCCTGGGCGCTGAGGTCTGGGGTATCCAGACCGTGCAGTTCAGCAACCACACGGGCTATGGCGCCTGGCGCGGCCAGGTGTTCGGCGGTGAGCTGATCCGCGAATGCGTGGCGGGCATCGCCGAGCGCGGCGCCCTGCCCCGCTGCGATGCCGTGCTGTCCGGCTATGTCGGCGGGGCCGATATCGGAGACGCCATCCTGGATGCGGTGGCCCAGGTGAAGGCCGCCAACCCCAAGGCGCTGTACTGCTGCGACCCGGTGATCGGCGATGTCGGGCGCGGCGTGTTCGTCAGGCCCGGCATCCCGGAGTTCTTCCGCGACCGCGCCCTGGCCCTGGCCGACATCGCGACCCCCAACCGCTTCGAGCTGGAATTGCTGACCGGCATGCCCGCCGCCACGCTGGCCGAGGCCAAGGCCGCCCTGACCGCGCTGCAGGCCAAGGGCCCGCGCTGCGTGCTGCTGACGAGCTTTGAGGAAACGCCGGGCAGCATCGGCATGATCGCGGCCGAGGGCGGGCAGTTCCACCACCTGAGCACGCCGCTGCTGCCGGTCTCGGTCAACGGCGCGGGCGATGCGATCAGCGCCCTGTTCCTGCTGCACCGGATGCGCAGCGGCAGCGCGGCGCAGGCCCTGAGCCGGGCCGCCTCATCCGTGTTCGGCCTGCTGAAGCGCACGGCCGAGGCCGGCTCCCGCGAGATCCTGACCGTGGCGGCGCAGGAGGAGTTCGTGGCCCCTTCGGAGCTGTTCCCCGCCCGCGCCTGCTGATCAGCCGATGATCAGCACGCCCACATAGGCCAGGGCCGCGATGAACAGGCTGCTGAGCACGCCGAGGGCCAGCGGCGCCACGCCGCGCGCCTTCAGCGCCTTCAGGTTGGTCTGCAGGCCGAGGGCCGCGACCGAGGCCGCCAGCATCAGCGGCACCAGGAAGCGGCTGGCATCGACGGCCACCTGCGGCACCAGCCCCGTGCTGCCCAGCAGCACCAGCGCCAGGAAGCCGAAGGCGAAGACAGGCACCGGCGCCTTCACGCCATGGGCCTCACCGCCGGACTGGCGGGCCACCCACCAGCCCAGCGCCAGCACGGCGGGGGCCAGCATGAACACGCGCGCCAGCTTCATCACCGTGCCGGTCTGCGAGGACACCGGGCCGCCGGCAGCGGCGGCACCCACGGCCTGCACCACCTCATGGATCGCGCCGCCGGCCCAGATGCCGTAATCCTGGGCATCGAGCCCCAGGGGGCCGGCCATATAGGGGAACAGGATCATCGCCGCCGTGCCGCACAGGGTGATGACGGCCAGCGCATAGGTCACATCCTCCTCCCGCGCGCGGGAGACCTGGTTGGCGGCCACGATGGCCGAGGCGCCGCAGATGGCCGTGCCCGTGCCGATCAGCTGCGCGAGCGGCTTGTCCACGCCCATCAGCTGGCCGAGCCAGATGGTGAAGGGCAGCGTGGCCGCGACCACCACCACCGCCAGCATCAGCGCTGCCGGGCCGAGCGACCACAGCATGCCCAGCGTGACCTGCAGCCCCAGCAGCACGATGGCCGCCCGCAGCACCGGGCGCACCGCGAAGGCGATGCCGGGCTTCAGGATGGCGGGCGTGCCCCAGACGCTGTGAAAACCGATGCCCAGGATCAGCGCGACCACGACAGGGTTCAGCGCCGCGATGCCCGTGGCATTGCGGATCATGATGGAAACCACCGCAACGGCGAAGCTGAGCGCAACCCCGGGAGCTAGTGTCTTGATACGTTCGAGCGCGCCCTGCGGCGCGGCGGAAACTACTGGTGCAGCCATGACGTCCCGGTGGCGTTGTTCTGTGCACCCTTTGCCCTTCGGGGCCTTCCGTCAAGCGCCGCGGGGCTTGCTTGTGCGCTGCGAGCGCCCCCATCCTCCTGGAATCTGGAGGAAGGCTCACGATGTTGAAGAGTTTCGTAACGGCTGTTTTCGCCGCGTTGCTGCCTGGAATCGCGGCGGCGCAGATGGCCGCCCCCGGCCCCACCCTGTCGGCTGTCCGCCAGCGTGACATCCTGGTCTGTGGCACCTCGACGGGCGCTGCCGGCTTTTCCATGCCCGACAGCCGCGGTGAGTATCGCGGCATCGACAATGACCTGTGCCGCGCCGTCGCCGCCGCCACGCTGGGCGATGCCGCCAAGATCCGCTGGGTGCCGCTGACCACCAATGCGCGCCTGCCCGCGCTGCAGTCCGGCCAGATCGACATCCTGATCCGCACCGCCACCTGGACGCATGTGCGCGACACCGCCAACGGCCTGAACTTCACCGTGGTGAACTTCTATGACGGCCAGGGCTTCATGCTGCGCCGGTCCCTGGGCGTGACGCGCGCGGCGGATCTGGCGGGCGCCAGCATCTGCGTGGTCGCGGGCTCCACCAACGAGCTGAACCTGGCCGATTGGGCGCGGACCAACAACATCCGCTACAACCCGGTGGTGTTCGAGCAGAACGACGAGGCGCGCCGCAGCTACCTCGCCGGGCGCTGCGATGCGTACTCGACGGATGCGAGCCAGCTGGCCGGGCTGCGCGCCAGCTTCCCGAACCCGGATGAACACCTGATCCTGCCGGACATCATCAGCAAGGAGCCTCACGCGCCCGTGGTGCGCCATGGCGACGACCAGTGGTTCGATATCGTGCGCTGGACGATCTTCGCGCTGATCACGGCCGAGGAACTGGGCATCACGCAGGCCAATGTCGACACCTTCCTGGAAAGCCAGAACCCCGAGATCCGCCGCCTGCTGGGGCTTTCGGGTGACCATGGGCCGATGATGGGGCTGGATCGCCGCTGGGCCTACAACATCATCAAAGCCGTGGGGAACTACGGTGAGGTCTTCGAGCGCAACCTCGGCCAGGGCAGCCCCATCGGCCTGCGTCGCGGTCTGAACGCACTCTATACCCAGGGCGGGCTGATGTACGCGCCCCCCATCCGCTGAAGGAGAGCTGGAGCCTATGCTGACACGTCGTCTCACGCTGGGCTCTGCCCTGGCGCTTCCCTTCGTCGCGCCGGCGCGCGCGCAGACCACGCTTGAGTTCGTGGCGGGCTCGCTCGGCGGCGGGTGGTACACGATGGGGGCGGGTATCGCCGCCCTGATCAAGGAGGAGAACCCGGAGATCCAGATCCGGGTCGTGCCGGGCGGCGGGCTGGCCAATCCCACCCGCATCAACAACGGGCAGTCGCAGATGGGCTGGGGCATCGACGCCTTCGCGGCCGCGGCCTTCAAGGGCGAGGAGCCCTACAGCGCCGCGCACCCGCGCCTGCGTTGCCTCGGCACCGGCTATTCGCCGACCGACCACTATCTGCTGGCCCGCGCCGACACGCCGGTGACCGGCATGCGCGAGGTGCTGAGCCAGCGCGGCCTCAAGATCGGCGTGCCGCAGCGGTCCTCGACCGATGAGATGACGCTGCAGCGCATCCTGCGCTTCATCGGCTCCTCGCCGGACCAGATCCGCAGCAATGGCGGACGCTATCTGAACGGCAGCTACAACGACATCGCGGCGGCCTTCATCGACGGCCAGGTGGACTACCTGTATTTCGCCCTCGCCCGCCCCGCCGCCATCCTGACCGAGATCGCGCAAGGCCGCCGCCAGGCGAAGCTGCTGGGCTTCGACAACGATATCCGCGCGCATCTGATCGAACGCTACAGCTACAGCCAGGCCAACTGCCCGCCGACGGCCTACCCCGCGCTGCTGCAGGCGCCGATCGACGTGACCGCGATGGACAGCGTGATCCTGGTGCATGAGACGGTGCCCGAGGCGGTGTGCGAGGCCATCACCCGCACGCTGATCCGCGCCAAGGGCGCCCGCCTCACGGCCATTCACTCCAGCATGGGTGCCTTCGACCCCATGGAGGCGGTGAAGTACACCGGCGTGCCGCTGCACCCGGGTGCCATCAAGGCGTTCCGCGCCGCCGGCGCCAACCCGGCCTGATGCGTCAGCTGGAAGGCTGGGGGTGGTGGCTTGCCACCCTGTGGATGGCGGTGTTTGCCGCCATCCATCTGTATTTCGCGGGCTTCGGCTTCCCTGAGCCCATCACCATGCGCGGCTTTCACCTGCTGGTGTTCGTGCCGCCGCTGTTCCTGCTGTATCCGGCCCGGACATCCTCGCCGCAGACGCGCCCCAGCCTGCCGGATTGGGTGTGGGCAGCCTTCGCCGCCGCGCCGCATCTGTGGGTGATCTGGAACGCGCAGGCGGTGTCAGACCGCATGGAATACGTCGACCCATTCGGGTGGGAGATGATGGCGCTCGGCATCATCTGCGTCATCACCCTGCTGGAGGCGACGCGACGCGCCGTCGAGCCGGGGCTCGCCTGGATGGTCGCGATCAGCCTGCTCTACATGCAGTTCGGGCATTTGCTGCCCGGCGTGCTGAACACCCGCGTCTTCACCCCGGCCGAGATCGTGGAATCCGCCTGGCTGGTGCCGACCGCGGGCGGCGTCTATGGCCCGCTGACCGGGATCGTGGCGACCACCATCGCGGTATTCATCCTGTTCGGCGCCTTCATGCAGGGCAGCGGCACGGGGCGGCTGTTCAGCAATTTCGGCGCCATGGTCGCGGGGCGCTACTCCGGCGGGCCGGCCAAGGTGGCGGTCGTGACCTCGGGCCTGTTCGGCACCATGAGCGGGTCGTCGGTCTCCAACGTCATCACCACGGGCGCCATGACCATCCCGCTGATGCAGCGGGTGGGCTACAAGCCGGCCGTCGCCGGCGGCATCGAGAGCGCGGCCAGCGTGGGCGGGGCGCTGATGCCCCCGGTCATGGGGGCCGCCGCCTTCGTGATGGCCGAGATCACCAACATTCCCTACAGCCAGATCATCAGTGCCGCGGCCATCGGCGCGGTGATGTACTACTTCGCCATCCTGGCGGCGGTGCATTTCGAGGCCAAGCGCGCGGGCATGCGCCCCATGCCGCTGTCCGAGATGCCCGGCTGGCGTGAGGTCTTCGCCGACGCGCACCTGATCATCCCGATCGGCGTGCTGGTCTACCTGATGAACGAGCGCTGGAGCGGCAACTACGCTGCCTTCATGTCCACGCTTTCCATGGTCGCGGTATCGCTGCTGCGGGCGCGCACGCGGATGGGCTGGCGGCAGGTGCTGGAAAGCCTGGCGAGCGCCGGCCACACCATGGCCCCGCTCGCGGTCTCCATCGCGGGTTCGGGCATCGTGGTGTCGGCGCTGACCTCGACCGGCATGGTCGTGGCCTTCGGCGGCATCATCAAGGACCTGGCGGGGGGCTCCCTGCCCTGGCTGCTGGTGCTGCTGTGCCTGACGGTGCTGGTGCTGGGCATGGGGATACCCACCACGCCGAGCTACATCATCGCAGCCGCCATCGGCGTTCCGCAGATCCTGGAACTGGGCAGCCGCACACTGGGCTACAGCACGGAACAGCTTCTGCTGCCCGCGCATCTGTTCGTGTTCTATTTCGCGGTGATAGCGGACGCGACACCACCGGTTGCTGCGGCGGCCTTCGCCGCGGCGGCCATCGCCAAGGCGTCGCCCACCATCACCTCCCTGCATGCCTCTCGCTTCGGGATCGCGGGGTTCACGGTGGGGTTCGCCTTCATCTACGACCCCGCGATCATGGCGCGCGGGTCGCTGGCCGAGATCCTGCTGGCCAGCGCCACGCAGGTCGGTGCGCTGGTGGCCGTCACGGCAGGCTATGCCGGATTCCTGCTGAAGCGGATGGCGATGCCCGAACGGCTGCTGCTGGTGGCCGGCGGGCTGGTCGGCGCCTTCGGCTATTTCCTGGGCGATGTGGAGCGCGGGGCGGTAGCCGTGCTGCTTCCGGCCGGCATTGCCCTCTGGCAGAGCATGCGTCGTGAGTATTCGGGCGCGGTATGAGGACGCCGTGCGGGCCTTGCGGCACCGCGCGGCCGCGTTGCTGGACCAGGGCGTGCCTGTCGAACAGGTGGCCCGCACCCTGCATGCGGAGCGGCTGGCCCTTGCCAGCCGCTTCAAGGAACTGACCCCGGAAGCGGAACGCCGCATCGTCCTGGCGCGGACGATGCGGGCCTATGGCAACCCTGTCGGGCCCAGCATCGACTTCCTGCGGGCCCGGGGCAAAAGCTGGGAGGCGATCATCGAGGGCGCGACACGCCCCGGCCTCAATCCAGTTGGAAGCCCGTCGCCTTGCGATAGCGTTCCTTCCACTCCGGCAGCACCTCGGGATTGATGATGCGCGGCGGCAGCCGCCCATGCGCCACATCCCCGAAGGCGAGTGCCGCGATATGGGTGATGTTGGCGCGGCTCTGCTCGGTCACGCCCGCGATGTGCTGGCTGGCGATGACGTTGGGGTGGTGCAGCAGCGGGTGATCGGGCGGGGGCGGCTCCTGCTCCCACACATCGATGCCGGCGCCGGCCACCTGGCCGGATTGCAGGGCGTCGAACAGGGCTGCCTCATCATGGATGGAACCGCGCGCCGTGGTCACGAACACCACGCGCTTCTTCATCGCGGCGAAGGCCTCCGCACCCACCATGCCGCGCGTCTCGGGCGTCAGCGGGCAATGCAGGCTGACGACATCGGACAGCGCATAGATCTCGGCCATCTCGACCTTGCGCACATCGGCATGGGCCATCACGGCCGCGTCCACATAGGGGTCGCAGGCCAATACCTCGCAGCCGAAGGCCAGCTGCAGGATCTGCGCGGTGCGCCGGCCGACATTGCCGAAGCCCACCAGCCCCACCGTCATGCCCTTCAGGTCGCGGCCCATCTGCTGGGTGCGGTTGAAGGCGGTGTTGGCCTTCATCATCGCGTGGCTGTCCGGCATGCGCTTCAGGCAGGCGAGCATCATGCCCACCGCGTGTTCGGCCACACCCTCGGCATTGCCGCCGGCCTGGTTCAGCAGCAGCACGCCGGCCTCGGTGCAGGCGATGGGGTCGCAGGGGTCGTAGCCCGCGCCATAGCTGGCGGCCATCAGCAGGTTGGGCAGCTTGGCCAGCAGCTCGCTCGTGACATGCACGGGCTTCGGCAGCTCATCGCGCGATGCCATGACGTAATAGGCGTGGCAGGAGGAAAGCTGCTGCACCATCTCGTCGGTGCTGGCATCGATGGGGATCTTCACGATCTCCAGCGCCGGATCGGCGGCGGCGGTTTCCAGAAATTGCGGGTGCGGAACCCAACCGACATAACCCACGCGCAGGCGGAACGTCACAGGCGCTTCCTCGTCTTGTTTGTGGGGCGGATTGTGGCCGCCCCACGCGACGGGTCAACCCAGCAGCGCCTGCGCGCAGGCATCCAGGATGGCATCCGTATCCAGCCCGTATTCGGCATACAGGTCGGGGATGTCGCCCGACTGGCCGAAGCGCTCCACGCCGCAGGGCACGATGCGCTGGCCGCGCACGGCACCCAGCCAGGATAGCGCCGCCGGATGGCCGTCCAGCACCGGCACCAGCGCGGCGCCGGGTGCGAGCGGCGCCAGCAGTTTCTCGATGTGGGAGGGCTCGCCCCCCGGCCCGCCGCGCGCCGCCCGGCGCGAATCGAGCCAGCCCTGATGGAGACGGTCCGGGCTCGTGATGGCCAGCAGGCCCGCGCGGGGCTCCTCGGCGCGCAGTTCCTCGAAGGCCGCCATGGCCTCCGGCGCCACGGGGCCCTGATAGGCGATGGCGATGGGCGAGCCCTCGGCGGGCGGAACCGCCCAATAGCCGCCGGCGATCACCGCCGCGGGGTCCAGTGTGCGTTCAGGCTGTTCCAGCCCGCGCGTGGACAGGCGCAGCCACACGCTGGAGCCGTTCTCGGCCTGCATATGCGCGAAGCCATGGCGCATCAGGATGGACAGCTCGTCGGCGAAAGCCGGCTCGAAGCTGGCAAGCCGGTCCTGCGCCATGCCGATCAGCGGCGTGTTCAGGCTCTGGTGCTGGCCGCCCTCGGGCGCGAGCGTCAGGCCGGAGGGCGTGCTGACCAGCATGAAGCGCGCATCCATGTAGCAACCATAGATCAGCGCATCGAGGCCACGGTTCACGAAGGGGTCGTAGACCGTGCCGATCGGCAGCAGCCGTGCGCCGTACAGGTTATGCGCCAGCCCCAGGGCGCCGAGGACCAGGAACAGGTTCTGCTCGGCGATGCCGAGTTCCACATGCTGGCCCTCGGGCGACATGCCCCAGCGCTGGGCGCTGGCGAGCTTGGCATCACGGAACACGTCGTTCTTCAGATGCCGGTCGAAGATGCCGCGCCGGTTCACCCAGGCGCCGAGATTGGTGGAGACCGTCACGTCAGGGCTGGTGGTGACGATACGCTCCGCGATCGGCGCGAACTCTCCCTGCCCGCGACCGATCTCGGCCAGGATCTCGCCGAAGGCCGCCTGGGTGGACATCTTGCGGCCCTTGGCCGGCCTGGGCACCGGCAGCTTCGCGGGCACCGGAATGGTGGGCGAGGCCAGGCGCCGGCCCTCCGGCGTCAGCGGCGTGGCGAAGGGCATGCTCTCCAGGAAGGCTTCCAGCGCCTCGGGCGGCGTATCCAGCCCCTCGAACTTGTCCCATTCATGGCCAGGGCGGATGCGCATCAGGTCGCGGAAGGCTTCCATCTGCTCCTTGGTCATCAGGCCCGAGTGGTTGTCCTTGTGCCCCGCAAACGGCAGGCCCATGCCCTTGATGGTATAGGCGATGAAGCAGGTGGGCTGGTCGCCCTCGGCATCCGCCGCGCGGAAGGCCTCGGTCAGCGTCTCGATGTCATGGCCGCCGAGGTTGGTCATCAGCTCCGAGAGCTCATCGTCGCTCAGCGGGTCGATGATGGCGCGGATGCCGTCCTCGCGGCCGAGTTCGGCCAGAACGGCATTGCGCCAGGCCGCGCCGCCCTGGAAGGTCAGGGCCGAATACAGGCTGTTGGGGCAATCATCGATCCAGCGGCGGAGCGACTCCCCGCCCTCCCGCGCGAAGGCCGCCTGCAGCTTGCGGCCGTATTTCAGCGTGACGACATTCCAGCCCATGTCGCGGAACAGGCCCTCGATGCGGCCGAACAGGCGGTCCGGCACCACGGAATCGAGGCTCTGGCGGTTGTAGTCGACGATCCACCAGACATTGCGGATGTCGTGCTTCCAGCCCTCCAGCAGGGCCTCGTAGATATTGCCTTCGTCGAGCTCCGCATCGCCCACCACGGCGACATGGCGGCCGGCGGGCAGCCCCTCGGGCGCCAGCTTCTTCAGCCGCACATAATCCTGCACCAGGGAGCCGAAGCTGCTGATCGCGACACCGAGGCCGACGGAGCCGGTGGAGAAATCCACCTCGCCCCCGTCCTTCACCCGGCTGGGATAGGGCTGGATGCCGCCGAACTGGCGCAGGGTGGTCAGCCGTTCCTGGGTCTGGCGGCCGAACAGGTAGTTGATGGCGTGGAACACGGGCCCCGCATGCGGCTTCACGGCCACGCGGTCGGCGGGTTTCAGCGCGTCGAAATAGAGGGCCGCGAGGATCGACACGGCAGAGGCGCAGGAGGCCTGGTGCCCGCCCACCTTCAGCCCGTCGCGGTTGGGGCGCAGGTGATTGGCGTTGTGGATCATCCAGGCGGAGAGCCACAGGAGCTTCCTTTCCAGCGCGTGGAGCATCTCCACGCGCTGCAGCGCCGTCACGGGAACGGGCTTGCCCTGATGGGTCATGGTACTTCCCTCCGCTTCTTTGCGCCGAGTGTGGCAGCCGGAGGGTTGGGTAGCAATGCTGGCCTTTATGCAGCCTTGGACAGGGAGTTCTGCGTCCAGATCTCGCCCAGCGCCTTCAACAGCGCGGCGATGTCGGCCTCCCCATGCAGGGGCGAGGGGGTGAAGCGCAGCCGCTCCGTGCCGCGCGGGACGGTCGGGTAATTGATGGGCTGCACATAGATCCCGTACTCGTCCAGCAGCGTGTCGCTGATGCGCTTGCACAGGGCCGCGTCGCGCACCATCACGGGCACGATATGGCTCGGGTTCATCAGGTGCTCGATGCCCAGCGCGTCGAGGCCCGCCCGCAGCCGCGCCACATTGGCGAACATGGCGGCGCGCTCGGCGTCGGAGGATTTCAGGTGGCTGATCGCGGCCTTGGCGCCCGCCGCGATGGCCGGCGGCAGCGCGGTGGAGAAGATGAAGCCCGACGCGAAGCTGCGCACGAAATCCACCAGCTGCGCGCTGCCGGTGATGTAGCCGCCGATCACGCCATAGGCCTTGGCAAGCGTGCCTTCGATCACATCCACGCGCTGCGCCATCCCGTCACGCTCGCTGATGCCGCCGCCGCGCGGGCCGTACAGGCCCACGGCATGCACTTCATCGAGGTAGGTGATGGCGCGGAACTCGTCGGCCAGGTCGCAGATCTCCGCGATCGGGGCCACGTCGCCGTCCATGGAATAGACGCTCTCGAAGGCGATGATCTTGGGCGTGCCCGGCGGCACGGCGGCCAGCTTCTCGCGCAGGTCGGCCAGGTCGTTGTGCTTCCAGATCACGCAGGTCGCGCGCGAATGTCGGATGCCCTCGATCATGGAGGCATGGTTCAGCGCGTCGGAGAACACGATGCAGCCGGGCATCTGGGCGGCCAGGGTGGAAAGCGTGGCCATGTTGGACATGTAGCCGCTGTTGAACAGCAGCGCTGCTTCCTTGCCGTGCAGGTCGGCCAGCTCGGCTTCGAGCGCGATGTGGTCGACATTGGTGCCCGCGATGTTGCGCGTGCCGCCGGCGCCGGCGCCGGAACGGTCCAGCGCCTCATGCATCGCGGCCAGCACGGCCGGGTGCTGGCCCATGCCCAGATAGTCGTTGCTGCACCAGACCTTCACCGGGGCCTTGTTGGCCTGGCCGTGGTTGGTGGCCGTCGGGAACTGGCCGCGGATGCGTTCCAGCTCCGCGAAAACACGGTAGCGCCCCTCATCCTTCAGACCCTGGAGCTTGGACTGGAAAAAGGCGCTGTAATCCATCGTGTCTCTCAGAAAGGACGGTGCCGGCCTCGGGGCCGGACGGGAATGGGGCGCGGCCTGGGCGCACGCCTCATGTGCGCCAGCAGGGCCGTCAGGGCAAGGACCAGTGTGAGGATCAGGGACGTTTCGAGCATACCACCCATCAAAGCAGGCCTTTTCCCAATGTTGTATTGAAAAAAGAGCGTCCACCGGCAAACCCGCGAAGAGGCCTCGAACGGGATGGGAGCCAGGACAGCATTGGTGGGGCCTGAAACTGCTGCCCTGCCGGGATGCTCCCCGCCGGTGAACGCTGAAGGCAAACTACCGGCGGGGCGGGTGCGCCTCCTTGATCTGGCGCAAGGAAAGGCGATTTTTTCTTAAGGTTCGCGTATTGCCACGGCGCCGATCATCAGGGTGCGCGCGGTGCGATACACGACGGCACTTTCCGCATGCCAACCAGTATTGTCCTGGCGGACTTCCGCACCCACCGCCAGCATGCCGCTGGGCTGGGCCACGCGGATCTCATCCGCGCGCGGCAGCGGGCCGCAGAGGCTGGCCGGCAGGCTGCCCGCCACCTTGCAGGCACAGGCGAGGCCGAGCGCGCCGGTCAGCGGCACGGCACGGTGCACGCGTTCCATGGACAGCATGCGCACCTGGATATCGTGGCTGTCGGGGGTCATGACGCTGCCGTCCAGCAGCTTCGGCGCGCCGGGGCGGGCCAGCAGCGCGACGCGGGGCGCGGCCAGACCGACCTTTTCCGGCGTCTCGGCCAGGCCCATGCGCACGCCGGCCAGCCGGCGCAGATGGTCAAGGCGCGCCATCAGGCCAGGGATGGCCTCGATCTGGTCGGGGCTTTCCTCACCCGTCAGGCCGAAATCGGCCGCCGCGAAGAACACGGCCGGGTTGGCGGCATCGACCAGCGTGCAGGCCAGCCCTTCGATCTCCTCGATCACCTGTCCGGTCGGCAGCAGCGCACCGGTCTGGGTGCCGCCCGGGGCTAGGAAATCCAGGCGGATTCGGGCGCCGGTGCCCGCCACGCCCGCGATGGCGTAGTCGCCGCGCACCTCGGCCTTGCCATTCTTCACCGGGAAGCGGGCGTGGATGATCTTCCGGGTGTTGACCTGATGGATGCGCACCAGCGCCTCGCCATCGGCCACCTGCACCAGACCGGTATCCACCGCGAAGGGACCGACCGCGGAGGAGAGGTTGCCGCAATTGCCCTTCCAGTCGACCACGGGCTTGTCCACCGCGACCTGGGCGAAGGTGTAGTCTACGTCGGCGTCCGGATGGGTGGGCGGGCCGATGATGACGCCCTTGGACAGCGAGGAAATGCCGCCGCCCATGCCGTCCAGCTGGCGCTGATACGGGTCGGGCGAGCCCAGCACCTCCAGCAGGATGGGGTCCAGCGCCGCGCGGTCCGCCGGCACGTCCTTGGCGTGGAAGAACACGCCCTTGGAGGAACCGCCGCGGATGAAGGTGGCGGGGATGAAGTTCTGGCTCATTCTGCGGCTACCCGTTGGGCCAAGGCGCGCCAGACCTTTTCCGGCGTCGCGGGCATGTCGATGTGTGCCACGCCCAGCGCATCGCACAAGGCCGAGACGATGGCAGGCGGCGCCCCGCAGGCCCCTCCCTCACCCGCGCCCTTCACGCCCAGGTCGTTGCTGGGGCACGGGACCACGTTCAGGTCCAGATCAAAGGACGGCGCATCGGAGGCGCGCGGCATGCAGTAATCCTGGAAGGTCGCGGTCAGGAACTGGCCGGAGTCAGGGTCGTACTGGGCGTGTTCCAGCAGCGCCTGGCCCAGCCCGGCCATGATGCCGCCATGGCATTGGCCGTGCACCAGCATGGGGTTGATGGGCACGCCCACATCATCCACGGCGGCATAGCGCACCACCTCCACCAGGCCGGTATCGGGGTCCACCTCCACCTCGGCCACATGGCAGCCGTTGGGGAAGTTGCACTCGGTGTCGCGCCTGTAGGTGTGCTGCTCGTCCAGCTGCGGGGCTTCGCCGGCCGCGATCATCTCGTCCCAGCCGGTCGAGATGTCGGTGCCGGCCACGCGGAAGCGCCCGGCCTCGAACTCGATGTCCTCCACGCCCGCTTCCAGCATGGTGGCGGCGATGCGACGGGCCTTCTGGATCACCAGCTCCGCCGTGCGCACGGTCGCGACACCGCCCATCTGAGAGGAGCGCGAGCCGCCGGTGCCGCCGCCATTGGGCGTCAGGTCACTGTCGCCCTGCACCAGCCGCACCTTGTCGAAGGGAATGCCGAGCTTCTCATGCAGCAGCTGCGCGAAGGCGGTCTCATGCCCCTGGCCGTGGCTGAAGGTGCCGACCGAGAGGTTCACCATGCCGTCGGGCTGAAACGCGACCCGCGCCCATTCGAAGGGCTGCCCGCCCGAGGCCTCGACGAAATAGCCGAGGCCCCTGCCCCGCAGCTTGCCGCGCGCGGCACTCTCTGCACGGCGGGCGGCGAAGGCGTCCCAATCGGCCAGCTTAAGCGCCAGGCCCTGGGTTTCCTCGAAACGCCCGCTGTCGATCACATTGCCCACGCAGTTGGTGTAGGGGATCTGCTCGGGCCGGATGTAGTTGCGGGCGCGGATCTCCTCGCGGCTGATGCCGAATTGCGGCGCGCCGAGGTCGAGCAGCCGCTCGATCACATAGGCGGTCTCGGGGCGCCCGGCACCGCGATAGGCATCGGTCGGCACGGTGTTGGTGAACACGCAGCGCACCTGCACATCCACCGCCTGCATGTCATAGACGGTGCCGAGGATACGCCCGCCCGCCACGGTCGGCACGCGCGGGCCGAAATCCATCAGATAGGCGCCGACGGCCGCGTTGGTGCGCACCCGCATGCCCAGGATCTTCGCATCCGCGTCGAAGGCCATTTCGGCCTCGGTCACATGGTCGCGGCCATGGGGGTCGCTCAGGAAGGTCTCGGTGCGGTCGGCGCGCCACTTCACGGGCCGCCCCAGGCGCTTGGCCGCCCACAGCACCATGGCCGATTCCGGAAACAGCTTGCCCCGCAGGCCGAAGCCGCCGCCGACATCGGGCGAGATCACGCGCACCTGCGCCTTGTCCACGCCGAACACGTATTGGGCCAGCGCCTCACGCACGCGCACCACGCCCTGGGTGGGGCTGGTCAGGGTGAAGCGGCCCGTGGCCGCATCATATTCGCCCACCGCCACGCGCGGTTCCATCGGGTTGCCCACCAGCCGGTTCTGAACCAGCCGGATGGTCGAGACCCGCGCCGCCTTGGCGAAGGCCTCATCGGCCAGGGCCTCACGCCCGTTGGACCACAGCACGCAGGTGTTGCGCGGGGCCTCGGGCCAGATCTGCGGCGCGCCCTCGGCATCGGCCGCGCCGGTGTCGGTGATGCTGGGCAGGATATCGTAGTCGACGAAGATCAGCTCCGCCGCGTCCTGCGCCTGGGCGCGGGTTTCTGCGACCACGCAGGCCACCGGGTCGCCCACGAAGCGCACGGTGTCCTTCTGGAAGATGTGCCGCGCGGGGGCGGCCAGCTTGGTGCCGCCCTTGCCGGGCACATCCACCATCACGGGAAACAGGCCGATGCCGTCGGCGGCAGCCTCATCCGCCGTCAGCACGGCCAGCACGCCGGGCGCGGCCCGCGCCTCTGAGACATCGACCGACAGGATTCGCGCATGGGCGTGCGGGGAGCGCAGCACCACCAGATGCGCCTGGCCGTCCCGCTTCAGGTCGTCGGTGTAGTTGCCCCTGCCGGTCAGGAGGCGGGTGTCCTCCTTGCGGCGAACGGGCTGGCCCATGCCGAATTTTTCCATGATGATGCTCCTCGGACGTGTGCAGCCTTTAGGCAGACTAAAGCTCTCGTACACCGAAGCCGTCGTCCAAGGGAGATAGATGTGGCAAAACAAAAAACCTTAAGTAAAAATATTCAGAAAAAATCAAATCCGAAAGAAGAATTTCAATTCTATGGGGATTGGCTAATATATATACTTGCCGAAAAGGAAATGTCTGTCCCGGATTTGGCGGCGGGTACCGGCTTAAGCGCCACAGCTATTTACAAAATCAGAGATAAAATTACATCTAATCCTCAAAATCAGACAAAAGAACTAATTGAGAAATTTTTGAAATCTTCTCCAGGCACAAAAACAAAAACAAATATCCACAAAGCATCAACCGTAGAAGGGATTGGCGAACTTCAAGATTTTGATCCAAATGATCCCTCGACGTATCCGGCACAATTTGGAGTTTATGTATTTTACGATTCATTTGATAGGCCTGTTTATATAGGAAGTGCCGTCAAGCAAACTATCGCCACTAGGACGAAACAACACAAAGACATTTTTTGGTTTAAGCCTCCAATTGTTGCGAAGGCACGCTTCCTTAGCGTAGATGATGAGCAATTAGCGAAGAAAATTGAGAAATCTTTAATTGGATTTTTTGGTAGCTATAATTTCTTGAATAAGAAGAACGCACCCAAAAGGGGATAGGAAACGATGCGGTTCGACATACCGAACCTTCCGGAGGGCACGGACGCCTTGCGTGCCAACGTACGCGCATTCCTGGATCAATATGACTGGGGCCCGGAAGTCCGCGCCCGTTCCTGGATGGGATTCGATCGCGGTTTCTCGCGTGAGCTGGGCAAGCGCGGCTGGATCGGCATGGTCTGGCCGAAGGAATACGGCGGCCACGAACGTTCCGGCCTTGAACGCACCGTGGTGCTGGAGGAACTGCTGGCCCAGGGCGCCCCGGTCGGCGCCCACTGGATCGGCGACCGCCAATCCGGCCCGCTGATCCTGCGCCTGGGCAGCGAGGAACAGAAGCGCCGCATCCTGCCCGGCATCGCGGCCGGTGAACTCGCCTTCTGCATCGGCCTGTCCGAGCCCGATTCCGGCAGCGACCTGGCCAGCCTGCGCACCAAGGCGGAGCGCACGAACGAAGGCTGGAAGATCAACGGCCGCAAGATCTGGACCACCTTCGCGCATCTGTCGGACTACATGATCGCGCTGGTCCGCACCTCCCCGGCGCCCGAGGGCGGGTCGCGCCATGCCGGGCTCTCGCAGTTCCTCGTGGACCTGCGCACGCCGGGCATCACCATCCGCCCCATCCGTGACCTGCTGGGCGATGAGAGCTTCAACGAGGTTACCTTCGACGATGTGCTGCTGCCGCCCGACGCCCTGCTGGGGCGCGAGGGCGAGGGCTGGGCGCAGGCCACTTCCGAACTCGCCTTCGAACGCAGCGGGCCGGACCGGGTGCTGTCCTCCTTCCCCGCGCTGTCCATGGGGCTGGATGCCGTGGGCCCGGAGGCCGCCGTGCCCGTGGGGCGCCTGATCGCCCGGCTGAACACGCTGCGCGGCATGTCGCTGTCGGTGGCCGGCATGCTGGAGGATGGCAAATCCCCCGCGCGGGAGGCAGCCCTGGTCAAGGATGTCGGCAACACCTTCGAGCAGCAGCTGCCCGAGGCCATTCGTGCCCTGCTGGAACCCGAGACCACACCCCCTGCCCTGCGCCGCCTGCTGCATGACCTGACGCAGCTTTCCCCCACCTTCAGCCTGAGGGGCGGCACGCGCGAGATCCTGCGCGGCATCATCGCCCGGGAGCTTGGCCTCAGATGAGCGAGATCGGAGAAGCGATCGCCGGCCAGATCGACCGGCTGCTGAACGACGGCAATACCCCTGCCCGGCTGCGCCGGCTGGAAGGGGGCGAATGGCTGGCCGACACCTGGGCGGCGCTGGAGGAGATGGGCCTGCCGCTCGCCCTGGTGCCGGAGGAGGTGGGCCTGTCCTGGGCCGATGCGGCGGCCATCTGGCAGGTGCTGGGCCGCCATGGCGCACCGGTGCCGATGGGCGAGGCGATGCTGGCCAATGCCCTGCTGGCCTCACCCGTCGAGGGCGTGGTGACGCTGGGCGACAGGGCCGCGCCCTTCGGTCGCTTCGCGGCCCATGCGCTGACCGAAACCGGCCTGCATGCCGTGACCGGCCACACCCCCGGCCTGAACCTGGCACGGGAGCCGCGCGATGCGCTGGTGCTGGGCCCGGCCACGGGTGCGGGAGCCGCCACGCTGCGCCTGGGCCTGGCGCTGCTGCGCGCCGCGCTGATGGCGGGCGCCGCGCGGCATGCGCTGAATCTCGCGGTCGAATGGGCCAATACGCGCAAGCAGTTCGGCCGCCCGATCGGCAAGTTCCAGGCCATCCAGCAGGAGCTGGCGGTCGTGGCCGGTGAGGTCGCGGCCCTGGAAACGGCCGTGGGCATCGCCGCCCGCGCCGTTGACGCGCACGGCCTGGCCGGTGCGGGCTTCGAGATCGGCTGCGCCAAGGTCATCGCGGGCGAGGCGGCCGAGGCCACCGCCCGCCGCGTGCACCAGGTCTTCGCCGCCATCGGCATCACCGAGGAACACGAGCTGCACCACTTCACCCGCCGCCTGTGGTCCTGGCGGGACGAGGGCGGCAGCGAACGCGCCTGGGCGGCCGAGATCGGCGCCCAGGCCATTGCCCGGGGCGGCGCCGCCCTCTGGGCTGACATCACCTCCCGAGACGTGAGAACCGCATGAGCGACTTCATCCTTTATGAGCAGGACGGCCCGGTCGTCACGCTGACCCTGAACGCGCCGGCCAAGCGCAACGCCATCGGCAGCCGCGACGAATGCGAGGAAGTGGTCGCCGCCTGCCGCCGCATCGAGCGCGACGATTCCGTCCGGTGTGTGATCGTAACCGGCGCCGACCCCGCCTTCTGCGCGGGTGGTGACCTGAAAAGCATGCGCGACCGCAGCGGCATGATGTCCGGCCAGGGCCCGGCCAGCATGCGAGAGAATTACCGCCGCGGCATCCAGATGATCCCGCTCGCGCTGTACGACCTGAACCTGCCGACGATCGCTGCCATCAACGGCCCGGCCATCGGTGCGGGGCTGGATCTGGCGCTGATGTGCGACATGCGCATCGCCAGCGACAAGGCGCTGTTCGCCGAGAGCTTCATCCGCGTGGGCATCGTGCCCGGCGATGGCGGCGCCTGGCTGCTGCCGCGCGTGGTCGGCATGTCGGTCGCCTGCGAGATGAGCTTTACCGGTGACCCGCTGACGCCGGAACAGGGGCTGAAGGTCGGCCTCGTGTCCCAGGTGGTGCCGCATGCGGAGTTGCTGCCCGCCGCCCGTGCCCTGGCGGCCCGCGTGGCCAAGAACCCGCCCCAGATGCTGCGCATGACCAAGCGCCTGCTGCGCGAGGGCCAGCACACGCGCCTGGACACGCTGCTGGAAATGTCCGCCGCCTTCCAGGCCATCGCGCATGAAACGGCCGACCACAAGGAAGCCGTTGACGCGATGCTGAACAAGCGGGCGCCCAACTTCACCGGAGAGTAGGCTAGAAGTGCGCCATGCGCACCGAACGTGAAAAGATGCTCGCCGGCGAGCTGTATGATTCTTTCGACCCTGCCCTGGTCGCGGATCGCATCCGCGTCCGGGAACTCTGCCAGCAGATGAACGCGGCCCCTGAAAGCGAGGAAGGCCTGCGGCGCGAGCTGTGCCGGCAGATCTTCGGCAAGGGTGGCGACAGCGTCTGGATGCAGCCGCCATTTTATTGCGACTACGGCCGCAATATCGAGCTGGGCGAGCGCGTCTACTTCAACTTCAACTGCGTGGTGCTGGATGTCTGCCCGGTGCGGATCGGCGACTACACGCTTTTCGGCCCGGGCGTGCAGATCCTGACGCCGCTGCACCCGATGAACGCGGAACTGCGGCGGCAGCAGGAATACGGCAAACCCATCACCATCGGGAAGGATGTGTGGGTGGGCGGGGGCGCGCTGATCCTGCCCGGCGTGACCATCGGCGACGGGGCCGTGATCGGCGCCGGCAGCGTCGTGACCAAGGATGTGCCCGCCGGCATGCTGGCCCTGGGCAACCCCTGCCGCGTGATCCGCCCGGTCGAGGCCGGGGACCGCGCTACCTGATATCCAGCATCTTGTGCGTCTGCAGGCTCAGCTGCCATTGCGGCCGGGCCAGGCACAGCTCCAGCGCCGAGCGGGTGTTGCGCTCGGCATCCGCCCCGTCCATGGGCTGAAGGGAGAAACGCTGGAAATCCAGCTTCTCCATGGCTTCAAGGTCGATGCCGGGCTGCGGGATCACCAGCTTCAGCTCATGCCCGCTGGTCAGGCGCAGCTCCGCACCCGCCTTGGGGCTGACGCAGATCCAGTCGAGCCCCGCCGGCGCCGGGGCGATGGTGCCGTTGGTCTCGACCGCCACCTCGAAGCCGCGCGCGTGCAGCGCCTCGACCAGTGGTTCGTCCAGTTGCAGCAGGGGTTCGCCGCCGGTGCAGACCACGAAGGGGCGCCCGCCGGCAGTTGATCCTGGCGCGGCTCCGCCGCCGGGCCAGTGGGCGGCGATGGTGTCCGCCAGGGCAGCGGCATCCGGATAGCGCCCGCCCGCCGTGCCATCCATGCCCACGAAATCCGTGTCGCAGAACCGGCAGACGGCCTCCGCGCGGTCTTCCTCGCGGCCCGACCACAGGTTGCAGCCCGTGAAGCGGCAGAACACCGCGGGCCGGCCGGCCTGCGCGCCCTCACCCTGCAGGGTGTAGAAGATCTCCTTGACCGCGTAGCTCACGCGGGCACCTGCATCAGGTCGTTGATGCTCATATCCGCGCGCAGCCACCAGGGTTCAGCCTGCATCAGGCGCGGCAACATGGGCAGCGGGTCGCCCTCGAAGGTCACGGTGTTGGTGGGGGTTTCCTCCACCCGGATGGCCGCGCAGAACAGCCGGCCGCCATCGGCCGCGAGGAAGGCGTTCAGCTTGGACATCAGGCACAGGGCCAGCACCTCGGTCGTCGGGTCCCCGGGCGTGACCAGGATGCGGGCCAGCCGATGCGGCTCCCGCACGCGGAACCAGTCCAGCAGCGGGTCGTCACCCGAAAGATGCAGCGAATGGTCCAGGCTCTGGTCGATCCAGCGGTGCCAGGTGGCCTTCGCGCGCTCGAAGGGCTCGACCATGTTGGCGCCGCCGTCCAGCCGCGAGGGAGAGGTCGCGCGCAGGGTGACGGTCACGGTCTCATTATGGCCATGCGGGATGGCGCAGGCCTCGGAAAGACCCGAGGTCAGGCGATGGGCCATGGCATAGCGGCGGGAGAAGACGAGGCTGAACACGGCGCCTGAGTAGGGGTGGGTGGGTGGACCTGTCCAGTGCAAGTCCCGGGGGCCGCCCCTACAGCAGGAACATGGCCAGGGCAGCGGCGGCCATCACGCCGGTCGCGGCCCAGGCGAGCACACGCTGCGGCCGCGTCGCCGCGAACTGCCCCATCCGCGCGCGGCTGCCGGCCACCAGGATGGTCGCGGCCATCAGCGGCACGGCAATCACGCCGTTCAGCACCGCGCTCCAGAACAGGGCCTTGATGGGGTCGATGGGCAGGAACAGCATCAGCAGCCCGGCCGCGAAGCCCAGCGCGATCACGCCATAGAAGCCTTTGGCGTTGCCGGGCTTTTCCTCCAGCCCGGCGCGCCAGCCGTGCAGCTCCCCGATCGCATAGGCGGCCGAGCCCGCCAGCACCGGCAGCGCCAGCAGCCCGGTGCCGATGATGCCCAGGCTGAACAGCAGGAAGGCCAGGTCACCCGCGATGGGCCGCAGCGCCCGCGCCGCGTCGGCCGAGGTCGCGATATCCGTGACACCCGTGGCATGCAGCGTGACCGCAGTGGTCAGCATGATGCAGAAGGCGATGGCGTTGGAGAAACCCATGCCCACCAGCGTGTCGGCGCCGATGCGGTCCAGCTCCCTCGGCGCCAGGTCCGGACATTCCAGCAGCGAGGCGCAGACCCCTTCCTGGCTCGCTTCCTCCACCTCCTCGGCGCTTTGCCAGAAGAACAGGTAGGGGCTGATGGTGGTGCCGAACACAGCGACCACCGTCATGCAGGCGTCGCGCGTCAGGGCGAAGCGCGGCCAGACGGTGCCCAGCAGCACCGCCCACCAGTCGATGCGCACAGCCAGCAGGATGCCCGCATAGGCGAACAGCGACAGCGTCAGCCATTTCAGGAAATGGACATAGCGGTGATAGGGAACGAACACCTGCAACAGCAGGGACAGCGCGGCGAACAGCACCGCGAACACCACCTGCCCCCGGCCCAGCAGCAGTTCCACCGCCGCGCCCATGGCCGACAGGTCGGCGCCGATATTCACCGCATTGGCGAGGAACAGCAGCGCGACGAGCCCCTGCACCACGGGCCGTGGCAGCAGATGCAGCATGTTGGCCGCCAGCCCCTTGCCCGTGACCCGGCCGATACGCGCGCAGATGGACTGGATGGCCGCCATCAGCGGGAAGGTCAGCACCACGGTCCAGAGCATGTTGGGGCCGAACTGCGCCCCCGCCTGGGAATAGGTGGCGATGCCGCTCGGGTCGTCGTCGGCCGCCCCCGTGATCAGGCCCGGCCCCAGGCGGCGGAACCAGCCGCCCTTGCCCATCCCGTGCTGCGCCATGCGCATCCTCCCGGCCGGGAATGCCGACCGGGCCGGGGTCAGCCGACGGCCGCCCGTGCCCCGGCCATCACCGGCGACCGTTGCCTGATGCGCCGCTTCCGCAGCCAGAGCAACAGCCCCGACACCCACAGCGCGGGCAGCGACAGCCCGGCCAGCAGGCCGATGAACTGCCCGGGCCCGCCGAACAGCACGCCGCTGTGCAGCCACAGCAGGTCCTTCTCCATGCGGGCGCCGAGGGGGCCATGCCCTTCGCCCAGCATGCCCATCACCTCGCCGGTCTGCGGGTTCACCCAGACCAGGCTGCGGTTGCGGATGCGCGGGTCGCCATCCACGCCGCGCAGCCCGATCTCCCAGGAATTCCGCCGGGGGCCGGGGGGCGCCACGATGCCGGCCTGCGCGCCGGGGATGGCGGCCTCCGCGATCGCCTGGGCGCGGGCGGCACCGATGGGCGGGTTGGGGCTGGGGCGGCCCGGTATGCCCGGCGCGCGCTCGCGCGTTTCGGTCATCAGGTTCACGGCGGGCCGCACCACGCTGGGCAGCGCCTTCCAAACGCCCGTGAAGGTGATGACCACCAGCGGGATCATCAGCCAGATGCCCACCAGGCTGTGCAGATCCAGGTAGAACAGCTGCCGCGGCCTGCGGCGCAGCTGGGTCAGCGCCTGGCGGAACTGCGACCGGGGCCACCACAGCCAGATGCCGGAGGCGATGGAGAACAGGCCGAAGATGCCGGCGATGCCCACCAGCTCCCTGCCCCACCATTGGCGCAGCAGCAGGGTGGAGTGCAGCCGGTTCACCGTGCGCGCGAAGGAGGCCTCGAACTCACGCTCACCCAGCACGCGCCCGCTCGCGGGGTCCACATGCACCATCCACAGGCGCTGCCCGTCATCCGTGCGGCGGAACTGGTTGACGGTGAACACCGGCCAGACCGGATCGGGCAGGCGCACCAGGCGGATCTGCGCGGCGGGCGCCAGGGCGCGGGCGGTGGCCATGGCTTCCTCGGCGCCGATGCGCGCGGGGCCCTCGCCCGGGGTGAACAGGCTGGGGTTCAGCGCCGCGTCGATCTCACGCTGATAGGCGCTGATGGCCCCGGTCAGCCCGATCAGCGCCAGCGCCGTGCCCAGCACCAGCCCGACCCAGCGATGCGTGATGCGCCAGATGCGCTTGCCGTTCATCAGAAGCTCAGCCGCAGGGAGGCGACGACGGTGCGAGGGCTGCCGGCATAATTCTCGGTGCGGCTCACGGGGGCCTCGATGTATCGGACATCGCCCAGATTGCGCACCGCCAGCTGGATGCGTGCATTCGGATGCACCGGGTAGGAGGCGCTGAGGTCGATGCGGGTATAGCCGCCGACGCGATAGCTGTTGTTGAGATCCCCCGCACGGCCCGAGACCGCGAAGAGACCGGCGCCCAGGTTCAGCCCGCGCAGCGGCCCATTCTGGAACTCATAGCTGTTCCACAGGCTGGCGCTCCAGCGCGGCACGCCCGTCAGCTGGCGGCCGCTGGCATAGGTGGTGTCGGCCAGCACCACGGCATCCAGATAGGCGGCGGAGGCGAAGACGCGCCAGCCGGGCAGGATCTCGCCCGCCACGTCCAGTTCGATGCCGCGCGAGCGCTGCGTGCCGGTCTGCACGGAGAAGCCGGTGTTCACCGGGTCCGCCGTCAGCACGTTCTGGCGGCGAATGCTGAAGGCGGCCAGCGTGGCGGTCAGGCCCGGGCGCAGGTCCACGCGGATGCCTGCCTCGTACTGCTCACCCGTTTCGGGCTTGAAGCCCACATTGTTGGCGCCGGCGCCCAGCTGCGGGACGAAGCTCTGGCTCCAGCCCGCGAAGAAGGCGACATTGTCCCAGGCGCGGTACAGGGCGCTGGCGCGCGGCGCGATGTTGTCGTCGCTGGCGCTGGTGCGGACATTGTTGCTGACCGTGCGCTGGTGGAAATTGTCGTAGCGGAAGCCCGCCAGCAGGATCAGCCGGTCGTTCCAGTTGATCTGGTGCTGCAGGAAGCCCGAGGTCATGTCCAGCACGTCGTTGCGCACGGTGCGCAGCGCGAGCCGCCCCGGCATCGCGCCATAGACCGGGTTCAGCAGGTCTATGGAGGCCAGCGTGCCCTGGTACAGCGCCAGACTGCGCTTGGCGTGCATGTACTCGATGCCGAAGGTGGTGGAATGCCGCAGCGGGCCGGTCTGGAAACGCGCCGTGCCGTCGAACAGCAGGTCCACGCTCTGGGAATTGTCGTCCTGGTCGGTCGCGCGGCGCGTCAGCGTGCGGTTGTCGGCCGAAAGCGCCAGCGGATCGGCGCTGTAGCGATGCGCGCTGCCCCAGTCGAAGCGGGTGGATTGGCGAAGGGTCAGCCAATCCGTCGCCTCATGCTCGGTGCGGACATTGAAGTCGGTCGCGATGGAGCGGCCGTTGGACCAGCGCTCGCCGTAATAATTGTCGCGGCGGACCACCACCTGCCGCCCCTGGGCCACCAGCCCGCGGTCGAAGGGGCCCGTCTGGTCGTAATGCGTCAGGCTGACGGTCACGCGGGTGCGGTCGGACGGCTGCCACATGATGCTGGGCGCGATGAAGACGCGTTCGGTGCGGCGGGCGATCTCGCGATAGCCCTCGTCGCGGGTCAGGGAGCCGCTGAGGCGGGCGGCGAAGCCCGTCTCCGGCAGGCCGCCGGTGATGTCGAACTCGTTGCGGACGAAGCCGAACTGCCCGCCCGTCAGCGTCAGGCTGCCCGAGGGGGTGAATTGCGGCCGGCGGGTGACGAGGTTGATGAGGCCGCCCGGGTCCCCGATGCCGTAGAGCACGGAGGCCGGGCCCTTCAGCACCTCCACGCGCTCGATGTTCGACAGGTCACGGAAGCCGTTCACGAATTCGGCGGCCGGGTTCTGCAGCGTGCCGTCGATGGCGTAGTTCTGGGTGCGGAAGCCGCGGATCAGGTAGGATTCCGTGCGGTTGCCGCCGCTGCCGCCCGGGCGCACGGCGCTGACATTGCGCAGCGCGTCGTCCAGCCGGACCACGGCCTGGTCTTCCAGCACCTGGCGCGGCACCACCACCACGGCCTGGGGCGTGTCGCGCAGCGCGGTGTCGGTGCGGGTGGCGGTCGAGGAACGCTCGGCGCGATAGCCCTGGACGGGTCCATCCGCGCGTTCTGCCTGGCCTTCCACCTGCAACTGCGGCAGCTGCACGTCGGGGGTGGCGGTCTGGGCCTGGGCGTGGGCCGCTGCCAGAAGGGCCGGCACGGCCAGTCCGAACGAGATACGCATCGCCAAATCCGAATGAGAATGACTCTCATTAACGGAATGCGCTTGTGCACCGCAACCGCTCCTGGATGTCATTTCTGTCATCCAGGGGCGGAACGAGTGGCTCTCAGCTATCCATCTTAAGGGCGGCGATGAAGGCGCTCTGCGGAATCTCAACCTTGCCGAACTGCCGCATGCGCTTCTTGCCTTCCTTCTGCTTGTCCAGAAGCTTGCGCTTGCGGCTGATGTCACCGCCATAGCACTTGGCCGTCACGTCCTTGGACATGGCGCTGATGGTCTCGCGCGCGATCACCCGCCCGCCGATCGCGGCCTGGATGGGGATCTTGAACAGCTGGCGGGGGATCAGCTCCTTCAGCTTCTCGCAGATGGAGCGCCCGCGACGGTCGGCCTGGCTGCGGTGCGCCATGAAGGACAGCGCGTCCACCGGCTCCGCATTCACCAGGATCGAGATCTTCACCAGGTCACCCGGCTCATAGCCGTCCATCTGGTAGTCGAAGCTGGCATAGCCGCGGCTGACCGACTTCAGGCGATCATAGAAGTCGAACACCACCTCGTTCAGCGGCAGGCGGTACACCGCCATGGCGCGCGGCCCGACATAGGTCAGTTCCACCTGCTGGCCCCGGCGCTCGTTGCAGAGCGTCAGGATGTTGCCCAGGTATTCGTCGGGCACGAAGATCGTGGCCTTGATCCAGGGCTCGGAGATGGTCTCGATCAGCGTCGGGTCCGGCATGTCGGCCGGGTTGTGGATGTCTTCCTCGGTGCCGTCGTTGCGCTTCAGCTTGTAGACCACGCTGGGCGCGGTCGCGATCAGGTCGAGGTCGAACTCGCGGCTCAGGCGCTCCTGGATGATCTCCAGGTGCAGCAGGCCGAGGAAGCCGCAGCGATAGCCGAAGCCCAGCGCGGCGGAGGTCTCGGGCTCGAAATGGAAGCTCGCATCGTTCAGGCGCAGCTTGGCCAGGCTGTCGCGCAGCTTCTCATAGTCATCGGCATCGACCGGGTACATGCCGCACCACACCACCGGCACGCTGGGCTTGAAGCCGGCCAGCGCCTCGCTCGCGGGGTTGCGGTCATCGGTCAGCGTGTCGCCCACATTGGTGTCGGCGACGGTTTTGATGGCGGCGGTGAAATAGCCCATCTCGCCCGGGCCCAGGCTCTCGACCGCCGTCATGCGCGGGCTGAACACGCCCACCTGCTCCAGCACATGAACAGAGCCGGAGGACATCATCCGCACCTTCTGGCCCTTGCGCAGATGGCCGTCCTTCACGCGCACCAGCACGATGACGCCCAGATAGGCATCGTACCAGCTGTCGACCAGCAGGGCCTTGGTGGGGCTGTTCGGGTCGCCCTTCGGCGGCGGCAGGCGGGTGACGATGGCCTCCAGCACCAGGTCGATGCCCAGGCCCGTCTTGGCCGAGATCATCACCGCGTCATCGGCCGGGATGCCGATCACGTCCTCGATCTGGGTCTTCACGCGGTCGGGCTCGGCGGCCGGCAGGTCCACCTTGTTCAGCACGGGCACGATCTCATGCCCCGCGTCGATCGCCTGGTAGACGTTGGCCAGCGTCTGCGCCTCGACACCCTGGGAGGCATCGACGACCAGCAGCGAGCCCTCGCAGGCGGCGAGGCTGCGGCTCACCTCATAGGCGAAGTCGACGTGGCCCGGCGTGTCCATCAGGTTGAGGATGTAGGTTTCCCCATCCAGCGCCTTGTAGGTCAGGCGCACGGTCTGCGCCTTGATGGTGATGCCGCGCTCCTTCTCCAGCTCCATGTTGTCGAGGACCTGTTCGGTCATCTCGCGCGCGCTGATGGCGCCCGTGGTCTGGATCAGCCGGTCCGCCAGGGTGGACTTGCCGTGGTCGATATGCGCGATGATGGAGAAGTTGCGGATGCGATCCAGCGGCGTGTCAGGCATAGGGGTTCCGGCACTCGAAAGAATTTGGGCACCACATAGGGCCAAACGGCGGCTTCATGAAGGGCTTTGGCCGGGTTATGCCTTTATCATGACGATTGCCGCCGAACGCCTGGCCGCCCTGCGCGCCGAAATCGCCGCCCTCGGGGTGGATGGCTTCCTGGTTCCGAGGGCCGATGAGTACCTGGGCGAGTATGTGCCGCCCTCCGGCGAGCGGCTGTCCTGGCTGACGGGTTTTACCGGCAGCGCGGGGCTGGCGGTGGTGCTGAAGGACCGCGCCGCGATCTTCACCGACGGCCGCTACACCACCCAGGTGCGGCAGCAGGTGGATGGAAATCTGTATGAATACAGGCACCTGATCGAGGAGCCGGCGCCCGAATGGCTGGCCTCGACCGCACCGGGCGCCCGCATCGGCTATGACCCCTGGCTGCATACCGAGGCGGCGATCAGCCGCTATGCCGGCGTCACCATGGTGCCGCTGCCGCGCAACCCGCTGGATGCGGCGTGGCGCGACCGCCCTGCCCCGCCCGTGGCCCAGGCCCGGGTGCACGGCCCCGAATACGCCGGCAAGGACAGCGCCGCCAAACGCGCCGAGGCCGCCGCCGATCTGAAGAAATCCGGCGAATCCGCCGCCGTGCTGGCCGATCCGCATTCGCTGGCCTGGCTGTTGAACATCCGGGGCGGCGACCTGTCACACACCCCCCTGGCGCTGGGTTTCGCCCTGCTGGGCGATGACGGCGGCGTGCAGGTGTTCATGGACCCGGCCAAGATCGGCCCCGAAGTTCGCGCCCATCTGGGCAATGCGGTCTCCGTTTCCCCGCGTGAGGCGCTGCCGGGCGCGCTGAAGGCGCTGGCCGGCCGGAAGGTGCGGCTGGACCCGGACCTGACGCCGGCCTGGTTCGCCCGCGCGCTGCGCGATGCCGGCGCCCATGTCACGCCTGGCGACGACCCCTGCCGCCTGCCGCGCGCCTGCAAGAACCCGGTGGAGCAGCAGGGCGCCCGCAACGCGCATGAGCGTGACGCGGTGGCCATGGCCCGCTTCCTGGCCTGGTTCGCCCGCGAAGCGCCCCAGGGCCGGCTGACCGAGGTTTCCGCCGCCGAGCAGCTGCTCGCCTTCCGCCGCGAGGTGCCGCTGTTCCAGGCCGAGAGCTTCCCGGCGATCTCGGGCGCCGGGGAGAACGGCGCCGTGGTGCATTACCGCGCCACCGAGGAATCCGACCGCCCGATCAAGCCCGACGAATGCTACCTGATCGATTCAGGCGCCCAGTACCTGGACGGCACGACCGACATCACCCGCACCCTGTTCACCGGGCCGGGCCCCGCGCCGCAGGGGCTGCGGGAACGCTATACCCGCGTGCTGCAGGGCCATATCGCGCTGGCCGTGGCCCGTTTCCCCAAGGGTGTGGCTGGGCCGCATCTGGATGCGCTCGCCCGCCGCCCGTTGTGGGAGGCCGGCCTCGACTACGACCACGGCACCGGCCATGGCGTGGGCAGCTTCCTGTCGGTGCATGAGGGGCCGGTCGCGTTCTCCCGCGCGGCCAAGGTGGTGGCGCTTGCGCCCGGCATGATCCTGTCGGACGAGCCCGGCTATTACCTGCCCGGCGCCTACGGCATCCGCATCGAGAACCTGCTGATGGTGCAGGAGGCCGCGCCCCAGCCGGACCAGGTGAAGCCCTTCCTGGAATTCGAGACCATCACCTTCGCGCCCTATGCGCGGGCGATGATCGAAGTGGCGCTGCTGACGCCTGCCGAGCGTGGCTGGATCGACGCCTATCACGCGCGGGTGCTGGCGCTGCTGGGCGGCAAGCTGGATGCGGCGACCCGGGAATGGGTCGCCGAGGCCTGCGCGCCGCTATAGAAGGGCGTTCTTAGTGCTGCGCCGCCGGTTTCCTGCGGAACATCCCCTTGATCCGCTCGCGGCCGCCCTGGAACACCACATACAGCATCGGGATCATGAAGATGCCGACCGCCGCCGCCGCGATCATGCCGCCGAACACCGGCGTGCCGACCGCGCGGCGTGACAGCATCGCCGCACCCTCCGCCCAGACCAGCGGCACCAGCCCCAGGATGAAGGCGATGGAGGTCATCATCACCGCGCGGAACCGCATGCGGGCGCCGAGCGTCGCGGCCTCTCGCAGCGGCAGGCCTTCCTCGCGGCGCTCCTTGGCGAATTCCACGATCAGGATGCCGTTCTTGGCCGCCAGCGCGATCAGCACCACAAGCCCGATCTGGGCATAGACGTCGAGCGACGCGCCGGCCAGCAGGATGGCCGCGAAGGCCCCCAACCCGCCCACGGCCACCGACAGCAGCACGGGGATGGGAATGGTCCAGCTCTCATACAGCGCGACCAGGAACAGATAGGCGAACAGCACGGCCAGCGCGATGATGATGCCCGTCTGCCCCGCCGCCTGCTTTTCCTGATAGGCCACGTTGGTCCATTCGAAGCCGAAGCCCTGCGGCAGCGAGCGGCGGGAGATCTCCTCCATCGCGGCCAGGGCCGCCCCCGAGGACACCCCCGGCGCCGGAGTGCCGGACAGCTGCACGGAGCGCACATTGTTGTAGCGGCTGATGGTCTGCGCCCCCAGCACCACGCGGGTATCGGCAAAGGCGCGCAGCGGCACCATCTGCCCGCGCGCATTGCGCACCTGGATGCGCCAGATGTCGTTGATGTCGTTGCGGTCGGAGGCCTCGGCCTGGATATTCACCTGCCAGGTGCGGCCGAACAGGTTGAAGTCGTTCACATAATACCCGCCCAGCGTGGCCTGCAGCGAGGTGAACAGGTCCGAGATGCGCACGCCCAGCGCCTGGGCCTTGTCGCGGTCGATATCCAGATACAGGCTCGGCGTGGTGGGCGAGAAGGTGGTGAACACCCCGCGCAGGCGCGGATCCTGGTTGGCCGCCACCATCATGCCGAAGGCGGCACTGCCGAGCTCCGCCGGGTCGCGCCCCTGGTAATCCTGCAACTGGTAGTCGAAGCCCGAGCCCGTACCGAGGCCGATGATGGGCGGGATGTTGAAGGCGAACACATTGGCCGTGCGGATGGCCTGCGCCGCGCCGAACACCCGCCCGATGGCGGCGAACACGCTGTCCTGCGCGGCCTGGCGATCATGGAAGGGCTTCATGCGCGCGACCATGAAAGCCGCGTTGGACTGCGCGCCGCCGTCGATCAGCGAGAAGCCCACGATCGCCAGCATGTTGTCGATGGCGCTGTTCTGGCGAAGGATGGCCTCCACCTGCTCCACCGCCTCGCGCGTGCGGGAAACCGAGGCGCCCTGCGGCAGCTGAAGCTGGATGAAGAACGCGCCCTGATCCTCGGTGGGCAGGAAGCCCTGCGGCGTGCGCTTGCCGATCTCATAGACGCCGTAGCCGATCAGCGCCGTCAGCGGCAGCGCGATGATGGCCAGGCGCAGGATGCGCCGCACGATCCAGGCATAGCCGTCGCGCACCTTGTCGATGCCGTTCATCACATACTTGATGGGCCCGCGCCGGGGCCCGGCATGGCGCAGCACCAGCGCGCACAGCGCGGGAGAGAGCGTGAGCGCATTGGTGGCCGAGATCACCATGGCGACCGAGATCGTCACCGCGAACTCACGGAACAGCACGCCCGCCACGCCCGGGATGAAGGCGACCGGCACGAAGACCGAGAGCAGCACCAGGGTGATGGCGATGATGGGGCCCGTGATCTCGGCCATGGCCTTCTTGGTGGCTTCGGCCGGGGTCAGCTCCGGGTGTTCCTCCAGCACGCGCTCCACATTCTCGACCACCACGATCGCGTCATCGACCACGATGCCGATGGCCAGCACCATGGCCAGCAGGGAGATGGTGTTGGCCGAGAAGCCGATGACCAGCATCACCGCGAAGGTGCCGATCAGCGAGACGGGCACCGCGATGGTGGGGATGATGGTGGCCCGCACGCTGCCCAGGAACAGATAGACGACGATCACCACCAGGATGAACGCCTCCAGCACCGTCTTCAGCACCTCGTAGATGGTGTCGGAGACGAAGGAGGAGGTGTCGTAGAACACGCGGTAGTCCACGCCCGTCGGGAAACGGGTCTTGAGGTCGTCCATGGTGCGGCCGACGGCGGCCGCGACGTTCACGGCATTGGCGCCGGGCGCCAGATAGATGCCCATGGCCACCGTGGGCTGGCCGTTCAGGCGGCTTTCGGTGTCCTCATTGGCGGCGCCGAGTTCGATGCGCGCCACGTCGCGCACGCGCAGGATGGAGCCGTCGGTGTTGGCGCGGATGACGATCTCGCCGAATTCCTCGGGGCTGGCCAGGCGTCCGCGGGTCTGCAGGTTGAACTGGAATTGCTGGTCGTCACCGATCGGGCGCGCGCCGATGCGGCCCACCGCCGCCTGCACATTCTGGCCCTGGATCGCCGCGATCACGTCCGACGGCGCGATGCCGAGGCTGGTCAGCCGGTCGATCTGGAACCAGATGCGCATGGAATAATCCAGCGCGCCGAACAGGAAGACCTGGCCCACGCCCGGCACGCGGGCGAGCGAGTCCACGATGTTGATCGTGGCGTAGTTGGACAGGAACAGCGGGTTGCGCGACCCGTCGGGCGAGAACACCTGCAGGAACTGCAGCACCGAGGACGACTGCTTGCGCACCGTGACGCCGCTGCGCTGCACTTCCTGCGGCAGGCGGGCGAGCGCCGCCTGCACCCGGTTGTTGACGTTGACGGTCGCGATATCCGGGTCGGTGCCCAGGGCGAAGCTGACATTCAGCTGGTAGGTGCCGTCATTGGCGCTGTTGGAGCGCATGTAGAGCATGCGGTCCACGCCGTTCACGGCCGATTCAACCAGCTGCGCGACGGTGGCCTCGACCACGGCGGAGGAAGCGCCCGGATAGCGGGCCGTGACCTGCACCTGCGGCGGCACGATGTCCGGAAACTGAGAGACCGGCAGGCGCGTCAGCGCCAGCAGCCCCGCGATGGTGGTCAGGATCGCGATGACGATCGCGAGCCTGGGGCGATCGACGAAAACGCCGGAGAGCATGGCGCCGCCTCCTCAGCGGGTCGGGGCGCGCGAGGCGCCGGCCGGGGGGGCACCGGGGGGCGCGCTGGCGGGGCCCGGGTTCACCGGCTGCCCGGGGCGCACGCGCTGGATGCCCTCCACGATCACGCTTTCCCCGCCGTCGAGCCCCTGCTCGACCACGGCCATGCCGTCCACGGTGCGGCCCAGGCGGATGGTGCGCCGGGTGGCCGCGTTGTTCTCACCCACGATGAACACATAGAAGCCGCCCTGGTCCTGCAGCACGGCGGAGCGGGGGACCACGACCGACAGCACGGGCTGCACGCCCTCCAGCAGAACGGTCACGAACTGGCCGTCCACCAGGTCACGCGAATCGACCGTGCGGCCCTGCACCTGGCGCAGCGGGTTGGGGATGCTGGCGCGGATCAGCAGCGTGTCGGTGTTGCGGTCCACCTGGGTGTCCAGGAACTCGATGCGGCCGACCTGGGCATAGACGGTGCCGTCGACCAGGCGGATGCGCACCCGCGTGGCATCCAGCCCGCCTCGCGTCTCATAGCGCGCGCGCAGCTCCTGCACCTGCCGCTGAGAGACGTTGAAGGCCACGCGCATCGGGTCCTGCGTGACGATGGTGGCCAGCGGCTCCGTCAGGTTCGGTGAGACGACGTTGCCCGGCGTCAGCACCGACCGGCCGATCTTGCCGGCGACGGGGGCGTTCACCTCGGTATAGGCCAGGTTGATCTCGGCCACGCGCACCTGGGCCTGGGCGCCCAGCACGGCGGCGTTGGCGGTGCGCTCGGACGCCTGGGCGGTGTCCAGCGCGGCCTGGGTGCCGGCGCCGGTCGCCCGCAACTCCCGCGCGCGGGAAAGCGCGACGCGCGCGTTCTCAAGCGTCGCGTTGGCGCTGGCCAGCTGGGCGCGGGCCTGGGACAGCTGCGCCTCGAAGGGCGGGCGCTCGATGCGGTAGAGCGGTGCCCCCTCCTCCACCTCGCTGCCTTCCTGGAACAGGCGCTGCTCCAGGAAGCCCGTCACGCGGGCGCGGATGTCGACGCGGCTCACGGCCTCGACACGGCCCACGAATTCGGAGGATTCGGTCACGGGGCGGCGCTCGGCCGGGGCCACGCCCACGGCCGGCGGACCCTGCGGGCCGAATTGCGCCAGGGCCGGCCCGGAAAGGGCCAGAAAGCTCAGGACAGCAGCGCGCAGCAGCATGGATTTCCTCACTCAAGCCCCGGAACGTGAACGCACAGATCGGTAGTTTCGGTCCCGCGTCAATAACGCTTCCGCGTGAAGCGCCCTGTGGCGGTGGCATGCTACAGAGGGCGGCGTCATTGTTGCCGCAGGATTGCCGTATGGGCTTGGATTAAGCGATGCGCCGGCGCTTCGCCATCATTTCACTGGTGATATTCGCGCTAGCTGGCGCGGCATGGGCACTCGACCGCGCCCTGCCGCCGCCCATGGCCCGCGCGCTGGCGGTGGGCGGAGAACTGACGGACCGCAACGGGCGCACCCTGTCGGTGCTGCCGGCGGCGGGTGGCGTGTGGCGGCTCGCGACCGGGGTGGATGACGTGCCGCCGCATCTGGTGGCCATGCTGGTCGCCGCCGAGGACCGGCGGTTCTGGCACCATCCCGGCGTGGACCCCATCGCGATGGCGCGCGCCGCCGCGCAATGGGCCCGGCGCGGCCATGTGGTCTCGGGCGGGTCCACATTGACCATGCAGGTGGCGCGGCTGCTGGAACCCCGCCCCCGCACCCTGCGCGCCAAGGCCATCGAGACCCTGCGCGCCATTCAGCTCGAATGGCGCTACTCGAAGCGCGAGATCCTGGGCCTGTGGCTCACCCTCGCCCCCCAGGGCGGGAATATCGAGGGCATCCGCGCGGGTTCGCTCGTCTGGTTCGGCCGCCCCTCCCGCCAGCTGGACATGGCGGAGGCCGCGCTGTTGGTGGGCCTGGCCCGCCAGCCCACCCGCAGCCGCCCCGACCGCCACCCCGCCGCCGCGCGCCGCGCCCGCGATTCCGTGCTGTTGAGCCGCGCGGCCCCCGCGGTGTCGGAGCAGGATGCCGACATGGCGCTGGGCGCGCCCCTGCCGCTGCGCCGCCAGCCCCTGCCCCGGCTGGCGCCGCATCTGGCGCGGCAACTGCGCAACGGCCCCACCACGTTGGATGCCGGGCTGCAACGCGCGGTCGAGACCATCCTGACCGAATCCCTGGCCACCCTGCCCGATCGCGCCTCCATCGCCATCATGCTGGCCGAGACCGGGCCGCGCGCCGTCCGGGCGCTGGCGGGCGGTGCCTGGATGGCCCAGAACCGCGCCGGCGCGCTGGACCTTTCGGCGGCCATCCGCTCGCCGGGTTCGGCACTGAAGCCGCTGCTCTATGCGCTGGCCTTCCAGGAGGGGCTGGTCATGCCCGCCACCCTGCTGTCGGACATGCCGCGCAGCTTCGGGTCCTATGCGCCCGAGAATTTCGACCACGGCTTCGCCGGGCAGATCACGGTGGCCGATGCGCTCAGGCAATCCCTGAACCTGCCGGCGGTGTCGCTGCTGGCGCAGCTGGGGCCGGTGCGCTTCGCCGGGCTGCTGAAGGATGCGGGGTTCTCGCCGCGCCTGCCGGCGGGGGCCGACCCCTCCCTGCCGCTGGCCCTGGGCGGGGCGGGCTTCACGCTGCGGGGCATGCTGGGGCTGTATGCCACGCTGGCCGATGGCGGGCGCTCCGCGCCGCTGGCCCTGCGCCCCGGCCCGCGCGCGCAGGCCCGCCAGGTGCTGGAACCCCACGCGGCGCAGCTGGTGGGGGCCATCCTGGCGCAGCCCTTCCCGGCCGGCGGGCCCACCGGCATCGCCTGGAAGACCGGCACCAGCTGGGGCGCGCGGGACGCCTGGGCCATGGGCTTCGATGCCCGGCATGTGGCCGGCGTCTGGGTGGGCCGGCCCGACGGCACGCCCATGCCCGGCGCGACGGGTGCCCGCCTCGCCCTGCCCATCCTGGCGCGGGTGATGGCCCTGGTGCCGCCCGCGCCGCTGGCCCCGCTGCAGGTGCGCGCCCAGGCAGCGCCGCTGGCCGAAGCTCCCGACCGCCTGCGCCTGCTGTTCCCCCCGCCCGGCGCAGTGCTGGAGGATGGCGCCGATCTCGTGATCCGCTCGGCGGGTGGCCAAAGGCCGTTGATCTTCATGGTGGACGGCGCGCCCATCGGCAGCGAGCCCGCCCGGCGCGAGGCCCGCTGGCAGCCCCCGGGCCCCGGCCACTACCGCATCACGGTGCTGGATGCCGAGGGCAGCGCCACCGGCGCCACCATCCGCATTCGCTGAGGGGGAATGGCCCCGAGGCGTCCTGGTCGCTATGTTGCGCCCATGGCAGCAACCGAGCCCTTCTGGCGCACGAAATCCCTTGAGGCGATGACCCGCCCCGAGTGGGAGAGCCTGTGCGACGGCTGCGGCCGCTGCTGCCTGCACAAGCTGCGCGACGACGACACCGGTGAGCTCGCCTTCACCAATGTCGCGTGCCGGCTGCTCGACAGCGCAACGGCCCAGTGCCGCAACTATGCCAAGCGCCAGCGCTTCGTGCCCGACTGCCTGCAGCTGACGCCCGAGCTGGTGCGCGAGATCGACTGGCTGCCGCCCACCTGTGCCTATCGCCTGCTGGCTGAGGGACGGGACCTGCCATCCTGGCACCCGCTGATCTCCGGCCGGGCGGAAACCGTGTTCGAGGCGGCCGTGTCGGTCGCCCATCGCATCGTGCCCGAGCGCGATGCGGGCTCCCTCGAAACCCATGTGGTCCCCTGGCCCGGCCGTTGGCCGAAGCAGGCGGGCCCTCTACCCAAGAAAAGGATACGCCGATGAAGGACGCTCTCTACGGTGGCGTGAACGCCGCGGTGCTGACCGCGATGAATGCCGACCTGTCCATCAACCTGGACGCCATGGCCAAGCACTGCCACTGGCTGCTGGCCAATGGCTGCAACGGCCTGGGCGTGCTGGGCACCACGGGTGAGGCCAACAACTTCGGCCTGCATGAGCGCAAGCAGATCCTGGAAGGACTGGTCGCGCGCGGCGTGCCGGCGGCCAAGATGATGCCGGGCACGGGCTGCCCCTCCATCACCGACACGGTCGAGCTGACCATCCATGCGCGCGAGCTGGGCTGCCGCGGCGTGCTGCTGCTGCCGCCCTTCTACTACAAGGCGCCGTCCGATGACGGGCTGTTCGCGTATTTCTCCGAGGTGGTGAAGCGCGTCGGCGGCGGCATCGCGCTGTACCTGTACCACTTCCCGCAGCAGTCCGCCGTGCCCTTCAGCCTGGACCTGATCGACCGCCTGACCACCGCCTTCCCGGGCGTGATCAAGGGCGTGAAGGACAGCAGCGGCGACTACGCCAACATGAAGGCGATGGTGGACCGCTTCGCGTCGCGCGGCTTCGAGGTCTATTCGGGCAGCGACGAGTTCCTGCAGCAGATCCTGGCCGAGGGTGGCGCGGGCTGCATCACCGCCGCCGGTAACGCCAACAGCCACTGGGGCGGCATCGTCTATGCCAAGCGCACGGGCCCCGAGGCCGATGCGGCCCAGGCCATGCTGACCGCCACCCGCCGCGCCGCGACCTCCGCGCCGCTGATCCCCAACCTGCGCGAAGTCATCGCCCGCAGCAGCGGCGACAAGGGCTGGCTGAACATCCGCCCGCCGCACCTGCCGCTGGCCCCTGCCGCCGCCGAGACCGCCTGGCAGGCCTGGGTCGCGACCGGCGCCATCCCCCTGCCCGGCTTCGCCACCAAGCAGGCGGCCGAGTAATGGCGAGCGAGCCCCTGCGCTGCCGCGCGCCCGCGACCGGCACCATCCAGATCGAGGACGAGCATGTCCGCGTGATGCGCTGGGATTTCGAGCCCGGCTCCGAGACCGGCTACCATCGCCACGGCTGGTATTATGTCGTGACGCCGGTGACGGACGGCACGCTGCTGATCGAGTTCCCGGACGGCAAGACGGCCACGGCCGACCTCAAGGCCGGCGTGTCCTACCAGCGCTTCGCGGGGGTGGAGCACAATGTGGTCAATGCGGGCACCGCCCCGCTCAGCTTCGTGGAGACGGAGCTGAAGGCCCTTCCGGGCTGAACGCCCGCCTGGCACAGAAAAGGGGGGCTTCGGCCCCCCTTCGCATGTCAGCCCTCCAGATGGGCTTCCAGCATCCACAGCGCCTTGTCGAGCGTGCGCGACAGGCCGGTGAACAGGTCCGCCGTGTCGGCATCGCCCGCCTCGGCCGAGGCATCGACGGCCGCGCGCGTGGTCTTGGCGAAGGCCGCGTAGCGCTCGGTCAGCGCCTTCACATGGTCCATGCCGGCGCGCAGCGCGGGGTCATAGGCAGGCAGGCGCGACAGCGCGCCCACTTCCTGCGTCGTGCCGTTGGGCGTGCCGCCCAGCTGGACCACGCGTTCCGCGATGTCGTCGGTCGCCTCGCCCAGCTGGTCGTAGAAGCCCTCGAACAGGGTGTGCAGGGCGGCGAATTGCGGCCCCTTCACCGTCCAATGCGCCATGCGCACGCCGTTGGTCAGGTCGATGATGTCGGCCAGGGCGGCGTTCAGCAGGGTGACGCTGGCGGCCTTGGCGTTGGCGCCGAGATCGTTGGCGACCGGGTGCAGCTTGGGCTTGGCCATGGGATCGATCCTTTCGTTACGTGACGGAAATTGCGCCCGCGCCGGCCGGTTGCCAAGGCGCGTTCGGCTATCGTCACGATACGAAAACCTGATGCCTCAGGGCTTGTACGGAACCGGCACCGCGTCGCGCCGGACATAGAGCGGGTGTTTCGGGCTGCCATCCGCATTCACCGCGAAGCACAGCAGCGGGATGCCCGCCTCGGCCAGCATGGCCGCAATCTGCCGCCCGCGCCCCAGCAACGGCTTGGGCGGCTGCCCCCAGGCGGCAATCACCCGGCCCGCGCGGCGGCTGTGCTCAAGAATCGCCGCATCGGTGCCGGGGCCCACGGGGTCGTCCGTCTCCAGCAGGCGCATCTTGTCGGTGGCGCGATAGGCGAAGGCGTTCAGCATGACCGCCCCGCCGAAACCCCAGTCGCGCGCGCGCGCCATGCAGCCGCGCACCGTGGGGTCGTCCACATTCTCATCCGCCGTGGAGGGGTTCATTCCGATGAAAGCGGCCACGTTGTCGCTGCCGATCGGCCGCCCGTCCCAGCGGCGTTCCAGCCAGGCGCGCCAGCGCCGGCAGGGTGAGAACCCGGCTGCCGACACCACATCGCCGGCCAATGCCAGCCTGACCTTTCCACCCGGATCATGCGCGCTCATCGCGGGGGTTTCGCGGCCGGATGTCTCCAGGTCAAGACTTGATGCCGAAGCCGTTACGGCGCAGTTTATGACAAAATCACCCAATTTGAGGAAACATTCATGCTTTTCCCTCGCCGTTCCCTGTTGGCTGCATCCGCCCTTGCCATGCCCACGCTTGCACAATCCGGCGATGCGCTGGCCCAGGCCCGGCCGACCATCAAGATCGGCTGGACCACGAGCGACGGCGCGCAGGACCCCTATGCGATGGCCGCGCACTACTTCAAGGAAGAGCTGGCCAAGCGCGTGGGCGAGCGCATCGACGTGCAGCTGTTCGCCAACCGCGCGCTGGGCGATGAGCGCCCGCTGCTGGACGGCATGCGCCTGGGCACGGTCGACATGGGCGTGATCACCAACGCCGTCATCGCGCAGGTCGAGCCCGCCTATCAGATCAACGACATGCCTTTCCTGTTCTCCGATGCCGCCGCCGCCCAGCGCGTGCTGGACGGCCAGGTGGGCCAGTCCCTCGCGCAGCGCCTGGCGACCAAGGGCGTGGTCAACCTCGGCTATTGCGAGGGCGGCTTCCGCCAGATGATCAACAACACCCGCCCCATCGTGAACCCGGCGGACCTGCGCGGCGTGAAGTTCCGCGTGCTGCAGAGCCCGATCTATGTCGGCATGTATACCGCCCTCGGCGGCACCGCCGTGCCGATGGCCTGGGGCGAGACCTTCACGGCGGTTCAGCAGGGCGCGATCGACGGGCTCGAGATCCCGCTCGCGGTCATCGACGCCAACAAGTACTACGAGGTCACAAAGTATCTTTCGATGACCAACCACATCTATTCGATGATCGCGCTGCTGATGTCCAAGCGCAGCCACGACCGCCTGGCGCCCGACCTGCGCGCGGCCGTGCAGGAGGCAGGCACCGCGGCCACCGCGCGCCAGCGCACCGCCGCCGCCACCAACGCCCGCGCCCTGGTCGGCAGCCTGGCCCAGCACGGCATGACGGTGAATGAGGTGGCGGACCCCGCCGCCTTCCGCCGCGCGGTGATGCCGATGTACGAGAGCTTCCGCGGCGCCATCGGCGCCGACATCGTGCGGGATGCGCTGGCGGCCGCTGGTTGATGCGGCAAGTGACCGGTGCGCTGGCCTTTGTCCTGAAGGCCAGCCTGGTGCTGGCGGTGCTGGTGATGTTCGCCGCCATCGTGATCCAGGTGGTGATGCGCTACGTCTTCCTGGCGGCGCCGCCCTGGTCCGAGGAACTGGCGGTGCTGATGTTCTCCTGGGCCACGCTCGGCGGGCTGGCGCTCGGCGTGCGCGAGGGGTTCCACGTCGCACTGACCCTGCTGCCCGAGGCCCTGCCCCCTGCCCCGCGCGCGGCCCTCGGCCGCGCCATCGCGTTGTTCGTGGCGGTGCTGTCCGGCTACCTGTTCTGGTCCGGGCTGCGCTTCATGGACATGGCCGGCGGCTCCTTTTCGGCCGCCATGGAGTACCCCACCGAGATCCTGAACGTGATGGCGCCCATCGCGGGCGCGCTGTGCTGCGTCTTCGCGCTTGAACACGCCCTGCTGCCGGAGCGCGAAGCATGAGCGTGACACTTGCATTGACGGCCGGCCTCGGCGCGCTGGCGGTACTCGGTGTTCCCTTCGCCTTCGCCATCATGGGCGTGTCGGCGCTGGCCCTGGTGCTGGCGGATATCGAGCCCGCCTTCCTGGCCCAACAGCTGATCGCGGGCTCCCAGTCCTTCAGCCTTCTGGCCATTCCGCTGTTCATGCTGGCGGGCGAGATCATGTCGGCCGGCGGCATGTCCCAGCGGCTGGTCGAGGCCGCGGGCACGCTGGTGCGCCACCGCACGGGCGGGCTTGCGATGGTGACCGTCATCGCGGCGCTCATCTTCTCGGCCATCTCGGGTTCGGCCCCCGCGACGACCGCCGCGATCGGCGGCATCATGATCCCGGCCATGGTCAGGGCGGGCTATTCGGCGCCCTTTGCCGCCTCCATCGCCGTGTCGGCGGGTGTGCTGGGGCCGCTGATCCCGCCCTCCATCGCCTTCGTGATTTGGGGCATCGTGGCGGAACAGTCGATCGGCAAGCTGTTCCTGTCGGGCGTGGTGCCGGGCTTTGCCATCGCGGCCGGGCTGCTCGTGATCTGCTGGTGGCATGCGCGCCGTCACGGCGTACCAAAGCAGCCCAAGGCGGATTGGGCCGAGATCCGGCGGGCCTTCGTGGCCGGGCGTTGGGCGCTGCTGTCGCCCATCCTGGTGCTGGGCGGCATCTATGGCGGCGTGTTCACGCCCACCGAGGCTGCCGCGATGAGTTGCCTCTACGCGCTGGTGATCGGCCTTCTGGTCGAACGTCGCATCAAGCTGGCCGACCTGTCGGGCATCGTGCTGGGCGCCCTGCGCACCAGCGCCATGGTGACGTCCATCATCGCGGTTTCGACAGGCTTCGGGGTGCTGATCGCGCAGGAGCAGATCGCAACCAGCTTCGCGTCCTGGCTCGCCGACAACATCCAGGAAAAATGGATGGCGCTGGCCGGGCTCAACATCGCCTTCTTCCTGCTGGCGGCGGTGATGGACGAGATCGCGATCATGGTGGTGCTGGGGCCGATGCTGATCGCCATCGCCAACAAGTTCGGCGTGGACCCGATCCATTTCGGGTCCATGATCGTGGTGAACGTGGCGATCGGCATGGCAGCCCCGCCGATCGGCTATTGCCTGTTCGTCGGCATGGCGATCAGCAAGCAGTCGCTGGCCTCGATCACCAGGGCCATCTGGCCGCAGATCATCGTCATGCTGATCGTGCTGATGCTGACGACCTACATCCCCGAATTCGCACTGATGCTCCAGTAACCCTCAGCGGAGGGGGCGTTCCAGGAAGGCCGCCTCCTCCGCGCCGATGGGCTGGCCGAGCGCGCGTTCCAGCACTTCCCAAATCACCAGCCTGGGCGGGTTCTCCCGCCAGGCGGGGCTGGCGAAATAGCGCATCGCCCCGCCCGAGACCCCGCCGCCGGCCTGGCCGAAATTGGCCACCCGCGTGCCGAGCGCCAGTTGCAGCGCGCCATGGAAATCGCCGTTCAGCGAATAGCTGGAGCCCAGCAGCACCACCTCCGGCACCGGCGCCTCATCCAGCAGCCCGCCCTCGGCCTCCGGCGCCTGGACGCTGGTGGCGGAATAGGTATCGGCCAGCGGGCGCAGCCAGTCGGGGGCGGTGTCGAGGCTCATCAGCCGCAGCAGGTCGCCCGCATGCTCGGCGGCCGGCGGCTCGATGCGGCGGAAGCCTTCCTCATGCCGGAAGGCGCCGGGGCTGGCGGCCCGCGCGATGGCCTCGGCCACGGCGGTGGCCCCCGCGCGGTTCCAATGGCTGTCGGTGCGCAGATAGGTATCGCCGCGCACCCGGGCCGCGCGCAGCACCGGCAGGCTGTCGACCACCGGCAGGCCCTGCGCCTCGGCCGCCGCCAGGAAGGCCATGTGCCGCCCCCTGGCCTGATGGGAGAGCGGCGCGCCGCACAGATGCTCGGGGTGTACCCGCGCCTTGTCGGGGGAGGTGGTGACCAGCAGCAGGATGCCGCGCTCGGCCAGGGCTTCGCGCAGGCGCGCGATGCCGGCCACGCGGCGGGCCATGGCGGCGTCCGCGCCGTCCCAGGGGCGCAGTTCCTCGGTCAGGTACAGCCAGTCGTCGCAGCCGACGCTGACCTGCGGCCCGCCGGAGCCGAGCGCGTAGCGCACTGCGCCGCCCGCCATGCGCAGCCAGCCATCCACCGGCAATTCATGCGCCATGACATGGTTGATGGCACCCGCCGTGCGGCCGGCCAGCAGCGCCTCTCGGTTCAAGGTGGGCGCCAGGCGTTCGCGCGCGGGGGCGCCGTTCAGCGCCTCGATACCCTGGAAGGCGCCGAAGCCGAGCCAGGCAACGGCGAACAGCCCCTGGGCCACCGCCGCCCGCCTGCCGCCCGCGCGAAGGATGTCGATCCAGGCCATCGGCGCCTCAGAACTGGAAATAGAGGAAGGGCACGGCGGCGCGGCTGTACAGCAGCACCGCGGCCAGGATGAAGGCCAGGGACGGGCCGATCTGCCAGCCGAAACGCCAGATGCCGCGGATCGCGCCCGGCTCCCGCTGCCAGGGGATGAAGCTGCCGAAGCCCGGCAGGATGCACAGCACGACGCCCAGGCCCATGGCCCACCACTGCTCGGGCAGGATCTGCCAGGCCAGCGCGTCGGACATCGGCACGCCATGGGCACCGGCCATGCCGGCATAGACGCGCAGGGCCTGCTCCAGGTTCTCGGCCCGGAATACGACCCAGCCCAGAATGACGGCCAGCAACGTCAGCGGCAGGGCCAGCACGCCGGGCAGGCTGCCGCCCGCGCGCGACCAGGCGCGGTGCAGCGCCAGCAGCCCGCCATGCCAGGCGCCCCAGGCCAGGAAGGTCCAGTTCGCGCCATGCCAGAAGCCGCCGATCAGCATGGTCAGCAGCAGGTTGAGGTAGGTGCGCACCGGCCCTTTCCGGTTGCCGCCCAGCGAGATGTACAGATAGTCCCGCAGGAAGCGGCTGAGCGTCATGTGCCAGCGCTGCCAGAACTCCTGGATGGAGCGCGACAGGTAGGGCCAGTCGAAGTTCTCCGGGAAGTGGAAGCCCAGCATCAGCGCGAGCCCGATGGCCATCGCCGAGTAGCCCGCGAAATCGAAGAACAGCTGCAGCGTATAGGCGAAGGCCGCGACCCAGCCATCCACCAGGCTCGGCGCCGGCAGGGCGAAGGCCGCATCCACCAGGGGCGACAGTGTGTCGGCCAGCACCACCTTCATCGCGAAGCCCGCCATGAAGCGCCGCGCGCCGGCGCCGAACAGCGCCAGGGAGTGGTCGCGCTCCTTCAGCTCATCCGCGATTTCGGCATAGCGCACGATGGGGCCCGCGATCAGCTGGCTGAAGATGGCCTTGTAGGCCGCGTAATTGATGAAGCTGCGAGAGACCGGCACGTCGCGCCTGTACACGTCGATCAGGTAGCTGACCGATTGCAGCACATAGAATGACAGCCCGATCGGCAGCAGGATTTCGGACCAGGGCAGCGTGGCCAGGCCCAGCGCGGCCATGGCCTGGTTGAAGCTGTGCACCCCGAAATTGGCGTATTTGAACCAGGCCAGCACGCTGAGGTTGCCGACCAGCCCGAAGGCCAGCCAACGGCCCCGCCCCCTGCCCTCGGCCGCATCCAGGCGCTGCGCCACCAGGAAGGTGAACAGCGTGACGCCCACCAGCAATGCCAGGAAATCCACCCGCCACCAGGCATAGAAGGCCCAGGAGAGGATCAGGATGGGCCAGTTCCGCAGCCTGAAGGGCGTGAGGAAATACACCGCGAAGAACAGCGGCAGGAACAGGAACAGGAACTCGAAACTGGCAAAGATCACAGGGGGTTCTCCACCGGCATCCATGGCAGAGAACCCGGGCCTTTCACAGCCCTGAGAGGATTAAGCCCTACTTAGGTTTCAGGGGCGGATGTCCTTGTCGCGGATCAGGCGCGTCCAGCGCTCCAGCTCGCTGTCGACGCGCCTTGCCAGGGCGTGCTGGTCGCCCGGCATCGGGGCCGCCCCTTGCTCCGCGAAGCGGGCCTGGACGTCGGGCATGGCGTTCACCTGGTTGACGGCGTCACGCAGGCGCTGCGCCACCGCGGGGTCCAGCCCGCGCGGGGCGAACATGCCGTACCAGAAGGAGAAATCGAAATCGAAGCCGAGTTCACGCATCGTCGGCACGCCCGGGAAGGCCGCCACCCGGCCCCGGCTGGTGCTGAGCGCCAGCGCCCGCACCTGCCCGCCCTGCATGCCGGACAGCATGGTGGGCGGTGCCACCATCGCCGACTGGATGCGCCCGGCCACCAGATCCAGATAGGCGGGCCCCGCCCCGCGATAGGGCACATGCGTCATGTGCGTGCCCGTCAGGTCCTGCAACACCTCCATATAAAGGTGCATGGTCGAGCCATTGCCCATGGAGCCGTAGTTGATGGCGTCGGGCCGGGTCCGGGCGATCGACAGCAGGTCCTGCATGGTCCGTGCCTCGAAATTGGCGGGCACGGTCAGCACGGAGGGATATTCCACCAGCTCGGCCACCGGCTCGAACTGGCCGCGCACGTCGAAGCCCGGCGCGGGCAGCATCGGCGGCACCGTCACGATGGAATTGTCCGTGATCAGGATGGTATGGCCATCGGGCCGGGCCTGCGCGACCGCCCCCCAACCCACCACGCCGCTGCCGCCGGTGCGGTTCTCCACCACGAAGGAATTGCCCGTGACCTGCGACAGGCGCTGCGCATAGAGGCGCGCCACGTAATCCGTGGTGCCGCCGGGCGCCCAGGTGATGATGACGCGCACCGTCTGGCCCTGCGCCTGCGCCAGCCCCGGCACGATCAGCCCCAGCGCCATCAGGGCGCCGAGCCATTTGCGGATGTTCATTGTCGTTTCCTCCGAGAGCGGCGGGTTCAGCCCACCGGTATGTTGTCCAACAGGCGGATGGAGCCGAGCCGGGCCGCCGCAATCAGCCGCATGGGGCCGGGCTTGATGGCCTGCAGCGGCTTCAGGGTCGGGCCATCGATCAGGGCCAGGTAATCGGGTTCGAAACCCTGGGCCTTCAGCGTCTCGGTCTCGGCCGCCAGGGTTGCGGCGACCGGCGCGCCGGTGGCGATCGCCTCGGCGGCCCGGCGCATCGCCTCGATCAGTCGCGGCGCATGGGCGCGCTCGGCATCCGTCAGGAACCGGTTGCGGGAGGACATGGCGATGCCGTCGGCCTCACGCACGGTGGGCACGGGCAGGATGCGGATCGGGATGTCGAGGTCCGCCGCCATGCGGGTCACGACCTGCAGCTGCTGCCAGTCCTTCTCGCCGAAGGCCGCGACCTCCGCGCCCGTCTGCAGGAACAGCTTGGCGCAAACGGTTGCAACCCCACGAAAATGACCGGGCCGCGCATCGCCTTCCCAGCCCGCCGTGGGGCCCGCCACATCGATGACGGTCGCGGCACCCGGCGGGTACATCACCTTCACCTCCGGCAGCCAGGCGATGTCGCAGCCCGCGGCGCGCAGCTTGGCCAGGTCGCCCTGCTCGTCGCGCGGATAGCGGCTGAGATCCTCATTCGGGTTGAACTGCAGCGGGTTCACGAAGATCGAGGTGATGACCGCATCGGCGTGCTCGCGCGCGGCGGCCACCAGGGCGATGTGCCCGTCATGCAGCGCGCCCATGGTAGGCACCAGGGCGATGCGCCTGCCCTCTGCACGCAGTTTCGCGGTGGCGGCCCGCAGGCCTTCCAGTGTTCGGCACGTTTCCATGCCTGGGAGCCTAGTTTGCGGGCAGCCTGCACGGAAGCCCGCGATCCACCATAAAGCCATGCACTAGCCACGGCGCGGCGATGCCTGTTAGCTGTTCACCAATGGTCAATTTCGTGCTCCGCCGCCTCGTGCTCGCCGCGCTGGTCAGCCTGACGGTGCTGACCCTCGCCTTCACACTGACAAGATTGTCGGGCGACCTCGCCATCTCCATCGCCGGCCCCTCGGCCACGCAGGAGGATATCGAGCTGGTCCGCCGCTCCTACGGCCTGGACCGGCCGCTGCTGGAACAGTTCTTCGCCTGGGTCAGCCGCGCCGCCGTCGGTGATTTCGGCGAGAGCTTCTTCTTCCGCGCGCGCGTGTCGGACCTGATCCTGGAACGCATGCCGGTCACGCTCACCCTCGGGCTGGTGGGGCTGTCCATCGCGCTGGTGGTCTCCATCCCGATGGGAATCCTGGCGGCGGTGCGGGAAAACACCTGGGTGGACCGGGTGGTGCAGCTGATCGCGATGCTGGGCCAGGCCATGCCCGGCTTCTGGATCGGCCTGATCATGATGATCTTCTTCGGGCTGCAGCTGGGCTGGCTTCCCGTCTCGGGCACCGGCAGCTGGGAGCATTACGTGATGCCGGGCGCGGTGCTGGCCTTCTCCGCCATCCCGGCGCTGACGCGGCTCACGCGCTCGGGCATGATCCAGGCGCTGGGGTCCGACTACATCCGCACGGCGCGGGCGAAGGGGCTGTCTCGCTTCTCCATCCTGTTCAAGCACGCGCTGCGCAACGCGGCGCTGCCGGTGGTGTCCATCGCCTCGGTGCAGCTGGGCTTCATGCTGGGCGGCTCCATCGTGATCGAGAGCGTGTTCGCCCTGCACGGCGTGGGCTTCCTGGCATGGGAGAGCATCACCAAGAACGACTTCCCCGTGGTGCAGGCCGTGGTGCTGGTGCTGGCCGTGATCTATGTGGGCCTGACGCTGGCCGCCGACATGCTGAATGCCCTGCTGGACCCGAGGCTGCGCGGATGAAAAAGGCAGGACTGTATCTGGGGATCGCGATCCTCGGCCTGATCACGCTGGCCGCCATCTTCGCGCCGCTGCTGACCAGCCACGACCCCTATGCCCAGAACCTGGATATCCGCCTGTCGGTGCCGTTCTGGATGGAGGGCGCCAACCCCGACCACCTGCTGGGCACCGACCAGCTGGGCCGCGACTACCTGGCGCGGCTGCTCTACGGCGCGCGGGTGTCGCTCATCATCGGCGTGCTGACCGTCATCGTCTCGGGCGTGATCGGCATCACCATGGGCATTCTGGGCGGCTTCTTCGGCGGGCGGGTGGATGATGTGGTGCTGTTCCTGATCACCACGCGCCTGGCGATTCCGGTGGTACTGGTGGCACTCGCCGTGGTGGGGCTGCTGGGCTCCTCGGCCGTGCTGGTGGTGCTGGTGCTGGGGCTGCTGTTGTGGGACCGCTTCGCGGTGGTCGCGCGCAGCACCACCATGCAGGTGCGCGGGCTGGATTATGTCTCGGCGGCCTGGGCGGCGGGGTGTTCCACGCCGCGCATCCTGATCTCGGAAGTGCTGCCCAACATCCTGTCGCATCTGGCCGTGGTCGCCACGCTGGAAATGGCGCTGGCCATCCTGCTGGAGGCGGCGCTCTCCTTCCTCGGCCTCGGCGTGCCGCCGCCCCTGCCCAGCTGGGGGCTGATGATCGCGGAGGGGCGCGACTTCATGTTCTTCTCGGCCTGGGTCATCTGGATTCCCGGCATCGCGCTGTTCGTGCTGGTGCTGGCCATCAACCTGCTGGGCGACGGCCTGCGCGACCTGGTGGGGGATTCGCGATGAGCCTGCTCGAAATACGCGACCTGCATGTCCGCTTCGGCGCGACGGCCGCCGTCCGCGGCGCCGACATCGTGGTGGAACGCGGCGAGACCCACTGCATCGTGGGCGAGAGCGGCTGCGGCAAGTCCGTGACGTCGCTCGCCGTGATGGGGCTGCTGGCCAAGGGTGCGCAGCGACGTGCCGGCCGCATGGCCTTCGACGGCATCGACCTGCAGCCCATGAGCGAGCGCCAGCTGTCCCGCCTGCGCGGCGACCGGATGGCGATGATCTTCCAGGAGCCGATGACCAGCCTGAACCCGGCCTATACGGTGGGGTCGCAGATGGCCGAGGTGCGCACCCGCCACAAGGGCGGCAGCCGCCGCGCCGCGCTGGAACGCGCGGAGGAACTGCTGGCCAAGGTCGGCATCACCGCCCCGGGCCTCAGGCTCGGCCAGTTTCCGCACCAGCTTTCGGGTGGGCTGCGCCAGCGCGTCATGATCGCCATGGCGCTGATGAACGACCCCGAGCTGCTGATCGCGGATGAACCGACTACGGCGCTCGACGTCACCATCCAGGCGCAGATCCTGCGGCTGCTGGCGCAGTTGCAGTCCGAACTCGGGCTGGGGCTGATGCTGATCACCCATGATCTGGGCGTGGTGGCGCGCGTCGCCACCCGGGTTTCGGTGATGTATGCGGGCCAGGTGGTGGAGAGCGCGCCCACGGCCGAGCTGTTCGCCAACCCCCAGCACCCCTACACGCGCGGCCTGCTGGATTGCCTGCCGGTGCCGGGCAAGCTGCCGCCGGGCTCGCAGCTGGGCACCATCCCCGGCATGGTGCCGAAGCTGACGGAGGATTTCCGCGGTTGCGGCTTCCGCAGCCGCTGCGGCTTCGCCCAACCGGCCTGCGAGAACGAGATCCCGCTGACCGGCGACAACCACCTCTGCCGTTGCGTGCTTGCCCAATGACGCCCGCCATCGAGATCCGGAACCTGTCGAAGCGGTTCCATGTGAAGCAGGGCCTGTTCGGCAAGCCGCGCGAGGTGCGGGCGGTGGACGGCATCGACCTGGCGCTGCCTGAGGGCGCGACGCTCGGCATCGTGGGCGAATCGGGCTGCGGCAAATCCACCCTCGCCAAGCTGATCCTGGGCCTGCTGGCGCCGAGCGAAGGCGAGGTGCGCGTCGCCGGCCAGTCGCTGATGGCCCTCGGCCGGCGGGAGCGCGCGAAGCTGATCCAGCCGGTGTTCCAGGACCCGTTCTCCTCCCTGAATCCGCGCCGGCGGGTGCTGGATGTGGTGGCCATGCCGCTGGTGGCCCAAGGCGGGCTCTCCTCGGCCGAGATCCGCGCGCAGTCCCTGGCCATGCTGGAACGGGTGGGCATTTCGGCCGAGATGGCCGGGCGCTACCCCGCCCAGCTCTCGGGCGGGCAGCGGCAGCGCGTGGCCATCGCCCGCGCCCTGGTGCTGCGCCCGCGCATCCTGCTGTGCGATGAGCCGACCTCGGCGCTCGACGTCTCGGTGCAGGCGCAGATCCTGAACCTGCTGGCCGAGCTGCGGCGGGACCTGGGCATCACCACCCTGTTCATCTCGCACAACCTCGCGGTGGTCGAGCACGTCGCGGACGAGGTGGCGGTCATGTATCTCGGCCGCTTCGTGGAGCGCGCGCCGGCGGCCGAGCTGTTCGCCGCCCCGCGCCATCCCTATACCCGCGCGCTGCTCGCCTCCGTGCTGACGCCGGAGCCGGGGCTGGGCGTTCCCGATGTGGGGCTGGGCGACACCATGCCCGACCCGTCCAACGTGCCGACCGGCTGCCGCTTCCACCCGCGCTGCCCTGTCGCCATTCCGCGCTGCTCCACCGAGGCACCGCCACTGGTCGGGGGTGCCGAGTGCCATCTACTCGCGCCGTAGGGCTGGCGCTGCTGGTGGTCTCTGCCGCCGGCTGGGGCACCAATTGGCCGCTGCTGAAGGTGCTGCTGCGCGAATTGCCGCCCATGAGCATCCGGGCGCTGGGCTGCTGCGTCGCCGCCATGCTGCTGGCCGGCATGGCCCGCGCCCTGGGGCAGAGCCTGTATGTGCCCCCTGGTCAGCGCGGGCGCCTCGTGCTGGCGGCGCTGCTGAATGTCTCGGCCTGGATGGGCTTCGCCACCATCGGGCTGGTCTGGCTGCCTTCCAGCGAGGCCAGCATCGTGACCTACACCGCGCCCATCTTCACCGTGCTGCTGGCCTGGCCGGTGTTGGGGGAACGCCCGGGCTGGCGCCGCGTGCTGGCGATGGTGATCTGCTTTACCGGCGTCGCGATCCTGTTCGCGGGGCAGCGTTTCGACGTGGGCTTCGCCAAGCTGCCGGGCATTCTCTCGGTCATCACGGCGGGCTTCTGCTTCGGGCTGGGCACGGTGCTGGGCAAGCGCCTGCCGCTGCGCCTGCCGCCCGTGGCGATGACGGCCTGGCAGGTGGGCATCGGCGGCCTGCCGCTGATCCCGATCGCGCTGTTGCTGGAAAGCCCGCAATGGGCCGAGGCATCGTGGCGGGCCTGGGCGCTGTTCGCCTGGATGACGGTGATGCCGCTGGGCCTCGCCTATCTGGCCTGGTTCGAGGCGGTGAAGCGTGTGCCCGCCAACCTCGCCTCTCTGGGCACCATGATGGCGCCCATGTTCGGCGTCGCCGGGGCCGCCCTGTTCCTGGGCGAGCCCTTCGGGCCGCGCCAGATCGCGGCCCTCATCTTGACCGTTTCAGGGGTGGCGCTGGCCGCGCGGGGCTAGGCGTGGCCTACCGGCCCCAAGGTATCCGCGTTGGTCGCCCGCACGATGGAGGCGAACAGCCTCAGCGCATCGGGGCCGCCGCGGTCCAGCAGCGTGCCCTCCTCCATCTCGAAGGCCAGCAGCTCGGCCTGTTCGGCCAGCGTCGCGGCCGCGCGGCGCATGGCCTCGCGCGCCAGGACGATCTGAAGTTCCTCGGGGATCGAGTGCCACTCCTGCCTCGTCTGGCTGAGCGGCTGAAAGACGGACCCGTTTCGGGCCCCGGTCTTGGTGGATGGTGGCTTGTTGGACGGCATGGTGCCTCTAGCTGCGCGCGCCGTCCTGGCGAGTTGTCCGGGCCCAAGCTGGCCCCACCCGATTCATGCCATCTCCGGGTTAAGAGAAGGTAAGCTCCGCGCTGCCGAGCCCCTCGAAGCGGGCCTCCACATGGCAGGGGCCGTCCAGCCACAGCGGCGGAATGACGGAACCAAGCCAGACGACCTGCCCCTTCTTCAGCCCGCCGAAGGCGTGGGCGCCACCCGAATCGGCCAGCCACGCCAAGGCTTCCATCGGGTGGCCCAGCAGGTCGCGCCCATGGCCGCCGCCGCGCGAGGCGCCGTCGATAAACATCTCGCCGCGCATGGCGCCCAGGTCGATCTGGCGCCAGTCCTTGGGCGGGCGCGCCAGCACGCCGCCCGCATGGAACACCTGGTCGGCCACCAGCGTGGGGGTGCCGAGCTCCTTCAGGTCGCCATAGCGTTTCTCGACGATCTCGATGGCGGCCATCACGTCCTGGACGGCGGCCTCTATCTTCCGCGCCGTGGTCGGCCCGGCCGGAACGTCCCGGCCAAGCCGCACCGCCACCTCGCATTCGACGCCGACACCCAGGAAATCCGCGAAGCGGAATTTCGCCCCGCTGGCCTGCGGCGTGCCGGGCGGCACGAAGCCAGCCGCGGGGCCGGACAGGCCCAGATAGTCCTGCATGACCTTGGTGGTCGCGCCGATCTTGAAGCCGGCCGGCGGAAACGCGCCCGTGGCCTTCGCCACGCGCAGCTGCAGCGCATAGGCCGCTTCCAGGTTCTTCGGCGCCAGCTTCTTGCCCAGCGGCGCCAGCACCTGCTTGCTCAGCCGCGCGGCCAGGATCGCGTCGAGCGCATCTGCCATCACTTGTTCCTCCCGAACTCATACAGCGCGACCGAGGCGGCGGCGGAGACGTTCAGGCTCTCTACATCCGGGCTGATCGGCAGGCGGCAGATCTCGTCGCAGGCCTCACGCGTCAGGCGGCGCATGCCGTCGCCCTCGGCACCCAGCACCAGCGCCACGCGGCGGTCCTGCGGGGCGGCGGCGGCCAGGGTCTGCGCCCCGTCGCCATCCAGGCCCATCACCCAGAAGCCGGCCTTCTTCAGGGCTTCCAGCGCGCGGGCCAGATTCACCTCGCGCAGCACCGGCACCAGCTCCAGCGCGCCCGAGGCGGCGCGGGCCAGCGCGCCGGTCTCGGGGGGCGCGTGGCGGTCCTGCATGATGACGCAGGCGGCACCGAAGGCGGCCGCCGAGCGCAGGATGGCACCCACATTGCGCGGGTCCGTCACCTGGTCCAGCACCAGCACGGGGCCCTGGTTGCGCTCGATCGCAGCGTCCCAGTCGGGTTCGGCCAGGGGCTCGACCAGGGCGGCGGCGCCCTGGTGCACGGCGTCCTCGGGCAGGAAGCTCGACAGATGGGCCTTGTCCACCTGCTCCGGCACCACGGACCAGGGCAGCGGCACCAGCTTGACCAGCGCGGCATGGGCATCTGCCGTCAGCAGCAGGCGGCGGATGCGGCGGGCCGGGTTGGTGAGGGCGGCCTGCACCGGATGGATGGCGTGCAGCCAGTAGGTGCCGCGCGGCGTCGATTCGGCGGCCATGGGGGCGGGTGTGCGCCCCTGACGGTCGAAACGGCGGTCGGGCTGGCCCCCGCGGGCGGGTGCGCCGTCGCGCTCGGGGCGGGCGGGGCGGGGGTCGCGGCCCTCACGGGGCTGGTGCGGTCCGCGCTCTTGCGGGGGGCGGCCCTTGGACGGGCGCTGCTGACCGGGACGGGAAGGTGGGCGTGACATTCGCGCATGTGGCGCAGGCTCTGGCCTTCTGTCCAGCGCGGAACACACAACCTTGCACCGCATCATGCGTTAGGATGCCAACATGCAACGCCTGACCCTGACCCTGCTCTCTGCCCCCGGCCTGCCGATGGGTGACAGCCGCTGGCGCCTGAGCCTGAGCCTCGAGACGGGCGCGAACGGCCAGCCCGACGCCGAGGCCTGGACCGCGCGCCACTCCGACTGGGGTGCCTCGCTGAACCCGCCCGACGCCCCGACCCAGTACGGCGACATCGAGCACGACCCCGATTTCGGCGGCTGGTGCCTGCGCCTGGCCGATGAGGGGCATGGGCTGGACGACGCCGCCCTCGAATCGATCCAGTTCCCCGGAATCTCCCGCCCCGGAGAGGTTCTCGTCACGCGCGCACCGGATGGCACCGAACGCGCATGGCGGATCGTCGAGGCGATAACGACGGGCGCGTGAATATCTGATACAGGGCGGGGGCCATGATCACGCACAAGATCGGCCGCCGAACGGCCCTGTCCCTGCTGGGCGCCCCTGCCCTGCCCCTTCCCGCGCTCGCCCAGGCCTCCTGGCCCGACCGGCCGGTGCGGATCATCGTGCCGTTTCCGGGCGGCTCGACCCCCGACCTGACGGCCCGCGTCATCTCCCCCGCCTTCGCCGAGGTGCTGGGCCAGCCCTGCGTGGTGGACAACCGCCCGGGCGCCGGCGGCAATATCGGCACCGATGCCGTGGCCAAGGCGACGGACGGCCATACGCTGGGCATTTCCATCAACGGGCCGCTGGCGACCGCCCCCGCCCTGTTCCCCAACCTGCCCTACAACCCGGCCCGCGACCTGACGCCGATCTGCCTGATGGTGCGCACCGCGCAGGTGCTGGTCGTGCACCCCTCCGTGCCCGCCGGCACGCTGGCCGAGTTCATGGCCTATGCCAAGGCGAACCCGGGCAAGCTGTCCTATGGCTCGGTCGGTGCCGGGTCGGGCGCGCATCTGGGCATGATGGACCTGGTGGCGCGCGGCGATCTGGACATGGTGCATGTGCCCTATCGCGGCTTCGCCCAGGCGACGGTGGACCTGGTGGCCGGGCGGATCCAGGCCATGGTGGTGATCGTTTCCGCCGTGCTGTCCCCGGTGCGTGAGGGCCAGCTGAAGGCGCTGGTCTGCACGGGCGACGAGCGCGTGACGACCCTGCCGGACGTGCCGACCCTGGCCGAAGCCGGCATGCCGGATGCCGCGAGCTATGCTTGGTCCGGCCTGATCGCGCCCAGCAGCATCCCGGCCGAGCGCGCCCAGCGGCTGTACGAGATCACCCAGCGGGTGATCACCTCGCCCGAGGGCCGCCAGCGCCTGGAGGCCGCGGGCTTCCAGGTGACGGCGCAGGGGCCGGATGCCTTCCGCACCTTCATCGCCGCCGAGGCCGAGCGGTGGGGCACCCTGATCAGGCGCTACAACATCTCGCCGGACGCATGAAAAAGGGGGCCTTTCGGCCCCCTTTCCTTATCCGAGTGCCGCCAGGCCCCGGAGCAGGTCGGTCTTGAGATCGCCCACATCCTCAAGCCCGATATGCAGCCGGATCATCGGCCCGCCGAAGGTGCCGGTGCCCGCCGTGCGGGTCAGGAAACCCGTGGTCGGCAGGGCGAGGGACTCGTAGCCGCCCCAGCTGGCGCCGATGCCGAACAGCGTCGTCGCCTCCACGAAGCGATAGGCGTCCTCCAGGCTGTAGTTCGGCTGGAACACCACGCCGAACAGGCTGCAGCCGCCGGTGAAGTCGCGCTTGAACAGTTCATGCTGCGGGTGGCTCGGCAGGGCCGGATGCACCACCTGAAGCACCTGCGGCTGCTGTTCCAGCCAGCGCGCGATCTCCAGGCCCGCCTGTTCCTGGTGCTTCAGCCGCACGCCCATGGTGCGCAAACCGCGCAGCGCGAGCCACACATCGTCCGGCGAGGCATAGGCACCCAGCAGCAGCGCGCTTTCGCGCACCTTTTCCCAGTGCTCCCGGCTGTTGACGGTGCAGGAGCCCAGCAGGATGTCCGAATGGCCGCCCACATACTTGGTCAGCGCCTGGATCGAGACATCGACGCCATGCTGGAAGGGCTGGAAGTGATGGATGCCCCAGGTGTTGTCCATCATCACGCAGGCGCCGCGCTTATGGGCGGCGCGCGCGATGGCCGGGATGTCCTGCAGCTCGAAGGTGTGGCTGCCGGGGCTCTCGGTATAGACCACGCGGGTGTTTTCGCGCAGCAGCGCCGTGATGCCGGCCTCATCCACCTGCGGGTCATAGAAGGTGGTCTCGACGCCGAAACCCGCCAGCATCTTGGTCGCGATGTTGCGGCCCGGGCCATAGACGCTGTCCGGCATCAGCATGTGGTCGCCGGCCTTGAGATAGGCCATGAGCGGCACGGCGATGGCCGCGAGGCCGGTGCCCACGATGGTGCAATGGGTGCCGCCCTCGATCTCGGCGATGGCGTTCTCCAGCTCGAAATGGGTCGGGCCGCCGCCGGTGCCGTAGCTCATCCACTGCTCGTAGCGGTGCTTCGGACCCTCGGCGCGCGTGGCGCAATCCGGGTACAGCACGGTGGAGCCGCGATGCACGCCCATGTTCACGAAGCCATGGGTGCGGATGTGCGGGCGCGCCATGTGGGACAGGCGCGTGTCGAACTTGTACTGGTTGCTGGCCATGGCTAGCTGTTTTCCTTGGGCGTTTCGGGGCGGCCGGCCCATTCGGTCCAGCTGCCGTCATAGATGGAGGGCTCGGGCAGCCCGGCCTGCACCAGGCCGAGGGCGACCACGCAGGCGGTGACACCCGTGCCGCAGGAGGTGACGAGCGGCCGCTTGCCGTCCACGCCCGCCTTCTCGAAGCGCGCGCGCAGTTCGGCCGCGGGCAGCATCAGGCCATCGGCATTGAACAGCTCATTGAACGGCACGTTCGCCGCACCCGGCATGTGGCCGGAGGGCAGGCCCGGGCGGGGTTCAGCCGCCGTGCCGTCGAAGCGGCCCTTGGAACGCGCATCCAGGATCAGCGCGGAACCGTCGGCGATGATGTTCTTGATGTCGCCGATGCCCTTGATGCGGCCGGCGATGAAGTCCGCCACATAGGTGCCGGCGGCGGCGGGCGCGGGTTCGCCGCTCTCGACCGGCCGGCTCTCGCGCGTCCAGGCCGGCAGGCCGCCGTCGAGCACCGCAGCATTCTTGTGGCCGAACAGCCGCATCAGCCACCAGCCGCGCGGGCTGCTCTGCGCGCCCTTCTGGTCATAGAACACGACCGTGCTGTCGTTGCTGACGCCGAGCCTGACTATCAGCTTCTCGAAGCGGGCCGCGGTCGGCGCCATGTGCGGCAGGCTCGCGTCGGGGTCGGCCACCTCGTCGATGTCGAAGAAGCGGGCGCCGGGGATATGCGCCTCGCGGAACTTCGTCTTTCCGTCAAAGGGCTCGTTCGGCAGGTATTTCGTGGTGTCGAACACCAGCACCCCCGGCTTGCCGAGATTCTCGGCGAGCCAGGCGGTGGAGACCAGATTATCCATGTTCAGCCTTCCTCCAGCACCAGATAGACGCGGCGATTCTGTTTGCCTTTGTTTTCGAGCTTCGTCACCGCGACGCGGCCGATCTCGCCCGTGGCCGCCACATGCGTGCCGCCGCAGGGCTGCAGATCGACAGGGTTCTCCTCGGCCCCGATGCGGACCAGCCGCACCTTGCCGCCCGAGCGCGGCGGCTGCACCGACATGGTGCGCACCAGCCCGGGGTTGGCATCCAGCTCCTCGCCGGTGATCCAGCTGGTCGTGATCGGGTGGTTGCCCGCGATCAGCGCGTTCAGCTGCTCGGTCAGCCATTCCTTGGTGGGCGGCTCGGCCAGGTCGAAGTCCAGGCGGGAGCGGTCGGCACCGATCTGCCCGCCGGTCACGCCAGCACCTTTGATCAGGCTGCACAGCAGATGCATGGATGTGTGCATGCGCATGTGACGCAGCCGGCGGTCCCAATCCAGGCGCTGGGTCACGGCGGCGCCCACGGGGGGCGTGGCGGCGCCCTCGGCGGGCTTCAGCAGGACGGTCTCGCCCTCGCCCTTCACGGTGTTGGCGATCGCCATCTCCCCGCCATCCCAGACGAGGCTGCCGGTATCACCCGGCTGGCCGCCGCCCTGGGCGTAGAACAGGCTCGCATCCAGCTCCACGCCCGCCTCCGATACCGCCAGCACGGTGGCCGGGGCCTCCCGCAGATAGGCGTCGTCGCGGAAGATCAGGCGGGTCATGGGCGGGTCCATTCCTCTCTCAGGCGGGGGCGATGATGGCGCAGCCAGTACAGGGCCAGCGCGCCGGTCGCGTTCTGGATGCCCCCGGAATCCAGCAGCGCGAAAGCCTCGTCAGCGGTCAGCACCGTGACGCGGATATCCTCGTTTTCCTCGGCCAGGCCGTAGGTTCCGGCCGCGCCAGGTTCCGGCAGGCGGACGCGGGCGCAATAGAGCTGGACGCTCTCGTCGCAGCCGCCCTGCATCAGCATGAACTTGCCGATGGGCTCCAACAGGTCGGGCTCCAGGCCCGATTCCTCGCGCACCTCGCGACGCGCGCTGACCTCGATGTCCTCTCCGGGCTCGCACAGCCCCGCCACGCATTCCTTCATGATGGGGTCGAAGCCCGCGGCATGGGCCGGCAGGCGGAACTGCTCGATCAGGGCGATGCTGTCGGCCCAGGGGTCATAGGGCAGCACGACCACGGCGGCACCGCGCCGCCACAGCTCCCAGGTCAGCTCGCCCGAGCGGCTGCCGTCGAAGCGCTCATAGGTGAAGCGGACGATCTGCATCGCGAAGCGGCCGGAATAGGCGATGCTGTCCTCACGGATCTCAAGGCCCGGGTACGGGGCGATCAGCGGAGCTTTCGGGGGTCTGGCCATCATGCGGCGGGAACCGTAACCTGGGCTCCATCGCCCGTCCATGAGCCCAACCGACAACATTCCCGAAGCGCGCCGCCGCGCCATATCCTGCGTGCTGGCCGCCGCCCTGACCTATGCGCTGGCCGCCGCCTGCGTGAAGACGCTGGATGGCGCCATCCCGCTGGCGCAGGTGGTGCTGTTCCGTTCGGTGTTCGCCATGCCGGTGATGCTGGTGCTGCTGATGCGCGAGGGCGGCCTCGGCATGCTGCGCACCGGCAACCCGATGGGCCATTTCTGGCGCGCCATCTGGGGGTTGGTGGGGATGGTCACCGTCTATTACGGCTATACCCGCCTGCCGCTGGCCAATGTGACGGCGCTGGGCTTCACCATGCCCCTGTTCCTCACGCTGCTGTCCGTGCCGCTGCTGGGTGAAAAGGTGGGCATCCGCCGCCTGTCGGCCGTGCTGGTGGGGTTCGGCGGCGTGCTGCTGATGCTGCGGCCGTGGGAAACCCTGGGCGAGGATTGGGTGGCCTCGGCCATCGTGCTGCTGGGCGCGGTGGGCTGGGCAATGGCCATGATCAGCATCCGCCGCATGGGCGAATCAGGCGAGCCCGGGGTGACGATCGTCAGCTGGTTCGCGATCTACTGCACCGCCATGTCGCTGGTGGTGGCCATTCCCGGCTGGGTATGGCCCACGCCCACGCAATGGCTGCTGCTGGCGGGGGTGGGTGCCGTCTCGGGGGTCGCGCAGCTGTTCATGACGGCGGCCTATCGCAGCGGGGATACCACCGTGGTCGCGCCCTTCGAATATTCGGGCATCATCTGGACCACTGCCATGGGGCTGATCTTCTGGGGCGAGGTGCCGGATGCGCGCGATGCCGTGGGCATGGCCGTGCTGGTGGCCTGCGGCCTGTATATCTGGCACCGCGAGACGCGGCTGGGGCTGAAACGCTAGACCAGCGCAGCCAGCGCCGCGCAGGCCATCAGCATCAGGGTCGGCGGCAGGGCGGGGAGAATGCTTCGCATGGCCCGATCCTGGCCGCCCATGGTTAACAACCCCTGAGCACCTGCCGCCACACCCGCAGGAAATTGCCGCTCCAGAGCAGCCCGATCTCCCGCTCGCCATAGCCGCGCTGGCGAAGTTCCTCGGTCAGGCCCTGGGTTTCGGCGGCATTGGCCCAGCCATGCACGGCGCCGCCGCCATCGAAATCGCTGCTGATGCCGACGTGGTCGAGGCCGATGCGCCGCACCGCATGGTCGATGTGGTCCGCCATTTCCGACACCCCGGCGCGGGAGGGTTCGCCTGCCGGCGGCTGTTTCAGGAAGGCGGGCACGGCCGTGATCTGCGCAAGCCCCCCGCAGGCGCGCAGCGCGTCCAGCTGCTCGTCGTCGATGCCGCGCGGGTGCGGGCACAGCGCGGTGCAGGCGGTGTGGGTGGCCACCACCGGGGTGCGGCTCAACTCAGCCAGGCGCAGCATCGCGGCGCGCGAGGTGTGGCTGACATCCACCATCAGGCCGATGCGGTTCATCTCAGCCACCGCCTGCTCGCCCAGGGCCGACAGCCCGCCATGTTCCTGCGGGGCGTCGCCCAGCGCGGGCTTGGGGCGCGCGCTGTCCGACAGGTCGTTGTGCCCGTCATGCGTCATGGTCAGGTACAGCGCGCCCAGCCCGCGCCACAGCGCCAGCCGGGACAGGTCATGGCCCATGGCGAAGCCGTTCTCGACCGCCGAGAGCACCGCAGTGTCGCCGGCGGCATAGGCCGCCTCGACCTCATCGGGCGTGGCGCAGAAGCGCGCGCCCGGTGCCTCGCCGCGCGCGCGGATGTGGCGCAGCATGGCCTCGGCCCGCGCGCCCGCCTGGGCATGGTTGCCCGCATCGCGCTTGCCCTGGGGCACATAGGCGATGAACACAGCGGCAGACATGCCGCCACGCTTCATCTTGGGCATGTCCACCAGCATGCTGGTCTCGGTCGCCCAGTCCGGCGGCTCAGGCCAGCGGATGTCGATATGGGTATCGAGGCAGAGGGTCATTTCCAGGCCCCCAGGAAGCGCGCCAGCAGATGGCCAAGATGGTCCACGGCATAGCCGCCCTCCTGGCAGATCGCCGTCGGCAGGCCGAGCGCCGAGATCGCGGCACCCGCGCGGGCAAAGCCTTCCTCCGTGACCTTGAGCGACGCCAAGGGCTCGTGCTCCGAGGCATCGAAGCCCAGCGCCACCACCAGCGCGTCGGGCTTGAAGGCGCGCAGCCGGGCGAGGCCCACGCCCAGCGCCTCCAGCCAGCCTTCGTCACCGGTGCCGAAGGCCAGCGGCAGGTTCAGGTTCTCGCCCGCCCCCACCTCGTCGGCGAAGCCCACATACCAGGGGTAGTACTGCCCCGGATCGCCATGCATCGAGATGGTCAGCACATCCGTGCGGTCCCAGAAGATGCCCTGCGTGCCGTTGCCATGGTGGCTGTCGATGTCCAGCACGGCCACCCGGGCCGCGCCCGCATCGCGCAGGCGCTGCGCCGCCAGGGCCGAGTTGTTGATGTAGCAATGCCCGCCCGCCCGCGCGGCATAGGCATGGTGCCCGGGCGGGCGGCACAGCGCATAGGCGGTGCCGCCGGCCACCGCGACCTCGGCCGCTGCCAGCGCGCAGCCCACGGCCGACATGGCGGCCTGATAGGTGCCCGCCCCGATCGGGCAGGCCGTATCGGCCGTATAGGCCCCGGCACGGGAGATGATGTGGGCAGGCTTCGTGCTGCTCTGGGCCAGCATCTCGGGCGAGGGGTGGATGTTCGGCACCACCTCCGGGCCGGGGTCCAGCAGTTCGGCCCATTTCTCCGCGGCCTCGGCCAGGAAGGCGATATAGTCGGGGTCGTGCAGCCGCGCCGCGTCCACCGCCGTGCCCATGGCCGGCGCCTCGGGCGCGAGCCCCAGCGAGGCAAGCCCCTGCCGCAGGCTGGCCGCCCGGGCCGGGATCTCGAAATTGCCGCGCAAACGACCACGGGTGAGGAAGAATTGCGGCGCATGCAGCGCCTCGTCGGGATGGGCGAATGCTTTCATGGGGAGGGAGGCTAGCACCCGTGGCGGCGGGCGCCATACTCCCGCTTGTCATGAGCGTTACGATCGACCCCGGCGCCAAGCGCGCCATCCTGGCCGCCTGCGACGAGTTGCAGTCCGCCACCCTGGACACCCTGTTCCGCCTGGTCCGCTGCCCCAGCACGCTGGGCAATGAGGCCTCGGCACTGGACGAGATGGCCCGGCAGTACCAGGCGCTGGGCCTGGTGCCTCGGCGCATCCCGACCGTGCCGACGGACGCCCCCATCTGGTCCCCGCCGCTGGTTCCCTATGAGGGGCGGGACAATGTGGTGGCCATCCATACCCCGCGCGAGAAGCGCGGGCGCTCCCTGGTGCTGCAGGGCCATGTGGACGTGGTGCCCGAGGGTGCCGCCGACATGTGGGAGACCCCGCCCTATCAGCCCGTGATCCGCGACGGGCGCGTCTATGGGCGCGGCGCGGGCGACATGAAGGCCGGCATCGCCAGCTATCTGACGGCCTTCGCCGCCCTGCAGCGCGCGGGCCTGCAACCCGCGGCCGAAGTGCAGCTGCAGGCGGTGATCGAGGAGGAATGCACCGGCAACGGCGCCGCCGCCTGCATGCTGGCCCTGCCGAAATGCGATGCCGTGATCATCCCCGAACCCGGCCCGGGCATGGAAACCATCATGACCACCGAGGTCGGCGTGGTCTGGGCCTGGGTGACGGTCAGCGGCAAGCCCGCCCATGTCAGCCAGAAGCATGACGGCGTGAACGCGATCGAGGCCGCGAACGTGATCGCCGATGCATTCCGTGACTACGAAAGCGAGCGCAACCGCGCCGAGAACATCCACCCGAGCTTCCACGGGGTGAACCACCCGGTGAACGTCAACCTCGGCACCATCGAGGGCGGGGAGTGGAACAGCTCCGTCGCCACGCGCTGCCGCATCGGGCTGCGGGTGGGCGTGATGATGGGCTACAGCGCGGCCCGCACCAAGGCGGACATCGAGCGACTGGTGGCCGTGGCCGCCGAGGACCCGCGCCTGAAGGGCTGCAAGGTGCGCGTGGACTTCCGCGGCTTCATGGCCGAGCCCTGCGTGTTCGACCAGGGCGCCGAGATCTTCAAGCTGTCTCAGCGCGCCTTCGCCGAGGCCACGGGCCGGGAGCTGCGCGAATACAAGTGCCGGGGCCTGACCGATGCCCGGCACTTCGTGCTGGAACAGGGTATCCCGGCCGCCGTGTTCGGCCCTGACGCCGTGGACATTCACGGCATCGATGAGAATGTCGGCGTGGAGAGCATCCATGGCGTGACCCGCGCCATTGCCCTCGCCATGGCCGAATGGTGTGGAGTGGAAAAGCTGTGAGCACGAGCAACCTTCCCCTGTCCGGCGCCCGCCTGTGGGACAGCCTGATGGAAATGGCGAAAATCGGCGGCACCGCGAAGGGCGGCAGCAATCGCCAGACCCTGACGGAGGTGGACAACCAGGGCCGCCACCTGCTGGCGCGCTGGGCGCAGCAGGCAGGCTGCACCCTGACGGTTGACCGCATCGGCAACATGATGCTGCGGCGCGAAGGCACCGACCCGAAGGCGAAGCCCATCGCCTTCGGCAGCCACCTGGACACCCAGCCCACCGGCGGCAAGTTCGACGGCGTGCTGGGCGTGCTGGCCGGGCTTGAGCTGATGCGTGCGGTGCATGAGGCCGGCATCCAGACCCGCGCCCCCCTGCTGCTGATCAACTGGACCAATGAGGAAGGCGCCCGCTTCGCGCCCCCCATGATGGGCAGCGGCGTGGCGATGGGCGTCTTCACCGAGGAGGAGATCCTGGCCAAGCAGGACCAGGAAGGCGCGGTCTTCGGCACGGAGCTGGAGGCCATCGGCTGGCGCGGCGAGGCGGACCCCACCATGCTGCGCGACTGCGCCGCCTATTTCGAACTGCACATCGAACAGGGCAAGATCCTGGAGGATGAGGGGCTGGAGCTGGGCGTGGTGGACCGCGCCCTGTGCCAGAACTGGCTGGAAGTGGTCGTCACCGGCGAAAACGCCCATGGCGGCAGCCCCATGGCGGGCCGCAAGGATGCGCTGATGGGCGCCGCCAAGCTGATCTCGGCGCTGGAGGAGATCGCGCTGACGACCCTGGCGCCCGATGGCGAACCCGGTCGCGCCACGGTGGGGCAGATGCGCATCCACCCATCCTCGCGCAACGTGGCGCCCGATGATGTGTGGTTCAGCGTCGACACCCGCCATTCCGACGCCCCGGCGCTGGACCTGATGGCGCAGAAGCTGCGCGACGCGGCGGCGGCCATCGGTGCGGAGCGCGGCCTGGGCTTCGAGGTGAAGGATTTCTGGTACAGCCCGCTCACGCCCTTCGACGCGAAGCTGGTGGCGCATTGCCAGGAATCGGCCAAGGCGCGCGGGCTGAAGTTCAAGACCATGCCGACCGGCATCGGGCATGACGCGGTGTACATGGCCCGCCATGTGCCGACCGTGATGATCTTCACGCCCTGCCACGGCGGCCTTTCCCACAACGAGGCCGAGAGCATCACCCCCGAATGGGCCGAGGCCGGGCTGAAGGTGCTGGCCGACGCGGTGCTGGCCACGGCGGAGGTCGTGTGATGAACCTGCCGCTCTCGCCTGACCGGTTGTGGGACAGGCTGATGGCGATGGCGCGGATCGGCGCCACGCCCGAGGGCGGCAACAACCGCCCTGCCCTGTCCGCGCTGGACGGGCAGGCGCGGCAGCTTCTGGCCGATTGGGGGCGTGAGATCGGGCTGACGCTCAGCGTCGATCGCCTCGGCAACATGGCCCTGCGGGCAGAGGGGCGCGACCCGTCCCGCCCGCCCGTGCTGATCGGCAGCCATCTGGACACCCAGCCCACCGGCGGCAAGTTCGACGGCCCCTATGGCGTGCTGGCGGGGCTGGAAATCCTCCATGCCCTGCATGAAAGCGGCATGCGGACCGAGGCCCCAATCATCCTGGTCAACTGGACCAGCGAGGAAGGCTGCCGGTTCAGCCCCTCCATGATCGGCGCGGCAGGGGCGATGGGCGTGCTGGAGGAAGCCACCGTGCTCGCGGCCCCTGCCATGGATGACGGCCAGCCCTATGGCGAGGCGCTCGGCGCCTGGGCCGGCCAGGCCGACCCCGCCCTGCTGCGCGACGCCGCCGCCTATTTCGAGGCCCATATCGAACAGGGCCCGGTGCTGGAGGCGGAGGGCTATGACCTCGGCATCGTCACGGGCGGCTTCGCGACCGAACGCGCCCTCGTGACCGTCACGGGCGAGACCAGCCACGCAGGCACCACGCCCATGGAGATGCGCCGCGACGGCGTGCTGGCCGCCTGCGAGATGATCTCGGCCGGCGAGGCGATCCTGCACCGCATCGCGCCCGAGGGGCGCATGACCGTCTGCCGCTTCATGGCGGACCCCGGGGCGGATGGCGTGGTGCCGGGCGGCGCGCGCTTCGCCTTCGAATACCGCCACCCGAGCAATGCGGTTCTGGCCCGCCTGCTGGCCGAGGCCGATGCCGCGATGGCCGCCATCGCCCGGCGCCGCCAGGTGGCGGTGCGGCGCGAGCCCTATTGGTCTTTCCCGGCGGTGGTGTTCGACGAGGCGCTGGCCGCCCGTCTGCGCGACGCGGCAGCCCGCCTGGGCGCGCGGCACCGGGATATCCTTTCGGGGGCGGGCCATGATGCCTATCACGCCGCGTCGCGCATGCCCGCGGTGATGCTGTTCATCCCCTGCCATGGCGGAGTGAGCCATCACCCCACCGAATCCATTTCCAGGGAATGGTCCGAGAAGGGTTTGCGCGTCCTGGCCGATGCCGTGATCGCCACGGCCAATGCGGGGCTGGCGCCGGGCTGACGAAAGGGCCCATGCTGGCCCGGCCGGAAACCCCGAGAGAGCCAGGAGCCATCATGCGCCCAGCCATCGTCCTCGCCCTGCTGATCGCGGGGGCGACCCCGGCCCCTGCCCAGGCACCGCCGCCCTACACGCCGGGGCCGCTCAACATCACCATGCCCGCCGACTGGGCCACGCGCTTCCTCAACTACAGCAGCATCGACAATGAGCAGCGCAAGATCGTCCGCCGATTCTACGTGAACCCTGAGGCGCTGGCGGCCGCGACCCCCGGCGCGCCGCTGCCCAGCGGTACCATGATCGTGATGGCCGACCACCGCGCGCGGCTGGACGCCCAGGGCAACCCGCTGCGCGACCTGCGCGGCCGCTTCATGTATGAGCCCACGCCTTTCCTGTTGTCCGTGCAGGAAAAACGCGACGGTTGGGGAGAGGGCTACCCGGCCGACATCCGCAACGGCAATTGGGAATATGCCCGCTTCAATCCTGATCTATCGCGCCAGGCGGGGATGGACACGGCGGGCTCTATGCGGCCCTGTTTCACCTGTCATCTGGGTGTCCGTCCGCAACAGGACTTCGCCTTCGATTTTTGGGACTACGTGAACCGTCCCCGCTGAACAGGAGTAAGCATGCGCGTCGCCATCGGTGGTTTCCAGCACGAGAGCCATTCCTTCGCCCCCCTGCCGACGCGCTATCGGGACTTTATCGAGACGGGCGGCTTCCCCAGCCTGCAGCACCCCGAGACGCTGCTGGACAATCTGCGCGGCAGCGCCATGCCCACGGCCGGCGCCATCGCGGCGGCCGAGGAAGCCGGCTGCGAGATCGCGCCGCTGGCCTGGGGCTTCGCCAACCCGGCGGGCCCCGTCACGCGTGAGGCCTTCGAGCGCATCACCGCGCTGATCGTGGCCGCCCTGTCACGCGCGCTGGATGCCGGGCCGCTGGACGGCGTGTTCCTGGAACTGCACGGCGCCATGGTCAGCGACGATTTCCCCGATGCCGAGGGCGAGATCCTGCGGCGCGTCCGCGCCGTGGTGGGGCCCGAGGTGCCGATCACGGCCAGCCTCGATCCGCATTGCAACATGACCGCGCTGATGACCGAGATGGCCGATGCGCTGGTGCCCTACCGCACCTATCCGCATGTGGACATGAAGTTCGCCGGCGCCCAGGCCATGCGCCTGCTGCTGCGTCGGGCCAAGGGCGAAGGCCCCTGGAAGAAGGCGCATCGCGTCGTCGACTTCCTGCTGCCCATCACCAGCCAGTGCACCATGGTCGAGCCCATGCAGGGCGTGATGGACACCCGCGCCGCCATCGAGGCCGAATACGGCGTGGCGGAACTCGCCTATTGCTTCGGCTTCCCCTATGCGGATTTCCCCGGCTGCGGCCAGGCCATCTCGGCCTTCGGCGAGCGCGCGCAGGAAGCGGCCGATGCGTTCCTGGCCGCCGTCAACGCAAAGGAGAGCGCCTTCCAGGGCGGCGTGCTGCCGGCCGAGGAGGCGGTGGCGGAAGCGATCCGCATCTCCTCCAACGCCGCGAGGCCCGTGGTGCTGGCCGATACCCAGGACAATCCGGGCGGCGGCGGCCATGGTGACACCACCGGCCTGCTGGCGGAGCTGATCCGCCAGGATGCCCAGGGTGCCGCGCTGGCCATCTTCAACGATGCGCGTTCCGCCGCCGCCTGCCACGCGGCCGGCGAGGGGGCGACGCTGCGCCTGACCCTGGGTGGGGCCAGCGGCGAGGCAACGCTGGAGGTGACGGCCACCGTCGAGAAGCTGACGGACGGGAAATACACCCTCTCCGGCCCCATGGGCGGCGGCAACCGCGCCAATCTGGGGCCGAGCGCCCGCATCCGCGTGGCGCCCGGCGTTCAGGTGGTGCTGACCTCCCTGAAGATGCAGGCGCATGACCAGGAGGCGTTCCGCAGCGTGGGCATCGAACCCGCCGAGATGAAGATCGTGGCGGTGAAGAGCAGCGTGCATTTCCGCGCGCATTTCCAGCCGATCGCCGAGAAGGTGATCGTGGCCGTGGCCCCCGGCCCGGTGGTGGCGGACCCCGCCACCCTGCCCTTCACCAACCTGCGGCCGGACCTGCGCCTGCGGCCCGGCGACAACCGGACCTTCGGCGGCTAACGCCGGGTCAGCCAGGCCCGGATCAGGGCCCAGATCGAGAGGCGCTTCGCCGGCGCCTCTCCACGCGCGCTGCGCTCCAGGTTGCGGGCGAACTGGTCCGCCAGCCCCGCCACCAGCCCGCGCAGCAGCGCCGGGCGCGAGAATTGCGCCAGCGGCCCGGTCAGCCGCCAGGACAGCACGACATCCAGCACCGATCCCTGCGCAGCCGGTGAGAGGCTGAACTCGACCATGCCCTCGGCCGCATTGGCGCCGTCCCGGCCACGGCCGCGCACGCTGCCGGCATGCTCGCCACAGGCCCACTCGCCCTGCCCCGCGAAGCTCGCGGAGATCGGCCCCAGGCTCGCGGTGAAGCGGCCTTCCAGCAGCGCGCCCTCATGCCGCGTCAGCACCGCGCCCGGCAGGCAGGCCGCGACCTTGGCGGGGTCCGACAGGATGGCCCAGGCGGCCGGCAACGGAACAGAAAGGGTTTCCCGGTGCTCGATGCGGTTGGGCAGTTCCACCGCGGGTGCCGGCGCCTGGGCGGGGGCGGCCACTTTCGGCGCCTCACGCCGGGGTGCGGCAGCCGGTGCGGCCGGGCGGTTCGCCGCGACCTCGGCGATCGCGCGGACGATGCCGCGATAGCCGGTGCAGCGGCAGAGGTTGCCGGCCAGTTCCTCGCGGATGCGGGCCTCATCCACCGCGCCCAGGCGCAGCACGATGTCGCGCGCCGTCACCATCATCCCCGGCGTGCAATAGCCGCATTGCAGGGCGTGATGGCGACTGAAGGCCGCGCGCAGGGCCTCGGCCACCGGGTCGTCGTCCAGCCCCTCGATGGTGGTCACGGGCTTGCCCGCCGCCTCATGCGCATAGAGCAGGCAGGAACGCGCGGGCTTGCCGTCCACCAGCACGGTGCAGGCCCCGCACACCCCCTGCTCGCAGCCGATATGGGTGCCGGTCAGGCCGCAGCCGTCGCGCAGCGCGTCGGCCAGATGGGTGCGCGCGGGGGTGTCGAGGCGGCGTTCCTCGCCGTTTACGGTCAGCGCGATCATGCGTCCCTCATGGCGACGGCGCGCGTCACGGCCACGGCCGCGAGCGGGGGTATGCCCTCTATGGCGTGCAGCAGGGCGGGCGGTGCCTCGATCGCGCCCGCCACCATCACGCCCGGCAGCGCGATGCCGAGTGCCGAGGCGAACTCGCCCACCTTGCGGTTGATCTTGGCGTAGCCCCAGCGTGAGCCGGGGGGCAGGCGTGGGATCTCCACGGCCAGCAGCATCTCGCCGGGCGCAAGCGCCGTGACGAAGGGCGCGCGCATCCAGTCGCGCGCCGCGATGCGGCGTTCGCCGCCCGGCCCGGCCGCGATCATCGTCGCGCCGAGGGCGACCATGCAGCTCGGCCAATCCGCCGCCGGGTCGGCGTGGCACAGGCTGCCGCCGATGGTTCCGCGGTTGCGCACGGCGCGATAGGCGATGCCGCGCGCGACATGGGCCATGAAGCCGCAGGTCACGTCGGGCACCGCGCCGTCCTCGATCTCGGCATGGGTGACGGCCGCACCAAGGCGCAGCCCGGCCGCCGTCTCCGTCACCTCCCGCATGCCCGGCAGCGCCTTCACGTCCACCAGCACGCGCGGGCGCACCAGGCGCAGGTTCATGGTGGGCGCCAGCGACTGCCCGCCCGCGAGCGGCTTCGCGCCCTGGGCCGAAAGCGCAGACAATGCCGCGCCCAGCGTTTCCACCGGCGCGTAGTCAAAGGAGGCGGGCTTCATGCCAGTGCCGCCAGGATGCGCTCGGGCGTGGCGGGAATATCCGTCACTTCCCGGCCCAGATGCGCGATGGCGTCGTTGATGGCATTCACGATGGCGGCCGGGGGGCCGATCGCCCCGCTCTCGCCGATGCCCTTCTGGCCGAAGCGGCTGATCGGGCTCGGGGTTTCCATGTGCAGGATCTCGATGTCGGGCACCTCGCCCGCGCCGGGCAGCAGGTAATCCACGAAGGTGGAGGCCAAGGGCTGCCCCGCCGCGTCATAGGGCATTTCCTCATACAGGGCGGTGCCGATGCCCTGGGCGGTGCCGCCCAGCACCTGGCCGTCGGCGACCAGCGGGTTCAGCAGCACGCCGCCATCCTCGACGATCAGGTAGCGCAGCAGCTTCACTTGGCCGGTCGCGGCATCCAGCTCGGCCTCAACCGCGTGGGCGGCGTAGCTGAAGGTGCCGGTGTCGCGCTCGGTCTTGTGGCCGTGCGTGACTTCGAGGCTCATGGTCTGCATCGCGGGCGGCAATTGCTGGGGGGCGCGGTGAAACACCCGCGCGATCTCCGCGACCGTGACGGAAGCACCACCCGCGTGGATCGCGCCGTCGCGGTATTCCACCGCCTCGGCCTGCAGCAGATGCGCGCCGATGGCCAGCACCCTCTCGCGCAGCAGCGCGCAGGCATCGCCCACCGCACCGCCGGCCATCACCGCGCTGCGGCTGCCCCAGGTGCCGGTGGAATACGGCGTCATGGCGGTGTCGCCATGCACGATCTGGATGCGCGACAGCGGGATGCCCAGCATCTCATGCGCGACCTGGGCGAGGGTGGTTTCCATGCCCTGCCCGTGGTTCTGCACACCCACACGGATCTCGAGCCCGCCATCGGGGGTCAGGCGCGCCTGGGCTGCCTCGGCACCAGGGACGAAGGGAATGCCCCAGCCGTGATAGACGGATGTGCCGTGCGCGCCCTGTTCGCAGAACACCGCGAAGCCGAGCCCGATCAGCCTTCCCTCGGCACGGGCAGCCGCCTGCCGTGCCGGGAAGCCCGCAGCGTCGATGGCCTCGGCGGCGCGGCGCATCGCCTCGGGGTAATCACCACTATCAAAAATCTTCTTGGTGATGTTGACGTAGGGCATCGCCTCTGGCCCGGGCAGGTTGCGCAGGCGCAGTTCCACCGGGGAAATGCCGGCCTTGCGCGCCACTGCGTCGAGCGTGGTTTCCAGCGCGTAGCACACCCCCGTCCGCGCCACGCCGCGATAGGGCAGGATCGGCGGCTTGTTGGTCGCGACACTCCAGGTTCTGCAGCGGAAGCGCGGCACGATGTAGGGGCCAGGCAGGATGGAGCCGATCTGCGCGGCCTCCAGGCAGGCGCTGAACGGGTAGGCCGAATAGGCGCCGCTATCGACATGCGCCTCGCAATCAATGGCGAGGATGCGCCCATCATGGTCGGCATGGACCGCGATATCATAGTGATGCTCACGGCAATTGGCCTGGCCGGAGAGCGCCTCGCGCCGGTCCTCGATCCAGCGCAGGGCCACCCCGCCAAGCCGCTGGGCGAGCCAGCCCATCGCCACTTCTTCCTGCAGCAGGATGCCCTTGTAGCCGAAGCCGCCGCCCACATCGGGGGCGATGATGCGCACCGATGCTTCGGGCAGGCCGAGGCATTCCGCCAAGCCGGTCTTGGTCACATGCACCATCTGGCTGGAGGTGTGCATCTCCAGCTGGTTCAGCCGTTCATCCCAGCGTACCACCACCCCGCGCCCTTCCATGGGCGCCATGTGCTGGCGCGCGGTGCGCAGGCTGCGGCGCACCACGATGGGGGCCTGCACGTCGCTGATGTCGTCATCCACCAGCGCCTGCAGCACGACGTTGTCGGGCCAGCCGTCGAAGATGGGCGGCCCCGCGCGATGGGCCAGCATGTCGGTGGCCGCGGGCAGTTCCTCGATGTCGAGCTCGATCAGCTCCGCGATATCCTCGGCCTCGGCACGGGATGCCGCCATCACCATCGCGATGGGTTCCCCCACCTGCCGCACCCGCCCATGCGCCAGGGGGTATTGGTCGGACTTGCGGAAGCCCGGCAGGGCGGAAGGCGCGCGGATCGGCTGCACGCCCGTCAGGTCATCCCAGGTGAAGACCTGGGCTTCATACCCTCGGGGCTTGGTGACGGAGCGGATCAGCCCATGTGCGACCGGGCTGCGCAGGAAGGCGACCTCGCGCATGCCGGGATAGGCGATGTCGCCCACATAGCGTCCGCGCCCGCGCAGGAAGCGCCCGTCCTCCTTGCGCAGAACCGGCGCGCCGACGCCTTCGGCCAAGCCCTTGGGCTGCATCAGGCCGCGACGGTCTGCGGCAGGATCGGCGCGTCGGCGTCGTAGCGCACGCCTTCGCGCAGGCAGAAATCGGGGGTCAGCATGCGGTCGGTCAGGACCACCGTGCCCTCATTGTCCTGCAGCTTGAACCGGCCGCGCGCGTCATCCAGCACCGACACATCGGCGATCGCGCCGATGCGCAGCGTGCCGATGCCTTCATCCTGCATGCGCAGCATGGCGGCGGGGCCGGTGGTGACCATGCGCACCACCTGGTCCATCGACACGCCGAGTGCCAGCATCTCGCTCATTGCCAGCGTCAGCGAGAAGCGGGCCTTGCCGGCGAAGGGGTGATCCTCCTCCGGGTCCGAATGCTGGTCGGGCGTGCCCGGGGCCGGCATGCGGGTGTTGTAGCCGTGCATGTCCGCCCCCAGCGTGTCCGGCATGATGCCGGCATCCAGGCTGATGCGCGCCATGTTGAAGCTGAAATGGCTGCCGTGGCCGACATCCACCTTCAGCCCGCGGTCGAGCGCGGCCTGGACGATGGCGTGCACCTTGCCGGTGCGCTTGTCCACGAAGCCGCCCGGGTGGCGGGTGAAGGGGTGGGCGAGGATGTCGCCCTCCCGCAGCAGCGGCACCACCTGGGGCAGGATCTCGTCCGGGTCCACGCCGTTGTTGCCGCCGGTGGGCGTCGGCCACAGCTGGCCGAAATGGCAATAGACCGGCAGGTCGGCCTCGCGCCCGATCTGGGCGGCCTTCTTCAGCACCTCAAGGCCGTAGCGCGCGATGCCGCCGAGTTCGGCATGGGCCTTCACGCCGCGCACGAGGCCCGGATGGGCGTGCGCCATCTTGATGGTGGCGTCCACGTCCACGTTCTCGGGGCCATACAGGGTCGGGTAGTAGTGGCCCTCAAGCCCGCCCACCACATAGGCGCTGATGAAGCTGAACACGCGGGACTTGGCGGGCTTGGCGATGAACTCGCGGAAGCCCGGCAGCGTCATGCAGGACGCCCCGCCCTGGTCGATCAGGCTGGTCACGCCCGACTGCACGCCCGCCATGTCCGCCGGCAGGCCGAAGCGGCCCGAGACATAGGTATAGATGTGGGCGTGGGTGTCGATCATGCCGGGCAGCACCAGCTTGCCCTTCACATCCGTCACCTGGGCGGCGGCGCTGGGGATGATCTCGGCCTCGATGGCCGCGATCCTGCCGTCCTTGATCGCCACGTCGCGGATGCCGTCGATGCCCGAGGCCGGGCAGATCACATGGCCGCCCTTGAGGAGGAGGTCGTATTGCATGGCGTTATTCCTTGATTAGTGGCCGTAGCGTTTCAGGATCAGCCGTTCGGCGCCGGCGACGATGCCGTAGAGCACGAGGCCCACGACGCACAGCATGGCGATGGCCGCGAGAATGAGCGGGGTTTCCGCCTGGCTGGAGGCGAACAGCACGAGGTAGCCGAGCCCCGCCTGGGCAGTGATGAACTCACCCACGATCACGCCGATGATCGCGAAGGTGACGGCCACCTTCAGCCCCGAGAAGATGTGCGGCAGCGCGTAGGGGAAGCGCACGGACAGGAACACCTGCCAGCTTTTCGCCGTCAGCGCCTTGCACAGCCGCAGCATGTCGGGCGGCGTGGAGTTCAGCCCCGTCAGCGTCGAGATGACGACCGGGAAGAAGGCGATGAACACCGAGAAAGCGAGGCGAGAGGATGACCCGATCCCCAGCCACACGATGAACAGCGGCGCCAGCGCGATCTTGGGGATCAACTGGAAGAACACGACGTTCGGGTACAGCGCCACATAGGCCCAGCGCGAATAGACCAGCACCACCGACAGCACGATCCCGAAGGCCGCCGCGATCAGGAAGCCCACCGTCGCCTCGATCGCCGTGGGCAGGGAATGCTGCAGCAGGAACGGCCAGGCGGAGACGATGCGCGCGCCGATCACGCTCGGCGGCGGCAGGATGACCTCGGGCACCTGATACCAGCGCACTAGGCCTTCCCACAGGCCGAGCACGACGGCGGCGAATGCCACCGGCAGAAGGATCTGCGACACCCAATGGCCGGCCAGCGACAGGCGCGGCTGGTTGGGGGTGGCAGGAAGGGCCATGTCGCTCATGCGGCCGCCTTGATGCTGTGTTCGATCATGCCGCGCAGCTGGGCCACGATCGCGTTGAATTCGGGGGTGTCCTGGATGCTCTCGTCGCGCGGGCGGGCGAAGGGGATGGCGACGTCGGCCACCACCACGGCCGGGCGGCGCGTCATCACCAGCACCCGGTCAGACAGCAGCACCGCCTCGCGGATCGAGTGGGTGATGAACACGCCCGTCTTGCGATGCCGCGCCCAGAGATCGAGCAGCACCAGCGCCATCTCATCGCGGGTAATCGCGTCGAGGGCGGAAAACGGCTCATCCATCAGCATGATCGAGGGTTCATGGATCAGCGACCGGCAGAGCGCGACGCGCTGGCGCATGCCGCCCGACAGCTCGCGCGGGCGCTTGTCCATGAAATCCCCGAGGCCGACCGAGCGCAGCAGTTCCTCGGCACGCGCGACGTATTTCTCGCGTTCGAGGCGCATCATCTTGATCGGGAACAGCACGTTGTCGCGCGCGGACAGCCAGGGCAGCAGCGTGGCATCCTGGAACACCAGCCCCGCGTCGCGGCGCGGGCCCGTCAGCGGCTCACCCGCGACCTCGATCGTGCCGGCGGAGGCATGTTCCAGCCCCGCCAGCATCATCAGCAGCGTGGATTTCCCGCAGCCCGACGGCCCGAGGATGGAGACGAACTCCCCCTCCTTGATGTCGAAGGACACGCCGGCCACCGCCTCCACCGGCCCGGCCGGCGAGGCATAGGTCTTGCGAACTCCACGCAGGCTGATCATCGGGTTCAGCCCAGCATCGCGCCGAAGGGCGCGAGGTTGGTGCGGATCGTGCCCCACTCGCTGGCGTTCAGCTTGATCTTGCCGGCGAAGTCGTTGCTGATCAGGCTCTCGGGCGCGGGGCGGCGGGCGTCGTTGGGCGCGCCGTACTGCATCACGAGGTCGGTCATGGCGTTCCACTTGGCCATGTCGGTGTAGCCCAGCCCATGGTCCATCGCCTCGGGCGCCAGCATCGTCCACTGCATCAGCCCCTGGGACAGACGCGCGTTCTCACGCCCGCCCTGGGTGATGCCGATCTCGGGCACCTGCTTGATGAACATGTCGATGGCGCGCTCCGGCTCCTTCAGCTGCAGGGCGGCGGCTTCCAGCAGCGCCTCGGTCACGGCTTCCGCCTGCGACTTGCGGGCGGCCAGCACCTCGGGGCGGGTGCAGATGACGTTGGCGTAGAAGTTCACGCCGGCCGAGGAATAGGGGATGAAGCGGTGCGCCGCGCGCTGGGCCTGCATCACGGGGATGGAGGAGGAGCCGATGGCGGTGATCGCGTCCACCTGGCGGTCGATCAGGCCGCGCTCCAGCACGCGGTTGTCCATCTGCACGACCGTGATGCCGGCCATGTTGATGCCGGCGCGCTGGGCGAAGGCCGGCCAGAAGGGGAATTCGGCGCTGGTCGGCACCGCACCCAGCTTCTTGCCTTCCAGATCCTTCGCGGTGCGGATCGGGCTGTCCTCACGCAGCGCGATGCCCATCGTCATGTCGTAGTTGACGGTGGCGGTGCCCACGATCGGCAGGCCGCGCGCGGCGGCCAGGATCACGGGGCCCGCGCCCACGATGGCGTAGTCGAACTGGCCCTGGGCCACGGCCTGTGCGGCGGCGACGGAACCGAAGCCGCGGCTGACCTCCACATTCAGGCCACGGCGGGTGAAGGCACCCATCTCCTTGGCGATATAGGCATAGGCGGTGGAGCCCTGGGCCAGCCAGGGCAGCGTCAGCTTGATGTTGGCGGTCTGCGCCACGGCCGGCATGGCCAGGGGCGCGACCAGCGGGGCGGCACCAAGCGCCAGCGCGGCGCGACGGGTCATGAAGGGCATGGTCACAGGCTCCAGCAGATGTTACGTGCACTGAAGGTTTTGATCGCCGCCTTGCCGGGGCGCAATGCGGCAGAAGGCATTCCGATGGACCATGACACCCGCCCTGGCGCGGCTTTGAGCATTGATCTGGATCAGCCGCCCCATTCCTCGGCACCATGGCCGCTGGCGGAACGACCCGGCTATCTGATCCGGCGCCTGCACCAGCTGCATGTGGCGCTGTTTTCGGAACTGACGGCCGGTTTCCACGTCACCCCCGTGCAATACAGCCTGATGAGCGCGATCGCGGCGCGCGGCGAGGCGGACCAGACGACGCTGGCGGCCGACGTGGCGCTGGATCGCTCAACCACCGCAAGCTCCCTCGCGCGGCTCGATGCCCGGGGCCTGATCGCCCGCCGGCGTGGGGAGAAGGATGGCCGGGAAATGCGTTGCGCTTTGACAACGGAAGGCCGTTCCGTCCTCGCCGCCATGGAGCCCCTGGCGCGCGAAGCGCATGCGCGGACGCTGGCTGCGTTGCCCGCCGGGCAGGCTCGGGCGCTGATCGAGCTGATGCACCGCGCATTGCCTGAGAAAAACGACGCATAATCAACGATCTTCCCGCCTGTTGGCGAGGCCGCGCGGAACGCCTATACGATTATTACCGAATGTGGCGTGCGGGCTGATTCCCGCAGGCCGGCCCATGCCCTGAAAGCCAAGAGCACCCCTTGAGCGATACACCGGATACCCCGCCCGAAGCCCCGCGCGACGACATCGCGCCCATCGGCATCGCGCGGGAAATGCGCAAGAGCTTCCTCGACTACGCGATGAGCGTCATCGTCTCCCGCGCGCTGCCCGATGCGCGGGACGGCCTGAAGCCCGTGCACCGCCGCATCCTGTTCGCCATGCATGAGGCCGGCTACACCGCCGACAAGCCGCACCGCAAATCGGCCCGCGTGGTCGGCGACGTGATGGGTAAGTTCCACCCGCACGGCGACAGCGCGATCTATGACGCCATGGTGCGCATGGCGCAGCCCTTCTCGATGCGCGTGCCGCTGATCGACGGCCAGGGCAATTTCGGCAGCATGGACGGCGATGCCCCGGCGGCGATGCGCTACACCGAGGTGCGCCTGGCGAAATCGGCCGCGGCCCTGCTGGAAGGCATCGACGAGGACACGGTCGACTTCCAGCCCAACTACGACGAAAGCGCGGAAGAACCCCGCGTGCTGCCCGCCGCCTACCCGAACCTGCTGGTGAACGGCGCCAACGGCATCGCGGTGGGCATGGCCACCAACATCCCGACCCACAACCCGGGTGAGGTGATCGACGCCACGCTGAAGCTGATCGAGGACCCGTCGACCAGCCTCGAGGAGTTGATGAAGATCATCCCGGGGCCGGATTTCCCCACGGGCGGCATCATCCTGGGGCGCAGCGGCATCCGCAACGCCTTCGAGACCGGGCGCGGCTCCATCCCGCTGCGCGCGGCCTGCGAGATCGAGGAGATGCGCGGCGGCCGCCAGATGATCGTGGTCTCGGAGATCCCGTACCAGGTCAACAAGGCCAACCTGATCGAGAAGATCGCGGAACTGACCCGCGCCAAGGCGATCGAGGGCATCTCCGACCTGCGCGACGAGAGCGACCGCCAGGGCCTGCGCATCGTGATCGAGCTGAAGCGCGACGCGACGGCCGAGGTTGTGCTGAACCAGCTGTACCGCATGACGCAGCTGCAGATCAGCTTCGCGGTCAACTTCCTGGCTCTGAATGACGGCACGCCGCAGCAGATGGGCCTGCGCGACGCGCTGCTGGCCTTCATCCGCTTCCGTGAGGACGTGATCCTCCGCCGCTCCCGCTATCGCCTGGCCAAGGCGCGGGAGCGCGGCCACAACCTGATCGGCCTGGCCATCGCGGTGGCCAATATCGACGAGGTCATCCGCGTCATCCGCGAGAGCCCCGATGCGGCCGCCGCCCGCGTGGCCCTGATGTCCCGCGACTGGCCCGCCGGCGATGTGGGCGTGCTGCTGGAACTGATCCAGGACGAGGGCAACGTGATCACCCCCGAGGGCACGGTGCGCCTGACCGAGGCCCAGGCCCGCGGCATCCTGGAGCTGCGCCTGCAGCGCCTGACCGGCCTTGAGCGCGACAAGATCACCAATGAGCTGACCGAGGTCGGCGAGACGATCCGCGACCTGCTGGACATCCTGGGCTCCCACATTCGCCGCATGGAGGTGATGACCGGGGAGCTGCTGGCCGTGCGCGGGCAGATCGCCCATCCGCGGCAGACGCGCATCGACGATGTGGTGGCGGACCTCGACGACGAGAGCCTGATCGAGCCGGGCACGATGGTCGTGACCATCACCCGCGACGGCTATGTGAAGCGCACCAGCCTGGACACCTTCCGCGCGCAGAACCGGGGCGGGCGCGGGCGTTCGGCCGCCGCCACGCGTGAGACCGACGTGGTGATGCGCACTTTCGTCGCGCACACCCATCAATGGGTGCTGTTCTTCACCAGCCGCGGCATCGCCTTCCGCAGCAAGGTCTGGCAGCTGCCCGAGGGCGGCACCACGGGCAAGGGCCGCAGCCTGCGCCAGCTTCTCGCGCTGCAGGAAGGCGAGGGCATCACCGCCGTGCTGCCGCTGCCGCAGGACGAAAGCCTGTGGGAGAACCTGCACCTCGTCTTCGCGACGGTGTTCGGCAATGTCCGCCGCAACCGCCTGTCCGATTTCAAGAATGTCCGCTCCTCCGGCCTCATTGCCATGAAGCTGGATGAGGGTGACGCGCTGGTAGGTGTTGCCACCTGCCGTGAGGGCGACGACGTGTTCCTCTCGACCCGCGCGGGCAAGTGCATCCGCTTCGTGGCCGAGACCGAGACGCTGCGCGTCTTCGCCGGCCGCGACAGCAGCGGCGTGCGCGGCATCCGCCTGCTGAACGAGGATGTGGTCATCTCCCTGGCCGTGCTGAGCCATGTGGATGCCTCGGTCGAGGAACGCGCGGCCTATCTGCGCTATGCCGGGGCCAAGCGCCGTGCTGCGGGCGCCGAGGAGGTCGAGGTCGCCCCGGTTGCCGAGGAGGAGGCCGAGGTCGCCGCCGAGGTGACGCTGAGCCCCGAGCGCATCGCCCAGCTCGAAGCCTCCGAGCAGTTCATCCTGACCATCACCGACCAGGGTTTCGGCAAGAAATCCAGCGCCTACGAGTATCGCGTCACGGGTCGCGGCGGCCAGGGCATCACGAATATCGGCTTCTCCGCCCGCACCGGGCGCGCGGTGGCCGCCAGCTTCCTGGTCCAGCCCGGCGACGACGTGCTGATGGTGACTGATGGCGGACGACTGATCCGCCTGCCTGCCGATCAGGTGCGCATCACGGGCCGCCAGGCCATGGGCGTCACGATGCTGCGCATGGAGGAAGGGGAGCACATCACCAGCTGCTTCCCCGTGATCGACCAGGGAGAGGACGAAACTGATGCGTGAGCGTGTGGGCCTGTACCCGGGCACCTTCGACCCGGTGACGAATGGCCACATGGACGTGATCGGCCGCGCGGCGCGGCTGGTCGACAAGCTGGTGATCGGCGTCGCCATCAACACCGGCAAGGGCCCGCTCTTTCCGCTCGAGGAGCGGGTGGAGCTGGTGAAGGCCGAGACCGACAAGATCGCCGCGGCCACCGGCACCCATATCGAGGTCATCCCCTTCACCGGGCTGCTGGTGCAGCAGGCCAAGGAGCTGGGCGCGCAGATGATCTTCCGCGGCCTGCGCGCCGTGACCGATTTCGACTATGAGCTCCAGATGGCAGGCATGAACCACCGCCTGGACAAGTCGATCGAGACCGTGTTCCTCATGGCCACGGAAACCAATCAGTTCATCTCCTCGCGCTTCGTGAAGGAGGTTGCCCAACTTGGCGGCGACATCTCGACCTTCGTCCCCAAGCTGACGCTGGAGCGCACCCTCGCCCGCGTCGCCCGCAAAACCCCCAACGAATAGGGAGCGTCCTATGGACCGCCGGACCCTGCTCGCCACCATTCCCCTAGCCGGAGCCATCATGTCCGACAGCACCGAAGCCGAAGCGCAGCGCGCCCAGGACCCCGAGAACACCCTGCTGATGGAGCTGAAGGACGGCACCGTCACCATCCAGCTGCGCCCGGACCTGGCGCCGCAGCACGTGGAGCGCATCAAGACCCTGACGCGCCGCGGCTTCTATAACGGCGTGGTGTTCCACCGCGTGATCGAGGGCTTCATGGCCCAGGGCGGCGACCCGACCGGCACCGGCACGGGTGGTTCCGACCTGCCGAACCTGCCCGCCGAGTTCAGCCAGCCGTCCCGCGCGCGCTTCCTGCGCGGCACCTGCGGCATGGCCCGCACCCAGGACCCCAACAGCGCGAACAGCCAGTTCTTCATCATGTTCGCGCCCGGCAGCTTCCTGGACGGCCAGTACACCATCTGGGGCCAGGTCGTGGCCGGCATGGACGCCGTGGACAAGATCAAGCGCGGCGCCGGCCAGTCCGGCATGGTGCGTGAGCCGGACAAGATCGTGCGCATGCGCGTGGCGGCCGACCCCGCCTGATCAGCGATTACAATCCGCCCTCGGGCTGATTGACGAGCGGCGCGCTCTGCCCCATGAGGCAGCGCGCGCCGTGCGCCGGTTCCGACCGGCGCGCTGCCAGGGCCGGTAGCTCAGTTGGTAGAGCACGTGACTTTTAATCATGTGGTCGCGGGTTCGAGTCCCGCCCGGCTCACCATCCCCGATGGCGCCCTGGTCGCTATCCGCCTCATTGACACATGACGTTCGCACCGACATCGTTTCGATCTTAGTGATTGGCACCGCTACTGTTTCCGGCGGCGTTCTCCATCACGACGAGACGAAGGAACTGCGCCCATGGCATCGCCGCGCCTTGCCTCCCTCCTGCTCTTCCTGATGCTGATCGCGCCCCTGTTCGGTGCCGCCGCGCAAACGCAGCCCGGCAATTTCTATCGCCAGTCAGACCGTCCCGCCGTGATGTACCAGTACACGCGCGACTATTACTGCCAGGTGCAGAACGAGGCCCAGATGGCCGCCTTCGGCGGCTTCTCCAAGGTGCGCCAGGTGCCGCGCCTCGCCATGTCAGGGCAGCAGACCGGAAGCTGCGGCTGGCCCAACGGCTTCTTCCGACGCAGCAACGAGACGGTGGTGTACCGGATGTCCGGCGTAGGCGTGGCGCCCGAGTTCGGACCCGATATCTGCAGCGTGGCGAACGAGGCACAGATGGCGGCCTTCGGCGGCTTCGGGCGGGTGCGGGTGGTCCCGCCCACGTCTGACCTCGCGCGCGGTCGCCGCATGAGCGGGGTCTGCAACCCCCGGGCGGGCTAACCCGGCCGGGGGGCACTCGCCGCATCTCATCTCTGAGACGTTGGGCGCGAAGCGGAACGAACCTCCTCTCTCGCGGTTTAGCCCTTATCTTCAGTTCTCCTTTACGCGCGAACTGCTAATCTGCGCCGCAACCGGCACATAAGCCGGTTCAGGAGTGCCGACACGACGGTCGGTAAGGCCATGCCGCAGGACAGCAGTTTCGACGACACACCCCCGGCCGATCGCACGCTGCGGGGGGTTCCAGGCTCTGCCGGCATGATCGGCGCCCTGGTCGCCGATCGTTATGAGATCCGGGACCAGATCGGCAAGGGCGCCTTCGGCACGGTGTTCGAGGCCTATGACCGCAGCCTGTCGCGGCTGGTCGCCCTCAAGACCATGCCCCTCGCCGGCACCAACCAGGATGAGCTGCTGCGCTTCTACCGGGAGGGCAAGGCGCTCGCCCGGCTGTCGCATCCCGGCATCGTCTCGGTGCATGATTTCGGCGAGATGCCGGATTTTGCCTGGATCGTGATGGAGCTCGTCATCGGCGAGACCCTGCGCGACGTGCTGGGCCAGGGCCGCCTGCCGCTGACGGAGGCGCTGCGGATCGAGGATGAGCTGCTGACGGCGCTGCAGGCAGCCCATGACCGCGGCATCGTCCATCGCGACGTGAAGCCCGCCAATATCCTGCTCGCCTCCTCCATGGCGGACGGCTTCGGCCATGTGCGCATGGTGGATTTCGGCATCGCCCGGGTGGGTGCGACGGACATGACCGTGGTGGGCGACATGCTCGGCACGCCCTATTCCATGGCGCCCGAGCAGCTCGACCACGCCGACATCACGCCGCGTACCGATGTCTGGGCCGCCGGTGTCGTCCTGTATGAGATGCTGACCGGGGTGCGGCCCTTTCCGGGGCAGGTGCCCGCCATCTTCAGCGCCATCCTGCGGCTGGAGCCGCCCGCCCCCTCCAGCCTGGTCGAGGGGCTGCCCCCCGCGCTGGATGGCGTGGTGGCCCGCGCCCTGGCCAAGCGGCCCGAGGACCGGTTCGAGAGCGCCGCGGCGATGGCCGCGGCCCTGCGCGCGGCCATGCTGCCGCCCGAGGAACCGCTGCAGGCCACCCCGCGCCAGATCATCGTTCCGCCCCCTGCCCCGCCGCCGGCCGCGCCTCGCCGGCGCTGGTGGCCCGTGCTTCTGGCGCTGCTGGTGGGCGCCGGCGTCGGCGGCGCCAAGATGTGGTGGTATCTGGGCGCGCCCGACCTGCTGAACGAGGAACCGGCCGACCTGCACAGCCACGCGGCGGCACCCGCCGACGATACACCCGAACCGGAAGTCGCGGCCGCCCCCCGGTTGGAGGCTGCGCCCGAGCCCGCCGTGACTGAATCCGCCTCCGCGACGCCGGAGCCGGAGCCGGAGCCGATCCAGGCCATCACGCCCGCCGCACCGCCGCCGGTCATCACGCCCGAACCCGCGCCGCCTGCACCGCCGCCCCAGGAGACGCCGGTCCAGGAGACGCCAGCCCCGGCGCCCGCCGCCCTGGCCCCGGAAGCGCCGCCCGCCGCCGAACCCGCGCCGCCGGAACCGCCCCCGCCGCCCCCGGAAGCCGTCGCTCCCGCCGTTCCGCCCCCGGGCGAGGCGGTGGCCGGGGCCGCAACCGTCGCCCTGCCCGCCTGCACGCCCGCGCAGATGGTCAGCCGCAGCGCGCCGCACGCCACCTATCAGCGCCTGGTGCTGGAATGGCGCGCGCCCACCGCCTATCGCCTCGCACGCCAGGGGGATGAGGTGAGCCTGACTTTCCCCGGCGCGGCCTGCATGCCCACCGACCTGCGGCTGCCTTCGGCCATCCGCTCCGCGACGCCGCGTGACGGCGCGCTGCTGCTGCAATTGGCACCCGGCACGCAACTGCGGCATTTCCGGCTCGACAATCGCATCGTCATGGATCTGTCGCCCGCCCGCCCTTGATCCGCATCAAGGCGGGCGCTTCTGCGGGCTGGCATGGAACCCTCAACTGAAAGGGCATTCCATGTCAGAGGACCGGCTGGCCTTCGCCGAGCGCGCCGTACCGCGCTACACCTCCTATCCCACCGCGCCGCATTTCCATGCGGGCGTCGATGCGGATGTCTATGCGTCGTGGCTCGCTGCGCTCGACCCGGACGCCACGCTGTCGCTCTATCTGCATGTGCCTTTCTGCACCACGCTCTGCACCTATTGCGGTTGCCACACCCAGGCAGTGAACCGGCGTGAGCCGATCGACGCCTATCTGGAAGGGCTGCTGGCAGAGGTGGAACTGGTGGCCAGCCACACCCGGGCGCGCCGCGTCACGCGCATCCATTGGGGCGGCGGCACGCCCACCATGCTGGGCCTGCCGGGCATGGAGCAGGTGGTGGAGCATATCGCCGCGCGCTTCGACCTCTCCGGCCTCGCCGAGCACGCGATCGAGCTGGACCCGCGCGGGCTGGATCAGGAACTGGCCCGGGGCCTCGCGCGGCTCGGCATCACGCGCGCCAGCCTGGGCGCGCAGGATTTCAACGCCGATGTGCAGCACGCCATCGGCCGCATCCAGCCCTTCGACGTGGTGAAGGCCGGCGTCTCCCACCTGCGCGAGGCGGGGGTTGATTGCATCAACCTGGACCTGATGTACGGCCTGCCGCACCAGGATTCCGACAAGCTGGAACGCAGCCTGCTGCTGGCCCACAGCCTGGGCCCCGACCGCATCGCCCTGTTCGGCTACGCCCATGTGCCCTGGATGCGCAAGCAGCAGAAGCTGATCAACGAGGAATGGCTGCCGGGCGCCCAGGCGCGGCTGGAACAGGCCGAGGCCGCGCGGCGGCTGCTGGCCGGGCTCGGCTACACCGCCATCGGTCTCGACCACTTCACCCAGCCTGACGACGCGCTGGCCGTGGCCGCGCGGCTCGGCCGGCTCGGGCGCAACTTCCAGGGCTATACCGACGAAACGGCGGACGCGATCATCGGCCTCGGCTGTTCCTCCATCGGGTCGCTGCCGCAGGGTTTCGTGCAGAATCAGCCGGACACGCGCGGCTATCGCAACACCATCAAGCAGGGGCGCTTCGCCACCGTGCGCGGGCTGCAGCTGACCGATGACGACCGCCGGCGCGGCGCCGTGATCGAGCGGCTGATGTGCGACTTCTCCGTCATTGTGCCGGCCGACCTGCTGCCCGACGCCCTGCCGACGCTGATGCCGCTGATGGAAGCCGGCATGGTGCTGGTGCGCGGCCGCCGCGTGACCATGACGGCGCGCGGCCGGCCCTTCGTGCGCGTCGTGGCCGCGGCCTTCGATGCGTGGCTGGCCAAGGCGGGGCGGCATTCCGCCGCCGTCTGATGCAGTTCCTGGCCGATTGCCTGCATGACCTGACGGCGCTCGGCCCGGGCGGCGTGCTGGCGATGGCAGGCGCCCTGTTTCTGGCGGGGCTGGCGGGCGGCTTCACCCATTGCGCGGGGATGTGCGCGCCCTTCGTGCTGGCCCAGGCGGGGCAAGGCGCCGGCGGGCCGATGCTGGCGCGGCTCGCGGGGGCGGCGCTGCTGCCCTATCACGCCGGCCGCATGCTGGGTTACGGGCTGCTGGGGGCGCTGGCGGGGGCCGGGGCGGGGCTCGTCTCCGGCATCACGGGGTTGCGCTGGCTGTTGGCGGCCCTGCTGGCGGTCGCAGCCCTGCTGATGTTCGCCGAGGCCGCGCGCCGCGCCGGGCTGCGCCTGCCGCATGCCCCGAAACCCGCCATGCCCGGCATGGTGCGGCGCCTGCTGGACAGGCCCAGGGGCGGCTTCACCCTCGGCCTGCTGCTGTCGGCCCTGCCCTGCGGCATGCTGTATGGCGCGCTGGCCGGGGCCGCGGCCTCGGGGTCCGCGCTGGGCGGCTTCATCGGCATGGCGGCCTTCGCGGCTGGCACGGCACCGGGGCTGATGGGGGTGGCACTGCTGGGCGGCTTCTTCTCACGCGCCATGGGGCCCTGGGCGCGGCGCCTCGCGATGGGGCTGTTTGCCCTGAATGGCGCCGTTCTGGGGGGCATGGCCTGGCGGATGCTGGCCTGATTGCCCTTGGCGGCCCCGCTGCCGCGCTGCATGATCCTCAGCATACGGCGTAATTGTGGGGCCAGAATGCCGGGTTTGAAACATTTCACCACCGAGGTGCTGGTCATCGGCGCCGGCGGGGCGGGCATGTATGCCGCCATCGAGGCCAGCCGCCAGGGTGCCTCCGACATCCTGCTGCTGGAACGCAGCCTGATCGGGCGCGGCGGTGCCACCGTGATGGCGCAGATGACGGTGGCCGCCGCCCTCGACGAGGAGGATGACTGGCGCCACCACCTGGCCGACACGCTGGCCGCCGGGCGCGGGTTGTGCGACCCGGCCCTCGCAACGCTGCTGTGCGAGGTGGGCGTGGACGTGATCCGCGAGATGGAAGGCTGGAAGGTCGGCTGGGCGCGCGACGGCAACCGCCTTCGCGCGGTGCAGGCGCCTGGGCACGATCGCGCGCGCTGCGTCTATGTGGATTTCCTGTCCACCGGCCCCGCCGTGTCGCGCACCCTGCGCGCCCAGTTGCAGAAGCACGACCGCATCCGCCGCACCGGCGATGTGGTGGTGACCGACCTCGTCACCCAGGACGGCCATGTCACCGGCGCCGTGGGGTTCGACATCGCCCACGGCACGCCCGTGGTGATCGAGGCGAAGGCGACCATCCTGGCGACCGGCGGGCTGACGCGGCTGTACCGGCGCAACAGCGCCTCGGCGCACATGTCGGGCGATGGCTTCGCCCTGGCGCTGCGCGCGGGGGCGAAGCTGCTGGGGATGGAATTCGTGCAGTTCTTCCCCATCGGGCACCTGGCACCGCGCATGGTGGGGATGGACCCCATCATGTGGGACCCGTTCCGCTACAAGCTCGGTGGTCGGCTGCTGAACGGCGAGCGCGAGGAGTTCATCGACCGCTACGGCGGCACGGACGAGGGCAAATACACCACGACACGCGACCTCGCGACCTATGCCATCACGCAGGAAGTCGCGGCCGGCCGCGGCAGCCCGCATGGCGGGGCCTGGCTCAGCTTCCGCCATGTCCCGGCCGAGGAACTGCGCGCGGCCTTCGGGCCGGTGATCGACAAACTGGCCGCCAACGGCATCGACCTGACGCAGAACGACATCGAGGTCGCCCCGATCGCGCACTACCACATGGGCGGCGTGCAGGTGGACACCGCCATGCGCACCAACATCCCCGGCCTGTTCGCGGCCGGTGAGGTGGTGGGCGGGGCGAATGGCGCGAACCGCCTGTCGGGCAACGCGATCACCGAGGCGCTGGCCTTCGGCAAGGTCGCGGGGCATGAGGCAGCGCATGCGGCCCCCGGCCCGGCCTTTTCGATGGAGGCCGCCAAGGCGGCGCTGGCGCTGGTCAGCGCCACCGGGCCGATGCGCAACACCGCCGCCCTGGTGGCGAAGCTGCAGGCTGCGATGGCCGACCACGCCGGCCCCTTCCGCGACGCAGCCGGGCTGGCCCGCGCGGCGGCGGCGATCGCCGAGATCCGCGCCGAGACCGGCGATCTGCCCCCCGGCGCGCCGGGGATGCCCTTCGACCTCGCGCGGCTCGACTGGTTCGACCTGCGGCAGATGCTGCTGGTGGCCGACAGCATCGTCACCGCCGCCTCAGCCCGCACCGAAAGCCGCGGCGCGCACCAGCGCACCGACTACCCCGAAACCTCGGAGGATTGGCGGCTGAACCTGCTGCTCTCAGGCGATGAAAACGGCCTGTCCCTGACCCGCATCTCCGTGCCGGAGGCCGCCTGATGCCCGAAGCCACCCTGGTGATCCGCCGCGGCAGCCCCGGCGAGACCCCGCGCGACGAGGCCTTCACGGTCGAGTTCCAGCCCGGCGCCTCGGTGCTGGATGTGCTGCGCATGCTGCGCGTCGAGCGCGACCCGACGCTGACCTTCCGCTACGCCTGCCTCAACGCCAATGCCTGCAAGGAATGCATGATGGTGGTGAACGGCAAGGTAACCTACGCCTGCACGGCGCGGGTGATGGAAGGCACCACCACGCTGGAACCGCTGCCGAACAAGGAGCTGGTGCGCGATCTGGTGACGCAGATCGCCCCGCCCGACGAACGGTTCTAGCTGGGCGCGCGGGCCAGCAGCAGCCGCCCGCCCAGCAGGATGAGCGCCACGCCCGAGACGGCCTTCACAGCGCGGCCCACCATCGGGCGCAGCAGAACCCGCGCGAGCCGCGACATCAGCAGGGCCGCGCTGCCGTAGAACAGCAGCGCGATCGCCGCGTGGGTCAGCCCCAGCACGATGCCGGTGGCGTAGAAGCCGGGCTCGCCGGCCGACAGGAACTGGGGAAAGGCGGCCACGTAGAAGATGGCGGGCTTCGGGTTCAGGATATTCGTCAGATAGCCGGTGGCGAAGGCGCGCGGGGCCGACATCGGCGCCACCTGCCGCACCGGCACCAGCGCCGCCCCCTTGCCGCGCAGCGACAGCAGAGACTTCACGCCCATCCACATCAGATAGGCCGCACCCAGCGTCTTGATCGCGGTGAACAACAGCGCCGAGGTCGCGATGACCGCGCCCACCCCGACCAGCGCCAGCGCGACATGCGACAGCACCGCCGCGCAGAAGCCGAGCGTGACCAGCAGACCGGTGCCTCGGCCATTACCCGCCATGCCCAGCAACAGGAACAGGTTGGGGCCGGGCGTCACGACGATCAGCGTCACGATCGAGACAAAGAGGAGGTACTGGTCGAGGGCGATGTGCATGCCGCCATAGGCAGGCAGGCGGGCTCGCGCCTCAAGCGCACGCCACGCATGGCTGATCGCGCCTTGCCGCAACAGAGAGCTCACGCAATGGTGAGCAAGGCATGAAGGAGGATGTGATGCGGTCGATTCTTGTGGCTGTGCTGCTGCTTGCTGCCGGCGCCGCCCCGGGCATGGCGCAGCCCGCGCGCCCATCCCCGATCAATGACGGCGTCGAATCAGGCACCCGCATGGTGCGGCTGAATGCGCCGCCGGGCCGCTTCGCCGCCTATGGCGAGGCGCGCGGCCGCCGCACCATCCGCTGCATGATCGACTGGCCGGAGGGCGAGGACCTGCGCCTCAGCTTCTACAAGGATTCCGAGCGCCGCATGCTGTCGCTGCCGGCCCCCACCCCGATGCCCGCGACCGAGCGCCTGCTGCTGAGCGCCACGCCCGGCAGCGCCGCCCCCATCGCCCTGACCGCGCGCGGCGTGGGCGGGCGGCTGGTGGTGGACAACCTGCCGCAGCCGGCCATCGACCGCATCCTGGAAGGCGGCCGGCTGACCATCCGCCTGGCCGGCGCCGGCACGGAGCGCAGCTACGACCTGACGGGGATGGACATCATGGGCGCCGTGATGGACGGCTGCCTGACCAGCGGGGTCTGACCCTTCAGCCCTCCTCCACCAGGTCTCGATAGGCATGCCAGCTGGCATGCCCGATCAGCGGCATCGCCACCACCAGGCCCAGGAAGAACGGCACCAGCCCCAGCCCGGTGAACACCACGATCAGCCCCGCCCACAGGATCATGGGGCGGGGATGCGCCATGACGGTGCGCGCGCTGAGGGAGATCGCCTCGCCCACCGAGATGTCCCGCGCCACCAGCGCCGGAATGCCCACCGCGCAGGCCGCGAAGGTGGAGGCCGCGAAGATGAAGCCGAGCCCCGTGCCCACGATCAGGAAGGGCAGGAACTGCGGGGACTGCAGCATGGCGAAGGGCAGTTGCTCCATCGGCACCGCGAATCCGCCATTGAAGAACAGCGCGAACAGCAGCCCCGCCACCCGCACCCAGGCCAGGTGCACGATCAGCAGCAGCGCGCCCATGAAGGCCAGCTGCCCGCCCTGGCGGCGGAACGGCGCCAGCACCGCATCGAAGCCCACGGGCTGGCCCAGCTCTCGCCGGCGGCTGACCTCATACAGGCCCGCGGCCAGCAGGGGCGCCATGATGAAGAAGCCCGCGGTGGCCGGCAGCACCGCCCATGCCGCGCCCGCCTTCAGCATCACGGCGCTCAGGATCCAGCCGAACAGCGTGAGTGCGGCCCCATAGCCCAGCGCGATTCGCTTATGCGCCAGCAGGTCCTGCCAGCCGCGCGCCAGCCACAGCCAGGGCCTGTCCGTGCGGATGATCCGCGCCGGCGGCGCGCCCCCCAGAACCTGCGTCGTCATCTATCTCCTCCCGTCTTTTCCGTGACTTCCGCAGGATAATCCAACAGGTGCCGCACCGCACTTGATTCATCTCAAGGACGCCCCCCGTCGAACCCGGCAACACCGCGATGTTCGAGGAGAGTATGGGTATGGCCACGACCGCCCCGCTGCATGCCCCGCTGGGGGCAACCAACACCGACATCCAGTATGTCGAGGCGCCGATCCGCGCCTTTGCCATCGCCACCATGTTCTGGGGCGTGGTCGGCTTCCTGGCAGGCATCGTCATTGCCTCCCAGCTGGCTTGGCCGCTGCTGAACCTGGATCTGGAATGGACGACCTTCGGCCGGCTGCGCCCGGTCCACACCTCCGCCGTGATCTTCGCGTTCGGCGGCAACGCCCTGCTGTGCACCAGCCTGTTCATCGTCCAGCGCACCTGCCGCGCCCGCCTGTTCGGCGGTGAGGAAATGGGCTGGTTCCTGTTCTGGGGCTACAACTTCTTCATCGTGACGGCGGCGCTCGGCTACGTCTTCGGCATCACCCAGGGCAAGGAATACGCCGAGCCCGAGTGGTTCGTGGACCTGTGGCTGACGCTGGTCTGGGTGATGTACCTGGTGGCCTTCGGCGGCACGATCCTGAAGCGCGAGGAACCCCACATCTATGTGGCGAACTGGTTCTTCCTGGCCTTCATCATCACCGTGGCCATGCTGCATATCGGCAACAACATCGCCCTGCCCGTGGGCGGCACGGGCCGCTCCTTCGGCGCTGCCTCCGGCGTGCAGGATGCGATGATCCAGTGGTGGTACGGCCACAACGCGGTGGGCTTCTTCCTGACCGCCGGCTTCCTGGGCATGATGTACTACTTCATCCCCAAGCAGGCCGGCCGTCCGGTCTATTCCTACCGGCTGTCGATCATCCATTTCTGGGCGATCATCTTCCTCTATATCTGGGCCGGCCCGCACCACCTGCACTACACCGCGCTGCCCGACTGGGCGCAGACGCTGGGCATGGTGTTCTCGATCATGCTGTGGATGCCCAGCTGGGGCGGCATGATCAACGGCCTGATGACGCTCTCGGGCGCCTGGGACAAGCTGCGCACGGACCCTGCCCTGCGCTTCTCGGTCGCGGCCGTGGGCTTCTACGGCATGGCCACCTTCGAGGGGCCGGTGATGTCCATCCGCGCCGTCAATGCGCTGTCCCACTACACGGACTGGACGATCGGCCATGTGCACTCGGGTGCGCTCGGCTGGAACGGCTTCATCATCTTCGGCTCGCTGTACTGGCTGTTCCCGGTGCTGTGGAAGAAGAAGGCGCTGTATTCGCAGAAGCTGGTGTCCTGGCACTTCTGGCTCGCGACGCTGGGCATCGTTCTCTACATCACGGCGATGTGGGTCAGCGGCATCATGCAGGGCCTGATGTGGCGCGCGACCGACCAGCTGGGCTTCCTGCAATACAGCTTCATCGAGACCGTGGCGGCGATGCACCCCTACTACGTCATCCGCATGCTGGGCGGCGTCCTGTACCTGTCGGGCGCGCTGATCATGGTCTGGAACCTCTACAAGACCGTGACGATGGTCGAGAGCGAGGAGCCGCAGGCCCTCCCCTCCGGCGCCGTCGTCGCGGCGGCCGAGTAAGGAGGCCCCACACATGGCATTCAAGTTCAGCCACGGCACCATCGAGCGGAACCTGATCCTGCTCGGCGTGCTCAGCCTCATCACCGTGTCGATCGGCGGCCTGGCGCAGATCGTCCCGCTCTTCACGGTGGAATCCACGATCGAGCGGGTGGAGGGCATCCGCCCCTACTCCCCGCTCGAGCTGATGGGCCGCGAGATCTATGTGCGTGAGGGTTGCTACACCTGCCACAGCCAGATGATCCGCCCCTTCCGTGACGAGGCGGAACGCTACGGCCACTACTCGCTGGCGGCCGAGAGCGTGTTCGACCACCCCTTCCAGTGGGGCTCGAAGCGCACGGGGCCTGACCTCGCCCGCGTCGGCGGCCGCTATTCCGATGACTGGCACGCCCAGCATCTGCGCAGCCCGCGCGCCGTGGTGCCCGAGAGCATCATGCCGCCCTACGCCTTCCTGGACCGCCCGCTCGACTATCGCCGGGTGCAGGCCAGCATGCAGACGCTGCGCGCGGTGGGCGTGCCCTACACGGATGAGATGATCGCCAACGCCAACGCGGACCTGCGCGCGCAGGCGAACCCGGAGGCCGACGCATCGGGCCTGAACAACCGCTATGCCCGCGCCCGCCAGGGCAATTTCGACGGCCATGGCGGCGAGGTGACGGAGATGGATGCCGTCATCGCCTACCTCCAGATGCTGGGCACGCTCGTGCAGTTCCGCGACGTGACGCCCGAGCAGCTGCGGCAGCAGTAAGGAGAAGCCCCGATGCTCAACGAACTCGCCCGCCATCACGGCATCTTCGCGACGCTCTGGGTCGTGTGGTTCTTCATCCTCTTCAGCGGGATCCTGGTCTGGACCCTGCTGCCCTCCCGCAAGGGCGAGCTTGAGGCTCGCGGCGGGATTCCCTTCCGCAAGGACGGCTGACATGCCCACGAAGATCGAAAAGGACGCCATCTCCGGCACGGACACGACCGGGCATGAGTGGGATGGGCTGAAGGAGCTGAACACGCCCCTTCCCCGCTGGTGGCTGTATACCTTCTACGCCACCATCGTCTTCGCCGCCGTCTGGGTGGTGCTGTACCCGGCCATCCCCATCCGGGGCCTGACCGGCGTGCTGGGCTACACCGCGCGTGAGGCCGGCACGGCCGAGCTGGCGGAAGCCCGCACCCGCGCCGAGCCCATGATGGCCCGGCTGCGCGCGGCGACCCCCGCGCAGATCGCGGCCGACCCGGACCTGCGCGCCTATGCCATCGCCGGCGGGCGCGTGGCCTTCGCCAACAACTGCGCCGCCTGCCACGGCGCGGGCGGTCAGGGTGCGACGGGCGGCTACCCGACGCTGGCCGACGACGACTGGCTGTGGGGCGGCACGCTGGACGCCATCCGCACCACCATCACCCACGGCATCCGCAGCCCGGATGACGAGGAGGCCCGGACCTCCGTCATGCCCCGCTTCCTGGGCGACGGCATGCTGACGCGGCCGCAGATCCATGACGTGGCGCAGCATGTGCTGGGCCTGTCGGGGCTCGCGACCGACCAGGCGGCCGCCCAGCGCGGTGCCGCGGTCTTCGCCGAGAACTGCGTCAGCTGCCATGGCGATCAGGGCGAGGGCAATGCGGAGCTCGGCGCTGCGCGCCTCAATGACCGCATCTGGCTGAACGGGCCGGACACGCGCGCCATCGAGGCCTTCATCGCCAATCCGCGCCTGGGCGTGATGCCGGCCTTCGGCCAGCGCCTGGATGCCGCCACCATCAACATGCTGGCGGTCTATGTGCACTCGCTGGGTGGGGGTCGGTAACGACCATGTCCCATATGGGAACCGTCGAGCCGGAACAGCCGAGCCTCTACGCGGATAGGCCAAGGATCTATCCGCGCGCGGTCTCGGGGCGGGTTCGGCGGGTGAAGTGGGCGGTGCTCTGCCTGCTTCTGGGTATCTACTACCTGGTGCCCTGGCTGCGGTGGGACCGCGGCCCGGGTGCCCCAGACCAGGCGGTGCTGGTCGATATGGGCCATGCCCGCCTGTTCTTCTTCTGGATCGAGCTGTGGCCGCAGGAGGTGTACTTCCTCACCGGCATCCTGGTGCTGGCGGCCATCGGCCTGTTCGCCGCCACATCCCTGTTCGGCCGCGTCTGGTGCGGCTTCACCTGCCCGCAGACAGTCTGGACCGACCTGTTCATGTGGGTGGAGCGCCGGATCGAGGGCGACCGCAACGCGCGCATGAAGCTGGACGCGCAGCCCATGTCGGCGCGCAAGTTCCGCCTCAAGGCCGCGAAGCACGCGGCATGGCTGTTCATCGCGGCGGCCACCGGCGGCGCCTGGATCATGTATTTCGTGGATGCGCCAAGCTTCGTGCGCGACATCTTCACCGGCGGCGTCAGCCTGCAGGCCTGGTTCTTCTTCGCGCTGTTCACCGCCACCACCTATGTGCTGGCCGGCTTCGCGCGCGAACAGGTCTGCACCTACATGTGCCCCTGGCCGCGCTTTCAGGGCGCGATGCTGGACGACCAGTCCTATGTCGTGACCTATCGGCCCTGGCGCGGCGAACCGCGCGGCAAGGCCAAGGCCGACAATGTGGGCGATTGCGTGGATTGCGCCGCCTGCGTGCATGTCTGCCCCACCGGCATCGACATCCGCGACGGCCAGCAGCTGGAATGCATCGGCTGCGGCCTGTGCGTGGATGCCTGCAACGACATCATGCGCAAGCTGCACCGGCCCGAGGGGCTGATCGCCTTCGAGACGCTGTCCAACCTGGCCGCCAGCACCGCCGCCACCCAGTCCATGCCGGCCTGTGCCGCGCGGGTGGATGTCGGCATGCAGGCGCGCCGCGTGCCGAAGCTGATCCGCTCGCGCACCGTGCTGTATGCGGCGGTGCTGGGTCTGGTCACGGCCATCATGCTTGTGGCCTTCCTGATGCGGGAGAATGTGAGCCTGTCGGTCCTGCGCGACCGCGCGCCGCTGTTCGTGCGCCTGTCCGATGGCGGCATCCGCAACGCCTACACCATCAAGCTGTCCAACAAGGAACGCGAGGTGGTGCGCTATGCCCTGGTGGCCGACGGCCCCGCCGGGCTGCAGCTGGTGGTGCAGAGCGCGGAGCAGGATGCCCAGGGCCGCCCCCTGCTGACGACGCGCCCGGACGGCATCACCGAATGGCGCGTGCTGCTGACCGCCCCGCCGAGGCTTGCGCTGGGTCAAAGTGTGCCCGTCACCTTCCGGCTAATGGATGCCTCGGGGCGGGTCGCCGCCCGGCACGAGAGTGTCTTCCTGGGGCCTGAACGATGAGCACGCAGACTTACGACCCGAACCGGAGCCGCTGGATTCCCTGGGCTTTCGTGGGCGGCTTCCTGCTGGTGACGGGGGTGAACGGGGTGATGGTCTACTCGGCCATCAGCACCTTCACCGGCGTCAGCACCCCGCGCGCCTATGACCGGGGCCGCACCTACAACGACGTGCTGCATGAGGCCGCGCGCCAGGACGCGCTGGGCTGGCACCCGCGCCTGCGGCTGGAGGGCGGCGCCCTGCGGCTGGAGGTGAAGGACGGCGCCGGCAACCCGGTGCCCGGCGACATCACCGGCTGGCTGGTGCGCCCGCTGACCGGCGAGCGGCATGAGATCACCCTCGACGCCGCGGGCCCCGGACTGTGGCGCGGCGAGGTCGGGCCCATCCAGCCCGGCCAGTGGGACACGCGGCTGGTGCTGCACGGCCCGGGCGGCCAGCTGGACATCCGCGACAGGCTGATCGTGCCGTGAGCGTGATCGGGCGGATCGCCCCTGCCGAGGCCGGGCTGACCCAGCGCTGCGCGCATTGCGCGGCGCCGAGTGCCGGGCGCTTCTGCTGCGCGGGCTGCGAGGCGGCGCACGGGCTGGTCGAGGGGCTCGGCCTCGATGCCTTCTATCGCCGCCGGGAGGCCGAGGCCGGCACGCTGCGCCCGGTCGAGGCCCCTGCCGCCGACCTTTCGGCCCATGCCGAGCGCCTGGCCGATGGCGGGCAGCGGATCGACCTGCTGGTGGGCGGGCTGGTCTGCGGTGCCTGCGTGTGGCTGGTGGAACAGGCCTTGGCGGCCGAGCCCGATGTGATCTCGGCCCGTGCCAGCCTCTCCACACGTCGCCTGACCATCCGCTGGCGGGGCGGGCCGGAACGGGCCGATGGGTTCGGCGCCCTGCTCGCGCGCCTCGGCTTCCGGGTGGCGCCGTGGTCGCCCGCCTGCTTCCGCGCGGCCGAGGACAATGAGGGCCGCGCCCTGGTGCGGGCGCTCGGCATCGCGGCCTTCGGGTCGATGAACGTCATGCTCGTCTCGGTCGCCGTCTGGGTGGGCGAGGACATGGGCGAGGCCACGCGCGCCGCCATGCACTGGCTGGCCATGCTGATCGCGCTGCCGGTGGTGCTGGTGGCGGGGCTTCCCTTCTATCGCCCGGCCTGGGAAGGGCTGCGCGCCGGGCGGCTCGGCATGGATCTGGCCGTGTCCATCGGCGTGCTGGCCACCACGCTGATGAGCGTGTCCGAAACCCTGCGCAACGGCCCCTTCACCTGGTTCGACGGCGCGACCTCGCTGCTGGCGCTGCTGCTGGCCGGGCGCGTGATGAACCATGCCGGCCGCAGGCGGGCCCGCCGCGCCGCGGCCGAGCTGGTGGCCCTGCAACAGGGCAGCGCCAGCCGCGTGGAAGCCGATGGCCACGTCGCGGTACACGGGCTGGAAGCCTTCGTGCCCGGCGACCGGCTGCTGCTGGCCGCCGGTGAGCGCCTGGGCCTGGATGCCGTGCTGGAAGCGCCCGAGGCGCTGCTCGACACGGCCGCCACCACGGGCGAGAGCCTGCCGCGCCGCTTCACGCGGGGCGATGCCCTGCCGGCGGGCGCGATCAACATGGGCGCGCCCTTCACGGCCGTCGTCTCGGCGCGCGTCGCGGACGGCTCGCTGGCCGCCATGCAGCGCCTGCTGGAACAGGCCGAGCAGGGCAAGTCCGGCATCGTCTCCATCGCCGACAAGGCGGCCAGGCTCTACATGCCCGTGGCTCATGCGGTCGCGCTGGCCACCTTCCTGGGCTGGTGGCTGCTGGGCGGGCTGCCCTGGCAGGCGGCGCTGGTGCCGGCCGTGGCCTCGCTGATCGTCACCTGCCCCTGCGGGCTCGCGATCGCCGTGCCCGCCGTGCAGGTGGTGGCCGCCGGCGCCCTGTTCCGGCGCGGCGTGCTGCTGGCCAGCCCCGATGCGCTGGAGCGGCTGGCGACCGCCAATCATGTGGCCCTCGACAAGACCGGCACCCTGACCGAAGGCCGCCCCAGCCTGCTGCCCGGTGCCTGGACGGCCGGCGACCTGCAGCTGGCCGCCTCCATGGCCGCCGCCAGCCGCCATCCGCTGGCCCGCGCCCTGTCCCGCGCCTGCCCCGAGGCACCGCTGGCCGAGGGTGTCGTGGAAATCCCCGGCCAGGGCCTGGAGAAGGCCGGGACGCGGCTGGGTTCCGCCGCCTTCACGGGCGCCGCCGAGCCCGCCGACGGCATGGCCCTGTGGCTGGCCCGGCCCGGTGCCGCGCCCATCCGCTTCCGCTTCGCCGACGAACTGCGCGAGGACGCGCCGGCGGCCGTGGCGGATCTGCGGGCAGAGGGGCTGACCATGGAGATCCTCTCGGGCGACGCGGCACCCGCGGTCGCCGCCGTGGCGGCGCAGCTCTCGATCCGCGACTGGCGCGCCTGGGCCGACCCTGCCGCCAAGGAAGCCCGCATGGCGGCCCTGGCCGCCGAGGGCCGCCGCACGCTGATGCTGGGCGACGGCATGAACGATGCTGCCGCCCTGGCCCGCGCCCATGTCTCGGCCTGCCCGGCCGGGGCCACCAGCCTGGCGCAGTCCAGCGCGGATATCGTGCTGACGGCGGAGGGGCTGGCCCCGATCCCCGCCGCCATCCGCCTGGCGCGGCGCGCCCAGCGCATCGCGCGGCAGAACCTGGGCCTCAGCCTGGCCTATAATGTGCTGGCCGTGCCCATGGCCGTGGCGGGCTTCGTCACGCCCCTGATCGCGGCGGCGGTGATGGCCACATCCTCGCTGATCGTGATCGGCAACGCCCTTCGCACGGGACGCGACGCATGAGCGCCCTGATCCTTCTGGTGCCGCTGGCGCTGTTCATGGGCCTGCTGGGCCTGTTCGGCTTCCTGTGGGCGCTGCGCACCCGACAGTACGAGGATATGGACGGCTCCGCCGCCCGCATCCTGTTCGACGACACACCCCGTCACAAGGAGAAGTGACATGAACCCCGGCCGCGTTTTCTTCCTGGCCCTTTCCGCCGTGATCGCCCTGATGGGGCTCTACACGGCTGCCCGTTCCGAGGGCTATCTGAGCTTCTTCGGCTTCGCCCTTATCGCGTTCGGCGTGCTTTTCGCTCTGGACATGGTAAAACGTCACTATGACGAAATGGACGCGCGATAGGTCCGCCACCCTTGAGGTTGCATGCCGCTTCAGACTATTATGCGGCGGCACCTTCGGGAGGGCTTGCCGATGAATCCTCTTGAATCCACTCGCTTTGGTGAGGCCTGTTCACCGAACAGCGCCCCCACCCCCTGCGCGACCTGCGGCAGCCGGGTGGCGGGAATCTGCGCCGCCCTGGACATGGCGGGGCTGGAGGAAATCTCTCACGAGACCCGCCGCACCGCCGTGCACCCGCGCGACGTGCTGTACCATGAGGGCGACAGCGCCCAATCCGTGGTCATGCTGATGCGCGGCGTGGCGAAGCTGACGCGCCAGCTGCCGGATGGCCGGCAGCAGGTGCTGGGCTTCCGCTTCGCTGGCGACATCCTGGGCTTCACCACCCGCCGCAGCTTCGCCTCCGACGCGGAGATGCTGACCGAGGGTCAGGTCTGCCGGATCTCGCGGCGTGACTTCGAGGGCATGCTGGCCCGATTCCCGGCCACCCAGCGACGCCTGATCGAGCTGTGCAGCCAGGAACTGGCCGAGACCCAGGAACAGCTGGTCACGGTGGGCCGCCGCCAGGCGGAACAGCGCGTGGCGGCCTTCCTGATCACGCTGGCCGAGGCCGCGCGCCGCCGTGGCCTGCGCCATGATGTGCTGGACATGCCCATGACCCGCGCCGAAATCGGTGACCTGCTGGGCCTGGCGCTGGAAACCGTCAGCCGCGCCTTCACGCAGCTGAAGAAGCGGGGCTTCGTGAAGGAGCCGGGCGGCCACAAGGTGGAACTGCCCGACATCCCTGCCCTGGCCGCTTTGGCCGAGGGCGACCTGGAATAGCTACTCCGAGATCCGCAGGTGGCTGGCCAATTCCTCCAGCGCCTGCGGGATCGCCAGCGCCTCCATGGCGCTGCCCCAGCCTTCCGCCACGGCCAGCAGCATTTCCGATCCCGGACCCTCGTAACCGAAGGCCGCATCCAGGATCTGCGCCGAGCGCCCCATCGCCAGCAGCAGCATCACCAGCGCCAGGGCCAGCGCCGCGCGGCGCGCCGGCATGGTGGCCGTGGCCGCGGAGAAATCATCGGCCCCCTTCAGCGGCGGGGATTCCGGAAGCCAGGGCTGTCTCATTGCTGCCTCCGCCTCAGAACTGGAAGTAGATGAAGGGTGCCACGCCGGCGGGGCCGAGCGTGAGGATAATCACCAGCGCCAGCCCGAAACCCAGACCCAGCGCCCAGGCCGGCATGGGCTTCAGGGCGGCTTCCAGCCGCTGCGGCCAGTCGGCGGGCAGAAAATGCAGCGCCAGCGCCACGGCGGTGATGGCCGCGAGCCAGAGCGTCGCGGCCTCGCCAGTGCCACCCTGCCCCAGCGCGGCCAGCATGCCGCCCGCCACGGACATGTCCGTGGCCCGGAACAGCACCCAGCCGAGACAGACGATGTGGAAGGTGATGAGGGTGCCGCCGATGCGCCCGAAACGGCCTTCCAGCTTCAGCATGCGTTCGATCACCAGCGCCGCGCCGTGCAGCATGCCCCACAGCAGGAAGTTCCAGGCCGCACCATGCCACAGGCCCGACAGTGTCATGGCGATCATGGCATTGCGCGCGATGAACCAGCGCCCGCCGCGATCGCCGCCCAAAGGCTTGTAGACATAGTCGCGGAACCAGAAGCTCAGCGAGATGTGCCAGCGGCGCCAGAACTCACGCAGGCTGGCCGCGCGGTATGGCTGGTCGAAATTGCGCGGGAAGTGATAGCCGAGCAGCGCCGCGACGCCGATCGCCATGTCGGAATAGGCCGAGAAATCGCACCAGATCTGCGCGGCATAGCCATAGATGGCCAGCAATGCGCGGCCGGAGGACAACGCCGTGGGGTCGCGGAAGGCCGGATCCACCAGCTCGACCGCCAGCGTGTTGGCGAGCCACAGCTTCTTCACCAGCCCGCCCAGGATCAGCAGGCAGGCCATGATGGTGGGCAAGCGGGCCGCATCGGGGGGCTCGCGCAGCTGCGGCAGGAAATGGGCGGCACGCACGATCGGGCCGGCCGCCAGATGCGGGAAGAAGCCCAGATACAGCACCACGTTCAGCGGCCCGCGTTCCGGGCGCAACTCCCCGCGCGAGACATCGACCATGTAGGAAATGGCCTGGAAGCAGTAGAAGGAGATGCCGACAGGCAGCACCAGCCCCAGCAGATCGGGCGGTTGCGCGCCGAACAGCAGGGCGAAGCGCCCGGCGATCTCGCCCAGGAAGAAATCGGCGTATTTGAACAGGCCCAGCACCGCCAGCACGCCGGAAATGCCGAGCCACAGCCAGCGCCTGTCCCTGGCGGTCAGGTGCCCCAGCCCCCAGGCCCAGAGCCCGACACCGCCCAGCAGCAGGCACAGCCGCGCATCCCAGAAGGCATAGAAGCCGGCGCTCGCGGCCAGCAGCCACAGCCGGTCGGCCAGCGGCCAGCGGTTCAGGCCCCAGTGGAGCGTGAACACCACCAGGAAGAAGATCGCGAAGACGCCGGTCGGGAACAGCATGCGCCCTAGCCGTGATGCGTCATGCGGCGGGGCCCTGCATCAGGAAGTCGAACATCCGCTCGGCGGTGGCGCGATAGCCGTCTGCGGTGAAATGCACGTGGTCGTCCTGCACCAGGCGCGGATTGCGCTGGGTGCCGGCATGCAGGCCGCAGGTGCCGCCGGTCAGGCGCGACCAGTCCCAGAAGGCGAGGTTCTGCGCGGCGGCGACGCTGCGCTGGGCCTCACGCACGGCGGGCAGGCCAGGGAAAGGCATCCAGGCATCGCAGCCATTGCCGCGGCCACGGCGGCGCGCGGCGTCGGGCGCGCCCATCAGCATGATGCCGGCGCCCGGGGCGAAGCTCTTGATAGTGCGCACGCGCTCGGTCAGCTGGGCCGCGTATTGATGGGCGGTCAGGCTGCTGCTCACGGCCTCATTGGTGCCGAAGGCCAGGATGACGAGGGCCGGCTGGCGCTCGCGCAAACCGGCCTCCAGCATGCCCTGGTCCATGTTGGACAGCAGGTCGAGCGTGGCGCCGTTGATGCCGAACCCCTCGACCAGCACGCCGGGGCCACGGCGCTCCAGCGCCCAGCCGAGCAGCTCCACCGGGCCGTCACCCAGCAGCTCCAGTGCGATTTCCTGCTGGCGGCGGCCGGGCTCATAGGGCAGCGAGACGCGGCGGGTATGGGTGGCGTTGGTGGGCAGCGCGCCGGATTGCTGCCCGTCGGACAGCAGGCGGAAGCTGCCGCCGCCGGGCTGGATCAGCACCTCGAGGCGGAAACGGTCGAAACCCTCGGGCTCGGTCGAGCGCAGCACGAGGCGGCTGCCCGCGCCCTGCCCGCGCAGGCGATAGCCCGGCAGGCTGAAGGGGCCCGGCGTGCGCAGGGCGGTGGAGCCGTCCCACTGGCCCTGCTGCTCGGCCTGGGCGAGGGAGAGGCGCGTGTAGCGCGGCCCGGTGCCCGGCGGCAGCAGCCCGGGGCCGAGCGCGCCGTAGCGGGCCTGGAACAGCTCCCTCAGGCGCGGCACCAGGAAGGGGGAGGCAGTGTGGCTGTCGCCGAACTGCACGATATGGACAGGCTGGCGGCGGCGGCCGCTGGACAGTTCCTGCAGCTGGCGGCGCAGCGGCGCGAGCGGCGCGCCGGTCCAGGCGGCCTGCTGGATCACGGCCTCGCTCGGGCCGGCCTCCGGGCGCCAGTTGGTCAGTTCACGCAGGGAACGGTATGGCCCGGCGCCCGCCACGGCGGCATTGGCGCCCCGCTGCGCCTCGCAGGAGGTCAGGAGCAGGCCCACCGAGGCCTTGGCCAGAAATTCTCGTCTATATGGGCGTTGAAGAGTCGTCGGCATTCTGCACAATTCCTCGGTGGTGGTTACGGATTGCCAACCCGGATGTCCAGAGAGTTGCTGGTCAGGACACGGGTGGCTGCCATGCGGGTGCGGGGAAAGTGATGTCGGTTTTCGGGACGGGCCGGATGGCCCGAGGGGCTGCCGGGCGCCGGGCGATGCTGCTCGGAGGTGCCTCACTCTTTGTTCATGGTGCCCGCGCGGAGGAGGAGCAGAGCCCCTTCGAGGCCCGCGATGCCGCCGCGGAGCCCGAGGCCGAGCCCACCGCCGAGGTCGCCCCTGCCCAGCCCGCCCCTGCCCAGACCGCGCCAGAATTGGCCGGTCGCCTTAACATTCAATTGTTCGGTGACAGCCTGGCCCAGGGCCTGTTCCTGTCCTGCAACCCGGTGGTCCGGCGGCGGGAATCGCTGCGGCTGCTGAATGGAACCCGCCACGCAACGGGGCTCACGCGCTCCGACGAGCATGACTGGGTGGCCGTGGCCACCGAGAGCCTGCGCCGCAATCCGCCGCAGATGGTGCTGATGTGGATCGGCGCCAACGACTTCCGCTCCTTCGTGGACCGCGCCAACCGCCGGCGCTGGCAGTTCGGCAGCACCAATTTCCACGAGGCCTACAAGACCGCGGTGCAGACCATTTCCCAGGTCGCGGCCGAGGTGCGCGCGCCGCTGGGCTGGATGGGCCTGCCCAACATGCGCGACCGCGCCTTCGCCGATTCAGCCAGGCAGTTGAACGACATGATCCGCGAGGGCACGGAACCCGCGGGCGGCCTCTATATCTCGACCTGGGAGGCCACGAGCGACGCCGATGGCCGCTTCCGCCCCTCCGTTCCCGGGCATGACCGGCTGGAACGGCGGCTGCGCGCCGATGACGGGGTGCATTTCTCGGATCTCGGCTACCGGCTCATGGCGCGGCTCGCCTTCGAGAAGATGGCCGAGGCGCGCCCGCCGCTGGCCCAGGCCTTGAGCCCGGCACGCGAGGCGCTGGACGCATCCGTGGCTTGATGCACGGAACCTATTCCTAGACGCCCCCCATTGTCAAGGCTTTCCGGCTGCACCACGCTGCGGCCGGATCGAGATCAGGAATTTCACATGCTGAACACCGCCATCGTGGGCATGGGCGGCTGGGGCCGCACGCTCGTCAATTCCGTGCAGGGCAGGAATGGCGCGGGCATCCGCTTCGTGGCGGGTTCGACAGGCAATCTGGACAAGGCCCGCGACTATGCCGCCGAGAAGGGCATCAGGCTGCACGCCAGCTATGAGGCGGTGCTGGCGGACCCGGAGGTGCAGGCGGTCGCCCTCGCCTCTCCGCATTCGATGCACGCCGAGCAGGTGATCGCGGCGGCGGCCGCCGGCAAGCATGTGTTCGTCGAGAAGCCCTTCACCCTGACCAAGGCCAGCGCCCAGGCGGCGGTGGATGCCTGCCGCAAGGCCGGCGTGGTGATGGCGCTCGGCCACAACCGCCGCTTCCTGCCGGCCGTGCAGGAAATGAAGTCCCAGGTCGCGGCGGGCGCCATCGGCACGCTGCTGCATGTCGAGGGGCAGTTCAGCGGCCCCGGCGCCTACAACTACCAGGAAGGCATGTGGCGCGCGGACCGTGAGGAAAGCCCGCTCGGCGGCATGGGCGGCATGGGCATCCACATGGTGGACATGATCATCAACCTGGCCGGCCGCTTCCAGGATGTGCGCGTGATCTCCAAGGCGCTGGTCAGCAAGACCATCGACGACACGACCGCCATGCTGGCCACGCTGGAAAGTGGCGCCACGGTCGGCTTCTCCACGCTCTCGCTGGCCGCGCGCTATTGGCGCGTGGCGCTGTTCGGCACCGAAGGGCTGCTGGAACTGCGCGGGCATGAGAGCCTGTTCTTCCGTGACCGCCACGGCAAGGAATGGTCGCGCGACTACCCCGTGACCGACATCGAGGCCGCCGAGCTGGAGGCCTTCGCGGCCGCCGTCGCGGGCGGGCCGGAATACCCGCTGCCGCTGGACGAGGCGATCCACGGCGTCTCGGTCTTCGAGACCATGATCCAGGCCGCGACCGCGCACAGCGTCTACGCGGTTGCCTGACGCCTTCAGGGTGGCTTGACGCCGAGCCATCGGCAGGCCACCCCCCTTCACCACCGGACACCCGAAAGGACCACCGATGAGCCACATCAAGCGTAACGGCACCAACGCCATTCTCTCCACCAGCGTGGAGTATCACGGCTTCGTCTTCCTCGCCGGCATCACCGCCGACGACCTGAGCAAGGATGTGGCCGGCCAGACCGCCGAGATCATCGCCAAGATCGACGCCGCCCTGGAGGAGCACGGCACGGACAACACCCGCCTGCTGTCCGCCCAGATCTGGCTGAAGGACATCCGTGACCGCGACGCGATGAACGCCCTGTGGACCAAGTGGCTGCCGGCCGGCGCCCAGCCCGCCCGCGCCTGCGTGGAGGCCAACATGGCCAGCGCCCGCCACCTGGTGGAGATCATGATCACCGCCTGCAAGTAAGGCGCGGATCATTACCGACCATTCGGTAGACCGAGGGGGCGCAGGCCCCCTCGGTTTTTTTGTGCTCAGTCCCGGCCCAGGATCTCGCGGTTGTGCTGGCCGATGCGCGGGCTCGGCCGGCTGGGCTTCGGGCGGCGCCGGTTGAAGTGGATGGGCAGGCCCAGCACCTTCGGCCCGCCTTCGGGCAACTCGCAGATCATGTCGACGGCCGCCATCTGCTCGGAGTTCGTGACCTCGGCGATGTCGTTCACCGGGGAGCACGGCACGCCCGCCGCACCCAGCGCGTCCAGCCAGTGCTGGCGCGTGTTGGTCGAGAACGCGGCCTGGATCAGCGGGATCAGCTCCGCCTTGTTGCGCACGCGGTCGCGGCCCTTCAGGAAGCGCGGATCCTCGGACCATTCGGGGTGGCCCAGCACCTTGCAGGTGCGCGCGAAGAAGCGGTCGTTGGCGGCGGCCAGCAGCAGCGGCAGGTCAGAGGTCTGGAAGGCCTGATACGGCACGATCACCGCGGCGCCCGTGCCATGGCGGCGCGTCACGTGGCCGTCATACAGGTACTGGTTGATCTGCCCCTCGACCCAGAAGGCCGCGGTGTCGAACAGGGAGGTGTCGACGATGCCGCCCTTGCCGGTCTTGTCGCGCTGACGCAGCGCGGCCAGGGCGCCGATCACGGTGAACATGCCCGTCGCCTTGTCGTTGATCGAGGCGCCCGCCAGGCTCGGCGGCCCGTCCGGATAACCCGTCACGCTCATCATGCCGCCATAGGCCTGCAGGATGGGGTCGAAGGCCGGCTTCATCTTCATGGGGCCGGTGAAGCCGAAGCCCGAGATGGTGCAGTAGACGAGCTGCGGGTGGCGCTTCACCGTTTCCTCGGCGCCGAGCCCCATCTCCTCCATCACGCCGGGGCGCAGGTTGTGGATCATGATGTCGGCGGTGGCCAGCAGCGCGTGCAGCGCCTCGATGCCTTCCGGGGACTTCAGATCGAGGGAGACGGAACGCTTGGAACGGTTCTGCCCGTAGAAATAGAGGGAGGTCTCGCCATCCGGTCCGAAGGGGGGGCCCCAGCCGCGGGCATCGTCGCCCTCGGGCTTCTCCACCTTGATCACGTCCGCGCCCATGTCGGCCATCATGACACCGGCCAAGGGCCCGGCCAGCGCCTGGCCTACCTCGACAACGCGGACACCTGTGAGCGGCAGCTCCATCCCGATACTCCTCTCTTGGACTGGAAGGGAGCTTAAGGGAGTTGTGGCGTTTGCGCGAGGCCGGCCGCCGGGTTTTGCGCGCGTGTTCATTTTTCGTTCTTGACTGGCTCATGCATGTGCGCGCATGGTGCTTGCGAACGGAACATGAACAGCCTTGGAGCTCCTCCATGCCCGACGGTCTTCTCTGGGGTCAGCCCTCGCCGCGCCGCATCCCGCAGCCGCATATGGACGGCGCGCAGTCCCGCACCGGCGCGATCGTGCCCGGCGCCTTCCAGAAAGGCCGTGCGGCGCTGAGCAACCCGGCCAACCGCTTCGAGAGCGCGATCGCCGAACCCTTCGACGACGGCTGGGACACGCTGAGCGAGGATCTGGTGGATATGCCGCCGATCCGCACCCAGCTGATCCGCGAGGCGTCGCGTTCCGCGCTGACCTACAATGACAGCCCGGATATCGGCTTCGACCGGTCGCTGAACCCGTATCGCGGCTGCGAGCACGGCTGCATCTACTGCTATGCCCGGCCCAGCCACGCCTATCTGGGTTTCTCGCCCGGCCTCGATTTCGAGACCAAGCTGATGTTCAAGCCGGATATGGCGGCGCTGCTGGAAAAGGAGCTGTCCAAGCCCGGCTATGTGCCGCGCCCGGTGGCGCTCGGCGCCAACACCGACCCCTATCAGCCTGTCGAGCGGCGCCTGCGCCTGACGCGGGAGGTTCTGGAAGTGCTGGAGCGCTTCAACCACCCCGTCACGGTCGTGACCAAATCGGCGGGCGTGCTGCGCGACATCGACATCCTGGCCCGCATGGCGGAGCGCAACCTGGCCCAGGTGGCCATCAGCGTGACCACGCTGGACAGCAACCTGGCCCGCCGGATGGAACCCCGGGCCGCGACGCCCATGCGCCGCATCGGCGCCATTGCCGAACTGTCGCGCGCCGGCATTCCCACCGCCGTGCTGGCCGCGCCCATGATCCCGGCGATCAACGACATGGAGCTGGAGCGCATCCTCTCGGCCGGCGCCAATGCGGGTGCGAAGCGCGCGGGCTATGTGCTGCTGCGCCTGCCGCTGGAACTGCGCCAGATCTTCGAGGAATGGGTGCAGAAGCATTTCCCCGACCGCGCCCGCAAGGTGCTCTCGCTGATCCGGGACACGCGCGGCGGCGCCACCTATCAGTCCGATTTCCACACCCGCCAGACCGGCACCGGCGTCTATGCCGGGCTGTTGGCCCAGCGTTTCGCCCGGTCGGTGGAATCGCTCGGCCTGGTCCGTCGCGGCGGCGGCACCCAGGGGCTGGACTGCAGCCATTTCCAGGTTCCCGGCACGGCAGTGCAACCCGCGCTGCTGTAACCGGGGGGTGAGGGCCGGTCATCGTTTCAGGCGATGACCCTGTCTTTCCCGGTCGATAATATCCTATCCTGGCGGCGGGCACCCCCGACTTCCCGCCCCCTCCCCAGCCAGGAAAGGCGACCGAGAACATGGCCGGCCCTCCCCAAGCGCGCCTTACGGACCTGCACACCTGCCTGTTGTTCTCGGGGCCGGTGCCGCATGTGGGCGGCCCCATCGGACCGCCCTGCTCGCCCAATGTGCTGGTCGGCAAGCTTCCCGCCGCACGCGTCACTGACCTCACCCTCTGCGTGCCCGCCATTCCCGACCCGATCGTGAAGGGTTCCATGACGGTGCTGATCAACAGCCTGCCGGCGGCGCGCATCGGTGACCTGACCTCCCATGGCGGGGTGATCGTGATGGGTTTCCCGACGGTGCTGACGGGCGGCTAACGCTTTGCGTCGCTCCCCTGCCCGTGCCAAGCTGCCGGGCAGAGGAACGACAAGATGAATTGGCTCAACGGCGCGATCGACGCCGACCTGCACCCGATGGTGCCGGGCATCCAGGCCCTGGCGCCCTATCTGCCCCCGCTCTGGCGCGACCAGATCGCGCAGCGCGGCATGGAGGGGCTGGATACCCAGGCCTTTCCGCCGAACTCGCCCAAGACGGTGCGCGCCGACTGGCGCCCGGCCTCGGGCGCGCCTGCCTCCACCATCACCCAGCTGCGCGAGCAGGTGCTGGACCCCTGGGGCATCGCGCGCGGGATCGTGACGCCGCTCTATGGCGTGCAGCTCATCTTCAACGAGGATATGGGCCGCGCCTTCACCAGCGCGCTGAACGACTGGACGCGGGCGGAATGGCTGGACCAGGACCCGCGCCTGGCGGGTTCCATCGTGCTGCCCATGTTCAACCCCGAACACGCGGTGGCCGAGATCGAGCGCCTGGCGCCCGACCCCCGCTTCGTGCAGGCCATGGTGCTGGTGATGGGCGAAAGCCCGCTCGGCCGCCGCCAGAACTGGCCGATCTTCGAGGCGCTGGTGCGCCACAAGCTGCCGCTCGCGATCCATGCCGGCAGCTGCTACCGAAACCCGGTCACGTCGCTCGGCTGGCCCAGCTGGTATGCCGAGGATTACGCGGCGAACCAGCAGGCCTTCCAGTCCACCCTGGCCTCGCTGATCACCGAGGGCGCCTTCCAGAAATTCCCGGACCTGAAGGTGGTGCTGCTCGAAAGCGGGGTTTCCTGGCTGCCGGCCTTCCTGTGGCGGCTCTCGAAAACCTGGAAGGGCGTGCGCTTCGAGGTGCCCTGGCTGCAGCGTTCCCCGCTGGAAATCGTGCGCGACCATGTCCGCCTGTCGATCCAGCCCTTCGACGCGCCGGATGATGCCGAGACGGTGCAGCGGCTGATGGAGCATCTGGGCAGCGACGAGATGCTGCTGTGGTCCAGCGACTGGCCGCACTGGCAGTTCGACGGCGCGCCCCAGCTGCCGCCCGGCATCGGGCCCGAGCTCGCCCGCAAGATCTGTGTGGACAACGCCCGCGCCACCTATTCCCGCCTGTCGCAGGAGGCCCTGCCATGAACGTGATGCGCCCCCAATCGGCACCCGGGCGGCCCCTCGCCGCCACCCAGGGCCTGATCGACGTGGACATCCACCCGCGCCCCAAATCCCTGCACTGCTACGACCCCTGGCTCAGCCAGGCGATGCGCGACCGGCTGCACACCTATGGCATGCGGCCGCGCCACGGCTATGTGAAGGGCCCGCCCTATTTCAAGGCGATGCCGCTCGCCTCCCGCAAGGATGCCTGGACGCCCGAGGGCGGCGTGCCGGCCAGCGACCCGGCCTTCATGGCGACCCAGCACCTGGATTTCCACGGTATCGACGTGGGCGTGCTGAACCCGCTGCAGCCCTCGGGCCAGGGCGACCAGAACAACGCCTTCTCCGCCGCCATGGCCTACGCGGTGAACGAATGGCAGCTGCATAATTGGGTGGCCGTCGATGACCGCCTCAGGGCCTCTGTCGTCGTGCCCTATGAGGACCCGGAGGCCTCCGCCAAGGAGATCCGTGCCCGCGCCGGTGACCCGCGCTTCTGCCAGGTGCTGGTGATGAGCCGCACCAGCCACCCGCTCGGCAACCCGAAATACTGGCCCATCCTGGAAGCCGCCGAGGAAGTCGGCCTGCCCATCGGCGTGCACGCCTTCGGCTATTCCGGCTGGGCGATGACCAATGGCGGCTGGCCCAGCTTCTATATCGAGGAAGTCAGCGAACACGCCACCTCCTGCCAGTCGCTGGTCAATTCCCTGGTGCTTGAGGGCGCGCTGGAGCGCTTCCCCAAGCTGCGCATCGTGCTGATCGAATGCGGCTTCGGCTGGCTGCCCAGCGTGGCCTGGCGGCTGGACCGGCATTTCCCCAGCCTGCGGCATGAGCTGCCGCACCTCACGCGCCTGCCCTCCCAGCAGATCCGCGACCAGATCTGGGTCAGCACCCAGCCCATCGAGGAACCCCCGCGCCCGGAGCAGCTGCTGGACTGCATGGGTTGGATCGGCTGGGACCGCATCCTCTACGCCAGCGACTACCCGCATTGGGATTTCGATGATCCGCGCACCGCGATCCCGACCTACATCCCCGAGTCCCATCGCGCGGCGATCTATGGCGGCAATGCCCGCCAGGTCTACGGTTTCTGATGGCACGCCACATCGTGGCCCCGGCCACGGAGATCGCCCCGGGTGAGCGCCGCCTGGTGGAGCTCGACGGCAAGCGCATCGTGCTGTTCAACCTGGACGGGGAGTTCTTCGCCCTGTCGGACCGCTGCCCGCACCAGGGCGGCCCGCTGTCCAAGGGGCCCACCATGGGCCTGGTCGAAAGCCCCTGCCCCGGCGAATACAGCTATGGCCGGGAGGGCGAGATCGTCCGCTGCCCCTGGCATGCCTGGGAGTTCGACATCCGCACCGGACGTTCGCGCTATGACCCGCGGCGGATGAAGGTGCGCGCCTTTCCCGCCTGCGTGGAATCGGGCGAGACCCTCCAGGCCGAGACCTTCCCGGTCAGCATCGAGCAGAATTATGTGGTGGTGGAGGTATAGGCGCGTTCGACCCGCTCGATCTCGGCCCAGAACTCGCTGAAGATCTCGGCCTTCACGCGCCGTTCCACCACGCTGCCGGCCACGCGGTCGGGGTGATAGCGGCGGGCGAAGGCGCGGCGCAGGTCGCGGATGGCCTCGCCGTCCAGCCGCATGGCGCGTTCGCGGGCGGCGTCCCTGGCGCGGCTGGCGGCGCGGCACAGCCCCTCCAGCTCGCTCACCTCCACCTCCAGCGCCTTCACCCGCGCGCGCAGCACGCCCGCATCATCCTCGCGCTCCAGCGTTTCCGGCATGCGGGCATTGGCCACCATCGCCACCCCCAGCAGGAAGGCGAACAGAACAAGCCCGAGTTGCAGTCCGGCATCCATCCGCCCATCTTCCGGGCTGCACGCCTAACAAAGCGTTGCGACATGCGGGGCATGCGCCGCATCCCCCTCTCGCGGCGCGGAAAACTCTGCTAACCCCCGCCTGCCGTTACAAGTCCGGAGCGCCCATGGACCTCTTGCCCGCCGACCGCGCCAGCCAGCTCGCCGCCCAGTTCGGCCTGAAGCCCGATGAGTTCGAGCGCGCGCTCGCCATCCTGGGCCGCCAGCCGACCCTGACCGAGCTCGGCATCTTCTCCGTCATGTGGTCGGAGCATTGCTCCTACAAATCCTCCCGCGTGTGGCTGAAGCAGCTGCCGACCAAGGCGCCCTGGGTGATCCAGGGCCCGGGTGAGAACGCGGGCGTGATCGACATCGGTGAGGGCCTGGCCGCCGTCTTCAAGATGGAGAGCCACAACCACCCCTCCTTCATCGAGCCCTATTCGGGGGCTGCCACCGGCGTGGGCGGCATCCTGCGCGACGTGTTCACCATGGGCGCCCGCCCGGTGGCGAACCTGAACGCGCTGCGTTTCGGCGATCCCTCCCTGCCCCGCACGCGCCGCATCCTGGATGGCGTGGTGCGCGGCATCGGCGGCTACGGCAATTGCGTGGGCGTGCCGACCGTGGGCGGCGAGGTGAACTTCCACCCCGCCTATAACGGCAACCCGCTGGTGAACGCGATGACGGTGGGCATCGCGCCCGCGGACCGCATCTTCACCGCGGCCGCCAGCGGCGTCGGCAACCCGGTCGTCTATGTCGGCTCCAAGACCGGCCGCGACGGCATCCACGGCGCCACCATGTCCTCGGCCGAATTCGACAAGGACAGCGAGGAAAAGCGCCCCACGGTCCAGATCGGCGACCCGTTCGCCGAGAAGCTGCTGATCGAGGCCTGCCTGGAGCTGATGGCCACCGACGCCATCGTCGCCATCCAGGACATGGGCGCGGCGGGCCTGACCTCCTCCGGCGTCGAGATGGCCGGCAAGGGCGGCATGGGCGTCGAGCTCATCATGGATAATGTCCCTCAGCGTGAGGAAGGCATGTCCGCCTATGAGATGATGCTGTCGGAGAGCCAGGAGCGCATGCTCATGGTGCTCAAGCCCGGCCAGGAGCACATCGCCGAGGCCATCTTCCACAAGTGGGAGCTGGATTTCGCCGTCATCGGCCACCTGACCGATACCGGCCGCATCGTGATCCGCCACAAGGGCAACATCGAGGCCGACATCCTGCTGGCCCCGCTGGAATCCGAGGCCCCGCTGTACAACCGCCCCACCGAGGAGACGCCCAAGCAGCCCGCGCTGCCGCCGGTGGCCGACCCCGTGGGCATCATCCCGGCGCTGAAGACGCTCGTCGCCAGCCCCGACCTGTGCAGCCGCCGCTGGATCTGGGACCAGTATGACGCCCAGGTGGGCGGCCAGACCAGCAAGCGCCCCGGCCAGGCCGACGCCGCCGTCGTGCGCGTCGAGGGCAAGCGCCGGGCGCTGGCCATGACCACCGACTGCACGCCGCGCTATGTGGTGGCCGACCCCGAGGCGGGCGGCGCCCAGGCCGTGGCCGAGGCATGGCGCAACATCACCGCCGTCGGCGCCCTGCCGCTGGCCATCACCGACAACATGAACTTCGGCAACCCCGAGAAGCCGCGCATCATGGGCCAGTTCGCCTATGCCGTGCGCGGCATGGCCGCCGCCTGCACCGCGCTGGACTTCCCGGTCGTGTCGGGCAACGTCTCGCTCTACAACGAGACCGAGGGCCGCCCGATCCTGCCGACGCCGGCCATCGGCGGCGTGGGCGTGATCGAGGACCTGGCCAGCGCCGTGGGCCTGTCCATGCCCGCCAAGGCCGATCTGGTGCTGATCGGTGCCACCGCCGGGCATCTGGGCCAGTCGATCTGGCTGCGCGACATCGCCGGCCAGGAAGCCGGCCCGCCGCCGCCCGTGGACCTCGCCGCCGAGCGCAAGAACGGCGATTTCGTCCGCGCCGAGATCCTGGCCGGCCGCGTGCTGGCCTGCCACGACCTGTCCGATGGCGGGCTGCTGGTGGCGCTGGCCGAGATGGCCATGGCCTCGGGCGTCGGTGCCTCCATCACCGCCCAGGGCGACCACGCCTTCTGGTATGGCGAGGACCAGGCCCGCTACATCCTGGCCGTCGCTGATGCCGACGCAGCGCTGGCCGCGGCCGCGGCCGCCGGGGTTCCGGCGCAAAAGCTGGGCGTTTCCGGCGGCACCGGCTTGGAATTGGACCGTATTGGTTCCATATCTGTCGCTGAACTGACGGAAGCGCATGAATCCGCGCTGCCGAAGCTGATGGAAGGGGTCTGAGCCTTGCCGATGCAGCCCGAGGAGATCAGCGCCTTCATCAAGGCCGCCCTCCCCGACGCCGAAGTCACCATCACCGACCTGGCCGGTGATGGCGATCATTACGCCGCCCATGTCGTCAGCGACGCTTTCCGTGGCCTGTCCCGGGTGAAGCAGCACCAGCTGGTCTATGCGTCCCTGCAGGGTCGCATGGGCGGGGTGCTGCATGCCCTGGCGCTGACCACCGCGCTGCCCGAAACCACCTCCGCCTGAGGAACCGAACCATGTCCGAGAACCCCGTTTTCGACCGCATCAAGGCCGAGATCGACAGCGCCCCAGTGGTGCTGTTCATGAAGGGCACGCCCGTCTTTCCGCAATGCGGCTTCTCTGCCCGCGTGGTGCAGATCCTGTCGCACATCGGCGCGCCCTTCAAAGGCGTGAACGTGCTGGAAGACATGGAGATCCGCGAGGGGATCAAGGCCTACACCAACTGGCCGACCATTCCCCAGCTGTATGTGAACGGCGAGTTCGTCGGCGGCTGCGACATCGTGACCGAGATGTTCCAGGACGGCGAGCTGCAGCAGGCGCTGGGCGAAAAGGGCATCATCCCCGCCCAGGCCTGAACCGACGGCCTTCGGATGGCGCCGCACCCGCAAGGGGCGGCGCCATTTTTTTACCCGCCCACTTCTTCAAGTGCCCAGTCAAGCCAGGGCAGCAAAGCCCTGATATCACTGGTTTCCACCGTGGCCCCGCCCCAGATGCGCAGGGATGGCGGGGCATCGCGATAGCCGCCGGCATCGAAGGCCACGCCCTCGGCCTCCAGCAGCGCCGCCAGCTTCTTGGCCAGCTTCTCCTGCGCCTCGGGCCACAGGGCCTTGAAGCCTACCGTGTTGGGCGCGATGCAGATGGAGGTGCTGGAGCGCACGGCCGGGTCCTCGGCCAGGAAGCGCCAGCGCTCGCCATTGCCGACCCATTGCTCCACCGTCGCGAGGTTCGCGCGGCTGCGGGCGATCAGCCCGTCCAGCCCGCCCACATCCTCGGCCCAGCGCAGCCCGTCCAGCGCGTCGGCCACGCAGAGCATGCTGGGGGTGTTGATGGTGTCGCCCTTGAAGATGCCTTCGATCAGCTTGCCGCCACTGGTCAGGCGGAAGATCTTGGGCATCGGCCAGGCAGGCTTGTGGCTCTCCAGCCGCTCCACCGCGCGCGGGCTCAGCGCCAGCATGCCGTGGGCCGCCTCGCCGCCCAGCACCTTCTGCCAGGACCAGGTGACGACATCCAGCTTGTCCCAGGCCAGATCCATGGCAAACGCCGCCGAGGTCGCGTCGCAGATCGCGAGGCCCTGGCGGTCGGCGGGAATCCAGTCGCCACCCGGCACGCGGGCGCCGCTGGTGGTGCCGTTCCAGGTGAAGACCACGTCGTTGGACCAGTCCAGCGCCGACAGGTCCGGGATCGAGCCATAGGGCGCCTTCAGCACCTCGGCGTCGATCTTCAGCTGCTTCAGGATGTCCTGCGCCCAGGTGTCGCCGAAGCTCTCGAAGGCCACGACCTGCACGCCGCGCGGGCCCAGCAGGTGCCACAGCGCCATCTCGATCGCACCGGTGTCGCTGGCGGGCATGATGCCCAGGCGCCAGCCCTCGGGCATGCGCAGCACGGATTTGGAACGCTCGATCACCTCGCCCAGCAGGGCGCGGGCGGGGGCGGCACGATGGGATCGGCCGACCATGGCGCCTTCCAGCGCCGAGAGGGACCAGCCCGGGCGCTTGGCGCAGGGGCCGGAGGAGAAACAGGGGTTCGCCGGGCGCGTCGCCGGCCGCTCGACCTTGCTCATGGCGACAGGCATTGCGCCGGAACGCCCATCGCGGCAAGGGTGCGCCATGCTGACCGAAGCGTTTTTCCGCGCCATCCCAAAGCTCGCCCTGCATGACCACCTGCTGGGCACCATCTCCCGCGAGACGTTCCAGGACCTGGCGGAGAAACGCCGGGCCACCATCACCGCCGAGGAGATCGCCGCCTTCTACATCCGCGGCGAGAAGCCCGTGGGGGTGCTGCGCGCCTTCCGCGCGCTGGAATCCGAGGTGCTGAGGGAGCCCGAGGATTTCCACCGCATCACCTATGAATACCTGACCGCCCATGCCCGCCAGGGCGTGGTGCATGCCGAGATCTTCTGGAACCCGACCGGCAGTTGCCGCGATGCCACCGACTATGCCCGCCTGCGCTCCGGCATCATCGCGGGCTTCGAGGATGCCCGGCGCGACCTCGGCGTCTCGGCGCTGCTGATCCCCTCGATCGACCGCGAGGCCTCCCCCGAGGCCGCCATGGCCATGGTGGAATGGATGATCGAGCAGCCGCACGTCCAGGCCGTGGGCATCGGCATCGACTACAATGAGGTGAAGGGCCCGCCCGGGCAGTTCGTGCCCGCCTACCGGCTTGCGGGACGCCATGGCCTGCTGCGCACCGCCCATGCCGGCGAGTTCGGCTGCCCGCCCGCCAACATCCGCACCGCCATCCATGAGATGGGCGTGGACCGGCTCGACCACGCCTATACCGCCATCGACGACCCCGACCTGTGCCGGGAGATCGCGGACCGCAACCTGATCGTGACGGTGGTGCCCAGCAACAGCTACTACCTGCGCACCCTGCCCCGCGATTCCTGGGCGGCCGAGCACCCGATCCGGCGCATGCCGGCCCTGGGGCTGCGCATCCATCCCAATACCGACGACCCGACCATGCATCTTGTGACGCCGGCCCGCGCCTGGGGCATGATGCATTGGGAATTCGGCTTCGGCCCTGATGCCTTGCGCGCATTCCTGCTGAACGGCATTGACGGCGCCTTCGTGGAGGAAGCGCAGAAATCCGTCTGGCGGGCCGAGCATCTGGCCGCCTTTGACACGCTTCTGAAGGAACACGCGCCGTGACCCTCGCCCGCCGCTCGCTTCTGGCCCTGCCTGCCCTGGCCCCCACCCTGGCCCCCACCCTGGCCAGCGCCCAATCCTGGCCGACCCGCCCCATCACGCTGATCGTGCCCTTCGCGGCAGGCGGCAATGTGGACACCGCCGCCCGCGTCGTAGCCCCCGAACTGTCCCGCCGCCTGGGCCAGAGCGTGGTGGTCGAGAACGTGCCCGGCGCGGGCGGCACCATCGGCGTGGAGCGCGTGGCCCGTGCCGCCCCCGATGGCCACACCCTGATCGTCGCGGTCGAGAGCACCATGGGCATCGCCCCGGTGCTGACGCCCCAGGCCGTGCGTTATGACGCCGTGCGGGATTTCGCCCCCGTGGCCATGCTGGCCACCCTGCCGCTGACGCTGGTGGGCCGCAACGACCTGGGGGCTGCGGATTTCCCCGCCCTGGTCGAACTGGCCAAGCGCGGCCAGGGGCTGACCTATGCCACCTCCGGCGTCGGCACGGCGCACCACCTGCTGGGCGAGATCATCGCCCAGCGCACCGGCGCGAAGCTGGAGCATGTGCCCTATCGCGTCTCCGCCCAGATCCCGACCGATGTGATGGGCGGGCGGCTGGACCTGACGATCCTGACCATCACGCTCACCGCGCCGCTGGTGCGGGAGGGCAAGATCAAGCCCTACGCCGTGTCCTCGCCCGCGCCGCACCCGCTGCTGCCGGGCGTGCCGACGCTGAACAGCCAGCCGGGACTGGCGGGGCTGAACCTGGAAGTCTGGCAGGGCATCTTCGCCCCGGCCCGCACGGACCCCGCCATCGTCGCCCGCCTGGCGGCCGAGACCAGCGCGGCGCTTGCCGAGACCGAGGTCCAGAACCGGCTGGCCAGCATCGGCATGACGCCCTCCACCCTGGCGCGCGACGCGCTGGGTGCCTATCTGCGGGAGGAGATCACCCGCTACACCGACGTGATCCGCAGCGCGAATATCCGGGTCGATTAACTCGGCCTTAACTTCCGTCTCATATCGCGAGACGGAAGGAGGGTTTTCGAGATGACCTCGGTAACCATGTCGCTGGGCCCGATCTTCCCGGCCAATCTGCCCCGGGTCACGCCCGGGCGCGTCACCCCGGACGAGATGATGGGGCAGCACAGCCTCTATTATCCGCTGGGGGCGCCGCTTGCCTCGCTGACCATGGTGCTGGAGGCGTCACGCGCCGCCCCCGCATCGGAACGCGAGCCCGAGGCGCGCCCGCCGCCCATCGCCACCGTGCAGGAGCGCGGCGCCAAGCTCGATATCAGCATGTGAGAGCAACGGCCGGGAGGCGAAGCGGGGCACGCGCGCCCTATGCCCTGGCGCATGAGACACCTGATCCTCGGCGCGGCCGGCATTCATGCCGCCGACCAGCTCCTCCTCGCCGCCCTGCCGCTGATCGGCGGGGTGGTTCTGCATCTGGAACCCCAGGCGATCGCGGCGCTGGTCGCGATGCCGGGCTTTGCCTGGCTGATCGCCTCGCTGCCCGCGGGCGTGCTGGTGGACCGCTGGCCGCGCCGGCGCGTGCTGCTGCTGGCGGCGGGCCTGACGCTGGGCGGGCTGCTGGCCGCCATGCTGGCGCCCGACGCCCGCGCGCTGGGGCTGGCCGCGCTGCTGGGCAGCCTGGGCACGGTGGTGTTCGTGCTGGCGGCAGGCGCCACGGTGCCGGTGCTCGCGGCGCGCGAGGGCTTCGCCGGCGCCAATGCCAGGCTGGAGCTGGCCCGTGCCGGGGCCTCGCTGCTGGCCCCGGTCATCGCGGGATGGTGCGCGGCGCGCGGACTCGGGATGCTGGCGCTGGGGCTCGGCGCGCTGGGGGCGATGGCGGCGCTGGGCGGCACGGCGCGGCTGACCACCCTGCCCCCGCCGCCGGCGCAGCATGCCCCCATCCTGGCCGGGTTGAAGGAAGGCGCGCTGTTCCTGGCGCGGCAGCCGTTGCTGCGTTCGGTCTTCGGCTGCGCCCTGTGCTGGAACTTCGGCTTCTTCGCCTGGCTGGCGGCCGCCGTGCCCTTCGCGCTGCATGTGGCGGGGCTCTCGGCGGCCGAGACCGGCATGGCGCAGGCAGGCTATGGCTTCGGCATGATCCTGGGTGCGGCGCTCGCCCCCTGGATGCTGCGGCAGGCGCCGCCCGCCCTGGTGCTGCTGGGCGGGCCCGGCATCTCGGTGCTGGCGGCGCCCTTGCTGATTGGGGCGCCGGGTGCGCCCGCACTGGCCATCGGCGCCTTCCTGCTGGGCTTCGGGCCGATGCAATGGGCCATTGCCCAGGTCAGCCTGCGCCAGGCCGTGACGCCGCCCGCGCTGCTGGGCCGGGTCGGGGCCTCGCTGCAGCTGGCCATCTATGGCGTGCGGCCGCTGGGGGCGCTGGCCTCCGGCGCCGCCATGGCCGCCTGGGGGCCGGGCGGCGGCATCGCGCTGGCGGGCTGCGCCTTCCTCGCCTCCTTCCTCGTCTCGGCCTTCTCGCCGCTGGCGCGGCTGCGCGCCATGCCGGGGTGATGGCCAAGGGACCATGGACGCCTCGCAATCCCGGCGTTATGTTCGACTGTATATAAAGACCGGGATGTCCCTCATGATGCTTCGCCGAGCCGTTCTGGCCTGCGTGTTGGCGCTGGCTGTGCCCGCCGCCGCCCGCGCCCAGGAACTGACGATCTTCGCCGCCGCCAGCCTGACGGATGCCATGCGCACGCTCGGCACGGCCTGGCAGCAGAAGGGCAACCCGCTGCCCCGCATGTCCTTCGCCGCCTCCTCGGCCCTGGCGCGGCAGATCGAGCAGGGCGCGCCCGCCGACCTGTTCCTCTCGGCCGACGAGCCCTGGATGAACTACCTCCAGGAGCGCAACCTGATCGTGAACAGCACCCGAATCAGCCCGATCGGCAATTCGCTGGTGCTGGTGGCGCCGGCCAATGCCGCGCGCCCCGTCGCGCTGGCGCGGGACACCAACCTGGCGGCCCTTCTGGGCCCGCAGGGCCGCGTGGCGACCGGTGACCCGGCGCATGTGCCGGTCGGCCGCTATGCCCAGGCGGCACTCACCTGGATGGGCCAGTGGGATGCGATCAACCCGCGCCTGGCGCGCGCCGACAGCGTGCGTTCCGCCCTGCTGCTGGTGGAGCGCGGCGAGGCCCCCTACGGCATCGTTTACGGCACCGATGCCGCGATCAGCCAGGGCGTGCGCGTGGTCGGCACCTTCCCGGCCGAGAGCCACACCCCCGTGACCTATCCCTTCGCGCTGATGCGCCGCGCCGAGGCCAACGCCCAGGCACAGGCCTTCCTCGCCTTCCTGACCGGGCCCGAGGCGCGGCCCGTCTGGGAACGCTACGGCTTCCGCCTGGCGCATTAGTGCTCTCGGCGGAGGAATGGCAGGCCGTTCAGCTCAGCCTGAACGTGGCGTTGCGCTCGGTGGCGGTGTCTCTGGTGCCGGCGATCGCCATCGCCTGGCTGCTGGTGCGCGGCCGCTTTCCGGGGCGGATGCTGTTGGATGCGGTGGTGCATCTGCCCCTGGTGGTGCCGCCCGTGGTGGTGGGCTGGGGGCTGCTGATGCTGTTCGGCGTGCGCGGCCCCATCGGCGGGCCACTGCAGCAGTGGTTCGGCATCCGGCTGGTGTTCAGCACCGACGGCGCGGCCCTGGCCACCGCCGTCATGTCCTTCCCGCTGATCGTGCGCGCGGTGCGCCTGGGGCTTGAGAATGTGGATCGGGGCCTGGAGCAGGCGGCCCGCACGCTGGGTGCCGGCCGCTGGGACGTGTTCCTGACCGTGACGCTGCCGCTGATGGCGCCCGGCATCCTGGCCGGCGCGGTCACGGCCTTCGCCGCGGGCCTCGGTGAGTTCGGCGCGGTCATCACCTTCGCCTCCAACATCCCCGGCGAGACCCAGACCCTGCCCCTCGCCATCTATTCCGCCACTCAGACACCAGGCGGCGAGACGACGGCCGCAAGGCTGGCCGCCGTCTCCTTCGGGCTGGCCATCGCGGGGCTGCTGGCGGCGGAACTGATCGCGCGCCGCATGCAGCGCCTGCTGGGGCGCGGCTGATGCTCTCGGTCGCCGCGCGCACGCAGTTTCCGGGCTTCGCGCTCGATGTCGAATTCGAGGCCCCTTCGGAGGGCGTGACGGTGCTGTTCGGGCCCTCCGGCTGCGGCAAGAGCACCATCCTGGCCGCCGTCGCCGGGCTCGCCGCCCCGCGTGAGGGGCGGATCGCGCTGGACGACACGGTGCTGCTGGACACCGCCCGCCGCATCGCCCTGCCGCCCGAGGCACGGCGCTGCGCCACCGTCTTCCAGGATGCCCGGCTGTTCCCGCACATGTCGGTCGAGACCAATTTGCGCTACGGCATGCGCCGCGCGCCCGCGGGGGCGACCGGCCCCTGCTTCGAGGAAGTCGTCTCCCTGCTGGGCATCGGCCATCTGCTGGGCCGCCGCCCGGGGGGCCTCTCGGGCGGGGAGAAGCAGCGCGTGGCCCTCGGCCGCGCCCTGCTGGCCCGCCCGCGCCTGCTGCTGATGGATGAGCCCCTGGCCGCGCTCGATGCCGGCCGCCGGGCGGAGGTGCTGCCCTTCCTCGCCCGGCTGCGCGACGCCTCCCGCCTACCCATCCTGTATGTCACCCACGCGCTGGATGAGGTGGACGCGCTGGCGGACCACCTGGTGCTGCTGAAGGATGGCCGCGTGCTGGCCGATGGCAGGCCCGAGGAGCTTTCGACCCGCACCGACCTGCCGCTGGCCGCGCGCCGCGACGCGGGCGTGCTGCTGCCCGTGCAGGTGCTGGCGCATGAGGCGGCGGGCGGCGTGTCGCGCCTGGGCTTCGCCGGGGGGGAGCTGGTCACGAGCCTGCGGCCGGAGCCGGTGGGCAGCTACATGCGCCTGCGCCTGCGCGCCCGCGACGTGGCGGTGGCCACGGAGGAACCGCGCGGCATCTCCACCCAGAACATCCTGAAGGCACGCATCGTCGACATCGTGCCCGCCGGCGAGGCGCAGGAGGTGTTCCTCCACCTCGCCCTCGGGCCTACCATCCTGCTCGCGCGCATCACGCGCGGCAGTGTGGGGCGTTTGGGCCTGGCGCCGGGCGGTGAGGTCTGGGCGCTGATCAAGGCCGTCACCTTCGACCATGCGGGGCTGCCGAGAGGGGCTGTCTGAACCGCGTCGATAATCATAAAGGAACCGCCATGAACCACATTCCCTCGACCCATCCCTTCCTGGACGGCAAGACCAAGCGCCTGCTGATCGACGGCAAGTGGCTGGAGGCCGCGAGCGGCCGCACCTTCACCACGATCAACCCCGCGACCGGCGAGACGCTGGCCGAGGTGGCGGAGGGCGACGCGGAGGATATCGACCGCGCGGTCGCCGCCGCCCGCCGCGCCTTCGAGGGGCCGTGGTCGCGCGTCACGCCCTATGAGCGCCAGTGCATCCTGCTGCGCCTGGCGGATCTGCTGGAAAAGAACTTCGAGGAGATGGCCGCCCTCGACACGCTCGACATGGGCGCGCCGCTGCAGCGCACCCGCGCCAACCGGCAGCGCGCGGTGGGCATGCTGCGCTACTATGCGGGCCAGGCCGTCAGCATCCATGGCGTGACCACGGATGTGTCCATCCCCGGCGATTTCGCGGCCTTCACCCGCAAGGAGCCGGTGGGCGTGGTGGGGGCCATCATCCCCTGGAACGCGCCGCTCTCCTCCTCGATCTGGAAGCTGGGGCCCGTGCTGGCCACCGGCTGCACGGTGGTGCTGAAGCCCGCCGAGGAAGCGCCGCTGACGCCGCTGCGCCTCGCGGAACTGTGCCTGGAGGCGGGCGTGCCGCCGGGCGTGATCAATGTGGTGCCGGGCTATGGCGAGACCGCGGGTGCGGCACTCGCGGGCCATATGGACGTGGACAAGGTGGCCTTCACCGGCAGCCATTTCACCGGCCAGAAGATCATCAAGGCGAGCGCCAACAACCTGAAGCGGGTTTCGCTGGAACTCGGCGGCAAGTCGCCGGACATCGTGTTCGCCGATGCCGACCTCGATGCCGCCGTGCCGGGTGCGGCCATGGCCGTCTTCGCCAATTCCGGCCAGATCTGCTCGGCGGGCACCCGGCTGTTCGTCGAACAGAAGGTCTATGAGGAGTTCACCCACAAGGTGGCGGACTTCGCGAAGAACCTGCGCGTGGGCGATGGCCGCGACCCCGAGGTGCAGGTGGGCCCGCTGGTTTCCACCGAGCAGCTGGAGCGCGTGACGGGCTACCTCGCAATCGGCCGGCAGGAGGGAGCGAAGCCGCTGTCGGGCGGCGAGCGCCTGACCGATGGCCCACTTGCCAACGGCTTCTTCGTGCCGCCCACCGTGTTTGCCGATGTGCGCGACGAGATGCGCATCGCGCAGGAGGAGATCTTCGGTCCGGTGATTTCCGCCATTCCCTTCACCGACATCGACGAGGTGCTGGCGCGCGGCAACGCCACCACCTTCGGCCTGGGCAGCGGCGTGTGGACGCGCGATGTCAGCAAGGCGCACAGGCTGGCCAAGGGCCTGCGCGCGGGCTCGGTCTGGGTGAACTGCTATCAGGCGATGGACCCGGCCATGCCCTTCGGCGGCTATAAGATGAGCGGCTATGGCCGCGAGGGCGGCCCGACCCATGTGGACGAGTACCTGAACATCAAGGCAGTCTGGATCAAGACCTGACAGGAGGGCCGATGAGCCGCCGCAACGCCCCATCCCTGCCCGAGACAGCCATGCTGAGCCTCAGGGTCGATCTGCCCCAGGGCCGCATCGGCCCCGGCAAGGTGGCGCTGCTGGAGGCCATCGGCCGCGAGGGCTCGATCTCCGCCGCCGGGCGCGCCATGGGCATGAGCTACAAGCGCGCCTGGGACCTGGTGGATACGCTGAACCAGATGCTGGTCGAGCCCGCGGTCGCGGCCAACCCCGGCGGGGTCGGCGGCGGCGGAGCGTCACTCACGCCGGCCGGCGAGGCGCTGATCCGCGACTATCGCGCGCTGGAGGCGGCGGCCGAACAGGCGGCCAACCCCTATGTCACATCCCTCGCGGCCTTGATGAAAGGCTGAATTCCGCCGCAATGAGGTTGCACTGCGGCATGGCCGACGCAATCTGCGTTGGGCCACTCGCAAGGTAGCCGCATGCCCGCACACCACTCGCCGCTGATCGCCACCATCGCCGCGGGTCTGGTACTGGCCTACATCTTCGGCCTGCTGGCGAACCGGCTGCGCATCCAGCCGCTGGTGGGCTATCTGCTGGCGGGCGTGGCCGTCGGCCCCTACACGCCGGGCTTCATCGCCGATCAGGCGCTGGCGGGCGAATTGGCCGAGATCGGCGTCATCCTGCTGATGTTCGGCGTGGGGCTGCATTTCTCGCTGAAGGATCTGGCCTCGGTCGCCAAGATCGCGGTGCCGGGCGCGCTGCTGGAAATCGGCGCGGCCACCGCCCTGGGCTCCGGCCTGGCCTGGATACTGGGCTGGGGGCCGGGGGCGATGATCGTCTTCGGGCTCTCGCTGTCGGTGGCCAGTACGGCGGTGGTGGTGCGCGGCCTGCAGGAACGCCGCATGCTGGAGACCGAGCGCGGGCGCATCATCGTGGGCTGGCTGGTGGTCGAGGACCTGGCCATGGTCATCGCGCTGGTGGTGCTGCCGGCGCTGGCGGGCCTGGCCGGCGGCCGGGGCATCTCGCACCAGGCGATCTGGATGACGCTCGGCATCACGCTGGCCAAGGTGGCGGGCTTCATCGCCTTCATGCTGGTGGCGGGCCGGCGGATCATTCCCTGGGTGATGCACTACACCGCCCATACCGGCTCGCGGGAGTTGTTCCGCCTCGCTGTCTATGCCACGGCGCTCGGCATCGCCTATGTGGCCGCGCGCTTCTTCGATGCGTCCTTCGCGCTGGGCGCCTTCGTGGCCGGCATCGTGCTGGGTGACACCAAGCTGAGCCAGCGCGCGACCGAGGAAGCCCTGCCGCTGCGCGATGCCTTCGCGGTGCTGTTCTTCGTCTCCGTCGGCATGCTGTTCAACCCGGCGATCCTGCTGCAGCGGCCGCTGGCGGTGCTGGGCACGCTGGTGGTCATCATGCTGGGCAAGACGGCGGTGGTGTATCTGGCGCTGCGGCTGTTCCGCTACCGGCGCACCACCGCGCTGTCGGTCGCGGCAAGGCTGGGGCTGATCGGTGAGTTCAGCTTCATCCTGATCGGCCTCGGCGTCACGCTGCACCTGGTGCCGGCTGCGGCGCGCGACCTGGTGCTGGCGGGCGCCATCCTGTCGATCCTGCTGAACCCGGTCATGGTGCATCTGGCCGACAGCGCTGTGGAGGTGAAGGCCCGCGTGCTGCGCGCCATGGGCAAGGCCCCGCCCGCCGAGGCCCCGGCAGAACCCCCGGCGCCGGAGCCCGAGCCCATCGTCGCCTCCCAACCCGAACCCGAGGCCGCCCCGCCCACCAGCCTGACCGGCCATGACATCGTGGTCGGGCACGGCCGTGTGGGCAGGCTGGTCGCCGCCGGGCTGATCGCGGCCGGACGCCCCGTGCTGGTCATCGAGGACCGCAGCGAGGCCCGCCAGGCGGCGCGCGAGGCGGGCGCCGAGGTGATCGACGGCAATGCCGCCACCCCTGCCGCCCTGGCCCTGGCCAATCTGCCCGGCGCCGAGCGCCTGTTCGTCACCATCCCCGAGAGCTTCGAGGCGGGCCAGGTGGTGCAGCAGGCCCGCGCCGCCAACCCGAAGCTGGAGATCCTGGCGCGCGCCCATTCGGATGCCTGCTACGACCACCTTGAGAAGATGGGCTCCGACCTGACCATCCTGGGCGAGCGCGAGATCGCGCACCGCATGCTGGACCGCGCGCAGGTGGAGAAGGTGACGGAGTCAGCCTAGCGCGGCGCGCATCTGCGCGCGCACGGCCTGTTCGCCGAAACGCGCGCGGATGTAGGAAAGCCCGGCCTCCGACAGGCGCGCGTTCCAGCCGGCATCGGTTTCCAGGCGGTGCAGCTTTTCCGCCATGGCGGCGGCATCCTCAGCCAGCAGCCAGCGCAGTTCCTCCGGCAGGCCCAGCCCCTCGGCGGCCACGGCCGTCATCACGCAGGGCAGGCCATGCGCCAGGCTGTCCAGCACCTTGCCCTTGATGCCCGCGCCATAGCGCAGGGGTGCCACGGCCGAGCGGTGCCGGTGCAGCGCCGGGGCGAGTTCCGGAACGAAGCCTGCCACCCGGATGTCGCCATGCCCCTCGGCCAGCACCTCGGGCGTGGGGCCGCTGCCGTAGATGGTCAGCGGCAGGCCGTCCAGCAGCGGGCGCAACGCGCGGCCCATCCACAGCACGGCATCCACATTGGGCGCATGGGCGAAACCGCCGAGGAAGCAGGTGCCCCGGCGCTCCAGGAAGGGCTGCGTCGTGGGGTTCGGCGTGACCGGCCAGGTCACGACATGCACGCGTGCCCGCGGCAGCAGGCGCGCCAGCAGCGCCGCTTCCTCGGGCGAATGCACCACCGTGGCATCGGCCGCCGCGATCAGGGAAAGCTCCTCCTGCCGGATCACGGCGGCCTGGGCGGCGAGAAGCGCGTCGCCCTCCAGCGCCGCCTCGCGCTCCAGCCGCAGGAAGTGCAGGTCGCAGACCGAGAACACGACGCGCGCCTGGGGCGCCAGGCGGCGGGCCAGCGCCAGATGCCGGCGCGCGCTGCCGTAGCGGTAGAGGTAGATCACCTCGGGCGGGGCGGGCATGCGCAGCAGCGCTTCCTCCAGCGAGTGCCGCCAGGGGGCGTGCAGGCACTGGATGCCGCGCCGCTCCAGCGCGCGGGTATAGGCGCCCGCTTCCTCCTGGAACTCCGAGGGCGCGAAGGTCACGCGGTATCCCAGCCCCTGCAGCAGCCGCATGTGCTGCACCGAGGCCTGGCTGCCGGCATCGCGGTCAGGGGTGGGGGTGGCCTCGTCGATGAACAGGGCGCGCGGGCCGGCGGCGCGATCGGCCTCGGCTTCCGGGTTGCGGCCGGTTTCCGCGTGGCCGGCCAGCGTGGAGGCCCAGCGTTCCCGCAGCCGGGCCTGGTTCAGCACCTGGTGCCGCTTCACCCCGCGCTCGATGTCACGGCCGTGGCTGGCGCCTTCCAGGTGGATGATGCGGGCTGCGGGCTGCACCACCACGCGCTGCCCGGCGGCACGCACGCGGAAGCACAGGTCCACATCCTCGTAATAGGCGGGGGCGTAATGCGCGTCGAAGCCGCCCAGTTCACGGAACAGCGCGGCCGGGATCATCAGCGCGGCGCCCGAGACATAGTCCGCGTCGCGCAGGAAGCGATAGCGCGGGTCGTCCGGGTCCTCGTTGCGGCCATAGCTCCAGGCATCCGCCTCGCGCCAGATGATGCCGCCGGCCTCCTGCAAGGTGCCGTCATCATTGAGCAGGGCCGCGCCCACCACGCCGATGCCGGGTGCCAGCGTGGCCAGCATCTCATCCAGCCAGCCCGGTGTGACGATGGTATCGTTGTTCAGGAACAGCAGCACCCGCCCGCGCGCGGCGGCCGCCCCCGCATTGCAGGCGCCGATGAAGCCGAGGTTCGCCTTCTGCCGCAGCACGCGGATGTTGCCCGAAAGCGCCGCGTCGCGCGTCTCGTCGGTCGAGGCATCATCGACCAGCACCACCTCGAACGAGGCGCGCGGCATCTGGGCGATCAGGCTGGTGAGGCAGGCATGGGTGACTGCCCACTGGTTGTGGGCGGGGATGATGACGCTGACCTCGGGCACGGTCTCGGGCAGGCTGAGCGGTGCGGAGGCATCATGCGCGCCGTGGGCTGCCGCACGCTCCGGCAGGCCGGCCTGGGCGGCCTCGGCCATCGCCAGGGCCCGGCGCAGGCTGGCCACGACAGGCGCCAGTTCCCCCGCCGTGCGGGCCCGGCGCGCGCTGTTCTCGACCAGCCCGGACAGCAGGCGTCCCACCCCGGCATCGAAGCCCCCGGCGCGGTGGATGACGCGGCCCATGCCCTCGATCAGCTCATGGCCCGTGGCGGTGTCGCGCAGCCGCACGCTGGCGAGCGTGCCGGGCATCAGCGCATGCACGGGGCGGATGCTGAAGCCGTGCCTGCCGTCGCCGATGCCCGCGGCCTCCAGGTCCGGCCGGTAGTTGGCGGCGACGACACGCGCCATCGGCACGTCGTCCAGCAGCAGTTCCAGCTCGACCCGCCGATCGGGCGCCGCGGGGTCACGCACCCAGCCCGCGATCTCCTGCGCGGTGAACACGTCCACGCTGCATTGCAGGGCGGCAGCGAGAGGGGGCGGTTCATCCGGCATCGGCACGCATCTAGCCCCAGGCGCCACGCGTGGTCCAGCAAGCGCGACCCATGCCGGCCCGGCATAGATGTTAAAGCCGCCACGGCATGAATCCGTCATGGACCCTGCCCGGACCCGCTGGCAGCCTGACGGGCAAGAGGAAGGTGCGACGCACGGCTCCAGCCCAGACCGGAGACCGAGTGATGTTCGAACGACTGCCCCGCCTGGTGGTGGCCATGACCTGCCTGATCGCGGGCACCGCCATGGCACAGGAATTTCCGCAGCGCGGCCGGCCATTGATGTTCATGAGCGGCTTCCCCGCCGGCACCGCGATCGACATCTACGGCCGCATCATCCAGGAACGCATCCAGCAGGAGCTGGGCGTGCCGATGGTGATCGACATCCGCGCCGGCGCCTCGGGCAACATCGCCATGGAGCAGACGGCGCGCGCCGCACCCGATGGCCACACCATCACCATGGCGACCAGCGCCATGATGGCCATCAACCCCGCCGTGTTCCCCCGCATGCCGGTGGACCCGGTGAATGACCTTGTGCCCATCGTCTCGCTGTTCGAGGCACCGAACATCATGACCGTCAGCACCGAGCAGCGGCCCGACTATACCAGTTGCCAGACGGTGATCGACGCGGCCCGCGCCCGGCCCGGGCAGCTGAACTACGCCAGCACGGGCATCGGCGCCTCGACGCACCTGGCGGGCGCACAGTTCGACAGCCTGCTGAACCTGCGGATGGTGCATGTGCCCTATCGCGGCGGGCCCTTCGCCATGACGGCGCTGTTCCAGGGCGATGTGGACGTGTTCTTCTACCAGACCGGGCCGGTGATCGACTTCTACCGCCAGGGCCGGGTGCGGCTGCTGGGCGTGACCTCGGCCGAGCGCATTCCGGCCATCCCCGAGATCCCGACCGTGGCCGAGGCCTGCAACCTGCCGGGCTTCGAGAGCACCACCTGGTACGCGCTGATGGCGCCCGCCCGCACGCCCAAGCCCATCCTGGACCGCCTGTCGGACGTATTCACGCGCGCGGCGCGCGACCCGGAGGTGACGCGGCGCGTGATCGAGATGGGCTTCACCCCCTGGGTCGCAGACGGCCCCACCACCCATGCCCGGCTGCGGCGTGACCTGCCCTTCTGGCGAGAGGTCGTCACACGGGTGGGCGCACGCGCCGAGTAAGGTCGCTATACTGTGCGGATGGACATCCGCCAGTTGAGCCTGTTCCGCCGTGTCGCCGAGGAAGGCAGCTTTTCCCGCGCAGCGGCGGTGCTGGGCATCACCCAGCCCGCGCTGAGCCGCCGCATCCGCGCGCTGGAGGAGGAATTGGGCACCACCCTGCTCTACCGCAACGGCCGCGGCGTGGTGCTGACGGAGGAAGGCCGGCGCTTCTCCGAAGCCGTGGTGCCGGTGCTGGAGGAACTGCAGCGCATCCGCGCCGATGCCGTCGCCTCCAGCGGGGCGCTGCGCGGGCGGCTGGTGGTGGCAATGCCGCCTTCCGTCATCGCCGGGCTAGCCCCGCCGCTGATGCGCCATGTGCGTGAAGCGATGCCCGAGTTGGATCTGCACCTGATGGACGGCCACACCGGCACCATCCATGAGTGGCTGACCAGCGGGCGGGTGGACATCGCGGTGCTGAACCCGATGCGGCAGAACCCCGCCATCCGCAGCGAGCCCCTGTTCGATGCCGAGCTGTATCTGGGCTACGCGCCCGGGGATGCCCGGATCGCCGCCCTGCTGACGCCGGCGGGCGAGCTGCCGATGAAGGCGCTGCACGGCCTGCCGCTGATGCTGACCGGCCCGCATCACGGGCTGCGGCGGGAGCTGGAGGCGGGATTTGCTGCCTCCGAGGTCACGCCCGGGCGGATCGAGAATGTGGATTCGCTGCACGCGCTGTCGCATCTGATCGCGGCCGGCATGGGCTACACGATCATGGCCTGGGATGCGCTGTCGCTGGAGCTGCGTGCCGGCAGCGTGGCGGCGGCGCGCATCGTCTCGCCGGTGCTGAAGCATGAATTCGTGCTGGCGACCTCGGCGGAGCGCCAGGTCTCCCCGGCATCGCGCGCCGTGATCCGGTTTCTGCGGGAGGAAGTGCGTCGCCTGGTGGCCTCGGGCCGGCTGAAGGCGACGATTCCTTAGGGCGCGCGCATGCCCGCCGCCTCGATCACCCGCGCTGCCTCCGGCCCGCGCAGGCTGTCGAGGAAGGCGCGCGCGGCTGCCGCGTCCTGCGGGTTGGCGGCGAGGCTTCCGGCATAGACGGTCCAGTTCTGGATCGCATCGGGCAGCGGGCCGACGAGGGCCGCACCCGGCACGGCCAGGATCTCGCTGATCTGGTGGATGGCGATGTCGGCCTGGCCGTCCAGCAGGCGGGTGGCCACCAGGCCGCCCGGCACCAGCACTGCCTTGCCGGCGATCTGGCGCGCAATGCCCCAGCGCTCGAACAGCCCGGCCAGGTAGATGCCGCTGGACCCGCCCGCCGCGGGGTCGATCATCGCGACGGCACGGGCCGACAGCAGTGCCTGCCGGAAGGCCTCAGGCGTCGAGATATCGGGCATGGGCGCGCCCTGGCGCACCGCGACGCCGATGCCCACGCGCGCCAGTTCACGCGGGGGCTCCGGCGACAGGCGCGGGGCCAGCGCCCTCAGCCCCGCCGGCGTCAGCACCAGCACATCGAAGCCCTCACCGGCCTCGACCCGGCGCTGCACGGCGCCCGCCGTGTCGTTGCGCAGGGTGACGCGATGGCCGGTGGCCGCCTCGAAGCGCCGGGCCAGGGTTTCCAGCACGGGCTTGTAGGCGCCGGTGGTCAGCACCGTGATCTCCGCCGCCTGGGCACGCGCCAAGGTCAGGCAGCACAGGACGGCGAGGATCACGTGGCGCATCAGTGCTTCTTCCCGAAACCCGCCATCATCTTCTGCGGCTCATCGGTCAGCCAGCTTTTGGCAAAGGCCGGCACGCCCGCCGCGATGCCCTGGGTGACGGATTTGTCCTCCCACTCGCGGATCAGCGCCTTCTGGTTGCGGATCGAGACAGGCCCGGCCAGCAGCAGCAGATCGACCCATTCCTGCACCGCGCCGTCCAGCGCATCGGGCTCCACCACCCGTTCCACCAGGCCCCAATCCAGCGCCTGCTCGGCGTCGATCGTCTCACCCAGCAGCAGCAGCCGACGGGTGCGGCCCCAGCCGATGAGGCCGGGCAGCAGCGCGGCCTCGACCACCGAGGGGATGCCCACACGCACCTCGGGCATGCCGAACTTCGCCGCGCTGCTGGAAATCCGCAGGTCGCAGGCGGCCGCGATCTCAAGCCCGGCACCCAGGCACCAGCCGTTGATGCGGGCAAAGACCGGCACCGGGCAGTCGCGGATGGCGCGGCAGGCGCCGTGCACGCTTTCGATGAATGCCTGGCCCTGGGCGGGCGTCTGCACCCGGCCCATTTCGGTGATGTCGGCCCCGCCCATGAAGGCGCGCCCGCCCTCACCGGTCAGGATCACGCAGCGGGCGGTATCAGGCACGGCGGCGAAGGCGGCGGCGAATTCCTTCAGCAACGCCGAGCCCATGGAATTCAGCTTGCGATCGTTTGCAATGGTGATGCGCGCGACCTCACGCGAGAAATCTTTCTCGATCAATGCATTACATCTCCTCCGTTGGGCGACAGGGTAGCGCCGCAATAGAAGCTGCCCCCTGGACCGGCGAGGAGCAAGGCCGTGTATGCGATGTCGATGGGCTGACCGAGCCGGCCCATGGGCAGGTTCTTCTCCATTGCCTCGTGCCATTCGCGCGGGCGCTGGGCCGTCATGTCGGTCACGATGGGGCCAGGGGCCACGGCGTTCACCAGCACGCCCTTGGGGGTCGCCTCATAGGCCAGCGCGCGGGTCATGCCCACGATGGCGGCCTTGGCCATGGCATAGGGCACCACCATCGGCGCGCCCTTCAGCGCGATCTGGGAGGCGACGTTGATGATGCGCCCTGCCCCACGCGCGACCATGCCCGGGTAGACGGCCTGGGCCATCAGGAACATGCCGCGGGCGTGCACGTTCATCACGCGCTCATACTCGGCCTGGGAATACTCGCCGAAGGGATGGCGGATGTTGATGCCCGCGTTGTTGAACAGGATGTCGGGCGCGCCGAGGGCCTCGGTCGCGGCCGCGACGAAGGCTTCGATCACGGGTGCGTCGGCGCCCATGTCGCAACTGGCGTGAAAGGCCCGGCGGCCCATGGCGCGGATCGCCTCGGCCACCTTCTCGGCCTCGGCATCGTCCTCGAAATGGTTGAAGGCGATGTCGGCGCCGTTCTCGGCGAACAGCAGCGCGGTCGCGCGGCCGATGCCGCGGCTGCCGCCGGTGATGAACGCGATTTTGCCTGCCAGCTGGCTCATGCCCAGATATCCCTCATCGCCTTGACGTAGCCCGCGCGGATGGCGGGCATGGCGATGTGCCGTCCCTCCTCCACCAGCACGCGCCCCGCGACGAGGGTGGTCTTCACCACGCCGCGCCCGGGGCCGAACACCCAGGCATCGAGCGCGGCATCGCCCGACAGGTCAATCAGGTCAGGGTGGGTGGTATCCAGCTCCACCAGGTCACAGCGCAAACCGGGGGCAATCGCGCCGATCGGCGCGCCTGCCGCGCGGGCACCGCCCGACAGCGACGCGCGATACAGCATGCCCGCCGGGTAGGGCTCGGCCTCGCTGGTCGCGACGGATCGCTGTTCGAGCGCCAGGCGCTGGCTGGTTTCCAGCTGGCGCAGTTCCTCGGCCGGGTCGAGGCTGACCTGGCTGTCGCTGCCCACGCCGAGCGCGCCGCCCACCGCCAGCCATTCCGGAAGGCGGAAGATGCCGTCGCCGAGCGAGGCCTCCGTGTGCGGGCAAAGCCCCGCGATGGAGCCGGACTGCCCGAGGGCCACGACCTCCGCATCGTCCAGATGCGTCGCGTGGATGAACACCCAGCGCGGGCCGGCGAAGCCGTGTTCCAGCACCCATTCGGCGGGGCGCATGCCGGTGGCGTCCACGCATTCCTCCACCTCGCGCCGCTGTTCGGCCAGGTGCAGGTGGATGGGGCCCTGCCAATTCTCATCCAGCGCCTGCAGCATGGCGGGGGTGACCGCGCGCAGCGAATGGGGCGCGACGCCGAGCGCCACGCGCGGGCCGCGATGCCGATCCAGCGCGCCCATCATGCCCATGAACTGGTCTAGGTCGTTCAGGAAGGGCCGCTGGCCGGGGTTGGGCTCCACGCCGAAGATGCCGCCATGGCGATACAGGCTCGGCAGCAGCGTGAGGCCGATGCCCGAGGTTTCTGCGGCGGCGATGTGGCGCAGGCTCATTTCCTCCCGCGCGGCATAGGGCGTGCCGTCGGGCTGGTGGTGCAGGTAGTGGAACTCGCACAGGTGGGTATAGCCGCGTTCCAGGCATTCGGCGTGCAGCATCGCGGCCACCGCCTCGGCGCTGTCGGGGTTCATGCGCGCGACCACGGCATACATCGCGTTGCGCCAGGTCCAGAAACTGTCGGTGCCGGCGCTGCGCCGGTCCGCGCGCCCGGCCATGGCGCGTTGGAAGGCGTGAGAATGGAGGTTGGGCAGGCCCGGCACCACGAGGCCGAGGCGGCGCGCCCCGCCCGGCTGCGCGCCCATCGTCACCGAGGTGATGGTGCCCGCGGCGTCAGCCTCGATCAGCACGTCACGCGCCCAGCCTTCCGGCAGCAATGCCTCGGCCGCGAAGAAACTCGTCATCCCTGTGCCCACGCCACCCGGTCCAGATAGGTTTTCAGAAAGCCCTTCACGCGGGGTTCCGCATCGGGGCCGAACATCTCACGCGGGGGCGCGACCTGCACCACCTGCCCGTGGTCGAGGAACATGACGCGCGACGAGAGCCCGGCGATGAAGCCCATCTCGTGGCTGACCACCAGCATGGTGGTGCCGGCGGCGGCCAGGTCGCGGATCACGTCCAGCACCTCGGTCGTCAGCTCCGGGTCTAGGGCTGCGGTCGGCTCGTCGAACAGCAGCACGCGCGGTTCCATCGCCAGCGTGCGCGCGATGGCCACGCGCTGCTGTTGGCCGCCCGACAGCCCGGCGGGCTTGCGCCCGGCCTGGGCCGAGAGGCCCACGCGGGCCAGCGCGGCCTCGGCCTTCGCGTCGGCTTCCTTGCGCGGCAGCTTCCGCACGAGCTTGAGCGCGAGGGCCACATTCTCCCGCGCGGTCAGGTGCGGCCACAGGCCGAAATGCTGGAACACCATGCCGATGGCGCCGTCACCCGGCACCGCAGCCTTGCCCGCCACCAGCACCCTGCCGGAGACGATGGGATCGAGCCCCGCGATGCAGCGCAGCAGCGACGACTTGCCCGACCCCGAGGGGCCGATGATGCCGATCGCCTCACCGGGTTCCACTTTCAGGTCGATGCCGCGCAGGATCTGCGCCTGGCCCACCTCACGCCGCAGCGCGGCGACTTCCAGCACGCTCATGCGGCAAGCGCCCTTTCGATGCGTTTCTCGACACGCCGGGCGAGGAAGGCCGTGGCCTCCGTCAGCGCCCAGTAACCCAGCGCCAGCACCAGCGTGGTTTCCACCACCGCGAAGCTGGCCGACCCCACCGCCTGCAGGCGAAAGGTGAACTCCGGCACGGTGATGATGGACAGCACCGCCGTTTCCTTGATGAGGATGACCGCGAGGTTGGTCAGCGCCGGCAACACGCCGAGCGCCATGACCGGCAGCATGATGCGCCACACGATCTGCATGCGCGACAGGCCCAGCAGGCGGGCGGCCTCCAGCTGCGCGGGCGGGACGGCCAGGAAGCCCGCGCGGAAGATCTCGCTGAAATAGGCCGCGCCATAGACCGACAGCGCCAGGAAACCGGCCAGCGGCGGCGACAGGTCGATGCCGATGAAGGGCCCGCCGAAATACAGCAGGAAGCACTGCACCAGGAAGGGCGTACCCCGCACGACCTCGACCACCGCGACCAGCGGCCAGACCACCGCGCGCGGCGCGAAGAAGCGCAGCGCGCCGACGGCGAAGCCCAGCGCCATGCCGGCCGCCACGGCCGTCAGCCAGATGATGAGCGTGACAGGCAGGCCGCGGGCCGCGGCCACCATGCTGTCCGAGAACACGGCCATCATGCCGGCCTCCCGCGCGTCAGCAGCGACAGGGCCAGGTTGATGATCAGGTAGATCGCCCCGCACAGCGCGTAGGATTCAAGCGGCATGAAGGTGCTGGCTGCCAGCGCCTGAGCGCTGCGCGTCAGCTCCAGAATGCCCACCACCGAGATCAGGGAGGACGCCTTCACGATCATGATCGCCTCGCCCAGGATCGCGGGGCGCATGGCCTGGATGGCGATGGGCAGGCGGATGCGCAGCAGGATCTGCGTGGGCGTCAGGCCCAGCAAACGCGCGGCCTCGATCCCGGAATGCGGCACCAGCGCAAGGCCGCCGCGCAGGATCTCGGCCATATAGGCCGCGCAGCACAGCCCCATGGTGCCGACGCCCGCCACAATGGCCGGCAGGTCGATGCCCAGGAACGGCAGCGCGAAATAGGCCAGCAGCAGCTGCACCAGCAGCGGCACGCCCCGGAAGAAGCTGATATAGACCAGCGCCCAGCGGTGCCGGGCCATGGCGGCGGCGGCCAGCGGCGCGCCCAGCACCAGCCCGATCAGCACCGCCCCCGCCGAGGACCACAGCGTGGCCAGCGTCGCCCACAGCATGGGCGGCAGGGCTTCCTGCACGAATTCCCAGGTCAAACGGATGCCCCCGGCACATGGGGCGGGTTTCCCCGCCCCTTCAGTATCAGACCGAGGCCTCGGTCACGCGCGCCGGCACGGTGAAGCTCTCACCGAACCACTTGGTCTGCAGCGCGGCCAGGCGGCCATCGCCGCGCATCGCGTCAATCACGCCATCCACCGCGTCCATCAGGGGCGCGCTGTCGGCATCCTTGCGGCAGATGTAGCCGAAATACACCGGCGCACCGAAGGGCGGGCGGACCACGCTGAACACGCCGCGCCGCTGCTGGGCGGTGTAGGCGATGTTGGGCAGGGAGTTGGCGACGGCCACCACGCGGCCCGCCGCCAGATCGGCATAGGCCTCGGAGAAGCTCTGGTACTCGCGGATCTGGGTGTTGAAGTTGTTGCGCTGGATATAGGCCTGCAGCTGCGCCAGCTGGGCCGTCGCCTGGGCGCAGCCCACGGTCTTGCCGTTGATGTCCTCGGGCTTGGCCAGGCTGTTGTCGTTGGCGCGCTTCAGCAGGGCGACGGTGGCATCCGCGATGGGGGCGGAGAAGCGATAGCGCTCCTGGCGGGCGCGGGTGATGGTGGCGGGGCCGGCGACCAGATCGTAGCGCGCGGCCTCAAGCCCGGGCAGCACCGACGGCCAGGGAAGGTCGATGAAGCGGACGCGCAGATTCAGCGCCTTGCCCACCTCGGCGAACAGCTCCGTGTTCAGCCCCACCTGGTTGCCGCCCTGGGTGAAGTCGAAGGGCGCGAAATGCAGCTCGGTCGCGACCACCAGCTCACCGGCCTGGCGGGCCTTCTCCAGCGCATTGGCGCGCGCAAGGCCCGGAATCGCCAGGCCTGCGGCGGCGCCCAGCACGGCGGCACGGCGGGTGACGGTAAATTCGGTCATTCAGCTCTCCCTGGGCGTCGAGGCCCGTTATCGTCTCGGCGTGCGTTCCGTGCGGCGGCTCCCCATGCCTGCCAAAGCTCTTGCGGCTTTTGGTTGACATGACAGGTCATGACAGTAGGCTGACCGACAGAGGGCCCGCAAGCCCGGATCGCACGGAGGTTGCATCATGCCCGAGGGCGCCGTCCATCAATCCCTGCCTGTCATCGATGTATCCCCCCTCATGGATGCCTCGGAATCAGGCATTCGCGCCGTAGCCGTTGAAATCCATGCCGCTTGCACGGGCCCGGGCTTCTTCTACATCCGTGGCCATGGGGTGCCGGATGCCGTGGTCGCCGGCGCGCGCGATCAGGCCGCCCGCTTCTTCCACCTGGCCCCCGAGGTGAAGGCGAACACGAAGGCCAACCAGATGCATCGCGGCTGGCACGCGATGGGCGGGGCCGTGATGGAAGGCGCCAAGAAGGCCGACCTGAAGGAGTTCTACTCCATGGGTCTCGACCTGCCGCTCGACCACCCGGTGGTGGCGGCCGGACAGAAGCTGCGCGGCCCCAACCAGTGGCCCGCCGAGGTGCCCGGGCTGCGCCCCGCCATGGAGGCCTATTACGCCGAGATGATGCGCGTGGGCGGGCTGCTGATGAAGGCCATCGCCGTCTCGCTCGACCTGCCCAGGGATTTCTTCGCGCCGCACTACACCCTGCCCCTGCAGCGCACCCAGGCGATTTTCTACCCGCCCCAGGCACCCGACGACACGGATGGCTTCGGCGTGGCCCCGCACACCGATTTCGGCTGCATCACCCTGCTGTGGCAGGACGGCAGCGGCGGGCTGGAGGTGCGCGAACGCCAGACGGGGCAATGGATCCCTGCCCCGCCCCTGCCGGGCACCTTCGTGATCAATGTGGGTGACCTGCTGGGCCGCTGGTCCAACGACCGCTTCGCCAGCACGCCGCACCGGGTGGTGAACCGGTCGGGGCATGAGCGCATGTCGATCGCGACCTTCCACGACCCCAATTTCGACGCCCCGATCGACCCGCGCGCCCTGGGCGCGACCGAGCCCAGATACGCGCCCACCACCTCCGGCGGGCACATCCTGGAATGCTTCGACAAGGCCTTCTCCTACCGGAAGAAGGACTGAGCGATGCCCGACGGCGCGCAGCCCCTCTACGTGGCGGTGAAGGCGCATGTGCGGGGGCAGATCGCCTCCGGCGCCTGGCCGCCGGGCTTCCGCATCCCGTCGGAGAATCAGCTGGGGCCCATGCTGGGTGTCAGCCGCATCACGGTGAACCGCGCCTTCGCGGAACTGGCGCGTGACGGCGTGCTGACCAAGGTGCCGGGCGTGGGCACCTTCGTGGCGAAGGACAAGCCGCGCTTCGGGCTGTTCTCGATCCAGGACATCGCACTCGAGATCGCGGCGCGCGGCATGGGCTGGGCGGCGCAGGTGCTGACGCTCGGCACCGCCCAGGCCCCGCGCGACGTGGCGGATGCCATGGGCATGCCGGCCGGCAGCGCGATGCCCCACAGCCTGGTGCTGCATCTGGGCGACGACACGCCCATCCAGCTGGAGGAACGCTGGGTGCGCCCCGGCTATGCCCCCGGCTTCCTGGCGCAGGACTACGCCGCCACCACCACCTTCGCCCTGCTGGCGCGCGAAGGCCGGCCGATGGAGATGGAACAGACCATCACCGCCGTCCTGCCCGATGCCGCGCAGGCGCGGCTGCTGAAGGTCAGCCGGCAGGAGCCGTGCCTGGTGATCCGCCGCCGCACCTTCACCGACGGAGAGGTCATGACCTTCTCCCGCCTCATCCAGCCTGCCGCCCGCTTCGAGATCTCGGGCCGGGCCGCCCTTTCCCCCGATGGATCCGCCGCATGAACACGCGCCTTCGCAATGCACCCGCCATCCGCAGCCCGCGCGGCCTGACGCTGAACGCCAGGTCCTGGCAGGCCGAGGCGCCGCTGCGCATGCTGATGAACAACCTGGACGACGAGGTGGCCGAGAAGCCCGGCGAGCTGGTGGTCTATGGCGGCATCGGCCGGGCCGCGCGCGACTGGGACAGCTATGAGCGCATCGTCTCCACCCTGAAGCGGCTGGAGACGACCCAGACCCTGCTGGTGCAGTCCGGCAAGCCGGTGGGCGTGTTCGAGACCCATGAGAACGCGCCGCGCGTGCTGATCGCCAACTCCAACCTCGTTCCGCACTGGGCGAACTGGGAGCATTTCTCCGAGCTCGATCGCAAGGGCCTCATGATGTACGGCCAGATGACGGCCGGTTCCTGGATCTATATCGGCAGCCAGGGCATCGTTCAGGGCACCTATGAGACCTTCGTCGAGGCCGGGCGCCAGCATTTCGGCGGCGATCTGTCCGGGCGCTGGATCCTCACGGGCGGCCTCGGCGGCATGGGCGGCGCGCAGCCGCTGGCGGGCGCGTTCGCGGGCGCCTGCGTGCTGGCGGTGGAATGCCAGGCCAGCCGGATCGAGAAGCGGCTGGAAACGCGCTACCTCGATTACCGGGCCGATGACCTCGACACCGCGCTCGCCATGATCCGCGATGCGACAGCGCAGAAGAAGGCGATCAGCGTCGGCCTGCTGGGCAATGCGGCGGAGGTGTTCCCCGAGCTGGTCCGCCGCGGCGTGGTGCCGGACATCGTGACCGACCAGACCAGCGCGCATGACCCGGTGAACGGCTACCTGCCCGCCGGCTGGACCGTGGGCGAATGGGAAGCCAAGCGCGAGACCGACCCCAAGGCCGTGGCGGCAGCAGCGAAGAAATCCATGGTCGTGCATGTCCAGGCCATGCTGGATTTCCAGAAGATGGGTGCCGCCGTCCTCGACTACGGCAACAACATCCGCCAGGTCGCGAAGGATGAGGGGCTGGCCAACGCCTTCGACTTCCCGGGCTTCGTGCCGGCTTACATCCGCCCGCTGTTCTGCCGGGGCGTGGGGCCGTTCCGCTGGGCGGCACTCTCGGGCGACCCGGAGGACATCCTCAAGACCGATGCCAAGGTGCGGGAGCTCCTGCCCGACAACACCCACCTGCACCGCTGGCTGGACATGGCGCAGCAGCGCATCGCCTTCCAGGGCCTGCCCGCGCGCATCTGCTGGGTGGGGCTGGGCGACCGGCACCGCCTCGGCCTCGCCTTCAACGAGATGGTGGCGCGCGGCGAGATCGGGCCCATCGTGATCGGGCGCGACCACCTGGACAGCGGCTCCGTCGCCAGCCCGAACCGGGAGACGGAGGCGATGATGGACGGGTCCGATGCGGTGTCCGACTGGCCCCTGCTGAACGCGCTGCTCAACACCGCCTCCGGCGCCACCTGGGTGTCGCTGCACCATGGCGGCGGGGTGGGCATGGGCTTCTCCCAGCATTCGGGCATGGTCATCCTGTGCGACGGCACGGAGGACGCTTCGCGCCGGTTGAAGAGAGTTCTCTGGAATGACCCGGCAACGGGCGTGATGCGTCACGCCGATGCGGGCTATGATATCGCCAAGACATGCGCACGGGAGCACGGGCTCGATCTGCCCGGCATCCCTCTTTGAGTAGTGAGGCTAAGATGATTCCTGGTTCCATCGATCTCGCCACCATCCAGGCCGTGGGTGAAGGCGCGCCACTCAGGCTCGAAGGCAACTGGCGGCAGGATGTGGAGGCGAGCCACGCCACGCTGGCCGCGGCGCTGGCCACCGGCGCGGCGCTCTATGGCGTGAACACGGGCTTCGGCAAGCTGGCCCAGACCCGCATCCCCGATGAGGCGCTGGCCGAGCTGCAGCTGAACCTGCTGCGCAGCCATGCCGCTGGCGTCGGCAAGAAGCTGGCCCCGCGCATCGTGCGGCTGGTGATGGCGCTGAAGGCGATGTCGCTCGCGCGCGGCGCATCGGGCGTGCGGCCCATCGTGATCGACTACCTGACGCATATGCTCAACAGCGACGTGCTGCCGGTCATTCCGGCACGCGGCTCCGTGGGGGCCTCGGGTGACCTCGCGCCGCTCGCGCATCTGTCGCTGGTGCTGGTGGGCGAAGGCCGCGCGCTGTTGCGCGGCGTGGAGGTGCCGGGCAGCGAGGCACTGGCCCGCATCGGGCTGAAGCCGCTGGTGCTGGGCCCGAAGGAAGGCCTGGCCCTGCTGAACGGCACCCAGGTCTCGACCGCCATCGCGCTGGACGGGCTGTTCCGCGCCCGGCGCCTGTTCAGCACGGCGCTGGTCGCCGCCGCCCTGTCGACCGAGGGCGTGCGCGGCTCCGACACTCCCTTCGATGCGCGCATCCATGAGCTGCGCGGCCATCGCGGGCAGATCCGCGTGGCGGCCGCCCTGCGCGGCCTGATGTCCGGCAGCTCCATCCGCGAGAGCCACCGCGAGGATGACCCCCGCGTGCAGGACCCCTACTCCATCCGCTGCACGCCGCAGGTGCTGGGTGCCGCGCTTGATGCGCTGGACCACGCCGGCGCGGTGCTGGAGCGCGAATCCAATGCCGTGACCGACAACCCGCTGGTGGTGGGCGGCGACGTGCTCTCGGGCGGCAATTTCCATGCGGAGCCGGTGGGCTTCGTGGCCGATTTCATGGCGCTCTCCATCGCCGAGACCGGGGCCATCGCCGAACGCCGCATCGCGCTGCTGATCGACCCGGCGCTGTCGGGCCTGCCGCCCTTCCTGGTGAAGGAAGGGGGCGTGAATTCGGGCTTCATGATCGCGCAGGTCACGGCCGCGGCCCTGACGGCCGAGAACCGCCACCTGGCCAACCCCCGCGTGACCGACAGCCTGCCGACCAGCGCCAACCAGGAAGACCATGTGAGCATGGCCACGGGTGCGGCGCTGCGCCTGCGCCCCATGTACCGCAACCTGGCGGATATCCTGGCGGTGGAGCTGCTGTGCGCCGCCCAGGGGGTGGAGTTCCACCGCCCGCTGCGCAGTTCCAAGGTGCTGGAAGCCGCGCACGGGCTGGTGCGCAGCGTGGCGCCCTTCTGGGACAAGGACCGGCTGATGGCGCCTGACATCGCGGCGGTCTCCGCCCTGATCCGCGCCGGGCGCTTCGCCGAGCTGCTGGGCGACTACTGATGTTCGACGCGGTCTGGACCAACCTGCACGCGGCCACCATGGCCGATGATGCGCTTGGCATCATCGAGGACGCGGCGATCGCGGTGAACGGCGACACCATCGCCTGGGTGGGGCCGCGCGCCGCCCTGCCCGGGCCTGGCGCCGTGACCCACGACATGGGCGGGGCCTGGGTGCTGCCGGGGCTGGTGGATTGCCACACCCACCTGGTGTTCGGCTCGGACCGCGCGGCGGAATATGAAATGCGCCTGGCGGGCGCGACCTATGAGGAGCTGTCCCGCGCCGGGGGCGGCATCCTCTCCACCGTGCGCGCGACCCGCGCGGCGGATGAGGCCACGCTGCTGGAGGCCGCCCTGCCCCGGCTGGACGGGCTGCTGGCTGAGGGCGTGACCACCGTCGAGATCAAGTCCGGCTACGGGCTCGACAGCGCCAATGAGGCCAAGCAGCTGCGCGTGGCCCGCGAGTTGGGCAGGCGGCGCGCCGTGACGATCGTGACGTCTCTGCTGGCGGCCCATGCCGTGCCGCCCGAATATGCCGGGCGCCGGGCCGATTACGCGCGCCATGTGGCCGAGACCATCATCCCCGAGGTCGCGGCCGAGGGGCTGGCGGATGCGGTGGATGCCTTCGCCGACAGCATCGGCTTCACCAATGAGGAAACCGGGTGGGTCTTCGCCGCCGCGGCACGCGCGGGGCTGCCGGTCAAGCTGCACGCCGACCAGCTGACCGACCAGGACGGCGCCGCCTTCTCGGCCGCACATGGCGCGCTCAGCGCCGATCACCTGGAGCGTTCCAATGCGGCGGGGCTGGCCGAGATGGCTCGCGCCGGCACCGTGGCCGTGCTGCTGCCCGGTGCCACCTTCACCCTGCGCGAGACCGCCCACCCCGATGTGCCCGCCATGCGCGCGGCCGGTGTCAGGATGGCCGTCAGCACCGACATGAACCCCGGCTCCTCACCCGCGCGGTCGCTGCTGCTGATGACCAACATGGCCTGCGCGCTGTTCCGCATGACGGTGGCGGAGGCGCTTCTGGGCGTGACGCGCCATGCAGCGGCGGCACTCGGCCTGCATGACCGCGGCGTGCTGGCCGTGGGGCGGCGCGCCGACATGGCCTTCTACCGCATCAACCGCCCGGCGGACCTGGTGTACTGGATGGGCACGAACCCCTGCATCGGCCGGGTGGTCGGCGGTGCATGACCTGGCGGAACTGACCCGGATCGTCCGCTGGGGCGTGCCCCTGGCCGATCAATGGGGCATCGAGGTAATCCACGCCGAGGAAGGCGTGGCGCACCTGCGCCTGCCGGCCAGCCCCACGCTTCTGCGCCCCGGCAACACCGTCTCGGGCCCCGCGATCATGGGGTTGGTGGATGTCGCGATGTGGGCGGCGCTGCTGACCACAACCCAGGGTAGAGACAACAGCGTCACATCCAGCATGAATGTGAACTTCCTCCGGCCGGCGGGTCCGGGGCCGATTGTGGCCGAGGCCCGCGTCGTAAAGGGCGGAAAACGCATGCTTTATGGCGAGATTGTGGTGCGCGCCACCAATAGTGACGAAATTGCGGCGCACTGCACAACACATTGGGTTGTAATCGCCAAACCCTAGGCTTCCGTCACCTTTCGGGCTTTGCTAATGCCCTGCCGAGGTTGGACAAGGGACACCGATCAGATGAAGCTCACGCGCAAGGTCAAGGAAATCCTCTCCTGGTACGAGAGCGACAACCCCGGCACCAAGTCGAACATCGCCCGCATCCTGATGACCGGCAAGCTGGCCGGCACGGGCCGCATGGTGATCCTGCCGGTGGACCAGGGCTTCGAGCACGGCCCCGCCCGCAGCTTCGCGCCGAACCCCGCCGGTTATGACCCGCATTACCACTTCGAGCTGGCCATCGAGGCCGGGCTGAACGCCTATGCCGCGCCGCTGGGCGCGCTGGAGGCCTCCGCCGCTTCCTTCGCCGGCTGCATCCCCACCATCCTGAAGGTGAACCACAGCAACAGCCTGGCCACGCTGAAGGACCAGGCCGTGACGGCGACCGTCGCCGACGCGCTGCGCCTGGGCTGCTCGGCCATCGGCTTCACCATCTACCCCTCCTCCGAGTTCCAGTTCGAGATGATCGAGGAACTGCGCGAGCTGGCCGCCGAGGCGAAGGCCGCGGGCCTGGCCGTGGTGGTGTGGTCCTATCCGCGTGGCCCGATGCTGGACAAGACCGGCGAGACGGCGCTGGACATCGCGGCCTATGCCGCGCACATCGCGGCCCTGGTCGGCGCGCACATCATCAAGGTGAAGCCTCCCACGGCCGCCATCTCGCTGGATGCCGCCAAGAAGACCTACAGCAGCTACCCGGTCGAGGACGACGCGGCTGCCCGCTTCGCCCATATCGTGAAGGCCTGCTTCAACGGTCGTCGCCTGGTGGTGTTCTCGGGTGGTGAGGCCAAGGGCGCCGACAGCCTGCTGAACGAGGTCCGCGCGATCCATGCCGGCGGCGGCAACGGCTCCATCGTCGGCCGCAACGCCTTCCAGCGCCCGAAGGAAGAGGCGCTGAAGCTGCTCTCCGACATCATCGACATCTACAAGTCCAAGCCGTAATCGCGGCTCCGGTCTTCGGATGATGCGGCGCGGGAGGCGACTCCCGCGCCGTTTTTGTTAGGCTGCCGTCCATGGACATCAATTGCGACATGGGTGAGGGCTTCGGCCATTGGCGGCTGGGCGAGACGGACGATGCGGCGCTGATGCCGCACATCACCTCCGCCAACATCGCCACGGGCTTCCACGCGGGCGACCCGTCCCTGATGGACGCGACCGTCGCGCTGGCCGTGAAGCACGGCGTCGCCATCGGCGCCCATCCGGGCTTTGCGGACCTGCGGGGCTTCGGCCGCCGGCGGATGAACGCGGCGCCGGAGGAGATGGTGAACGACATCCTCTATCAGCTGGGCGCGCTGCGGGAATTCGCGTCGCGCCACGGCGGCACCATCGCCCATGTGAAGCCGCACGGGGCGCTGTACATGGAGCTCGCGCAGAACGAGGCCATGTCACGCCTGCTGGTGCGGGCGCTGCGCAAGGTGGCACCGGCCGCGCATCTGTTCTGCATGGATATCTCCGTCACCGCCCGCATCGCGCGTGAGGAAGGCCAGCCCGTGGTGCGCGAGTTCTTCGCCGACCGCGACTACGACAACACGGGCGCCATCGTCTTCGCCCGCCAGGTCGGCCGCGCCGACCCGCTTGCGATGGCGGAACGCGTCGTGCGCGCCTGCCGTGAGGGGGTGGTGCGGACGGTCGAGGGCGATGACCGCCCGATCGCCTTCGAGAGCATCTGCTTTCATTCCGACACGCCAGGCTCGCTCGGCATCGCGCAGGCGCTGAAGCCGGCGCTGGTCGCGGCCGGCATCGCGGTGGGCGCCCCCTAGGGCGCGCTGGCCGCGATCTCGGCCCGCAGCCGGGCCTTGTCGGCCTCAAGCGGCATCGCGCCTTCGGCGCGTGACAGGGCCTGGCGCGACTGTTCGAGCGCGGCGGCACCAAGGCCCGGCCCGCCCGTCCGCGCGAGCGCCAGCAGCGCCTTCTGGAGACGCAGCTGCACCTCCAGCATGGCCGCGCCGTCGCGGGCGATGGGCATGAAGGCGTCCTCCAGCAGGTCAGGCCACGCATGGGCGGGAACATGGACCTGGGGGTACTCGGGCGCCTTAGACGCGGCTTCGGCGGCCCAGCGGCACATCAGCCGGGTGCAGCGGCCGATCACATCGATGGCTGTGCCCGGATCATTCACCGCGGGCGACAGGGCGCGAGAGGCGATCTCGCTCAACACCGCCAGGCCGAAGCGCGGGTCCTGGTCGAAGGAGCGCACATCCCCGATGGTGAAGGCCTGGATCAGGGCATGACGCCGCTCGGGCGGCAGGCCATCGACCAGGGCGAGCGGCGTGTCGGGATAGATGAAGGTGCCGGGCACGGCATTGACGAAGATCTCCACCCCCGCCGCGTCGCAGAGATCCGCCAGGGCCGGCATGTCGATATGCTGCACATAGCCGATGGCCTCGCCGGTCACGGGCGCGGCGCTCTCGGGCACGGCGCGAAGCGGTGTTCCGCCCAGGCAGGGCCGCTCCACCCAGGCCTCGATCGCGGCGCGCGCCGCTTCCTCGACGCGCACCGTCGTCTCGCCCACCCGGCCGAACCGCGTCAGGTGGTCGATCCAGCGCAGCAGAGAGACCACGACCAGCACGATGACCGCGATGGTCACGGCGAACAGCACCACCCGCCCCCGCTCGCCATAGGCACCGGTCTTGAGGAGGATCAGCCCGACGATGCCGAACAGGAAGGAGCCCAGGAAGGCCGACAGCGCGGTCTGGGTCAGCCTGTCCTCGATCAGCAGCTTCGTCGCGCGGGGCGTCACGTTGCTGGTGGCCGAGCCATAGGCCGAGACCATGATGCTGAGGGAGAAGGTGGTGACCGCGAGCATGCTGGAGGCCAGGATGCTGAGAATGCCCTCCACCGCGTCGGCGCCGATCTGCCCGGGCAGGTGCCAGGGGATATAGCGTTCGACGACCGCCGCCATCAGCGCCGCCAGCACCCCCAGCAGCCCGATCAGGGTGGCCCGCACCCAGAGCCGCCTAGCCACATTCGCCAGCAGCCATCGCCAACGCGGCATCACCGCCCCCGATCCTTGACCGGAATGACAACGCCCGCGTCGCGGCCGGGTTGGCGCCTCAGTGCCCGTTGTTCTTCTTGGGGGCGAAGCGCGTCAGCACATGGTGCGTCATGCCCTTGGCCAGTTCCTCCTCGCCGAAGAAGACCGTACCGGTGCCGTCGCCGCGCAGCAGCTCCGATTCCTCCTCGCTGTGGGTGCGCAGCACGATCTCGATCTGCGGGTTCAGCTTGCGCGCGGTGTCGGCCATCTGCCGCACACCCAGCGTGTCGGGGGTGGCCACCACCAGCATCGCCGCCTGGGCGATATGGGCCTGGATCAGCACGGCGGGGTCTGCCGCATTGCCGGCCACCGCGGCCTTGCCCTTGGCGCGCAGATCCTCGACCGCCTCGCGGTTCTGCTCGGCGACGACATAGGGGATGCCGCGCTCATCCAGCGCGGCCGCGATCCGCCGCCCGACCCGGCCATAGCCCACCAGCACGATCTGCCCCTCCAGATACTTGCGCTCCGTGGTCATGGGCAGCTGGGCATAGGGATCCTGCCGGCGCTCCAGCCGGCGTGCCACGCGCGACTTGCCGATGATCCAGCGGCGGGAGGGCTCGATGGCCGCGAACAGCAGCGGGTTCAGCGCGATGGAGATCAGGGCGCCAGCCATCACCAGGCTCATCCCCTCCTGCGGCAGGATGCCCAGATTCACGCCGAGCCCCGCCATGATGAAGGAGAACTCGCCGATCTGCGCGAGGCTGGCGGAGACGATCATGGCGGTGCTGAGCGGGTACTTGAACAGGATGACGATGCCGAGCGCCGCGATGGACTTGCCGATCATGATGATCGCGACCACCGCCAGCACATGCAGCGGCTCCTCGATCAGCACGGCGGGCTTGAACAGCATGCCGACCGAGACGAAGAACAGCACCGCGAAGGCGTCGCGCAGCGGCAGGCTCTCATCGGCCGCGCGGTGGCTGAACTCGGATTCGCGCATCACCATGCCGGCGAAGAAGGCGCCGAGCGCGAAGGAGACATGGAAGACGATGGCAGCCCCGTAGGCGATGCTGATGGCGGCCGCGACGACCGAGAGGGTGAACAGCTCCCGCGAGCCGGTCTTGGCCACCTGCCACAGCAGCCAGGGCAGCACGCGGCGCCCGGCGATCAGCATCAGCGCGATGAAGGCCGCGACCTGCAGCAGGGTCTGCACGATGGTCAGCCAGATATTGCCGCTGGAACTTTGCTCGGTGACGTTGCCGCCCAGCACACCCGCCAGCGGCGGCAGCAGCACCAGCACCAGCACGGTGGCCAGGTCCTCCACCACCAGCCAGCCCACGGCGATGCGGCCGTTCTGGCTTTCCAGGACGCCTCGCGCCTCCAGCGCCTTCAGCAGCACGACGGTGCTGGCGCAGGACAGGCACAGGCCGAAAACGAGGCCCGCCCCCCAGCCCCAGCCCCAGAACATGGCGACCCCCATGCCGAGCACCGTGGCCAGCGTCATCTGCACCACCGCGCCCGGCACGGCGATGCGCTTCACCGCCATCAGGTCCTTCAGCGAGAAATGCAGGCCCACGCCGAACATCAGCAGCATGACGCCGATCTCGGAGAGCTGGCCTGCGAGTTGGACATCCGCCACGAAGCCCGGCGTGGCGGGGCCGATGATGATGCCCGCCAGCAGATAGCCGACCAGCGCCGGGATCTTCAGCTTCTCGGCGATGAAGCCCAGCAGCAGCGCGATGCCGAAGCCCGCGGCCAGGGTGGTGATGAGGGGGATGTGGTGGTCCATGCGGGTCCTCGCGGGTTGCTTGTCAGGCAAGCCAGCGCCGAACTGGCACCCCTGCGACACGCAATCCCGGCTGGCGCGGCCAGCCAATCCCGCACGACGCTATCCGGCCCGATCAGGCCAGAAGCGGAGAAATTCCCAGACGAAGCCAAACTTTCAGTAATAATGTGTTCATGACGGCGCCATTTCAAGTGACTTTCTCAGGAATCACAGGCCGTTCGCCGTCCTATCTCACATGCCACGGCCTAGAGGGCGGCAAGCGCCTGGGTGAAGGTGTCGAGGGCGGGATGGGTCGCGTGTTCGGGGCCCGCATAGCCTTGACGAGGTCGCGACGTCAGATTTTTATTGAATAAACATGTTTCAGGAAGCGCCATGGCCAGCTTCAATATCTCGTCCGGAACCATCACGACGCAACAGTATCTTGAAGGCGGAGAGACAGGATATATCGGCGTCAATGGTAGCCTTCAAACTGGCGCGGATACTGCAATCTATGTAAATCCCAGCATCAACGGGATCTTCTCCGGTTCCCTCGCCAATCCCACCATCTCCAATGCCGGAGCGATCACGGGTGGCAACGACGCCATCTATATCGACTCGCCGTACTCCGGAACGGTCTACATCCTGAATACAGGATCGATCACCTCCACCAACACGCATGTGATGTTGGCATTTTTTGATGCCGGATCGATCGTCTTCGACAATGCCGGCACCCTGACCAGTTCCGACAGCACCACGCTCATCTTCGGCGGTGGCGACGACACGCTGATCATCCGCAATGGATCCTCCATGAGCGGAGATGTGGAGGGCGGCGATGGGACAGACACCATTGATTACAGCCACTGGACCGGTTCCGGCGTCGCCGTCGTCCTTGGCGGCCTGGCCACCGGCACGATGTTCGTCAACCGCTTCGAGAACGTCATCGGCAGTGCCCAGGGTGACAGCATCACCGGCAACAGCGCGGCGAACGTGCTGTTCGGACTGGACGGCGACGACACGCTCAGCGGCATGGCAGGCAACGACGTTCTCTGGGGTGGCGTCGGCAACGACACGCTGACGGGCGGCGCTGATGACGACGCGCTGTATGGCGGCGCCGGCAATGACCAGATGGCGGGCGGCACCGGCAACGACATCTATCAGGTGACCGATGCCGGAGACGTCGTCACCGAGGCCGGCGACGAAGGCTTTGATGACGTCTGGACCACCGTGAGCTGGACCGTCACCTCGGGCAATATCGAAGGGGTGTATGCCGTCGGCACCGGGCTGACCGTCACCGGAAGCGCCTTCGCCGATGTGCTGGTGGCCGATACCGCGGGCAGCACGCTGAACGGCAGCGACGGGGACGACACCCTGTGGGGCCAGGCCGGCGACGACACGCTCACCGGCGGGTCTGGCAACGACGTCATTCGTGGCGGCGGCGGTGCCGATACGATCACGGGTGGTGCCGGCAATGACCAGCTGGTGGGCGGCGCCGGGGCGGACACCTTCGTCTTCGATGCGCCCGACTGGGGCTACGACCAGGTGTTCGACTTCGTCCAGGGAACCGATCACCTGGATATGCGCGGGTCCGGCGCGACCGGCATGGCCGACCTGACCTTCTACAGCGCGGGCGGCAACACTGCGGTGTTTCTCGGCTCTGCCCGGATCGATCTGTACGGAGTCTCCGCCCTGACCGCGAGCGACTTCATCTTCGCGTAAGCACTGGTCGGGCGCGGCCTGTCCGCGCCCGACCAAAAGCGACTAGAGGCTCATGACAGGCGTGTGCTTGTACAGCCAGCGGGCATAGGCGATGGCGCGGGCGTCCTCGCCGGGCTGACACACCACCTGCACACCCATGGGCATGCCCTCGACAGCCAGCATCGGCATGGTCACGGCCGGCGCGCCCAGGGCAGAAGTGCCCGCGTTGCAGGAGGCATCGCCCGTGGGCCGGCCGTTCTTCGCGGCATCGGGCGCCGTGGGGTCCCAGGCGGGCGCGGGGCCGGGGCAGGACGGCGCGATCAGCATGTCGAACACCGGGGCGATGGCGGCCTGGGCGGCCCGCATCACCTGCCGTTCGACCAGGGCTGCGTGATAATCCTGGGCGGTATAGGCCATGCTGGCGTCCAGCCGGGCGACGGTGCGGGGCCCCAACTTGTCGCGCGGCAGGTTCAGCAGCCCGGCGCGGTTCTCGAAGCTGGTGATGAGGCCGCCCACGGCGTTGGCGTTGCCGACGCTCCTCTCCAGCGCCTTCAGCAGCGGGTGCTCATCAGGCCAGACCACCTCGGGTGCGAAGGAACGCAGCAGTTGCTCGAAGGCCTCGCGCGCCTTGGGCGGCATGCGGTCCCAGATCTCGGTGCGCATCACGCCGATGCGCATGGGCCGCTGCGGCTCGGGCGGCGCGATCGGGCCCTGGATGCCGGGATGGCCCGGGTCGCCGCCGGCGCGGCGGCTGATCTCGCGCGCGACCATCCAGGCATCCTCGGCACAATTGGCATGGGGGCCGGCGGTGGACTGGCTGGTGCCCTGGCGCTCACCGCGATGGATGCCGCCCTGGGTGGGCTTCAGCGCCCAGTTCCCGCAATAGGCCGCGGGGCGGATGATGCTGCCGCCCACCTGGGTGCCGATGGCCACCGGCACGAAGCCCGCCGCCACCGCCGCCGCGCTGCCCGAGGACGAGCCGCCCGGCGTGTGCGCGCGGTTCCAGGGGTTGGTGGTGGGGCCGGGCTCGCTCTGGCCCAGCTCGGTCGTCACGGTCTTGGCCAGGATGATGGCCCCGGCCTCTCGCAGGGCACGGACGCCGGCACCTTCGCGCTTGGGGAAATTGCCCTCATAGGCGGCGCTGCCCATCTGGGTCGGCATGTCCCGCGTCTCGATCAGGTCCTTGATCGCGATGGGCATGCCGTCGATGGGCGACAGCGGCGCGCCGGCCTTCCAGCGCGCGGAGGAGGCATCGGCGGCCGCGCGCGCATCCTCCACACTCATGGCGGTGAAGGCCCGGACCACCGGCTCGCGCTCCGCGATGCGCTCCAGGCAATGCTCCAGATAGGCGCGCGCGGTGACGGCGCCTGCCGGCACCACGTCGTGAAAGGTGATGCCGCGCCAGGAAGGGTGGTAGCTCATGCTCTCGACGTCTCCGCTCCGGTATGGCTAGCCTTGTCCGGACAAGACGGGAACGCAAGCCATGGACCGCTTCGAGAGCATCGCGAATGCCCAAGCCTTCACCCTGACCTACCGGATCGAGGCGCTGGACGGCAGCGGCCGCGGTTGGGGGCGCGGTGCGGATACGGTCCAGCCCTCCGCCAGCACGCGCAAGGTGGCCATCATGATGTGTGCCTTCGCGGCCGCGCGCGCCGGCACGCTGGACCTGGCGAAGAAGCTGACCATCACCGCCGAGCTGCAGGAAGGCATCACCAGCGGCACCTACCAGTACATGACGCCGGGCACCGAATACTCGCTGCGCGATGCGATCGTGAACATGATCATCACCAGCGACAATGTCAGCACGCAGCTGGTGCTGAAGGAGGTGGGGGTGGATACCGTCACCGCCTGGGCGAACGGCATCGGCATGGGCAGCACGCGCCTGCGCGGCCTGGTGCCCAACCCTGCCCTGCCCTGGGACCACCCGCCCACCGACACCGCCGTGACCTGCCCGGCCGACCAGGCGCTGCTGCTGCGCCAGATCGTCAAGGGCTCGACCGACGAGGTGGAGGCCCGCGCCATGGGCGTCACCGCCGACCTGTGCGCGGAGGCGCTGCGGATCATGAGCTGGCAGCGGCTGCGGGGGATGATCCCCTTCCTGCTGCCCTATGGCACGCGGGTGGACAACAAGACCGGCCGCAGCAAGCGCGGGCGCAGCGATGTGGGCGTGGTGTGGAAGGACGGCCGGCCGCTGTTCGCCATCGCGGCCTATGCCGACTGGCTGCCGGACACGCTGCCCGACGGGCTGCCGGGGCAGTCGGGGGCGTATCTGTCTATCGCGAAGCTGGCGCGGGCGGCATGGGAGGAGCTGGGCTAGACGTTATACGGCCACTCCACCTTCAGCACATTCAGATAGTAGTTCTTCAGCGCCCCGGGTGAGCCCAGCAGCCGGTATTCACCCGTATCGGTGAACGCCACATAGCTGCGATGCCCGATGACGCCGTTGTTGCGGATGTTCTGGTAGATGGGGTTGTCCGTCTTCCAGTCGTCATTGGCGCCGTGTTCCAGCTTGATCGTCAGGCTGGCGTTGAAGCGCAGGAACAGCCGCTCGGCCTCGGGGTTCGTCCAGTTGGCGCTGTGGCCGGCGCCGTCGCGGGTGAACTCGATCTTCTCATAGCCATGGCCCTCGGCCGCGAAGACCGACATCAGGTCATAGTCGCCCACGATCAGCTCACCGTTGGAGCGCCGCACCACGTCATTGCCGACCTTGAGGCCCTGCTTGTCCTCCTCCGGCTTGCCGGTCACGCCGATGCCCAGATTGCCGGCCCTGAGCGTGGAGACACCCGGGCAGCGCACGACCACCACGATGCGCCATTCCAGGCACACGGTGCGGAAGGTCGAGACATCCCCCGGCACGATGTTGGTCAGCCGGGCGATGTGATGGTCATAGGCCGAGACCGTCATGTCATCGGCATCGCGGATCAGCGTGTGATGCGTGATCCGCCCCACGCTCGCGCGCTCCGAACCCTTGAGGCCGTTGGAGATCATGAAGCTGTCGTAGTGGATGGGGATGCGTGCCATGGCCCCTATGGCTAGCGAATGACGGCGGCGCAGCGCAATTGCGCAAATGAGGGATCAGCCCGGGGGCAGCACCTTGCCCGGGTTCATGATGCCCGCCGGGTCCAGCGCGGCCTTGATGCGCCGCATCAGGGAAAGGGCCAGCGGGTTCTTGAAGCGGGTCATGCCCTTCAGCTTGGTGATGCCGATGCCGTGCTCGGCCGAGAAGCTGCCGCCGCGCTCCACCGCCAGCGCATTCACCCCCTCCGCGAAGCCGCCGGCGACGGCCAGCCACTGATCGCGCGGCATGTCATGCGGGCCGTGCAGGCTGATGTGGATGTTGCCGTCCCCCAGATGGCCCATGGCGCCCACGCGCATGCCCGGCCAGTTGGCCCCGGCGAAACCCAGCACCGCATCCAGGAAGTCCGGCACCACGGAGACGGGAACGGCCGTGTCGGTCGGCACGGCGGGGCCGGTGCTGCGCGATGCCTCGGGCGCGCTCTCGCGGATGCGCCAGATCATGGAGCGCGCCTGCTCGCTCTCGGCCAGCATCACGTCGATCGCCTCCCCGGCCTCGATCCCTTCGGCGAGGGCCGCTTCCATCAGCTCACGCACCGGGGCCGAGGGGTGCGGCGATCCCGCCTCGATGATGACGCACCAGGGGGTGGTCAGCGGCACGGGCAGGCGCAGGCCGGGCACATAGCCCACCGTCAGCTCCACCAGATGGCTGTCCATCAGCTCGAAGGCGACCAGATCCGCACCCGAATCCTGCATGCGCGCCAGCAGGCGCAGGGCATGGTGGGGGCTCGGCACGGACAGGAAGGCGGTCTCACGCGTGCGCAGCGCCGGGAACAGCTTCAGGGACGCCCCGGTAATCAGCCCCAGCGTGCCCTCGGCGCCCAGATACAGGTGGCGCAGCGCATAGCCGGTGTTGTCCTTGCGGATGCGCCGCATGTCGTCCAGCACGCGGCCGTCGGGCAGCACCACCTCCAGCCCCAGCACCAGGTCGCGGGCATTGCCGTAGCGGATGGTGTTGATGCCGCCGGCATTGGTGGACAGCGCGCCACCGATCTGCGCCGTGCCCTGCGCGCCGAAGCTGAGGGGGAAATACCGCCCGGCCTCACGCGCGGCCTCCTGCACGGCCTGGACGGTGATGCCGGCATCGACGGCGATGGACATGTCCAGCGGGTCCAGCAGGCGGATGCGGTTCATGCGCTCCATCGAGACGACCAGCACCGGAGCCTCTCCCGCCTGCGGGATCGCGGCCCCCGAGAGCCCGGTGCGGCCGCCATGCGGCACCACCCGCATGCCGTATTCGGCGGCCAGGCGCAGCACGCCGGCCGCCTGCTCCGTGGTGCCGGGGCGGACGACGGCGGCGGGCATGGCGCCCTGCTGGCCGCGCCAGTCCACCGCATGGGGCGCGATGTCCTGGGGCGCCGTCAGCACGTTGCCCGCGCCCAACAGCGACTTGAAACCGTCCATTGCTGCGTCTCCTCTTGGCCCGCATTGTTATGGACCGCGTCCGAGACACCAAGAGGCCCGCATGAACGAGCTGTCGATTTCCCTGTTCTTCCCGGTGCCGCGCGCCAAGCTGTGGGAGGCCTACACACGGCACACCGCCCGCTGGTTCGCCCCCGCCCCGCTGACGACCGAGGTGCTGGAGATGGATGTGCGCCCGGGTGGGGCGATGCGCGCGGTGATGCGCATGCCCGATGGCCAGGAAATGCCGGTGGGCGGCGTGTTCCTGGAGGTGGTGGAAGGGAGCCGCCTGGTCAGCACCGATGCCTATGAGGCGGGCTGGAAGCCCTCGGCCAAGCCCTTCTTCACCGCCATCGTCACCTTCGAGGATGAGGGCGAGGGCACGCGCTATACCGCCCGCGCCCTGCATTGGCGTGAGGAGGACATGCAGGCCCATGCCGCCATGGGCTTCGAGCCGAGCTGGACCCAGGTGGCGCATCAGCTGGCGGCAGTGGCCGCCGCGCTGTGACCGGTTGACCGCCGCGCCGTCTCCCGGAACCATAAGGGAAACGGGAGCGAAACATGGACACCGACTTCATCGTGATCGGGGCCGGCTCGGCGGGATGCGCCGTGGCGGGAAGGCTGGCGGAAATTCCCGGCGCCTCGGTCACGCTGCTGGAGGCAGGCGGGCGCGACACCAGCCCCTGGCTGCACATCCCCGTCGGCTACGCCAAGACCATGTATCACCCCACCATTTCCTGGGGCTTCTCCACCGAACCCGAGCCCGAGCTGCACAACCGCCGCATTCCCTGGCCGCGCGGGCGCGTGGTGGGCGGCACCAGCGCGATCAACGGGCTGGTCTACCTCCGCGGCCAGGTGGAGGACTTCAACCACTGGCGCCAGCTCGGCTGCGTCGGCTGGGGGTTCGAGGATGTGCTGCCCTTCTTCCGCAAGGCCGAGGACAATGAGCGCGGCGCGGACGAGATCCATGGCGCGGGCGGCCCGCTCGGCGTCAGTGACCTACGCGACAGCAACCCGATCTCGGCCGCCTTCATCGAGGCAGCTGTCGAGATCGGCCTGCCCCGCACCAATGACTTCAACGGCATCGTCCAGGAAGGCGCCGGCTGGTACCAGACCACCACGCGGCACGGCCGGCGCTGCTCGGCCTATACCGCCTATCTGCGGCCGCGCCCGCACAATGTGCGGGTCGAGACCGGCGCCCAGACCCGCCGCCTGCTGTTCGAGGGCAGCCGCTGCGTCGGTGTCGAATACAGCCAGGATGGCGAGGTGCATCAGCTGCGCGCCCGGCGCGAGGTGATCCTCTCCGGCGGCGCCATCCATTCCCCGCAGATCCTGATGCTGTCGGGCATCGGAGAGGCCGGGCACCTGCAATCCCACGGCATCTCGGTGCTGAAGGACGTGCCCAATGTGGGGCGCAACCTACAGGACCATTTCCAGGCACGCCTGCTGTTCCGCGCCACCCAGCCCGTGACGCTGAACGACGTGCTGGCCAGCCGCTGGGGGCAATTTAAGGCGGGGCTTGAGTATCTGCGCCACCGCACTGGCCCGCTGACCTACGCCGCCGCCACCTCAGGCCTGTTCGCGAAGGTGCTGCCGCAATCGGCAACGCCCGACGTGCAGTTCCACTTCATCCCCTTCAGCGCGGAGAAGATGAGCGACGGGCTGCACAAATTCCCGGGCTTCACCATGAGCGTCTGCCAGCTGCGCCCCGAAAGCCGCGGCACCGTGACGCTGGCGAGCGGCCGGGTGGAGGACGCGCCGCTGATCCAGGCCAATTACCTGACCGCGCAGCTGGACCGCGACTGCATGGTGGCGGGCCTGCAGCTTGGCCGCCGCCTGGCCGCGACCGACGCCATGCGCCCCTGGATCGTGGAGGAATTCCTGCCCGGCCCCGCCCATGCGCCCGACGACGCCGGCCTGCTGGAGTTCTGCCGCCAGCACGGCAACACCATCTACCACCCCTCCGGCACCTGCCGCATGGGGGAGGATGAGGGCGCCGTGGTCGACAGCCAGCTGCGGGTGCGCGGCATCGAGGGGCTGCGCGTGGCTGATGCCTCCATCATGCCGACCGTGCTATCGGGAAACACCAATGCCGGCTCCATCATGATCGGCGAGAAATGCGCGGCGATGATCAAGGCTGCCTGAGGGAACATCATGGATTTCGAACTGTCAGACGACCAGCAGGCGATCCGCGACGGCGTGGCCGCGCTGTGCCAACGTTTTAACGACGCCTATTGGCTGGAGCGGGAGGAGACCCACAGCTTCCCGCAGGATTTCTACGCCGCCGTGGCCGAGGCCGGGTTCCTGGGCATTTGCATCCCCGAGGAATACGGCGGCAGCGGGCTCGGCATCACCGAGGCCGCGCTGATGATGGAGGCGATCGCGGCCTCCGGCGCCGGCATGTCCGGGGCATCCGCCGTGCACATGAACATCTTCGGGCTGAACCCGGTGGTGGTGTTCGGCACCGAGGAACAGAAGGCCCGCTTCCTGCCGCCGCTGGTGGCCGGCCGCGAAAAGGCCTGCTTTGGCGTAACCGAGCCCACCACGGGCCTCGACACCACCAAGCTCAAGACCCGCGCGGAGCGGCGCGGCGACAAGTACATCGTGAACGGCCAGAAGGTCTGGATCAGCACCGCGCAGGTGGCCGACCGCATCCTGCTGCTGGCCCGCACCACGCCGCTCGACCAGTGCCGCAAGCCCACCGAAGGGCTGTCGCTGTTCTATACCGCGCTGGACCGCACCCGTGCCTCGGTGCGGGAGATCCCGAAGATGGGCCGCGCCGCCGTCGATTCGAACGAGATCTTCTTCGAGGATTACGAGATCCCCGCCGAGGACCGCATCGGCGAGGAAGGCCAGGGTTTCCGCATGATCCTGCACGGGCTGAACCCCGAGCGCGTGCTGATCGCCGCCGAGGCCGTGGGCATCGGCCGCGCGGCGCTGGCACGGGCCACCGAATACGCCAAGGACCGCCAGGTGTTCGGCCGCCCGATCGGCCAGAACCAGGGCATCCAGCATCCGCTGGCCCAGGATTGGATGGCGTTGGAGGCCGCCTGGCTGATGGTGCTGAAGGCCGGCAGCCGCTACGACCGGGGCCTCGAATGCGGCGCCGAGGCGAACTCCGCCAAGTTCCTGGCCGCCGAGGCCGGGCTGAAGGCCTGCCAGAACGCGGTTATGACCCATGGCGGCTTCGGCTATGCCCGCGAATACCATGTGGAGCGGCTGCTTCGCGAAGCGCATATCCCGTGGATCGCGCCGGTCAGCCCCAACCTGATTTCCTGTTTTATTGCGGAGAAAGTGTTGGGGCTGCCAAAAAGTTATTAAGTAAGAAATAACGTTCTTTTTTAGTAAAAAAGAACCAAAAAACTTTTGGAAGTTTTGGGCGCGCTAGAATCGAAAAGTCTTTTTGCTTCTTTTTCTTCAGAAAAAGAAGATCTTCTACCCGCTCACCCGTGAGTGCTGCCCTGACGGGTCAGCACCGCCATATCCTCGGCATCCAGTTCCACCGGGATGCCGTTGCGGATCAGGGCTGCGAAGTCCTCGTCCGGCACCATCAGGGTCAGGCAATACAGCTTGCCTGGCCCGGGGTTCTCCACGATGTGCTCCAGGCCCGGGGGCAACATGAAGCAGTCGCCGGGACCGATCTCGGCGCTGGTGTCGCCAGCGCGGGCGATGCCGCGGCCGGCCAGCACGAAGAAGGCCTCCTGCGCCTTCTGGTGCACATTGGGCGGCGTGGCGCCGCCGGGGGTAAAGATCTCCACCACCCAGGTGAAGCCCGCGCCATCCGCGATCGGGTCCAGCAGGCAGGCGAAGTAATTGGTATCCCGGGGTGAGATGCGGAATGCCTTGAGTTCACCCGCGCGTTTCAGCAGCATGCGCATCCTCCTGAACAACCGGATGTTCCGGCTTGCGGGGACCACTCGCAATCGGGCATGAGAGTTCTTACATAACGTCCATCTTCATAACGACCTGGAGTCAGTCACCCATGCGTTCCCCTGCCCGTTTCGTGGCCATCGCCGCAGCGGCCCTGCTTGCGCTCGCGCCTGCCCTGGCCGATGCCCGGCCGGGCGGCGGTTCGTCCTCCGGCAGCCGCGGCAGCCGCACCTTCATGGCGCCGCCCTCGACGAACACCGCGCCCCGCACCGCGCCCACCTTCGACCGCACGCAGCAGACGCCCACGCGGCCCGACATGGCGCCCTCCGCGCAGCGCCCGATGCCGGGCGCGGCCCAGCCGGCGCGCCAGGGCTTCTTCCAGCGCAACCCGTTCATGGGCGGCCTGATGGCCGGCATGCTGGGTGCGGGCATCTTCGGCCTGCTGGCCGGCGGCGGCTTCTTCAGCGGCCTGGGCAGCCTGGCCGGCATCCTGGGCTTCCTGCTGCAGATCGGCCTGATCATCGGCCTGGTGATGGTGCTGCGCATGATCTTCATGCGCCGCCAGCAGCCCGCCATGGCCGGCGGCATGCCGCGTGAGGCGATGCAGCCCGAGCAGCGCGCCCATTTCGGCGGCGGCGGTGCCGCCCCGCGCCGCGGCAACCCCGATGAGATCGGCATCAGCGCGCAGGACCAGATGAGCTTCGGCAACACGCTGGTCGAGGTGAACCGCGCCTGGTCCGCCCAGGACATGGCCGCGCTGCAGCGCATCGCGACGCCCGAGATGGTGCAGTATTTCCGCGACGACTACGCGGCCCTCGCCGCCCGCGGCTGGCGGAATGAGACGAGCGACGTCCGCCTCGAACAGGGCGACGTGGCCGAGGCCTGGCGCGAGAATGCGCGCGAGTACTGCACGGTGGCCATGCGCTTCAGCATGATCGACGTGACGCGCCGCCTCTCCGACGGCGCGGTGGTCGAGGGCGATCCCACCCGCCGCACCACCGCGACGGAGCTCTGGACCTTCGTGCGCGTGCAGGGCGGCCCCTGGATGCTGTCGGCGATCCAGCAGCCGGGCGCTTGACCGCCCGGCCCTGACGGGGCGAGGCTGCGGGCATGAGCCCGCTCGACCACGCCTCGCCCGTCAACTCCACCCTCGATGAGGCGCTTGCCGACGCCCATGCGCGCTACAGCGCGGCCCGGCCGAAAAGCGCCGAGATCCACACCAGGGCAAGGGAGCACCTGCCGGGCGGCAACACCCGGTCGGTGCTGTTCTACACCCCCTTCCCCACCGCCATGGCGCGGGGCGAAGGCGCCAGGCTGTGGGATGTGGACGGGCGCGAATACACGGACCTGCTGGGCGAATACACCGCCGGCCTGTTCGGCCATTCCGAGAAGCGCATCCTGGATGCGGTGAAGATGGCCCTCGACAACGGCATCAACCTGGCTTCCGTCGGCGTGGCCGAGGGGCAGCTCGCGGCCATTCTCTGCGGCCGTTTCCCCTCGCTCGACATGGTACGCTTCACCAACAGCGGCACCGAGGCCAACATGATGGCGCTGGCCGGCGCGCGGGGCTTCACGGGCCTGTCGGATGTGATGGTCGCGCGCGGCGGCTACCATGGCGGCGTCATGACCTTCGGCAGCGAGAAGAACGCGGTGAACGTGCCGCTGCCGCTGCACTTCATGGACTACAACGACGCCGAGGGCGCGGCGGCCAGCATCCGCGCGCTGAAGGGCAGGCTGGGTGCGGTGCTGGTCGAGCCCATGCTGGGCTCGGGCGGCTGCATCCCGGCCAGCCGCGCGTTCCTGGCGGCGCTGCGCGAGGCCTGCACCGAAACCGGCGCCCTGCTGATCTTCGACGAGGTGATGACCTCCCGCCACTCCGAGGGCGGGCTGCAGAAGCTGCACGGCATCACGCCGGACCTGACGACGCTGGGCAAGTATGTGGCGGGCGGCATGAGCTTCGGCGCCTTCGGCGGCCGGGCGGACATCATGGGCGTGTTCGACGGCCACAAGCCCGGCACGCTGCCGCATGCCGGCACCTTCAACAACAATGTCTGGTCGATGGCGGCCGGCAACGTCGCGATGGGCGAGATCTTCAAGGGCGAGGCCGTGACCGCCCTGCATGCGCGCGGAGAGAAGCTGCGCGCGGCCCTCAACGCCGCCTGCGCCGGGCTGCCGATGCAATTCACCGGCATCGGCAGCATGATGTGCGTGCATTTCCGCAGCGGCGACATCATCCGCCCCTACAAGGCGGAACCGTCCGAGGAGAAGCTGCGCGAGCTGTTCTTCTTCGACATGCTGGAGGCGGGCTTCTACCTCGCCCGTCGCGGCATGGCCGCTCTCAGCCTGCCCGTTACGGACGAGGATTGCGAGCGCTTCGCCTCGGCCGTGACGGAGTTCGTGGCGCTCCGCCGGCCGCTTTTCTAGCCGAAGGCGAGCGCCACGATCGACACCGCCACCAGCAGGGAAGACACAGCGGCGAAGAGCAGCCACAGGATTTCCCGCTCCTCCTGACGGTGTTGGTCCATACGCGCTGCGTGACCACGGTTGTTGACGTGCCGGGCGATGGCAAGTGCACGCGGATCAGGCTGCATGGTGGCCTCCTCCAGTGACGTTGCGACAGGATAACTTGTGGTTGCAATGCAACAGAACCGGCCTTCGCAGGCAATCGCCAAGATGGATGCCCGCGACTACACGATTTCGCGAGCAGTCGCGGTACTACATGAAAAAGAAATAGGCGGCCGCGGCGGCAACGGCGACCACGATCAGCAGCGCGCGGATGAAGGCCCAGACCTCGCCCTTCGCCCCACCTTCCTCAGGATTGGCGATACGCATCGGCTGGCCATGGGTATCCTGGGTTGTGTTGGCCATGACGATTTTCCCTTCACGTTTGCCTGAGTAAACGCGGGGCCCATTCGCGGGGTTGCACCGCAGCAGCGGCGATGAGCCCGTAGGCGGTGATGCCGGCGGCGACTGCCAGGAAGTGGCCGACAAGGCCCATGCCGAAGGTCTCGCCCAGCAGCGCGCCGCCCAGCACCGCCAGCCCCAGCCGCGACAGCCCAGCAGCCACCGGCCAGCGCATGCGCCCCGCCCCCATGGCCGCGAAATACATCGCCATGCCTAGCCCGAAGCCCGCGAAGGCCGGCCCGATGCAGCCGAGCGCGAGCGCCGCGATCGCCTGCACCTCGGGGTCCGAGGCGAAGACGCCCGCGAAGGCATAGGGGAAGATGGCCACCGAGACCCCCACCACGGCACAGACCCCGAAGGCCATGCCCCCGCCGACCCAGGCCGTGCGGCGCGCCAATTCCCAATCACCCGCACCCACGGCACGCCCGACCAGCGCCGTCAGCGCGGAGCCCACGCCGAAGGCCAGCGGGATCATCAGGAACTCCAGCCGCGCCGACACGCCATAGGCCGCGACAGCCGCCTGGCCGTAGGATTTGAGCTGGGCCGTGACCAGGATGGTGGTCAGGTTCGACACCGCGGCCAGCGCGCAGGCCACGGCGCCGACAGACAGGATCCGCTTGAACAGCGCCCCCTGGAACGGCACCGAGAAATCAGGCCGGAAGCCCGCCGAGCCGCGCAGCACCACGATGCCCTGGGCGATGGCCGCCGCCCACATCGCGGCCCCGAAGCCGATGCCGACGCCGATCAGCCCCATCCCCATCTCAAGCGCCAGCAGCCAGCCCAGCACCGGCGAGAACAACCAGGCCAGCGTGTTCACCTTGGCCGCGATCCCGTGCCGCCCCCCGCCGCGCAGCACGGAGGCCAGCGTGTTCGCGATCCAGGCCGGCACCGCCCCCAGCCCGAAATAGACCATGGCGAAGGGCACGCCGAACTCGGCCGCGGCCTCGCCGCCGATGGCGGACAGGATCGGGCGCGGCAGGATCACCATGGCCAGGATGAAGCCGCCGGCGAAGCACAGCGCGATGGTCAGCGCGTGCTTGACCATGGCGCTCGCCTCGTCCTCCCGCCTGGCGCCCAGCGCGCGGGCGATGGCGCTGACCACGCCGCCGCCCATCGCCCCCGCGCTCATCTGCCCCAGCAGCAGGGCGAAGGGCAGCACGGTGGCATAGCCCGCGAGCGGCCCGCGCCCGAGGCGGGCCGCGATGAAGGTTTCCACCAGCAGGGCGAAGGCCTGCATCAGCGACAGCATGGTGGTGGGGGCGGCCAGCTTCAGCACGCCGCGCGCGATGTCGCCGGTGGTGGGTCTGCTCATGCGAAGCGCTCCGGGGCGAAGGCCGAGAAGTCGGTGTTGGGCTTGGGGCCCAGCATGGCGCGCGCCAGCAGCGCGCCGGTGGGTGCGGAGCCGGTCAGGCCCAGATGCCCATGGCCGAAGGCGCACCACAGGCCGGGCCAGCTTTTGACCGGGCCGATCACCGGCAGGCTGTCCGGCAGGCAGGGGCGATGGCCCATCCAGAAGCCCTCGGCGCCCTCGGTGCTCGCGGCGGGAAACACACGCTTGATGTCCTGCATCAGGAAGGCGGCGCGGCGTGGATCGGGCGCGCGGGTCAGCCCGCCGAACTCCACCGTGCCCGCGACCCGCACGCCCATCTCCATGGGCGAGATGAAGGCCTTGCGATCGGCCGCCACCACGATGCGCGGCAGGTCGAGCCCCGATTTCGGCAGCACCACATGGTAACCACGCTGGCTTTCCAGCGGGATGCGATAGCCCAGCGGGCGCAGCAGCTCGGCCGACCAGGCGCCGGCGGCCAGCACCACCTGGTCGGCCCGCATGATGCCTTCCGGCGTGCTGACGCCGGTGACGCGGCCGCCCTCCGTGGTCAGCGCCAGGGCGCGGCCGTGCAGGATCTGCCCGCCCATCCGGCGCACGCCGCGCGCGAAGACCTCGGCATGGCGGCGCGGGTTGGTGCTGGCGCCGAGGTCGGGCATCAGCACCCCCAGCTGGTATTGCGGCGACAGGCCGGGCTGGAACTCATGCAGGGCGGCACCGCGCAGATACTCGATCTTCTGCCCGTATTTCCGCCGCAGCGCCCAGCCGCCGGCATCCTTGGCCAGATGGGCATCATCAAAATAGAGATGCAGCTGCCCGGTCTCGCGCATCAGCTCGGGGGCACCTTCCTCGGCCAGCATGGCGCGGTGCTGCTCCACCGCGCTGCCCTGCAGGAAGGCCAGCGCATCCGCGATCTCCTCGACGCGCGCGGGGCGGGCGGCGGCCAGGAAGCGCGCCAGCCAGGGCACCAGCTTCGGAAAATAGGTCGGCGGGATGCGCAGCGCGCCATCGGCCTTCAGCAGCATGCCCGGCACCTGCTTCAGGATGCCCGGCATCGCGAGCGGCGCCACCGAACTGGAGGAAATCGCCCCCGCATTGCCCGAGGAAGCGCCGGAGCCCGGCTCCTCCGGGTCCAGCACCGTGACGGACGCGCCGCCGCGCGCCAGGTGCCAGGCCACGGCCAACCCCACGACGCCAGCGCCGACAACAATCACCCGGGACGTTTCATTCTGCATTGGCCACATGCTCCATTCCCGAATCGCGCGCGGCAACCGGCAGGTTTGCCGGGCACGTCATGCGTTGCATGCATGGTTGACGCCTGTCCGGACAAGCCCGAAGCTACGGTTTGGAGGAAACACCATGCGGATAGAGCCGAATAACGGCCTCAGCGCGCGGGTTCTGGACGTGGATTTGCGGAACCCCCTCAGCGAGGCGGATTTTCAGACCATGCTGGCCGCTCTCGGCCGGCACGGCGTGCTGCACATCCCGGGCCAGGACATCGACGCCACCATGCTGTCCGAGCTGGGCGCGCGATTCGGCACGCTGGAGGAGAATGTCGCCAACAGCTTCCACGCGCCGGGCCATCCGGAGGTGATGATCCTGTCCAACAAGCGCGACGCCGAGGGCAAGCCCGTGGGCCTCGGCGATGCCGGCCAGGGCTGGCACACGGACATGAGCTATTCGTCCGACATCGCGCTGGCCAACATCCTGCACGCCAAGGAAGTGCCGGTGCGCGACGGCCGCGCCCTGGGCGAGACGCAGTTCCTGGACATGCACGCCGCCGCCCGCGACCTGCCGCCCGAGATCGCGGCCCGCCTGCGCGGGCGCCGCGCCCTGCATGACTTCGCGAAATTCTGGGACATGGTGCGCACCCGCCCCGGCTCCGGCCGCGGCCCGCTGACGCCCGCGCAGCGCGCGAAGAAGCCGCCCGTGTGGCAGCCCATCCTGCGCCGCCACCCGATCAGCGGCGAGGAGATCCTGTACTGCAACCCCGGCTACGCGATCGAGATCGAGGGGCTGGAAAAGCCCGAGAGCGACGCGCTGCTGGAGTATCTGTTCATCCATCAGCGCCAGCGAAAATACCTCTATGCCCACAGCTGGGCGCCGGGTGACGTGCTGATGTGGGACAATATCGGCACCTGCCACAACGCCGTGGCCGACTACGGCCCCGACGAGCCGCGCTACATCCTGCGGGTGCAGGTCATGGCGGACCGTTACGCGGCGGAACTCGCGGCATGAGGCTCGGGACCGCGCTGATCGGCGGCCAGCCCACCGTGGTGGCGGCGCTGGGGGACGGGCTGGTGCCGCTGGCCGCCGCGCTGGAGGCCGCCGGCGGGGACGTGCTGCCCCCTACCCTGCTGGCGGTGGTCGAGGCGGGTGAGGCCGCGCTGGCCGACTGCGCCCGCGCGCTCGCCTTCGCCGCGCGGGCCGAGAATGCCGCGCTGCGCGCGCCCATGGGCCCGCTGCTGCCGCCGCTGGTGCCCGGCAAGATCCTGGGCGTCGGCCGCAACTATGACGACCACGCGAAGGAGGTGGGCGGGCCGAAGCTGGTCGAGCCGCGCATCTTCCTCAAGCCCGCGACCACACTCTCCGCGCCAGGGGCCGCCGTGCGCATCCCGCCCATCGTCACCAAGCCGGATTGGGAGGCGGAGCTTGCCGTGGTGATCGGCCGCGCCGCCCGCGACGTGCCCGAGGGCGCGGCCCTGGAATATGTCGCGGGCTACAGCGTGCTGAACGACCTGACCGCGCGGGAAATCCAGTTCGACGGCCCGGTGCAGCAAACGAGCTTCGCCAAGTCGCTGGACGGCTTCTGCCCGCTCGGCCCCTTCCTGGTCACGCCCGACGAGACGGGCGAGCCCTTCGACATGGATGTGTCCTGCACGCTGAACGGAGAGGAGGTCCAGCACGGCAACACGCGCGACCTGATCTTCAACGTGCCCTTCCTGATCGCCTATCTGTCGCGCCGCTTCACCCTGCGGCCGGGCGACATCATCGCGACCGGCACCCCCGCCGGTTCCGGGCATTTCCGCCAGCCCCCGCGCTATCTGCGCAGCGGCGACCGGCTCGAACTCACCGTGTCGCGCGTCGGCACCCTTTCCCACACCATCGCCTGAGGAGACCAGCCGTGAAGAAGCTTGCCCTCGCCCTGATGGGGCTTGTCGCCGCGCTGCCTGCCGCAGCGCAGGATTATCCCAACCGCCCGGTTCGCGTCGTCGTGACGCTGGCGCCGGGCGGCAATGCCGACATCAACGCCCGGCTGGTGTCCGGCGCGCTGTCCACCGCGCTCGGCCAGCAATTCGTGGTCGAGAACCGGCCCGCGGCCGGCGGCACCGTGGCGGTGGAGACCGTGGGGCGCGCCGCCCCGGACGGCTACACCATCCTGGTGGGCGCCCTCGGCAGCCATGTGCTGAACGTCGCGCTGTACCCGAACCAGCCGGTGAACCCGATCACGGGGCTGGACCACATCAGCATCAGCAGCGAGAGCGCGATGGTGGTGGCGGCCCACCCATCGCTCGGCGCCGAGAACTTCGCCCAGTTCCGCGAGCAGTTGCGCAGCCGGCGCGGCGTGGTGCCCTACGGCTCCTCCGGCAACGGCACGACGGGGCATATCTCCTCCGCCCTGCTGCTGCAGGTGATGGGCGAGAGCGCGCAGCATGTGCCCTATCGCGGGTCGGCCGCCAGCTTCACCGACCTGTCTGCCGGGCGCGTGCTGTTCCAGACGGACACCATCTCCTTCCTGGCCGAGCACATCCAGCGCGGCACGGTGCGCGGCATCGTCATCGGCAGCGCCCAGCGCAGCCCGATGCTGCCCGACGTGCCGACGGGTGCCGAGGTCGGCATCCCGGGCTTCACGGCCACGACCTGGACGCCCTGGTCCGCACCGCTCGGCACGCCGCCCGCCATTCTCGAACTGCTGTCCTCCCGCATCCAGCAGGCCGTGGCCTCGGGCCCGGTGCGGGAAAGGCTGATCGCCCTCGGCAATGCCATCCCCGAGAACATGACCCCTGCCCGCACCCGCGCCTTCATCGAGGCCGAGGCGGAAAAATGGCTTCCCGCCGTCCGCGCCACCGGCGCCACATTGGATTGAGACCACACATGCTGCATGCCACCGCTGATTCCGTCCGTGCCCAATGCCTCGCGGTGCTCACCGCCTGGGGCATGCCGGAGGACCTGGCCCAGACCACCGCCGACGTGATGACCGAGACCGACCTGATGGCGGTCGACAGCCACGGCATCAGCATGCTGATGAACTATGAGGAGATGATGCAGAAGGGCCAGCTACGCATCGCCAACCGGCCGAAGGAAATCAGGCGCCTGGGCGCCACCGCCTTCCTGTCGGGCGAGGATGGGCTGGGCCACCCGGTCTCGGTCCAGGCGATGGAGCTGGCCGTGGAACTGGCGGGCACCCATGGCGTGGGCGTGGTCGGCGTGGTGAACAGCCACCATTTCGGCGCGGCCGGCGCCTATGCGCGCATCGCCTCGCAGAAGGGGATGATCGGGCTGGTCACGTCCTCCACGCGCGGCATCATCATGGTGCCCACGGGTTCGTCTGAGCCTGTGCTGGGCACCAACCCGATCGCCTTCTCGGCACCCTCGCGCAAGCACAATGACTTCGTGCTGGACATGGCGACCACGACCGTCGCGGGCAACAAGGTCAAGGTCTATCACCTCAACGACAAGAAGGTGCCCGAGGGCTGGGTGGTGGATGGCAAGGGCCAGACCGTGACCGACCCGCATGAAGGCTTCGAGTACACCTTCAAGCGCAAGGAAGGCGGCATCACGCCGCTGGGCGGCACCGGCGCCATGGGCAGCCACAAGGGCTACGGCCTGGCCATGCTGGCCCACATCCTGGGCGGCTGCCTGGTGGGCGCCAGCTTCTCGCCCATCCGCAACCGCACGCAGAAGGACAACGACCCGAACAATATCGGCCATTTCTTCCTGGCGCTGCGCCCGGACGTGTTCCGCCCCGAGGGAGAGTTCGAGACCGATCTGGACGCCGTGATCGACGAGCTGCACGGCGCCGACCGCGTGAACCCGGATGTGCGGGTGAAGGTGGCGGGCGAGCCGGAAGACGAAGCCAAGGCGAAGCGGCTGGCGGGGGGCATTCCCATCCCGGACGCGCTGGACACGCTGATCAAGGGAATCGCGGAGCGGGCCGGGGCGCAGTATGTGCTGACCCCGGCCTAGTCGCCGGAGATGTCGGGGGTGGATGCCAGGCCTGGCGGCTTCAGGGCCTGGCTTCCCTCGACGCCGAGAACGCCGACAAGGACATCGAACAGGCGCCTGACCGCAGCCCTCCGCGCGACCTCGGGGCGGGAGACGAACCAGTAGCTCCATGCCCGCCGGCGCCCGAAGCGGCGGGGCAACGCCAGGGCCAGCGTGCCATCCGCCACGCGCTGCGCCACCAGGATCTCGGGTGCGAAGGTGAAGCCGTAGCCGCCTTCGACGGCCTGCAGGGCGCTGTCGAAGGAATCGAAATAGGCCTCGGCGGCAGTGCCGTTCCGCACGCCGAGCACCTTCAGCACTTCCGGCCAGAAATGGGGCGCGATCGACTGCCCCAGCAGCGGCCCGGCCGCGATCTCCTCGATATCGAGGCTGGAGCGCCCCGCCATGCGCTTGGCTGAGGTCAACAGCACGATCGGCGAGGTGGCCAGGCGGTTGGCCGCCAGCCGTGGCGGCGCCGTTTCCGAAAGGCGGATGGCGACGTCGCAGGCGCCGTTCTCCACATCCACCACATAGGGCGTGGCATCCACCTGCAGCTCGATCCCTTCCTCGCGCATGATCTGCGCGGCGGGAAGCAGCCAGCGCGCGGCAAACCCCGGCGAGGCGGACACCACAAGCCGCTCCGGCCTGCCCGCTGCCCGCGCATAGGCACGGCCGATGATCTCGAAGCCCTCGGCCAGCGAGCCGGCCAGCGCCTCACCCGGCGGTGTCAGCGAGACGCGGCGATGATGGCGTTCGAACAAGGCCGCGCCGATCGTCGCTTCGAGCTGGCGGACATGGTGACTGACCGCCGAAGGCGTCAGGCCGACCTCCTGCGCGCCATCCTGGAAGCTGCCGCGTCGGGCCGCGGCCTCGAAGGCACGCAGCGCGATGAGCGGCAAGGCACCACGCTTCACATGAGCTGAGTTCATCTGAACGCCGAGACTATTCGTTTGTCACGCAACTGCACAGTCGCCCATCGAGGAGTTCTCCGGTTGGGCAGATCAGGACATGACAAACACAGCCACCTTCTCCATTTCAGGCCGGGCGCAGAGCCGGTGAGATACCCTCGTCTCATCATGCTGGCGGCGCTGCTCGGCCATCTCATCGGCTTTGCGAACTACGCGGCCATCCTGCCCGCCCTGCGCGCCGCTACGGGCTTCACCGAGGCCGAGGCCGGCATCGCGGGCGGCGCCTTCTTCCTCGCCTATGCGATCGGCTCCCCGATCTTCGCCGGGCTGACCGACACCAGGGATGCCAGGCGGCTGTACATGCTGGGCGCTGCCTTCGGCATCGCGGGCGGCCTGCTGTTCCCGCTTCTCAGCGCGAGCTTCCCCGCCCTCGTCGCCGGCCGCGTCCTTACCGGCATCGGCATGGCGGGCACCTACATGCCGGGCCTGCGGATCCTGATGGCGGTCCTGCCGCCCGAACGCCAGCAGCAGGCGGCCAGTGAATATGTCTCGACGCTGACATTGGGCCTGTCGGCGTCTTTCGCGGTATCGGGCCTGCTGGAGATGCTCATCGGCTGGCAGGCGGCATTCACGGGTGCGGCCTGCACCGCGGCCGCCGCCGTCGTGCTGGTTCGCGCCACGATGCCCGCCCCCAGAATCAGACCCTCCGAGGGTTCGCTCGGGGCACGCCTATGGAAAGTGCTGCGCCTGCCCAGGATGGGTCTGTTCCTCATTGCCGTAGGGGGGAACAGCTGGGAGGGGATGGCTTTCCGCACCTGGTGGATCGCCCTGCTGACCTTCACGGCCCTGGCACCCGGTAACGAGGCCTATGTCAGCTGGAACTTCGCGCTGCTGACGACCTTCGTCGGGCCCTTGGCCATGCCGCTCAGCACCTGGGTGGCGCGGCGCGCCGAGGCCGGGCGCAGGCATCGCGTGATCGCGCTGGCTTCAGGATCATCGGCCATCCTCGGCCTGATCCTCGCGCTGACGATGGAGGGTCCGTTCCTGTTCGTCTTCATCCTGAGCGCGGTCTATGTCTGCGCCATCTTCTCCGACGCCGGATCGCTGACGCCGGCCATTCTCGTGAGAGTGCCCGTGGCCGAACGCGGCGCCGCGCTGGCGCTGCAGTCAACGGCCGGAAACCTGGCCGCATTCCTGGCCACCATCGTCGCGGGGCTCGTGCTGAATGCGGGCGGTGGCGTGAGCGAGCCGGGAGCCTGGAGGCTCGCCATGCTCAGCATCCTGGCGGGGTCGGCGGTCACGTCATTGCTGATGCTCATCCTTGACCGGGACGAGCGCCGACGAACCCCGCGATAGCACCTGGAGCCCCGCCCCGGTGCCGCGCACCGGGGGCAAGGGCCTTCGGACGGGCCGGGGCAATCAGCCCCGGATCAGCGTCCCCGCGCCACCATCCGTGAACAGCTCACGCAGCACGGCATGCTGCACGCGCCCATCCAGGATCACGGCGCCCTTCACCCCACGCTCGATCGCGTAGATGCAGGTTTCGACCTTGGGGATCATGCCGCCCGAGATCATGCCGCTCTCGATGCCGGCGCGCACTTCGGCCACCGTCATTTCCGGGATCAGCTTCTTGTTCTCGTCCAGCACGCCCGCCACGTCCGTCAGCAGCAGCATGCGCTCCGCGTTCAGGGCGCCGGCGACGGCACCGGCCACGGTGTCGGCATTGATATTGTAGGTCTGGCCGTCGGGGCCGGCGCCCACAGGCGCCACCACGGGCACGATGTCCGCGTCGATCAGCAGGCGCAGCACCTTGGTGTCCACCTGCTCCGGCTCACCCACCAGGCCCAGGTCCAGCACGCGCTCGATGTTGCTGTCGGGGTCCTTGACGGTGCGGGTCACGCGGCGGGCGCGGATCAGGTTGCCGTCCTTGCCGCTGATTCCGACGGCCATGGCACCCGCACGGGTGATGGCGTTGGACACCTGCTTGTTGACCGTGCCGGCGAGAACCATCTCGACGACCTCGACCATCGCCTCGTCCGTCACGCGCAGGCCCTGCACGAAGGTGGACTGCACGTTCAGCCGCTTCAGCATCGAGTTGATCTGCGGGCCGCCGCCATGCACCACCACGGGGTTGATGCCCACCTGCTCCAGCAGCGCGATGTCGCGCCCGAAGGACAGCGCGGTCGCTTCCTCACCCATCGCGTGGCCGCCGTACTTCACCACGACGATCTGGTCGTCATATCGCTTCAGGTACGGCAGGGCTCCCGAAATGATTTCCATCTGATCGGGGGTAGGCTCGGTCATGGCTGTTTCCGGTTGCGTGTCGTCAGTCGGTCACGGGTTTGACCGCCAGCGGCGCGGGGGTCAAGGCGCGGTACCGCTACAAAAGGGTGCCGCGGCAATTCAGCCGAGCGTGAGGGAAAACAGCTCCGCGCGGAGATCCTCGATGCCCGTGCCCTTCTCGCTGCTGGTGGTGATCACCAGCGGGTGGGCGGCGGTGTACTTGCTCACCAGCTTGGCCGCTTCCTCCTGGCGCTGCTTCAGCCAGAACACCTTGGCGTCATCCGCCTTGGTCAGCACGATCTGGAAGGAAACGGCGGCATCGTTCAGCAGCTTCATGGCCATGTGGTCGCTGGCCTTGGTCTCGATGCGGGCGTCCAGCAGCAGCAACACCCGGCGCAGGGTCGGCCGCCCGCGCAGGAAGTCGAACATCAGCCCCTGCCAGTCCTGCTTCACCGACTTCGGCGCCTGGGCGTAACCATAGCCCGGCATGTCCACCAGGTTCAGCGTGTCGCCCAGGTTGAAGAAGTTCAGCTGCCGCGTGCGGCCCGGCGTGTGGGAGACGCGCGCCAGGGCGTTCTGCCCGGTCAGCGCGTTCATCAGCGACGACTTGCCGACATTGGAGCGGCCGCACATGGCCACTTCCGGCCTGGTCACGGGCGGCAGCTGGCCGATGCTCTGCGAGGCATAGAAGAACTCGCAGCGCTGGGCGAACAGCACGCGGCCGGCCTCGACCAGGGCCGCGCGCTCCGCATCGTCGCGCGCGTCCAGCAGGCCGTGCGGCAGGCGTGTGGTGGGGCCCGCCCCGCTCACGCCGCCGCCGACTTCTTCGCCCGGTCACCGCGCATGATCCACCACTGCTGGGCGACCGAGAGCAGGTTGTTCCAGGCCCAGTAGATGATCAGGCCGGCCGGGAAGCTTGCCAGCATGAAGGTGAAGATCACGGGCATCCAGGCGAAGATCTTGGCCTGGATCGGGTCCGGCGGCTGCGGGTTCAGCTTCTGCTGGATGAACATGGTCACACCCATGATCAGCGCCCAGGCCGGCATGTGCAGGAAGGCGGGCGCATCCCAGGGGATCAGGCCGAAGGCCGTGAACAGGTTCGTGGGATCGGGCGCGGACAGGTCGCGGATCCAGCCGAAGAAGGGCGCGTGCCGCATCTCGATGGTCACGAACAGCACCTTGTACAGCGAGAAGAACACCGGGATCTGCAGCAGGATCGGCAGGCAGCCCGAGGCCGGGTTCACCTTCTCGGCCTTGTACAGCCCCATCATCTCCTTCTGGAGGTTGGTGGGGTCGTCCTTATAGCGCTCCTTCAGCTCCTGCATCTTGGGCCCGAGCGCCTTCATCTTCGCCATCGAGTGATAGGCGCGGTTGGCGAGCGGGAAGAAGGCGAGCTTCAGCGCGAAGGTGAAGACCAGGATCGAGATGCCGAAATTGCCGGTGGCATGGAACAGCCAGTCGATCGCGTAGAAGAAGGGCTTGGTGATGAAGTAGAACCAGCCGAAATCCACCGCCTTGTCGAAATCGCGGATGTTCAGGCGCGACTGATAGCTGTCCAGCAGCGCCACTTCCTTGGCGCCCGCGAACAGGCGGGTGGCCAGTTCGCCGGTCGCGCCGGGGGCGATCTGCTGGGCGGCGGGCGGCGCCATGTCGGCCTGCCAGCGATCCGTGCCCGAATCCGTGACATGGCGCAGCGCATGGGTCAGGCGGGTGCCGTTGTCGGCCGGCATCAGCGCGGTCAGCCAGTACTTGTCGGTGAAACCGGCCCAGCCGTCGGGGCTCTCGACCTGGCTCGCCAGGCCCGCACGGCCCTCGCCTTCCTTCTTGCCGTTGGCATAGGTGATTTCGGTCAGGCGGCCGTTCAGCACGCCGACATAGCCCTCATGCAGCACATAGTAGCCGGCCACATGCGGCGTGCGCTCGCGGCGGATACGCGCCCAGGGCAGCACCGAGACCTGCTCGGTGCCCGCGTTCTGCACCGACTGGCGGACGGTCACCATGTAGTTCTCGTCCAGCGACATCACGGCGCGGAAGGTCAGGCCCTGGCCGTTCTCCCAGGTGAAGGTCACGTCGCGGCCCGGGGCCAGCGGCCCGCCGGTCACGGTGAAGTCCGTGTCGCTGTCGGGCACGCGGGTGCGGCCGTCGGCGGCGGTCCAGCCCCACTGGGCGAAATAGCCCTCGGGGCGGCCACGCGGCGCCAGCAGCTGCACCGGCAGGGAGCCGGGCTGCACCGTCTCGCGATAGGTGGTCAGGATCAGCGTATCGAGCATCAGGCCGCGGGCCGAGACGCTGCCCGACACGCGCGGATTCTCGATCTGCACCCGCTGGGCCTCGGCCCGTGGCGTCGCGGTGCTGGCCACCGTATCGCCCGGGGTCGCGGCCGTCGTGGGCGCGGGCGGTGCCGAGGGGGTCGCGGGGGCGCTGGCCGTCGTCTGCGGCGCGGGCGTCGGCGCGTGGGTACGGTTCCACACGTCGAAGACCAGCATGATGCCGACAGAGATGGCGATGGCCGCCAACAGGCGCTTCTGATCCATGGGGGCGTTCAGGTCCGGGCTGGCGGTACGGGGTCGTAGCCGCCGCGATTCCAGGGGTTGCAGCGCAGGATGCGCCAGGCGGTCAGGGCTGTGCCCTTGATGGCGCCGTGCGTGTCCAACGCCTCCAGCGCGTATTCGGAGCAGCTGGGCCAGTGCCGGCAATGGGCACCGATGAACGGCCGCAGCGTGTACTGATAGGTGCGGACAGCACCTTTCAGCGCCATCACGCCAGGGTTGGCGCGGGGGTTGAGGCGGGCGAAGCTCATGGCCCTTCCCGCTTCACGCCCAGCTTGTCCAGCGCGCGCACCAGGTCGGCGCGGATATCGCCGAAGGCAGCCTCGCGGATCGCTTCCCGCGCCACCAGCACGATATCGTGGCCAGGGGCGGGGGCGGCGCCGAGCTCAAGGCGAGCTGCCTCTCGCATCCGGCGTTTCGCGCGGTTGCGCGTGACGGCATTGCCCAGCTTCTTGGTGGCGGTGAAGCCGAGACGGGCATTGCCCGTCGCGTCATCCCCGCCGCCTTCCAGCACCTGCACCAGCAACGTGCCGCGCCCCAGCTTGCGGCCCTTTCCGGCCACCTGCAGGAACTGGGCCCGCCGCTTCAGGCGCGTCAGCCGGGCGGCGCCGGCCATCGGCTTCAGGCGGAGAGCTTGGAGCGGCCCTTGGAACGGCGGGCGGCCAGCACATTGCGGCCACCCACGGTTGCCATGCGGGCGCGGAAGCCATGGCGGCGCTTGCGGACGATCTTGGACGGCTGATAGGTGCGCTTCACAGCGGAAACTCCTGAACGGCGAAACAAAGAATATCGCCGGATGCACGCGGGCGCGCTCCGGGGGATGGGGGCGTATAGGAAGGGCGGGGGGTGCGCGTCAACCGGGTGAATGGCCGGAACCCGCACTCGCGATGCCATCCTGTTGCCGCGCTGCAGCGTTGAGCGTATGCCAAACGCCTAAATCACACGTTTAACGGGAGCTGTACGCAGTTATGTCTGATCGCTTCCTTGAGGGCCAGGGTGCCCTCGTCACCGGTTCCACCTCGGGAATCGGGCTCGGTATCGCCAAGGCCTTCGCGCTGGCCGGCGCCAAGGTGATGCTGAACGGTTTCGGCAAGCCCGAGGAGATCGCTGCCGCCCGCGCCGAGATCGGCGCCATCATGGGCGGCGGTGACGCCCCCTACTCCGCCGCCGACATGTCCAAGCCCGCCTCCATCCGCGACATGATCGCCGATGCCGAGAAGACGCTGGGCAGCCTGGACATCCTGGTGAACAACGCGGGCATCCAGTTCGTCTCGCCCGTGCAGGATTTCCCGGACGAGAAGTGGGACGCAATCATCGCGATCAACATGTCGTCCAACTTCCATGCCATCAAGGCGGCGCTGCCGGCCATGCTGGCGCGCAAGCGCGGCCGCATCATCAATGTGGCCTCGGCCCACGGCCTGGTCGCCAGCCCCTTCAAGTCCGCCTATGTCGCCGCCAAGCACGGCGTGGTGGGCCTGACCAAGACGGTCGCGATCGAGATCGCGGAAAGCCCCGTCACCTGCAACGCCATCTGCCCGGGCTTCGTCCGCACGCCGCTGGCCGAGGCCCAGGTGAAGCCGCTGGCCGAGAAGTTCGGCATCAGCGAGGAGGAGGCGCTGAAGGAGAAGCTGCTGGTCCATCAGCCCAACAAGCGCTGGGTCGAGGTCGAGGACGTGGCCGAGATGGCGCTGTACCTGTGCCGCCCGCAGGCCGGCAGCGTGAACGGCTCTGCACTCTCCATCGACGGCGGCTGGGTCGCCAACTGATGGATTCCCTTCCGAACCAGCAGCCGGCGCCCGTCGCGGTCTCCCGCGATACACGGCGCATCAACCTGGCGCTGCAGGGCGGGGGCACCCATGGTGCCTTCACCTGGGGCGTGCTGGACCGGCTGCTGGAGGAAGAATGGCTTGAGTTCGATGGCATGTCCGGCACCTCGGCCGGCGCCATCAACGCGGCCCTGTTCGCGCAGGGCATGTGCGAGGGCGGGCGCGCGGGTGCGCGCCGCCTGATGGACCGGTTCTGGCGCGACCTGGGTTCCCGCTTCGCGATCTCTCCCCTGCAGACCAGCCCGGTGGAGCGCGCGATCTGGGGTTGGGACATGACCTACAGCTTCGCGTGGAACGCCTTCGACACGCTGACGCGCGTGGCGTCGCCCTATCAGTTCAATCCCTTCCCGATCGAGTTCAACCCGCTGCGCCGCGCGCTGGAATCGACGCTGGACCTGGAGCGTCTGCGCAACGACAGCAGCGCCATGCGCCTGTTCATCAGCGCGACCAACGTGCGCACCGGCAAGCCCAAGGTGTTCCGGCGCGAGGAACTGACGGTGGATGCGTTGCTGGCCAGCGCCTGCCTGCCCAACATCTTCCGCGCGGTCGAGATCGACGGCGAGGCCTATTGGGATGGCGGATACCTGGGCAACCCGGCCCTGTGGCCGCTCTATCACGAGCGATCGGCCGCCGACATCATCCTGGTGCAGCTGAACCCGCTTTATCGGCCGGAGCTGCCCACCAGCGTCAGCGACATCATGAACCGGCTGAACGAGATCAGCTTCAACGCCAGCCTGATGAGCGAGATCCGCGCCATCGATTTCGTGCAGCGGCTGCTGGAATCGGGGCGGCTGGAGCAGCCGCGCTATCGCCGCATCTTCCTGCACAGCATCGAGGATGAGGAGCGCATGCGCGCCTTCAAGCTCAGCACCAAGTTCAACGGCGACTGGTCCTTCCTGACCACGCTGCGCGACTATGGCTATCAGGCGGCGGACAACTTCCTGATGCAGTCCGGCGAGAAGATCGGCCGCGAGAACACGCTGGACCCCGCGCGCTACCTCTGAGCAGCGCGGGCGTCGTCGAAATCGCGCCGGGCCTGTTCGACCCGACGCAGGTTTTCCTCGGCCCAGATCCATACCCCGCAGAAGGCCGCCCCCAGGCTGCGCCCCAGCTCGGTCAGCGCATAATCCACGTGGGGCGGCACCACGGGGTGGACCGTGCGCGTCACCATGCCGTCGCGCTCCATCTGCCGCAGCGTCTGGGTCAGCATCTTCTGGCTGATGCCCGCCAGCGCCCGTGACAGCTCGGTGAAGCGCATGGTGCCGCGCTGCTCCAGCTCCTCCAGCACCAGCATGGTCCATTTGTCGGCCACACGGCCGATCAGTTCGTTCACCAATGCCTCGACCTTCGGGTCGATCTGGTCGGGCGGGGGCGGCTGGCGCGTTTTGACACTCTCCATCAGGTAAGTATGGATATTTCAGGTGCCTTCTTTCAAGTGGAGAGCGTGAGGCGGATATGAGGGCCAGCAGACAGGAGCACCCCCATGAAACCCACGGGCAACACCATTCTCGTCACCGGCGGCGGCTCGGGCATCGGCGCGGCGCTGGCGCAGCGCCTGCATGATGCGGGCAACACCGTCATCGTCGCCGGCCGCCGGCTTGAAGCCCTGCGCGAGGCCTGCGCGGGCCGTGCCAACATGCACGCCATGGCGCTGGACATCGACAGCGCCGCCGCCATCGACGCCTTCGCGGCGGCGCTGATCGCGGCCCACCCTGCCCTGAACGTCGTGCTGAACAATGCCGGCATCATGCGTTTCGAGGCGCTGGACACCCGCCGCGACCTGGCCGATGCCGAGGCCACCATCACCACCAACCTGCTGGGCCCCATCCGCCTGACCAATGCGCTGGTGGAGCATCTGGCGGCGCGCCCCGATGCCGCGCTGATCAACGTGACGTCGGGCCTGGCCTTCGTGCCGCTGCTCAGCACGCCGACCTACAACGCCACCAAGGCCGCCATGCACTCCTATACCGTGGCCCTGCGGGAGGAGCTGAAGGGCCGCGTCGAGGTGATCGAGCTGGCGCCGCCCGCCGTGCAGACCGGCCTGACGCCGGGCCAGGAGAACCGCCCCGGCTACATGCCGCTGGCCGAGTTCATCGACGAGGTGCTGTCCCTGCTGGGCCAGAACCCCACCCCGCCCGAGATACTTGTGCAGCGCGTGCGCTTCCTGCGCGATGCGGAGGCCGAGGGCCGCTTCGACGCGACGCTGGCGCAGCTGAACGCCTTCGCGGCACAGGCCCTCGCCAGCCAACCGGGCTAGGCAGGGTTGAAGCCTGGCGCCTGGCGGCGCATCCTCCGGCCCCTGATTCCGGAGGAACCGCCATGCTGGACACCCCGCACCCGACCCCGCTTGCCCCGAGCACCGATCCCTTCGCCTTGGCCAAGGCTCTGTCGGGCAAGCATTTCATCGGCGGGCGCTATGTGCCCGCCCTCTCCGGCAAGACCTTCCCCGTCGTGAACCCCGCGACCGGTGAGCAGGTGGCCGCGGCTGCCGAAGGCGACGCCGCCGACGTCGATGCCGCCGTGAAGAACGCCGCCGAGGCCCAGAAGGCCTGGGCCAAGCTGCCCGCCCGCAAGCGCGGCGCGCTGGTCTATCAGGCGGCCGCCCTGATCCGCGAGCATGTCGAGGAGCTGTCGCGCCTGGTCGCGCTCGAGACCGGCAAGGCGCTGCGCACCGAAAGCCGCGTCGAGGCGAACAACGTCGCCGACATCTTCGAGTTCTTCGGCGGCCTCGGCGGTGAGATCAAGGGCGAGACCGTGCCCTTCGGCCCCGATGTGCTGAACATCACGGTGCGTGAGCCGCTGGGCGTGGTGGGCGCCATCATCCCCTGGAACATCCCGATGATGCTGATGGCGCTGAAGGCGGCGCCGGCGCTGGTGGCGGGCAATTCCATCGTGGTGAAGTCGGCCGAGGAAGCCCCTCTCGCGGTACTGCGCATCGTAGAGCTGATGAACCGCGTGCTGCCGCCCGGCGTGTTCAACATCCTGTCCGGCCAGGGCGCCGAATGCGGCGCGCCGCTGGTCGAGCACAAGCTGGTCCGCAAGGTGACCTTCACGGGCTCGGTCGAGACCGGCAAGATCATCGCCCGCACCGCGGCCGACAAGCTGATCCCGGCCACGCTGGAGCTGGGCGGCAAGTCGCCCATGATCGTCTTCGCGGATTGCGACTTCGAAAAGACCGTGGCCGGCGCGCTGACCTCCATGCGCTTCACCCGCCAGGGCCAGTCCTGCACGGCGGCCAGCCGCATCTTCGTGCAGCGCCCGATCTTCGATAAGTTCGTGGCCGAGATGGCGACCCGCGTGGACGCCATGGTGATGGGCGACCCGCTGGACGAGAAGACCGACATCGGCACCATCATCTCCCCGGGCCAGTACGAGAAGGTGAAGGCCTTCATCGCCGAGGGTGCGGCCACCGCCGGCGCCACGGGCCGCGCGTGCTCCGCCATGCCGTCCGACAGCGCGCTGAAGAAGGGCCTGTTCATTCAGCCCTACATCTTCACGGGCCTGTCCAAGGACAGCCGCCTGGTGCGCGAGGAGATCTTCGGCCCCGTCACCGTCGTGTTCCCCTTCGACGACGCCGACAGCGTGCTGGCCGAGGCGAACGACACCGAGTTCGGCCTGGCCGCGACGGTGTGGACCAATGACCTGAAGATCGCGCTGCGCTTCGCGCATCAGCTGGAAGCAGGGCTGGTGCAGGTGAACCAGAACCTCGTTGTGCAGCCGAACCTTTCCTATGGCGGCGTGAAGAACTCGGGCCTGGGCAAGGAAGCATCGCTGGAATCCATGCTCGAGCACTTCACCCACAAGAAGACGATCATGGTCAATATGGCTTAATTTCGGGGTGGGCCGGCCTGTCCGGCCCATCTTTACACGTCCCGGAACATGTAATTCCAGCAATGTTTAATTGCACGCTGGAATACATCTGGCTGCCGACGGCTATTCTTCTCCCATAAATCCGGGAGAGCGTTCAGATGGCCTTGGTACAAGTCCCCATGAAGAACATGCCGGTGCTGCCGCAGGATTCGGAAACGACCTGCTGGTACACCTGCCTGACCATGATGTTCCTGTGGAAGGGGCGCGACCCCGATGAGATCAAGCCCGCCCTGGTCAAGGCGGGCATTCTTTGGGACGACGCCACCAAGACCGGGCTGAAGACCAAGGATTACTTTCGCGCCGCCAAGGCGCTGGGCCTCACGCCCTGGGGCACCAGCTCATCCTGGAGTGCGACGAACTTCGCCTCCTTCTGCGCGGTCAGCCCCTGCTGGGTGGCCGGCAAATGGTACGACAACTCCCACAACGTCGTGGTGATCGGTGCCAGCCGCAAGGAAATCCGCTTCATCGATCCCTATTGGGAAACCTCGAAGGAAGCGACCATCCGCACCTGGTTCGAGAATGACTTCGTCCATGGCAAGGTGCCGGCCCAATCGCCGGGCACCGATTTCTACCAGGGCTGGGTCGGCGCCGTGATGACCTGGGGTGAAGCCACCCCAGCCGGCATCGTTCCGGAGTAGTCACCCCGCCACGATCAGCGCGTGCTTCTTGCGCCCGAAGCTGAGCTTGGCCGGCGCCTTCACCATCTGGTTGGCGTCGGTCACCACCGCATCGTCCACCCGCACGCCGCCGCCGGCGACATGCCGCCGCGCCTCGGCGTTGGAGGCCGCAAAGCCCGCCTGCACCAGCAGCGCCGTCACGCTCGCCTCACCGGACAGCGGCACCTTGGGCAGGTCACCGCCCGCCTGGCCTTCCTCGAAGGTGCGGCGCGCGGTCTCAGCGGCAGCCTCGGCGGCCTCGCGGCCATGCAGCAGCGCGGTGGCCTCGGTGGCCAGCACCTTCTTGGCCTCGTTGATCTCAGCACCCTGCAGGGAGGCCAGGCGATCGATCTCGGCCAGGTCCAGCTCGGTGAACAGCTTGAGGAAGCGGCCCACATCGGCATCCTCGGCATTGCGCCAGAACTGCCAGTAGTCGAACACCGGCAGCCGGTGCGCGGACAGCCACACGGCGCCGCCCGCGGTCTTGCCCATCTTGGTGCCCGATGCCGTGGTCAGCAGCGGCACGGTCAGGCCGAACACTTCCTTGCTGTTCATGCGGCGCACCAGGTCCACGCCCATGACGATGTTGCCCCACTGGTCGGAGCCGCCCATCTGCATGCCCACGCCATGGCGCTTGTTCAGCTCCATGAAGTCGTAGCTCTGCAGCAGCATGTAGTTGAATTCGATGAAGGAAAGCGGCTGGTCGCGATCCAGCCGCAGCTTCACGCTGTCCATGGTCAGCATGCGGTTCACGCTGAAATGCCGGCCCACCTCGCGCAGGAAGGGGATGTAGCGCAGCTGGTCCAGCCACTCGGCATTGTCCAGCATGATGGCGTCGGAGGCGCCCTCGCCGAAATGCAGGAAGGGCGCGAAGGTCTTGCGGATGCCGGCCTTGTTTTCCTCGATCTTCTCGTCGGTCAGCAGCTGGCGGGTTTCGTCGCGGCCGGAGGGGTCGCCGATCTTGGTCGTGCCGCCGCCCATCAGGGCCACCGGGCGGTGGCCGCATTTCTGGAACCAGCGCAGCAGCATGATGGTCAGCAGATGGCCCACATGCAGGCTGTCCGCCGTGCAGTCGAAGCCGACATAGGCCGAGAGCGGCCCTTCGGAGAGGCGCTTCTTCAGCGCCTCCTCGTCGGTGATCTGGTGGATGAAGCCGCGCTCACGCGCAATCTGGATAAAGTCGCTCATGCGAGGTCCGCCGCGATGGGGTCACGCCGCGCAATGCGGCTCAACAGGTAATCAACTTCCGCCCGGGCGGCGTCCGACAGCTTGGGTGCGGGCGCACGGGCGGTGGGGTGGGCGATGATGCCGCGCCGCGCCAGCACATGCTTGCGCACCGCAAGGCCCAGGCCCTGCTGGTTGTCGGTACGGATCAGCGGCAGATGCGCCTCGAACCGGTCCCAGGCCGCCTCGGTCGGGCCATTGTCGGTCAGGTCCACCAGCAGTTCGGGGAAGGCATAGCCGGTCATGACACCGTCGGCGCCGCGGTTCAGCTCCTCCGGCAGGAACAGGCCGGAATTGCCGCCCAGGATCGGCACGGCGCGGGTGGTGCCGGACTTCATGCCGGCCTTGAGGGTCGAGATCTTGTCCAGGCCCGGCCAGTCCTCGGCTTTGACCATCACGCAGCGCTCATCGGCCAGCACGCGGGTGATCGTGCCGGTGCCCATGTAGACGCCATTGGCCTGCGGGAAGTCCTGCAGCACCCAAGGGGCGGGAGACACCGCCTCGGAGGCCTGCTGGAAATAGCTGACCACCGCATCCTCACCCTTCAGGAAGGGGGGCGGGGCGATCATGACGCCGGCGGCGCCGAGCGCCGTGACCTCGGCCGTCAGCGCGCGCATCGCGGCGAAGCCCGGCGCCGAGACGCCGACGACGACCGGCACGGCGCCCGCCACCACATCCAGCACCTGGCGCACGAAGGCGACCGCCTCGGCCTGCTCCAGCTTCGGTGCCTCGCCCATGATGCCGAGGATCGTCATCCCCCTGACGCCCATGCCCAAGTATCGCTCCGTCATGCGGGCCGTGCTGGCGAGGTCGAGCGCGCCATTGGGTTCGAAGGGCGTGGGCGCGATGATGAACGTGCCCTTGGCGGATGTGTCGAGAAGCATGGCACGGGCGTGCCCCAGCCCCGCCCGAAGGTCAACAAGGACAGGCCGCAGAACCGCCATGAATCCCGTGCTATACGGGCATCCATGAGCGATATGCCCCGTCCGTCCCTGTCAGTTGTCGTCCCCTGCTACAACGAGGAGGAGGTGCTGCCCGAGTTTCAGCGCCGCATCATCGCCGCCATGGACGGCACGGGCATGTCCTTTGAGATCGTCTATGTGAACGATGGCTCCCGCGATCGCACGCTGGAGATCATGCTGGCCATGCAGGCGGCCGACCCCAGGGTGGCCATCGTCAATCTCAGCCGCAATTTCGGCAAGGAGATCGCGCTGACCGCGGGGCTGGATCACGCCGCCTGCGCCGACGCCGTGATCGTGATCGACGCTGACCTGCAGGACCCGCCCGAGGTGATCCCGGACCTGATCGCCGGGTGGCGCCAGGGCTATGACGTGGCCTATGCCCAGCGCTCGATCCGCCATGGCGAGGGCTTCATCAAGCGCAGCACCGCCCATGCCTTCTACCGGGTGATGCAGCGCCTGGGCGGCAAGGTGAAGCTGCCGCAGGACACGGGCGATTTCCGGCTGATGTCTCGGCGCTCGCTGAACGCGCTGCTGCAATTGCGCGAACAGCACCGCTTCATGAAGGGGCTGTTCGCCTGGGTCGGCTTCCCCTCCATCGCCGTGCCGTATGAGCGCGCGCCGCGCGCCGCCGGCACCACCAAGTGGAACTGGTGGAAGCTGTGGAACCTCAGCCTGGAAGGCATCACGAGCTTCACGGTGGGCCCGCTCAAGATCGCGAGCTATCTGGGGCTGCTGGTGGCCATCCTGGCCTCGATCTACCTGATCCAGCTGCTTGTGCGCACCATCTTCTTCGGCAACCCGGTCAGCGGCTATCCCAGCCTGATGGCCGTGGTGCTGTTCCTGGGCGGGGTGCAGATGATGATGCTGGGCGTGATCGGCGAGTATCTGGGCCGGGTGTTCAACGAGACCAAGGGCCGCCCCCTCTATATCGTGGAAAGCCACCTGCCGAGCGCATGAGGGAATTGCTGGAGCAGGTCCGCGCCTGCCGGATCTGCGAGGCATTCCTGCCCCTGGGCCCGCGCCCCGTGCTGCGCGCGAGCCCCACGGCGCGGATGATCATCATCAGCCAGGCGCCCAGCACCCGCGTGCATGCCACGGGCATTCCCTGGAACGATGCCTCCGGCCAGCGGCTGCGCGGCTGGCTGGGGCTGGAGCCCGAGGTGTTCTACGACGAACGGCGCATCGCCATCATGCCCATGGGCATGTGCTATCCGGGGCGCCTGCCCCAGGGCGGGGATGCGCCGCCCCGGCCCGAATGCGCGCCCACCTGGCACCCGCCCGTGCTGGCGGCCATGCCCGATATCCGCCTGACGCTGCTGATCGGCTCCTATGCCCTGGCGCGCTACATGGGGCGCGGGGCGATGACCGATTTCGTGCGCCGTCAGCCCAAGGCCCCGGCGATCTGGGCCCTGCCCCATCCTTCCTGGCGGAACACCGGCTGGATGGCACGCAACCCCTGGTTCGAGGCCGAGATCCTGCCGCCGCTGCGTGCTGCGCTGCACGGGCTGTTGAGCGCGGACGCCTTGTAGCCTGCCGGGGTGCGTGCTTGGCTTCCTCCATAACGATAAGAACCGGAGGAACCACATGGCCAAATTCCGCATCGTCACCCCGGCCGGGGCCAGCTTCACCACCGCCGGCGGCGGCTATGACCTGGAATCGGAGCCGCTGGCCGGGCTGGACGCGGAGATCGTGGAGGCACCGACGGACACAGCGGGCTTCATCGCCGCCGCCCGCGACGCCGATGCCATCTACGCCAAGGGCATCCCCATCGGCGCCGACATCATCCGCGAGCTGAAGAACTGCAAGGTGATCTCGCTGGGCAGCGTGGGCGTGGACAGCGTGGACGTGAAGGCCGCGACCGAAGCCGGCATTCCCGTGACCAACGTGCCCGACACCTTCATCGAGGAAGTGGCCGACCACGCCATGATGCTGCTGCTGGCGACCTTCCGCCGCTGCATCGATCAGGACCGCATGGTGCGCGAGGGCCGCTGGAAGGAAGGCCGCCCTGCCCTGCTCAAGATCCCGCGCCTGATGGGACAGCGCCTGGGCCTGGTGTCCTTCGGCCGTGTGGCCCGCGCCGTGGCGCGCCGCGCCAAGCCCTTCGGCCTGATCATCAGCGCCTATGACCCCTTCGTGGACGAGACCACCATGATCGAGGCCGGGGTGATGCCCGCGAGCCTGGAGCAGATCATGGCCGAGAGCGATTTCGTCTCGATGCACGCGCCGGCCCGCCCGGAATGCAACGCGATGCTGCGCGAGGAGCACTTCCGGCTGATGAAGAAGACCGCGATCTTCATCAACACCGGCCGCGGCCCCACCGTGCATGAGGAAGGGCTGATCAAGGCCCTGCAGGAGGGCTGGTTCGCCTATGCCGGCCTGGACGTGCTGGAAACCGAGCCGCCCAGCCACAACAACCCGATCCTGCGGATGGATAACGTCATTCTTTCCGCCCACACCGCCTCGGCCAGCGCGCGCTTCGATGAGGCGCGCAAGCGTCGCGTGGGGTCGGAGCTGGCGCTGGTGGCGCAGGGCAAATGGCCGATGAGCTGCGTGAACCCCGCCGTGTTCCAGAACACGAAGCTGCGCCGCTGGCAGCCCGTGGGCATGGGGCGCGGCCCGAACAGCTGAGGGCTGCGGGCGGGGGCCGCGGCCCTCGCCCGGCCCCGCCAGAATCTGGCCCGAAATCGACAGCAGACGCAGAAATCGGCGGTTACTGTCGCCTGGATGACAGCTTCAACCGCCAGCGCCGGGTGCCCTGCCCGCATCGGAAGGCCGCATGCCGAAGGCCTTGCGGAAGGCCGCGCTGAAGGCGCTGGGGCTGTCATAGCCGACATCCAGGGCCACCAGGGTAACGGGCTGCCCATCCCTCAGGCGGGCCATCGCATCACGCAGGCGTACCTGGGCACGCCACTGCGCGAAGGAGATGCCGGCTTCCTGCCGGAAGGCGCGGGTGAAGCCCCTGCGCGACATGCCGGAATGCGCTGCCACCTCATCAAGGCCCCAGCCCAGCCCGGGATCACGCAGCAGTGCCCGGCAGGCACCGGCCATGCCCTCGCCGCGCGGCATCGGCACGGCCAGGGGCAACGCCTCCATCCGCGCCACCTCATCCAGCATCAGTTGCATCACCCGGCCGTCCCGGCCCTCGGGGTCGTATTCGGCGGGCATGCGGGCCGCTTCCTCCAGCAGCGCCCCCAGCAGCGGCGTGACGGCCATCAGCCGGCATTCCGCGCGAATGCCCGCGCAGGCCTCCGGCTGGACGTAGATGGAGCGCAGGGAAACCGGGTCGCGCCCATGCACCTCATGCTCGACACCCGGGGGCAGCCACAGCGCCTGGCTGGGCGGCACCACCCAGCTGCCGCCCGGGGTCAGCACCAGCATGCTGCCCCTGATGGGGTGCAGCAGCTGCGCGCGCGGATGCGAGTGGCGCAGCCCCGCAAAACCCGCCGGATAATCCCGCGCAATCGCGGCAACCGGCCGGGGAATGGCCTGGAACCGTTCGCCGGGGGCATAGCCGCCATAGAATTCCGGGCTCGCCGCCACCCGTTTCTTCGCCATCAACAAGACGTCCAGGACATCAGAGTTTGTACACGCCCCTGCCCTTCCGCTCCGACGATACCGCCCTTGCCTGGGAACTTCTGGAGGAGATCCGCCTCGCGACCCTGATCAGCAACGGAGAGCGGCTGGAGACCAGCCAACTGCCTTTCCTGATCGACCGCGAGCGGGGCCAGCATGGCACGCTCGTGACCCATATGGCACGGCCCAATCCGCAATGGCGCGCCCTGGACCCGGCACGGGAGGTCGTGGTCAGCGCGCTGGGACCCAATGCCTATGTCTCACCCAGCTGGTACGCCGCGCCCCGCGCCCCGACCTGGAACTACGTGGCGTTGCAGATCCGCGGCCTGCCACGCGTGATCGACGATGCCGCCTGGTGCCGCCAGGCCGTGCTGCGCCTGGGCCGCACCATGGAGCCGCCCGGCACCGGCTTCAGCGTCGATGAGCTGAAGGACGACTATCTGGATGCGCTGAGCAAGGGGATCGTGGGCATCGAGATCGAGGTGAGCTCGGTCGAGGTCCAGCTCCGTCTTTCCCAGCAGTATGACGAGGATCACCGCGAGCGCGTGCGCCGGGCCTTCGAGGCCGGGTCCCTGCGTGAGCGGCAGGTGGCGGAGGCCATCGCGCGCTTCGCCCAACGCGCGGGAAAAACCGCGCCATGACAGGGAAAGCCGCCAGCACGATGAGGAGAACGAGATGATGCCGACAACCCGTCGTTGCCTGCTGACCACCGGGGCCGCCCTGGCGGCCGCCCCGGCCCGCGCCGCCCTGCCCGACAAGCCCATCCGGGTTATCTGCCCCTGGGCGGCGGGCGGCACCTTCGATGCCTATCTGCGCGGCTTCGCGCCGCTGGCCGGCCGACACCTGGGCCGCAGCGTGCTGATCGAGAACCGGCCCGGTGCGGCGGGCGCGGTCGGCATGGCCTATGTGAAGGGCCAGCCCGCCGACGGCTCCACGCTGGTGGGTGTCACGGATGCCAGCTGGCGCCTGCCGCTGGTGCAGCGCGTGGATTATGACGGCACGCGCGACTTCACGCATCTGGCCGGGCTGAACAACATGGCGCTCGGCTTCATCGTGCTGAAGGACAGCCCGATCCGCAGCATCGCGGATCTGGTGGAGCGCGCGAAGGCGCAGCCGGAGGGGCTGTCGGTCGCCGGCGGCGGCACGCCCGCCAGCCCGCCCTTCGGGATGAAGCTGCTGGAGCTGCGCACCGGCATCCGCTTCCTCTACGTGCCGGTTGCAGGGCCGGCACCGGCGCTGAACGCGCTGCTGAGCAAGACGGTGGACCTGATGTTCGACAGCGTCGGCAGCGCGGCCGGCATGATCGACAGCGGCGAGGTAAGGCTGCTGGGCGTGACCACGCCCGGACGGTCGGACCGCTTCCCGCAGGTGCCCTCGATCCGGGAGCAGGGTTTCGATGTCTCCTTCGACTATCTCTCCGGCATCGCGGGCCCGCCGGGCATGGCGCCCGAGGTCAGCGACGCGCTGATCGAGGGCTTCCGCAAGGCCACGATGGAACCGGAGCACGCCACCCTGCTGGCGCGACTGAGCCTGCTGCCCGCCTGGCGGGCTGGGCCGGACTATGCGGCCTATGTATCCGGCCTGTACCGGGACCTGCCGCCGGTGCTGCGCGCCATGGGCCTCACCCGATAGCTCACGGCGCCCGGGCGGCTCATTCATCAGTGTGATGAAGCCGGGCCGCCCGCCTTGTTACTGTGCGGGCAGTAATGAGGGAAGAAACTGAAATGGCATACGATGCCAATGATTGGGTGAACCCTTATCTCTCTGATCGGCGGCAGTATATCTGCCGCCAACTGGCCCAGGCCCTGCCCAATACCGTCACCAAGCTTTCCTCTCATGACGGGACGGCAGCGAAGTTCACCGAATGGACCGGCCACACCCAGCGATCGCTGGAGACGGCCTGGCAGAATGAGGGCTTCGCCAAGAACGAGAAAGGCCAATGGGCACGCGACGGCGTCGGGGCGGTCACGACCTCCTGCGAGGGGCTGGTCGGCACCATCTTCACCCGGATCGAGCAGGCCAAGATGGGCAAGCGCAAGGGCGGCGCCACCTCCTTCAGCCTGTCCGGCAACGACAAATGGGGGCGCGAGAAGGAAACCCCGCCCGTCGGCTGGCACTGGTTCCGCGAACGCAGCGCCAGCGTGCACCCGCGCGCGGGCGACGTGTTCCAGATCGGCACCGAGACGCGGCCCCACCAATGGACGCACCACCATGTCGGCGTCATCACCCAATGGAGCAACGATGACCCGCTGATGTGGGAGACGGTGGAGGCCGGCCAGGGCGGCCCCGGCCGCGGCTATGACTTCATGATCCGCAAGGAATACCGGCTGGTGAACCCGATCGACAACAAGGCGCCCCGGAAGGTCATCATGGGCTGGCTTGATATCGACGAGCATTTCGGCTGAGCGGGATGGAGTACCTCGGCATCGCCGGCGGCTGCCTGGTGGCCGGCGCGCTGACCCTGCTGCGGCTGCTGCAGATGTCGCGCTGGATCAGGCGCGACGCGGTGCATCTGGGCGTGCCGTCCCTCTGGGCGGTCTCGGGCCAGGCGGTGCAGGTGCGTTACCTGCTGGACGACGGCAGGCCGGTCATCGCCTCGTTGCGCCATTACGGCAGGGGCGGCCCGCCCGCCAAGGGCGCGACGGCAAGGATCATCCAACATCCGGAAGACCCGGAGCGCATCGAATGGGCCATGGCCCGCCCCATCCTGGCCGCGATACTGGCGGTGCTGGCCTTCGTCATGGTGAAGGCGCTGATGGGGTGGTGGTCTGGGGGGTGATGGTGCCGACTCGGGGAATTGAACCCCGGACCTACTGATTACGAATCAGAGTTTCCACCAAATAAATAGCTGAAAAGACTACAAATTATTTTCGGTATCCCGAAATTCGGCCTTTTGGCTACCACATGGCTACCACTGCGCTGAAGCGGGGCTGGCCGAAAAATTTTGCAGCAAGAACAATGACCACAGCGAATTAACCATCGCGATGTGTTTTCGTGGTTGTCAGAGCACATTCTAATGTGTTTTCTGTGTTCCGCCGGGGAGCCTTCCCAGGCCTAAACAGCCACAGAGAACGCCTCCGATGCTCCCCTCCACCTTCCTCGACGAACTGCGCGGCCGCACGCCGTTGCACACCCTCGTCGGCCGTAAGGTGAAGCTGGAGCGGCGGGGTCGCCAGTGGAAGGGTTGCTGTCCTTTCCATTCCGAGAAGTCGGCGTCCTTCTATGTCTACCCGGACCACTACCACTGCTTCGGCTGCGGCGCCCACGGCGACGCCATCGCCTTCCTGACCGAGGGCGAGGGCCTTCCGTTCCGCGAAGCCGTGGAGCGCCTGGCTGCCGAGGCGGGCATGGACGTGCCCCAGGACAGCCCCAAGGCGGCGCAGCGCGCTGAGGAAGCCAAGTCTCTGCAGGACGTCCTGGCCGCTGCCCAGGATGCCTTCACCCGGCGCCTGAAACTGCCCGAAGGTGCTGAGGGTCTGGCCTACCTCCGTAAGCGCGGCCTCAGCGACGAGACCATCGCGCGCTTCGGCCTCGGCTGGTCCGGGTCGGGCCGCGGCGCGCTGACAGCAGATCTCCGCGCCCAGGGCATCACTCCAGAGCAGATGCTGGCCGCCGGCCTCCTGCTGGAGCGCGATGGGCGCCTGGTGGATCTCTACTTCGACCGGGTGACCTTCCCCATCAGGAACGAGCGGGGCCGGGTCATCGCCTTCGGCGGCCGCGTGCTCGGTGACGCCAAGCCCAAGTACATCAACGGCAGCGAAAGCCCGGTTTTCTCGAAGCGCCGCAGCCTCTACGGCCTGGATCTGGCGCGCGAGGGCATCTTCCGGGGTGCCGCGCCTGTGGTGGTCGAGGGCTACCTGGACGTCATCGCCCTGCACGAGGCGGGGTTCCGTGGCGCCGTCGCCCCGCTCGGCACCGCGCTGACCGAGGAACAGCTGCAGCTTCTCTGGGGCATCAACCCCGAACCCGTCCTGTGCTTCGACGGCGATAGCGCGGGCTCGAAGGCCGCCGCGCGGGCTGTGGAGCTGGCAATGGGCCTCCTCGAGCCCGGGCGCTCCATCCGTATCATGACCCTGCCGGTGGGCCAGGATCCCGATAGCCTGGTGCGCGAACGCGGCGCTGCCGCCTTCCAACAGCACATGGCTGTCGCCCGCCCGCTGCACGAGGTTCTCTACACGGTCATCGAGCGGTCCATCCCCGCCGGCACGCCCGAAGCCCGGGCCCAGCTGCGCCATCGCCTGGAAACGGCCGCTGGCCAGATCAAGGACAAGGCGCTGGCGCAGGAGTACCGGAAGGCCCTGCTGGACCAGTTCTATCGCGCAGCCCGCCCGGGCGCTCCCAGCCGCGGGGCGAAGGGCATGCGATACGCCCGGCCGACCGAGGTCGGGGACCAGGTGCGCGTGGCGCTGGCCCGCATCGTCCTGCACGCGGCGGCCCACCACCCGGACGTCCTCGACGAGCTCGAGGAGCAGCTGGCCATGGCCTCCCTGCCCCGCGGCCGCTGCGCCGACCTTCGCGATGCCCTGCTCCGCGACCGCACGCTGCCTGCCAGCGACCTGGGCTGGCTCCAGGGGGCGGACATCCCCCCCGAGGTGACTGCCCATGCCGCGCCGGACGAAGCGGTCGCCATCGCCCAGGGCGTGCTGACCCGACTGCAGAGCGAGCAAGTGCTCACCGCTGACCTGGAAGCCGCCGTCGAGGCCTTCGCAGCCGGCGACGCCGCCGCTGAGGCCCGCCTCATCACCCTCAACCGTGAGCTGCTGGCGCTGCGCGCCGGCGAGCCCTTGGAGGACGCGTTGTGCTGAACTCCGTGATTCTGCTGGTGCAGATCTGCATGGCCCCCGCCTCCGGCGGCATCCTGCTCCAGGGCTGTGTCCACCGGACCTATGAGTCGACCGACTGCGCCTCGGCGCTGGCCATGGCCGCCTCCATTGTCGCTTCGGACCGCGTCGTGGTGCCGGGCGGCTGCGTCAACGTCATGGAGCCCGCGCGGCGCGCGGCGGCCCGGGGGCGCAACTGATGGGCGCCTTGGATCACGGGCGCATCCCGACCCATCGCCTGATGGCGGCCTTCACCTCGGCCGCCCAGGTCCATGTCGAGCTCACCTGCCGGCAGATGGCCTTTCTGTGCCGGTTGGCGACCGATGGCGGAAAGTCCACGGCGTACTATGCCGAGAAGCTCGGCGTGTCGAAGCCCGCCATCACCCGGGCCTGCGACCGCCTCAGCGTCCTCGGGCTCTGCCATCGGAAAGGCAGCGACTTCGACCGCCGCCAGGTGGTGCTGACCATCACCTCCGAGGGGCGCGCGCTGCTCGAGAAAGTGGCGTCCGCGCAGGTGGAGGGCTGACCATGTCCGACCCCAACCACCTGAGCTTCGCCCCGCCGCCTGAGAGCGGGTTCTGGGCTGACGCCTTCAAGGAGGCGAGCCAGCCCCTCGAGGCACTGCAGCGCTACCTCTACGCCCTGCATGATGCAGACTGGGAACAGGCGGGCCCGCGCCAGGTCGGGCACGCGCGCCGCATGGCTATCGCCATCCTGCCCGGGGTGATGCCGCTGCGCGAGGAGATGCTCTCGCAGCCGGGCGAGGCCGGGATCGCGGCCCGTGAACTGTTCAACTTCCTGGACCAGCTGCCACAGGCTGCGCCGCCCTGCCGGCCTGAGCAGGCGCGGGCCATCCGGCGGGCGCTGATGCCGGCGGCCAAGACTGGATTCCGGGATCGCGTGCGAGCCTTCTTCCGGAGGGCCTTCTCGTGAGCGCGGCGCAACAGACCAATCCGAAGCCTTTGCAGATGAAGGCGTATGGCAGCACGCCGCACCTGCCTGGATCTCGGCTTGGGCCTGGGGACTGGACCATCCACCCCGGCCAGGCCGCGATCTGCACTGACAAGGCGCGTGACAAGCACGACGTCATCCACATCACCGAGAAGCTGGACGGCTCCTGCTGCTGCGTCGCTCGGATCGGGGACGACATCGTCCCGCTGACCCGCGCTGGCTACCACGCCAGCACGTCGCCTTTCCCGCAACACCACCGCTTCGCCGAGTGGGTGGCGGCCCGTGCCGAGCGCTTTCGGCACGCGATGCCTGCCGACACGCGGCTGGTCGGGGAGTGGATGCTGCAGGCCCATGGCTCGCGATACGCGATCACCAGTGTCGAGCAGCTTTTCGCCCCCTTCGCTCTTTTCCAGGGGCGGAAGAGGCAGCCGATGGCGAGCTTCTACAAGGTCAAGACGCTGGCCGGCCTCTGCGCGGCCAAGCTGCTGCACTTCGGCGCCCCCCTCTCGATCGAGGCCGCCTTCAGCTTTGCCTGCGAGCGCGGCGGCGGGCTGGGATGCCAGGATACGCCTGAGGGCGTCGTCTATGTGGTGGAGCGGAATGGGGTCTTCGACTTCGCCGCCAAATGGGTGCGCCCCGACAAGATTGACGGGGTGCTGCTGCCGGAGATCGGTGGCGGGCCGCTTGTCCTGAACTGGGCCGGCGGGATGGGTGCTGCCTGATGGCCGGCAACAAACTGACGCCCTCGCGCCTCCTGAAGGAGCTCGGCTCTGGCGCCCAGACTTGGGTTCTTGCCAAGCGCCTGGACGCCCGGACCGCCGATGTGCGGAAGGCCATGGTGCAGTTGGAGAAGGCGGGCAAGGTCGGCCGCAAAGCTGACTGGAACGCGTGCAACAGCATCTTCTGGGTGCCGGCGAGCGCCGTGCAGCCGAAGGCGGTGGCGCCGTGACCGACCGCCCCATCATCTTCTCGGCGCCGATGGTGCGCGCCCTGCTGGACGGCAGGAAGGCGCAGACGCGGCGGGTGCTGAAGCCGCAGCCGCCTGAATGGGCCACCTTCTGCGAGCAACCCGAAATGATGAACGCGCTTCATCAGTGGGTTCCCTCAGGACTGTGGCGGTGGAGCGAGCCGGAGCAAACCCCGCGCCGCCCTCTGCGAGCATGGCCCGTGGACGCGGACGGCGAGCACTTTTGGGCGCGCCTTCGCTACGCCCCCGGCGACCGGCTGTGGGTGCGGGAGGCGTGGTGGACAGACTGCGCATTCGACGGGACGGCGCCGCGCGATCTCCAGAGATTCGCTGGCGACCTTCAGCGCGACTTGCCGATCTGGTTTGCCGAGGACGACAAGTCTCGCGCATGGGGAACTGCCCGCCCCTCCATCTTCATGCCGCGCTGGGCCAGCCGGCTCACACTGCACATCGAGGAGGTGCGGGTGCAACGGCTGCAGGAGATCAGCGAGGAGGATGCGTGCGCCGAGGGCGGCTTGCAGCTCCGATCTGGACGGTGGGTGACTGCCCAAGGCGAGCAGCATTTCGGGCTGGCGCGCCACAGCGCGCGCAGCTGGTTCAGCCGCCTGTGGGGCGACCTCCACGGCCCCGAAGCCTGGGCCGCTAATCCCTGGGTCGCCGCCCTGACCTTCCGGGTCGAGCACGCCAACATCGACGCGGCGAAGGCCGCCGAGGTGGCGGCATGACCTTCGAGCGCGCGGATACCTGGCTGCTGGATCGCGTCTTCCAGCCCATCGCCACGGGCCTCGCTGGCTGGGCCTCCCCGCTGAAGATCGGCCGGGAATGCCTGGTCGCGGCGCTGGGCTTGAGCCTGACCGCGGACTTCCTGGTGGTCAGCCAGGGCGCCTTCACCACTATGCGCCTGGCAGCCTCACTCCTGCAGCTGGTGGCCATCTGGTACATGGCCAGTCGCGCCAGCCAAGTGGACCAGCGCCTGAAGGAAGGCGCCATGAACCCGCTCCGCGCGGATTGGGTGCTGTTCCGGTACATTGACTTGGTCGTCGTGCCTTTGAGCGCGCTGGGGCTGCCTAACGCCATTGCTGACAAGGGCGCGGCGCTGGCGCTCCTTAACTTCATCGAGGCCATTGCGGTGATGGCCGGGGTCTACCTCGCATCCTGCCAGAAAACGCCCCCGCCGCTGCCGTTGGCCCGCGCTGTGGGAGCGGGCGCATGACCGACCTCCTCCTGGCCGTGGACAACACGCGCAGCGCCCTCATCAGCCCCTGCGGCACCTATCGCTACACCCTGGGCCGAGTGCTCGGCCACGGGCGCAGGTCCGTGGTCTGGGCCATGCTGAACCCCAGCACCGCCGACGCCCTGAAGGACGATCCCACGATCCGGCGCGTGGTCGATTTCTCCCGGCGTTGGGGCTTCGACCAGGTGACGGTGGTGAACCTCTACGCGCTCCGCTCGTCTCAGCCTGAGGCACTGTGGTGCCACCAGGATCCTGTGGGGACGGAGAACGACCGCCATATCCGGCGGGCCTTGCTCGACGCCGAGACGGTCGTTTGCGCCTGGGGCGCCCATGCCAAAGCGGACCGCGTGCGCGCCGTCCTGGACCTCATCCGAGATGCTGGCCTTCGCCCCCACTGCTTGGGGCTCACGAAACACGGGCAGCCCCGCCACCCCCTCTACATCCGCGCCGCTGAGCCGCTGACCGTCTGGGACGGTGGCGCCCCGGCCAACCATGGAGCCACCGCATGAGCAAATCCGACAGCGCCATGGCCGCCCCCGATACCGCCGCCGATTCCTGCCACATCACGATCGACCTGCTCAGCGAGTGGGATTGGCATGAGGAAGGCCGCGAATGGTTCCGCACCAAATTTCCCGACGGCGCCAGCTACGGTGAAACCAGCGAGGCTCTGCTGGCTGAAAACCTCCGTTCTGATGCCCTGTGGTTGGACTATCGCGCCATAGACGCCTGGGGCTTGCGGCGCGATTTCGTTGCCCGGGCTGTCACTGACATGACCAGGATCACCCAGCAGGCGGCTGGGAAAGCCCTGGATAGCTACGCTGGCCGCAGCGAGTGCTCGATCTATTCCGGCCGCGTGGCGTCTTCAGCACATGCTGCCCGCCTCGCGGTATCGACACGCTTCAGCAACGTCGCGACCTCCGGTGACGCCAGTATCGTGGTCTCCTCGGGCTACGCCGACCAAATCGCGGCGTGTGGCGACGAAAGCGTCATCGCGGCCTCGGGCAGCTGCAACCGTCTCGCCGTATCAGGCGATGAAAGCAGCATCGCGGCCACAGGCGGCGATGGTTGCCTCGCGTCCTCAGGCAGATCCTGCCGTCTTGCGGCATCGGGCAGATCCAGCCGCCTCGCGGCCGCAGGACCGGACAGCAGCCTGATGCTCGGCCCCGATAGCTGCGGCTCCGCCGTCTGGTGGGATGGGGTCCGCTATCGCTTCGCCACGTGCACCACGTCCGAGGGCGAACTGTCGCCCGGCGAGCAGAGAGTGCGCGTGGGCGTGCGGTATCGCGTCAGCGACACCGGTCAGTTCGAAGAGGACGCGTGACAGGCGGGCGCCGCCCGCTGCCGTGCCTGTGCCCGGTCTGCCTGGGCACAGGCCTCGCCTGGAACCCTTTCCGTCGCACCGAGTGGCCCTGCCCCGTGTGCGACGGCCAACGACACCCCGAAGAGCAGCCGGCCACGATGCCGCTGCGGAGACGCCGAGATGAAGGTCACCGTATCCCATAAGGTCGCCATTGAGGTGACGCATATCGATGTCGAGGCGGGCGTCCGCTACTGGGAGGACGCCACGGTCAACGGCGTTGCCGACGAGGATGGCACCCTGATCCCCGGCCGCGTGGGCGAGCACTGGAAGGTGCGCATCCGGCTTGCCGATGGCGTGGTGGAGGACTGGCCGGCGGGAACCACCGCCGATATCCACTACAAGGTCTGCGACGAGGGCCAGTACTGGCTTTCTGATGCCTCCAGGCAGCGGCAGATGAAGTGGGCCGGCTACTATGTGCCCAACGATTTCCTATGCCACGGCGGCAGAGGCTACGGCGACTACATCATCCTGGAGATTGATGGGGCCGGGGTGATCCAAGGGTATCAGCAGCCCACCATCGACGACGAAGAGTGGCAAGTCGTGGAGCCGGCCGCCCAGGAGCGCAACGATGGCTGACCACGCTCTTCCGATGCCCGGCATCATCATCGAGACCCTGGCGGGCCAGTGCCCGGTCGAGGCCGAGGGCACCATCGACGGCGAGCCCTTCTACTTCCGGTCGCGCGGCGCCCACTGGACGCTGGGCATCGGCGGAGAGGTGATCGGCGATCCCCGGTGGCAGTACCGCGAGCCCTACGGCACCTGGCCGGACGCCGGCTACATCACCGAGGAACAGGCTCGCCGCTTCATCGCGGAGGGCGCTGCGCGCTACCGCGCCGCTGCGGAGGTCGCCGATGCCTGAGCTCCTTGCCGTGGCGATCGGCTGCTTCGTGGCTGGCTGGTGGTGCGGAGAGCGCTATCTGCGCCGCCGCCGGCGGTCGCGCCTATGAGCACCGCACCCGTCGCCCGCGCCCGCGAGGCGCGCATCCGCGAGATCGCCACCGCCCGCTGGACCGCCACGCCCCAGCGCGGCGACTGGTGGTTCAACACCCACCACCAGAACTACCAGGCCGTGCTGCGCGCGGGCCCGTTCTGCGTGGTGGACGCGCATCTGGTCGAGATGACCGACGCCCAATTCGAGCGCTGGCTCAGCCGGGTCCAGGAGATCCGAGGCAATGCCCAGCGCGCCCTGGCCGCAGAGGCCATGCCCTCGGAGGAAGCAGCATGAGCAACCGCACCCTGATCGAGCTGAACCACGACTACTGCCCGAACCCGCGCGACGACGCGGCACTGCTGGACTGGGCTCGCGCCATGGTCCGGTACATGGGTGGCGCCGACCCCGCCGATCTGCCGCAGGGGGTGGTGCGCAAGCACTTCCGGCATCACTCCGAGCCGTGCCCGATGGAGGCCGGCCCCACTGGCGGCGTCACCGCAGCCGATCTCATCGCGCTGAGGCGGCATCTCGACCGTGCTGCAGAACAGGTGAGCGACCTTCAAGGCAAGGTCATCAGCACGCGATCGAGATTCGACGCGGACACCTTCGCCCTTGCTGGGGACGAGGTGCTGCCCGGCTACGGTGTCGCCGAGGCCCTCGATTTCCAGGACTTCCTGGTTCCAGTGGAGGTGCATGCCTGGGCGATCGTGCGCCGCGTTTGGGCCGTCCGCGTCCCGATTGGCGACGCTGACGGCAACCATGATGGCGACGAAATCATGGAGTTCGCCACCAAGGACGAGGCCGAGGCCTTCGTGAAGTCCGTGGAGACGCCCGATGCAACCGAATGAAGCCCTCATCCGCGCGGTGGCCAAGGCCGCGTGCCCGGGCCGCGAGCCCTGCAAGGACGACCTCTGGCAGGCGGAGATCTACATCCGCGCCCTGGCCGAGGTCAGCCCTGAGGTTCGCATGGTGCTGTCCGACAGGGACGAGGACCAGGCCTTCATCATCCGGCACGCCGATCCCGACTGCCCGGACATCGTGTTCTCCGGGTGCGGTGCGCGGGAGGGCGCCTACCGTCGCTATGCTCGGCGCCTCGCCGCCTGGAACTGCGACCTCTTCCAGCTGATTTGCGGCAGCCAGCACAAGGATGAGGTGCGGCGCCGGATCCTGCAGGAGAGCCGCCGCGCGCAGCAGGAGGGGCCCCGTGCAGCTTGACCCCCAACTGTGCGAGCGCCTGGCCCGCAAGGTCTGGCCGGGCCGCAAGCCCTCCAAGGCCAACCTCTGGAACACAACCGCGCTGCTCGGCGCCCTGTGCGAGGAGGTCCCCGAGATCGCGGACGTCCTCGGGGCGCGGCTGGCCGCAGGTGAACCGAAATGAACCGCCGCATCCTGAAGAAGCAGTGCAAGCGCGCCATGGAGGTGCTGATCCAGCACCACGGCTACCGCGCGTCCTCCTTCAAGGCGGCGACTGGCGACGAGTGCATCGTCGTCCTGGCAAAGGGCTTCGACCGCCGGCAGCTGGACGATGGCAGGCCCGAACCAGACTGGGCCTGGCTGCACCCCGGCCCCCTGAAGGGCACGCCGCTGTTCTACCGGCAGGTCAACCACGAGCACGACGAGTGGGACCACAAGCTTCCCACCGAGGAGCTCGCCGACATCACTACGGACTGGTCAGGGTTTCTGGCCCCGGCTGGAAGCGAGGCAGCATGAGCAAGCTCCGCATCAGCGCTCTGGTGCTGCTCGCGATCGCGGGCGCCGTCTGGCTCGCCGGGACCGCGCTGGCACTGTCCGTGGTGGCGCCGCGCTTCTGCCCCCAGGCATATTACGCCTGGGCCGCCACATGGCCGGTCTGGCTCGTCGCCCCCACCTCATGGCGGGAGGCGTTTTTCGCCTGGACCTTCGGCTGGTGCATGCCGTGACCCCCACCCCCATCCCCCCTTCCAGTCTGGTGAAACCCGAAACCATGGTCGATGGGCGGGGTCATCCGCCCCGCCTTCGGACAGGAGGCGACCATGCCAGACGGCTCTTTCGACGCGCGGCGGCAGCAGATGCTGCAGGACATGCACCATGCCGTCCCCGGCGTGACGCTGCATGCCCGCGAGCGGATGCTCGAACGCCACGGCCGGGATCTCACGCGCCTGGAATGGCTCCATGCAGTGATGTCCATCCTGGACCGCCGCGCGCTGCTGCTGTCCTCCAAGATCCAGTCCAACGGCTGGGCCGAGTGCTGGGCGGTGACGGTGGGCGCCGTGACCATCCGCATGATGTGGTCCCCGGACCGTGCCCATGTCCTGACCGTGCTGGACGACGAGCACAGCCAGGGCGGCCGGGCCGTGAACATGGCCCTGGCCTCGCCCCTCAAGATCACCGCGCCCCCGCGCAAGCCCACACACTGGAGCCGCCGATGAGCGACATCGACACCACGCGCCTGGCCGCGATCAGCGGCAGCTACACCGACAAGGATGGCGTGCGGCGCCAGATGTCGCCTGATGAAGCGCGGGCTTTGTGGGACCAGGCTCAGGCTGCGAAGGCCCGTCGCCACGAGCTGATGCCGGATGAACCCAGCGCTCTACGGTTTCTCTCAAGTGCCTACTACCGCCTGCAGGAGCTTGGCTGGATGGAGGCCAAGTACGGCCCGAAAGACGGCAGCGAGGTCCGCGCCATCCAGGCTGGCAGCACGGGCATCTTTGCCGCCCGATACTCCGGCATCTGGCCCGATGGGCACTGGCTCATGTTCGACGGGACCGACGCCTGGGTCGCTGAGCCGTTGCTTGTCCGCCTTCTTCCGGAGGCCGAAGCCGCTCGAGCGGAGCGCCTCGCTGCAGCGGCCACCATCTATCGAGAACAGCTCCAACGGGAGGCAGCTCATGGCTGACACCCTAAGCGCCTTCGGCGCGCTCGGCCCCCTCGGGATGATCCTGCTGGTGGCGCCAATCTACTACATCGTCACGCGCGGCTACCGCGCGCTCACCATCCTCGTCCGAGGGTGGCCACCTGCGCACCTCGACGCCGATGGGCAGTGGAAGCCTGAGCCACGGGAGAACCGGGAATGACCACCGCACCAAGCCTCTGGGCACGCCTTCGTGCGCGCTTCGCCTGGCGCGAGATGGGCCGCTCCACGCGCCACATCTACCAGCAGAACGCCGTGACCGGCGCTCGGCGCTTCATCTTCAGGGATGGCGGCGGCTATGTGCCGCTGGATCAGGCTTGGCTTGATGGCAAGCACGACAAGCTGTTCCAGACCCCAATGTCCGAGCAGCAGCGTGTCGTCGCTGGCTTGGGGGCGACGAGCGTTCGTGGCCCGCGCCTCGCCTCCTCGCCCCCGGCGGCGTCGCCGCGCATCGCGGCTGCACCCAGCGGAGGGCCCGGCCATCGGCGGGAGGACTACACCACCCTCCATATGCCTACGCCGCTGTTCCTGGACAGCCACACGCCGAGCGCCACGCCCGCCAGCAGCACGCCCAGCTCCAGCGGCGGCGGCAACGAGAGCAGCAACAACTCCTACTCCAGCGGCGCCAGCGATGTGGGTGGCGGAGGAGGCGGTGGTGATCCGGGCGGCGGGGGTGGCGGCGAATGACCCCGGCCGACCCCTTTGCCCTCCTGCTCCTGCTGCTGGCCGGGCACGCCCTCTGCGATTACCCGCTGCAGGGCGACTTTCTCGCCCGGATGAAGGATCCGCGCAGCGACATCGGCGCCCGCCTCTGGCCGCACGGCCTGGCCGCTCATGCCCTGATCCATGGCGGCATGGTCACTGCCCTGACCGGCTCATCCATCCTGGGCCTGGGCGAGGCCGTGGCACACGCTTGGACCGACTATGCCAAGTGCCGCGGCTGGCTGAGCTTCAACCAGGACCAGGCCTGCCATGTCGCCTGCAAGGTCGTGTGGTGGGCCCTGGTGCTGGTGGCGGAGGGCCGGCTGTGATCCGCCGCCTCGAATCCAAGATGCTCGGCTGGCTGACCCGGAGGAAGGAGGAGCGCCTTCTCCTCCGCCACGGCGGCATTCAGACCTGCCCGTGGTGCCGGCAGTGCGCGCAGTTTTCCCCTGACTGGTCGCTCGTGCCCAGTGAGGAGCACCCCACGCTGGACGTGCTGACCTGCGGCGTGTGCGGTGGCACGAGCCTGTGGCTGTTCGCCATCGGGATGGTTCCAATGGCGCCGCTTGCGCCACCGCTCCCTGACCCCGAGTTTCCTAACAGACTGGGGCAGCACACATGAGCGGCGCCTCGAAGAAAGTCACCCTGAAGCGCCTCGGGCGCGCCACCGCCCAGGCGACCGGCTTGGCGCTCTGCGCTGCCACCGCTGTCTTCGCCGCAGGCCTGGGGCTGCAAGTGCTGGTCGCGCTGCTGACGTCCCTTCAATGGGGATCGGGCGCAGATGCCTGGATGGTGGGCGTGGCTATCATGGCCATGTTTCCGGGCGGCATCGCGGGCTTCGTACTGGAGTTCGCCAATGACCTTTGACCTCCCCTGGTACGTCCTCGGCTTCATCGCCACCGGCGCCATCGTGTGGGCCGCCGCCGCCGGCTGGGTGGCCATCACCACATGCGCCCTGCTCTACGCCGCGACTTGGGCCACCTTCTATGTCGGGTGCCAGCTCTGGAACCTGCATGTCGTCGAGCGCGAGGGGCGCGACGCCTGGCGCATCACGCCCTGGCGCGCCTGGTGGCGGAGCCTGTGGTCAACGCCCGCATGGCGCCATGCCTGGAAGATCGCGCGCCGGCCTCGCGGCTGGAAGCCGGCGCTCGGGTTCACCTATCCGCCGGCGACGATGGAGGCCCAGGATGGCTGAGTACCGCATCGTCACCGACAACGCCTCCGGCTTCATGGTCCAGGCCCGCCGCTGGTGGTGGCCCTTCTGGCTTCAGGTCGGGTTCAACAGCAGCAGCAGCGCGGAGGGCGCGCGACAGTGGATAGAGCGGGAATTCGCATATGCTGCGCGGAAGAAGAACGCCGGCAAGGTGGTCGAGCACCTCGGAAGGTGGACGTCATGACCCCAGCCATCAGCGACCAAGCCCTGCTCCACGCCGTGGGCCCTAAGGGCAACCACACCTGGCGCATCTCGGCCGCCCTTCGCCACTCCGTCGAATACAAGCGGCTCGGCCGGCGCCTCCGGCAGCTGGAGCAGCGCGGCCTGCTCGAGCGGGTGGCCGCCCTCAGCACGCCCTGCGATCCCTTTTGGCAGCGGCCACAGAGGTCCCCTGGAATTCCAAGGGAGGTGGCGCCGCCTGTCTTCCCCGCCACGGCAATGGAGGCCTGACCCATGGCAACCGCACGCCTCGGAGACGGCACCATCCTGACCTATTCGCCCGGCTTCAAGCCAGGCGACCCCGAGCCCAAGGGCTACCTGGACTGGCACGACTGGGCCGAAGTCCAGCACAAGGCGGGCTTACGCCAGACGCAATGCCCTTCCTGCTCGAGGTGGCAGTACCCGCAAGGGATGAGCACCAGGGAGGTGGCCTACGAGGCCGCCACCAGCCGGGGTCAGAAGATCCGGGTCTCCTCGTTCATGTGCCTCGCCTGCGCTGAGAAGGCCGGGCCGCCGGAAGGAGCCGTCAATGGCCGCTAACTTCAGCATCACGACGCCCGCCTTCCTCGAGATGCTGCAGGAAGCCAAGGGCCGATACGACGTGGTCGAGCGCGCCATCGTGAAGGCGACGGAAAACGCCGGCCGCGCTCCATCCGTGGAGGCGGTTCTGGCCATCATTCGGACTGAGGGAGCCATGCAGTGATCAAGGCCGGCGATCTGTCCATCAACCCACGATACGTCGCCAGCATGCGTTGGGACCGTGGGCACAGCTACACCAACCTCGTTGTCCGGATGCACGACGGACACGAGCATCACATTCGGCACACCACCACCGCCCCTGGCTGGGGCGTGGACGCCTATGAGGTGGAGAAGGCGATCCAAGACGCGCTGAACCTCCACAGCACGCAGGAGCACTGACCATGCTTCGTTTCCTCCGCATCCTGCTGACCATGTGCCTCCTCGGCATCGCCATGCAGGCGTGTGACTGGGCCAACCGGCCCAGCCAGTTCGGCGAATGGGCTGCCAAAGCGCGGCAGGCCTATGACGCGAGTTTGAGGACCAGGCCATGACCCGATACGGCCGCAACCAGAAGCGCGCCCACCGGGCCGTTGTAAAGCGACTGCAGGCCGAGCTGGCCGCGACCAAGGAGGAGCTGGCCCTATTCCAGCAGCGCCTTCGGGCCGCCTTGTACCAGTCCGCAGGTGCCGAGGAGCGGGCATTCGAGAAATTCGCTGCGCAATCCGGCATGCTGGCGCACGTCACAGAGACGATGGCGCGTGAAGTGGGGCGGTTTCTCGGGCCGCACGAGGCAGCCGCCGCCCGGCAACTGGTGGGGCGCGACCGGAATGTCGGGCTTTACCTTCGCCACGACCCCATGGCCTCACGGCCCTGGCGGGTGGTGACCATCGATGTGCCGTCCGCGCGCATGGAAGTTGCGGTGGATGAGTGATCCTCACAAGCCGGCGCCGAGAGCCGCGGAAGCTGAATGCTAGGAATCACTCCCCGTCGCTCGTATTCTACCGAAATGAATGACGGCCTCCCGCTGGTGATACAACTTCAGCAAAAAGCCTTCGACGCCCAGGACTCAATTTCAACCTTACTTCGGATGTCGAAGTTGGTTGCTATAAAGCTGGGCGTGGAGGGTGCCCGCGAGTGGATTGAGCACGAGCTGAACGGCTACGAAGGCGTAGTCAATGATGACCTCCCTAAGTATCGTAAAGTCAAAGGCAGCCCACGCGCACGGAATCCGTTCCATGGTTGGATACCGATGACGATATCGGACAACGATTTTGCGGAAGCAATATCCACAGCCCACATAATTCAGTCAGCGGGCGCTTTGGAGGAGACAATCCGAAGCCACCCCAATGAAGACTATCTCCAAATAAATTACAGCAATCAGCAGTACACGATACTCAGGAAGATGTTCAGCACTGACTTTCCCATGGCGATCCACCTTACTCCCGCCTCCATCTGGGCAATCGTTGACCGAGTAAGGAATTTGGTACTGGACTGGGCCATGGCGCTGGAACGCGAGGGCGTCCTAGGTGCCGGCATGCAGTTCTCGATGCCTGAGCGACAGAAAGGATCGATTGTGACGAACAATTACTTCGCCAACAACATCGGCGTTGCAGGCGATATCAGTGGCAGCGCTCAACTAAATCTCAACCAGCACGCCCATGTGGGCTCGATCGACGTAGCCGCGCTTCGACAGCTGATCGCACAACTCGAGATGAATTCGAGCGCCCTGCCGCCAGAGGTACGCTCAGCGATGGCGCCGGCTTTAGCGGCGCTTCAGCACGAGGCCGGTCAATCATCGCCTGACCCGTCGAAGATCCGCACGTTGCTGGCATCGGTCCGCACGGCATGCGAGGGTGCGGCCGGTAATCTGGTTGCCTCTGGCGCGGTGGAGCTGATCAAGGCGTTATTGGGAGGGTAATCTAGGCGCCCACCCCCGTGCTCCCAAACCCGCCGGCGCCGCGCTCGCTGATGGGCAGCCTGTTCGTCTCCACCAGCACCTGCCTCACCACCGGTGCCAGCACCGCCTGGGCGATGCGCATGCCGCGCGTCACCTCGAAGGCCTTGGCGCCGGCGTTGAGGAGGATGACCCCCACCTCGCCGCGGTAATCCTCGTCGATGGTGCCAGGCGCATTCAGCACAGTGACGCCGTGCTTCAGCGCCAGGCCAGAACGCGGCCTGATCTGCCACTCATGGCCCACGGGCAGCGCCACCGCGAACCCGGTCGGCACCAGCGCGCGGCCGCCGGGCGGGATCACCACCGGCTCCTGCACCGCCGCCATCAGATCCACGCCAGCAGCACCGGACGTCGCAGCAGAGGGGAGAGGCAAGCCGTCGCTGTGCGGCAAGCGTTCGATCATGATCACGGTCTGTATCCCAGCAGTGGAGCCGCCAGGATACAGGCCTGGGCGTCGACGGGACAGGCGCGCCGCCCCACTTCTCACCGAGGTGCTATGGTCGCTCGATAACAGACGAGCATGCCCATGTCAGACCCCACCGACGAGCCCATCCACGCCTCCTGGCCGAAATACCGCATCGAGATGATCCTCAGCGAGGAGGTTGAGCCAATCGAGCCTGGCCTCGTCGTACGGCAAGCCTGGATCGTCGCCCCCTTGGAAGACGCCCCGGAGGACCTGGAGGCGGCCAATGCAGCGCGGGCTACCTGCCTCGACCGCCTGCACATCGCCGCCTGGACGATGCGCAATATGGCTGGCCCAGCCTGGGCCAAAGCTCTCGTCGACGAAACCGCGCAGGGAATTAGCCGCCGCACGGATGCCGGCTTCTGGAGAGAGAGGCTGGTGCAGGATGACATGCGCCAGTTCCTCCGATCCGGAGTGCTATCACGCGCGGTGCATGGCTTCGGCCTCCACGTGGACTACATGGCCGAGAGTGCTGAGGAGCCCGAGGACGACTGACCCAATGCATGGGGGCTGAAACCCTTTCACCCCCTTCCACGTCACCCCCTTGCCGCCACCCCAGCGCTTACACCCTGTCACCGCCTGAAACCGACGATGGATCAATCGCGTAGCCCTGCCTGCAACACCTGACACCTCCAGGTGCAACACCACCTGTCACAGACCCTTGTCAGGGTGCCAGCGCCTTCGACCATGCTGCCATCATCATGCAGACGCCTCCGAAGATGACGCCCGAGGACTGGGAAGCGCTGATCGCGAAGCTGTTCGCGGAGCCCCAGGAAGGCGTGCCCCAGGCGACCATCAGCTCCCTGGCGCGGGAGTACGGGATCTCGCGCGCGCTCATCCATGGGCAGCTGAAGAAGCGGAACCTCACCTGGTCCATCGACAGGCAGGCGGCAAAGAAGGCGAGCCTGGATGAGGAGGCGCAGCACCGGGATCGGATAGCCCAGACCCCTGCCCCTCCCCCCCTTCCCGGCTACCGGCCGCCCGAGGCTATCCGCGCCCAGGGCGACGCGCTGCGTGAGACCCTCCCCGCCTCCCTGCGCCCTATCCTCGACGCGGCAGCCATCCGGCAGGTGGCGCTGGAGCGGCTGAAGGAGCGGAACGAGCGCATGGCCGGGCTGGCCGAGCGACTGGTGCATCTGGTGCAGGTGGCGCTGACCACCCCAAAGGACGACGACCAGGTGGGGTTGACGAAGAAGATGCAGGCCCTGTCCACCCTGCTGCCAGGGAAGAATGACGGCATCCCGGCGATCGTCGCCTCCATCACCTCCCTGACCAACACGCTGCGGATCTCGGAGGCCGGCGTGCTGCGCCTCGAGCTCGACGGGCTGAACGACCGCCATAAGTACGAGAGCGAGAGCGGCGCCCTGGATGGGCTCGGGGCCGAGGGAGACGACATCGACAGCCTCTCCACCGAGGAGAAGGCCCAGCTGCTGGACGCCATCAATATTCTCGAGGGGACAAGCCGCCGTGCCCCTATCCCCATGCCCCCGCGCCGTGTCATCGACGTGCGCCCCGATGAAGGAGAAGACGATGCTACCTGAGCCGCCGGCCAAGGGGTCGCTGCAGCTGTTCGTGCGGGAGGCATGGCCGCAGGTGGTGGTGGCGCCGCTCGAGTGGGGCAACGTCCTCGAGAGCATGAGCGAGCAGATTGAGCAGGCTCTCCACGAGCCGGGTACGCCCTGCCTTATCGCCTGCCCCACGGCGCGCTGTGGAAAGACCATGCTGATGAGCGTTCTGCTGCCGGCGTGGATCTGGACCTGGGCACCGGCCGCACGCCTGATGACCGTCGGCGTTTCCGAAAGGGCGGCTCATGCGGACGCCCGCCTCACCCGAGAGCTGCTGCGCAGCGTGTGGTACCGCCGGCGCTGGGGTGAGGGCATCGTTCCTTTCGCGACATCCAACTTGGCCTTCACCGAGAACAGGGCCGGCGGCTATCGCCGAGCGGTTGGTGTCCGGAGCGCCATAAGTGGCCTGCGTGTCGATGTGGCGATCGCAGATTGCATCTATCCTTTCGCCTACCCGGGCGCCGAGCGAGGGGAAGCGCGCGACCGCGTGGACACCTGGTGGCAGCAAGAAGCCCTGAAGCGGGTCGTCCCCGGCGGCCACATGCTGCGCGTCGAAGAAAGCATCCTCGCCACCGCATGACCCCTCACGGCCTCCCCTCTGCCGTGAATCATGCCCGACTGCAGCGCTTCCGCAGCCGGACTGCCTCGCCGCGCGTGAAGCTCGAGGCGCAGCTGGGCCAGGAATCCTTCAAGGCCTTCGTGAAGATGGCCTGGAGCGAGGTGGACCCTGCGGTCCTGTCCTGGAACTGGCACCTGGACCTGATCTGCGACGAGATGGAGAAGGCCGCGCGCCGCGAGGTGCGGGAAATGGTCATCTGCATCCCGCCGCGCTCCCTGAAGAGCCAGCTCGTCTCCGTGCTGTTCGTGGCCTGGGTGTGGACCTGGCACCCGGCCGCCAAGTTCATCACCGCGTCCTACGAGATGAAGCTCGCCACCCGCGACGCGGTGAAGACCCGCCGCCTGGTGAAGAGCGACTGGTATCAGGCCCGCTGGGGCCCCGCCTCGCCGTACCGCGGCAAGCTCAGCACGGGCGAGGATCACCCGGGCGTCGCGATCGAGGGCGACCAGGACAACAAGACCTATTACGAGACCACGGCCGGCGGGCACCGCTTCTGCGCGACCCCGGGCGGCCAGGTCACGGGCCACGGCGCCGACTTCATCCTCGGCGACGACATGAACCATGTGAAGAAGGTCGAGCAGGAGGCCGACCGCGAGAAAGTCACGTCCTGGTGGCGTGAGGCCATCCCGTCACGCCTGAACGACCAGGCCTATGGCGTGAAGATGGTGATCCAGCAGCGGACCCATGTGAACGACCTGGCCGGCGAGTGCATCCGCCTGGGCTACCACAAGGTCGTGCTCCCCATGGAGTTCGAGGCCGACCATCCGGATCGGCACCCCTTGGACCCCCGCAAGGTCGATGGGGAGGTGCTGCACCCAGCGCGCTGGGTGCAGCGCAATGCCCTGTCCCGATACAAGGCCAACCTGGGCGCCTATGCGGTGGCCGGCCAGCTGCAGCAGCGCCCAGCCCCGCGCGACGGTGGCATCTTCAAGCGCCACTGGTTCCGCATCGAGGCCATGGCCCCGGCCGAGGTGCTGCAGGGCGGCACGGTGCGGCGCTGGGATCTCGCGGCCACGGTGCCGAAGTCTGGCACCGACCCCGATTACACCGCCTCGGTGAAGATGGGGCGCGACCAGTTCGGGCGGGTGTACATCCTGCACGCCAACCGACTGCGGGAGACGCCCTTCAATGTGGATCTCGCCATCCAGGCCATGGCCAGTCAGGACGGGAACAGCTGCCGCCTCATCCTGCCCCAGGATCCAGGCGCGGCGGGCGTCGCGCGCATGCAGCAGCAGCAGGCCTTCCTGGCGCCCATCGCCACCGAGTTCGAGCGGGAGACCGGCGACAAGGCCGAGCGAGCCCGCGGCCTGGCCTCGGCCGCCCAGGCGGGCAACGTCATCCTGGTGCGTGGGGAGTGGAACGACGCCTTCCTCGAGGAGCTGTGCACCTTCCCCGCCGCCGCCCATGACGACTGGCTGGACGCGGCGGCCGGCGCCTACAGCGCGCTGTTCGGGGGCGCGGACAACATCCTGCAGGCCTATGCCCAGATGCTGCGCGAGGCCCAGGGCACGGACAGCCATGATCCTGGGTCGGAGCATGTGTCGCAGGGGGTTTATGGGGGCGGGTGACGACCATTTTGTCGGCGTCAACAAAATGGTGGGCGGGGGTTGCCATGCAGCCGAGTGGTTCGACCATGCTTCCATCATGGAAGGTGGCGCTGGGTTGGCTGGCAAGCGGTCTCGAAAACCGTGCCTACCGCAAGGTTGAGGGTTCGACTCCTTCACCTTCCGCCGGAAAGAAGACCGCGCAGGGCGTGGCGCCGCTTGCTAAGCGGTTGGAGCCGAAAGGCTTGGGGTTCGAGACCTCTGCTTTCCGCCAGTTGGGGCGTAGCTCAGTGGTAGAGTTCTGGTCTCCAAAACCAGCAGCGCAGGTTCGATTCCTGCCGCCCTAGCCACTGCTCCCGTCCCAGTTTCCATTGTATTAGAACTTCCACCTACAGGCGTGGAGGCTTCGATGGCGTTCGTTGTGACTTTCTGGTCGAAAGCTTATGTGGCGCACACGGGTAAGAGCACCAAAACCTATGAAAGTGCGGCCGAAGCATGGGCGGCAGTCGATGCGCTCATGCGGAGTGACGAGACTGTGGAGATAAGGTCGCCCTCCGGACATGAGATTGGATGGGCTGAGCTTAAGATGCTTGCGGAGCGAGAGCAGCATTGAAGGACGGTTGCCCCGCAGCGGACAAGGCTCGGGCCCGTGAGGCAGTAGGAGATGGTGCGGGAGGTCCATTGGGCCGCTCCACCGCGCCCCTCCGACCCCAAGCCGGGATGGGAAGCGAGTGGCTGACCAGGGGCATCAGAGCGCTCGGGCTGGAAACGGCCCGGGCGCTTCTGCTATTCAGGGCGCGCTGCGGCGGCACGGAAGGACGTGCGAAGCTGTAGGGCGGCGGGTAGGCCCTCGGGAGCCGAACGAAGCGGCCCAGCCGGTATCAAGCCCGGCACGCAGCGCAAGTTCTGGTGCCCTAGCTCAACTGGATAGAGGAGCCCCGTCCTAAGGGGATGGTTCGGGGTTCAAGTCCCTGGGACACCACCAACCCTGGCGGGCCATCACGCCCGCGCCCGGAGGATGCAATGGCCCACCACAAGCGCGGCCGAGCCCGCAACCGCCGGGCCGGCTGCAAGCTCTGCAAGCCCTGGAAGGTGACCGGCCATGCCAAGGGGCGGCCGGGTGCCGAGACCATCAGCAGCTATCGCAGCCGCATCGGCACTAAGCTGGATCTGAGGGACGCGCTTCGCTGCGACTGAGCCCAGGGCGCATCAGGACGCGCCTTCGGCCTCCGGCTCCTCAGGCGGCTGCGCCAACGCCACCGGGTCAGCCTCCCCACCTCTGCCGATATTCACCAGCGCGTTGCGCGCCTGGCAGCCGGGGCAGAGGAAGAAGCACCCCTCCTCATCGATCTCGGGATCCACCGCCCGGAACATGATTTCCAGGCCGCAGTGTCGGCATGTCCACATGCCCAGACGCTACCTCTCGGCCTCGGGCGACGCCAGCTTCACGTGCGCTCCCAGGATCGGCGGCCCGCCTTTCTCGGGAAAGCTCATGGTCGGACCCCGCGCCCTGCACCGAGAGCATGTCAGCCGGTGGTAGAACTCCGATAGATTCATATCCGTATCAAGCCCAAATCTGACGATCCATTCCTGGATCCGTGCACGCCGGGTGTGGCTACAGCGACACAGCAGCGAAACCAAAAGATCCCGCCTCCACCCCAGAGGGTCTATCGGCTTCGGTCGATGGTAGTTCGCTGCCATAGTACGGAACATAAACGGAACACATTATCTCGCAAGGTTGCGCAGGACGATCAGCCGGCATCTCGCAGCAGCCTGTTGAGGAACATATTCAACTCCCTCAAATGGCTGATCAAATCCCTGTGGGTAAACTCAACCTTTGCTGCAGCTTACCATCCAGCCGTCTCCCCCCGCCGAGACACATTAAAATGGCGGACGATGACTCTGGGATGGGCTTGGCCCACCTAAGCCGCAAAAAACCGTAAAATGTTACCGTTCTGTCTGGTTGGGGAGTGCGTCCCTTCCCGTGGGCAAGCAGAGAACCAATAGGGAACATGACCACAGCCCGACAAAGGGCCGACAACGCACGCACAGGCGGCGACCGGCCGTCATCATTATGAATGAGCATCAAACTCCAGTAGGCGACATTGCCGACCATTCCGGACTCGCTACGACATTGGTCCTATTGTGCGCTCTAAAATCCTGATATGAGAATGATCGGCACCCACGAACCCGTGATGAGAAGATGCGCCTAGAAAAGCTCGACATTCTTCCTGCCGAAGATCAGCCACTTTGCCTGTTTTGGCCCGCCAGAACGCCGGCCGTGTTCTCTTTGCGAGGGCCAGCGCCGCGGCACCGCCAGGGCAGTATGGTCATCCGCCAAGGCGGATCGTCCTACGTGGTCGATGGCGGCGACGTGTTCATCCTGCCGCCAGTCCCCCGCTGCTTCGTGTCGCCAGAGATGGGGAATGCCTGATGACGAACGCTGCGCTACCGGACGCGCCCTATGTGGTAGTCGCGGTCACCTATGATGAAGCCACGCTTCACCGCCTGAAGGCACTCGCAAGGCGCCGGCTGCCATTGGGCGAGATTGCAAAGCGCATGGGCCGGTCGCTCGAGGATGTTCGCTACATCGCGGACACCAACCGTATCATGGTCGTGCGGGACAACCGCACAGGCGGCCCCCGCACCGTCCTGGCCTCGCACCATAGCCCCGCCGCCCATGCCGCCGACCGGCGCCTGGAATGGCTCTCAGCCGTGGCTCACCGGAGCCGACTTGCATCCGCGCCGCGGTTGAGCGAGCAAGAGCAGGCAGACCTCATCGCGCAGCATCTCGCCAGCAAGGGTGTGACCCATTGCCCCTCCGTGCACCTCGAAGGCTCCGCCGCCAACGAAATCGTGCCCTCGAAGCTGAGGGGCCGAGGATCCTTGCAAGTCGAACTGTAGCCGAGGAAGCCGGCGCCCGCGCCGATATGGCGGCCTTCGACGCCCTGCCGCCTGAAGTGCGCCAGGTGCTGCGGAACCTGCTCTACAAGCCGATCTGCCCCAAGGTGCTGACCGCCGTCTGGAAGATGTCTGGCGTGCCCGCCGAGGTGATCGCCGCGATCATGGCAGGCGAAGCGATCAAGACCGAGGCGAGATTGGTGGCGGAGCTGGACGGCAAGTTCATCTGCCAGGGCTCCCGCTCACCCCACGCCGCGGCCCAGGCCACCATCCTGCGGGCGGAGCCGCTTACCGGCTAGACGCCGCGCCAAACCTCCGACCATGCCAATGAAGCGGCACCTCTGCCGCGTTGGTCGGAGTAAGCCATGGATAAGCAAGTCGGGCCGACCTCGGCGGTGCAGACCCGCAACAGCCCGTTGGCGGTGATGAGCAAGATCCCCTCGGGGTTCATCGCGGCCGCCACCCGTGGCCTGCGTTCCGTCTTCGGCCCCAACTCCACCATCCGCGATGCCCCGCAGAGGCCCGTCTCGGCGCCCCAGGCGGTCGAGCCGACCTTCGATCAGCCCTATGCGTGGATGGACCCCGGCAAGCCGGTGCGGCCGATCCCGATGCCAAATAACGACCTGGTGGGCCTGCGCTTCGCCTACCAGCCTGGCGTCAACAACCTGCAGCAAGGCCGCTCCCTAGAAGGCGTCACCTTCGAGACGCTGCGCAATCTGGCCGAGAACTTCGACCTTCTCCGCCTGGCCATCCAGACCCGCAAGGACCAGCTGCGGAAGCTGGGATGGTCCATCCAGCCGAAGGTGAAGCCCGGTGAGCGCCGGCGCCCCGTCAAGGACGAGAAGCTGATCGCCCGCTGCACCGCGCTGCAGGAATGCATGCTGCGGCCGGATGGCGACCTGACATGGGACCAGTGGATCAGCGCCATCGCCGACGATGCTTTCGTCCTGGACGGCGTTTGCCTGTACCGCCGCCGGCATCCGGATGGCCGGCCCTACGCGCTCGAGATCATCGACCCGGCGACCATCCAGCCCCTTCTCGACGTCACGGGCCGGAAGCCCCTCCATCCCAGCCCGGCCTATGTCCAGATCCGCAATGGCACGGTCGTCAACCACTACACGCGCAACGAGCTGACCTATTGGGCGCGCAACGTCCGCAGCAACAAGATCTACGGCATGTCCGAGGTCGAGCAGGTGGTACGCACTGCCACGCTCGGCATTGCCCGCGTCACCAAGCAGGTGGGACACTACTCCGAGGGCAACATCCCGGACATGCTGCTGAGCACGCCGCAGAACTGGACGCCGCAGCAGATCAGGGATTTCCAGGGCATCTTCGACCAGCTGATGTCGATGCCAGGGTCAAAGCGGAGGGGCTGGTTCGTGCCCGCCGGCACCGGGCAGCCCATCATGCTGAACCAGGAGGCCCAGCTGTTCGGGCCCTTCGACGAGTGGCTCGCCCGCATCATCTGCTACGCCTTCAGCCTACCGCCCTTCCCCTTCGTCAAGGAAACGAACCGGGCCACGGCCGAGACTCAGTACGACGCCGCCATGGCCGAGGGCTTGGGTCCGTTCCTGACCGGCTTCAAGAACATCATGGATATCGAAATCCGGGAGTTCTGGGAGGAAGACGGCCTCGAGCTGGTGTGGGACGACAGCGAGAACCTCTCGGCCGCGGAGAAGACGGCGCGCGAGCAGTCGGACATGCGCTCGGGCATCATCTCCATCGACGACATCCGTGCTCAGCGCGGGCTCGACCCCGTGGGCCTGCCGCCCATGATCTTCGGCCTGGGGCCCATGGGGTTCATGACCTTGGATCAGGTGAAGCAGGCGATCGATGTCGGCACCAACCTGCCGCCGGCGCCAATGGCGTTCGACGCCGCCGCCGGTGACGATCCCCTGGCCGGGGCGCCACCGGAGCTGCTGGCGCAACTCGGAATCCAATCGCCAGCCGCCCCCGGGCAGGCAGGCGGCGCCGGGCCCGGTGGGCCAATGGGGAACGGGGCTGGCCCCCGAGGTCCGGCGCGATCCATGGGGGCGCTCGGCGCCGCGCTGTCCCGCACCAAGCCGGTGCCAGGCGTGAGCGAGCTCCTGCAACGCGCCGGAGGGTATTGAACATGGCGGCTTGTGCGCATCATTGGGTGCAGAGCTGGAAGCACTTCGACCATGCCCATCACCACGAGGAATGCAGCAGATGCGCCACCCGGCGCGTGCTGCGGCAGGCCGACACCAAGGTGATGTGGGACGTGACCTGGCTGGAGCGGCGCGGCGAACCCGAGCATCCGACTGCCGGCGATCCCATTGTCATCCGGCCGGGAGGCTTCGCATGAGCCAGCTTTCTGAGGCCCAGATCGAACAGCGTCGCGAGGCTGCGAAAGCACGCTGGAGCCGTTACGGCAGGCAGGCACAACACGCGGCAATCGCAGGTGCCATCGGCGCGGGTGTAGCAGGACTGGCCTTTCGCCGACCCCGTCCCGCGCTTCTGGGTGCTGCACTTACAGCCGCCATCCCGGCTGGGCGCTTCCTTGCGCGAGAGATCTCAGGCGATCCCGACCTTGAAGGCGCGACGCTTTCCGACAAGCAGACCGCCTCCGTCCTGCGTGACTTTGGCGCCCGCACGATGCGCGAGCGCCTTATCGTCCGCGACAGAAGTGGCCGGGTGACCATGGACAACTTGGGCGGCAAAGAAAGTGTCGCTGCGATCACCCTGCTGGATGTCGTGCGAGGCGAGAGCCGCCGCCCTGATTCCTCCGCATGGCACAACCACCCCCATCCCGCCCTGCCATCGGCCACTGACTTGCTCTTCGGCCAGCGCGGCGTGGTGGTTCAGCCCGACGGAAGCACTGCACGCTTCAAGTGGGTTGGCGGCGATGTGTATCGCGACGGCTTGGGAGAGCTCAGCGACGTAGCCTCTGAAGTCCTCAAATTGTCGGGGGAGGCACAAGGCGCATTGCGGGAGAAAGCGGTGAAGGATTGGAGCCCGGCAGAGGTTGGGCAATACGCTCAGCGGTGGTCTAAGCATCTGGAGGGGCTCAAGCGCCGGAAGCTGATCGAACTTGAGATCAGACCCTCGGCGCTGTCGAAACGCCAGGCGGGCCAGCCGCTTTCCGACGCCGAGCGCAATCAGCGCGTGGAGGCCGCCCGGGCCCGCTGGGCCAATGCCAGCACCCGGGGAGACGGCGAGGCCGCGCCCAAGAAGCCGTGGAGTGGCGAGCGCCTCGGCCTTGCGCGCGGCATGAAGGTGCAGGCCTCCACCACCCTCGCCCCTACTTGGCGCCACAACTATGACGGCAGCGAGTGGGGGCATGACGCGCCACCCGCCCAGGACGGCGGCAGGATGTACCAGGCGCTGTCCCGCCGCCCGCAGGTGCCGGACGGCATGAAGACCGAGGACTTCGTGGCCCTGGGCCGCTGGGCCTCGGCCACCAGCCGCGACATGCGTGACCGCATCGTGGCGGAGGGCGTGGACGGCGACCGGGCTCGTAAGAAGCTGAGCACCATCCCCGCCAGCCGCCGCAACGACGCCGAAGCCATCAAGATGGCCTTCAACCACGCCCGCATGCTGGCCCTGCACGATATCGGCCTGATCCGGGTGAAGGACTTCAAGCTGACGCCCGAGGCGAAGGAAAAGCTGCAGGGGCTCGAGCCATTCATGTGGCGCGCCCGCCGGCAGATCTCGAATCCGCTGCGCGAGCAGCACGCCGAGACCTGGGCCTCCATCCGCCGCCAGTACGGGGAGGCCTTCGCTGACGGCCGCACCCACCGCGTGGCGACGCGCGGCGCAGCGGCGGGCGAGACCAAGCGACGCTTCGAGCGGCACAGCACCCTGGTTAAGGAGGCCCCTGCAGACTGGTGGGCCGGCTCCGGGCTCATCGTGCCGGTGGGCTGGGAGGCCTGATGGAGAAGCGCGCGCCCGGGCTGCCCCTCTCGGAGGCGGAGCTGAAGCAGCGCCGCGAGGCCGCGCGTTCCCGGTGGGAGAAGGCGGCGGCCGGTGCTGGCGCGGTGACCGGGGCCGCGGCCGCCGGTGGCGCTGCGGCAGCCGTGGCCCGCATCGTGGAGCGCAGCCGCGCGGCCAAGGCCGTGCGACAGGGCAATGAGCGCGGCGCTCGGCAGGAGGCCTGGGGCAAGCGCCTGGGTGAGAAGGTCGAGGAACGCGGCCAGCGCCAGGCGGCACGTGCCCGCGCGGGGGACGTGGTGCCGAAGTACCGCGCCTTCCTCGAGCGGCGCAGCGCGGAGGCAGCCCGGGATCTCGCCACCCTGCGCGCTGGCGAGCGCCCTGTCCCGGGCTATCGCAACACCGCAGACCGGCTGGACCCGATCAAGAGCGTGGTGCAGGACGGGCGGAAGCTCACGCGCTTCGAGATGGAGTTCGTCGATGACGGCGCGCCCCTGGGACCGGCCCAGCTGGATGACGCGCTTCAGGCGGCCCGGGAGCGCTGGCGCGGCACCATTGACCGCCTGAAGGCCACGCCCCGCAACAGGCGCGTGAAGGTGGAGGGGTTCGACCGCGCGGCGGCCCGCCCTCATGACCGGAAGATCAAAGCCACCGAGGGATGGGCCTCATCACGTGGCCGGGCCACGCAGGCAGCCGCTGATGGCGCCAGCAGCCCGCGCGTGGAAGCCGCGAAGGCGATCCTGGACAGCCACCGAGAGGCCATGGCCGAGGGGCTCGCATCAAACGACACCATGAGCCGCCGGCAGAAGGTGGATCTGGGCCGGGCGCGGCGCGTCCTCCACGAGGTGGGCCAGTTGCCAGAGGGAGAACCCGTGCCCTCTGTCCGCGGCAAGAAGCGTGGCGTCCGGGTGGAGCCCACGCAGGGCGCTACGGTGCGCAGCCATACCCGCAAGGTGCCGCGCGCCTGGCCGGGAGCGGAGCTGAGCGCTTCCTGGCGGCGCGAGATGGGCGCCGATATCCGAGAGGGCACCGAATACGCGGCGGGCAACCTGCGCGCCCGTGTCGCCCAGCGCGCTGCCGCGAGCCGCGCCGCCGGCATTGGCCGGGCAAAGGCCATCCTGGCCCGGATGCCGGGCCGCGTGAGGGTCACTGGTGCTGCCGCAGGCGCGCTCGGCGCGGCGCTGGGCGGTTTCGCCGCGTGGCGCAAGGCCAATTCGGTGGAAAAACTGGCAAAGGCTGCCCCGCGCGGCACCACGGCGCTGGTCGGCAGCCTGGCCACCCGGCTGGCGAGCCTGTTCCGTGCCTGGGGCCAGGATCCTTCGACGGCGGATGCCAGCGCAGGAATCCAGGAGGCGCTGGAGCCCGCCGCCGATGTCTTCCGGCTGGCAGCCGAGAGCGTGCAGCCGAACATGGACGGCGACAGCACCCAGGCGCCCATGACCGGCGGCGACCCGCGCCGCACCATCGCCTTCAACTTCGACGCCCGGAATCCCCGCGTGGAGCAGTACCTGCGCGGGTACGAGCTGGATCTCATCCGGAACCTGACCGACCAGTCGCGGGAGGCGGTCCGCACCGCGCTGCGCCTGGGCGCTATGACAGGCGCCAGCATCCCCGAGCAGGCCCGGCTGGTGCGCCAGAGCATCGGCCTCGCGCCCGGCCAGGTCGCCTGGGTGCAGTCCTATCGGATGCAGCTGCGCGAGCTGAACCCCAATGCCCTGAACCGGAACCTCCGGGACGCCCGGTTCGACAGCACCCTGCGCCGCGCGATCGCGGACGGCGCCCCCCTGAGCGAGGATCAGGTGGAGCGGATGGTAGACGCCTATTCCAGGCGCACGCTGGCCTACCGCGCCACCAGCATCGCTCGCACCGAGGGGCTGCGCGCCGCGACGGAGGGCAGCCTTGCCCAGGTCAAGGCGATGCTGGAGAGCGACAGCACCCTCGATGTCGAGAAGACGTGGCTGGCCACGGAGGACGGGCGCACGCGCGATGAGCACGTGCACCTGAACGGCCAGAGCGTGACCGGCCTCGAAACTGCCTTCCTTGTGCGGAGCAGCGACGGCCAGATGCACAGCATCCGATACCCGCGCGACCCGATGGCGCCCGCGCACCTCACCATCGGCTGCCGCTGCACCATGGGCTTCCGCCTGGTGCCGCGCGCCGATCTCCGCCGCCCCATGACCGCAGAGGCTGTGTGATGCCGAAGGAATTGACGACGCCGCGCATGAGCATCCGCCTCATGCAGGCAGATCACGGGATCCAGCAGTTCCAGCTGAAGATCGACATCGCGACCCTGGACGTGATCCAGGACCGCAATGAGGTCATCCGGCTGGCGAAGGAAGGCGTGGCCTCGCTGCTGCAGCAGATGGTGTGGCGGGTGCCGCTGGAGGGTGAGCAGCTCGAGGCGGCTGTTCCCTAAGTCGCGCGACGATCCGGCAAGATAGCCCTTCGCAGACCGTTTGCGCTTTCTGAAAACCCGCGACCATGACGGTGGAAGTCAGTCGGGGGCTTCCATGCTGAACTTCAGCGCCGAGGAAATCGCAGGCATCGAGGCGGCCATCACCGCGTACCGGGAAGGCCCGGAGCGCGATGCGGCCATGACGAATGCCTACCGCCAGGTGGAGGCCGCCGGCCGCCGCTGGAACTCGGGGGAGCCCATTGTGCCACCCGAGGGCTGCACGCCGCTGGCCAAGGCCTGCTTCGCCGCCGTGGATGCGTTGGCGAAGCGGGAGGCGATGGAGAAGGCGGTGAAGGCCGGAGAGGCGACCGTCGACGAGACGAGGGCAGCCCGGCGCCTGAAGCCGCTGGGCGCAGCGCTGAGCAAGATGGCGCCGGCGGCGTCGGCGGATGTCGCACCGGCTCACCCCAAAGTCGCGCAACAGCCGAACCACCAGAAGGCCATCGCCGCCCTGCCCCTCGCCCAGCGCGCCCATGCCGAGCAACTCGCGAAGGCCGGCCAGGAAGAGGAGCTGCAGAAGTTCCTGGGCCTGGCCCGGGTGGCCCTGCCCCCCATTGTCCGCGCCGGCACCCGCGTCGCCACCAACCTCCTGCGCGCCTCGGCCACCGTGGCCCCAGGCGCCGCCGCGAAGCCGACTGGCCTGGCCAGCGCTGCGAAGAAGGTCAGCGGCTGGACGGCATGGCGGTCGAAGCAGCCGAGCGCCAAGAGCGCAGGCGTCATGGGCGCGAAGCCGCGCGCCCCCAGTCTCGGCGTGGCCGCCCAGCCCGCAACCCAGAAGTAAGGGAGACCATCATGCTGCTGAGCCTGCTGAAGGTGGATGAGGAGCGCAGGCTGGTTTACGCCCGCGCCGCCACCTCCGAACCCGACCGTTCCGGCGAGATGCTGGACTATGCCACCGCCAAGCCCGCCTTCGAGGAATGGTCGCGCGGCATCGAGGAGGCCTCGGGCGGCCTGTCGAAAGGCAACCTCCGCGTCCAGCACGATCCCAAGAGCGTCGCCGGCAAGATCGTGGACATGAGCTTCGACGACGCCAACGAGGCCGTCGATGTGGTCTGCAAGGTCGTGTCGGACGAGGCCTGGAAGATGTGCCTCGAGGGCTGCTTCACCGGTCTGTCCATCGGAGGCGGCTACGCCAGGAAGTGGAAGGACGAGAGCACCGGCCTGACGAAGTACACGCCGCGCCTCACCGAGATCTCGCTGGTCGACAACCCCTGCATCCCCGGCGCCCGCATCATCCGGCTGGAGAAGGCCGACGGCGCAGTGGCCGACCTGCTGCTGAAGGGCCGCGCGCGGTCGTTCGACGAGATCCTGCCGCTGCCCGCCTTCCGCAGTTTCGAGGAGGTGCTGAAGGCCGCCCCGCGCCCCCGCACCTTCGAGGATGTCCTCCGGAAGGGCGGCACCGCTATCTGCGCGGCGAGGCCGCTGCACTGATGCCGGTCTTCGAGCGCAAGTCCCCGGCGCCACCGGCCACCGATCCCGGCCAGGCCTTCGTGGTCCAGACCCTGGCCAAGGTCGCGGCCGGGCAGAACCTACCCCGCCTGGCGCCCACCCCTGCCGCGCTCAACAGCGCCTTCCGTAACCCGCTGGTGATCCCCCCGGAGGAAACCTGATGGCGCGTTGCCGCTGGACCCCAGAGCTGATTGGCGACCTGCGCATGCGGGTAATGCGCCACAACCAGACGCCCGGCACCCAGAAGGTGCGCCTCGAGGAGCTGAAGAAGGCCTTCGCCGCGCGCGCCAGGGGTGCGGAGCCCATGGCGGCCGGGATGAAGGCGGTGGATCGCCTGCTGCTGGCCAAGGCGGACGACGATCAGCCCCGTGAGTCCAACGGCCGCTTCGCGCGCAGTGGTGCTCCCGACATGTCCGGCCAGGGCCGGTTCTATCGGGATGTCGCCACGCCCTTCCAGCATCGGCAGCTGCGTGAGCAGAACGCCGGCTATGAGGCGGCCAACCAGACCGTCATCCCCGAGACGCGCTATGGCCAGTTCCTTCCTGGCGCGCTGGCGGCAGCGTCGCTGGCGAGTGCCGCGGTCGATGGCGCCACCGCCAAGTTCGGCCGCAAGCCGAAGCTGAACCTGCCGAACAGCCTGGATGCGCTGCGCCTGGCGGCCCGTGCTGCGACCCTCGGCCGCGAGAACATTGCCAGCAAGGGGCTGAAGCAGGCCTCCCGCGCCTATAACGCCCTGTATGAAGACGGGGCCCTGGTGCCGGCAAAGCTTGTTCGGCGCTATTCAGACAAGAAGGTAGCGCGGATCGCGGCCCAGCCTACCAAGACCGCTGCCGAGCGCTTTCTCCGCTCCAGCAAGATCCTCCGCACCAAGATCGGGGGCCGCGTGGGCGCGGCGCTGACGGCCGCCGCCTTCCCTGGCGCCATCTTCGCCCCTCTCGCCTACGGCACCGGCCAGGCTATCGGCCCCGCCATCGACAGCGCGGTGGGCGGCCGCACCGTGAACAAGGCCAACACCGTGGAAGATCTCGCCAAGCGCTGGAAGCTTGCCAGCCTGACCGGCGCCGCGCGCCGCGCCCTGACCGGCTTCTCCCCCAGCGCCTCGCCCCTGGTGCAGGCGCGGCAGGCCATCAGCGGCCCCGCCGGCATCGCCGCGAACCGCGTAAAGCGCCACAACCTCGGCACCTTCGGGCGCGTGGGCACCCAGGCCGCTGCCGCCGCTGCTGGTGCCGGTGCCGCCGGCACGGCCGCCTGGGCTGCGGCCAGCCTCGGCCCACGCGTGTTCTACCGCGACGAGGACGGCAAATTCACCTCGAAGGAGAAGGCCGTCATCACTGGCGTCGCGGGTGTCGCTGGTGCTGCTGCTGGCCTGCTGGCAGGCCGCCGCGCCGTGGGCAATTTCGCCCGGGAGGCCCAGCGCCGCGCCACCGCCGCATTCGAGGCGCCGGCCACCGGGAAGGTGAAGAGTTCGGACGGCGTGTTCGACGCCATGCGCACCCGACTGGAGGGTGTGGACCGCCGCGCGGCCACCGGTCGAGGCACGCCGACGCCCGAGCAGGCTGCCGCCGCCAACCGCGCGCTGGACAGCGGAGCCGGGGATCGCCGCAACCTGTCCGACATGCTGGCCGCGCGCATGGAGGCCCGGACCAAGGGCGCCACCATGACCCGAGCCGAGGCGATCGAGGCGCGCAGCGCGTCGGGTGAGCTGGCGCGGCTGTATGGCAGCAAGGCCAACCGCACGCGGCGCCAAGCCGCGATCGCGGCGGCAACCAAGCCCATCGAGGCGCTGACGGTCGCCGCGCGCCAGGGCCCCGCCGCATGGGGCGCGAAGGCGCTGGACGATGTCGAGCGCAGCCAGATCGAGGGGCTGATGCGCCTGCCGGCGCGCGGGAAGCCCAGCTGGTGGGATGGTGTCGACAACCCGCGTGATGTGCGCCGGGCCTTCTTCGACACATGGAACAGCACCGGCAGCCTGGACCAAGCCATCGGCAAGCTGCCTAAGGCGAAGCAGGGCGACCTCAAGGCCATCCGCAGCGCCGTGGACGAGGAGCGCACCGCGTTCGCAGGCCGGGTGACGGCCTGGGAGACGCAGCGCGTCTCTGCGATCGAGGGCGCCGACAAGGCGGTTGCCAAGGTTCGCGAGCTGGCTGCGAAGAAGACCAAGGCCGCGAAGGCCCTGGACGACCTGAACGCCATCGATGCCGCCACCCACAAGACGAAGGCGGCGCGCGCAGCGCACGCCGACGCCATCACCGCCGCCGAGAATGAGCTGGTGCGCGCCGACAAGGCGCTGGCGGGGGCCAAGGAGGCCAGCGCGCGCGCCGAGCGCACCGCGAACCACGCGTCCCGCCTCGACCCGGCCGGCGGCGGCTTCCACAGCGCCCTGGCCGAGGCCAGCGACGAGGTGCGCGACGCGCTGCGCCCCCGCAACCCCTTCAAGCAGGGCAGCTTCCTCGAGGGGCTGCCCTCCCCAGCCCGGCTGAAGGAGCTGCGCGACGACGCCACGAAGCGCGCGCTGCTGGCGGAGAACACCCGCCTGGTGGACGAGGCCATGAAGCGCGGCGCCCGGGTGCGCCAGCTGGTGGACGATGTCGCCACCGAGACCGCCCGAATCAGCGGCACCCGCACCAGCGGCCCTGTGCAGCGGCAGGTGGAGGCAGTGGCGGCCCGCATCGCTCCCTACATGGAGAGCATGCAGCGCGACGTGCGCATGCTGCGCGGCGGCGCCAGCGCCTATGTGAATCGCCTCCTGGGCGATGGCCCGGCCAATTGGGGCACCGCCGCGCGCAACGCCCGCGCCAAGGTGGAGCGCTGGGTGCTGGGGCAGCAGGTCAAAGGCCCGACGGGCACGACGACGCGCGAAGGCGGCGCCTGGAACTGGGCAAAGCGCAACAAGGGCGCCATTCTGACCGCCGGTGCAGCCGCCGGCGTGCTGGACTACTCGGCCGATGGCCGTGTGAACCTCAACTGGCGTGGCCTGGGCCGCTTCCGGGATGACCCGCTCTCCGCCGCCGACAGCGCGCGCAAGAACACGGGTGCCTTCTTCCGGATCTACAACCCGGGCGCCGCCAACGAGGCGGTGCTGACGGGCATCACCCTGAAGGGCAAGGACGGCAAGGAGACCTTCGTCACCGGGCGCATCACGCGCGCCGATGGCAGCGAGATCCCGATCACCACCGGCGCCGCCGTGGACGACATCACCCGCCAGTTCAATCGCGGCCCCTCCGGAGACGGCGGAGGCGGTGGCGGTGGCAATGCCGGCGGCGAGGGTGGAGCCGCGGCGCGCGCCAGCGCCCTGTTCGGGAAGCTGAAGTCCGGCGACGCCGTGAAGCGCGAGGAGATCGGCGGCGAGACCTTCCAGCATACCGGGGGGCAGAACACCCTCTCGAAGGACGACGCCCGCACGCTCATGGCGACCCGGGACCAGTTCAAGACCTCGATGGAGCGGGTAGCCGAGAAGATCGGCAACAATGTCGGCGCCCATGCCGGCGACTTCTACCGCGCCCTGGGCCAGCTCATGGGTGAGCCGGGCCGGATCCTGACCATCAATCAGATGCGCCAGGCGCTGGTGGGCGATAAGGGGCTGTTCGGCACGGGCAGCCGCCTGAACGACAACCTCGACGCCAAGGCGCTGCAGGACAAGCTGAGCGGGCTCGCCGGCACCCTGCCTGCGCCCCAGGACGCAGAGCAGGCCAAGGCCCTGCGCCGCGCCATGCGGCTGCTGGGCGGCAAGGCCTCCCAGAAGGGGCAGGTCAGCAACTACAGCAGCATCGACAGCATCATCGATCGCCGCATGAGCAAGAGCGCACCGGGCACGCCTCCTGCAACACACGCCCCTGCCCCGAGCCCGCGCACCCACGGCGAGCTTGATGACGAGACCCTCTCGCGCCTCGAGGCGGATCTCCGCCCCCGGTACAGGAATGAGTTGTCGCGGCGCGGCGCGTCCTCGCGCGGGGGCCGCCCTGATGCCGATACCGAGCGGCTCATGGCCTACAACGACCGCCTGACCGAGGAAGCGGCGACGCTGTTCAACAGCTTCCGCGACGAGCTGCGCGGCACCCACAGCGCGGCCGAGGCGCGCCGACTGGCGGCTGAGCAGACCTGGAGCGTGATGACGGCCAGCCTGCCGAACCGCCCCACGAAGAACCCCTTCGCCAAGGCGGCGGGCGGGCCACTGGCCAAGGCCCTGGACGAGGCTCGCGCCGCCGCGCCGCGCCGCTTCGATGAGGCGAAGATCAGCCGCCACGGCAAGGGCGACGGTCAGGGGGGCGAGTTCGCCCCGCGCGGCGGCGGGCGTGCGGCCCGTGAGGAGGCCGACGCAGGCCCGCAGCGCCGCCCTGCGCCCGGCGCCCCGCCGGCCAAGGACGAGCGCGGCTACTTCGAGCCTGTGCGCCTGGGCGCCACGGTCGGCGGCACGGTCGGCAGTCAGGCGGCCTGGGAGCTGTTCAACCGCTACGCCCCCAAGGGCATCAAGCTGGGCGGCACCGCTGGCCGCTTCGTGCTGGGCATGCTGGCCAGCGTGGCGGGTGGCGTGGGTGGCGCGGCAGCGGGCGAGGCCGCTGGCAGGAAGACCTATGACGCCCGGGGCGAGAAGGCACCGGGCTCCTACGAGCAGCCGCAGCGGGACGGCGCCGAGGAAGTCGGCCGGGGTATCGGCGGGTTCCTGGGCGGCTTCGCCGGCCTTGCCACTGCCAGCGTGCCCGGGGCCATCGCCCTCGGCACCGCAGGCAGCCTGGCCGGTGAGGAGCTGTTCGGCCGCGCCGCGAAGATCGCCCGCGAGAGATTCGGAGTGGAGCTGTGACCTTCACGCAATCCGCCGGGGCCTTCTCCGGCCTCACCGCCACTGACCTCGCAGTGCCCGCCACACGGGCACTTGCCAGGAAGAGGCGTCTTTCAACCATGCTGGCAAGGCTCGCGGCGCTGAAGCGGCAATCGGGGCAGAGCGCCCTTCGGAAAGAGGACAGACACATGAACTTCCAGACCCTGATCGGTGCGCTGAAGACGAGCGCGAGCGAGATCGTCGCGAGCGGCGCCACCGATGCCGCCGACCAGCTGGCCAAGAGCATCGACCAGTTCGCCGGCCGCGCCGCCGGCCTGGTGGTCTCGCCCCCCGAGCAGACCGACCATGTCGGCACCCTGGGCCGCACCTTCGACGAGATGGTGAAGGCGGTGGGTGTGGTCGAGGACGGCGGCTACGTCCTGATGAAGGGCGGCGCGAAGCCGGATGACGGCAAGATGGAGCTGCTGAAGTGCGGCCTGAACATCGCGGGCGTGGCGCTGAACCTCATGGCCGCCGAGCAGGCCGCGCCGGCGGGCAGCGAGGACGAAGCCCGCAGCGAGGGCCTGGGCCTGTTCAAGGTGGCCTTCGATGGTGGTGAGCAGCTGCTGAAGCACTCCCTGGCCGAGGACGGCATGCGCTGGCTGCGCGATCCGGTCGAGGCGACCCAGGAGGGTCAGGACGAGGCGCTGGCCGCGCTGGCGCTGCTGGGCGTCGATACCGACCGCCTGCTGAAGGCCTTCGAAGAGGCCGAGGGTGGGGATGGCGGTGGTGAACCGGGCGGCGGCGAAGGTGCTGGCGATGGCGCTGGCGAGGGTGAAGGTGCCGCCGAGGGCGGTGGCGACGACAACCCCATCATGAACATGGCCCGCATGGGCGTGGCCACCATGACCACGGCCGGTGCGGTGCTGGAGGCCGGTGGCCAGGAGCTGCCGGAGGATGTCCAGCAGATGCTTTCCCAGATCGCCGAAGCCGGCGCGCTGATCACGACTCACGCCGACCACCTGGCCCAGCTGCATGCGGCCGAGGAAGGCGAGGACGAGGGTGAGGGTGAGGACAGCGAACTCGAGCCCGAGGATGGTGCGGGTGAGGGCGAGGACGAGGGCGCACCCACTGGCGAGAAGGAACCGCCCGCCAAGGGTGATGAAGGCGACGGCGACAAGCCCGGCGCCGAGGCCGACGCCAAGCCCGGGTCCGCGCCGCCCACCGGCAAGGAGGGAGACGAGGGCAAGAAGAAGCCCAAGGCCCGCGAGCCCGAAATGGCCCTGGCGGCCAAGACCGGCGAACTGGCGAAAACGGCCGCCGCCTTCCTGGCCAAGGCCCGCCCGGCTGCAGCCCCCGCGCCCGCCCCTGCCCCTGTGCTCCAGGCGCCGCCTGTCCTGCCGGCGAATGCGCCCGCTGCCCGGGTCGTGCCTGTCTCCAAGGCGGCCGATGGCGGTGGTGAGCCGCTGGCGAAGACGGCCAACGAAAAGACGCTGGAGGAGCTGGCGAAGATGTCGCCCACCGAACGTGAGCGCGCCGCGGTCTTCCTGGCACTCCGGGCCCCGCCGATCGAGCTGCCCGCCGCGAATTAAATCTCATTTCGCGGTCTGATTTCCTCTAGACCGCGTGCTGATACTCTGAAATGCCCTAGGTAGCAGATGGCTCCTGGGGCATTTTCGCATCCGGTGTCGTGGCCCTTGCGGCCAGCTTACGTCCCGTATTCCACGCCTAGGGACGAGGCGGCGTTGGCCCCCCGAGGGGGCTCGAGCGTCATCGGAAATGAATCCCAATCAGATCTCCGCAGAAGCGATGGACGCTCTGCGCGAAGCCCTGTCCAAGGCGGCCACGGGCGACAACCTGCAGAAGACCTTCGTCCAGAGCGGCAACCAGCTCACGGGCCTGACGGCCTTCAGCCTGGAAGCCCCGGCGAAGCTGTTCTACCCGAAGCTGACCCCCATCCGGAACCGCCTGCCGCGCGTCGGCGGCGGCACCGGCATCCAGGCGAACTGGCGTGCCATCACCGGGGTCAACACCGGCCGTGCCTCCATCGGCGTGTCCGAAGGCAACCGCGGTCAGATCCAGGCCGTGTCGGTCAAGGAGTACATGGCCTCCTTCCGCACGCTGGGCATCGACAGCTACGTGACGGCCGAGGCGCAGCGCGCCGCCAACGGGTTCGATGACCCCGAGGCCCGCGCGGTGCAGTCCAACCTGAATGCCCTGATGATCGGCGAGGAGCGCGTGCTGCTCGGCGGCCTGGGCACCTGGGGCCTGGGTCAGCCGGTCGGTCTGGCGATCGCGCAGACGACGGGCGGCAACATCGCCAACACCACGGTCGTCAATGTGCGCGTCTGCGCGCTTACCCTCGAGGGCTACAACCGCGCCAAGGCGGGTGAAGTCGTGGCGCTGCTGACCCGCACCACGGGCAATGGCGCGACCGACACCTTCGGCGGCGGCTTCTCGATGGCCTCGGCCGCGGTGAACCTGACCGCCAGCGCGGGCAGCACGCTGGTCAGCGCCAGCTGCACGCCCGTGAAGGGCGCCGTGGCCTACGCCTGGTTCATGGGCGCCAACGCCTCGACCATGTACCTCATGGACGTGACGACCAACAGCGCGACGAAGCTGCTGAACTTCCCGGCCGGCACCGAGCCCGCCCTGCCCGCGGACCTGCTGACCAACGACCGCAGCCAGAACCAGCTGGTCCACGACGGCTACTTCGGCCTGGTGGCGGCGAGCGGCAGCGGTGCCTACTGGTACACGATGCCGAACGGCGCCGGCGGCCTGGGCACGCCTCTGACCTCCGATGGTGCCGGTGGCATCAAGGAGATCGACGCGGTGCTGCTGTGGTACTGGAACACGCATCGCATGAGCCCCACGCGCATGCTGGTGAGTGGCCGGGAGCTGAACAGCTTCCGTACCCTGGGCCTGCTGGGCACCAGTTCCAGCACGCAGCGCTTCACCTGGAACAGCGACCAGCGCGGGGTCCTGCTGAGCGCCAAGGTGCGCGGCTACACGAATCCGTTCGCCATGGGCGGGTCCGAGGAGGTCGCGATCGAGCTGCACCCGGACGTGCCCCCGGGCACCATCCTGTTCGAGACGGACAGTCTTCCGTATGAACTGCCGGGCGTCGATCAGTTGAATCGCGTCCTGTGCCGCGCGGACTACCACCAGATCGTGTATCCGCAGATTACGCGCCGGAAAGATTTCGGCGTGTACACGGATCAGGTTCTGCAGTGCTACTTCCCGCCTGCGCAGGCCGTGCTGACCAACATCGGCGCGCCCACCTAATATTTCGTGGCGACTTGAGGCTCCCAGCCTAGCTGGGGGCCTTTTGTCGTTCAAGCCCCAGGACAGGGATCGTCCCAATGCCGAAATTCATCACCAAGCCGCCCATCCGCCAGTTCGCCTGCGATCACGGCCAGATCGAGGTCGGGGAAGATGGCGCGTTCGAGTTCGAGGCCGGCTCCAACATCCACGCCGCGCTCCTGGGCGCCGGCTACCAGACCATCGAGCTTGCTGAGGGCATGACCGCACAGGTGGAGGACAGCCTCCCGCCCGTCGCGCTCGCCAGGATCAAGGCCCTGGAGGCAGAGGTCGTCACCTTCAAGGAGTTCGCCCGCCTCGCGGGTGAACGTGCTGATGCGGCCGAGGCTGTGGCCTTGGCGCTCCGCACCGCCGATGCTGAGCGCCAGGCCAAGGAGGCGACCGAACAACCGCCGCCGGCCCCGCCGCCCGCGCCGTCGGAGGAGCCCGCCAAGGAGCCGCCGGCCACCGAGCAGACGGACGGCAGCAAGCAGACCAAGCAGCCGGCGAAGCGGTAACCCGTGCCCCTCGCGCCCTACGCCACGCTGCAGCAGCTTCAGGACTTCCTGAGTGAGGTATCGCCTGACGCCAGCCGTCAGGCCGATCTGTATGCCGCGCTGCTGCGCGCCAGTAGCGCCGTCGAGGATTTCTGCTGCCGGGACTTCGCGCCCGGCCAGCGCACCGAAAGCAAGTGGGCTGCGGCGCCGATCATGACGCCGCGTGCCACACCCGTGGCGAGCATCATCTCGGCGACCCAGGACGGCGCGCCGATCGAGCTGGTGAAACGCATGGGTGGCTCAGTGCTGGCTCGAAAGGATGGCCTGCCGTTCTCCGGTGAGGTCGAGGTGACCTACACCACCGAAGCTCCGGTGCCGAACAGCGTGCAGATGGCCACGCTGCTGACCGCCCAGGCCATGGCAGACGCGCCCGCCTACGACCAGAACGCGGGCGGCACCCAGTCCGCGGGCCTGTACAGCTTCAGCGCGCATGCGGGCGGTGCGGGATCTCTGCCTCCGGCCGCCAGGGCCCTGCTGGAGCCGCTGCGCGCGGTCTTCCTGGTATGAACCCCCAGGTTCGAATGGCGCGGCGCATGCTGCGACTTCAGCTGGCGCGCCGCGGCATCCCGGTGCTGATCCGCACCGTGACGCAGTCAGGCGGCGGCATGGACCAGCTGCGGCACCCGCCGGCGGTGGATGGCGCCGTCGTCGACGGTGCCCACGCCCAGGGCGCGACGACGCTGCGCCTGCGCGCGGCGCGGCTGGATGGTCGCTTCCTGACCGGGGACGAAATCTGGGTGGGCGGCACGCTGCCCTGGCCCCGCGTCAGCGCGGAGACCCCCATCGAGATCAACGGCCAAGTGGAGCTGCCGCTGAGCGTGCCACTGGCGGGCCCGCTGGCGAACGGTGAGACGGTCGTGGGCTTCGGCTTCACCAGCGACCGCCGCACCAAAGGCAATGTCGAAAGCTACCCCCTCCGCCTCATCGATGGGGAGATGATCCTGGCCAGCGATCGCCAGGTGCTGGTGGCAGCCGAGGACTGCCCCAAGCCTCCCGCCCCACAGGACCAGATCTTTTTCACTGAGGATGCGGCGGCCGGGCAGATGGACGGCGTCATCGTCGCCGTGCGCACCAGCGCTGAGTTCGGCTTTGCCATCGGCTACATCATCCAGGCACGGCGGGCAGGCTGATGGCGGACGACTTCGCCGTCTCTGTCGGTGCCTTCGTGGCCAAGGCCAAGGAGCGCGGCCGCGTCGCTTTCGTGATGATCGGGCTCGAGGGCCTCAGCCGGGTGCAGGAGCTGACACCGGTGGACACTGGCTGGCTGCGCGCCAACTGGCAGATCCAGCGCGACGGCGAGGAAATGCCGGCCATCCGCGAGGCCCTGCCGGCCGACGGCGAGAAGGCCACCAAAATGCTCGAGCGCCTGGCGCAGGAGAAAGCCCAGGGCGCTGGCCCGGCCGGGCAGCAGACCCTCGCCGTGCAGGATGCCCAGCTGGGCGAGACGTTGCGCATCGTGAACCCGGTCATCTACGCGCGCCCGGTCGAATACGGCCGCGAGATCGAACGCCAGGACGGCAACACCACCAGCGTCAGCGGCGCCGGCATGGTGGCCCAGACCGTGGCCGAAATTCCTGCCATCGCCGAGGCGGTCGTGACCGCCATCACCACCGGACAGCGGACATGAGCGATACCCTGCTGCGCATCCAGCGCGCCTTCGAGAACCGCGTGAAGCTGCTGGCTAATGAGCCGCTGGTGCAGTGGGAAGGCATGGCATTCGAGCCTCGCACGGGCAAGCCGTGGATCTCCACCAGGATGACGGGCCGCGACGTCTCGCCCATGGGCAGCTTCCAGGTCACGCCGCACCTCTGGCGCGGCAGCTACACCATCCTGGTCAAGCACCCGGCCGATGAGGGCCTGCGCCCCGCCTATTCTCGGGCACTGGCCATCCGCGACTTCTTCCCGCGTGGCAGCCCGGACATCGCGGACGGCCCGGTGAAGATCACCATCACCAATGTCGGGCTGCCGCCTGACTTCGTCACCGCCGGCTGGCGCACTCAGCCCGTGGCCATCAGCTGGTTTTACGAGGAGCCGCCGCAGTGATCGTCATGATCAAGAGCTATTTCCGTGAGGGTCGCTGGAGCTTCTACGAGGGCGAGACCTTCCACGCCGAGGCGATGTGCGACGAACGTGGCATCGCCATGGACGACTTCCAGAAGCACGTCGCTCTGGGCGAGGTGGAGGTCACCGAGGACAACGATCCGGCGGCCGACCCGCTGGCCGACGACGTGCTGCTGGCCGTGGCCGGCGCGGCGATCCCTGGCGTCGCGCCCGAGCGCGATGAAGGCGCCGAACAGCCCCTTGCCGAGGATGCCCCTCCTTCGACCATGACGGAGTGAGTGGGGCCGCTTAGCCATAGGAGATAGGCATGTCGGGCAGTCTGGGTCGCGGTCTGAACCGCCGGATCAGCATCGGTCGCCAGACCGCTCTCAAGACGCGGGCGGCCACCAATGCGGGCGCGATCCTGCGCCGGATCTCGGCCGAGCCGAACTTCAATATCGACAATTTCACTTCGCCGGAGCTGCTGCTCAGCCAGCAGGTGCGTGAGACGCGCAACGGCCCTGGCCGCGGTTCCTTCGCCTATTCCAGCACGCTCGCGCCCGGCGCGCAGACGCCCTTCTTCGAGGGCATCCTGCGCAGGCAATTCGCCGTGTCGGGCAGCACGACCGCGAACACCGGCGTCACGGCCGCTGCTGGGCCTCCGGGCACCTTCACGCGCGCGGCGGGCTCCTGGATCACCGACGGCTTCCGCATCGGCATGGTGGTGCGCTTCTCGGGCTTCACCACCACGGCCACGGCGAACAACGCCAGGAACTACCGGATCATCGGCCTCACCGCCACGGTGATGACCGTCGCCGGCACGGGGAACGAGACCGTCGCGTCCAAGGCGGCGGGCGACAGCGTGACGGTGGTCGCGGTCGGCAAGAGCACCTTCATCCCGGCCAGCGGTCAGGTGGTGCCCTACTACACGATCGAGGACTATCAGTCGGATCTCGCGACCCCGACCGTGAAGGTCTACGAGGACGGCGTCGTGCAGACGGTGGGCATCAACATGCCCGCCACCGGCATGACCCAGTTCAGCGCGCAGATGCTGACCCGGGAGAAGAAGGACGAGGGGCCGAGCCCCTACTTCACCTCGCCCACGGCCGCCAGCACCGTCGCCAGCGTGGCCGGCAACACCGGCACCGTGCGCCTCAACGGCGCCGATATCGCCATCATCACCTCGCTGAATTTCCAGATTCAGGCCCAGACGGGTGGCGATCCGGTCGTGGGGGACAACCGCCTGCCTGACATCTTCAGCGGCCCCGTGAGCGTGCAGGGTTCCGGATCCATGTACCTGCAGAGCGACGCCCTGGTCGGCATGCAGGCCAATGAGCTGGAGTTCGAGCTGGCGCTCTACCTGAAGAGCGATCCCAGCGTGAACTCGCACTTCATGGCTTTCGTCATGCCGCGCTGTCGCATCACCGGCCTGCAGCAGTCGGATGGCCCGATGCAGCTGATGCAGAGCTTCCGCTTCCAGGCGCTCGAGCAGCTCACCGCCGGCGCCTACGAGGCCACCACCATCCTGGTCCAGGACAGCTCGCTGTAAGGCGAGCTTCCCCCCTTCCCCTGCCCCTACCCCGAGGTTCCTCATGTTCGACCTGAACAAGCTCGACACCCTGACCGCGTCCGAAGAGGGCCGCTGGTGGCACCCCATCAACCCGAAGACCGGCGCCCAGATGAAGCTGCCCGACGGCCAGACCTTCGGCTTCCTGCTGGTCGGCGCCGCCGCCGACATCTTCCGGGATTCCGTGCGCCGCGCCACCGAGGCACGCCTGCTCATCGAGCAGTCCAATGCCCGCGTGAGCACGGAGCAGGAAGACAAACTGATGGCCGAGCATATGGCGCGCTGCACCAAGGCTTGGCCGCCGATGATGGTGGACGGGGTGGAGTTCCCCTGCACCTACGACAACGCGGTGAAGCTCTGGAGCGACCCCCGCTTCGCGTGGCTGCGGCCGGGCGCGCGCGCCTTCATGCAGAGCGATGCCCATTTTTTTCCCGAGTAACATCGGCCGCGCGCCACTGGGGTGAGCGGGCCTTCAAGCTCGAAGCGCCCCAGAAGGCCGGCGGCACCCTGCGCGACCACCTGCTGGCCGCGCAGCGCTCCGGCGCGGCCGTGCCAGAGCTGGATCTGCCGCCGCCGCCGCCCGAGCTGCATTTCGCGCTCCCTGCATTCCGTGACCTCTGCAACCGGCGCCCCTTCTCCCAGGGCGTGCCGTTGCCGCTGCCTGCCACCGAGATTCTGGCGTGGAGCCAGCTGACCGGCCAGCGGATGACGCAGCGCGACTTCACACTGGTCACGGTCCTTGACCATGCATGGCTGAAGGCCATTCGCTCCGAGGAGCCGCACTGATGCAGGACATTGCCGCGCTCGCCTTTGCGATCGACAGCTCCCAGGCCGTCACGGCGACCCAGGAGCTGGACAAGCTCACCCGGGGCGCCGGCAGCACCCAGGCCGCCTTCCGGCAGATGGCCGAGACCAGCAACGACAGCAGCAAGGCTCTCCGGGATCTCGCCAGCCAGGCGCATCTGACCGACAGCATGCTACGCCAGGCGGGCACGGGCCTGGATGCTCTCATCAACCGGATCCAGACGCTCTCCCGCGAGGTCGGCACCTTCCGCACCACCACCACGGAGCTGACCACCGCCCTGGGCCAGCTGCGCGCCGCGGGCGACCTGTTCGGCACCACGGCCTCGGGCATCGATGAGTTCGTGCGGGCCAGCCGCCAAATCGGGCTCAACTCCTACGAGACCGTGTCCAGCCTGCAGCGCATCACCCAGGCGCTGGAAGGCACCTCGGTGGCTGGCGAGCGCGCGCGGCGCGTCCTGCGCGAGTACGGGGTCAATGTGGACGGCCGTTCCCCTGATGACGGAGCGGCGGTGCTGCGCGAATTCGTCCAGGCGATGCGCGGCCGGCGCGCGGACGGGCTTCGGAATGACGAGGTGTTCGCTGTCCTGGGCCCGCAGAGCATCTCGAGCCTGGCCGCCCTGAACAACGACGCCTATGTCACCTCAGAGCAGCGCGCCCGGCGCGCCCAGGAGGGCGTCATCAGCCCGCTGACCCTTCGGGTGCGGGGATCGATCTCCGAGCGGGACGCCACCCTCCGCAACCAGATCGCGGAGCGCGAAGACCTCGAGCGCAACTACGGCGACTTCTGGGAGGATGCGGTCCCGAACTGGCTGGGTGGTGGCGCGGAGCGGCCCTCCGTGCTGCGCCAGCGCCGCGCATCGGGCCAGACCTCCAACGGCGATGCCTTCCGTATGGAAGTTCAGCCGGATGGTACCGTGCGCTGGCGGCAGGGCAGCTGGGGCCAGGCATTCCGCGGCGCGGTGCGCAACCAGCTGGGCCTCGGGTCCCAGGTGCGCGGCCCCGACCAGCTGAACGAGGAGATGGAGGCCTACCGGAACAGCGACCTCTATGGCGCGGCCCAGTCCGACATCCTGCTGCGCTTCCAGCAGGAGGATGAGGCCAGGCGGGACACCGGATGGCTCAACCGGAACTTCAACTTCGGGGCCGAGGGCCGCTACTACTGGAACCGCTTCCAGGCTTATCGGGGGCAGTACGCGCCGCGGACCGACATGCGCCGGAACCCAGATCTCCAGCGCACGGTTAACTGGGATCTCGACAGCGACACCCTGATCGCCCAGGGCGCCATGACCGATGTGCAGCAGCAACTGCAGCGCATGATGATCCCGGCCCTCCAGGGCTTCGGCAACATCGACGTCGCGGGCATGGAGCGCATGTCGCCCAGCGCGATCATGGACCGCCTGCGCAGCCGGGATCAGGGGTGGGCCAGTGAAGCCCTGCAGCGCCGGATCGACGCCCTCAACAGCAACGCCTTTCAGCGCGACGGCCGCGGCTACGACGACCGGGATATGACCCGCCGCGTGACAGCCGGCGCCGGCAGCCGGAGCGACCTCTTCGGCCTGGACCCTGCTCGCCTGGGCATCCAGGGCACAGAGGTGCTCACCGACCAGGAGGCGCAGCAAAAAGCCCAGCTCATCGCCCAGGCCGTGCTGCGCATCCGGCAGCAGTACACTGGTCTGGAGGACCAAGCACGGGCGCTACAAGCGGCAGCCGATGACATCGATCGTGATCAGAGGGCGCGCACCGAGCAGCGGCAGGCCCAGGCCACACGCAATCTGCGTTTTACGGAAGATCAGCGGTCACGGCTTATCGACGTGAACCCGCAGAATCGCCTCTCGAACATCTACGAGAGCACCCGGGACCGGGTGATGAATGACACACGGGATCCGGTTCTGGCCAACACCGAGGCGCTGCGTGCACTGACCTCGGCCGTGACCGATCTCGAGCGTGCCACCAATGAGGCTTTGCGCAACTCCGCTCTGGGTGTCGTGCGAGCCACGAATGCCTCTAACATGCTTCTGACCGATGCGCCGTATGTGCGGCAGCTGGGCCTCAGCATCGAGCAGGCGCAAGCATTCCAAGCCGACGCGCGCCAGCGTTTGAACATCTACGCCCCCGGCGCGCCTGTACCTGGAGTTCTTCCGGCGGCCGGCGCCACAGATGCACTCGGTGACTCAGCCACACGCTACAATGCTATGCCGGGTCGGCCGGCCCTGGGCAGCAGCTATCCCAGGCGGCCAGAAGATGCTGGACCTTACGTGTGGGATCCCGAGAGGGGCCGCATGGTAAGTAACCCGTGGCATGCACTGCGTGGGGCCTTGCCGCCTGCCACGGGCCGAATGGCCGACTTCGGTACCCAAGCTCGGCCGAGTGTAGGGCCACCGCTGCCAACTGCGCCGGGGATGCTCCCGGAAATCAACGTTACCGCCCAAGCAATTGTGCGCCCTGGGGAAGCCGATCCCCGTGGTGATGTGCGGCAGGCTGCGATTGGTGGCTTCATCGACCCCACCCAGCAAGGCCTCGCATGGCTTTACGGGCGTCAGTATGGTGCTCGCGCGATGGACTTCAGCGCACGGTCCCAGGCTGAGCGGCTGTCCCAGAACAGCTTGGAAGGCAGCTTTGACAGTTTCCTGAGGGACGCATCGAGCAGCGAACGCCGTGGCATCATGCAACAGTTCGATCGAACCTTGCTGGACGCCATTCGTGCCTACCGTGAGCAGACTGAGGCACTAACTGCGGCAACTCCCTTGGAGCGCGAGCTCATTCAAGCACGGCAAAGGCAGCTTCGGGAGGAGACGCAGCTGCGTGGCGCGATGCAGGGCGCGAGTCTGGAAGAACAGCGCGCGCTTCGCGCTCGACTGGCAGTGCTGGGCATTGGCAGCGCAGAGGGAGGCGGCCTGTACGAGCGCCAGGCCCAATCACGGTCCCAATTTCAGCTGCGCGCAGACCTCACGATGCAGCAGCGGACCTTGGATAACCGGGAGGAGGATGCTGCCCCGTGGTGGTACACCTCCAACAACCGAGAGGCCTATGCCAACCGATCCCGAGCCGTGCGCACAGCTCGAGAAGCCGGCGGCACCGAGGAAGATATCCTCCGGGCCTCCAACCTCGCCGACCGCGGCTCCGAAATGCAGCGGATGCTGCGCGAGACGGAGCAGCTACGCCAGGCATTCGTGGGAATGGGCCAAGCCGGCGCCCAAGCCCTGGAGCAGCTCATCCTCCGCGGCGGCAATGCCCGCGAGATCTTCGCGCAGCTGACCGCACAGGTGGCCAGCACCTTCTTCCGCCAGGCCAGCAGCAAATGGGGCGAGCAGCTGTTCGAGTATGTGGGGGGCAGCATGTTCGGCAGCGGCTCCTCGGGCAGCCGGGCGCCGGCAGGCGACAGCTCGTCCGGCTCCAGTGGCAGCAGTGGGCTCTGGAGCTTCTTCCGCAGCATCCTGCCCTTCGCCCAGGGCGGCATGACGGACGGCACGGGTCAGGTCGTCGAGCACGCCACCATGTTCGCCCTACCCAGCGGCGGCCGCGCGCTGGCCGGTGAGGCTGGGGACGGTGATGCCATCCTGCCGCTGCGCCGCATGGCCAACGGCAGCCTTGGCGTGGCGTCCTCCGGCGGAGGTGGAGGCGGCGACATCTACGTCAACGTCAACAATCACGGGGCTGGCGCGCAGACCTCCCCCGAGCAGGCACGCATGATCTCGAAGGAGATCCGTCGCGCGGTCGCGGAGCAGCAGACCCAACAGATGCTTGAGGAGCAGCGAGTGGGTGGGATGTTCAACCCGATCTGAGCGGGGGGTAAGGCGGCGCCCCAAACTGAGCGCCGCCTCGGAAGTCCTGCGACCCCTCCGACCGCAGGCAAAGGCACCTTACGGTCTGCTATCTTGATTGCAAGCAAGCAAATGTTTCAGTTTCTGCGCGGCGTGGGTCTGCCTTGGCGTGTCGCGGCACTGGGAGGATCGATTGGCCGGTCCAGCTGAGCGAAAGCTCTGTCATTGGCAGAGGCGGCAGACAGTGCTTCGCTGAAGCCCGCACTGGAAATCGTCCCGTTGTGGGGCCCTACTTCTAGAATGACACTGCCGCCGCCTCGTAATTCGCGGATGGCCGCTACTGTGAAGGGCTGAGGTGCCATGCACAGCGACTCCTCGAAGCACCTGCCCGCAAACACCTCACCAGTGCCGACGATCCGCGCCCTCCAGGTCTCAGGCCACTGAATACTGGTGCCGATCAACGCGCCTCCGGGCCGCAGCACTAAGCTCAGCCAGGCGAAGCCGACATCGCGCACTTCGATCGCGCACGTTTGCCGATCGAGGATGCGATCTTGCCGGCATTCGTGACGCCAAGTTGGGTTTGCGGCACCGGTTCGTGGCATGACAGGTTGCGGGGCAGTGGGAACGCAGCCCATGAGAGCCACACAAAGCAGTAATAGATAACGGACCGTCATTCCAACCCTCTTACAATTCAGATTTATTTGAGATAAACGTTCTATTGAATTGATAAATTAGATTTATTTTGATATATTATTAGTTGGGCCAGTTAGGTAATTGCCACCCAACTGGCCCGTTCCTTCCAACATTACTGAAAGGAGCGTCTCGTGGAGACCCACGAAACGTATACGCGCGCGCGCCCTACGCGCAAGCGCGAAGGCCCGCTCATGCCCGGAGACGAGGCCCTGCTCAGGACCTCTGATGGCAAGACCCTCAAGGTCGCTGTCCTCGAGGAAACTGACCTGGTCATCGCGCGGATGCCGCGCCAGGCCGAGAAGCCGCCCTGCTCCGAAAGGAGACGCGAGACCTCCCGTGAAAACGGGAAGCTCGGCGGCCGCCCCCGCACCGTCAGGGAGCCCACGGCCCCTCTACCCGAGGAGCCAGAGGATGAGCCCGCACCCCGAGCCTTCCGGGCCGCTGACGTGCTGCCGGTAACGGACATGCTCCGTGCCGGCGTCTGGGAGACGGAGGCCCACTCGAACGCGAACTTCGGCGTTCTGGCCATCGTGCCCGGCTTCGACGCCCAGGCCGCCATGCTCGTGACCGACCACCATGTCGGTTCCCGGGCGCGGCCAGGCGCCATGGTCGGCATCTCCCTCGGCCCTGTCGATGACGGGCAGCTGGTGGTGGTCGAGCGCCGAGACGACCTGCACCGCCGCGAGCTCACGCTCCGGCTGCTGACGATCGAGAAGGACACCGTCCGTCTCTCGTTCCTCGGCGATGTGCCGCCCCAGGCGGCGCAGCTGGTCTGGCCCCGTGCCGTGACCAATAACCTGGTAGCTGGCCTGCCCATCCCCCTGGATGGCGGCGAGCTCCGGATCCTCGGCAGGGTGACCATCACCTCGAGGATCGAGGGATGACACGCCCGCCTGCGGCCCGCGAGGGCCTGTGGGCGAGCGCCGCCGGCCCCCGCTTCGTGCAGATGCTGGGCCCACACCCCGACCTTCCCGACATGATCCTGATCTCCTGCGACGAGCAGGAACTCACCGTGCCGGCGTCGGCCGTCCACGCGCTGCCGGAAGGCACGCGTGAACTCGTCCGCTGGGCCATGGAGCCCGCGCCCGACTGGGACCGTTAACTCGGCCCCAGACGACAAGAAGCCCCTCAGCCAGTGATGGCTGGGGGGCTATTTTGTTGACATTTCTGCCTTATCGTTCTATATTTGTTCCGAAACAGTCTGCTCTGTTTTCCTCCCCGGATTGGATTCCAGCTGTCGCCCTCGGACGACGCGGCCCTGCATTTTTCACATCATGAAATTTTGCGTGCCGTCCCAGCGCATCGCGATTTCCGCGATGAATCAACCGCATGCTAACTGCGACATTGAAATGTGAAGGTCGTGCGAGCACATCGCTCGCCCGGCCTCAATTTTGCTGCGTTATGCGAGCATTGATTTTCCAACGCGGGGATGCACACATGCGCCTCAGAAAGGGAAAAACTAGCATGTCTACGGAGACCAAAGCCGCAACCGTCACCTTCAAGGCCGAGTTTGATAGCGAGGCCAACATGTGGTGGGTGTCGGAGTGCTCCTATCCGGGTGTCAACGCCGAGGCGCCCACGCTGGACCGCTTGTATAAGAAGGTCCAGGCCGTGGTCGCTGATCTGCGCGAGATCAATGGCGACACCGCGCCTGCCGGCATGATGCAGATGTCGGCGGAGATGCCGATGGCTGCCTGATAGGCCGCCGCCAATGGCGAGCTATGATCGGCAGATCGAGAAGCTTCTAAAGGACGCTGGATGTCAGTTCGAGCGTCCCGGAAAAGGAAGCCACAGCATTTGGCGTAATCCCGCCACCAACCAGACCTTCGCCGTTTCCCATGACGTCAAAACCAAGGGAACGGCAAACAAGATCCTGAAGGACGCTGGCCTGCCCAAGGCCTTCTGACCCAGAGCCCCGGAGCCTCTTCGCTCCGGGGCTTTTTTGCATTTTCTGCACATAAGTCGGAGCCACCAGCGGGCCTTGCGCCCCCTGATAGCCCGCGACCATGACGGAGACGGAGACCCCGCCCCGCCATGACCGTCAACATTGGCCCCGTTACGATCTACCCGGATGGCACCGCCACCTGGAGCGGGGCCACGCCCAGCTACATCGGCACCCAGCCGGTGTGGCAGCCGCCGCGATCGCCCGACGCTCCGGTGGAGGGCGACGAGGCCCCCGAGCTCGTGAAGCACCGTTTCAACGACGGCTACGTCATGCGGTCGCCCAAGGGCCTGAACCACGTGACGATGAACGTGAACCTCAGCTTCTCGAACATCTACGCCGCGGAGAAGGACGCCATCCTCGGCTTCCTGCGCGGGCGTGGTGGCTACCAGCCCTTCTGGTGGCAACAGCCCAACGAGCTCATGCGGCGATGGATCTGCGAGCGCTGGGCGGGCCGGCAGCTGGGCCCTGACCGCTGGCAGGTCACCGCCGCCCTCACCCGTGATTGGAGCCCCAGCTGATGGCTGTCCGTCATCGCCGCGCCCAGGAGCTGGCCGGCCAGGCCCTCATCGACCTCTACGAGCTGGACATCACCAAGTACGGCGGTGGCGTGCGGCGCTGGACCCCGGGGCCGGTGGGTGGCCCGGGCAGCAATGGCATCTGGAATCCCTCGCCGAAGGCCAATGTCACCGGCTGGTCGTATGGTGCGCCGCCCTACAACCCCGCAATCTTCGACACGGCCACGAATGCCTGGGGCGCCAGCAATCCTGGTTGCGTCCTCGACGAGGGCAACGGCGTCGCCCAGTGGGCGAGCATCCCTGCCGACGAGGAGCGCGGCATCTGGTGGGCGAGCCCGTTCCAGGTCAATTCGGGCTTCTTCTTCCAGGCCCAGGCGCGCCTGCTCGCTTACCGCTGCCGCGCCTGCGTGTCCGTGGAGTTCTGGAATGGCGCCACCCTCCTCACCACCCAGCGCAGCCTCTGGGCTGGCCTGACCGACCTCCCCAATATCGGGCGCGATTTCAAGAATTTCGCCCTGGTGTCAGTCTCGGGCCAGGTGCCGCCGAACACCACCCACATCATCTACGGGATCGTTACCACGCCCTATTCAGCCGGCTCGGCCGCTACCGACAGCGGTGTGTCCTGGGCGCGGACCAGCATTACCTTTGGGGCTCAGGCCTTCTCGGCCACCCCCATCGAGTTTGCGCCTGGCGCCAAGGTGGGCAGCGTCAGCTTCGGCGGGCTCGTCTACTCGCCGCTGCCTCTGCGCCTGGAGGGGATGGAGAAGACCGGGCGCGGCGCCGTGCCGCGCGTCACGGTGGTGATCCCTGACCAGAACGCCCTGATGACCGCCCTGCTCGTCACCTACAAGGATCTGAAGGGATGCAAGGTCAGCCGCAAGCAGGTGTTCCGCGGCGCGCTGGATGACGGGCCAGACGCCGACCCCACCGACTTCTATGGGCCCGAGGAATTCTACATCGACCGGGTATCCCGGCACTCGCCCGGCATCGAGGCTGCCCTCGAATGCGTCTCGCCGCTGGACATCCAGGGCCAGCGCCTGCCCGCGCGCCAGGTGATCCGCGACGTATGCGATTTCGACTACCGGTACTGGAACGGCAGCAGCTTCGAATACGGCTCCTGCCCCTACGCGGGCTCGGAGATGTTCGACTCTGCTAACCAGCCGACGACCACCGCGGCCCAGGACAAGTGCTCCCGCTCCCTGCTCGGCTGCCGAGCGCGCTACGGCACATCCACCCCGCTGCCGATGAGCGCCTTCCCCGGGGTGGGTAAGGTGAGGTTCTGATGTTCTCGGCCGACATCATCGCAGCCATCAAGGCTGACGCCGCCACGCGCTACCCGAAGGAGAGCTGCGGCATCGTGACCGCCCGCGGCTATGAGCCGCAGCCCAACCTCAGCGATGAGCCGGAGGCGTTCTTCGTCATGCCGCGCTGCGTCGCCGCGCGCGCCGCCGCCGGCGAGGTGTTGGCCGTGGTCCATAGCCACAACGAGAACGGCTTCGACCACCCCTCCCGCGCCGATCAAGAACAGTGCCTCGCCATGGGCATTCCCTGGGGCCTGGTGCTGGTGGTCAATGGCAAGCCGGGTGAGCCCTTCTTCTGGGGCGAGGGTGTGGCGCGCCCGCCGATCATGCCCCGCGACTTCCGGTGGGGCCCGAGCGGCACGGACGGCTGCGGGGACTGCTTCGCCCTGGTGCGGGACTGGTACGCACTGGAGATGGGCCTCGAGATTCCGGACGTGGCGCGCGACCAGGATTGGGAGCTGGACGACAAGATGGCCTATGTCGACGGCTATAAGCGGGCCGGCTTCACCCATGTGGGCGAGGAGCAGATCCAGCGCGGCGACGGCCTGTTGTTCTCCTTCGGCAGCCCGAAGCGGACCCCCAACCATGCGGGCGTCTACCTGGGCGACGGCACCATCCTTCACCACAAGCGCAACTGCCTTGTGCAGCGGGAGAGCCTGGGCTTCCTGCGCGCCTCGCTGGTGGCAGTGCTGCGGCCGCCGGCGGTGCCCGCATGAACACCATCCACCTGCACGGGCCCATGCGGAAGCAGTTCGGCGGTCCCTTCACCCTCGCGGTGCGCACGCCGGCCGAGGCCATCCACGCGCTGAACATGCAGCTTCCGGGCTTCGAGGAGGCCATCCGCAGCCGCAGCTGGCGCGTCGTGCGCGGCTCCCTGAAGAAGGGCCGATCCCTGCCCAGCGAGCAGCTGGGCGTGAACCTGGGCGGCGAGATGCACCTCGTGGCGGCAGCTGAGGGCGCGGGCGGGCGCGGCACTGGCAAGATCATCATCGGCGCCCTGCTGCTGGTGACTGCTGCAGTCCTGACCGCAGGCTTTGGCGGCGCGGCGGGTGGCGCGGCGGCTGGCGCGGGTGAAGCAGCAGGCGCGGGCGCGGCGACCGCTACCCAGAGTGCAACTGCGGCCGCGTTTGGCACCGTGACCGGGAGCGGCCTTGGGACCACGCTCAACCTCGGCTCAGTCCTGGGCACATCGCTCTCCGTCTCCGCCGGCAAACTGGCCTTGTTCGGGGCTGCCATGCTGTTCGGCGGTATCTCCCAGGCCCTGTCCTCCACGCCTAAGGCTGGGGACACGAAGCGCAGCTTCCTGTTCAACGGCTCGGTGAACCCGGCCGAACAGGGCGTGCCGGTGCCGCTGGCATTCGGAAAGCCCCGCACCGGTGGCGTCATCATTGCAGTGGCCATGGAGACGACTGACTTCTGACCGCTGGACGCCGCCGGAAACCGGCGACCATGCAGGATGAATGCCAGACGGTTTCTCGTCCCATTCCCCGATTCATGGTGCTGGCGGCCTTGGCGGCGGCGGCTCGTCGGGTGGCCGCGAGGCCGAGAACACGCTGCGCGCGCGCAATATTCTGCGCGTCCTGTATCTCATCTCCGAGGGCCCGATCGCGGGCTGGCAGACCGACGAGGCGAGGAAGTCGATCTTCCTCACCGAAAACCAGACCCCGATCATCGCGGCCGACGGCAGCACCAATTTCGAGATGGTGGATGTCCAGTGGCGCCTGGGCGATGCGGGGGCGTCCTACATTGAGGGGTTCCCAAGTGCTGAGGACACCTTCGCCGGGCCTGGCCGTGTCACCGCCGACAACACCCCGCAGATCCGGACCGTCGATCTCACCAGCCGCGATAGGCTGAAGGTCGGCATCCAGCTGCCCGCGATGTACCACCAGGACGACAAGGGCAACGTCGATCCAACCTCCGTCAGCCTGCGCATCGAGTGGCGCCCGAGCAGCGGCGGACCCTGGCAGAGCCTGCAGAGCGACACCATCAGCGGCAAGTGCGTCTCGCCCTATTCGAAAGTCTACTCCTGGGCGAAGCCCTACAACGGCATCATCGACATCAGGGTCGTGCGGGAAACCCCCGATCCAGCTGACACGAAGACCGGCAACCTGATCGATTGGGTCAGCTACTCGGCCGTCCTCGACCAGAAGATGCTCTACCCGGGCTGCGCCTATGTCGCGCTGGCCTTCGACGCCGAGAAGTTCAACGGTCAGATCCCGCAGGTCACCTTCGCGCCGCTCGGGCTCTATTGCGACGTCCCGACCAACTACGACGCGGAGACGCGCACCTACAGCGGGCTGTGGAACGGCACCTTCAAGCAGGCCTGGACCCGCAACCCGGCGTGGATCTTCTGGACACTGGCGACGAACCCGCGCTGGGGCGCAGGCCGCGCGCTGGCGGCTGGCCTGGTGAACCCCACCGCCGCCTACCAGGCCGCGGCGTCGCTGGTCGACCGCTGGACCCTCTACTCGATCGCCCAATACTGCGACGAGACCGTGCCGGACGGCTTCGGCGGCATGGAGCCGCGGTACCAGACCGACCTTTGGATCAACAGCGACGACGAGGCCTACCGCGTCCTGCAGTCCATCGCCTCCTCCTTCCGGGCGATGATCTACTGGGGCGGGGGCAAGATCGTGCCCGTGGCCGACAGGCCCAGCGAGCCGAAGAAGCTCGTCACCCGCTCCAACATCATCGGCGACTTCCTCTACGAGGGTGCCTCGCAGCGGTCGCAGCACTCCCTGGTGCGTGTGCGCTGGCGCGATCCCGTCACTGGCTACCGCGAGGCGGTGGAACTGGTGGACGACCCCGAGCTCATGCGGGCGGTCGGCTATCGCCCCATCGACTACGAGGCCGTGGGCTGCACCAGCCGAAGCCAGGCGCGCCGCATGGGCCGGTGGATCCTGTTCACCGAGAAGTACGAGGACCGTATGGTCCGGTGGACGGCGTCCCGCGACCACGCGAACGTTGTGCCCGGCGATATCGTCCTCATCCAGGATTCCAAGCTGGCCGGGCTGCAGCTGAGCGGCCGGCTGGCCTGCACGCCGACCTCGAACTCTCAACTGCAGCTTGATCGTTCGGTCACCTTCGAAGCCGGCAAGACCTACTCCTTCGCCGTGGTCTTGCCCTCGGGCGACCTCAGCGCGCTGACGCCCCTCACGAACGGCCCGGGCACCACCGACCTGGTGCTGCTGCAGACGCCACTCGGTCAGGTGCCCATCGCGGAAGCGGTGTGGGTCATCACCGCCAGCGACCTGGCGCCGGTCCATTACCGGGTGCTGCACGTCAAGGAAGACGCCGAGGAAGGCACCTACGAGATCTCGGCCGCCCGCCACTACCCGGGCAAGTACGACATGATCGAGCAGGGCCTCGCACTCGAGGACACCCCCTTCTCGATCGAGCGTGACCCCTATCGCGCCGTCCCGGTGCCGACGAACCTCCAGGTTGAGGAATATGTCGGCGGCCAAGCCAACACCGCGCTGCTGCGCGTCATCTTCTCCTGGACCTCGGTGCAGGACACGTGGGTCACGGGCTATGAGGCCGAGGCCATCCGCGAGGGCGCGCTGCAGGCGGCGCAGCTGGTGGCCGGGGCCACCGTCGAATTCGCGGACCTCCAGCCGGGCAACTACACCTTCCGGGTGCGCTCGCTCGGCCGACAGGGCGCCACCTCCGCCTGGGCATACATCGATGCGGTCAATGTCGACGGCCGTGCCGACCCGCCGGCGCCGCCCACGGGCCTGACCGCCGAGGGCGGCATCCGGGCGAACGTCATCCGCTGGAACAGCGCAGCGTCGCGCCACCTGCGCGGCACGCAGGTGTGGGCCAGTTCCAACGCCACCTTCTCGGCCGGCGGCCAGGTAGGCGAGGCCCCCTTCGGCAGCTTCATCCACAGCGGCCTGCTCCCGAACCAGACCTGGTTCTACTGGATCCGCTCCGTCGACACCTTCGGCCAGACCTCGGGGTGGGTGGGGCCGGTCCAGGCCACCACCAGCCTGCTGGTAGCTGCCGACCTGACGCAGGGCATCATCGACACGGCGGCGTTCGCCGCTGGCATCGCGCCTGTGATGCTGATCGATGACCTCACGGCCAGCGCCGCAAACGACACAGTCGCCTTCAACAAGGCGGACGGCCAGCTATACCGGCGAAACGGGGGCACCTGGGTCAACAGCGTGCCAGCGGTCGCCATCACCGGCTCGCTGAGCAGCGACCAGATCGAGGGCCTCGACGCCGCCAAACTGGCCGGCGAGATTGGCGAAACGCAGATCTCCGACGGGGCAATCTCCACGCCGAAGCTGGCGGCCGGCGCGGTCACGGCAGCCAACCTCGCCGCCGGATCAGTCACCACCTCAGCGCTCGCCGTCGGCAGCAGCAACGTCATCTGGAACTCCTGCAGCACGCTCACCATCGATGGCTGGTCGGTCTACGGTGAAAGCGGGCTCGTTGCCGCGCTCACCAGCCCGGCCAAACTTTCGTGGCCCGCCTATGACCTGGCGGGTCATGGTGCCGCAGGGACATATATCTCTGGTGCACCGAATGGCCCGAAGCTGTTCGTGCAGTGGGACCAAGAGATGGCGGTGGCGGCCGATCAGCGGGTCCAAGTCTCCGCCTTGGTCATCACGCATCGAAGCGAAGGGGCCTCCCTAGAGGTCATGTGGCTCGACATCTCAGGAAATCTCCTCGCGAGCAGCGTCACCAGCGTCCTGGCCAATACGACCTTCGAAGGCCGAAGCCTCGCCAACTGGCAGCGCATCGGCGGAATTTTCACTGCTCCCTCTGGCGCAACCGGCGCTCGACTGCGGCTGCGGCTCCATACCGATGGAGGCACCGACCCCTACCTGTTCTGGACGCAGGCCATGCTGGCCCCGGCGCCGGCAAACGCGACGGAACTCGGAACATGGACCCCGGGAGGGGTAACCGCCATCAGCGGCGGTCAGATCCTGGCCGCGACGATCCAGGCGGCAGCCCTCGCCGCTGGTAGCGTCACGACCGACAAGCTGGCGGCCAACAGTATCGTTGCCGGCAAAATCGCCGCCGGCGCCATCAGTGCGACAGAGATCGCGGCGAATGCCATCAACGCCACGCATCTTGCAGCCACGACCCTTATCACCGCTACGGCCCAGATCGGGGACCTGACCGTCAGCACCCTCAAGGTCGTCGGGGAGGGCGTCACCAGCAACAGCTACACGGAGCAGACGCCCAGCGTCAGCGTCTCCCGAGGAACCCCTTACAACCACACCCAGATCGCGGATCTGTGGGTGGATGTGGCCGCGGACGGCCGAGTGCTCATTTTCGCCTCGGCCGGAGCCGCCTTCATTGCTGATTCGGGCGGCGGCGGTGGAGATGGCGGTGGTGGCAGTGAATAAGGGGAACCCGAGTGGCGATCGACGCTGAATACTATCGCTATTGTGCCGGCATCGCCCTCGTGCGCTGGAACGGCACGGGATGGTCCCACGTCAGATGGATCCACGGGGGCTACCTGGGCGGCGGCGGACAGCGGCCAGTGGTGTTCGACAACCCCGGATCTGGAGCGAAGAACTACGCGCTGTGGGTAGTGAACGGCCAACTCTCCACGATGAGTTCTGTGACCGTTAACAAGCCGATTCAGCTCGGCACCCAGTTGAATAAGCGGTGAGCCCCATGAGCGAGGAATCTGGTTTGGAGATGCTCGGCCCACCGTCGCCCGACGCATTAGCCGCATACCACGTCATCCACGACAGCGGCGTGATCCTCTCGCTCGGCTGCTCAGCGGCGCACCTGGTGCCGCTGTACATCTCCGGCACGCCGTATGAGCTGCTGCTGATCGACCATGCGACCTTCAACGCGGTGCGCGGGCGGCTCGAGGCCTTTCATGTGGCGGGAGGCGCGGTGCTGCAGCGTGTGGCGGCCCCGATAGCCTTGAGCGCCAGCTCCATAGCGGCGGACGGGGAGGCCCAGGCCGTCATCAGCGGAATCCCGGATGGGGCGGAGATCTCTGTCCGCGGGGCGGCTTCGGTGCCTTGGACACCGGTCATCGGCACCGCCGTAACTCTGACGAGCACCGAGCCTGGCCAAATGCTCGTCACCGTGCGCCTGCCGCCGCCATATCTCGAATGGAGGGACGTGATCCATGCGGTTTGAGTTGGGTCGGCCCGCGGCCGATCTCCGTGTGGCCGAGGAGGCCAGAATCGACGCCGAGGCACACGCAGCCGCGGAGGCTGTGCGTCCCGCGATCAGTACCCGCATGGATGCGGCCAGGCTGGAACAGGCTCGAACCGCCGCGCTGTTGGCAGACGACTATGCCTCGACGGTGCCGCTGATCGCCGCGGTGCAGCTTTCGGGCACCCTCGCGCAAAAGGCAGCAGCGGTGCTGGCCGCCGCCGCGGATACCAACCGGCGTCTCACCATCATCGAAACCGCGCGGCTGGCGGCGAAGGCCCGACTGCGTGCGGCCGTGACCCCCGCGGAAATGCGCCTGGTGCGCCTCGAGATCTCCGTTGACTGATCTTGATCCCGGCCTGACGAGGCGGAAATCGCCTCGGCCACGGTGATCTTCTGGTCCTAAGGGAGCCACTTGCGGAAATTGTGAGCCGGCGACCATGCCAGAGATGACGCAGCAGGTGCGTCCGGCATGGGGTGCTACAGTGAGCCAGCCCGCAACCTACGATCTCGTGTTCGATCCGGAGAGAGGCCTCACCGAAAGCTTCTTCCTTCATGACCAGGAAGGGCGGCCTCTCGATCTCGAGGGCGCTTCGGCGGAGATGAGGATTTCCGACCAAGCCGGCATCCCCCTGCTTACCCTGACAGTTGGAGGCGGCCTGACCATCGAGACGGGAAGGTCTCGACTGTCGATCGGCCTGGGCCCCTCCGCAGCATCTGGATTGCGCCCGGGCATCCAGCGGTACGAATTGAATCTCGCACTGCGGTCTGGCGACCGGCCGCTCCTGGCTGGGCGCCTTCTGGTTCGGGAGGGGGCATGAGCGACATTTATGTCGTACCCGACCGCCCGGATGCGACCCTGGCGACGCCGGGCGAGCGCGCAGACGCTTTGGTGGCGCTGAAGGCACGCGAGGCCGCCCAGAAAGCCGCCGTCACGGCGCAGTCGTCCGCAGCCACCGCTCTGGACGCCCAAGCGCAGACGGAAGCAGCTCTGCCCGGGGAGGTAGCCGCCCGTGCTGCCGGCGACGCCGCGCTCGGCGCCTCGATCTTCGATCTGGCGTCGGCGGTGCCAAGCATGGCGCCGGTGCAGTCCGTGGCGGGCCAGATGGGCGCCATCGACGACCAGACACTGCGCGTCGCACTCGGCATCGGCACTTTCCGCACGAGGCTTGCCGCTATTGTCGCCGCCATCCCCTTGGTGGTCACGTCGATCACCACGCTTGGCTTCAGCCAGATGGATGACCGAGGGGGGGCCGCATATCAGCGGGTTTCGAGCGCCACCCCTGGCGGTTTCACGGATGCTACTGGCGGGACCTGGGCGATTGTCGGGGAGAAGCTCACTCCCTATCAGTTTGGCGCCCTGGGCAACGGCGGGAATGACCGCACGGCGCTGCTGGACTGGTGGGCGGCCATTCATGTCGCGTCCACGCAATTCGGAGCACAGTACCCGGCCTCTCAGGCGCGCGTTGGCATCGTTCCGCCGGCGAGGTTCCGTGCCAGCCCTGTCCTGCAATTGAGTTCCGAAAGCACAGGCACCACGATCATCGGCAGCGGCCCGGCCAGCATGCTCGACGGCGTCGAACTGCATGTGGGCGGAAACCGCGCGCGCGTCAGCAACGTCGGCCTGACCGGTGCCTCCGCCTGGGGGCTCCGCCTCTACGGGCGATATCGCCGTCAAGCTCAGATCGACAACGTCTGGGTACGCGACAAGCTGTATGCGTACTCCATCGAGGGGCCCGGGAGCGGCGACCTCTGGATCAATGTCAAGGCCGAGAAGTCGACCTGCGGCCTGCTCTGCGTCGACACGCTGAATAGTCAATTCGTCAACTGCGAGTTCGACCAGCCGGTGGCGACCGTGGCGGGGCTGACCGGCGGCCTCGGCGGCGTCGGAATCAGGCAGTTGGCCGGTGGGCAGCTCAAGCTGTCCAACTGCTCGGCGGCCGGCATTCGCGCCTCGATGCTCATCACCTCCCAGACGAGGCGACAGAGCTACGAGTGCTATTACTCACAGCTGACCCTGGCGGGGGTAGGGCGCTCGCGGATCCTGCCTATCCTCGGAGTGACCGATAACGGCAGCGGGCTAGCGAGGCTGCAGACCAGTCAGGCCTGGGCCGTAAGCAGCATCGCTGATCGGGGCGCCCGCTTCATCGGCCGATCGCCGCAGGGCGCGCGGCTGACCATTACCGGAAGCGGTGGCTCCATCACGAGCCTGAAGGCCGGCTTCTCCGAGCTGCTGCCCCTCGTGGGCGATGTTCCGACTTCAATTGCATGGCAGGGCAGCGCCGCGGCAACGGCGCAGGCGATCGCGGCGGCCATCACCACCGGTACCGCTACGCACTGTTGGGCCGCCCTGGCGGTGGGCGACGATCTGATCGTCGTTGCTGTCGACCAGTACCGGCCCATGGACAACCTGACGCTGACCATTTCCGGGATCGGAGGGGCAGGCAGCGCTTCGGCCGCCTTCTCGACCATGGCGCACGCCGACATCGGCTTCTCCGTGTCGCAGAACAGCGCCGCTGGATCGATTACCTCGCTTCTGGCGGGCACCACCCAGCTGCTGAGCGCCCCGGTCTCCTGGGTCGAGGATGGGGTCACGCTGCCACCGACATCAGCGGTTCAGACGGCGATCAATATCGCGGCCTCCATCAACGCCGGCCAGGCGGTCCATGGATACTTCGCATACGCGATTAGCGGGCGTGTCTGGCTTATGGCCCCAGTTGCTGATGGCTTGGCGGCACACTGGCGCAGCCTCACGCCGACGATCAGCGGCGGCTTGTCCATCTCTTTCCCCACCTACGCCGCGGTACAGACCACGGCCGCCGCGGATTTCGTGAAGGGCGACAGCCTCGGGATCAGCGGCAGCACGGGGTACGACGGCATCGCCGAGGTCCTGCAGCGCGAGGATGCCAGTACCTTCGGCATCTTCCTGACCGTTGCCGGCACCATGACGCCTGGCGGTTCCGCCTGGCACCCCAACCGGCTGATCGATGGCGACCGCAGCCTTCTCGTGACGTCGGGCCTGAGCGCCTACGACGGGACAGTGGACATCGTCGGCGCAGGCGACACATGGGTCGACATCAACCGCGCCTACACCGCCGATGCGACTGGCACCTTGGCCGCTTGGGGCAACGATCTCGAGGTCCTCGTCGACGACGGCGCGCTCAGGTGCAACGACCTGTTCTGGCACGGCGGGAACATCAACTACACTTTCATCGCCTCGGGCTACAATTTCCGCTTCAAAGGAACGCGGCTCAAGTCGCACATTTGGTTTGATCCGCAGATCTCAACGATCCTCCACATTGCTCGCATCTCGATCGAGGGCGACATGCGGGGCCGGGACGCGGACGCCCTGACCGACACAAAGATCGGAGGCGCGATCAAAGGCTGGAGTGCCTTCGGGCACCGTGACGACAGCGGGGCAGCATCCGCAGGCACCGGCTATCTGCTCTTTGCTGTGCCCGACGCGACGGCCGGACGGCAGAACAATCGGGCTGCCTCCTTCAACGCCCAGCGCATTCGTGAAAACGGCACCATCGAATGGACCGTAGGCGGCTTCAGCCAGACGCTTAACTATGCCCAGCTGAGTGTCTTTGGTCACCGACTGAGAAGGCCAACAAACCTCCCGACGCCCACGAACACTATCGACGCCGTGGCAGCGGGCGCTGGTAGTCCAGCCCTGATAGCCGCTGTGGGGGAATCGAACGCCGGCCTGGCCCTGGCTGCAGCCGGCGCGGGCGATCTCGACCTGCGGTCGGGCGGAGGCACCAGCCGCATTGCGCGGTTCAGATCTGCGCCCGGGGCGCCCGCCGGACCGAACTACCTCCAGGTCACGGCCGGCGCCAGCGGCAGCCCGGTGGTCGTCACCGCAAATGGCACCGACGCCAATCCGGCCCTCCACCTGGGAACCGTCGGCAATGAGGTGCGCTTCCTCGGCATCCCGCGCCTGCCGCTCTACCTTCGGTCAACGCTGCCGAGCCCGACTGGGGCTCCGCGCATCGTGGCCATCAGTGACCCGGCCGCCGGCAAGTCGCGCGTCGTCTTCGACGCTGGCAGTTGGCGCTACTTCGACGACAGCGTCGTCGCCCTGACCTGATTGGAGCCATCATGAACCCGACCCGCGTCGCTGAAGAACTGCTCATCCGCTTTGACGATGTCGGCGCGGTTCGGGGCGTGCACTTCAAGGAGATCGACGTCTACTGGAAGGCGGACGGGACCGTCGATTTCCGCCGTGATGTTGACCCGCGTCCCATTTCGTTGATGGAGGCCGTTGACCTGCTGGGAGAAGCCTCGGGGCCACTTGTGGCGCTGGCAACCGCGCAGAGAGCCGAGATTGAAGGTCAGCAGGCAGAAATCTTCGCGGTTCGCCAGGCGCTGACAGCCGAGCAGAGCCGCTCTCTTGGTTTGGAAGAGCAGATCGATTTTCTGATGCGGGAGCGAGAGGCATTGCAGGAGCGCCTGAGCTTGCTGTCGCCTGCGGCCGGGTAGCATGCGAGGGGAAGCCACTCGACAACCTGCGCAGAGAGCCGAGATTGACCGCTTGCGGAAATTTCGGACCGACGACCATGCCGGAGGTGACGCAGCAGTTGCGTCGGGCATGGAGTACTTGCCTTGACGAAAACCGCAGAAACGCTGCTCGGCTGGGCCATCGACAAGGCAGTGCCGCTCCTGATCACAGGCTTGATCGCGGGCGTCAGCTGGGTCGGCAACTCCGTGCTGGAGCAGCGGGCCCGGGCGAGCCTGTTCGACGCTCGCATGACGGCCTTCGAACGGCGCCTGGACTCCGAACTCCGCGCCGAGGTGGCGGCCACCAGGGCAAGGTCCGACGAGAACGATGTACGTCACGAGGCCCGCCTCAACGCGGTGGAAACGGCGCAGCGAGCGTCGGACCTGCTGGGTGCCGAGCTGAAGACCGAAATCCGAAACCTCAGCGCCGGGATCAACCGTGTCGAGGTGCTCATCAGGGAGACGCGGCGATGAACCCCGAACTGACGGGCGTGCTGCTCTGGGCCGTCCGAATGGGCCTGGTGGCGCTGGGCTCTGCCCTGGCGGCACACGGCGTGGGCGACAAGGACCTTTGGGAGCAGGTCGCCACCCAGGTTGCGGGGCCGGCCGTAGCCATGATCGGCATCGTGCTGTCCTACCGTGCGCGCAAGAAGCAGATCGCTGCCCCGCCGCCGCCTCGAGTGCGCGAGTGGCGGGAGTAAGCCGATGCCGACCGTAGTCAGCGCCATCTTCGGCACCACTCTGGGCCGATATGCCCTGGCCATCGTGGCCTTGGTCGCGGTCCTCACCTGGGCCCGCTGGGACGCGGCGCGCGACGCCGTGACCCAGCAGACCGCCACCTCCCTCCAACGCCAGGAGACCACCCGTGAAGGTGCTGATGCTGCTGCTCGCGATGCCGAGCGCACTGGCGCTGGCCGGCTGCTCGACGCCGGTCGTTTCTGAGCGGCCCTGCCCGCGCCTGACGGAGTTCCCGCTCGAGGTGCAACAGGCCGCTGCCGCTGAGCTGGCCGCGCCGCCGGCCAAACCCGCGTTGGATCGGATGATGGCCTCCATGGCCGCCGACCGCGCCTTCAATCGGAGCGTCTGCAAGCGATGAGCCTGCTGTCTCGTATCGCCCTCGCCCTGCCGGCGATCTTCTACACGCCCACGATCGCGCCCGCCGCGCCGCAGCCGGACCCGGTGCCTATCGTCGCACCGCCGTCCGAGGCCGGCATCCGCACTGTGCGCATGGGTAGCAGCGGCACCGATGTCGCGTGGCTGCAGACGGCCCTGGGCGAGAAGCCCGACGGCATCTTCGGCTTCCGCACCCGCGACGCGCTGCTCGAATGGCAGGTCGAACAGAAGCTGGTCGCTGATGGTATCGCTGGACCGGCCACCTGGCGCGCGCTGGGGATCAAGGGCACCTCGGCGCCGGCGGTGTTCGAGCGCCCCATCGCGGCCAGCACCTCCGAGCTGCTGCTGCAGACCTCGATCGCCCGGGCGCTGCGCGCCGTGGGCACCGTGGATCCTGCTGGCTGGGCCGCCGTCATCGCGAAGGAGATCCAGGGCGAGGGCATGCCGCGCGACGGCGAGCTCGCCGCCTGGCTGGCGAATGTGGTCAACGAGACAGGCGGCCTGTCGGTGCTGGTGGAGAACCTCTTCTACACCAAGCCCGAGCGCATCCGGGAGAATTGGCCGAAGCGCTTTCCGACCCTGGCCGATGCCGAGCCCTTCGCGCGCAACGCCTATGGCCTAGCCGAGAAGGTCTATGGCGGGCGCATGGGCAACCGCCCGGCGGGCAGCGGCGACGGCTACGCGAACCGCGGCCACGGCCTGTTCCAGACCACGGGCTACGACAACCTGTCCGCGCTGGCCAAGGCCCGGGGCATCACCCTCGACGAACTCCGACCGCAGCTGACGGAGCGGCAGGGCGCCGCCCACAGCGCCGTCTTCTACTGGCGGAGCAACAACTTCGGCGCCGTCTACCGCAGCGGCGGGGTCGAGGCCGCGCGCCGCCTCGCCAACGGCGGCACCATCGGCCTCGAGCACGTCCTCGAGCTCTACCCCACCATCAAGGCCGCGCTGGCGGGCTGAGGAGATCACCATGCAGCAAGGTCGTCTGGGCAAGCCGCAGAGCCGCCTGAATGTCTCGGTCCCGGTGAACGGCGACACGTCCGATGCGGTCAACTGTGATGCCCAGCAGGGCGTGCTGCGCGGGCTGGTGACGCCTGGCGGCTTCACCGGCAACATCACCTTCGAGGCCGGGCCGCCGACAACCAATGGCGCGCCGCCTGCCAGCGACTGGGTTCCGATCTATGACGCGGCCGGCAACCAGGTGACGGTCACGGCCGGCGCCAGCCGCTTCATCGGCTTCTTCGGCGACGTGATGGCGGGTGTGGCCTGGATCCGGGTCAAGTGCAGCGCTGCGCAGGCAGCCGGCGCCAGCATCCGCTTGGTATTCGCGAGATGAGCGTCAGCCTCCTGGGGCCGAACACGGGCTTCGGCCTGGGTAACTGGGCTGCCGCTGGCGGGCTCCTGGGGCCGAGCGGGCTGTGCACACTCGTGTCACCAGGCTGGATCGCTGGCGGCACCTTCTCCCGCGTTGGGTCGAAATGGGACGTCAGCCCAGCCGGTGTGCTGACAGAGTACGGCTCCAACGTGCCGGTGTTCGGTGGGGCCAACAACTGGCTGTCGATCGAAGGGCAGCGCACGAATTCTGTGCGGAACCCGCGCCACGAGGGCGCCGTGGCCGGTACGCCAGGAACGTCGCCGGCCAATGGAGCGGTTCTCACCGTCGCGGGCATCGCCTACTCGATCGTCGGAACAGGCGTAGAATACGGCTACCCGTATCTGGACATTGAGTGGGGCGGAACCGCGACGGCGGCCGGTTACCTGGGGTATCAGCCGGAGCCGAATAGCGGCGGCATCACAGCCTCACAGGGCCAGACTTGGACTGCGTCGTCGGGCATGCGCGTCGTCGGCGGCAGCCTCACCAATGTGACCAATACTCGCTTCCGCCTGCAGGAGCGTACCCCCAGCGCCGGATCCGCGATCGATACATTGTTCGCGCCGTCTTCCAGCATGCAGTTGGTATCGGCCAGCCGAACGCTGACCGATGCCGGAACCGTTGCCATCATCGCGGCCACTCTGTTCCAGGTCGCCATTGGGGCGACGATCGCTCTCCGGGCGCGCTTTTTCTACTTCGGTGCAGAGCAGGCTCTATTCGCTTCCTCGCCCGCCTTTCCTGCAGTGGGATCACCCGCACAGTCCACTCGAAATGCAGATCAGCTTGCGTTCACATTGGCCCAAGCCGGGTTGCAATCCGATCGAGGCACAGTCCTTTTCAGCGGCGTGCTGCCTCAACTGGCCACTTCAGCTGCCAATCAAGGCCTATTCATCCTCCACGCCGGCGGGGACAGCAATCGCATCGCGGTGCAGAACCAGGCGAACACGAGCAACATTCGTCTGTTTAAGACGCTGGGCGGCACGACCACCAACCTGGATGTAGTGGCCGGGTTGGCGGCAGGTGCGCCGTTCAGCGTCGGCATGACCTTCGATGCCAACTCGATGCGGATCGTCGCTCGCAATGGGGCGGTGCAGACCTTGGCCGGCCCGATCCCGTCCGGGCTGACCACGGCGGTCATCGGAATGTCGAACGCCGCACTCACCACGGCGATGTTCGGCCGCGTCGGCTATGTCCGGACCCTGCCCTACGCGGTGTCTGATGGGCAGCTGCAGTCTCACGTCAACGGGATGCCACTCACATGATCAAGCCGATCGCGGTGGATGTTGTCGGTGTCATCCACCGCCTAGGTGCCCACATCGGCGTCGATGCCGAGACGGGCGCGCCAGTCTACGCCGTCACGGTGCGTCCCGGCTGGCACGTCAATGCGTCCTGGCCGGTCGACACGGTATTGCCCGCCGCCTGGGCGGACGCTCGCATCGATCCGGAGCCTGCAACGCCCACACGGCGCACCGCCGGACTGCCGGACGCGATGTTCTTCGAGACCTTCCACCGCTTCGCCGACGAGGTGGCCTTCCTGGCTGTCATCGGCGCCGACGACGGAGCCGCCTGATGAGCGCACAAGTCACCAAGGCACTTCTGCTGATACTGGCGCTTCTCGGGTGTGGCGTCATGCTCGGTGCCAACCCGCCGCCGCCCAGCTCCACGACGCTGTCAGACGCGGCGCGCTACTTGGTGCAGCACAACTGCCCCGATGGCCGCCCTGCCCTTTCGGACTGTGCGGCGACCCCGGCGCGCCCTGGCCCCCAGCCCTACCGCCGCGTGGACTGGTCAGGAGCCCAGATCAGCGACGCGGTGCTCATGCCTGATGGCACCGTGGTTCAGACCTTCGACTTCGCCAGCTCCTTCGAGGCCTTCGATGTCCGAGACCCCGGCGATGGCGGCGACGCCATCCGCGTGGGCCCCTGGGGAGTGGCCATCTACCTCACCCAAGATCCTGGTGGCGGTCGCCAGTACATGCAGGGGGTGGACTGCCCCGCCGGCGGTGGCTGGCTCCTGTGGCGCGATACGCCGCGCGGCAACTGGATGGAGGCCGAGGTCCAGGTCGCAATCACCCGCGCTGCCGACGAATGCCCACAGCGCTGGAACTGGAGTGCGACCCGATGGCGCCTCGCCGACATGGCCTGGTCGTGGCGGGATAACCGCGGCGGCACCGGCGAGGTGACCCGGGCCACCATAGTCTCCGAGCACTACGGCGGCCGGTATCGCGAGACGGCCGATCACATGGAGCGGTTCTTCTTCGCGGAACGCCTGGGCAAGGTGCGGTGGGAACGCTGGGAGCAGCGCGGCCGTAGCACGCGCGGCGACCTCGATGCCATGGCCGCGCAGACCGCCACCCGCTGCCCCGCTGGGCCAGAACCAGCCCCTGGCCCCACTTGGCTACGGGTGGACTGCCGGCACTGGCTCAGCTTCGATCTGAGGCCAGGCCAGAGCATTCCCTGGCCGTAGCCGGGGTGGCCGTCAGGCGGCCCGGCCGAGGGTCGCCATCAGCTCCCCCCATTCCCGCTTCGACAACCCGGAAGCGGGTTGCTCCACCGCCTCGCCCGCCAGCAGGCGCCGCAGCACCGCCAGCATCTGCGCCGAGAGCGTGACGGCGCCGAGGCGGTAATCCCGGAAGGCCTCGGCGCACAGGGGCACCCAGGCCTCCAGCACCTCCAGCATCGCCTCCGCATAGACGCGGATCTCGTACTGGGCATGCGCGTCCGCGCGCAGCGCCAGGAAGTGCATCAGGTTGTGGAGGTCGGTCTTCCAGTACCACTGCGTGTAGGTGTTGAGGGTCAGGTTCATGCGGGCCAGCTCGCGCGCCAGGCCGGCGCGGTCGGGGTCGATGGAGTTCCCCTCAGCATCCTCGTTCAGCATGTCCTGGTAGTGGTCGAAGTTGCGGCCGGCGTCCTCACGCAGCAGGCGCAGAACATCGTCTGCCTCCTCGCCCTCCAGCACCGCACCACGGCCCTGCCGGTTCACGCTGCTCTGGGCGGCCAGCTGGGCAGGCGCCGGGATGTAGAATTCCCGGTCCAGCATGGAATACCGGGCCGAGTATTCGTTCACATTGGCGGTGCGGTGCCGGATCCACTGCCGGGCGACGAAGATCGGCAGCTTGATGTGAAGCTTGATCTCGCACATCTCGAACGGCGTGCTGTGCCGGTGGCGCATGAGGTAGCGGATGAGCCCGCGATCCTCATTGGCCGCCTTGGTGCCGCGCCCGTAGGAGACCCGGGCCGCCTGCACCACCGCCGCGTCGTCGCCCATGTAGTCGATGACCCGGATGAAGCCGTGGTCCAGCACCGGCCTGGGCAGGTGCAGCTGGTCGTCCAGGGCCCGGGCCACCGGGCGCGTAGTCATCATGCCGACGCCGCGGGCGTCCATGATCTCATGCTGTTGGTCGTCGCTCAGAGGCATGCTTCCTCCTCCGGAGGTAAGATCTGGATCTCACCGTGCCTGCGCAGGGTGACGAGCTCGCCGTTCTCTTGCCGCATGGGCTGGGGGTAGATCTCAGCCCACCCCTCGTCCGCGTCGGCTTCGATCACGTGGCTCAGCGGTTCCCCACCCAGCAGCACCCGGGCGTGGAAGGACCAATACGGATGCCAGTGCGGGGAATTCTTCCGGGCAGACACCCGCCGTGGTGCCTCGCCGGCCCAGGGTGGCGGGGCCATGCTCACATCCCCAGCGCGCGGCGGTACAGGTCGAGGAGCGTTTCCTGTTCCTCCACCTCCGCCGGTTCTTTTTTCCGCAGCGCAATGATCTGCCGAATCACCTTCGGCTCGAAACCGGCCGACTTGCTCTCGGCGTAGATGTCCTTGACGTCGCTGCCGATCGCCTTGCGCTCTTCCTCCAGCCGCTCGATCCTCTCCACGATACTGCGGAGACGGTCAGCGGCAACGCCGCCAACATCGCGCTCGCGGTCTTCCTGTTCCTTGGGCACGCCGGTGAACTCCTCGAGATCGGTTTGGGGTTTGCCCGCAGCCGCCTGGCGCGCCGCTTTCGCGCCCAGGACGTCACGGATGTGATTGGGGTCGGTGTTCCTGGGCATGCGCCTCAGTCCTTGTAGGGGTCGCTGTCGCCCCTGCCGGCCATGGCCACGGCAAAGGGCGTCAGCTGGTGGGTGACCCGGATGCTGCCCGTGTGATGAGCGAGCACCTCGGGCAGGCGCCGGTAGGCCATGGGGCTCTCGTCGACATCACCGCCGTGGACGAGCACGTCACGCTCGCGCAGCCAGTCCAGCATCTGCTCGCGGGTGAAGCGGCGGTGCGCCTCGCGGCGGCCATGGACGCGCCCGGCGCCATGGATCGTGGAGCGCAGCGCTGCCTGGGAGGCGGGGCCATCAACGCCTTCGATGATGACGGCGTTGTCGCCCATGCTGCCACCGACGAAGCCTTCCTGCCCCGGCCAGGCAGGAGTGGCGCCCTTGCGGACCACCCACATCTCGCGCCCGTGGTGGATCTCCTTCCAGGCGAAGTTGTGGTGGTTGTGCACGACCTTGGTGACAACAGCGCCGATGATCCGCCGGACGCGGTCCACCACCCACTCACGCCCGGCATAGGCGTACTCGCCCGCCAGATGCATGGCGGCGAGGTAGCGCTGGCCCAGCTCCGAGTTCTCGTCCACCACCGCCGGGGGCACGAACATACCGTCCTGGCCGCCGGCCGCCTTGAGGTACTTGGTGGCAGAGGTGTGGCCGAGGCCCCGGCTGCCGAAATGAACGCCGATCCAGACGAAGCCCAACTCGTCGCGGAACAGGTCGACATAGTGGTTGCCGCTGCCCACGGTGCCGAGCTGCTCGGCCGCCTTCGTCCGGAATCTCTCAACATCGGCCGCGCGCCAGTGGTCGTCGTTGTCCAGCACCGGGTGCTGCACGCGCTCGGCGTTCGTGCGCCCGACCCCGAAGGAGACGGCCTTCACGATGTCGCCCAGGATCTCGGCGCGGCGCTCCGCGATGTCGCTGTACCGGGTGTCCAGGCGCACGGCCATGTTGCCGCAGCCGATGTCATAGCCCACGCCGGAGATCGAGATCTGGCCCTCATAGGCGATGACCCCGCCAACCGGCTGAGCATAGCCCAGGTGCCCGTCGGCGCAGAGGGCGCCCGCCAGAACGTTGCCCACGCTCATGCAGGTGCGCATCTGCTCGATGGTGCCCTGCTCATGGTCGCCGCACACCAGCAAAGGCGCGCTGGCGTAGCGCTCATCCTGCCCGGAGACGCCGCGCGCCTCCTGGGCGGCAGCGGCGACGACCTCGGCGCGGGCGGTCGCGCGGAAGGTGCACCAGGCCGGCATGGAACGGCCTTCCTTGGTCTCGTGCGGGACGCGGGCGTCCGGTTCCAGGCCAGCTGCGATCGCGAGTTCGCGGGCGCGGGCCTCGAAGGCGTCCGGGCGTCGTATGATGGGGTCGCTCATGACGAGGGGCCTTTCAGGATGGAAGGGTCAGTTGGCCCGGCGGCGCGCCTTGGGGCGCTCAGCATCGGGAAGGAAGTAGGAGGGCACTTGAGGGGCTTCCTGCCCCGTGGCGCCGAGGAAACTGGTCATCACGCCAATGGCGCTGCGCGAGTGGGCTTCAGCGGCCACAAGGTGCTTGAAGATCTCCGGCGCGCTGTCCTGCAGGGCCATGGCCGCCTTGATCGCGGCAGCGGCATGCTCGGGCGAGGCCTTCCAGCCGTCGAGCTCTATCCCGGAATCCGCCAGAAGCGCGGCCACACGCGCCGCGCCGCCGGCAGCCCGCTCAATGCGGCCCTTCTCATACTCGAGCTTGTCGGCGACCCGGGCCTCAACCCGTTCGTTCACCGCAGCCTCGAACGCGCTGCTGTACAGCTTGACCTGCGCGCCTTGGGCCGCGCGCAGGAGAGCCGCGACGAAGTGCTTCGGCAGCACCGATGCCCGATCGTGGCGGGGCGCCTGGCGGGCGACGGTGATCTTCAGATCCCCGGCGACCGTCATCAGGCCCCAGCCCACGGGGATCGTGCTCACATCGACCTTCAGATACTCAGGGACGATGATCCACCAGCAGTCGCAGTGCTGCGCGATGGCCTCGGCCTTCTCGGGGTTCAGCAGCTCGCGCTTCAGGTCGGACATGCTCACCTTGATCTCGAAGCCCTCGATGGCCAGCCCGCGGCTTGGCCACATGTTCATCATCACGGCGTCGGCATGGCGTTTCGTATGAGCGCCGGTGCCGTCCGCGACCTCGAACATGAGGACGCATTCCTGGCTGGGGTAGCGGCGGCGCAGCGCGTCGCGGATCATCTCGGCGTTCATGCCGCCGCCTCAGTCTTGGCGGCGCGATCAGCCTTCACCTTCTCCACCCAGGCCCGGATGGCCTGATAATGGACGCGGCACGAGAACGGGTATTCGTGGGTGCCGTAGTAGTCCTCCATCCCCAGCCGGTAGCAGAGGTCCGCCGCGTTCTCGGGGCCGCCATCGCTCAGGTGGCGTTCCAGAGCCTCCTTGATCTCCCGGCGCCCGGCGGCAGTGAAGATGCTCTCGGCGTCGTTGTAATCGAACTCCTGCCAGAGCCGCGCCCAGAGCTCCCACCCGTCCGGCACCTCGAAGAGGTCGGTCACGCCTTGCTTGCGCGCATCGAAGTCGCCAAAGCGCCGTTCCCTGCGCGGGATAGCGAGCGCCTGCGGCGGCTCGGGCAGGAAGTCGTCCTTGTTGGGGATGCCGACATCCTCTCCCGCCAGGCGTGCGCGTATTGCGGCCCTGGCTTCGTCTCGCCACTCCATCAGCGCCGGCGCGCGCTCCCGACGATATTCCTGCAGCTCTTGCCGGTAGCCGGAGGTTCGTCGACCGATGCCGTACCGCGGCCGGTGGCCATCCAGCATCTCCAGGGCGGGCTCATTGGCGGCCTGAATGATGAAGGCAGTCGTCGCCTCGGCCGAGAACTCCCGCTTGGCGCTGGACTTCTCCATGAGGTAGCTGAACTCAATGCCATCAAGCCACTTCAGCGTGCTCTCCAGCGTCCTCATGGCCTGGTAATGCGTGACATTGAAGGTGCCGAGATCACCGGCAATGGCCAGCGAGCCGGGCGTCCAAGTCACGCTGAAGGCGTAGTTGCTGTCCGCAAAGGTCTTCACCTTGGCCAGCTTCTGGGGGCCTTGCTGGCGGAACTGCACCGCCCGGTAGCGGGAGGCCATGTGCCAGGAAATGGACTGGCGCTCCGTCATCTCGTGGTTCTCGAACCAGGAGGCGATGCGCTTGTCGTCGGGGTCGGTCTTGGACATCGGATGAGGGTTCCGAAAGTTCAGGGTGTCAGGCCGAGGGCCAGCAGCAAGCCCGCGACGGCGCCAAGCGCCATGCAGGCACGAAAGGCCAGGAGAACCATCAGGCGGCCATCGCGGCGCGCGAGGTGGCGTTGATCTGGCGTCTGGCGCGGGAGGCGAAGTAGGAGCGCATGCCGGCCATGGCGCGGGTCTCGCTCTCGCCCCTCTCGCGAAGGGAGAGGAACACCCGTTCCTCCTCGAGGCTGAGGGGGCGGATGGCAGGATGCTGCACATCGTCGGCGCCGCCGTCTTCGGGTAACGGCAAGTCCCCTGTCAGCCGGAAGCTCTGGATCATCTCTTCGACATAGCTCGGGTTCAGGCCGATCTCGCGAGAGATGGTGGTCGGCCCCTTCCCGGCCTTGGCCCGCTCGACAATCCAGCCCTTCAGCTGATGGTCTTCCTTCGCCTTGGGCAGAACCTTGGCGTTGCGCAGGGCGCCGAGGCAGCGGGAGACAAGGGCCTGGGCGATGCAGAGGTCCTTGGCGATCTGGGATGGCAGGCGGCCCATCTCATACAGGTCGAGAACTTGGTCCCGAGTGACATCAAGAGGGGATCTGGGCATGGGGCGTCTCCTCGCCGTACACGACGGCGTCGATTTCGGTGGGGCTGGCGCCCTGGCGCAGGCCATTGACGCGAAGGGCGGTGCGAAGGCGGCCGAGTTCGGCCAGCAGCACCGCAAGGTCGGTCTTCTCGACCATGACCGTGCCGCCTCCCAGCATGGGCGGCAGGAAGGGGGACGAGAGGCGCTGGATCGCCGCCTGGACGACATCCCGGGTGGCGGCGGCCATCACGCCACCCGCGCACCGCGCAGCGCGGCCAGGCGGTGAACCACATTACGCTCGGCCAGGAGGCGGGCCATTCGCTTCGGCACGCTGTTGCCGATGAGCCGCATGGATTCCGTCTTGGACAGCGCGCGGGCGACGCCGTCGATGACGATCTGCTTCGGCAGCTCCAGCTCGTGCGCGGCGGCGGCCTCATGGGGCTCGAGCATCCGCATGCCGATGTCGTGCAGGATGTACTGCTCGCCGGCGAAGCTGGCCGTGACCACCCCGAAGCGGGCCTTGGTCGTGACCGTATCCAGCGCCTGGGTGCAGGACTGCGAGACGCCGCCCTCGCCGTAGTATTTGGTCATGAAGGCGGCGACGGCGGCGATGTGGTTGCCGCCAGCGGTCAGGGTCGGCAGCGGATCCTGGGCCGAGAGCGAGGTACCGGTGCCGCGCAGGTGGGCGAAGTATGCCGCGCAGACCTGCTGCTGCGTCCCCCGGGTGGTCAGGGTCGAGAGCGGCTTGCTGACCGGGTTCCCGATGTTCCCCAGGTTGTGCTGCGCCATCCAGGCGGCCACGACCGCGTGCTTGCTGCTGCTGGCCACGACCGTGCCCAGAGGGGCCTGAATGTCGAGCGCGCGGGGCGCCTGGCCCGGCCGCTCGCCATAGCCCGTCTGGATCATCGTGGCGGCCGCCAGCTTCGGCGCGATGACGGCGAACTCTCCGCGCTGCGCCGTGGTCAGTGTCGGCAGCGGCCCCGTGCTGGGATAGGACCGCGGGGGCCCGCTGTGGGTCAGCGGGATAAAGAACGGCTGCGGGTGGTCCAGCACCTCGCGCCGCAGGCCGAAGGCGATGCGCTGGTGCGTGGCGTCCACCAGGGGCTTCGGGCGCTCGAAGATGCTGGGGATCGGGAGCGACCAGTCAATGATGCTGTAGGCCGGCACCCAGGGCAGCAGACCACCCTTCCCTTCCTCCGCATGGCTCTGCACCGGCCAGGCCGGCGAGCTGCCGTCGAAGCTGAGCACGGCGAACCACCGGCGCCGCGTCGTGGGCACGCCGAAATCGGCACAGCACAGGTCGCGGTCCTGATAGGTGGCGCCCAGGCGCTCGAGGTGCTTTACGAAGGCCCGGAAGCTGCGGCCGAGCCGCCGCTTGTCGCGGACCAGCTGCTGCTGCTGGCGGGGCACGTGCTCGCCCTTCGCCGCTACGGTGTCGTCCAGCTTCAGGACGCGGCCGGTGGCCTTGTCGCGCTTGGCGATCAGCGGGCCCCAGCCCCGGATCTCGCGGACATTCTCCATCAGGACGATTTCCGGCCTGGTCTTCCCGACCCAGCGGCAGACCTGCCAGGCCAGCGACCGGACACGGGGGCTGCGCGGCGCGCCGCCCTTCGCCACGGAGTGGTCCCGGCAGTCTGGGCTTGCCCAGAGCACCTTCACCCGCCGCCCGCCAGTCGCCGCCACCGGGTCGATGTCGAAGATGTCGCCCTTCAGGTGCTTCGTGTGCGGGTGCAGCGCCTGGTGAGCGGCGATAGCCACTGCGTCATGGTTGACCGCCACATGCACCGGGCAGCCAGCCTCCTCGAGCCCCGCGCAAGCGCCGCCCAGCCCCGCGAACAGGACGACCGTGATCCCCTCGTCCAGCGGCCACTGGGCGGGGTTCGGTGCCGGCGGCCGACGGCGCCTGCGGAAGGACCCACCATCAGGCATGGGCGGTGGCCACCGGAGCGTGGACCTCAGGCCGGCCGAACCCAATGGAGCGGCGCGCTTGGTCAGGGTTCTGGTTGGCCCATTCCTGGACGAACCAGAGCTGGCCACAGCCGCCGCCGATCGTGTCCTGGCCGGCGGGGTCGAAGACCCGGACATCAAAGCCGAGGCCCAGCAGCTTGTCGCCGAACCCGGTGGCCAGCCGGCGCTGGTGCTCATTCGTCGCGGGCAGGCCTTCCGACCTCTCGCAGACCACCGAGACCGTGGCGTTCCACACCGTGGGGTGGAAGAGCTTGGCAAGACGCTCGGCGTCGATGTCAGCGCTGTTCTCGTCGTGAGCGCAGTAGTTGAAGAACGGCCGGCGGCCGGTGGCCTGCGCCCACTCCGCGCCGCGCAGCGCGATGTCCCAGAGGCCCAGCTTGCGCTGGAAAGGGATCAGCTTGTCCCGGGCTTCATCGGTGCTCTCGTGCACGGAGAACTGCAGCCCGACGGTAGGCACCCGGACGCTAATATCCACGACATCGGCGAAAGCCTTGCCGATATCGGGCGCCGAGGTCGAGATCAGCAGCGCCGCGCTGGGATACATGGCGTACAGCCGCTCGATGGCCGGGATCAGGCCGGCCAGGTTCAGCAACGGCTCGCCCATGGACATGAACATGATCTGCAGGCGCTTCATTTCGGCCGGCGCGACGCCCGTCTCGGCGATGCAGTGCTCGACCTGCGCCACGATCTCCTCGGCGCTGAGCGAGCGCGCGAAGAAATCGCCCGCGCCGCAGAAGCGGCAGCCCATCGGGCAGCCGCTCATGGTCGAGCAGCAGATGACGGTCCGGGTGGCATAGTCCGGGTAGCGGTAGAGTACCGCTTCGGCGACCGCCGTATCCTTGGTGAAGACGAACTTCGAGACGTTCTGCGCGGGATCCTGGATCTCGCGGATGCTGTTCCACATGGGGGGGCCTCGGGGGCAGGAAGGTTGCGTATGGGCTGAGTGACGCCGGCATGGGCCGGCTACAGGTTGTCCTGCAGCCGCCCGGTGCAGTGGGCGAGCCGCTCTGCCAGGCTCTTCAGCGCCTCGATCTCGCATGACAGCTGATCCAGGAGGCTTTCCTCGCTGCTGCGCTTCTGGAGATCGCCAGCACCGCCGACAGGGGCGGGGCCGAAGGTCCTGTCCAGCTTGCGCTCCTGCTCGCTGACGTTGCTGCCAATGCGAGAGCTGATCTGGGAAAGCTCGCCGATGAGCGTGGCGAGACGCCCGGGCGGCCGGGGGGATTCATCTCCAGCGCCGGCGGAATAGCCGCCGAAGCCGCGCGGGAGGGTGCCCATGCCGCTCATGCTGCCACTCCCTGCCGGCGCGGGGGCACGCCGAGCATCGCCCCCGCCCGCTCCCTCCGCTCATCAGACGCGGCCTGGAAGGCGCGCATCACCGCGAGGTGGGTCTGGGCCGCATCCAGGTTCGTCACGTCGATGGTCCGCACCACGCGGCCGTCGATCTGGAGGGGCGCGCGAAACGCATTGACGATGCGGCGGCGCTCCGACGCGAACTTCTCATCGAGCTGGTCGCTGAGCCGGTTCTCCGAGGAAAGTGACCAATTCGGCATCGCCGCCTTCCGCGCCCGCAGCCGAGCCTCAATGGCCTGCTCGTCGGCATCGAGGATGATGGTCAGGTCCGGCATGTGCCAGTCGCGGGAAGCGGCCAGGAAGACCTGCTCCACCACCCTGCCCTTGCCCGCCACCTGGTAGGCGAAGGTCGTGTCGATGTAGCGGTCACAGACTACGACGGGAGCCTGGAGCCCGGTCGGCAGCCGCCCATCCAGGAAGCCAGTCACGATGCGGTCCACCAGTGCCTTGTTGAGCAGGTGGGGCATGATCACGGAGCGCAGGTGCTCGCTGCGCGCCGCGGCCAGCAGATGCAGGGCCTCGAGCGGGGTGGCGGTCAGCAGGGCCTGCCGGGCGACGGCGCCCAGCCCGTCGTGACGCGGCTCGCCCGTCAGGAGCACGTTGAAGTTGGCGTTCTCCCGCAGCTTGTCGGCGAGCAGCTTCGCCTGCGTGGTTTTCCCGACGCCATCGGCGCCCTCGATCGTGATGAACATTCGCGCCTCGCGGATGTGATTTCGGACAAGAAGGGTCGCGCCGCGGCAGTCTGTTTTGCGGCAGATAACTGCCGCGGCGCCTTGCCGCGCTGGAGGAGCGCGACGTTCGATCTGGATGCGGAAGTTGGATTTGAACCAACGACCTCCTGGTTATGAGCCAGGCGCGCTACCGGACTGCGCTATCCCGCAATGGCCCCCGGACGGCGTTTCGATCCCGCCCTCCAGGGTCCTGAGGCACCGGCCGGCTGACCCTCCGACCACCGACCCGCTCCTCATGAACGCAGTCGTAGAACACATTAAAATGTGCCGTCAATGTGATTTATGTGTTTCGACTGCGAAAAACACATGCTGGGAGATGACGCCGGTACTTGGCGGCCAAGCGGTCGATCTGCTGGATCTGGGCGGCCGAGAAGCGGGCCTCTCGGGCGCGCGCCAGCATGGCCATGCCGCGGATGAAGGGCCGATCAGTGGCGGCGAGGCGCCGCTCCACCTCACCCAAGGCGCGGGCCTTCGCGACGGCCTCTGGCGGAGCCAGGAAGGTGCGCTGAGGCGAGGCTGCCGTCGCCTTTGGCTTGTCGCGATGGTCCCTCGGGCGCGCCTGCAGCGGCAGGACGCCGAACAGGCCGGTCACGCGCGCAGGTGGCTGTTGAGCTTCGCCACCGAGGCTTCGAGGTTGTAGCTGATCAGCACCGCGCCAGGCGCCAGCTTCGCGGCGAACTGGCAGGCGGCTTCGGTGGCCGGGAGGATGATGGAGTGGACGCCGGGCACCATCAGCGCCAGGCGAGGGATGCCCCAGGCTTGATCCGTGGCGTCGTGGATAGCGATGGTTTTCGCGGCGCCGGCGCTGAAGATCTGACGCAAGGCGTGGGGAAGGAATTCCAAGCAATCAGAACGGGATGTCGTCGTCCCGGTAATCCTTCTTGCCGTTGACGTAGTCCTGGTTGCTTTGGCGCTGGCGCCCTGCGTCAGGCTGCCTGCCTCCGGTTCCCCGGCCTCGATCCTCGCCTCCGTTGCCATGGCCTCCATCACCATCCCCCTCCTGACGCAGGTTGCCGCCGACGAGGGCCACCTGCCCCCGAAATTGGCGCAGCACGATTTCGGTGGTGTAGCGCTCGACACCATCCTTGTCGGACCATTTACGGGTCTCGAGCTGGCCTTCGATGAAGACCTCATTGCCTTTTCGCAGGTAGCGCTCGGCCACGTCGCATAAGTGCTCGTTGAAGATCGCGACGGAGTGCCACTCCGTGCGCTCCTGCAGATTGCCCTCGCGATCCTTGAACTTTTCGCTTGTCGCCAATCGCAGGTTCACGACCCGGTTGCCGTTTTGAAGGGTCCGCGTCTCTGGGTCGCGACCAAGGCGCCCCAGGATCATGACCTTGTTGACGCCCGCCATCAGATCACCCTGTCCATGGCCCTGCGGGTAGCATGCGGCGGCACGCGCCGCCTAGTGTAAAACACATCTAAATGTGTTTTTACACGGTTTTGACCTTGCAATAATTCCTACGTTCTGTTACTTTGGAGGGGTTCGGAGGGCATTGCCCGACCTCAGCCGCGCCATCTCGGTGCGGCGCGCCCAGCCGGCGGCGTGTTTCGCCGGCGAAGAGGACATACCAATGCCCGACACCAACATCATGGACACGAACACCGGCCGCATCGGCGCACGCAGCGTCGATGTCAGCAGGGGCGCCCTGGACGGCTCTGTGAGCAGCCAGTGGTTCGCCCGGCCCGATGACCAGCGCTTCCTGACCCTCGAAGGCCTCTTGGCCTCCGTGGAGCAGCGCAGAGAGCGCAGCATCGTGAACACCCTCGACACCCGTTCCATCGGGGTGCGGGGCAGCAGGGAGGATGAAACCCTCCTGCAGCTCATCACCCCGGACGGGATGATCGCCCCCAACAACTGGTCCTTCGGCCAACTCTGCTCCCGCGTTGGCGCGCCTGCGGGCTTCCTGCGCACGCTTCGGCTGGCGCCGGCGGTCCTGCAGGAGCGTCTCGAGCGCTCGGATGCCGAGCAGCTGAAGTTCATGCGCACCATCAATCCCGACGGGACCGAGGTCGCTGAACTCCGCGCCGTCACCGGCGTGGATTATGGCCGGGTGTGGGACGAGGAGGTGGTTCGCGCTGTCATGGGCATCGCCAGCGATGGCACCTGGAAGGTTCCGGGCGTCATCAACTGGGGTAAGGGCACCTACGACCCTTCGGCGCCGGTCAGCAGCGAGAGCACCACGCTCTACGCCTCGGACCGCGACGTGTTCATGTTCCTGTGCCGCGACGAGTACCCGATCGAGGTCGGGAAGCTCCGCAACGGCGACCCTGACTACATGTTCCCGGGCTTCATCGTCTCCAACTCGGAGACGGGATCCCGGGCGCTGACCATCGAGACGATGTATCTCCGCGCCGTCTGCATGAACCGCAACCTCTGGGGTGTGGAGAACAAGCAGACCGTCCGGATGCGTCACTCCAAGGGGCTGCCCTCCCGCTTCGCGGCGGAGGCCGGCCCCACCCTGCGCCAGTTCAGCCAGGCCTCCGCGTCCGCGGTCGCACAGAAGGTGATCGCGGCGAAGGGCACCATCATCGGCAAGGACGATGATGAGGTGAAGGATTTCATCCGGAAGCAGGACTTCAGCATCAAGTCGACCGAGCAAATCATGGCCTCGGTCTACGGTGAGGAAGGCCATCCGGCCCGGTCCGTGTGGGATGTCGTCCAAGGCATCACCGCGAAGGCCCGGGAGATCCGGCACCAGGATGAACGCGTGGACATGGAGCGCAAGGCCGGCGCGCTGATGAACAGGATCAAGGTCTGACACCCGGGCCCGGGGGCTTCACAGCTCCCGGGCCTTTCTCGTCACCCCATCACGGGGTGGCCCGCCGAGCGCCCCCGGATCGGGGCGCGAAAGGAATGCGACAATGCAAACCGAACAGGAAACACCCGCGGCACCGGCAGAGCCGGAGACCGAGGCGAACCCCTACCGGTTCGAAATGAGCTTCCAGCCCGCACAGGCAGCCATCTATCTGCTCGCTCGGGTCGCCGATGGCGATTTCGTCGATTGCATCGAGGCCCGCGAGGCTCTCGCCCGCTGGAAGAGCTGTCTCGCCACGGAAGCCAACGCCGACGCCATCGAACAGCTGTCCTCCGACGAGGTGGAGTTCGACGACCATGGCGTTGCCGTGGTCGAGGCCGACGGCGGCTACTGGATACAGGGCTGGCTGTGGGTTGAGCAGGAGGCTGAGAATGCCGACTGACCTCACCGCCGAATGCCTGGCTGGCTACGACGCCCCGAAGGGCGCGGCCTGCCCCTATATGTTCAGCAGTTCATCCTGGCTCGCCTGGATGGCTGGCAGGCGGGTTGCCGGAATGTCCCGACCCACCGCGTGCCGATCCAGCCGCGGTTACTCCGTCCGCATTAAAACCGCTGGCGGCTCTCAGGTACTCGTCGCCTTCGCGGGCCCGGACCTCACCGAGATCACGATGGACCGGGCGCCATGAAACGCGCCGACGCCCTCAATGCGATCCGCGCCGCCGGCGCACAAGGCGACCAGCAAGCGTTCATGCGGCTCTACGTCGAGAACCGCGTCAGCAAAAGTGCGGCTGACGCTGCCTGGCGGGAGGGCCAGAATCTGGCCCGCTTCGTCAAACAGCGCGACGCCAAGGAGGTGTCTCGTGACCCAGTCGCCTGACCTCTCCACCGTCGCCACCCGCACCCCGGCCACGACCTGGGACGGGAAGCACGACGTGCTCCCCTCCGCCCGGGCCCAGTTCCGGGGCAGCGATGTCCCGCCTGAGGCCTTCCGCGCTCCTGCCAACTTTGCGGCCAACGCCGCACTGGTCGGCCTGTGGAAGATCATCGGCGACTTCACGGTCCGGCACCGCCGCTGACGTGAAATGACGAGGCCCCCTATAGAGGTGCGCGTCACCCCATGGGTCAACGTCGAAGGAAACCCGCTCTGGCATGGCTCGCGTATCGCGGCTTACCGGATCTGGATCGAGTTCGACGGACGCCACTGGTACCAGTGCCATGAGTGGGAAAACCGCCACGGCAACCGGGAGCGGTGGACCGACAGCTGGATCAACGGTCTCCGTGGCTTTCCGCCACATGCGACCGTCCCAGCCGCCAGCGATCCCCCGCCACCATAACCGCCGCCCCTCCGGGGGCGGCTCCTCCGTCGCCCCATCCTGGGGCGGCGCGCCCAGCCGGCGGCGTGTCTCGCCGGCGAAGAGGAACACCACCATGCCGATCGCGAAGCGGTGCAGAAAATGCACAGGTTCGAATTGCGGTGCGGAAGCCACAGCAAATTGGGATGTCGAGAGCCAAAGCTGGGTCCTGGGCACGCTCCACACCAACACCTGGTGTGACGCCTGCGAATACGATGACCCCGGTCTGGTCGATGTCGAAGTCAGCGAGAACCTGGTCGAGGACTTCCAGCTCGAGATCTGGCGCGGCGACGACAACGAAGGGCCCATCACCCGCATCGTTGTTGCCTGCGTGCTGTTCGACCCGGAGGAAGCTGGCATCTCCTGCCCGAAGCACGTCTTCGAGGAGGAAGCCGACATCACCCGGCTGCTGACCATCGCCCGACAGAGCGAGCGCAGCGACCCGTTCGACGACAAGCTCCCCAGCGACGAAGCCATCATCACGGCCGCGCTGAACCTCTGACCTGGGGCGGCCCTGCGCCGCCCCCCTCGTCGCCCCATCATGGGGTGGCCCGCCGAGCACCCCCGGATTGGGGTGCGAAAGGACCGAACCTATGTTCGACAACGCTTTCAAGGACAATATCGTCGGCGCCGTGAGCTGCGATGCGCAGTTCCTCCGGGCGGCCTTGGATAAGGCCTTCCTGGCGGTGAATGCGAAGCTGAAGGTCCCTGCCCTGCACCATGTGCTGGTCAGGAACGACAAGCTCTACGCCACCGACATGGAGATGATGATCTTCGTCGATCTGCCCCCGGGCAGCTGCTCCGGCTCCGCGTTCCTGACTGACCCCGAGCGCCTCCTCGCCATCCTCAAGACTGCGGATGGCCGCATCACGGTCGAGGGCCGACGCCAGGATGTGAAGGACGGCGACGCCATCTGCTCCATCTTGGTGCGGGCCGGCGATGCGTCGATCTGGTCACCCAGTTGCCCGGTGGAAGACTTCCCGGCGCTCGATCGTCTCAAGGAGGCGAAGGAGCGACTTACCCTCACGGCCGAGCAACTCGCGCTCGCCTTCAGCTGCGTCGCCCCGGCGATCAGCACTGAGGCAACCCGCTACTATCTGAACGGCATCTGCTTCGACATGAGGAGCGAGCCGGCGGGATTCACGATGGCGGCCACCGATGGCCACCGTCTCGCGACCTTCGACTTCCCTGTCGAGCCCAAGGTCGCCATGAAGCCCATCATCCCGAAGCTGGCCATCACGTCGCTGCAGAAGCTGCTCAAGGGCAGCCGCAGCGACGTGCTGCTGAAGATCGGCGACACAAGGGCAGAGTTCTCCTCTGCCGACTGGGCGCTGACGACGAAGCTCATCGACGGCAGCTTCCCCGAATACGGTCGGGTGGCTGCCACCAGCTTGGAAAGCAAGGGCACGGCCAATTGGGTCGTGTCCGCTGACAAGGCGGCCTTCGCCAGCACGCTGGCAAGGGTCCATATCCAGGGAAAAAGCGCCCCGGTGAAGCTCACCTCGTCCGGCGAGCTGGTCAGCGGCAATCAGGTTGATGGCCAGGCCAGCGCGCCCATCTCCGGCGCTCTTATCACGGGCGTCCCTCAGGATGTGGGCTTCAATGGGAAGTACTTCGCCGAGGCGCTGAAGAGCGCCCCGGGCGACCGTATCTCCCTTTTCTTCCAGGATCCGGGTGGGCCCTTCTTGCTGAAGGTGCCCGGCCGGGATGACTGGAGCACTACGCTCATGCCCCTGCGGTTGTGAGCAACCGGCCGAGGGTCATCCCTCGGCCTCTCGTCGCCCCATCGCGGGGCGGCCCGCCGAGCGCCCCCGGATGGGGCGCGAAAGGACAACCCCATGCATCTTTCCGATGCCATCGCACTTGCGGTCGCGCAGCTGAAGGCTGAGCGCGAAATCGCGGTGGGCTGCTACTTCGCCCCCGGCGCATCCAGGGACGACCTGAGCAGCCTCGACGACACGGAGCGCGAGCATCTGGCCGGTCTCAATGCCGCTATCAGCGCGCTGGAAACGGCGTGGCCGGTGGCGGTCGAGAAGATCTCGGCCGGCGCCCACGCCATTGCTAGCCTGGCCGAGAGCCGGCTGGAGGACATGCACGCCGACGCCGAAAGCCGCCACGAGAAGCAGATTTTCCGCTGCACGAACTATGTGGCCGCAATCGACCGCGTGCGCGAGTTTCGCGCGGGGCTGGAGCACGTCATGCCCGACCCGCCGCTCTGGGACTACGATGTCCGGGACAGCCTTCGGCACCATGCCGAGGAACACGGCGTCGACCTGGAAGCAGCGATGACCGCTCACAGCGACACGGGTGAATGCCCGTGCTGCGCCAATCCATCAAAATAGGATCAAGAACCTATTTATAGTTGCAATCGTAGGTATTTATTGGTAATATTACTTTGTTGGTGAGGAATTAACTTCATCGACATTGGAGAAATACCAATGAAGATCGCACTTCCGGCCATTGTGGTATTGGTCGTGGCGGCTTCCCCGCCGGTCGCGCCGGCTCCGATCAAGAGCCTGGACGCGCTGATGGACGAGTTTTCCTCCGAGTTGGAGAAGCTCGCCCAGATCGAGGACGACGATGCCTTCATGCAAGCCGTCCTCAGCTACCTCTCCCCGCTGCCCGGTCCGCCGGCCAGCTTGGGGGTGCCCATCTACCCGATGTAGCGCCCCACCGCCCAGCTACTGGGCGGTCCTCCGTCACCCATCATGGGTGGCGCGCTCAGCCGGCGGCGCGTTTCGTCGGCGAAGAGGAACCCCACCCTATGGCACCCATCGCCATCCGCCTGGCCGGCATTGTCGGCCGTGCTGTCTGCGCCGCGGCCATCGCCGTCATTGTGACCCGCAGCAGCCCCGCCCGCCGGCTGGCGCGGCGCGACAACACCTGATCGAAGCCGCCTCGGGCGGCTGCCGCCCTCCCCCAGGGTGGCCCGTTGAGACAGGGCCTGGGCACTTCCCTACCCCAACCCAGGATAGACCCATCAGCGGCAACTGAGGGCCTTGCCGGCGCATGCACCCCCGTGCGCCTGGTAGGGCCCTCCCCGTCCGCGGCGCTCACGACGAGCGCCGCCCGCCGACGCCCCCGGTTGAGGGGCAGAAGACGCCCCGATCCGGGGATGGAGACATTCATGGAACTCGTTCATGACCTGATCGACCCTCGAGAGGTATATTCTCACATCGAGGATGACCGGGTTCGAGAAGCGTGCATCTACGGCCGCCGCAGTGATTACATCACCGTGCACCGGCAGCGCACGCGCCTGTATGACGCCAGCATCGCCCATCAGAGGCGGCTGGCGAACGATCCGAGAGTTACGGTTGAGGAGCGGCGCATGCTCCTGGAATACACCCACTTCCTGCGGAATAATCTGCATGATCCGGACCTGTTCCTGCAGTTCTTGCGCCTCTTCTGGTTGACCTGACTACCCCGCCCGGCCCCCTCCACCGGGCGGCCTCAGCCACCCCCACGGGTGGCGCGTTCAGCGCGGACCACTGCGCGAAGAGGCCTACCAGCGAACTCGAGCTGGCGTCGCTCCCCTATACTATTCCATCACCAGGGTGAGTTCGGAGCCACCGGCCCCCTGCCCCAGCGAGGCAGGCGCCGCCGCGCACCGTAGCGCGCGGAGAAGGAAAGTCGCCTCGTTCTGGGCAGCCCGCATCCGTCGTGGACGGTCGCTCTGCAGAAAGCCCTGGAACCGCCGCTTGGCCGCGGCGCGCGAACGAGATCAATTGCCATAGCCCCTGAGACCAGCCCGGTCTCAGGGGCTATTTGTCTTCCAGGATGCTCGCCATGACGACGCGGCCCCGGATCTGGACGCGCATGCCCTCGCTGTCCCACCAGCCGCCGTCATAGGGCCACTGCTTCATGGCGATCTGGCCGACATGCGCCTTGTTGTGGGAAGCGAAGACCAGCTTAACGCCGCCGTCGTCTTCCACCTGGATCTGGCGCACCGTGACCTCGTGCTTCCCGCTGTCGTTCTTGCGGTGGACCAGCACCCGGTCGCCGTTGGCCAGCGGCCTGACGCCGGGCGTGCCGAAGCCCACGATCGCGACCACCGTGCCCGGGTGGTAGAAGCCGTTGGCGTGGTCGTCGGTGACGAGGACTGCCTCATCGATCTCGAGCGGCGGCGGGATGGCGAAGTTCTCGTCGGCACGGCCTGGCACCTCATAGCGCGGCCGCCACTGGCCCGAGGCGGCCTGCACCGTGACGGGAATCACCAGCGCCTGGCGCGAGCTGATGGGCGCCTCGCCCATGATCTCCGCGACCGTGGCGTTTGCGGCCTTGGCAAGCCGATCCAGCGTGCTGAGGCTCAGCATGCGGGTGTGGCCGTTCAGGAAGTTGTAGATGGCATTGGGCGTCGGAAGCCCGGCCTCCGTAGCCCAAGATGTTGGTGTGCGATCAGTTTCCGCCATGAAGGTTCGGAGAGCTTTCCGCTTCGCATCGCTGCGGTCCTCACGCTCCACGCGCGCCGCCGCCTTGCCGCGGGGTTGACGCCCGCTCATCTCGCCGCCAATTGCCATGTGTTTTCCACATAAAAATGTGATAGACCGGTGTGATGCGACGCAATACCCCGACCGTCAGCGCCCTGCTGAAGCAGCTGGAGGACGAAGCCCTTGCAAGGGGCCTGTCCCGAGCCGAGCTCGCCGCCCAGGCCAACCTGCACGTCAACACCCTGCGGGGCTTCGGCCAGCAGAACGAGCCGCGACGGGGCGCGGGACGCACTCGCGTCAGGGAGCATCACTGGAATCCCACGCTGTCTACCATCCTGGCCATCGAGTCCGTATTGGTCCGAAAAGTGGTTCCGTCCTCTAAACCTGTGGTTAAAGCATAACTCTGTGTCGGGTCCAGTCCGATTCAAGACAGGAGCCACTTTTCAGCCGCCCGGCGCGCCCGCGGCGCCGCGCCGGAAGCGTTCCTGGAACCGCCATCCTGAATCGGTGATGCAGTCGAACTGCGTGGAGATCTTCGACCGCGCGGTGCCGGCCGGCACTGCCTTCCTCTACGCGGTGCCGAACGGCGGGCGCCGCGACGGCCTCACAGGCGCCATCCTGAAGGCCGAGGGTGTGCGGGCCGGCGTGGCCGACCTGGTGCTGATGCTGCCCCGTGGCCGCAGCGTCTACATCGAGATGAAGGTGGGCGGCGGCCAGAGCATCAGCGGCGTGAAGGTGGCCAAGGGCTACCAGAGCGATACCCAGCAGGGCTTCCAGGCCACCGTGGAAGCCCTGGGCTTCCGCTACGTCATCTGCCGCTCGGAGGCGGAGTTCGAGGCGCTGCTGATCGAGGAGGGCGTGCCGCTGCGGTTCCGCACGCATGTCGCGGCACGCTCCTCGGCCAAGCCGAGAAGCTCATCGGCCGAGATGTCGTAGATCTCGCACAGGCGCCGGGTCTGCCAGGCGCTGGGCATGGTGCGTCCATCCTCCACCTTCCACATGGCGACATAGCTGATCCCCAGGGCGGAGCCGACCTCCTTGAGGGACAGACCGCGCTTCTCGCGCAGCGCCCGTATCCTCGCGGCCAGTTCCGGCCAGGGGCTGCGTTTCGTGCTCATGCCGCGTCTCCTTCGTCTGCTGCTGGTGCCGCCGCCGCGCGCGCCATGAAGCGCTCGAAGCTGGCCATGTCCGGGAAGCCGTAGGGGAGAACCTCGGTGCCAAGGTGAGGCTGCAGCACCTTGGCGACGCGCCGCAAGACGGCCGGGTCACGCTCCCCATCGAGATCCTTCGGCCACCACCCCTCGTACTCGGCCGCCGCGGCGACCTTCATGGCCTTCTGGATCGCCGCCCGCTGCTTGGGGGTCACGTCCCAGTTGCCGGTCTGCTTGGGCGCACCAGGCGGCAGCGCCTTCTCGGCTGCATGGGCGGCGAGCACTGCCCTCCGGAAGTAGCTGAAGCTCCCAGGGGCATCGCCGCCGAATGCGAGCTTCGACGCCGTCAACTCGCGGACAACCCGCTCAGCCGTGACCTCGCTGACGCCCTGGCTGAGCCAGTTGATGACCTCCCGGAAATTGTAGCCACCTGTGCCAGGGAAGCCCGCAATCCTCGCCAGCTTCTCCCCCAACACCGCTCCCCTTGCGGCCATCGCAGCAGCGGATTCAGGCTCCGGCCCTGGTGCCTCGCGCGCGGATAGTGATTCCCCTTCGGAGTCCTGAGGGGGTTGGTTAGGAGTTATCTTAAGGGGAGATATACCTACGCGCGCGTTGGAGCCCCGGTGGGCTTCTCCGTGGGATACGTTTTGGGTTTCGGTGGCTTTTCGGTGGGTATCGCCGTGGGATACGTTTTGGGTATCCGTGGGAATTGATTGGGTATCGGTGGGTTTCCCGTTTGGGTATCGGTGGGTTTCCGCTGTGTGAGCCACCGCCACCGTCCGATCTGACACGAGCCGCAACGCCGGCCGCGCGGGCGATCCATCTTTGCGAGGCCTCCCGCCCAGTTTGGCATTCGCACGCTGGGCGGCGAGCTTCCGCTCGCTGATGCCGTGGAACACCTCCACGCGATAGCGGCCGCCCTCGTCTCGGTGCAGCACCTCGGCATCCCAAAGCACCTTGCCAGCGGCATGCACTTCCGAGAGCAGGCACCCTGCCAGTTTGGCCATCGCCTCACGCGGCTCGGCGCCTTCCGGCAGCGGCAGCCAGCCGTCACCATCGGCAGCCAGGGCCAGCGACAGCCAGAGGCTGCGCGCCGCCAGCGGCAGCGCCCGCAGCGCGGCCTCCGAAGACAGCCGGGCTACCAAGGCCTGAGGGGAATTCGCGCGGGCCATCAGCCATCATCCTCTGGCAGGTCGAAGAAGGCTGTCGTCGTGTCCTCGAAGCCGACGGTCTGCTCGAAGGTCTTGCCCTGGCGGCTTTTCGGGCAGGAGATCAGGGCCTTGCCCTTCGCATCATCCCGCCGGATGCGCCATTCCGAATGGCGTAGCTGAAAGGCCGCATCGTCCTCGTTCAGCTTCCGGAGCGGCTCATTCCGCAGCAGGTAGTAGTGCTCGCGGTACAAGAACATGATGACGTCGGCGTCCTGCTCGATGGTCCCGGATTCACGCAGGTCCGACATCTGGAGGCGCTTCTCCTCGCGGCTGTCGACGCCACGGTTGACCTGGCTCAGGGCGACCACGGGCACTTTCAGATCCTTGGCCAGCCGCTTGATGGCCCGGGTGATCTCGCCGATCGCTTCCGTGCGGCTGGCGGCCTTCTTTCCACCGATCGAAGGCGGCTCGGCCAGCTGCAGGTAGTCGATGAAAATGGCGTCGAGGCCGCCAGCCCGCTGAAACTGCCTGGCGCGTGAACGGATAGCCGCGATGGAGGAGCCCGCCTGCTGGTCCCAGTGGATTCCCATTGCGCGGAGCCGCCGGGCAGCATCCTCGACTGCGATTTGATCCTTCCGGCTGCTCTTGAGGCTGCGTCGGCTCCCATCCTGGAACTCGATATAGCCGTCGATGATGAGCTCCGCCGGCAGCCCGGATTCCTGCGCGACCATGCGCTGGTATGTCTCGATCGCGTCCATTTCCAGGTTCGCGAAGTAAACTCGCTTTCCAGCGAGGCCGAGATTGCGCGCCATCGTCGCGCCAAGCGCGCTCTTACCAGCGCTGGATGGGGCCGCGATCACGTAAACCCGGGTCGGCCGCAGCCCACCGAGCCTCCGGTCCAGAGAGCGGATGCCAGTCGAGAGCCCGACTACCTCCCCGGGCTCGAGCCTCATTACCGCGGCAATGTGGCTCATGAACTGGTCATAGACCTGCGAATTGGTCAGCTGGTTCTCCGCGCCCGCTTGCTGCGCGCCCAGCTGAACCACGGACGTGTCGAGCCCATCCAGGATCTCGCGCGCGGTGGGCCCATGGGGGTCATAGGCCGCCGCCGCGGCCAACTCGCACGCCTCGATGGTCTCTCGCCGAAGCGCCATGTCGACCACGATGCCAGCGTATTCTCGGATGTTCACCGCGCCCACCGTCGCGCTCAGCAGCGTGGCGAGGTAGCGGGCGCCACCGACATCCTCCAGGCCCTGCTCCGCCTCGAACAGACCCTTCAAAGTGATCGCGTCGGCAGCCTTTCCGGCGCGGATGCGGTCAGCGATGGCTGCGTAGATCCGCGCGTGGGCGGCGTCGGCGAAGTGGTGGGCCTCCAGGATGTCGCCCACCCGGTCGAAGGCCCGGTTGTTCTGGAGAAGACCGCCCAGGACGGCCTGTTCGGCCTCCATACTGGCTGGCGGAAGGCGTAGCCCAAGCGTTGAGCCCGTAGGCTGGGAGGCATTTCCGAGAAGCGCGGCCCCAGGTCGCTGCTGCAGTGACATGCGATTGAAATTCCCCGAAATCCAAGCGCTTTTGTTGGACAGCCGAGGTCGTCGCGGCTAAGGTTTGAGCGCGCCATCCCCGTTGGCGCCCACGCTGGCGGCACCACTGCCGCCGGATCGAACGCCTCCGCCGGCCAGGGCGGGGGCGTTTTCGCTTCCGACCCCCAGACCATACGCACCGCCTCTGATCGTCACAAGGCGAATCTCGAAATGCTGTGCATTCCGTGTGTTAACTCGTGGTATTTCACATTGTAATGTGTTATTGTTTTCTCAAGCCCTGGTAGGCTGACCGCACCTAGATCGCAAAATCTTGTGCCTGGAAGGCGTACCAAGGGCCGGGGCGGGAAGTTTGCCCTCCACCACTCCTCCGTCACCCCATCGCGGGGTGGCGCGCTCAGCCGGCGGCGCGTCTCGCCGGCGAAGAGGACCGAATCATGAACTCCGATTCAATCCGTGACGTGCTGGAAACCAGCTCCTTCAACGGGGCCAACCTGGTCCTGCCCGGCACGCTCACGCGTTCGGAATACCAGGCGGTAAACAAGGCCATCGAGGCCGCTGGCGGCAAGTGGGATAAGAAGGCCCGGGCGCACGTCTTCCCGAGGGATGCGCGCCAGGCTCTGGCGCCGGTACTCGCCGGGAGCGACCTGACCAAGCCACCGTCCCGGAAGAAAGAGCTTCAAGCCTTCTTCTCACCGCCCGGCGTGGTGGAGCGCGTTATCTCCCGCGCCGCCATCGGCCGGAGGGATCTGGTGCTGGAGCCCTCTGCCGGCCACGGCGCCTTGGCGCTTGCCGCGCAGGCAGCCGGCGGCCGGGTCGAGTGTTGCGACATCGACAGCGACCACGTCGACGAGCTCCGCCGTCTCGGGCTCAACGCCAGGATCTACGACTTCCTGAAACTGGCCCCGAACCCCGCTTATGACCGGGTGGTGATGAACCCTCCGTTCCGCAACCTGCAGGACGTGGATCACGTCACCCATGCCCTCGGGTTTCTGAAGACCGGCTGCAGCCGCCTGGTGGCGGTGATGTCGCCAGGCTTCCAGTATCGGCAGACCAGGAAGGCGAAGGCCTTCAGAGAACTGCTGGCGAGCCGTAACAGCCTCGTGGAGACCTTGCCCGAGCAAAGCTTCAAGATCGCAGGCACCAGTGTTTCAACGCTGCTCGTGACCATCACGGGCTGAACTTCCGCCCGGCCTTGGCCGGGCGGCCCTCCGTCGCCCCGATGCGGGCGGCGCGCTCAGCCGGCGGCGCGTTTCGTCGGCGAAGAGGGAATACCCAATGAACACCGCAACCGCCCTGGGCGACGACATCGTCGTCTACCGAAGCGACCGGATGGTTGGCAGCAGGATGTCGCTGGACGACGCCCGCGCCAATCTCCGGAGCGGCCTGCCAGGCGTCCTGGCGAGCCATATCGCGGCCTTTCACCCCGGCGCCGTCGTCGAATTCTGGACGGCACAGGGCGGCCGCCGATGGGTCGCCAACCTCACAGCCGACCTGGAGGGCTCGCCTCTGGAGCATTTCCAGAAACGAGCCCGGCCGATCACCACCTACATCCCAGATGCACCATGCGGCGACTGCCGCGGCCCGGATCGCGAGGATATCGACCCCGACGACGATGACCCCGACGATGACGAGGATGGCCGCATGACTTTCTTCGATGTGCACATCAACGCGCAGGACATCATAGCCCCGCGCGCCATCCTCCGGATACGAGCCTACGACCATGACGACGCCAAGCGCCGCGTGCTCGAGAATTGGGGCGACTACGAGGAGGAGTGCTACGAGAACGCCATGGAGAGCGTCGAAATCCAATGCCAGGACGTCGAGTTCTCGGGTGACGAGGACATGATCGACGACATCCTCATGTCGGAGCACTGAAACGCCGCCGGGCCAGCCCCGGCGGCATAGCCGCCCCACTACCTGCCAAGGCGGCCCGTCGATACGGCAGGACAGGAGACAATCCATCTCCATCACAGAACCAGGCCTCTCCGGCCTGCAGAGCCTTCTTCCCGCCATCTGGGATGAGGCCATCGCCTGGGTCGCGCTCGCGGCCAGCCTTGGGATCGACATCGTCTTGCTGACGATCATCCCCTGGCTCCTGGGCCTGATCCGGTAACCATGTGCCCCTGGGACGCGCTAACGCTGCGTCCTAGGGGCACATTTCTATTTGCAATCCACATTTCAATGTGTTTTTGTCCGCTCCGTTCCCTGTAACCCCTGTGGTTGGAATCGGATATGGACCCCTCCACCTGCCGTGCCCTCGGCTTCCGCACCGATGGCATTTATGACCTCTCGCTGCTGGGCCTGCGGCCGGACGCCATCGAGCGCCGCCGAAGCTTCATCGGTGGCTCCGACGCCACGATTATTGCCAGCGGCGATGCCGAGAAGATCAACACGCTGGCGCGCTTCAAGCGCGGTCTGGAACCGGCGGTAGATCTCTCCGACCTCATCCACGTGATGCTGGGCAATGTCACTGAGCCCTTCATCCTGGCGTGGGCGGAGCGGCAGCTGGGCATTTCCATGTCGCGCCGCGGCGAGGAGGCGGTCCACGCCCGCTTCGACTTCCTCCGCTGTACGCTGGACAGCTGGACGACCTTCCAGGGGCGTCAGATGTCGGTCCAGGTCAAGCACGTGAATGCCTTCTCCAGCGAGGAGCAGGCGCTCGCCTACTATACCCCCCAGCTGCAGCACGAGCTGATGGTGACCCAGGCCGACGCCGCGCTGATGCTGGTCATGGTCGGCACCCTGAAGTTCGGCTGGGCCGTGGTCGAGCCTGACCCGGTGTTCCAGGCGCGCCTCCGCAATTCCGAGATGGCCTTCTGGCAGGCGGTCCGCGAAGGCCGGGACCCGGAAGTGGTCGTTCCGCAGCTCACCAAGGCCGAGAAGGCCGCCGGTCGCTTCGAGTTCGTCGACATGACGACCCACGCGGTCGGGAACGAGTGGGGCGATGCTGCCGCGCGCTTCCTGAAGCACAAGGAGGCGGCCGAGAGCTTCGAGAAGGCCAAGACCGACCTGAAGGCTCTGGTGCCGGCTACCGCGAAGCAGGCCACCGGCAGCGGCGTGAAGGTCACCGTCGACAAGAAGAACGCCATGAAGGTCGAGGCATTCCCGGCCCAGGTGGCGGCATGAGCGTCATGATCCGAACCGCCGCCGTCGAGGCCATGATCGGGCGCGCCGCCGCCCGCATGTCCGGTGCCGCTCAGGTGGCGCGTGAGCTGGGCAGCGACGCCATGGCCGCTGGCTACGAGAACAGTATGGCCTTCATCCAGGCCGAGATGGCGGCGCTGCTGGACAGCATCGCCCCTCTCGCCCGGACCACGGAGCTGCCCCTGCTCGCGGCGCCGGATGGCACGCCGGCCCACTCTGCGGACGCGGTCGCGCCTGGCTCCCGCAAGCCGCATGTGCGCACCGACGTCGGGAATGCCGGCTGCCACTGGCAGGACGGCGAGCGAGAGCAGCTGCGCGAGGGTTGGCTGGCTGGCAAGTCGATCCCCGCCCTGGGCGTCGAGCTGAAGCGCAGCGAGCGCGCCATCCTGCACGAGGCCACGAAGGTGCTGGGCCTTGAGCGCCGGCCCGGCGACCGCGAGGCCATGCGCGCCTTCCGCGCCAGGCTGGCCGAGCCTACAGCGGAGGCCGCCCATGGCTGAGGATACGCCCGCCCCTGCGCTTTCGCCTTTCCCTCGCCAGTCCGATGCCCAGCATCTGCTGCTGCCCGCACTGTTCGCGGCCAAGGCCAAGTTCCGCCCCGTGACCAAGCGCAACATCGCGATCGTCCAGGAAGCGGAAGGCCAGCGCAGCTACAACTATGCGGATCTGGCCGCCTACATCGACGCGGTCTCTGAGGCCCTGCTCGAGCAGGACATCCTGATCGAGCAGGAGCCACGCACGACGCCGGGCGGGCGGCACTTCATGTGCACCACGCTGCTCCACGTCTCTGGCCAGTGGAAGGCGTCCTACCTTCCCATGTACTCGGTCACCGACGCCAACCCCCATGTCGCTGGCAGCCGTCTCACCTATGCTCGCCGCCACGGGCTGGCCCTGATGCTGGGCCTGTCGGTGCGCGACGATGACGACGATGGCGCCACGGCCAGCGCCCTGGCGCGTGAAGAGCAGCCGCAGCGCGCTCGGCGCCAGGCCGCGCAGCAGCAGAAGGCGGCCGAGGAGGCGCCGGCAGCTTCGCCCCCTGCCCTGCGCGAGCCCCAGGGCATCAACGAGCAGATCGCCCGCATCAAGGAAGATCTGAAGGCCGCGTTCGCCGCCGGCGGCCGCGATGCGGCGGACATCGCTTGGCAGAAGCATGCCCGCTTCATCCTGGCCCAGTCCGATGATCTGCAGGAGATCATCAAGGACGGCTACCACGCGGTGGTCAACGATGATCCGCCGGTGCCGGAGGCCCTCGATGCCTCGTGATGCGCCCCTGCAGCGCGCGATGCTCGTGGACGAGGCCGATATCGAGGAGAGCCTCGCCTATCTGCGCGACACCGCCGTTGAGTTCGGCGCCCTGAAGTCGCGCAAGCTGGTGCTGGAGCTCAAGCTGAAACGGGCCCGCGCCGCGCGCGTCGCCGCCTCGCAAGCCTCTTCGACCGATCGCCGCGAGGCGGAGGGCTGGTCCTCCAGCAAGGTGGACGAGATCATCGAGGAATCCGCCCAGGCCGAGGCGCGTTTCACCGAGATCGGCGCCATGCGGCAGTACCACGAGCTGCGCATCGAGGTCTGGCGGAGCCTGAACGCCAACAATCGGCGGGGGAACATATGACCCCAATCGCCGACGTCATGCGCCGGGCCTGCGAGGCTGTGACCGGCCGCCACGACCTGCCCGATCCCCTGCCCCCGGATCTGTCCCGCTCCATGCGCACCGCCGTGACGCTCGGCGAGACCGCCGCGCTGGCTGGCACCGCGGGCGAACACTTCGACGCCGTCCTGGCCGCCGCGCGCGAGGCCTTCCGCCTTAAGGCCGCCGAGATGTCGCTGACCCAGGCCGCACAGGAGAGCCTATGAAGAAGCCCAATCCGAAGGCGAAGGTGGCGACGCCGGTTGCTGGTAGCATGCGCCAGACGGAGCCCACGCCAGAAGCCCCGCCGCCCGCGCCGGTCGCCGCCGAGCCGTCGAGCGCTGAGGCCGTGCTGGCCGCGATCCATCGGAACGCCACCCAGACCCAGAAGGTGCTGGAGTCCTACCAGGCCTTCAACGACGTGATGCTGGCCAAGCAGCCGGGAGCCCCGGAAGGCGCTCTCTGGGTGCAGCTGCCTGGCGCGCCGGCTTTCGAGGTCAGCATCACTCTGCCGGTCGATGTGCGAGGTCGCTTCTCCGAGCGTGAAGTGCAGCTGATCGAGGCCATGCTGGAGGACGTCACGCGCAACAGCATGCCGGTCATCGTTGAGCGTGTCCGTGACGACCTGAGGGGTGCGGTCGACGCCATGCTGCAGCAGGCCGGGCATCCGGTCGCGGGCAACGCCTGACCCATGGCCGCCGCCGGCCGCCGCGCCGCCTCTCCCGACGCCCCCACGAGCCCCGTCGTGCTGCTGTTCCAGCGCGCGGCCGAGACCATGCGGCGGCCGTCCACCTGCCAGTTTCCCCTGTGGGGAGACGAGGAACGCCCGGAGAAGCGCGAGTTCTGCGGCAAGCCCCTGCGGCCGATCGAGGCCGGCGGCGGCCCGTACTGCCCTGCCTGCGCGCGGCGTTGCTACACCGTCCGCGCCTTCATCACGCTGCCCAAGCTGCGGGACTACCGCCAGGTCACAGCCGAGAGCGGCCCCATCGGGGTCGATGGAAAGAAGGAAAATGCCTGATGGCTGAAAGCTCTGCCATCTCCTGGACCGACGCGACGTGGAACCCCTGGATCGGCTGCACTCGGATCTCGCCCGCCTGCGACCACTGCTATGCGGCCGACTGGGCGAAGCGGCACAAGAAGGAAGACCTCTGGGAAGGGCGGCTGCATCGCACCTCCGTCCAGACCTGGACTCTGCCCCGGCGCCTCGAGCGCCAGGCGGTGAAGGACGGACGTCGCATCCGGTGCTTCGTGGCCTCGCTCTCCGACTTCTTCGACAACCAGGCCGACCCGGCGTGGCGCGAGGAAGCCTGGGCCGTCATGCGCGCGACGCCGCATGTGGACTTCCTCGTGCTGACGAAGCGCGCCCAGAACATCGCCAAGATGCTGCCTCCCGACTGGGGGCAGGGCTACCCCAATGTCGCTCTCGGCACGACGGTCGAGAATCAGGCGGAGGCAGACAGGCGCGTGCCGCAGCTGCTGGCGGTGCCGGCCCGGCTGCGTTTCCTGTCGTGCGAGCCATTGCTGGGGCCGGTGACGCTCGACGGCTGGTTGCCCGGGGAAAACGGATGCCAGAGCTGCGATGACGGCGAAGGCTATGGCAACCGTTGCTCACGGGGGGATATTCCGCGGGAGGAGCAGTGCCCGTGGCGCTGGGCGGTCCAGACCGTCACCGAGCACGGGCCGATGGATGAGCACGGCTGCCCTGCCAGCGTCAGCTGCGAAATCCAGACCATCGACTGGGTGATCGTCGGCGGCGAAAGCGGTCCGCAGGCACGCCCGATGCACCTCGACTGGGCGCGCAGCCTTCGCGACCAATGCGCGGCTGCCGGCGTACCTTTCCACTTCAAGCAGTGGGGTACTTGGTCGCCCGCTGCCTGGAAGCCTGAGCGCCTCACCGCCATGAACGACGAGGAATACAAGGCCCACGCGACCGTATGCGGCGCGACCCATGTCCTGACCTACGGGACCGGTGTGCCGTCGTTCATCCGCGCCCTGGGCCATGCGCCCTGGAGCTGCGAGCGCGCTGACGAGGCGCCCGACGATCTCCGCCATCTGCCGCTGCAGCGCACCCATGAGCGGGCTCAGCAACTGCTCGATGGCGTCAGGCACCTCGCGGTGCCTTCCCTCAACCCGACCGGAGCCCCCCTCCCATGAGCGAAGCGACCACCCCTGCCGTCATCCAGTTGACGGAGCCCAAGGACATCATCCTCGACGCGAAGAAGCGCGAGGATTTCTACAAGCAGATCACGGCGACCATCGCCGGCCAGGATGCCGATCTCGCCACCGAGAAGGGGCGGAAGGCCGTGGCCTCACTCGCGCACCAGGTCGCCAAGGCCAAGGTGGCCGTGGACAACGCTGGCAAGGCGCTGACCGAGGACGCCCGGAAGCAGGTCCAGGCCATCAACACCGACCGCAACGCGGTCGTCGCCAAGCTGGAGGATCTGCAGAAGCTCGCCCGCCGTCCTCTGGACGAGTGGGAGGCCGCGGCGGCCAAGCGCAAGGCCGAGCGGGAGAGCATCCTCACGCAGCTCGCCCAGGCCACCCAGGTCGGTGCGCTGGATACTGCCGAGGTCCTGCGCCGCCGGCTGGCGATCGTCGAGGGCATCGGCCTGGACGCCACTGTCCTCGAGGATGCGACCGCTTTCGCCTCGAAGCTGAAGCAGGACGCTATCGACACGCTGACCGTCGCTATCACGCGCGCCGAAGCAGCCGAGAAGGCCCAGGCCGAGCTGGAGGAGCTGCGCCGCGTCCAGGCCGAGCGCGATGCGGCTGACCGGCAGCGGGAGCAGGAGGCGGCCGCCCAGGCCGCCGAAGCCGAGCGCCTGCGCGTGGAGCAGGAGCGTGAGGAGCTGGCCAAGCTGCGGCGGGCCGATGAGGAGCGGAAGGCCGCCGAGGCCGCCAATGCGCCGCCGGTGGCCGACGCGAAGCCCGGTTCTGAGCCGCCGGCCGCCGCGCCGGCTCCTAGTGTGGCGCCTCCTATCGCGGGCTGCTACGCGCCGGGCTTCGCGTCGGCCTATGTGCGCCCGCAGGCCCCGATCCCCCTGCCCCCGGCCAGCGGCCTCGGCGCCGTCGGCACGCTCGACCTGTCCGCACCGATCGCGGCCGAGATGGCGGAGACCGCCGCCAGGGCCCTGCAGCGCGAGGTGGGATTCAGCCCCGCCGCATGCCTGCGGGTCGTCACCCTCATCCGGGACGGGAAGATCCCGCACCTGACCTTCGGCTGATGGCTGCTCTGTTCCCAGACCTGCCGCACGACGCCGGCGCCGATGGCGCGAGCCCCGCAGTGCAGCGGCTCGCCGGGCGCTCGCCCAACAAGGCCGCGCGCGAGCGTCGCCATGCTGACGGCGTCGATGGCGACTTCTTCCGCACCCCGGCCATCGCCACCCGCGCGCTGCTGGAGCGGGAGGTGTTCCCGCGTGGCATCTGGGAGCCCGCCTGTGGTGATGGCGCCATCAGCCAGGTGCTGGAGGCCCTGGGCCACGACGTCATCAGCACCGACCTCTTCGCCCGCGGCTACGGCGTGGCGGGATGGGACTTCCTGCAGCAGCGGGCCCTGCCGCACGGCGTGGAGGCCATCATCACGAACCCGCCCTTCAAGCTGGGCACCAGGTTCGTCCAGCACGCGCTCGGCCTGGGCGCCAGGAAGATCGCCATGCTGTGCCGCGTCGCCTTCCTGGAAGGCCAGGAGCGCCGCGACACCATCTTCGCCCACCAGCAGCTGAGCCGGGTCTGGATCTTCTCCAGCCGGATCACGCTCTGGCGGGGCGACGACCCCAATCCCCAGGAGAAGGGCGGCGCCATGGCGTTTGCCTGGTTCGTCCTGGAGCGACACCACCACGGTGGGACCGTGGGCTTCATCTGACCATCAACCGAAAGCCAGCCCCCATGAACGCTACCACCCCGAGCCTCTCCCTCCTGGAAGCCCAGGCCCTGGCCTCCAACATGGCCCACCCCCGGGTCACGAAGGAGCACATCGAGGCCCAGATCATGACGGTCGACTATATCTACGAGGGCCAGCTCACGATCTGCATCATCTCGATGAAGAACGGCTTCAGGCTCGTCGGCAAATCCGCGCCCGCCGATCCGGCCAACTTCAATGCCGAGGTGGGTCAGCGCTACGCCTACGAGGACGCCTTCCGGCAGGCCTGGCCCTTGGAGGGCTACCTTCTCTGCACCGTTCTGCAGACCCAGAAGGAAGCTGGCCAGTGAACCGCCAGCAGCGCCGCGCCGCCTCCACGAAGCGCCGCACCGCCGAGAATCGCACCGACACGCTGGCCAGGCAGGTCGCGGAGATCATGCAGGCTGCCAATGTCCCCGATGAGGGCCGGATCGCCGTCATGGTCTCCCTGCTCTCCGCCCTGGTCCGTGCCCGCTCTGGCTCCCTGACGCAGCGCTGGGAGATGCTGGAAATGGTGACGAAGGCCCTGAGCGAAGCGGTGCTGGCGCCCGAGGAACAGAGCGATGAGCCTCTCGCAGCCTGACAGCGCGACACTGGCCCGGCTCGATCCCGAGGTTCGCAAGGCCCTCGAGATCGACTTCGCCTGGCGGCAGCATCGCGAGGAGACCGGCACCAAGCTCTATGGGCGGACGGGGCGCGCCCTGTTCGACCGGATCTGCGGTGAACAGAACTGGCGCTGCTGCCATTGCGGGTTCCGCACCAACCTCGACGTGCCCGGGCGTCAGCCGACACGCGAGCACATCATCCCCCGCTCCCTCGGCGGGCCGAACACCTACGACAACCTCGCGCTCGCCTGCGCCCGGTGCAATGGCGAGCGTGGGTCGAACATGGACTGGCAGAAGCAATGAGAGCCCAGACCCAGCGAAAGCCCAACGCCGCGCCGCCGGTCGAGCCCATAGGCACGCACATGACGCGCGAGGCCGCGGCCGCATACTTCGCCTCGCTCGGCTTCACGCATATCACCGTGGCCTCACTGCACGCGCTGGCGTCCAAGCCGGCGGCCGATGGCCCGCGCTACTTCAGGTTCGGCCGGCTGACCTATTATTCGAAAGCGAGCCTGGACAGCTGGCTTCAAGGGCAGATCGAGAAGGCCGAGCAGAAGGCGGCCGAGAAGAATGCGCCTAAGAAGCGGGACCGGGCGGCTTAGCGGCCCAGGTGGCACGCCGCGCCAACGGCACATCCTTCAGCGGCTCATTCAGGCCCCAGGCCTCTGGTAAGGGCAGTTTCGTCTGTCTCGCGACCGCTTCGCCGAGAACCTCGGCCCATTTCTCCATCGCCGCCACGCGGCGATCCCACAGCTCCGACCGCTGATAGATACCCACGACGCCCGGCAAGGTTGCAGACGAGGCGTGGTTCAGGATCTTGTCGGCCACCACCACCTCGATGCCAGCATCCGCCATAGCCGTGGCGACGGAGCGGCGGAGGTCGTGAAGATGGCCCTCCTTCACCTTGCCTGTGGCAACCAGTGCCGCCTTGAGCGCAGGCCAGCCAGTGAACGGCTTCCCTGACCGCCCAGCGAAAACCAGCGGCGATACCTCCTGCTCGTCAGGCCTCTTGCTGGGCCCGGCCAGGCGCGGCGATATCGTGGCAATCAGGGCGACTGCAGGTGAGCTGAGGGGGACAAGGTGCTCGCGCCTGGCCTTTGTGCTGGTGGGCGGCTGAGCCCAATGGGGCCCCAGGGTGCTGCTGGTCAGGCGGAGATGCTCCCACAGCACGCGCGCGGCCTCATTCTCGCGGCATCCGGTGATGATCATCAGCCGAGCCAGGGCGCCGGGCCGACCGAATGCGCCGCAGGCCACCCACAGCGAGGCCACCTCCTCAACCGACCAGTGCTGCCACCGCTTGGTAGGCTTGCCCGGCAGCTCGAACTTCGTCGGCCATCGCGCGGGTGAGGCCCAGGCCCGGGTCTCCAGATTGATGTGCTTGGCGATGCGCACGATCGCCGCCCGGATGTTGTTCGCCGCGCTCCATGAGCCCTGGCGGTCCAGGAGGGCCTGAAGCTCCGAGCCGGCGTCATACTCGGAGATCGCCAATGCTCCGAAGGTGGGGCGCAGGAGCCGCGCCTCGATCAGGAGCATCTCCTTCTCGTGTCGGGCCAGCTCGCCGCCGGCGATCTTCGTGTCCCGCTCCTGCTCGGTGCGGGAACGCCAGCTGTCCAGGAGAGTGCTGATGGGAATCGCGGCGGCCAGGCGCTTCGCCTCGGCATCGGCTTCGTCCTGGCGCCGCTTCTTCTCGGCCGCCAGCTCGTACTTTTCCTCTTCGCCCAGGTCCCGGCCCTTGGCGGCGGCGCGTCGAATATCCTCCGCCTGCTCGCGGGCCAGCTCGGGGTGCAGCTCTGGGTAGGATCCCAGGGTCTGGAACCGCTGCTTGCCTTCTCCGCGGACACGGAACTTCACGATGTAGGAGATGCCTCGGCCGAGCCTGACCCCGAATCCGGGGGTCTTATCGTCCCAGAAGATCTCCCTGGCATCGCCCGGCCGCTTCAGCAGCTCCTCGAGGGTGCGGACGCCGATTCTCATTTCCAAGGCCCCCGGGCTACCACTGGCTACCAATTGGCTACCACGCGGGGCCGAAAATCGGCAAACCCTGGACAGCCTCGGACGATCCTGGAAAGTCCCGAACGCCGCTAAGTGGCTGATATTTGAAGGGGAAATGGTGCCGACTCGGGGAATTGAACCCCGGACCTACTGATTACGAATCAGTTGCTCTACCCCTGAGCTAAGTCGGCTCACGCGGCGGCCTTCTACCGCCCCCGCGCCCGGGCCGCAACCGCCCCCCGGCGAGAATTTCGGATCAGAATTTTCCATTCTTCGGGAAGCCGTGCGGCAAGGCCTTGCCCGCACCCGCCCGATTGCCGCGCCAGGGCGTCAGATCGGCCTCGGTACGGGTGCGCCCGCCCTGCTGCTGCCAGGACAGGCCGTCGGCCGCCAGGAACACCTTCGCATCCATCAGCCCGCCGTCCTTGTAGCTCTGCAGCTGCACGCCACGGCCGCGGCCCAGCACCGGCACCTGCTCCAGCGGGAAGACCAGCAGCTTGCGGTTCTCGCCCACCACGGCCACCACATCGCCGCGCGCGGGCACGCAGGCGATGGCACGGGCCGCGCCCTCCAGGTTCATCACCTGCTTGCCGGTGCGCTTCTCGGCCATCAGCTCCTCGCTCTCGACGACGAAGCCCTTGCCGTCGCTGGCGGCCAGCAGATAGCGCCCATCGGCCTTGAACAGCGCGATCGGCGCGTCCTCATTGGCCATGTCCACCATCAGGCGCAGCGGCTGGCCGTCGCCACGCCCGCGCGGAATGGTATCGGCCTTCAGCGTGAAGGCACGCCCCGCCGAGGTGAACACCACCACCCGGTCCACCGTCTCGGCATGCAGGGCGAAGGCCAGGCTGTCGCCCTCCTTGAAGCGAAGCTCGGCATCGGCAGGCAGATGGCCCTTCTGCGCGCGCAGCCAGCCCTTCTCGGAGAGGATGATCGTGATCGGCTCGCGCTCGACGAAGGCCATCTCGTCCACCACCACGGTGGGCGCGGCACCCTCGACGGTCGTGCGGCGGGGCTCGTCGAACTTGGCCGCCGTCTCGCCGATCTCCTTGGCCAGCGCCGCCCAGCGCTTGCTCTCGCTGCCCAGCAGCGCCTCCAGGCCACGCTTCTCCTTGCTCAGCTTATCGTGCTCGCGCCGGATCTCCATCTCCTCGAGCTTGCGCAAGGAGCGCAGGCGCATGTTGAGGATGGCCTCGGCCTGCACCTCGGTCAGGCTGAAGGTCCGCATCAGCGCGGCGCGGGGCTCGTCCTCCTCGCGCACGATGCGGATCACCTCATCGAGGTTGAGGTAGACGATCAGGTAGCCTTCGAGGATCTCCAGCCGGCGCGCGATCGCGGCCAGGCGGTGGTCGCTGCGCCTGACCAGCACCTCATGCCGGTGGTCCAGCCAGCAGCGCAGCGCCTCGCGCAGGCCCATTACGCGCGGGGTGCGCGTCGCGTCCAGCACGTTCATGTTCATGGAGAACCGGCTTTCGAGCGAGGTCGCCCGGAAGATCGTCTCCATCAGCACGGCGGGCTCGACGTTGCGGTTCTTGGGCTCCAGCACCACGCGGATCACGTCGGTGCTCTCGTCGCGCACATCGCCCAGCAGGGGCAGCTTCTTCTCGTCCAGCAGCAGGGCCATCTGCTCGATCAGGCGGGCCTTCTGGATCTGATACGGGATCTCGGTGACCACGACCTGCCAGGTGCCGTTCTTGCCCTTCTCCACCTCCCAGCGGGCGCGGGTGCGGAAACTGCCGCGGCCGGTCTCATAGGCCTCGCGGATCGTCTCCGGGCTTTCCATCAGCACGCCGCCGGTGGGGAAGTCGGGCCCCTGGACATGGGCCATCAGGTCCGCGTTCGGGTCCTCGATCAGCGCGATGGCGGCCCGGCACAGCTCGGCCGCATTGTGCGGCGGGATGTTGGTCGCCATGCCGACCGCGATGCCCGAGGCGCCATTGGCCAGCAGGTTCGGGAAGGCCGCCGGCAGCACCATCGGCTCCCGGTCCTCGCCATCATAGGTGGCGCGGAAATCGACCGTGTCTTCCTCGATATTGGCCAGCATGGCGGCGGCCACGGCGGTCAGCCGGCTTTCGGTGTATCGCATGGCGGCGGCGTTATCGCCGTCGATATTGCCGAAATTGCCCTGGCCCTCGACCAGCGGATAACGCGAGGCGAAATCCTGCGCGAGCCGCACCAGCGCCTCATAGATCGAGGCATCGCCATGCGGGTGGAACTTGCCCATCACGTCGCCGACCACGCGGGCGCATTTCTTGAAGCCGCTGCCGGGGTCGAGCTTCAGCTGCTGCATGGCCCACAGCACGCGCCGGTGCACGGGCTTCATGCCGTCGCGCACATCCGGTAGCGACCGCGCCGTGATGGTGGACAGCGCATAGGCGAGGTAGCGCTCGGACAGCGCCTCGGCGAGCGTGGTATCGGCGGTGGCGCCGCCGGTCAGGTCATCGGGCATGGCGTGATTCGTGAAATGTTCCTGTCGGTGGGGGTACACCAGCCGGCGCCCGCAGGCCAGTGCGACATTGTTATTTGCGACTCATTCGCATTTGCATTAAAACGACGCCATCGCAGACGGAGGTTCCCATGCGTTGCGCTCCGCTTTCGCCCTTCCTGCTGATGCGGCCCACCCTCCAGAAGATCGAACAGGCCAAGCCCGATGACGCCACAACCGACCGAACCCACGCTCGAAACCCTGGGGCCGGACGCGCTGTTCACCGTGGGCGTGCTGCGCGCCTGGGTGGCGCCGCTGATGCAGCCGGGAAAGGCGAACCCGGACTGGCGCGACATCTGCCGGATGATCCATCTGTGCAGCGAGGGCATCCGCGCCTTCGACCGCATGATGGCGCTGCTGACCAACCACGCCCGGCGCCCCATCGAGGTGCGTTGCTGCGACTGCCCGCAGGTGGGCATCGATGAGCGGCACATGCTGCGCCTGATCGGCGCGCTGCAGATCGGCGACCGGGTGGAGGCGCTGGAGGTGCTGGTCGGCTGGATGCCCACCCAGATCGCGCAGATCGCGCTGCTCTATGCGGCGGGCTTCGCGGATTCGGTGGCCGAGGCCGGTCTGCGCCTGCCGCCGCCGATCATGCGGCCCGCGATCGGTGTGACGCTTCACTGAACCCGGGCGCCAGCCGGCCATGTGGGCCCGGTCACATGGCCCGGCCACATGGAATGTCCGACAAGGCACGTTAGCCAGAACTTATCGCCACCCCCTTGCTTCAAATAGCCCTGGCCATGCCGCGCCGCAGCATGCTCAGATGAACGAGGACAAGCCAGCAGGCCCGCAAACGGGTTGCGCACACGGCCATACGGAACTGTATCCGAAGGGCTGTGCCAGAGTGACGAAACTGATCGCCGATCGCCTGGAGGGGGTGAAACCCTCCGCATCCGGCAAGGCTTCCCAGCGTGCGCGCGAGTTGCTGGCCGCGGGAATCGACGTGATCTCCCTTGCCACCGGCGAACCCGATTTCGACACGCCCGAACACGTGATCGAGGCCGCGATCGCGGCCATGCGCGCGGGCGACACGCGCTACACCAGCGTCGGCGGCACGCCCGCCCTGCTGCGCGCCGTGCGCACCAAGTTCCAGCGCGACAACGCCATCGACTACGCGCCCAACGAGGTGATGTGCGCCCCCGGCACCAAGAACCTGATCTTCCTGGCGCTGATGGCCACCCTGAACGAGGGCGACGAGGTGATCGTGCCCGCGCCGCACTGGGTCTCCTACACCGACATGACCAGGCTGGTCGGCGGCAACCCGGTGGTCGTGCCGTGCTCGCACAACAACGGCTACAAGCTGGACGGCGCGAGCCTGGAGGCCGCCATCACCCCGCGTACCCGCTGGCTGATGCTGAATACCCCCAGCAACCCCACGGGCGCCGTCTACACGCCCGAGGATCTGCTGGAGATCGCCGAGGTGCTGCGCCGCCATCCGCAGGTGATGCTGATGTCGGACGAGATCTACGAGCACATCCTGTTCGATGGCGTGAAGTTCCACAGCTTCGCGGCCGTGGCGCCCGACCTGAAGGAGCGCACGCTGACGCTCTCGGGCGTGTCCAAGGGCTATGCCATGACCGGCTGGCGCGTGGGCTTCGCCGGCGGCACCGCGCCGCTGATCGCCGCCATGAAGGAAGTGCTGTCGCAGAGCAGCGGCAGCCTGTGCTCCATCAGCCAGGCGGCCTCGGTGGCAGCTCTTGAGGGGCCGCAGGATTACCTGGCGGAACGCTCGGCCTCCTTCCAGGCGCGGCGCGACCGGCTGATCCCGCTGCTGGATGCCATCCCCGGCCTGCGCTGCCACCGGCCGCAGGGTGCCTTCTACCTATTCGTGGAATGCGGCGGGCTGTTCGGCCTGCGCACGCCCGCCGGCACCGTGCTGGAGAAGGATGCCGATGTCGCGGCCTTCTTCCTGGATGAAGCGCGCGTGGTGGTGGTGGCCGGTGCCGCCTACGGCCTGTCGCCGCATGTGCGGCTGTCCATCGCGACCTCGATGGAGAAGCTGGAGGAAGCAGCCGCCCGCATGGCGGCCGCCGTGGCGAAATTGTCGCCCGCGATGGCGGCATGAGCGCCACGGCGCTCCCTCAGCCGCGCGGCATCGCCTGGCCGGGCCGGAGCAGCTACGTCTCGCTGGCCATGCTGCTGCCGGGGCTGGCCTTTCTGTTCGCCTTCCTGGTGCTGCCGTCGCTGGTGCTGCTGGCCAACGGCTTCATGACGCAGCACCAGACCGGCGAGGTGGCGCCGCCCTTCACGCTCGCGAATTTCGACCGGCTGCTGTTCAGCCCCGCCTATCAGCGCACGCTGCTGCTGACGCTGAAGGTGGCCTTCGTCACTTCCTTCGTCACCGTGGTGCTGGCCTATCCGCTGGCGATGGCCATCGCCTATGCCAAGCCTTGGTTCAGCCGGCTGGTGATGGTGCTGGTCGTCGCCCCGCTGGTCGTCAGCGTGCTGGTGCGCAGCTATGGCTGGCAGCTGCTGCTGGGCAACAGCCGCACCGGGGTGCTGAACTGGCTGCTGGAGGCGGTGGGCTTCGGCGTGACCCCGGTGAAGATCATGTTCACCGAATGGGCGGTGGTGGTCGCCTCGGTGCATGTGTTCCTGCCGCTGATGGTGCTGCCGCTCGCCACCTCCCTCACGCGGATCAACCCCGCCGTGATCGAGGCCGCGCGCATGCTGGGCGCAGCCCCCTGGCGCGCCTTCCTGCGCGTCACGCTGCCGCTCAGCATCCCGGGCCTGACGGCGGGCATCAGCGTGGTGTTCTCGCTCACGGCCGCGTCCTACATCACGCCCGCCATGCTGGGCGGCACGCGGGGCGCCATGCTGGGCAACCTGCTCGAACAGCAGGTGACCACCGCCTATGACTGGGCCATGGGCGGGGCCATCGCCTTCGTCATGGTCGCCATCGCGCTGGGCGCCAATATCGGCGCGACCTGGCTGATCGAATACCGGCAACGCGCACGGCTGCGCGCCTCGGGGGCACGCTGATGCGCGGGCGGCTTTCCACCTCGGGCGCCGTGCTGGTCTACGGCTTCGGCGCGCTGATCCTGCTGTTCATCCTGGCGCCGCTGCTGGTGGTGATCTCGCTGTCGGTCAGCCAGGCGCCCTTCGCGACCTTCCCGCCACGCGGCTTCACCTTCGACTGGTTCGGCCGGGTGATCGCGGATGAGGAGTTCCGGCACGCCTTCATGGTCAGCGTGGTGCTGGCGGTGGCGGCCACCGCCGCCTCCTTCGCATTGGGCCTGCCGGCCGCCTATGCGCTGAACCGCTGGAAGGTGCCCGGGGCGGCGGCGATGGAAGCCATCCTGCTCTCGCCGCAGATCTTCCCGATCCTGATCACCGGCCTCGCTCTGCTGCAATTCATGGCCAGCCGCGGGCTGCGCGATGCGGAGATGAACCTGTTCATCGGCCATGTGCTGATCACCCTGCCCTATCTGGTGCGCACCATCACCGCCAGCCTGAAGCTGGTGGACCGCACGCTGGAGGAAGCGGCCCGCACCCTTGGCGCGCCCCCCTGGCGCGTGTTCTGGCTGGTGACGGTGCCGCAGATCATCCCCGGGATCGCGGCCGGCTGCCTGTTCTCCTTCATGATCTCCTTCGACGACTTCCCCATCTCCCTTTGGCTGGCCGATGCGCAGACGGTGCCGCTGCCGATCTTCCTGCATTCCAGCATGTCCCGAGTCTTCGACCCGTCCATCGCCGCCATGTCCACGCTCATGATCCTGACGGGCGCGCTGGCGGTGATCGGCCTGGAAAAGCTCGTGGGCCTGCGCCGCGCCATGGGCATCTGACCTTCATGAGAGAAGCACACATGACCGAACACTCATTGTCCCGCCGCACGCTTGCTCTCGGTGCGTTGGCCGCCCCCACGGTGGTGGTGAAGAATGCCTGGGCGCAGGGAAAGTCGCTCTATGTCGGCACTTATTCCGGCGTGCAGGGCGAATACATCCGCCGCAGCGTGATCCCGCGCTTCCAGTCCGATTTCGGCTGCCGCGTGTTCCAGCGTGAGGGCGTGACGCTGGGCCAGATCGCCATCCTGCGCACGGAAAAGGCCCGGCCTACCTATTCCGTCATGATGATGGACGACCTCGGCATCCCCATCGCCAAGACCGAGGGGCTGATCGACAAGTTGCCGGCCGACAAGATCCCGAACCTGGCCAAGGTGTTCCCGAACTTCCGCTACGCCGAGGATTACGGCGCGGCCTTCGCCATCTCGGTCGTGACGCCCTTCACCAACACCTCCGTCCCCCCGCTCGAAAGCTTCGCCCAGCTGTGGGATGCGCGCTTCCGCGGCCGCTTCATCATGATCAGCCCGCGCCTGACGCAGAGCGTTCACCTGTTGGCCATTGCGACCTCCATGGTGACCGGCAAGCCGGTGCTGGAGGCGCAGTACGAGATGGACAAGGGCTGGGCCAAGATGGCCGAGCTGAAGCCCAATGTGCAGACGCTGTACGACAACACCGGCGCCACCATCCTGCAGGTCAGCCAGGGCCAGGCCGATGTGGCGGGGCCGGAATTCTCCAAGGGGCTGGTGCCCTACATCATGCGCGGCGCGCCGGTGGTGCAGAGCCGCCCGAGCGAGGGCTCCTTCGCGGGCGTGAATTGCGTGACGCTGGTGAAGAACGCGCCCGAGCCTGAACTCGGCGCCGCCTTCATCGACCGCATCCTGTCGCCGGCCGTGCAGAAAGGCATGGCCGAGGCCACCTATGCCGCGCCGTCGGTCAGCGACATCCAGCTCTCGGCCGAGGTGTCCAACCTGGTGCCCTATCCCGAGAGCCGCATGCGCGACCTGCGCCTGTATGTGCTGGACTGGGCGCATATCAACCCGCTGCGCCCGGCCATCCTGGAGCGCTTCAACCAGGTGTTCGGCAGCTGAGCATGGCCAAGCCCGTCGACCTGGCGCTGTCCGGCCTGAGCAAGCATTACGGCCGCAACGTCGCGGTGGAGGGCGTGACCCTGCGCATCGCGGCGGGGGAGCTGGTGGCCCTGCTCGGTCCCTCGGGCTGCGGCAAGACCACCACGCTGCGCATGGTCGCGGGTCTGGTGGAACCCTCCGCCGGCGAGATCCTGATCGGCGGCATGCAGGTGACCAAGGTGCCGGTGCACAAGCGCAACATCGGCATGCTGTTCCAGAACTACGCGCTGTTCCCGCACCTCTCGATCGCGCAGAACGTGGCCTTCGGCTTGCAGATGCGCGGCGTGGGCAAGGCCGAGACCGCGAAGCGCGTGGCCGATGCCCTGGCCCTGGTGCAGCTAGGCAGTTTCGCCGATCGGCTGCCGGCGGCACTCTCGGGCGGGCAGCAGCAGCGCGTGGCACTCGCCCGCGCCCTGGTGATCGAGCCGAGCCTGCTGCTGCTGGACGAGCCGCTGGGCGCGCTGGACAAGAACCTGCGCGAAAGCATGCAGGTGGAGCTGCGCCAGATCCAGCGGCGCCTGGGCATCACCGCCGTCCTGGTCACCCATGACCAGGAGGAGGCGATGACGCTGGCCGACCGCATCGTGATCATGCGCGACGGCAAGCTGGAACAGGTGGGCACCCCCGAGGAAATCTACAGCCAGCCCGCCACCCGCTTCGTCGCGGGCTTCATCGGCGCAGCCAACTTCCTGAAGGGCACCGTGGCGTCCCGCGGGGCGGAGGGGCTGGCCATCGCCCTGCCGGGCGGCGGGCGGCTTCTGCTGCCGACGGAGACCCAGGAAGCGCCGCTGGTCGCGGTCCGGCCGGAGGCCATCGCCATCGGCCCCGCCGATGGTCCGCTGCCCGGGAACGGCACGCCGGCCACTGTCGAGCAGGTGGTCTATCGCGGCCAGATGACCCATCTCTACATGCGACTGGATGATGGGGAGCCGCTGCTGGCCTATCTGGCCAATCGCGACGGCGCCGCACCGGATGGCGCCGGCATGCGCGTGGGCGAACGCGTGATGGCCCACTGGCCAGCTTCCGCCAACAAGGTGGTACGCGACAACTGAGCACGAAAAAGGGGGCCTTTCGGCCCCCTTTCCAGTTCCGGGCTTTGGCCTCGATTACTCGGCGGCCGCCAGCTCTTCCGGCGTCACGGTCTTCTCTTCGACCTTGGCCAGTTCCAGCATGAAGTCCACCACCTTCTCCTCGAAGATGGGGCTGCGCAGGTTGTTGATGGCGTCCGGGTTCTTGGTGAAGAACTCGATCACCTGGCGCTCCTGGCCCGGGTAGCGCTGGGCCTCGGCCATCATGGCGCGGTTCAGCTCTTCCGGGGTGACCTGGATGTTGTTGGTGCGGCCGATCTCGGCCAGCAGCAGGCCCAGGCGGATGCGGCGCTCGGCGATCTTGCGATAGTCGGCCCGCAGCGTCTCCTCGTCCTTGCCCTTGTCGTCGGCATCCAGGCGGTCGGCCTTCATGTCGGCTTCCACGCGCGGCCAGATCTGGCCGAACTCGGCCTCCACCAGGCCCTCGGGCACCTCGAAGCTCGCCTGCTCGGCCAGCGCGTCCAGCAGGGCGCGCTTCACCTTGGCGCGGGCCATGCCGTCGTACTCGTTCTGCAGGACGTTGTTGATCGTCTCGTTCAGCTTCTCGAGGCTCTCGAGGCCGAGCTTCTTCGCCAGCTCATCGTCCACCGCGGGCTTGGTGTAGACCTTCAGGGTCTTGGCGGTGATCGTGAAGTCGGCGGTCTTACCGGCCAGATCCTTGGCCTGGTAGTCCTCGGGGAAGGGCACGGTGATCACGCGGGTCTCGCCCGGGACCATGCCTTCCATCTGCTCGGAGAAGCCGGGGATGAAGCCGGGGCCCGCGATCTCGACCGGCATGTCGGTGCCCGTGCCGCCCTCGAAGGCCACGTCGCCGATCTTGCCCATGAAGTCCACGATCAGGACTTCACCCTTGGCAGCGGCGCGGGCCTCGGTTTCCTCGAGCGAGGAGTTGCGGCGGGAGATGTTCTCGATGGCCTTGGCCACCTCGGCCTCGCCCGGGGTCGCCTTCAGGCGCGTCAGGCTGATGGCGGAGAAGTCGGGCATCGGCACTTCCGGCAGCACTTCCATGCTGATCTCGAAAGACAGGTCCTCGCCTTCCTTGAATTCCTTCAGGTCGATCTTGGGCTGGGTGGCCGGGCGCAGGCTGCGCTCGGTCAGCAGCTTGTCGGTCGCTTCCTGGATGGAGGCGTCCAGCACTTCGCCGGTCACGGCCTTGCCGTAGCGGCTGGCGACGAGAGAGGCGGGCACCTTGCCGGGGCGGAAGCCCGGCACCTTCAGGTCGCGGCCCAGCTCGGCCAGCTTCTTGTCCTTCTGCGCCGCGAGGGTGGCGGCAGGCACCACCACGCTATAGGACCGCTTCAGCCCCTCGTTCGACAGTTCCGTCACGTTCATCGCGCGCAAACCTTCAAAATCTCTGCCCTATCAAGGGCTGTGTGTCCGGCCTGTGGTGCGGGCGGAGGGACTTGAACCCCCACGACTTTCGCCACCAGAACCTAAATCTGGCGTGTCTGCCAATTCCACCACGCCCGCCCTTCGGTGCCGTTACGGCAGCCGCAAGACTGGCCACAGATGCTCCATCAAGGCCCGGGCGTGTAAACCATGGGGCGCCTTACGCCAAGTGCGAGAGGGCCGGAAAAGCCCGCACTGGCGCCATAGAGTATCGGGATACCGCTACCCCGCCTTCTTGCGCTTCTTCGCCGCCGGCTTGGCCACCGGAGCATGCCGGGCCAGGATAGGCGCCAGGAAGTGCCCGGTGTGGCTGCCCGGGGTCCGGGCCACATCCTCGGGCGTGCCCTCGGCCACGATGCGGCCGCCGCCGTCGCCGCCCTCCGGCCCCAGGTCGAGAATCCAGTCGGCCGTCTTGATGACCTCCAGATTGTGCTCGATCACCAGCACGGTGTTGCCCTGCTCGACCAGCGCATGCAGCACTTCCAGCAGCTTGCGCACATCCTCGAAATGCAGCCCGGTCGTGGGCTCATCCAGGATATACAGCGTGCGGCCGGTGGCGCGGCGCGACAGTTCCTTGGCCAGCTTGATGCGCTGCGCCTCGCCGCCCGACAGCGTCGTCGCCTGCTGGCCGAGGCCGATATAGCCGAGCCCCACCTCCTCCAGCGTGCGCAGCTTGTCGTGGATGGCGGGCACGGCGGAGAAGAACTCGCGCCCCTCGGTCACGGTCATGTCCAGCACATCGGCGATGGACTTGCCGCGGAACTTCACCTCCAGCGTCTCTCGGTTGTACCGCTTGCCCTTGCAGCTGTCGCAGGTGACGTAGACGTCGGGCAGGAAGTGCATCTCGATCTTGATGACGCCATCGCCCTGGCAGGCCTCGCAGCGGCCGCCCTTCACGTTGAAGCTGAAGCGGCCGGGCTTGTAGCCGCGGGTACGGCTGTCCGGCAGCTCCGCGAACCAGTCGCGGATCGGCGCGAACAGGCCGGTGTAGGTGGCGGGGTTGGAGCGCGGGGTGCGGCCGATCGGCGACTGGTCGATGTCGATGATCTTGTCGAGGAACTCGAGGCCCTCCAGCTTCTCATAGGGGCTGGGCACCGTGCCCGCGCCCATCAGCCGGCGCGCGGTCGCGTTGTACAGCGTCTCGATGATGAGCGTGGACTTGCCGCCGCCGGACACGCCGGTGACGCAGGTGAAGGTGCCAAGCGGGATGCTGGCCGTGACGTTCTTCAGGTTGTTGCCGGTGGCACCCACCAGCCGCAGCATCCGCTTGGGGTCGAATTCGCGGCGCGCGGCCGGCAGCGGCACCTCGCGACGGCCCGACAGATAGGCGCCGGTGATGCTGTTCTCGTCGGCGATGACTTCCTCGGGCGTGCCCTGGGAAATGATGCGCCCGCCGGCCTTGCCCGCTGCCGGGCCGATATCCAGCAGATGGTCGGCGGCGCGGATCGCATCCTCGTCGTGCTCCACCACCAGTACCGTGTTGCCGATGTCCCGCAGGCGCCGCAGCGTGCCCAGCAGGCGCTCATTGTCGCGCTGGTGCAGGCCGATGCTGGGTTCGTCCAGCACGTACAGCACGCCGGTCAAGCCGCTGCCGATCTGGCTCGCCAGGCGGATGCGCTGCGATTCGCCGCCCGACAGCGTGGCCGAGCCGCGCCCGAGGGTCAGATAATCCAGCCCCACATCGACCAGGAACTGCAGCCGCTCCTCGATCTCCTTGAGGATACGGCGCGCGATCTCCTGGCGCTGCGGGGTCAGGGTCTCGGCCACGCCCGCGAACCAGTCCCGCGCGCGGCGGATGGGCTGGGAGCCGACCTCGCCGATGTGGCTGCCAGCGACCTTCACCGCCAGCGCCTCGGGCTTCAGGCGATTGCCGTTGCAGACCGCGCAGGCCTTATGCGCCTGGTAGCGGGTCAGGTCCTCGCGCACCCAGGGGTTGTCGGTTTCGCGGTAGCGGCGCTGCAGGTTCGGGATCACGCCCTCGAAAGGCTTCTGCACCTCATAGGCGCGCAGCCCGTCCTTGTATTTCAGCGTGATCACTTCCTTGGCGGTGCCGTTCAGCAGCGCCTCGCGGAATTCGCCGGGCAGCTCGGACCACGCCACATCCATGCGCTGGCGATAGTGCCGCGCCAGGCTCTCCAGCGTCTGCTGATAGTAGGGGGAATTGGCGTTCACCCAGGCAGCGACCGCGCCCTCCTGCAGGCTCTTCTTCTCATCCGGCACCACCAGGGCGGGGTCGAAGAAGGTCTCGGTGCCGAGCCCGTCGCAGGACGGGCAGGCGCCCTGCGGCGAGTTGAAGGAGAACAGCCGGGGCTCGATCTCCTCGATGGTGAAGCCGCTGACCGGGCAGGCGAATTTCTGGCTGAACACGGTGCGCTCGCCGGTATCCGCGTTCTCGGCATAGGCGATGCCCTCCGCGAGCCCCAGCGCGGTCTCGAAACTGTCGGCCAGGCGCTGGGCCATGCCGTCCCGCACCACCACGCGGTCCACCACCACCTCGATGTCGTGCTTCAGCTTCTTGTCGAGCTTGGGTGCCTCGGCGATCAGGGTCAGGGTGCCGTTGACCTTCACGCGCTCGAAGCCGCGGCGCTGGAACTCGGCCAGCTCCTTCTTGTATTCGCCCTTCTTGCCGCGCACGACGGGGGCCAGGATCAGCAGGCGTGTGCCCTCGGGCATGGCCGCCACCCGGTCCACCATCTGGGACACGCTCTGCGCCTCGATCGGCAGGCCGGTGGCCGGCGAGTAAGGCACACCCACCCGCGCCCACAGCAGGCGCATGTAGTCATAGATCTCGGTGACAGTGCCCACGGTGGAGCGCGGGTTGTTGCTGGTCGTCTTCTGCTCGATGGAGATCGCGGGCGAGAGGCCCTCGATGCTGTCCACATCGGGCTTCTGCATCAGCTGCAGGAACTGCCGCGCATAGGCCGAGAGCGATTCGACATAGCGCCGCTGCCCCTCGGCGTAGATCGTGTCGAAGGCCAGCGAGGATTTCCCCGAACCCGACAGGCCGGTGATGACCGTCAGCGTGTCCTTCGGGATATCGACGTCCAGATTCTTCAGATTGTGCTCGCGCGCCCCGCGAATGCGGATGAAACGGCTTTCCTGGCCCGCAGGAGCATGGTCACGCGGCATGGGGGTATTCCGAATGTTCTGTATGTGTTCACATATGCCACCGGACGCTGCAACGCGCAATGGCGACGGGCGGGGCTGGCTTGGCCCCGTGCCAATCAGGTAAGATCGCTGCCTCATTTCAAGGTGGACGACATGGCCGGCGTGAACAAGGTCATCATCCTGGGGCGGCTCGGCCGCGACCCGGAGGTGCGCAACTTCCAGAATGGCGGCAAGGTCGTGAACCTGCGCGTGGCCACCAGCGAACGCTTCAAGGACCGCGAAGGCAACCAGCAGGAGCGCACCGAGTGGCACTCCGTGGCGATCTTCAACGAGCGCCTGGGCGATGTGGCCGAGCGCTTCCTGCGCAAGGGCAGCGAGGTCTATCTCGAAGGCCAGCTGGAAACCCGCAAGTGGCAGGATAAGGAAGGCCAGGAGCGCTACACGACCGAGATCGTGCTGCGCCAGTTCCGCGGCGAGCTGACGCTGGTCGGCGGGCGTGGCCAGGGCGGCGGCGGGTCCGACGACGATGAAGGCGGTGGCTACAGCGGCGGCGGCGGCGGCGGTGGGTACGGCGGCGGCCGCTCCTCCGGCGGCGGCGGTGGCGGCGGCTATGGCGGCGGCCGCTCTTCCGGCGGCGGTGGCGGTGGTGGCGGCCAGTCGCGCGGCGGCTGGGAAGCCCCCAAGAAGTCCGACCTGGACGACGACATCCCGTTCTGATTGCCATGCGGCGCCATTGGCTCGCCCTGGTCCTGCTGTTGTCCGGCTGCGCCACGCGGCCGGACATGGCGGCATTGGCGCCCGTCAGCGCGGCGCCAGGCACGCCCATCACGGTGCATGTCGCGACCTCCCGTGCGCGCCGGTCGGCCGATGCCAATGACTTCACGAACGGCCGCTCACCGCGGCTGAACCTCGCGGCCTACACGGTCTCCGTGCCGCCGGCGCATGAAGCAGGCCGCATCGAGTGGCCGTCGCGTGTGCCCGACCCCACCCGCAGCTTCGTCACCCTGGACAGCCGCGTGCTGGATCTGGCGGGGTTCGAGGCCGGGGTCTCCGCCCGGCGCTGCGCCGCGAATGCGGGCAACACCGCCATCTTCGTGCATGGCTACAACACGAACTTCCCCGAGGCGCTGTTCCGCCTGGTGCAGATGACCGCCGACACGGAGCCGGGCGGTGTGCCGATCCTGTTCTCCTGGCCCTCGGACGCGCTGCCGCTGGCCTATGTCGCGGACCGCGACGCGGCCATCTTCTCCCGCGATCACCTGGTGGAGCTGCTGTCCCGTGTGACGGCCATGTGCCCCGGGCGGCCGGTGATGCTGGTGGCCCACAGCATGGGCGGCTGGCTGACCATGGAGGCGCTGCGCCAGCTGCGCCTGATGGGCCGCAACGAGGTGATCGCCGCGCTGCGCGTCATCCTCGCCTCACCCGACATCGACATGGACGTGTTCCGCAGCCAGACCCGCGTGATCGGCCCGCTGGACCCGCCGCTGACCGTCCTCGTCTCCCGCGATGACCGCGCGCTGTCGGCCTCCTCGCGCATCGCGGGCGCGCGCAACCGGCTGGGCAACCTCAGCGTGGATGATGAGGCCGTGCAGCAGGCCGCCCGCGAATCCGGCATGGCCATCGTGGATATCAGCGCGGTTTCCGCCAGCAATTCCCTGAACCACGACCGCTATGTGGGCTTCGCGCGGGACTATGCGCGGATGATCGACAGCGGCGCCGCGGAACCAGGCGGCGTCAGGCGCGCCGGGGCCTTCGTGTTCAATGCCATCGGTAACACCGTCTCCAGCCCCTTCAGGCTTGTCGGCCGCGCGCTGTCACCTGAATGACGGCGCCCGAATAGGGCCACAGTCGCGCTCCACCATGCTCCCTCATCCCGGCGATGCCGCAACAGCCGGGGAACGATAAGAGGGCGCCATGAGGAAACTGATGCTGACCTTGGGCTGGCTCTGCCTGGCCCTGCCCGCCTCGGCCCAGCCGGCCGGGCGCGACTATGACGCTTCCGGCCGCTATCAGGGCCGGGTGGAGATGCAGGGCGACACCAGCCGCCGCTATGACGGTTCCGGCAGGATGATCGGCCGCACCGAGCGCAGCGGAGACACGACCCGCCAGTATGATTCGTCCGGCCGCCTGCAGGGGCGCATCGAGACCAATGGCGGCATGGCCCGGCAATATGACAGTTCCGGCCGCCTGACCGGGCGCACCGAAACCAGCGGCGATGTCTCCCGCCATTACGATTCCTCGGGGCGGATGACCGGCCGCACGGAACGCAGCGGCGACACGCTGCGGCATTACGACAGTTCCGGCCGGCTGACGGGCACCACTCGCCGCTGACTGCTTCGTGAAGATTGCATTTCCGTTATGCGGCGTGGCACAAATCCGTGCCGCACCGCATCGAGGAAATTCTTTCTTGTTCAAGCCTTTCATGTCGCGCCGTGCTGCCCTGGCGGGCGCTGCGCTGCTTTCGACCCCTGCCCTGGCCCCTGCCTCCCTGGCACAGGGCGCCTGGCCCCAGCGCAGCATCCGGCTGGTGGTGCCCTTCGCACCGGGCGGGTCGGTCGATGTGCTGGCACGCATCCTGGCCCCTGCCCTGACCGAGAAGCTCGGCCAGACCGTCCAGGTGGAAAACCGCAGCGGCGCCAATGGCGCGGTGGGCGGGCAGGCCGTCGCGCAATCGGCCACCGACGGGCACGCGCTACTGTTCTCGGCCAGCCTGCAGACGCTGGCGAAGCTGGTCATGCGCAGCCCGGGCTATGACCCGCTGACCGAGCTCGCGCCCATCGCCCGGGTGGGCGAGGGCCCGGTGGTGATGGCCATCAGCAAGGACCGACCGCAGACGACCCTGGCCCAGGTGATCGAGGCCGCCCGCCAGAAGCCCGAGGACTGGTCCTTCGGCGTCGGCGCGCTGGGCGCCGCCGGCCATCTGGCGACCATCGACGTGATCCGCACCATCGGCAAGGACATCACCGTGGTGCCCTATCGCGGCACGACCCCTGCCCTGGCGGACCTGATGGGCGGGCGCATCGGCGCGCATATCGACCCGGCCCCCGCCATGCTGCCCCAGGTGCGCGGCGGCAACCTGCGCGGCATCATGATCACCTCTGCCCAGCGCAGCCCGCTGGCGCCGGACCTGCAGACCACGGCCGAGGCGGGCTTCCCCAACCTGGACGTGCGTTCCTGGTGGGGCTTCTGGGGTCCGGCCGCCATGCCGGCCGAGGTGAAGGCCAAGGTGGCGCAGGCGGTCTCGGCGGCGCTCGCCGAACCCGCCATCGTGGAGCGCTTCGTGGCCAGCGGTGCCATCGCGGGCTTCATGGGCAGCGCGGATTTCGCGGCCTTCATCCGCCAGGACTATGCCAAGGCAGAAGAATTGTTCCGCATCGGGCGCGTGCAACCCGAATAACCCTCTTGCGGGTTGCGAATTCGGGGGCACCTTTGCGGCAACGCACATAAGGTGACCCCCGATGCCCAAGGACAATCCCTCCCCGGCCGCCGCCCTGCTGGCGGAGCGCTACCAGGGCCAAGGCCCTTCGGTGCCGCCGCAGGTGAACGATGTGGTGGAGCATCTGCTCAGCCACCGTTCGGTCCGCGCCTATCTGCCCGATGCCCTGCCCGAGGGCGCGCTGGAGACGGCGATCGTGGCGGCGCAGTCCGCCGCCTCCTCCTCCAACCTGCAGGTCTGGAGCGTGGTCGCGGTCGAGGACAAGGAGCGCAAGGCGCGGCTGGCGGCGGTGACCGGCAACCAGAAGCACATCCTGGATGCCCCCCTGCTGCTGGTGTGGCTGGCCGATCTGTCGCGCCTGGCGCGCGTGGCCGAGGCGCGCGGCATCGAGACGCAGGGTCTCGACTATACCGAGATGCTGCTGGTGGGCGTGGTGGATGCGGCACTCGCCGCGCAGAACGCGGTGGTGGCGCTGGAATCGCTCGGGCTCGGCACCGTCTATATCGGCGCGCTGCGCAACGACATCACGACCGTCGCCAAGGAGCTGGGCCTGCCGCCGCATGTGATGCCCGTGTTCGGCCTGGTGGTCGGCAAGCCCGACCCGGCACGCCCGGCCGCCATCAAGCCCCGCCTGCCCGTGCGCACCATCCTGTCGCGTGAGCAGTATTCGAGCGACGCCGAGGCCGAGGCGGTCGAGACCTATGACGCGCTGTTCAAGGAGTTCCAGCGCGGCCAGTCCCTGCCGGAGGAAGGCTGGGTGGCACGCTCCGCCGAGCGCGTGGCAACCCCCAAGGCCCTGACCGGCCGGCATGTGATGAAGGAGGCCATCATCGGACTGGGCTTCAAGCTGAAGTAAGCGGCGCGGGTGTCAGGCGGCCTTCGCCTGCCACCCGTCCTTCTCCAGCGCGGCCAGCAGCGGCGCCACGTCGTCCATGGCCACCGTCACTTCCTTCTTCTCCAGGTCCAGTGCGACGAGCTTGCCCGGGGCAGCCTCCTTCAGCGTCGCGGTCACCCCCTTGGCGCAGCCGCCGCAGGTCATGTTCTCCACCTTGATGCGCACCATGGCGTCGGATCCTCGTCTTTCCAGGGGAGCCTCCCGCATCGCTGGCCCGCATGCCTTGATGTGGCGCAAGGCGGGATGCTCCCTTGCAACCATAGTTAAGACGCCACTTATCGACATCCAAGGCCAGACCGGGACTGCAACATCATGTCACAGACCACACTGTCGCTGCCTGTCGAGGGCATGACCTGCGCAAGCTGCGTGGGCCGTGTGGAACGTGCGATCGCGGCCGTGCCCGGCGTGCATGATGCCAGCGTGAATCTGGCCAGCAACCGCGCCAGCTTCAGCGTGGACAGCCCCGAGGCCGCGCGGGCGGCGGCGGCCGCCATCGAACGCGCTGGATACGAGCCCGTGGCGGAGAGCCGGGATTATTCGATCACCGGCATGACCTGCGCCAGCTGCGTGGCACGGGTGGAACGCGCCATCCTGGCCGTGCCTGGCGTCACGGCGGCCAGCGTGAACCTCGCGACCGAGCGCGCGAGCGTGAGGGGCCTCGGCGTGGCGCCCGCGGCCATCATCGCGGCGGTGGAACGCGCGGGCTATGAGGCCGCCCCGGCCGAAGGCGCCTCCGCGGCCCGGCTGGCCGAGGAGACCGCGCGGCGCGAAGCCGAGGAAGCGGGGCTGCGGCGCGACACGCTGCTGGCGGTGCTGCTCAGCGCGCCGTTGTTCGTGGTGGAGATGGGCGGGCACCTGTTCCCGGCGCTGCACCACGCGCTGGACCACGCGATCGGCATGCAGACGCTGTGGGTGGTGGAGTTCCTGCTGGCCAGCGCGGTGCTGTTCTTCCCCGGCCTGCGCTTCCAGCGCCATGGCTGGCCTGCCCTGCTGCGCGCCGCACCCGACATGAACACGCTGGTCGCCGTGGGTGCGGGTGCGGCCTGGGCCTATTCCTCGGTCACCACCTTCCTGCCCTTCCTGCTGCCCGAGGACGCACGCCACGTCTATTTCGAGGCAGCGGCCGTGATCGTGGCGCTCATCCTGCTCGGCCGCCTGCTGGAGGCCCGCAGCAAGGGCCAGGCCTCGGAAGCGATCCGTCGGCTGATGCGGCTGCAGTCGCGCACCGCCCGCGTGGAGCGCGACGGCACCACCAGCGAGATCGCGATCGAGGCGCTGGCCGCCGGCGACGTGGTGGTGCTGCGCCCCGGTGAGCGCGTGCCCACCGATGGCGAGGTGATCGACGGTTCCGCCCTGCTGGATGAGAGCATGCTGACCGGCGAGCCGGTGCCCGTGCGCAAGCAGGCGGGCGACCGCGTGACGGGCGGCACGCTGGCCACCGATGGCGGCCTGCGCTTCCGCGCCACCGCCGTGGGCGGCGAGACGGTGCTGGCCCAGATCCTGGCCATGGTCGAGGGCGCGCAGGCCGCCAAGCTGCCGATCCAGGCGGTGGTGGACCGCATTACCCTGTGGTTCGTGCCGGCGGTCATGGCGATAGCGACCCTGACCGCGCTGATCTGGCTGTTCGTCGGCGGCGACATTTCCCAGGCGCTGGTGAACGGCGTGGCGGTGCTGATCATCGCCTGCCCCTGCGCGATGGGGCTGGCCACGCCCACCTCCATCATGGTGGGCACCGGGCGCGCGGCGGAGCTGGGCGTGATCTTCCGGCGCGGCGACGCGCTGCAGCGCCTGGGCGAGACCGCGATCCTGGCCGTCGACAAGACCGGCACCCTGACCGAGGGCCACCCGAAGCTGACCGACATGCTGGGCGACGACACGCTGCTGCCGCTGATCGCCGCCGCCGAGAGCCGCTCCGAGCATCCGCTGGCGGCCGCCATCGTGGGTGCGGCGCGCGAACGCGGCCTCACCCTGCCCGAGGTGGAGCAGTTCGAGCCCCTGCCCGGCCGTGGCCTGGTGGCGCGCGTGGCGGGCCGGGAAGTCGCCATCGGCTCCGCCCGGATGATGGCCGAGCGCGGGGTGGATTTCTCGGCGCTGGAGGGCGAGGCGGCGCGGCTCGCGGGGTTGGGGCGCACCCCCTTCCTGGTGGCGCTGGACGGCCAGGCGGCCAGCGTGATCGCGGTGGCGGACCCGATCCGTGAATCGACGCCTGCCGCCGTCGCGGCCCTGAAGGAGCAGGGCCTGCGCGTGGTCATGGTCTCGGGCGACAATCGCCGCACGGCGGAGGCGATCGCCGCCCAGCTCGGCATCGCGGAGGTGCGCGCGGAGGTGCTGCCGGCCGACAAGCTGGCCATCGTCGAGGAGTTGCGCGGCCAGGCACCCACGGCGTTCCTGGGCGACGGCATCAATGATGCCCCAGCGCTGGCGGCGGCCGATGTGGGCATCGCCATCGGCACCGGCACGGATGTGGCGCTGGAAAGCGCCGAGGTCGTGCTGATGGGCGGGGACCTGTCGGGCGTGGCGCGGGCGGTGGGCTTGTCGCGCGCGACGATGCGCAACATCCGGCAGAACCTGTTCTGGGCCTTCGCCTACAATGCCGCGCTGATCCCGGTGGCGGCGGCGGGGCTGCTCTCGCCCATGCTGGCGGCGGCGGCCATGGGCGTTTCCAGCGTCTTCGTCGTCACCAACGCGCTCCGGCTGCGGCGCTTCGCGGGCTAGCTCAGGGGATCGCGGCCATCACCCGGTCCAGGCAGCCGTCGGTCAGCCCCCGCACGCCCAGGTTGCCGTAGGGGAATTCACTGATCGGCGCCCTGGCGGCAGGCAGCATCTGCCAGCCGGCGCGCGGCACGGCCTCCATCTCCATGCCCTGCCTCTCATCGGTCATGACCAGGCACAGGCCCTTCAGCGGTGGGCGGCCGCCTGCGGCCCTGCGGCGGTTCTCCGTGGCGAAGCGCAGATATTGTTGCATGCATTCGCGGCTCGTCAGCCAGGCGGGGCTGCCTGCGAGGATCATGATCCGCGCCTGGGCCATCGCCGCCTCGTGATAGCCGCGCTCATTGTCCGCCGCATCCAGTTCGCAGCAGGCGGCATAATCCACCCGCACCGCGTCCGCCGCCAGCCAGCCGCGCCGGCCCATGATCCTGCCGCGCAGCCACTGCGCGAACAGCATGCCCTGTTCCGCCGTGGGAAAGGTCAGCAGAACCTCGATCTTCTGGGTGGTTTCGGGCCGGTTCTCCGGCCTTTTCTTCCACATGTAGAACATGTTCCGGAGCCTCCACTCCTTGGCTGAGGCCAAGAAGGCCAGAGGTGCGTCACTGAAACCATACTTCTTAAGTCAGGAATTTTCTGCATGTTTCGTGGTCATCCTGCGCCACGGCATGCCGTCGCGGCCCGGCCGGCGCCCTTGCGGCACCTGTCCGACAATGCTGCACTGCGTCCATGCCATGTGACCGATTGCGCAGCGCCTGATGCCGAAGCTCTCCCATTTCTACCGCCTGCTGTTCGGCACGGCGCTCGGCGCAGTCGGCGGCAGCGTCTTCGCCTATCTTCACCTGCCCCTGCCCTGGCTCATCGGCTCCCTGGTGTTCGTGGCCGCCGCCCGGGTGGCAGGGCTGCCCGCCGGGGCCTCGCGCCGGGCCCGCCAGGGCGCCTTCGGCGTGGTGGGCATCGCGCTCGGGCTGTATTTCACGCCGGCCACCGCCGCATTGCTGGCGCGCGAGGCACCGCTGCTGATCGGCGCCGCCTTCGCGACCCTGCTGGTGGGCGCTGCCCTGGCGCCGGTGCTGGCCAAGGTCGCGAAGCTGGACATCGCCACGGCCTGGTTCGCCTCCCTGCCCGGCGGCGCCGCCGACATGGCCATGCTGGCCGAGGCCCATGGCGGAGAGCCCGCCCCGGTCGCGGTCGCGCAGATCCTGCGGGTATGTTTCGTGGTCATCATCACGCCCAACCTGATGGTCCTCAGCGGGCTGCACGGCGACCACCAGACCTTGTCCACCGTCATCCCCTTCGATCCGCTGGCCTTCGGGCTGGTCTATCTGGCCAGCCTGATCGCGGCCGTGCTGCTGGTGCGCATGGGCGTGCGCGCGGGCTGGCTGCTGGCGCCGCTCGCGGTCAGCGCGACACTGACCGCGTGCGGCGTGCAGACCTCGGGCGTGCCGGGCTGGCTCTCCGCCACGGCGCAGATCTTCCTGGGCTCCAACCTCGGCGCCGGCATCGACCGCAATGCCCTGTCGCGCCTGCGCCGCTTCGTGCCCTTCGCGGTGCTGGAGATCGTGGCGCTGATGGTGCTGTGCGCCCTGGTGGGCGTGGGGCTGGCCTGGCTGACGGGCAAGCCGCTGGGGGACATGCTGCTCGGCACCTCGCCGGGCGGCGTGACCGAGATGAGCCTGACCGGCAAGGGGCTGGGCCTGGATGTCGCGATCATCGTGACGCTGCACATCACCCGCATCTTCCTGGTCACGATGCTGACGCCGCCGATCTTCCGGCTGCTGCATGCCCACCGGCCGCACCCGGCCCCCGGAGAATAGTCCCGATGGAACCCTGCTTCCTGTCCGTCACCGAGGCCTCGGAACGGATCGCGGCCCGCAGCCTCACGGCCACCGCCTATCTTGAATCGGTGCTGGGTCGGATCGCGGCGGTGGACGGGCGCGTGCGCGCCTACATCACCCCGATGTTCGAGGAAGCCCGCCTGGCCGCGGCGCAAGCCGATGCCGAGATCGCGGCCGGGCGCAGGCGGGGACCGCTGCACGGCATCCCCTTCGCCGTGAAGGACAATTACCACGTGGCGGGGGTGCGCACCTCCGGCGGGTCGCGGCTGATGCTGGACCATGTGGCGGACCAGACATCGACGATCGTGGCGCGGCTGCAGGCGGCGGGCGCCATCCTGCTGGGCAAGCTGAACACCTGGGAATACGGCACCGGCAATGGCGGCGTGTATTTCGACCTGCCCTTCGATGTGGCGCGCAACCCGTGGGACCTGGACCGTTTCACCGGGGGCTCCTCCACCGGCAGCGGGGCGGCCGTGGCGGCGGGCCTCGCGCCCTTCGCGCTGGGTTCCGACACGGGCGGCTCCATCCGCCTGCCGGCGGCGGCCTGCGGGCTGATGGGGCTCAAGCCCACCTATGGCCGCACCAGCCGGGCGGGCTGCCTGCCCAATTGCTGGTCGCTGGATGTGACGGGTGCGCTGTGCTGGACGGTGGCCGACAGCGCGCTGGTGCTGAACACCATCGCGGGCTTCGACGCGTCGGACCCCGCCAGCGCCGATCGCCCCGTGCCCGATTACCGCGCCGGGCTGCGGGACGGCGTGCGGCACATGGTCATCGGGCTGGTGACGGGGATGGAGGAGGAGCCGATCTCCCCCGACATCCTGGCCGGGCTGGAGGCCGCCCGGGCCGCGCTGGAGGCCGCCGGCGCCCGCATCATCGACATCGCCCTGCCGGAGCCGCTCGCGCGGTATCGCCAGCCCGCCGGGCTGATCAACCAGTCCGAATCCCATTCCATCCATGAGGCCGACTACCGCGACCGGCCGGAGCTGATGGGCCAGGCGCTGTGGGAGAAGATGACCAGCGGCAGCCTGGTGCGGGCGGCCGACTACATCGCCGCCCAGCGCATGCGCCGCCACCTGGCCGAGGGCACGGAGCGCCTGTTCTCCACCTGTGACCTGCTGCTGATGCCGGGCGCCTTCCGCGTGGCGCCGCGCTTCGACGACGCGGCGGGCACCATGGCCTTCACCCGCGAAAGCGCCATGAACATCGCCAGCATGACCGGTCACCCGGCCATGAGCGTGGTCTCGGGCTTCGACGCCGCCGGCATGCCGCTGAACATCCAGCTGATGGGCCCGTATTTCGAGGAGGCGCGCGTGCTGCGCGCGGCACTGGTGCTGGAGGCCGCGCTGGCCGACCGGGACCGCAGGCCGGCCCTGATGGGCGGCGAAGGCCCCGCCGGCACGCCCGTGCCCGCCGACCGCGAGGCCCGGCGCACCGCCATTGCCGCCGCCGTGCGCGCGGCGGGCGAGGCCCTGCCCCGCCTGCCCGCCAAGGACGACGAACCCGCCAACTGCTTCAGGCCATAAAGGAAACGCCCATGGAACCCTGGCAACTCTCCGCCGCCGAGGCCGCCGGCCGGATCAAGGCCGGAACCCTCACCGCCGAGGCGTTGACCCGCTCCTGCCTGGAACGCATCGCGGAGCGCGAGCCGGTGGTGAAGGCGTTCACCTACCTGGACCCGCTGCTGGCGCTGAACAGCGCGCGGCGCGTCGACAAGGGCTATGAGCCCGGGATCCTGCATGGCCTGCCCTTCGCGGTGAAGGACATGATCGACACCGCCGACATGCCGACCAGCCACAACTCCCCGCTGTATGAGGGGCTGCGCCAGGGCCGGGATGCCGCCTGCGTGGGCGTGGCCCGCGCCGAGGGCGCGGTGATCATCGGCAAGACTGACACGGTGGAATTTGCGGCGGCCGGGCGCCGTGCCCTGACGCGCAACCCGCATGACCCGACGCGCACGCCGGGCGGCTCCTCATCCGGCTCGGCGGCGGCGGTGGCCGACGGCATGGTGCCCCTGGCCTTCGGCACCCAGACCGGCGGCAGCACCATCCGCCCCGCCAGCTTCTGCGGCGTGCACGGCATGAAGCCCACCCATGGCGTGGTGAACACCGAGGGCGCCAAGCGCTACTCCCACACGCTGGACACCATCGGCTGGTATGGCCGCACCCCGGCCGACCTGCGGCTGGTGGCCCAGGCCTTCCGCTTCTACGGCATCGACAACCCGCGTGCGCTGACGCCCACGGGCCTGCGCATCGCGCTGTGCCCCGGCCCCAACTGGGCGCTGGCCGCCCCCGAGGCGCGGGAGGCCCTGGCCACCGCCGGCAAGCGCCTGGAAGCGGCGGGTGCCATCGTCGAGGATTTCACCCTGCCCCCCCCCTTCGGCGAGGTGACGGAGGCCCAGCTCGCCGTGCTGTATGGCGAGGGCCGTGGCGCCTTCCTGGCCGAGGCGCTGACCGACCCGGGCCGCCTGCATGACGACTTCCATGACCGGGTGAACAATTTCCAGGGCGTGTCGCCCCAGCGGATGCTCTGGGCCTATGACCTGGCCGCCGAGTGCCGGAAGCTGTTCGACGGCTTCTTCCCGCGCTTCGACGCGGTGCTGACGCCTGCCGCCGCCGGCGAGGCGCCGGTGGGCCGCCAGGACACCGGCAACCCGGTGTTCAACTCGATGTGGACGCTGCTGCACGTGCCCTGCATCGGCATTCCCTGCATCAAGGGGCCGAACGGCATGCCGGTGGGCGTGCAGATCGTGGGCCCGCGCTTCGGTGATGCCGAACTGCTGGACGTGGCGGAGGCTGTCTCGCCCGTCATCATGGGCTGATCAGCGTACCGAAGCCCAGCCATTGGCGCCCAGCCAGGTCGTCAATGTCTTGGGCAATGCGTGGGCGCCGTCCAGCCTGATGAAGAAGGGCGCCTCGCCCAGCGGGAAAGCCAGCTGGTAGCAGACGATTACGGCCTCGGAGCAGGTGACGGTCTTGATGACCTCATGCCCCGGGTTGCGGAAATTGGCGGGCGTCGCCTTGTTCGCCTCGTAGCGGGCCCGGTACTTCATCCAGCGCGCATAGGCATCGGGCCCGAAGGCGGAGGAACCGATGGCCAGACGGATGGCGCGGTAGATGCCGTAGGTGGCGCCGGCCGCGACGGCATCGGCCACACGCTGCAGTTCCGCCTTGCGGGCATCGGCATTGCCGATCCGGTCCCAGGGCGGGCAGAACATCAGCACGCCGCGGCTGGAGGAGATGTAGGTGATGTTCCCCCCATCCATCTGCATGTCCGCTTCCTTGTGGAAGTTCTTGCTGTTCTGGGCATGGATGACGGTTCGCTCGTCATAGGCCATGCCGATATGGCCGGCCGGACCGCCGGGCATGAAGATGATGTCGCCTGTCTGCATCGCCATGAACGTCGCCCCCGGATGTTTTTCTGTACGCCAAAGCAGAATTGAGACGAAGGCTTAGGCGTATTTCGTGCCTTGTGTAAGGGCGGCGTGTCGATCGCAGCGATGGGTGTTGCCGATGGCGGCAGGACAAGGTGGGCGCCCCTCATGTCCCCTCCTAAGATTTTTCATGCTGCGATGCATCCAAAAGCCCGCTCGCGCGTAATCGTCTGTGCTGGGGAAGAAGAACGGCCGGGATCGACGTGTCCGCCGCATCAGGAATTGGATTTCATGAGGATCATCTACGTTCACGAGCGCCGCCGGGGCTTGGCCGGCCGATGCGCGCTCGCCGGGTTCCTGGCATTCCAGGTCTTCTTCATCACCCTCGCCATGGCGGGCGGCAGCTGGGCCGCCCCGATGCATGAGGCCGCCAGCCAGATCTCGCAGATCACGGAGTTCCCGTGGCTAGACCTGCCGGGCAGCGATCAGCTGTGGAGCTGGGTGGCGGGCAGCCTGATTCTGGCGGCGCTGGCGCTGATGACGCGCGGCAGGGTGAAGGCACACCGGACCGTCGCGCCGGACGTGTCGCTGCAGACGCTGTTCCGCCTGCGCACGGGTGGCTGACGGCTAGATCCGGCGGCTGACATCAATGGTCGCCGCCCGGCGCCCGCACCAGATGCAGCGCAGCCTGGCCTGCAATTCGTAGAATGCCATCTCCCGCCGCAGGCGCCTGGCCTTGATCCAGAGCGCGACCGGCTTGGAGACCGCGTGCCCGCATTCGCAGCTGACACGCAGCCAATAGCCGTCCTCGCGATACCAGAGCGGGTCGACGGGCCTGGGTGCCGCATAATCCATCGGCCATCACCGCAGCCCCACGGCCCAGCGGGCGGCTTCCTCGATCATGGGCCAGGGCGCGGCCGGCATGATGGCGATCGCGGCGTCCCTGGCGGCGGCATGGGCATCCTGTCCCTTGTCGCGCGCGAGCAGCACGGCCGCAGCCAGATATTCCGCCACGCCGGGCGTCAGCCAACTGGGGAGCACAAGGGTCACGGCCGCCGTCATTCATGGAACATAACAGGAACAACGACGGAGGCAATCAAGCCCTCGGACTACTCAGCCAGGCATTTCCATCGGGGTCAGGACGCGTCCCCTAGCGCCACCCGCGCATGGGGTCGGACACTGTTCCACCAGCTGCGGGAAAATAGCCGCGCCTTCCTCTTGCCAAGGCATGCGCCCCTGGACAGTTCATCGATGAGCCGATGAACGAGGACTGCCTCATATTCCATTTCATCATAGCGTAGCCTGGCCTCGACATACTGAAGTATGTCCTGGGTCGGAACGCCATTCAGAGGCTCAAAGGGCGACGGGGCTGCTTCTTGAGACTTGCCAGACATTTTCTTGCTCTTCACGTCTCGGTGATTTTACGGAAGCGAATCAATCGGAGCGAATGCAAGCATCTAGGTGATTCATAACTAACTTTTAAGAAATATGGCAGTCCAGGCGCGGCACTATTGATCCACCTCAACTGCGAGAAAAATAAATCCATTCAATCGCTTGTATCAGCTGGCGGAACGCTTTCGATCGCCCATTGGGATCGATATCGCAACAATACCGGCAAGACGAGGCGTGCGGGGCAAGTCGCCCGCCACTGAACCGACGCCATGACATGTTGGAAAACTGACTGGTGACCCCTACGGGATTCGAACCCGTGTCGCCGCCGTGAAAGGGCGGTGTCCTAGGCCTCTAGACGAAGGGGCCGGTCAGTGGCGCGGAGATATAGGGCGCGCCGGGGGCGGTCAACCCCACCCCCGTCACGCGCGTGCGCCATCCACGATCTGGAACGCCGCGGAGACCTGGTCATTCCACTTCTCCGCCCGCAGATGACCCGCCAAATGCAGCGGAGAACCGCCGGAATTCAGCAGAAGGCCGGCCAGCGGCCCCTCCTTCGCGCGGAAGCACACGGCCTTCAGGCGGCCACCGTCCTCGCCCTCCAGAAAGGCGCGAATCACCTGCCCCTCGGCGCCCACGCGGTCGGCCTTCACGATTCGGCACCGCCGCAGCACAAAGACCGGCTCCTCGTTTCCCGCACCGAAGGGCGACAGCCGCGTGACATGGTTGGCCATCTCCACCGTGGCCCCGCGCACCGTCAGCGCGCCGTCCAGCACCAGCTCGCTCGCGGCAGGCAGGGCGGCGGCACCCGACAGCCGCTCCTCCAGCAGGGTGTGGAAGGCCTCCAGCCGGTCCGCCTGGATGGTGAAGCCCGCGGCCATGGCGTGCCCGCCGCCCGCGATCAGCATGCCGCTGGAACGCGCCCAGATGACGGCGGAACCGAGGTCGAGCCCGCTGACGCTGCGCCCTGATCCCTTGGCGATGCCCTCATCGATGCCGGCCACGCAGGCGGGGCGGTTGAACTTCTCCTTCAGGCGGCTGGCGACGATGCCCACCACGCCCGGGTGCCAGCCCTCGCCCCGCACCAGCAGCACGCCGCGGCCGGCGGCCATCTGGGCCTCGCCCTGGGCCATGGCGTCGGACAGCACGCCGGCCTCCACTTCCTGCCGCCTGCGGTTCACCGCATCCAGCTTCTCGGCCATGGCGCGCGCCTCGGCCGGCAGGTCGCACAGCAGCAGGCGCAGGCCCAGATCGGGTTCGGCAATACGCCCGCCGGCATTGATGCGCGGCCCGAGCGTGAAGCCCAGCGTATGGGCCGAGACCTCGCCCCGCGCGCCCGCCACCTCCATCAGCGCCGCGAGCCCCGGGCGGGCCCGGCGCGCCAGCACCTTGATGCCTTGGGTCACCAGGGCACGGTTCACGCCCTGCAGCGGCATCACGTCGCAGACGGTGGCCAGCGCCACGATGTCCAGCTCTGCCATCAGGTCCAGCTCGGCGGGGCCGGTCTGGAAGAAGCCCGTGCGGCGCAGCTCCCGCTGGGTCGCCACCAGCGCCAGGAAGGCCACGCCCGCCGCGCACAGGCCCTTGAGGCCCGAGGTGCAGTCCAGCCGGTTCGGGTTCACCGCCGCGCGCACCACGGGCGGCGGGCCCTCCGCCTTGTGATGGTCCAGGATGACCACATCCGCCCTGCCCCGCGCGGGTTCCAGCGCCGCATGGGCCGCGATGCCGCAATCCACGCAGACGATCAGCGTGGCCCCCGCCTCGCACAGGGCCGCGATGGCCGCCGGGTTGGGGCCGTAGCCCTCCTTCAGCCGATCGGGCACGTAATGCGTGACCTCGCAGCCGAAGCGGCGCAGCGCGCCCACCATCAGCGCGCCCGAACAGGCGCCGTCCACGTCATAATCGGCGAAGACAGCCAGTTTTTCCCGTGCACGCACGGCCTGGGCCAGCCGCGCGGCCGCCGCATCCATGTCGATCATCACCGACGGATCGGGCAGGAACACCCGCAGGCGCGGGTCCAGGAAATCCGCCGCCGTCTCGGCCGTGATGCCGCGCGCGGCCAGCAACCGCCCGAGCATCTCGGGCAGTTCCAGCCGCTGGGCCAGCATCAGGCTGGCGCGGTCATCGCTCGCGCGCCAGGACCAGCGCCGGCCGGTGACGCTGGCGGAGACCTCCAGCGCAGCCGCTTCCTCAGGCAATGAAGGCGGCGGGCTTGGTGGCGAAGTTGTGCTTCGCCTCGACGAAGCGCACCGAGCCGGAGGCGGAGCGCATCACCACCGAATGGGTATAGGCCCCGCCCGGGAAGCGGCGCACGCCCTTCAGCATGGAGCCATGGGTGACGCCGGTGGCCGCGAACATCACGTCGCCGCTCGCCATTTCCTCCAGCCGGAAGATCTTGTTGGGCTCGGTGATGCCCATTTCCCGGGCGCGGGCGATCTGCGTGTCGTCCTCATAGATCAGGCGGCCATACATCTGCCCGCCGATGCAGCGCAGGGCGGCCGCGGCCAGCACGCCCTCGGGCGCGCCGCCCCAGCCCACATACATGTCCACGCCCGTCTCGGGCTGGCTCACGGCCACCACGCCGGCCACGTCGCCGTCGGGGATGAGCATGACGCGCGCGCCGGCGGCACGGCAGGCCTTCAGCAGTTCCTTGTGACGGTCACGGTCCAGCATGCAGACGTTCAGGTCGCTGACGGAGCAGCCCTTCGCCTTGGCCAGTTCCTTCAGGTTCTGCTCCATGCTGGCGTCCAGGCTGACGACATCCTTGGGCAGGCCCGGGCCCACGGCCAGCTTGTCCATGTAGATGTCGGGCGCGTGCAGGAAGCCGCCCTTGGGGGCGATCGCCAGGGTGGCCATGGCGTTCGGGCCGTTCTTGGCCGTCAGCGTCGTGCCCTCCAGCGGGTCCACCGCGATGTCCACCGAGGTGCCACCGCCGGACTTGGCGAAGATGCCCACCTTCTCACCGATGTAGAGCATCGGCGCCTCGTCCATCTCGCCCTCGCCGATCACGACTGTGCCGTCGATGGCCAGCGTGTCGAAGGCGCGGCGCATCGCCTCCACGGCCGCGCCGTCGGCGGCATTCTTGTCGCCCAGGCCGATCCAGTTGCTGGCGGCCAGGGCCGCCGCCTCCGTGACGCGGACGATGTCGAGGGTAAGGGTGCGGTTCAGACCAGCTTCGGCGGACATGTTCGGGCTCCGGTGGATCAGAGGGTTTCGATACGGATCAGGGCGGGCTTTTCCAGCACCGCGTCCAGGCCCGACAGTCGGCGGATGGCGGCCTGCATGGCCGCTTCCTCGCATTCATGGGTGGTCATCACCACGGGCACCGCCTCACCGGGCGCGCGCCCGCGCTGCAGCAGCGATTCCATGGAAATCTTGGCATCGCGCAGCACGGCGGTGACGTCGGCCACCACGCCCGGGCGGTCCACCACCATCAGGCGCAGGTAATAGGCGCCGCGATGGCTGGACATGGGCCTGGCCGGCGCGGCGGACAGCGCATCGGCCGAGGCACCCCAGACCGGGGTGGTGCGGCCGCGGGCGATGTCCACCAGGTCGGCCACCACGGCACTCGCGGTGGGGCCGGCGCCCGCGCCACGGCCCTGCAGGACAACGCGGCCCACCGCATCGCCCTCGGCGACCACGGCGTTGAACACGCCCTCCACATGGGCGATGGGCGCATCAAGCGGCACCATGCAGGGATGCACGCGGGCCGAGACGCCGGCCTCCGTGCGGGTCGCGATGCCGAGCAGCTTGATGCGGAAGCCCAGCGCCGCCGCCATCTCGATATCCACGGCCGACACGTCGCGGATGCCCTCGACATGCAGCTCGGAGAAATCGACCGGGCGGTTGAAGGCGAGGGCTGCCAGGATGGCTAGCTTATGCGCCGCGTCCACGCCGTCGATGTCGAAGCTGGGGTCGGCCTCGGCGTAGCCGAGCTTCTGCGCCTCGGCCAGCACCTCGGCGAATTGCAGCCCGCGCAGGCGCATTTCGGTCAGGATGTAGTTGCAGGTGCCGTTCAGGATGCCGGCCACACGACGGATGTCGTTGCCGGCCAGGCCTTCGCGCACCGCCTTGATGGCGGGAATGCCGCCGGCCACCGCAGCCTCGAAGGCGAGCGGCGCGTTGTGGGCCTCGGCCAGCTGGGCCAGCTTGCGGCCATGCAGGGCCAGCAGCGCCTTGTTGGCGGTGACGACCGGCTTGCCGGCGGCCAGCGCCGCCTCGACCAGCGCGCGGGCCGGACCCTCGCTGCCGCCGATGGTCTCCACGATCACGTCCACGCCCGGATCGGCGACGAGCGCCACCGGGTCCTCGTACCAGCGCAGGCCGGTCACGGGCACGCCGCGATCCTTGTGGCGATCGCGGGAGGAAACGGCGGTCACGGCAATGGGGCGGCCCGCGCGGGCGGAAATCAGCCCGGCATTGTCACGCAGCACCTTCAGCACCCCGGCACCGACAGTGCCGAGGCCAGCAACTCCGACGGAAAGAGGTCGGCTCATCCTTCGTTCAACTCCTCAACCGGGGCCGCATTGTCCCCCTGCAGAAAATGGCGGATGCCGCGCAGCGCCTGGCGGATGCGCTGGTTGTTCTCCACGAGCGCGATGCGGACATGGCCGTCGCCGTGCTCGCCGAAGCCCAGGCCCGGGGCCACGGCCACCTTCGCCTTCTCCAGCAGCAGCTTGGAGAAGCCGACGCTGCCCAGATGGCGGAACTTCTCGGGGATGGGTGCCCAGAGGAACATGGAGGCCTCGGGCGCCGGCACGTCCCAGCCCGCGGCATGCAGCCCCTTCACCAGCACGTCGCGGCGATCCTTATAAAGGGCGCGCATCTCGGCCACGCAGTCCTGCGGGCCGTTCAGCGCGGCGACGGCCGCGACCTGGATCGGCGTGAACGCGCCGTAGTCCAGATAGGACTTCACCCGCGCCAGCGCCGAGATCAGCCGCGGGTTGCCCGCCGCGAAGCCCATGCGCCAGCCGGGCATGTTGTAGGTCTTGGACATCGAGGTGAACTCGACGGTGCAGTCCTTGGCACCCGGCACTTCGAGCACCGAGGAGGGGCGGTTGTTTTCGTCGAAATAGATCTCGGCGTAGGCGAGGTCGGACAGGATGAACAGCTCGTGCTTGAGCGCGAGCGCCACCAGCTCCTTGTAGAACTCCCGGCTGGCCAGCAGCGCGGTGGGGTTCGAGGGGAAGTTCACGATCAGCGCGGTGGGCTTGGGCACCGAATGCCGCACGGCGCGGTCGATCGCCTCCAGCATCGTGTCGTCGGGCGTGTAGGGAATGCTGCGCGCGCTGGCACCCGCGATGATGAAGCCGAACTGATGGATCGGGTAGGACGGGTTCGGCACCAGGATGGTGTCGCCGGGCGAGGAGATCGCCTGGGCGAGGTTCGCCAGCCCTTCCTTGGAGCCGAGCGTGGCGACCACCTCGGTCTCGGGGTTCAGCTTCACGCCGAAGCGGCGGTCGTAATAATTCGCCAGCGCCTTGCGCAGGCCCGGGATGCCCTTGGACTGCGAATAGCGATGGGTGCGCGGGTCCTGCACCGCCTCGACCAGCTTGGCCACGATATGCGGGGGCGTCGCGGTATCGGGGTTGCCCATGCCGAGGTCCACGATGTCCTCTGCTGCTGCGCGTGCCTTTGCCTTGGCGGTGTTCACCTCGGCGAAGACATAGGGCGGCAGGCGGCGGATACGGTGGAACTCTTCGGGCATTTCTCTGGCCTTGTTGGGGTGTTACCCGCCCATTCTAGCGGGTTTGCCGCCGGGCGACCATCGCACGGCGGGGTGAAGGCTTGGTCATGGCTGGCGCAGCGAGGGCACCGGCGGGGGCGCGGTCGGCGGCCCCAGCATGTCGGGGGTGGGCAGGCTGGGCACGGCGCCCGGGGCGGGCGGCGCGGTCTCTCCGGGCGAGACGACGCCGGGCTGCAGCGGGATGCCGGGGGCGACCCAGGGCACGGGCTCGGCCCGGGCCAGGGCCGGGGGCGGCGGCGGCGCGCCCGGGATGGGAGGGCGGCCCGGCGCCTCGGTCGGGAAGGTGGCGGCAGCCCCGGTACGGGCGGGCAGCGGCTCGGCCGAGGAGGAACGATCGGCGCGCAGCGAAGCCTCCAGGCTGCTGCGATAGGCCGGGTCCGGGCGCGCGGGCCGTTCCGGCACCGTGCCCAGATTGGGCAGCGGCCGGTCCAGCCCCGGCGGCGGCAGGCGGTTTTCCAGGCTGCTGCCCGTGATGTCGCCCACCAGCCTGCCGGGCGACAGCTGCGCGCTGCAGCCGGCCAGCAACAGAACGGACATGACGCGGCACGCTTGCGCCGCCCCCCTGCCCTTCCTACCCTTCGATTCCAGCACTGTCGCCATGCCCGCCTCGCTCTCGGGGATTGTCTTTGCCCTGTGGGGGCGCGGGGTGGAAGGGGGCAATGCCGACAGGGAATACAGGCAAGGGCCTTTCGAGCCCGGAGGACGCCGCGATGAACGACAAGCCCGGGCCGGAAGCGCCGAACTTCCACCTGCCCGACCCCGCCCTGGTGACACGCACCATGGCCGAGGTCGCCGAGCGCGGGCAGCGTATCGTGGGCGATTTCCTGAAACGGCAATCGGAGGAATCGAGCAGCCTCGACCCGCTGAACCTCGGCCAGGCCTTCATGGAGATGACGGCCAAGCTGATGACCAACCCCGCGCAACTGATGCAGGCGCAGCTGGGCTTCTGGCAGGATTACCTGACCCTGTGGTCCAACACCGCCCGCCGCATGCTGGGCGGCGAGGCCGAACCCGTGATCGCCGAGCCCAAGGGGGATCGCCGCTTCAAGGACGACGCCTGGCGCGAGAATGAGGTCTTCGATTTCATCCGCCAGTCCTACCTGCTGACCAGCAAGTACTTCACCAACGTGGTGCACAGCGCCGACGGGCTGGACCCCAAGACCGCGCAGAAGGTCGATTTCTACACGCGCCAGTTCGTGGACGCGATGAGCCCCTCGAACTTCGTCATGACCAACCCCGAGGTGCTGCGCCGCACCGCGGAGACCGGCGGCGCGAACCTGCTGAAGGGCCTGACCAACCTGCTGGCCGACATGGAACGCGGCAAGGGCAAGCTGCGCATCCGCATGACGGATGACAGCAAGTTCCGCGTGGGCGAGAACATCGCCGTCACCCCGGGCAAGGTCGTGTTTCAGAACGACCTGATCCAGCTGATCCAGTACACGCCCACCACCGAGAAGGTGTTCAAGCGCCCGCTGGTGATCTTTCCGCCCTGGATCAACAAGTTCTACATCCTGGACCTGCGCCCCAAGAACAGCTTCATCCGCTGGGCCATCGAGCAGGGCCACACCGTGTTCTGCGTCAGCTGGGTGAACCCGGGCGAGGATTGCGCGGACAAGGGCTTCGACGACTACATGAAGGAAGGCGTGCTGGCCGCGCTGGACGCCATCGAGGCCGCGACCGGCGAGCGCCAGGTGAACGCCATCGGCTATTGCCTGGGCGGCACGCTGCTGGCCACCACCCTGGCCTATATGGCGGCCAGGAAGGACAACCGGATCAAGACCGCCACCTATTTCGTGACGCTGACCGATTTCGAACAGCCCGGGGAGCTCGGCGTCTTCATCGACGAGGAGCAGCTGCAGGGGCTGGAGGAGAAGATGAACCGGCGCGGCTATCTCGAAGGCACCGAGATGGCGACCACCTTCAACATGCTGCGCGCCAATGACCTGATCTGGTCCTTCGTGGTCAACAACTACCTGCTGGGCCAGGACCCCTTCCCGTTCGACCTGCTGTACTGGAACGACGACAGCACCCGCATGCCGGCCAAGATGCACAGCTTCTATCTGCGGCGCATGTACCAGGCGAATGACCTGGTGAAGCCCGGCGAGATCGAGCTGATGGGCACGAAGATCGACCTGCGCAAGATCAAGGTGCCGAGCTACCTGATCTCGACGCGTGAGGACCACATCGCGCCGTGGAAGAGCACGTATCGCGCGACGCAGATCTATGGCGGGCCGGTGCGCTTCGTGCTGGCGGCTTCCGGCCATATCGCGGGGGTGGTGAACCCGCCCGACAGCGGCAAGTACAGCCACTGGATCAATGAGGAACTGCCGGAAAGCCCCGATGACTGGTTCGCCGGCGCCACGGAGCTCGCGGGCAGCTGGTGGCCGGACTGGCATCGCTGGGTCAGCGGCCAGGATCGCACCCAGGTGCCGGCCCGCACCCCGGGCACGGGCCAATTGCCGGCCCTGGAGGAAGCGCCGGGCAGCTACGTCAAGGTGACGGCGACCGATTGAAGCCCTCAGGCCCTGGCGACGATGCTTTCCAGCAGGCGGATCGCCTCATCGGGGGAGAAGGGCTTGGCCAGGGCCGGTGCCGGGTGATGCCGCACCGGCAGGTTGCCGCCCACATCGCCGCTCATGACCGCGAAGGGAATGCCGCGCACGACCATGTCGTCCGCCACCGGCACGGCGCTGTCGCGGCCCAGCCGCAGGTCCAGCAGCGCGACATCGGGCAGCTGCTCCAGCATCGCCAACGCATCGGCCACGGTGCCCACCGGGCCCAGCACCTCCGCCCCGGCATCCAGCAGCGCGTCCTCCAGCAGCATCGCCACCAGCGGTTCGTCCTCGACGACCAGAACTCGTATGGCGTTCAATGACATGCACGTGCCCCCAACGGCGCGACAGTAGGCGAGTGCCGCGCCCCGGGAAAGTCGCATCACTGCGAGCAGGCGCCTCATCATGCGTCGCTCTATGGTCGTGCGGCGGTCCCCGGGCTACAGGTAGACAGGCAGGATTGAGGATAGCGAGCGGATGAAGCGTGCGTTGATCACGGGTGTCACCGGCCAGGACGGTGCTTATCTGTCCCAGTTCCTGCTTGGCCGCGGCTATGAGGTGTATGGCCTGCTGCGGCGCTCCGCGTCGTCCGATGTGGTGGCGGAACGGCTGCGCTGGCTCGGCATCCAGGGCGATGTCCAGCTGATCGACGGCAATCTGACCGACATGTCCTCGCTGATCCGCGCCTTGCAGGAGGTGAAGCCGGACGAGGTGTATAATCTCGGCGCGCAAAGCTTCGTGAAGGCCAGCTGGAACCAGCCCCTGCTGACCGGCGGCGTCACGGCACTGGGCGCGGGCAACCTGCTGGAGGCCGTGCGCCTGATCTGCCCGCAGGCCCGCTTCTACCAGGCCTCCTCCTCCGAGATGTACGGCAAGATCCAGGAGAAGGTGCAGGACGAGAACACTCCCTTCTACCCCCGCAGCCCCTATGCGGTGGCCAAGCTCTACGCCCATTGGCTGACGGTGAACTACCGCGAGAGCTTCGGCCTGCACGCCAGCAGCGGCATCCTGTTCAACCACGAGAGCCCGCTGCGCGGCATCGAGTTCGTGACCCGCAAGATCACGGACGGCGTGGCGCGCATCAAGCTGGGCAAGGCGACCGAGCTGCGGATGGGCAATCTGGAGGCCACCCGCGACTGGGGCCATGCGCGCGACTATGTGCAGGGCATGTGGCTGATGCTGCAGCAGGAGGAGCCGGACGACTATGTGCTGTGCACCGGCCGCACCACCTCCGTGCGGGATTTCTGCCGGATGGCCTTCGCGCATGTCGGGCTCGACTGGGAGCAGTACGTCATCACCGATGCCAGCTTCCTGCGCCCGGCCGAGGTCGATGTGCTGATCGGCAGCGCGGCCAAGGCGAAGCGGAAGCTGGGCTGGGTGCCCGAGACCAGCCTGGAGCAGATGGTGGCGGAGATGGTGGAAGCCGATCTCAAGCGCCACACCGACAGGCCCTAGGGCAGGATCGCCTTCAGGCTGCTGCGCACGACGGCGGCGAAGGGGCCGGGGGCCGCCAGCCCCTGCTCCAGCGCCGCATAGTCGGCCCGCGTCGTCACCTCCAGCACCGGCATGCCGAAGGCGCGGCACCAGCCCAGGATATCCGGGTTCGACAGGTCCGTGCCGCTGACCGCGCCCGGATGCGCACGTTCCTGATGGATGCGGATCGATCCGTAGGAACCGTTGTCGCTGACGATCAGCTTGATCGCCGCCCCCCGCGCCTGCGCCACGGCCAGTTCCTGGCCGGTCATCAGCAGCCCGCCATCGCCCACGGCGCAAATCACCTGCCGGCCCGGGAATCGCAGCGCGGCGGCCACCGCGCCCGGCATGCCGCAGCCCATGGCACCTGACTGGCTGGGCAGCAGCAATTGCCCGGGCTTCCACATCACCTTGCGGTAGAAGGGCGCGGCGAAGCTGCCCGCATCGACGCTGACGATGGCATCGGGCGCAGCCACGCGGCCGATCAACTGCGCGACCTCGGCGAAGGGCAGCCCGTCGGGCCAGTCGCGCGCGGGCACCTGGCAATCGGCCACATGCAGCGCGCGCAGCCGCGCATTCCAGGCCGCGCGGCCGGCGGGCGGCCTGGGCGCGGCGGGCATGGCGGCCAGCAGCGCATGGGCGTCGGCAGCCACGGCGATCTCGGCCGCGAAGCGCCAGTTCAGCCAGGAGGCATCAGGGCAGACATGGATCAGGCGCTGGCCGGGCGCGGGCCAGGAATAGCCCTGGGTCGTGATGTCCGTCAGCCGCGTGCCCAGCGCCAGCACGAGGTCCGCCTGCGCGAAGGCCTCGCGCTGGGCGTCGGGGTTCCGCAGCCCCAGGTCGCCCGCATACAGGGGATGGTCGTTGGGAAACAGCGACTGCCGGCGGAAGCTCACGGCCACCGGCACCTGCCAGGCCTCGGCAAAGGCCAGCAGCGCCGCCTGTCGCGCGCCCGTCACGTCCTCGAAGCCATGGCCGGCCAGGATGATGGGGCGTTCCGCGCGGGCCAAGGCCTCTGCGATGGGCGAGACGTCCGGCAGGCTGGGCAGCGGCGGGTTCCAGGCGGGCGCCTCGGCGGCGCAGGGCTCGGCGATCACTTCCTCGGGCAGCACCAGCACCACGGGGCCGGGCACGCCCTGCATGGCCATGGACCAGGCGCGGGCGATCAGCTCGGGCACTTCCTCGGGCCCATGCGCCTCACCCACCCATTTCGCGACGCCGCCGAACATGCGGTGGTAGTCGATCTCCTGGAAGGCACGGCGGCGCAGGTCCCGGGCCTCCACCTGGCCGATCAGCAGAATCAGCGGAACGGCATCCTGCTCGGCGGCATGCAGGCCGATGGCGGCGTTGCAGGCCCCGGGCCCGCGGGACACCAGCACCACGCCGGGCTTGCCGGAGAGCTTGGCATCGGCCATCGCGGAAAAGGCGGCGCCGCCCTCCTGGCGGCAGACCACCAGGTCGATCTGCTCCTCTTGCTCCGGGTGCAGCGCGTGCAGCAGGGCGATGTAGCTTTCCCCGGGGACGCACCAGGCGCGGCGCACCCCATGGCGGGAAAGGAATTGGACGATCCGGTCAGCGGCTGTTTTCGTGCTCATTGAGCGGCATGCTGGCCTGGAACGGTGCATGGGGCGAGCCCCCAACCCATGCGTGGCTTGCATGTAAGGTGCCCGGCCGGTTGATCAGACCGGCCGGGCGCGCGGCGCGCCCGGGGTAGTAGGGGGAGAGGCGCGCCGATCTGGTTCAGCGGACCGGAGAGCTGACCGCGGGGGTCAGGCTGTCCACCACGCGGCCGCCGTTGCGGGTCGTGATGTCCACCTCGATCGAGGCCACGCTGCGATAGTCGCGCGGCTGGCGATAGGTGCAGGCGTACTGCTCCGTGGTGCCGGGCTGGATCATGCAGTCCATGCCCGAGGCACGCAGCCGGCTGAGCAGCGCGGGTGCATCGGAGCCCTGCGGATGCATGCGGGCCAGGTCGCGCTCCAGCTGCCAGGTGCCCTGGCTGCTGCCGATGTCGATGTAGCGGTCGAAGGGCGCCTGCACCGGCCAGGGGCTCTGCCCGCCCGAGGCATAGGCGAAGACCGCGACGCCCAGGAACATGATGCCGAGCGTGGTCAGGGCCAGCTTCAGCGTGTTCATGATCTCACCTTGGCGGAACATGCTCATTCCTTTCCCTGTCATCGGGGCTTACAGCGACGCGAACTGGAAGCGCGGCGGCGGGGGCGGCGCGGGCTCAACCCGGACCGAGGGCCGGATGCCGCGCACCTGGGCACCTTCGGTCTCGACCACCGTCGTGACCCGGGCGACGCGCTGGAAGGCCAGCGGGCGGTTGAACACACAGGCGTAGTTGCCGGGCGCCGCCAGATCAGCCTGGCACTCGAAGCCCGAACGCGTCAGCCGGGCCAGCAGGCCGCCGGCATCGCTGCCCGCCGGGAACTGGGCGCTGAGTTCGGCCACCAGCCGGGCCTCGGTGTTGTCCAGGCCATGCGACATGAAGCGCTTGGCCTCGGGCTCCATCCGCACGGGCTCCAGCCCCCCGGTGATCGAGGCATAGGCGCCGAGCACCGAGAACATCATCGCGGCGGCGAAGCAGGCGTTGCGGAAGGTCCGCAGCGTGTCCATCGAAATCTTCATCATGGTATCTCCCCAGTCCATGAGCCGCGATCATTCGCGGTAAGGAAGAATTAACCGGGGAGCTGTCGGGCAGGGTGTCGGGTGATGTCGGGCTGTGTCCCTCGCCACCTCACCATGTCGTGAGAGGCGCTCACTGCGTCGTGATTCACGTCACGGATGTCATGGGGATTGTCGCCGGGGCGCGGAACCCGCGCGACACGACAAACCAAGCTGCTGATATTTATGGATTGTCGTGTCGCCGCAGGGGCGTCACATCGTGGTCTGGATGCTCGCGCGGGTCGTCACGGCGCGCACAATGCCGCGATCGGTGTCGAGTTTGGCCTCGAAGGTAATGAGACGTCGGTCAGGGTCGGGGATCCGCGCGGTGCAGGTCCAGGCCCCCACCGCCTCGGCCGGGGCGATGCAGGAAAACCCCATGGAGGACAGGCGCTGCACGGCGGGCCCCGGGTCCCCCCCGATGGGCGACAGCGCCAGAAGATCCTGGCGCAGCCGCTCGGGCGCCACGCGCTCACCCAGCCGCACCAGTTCCTGCAGGGGCGAGCGGCGGGTCTGGCTGGTCAGCAGATTGGCGACGAAGCCCAGCACGATGAGCATCATCACCGCCAGCAGCCCCGCGCGCCGCAGCGTGCCGGGCTGATAGCGCGACCCTCGGACGGGTGCGGTGTCGCCCGGCGCGGCCATCAGGCGGCCGCCATGCGCGGGTTGCGGATGAAGCGGCCGGGCGCCGCACCCGTCAGCCCCTCGGCGGTATAGGTCGTCTCGCCATTGGCCCAGACGCGCGCGATGCCGGCCGACGGGCGCTTCGGGTCCTCGAAGGTCGCGAGGTCGATCACCGTCGCGGGGTCGAACAGCACGAGGTCCGCGTAGCCGCCCGGGCGGATCGTGCCGCGATCGGGGATGCCGAACACGCTGGCGGTGCGGCCCGTCATCTTGTGGATGGCGGTCTCCAGGCTGAACAGCTGCAGCTCACGCGCATAATGGCCCAGCACGCGCGGGAAGGTGCCCCACAGGCGCGGATGCGGGAAATCATCATGCGGCAGGCCGTCGGAACCGATCATGCTGCGCGGGTGCTTCATGATGCGCCGCACGTCCGCCTCGTCCATCTGGAAGGTGATGGCGCCGGCGGGCAGCAGCTTCTCGGCCGCGGCCCGGCGCGTCATGCCCCAGTCGCGCGCCACGTCGTCCAGGTTGCGGCCGGACTGCTCGGGGTGCGGCACCGACCAGGTGACGATCACGGGCGTGTCCTGGCGCAGCTTGTCGGGCATCAGCACGGTGGAGCCGGCGGGATACGGGTACACGTCGAAGGCCACGGGCTGGTCCTGGGCCAGGCTGTCCATCAGCGCGAGGGTCTCGCGTGAGCGGCCGAAATTCTCGGGCATCGAGCACTTATGGTGGCTGATCACCACATCCACCGGCGCATCCACACCGACCTCGCGCCCGATGCGCAGGGTTTCGCGGATGCTGTCCAGCACATGGTCGGCCTCGTCGCGCATGTGCGTCATGTACATGCCGCCCACGTCGCGCAGCGCTTCACCCACCGCGATCACCTCATCGGTGGGGGCGGGGTTGTTGGGCGGGTAGTACAGGCCGGTGGAGAAGCCGGTGGCACCTTCCTTGAGCGCGCCGCGCAGGCGGTTCTGCATCTGCGCGATCTCGCGGTCGGTGGCGGGGCGGTACACGTCGTCGCCCATCGCCTCGACACGCAGTGACATGTGGCCGCAGAAGGCCACCGTGTTCACGTTGGTCGGGTTCTTCGTCAGCGCCTCGCCATATTCGGCGAAGCTGCCGTAGTGGAACCAGCTCTCGTCGCCCAGCAGGTCCATCGGCGGCGGCGGGCGCTTGCCCATGCGCAGGGGCGCGAGCGAGATGCCGCAATTGCCGACCACCACGGTGGTCACGCCCTGGCTCACCTTGCAGTGCATGCAGCTGGGCCCGCACAACACGGCGCGGTCGTCATGGGTATGGGCGTCGATGAAGCCCGGCGCGACCGCCAGGCCATTGGCCTGCACTTCCTCGGTGGCGGAAGCGGCGCCCAGGTCGCCCACCGCCACGATTCGGTCGTTGCTGACCGCGACGTCGCCCTGGAAACGGGGGGCGCCCGTGCCGTCGAAGACGGTCGCATCGCGGATGATGAGGTCGCAGCGGAAGCTCATGCCGGTAATCCCTGGTGCTCGGTCGGCGGAGAATGGCCCCGTGCCTGCCGGGCGGGAAGCCCGTGGGCGACGGTAAAGCGCGTGCTGCGACGCACCCTGCCGCATCCTTGGGCCCCCGCAGCGACAACGCGACCCCTGGATGCGCCCCGCGATAGTCCTTGAGCCCGGATGCGCGACGGGGCACATCTTGCGCAAGAAATCCGGAGGGAACCACGCCATGACCATCTCGCGCCGCCGCATGGCGCTGCTCGCGGCCCCTGCCCTGTTGCCGGTCTCGGCGCTGGGCCAGGAACAGGTGACGCTCAGGCTGCATCACTTCCTGCCCGCGGTCTCCAACGTGCATCGCCACTTCCTGCAGCCCTGGGCGCAGAAGGTGGCCGCCGATTCGCAGAACCGGCTGCGGGTGCAGATCTTCCCCGCCATGCAGTTGGGCGGCGCGCCGCCGCAGCTCTACGACCAGGCGCGCGACGGGGTGGTGGACATCGTCTGGACCCTGCCCGGCTATACCCCCGGCCGCTTCCCCCGGCTGGAGGCCTTCGAGCTGCCCTTCATCGGCCACCCCCGCGCGGCGGTGAATGTGCAGGCGGTGCAGAAGTTCAGCGAGGCCGCCGCCGCCGAGGAGCTGCGCGAAACCCATGTCATCGCGGCCTGGGGCCATGATGCGGGCGTGATCCACACCAAGCGCGAGGTGAAGCGGATGGAGGACCTGCAGGGCCTGCGCCTGCGCTTCCCCACCCGCCAGGCCGGCGAGGCGCTGCGGGCGCTGGGCGCCGCCCCCGTCGGCATGCCCGTGCCCCAGGTGCCGGAGGCCCTGGCCCAGGGCGTGATCGACGGCGCGGTGGTGCCTTGGGAGGTGGTGCCCAGCATCCGCCTGCATGAGGCCGTGCGCTTCCACACCGAGATCAACCACAACCCCACCTTCTACATCGCCACCATGCTGCTGGTGATGAACCGCGCGAAGTACGCGGGCCTGCCCGCCGACCTGCGCGCCATCCTGGATGCCAACAGCGGCATGGTGGCGGCGCGCATGGCCGCCCCCGCCTGGGATGTGGAGGGCCCGAAGGTGGAGGAGACCGCGCGCCGGCGCGGCAACACCATCTTCGAGCTGCCGGCCGAGGAATCCGCCCGCTGGGCGCAGGCCACCCAGCCCGTGCATCAGGCCTGGATCGGCGCCATGCGGGAACGCAACATCGACGGCGGCGCGCTGGTGGAACAGGCCAAGGCCCTGATCGCGGAATTCAGCCGCTGATGCAGGCGCTGGCGCGCTGGCTCGCGATCCTGGGCGGCGTCGTGCTGATCGCGGCCTCGGTGCTGACCGTGGTCTCGGGCCTGTCGCGCTGGTGGACCAGCCAGCCGGTGCGCGGCGACGTGGAACTGGTCTCCGTCGCGGCGGGCATCGCCGTGATGGCGGCCATGCCCTGGGGCACGGCGCGCGGCAGCCACATCATGGTGGACAGCTTCACCGGCTGGCTGCCGGCATCGGTCACGGGCTTCATCGACCGTTTCTGGCGCTTCATCTGGATCCAGGCCTTCGCCCTGCTGGCCTGGCGCATGGCGCTCGGCGCGCAGGAAGCGATCCGCAACGGTGAGCAGACGATGGGGTTGCTCGGCGTGCCCTATGGCTATGCGGTGGCCTTCGGGGCGTTCTGCTTCGGGCTGTCCGCGCTGCTGTCCTTCAAGGATTCCCAATAGTGGCGCCTGAATTCCTCACGGCCGCCTGGGGCTTCGCGGCCCTGCTGCTGCTGATCGCGCTGCGCTGCCCCATCGCGCTGGCCATGCTGGTGGTGGGGGCTGCGGGCTATGTGCATATCCTCGATCACTGGGCGCTGCTGAACTATCTGAAGCAATCGCCCTGGCACCTGTTCGCCAACTACACGCTCAGCGTCATTCCGCTGTTCATCCTGATGGGGGCCTTGGCCGAGCGCGGGGGTCTGGCGCGGGACCTGTTCACCGCGGCGCAGGTGCTGGTGGGGCGCAGGCCCGGCGGGATGCCGATGGGGGTGATCGCGGCCTCTGCAGCATTTGGGGCGGTGTGCGGTTCCTCGGTCGCCACCACCGCGACCTTCGCGCGCGCCGCCCTGCCCGAATTGCTGCGCACCGGCACCGCACCGGGCTTCGCCACCGCCACCATCGCGGCGGGCGGAACGCTCGGCATCCTGATCCCGCCCTCGGTGATCCTGGTCGTCTATGCCATCAGCACCGAGCAGAACATCGCCAAGCTGTTCATGGCCGCGGCCATACCGGGGCTGATCGCGACGGTGTTCTACCTGATCGCCGTGTGGCTGACGGCAAGGCTGCGCCCTGAACTGTCGCCCCCTGCCCCCGCCCTGTCGCCCACCGAGCGTTCGGCCGCGCTGCGTGCCGTGCTGCCGGTGCTGGGCATCGCGTTGCTCGTGGTGGGCGGGATCTATGGCGGGGTGTTCACGCCCACGGAATCGGCGGCCGTGGGCTGCGTGCTGGTGCTGGCCCTGGGCCTCGCCCGCCGTACCCTGCCCTGGCCCGAGATCCGCGCGGCGCTGCTCGCCACCGCCGAGACCACGGCGATGATCTTCGCCATCCTGCTGGGTGCGGAGGTGTTCAACGCCTTCCTCGCGCTCAGCCAGGCGCCCGACCTCCTGGCCGTCTGGGTGACGGAGCAGAACTTCCCCCCCTATGGCGTGATGGTGGCACTCCTCGTCACCTACCTGATCCTGGGTGCCGTGATGGACGAGCTGGCGATGATCCTGCTGACCCTGCCGGTGTTCTTCCCGGTCATCACCGCGCTGGACTTCGGCTTGCCGACCGAGGAGTTGGCGATCTGGTTCGGCATGCTGGTGCTGGTGGTGGTGGGTGTGGGGCTGACGGCCCCGCCAATCGGGCTCAACGTGTTCGTCGTCTCGGCCATCGCGCGGCAGGTGCCGATCTCGGCCACCTATCGCGGCGTGCTGCCCTTTCTGGCGATGGACCTCTTGCGGCTTGCCCTGGTGCTGGCCTTCCCTTCGCTTTCCCTGATCCTCGTGAGGTGGCTGACGTGAGTTTTCTGCGCATCAACGGTGCCGTGCTGCATGTCGAGGAAGCGGGGCCGCCGGGCGGCGTGCCGGTGCTGCTGATCCATAGCCTGGGGGCGGCCACCGCCATGTGGGCGCCGCAGATCGCGCTGCTTTCCCGCACGCATCGCGTTATCGCCATGGACCTGCCGGGGCATGGGTTGTCCGAGGCGCGGCCGGGCGAATACAGCATGGCCGGCCTCGCCGCCGATGCGCTGGGCGTGCTGGATGCGCTGGGTATCGCGGCCGCCCATGTCGCGGGCGTTTCCATCGGCGGGCGCATCGCGATGGAGATGGCCGCCACCGCCCCCGGCCGCGTGCTGTCGCTGATGCTGTGCGACACCGCACTCGACTTCCAGCCGCCCAGCCGCTGGGCGGGCCGGATCGAGGCGGTGCTGAAGGACGGCATGGCCCCCATCGTGGATGCCGTGGTGGCCAATTGGGCGGTCGATCAGACCCTGGCCTCCACCGCCGGGCTACGCGCCATGGTGGGGCGCACCAACCCGCTGGGCTATGCCGGCTGCGCGGCGGCGCTGCGCGACTGCGCCGCCCCGGGGCACATTCATCTGCCCACCACCGTCATTTGCGGCGAGCAGGACCCCTCCACGCCGCCCGCCCGCAGCGAGGAGATCGTGGCGCATATCCCCGGTGCCACGCTGGTGCTGATCGAGGGTGCGGCGCACATCCCCAACCTGGAACGCGCGGATGCGATGAACCGCGCGCTGATGGCGCATCTGACGGCCCTCGCGCCCAAGGGGCCGGAGGCGGGCATGGCCGTGCGCCGCGCCGTGCTGGGCGATGCGCATGTCGATCGCTCCGAAGCCAACATGACGGAAGTGGACCTGCCCTTCCGCGAGCTGATCCTGGAAGGCGTGTGGGGGCGGGTCTGGACCCGGCCGGGCCTGTCGCGCCACCAGCGCAGCCTGATCACCCTGACGATGCTGGCGGCCCTTGGCCTGGATGAGGAATTCCGCCTTCATGTCCGCGCCACCGCCAATACCGGCGTGACGCGCGAGGAAGTGGCCGAGGCGATGCTGCATGTTGCGAGCTATGCGGGCATCCCGCGCGGCAACCACGCGCTGAAGATCGTGAAGGAGATGCTGGGATGAGCTTCCGCCCGATCCCGCCCGGGGTGTTCCCGCCCATGGACCTGCCGAGCTACGGCAGCACCCACAAGCGCCACCCGGACCAGGCGCCGGTCCGCATCCCGCACACGCTGACCGAGACCTCGGCACCGCGCTTCACCTCCTCGGCCTATCCCGAGCATCTGGACATGTCCCGCCACAACGGGCGCGAGGCGATGGGCGAGCGCATCATCATCGCGGGCCGCGTGACCGACGAGGATGGCCGCCCGCAGCCCGGCGTGATGCTGGAGGTGTGGCAGGCCAATGCCGCAGGCCGCTACCAGCTGGACCGCGACCAGCACGACGCGCCGCTCGACCCGAATTTCTCCGGCCAGGCGCGGGTTTTCACCGATGCGGACGGGAATTGGTCGATCACCACCATCCGCCCCGGTGCCTATCCCTGGCGCAACCACCACAACGCCTGGCGGCCGGTGCATGTGCATTTCGGCCTGCACGGGGCGGGCTTCGCCCAGCGGCTGGTGACGCAGATGTATTTTCCGGGCGACCCGCTCCTGGCGCTGGACCCCATCTATCAGGGCGTGCCCGAGGGCGCCCGCGAGAGGCTGGTCGCGAAGTTCGACCTGGACGTGACCAGGCCCGAATATGCGCTGGGCTACCGCTTCGACATGGTGCTGCGCGGCAGGCTGGCCACGCCGATGGAGAACCCGGCATGATCACCGCCTCCCAGACCTCCGGCCCGTTCTGGCACCTGATCGACTTTCCGGAATGGGCCGACCTGCTGCGCGCCGGCGGGCCGAATGACGGCGTGGCGGGCAGCCGCATCACCCTGACCGGCACCGTGACCGACGGCGACGGCGCCGTCTGCCCGGACGCGATGATCGAGATCTGGCAGGCCGGCCCCGATGGCGCCTATGAGGCCGGCTTCCATGGCTTCGGCCGCTGCGCGACGGATGCCCAGGGGCGGTTCCGCTTCGCCACCCTGAAGCCCGGACCGGTGCCCGGCCCCGGCAACTCCCTCCAGGCCCCGCACATCACGCTGGCCATCTTCGCCCGCGGGCTGATGCACCACCTGACCACCCGCGCCTATTTCGCGGGCGAGGCCCTGAACGAGACCGACCCCATCCTGGCCCTGGTGCCTGAGGGCCGGCGCGGCACGCTGATCGCGCGCGAGGCCTCGCCCGGCCATTGGAACCTCGACATCCGCCTGCAGGGCGACCACGAAACCGTATTCCTGGATATCTGACCGCATGACCGTGAATCCCGCCGACGCCCCGGTGCTGGGCGCCCTCTATGGTTCCGACGCGATGCGCGCCGCGATGGGCGAGCGCGCCTTCCTGGCCCGCATGCTGGATGTCGAGGTGGGCCTCGCCCGCGCCCAGGCGCGGCTGAACATCATCCCCGCCGAGGCCGCCGAGGCCATCGCGGTGGCCGCCGACGTGGACAAGCTGGACCTGCCGGCGCTGGCCGCCGCCACCCGCAACACCGGCTATCCGGTGGTGGGGCTGGTGAAGCAGCTCTCCGCCCTGGCCGGGCCCGACGCCGGGCGCTGGACCCATTGGGGTGCCACGACGCAGGACATCATGGACAGCGCCATCGTGCTGCAGATGCGCCAGGGCCTGGCGCTGATCCGCATGGACTTGGTCTATCTCAACACCGCGCTGGCGGGCCTCGCGCAGCGCTGGCGCGACACGCCGATGGCCGGCCGCACCCATCTGCAGCACGCCCTGCCCGTCACCTTCGGCTACAAGGCGGCGGTGTGGCTCTCGCCGCTGATCTCGATGAAGGAACGGCTGGACCAGCTGCGCCCGCGCGTGGAGCGCCTGCAGTTCGGCGGCGCCGCCGGCACGCTGGCCAGCCTCGGCGACCAGGCGCTGATGGTGCAGGAGGAGCTGGGCCGTGAGCTGGGCCTGCCGGTGCCCGACATCACCTGGCATGTCGCCCGCGACGGCTTCACGGAGGCGGTGAACTTCCTCGGCCTGCTGACCGGGTCCCTGGCCAAGATCGCACTGGACGTGATGCTGATGAGCCAGACCGAGCTGGGCGAGGTCTCGGAGGCCCATGCCCCCGGGCGCGGCGGCAGCTCCACCATGCCGCAGAAGCGCAACCCGATTTCCTGCGAATACGTCCAGGCCCAGGCGCGCGGCGTGCAGGCGCTGGCCGGGCAGATGATGGGCGCCATGGCGCAGGATTTCGAGCGCGGCACCGGCAATTGGCAGACCGAGCTTCTGGCCATCGGCCAGGCCTTCAACCTGACCCATGGCGCGCTGCAGGCCAGCCGCGACATCATCGAGGGGCTGGTGGTCGACCCCGCGCGGATGGCCAGGAACCTGGACGCCACCCACGGGCTGATCGTGGGCGAGCAGGTGATGATGGGGCTGGCCCCGGTGCTGGGGCGCGGCACGGCGCACCACCTGGTGAACCACGCCTGCGACAAGGCGCTGGCCGAGGGCCGCCCGCTGGCCGAGGTGCTGCTGGCGGAACCCGCGGTCGCCACCAGCATGACACCAGAGGCGGTACTGCGCCTGACCGACCCCAAGACCTATCTGGGGCAGTGCGGGGCGTTCGTGGATAAGGTGCTGGCGCGGCTGGCGGGGTGAAGGGCGTCATGGCTCGCGGGTGGCTGCTGTGCGCGGTGCTGCTGGCATCCGCCTGCTCGAACCTCGTCGAGCCCCGCATTCCCGAGCCATGGGTGGCCCCGGCAGAAGTCGCTGCAGAGTATGGCGGCACGCCATCGCTCCTCGCCATCTCGCCGGATGGCAGCCGGCTGGCGATCGCGATCCGCACGCTGATTTCAGGTGGAGAGGACCATTGGAGTTCTTCGGTCGCAGTTGTCGATGCCGACAGCGGCCGCATCCTCGTGCGCACCTCGGCGGAGCCTGGTCAGATCGACTCCATGGCCATTTCGGCCGACAACGGCCGGCTGCTTCTATCGAGACGGTGCAATCCCTACCCAAACCCATCCTGCGCGTCGGCGGCCGAGTATGATGTGAACAGCGGGCAGGTGATAACCCGTCATCAGCTTCCCATCCTCGGAAGCTCTGAAGTCGGCTTTTCGGCCAACGGACGGCCGTTGGTCCTGTTTCATGGCTATATGCTCTCGTACGCGACGCTGCACGCGTTGAACGGCAATCATCCAACGCGGGTTGGTACGTGGTCCGGTTATCAGGTTAACCGCGTCAGTTTCGGCGGGTTCGATAGCAACGGCTCGGTACGTATTATTACGGATACTGGCCAGATGATCCTGGATCCCGAAGCCAGGCCGAGTACCAGCCGCCCCCCGTCCCCCGGCGTGCCCAGACTGGGCAACGCGGTCCCGGCAATCGGCACTCCCCGGCCCTACCTTCAGTTTGCGACGAGATCGGCAGAAGGTTGGGAGAATGGGCCGCCCTACATCAACCTGGCCGACGAGGTTGCACACGTCAGATACACGCCGATCGGGATGCCGGCCCGCGTCATTGAGTTGCCCGACAATGTGCAGGTCATGTCTCATGCCATGACCATCGACGGACACCGTGCCGCTTATATCGGGGCACCAGCCGGCGCATCGCCTGCACTGTATATGATGGAGTTGGCGGGCGGGTCGGCGCCTGTCATTCGGCGCCTGCAGTCCCTCTCGGAACTGCGCCTGGGTCGCACGGCCCTGAATGCGCGTTTCGAAGCCACAGACCTTCTTGCCAGGCTTCACGCGGCCACGTTGCGAGGTGTCGCCGTGAATCCTGCGCGGATGCTTGCCTTGTTGGGGCTGCGGTCAGCCGGACTTCCAGCGCCGCGGGGCCATCCCGGCCGCGAGTGGTTGACGGGCGAGCTTTCTCCCACCGGATACCTCGCCTATGCCGGCAGCGGCCGCGGCCATGGTCTTGAGAGGTTTGCCGTCGCGCTCCTGCTCGGCCCCAATATCGGCCCCTGCATCACTGCGGACGCCGTCAGTGACCTGTTTGGTGTGCCTGATCCAGACCGCTTTATGCCGCGGTGGAGAACGTTCCGTCAGGCACGAAACGAGATGGAATATCGCTACGGTAACGGCGCCTGGATACGATTCACCTTCGGTCATCAATCCTGCGTCCTGGGCGTTGAGCTCGGCCGAGCCTTCTCGGCCGAACTGGCAAGCCAGGCACGCCTTCAACCATGAAGCACCGCAGGCGCACGGCTGACCGTGCGCCTGCCATTCTTGAACACATGCAGCACCGGCGCCACGGTCCGGATCGCCTCGATCTCGCTTACCGCATCCAGCACCACCAGATCGGCCGGCCCGCCCACTGCCACGCCGAAATCCTCCTGCCGCAGGATCTTCGCGCCATTCCCGCCTGACATCTCCCAGATCTGCGCGATCTCGTCGTCGCGCCCGCGCTGAATGATGTTGGCGTACAGGTTGGCCATGCGGATCATCTGCCCGTCGCCCAGCGGGGTGAACGGGTTCAGGATGTTGTTGCTGGCAATGTTGCACAGCACGCCGGCGTCCATCAGCGCATTGGCGTCGGCCACGCTGCGCGGCACATTGTGGTCCTTGTGCCGCCCGCCCAGGAACAGGTCGGTGGCCGGCAGCACGGTCAGCGCCACGCCAGCGTCCTTCAGCCGCTGCGCGGCCTTCAGCACCTCGGCGGGCGGGATGGTGGACAGCTTGCTGACATGGCCGATGGTCACGCGGCCGCCATAGCCGAACTTCTCCGCCAGGTCGCAGACCAGCCACAGATCCAGGTGATCGGCCGAGGCACCGCTGTCCAGGTGCATGTCGATGTCCACGTCGAACTCGCGCGCCATCTCGAACACGCGGTGGATCTGCGCCGCCGGGTCGCTGTCATAGCTGGGGGCGGCGCCGACCACGGTCGCGCCGTTCCTCAGCGCCTGCACCATCAGCTCATCGGTGCCGGGGTAGTTGGTCAGCCCCTCCTGCGGCATCACGCAGATCTCGAGGTCGATGGCCCAGGCATAGCGGCGCTTCACCTCCAGGATGCCTTCGATGGCCCGCATGCCGAGCTTGGGGTCCACCTCCACATGGCTGCGCATGCGGGTGCAGCCATGGCTGATGCACTTCTCCAGCGTGCGGCTCGCGCGTTCGGTCACGTCCTCGACCGTGAAACTCGGCTTGACGGCGGAAACCCGCTCCATCGCGCCATGCGGGAAGCGCTGCGCCTCACAGGCGCAGCGGTCCAGGATGCAGGTCTTGTCCAGGTGGATATGGGTCTCGACGAAGCCGGGGCCCACGATGCGGCCGCCGGCCTGCACCACCTCGGCGGCGGCACCGCCCAGTTGCGGCGCGATGGCCGCGATGCGGCCCTTGCTCACGCCTATATCCATCGCCGGTGCATCAGGCGCGGAATTGGGCAGGCGCACTTCGCGCAGCAGCAGGTCGAAGTCCATTCCGGGGCGCTCCTGTGATTGTCTGACATTATACTGGACCCAGCCCAGCCCGCGCGAAAGCCGCCGATCAAGGCAGTTCGCCGGGCCCTACGTCCAGGACTGGAGAACACCTGTGCATCCTGCCCAGCCCGCAAGCATCGCCCGCCGAACCCTGCTGGGGTCCATGCTGGCCACCCCCGCGCTGGCGCAGGCCAACTGGCCCGACCGCCCGATCCGCTGGATCATCAACTTCCCGCCCGGCGGCGCTGCGGACATCCTCAGCCGTATCCTGGCCGAGCATTTCGGCGCCCGCTTCGGCCAGCCCATCGTGGTGGAGAACCGGCCCGGCGCCGGCGGCATGGTGGGGGCGGACATCGTGGCCAAGGCGCGCGGGGATGCGCATACGGTTATGATCTCCTCCGCCTCCTCGCATGGGATCGGGCCCGTGCTGTATCGCAGCGTGCCCTATGACCCGCTGGCGGATTTCACCCATGTGCATCTGGTGGGCAGCTTCCCGTCGGTGCTGGCGGTGAACGGCAGCTCTCCCATCCAGGATTTCGCGGGCTTCATGGCCGCCGCCCGGCCGGGCGGCATGACCTATGCCACCGGCGGCAACGGCACGATGAACCATCTGGTGGGCCAGTTGCTGAAGCAGGAAGGCCGCGTCGAGCTGACCCATGTGCCCTATCGCGGTTCCGCCGCCGCCATGACGGATGTGATGGCGGGCCAGGTGCCTGCGGTGATGGAGAGCCTGCCCACCGCCATGGGCCATTTCCGCGGCGGCCGGCTGAAGCCCATCGCGCAGTCCGAGGAAGCCCGCGACTCCACCCTGCCCGAGGTGCCGACCTTCCGGGAACTGGGCCTGCCCGGCGTGACCAGCAGCAACTGGTTCGGCTTCAGCATCGCGTCAGGCGTGCCGGCCGCGGTGGTGGAGCGCTGGGAGGGCGCGATGAAGGAGGCGCTGGCCGCCCCCATGGTGCAGCAGCGCTTCGCGGCCATCGGCGTGCGCCCCGGCACGCTGGGCCCCGCTGCCTACACCGCGCTCATCACCTCGGAGCTGGACCGCTGGCGCCAGGTGATCCGGGCCAACAACATCCAGGCCGACTGAGCACGCAAAAAAAGACCGCCCCATGGGTCTTAGGGGCGGCCTTCAAGTCCAAGGTTGAGGAAGGCAAAGCTGCCAGGCGGTCAAATCCGGCCTGACAGCGGGAATCTGGCGCGCCAGGAGACGGTTTCAAGAGGCCGTCACACGCGCTCCAGAATAGAGACATAATTGGCGACCGCGGCACCGCCCATGTTGAACACGCCCGCCACATCGGCGCGCGGCAACTGCATGTCGCCCGCCTCTCCGCACAGCTGCATCGCGGTGATCGCGTGCATGGAAACCCCGGTGGCCCCGATCGGGTGGCCCTTGGATTTCAGCCCGCCGGAGCGGTTGAGCGGAAGGCGTCCGCCCTTCGCGGTCACGCCCTCCAGCACCGGCCGCGCGCCCTGCCCTTCGGGCGCCAGGCCCATCGCCTCGCCGATCAGCAATTCCGCGATGGTGAAGCAGTCATGCACCTCGGCGAAGGACAGGTCGCCGAGCGCGAGCCCCGCCGCCGAGAGCGCCCGCGCCCAGGCCTCACGCGGGCCCTCGAAGCGGATGATGTCGCGGCTGGCCATGGGCAGGAAGTCCTGCACATGGGCGGTGGCGCGGAAGCGCACGGCACGCGGCGCGCCCTCCGCCGCATCGCCCGAGGCAATGACCAGCGCCGCCGCCCCGTCGCTGACCAGGGAGCAGTCCGTGCGCTTCAAGGGCGGGGCGACGAAGGGATTCTTCTCGCTCTCGGCACGGCAGAAGGCGAAGCCCAGATCCTTGCGCATCTGCGCATAGGGGTTGTCGACGCCATTGGCGTGGTTCTTGGCGGCGATGGTGGCCAGCGCGTCGGACTGGTCGCCATGGCGCTGGAAATAGGCATCGGCGATGCGGCCGAACACGCCCGCGAAGCCGCCCGTGATGTCGCTCTCCTGCTTCATGTAGCTGGCCTTGAGCAGGATCTCCCCGATCTCGGGGCCGGGTGTGGAGGTCATCTTCTCCACCCCCACCACCAGCACGCGCTTTCCGCGCCGCGCGCCCAGGAAATCCAGCGCGCCATGAATGGCGGCGCTGCCGGTGGCGCAGGCATTCTCATAGCGGGTGACGGGGCGGAAGCGCAGTTCCGGCACCGCCTGCAGAACCAGGGAGGCGGTGAAGTCCTGCTTCTGGAAGCCGCCGTTGAAATGGCCGAGGAACACCGCGTCGATGTCGCCGGGCTCCAGCCCCGCATGCTCGATGGCCTGGCGCGCGACGAGGCCGATCAGCGCCTCGGTATCGGGCGCCTCCTCCAGCCGGCCGAAGCGGCTGTGGGCCCAGCCCACGATGCAGGGATTATCCGCCGAATGGTCCATTTCTTCATTCCTCCCATACATTCCGGCCCGGAACGCCTTGTAACCTCATGCGCGCGGTAGCGAATCAGTGGTGCTTGCATCACTTTACAGCGATGGTTGCAGGCGGCAGGGGATTTGCTCGCGACCAGACGCCCGTTTCCTGGAGCCGGAGCCCGCACCGGGCGCGGCCATGGTGCAACGGTGCGGCGCAGGAGAAAAGGTTTAGATGCGGATGGCGGGGGACCCGCAGGGGCTGACGGAGGGTGATTCCTCCCGCACCGGAAGGGATGGGGCCGGCCGCCGCTTCCTGAGCCGCGCGACGCTGCTGCTCGCCAGCCTGCTGGGCGCCACCCTCATCATCTTCACCTGGTCCACCACGCTGGATTATCTGCGCGGCGAGAACGGCCAGCAGAACGCGCAGGCCGAATCAGAAGTGCTGGCCGCCGCACGCGCGGGGCGTGATGCCATTCCCCGCGCGCTGGAGCCGGCGGACCGCGCACTGGCATTGCTGCAGCAGCGCGCGGGCGCCCTGGGCCGCGGCGACCGCCGCGAGGCCGACGTGCTGGAGCAGACCCTGTCCAACCTGGCGCGCCGTGCCCAGGACGGCATCCGCGCCCTGGCCGTGACCGACGCGCAGGGCAACGTCACCTGGCAGGCGGGCTCCCCCATGCCGGGCTGGCTCGGCAATGCGGAAAACGTGCTCGCCCACCGATACGGCCGCATGGCCCCGGTGCTGTCCCGCCCCGGCGCCTCCCAGGCCGGCCTCGTCATCTCCTATCCCATCCTGGGCCTCGGCGGGCGCTTCGACGGCGTGGCCCTCGCGCTGCTGGAGCCGACCCGGCTGGGCCAGGCCCTGCCCGCGGCGCAGGGCAACGGAGACCCCCAGACCCTGCTGTTCCACAATGACGGCAGCCTGCTGGCCCGCGGTCGGAACGCCCAGGTCACCGGTGAACTGTCCAGGCTCGATCCCGGACTGATGCCGGAACCCGCCGCCGGTGGTGTCGGGGAGCGGGTACTGACCCGGATATTCCCCGGAACCGACCGCAGGGCCAGCTACGCCTCGGCACAGGTTCCCGGATACGACCTGATTGTTCTCGCGATGCTGGAGGCGCCCGTCGGGGGCGCCTTCTCGCGTGGGGCGCTGGTCGTCATCGGCCTGGCGGGCGCCATCACCTGCTTCGCCGTACTGGGCCTGCTGTGGGTGTTCGGCCGCGCCTTCCGCCAGACGGGCCGCCCCGACCAGGCGCTGGACGAGGAAGCGCCGAACCCGGCCCCGATGCGCCAGCACGCCGAGCATGGCCGCAAGCCCGTCATCCCCGCCCGCACCGCCGCCGCGCTGATCGAGGCCTTGCCCGCCGGGGCCTATGCGGCGCGCGTGCTGTATTCGGGCGGCGGCGCCGAGGTGCATATCACCGCCGTGAACCCGGCCATCCGCGAGATCACCGGCTGGGACCCCGCGCATTTCCAGGACAGCGAGCAGTGGAACCGCAGCATCGACTGGAGCAGCTATCCGGCCGGTGAACCGCTGCTGGAGCGACTGGCGGACTCCGCCGGCACCGCCGAGGAAGCGATCGTCGAATACCGGCTGCGCCGCCCCGACGGCAGCTGGATGTGGCTGCGCGACGTGGCGCGCATCGTGGCCCGCCACGGCACCACCGTGGACCTGCTGGGCTGCCTGACCGACGTGACGCGTGAGCGCGAACTCTCGGCCCAGGCCGACAGCGCGAGCCGTGTGGCCGCGCGCGGCGCCATGGCGGCGGGGCTGGCCCATGAGCTGAACCAGCCGCTGGCCGTCATGTCGCTGGCCGCCGAGAACGCGCTGGACGCGCTGGAGGAAGGGGCCGCCGGCATCCCGGAAGCGCTGGCCAGGCTGCGCCGCATCGCCACCCAGGCCGAGCGCGCCAAGGCCATCGCCGCCCAGCTGCGCAGCTTCGCCCGGCTGGAGGCCGCGGTGCTGGAGCCCGTTTCCCTGCCGCATGCCGTGCAGGGCGCGCTCAGCCTCGTCTCGGGCAACCTCAAGGACGCGAATGTCGAGGTGGAGGTGAAGCTGCCGCCCTCCCTGCCCGCCGTGCGCGGCCAGAAGGTGCTGGTGGAACAGGTGCTGATGAACCTGTGCCTGAACGCCAAGGATGCGATGCTGTCGCGTGAGGGTGTCGCGCACCGGCTGATCATCACCGCCGAGCCCGGCTTCGAGCCGCATGAGATCAGGCTGATCATCCGCGATACCGGCACGGGCCTGCCGCCCGAGGTGCTGGAGCGTGTCTTCGACCCCTTCTTCTCGACCAAGCCCGCCACGAAGGGGACCGGGCTGGGGCTGCCGCTGTGCAGGTCGATCATGCTGCGCTTCGGCGGCGGCATCTCACTGGACAACCGCCCGGGCGGCGGCGGGGCCGAGGCCATCCTGACCTTCCAGCGCGCCCGCCCGCCCAGCAGCGAGACGCCCGAGCCCTCTCCCATCCTGCGCACCGTCAAGTAGAGCCGGTCAAATAGACCGGCCCCGCCGCGGCATCTCCCGGACAGGGAGGCGCGACGGGGCCGGAGCCGCCGGGGGGGCGAACTGGTGGGGATGGGTTAGGCGGCGTTGCCGAAGCCGGTGAACACGTAGCCGAGCTGGCGCACCGTCGCGATGCAGCCCTCACCCATGTCCGGCGCCAGCTTCTGGCGCAGGTGCAGGATGGCGTTGTCCACCGAACGGTCACCCGGGCGCCAGGTGCGGCGGAAGACCATGCGGGTCAGATCCTCGCGTGAGCGGACCTCGCCGGGCTTGGAGGCCAGGGCCACCAGCGTGTCGAATTCCGCCGTGGTCAGGCGCACGACGCTGCCGTCGGGGCGATAGACGCGGCGTTCGCTGGGCACCACGCGCCAGCCGGTGCTTTCCATCACCGGGGCGCTCGGCGCCATCAGGGGTGCCGCGGGCACCGTGTTGGCCACCAGAGGCTGCGGCGCGGGCGCCACGGCTGCCGGGGCCGGCATGTTGGCGGGCCTGGGCGGCGCGCTGCGCAGGCGCGCCCGCAGCCGGGCCACCAGCTCACGGCCCGAGACCGGCTTCAGCACGAAGTCATCGGCACCCAGCTCCAGCCCCAGCACGCGGTCGGTTTCCTCGCGGTTGCCGGTGTGGATCAGGATCGGCGCCTGGGTCAGCCCGCGCAGCGTCGGCAGCAGCGGCAGCGTGTCCACCGGGCCGAAGCGCTGGTCGAGCACGATGGCGTCCACGCTGCGCGTGGTCAGCACCTTCATGCAGTCGGCGAAGCTGTTCACCGGAACGGGCTGCAGACCATAGCGCGACAGATAGTCGCAGATCTCGTCCGTCAGCTCGGTCTCGTCGTCGGCGACGAGAATGACCGGGCCGATCGCCGCGTCATTGGCGGCGGCAGGTGCGTCATTACCGGTCAGGGCGACCGGCGCCTGCTGCTGGGCAGCAGACATTTGTAGCGAAACCATCCCTCTATCCCCCAGAGGTTAAGATCCCGGATGAAGTTCACTGTTACTGCTCCGGCCCCCCAGCCATCGCGGTAACAATCTTCAACGACATGTGAGCTGTCGTGTCGCGGACTATCAACAAAACACGGCACCACCCGCAACCCGATTTCAGCCATCACTGTGTCGGGAAGCGCATTTTGTGGGTTTTTTCAGGAAGGCCCCGGAATGCTTCTTCAAGTGATTTCTCAAGAGACGGGTAGTGCCAGATGAATATCGTTCCGAAGAAAACGGGGTTTTCCAAGCCGATACCGGCGCTTGTTTCCACCAACGTGAAGCACCCGATCCTGCGTCGCGATCTCTCCGTCCTGGTGCTGGACAGCGAGGTGGACGTGCTGGACGAGGTGGCGGCCCTGCTCCGCCGCCGCGATGTGACCGTCCATCTCGCCACCTCGACCCATGAGGCGGCGGAGCTGCTGCAGGATCACCCCGACATCGGCGTGGTGCTGGCCGACATCACGATGCTGGAGGGCGAGGGCCTGCACATCGCCGCCGACATCCTGAACGGGGTGGGCCCCGCGATCGAACTGGTGCTGATCTGCTCCAGCTTCGCGCATGACGAGCGCTCGCCGGCGATGATGTCCCAGATGGGCCTGCTGCAGGAGCCGCTGAAGCTGCGCGACGTGGCGATCAGCGTGGGCCGCGGCCTGGCCCGTGCCGCCTCCCGGCGTCAGCTGCCGGGCTCGATGAGCCTGTCAGCCTTCGACCGGCACTGAGAGGCCGGCCTCGGTCGCCACGGCATGCAGCGGCATGTCGTGCGCGCCGACCGGCACGCTCTCCACCTGCTGCCCGGCATAGGCGACGCCGATACGGCGCGCATGCCCTGCCCGCGCCAGGGTACGGTCGTAATAGCCGCCGCCGTAGCCCAGCCGGTAGCCGCGCGCATCGAAGGCCAGCAGCGGCACCAGGAACCAGTCCGGTTCGCCCGCCGCGCCATGGGCCGGGAAATGCGTGCCGAAGCGCCCTGCCTCCATCACCGCGCCGGGATGCCATTCGCGGAACTCCAGCGGCTGGCCGCGCGGCGTGGTGCGCGGCAGCAGGATGGTGCATCCGCGCGCATGCAGCGCCTGCATCAGCGGGCGGATGTCGATCTCCTCGCCCATCGGCCAGAAGCCGCCGACGCGCGCGCCCGGCGGCGGCGGCATGCGGTGCAGCAGCGCCCGGGCCAGCGCCTCTCCGGCGCCCGCCGATACCAGGGATGGCCGCAGGGCCAGCATGCGCTCGCGCATCGCCTGCTTGGCGGCCTTCAGCGCCGGGTCATCCATGATCGAACCTGTATGGAAAAGCGCGAAGCCAACCAGCCGCTGGCGTGTGCATGCTCCCGATGGCCCTGTCCAAGACAAGGTGGGCGCCGGAATACCAGGACCACGGTCCTGATAGAGCCAGCTCCCGGGAGATGCTGGTAGGCCCCGGGCATGTCTTGCCTGGCGTGATGGCCAGCCTCGCGGGGAATGACTTAAGGGCGCTCGAGGCTCGTTGCAATGCCCTCGATCCGCTCGGCGATGCGGGCCAGGCGTTCGGCCAGGCGCGGATCGGCCGTGGGCGCGGGCACCGGGGGCGGTTCGCCGTTCTCGCGCCGCATCATGTCGATCTTCAGGTCGCCCAGTTCATCGGCCAGCAGCAGCGCCACATGCAGCAGCATCCGCGCCTCGCTGAACTGGCCGCCCATCTGGCGGATCAGCCCCACCTTGGCGTCGATGCTGGCCACGAGGTCGCGCACATGCTGCTCCTCGCCGTCCTTGCAGCCGATGGTGTGGGTGTAGCCGTTCACCCGGACGGTTACCTGACCCATGGGCTAGCCCTCATCCTCGTTGTCCTGGCCCATCAGGGCCTGGCGCAGCTGTGCCATGGCGGCATCCAGCCGCGCGGAAAGTGCCGCCACCTCGGCGCGCGGCACGCTGTCGGCCGCGGCCTGGGCGGCGGCGGCCTGCATCGCTGCCAGGCGGCCCTCGATGGCCCCCACCAGCTTCTCCACCGCGATCTCAAGCCGCTGGGCGGCCTGGAAGGCAGGATCGGTCGTCATCTCCACCGTGCGGCCCCCCTTGGCGTAAAGTGTCGTAACGTGTCACGAGGGTTCGCATGCGCGAAAGCCCCGTGCAAGGCCCACCCGCCGTCACCGTCCATGGCATGGACCATGTGCGGGCCGTCCTGCAACTCCAAAGGCCTGCGACGCTGCTCTCAGCGGGCGCTGCAGCATCGGCGATCGGCGCGCCCGGCTTCCTGGCGATGCTGCGTGCCGGCGGCTGGGATGGGCGGCTGCCCGCCATTCTGGACTGCGGCACGGCCCCGGGCCACGCGCTGGGCGCGCTGCTGGCGGGCGTGCCGCAGGTGGTGCTGGCCCCCTGCCCCGCCCGGGCCGGGCTGATGGCGCTGCATCCGGGTCGCATATTGGCCGAGGCGCCGCCCAGCCTGGACATGGCGACGTGGAATCCGCGCCGGGGCACGGGCTGGATCGAAGCCTGGCTCGCGAATCGGGGCGGCTGATTCCCTCTTTCCCCCCGGCCCCCGGGGCGCTATCCCGCGCAACTTCGATCGGTGGGGCTTGCGGCGTTGCGTATTCTTTTCCTGGGCGATGTGGTGGGCCGGTCCGGCCGGGATGCGCTGACGGCGCGCCTGCCGGAGCTGCGCACGGCGCTGCGCGCCGACCTGGTGGTGGTGAACGGCGAGAATGCGAGCCACGGCTTCGGCCTCGCGCCCGACATGGCGCGCGCCTTCTTCACCGCGGGCGCGGATGTCGTCACCCTCGGCAACCATTCCTGGGACCGCAAGGAGATCATCCCCTGGATCGACCAGGAACCCCGGGTGATCCGCCCCGCCAATTACCCGCCGGGCACGCCCGGCAAGGGCAGCTTCGTCGCCGTGCTGGACGACGGCCGCAAGGTGCTGGTGGTGAATGTGCTGGGCCGGCTGTTCATGGAACCGGTGGACGACCCCTTCCGCGCCGTGCAGGCCGAGGTGCAGGCCCATCCGCTGGGCCGCGCCGTCCAGGCCGCCATCATCGACGTGCATGCCGAGGCCAGCAGCGAGAAGGCCGCCATGGGCCACAGCTTCGACGGGCTGGTCAGCCTGGTGGTGGGCACCCACACCCATACCCCCAGCGCCGACCACCAGATCCTGGCCGGCGGCACCGCCTTCCAGTCCGATGCCGGCATGTGCGGCGACTATGACAGCGTGATCGGCATGCAGAAGGCGCCTGCCTCCATGCGGTTCTGGCGCAAGGTGCCGGCCGAGAAGCTGGCCCCGGCCGAGGGCGAGGCCACGCTGTGCGGCATCTTCGTGGTGACCGATGACGCGACGGGCCTGGCCACCGGCGTGGCACCGCTGCGCCTCGGCGGGCGGCTGTCGCAGGCGATGCCCGCGATCTGATCCCTCAGCCCGCCGCCGCGCGCGAAATCTCGGCCGGCGGGCCGAACAGGAAGCCCTGCGCCTCGTCGCATCCTTCACGCCGCAGCAGCTCCAGCTGCTCCCGCGTTTCCACGCCCTCCGCCACCACCTTCAGCCCCAGGCTCTTGCCCAGCGCGATCAGCGCCCGGATCGTGGCCAGCGCCTGCGGCCCGTCCTCCAGCCCCTGCATCAGCGTGTGGTCCAGCTTCAGGCAGTCCAGCGGCAGCTCACGCAGCGCCGTCAGCGACATGCTGCCCCGCCCATAGTCATCCATCGCGATGGAGACGCCGATGGCGCGCAACTTCTCCAGCAGGCGGGCGGTGCGCTCCGGGTCACGGCTGACGGAGGCCTCCGTGATCTCCAGCTCCAGCCGGTCAGGCGGCAGCCCGGCCTCGGCCAGCGCGTCGGCCACGGCCCGGTGCAGATCGGGCACCAGCTGCATGACGGACAGGTTGACCGACACATGCTCCCGCCCCGGCCATTGCGCGGCCTGGCGGCAGGCCTCGATCAGCACCCATTCGCCCAGGCGCGGCATCAGGCCGCTTTCCTCGGCCAGGGCGATGAAATCGGCGGGCGGTATCGGGCCGCGAACGGGATGTTCCCAGCGCAGCAATGCCTCCCGCCCCACGATCCTGCCCGACTGGGTCGAGACCTGGGATTGCCAGACCAGCCTGAATTGCCCGCGCGCCAAGGCATCGCGCAGTTCCTGCGTCATCCGGCGGCGCTCCCGCACCGCGTCCTCGGTCGCTTCCTCATAGAAGCGGATGCGTCGGGCGGGATTGGCCTTGGCCAGATGCATGGCCAGATCGGCGCAGGTGACGAGCGCGGTCGGCCCCTCGGCATCCTGGGGCATCAGCGCCACGCCGATGCTGCCGTCACAGACGATCTCGGTATCGCCGAGCTGAACCCGGGCCTGCAGCTGGCGGCGCAGCCTCTCGGCGAATTCGCGCGCCTCCTCGCGGTCAGGCACGACCGCGACGGCCGCGAACTCCCCGCCGCCGAAGCGCGCCAGGAACTCGCCCTCCCGCAGGGATTGGGCCATGCCGCGCGCCAGCGCGGCCAGCATGGTGTCGCCCGCGGCATGGCCATGCAGGCCGTTCACCTCCTTCAGCCGGTCGGCCTCGATCGCCAGCACCGCAATCTGGCTGCCGGGCCGCAGCTGAGAGGCGAGCTCATCCAGCCGCTCGAAGAAGGCCGCGTGCCGGGGCAGGCCGGTCAGCGTGTCGCGCTGGACCTCCAGCGGCTGCGGCGGCGGGGCGGGAGGCGGTGCCGGTGGCCGTTCCTCCAGCACGCGCAGGGGCGGAACCGCGGGCCCGGCCGCCGGCACCGGCATGGGCAGCCCGCCCAGCCCGAAGCCGCCCGCGGGCAGGCCACGCGCGACGCGTTGGCGCGCCTCCTCCTCCAGCAGCCGGTTGGCGCCGCCCACGCCGAACAGCAGCAGCGCAAGCCCGGTGATGGCCATGGCGAGCGTCAGGTGGCCCTCGCCGGCCGGGGCCGGCACGGCGGCCGCCAGCGGCAGCACCTCCATGGCCGCCATGCCGGTGAAGTGCAGGGAAACGATGGTCAGGATCACCAAGGCGACCGCCCAGCCCATCTGCCGCGTCGCGGCGGCGTGGAAGGCGGCGGCCCCGAACAGCAGCGCCATGACCACCGAAGCCACGACATAGGCCTGCGCCCACAGGATGATCCCCTGCACGGCGAAGGCCATCATCCCGATATAGTGCATGGCGACCACCGCCAGGCCGAACAGCGCCCCGCCCACCGCCGGCGCCCAGGCCAGGTCCCGGCGCATCGCGAGCGCCATGGAGGCCCCCGCCCCCACCACCGCGATCATGAAGGACACCCCGGTCAGCCTGGGTTCATAGGCGACGTCGAGTTCCGGCCGGTAGGCCAGCATCGCGACGAAATGGGTGCACCAGATGGTCGGCCCCGCCGCCATTGCGCCCAGCAGGCGCCAGGCGTCGCGCGCCTTGCCCTCGGCCTCCCGCATCTGCTGAAAGAGCCGGACCGTGACATAGGCTCCCAGCGCGCAGATCAGCGCGGCCAGTGCGACGACACGCAGGTCGTGTTCCTGCGTCAGGCATGTGAGTATCCGCATCGACGTCTCCCGGCCAACCGGATATCCGCGGGTTAATCCCGTCTGTCGTGAGTATTATCCAAGATACAACCTGCGGTCGAGCAATAACGACGCCTACCCGTTATTCCGCCCTACCCGGCCGCGAGAGTGAGGGAGGCTGCCGTCGGACGCTGCTGATTCATCGGCGCGGGCTGGCCGAACAGATAGCCCTGGACCTCGGTGCAGCCCTCCTGGCGCAGGAAGTCCAGCTGGGCCGGCGTCTCCACGCCTTCGGCCAGGATGTGGATGTTCAGGCTCTCACCCAGGGCCAGAACCGCCCGGATGATCGCCCGCGCATCCGGGCTCGCTTCCAGCTCCGCCATGAAGGAACGGTCGAGCTTGATCTTGTCGAAGGGGAAGGCCCGCAGGGTGGAGAGCGAGGAATAACCGGTTCCGAAATCATCCATCGCGATGCTGACGCCGAGCGCCTTCAGCTCCTCCAGCAGGCGCGTCGTGCGCCTCGGGTCGCGGATCATGGCGGTCTCGGTGATCTCCAGCTCCAGCCGGTCGGCCGACAGGCCGGAATCCGCAAGGGCGCGCGCCACCACGCGCGGCAGGTCGGCCACCAGCTGCACGGCGGAGAGATTGACCGCCACGCGGTGCTTCTGCTGCCAGGTCGCGGCCTCGCGGCAGGCCTCGCGCAGCACCCACTCGCCGATCGGCAGGATCAGCCCCGTCTCCTCCGCCATCGGGATGAACTCGCTGGGCGGGACGGCGCCGCGTTCCGGGTGCTGCCAGCGCAGCAGCACCTCATAGCCCGTGATGGCGCCGCCGCCGATGTCCACCTGCGGCTGGTAGTGAAGGCTGAACTGGCGCCTGGCCAGCGCGTCGCGCAGCTCCTGCATGGTCTTGCGGCGCTCCCGCACCGCCTGGTCCATCGTCTCCTCATAGAAGCAGATGCGCTTGGCCGGGTTGGCCTTGGCCCGGTACATGGCCAGGTCCGCGTTGCTCATCAGCACCGCGGAGGTGCGGGCATCCTGCGGCATCAGCGCAATGCCGATGCTGCCGCCGCACACCACCTCGACATGGCCGAGCGCCACGGGGGTGTTGAGCTGGCGGTGCAGGCGCTGCGCGAATTCATGCGCTTCGTCACGCCCGGCGACCGGCGCCAGGGCCACGAACTCATCCCCGCCCAGCCGGGCCAGGAACTCCTCACCCTGCAGGGCCTGGCGCATGCGCGTCGAGAGGGTGGTCAGCACCGTGTCGCCGGCGGCATGGCCGTGCAGGTCGTTCACTTCCTTGAAGCGGTCGAGGTCGATGGCCAGAAGCGCCATCTGCTGGCCCGGCCGCACGGTCGCCGGCATCACCTCGATCTTCTCCAGGAAGGAGGTGCGGTTGGGCAGGCCGGTCAGGCTGTCGTTGCGCGCCAGATGGGCGATGCGGCGCTCCTGCGCCAGGCGCGGCCGCACATCGCGCACGGAACGCACCACCAGCCCCTCCTCGGTCCGGGAGGCGAGCTCCACCGGGATGGGCTTGCCCTCGATCGGCAGCAGCGATGCGCGGATCAGGCGGTCCACCGGCAACTCGCCCTCATGCTCCAGATACTGGCGCAGCGGGGTGCCGATCAGCGCCTCCCGCGGGGTGTCCAGCAGGGTGCAGAGCGCGGCATTGACCTCAAGCATGCGCCCGTCGCGCTCGACCGCCATGCCGTCCACCGAGCCCTCGACGAGGGTGCGCAGGCGGCGCTGCGCGCGGAAGCGCGCCTCCTGGTCCAGCAGGCGGCTGGCGACGCCGGTGCCGAGCATGAGGAAGGCCACGCCCGCCACGCCCATGGCCAGCGCCCAGGTGGCCGAATCGTCGCTCTCCGTGCCGGCGGGGCCGAAGGGGATCACCTCCAGCGCGGCCATGCCCGTGAAGTGCAGGCTGACAATGGCCAGGACCAGCAGCACCGCCGCGCCCATCAGCCTGCCGCGCGCCGCTTCCCGGAAGGCCCAGGCGCCGAAGCCCGATGCCGCCGCGATCGAGAGCGCGACATAGGTCTCGGACCACAGCATGAGGCCCTGCACGCCGAAGGCGAGCATGCCCGTGTAATGCATCAGCGAGATCGCGAGGCCGAACATCGCACCCCCGAGCGTGGGGGCCGGCGCCCAGCCGCGCTGCACGCCCAGCACCAAGGCGAAGGCGGAGCCCAGAACCGCCACCGCGAAGGAGGCACCGGTCAGGCGCGGATCGAAGGAGACCGGGATGCCGGGACGATAAGCCAGCATCGCGACGAAATGCGTGCACCAGATGGTGGAACCGGAAGCGACCGCCCCCAGGAACAGCCAGGCACGCTGTGCCGGGCCCTCCGCATCACGCGTCTGCTGGTAGAGCCGGGCGGTGACCAGCGCGCCGAGGCCACAAATCAGCGCCGCGACCGCGACAAGCCACAGATCGTGCTCCTGCACCAGACAGGTGACGATGCGCATGGACAACTCCACAGTCCCCGCCACTGCCTAAGCACAACGCCCTGGCCGCCGCCACAGGGCACACATCACAACTACGCGTGGAAAGTTTCCGGCCCCTGAACGAAAAAGGGCGCCCCCGAGGAGGCGCCCCTGACATGTCACTGAAAGCGGAGGCTCAACGCATCGGCAGCGCGTAGAGCAGGCCGCCCTGGGTCCAGAGGCGGTTCGGGCCGCGCGGCAGGTTCACCGGCGTGCTCTCGCCCATGTGGCGCTCGTACATCTCGCCATAGTTACCCAGCGCCCGGACGATGTTGTACGCCCAGTTGCGGTCGATCTTGAGGCTCTCACCCAGCTCCGGCGTCACGCCCAGCAGGCGGCGGACATTGGCGTTGGTGCTGCTGCGGCGCAGTTCCTCGGCATTGGCGCGGGTCACGCCCAGTTCCTCGGCCTCGATCAGCGCGGTGGTGGTCCACCGGACCAGATCGTACCAGTCGTCGTCGCCGCGGCGGATATAGGCGCCGTAGGGCTCCTTGCTGAAGCGCTCGTCCAGGATGTTCCAGTCGCGGGGGTTGGGCATCACGGAACGGGTCGCGGCCAGCTGGGAGGCATCGGTGCCGAAGGCGTCGCAGCGGCCGGCCTGCAGGGCGGGAATGATCTGGTCCAGGCGCTCATACAGCACCGGGCGGAACGGCACGTTGATCGAGCGGAAGTAGTCCGCCGTCACCTGCTCGTTCGTCGTGCCCTGGGTCAGGCAGATGGTCGCGTCGCGCAGATCGCGCGCCTGGCGCACGCCGCTGTCGGCCCGCACCATGAAGCCATGGCCATCGTAGAAATAGGTGGTGATGTGACGCAGGCCGAGCGTGGTGTCGCGCAGCATGGTCTGGGTGGACGTGCGGAACAGCACATCCACCTCACCGGCGCCGAGTGCCGTGAAGCGCGTGGAGGAGGACAGCGGGACGAAACGCACCTTGGTGGGGTCGTTGAAGATGGCGACCGCCACCGCGCGGCACATGTCCACGTCCAGCCCCTGCCAGGCGCCGCGGCTGTCAGGCTGCGCGAAGCCCGCCACACCGGTGTGAATGCCGCAGACGAGCTGGCCGCGCTGACGCACCGCATCCAGCGTTGCCCCGGCGAAGGCGGGGGCGGCGGTGCCGAGAAGCGCGCACATCATCGCGCCGGCAGCCATGAGGCTCCGTTTGAGCATGAATATCTCCCTGTTGTTCCAGTCTCGACCGAGGACCGGCGTTTTCCCGCAAGTAGTGAACGCGGTCGCGCCATGGCGGGTCAAGCGTTCAGCCGGTGCGGGCGCGTGAAGTTAAGGCGGCAACGCCCGGACTGCTGCCGGGCGTTGCCTATTGTGCTGAAATAATATGCGATTTCAGCGGAAGGGCGGTGCGTACATCAGCCCGCCGCGGGTCCAGATCTCATTCTGGCCGCGCGGCATCGCCACGCTGGTGCTGGGGCCGAAATGGCGGTCGTACAACTCGCCGTAATTGCCGATCGCGCGGATGGCGTTCAGCGCCCAGGCGGGGTCGAGGCGCAGTGCCTGGCCCACCTCGGGCACCGCGCCCAGCAGGCGTCGGATGTTGGGGTCGGTCGCGGTGGTGCGCATCTGCTGCGCGTTGGCCGAGGTCACGCCGTTCTCCTCGGCCTCGATCAGCGCGAAGGTGAACCAGCGCACGATGTCGAACCAGTTCTCGTCGCCCCGGCGCACCACGATCGTGTAGGGCTCCTTGCTGAAGCGCTCGGGCAGGATCACCCAGTCATCGGGCTTGGTCAGGCCGGCGCGGGCGGCGGCCAGGCCCGAGGCGTCCATGCCATAGGCATCGCAGCGCCCGGCCTCCAGCGCGCGCACCACCTGCTCCTGCTCGGCGAACAGCACCGGGCTGATCTGCAGGTTCAGGCTGCGGAAGTATTCGGTGGTGATCTGCTCGTTGGTGGTGCCCTGCAGGATGCAGATGCTGGCGCCGGCGAGGTCGCGCACACGCTGCGCATTGGTGCTACGGCGGACCATGAAGCCGTGGCCGTCATAGAAATAGTTGGTGGTGAAGCGGATGCCGAGCGTGGTGTCGCGCAGCACCGTGTGGGTGCTGGTCAGGGTCAGCACATCCACCTCACCCGAGCCCAGCGCCGTGAAGCGCGTGGCGAAGGTCAGCGGCACGAAGCGCACCTTGGTGGCGTCGCCGAAGATGGCGGCCGCCATGCCGCGGCACAGGTCGGCCACCATGCCCACCCACTGGCCGCGCGAATCGATGGTGGCAAAGCCCGGGGTGGTGGTGTTCACCCCGCAATTGAGCGTGCCGCGCGCGCGCACGGCATCCAGCGTGCTCTGCGCGCGTGCCGGCGCCGCCAGCATGCCGAGGCCGAGCGCGGCCACTGCCAGAATCCTGAACATCCTGAATCTCCCGTTGTGGTTGCAGCATCGCGGAGCGGCGCGGCAACCGGCAAGGGGATTCACGCAGCCAGGATGAGATCGGACGCCTTCTCACCGATCATGATCGAGGCAGCATTGGTGTTACCGTTGATATGCATGGGCATGATGGAGGCATCGGCCACCCGCAGCCCGCCGATGCCGCGCACGCGCAATGCGGGGTCCACCACGCTCGCCTCATCCCCGCCCATGCGGCAGGTGCCGATGAAGTGGTGGGTGGTGCTGGAGATGGCGCGGATGCTGGCGACCAGCCCCGCGTCATCCGTCACCGCCGGGCCGGGCAGCAGTTCTTCCGTCACGTACCGCCGGATGGCCGGGTTGGCCATGATGTGCCGGATCCGCTTCGTGCCGCGCAGCAGCACCGTCAGGTCATGCGGGTCACTGAGGTAGCGCGGCCGGATGACCGGCGCATCGGCCAGGTCACGCGACCGCAGCGTGACCTCGCCCGTGCTGCTCGGCCGGCCCTGCCGGACAGTGAGGGTGAAACCCTCGCGCTGCGGCAGGTTGCCGGTATCGGGCATCAGTCCGATGGCCATGCCCATCTGCATGTCGGGCACCTCCATCCCCGGCTCCGAGGCGAAGAAGCCGCCGGTCGAGAAGGGCGTGTTGGTCAGGATGCCCTTGCGCTGGAAGATGAACTTCAGCACCGCCATGGCGCCCCGGATGGGCCGCGTATGGGCATAGGCCGTGGTGCCCGGGCGGCAGGCATAGTTCATCCGGTAAGACAGGTGATCCTGCAGGTTCCGCCCCACGGAGGGCCGGTCCAGCAGCGGCGTGATGCCGAGCGCCGACAGGGCGTCTGCATCGCCGATGCCCGACAGCATCAGCAGCTTGGGCGAATTGAATACGCCGGCGCTGACCACCGTCTCCCGCGCCGCGCGGATCTCGATGGCCTGCCCGTCCTGGCGCACCCGCGCGCCGGTGCAGCGCAGCCCGTCGAAGGTGAGGGCTTCGGCCTCGGCACGGGTCAGGATGGTGAGGTTCGGGCGCGACCGCGCGCTGTCCAGGAAGGCGCGCGCCGTGGACCAGCGCAACCCGTTGCGGGTGGTGGTGTCGTAGTGGCCGAAGCCTTCCTGGCTTTCGCCGTTGAAGTCGACGGGCGCGCGGAAACCCTCGGCGCGGGCGGCCTCCAGAAAGGCCTCGCAGACCGGCGGCACCGGGCGGCCGAGCGTGACCGTCAGCGGGCCGTCGCCGCCGTGATACGCGTCGGCGCCGCGCTCGCTGCCCTCGGATTTCCGGAAATAGGGCAGCACGTCGTCATAGCTCCAGCCGACGCAGCCCGCCTGGCGCCAATAGTCGTAATCGCGGGCATGGCCGCGGATATAGATCATGCCGTTGATGCTGCTGGACCCGCCGAGTGTCTTGCCGCGCGCGCAGAAGATGCGGCGGCCGTCGAGCTCGGGCTCGGGTTCCGAGAAGTAGTTCCAGTTATGCTGCGGCGCCTTCACGTTGCGCGCCACGGCACCGGGCACGCGCAGCAGCGGGTCACGGTCCGGGCCGCCTGCCTCCAGCAGCACCACGCGGTTCGCGGGGTCGGCCGAGAGCCGGTTGGCCAGCACCGCCCCGGCCGAACCCGCGCCGATCACCAGGAAATCGCACTCCATGCGCCCACTCCGTCCGTTGGGGGCATGATGCCCCTGCCCTGCCCCCGCACAAGCCGGGGCATGGCCGGAACCGCCCGGGCCGGGTTAGCCTGTGCCCATGATCGAGACAGAGCGCCTGCGCCTGCGCCCCTGGCGGCGGGATGACCGCCCGGCCTTCGCCGCCATGTGCGCCGACCCGGAGGTGATGCGGCATTTCGCCAAGACGCTGAACCGCGCCGAAGCCGACGAGTTTCTGGACCGGATGGAGCTGCGCCAGGCGGAAACCGGGTTGTCCTTCTGGGCAGTGGAACGGCTGGCCGCGCCGGGGATGATCGGCATGTGCGGCCTCGGGCGCATCCAATGGGCCGCCATTCCCTTCCCTGCCCTGACGGAGCCGCCGGTGGAGATCGGCTGGCGCTTCGCCACGGCGCATCAGGGCCAGGGCTATGCGCTGGAGGCCGCGCGCGCGGCCCTGGCCTATGGGTTCTCGCTTGGCCTGCCGGAGATCGTGGCCTTCACCATCCCGCCCAACACCCGCTCCTGGGGCCTGATGGAGAAGCTCGGCATGCGGCCCGACGGGCGCTTCGAGCACCCGCGCCTGCCGGAGGGCCACCCGATGCGCGAACACCTGCTGTACCGGCTGCGGAGGGAGGACAGGCCATGACGCGCGATCACGGGCTGGAGGAACTGCTGCGCGAGGAGCTGGGCGACGACCCCGCCGTTTCCGAGAAGGCGATGTTCGGCGGCCTCGCCTTCCTGTGGCATGGGCGGCTGCTGTGCGCGGCCCGGCATGACGGCATGCTGGTCAGGCTGGGCAAGGGGCAGGATGGCTGGGCGCTGGAGCAGCCCGACATCCGCCCCATGGCCGCGCGCATGCCCGGCTGGATCAAGGCCGGCCCCGATGCCTATGGCGACGACGCGCTGCGCGCGAAGCTGCTGGCCCAGGCCTTCGAGGTGGTGCGCGGGCTGGAATGAGCCTTACCGCTCAGCCTTCCCGCCTGCGGTAGCCTCCGGCCAGCGGCCGCGGCCATATGGGGGCGGGGATCAGCTCCGGCAGGTTTTCCGATGTCAGCCCCGTGGCGCCTCCGGCCGCCAGCAGCTCGGCCATCGCCCATTCCCAGGCGAAGGCGCCGGCATCCTCGGCCGCCGCGTGGCTGTGGGCGGGGCGCCAGCGCGCCATCGCCGGGCGCACCGTCATCGGGTCCAGCCCGGCCGCGCGCAGGCGCCGGGCCACCAGTCCTCCGGATTTGGGCTCGCCCAGGAACCAGCCCCGGGGTGACCGCCCTGCGGCTTCATAGAGGATGTACAGCCAGTCGGCGTCCCATCCGTTGGCCCCGGTGTCACTGGCCACCTCCAGCCCCGCCAGCGCGCCGTCCAGCACATCGCAGGCCTCATCGGGGGGCAGGCCCTCCTGGAGCAGCACTTCACGCGTCAGGCCATGGACGGGCTCGGCCGCTCTGTCCCAGCGCAGCGGCTCATCCAGCCAGGGCTGGATGGGGCGGATCAGGATGCTGCGCAGCGCCAGCGCCCAGCCGCCCTCGGCCTGCACCGGCTGCGCCCAGCCGATCTCGATCGGGAAGGAGCCCCCGGTAATGCCCGAGGCCTCGATATCCAGGAAAACCGGCGCTTCGCTCATGGCGCGATCATGGGCACGGGATGCACGCCCCGGCCACTGACATCAATGCGACGCGGGCGATGACGCGGCCGAGGTATCGATGATCCGCCCATCCTCCATCGCCACGATCCGGTCCGCGATGTCCAGGATGCGCGGGTCATGCGTGACCAGCAGGATGGGGGTGCCGCGCCGACGCGCGAGGTCGGACAGCAGGCGCACCACCTCCTGGCCCGAGGCGCGGTCGAGTGCCGCCGTGGGCTCATCGGCCAGCACCAGCCCGGGTTCGGCCACCAGGGCGCGCGCCACCGCCACGCGCTGGCGCTGCCCGCCCGAGAGCTGGGCGGGGCGCTTGTCCGCGTGCTCCGCGAGGCCCACGGCGGCCAGCATCTCCCCTGCCCGCTTCAGCCGGTCCGCGTCGTTCATGCCGCCATGCAGTTCCAGCGACATGGCCACGTTCTGCCGCGCCGACAGGAAGCCCAGCAGGTTGTGGTTCTGGAAGATGAAGCCGATGCGACGGCGCAGGGCCACGCGCGCGGCCTCCGAGGCGCCGCGCATCTCCTGGCCCAGCACCAGGCAGCTGCCCTCCTGCATGCCGCGCAGCGCGCCGATCAGCGTCAGCAGCGTGGTCTTGCCGGAGCCCGAGGGGCCGGTGAGGATCACGATCTCACCCGGTGCCACCGATAGCGAGACATCCTTCAGCACCGCCCGGCGCAACTCGCCGTCGCCGTAGCTGAAAGTGATGTTGGACAGTTCGAGGGGCTGATCCATCAGAACATGTCCGCGGGGTTCGCATCGCGCAGCTTGCGCATGGCCAGCAGCCCCGCCACGAAGCACATGCCGAAGATGAGCGAGAACACGCCCAGCGCCCGGTCGAGCGGCATGTGCAGCGGCAGGAAGGTGCCCTTGGCCACCACGTCATACAGCAGCAGCGAGGTGACGAGGCCTGGGATGAAGCCCACCACCGCCAGGATCACGGCCGCCCCCAGCACCACGCCCGAGAGATAGGCGTTGGAATAGCCCATGGCCTTCAGCGTGGCGTATTCGCTGAGGTGCCCCGCCACATCGGCGAACAGGATCTGGTAGACGATGACCATGCCCACCACGAGGCCCATGATGGAGCCGAAGACGAAGATGAAGCCGATGGGCGTGCCGTTCTCCCAATAGGCGCGCTCGGCGGCCACCAGCTCCTGATGGGTCAGCACCAGCACATCGTCGGGCAACAGGGTGCGCAGGCGCTGCTGCACGGTGGGAATGTCCGCGCCCGGGCGCAGGCGCAGCGCCACCAGGTCCGTCTGCGAGGCCTGGCGCGAGAAGATGCGGCGGAAGTTCAGCTCGTTCATCACCGCATTGCCGTCGGCGCCGAAGCTGGGTCCGATATCGACCAGCCCCACCAGCTCCAGCATCTTGGTGCCGAGCTGGACCTGGAAGGGGCCGTGGCGCTGGAACATCTCGTCCACCGGGCCGAATTCGGGGCGTGAGCGACGGTCGAAGGCGAAGGTGTCGGGGCGCGTCAGCGCGGGGGCCAGCGGGGCCAGCCCCTCGAACTGCACGGCGTTGGCCGTCACGTCCAGGCCGATGACCTGCACCATGCGGCGCTTGCCCGTCTCCGGGTTCCGCATGGAGGCCTGGGCCATGTAGATCGGCACCGCCCGCGCCACATCAGCATCCGCCAGCGCCTGAAAGGCCCGCGCGCGGGGAATGTGCTCCGGCCGGAAGCTCGCCTCCGTCATCGGGTGCATCAGGAACAGGTCGGAGCGCATGGAGTTCAGCAGGTTGGTGGCGCTGTCGAACAGCGCGCCCTTGAAGCCCAGCTGCATGAACACCAGCACGCAGGCGAACATCACCCCCGCCACGGCGGTCGCCAGCCGCGCACGGTCCGCCCGCAGCTGCCGCCAGGACAGCCGGACCGACAGGCCCAGCGCATCCAGCCGCCCGGCACGCGGCCGGATGACGGCGGCCTGCGCATCGGCCGGCCTCTCGTGGCGGGCGAAGCTGTCCATCAATCGGCCCGCTCGGGCGGGCGGATCGCGACCTGAACCTGCATGTTGCTGCGCCGGGCCAGCGCCACCCGCGCTTCCTCGGAAAGCGTCAGCCTGACTTCGAGCGTGCGCGCATCGACAGCCGCCACCGGGTCCGTGCCCGACTGCGCGGTGCGGCGCACCTGCCAGCCGATCTCACGCAGGGTCGCGGCATAGCGGCGGCTTTCGCCCGGCACCACGATCTCGGCGGGCAGGCCGACCGAGAGGCGAGGCACATCCGTCTCGTACACCTCGGCCACCACGTCGATGCGCGTCAGGTCCGCCATTTCCAGCACGCCGTCATTGCCCACCGCATCGCCCGTGCGGGCATGGATGCGCAGGATGGTGCCGGCGATGGGGGCGTAGACGCGCGACAGGGCCGCGTCGGCGATGGCCTTGGCCAGCGTCGCCTCGGCATTGGCCACCCGCGATTCGGCCAGCTGAACATCCTCGCGCCGGGCGCTCGAGAGGGTTTCGAGCGCTGCCTGGGCCTCGGATTGTTCGGCGGCCGCGCGCTGGGCCGCGAAGCGGTTGCGCTCGGCCACCGCCTCGGCCCCGGCACCCGAGGGAACCAGCCTGTCCGTGCGGCTCGCATCGCGGCGGGCGATCTCGGCGGCCGAGGTCAGGGCCTGGATGCGGGCGCGCTGGGCCGCGATCTCACTGGGGCGGCCGGCGGCCACGGTGCGGTCCAGGCTCGCGCGCTGCTCGGCCAGGGCGGCCTCGGCGCGCAGCACCTCGGCATCCTTCAGGGGTGCGTCGGCGAATTCGGCCAGCAGCTGGCCCTCGGTGACGACATCGCCCTCCGCCACCAACAGCTTCGAGAGGCGGTTCACGTTCATGCCGCCCGGCGCGGCCAGGCGGCGGATGCGGCTGGCGGGCTCCACCCGCCCCAGCGCGCCGACGCCCACCCCTGCCAGGGAGCGCGGCAGCGAGGCCACCACCGGGGGTGCCGGCGGCGGGCCCGGTGGCCGCGCCTCCTGCGCCGTCAGCTTCCAGGTGGCGCCGGCGGCCACGGCCACCCCGGCCACGGCGAGGACGATCATCAGCTTCGAGCGCTTCATCTCAGGCGGGCTCCAGCAGGCTCAGCAGGGTCTCGTGCAGGGCGGCGAGATCGGCCGCGTCGGGACGATACATGCCGAAAACATGGTTCATGAACAGCCCGTCGCAGGCCGCCATCACGGCCAGGCCACGGCCAGGCTTCAGGCCATCGGCCCGCAGGCGGGCGCGGATGTCATCGGTGAAGAGGCGCACGGGCTCCAGCAGCTCCGGGAAATGGTGGTGGGCCGCGAGCAGGATGGCGGCCGAACGTTCGGCATCCTCGGCCTCATGGCATTCGGTCGCGAATTGCCAGGCGATGACGGCCCGGGCGACGCGGCCCGTGCCTTCGGGAACACTGGCGAGGGTCGCCTCGAACTGGCCGCGGATGTTGTCCGTCAGCCGCTCGATCATGCCGCGCAGCAGGGCTTCCTTGCTGGCGAAGTGGTAAAGCAGCCCGCCCTTGGAGACCCCGGCCTCACGCGCCGCGGCGGCAAGCGTCAGGGCGGGCACGCCCTGCTGCTGCACGATGCGCTCCGCGGCATCCAGGACGCGGGTGCGGGTGTCCGTTTCTGGTGGGCGGTCGGGCATGCGATGTCGATATACCGTCCAGCCGGTACAGTTCAAGGGACTCGCAAGCCGCGCGCCTTCACGGCATAGGGAGAAGATGAGCCAAGCCCCTGTTCCGCCTCCCGTCCCGCCCGGCGTCATCGGCCACAACCGGTCGAACCTGACGCCGCATTACGCCATCTTCCCGCCGATCGGGATCATGGATTCCTTCCTGCCGGGGCTGGAGCGCTGCATCCTGCGCTTCATGACCTCCCCGCGCATGGGCGCGCATTTCGCGGAGGCCATGGTGATCGTGGCGCCGGGCGGCGGCACGATGGAGCCGATCGACGACGGGCTGCAGCACTTCCTCTATGTGCTGTCCGGTGAGCTGGAAGTCGGGCTCGGCAAGAAGAAGCGCAGCCTGGTGCCCGGCGCCTATGCCTTCGCGCCCGAGGGCACGAAGCTCTCCTTCTCCAACAAGGGCGATGCCGAGGCGCGCGCCCTGTGGGTGAAGAAGCCCTATGCCGCGCTGAAGGGCGTGAACCCGCCCAAGCCCAAATTCGCCCATCGCGACGACGCCCCGCGCCAGGACGTGAACGGCCGCTATCGCTATTTCCTGCTGGGCACGCCCGGCGAGATGGCCTTCGACTTCGAGATGAACGTGATGGGCTTCGGCACCGGCACGCATTTCCACTGCGTCGAGACCCACATCATGGAGCACGGCCTGTACATGCTGACGGGCCAGGGCCTTCAGCTGCTGGGCCGCGACTGGCACGAGATCTGGGAAGGCGACTTCATCTGGATGGGCCCCTATGTGCCGCAGCAGTTCTACGCCACCGGCTGGGCGCCGGCGGAGTACCTGCTTTACAAGGACGTGAACCGCGACGTGGAATTCTGAGGCGCGTCAGGCGGCGGCATCCAGCCGCCGCCAGCCCTCATAGACCACCTCACGCGCGATGAGCCCGGCGCGCATGTGAAAGACATGCAGCAGGCTGAGCTCCACCCGCGCGCCCACCGGGAACGGCGCGTTGACCATGCCGGGGCCCGTCAGCGTCAGCCGCACCAGGCATTCATCCACCACCCTGTCCTCGGTCGCGAAGCGGTCGCGGGGCTCGATCTCGATGTCGGCCATCGAGGCGAACATCGCGCGGTAATTCGCCTCGATCTCCGCGTGGCTGGCGAAGCGCAGGCCGCGGGTCGGCACCTCCAGCACGACATCATCCGTGTACAGGCCCATCACGGAGGCCGGGTCCTGGGCCTCGCCGCGGATATGCGCGTCCACGGTGGCGATGTTGCGTTCGATCGGGGTCATGGGATCCTCTGGTTAGTCAGATTGCCTGACTTCTATTTTAGTCAGATAATCTGTCAATACCATGAATGAACCATCCCCCCCTTCCCTGGGCTTCCTGCTCCGCAACGCCTATGCCGCGCTTGCCGAGCATGTGTATGGCCAGTTGCCGGATCGTGGCTTCCCCGAGATCCGGCGCGCCCATTCCTCCCTGCTGCGCCATATCGCGCCGGGCGGGTCGCGGCTGACGGAGCTGGCCGCCGCCGCCGGCATGGCCAAGCAGAGCATGGCCTATCTGGCGGACGACCTGACGGCGCTGGGCATGCTGGAGGCCGTGCCCGACCCGCGTGACGGGCGCGCCCGCCTGCTGCGGCTGACCGCGCGCGGCCGCAAGCTGTACGAAACGCTGGTCGCCCTCAGCGCCGAGGCCGAAAGCAGGCTGGAGGCGGAGTTGGGCGCGACCGGGATCGCTGCCCTGCGCCATGGCCTGACGCAGACCATCGCGCGCTTCCCGCCCGGGCTGGGCTGACCCTACCGCACGGTCGGACCACGGGCGTCTACCGCCCGGGGCGCAACACTTAGCCGCCGCCGACCGGCCGGTAGGTCGAAGTTTTTGCGCAAACCTGTGCGCATCCCCCTTCCCCCGGTTGACGCGCGCCCGCACTCGGACAAGGCTGCACCACCCACCAAGGAGGAAATCATGCCAATGAGGAGTGCACGATGACCAACGCGTTCATCGTGGGTGCCTATGAGCACCCCACCCGCAAGGCCGAGACCAAGTCCACCGCCCAGCTTCATGCCGAGGTCGCCTTCGGCGCCCTGCAGGACGCCGGCCTGACCGTCGACGACATCGACGGCTACATGTGCGCGGGCGATGCCCCCGGCATGGGCCCGCTGTCCATGGTCGAGTACATGAACCTGCGCAAGCTGCGCTATGTGGACAGCACCGACACCGGCGGTTCCTCCTACGTGATCCACGTCGGCCACGCTGCCGACATGATCAAGGCCGGCAAGGCCGACTGCATCCTGATCACGCTGGCCGGCCGGCCGCGCGCCGAAGGCATGCAGACCGGCACCGCCGTGCGCAGCGCCGGCTCGGGCGTGCCCGATGAGCCCTTCGAGCTGCCCTTCGGCCGCACCATCGCCACCATGCATGCCATGGTCGCGCAGCGGCACATGTACCAGTTCGGCACCACCTCCGAGCAGATGGCCTGGGTGAAGGTCGCGGCCAGCACCCACGCGCAGTACAACCCGCACGCGATGCTGCCGAAGGTCGTCACGGTCGAGGACGTGGTGAACTCGCCCATGATCGCCGACCCGCTGCACCGGCTGGACTGCTGCGTCATCTCCGACGGCGGCGGCGCCGTGATCGTGGCGCGTGAGGAAATCGCCCGCAAGCTGAAGCGCCCCCTGGTCAAGGTGAAGGGCTATGGCGAGCACGTGAAGCACCAGATGGCCGGCCAGGTGGACCTGACCTATTCGGCCAGCGTGCAGTCCGGCAAGACCGCCTTCTCGATGGCCGGCTGCAAGCCGTCGGACATCAAGTACGCCTCCATCTACGACAGCTTCACCATCTCCGTGATCGTGCAGCTGGAAGACCTGGGCTTCTGCGAGAAGGGCCAGGGCGGCCGCTTCGTCATGGACGGCAACCTGATCTCGGGCGTCGGCAAACTGCCGTTCAACACCGATGGCGGCGGGCTGTGCAACAACCACCCGTCCAACCGCGGCGGCATGACCAAGGTGATCGAGGCCGTCCGCCAGGCGCGCGGCGAAGCCCACCCGGCCGTGCAGGTCAAGGACCACTCGCTGACGCTGGCCAACGGCAAGGGTGGCAGCCTCTGCACCCGCCACGGCTGCGGCACCGTCATCCTGGAGGCTCTGTGATGCCCACTCCCGCATTCGACCGCGTCCCGGCCGCCCCCAACGAGGATCCGGACAACAAGCCGTTCTTCGATGCGGCGCGTGAAGGCAAGCTGCTGCTGGGCCTGTGCAAGGACACCGGCAAGCACTTCTTCTACCCGCGCGGCGTCTCCCCCTACACCCTGTCCTCGAACGTCGAGTTCGTGGAGAGCAAGGGCGTGGGCGAGATCTATTCCTGGTCCGTCCAGCGCGGCAAGGAGCCCTACTGCCTGGCCTATGTCACGCTGACCGAGGGCGTGACCATCATGACCAACATCGTCGACACCGACCTGGACGCCGTGAAGGTCGGCCAGAAGGTGAAGCTGGTGTTCAAGCCCACGAATGGCGGCGCCCCGGTGCCGATGTTCACGCCGGCCTGAAGCTGATGCTTCGATGAAGGGGGCGGGAACGATCCCGCCCTTTTCTTTTGCGTCGCATTACAAACAAAACAAGAACAATACCCTTCCAAAAAAGCGAAAATCCCCTCATTATGCACGCATAGGTGGTAAGGCCAGGCAGGACGCACGGCAGCCACGCAGGATGCAGTGCATGACGGTCACGCTCGCCCGCCGATCCCTCGCCTCCGCCGGGCAGCAGCTGAACGATACCAGCGACTACGCGGATCTCTCGGCGGACGGGCTGTATCTGGTCTTTCAGTCCGATGCGACGAACCCGTCGCTGGCCGACACCAACGGCGTGACGGATATCTGGCGACAGAACCGCGGCACGGGCGTGCTGGAACGTGTCTCGGTCTCCGCCTCCGGCGTCGAGGCGAACGGTGCCTCCTATGGCGCGGCCATCAGCGCGGACGGGCGCTATGTCGTCTTCACCTCGATGGCGACCAACCTCGTCACCGGCGACACCAACGGCTTCGCCGACATCTTCCGCAAGGACATGCAGACGGGCGCCGTGCTGCTCGTCTCCCTGAACACCGTCGGGGCCGCGGCCAATTCCGTGTCGTATGGCGCGGCCGTCAACAGCGACGGGCGCTATGTCGCCTTCCTCTCGGCCGCCTCCGACCTGGTGGCGGGCGACACCAACGGTCTGATCGACGTCTTCCTGCGGGACATGGTGACGGGCCAGGTCCGGCTCGTTTCCCTGACGGCGGATGGCCGCCAGGCCAATGGCAGCGCGCTCAACCGCGTCTCCATCTCGGCGGATGGCCGCTATGTCGTGTTCGACAGCAATGCGGGCAATCTGGTCGGCACCGACACCAACGGCCGCGACGACGTGTTCGTGAAGGACATGCAGACCGGCACCGTCACCCGCGTGACGGAGGGCGCCAACGGCGAGCAGATGGGCGGCGGCTTCGAGGGCACGCTCAAGCCCGTCATCTCCGCCGATGGGCGCTATGTCGTCTTCGCGACCAAGGCCGCGCTGCTGGGGGCCGACACCAACGGGGTGATGGATGTCTACCGCAAGGACCTGCTGACAGGTGCGGTCGCGCTGGTCAGCACCGGCTCCAGCGGGGTGGCGGGCAATGGCGACAGCTATGACGCCGATATCTCGGGCGACGGGCGCTATGTGACCTTCACCTCGCTCTCAAGCACCTTCGCCGCGGATGACCGACCCGTCTCGGCCGACATCTTCCGCAAGGATCTGCTGACGGGCGAACTGCTGCTGATCTCCATCGCGACCACCGGGGCCACGGCCTTCGGTGAATCGACCCATTCGGTGATCAGCAATGATGGGCTGACGGTCGCCTTCGCCTCCACGGCGCCCGATCTCGTCAGCGGCGACAGCAACGCGGTGCAGGATGTGTTCGGCGCCGAGATCGGCGCGCCGCGCGGCACCCAGAACGGGACAGCGGGCAACGACACGCTGCATGGCGGCAGCGATGCCGACAATCTGTACGGCTTGGGCGGCGACGACGCGCTCTATGGCCATGACGGGAATGACTGGCTCGAAGGTGGCGCGGGCGACGACCTGCTGGATGGCGGCGCGGGCGCCGACGTGATGATCGGCGGCACCGGCAACGACCAGTATCTGGTCGACTCTCCCGCCGACCGCGTCATCGAATATGAGGACGAGGGCACCGACACCGTCTGGTCCACGGCCGACGACTACACCCTGCCCTCTCATATCGAGATCGGACGGCTGTTCGGCACCGGCGCCTCGCTGGGCGGCGGCTCCACCCCGGTGCAGCTGGTGGCCAACCCGCTGCTGGCCAGCACCCTGCGCGGGGGCACCGCCGATGACGTGCTGTGGGGCGGCCCGCAGGACGACACGCTGGATGGCGGCGCGGGTGACGACATCCTGCGCGGCGGTGCCGGCAACGACACCATGATCGGCGGCACCGGCAACGACCAGGCCGTGATCGACGACCTGGGTGACCGCTTCGTCGAATACGCGGATGAGGGCATCGACACCGCCTGGGTGACGGTCGATGGCTGGACCCTGCCCGTGAATGTGGAGATCGGCCGGCTGGCGGGCACCGCCACCTTCCTCAAGGCCAGCGAGGGCTATCAGCAGCTGGTCGCGAACCCGCTTTACGCCAGCCGGCTGGAAGGCGGCACCGGCGACGACGTGCTGTGGGGCAGCGAGTTCGACGACACGCTGATCGGCCATGACGGCAACGACATCCTGCGCGGGGGGCCGGGCAACGACACCATGGTCGGCGGCAAGGGCCACGACCACTACATCGTGGACGACCTGGGCGACGTGATCTGGGAGGAGGCGGACGAGGGCTATGACACGGCCTGGGTGTCGGTCACCGGCTACTGGGTCTCCCCCAACATCGAGGTCGTCTATCTGGCCGGCACCGCCACCCTGGTGCATGGCAGCCCGACAGGTGAGAACCTGGTGGCCAACCCGCTCCTCGGCAGCACGCTGGACGGGCGCGGCGGCAACGACATCCTCTGGGGCTCGAACTTCGCCGATGTGCTGGATGGCGGCGAGGGCGACGACATCATGTACGGCTATGGCGGGGCGGACATCTTCGCCTTCAACATCCCGAACTGGGGCCGCGACCAGATCTCGGACTTCCGCCGCGCGGAGGGTGACAAGCTCTATATGGTGGGCAGCGGCGTCACCGCGCTCAGCCAGTTCAGCGTGACCGTGGCAGGCGGCAACACCTCCCTGCGCTACGGCGACAACGAGATCTTCCTCTACAACGTCACCGACATCCAAGCCTCGGACTTCGTGTTCCATTAGCCACATTACGGTTTGTTGCAATTCGTTCGCATCCGGAGCGACCACAAGCCGGGCCGAGCCGCTATGTAGGCGGCCACATGACATTGCAGCCATTCTTGGCGGCGCCCACGATTCGCCGCCGGCTTACCCTCCTCGCCCCGCTCGCGCTTGCCGCCTGCTCCGTCGGGCCGGACTACGCCCTGCCTCGCCTGGGCCTGCCCGCCCGCTGGGCCGGCGCCCCGCCGCAGCCGCCCACCGAGGCCGAGCAGCCGCTGGGCCATTGGTGGCGCCTGCTGGATGACCCGCTGCTCGACACGCTGATCGAGGAAGCGGTGCGCGGCAATCTGGATGTCGCCTCAGCCGCCGCCAGCATCCGCGAGGCCCGGGCGGCGCGCGCGAGCAGCCAGGGCGCGCTGCTGCCCAGCGTCTCGGGCGGTGCCTCGGCCAGCCGCAGCCGTTCCTCCGCCCGCACCGCCAGCCAGTTCCAGGCCGGGCTCGACGCCGCGTGGGAGCTCGACCTGTTCGGCGGCAACCGCCGCGCGCTTGAGGCCTCGACCGCGGCCCTGGACGCCGCCGAATACAGCCTGCGCTCCGTGCTGCTGACGCTGGTGGGCGAGGTGGCCACCACCTATGTCGAGCTGCGCGGTTATCAGGCGCGGCTGGATCTCACGCGGCGCACCGCGGCGTCCCAGCGGCAGACGGCGGCGATGACGCAGGGCCTCTATCGCGCCGGCTCCTCCTCGGCGCTGGATGTGGCGCGCGCCAACGCCACCGCCGCCTCGACCGAGGCCCAGATCCCGGTGCTGGAGATCAGCTACGCCTCCTCGCTGTTCAGCCTGGGGCTGCTGCTGGGCCAGCCGCCCGCCGCGCTGGCACCCAGGCTCGAGACCGCGCGCCCCATCCCCGAACCCCGCCGCATGACCGGCGTAGGCGTGCCGGGCGACCTGCTGCGGGCACGCCCTGACCTGCGCGCCGCAGAGCGCCAGCTGGCCCAGGCCACGGCGCTGATCGGCCAGGCGGAGGCAAACCGCTACCCCTCCATCAGCGTCAGCGGCACGCTCTCCATCTCGGCCGCGCGCATGGGTGACCTCGCGCGCAACTCGGCGCTCGCCTGGTCCTTCGGTCCCAGCCTGAACATCCCGATCTTCCAGGGCGGGCAGCTGGCCGCCGCCGTGCGCCAGGCGGAGGCCCAGCGCGACCAGTATTACATCGCCTTCCGCGCCGCCGTGCTGACCGCCCTGCAGGAGGTGGAGACGGCCCTCGTCACCCTGACGCAGCAGCGCGAGCGGGTGGCGCGGCTGACCGAGACGGTGACCGCCCAGCGCGAGGCCGCCCGCCTCTCCCGCACCCTGTACCAGACCGGCGCCAGCGGCTTCCTGGATGTGCTGGATGCCGACCGCACCCTGTTCTCCGCCGAGGATTCCCTGCTGCAGAGCCGCATCGCCACCGTCACCGCCTTCGTGGCGCTGAACAAGGCGCTGGGCGGTGGCTGGGACGGCGAGATCGATACCCGGAGCCCCGCCGTGCAAGACACCGGCACCGGCCCCCGGCTGAGGACCACCACGCCATGAAGAAAGCCTATCGCCGCGGCATTGCCGCGCTGGTCCTGCTGGCCGCCATGGGCGGCGGGGCCTGGTATTTCCAGGACATGCTGCGCCCGGCCGAGGCGCCACAGCTGCTGACGGCGGCCGCCACGCTGGGCGATATCGAGCAGACGGTGCTGGCCAACGGCCAGCTGAAGCCCGCGCGTCTGGTGGCCGTGGGCGCCCAGGCCTCCGGGCGGGTCACCTCCCTGCCCGTCCAGCTGGGCCAGGTGGTGAAGCAGGGCGACCTGATCGCCGAGATCGACAGCATGACGCAGCAGAACTCCCTGCGCACCGCCGAGGCCAACCTGGCCAATATCCGTGCCCAGCGCGACCAAGCCGCCGCCAACCTGGTGCTGGCCGAGCAGACCCTGGCGCGCCAGCGCATGACGCTGTCGCAGCGCGCGACCAGCCAGGCGGACTATGACAGCGCCCAGGCCTCGCTCATGGCCACCCGGGCGCAGATCGCCTCGCTGGACGCGCAGATCGCGGCCGCCCAGGTGGCGGTGGAAACCGCGCGGGTGAACCTCAGCTATACCCGCATCACCGCGCCCATCGACGGCACGGTTCTGGCCATCGTCACCCAGCAGGGCCAGACGGTGAACGCCAACACCACGACCCCCACCATGGTGGTGCTGGGCGACGTGTCGACAATGACCATCATCGCCGAGATCTCGGAAGCCGATGTGGTGAACGTGCGCCCGGGCCAGGACATCTTCTTCAACATCCTGGGTGAGCCGCGCCGGCGCATCCCGGCCCGGCTGGCCAGCATCGACCCCGCGCCGCAATCCATCACCAGCGACAGCAGCATCTCCTCGACCTCCTCTTCCAGCAGCTCCAGCTCCTCCTCCTCGTCCAGCACCTCCTCCAGCCAAGCGATCTACTATTACGGACGCTTCGACGTGCCGAACCCCGAGGGCCGGCTGCGGACCTACATGACCGCGCAGGTCAACATCGTGCTGGGCCGCGCGCAGGGGGTGGTGACCATCCCCTCCTCGGCCCTCGTCCGTGGGCAGGGCGGGCAGCAGGCGGTGCGGGTGCAGGCGGATGACGGCAGCGTCTCCGTCCGGCAGGTGCAGGTGGGGCTGAACAACCGCATCCGGGCCGAGATCCGCTCGGGGCTTGCCGAGGGCGAGCGCGTGGTGACGGGCGACCGCTCGGCCTCCGGCGCCTCGGGCGGCTTCCGGCCCCCGCCGCGCATGGGGCTTTGACGTGGCGGAGGCACTGATCGAGCTGCGCGGCCTGCGCCAGCAGTTCCAGGCCGGCGAGGAAACCCTCACGGTGCTGAAGGACATCGACCTGACCATCGAGCGCGGGGAGATGGTGGCCATCGTCGGCACCTCGGGCTCGGGCAAGTCCACGCTGATGAACATACTGGGCTGCCTGATGCGGCCCTCGGGCGGCAGCTACCGCCTCGGCGGCAAGGAGGTCTCGACGCGGGAACCCGATGAGCTGGCGGCGCTCAGGCGCGAGTATTTCGGCTTCATCTTCCAGCGTTACCACCTGCTGGGAGACCTGTCGGCGCTGGGCAATGTCGAGGTTCCCGCCGTCTATGCCGGGGTGGACCGCGACGAGCGGCGCGAACGCGCGGCCGGCCTGCTGAAGCGCCTGAACATGGCGGACCGGCTGGACCACCGGCCGGGCCAGCTCTCGGGCGGGCAGCAGCAGCGCGTCTCGATCGCGCGCGCCCTGATGAACGGCGGCGAGGTGATCCTGGCCGACGAGCCGACCGGCGCGCTCGACCGCCACACCGGCGAGGAAGTGCTGGGCATCCTGGAGCAGCTGAACGCCGAGGGCCGCACCGTCATCATCGTGACGCACGACATGGCGGTGGCCGAACGCGCCAACCGGATCATCGAGCTGTCGGACGGCGAGATCATCGCCGACCGGCGCAAGCCCGCACGCCCCGCCCCCGGCACGCCGCGCGGCCAGGCCGCGGCCGGCGGGCGCCTGGGCATGATGGCCGACCGCGCGCGAGAGGCGCTGCGCATGGCGCTCATCTCGATGAACGCGCACCGGATGCGCAGCTTCCTGACCATGCTGGGCATCATCATCGGCATCGCCTCCGTCGTCTGCGTGGTGGCGTTGGGCGAGGGTTCGCGCAGGCGCGTGCTGGAGAACATCGCCTCGCTCGGCACCAACACGCTGGAGGTGTTTCCCGGCACGGGCTTCGGCGACATCCGGTCCAGCCGCATCCGCACCCTCGTGATCGGGGATGTGGAGGCGCTGCGGGAACAGGACTACGTCGCCGCCATCACGCCCACCGTCTCCACCAGCTCGAGCCTGCGCTTCCAGGCGACCGAGGCGACGGCGCTGGTGAACGGGGTCAGCGAAAGCTATTTCGAGGTGCGCGGCAGCCGGCTGGTCGAAGGCAGCCTGTTCGATGCGGAAAGCGTGGCGGGCTTCGCCCAGGATGCCGTGATCGACCAGAACGCCCGCACCGCGCTGTTCGGCAATTTCGAGGGATCGCCCATCGGCCAGGTGGTGCTGGCCGGGCGCGTGCCGGTGCGGGTGGTGGGCGTCATCGCCCAGCAGCAGGGCGGCTTCGGGGGCGCGCAGAACCCGCAGGTGTTCCTGCCCTATACCACCGTGCAGACGCGCTTCATCGGCAGCACTTCCCTGCGCAGCGTGACCATCCGCGTGGCCGACGACACGCCCACGGCGCTCGCGCAGCGCGCGGTGACGCAGCTGCTGACCCAGCGCCACGGGCGCGAGGATTTCTTCATCCTCAACACCGACGACATCCGCCAGACCATCACCAGCACGACCGAGACGCTGACATTGCTGATCGCGGCGATCGCGCTGATCTCGCTGCTGGTCGGCGGAATCGGGGTGATGAACATCATGCTCGTCTCGGTGTCGGAGCGCGTGGGCGAGATCGGCGTGCGCATGGCCGTCGGCGCCCGGCACGGGGATATCCTGCAGCAGTTCCTGATCGAGGCCGTGCTGGTCTGCCTGATCGGCGGGTTGCTGGGCGTGGCGCTCGCGCTCGGCTTCGGCTGGGCCTTCGCCCAGGCCGGCTCCAGCTTCCGGCTGATCTACACGCCGGGGTCGATCGCGCTGGCCTGCCTGTGTTCCAGCGCGATCGGCGTGGGCTTCGGCTATCTGCCGGCGCGAAGCGCCGCGCGGCTGGATCCGGTGGTGGCACTCAGCCGGGATTGAGCGCGCCCTCGGGATGCGGCCCACGGCCGATCAGGCCGGGGGCGCCTTTCCCGTCCGCGCATCGGCGGGCTCAGGGCCGGCCGATGCTCGTGTACTTGAACCCCGCCTCGATCATGCTCTTGCGGTCATAGACGTTGCGGAAATCGCAGAACACGTCGCCGCGCATGACGGCCTTCAGCCGGTCAGGCGGCAGGGCCCTGAACTCGTTCCACTCCGTCAGCAGCACCGCCGCATCGGCATCCGCCAGGGCCGCCATGGCGCTGGGCGCGAACTCCGTGGATGCGGGATACGCCTGCCGCGCGAAACCCATGCTCTGGGGATCATAGGCGACGACCGAGGCACCGGCCGCGGCCAGCGCCGGCAGCACGACCAGCGACGGCGCATCGCGGATGTCGTCGGTCTCGGGCTTGAAGGCCAGGCCCAGCACCGCGATGCGCTTGCCGCGCACATCCCCGCCCATCGCCGCGATCACGCGCCGGGCCATGTCCTCCTTGCGGGCATCGTTGACGGCGATGGTCGTCTCGACCAGCCTGAGCGGCGTGCCGAGGTCGACCGCCGTGCGCGCGAAGGCCAGCGTGTCCTTGGGGAAGCAGCTGCCGCCATAGCCGGGGCCCGGGTGCAGGAACTTCCGCCCGATACGGCCGTCCAGGCCGATGCCGCGCGCCACGTCGTGCACATCCGCACCCGCCGCCTCGCAGAGGTCCGCCACTTCGTTGATGAAGCTGATCTTCATCGCCAGGAAGCTGTTGGCGGCGTATTTGATGATCTCGGCCGTTTCCAGGCTGGTGGCGACGATCGGCGTCTCGATCAGGTACAGTGGGCGATACAGCCGGCGCAGCGTTTCCAGCGCGCGCTGCCCGTGCTCATTGTCCTCCGTGCCCAGCACCACGCGGTCCGGGCGCATGAAGTCGCCGATGGCCGCGCCCTCGCGCAGGAATTCGGGGTTGGAGGCGACCGTGATGTCGGGGTTGATCGGCCGCACCAGCTCGATGAGGCGCCGGCCCGTGCCCACGGGCACGGTGGATTTGGTCACCAGCGTCAGCGGCCGGGTGGCCGCCCGTGCCACCTGCTCGGCGGCGGTGAACACATAGGTCAGGTCCGCATGGCCGTCGCCGCGGCGCGAGGGGGTGCCGACGGCGAGGAACACCGCCTCCACACCCTCCATCGCGTCTTCCAGCGTATCGGGGAAGGTCAGGCGGCCATCGCGCACGTTGTCGGCGACCAGTTTGTCGAGGCCTGGCTCATAGATCGGAATCCGGCCCTCGCGCAGGGCCGCGATCTTGGAGGCATCCTTGTCGACCAGGGCGACCTGCACGCCGAACTCGGCAAAGCAGGCGCCGGAGACAAGGCCGACATAGCCGGCACCCAGAATGGCAATCTTCATGGAAGCGGAACCTGAAAGGGACGGTCGGCGGCACCGTAGCAAAAAGCCGGCCCGGGGGATGCCCCCTCCCGCGGATGGGGAGGGGTGACGATCCTATGAAAGCAGCTTGTCGAGCACGCGGTTAAGGCCCTGCTGCCAGCTCGGCATCTCGATGCCGAAGGTGTCGCGCAGCTTGTCCAGGACCAGCTGGCTGTTGGCGGGGCGCACCGCCTTGGTGGGGTATTCGGCCGTGGTGATCGCGTGAACGACGGGTTTCGGGCCGCCACGGGCCGAGGCCGCCTCGAAAATCGCCTCGGCGAAGCCGTGCCACGAGACATGGCCGGCGTTGGTGGCGTGGAAAACGCCGCGATACCGTTCCTGCCAGCCGGTTTCCCGCAGCCTGGCGAGCACCTTGGCGATCGCGTCCGCAAGGTCGGGTGCGGCGGTCGGGTTGCCCCACTGGTCCGCCACCACCTTCAGCTCGGGCCTGCTGGCCCCCACGGCCAGCATGGTCTTCACGAAGTTCTTACCCACCGGGCTGACGACCCAGGCGGTGCGCATGATGACGGTCTGCGGATTGGCCGCCAGCGCCGCCCATTCGCCCGCCAGCTTGGTGCGGCCATAGGCGCCGACCGGACGCGGCTCGTCGGTCTCGACATAGGGCGTGGGCTTCTGCCCGTCATAGACGTAGTCGGTGCTGATCTGGATGAGCGGGATGCCTGCCTCAGCCGTCAGCCGGCCCAGCAGGGCGGGGCCCAGAGCATTGGCGCGAAACGCGCCGGGCTCGTCCTCCTCGGCCGCATCCACGGCGGTCCAGGCCGCGCAGTTCACCACGGCATCCGGCCTGAGGGTCCGGAAGGCGGCCTCCACGGTCTCAGGCTTGTCGAACTCAAACTCGGGCTGGCCCACGGCCATCGGCTCGAAGCCCATCGCCGGCAGGGCATCCAGCAGGCCGGTGGCGAGCTGCCCGCCCTTCCCCGTCACCAGGATCCGCTTCATCAGACGCTTCCCTCGGGGAACACGGGCGCGAGATCCGCCAGCTTCGGCGCCACCCGGTCCTTGTCGGACAGCACGGGCCCGCCGGGCGGCAGCGGCCAGTCGATGCCCAGCGCCGGGTCGTTCCACAGGATGCCGCCATCGGCTTCCCGGTTGTACTCGGCGTCTACCTTGTAGAGCACCTCGGTATCGGGCTCGAGCGTGATGAAACCGTGCGCGAAGCCGCGCGGCACCCACAGCTGCTGCCAGTTCTCGGCAGAGAGCTCCTGCGCCACATGGCGGCCGTAGGTGGGCGAGCCCTCGCGGATATCCACGGCCACATCCAGGATGCGACCGCGCACCACGCGCACCAGCTTGCCCTGGGCATGCGGCGCGCGCTGGAAGTGCAGGCCGCGCAGGACGCCGACTTCGCGCGAGAGGGAATGATTGTCCTGCACGAAGGCCACGTCGAAGCCCTGGGCGGCCAGGGCGGAGCGTTTCCAGACCTCGCTGAAGAAGCCCCGGTCATCGCCGAAACGCTTGGGTTCGATCAGCAGAACTTCGGGGATGGCCTGCGGCGTGATCAGCATCAGCGTGCGCCTCCGGCCACTTCGATCATATACTGCCCATAGGCTGTCTTTCCGAGAGCCCTTCCCTGCTGGGCGAGTTGCTCGGCGTTCAGCCAGCCCTGGTTGAACCCGATCTCCTCAGGGCAGGCCACCACCAGCCCCT
>NZ_SACL01000005.1 GCF_004005855.1 Rhodovarius crocodyli
AGACGCCGCACCACCGCGGAACCGATGAAGCCGAAGCCGCCTGTCAGAAGGATCGTCACCGCGTGCCTCTCGGTTTCACAGGGAAGTTGAACGGTTTCCTAGGACGAGCAGGGAACAGCCTCAAGGGCTCAGCACGGAGGGCCTGCTGCCCTCCCTCTCCCGCCAGCCCGTCCCGATGCGCTCCAGCAGGGGCGTGGCGAAGGCCGCCGTCACCGGCACATCGGCCGGCCATCCGGACAGCCAGCGGTCACCCTGCGCCAGCGCGACCGACAGCGCGACCGGCCTGATGCCGAGCAATGCCAGCAGCGCCAGCCCCGCCACGGCGGAGGTGCCGGTCGAGATCACATCATCGACCAGCAGCACACGCCGCCCGCGCAGCCGGTGCGCGACGCGCGGGTCCAGCCACAGCCGCCTCTCGCCCGGCCCGGTCGAGGAGCTGATGGGAACGCTCAGCGCATCCTCATACCAGCGCTTGCGGGTGTAGCCTGCGGGCACCCAGTTGGTGTGGCCCAGCATTTCCGCGACCTGGGGGGCGAAGACCTGGCCCAGCGTGGGAAGGCCCAGCACCACCTCGGGCGACAGCGCCCGCGCGGCATCGGCCATCCAGCCGGACAGCGCCCGCACCACCGGAAAGCTCGCCTGGTTGGCGATCAGCCCGGTGACGCCCACATCGCCGTAGTCGCGGATCGGCAGTTCCAGCACGCGCCCGTCGGGCATGGACGCCGGGTACAGATCATGCCATGGCGCGGGCGAGGCCGCCGCGCCGAACGCCTGCCAGGGGTCGGTCATGCCGCCTGGCGCTGGCGCGTGGCGTAGCCGTCGGGGTTGGCCAGGTGCCAGGCCCAGGCCGTCTTCACGATGTCGTCCAGCGCATCCAGCCTCGGCACCCAGCCCGTCTCGCCGCGCAGCCGTTCGGAACCCGCGACCAGCGCCGGGGGGTCGCCCTCGCGCCGCTCGCCCAGCGTGTGGGGCACATGCCGGCCGGAGACACGCTCCAGCGAGGCAATGACCTCCTTCACGGAATAGCCGCGCCCGTTACCGATGTTGTAGGCGACGGAGCCTTCCTCCAGCCGCGGCAGCACGGCCAGATGCGCCGCCGCCAGGTCGGTCACGTGAACATAGTCGCGCACGGCCGTGCCGTCGGGCGTGTCGTAGTCGGTGCCGAACACCGTCACCGGCGTCTCGCGGCCCAGCGTGGCCAGGATGGCGCGCGGGATGAGGTGCGTCTCAGGCGTGTGATCCTCACCGGCGCGGCCCTTCGGGTCGGCGCCGGCGGCGTTGAAATAGCGCAGGCAGGCGCTGCGCAGCCCGTGCGCGCTCTCGGCCCAGGCCAGTGCCTGCTCGACCATCAGCTTGCTTTCGCCATACGGGTTCACCGGCTCGGCGGCGGCGTTCTCGGGGATGGGGGTGCTGCGGGGCACGCCGAAGATGGCGGCGGTGGAGCTGAACACGAAGCGCTTCACATTGGCCTTGATGGCGGCTTCGGCCAGGTTGATCGAGTTGCCGACATTGGTGCGGATGTAGCGCAGCGGCTCCTTCATGCTCTCCCCCACCAGGGAGAGCGCGGCCATGTGGAACACGGCATCGAACTTCCAGCCCGCCAGCACCTCGTCCACGGCGCGGGGGTTGGCCAGGTCGACCTCGCAGAGCGTGACCTGGGCCGGGACGGCGGCCCGGTGACCGGTGCTCAGATTGTCGAGGACCACCACTTCATCGCCGCGATCGAGCAAGGCGAGAACCACGTGGCTGCCGACATAGCCGGCGCCGCCGCTTACCAGATACCGGGCCATAGGCCAGACTCCTCAAGGCCGCGCCGCATGTCCGGGCGCAGGGATGGTTTAAACGGATGATTGTGGTGCAACAATGACGCGGAAGTGACCGCTTTCATGCACGCGCCAGGAGCCAGCCCCACAGCATGGGCAGGCGGCTGCCGGCACCCGGCGGCAAGGGGCTGCCGGAGGCCAGGCGCCGCAGGTCCCGCCGGGCCGCGATGGCCGGCAGGGCAGCCGCCAGCAGCGGGCGCGGCCAGCGGCGCGGCGCGGGCAGCCGCGCCAGCGCATCCCCCGCCAGCCGGCGCGCCACAGGCTCCAGCGCCGCAGGGTCCGCCATCGCTTCCTCAAGCGTCAGCCCTGCCTCGGCCAGCAGGTCCAGCGGCAACAGGCAGCGGCCCCGCGCGGCAAGGCTGCCCAGGTTGCGCAGCAGTGCCGCCAGCCCCTGGGCCGCGCCGTATTCCTGCAGCGCCAGCAGGTCAGGCCCCGAGGCGCCCAGCAACCGGCCGGTGGCCACCGCCAGCCCGCCATGGGCACCGCGCAGATAGGCCGCGAAGGCCGAGGCGGTGGGGATGCCTTCCTCCTCCAGCTCCGCCTCACGCGCATCGGCCATGGCCAGCAGGTCCGCGGGGTCCAGCCGGCCCGCCGTGATGGCGGCGTGCAGGGGCTCTGCCACCTCATGCTTGCGGGCGGGCTTGCCGGCGGCGGCCTCCTCGATCGCGTCGCGCCACCATTGCAGGCGGATGGCCGCGATCATGGGGTTGGACGCAACCTCCCGCGCCCGCCCCAGTTCATGGTGCAGGCCGGCAAGGGCGAAGACGGCGTCTCGCTTCTCCGGCGGCGCGAACAGGGCCGTGAAGAAACGCTCGGGTTCGTGCTGGCGCACATAGGCGCCCAGGGGTGAGAGGCTTTCAGCCATCAGAACCGATTACCGCCTTGGTTGACGGCTTGCCACCCGCCCCTCATCTTCCCGTCAGCTTCCTCAAGGAGAGACAGCATGGCCTTTACCCTCCCCTCCCTCGGTTATTCCACCAGCGCGCTGGCCGCCAACGGCATGTGCCAGGAGACCCTGGAACTGCACCACGGCAAGCACCACAACGCCTATGTGACGGCGCTGAACGGGCTGATCGAGTCCAAGGGCCTGGCCGGCAAGTCGCTGGAGACCATCGTGGCCGAGGCCGGCCGCGCCGGCGCCGATGGCCTGCCCGTGCTGAACCAGGCCGGTCAGCACTGGAACCATGTCCTGTTCTGGCAGGTGATGAGCCCGTCGGGCGGCGGCGACAAGCTGCCGGCCAAGCTGGCCGCCAAGATCGACAGCGACCTGGGTGGCCTGGCCGCCTTCAAGGAAGCCTTCAAGCAGGCCGGCGTGACGCAGTTCGGCTCCGGCTGGGCGTGGCTGATCCTGGACGCCAGCGGCAAGCTGAAGGTGACCAAGACCGCCAACGGCGCGAACCCGATCTCCACCGGCGAGGGCACGCCGATCCTGGGCGCGGACGTGTGGGAGCACGCCTACTACCTGGATTTCCGCAATGTGCGCCCGAACTACCTGGACAACTTCCTGAACAAGCTGGTGGCTTGGGACGTGGTCGAGGAGCTGATGGAAAAGGGTGGCCTGACCACCGGCCAGACGGCCTGAAGCCCGCTTCCACACCGGAAGAAACGAAGCGCCCCGGCCGAAAGGCCGGGGCGTTTTCAATTCAGCGGCTTCAGTTCAGCTGCTTCAATTCAGCGGTCGGTGTTGCCGCCCAGGCCCTGGGTCGTGATGGCGGTGGCCGCCGTCTCGGAACCGCGCAGGCCGCGCCAGGCATTCTCCGCATCCAGCCGCGTCACTTCCTCTCTCAGCAGAGAGCTGGCGATGGCCGATTGCGGCAGCCCGCCCATCCGGGCCAGGCGCTGAAGCGGCGGCAGGCCCTCGGGATTGCTGAAGCCCGCCATGGCATTGCGCGCCGCGGCCTCGTCACTGGCCAGCAGGGCACGGCGCGTGGCCAGCAGCCCGGCCACCACGCGGGGCCGCGGCACGTCCTCGGCAATGCCCAGCGCCGCCCGCTGCTCGCGGCTCGCCCCTTCCAGCTGCTGCCGGATGGTCTCGGAGAAGGAGTTGAAGCGCGGATCCTGGTCGAGCCAGATCAGCACCTGTTCATTCCGCGCGACGGCCAGGGCCATGGAGGCGGGATGATCGTTCAGCGCCGTGCCGCCATCGCCGAAGGCGTTGACGAGCGCCTCGGTCTGCCCGCGCACCGGGTCGCCCGGCACGGACAACGCCCCCGGCGGGGGCGTCGGCCGGCGCTGCATCTCGGCGCAGCCCGCGGTGCCGAGCATCAGCACCGCGAGGAGGAGTGGGCGCCCGATCAACGCGCGGGGGACTGCCGGCTCTGCTGCCGGTCGATCTGCTGGCGCTGAAGCGAGCGCTCGGTGGCGGAGGCCGCGGCGGCGGTCAGCGGCAGCGGCGGCAGGGCCGCCAGGCGCTGGACGGTCGCGGCCGGCTGCGGGAAGGCGGCCGGCGACAGCGCCTGGGCCGCCCCGGCGCCATCACGGGCGCGCAGCGCACGAGAGGCCCCGTACAGCCCATCCACCACCAGCTGCGGATCGGCGTCGGATGCGATGCCGAGCGCGCCGCGCAGCTCCGCCCGGGCGGAGGCGAGCTGCGTCACTTCCGGGCCCAGGAAGGTGAAGCGCGGGTCCTGCGGCAGGCTGGTGGCCAGGTATTCCATGTTGGCCGCCGCGCGCGCGGCCGCCGCCGGGTCCCTCAGCGCGCCCGGATTGTTGAAGCCGTAGGCCACATTGTAGATGGCCGCCTGCGTGGGGTCGCCCGCACCCACAACGGCATCGGCCGGCAGCGTGGCGGTGGGCCCCGGCGGGGTCAGGGGCGCGCAGGCCACGACGGGCAGCAACGCGAGGGCGGCGAGAGTTAGGCGCATGTGAACATCCTCCTGCGGCCCCGAATGTGGGCGTGGCGGCCGTTTCGCGCAACATACGGAACGGCCACGGAAAAGTTACAGGCTGTTACGGTGCCGCTGCGCCAGGGCGACATAGCTCGGGGCGGTGCGGTCGAAGCCCGCGCGGCGCTCCTCCGTCAGCACCTGCACCAGCTTGGCGGGGTTGCCCATCCACAGTTCCATGCGGCCCACCCGCTTGCCGGGCGGCAATACCGAGCCTGCGGCGAGCACGCCGCCTTCCTCCACCACCGCGCCGTCCAGCACCGTGGCGCCCATGCCGATGAACGCCCTGTCATGCAGGGTGCAGGCATGGATGATGGCGGCATGGCCGATCGTCACATCCTCACCGATCAGGGTGGGCAGGCGTCCGGCCGTGACATGCACGATGGTGCCGTCCTGGATGTTGCTGCGCGCACCCACCACGATGCGGTCGGTGTCGCCGCGCAGCACGCAATTGTACCAGACATTGGCGCCCGGCCCGAGCGTGACGTCGCCGATGACGGCCGCCGTGGGCGCGACCCAGGCGGTGGGGTCCACCACCGGGGTCTTGCCCTCGAAGGGAAAGAGCGGGCCGCTCACGCCGCCAGCTTCGTCTCGACCGGCACGCCCAGCATGACGCCCAGATTCTGCACGGCGGCGCCCGAGGCGCCCTTGCCCAGGTTGTCGTAGCGCGAGACGAGCAGCGCCTGCTGGTGCTCCTCGCTGAAATACACCCGCAGCTCGATGTTGTTGGTGTTGTTCAGCGCCTGCGGCTCCAGCCGGTCCTTCGCGTCGCCGCGCAGGACGGTGACATACTCGCTGCCCTCGTGATGCCTGGCGATGCAGGCCAGGATGTCGGCGCCCGAGGGCCTGCCCGGCAGGGTGTCGAGGTGCAGCGGGATGCTGTCGATCATGCCCTGGGCATAATCGGCGACGGAGGGGATGAAGATCGGCCGCCGCGTGAGCCCCGAATAATGCTGCAGCTCGGGCACGTGCTTGTGCGCGAAGCCCAGGCCGTACAGCTCGAAGTCATTGCCCTTGCGGCTTTCGTACAGCTCGACCATCGCCTTGCCGCCGCCGGTGTAGCCCGACACGGCGTTGACGCTGACGGGATAGTCGGCGGGCAGCAGCCCCGCATCCACCAGCGGCTTCAGCATCAGGATGGCGCCGGTGGGATAGCAGCCGGGGTTGGCCACGCGCTGCGCGGCCGCGATCGCCTTGGCCTGGGCGGGCGAGAGCTCGGGCATGCCATAGACCCAGCCCGGATGGATGCGATGGGCGGTGGAGGCGTCGAGCAGCCGGGGCGCCTTGTCGCCCAGGCTGTCGGCCATCGCGGAGGCTTCCTTCGCCGCGTCATCGGGCAGGCACAGGATGACCACATCCACCTCGGCCATCAGGGCGCGCTTGGCCTCGGCATCCTTGCGCAGTTCCGGCGCGATGGAGCGCACGGTGATGTGCGGCAGGCGCGCCAGACGCTCGCGGATCTGCAGCCCCGTGGTGCCGGATTCGCCGTCGATGAACACGCTGTGCGACATGGAACTGTGTCTCCTTTGATGGCCAGTTGGCCGGTGGGAGGGTGGGATTGCAAGAGGCGGAACGAAGAAAAGGGCGGGTCCCTGCGGACCCGCCCTTCCCGGATATCGGTCGTAGAGAACCGGCGCGTGACGCCGGTCCGCTGGCGTCAGCGCTTGCTGAACTGGAAGCTGCGTCGGGCCTTGGCCTTACCGTACTTCTTACGCTCGACCGCACGGCTGTCGCGGGTCAGGAACCCGGCCTTCTTCAGGATGCCGCGCAGCTCGGGCTCGTAGTTGGACAGGGCGCGGCTGATGCCGTGGCGCACGGCGCCCGCCTGGCCGGAGAGACCGCCGCCCTTGACCGTGCAGACCACGTCGAAGGCCTGGTAGCGGTCGGCCACCAGGAAAGGCTGGGTGATGATCATCCGCAGCACGGGGCGCGCGAAGTACTTGCTCTGCGGCTCACCGTTGATGGAGATCTCGCCCTTGCCGGGCTTGATCCACACGCGGGCCACGGCGTTCTTGCGGCTGCCGGTGGCATAGGCGCGGCCCTGCGCATCGCGCTTGGGTTCACGCTTCACGGCCTCGGTGCCGGCGGGGGCCGTCGTCACCAGGGTCTTCAGGTCGGCCAGCGAGGTGGCGGAAGTCTGTTCGCTCATGATCTCAGCCGATCCTTACTTGGCCGCAGCCACGTTCTTGCGGTTCATCGAGGCCACGTCCAGCTCGACCGGCTGGGCGCCGGCGTGCGGGTGCTCGGAACCGACGTAAACGTGCAGGTTCTTCATCTGCTTGCGGCCGAGGGGACCGCGCGTGATCATGCGCTCGACGGCCTTCTCGATCACGCTCTCGGGGTGCTTGCCGGCCAGGCGCTCCGTCACGGTGCGGCCCTTGATGCCGCCGGCATAACCCGTGTGCCAGTAGAACACGGACTGCTCGGCCTTCTTGCCGGTCACGCGCACCTTGTCGGCGTTGACCACGATCACATGGTCGCCGCAATCGACGTGCGGGGTGAAGGTGGCCTTGTGCTTGCCGCGCAGGCGGTTCGCGATGATGGTCGCGAGACGGCCGAGGATCAGGCCCTCGGCATTCACGACCACCCAGCCCTTCTGCACTTCGGCGGGCTTGATGGATTTGGTCTGAGTCTGAAGCATGGTCTTTCGCCAGGAACTATCGGGGCGCGATATGCCCGCTGACCGCCCGCAGGTCAAGCGAAAGCCTGGATTTTTTGCTGTGGTATCAGGATACCGCATCCCGCGCTTGCACGACGCGCCCAGCCGGAACACACTTTGTCTGACATTCCGGAGCCCGCCATGACAACCCGCCGCCTGCTGCTCGCCTCACCCGCCCTTCTCGCCACCCCGGCCCTGGCACAGGCGCCCTGGCCGGCGGGGCAGCCCGTCTCGGTCGTCGTGCCCTATGCGGCGGGCAGCGCGTCGGACCTGCTGGGCCGGATCCTGCAGCAGGGGCTGCAGTCGCGGCTGGGCGGCAGCTTCGTGATGGACAACCGCCCCGGCGGCTCCTCCACCCTCGCCAGCCGCTATGTGAAGGCCGCGCGCCCGGACGGCCACACCCTGCTGCTGGGCACCGTGGCGGGCATGACCATCGCGCCCCAGGTGGTGCGCAACCCGGGCTTCAACCCGGTCGAGGATTTCTCCCATGTCTCCGTGCTGGTGGACACGGTGGCACTCCTGGTCGCCAACCCGCGCTGGCGCTCGCTGGATGAACTGCTCGCCGCCGCCAAGGCGCGGCCCGGTGAGCTGACCTATGCCAGCTGGGGCGTGGGCGGCACGGGTCATCTGCCGATGGTGGAGCTGCTGCGCCGCGCGGGTGCGGACATGCTGCATGTTCCCTATACCAGCAGCCCGCCGGCGCTGACCGACGTGATCGCGGGGCGCATCGACTGCATGCTGATGCTGCTGGGCGCCGGCAAGGCGCATCTGAGCGAGGGCCGGCTGCGCGCGCTGGGCGTGGCCAACCCCACCCGCACCGACCAGCTGCCCGACCTGCCCACCATCGCGGAGCAGGGCTATCCGGGCTTCGGCATTTCCGGCTGGTACGCCATGCTGGGCCCCAAGGGCATCCCCGACCCCATCCTGGACCGGCTGCGCAGCGCGCTGGCGGAAACCTTCGCCGAGCCCGCCGCCCGCGAGGTCCTGGCGCAGAACGGCTTCGCCCCGGTGCCCGCGGCCGAACTCGGCGGTCCCCCCTTGCGCGCGCGCATTGAGCGTGACTTGGTGACGTTCAGGGAATTGCTGGCCCGCGCGGGGGTACAGCCGGAATAGGGAGAACGCAGCCATGAGCGACGCAGAACCGAAGGGACTCGGAAAGAACGCCGCCAATTACGGCGACAGGGAATTTGCCCTCTATCTGCGCCGCTCCTTCGCTGCCTCCATGGGGTACACGCGCGATGCGCTGTCGCGCACCACGGTAGGCGTGGTCGATACCGCGTCGGACCTGAACAACTGCCACCGCTCCGTGCCAGACCTGATCGACGCGGTTAAGCGCGGTGTCATGCTCTCGGGCGGGCTGCCGCTGGCCTTCCCCACCGTCAGCCTGTGCGAGCCGGTGCTGAACCCGTGCTCCATGCACTACCGCAACCTGATGGCGCTGGACACGGAGGCCATGGTCTCCGCCCAGCCGATGGATTCGGTCGTGCTGATCGGCGGCTGCGACAAGACGGTGCCGGCCCAGCTGATGGCCGCCATCAGCGCCGACGTGCCCGCCGTGATGGTCGTGACCGGCCCGATGAGCGCCAACCGCTATCAGGGTGAGCGCCTGGCCGCCTGCACCGACTGCAGGCGGTATTGGGCGCGCTACCGCGCGGGTGACGTGACGGAGGCGCGGATCAACGAGGTGGAGAACGCCCTGGCGGTCACGGCCGGCACCTGCGGCGTGATGGGCACGGCCAGCACCATGGCCTGCATCGCAGCCACGCTGGGCTTCATGCCGCTGGAGGGTGCCTCCGCCCCCGCCGTGCATGCCGACCGCCTGCGCATCGCCGAGGAAGCGGGGCGCCTGGCCACGGGCCTGAAGCGCCGCCCCAGCGAGATCGTCACGCTCAAGTCGCTGGAGAATGCGATGCGCGTGCTGCTGGCCCTCGGCGGGTCCACCAATGCCGTGGTGCATCTGGCGGCCATCGCCGGCCGCGCCGGGCTGAAGCTGGACCTGAAGCGCCTGGACGCGATGAGCGAGGAGACGCCGGTGCTGGTGGACCTGAAGCCCACCGGCGAGGGCTATATGGAGGACTTCCACTTCGCGGGCGGCATGCGCGCCCTGCTGTGGGAGCTGCGGGGCCTGCTGCACCTGGACACCGTGGACGTGCACGGCCTGACGCTGGCCGAGCGCATCGGCGACGGCAGCCATTTCGTCGACCGCACCTATATCAAGGCCTTCGACAATCCCGTGACGCCGGTGGGCGGGCTGGTCGCGCTCTATGGCTCGCTGGCGCCGGATGGCGCGATCCTGAAGCGCAGCGCCGCCACCCCTGCCCTGTTCGAGCATGAGGCGACCTGCATGGTGTTCGACGGCGTCGAGGACCTGGCGCGCCGTATCGACGACGAGAACCTGGCCGTCGACGCGAACACCATCATGATCCTGAAGAATGCCGGGCCGCTCTCGCCCGCCGGCATGCCGGAGGCCGGCTACCTGCCCATCCCGCGCAAGCTGGCGCGGGCCGGCGTGAAGGACATGGTGCGGATGAGCGATTGCCGCATGTCCGGCACCGCCTTCGGCACGGTGGTGCTGCACATCTCGCCCGAGGCCGCGGCCGGCGGGCCGCTGGCCTTTGCCGAGACGGGGGACCGCGTGCGGCTGTCGGTGAAGGACCGCACGCTGGACCTGCTGGTGGACGAGGCGACCATGGCCGCCCGCCGCGCCGCCTGGACGCCGCCCGTGAAGCCCAAGCGCGGCTGGGACCGGCTGGTGTTCGAGCAGGTGAACCAGGCGCCGGAAGGGGCGGATCTGCGGTTCCTGACGCCTTGCGGTGAATGATCCGGTCCATGTGATCGGTGCCTCCGGGCGCTCCGGCGCGGCGCTGTGCCGGGTGCTGGGGGGCCGGGCCGTGCCTGTGGTGCGGGATGCGGCCAAATGGGCGGCGCTGGGCATCCCGGCGCATCCCGCGCGCGTGGCCGACCTGACGTCGCCCGAGACACTGCGCGCAGCCCTGGCCGATGCCACGCTGGTGGTGAACTGCGCCCATGCCCGCCATGCCGGTGACATCCTGGCCGCCGGGCCGGTGGCCGCGCGCTATGTGTTCCTGGGCTCCACGCGCCGGTTTTCCCGCTGGGCCGACGCGCATGGCGACGGGGTGAAGGCAGGCGAGGCCGCGCTGCTCTCCTCCGGCCGCTCCGGCGTCATCCTGCACCCCACCATGATCTACGGCGCGCAGGGCGAGGATAATGTGCAGCGCCTGGCCGCGCTGATGCGGCGCCTGCCGCTGCTGCCCCTGCCCGGGGGCGGGCACAACCTGGTGCAGCCGATCCATCAGTCCGACCTGACGCGGGCGATCCTCTCGGCGCTGGCGGGGCATGGCCAGGGCGCCATCGTGGTGGCGGGGCCCCAGGCCGTCCCCTATCGCGAATTCTGCGCGGCCATCGCCCGCGCCGCGGGCTTCACGCCGCGCCCGGTGCTGCCCATTCCGGCCGGACTGCTGATCGCCGCATCACCGCTGACGCTGCTGCCCGGCCTGCCGCGCATCCGGCCCGAGGAAATCCGCCGCCTGACCGAGGACAAGGCCTTCGACATCGCCCCCATGCGCGCGATCCTGGGCATCGACCCCATCTCGCTGGACGCGGGGCTTCGCGCTACGTTTTCTCCAACCGGAGACTGAGACCCATGCCCATCATCAACCGCATCGCCGAATTCCACCCGGAAATGACCGCCTGGCGGCAGGATTTCCACATGCACCCGGAGTTGGGCTTCGAGGAGCACCGCACCGCCGGCATCGTCGCGCAGAAGCTGCGGGATTTCGGCTGCGACCAGGTGGTGGAGGGTTTCTCCAAGACCGGCGTGGTCGCCGTGATCCATGGCCAGGGCGGGCCGAACGGCCGGGCCATCGGCCTGCGCGCGGACATGGACGCGCTGCCGATCGAGGAGCAGACGGGCGCTGCCTATGCCAGCCAGACCTCGGGCAAGATGCACGCCTGCGGGCATGACGGGCACACCACCATGCTGCTCGGTGCCGCGAAGTATCTGGCCGAGACGCGCAATTTCTCGGGCTCCGTCGTACTGATCTTCCAGCCCGCCGAGGAGAACCTGGCCGGCGGCGGGGTCATGGTCGCCGATGGACTGTTCGAGAAGTTCCCGGTGGACCGGGTGTTCGGCATGCACAACTGGCCCGGCCTGCCGGCCGGTGAGTTCCAGTGGCGCGAAGGCCCCATCATGGCGGCCGTCTCGAACCTGGAGGTCGAGATCACCGGCAAGGGCGCGCACGGCGCCATGCCGCATGAGGGCGTGGACCCCATCGTGGTCGCGGCCGCCATCGTGCAGGGCCTGCAATCCATCGTGGCGCGCAACGTGGAGCCGGTGGAAGCCGGGGTCATCACCATCGGCCACATCAAGGGCGGCTTCACCTACAACGTCATCCCCGGCACCGTGACCATGCAGGGCACCGGCCGCTGGTTCCGCCCGGAGGTGGGGGACCTGCTGGAATCCCGCTTCCTGTCCATGGTGCCCAAGATCGCGGAGGCCTTCGGCGCCACCGCCACCGCCGAATTCAAGCGCGCCTATCCCGCCACCATCAACGACGCCGCCAGCACGCAGCTGACCATCAAGGCGGCCGAGGCGGTGGCCGGCGCCGCGCGGGTGAAGCACATGGAAAAGCCCACCATGGGTGCCGAGGATTTCAGCTTCATGCTGAACGCCAAGCCCGGCAGCTACATCATGATGGGCACCGGCCGCACGGCGAACGACCCGTCGCTGCACCACCCGAAATTCGACTTCAACGACGAGATGCTGCCGATGGGCGCCAGCTATTGGGTGGCGCTGACCGAACAGCTGCTGCCGCGCTGAGTGCCCACCGCCGCGCAGCTTTTCGCCGCCTATTTCCAGGTGGGCATCTCGGGCTTCGGGGGTGCCAATGCCTGGGCGCGGCATGTGGTGGTGGAAAAGCGCGGCTGGCTGACCGATGCCGAATACGCGCAGCGGCTGGGGCTGGGGCAGGTGTTGCCCGGCCCCAATGCGATGAACTGCGCCATCATCATCGGCCATGAATTCGCGGGGGTGCCGGGCTCCATCGCTGCGGTGACGGGCATGTTCGCCGGCCCGCTCTCGCTGCTCTGCGGGCTGGCCGCGCTGTATGACCGCTATGGCGAGCTGCAGACGGTGCGCGCGGCCCTGGCCGGGGTGGCCGCGGGCGCGGCGGGGATGATGCTGGGCACGGCGCTGAAGCTCGCCCGGCGGTCCAGGCCCACCTGGCCCATGTGGGCCGTGCTGGCGGCGGCGCTCGGTGCCTCGATGGCCGATGTCCCGATCGGCTGGATCCTGCTGGTGCTGGGCCCGCTCGGCATCCTGACGGCCCGGATGGAGCGCGCATGAACGAGCTGTGGGCGCTGATGACCGGGCTCGCGCCGCTGTCGCTGATGGCGGTCGGCGGCGGCACCACGGTGCTGGCGGACATGCACCGGCTGATCGTCGAGCAGCATGGCTGGATGGATGATGCGGCCTTCGCCCGGCGCTATGCGCTGGCGCAGGCCGCGCCCGGCCCCAACATCCTGGTGGTGGGGCTGTTCGGCTGGCATGTGGCGGGGCCGCTCGGCGTCATCGGGGCGACGCTGGCCATGTGCGGCCCGGCCTTCCTGCTGGCGCTGGGCTTCGCCGCGATGCGCCGCCGGCTGGAAGGCGCGCGCTGGCTGCGGGTGGCGGAACGCGGCCTCGTGCCCATGGCCATCGGCCTGGCCGCGGCCTCAGCCCTGCATCTGGGGGGGGCGGCCGTCGCGGCCTGGGGGCCGCAGCCCATTGTGGGGGCGGCCATCATGGTGGTGACCGCCGCCGTCGTGTTCTTCACCAAACGCTCACCGCTGTGGATGCTGGCGGGCGGCGCCGTGCTGGGCGTGCTGCTGATAGGATGATGCGATGACCTATTTCTACGAGCCGAAGCTGGGCCACGGCCTGCCGCATGACCCGCTGAAGGCCATCGTGGCGCCGCGCCCGATCGGCTGGATCTCCACGCTGGACGCCCAGGGGCGCAGCAACCTGGCCCCCTACAGCTTCTTCAACGCGGTGCATTCGCGCCCTGCCCTGCTGGCCTTCACCTCCGAAGGGTTCAAGCACAGCATCGCCAATGCGGTGGCGACCGGGGAGTTCGTGTTCAACCTCTCCACCCGCACCCTGTTCGACGCGATGAACGCGAGCTCCGGCACGCTGCCCGAGGGCGTGAGCGAGTTCGAGGCCGCCGGCATCGCAGCCGCCCCCTGCCGCATCGTGAAGGCGCCCCGCGTGGCCGACAGCCCGGCCAGCATGGAGTGCAAGGTGGTGCACCACATGGAAATGCCGGACATCGACGGAAAGCCCACCGACGGCTTCATGGTGATCGGCCAGGTGGTGGGCGTGCACATCGCCGAATGGGCGCTGAAGGATGGCCGCTTCGACATGGTCGCCGCCCGCACCATCGCCCGCTGCGGCTATCGCGACTATGTCGAGGTAGCCGAGCTGTTCACCGTGGAGCGCCCGGATGACGGGCCGCGCGGCGTCAAGTTCGGCTGAGGAAGTTCCTGATCCAGCCGCCGACGCGGGCACAGTCGTCCGGCTGGGAGTAGGAGGCGAGCGCGGCGTCGGCATGGTCGGGCCAGCGTGCGCGCAGCCCCTCGACCAGCACCTTGCAGAAATCCTGCCGGAACTCCGGGTGGAACTGCACCGAGATCGCGTCGCCATAGTCCAGCCCGGCATAGGGCGTGAAATCGCTCTCGATCATCACCCGCGCATCGGCGGGCGGCCGCACCACCTGGTCCTGGTGGAAGGCGGGGGCCGCGACCTCGGCCACCGGCGCCTCCATCCAATCCGCCTGGCCCGTCACGCGATAGCGCTGCAGGCCCAGGCCCCAGCCCTTGGGCGACTTCACCACCTCACCGCCGAAGGCGGTGGCGATGGCCTGGTGGCCGAAGCAGATGCCGACCAGCTTCGCGCGGCCCCGCGCGGCGCGCAGGAAGTCCATCAGCGGCGGAATCCAGGGCAGGTCGTCATAGACCCCGGCCGGAGAGCCCGTGACGAGATAGGCGGAGAAGGCCGTCGGGCTCTCGGGCAATTCGCCCTTGGTCACGTCGAAGATCGTGGCGGGCTGCGCCAGCAGCTCGCGGCTCATCTCGCCATAGCTGCCATAGGCCCAGGCGAGGTAATCGGGCGGCGCGCCGCATTGCAGGATGCCGAGGCTCATGCCGCGCTCCGCCGGAACACCACCGACAGGTTGTTGGCCGGCATCTCCGTGACGCCGGGCGGGCCGAAACCCACCCGCGCGGCCTCGGCCGCCACATCCTCCAGCGCGCGCACGCCGAAGCGCGGGTCGCGCGCCTGCAGCCAGGCTTCGAACTTGTGGTTGCTCTCGACCATCTCGCCGCCCACGCGATAGGGGCCGTAGAGATAGAGCAGCCCGCCCGGCTCCAGCACGGCGGCGGCACCGGCCATCAGCGCGGGCGTCGCCTCCCAGGGGGCGATGTGGATCATGTTGATGCACAGCACCGCCTGGGCGCGCAGGGCGGGCCATGGGCCCAGCACATCCAGTTCCAGCGCGGGCAGGACGTTGGGCACATCTTCGGCCCAGGCGTCGATGCTGGCCCGTGCCCCGGCCTCGGGGTCGCTGGGCTGGAAGGTCAGGCCGGGAAAGGCGCGCGCGAAATGCACCGCGTGCTCACCGCTGCCGCTGGCGATTTCCAGCACCGTGCCCTGTGCGGGCAGGATGCCGCGCAGGACCTCGGTGATGGGGTCGCGGTTGCGGGCGGCGGCGGGGGCCTCGCGGCGGGCGTCGCTCACGCCGCCTTGTCCGGATACAGCGCGGCCAGCCCCGCGGGGCTCGCCTCGCAGCGCCCGCGCTCCGTGATCAGCCCGGTCACCAGCCGCGCCGGCGTCACGTCGAAGGCCGGGTTGGCGGCGCGGCTGCCCGGGGCCGTCACCTGGATGCGCGTGAGCTTGCCGGCATCGTCGGGGCCCGTCAGATGCGTCACCTCGGCGGCGGACCGCTCCTCGATCGGGATCTCCTTCACGCCGTCATCCACCTGCATGTCCAGCGTGGAATGCGGCAGGGCCACCCAGAAGGGAACCTCGTTGTCGGCTGCGGCCAGCGCCTTCAGATAGGTGCCGATCTTGTTGGCCACATCGCCGCGCCGCGTCACGCGGTCGGTGCCGACGATGCAGATATCCACCTCGCCATGCTGCATGTAGTGGCCGCCGGCATTGTCCGCGATGACCGTGTGCGGCACGCCATGCGCGCCGAGTTCAAAGGCCGTGAGTGCCGCACCCTGGTTGCGCGGGCGCGTCTCGTCCACCCACACATGCACGTCGATGCCGGCGTCGAAGGCCTGGTAGATGGGCGACAGCGCCGTGCCGTAATCCACGGTGGCCAGCCAGCCGGCGTTGCAATGGGTCAGCACGTTCACCCGGCCCTTCCTGGCCGCGATCTCCTGCAGCAGCGGCAGGCCGTGCTGGCCGATCAGGCGGCAGGTCTCGGCATCGTCATCGGCGATGGCCGCTGCCTCGGCATAGGCGGCCGCCTCGCGCTCGGCGACCGGCAGCGGGGCCAGGCGCGCATGCAGCCGCGCCAGCGCCCAGCGCAGGTTGATGGCGGTGGGGCGGGTCTCGCCCAGCCAGGCCACGATGCGGTCCAGGTCCTGCGGCGCGCTGCGCATGGCGATGGCGACACCATAGGCCGCGACGGCACCGATCAGCGGCGCGCCACGCACCTGCATGGAGGTGATGGCATGGGCCACCTGCTCCGCGCTCGACAGGCGCAGAACCTCGACGCGCCAGGGCAGCAGGGTCTGGTCCAGGATGCGCAGCGACCAGCCGTCATCGTCGAGCCACAGGCTGCGGTAATAGGTGCCGTTGATCTTCATGGCGGGCGCTCCTGGAATGCGGGGGCCGATGTGGCCCGGATGGCGCCCGCACTCAAGAGGCTTGCGTGTGACCGCTACCCTGCCATGCCCGGCCTGCGGTGCCGGGCCAGGCGCTCCACCAGGGATTCGCTCTCGGCGTTCAGCCCGATGACCTCCACCTGATGGCCCTGGCGGCGGAAGCGCAGCACCACGCGGTCCAGCGCCGCCACCGCCGTCAGGTCCCACACATGCGCGGCCGAGACGTCGATGACGACGCGCGCCACGGGCTCGGTCACGTCGAAGGCCTCGGCGAAGGCGGGGGCCGTGGCGAAGAACAGCTCGCCCGAGACGCGATAGGTGCGGGTGTCGCCCTCCAGCACGGATTCCACCGCGAACAGCCGCGCCACCTTCCGCGCGAAGGAAATGCCCGATGCAAGCACGCCCACCAGCACGCCGGTGGCCAGGTCATGGAAGATCAGCGTGGTGGCGACGGTGGCCAGCATCACCAGGGATGAACTGCGCGGATGCACCAGCAGTTGCCGGACCGAGGGCCAGGAGAAGGTGGTGATCGCGACCATGATCATGACGGAAACCAGCGCCGGCATCGGGATCTGCTTCACCACATCCGCCAGCACCAGGATCAGGAACAGCAGGAACACGCCGGCCCAGAAGGTGGACAGCCGCCCCCGCCCGCCGGAGCGCACATTGATGACCGACTGCCCGATCATCGCGCAGCCCGCCATGCCACCCAGAAAGGGCGTGACGACATTGGCCAGCCCCTGCCCCATGCATTCGCGGGACTTGTCGGAGTTGCTGTCCGTCATCTCGTCCAGCACCTGCGCCGTCATCAGCGATTCCAGCAGGCCCACGATGGCCAGCGTGGCCGAATACGGCGCGATGATGCGCAGCGTCTCCCAGTTCAGCGGCACGTCGGGGAAGAGGAAATAGGGCAGTTCGGTCGGCAGCTGGCCCCGGTCGTTCACCGTGCGCACATCCAGGCCAAGCGCGATGGAGATCGCGGTCAGCACCACGATGGCCACCAGCGGCGACGGCAGCGCCGTGGTCAGGCGCGGGAACAGGTAGATGATGGCCAGCCCCGCCGCGACCATGACGTAGCTGACGGGCGTGACATTCGTCAGTTCCGGCAGCTGCGCCACGAAGATCATGATGGCCAGCGCGTTCAGGAAGCCCGACACCACGCTGCCCGAGATGTAGCGCATCAGCACCCCCAGCCGCAGCGCACCCGCCGCCATCTGGAACACCCCCGCCAGCACGGAGGCGGCCAGCAGGTATTGCAGCCCGTGATCACGCACCAGCCCGGTCATGACCAGCGACATGGCGCCCGTGGCCGCCGAGATCATCGCGGGCCTGCCACCCGCGAAGGAGATCACGACCGCGATGCAGAAGGAGGCATAGAGGCCCACGCGCGGATCCACCCCCGCGATGATGGAAAAGGCGATGGCCTCGGGGATCAGGGCCAGGGCGACGACGGTGCCGCCCAGAATATCGCCCCGGATACTGCCGAACCATTCGGCACGCAGACGGCTGATGGACATGGGAATCCTTGTCGCGACCCCCGGCGGGCCGGCAATGGATGAGAAAGGGAGTGCACACGCGTGAAGGCGCCCGCCGGCAGGCCGGGGGCGCAAAAATCAACCGGAACCGGGGTTCAGGGGGGCGTGATGCTCATGGGGCGACGGTATACAGCGATGACGCGGCGCACAAGACAGGGGCTTTGCCCCTGGCCCCACCAAGGGCCCTGGACCCCAGGGACTTGGCGCTGTTCCTGCCAAGGTTTTCGCGTTGGATGTTCTGTGAAATTGGCGCCCCGCTCATCCAGCCGAGGCGCCAAACCGATATCAGGTCCAGGCGATATTATCTCCTGGCGGGGTGCAGGGGCAGCGCGCCTGCGCGGGGGCCTCGGGGGCAAGGCCCCCGGCCCTCAGGCATAGCGCGCCAGCCAATGCGCGTAGGGCGCCGGCAGCACCCAGCTCGGCTTCTCCACCCCCAGCTTCTTCGCCGCGTCATAGGCCCAGTGCGGGTCCGCCAACATCGGGCGGCCGATCATCGCCAGGTCGATCTTGCCCTCGCGGATCAGCGCATCGGCGTTCTCGGCGGTGCGGATGTTCCAGCTGGTGGCCACCGGCAGCCCCGTCTCGGCCCGCACGCGCGCGGCATAGGGCGCCACCAGCGTGCCGTTGCCCCAGGGGATCTGCGCCTCGGGCGTGGAGAAGCCCATGGAGACATCCACCAGGTCCAGCCCCTTCTCCTTCGCCTGCTTCAGCAGGGCGATCGCCTCCGAGACGTCCTGCTCGTCATGGCCGTCGAACTCGATGACGCCGAGGCGCGCGATCAGCGGCCGGTCCTCGGGCCACACGGCGCGCACGGCCTCGATCGTCTCCAGCAGGAAGCGGGCGCGGTTCTCGGCGCTGCCGCCATACTGGTCGTTGCGGGTGTTGGAGCCGCGATAGAGGAATTCCTGCGCCAGATAGCCATGGGCGAAGTGCAGCATCAGCCACTCGAAGCCCACGTCCCGCGCGCGGATGGCGGCATCGACGAAGCCCTGCTGCACGCGGGCGATGTCCTCCAGCGTCATGGCGCGGGGGGTGCGCGGCAGGTTCTTGCCGAAGGCGATGGCGGAGGGCGCGATGGTGGTCCAGCCGCGCGGGTCGCCGTCGGGGATGTGGTCGTCGCCCTCCCACGGGCGGTTGGCGCTGGCCTTGCGGCCGGCATGGCCGATCTGGATGCCCGGCACAGCGCCGGCCGCCTTGATGGCCTGCACCATGGGCGCCAGGGCCTGGGCCTGTTCATCGTTCCACAGGCCCAGGCAGCCGGGGGTGATGCGCCCTTCGGGCGTCACGGCCGTGGCCTCGACGGTGACGAGGCCCGCGCCGCCGCGCGCCAGCCCCGCCAGATGGACGGCGTGCCAATCATTGGCGACGCCTTCCTCGGCCGAATACATGCACATGGGCGACACGGCGATGCGGTTGCGCAGCGTGCTGCCCTTCAGGGTGAAGGGGTCGAACAAATGAGGCATGGGAGTGTCCTGTTGCGTTGCAACGATAGTTCGATCTCAATCGAACAATTGCAAGAGGGGCGCACCGGCTCTATCTGCGAAGCATGCGGCAGATGCGCCATCCCCCCATCGAGGACGTCGAGCTGGAGCAGGTGTTCCATGCCTTGAGCGACCCCATGCGCCTGGGCATCGTGCGCAAGCTGGCCGGCAGCGCGGAGTTGAGCTGCGCCGCGCTGGAGGATGGGCGGGCGAAGTCCAGCGTCTCCCATCATTTCCGGGTGCTGCGCGACTCGGGGCTGATCCGCACCCGGCCCGAGGGCACCACGCATATGAACAGCCTGCGCCGGGCGGAGCTGGACGCGCGCTTCCCCGGCCTGCTGGGCGCGGTGCTGGCGGTGTCGCCCCCGCCATGCGACACCCCGCCCCGCGATGACTGAACAGACCCCCTATGAGCGCATCGGCGGCGAGCCCGTCATCCGCGCGCTGGTTGCCCGCTTCTATGCGCTGATGGACACGCTGCCGGCCGCCAGCGCCTGCCGCGCCATCCACCCGCCCAGCCTGGCCCAGGCGGAGGAGCGGCTGTTCTGGTACCTGACCGGCTGGCTGGGCGGCCCGCCGATGTTCGTGGAACGGCGCGGCCCGCCCATGCTGCGCCGGCGCCACCTGCATGCGCCGATCGCCGGGCCCGAGATCGAGGGCTGGCTGTTGTGCTTTCGCCAGGCCTGGGCGGAAAACGTGACGGACGATGCCCTGACCAAGATGGTATTGCCGCAGATCGAGGGGCTGGCGCAGCATATGCGCAATCGAGAAAACATAGTATGATTCTTCTTTTTCTGTAGAAAAAGAAGCAAAAAGACTTTTACGAGTTTTAATAATCAAAAGTTTTTTGGTTCTTTTTTACAAAAAAGAACGTTCATCTCGGCACACACCGCATCACCCCCGCCTGCGCCGTCGTATCCGCCCTCGTCCCTTCCGGGCAGGCTCGCTGCGAGCGTGTGGCCGGCGCAATCCCCCGGTCCCAGCCGATCACTTCCGGGTCCTCGCCCATGCCGCCGGCCGCCGGGGGCGCGCAGCGGCCGCCGCGCCGGGGGGTGCCGCCATGCGGGCACAGGAAGCGCCGGGCAGCCTCCAGCGCCGCGGCACTGCGCCCCCTGCCCTGCGCCTGCGCATTCCCCGCCCACAGCACCGTTGCGAGCAGCGCCAATCCGTGGCGTCTTCCCATCCTGGCTTGAGGGTCTCGTCGCATGAGCGAAGAACTGGTCCTGGAAACGCGGGAAAGCAAACGCTCCTACGGCGTGGGAGGCATCCTGCTGGCGCTGCTGCTGATCGGCCTGCCGTTCCTCGGCCGGCAACGCATCCGCATCACCAACGAACGCATCATCATCGAATCGGGTTTCTGGACCCGCGTGCGGGATGACATCGAAGTGTTCCGCATCCGCGACGTGGTGGTGAAGCAGAGCCTGTGGAACCGCATGTTCGGCATCGGCGACGTCGTCGTGAAGGCCATGGAAGGCCGCAGCGAGGAACAGCATGTCCTCAAGGGCGTGCCCGACCCCGACCATGTGTCCGAGACCATCCGCGGCGCCTGGAACAAGGTGGCCCGCCCGCGCGGCCCCTCGGCCTCGCTCGACTGATGACAGGCCCCGACGACCCGGTCCGCCCCACCCGCCCGGGCGACCCGACCGAGGGGCTGGAACGCTTCCCCCGCGCCGATATGGGCGTGATCGAGGAAGCCCAGCCCAAGCTGGTGGACGCCTGCGTCCAGGGGCCCGTGGTGCTGACGCGCCATGGCCATGATGCCTTCGTGATCCTGCCGGTGGACCAGTTCCAGCGCCTGGCCCTGCTCGCGGAACCCTTCCGCCTGTCCGGCCCCTTCACCATCGAGGGCGAAAAGCCCGGTTGACGGGGGCGGCGTTTCCTACCGAAGCTGTGCGCAAACGGCGCAACAGCCGAAGGAAACGTCCCGATGTTCATCACCCGAGCTGTTCTCGGCGCTGCCGCGCTGGCGGCTTCCCTCTCCCTGGCCCATGCGCAGGAGCGCACGGCGCGCATCGTCTCGGGCTTCGCCCCCGGCGGCACGGCGGATCTGGTGGCGCGCGTGGCGGCAGAGGCGGTGGCCCCGCATCTGGGCGTCCGGCCGGTGGTGGAAACCCGCACCGGCGCCTCCGGCATGCTGGCGCTGGAGATGGTGGCACGCGGGCCCAAGGACGGGTCGATGGTGTTCCAGTGCCCGATGGGCACGCTGGTCATCAACCCGGAACTGCCGGGGGCCGTGATGTCGGTGGACCCGCGCACGGCGCTGGTGCCGATCGCCAATGTCGCGCTGTCCTCCTACGGCATGGTGACCGGGGCGCGCTCGCCCTATCAGTCCGTGGCCGATGTGGTGAACGCCGCCCGCGCCCGGCCCGGCACCGTCACCTATGCCAGCGCCGGGGTGGGCACCGCCCAGCACCTGTCGGGCGCGCGGATGGAGGTGATGGCGAATGTCTCCATGACCCATGTGCCCTATCGGGGGGCCGCGCCTGGCGTGCTGGACCTGATCGCGGGGCGCGCTGACTTCATGGTGACCAACCTGGGCGACGTGACGCGCCAGATCCAGGGCGGGGAGCTGCGGCTGCTGGCCCTGGCGGACCCGGTGGGCGTGCCGCAATTCGCGGGCGCGCCGCGCATCGCCGATACCATCCCTGGGCTGGAGGTCGCGGGCTGGTTCGGCCTGTGCGGCCCCACGGGCATGGCGCCCGCCGCCATCCGCCAATGGGCGGAGGCGGTGCGGCTCGGCCTGCAGAACCCTGACCTGCGCCAGCGCCTGCTGGAAAACGGGCTGACGCCCATCGTCGAGGGCCCGGAGGAATTCGCGAACCGCATGCAGCGCGACCGCGATGCCTGGGGCGACACCATCCGCCGCGCGAATATCCGCGCGGAGTAGGCCTAGGCGGCCAGCGCCACCGGCTGCAGCGCGGCCGTGACGGCTTCCCGGCCACCGACGGAGCCATCGGAGAGCCTCGCGCCCTCCTGCGACTGCCAGCGCAGCCATTCGAGGCCGCTCGCCTCGTCATAGCGCCAGGTCAGGGTCAGGTGGCAGGCGGGGCCGCCCACGGCCTCCAGCATCGCGGCGCGAACGCTGGGCGGGCAGTGGGTCTGCGCGGGGTCGGGCAACTCATGCCAGGAAAACCCCTGCTGCTCCGTCAGCTTGCGCATCAGGGCGCGGATGCGCGCCGCGCGGGCTGCCTCCACCTCCTGGCGCAGCACCTCGTGCTCGGCGCGCAGCTTCTCCAGGATGGGCAACAGCTGCGCCCGGCGACGCAGGGCCAGGGTGCACCATCTGTCCAGCGCCTCTCCGCGCAGGCGGAAATCGGCGGGGCCGGCCTCGCTCCAGCCGGGCGAATCGAGCTGCCCCTGTTCACCGGCGCGTGCCAGCCCGGCTTCGATCTGGTCCAGCTCGGCCTCTCCGGCCGCGCGCAGCGCCTGGCGCTGCTGCCAGTCCCGCGCGGGTTCGTCCCGGCGCTCCAGGGCGGCCTTCAGGTCCTCATGCACCGGGTCGCGGCCCAGGGCCTTGGCCCGCAGCAGCGCCAGCCGGGAACGGGCCACGGCATGAAGGGCAATGAGGTTCTGGTTCGGCATCTCGGCGCGCAGCCAGACCTGCCCGGTCGCGGGCAGCCTTTGCCAAGGGTCGATCGCCATCTACGCTTTCCCTGTTTGGGGGCGCTGCCTTTCGCGGCAACCGCGCGGCACACGCCTGAGCCCACGCTCCTCGTGGACAGGGGAAGAACGTTTTCGCGCGGAAAAGTTGCGAAACGCTGAAAGGAAATTTCGATGCGCTGGGAAAGCCTCACGGGACCGGAACTGAAAGCCCTGGCGGGGCAGGACGTAACGCCCATCCTGCCAGTGGGCAGCCTGGAACAGCACGGCCCCCATCTGCCGGTCTGGACCGACAGCTACATCGCCCACAACATGGCCCTGCGCACGGCCGAGAAGGCCAAGACCACATGCGTGGTGCTGCCGCCCATCTGGCTCGGCCTGTCGGAGCACCACCTGCCCTTCGGCGGCACCATCAGCAGCGACTACGCGGCGTTCAACGCCATCATCCGTTCAGTGGTGCGCAGCCTGAAGGCGCTGGGCTTCAAGCGCCTGCTCATCATCAACGGCCATGGCGGCAATATCGAGCCGCTGGCCGTCTCGGTGCGCGAATGCGCGCATGAATTCGCCATGCCCGTCGTCTCGGTGAACTGGCCCAGCGCCGCCCCCGAGGCGATCGCCGCCACGCTGACCACCCAGCCCCGCGTCATGCACGCCTGCGAGGGCGAGACCAGCGTGTGGCTGGCGCTGGACGCCACGCAGGTCCGGCAGGACCGCATCCCCGCCCCCATCAATGCCCCGCCCGAGGCGCCCGCCGGCTACTCCCGCTTCTATTCCTTCTGGGAGAAGGCGGCCCCCACCGGCGTGCGCGGCGACGCGCGCGCGGCCACGAAGGAAAAGGGCGAGGCCATCATCGAGGCCTGCGCCAGCGCCATGGCGGCCGCGGTGGACAACCCCGTGCTCTGGACCGCGCCTGACCCGGTCTGGGCCGCCGGGCGCGGCCTGGAGTCGTGAAGTTCTGATGACAACACCCTGAGCCTCTTGCGGAGAGGCCAGGGCTTCGGGAAGCAGGCGCCATGGTGAAACCCTCCCCTAACCGGTCGCTGCTGCTGGCCGGGCTGATCATGCTGGTGCTGCTGGCCCAGGCCGCCACCGGCCTGTTCGCCCTGTGGCGCGCGGACCGCGAACATGGCGAGGCCCGAGCGACCCTGACGGGGCTCACGGAAATCCTGGACGGTGCGCGCGACGCCGAGGTCGCGTTCAAGGTCCAGGTGCAGGAATGGAAGAACATCCTGCTGCGCGGCAATGACGCGGCGTTGCGGGCGCGCCACACCACGTCCTTCCGCGCGGAGCAGCAGCGCGTGCGGGAGGCCCTGGGCCGCGCCGGCGCGGATGGCGAGGCGCTGCTGTCCAACCACGCCGAGGTGAATGCGGCCTATGACGCCGCGCTGGCCGAGGCGGACCTTGCAACCGTCGACGGCGCGCGCGCCACCGATGCGCGGGTGCGCGGCGTGGACCGGGCGCTGCAGCAGGCGCTCGAAAGCCTCTCCCACAGGCTGGAGGCCAATTACCGCGCGGCCAATGACGCGGCGTCCCAGGCGGCCATCGCTTCCTACCTCAGCCTGCGGAACACCCTCTATATCAGCGCGGCGATCGGCATCCTGGCGGTGCTGGGCCTGCTGGTGCCGCTGTTGCGACGGTAGGGCGCATGGAAATCCTGGCGGGGCTGCTCGGCGGCATCGGACTGTTCTTCATCGGCATCCGTGCCGTGGGCCACAACATGCAGGCCATGGCCGGGCCGCGCATGCGCCGCGCCGTGGCGCGGCTGACGGGCAATTCCGCCACGGGGGCGCTGGCGGGCATCGCGCTGGGCGCACTCACGCAATCCTCCAATGCCGTCACCTTCATCGCGGCCAACATGCAGGCGGGCGGGCTGATCACGGTGCGCCGGGCGCTGCCGGTGCTGGCCTGGGCCAATCTGGGCACCGCGGCCCTGGTGCTGCTGGCCACCGTGGACCTGCGGCTGGCCGCGCTGTGGATGATCGGCGTGCTGGGCACCGCCCAGTATTTCAACCTGGACGGCGGCGGACGCTGGAAGCCCGCCCAGCAGGCAGGCATCGGGCTGGCGCTGATGTTCCTGGGCCTGGCGCTGATGAAGGGGGCGGCAGTTCCCCTGCGCAACATTCCGCTGGTGGCCGAGATCATGGCCTTCGCCGGCGATGCCGTGCTGCCGCCGCTGCTGATCGGCACCATCGTCACGCTGGTGGCGCAATCCAGCTCCACCGTCTCCATCCTCGGCATCACGCTGATGGATGCGGGGCTGCTGACCTTCCACCAGGCGGTGCCGCTGGTCTATGGCGCGACGCTGGGCTCGGGGCTCGCGGTGCTGGCGCTGTCGGGCGGGCTGAAGGGCACGCCGCGCCAGCTGATCCTGTACCAGACCATCTTCAAGGCGGCCGGCGCCGCCCTGTTCCTGGCGCTGCACCTGATCGAGATCCACCTGCATGTGCCGCTGGTGCTGGCCCTGCTGGAACGGCTGGCGACGCAGCCCGACACCCGCATGGGCATCCTGTTCGCCGGCATCCAGGCCGTGACCGCCCTGCTGATGCACCCGCTGCACGGGCCGCTGATGCGCCTGCTGGCCGCCCGCGCGCCCGAAAGCCGCGCCGAGGCGCTGTCCCGCCCGCTGTATATCTATGACCGCGCGGTCGAGGACCCGGACAGCGCCCTGATGCTGGCCGCCCGCGAACAGTCCCGCCTGACCGAGCGCCTGCCCGAGCTGCTCGATGGCCTGCGTGAGGACGCGGTGAAGCCCCCCCTGCCCGCCCAGCCGCTGTCCGATACCGGCGCGCGGCTGGAGGCCAGCGTCTCGGAGTTCATGGGGCAGCTGCTGGAGGCCTCGCCCCATGGAGAGACGCTGACGGAGGCCGTGCGCCTGCAGGCGCGGCTGCGCCTGCTGCGCGACCTGCGCCTGGCCGTGACGGAACTGGCCACCGCCGCCGAGGAAGCCGATGCCGTGGCCCCGCTCGCCCATCTGCTGGAAGCCCTGCACATGATGCTGGAACAGATGCATGAGGCGCTGGACCTGGACGACCACACCATGCTGCTGCGGCTGACCGAGGATCGCGGCCCGATGATGCGCCAGATCCGCAGCCAGGCACCGGCCTGCGTGCCGCCCGAGGCCCTGCACCGGGCGACCGCCAGCTTCGAGCGGGCGGTGTGGCTGGTGCGGTCGATGGCGATGCTGGATATGGATGCGCCGGTGACGTGAGCCCCGGGGCGTTGCCCCGGACCCCACCAAGGGCTCTGCCCTTGGAACCCGCCAGGACCGTAGCGGCCCTGGACCCCGGAGAATTGGCACCACACCCTGAAAACGTTGATTTCAATAATTAAATTGGCAGCCCACCTGCGAAGGCGGGCACCAAACTTCCATCAGGTCCAGGAGATATTATCTCCTGGCGGGGTCTCAAGGGGCGGCGCCCCTTGATGGGGGTCCGGGGGCAAAGCCCCTGGCTCCGCGTTGACTTCCCGCGCCTTCCGCCCCAAAGCCGCAGCGGAAATCGTCATCACAGGGTTATGTCCATGTCCTTCGCTTTCGTCTTTCCTGGCCAGGGCAGCCAGGCTCCTGGCATGGGCCGCGATCTCGCCGATGCTTTCCCCATCGCGCGCGAGACCTTCCAGGAAGTGGACGACGCGCTGGGCCAGCACCTGTCCAAGCTGATGTTCGAGGGCCCGGCCGAGGAGCTGACCCTCACCTCCAACGCGCAGCCTGCGCTGATGGCGGTTTCCGTGGCCGTCACGCGCGTGCTGGAACGCGAGGGCGGCTTCCGCCTGGCCGAGAAGGTGGCCCTCGTCGCCGGCCATTCGCTGGGTGAGTATTCGGCGCTGACCGCCGCGGGCTCCCTGGAACTGGCGACCGCCGCCCGTCTGCTGCGCCTGCGCGGCGACGCCATGCAGAAGGCGACGCCGGCCGGCGTGGGCGCCATGGCCGCCCTGCTGGGCGCCGAGGCGGAGCTGGCCCAGGAGATCTGCGCCGAGTCGGCCGAGAACCCGGAAGGCAAGCGCGAGGTGGTGGAGCTGGCCAACGACAATGGCGGCGGCCAGGCCGTGATCTCGGGCCACAAGGCCGCCGTCGAGCGCGCGGTCGAGGTGGCGAAGGCCAAGGGCGTGAAGCGCGCCATGATCCTGCCGGTCTCGGCCCCCTTCCATTGCAGCCTGATGGCCCCGGCGGCCGATGCGATGGCAGAGGCGCTGGACCGCGCGACGCTGGTGGCGCCGAACCCGCCCCTGGTCGCCAACGTGACCGCCGCCAAGGCGACCGACCCCGCCGCCATCAAGGACCTGCTGGTGAAGCAGGTGACCGGCACGGTGCGGTGGCGCGAATGCGTGGCCGCCATGGTCGCCATGGGCTGCACCCGCTTCGTCGAGGCCGGCGCCGGCAAGGTGCTGACGGGCCTGATGAAGCGCAATGCCCCGGAAGCCTCGGCCATGGCCGTCGGCAACCCCGCCGACATCGAAGCCTTCCTGAAGAGCCTGTGAGAAGGAAAAGCGCCTGATGTTCAACCTTGAAGGCAAGATCGCGCTGGTCACCGGCGCTTCCTCCGGCATCGGCATCGCCATCGCCGAGGCCCTGCACGCCCAGGGCGCCCATGTGGTGCTGACCGGCCGCCGTGAGGCCGAACTCTCGGCCGTGGCGGAGAAGCTCGGCAGCCGCGCCCGCGTGGCCGTGGCCGACCTGGCCGACCCCGCCGCCCCCGCCACGCTGGTCGAGGGCATCGAGGCCGCCGAGGGCAAGCTCGACATCCTGGTGAACAATGCGGGCTTTACCCGCGACATGCTGGCCCTGCGCATGGGCGACGAGGACTGGAACGCCGTGCTGGAGGTGGACCTGAACGCCCCCTTCCGCCTGGCGCGCGCGGCCCTGCGCGGCATGATGAAGCGCCGCGCCGGGCGCATCGTCTCCATCGCCTCCATCGTGGGCGTCACCGGCAATGCCGGCCAGGCCAACTACGCCGCCGCCAAGGCGGGGCTGATCGGCATGAGCAAGGCGCTGGCCCAGGAAGTGGCGCCGCGCGGCGTGACGGTGAACGTGGTGGCCCCGGGCTTCATCGCGACGCCCATGACCGACAAGCTGTCGGACGCGCAGAAGGGCGCGCTGCTGGGCCGCATCCCGCTCGGCAAGATGGGCGAGGCCCGCGATGTCGCCGCCGCCGTCACCTACCTTTCCTCGGACGAGGCCGCCTGGGTCACGGGTGCCACGCTGCACGTCAACGGCGGCATGGCAATGATCTGAGGGCCAAGGCCCGAAAGGAGGACGGCAGGTGCCGCGCCAGCTTGCCCTGCCATTGGACCTCTCGCCCTCCTTCGCGGAGGGCGACTTCATTCCGGACGCGGCCAATGCGGCCGCGCGGGAGTTCCTCGCATCCCCCGAGGCCTGGCCCGACCGCAGGCTGGTGCTGTACGGGCCCGCGGGTGCCGGCAAGACGCATCTGGCCCATGTGATGGCCGCCCGCCACGGCTGGCGGCTGGACCGGGGCGCGCTGCTGCGCGGCCTGGCGGACCTGCCGGCGCGCGGCTGGGTGCTGGATGACGCGGACCTCTGCCCCGACCCCGCCGCCCTGTTCCACGCGCTGAACGCGGCGCGCGAGGCCGGCCTGCCGCTGCTGCTGACCGGCCAGGCCGCGCCCGCGCGCTGGCCCTTCACCCTGCCCGACCTGATGAGCCGCCTGCGCGCCACCACCGCCATCGGGATCGAGGCGCCATCCGACACGCTGCTGGCGGCCATGCTGGCCAAGCACCTGGCGGACCGGCAGATCGTGCTGGCCCCCGCCCTGCAACAGCTGCTGCTGCTGCACCTGCCGCGCGATGCCGCAAGCCTGCGTGAGGCCGTGACGGCACTTGATGAAGCCGCCCTGGCCAGCGGCCGGCTGAACCGGGCCACCGTGCAGGAGGTACTGCGCGAGATGGGCGACGGCGCCATATGATAGTTCTGTGGCATGGCCCGGCGGCCCCGTGTCACACTCGCTGCGCCCTGTATAAGCTGCCCCCATGCCGGAAGCACCGACACCCCAGCCCCTAGAGGCCGCCCATCCCTCCCGTTTCATCAACCGGGAGATTTCATGGCTCGACTTCAACACCCGCGTGCTGGAGGAAGCGGCCAACCCGCGCCACCCGCTGCTGGAGCGCCTGCGCTTCCTCGCCATCTCGGGTTCCAACCTGGACGAATTCTATTCGGTCCGCGTGGCGGGCCTCGCGGGCCAGGCGCGCGCGGGCGTCACCACCGTCAACCATGACGGGCTGACCCCGGCCCAGCAGCTGGTCGCCATCCACACCCATGCCCAGCAGCTGATCGAGGAACAGCAGACCACCTGGCATGCGCTGCGCAACCAGCTGAGCCAGGCCGGCCTGCATGTGACGGAGGCCGAGGAGCTGTCGGCCGCCGACCTCTCCTGGCTGGAACAGCACTTCCTGGAACGCATCTTCCCGGTGCTGACCCCGCTGGCGGTCGACCCGGCGCACCCCTTCCCCTTCCTGCCCAACCTATCCCTGTGCATGGCGCTGAAGCTGGTGCGCGAGGAGGATGGCGGCATGATGCGGGCGCTGGTGTCGCTGCCGCACCAGCTCGGCCGCTTCATCCGCCTGCCGACCGAGGAAGGCGGCAACCACCGCGCCCGCTTCATCCTGCTGGAGAACCTGGTCGGGCTGTTCCTGCACCGCCTGTTCCCGGGCTTCATCCCGGCCGAGCAGGGGCTGTTCCGCCTGATCCGCGACACGGATGTGGAGTTCGAGGAAGAAGCCGAGGATCTCGTCCGTTCCTATGAGACCGCGCTGAAGCGCCGCCGGCGCGGCCGCGCCATCCGCCTGGCGGTGGACAGCCGCATGCCGGCGGACATGATCAGCTTCGTGGTCGAGGAGCTGGACGCCGAGCCCGCCTCCACCTTCGTGGTCGAGGGCGCGCTGGGTGTGACGGACTTCACGGCGCTGATCGTGGATGACCGGCCGGACCTGCTGTTCACCCCCTACACGCCGCGCTTCCCGGAACGCATCCTGGATTACGGCGGGGACTGCTTCTCCGCGATCCGCGCCAAGGACATCGTGGTGCATCACCCCTACGAGTCCTTCGACGTGGTGGTGCAGTTCCTGCGCCAGGCGGCGCGCGACCCCAATGTGGTCGCCATCAAGCAGACGCTGTACCGCACCAGCCGCGAAAGCCCGATCGCCCGCGCGCTGATCGAGGCCGCCGAGGCCGGCAAGTCGGTCACCGCGATGGTGGAGCTGAAGGCCCGCTTCGACGAGGAGCGCAACATCTCCATCGCGCGTGAGCTGGAATCGGCGGGCGTGCAGGTGGTCTATGGCTTCGTGGAGCTGAAGACCCATGCCAAGGTCAGCCTGGTGGTGCGCCGCGAAGGCAATGCCTTCCGCAGCTACGCCCATTTCGGCACGGGCAACTACCACCCCATCACGGCGCGCATCTACACGGACCTGTCCTTCTTCACGGCCGACCCGGGGCTGAACCGCGACGCGGCCAAGCTGTTCAACTACATGACCGGCTATGCCCGCCCCGAGGCGATGGAGAGGCTCGCCTTCTCCCCCCTCACGACGCGGCCGACGCTGCTGGCGCTGATCGAGGCCGAGATGGCCCATGTGGCCGCCGGCCGGCCGGGCCACATCTGGCTGAAGATGAACTCGCTGGTGGATGAGCAGCTGATCGACGCGCTGTACCGGGCCAGCCAGGCGGGGGTGAAGGTCGAGTGCGTGGTGCGCGGCATCTGCTGCCTGCGCCCCGGCGTGCCCGGCCTGTCGGACAACATCAGGGTGAAGTCGATCATCGGCCGCTTCCTGGAACATTCCCGGATCGCGGCCTTCGGCAACGGCCACCGCATGCCGTCCCGCCGGGCCAAGGTCTACATTTCCTCGGCCGACTGGATGGCGCGCAACATGGATTGGCGCGTGGAGACCCTGGTGCCGGTGGAGAACCCCACCGTGCACGCCCAGGTGCTGGACCAGATCATGGTGGTGAACCTGAAGGACACCGCACAGAGCTGGGACCTGCGCGCCGACGGCAGCTGGCACCGCCGCCGCCAGGGTGCCGATCCGATCTCGGCCCATGAGTATTTCATGACGAACCCCTCGCTTTCCGGGCGCGGGAGTGCTTTGAACCGTCCTCAGCGACCCGCCATCCGCCGGCCGAGGCAGGATCGCGTGACGCAGGATTGATGCGGCCCGGCCTTCCGGCCGGGATCTCATCGGCTTCTTCTACGGTGCGCGGCAGCCCAGGCCCCGCGCGCCCCTCTGCACGGGAATCGACCGCTTGGACCATTCGCCGGCCATCCATGCCACCCAACAGGGCGCGCGCCCGCCGCGTTTCGGGGTGGTGGACCTCGGTTCCAACTCCGTCCGCCTCGTGGTGTTCGAGGGGCTTTCCCGCAACCCGGAGGCCATCTTCAACGAAAAGGCGGTGCTGGGCCTCGGGCGCGGGCTGACCACGACCGGGCGGCTGAACGATGCCGCGGTGGCGCAGGCGCTGACCGTGCTGCGCCGCTATCACGCCGTGGCGCGCGGCATGGGGGCGGACCCGGTGCAGGTCCTGGCCACCGCCGCCGTGCGCGATGCGACCAACGGCGCGGAATTCATCAAGGCGCTGGAACAGGCCATGCCCGGCGTGCCGGTCCAGGTGCTCTCGGGCGATGCTGAGGCACGGCTTTCCGCCGATGGCCTGCTGCTGGGCTTTTCCGCGGCCAACGGGCTGCTGGCCGATCTGGGCGGCGGGTCGCTCGAACTGGTGCGGCTGGTGGATGGCGAGATGCGCGAGAGCGTGTCCCTGCCGCTCGGCACCATCCGGCTGGCCGAGCGCGCGGGCGGCGACGTGGCCAAGGCGCGCGGCATCGTCGAGAAGGAACTGGCCTCCGTTCCCTGGCTGAAGCAGTGCGCGGGCACGGATCTGTTCCCCGTCGGCGGCACTTTCCGCGCCATGGCGCGCATCCATATGGCGCAGACCGGCTATCCGCTGGCGATCGTGCATCACTACGCGATCCGCCGCGAGGAAGCGCGGGACCTGGCGGGCGTGCTGATGTCCGCCCCGCGCCGCGCGCTGGAGCGCATGCCCTCCGCCCCCAGCAAGCGCCTGTCGGACCTGCCCTTCGCGGCGGTGGCGATGCGCCGGCTGCTGCGCGCCTCGGGCGCGGCGCGCGCCGTGTTCAGCGCGAACGGGTTACGTGAGGGCTGGTATGCCCGCCTGCTGCCGCCCGAGCTGCGCGACGCCGACCCGCTGCTGTCGGCCACGCAGGAGCTGGCGGATGCCTTCGGCCGCAATGCCGACTTCCCGCCCGCGCTGGAGGAATGGCTGCGCCCGCTGGAACTGGCCGACAACCCGCAGGATGCCCGGCTGGTCTCGGCCGCCGCCCGCATCAGCGACATCGGCAGCCACGACCACCCGGAATACCGCGCGGAACAGAGCTTCTTCCGCGTGCTGCGCCAGCATGGCGTGGGGCTGGACCACCACGCCCGCGCCTTCCTGGCCATGACGGTGGCGCTTCGATACGAGGCCGAGCCGCCCGCTACCTTCCTGGACCAGGCGCGCTCCCTCCTCTCCTCCCCGGCGCTTCGCCAGGCGGAGACGCTGGGTGCGGCCCTCAGGCTGGCCTTCACTCTCTCAGGTGGTGTGATGGAGCTGCTGGCCGGCACCGCGCTGGTGCGGGATTCGCGCCGGGTGGTGCTGCGCCTGCGTGAGGGTTCGGGTGTTTTCGCCGGGGAATCGGTGCTGCGCCGCCTGGAAGTCCTGGCGATTCTGCTGGGGCTCGAAGCCTCGGTCGAGACGGTCGCCGCGCCCGCTTAACGGGCTGGTGACAGGCGTTGAGACATTTCTTGACGCCGGAACACCGGAATCCGTGTTCTATAGAGGTTGCAGTGTGGTGGCCGCGCGCCAAACTGCGCTTTTACCAGCCCCCGCCTCCCGACGGTCGTTCGCCGGGGGGAACTAAGGAATGACTGCATGTCCTTCAAGGCCAAGTTCGGCACCACCGCCCTCGTCACCGGCGCCTTCTGTGCCGGCATCGTGGCGGGCCCCCTGGTGGCTGCCTGGGCGCAGGAAGGCGGACGGGCCGAAACCTACCGTCTGCTGAACCTGTTCGGCGATGTGTTCGAGCGCGTCCGCGCCGAGTATGTCGAGCCCGTCCAGGACCGCGATTTGGTCGAGAACGCGATCAACGGCATGCTCACGGGCCTGGACCCGCACAGCTCCTATCTGAACCCGCGCAACTTCCGCGACATGCAGGTGCAGACGCGCGGCGAGTTCGGCGGCCTCGGCATCGAGGTCACGCAGGAGAACGGCTACATCAAGGTCATCTCGCCGATCGACGACACGCCGGCGGCGCGTGCCGGCATCAAGCCCGGCGACCTGATCACCAACCTGAACGGCACCAGCACCCAGGGGCTGACCCTGCAGGAAGCGGTGGACCAGATGCGCGGCGAGCGCGGTTCCTCCCTGCGCCTGACCATCCGGCGCGAGGGTGAGCGCACCCCCATCGAGCTGACCGTGGTGCGCGACGTGATCCGCCCGCAGGTCGTGCGCTTCCGCATGGAAGGCAACGACGTGGGCTATGTCCGCCTGTCCTCCTTCAACGAGCAGACCGACACGGCGCTGCGCCGCGCGGTGCAGACCATCCGCAGCCAGGGCGGCAGCAACCTGCGCGGCATCGTGCTGGACCTGCGCAACAACCCGGGCGGCCTGCTGGACCAGGCGGTGCAGGTCTCGGACGACCTGCTGGAACAGGGCGAGATCGTCTCCACCCGCGCCCGTCGCGCGGAGGACGCGCAGCGCTGGAACGCCCGCGCCGGCGACATCACCGGCGGCGTGCCCATCGTGGTGCTGGTGAATGCCGGTTCCGCCTCGGCCAGCGAGATCGTGGCCGGCGCCCTGCAGGACCACCGCCGCGCCATCGTCATGGGCGTGCGCAGCTTCGGCAAGGGCTCGGTGCAGACCGTGATGCCGTTGGGCTCCAACGGCGCGATCCGGCTGACGACCGCGCGCTACTACACGCCCTCGGGCCGCAGCATCCAGAACACCGGCATCGAGCCGGACATCGAGGTGCGCGCCAGCCGCGACGACAATGCCCGCCAGCGTGAGCGCGAGGCCGACCTGCGCCGGTCCCTGCGCAACGAGGGCGGCGTGGCGCCGAACGCCGTGCAGCTGCCGCCGCTGAACCTGCCCCAGGGCGTGGCGGAGCGCGTCCAGGCCGAGCCGGCCGAGAATGCGCCCGCCTTCGACCCCACCAAGCCGGAAACCGACTTCCAGCTGCAGCAGGCGCTGACCCTGATCCGCGCCCTGCCGCCCGGCACCACCCTGCGCCGCGCCCAGCGCTGAGGCAGGCTTGCAGACGACGGCCGGGGTGAACCGCCGCGGCTGGCAGCTCCTGGGCCTGTACTGGCTGCTGGTGCTGCTGGCCTCGGGCGGGCTGTTCGGCACGCTGGCCGTAATGGGGCCGCCGGCCCCGCCGGTGGTCGCCGAGCTGTCACTTCCGCCGCAACCCGTGCCCGAGGCAGCGCCCGCCGCCCCCTCTCCGGCGCCGGTCGCGGAGGCGGCGCCGCCCCCGGCGGCGGACCCTGCCCCCGGCACCATCCCCGCCGCCGATCCCGCCCTGCTGGAGGCCGGCCCCTTCGGCCCGGTGCCGCGCATCGCGGTGGATGGCCGCACCTCCATCCGCTTCTACGCCCGCCCCGGCCCGGGCCGCGCCGAGACGCGGCCGCGCATCGCGCTCGTCGTTGGCGGGCTCGGCATGAATGCCGTGCTCAGCGAACAGGCGATCGACCGGCTGCCCGCGCAGGCCACCCTGGCCATCAACCCCTATGCCCCGCGCCCCGGCGGGTTGCTGGACCGCGCGCGCGGCCGTGGCATGGAATTCCTCGTCTCCCTGCCGCTGGAACCCAACGGCTATCCCGCCAACGACCCCGGCGACCGCGCGCTGCTGACCCGGCTCTCGCCCGCGCAGAACGAGGAACGCCTGCTGTGGGTGCTGTCGCGCTTCCAGGGCTATGTCGGTGCCGTGGGCGCGCTGGGCGCGCTGCGGGGCGAACGCTATGCCGCGCTCAGCGAGCCCTTCGGCACGCTGCAGGAACATCTGCGCCGGCGCGGGCTGCTGTTCCTCGATGCGCGCCCCGGCGCCCGCAACCCCGACCGCGCCTGGGGCCGCACCGTGGATGTGGTGGTGGATGAGCCCGCCACCCGCACCGAGATCGACATGAAGCTGGGCGCGCTGGAACGCCTGGCGCGGGAGCGCGGCAGCGCCATGGGCCTGATCGGCGACCCCACCCCGGTGCTGGTCGACCGCGTAGAGGCCTGGAGCCGCAGCCTGGAGGAACGGGGCGCCGTGCTGGTGCCCGCATCCTCGCTGATCCGCCGCCCCGAAGTGACGCCGTAGCCCGCGGCTGCTACACCCGGGCCATGTCGGATCTGCCTTACCGCCCCAATGTGGGTGCCGTGCTGTTCAACGCCGAGGGCCGGGTGCTGGTCGCCCGCCGGGCAGACCTGCCGGGTGCCGAGGCATGGCAGCTGCCGCAGGGCGGGCTGGATGAGGGCGAGAACCCCGCCGAGGCCGTGCTGCGGGAGTTGAAGGAGGAAATCGGCACCGACCGCGCCGAGATCCTGGCTGAACATCCCGAATGGCTGCACTACGACCTGCCCGCGCATCTCGTCGGCAAGGCGCTGCGCGGCAAGTATCGCGGCCAGACCCAGAAATGGTTCGCCCTGCGCTTCCTGGGCAGCGACGCCGAGATCCGGCTGGACCAGGACCCGCACCCGGAATTCGACGCCTGGCGCTGGGCCAGGCTTGAGGAACTGCCGGAGCTGACGGTGGAGTTCCGGCGCGACATCTACCGCGCGCTGGTGAAGGAATTCGCGCGCTTCGCCGGGTAAGGCCCTAAGGGCGCACACCCGCGACAAAAGCCGCCACCCGCCGCATCGCGTCCTCCCGCGCCGCCGGGTCGGTGCCCAGATGCGCCTGGCCGTTGTTGCCCGCCGTATAGGCCAGCCCCGTCCGCACCCTGATCGGGGCATTGGGCGCATCGAAGCCGTGATAGGCGCCGGGATAGGCGTGATAGGCGATGCGGTCCGGGAAGCGCCCGGCCAGCTGCTGGCAGGTCCAGGCGGGCGTCCAGTCATCGGCCTCCCCGATCAGCAGCAGCATCGGCGCGGCCGTGTTCCAGGACGCCAGGCGGTTCGGTACGCCGCAGCCCGGATACATCGCCACATAGGCCAGGATCGGCGCGCCTTCGGGGTTGTTCGCGGTCCACAACACCGTGCTGCCGCCATGGGACCAGCCCATCATCACCACGCCCGGGCCGCCGAAGGGCTGGGCCACCAGCCATCGCGCGGCGGCGATGGCATCGGCCCGGCGTTCCCGCCCAGGCAGGATCGCGCGCTCGCGCCGGGTGCATTGCTCGCCCTGGCCGCGGCTGCCGAAGCTGTCGGGCAGCAGCACCGCATGGCCCTGCCCGGTCAGCAGCCGCGCCCATTCGCGATACAGCGCCGAGACCTGGCCATCCGGCCGGCGGAACCCCGCGCAGCCGTGCATGCCCAGCACGGCGGGGCCCGTGACCGGCCCGTCGGGCAGGTACAGCTCCGCACGCAGCGTCACGCCGGGCGGTCCGGGCAACTCGACGGTGCTCTGGCGCATGGCCAGGGCGGGGGCCGCATGCAGCAGCAGGATCAACAGGGCGAGATGGCGCATCCGCGCAGCCTCGCGCAGCGGGCATCATTCAAGCAAGTGCTTCCACCGCCGGGCCGCGAATGGCATCGTCCGCGCAACCAGAAGGAGAGGAAGCCATGGCCTATACCAAGCCGGAGACGATTGCCCTGCACGGCGGCTCCCACCGCGCGGACCCGACGGCCGGCAGCGTGGCCGTGCCGATCCACCAGACCACCAGCTTCCAGTTCCAGGACACGGGCCATGCCTCCCGCCTGTTCGCCCTGCAGGAGCTGGGGAACATCTACAGCCGCATCATGAACCCCACCTGCGACGCGCTGGAAACCCGCGTGGCCGCGCTGGAAGGGGGCGTGGCGGCCCTGGCGCTGGGCTCTGGCCAGGCGGCCAGCACCTTCTGCGTGCTGAACCTGTGCGAGGCGGGGGACAACATCGTCTCCTCCACCAACATCTATGGCGGCACCTGGAACCTGTTCGCGAACACGCTGAAGCAGTTCGGCATCGAGGTCCGCTTCGTGGACCCGGCCGACCCCGCGGCGTTCAGGAAGGCATCCGACGACCGCACCCGCTGCTGGTATGGCGAGACCCTGCCGAACCCGAAGCTGGAGGTGTTCCCGATCGCCGAGGTCGCGGCGATGGGCCGCGAGATGGGCATCCCGCTCATCATGGACAACACGGCGGCGCCCATCATCTGCAAGCCGCTGGAACTCGGCGCCGCAGTGGTCATGCACTCCACCACCAAATGGATCGGCGGGCACGGCACCAGCATCGGCGGCATCGTGATCGACGGCGGCAATTTCGACTGGGAAGCCTGGGGCGACCGCTTCCCCACGCTGAACAAGCCCGATCCCAGCTATCACGGCGCGGTCTGGACCCAGGCGGTGAAGCCGCTCGGCCCCATCGCCTACATCATCCGCATGCGCACCTGCCTGCTGCGCGACATCGGCGCGCCCATGGCCCCCTTCAACGCCTTCATGTTCATCCAGGGGCTGGAGACGCTGCCGCTGCGCGTCGAACGCCACAATGAGAACGCCGTGAAGGTCGCGAAATACCTGGCCGGGCACCCCAAGGTGGCCAAGGTGATCCACCCGTCGCTGGCCACCGGCGAAGCCGCGCGCCGCGCGGCCACGCTGAAGGGCGGCTACGGCTCCCTGCTGGGCTTCGAGCTGAAGGCGGGGGTCGAGGCCGGCAAGAGCTTCATCGAGAAGCTGAAGATGTTCTACCACGTGGCCAATATCGGCGACGCGCGCAGCCTGGCGATCCACCCCGCCACCACCACCCACAGCCAGCTTTCGGTCGAGGAACAGGCCATGGCCGGCGTGACACCGGGCTACGTCCGGCTCTCGATCGGCATCGAGCATATCGACGATATCCTGGCTGATCTTGAGCAGGCCCTGGCTTGAGAAGGCGGGGGCGGCGGCGTAATCCGAAGGGGCGGGCCGGTCGCCCGCCCCATTCCGTGAGGTAGTGCCATGATCCCGCTCGGCTCCTTCCCCAACACGCGCTTGCGCCGCAACCGCCGCGACGCCTGGACCCGGGCGCTGACCGCCGAGAACGTCCTGGCGCCCTCCAACCTGATCTGGCCGATCTTCATCTGCGAAGGCGAGAACCGCCGCGTGCCGGTGGACACCATGCCGGGGCAGATCCGCGTCTCTGTGGACCTGGTGGCGGAGCATGTGGCCGAGGCCGTGGCCCTCGGCATCCCGGCCGTGGCCCTCTTTCCCTACACGCCGGCCGAGCAGCGCGACCCCGAAGGCACGCGCGCGCTGGACGAGAACAACCTGATCTGTTCCGCTGCCCGCGCGCTGAAGGCCGCCCACCCCACGCTCGGCGTCATCGGCGACGTGGCGCTCGATACCTACACCGACCACGGCCATGACGGCGTGCTGCGCGACGGATACGTCCATAACGAGGACACCGTCGCCATCCTGTGCGAGATGGCCGTGACGATGGCCAAGGCCGGCGTGGACGTCATCGCGCCGTCGGACATGATGGACGGGCGCATCGGCGCCATCCGCGCGGCACTGGACGCCCAGGGGCTGATCCACACCAAGATCATGTCCTATGCCGCCAAATACGCCTCTGGCTTCTACTCGCCCTTCCGGGATGCCGTGGGCAGCCTGGGCCAGCTGATCGGCGACAAGAAGACCTATCAGATGGACCCCGCCAACAGCGACGAAGCCCTGCGCGAGGTTGCCCTGGACATCCAGGAAGGCGCCGACATGGTGATGGTGAAGCCCGGCCTGCCCTACCTGGACATCGTCCACCGCGTGCGCACCACCTTCGGCGTGCCGACCTACGCCTACCAGGTCAGCGGCGAATACTCGATGATCATGGCCGCCGTGGAACGCGGCTGGCTGGACCACGACCGCGCGATGATGGAAGCCCTGATGGCCTTCAAGCGCGCCGGCTGCAACGGCATCCTGACCTACTTCGCGGTGAAGGCCGCCAGGCTGCTGAAGAACGGGTGAGGTCGGACCGGGGGCTTCGCCCCCAGGCCCCCACCAAAGGGCTCCGCCCTCTGGACGCCCGCCAAGGGTCGTGACGACCCTTGGAACCCAGGAGTTATCCGAAAGGGCGAGGAGGGGCACCAGGCGCCCTCTTGGCCCATCGGTCGCTATCCGCCCCTCCTCGCCCTTTCGGCTATCGGTTTCCAAAGGCCTTTCGGCCTTTGGTGGGGATCCAAGGGGCAAAGCCCTTTGGCGGGGTCCGGGGCAGAGCCCCGGTCCAGCCTCACCCCTCTCCAGGCAGCTTGATGCCCGTCATCGCCTGGTAGGCGCGGATGACGAAGGCGTCGTCCTTGCCGCCGTGGCCTTGGGCGGCGGCGGCGATGAACAGTTGCATCGCCTGGGCGGCGAGCGGCACGGGGGACTGGGCGTCGCGCGCCATGGCTTCGACCAGGCCCAGGTCCTTGACGAAGATGTTGACGGCGGAGTGCGGGGTTTCGTCGCCGGCCAGGACATGGGCCATGCGGTTCTCGAACATCCAGCTGTTGCCGGCGGCGCCGGTGACGACGCCGTAGACCTGCTCGGGGTCCAGGCCGGCCTTGATGGCAAGGGCCATGGCCTCGGCCGCGACGGCGATGTGCACGCCGGCCAGCAGTTGGTGCGTGACCTTCATGGTGGCGCCGAGGCCGGCTTCGGCGCCCAGCTTCCAGACCTTGGCGGCCACCGCGTCCAGCACCGGCGCGGCGGCGGCGAAGGCGGCCTCGGGCCCGCTGGCCATCACGGTCATGGTGCCGGCATTGGCGGCCTTGGACCCGCCGGAGACGGGCGCGTCGAGATAGAGCAGGCCCTGGGCCGCGGCGTCGGCGGCCAGCGCACGGGCGTCGGCCGGCGCCATGGTGGCTGAGACGATGAGGATCGCGCCAGGGGCCAGGCGGGGCGCGCAGCCCTCTGGCCCGAACAGGGAGGCTCGGGCCTGGGCCGCGTTGACGGTCAGCACCAGCACGGCGGTCGTGCCCTGGGGGATGTCGGCCGCGCGTGCCACGGCGGTGCCGCCTGCCTGCTCGAAGGCGGCGCGGGCTGCGGGGCTGGGGTCCACGCCCACCACGGCATGCCCCGCCTTCAGCAGGGACCGCGCGGCCCCCTGCCCCATGCTGCCCAACCCGATGGCGGCGATCGTCATGGCGTGAAGCTCTCCCTCTCATTCAGCAGCGCGGGGTCGAAGCCCGCGAGTTTCTTGTAGTGGTTGGCCGTCTCGGCCAGTTCCTGGCGGCTGATCACGGCCTCCAGGTCGGTGAAGCCGTCCGGCGCGCGTTCATGCACGCGTTCCAGGATCACGTCGGGCCCCAGCGCCCGGTTCGCGAGAGTCAGTGTCGCGGTGGGCGGCCGGCGCGCGGCGTCATAGGCCGCGAGCCCCGCCGCCCAGTCGCCCTGGCAGCGGCCCAGATGCATGGCCAGCACCCGCGCGTCGAGAATGGCCTGGGAGGCACCGTTGGAGCCGATCGGGTACATGGGGTGGGCGGCATCGCCCAGCAGCGTCACGCGCCCCTCGTTCCAGCTGGGCAACGGGTCGCGGTCCACCATCGGGAACTCGTAGACGGCCTCGGCGCGCGCCATCAGCGCGGGCACGTCGAGCCAGGGCCACACCCAGTCGCGGTAATGCGGGATCACGTCCTCCAGCCTGCCCTGGCGGTTCCAGTCCTCACGGTTCCAGGCCGTGTCGGCGGGCAGCACGCGTTCCGCGATCCAGTTGATCAGCTGCGTGCCGTCCTGGTGGTTGGCGATGGGATAGCAGACGAATTTCAGGTCGTGGTGGCCGCACTGGATCATGGTGGCGCCCCCCAGGAAGGGCGGCGCGACAGAGGTGGCGCGCCACAGCACGGCCCCCTTCCAGCGCGGCGCCCCTTCATCCGGCAGGCGCTGGGCGCGCACGGCGGAATGGATGCCGTCGGCGCCCACCAGCACGTCTGCGCGCGCGACCAGGCCATCGGCGAAATAGGCGGTGACGCCATGGGCATCATGCTCCACCCGCTCCAGCCGGCAGCCGGTATGCACCCGCCAGGCGCCCAGCCGCGCCCGTGCCTCGACCAGCAGCAGCATGTGCAGCCGGCCGCGATGGATGCTGTATTGCGGCCAGTGATAGCCGGCGGCCAGCCCGCGCGGCTCGCGCCAGATCTCCTGGCCATGGGCGGTGATGTAGCGCAGTTCCTGCGTCGCGATGCCGGTCTCGGCCAGCAGCGGCGCCAGGCCCAGCTCCGTCAGTTCCCGCACCGCATGGGGCAGCACGTTGATGCCGACGCCGAGGGGGCGGATCTCGCGCACCGCCTCGAACACCTCGACGTCGATGCCGGCGGCGTGCAGGGAAAGCGCGGCCGTGAGCCCGCCTATCCCGCCGCCGATGATGATGACGCGCATGAAACCCTCCCGCGCGGAGTTAGAACCCGGCCCGCCGCCGCCGCAAGGGCGGTTTGGGCGATAACCCTTCCCAACGGCCGCCACCGCGCCCACATTGTGCCCTCATGCCCGTGACGAGACGCACCGCCATTTCTGCTTTGCCCCTGGCCGCCGCCATCGCGGCCGATACTCCGCCCGCCCGTGCCCAGCAGCCCTCGAACAGCCTCGGAAGACCGATCTTCGGCGCCAAGCAGTGGCGGCTGGAGAACGGGCTGCGCGTGGTGCTGGCCGAAAGCCACCGCGCCCCGCTGGTGGCGCATTACGTGTTCTACGGCGCCGGCGCCGGAGAGGACCCGCAGGGGATCGGCGGCGTCGCCCACTTCATGGAACACATGATGTTCAAGGGCAGCGGCAACGTGCCGAGCGGGGATTTCTCCCGCCTCGTCGCCCGCCAGGGCGGGCAGGACAACGCCTTCACCAGCCGCGACGTCACGGCCTATTACCAGCATGTCGAATCATCGCGCCTCGCGCTGGTGATGCGCATGGAGGCGGACCGCATGGCGGGCCCGCTGTTCAACCCGGCCGAGTTCGAAGCCGAGCGCAGCGTGGTGCTGGAGGAACGCCGCCAGGTGGTGGAAAGCCAGCCGCGCAGCAAGTTCCGTGAGAGCTTCGACGCCGCCATGTGGGGCCGCCAGCATTGGCGCGGCCGCCCCATCATCGGCTGGGAGGAGGAGATCCGCGCGATCTCCCGCGATGACATGCTGGCCTTCTTCGGCGCCCGCTATGCCCCCGGCAACGCGACGCTGGTGGTGGCCGGCGACGTGACCGAGGACCAGCTGCGGGAGCTGGTGGACCAGACCTATGCCAAGGTGCCGGCCCGCGCCTTCACCCCCCGCGCGCGGGGCGATATTCCGGCCGCCCCCGGCATGCCCCGCATCGAGCAGACGAGCCCCGCGACGCGGGAGGCGAGCTTCACCCGCGCCATCGCGGCGCCCTCGGCCACCTGGGGCGAGAAGCGCCATGCCTGGCCGCTGGAGGTGCTGTCCCATGTGCTGGGCGGGGGCACGGGTTCCCGGCTGCACAAGGCGCTGGTCGAGAGCGGCCTGGCTGTCTCCGCCGGTGCCGGCTACGATTCGGATGTGGTGGGTGCCGGCATCTTCACCGTCGCCGCCACGCTGCGCGCGCCCAACACCCGAGAGGCGCTGGAACAGGCGGCCAATGCCGAGATCGCCCGCATCGCCCAGGACGGCGCGACGGAGGCCGAGGTCTCGCGCTCCATCCGCCAGCTGACGGCGGGCGCGATGCTGGCTCTCGACGGGCTGGGTGCGGCGCCGCGCATGCTGGGCGGCGCGCTGGCCATCGGCCTGCCGCTCGAGGATGTGGAGCACTGGCCCGACAAGCTGCGGGCCGTGACGACCGCCCAGGTGAACGAGGCCGCTCGCGCCGTGCTGGTGAACCCGCTCACGACCTCCGGCTGGCTGCTGCCCGCATGATCCCGAACGCGACCGACACCGCCTCCCTGCCGCCGCGCGCCGCCTTCGCCCTGCCCATCCGCGTGATCCGCGAGGGCGGCATCACCGCCTGGCTGGTCGAGGACCAGTCCGTCCCCGTCGTCTCCCTGGAATGGAGCTGGCAGGGCGGGGCCGCGCTGGATGCGCCGGAGCAGGTGGGCCGCATGGCCCTCGCCTTCGCCATGCTGACCGAGGGCGCGGGTGAGCTGAACCACCTGGCCTTCACCGATGCCGCGCGTGACAACGGCATCGTGCTGCAATTCGGCGCGGGGCGGGACACCGCCTCGGGCGGGTTCCGCGCGCTGCGCGATTCGCTGCCGGAGGCGGTGCGCCTGGCCAAGCTGGCCATGACCGCGCCTCGTTTGGATGCGCCTGACCTGGACAGGGTGCGCGCGCGCAGCATCGTGGCCGTGCGCCAGGCCATCGAAACGCCGCGGGGCGCCGCCAACCGCGCCTTCTGGGCCGCGGCCTATCCGGGCCATCCGGCCGGGCGCTCCGCCACGCCGGACAGCCTGGCCGCCATTCCCCGAGAGGCGCTGCTGCAAGGGCTTTCGGCCCAGCTGCGCCGCGACGGCGTGCTGGTGGGCGCCGCCGGCGCCATCACCGAGGATGAGCTGCGCGCCCTGCTGCGCGAGATGTTCGCCGGACTTCCCGCCCAGGCCCCGGCGCCCCTGCCCTCCCTGCCGGCCATGGCGGATTTCGCGCCGGTGGTCGAACACCGCCCGGCGCCGCAATCCTCGGTCATGTTCGGCCAGGAAGGCCCCCTGCCCGACGACCCGCGCTGGGAAGCCACGCAGGTCGCGCTGCGAATCCTGGGCGGCAGCGGCTTCTCCTCGCGCCTGATGCGCCAGGTGCGTGAGGAACGCGGCCTGACCTACGGTATCGGCGCGGGGCTGGATGTGGTGTTCGGCCGGGCCGTGGTGCTGGGCCAGGCCAGCACCGACAACGCCCGCGTGGCCGAGATGCTGGGCCTGACGCGTGAGATCTGGGCCCGCATGGCCGCCGACGGCCCCCTGGCGTCGGAGTTGGAGGAGGCGGTGGACTACCTGAACGGCACGCTGCCGCTGCAGTTCAGCGACAGCCGGCGCATCGCGGGCGGCCTGCTCAGCCTGATGCAGAACAACCGCACCCCCGCCTGGCTGCAGGGCCGGCCCGCGCGGCTTTCCGCGCTGACCGTGGCCGATGTGGCGGCGGCCGCGCGGCAATTCGGTGCTTCTCCGTTGAGGGTGGTGGTAGCCGGGCAGCCGGTTGGCCTGTAAGGTCGCCCGCGATGAACGACATCTATGCAGAAGCCTGGAAGGCGGTTGAAGCCGCTGGCCGCACGCCCCGTGCAGACGGCACTTCACCCGCCTCCATAAGGCCTCTGTTCGCGGCCGACCCCAAGCGGTTCGAGCGCTACTCCTTCAGTGCCGACAACCTGCTGCTGGACATCAGCAAGACCTCCATCGACGAAGGCGCGATGGCGGCCCTGCTGAACCTGGCCCGTGCGGCGAAGGTCGAGGAATGGCGCAGCGGCCTGTCGGAAGGCGCACTGGTCAACGCGACCGAGCGCCGGCGCGCCCTGCACATGGCGCTGCGCGCGCCCTCAGGTTCCACCACCGGAGCAGGCGGCGCGGCCGTCCAGGCCGAGATCCAGGCCACCTTCGCGCGCATGCATGCCTTCACCCAGGCGGTGCATGGCGGGGCGATCCGCGGCGCCACGGGGGAACGTTTCACCCACGTCCTGAACATCGGCATCGGCGGCAGCGACCTGGGGCCCGTGATGGCGACCCGCGCGCTGATCAACCCGGCATCGCCCATGGTCGCGCTGCATCTGGGCAATGTGGACGGCCATGGCTGGCGCGCCCTGCTGGCCACCATGGACCCGAAGCGCACGCTGGTGCTCGTCTCCTCCAAGACCTTCACCACGCAGGAGACGATGGCCAATGCCCGGCTGGTGAAGGGCTGGCTGGCCGAGACGCTGGGTGAGGCCGGTGCCGCGAGCCATATGGCCGCACTGTCCACCAACCTCGTGGCGTGCGCCGAATTCGGCATCCCCTCCGAGCGCGTCTTCCCCTTCGGCGATTATGTCGGCGGGCGCTTCTCTCTGTGGTCGGCCATCGGGCTGTCGCTGGCCCTCGCGCTCGGCTGGGACACCTTCCAGCGCATGCTGGCCGGCGCGCGCGCCATGGACCTGCACTTCCTGAAGGCGCCGCTGGAGAAGAACCTGCCCGTGCTGCTGGCGCTGGTGGAGGTCTGGCACGTCAATGCGCTGGGCTATTCCCGCCGTGCCGTGCTGCCTTATGACGAACGCCTGCGCCGCCTGCCCGCCCATCTGCAGCAGCTGGAGATGGAGAGCCTGGGCAAGCGCGTGACGCTGGAGGGCGCGCCCGTGGGCCGCGCCACTGGCCCGGTGGTGTTCGGTGAGCCCGGCACCTCTGCCCAGCACAGCTTCATGCAGCTGGTGCACCAGGGCACGGAGCCGGTGCCGGTCGACTTCATCCTGATCGCGCGCCCGGACCACCCCTGGGCGGAAAACCACCGCATCCTGCTGGCCAACGGCCTGGCCCAGGCTGAAGGCCTGCTCTCGGGCAAGGACGAGGCCACGGTGCGTGCCGAGATGGAAAAGGCCGGCGCCGACGCCGCCACCATCGAGCGCCTGCTGCCGCACCGCATCTTCCCCGGTGACCGGCCGAGCACGAGCATCCTGCTGCCGCGGCTCGACCCCTTCTCCTTCGGGCAGCTCATCGCGCTGTATGAGCACAAGGTGGCGACGCTGGGCGCGCTGTGGGGCATCAACCCCTTCGACCAGTGGGGCGTGGAGCTGGGCAAGCAGCTTGCCGGCCCGCTGCTGAAGGAGCTGGAACTGGGCGAGCCCGCCACCGGTGCGCATGACAGCAGCACCGAGGGGCTGCTGCGCGAATTGCTGCGCCTGCGCGACGAGGGCTGAATATCGCCGGGGGCGAGCCCCCGGTCAGTGATAGCTGCGCCGGCTGCTCATCCGCAGGTCCATCTGCAGGCTGGCCAGCCGCGCCTGCCGGAGTATGGCCCGGCCGCGCTGAAACTCGTCGGTATCGCGTGAGCCCATCATGTCATGCGCGGTGTAGAACATCTCCGCGACACTTTCGGCCATCCGCCTTTCATCAATGATGGGCGGCGACCCGCTCGCCTTACCAGTCTTCCTGACCGCCATAACACGCATCCTGCTGCCTGAAGCAAAGAGTCCGACCTCACAAGCAGGCGAAATCGTCCCCTGGCATATAGTGCGGAAGTATCCTGCTCGGCCGTTACCGTTACCTGAGGCTTTCGTAGGAATTCAGGATTGCGGTTCGTTAAGACATGCAGGCGCGGCCGGGCGCCCCCTGACGAGCGTTACAGGGGCGCCGGGCGCCTCTTCCAGCATGAATTGTGACAAAGCGTTCACGACCTCGGCCGAGGGGAAGCGGCGCCGCAGAAGTTCCGCCGGATCGTTGAGCCACAGGGGGTCACGTTCGGCCAGGGCGCGTCGCCAGCGGCGCACCGCCGCCTCGTCATGCTGCAGCCGGGCCCCGATCAGCCGCGCCACCTGGTTCAGCACGAAGCCCGTCTCCGTCAGCCGGTCCGCGCGCTCCACCGCCCCGGCCATGTTGCCGGAGAGCAGCTCGGCCAGGAACAGGAAGAAGTTCATCCAGGCCGGCCGCGCGGTCGCATAGCGGCAGGCTTCGAGCAGCAGGTCACGGGCCTCCTCCACCTGGCCCCGCCCCAGCAGGCGCGAGGCGAGATCCGCCGCGATGTCCGGATCGAAGGGGTTGAGCTGCCGGGCGCGCCGCAGCGCCGAAATTGCCGTCTCCATGTCGCCGCGGATGTAGTGCACGGCCCCCAGCGCCTGCCTGATCCGCGCATCGAAGGGCGCCATGTCGGCTGCCCGGCGGACCAGCGCATAGGCTTCGTCGAGGGTCGCGCGCCTGCCCTCCTCCTGCCCCGGCGTCGACAGGCGATAGGCCTCCAGCCGCATCAGCGCCAGACCGGCCAGGAAGGCGGGCTCGGCGGGGTCGGCCTCGATGGATCGGTGCAGGCACGCATCCAGGCGGGGAAGCGCCGCGACATCGTAGTTGCGCCAGTAATCCGCGACCAGCAGCAGGCAGGAGAAGCCTGTCACCTCCTGGCGGTTGCCCAGCCGCGCGCGCTCCCGGCCCAGGATCAGCCCATAGGGCTGCGCCAGCGAGGTGACGATGAAACGCGCCACGGCCTGGCCGTGCTCACCCAATGTCGTGGCGCCGTCGAAGATGGCCAGCACCAGCCCGGCATTCACCTCCAGCAGTTCGAGCCGCACCGCGCCGTCCTGCAGCATCCGCCCCCGCAGGCGGTATTGCGCGTCCTGCTTTTCCGGCAGGCCGACCCGGACGGTGATCTCGCTGAAGCGGGCAAGCCCCGTTCGCAGGGTCTCGGCGAAGGCTGCCGCCTGGGTTGACTGCGCCGGGTCGTCGACCACCAGCGGGTCCACGATCAGCAGCGGGCGCAGGTCTGCCGGCGGCTCGGTCTTGGGCGGATGCAGGTTCTCGGTCTGCCGCACCAGCAGGGCGCCATTGGCGGTGAAGGAGAGATGCCGCGAGCCCGCAGGCGCCAGGAGCAGGACGCCCACCGCCGCCAGCGCGCCCAGCATGCCGATCGCGCCCAGGGCGGAGAGGGCGATGGCGGCGAAGCCGCGGCGCCGCGCCGGTGCCGGCAGGGCCATCGCGGCAAGCGGCGGCGCTTCGGCTTCTGGCGGCCCGGATTCGGGCGGCGCGGACTCGGGCAGCGCGGGTGCGGGGTCGGGCGGGGCTGCCCCCGGCAGCAGGCGGGGAACATAGCTGCCGGGTTCGAGGGCGATGCGATGAGGGTCCGCCGCCCCTTCCCGCGCATAGTAGTCCTCCAGCAGCAGGCGCAGCCGGCGCATGGCGACGCGAACGCCCGGGTCGGCGGCCGAATCGAAATCCGCCGGCTTGCCCAGCGCCTCGACCGCGACGGTATAGCCCTTCAGGCGGTCCGCATGGCCGGCCAGCGCGCTCTCGACCAGGTAGCGCAGCAAGGTTCGGGCCTGACGGGACGCGCGGAAACTGGCCGAGGCCTCGATCCTCGCCAGTGCTTCGCGCAATGCCCCAACCGGACCATCGGAAGGGTCGTCCCGCCCCTGCTCATCGGTCATGCCGATATGCTGACATGGGGCAGCGCGAATTCCAATCCAGAACACAATCAGGACGTGTAGACGGGGCGGGTTGCGCGGCGGCCCGGCCCTGGCAAGCTGAACCACCGCCAGTTCACGGGGAGAACGACATGAAACTGCTGCGCTACGGGCCGCCGGGCCTCGAAAAGCCCGGCATGCTGGACAGTTCCGGCACCATCCGCGACCTCTCGGGCATCGTGCCCGACATCGCGGGCAGCGTGCTGTCGCCGGAGGGGCTGAAGCGCCTGGCGGCGCTGGACCCGTCCAGCCTGCCGGCCGTCGCGGGGCGCCCCCGGCTGGGCCCGCCCGTATCGGGCATGAAGCAGCTGCTGTGCATCGGCCTGAACTATGCCGACCACGCCGCGGAGGCCGGCATGCCGATTCCCAAAGAACCCATCCTGTTCCTCAAAGCGAACGGTGCGCTCTGCGGCCCGGACGACGACGTGATCATCCCCCGGGGCAGCAGCAAGACCGACTGGGAGGTGGAGCTGTGCATCATCATCGGCACCACCGCGCGCGGGGTTTCCGAGGATGCGGCGCTCGATCATGTCGCGGGCTATGCCGTCGGCAATGACGTGTCGGAGCGCGAATGGCAGCTGGAGCGCGGCGGCACCTGGGACAAGGGCAAGGGCTGCGACAGCTTCGGCCCCGTCGGCCCCTGGCTGGTGACGAAGGACGAGTTGCCGGACCCGCAGGCCCTGCCCATGTTCCTGGATGTGGACGGCCAGCGCATGCAGACCGGCAGCACCGCCACCATGATCTTCGGCGTGAAGCAGATCGTGAGCTATGTCAGCCGCTTCATCACCCTGCATCCGGGCGACATTATCTTCACCGGCACCCCGCCCGGGGTGGGGATGGGGATGAAGCCCGCCCCCGTCTTCCTGAAGCCCGGCCAGACGATGCGCCTGGGCATCGCGGGGCTGGGCGAGCAGAACCAGAAGGTGGTGGGGGCCTAGGCCCCCATTTTCTAGGCCCCCGTTTTTTCCGCCAGGTCCTGGAAATCCGCGGCAACCCAGTCCCACGGGTCCTCCGCCACCAAGTCGATGGTCTGGCCCGGCCCGTGCTCGGTCGGGCGCGGGATGAAGGCCGTGGCCAGCCCCGCCTTGCGCGCCGCGCGCAGGTCTCCGTTATGGGCGGCCACCAGGCACAGTTCATGCGGCTTGATGCCCAGGATCTCGGCGGTGTTGAGGTAGGCGCGCGGGTCGGGCTTGTAGGCGCGGGCGGGCTCGGCACCCAGGATGGCGTCCCAGGGCAGGCCGGCGCGCTTGGCCATGTTGGCCAGCAGCAGGATGTTGCCGTTGGACAGCGGCGCCAGGAAGAACTTGCGCTTCAGCCGGTACAGGCCCAGCAGCACGTCGGGCCAGGGGTCCAGCGCATGCCAGGCCAGGTTCAGCGCGTCCAGATCGGCGGGCGCGGCATCGATGCCGGCGGCCTGCATCACCTTTTCCAGGTTTTCCCGGTGCAGAACGTCCAGGCGCGTGAACTCCCGCCGGCCGCTGCGCACTTCCTCCATGGCGGGCTGGTATTGCTTGCGCCAGGCATCGGCCAGGGCGAAGGGGTCCATCTCGGGGCGCCCATGCGCCACCAGAAACGGCTTCAGCGCGCGGGCGACGCCGGAGCGCCAGTCCACCACCGTGCCGAATACGTCGAAAACCAGTGCCTTGACCGCTGTCATCGTGCCGTTTCCCGTGTTTGGCGGGATGGAACCACGGGTGCGGCGGGGCGGCTACCCCCGTTGCCGCGCGGCGGTGGCCATCTGGTCCACGCGCTCATTCATCTCGTCGCCCGAATGGCCCTTCACCCAGCGCCATTCGATCTGGTGAGGCTTGGCGGCGGCCAGCAGCCGCTGCCAGATCTCCATGTTCGCCACCGGGTCCTTGGCCGCGTTGCGCCAGTTGTTGCGCACCCAGCCCTTGATCCAGCGCTCCATCCCGTTGCGGACATATTCGCTGTCGGTGTGGATGATGACGCGGCAGGGGCGCTTCAGCGCCTCCAGCGCCTCGCAGGCCGCGGTCAGTTCCATGCGGTTGTTGGTCGTGGCCGGGTGGTGGCCCGACAATTCCCGCTCATGCGCGCCGAAGCGCAGCACGGCCGCCCAGCCGCCGGGGCCGGGGTTGGGCTTGCAGCCGCCATCGGTCCAGATCTCGACGACCTGCCCTTCTTCCTCAGCCACCGATCGCCTCCGGGGTTTCGGCCGACAGGAAGAAGCGCAGCTTGCGCATGTATTCCAGCGGGTCCTTGCGGGTGACCATGGCGCCGGGCGGCGTGTTCACCCAGTCGAACAGCCGCGTCAGCAGGAAGCGCAGGGCGGCGCCGCGGCACAGCACCGGCAGCGCCGCGCGCTCCGCCGGCAGCAGCGGGCGGCGGGCCGAATAGGCGCGGATCATGGCCGAGGCGCGGGTGACGTTGAAGGAATAATCCGGCTCGAAGCACCAGGCGTTCAGACACACGGCCAGGTCATAGGCCAGCAGGTCCGTGCAGGCGAAATAGAAGTCGATCAACCCGGAGATGCGCGGCTTGCCGGCCTCGTCCTCCAGGAAGAAGACGTTGTCCGGGAACAGGTCGGCGTGGATGTGGCCCTCGGGCAGGCTGCCCGGTGCGGGCCAGGCGGCCAGGATGCCGGCAAGGGCCGCGTCCAGCTCCGCGATCAGCCCGGGCTGCACGCTGTCGCCATCCTTGCGGCACAGGCCCAGCAGCGGCTGCCAGCCCAGCGGGCCCAGGGCATTGGCGCGGGTGGCGGCATAGCCCTGCCCGGCCAGATGCAGCCCGGCCAGCGCATCGCCGAGCGGGGCCGCGTGCTCGCCGCGCACCCGGCGCGGCCAGACGCCCGGCAGGAAGGTGCAGATGGCGGCGGGGCGGCCGGCCAGTTCACGCAGCGCCTCTCCGTCACGGCCGGAGACCGGCTGCGGGCATTCCACCCCATGGGCCGCCAGATGGCGCATCAGCCCCAGGAACCAGGGCAGCTCCGTGGGGTCCACCCGCTTCTCGTACAGGGTGAGGATGAAATCCCCGCCGGTGGTCTTGAGCTGGTAGTTGGAGTTCTCCACCCCTTCCGCGATGCCGCGGAAGGCCACCAGCTCACCGATCGGGTACGCTTCGAGGAAGGCGCACAGCGCCTCGTCCGTGACTTCGGTATAGACGGCCATGGAGTGTCGGTTACGCCTGGGCGCCCGCGCCCGCCAGCGCACCGGGCAGCTTGAAGGTGATGCGCTCCTCGGCCACCACGATCTCCTCGGTCGCCAGGGAGTAGCGCTCGCGCAGCCTGGCCAGCACTTCCTCCACCAGCACCTCGGGCGCGCTGGCGCCGGCCGTGATGCCCACCGTCGCCACGCCGTCCAGGATCGCGAGGTCGAGGTCGCGCCCGCGCTGCACCATGATGGATTTCGGGCAGCCCGCCTTGGTCGCCACTTCCTTCAGCCGAACGGAGTTGGAGGAGTTGGGCGCGCCCACCACGATCATCAGGTCCGCGCGCGGCGCGATGGCCTTCACCGCCGCCTGGCGGTTGGTGGTGGCGTAGCAGATGTCCTCCTTCGCGGGGGTGGACATGTCGGGGAAGCGTTCGGCCAGCACGGCGATGATGCCGGCGGTGTCGTCCACCGACAGCGTGGTCTGGGTGATGAAGGCCAGCGGCACGCCCTGGGGCGGCTGCACGGTGCGGGCCTCGTCCTCGTCCTCGACCAGGGTCACGCCGCCCTCGGGCAGCTGGCCCATGGTGCCGATCACTTCCGGGTGGCCGGCATGGCCGATCAGGAAGATGTGGCGGCCGCGGGCGTGGTGGTGCTCGGCCTCGCGGTGGACCTTGCTGACCAGCGGGCAGGTGGCGTCCAGATAGAACATCTGGCGGCGCTCGGCCTCGCCGGGGATGGATTTCGGCACGCCATGGGCGCTGAACACCACCGGCTGGCCGTCATCGGGGATCTCGTGCAGTTCCTCGACGAAGATCGCGCCCTGGCGTTCCAGGCTCTCGACCACGAAGCGGTTGTGCACGATCTCATGCCGGACATAGACCGGCGCGCCGTAGCGCTTCAGCGCCTCCTCGACGATCTTGATCGCGCGGTCCACGCCGGCGCAGAAGCCGCGCGGGCCGGCAAGCAGCACGTTCAGGCCGGGCTTGGCCACCGAGGGGGCAACTGCCTGGATGTCACTCTGGGTCATGCGCGTCACTTCCGGTCGCCAATGGTTCGGGGCATATGGGGCTTTCTAGAGGTTTGGCCACGGGGTGGCCAGCCGCAGCAGCCGAAAGGGATGTGCATGCGAAAGACGATCGGTGCCCTGGCCACGCTGGGCCTTCTTGGCCTTGCCTCCTGCTCGCCAGGCACCACCGAGGATCTGCTGCTGGTCTGCCCGCGCCCCAGCCTGCTGCCGGACGCGGTGGACCTGACGCGGTATCGCCAGGGACAGGTGCCGGAGCTGACGAGCCTGGAGATCGACGCGAGGCTGATGGGCTTCACGGCGCCGACCTGCCGGCCGCAGCGCGACGGGCGCGGCATCGCGCAGCAGTTCAGCCTGCAGATCGCGGCCGAGCGCGGCCCCGCCGGCACGCCCCGCACCCAGACCCTGCCGCTGGTGGTCGCCGTGACCAACGCCCAGGGCCAAGTGCTGAACCGCCGCGTGGTGGAACAGAGCGTCAGCTTCCAGGCCAACACCACCAGCACGCGCGTGACGTCGGAGCCGGTGGAGATCGTCCTTCCCGTCTCCCAGGCGCATCGCGCCCGGGACTACCGGATCGTGATCGGCTTCCTGCTGACGGAGCAGGAACTGGCCGCGAACCGCCGTCGCGGTCCGCGCTGAGGCAGGCTGACCGGGGGTTGAGCCCCCGGTCCCACGCTCACCCCACGCCGCGCAGGGCCACCAGCTCACCGCTGTCGGTCAGCAGATAGGCGCTGGACTGGGCGATGGCCGGCTGCAGCTCGCTGCCGCCCGGCAGGCGCAGGCGGGCGACGATCTCGCCGTCGGCCGCATCCACCTCGAACATCTGGGCATGGCTGCCCGTGAGCAGCAGGCGGCCGCCGGCGAGCACCGGCGGGCCCCAGCTGATCGGGTCACGGCGGCGGCGCTCGTCCTCGAACTGCGGCAGCGAGCACAGCCAGCGGATGCGCCCGTCATCGCGGCCCATGGCCAGCAGCCGATTCTCGCGCGTCAGCACGAACAGCCAGTCGCCGGCGGACCAGGGGGTCTGGATGCCGCCCACCTCGCGTTCCCACACCCGGCGGCCGCTGCGCAGGTCGAGCGCACTGGTCAGCCCGCCCATGCCCACCACGAACACCCGGCCGCGATCGATCACGGGGCTCGCGGTGATGGCGCCGATATCGGCGATGGAGGCGGCTGCGGCGTTGTTGGTGGCCAGGCTCTCGCTCCAGAGCTGGCGGCCGTCGTTCACGCGCAGGGCGGTGATCTCACCGGAAGCCATGCCGCAGACCACGGTGTCGTCCACCAGCGCCGGAGAGGCGAGACCCAGCGGCAGCGCCTGCACGGGCCGGCCGGAATAGGCCCAGAGCTGGCGGCCGTCCTCGGTCGAGAGCGCCTGCACCTGGTTGGCCACATTGGGCACGAAGATGCGGCCGGCGCCCACGACGATGCCGCCGCGCGCGGCGGAGGCCAGGGGCGCACGCCACTTGATCGTGCCGTTCGCCGGGTCCAGCGCCATGATCTCGGCCAGGCCAGTGGCGACGTAGAGCGTGCCGCCCTCCAGCGCCAGGGCACCGCCCATGGCGCCGTCACGGTCGCGGCGCGGCCTCGTGTCGGTCTGCCAACGACGGCTGCCGCGCGCCAGGTCGATGGCGCTGACCCAGCCGAAGGCGTCCATCGCGTAGGCGGTGTTCTCGTCCAGGACCGGCGCCGCCGTCAGGCGCTGGCGATAGCCGTTGCCGCTGCCGATATCGGTGCGCCACACCTGCCCGATCGGGCGCGGCAGGGCCGGGTGGCCCGGGGCGTGGTCAGGGGTGCCGCCCGGCTGCAGCCAGGTGGTGTTGGACTGCGGCGTCGGCAGCTCGACACGGCGGCCGGCGGCGTCGGCGTCCACGCCGATGCCCTGCTGGCTGGCCGCGATGACCGGCACGCGCTCACCGCTCAATGGCACCTTGGTGGTGCCGAGGATGCTGTCACCCCAGTCCCGCAGGGTATCGCAGCCGGCGAGAATCAAGGCGCTGCCACCGAGCAGCGCGGTACGACGAGTGGCGTTCATGTCAGCCCTCCATGCCGGAGAGGAGGCGTTGCGCGCGGTCGCGCACCCCCTGGGGAACCGCGTCGTCGCGGGAAAGTTCCTGCAGCCGCTGGCGAGCGGCCGCATTGTCGCCGCGGGAAAGGGCGGCAAGCGCCATCACCTCTCGCGCGGAGGCCCGCCAGGGGCCATTGGCCGCGAGCGGGCCCAGCCGGGCCTCCACCTCGGCGGCGGTCTCGGGCGTCAGGGCGTGCAGCCCCCACATCAGGGTCGCCAGTTCCCGGTAAAGGGAATCGGCGCCGCCATCGTTCGCGACCTGGTTCCACAGGCCGAGCGCGGTGTCGCGCTCCCCGGCCTCTGCCGCCACGGCGGCGGCGCGCAGGCGCGACAGGGTGCGATAGCCTGGTGGTGCGTCATTGGCGCTGGCGGCCAGCCGGGCGGACAGCGCCTTCAGGTCGGCGCCTTCCTGGCTGAGTTCACGCGTGGCGGTCAGGAAGGTGTCGGCGCTGGCCATGGATTGGCGGTTCTGCCACCACTGCCATCCCTGCCACCCCCCCACGCCGGCCAGCACAAAGACCAGCAGCACGGTGAACAGGCCACCGAAGCGCTTCGCGAGCCGCATGGCCCGCTCCTGCCGCAGTTCCTCATTCACCTCGTCGATCAGATCCGACAACCGGGCACTCCCAACGGATAAAGTCTCGGGGCGGGTATAGCGGCGCGTTGGGGGCGCGTTAAGGGCCGCCGGTGAGACTGCGGCCGTGCGTTACGTGATCCCCCTGCTGATTCCCGTTTTCCTGGCCGGCTGCGACGGGCCGGGCCTGTTCGCCTTCGGCGCCGTGAACGCCGTCTCGCTGAGCGTGGCGGGCCGGACGGTGCCCGATATCGCGGTCTCCGCCATCAGCGGCCGGGACTGCTCGCTGGCGCGGTATGACCGGGGCGACACCTATTGCGCGCCGGCGGCCGCCCAGGCGGGGCGGCAGCCCTATTGCACGCGCAGCCTGGGCAGCGTGGATTGCTGGACGCGCCCACCCGAGGCCCCGGGCCGCGCCGGCGTGGCCGACCCGCAGCAGTCGCCGGAGGCCGCGCGGAACTGGCACAATCTGTGGTGATCTAGGGCTGGCAGTACAGCTCCTGCAGGGTTTCCAGCAGCTTCTCCAGCCTGGCATCGGCAATGCGGTAGTACAGGGTCTGGGCCTCCCGCCGGAAGGTGACCAGCCCCTCCTCCCGCATCTTGGCCAGATGCTGGGACAGGGCCGGCTGCGACAGGCCCAGATGCGCCGCCAGCGCCCCCACGCTCGCCTCGCCCGCCTGCGCCAGATGGCACAGCAGCAGCAGCCGGCGCTGGTTCGCCAGCGCACGCAGCATGTCCGCCACCTCGGCGGCCTTGGTTTCCAGCGCCGCGGCGCTGAGGGTCGGCATGGGCATGAACCGCACTTCGTATCAGGGCGCGTTTATATAAGAAACGCGGGCGGCGCCCCTACCCTATTGCAGCCTGAACTCGCCGCCGACGTGGCGCAGCTCCACCGCATGCAGCAGAGCCTCGGAGGCGACGCGCACCGAATGCAGCGGGCCGTCGATCTCGTTTCGCCAGAATTCCAGGAACCGGTGCAGCACCGGAAAGCCCGGCGCACGGTCCAGCTTCTGCCAGACGAAGCTCTGCAGCACATGCGGGTGGTCGGGCAGGTGGTACAGGATCTCGGCCGTGGTCAGGCGCCAGTCGGGGATGCGGATCAGGGGCTGCGGAACGGTCAGCACATCTCTCTCCTATGCCGGTCGATCAGGCCGCGCCGGGGTCCCGCCCCCTGGATTTCCCCCTGAGGGAGCGATTCCAGCGCTGCCTCATCAACGCATTCTGGCATGGGCGGGATGCGGAACGTCCAGCATAAAATGCAATGATTCCATATTGTTGGCAGTCACATCGGGTGGCTGCTGCCATTGCTGGCACTCCCAACCGATGAGTGCCAACAACCTTGACGCCGGGACCGTGCGGGGCTAGATCGCTGGCACTCCCCGGCGGTGACTGCTAGCGCTGGTGTCGTCGGGGCGGTTGCCACTCTTGGAACCCACTGGAGGAACAGCGATGGCTGTGACGTTCCGTCCGCTCCACGACCGCATTCTGGTCGAGCGCATCGAAGCCGAGGAAAAGACCCGCGGCGGCATCATCATCCCCGACACCGCCAAGGAAAAGCCCCAGGAAGGTCGCGTGATCTCCGTCGGCACCGGCACCGTGTCCGACAAGGGTGACGTCCGCCCGCTCGACGTGAAGGCCGGGGACAAGATCCTGTTCGGCAAGTGGAGCGGCACCGAGGTGAAGCTCGAGGGCAAGGACCTTCTGATCATGAAGGAATCCGACGTCATGGGCGTGATCGAAGGCTGAGGCTGAAAAAGCCCGTCTTCTCCCCCTGTTCAGACAGATAGAAAGAGAGATCGAAAATGGCTGCTAAGGACGTGAAGTTCGGCGCCGGTGCCCGTGAGCGCATGCTGCGCGGCGTGGACATCCTGGCCGATGCCGTGAAGGTGACCCTGGGCCCCAAGGGCCGCAACGTGGTCATCGACAAGTCCTTCGGCGCTCCGCGCATCACCAAGGACGGTGTGACGGTCGCCAAGGAAATCGAGCTGGCCGACAAGTTCGAGAACATGGGCGCCCAGATGGTGCGCGAAGTGGCCTCGAAGCAGAACGACCTGGCCGGTGACGGCACCACCACCGCGACCGTGCTGGCCCAGGCCATCGTGCGCGAGGGTGTGAAGGCGGTGGCCGCCGGCCTGAACCCGATGGACCTGAAGCGCGGCATCGACAAGGCCGTGGCCTCCGTCGTGGACGAGCTGACCTCCAAGACCAAGAAGATCACCACCTCCGCCGAAGTGGCGCAGGTCGGCACGCTTTCCGCGAACGGCGAAGCCGAGATCGGCAAGATGATCGCCGAGGCGATGGAGAAGGTCGGCAACGAGGGTGTGATCACCGTCGAGGAAGCCAAGTCCATCCAGACCGAGCTCGACGTCGTCGAGGGCATGCAGTTCGACCGCGGCTATGTCTCCCCGTACTTCATCACGAACGCGGAGAAGATGATCGCGGAGCTGGATGACGCCTACATCCTGATCCACGAGAAGAAGCTGTCCCAGCTGCAGCCGATGCTGCCGCTGCTCGAGAGCGTCGTGCAGTCCGGCCGTCCGCTGATCATCCTGGCCGAGGACGTCGAGGGCGAAGCCCTGGCGACCCTGGTGGTGAACAAGCTGCGCGGTGGCCTGAAGATCGCCGCCGTGAAGGCCCCCGGCTTCGGTGACCGCCGCAAGGCGATGCTGGAAGACATCGCCATCCTGACCGGTGGCCAGATGATCTCCGAGGACCTGGGCATCAAGCTCGAGACCGTGACGCTCGCCATGCTCGGTCGCGCCAAGAAGGTGCGCATCGAGAAGGAGAACACCACGATCGTCGACGGCGCCGGTTCCAAGGACGAGATCCAGGGCCGCGTGGAGCAGATCAAGGCGCAGATCGAGGAGACCACCTCGGACTACGACCGTGAGAAGCTGCAGGAGCGTCTGGCCAAGCTGGCTGGCGGCGTGGCCGTCATCCGCGTCGGTGGCAGCACCGAGGTCGAGGTGAAGGAGCGCAAGGACCGCGTGGACGACGCGCTGCACGCGACCCGCGCCGCCGTGCAGGAAGGCATCGTCCCCGGTGGTGGCGTGGCCCTGCTGCGCGCCGCCGAGACGCTGGCCAACCTGAAGGGCAGCAACAACGACGAGCAGGTCGGCATCCAGATCGTCCAGAAGGCGATCCAGGTTCCCGCCAAGCAGATCGCTGCGAACGCCGGCAAGGACGGCGCCGTGGTGGCCGGCGAAGTGCTGCGCAAGTCCGAGTACAACTTCGGCTACGACGCGCAGAACGATGAGTACAAGGACCTGGTGACGGCCGGCATCATCGACCCGACCAAGGTCGTGCGCACCGCCCTGCAGGACGCGGCCTCCATCTCCTCGCTGCTGATCACCACCGAAGCCATGGTGGCCGAGAAGCCGGAGAAGAAGGCCCCCGCCGGTGGCCCGCCGGGCGGCGGCATGGGCGACATGGACTTCTAATTCCTTCACGGGAACAGAAGACGGAAAGGCGGCCGAAAGGCCGCCTTTTTTCGTTACGGGACCGGTGGTTGCCTAGCCACGCCCCGTCATGCATGACCCTTCATCGACACAACCGGAAGGATCCGCCATGCGCCGCCTTACCCTAGCAGCCGGCCTGTCGCTGCTGGTCAGCCTGCCCGCCTTCGCCCAGCCCGAGGTGATCCTGCGCTCCGAACGGCGCACCGACACGATCGAAAGCGTGGACCTGCAATCCCGCCAGCTGCTGCTGCGCCGCCCGAGCGGCCGCCTCGTCACCGTCACCGTGCCGCCGCGCCACGCCCGCGACCTGGCCCGCCTGAACCCCGGCGAACAGGTGCAGATCAACCAGATCGACCTGATCGCGGCCCAGAAGGTGGCCCCGGGCACGCCCGAGCCCGAATCGACCATGATCGGCGGCGACTTCGGCCCCACCGCCACCGGCGGCTTCGCTGTCAGCCGCGAACGCTCCCGCGTGCGGATCGAAAGCACCGACGTGCCCAACAACCGCGTGACCTTCCTCAGCCAGGACAACATCAGCCGCACCGTGACCGTGCGCCAGCCGGCCCTGCGCGCCCTGCTGCGCGACCTGCAGCCGGGCGACCTGGTCGACGTGACCGTCACGGAAGTGCTGTCGCTCCTGGCGCGGTGAGGGTGGCGACCCCGGGGGTTTCACCCCCGGACCCCGACCAAGGGCCCTGCCCTTGGAACCCGCCAGGAGCCTGTGGCCCCTGGACCCCCATGAGATAACTGAAAGTTGGGGGAAGGGGCTGCGAGCGCGTATGGGGTCGAAAGGCGCTTTGAGCCCCTTCCCCCAACTTTCAGCTCCCGGTTTCCAAGGGCCTTTCGGCCTTTGGCGGGGTATCAAGGGGCAAAGCCCCTGGCTGGGGGCCTGGGGGGCAAGGCCCCCAGAGTGCGCCCTCACCCCTTCAGGTGCAGGTGCATTTCCGTGTTGTCCACCTTGGGCCCGCGGGCGCTCACCGCTTCGTTCCAGCGGGTGCGGCACAGTTCCAGCAGCGCGTGGTGGGCGTTCTGGTGTTCGGCGATGCTGCCTGCCGTCTCCAGGTCCTTGCGCATCAGGCCCAGTTGGAAGCCGCCGGCGTAGCGGCCGGAGAGCATTTCCTGCTTCACCTTGGTCTCGCTGGCGATGTTGCGGCCGGAGGAGGCGTTGAGGACATCGGCGAAGATCGAGAGGTCGAGTCCCTCCTTCTCACCCATCACCAGCGCCTCTGAGACGGCAAGCAGGCCGGCGGCATAGACGTAGTTGTTCAGCGCCTTCATGGCGTGGCCGCTGCCGGGGGCGCCGGTGCGGATGATCGTGGCCCCCATGGCGTTCAGCACGGGCTCGGCCTGGGCGAAGGCCGCGTCATCGGCGCCGGCCATGATGGCGAGCGTGCCCGCCTTGGCCTTCACGACCGAGCCCGACACGGGCGCATCCATATAGCGCGCGCCGCGCGTGGCACAGGCCTCGGCCCAGCGGCGGGTCTCGGCCGGCAGGGAGGAGCCCATGTCGATCACGAGATGGCCCGGGCCCAGCGCCGGCAGCAGGCGCTCCATCACCTTGGCCACGGTGGGGCTGTCCGGCAGCATCAGCACGATGGTGGGCGCCTGGGCCACCGCGGTCAGGGACTGCTGCATGGCCGCCCCCTCCAGCACGGCAGGGCCCGCGTCATGGGCCAGCACCTCGAACCCCTTGGCCACCAGGCATTGGCCCATGGGCATGCCCATCATGCCGAGGCCCACGAATCCTACGGTCGGCCCCGGGGGTGGTGTATCGCTCATGTCCGTTCCTCAGTTTCTTGCGTTGCACGGAGCGTGGGCTGAGCGCGCCGCGCTGTAAATCGGGGCGGTTGCGGGAAAACGCGGCGGGCGCCACAAGAAGGCCATGCGCCTTGCCAGCTTCAATGTGAATTCGATCCGCCGCCGGGCCCCGCATGTGCGGCGTTTCCTGGAGCGCCACGCGCCCGATGTGCTGGTGCTGCAGGAACTGAAGTGTCGCACGGAGGAATGTCCGACGCTGGAATTCGCCGACACCGGCTATCGCATCCATGCGGTGGGTCAGCCTGGCGGGCGCAACGGCGTGGCGGTGCTGGCGCGCGAGCCCTTCGAGGTGCTGGCCGAGGCCCTGCCCGGCGAGGCCGAGGACGACCACGCCCGCTACATCGAGGTGAAGCTGCCCGCCCTCACGGTGGCCGGCATCTACCTGCCCAACGGCAATTCCGGCGGCGAGGCGGGCATGCGCTACAAGTGGCGCTGGATGGACCGGCTGCGGGAACGGGCGAAGCTGCATCTGGATGCCTTCGAGCCCTTCGCCATCCTGGGTGACTTCAACGTCTGCCCGACCGATGCCGACCTGTTCCCCGGCGCCCTGCCCCCGGGCGACGCGCTGATCCACCCCGAGACCCGCGCGCGTTTCCGCGCCCTGGAGTTCACCGGCCTGCTGGATGCGGCGGGCGCGCTGGGCGGCCACCCCTACACCTACTGGGATTACGGCGCGGCCTTCGAGGCCAATCGCGGCCTGCGCATCGACCATGCGATGCTGAGCCCGGAACTGGCCGAGCGGCTGGTTTCCTTCAACGTGGATGTCGAGGCCCGGGCCGAGGAACAGCCTTCCGATCACGCTCCCGTGTGGATCGAGTTGAGCTGAAGTCGCATCACGAGTTTACGGGATGCGTCGGAAAATGACCGGCGCTACATCCGCCGGAAACAAGACGCCGGAACATTCGCGTGCCGACACCTCTGACTTTCCTTGATTTCGCCCGGGTTTCCGCGGCGGTGTACGATCCTTCGATCTCCAGCGTGGGCGGCTTCACGCGCTCCAACGACACGCGCCGCTGGTCGGGCTTTCAGGGCGCGATCTACACCCGCGCCAATGGCGGCGGCTTCGACGTGCTGGTGGCCTATGCGGGCACCCAGCCGACGGACGGCATGGGCCGGGACATCGTCACCGATGTGGGTTTCGGCGGGAATACCGCGACGGCGCTCTCGCCCGTCCTCGGCATCATGGGCTGGGCGCTGCTGAACCATCAGATCGGCTGCGCGGTGGAGCTGCTGCTGCTGGCCCAGCGCAACGCGCCCCGCAGCGGGCGCATCTTCGTCTGCGGCCACTCGCTGGGCGGGGGGCTGGCGGCGATCGTGGCGGCGCAGACCGGCACGCCGGCCGTGCCGATCTCCTCGCCGGCGGTGACGGGGGTGGATGGCGTCTATGCCGACTACCTGCGGACCCGGCGCCCCAAGATCACCTGCCTGCGGATCAAGAACGACCCCATCAACCACACCGGCATCGTGGGCGACTGGCTGGGGCGCATCGTGCTGCTGAACTCCCCCCGCACGGGCGGGGACGCGCACAGCATCGACATGACCCAGGCGGAGCTGGAGCCCTCAGGCTCCTTCTCAGGCCTGGGCGCGCGCGACCCCTTCGCCACCTAGAAGGCGCTGAAGAAGCTGCCGCTGGGTGGGGTCCTTCAGGCCCTGCCACTGCGCGGGCGGGTGCTCGGCGGGGGTGGCGATGCTGGAAAAGCCGCATTGCCGCAGCAGCGCCAGCTGGTCGGGGATGACGTGGCCGGCGGCGCGGATGTCGCCCGTGAAGCCGTGACGTTCCCGCAGGGCGCGGCCCAGGGTGAAGCCCCGGCCATCACGGAACTTCGGGAACTCGACCACCACCAGCGCCAGGCGCGGCAGCAGCGGGGCCACCTCCTCCGCCAGCGTGCCGGCGGGCAGCAGCACCGCCAGGCCCTGGCCTTCCGGCAGTTCCTCCAGCGCCAGGGGCACGCGGTCGTCGGCGGGGATCTCCCGCCCGGCGATGTCAATGAGCGCCATAGACCGCCTCCTTGAAGGGTGCCGCGCCCAGGCGGCGATAGGTATCGATGAAGCGTTCGCCCTCCGTGCGGCGGGCGACATAGGCATCCACGATCTTCCCGATGGCGTCGGGCACGTCCTCGCTCGGCACGGCGGGGCCGATGATGCCGCCGATCGCCGCCTGCTCGTCCGACGCGCCGCCGAGGGTGATCTGGTAGACCTCCTCGCCGTTCCGGTTCACGCCCAGCAGGCCGATATGGCCGATATGATGCTGGCCGCAGGCGTTGATGCAGCCCGAGATATTCAGGTCGAGCGGCCCGATCTCGGCCTCCCGCGCGGCGAAACGCTCGCTCAGCCGCTGGGCGACCGGGATGGCGCGCGCCGTGGCCAGCGCGCAGTAGTCCATGCCTGGGCAGGCGATGATGTTGGTCACCAGCCCCGCATTGGCATCGGCCAGCCCCGCCTTGCGCAGCGCGGCATAGAGCACGGGCAGCGCCTCCTTCTCCACATGCGGCAGGATCAGGTTCTGCTCGTGGCTGACGCGCAGCTCACCGAAGGAATACTGCTCCGACAGGCCGGCGATCAGTTCCATCTCCTCGGCGGTGGCGTCGCCGGGGATGCCGCCCGCGGGCTTCAGCGTGACGGTGGCCGAGATGTAGCCCGGCACGCGATGCGGGTGGGTGTTGCGGGCCACCCAGTCGGAGAAGCCCGGCAGCTGGGCCAGCGCGGCGTCGAAGGCGGGTGCTGCCTCGGGCAGCGCCTGGAAGGGGGGCTCCTCGAAACGCGCGCCGACGGCGGCGAGCAGATCGTCGGTCAGCAGGGCGTAATCGGCCGGCAGGGCCGCGAACTCGGCCTCCACCATGCGGCGGAATTCCTCGGCGCCCGTCTCGCGGATCAGGATCTTGATGCGGGCCTTGTAGATGTTGTCCCGCCGGCCGAGCGCGTTGTAGACGCGCAGCACCGCCTCGACATAGCGCAGCAGGTCCTGCGCCGGCAGCCAGTCCCGCAGCTTGGTCGCGATGATGGGGGTGCGGCCCAGACCGCCGCCGGCATGCAGCTCGAAGCCCACCTCGCCCGCCGGGTTGCGGCGCGCGATCAGCCCGATGTCATGCACGCGGATGGCGGCGCGGTCCTGCTCGCTGCCCGTGATGGCGATCTTGAATTTACGCGGCAGGTACGTGAATTCGGGATGGTCGGTCGAATACTGCCGCAGGATCTCGGCATAAAGGCGCGGGTCCACCACCTCATCGGCGGCGGCGCCGGCATATTGGTCGGTGGTGACGTTGCGCACGCAGTTGCCGCTGGTCTGGATGCCGTGGATATCGGCCTCGGCCAGCAGGCGCAGGATCTCGGGCGTGTCCGTCAAACGGGGCCAGTTGAACTGGATGTTCTGCCGCGTGGTGAAGTGGCCGTAGCCCCGGTCATAATGCCGCGCGATATAGGCCATCTGCCGCAGCTGGGTGGATGACAGCACGCCATAGGGGATGGCGACCCGCAGCATGTAGCCGTGCAGCTGCAGATATAGGCCGTTCATCAGCCGCAGCGGCTTGAACTCCTCCTCGTTCAGTTCGCCCTTCAGGCGGCGTTCCACCTGATTGCCGAACTGGGCCGCGCGCTGGCGCAGGAATTCGCGGTCGGCCTCGTCATAGCGGTAGATGCCGGCATGGGGCGAGCTGTGGCTGCGGCTGGGCGGCGGCGGGAAAGGCCCTTCGGCCCAGTCATGCCCCTTCCGCAGCAGGTCGCCGCGCACAGAGGGGCCCTGGGCGCGCAGGCGCTCCCGGTACTCGGCGGGCACGCCGTCCTCGATCTCGACGCCGCGGATATCGACGGCCAATTGCTGGTCGTCGCGACGGACGCGCGCCAACAGGCCGTCCAGCGCCTCGCCTTCCAGCAGGGCTGCCTCAGCGCGATCGGTGGTCCAGCCGCGCTGGCCGTCGTGCCAGACGACGACGCCGTCGGTCAGGCGATTGGCGGTGATGGTGCTGCCCATGGGCGCCTCCGGCATACAGACCCGGATACGCAATATTTTCCGTTGGAAAATCGCATTATCCAGGTGTTTTTTGCCATTTAGAGGTTGGCCGCGCCCAACGCAACATCGGCGGCCGCAATTTTCGCATTCAGAATCGTATTATCGCTGATCCAACCAGGGAAACATGCTCCATGCCCTTTCCCGCGCCTGGGCATTGGCTGCCCGCAATGCCTCGATGAACTGGCCGGCGTGGCGGGACCCCGCCCGGCTGGCCAGCCGCATGATGGCGGGCGATGTGCGCAGCACCGGGGACTGGAAGCGCAGCACCTCCACCTGCGCGCCCGGTTCCTCCAGCGCGGGCGCGGTGACGAAGGCCACCGCGTCGCTGCGCCTGACCACGGACAGCCAGGCACTCATCGGCTCCAGCATCATGGCGGGAAAGGCCGGGTGGGGGCGGCGCGCCCGGGCCTCGGCGCGTGCCTCCGTCAGCATCCGGCTGAAATTGGCCGACAGGTTCGCGGTGGTCACCAGCGGATAGGCCAGGATCTGCGACAGCTCGGGCCGCTTCAGCCGCAGCAGCGGGTGGCCGGCGCGCACGGCCGCCAGCATGGGGTGGGCGGGCAGCGGCTCGATCGACAGGCCCGCCAGGTCCACCACGCTGGTGGTATTGGCCAGCGCAATCTCGACCAGCCCCGCGCGGAGCTGCGCCACCGCCCGCGGCCAGGGCTGGATCTCCATGCGCAGCCGGATGCGCGGCTGCTCCCGGCCGAAGGCGATGGCCGCCGGCAGCAGGATGGTCTCGAAGGGATAAGGGCCTGAGGCCACAGCGATTTCCTGCCCCGGGCCGCTGCGCAGCTCCGACAGGTTCCGCTGCAGGGCTTCCATGCGCTCCAGTATGGATGGGGCATCGGCCAGGATCATGCGGCACATGTCGGTGGGCTCGGCGCCCTGGCGGCTGCGCAGGAACAGCGGGCCGCGCAGCATGGCCTCGACGGCCGAAATACTGCGCGTCAGCGCGGGTTGGGTGACCCCCAGCACCCGCGCGGCGCGGGTGAAGTTGCCGTGGGTGGCGATGGCCTGGATGCGCTGCAGGTCACGGATGTCGAGCATGGCGCGCAGCCTAGCATGCAGAATGGTTATGGATCTTCACCGGATAGGGCATTGGCGGAAATCCGCCATTCCCGGCAAGCCGGATGCAGCCCCAGGAGCATCCGATGACCGCCACCCGCCGCCTGCTGCTCGCAAGCCCCGCCATCCTCGCCATGCCGGCGCGCGCGCAGGGCTTTCCCGACCGCCCCATCCGCATCAACGTGCCCTACCCGCCCGGCGGCGGCAGCGACGCCGTGCTGCGCGGCCTGACCGAGAGCATGCGGGAGACGCTGGGCCAGCCCATCGTCATCGACAACAAGCCCGGCGCCGGCGGCAATCTGGGCGCGGAACAGGTCGCGCGCGCCCCCAAGGACGGCTACACGCTGCTGTTCACGGCGGGCGCGCTGGCCATCGCGCCCTCGGTCAACCGGGCGCTCAGCTTCGACCCGCGCAAGGATCTCGCGGGGGTGGCGCTGGCCGCCTATGTGCCGCTGATCCTGGTGGTGGCGCCGAACAGCCCGATCCGCTCGGTGGCGGACATCATCGCCCTGGCCCGCCAGCGGCAGGACGGCGTGACCTATGGCAGCTTCGGCATCGCCACGCCGCCGCACCTGGTGGGTGAGCGCATCAACCAGCATGCGGGCCTGTCCATGACCCATGTGCCCTATCGCGGCAGCAGCACCGCCCTGCCGGACCTGCTGGACGGCCGGCTGACCTTCGGCATCTTCGATGCCGTCAGCATGACGCCGCAGGTGACGTCGGGGCGCTTGCGGGCGCTGGCCATCACCGGCCCCCGCCGCAGCGAGGCCCTGCCCGACCTGCCCACCCTGACCGAGGCCGGCGTGCCCTTCGACACGGTGGGCTGGCACGCGGCCTTCGCCCCGGCCGGCACGCCCGCGCCCATCATCGCGCGGCTGAACGCGGCCTTCGTGAAGGCGCTGGAGGAACCGCGCGCAAAGCGGATGATCCTGGGCGGGGGCTCCATGCCCATCGAGCCCCCGCTGTCGCCCGCCGAATGGGACGCGCATTTCGCCCGCGACGTCGAAAGCTGGGGCGCCATCGCCCGCGCCGCCCATATCACCCTGGATTGATCGCCATGCGCATCGAAGCCGACATCCCCTTCGCCGAGGTCGCCGTCGCGGCCGGCACCCGCACCCTGATGATGGACGCCTATCTGCCGGAAGGCCCCGGGCCGCATCCCGCGCTGGTGCTGGCCTTCGGCGGGGCCTATCACCGCGGCAGCCGCAAGGATGACGTGTTCGCCGGCGCCCGCGGCAGCAACACGGCCATGGCCGAATACGCCCGGCGCTTTGCCGCGCGCGGCTATGCCTGCTTCTCCATCGATTATCGCCTGGCCGCCGACGACGCCCCCGCCGGCCCCACCCCGGTGCTGACCGTCCCCGGTGAGATCGGGGTGCAGCGGATGGATGTGGTGCGGCAGATGCTGGGCATGCCGCCGGCCTCCCATGCCGACCACATGCGCATCATCGAGGGCGCGATCGACGACATGGCCGCCGCCGGCCGCTTCGTGGCCCGGCAGGCGGCGCGCTTCGGCATCGACCCCGACCGCATCGTGCTGGGCGGCTGGTCGGCCGGGGCGCGGGCCGCCCTTTACGCGGCCCTGGCCGAGGGCGTGCCCTGCGCGGGCGTCATCGCCCTCTCGGCCCGGATGGAGAGCGGCGACCTGGCGGCGCATCTGCCCCGCTTGGCCTGCCCGCCGCCCGTGCTGCTGATCACGGCGCAGGATGACCTGGGCACCCTGCCCGCCGAGACGCCCGGCATGGCCGCCGCCCTGCGCCACCATGGCGGAGAGGCCCTGCACGTCACCATCCCGGGCTGGGACCACTGGTACCCGGCCGAGGCCGTGACCGATGCGGGAACGAGCGTCGAGGCGACCATGGCGGAGGCGCTGGAACGCTGGACCCGCAGCGGAGAGGCGCTGCTGGAGGATTTCGCCGCCGCCTACAACCGCCACGACATCGAGGCCCTGCTGGGCATGGTGACCGAGGACTGCGTGTTCGAGACCGCCTTCGGCACCCGCCACCAGGGCAAGGCCGAGCTGCGTGAGGCCCTGCCCGGCGCCTGGCGGCAATGGCCCGACGCACGCTGGGACGGCGCGCAGCACGTCGTCAACGGCGACCGGGGCTTCAGCGAATGGGTGCTGCGCGGCACGGATGCGGCCGGCACTCGCACCGAGTTGCGCGGCGTGGACCTGTTCCGGCTGCGGCACGGGCTGATCGCGCGCAAGGATACGTTTCGGAAGCCGTATGCCGTGCCATAGAAATGCACGATTCCGGCCCAGTTCCGGCCACGTGATTTGCGCATGAATAATCGTCCATGTAATTTCCCCCGAAGGAGGACGTCATGCGCAGAATCATCATCGCCGCGGCCTTGGCCCTAGGGCTCGTGACTGGCCTGGCGCCCCTCGCCGGAGCCCAGGCCCTGACGGTCACGCCCCCGGCGTCCGGCTCGGGCGTGGAGGCCACCCAGGTCCAGTATTACTACCCGCCGCCGCGCCCTTATTACCGGCCGCCGCCGCCGCCGCGCTGGCACCATTACCACCGGCCTGCCTGGCACCACCCGCGCCCGTATTATCGCCCGCCCCCGCCGCCCCGGCACTGGGGCCATCACCATCACCACGGGCGCCGCCACTGGCGGTAATGCGTTCGTGGGATGAACTCAGCCTGACTTCCCCGTAATCTCTGGACGTTGCGACCCGCTTCCCCCAAAGATGGGCGCAACGACAGAGCATCCGGGGAACGTCATGCTGCAGCATTATTTCGCGACCCTGCCGGTTTTCCTGACCTGGTTTCCCCTCGGCATCCTGATGCTGGCGGCCTTTGCCGCCGCCTATGAGCGCATCACGCCCTGGCGCGAGCTCATCCTGATCCGCAACGGCAATATCGCCGCCTCGGCCAGCTATTCCGGCGCGCTGCTCGGCTATGCGCTGGTGCTGGCGGCGGTGATGAGCGCGGCGCAGAGTCGGGCCGACCTGCTGCTGTGGGCGCTGGTCGGCTTCGTGGTGCAGTTGCTGGCCTTCGGCGTGGCACGGCTGCTGCTGGGCGCGGGGCTGAAGGCGCGCATGGAGGCCGGCTGCGGCGCCACCGGCCTGTTCCTGGGCGCCGTCTCGGTCTGCGCCGGGCTGATCAACGCCGCGACCATGCTGGGCTGAGGAGGTATCGCCATGCGCCGCTCTACCGCCGTCACCATCACGCTGCTGTCCACCGCGGCCATCGCGCTGGTCTGGTGCGGGGATGGACCGACCCCACCCGAGGGCGACACGCTGTTCACCTCGGAGGACGCCTGCCGGGCCAGCTTCGGCTCCGACGACACCGCGGCCTGCCGAGACGCCTTCGCCGATGCGCGCCAGCGGCATGAGGCCACGGCCCCGCGCTTCACCGAACGCGCGATCTGTGAGAACCAGACCGGCGGCGAATGCACCACCGTCAGCCAGCCCAACGGCACCTCGCTGTTCATCCCCGTCATGGCGGGCGTGCTGATCGGGCGCGTGCTGGCCAGCGGCGGGCCGCGCAGCGTCATGCCGCTCTATGCCGGGGCGCAGGCCAATTGCCCGCCCGGCATCCAGCCCCTGCCGCCGGGCTGCGCGGCACCGCGCCCGACCTCCTCATCCACCAGCGGGGGGCGGGGCTTCTACTACAGCGGCAGCAGCTACATGGGCGACAGCGACCGCACGGGTGCGACCCGCAGCTTCAACGCCAGCACCACCGGCAGCACCGTGCTGGCGCGCGGCGGCAGCTACAGCGGCTCCAGCAGCATCGCGCGCGGCGGGCTGGGCAGCACCGGCCGCGGCTTCTCCAGCAGCAGCAGCAGCAGCTGAGATGCAGCGGCACGAGATCCCTCCCCGCGCCGACTGGCAGCGGCGCATCGAGGCCGTGGGCCTGGCCTATCACTCCGATGGCCAGGAACCCGGCCCCGGCGGCGGGCTGTTCTGGCATGAGGGTGCCTATTGGTCGCTGTCCGAGGCCGAGGTGGATGCGCTGGACGACGCCACGGCCGAGTTGCACGCCCGCTGCCTGGATGCCGTGGACCACCTGGTGAACCGGGAACCCGAGGCGCTGACCCGCGACTTCGCCCTGCCCGACTGGTTCGCGGCAGCCCTTTCCGAGAGCTGGCGGCGCGGCGACCCCGCATTGATGGGGCGGATGGACCTGGCCTTCGACGACCGCACCGGCGCGATCGCCCTGCTGGAATACAACGCCGACACGCCGACGCTCGCGATCGAGACGGCGGTGGCCCAGTGGTACTGGCTGCAGGACGCCTTCCCGGACGCCGACCAGTTCAATTCCCTGCACGAGAAGCTGCTGGCGCGCTTCCAGTGGCTGGGCCGGCTGATGAACGGCCAGCCCCTGCATTTCGCGGCCTATCCGGACCTGCCGGAGGAATGGCTGCACAGCACCTATTATCGGGACCTGGCGGAGCAGGCGGGCATCCGCGCCATTCCCATCGCGCTCGAATCCGTGGGCTTCGACGGTGAGGGGTTCCGGGGGGAGGAAGGTGAGGAGATCCGCTTCCTCCATAAGCTGTACCCATGGGAATGGGCCATCAAGGACGAGTTCGGCCGGCAATTGGCGGGTGACAGGACCGGCGTGCTGGAACCGCCCTGGAAGGCGCTGCTGTCGGACAAGGCGATCCTGCCGGTGCTGCACAAGCTGTTCCCCCAGCACCCGAACATCCTGCCCGCCTTCATGGGCCGGCTGGGCGACCGCCCCGGCGCCTGGGTGGAGAAGCCCTGCCTGGGCCGCGAGGGCGCGAATATCCGCCTCAGCCGCGACGGCTTCACTGAGGAACAGACCGATGGCGAGTACGGCGGCGCCGATGCCCGCTTCATCACCCAGGCCCGCGCCGTGATCCCGGAGAAGAACGGCTGGCATGCCGTGATCGGCAGCTGGGTGGTGGGGGAGGAGACCGGCGGCATCATCTTCCGCGAGGCGCGGGAGCGGGTGATGCGCGAAACCTCCCGCGTGGTGCCGCACCTGTTCCGTTGATCCACAGCGTTGGCGCCTGCCCGGCCTTCACGCGGCGCGGCGGGGCTGTTAGCTAGTCTCAGGGGCCTGCCATGCCGAATCCACGGCAAGGCGGGTCGTTTCTATCCTTGGGGGCCCTCGTCAGATGAAGATCGCTGTGGATCGCGCCATCCTTCTGAAGGCCCTGGCGCATGTGCAATCGGTGGTGGAACGCCGCAACACCATCCCCATCCTGGCCAATGTGCTGCTGGATGCGAAGGATGGCGGGTTGAGCCTGACGGCCACCGACATGGAAATCGCCGTCGTCGAGGAAGTCTCGGGCGTGACCGTGACGCGCCCGGGCCGCACCACCGCCCCGGCCGCGACGCTCTATGAAATCGTCCGCAAGCTGCCGGAATCCGCCAAGATCGAGCTGGACCATCCGGGCGGCGAGGCGCCGCTGGTGCTGCGCGCCGGCCGCTTCGTGACCAACATGCTGGCCCTGCCGGTGGAGGACTTCCCCTCCATGACCGAGGGCAAGCTGCCGGTGCGCTTCGCCCTGCCGGCCGGCACGCTGCGCGGGCTGATCGACCGCACGAAGTTCGCGATCTCCACCGAGGAGACGCGCTACTACCTCAACGGCATCTACATCCATGTGGCCGAGATCGAGGGCACCCCGGTGCTGCGCGCCGCCGCCACGGACGGCCACCGCCTGGCCCGCGTCGAGGAACCGGCCCCCGAGGGTTCGGCCGGCATGCAGGGCGTGATCATCCCCCGCAAGACGGTGAATGAGCTGCGCAAGCTGGCCGAGGAAACCCAGGAAGACGTCGAGATCCGCCTCTCCGAGACCAAGGCGCAGTTCAAGGTGGGCGGCGTGCTGCTGACCTCCAAGCTGATCGACGGCACCTTCCCGGATTACGAGCGGGTGATCCCGCGCGCGAACGACAAGATCCTGCGCGTGGACAAGAAGGAATTCGCCGAGGCGGTGGCCCGCGTGGCCGCCATCAGCAGCGAGCGTTCGCGCCCGGTGAAGCTCTCGGTGGACCGCAACCACCTGCGGCTGGAAGCCAGCAGCGCCGACCAGGGCCAGGCCCAGGAGGAGCTGGACGAGGGCAATGTGGAATACGCCTTCACCCCGCTCGAGATCGGCTTCCAGGCGCGGTACCTCGCCGACATCACCGAGCAGATCGGCGAGAAGGTGGAGTTCCAGTTCGCCGATGGCTCCTCGCCGACCGTCGTGAAGGACGCGGCGAAGCCCGAGGCGCTGTATGTGCTGATGCCGATGCGGGTGTAAGCGGGGCCGAAAGGCCCCTGGCCCCCAGGAGTTTGGCTCCCCACCCTGGGAAGGCGTAATTATATTCCTATCTGTCCCACCAGGATGAGCACCAACAGAAGGCAGCTCCGGGAGACACTGTCTCCTGACGGGCTCCAAGGGCAGAGCCCTTGGTGGGGGTTAACCTGACCCCCGCGCTTCGCCTCACCCGCATCATGCTGACGGATTTCCGCTCCTACGAGGCAGCGGAGCTGTCCACACCCGCGCCCATGGTGGTGCTGACCGGCCCCAACGGCGCCGGCAAGACCAACCTGCTGGAGGCGCTGTCCCTCCTTGGCCCCGGGCGTGGCCTGCGCAACGCGAAGGTGGCGGAGCTGGCCCGCACCGGCACCCCGCGCTGGGCCGTGGCAGGGCGTTTCACCGGCGCCTGGGGCGATTTCGAGATCGGCACCGGCACCGCGCCCGACGCACCGGAGCGCCGGGTGTTCCGCCTCGACGGCGCCCCCGCCCGCAGCCAGGCTGAATTGTCCGAGCGCGTGGCCGCCGTCTGGCTGACGCCCCAGATGGACCGGCTGTTCCAGGAGGCCGCCTCCGGCCGCCGGCGCTTCCTGGACCGGCTGGTCTATGCGCTGGACCCCGCCCATGCGCGGGAGGTCGCGGCCTATGAGAACGCCATGGCCCAGCGCAACCGCCTGCTGGCCGAGGGCGGCGCCCCCGACTGGCTGACCGCGCTGGAGGACGCGATGGCCCGCCATGGCGTGGCCGCCGCCGCCGCCCGCCGGGCGCTGGTCAGCCGGCTGGATGCCACCTTGGCGGCAGGCGCGCTGGGGGGCTTCCCCTCGGCCACGCTGGCCCTGTCCTGCGCCACCACCCAGGCCCTGGCGGATCGCCCGGCCCTGGAGGTGGAGGACAGCCTGCGCCGCGCCCTGCGCGATGCCCGCCCGCGCGACCGCGGCGCCGGTGCCGCCGTCGAGGGCCCGCACCGCGCCGATCTGCGCCTGGAACACCGGGAAAAGGGCGTGCCGGCGGCCCTGTGCTCGACGGGTGAGCAGAAGGCGCTGCTGGTCTCCACCGTGCTGGCCCATGCCGGGCTGATCGCGGATGCGCGGGGCTTCGCGCCCCTGCTGCTGCTGGATGAGGTGGCGGCCCATTTCGACAATGCCCGGCGCGATGCGCTGTTCCAGGCGCTGTCCACCCTGCCCGCCCAGGCCTGGCTGACCGGCACGGAGGCCGAGCTGTTCGCGGGGCTGAAGGGGACCGCCCAGGGCTTTCTGGCAAGTCACGGGGGCTTGCGGGAAAATCCCGAATTGCCCCTGCCCTGACCGGCGGATTTCTGCTATAAACCGGGCGTTTTTGCGGCCTGAATTTCCAAAGGTTTATCCCGCCACATGAGTGATCCCAGCGCCCTTCCCGGTGATTCCGGTGGCGATGCCTATGAAGCCTCCTCCATCACCGTGCTGCGCGGCCTCGAAGCCGTGCGCAAGCGCCCGGGCATGTATATCGGCGATACCGACGATGGTTCCGGCCTGCACCACATGGCCTTCGAGATCATCGACAACGCGGTGGACGAGGCCCAGGCCGGTTTCGCGACCCGCTGCGACGTGCGGCTGAACGGCGACGGTTCCGTCACCGTCACGGATGACGGGCGCGGCATTCCGGTGGACATGCACGCCGAGGAAGGCGTCTCGGCCGCCGAGGTGGTGCTGACCCGCTTGCATGCCGGCGGCAAGTTCAACCAGAACAACTACAAGGTCTCGGGCGGCCTGCACGGCGTGGGCGCCGCCGTGGTGAACGCCCTGTCCGAATGGATGGAAGTGCGCATCTGGCGCAACGGGCAGGAGCATTTCATCCGCTTCGAGCATGGCGAGACCGTGCAGCCGCTGAAGGTCGTCGGGCCCTCCGACCATCCCTCGGGCACGGAAGTCACCTTCAAGCCCAGCGACAAGACCTTCACCAAGGTCGAGTACGAATTCGCCATCCTGGAGCGCCGCCTGCGGGAACTGGCCTTCCTGAACTCGGGCCTGGCCATCACCGTGGTGGACACGCGGGTGGTGCCGGAGCTGCGCTCGGACTTCCATTTCCACGGCGGGCTGACCGCCTTCGTCGAATGGCTCGACAAGGGCAAGGAGCCGCTGTTCAAGCCGCCCATCAGCGCCATCAGCAAGGAAACCGACGGCATCCGCGTCGAGCTGGCGATGTGGTGGACCAACTCCCCGCGTGAGCTGGCCCTGTGCTTCACCAACAACATCCCCCAGCGCGACGGCGGCACCCACCAGGCGGGCTTCCGCCAGGCACTGACCCGCGTGGTGATGAAATACGCCGAGGATCTGGCGAAGAAGGAAAAGGTCGAACTCGCTGGCGAGGACATGCGCGAGGGCCTGACGGCCGTGCTGTCCGTGAAGGTGCCCGACCCGAAATTCTCCAGCCAGACCAAGGACAAGCTGGTCTCCTCCGAGGTGCAGCCGGTGGTGCAGGTGGCCGTCGCCGACGCGCTGTCCCACTGGTTCGAAACCCACCCTAAGGAAGCCAAGATCGTCCTCGAGCAGGTCGTCCTCGCCGCCGCCGCCCGCAAGGCGGCCCAGTTGGCGCGCGAGAAGGTGGGGCGCAAGAACGCGCTCGACATCTCGACCCTGCCCGGCAAGCTGGCCGACTGCCAGGAGAAGGACCCGGCGAAGTCCGAGATCTTCATCGTCGAGGGTGACTCGGCCGGTGGTTCCGCCAAGCAAGGCCGCAACCGCGCCAACCAGGCCATCCTGCCGCTGAAGGGCAAGATCCTGAACGTGGAGCGCGCGCGCATCGACAAGATGTTGGGCAGCGCGGAAATCGGCACGCTGATCACGGCACTCGGCACCGGCATCGGCCCGGGTGACCCGGCGAAGGGCGGCTTCAGCGTCGAGAAGGCCCGCTACCACCACATCGTCATCATGACGGACGCCGATGTGGACGGCAGCCACATCCGCACCCTGCTGCTGACCTTCTTCTACCGGCAGATGCCGGAGCTGATCCAGAACGGCTACCTCTACATCGCCCAGCCCCCGCTCTATCGGGCCAAGCGCGGCAATGAGGAACGCTATCTGAAGGACGACGCGGCGCTCGAGGAATTCCTGCTGGAGAAGGCGCTGGCCAACGCGAAGCTGCACCTGCCGGGCGGCGTGCTGGACGGCCAGCCGCTGCATGAGGAAGTGCGCCGCCTGCGCCAGATCTCGGGCCGCATGAAGCGCATTTCCGGCCATGTGCCGGTCGAGGTGATCGAGCAGGCGGCCCTGGCCGGCGCGCTGAAGGCCCAGCCTGAGCTGGAATCGGCCCAGCGCCTGGCCGCCCGGCTGGACGCCATCGCCCACCCGGCCGAGCGCGGCTGGATGGCGACCGTCGATGGCGGCGGCATCCATCTGCACCGCGTGGTGCGCGGCGTGACCGAGAGGCTGACCCTGTCGCTGGCGCTGCTGAACACGCCGGACGCCCGATGGCTGACGGAACAGCACGCCGCGCTGGAACGCGACTACGGCACGCCGCCCAAGCTGACCTTCGACGCGACCGAGGCCGCCCCGCGCGGCCCGCACGCGGCGCTGGAACGCATTCTGGCACAGGGCAAGCGCGGCCTGACCGTGCAGCGCTTCAAGGGCCTGGGTGAGATGAACCCCGACCAGCTTTGGCACACCACGCTGGACCCGGAGGCGCGCACCCTGCTGCAGGTGAAGATCGAGGATGTGGAGGACGCCGAGAGCGTGTTCTCCACCCTGATGGGCGATGTGGTGGAACCCCGCCGCGAGTTCATCGTCGAGAACGCGCTGAAGGTGGCCAATCTGGATATCTGAGTAGCCGTGGTGTGATTGCGCCGCGCCACGTCCCGGGCTAGCCCGGTGCCTGTGCAGAATCCCCTCATCCGCCTGAAGGCCCAGCTCCTCCACGGGGCCAGCCGCCCCCTGCCCGCCGTGATCGGGCTGGGGGCCCTCTCGGCGCTGGCGCTGCCGCCCCTGCATGCGGTGCCCATCCTGCTGGTGGTGTTTCCGGCCCTGCTGTCGCTGCTGGGCGGCGCGGGCAGCTGGCGCCGCGCGGCGGTGCTGGGCTTCGCCTTCGCCTGGGGGCATCACGCGGTCGGTCTGTACTGGGTCACCCACGCCATGTTCGCGGATATCGCGAAATGGTGGTGGCTGGTGCCCTTCGCGGCGCCGGGCCTGGCGCTGCCCGTGGCGCTCACCGGGGCGCTGGTGGGTGCGGTGGCCTGGATGACGCCGCCCGGATGGCGCCGCGTCTTCGCCTTCGCCGGCACTTGGGTGATCGCGGAGATCATCCGCGGCTATCTGTTCACCGGCTTTCCCTGGAACCTGCTGGGCACGGTCTGGGCCTTCCATCCGCTGCCGCTGCAGCCGGCCGCCGTGATCGGCACGCATGGGCTGTCGCTGCTGACGGTGCTGCTGGCCTGCCTGCCCGCGCTGCGGGACTGGCGCTGGATGGGCGCGGGTGCCGCGGTGCTGGCCTGCTGGATGGGCTATGGCGCGTGGCGGCTGGCCCAGCCCTCCCCGCCCGATACCGACACCATGCTGGTGCTGGTGCAGGCCAATGTCGCCCAGGACGTGAAGTGGCGGCAGGACCAGCGCATGCCGATCTTCCAGCGCTATCTGGACCTGACGGCGCTGGCCGCCCATGCCGCGCGGGCCGGGCATCCCGATGCCCCGATCGCCGTCATCTGGCCCGAGACCGCGAGCCCCTTCCTGCTGTCCGAGGACGCGCAGGCCCGCCAGTTCGTGGCGCAGGCCCTGCCCGCCAACAGCCAGCTGCTGGCCGGCAGCATCCGCGCGCAATGGAACCCGGCCGGCGAGCTGGACCGCGTCTACAACGCGCTGGTCGGCGTGAACCCGGCCGGCGAGGTCACCGCCGTGTTTGACAAGCACCACCTGGTGCCCTTCGGCGAATACATGCCGCTGGACGGGCTGATCCCGATCCGGATGGTCACGGGCGGGCGCGACTTCACGCCGGGCCCGGGCCTGCGCAGCATCGCGCCGGGGGGCCTGCCGCCCTTCAGCCCGCTGATCTGCTACGAGGTCATCTTCCCCGGCCAAGTGGTGGGCGAGACCCGGCCGGCCTGGCTGCTGAACATCACCAATGATGCGTGGTTTGGTTACTCGGCCGGACCGTTCCAGCATCTGGCCAGCAGCAGGCTGCGCGCGGTGGAGGAAGGCCTGCCCATGGTGCGGGCCGCGCAGACTGGTATCTCAGCGGTTTTCGACTCGGCGGGTCGGGAATTGCGCCGGCTGGCGCTGGGCACAACCGGTACGCTGGCCGGCTGGCTCCCGGGGGCTGCAACCCCCACCGTGTTCAGCCGTTGGGGCTTATTGATTCCATGCCTTTTGTCGCTAATTTGCGTTCTGGCAGCACGGCCTGAGCCCAGACGGAAAGCGTAACGAAAATTCGGAAATGGGTCTATTTTTGAGACTTCTTGAAAATATTGACCAACTCTTTCCAAGCCGTTAATAACTTGGCCTCAAGCAGGATGCTGGGTCCAAGCCTGCAGAAAGCGGCGCGTGTGGCGCCACGTCACGGCACCGTCTTGATGGGGGTGGCAACAGGCCACGATACGGAAGCGGATGAAACAGGCGATGCCCAGTGAGGACATGCTAGACCGAGGTGACAAGGAGCACCGGCCTAGCCCCATCGACGTTCATGTGGGGGCGCGTGTGCGCCTCCGCCGCACGTTGCTGGGGATGAGCCAGGAGCGACTCGGTGAGGCATTGGGCCTTACTTTTCAACAGGTTCAGAAGTACGAGCGCGGTGTGAACCGCATCGGTGCCTCGCGCCTGTTCGACCTGGCCCGGGTGCTGGACGTTCCGATCAGCTTCTTCTTCGACGACATGCCCGATGCCATGGGCGGCAGCAGTGCCGTGACCCGCCGCATCGCCGGATTCGCCGAAAGCCAGGAAGGCTTCGAGGACGACACCCTGCATCGCCGGGAGACCCTGGAGCTCGTCCGCGCCTATTACCGGATCACCGATCCGTCTGTGCGCAAGCGCGTGTTCGACCTCATCAAGAGCCTGACGCCGGTCGATTGAGGCCGTCTGGCGCTCCGGCGCCGGTCAATTTGTCGTTACCACTCCGTGATGATGATGATGCCCTCGGGCAGCAGGGAATCCCCTGCCCCGCGCGCCATCATCATGTCTCCGTGCAACAGCGTGACGCGGCCATCCGCGGCGGCGGGGCGTTCCAGCCCCAAGGCCTCGGCCAGCCCGGCGTGGTCGCTGTGCCACTCCCCGTCCAGCAGCTTCACCGGCTCGGGCCTGCGGCCATCCGCCAGGTCCGAGAACCGCGCGCAGCTCCAGCCCTCGGCCGTGATCCACAGCCTCGGCTGGCGGGGACGCGGGAAGCTGGCCGCCAGGGCATCGGCCAGCTCCGCCCGCCCGGCGGTGCTGATCGCCCCTTCCTGCAGGGCCTTGCAGACCGCCAGCGGCGCGCAGGCCTCATGGTCGGCCTCGATCGCGGCCCGATAGGCCTCGGCGATGCGGCGCGGCGCCAGGGCATGCGCGACATGCGCGCGCGCCACCCGTGCCAGCGCCTCGCGCCGTGCCGGGTCACGGCCCAGCAGGGCCAGCGCCTCGGCCAGTTCCGCCACCGTCGGCGCGGCCGGAAGGCACAGCACCGCATCGGAAGGCAGCTCCGCCAGGCTGCCCATGGCGTTCACGATGCAGGCGAGCCCGGCCGCCATGGCATCCGCCACCGCCCCGCTGCTTTCCCCCTGGTGGCGCCCGCGCAGCTGAACCGCGATATCCGCCGCCGCCAGCCAATCCTCATAGGCCGCGCGCGACAGCTGGCCCGTCACCCGGACCTGCCGCGCCACGCCGGCCGCACGCGCCTCGGCATCGATCACTTCCGGCAGGCCGGGCTGCGCGTCACCGGCAAAGACCAGCTCCGCCCCCAGCCCTGAGGCCGCCAGCGCCCTGACCAGCGGCAAGGGAAGCTTCTTCGGCACGCAGGCGCCGAAGCTGACGATGACGAGGCCCTCCGCATCCAGCCCCAGACGCGCACGGGCGGCCAGGCGGTCCGGCAGCGGCTGGGCCCGGCGCAGATGCGGCACCACCCGCGTCCGCGCCAGCGCCGGCTGCCCATAGGCATCCCGCAGCAGGCCGAGCGCCGCCTGCGAATGAACGATGACGCCGGCGCTTTCCTCCAGCACCTGGGCCGAGAGCGGCAGCGACTGCGCCACCGCCCCGGCATCGCCGCCGAGCGCCGCCAGCAGCGCGGGATAGCCCTGGTTGCGGTAGATCGCAGCCAGCAGCGCAGCCCCCGAGCCATCCGCCGCCCAGCGGCGGTATTCCGGCAGCCCCACATCATGCAGCACGGTGGTGGCAGGGCGGCGCGGCAGCAGCAGCGCATGCTGGGTATGGTGCAGATGGGAATTGCCGACCTGATGCAGCACCCGGTCGAAGCGCCACAGATGCGGCGCGAAGCCCTCGACCGGCATCCAGGGCAGCCCCGCCAGCAACCCGCGCCGAGGCTTCTCGCCGCTGACCAGGGTGATGGCGTAGTGCCGCGCCAGCGCCGGCACCAGCTCCGCGGAATAATCGGCGATGCCGCTCGGCTCGGGCGGCAGCGGGCCGGTCATGGCCAGGCGCGGCAGCGGCGCGCGCCAGGGCGCGCCGGCGGGGGGCGCCCAACCTTCCATCGCGGCCCATGCACGCGCGGCGGCGGCGGCCCAGGTCAGCTCGGCGGCGCGCGCGGGCCCATAGGCACTCAATTCCCGCGCGAAGGCGGCATCGCCCAGGATGCGCCCCATCACCCGGGCCATGTCCGCCGGGTCCTCGGGGTTGAACAGCACATCGGCGCGGCCGGCCACTTCCGGCAGCGCCCCGCGATCGCTGGCGCAGAACGGCGCACCGGCCGCCATCGCCTCCGCCAGCGGCAGGCCGAAGCCTTCCGCCAGGGAGGGCATGACGAACAGCGCGGCCCCCGCATGCAGCGCCGGCAGGGCGTCCTCGGCCACGAAGCCCAGGTGGCGCAGGCTGCCCGGCGGCAGCCCCGCCTCCGCCGCCAGCGCCTGCAGATGCGCATCGGGCACCGAGCCGGTGACGGCGAGCACCAGCCCCTCACGCAGGGCGGCGGGCAGCAGGGCGAAGGCCTGGATCAGCCGCGCCTCGTTCTTGCGGATGTCATTCAGCCCGAGGCACAGCACATAGCGTCCCTCGACGGGCGACGCCCCCTGCCCCGGGTTGAACCGCGAGGAGACCCCACCGCCCACGCTGCACAGCGCCTCGGGCGGCAGGTCCAGGTGGTGCAGGCCTTCCTGCCGCGTCGCCTCGGAATTGCACAGCAGCCCGTCCATCCGGCCGAGCTCCAGCACATGCCGGGCATACCAGGGCACCAGCCCGGCATCGCGCCAGGCCCCGTCCAGATACTGCTGCGGGAAGGACAGCGGGATCAGGTCGTGCAGCGTCGCCACGGTCGCCGGGCGCGGCATGCTGTCGGGCCAGGTCGTGACGAGCGGCTCGTTCCAGCCCTCGAAGGGGCTGCCCACATGCAGCATGTCGGGTGCGACGGCGCGCACGGCCTCGGCGCGGATCAGCTCCGCCGCGCGGCGCAGCGGGTGGTGCGGGTCGGCGCCCGCGGCACAGCCGGCGGGCGCCACGAAGCGATGGATCGCCCAGCGCCCCAGCAGGGGGGCGAACTCGGCCTCCAGCGCGTCCGCTGCCTCGGCCATGCTGCCGTTCAGCAGCACATGCACCTCATGCCCGCCGCGCCCGGCGGCCAGGGCCAGCGCCAGCTCGCGGGTATAGCGGCCGAGCCCCGCATGGCGGCTGCCGCCCTGCGCGCCCTGAAGATCGAGCAACAGCTTCATGCCGGGCCTCCGCTGGTGCGGATGGCGTCGATCCACCCGGCTTCGGGACCGCTGCGGGGCAGCAGGGGATCGGGCCTCGCCTCGGCGCCGATGGGTTCGGGCAGCGGCGGACGGGCGGCGAGCAGCGCCTCGGCCAGCGCCTCCCAGCCGGCACAGGCCTCCGCCACCGCTCCGGGCGAGGGCGCGGGCGGATTCTCCAGCGCGGCCTCGATCAGCCGCGCCAGCGCCACAGGTTCCAGCGGGTCGAAGGTCGTGGCCGGGAACGCGACACCCGCCGGGGCAAGGCAGGGCACCCCGGCCTCGGCGGCGGCGACCAGCAGCGCGGGCCATTGCCCGGCCTCCTCGGCCGAGAACGCCAGCAACGCGCGCGCCAGCAGCGGCTCCAGCGGCGCGGCCTCCGGCCAGTCGAGCGCGATGCAGCCCGGATATTCCCCCTCCAGCAGCGCCACAGGCGGGGCCTTGGGGCCCAGCAGGGCCAGCGCCTCCGCCAAGGGTGCGGAGAGGCGGCTGGCCAACAGGAAGCCGCCCTCGGGCGGAGAGGGATGCTCGCCCTCTTGCGGGAGGCGCCCCAGCGTCACCACCGGCAGGCAGGCCGCGGTCAGCACGCCGCGGCCGTCCCGCGCCAGCGCCGCCGCGAGATCCGGATCAGGGGCGGGCAACAGCAGGCCGTCGAAGGATGCGGGTTCGCTCAGCACGGCGCGGATCGCTTCCCGCTTCGCGGCCTCCACGCGATGCGGACGGGTGAAGGCCATCGGTTCGGCCAGCAGCAGCAGCGTCTCGGCCCCAGCCTCCCGCGCCTGGCGCCAGCCGCGCGGGGGCTGGGCGCGCGTGCCGGCATCCAGCACCAGCAGCCGGTCCCCGGCGGCGACCAGATAAGGCGAGCTGCGGGCCACCAGGGCGTCGCGCACGGCCAGGCGCTGCTCCAGCATGGGCGCGGCGAGGCCCGCCAGCGCCTCCGGCGGCAACAGCCAGATCTCATCCTGGCCCTCGGGGGTCAGCACGATGTCGAGCTCGGGCATCGGGCGCGCGGCCAGCACCCCCGCGAGGCCCTGGACCAGCCCCAGCCGCCAGCGCCGCGCGGCCCAGTTGCCGCGCGCTTCCAGCAGCGCGGTCACATCCAGCAGCAACCTGCCGCCCGCGCTGCGACGGGGCGCCTGCGCGGTGCCGAACCGCGCGAGCTCCGCCTGGTGATGCCTGCCGGCGCGGCGCAGCGCATTCACCCGCATCTCACGCGCAAAGGGGTCGCCCAGCGCCTCCGCCCGGTCATAGGCCTCCAGCGCCAGCAGCAACTCGCCCGCCATCGACAGGGCGTTGCCGTACTGCACCTGGATGCCGGCATCACGCGGGCACAGGCGCAGATAGTCCGCATAGAGCGCCGCGGCCTCGGGCCATTTCCCGGCATTGCGGCTGAGATTGGCCTGGCGGCGCAGGCGCCCGGCGCGCGTCAGCGTCGCGAAGATGCCGCGCGGCGGCTTGCGCCCCTGCGGCAGGGCGGGCAGCACCTGCGCCTCGCGCTCCGCCTGGGCGCCGGCCTGGTCGCCGGGCAGCAGCGTGATGTGGCGCAGGGCCAGGCACAGGCGGCGCTTGTCGCGGCCATGTTCCTCGGGCGGCTCATCCAGCCGCAGCAGCAGCAGCACCGTGCCGTCCTCGGCGACGGGACCCGTCACCCGCAGCAGCAGCCCGTCCGCGCCCTCCGCGTCCAGGCGGCGCCAGACCGGCTCTCCGCCCGCCAGCCGCGCCGTCAGCCCGTTGGGCGCCGGCCAGGGCGGCGTTCCCAACTCCAGCTCCAGAGAGACCACGCTGCCCGGCGCTTCCTGCGAGCGCGCGACGAATCGGGCGTGGCGGCCGCGCATCCAGGTGCAGCCCGCCTCGGCCGGATACCAGCCCGACTGGAGGGAGACCGCCTGCGACAGCGCGGCACTGACCGCCGCCGCCCCGCCGCCGCCGGCCGCCATGGAAATGCCGGCGGCCACGCGCTCGCCTGTCGGCAGCAGCAGCGGCACGGCGCGGAACTCGACCTCACGCGCGGGCTGGGCCATCAGCCGCCGCGTCTCGGTCAGGAAGTGGCGCGCGACCCCGGGCCATTGGCGGGGCACGAATTCGCGGGCGATGCGCGCCTCGGCCGCCGCCAGGGATGCGCGGTCATCCAGCCAGTGGCGCAGCGTCCCCACCCATTCCGGCACGCTGCCCGCATCGGCATAGGTCACGAGATCCCCGCCCACTTCCGGCAGGGCGGAGGTGGGCGAGGCGATGCAGGGCCGCCCGAAGGACAGGCTCTCCCCCACCGCCAGGCCCCAGCCTTCCACGAAGCTCGGCATCACGGTGAACAGGCAGGCGCGGTAGAGCGAGGCGAGCTCCACATCCGACAGGCCATGCACCACCATGATGCGGCCATCCAGGTTGCGGGTCGCCTCCAGCTGGCCCATCAGGTCGCCCACGCGCCAGCCGGGCCGGCCGACCAGCACCAGGATGGGCGGGTCACCGCCTTCCTCCAGCATGCGCTTCCAGGCGTGGAACAGCAGCAGGTGGTTCTTGCGGACCTCGATGGTCGAGACCGAGAGGACGAACTCCCGCCCCTTCACATCCAGCAGGGGCGCGGGCCAGGTATCCAGCCAGGCGGGGGTCTCGACCGGCTTCAGGCCGAAGCTGTGGGCCAGCGGAATGGCCACCGTCTCGATCGGCGGATAGCCGCGGGCGGCCACCAGCTGCCGGAAGGACTGCGCGGAATATTCCGAGATCGCGAGCGCGAAGTCCCAGAAGAACAGCGCCTCGTTCAGGGCCTGGTTGAAATAGAGGCTGGTGTCGCTGGTCGCGTATTCCGGGTGGGTCGCCGGGAAGGTGTCATAGATCAGCACGCCCAGCCGCAGGCCGCGCGCGCGCATGGCCATGTAGAAGCCGGGGGCGCCCGCGAAGAACCAGAAGGCGCCCAGCACCACCAGCGCCGCACCCGGCGCCGGTCGCAGGGGCTCCGCGCGCATGCGGGCGCGCTGCACCAGCTCACGCGCCTGCGCGGGGTCCAGCTTCGTGCCGGCGCAGAAATCGATGATGGCGGCCAGGTCGTCGTGCCGCACGGCCCAGAGGCGCGAATCATTCAGCTGCGGAAACACCGCCAGCGCGCCCTCGGAACCCGGCCCCGCGCTGCCGTCCAGCACCGCGGCCAGGATGCCCAGCTGCACGCGCTGGATGCCCGAGACGCTGCCGTGATCATACAGGAACTGCAGCAGGTCCTGCACATCGAGCAGGAGCGAGGCGTCGGAGGCCGCATCGGGTTCCGGCAGGCCCGGCAGGTCCTGGGCGCCGGCTTCCTCATGCGCGCCGTGGCTGGGACCGAGCGCCATCGCGGCCTCCAGCGCGGTGCCCGCCCAATCGGCCCGGCGTGCCATGCGGCACCAGCAGGCGATGTCGAGAAGCGCCGGCAGATCAGAGGGCCAGGCCAGGCGCGCGGCCCAGGCCAGGCGTGCCGCCTCCGGCCAATCCCGCTTCTCGGCGGCGGCGGCGGCGCGGCGCAACCAGGCGGAACGGCGTTCAGGCCCCATGGATGGCCCCTGCTTCGGTGGCGGTCGGGGCGGGGATCAGGCTGGTGGCCTGTTGCGGCGCGGCATGGAATGGCACAGCGGCAATTGAGCCCATCCGGCGCGCGAACTCAACCGGATGGGCCCAGATACCACGTCAGGGCATCACGGGCGGCACATAGGTCAGCGTGCCCGCGAAGTACCACAGCATGAACAGCACCAGCGGCGCATGGATCAGCAGCTGCAGGAAGCTGAAGCCCACGATGTCGCGCGCCTTCAGCGCCAGCACGCCCAGCAGCGGCAGCATCCAGAACGGGTTGATCAGGTTCGGCAGCGCCTCGGCCGCGTTATAGACCTGAACGGCCCAGCCCAGATGCACCTGCAGGTCATTGGCGGCCTGCATGACATAGGGCGCCTCGATGATCCACTTGCCGCCGCCCGAGGGGATGAAGAAGCCCAGCACCGCCGAATACACGCCCATCAGCAGCGGGAAGGTGTCGTGGTTGGTGATGCTGACGAACAGATGGGCGATGCGGTCGCTGACGGTGTGGCCGTCGAAGCCCTTGGCCGCCGTCATCATGACCGCGATGGAACCATAGAGCGGGAACTGGATCAGCACGCCCGTGGTGGCCGGCACCGCCTTGGAGACGGCGTTCAGGAAGGAACGCGGGCGCCAGTGCAGCAGCATGCCGATCATCAGGCAGATCAGGTTGTAGGTGTTGAGGTTGGCGATGGCCGTCACGGCACCCACGCGGCCGAATTCCAGCACCATCCACACCGCCGCCATGCCCACCAGCAGGATGGTCAGCAGGGGCGAGTATTCCAGCCAGTCACCGGGCTTGTCGCGCGGCGGCAGGGCCTCGGCCTTGGTGTTCACGTCCACGCCCAGGTCCTGGGCGGTCACGGCCTTGGCGCCGGTGGGGGTCGAGACCCAGCACACGATGATGGAGACCACCATCAGCACCACCGCCATCACCATGGACTGCCACAGGAAGATGGTCTCGGAGAAGGGCAGCACGCCCGTGATGCGCAGCACCGACGGCGGCAGGCTGGCCGGGTTGGCCTGCAGCTGCGCGGCGGAGGAGGAAAGCCCGAGCGCCCAGGTGGCGCCGAGGCCGAGATAGCCCGCCGCGCCGGCGGCACGGTAATCCATGCGCAGGTCCGTCCGCGCCGCCATGGCGCGCGCCAGCAGGCCGCTGAACACCAGGCTGATGCCCCAGTTCAGGAAGGAGGCGGACATGGACACGAAGGCGATGAAGGCGACCGCGCCGGGCCCCGACTTCGGCATGGCCGCGAGGCGCGTGATCAGCTTCGCCGCCGGCGGGGAACTGGCGATGACGTAGCCGGTGATGGCCACGAAGGCCATCTGCATGCTGAACACGATCAGCGACCAGAAGCCGTTGCCGAAGGTGCGGGCGACCTCGGTGGGGGCCGCGCCGTTCAGCATGGCGGCGGCGGCCACGACGATCACGGCGATGGCGGCGAAGATATAGGCGTCAGGGAACCATTTCTCGGCCCAGGCGGTGAAGCGCAGCGCGAGGCGCGCCATCCAGCCCTGGCCGTCACCCGATGCGGTCTTGTCGGACATATTTCTCTCCGGATGCGTGTTGCTCGATCCGGACGTTTCCCTGTTTATTTTGCGACGCACAAAATCATGGTGCGTCGCAGCATTTTATATTGCAGTGCAGCAAATACCTAAGCGTCTATGACCAATGCAGTATTGGGTACAGCCTGACAGGCCAGACAGCAATCCGGGTCGTCAACGTTCACCGTGACAAGATGCCGCGCCGTGCCCTCGATCACCCGCAGGGCGCAGCTCTCGCACTGGCCGGTGCGGCAGCCGCTGGGCGGTTTCAGCCCGTGCGCCTCGGCCAGGTCCAGCAAGGAGCCATCCTGCGGGCGCCACACCGCGTCCAGCCCGGAACGCGCGAAACGCACCGGAAAGACGGCATCGGGCGGCGGGGGCTCGGCAGGCGGCGGGGCCAGGAAGGCTTCCTGGAAGATGTCGAATCGCGGCACCCCGCGCGCGACCAGCGCCTCCGTCGTCTCGCGCAGCATGGCCGGCGGCCCGCACAGGTAGAATCGCGCCCGGGCCGCGATCATGTCGGGGGAGACATCGGCCACCGCGAAGCGGGGCCCCTCGCGGCTGTCATGGCGCATGACCGTGAGCGCGGGCAGCAGCGATTCCAGCTCCCGCAGCCGTGTGCCGAACACCTCATGCGCCGCGCCCCGGAAGGCGTAGTGCAGCACCACCCGCGCCGCGTCGGCCTGCCCCACCATGGCCTCCAGCAGCGCCATGAAGGGCGTGATGCCGATGCCGGCCGCGACCAGCACCAGCGGGAAATGCGCGCGGACCGGCATGGTGAAATGCCCGCCCGGCGGGCGCGCCGGCAGCACATCCCCCACCCGCAGCACGTCATTCACATGGCCCGAGCCGATGCCGCCCGGCACCCGCTTCACCGTCAGGCGATAGGTATCGGCGGGGGCGGCGGACAGCGAGTATCGCCGCTCCACCCCGCCCAGCGTCACGGGCAGGTACTGCCCCGGCAGGAAGCCGGGCAGCGGCCGCCCGTCAGGGGCCGCGAGCAGCACGGAGGTCACGTCCGGTGCCTCGGGTTGCAGGGCGCGCACCACCATCTCGCCGGCCCAGGCGGCATTGCCGGCGCGCCGCGCCTCACAGGCGATGCCGCGCATGGGCACGGAGCCGCTGATCGGGTCCGCTCCCAGGGAGGCCACCAGCGCGTTGTAGCTGCTGGCCGTGGGCGCGGGTTCGCCCAGCGGCTCGCATGCCTGCCACCAGCCGTATTCGGCCACCACCACATCCGCCGCCAGGGAGGCGTCGATCCGGGCGCGGAAGCGCGCCTCGCCGGCGGGAGTGGCCAGAACCAGCCAGTCCCCTTCCGTGATGCCGCGCGCGGCGGCGGCCTCGGGCGCGATCTCGGCCACCGGGTCCGGTGAGCGTCGCCGCAGGGAAGCGAAGCCGCGCTGCTGGCTGTGGCAGTAGAAGCCGTTCTTTGCCGTGGTCAGCCGCAGCGGAAATGCCGGGTCGGGCTGCGGCACCGGCCGATGGAAAGGCAGCGGCGCCTGGCCATGCCGCAGCAGCTTGTCGGAATAGAGCTCGATCAGCCCGCTCTCGGTCGCGAAGGCCGGGCTGCGCTGGGCATAGAGGCGCGTGGTCTGCGCCAGCGGCACCCGGATGCCCTCCGGCCGCGCCCGCAATGCGGCCAGATCGATGCCCAATGGTTCCAGCTGCCAGTTCCGCGCCGCGTCCATGTCGCCGCCGAAGAAGTGTTCGCCCAGGCCCAGCCGGGTGGCGAGCGCGAAGGTGATCTCCAGATCCGATCGCGCCTGGCCCTGGGGCTCCAACATGCGGGTGCGCAGCTGCACCAGCTCCTCCGCGGCCTCGGTCAGCTCGAAGCCGATGCGCAGCCCCTCGCGCTCCCACAAGGCGCTGACGGGCAGCAGGATGTCGGCGAAGCGTGCGGTCGGCGTCTCGAACAGGTCGGTCTGGACGTGGAAGTCGAGCGCCTTCAGCGCCGCCTCGGCCCGGGCCGTATCGCCCTGGCTGACCAGCATGTTGGCCCCCATGCCGACCAGGGCGCGCACCGGATAGGGGCGGCCCTCCAGCACCGCGGTATAGAGGTCGTCGGCCGTGATGTAGCCCATGGCCGGGGGGCCGATCGGGCGTTCCGCCAGGCCCAGCGCCTTCTCCGCCTGGCCCGGCGGCAGCAGATGCTGGCCGCTGACCTTGCGCGCCGGCTGACGGCGGATCTCACGATTGCCGCCCGCCACGTCCCATGTCCCGGTCAGGGCCATCAGGATGGCGATGGCGCGGTCGGTCTGGGTGGCGTTGCCGTGCTGCCCCACCCCGGTCCAGCAGTAATAGCTGGTGGCGCGCGACGCCCCGATGGCGCGCGCGGCCGCGATGATCTGCGCGGCCGGCACCCCGGTTTCGGCGGCGGTGCGCTCCGGCGTCCAGAGCGCCACGGCCTCCGTCAGCAGCTCAAATACCGGCCGGCCTTCCACCAGCTGCTCGGCATTGGTCCATCGCCGCACGAATTCGGCGTCATACCCGCCCTGGGCGATCACCTCCCGGATCAGGCCCAGCGCCAGCGCGGCATCCGTGCCGGGGCGCAGCTGCAGCCAGTGATCGGCCTGGGCCGCGGAGCCTGTCCGCCGGGGGTCCACCACCATCAGCTTCGCGCCACGCTTCTGCCCGGCCGCCACCGCCTCGGCCTGCGCCAGCCAGGTGTGGGAAGGGTTGTGGCCCCAGAGCAGGATCAGCTCCGCATTGCGGTAATCCGGCACGGTGATGCCGGTGCCGAAGGTGAAGGCGTGGGCGCTGTCCTTGTGCCAGTTGCAGATCTCGGTCGCGTAGACGGTGTTGGGGCTGCCGAAGACGCGGATCAGCCGTTCGATCCAGTCGATCGCGTCCGAAATCGGCGTGCCGGAGGGCGAGGTGACGGCGAAGCCCACCGCCTCCGCGCCATGCGCGGCCTTGATGGCCAGCAGCCGCGCCGCGACCTCGTCCAGCGCGGCATCCCAGGTGATGGGCTCCCAACCCGGATCGGCCGCGCCCTTGGGGGCCGTGCGGCGCAAGGGCACGGTCAGCCGGTTGGTCGCATGCGCGATCTCGGGCCCAGCGCGCCCCTTCGCGCAGATGGCAGCCCCGGTCGGATGCGACGGATCCGGCTCGACCTTGACCAGCCGGCCATCCTCGATGGTGTTGATCGTGCCGCAGCGAGAGCGGCACAGCGTGCAGAAACCGGAAACACGCGCCATGAAAGCCCCTCCTTGCCGGGGCGGCATTGTCGGGGATGGCGCGGGTGCGGGGAAGGGGTGAACGCCGGGGGCCTTGCCCCCGCCCCCCAGCCAGGGGCGCTGCCCCCGGCACCCCCGCCAGGAGCCTGAGGCCCCTGGCCCCCCATGAGTGTTCTGAAAGTGTGCGGAAGGGGCTCTGAGCGAACGCGGGGCCAAAGGGCGCTCTGTGCCCCTTCCGCACACTTTCAGCCCCCGGTTTCCAAAGGCCTTTCGGCCTTTGGCGGGGTGCAGGGGCAGAGCCCCTGGCTGGGGGGCGGGGGCAAGGCCCCCGGCGCTCACCCCCCTCCCCGCTCCAGCGCCGCCTCGATCAGGGCGCCGTGGGCGCGCAGGTCGCGTTCCATGGCCTGGCGGGCGGCTGCGGGGTCGCGGGCGGCCATGGCGGCCAGCAGGTCCATATGCGGGTGGGCGCCCGGCACGGCGGAGGTGCCGGGCCGGAACAGCAGGCTGATGGTGGGGCCGGCCTGCAGCCACAGGCTTTCGACCACGCGGGCCAGCACGGGCATGCGGGCCAGTTCCAGCAGGGCGAAGTGGAAGCGTTCGTTCTCGCGCAGCACCTGGGCGGCGTTGCCGGTGCGGCGGCCCTCGGCCACGCCCGCGTGCAGGTCGCGCAGCCGCGCGACATCGGTGAAGGTCGCAAGCTCGGTGGCGCGGGCTACGGCGCGGCCTTCGAGTTCGACGCGCAGTTCCATGATTTCCCGGTAACGGGGCAGTTCCAGCCGGGGCACCCAGGCGATGCCGCGCGCGTCCAGTTCCAGCGCGGCTTCGGAGACGAGGCGCAGCAGGGCCTCGCGCACCGGGGTGGGGCTGACGTTGAGTTCCGCGGCCAGGGTTCGGTGCACCAGGCGCTGGCCGGGCGCGAGCCGCCCGCCGGTCAGCGCGCCACGCAGGCTGCGATAGACCTTCTCGGTCAGGCTTTCCTCGCGCTCGACCGGCGCCAGCGCCGTGCCCCCGTCCATGCATTCCCTCGCTTGACCGAGATCGTCATATCGCATTTGCTATAGCAAACAACAAGGCTGAGGAAACACCGTGCCCGACACCATCATGGCTAACGCCCCCACGGCCAACGCCAATGTGGCCCTGCGCCTGGCGGAGGCCTTCGCCCGCCATGGCGTGACCGTCACCTTCGGCCAGTCCCTGCCCAGCGCCTTCCACCTGGCGGCACCGCATGCCGGCATCCATCAGGCGGTGTACCGGCAGGAGAACATGGGCGGCGCGATGGCCGACGCCTATGCGCGCATCTCGGGCAAGGTGGGCGTCGTCACGGCCCAGAACGGCCCCGCCGCCACCCTGCTGGTGGCCCCGCTGGCCGAGGCCATGAAGGCCAGCGTGCCCGTCATCGCCCTGGTGCAGGAGGTGACGCGCGACACCACCGACAAGAACGCCTTCCAGGAGCTGGACCACATCCGCATGTTCGATGCGGTCAGCAAGTTCACCCGCCGCATCGACCGCGCCGACCGGCTGGAGGATTACGTGGACATGGCCTTCGTGGCCGCGACCTCCGGCAGGCCGGGCCCCGCGGTGCTGCTGCTACCGGCCGACCTGTTGCTGGAAAAGGCCGCCGCCGCGTCCAACCGCCGCGCGAATAACGGTTCCTTCCCGCTGGACCGCACGCTGGCCGACCCCACGCGCATCGAGCAGGCGGCGAAGCTGCTGGCCGAGGCCAAGAACCCCGTGATCCTGTCCGGCGGCGGCGTGCATCTGTCCTTTGCGGCTTCGGAGCTGGCCGCCTTGCAGCAGGACGCGCATCTGCCCGTCGGCACCACCTTCATGGGCAAGGGCGGCGTGGCGGAAACCCATCCGCTGTCGCTCGGCGTGGTGGGCAACACGATGGGTCCGGGCGCGCGCTCGCATTTCGCGCGGCCCATCATCGAAAGCGCGGATGTGGTCCTGCTCGTCGGCAACCGCACCAACCAGAACGGCACCGACAGCTGGAAGCTGTATCCGCGCGACGCGACCTTCATCCACATCGACCCGGACCCGCTGGAGATCGGCCGCAACTATGAGGCGCTGCGCCTGAACGGCGACGCGAAGCTGACGCTGGCGGCATTGCGTGAGGCCATGCTGCGCCTGGACCTGTCGAGCCGCGCCGCCGCCCGCCCCGCGCTGGAGGCCAGCATCGCCCAGGGCGTTGCCGAGTATCAGGCGCGCGTCGCCGGCCTGCTGGCGCGCGACGGCAGCCCCGCCCGTCCCGAGCGCGTGATGGCCGAGCTGGACCGTCGCCTGCCCGATGACGCCATCGTGGTGGCTGATGCCTCCTATTCCTCGAACTGGATCAACCTGTTCCTGACGGCACGCCGCCCGGGGCAGCGCTTCCTCACGCCGCGCGGCCTCGCGGGGCTCGGCTGGGGCGTGCCGATGGCCATCGGCGCGCAGATCGCGGCGCCGAACTCCCGCGTCGTCTGCCTCTGCGGCGATGGCGGCTTCGGGCATAGCTGGGCGGAGCTGGAAACCCTGCGCCGCATGGGCATTCCGGTCACGGTCATCGTGCTGAACAACGGCATCCTCGGCTTCCAGAAACACGCCGAGGACATGAAATACGGCGACCACACCATCGCCTGCGACTTCGCCGAGGTGGACCACGCCGCCATCGCGCGGGCATGCGGCATCAGCGGCGTGCGCATCGAGCGCGGCGAGGAGATCGGCGCGGCACTCGACGCCGCCTTCGCGTCCAACGCGCCCAACCTGATCGAGGTGCTGACCGACCCCGAGGCGCGCCCGCCCTTCACCATGTATCACGGCCACTACCCGGAGCCGTACTGATGCTGGCGCTGCGCAAACCGGCGGCGGGCTTCGGCCTTTCGCTGACCGAGGCGCCGGAGCCCCCTGCCCCGGGCGCCGGCGAGGTGACGATGCGGGTCGAGGCCGTGGGCATCTGCGGCAGCGACGTGCATGCCTATGAGTGGACGGACGGCTACGCCTTCATGGTGCCGCACCTGCCGCTGACCATGGGCCATGAATTCGCGGGCGTGATCGAGCAGGCGGGCGCGGGCGTGACGCTCGCCACCGGCACCCGCGTGACCGTCATGCCCGGCATCGCCTGCGGCCGTTGCGCCAACTGCGCGCGCGGCGACGGGCGCAACTGCACCGACCGCCGCTCCATCGGGCTGACCTGCGACGGCGGCTATGCCGGGCGGCTGACGCTGCCGGCCGCCAACTGCCTGCCCCTGCCCGCCAATGTCGATGCGGAGATCGGCGCCCTGACCGAGCCCCTCGGCGTCGGCGCCCAGGCCGTTCTGGTGGGCGAGGTGGGCCTCGGCGACACGGTGCTGGTGCTGGGCCCCGGCACCATCGGCCAGGCGCTGGCCATCATGGCGCGTGCGGCGGGGGCCGCGCGCGTCATCGTCGCGGGCCGTGCCGACGCGCCGCGCTTCGAGGTGCTGCGCGAACTGGGTTTTTCGGAGCTGATCGACGTGGCGGAGGCCCCGCTGGCGGAACAGATCCAGGGCAAGGTCGATGTGGTGCTGGAGGCCACGGGCCACCCCGCCAGCATCAATGACGGCCTCGCGGTGCTGCGCAAGGAAGGCGTGATCGTGGCGGTCGGCATCCACCCCGCGCCGCTGACCCTCGCGCTGACCGATTTCGTCCGCATGCGCCACCAGCTGCGCTCCAGCCACGGCACCGCGCGCACCACCTGGGACAAGGTGCTGGCCATGCTGGGCCGCGACCCTGAGAGCTTCCGCCCCATGATCACCCATCGCCTGCCGCTGGACCGCGGCATCGAGGGCTTCGAACTGGCGCGGCAGCGCGCCGCCAGCAAGGTGATGCTGACGCCATGAACAAATCCCGTGTCGCATTGGTGACGGGCGCGGCCCGTGGCCTGGGTGCCGGCATCGCCCGCGAATTGGCGCTCGCCGGCCACCCGGTGGTGCTGGCCGATGTGCTGGACCAGGTGGAGGCCACCGCCGAGGCGCTGCGCCGCGACGGCTTCGAGGCCCGCGCCGTCCGCCTCGATGTCTCGGACGAAAAGGCCGTGACCGCCCTGCCCGTGGCGCTCGGCGACTGGTGGGGGCGGCTGTCGGTGCTGGTGAACAATGCCGGCATCTCGCCCAAGGTCGATGGCCGCAAGCGCATGGTGCAGGACATCCCCCTCGATGAGTGGAACCGCGTGATGGCGGTGAACCTCACAGGGCCATTCCTGCTCTCGCGCCTGTGCATCCCCAACATGCGCGCGCAGGGCTGGGGGCGGATCGTGATGATCACCAGCCAGGCCGCCCATGTGCCGAGCTCGATCACCGGGGCCTATTACGGCGCCTCCAAGGCCGGGCTGATGGCGTTGGGGCGCAACCTCGCGATGGAGCTGGGGCCCTTCGGCATCACGGTCAACAACGTGGCCCCTGGGCGCATCAACAGCGACATGGTGGCGGGCGCCGCCCCCGGCATGAACGAGGCCTTCCTGGCGCGTATCCCGGTGGGCCGGCTGGGCGAGGCGTCGGATGTCGGCAAGGCCGTCGCCTTCCTCGCCTCGGACAATGCCAGCTACCTGAACGGCACCACCATCGATGTGGGCGGCGGCAGCTACATGCCCTGAGCCCAAACCGATCAGCAGAGGCCGCAAAGGCCCGATCAACCTGGAGGAAACAAGAACATGACCACCCGCCGCACCTTACTGGGCGCCATGGGCGCTGCCGTTGCCGCGCCTGCTGTCGCGCAGGAACGCTTCCCCTCGCGCCCCATCCGCCTGTTCGTGCCCTGGACCGGGGGCACGTCCTCCGACGTGCAGCTGCGCTCGGTGTCCGAGGGCGCGTCCGCCATCCTCGGCCAGCCCATCGTGATCGAGAACCGGCCCGGCGCCGGCGGCACCCTGCATTGCCAGGCGCTGGCGAGCGCGGCCCCCGATGGCTACACGCTGGGCCAGATCCATCTCTCGGTCGTGCGCCGCCCCTTCATGGTGCGCCAGCCGCAATGGGATGCGGTGCGCGACTACAGCCACATCATCCGCCTGGCGGGCTGGATGTATGGCGTGGCCATCCGCAATGACGGCCCCTGGCAGAACTGGCGCGAATTCGTGGCCGCCGCCAAGGCCGCGCCGGGCACGCTCAGCTATGCCACCAGCGGCATCGGCACCACCAACCACCTGGCCATGGAGGAGCTGCTGGGCAAGGAAGGCATCGAGATGCTGCACGTGCCCTACCGCGCATCCTCCGAGGGCGTGACGGGCGTGCTGTCGCGCCAGGTCCACAGCATCGCCGATGCCTCCAGCTGGAAGCCGATGGTCGAGGACCGGCAGATGCGCGCGCTGAATGTCTGGACCGAGAACCGCGTGCCCAGCCTGCCCGACGTGCCGACGCTGAAGGAGCTGGGGCACGACATGGTCGTCACCTCTCCCTATGGCCTGTCCGGCCCGCGCGGCATGGACCCCGGCCGCGTGAAGCTGATCCACGACGCCTTCCACACCGCGCTGATGAGCGAGGCGCACCAGCGCGTGCTCAACCAGTTCGACATGCCGCGCCAGTACCTGAACACCGAGCAGTTCGCGGATTTCATCGCGACCCGCGCGGAGTATGAGCGCGCCATGGTGAACCGCCTGAACATCAGGTTGGACTGAGCATGGCCGGCTTCCACAACCCGCACCTTCCGGTGCGGGACGACTGGCTGGCGCAGCAGGCCGAGGAGGCGATCGACCCCGGCCTGCCGATCATCGACCCGCACCATCATCTGTGGGACGTGGCGCGACCGCGCTATCTGCTGGATGAGCTGCTGGCCGACACGCGCGGCGGGCACAACATCCTGGCCACCGTCTTCGTGGAATGCCGCGCGATGTACCGCGCCGGCGGCCCCGAGCCGATGCGCCCGCTGGGCGAGACCGCCTTCGTGGCCGGCGTGGCCGCCATGGCGGAAAGCGGCCTCTATGGCCCCACCCGCGCCTGCGCCGGCATCGTGGGCCATGCCGATTTGCGGCTGGGCCACGCGGTGCGGGAGGTTCTGGAGGCACAGCTCGTCACCGGCGGCGGGCGCTTCCGCGGCATCCGCCACATCACCGCCTGGGATGCGAGCCCGGAGACGCGCAGCACCACCATCATCCCCCCGCCCGGGCTAATGAGTGACGCCGCGTTCCAGCAGGGTTTCTCGGAGCTGGAGCCGCTCGGCCTGTCCTTCGACGCCTGGCTGTATCATCCGCAATTGCCGGAGCTGATCGCGCTGGCCCGGCGCTTTCCGGGCACGCGGATCATCCTGGACCATCTGGGCGGGCCGCTCGGCGTCGGCCCGTACAGGCGGGAAGAATCCTTCGCGCCCTGGCGCGACAGCATCCGCGAATTGGCGCGATGCCCCAACGTGGCGGTGAAGCTGGGCGGGCTGGCCATGCGCACCCATGGCAATGCCTTCCATGAGCGCCCCGCCCCGCCCTCCAGCGCCGACATGGCCGATGCCTGGCGCCCCTGGATGGAGACCTGCATCGAGGCCTTCGGGCCCGACCGCTGCATGTTCGAGAGCAACTTCCCGGTCGACAAGGGCATGACCGGCTACACCGCGCTGTGGAACGCGTTCAAGCGGCTCGCATCGGGCGCCTCGCCCGGGGAGAAGGCCGCGCTGTTCCATGACACCGCCGCGCGTATCTACAACATCAAGGGGGAAGCATGATCCAGTTCACGAGGCGCGGCGCCATCGCCGCAACCGGCGCCATACCCGTCGCGGCCCGCGCGCAGAACCGGCCGGTGCTGCGGCTGGGCATCCTGGGCGACCTGTCGGGGCCGTATCGAGACCTCTCGGGCCTGGGCACCATGGCCTGCGTGCGGCTGGCCATCGCGGATGCCAAGGCGCAGGGCATCGACCTGGATGTCGAGGTGCTGCACGCCGACCACCAGCACCGCCCCGATGTCGGCACGCAGATCGCGCGCGAGTGGTTCGACCGCCGCGACGTGGATGCGATCCTGGAGGTCAACAACTCCGCCATCGCGCTGGCGGTGGCCGACCTGGCGCGGGAGAAGGACAAGCTGTTCCTGGCCACCGGCCCGGCGACGGCGGACCTGCACGGCAGCCGCTGCGGGCCCAACCATGTCCACTGGACCTATGACACCTGGATGCTGGCGCATGGCGCGGGCAGCGCCACGGTGCGGGCAGGCGGCGACAGCTGGTTCTTCCTGACCGCCGACTATGCCTTCGGCCATGCCCTGCAGCGCGACACGGCGCAGGCGGTGGAGGCGGCCGGCGGGCGCGTGCTGGGCCAGACGCGCTATCCCTTCCCCGCCACCACCGACTATTCCAGCTTCCTGCTGCAGGCCCAGGCCAGCCGCGCCAAGGTGCTGGGCCTGGCCAATGCCGGCACCGACACGGTGAACGCCGTGAAGCAGGCCCATGAATTCGGCCTGACGCGCCGCATGAAGCTGGTGGGCCTGCTGTGCCTGCTGGGCGATGTGCGCGCCATGGGCGCCGAGGCCGCGCAAGGGCTGTTGACCACCGAGCCCTTCTACTGGGACCTGAACGAGCGCACCCGCGCCTTCACCCAGCGCGTGCTGCCCGCGATGCCCACCGGCATCTACCCCAGCACCAACCACGCCGGCGCCTATTCCGCCGTGCTGCATTACCTGAAGGCGGCGAAGGCGCTGGGCGTGGCGGCCACCAAGGCCTCGGGCCGGGCCGCGGTGACGCAGATGAAGGCGATGCCGACCGACGACGACTGCTTCGGCCCCGGCAGCGTGCGGTCGGACGGGCGCAAGCTGCACCCCGCCTATCTGTTCGAGGTAAAGACCCCCGCCGAGGTGCGGACCGGCTGGGACCTGTACAAGCTGACCGGGACCATCCCGGCAGACCAGGCCATGCGGCCGCTGGCGGAGGGCGGGTGCACGATGGCGGGGTAGCGCCGTTCCGGGGCCTTGCCCCGGCCCCCGCGCAGGGGCTCTGCCCCTGCACCCCGCCAGGACCGTAGCGGCCCTGGACCCCGGGGAGTTGGCGCCAAACACTGATAGCTTTGATTATTATAATGAAATTGGCGCCCCGCTTACCCAGCGACGGCACCAGCTCCTATCAGGTCCAGGAGATATTATCTCCTGGCGGGGAGCTTGAGGGGCAGAGCCCCTCAAATCGGGGGCTCCGGGGGCAACGCCCCCGCCCTACCCCCGCAGCGCCTTGATCTGCCTCGGATAGCTCGACGCATCCACCCGCGCATCGATCAGCTTCGGTCCCGGCATGGCCAGTGCTTCCGTCACCGCGCGGCGCAGGCCCTCGTCGTCCTGCACGCGCCAGGAGGTGCCGCCCACGCCTTCCATCAGCGTCGCGAAATCGGCGCTGGGCCAATCGAGCCCGCCTTCGGGCAGTTCGCGGCTGCCTTTCTTGATGTCGATCAGGCTGAGCGTCGCGTCGTTGAACACCACCACCAGCAGGTTGGCCTTCAGCGCGGCGGCGGTGGCGAGTTCGCCCAGGCACATCAGCAGCCCGCCATCGCCGGTGAAGGCCACGGCGCCGCGCGCGGGGTCATGCAGGGCAGCCGCGATGCCGGCGGGCACGGCATAGCCCATGGTGGCCAGCCCGTTGGAGATCAGCAGGTCCCCCGGTTCCTTCGCCTGCCAGAAGCTGGTGCAGGGGAACATGTGCGCCCCCGCATCCACCGCCACGCGCGGGTTGGCGCCGGCGGCGCGGCAGGCGGCCTGCGTCACCTCGACCAGCGCCTGCGGGGAGATGCCGCGATTGCCCGAGGGGCCGTTGGACAGCGCCGCCTTCCAGGCCGCGCGGTGGGTCGCGATCTCGGCGGCCGTCCAGTCGCCGGCGGTGCCCGACAGCGCGGCCAGCGCCAGCCCCACATCGCCGGTCAGCGCCGCATCCGGCACCAGGTAATGCGGGTCGCGCGGGCAGGCGGCGATGTCGATGACGGGGGCCTGGAACTTCCAGGGCTGGGGCACCCATTCCATCGGGTCGCAGCCGGCCAGGATGATGAGGTCCGCCCCCGACAGGATCGGCACCTCGGCCGCGCCGCCGGTGAACACGCCGCCGAATTGCGGGTCCGCATCCGGCAGCACGCCCTTGGCCTTGTAGGTGACGAGCACCGGGCAACCGAGCGAGCGGGCCAGCGCGCGCAGGGCGCCCGCGTGGGGGATCGCCTCCAGCCCCACCAGGATGGCCGGGCGACGCGCCTTGGCCAGCAGGGCCTGGGCGGCGGCCAGGGGCGCTGCCTCAGGCGCGCGGGGCGGCGGCGGGGTGAAGGGGGCGGCGGGGGTGGATTCGAGCTGGGCGGCCTCGCCCGTCAGCTCGATCAGCACCGGGCCGCGCGGGGCGGAGAGGCTGGCGGCAATGGCCGCCTGGGCCACGGCGCCCGCCCCGTTCTCGGCCCGCAGCTGCGCCTTGGTCACGGGTTTGAGCAGCGCCGCGTGGTCCACGAACTGGTGGCAGGCGAAGGTCCGTTCCCTGGCGGTGAAGCCGTCGGCCAGCAGCACCACGGGTGCGCGTTCCAGGCTGGCGGTCGCAATGCCGTTGGCGACCGCCGAGACACCGGGGCCGCGCGTGGTCAGCACCGGGGTGGGCGCGCCCGTCAGCTCGGCCGCGACGCTGGCCATGATGGCCGCGCCGGTTTCGGTGCGGGCCAGGCGGAAGGGCATGCCCACCGCGCGCGCCGCCGCCATCAGGTCCAGGCTGCTGCCCCCGCCCGGCACACCATAGAGCGCGCGCGCCCCCGCCGCGTGCAGTGCCTGCACGATCACCTCGGCTGCATTCATGGACCTTCCCCCGGTCTGCTTATTGACTAGGCACAGAGTGCAACCAGAGGCTCTGCTTGACCACCCGCCCCGCTTGCTTTGCGGCGCAGGCCATGCCCTGTTTAACCGCAGGATACGGGGAGAAGAGCTTGACCGCCTTTGATGAGATGCGGGACGGCGCGGTGGCCGCGGCCACCTACGCCGAGATCCGCGCCTGGATCGAGCGCACCCCGCTCGAGGACCTGAAACGCAAGAGTTCCGAGGCGGAGCTGCTGTTCCGCAGGCTCGGCATCACCTTCGCCGTCTATGGCGAGGGCGGCGACCCTGAACGGCTCATTCCCTTCGACATCATCCCCCGGCTGATCGCGGCCAGCGAGTGGAAGTCCCTCTCGGCCGGGCTGGAACAGCGCGTGCGCGCGCTCAACGCCTTCATGCTCGATGTCTATTCCGAGCAGCGCATCCTGAAGGCCGGCATCGTGCCCAGCGAACTGGTGCTGGACAATGAGGCCTTCCAGCCCGCCATGGTGGGCTTCACGCCTCCGGGCGGCATCTACACCCACATCAGCGGCATCGACATGGTGCGCACGGGGCCCGACGCCTTCTTCGTGCTGGAGGACAACTGCCGCACGCCCTCCGGCGTGTCCTACATGCTGGAGAATCGGGAGGCGATGCTGCGGCTGTTCCCGCGCCTGTGCGCCCAGCACCGCCTCGCCCCCGTCTCGCGCTATCCGGAACACCTGCTGGCCACGCTGAAATCCGTGGCACCGGCCGAGGCAGGCCCCAACCCCACCGTGGTGGTGCTGACGCCGGGCAGCTTCAACAGCGCCTATTACGAGCACTGCTTCCTGGCCGACGAGATGGGCGTGGAAGTGGTCGAGGGCGTGGATCTGTTCGTCTCCGAGGACGACGTGGTGTTCATGCGCACCACCCGCGGGCCGCAGCGCGTGGACGTCATCTATCGCCGCATCGACGACGACTTCCTGGACCCCGAGGTGTTCCGCAAGGACAGCCTGGTGGGCGTGCCCGGCCTGATGCGCGCCTACAAGGCGGGCAACGTCACGCTGGCCAATGCGCCCGGCGCGGGCATCGCGGACGACAAGGCCATCTACCCCTATGTGCCCGAGATGGTGCGCTTCTACCTGAACGAGGAACCGAAGCTCGCAAACGTGCCCACCTATCTGTGCGACCGCGAGGAAGACCGCGCGGAGGTGCTGGCGAACCTGGACAAGCTGGTGGTGAAGCTCGCGCGCGGCTCCGGCGGCTACGGCATGATGATCGGCCCGCATGCGGATGAGACGATGCGCGCCGAATTCGCCCGCCGCATCACGGAAAAGCCCGGCGACTACATCGCCCAGCCCACCCTTTCGCTGTCCACCGTGCCGACCGTGACGGAAGGCGGCATCGCCGCCCGCCACGTGGACCTGCGGCCCTTCATCCTGTTCGGGAAGAACGAGATCTCCATCGTGCCCGGCGGGCTGACGCGCGTGGCCCTGCGGGAAGGCTCCCTCGTGGTCAATTCCAGCCAGGGCGGCGGCACCAAGGACACCTGGGTGCTGGAGGACGGGCCGGCCCGGCAGTCGCAAAGCCAGAGCCAGGGAGGAACGCCCTGATGCTGAGCCGTACCGCCGAAAGCCTGTTCTGGATGGCGCGCTATACCGAGCGCGCCGCCAATGTCGCCCGCAGCCTGGGCGTGGCCGGCCGCATGGCCTCCATGTCCGCAGCCCTGGAAGCCGAGAGCGCCGAGTGGAAGGGGATCCTGATCGCCAGCGGCGGCGAGGCGGGCTACCTGGAGAAATACCCGGCCGTCACGCCGGAAGCCGTGGTGGACTGGCTGGTGCGCGACCGCGACAACCCGTCCTCCATCTTTTCCTGCATCGCGGCCGCGCGGAACAACGCGCGCACCGTGCGCACGGCGCTGACGGTCGACATGTGGGGCGCCATCAGCGACACCTGGAACACCCTGCGCCGCATGCCCCAGGCCGAGACCAGCGGCGAGGCGCTGACCGGCTTCCTGGAATGGGTGCGCGAGCGCGTGCTGCTGTCCAACGGCGCCGCCACCGACACCATGCTGCGCGACGAGGCCTGGCGCTTCGTCCAGCTCGGCACCGCGCTGGAACGCGCGGACAACACGGCCCGCCTGCTGGACGTGCGGCACGCCATGCTGGCGCGCAACTCCACGGCCGAATACGCGCAGTGGCAGGCTGTGCTCGCCTCCTTCTCGGCCACCCGCGCCTATCAGTGGGTGTTCCGGGACCGGCTGGAACCCGCCCGCATCGCGGAGCTGGTGATCCTGCGCCCCGAGCTGCCGCGCAGCCTGGTCGCCTGCTATGCCCGGGTGAATGAGCTGCTGGACGCGCTGGCCGTCGGCCAGGGCGGCCGCAAGGGCGGGTGCCACGCCCAGGCGGCGGAAACCCTGTCCATGCTGACCGAAGGCAGCATCGACGCCATCATGGCCGAGGGCCTGCACGAGTTCCTGACGCGCATGATCGAGCGCACGGCGGAACTCGGCAACGCCATCCAGGACTTCTACATCCAGGTGGCCGAGGCGTGACCTACTGCCTCGGCCTCAACCTGGCCCAGGGGCTGGTGATGCTGTCCGACACGCGCACCAATGCGGGTGTCGACAACATCAGCACCTTCTCCAAGATGCAGATCCTGGAAGTGCCCGGCGAGCGCGTCATCTGCATGACCACCGCCGGCAACCTGGCCATCACGCAATCGGCCTGGGGATACCTGCAGGAAGGCGTGACGCTGGACGGCCGCCGCCAGAAACTGGCGGACATGCCCAACATGTTCCAGGCCGCCCGCCTGCTGGGCGCGGCCGTGCGCGAGGTCTACGAGGCCGACGGCAAGGCACTGGCCGCCCAGGGCATCGGCTTCGATGCCAGCTTCCTGCTCGGCGGGCAGATCGGCACCGAGGCACCGCGCCTGTTCCTGGTCTATGCCGCCGGCAACTTCATCGAGGCGACCCAGGACACGCCCTTCCTGCAGATCGGCGAGCACAAATACGGCAAGCCCATCCTGGACCGCGCCCTGAACTGGGACACGCCGCTGATGGACGGCGTGAAGCTCGCCCTCGTCAGCATGGACAGCACGCTGCGCTCCAACCTGACCGTGGGCATGCCGCTGGACCTGATGACGGCTGATCGCGACAGCCTGCACATCGGACGCTGGCGCCGCATCACCGAAGACGACCCGTACTTCTCCATGGTCCGCCAAGGCTGGTCGAACGCCCTGCGCAGCGCCCTGGTGGCCCTGCCGGCGCCTGAGTGGGGGTGAGCCCTGGGGCTTTGCCCCGGCCCCCGCCAGGAGCCTGTGGCCCCTGGCCCCACTTGAGTTAACTGAAAAAGCCGGAGAGGGACGATGTCCCTCTCCGGCTTTTTCAACTCCCGGTTTCCAAAGGCCTCTCGGCCTTTGGCGGGGTGCAGGGGCAGAGCCCCTGCGCGGGGGTTCCGGGGGCAAGCCCCCCAGGTCCACCCCATTCAGGCCGGGCGCGCGCCCTGGCGCTGCCCCTGCGGGCGGCCACCCTTGGGCGGCCCGCCCTGGGGCCGGCCGCCGCCGCCGGCGCGCTGCGGGCGGCCGCGGTGGGGGGGCTTGGGCCCGTTGCGCTTGGGTGCGCCGCCGCGGTTGGCCACGCGTTCCATGGGCTCGGACTTGTCGCGGCGCAGGTCTTCGCTGGGAAGGTCGATGCGGATCAGCTTCTGGACCTGCCAGAGCTTTTCCTTTTCCTCGACCGTGCACATCGCGATGGCGATGCCCGAGGCGCCGGCGCGCGCGGTGCGGCCGATGCGGTGGACATAGGCCTCGGGGGTGTCGGGCATGTCGTACTGGATGACATGCGTCACGCCGTCCACGTCGATGCCGCGGGCGGCGATGTCGGTGGCGACGAGCACGGGGGCGCTGCCCTTCTTGAACTCATAGAGCGCGCGCTCGCGCTGGCCCTGGCTCTTGTTGCCGTGGATGGCGTTGGAGTTGATGCCGTCCTGTTCCAGGTTCTTCACGATGCGGTCCGCGCCGTGCTTGGTGCGGGCGAACACCAGCGCGCGGCCGACGCCGGGGGCTTCCAGCAGCTCGGCCAGCTTCACGCGCTTGCGGTCGATGTCCAGCACCAGCAGCTTCTGGTCCACGCGCTCGGCCGTGGTCGAGACGGGCGTCACCTCGATGCGGGTGGGCTCGTTCAGGATCTCGGAGGCGAGCTTGGCCACTTCCGTCGGCATGGTGGCCGAGAAGAACATGGTGTGGCGCGGCTTGGGCAGGTTCGGCAGCAGGCGGCGGATCGCGGGCCAGAAGCCCTTGTCCAGCATCTGGTCGGCCTCGTCGAGGACCAGGATCTCGACGCCGCGCAGGGTCGCGGAGCCGGCGTCCAGATGGTCCTGCAGGCGGCCGGGGGTGGCCACCAGGATGTCCACGCCGGGCGACAGGGTGCGGCGCTGCGGGCCATGCGGCACGCCGCCCACGATCACGCCCACCGACATCTTCAGGTGGCGGCTGTAGTTCTTGAGGTTGTCGGCGATCTGGCTGGCCAGTTCGCGGGTGGGCGAGAGGATCAGCGCGCGGAAGCCGTTGCGCGGCGCGCGGGTCTTGCTCTCATGCAGGCGGTGCAGCAGCGGCAGGCCGAAGGCGGCCGTCTTGCCGGTGCCGGTCTGGGCGATGCCCAGCACGTCCTGGCCCAGCAGGGCGGAGGGGATGGCGCGGGCCTGAATCGGCGTGGGGTTCTCGTAGCCTTCCTCGGTGAGAGCACGGAGGATGGGCTCGGCGAGGCCAAGTTCGGTAAAGGACATGGGTGAAGTAAGCATCCAGATACGCCCGCAGCCCGAAAGGCGGCAGGTGAAGCGGCCGGACCCGCGTGATGGGGCCCTGTCTTGAGTGTCCGGGAGCGGCGTCCTACCCCAGTGCCTGCGGCAGTTCCCCGGCGGGGAACCGACCTCGCACCATTCACGCGGCTGGACGCGGCGGGCGTTGCCGCCCGCTGACAGCGCGCATGTAGTGCAGCGCAGCACGCCGCGCAAGGATGTTCATCGATGCAGGTCGCGGATCGTCTCGGCGAAGCGCCGCTGCAGCCAGGTCGGGCTCCAGTCCCGCCGGCTCAGCAGCCAGACGGGCCGGGTGGCCGCCGGCACGGAAAGCGGCAGGATGGCCAGCCCTTCCAGGGAATGGTCGCGCACCACGGCGCTGCGGGCCGCGACGGCCAGGAAGTCGCCTTCCATCACCAGGCCGCGCGTCAGCTCGAACAGGCGCGATTCCACCACGGGCTGGGGTGGGGCCAGCCCCTCGGCCTCGAACAGCGCGCGCAGCCGGGCGGCAGCACCGGTGCGCGGGTGCGGCGCCACCCAGCGCCAGGCCAGCAGGTCCCGCGCGGAAAGGTTGGACAGCCGCGTCAGCGGGTGACCGGGGCGGCAGATCACGCACAGCTCGCTCTGGCAGATCTCCTCGGCCATCAGGTCCTTGGGGATGTTGGGCCGCAACGTGCTGCAGATGTAGTCCAGCCTGCCGGAGCGCAGGGCCTGGAACATCGTCTCGTATTCATCCTGCACCACCAGGAAGCTGACGCGCGGCAGCTCTCCCGACAGGCGGCTGATGGCGGCGGGCAGGATGCCGGCGGCGGAGATGCGCACCGCGCCGATCGCGATCCGCCCCTCCGGCAGGCCGGCGATGCCGTTCAGGTCCTCACGCGCCGCGCGCAGCTCGGCCAGGGCCAGGTTGCAGGCGGCGGCGAATTCCTGGCCGGCAGCATTCAGGCTGGCGCCCGCGCGTTCCCGGTGCACCAGGGGGGCGCCGAGAACCTGTTCCAGCTCTCCCACCGCGCGGTGCAGGCTGGGCGGGCGCAGGCCGAGCTCGACGGCGGCGGCGCTGAAGCCGCCATGCTCGGCCATGGCGATCACGGCGCGCAGCTGCGGCATGGTCAGCATCGCGATGGCCTGCTCCGGGCGGGGCCCGCCCTCCTGCCCGGCGCGCAGCCGGGCCAGGGCGCGCAGCAGATAGGACAGGCAACGCTCCGTCCGGTGCGCCAGCGCGGCCCCGGCCTGGGTGCGCAGCAGCCCGCCTGCCCGGCGCTCGAACAGCTCCATGCCGAAGCGTTGTTCGAGGGCCGCGAGGCTGAGCGTGGCCGCGGGCTGGCTCAGCAGCATCTCCCGCGCGGCGGCGCGCAGGGACTGCCCGCCCGCCACCAGCAGGAAGAGCCGGAGCTGTCGCAGGTTCGGCAGGTCGGCGGGGATGGTCATGACGATTTAGCAAGAACCTATCACCCGCAACGCGCTTCAAATAGCGTCAGGCGGGGCTCGCGGCGCCAATCTGAGATCGTCCGATCCGGGCATGCATAAGGATTCGGCAATCGGTGCACAGGAACCGCGAAAAGAGTTCAGGGAAGTGAGGAAGATGCCGGCTGCCCCGCTTCACGGGCCGCCGCACGGGCGTAGGATGTGGTGATCCGAAGGTAGTGACTGAAGTTATGATGCCGAGTTTCAAAGAAGGCCGCGGGGCCCATGCCGCCGCAAGGACCGCCTGAGATGACCCCCGCAAGCCTGGACCTGGTCAAGCAGCTGATTGCGCTTCTGCCGCAATCGGGCGCCAGTGAGATCGAAGTCGCCGAAGGCGGTGTTCGCGTGCGCATCGTGGCGCGCGGCGCGACCTCGGGCGCCGTGGTGGCGGCACCTGTTGCCGCCCCCCCGGCCATGGCGGCCCCGCCGCCTACCGCCGAGCCGGTGCCCGCCGCTGCTCCCGCAGCCGGCGAGATCATCGTGAAGGCGACTATGCACGGCGTGTTCCACCGTGCCCCGGCCCCGGGCGCCCCGCCCTTCGTCGAGGTCGGCGCCACGGTCGGCAAGCGCCAGCAGCTCTGCATCCTGGAAGCGATGAAGGTGTTCAACGCCGTCAACGCCCCGCAGGAAGGCACCGTCACCGCCATCCTGGCCGAGAACGGCACCGATGTGGTGCTGGGCCAGCCGCTGTTCACCATCAAGCCGGCATGAGTATCGTTACCCTGGAGCGCGCGCGGGTCACCCCCTGCGGCGGCTCCGCGCTGTTGCTGGAGGCGGAGGGCGACCTGACCCTGCCGACCCAGATGGGCATCTGGAACATCGCGGACGAGATCCGCGACTGGCCCGGCGTGCTGGACCTGCAGCCCGGCATGAACAACCTGCTGGTCGTGCTGGACCCGGTCGAGGGCGATGCCGACGCCACCGCCGCCCGCATCCTGGCCCGCTGGCAGGACATCCCGCGCACCCGCACACTCGGCCGGCTGATCGAGGTCGATGTGGTCTATGGCGGCGAAGGCGGCATGGACATGCAGGAGCTGTGCGACATCGTGAAGCTGACGCCCGCCGAGGTGGCGGCCAGGCACGCCGCCCCGGAATACGTGATCTTCGCGCCTGGGGTCAGCCCTGGCTTCGGCTATCTGTTCGGGCTGGACCAGCGGCTGTTCTGCCCGCGCCGCCAGGTGCCGGTGATGCGCCCGGCCGGCGGCGGCGTGGCCATCGGCGGCGCGCAGTCCAATCTGGGCGCGCCCATCCGCCCCGGTGCGGCCACCATGAACCCCACCGGCTGGTATGTGATCGGCCGCGCCACCAACCCGCCCGTGCCCTTCGACCTGGACTATGACCCGCCCAACCGGGTCTCGCTGGGCGACCGCATCCGCTTCCGCATCGAGAGGCTGGACGCATGATCGAGATCATCGAGACCGCGCCGCTGAATGCGGTGCATGACCTCGGGCGGCTGGGCACGCGCTGCTACGGCATCGGGCGCTCCGGCGCGATGGACCGCGTGGCGCTGGCCGCCGGCAACGCCATGCTGGGCAATGACGCCAACGCCGCCGGCATCGAGGTGCAGCTGTTCCCGATCGTGCTGCGCTTCACGGTCGATACCATGGTGGCCGTGACCGGCGCGGATGCCGGCGCGCTGCTGGACGGCGTGCCCGTGCCCGCCTTCTGGGCCATGCCGGTGAAGGCCGGGCAGGAGCTGGAGCTGGTCTCCCCCGCCGATGGCATGCGCAGCTACGTCACGGTGGCCGGCGGCATCGACGTGCCGGTGGTGCTGGGGTCCCGCACCACGGCGCTGCGTGACGCCTTCGGCGGCTTCCAGGGCCGGGCGCTGAAGGCGGGCGACATGCTGCCCATCGGCGCCGCCCCTGCCCTGGCCGCGCGCGAAGCCGCGGGCTTCGGTGCCGCCAGCCCCTGGCATGCCGTGACGCGCCCCGCCTGCGGCGACGCGGCGCCCGACGACATCACGCTGCGCGTCGTCCCCGCCGGGGAATACGAGCAGTATGACGAGCCCTCCCAGGCCGCGCTCTGGGCGCAGCCCTGGACGGTGACGACCCAGAGCAACCGCCAGGGCTATCGCCTGCAGGGCGATAAGGCGCTGGTGCGCCAGCCGCTGGAAATGCGCTCGCACGGGATCGTGCCGGGCGTGGTGCAGGTGCCCCCTTCGGGCCAGCCCATCATCCAGCTGTCGGACGGCAATTCGGCCGGCGGCTATCCCAAGATCGGGGTGGTGATCGACGCCGACCTGTGGCGCGTGGCCCAGGCCGCCCCAGGCCGCCGCCTGCGCTTCGTGCCCTGCACGCCGGCATTGGCGCGTGAGGCCGAGCGCGAACTGGCGCATTACCTCGACACGCTGCGCCGGCAATCGGCCTGGGTCAGGAGGGCGGCATGATCCTCTCCCCTTCCCAGATCGCGGAGCTGACCGCGCTGATGCGCGCCCATGGCGTGGACACGCTGGAAATCAGCGAAGGCGCGGACAGCATCCGGCTGGTGGCCGCGGCCGGCGCCGCCGCTGCCCCGGCCGCGCCCGCCACCGCCAAGGCGACCGCCCCCGGTGTCGGCACGTTCGCGCCCCTGGCCTGCCCCGGCCAGGCCGTGCAGCCCGGCCAGGTGCTGGGCACCATCGATGCCGGGCTTGTCCGCCGCCCCGTCACCGCTCCCTGCGCGGGCACCATCCTGCGCCTTCTCGCCGAGCCCGGCAGCCTTGCCGGTTTCGGCACCCCTCTCTTTGAAATCAACTGACGGAGGACGCCATGAAGATCGACCTCAATTCCGACCTGGGCGAAGGCTTCGGCCGCTGGAAAAGCGGCGATGACGAGGCGCTGATGAAGATCATCTCCTCGGCCAATGTCGCCTGCGGCTATCACGCCGGCGACGCCATCATCATGCACCGCATGGTGGAGCTGGCGAAGGAGAACAAGGTGGCGCTGGGCGCCCATGTCGGCCTGCCGGACCTGCTGGGCTTCGGCCGCATCCCGATGGATATCAAGCCGCGCGACATGCAGAAGCACGCGCTGTACCAGCTGGGCGCGCTGGCCGCGATCGGCCAGGTGGGCGGCTACAAGGTGACGCACGCCTCCAGCCACGGCGCTATGGGCCAGATGGGCATCGCCAACCCCGAATTCGTCGAGATGCTGTTCGACGTGTTCAAGGCCTTCGACAAGGACATCATCGTGGCCCCGCAGCCGGGAAGCCACGGCATGGGCTATGCCAAGAAGATCGGCCTGCGCACCGTGTGCAAGATCTTCGCGGACCGCGCCTATGACGACAATTGCCGCCTGGTGAACCGCAAGATGCCGAACTCGGTCATCACGGACCTGAAGGAAGTCGAACAGCGCCTGATCCAGCTGATGGACGACAGCACCATCACCGCGCAGTCCGGCAAGCGGATGAAGGTCGATGCCCAGTGCATCCTGGTGCACAGCGACACCAAGGGCGCGGTCGAGATCGCCCGCACGGTGCGCGAGACGGTGGAAAAGGGCGGCGGGCAGATCGTGCCGCTGACCGAGCTGGCGTCGTAAGGCGAGGGGCTTCGCCCCCTCGACCCCCAGCAGGGGCTCTGCCCCTGCACCCCGCCAGGAAACTCAGTTTCCTGGACCTTCGGCAAGTTGGTGCCGGCCTGGGGAACGGGTCTTTAGTTTTAATATCTTGGCGCCCGCCTTTCAGGCTCTGGCGCCAATCATCGGTTTCCAAAGGCCTTTCGGCCTTTGGCGGGGTGTTTGAGGGGCAGAGCCCCTCAATGGGGTCCGGGGCAACGCCCCGGGGCGGCATAAGGTGAGCGCATGTCTTTCGACACAGTCCTGGTAGCCAATCGCGGCGAGATCGCCCTGCGTGTCATCCGCGCCTGCAAGGCGCTGGGCCTGCGCAGCGTGGCCGTGTTCTCCGAGGCCGACCGGGGCGCGTCCTACCTGGCGCTGGCCGATGAGGCGGTGTGCATCGGCCCTGCCCCCGCGCGTGCCAGCTACCTGGATGGCCAGGCCGTGCTGATGGCGGCCCTGGCCACCGGCGCTCAGGCTATCCATCCCGGCTACGGCTTCCTGGCCGAGAACGGCGATTTCGCCGAGGCGATCGAGCAGGCCGGCCTGCAGTTCATCGGCCCGACGGCCGAGGTGATCCGCCTGATGGGCGACAAGATCACCGCCAAGGCCGCGATGAAGCAGGCGGGCGTGCCTTGTGTTCCCGGCAGCGACGGCGCCTTGCCCGATGACCCGGCGGCCTGCGCCGCCCTGGCCGAGCGGATCGGCTACCCCATCATCGTGAAGGCCGCGGGCGGCGGCGGCGGGCGCGGCATGCGCATGGTGCGCAGCGCGGATGAGTTGGCGACGGCGGTGGCCACGACGCGTGAGGAAGCGCGCCGCGCCTTCAACAACCCCGAGCTCTACATGGAGAAGTTCCTGGAGCATCCCCGCCATGTGGAGATCCAGGTGCTGTGCGACCATCACGGCAACGCGGTGTGGCTGGGTGAGCGCGACTGCTCCGTCCAGCGCCGCCACCAGAAGGTGATCGAGGAAGCCCCCGCCCCCGGCATTCCCCGCGAAGCGGTCGCGGCGCTGGGCGAACGCTGCGCGGCGGCCTGCCGCGCCATCGGCTATCGCGGCGCCGGCACCTTCGAGTTCCTGTATGAGGACGGCGTCTTCGCCTTCATCGAGATGAACACCCGCGTGCAGGTGGAACACCCGGTGACGGAGCTGACCACCGGCATCGACATCGTGCGTGAGCAGATCTCGGTGGCCCAGGGCAACAAGCTGTCCTTCACCCAGGCCGACATCCAGCGCGCGGGCCATTCCATCGAGCTGCGGATCAACGCCGAGGACCCGTTCACCAGCATCCCCTCCCCCGGGCATGTGGCGGTGTGGCATGCCCCGGGCGGGCCCGGCCTGCGGGTGGACAGCCACATGGTCTCGGGCGCCGAGGTGCCGCCGCATTACGACAGCCTGATCGCCAAGATCATCGCCCATGCGCCGACGCGTGAGGCCTGCCTGGACCGCCTGCTGGGCGCCCTGCGGGAATTGCGGGTGGAGGGCATCACGGTGAATGCCGACCTGCACCGGCTGGTGCTGTCCGACCACGCATTCCGCCAGGGCGGCGTCACAATCCACTACCTGGAAAAGCGCCTGGAGGCGGAGCGCGAGGCCGCCGCGTGATCGCGGCCAACGCCGAGGACGGGATCCCGACGCCGCAGCGGCATCTGGCGATCGCGACCATGGCCATGGCCGTGTTCATGTCCGCCGTCAGCGCCAGCATCGTGAACGTGGCGCTGCCGGTGCTGGGGCGTGAGTTGCAGTCCACCCCCAGCGAGGCCGTCTGGATCGTCTCCTCCTTCCAGATCGCCATGGCCGCCTGCCTGCTGCCCTTCGCGGCATTGGGTGAGATCCATGGCTATCGCAAGGTGTACCTGGCTGGGCTGGTGGTGTTCACCCTGGCCTCGGCGGGGGCGGCCATGGCCGATAGCCTGCCGGCCCTGACCTTCTGGCGCGTGGTCCAGGGGCTGGGCAGCGCGGGCATACTGGGCGTGAACACCGCCATCCTGCGCTTCGTCTATCCGCGCCGGCTGCTGGGGCGGGGCGTGGGCATCAACGGCTTCATCGCAGCCACATCGGCCACCATCGGCCCGCCGCTCGGCTCCGCGCTGCTGGCGCTGGGGGATTGGCGTTGGCTGTTCGCGCTGAACGTGCCGGTGGCGCTGGTCGCGCTGGGCCTGGCCGTCGCCTCCATTCCCGACACCCCCCGCGCGCAGCGCCGCTTCGACCCCGTCGAGGCCGCCCTCAGCGCACTGGCCATCGGCGCCTTCCTGGCGACCGCCAATGCCCTGGCGCAGGGCTTTCCCTGGGGGCTGGTCGCGATGTCGGCCATGGTCTGCGCGGTGGCGGGCTGGCTGCTGGTCACGCGCGGGCATGGGCGCGCGGCGCCGCTGCTGCCGCTCGATCTGTTCCGCATCCCGATGTTCCGGCTCTCGGCCATCGTCTCCGTCTGTTCCTTCACCGCGCAGATGCTGGCCCTGGTCGCATTGCCCTTCTTCCTGGAGCGCCACGCGGCGGGCGGGGCTGCGCTGATCGGGCTGCTGATGGCGCCCTGGTTCGCGGCCTCCATGGCCAGCGCGGTGGCCGCCGGCTGGCTGGCCGACAAGATCTCCACCGGGCGCCTGGGCGGCATCGGGCTGCTGCTGTTCGGCGCGGGGCTGGCCGCACTGGGCCTGCTGCCGGAACAGGCGGCGGCCTGGGACGTCGCCTGGCGCATGGCGCTGTGCGGCCTGGGCTTCGGCTGCTTCCAGTCGCCCAACAACCGGGAGCTGATCGCCTCCGCGCCGCCATCCCGCACGGGGGCCGCCAGCGGCACGCTGGGCACCGCGCGCATGCTGGGGCAATCGCTCGGTGCCGCGCTCGCCGCCCTGCTGCTCGCGCATTTCCATGACACCGGCGGCATGGCGGCTTTGCTGGCCGGTGCCGCCATTGCCATTCTCGCCGCCAGCGTCAGCACGCTGCGCAAACCTTCCTGACCGGAGACTATCCCATGACCACCGATGTGGTGCTGCTGTCCGACTCCCCCGCCTATCGCAACACGCTGGGCGAGGGCTTCATTGTGCATGAGGCGCACAAGACCGGCATCGAGGGCCTGCCCGCCGAGGTGCGCGCGAATGCCCGCATCCTCATCACCTCGGGCTTCACGGGGGCAAGTGCCGCCCAGATGGACCAGCTGCCCAAGCTCGGGCTGATCTGCTGCCTGGGCACGGGCTATGAGAACATCGACGTGAAGGCGGCCCTGTCGCGCGGGCTGACCGTGACCCACGGCGCGGGCACCAATGCCGCGGCCGTGGCCGACCACGCCATGGGCATGCTGCTGGCCATGATGCGCGACATGCCGCGCGCGGACCGCCTGGCCCGCCAGGGCACCTGGCGCAACGACCTCGGCCCCCGCCCGACCGCCACCGGCAAGCATCTGGGCATCATCGGCCTGGGCGGCATCGGTGAGCGAATCGCCCGCCGCGCCGAGGGCTTCGAGATGAAGATCAGCTACACCACCCGCACCCCGCGCCCGCAGGTGCCCTGGACGCATGTGCCCAATGTGCTGGACCTGGCGCGCCAGGTGGATGCGCTGATCGTGGCGGCCCCCGGCGGTGCCTCCACCTATCACATGATCAACGCCGAGGTGCTGGAGGCGCTGGGCCCCAAGGGCGTGCTGGTCAATATCGGCCGCGGCAGCGTGGTGGATACCGAGGCTCTGGTGGCCGCGCTGAAGGCCAACACCATCCTGGGCGCGGCACTGGATGTGTTCGAGCAGGAGCCGCATATTCCCGAGGAGCTTCGCGCGCTCGACAACGTGATCCTGACGCCGCACATGGCGTCCTGGGCGCCGGAGGTACGGCAGGCCTCGGTGGAGCTGCTGCAGCGGAACGTGGCGCTTTTCCTGGCAGGTCAGCCCGTCGCCTCGGCCATCCCGGAGCATCGCGCGGCCTGAAGCGTCACAATCGCCCGGGCGCCGCGTTGACGTAATAGGCTACCGCATCCAGCATCCCCGGCCATCAACCTCCGGGGATTGAAGACGATGCGTGTGATGCGACGCCTGGGCCTGGTCGCGGCCGCCCTCGCCGGGCTTGCGGGGGCGCCCAAGCCCTCCCCCGCCGCCAACCTGACCGCCGTGCTGGAAGCCGAGATCGTCACGCTCGATCCGCACTTCATCGGCGCCTACATCACGCGCACCTTCGGCTACATGGTGTTCGACACCCTGTATGCGCCGGACAGCAACTTCAATTACCGCCCGCAGATGGTCCAGGGGCACACCGTCTCCGACGACCGGCTGACCTGGACCTTCACGCTGCGTCCGGGCCTCGCCTTTCATGACGGCCAGCCGGTGCGCGCGCAGGATGTCGTGGCATCCCTGCAGCGCTGGGCGACGCGCGCGGCCCTCGGCGGCCGGCTGATGGCCGTGACCGAGAGCCTGACGGCCACCGACGAGCGCACCTTCGTCCTCAAGCTGAAGGAGCCCTACGGGCTGGTGATCGAGACGCTCGGCACCATGGCCTCCCCCACGCCCTTCATCATGCCCGAGCGCCTGGCGCGCACCCCGGGCACGGAGCGCATCACGGAGATCGTGGGCTCCGGCCCCTTCATCTATTCCCGCGCCGACCACCGCCAGGGCGACCGCATGCTGCTGCGGCGCAACCCGAACTACGTGCCGCGCGATGAGCCCGCGGACTTCCTGGCCGGCGGCAAACGCGTGATGATCGACGCGCTGGACATCCGCGTGGTGCCCGATGCCGGCACGGCGGCGGCCGCCCTGCAGGCCGGCCAGATCGACTACATGCAGTACGCGCCCTTCGACCTGCTGCGGAACTTCGAGCGCGACCGCCGCATCACCGTGCAGAACTTCACCGGCGCGCACATGTTCACCGGCCATTACCGGCTGAACCATGCCAACCCGCCCTTCAACGACCCCGCGATCCGCTCCGTACTGCTGCGGCTGGTGGATCAGGCGGAGGTGATGGCGGGCTTCGGGCTGGACCAGCGCTATGCCCGCACCTGCCAGGCCTTCTTCACCTGCGGCGGGCCGAATGAGAGCGCGGCCGGGGTCGGCCCCGTGACCGATCCCTCGATCGAGGCCGCGCGCACCGCGCTGCGCGCCACGCGCTACAACAACGAGCCCATCGTGCTGATGGTCGCGTCCGACCTGGAGGCCGCGCGGGTTTCCACCGACATCCTGGCCGACCGCATGCGCCGCGCGGGCTTCAACGTGGATGCGCAGGTGACCGATTGGGCCACGCTGCTGGCCCGCCGCACGCGGCGCGAGGGCTGGCACATCTATGGCGTGCACGCGCTGAACGTGGACCTCGGCAACCCGCTGACCAACTCGGTCATCAACTTCAACTGCCAGGATACGGGCACCGCGGGCTTCATGTGCTTCCCGCGCCTGAATGAGCTGTACGACGCCTTCGCCCGCGCGCCGGATGCCGCCTCCCGCAGGCCGCTGGTCGATGAGATGCAGCAGATCATCTACTCCCAGGGCGTCGCGGTGCCCTGGGGCCAGTTCGCGCAGCCCGCCGCCTTCCGCAGCAACCTGCGCAACATGATCCCGTCCGCCATTCCGCTGTTCTGGAATGTCGAGAAGCCGTGAGACACAGGGCCGGGGGCCCTGCCCCTGGCCCCCGCCAGGACCTGCCTGACTGATCGGCTGATTGTTGGTTTCCAGCGGGCCGCGCCCGCTGGAGGGGTGCGGGGGCGAAGCCCCTGCCATGGAGAAGTGCAATGTATGATGTGATCGTCGTCGGTGCCGGTTCCGCCGGTGCGGCCCTGGCCGGCCGGCTCTCGGAAAACCCCAACCGGCGCGTGCTGCTGCTGGAAGCCGGGCGCGACTGGCGCGCGGCCGAGGCGCCGGCCGCCGCGCGCTCCGCCAATATCATCCCCTTCATGCACGACCCGCGCCACCAGGCCGAATGGCAGTGGCCGCACCTCGTCACCCGCCGCACCAAGGCGCAGGAGCCGAAATTCTACTGGCGCGGCAAGGCGCTGGGCGGGTCCTCGCTGGTGAATGCCCAGATCGCCATCTGGGGCGTCGCCGCCGCCTTCGACAGCTGGGCCGAGGCCGGCTGCGAAGGCTGGTCCGCGAAGGAGGTGATGCCCCTGTTCGCCAAGATGGAGGACGACCCCGAGATGGCGGGCGTGGCCCATCACGGCCAGGGCGGGCCCATTCCCGTCTATCGCGCCCCGCAGGAGACATGGGGCCCGGTGGACAAGGGCCTGCGCGATGCGGGGCTGGCCCTCGGCTATCCCTGGAACCCGGACCTCAACGCCCTGAGCGGCGAGGGCGTGGCCTGCTACCCGATCAACAGCCGCGGCCTGCAGCGCGTGACCACCAATGACGGCTATCTGGAGCCCGCGCGCGGCCGCGCCAACCTGACCATCCAGGGCGGCGCGCTGGTGGACAAGGTGCTGGTGACCGACGGCCGGGCCACCGGCCTGCGCGTGCGCATCGACGGCGTCTGGCAGGACATCACGGGCCGCGAGATCGTGCTGTGCGCGGGGGCGGTGCATTCGCCCGCCATCCTGCTCCGCTCGGGCCTCGGCCCCGCAGCCGAGCTGAAGGCGCTGGGCATCGACGTGGTGCGCGACATGCCGCATGTGGGCAAGCACTTCATCGACCATCCCGTCATCCGCGCGACGCTGGCGCTGAAGGACGAGCTGGCCTGCAAGGACCCGGCCGCGCGCCACACCAACTGCTGCGTCACCTATACCTCCGGCCTTGCGAATGGCGGCGAGCGGGACATGATCCTGATCGGGTTCAACCACCGCAACCTGCCCATGGGCGATGTGCCGAACCCGGCCGGCGGCGTGGCGGCGGGGCTCTACAACGCATTCTCCGAAGGTGAGCTGACGCTGCGCTCGGCAGACCCCGAGATCGACCCGATCGTCGAGGAGAACATGCTGGACGATGCGCGCGACCTGCTGCGCATGCGCGATGCGGTGAAGCGGCTGGCGGCCCTTTCGGCCCAGCCCGCGCTGGCCGGCATCTGCGACCAGATCACCTTCGCCGAAACCGACCTCTCGATGGACCAGGCCGCCAACCTGCCCGCCGCGGAGCTGGACCGGCTGATGCAGGAGCAGGCCGGCGATATACAGCATGCCGCCGGCACCTGCCGCATGACCGCCTATGAGGACCCGCGCGGCGTGGTGAACCCGGACCTGACGGTGAAAGGCATCGAAGGCCTGCGCGTGGCCGACGCCGCGATCATGCCGACCGACTGCCGCGCCAACACCCACTTCACCTGCGTGATGATCGGGGAATGGCTGGCCAGGAAGATGGGGTAGGACGGGGGCCTTGCCCCCGATCCCCCACCGAGGGGCTCTGCCCCTCGGCTCCCCGCCAGGAGATCATATCTCCTGGACCTGATAGGAGTTTGGCGCCCGACCTTAGCAGGATCGGCACTATTTTATTATTAAAATCAAAATCGTATGGATGACACACCAACTCGCCGGGGTCCAGGGCCGCTACGGTCCTGGCTGGGGCCCCGGGGGCAAGGCCCCCGTAGCGCGCCCTACCCCGCCCGCCACGGCTTCGTCCGCCACATCGCTCCATAGGCGGCGCTCTGTTCCTCGACGAAGCGCGTCATCTCCGGCCGGTTCATGTGCCGCACGATCACGAAGTCCCGCTCGGCCATCGCGCGGAACTCCGGGTCGGCGGCGGTCTGGCGCACCGCTTCCTCCCACCGCGCCACCAGCGCGGGCGGGCAGCCCGCCGGCAGGGCGAAGCCCCGCGCGGAGCCCGCGGCCACCTCGTATCCCTGCTCCATGGCGGTCGGCAGGTCGGGCGCGCGGGCCCAGCGTTGGCGCTCCATCAGCGCCACGATGCGCAGCGCACCCTGCAGATGCGCCCGCACCGTCAGGCTGACGGTGGAGACGGAGCCCATCACATGCCCGCCCTGGACCAGCTGCATCGCCTGCCCCGCGCCCACCATCGGCACCCAGGAGAACTTAACCCCCGCCGCGTTCTCCAGCTGCATCAGCGCCAGGTGCGGCGCGCTGCCCACGCCGGCGCCCGCGATGGTGATTTCCTCGGGGCGCGCGCGGGCGGCCTCCACTAGGTCCCGCAGGGTGCGGAACGGCGTGTCGTTGCCGACGAAGATCGTATAGGGCTCGTCGGTCAGCAGCCCGGCATAGGCGAAGCTGTCGGTGCGATAGCGCGGTGTGTTGTCGTACAGCGCCGTGACCAGCGCGGGGAAGGACACCAGGGCTGCCGTGCGGCCATCGGGGGCCGCGGCGGCCACCTCGTTCAGCATGATCATGCCGCCGGCGCCCGCCCGGTTCACCACCACGATGGGCGTGCCCAGGCTGCGCTCCAGGAAGGGTGCGGCCATGCGCGCGGCCAGGTCGATGTTGCCGCCGGGCGCGAAGCCCACCAGCAGTTGCACCGGTCTTTCCTGGGCGTGCGCCACGGCAGGGATGCCCAGGCCGGCGGCAAACAGGGGGCGGCGACGCGGCATGGGCGGTTCCGGGCTCGATTGCCAGACAATGCTGCGCCGCGTTTGCCTGCTTGCCCAGCGTTTTTCCTCGGCTAGGCTGACCGCAACCCAAGGAACGCCCGATGCGATTCAGCAACTTCCTGTTCCCCGAAAGCGGATCCCCCGACCGCGACGGCATGATCATCCGCGACAGCCTGGAGGAAGCGAAGCTCTGCGACGAGCTGGGCGTCGAGGTCATCTGGCTGGCCGAGCACCATTTCGACGGCAACTGCGCCTATGTGGACCCGGTCAGCTTCGCGGCCGCCGTGCTGGCCGCGACCAAGCGCATCAAGGTGGGTTTCGCGGTGGCGCAGGTCTCGCTGCACCACCCCATCCGGCTGGCCGAGCAGATGTCCATGCTGGACCAGCTGTCCGAGGGGCGGGTCATCGTCGGCCTCGGGCGCGGCACCGCCTACAACATCTACGAATACCAGGGCTACGGCATCCCGGCCGAGGAATCCCAGGCGCGGTATGAGGAAGCCGAGGGCATCATGCTCCAGGCCTGGAACAGCCCGCAGGGCTTCGAGCACCACGGCCAGTTCTGGCAGCTGAAGGTTCCGGGGCTGCGGCCGAAATCCTACACCCAGCCGCATCCCTATGTGGTGCGCGCGGCGTCCTCCGAGGAAGGCGCCCTGCACCTGGCCCAGCGCGGCCTGCCCTTCATGATGAATGTGCAGTCCATCGAGACCACGCGCACGCGCCTCGGCCTGTATCGCCAGGAAATGGCGAAGGCCGGCTATGGAGAGGCGCATATCGCCCAGTGCCTCAAGGAAAGCTGGGTGTGGCGCAACGTGGTGGTGGCCGAGACCGACGAGGAGGCCGAGCGCATCGGCGTGCCGGCCTTCGAGGAAATGCAGGCCGCCCGCAAACGCCTGCGGGAGAAGGTGCAGCGCGAACAGGGCCTCATCATGAAGAAGGAGACGGCGCCGCCCGCGCGCGTCGATGTGCGCCACGCGCTGATCTACGGCTCACCCGCCACGGTCGCAGCCCGCATGGCCGAGATCGACGAGACGGGCGTGGGCGGGGTGATCTGTTCCTTCCGCCTCGGGCCCATGGGGGCGGAGGCGGCGGCCAACTCCATCCGCCTGTTCATGGAACAGGTGGCGCCCCGTTTCAGTCGAGCGTGACCTCGCCGCTGAACACCGGTACGCAGGACCCGCCGACGGAGGCGCGATAGCCGTCGCCGGCCAGCCAGGCCCGGGTCTTGAGCAGGCTCGGGCGGCCCATCTCCACGCCCTGCACCATGTCCCAGGCGCCCTCGGTGCCGCCCTGCATGGCCAGCAGCAGGGCGGCGAGCGGCGTGGCGGCGCTGCCGGTTGCCGGGTCCTCCATGGTGGTGGAGGAGAACATGCGCGTGCGGATGCGCTCGCCGTCCCGCGCGTAGATATAGAGCGCGGCGCGCCCCTTCAGCTGCGGGATGTTGGCGGCCAGCTTGCGGGCCTCGGCCTGGTTGGGGGCTGCGCGGGTCAGCGCCTCGGGCGTGACCTCGGCGATCAGGAAGGGGTTGCCCACGCTGGCGCGTACCGGCAGGTGGGTCGTGGTCAGGATGTCGTCCTCCGACAGGCCGGCGAGCGGGGCCAGCGCCTCGGCCGGGTATTTCTCGAAGCTGGCGAGCGGCTGGGGCGCGGCGATGGTGGCCGTCGCCAGGCGCCCGTCCTCATGGCCCAGCTCGATATGCACCAGCCCCGCGATCTCCTCGAAGATCAGCTTGTTGTCGCGCGCGTATTCGGCCAGCACCCAGCCGGTGCCCACATTGGGGTGGCCGGCGAAGGGCATCTCGGCCACGGGCGTGAAGATGCGCACCTGGGCGGTGTGCGCCGGGTGGCTGGGCGGCAGGACGAAGGTGGTCTCGCTGAGATTGAACTCGCGGGCCAGGGCCTGCATCTCGGCGTCGGTCAGGCCGCGCGCGTCGGGGAATACCGCCAGCGGGTTGCCGCCGAAGCGGGTGGTGGTGAAGACGTCGAGCGTCACGAAACGAAAGCTGCGCATGGGCGGAACCATGCCCGTGGCGCCTGGACAGCGCCAGCCATCGCGTCATTCTGCGCGCCGCAATATTCCTGAGGGATCTATCGGATGGGTGTGACGCGCAGGCAGGCGATGGTGGCGACGGCGGCGGGGGTTTCGGCACCTTCGCTGGTCCAGGCGCAGGCCAACCGGGTGGTGAAATACGTCCCCCGTGGCGACACGCCGGTGCTGGACCCCATCTGGACCACCGCCTACCAGACGCGCGACCACGCCTTCCTGGTGTTCGACACGCTGTTCGGCCTGGATGCGAAGTTCCAGCCGCAGCCGCAGATGCTGGAAGCGGCCGGCACCGAGAATGACGGCAAGCTCTGGACCCTGCGCCTGCGCCCGGGGCTCAGGTTCCATGACGGCTCTCCCGTGCTGGCGAAGGATTGCGTGGCCAGCATCCGCCGCTGGGGCGCGCGCGACACCTTCGGCCAGACGCTGCTGGGCCTGACGGATGAGCTGTCGGCGCCCGACGACCGCACCATCCGCTTCCGCCTGAAGGCCCCCTTCCCGCTGCTGCCCTATGCGCTGGGCAAGGCGAGCCCGAACATCTGCGTGATGATGCCCGAGCGCCTGGCGTTGACCGACCCGAACACCCGCGTGACCGAGATGGTGGGCAGCGGCCCCTATCGCTTCCTGGTGAATGAGCAGGTGCAGGGCGCCAAGCTGGTCTATGGCAAGTTCGACCAGTATGTGCCCCGTGAATCCGGCACGCCGGAATGGACCTCGGGGCCCAAGCGCGCGAATTTCGAGCGCGTGGAGATGCATGTCATCCCCGATTCCGGCACGGCCGCGGCCGCACTCGCCGCCGGCGAGGTCGATTGGTGGTGGGCGCCCGAGGCGGACCTGATCCCGCTGCTGCGCCGCAACCGCCAGGTCGTGGTGCGCGAGGTGGACCCCACGGGCCTGATCGGCACGCTGCGGCTGAACCAGACGGTCGCCCCCTTCAACAACCCCGCCATCCGCCGCGCCATCCTCGGCGCCGTGGACCAGGCGGATTTCATGACGGCGGTGGCCGGCACCGACCCCGAGATGTGGCGCAAGGATGTGGGCATCTTCTGCCCCGGCACGCCCATGGCCAGCGACGCGGGCATGGAGGTGCTGACCCGCCCGCGCGACCTCGCGGCCAGCCGCAAGGCCCTGGCGGATGCCGGCTATAATGGTGAGAAGGTGGTGCTGCTGAGCACGACCAACATCCCCATCCTGAAGGCCGTCAGCGATGTGGCGGCCGACCTGTTCCAGCGCCTGGGCATGAACCTCGACAACCAGCAGATGGATTGGGGCACTGTGGTGCAGCGGCGCGTCAGCAAGAACGCGCCCGAGCAGGGCGGCTGGAGCGCCTTCGGCACCTTCTGGGGGGGGCTCGACATGTTCGACCCCGCCGTCCACGCCTTCCTGCGCGGCACGGGCGCGAACGCCGCCCCCGGCTGGCCCGAGGCCCCGCGCATCGAGGAACTGCGCACCCAGTGGCTGGCCGCCGACGAGGCCGGCCAGCGGCGCCTGGCGCGCGACATCCAGCTGCAGGCCTTCCAGGATGTGCCCTACATCCCGCTCGGCCAGCAGAAGAGCTTCACGGCCTATCGCCGCAACCTCGAAGGTGTCCTGGACGGCCTGCCGGTCTTCTGGAACATCCGCCGGGCATGAGCGCGCGTCATCTTCCGGCGACCGAGCTCGCCGCCGCGATCCGCGAGAAGCGCCTGTCGCCCGTCGAGCTGATGGCCGATGTGCTGAAGGGCGTGGAGGCGATGCAGCCGGAGCTGAACTGCTTCGTCACCCTCGCCCCGGAACAGGCGATGGCACAGGCGCGCGAGGCCGAGGCGGCCGTGATGCGCGGCGACGACCTGGCCCCGCTGCACGGCCTGCCGCTGAGCGTGAAGGACATCGTCAACACCGCCGGCATGAAGACCACCTTCGGGTCGCTGCTGCTGGCCGATAACGTGCCTGCCGAGGACGCGGCCTGCATCGCCCGGCTGCGGGCGGCGGGCGCCATCATCTTCGGCAAGACGACCACGCCCGAATTCGGCGCGAAATGCCTGACCGACGCGCCGCTGTTCGGCCGCAGCCGCAATGCCTGGAGTGCCGCGCACACCTGCGGCGGGTCCTCCGGCGGGGCGGCGGCGGCGGTGGCGGCCGGCATCTCGCCCATCGCCGTGGCCACCGACGGCGGCGGGTCCACCCGCATCCCTGCCGCCTGCAACGGGGTGGTGGGGCTGAAGCAGTCGCTCGGCGCCATCGCGCACAGCCAGGTGCCGGATGCCTTCGGCAACTACACTTATGTCACGCCCATGACGCGCAACGTGGCCGACACGGCGCTGATGATGCAGGTGATGGGCGGCGAGCATGAGAGCGACCCTTGGTCCATCGGACGCTCCGTGCCCGACTACATCGCCGAGGCCGCGCCCACCGGCGACCTGAAGGGAAAGCGCGTGCTGTTCTGCGCGACGCCCCCGGGCCGGCCCATCGCGGCCGATACGCTGGCGGCCTTCGAGCAGGCGAAGGCGCATCTGGCGGCGCTGGGCGCGGAGTTGGAGGAGTTCTCGGGCGAAGGCTTCGATGTGGAGCCCATCTGGCGCGCCATCAACCACACCACCTGGCTGGCGCGCTTCGGCCCGATGGCGGAGCGTGACGGCAACCGCATGTCGCCTTCCCTGCTGCAGCAGCTGGCCCTGGCGCAGAACGTCAGCGGCACCGACTACCAGCAGGCGATGTTCGACCGCGCGGCGCTGTTCCGCCGCGTGCAGGTGATGTTCCGGGATGCGGACCTGATCATCACGCCCACCATCTCCCGCCCCGCGCTGCCGATCGACCAGGACCTGTTCGCGCCGATCGAGATCGACGGAAAGCGGTATGAGGAAGTGCGTGCCAACTGGTTCCCCTGGACCATGCCCTTCAACATGACGGGCCACCCGGCAGTCAGCCTCAACTGCGGCTTCTCGGCCGAGGGGCTGCCGATCGGGCTGCAGATGATCGGGCGTTTCCACCAGGATGCGGCGCTGCTGCGCGCCGCCGCCCTGTTCGAGGCAACGGCCGGGCTGCTGGAGCGTTGGCCCGAGATCGCGCGATAGGACCCCATCATGAGCCCCATGCTGACCACGCTGCTGCTGCTGCTCGGTTCCAATGTGGTGATGACCTTCGCCTGGTACGGGCATCTGAAGCACCCGAGCTGGCCGCTGTGGCTGGCCATCGTGGCCAGTTGGGGCCTGGCCTTCTTCGAATACTGCCTGGCCGTGCCGGCCAACCGCTATGGCTATGGCACCTTCACCGGGCAGCAGCTGAAGATCATGCAGGAGGTGATCACGCTGGCGGTGTTCGCCGTGTTCAGCGTGACCTTCCTGGGTGAGGCGATCCGCTGGAACTACATCGCCGCCATGGTCTGCCTGGTGGGGGCGGTGGGGTTCATGTTCATCCCGGCGCGCTAGCGCCAGATCGTCTCCTCCGCCCAGCCCAGCGCCGCGAACTCCCCGGCGCGCAGCGGCGCCTCGGCTTCGGGGAAGAACTCATCCAGCTGGGGCGGCTTCACCGGCGTGCCGCTCAGCATGGCATGCGCCTGGCCGCGATGATGGATCTGGTGCTGGAACAGGTGCAGCAGCAGCCGGTCCATGCGGTCGCGCTGGATGCGGGTGAAGCGGTTCACCTCCACGATGCGCGACAGGTCCGCGGCCTCCGTCACGGCGATCAGGCGGCGGTCGACGGCGGCCTGGGCCTCCAGCAGGGCCGCGGGGGTGCCGCATGGCTCCCGGTCGGCCCAGGCGGCGGGGCCGAGCGTCCCGCCCTCCAGCGCGTCCACATAGAACCAGTCGACGATCAGGATGTGGTTCAGCGTGGCGCGGATGCTGGGGAAGAAGCCGGTGCGTGGCGCCACGAAATCCTCGGGCGACAGGGCCAGGCACGCCGTCAGCAGACGCTGGTTGGCCCAGGCATTGTTGTAGGCCATGGCCCGGAAGGGCTGGGTGGGGTCGGGTGCCATGTCATCCCTCCTGCCAGGCAAGCATGGCACCCGGCGGCCGCTGCGCTCAACCGGGTTGCAGGATGAAGCGCCCGGCCAGCCGATAGGCGAGCGGGATGATCACCCAGACCATGCCGGCGACCATCTGCGGCACGATGAAGCCCGCCACCTGCCAGCTGGGCCTGCCCGCCAGCAGCGGGCCCCACAGGTAAAGCAGCGAGGTGATGAGCGGATAGGCGCCGATGATGAGCACCAGCGTCAGGCGGATACGGGAAGGTTTCATGCCGGCCTCCTTAACGGAACGGTTCGTAACGGCTATCTATACGGTCCGTTCCGTAGCGTCCAACTTTGGTGCATCATCGCAGCCATGACCTCCGCGCGTGCCTCCATCGGCAACACCCGCAACCCGGAAACCCACGCCGCCATCCTGGATGCGGCCGAGGCGCTGCTGGCCGAGCACGGCTATGCCGGTGTCAGCATGGAGGCGGTGGCGCGGCGCGCGGGGGCGGGCAAGCCCACCCTGTATCGCTGGTGGCCCAGCAAGGCCGCCTTGCTGATGGAGGTGTATGAACGCCAGAAAAGCCTGGCCCTGGCCGAGCTGGAGCCCGGCGCCTGCGCCCAGGACGACCTGACGGAATTCGTCACCTCCATGATCCGCTTCTGGCGGGAAACCCCGGCGGGCCAGGCCTTCCGCAGCATCGTGGCCGAGGCCCAGGCAGAGCCCGCGGCCCTGCGCCTGCTGCGCGACGAGATGCTGGCGCGCGGCCGCGCCAATGCCGCCGCCATCATCCACCGCGCCGCCGAGACCGGCGAGATAGCGCCCCACCCCGACGCCGAGGCGATGATGGACATGATCTTCGGCGCCGCCTGGTACCGGCTGCTGACCCACCGCCTGCGCGGCACCGCCGAGGAAATGCCGCGCATCGTGGCCGCCGCCTTCGCCGCCGCCCGGCCCGGCGGGCCATTGGCGCTGCCGGGATAGCGCGCGGCCGCGATCCAGGGCATCAAGCTGCCATGTCGCACAACAGCTTCGGGCATCTGTTCCGCTTCACCACCTGGGGGGAAAGCCATGGGCCGGCCATCGGCTGCGTGGTGGATGGCTGCCCGCCCGGCCTGGCGCTGAGCGAGGCCGAGATCCAGCCCTTCCTGGACAAGCGCCGCCCCGGCCAGTCCAGCTTCGTGACGCAGCGGCAGGAGCCCGACCAGGTGCGCATCCTGTCCGGCGTGTTCGAGGGCCGCACGACGGGCACCCCCATCGCGCTGCACATCGACAACCAGGACCAGCGCAGCAAGGACTATGGCGAGATCGCCAACAGCTTCCGCCCCGGCCATGCCGACATCGCCTATGAATGGAAATACGGCGTGCGCGATTATCGCGGCGGCGGGCGGGCCAGCGCGCGCGAGACCGCGATGCGCGTGGCCGCCGGCGCCGTGGCGCGGCTGGTGCTGGGCGGGGCCGTGCGCATCCGGGGCGCCATGGTGGCCCTCGGCGCCGACACCGTGGACCGCAGCCAGTGGGACTGGGCCGAGGTCGACCGCAACCCGTTCTTCTGCCCCGACCCCACCGCCGTCGCGCGCTGGGAGGAGAAGCTGAGCGGCATCCGCAAGGCCGGCTCCTCCATCGGCGCCGTGATCGAGGTGGTGGCCGAGGGCGTGCAGCCCGGCCTCGGCGCGCCGATCTACGGCAAGCTGGACGCCGACATCGCGTCGGCCCTGATGAGCATCAATGCCGTGAAGGGCGTCGAGATCGGTGACGGCTTCGCCTCCGCGGCGCTGACCGGGGAGGAGAATGCCGACGAGATGCGCATGCGCCAGGACGGCATGGTGGAGTTCCTGGCCAACCACGCCGGCGGCGTGCTGGGCGGCATCTCCACCGGCCAGCCCATCGTGGCGCGGATGGCGGTGAAGCCCACCAGCTCCATCCTGACCCACCGCCAGGCGGTGACGAAGGACGGCGAGAACACCGAGCTGCGCACCAAGGGCCGGCATGACCCCTGCGTGGGGATCCGCGCCGTGCCGGTGGCGGAAGCCATGCTGGCGATCGTGCTGGCCGACCACCTGCTGCGGCACCGGGCGCAGAATCCGGGGGCGCCGGAAGTGGCGCGGCTGCCGCGGTAGTCAGGGGCAGCGCCCCTGACCGGGCGGCAACGCTCCTTCAGGCGTCGCTCGCCTCCACCATCACCAACTCCGCTTCCTCGCTGGCCTCGATGGTCAGCGTGGCTTCGTCGCGAATGGCCGCCGCGTCGCGCGGACCAAGCTCGGCGCCGTTCACGGTCACCCGGCCGCGCGCCGCGACCAGATAGGCCACGCGCCCCTCGGGCAGCGCCTGCTCCAGCTTCTGCCCCGGCTGCAGGGTGGCCGCCATCACGGCGGCGTTGGCGTTGATGCGCAGCGCTTCCTCATCGCCGTCGCGGCCGCTGGCCAGCACCTCGAAGCCGGCCTCGCGGCCTGCCTTGGGAAAGCTGCGGCTGCCCCAGCTGGGCTTGGCGCCCATCCGGTCGGGGATGATCCAGATCTGGAACAGCGTGGTCTTCACCGGCTCCAGATTATACTCGCTGTGCACCACGCCGGTGCCGGCGGACATCACCTGCACATCGCCGGCCTCGGTGCGGCCGGTATTGCCCAGGTTATCACGGTGGGTGATGGCACCCTCACGGACATAGGTGATGATTTCCATGTCGCGGTGCGGGTGCGGGTCGAAGCCCATGCCCGGCGCGATCTCGTCGTCGTTCCAGACCCGCAGCTGGCCCCAATGGACGCGCTTCGGGTCCTGATAGCCGGCGAAGGAGAAGTGGTGCTTGGCGTTCAGCCAACCGTGGTTGGCACCGCCCAGGCTGCTGAAGGGACGAACATCGATCATCTCGGTTACTCCTGCCGGGCGACGATGCGCCGCCCTGTTGCATCCGAGATAGGCGCTGGCCAGAGGTGGCGCCAATGCGGATGGCGCCATCAGCCTTATTCATGGTGGTGATAATGATGTTCTTTTTTGGAAAAAAGAACCAAAAAACTTTTGGCAGATCGGGGCGCCGCCAGAGGGAGAGTACGCCCTACCCTCTGGCAAAAGGTTATCGCCCCAACCCGTCCCAGAACTCCTTCACCTTGGCAAAGAAGCCCTCGCTCTCGGGCGAAGACTTGCCGCCCTTGGCATCAGCCTCGAAGGCCTCCAGCAGCTCCTTCTGCTTCGGCGTCAGGTTCTGCGGCGTTTCCACCACCACCTGCACATACATGTCGCCGCGCTGGGTGCTGCGCAGGACCGACATGCCCTTGCCGCGCAGGCGGAAGCTGTTGCCCGTCTGTGTGCCCGCCGGGATCGAGACGCGCGACCGCCCGCCATCGATGCTCGGCACCTCGATATGGCCGCCGAGGGCCGCCTGCGTCATGCGCAGCGGCACGCGGACCAGGATGTTCGCGCCTTCACGCTGGAACAGCGCGTGCTGGCGGACATTCACATCCACATAGAGGTCGCCCGCGGGCGCGCCCCGCACACCGGCCTCGCCCTCGCCCGAAAGGCGGATGCGCGTGCCGTCCTCGACACCCGCCGGCACTGTCACGTTCAGGGTTCGGTCGCGCTGCACGCGGCCGGCGCCCAGGCAGATCTTGCAGGGGTTCTTGATGATGCGCCCGGTGCCGCCGCAGGTGTGGCAGGGGCGCTCCACCAGGAAGAAGCCCTGCTGGCTGCGGATCTTGCCGGCGCCGTTGCAGGTCGGGCAGGTGTTCTGCTGGGCTTGGCCACCCTCGGCGCCGCTGCCGTTGCAGGCCTCGCACTGCACGGCCGTCGGCACGCGCAGCGTCTTCTTCACGCCGGCGAAGGCTTCCTCCAGCGTGACGGAGATTTCCTGCCGCAGATCGGCGCCGCGCCCCGGCTGGCCGCCACGGCCGCGCCCGGTGAACTGGCCGAAGATGTCGGCGAACATGTCCTCGAAGCCGCCGCCGCCACCGAAGCCGCCACCGAACCCGCCAGCGCCGCCGCCGCCCTCGAAGGCAGCATGGCCGTAGCGGTCATAGGCGGCACGCTTCTCGGGGTCCTTCAGGACGTCATAGGCCTCGTTCACTTCCTTGAACTCGGCCTCGGCCTTCGCATCGCCCGGATTGCGGTCCGGGTGCAGCTTCATGGCGAGCTTGCGGTAAGCCTTCTTCAGCTCATCGTCGCTGGCGCCGCGCTGGGCACCCAGAACCTCGTAATAATCGCGCTTGGCCATCGAATAATCCCACGCCCCAGACCATAGAGAAGCGCCCGGGCCTTTCGACCCGGGCGCCTTGCCTCACCTTAGTTCGGCTTCTTGGTCTTCGGGTCCACTTCCTCGAAGTCGGCATCGACGACCTTGTCGCCCGGCTTCGCCTCGGCGGCCCCGGGCTGGTCGCCCTGCGCCTTGTACAGCGCCTCGCCGATCTTCATCGACGCCTGGCCCAGCGCCTCGGTCGCGGCCTTCATGGCCTCGGCGTCGCCGCCTTCCAGGGCGGTGCGGGCGGCCGCGATCGCCTGCTCGGCGGCGGTCTTCTCGGCCTCGGGCACCTTGCCCTCATTGTCCTTCAGCGTCTTCTCGGTGCTGTGGACCAGGGCATCCAGCTGGTTGCGGGCCTCGACCGCCTCACGACGCGCCTTGTCGGCGGCGGAGTTGGCCTCGGCGTCCTTCACCATGCGCTCGATGTCGGCATCGGACAGACCAGACTTCGCCTGGATCTTGATCTGCTGCTCCTTGCCGGTCGCCTTGTCCTTCGCGCTGACGGACACGATGCCGTTGGCGTCGATGTCGAAGGTCACCTCGATCTGCGGCACGCCGCGCGGGGCACCAGGAATGCCGGTCAGGTCGAACTGGCCCAGCATCTTGTTGTCCGCCGCCATCTCGCGCTCGCCCTGGCTGACCTTGATGGTCACCGCGGACTGGTTGTCCTCGGCGGTCGAGAAGACCTGGGACTTCTTGGTCGGGATGGTGGTGTTGCGGTCGATCAGGCGCGTGAACACGCCGCCCAGGGTCTCGATGCCCAGGCTCAGCGGGGTCACGTCCAGCAGCAGCACGTCCTTGACGTCGCCCTTCAGCACGCCGCCCTGGATGGCCGCGCCGATCGCCACGACCTCGTCGGGGTTCACGTTGCGGGCCGGCTCCTTGCCGAAGAAGGCCTTCACCGCCTCGATCACCTTGGGCATGCGGGTCATGCCGCCGACCAGGATGACTTCGTCGATCTCACCGGCGGTCACGCCGGCATCCTTCAGGGCCTGCTTGCAGGGCTCAAGCGTGCGCTGCACCAGGTCATCGACCAGCGCCTCCAGCTTCGCGCGGGTGACCTGCAGCACCAGGTGCTTCGGGCCCGACGCATCGGCGGTGATGAAGGGCAGGTTGATCTCGGTCTGCTTGGCGCTCGACAGCTCGATCTTCGCCTTCTCGGCGGCTTCCTTCAGGCGCTGCAGGGCCAGCTTGTCGCCGCGCAGGTCGATGCCGTTCTCCTTGCGGAATTCCTCCGCCAGGTAGTCGATCACGCGCTGGTCGAAGTCCTCGCCGCCCAGGAAGGTGTCGCCGTTGGTCGACTTCACCTCGAACACGCCGTCGCCGATCTCGAGCACGGACACGTCGAAGGTGCCGCCGCCCAGGTCATAGACCGCGATGGTGCCGGTGGCCTTCTTGTCCATGCCATAGGCAAGGGCGGCGGCCGTGGGCTCGTTGATGATGCGCAGCACCTCGAGGCCCGCGATCGCGCCGGCTTCCTTGGTGGCCTGGCGCTGGGCGTCGTTGAAGTAGGCCGGCACGGTGATGACCGCCTGGGAGACCTTCTCACCCAGGAACGCCTCGGCCGTCTCCTTCATCTTGGTCAGGATATTGGCGCTGATCTGCTGCGGCGCGTAGGTCTGGCCGTCCACCTGCACCCAGGCGTCGCCGCCGGGGGCGGACACGATCTCGAAAGGCGCCAGCGCCTTTTCCTTCTGCACCATCGCGTCATCGAAGCGGCGGCCGATCAGGCGCTTCGTCGCGAACAGGGTGTTCAGGGGGTTGGTCACGGCCTGGCGCTTGGCGGCCTGGCCGACCAGGCGCTCGCCGGACTTGGTGAAGGCGACCATGGAGGGGGTGGTACGCGCGCCCTCGCTGTTCTCGATCACGCGGGCTTCCGCGCCATCCATGATGGCGACGCAGGAATTGGTCGTGCCGAGGTCGATACCGATGACTTTGCTCATCCGTCTGTCTCCTGTTGCGGCGGCTCGGGGACGGCCCTGGAAGGCACCGCGCCCAGCCCCTCGCGGATGGTGGTTAGAAGCTACAGTCCCAGATATTCAGCGCGCCGCGCCCGGACAAGAGGGGAAGGCGGTTCCTGTGATGGAAAAGTCACTCTGTGATGAGCAAGGCACGCCCATGAAAAAGGCCCGGGGGTCACCCGGGCCTTGGTCGTTTCAGCCGCCAGAGGGCTGCGGGGCGAAGCCGCCGGTGTCGGGCCGGGGGTTTGGCCGGCCGCCGCTGGTGGGCACGGAGCCCCGGCTGGAATGCACCGGCTCATCGGGGCGGTTGCGCACGATGGGCTCGCCGTTCAGCAGCTGGCGGATCTCGTCGCCCGACAGCGTCTCGTATTCCAGCAGCGCCTGGGCCAGCCGCTCCAGCTCGTCGCGATGCTCGGTCAGGATCTTCTTGGCCCGCGCGTAGGAGGCGTCGATGATCCCGCGGATCTCGCTGTCGATCAGGCGCGCGGTCTCCTCCGAGAGGTTCTTGGACTGGGTGACGCTATGGCCCAAGAACACTTCCTGGCTGTTCTCGCCATAGGCGACCATGCCGAGCTTGTCGGACATGCCCCATTCCGTGACCATCATGCGGGCCTGGTTGGTGGCCATCTTGATGTCGCCGGAAGCGCCGTTGGACACCTTGTCAGCGCCGAAGACGATTTCCTCGGCGACGCGGCCGCCCATGGCCATGGCCAGTTCCGCCAGCATCTTGGACTTGTGCTTGGAGTAGCGGTCGCCCGGCGGCAGGGACATCACCAGGCCCAGCGCGCGGCCGCGCGGGATGATGGTGGCCTTATGGACCGGGTCGCACTCGGGCTCATGCATCGCCACCAGGGCGTGGCCGCCCTCATGATAGGCGGTCATGCGCTTCTCGTCCTCGGACATCACGAGGCTGCGGCGCTCGGCACCCATCAGCACCTTGTCCTTGGCGGCCTCGAACTCGGCCATGCCGACGGTGCGGCGGCCGGTGCGCGCGGCCAGCAGGGCGGCCTCGTTCACCAGGTTGGCAAGGTCGGCACCCGAGAAGCCGGGCGTGCCGCGGGCGATGATCTTGGGCTCGACGTCGGAGGCCAGGGGAACCTTGCGCATGTGCACGCGCAGGATCTTCTCGCGCCCGTTCACGTCGGGGTTCGGCACCACCACCTGGCGGTCGAAGCGGCCCGGGCGCAGCAGCGCGGGGTCCAGCACGTCCGGGCGGTTGGTGGCCGCGATGATGATGACGCCTTCGTTGGATTCGAAGCCGTCCATCTCGACCAGCATCTGGTTCAGCGTCTGCTCACGCTCATCGTTGCCGCCGCCCAGGCCCGCGCCACGATGGCGGCCCACAGCGTCGATCTCGTCGATGAAGATGATGCAGGGGGCGTTCTTCTTGCCCTGCTCGAACATGTCGCGCACGCGGCTCGCGCCCACACCCACGAACATCTCGACGAAGTCGGAGCCCGAGATGGTGAAGAAGGGCACGTTCGCCTCACCGGCGATGGAGCGCGCCAGCAGCGTCTTGCCGGTGCCCGGCGGGCCCACCAGCAGCACGCCCTTGGGGATCTTGCCGCCCAGGCGCTGGAACTTCTGCGGATCGCGCAGGAATTCCACGATTTCTTCCAGCTCACCCTTGGCTTCCTCGATGCCGGCGACGTCATCGAAGGTGACGCGGCCCTGCTTCTCGGTCAGCAGCTTGGCGCGGGACTTGCCGAAGCCCATGGCCCGGCCGCCGCCGCCCTGCATCTGGCGCATGAAGAAGATCCAGACGCCGATCAGCAGCAGCATCGGGAACCAGGAGATCAGGATCTGGAACAGCGGGTTGACGTCGCTCTCGACCGGGCGGGCGACCACGCGGATCCCCTTCTCCGTCAGGCGGCCGACCATGCCCTGGTCCTGCGGCGCATAGGTCGCGAAGCTGCGGCCATCGGTCAGCGTGCCCGTCACGTTCGGGCCCTGGATGGTCACGTCGCGCACATGCCCGGCGTTCACTTCATTGAGGAAGTCGCTGTAGGCCACCTGCATCTGGGTACGGTTCGCCGTTCCGCCCGATGGCTGGAACAGGTTGAACAACGCCACCAGAAGCAGCGCTACGATGACCCAGAGGGCGAGGTTCCGGCCGAAATTGCTCACAGGCGTCCCTATTCCTTTGTCGGCAAGAGGGCCGACGTGCTGCCTAACATAGGTCTTATTTGTCCCGGGTGAATGCCCAATTCCAGGGAAACGCCGAAAACGGCGGTCAACGGCCCTCCTGCGGGGCGAAATGTCAGGCCTGGAACCGGCGGGCCGAGGCCGATATGTGGAACTGCATACAGTCTGCCGTCCTTCCACAGCGCCGGCAGCCCCTTGCGGACGGCAGCCGGCCAGGGCCCGTCGAGCCCCGCCCCCGCCGCGCCCAGCATGCAGCCGGGCATGTCCTGTTCCAGATGCCAGCGCCCATCCCAAACGGCACCGGCACGGGCAGGCACCAGGGCCTCCAGCAGGGACGGCTCGCGCAGCACCCAGCCATCGGCGCGCCACCAGGCACCGCCCAGCGTGCCCTGGCCGCGCGCCAGCAGCGCCTCGACCTCGGCCCGGGCGGGCGCGTGGCGCGCGCCGCCCACCACGCGCAGCAGGGCGGCCAGCAAGGGCGCGTCCAGGGCTGCGGCATCGACGCGGGCCGCGCCGCAGGGCAGCAGCGTCACGGCGCGGGCGGCGCGGTCGGCCAGGGCGGCATCCCGGCGGGCGCGGCGCCGGCCCAGGGCATGGGCGGCCTGGGCCAGCGCGCCCACCACCGCGCCCTCCCCGTCCGGGTCGGCCAGCGCGGCACGGGTGCGGATGCGGGCGAAGCGAGGGTTGTCGTTGCTGGGGTCCCGCACGGGGGGCAGGCCGGCCCGGGTGCAGACATCCTCCAGCGCCGCCGGCGGCGTGCCGAGCAGCGGCCGCAGCACCAGGGCCTCGGGCGCCGCGCGCCAGCCGGGCATGGCGGCCAGCCCCGCCTCTCCGCTGCCGCGCGCGGCGCGGAACAGCAGCGTTTCCGCCTGGTCCAGCCGGTGATGGCCCAGCATCAGCCAGGCGGCGCCTTCCTCCAGGCAGGCGGCGAGCAAGGCGGCCAGCCGCCCCTCTCGCGCGCGCTCCTGCATGGCGGGGCCGGGCGCCAGCGCCAGGGTCAGTACCCGCGCCGCGATCCCCTGCCCCGCCAGCATGGCCCTCACATGGGCGGCCTCGGCGGCGCTTTCCGGGCGCAGGCCGTGGTCGACGATCAGCGCCAGGAAGCGGATGCCGGCCCGGGCGGCCCAATCCCGCGCCAGCACGGCCAGCGCCAGCGAATGCGGCCCGCCCGACACACCGGCCGCCACCACGGGCGGCGGCGGGCCGAAGCCTGCCGTCAGCGCGCCGAAATCAACCGGCCTTGCCATACTCGCCCAGCGCCGGGGCCGGGCGTTCGATCGCCGGGCGCTGCCCGCCGAAGGAGATGGGCATGCCCACCAGCCGGTAATCCGTGCCCGGCACCTGCTGCAACTGGCCCGACGCCGCGAGCTGCGGGTCCTCGGCCAGTTCCTGGATGGTGTTGATGGGGGCGCAGGGCACGCCCGCGGCCTCCAGCGCCTCCAGCCAATGGGCGCGGGGCTTTTCGGCCATCAGCGCCTGCACCATCGGCAGCAGTTCCTTCTGATGGATCAGCCGCTGGCGGTTGGTGGCGAAGCGCGGGTCCTCGGGCCATTCGGGCCTGCCCAGCAGCGCCGCGAATTTGCGGAACAGCCGGTCATTGCCGCAGCAGACCAGGATGGGCGCGTCGGCGGCGTTGAAGCCCTGATAGGGCACGAAGGCGGGATGGCCGCTTTCATGCTTCACCGGCACCTCGTTCATGTTGACCCAGCCGGTCAGCTTCTGGGCGGCCCACATGGTCGCCGTCTCGAACAGGGAGGTGTTGACGATGGTCCCCTTCCCCGTCCGGGCGCGCTCCGTCAGCGCGGCCAGCGCGCCGATCACGGTCCACATGCCGGTGCCCTGGTCCACCACCGAGGCGCCCATGCGCACGGGCGGGCCATCGGGCGCGCCGGTGATGGCGGACAACCCGCAATAGGCCTGCAACAGCGGCTCATAACCCGGGCGGCGGTTCATCGGCCCCTGATGGCCGAAGGCGCCCATCTCGCAATAGATCAGGCGCGGGTGGCGGGCGGTCACGGCCGGGCCGTTGATGCCCAACTGCTCCGGCGCGCCGGGGCGCAGGTTGTGGATGAGGATGTCGGCATCCTCCAACTCCCGGTGCAGGGCCTCGACCCCGGCGGGGGATTTCAGGTCCAGCGCCAGGCTGCGCTTGCCGCGATTGAAATCCTTGAAGATCAGCGCGTCGCCGTCACGGAAGGCGGCGCCCATCATGCGGGCGTCGTCGCCGCCATCGGGCTTCTCCACCTTGATCACGGTGGCGCCGAGATCGGCCATGATGGCACCGGCGAAGGGACCGGCCAGGACCTGGCCGAGTTCGACCACCTTGATGCCGGAGAGGGGCTTGGCGTTTTCCATCGGCCGAAAATCCGGGGTGGCGCGTGCCGCGTCAAGCACGGCACGCGCACCGCCTACTCCTTCACAGCCCCGGTCAGGCTGCTGACGTAGTAGTCCACGAAGAAGGAATAGAAGATCGCCACCGGCAGCGACCCCAGCAGGCTGCCCGCCATCAGCGCGCCCCACTGGTACACGTCGCCCGTCACCAGCTCCGTCAGGATGGCCACCGGCACCGTCTTGCTCTCGCTGCTCTGGATGAAGGCGAGCGCGTAGATGAACTCGTTCCAACTGAGCGTGAAGGAGAAGATGCCCGCCGAGATCAGCCCCGGCACCGCCAGCGGCAGGGTGATGCGCCGCAGGATCTGCAGCCGCGTCGCCCCGTCGATCAGCGCGCATTCCTCCAGCTCATACGGGATCGACTTGAAATAGCCGATGAGCAGCCAGGTGCAGAACGGGATCAGGAAGGTCGGGTAAGTCAGGATCAGCGCGAAGGGCGTGTCGAACAGCCCCAGCTGATGCACCATCGTGGCCAGCGGAATGAACTGGATCGAGGGCGGCACCAGATAGGCGAGATAGATCGCGAGCCCCACATACTGGCTGCCCTTGAAGCGCAGCCGCTGGATCGAATAGGCGGCCAGGGTGGAGGCCACCAGCGACAGCACCGTGCTGCACACCGCCACCAGCATCGTGGTCTTGAGCCAGCGCGGATAGGATGTCTCGAACAGCAGCTTGTAGATGTGGTCGAGCGTGGGCGAGCTGATCCAGAACGGGTTGTGCGTGCGGAAGTCGTACAGCTCCGCGTTCGGTTTGAAGGCCGTGACCGTCATCCAGTAGAACGGGAACAGCAGGATCAGCAGGAAGCACAGCAGCGGGATCCACAGCATGACCACGCGGCGGGCGCGGCTGTCCCACTGCATCGTCTCGGGCTGGGCGGTGGCCGAATTGCCCGGCGCAGCTTGCACGGCGGCGTCAGTCATTGGCTTCCCCCTGCTGCCATTTGCGGCGGGCCAGCGCGAAGTAGGAAAACAGCGTGGCGAAGACCAGGAACGGGATCATCGAGACGGCGATGGCCGCGCCCTCACCCAGCTGCCCGCCCGGAATGCCGCGCTGGAAGGCCAGCGTGGCCAGCAGGTGGGTGGAGTTCACCGGCCCGCCGCGCGTGATCGCATAGACCAGCTGGAAGTCGGTGAAGGTGAAGATGATGCTGAAGGTCATCACGATCGCCAGGATCGGCAGCAGCATCGGGAAGGTGATGAAACGGAAGCGCTGCCAGGAACTCGACCCGTCCAGCAGTGCCGCCTCATACAGCGACGGCGAGATGGTCTGCAGCCCCGCGAGCAGGGAGATGGCGACGAAGGGAATGCCGCGCCACACATTGGCGAAGATGAGCGAGAAGCGCGCCGGCCAGGCGCTGCCGATGAAGTCGATGTTGGTCGTCCGCCAGCCCAGCACATCCACGAACAGGTAGGAGATGATGGAGAATTGCGGGTCGTAGATCCACCAGAAGGCGATCGCCGACAGCACGGTGGGCACGATCCAGGGCAGCAGGATGATGGCGCGCAGCAGCGACTTGAACGGCAGGTGCTGGTTCAGCAGCAGCGCCAGCCACAGGCCCAGGCCGAATTTCAGCACGGTGGCGACGGCGGTGTAGAACACGCTGTAGAACACGGCGTTCCACCACAGCGGGTCGCTCAGCAGATACTCGAAATTCTCAAGCCCGACCCACACGCCGCGCCGGCCGATGGTGGTGTCCGTGAAGGCCAGGAAGATGCCGAGGCCGAGCGGATAGGTGAGGAAGGTCATCAGCAGCCCGACGGCCGGCAGCAGGCAGATGATGACGAGGAAGGGCTTCCAGTCGAACAGGCGTGCGAGGGCGGAAGGCTCCGCCCTGCGTTTCGTCCAGTCGATGGCGGTGGACGCCGACATGGGCGTCAGCGCCGGCGGAAGAAGCGCTGGGCGCGCCGCTCCGCCTCACGCGCCGCCTGCTCGGGCGTGGACTGGCCGGAGGCCACGGCGGCGCACATCTGCACCATCACATACTCGGCGGTCGCCGCTGCCGAGGCCTCGCTGATCGGGCCCTTGTAGCCGATCCAGAACGGGCTCTTCATCGTGTCGCGGAACACCGCCACCTTCGGGTCGCTGCTCCAGACCCCGCTGGCGCCGTAGTTCTCCAGCGGGTGCGCCCAGTAGCCCAGGTTGGCGTTCAGCCAGGGGTCATACTGCTCACGCTCCAGCAGGAACTGCAGCAGCGCCTTGGCGGCGTTGGGATAGCGGCTGTGCTTGAACACCATGGCGTTCAGCGTCAGCCCTGCCATGGGCGAGAACGACGCCTTGCCCTTGGGCAGCAGCATATGCTCCGTGTCCTCGGCGATGGCGCGCGTGGCGGGGTCGTTCTTCAGCGCGAAATAGAGCGACACGCCATTGGCCGTCAGCCAGCACTCGTTGGACGCATAGGCGCGGTTGTTGCTGACATCGCCCCAGGACAGCGTGCCGGGGATGAAGGTGGCGTACATCTCCTTCAGGTAGTTCAGCGCCTCGATCGTCTCGCGGCTGTTGATGCCGACGCTGCCGTCCTCATTCACCAGGAAGCCGTTGTGCGACCAGATGACCCAGTTGGCGAAGCCGTTGCCGTCACCCACCGCATTGCCCAGCGCGAAGCCCGCGGGCTTGTTCGCGCTCTTGAGCTTGCGCAGCAGGTCGAGGTAACCGGCATGGTCCTCGGGCGGGCGCTCATACCCGGCCGCGTTGACCGCCGATTTGCGATAGACCAGCGGCCCGCCGGAGGAGCCGAAGGGCAGACCGATCCAGTTGTTGGTGCCGTGCCGCTTGCCGTAGCGCTGGGCCAGCGCCAGCCAGCCGCCATAACGCCGGCCGAGGTATTCCGCGACATCCGTCAGCTCCACCAGCTTGTCCACATAGACATGCGGGCTCTCGTTGAAGCCGATGATCATGTCCGGGCCCGCGCCGGTATTGGCCGTGACGGCGGTCTGCTGGGTGATGTCCTCCCAACCCACGAAATCGACACGCACCTGCACGCCGGTCTGCTGGGTGAAGCGGGCGCAGTTGGCGCGGAACACATCCTCATCGGGCTGGACGAAGCGCACGGGGCGCAGCATGCGCAGGGTGGCGCCGCTCTCGATGGGTAGGCGCGGCGCCGGCGCGTCGGCGGCGGTGATGGCCTGGGCCTGGGCCTGGGCCTGCTCGGCGGCGGTCATGGCGGCCATGGCAGCGGCGGAAAGCCCGATGGCATTGCGGCGGGTGGTCAGCATCATGTCGTTCTCCCTGTTGTCCCGCCCAGGGTTGCTCCCCGGTGCGGCTTTCGTGTCGACGGCTGAAAACTCGGTGGTGGTTCTCTCGGCAGTTCCTTCAGAAAAAGACGGAGCGGCAGGTTACAGGCGCTGGCCCGAATCCTTGCCGAACAGATGGATCAGCATGGGCTCGGGCGCGATGTGCAGCACCTCTCCCGGGCGTTGGGCGATGCGTTCGCGGAACACGCCGCTCAACGCCGTCTCGCCGATCCGCAGGCTGACCTGGGTCTCGCTGCCCATCGGCTCCACGACCTGCACGATGGCGGGAAGGCCGTTCGGGTCCAGGCGCAGATGCTCGGGGCGGATGCCGTACCAGACGGGGCCCGTGTGGGCGCAGCCCGGCGGCAGCGGCAGGGTGGCGCCGCCATCCGCGTGGAACAGCCCGCCCTCGATCCGGCCCGAGAGCAGGTTCATCGCCGGGCTGCCGATGAAGCCCGCCACGAACAGGTTCGCCGGCCGGTCATACAGTTCCAGCGGCGGGCCGGCCTGGCGGATGTGGCCGTGCTCCATCACCACGATCTTGTCGGCCATGGTCATGGCCTCGATCTGGTCATGGGTGACGTAGACGGTCGTCACCTTCAGCCGCTGGTGCAGTTCCTTGATCTCGGAGCGCATCTGCACGCGCAGCTTGGCATCCAGGTTCGACAGCGGTTCGTCGAACAGGAACACCTGCGGGTTGCGCACGATGGCGCGCCCCATCGCCACGCGCTGGCGCTGCCCGCCCGAGAGCTGGCGCGGATAGCGGTCGAGCAGTGCTTCGAGGCCCAGGATGCGCGCGGCGCGCCCCACCTCGCGCTCGATGACTTCCTTCGGCGCCTTCGCCAGCTTCATGGAGAAGCCCATGTTGTCGAAGACCGTCATGTGCGGATACAGCGCGTAGTTCTGGAACACCATCGCGATGTCCCGGTCCTTCGGCGGCATGTCGTTCACGACCCGCCCGCCGATGGATATCTCCCCGCCCGAGATGTTCTCCAGCCCCGCGATCATGCGCAGCAGCGTGGATTTCCCGCAGCCCGAGGGGCCGACCAGGACGACGAACTCGCCATCCTGGATATCGACGCTGACCCCGTGGAGGATCTGCGTGCTGCCGAAGTTCTTGCGAACTTCCTGAATGCCGACACCTGCCATGATCAGAGCCTCGAAACCTGGGTTTCCTTGCTGGTGATGAATTCCAGCAGGGCGGGCTTGCCTTCCTTGGTGGCGGCGATGCCGCGCTGGATGGCGGGGATGATGTCCTCGGGGCGTTCGACGCGCTCGCCGAACCCGCCGAACGCACGGGCCATTGCGGCATAGTCGCCGCTGATGTCAGTGCTGCGGTATTTCTCCGTGCTGACCGGCATCACCTTCAGCTCGATCGCCATGGAGAAGTTGTTCAGCAGGATGGAGAGGATGGGGATGCGCTCGCGCACCGCCGTCTCGAAATCCATGCCCGTGAAGCCGATGGCGGCATCGCCCCATACATTGATGCACAGCTTGTCCGGTGCCGCGAGCTTGGCGCCCATGGCCAGCCCCAGCCCATAGCCCAGCTGCGTGGTCTTGCCCCAGCCGAGATAGGAAAGCGGCGTGCGCGACACCCAGAACGGCGAAAGCTGGTCGCGCGGGCTGCCCGCATCATGGGTGATGATGGTGTTGTCCACATCCACCGTGCGCCACAGGTCGCGCAGCACGCGGTACGGGTTCAGCGGCGCGTCGTTGCTGTCGCGCTTGGGCGCCCATTGCCGCAGCCAGGGCGCGCGGATCGCCTCGATCTCCTGCTGCACGCCGGGGATGTCGCGGGTTTCCTTGATGCGGCCGCGCAGTTCCTCCAGCAGCGCATCCAGCACCAGGGCCGCATCGCCCACCAGGCCGATCTCGCAGCGGACATCCTTGTCCAGGTGGTCGGGGTCGAGCGTGGCGTGGATGATCTTCTTGCCCTTGGGCATGGCCACGCCGAAATTGGTCTCGGTGAAGGAACAGCCGATGCCGAAGATGACGTCGGAATTGTCCAGGAAGTGCCGCACCGGCGCCGAGATCGCGAGGCCGCCGGAGCCCAGCGCCAGCGGGTGATCCTCGGGGAAGGAGGACTTGCCGCCCAGGCTGCTGGTGACCGGCGCGCCGAGCAGCTCGGCCAGCGCGCGCAGCTGCGGCCAGGCGCGGGCCCAATGCACGCCGGTGCCGGCATAGATCACCGGGCGGCGGGCATGGGCCAGCATCTCGGCCGCGCGCTTCACGTCCAGCGGATCGGGTGCCGCGCGCGTCTTGACCGCCGGGGTGTATTCCCAGTTCGCCGGCATCTCCTCGTTGAACATGTCGGTGGGGATTTCCACCAGAACCGGGCCGCCGCGCCCGTTCTTCAGCCGCGCGAAGGCGCGGCGCATGATGTTCGGCACCTCGGCCGCGTTCATGATCGCCTCGGTGCTTTTGGTGATGCCGCGCATCTGCACCGTCGAATTGTAGTTGGGCGGCACATGCGCGATGCGGCGCGGATAGCCCATGGGCAGCACCAGCACGGGAATGCTCTCGCCGAAGCACTGGGCCACGCCGCCATAGGAGTTCTCGGCGCCCGGACCGTGCTGCATGCAGAAGGCCCCGATCTCCTGGCCCGAGGTCACGCGGCTGATGGCGTCGGCCATATGCAGCCCGATGCGTTCCTGGCGCACCATGACAGGCCGGATATCGATCGCGGCCGCGGATTCGATGAGGTGGTTTACCGGATAGCCCGTGAGGGTTCGAATGCCCTCGCGCCGCATGATCTCCGCGATCGCGTCGCCGACCTTCATTGAGGCCCCTTTCCTGCTTTTCCTCCCGCACCGGTGTTTCCCGGAGCGAATTGGAGGCTAGACCGCGCCCGAGCCCCGGCGCAACCTTGCAGTGCCGCAATCTCTGATGAGGGCCTGATGAGCGAGATCCCGACGCCGGAAACCATGAGCCTGATGCTGGCACGCGCCGGCATCTCCCTGCCGCCCGCCGAGGTCGAGGAACTGCGCCAGCACTGGCCGCTGTTCGCGCCCATGCTGGCGGGGCTGCGCAAGCCCGCTCTGCCCACTTCCGCCGAACTCGCCGTCACCTTCAAGGCCAGCCGCTGACATGCCCCTGACAATCGCCGCCGCCGCGAAGCAGATCGCGGCGCGCACCCTCTCGCCCGTCGAACTGGCCCAGGAACGCCTGGCCCGGGCAGAGGCGCTGAACTCCACCATCTGGGCCTTCATCCGCATCACGCCCGAACCCGCGCTGGCCGCCGCGAAGGCTGCCGAGGCGCGACAGATGTCGGGCAGCCTGAAGGGCCCGCTGGACGGCATCCCCTTCGCGCACAAGGACATCTACTGCACCGCCGGCATCCCGACGACCGCGCATTCGGCGCAGTTCATCGACCATGTGCCGGCCGAGGACGCCACCACCGTGAAGTGGCTGGCGGATGCGGGCGTGGTGTCGCTCGGCAAGCTGGCCACCCATGAGTTCGCCTTCGGCGGGCCGAGCTTCGACCTGCCCTGGCCGCCCGCCCACAACCCGTGGAACCCGAAGCACTTCACCGCCGGTTCCTCCTCGGGCACCGGCGCCGCCGTTTCCGCCGGCATCATCATGGGCGGCACCGGCAGCGACACGGGCGGTTCCATCCGCGGGCCTTCCGCGCTGTGCGGCATCGCCGGCATCAAGCCGACCTATGGCCTGTGCCCGCGCACCGGCATCCTGCCGCTGGCGCAGTCCCTGGACCACGCGGGCCCCATGGCCCGCACGGCGGAGGATTGCGCGCTGCTGCTGCAGGCGATGGCCGGCCACGACCCGGCGGACCCGGCCAGCGCCAAGGTCGAGATCCCTGATTACGCCGCCGCCCTGAACCAGGGCGTGAAGGGCAAGACCATCGGCGTGATCCGCCACTTCCATGAGGTGGACAACCCGGTCAGCCCCGCGACCCTGGCCGGCATCGAGCGCGCCATCGCCGCCCTGAAGGAGGCCGGCGCGATCATCAAGGACGTCACCCTGCCTTCCCTGCAGGAGTTCAACAACGCCGGCTGGGTCATCCTGATGGCCGAGGCATATTCCGTGCATGAGACCCGCATGCAGACCGCGCCCGAGAAGTTCGGCGAGGGGCTGCGCCATCGGCTGGCCTTCGGCGGGCTGGTGACGGGTGCGGACTACATCGCGGCCCAGAAGCGCCGGCTGGAGCTGATCGCGCGCACCCAGGCCGCGACCGAAGGCTGCGACCTGCTGATCACGGCCGTGGCGCCGGGCGAGGCACCGCCGATCGACAAGGTGCCGAAATGGGCCATGCTGGAAAAGCCGGGCTTCACCATCCCCGGCAACATCCTGGGCTGGCCGGCCATGAGCGTGTTCACGGGCCTCGGCGCCGGGGAACTTCCGGTGGCGGCGCAGATCATCGGCAAGCCCTTCGACGATGCGGGCGTGCTGGCGGCGGGGCATCTGCTGGAAAAGGCGCTGGGGACGCTGGAACTGGCGCCGGGGATTTGAGGTGCCCCAGGGGGCGCCGCCCCCTGGCCCCCCGCCAGGAGATAATATCTCCTGGACCTGATATGAGTTTGGCGCCCTATCTTCGCAGGTAGGGCGCCATTTTTATTATAATATCAACCAGAAAAGCCTTGGCAGGATCAGTGCCAACTCCCCGGGGTCCAGGGCCGCTACGGTCCTGGCGGGTGTCCAGAGGGCAGAGCCCACTGGTGGGGAGTTTGAGGGGCAACGCCCCTCAATGCACCAGCGACATCTCCGGAATAGTCTCGCTGGCCTTCCTGAACCGCTCCAGGCTGTCCGCATGGGTCGCCAGCGCCCCGGCGTCCATATCGGCCTTGGGCTCGGCTTCCAGGTCGAAATGGTTGTGGCTGTTCGCCCCGCGCACCAGCGTGGCCGACAGCCTGGTCGGCCCGGTGTGATAGCAGCGCGCCGGGATGTAGCTGATGCCCAGCCCGATGCGGTCATGCGCCGCCCGGTTGGGCGCCGAGGCATGCAGCACCATCGTGTCGTGCAGGGAAAACTCGCCCGGCTGCAGCTGCACGGGCACGCCCTGGCTCTCGTCCACCGCCACCTTCACGGTCTGGCCGCGGCTCAGCATGATGGCCGGGTCCGGCGCGTCGACATGGGCGATCTGCCCTTCGCGATGGCTGCCCGGCAGCATGGTCACGCAGCCGCTTTCCAGCGTGCTGGGCGTCAGCGCCACCCAGGCGGTGACGTGCTCATGCGGGGCCAGGCCGAAATAGGTGCCGTCCTGGTGCCAGGGCACGAAGCCCTCGGTGCCGGCCTTCTTCCACCAAAGCGTGGTGTGGAACACCAGGATGTCGGGGCCGATCACGTCCTCCACCGCGTCCAGGATGGCCGGGTGGCGCACGATCTCGGCCGCCCAGCGGAACAGCAGATAGGGCTTCAGCCGGGGCGGCGGCTGCCGGCGCGTGGGGTCGGAGGGGAAGGCGCGCTCGAAGCCCGCGATGCTGTCAGCCATGCGGGCACGCCAGCTCTCCGCCTGTTCGGCCGAGACGGCGCGCATCGGGGTGACGAAACCATCGCGCCGATAGGCCGCGACCTGTGCCTCATCCAGCAACTTGGGCATGGCGGAGCTCCTGTTAGCCTTCAGGGCCAGTGTTTTCCCGGTCATACGGTCTGACAAGCTGGGAAAGTGCCGAATCCTTCCCATGTGACAGGCATGTCGACCCGCCGTGCCCTGCTTCTGGCCAGCCCCAGCCTGGCCACTGTTCATCGGGCCCATGCCCAGTCCGTCACCATTCAGACCCAGGCCGGGCGCCTGCGCGTCAGCAAATGGTGCGGCGGCCTGTCCCACCCCTGGGGTGCGGCCTTCCTGCCCGACGGCCGCATGCTGGTGACGGAGCGCGAGGGAAGGCTGCGGCTGATCTCCCCCGATGGCCGGGCGGGCCCGCCCATCAGCAACCTGCCGCCGCTGGAGGCCGCGGGCCAGGGCGGGCTGCTGGACGTGAAGCTGGCCGCCGACTTCGCCTCCAGCCGCCGGATCTGGCTCAGCACCGCCACGCTGGTGGCGGGCGGGGCGCTGACGCGGCTGTCCTCGGCACGGCTGTCGGCTGACGGCACCCGGCTGGAGGATGTGACCGCCGTGCTGGATGCGGCACCCGCCCAGTCGCGCGGGCGCATCCATTATGGCGGGCGCATCGCCGTCAGCCCCGATGGCCGGCACGTGTTCCTGACGACGGGCGAGCGCAACGAGAACCGCGCCCGCGCCCAATCCCTCAGTGACCTGGCGGGCAAGGTGCTGCGGCTGACGGCCGAAGGGCGCGTGCCGGCGGATAATCCCTTTGCCGGCCGGGCGGGCGCCCGGCCGGAGATCTGGAGCTATGGCCACCGCAACCCGCAGGGCATCGCCTTCAGCCCCACGACCGGCAGCCTGTTCGTGGCGGAGTTCGGCCCGCTGGGCGGGGATGAGCTGAACCTGATCCGCCCCGGGCTGAACTATGGCTGGCCGGTCGTCAGCCATGGCCGGAACTACGACGGAACCATCATCAGCAACCGGGCGGAGGCTCCGGGGATGGAACCGCCGCTGCGCGCCTGGGTTCCGGCGATCAGCCCCTCGGGGCTCGCCTTCGGGCCGATGGACGGGCGGATCACCGGGTGGCGCGGCAGCGCCTTCATGTGCTGCCAGAACACGCCCGGCCTGCTGCGCATCGCCATGCAGGGCGACCGGCCCGGCGCGGAGGAAAGGCTGCTGTGGAATGAGCACCGGGTGCGACTCCTGGTCTTCAACCAGGAGGGTTCAGGACACGTGCTGGTTGATGCGGATGAGGGCATGATCCTTCGCATCGAGCCGATCTAGCTAACACAGCCGTAAAATATCACTGAATTTTTGCTCGTTTTTTATGCTTTCGTACTCAGAAATGGTGCCGTTTTTAACACAACCTCCACTAAGACCTCACCTCGACGTCACTTTGCCCGAAACTGCCTGCTCCATTGGCAGCTGCACGCATGGTAGCGACGTCATGCATACGCAGGCGCAGACGGCGCCCGCGACGAGGAAGGACGACGACCTAATGTTGCTACGCACCGCCGCCCTGGCGCTTTCGCTCCTGGTCCCAGCCATGCTGGCGAAGCCGGCAGCCGCCCAGACCGCCATCGGCGAAACGGGCCTCACCATCGGTGGCACGCTGGGCTTCCAGAGCGACTACCTGTTCCGCGGCATCAGCCAGACGCGCAGCCGCGTCGCCGGTCAGGGCTCCCTTGAGCTGTCGCACAGCTCGGGTTTCTACATCGGCACCTTCATCTCGAACGTGGATTTCCTGGGCTATACGCCCCGCGCCGAAGTCGACGCGCTGGCCGGCTACCGCTTCACCGCGCTGAACACCAATTTCGACCTGGGCGTGTCCTGGTACACCTATCACAACTTCAACCGTCGTGACGGCCAGTTCCCGATCAACTACTTCGAGTTCATCGGCAAGGCGACGCATGAAGTCGGCCCCGTGACGCTCGCCGGGCAGATCGCGATCTCGCCCAACTACTTCGGTTCCTCGGGCACCGGCGTCTACGTCGAGGGCGGCGGCGACTGGAACACCGGCCTGTTCGGCCTGATGGTCGGCGCCCGCGTCGGCTACCAGTGGATCGAGCGCAACCCGCGCTTCGGCACGCCCGACTACGCGAACTGGAACATCGTGCTGTCCCGCCCGATCGACCTGGGCAGCTTCGGCACCGTGACGGCGGCCGTGGGCTACTACGACACCAACATCAGCCGCGCCGAATGCGGCGGCGGGCAGAACATCTGCCGCGCCCGCGCCCTCGGCTCGCTGACCTGGAAGTTCTGAGAACCGTCCTTCTGAGACGAGAATCGGGGGCCCTGGCGAAAGCCGGGGCCCTTCTCGTTTCGCGGTGCAGGATCGGTGTATGCTCGCCCATCAGCCGGAGACCCGCGCCGCATGAGCGACCAGATGGCGGAAGAATTCATCCCGCCCCATCCGCCGCGCCTGGAAAAGCGCCCGTCCCTGCTGCGCAGCATCGCGCTGTTCCGGCGCAGCATGCTCGATGTCTGGATGAAGGGGCATTTCGCCTCTGACTTCTTCGCCACCAAGATCCTCCGGCGGCGGATCTTCGTGTGCAATTCGCCCGATACGGTGCGTGAGGCCTTCGTCGAGAAGGCCGAGACCTTCCACCGCAAATCCCCCCAGCAACGCTATGCGCTGGAGCCCCTGCTGGGCGACGGGCTGTTCGTCTCCGAGGGCGAGACCTGGCGCCAGCGCCGCCGCGCGGTCGCGCCCGTCACCCATGCCTCCCGCATGCGGGAACTGGCGCCCGTGATGACGGAAGTCGCCGGCGAATGGGCCGATCGCTGGCGCGCCCTGCCCGACGGGGCCGAGATCGACGCGCTGGAGGAAATGGCGCGCATGACCGCCGAGGTCATCTGCCGCACCCTGTTCGGCCGCGCGCTGGGCAGCGCCTCCGCCGAGACGGTGGTGCATGCCTTCTCCGCCTATCAGGCGCGGGTGGGCCAGACCGCGCTCGGCGCCATGCTGAACCTGCCCGAGGCGATCTCAAGCCTGCAGGGATTCGGCACCCGGCGAGAGGCACGGCGCATCCACGCCGTGCTGGATGAGCTGATCGCCGCCGTCCTCGCCGCCCCGGATGTGGGGGAGGCCTCGCTCGTCCGCGCCCTGTCCGCGCTGCAGGCCATGGAGCCCTGGGCCCTGCGCAACGAGGCCGCGACCCTGTTCATGGCCGGGCATGAGACCACGGCGAACACCATGGCCTGGTCCTGGTACCTGCTCTCACAGTCATCGGCCGATGCGCAGCGCCTGGCCGATGAGGCCAAGGCAGTGCTGGGCGGCCGCAGCGCCACGCTGGAGGATGTCGATTCGCTGCCCTTCGCCCGCGCGGTGATCGAGGAAAGCCTGCGCCTCTATCCGCCCGTGCCCGTCCTGGCGCGCGAGGCGCTGGAGGACGGCGAGTTGGCCGGCAGGCCGGTGCCCAAGGGCTCCCTGGTGCTGGTCGTGCCCTGGCTGCTGCACCGGAACCCGAAGCTGTGGGATGCGCCCGATACCTTCAGGCCGGCGCGCTTCCTCGATGCCTCGCCGCCGCGCTACGGCTATGTGCCCTTCGCCATCGGGCCGCGCGTCTGCACCGGGCAGCAATTCGGCATGGTGGAGACGGTGATCTGCCTGGCGACCCTGGCCCAGCATGCCGCCCCCAGGCTGAAACCCGGGCACAAGGTGGCCCCGGTCAGCCGGCTGACCCTGCGGCCGGGGGATGCGCTGCCGATGGTGATGCGGAAGGCGTGACGCCGGGGCTTTGCCCCAGACCCCGCCAGGACCGTAGCGGCCCGGTCAATAAAATGGCGCCCCACCTTCGCAGGCAGGGCGCCAAACTTGTCTCGGTCCAGGACCGAGTTCGGTCCTGGCGGGGTCGTCAGGGGCAGCGCCCCTGACTGCTTTTCCCCACTGGGGGCTCCGGGGGCTAAGCCCCCGCCGTTTACCGCCCCAGCCGCAGCGGCACGAACCGCTGCCCGTTCTGGCTTTCCACCAGGAACAGCGCGGTGCCCCGGCCCTGGCGGCGCAGGCGTTCCACCCGCTCCGTCAGTTCCTGCGGGGTGCCCACGCGTTCCTGCTGCACTTCCAGGATGATGTCGCCCGGGCGGATCTCACGCTCTGCGGCCGGCGAGTTCGGGGCCACTTCCACCACGGCCACGCCGCGCTGGTCGGGGCGCAGGCGCAGGCGCTCACGCAGTTCCGGCGTGATGCCGGCCACGCGCAGGCCAAGGCCCGTGATCTCCGTGGGGCGGCCGGGCTGCGGCACGGCGCGCTGCTCGGCCGAGGCCAGCTGCTGCTCGGGCGGCAGTTCGCCCAGCGTGACGTTCACCGTCACCTCGCGCCCGTCGCGCCACAGCACCACCGGGGCACGGGTGCCGACGGAGGTCTCGGCCACGATGCGCGGCAGGCTGCGCATGTCGCGCACTTCCTGGTTGTTGAAGCGCAGCACCACGTCGCCGTTGCGGATGCCCGCCTCGGCCGCGGGCGTGCCTTCCTGCACGCGGGCCACCAGCGCACCGCGGGTGCCGTCGCGCAGGTTCAGGCTCTCGGCGATCTCGTCCGTCACCTGCTGGATGTTCACGCCCAGCCAGCCGCGACGCACGCGCCCGCCCTCGGCCAACTGCCGCGTGATGCCGCGCGCCAGGTTGGACGGGATGGAGAAGCCGATGCCGATGGAGCCGCCGCTCGGCGAATAGATGGCGGTGTTGATGCCCACCACCTCGCCGCGCATGTTGAACAGCGGGCCACCGGAGTTGCCGCGGTTGATGGCCGCATCCGTCTGGATGAAGTCGTCGAAGGGGCCCTGGCGGATGTCACGGCCACGGGCCGAGACGATGCCCGCCGTCACGGTGCCGCCCAGGCCGAAGGGGTTGCCGATGGCCAGCACCCAGTCGCCCACCTCGGAAGTGTCGCTATCGCCCCAGGGGACGAAGGGCAGCGGCCGGTTGGCGCGCACGCGCAGCACCGCAAGGTCGGTGCGCGGGTCGGTGCCGATCAGCTCGGCGCGCAGCGTCGTGTTGTCCTGCAGGATCACGTTGATCTCGCTGGCGCCGTCGATGACGTGGTTGTTCGTCACGACGATGCCCGAGGCATCGATGATGAAGCCCGAACCCAGAGAGTTGCCGCGACGGCCCTGCGGGCCGGGGGCGCCGGGGCCACCGGGGCCCTGGCTGCCCGGGCCCTGGCCGCCGGGGCCTTCATCGCCCGGGCGGTTCCGGTTGAAGAAGTCGCGGAAGAATTCCTCGAAGGGGCTGCCTGGCGGGGCCTGGGGCATATCCGGCGCGTTGGGGCGGGCACCGGGCCCACCCGGACGCACCGGCGCGCCGCCGATGGTGGTGGAGACGTTGACCACCGCCGGCAGCAGCCGGCGCGCGAGCGGGGCGAAACTGTCGGGACGGCCGGCGGGCACGTTCTCCGCGCCGGCCGCCGGGGGGGCGGCTGCGGGGGGCACGGCGGGCGTGGCGGTCTGGGCCAGCACGGTGGGGGGCGAGAAGGCTGGGATAGCCAGGCTCGCGGCGAGAATGGCGGCGGAGAGACGCATGGGCACCTCGGTGTGACTGGCCTTTCGGCCCGATCTCAGTGAACGGGCTTTCGACCCGATGGTATGAACCGTAACGCCGTAAAGTCTCCCGGGGATGACGGGAGCGTCACCCCCGGGAACAAACAGTATCTTTAATGTTTCAGCGCGGGGCCGAAGGGGCCGGCATCTGCCGCAGATAACGGAAGAAGTCGCTGTCAGGGGTCAGCACCATACGCGCCTCACCGTTCGAGAACACCTCCCGGTAGGCCTGCATGGTGCGCCAGAACTGGAAGAACTCCGGGTTGCGGTTGAAGCTCTCGGCGAAGATGCCGATGGCTTCCTGCTCACCGGTACCGCGCAGGATGTTGGCCTGGCCCTCGGCTTCCGCAAGCAGCACGGTGCGGTCGCGCTCGGCCTGGGCACGGATGCGGGCGGAAACCTCGGCACCCTCGGCGCGGGTCTCGCGCGCGACCTTCTCACGCTCGGACTGCATGCGCGCCAGGATGGCCTGGGTGTTTTCGTCCGGCAGGTCCGTGCGGCGGATGCGGACGTCCACCACCTCGATGCCGAAGCGGCGGGCTTCCTCATTCACCTGTCGGCGGATCTCGCCCATCACGCGGGCGCGGTCGGAGGACAGCACGGAGAGCAGCGGCTCGCTGGCCAGCACGCGCCGCAGGGAGGAGCTGACGATGGAGGACAGGCGGCCGCGGATGCCCATCTCGGCCTGGCCGGCGGTCTGGAAGAACACCAGCGGGTCGGTGATGCGATAGCGGGTGAAGCTGTCCACGATCAGGCGGCGCTGGTCGGAAAGGATCACTTCCTCGCCCGGCGCCTCATAGTCCAGCAGGCGGGCATCGAAGGCGATCACGGCCTGCACGAACGGGATCTTCACATGCAGGCCCGGCTCATTGATCACGCGCACGGGCTGGCCGAACTGCGTGACCAGCACCTGCTGGGTCTGGTGCACGGTGAAGAAGGCGGAAAAGGCGGCGATGACGGCGACGACGACGACGCCGGCCGCGATGGCTGCGCGGTTCATCGCGTCACCCCCGGGTTGCGGGTTTGCGGGATGAGCGCGGGGGCGGCGGTGGGCGCGGCCTGGCCGGGCACCGGGCCCGGCGCGCGGGCGGCCGGCGGCGTGCCGAGCTGCAGGAAGGGCACCACGCCCTGCAGCCGGTCATCCACCAGCACCACCGGGTTGCGGCGCAGGATCTCTTCCATGGTTTCCAGATAGATGCGGCGCGACGTCACGTCCTGCGCCTGGGTATAGGCCGTCAGAACGGCGGCGAAGCGGCCGGCCTCGCCTCGGGCACGGGCGACCTGGCTGTCGCGGAAACCCTGGGCCTCCGCCAGCATGCGCTCGGCCTCACCACGCGCGCGGGGGATGATGTCGTTGCGATAGGCCTCGGCCTCGTTGCGCATGCGCTCGCGGTCGGCATTGGCGCGCTGCACGTCGCGGAAGGCATCGACCACGGCGTTCGGCGGGTCGACCTTCTGCATCTGGATCTGCACGATCTCGATACCCGCGCCGTACTGGTCCAGCACGGCCTGGGTGCCGCGACGGACATCCAGCTCGATCTGGGCGCGCGCCTCGGTCAGCGCGGCCTGGATGTTGGTGCGGCCGATCACCTCGCGCATCACCGATTCGGCGGCGGATTTCACCGTGTCGTCCGGGTTGCGGGTGTTGAACAGATAGTCGCTGGCATCGCGGATGCGCCAATGGATGGCGAAGTCGATGTCCACGATGTTCTCGTCGCCGGTCAGCATCAGCGATTCGGCGGCCACGTCGCGGGCATTGCCCATGCGGCCGGGCTGCAGCTGCTCGCCGCCCGCCCGGAAGCCGACATCGACGCGGTTGATGCGCGTCACGCGCGGGGTCGTCACGCTCTCGACCGGCCAGGGGATGGCGTAGTTCAGGCCCGGCTGCGCGGAACGGTTGTAGGCGCCGAAGCGCATCACCACGCCCAGCTCATCCGGCTGCACCCGATAGAAGCCCGAGGCGCCCCAGATCGCGACGACGGCCACGGCCGCCAGCGCGACCATGCGACCGCCACCCGACCCGCGCGGAAGGAAACGACGGATGGTGTCCTGCAGCTGGCGTATTGCCTCCTCCAGGTCCGGTCCGGGGCCGCCGGGCGGGCGCTGGCCGCCACCTCCAGGCCCACCGTTCGGAGGGGGATTTCCCCAAGGCCCACCCTGATTGCCAGGAGGGCGCGGGCTGCCCCAGGGGCTCTGCCCGCCATCATTCCACGCCATCTGCGTCGTTTTCTCCGCGAAGCCTGAGTAGTGAGGGCACCGGACGGCACCCAACGTGACAAAGAGTTTAGATTAGCCGACCGCAATGCGCCACCTGCCAAGGGGAACCCTGGGGGGGTGCGCTGCGACGCGCTTGCGTCCATATCTCTGCCGCGTCGGGGATATTGCCCGGCATTACAGAGTTTTCAACGGAAGACGGACCCCGCCGATGTCGGAACATGCGGTACGCCAGGCCCTGGCGCTGGTGAAGGACCCCGGAACGGGCAAAGGGCTGGTCGAGGCAGGCTTCGTCGAGGCGGTGCTGCTGCGCGACGGGCTGGTGCAGGTCACGCTCGCCGTCCCGCGCGAACGCGCGCGGGAAATGGAAGCGGTGCGCGCCGCCGCCGAGGCCGCCGTGGGCGCCCTGCCCGGCGTGCTGTCCGCTACCGTGGTGCTGACGGCCCATAAGCCCGCCGCCGAGGCGCCCGCCAAGCCCGCCCCCGCAGGCCAGGGGGCGATGCTGATGCCGGGCGTGAAGCACATCGTGGCCGTCGCCTCCGGCAAGGGCGGGGTGGGCAAGTCCACCACCGCGGTGAACCTGGCCGTCTCCCTTGCCGCGCAGGGGCTGCGCGTGGGGCTGCTGGACGCCGACATCTACGGCCCCTCCCTGCCGCAGATGCTGGGCACGCAGGAGAAGCCGCGCGTCGCCGCCAGCCGCATCCACCCGATCGACCGCTGGGGCCTGAAGGCCATGTCCATCGGCTTCCTGGTCGAGCAGGAAACCCCCATGGTCTGGCGCGGCCCCATGGTCATGGGCGCGCTGGAACAGATGATGGGCCAGGTGGAGTGGGGCGACCTCGACATCATGGTCGTGGACATGCCGCCGGGCACCGGCGACGCGCAGCTGACCATGTCCCAGCGGGTGCCGCTGGCTGGTGCGGTCATCGTCTCCACGCCGCAGGACGTGGCGCTGATCGACGCCCGGCGCGGCGTGCGCATGTTCGAGAAGGTGAACGTGCCCGTGCTCGGCCTGATCGAGAACATGAGCTTCTACTGCTGCCCGAATTGCGGTCACCGCGCCGACATCTTCGGCCATGGCGGGGCGGAGAAGGAAGCCGAGCGCCTCGGCACGGAGTTCCTGGGCGCGCTGCCGCTGAAGCTGGCGATCCGGGAACTGGCGGATGCCGGCACGCCCATCGCGGCCGCCAAGCCCGACAGCGAGGAGGCCGGGCACTACCGCGCCATCGCGGCGCGGCTGTGGGGGAAGCTGAACGGGGAAGCGAAGCCGAGAGGGCCGAAGATCAGCTTCGAGTAATGTTCTTTTTTGGAAAAAAGAACCAAAAAACTTTTGTGAGCTTTGGGCCTGCCTGAAACTCACAAAGTCTTTTTGCTTCTTTTTCTTCAGAAAAAGAAGAATGCCTTACTGCGCCTGCAGCGCATCCCGCACCACCGAGCGGAACTCCCGCCGGTGGATCTCATACAGCACGAACAGGCTGGCGATGATCAACGCCACCGGGTGGATGATCCAGGCGAGCGCGGCCAGGCCGAAATAATAGCTGCGCAGGCCGGAATTGAAGTGCTTGGCGCCCCGGTTCACCACCCGCGCCGCCGCCTCGGCCCGCGCGATCGCCTGGGTGTCCACCGGCAGCCCCACCACCAGCGTGCTGGTGTAGTTGAACTGGCGGAACGCCCAGGTCAGCTCGAAGAAGGCGTTGATGAAGATCACGATCAGCACGCCGATCTTCACCTCCCACATCGCCTCGTTGGGCACCTCGCCCCAGGGCAGCGCCGCCACCACCCGCCGCCCCACATCGGGCGCCGCCAGCAGCGCCATCAGGCCGCCCAGGATGAAGATGGAGGTGGAGGCGAGGAAGGAGGTGGAGGACATCAGGTTGCCGATGGTCGCGATGTCCGCGATGCGGTTGTCCCGGCCCAGCGAGGCGATCATCCAACGCCGGCGATGCTCGTCCATCGCCGCGATCACGCTGCGGGCGCGGATGCGCGGCATGCGGTCCACGACATAGGCGTAGACCACCCAGCACAGCACAAAGACCGCGAAGGCCAGCCAGTCGAGAAAGGTAAGCGGGGGCATGCCCTGGCTATAGCACAGGGGGGCGGCCGGCGCCCCCCTCCGGCGTGTTACTCCGCCGCCACCTGCTTGCCGCTGCCGCCATGCTTGGCGCCGCGCGCGGGCTCATGGGCGATGTCTTCCATCACCTTCTGCACATGGCCGCTGAACACGTATTCGGCCGGGCGCTGCTTGGTCAGGTCGATCTCGGGGGCCATCGGGCCCTCAGTGCGGGGGCCGCGGAACTGCGCGGTCAGCGCCTTGATCGGGTGCTTCAGCGCGTCGATCGCGGCCGTCGCCTCGAAGCCCGAATGGACCATGCAATCGGCGCACTTCTCGTAGTTGCCGACGCCGTACTTGTCCCAGTCGGTGGTGTCCATCAGCTCCTGATAGGTCTTGGCATAGCCTTCACCCAGCAGATAGCAGGGGCGCTGCCAGCCGAAGATGTTGCGCGTCGGGTTGCCCCAGGGCGTGCAGTTGTAGGACTGGTTGCCGGCCAGGAAGTCCAGGAACAGCGGGCTGTTGCCCATGCGCCACTTGGCCTTGCCGCCCTTGGCGCCGGTGTTGCGCGACAGCACGTCGCGGAACAGCTCCTTGGTCGCCTGGCGGTTCAGGAAGTGCTTCTGGTCCGGCGCGCGCTCATAGGAATAGCCGGGGGACAGCATGATGTTGTCCACGCCCATCGCCGTCACGTCGTCGAAGAACTTCGCGGTGCGCTCGGCATCGGCGTTGTTGAACAGCGTGCAGTTGATGGCGGTGCGGAAGCCCTTGTCGCGCACCTTCTTCAGGGCCGCCACGGCGCGGTCGTACACGCCTTCCTGGCTCACGGCCCAGTCATGCTGGGCGCGGTCGCCATCCAGATGGATGTCCCAGATGAAGCGCGGGTGCGGCTTGTAGTCGTCCATGCGCTTTTCGAGCAGCAGGGCGTTGGTGCACAGGATCACGATGCGGCCCTGGTCGAGCAGGCCCTTCACGATCTCCGGCATTTCCTTGTGCAGCAGCGGCTCACCGCCCGCGATCGCCACCACCGGCGCGCCGCATTCCTCGGCGGCACCCAGGCTTTCCTCGACGGTGAGGCGCTTGTTCAGGATCTTGTCCGGATAATCGATCTTGCCGCAGCCGGCGCAGGCCAGGTTGCAGCGGAACAGCGGCTCCAGCATGAGGACGAGCGGGAAGCGCTTGCGCCCCGACAGCTGCTGCTTGAGCACATAGGCCGCGACCTTGGCCTGCTGAGAAAGAGGAATACCCATCCGGCGGGTTGCTCCTGGAATCCTGGGTGCGAGACGGCACCGAAGTGCAGCCCTATAGCATGCGGCGCCGCAGCGCCAAACCTTCCCGCACATGGCCTTCCTGCAAGCTTTCGCAAGGTTTCTCCCCGTTGCACCTGCGCGGGGGCGACCCTAGTTTCCGCCCATGCCCAAAATCGCCCGCCGCGCCGTGATGGCCTCTCCCTTCCTGCTGGCCGTTCCCGGCACCGCGCGGGCCCATGCGATTCTGCGGCGATCCGAGCCGGCGGCCGGGGCCACCGTGCCACCGGGGCCGCTTCGCATTCACATCCTGTTCAACAGCCGCATCGACCACGAGCGCAGCCAGATCCTGATCGCCCCTGCCCGGCGCGGCGGCGGCGGCACGGCCGATGAGGTGCGGGTGGAGCTGGAAGCAGGCCTTCCCGCCACGGAAATGGCCGGCACCACCCAGCCCCTGGCACCGGGCAACTGGCGCTTCCGCTGGCAGGTGCTGGCGCTGGACGGGCACATCACCCGCGGCGACGTCCTGTTCACCGTGGCGGCCTGACGCCTCGTGGAGCTGTTCCTCGACCTCTACGGCTTCCTCTCGGTGGTGCTGCGGGCGCTGGCGCTAATCGCGCGCAGCGTCACCATCGGCACGCTGTTCTACATCCTTCTGCTGGCGACGCCGCTCGCGGCCCGATTCCAGCCGGGCGACTCCGCGCTGATGCTCGATTCGGCGCGCCGCATCGGGCTGCGGGCCGGCTGGGTCACGCTGGGCGCCACGCTGCTGGCGGTCTCGCTGGGGCTGGTCGCGCTGATGGGCTCGCTCGATGTCGGGCTGGCGCAGGCGCTGGGTGCGGGTTTCGCGCTCTCGGGTGCCGGGGTGCTGGGCTTCACGGTGCTGGCCATGCTGGCGCTGCTGCCGCATGGCGCGCCGGGCGGTCCGCGCATGGCGGTGCTCGGGCTGGCGGCCCTCGGCATGCTGGCCTCCGCCGCGCTGGGCAGCCACGCCATGGCGCGTGAGGAAGCGCGCGGGCCCATGCTGCTGGCCACCTTCCTGCACCAGATGGGTGCCGCGCTGTGGCTGGGCGGGCTGCCTGCCTTCATGGCGGCGCTGCGGCTGGGCTGGGCGCCGGCGGCCGCGCAGGCCGTGGGCACGCGTTATTCCGGGCTGGCGGCCGCAGGCGTGCTCTGCATCATCGGCGGCATCATCGGTTTCTACCTGGGTTATATCGGCACGCCCGAGGGGCTGTACGGCACCGCCTATGGCGCCATGAGCCTGACCAAATCCGCCCTGATGGGCTTCCTGCTGCTGCTGGGCCTCGGCAATTTCCTGCTGCTGCACCATTTCGCCCGCGGCCATGCGGCCACCGTGCTGCCCCGCGTCCGCCGCTTCGTCGAATGCGAGATGATCGCGGGCATCTGCATCTTCGGCATCGCCGCCAGCCTGACCAGCGTGCCGCCCGCCGTGGACCTGCCCGACGACCGCGTGGAGTGGCACGAGATCGTCGACCGCTTCACCCCCCAGGCCCCGCGCCTGGTCTCGCCCAACCACGAGGATCTCGCGATCCCGAACCTGCAGGCGCAGCTGGACGCCGAATACCAGGCCCGCCAGGCGCCGGACCGCCCGCAGGCCTTCATCCCCGGCGAGGGGCTGCTGCCGCCGCGCAACGCCTTCGACCTGGCCTGGAGCGAGTACAACCACAACATCGCGGGCTTCATCGTGCTGGCCGTGGGCCTCGCGGCCCTGCTGGACGCCACGCGCCGGGTGCCATTGGCCCGGCACTGGCCCTTGCTGTTCATGGGCCTCGCTGTGTTTCTGTTCCTGCGATCGGACCCCGAGGCCTGGCCCATGGGCCAGATCTCCTTCCTCGATTCGCTGCGTGACCCGGAGGCGTTGCAGCACAAGCTGCTCTCCTTCCTGGTGGTGATCTTCGCGGTGTCGGAATGGCTGGTGCGGCTCTCGGGCAAGCGCACGGCGGCCGCCTATGTCTTTCCGCTCTCGATGGCGGCCGGCGGCTTCCTGCTGCTGGCGCATACCCACGCCATCGCCAATATCCGCGAGGCGCTGCTGGTCGAGCTCTCGCACCTGCCGCTGGGTGCGGCCGCCGTGGTCGCGGCCTGTGCCCGCTGGGTGGAACTGCGCAGCGAGCCGGACGGCTGGCTGGCGCGCCTCGGCCGCTGGACCTGGCCCTGCTGCCTCATCTTCATCAGCCTGATCCTGATCTTCTACCGTGAAGCCTGATACCTACGTCTCCCGCGCTGTCGCCGCCCTGGTCGGCTTCAGCCTGCGTCATGCCAAGCTCATGGTGCTCGCCTATGTCGTGCTCACCGTGGGTGCGGGCTGGCTGACGGCCACCCGCTTCCAGCTCACCTCCGACGTGTCGCTGCTGTTCCCGCAGGATCTGGCCTGGCGCCAGACGGAACGCGCGCTGTCCCAGGCCTTCCCCCGGCGCGACGACCTGATCGCCGTCGTGGTGGATGGCCCAACGGGTGCCGCCGCCGACCGCGCGGCCGAGGAACTGGCCACCCGGCTGCGCGCCCGGCAGGACCTGTTCCGGGTGGTCCGCCGCCCGGATGCCGGCCCCTTCTTCGAGCGCAGCGCGGGCCTGTTCCTGGACCTGCCCGAGGTCCAGTCCCTCGCGGACCGACTGATCGAGGCGCAGCCCCTGCTGGGCACGCTGGCGGCCGACCCGTCCATCCGTGGCGTGGCCGACCTGCTGCGCACCGCCATGGAGGGGGTATCGCGCGGCGACACCACGCTGGAGCCGCTGGCCGGCCCGCTCTCGGCCTTCGCGCGCTCCGCCGAGGCCGCGCTGCGCGGTGAGGTCTCCGAACCCGACTGGACCCGGATGATGACCGGCCGCGAGCCCGGATCGCTGGAGACACGGCGCTTCGTGCTGGTGCAGCCGGTGCTGGATTTCTCGCACCTTGCCGCCGGCGGCAGCGCGACGGATGCCATCAGGGCCGCCGCGGCGCCGCTGATGCTGAACGGGGTGGACATCCGCCTCACGGGCGGCGTGCCGATGGCCGATGAGGAGTTTTCCACCCTCTCGGAAGGCGCGGTCGAGAATGTCGTGCTGTCTCTGGGCTTCACCGTGCTGCTGCTGTGGATGGCGCTGCGCAGCTGGCGGCTGATCCTGCCGCTGATGGCCCTGGTGGTGGCCGGGCTGTTCTGGACGGCCGCCTTCGGCGTGCTGGCGGTGGGGCGGTTCAACCCGCTGTCGATCGCCTTCGCCGTGCTGTTCATCGGGCTCGGCGTGGATTTCGGCATCCAGTTCTCCGTGCAGTATCGCGCGGAGCGCAAGGCCGCCGGCGCCCTGGCCCCTGCCCTGATGCAGGCCGCGCGCGTGGCGGGCCCCGGCATGACGCTGGCCGCCATGTCCTGCACCCTGTCCTTCTTCGCCTTCATCCCCACCGAGTATCTGGGCGTGCGGGAGCTGGGGCTGATCTCGGGCGTCGGCATGCTGATCGGCTGGCTGATGGCCATGACGCTGCTGCCCGCCCTGATGCTGCTGATGAAGCCGGAGGCCGAGGGCCGCGAGGTGGGCTATCCGGGCTTCGCGCCACTCGATGCCTTCCTGTTGCGGCGGTCCAAGGCGGTGACGGGCTTCGCCGCGCTGCTGGCCGTGGCCTGCATCGCCATCCTGCCCTGGCTGCGTTTCGACACCGACCCCATCAACCTGCGTGACCCGGGCAAGGAATCGGTCAGCACCTTCATCGAGCTGATGAACAGCATCGATACCAACCCCAACACGCTGGACGCGCTGGCGCCGAACCTGGACGCCGCCCAGGCCCTGGCCCGCCGGCTGGAGGCCCTGCCCGAGGTCGGCCGCGTGCTGACCCTGCGCAGCTTCATCCCGGAACAGCAGCCCGAGAAGCTGGCCATCATCCAGGATGCGGCCATGCTGATCGGCCCGACCCTGGCCACCCCGCCGGGCCCCGCGCCCAGCGATGCCGATGTGGCGGCCGCGCTGTCCCGTGCCGGGGCCGCGTTGCACGGGGCCCAGGGCGACAGCCAGGCCGCGCGCGATGCCCGCCGGCTGGGTGCCGCCTTCATCCGGCTGGCCGATGCCCACCCGTCGCAGCGGGAGGCCCTGTCCCTGGCCCTGCTGCCCGGGCTGCGCACCACGCTGCGGCAGGTCAATGCGCTGCTCTCGGCGCAGGAGGTCACGCTGGAAAGCCTGCCGGCCGACCTGCGCGCCGACTGGATCGCGGCCGATGGCCGCGCGCGCGTCGAGATCGCGCCCCGCATCCAGGGCCATAACGGCGATGCCATGCGCGCCTTCGCCAACGCCGTGCAGCGCGTGGCCCCCGAGGCCAGCGGTGCCGCCATCTCCACGGCCGCTTCCTCCGAGACGGTGCAGAAGGCCTTCCTGGTGGCGGGCGTCATCGCCGTGGTGGCGGTGCTGGCGCTGCTGGTGGTGCAGCTGCGCAGCCTGAAGCTGTCGCTGCTGGCCATCGCGCCGCTGGCCATCGCCGGGCTGATGACCCTGGCCCATTGTGCGCTATTCGGCCCGGACCTGAACCTGGCCAACATCATCGCCCTGCCGCTGCTGTTCGGCATGGGGGTCGCCTATGACATCTACTACGTCACGGCCTGGGTGCGCGGCGAACGCAACCTGCTGGCCAGCCCCCTGAACCGCGCGGTGATCTATTCCGCCGTGACCAACGCCACGGCCTTCGGGGCGCTGGCCATCTCGCCGCACCCCGGCACGGCCAGCATGGGCGTGGTGCTGGGCGTGTCGCTGATCTACTCGCTGGGCTGCGTGATGCTGCTGCTGCCGGCGATGCTGGCGGTGTTCGTGAAGACTGAAAGATGAATGTTCTTTTCTATAAAAAAGAACCAAAAAATTTTTGATTATTAAAACCCACAAAAGTCTTTTTGCTTCTTTTTCTGCAGAAAAAGAAGATTCCTTTAATGCACCCCGTGCGGCTCATGTGGTGAATCCAGGCTGAAGGCGGGGATCACCACATCGAAGGGCTCGCCGCTGCCGGTATCCACCATGTGGTACATGCCGCGCATGAAGCCCGAGGGCGTCGCGAGCGGCGTGCCGGAGGTGTATTCGAAGGCCTCTCCGGGTTCGAGCACCGGCTGTTCGCCCACCACCCCGTCGCCGTGCACGCGCTGCTGGCGGCCCTGGCCGTCGGTGATCAGCCAGGTGCGCTTCAGCAACTGCGCCGTGGCGGTGCCGCCATTCACGATCCGCACCCGATAGGCCCAGACGAACTGGCCCTTTTCCGGCTCCGACTGGTCCTCCAGGTAGAAGGCCTGGACGGAGACGGTGATGCCGCGCGTGGTGGCGGTGAAGCTGGGTGCCGCCATGGTCAGGCCCGCCGCATGGCCGCGGTGGCGACACCCGCGCCGATCAGCGCGGAACCACCCAGCCGGTTGAACCAGCGCCGCACCCCCGGCCGCGTGACGGCGCCGGAGAGGCGCCCGGCCAGCAGCGCATAGGCCAGCGCATTCACCGCCGCCAGGCTGACGAAGGTGGCGACCAGCACCACCGCCTGCGGCAGGAAGGGCGCCCCCGCATCCACGAACTGCGGGACGAAGGCCACGAAGAAGGCGATGGATTTCGGGTTCAGCGCCGTCACGACATAGGCATCGCGCATCGCGCGCCGCCCGGTCATGGGCGGCACGGCGCCCGCCGTGACGGGCGCGCGCCACAGCTTCACGCCCAGCCACACCAGATAGGCCGCCCCCGCCCATTTGAAGGCGGTGAACAGCAGGGCGGAGGCGGCCATGACCGCCCCCAGCCCCGCCAGGGACAACGACATGGCCGTGAGATCCCCGAGCGCGACCCCGGCCACCAGCGGCAGCGCATGCCGCCGCCCAGCGCCGAGCGACTGGCCGATCACCAGCAGGATGGTCGGGCCGGGAATGGCCAGCATCACCAGCGTGGCGGCGACGAAGCCGGCCCAGGTCTCAAGGCTCATGTGTTCACTCCGCGGCGAGCGCGACCGGTGAGGCCGCGTCCAGCGCCTCGGCCAGGTCGTCGATCAGGTCGGCCACATCCTCCAGCCCCACCGAGAGGCGCACGGCACCGTCGGAGATGCCGAGCTTCGCCCGCTCCTCCGCGCCGATGCGCAGATGGGTGGTGGTGGCGGGGTGCGTCACCATGGACTTGCTGTCGCCCAGGTTGTTGCTGATATCGATGATGCGCAGCGCGTCCATGAAGCGGAAGGCCGCCTCCTTGCCGCCCTTCAGCTCCAGCGCCACGAGGGTGCCGCCGCCGCTCATCTGCTTCAGCGCGAGGGCATGCTGCGGGTGGTCGGTGCGGGTCGGGTAGGCGACGCGGGCGATCTCGGCGCGCTCGGACAGGAAATCGGCGATGGCGGCGGCCGACTTGGACATGGCGTCCACGCGCAGCTTCATCGTCTCCAGACCCTTCAGGATCACCCAGGCGTTGAAGGGCGACAGGCCGGGGCCGGTGTTGCGCACGAAGGGCTGCAGCACGTCATTGACCCACTTCTTGTTGGACAGCACGGCGCCGCCCAGCACGCGGCCCTGGCCGTCCATATGCTTGGTGCAGGAATAGGTGACGACGTCCGCGCCCAGCTCCAGCGGCTTCTGCAGCAGGGGCGTCGCGAACACGTTGTCCACCACGACCAGGGCGCCTGCGGCATGCGCCAGCTCGGACACGGCGCTGATGTCCACCAGGTCCAGCATCGGGTTGGACGGGCTTTCCAGCAGCACGATGGCGGTGGGCTTGGACAGCGCCGCCTTCCACTGCGCCAGGTCGCCGCCATCCACGAACTCATGCGTGATGCCATAGCGGCCGAGCAGGTTCGCCACGATCCAGTGGCAGGACCCGAACAGCGCGCGGGATGCCACCACATGGTCGCCGGTCTTGAGGTGGGACAGCATCGCGGCATGGACCGCCGCCATGCCGGTCGCGGTCAGCCGGCAGGCTTCCGCGCCTTCCAGCGCGCAGAGACGGTCTTCCAGCATGGTCAGCGTCGGGTTGCCGAAGCGCGAATACTGGTAGTGCTCGATGCGGTTCTCGAAGGTGTCCTCGGCCTGGCCGGCGGTGTCATAGACGAAGCCGGAGGTCAGGTAGGGGATTTCCGCCGTCTCGCCATGGTTGGAACGCAGCGTGCCGCCGCGGACCAGCAGGGTTGCGGGGCGAAGGGGACGATCGGGAAGTGCCATGGGTGCCTCAAATCTCGAACGGGCGTCCGGCCCCCAGATGGTGAGGGGGCGAGGCGGAGCATAGCCCCGCTTCGGCCTGTTTAGCGCGTTTGTTTTTTAAGCCACCCCCTGGGAGATGACAGCTCGCCGCAAGCTGGCCGGACAAATCGCGAGCGGGCGCATGAAGCCCCCAGGGGCAGGCGGCGTCAAGGGTGCCCCCTTCATGCCAGCCGCGCATTGGGGAATGATGCGCGAAACGCCAGGAGGGAAACGCCATGCACCACACCGTCGCCGTGATCGGCTCGGGCCTGATCGGGTCCAGCTGGGCCACGCTGTTCCTGGCCGCCGGGCTGAAGGTGCGCGCGAGCGACCCGGCCCCGGGCGCCGAGGCGCGCATGCGCGCCTTCATCACCGATGCCTGGCCCGCCATGCAGGCGCTGGGGATGGACAAGGTGGGGCTGGAAGCCGGTCTCTCGGCGCTGAGCTTCCATGCGGCGCCCGAGGAAGCGGCGCGGGGCGCCGGCTTCGTGCAGGAAAACGCACCCGAGCGGCTGGAGATCAAGCGCCAGACCTATGCCGCGATCGAGGCCACCCTGGCGCCCGACGCGATCATCTCCTCCTCGACCAGCGGCATCATGCCGAGCGACCTGCAGGCGGGCATGAAACACCCCGAGCGGCTGGTGGTGGGCCACCCCTTCAACCCGCCGCACCTGATCCCGCTGGTGGAGGTAGTGCCGGGCCGGGCCACGTCGGAGGCCACGGTCGAGGCCGCGCTCGCCTTCTACCGCGCCATCGGCAAGGTCGCGATCCGCGTGCGGAAGGAGGTGGTGGGCCATGTCGCCAATCGCCTGCAGGCCGCCGTGTGGCGAGAGGCGGTGCATCTGGCCAAGGAAGGCGTGGCGTCGGTCGAGGATATCGATCTCGCGGTCTCGGCCGGGCCGGGGCAGCGCTGGTCCATCATGGGGCCCAGCAAGACCTTCAGCCTGGCCGGCGGCCCCGGGGGCGTGGAGCATTTCCTGGACCATCTGGGCCCGGCCATGGAGAGCTGGTGGGCCGATCTGGGCACGCCGCGCATCGACGAGGCCGCCCGGAAGATCCTGATTGAGGCCTTCGGCAAGCCGGATGCCGAGGCGTTCCGCCGCATGGTTGCCTGGCGGGATGCGGCCCTGCTGCGGCGGTTGAAGGCGCTGGCCGAGGATTAGGCCTGCGGACACTCGGCTCACGTGCGCGTCTGACACCGTCGTTTCCGCGCTGACGGCGTCAGACCCCTTGCCGATGCCCCAGCTGCTGCGGCTTCTTCCTGGCCAGCGCGAAAACCCGCCGCCAGCCACCTCCGAAAGCCAGGTGTCCGCCGGCCCTAAGGCACAATCGCCGCGCGGAAGAAGTACATGAAGCGCTTGTCGAGCAGCTTGTAGCGCGTGGTCAGCGCCGCCATGGCGTAGTTGATCTCGGCCTCGGGGATCTTCAGCTCGCCGATATTCGGGTCGAACAGGTACAAATGCTTGCCGTAGCCGAACAGCTTGCCCGAGGAGAGGTAGGTCGCCATGGCATGGCCCACCCCGAAGCCCGAAAGCGCCAGCACGTTGTAGTTGTGGGACTGCCTCAGCGCCGTCAGCAGCCCGGCATCATTCGTGAAGTCATGCCTGTGGACGGTGCCGTGCAAACTCATGTTGTAGCGCCGGGCCGCGGCGCTGAGGCCGGTGCGCTGGGCCTCCGCCTCGCTGGCGCCGCCGGTGGCCTTGTTCTGCTGATAGGCCAGCTGCACCTGCCGTGCCTCGTTGATCACCTGCTGGGTGTTGAACAGGCCGGCGGCACCGAAACGCGGGGCGTTGCGGTTGGCTTGATGGGTGCGGATCCAGAACATCGACAGCGCGACGCACACACCGCCCGCGACATCGGAGCCCGCGCCCAGCGCCTGGGTCAGCGCGCTGCCCTGGCTGTAGGCGGCCACCAGATACGGTCTCAGCGCCGCACCGGTAATGCCCAGCGCCTTGGCGCCATCCGCCATGAAGGCAAGATTGTCGAATTCATCCACGGATTTGGGCATCGAGGCCTCCCTGCGTCGGGCGCCCGTGGCGCCCGTTTCTGCATGTCAGGGCGTCTCATGCCCGGTGCGGTGGCGTAGCAGCCACCGCACCGACCTAGCCAATAGAGGCTTTGAAAGCCGTTAATCGGCAGTGCCTATTCCGCCAGCTCGCGCATCACCTTGATCAGGTCCGACTTGCCCTCGAAGCCGATGCCCGGCAGCTCCGGCATCACGATATGGCCGTTCTCGACCTTCACGCTGTCCGGGAAGCCGCCATAGGGCTGGAACAGGTCCGGGTAGCTCTCATTGCCGCCCAGGCCGAGGCCCGCCGCGATGTTCAGCGACATCTGGTGCCCGCCATGCGGCACGCAGCGGCTGGGGGACCAGCCGAACTTCTTCAGCTCCTCCAGCGTGCGCAGGTACTCGACCAGCCCATAGGACAGCGCGCAGTCGAACTGCAGCCAGTCGCGGTCCGGCCGCATGCCGCCGTAGCGCAGCAGGTTGCGGGCATCCAGGTGGCTGAACAGGTTCTCGCCGGTCGCCATCGGGCCCGGATAGAACTCGGACAGTGAGGCCTGGAGCGCATAGTCCAGCGGATCACCGGCTTCCTCGTACCAGAACAGCGGATAGTCCCGCAGCATCTTGGCGTAGGCGATGGCGGTCTCCAGGTCGAAGCGGCCATTGGCGTCCACCGCCAGCTGGGCCTGGCTGCCGATTTCCTTCAGCACCGCCTCGATCCGGCCGCGGTCCTCCTCGATGGAGGCGCCGCCGATCTTCATCTTCACCACGTTGTAGCCGCGGTCGAGATAGCTGCGCATTTCGGCGCAAAGCTGGGAATTGTCCTTGCCCGGGTAATAGTAGCCGCCGGCGGCATAGACGAAGACGCGCGGGTTGGCTTCCTTGCCCTGGCTCTCGGCCAGCAGGCGGAACAGCGGCTTGCCCGCGATCTTGGCCGTCGCGTCCCAGATCGCCATGTCCAGCGTGCCGACGGCCACGCTGCGCTCGCCATGGCCGCCCGGCTTCTCGTTGGACATCATGGTGGCCCAGATGCGGTGCGGGCACAGGTTGTCGCCGGCCTCGTTCAGCAGGGTCTGGGGTGCTGCCTCCAGGATGCGGCCGCGGAAGCGCTCACGGATCAGCCCGCCCTGGCCGTAGCGGCCGTTGGAGTTGAAGCCGTAGCCCACCACCCGGCGGCCGTCGCGCACCACGTCTGTCACCACGGCCACCAGGCTCGTGGTCATCTTGGTGAAGTCGATATAGGCATTGCGGATGGGCGAGGCGATCGGCTGGGTGATCTCGCAGACGTCGATGATGCGCATGGGCGTACTCCCTTGTTCGGGGCGGACCCTAGGTCTGGACCCCACCGCGCGGCCAATGCCAAGATCGGTTCATGTGATGCGCGAACGGTATCGTCGTGGAATTGGACTGGCTGAAGGATTTTCTCGCGCTCGCGGAACAGCGGAACTTCTCCCGCGCGGCGGAGTTGCGCCACGTGACCCAGCCCGCCTTCAGCCGCCGCATCCGCGCGCTGGAGGACTGGATCGGCACCCCCCTGTTCGAGCGCGGCGCCCAGGGCGCGGAGCTGACCGCCGCCGGCACCCATTTCCACCCCCTGGCCGAGGACATGCTGCACCGCCTGCACCGCGCCCGCCGCGACACCAAGGCGGTGGCGGAACGCGAGGCCGCGTCCCTGTCCATCGCGGCCACCCATGCGCTGTCCTTCACCTTCTTCCCCGGCTGGATCCGCGCGCGCCTGCCGCTGGAGGCGCTGGGCACGATCAACCTCGTCTCCGACAGCCTGGAGGCCTGCGAGCAGATCATGCTGGCGGGCGAGGTGCATGCCCTGCTGTGCCATCACCACCCGGACGCGCCGGGCCGGCTGGAGGCCGGGCGGTTCGAGAGCCGGGTGGTTGGCGGCGACGTGCTGGTGCCGATGTGCGCGCCCGGTTCGGCCTGGACGCTGGAGGGCCCGACGCGCCTGCTGGGCTACAGCCAGGCCTCCGGCTTGGGGCGCATCCTGGCCGCCGCCGCCCCCACCCTGCCCGGCCCAGCCGAGGTGGTGTTCACCTCGCACCTGGCCGCCACGCTGATGACGATGGCGCGCGAGGGCTATGGCGTGGCCTGGCTGCCCATGACCATGGCCGGGGAGGAGCTGGAACGCGGCCGGCTGGTCAGGGCCGGGGGCGAGGCGTTCGATGTACAGGTGGAGATCAGGCTGTTCAGGGCGCTGGGCGGGAATAACCCCGGGGCGGCGCTGCTGTGGGGGATGTAAGTTAGATATCTTCTTTTTCTGAAGAAAAAGAAGCAAAAAGACTTCGTGAGTTTTAGGGAGACCCAAAACTCACAAAAGTTTTTTGGTTCTTTTTTACAAAAAAGAACGTCAATAAATCCCACCCAAATTCTGCTCCACCCGCTCGGCGGCACCCGGCGAGAAGCTATCCACCGGCTGCGCGCTGTTCTCCGTGCCCGGGCGGAACGCCTCGATGATGGACTGCCCGTTGTCGTGCTGGATACGCACCAGCGACACGCCCGGAGGCGCGCGGAACGGCACGGCGGGGCTGCCCTGCAGGGCGGCGGCCATCACGTCGCGGAAGATGGGCGCCGCGTTGCTGCCGCCGGCCTCGCCATTGCCCAGGCTGCGCGGGTCATCGAAGCCGACCCACACCGCGACCACGATGTCGGGCGTGAAGCCCACGAACCAGTTGTCCTTGTAGTCGTTGCTGGTGCCGGTCTTGCCGGCGACGGGGCGGTTGAGGCCCGCACCGGCGCGGCCGCCGGTGCCGCGCTGCACCACGCCCTGCAGCATGTTCACCATCTGATAGGCGGCGATGGGGTCGGTGATGCGCCGGCGATTGTCCTCCAGGCTCGGCACCTGCTCGGGGCCGGCGCTGCAGCCCTGGCAGCCGCGCGTGTCACCACGCCACACCACCCGGCCGCGCTGGTCCTGCACGCTGTCCACCAGGGTGGGGTTCACGCGCCGCCCTCCATTGACGAAGCCCGCATAGGCCGCGGCCATGCGCGCCACCGTCGTCTCGCCCGCACCCAGGCTCATCGCCAGATAAGGCTGCATGTTCTCGATCACGCCGAAGCGGTTGGCCACATCGGCCACGCGCTCCATGCCGACCTGCTGGGCGATGCGCACCGTCACCAGGTTGAGGCTTCGCTCCAGCGCCGCGCGCATGGACACGGCCGAACCCGTGGCGCCGCCGCTGTAGTTGCTGGGGCGCCAGACGCCGGCGCCGGTCTGCACCTCGACCGGCGTGTCCAGGAAGCGCTGGTTGGGGGGAATGCCCTCCTCCAGCGCCGCCAGATAGACGAAGGGCTTGAAGGAGGAGCCGGGCTGGCGCAGCGCCTGGGTGGCGCGGTTGTACTGGCTGCGGTCGAAGCTCCAGCCGCCCGCCATGGCCAGGATGCGGCCGGTGGCCGGGTCCAGCGCGACGACGGCGCCCTCGACCTCCGGCACCTGGCGCAGGCTGACGCGGCCCTGGCGCTGGGCGTTGGGCTCCACCATCACCACGTCGCCCACGGAAACCACGTCGCCCATGCGGCGCGGGGCGTTGCCCAGGCGCGGCGTCTCGTTCGGGCGGCCCGGCAGCTGCGGCCGCGCCCAGGCGAGGTCGGAGAGATCCATCACGCCCTCACGCGGGATCAGCGTGCGGGCGGGGCTGCGCTCCAGCCAGGAGACGCGGGCCTCCGTGTTGCTCACCTGGCGCACGACGGCCAGCTGCCAGGAGGCCAGCATGCCGCCGGGTCGGGGCGTGGCCTCCAGGCCCGGCTGCCAGTCCTGCGGGCCGGCGGCGATGCGCGCCGCGGGGCCGCGCCAGCCGCCGCGACGGCGGTCGTAGTTCATCAGCCCGGTGTGCAGGGCCGTCTCGGTCGCGGCCTGCAGGTCGGGGTCCAGGCTGGTGCGCACCACCAGGCCACCGCCGCCGGTCTGTTCGGCGCCGAAGCGGGTGACGAGCTCACGCCGCACTTCCTCGGTGAAGTGCTGGCCCACCGCCACCATGTCGGGGCGGCGGGTCGGGCGCGTCACCAGGGGCTCGGCCTGGGCCGCGCGCATCTCCTCCTGGGTGATGGCGCCGTCCTCGGCCATGCGTTCCAGCACCCAGTTGCGGCGGGCACGCGCCGCGTCCGCGAAGCGGGCCGGGTTGTAGTTGTTGGGCGCCTTGGGCAGGGAGGCCAGGAAGGCCATCTCCGCGATGGTCAGGTCATCCAGGCCCTTGTTGAAATAGGCCTGGGCGGCGGCCGCCACGCCATAGGCCTGGGCACCCAGATAGATCTCGTTCAGGTAGATCTCGAGGATACGGTCCTTGCTGAGCGTGTTCTCCAGCCGGATCGCCAGCAGCGCCTCACGCGCCTTGCGCAGCAGCGTGCGGTCCGAACCCACCAGCATGTTCTTCGCCACCTGCTGGGTGATGGTCGAGGCACCCTGCATGCGCCGGCCCGACCCGCGCTCACGCGCATAGGTCACGAGGGAGCGCACGATGCCCATGGGGTCGATGCCGTGGTGCTCGCGGAAGCGCTGGTCCTCGGCCGAGATGAAGGCGCGCTGCAGCCGGGCGGGAATGGCCTCGATCGGCACAAAGACGCGGCGTTCCACGGCCAGCTCCGCCATCAGGCGGCTGTCGGCGGCATAGATGCGCGACATCTGCTGGGGGTGATAATCGGCCAGCCAGCGATGGTCCGGCAGATCCGCCTGCAGGCTGGCATACATGCCCAAGCCCGCCACGCCGCCCGAAAGCACCATCACCGTGGCGCCCACCGTCATCAGCCGCAGGATGCCCCAGCCGCGCGCGCGCTTGCGCCCCTTGCGCGGCTTCTCCTGCTTCTCAGGCTTGGGTGCGGGCGCGGCCGGGTCGTGGGATGGCGTTGCCATCCGCCCTTCGGCGCGGAAATCGTCTTCGGCCATGCTGTCGGTCTAAGTCCCCTGGGCGACGCGCCTGCTCACACGGGCGTGCGCGATGCGGCGTACATGGTGAATGCCGCTCAGGGGAAGAAGTATCGCACGAACGAATGATTTTCAGAAATGCGCGGTGGCGAGGGCAGATGCCCGGCTTTGCAGGCGGATCAAGGCGCTGCCGGGCGATGTTTCAAAGTGAAATCGGGGGAACATCAGGGGCTTCCCCCACCAGAGACCTGGGCGCGTGTCGGGGGCAGAGCCCCCCACGGCCGTCGCCTTACGCCTCCACCGGCACCTTCACTTCGCTGGTCCAGCCATGCGGGTCGTTGCTGTGCCCGTACTGGATGCCGATGATCGCGTCATACAGCTTCTGGGTCAGCGCGCCGGTCTGGCCGTTGCCGATCTTGATGTTCTCGCCCTTGTAGCCGAGCTCACCGACCGGGGAGACGACGGCCGCGGTGCCCGTTCCCCACATCTCCTTCAGGGTGCCGTTGCGGCCGGCTTCCATCACCTCGTCGATGCTGATCTTGCGCTCGGAGACCTTGTGGCCCCAGTCGCGCAGCAGCTGCAGGATGGAGTTGCGGGTCACGCCGTCCAGGATGGTGCCGGCCAGCGGCGGGGTGATCACCTCATCGCCGATCTGCATCATGATGTTCATGGTGCCGACCTCGTCGATCCACTTACGCTCGACGCCGTCCAGCCACAGCACCTGGGTGTAGCCGGCGCGCTCGGCCTCGGCCTGGCCCGAGAGGGAGGCGGCGTAGTTGGCCGCCGTCTTGGCCTCGCCCAGGCCACCCTTCACGGCGCGGACATGGTTGTCGGAGGCCAGGATGCGGACCGGCTTCACGCCTTCCTTGTAATAGGCACCGACCGGCGAGCAGATCACGAAATAGGTGTAGCTGTGCGAGGGATGCACGCCCAGCATCACGTCGGTCGCGATGATGGTCGGGCGGATGTACAGCGAGGTACCGGGGGTGGAGGGCACCCATTCATGGTCGACGCCCACGATCGCCTCGAAGCTGCGGCGCACCAGATCGGCGTCAAGCTCGGGCATGCACAGGGCGCGGGCGGACTTGTTCAGGCGCTCCGCATGGCGCTGGGCGCGGAACAGGCGGATCTTGCCGCCCTCACCGCGATAGGCCTTCAGCCCGTCGAAGATGGCCTGGCCGTAGTGCAGGACGGAGGTCGCGGGGTCGAGCGTCAGCGGGCCGTAGGGCACCACGCGCGGGTCGTGCCAGCCCTTGCCCTCGGTGTAGTCCATCATGAACATGTGGTCGGTGAAGACCTTGCCGAAGGCCAGCGTGTTGTCGGCGGGACGCTGGGCCGGGCTCCGGGTCCGGGTGACGCTGATGGGGGTCTCGGTCGGGCTGGACATCGCAGGGTTCCGCAAGCTTGTTTCGCTGGCCTTCATCCTATCGCAACATCCATGCGCGAATAGTCCCGCACGGGCACATTGCACCCATGCGGTGACGGATTAGGTCAATGCCTCTGCCCTGACCACGCCCAGGTGCCGCCAGCGCCCGGAATCGGGAAGGAACAAGGCGAGGCTGCCTTCCGGGAACTCCGCCTGGGACAGGCCGCGCCCCAGGATCAGGCCGAGCGGGACGATGTGGCCGACCATCACGCGATGACCGGGGGCGGGCCGGGCCAGCAGGGCGGAGACTTCCGCCGCGTCCTGCGCCGGATCGCGATGGGCGTAGTCGTCGGCGACCAGGGCGGGGTGGATGCGGGCATCGCCGAAGGCCAGACGGGCCGTGTCCTGGGCGCGGTACACCGGGCTGGTCAGGGCCTCGGCCACCTGGACGCCACGCCGGCGCAGGCCTTCGCCCAAGGCGCGCGCCAGCGCCTCGCCGGCCGGGCTCAGGTTGCGCTGGCCTGCGCGGTCATGCAGTCGGCCGGTATCGGCCTGGCTGCGGTCGGTGATGGAATGGCGCATGTAGATATTGAGGCCCGGCGCGGGCGGAGCCAGCAGCGCCATGGCCTGCTCGGTGGTCAGCAGACCGTCGGCGCGGGCAAGCGCCGACAGATCGAGAAGCGGCAGGGCGAGGAGCGGCAGGGCGCGGCGGAGCATGACCGCATGCTGCCCGAACGGCGGCACGCCGCGAAACCCCTAACCCAGCTTGATGCACCGCCCGCGCCGATCGCCGCCCAGCTCCACCATGGGCGGGATCGCATCCAGGCAGGCCTGCTCCGCCAGCGCGCAGCGGGGGGCGAAGCTGCAATTCATGGGCTTCGTCGCCAGGCTGGGCGGCGCGCCGGGGATGGTCGTCAGCTTCTTGCCGCGCATGTTGCCATGCACGGTGCTGTTCAGCAGCCCGCGGGGATAAGGGTGCGCCGGGCCGGACATGAAGCCCGCCACCGGCCCTTCCTCGACCACCTTGCCGGCATACATCACGGCCACCCGGTCCGCGATCTCGCCGGCCACGCCCAGGTCATGGGTCACGAAGATCACGCCCATGCCCAGCTTCTGCTGCAGTTCGCGCAGCAGCAGCAGCACCTGGATCTGCACCGTGGCGTCCAGTGCCGTGGTGGGCTCGTCGGCCAGCAACAGCTTGGGCTTGCAGGCCAGCGCCACCGCGATCATGGCGCGCTGGCGCAGGCCGCCTGACAGCTCATGCGGATAGGCCGCGAGCCGCCGCTTGGCGGAGGGGATCTGCACCAGTTCCAGCAATTCCAGCGCGCGGGCATCGGCGGCGGAGCGGGAGACGCCCTCATGCCGCTGCACGGCCTCCGCGATCTGCCGCCCGATGGTGAAGACCGGGTCCATCGCCGTCATCGGCTCCTGGAAGATCATCGAGACATCGCCGCCGCGATAGCGCGACAGTTCCCGCTCGCTCATCGCCATCACGTCGCGGCCCGCGACCTCGACGCTGCCCGAGACCTTGGCGAATTTCGGCAGCAGCCGCATCAGCGCGCGCAGCGTGACCGACTTGCCGGAACCGGATTCGCCCAGGATGCACAGCACCTCGCCCTGGGCGAGGTCCATGTCCACGCCATTCACCGCATGCACGGTGCGGTCGCGCGTCTGGAAGGTGACATGCACGTCGCGCAGCCGCATCAGCGGCGTGGCGGCTTCGGGCTTCAGGGCGGCGCTCATGCCGTGGCTCCCGCCTTGCTGTGGCCGCTGGCCGGGTTGGCGATGTGGCAGGCGGCCAGATGGCCGCCGCCGAGGTCCGCCATGATGGGCTTGGACGAGGCGCAGATGTCCTCGGCCAGCGGGCAGCGGGTGCGGAAGCGGCAGCCGCTGGGCGGGTTCACCGGGTTCGGCGGGTCACCGGTCAGCGGCGGGCTGGTGCGCCGCATCGCCGGGTCCATCGACGGCCGGCTGGCCAGCAGCGCGCGTGTATAGGGGTGGGCGGGCTTCTCATAGATCGCGTCCACCGGGCCGATCTCGGCCACCTCGCCCAGATACATCACCAGCACGCGGTCGCTGATGAACTGCACCACGTTCAGGTCGTGGCTGATGAACACATAGGTCAGGCCGAACTGTTCCTTCAGCTCGACCAGCAGGTTCAGCACCTGGGCCTCGACCGATTTGTCCAGCGCCGAGACGGGCTCGTCCAGGATCACGAGGCGCGGACGCAGCGCCAGGGCGCGCGCGATGTTCACGCGCTGGCGCTGGCCGCCCGACAGCTCATGGGGGTAGCGGCGGGCGAAGCTCTGCGGTGCCAGCCCCACGGCGGCCAGCAGGTCCCGCGCGCGGGTCCGGGCCTCGGTGTCGCTCACGCCATGCACCTTGGGCGCGAAGGCGATGCTGTCCTCGATGGGCAGGCGCGGGTTCAGCGAGGCATAGCTGTCCTGGAACACCATCTGCACCTGGCGGCGATAGTCGCGCAGCGCGATGCCGCCGGCATTGCCCTCGCCCACCGCCTCACCGTCGAAGATCATGCTGCCGGTATCGGGCGGCATCAGGCGCATCAGCAGCCGGGCGGTGGTGGATTTGCCGCAGCCCGATTCGCCCACGATGCCCAGCGTCTCGCCCTTCTCCACCGTGAAGGTCACGCCATCCACGGCGCGCACGGTGGCGACGGTGCGGCCGAGCAGCCCGCCCTTGATGGGGAAGTGCTTCTGCAGCCCCTCCAGCGTCAACAGGGGCTGGGCGGGGCCGCCGCGATCGAGATGCGTATCCATGGCCGCAGGGTAGCGCCCCGAGGGGCGGCAGCGGAACGAAGCCGGCGGGTGCCCCGGCGGGGCCACGGCCGCCATCTGCCGCTTCCTTGGGCAGAAGCCCCGGGCCCTGCTCCCCCTTGGGCCCGGCTTGTGCGACGCACGCCGCCCCGTCATCCTGCGCCCACCCGATGGGAGAGTTCCGATGCGCGCTATCTTCGTCCTGATTAAATGCGAGATGGGTGCCGCCTATCGCGTGGCCCGCCACATGGCCGACAGCATCGAGGAGCTGTCGGAAATGCACTCGATTTCAGGCACCTACGACCTGCTGGGCAAGTTCTACCTGGAGCCCGACCAGGATGTGGGCCTGTTCGTGGTCGACAAGGTGCAGACCGTCGCCGGCGTGAAGGACACGCTGACGATGTTAACTTACAACGCCTTCACCGCGTAGGCGGCGTCCGCGTCCAGCGGATAGACCGGCCTCGGCAGCCGCTTCCAGGTGAAGTTGGTCAGCACGGGGCTGGTCAGGCCTGCGGTATCCACTTCGAACACGCGCCCGGGCGGGGCGAATTCGTCGAAGCCCGCGCGGAAATGCCCGCGGCTTTTGACCACGATGCAGCGCGCGGCGGCCAGGTCGATGCCGTGCATCTCCAGCGTGCGCGGCTCATGGCATTGCCGGCGCAGGCTGATCACTACCACCTCCAGCCCGCTGCCCTCCAGCCGCAGACGCGCGCTGGGGCCGAGGTTGAACGCGCGCCCCGCCATGGTGCCGCGCCGGCCGACCGCGCGGCCGTCGGTCAGCGTCACCACCGTGGCGCGCGCCGTCATGGGGCGGCTGAACTCGCTGGGGCTGCGGTTGAAGCGGGCCTCGAACACCGCGCCCTCGCCCAGCGCATGGGCTTCGGCGGCGAGCTCCGGGTCCACGAACAGGCCCAGCACCACGCCGGGCACCTCGGCCTCATGCAGCGCCCGCAGCAGCCAGGCGGTGTTGCCGCGCCCGCCGCCGCCCGGGTTGTCCCCGCTGTCGGAGAAGATGACGGTCGCCTCGGCATCGCGCGCGACCGTCACGGCCTCCTTCACGGACAGCAGCGTGCGGGTATGGCGCTCCCGCTGGGCCCAGGCCTTCTGCGCGAGGGTCCGGGCCGCCGCATCCGCCACGTCCTGGCTGGTCGCGGTGGTGTTGATGGTGATGCCGCATTTCGGCAGGTCGCTGAACACGAAGCCGCCCGTGACGCTCACATTCAAGAGGGCGGGGTCGGCCTCGACCATCGCCTCGCCCATGCGGATCAGGTCGGCATAGGGGCCTTCGGCGGTCAGCAGCGTCACGGTGGGGGGCGTCAGCGGCAGGCGGATGAAGGCGCGGTGCGCGCGCGTGCCGCCCAGCAGCAGGCGCAGCATGTCCGCGGCCTCGGCGGCGCGCGGCGCCTGGTCCACATGCGGGTTGGTGCGATAGGCGATCAGGCTGTCGCAGTTCGCCACCAGCTTCTCGCTGACATTGCAGTGCAGGTCGTGCGTCACGACGATGGGCACGCCCGGCCCCACGATCTGCCGCACCATGGCCAGCAGCGTGCCGTCGCTGTCCTCGTCGCCGGTGGCGGAGGACGCGCCGTGGCTCGCGACATACACCGCATCGACCGGCAAGGCGCTGGCCAGGCCGCGCCGCACCGTATCCAGCATGCGCAGGAACAGTTCCTGCGCGATCGGCCCGCCCGGGGGCGCGCCCCACATCGCGATGGGCCTGGGCGTCCAGTCGCCCGTCTCGTCCATGCGGCGATAGAAGCCCGGCAGTTCCGCCGGCAGATGTGAACCCTGGGAGCGCGCGAGCGGCGTGATGGCCTCGCCCTCCTCCCAGCACAGCGCGCGGAAATCCGCCTCGGTCGTGGTGGGGGCGAACGCATTCGCCTCCAGATGAATACCCAGGATCGCTACAGTCGGCATCGAAAACCACCCCCGATTGCCAGGGAGCCTGTCACGACTAGGATGGAGCCGAAAGAGGCACAGGGGACATGCGGGAGCAGGCCATCGCCCATCTGGCGACGCTGGTGGCGTTCGACACCACCAGCCGGAACAGCAACCTGCCGTTGATCCGGTGGGCCGAGGCGGAGCTTCTGCGCCACGGCGTGGCCGCGCGCGTGATCGACGTGGACGGCAAGGCGAACCTGCATGCCGTCATCGGCCCGCGCGTGGCGGGCGGGGTGGCGCTCTCGGCCCATGTGGACTGCGTGCCGGTCGAGGCCCAGGCCTGGACCAGCGCCCCCTTCACCCTGCGGCGCGACGGCGGGCGCCTCTACGGGCGCGGCACGACGGACATGAAGGGCTTCGTGGCCTGCGTGCTGGCCATGGTGCCGGAATTCGCCGCCGCCCCGCTGCTGCGCCCCATCCATATCTGCCTGACGCATGACGAGGAGACGACCTTCGACGGCGCGGAACGGCTGATGCCGGAACTGGCCGCCGACGCCCCGCCGCCCGCCTGGTGCGTGGTGGGTGAGCCGACCTCGATGCGCCCCGTCATTGCCCACAAGGGCTATGCCAGCTGGGATGTGGCCGTCACGGGCCTCTCCGGTCATTCCTCGCGCACCGACGCCACTGCCAACGCGCTGATGGCCGCGGCCGAGGCCATCGCCTGGCTCGCCGCCGAGCAGCGCCGCTTCATGGCCGAGGGCCGGCGCGTGGAGGGCTTCAACCCGCCCCACACCACCGTCCATGCCGGCACCTTCCACAGCGGCACGGTGCTGAACATCGTGCCCGACCGCGCCGACTTCACCTTCGAGGTCCGCACCGTGCCGGGCGACGACGCGCGTGAGGTGCTGGCCCGTTTCCAGGCCGCGCTGGAGGGCGAGATCATGCCCCGGCTGCGCGCCATCCACCCCGCCGCCGGCTTCGCCATCGCGCGCCGCGCCTTCGCGCCCGCGCTGGGGCTCGCGGAAACCCACCCGCTCACCCTCGCCACCCAGCGCCTGACCGGGCGCAACGGCGCCGCCCGCGTCAGCTACGGCACGGAGGCCGGGTATTTCGAGCAGGCCGGCGTCGCCGCGATCGTCTGCGGCCCGGGCGACATCGCCCAGGCCCATCAGCCCGACGAGTTCATCGAGGAAGACGAGCTCGACGCCTGCCTGGGCTTCCTCCGACGCCTGACGGAGCGCCAATGCCAGCCGAGCTGAACCCGGCCCTGGCGGCGCTGGCGGCCGGCGAACCCGGCCCGCCGCCGCCCGTGCGCATCGCCCGCCCGGACCTGCGCCCCTGGGTGGAGGGCAATGTCGCGCGCGGCGCCTGGTCCTTCGAGGGGCCGGCGCCGGGCCCGCACATCTGCATCCTGGCCCTGACCCACGGCAACGAGATCGCGGGGGCCGTGCTGCTGGAACGCTGGCTGCGCCAGGGCTTGCGGCCCGTCGCGGGCCGGCTGTCGCTGGTCTTCGCCAACCTCGACGCCTTCGCCCATTTCGACCCGGCCGACCCCGTGGCCAGCCGCTTCGTCGAGCAGGATTTCAACCGCGTCTGGAACCCCGACCTGCTGGACGGCCCCGGGCGTTCCAGCGAGCTGCGCCGCGCCCGCGTGCTGCGCCCGCTGATCGAAAGCGCGGACATCCTGCTGGACCTGCATTCCATGCTGTGGCCGGCCGACCCGCTGCTGCTCTCACCGGACAGCCCCCGCTGCATCGAGCTGGGCCTGTCGCTGGGGGAACCGCCGCTGGTGGTGGCGGACCAGGGGCATGAGAGCGGGCGACGGGTGGTCGATCACCTGGCGGCGCTCGGCCGCCGCGCGGTGCTGCTGGAAGCCGGCGACCATTGGGAGCCCGAGACGGTGGCCCGGATGGAGCGCGCGGCGTCCCGGCTGCTGCATCTGCACGGGCTGCTTCCCGGCGCGGCGGAACCCATGGCTCCCTCACGGCTGGCGCGCGTGACCGAATCCATCACGGCCCGCAGCCCCAGCTTCAGCTTCATCCGCCCCTTCCGCGGCGGTGAGGTGCTGGCCGAGCCCGGCACGCTGATCGCGACCGACGGCAGCCGCGAGATCCGCACCCCGCACGAGAACTGCCTGCTGGTGATGCCCACGCTGCGCACGGCGCCGGGGGTGACGGCAGTCAGGCTCGCGAGGTTCGAGGAAGCCTAGGGGAAGCAGTCGGGGGCCGCGCCCCCGCCCTTACCGGCGCCCGCGCCGACGCGGCCGGTCCAGCGCCGCCAGCGCCAGGTCGGTCTGGTCCATCGCCGTCTTCAGGTCGCCACGCCCGGCCGCCAGCCGCGCCGCGGTGATGCGCGCCACCGGGCCGTTCTGCACCGGCTCACCCGCGCGGGTCGCGGGGGTGGAACGCGTCAGCAGCCGGGACTCGGCGCGTTCCAGGAACTCGATCGCCTGGCCGGCGCGCCGCGCGGTCAGCGCCGCATGGGCGGAGCGCAGCAGCCCCGCCGCATCGTCGACGCCGGCGGCTTCCGCCTCGGCCGCCGCGCGGTTCTGCTCGGGCACCCAGGGGGTCGCGGCCGGGTTGGCCCGGGCGCGGTCCTGCTCGCGCACCGCGCCGTCCACCTGCGCCACCTGCTCGGGGTGGCCCCGGCCGTGATGCGCGGCCGCGGGGCCGGCCAGGACAGCCAGGGAAAGAAGAAGGGCGGTGGCGCGCATGGGTTCAGGCTCCGACGAGGGTCTTCAGGTCACGCTGCGGGCGCGGGCCGAAATGGCTGATCACCTCGGCCGCGCAGGCGCTGCCCCACTGGCCGGCCGAGGCCAGGTCCAGCCCGCGCGTATGGGCGGCCAGGAAGCCGCCGGCATAGGCATCGCCCGCGCCCGTGGTGTCCACCACCTGGGTCGGCACGGCGGCCACCTCATGCACCGCATCGCCCGAGACGATGAAGCTGCCCTTCTCGCTGCGGGTCAGGGCGGCGATGCCCACCTCGGCGCGCACGGCGGCCTGGGCGGCGGCGAAGTCGTCCGTCTCGTACAGGCTGAGGATCTCGGCCTCATTGGCGAACAGGATGTCGCATTCCTCACGCACGAAGGCGCGGAAGGCATCGCGGTGGCGGCCCACGCAGAACGGGTCGGACAGGGAGAGCGCGACCTTGCGGCCGGCGGCATGCGCCGCGCGGGCGGCGGCGCGGAAGGCGGCCTGGGCGGCCGGCGGGTCGAACAGATAGCCTTCGAGGTAGACGACCTGGGCGCGGGCCACCTCGGCCACGTCCACATCCTGCTCGCCGAAGGTCACGCAGGCGCCCAGATAGGTGTTCATCGTGCGCTGCCCGTCGGGCGAGACCAGGATCAGGCAGCGGGCCGTGGGGGCGCCGCCCTGCAGCGGGGGCGTCGGGAAATGCACGCCGACGGAGCGGATGTCATGCGCGAAAACCTGGCCCAGCGCGTCCTCGGCCACCTTGCCCAGGAAGCCCACCTTGGCGCCCAGCCCGGCGGCGACCGCGCAGGAATTGGCGACGGAACCGCCGCTGCTTTCCACGCCCGGGCCCATGGCGGCATAGATGCCTTCCGCCTGCTCGGTGCTGATGAGGGCCATGCCCCCCTTGTTCATGCCGCGCGCGGCCAGAAAGGCATCGTCGGCGCGGGAGATGACGTCGACGATCGCGTTGCCGATGCCGAGGATATCGAGGGAGGCTGTCATGCTGCCCGCATAGCCTCCGCACAGGCAGGCGTCCATCGGAGTGCGGAGCGATACGCCCCCGACATGTCCCCATCGCGGGAGTTTTGGCAGATTCTTAAGACGAATCCTGCATGGGGCAATTGTGCGGGGCGGGCCGGGGCGGTAAGCCTCGGTGAAATCTCCGACTACCGAAGGGGCATTCACGCATGGCGATTTTCGGACGCAAAAAGGAAGACACTCCCGCTGCCCCCGAGGCACCCGTGACCGTGCCAGCGGCGCGCGATGCCGACCTGACCGCCGCCAACCTCCGCCCCGCAGCCCCGGCGCCCAGCCCTGCCAAGGAAGCCCCCGCATTGAGCCAGTCGATCCGTCCCACCGCCGCCCCTGCCCCGAACGCGCCGGCCGGGCGCCCGGGCCTGCCGACGCCCGGCGTGGGCGTTCCGGCCCGCCCGAACCAGGGCGGCCTGCCCGCCTCGCAGAGCGACCGCCGCACCCTGACGGTCGGCAAGGGCATCAGCGTCCAGGGCACGGTGTCCGACTGTGAGCGCCTGGTCGTCGAGGGCACGGTCGAGAGCGAGATGCTGCAGGCCGCCGAGCTGTCCGTCGGCCAGACCGGCGTGTTCCGCGGCGAAGTGCAGGTCGAGGACGCGGAGATCGCGGGCCTGTTCGACGGCACCATCACCGCGCGCGGCAACCTGATCATCCGCGCCACCGGCAAGGTGAACGGCGTGGCGCGCTGCAAGCGCCTGTCGGTCGAGGATGGCGGGCAGCTGATGGGCCGCATGGAAATGCTGACCGACGGCCCGGCGGCCCCCCGCCCCGCTCCCCAGGTCTGAGTATCCAGTACCCCCGTCCTTCGGGGCGGGGTTTCTTCTACACTTCTCCCGCTAGGGGTTCGCGCCGTGACGCCGCGCTGGATGGCCCGCCTGATACCAGCCCACTTGCTGGTGGCCCTGTTGCCCGCGGCCTGCGCCGCGGGTTCCGACGCGGGTGATGCAACGCGTGAGGCGTTGACCAGCACCCGCGCCAGCCTGGTCGCACTCGGCCAGGCGCCCGAAGCCCCTCCCTCTCAGCCCGCGCCGCGCCGCGCCACACCCGTGCTGCGCAGCGCCGAGGTTTCCGCGCGTGAGGCCAGCAGCCGCTGGCCGGAGGCCCGGACGGTGGCGCTGCCCGTGGGCGCCGTGCCCACCCATGCCGGCGCGATGATGGGCAGCAGCCCGGAACGCGTGATGGAATGGCTGGGTGAGCCCGAGCTGCGCCGCATGGAAGGCCCGGTCGCGATCTGGCTCTACACCGGCTCCGCCTGCCAGCTCGATATCCTGTTCTACCCGACGGCCGAGGGGCTGCGCGCCGCCCATGTGCAGGCGCGCGCCGGCAGCCTGGCCCAGCGCACCGAAACCGCCTGCCTGCGCGACCTGGCGGGCCAGGCCCGCCGCCGCGCCAGCCCCGCCGGTGCCTTGATGCCCCGCTCGGCGCTGCCCGCCGAAGCCGGGGCCTGAGCGGTGTTCGCCGCCTATCTCGACGCCTTCGTGCCCGCTTTCGGCCTGCTGGTGCTCGGTGCCTTCCTGAAGCGCCGCCTGCTGCCGGACGACACGATCTGGGCGGGCATGGAGCGGCTCATCTTCTGGGTGCTGCTGCCCAGCCTGCTGGTGGGTGCGATCAGCGAGGTGAAGATGGGCGAGGTGCCCATCCTGGGCATGCTGGCCGCGATCTGGATCGGCCTGGGCCTGGGCACCGTGCTGTCGGTCATGATCGCGCGCGCCTGGCGGCAGGATCATCCCGCCATGACCAGCGTGCTGCAGGGCGGCATCCGCTTCAACAACCTGATCGGCTTCGCCATTGCGGGCGCCATCATGGGCGCGCCGGGCGTCACGCTGGGCGCCGTGGCCACCGGGCTGATCGTGCCTTTCGTGCAGCTGATGACGACCGTGGCCTTCGCGCTCGGCCGCCCGGGCCGGCTGAAGCCCCTGCTGCTGCTGCGCCAGATCTTCCTGAACCCGCTGATCGTGGCCTGCATCCTGGGCTTCGTCATCGCGGGGCTGGGCGGGCTGCCGCCCGGTGTGAAGCCGCTGGTGCGCAGCCTGGGCCAGGCGACCATCGCGCTCGGCCTGCTGGCGGTGGGGGCGGCGCTTTCCCTCGGCGCCCTGCGCGACAGGCTGTCGCTGCAGTTGGTCACCACCACGCTGAAGCTGCTGGTGGTGCCGGCCATCACCTATGCGCTGTGCCTGGCACTCGGGCTGGATCCGCTGGCGACCGCCACCGCCGTGCTGTTCATGGCGCTGCCCACCGCGGCCACCAGCTATGTCATGGCGCGCGCCATGGGGGGCGACGCCCCGCTGATGGCGGCAATCACCACCATCGAGCATATGCTGGCGGTGGTGACGCTGCCGCTGTGGATCACGCTGCTGCGCTAAAATAATGCTCGTTCTTTTTCTACAGAAAAGGAACGTCACCGCGCGCCCGTATAATCCGCGATCAGTGCCGCCAGGTCTGCATCCGCCCCGATCCCCAGCGCGCTGGCGTGGGCCGAGACGAAGCGCTTCGGCCAGCCATCCACCACCTTCTGCGTCACCGGGTCCGGCACCATGCGCACCAGCCGCCCGGCGTCGCCCAGGGCCGCGATCATCTCAGCGATGCTGACGGTCAGCGCCGGCAGGTTCATGGCGCGGCCCGGCGGCAACTCCGCCTCCGGCAGGTCATAGAGCGCCAGCAGCGCCCGCACCACGGCCCCCACCGAGGCCACGGGAATGCGCGTCTCGGGCGAGAGCGGGCAATCCACCTCCCGTCCGGCCAGGGGCTCGCGGATGATGGCGGCTACCTGGTCGGACACCACGGGCAGCGAGGCACCGGGGCGCGTCAGCACGATGGGCAGGCGCAGGGCGCGGCCGTCGATCTCGCGGCGGCGGCTGTGGTCTGCCAGCAGCAGTTCCACGATGGCCTTCTGGGTGCCGTAGCTGGTGGTGGGCGTCTGGCGCAGATCGTCCTGCACCGGGTCCGGCAGGTCGCCGCCGAACACGGCGATAGAGCTGGCGAAGACGATGCGCGGGCGGTTGCTGGCCCGCACCAGCCGCTGCACCGGCGCCACATGCCCCGCCCAGGCGGCGGCCGGGTCGCGCTCTGCCTCCAGCGTCAGGGTCGCGGCCAGATGGAACACGCTGTCGCAGCCCAGCCCGGCCAGGATGTCCAGATAGGCGGGGTCCGCCAGCTCTCCCACCAGGGCGGTGGTGCCGGGGGGCGGGGTGAACTCCACTCGGTCGGCCAGGAACAGCTTGTCGGCCTGATACCCCCTGGCCAGCAGGGCCGCGACCAGACGCCGCCCCAGAAAACCCGCGGCCCCGGTGATGAGTATGCGCATTCTTGAGCTCCCCGTTTCGCTCATCCTGCCTTGCGGCCGGACGCCGGCCAAGGTGGCATTGAATTTGCTTGGCTATGGGCATGCTGGATTTCTCCGCCCCACCGCCGGCGCGCGGCCGGGACCACTGGTCGGCACTGCTGGACCTGGCGGTGGAGCATGGCTCGGAGCAGCCGCTGTTCCAGCAGATCTACCTGGGCTTCCGCGATGCCATCCTGGCCCGCCGCCTGGCCGCGGGCAGCCGCCTGCCCTCCACCCGGCTGCTGGCCGAAAGGCTCGGGGTCTCCCGCACCTCCGTCCTCAGCGCCTATGAGCAGCTGCTGGCCGAGGGTTTCGTCACAGGCCGTGCCGGATCAGGCACTTTCGTGGCCGAGGACGCGGCGCCCGACCTGCTGGCGCCCGGCGCGCCGCCCGCCCCGGCGCAGCCCGCGCCGCCACCGCAGCTGTCCCGCGTGGGCCAGCGCTGCGAGGCCCTGGCGACCGCCCTGCCCGTTCCGCCCGGCCTGCCTTTCGCGGCCGGCTGCTGCTCGGTCGATGCCTTGTCCATCCAGGCCTGGCGGCGCACCGGCATGGAGCTGATGCAGGGCTTCGACCCCTCCAACCTGAGCTATGCCGACCCCTCCGGCGACCTCGCCCTGCGTGAGGAAGTGGCGAAATACCTGCGCGCGGCGCGGGCGGTCCGCTGCGAGCCGGAGCAGATTCTGATCCTGTCCGGCGCGCAGCAGGCCATCGACCTGTCCATCCGGGTGCTGCTGAACCCGGGCGACGCGGTCTGGGTGGAGGACCCGGGCTATCTGGCGACGCGTGAGGCATTGGCGGCGGCGGGTGCCAGCCTGATCCCCGTGCCGGTGGACCGCGAGGGGATGGTGGTCGAGGCCGGGCTGCGCCTGGCCCCGGAGGCACGCGCCGCCTACATCACCCCCTCTCACCAATACCCGACCGGCGCGGTGATGAGCCTGCAACGGCGGCTGGAGCTGCTGGCCTGGGCCAAGGCCACCGGCAGCTGGATCATCGAGGACGATTACGACAGCGAGTTCCGCTATGTCGGCCGGCCGCTGGCCTCGCTGCAGGGGCTGGAGGGGGGCGAGGCGGTCATCTATGTCGGCACCCTCAGCAAGATGCTGTTCCCCGGGGTGCGGATCGGCTTCGCGGTGGTGCCCCCGGCATTGATCCCGGCCTTTCGCGGCGCGCGCTTCCTGGCGGACCGCAACCCGCCCACGCTGCAGCAGGCGCTGGTCACCAGCTTCATGAAGCGCGGCTTCCTGACCAGCCACATCCAGCGCATGCGCCAGCGCTACCGCGCCGCGCGCGATACGGTGGTGGAGGCGATGATCCGCCATCTGGGCGATGTGGTGGAGCTGGAGATGCCCGAATGCGGCATCCAGCTGACGCTGCATTTCAAGGTGCCGGTGGATGACGTGCGGGTGGCGCAGGCGGCGCTGAGGCATGGGGTGGTGGTGAAGGCCGTCAGCCCGCATTACCTGGGCACGCCCGCGCGATCGGGGCTGGTGCTGGGCTATTCGGGCTTCGACACCCACCGGCTGCGCAGCGCCGCCGCCCTGCTGGCCAGGGCCGTGCGGGAAGTGATCGCGGAGGGTGCTAGCTCTTCCGGCGCTGGCCGCTGACCTCATGGCCGATATCGGCCGGCAGCCTGGCGTAGAACGGCGCTGACAGGGCACTGACCAGCCCCGCCACCAGGAAGCCCACCGAGAAGTCCTGCACCGCGAGATCATGCCGGCCATGGGCCCAGGCGCTGATCTCCAGCGTGGTGGTGGCCAGCACGGTGCCGAGCGCCGGCGCCATCTGCTGGGCCATGCCCATGAAGCCCGTGCCGGCCGATAGCCGGTTCTGCGGCAAATCCGCGAAGGCCAGCGTGTTCAGGGAGGTGAATTGCAGGCTGCGGGCCAGGCCCGACAGCGCCAGCCAGATGAACATCGCCCAGATCGGCCAGCTGGGCGTGAACATGGCCGAGCCCGCGAGCGTGACCGCGGCCGCCAGCCCGCCCCAGACGACCGTGCCCCGGAAGCCCACCGCGCGCAGGATGGGCCGGGCCAGCGGCTTCATCATCAGGGCGCCGAGCGCGGTCGCGAAGCTGACGAAGCCCGCCTCCGACGCCGCCCAGCCGAAACCCACCTGCAGCAGCACCGGCACCAGGAAGGGGCTGGCGCCCGCGCCGATGCGGAACAGCGAACCCGCGAACAGCGCGGCATGAAAGCTCGGCACCTTCAGCAGGGTCAGGTCCAGCGCCGGGCGCGCCGCCCGCCTGCAGTGGCGGATGGCGAAGCCGCCGGTGATGATGCCCAGCACCAGCGCGACCTCCGGCCAGGCGGTGGGCAGCACATGGCGCCCGATCGTCTCCAGCCCGATCATGAACAGCGTCAGCGCGCCGCCCACCAGCAGCAGGCCGCGCGCGTCGGGGGGCCCCGGGTCCTCCACCTGCATGGCCGGAATTTTCCAGGCCACCATCAGCAGGCCCAGCACGCCCACCGGCACGTTGATCCAGAACACGCTGCGCCACCCCGCGAGGTCCGTCAGCACGCCGCCCAGCATCGGCCCGGTGATGGGGCCCAGCATGGCGGGCATGGTCAGCCAGGCCATGGCGGTCAGCATCTGGTCCTTGCGCAGGCCGCGCAGCAGCAGCAGACGGCCCACGGGCACCATCATGGCGCCGGCCAGCCCCTGCACCACGCGGGCCACGACCAGCCAGGTCAGCCCGTCCGCCAGGCCGCACATGGCCGAGGAAGCGGCGAACAGCGCGATGGCGAACATGAACACGCGCTTGGGCCCGAACTTGTCCGCCACCCAGCCCGAGACCGGGATGAACACCGTCAGCGCCACCAGGTAGCTGGTGATGGCCACGCCCAGCCGCGCCGGCTCCTCCCCCAGGTCCCGCGCCATGGAGGGCAGCGCCGTCGTCACGGCCGCGCTGTCCAGGTTCTGCATGAACAGCGCGCTCGCCACGATGATGGCGGTCAGACGGGGATCTTTGGGCGCTGCCTCGGACATCAACGCCATGGATACGCGCGGCGCAGCCCGCGCGGAAGCGTCCCTCTTGCAACCGGCGGGGCTTATTTCTCCGTCACGGCAGGGGCGCGGCAAACAGTTTCCCACGCAAAGAATTGAACTGCATGTTTCTAGGCGGGTTCGTTCCGAAGCCCGATATGAGGGGCGGGGTTCAGTTGAGTTCCGCAACGTTATCGGGAGTTGGGAAAGGCCTCAGATATCGGCTGCAGCCTTGCACAACGCCCGGCGTAACAATATTGTGATATCCTTAATCTATTTGATGCTCTCTGCATTTTTTTCGTTCAGGAAATCATCTGCTGCGGTGCGATAACCCGGCATCTCCGATAACATTGTCATCGCAGGTTCCAGCGAGGAACCGCTTCTTTGGGAGTGGTAATGAGCGAGACGCCCCTGACTGGCGAGCGCGAGCGGCGATGGTCTCTACTGTCGCACAGCGTGCCGCGCGTCAGCCATCCGGCCGCAGGGCGTGTCTATGGTCATGTCCAGGTATCGCCGCGCCTCCTGCCCCTGCCGCCGACGATCCGGCTCGGCTGGTTCCTGACGCTGGCCGGCGCCGACATGGTGGGCCCCCGCTTCGCTGAGGGGCGCATCCAGCTCATCTCGACCGACGCGCCTGACCGCTTCGCCTTCACCGCCGATGCGGCGGCCATCGCGGATGCGCACGGCGCGCCCCTCGCCACCCTCTGGATCGACCTGGTGCAGGAAGGCGAGTTCTGGTTCTGCGACCTGGACTGGAACGCCCTGCGCATCGACCTGGCGATGGCCCGGCCGCTGCTCGGCTCGCCGCTCGGGGCGGGGCTTCTGCAACGCGCGCTCAGCACCAGCGGCGACCTGGAACTGCTGGGCACCATCCAGGCGGCAGAGCAGCGCCATCACATCGGCGAATCGCTGCGGCGCGGCCTCCTGGCCAGCGAGGGTCTGCTGCCGGCATCCGCCCCCCGACGCCGCACTGCCGCCCCGGCCGAGGCCGTGACCGCCGGCCTGCGCCAACAGGCCGCGGGCATGCCCGGCTCCTTCGGCGCGGGCACCGTGGCCGGCGCCCAGCCGCGCCAGCTGCTGGCGGCCCTGCTGGCCCAGGAACCCTGGCCCGCCTTCGAACTCGCGGATGCCGACTATTTCCAGCGCTCCCGCGTCGAGCACAACCACCTGCGCCTGCCGCTGACCTCCGCAATGCTCGATGCGCTGGCGACCCAGTCGGGCGCGGCCATGGCGCGTGCCTTTTCCTCGCCGGATGCGCTGCGCCACTGGTGGCTGTTCGACATCGTGCTGCCGCACCCGCTGCCGGCGGAGGCCCTGCCCCACGATCACCGCCGCTACTGGCAGCGGTTGGTGGTGGCCGATGCCATCGCCCCCGCCAACCGCTATGTCGCGGAGGCCTGGGAGCAGCATCAGGCCCGGCATCCCGGCCAGGGCGGCTCCCTGCACGACGCGGCGGACCGGCTGGCCTTCCAGCTCTCGCTCGTGCTCGAAAGCTGGACCGACCACCGCCGCCTGTCGCTGCTGGGCGACGACGCCATTTCCTTCTGGGCGCAGCGCGTGGCCTTCGGCGGCCGCTTCATGTCGCTGTTCACCCTGCTGGCCGCGATGGCGGCCGAGGTGGAGGACGCGGCGGATGCCGTGGCGGCCGAGCAGACCCTGCTCTCCCAGGTCGAGAAGGTGGAGGCCCTGGTCGCCGAGCAATGCCCGGCGCTGATGCCGCTGCTGGACCAGGGCAGCGCGCGCCGGGCGCAGCAGCGCCGCCAGCCCGTGTATCTGATCGGCCAGCGCCATGCGCTGGGCATGGGCCAGGCGCTGCGGCTGAGTGCGGAGGCGCTGGGGCGGCTCGGTGTCGCCACCCGCATCTTCGACGCGGATGAGGCGCAGCCGCTGATCGTCACCCCCTCCGGCAGGCTGCTGCCCTGGCAGCCCGGCCATCAGCGGGAAGCCCAGGCGCCCGCCGAGGGGTTCGACAAGCCCATCAGCCTGTTCTTCTGCGGGGCGGACGCCATGCGCGACCTGCTGCGCAGCCAGACCTTCTCCGGCGTCACGGCGCGCAATCGGGTGGGTGCCTTCCCCTGGGCCTTCGCCGATGTGCCGCCCACCCAGGCCGCCGGCCTGAAGGAGGTGGACGCGCTGTGGGCGCCGACGGACTTCGTCCGTCAGGCTTTCGCCCGCACCAGCAACCGGCCGCTGGCCACGCTGGGCGTGCCGCTCTCCCTGCCCGAGAACCTGCCCGACCCTTACCCGGAGCTTCTGCCGGACCGCGCCTCGACCTTCGTGTTCTTCTCGGCCTTCAACCCGGCGGCCGGGCTGCGGCGCAAGAACCCGTCCGCCGCCATCTCCGGCTTCATCCAAGCCTTCCCGAACGGGACGGAGCCCGTGGCGCTGGTGCTGCGCATGCCCGATGGCGGGGTGGACGAGCTGTCCGACCCCTATGGCGAATGGTCGCTGATCCAGCAGGCCGCGGCGCGCGACCCGCGCATCATCCTGCTGGAGGAACGCGGCTCCGACGAGCGCGCCCTGTCCTTCGTGCGCCATGCCGATGCGATCGTCTCGGCGCACCGGTCGGAGGCTTTCGGCCTGCTCTGCGCCCAAGCCCATTATTACGCCCGCCCGCTGATCGCCACCGGCTATTCCGGCAACATGGATTTCTGCAACCCGGACAACAGCTGGCTGCTGGATTTCAAGCTGCGCGACGTGCAGCCGGGTGAGCTTCCCTTCGACATCCGCACCCAATGGGCCGATGTGAAGATCGACCATGTGGCCGTCCAGATGCTGGCGGTGCTGCACCAGCGCGACCGCGCGGCGGAACGCGCGCAGCGCGGCCAGGCCCTGGTGCGGGAGATCTACGCGCCGGCGCATTTCGACCAGAAACTGCGGGAGCAACTGGGCGCGCTGTGAACGCCGCCTCACAAAGGCGTGCGCGTGAGTCCGAAAATTGCGCGGAAACGCTGGCATTGTAGCGTTTCCGTGCCCTGGCACGATTCTTGAATGTTTCAGAGTGTAGGGGCGGTTGACCCTGGGCCGCGCCACCCCTCATAGGATGCGCGTGGACCAGTCAGTACCCCCCTCCTCCTACCTCGCCGTCGCCAGGCAGGTGCTCCAGGCCGAAGCAGAGGCGCTGCAGACCCTTGCGGCAGCCATCGGCGTGGAGTTCGACCAGGCCGTCGAGACGCTCGCGGGATGCACCGGGCGCGTCATCGTCTCCGGCATGGGCAAGTCCGGCCATGTGGGGCGCAAGATCGCGGCCACCATGGCCAGCACCGGCACGCCCGCCTTCTTCGTGCATCCCGGTGAGGCAAGCCACGGGGACCTCGGCATGATCCAGCGCGGGGATGTGGTGCTCGCGCTCTCCAACAGCGGCGAGACGGCGGAGCTGTCGGACCTGATCGCCTATTCGCGCCGCTTCGGCATTCCGCTGGTGGGCATCACGGGGCGGGCCGGCTCCTCGCTGGCGCGTGATGCCGATGTGGCGCTGGTGCTGCCCGCCGTGCCCGAGGCCTGCCCGATGGGCCTGGCGCCGACCACCAGCACCACCATGCAACTGGCGCTGGGCGATGCGCTGTCGGTCGCGCTGCTGACGCGGCGCGGCTTCGGCGCCGCCGATTTCCGCGTGTTCCACCCCGGCGGCAAGCTGGGCGCGCAGCTGATGCGCGTGGAACAGCTGATGCATGCCGAAATGCCCCTGGCCGCGCCCGAGACGGGCATGGATACCGCGCTGGTGGCCATGACGGCCGGCCGCTTCGGCTGCCTGGGCATCCAGCAGGACGGCCGGCTGGTCGGCATCATCACCGACGGCGACCTGCGCCGCGCCATGAAGCAGGGCGGCGACCTGCTCGCCCGCCGGGCCGAGGAAGTGATGACCCGCCGCCCCCTGTCCATCGCGCCCCACACCCTGGCGGCCGAGGCGCTGCGCATCATGAACGAGCGCAGCGTGACCACCCTGTTCGTGGTGGACGGCCAAGGCGTGCCGCGCGGCATCCTGCACATCCATGACCTGCTGCGGACGGGGGTTGCGTGAGCGGCTCTCGGCGCGAACCGGGGCTCGGCGCGAACATCACCCCGATCGCCCCACGGCGCGGGGCGATGCTCACCCCCTCCCGCGCGCGGGTGGCGCCCAGCGCGCGCTCCATGGCGCGGCGGCACAGCTTCGTGCAGGCGGTGAAATACCTGCTGCCGGGCGCGGCGCTGCTGCTGATCGCGCTGATCCTGTTCTGGCAGGATATCGAGGGCAAGGACGGCCGCCTCTCCTTCCGGCGCAGCGCGGGCGTCGCGCCCGCCGCCCTGCAGGTCACCAGCCCGCTCTATCAGGGCCGCGACGACCTGAACCGCCCCTATACCGTGACAGCCACCCTGGCCCAGCAGGCCGATGGACGGCTCGACCCCGGGCAGGAAGTCATCAACCTGACCGCGCCCCGCGCCGATATCACCCTGAATGACGGCGCCTGGATCCTGCTGGAATCGCGCGACGGCGTGTATGACCGTGGGCGCAACATGCTGGACCTGGCGGGGGATGTGACCGTGTACCACGACAACGGCACGCTGTTTCGCAGCGACACGGCCCATGTGGACCTGACCGCCGGCACCGCACAGGGCGACCGCCCGACGGCCGCCCAGGGCCCCTTCGGCATCATCAACTCCGAGGGCTTCGAGATCCAGGAGCGCGGTGCCGTCGTGGTGTTCACCGGCCGCGCCCATGCCGTGCTGGAGGGGACCCAGCGATGAACCGTCTTCCGATCGCGCTCTGCCTGGGCCTTCTGGCCACGCCCGCCCTGGCGCAGAACATCGACCTCTCACGCGGGGGCCCTGTCGACGTGACGGCCACCGACGGCATCGAATGGCGCCAGGAACAGCGCGTGGTGGTGGCGCGCGGCAACGCCCGCGCCATCCGTGACGGCGTGACGGTGGATGCCGCGCGCCTGCTGGCCCGCTACCGCCCGCAATCGGGCACCCCGGCGCCCGCGCCCGCGGCCGGCAGCCCGGCCGACAGCCCGCTTTCGGGCGGCAATGAGATCTGGCGGCTGGAGGCGGAAGGCAATGTCCGCATCTTCACCGAGACCGACACCGCCACCGGCGACCGCGCCGTCTATGACATCGACCAGGCCGTGCTGGTGCTGACGGGGCGGGAGCTGACGCTGACCACCCCGCAGCAGCGCATCACCAGCCGCGACAGCCTGGAATACTGGTCCCAGCGGCGGCTGGCGGTGGCGCGCGGCAATGCCGTGGTGATCACCCAGGACGGCCGCCATATCGGCGCCGACACGCTGGTCGCCTATCTGGAGCCGGACGGCACGCCGCAGCCCGCCCGCCCCGCAGCAGCCCGGCCCGGCCAGCCGGCCCAGCCGGGTGCCGCGGCACCCCCGCCCGGCGCCGGCCGCATCGACCGCGTGGAGCTGTTCGGCAATGTCGAGATCCGCACCGAGACCGAAGTGGTGCGGGGCGATCGCGGCGTCTACCAGGCCTCGACGGGCCTCGCGCGCATCCTGGGCAATGTGCGGATCACGCGCGGCGACAACCAGGTGAACGGCGAGGAAGCCATCACCAACCTCAACACCGGCGTTTCGCGACTGATCGGCCAGAGCGGCCAGCGCGTGCGCGGCACCATTCAGCCGCAGCAGGGCGGCGCCGGCGGGACCAACCCGCTGGCCCCGGCACCTTCCGCCGCCCCCAGGAGCACCCGATGAACGCGCTAGCTGCCATCCCCGGCGAAGGCGGCCTCGTCGCCACCGGCCTCGGCAAGCGGTATCGCAAGCGCCCGGTCGTGCGCGGCGTGTCGCTGCACCTGAAGCGGGGCGAGGCCGTGGGCCTGCTCGGCCCCAACGGTGCCGGCAAGACCACCACCTTCTACATGATCACCGGCCTGGTGCAGCCCGATGAGGGCATGGTGACCATGGACGGCCATGACGTGACGCGCCTGCCCATGTATCGCCGCGCGCGGCTGGGCATGGGCTATCTGCCGCAGGAAGCCAGCATTTTCCGCGGCCTGTCGGTCGAGGACAACATCCGCTCCGCGCTGGAGGTGGTGGAACCCCAGCGCGACCGGCGCGAGCAGATGCTGGACAACCTGCTGGCCGAATTCGGCATCGGCCACCTGCGCCGCGCCCCGGCCCTGGCCCTGTCGGGCGGTGAGCGCCGGCGCTGCGAGATCGCGCGCGCGCTGGCCACCCACCCTTCCTATATCCTGCTGGACGAGCCGCTGGCGGGCATCGACCCCATCGCGGTGGCCGAGATCCGCGACCTGGTGAAGCACCTGAAGAATCGCGGCATCGGCGTGCTGATCACGGACCACAATGTGCGTGAGACGCTGGAGATCATCGACCGCGCCTACATCATGCATGACGGCAAGCTGCTGATGGAAGGCACGCCGCAGGACATCGTGGCCGACGAGGGCGTGCGCCGGGTTTACCTGGGCGAAAGGTTCAGCCTGTGATGCTGGCCCCACCAGCCAGCATCCCACACTGAAGCAGCCTTAACGATGTCGCTCGGCCCGCGCCTCGATCTTCGCCAGAGCCAGTCCCTGGTGATGACGCCGCAGCTGCGCCAGGCGATCAAGCTGCTGCAATCATCGAACCTGGAAGTCGCGGCCTTCGTCGAGGAGGAGCTGGAGCGCAACCCGCTGCTGGAGCGCGAGGATGCGCGGGACAGCGTGGCCGTCGCGCCCGAGGCCCCGCCCCAGGATGCAGCGGCCGCCGTCTCGGCCGAGGCCCCGCTGGCCGAGGCGCCGCTCGATGCCGATTTCTCCAACAGCTATGACGCGGGCGAGCCCTTCGTGCCCGGCTCGGTCGGCGGGCGCGGGGATTTCTCGGACGACCTTTCCTCCATCGAGGAAACCGCCGAGGCGCCCCGCAGCCTGCGCGAGGATCTGGGGCGCCAGATCCGGCTGGAGTTCCAGGACGCCCAGGACCAGCTGATCGCGGGGCTGATGCTGGCCATGCTGGAGCCCAGCGGCAGGCTGGTGGTGGATGTGGCGGCGCTGGCCGCGCGGCTGGGCTGCGCGGCGGACCGGGTGGAGCGGGTGCGCCGCCGCCTGCAGCGGCTGGAACCCACGGGCATGTTCGCGGCCAACCTGGCCGAATGCCTGGCCGCCCAGCTGGCCGAGAAGAACCGCCTGGACCCCGCGATGCAGGCGCTGCTGGATCATCTGGAGCTGCTGGCCCGGCGCGACCTGCGCGCGCTGATGGACATCTGCGGCGTGGATGCCGCCGATATGGCGGACATGATCGCGGAGATCCGCCGGCTGGACCCGAAGCCGGGCGCGGGCATGGACGCGCCGCCGCCGATGCCGGTGGTGCCCGATGTGCTGATGCGCGCAGCCCCCGACGGCGGCTGGGCGCTGGAACTGAACCCCGAGACCATGCCCCGCGTGCTGGTGGCCCAGGGCTTCGCGGCGCGCGCGCTGGTTTCCACCACCGACCGCGACGCGCGCGCCTTCGTGACGGAAAAGCTGGCCACCGCGAATTGGCTGGTGAAAAGCCTGGAGCAGCGCGCCGCGACCATCCTGAAGGTGGCCGCCTGCATCGTTCAGCGCCAGGACGCCTTCTTCCGCCACGGGGTGGAATTCCTGAAGCCGCTGATCCTGCGCGATGTCGCTACGGAGGTGGAAATGCACGAGAGCACCGTCTCCCGCGTCACCTCCAACAAGTACATGGCCACCCCCCGGGGGGTGCTGGAGCTGAAGTTCTTCTTCACGACTGCGATAGCCGGAACCGCCGGCAGCGAGGCCGTCAGCGCCGCTGCAGTGCGCCATAGAATCAAGCAGTTGATCGATGGCGAAGCTGCGACCTCTACCCTTAGCGACGACGCGCTGGTGTTGCGTTTACGTGAAGAAGGTGTGGACATCGCCCGTCGAACGGTGGCCAAATACCGGGAAGCGATGCGCATACCAAGCTCGGTACAGCGCCGTCGTGAGAAAGACGGGAAGGCCTTATCGGCCTGAGATGACCTCTCCGGCCGACGCGGCCTGACCGCGAAGGCAGGAGGATGTGAGCTACTATGCAGATCACCGTCGCCGGAAAACAGGTCGATACGGGCGATGCCATCCGTTTCCATGTGGAACGCGGGCTGACCACGATTGCTGAGAAATATTTCGACCACGCGCTCGAGGCGCGGGTCGTGTTCAGCAAGGACCGCGGTTTCTTTGCCTGTGACATCAACCTCCACGCCGGCCGTAACGTGACCATGCAGGGCCATGGCAGCGGCACCGATGCCCATCGCGCCTTTGACGAGGCGTGCGACCATGTGGGCAAGCGGCTGCGCCGCTACCGTCGCCGGGTGAATGAACACGCGCGCAGCCGCAGCGTGCAGCAGGTGGTGCGCAGCAGCATGCCGCACCTGGCCGCCGTGCCGATGCCCGAGATGGAGGAGGACGAGATCGACGCGCCGACCGTCGCCGCGCCGGCCGTGGTGGCCGAGGCGACCGCGCTGCGCAGCATGAGCGTGAGCCAGGCCGCGCTTGAGCTCGATGGAGACGGCGCGCCGCTGGTGATGTTCCGTCACCACGTCTCGGGTGAGGTGAATGTGGTCTACCGCCGGCCCGACGGCCATGTCGGCTGGCTCGACCCGCGCGCCTGAGGGTTAAGGGAAGGGGGGCTTCGGCCCCCCTTTTTTAATTGCGGATGGTGCGCATCGAATCGAAGCCCACCGTCAGCCCGCCCAGCGCCAGGTTCACGCCGGAACTGGTGCGGTTCGCCCCCGTCACCGTGCCCACAACCGTGGCCGTCAGCGCACTGGTCGTGCCGTCGGAGCCGATGCCCGTGACGCTCACATTATAGGCGCCGTCGGCCATCCGCTGGCCGGCGGTGTTCAGGCCGTTCCAGCTCCAGTCGGTCTGGCTCGTGCCCAGCGCCACCGTGGTGTCGCGCAGCACGGTGCCCGAGGAATTGGTGATGACGATCCGCGCCGCGCTGGAGGTGCCGGCGGCCGGCAGGCGCACCGTGCCCACGCCGTTCTGCAGCGGGATCTGGCTGGCCTCCACCTCCACCGTCTTGCCGAGCAGCGAGGAGGCGGTGGTCAGGCTCGAACCCTGCTGCAGGCTGATCAGGGTGGAGAGGTTGGTGTTGGCCTGGATCTGCTGTTCCACGCCCGAGAACTGCACGAGCTGGTTCGTCATCTCGTTCACGTCCATGGCGTTGGACGGGTCCTGGTTCTGCAGCTGCGTGGTCAGCAGCGTCAGGAAGGTGCGGAAATCCGTGCCCAGCCCCGTGGCGCTGGCGGTGTTGGTGGTGCTGCCCGCCGTTCCGGTGGTGCCGGAGGAGCTGGACGTGCTGCCGATGGTGCTCATGGCGCGATCCTTTCAGACCTGGAAATCGAGGAGGGAACGGGAGAACTGACGGGTGGCCTCCGCGGCCTCGGCCGGGGCCGCTGGGCGGAAGCGCTGCGGCGCGCCCTCGCGGCGGCCTTCGCGCCCGCCGGGGTCGCCGCCCGCCATCTCGAAGCTCAGCCCCTGGCTGGAGAGGGTGATGCCGCTCTGGGTCAGGCCCTGCTGCAGTTCGCGCTGGTCGCGGGCCAGCAGGGCCATGGTCTCGGGCTTCTCGGCCACGATGCGCAGGCTGGCGGTGCCGTCGCTCTCGCGGCTGAGGCGGACCTCCACCTGGCCCAGCTCACCGGGGTCGAGCGTGATGACAAGGTCACGCCCGCGCGGGCCGGCCTGGCCCAGCGCGATGGCGACCGGCAGCACCTGCTGCGCGGGGCTTGCGGCGGGAGCCTGGCGGGGTGGCTCCGCGATCGGCGCGGCGGCGCTGGGCGCGACCTCACCCTGGATGGAGAGCAGCGGGTTCAGCGGTGCTGGCGGCACGCTTTCCGTGCGGGGGCCGGGTTCGGCCCGGGGCGCCACCGGGGGGGCCGGGCGGGCATGGGGCGCCGGGGCTTCGACCGCGACGGCGGGGGCCGGCCGCCCCGGTGCTGAAGGTGCCTGCGGCTGCGCGGGTTCGGCGGCGGGGCCGGATGGCGGCGGCGGCGGGGCGGCGCGGGTCTCCATGGCCACGGGCGTGCTGTTCGCGGCCTCGGCCGGGGCAGCGGGCATGGGGGGCGGCGGGGGCAAGGGCGCTACCGGAACCGCTTGCTGTGCCTCGGTCTCGATCTCCTCCGGTGCGGCATCGGCTTCCTGCGCGGGCTCGGCGGGCGGGGCGGCGCGCGGCGGGCGGGGCGGCGGCGGTGCCACAGCGGATTGCGGCGGCGCTTCCGGCGCCTCCGCTTCGGCGTCGGGCATGACGGGCGCCTCGGGCGCGGCCGCACCCGGCGGGCGGACGGCCGGTTCCGCCTTGACCAGCACAGGCGGGGCAACCTCCGGCGGCGGCGCGGGCTCGGCGGATGCCGGCGCGGCCGCGACCGGCTCCGGGGCGGGCGGCGCCACGGCTTCCGGCTCAGGCGGAAACCCTTGCGGCAGGGCAGCGACCGGGACGGCCGGGGGTTGCGGCGCCTCGGGCAGCGCGGCAGTCGGCAGGGCGTTCGGCGGCATGGCGGTCGGCGGCACGGCAGCCGCGGGTGGGGCCGCGGCTGGCGCGGCCTCCGCCTGGATCGCCGCCCCTTGCCCTGCCCCCTGCCCTGCCGTTGCCGGCGCCGCGCCCGCAGCCGCCAGCAGCTGGCGCAGCGCCCCGGCAAAGCCCTCGCCCGGCTCGGCGGCCGGGGAAGCCGGGGCTGAACCGGGCGGCGGCGGCGCGGCCGGCGTGCTGCTGAGGGGCGCGAGCATGAAGGCTCCTGGAGAGATGGCTGCCCCCACCGCACGCATGTGCCGTGCCAGACCCTGCCCCCGGCGCGCCCGGCATCGACCGCCGGGCCGGCGGCAGATTCTCGCGGCCACCGGCAAGGATTGCCGCGCCGAACCGCCCCAGGGGCTGGCACGCGCCGTGCCAGACCAGGACCGAGGGCCCCCGTCCCTTCCGCCCTCCGCCTGGGGCGGCCGCACCATGCCTGGCCAAGGAGCCCCGCCGCATGTCATTGTTCGGAGCCATGAACGCCGCGATCAGCGGGCTGAGTTCGCAGTCCAAGTCGCTGGCCAACATCTCCAACAACCTCGCGAACAGCCAGACCGTCGGCTACAAGCGCATCGACACGAATTTCATGGACCTGGTGACCCAGTCCAGCCGCACCGCCAATGCCGCGGGCTCCGTCGTGGCGCGGCCGGACTACACCAACACCATCCAGGGCACGATCACCCAGTCGGACAACACGCTGGCGCTCGCGATCAGCGGCCAGGGCTTCTTTTCCGTGGCGTCCCAGAACGGGACGGTGAACGGCCAGCCCACCTTCGATGACCGGCAGTTCTATACCAGGGCCGGCGATTTCTCGCTGAACAGCGACGGCTACATGGTGAACAGCCAGGGCTATTTCCTGCAGGGCTGGCCCATCGACGCGACCACGGGCGAGCCCAACCGCACCCAGCTGAACCCCATCCGCGTCAGCCAGCAGGTGTTCAACCCGGTGGCGACCAGCTCCGTCGAGCTGACGGCCAACCTGCCCGCCGGCAGCGACAGCACCGTGACCACCCAGGTGCAGATCTATGATTCGCTGGGCACGGCGCATACCGCCACCCTGTCCTTCACCCCCGTGACCGGCAGCAGCGAATGGGACATGTCCATCAGCCTGCCCGACGAGACGACCGCCACCACCCGCACGGTGCGCGTGCAGTTCGGCAATGCGGCCACGCCCGCCACCACCTCGGGCCTGCTGGGCAGCTTCGCGAGTGCCGTGGGTGTCACGCCCAGCACCAGCACCGTCACCGGTGACCCCGCGACCCTGACCTTCACCACCGATTTCGGCGAGGGCGCCCAGAGCATCACCCTCAACCTGGGCGAGATCGGGCAATCGACGGGGCTGACGCAGTATTCGGGCACCGAGTTCTCGGTCAGCAACATCTCCCAGAACGGCGTGCCGCCGGGCTCCTATTCCGGCCTGTCGATCGGCGACAACGGCGATGTCACCATCAACTACGACAACGGCCAGTCGCGCGTGATCTCCCGCATCCCCGTCGTCACCTTCTCCAACCCCGACGCGTTGCAGCGCCTGGACGGCCAGGCCTTCATGCGCACCCCCGAATCCGGAGAGGCACGGGTGACGCAGATCGGCTCCGACGGGGCGGGCAAGCTGGTGGTGGGCAGCGTGGAGGCCTCCAACGTCGATATCGCCACCGAATTCAGCAAGCTGATCGTCGCCCAGCGCGCCTATACGGCCAACACCAAGGTCGTGACCGCCAGCGACGAGATGCTGCAGGACACCATCAACATGTCCCGCTGAGCCCCTTCGCGGGCGGAATAATCCGCCCGCCGACGCCCGGTCTCTCGCAATAGGCGGGGACAGAAGGTCCCGGGGACCGGGCGTTAACCACCTCTCAATCTTCGTCCCGCATTTCTGGACACCCCCAGCCGGAGCAGCGCCGAACCGGAGCCCGCATGAGCCTCGACACCGCCCTCAAGATCGCCCAGAGCGGACTGCTCGCGACGCAGCGCCAGCTCGCGATCACCTCCCAGAACGTCGCCAACGCGACGACCACGGGATACACGCGCAAGAGCGTCACGCTCAGCTCCGCCGATGCGGACGGGCAGCCGCTGGGCGTGCGCGCAGGTGTCACGGCGCGCTATGTCGACCAGGCGCTGGTGAACCAGCGCAACTACCGCAACGCGTCGGCCCAGGCCTATTCCGTGCGCGACACGCTGCTGGCCGGGGTCGAATCCGTCTATGGCGCGCCGACCGACGGCAACACGCTGGGCAACGTCATCAACGCGATCCAGAGCGCCTTCACCAACCTGCGCGACGCCCCCGCCGACACGGGCGCCCAGCGCGAGGTGCTGACCGCCGCCGCCAATGCGGCGCGCCTGTTCAACGAGGCCGGCCAGGCCATCGTCGATGCCCGCCAGCAGGCGCAGGACGGCATCGAGAACGAGGTGAAGTCCATCAATGACAGCCTGCGCCAGATCGCGAGCCTGACGGAGCAGATCAAGAGCCTGAGCTCCTCCGGCCTGTCCTCGGCCGACCTGGAGGACAAGCGCGACCAGGCCATCGCCACCCTGTCGGAGGCGCTGCCCGTGCAGACGGTGCGGCAGAGCGACGGCGGGGTGGTGCTGCTGGGCCGCAACGGCATCACCCTGACCCTGCCGACCAAGGGGGAGGACATCCTCTCGGTCGCGCATGCCGAGGTCGGCGTCTCCTCCTATTACGGCGGCGCGGGCTCCCTGCCCGGCGTCACGATGAACGGGGTGGATGTCACGAGCCAGCTGCAGGGCGGCAGGCTGGCCGAGAACATCACCATGCGCGACCAGGTGCTGCCGCGCATGATGGCGGAGGTGGACGTCGCGGCCAGCGAGCTCGCGGCGCGCTTCGACGCCGTGGGGCTGACGCTGTTCACCGACCTGGCGGGCGGCGTGCCCGACACCTCGACCGGCTATACCACCGGCGGGGCGATGGGCTTCTCCCTGACCATCCAGCTGAACAGCGCCATCTCGGCGGACCCGACCAGGCTGCGCGACGGCACCCATGACGTGACGGGCAGTGCGACGGGCGCCAGCGCCTTCACCATGAACCCGTCGGGCGGGCCCACCGGCTTCACCACCCTGATCGACCGCGTGCTGGACAACGCGATGGGCCAGGAAGCGCAGTCCGGCGTCGCCTGGGCGGGGTTTCCGGCCACGGGCCTCGGCCCCGACGGCACGCTGACCTCCACCATCACCTCCCGCACGCTGACCGACTACGCGACCGAGGTATCGGGCAGCCATGCCGCCGTGCGGGCCGAGGCCGTGTCGAACCAGGCCGGGGCCACCGCCCTGCGGGATGCGTTGACGGCGCGCATCGACGCCAATTCCGCCGTGGATTCGGATACCGAGATGACCAACCTCGTGAAGCTGCAGAACGCCTACGCGGCCAATGCCCGCGTGATGTCGACCGTGCAGTCGATGTACGATGCCCTGATGGCGGTGCGCTGATGGACCTGATCTCCCGCCTCAACACCGAGGCCACCCTGCTGCGCGCCCGGTTCGAGGTGCTGAGCCGGCAATCCTCGAACGGGCTGAAGGGCACGAGCCTCAGCGATCTGGGCACGGATCTGCCGCGCACGGTCGATCTGCAGAACAGCATCAAGCGCAACGAGACCTACTCCCGCACCATGGACCAGGCGGGCGCGCGGATGAGCGTGATGCAGACCGCCCTCTCCCGCCTCTCCGCGATCGCCACCGAGTTCCGCGCCGAGATCTCGACCGCGCTGAGTTCCAGCAACACCAATTCGCTGGTCACCGTGCAGTCCCGCGCCAAGGCCGCCTTGAAGGAGGTGGGGCAGCTGCTGAACACGCAACTGAACGGGGAATACCTGTTCGGGGGCTCCGACCTCGCGAATCCGCCCATTCCGGATCCGGACGGGCTGCCGACCAGCACCATGGCCAACACCATCGCCACCGCGGTGACGGGCCTGACCAACGCGAATGCCACGGCCGTCAACGCGGCGACCCTGGCCGCCGCCCAGGACACCAGCGCGGGCAACAGCGTGTTCTCGGCCTTTCTGGAGGACCCTGCCCAGGGCGCGGGCGAGGCCCGGCGCTCCGTGCCCGTGTCCGACGGGGAGCGCATGACCTATGGCATCAAGGCCAATGCGAACGGCAGCGCCAACAGCACCGGCGACACCACGGGCAGCTGGGCGCGCGACCTGCTGCGCGGGCTGATGACGCTGTCCTCCCTGACCGATACCCAGATGCAGCAGGGCCAGGGCTTCGACGCCGTGGCGGACAGCCTGCGCAACATCTTCAAATCCGCCGAATCGGCCCTGGCGGAGGAGACAGGCAGCCTGGGCGCCGTGCAGAAGCAGGTGGAAGCCGCCAAAACCCGGCAGAGCGACATCAACACCCAGCTGACCGGCCAGCTTTCCGGGCTGACCGAGGTGGACATGGCCACCACCCTGACCCGGCTGCAGGCCACCCAGACCCAGCTTGAGGCGAGCTATCGCATCACCGCGAGCCTCGCCAACCTGACACTGACCAAATTCCTGTAAGTATCGTCAGACAATACGAAAGTACCCAGGCGGCGAAAGCCGCCTTTTCTTGTTCGCCCCGCCCCACCCCACTTCACGAAAACATGAGCGACATCAGGGCGATGTTTTTCATGCGGCGACGCGGGCGGTTTCAGTCCCTGTTAATGCGCCGGCGTGACACTCACCTTCTCGGCCGCCCCCCGGCCAGCCAGCACAACGCATGGCCGCGAGCCCGCCAAGACGGCGCGTCGACGGCAGACATCTTTAGGAGGCCCACACCTTGTCCACCCTGGTACTGGAACTCAGGCAAGGCGACCTCATGGTGGTGAATGGCGCGCCCATCCGCTTCCGCAACCGCGCGCGCATCGAGCTCGCGGCCCGGGCACGCTTCCTGTTCGGCAAGCAGATCATGGCCCCGGAGGGTGCGACCACCCCGGCGCGCCGCATCTACTTCGCCCTGCAGACCGCCTATATCGGCGCCGATGAGGAACGCGCGGACGGGCTGCGGGACGCCCACACCCTGATCGCCGAGTTCAAGGAGGCCACGACCTCCGACCTGGCCCGCGGCCTGCTGGACCAGGCGCTGGAGGCCGCCGACATCGACGACGGCTACACCGCCCTGAAGCTGGCCCGCCGCGTGATGCGGCATGAGGAGGAGATACTGGGCCTGACGCCGCTGCCGCCCCCGCGCCGAGAGCTGCGCGGGGCGCTCGCCTCGGTGTAGCCGCGGGAGGGACCGTCATGTCCGGCAGCTATGCGGGTTCGACCAACCCCATCCTGGCCTATCGGCTGAACATCAAGGATGGGGCGGAGGCCAAGGCCCTGGCCCGCGTGGCCAAGGAACCCGATGTCCAGCGCAGCATGGACCAGTTCACCAAGGCGGTGGCCCAGGCGAAGGACATCAAATCCGCCCTGAAGGACCCGCGCATCCTGGGCGTGCTGATGACGGCCATGGGCCTCGGCGACGCCACCAACCAGTCGGGCCTGGCCACCCGCGCGCTGCTGTCGGATCTGAGCGACACCAAGAGCCTGGCCAACAACCTGTCCGATTCGCGCTGGAAGAACGCCGCCAAGTCGCTGGACCTGTTCAGCAAGGGGCTGGACGCGCTGAAGGACCCCAAGCTGCAGGCCACCCTGAAGGAGGGGCTGCAGCGCGCCAAATGGTACGAGAAGCTGGACGGCGACGTGGCCGGGCTGAGCGACGCGCTGGCCTTCAAGGACAAGGCCTCCACCGCCACCGACGTCTATACCGTGCTGGGCGACCCCATCCTGCGCCGCGTGGTCACGGGCGCGCTGGGCCTGCCCACCACCATCGCCATCCAGTCGGTGGAGACCCAGGCGCGCGCCGTCTCCAGCCGGCTGAACCTGGAAAAGCTGCAAAGCCCGAAGGAGGTCCAGAAGCTCATCGAGCGCTATCTGACCAACAAGGACCAGACCGCCACCAACACATCGACCAATCTGTTGGCACAGTTCGGCTTCACTGTCTGAATTGTAAGGACAGGCAGGGTTTACCCCCCTGCCCGGCAGGCCGATGCTGCACTGCCGTGATAAGCATTCTCCTGACCCTTTCTGTCGCCTCGATCGGCGGCGCGATCTTCAGCGCGCTGCATGTGCCGCTGGCCTGGATGATCGGCGCCATGGTCGCCACCGCCACGCTGAACTGGCACTACCCCGCCAAGCTGAACAAGCTGATGCGCCCGGTGGCGCTGGTCGTCCTCGGCCTGTCGCTCGGCCAGAGCTTCACGCCCGCCGTGGTCGCGGCCATCGGCGGGGCCATCCCCGCCATGCTGGTGGCCGGCATGCTCTCCATCCTGACCGGGGTGATGGTGGCACCCATGCTGGGGCGCATGGCGGGGCTGGACAGCAAGACGGGGTATTTCTCCTCGGTGCCCGGCGGGGTGGTCGTCATGATCGTGCTGGCGCAGCGCGCGGGCGTGTCCCTGCCGCCCGTCACCATCGCCCAGACCATCCGGGTGCTGGTGGTGGTGCTGACCTTTCCGCTCGGCCTCAGCTTCTTCGCGCACCATGCCGAGGATTCGGTGTTCAACACCGCCCGCCTGGCGGTCGATCTTCCCTGGATGCTGGCGGTGCTGGCCGGCGGCCTGGCGGTGGCCCTGGGCATGAGCCGCACCCGCATCGCCAACCCCTGGATGCTGCCGCCGCTGATCCTGTCCATCGCGCTGACGGGCACGGGGCACATGCCGTCGGGCATTCCCGGCATCATGGTGAACATGGCGCAGATCGTGATGGGCGCCTCTCTGGGCCAGCGCATCACGCGCGAGTTCATCCTCAGCTCCCGCCGGCTGATGATCGCCGCCGTGCTGTCCTCGCTGATCCTGTGCGTCATCTGCGCGGTGATCGGGGTGGGGCTGGGGCTGCTGTTCGACCTGCCGCCGCCCGGCGTGGTGCTGGGCATGGCCCCGGGCGGCATGCCCGAAATGGGCATCACCGCCCGCAGCCTGGACCTGGCGGTGCCGCTGGTGCTGGGCTTCCACCTGACGCGCACCCTGCTGTGCAACCTGTTCGTCGGCCCGATCTATGACCTGGCCAGGAGATTGCGCATCCTGCGTTGATGGGCGATCAATCGTTCCGGCGCGGGCGTGCCGGAATGGTAGACGGAAGCGACTTAAAATCGCTCGGGTGCATGCCTGTGCGGGTTCGAGTCCCGCCGCCCGCAGACCACACGGAGGAAACCATGAACATGTCCCGTCGCGCCGCGCTGACGGTGCCTGCCCTCGCGCTGGCTGCCCCCGTTTTGGCGGCCCCCGCTTTGGCAGCCGAGGAAGCCTTCTTCGATTCCGCCGGCACGCGCATCCGCTATATCGAACAGGGCCAGGGTGAGCCGGTGGTGCTGGTCCATGGCTATACCAGCACAACGGAACGGCAGTTCGTGAACACCGGCGTCTATGGCGCGGTGGCCAGCATGTACCGCGCCATCGGCATGGATGCGCGCGGCCACGGGCGCAGCGGCAAGCCGCATCGCCGCGACGATTACGGCCGCGAGATGGGCCGCGACATCGTGCGGCTGATGGACCACCTGAACATCCCGCGGGCGCATATCGTGGGCTATTCCATGGGCGCGCATATCGTGGCGCAGCTGCTGGTGCAGCAGCCGGAACGCTTCATCACCGCGACCCTCGGCGGGGCTTCCGGGCGGCGCAACTGGTCGGCCGAGGACCAGGCCAGGGTGGATGAGGAATCGGCCGAGATGGACCAGGGCGTGCTGCGCAGCCAGTTCCTGCGCCTGCGCGACCGCAGCCTGCCCCCGCCCTCCGAGGAGGAGATCCGCGCCGACAGCGCCCGCCGCCTGGCCGGCCAGGACCCGCGGGCGCTTGCCGCCGTCCGGCGCTCCAACCCCGACCAGGTGGTGACGGAAGCCGAGATGGCCGGGGTGCGGATACCCACGCTCGGCATCGTCGGCACAGCGGACCCGTATCTGCGGGAGTTCGAGGCGCTGAAACGGGCCATGCCGCAGCTCGAACTGGTGACCATCCCCGGCGCCACCCACGGCAGCGCGCCGGGCACGCCGCAATTCCGGGAGGCGCTGATGACGTTCCTGAGGGCGCATCCGGCGAGGGCGTGAGGCGCTCGGGCAATCGGCACTACGGATCGGCACAGATGTCAGGTCCAGGGGGCGGCGCCCCCCCCCCCCTGGCTCTCACCCCACCAGCTCCGGGTTCACCATCATCCCCGGGTCCGGCTTCCCATCCAGGCAGTCCAGGATGTTCTGCGCCGCCGCCCTTGCCATCCGCGCCAGCCCTTCCTCCGTGCTGGCCGCGCTGTGCGGGCTGATCAGCACGTTCTTCAGCCGGGTCAGCGGATGGATGGACCGGGGCGGCTCCACCTCCAGCACATCGGTGCCGAAGCCGAACAGCCGGCCCGATTCCAGGGCCGGGATCAGGGCGGCTTCCTTCACCACCGGGCCGCGCGCGGTGTTCACCAGGATGGCGCCGGGCTTCATCGCGGCAAAAGCCGCCTCATCCATCAGGTGCCTCGTGTCCGGCCGCAGCGGGCAGTTGAGGGAGACGACATCCGCCCTGGCCAGGGCGGCATGCAGGTCGCGCGCCACCTCCACCCCGTCGGCCGCCAGGCGCGAGGGGCGCCACAGCGGGTCCAGCACGCTGACGTGCATGCCCAGCGCCTGGCCATAGCGCACGACGCGGCTGCCGATGCGGCCATAGCCCACCACCAGCAGGCGCTTGCCCGCCAGGTCCAGCGTGTCGGGGCCGCCCTGGGGCCACCACTCGCCGGCGGCGATGGCGTTATGCGTGTCCACCGCGCGCCGCGCGAGGGCCAGCATCAGCATCAGCGCGTGCTCGGCCACCGACAGGTCATTGCTGCCATTGGCCACCATGACGGGCACGCGGCGGGCGGTGCAGGCCGCGATATCCACCGCGTCGAACCCCACGCCATAGCGCGAGACGCAGCGCAGCCGGGGCGCGGCATCGAGGGTTTCCTGCGTCACGCGCTCCAGCCAGCACAGCACGGCGTCGGCGTCGGCGAGTGCGGCATGGAACTGCGCGGGCGGCGGGTCGTGCAGGATGGTCAGGCGGATGCCTGGCCGTTCCTCCAGCAGGGCGAGCCCCGCCGGGTGCAGCTTCCGGCAGAGCAGGATGTGGTGCTGGGCCATCAGTCGGTGATCCTCTCGATGCGGTTGGCTTCGACCACGTTGCGCCACATCGCGATTTCCGCGCGGACATGCTGGGCGAAGCGTTCGGGGCTGCCGCCCTCCGGCCGGGCGCCCAGCTGGCGCAGGCGGGCCTGCACGGCGGGGTCGCGGTTGGCACGGTCGAACAGCGCATTCAGGGTGGCCACCACCTGCGGCGGCGTGCCGCGCGGCGCCATGTAGCCGAACCAGGGTTCCGCCACCGCGTCCACGCCCTCCTCCCGCAGGGTCGGGATATCGGGCAGCGAGGGATCGCGCTCCGAGCCGCTGACCACGAGCGCCCGCAACTGCCCGCCCTGGATGGCGGCCAGCAGGGTCGGCACATTCTCGAACATCATGTGGGTGGCGCCCGACATCACCGCCTGCATGCCCGGCGCGCCGCCGCGGAAGGGCACATGCGTCATCTGCAGACCAAGGCGCAGGTTCATCAGCTCCGGCAGCAGGTGGTTGGAGCTGCCGAAACCCGAGGAGGAGAAGTTCACCGCCGGCCCCTGCCGCCGCGCCCATTCGAAGAACTGCCGGGCGTCGCGGGCCGGGTGGTCCGGCCGCACCACCAGCACGTTCATCACGCTGCCCGACCAGAACACCGGCACCAGGTCGCGCTCGATGTCATAGGGCATGCGGGCATAGATGCTGGCGTTGATGGCGCAGTTGCCGACCGTGCAGGCGCCCAGCGTGTAGCCGTCGGGCGCCGACTGGGCGGCGGCCGCCATCCCGATGTTGCCGTTGGCACCCGACCGGTTCTCCACCACCCATTTCTGCGGCAGGTCGCGGCTCGCGGCCTCGGCGAAGACGCGGGCGATCAGGTCCGTGGCGCCGCCGGGCGGGAAAGGCACGATGATGCGCACCGGGCGCTCGGGCACCCATTCGGCCTGGGCATGGGCGATGGTTGGCGACAAGGCAGCCAGCGGCAACGCCGCCAGCAGCCGCAGCAAGGCGCGGCGCATGAAGGTTCCTCCCGACAATTCTTATGGGGGCAGCTTCGCGCGGGGCGCCTCTTGCGTGCAAGCCTCCGCCTGAGTAAGTTTCGTGCGCAATGCGGACCATGCGCGACATCGCCGTGATCGATCAGGGGGCACAAAGCCTCTCGCTTCCGCTCGCCCTCCTTCTTCTTCGACTTACGCGCCCCTGAGCGTGATGCATGGCCGCGCGCCATCGTCGCTCAGGGGGCTGCCCCGGCGGCGAGGATGCCGCACGCCATAAAGCCAGTTCAGGAACGCCAGCATGTCCATCAACCATCCCAGCTTCGGCCAGATCGCCCCGGGCCGCGTCATCATCTTCGACACCACCCTGCGCGACGGCGAGCAGTCGCCCGGCTTCTCCATGAACCTGCAGGAGAAGCTGCGCATGGCCGAGGCCCTGCATGAGCTGGGCGCCGACGTGCTGGAAGCCGGCTTCGCCATCGCCAGCCCCGGCGATTTCGAAAGCGTGCAGTCCATCGCCCAGCGCTTCTCGAAGGACGGCCCGGTCATCGCCAGCCTGTCCCGCGCCAATGCGGCCGACATCATGGCCAGCGTAGAGGCCACCAAGCCCGCCGCCCGCCCCCGCGTGCACATCGTGCTGGCGACATCCGACCTGCACATGCGGGTGAAGCTGCGCATGACGCGTGAGCAGGTGCTGGAGCGCATCACCGAGAGCGTGTCCCTGGCGCGCAACCACGCGGCCGATGTGGAATGGTCCGCCGAGGACGGCTCGCGCTCCGACCTGGACTTCCTGTGCCAGTGCGTGGATGCCGCCATCAAGGCCGGCGCCACCACGATCAACATCCCCGACACGGTGGGCTATTCGCTGCCGGCCGATATGGGGCTGATCTTCTCCACCCTGATCAACAAGGTGCCGGACGCCGACAAGGCCATCTTCAGCACCCACAACCACAACGACCTGGGCCTGGCGGTGGCGAACACCCTGGCCGCGGTTCAGGCGGGCGTGCGGCAGATCGAGTGCACGATCAACGGCATCGGTGAGCGCGCGGGCAATGCCAGCCTGGAGGAAGTGGCGATGGCGCTGCGCACGCGCCATGACGCGCTGGGCATCTCCACCGGCATCGAGACCAAGCGCATCCTGCGCACCAGCAAGCTGCTGGCCACCATCACCGGCTTCGACGTGCAGCCCAACAAGGCGATCGTCGGCCGCAACGCCTTCGCGCATGAAAGCGGCATCCATCAGGACGGCGTGCTGAAGGACGCCAGCACCTATGAGATCATGACGCCGGAGAGCGTGGGCTGGTCCACCAACTCCATCATCCTGGGCAAGCATTCGGGCCGCGCCGCCTTCCGCGACCGGCTGAAGACCCTGGGCTATGAGGTGGGCGACAACCAGCTGAACGACGCCTTCAAGCGCTTCAAGGATTTGGCCGACCGCAAGAAGGTCGTCTACGACGAGGACATCGCCGCCCTGGTGGATGACGAGACCGCCCAGCAGCAGGCCCGCATCAAGCTGGTGGCGCTGACGGTGGCCACCGGCATGGGCGCCAAGCCCATGGCCACCCTGGCGCTGGAAGTGGATGGCGAGCGCGTGGACGGCATGGCCACCGGCGACGGCGCGGTGGACGCCACCTTCGCCGCCCTGCGCCACGCCTTCCCGCATGACGCCACGCTGAAGCTGTATGCGGTGCAGAGCGTGACCGGCGGCACCGACGCCCAGGCCCGCGTGACCGTGCGCCTGGAGGAGAACGGCAAGCTGGTGGACGGCCAGGGTGCGGAGACCGACACCATCGTCGCCAGCGCGCGCGCCTATGTCACGGCGCTGAACAAGCTGCTGGTGAAGCGCGAGCGGCGCGAGCCGCCTGTCGCTGCCGAGTAACGCGATACCCCCGGCGCGCGGTCTTGCCGGATCGCGCGCCTGCGGGGAAAGTTCCGCGGCAACACGGAAACGTTCCCCATGAAATTCTCCTTCTCCGGCGCCAGCCCCTATGTGCGCAAGGCGATGATCGTCGCCATCATCCGCGGCATCGACGGCCAGCTGACCGACCTGGCCATGAAGACGGCGGACCCGGCGCTGGCCGCGCTGAACCCGCTCTCCAAGATCCCGACCCTGGTCACCGATGACGGCATGGCCCTGTATGACAGCCCGGTGATCTGCGAGTACCTGGACAGCATCGGCACCGCCCCGGCCCTGTTCCCCGCCGGCGCCGCGCGCTGGAAGGCGCTGCAGCTGCAGGCGCTGGGCGACGGCATCATGGATGCCAGCCAGCCCCGCCGGCGCGAGATCGCCCTGCCCCAGGATGACGGCCGCCGCGAATACATCGCGACCCAGCGCGGCAAGGTGGAACGCGCCATCGCCAAGCTGGAATCCGAGGCCGGGACGCTGGGGCTGCTGACCACGATCGGCGAGATCACGGTGGCCTGCGCGCTCGGCTATCTCGACTTCCGCTATGCCAATGAGCCCTGGCGCGAGGCCGCGCCGAAGCTGGCGGCCTGGTACGCGAAGGTGCTGGAGATGCCGGCGATGAAGCGGACCATGCCGGCCGCCTGACATGGCGCTGCTGCGCCAGGCCGTGCCGGGGGATGCCGAGGCGCTCGGCATCCTTCACGTCGCGGCCTGGCGTGAGACCTATGCCGGCCTGCTGCCGGATGCGCTGCTGGCCGGGCTTTCGGCGCGGCAGCGCGGCGCCATGTGGGCCGGCATGCTGGGTGACCCTGCCGCCCACAACATGATCGAGGCCTTCGTGGCCGAGGATGCCGGGGCGCTGGTGGGCTTCGCCTCCTGGTGCCGCCAGCGGGACGTGGGGCTGCGGCAACTCGGCTTCGGCGGCGAGATCGGGGCCATCTACCTGCTGCGCTCGCATCAGGCGCAGGGGTTAGGTCGGGCCCTGATGCGCCTGCTGGCGCAGGCCATGGCCGCCCGGGCCATTCCGGCGGCAGCGCTCTGGGTGCTGCGCGAGAACACGGGCGCACGCGCATTCTATGAGACGCTCGGCGGGGAGCCGGTGGCCGAAAGGCAGGAACGGCACGCGGGCGCCCTGCTGACCGAAATCGCCTATGGCTGGCGGGATCCGGGCGGGCTGGCGCGCCGCCCATAGCCGGCCGGGCGGTGCCAAAGGCCTTGCGGCCTTTGGCGGAGAAGCGGGGTCAGGCCCGCTTGATGTTCCAGAACAGCGGCGGGCCCTTCAGCACGCCGGTCAGGGATTTGCGATAGGCCGTGGGCTGGAAGTACTGGCCGGACGGCACATAGGGCACCTTGTCGAAGGCCGCCTGCTGGATCTTGCGCGTGGCGGCCTGCTGGGCCGCCAGGTTCGGCGCGTCGAACCATTCGTCGCGGGCGGTCTCGATCTCGGGGATGTCAGGCCAGCCGAACCAGGCGCGGTCCGCATTGCCGCGCAGGGCGTTGTGGCCGGCCGGGTTCCAATGGTCGATCGCGGACCAGAAGGTGAAGAAGCCGCTCCAGCCGCCCTGGTTGATCGGGTTCTTCAGGGCGCGCCGGTTGATGACGCTGCCCCAGTCGGTGGCCACGTATTCCACGTCGAAGCCCATGCGGCGGAACAGGTCGGCACCCACCAGGCCCGCCGCGTTGATCGAGGCAAGGTCGGTCGCGTTCATCAGGACCAGCTTCTTGCCGATGGCGCCTGCCGCCTCCAGCTCACGCCGCGCCTGGTCGATCGAGTTCTTGTAGCGGTCGAGCCCGATGTCGGAAGCGAGCGGCGAGGCGGGGGCGAAGAAGCCCACCCGGTCCTTCTTCCATTCGGCGGAATCACCGATGACGGCGGTCATGATGTCCATCTGGTTGATGGCGGTCACGACCGCGCGGCGCACCCGCACGTCGTTGAAGGGCTCGGTCAGGTGGTTGGGGCGGAAGGTGCAGATCAGCCCCATGATGTCCGCGATCTCGACGGTGATGTTCCGGTTCCGCTGCAGCAGCGGATACAGGTCGGCCGTCGCCTGCTCCCACCAGTCGATCTCGCCCGATTGCAGGGCGGCGGCTGCCGTCGCGGGGTCGTTGATGATGTGCCACTCGGCGCGGTCGAAATTCACCACCTTGGGGCCGGCGGTCTGGCTGACCGCGCCGCTGCTGCGCGGCACATAGGCGGTGTTCTTGGAATAGGCCGCGCGCACGCCCGGGTTCCACTCGTCGCGGCGGAACACGAAGGGGCCGGAGCCGGTGGGATCGGTGATCTGGGTGAAGGGGTCCGTGCGGGCCACACGCTCGGGCATGATGAACAGCACGGGCGTGGTCACCTTCGCGAAGGCGTCCAGCATCAGCGGGAAGGGCCGGTTCAGCCGGATCTCGAACACCTTGTCGGAAGGCGTGCGGAATTCCGCCAGCCGCGACAGCAGTTCCTGGCCGAAGGCATCGCGCCGGGCCCAACGCTGGATGGAGGCCACGCAGTCCACGCCGCGCACCGGCTCACCATCATGGAACTTCAGCCCGTCGCGCAGCGTGAAGCGCCACAGCAGCCCGTCATTCTCGACGGTGTGGCCCTCGACCATCTGCGGCTGCGGCTTGAAGTCCAGGTCCAGACCGTAGAGCTGGTCATAGACCATGTAGCCGTGGTTGCGCGCGATATAGGCCGTCGTCCAGAACGGATCGATGGTGGAGAGATTGGCCTGGGGAATATGGGTCACGCGCCGGGCGTTGGCCGGCTGGGCAGAGGCGGGGGCGGAAAGGCTCGCAGCTGCCAGTCCGCCCGAACCGGCGAACAGATCGCGACGCTTCATGTGAAACTCCCTGTTTTCATGAGATTGCCCCGAGCATCGCCGATGGCTTTGCGGAATGAAAGCAGACTTTTCATGATGTCTGGGCAACCTGGACGGCAGCGTGCCGCCCGCCGCGCGCCGCTGCAATGACGCAGTTCGGTTTGTGCCCGTGGGGCCGCGCGGCTATGTGAACGGGATGGATGCACGTCTCGCGCTGATCGCCCAGTTCTTCCGCTTCGGCGTGGTGGGCACGGTGGGGTTCCTGGTGGATGCGGGCACGCTGTGGGTGGTGATGGCGCTGGGCGCCGGCCCCTATGGCGGGCGGATCCTGTCCTACCTCGCGGCGGCGACCACCACCTATCTGCTCAATCGCGCCTGGACCTTCCGTTCCGCCGCGCGCGGGGCGCCCATGGCGCGGCAATGGGGGCTGTTCCTGGCGCTGAACCTGCTGGGCTTCGCGGCCAATTACGGCACCTACGCCACGCTGATCTCGACGACCGAGACCGTGGCCCGCTGGCCGGTGCTGGGGGTGGCCGCGGGGTCCCTGGCGGGCATGTTCATCAACTTCGGGCTCTCCCGCCGCTTCGTCTTTCGCCAGCCCGTCACAGACAAAGCGTGACGCCCAAAGACCCGCCGCTCTGCTATTCATCGTTTTGAACATTGCCGCACCGCGCCAGCCATGGCAGCGGGACGGCGTTTCATGATGGGTAAAGCCGGGCCGTGACATTCCATGCGGCCAGGCGGCGTTCCGAAGGGGGTTGGCATGGCACGGCAGCACGATGAGAGCGGGAGGCAGGCACCATGATGCCGCCGCGCCCCGGCCTGTTCGCGCCCAACCCGCTGAAGGAGACACCGCTCGCCAAGGCCATCGCCGCCTGCCGCGGGCAGTTGATGCTGGTCGGCGCCTTCTCCGGCGTCTCCAACCTGCTGCAGCTGACGATCTCCATCTACATGATGCAGGTGTTCGACCGTGTGCTGGCCACCCGCAACCTGAACACGCTGCTCTACCTCACGCTCATCGCGGTGGCCGCCATCCTGGTGCTGGCCATCCTGGACGCCGTGCGCGGCGCGGTGATGCAGCGGCTGGGCCAATGGATGGAGACGAAGGTGGCGCCCGAGGGCTTCGCCCGCGCCCTTGAATCCCATCTGCGCGGCCGCCCCTACCGGATGGAGGCGCTGCGCGACCTGGCGGTGGTGCGCGGCTTCATCGCCTCGCCCTCCATGCTGTCCATCTACGACGTGCCCTGGGTGCCGGTGTATCTGGCCTTCATCTTCATGCTGCACCCCATCATGGGCTTCCTGGCCCTGGGCGGCGCGGTGCTGCTGTTCTGCCTGACGCTGCTGAACGAGGTCATCACCTCCAACCTGCTGAAGGAGGCGAACGTCTCCGCCATGGCCAATCAGCGCCGGGCGGATGCGATCTCCCGCAATGCGGAGGTCATCGACAGCATGGGCATGCTGCCCGCCGTGCTGGCGCGCTGGCGTGAGGGCGTGTCGCGCATGCTGCCCCCGGCCAGCGCCGCGGCCGACCGCGCCAGCTGGATCATGGGCACGACCAAGTTCATCCGCCTGTCGGTGCAGATCGCGGTGCTGGGCCTGGGCGCCTATCTGACGCTGCAGCAGGAGCTGACCTCGGGCGGGTCCATCGCGGCGTCCATCATCATGGGCCGAGCGCTGGCGCCGGTGGAACAGCTGATCGGCGGCTGGAAGTCCCTGGTGGCCGCCCGCCAGGCCTGGCGCCGGCTGCAGACCTTCCTGGCCCTGCCGCGCCTGCGGCCCGAGGGCATGGCCCTGCCCGAACCCACCGGCAAGCTGTCGGTCGAGCGCGCGAGCTTCGCCTTCCCCGGACAGAACGTGCCGATGGTGAAGGGTGTCGCCTTCGAGCTGGCACCGGGCGAATCACTGGCCATCATCGGCCCGTCCGCCGCCGGCAAGACCACGCTGATCCGGATGCTGATCGGCGTGGCCCAGCCCAGCACCGGCAATGTCCGCCTGGACGGCGCCGATGTGTTCATGTGGAAGCGCGAGGATTTCGGTCGCCATGTCGGCTACCTGCCGCAGGATGTCGAACTGTTCGACGGCACCGTGTTCGACAATATCGCCCGCATGGGCACCGCCGAGCCCGAGGCGGTGTTCGAGGCGGCGCGGCTGGCCGGCTGCCATGAGATGATCCTGCGCCTGCCGCAGGGCTATGACACCGAGATCGGCGACGGCGGCACCTTCCTGTCGGGCGGCCAGCGCCAGCTGATCGGCCTGGCGCGCGCCATGTTCGGGCGTCCCAAATTCATCGTGCTGGACGAGCCCAACTCCAACCTGGACGGCGACAGCGAGGCCGCGCTGACGGCGGCCCTTGAAAAGCTGAAGGCCCAGGGCACCACCGTGGTGCTGGTCAGCCACCGCCCCGCCCTGGTGCAGGGCGTGGACAAGGTGCTGCTGCTGAAGGATGGCGCGGTCGAGATGTTCGGGCCCCGCGCCGAGGTGCTGAAGCGCCTGATGGCCCCGCCGCGCCCCACGGCCGGCCCGCCTGTGCCGATGGGAGGGGCTGCCTGACATGAGCGACATCATCGAACGCCCCGAGAGCGCGCCCGCCCCCCAGCCGCCGGCCCCGCCCCCGGCGCCGATCAAGCGCGGCCCGATCGACCTGCCCTTCGACCCCATCCTGGACGCACCGCGCCCGCGCACCCGCACGCCCATCATCCTGGGCGTGGTGGTGATGCTGGGGCTGTTCGGCGGCTTCATGGCCTGGGCGACGCTGGCGCCCCTGGCCGAGGCCTCCATCGCCTCCGGCGTCATCAAGGTCGAGGGCACGCGGCGCACGCTGTCCCACCTCGAAGGCGGCATCATCCGCGAGATCCTGGTGCGGGACGGCGACACGGTGCGCGCGGGCCAGGTGGTGATGCGGCTGGATGACGTGCAGTCCTCCGCGACGCTGGAGGCGCTGCGCGCCCAGCGCTTCCAGCTGGAAGCCCAGACCGCGCGGCTGACCGCGGAGGCCGAGCGCCGGCGGGAGATCACCTTCCCGGCCGAGCTGCTGAACTCCACCCACCCCCGCGCGCGGGAGGCCGTGACCGGCCAGCGCGCCCTGTTCGAGGCCCGCACCGCGAGCCTGGACAGCCAGGTCTCCGTGCTGGAATCCCGCGTGAACCAGCAGGAAGCCGTGCTGCGCAGCGCCGAGGCCCAGCTGGTCGCGACCCGCCGCCAGCTGGTGCTGATCCGGCAGGAGGAGGAGATGCGCCGGGGCCTGGTGAACCAGGGCCTGTCGCGCCTGCCGGAACTGCTGGCGCTGCAGCGCGCGGCCGCTGGGCTGGATGGCCAGGTGGTGGACCTGCAATCCCAGATGCTGCGCGCCAATGCCGGAATCGCCGAGGCACGCCAGTCGATCCGCCAGCTGAACGACCAGCGGCTTGAGGAAGTGAACAAGGAAAGCCGCGACGTGGCGGCCCGCCTGGCCGAGGCGAGCGAGCGCGAGCGCGCCGCCGAGGATGTGTCGGAACGGCGCGAGATCACGGCGCCCGAGGCCGGCACCATCGTCAACATGCGCACCTTCACCCTCGGTGCCGCGCTGCGCGGCGGTGACCCGGTGATGGACCTGGTGCCGACCCAGGACCGCCTGGTGGCCGAGGTGAACGTGCTGCCGATCGACATCGACGTGGTGCACCCCGGCCTGCAGGCCGAGATCCGGCTGCCGGCCTTCCGCCAGCGCCTGGTTCCCTATCTGCACGGCCATGTCACCTGGGTGGCGGCCGACGTCACGAGCGACCAGCAGACGCGCCAGAGCTACTACCGCGCCTACATCACCATCGACCAGGAGCAGCTGGACCGCCTGCCGAGCGTGTTCCTGGTGCCCGGCATGCCGGTCGAGGGCCACATCATCCTGGGTCAGCGCAGCTTCTGGCGCTACATGACCCAGCCCATCCGGGACAGCATGACCCGGGCCTTCCGGGAACAGTAAGGGAGAGACTGAGTGTCATTGACGGACAAGCCGGCGGTCTTCGCCGACGGCATCATGGATGCTTCGGTGCATTACGGCGTGGCGCGCATCACGCTGGCGCAGCTGGGCCCCGACGGAAAGGCGCAGCCCTCCGGCCAGTTGATGGTGCCCCTGGTGCAGCTTCCGGCCATGGCCAATGCGCTGGCCGCGCTGGTGCGCCAGATCGAGGCGAAGCTGAAGGAGACGCCGGCGACCGCCGCCGCCCCCGCTCAGCCGGCCGCCGCCCCGGGCGAGGCGACACCGATGCCGGGCGCCTTCACCTTCGGCAGCCGCTGAGCAAGGCCGCCAGGGAAGGCTTCAGCCTTCCCGCTTGCCGGTTTTTTCCCAGACCTCGGCCTGGGCCAGCAGCGCCGCCGCGAGCGACAGCACCTGCGCGGCCCTGGTATGGCCCAATTCGAAGGCCTCCGCCGCGAGGCTCGCGATGCAGGCCTGGATCGCCTGCGGAGAGGAAGCGACTTCCTCGCCCGTGCCCTCGGGCAGGGACGGATAACTTACATGCACTGAACTCACCCCCGTACTGTCAATTCACAATACCGTGGAGGCAGGCCCGCTTGCCAACCGTGGTGCGCAACATGCGCAATCACGAATTCGTGATATAGATCACCAGGAAACCAAATCCGGCGGGGTGTTTCCAGGCCTAGGATACGCCCCGGCCCGGGCTTTTGTCCCTGCTGCGACTGCCGTCCGGCTTGAACAGCCACACCGTACCCTCCCACTCGCCGAAGTCCACACCCTCATAGGAGGTGTAGAGCGTGAAGCGCCACAGGCGGTGATTGACCACGCCCTGGGTGAAGGCCTGCGGCGCGTCGGAGGCACGGACGATCGCCCCGGTATAGCCCGCCAGTTCGCGCATCAGTGCCCGCCCATTGCCCGTGAAGCCAGTACCGTCGCTTGAATCCTCGGCGGCGGAACATGAGTAGATGTCGATGATCGCGCCAGCGGCGAATTTCGTTGCCAGCGCGCCGAACTCACTGACGGTGTTCCAGGTCAGGTCCCCCGCGCCCAGCTGCAGCCCGAACCCCCCGCCGAGGTGGCTATAGGCCGCGCGCTCGCTCTCCACCCCGCTCTCATAGCCATGGCAGCAGATGCTGAGGCGACTGATCCGGCCGCTCCCCGCGCCGTTGCTGATCGCGGTGATGACATCCGCCAGGGGCTGGGTGGTACCCACGATGATGTCCGTCGGGCGCGGGCGCCTGAAGCGCGCTCCGATCCGGGTGTCGAGGACGCGCAACTCGATATCGGCCATGCCCGATGCTCCGCAATCTCAGGCGAGGCTGCGCTTCCCTACCGTTTCACGCATACCGCGCACGGGGGATGTGGCCCGCTGCGATGCAGCACGATTCCGCGAGCCTCGGCGAACGCTTGCACTTCCGCACCGGTCGCGTAGCGTTGCGCACAACGAAACGGAGGAAAACAGTGTTCGACGCCAGCCTGCGTGATCCCGACACCCTGCGCCGCCTGCTGAACCCGCGCTCTGTCGCGGTGGTGGGCGTCTCCGCCGAACCAGCCAGCTTCGGTGCCCGCACCATCACCAACATGAAGCTGTTCGACGGGCCGGTGCATGCGGTGAACCCGAAATACGCGGGCCAGGAACTGCACGGCTTCCCCTGCGTCGCCACCATCGACGACCTGCCCCAGGGCACTGACAGCGTGGTGCTCTGCATGCCCCGCACCGGCGTGGTGCCGAGCCTGGAGGCCGCGGCCCGCCGCGACATCGGGGGGCTCACCATCTACGCCTCCGGCTATGGCGAGACGGATTTGCCCGAGCGCGCGGTGGAGGAAGCGGACCTGCGCGACCGCGCGCGGGCGCTGGGCATCCCGCTGCTGGGGGCCAATTGCCTGGGCTTCGTGAACCATGTGACGCGCCTCGGCGCCACCTTCATGCCCGACTATGTGAAGATGACGGCCCCCGCGGGCGGCGTGGGCGTGGTCAGCCAGTCCGGTGCGCTGGGCTATGCGCTGATGCAGGCGGCCGAGCGCGGCTTCGCCATGTGCCACATGGCCACCGCCGGCAACGCGACCGACCTGGATGTGTGCGACCTGGCCGCCTTCCAGCTGACCCTGCCCGAATGCCGCTCCATCGCGCTGGTGGTGGAGGGGCTGCGCGACGGGCGCAAGCTGTTCGAACTCGGCCGCCAGGCGCGCCACGCCGGCAAGCCCATCGTGGTGCTGAAGCTGGGGCGCGGCGAGACCGGCGCCAAGGCCGCCATGAGCCACACCGGCAGCATGGCCGGCAGCACCGCCGCCTGGTCCGCCGCCTTCCGCCGCGCCGGCATGCTGGAGGTGGAGGATTTCGACGGGCTGCTGGAGACCTCTGGCTTCCTGGCCAAGGCGCCGCCGCCCAAGGCACGGGGCGTCGCCATCGCCACCCCCTCCGGCGGGGCCGGCATCATGGCGGCCGACCACGCGGAATATGTGGGCCTCGCCCTGCCCCAGCCCGAGGAAGCCACCGCCAAGGTGCTGCGGGAGGCGATCCCGGATTTCGGCAGCCCCCGCAACCCCTGCGACCTGACGGCGCAGGTGGCGACCAACCCGGCCATGTATGACGCCTGCATGCGCGCCATCCTGGCCGACCCCCAATACGGCGTGGTCGTGATGCCGGTGGTCTATCACAACCCCGCGCCCACCGGCACGCCGAACCGCATGAAGCTGATGCGCCCCCTGGCCCAGGAAGCCGGCAAGCCCATCTGCATCGCCTGGATCCCGGAAAGCCTGGAAGGGCCCGGCCCCTATGCGGTGGACACCGCGCCGGAACTGTCGCTGTTCCGCTCCATGCGGCGGCTGATGAACGCCATCTCCCTGTGGCACCGCTGGCATGACGGCGCGCCTGCGCAGGCCCCGGGCGTGGGCGAGGCGGCGCGCCAGGCCGCCGCCGCCATCCCGGCCAGCGCCCGCACGCTGATGGAAGCCGAGGCCAAAGCCGCCTTCGCCGCCGCCGGCCTGCCGGCCATGCCCGACATCCGCGCGACCTCGGCCGAGGAAGCGATCGCGGCCGCCGGGCGCATCGGCTACCCGGTCGTGCTGAAGATCGACAGCCCCGACATTGCCCACAAGACCGAGGTGGGCGGCGTGAAGCTCAACCTCTCCCACGCCGAGTCGGTGCGGGCGGGGTATGACGGCATCATCGCCTCGGTGAAGGCCCACGCCCCCGATGCGCGCATCGATGGCGTGCTGGTCCAGAAAATGGCCGAGCGCGGCCCCGAACTGATCGTCGGCGCCCGCCGCGACCCGCAATTCGGCACCACCGTGCTGGTCGGCCTCGGCGGCGTGCAGGCCGAGCTCTGGAAAGACGTGGCGCTCGACATCGCCCCGGTTTCCGCCGAACGCGCCGAGGCCATGCTGCGCTCGCTGAAATCCTTCCCGCTGCTGGATGGCTTCCGGGGCTCGGCCAAGGTGGACCTCGCCTCGGTGGCGGCCACCATCGCCCGCTTCTCGGAACTGGCCGTGGCGCTGGGCGACCGACTGGAAGAAGCCGAAATCAACCCGCTGGTCTGCCTGCCCACCGGCAGCGTGGCACTGGACGGGCTGATGAAGCTGGCGGGGTGAGGCGCACTCCGGGGGCCTTGCCCCCGGCCCCCATCAAGGGGCGCTGCCCCTTGAAACCCCGCCAGGAGCCTGTGGCCCCTGGACCCACTTGAGTCTTCTGAAAGTTTGGGGAAGGGGCTGAAGACGAGCGCGGGGTCAGAGCGCGCTCTGTGCCCCTTCCCCCAACTTTCAGCTCCCGGTTTCCAAAGGCCTTTCGGCCTTTGGCGGGGTGCCGAGGGGCAGAGCCCCTCGGTGGGGTCAGGGGGCAAGGCCCCCGAACGCGCCCTACCCCGCCAACCTCACCGGCTCGCCCAGGGTCTGCATCAGGCGGTTGGCCCAGGCGAACATCGCGACCGAGGCGATGATGTCCAGGATTTCCTCATCCTTCAGGCCGAAGCCGCGCAGGGTGGCGACATCCTCGGCGGTGGCGGCCGCGGGGGTTTCGGAGAGGCGGACCGAAAAGTCGACGATGGCGCGGGAGCGCGCGTCCATTTCGGCGCCGTTGCCCTCGGTCACCAGCCGTTCCATCAGTGCCGGGTCGCCCTTGAGCTGCACATAGCGCTGGGCGTGGACGGAGAGGCAGTAGGGGCAGCCGTTCATGCGGCTTTCGGCCGAGGCAGCGAGCTCACGATCCTGGCGGGAGGCGCCGCGCGGGCCGTACATGATGGTGTTGAACAGCTTGCTGCGTTGGCGCAGCACCTCGGCCTCCTGCACCAGCAGCAGGTAGTAGTCGCTGGTCTTGGCCTTGGGGTGGCTTTCGTCCAGCACCTTGGCCTGGTCGGGGGTGGCGTTGGCCACGTCCAGCACCGGCAGCCAGGCCTTCCAGTCCAGCGTGTCGGAGGTGAAGCCGAAATCGGCGGTGTTGGTCACGGTCATACCCCGCCCTCCAGCAGCTTCAGGCCATGCAGCATGCGCGTCTGGTAGTTCACGAAGGCGATGAGCTGGGAGAGCATGACGATGTCCGTAGGCGCCAGGCCCGCCGCCGTCAGCGGGGCCAGCTTGCCGGGGTTCGCCTCATGCGGGCGCAGGGTCAGCATCTCGGCATGGGCCAGCAGCGCGGGCAGGCGCGGGCTGTCGCCGGCCTTGGCGGCATGGTGCTCGGCAAGTGCCGCGCAGTCGTTCCACAGCGCCACCTGGCGGGCAACGGCATGGCGCTCGGCAGCGGTCAGGCCCGAGGGGGCCTCGAAGATCGCGGCCTCGCTGCCCTGGCCCGCCGCGCGGACGTCGGGGCGCAGGGCGCGCAGGGTATCGAGGCGGGAGCCGGGGGCGATGCCCAGCAGCTCATCCAGCACGTCGCGCATGGAAACTCCGTGATTCGTATCGCAGCCGATGCTGCCACGAACCAGGCGCGGGGCCTATTCCCCGTCCTTCTCCAGATCGCGCATCACCTCAGGCCGGCGCATCACTTCAGACATCTTCATCGCGTAGTCGAGCGCGCTGTCGTTCTGGAAGTGGATGTCGGGCGCGTATTTCAGCCGCACGGCGCGCGCCACCTCGGTGCGGAACCAGGGGGCGGCGTGGCGCAGGGCGGTGAAATGCTCGGGCGTCACGTCGCGGCCCAGGCCGCTGATGAAGGCGGTCATGTGCTTCAGGTCCGGCGAGGCGCGCACCTCCGTGACCGTCACGCGGATGGAATCCAGCGCGGGGTCGCGGAAGTTGGCGCGCGCGAAGATCGCGGACAGGGCGTGGCGCACTTCCTCCGCGACGCGGAGCTGGCGCTGGGACGGGCCCTTGGGGCCCTCGCCGGGGGTACGGCGCTTCATCTCAAACTCCTCGGGGCCTCAGGGCCCCAGAAACGAGAAAGGCGCCCCTAAGGGCGCCCCCCTCTCTAGCATAGGCGAAAGGACTATTCCGCCGCGACGGTCTCGACCTCGAAGCACTCGATCTGATCGTCGACACGGATGTCGTTGTAGTTCTTGAAGGACATGCCGCACTCGTAGCCCGAGGTGACTTCCTTCACGTCGTCCTTGAAGCGACGCAGCGTGGCGAGTTCGCCCTGGTGGATGACCACGCCGGCGCGCAGCAGGCGGAAGCCGCAGCCACGCTTCACCACGCCCTCGGTCACGCGGCAGCCGGCGATGTTGCCGAGGCGCTTGACCTCGAACACCTGCAGGATCTGCGCGTAGCCGATGAACTTCTCGCGGTGGATCGGGGCCAGCTTGCCCTTCACCATCTTCTCCACGTCGTCGGCGACTTCGTAGATGATCGAGTAGTAGCGGATGTCGACGCCGTCGCGGTTCGCCATCTCACGCGCCTGGGTGGTCGCGCGGACATTGAAGCCCACCAGGATGGCGTTGGACGCCTTGGCCAGCTGCACGTCGGATTCGGTGATCTGACCGACGCCGGAGTGCAGAACGCGCACCTTCACCTCGTCATTGCCGAGCTTGCCCAGCGTGACGGTGATGGCTTCGGAGCTGCCCTGCACGTCCGCCTTGATGACGACGGCCACTTCCTTCTGCTCACCCGCCTGGATGCGGGCCAGCATGTCGGTCAGGCTGCCACGGCCTGCCGTGAGGGCGGCAGCGGCCTTCTCGCGCACCTTGCGCTGGCGGAACTCGCTGATCTCACGCGCACGGCTCTCGTCCTCGACGACCACCAGCGGCTCACCGGCCGAAGGCACGCCGGACAGGCCCAGCACTTCCACGGGAACCGAGGGACCGGCTTCCTTGACCTGCTGGCCCTTGTCGTTGACCAGCGCGCGGACGCGGCCCCATTCGGCGCCGGCCACCACGTTGTCACCGGTGCGCAGCGTGCCGCGCTGCACCAGCACGGTTGCCACCGGGCCACGGCCGCGGTCGAGCTTGCTCTCGATCACGGTGCCTTCGCCCATGCGGTCCGGGTTGGCGCGCAGTTCCAGCACCTCGGCCTGCAGGCTGATCGCCTCGGCCAGCTTGTCGAGGCCGATGCCCTTGGTCGCGGAGACCTGGATCTCCTGCGTGTCGCCGCCGAGCTCCTCCACCACGATCTCGTGCTGCAGCAGCTCGTTGCGGACGCGGTCGGGGTTCACGCCGTCCTTGTCGATCTTGTTGATCGCCACGATCAGCGGCACGCCGGCCGCCTTCGCGTGGTGGATCGCCTCGACCGTCTGGGGCATCACGCCGTCATCCGCCGCGACCACCAGCACGACCATGTCGGTCACGCCGGCACCGCGGGCACGCATGGCAGTGAACGCCTCGTGGCCCGGGGTGTCGAGGAAGGTGATGCGCTCACCGTTCTTCATCTGCACCTGGTAGGCGCCGATGTGCTGGGTGATGCCGCCGGCCTCACGCGCGGCCACGTCGGTGCGGCGCAGCGCATCGAGCAGGCTGGTCTTGCCGTGGTCGACATGGCCCATGACGGTGACGACGGGCGGACGCGGCATCAGCTCGCCATCCTCGTCGGTCTCGCCTTCCAGGCCGATCTCCACGTCGGAGTCGGCGACGCGCTTCACGCGGTGGCCGAATTCCTCGACCACCAGCTGCGCCGTGTCGGCGTCGATGCTCTGGGTCAGGGTGGCCATCACGCCCATGCGGAACAGCGCCTTCACCACGTCGCCGCCACGGGCGGCCATGCGGTTGGCGAGCTCGGAGACGGTGATCGTCTCGGGCACGATGACCTCACGCACCACGCGCTCCTGGCCGGAGCGCAGGCGCGCCAGTTCCTGCTGGCGGCGCTCACGCTCACGGGCGCGGCGGACGCTGGCGATGGAGCGCGAACGCTCGTCCTCGCCCTCGATCGCGGCGGCCACGTCGATGCCGCGACCCGAACGGCGCTCGGCCGTCTGGGGGGCGCTGCTCTTGCGGGGCGGGACCGTGGTGGTCTTGCGCGGCGGCGGGGCCGCGCGGCGGCGGCGCTCCTCCTCGGTCGCGCCCCCTTCCTCGGGACCACGCAAGGACAGGCGCGCACCCGGAGGCGGCGGAGAAGAAGGCGAGCCTACGGGGCGACGGCCGACCGGGCCGGCACCATCGGGGCGCGGCGGACGCGGGCCGCCGAAACCGCCGCCACCAGGGCCGGAACGGTCACCATAGCCACCACCGGCCGGGCGCGGAGCGCCCGGGCCACGCGGGCCGTCATTGCGATAGCCGCCACCGCCGCCGGGGCCGGAGCGGTCGCCATAGCCACCGCCGCCCTGCGGGCGCGGCGCGCCATAGCCGCCACCACCCTCACGCGGGGGACGGGGCGCATAGCCGCCACCGGCACCACCTTCACGCGGCGGGCGCGGGCCGTCATTGCGATAGCCGCCGCCACCGGGACCCGAGCGATCGCCATAGCCGCCGCCGCCCTGGGGGCGCGGGCCGTCATTGCGATAGCCGCCGCCACCGGGGCCGGAGCGGTCGCCATAGCCACCGCCGCCCTGGGGGCGCGGGCCACGGTCGTCGCGGCGGAAATCGCCACGCTGCTGGAAATCACCGCGCGGGGCGGGCGCCTCGCTGCGGGCAGGCGCCTCGCTGCGCACGGGCGGCGGCGGGGCCTCGGCACGCACCGGGGGCGCGGGCTCGGGGCGCGGCGGCGCGGCCTCGACGGGGGCGGGTGCGGGTGCGGCGGGGCGCGATTCCTCGGCGGCGCGGCGCGCGGCTGCCTCGGCGGCAGCACGCTCACGGGCCTCGTCGGCGGCGCGCTCACGCGCTTCCTCGGCGCGGCGCGCGTCGTCCTCGGCGCGGCGGGCCGCTTCCTCGGCGGCGCTGCGCACCATCAGGGCCTGACGCTCACGCTCCTCGCGCTGGCGCTGGGCCTCAACCTTGCGCTGCTCCTCCAGCACGCGCTGGCGGATCGCCTGCTCGGCCTGGGTCAGCGGGCGGCCGGCGGGCTGCTGCGGCGCGGGCGAGCTGTTGCGCGGCGCCTGCTGGCCGGAGGACGGCGAGCGCGCGGCGGGGGCCGCGGGCGCCGGCTTGGCGGGGGGTGCGCCGGGCGTGACGGTACGCTTCTTCAGAACCTCGACCTGCACCACCTTGCTGCGGCCATGGCTGAAGCTCTGCCGGACAGAACCGGCAGCCTCCGTCTTGCCCAGCTCCAGCCGCCCACCGGGGCGAAGGCTGAGGCGGCTCTTGGCCGCATCCTGGTCGTTCTGATTGCTCATTCGCTGGTATTCGCCCGATCCGTACTGCCCGACCGCAGTCGGGGATTGCCCTAAACCTTAAGCACGCCCTTCGCAATGGCGCGCCTTGCATGACTGCCGCTCAATCTGCGGGCGAGAGGCCCGAGAGGCGCGACGCTTCCTGCCGGATCGCATCCGCCAGCTTCCCGGGTGCTATCGCGACGTGTACCGCCGCCTCGCGCCCGAAGGCCTGGCCCATACGTTCCCTGGGCAGCGCCACCACAACGGGTAGTTCCGCCCTGCCGACCAGCCGCGCGCGTTCCGCCTCGCTGCCATCGGTTGCCTCGACCAGCACGCCCACGCGCTTGGCCTGAAGCCATTCCTGGACCTTCTGGAAGCCCGCCACCGCCGCACCGGCGCGACGGGCCATGCCCAGCAGATCCGCCAGCCGCTCCGACAGAAGGTACCGAAGCACCTCCGCCAGATTGTCCGGCACCTTCACCCCGCCCTTCGCGGCGCGGGAAAATCCACCCTTCTTCAGGGCCGTCTCCAGCGCCCGGGCATCGGCCTTCAGCCACATGCCCCGGCCCGGCAGGCGCCCCGTGAGGTCAGGCACCACCTGGTTCTCCGGCCCCACCACGAAGCGGATCATCGCTTCCTTCGGCAGGACCTCCCGAGTGGCCAGGCACCGCCGCAGCGGTCCCTTCATCTCGGGCTCGTCAGGCTCGTCCCCCTTGGGCTCGCCGCCCTCGGCGTCAGGCGTCGGCGGCGGGCTGCTCACCCTCGGCCCCACCTTCGAACCAATGTTCACGCGCGGCCATGATGACGGCGTTGGCCGTCTCCTCGTCCATCGCGCCCTCGCCCAGCATCTCGACCAGCTCGTCGCCGGCCAGGTCCGCCAGGTCGTCCAGCGTCTTCACGCCCTTCTCGCCCAGCGTCACCAGCATGGCGGAGGTGAACACGTCGAACTCGGCGACGGCATCCTCCACGCCCAGGTCGCGGCGCTTCTGGTCGTTCTCCGCCTCCACGCGCTCCAGCCACTCAGAGGCACGGCGCTTCAGCTCGGCGGCCACGTTCTCGTCGAAGCCCTCGATCGAGGCGAGCTCGTCATCCTCGGCGGTGGCGATTTCCTCGATGGTCGTGAAGCCTTCCTGCACCAGCAGGCCGGCGATCACGTCATCCACGTCCAGCCCCTCGACGAACAGGCCGGTGCGCTTGCGGAAGTCCTCCTGGCGGCGCTCCGATTCCTCGGCCTCCGTCAGGATGTCGATATCGTAGCGGGTCAGCTGAGATGCAAGACGCACGTTCTGGCCGCGGCGACCGATGGCCAGGCTCAGCTGGTCGTCGGGCACCACCACCTCGACGCGGCGCTCCTCGTCGTCCAGCACCACCTTGCTCACCTCGGCGGGCGCCAGGGCGTTCACGATGAAGGTGGCCGATTCCTGGCTCCAGGGGATGATGTCGATCTTCTCGCCCTGAAGCTCGGCCACCACCGCCTGCACGCGGCTGCCGCGCATGCCGACGCAGGCGCCGACGGGGTCGATGGAGGAGTCGCGGCTGATGACGGCCATCTTGGCGCGGCTGCCCGGGTCGCGGGCCACGGCCTTGATCTCGATGATGCCGTCGTAGATCTCCGGCACTTCCTGCGCGAACAGCTTGGCCAGGAAGCCAGGATGCGTGCGGGACAGGAAGATCTGCGGGCCGCGGGTTTCCTCGCGCACATCGTAGATATAGGCGCGGACGCGGTCGCCGTTCTTGAAGCTCTCGCGCATGATGGTCTCGTCGCGGCGCAGCAGCGCCTCGGCGCGGCCGAGATCCACCATCAGGTTGCCGTACTCGGTACGCTTGACGACGCCGTTGATGACCTCGCCCACGCGGTCCTTGTACTCGTCGAACTGCTTCTTGCGCTCGACCTCGCGCACGCGCTGCACGATCACCTGCTTGGCGGTCTGCGCGGCGATGCGGCCGAAATCGATGGGCGGCAGCGGATCGACGATGAATTCACCGACGCTGATGCCGGGCTTCACCTTCTGGGCGATGCGCAGGGGCATCTGCGTCGCCTCGTTCTCCACCGGCTCTTCCTCGACCACCTCGGTCCAGCGGGAGAGCTTCACCTCGCCGTTCTTGCGGTCGATGGTGGCGCGGATGTCCTTCTCCAGGCCGTACTTCGCGCGACCGGCCTTGCCCATGGCCTGTTCCATCGCCTCGAGCACTTCCTCGCGCTCGATCATCTTCTCCCGCGCGACGGCGTCGGCCACCAACAGCAGCTCGGGGCGCGGAATGCTGACTTCCACGGCCATGGTCAGTGCTCCTTCAACTTCCGCGCGCCATTGGGCGCGGGCTTCTTAGCGCGCCGGGGCGCGGATGGGATGGATTCGTCTTCCGCCTCGGCGGAAAGCTCGGTCTCGCCGGCCGGGGCCTTTCCGGCCGTCGCGGCGATCAGTTCGTCGGTCAGCACCAGCTTGGCGCGGCGGATGTTGCCGTGCGGCAGCTCCACCTCGCCGCCCTCGTCCAGGCGCAGATGGGCGTTCTCGGGCGTGGCGTTCAGGATCACGCCGCGGAAGCGCCGGCGGCCATCCTGCGGCACCATCAGGTCGACAGTCGCGATGTGGCCGGTGAAGCGTACCCAGTCCTTGATGCGGGTCAGCGGGCGGTCGATGCCCGGGGAGGACACCTCCAGCATCCATTCGCCGCGAATCGGATCCTCGACATCCAGCACGGCCGAGACCTGGTGGCTGATGGTCTCGCAATCCTCGACTGTGATGGGCGCGCCGTCCGTGCGGTCGGCCATGATCTGCACCACGGGCCGTTCCTTGCCGCTGACCTGCACGCGCACGAGCTCGTAGCCCAGGGCCTCGATGCCCGGCGCGATGCTGTCGGCGATGCGGCCCTCAAGGCCATCGTGAATGGGGCGTTCGGCAGACAAATGACTGATCCAGTAAGGCTTAACGACCATCCAAGCCCGAACCGGGCGGCCCCGGAGGAGCCACCCCCATGCAGACCGCGATGGATGGAATGACGGCTATGTAGTCCCCTGGGCTGTCACACGCAAGCGTGCTGATGGTCAGCCCACGAACAGGCGTGCCGCGAAGCCGTCGAGCCCCAGCCGCTGCAGTTCCCGCGCCAGGGCCTGGTTGAGCAGGCCGACGGCCAGTCCGTCCCTCAGCCGGTTGTCCAGGCTGTAGAGCGGAATGCGCCGCGCCAGCGCATCGGCCACCACGCGGGCATCCTTGGGCCCCACCCGCCGCCCGCAGGCGGCATGGATCATCGGCGCCAGCACATCGAACACCAGCCGCTGCGCGGGCAGCATGGACCGCGCGAGGAACAGCTTGCCCTGCGCCACCAGCGCGCCCTGCTGTTCCCACATGCGCTGGTTCAGCGCTGCCGGCAGGCCGGGGCGATAGGTCTCGGGACCGACCCGCGTGGGCCGGCCGCGCCGGTCGTGCTCCAGGCCCGTGTCGTCCACCGCCACGGAATGCAGCGTCTCGTCCATCGTCTGGCCGCCGATCTGCAGCACGATGCGCGGGTCCTGAAAGAGGAAGTTGAAGACCTCGTCCGAGCGGCCGTCCAGCAGCCGGTAACTCAGCACCTGGTTGTCGATGATGACCACGCGTGCCGCGCCGCCCTGGCGGAACATCGGTAGGCCTTCGAACCAGGCGGGGGTGAAGCTCGCGGACATGCAGCCATGCTGCGCCATTGCCGGCGGCCGGGTCATGACACGAATTCGGGATGCGGGCCGACACCTTTCCGTGCGCGGCGGCTGGGCCTAAGGTCCGCGCAAACGTTGCACCAGAGGATGAGTCCATGCTTCGCCGCCATCTGCTGCCGGCCGCCGCCGGCGTCCTGGCCCTGCCGGGCATCGCCCGCGCCGCCTATCCCGAGAAATCCATCACCCTCATGGTCGGCTATGCCCCCGGCGGCGCCACGGATGTGGTGATGCGCCTGATCGCGCCGCACCTGTCGCGGGAGCTGGGGCAACCGGTGGTGGTCGAGAACCGCTCCGGCGCCGCCACCGCCATCGCCAACACCGCCGTCGCCCAGGCGCGACCCGACGGCTACACGCTGCTGGTCGGCACCAACAGCCTGGCGATCAACGTCGCGCTGACGCCCGGCGCCACGCCGGCCGACCCGCTGACCGCGCTCGAGCCCGTGGGCGAGATCTACTACATCCCCTTCGCCATGGCCGTGCGCCCCACCCTGGGCGTGAACACGCTGGCGGAGCTGATCAACAAGGCGAAGCAGCAGCCGGATGTGCTGAACTACGGCAGCTCGGGCAGCGGCTCCGTGAACCACCTGCTGACGGAGCTGCTGCTCCAGCGCTCCGGCGCGAAGATGACGCATATCCCGCTGCGCGGCGGCGGGCCCTCGCTGATCGAGCTGCGCGCCGAGCGCATCGACTGCTTCTACGCCACGCCGCTCGACATCGCGGGGCTGGTGGCGGAGCGCAAGGCGAAGCTGCTGGCCATTTCCGCCCCTGCCCGCATCCCCAGCCTGCCGGACCTGCCCTCGGTGTCCGAGTTCTACCAGGGCTGTGCCGGCGCGCTGTGGCAGGGGCTGTTCACGCCGCCGGGCACCGACCAGGCCATCAAGACCCGCCTGCACAACGCGCTGCGCAAGGCGCTGACGAACGAGGAGCTGCTGGCCCGCTTCGTCACCCAGGGCGTGGTGGTGATGGATGGCGACGCCGCCGCCCTGCACCAGCGCCTGAAGGACGAGATCGCCCTGTGGCCGGGCATCATCCGCGACGCCGGCATCACCCCGGGCTGAACATTCGTCCCCGCCGCCTCGGCGGCGGGGATTTCGTTTCGGCCCGCTTGCAGGATGAAACAATATACCATAACACGACGATATAACATTACATGAGGTTGCCATGCAGCCGCACCGCCGCGCCGGCCTGCTCGCCGCTGGAATTGCCCTTCTCGCCCTGCCGGCCGCCGCGCAGCAGGCCGTGACCCTGCCCGAAACCGACGTGACCGCGAGCCCGCTTGGTGCCTCCGGCGGCAGCTTCGCGCCCGTCACCACCGTGGACGGGCCCACCCTGAACGCCACCGGCGCGGCCTCACTGGGTGATGCGCTACGTGACCAGCCGGGTATCTCGGCCACCACCTTCGCGCCCGGCGCCAGCCGCCCCGTGATCCGCGGCCTGGACAATTACCGCGTGCGCATCCAGCAGGACGGGCTGGCCGCCGGCGACGCGTCGGCCTTCGGCGAGGACCACGGCGTGCCGCTGGACCCGCTCTCCGCCGGCCGGGTCGAGGTGATCCGCGGGCCGGCCGCCCTGCGCTGGGGCGGCCAGGCGATCGGCGGCGTGGTCAACGTCATCACCGACCGCATCGCGACGGAACTGCCGCAGCGCGCCGTCTCGGGCCGCGCGCTCGGCCAGTACGACACCGGGCTGAACGGCTGGGGCGGGGCGCTGGGCGCCACCGTCAGCGCGGGCGGCTTCGTGCTGAACGGCGACATGTCCGGCCGCTATACCAACGACTACCGCATCCCCGGCGGGCGCGGGCAGGCCAACAGCGGCGTGCGCTCGGACAGTTTCGGGCTCGGCCTCAGCTACATCTTCGACCAGGGCTATATCGGCAGCTCGGTCTCTCAGTACCGCAGCCTGTACGGCATTCCCGGCGGCGAGTCGGCGGCGCTCGGCACCTCCATCGACATGGAGCAGTTCCGCTGGGCCACCCAGGGCGAGTTCCGCCCCGCCGGGGGCTTCATCAGCGCGGTCAATTTCCGCCTTGGCTACACGCGCTACAGCCACAATGAGATCGGGCTGGAGGAGCATGACCACGCGGAAGGCGACGACCATGGCCCGCTCGCCCGCGTGGTGCATGGCGGCTTTCGCAGCCAGGGCTGGGACGGCCGCGTGGAGCTGCGCCATGTGCCGGTCTCCACGCCTCTCGGCGAGCTGACCGGCGCCTTCGGCCTGAGCTATGAGCGCGAGGCCCTGCGCACCACCGGCGAGGCACTGGAATTCCTGCCGCCCAACAGCACCGACCGCTACGCGGCCTATATCTTCGAGGAGCTGGCGCTGCGCCCCGGCACGCGCCTGCAGGCCGCAGCCCGCATCGAGGGCGTGCGCGTGGGCGGTTCCACCGCGGCCTTCCCCGCAGGCTACCTGCCCACCGGCGAGGAACCGGGCACGATCTCGCGCAGCCGCGGCTTCGTGCCCGTCAGCCTGAGCCTGGGCGTGCTGCAGGACCTGCCGCGCGACATGCAGCTGCGCCTGACCGGCCAGTACAGCCAGCGCGCGCCGAGTGCGGCCGAGCTGTTCTCACGCGGGTCGCACCATGCCTCGGGCACCTTCGACATCGGCAACCCGAATCTCGGCATGGAATCGGCGCTGTCGATCGAGCTGGGCCTAGCGCGGCGGGTGGGGGCCTGGCGCTTCGATGCCAGCAGCTTCTTCTCCCACTACAACAACTTCATCTATCGCGGCCTGACCGGGAACACCTGCGGGCATGAGTTCGACAGCTGCGTGGCAGCCCCGGGCGGCGAGTTCCAGCAGACCGTCTATGGCCAGCGCGACGCCCGCTTCTACGGGCTGGAGCTGACGACCGAGCTCGACCTGTACCGCGCGGGCCAGGGCGTGGCCGGTATCTCGGGCCGCTACGATTTCGTGCGGGCCGAGTTCACCGGCGGCGGCAACGTGCCGCGCATTCCGCCGCACCGGCTGGGGGCCGGCGCCTACTGGCGCAGCCCCAGCTGGAACGCGGCGGTAGACTACATCCACGCCTTCGACCAGAACCGCTTCGGCGCCAACGACACGGCCACGCGCGGCTATGACTCGCTGGATGCGCGCCTGGGCTACAGCCTGCCGGTGGCTGATGGACGGCAGATCACCCTGTCCGTCATCGGGCGCAACCTGCTGGATGCCGACATGCGCAACGCGGTGTCGTTCAAGCGGAACGAAGTGCTGCTGCCGGGGCGCAGGGTGATTTTTCAGGTGGCGGCGAGTTTCTAGGCCGGGGCGTTGCCCCGGCCCCCAGCAAGGGGCTCTGCCCCTTGCGACCCCGCCAGGACCGTAGCGGCCCTGGACCCCGGGGATTTGGCACAAAACTCTGATAGCGTTGATTATTATAATAAATATGGCGCCCCACCTGCCCAGGTAAGGCGCCAAACTGATATCAGGTCCAGGAGATATTATCTCCTGGCGGGGAGCTTGAGGGGCAGAGCCCCTCAAATGGTGGGCCCCGTGGGCAAAGCCCCCGATCAGTACTCGATCGCCGTATTCAGCGCGTCATCCTCATGCCGCTTCCAATACAGATCCAGGATGCGCTGCGTGACCGGCCCGGGCCGTCCGTCGCCCAGGGGTTTTCCTTCATACCAGGTCACGGGCGTGATGCCGCCGGCGGTGGTCGCGGTGAAGATCTCGTCGGCCTCGGTCAATTCCTCGGCGCGCACCGGGCGCAGTTCGCAGCGGATCTGCAGGTCGGCGGCGATCTCGGTGACGGTGCGGCGGGTGATGCCCTCGAACATGCCGCGGTCGGGGGTCGCCAGCACGCCATTCTTCAGGATGAAGACGTTGAAGCCCGGCCCCTCCGTCACCGTGCCGTCGGCCAGGGGCAGGATGGTGGCGGTGGCGTCACGGTCATAGGCCTCGAACAGGCTCATGGTCAGGTCCAGCCAGTGGAAGTTCTTGATCCGCTGGTCCAGCGCCTCGGGCGGGATGCGCTGGGTCTTGGAGAGGATCATGCGCAGGCCCTCGCGCCGCTGTTCCTCATTTGCGATGTAGAGGAAGGGCTGCGCATAGGCGTAGAGCCGGTTGCGGCACAGGCGCGGGTCGCGCGTGCCGGGCGGCTGCACCCCGCGAGAGCACATCACCATGATGAAGGCATCCCGGTATCCGGTGCGCCGGACGCATTCGATCAGGATCTCGCCCAGCTCCGCATCCGTCTGCGGCAGGGACATGCGCAGCCCCGCCATGGAGGCCCGGAACCGCGTGATGTGGTCCGCCAGGCGGAACACCCGTCCCTTCCAGACATGCAGCGCGTCATAGGTGATGTCGGAACGCATGAAGCCGCGATCCAGGATCGGGATCGTCGCCTCGGCCAGCGGCATGTAGCGCCCGTCCATATAGGCCACGCCCTGGGCGGCGGCCATTTCGTTCACGGCATTCATGCGGCGATCTCCCGGCCTTCAAAGCCTCTGAGGGCGCTGCCCACGCAGCGCGCGATGGTGTCGATGTTGTAGCCGCCCTCCTGCACCAGCACGCTGGGCAGGTTCAGCGCGGCCAGGCGCGCCATGATGCGGCGGAACCCGTCATGGGTGATGGCGAGGCCCTCGGTCGGATCGTCCTCATGCCCGTCCACGCCGAGCGAGACGACCAGCGCCTCCGCGCCATAGGCGGCGATGCGGCGGCAGGCGGTCTCCAGCGCGGCCAGATAGGCCTCGTCGCCCGAACGCGCCGGCAGCGGCAGGTTCAGGTTGTAGCCGAGGCCCCTGCCCTCTCCGCGTTCCTGGGCATAGCCGCAGAAGAAGGGGTGATAGTCGATCGGGTCGCGGTGCAGGGAGACGAACAACACGTCCTCCCGGCCATAGAAGATGCCCTGGGTGCCGTTGCCGTGATGGACGTCGATATCGACCAGCGCCACGCGGCCGAAGCGCTGCCGCAGGTGCTGGGCGGCGATGGCCGCGTTGTTCAGGAAGCAGTTGCCGCCCGCCATGTCGGCGAAGGCGTGGTGGCCGGAGGGGCGGCACAGCGCATAGGCCGCGCGCTCTCCTTCCAGCACGCGCGCCGCTGCCTCGACGGCCAGGTTGGCGGAGGCGAGCGCGGCCTCATGGCTGTGCTCACCGATCGGCATCCAGAGGTCATGCGCGTGGTAGCCGGCGCGGGCGATCACATGGGTCGGGTAGCCGTAATCCATGCCGCGCACCGGAAAGACATAGGGCATGACCTCCTCCGCCGCGCCGTCGATCCGGCGCCACTCCGCCCAGGCGGTTTCGAGGAAATTCAGGAATTCCGGCGTGTGGATCGCGGCGATGGGCGCCATGCCGTGGGGGCGCGCCTGATGGATGGCGTGCCCGTCGCGCGTCAGTTCGGCCAGGATGTTGTCCGCACGGGCCGGAACGTCGCGGGTGGGCACGAAGCGGCCATGGCGCATGAACTGGTGCGAATGGTGCTTCGCCTGGACCGGGGAGTGGAAGACCAGCATGGCGGCCGGGGCTCCATATTCGAATTTCTTCGAGTTTTGCCGAAGCCCGCGCGACCGGCAAGCACTATTCCGGCAGCGGCTTCGCGCGTTTCTCCGCGAACTCCCCGACATAGAGGCGCAGATAGGCCACGCGGGCACGCAGCGATTCCTCGGCCATGGCGGGCTCGACACGGCCGGCGCGCGCGAAGGAGAGCGCCCAGACCGCATCCGCGATGGTGACGGAAATGGCCATGGCTTCCTCCAGCGCCGGGCTTTCGGCGATGACGAAATGCCGCACCAGCTTGCGGCAGTAGATGGCGCCGATGCGGCGGTTCGCCTCCAGATCCGCGGCCCTGATGTCCCAGCCGCTCTCGGGCCCCAGGAACAGCCGCATGGCCACCGGGTTGTCGTGATAGAAGCGCAGGGATTTCTCGGCATGGATGGCGCAGATGTCGGGCCATTGCCGCAGACGGTCGTGGCGCAGCGGGGCCTGGGCCAGCGCCTCGAACCCCGCGACATAGCGCCGGGCCAGGCCCATCAGCAGGGCCTGGGGCGTGGCGAAATAGTGATAGAGCGAGGCCGTGGGCAGGGCGGCGGCCTCCGCCACCTGCTGCAGGCTGATGGCCGTGCTGTCCTGCGCGCGGATCAGCGCGTCGGCGGCATCCAGTATCTGTTCCATCCGCGCGCGGCCGCGCGCCTGGCGATGCGGCTGTGGCACGGGCGCCTCCGGGTTGATCGGAATTTTATCGAATTTCGCCATGCCCCTCAATTGCCCCGGCGCAGGGTGCCCGGCATCATCCCGGCGGAAAACGATCCGGGAGAAGCCCATGCCGCAGCACGCCGAGGAACAGGCCAGCCGATGGCTCGCCACGCTGTCCGCGCGGCTGGCGGCGCATGACGCCGAGGGCGCGGCCGCCCTGTTCCGCCCGGACGGCTTCTGGCGCGACATGCTGGCCTTCACCTGGACCATCGAGACCGCCGAAGGCGCCCCCGCCATCGCCGCCATGCTGCGCGACCGGCTGGCGGCGACGGGCGCGGTGACGCTGACGCTCGAACCCGGCAGCGCCCGCACCGATGCCGGCGTGACCGAGGCCTGGTTCCGCTTCGAGACGGCGCTGACGCGCGGCCGCGGCCATCTGCGCCTGACCGACGGGTTGGGCTGGACGATCCTGACCGCGGCGCAGGAACTGAAGGGCCATGAGGAGGCCACCGGCCGCCACCGCCCGCGCGGGGTGGAGCACGGCGCCCACCCCGGCCGGCAGAGCTGGCTGGACCTGAAGCAGGCGCGCGAGGCCGCGCTCGGCGACACCGAGCAACCCTATTGCCTCATCATCGGCGGCAGCCAGGGTGGGCTGGCGCTGGCCGCCCGGCTGAACCGGCTGGGCGTGTCCAACCTCGTCATCGACAGGCTGCCCCGCCCCGGGGACACTTGGCGCAGCCGCTATCGCTCGCTGTGCCTGCATGACCCGATCTGGGCCTGCCACATGCCCTACCTGCCCTTCCCGGAGAACTTCCCGGTCTTCCTGCCGAAGGACCAGATGGGCGACTGGCTGGAATCCTACGCCTCGATCATGGAAATCGGCTTCTGGGGCAGCACCGAGGCCCGCAGCGCCCGCCATGACGGCGAGGGCTGGACGGTGGAGGTGCTGCGCGAGGGCAAGCCCGTCACGCTGCGCCCCACCCAGCTGGTGCTGGCCACCGGCATGGCCGGCGCGCCCTCCATGCCCGAGTTGCCGGGCTCGGCCGGGTTCCGGGGCCGGCAGATGCATTCCAGCGCCTATCGCAGCGGCGCGGAATTCGCCGGGCAACGCTGCGTGGTGCTGGGCTCCAACAACTCCGCCCACGACATCGCGGCGGACCTGTGGGAGCACGGGGCGCAGGTGACGATGCTGCAGCGTTCCTCCACCACCGTGGTGAAGATCGAATCGCTGATGCAGTTCGGCGTGGGCAAGCTGTTCTCCCAGGCGGCGGTGGACAGCGGCATCACCACCGAACAGGCCGACTTCATGATGGCCTCGAGGCCCTTCCGCCTCTCGGCCGCGATCCAGAAGGGCATCTACGACCAGATCCGCGCGCATGACGCGGATTTCTACGCGGGGCTCGAAAAGGCCGGCTTCCTGCTGGATTTCGGCGAGGACGAGACCGGCCATTCCATGAAGTATTTCCGCCGCGGCTCCGGCTACTACATCGATGTCGGCGCCTGCGGGCTGGTGGCCAGCGGCGACATCGGCCTGCGCAGCGGGGTTTCGGTGAAGCGCCTGCTGCCGGACGGCGTCGAACTCTCGACCGGGGAGGTGCTGGAGGCCGACCTGCTGGTCCATGCCACCGGCTTCGACCCGATGGAAACCTGGATCGCGAAGCTGATCTCGCCCGAGGTGGCGGAGAAGGTCGGCCATGTCTGGGGGCTCGGCTCCGGCACCGCCAAGGATCCAGGACCCTGGGCCGGAGAGCTGCGCAACATGTGGAAGCCCACCGCGCAGCAGGGCCTGTGGCTGATGGGCGGCAATCTGGCCCAGGCGCGTTTCTACTCCCGCATCCTGGCCATGCAGATCAAGGCGCGGCAGGAAGGTTTGGTGGCGGGCTGAAACCCGCCCCCGGGCAGGGCGTTCCGGCTGCGAACCCCGCCCGGATGCCCCCGCCATGCGCCTCTTTGCCTGCCAGAACTGCGGCCAGGTCCTGCATTTCGAGAACACGCGCTGCGTGCGCTGCGACGCGGTGCTCGGCTACCTGCCCGAACAGAACACACTGACGGCGCTGGACGGCGACAAGCCGCTGGCCGCCCCCGACCGGCAGGTGCGCTTCTGCGACAACGCCGCCCATGACAGCTGCAACTGGCTGGTACCGGCCGACAGTCCGGAACGCTTCTGCATCGCCTGCCGCCACAACCGCACCATCCCGGACCTGTCCAACCCCGCCAACCTGCCGCTGTGGCGCAAGATCGAGGTGGCGAAGCACCGCGCCTTCTACAGCTTCGTGCGCCTCAACCTGCCGATGCAGAGCCGCGCCGAGGCGCCCACGAACGGGCTCGCCTTCGATATCCTGGCCGATGATGCGGAACAGAAGATCATGACCAGCCACGCCGACGGGCTGATCACCATCGCGCTGGCCGAGGCCGACGATGCCGAGCGCGCCCGCCGCCGCACCGCGATGGGCGAGCCCTATCGCACGCTGCTGGGCCATTTCCGCCATGAATCGGGCCATTACTTCTGGGACCGGCTGGTGCGGGACGGCGGGAAGCTGGAGGAATGCCGCGCCGTCTTCGGCGACGACACCATCGACTACGCCGAGGCCCTGAAGCGCAATTACGAGCAGGGCCCGCCCGCCGACTGGCAGGACCACTACGTCAGCACCTATGCCGCCTGCCACCCCTGGGAGGATTTCGCCGAGACCTGGGCGCATTACCTGCACATGGTGGACACGCTGGAGATGGCGTCATCCCTGCGCCTGGGCATCGACCCGCGGGCCGACAAGCAGGGCGACCTGACCACCCAGGTGGGTTTCGACGCCTATGCCGGCACCAGCATCACGGAGCTGATGGACGCATGGGTGCCGCTGACCGTCGCGGTCAACAGCCTGAACCGCAGCATGGGCGTGCCGGACCTGTACCCCTTCGTGCTGTCGCCCGTGGTGGTGGGCAAGCTGGGGTTCATTCAATCACTGGTGCATGAGCAAAGGGCGAGCCTATAGTAACGGCAGCGATGGATGGGAGACGTTGGCAATGTCGGGTTCTTCGGAAAGCCAGAATTCCGATGCGCAACAGATCGTCATCAATGCCGCCAAGAAAGCACATGAAGATGCAGCAAAGGCACCCTACACCTATGGTGGCAACGACACCTCCGGTTTTGACTGCTCCGGATACGTCATTTATGTGTTCAACAAGGCCTTCGGCGACAATACCCTTCAGCGTGTGACAGCAGATGCGCTGCGGGTCGGCGGAAAGTTCACAACGGAAAAAACCCCGCTGCCAGGCGACCTTGTTTTCTTCTCCAAAAACAAATCAACCGCCTCTCATGTCGGGATCGTTTTGAATTCCGATTACTGGATCGGCTCTCAGAGCTCGACCGGCGTGGCAGAGGTCAAGTTCAGCAACAGCTACTGGAAGCCCCTCATCCTGTCCTACGGCCGCTACATCGGCATGCAAAAGAGCGACAGCCTTATCCCTCTTCAGGCCGGGAGCTTTCCCTCTAAGATCAAGTGATGGCCACGATCCCCGACCCGAAGACCTTCTACCCGCGCGATTTCAAGGGCTACGGCGCCAACCCGCCCGACCCGCAATGGCCCAACGGGGCGAAGGTCGCGCTCTCCTTCGTGCTGAATTACGAGGAGGGCGGGGAGAACACGGTGCTGAACGGCGATGCCGGCAGCGAGATCTATCTGAACGAGGTGCCCGGCGGCACGCCCGTGCTGGGTGAACGTAACCGCAGCATGGAAAGCCAGTTCGACTACGGCGCCCGCGCCGGCGCCTGGCGCGTGATGCGCCTGTTCCAGCAGCGCGGCATGACGTTCACCGTCTATGGCGTGGGCCGCGCGCTGGAGCTGAACCCCGAGATCGCCCGCGCCTTCGTCGACCAGGGCCATGAGGTGGCCAGCCATGCCTGGCGCTGGATCGACTATCACAACGTGCCCGAGGATGTGGAACGCGCGGAAATCGCCCGCTGCTACGACACCATCAAGGCACTGACCGGAAAGGCGCCCACCGGCTGGTACACCGGCCGCTTCAGCCCCAACACGCGCCGCCTGGTCGCGGAACATGGCGGCTTCCTCTACGACTGCGACGCCTATGACGACGACCTGCCCTATTACGTCGATGTCGCGGGCAAGCCCCGGCTGATCATCCCCTACACGCTGGACGCCAACGACATGAAGTTCGGCGTGCCGCCGGGCTTCACCGCCCCCGGCGGGTTCGAGCAGTACCTGACCGACGCGCTCACCATCCTGCGGCAGGAAGGCGGGCGGATGCTGTCCATCGGCCTGCATGCGCGCATCGTCGGCAGGCCGGGCCGCGCCATGGCCCTCGCGCGGTTTCTTGATCACGTGGCGTCCTGCCCCGATGTATGGGTCGCCACGCGCGAGGAGATCGCGCGCCACTGGATGAAGGTGCACCCGCCCCATGTCGCGAACGGAAACCGATAGCCTCGGCACCATCGAGATCGAGGACGGCCGCTACTGGGGCCCGCAGACAGAGCGGGCGCGCCGGCTGTTCCGCATCGGGTCGGAGCGTTTCCCGCCGGTGCTGATCCGGGCCGTGGGCCTGCAGAAATGGGCCTCCGCGCGGGCCAATGCCGCGCTGGGGCTGCTGCCGGGCGACATCGCGGGCGCCATCGCCCAGGCGGCCGAGGAGATCATCCGCGGCGAGCGCGACGCCGATTTCCCCCTGCCCGTCTGGCAGACCGGCAGCGGCACCCAGACCAACATGAACGCGAACGAGGTCATCTCGAACCGCGCGAATGAGCTGCTGGGCCAGCCGCTCGGCACCCGCTCCCCGGTGCATCCCAACGATCATGTGAACCGGGGCCAGTCCTCCAACGACAGCTTTCCGGCCGTGATGCACATCGCGGCGGCCGAGGCGGTGACGGCGCGCCTGCTGCCGGCGCTGGCCACGCTCCATGCGGCGCTGGACGCTCGTGCGCAGGAATGGGCGCCGATCGTGAAGCTCGGCCGCACCCACATGATGGATGCCGTGCCGGTCAGCCTGGGCATGGAGTTCGCCGTCTGGGCCCGCCAGGTGAAGCAGGCCGAGGCACGGGTGAACGGGGTGCTGCCGCGCCTGCTGGTGCTGCCCCAGGGCGGCACGGCGGCCGGCACCGGCCTCAACACCCACCCGCAATTCGCGCCCGGCTTCGCGGCGGAACTCGCCAACCGGCTGAAGCTGCCCTTCAAGGCCAATGACCTGCCCGGCGAGGGCATGTCCGCCCATGACGTGTTCGTCGAGCTGTCGGGCGTGCTGAACGTGCTGGCCGTCTCACTGAACAAGCTGGGCAACGACATCCGGCTGCTGGGCAGCGGGCCGAGTTCGGGCATCGCGGAGCTGGTGATCCCGGCCGACGGGCTTTCCAGCAGCATCATGCCGGGCAAGACCAACCCCACCCAGGCCGAGGCCCTGACCATGGTGTGCGCCCAGGTGATGGGTAACAACACCACCATCACGGTGGCGGGTGCGCAGGGCCATCTGGAACTCAACGTGTTCAAGCCCGTGATCATCCAGGCCACGCTGCAGTCCATCACGCTGCTGGCCGATGCGATGGAGAGCTTCGCCGAGCACATGGTCGCCAAGCTGGTGCCCAACCTGCCCCGCATCGCCGAGAACCTCGGCAAGTCGCTGATGCTGGTGACCGCGCTGAACCCGCATATCGGCTACGACCGCGCGGTGAAGATCGGCAAGCTGGCCCTGGCCGAGGGGCTGACGCTGAAGGATGCGGCGATGCGGCTGGGCTTCCTCTCGGCCGAGGAGTTCGACGCCTGGGTGCGGCCCGACCAGATGCTGGGCCCCACCGGCTGATGCGCCACCTGGAGAAGCGCAGCCTCTCCCTGAACGGTCACCGCACTTCGGTGGCGCTGGAACCGGCCTTCTGGGCCGCGTTGGAACAGGCCGCCGCGGCCGGGGGCCAGACCCTGGCCGGGCTGGTCGCGGCCCAGGATGCGGGGCGGGAAAACCCGGATCAGCCGCTGGCGAGCCATCTGCGGGTATTCGCCCTGGAATGGGCGGGGCGCATCGCGCGCTGAGCCCACGGCTCGCTTTCCCCGCCCACCCACGCCATGATGGGGCAACGGAGGAAGTACCCATGAATCGTCGTGCCCTGCTGGGCGGGTTGCTCGCAACACCCGCCGTCGCCACCGCCCAGGCGCAGTTCACCCGCCCCGTGCGGCTCGTCGTGCCGTTTCCGCCCGGCGGGTCCAATGACGTGATCGCGCGCCCGCTTGCCGAGAAGCTGCAATCCCGCCTGGGCCAGCCGGTGGTGGTCGAAAACCGCGCCGGCGCCGGCGGGTCCATCGGCGCGGGCCAGGTGGCAGGCTCGGCACCGGACGGCACGACGCTGATGATCACCTCCTCCTCCTTCGCGGCCTCCGCCGTCGTGCAGCGCACGCCCTATGACGCTGAGCGCAGCTTCGAGACGGTGGCGCTGCTGGCGCGCGCGCCCTTCATCGTGCTGACCAACCCGGATTTCCCGCCGCGCGACATCGGCGCGCTGGTCGCCTATCTGAAGGCCAATCCCGGCCGCGTGGATTACGGCAGTTCCGGGCCCGGCGGCATCAACCACTTCGTGACGGAGCAGTTCGCGCTGGCCGCCGGCGTCAGGGTGAACCATGTGCCCTATCGCGGCATGCCCCCCGCCGTGACCGACCTGCTGGCCGGCCATATCCAGATGCTGATCACCACCATCGCCTCCGCATCAGCGGCCGTGCGGGAGAACCGGGTACGCAGCCTGGCCTACACGGATGAGGGCGGGCTGCCCGGCGGCCCCGAGGTTCCGACCGTGAAGGCCGCCACCGGCATCGACTTCACCGCCAGCATCTGGTGGGGGCTGCTGGCCCCGCGCGGCCTGCCGCCCGCGGTGTCCGCCGCCCTGCAGGAGGCGATCCGCGACGCGCTGACCGAACCCGACGTCGCCCGCATCTATGCCGCCGAGGGGGCACGCCCCGCCTTCTCCGGTGCCGATGCGTATCAGCGCGAACTCGGCACCGAGATCGCCCGCTTCCGCGACGTCGCATCCCGCGCCAACATCAGGGCAGAATGAAACAGCACCAATTCGACCCCACGGCCCGCGGCGCGCTGGATGGCGTGCGCGTGGTCGATCTCTCCCGCCTGGTCGCCGGCAACATGCTGACCAAGGTTCTGGCCGACCACGGCGCGGAGGTCATCAAGATCGAGCCGCCCGAGGGCGACACGCTGCGCGCCTGGCGCGTGGGCGGCATCGAGACCAGCTGGAAGACCATCTGCCGCAACAAGTTCTCCGTCACGCTGAACCTGCGCCATGCGGAGGCGATCGCGGCGCTGAAGGAACTGGTCGCGACCGCCAGCATGTTCGTCGAAAGCTTCCGCGCCGGCGTGCTGGAGGCGATGGGCCTGTCGCCCGAGACCCTGCTGGCCATCAACCCGAAGCTCGTGATCGTGCGGATCTCCGGCTGGGGCCAGACCGGCCCCTACGCCCATAAGCCGGGCTTCGGCACGCTGGTCGAGGGCTATTCGGGCTTCGCCGCCATCAACGGCTTCGCGGACCGGGAGCCGGTGCTGCCGCCCATGTTCATGGGCGATGCCTATGCCGGGCTGTATGGCGCGGGGTCGGCCATGATCGCGCTGCGCCATGCGGAGATGACGGGCCAGGGCCAGGTGATCGACCTGTCGCTGTTCGAGCCGATCTTCTCGGTGCTGGAACCGCAGATGGCCAACTACCGCATCTCGGGCAAGCTGAAGCCGCGCACCGGCAGCCGCAGCACGAACACAGCACCCCGCAACGCCTATCGCACCAGCGACGACGGCTGGGTGTGCCTCTCGGCCTCCACCCAGGGCATGACGGAAAAGCTGCTGCGCTCGATCGGGCGGGAGGAGCTGATCACGGACCCGCGCTTCGTGAACAACCCCGCCCGGCTGAAGAACATCGACGCGCTGGACGCCATCGTGGCGGAGTTCGTGGCCAGCCGGACACTGGCCGAGAACCTGGAGCATTTCGACCGCACCGGGGTCACCATCGGCCCCATCATGGATGCGGGCCGGCTGGAGCAGGACCGCTACGTGACCGAGCGCGAGGCGCTGATCGAGGTGCCGGACGAGGAGATGCCGGGCGGCAGGCTGCCCATGGTCGGCCATGTGCCGCGCCTGTCCGCCACGCCCACCATCCTGGCGCGCCCCGCCCCCAGGCTGGGCGAACACAACGAGGCGATACTGGGCGCCGAGAATTGCGCCCGGCTGAAGGCCAGCGGCGCAATGCCGTGAGGCCCGGCCGGGGCGCCCGCCAAGTCATGTGACAGTCACGGCCTTCCGGTTTGCGCGCGGAAGGCCCATACATGTCGTTCTATTCCCTTGCAGGACCGGCCCATGCCCTTTCAGATCGAAGAACTGGACGAACTCAGCGCCGAGGAACTGACGCGTGTGATCGCCCGCGCTTCGGAGCTGCGGACGCAGAAGCTGCACGAGGCCAAGGAAGCGCTGATCCGCGAGTTCCAGGAACGCGCCGCCCTGCTGGGCTTCACCGCCGAGGAAATGCCGCAGGACCTGTTCGGCGAGGCCACCCCCGGCCGCAAGAAGCGCAGCGACGCCGGCAAGCAGCAGGCGCCGAAATACCGCTCGCCCGACGGCACGCCCTGGTCGGGCCGCGGGCAGCCGCCGCGCTGGCTGAAGGCACTGGAGGCCGAGGGCCGCCACCGCTCTGAATTCGCGGTGGGCCCGGAGGGCTGAGCGCCCCTCAGGGCGCCCCTCAGGCCCGGGCGCGGCGCCGGTAGCGCTCGATGGCGGCATTCAGCTCCGCCCCCAGCAGAATCACGTAGACGCTGACATACATCCAGGTCATCAGCGCCACGACCGCGCCCAGCGCGCCGTACATGGCGCTGTAATTGGCGAAATACGTGACGTAGAAGGAGAAGGCGGCCGAGGCCACGAGCCACAGCAGCGTGGCCGAGACCGCCCCCGCCGAGAACACCCGCCAATAGCGCGGCGGCCGGTTGGGGCCGAAGCGGTAGAGCATCGAGATCGCGATCAGCACCGCCACCAGCAGCAGCGACAGGGAGCTGAGGCGCAGCAGCAGCGATTCGCCGATGGTCAGCCCGATCATGTGCAGGCCCGTCGGCAGCGCCACCAGCAAGCCCAGCCCCACCACCACCGCCAGCACCGCCCCCAGCGTCAGCATGAAGGCCGTCAGGTAGAAGGCGAGCACGCCGCGCCCCTCGGTCTGGCCATGGGCCATGTTCAGCGCGCCCAGCAGCGCCCGCACCCCGGCCGAGGCCGACCACAGCGCGATCGCGCCGCCGATGACGGCGCTCAGCTTCAGATCCTCACGCGGGGTCAGCACCAGCTCGCGCACGCGCCCGGCAATCAGCTGGAAGCTCGATTCGGGCAACAGCCGCTGCAGCACGGCCAGCTGGGGCTCGATGGTATTGAGGTCGAACCCGATGCCGTAGATGGAGATGGCGAGCGACAAGGCCGGAAAGATCGCCAGCATCGCGTAGAAGGCACAGCCCGCCGCCACCAGGGAAATCTGGTCCGAGGTCGCCACGTTCCATGCCTGCAGCCAGACGGCCACGGGCGCGGGTTCGGGTGCCGCGGTTGCGGTATCTTCTGCCATCACCTTCTCTTTCTCTCGGTACTTCTTGGCATTGTAACGCCCCCGGCACCTCGCGCGTTGATCCATCGCTTCGCAGAGGATCGCCCATGGCCCCCTTCGGTCCGACTTACACCTTCCAGCAGCGGGAGCCCTGGCCGGTGCGTGCCATGCTGCTGCTGGCCGCGGTGCTGGTGCTGTACTGGGGGCGCAGCATCCTGGCGCCGCTGGCGCTGGCGCTGCTGCTGACGGTTGCCGCGCTGCCCTTCGCGGAATGGCTGGAATCGAAGGGCGTGCCGCGCTGGCTGTCCGTCTCCGCCGTGCTGCTGGGGTTGCTGGGCATCATCCTGGGGCTGGCCGGGCTGATCGCCACCCAGGTGGTGGCGCTGGCGGCGGAACTGCCGCGCTATGAAACGGTGCTGCGGGAGAAACTCTCGCTGTTGAGCAGCGAGACGGGCGCCTTCGACCGGCTGTTCCGCATGCTGGGGCGCCTGGGGGCGGTGCTGGATACACCGGCCGCGGCGAACCAGCCGGTGGTGCGCCTGGCCTCGGCGCCCGAGGCACCGTTCCATACGGTGATGACGGCGGCCCAGATGGTGCTGGCGCCGGTCGCCACCCTGTTCATCACGCTGCTGCTGATGGGTTTCCTGCTGGCGCAGCGTGAGGACGCGCGCGACCGGGTGCTGCGCCTAGCCGGGCTGCAGGACATGCACCGCACCACGCGCGCCATGGGCGATGCGACCAGCCGGCTCGGGCGGTATCTGCTGGCCCAGGTGGCGGTGAACGGCGCCTATGGCGTGGTCATCGGCACCGGGCTGTGGCTCATCGGCCTGCCCAATGCGCCCTTGTGGGGCGCGCTGGCCTTCGGGCTGCGCTTCGTGCCCTTCATCGGCACGCCGCTCGCGGTGCTGTTCCCGCTGATGCTGTCGCTGGCCATCGACCCGGGCTGGGGCAGCGCGGTCGCCACCGGCGCGCTGTTCGCCATCGTGGCCATGATCACGGCCTATGGGCTGGAACCCATGGTCTATCGCGCCAGCATCGGCATCGCGCCGCTGGCCCATGTGGTGTCGCTGGCCTTCTGGGGCCTGCTGTGGGGGCCTCTGGGCCTGGTGCTGGCCCCGGCGCTGACGGCCGGCCTCGTCATCCTCGGGCGGCATGTGCCCGGGCTGGGCTTCCTGGACGTGATGCTGGGCGCGGGAGAGCCGCTGACCACCGAGACGCGCTTCTATCAGCGGCTGCTGGCGGGCGACGCGCGCGCCGCCGGGCGCATCCTGGCCGTGGGCGGCGCGCATGAGGGGATCGAGACCCTGGTCATGCCCGCCATCGCCCGCATCGCGGCGGAGCGCGGACAGGAAGGCTTCACCCCCGCGCTGGCCACCACCGCCGCGCGCACGCTGCTGCGCGTGCTGGATGAGGCGAGCGAGGATACGGGCCTGCCGCCGGTGCTGCTGGTGCTGCCGGCCGGCGGCGCGCTGGACCGCGCGGCGGCGGCGGGTGTGGCACTCGCGCTGACCGAGGCCGGCTATCCGGTCACGGACGACCCCGCGGCCTGCCCGCGCGCCGACGCCACCATCCTGGTCGTGGCCAGCCACGCGACCACCCACCGCCTGTCACGCGCGATGGCGCAGGCGCGCGGCCTGTCGTACCGCCTCGTGGTCTATGCCGCGACGCCCGATGCCGAGCAGGCGCTGGTCGCGTCCGGGCTGTCGGGAGAGGTGGACGGGCCGGTTGCCGTGTCGTCCATCTCCTCGCTGATGGCGGGCATCGAGGCGGCGATCCCGTCCAGCACCGTGACCGTGACGTCCACCGAAAGCCCGGAGAAATCCTCCGCCTTGCCGATATAGCCGCCGGAGATCGGGCTGGCCTGCTCGGGCATGCGGGTGCTGCCCACGCGGATCAGGTTGTCGCCCGCGATCAGCCCGTTGGTGGGGTCGAATTCCAGCCAGCCGGCGCCGGGCAGGTAGATGGCGCACCAGGCATGGGTGGCACCGCCGCCCACCACCCCTGTCGAGGCGCCGTCATAGAGGTAGCCCGTGACGAATTTCGCAGCCAGGCCGAGGCAGCGCGCGGCCTCCATCATCAACAGCGCGAAGTCCCGGCAGGTGCCGGTGCCCAGCGCGATGGTGTCGGCCGGGCATTGGGTGCCTTCCTCGGCCCGGGCGGCATAGGTGAATTCGGCCTGGATGGCGCGGGTCATCGCCTCCAGCATCGCGAGCGTGCCGGTGTTCTCGGCACCCTGGATGAAGCGGCGCGCCCAGCCATCCACCACGCGACCAGGGTCGGGCGTCTGGCGCTCGGCCTTGCGCGCGAGGTCGGGCACCTCCTCCATCGCGTAGGAGAATGGGAAGTGCTCGGCGGCGGGATCGAGCGTGGCCGCGGGCAGCTCCGGGCCCGCCGGATAATGCGTCAGTTCCAGCTCTGAGGTGATGACGAGCCGTTCCGTCAGCACCGAGGGGTCCCATTCCAGCAGGCAGAGCGAATTGCCGAACACGTCATGCGCCCAGCGGGTGACGGCGGGCGGCGGCTCCACGGTCAGGGTGGCGGCATGCAGGCGCAGGTCGTGGCTGTCCTGCGGCCGCACCATCAGCCGGTGCGGCGAGAGGCCGACCGGCCGGTTATAGGCATAGGCCGTGCGATGCATGACCGTGAGATGGGCCATTGTCGGCTCCTGTTGGCGTCAGGTGCGGAACGTTCGGCCCTGAGGCCGGTTGGATCGCAACCTAGCGCCGCAGATGGCGTTTCCATTCCCGGAAGCCAATAAGGAAACCTGAAATGTTCGCGATCCTGCCCGTCCCCGTTCCGGTCCGCACCCCCGCCGGCCAGGCGATGGCCCGCTTCGCGCTGATGCCCGAGCACAAGGACGAGCCCTGCTGGGTGATCTACCGCAGCGAGACGGGCGGCTGGTTCACCGCCATGGTGGAAGGCGGCGAACTGCCGCGCTGAGGGAGGGCAAGCCCTCCCTTTTTTTTCGCGCCTATTGCGCGCGCGCGCCGGAACGCTCGACCACCTGGGCCCAGTGCGGGATGTCCGCGGCCAGACGCGCCCGCATGTCCTCGGGGCCGCCGAGCATCATGGTGAAGCCCATGCCCTCGATACGGGCACGCATCTCCGGGGTGTCGGTCACGGCCCGGATCTCCCGGTACAGCCGGTCGATGACGGCGGGCGGGGTGCGGGCGGACACCACAACCCCATACCAGGTCGTGCTGACGAAGCCCGGCATGTTGCAGGCCTCCGCGATGGTCGGAATCTCAGGCAGGGTCGGCACGCGCTGCGCCGAGGTGATGCCGAGCAGCCGCACCTTGCCCTGGCGCCAGTCATCCAGCACCGGCCCGGACTGATAGAAGAACAGGTCCGCATCGCCCTGATACAGCGCCGTCATGGCGAAGGGCCCGCCGCGATACGGCACATGCACCATCTGCAGGCCGGCCGCCGAGGCGAACTGCGCGGCCGCCAGGTGGGTCGAGGCGCCGATCCCGCTGCTGGCGTAGTTGAGCTGCCCGGGGCGCGCCCGCGCGATCGAGATCAGCGCCTGGCAATCGGTGTAGGCCGGGCGGCGCTCGGTGCTGGTGACCAGCACGTTCGGCACCTCGAACAGCGTCATTACCGGGGCAAGCTCGGTCTGGGTGTCGATCGGCATGCTGGGCATGACGGCGCGGTTGATGGCCAGCATGGCCGAGGTGGCCGCGAGCACGGTGGTGCCGTCCGGCGCGGAACGGGCGGTGGCCTCCATGGCGATATTGCCCGAGGCGCCGGTGCGGGCCTCCACCGCCACCGGCACGCCCAGCGCGCGCGACAGCGGCTCCTGGATCAGGCGCCAGTAGATGTCGCCCTGGGTGCCGGCGGGAAATCCGCCCATCAGCAGAACCGGGCGATTGGGCAGATTCGTCTGCTGGGCCCGCACGGCGGGCGCCGCCATGCAGAGCGCCGCTGCGGCGGCAAGAATCAGGCGGCTTCGCATCTCAACCTCATTTCGGTCAATTCTGGGCCGTGTGCTTGGTCGGGGCCGGTATTCCGGTTCGCGCCCGTGGCAATTGTTACGGTGAGGTTATCGGGGCGGCAATGCTTTCGTGCGAAGGCGTGTTCTGGGCATAGCGGTTATGTAGCCGGGCGCGTCATGCCAGCACGATGCCGCCCTCGATCCAGCCCATGGTGTGGACGCGGAACTCATAGCTTTCCGCGAAGCCGATCACTACCTGGACGCGGCTTTCGAGGCCCTGGTCCAGCCGGCTGGTCCAATGGGCATAGCCATCGGCATCAGGCGCGCGGCCCAGCACGTTGTTGTACAGCAGGGACACGAACTGGGTGTTGGTCGTCGCGCCGTAAACGGTCTGGAACTCGGCACTGTCCAGGAAGCCCGGCACGATCTCCTCATAGGAGAGCCCCTCGCTCATACGGCCGCGCCAATGGACCAGACCGTATTCTTCCGGGTGGCGGCCGAGCGTAGCCTGGTACAGCCGCGCGATGGATGCCGTCAGCTCATCCTGATCCCAGATGCTGCTCGCGATCTCATTGCCGAAGCGGTTCTTGTACTCCGGGCTATCCGTGAAGCCCGCAAGCACTGAGCCCCGGCCAAGCGCCCCGCTGTTCAGCGCAGTGAGCCAGCTGTTGAAGCCATAGACGTCGGGCGCGCGGCTCAGCACATCGGTGTAGAGGTAGGCGACGAACTCGCTGTTGGTCTGGTTGCCGTGGAGGAGGCGGAACTCCTCGGAATTGACGAAGGCCCCGCCGATGGTTTCCAGGCTTACCCCCGCCTGGCGCTGCGCGATCCAGTGGTTGAGGCTCATCGGGTCCGGCGCGCGGCCCAGCGCCGCGTGAAACAGGCGCGCCACCTGCATGGCGGGGTCCGAGGGGTCCAGCACCAGCCTGCCGTCGGTGAAGCTGAAGCTCTCGATGCCGGTGAATGTGGTGGTGCCGGTGGCATTGCTGAGCGTGCCCTTCAGCGCAGGCACGATGACGCCGCCCTGGATGGTGGTGCCGTCGGTCTGGAAGGCGCTGGTGCCGGCACGGCGAGGGCCCGACAGGTACAACGTGTCGCTGCCGGCCCCGCCGGCCGCCGTGTCCATGCCGCTGCCGACATACAGGCGGTCATTGCCGTCGCCGCCGCTCAAGCTGTCATTGCCCGCGCCGCCCAGCAGCACGTCATCGCCCGAGGCGCCGCGCAGGTCGTCGTCGCCGTCCCCGCCTTCCAGCCGATCCGCCAGGCTGGAACCGGACAGGATGTTGTTGTCGGCATTGCCGATGAACCAGGCCGCGCCCCCGCCCCAGGCAAAAAGGTTCTCGACGCTCAGCAGCGTGTCGTTGCCCGCGGCCGTCCGCTGCGGCCCCGTCTGGTCAAGCCTGATCGCATAGCCCGCCAGGGGGCTTATATAGAGGCTGTCGGTTCCTTCGCCGCCGTTGATCACATCATCGCCGCTGCCACCGACGAGAATATCGTTACCGGCGCCCGCATCGATGTTGACCGATTGCAGGCCGGTGAAGGAACGCAGGTCCCCGAGATCGTCGTTACCCGCGCTGAGGGTCAGTTGCATAATCTCGGGCAGCGGGCGGTCCTGCCCGGTCGGGTAACGGTAGATGAGTTCCATCTGCAGCCCCTCGGCCGTGGTGAGCCAGACGGAGCTGAAGGGCAGGCTGGGCGTGGAACTCGGATCCTGCTTGATGAACACCCGGCTGGCCTGGCTGAGATCGGCGATCAGCCGGTCGGTGCCGTTGCCGGCATTGAAGCTCGTCACGCCGATGGCGGTGTGGTCGATGATGAGGGTGTCGTCGCCCTCTCCGGTGGAGATTGCGGCCCGGACGGAGCCTGTCACGCCCCGCACGATGACGGTGTCGTTGCCGAGGCCAGTGGCGAAGCTGCCCGAGACCGAACCACTCACCCCCTCGAAGGTCAGTGTGTCGTTGCCGGTACCGAGCGTGAGCTGATGGCTCTCGAAATTGGTGAAGGTGGTGCCGCCGACCATGAACACGGTGCCCGCCATGCTCAGGAACAGCGCGACCGCCGTGTTCCATGTCCAGTTCAGCGTATCGGCGCCGGTGCCGCCGTCCAGATAGTCATTGCCGCCGGAGGTGCCGCTGACCCTGTCATCGCCGGCGCCGCCGTCAACCCGGTCATTGCCCGGACCGAAAAGCTGGGTGGTGAAGACGTCGTTCCCGGAGCCGCCGGTCAGGTCATAGGCGCTGTAGACGAAGGGCCAGGGGTCCACGGCATTGGCCGTGGTCTTCCAGGCGATTCCATTGGCGGTATCGGGATTGGTGCCCGTCGCGAAGTAACGCCAAAGCGCGTCGCTGTAATAGGAAAAGGGCAGTGTTTCCGCACTGCCGTCGAACACGAGGGTCTGGCCGCTCCCGGTGGGCGGGGGCGCGTATGCGATGGCCATGACCTCTCCATTCTGCTTGCAGGCATTTCGAGGAAGCCGACCGAATGAGGCGGCACCCCAAATATTACCGATAAGTTTTTTTAATGTGCCTTTCCATACACGATTCCGACAAGGCAACTGCGATCATCGACATGACGATTTCATGGTGAATGGCCGGCCCGCATCATCATTCATTTCAAGGAGAAGCCGTGCCTTCAGGGTACGGCGCTTCGGTTGTGCCAGAGCAGAACAACGAGCTAGGACCCGGCGCATGATCATCCGCGCCGAGACGGAGCGGCGCCGGGCGATCATCGAGACCATGCGCAGCCCGATCGGTTATCCCGGTTGAGGGACGACTTCCTGGAGGAATGCTGTGATGTTGGGAAAACTGGCTCCGGCGGTTGGATTCGAACCAACGACCAACGGATTAACAGTCCGCTGCGCTACCGCTGCGCCACGCCGGATCAGCCGTGGGCGGCCGTATAACAGTGCCTGTCGGGTCTGAAAACCCCGCCTTGGCAGAAAAGCGTTCGTGAAGCGCATGTGATGCGGATCGCCTGCTATGTTCCGGCCGCATCGATGGGGACGGCATCATGAAGCGACGCCATGGGAGAGCGGCTCGGGCCGCTCTCATCTGCCTGGCATTGGCGGCCTGCACGGCCGCCCCTGTTCCCCTTCCTCCCCTCGAACCCGATGCGCTGCCGGCCTCGGACGACCTGATGCGGCGCCTGATCGAGGCAGCAAGGCCCGGCGGGCTGAGCGACCGTGCCCGCTCCGAGCGGCTGCTGGGCCTGCGCTGGGTCGAGGCGCTGACGCCCAACGGGCAACCCATGCTTTCCGCCCGCCCCGGCACACGCTGGCTGCGATATCCGGATCTGCCGATGCAGGCCCTGCTGACCGTAACCCCCGAGCGGACGACGCTGCGGCTGCTGATGACCACCACGGGGCTGTGCCTTTCGGTCGAGCAGGTGATGCGCGCGGTCGAGGGGCCGGGCAGCTGGTCAGAGGCCTGGTCCGAACCTCAGGCCCGGATGGTGACCGGCTGGCAGGTGGAGCCGCGGACGCCCGACGGCACGCGCTGGCGCTTCAGCATCGAGGGAACCGACCGCGCGCCCGCCGCCTGCATCAGCGCCATCACCGCAAGCCAGCCGACGGCCGGCACAGCGTCCTAGAGAACAGAAGCGGGAGGGGAAATTGGAGGTCCGAGCCGGAATCGAACCGGCGTTGGGGGATTTGCAGTCCCGTGCCTAGCCACTCGGCCATCGGACCTCACGGGCGCCTGTATCCTTCGGGAGGCGCCCATGGTCAAGCGCCCCCTGGCGGGACTATAACGCGAAGCAGCAATTCTGAAGGCGGGCCGGCATGGATTACGCGGAAGCACGCAAGCATATGGTGGATGGGCAGCTTCGCCCGAACAAGGTGACGGAGCCTTCGCTGCTGGCCGCCTTCGGCCGCATCGGGCGGGAAGGCTTCGTGCCCGCCGCCCTGCGGGCCCGGGCCTATGCCGATGACGTCGCCCCGATCGGGCCCGGCCGCGCCCTGACCTCTCCCATGGTGCTGGCCCGGCTGATCCAGGCCGCGAAGCCCCGGCTGGGCCGCAAGGCGCTGATCGTCGGCGCGGGCTCGGGTTATTCGGCCGCGATCCTGGCGGAAATGGGCCTGGTGGTCACGGCGGTCGAATCGGACGCCGATCTGGTCGCCGCCGCCCGCCCGCTGCTGGCCGCCGCCATTCCGGGCGCCCAACCCAGCGTGGTCCAGGCCGAGCTGACCGAGGGCAACGCCGCCGGCGCGCCCTATGACATGATCCTGATCGACGGCGCCGTGCCCGAGATCCCGGCCTCGCTGATCGCCCAGCTGGCCGATGGCGGGTCGCTGGTGACGGTGCTGAGCGAGCCGGGCCGCGCGCCGCGCGCCGTGCTGGGCACCAAGTCCGGCGCCGGCTTCCATGTGCAGCGCCTGTTCGACGCCCATGCGCCCGCCCTGCCCGGCCTGAAGAAAGAGCCGGCCTTTGCCTTGTAATTGATACCGATCGGTCGCATTTTACGCAGGCTTTGTGACGGTCACCCAACGGCCGTCATAAAACTTGGGTTGCGCCGGCCGTTGCAGGCGTCAATCTGCGTCGACGAAATCCTCGGCTCCGGGGCCCAGTTCAGGATGACAGCATGCGCCGTCTGACACAGTTCGCCTCTCTTCCGGTTCTGGCGCTCGCCACCGGCATGGCCGCACCCGCCGGGGCGCAGAGCCTGCAGGAAGCCCTGGCACAGGCCTACAACAACAACACCACGCTGCTGGCCGCCCGCGCCCAGCTGCGCGCGGTGGACGAAGGCGTGCCCCAGGCCCTGTCCGGCTGGCGCCCCACGGTGGTGATGAACGGCAGCGTCGGCGCGGCTGATCAGCGCACCCGCAGCCAGCTGCAGGCCTTCAACGTCGACGGCTCCTTCTATTACCGGGACCCGGTGGCGACCATCAACGGCGTGACCCGCCCCATCCCCGGCACCATCCGCCAGGAACGCACCCCGGCCTCGGCCAGCGTCACGCTGACGCAGCCGATCTTCCGCGGCGGCCGCACGGTCGCCAGCGTGCGGCAGGCGGAAAACCGGGTGCTGGCGCAGCGCGCCCGCCTGTACCAGACCGAGCAGCAGGTGATGTCCGACGTCACCAACGCCTATGTCTCTGTCATCCGCTTCCAGGAGGAAGTGCGCCTCAACATCAACAACGAGCAGGTGCTGAACCGCCAGCTCCAGGCCACCAACGAGCGCTTCCGCGTGGGTGAGATCACCCGCACCGACGTGGCGCAGGCCGAGTCGCGCCTGGCCGGCGCCCGCGCCAGCCGCGCCGCCTCCGAAGGGCAGCTGCAGACCGCGCGCGCCACCTTCCAGCGCGTGGTGGGCGATGCGCCCCAGCGCCTGATCGCCCCTCAGCCCCTGCGCCTTTCCGTGCGCGGGCGGGACGACGTGCAGCGCCTGGCCATCCAGAACAACCCGGCCGTTGTGGCCGCCCTGTTCGATGAGGCCGCGGCACGCGACAACATCGACGTGCAGATGTCCGCGCTGCTGCCGCAGGTCTCGGTCACGACCCAGGCCTTCCGCAACGACAACGCCGCCAGCCCCCACACCCGCACCACGGGCGGCCAGGTGACGGCCAACCTGTCCGTGCCGCTGTACCAGGGCGGCGCGGAGCACAGCCTGGTGCGCCAGGCGCGCCAGACCGCCCAGCAGAACCGCGCCCTGGTCGAGGACGCCCGCCGCGTGGCGGCCCAGCAGGCCACCAGCGCCTGGGAAACCCTCGGCAGCACCCGCGCCCAGGTCGATTCGGTCCGCTCGCAGATCCGCGCGGCCGAGATCGCGCTGGACGGCGTGCAGCGCGAGGCGATCGTGGGCAGCCGCACCACGCTGGACGTGCTGAACGCCGAGCAGGAGCTGCTGAACGCCCGCGTGTCGCTCGTGCGCTCCCTGGCGGACAACATCACCGGTTCCTACACGGTCGCGGCCTCCATCGGGCGGCTGACCGCCCAGGATCTCGGCCTGCCGGTGGAAGCCTACAACATGACGGCGTATTATAACGCCGTGCGCGACCGCTGGGTGGGTTGGGGCGACTACACGCCAGCCTCCGCCCAGCGCTGACAGGACGGACGGGGAGACGCGGATGAGCGGAACGGACAAGCCGGCGGCAGCGGGCAGCGAGCCCTCGATGGACGATATCCTGGCCTCCATCCGCAAGATCCTGAACGATGACGGCACGCCGGGCGACCAGCCGCCCCTGCCCGCGCCCCCGCCGCCGCCCAGCACCGAGCCGCTGATGCTGACGGAGGAGATGCTGGTACCGGTGCCCGCGCCCCCGCCCGCGGAACCCGAGCCCGCCCCCGAGCCGCCGCAACTGATGCCCCTGTCGCTCGGTGAGGCCCTGGCCCCCGTGCCCCCTCCCCCGCCGCCGCCGGAGCCCGCCGCCATGCCGAATTCCGAACTGCTGGCCCCTGCCGCCGCCGCCGCGACCGCCGCCTCCATGAGCGAGCTTCTGCGCGCCGTCGCCCAGGATCGCGCCGCCCCCATCGCCAATTCGGCCGGCGTGACGATCGAGGATGTGGTGCGCGAGATGCTGCGCCCCCTGCTCAAGGAATGGCTCGACACCCACCTGCCGGCCATCGTGGAACGCACGGTCCGGCAGGAGATCGAGCGCGTGGTGGCCTCTCAGCGCTGACGGCCCGCTGAAACGCTGTTCCGCGCTGGGCGCGGAGGCGCTCCGCCGATAAGGCGGGTTGTTGCATGGAGGGCGGCCGCCTAGTGTGCCGCCGCCATTTAACGACGTCCTGAGGCCCTTATGAAACTTGTCGCCGAGCGGCTGGACCGCATCGCCCCGAGCCAGACCATCACCATCACCGGCAAGACCCGCGCGCTGAAGGCCGCGGGCCGCGACGTGATCGGCCTGTCCTCGGGCGAGCCCGACTTCGACACGCCCCAGAACGTCAAGGACGCCGCGATCAAGGCGATCATGGACGGCAAGACCAAGTACACCGACGTGGCCGGCACGCCGGAGCTGCGCAAGGCGGTCTGCGAGAAGTTCAAGCGCGACAACAACGTCGAGTACAAGCCCGAGGAAATCATCATCGCCACGGGCGGCAAGCAGGTGATCTTCAACGCCCTGCTCGCCACCATCGACAAGGGCGATGAGGCGATCATCCCGACGCCGTGCTGGGTGTCCTACCCCGACATCGTGGAACTGGCCGAAGGCACGCCCGTGCTGGTGCCCTGCGGCCCGAACGCCGGCTTCAAGATGACGGCCGAGCAGCTGGAAGCCGCGATCACGCCCAAGACCAAGTGGCTGATCATCAACAACCCCTGCAACCCGACCGGCGCTGCCTATAACAAGGAAGAGCTGAAGGCGCTGACCGACGTGCTGATGAAGCACCCGGACGTGTGGGTGTTCACCGACGACATCTACGAGAAGCTGGCCTATGACGGCTTCAAGCCCGCGACGGTGCTTGAGGTCGAGCCCGGCCTGCGCAACCGCACCGTGACGATGAACGGCTGCTCCAAGGCCTATGCGATGACCGGCTGGCGCATCGGCTTCGCCGGCGCGCCCGTCGAGCTGATCAAGGCGATGGACAAGCTGCAGGGCCAGTCCACCAGCAACACCTCCTCCATCAGCCAGGCGGCCGCCGTCGAGGCGCTGATCGGCCCGCAGGAGAGCATCGATGCCATGGTGGTGGTGTACAAGCGCCGCCGCGACATGGTCGTGGACATGCTGAACCAGGCCGCCGGCATCCATTGCCACAAGCCCGAGGGTGCGTTCTACGTGTTCCCCTCCATCGCGGGCTGCATCGGCAAGACCAGCAAGGGCGGCCGCAAGATCGAATCCGACAAGGATTTCGTCGAGGCGCTGCTGGACGAGAACGGCGTGGCCGCGGTGCACGGCTCTGCCTTCATGTTCCCCGGCCACTTCCGCATCAGCTACGCGACCAGCGACGAGGCCCTGAAGGAAGCGTGCACGCGCATCCAGGCCTTCTGCGCCGGCCTGAGCTGAATCGCCGCCGGAGGGCCCTGCCCTCCGGACAGCCGCCAATCTGGCGCCCTACCCTCGCGGGTGGGGCGCCATTTTCATTTCAGAGCCAATGGAAAACCCCTTCTCGGGGCCCGGAGCCAGCTTGCTGGGGGCGAATCCCCGTCACTCCCGCCGCAGCAAGCCGTCCGTGATGGCGTCCGCCCATTTCCGGCTACGGAAATCCTGGCGCAGCTTCGCTGCGTCGTAATCCTCGCGCAGCCACTGCATGAACGGCTTGGGCCAGGCCCTGGCATAGAGCGCGACGAACGCATCCAGGATGCCGGTTCGCGCCGCCGCGAAATGGCCGTAGCGCAGGGAAAGCTGGCGCTGGGCCTCGGCCGGCGGGCGGCCGTTCAGCAGCAGCCACACGGCGGCGATCAGCCCGGTGCGGTCGGCACCGGACTTGCAATGGATCAGGATGGGTTCCTGCAGATCGGGCAGCATGGCCGCGAAACGCTCGATGCGGTCCACATGCGGCGCGCCCCGGCTCTCGAAGGGCGCGTCGATCAGGGTGATGCCCAGCCTGGCGGCCTCGGCGCGGGACAGCGCATCGGCGCCGCAATCCTGGCGGTGCCCACGCAGGTTCACGATCGTGCGGATGCCGTGCACGCGGATCGCGCGGCGGATCTGCCAGGGCAGCGGGTGGTTGGAGCGATAGAGCCGCCCAGGCTCCACCACGCCCCAGTTGCGCCACACCAGGCGGAACACGGCATGGTCGACGAAGAGTGCATTCAGCCAGCGGCGCATGGCGCCCGTATGAAGCAGCGGCGCGCCCCTGGCCAGTGCCGCTCAGAACGGGTCGGCCCGGTCCTTGCGCAGCAGGCGGCGGAAGGCGCTCCTGGAACGGTCGTGCCCGGTGGTGGCATCCGCCAGCGCATCCAGCCAGCCGGCGAACCACGCCTTGCCCCAGTCGCCCGTCTGCGCCATCGGGTTCTCAAGTACGGACAGCCCCTCCGTGAAGGCACGGCGGCCGGCCGCATAGGCATCGTCGGTGACGAAATTGTCTTCGGGGTCGACTTCTTCGGGCATGCGCCCTTTTTGGCATGGGACCGGCCGGCACGCCATGTCATTGCGTTAACATGCCCTGGCCGTCCCGCCCCGACACATGGCATAACGGGTCCGTGAACGCTGCATTCCGCCGCATGGCTCTTCTGCTGCCCGCCGCCATGGCGGCTTTGGGCGTTGCGGTCGCGGTCTGGTGGGCCACCCTGGCCTGGGTGCAGCGTGAGGAACGCTCCGCGATCAGCATCGCGCTGGCCCGCGCCAATCTGGGCGCCGAGACCCTCGAACAGTCCATCACCCGCGTCATCGACCAGGTGGAGGGCGTGTTCGAGCTGTTGGCCGCGCGCCAGCGGCAGATCGAAAGCGGCGACCAGGCGGGCCGCCTGGCGCTGGAACAGCAGGTGCTGGTGCAGATGCAGCGCCCCGAGCTGGCGCTGAACCAGGTCGCGATCGCGGCGCTGGACGGGGTGGTGCGCTGGACCGCCACGGCGCCGGTGGGCACGGGCAACGCCTTCGTGGGCGATGCCGAGCATTTCCGCATCCCGCGCGCCGGGCTGAACGAGATCTACGTCTCCGAGACCTTCTTCAGCCGCGTGACCAACCGCTGGGCTCTCATCTTCTCCCGCCCGCTGCGGGACAGCGCGGGCGACATCGTGGGCGTGGCCATGGTGTCGATGAACCCGCTGATCATCGCCCGGCGCCTGGCCGCCACCAATCTGGGCCATGGCGGGGTGGGGCTGCTGCTGCGGCGGGACGGCGCCATCCTGGCCGATTCGCGGGAACGTGAGCCCGGCCGCGCCCAGCGCCTGGGCGCGGCGCACCCGGTGCTCGGCGCCATCCGGCTGGCGCGCGGCGGCCAGCTTGAGGTCTCGGAGCCCTCGGAGGGCGGGCGCCAGCAGCTGATCGGCTATCGCGTCATGCGGCGGGCGCCGCTGGTGGTGGTGGTCGCCTTCGATACCGAAACCGAGCTCGCGGCCGTCGACGGGCTGCGGCGCGCCGCCTATGTGGCCGCGGCCGTCATCATGCTGCTCTCGGCGGCGGCCCTGCTGCTGGGCGTGCTGTTCGCGGAGCGCTGGCGCACGCTGGAGGCGCTGGACGCCGCGCGGGCCGAGAACGAGGCGGCGCTGGAAAGCCTGGCCCAGGGCCAGCGGATGGAGGCGCTGGGCCGGCTGGCCGGCGGCGTCGCGCATGACATCAACAACGTGCTGCAGGCCGTCCTCGGCGGCGCCAGGCTGATCAGCAAGCGCAGCCAGGACCCGGCGCTGCACCGCATCGCCCAGCTGATCTCGGAGGCCGCGGAGCGCGGCGGCGCCGTGACGCGCCGCCTGCTGGCCTTCGCCCGGCGCGACAATCTGGAAGCCGAGCCCGTGCAGGTCCCTGCCCTGCTGGAGGGCGTGCGGGAGGTGCTGGCCCATTCGCTCGGCGCCTCCATCACCGTCACCCTGTCGCTGCCGCCGAACCTGCCGGCGCTGCTGGCGGACCGGCCGCAGCTAGAGACGGTGCTGCTGAATCTCGCGATCAATGCGCGCGACGCGATGGGCAGCTTCGGCGGTGAGCTGCGGCTTTTCGCCGCCGCCGTCATCGTGCCGGAGGGCAATGCCCAGGGCATGCGGCAGGGCCATTACGTGCGGCTGGAAGTGGCCGATAACGGCGCGGGCATGGATGCCGAGACGCTGCGCCGCGCGACGGAGCCCTTCTTCACCACCAAGCAGAAGGGCCAGGGCACGGGGCTTGGCCTGGCCATGGCGCAGGGCTTCTGCGAGCAGTCGGGCGGCGCGCTGGAGATCCACAGCGCCCCCGGCGACGGCACGCGCGTCACGCTCTGGCTTCCGCAGGCCCCGGCCGCCACCTCCGTCACGCGTCCGCTGGGCGCGCGGCCGGTGGCGCAGGAACGGCGCTGCCACATCCTGCTGGTGGATGATGAGCCCGAGGTGCTGGCCGTGCTGGCCGCCGGCATGCGTGACCGCGGCCATGTCGTGACGGCGGCGGTCGGCGCGGCCGAGGCCATGGAGATGCTCTCCCGCCAGCCGCGCGTGGACATCCTCGTGACCGACCTGTCCATGCCCGGCATGGATGGCGTGAAGCTGATCGAGGAAGCCCGGCGCCTGCGCCCCGGCCTGCCGGCGGTGCTGGTCACGGGCTTCGTGGCCGAGGCCGAGCACGAGCTGCACCACGCGGCCGATGGCGGCCCCATCCAGGTGCTGCGCAAGCCCGTGGCGCCCGAGGTGCTGCTGGAACGCATCGCCGAATTGCTGGCACCCGCCCCACAAATCGCCTGAACAATCGCCGGACGCGTGCTAAGACACGGGCGCGGCTTCGGGGGAAGCCGCGTGTTGCACATGGTGCGGAATGCCAGGGGTGGCGGACCGCATCGTGGGGGATGTGCCATGGGGGATGGCTTGGATCAGGTTTCGCGCAGGTCCCTGGCTTTGCCGGGACTGCTCATGACGCTCGGGCTTTCGGCCTGCGGCGGACCAGCGCCCGTGCGGCGCGCGCCCACCATCGCGGGCGTTCCCGATTACGGGTCCGGCTATCTGTCCTGCGTGCCCTATGCGCGGGCGCGCAGCGGCATCGAGCTGCGCGGCGACGCCTGGCAGTGGTGGGAGGCCGCCTCCGGCCGCTATCTGCGCGGGCATCACCCGCAGGCGCGCAATGTGCTGGTGTTCTCCCGCACGCGGCGGCTGCCGCAGGGCCATCTGTCGGTGGTGCGGCGCATCGTCTCCGCCCGGGAGATCCGGGTGGACCACGCCAATTGGGCCGAGGCCGGCGGCGGCTCCCGCGGGCGCGTGGCGGAAGACCAGCCGGTGCTCGACGTCTCGGGCGGCAATGACTGGTCGCGGGTGCGGGTCTGGTATCCGCCGATCCAGGATTACGGGAACACGGTGTTCGACACGCAGGGCTTCGTTTCGCCCCGCCTGATCATGGCGGCCGGGTGAGGGCTGGATTTTCCGGCCCGCCCGGCGCAATTTCCCGCCCGCATTTTGCTGAAGCGGGGACAGAGCGATGGCGCATTTCGACATGATCCTGAAGGGCGGCACCCTGGTGCTGCCCTGGGGTGAGGAACAGGCCGATGTGGGCGTCGTGAAGGGCCGCATCGCCGCCATCGGCGCCCTGGGCGGCGCGAGCGCCGAGGAAGTGGTCGATGTCACCGGCCTGTCCGTGCTGCCGGGCATCATCGATGCCCATGTGCATCTGCGCGACCCGGGCGACCCGTCGGTCGAAACCATCGCGACCGGCACCAAGGCCGCCATCCTGGGCGGCGTGTGCACCGTGTTCGACATGCCCAACACCGTGCCCTCCATCACCAGCACCGAGCAGCTGGCCTGGAAGCGCGACTACATCCAGGGCCGCAGCTACGCCGATATCGGCTTCTATGTCGGCGGCAGCATGAAGAACCTGGACGATCTCGGCCGGCTGGAAACCGAGGAGAACGTCTGCGCGGTGAAGATCTTCGCCGGCTCCTCGACCGGCGACCTGCTGGTGGCCGACGATGCGAGCCTGGAGCGCGCGATGCGCAGCGGCCGCCGGCCCATCGCCTATCACTCCGAGGACGAGTTCCGCCTGCAGGCCCGCAAGCCCGCCTATGAGGCCGGCGGCCCGCACAAGCTGCACGCCGAATGGCGCGACGTGGAATGCGCGCTGCTGGGCACCCGCCGCATCGTGGCCCTGGCCCGCAAGACCGGCCGCCCCTGCCACATCCTGCATGTCTCCACCGCCGAGGAGCTGGATTTCCTGGGCCAGGCGCGTGACATCGCCAGCGTCGAGGTGCTGCTGAACCACCTGACCCAGACCGACGAGGCCTATGACCGCCTCGGCGGCTATGCCGTCATGAACCCGCCGATCCGTGACGAGCGCCACATGAAGGCCGCCTGGGAAGCCATGGCCAACGGCACCATCGATGTGGTGGGCAGTGACCACGCCCCGCATTCCCGCGCCGCGAAGGAGCGCCCCTGGCCCGCGACGGCCGCGGGCCTGACGGGCGTGCAGACCATCCTGCCCATCATGCTGGACCATGTCAGCGCCGGCCGGCTGTCGCTGTCGCGCCTGGCCGATGTGATGGCCGCCGGCCCCGCGCGCGTCTATGGCGCGGTGGGCAAGGGCCGCATCGCCATGGGCTATGACGCGGACTTCACCGTCGTGGACATGAAGAAGAACCGCACCATCGAGGAAAGCTGGATCGCCAGCCCCTGCGGCTGGACGCCCTTCGCGGGCTACACCTGCCATGGCTGGCCGGTGGCCACCATCATCCGCGGCCAGGTGGCGATGCGTGACGACGAGGTGCAGGGCGAGGCGAAGGGCGCGGGCGTTACTTTCCGCTGAGTGCCGCCGCCGTCGCTTCGTCGGCGGGATAGAACGCCTCGATCGCCAGTTCGGACAGCGTCACCTCCATGGGCGTGCCGAACAGGGTGGTGGTCGAGAGAAAGCTGAGACGTCCCAGCGGCGTCTCCAGCACCAGCGGCACGGCGATGCCGGGTCCGCCCGGTGTCGCGTGGTCCGGCGCCGGATAGCGGCGGAGTTCGGCCAATAGCGTGGCGAGCGCCGGATCGCCGCTGGCCAGGATCTGGCGCTCCAGCCGCTCCAGCAGATGCGCGCGCCATTCGCCCAGGTTGACGATCTGCGGCGCCAGCCCCTTCGGGTGCAGCGACAGGCGCAGCACGTTCACCCGCCCTTCCAGCAGCGACGTGTCGGCCACGCCCGCCAGCAGCGGCGCGATGCCCGCATTGGCCGCGACCATATGCCAGTGCCGGTCCACCGCGAGTGCCGGGTGCGGCGCGTGGCCATCCAGGATGCGCTGGACCACGGCCCGGGCGGCGGCCATTTCCGGCGCGTCCAGCGGCTTTTCGGCGAAGGCGGGCGCGTAGCCGGCGGCCAGCAGCAGGGCGTTGCGCTCACGCAGCGGCACGTCCAGCTGGCCTGCCAGGCGCAGCACCATCTCGCGGCTGGGGCGCGCGCGGCCGCTTTCCAGGCAGCTGAGATGGCGCTGCGAGGTTTCGGCATCCAAGGCCAGGTCAAGCTGGCTGAGCTTGCGGCGCTGGCGCCAGGACCGCAGTTGCGGGCCGAAGGAGAGGTTGTTCATGCCCCTGGCATAGCGCGGGGGACGCCGTGCATTCCATGACCTGCCAGGTCATCGCTTTCCGTCCGGCGCCCGGCGCAGGTTGGGCCATCGCAACCTGAAACGGAGAATGACGATGAACCTTCTGCGCTTTGCCCTGAAGCTGGATGCGGCCTCCTGCCTCGGCATGGGGGTGCTGCTGGCGGCAGGTGCCGGCACGCTGGCGCCGCTGCTGGGCCTGCCGCGCGGGCTGTTGCTGGGGGCGGGGATCGCCCTGCTGCCCTTCGCGCTGTTCGTGGGGTGGCTGAGCACGCGCCCCTCACGCGGGCTGGTCTGGCTGGTGGTGGCGGTGAATGCCCTGTGGGTGCTGGAGTCGCTGGCCGTGGTCGTCCTGCTGCACCCGACCGCCCTCGGCCAGGCCTTCGTGCTGGTACAGGCCGTTGCCGTGGCCGGCACGACCGCGCTGCAGGGGCTGGGGCTGAGGCGCCGGCTTGCCTAGGCGCCGCCGTTCATGCCATGAACGTAACATGAACAAGACGCGCTGTTCCTGGGTCTCCGCCGACCCGCTCTACATCCAGTACCACGACACCGAATGGGGCGTGCCTGAGCGCGACCCGCGCGCCTTGTGGGAGTGCCTGATGCTGGAAGGCTTCCAGGCCGGGCTCTCCTGGATCACGGTGCTGAAGCGGCGCGAGGGGTTCCGCGCCGCCTTCCAGGGCTTCGACCCCGCGGTCGTGGCGCGGTTCACCGCGGCCGACGTGAACCGCCTGATGCAGGACCCCGGCATCATCCGCGCCCGCGCCAAGATCGAGGCCACCATCGGCGGCGCGAAGGCCTTCCTGGCCATGCGCGACAAGGGCGAGGATTTTTCGGCCTTCGCCTGGGGCTTCGTGAACGGCACGCCGTTGCGGCGGGTCGACGGCGCGGTGCCGGCCAGCACGCCGCTCTCGGCCGACATCTCCAAGGCGTTGAAGGCCCGGGGCTTCAAGTTCGTCGGGCCGACCATCGTGTACGCCTGGATGCAGGCGACGGGGATGGTGGATGACCATGCGCCGGAGTGCTTCTGCCGGGCGCGGTAGGCATCAGGCCGCCAGCGGCTCCATCTCCGCCTTCAACGCGGCCGCCAGCTGCCGGAACGTCTCCTTCCGGCCGGAGCTGCGCCGCCACACCAGCCCGATGCTCCGCGCCGGGTTCTCGCCCGCCAGCGGCACCACCTTCAGGTCGAGCCCGCGCAGGATGCCGGCGTCGATCGCCAGTTGCGGCAGCAGCGTGACGCCCAGCCCGTTCGCCACCATCTGCACCAGCGTGTGCAGGCTGGTGCCGCCGAAGCCGGTGTTGCGCCGCGCGCCCTCCAGCGAACACGCAGACAGCGCGTGCTCCCGCAGGCAGTGCCCGTCCTCCAGCAGCAGCAGGTCCTCGATGGCCATGTCGGCGGGCTTGGCACGCGGCAGGCTGCACAGCCGGTGGTCCGGCGGGCAGATCACGGAGAACCGGTCCTGCACGATCTCGGCCGTCTCCAGCCCGGCCGTGGGGTAAGGCAGGGCCATGATCGCGGCATCCAGCTCGCCGCTGTCCAGCATGGCCAGCAGCCGCGCGGTCTGGTCCTCCCGCAGATACAGTTTCAGCTCGGGGAAGGCATCGCGCAGGGCTGGCATCAGCCGAGGCACCAGGAAGGGACCGATGGTCGGGATCACGCCGAGTCGCACCGGGCCCGCCATCGGGTTGCGCGCCACATGGGCCAGATCCACCAGGTCCTCGGCGCCTTTCAGCAGCGCCTGGGCACGCTCCGCGATCTCACGCCCCAGGGGCGTGGGCACCACGGTGCGCTTCGTGCGCTCCAGCAGGGGCGCGCCCAGCAGGTCCTCCAGCTCCTGGATGCCGGCGCTGAGGGTGGACTGGCTGACGAGGCATTCCTCGGCCGCCTGGCCAAAATGGCAGCGGTCCACCACCGCCACCAGGTAACGCAATTGCCGCAGGGTCGGGACGGGCTTCATGGCCCCGTCATAAATCGTCTCAGTCGATCAATTCAATCAGAATTTTGCGCTTTCCTCTATCGACTGACCGCGCTACCCATGGCGTCGACGCCGATGCCTCCCTACCTGCTTCCTACGAGGGGGCCCGGAGGCATCGGCGCCCATGGATCCATATTGAACCGGAGATCGCGATGTCTTTGATCAACACCGAAGTGAAGCCCTTCAAGGCGACCGCCTTCAAGGAAGGCAAGTTCATCGACGTGACCGAGGCTGACCTGCGCGGCAAGTGGTCGGTCGTGTTCTTCTACCCGGCGGACTTCACCTTCGTGTGCCCGACCGAGCTGGAAGACCTGGCTGAGAACTACGAGACCTTCAAGAAGCTGGGCGTCGAGATCTACTCCGTCTCGACCGACACCCACTTCTCCCACAAGGCCTGGCACGACAGCAGCCCGGCGATCTCCAAGATCAAGTACACGATGGTCGGCGACCCGACCGGCACCATCACCCGCAACTTCGGCGTGATGATCGAGGAAGCCGGCCTGGCCGACCGCGGCACCTTCGTCGTCGACCCCGACGGCAAGATCCAGATCGTCGAGATCACCGCCGGCGGCATCGGCCGTGACGCGCAGGAACTGCTGCGCAAGATCAAGGCGGCCCAGTACGTCCACAGCCATCCTGGCGAAGTCTGCCCGGCCGCGTGGAAGGAAGGCGCCGAGACGCTGGCTCCCTCGCTCGACCTGGTCGGCAAGATCTGAAGAAAACGGGGGCCGGTTCGCGCCGGCCCCCACCCCCTGCTCCACTGAGATTACAAGGACTTTCCCATGCTCGACGCCAACCTGAAGAACCAGCTGAAGGGATACCTGACGCGGCTGCAGAAGCCGATCGAGCTGGTCGCCTCCCTCGATGACAGTCCGAAGTCCCGCGAGATGGCGGAACTGCTGACCGAGGTGGCCGAGCAGTCCGACAAGGTCACTTACATCCGCCGCGACGACCATGCGCGCCGGCCCAGCTTCGCGATCAACGCGGTGGGCGAGGACAATGGCGTCCGTTTCGGCGGCCTGCCCATGGGGCATGAATTCACCTCCCTCGTGCTGGCGCTGCTGCAGGTCGGCGGCCACCCGGCGAAGGAGAGCGAGGCCGTGATGGCCGAGGCCCGCGCCCTGCAGGGCAGCTTCGAGTTCGAGACCTTCTTCTCGCTCACCTGCCAGAACTGCCCGGACGTGGTGCAGGCGCTGAACCTGCTGGCCGTGCTGAACCCCAATGTGAAGCACACCGCCATCGACGGCGGCGTGTTCCAGGATGAGGTAGAGGCCCGCGGCATCATGGCCGTGCCCGCCGTGTTCCTGAACGGCCAGCCCTTCGGCCAGGGCCGGATGAGCCTGGAGCAGATCCTGGCCAAGCTGGACACGGGTGCCGCCGACCGCGCCGCCGCCGAGCTGGAGAAGAAGGAAGCCTTCGAGGTGCTGGTGGTGGGCGGTGGCCCGGCCGGCGCCGCGGCCTCCATCTACGCCGCCCGCAAGGGCATCCGCACGGGCATCGTGACGGAGCGCTTCGGCGGCCAGGTGCTGGACACGATGGGGATCGAGAACTTCATCTCCGTCTCCCACACCGAAGGGCCCAAGCTGGTGGCGCAGCTGGAACAGCAGGTGCGCGACTATGCGGTCGACATCATGCCCGTGCAGGCCGCGACCGCCCTGGTGCCCGCCGCCACCCCGGGCGGGATGATCGAGGTGAAGCTGGCATCCGGCGCCTCGCTCAAGTCCCGCACCGTGATCCTGGCCACCGGCGCCCGCTGGCGCCAGATGGGCGTGCCCGGTGAGCAGGAATACCGCAACAAGGGCGTGGCCTATTGCCCGCACTGCGACGGGCCGCTGTTCAAGGGCAAGCGCGTGGCAGTGATCGGCGGCGGCAATTCCGGCGTCGAGGCCGCGATCGACCTGGCCGGCATCGTGGCCCACGTCACATTGTTCGAGTTCGACGACAAGCTGCGCGCCGATGCGGTGCTGCAGGCCAAGCTGCGCTCGCTGCCCAATGTCACCGTGCACACCTCCGCCCTGACGACGGAAGTGCATGGCGACGGATCCAAGGTGAACGCGCTGTCCTACAAGAACCGCGTGACCGGCGAGATGCACCGCCTGGAGCTGGAAGGCATCTTCGTGCAGATCGGCCTGGTGCCCAACACCGAATGGCTGAAGGGCACGCTCGACCTCTCCCCGCGCGGCGAGATCGAGATCGACAGCCATGGCCGGACCTCCCTGCCCGGCGTGTTCGCGGCAGGCGACGTGACCACGGTGCCGTTCAAGCAGATCATCATCGCGATGGGCGAAGGCTCCAAGGCAGCCCTCTCGGCCTTCGACCACCTGATCCGCCAGGTGCCGGCCGGCGAGGTCGCGCAAGCGGCCTGAGGGGGTTTCGGGGGGGGGGGGCCCCCGGACCCCGACCAAAGGGCGCTGCCCTCTGGACACCCGCCAAGGGTCGTAACGACCCTTGGAACCCATGAGTCTTCTGAAAGTTCGGGGAAGGGGCTCCACGAGGGCGTCGGGTCAACGGGCGTTCTGAGCCCCTTCCCCGAACTTTCAGCTCCCGGTTTCCAAAGGCCTTTCGGCCTTTGGTGGGGGTGCCGGGGGCAAAGCCCCTGGCCGGGGTCCGGGGCAGAGCCCCGGAGCGCCTTCTCACGGCCGCATGCCGAACTTCACCGCCCCGGTTTCCAGCGTGCGGCGTGCCAGGCGTGCGTATTCGTTCAGCAGCCGGCGCGTGTGGACCGGGTCGATGATGTCTTCCACCAGGAAGGTCTCGGCGGTGCGGAAGGGGCTACGCAGGCGCTGCAGCCGCTCCTCGATCTCGGCCAGTTTCGCGGCGGGGTCGGGGCTGGCGTCGATTTCGGCCCGATAGGCCGCCTCGATTCCGCCTTCCAGCGGCAGGCTGCCCCATCGGGCCGAGGGCCAGGCGTAGCGCATGGAGTAGCGGCCGGCCGGCTGCTGCACCACGGCCGCCACGCCGAAGGCATTGCGCACGATGATGGTGCAGAAGGGCAGCGGCGACTGGTTCATCGCCGCCATGGCCCGCACGCCCCAGCGGATGGTCGCCGTGCGTTCCGCCTGCAGCCCCACCGAGAAACCCGGACAGTCCATCATATAGACCATGGGCAGGTGGAAGGTGGCGGCGAAATCCAGGAAGCGGATGATCTTCTGGCACTCATCCGCGCCCCAGGAGCCCGCGGCGAAGAACGGGTCGCTGGCCATGATGCCCACCGGAATCCCGGAGAGCCGCGCCATGCCGGTGATGAGCCCGCGCCCGAAATGCCGGCCCATCTCGAAGAAGCTGCCTGCATCGACCAGCGCCTCCACGATCGGGCGCATCTTGTAGAGACCCTTGGTGTCCTTCGGGATCATGTCCAGCAGGTGCGGCACCGGGCGGGCCGGGTCGTCGCTGCATTCGCTGATCGGCGGCAGCTCGTGGACCGAGGAAGGCAGGTAGGACAGGAACTGGGCGGCGCGGGCGAAGGCCGCGGGCTCGTCGTCCACCGCATCGTCCACGGCGCCGGCGCGGGTCTGGATCTCCCACCCGCCCAGCTGCTCCTTGGTCAGTGACTGTCCGAGCCGCGCCACCACCGGGGGCCCGGCCACGAACATCGCCGACTTCTTGGTCATGATGGAGTAGTGGCTGGCCGTGAGCCGCGCGGCGCCGAGCCCCGCGACGGAACCCAGCCCCAGCCCCACCACCGGCACCCGCGCCAGATTGTCCGTGGTGTGGAAGTACTGGTAGGTGCCGCCCACCCCGCCCGGCAGGTTGGCGCGGCCTGTGGTCTCGATGGTCTTGACCGACCCGCCGCCGCCCGAGCCCTCGATGACGCGGATGATCGGCAGGCGCAGCTCGGCGGCCATGCGCTCGGCCATGATCGGCTTGTCGCGGATGGTGGCATCGGCGCTGCCGCCGCGCACGGTGAAGTCGTCACCCACCACCACCACCGGTCGACCCTGGATCAGGCCCCGGCCGAACACGCAGTTGGCGGGCATGAACTCGGTCAATCGGCCGCTGTCGTCATACTGCGCCTTGCCGGCCAGCGCGCCGACCTCATGAAAACTGCCGGGGTCGGTCAGCGCCTGCACACGTTCGCGCACCGTGAGTTTACCGTCACGGTGCTGGCGGGCGACCTTGTCGGGACCACCCATCTGCTCGGCGAGCGCGCGACGTTGCGCGAGCTCATCCAGTTCTTCTTGCCATTTCCTCATGGCCGAAGAATGCGATGCAGCGAGAAAGCCGCCCAGGGGAAATCGGGACGAATTCGTTGCTGCGTCGCAGCATGGACAGGCGGGGGCGTTGCCCCCGGCCCCCAGCAAGGGGCGCTGCCCCTTGCATCCCCGCCAGGACCGTAGCGGCCCTGGACCCCGGGGAGTTGGCGCCACACCCTGATTGCGTTGATTTTAATAATAAAATTGGCGCCCCGCCTGCGAAGATGGGGCGCCAAAATCCTATCAGGTCCAGGAGATTATCTCCTGGTGGGGGTGTCGGGGGCAAAGCCCCTGACTAAGCCACCCTCACATCCTGCACGAACCCGCCCACGGTCTTCGTCAGCACTTCCGACTGCCGCGCCAGTTCCGACGCGGCCCCCAGCACCTGCGCCGCCGCCGCCCCGGTCTCGCCAGAGCCCTGGCTCACCGCCGCGATGTTCCGGCTCACCGCATCCGTCGCATCGGCCGTGCGCTGCACCGTGCGCGCGATCTCGCCCGTCGCCGTGCTCTGCTCCTCCACCGCCGCCGCGATCGCCACCGCGATCTGGCTCACTTCCTCGATCCGCTTGCCGATGCCCCCGATCGCGCTCACCGCCTGCTGGGTCGCGGCCTGGATCGAGGCGATCTGCCCCCCGATCTCCTCCGTCGCCTTCGCCGTCTGGCTCGCCAGGTTCTTCACCTCGCTGGCCACCACCGCGAAGCCCTTGCCGGCCTCGCCCGCGCGCGCCGCCTCGATGGTCGCGTTCAGCGCCAGCAGGTTGGTCTGGCCCGCGATGTCGGTGATCAGCCGCACCACATCGCCGATCTTCTGCGCGCCATGGGCCAGGGCCTGCACCGTCTCGTCGGTGGCGCGCGCGTCAGAGACCGCCTGGCTGGCCGCAGAGGACGCATGCGCTACCTGGCGGCTGATCTCCTGGATGGAGGCGCTCAGCTGCTCGGCAGCCGCGGCCACCACCTGCACGCCCTCGCTGGCCTGGCTGGCGGCACCCACAACGGCGCCGGCCTGCTCATTGGTGCTGGCGGCGGTGCCGGTCATGGAGCGCGCGGTCGCCTCCAGCTCGGTCGAGGCGGAGGACAGCATGCCCGTCAGCTCCCCGATCTGCCCCTCGAAGCCGCGCACCAGGCTGGAAAGCTGCTCCGCACGCTTCTCCTTGGACTGGCGCTCCACCTCCTGCGCGGCAGCAAGGCGGTCGGCTTCGATCATGCCGTCGCGGAACACCAGCAGGGTGCGGGCCATGCCGCCGATCTCGTCGCCGCGCCCGGTGCCCGGAATGGCCACGCCCATGTCGCGCTTGGCCAGGGCCTCCATCACATTCGTCAGGCCACGCACCGGCGTGGAGACGCCGCGCACGATCAGCAGCCCCGCGATCAGGCTGAGCGCGGAGGTGAGCAGCAGCGCGCCGATCATCCACCAGCGCGCATGCACGCCCATTTCGGCGCTGCGTGCCGCCAGGGCCTGGCCGCCCACCATGTTGAAGGTGGCCAGCCGCTCGGTCGCGGCGCGGAAGCGCGTGGTCTTCTGGGCATAGGGGCCGTTCAGGTGCTCCAGCACGGCGGCGGTGTCGCCCCGCGCCAGCGCCGGCATGATGACGGCATGAGAGGCCATGATATCCCGCCAGGCAGCTTCCAGCTCATCGGCCAGCGCGCGCTCCTCACCGGGCATCACCATGGGGCGGTAATGGTTGAAGGCCTGCTCGATCTCATCGGCCGACCCCTGGGCGGAGGTCATCATGGCGCGCCGGCGGTCCGCATTCGGGCTGGTCAGCGCCATGGCATAGGAGCCCCGCAGCCGCTGCCCCTGGGTGCCGATCTGCCCGAGGAAGCGGGTGGAAGGCAGCCAATTGTCCCGCAGTTCCAGCGCCACCTCGTTCATCGCCGACAGGCGCTGAATGGCGAAGGCACCAATGCCCACGGAACACAGCATCACCAGGGCGAAGGCGCCCAGGATCTTGCCGCGGATACTCACATTGTTGAATGCAGCACGCATCATGGCCTCTCGACGATCTGTCGCGCTGCAATATCGCCCCTAATGTTTAAGGGTTCGTTCCGGCCCTAAACGGTGGCCCGCGCGTGGCGGCGATGGCACGCGCCGCGTGAGGCCCCGCGGTTTCCCGCAACCGGATGCGCCGGCGCCGGCCCGGCAGCGCCAGCAGCCGGGGCAGCGGCAGCCCCACCAGCGGCGCCCGGCCGGTGTTCCAGGCCAGCACTTCCTCGCTGCCCTCGTCCTCACGCTCCGACGGCAGGAAGCCCATGCGGTCGTACAGGTGGCGCGCGTGGGTGTTCTCGTGGTCGCACAGCAGCAGCACGCGGCGGCAGCCGGGCACCGCGGCCAGCCGGCGCAGCGCGTGGGCCAGCATGGCGCGGCCCACGCCCAGCCCCTGCGCCCGCGTCGACACGGCCAGATAGCCGAGCCACCAGGTGGCGCCGTCCATCGGATCGGGGTGGGTGACATAGAAGCCGACCGGCTCCCCGCCGCGCTCGGCGACGATCAGCACATGCGCGAGGCCGGACCTGACCAGCTCCCTCACCGTGTCGAGGGAGCCGAGGAAGCGGGAGACCGCCTCCGGGTCGAGCGGGATGCGCGACAGGATATCCGCGTCGGCGCGGCCGACGTGGCGGAACTTCAGGGGAGCGTTGCTCCCGGGGGTACACATGGGAACCTTGGGGTTGAAGACAGGCCGTGCGCGTGGCGCGGGTGGAGCGGAGCCCCGGTCTTCAGTCGCAGGTCCGGGTGCTAACCGGAAAAATGCCTTTCGTCATGTCGTGGAAGTTAGGCTTGCGGCAGATCAACTTCCACCGCGCCGAGGCCTGGCGAAACACACTTCGTCATATTGTCACATTTCCCCGGTCACGCTGACGGGGACTATATGGCGGGCGACACCACCAAGGAGTTGTCGCTTGCGCCTTACCCTCGCCGCCCTCGCCCTTCTCGCGGCCTCACCCGCGCTCGCCCAGCATCAGGGGCACGGCGCACCGGCCGCGGCCCAGGAAGCCGCCTCCACCCGTGCCTTCCGTGAGGCCGATGCGCGCATGCACCGGGACATGGACCGCCCCTATACCGGCAATGCCGACCGGGACTTCGTGGCCGGCATGATCCCGCACCACCAGGGCGCGATCGACATGGCCCGCGTGGTGCTGCAGCACGGGCGAGACCCCGAGGTGCGCGCCCTGGCCGAGGGCATCATCCGCGACCAGGAGCGCGAGATCGCGCAGATGCGCGCCATCCTGCAGCGGCTGCCGCGCTAGGGTGATGCCTCGCGGGCAGGTTGTCAGCGCCTGCCCTAACCGGCGCGCAGCCCCTGCATGCGGATGAGCCCGTCCGGGATCATCCGCAGGCCCCGCACGGCCGCCCCGGTCGCCAGGAAGTTGCGCTGGTGCCACAGGTAGATATAGGGCCGGTCACGCAACAGAATCTCCATGGCCCGCCCATAGGCCGCGAGGCGCGCGGCCGGGTCCGTGCTGGTGCGGCCCGCCCGCAGCGCCGCATCGGCCTCCGGGTTGCAGTAGCGCCCGCCGTTCAGTGACTCGCCGCAGGCGTTGAAGGTCCAGAGATTGCCGTCCACATCCGTGCGGCCGGACCACGCGATCAGCAGCGCCTCGAAATCGCCGGCCGTCCATTGCCGCAGCAGGGTGGCGGTCTCGATGGTCTGGATCTCGACCTCGAAGCCGGCCTCCCGCGCCATGGCCTGGATGATCTCGGCGGCCTGGGTGTACTCGCTGTTGTTGGGCACCGAGAGGCGCACGCGCGGCCGGGGCTGGCCGGCCTCGCGCAGCAGGGCGCGGGCGCGGTCGAGGTCACGCCCCGGCACCGGCAGGGCCGCGATATGCTGCGGATGGCCCGGGGGCGTGGATTGGTTGCCCGGGGTGTACATCCCCTCGAAGGCCACCTGGTTCAGCGCGGTGCGGTCGATCGCGGCCTCCAGCGCCGCGCGCACCCGCGCATCCTGGCCGAGCGGCGTGCGGGCGCGGTCGCCATGGGCCACATTCACCGCGATGTAGACGGAGCTGAGCGAAGGCCCGTCCTGCACCCGGATGCGCGTGTCGCGCCGGGCGGTGTCCACATCGGACGGCCCCACGCGCTCGATCACCTCCAGCGAGCCCGCGCGCAGGTTGGCCAGCCGCACCGTGCCGTCCGGGATGGGGCGGTAGACGACGCGCTCCACATGGATGTTCGCGCGGTCCCAGTATTCCTCGAAGCGTTCCAGCTCCATGCGGTCCTGCGCGACGCGGCGGGTCAGGCGGAAGGGGCCGGCGCAGGCGGGGGCGCGCTGGAAATCGGCGCCCAGCACGGTCGCCTGGCGTGGTGAGACGAGCATGCCCGCGCGGTCCGACAGGGCGGCCAGCAGAGGCGCGAAGGGCTCGGACAGGCGGATGCGCACCTGCATGGGGCCTGCCGCCTCGATGGCGGTCACCGGGCCCATCTCGCCGCGGCGGGTACTGCCCTGGGCGGTGAAATGGCGATTGAGGCCGGCCACCGCCGCCTCGGCCGTCAGTGCCTCACCGTCATGGAAGCGCACGCCGGGGCGCAGCGTCAGCAGCAGCGCCTTCCCATCCTCCTGCCACTCCCACGCCGTGGCGAGCTGCGGCACCAGGCGGCCCTGCTCGTCCAGCTCGATCAGCTTGTCGCACATAGCCATGAACACCTGCCGCCCCGCCACGGTGCGCGACAGGGTGGGGTCCAGCACATCGGGGTCCGACGCGATGCCGATGCGCAGCGTCTGGGCGTTCGCCGCCACCGCGGACAAGGCGAGGCCGAACAGGCCGGCCAGAAGTGGACGCATGGATTGATTCTCCCGGTATGGCGTTCATGCTGCCCCATCCAGAGGAATTGCCCAGGGGGAATCGGATGCTGAACGACCAGGACGCCGCGCTGCGGGAACGGGCAGCCCGTGTCATCCCCGGCGGCATGTGGGGGCATCTGAACGCCGCCAAGCTGCCGGCGGGCTATCCGCAATTCTTCGCCTCCGCCGAGGGCTGCCGCCTGACGGACGTGAACGGGCGGACCTACATCGACTTCATGTGTGCCTGGGGCCCCATGGTGCTGGGCCACCGCGCCCCGGTGGTCGAGGCCGCCGCCGCGAAACAGGCAGCGCTGGGCGATGCCATGAACGGCCCCGGCCCCGTGCTGGTGGATCTGGCCGAGACGCTGGTGGGCATGGTGGCCCATGCCGACTGGGCGCAGTTCCAGAAGAACGGCACCGACGCCACCACCGTGTGCGTCACCGTGGCGCGTGCGCAGACCAGGCGCCGCAAGGTGCTGGTGGCGCGCGGCGCCTATCACGGGGCGGCGCCCTGGTGCACGCCGTCGCTGGCCGGCGTCACGGCCGAGGACCGGCTGCACCTGATCCATTACGACTGGAACGACGTGGCCAGCCTGCGCGCGGCCGCCGCCGAGGCGGAAGGCGATCTGGCAGCCATCCTGGTCTCCGCCTTCCGGCACGACATGTCGAAGCCCCTGGAGCTGCCCACCCGCGCCTTCGCCGCCGAGGCCCGCGCCCTGGCCGATGCCGCGGATGCCGCGTTGATCCTGGACGATGTGCGCGCGGGCTTCCGCCTGAACCTGGCCGGCAGCTGGGAGGATTACGGCGTCCGCCCGGACCTGACGGCCTTCAGCAAGGCCATCGCGAACGGATACGCGATGGGCGCGGTCACGGGCGGTGACAAGTACCGGGAGGCCGCGACGCAGGTGTATTCCACCGGCTCCTTCTGGTGCGGGGCGGTGGCGATGGCGGCGGCGCTGGCCACGCTGAGGGAATTGCAGCGCATCGACGGCCCGGCGCGGATGCGCGCGATGGGTGAGCGGCTGCGCGCGGGGCTGGCCGCGGCCGCCGAGCGGCAGGGCATCGCCATCAGCCAATCCGGCCCGCCGCAGATGCCGCTGATGCTGTTCGCGGAGGACCCGGATTTCCGCAAGGCCGACACTTTCTGCTCGGCGGCGCTGGAGGCGGGCGCTTATTTCCATCCGCGCCACAACATGTTCCTCAGCTGCGCGCATGCCGAGGCCGATATCGACGCGGCGCTGGTGGCGGCCGAGGCCGGGTTCAAGGCGGTAAAGGCGCTGTAGTGAAGATTTCTTCTTTTTCTGAAGAAAAAGAAGCAAAAAGACTTTGCAAACTTTAACTCTCAAAAATTTTTTGGTTCTTTTTTATAAAAAAGAACATTAATACTACTGGGAGGAAAAATAATGTCCATCGCCACGCTGTTCGGCACCGAGCTGCCGCTGGTGCAGGGCCCCATGGCCGGCGCCACCACGCCCGAGATGGTGGTGGCCGTCTGCGAGGCCGGCGCCCTCGGCTCCCTGCCCAGCGCCACCTATTCGCTGGAGCAGCTGCGCGCCGCGCTGGAGAAGGTGAAGGCCGGCACGCGACGCCCCTTCAACCTGAACTTCTTCTGCCACACCCCGCCCGAGCCCGACCCGGCCGCCCAGATGCGCTGGCGCGCCCGGCTCGCGCCCTATTACGTCGAGGAAGGGCTGGACCCCGCAGCCCCCGTCCCCGCCGGCAACCGCGCCCCCTTCGATGACGCGACCTGCGCGCTGGTGGAGGAATTCCGCCCCGCCGTCGTCAGCTTCCACTTCGGACTGCCGGCCGAGCCGCTGCTGGCGCGGGTGCGGGCGACGGGGGCGAAGATCATCTCATCCGCCACCACCGTGGCCGAGGGCCGCTGGCTGGAGGCGCACGGCGTCGATGCCGTGATCGCCATGGGGTATGAGGCCGGCGGGCATCGCGGCACCTTCCTCGGCCTCGACATGACCACCCAGCCCGGCACCATGGCGCTGGTGCCGCAGATGGTGGATGCGGTGAAGGTGCCCGTGATCGCGGCGGGCGGCATCAGCGACCCGCGCGGCGTGGCCGCCGCCTTCGTGCTGGGGGCGGCCGGCGTGCAGGTCGGCAGCGCCTATCTGCACACGCCCGAGGCCAGCATCCCCGCCCTGCACCGCGCCGCCCTGCGCGACACCGCGGAGCGCGGGACCGCCGTGACCAACCTGTTCACCGGCCGCCCGGCGCGCGGCCTGGTGAACCGGCTGATGCGCGAGGTCGGGCCGCTGAGCGAGCACGCCCCCGCCTTCCCCACCGCCGGCGGCGCCGTCGCGCCCCTGCGCGCGGCCGCCGAGGCCGCCGGCCGCGACGACTACACCAGCATGTGGGCGGGCCAGGCCGCCGGGCTGGCGCACCCCATGCCCGCCGCCGAGATGACCCGCTGGCTGATGAGGGGCCAGAGCAACAAGGTCGGGGGCAACTGAGGTTCCCGGCGCCGCGCGGGGCTGGCACAAGGAAACCCCACCCCGCACGGAGCCGCCAGTGTCAGAGACCGTCCATCACAGCCTTGAATCGCTGCGCGCGCTGATCGAGGCCACGCTGCGCGGGCTGGGCCTGGCCGAGGCGCACATCCCCCCCGTGGCCGACATCATCCTGGCCGGCGAGCGTGACGGCGGCGGCTCCCACGGGCTGTACCGGCTGCTGATGGTGGCCAAGACCATGCGCATGGGCACGGCGAATGCCCAGGCCGTGCCGAAGGTGGTCGATGTGGCGCCGGCCATGGTGCGGGTGGATGCCGATGGCGGCTTCGCGCCGCTGGCCTTCCAGCTGGGCCTGCCGGTGCTGGTGGAAAAGGCGCGGGCCGGGGGCATCGCGGCGCTGGCGGTGAACAACTGCGCGCATTTCTCGGCCCTGTGGCCGGATGTGGAGGCGGTGGCCCGCCACGGCCTGGTGGGGCTGGCCTGCACGCCCAGCCACGCCTGGGTGGCGCCGGCCGGCGGGCGGGTGGGCGTGTTCGGCACCAACCCCATCGCCTTCGGATGGCCGCGCCCGGGCAAGGACCCCTTCGTGTTCGATTTCGCGACCAGTGCTGCGTCGCGCGGGGACATCGAGCTGCACCGCCGCGCCGGCAAGCCCCTGCCGGAAGGCTGGGGGGTGGATGCCGACGGCAAGCCCACCACCTCGCCCGAGGCGGTGCTGGCCGGCGCCATGCTGCCTTTCGGCGGCCATAAGGGCTCGGCCATCGCGGCGATGGTGGAGCTGATCGCAGGCCCGATGATCGGGGACATGACGAGCGCGGAATCCATGGCGCGCGACGGCGGGCGCGGCAGCGCGCCGCTGGGCGGCGAGCTGGTGATCGCCATCGACCCCACGCGCTTCATGGGCCCGCAGGAGGTGGACCGCGTGCAGGCCGCCGAGGCGATGTTCGGCGCCATCACCGGCCAGGGCGCGCGGCTGCCGTCGCTCAGGCGCTATGCCGCCCGCCGCCGGTCGGAGCAGGAGGGCATGCAGGTGCCCCGCGCGCTGCTGGACGAGGTGGCGGCGCTGCTGGCCGGCTGAAACGTTTCGACATACCAACACACTTCATGCATCCTGGCGGCCCGAGCCAAGGGGAAGACATGATGCTGCTGGGGCTTTCTCTCGCCGCCTTTACCGGGCTGCATGTGGTCATCAGCCTGCTGGCGCTGGCAGTGGGCGCGCTGGCCCTGGCCGCCATGGTCAGGGGTGCCTTGCCCACCGGCCGCACCGCGCTGTTCCTGGCGCTGACCATCGCCACCAGCGTCACGGGCTTCATGTTTCCGTATAACGGCTTCCTGCCGTCCCATGCCTTCGGGGTGCTGTCGCTGGTGCTGCTGGCCCTGGCCTGCGCCGCGCTGTACGGCAGGCGGCTGGCGGGGCGCTGGCGGCTGGCCTTCGTGGTGGGTGCGGTGATGGCGCAGTACCTCAACGCCTTCGTGGCGGTGGTGCAGGGCTTCCAGAAGATCGGCTTTCTGCACGCGCTGGCGCCCACCCAGTCCGAGCCGCCCTTCGCCATCGCCCAGGGACTGCTGCTGCTGGGCTGCCTCTGGCTGGGTTGGGCGGTGAACCGGGGGCTCTCCCGCTAAAGCAGCCTTTCAGCCCAGCTTTCCACCGGGTCGCCGCTGCTCATCTCGAACTGGATCAGCCCATCGATCATGAAGGTGGGCGAGACGTGAATGCCGTTCTGGCGCGCATATTTCGCGTGCCACTTGATGGCAGCCTGCAATTCCTTGACGTCGAAGGCCTCAGCCAGGGCCAGGCCGCTGTATTCCTCGATGCGAGCGATGATCTGCCGTGGCGTCGCGTCCATGTTGGGGCCACGGGCATGGGCCTCGAACTCGAATTCCTCGCGATGGGCGCCGACGGCGGCCAGCACCTTCTTCGCGGCCTCGCGGCCGGCCGGCAGGGTAGATGCGGCCAGCACGCAGCGCATGACCACGCCCGAATACATGTGCCAGGGCTGGGATTGCAGGCGCAGCTTCACGGTCACCTTGTCCGCGCCGGCCAGCGCCAGCAGCGCGTCCATCTTGTTGAAGGCGCGCACGGAATAGGGGCAGGTCGGTTCCAGGAACATCTCGAACACCCGCGGGCCGTGGCCCCAGCTCAGTTCATCGGCGTGCATCGGTGTCTCCTGGAGGTGAAGCCCGCAGGGCACGCCCGCACGCGCCGCCGGTCAACCCCCGGATTGCGACAGCGGCCGCGCCACTTCCTCCAGCGGCCGGCGCTCGGCGGCGAAGCCCAGCTTCCATTCCGTGCCGGCCGCGATCAGCATCAGTGCCGCGCCCAGCAGATAGCCCCACATGATGTCGGTGCGCTGCCCGCCCTCGATCAGCCAGCCGAACAGGGCCGGGCCCGCCACGCCGCCCGCCAGCGTGCCGAAGGCATAGAACAGCGCGATGCCCATGGCGCGCATTTCCAGCGGAAAGCTCTCGCCCACCGTCAGATAGGCCGCCGAGGCCGCGGAGGAGGCGAAGAAGAAGATCACCGTCCAGGCCAGCGTCTGCTCCCAGGCCGACAGCCACCCTTGGGCGAAGGCGAAGCCGGTGCAGGCCATCAGCAGCCCCGCGATGGCATAGGTGCCGGTGATCATCACCCGGCGGCCGATGCTGTCGAAAAAATGGCCGAGCATCAGCGGCCCCATCAGGTTGCCCAGCGCGAAGGGCAGCATGTACCAGCCGATATGCGCGGCCTCGATGCCGTAGAAGCGCGTCAGCACCAGCGCGTAGGTGAAGAAGACGGCGTTGTAGCAGAAGGCCTGGCAGGCCATCAGCACCAGCCCCAGCACCGTGCGGCGCGGGTATTGGCGGATCATGGTGGCCGCGACTTCGCCCAGGGTGGTGTGGGTGCGCGGGTCGATGGTGATGGGGCTGCCCTGCGAGGTGGGCAGCGGCCCCTTCTCGGCCGCCACCCAGGCCTCGATGCCGCGCACACTTTCCTCGGCCTCCGCCCGCCTGCCATGGGTCATGAGCCAGCGCGGGCTTTCCGGGATCCAGCGCCGCAGGAACAGGACGGAGATGGACAGCGCGCCCCCCACCCCGAAGGCCAGGCGCCAACCCAGTTCGGGGTCGATGATGGCCGGGTCCAGCAGGACCAGCGAGGACGCGGCCCCGATCGCGGCCCCGCCCCAGAAAGTGCCGTTCACCGCCAGGTCCACCGTGCCGCGCTTGCGGGCCGGAATCAGCTCCTGGATGGCGGAGTTCACGGCCGAATATTCGCCGCCGATGCCCGCCCCGGTCAGGAAGCGGAACAGCGCGAAGGACCAGAAATCCCAGGAAAAGGCGGTGGCGATGGTGGCCAGCAGATAGACGAGCACCGTCAGGGTGAACAACCGCTTGCGGCCCAGCCTGTCCGCCAGCCAGCCGAACAGCAGCGCGCCGCCGACCGCCCCCAGCAGATAGGCCGAGGCCGTGAGCCCCACCTGGGTTTCGGTCAGGCGCAGATGCGGGCTTTCGCGGATGGCACCGGCCAGCGATCCCACCAGCGTGACCTCCAGCCCGTCCAGCACCCAGGTGATGCCCAGGGCGATTACGACCAGCCAGTGGAAGCGGGACCAGGGCAGCCGGTCCAGGCGGTTGGGCACATCCGTGCTGAAGCTGTGTGGGCTGACGCTCTGCGGCACCCGTTGCCCTCCGATGTCACGGAATGCAAACGGGTGCGGCACAGGAAGGTTCCACCCCCTATCCGAGATATCCCGCCGCCTGATCGCGCGCCGCGGCCGAGGCATCGCGCGCGGCCGCCGGGCCATGCCCGCCCCCGCCCGGCGTGGCCATCATCACCGTGTCGCCGGTCTGCAGCACATACTGTCGCTTGGGGTCCACGCGCTGGCCGTTCACCTCCAGCACGCCCGGCGCGCCGGCCTCACCACCCTCGATCCCGAAGGCCGGGAAGATGGTGCGCTCCGCCAGGAACGAGACGGCGATCGGCGTGGGGGAACGGCTTTCCAGCAGCACCTCCTGGCCCAGCCCGCCACGATGCCGCCCTGCCCCGCCGCTGCCGGGGCGCAGGCGCTTGTGGTGGAAGCGCAGGGGGGCGATCTGCTCGCTGATCTCGATGGGCGTGGAGGACACGTTGGACGGCCAGGACAGGCACGAGATGCCGTCGCCCTGCACATTCGCGCCCATGCCGCCATTGTAGAAGAACATGTTGGCGTAGGGCTTGCCCTCGGCGTTCACGCCCGACTGGTTCATGCCCCACATGGGCGACCCGCAGGCGGCCATCACGCGCTCCGGCACGATCTGCCCCAGGCAGCCGAAGACCAGCATGGGCAGGTAATGCCCGATCAGCATGCGCGACCCGCCCGAGGCCGGGAACACCGGGTTCACGATGCAGCCGTCCGGGGCCTCGACCGAGATCGGCCGCCAGGCGCCCTCATTGTTCGGCAGGTTGGGGCTGGTGCAGACCTTCACCCCATACATCGTCATGGCATAGGTGTAGCAGAGCGCGCAGTTGATCGCCCGGTCCACCTGCCCGTCCGTGCCGGTGTAGTCGGCGTGGATGCTGTCTCCGTCGATGGTCAGCGCCAGCTTGATGGTGATGGGCTTGTCCAGCAGCCCGTCGGTCTGCAACTCGCTGTGATAGGTGCCGTCCGGCAGGGCGCGGATGGCGTTGCGCATCGCCATCTCGCAGCGGTCATGGATGACGGCCGCCAGCTCCGTCAGGTCATCGAGGCCCGCCTGCTCCATCAGGATACCGAGCCGTTCCTCCATCATGTCCAGCGCCACCACCTGCGCCCACAGGTCGCCCATGGTCTGTTCGGGGGTGCGGACATTCTGGCGGATGATCGCCACCAGCGTGGCGTCGGCCTCACCGGCCTTCATCAGCTTCATGGGTGGGATCTGCAGCCCTTCCTCGAACACCTCGCGCGGTTCGGGGCTGCGGATCTTGCCGCCGATGTCGGGCGCATGCGCTGTGCTGGCGGAAAACGCCACCACGCGGCCGTTGCGGAAGATCGGCTTGGCGACCGTGATGTCGGGCAGGTGCCCGGTGCCCATCCACAGATCATTGGTGATCAGCACGTCGCCCGGCGACAGGCTCTCCAGCGGGAAGAAGCGCAGGAAATGCTTCACCGTCGCGGGCAGCGTGCCGATGAAGGAGGGGATGCTCTCCGTCGCCTGCACCAGCGACTGGCCGGTCGCGTCGGTCACCACGCAGGAAAAATCGTAGCTTTCCCGCACCAGGGTGGAGAAGCTGGTGCGCACCAGCGCGGCCGCGGCCTCATCCACCAGGGAGATCAGGCGGCGCCAGAGCAGTTCCAGCTCCACCGCGTCGAAGGTCTTGGTCATGGCTCAGGCCTTCCGTTCGGCCAGGATGGAGCCCTCGGGCAGCACGGAAATCCGCGCGCCGGGGCCGACGATGAACGTGCTCTCGTTTTCCTCGAACACCGCGGGGCCTTCGAGGGTGCTGCCGGTCGGCAGCGCGTATCGGTCATAGACCGGCGTGTCGAACACCCCGCCCTGGTCGGCGAAATGCACCGCACGCCGGCCCTTCAGGGCCTCGGCGCCCGCTGCGCCCTTCAGCAGCAGCTTGTCACCCGCACCGGGCATCGGGGCCAGCAGCGACAGCCGAAGCGTGACCATCTGCGCCCGCGCGCCGGGCGGTGTGCGGCCGAACAGCACCTTGTAGGCGGCCTCGAAACCCGCCAGCACGCCCGCCTCGGTCAACTCACCCGGCAGGGCCACCGTGATCTCGGAACCCTGGCCCTGGTAGCGCATATCCGCCAGCCAACGGACCGAGGCGCGCGACAAATCGGCCCCGGTATCGGCGACGATCGCGCGGGCCTCGGCCTCCAGCCCCGCGAAGATGCCGCCGATCTTCGCCCAATCCACCTGCTTCAGCGGCACGGTGTAGGACGCCGTGCGGTCCACCCGGGCCGGGGCCATCAGCATGCCGATGGTCGAACCCACCCCCGCCCCCGGCGGGCACACCACCCGATCGATGCCGAGCTTGCCGGCGACGTTCCAGGCATGGACCGGCGCCGCACCGCCCGTGGCCAGCAGCGCGTAATCCTGCGGCACGCGGCCGCGTTCGGCGATGGCCACGCGGGCCGCGCCGGCCATATTCTCGTTCACCACATCATGGATGCCGTGGGCACCGCGCGCGGCATCAAGGCCCAGCTGCACCGCCAGGCCCGCCAGCGCCCCTTCGGCCGCGCCCGCATCGATGGTCATCGCCCCGCCCAGGAAGAAATCGGGGTTGAGGTAGCCGAGCGCGAGGTCGCTGTCGGTCACGGTGGGCTCGGTGCCGCCGCGCCCGTAGCAGACGGGACCGGGCTGCGCGCCCGCGCTTTCGGGCCCGACATGCAGCGTGCCGAGTTCCGACTTCCGGGCGATGGAACCGCCACCCGCGCCGATCTCGATCAGCTCGACGGTTGCGATCTGCACCGGCAGGCCGGAACCGCGCAGGAAGCGCTTGGCGCGGGCGGCCTCGAAGCCCCAGGCCACCAGCGGCTCTCCGTCATCCACCAGCGCCAGCTTGGCGGTGGTGCCGCCCATGTCGAAGGCGAGAACGCGGTCGAGCCCGGCGTGCCGGCCGAACCACGCACCGGCCAAGGCACCCGCCGCCGGCCCGCTTTCCAGCAACTGCACGGGCGCGCGCTTCGCCTCGCTGACATGCGTCAGCCCGCCATTGGACAGCATCATGAACATGCGGCCCGGGATGCCGACCTCGGCCATCGCGGCCTCCATGCGGTCGAGATAGGTCTCGGCGATGGGGCGGACATAGGCATTGGCGACGGTCGTCACCATGCGCGGGTATTCCCGCACCTCGGGCGCGATGTCGCAGGAAAGGGACAGAGACAGCTGCGGGAAGCGCGCGGCGATGGCCTCGGCCGCCAGGCGCTCATGCACCGGGTTGGCGTAGGAATGCAGGAAGCAGATGCCCAGGCTGGTCACGCCCTGGTCGACCAGGGACTGCACCTCGCCCAGCATCGCCGGCACGTCCAGCGGCTTTTCGATGGACCCGTCAGGCGCCAGGCGCTCCAGCGCCTCGGCCCGCCAGGGGCGCGGCACCAGGGGTGCCGGCATCTCAAGGAACAGGTCGTACAGCTCGTATTTCCGCTCCCGCGCGATCTCCAGCACGTCGGCGAAGCCCGCGGTGGTGAGGAAGCCGGTGGGCGCACCCTTGCGCTCGATCAGCGCGTTGGTGAACAGGGTGGTGGCATGCACCACGCGCCCGATGCGCGAGGGCGCCACGCCCGCCTTCTTCAGCAGCCCCGCGACACCCGTCATGGCGCCGCGCGCCGGGTCGTCGGGCGTCGTGCTCTCCTTCCAGATCACGGCGCGGCCGTCGGAATGGTCCAGCAGCACTAGGTCGGTGAAGGTGCCGCCGATGTCGATGCCCAGGGATAGTTGGTTGCTCATGGGTGGTCCCGTTCAGTCGCCGCGGATGTTCGCGGCTCGGATCACGCCGCGCCATTTCTGGCGGTCGGCACGGATGCGGTTCTCGAAGGCGGCGCCGTATTCCGGTAGGGGCTCCAGCCCCCGGCGCAGCAGCGCCTCTCGGGTCGCGGGTTCGGACACGATGGCGGCGAACATCTGGCCCAGCCCCTCGCGCACGGCGGGCGGCAGGCCGGCCGGCCCGCCCAGGCCGAACCAGTTGTTGATCTCCATCTGCGGAAACCGCGCGGCGATGGGCGTGGCGCCCGGCAGCATGGAGGTTTCGGTGGCGGAGGTGACACCCAGCGCCTTCAGCCGCCCGTCGGCCACCTGGCTCGCGATCTCGGCCACATTGGCGACCATGATGTCCACCCGCCCGGCCGAGACGTCGAGCGTGGCCGGCGCGCCGCCGCGATAGGGAATATGGGTCATCTCCACCCCCGTGATCTGCGCGAACAGCGCGGCACCCAGGTGGTTGGTGGAGCCGTTGCCCGAGGATGCGTAGGTCGCCGCCCCGCGCTTTTCGCGTGCATAGGCGATCAGCCCGTCCAGGTCGCTGAACGGCGCGTCGGGGCGCGCGACCATGGCCATGGGCGTGCCGGCCAGGGCCGCGACGGGCACGATCTCCTTGTCGAGGTCGAGGGGCACGGGCACGCCCGGGATCTCGGGCAGCACCGACATCATGCCCATGATCGCGCTGCACAGGGTGGTGCCGTCGGGCGTGGCGCGCGCGGCACCCTGGGCCGCCAGGAAGCCATAGGCGCCGGAGCGGACCTCGGGGATGATCTGCACCGAACGGATGCGGCTCGCGGCCTCGGCCACGATGCGGACCAGCACATCCACCGCCCCGCCGGGCGGATAGCCGATCAGGATGCGGATGGGCTGGGCGGGCTGCCATTGCGCCCAGGCGTCGGGGGCCAATGCGGGGGTCGCGACGCCGGCGCCGCCCAGGGCGAGCGCGGCACGGCGGCTGATGGGATGATGCGCTTCGGTCATGTCTCACCCTTTTCGGCTTCGGCCATGCGAAGCGGCGGCACATCCCCAATGGCCGCGTTGGACCGCGCCCTTGTGGCGGATACTCGCCCCCGGCCCTTGTCCCGTCCAACGAGATGCTCTCATGCTGTCATTCCCATTCGGAATGAAGTTGGATGTCCGCCCGCCGGCAACTGCCGCCCGCCCAGATGCTGCAGGCCTTCGAGGCCGCGGCGCGGCACCTGTCCGTCACCCGCGCGGCGGAGGAGCTGGCGCTGACCCAATCCGCCGTCAGCCGGCAGATCGCGGGGTTGGAGGCGCTGCTGGACCTGCGGCTGTTCCAGCGCCAGCGGCAGCGCCTGGCGCTGACCCCGGCGGGCGCGGCCTATGCCCCCGTGGTGCGCGCCACCCTGGCCCGGCTGCGCGCCGCGACGGAGGAACTGCTGGCCCATCGGGGCACCGGCGGCACGCTGAACCTGTCCGTGCCGCCCAGCTTCGCCGCGCGCTGGCTGATGCCGCGCATGCCCCGTTTCCTGGCGCGGCACCCGGGGGTGATGGTGAACACCCGCAACTTCACCACCAGCCTGACGCCGCTGGATTTCGCGGCCGAGGATGTGGACGTGGCGATCTGGCTCGCGGGCGCCGAGGCGGAGGCCCCGGGCGTGACCCGGCACCGGATGATGGCGGAGGAACGGCTGGTGGTCTGCGCACCCGCCCTGGCGGCGGGGCTGCGCCGCCCCGCCGATCTGGCCGGGCACACGCTGCTGCAACTCAGCATGCGGCCGCGCGCCTGGCCGGAATGGCTGGCCGCGGCCGGCGTCAGCGGGGTGGACGGACGGCGCGGCCCCCAGCACCACCACATGGCCGTGCTGGCGGAGGCGGCGGCGGCGGGGCTCGGCGTCGCGCTATTGCCGCGCTGGATGCTGGAGGCGGAGCTGGCGAGCGGCCGCCTGGCCGCCCCGCTGGACCGGCCCTTCGCCAGCGAGGAGCACTATGTGCTGGGCTACCCCGAGGGCAACGAGGCCAAGCCGGCGCTCCGGGTTTTCCGGGATTGGCTGCTGGGTGAACTGCGAATGTCGGACGCACAGGATTAGCCGCAAAGGCCGCATCACGGCCCGCCCTTCCCGCCGCGCGGATGAGCGCGCGCGGGCCCCTTGGCGGGCCTCTGCCGACAAGGCCGCCATCGGCAACTGAAACCTCCCGCGGCGTGGCCGGTTCTACAGGCAAGACGCCGAACGGGAGGACACCATGGCGGACGAATACGAGCTGCTTCAGCAGCGCATTCGCGAGAAGGCCCATGAGCTGTGGCAGGCGGCCGGTTCGCCCGCCGGCCAGGACCAGCAATTCTGGTACGCGGCCAAGCGCGAGATCGACAAGGAAGAGAGCAAGACCGACAAGGAGGTCGCCGGCAGCTTCCCCGCCAGCGACCCGCCTTCATCCTCGGTCGTGACGGGCGCGACGGGCGAACACCCCTCGGTCAAGCAAGACGAGCAGTAGCGATCCCGCGCCAGTCGCCCTGGCTCGCGGACCAATGAAGCACTTCCGTGTCTTCGCGGCCGGTGGCGACCAGCTCTCGGGCCAGGCGAAGGGCCAGGGCTGCTCCCTGTTCCTCATGCGCTGCACGCTCCTCGGTTGACCAGCGCCCGGCCACCGAGGGGTCGGCATCCTCGTCGAAGCGGTTCTGCCAGCGCTCGAAATCCCGCGACAGGTTCCAGGAGATGCCGAGGCGGTGCGCCCGCACCGGCTGGTCCCCGACGCGCAGCGGCTCGCCCTCATACTCGGCCCTGATACGCAGCGTGGCGGCCGGCAGGCACGGCCCGCGCGGCCAGGGTTGCGGCTCCATGGACCAGCATCCGGGCGCGTGTTCCTGCAGGCGGCGCAGCAGGTCGCGGCCGGCCTGCTCCATGCGCCCTGCCCCATCAGGCGCCAGATAGCGCGCGCGCCAGGGGTCATCGGGGTCGGCCAGGTCATGGAACAGTAAAATCCACGCATCGGCCGCGCGGTCGTCCTCGATGCGCATGTGCCGGTGCAGTTCCGCGCCCGGGATGGGCTCACGGCTGGCGCTGTCGAAGAAGGCGCCCTGTTCCCAGGAGGGCGAGAGCAGGAAGCGGGCCTGCGGCATCATTCCGCCCGGCAGCCGTCCAGGGACCAGAAGGCGGTGGGAAAGCCGCGCTGCTCGCCCAGCCCCGGCAGCAGCCCGTAATGCATGACCCGCCCGAAGCCCGGCAGCAGCAGATGCGCCGGGGCGGGCCTGCCGGAATGCGGCGCCTCGGTCAGGATCGTCAGGTCCGCCGCGATCGGCAGCAGATGCAGCTGCGCGACCAGATCCGCCTCGATGGGCATGTCCTGGATGCCGTCCTCGGCGGTGGCGGGGCCCGGCGGCTCCACCGGCAGGATGGTGATGGTGCCGTAGCCCTGGGCCTGCGCGAAGCGGAACCAGCGTTCCGCGTTCGGCAGGCGCAGGCGCAGCAGCAGGTCGGATTCGGCCGGTGTGCCGGGGCCGGCGCGCAGCAGGTCGGCCTCGATGTCGCCTGCCCGATAGCGCGCGCGCTCCGCCGGGCAGGCGGCCGCCGCCGTCTCCAGCGCGACCGAGGCCACGGCCAGCCGGTTGCCCTCCACGCGCAGTCCCACCCGCGCCTGGCCGCCACGGGGGCAGCACATCGCATCATCCGCACGGCCCAGCGGCACCAGGGCCCGCATCGCCGCGGGGTCGAAGCTGGCGCCCTGCCAGGGTGTCAGCCCGGCGGGCAGCCGCGCCGCGAGGGTGTCCTGCCAGCTGACCAGCTCCACTTCCCGCCACGGCGCGCGGCCGTCGCCGGCATACAGCATGTCCACCGAGCCCCGCCCGGTGCCGCCGCTGCGGCCGGGGATGTGGAGGAGATGCGCCTCACCGTCGCGCAGCAGCACCGGCGCGCCATAGGAGGAACCATCGAAAGCCCAGGTCAGCGGCTCCCAGCCGATGCCGCGCGGCCGCAGCACCACGATGCCGGCCCGCGTGCCGTCGCGCGGGGTGAAGCCGCGCTGGCGCTGCCACAACAGCCGAATGGTGCCGTCCTCGCTGGCCAGGCTGCCGAAGCCGTCGACCTGGCAGTTGCGCAGCACCGGCACGATGCAGGCCTCTTCCAGCGGCGGGCGCAGGCGCGCCTGGCCCCGGGGCCAGGCCCTTTGCATCGCGCGCTCGATGCGCAGCTGTTCAGCCAGGGTCTCGCGGTCGGGCCGCGCGGCCACCGTGGCCGGGCGCGGGGTCAGGGCCAGCAGCTGCGCCGCCCGATCCGGCGGCGCGGCCGGGGCCGCGACAGGCAGCAAGGCAAGAAGAAGCAGGAGGATGAAGGACGGCATGGCCATTCTGTGCTTTTGCCCGCAGGCTATCACAGAATGGCCGGAAGTTCATGTGTTCCGGCCGCAAGACCGGAACACAGAAGTTCAGTCGCGCTTGGTCACGCCCCAGAACACCGCCATCTCGTTCACGCTGCGCGCGACATTGCTGCGCCAGGCCGATTTCTGGAAGAACTGGCCGGCCGGGAAATACGGCACATCCTTCCAGCACTGGGTCTGGATCTCGGTGGCCAGGCGCTTCTGCTGGTCGGCGTCCGCACTCGCCAGCCACTGGTCGCGCAGGCCCTCCAGCGTCGGGCTGTCGCACCAGCCCACGGCGGCCTGCAACCCGTTGCCGCGGATCCAGAAATGCACCGCCGGGTCCAGCGTCTGCAGGCCGGGGGCCGAGTTCGGGCACAGCGTCCAGCCGCCCTGCTCGATGGGGTCGCGCTTCGTGCGGCGCTGAAGCACCGTCGCCCAGTCGGCGGTCTGGATGTCGACGTTCATGCCCAGGTCGCGCAGCAGCTGGGCCATGACTTCCGCCATGGCGGACAGGCTGGCGAGGTCCGCCGGCTGCAGCACCACCACCTTCTCGCCGTTATAGCCGGCGGCGCGGATGGCGGCCTTCGCGGCCTCGATGTTGCGCGGGCCGGTCAGCACCTCCATCCCCGCCTGGGTGGCGAAGGGGGTGTTGGGGCAGAAGACGCCCACGCGGCCGTTCCAGAGCGACTGGTCGGTGCCGGCCACCGAGGTCATCAGCGCGGCCTGGTCGATCACGCCCAGCACCGCCCGGCGCACGGCCGGGTTGTTGAAGGGCGCATGCAGGTGGTTGATGTAGAAGCAGCCCATGGTGCCCGACACATCGGCGTTGCCGATGGTGATGTCGCGGCGGCGGGCCAGCAGCGGCAGCAGGTCGGGCAGTGCCGCCTCCCACCAGTCGATCTCGCGGTTGATCAGGCCGGCCGAGGCGGCACCGCCATCCGGCATGGACAGCCACTCGACGCGATCCACCGCCACATGCTTGCCGCCGGCGGTCAGGCTCGGGGCCTCGTTGCGCGGCACATAGCCCGCGAACTTCTCGTAGATCGCCTTGGAACCCACCACGAAATCATCCGTGCGGAAACGGAACGGGCCCGAGCCCACATATTCCGTCAGCCGGTTGGCCGGGGTGTTGGCCATGCGCTCCGGCATGATGACCGGGGCCAGCACCGTGATCTTGGCGAGTGCCGCCGGCAGATGCGGGAAGGGCGTCTTGAGCTTGAACAGGATGGTGCGGTCGTCGGGCGCCGTCAGCTCATCGGTCAGCGCCATCAGCGTCCGGCCATAGGCGTCCATCTGCGCCCAGCGGCGCAGGGACGCCACGGCGTCGCGCCCGCGCACCGGCTCATTGTCATGGAAGCGCAGGCCCTCGCGCAGCTTCAGGCGCCACACCTTGCCGTCGTTTTCCTGGGTGGCGCTTTCCAGCATCTGCAGCTGCGGCCGGAAATTCGCGTCCAGGCCGAACAGCGTGTCCCACACCATCAGCGCATGGGTGCGGGTCACCAGGTTCAGCGTGCCCAGCGGGTCCAGCACCGCGAGGTCGGATTGCGGCACATAGCGCAGCGGGCGCGCCTGGGCGGAGGCCAGCTGGGGGGCGGCGAAGGGGGCCACCGCGGCACCCTGGAGAACGGAACGACGAAGCATGATGCTTCCTTTCAGCAGCCCCACGCGCCGTTCGGCGTCTGCGGGGCATGGTATGCGTAAACTGCCGTGTGCCCGGGCTGGGTAGAACCTGCCGCCCGATCAGTCCAGCATGCGGGAGGCCGGAACCACCTTCCCGCCCCCGGCCTCGACCGTGCGGCGCACCGCCTGCGCGATCTGCACGGCCCCCGGCGTGTCGCTGTGCACCAGGATCGACTTCGCATCGAACTTGATGATCTTGCCGGACATGGCGGTGATCGTGCTGTCATGCATGAACTGGGACACGCGCTGCACCACCACCTCCTCATCGGTGATCACCGAGTTCGGGATGGCGCGGTTCACCAGGTTGCCGTCATCGTCATAGGCACGGTCGGCGAAAATCAGGCCAATGGTGCGCAGGCCGAGTGACTTGGCGAAGGCGGCCTTGTTGCCGTTCGGCATGGCGCGGATGATCAGATCTTTATCGAAGGCCGCGAAGACCTCCATCATCCGCTCGTTATAGGCGGGGTTCTTGCGGCTCATCGCGTCCATCGCGCCGTGGCCGCCGGCATGCACCACCCGCACGCCCTGCGCCTTCGCGATCGCGTAGAGCGCGCCCAGCTGATACAGCGCGTGCTTCGCCAGCTCCCGCGGGTCGATGTCCATCGCCACCCGGCCGAAGCCCAGCTTGTCCGGCAGGCCGACATGGGCGCCGACATCCACGCCATGCGCCTTCGCCATCTCGACCGTGCGGGTCATGATGGCGGCATCACCCGCGTGATAGCCGCAGGCGACATTGGCCGAGGAGATCAGCGGCATCAGCGCCTCGTCCTCGCCGCTTTTCCACCTGCCGAAGCCCTCGCCCAGGTCGGAGTTCAGGTCGATCATCATGGCGGGGGCTCCTGCGCTGTCGCGGCCAGCATGTCACGCAGGCTTTGGGTTGAGTAGCCGTTGCCCCCGTGACATGCTGCGGCGCATCAGGCCGGACGCCACGCGCGCCCGGCCGGCGGCGACCCGCCGCCCGGGGCCACAGGCCCCCGCCCCAAGGGGCCCATCATGTCCAACTCCGAGGGAGGTCCGCATGACCAACCTGTCCATGCTTCGCGTGCTGTTACCCGCCCTGCTGCTTGCCTCCTGCGCCACGCCCGGCACCCGCGTCTCGGAGGAAGCCAGGCGACGCATCGTGGGAATGGAGGCCAACAGCTTCATGGCCTGCGCCGGCATCCCGCAACGCTCCCGCACGCTCAGCGACGGCAGCGAGATCATGTCCTATGAGCAGACCAACGCCTCGACCGGCGGGGTCAATCTCAGCGCGCCCTTCGTGGGCGGGGTGGGGTTCCGGATCGGCGCCAGCGGCAGCTATTGCCACACGGTGGTGCGCGTGCGGCAGAACCGCGTGATCAGCCTGAACTACACCGGCGACAATGACGACGTGGCGGGGCAGAACGGCGTGTGCGCGCCGCAGGTGCGCGGCTGCCTGCGCTGGCTGGAGGAACAGGACCAGCTGGCCGCTAGCCCTCCCGCTTCAGCGGCGCCAGCAGGCGGAACGTCAGGAACGTCGCCGCGCTGATCAGCACCGCCACGTCATAGACACCGAGCCCGCAGGCCACCCCCACCGCGCCCGTGGCCCACAGGCTGGCCGCCGTGGCGGTGCCCGAGACGGAAGTGCCGTGCTTGATGATGGCCCCGCCCCCGATGAAGCCCACGCCGGTGATCACGCCCTCGATGATGCGGGCCGCCGCGTCGGGGTGGCCCTCGCTCATGTTCTGCGACGCCTCGACGAAGCCGCAGGCCGCGATGGCCACCAGCGGAAAGGTGCGCAGGCCCGCGCTGCGCTCCGCCTGCTCGCGGTCCCAGCCGATGGGGATGGCCAGCAGATAGGCGATGCCGATCGGGATCAGGTGTGGGGCGAGGGAAAAGGTGTCGATCAACGCGCGGCGCTCCTGTCGGGCTGTCTGCCCACCGCCATCAACCCCGCCGGAAGCGCAACGTTGCCGCGGGAGGGCGAACGATCCGCACCCAACCCCGCCAAGCCCGCGATATGCCGCCATCAGCCGGGACATAACCGCATGGGGGGTAGAGGCGTTCTTCATGCAGCGGCACATATCGCCGTGAAAGGAGGACCAACCATGATGAACGCTACGCAGATCAAGGATCACATGAAGATCGTCGGTTCCTGCGGGAACCCGGTCGGCACCGTGGACCATGTCGAGGGCGACAAGCTGAAGCTGACCCGCGACAGCGACCCGCATGGCCAGGGCCACCACCACACCCTGCCGCTCTCAAGCGTGAAGGCGGTCGAGAACGGGCAGGTGGTGCTGTCGATGAACTCGGGCGAGGCCAAGCGCACGCTCAGCGCGCAGCAGCGCCACTGAGGAAGGGGGGCGGGCCGGCGCGGCCGGTCACGCCCCCTTCCCTTCCTGTTGGGGCCGCACGCCCAGGATGCGCGCCACCGCCAGGCTCAGTTCCGGCCGGTTGAGCGTGTAGAGATGGAACTCATCCACCCCATTCGCCCGCAGCACCCGCACCTGTTCGGCCGCCACCGTGGCCGCCACCAGCTGATGCGTCTCCGGGTCGTTCTCCAGCCCCTCGAACATCCGCGCCAGCCAGGCGGGCACGGACGCGCCGCACATGGCCGAGAAACGGCTGAGGCTGGTGAAATTCGCGATCGGCATGATGCCAGGAACGATCGGCGCGCGGATGCCCGCCGCGTGGCAGCGGTCCAGGAAGCGCAGGATCGTGTCGGTGTCGAAGCAGTATTGGGTGATCGCGCGCGTCGCCCCGGCATCGATCTTCCGCTTCAGGAAATCCAGGTCCGCCTCGGCCGACAGCGCGACCGGATGCCCCTCCGGATAGGCGCCGACGCTGATGTCGAAATCACCCACCCGGCGCAGGCCGCGCACCATGTCCTCGGCCTGGGCATAGCCGCCCGGATGCGGCTCATAGCGGGCGGAGCCGGCCGGCGGGTCTCCGCGAAGGGCCACGATGTGGCGCACCCCGGCCTGCCAGTACGCCCGTGCGACCTCGTCCACCTCCTCACGCGTTCCCCCCACGCAGGTCAGGTGGGCCGCGGGCGTCAGCGAGGTTTCGCGCGCCAGCCGCGCCACCGTGTCATGCGTGCGGGCGCGGGTGGACCCGCCCGCGCCATAGGTGACGGAGACGAAGCGCGGCCCGAGCGGCGCCAGCCGCCTGATGCAGGCCCACAGATCGGCCTCCAGCTTCTCGCTCTTGGGCGGGAAGAACTCGAAGGAGAGTTTCGGCGCCGGCTGGGCGGCGGGCGAGGGCAGCATCGCCACGCGCGGCGTGTCCAGCCAGCGGGCCAGGGTGGATTGCATCATGCTCATCGGGACGTCTCCGCGTGATGGGGCGCGGCCGCGGGCGGGCGGCCGCGCCGTGTCGCCTCAGGCCGGGACCAGGGCGCGGACCTTCCGCGCGGCCTCGACCATGTTCACCAGCGCCGCCTCGGTTTCCGGCCATTTCCGGGTCTTGAGGCCGCAATCGGGGTTCACCCACAGCTGCTCGGGCGCCAGCCTGCCGCGCGCGGCCTCCAGCAGCTCGGTCATCTCCTCCACCGCCGGCACGCGCGGGGAATGGATGTCATAGACGCCCGGGCCGATCTCCGCCGGATAGCGGTAGTCGGCGAAGGCGCCCAGCAGCTCCATCTTGGAACGCGCGGTCTCGATGGAGATCACATCGGCATCCATGTCGCCGATGGCGGCGATGATGTCGTTGAACTCCGAGTAGCACATGTGGGTGTGGATCTGGGTGCGGTCCGCCACGGCCGAGGCCGTGAGGCGGAAGCTCTCCACCGCCCAGCGCAGGTATTCCGCCCAGTCGCCCCGGCGCAGCGGCAGCCCCTCACGCAGTGCCGCCTCGTCGATCTGGATGATGCGGGCGCCGGCGGCCTCCAGGTCGGCCACCTCGTCGCGGATGGCCAGCGCGATCTGCCGGCAGGCCAGCGAACGCGGCACGTCGTCGCGCACGAAGGACCAGTTGAGGATGGTGACCGGCCCCGTCAGCATGCCCTTCATCGGCCGGGTGGTCACGCTCTGGGCATACTGCCACCAGGCGACGGTCATGGGGCTGGGGCGGGACACGTCGCCGAACAGGATGGGCGGGCGCACGCAGCGCGAGCCATAGGACTGCACCCAGCCCGCCTTGCTGAACACGAAGCCCGACAGCTGCTCGCCGAAATACTGCACCATGTCGTTGCGCTCGAACTCGCCATGGACCAGCACGTCCAGGCCGATATCCTCCTGCCACTTCACGGTGCGGGCGGTCTCGGCCCGCAGGAAGGCCTGGTAGTCGGCATCGGTCAGCGTGCCCTTGGCATGGGCGGCGCGCGCCTTCCGCACCTGCTCGGTCTGCGGGAAGGAGCCGATGGTGGTGGTCGGGAAGGCCGGCAGGCCGAGGGATTCCACCTGCACCCGGCGGCGCTCCGGGAAGGGCGACTGGCGGCGCGCCATGGCATCGCTCACCTGGGCCAGCCTCTCGCCCACCGCGGCGTCATGGATCTTGGGGGAGGTGCGGCGCGCCCGGGCGGCGGCGCTGGAGGCCGCGAGGCGGTCGCCGACCGCGGCGCGCCCCTCGTTCAGGGCGCGGGCCAGGGTGGCCAGCTCCTCGATCTTCTGCACGGCGAAGGCCAGCCAGCTCTTCACCTCGGGGTCGATCGCGGTTTCGAGCGCGAGGTCGATCGGCGTGTGCAGCAGCGAGCAGGAGGGCGCGAGGATGATCTGGCGGCCCGACTTCACCACCGGCTCCAGCCGGTCGAGGATGGCTTCCAGATCGGCGCGCCACACGTTGCGCCCGTCGATCACGCCGAGCGACAGCACCAGCCCCGCCGGGGCCTTCGCGGCCAGCGCCAGCTGTTCCGGCGCGCGCACCAGGTCGAGGTGAAGCCCGGCCACCGGCAGCGCCAGCGCGGTTTCCAGATTGTCGCCCAGCGCACCGAAATAGGTGGTCAGCATCAGCTTCACGGCGGGTGCGGCCTGGGCCAGCGCGGCATAGGCCTCGGCCAGCAGGGCGCGGTCCTCATCGGCCAGGTCAAGCACCAGGCAGGGCTCGTCCATCTGCACCCATTCGGCGCCCGCGGCGGCCAGGCGGTTCAGCACCTCGGCATAGACGGGCAGCAGGGCGCGCAGCAGCGCGGCCCGGTCGGCCTCGCCCTTGCCGAGCTTGAGGAAGGTGACGGGCCCGACAAGCACGGGGCGGGTCGCGATGCCCTGGGCCTTGGCCTCCAGATACTCGTCGATCACCTTGGTGGAGGAGAGCGCGAAGGCCTGGCCGGGCGCGAATTCGGGCACCAGGTAGTGGTAGTTCGTGTCGAACCACTTGGTCATCTCGGAAGCCGGGACATCGACGGCCTTGTGCGTGCAGCCGGCGCCGCATTCCTCATGCGCGCCGCCCTGGGCACCGCGCGCCATGGCGAAATAGGTGTCGAGGTCGACGGGCCCGCCCTTCCAGCCATAGAGCGCCGGCACGGCGCCCACCATGGCACTGGTGTCCAGCACCTGGTCGTAGAAGGAGAAGTCGTTGCTGGGCACGATGTCGGCGCCCAGCGCCTTCTGGCGGGCCCAGGTGGCGGCGCGCAGGCCGGCGGCGGTGGCCAGCAGCTCACCCCGGCCGGACTTGCCGGACCAGTAGCTTTCGAGCGCGGTCTTCAGCTCGCGGCGCGGGCCGATGCGGGGGAAGCCCAGAGTGGCAACGGTTACGGTCATGACCTCACCTGATGTGTTGCGACGAGGACAGCCGGGCGCGCGCCCGCGCGGCGCTGGCGCCCGCGGGTCCGACGCGACCTGACCGGGCACCCCGCCGGAGGACGTTATCTGTCGAGGCAGGTCTCCTGGCTCCCGGGTCATCGCCTTGATCCGCCTTCCCGGCGCCTGTCGGCGCCAGTGGCATTCCGGATCCCGGCTCGCCGGTCACAGTTGCGGGGGCAGCTCCGGCATCGCACCGGCATTCCCTCTTAGCCCCCGCGCCGTGCGGGCACGGGCGGGGGAACCTTGACCCTGGCTGTGTCGCAGAGATCCGCGCGGACGTCAAATCACATAATGATATTTTTATATGCTGAAATGCAGATTCAGTTGTTGCGATACCGGACAGCAGCGGCGCCGGAACCGCCGCACCATCCCCCGCTGCACGGCCCGAGGGCGGTCCAACCCGCCAGGGCGCGGTCTCTCGGCAGAAATTCATGGTTTTCAGGCCCTGCGGCACGGATCGGGAGCGTGCGGGCGCAAGGACTCGCTTCAAGGCGGCGCCCGGCGCGGCTAGATGAAGGGCCCGCTCCCGAGAGCGATGCCTCAACGACGCAGAGTGCCCATGAACCAGGTCGTCACGCCCCGAATCCAGACCGCCATCCACGCGGCGATAGCCCTGTCCATGGGCCTGGTCTTCCTCAGTGACCTGATACTGCCGCTGAATATCGCGACCTGGGTCTTCTACCTGTTCCCGATGGCGCTGGCCTATCTGGTCTGGCAGCCTAGCGTGCCGCTGGTCCTGGCGGCGCTGACCATGGCGGCCACCACCGCCGGCTGGTTCATGAGCCCGCCCGGCGGCGACCCGTTCGTGGTCGCGATCAACCGCGGCTTCGGCGTCCTCACGGCCTGGACCATCGGGGTGTCCGGCTATTTCTTCGTGCGCAGCAAGCTGGTGATGCGCCGGCAGAACTGGCTGCAGGACGGCCAGGTGATGCTGGCGCGCCGCATGTCCGGCGACCAGAAGCTGGATGAGCTGGCCCACAACATCCTGGCCTTCCTGTCGGACCGGCTGGGCGCCCAGGCCGCCGCCATCTTCGTGCGCCGCAACGCGGGCTTCCTGCGCAGCGCCACCTTCGGCGTGCCCGACCCCGCCGCCCTGCCCGAACGCGCCGACATCGAAGGCGGCCTGTTGGCCGAGGCCATCCGCGAGCGCCGCAGCTTCGTGCTGGAGAATGTGCCGGGCGACCACATGCGGATCGGCACCGGGCTCGGCCAGTCCCAGCCCTCACGGCTGCTGATCGCCCCGCTGTTCCTCGACGAGGAAGTGATCGGCGTGGTCGAGCTGGGCTTCCTCGGCGCCATCCACCCGGATGCCGAGGCCTTCCTGACCCAGATCTCCCGCGCGACGGGCCTGGCCCTGCGCTCCGCCAAGTACCGCGCCCGCCTGCAGGACCTGCTGGAGGAAACCCGCAAGCAGGCCGATGAGCTGCAGCAGCAGACCGAGGAGCTGAAGGTCTCCAACGAGGAGCTGGAGCAGCAGGGCCGCTCGCTCAAGGAATCCCAGATCGAGCTGGAGCGCCAGCAGTCCGAGCTGGAGCAGACCAATGTCCAGCTGGAGGAGCAGACCCGCCAGCTGGAGGTCCAGAAGGACGATCTGGAACACGCGCAGGCCGCCCTGCGCGCCCAGGCGCGGGACCTGGAGCAGGCCAGCCGCTACAAATCCGAATTCGTCGCCAACATGTCGCATGAGCTGCGCACGCCGCTGAACTCCCTGCTCATCCTGGCGCGCCTGCTGTCCGACAACCGCGGCGGCAACCTGACGGAGGAGCAGATCAAGTATGCCCGCACCATCGAGGGCTCGGGCAACGACCTGCTGCTGCTGATCAACGACATCCTCGATATCTCCAAGATCGAGGCCGGCAAGCTGGAACTGCAGCCGAGCCGCGAGCGCATCGCCCCCACGATCGAGAAGCTGGCCGCCACCTTCCGCGCGCTGGCCGCCGAGAAGGGCATCGCGATGCGGACCGAGATCGCGGCCGATGCGCCGGTCGAGATCGACACCGACATCCAGCGCCTGGAACAGGTGCTGAAGAACTTCCTCTCCAACGCGGTGAAGTTCACGGAACGCGGCGAGGTGCGGCTCGCCGTCTCCCGCCGGCCGAAGGGGCAGCTGGCCTTCACCGTGCGCGACACCGGCATCGGCATCCCGGCCGACCAGCAGCAGGTCATCTTCGAGGCCTTCCGCCAGGCCGACGGCACGATCAACCGCCGCTTCGGCGGCACCGGCCTCGGCCTGTCCATCTCGCGTGAGCTGGCGCGGCTGCTGGGCGGGCATATCGAGGTCGAGAGCGTGCCCGGCCAGGGCAGCGCCTTCACGCTCTGCGTGCCGGAGATCTTCGACCCCAGCCAGGTGCCGGCACGCGACGGCGGCGCCACCCGCCCCGCGCCCGCCATGCTGATCGACGAGCCGCGCCCCGCGCCCCGCCGCGGCGCCGCGCCGCAGGCTGCCGAGACGCTTCTGGCCCGCCCCGCCGCCTTCACCGATGACCGAGACCGCCTGGACGGCAGCCGCCGCGTGATCCTGGTGGTGGAGGACGACCCCGCCTTCTCCCGCATCCTGTACGACCTGGCGCAGGAGCGCGGCTTCCATTGCGTGGTCGAGGGCACGGCCGATGGCGGCGTGGCCTCCGCCCGCCAGTTCCTGCCCCATGCCGTGATCCTGGACATGGGCCTGCCCGACCACACCGGCCTTTCGGTGCTGGAGCGCATGAAGCGCGACACCCGCACGCGGCACATCCCGGTGCATGTCGTCTCGGTCAGCGACTATACCCAGGCCGCCATGTCGCTGGGCGCCGTGGGCTACATGCTGAAGCCCGTGAAGCGCGAGCAGCTGATCCAGGCGCTGGAGAGCATGGACAAGCGCCTGGGCGGGGACATCCGCCGCATCCTGATCGTCGAGGACAACGCGACCCAGCTGGAAAGCCTGAAGTCGCTGCTGTCCTCGGACGGGGTGGAGGCGATCGGCGCCGCCAGCGCGGCCGAATGCGTGACCGCCCTGCGGCGCTATACCTTCGACTGCCTGGTGCTGGACCTCAGCCTGCCCGATGCCTCGGGCTTCGAGGTGCTGGAACAGCTGCACGCGGATGAGGATGCGGGCTTCCCGCCCGTCATCGTCTATACCGGCCGCGACCTGACGGTGGAGGAGGAGATGCGGCTGCGCCGCCACTCGCGCTCCATCATCATCAAGGGCGCCAAGTCCCCGGAACGGCTGCTGGATGAGGTGACGCTGTTCCTGCACAAGGTCGTCTCCGACCTGCCGGACCAGACCCAGCGCATGCTGGCCCGCTCCATGAACCGGGACGCCACCATCGAGGGCCGCCACATCCTGGTGGTCGAGGATGACGTGCGCAACGTCTTCGCGCTGACCAGCATCTTCGAGCCGCACGGCGCCACCGTGACGATCGCCCGCAACGGGCTGGAGGCGCTGAGTGCCCTGGAACGCGCCCAGCAGGGCGAAACCGCGCCGGTGGACATCGTGCTGATGGACGTGATGATGCCCGAGATGGACGGGCTGACCGCCGCGCGGGAGATCCGCAAGCGCCCGGAATGGAAGAACCTGCCGGTCATCTCGCTCACGGCCAAGGCCCGGCCCGAGGACCAGGAGCAATGCCTGGCCGCGGGCGCCAATGACTACCTCGCCAAGCCGCTGGATGTGGACAAGCTGCTCTCCCTGGTGCGCGTGTGGATGCCGCGATGAGGGTCTGGACCTCTCCGCGGCAAACCGAGGAACTGGAGGCAGCGCTTTTCCTGGAGGCCCTGTTCCAGCGCTATCACTATGATTTCCGCGGCTATTCCCGGGTTTCCGTGCTGCGGCGGCTGGAGGAGGCGAAGCGCCGCTTCGAGTGCCGCAGCCTGTCCCTGCTGCAGGACCGCCTGCTGCATGACCCCGCCATCCTGCCAGAGCTGATCGACATGCTGACCATCCAGGTCAGTGAGATGTTCCGCGACCCCGACTATTTCCGCATCCTGCGCGAACAGGTGATCCCGCACCTGCGCACCTACCCCTCGCTGAAGGTCTGGGTGTGCGGCTGCGCGAACGGGGAGGAGCTTTATTCCCTCGCGATCCTGTTCCGCGAGGAAGGCCTTGAATCCCGCACCATTTTCTATGCAACCGATATCAATCCGGCAGCGTTGCGTAAGGCCGAGGCCGGAATCTACGAATTGGACCGTATTGCTCTGTTTACCGAGAACCATCGCCGCTCGGGCGGCAGGTCGTCGCTGTCGGAATATTACACGACCGGCTACGGCGCGGCCGTGTTCGACCGCACGCTGCGGGCGCGCACCGTGTTTTCGGACCACAGCCTGGTGTCGGATGAAGTGTTCTCCGAGGTCCATCTCATCTCCTGCCGCAACGTGCTGATCTATTTCGACCGGGAATTGCAGGACCGGGCGCTGGGCCTGTTCGCCGGCGCGCTGGTGCCGGGCGGCTTCCTCGGCCTCGGCGGGCAGGAAACGGTGCGCTTCTCGACAGAATCGGCCGCCTTCACGGAATTTGCCGGGAATGAGCGGATCTATCGCCGCGCCAGGGCGCTGCCCGCGCCCCGAGGGAACGGCCATGCACAATGACAGCTCGGGCGAGGTAAAGTTCCTCCTGGTCGATGACCTGGAGGAGAACCTGTTCGCGCTGGAGGCGCTGCTGAAGCGCGAGGGGCTGGCGCTGTATCGCGCCCGCTCCGGGCCGGAGGCGCTGGAACTGCTGCTGGTGCACGATTTCGCGCTGGCGCTGCTGGACGTGCAGATGGACGGCATGGACGGCTTCGAGCTGGCGGAGCTGATGCGCGGCACCGAGCGCACCCGCCGCGTGCCCATCATCTTCCTGACCGCGGTGGCGACCGATGAGCGCCGCCACTTCCGTGGCTATGAGACCGGCGCCGTCGATTTCCTGTTCAAGCCGCTGAACCCGCAGATGCTGACCAGCAAGGCCGGCGTCTTCTTCGACCTGGCCCGGCAGCGCCAGGAACTGGCACGCCAGCGCGACGACCTGCGCGCCGGCGCCGCCAAGCTGGCCCGGGCGCTGGAACGCATCGAGGCGCATGCCGACAACTCCCCCCTGGCCGTGGTGGGGTTCGACCAGGATTTCCGCATCGTCGAATGGTCATTGAGCGCGGAGCGGCTGTTCGGCTGGACGCGCGCGGACATGCTGGGCCAGCGCGCCGCGGAAGCGGGCTGGGCACGCGGCGAGGCCGCCGCCGCCTTCGCGGAGCTGGAGGCCGAGCTGCATGCCGGCGGGCGGACCGTCCGCAACATCAGGCTCAGCCGCCAGGACGGCACCATGCTGGACACCGAATGGTACAGCTCGGTGCTTCAGGGCCCGGGCGGGCGCCTCGATTCAGCCCATGCCCAGATCCTGGACGTGACGGAACGCCGCCGCGCCGAAGCCACGCAGCGGCTTCTGCTGGGTGAGCTGAACCACCGCGTGAAGAACAACCTGGCCACGGTGCAGGCCATCGCGAACCAGACCCTGCGTTCCTCCCCGGACCTGGACGCCTTCGCGCAGGATTTCTCGGGCCGGCTGCAGGCCCTGGCGAAATCGCATTCCCTGCTGAGCGACGCGACCTGGAGCGGGGCGATGCTGCACGACCTGCTCGACCACCAGCTGCGCCTCGGCACCATCGACGACAGCCAGCTTGAGGTCTCGGGCCCCGAGGTGCGGCTGCCGCCCCAGACCGCCCTGCATCTGGGCCTGGTGCTGCATGAGCTGACGACCAACGCCAACAAGTACGGCGCGCTGTCCAGCCGCAGCGGCGTGCTCAACGTCCATTGGCAGGTTGCCGATCAAGGGCTGGAAGTGCGCTGGATCGAACGCGGCGGGCCTGCCGTCTCCCAGCCCTCACGCGCGGGTTTCGGCACCATGCTGATCGAGGAAAGCCTGCGCGCCGAAGGTGGCGAGGCGTGCTGCGAGTTCGGCGGCGAGGGCGTGACCTGGACGCTGCGCCTGCCGCTGGATGACGATGCGGGCATGGGCGCGGTCCGCACGGCCGTGGACCGCGCGGCACCGATGTCGCTGCGCATGCACGACATCTGAGCCCGCCTATTCGGCCCTGACCCAGACGCTGACGCTGCCGCCGGGCACGCGCACGGTCAGCCTGCCCTGCTCATCTGCCGTGATCTGTTCCTGGCAATGGCCCAGGAAATCCCGGAAGGCGGCTCCCGCATGATCGGGGCCCAGCTCCACCATCTTCGTCGCTTCCTCCCGGTTGGTCAGGATGACGACGCAGCCTGGTGCCTCCGCGGTGCCGTGGCGGATGAAGGCCAGCACATGCGGGTCGTCGAACAGGTCGGTCTGCGGGCCGTGGGCGAAGCGCTGCCGGGCCTGGATCAGCCCGGGCAGCGCGCCGATGGCCGGCAGCTCGACCTCATGCTCCTGCCCGTCGCCGCCCGCGTCGCTGTACCGCGCGCCCATCAGGTCCGGGTAGAAGATGCAGGGCACGCCCTGCTCCCGCAGCAGGATCAGCGCATAGGCCAGCGGCTTGAACCAGGGCTCGACCGGCGCCTCCATTGCCTGCAGGGGCTGGGTGTCGTGGTTGGCCACGATGGTGACGGCATGCGCCGGCTCCGCTGCCACCAGCGTGCCATCGAAGATGGTGCGCAGGTCGTAGTCGCCTCCAGCCTTCGAGGCATCGTGGAAGCGGTGATGCAGCGCCACGTCGAACAGCGACAGCTGGCGGTCGGTGCGTTCCAGATAGGTGCGGTTGGCCTCCATGTCCGGCTGCCAGAACTCCGCGACCACGAACAGCTCGGGGCTCACGGCCTCACGCATATGGCCCACCCAGTCGCGGAAGAACCAGGCCGGGATGTGCTTGGCGGCATCCAGGCGGAAGCCGTCGAGGGGAAGCTGCTCGGCCATCCAGCGGCCCCAGAACTTCAGTTCCTCATAGACGGCGTTGTTCCGCATCTCGATGTTGGCGCCCATGAGGTAGTCGAAATTGCCGTTCTCCAGATCCACCTCGGCGTTCCACTCGCCGTCGCCGTACTCATTGACCAGCTTGAACACGCCGTCCTCGCCGGGGTCCTCGATACGGTCCACGCCGCTGAAGCAGCGGGCATCCCAGATGAACTTCGAGTGTTTCCCTGCCCGCGCGGGGAAGGTGAACTTCGTATAGGCGCTGGCCTCGAAGGCCTCCTCCTCGATCTCGGTGCGGTTGTCGGGGTTGGCGCGGCGCACCCGGACGCGCTCCGTCTCGTCGGCGCCCATCTTGTGGTTGAACACCACGTCGAACAGCACGCGCACACCGGCATCGCGCAGCGCCCGGGCGGCCTCGCCCAGCTCCTGCCGGGTGCCGTACTTGGTGGCGACGCTGCCCTTCTGGTCGAACTCGCCCAGGTCGAACAGGTCATAGGCGTCATAGCCGACGGAGTTCGCGCCCGAGGCCCCCTTGCCCGCCGGCGGCAGCCAGACATCGGTGATGCCGCTCTCGGCCAGCCATGCCGCCTTGTCGCGGACCTCCCGCCACAGGCTGCCGCCCGTGGGCGTGTACCAATGGAAGTACTGGATCAGCGTGCGAGGCGGCATCTCGGCTCCGAGGGTTTGGGGGCGATCGGATAACCGCTGCGGCACTGCCGGGTTGCCGGGCCAGATTGTCGAAAACCCCGAGCCGCCCTACCAAGGCAGGGCCGGTGGAAAACCACCGTGCGCTTGACCGCCTGCCGGCTGAACCGGCAGCCCAGACGGAGCGTTCCATGCCCCATATCGTCGTCGTCGACCCCATCCATCCCGACGGCATCCAGCGCCTGCTCGACGCCCCCGGCGTCACTGTCGACCATCCGGGCAATGCCGCGAGCAGCGACCTCGCCGCCCGGCTGAAGGATGCCGAGGGGCTGATCGTGCGCGGCACCGTGGTGGATGAGGCACTGATCGCCCAGGCCCCGAAGCTGAAGGTCGTGGTGCGGCATGGCGTGGGCTATGACCTGGTGGACGTGCCCGCCCTGACGAAGCGCGGCATCGCGCTGATGATCACGCCCGAGGCCAATGCGGCTTCCGTCGCGGAACACGCGCTGATGCTGATGCTGTCCATCGCGCGGCGGGTGCTGCCGGTGGATGCCGGGGTGCGCCGTGGCGAATGGCGGGTGAAGGGCCAGTCCCAGACCTTCGAGCTCGGCGGCCGCCGCGTGCTGATCCTGGGCTTCGGGCGCATCGGCACCCGCGTGGCGCGGCTGTGCGCGGCCTTCGGCATGAAGGTGGGCGTGCATGACCCCTTCATGCCCGCCGGCACCATTCGCGGCGCGGGCTATGAGGTGGTCAAGGACCGTGACGAGGGGCTGGCCGCCGCCGATATCGTGACGCTGCACCTGCCGGCCAGCGACGCGACGCGCGGCATGGTGAACGCCGCCTTCCTGGCCGCGATGAAGCCCGGCGCGGTGCTGATCAACACCGCCCGCGGCACGCTGGTGGACGAAGCCGCGCTGGATGCGGCCCTGCGCTCCGGCCATCTGTCTGGCGCGGGTGTGGATGTGCTGAAGGTGGAGCCGATGGTGGAAGTCGGCCCGCTGCTGGCCCATGACAGCCTGGTCATCACGCCCCATGTCGCGGCCAGCACCGCCGAAGGGCTGCAGCGCATGAGCTGGGATTCGGCAGGGAATGCGATGGGGTATCTGGCAGGCGAGTACGACATCGACGCGGTGGTGAACCGCGAGGTGGTGAGGTGAGGTCAGGGGCTTTGCCCCTGAGCCCCCATTGAGGGGCGCCGCCCCTCAAACTCCCCGCCAGGAGATAATATCTCCTGGACCTGATGATAGTTTGGCGCCCTACCTTTGCAGGCGGGGCGCCAATTTCATGATAATAATCAAGATGTAGCATCCACTCCCCGGGGGGGAGGTCCGCTACGGTCCTGGCGGATTCCAAGGGCAGAGTCCCTGGTGGGGGTGTCGGGGGCAACGCCCCTGACAACACCCCCCTTGCGCAAGTTCTGTATACATGGATTCATGCACCCATGAGATGGGACAGCAGCGCCACCGACCGCCCGCCCTCCGGCGTTACCGCCGCCGAGATGGTGTTCCGCCGCCTGTTGCACGCCATCATCAGCGGTGAGCTGGCCGACGACACGCTGGAGACCGAGGAGCGCCTCGCGGCGCGTTATGACGTCAGCCGCACGCCCCTGCGCGACGCCATCCGCCGGCTGGAGCAGCTGCGCCTGCTGCAGCGCGAACCCAAGGGCCTGCGCATCCCCGCCCTCTCCATGGGTGAGATGCACGAGCTGTCCGCCACGCGAGAGGTGCTGGAAGGGCTGCTCGCCGCCTCCGCCGCGCGGCGGGTGGCCTCGGGCCAGGCCAGCGCCGCCCGGCTGAAGGAAATCCATGCCCGCCACCAGCGCGTGCAGGCGCTGGGCGATGCGGAGCTGACGCTTTCCGTGGGGCTCGACTTCCACGAGGAACTGCGCCGCCTGGCCGCCAACCATTCCGCCGCCGCCTGCCATGAGCAGGTGATGCTGGGCTTCGAGCGCTATCGCCAGCTCGCCAGCCGCGTGCCCGACCGCCCGGGCCACATCGCCGAGGAACACTCGGAGATCCTGGACGCCATCGCCGCGGGGGATGCCCCCGCCGCCGAAACCGCCATGCGGCGCCACATCGCCGCTGGCCGCGAACTCTACCTGTCCGTGCTCTCGGGCACGCTGAAACCATAAGAAAAACGCCAGTCACGCGGCTGATCCCGCCAAGAGGACAAGCCCACCATGTTCCGTCGTCTGCTACCCGCCGCCATCGCGGCGTTCCTCTCCTGCGGCGCATATGCTCAGGAGTTCCCGACCAAGCCCGTGCGCATCGTGGTGCCCTTGGCGCCCGGTGGATCGGGTGACGTCCTTGCCCGCATCGTGGGTGAGCATCTGGGCACCCGCTGGGGCCAGCCCGTGGTGGTCGAGAACCGCCCCGGCGCCGGCGGCAACATCGGCGCGGAGTATGTCGCGCGCTCGCCGGGCGATGGCTACACGCTGCTGCTCGGCACGCTGGGCATCCATGCCGCCAGCGCCATCTATCCGCGCCTGAACTATGACCCCGCGCGGGAGCTGGCCCCGGTGACGGTGCTGGGCGAGCTGCCCAACGTGATCGTCGTGAACCCCCAGGTGCCGGCGCAGAACCTGAGGGAGCTGGTGGCGCTGGCGCGCGCCCGCCCCGGCGGGCTCAGCTTCGGTTCCGCCGGCAATGGCAGCTCCACCCACATGGCGGGTGAGCTGTTCCTGCTGACCGCCGGCGTGCAGATCGCCCATGTGCCCTATCGCGGCAGCGGCCCGGCGCTGAACGACCTGGTCGCCGGCAACATCCAGCTGATGTTCGAGAACCTGCCCACCATTCCGCCGCTGGCCCAGGCGGGCTCCGTGCGGCCGCTGGCGGTCACTTCCGCCACGCGCTCGCCCGCCATGCCCGATGTGCCGACGGTCGGGGAAGCGGGCGTGCCCGGCTATGTCGCCACCGCCTGGCTGGCACTCGCCGCCCCCGCCAGCGTGCCCGCGCCGCTGCTGGAACGCATCAACGCCGACACCCGCGCCGTGCTGGCCGACCCTGCCGTGGTCCAGCGCCTGGCCGGGCTCGGCATTACCCCCGTGGGCGGCACCGTCGCCGAATCCCGCGCCTTCTTCGCCTCGGAAACCGAGAAGTGGAACCGCGTGATCCAGGCCGCCGGCATCCGGCTGAACTGAGGAAGTCATGACCACCAAGTTTGATCCCGTCACGCTCGAACTGCTCTGGACGCGCCTCGTCTCCATCGTGGACGAGGCGGCGGCGGCCCTGCTGCGCACCTCCTTCTCCGTCATCGTGCGTGAGAGCCATGACTTCGCCTGCGTGCTGACCGATGCGCGCGGCCATTCCCTGGTGCAGGCGACGGATGGCGTGCCGTCCTTCCTGTGCACCGTGCCGCGCACCATCGGGCATTTCCTGGCCGAGTTCCCGCCCGAGACGCTGCGCGAGGGCGATATCCTCATCACTAATGACATCTGGCTGGGCACCGGCCACCTGCCGGACATCACGGTGGCCAAGCCGATCTTCCTGAACGGCAAGCTGCTGGCCTTCGCGGGCTCCGTGGCGCATGCGCCGGACATCGGCGGGCGCATCCGCACCGCTGAGTCGCGTGAGGTGTATGAGGAAGGCCTGCAGATCCCGATCATGAAGGTGGTGCGGGAAGGCACCATCGACGACACCTTCGTGCGCTTCCTGCGCAAGAACACCCGCGTGCCGGACCAGGTGATGGGCGATCTCTATGCCCAGTTCACCGCGCTGGACCTGATGGAGCGCCGCCTGCGCGGCCTGCTGGGCGAACACGGCCTTGAGGATCTGGTGGAACTCGCCGACGAGATCCATGGCCGCTCCGAGGCCGCGACCCGCAAGGCGATCCGCGCCGTGCCCGACGGCGTCTATCACGCGGAGGTTCTGACCGACGGCGTGGAGCAGCCGATCCGCCTGAAGGTGGCCCTGCACAAGCAGGGCGACAGCATCATGGCCGACTATGCCGGCACCGACAGCCAGGTGCCGCGCGGCATCAATGTCTGCCTGGCCTATACGCTGGCCTACACCGCCTTCGCGGTGAAGGCGGCGCTGTGCCCGGAGGTGCCGAACAATGAGGGCGCCTTCCGGCCCATCACCGTCTCCGCGCCCGTGGGCTGCATCCTGAACTCCACGCCGCCCTATGCCGGTGCCAACCGCGCGCTGACCGGGCATTTCATCCCGCCGATGATCCTGCAGGCGCTGGCCGACGCCATCCCGGACAAGGTGATCGCGGGGGTGGGCTCGCCGCTCTGGAGCCTGAACTTCGCCGGGGTGCGGGCGGATGGCTCGCCGATCGCGAACCAGTTCTTCATGAACGGCGGCTATGGCGCGGGCTCGACCCATGACGGCGCCAATGTGCTGTCCTGGCCGTCGAACGTGTCCGCCGCCCCGGTCGAGATGATCGAGCAGGGCGCGCCCTTCCGCATCCGCCACCGGCGCCTGCGCACGGATACCGGCGGCACCGGCCAGCATCGCGGCGGCAATGGCCAGGAATGGGCCTTCGAGAGCCGCAACCCCACCCCGGTGGCCATCACCTTCATGGCAGAGCGCACGCGCCCGGAAGCGGCGGCCCCGGGCCTTGCCGGCGGCGGCGAGGGCACGCCCGGCGCCGTGCTGGTCGACGGCACGGTGGTGGACCCCAAGCGCCAGCACATCCTGAACCCCGGCAGCACCGTGGAGCTGCGCACCCCGGGCGGCGGCGGCTACGGCAGCCCCGCGCAACGCGACGCGGCCCACGCCGCGCAAGACATCGAGGACGGTCTGGTGACGGAGACCAAGCTATGAGCGCGCTGGCCATCGATATCGGCGGCACCTTCACCGACATCGTCCTGTTCGACGAAAAGACGGGCCGCTTCGCCGCCCATAAGGAACTGACCACGCCCTCCGACCCCGCGCGCGGCGTCGTGACGGGCATCAGGCACCTGTTCGCGGCCGAGGGCACGGATGCCGCGAAGGTGGACCGCGTGGTGCATGCCACCACCCTGTTCACCAACGCGCTGATCGAGCGCCGCGGCGCCGTCACCGGCCTGCTGACCACCCAGGGTTTCCGCGACACGCTGGAAATCGGGCATGAGCGCAAATACGAGTTGTATGACCTGCATCTGCCGCTGCCCCAGCCCCTGGTGCGCCGCGCCCTGAGGCAGGAGGCGCTGGAGCGCCTGGCACCCGACGGCACGGTGGAAATCGCCCTGGATGCCGCAAGCGTCCTGGCCGCCGCCGACACGCTGGTCGCCAAGGGCGTCGAATCCCTGGCCATCTGCTTCCTGCATGCCTACGCCAATCCCGCGCATGAGCGTGAGGCAGCGCGGCTGATCGCGGAGCGCCACCCCGGCCTGATCCTGTCGCTGTCCAGCGACGTCTCGCCGCAGATCCGCGAATTCGACCGCAGCTCCACCACCGTCGCCAACGCCTATGTGAAGCCGCTGGCCGAGAAGTACCTGAACCGGCTGTCGGGCGATCTGGCCGGCATCGGCATCACCGCGCCGCTGTTCATGATGCTGTCCAACGGTGGCCTGACCCATGTGGACGAGGCCAAGCGCGTGCCGGTGCAGCTGCTGGAAAGCGGGCCTGCGGCGGGCGCGCTCTCGGCTGCCTTCTTCGGTGAGCGTTCGGGCCAGCGCGACCTGCTGGCCTTCGACCTGGGCGGCACCACCGCCAAGCTGGCCCTGGTGCATGGCGGCGAGCCGCTGGTGGTCCATAAGTTCGAGGCAGGGCGCGAGCGCCGCTTCACCGCCGGCAGCGGCCTGCCGCTGAACATCTCGACCATCGAGCTGATCGAGATCGGCGCGGGTGGCGGTTCCATCGCGGCGCATGATGCGCTGGGCCTGCTGAAGGTCGGCCCGCGCAGCGCGAGCTCGGTGCCCGGCCCCGCCTGCTATGCGCGCGGCGGCACGGAACCCACCGTCACCGACGGCAACCTGCTGCTGGGCTATCTGGATGCCGACACCTTCGCCGGCGGCACCATGAAGCTGAGCACCCAGGCCGCCGAGACCGCCGTGGGCCGCCTGGCGGACGAGGCAGGCATGGATTTGCCGCGCACCGCCTCGGGCATCCATGCCGTGGTGAATGAGACGATGGCGGCGGCGGCCCGCGTGCATGTGGCCGAACAGGGCCATGACCCGCGCGACTTCGCCCTGCTGGTCACGGGCGGCGGCGGCCCGCTGCATGGCTGCGAGCTGGCCCGGCGCCTCGGCATCTCCCAGGTGATCTGCCCGCCGGGCGCCGGTGTTGCCTCGGCGCTCGGCCTGCTGCTGGCGCCCGCCCGGGTGGACCGGGTGGCGACGGTGACCCGGCGCCTGGACGGCCTGGACCACGCGGCGCTGGAGGCCGAATACGCGGCCCTCGAAGCCGAAGCGCAGGCCGTGATCAGCGCCACGCTCGGTGCCGGGGCCAGGCTCACCATCCGCCGCTCGGCGGATCTGCGCTTCGTCGGCCAGGGCTATGAGCTGATCACCGACCTGCCCGCCGGCCCCTATGGCGCGGAGACGGAGGCCGCGATCCGCGAGGCCTTCCAGGCCGGTTACGAGCGCGTCTTCTCCCGCCGCCCGGCGGTGGCCGCGATCGAGATCATCAACATCCGCGTCTCCGTCACCAGCGCGGCGGCCGGCGGCTCGCTCGACCCCGACGTGCCCGTCGCCGCCGAGGGCGCGGCGCAGACCGGCACCCGCCAGGCCCGCTTCGGCGATGCAGCCTACTCCGCCCCGGTGCTGGACCGCCGCCGCTTGGCGGCCGGGTCCGAGGTGATCGGCCCCGCCATCATCGAGGAAGCCATGTCCACCCTCTTGATCCCGCCCGCCGCCCGTGCGGTGGTCGAGGCCAGCGGTAATATCGTGATCCATCTTTCGGAGACGCGCTGATGTCCCTCCCTCTCTCCCACATCAAGGTGCTGGACCTGACGCGCGTGCGCTCCGGCCCCACCTGCGTGCGGCAGCTGGCCGATTGGGGTGCGGACTGCATCAAGATCGAGGCGCCCGACGAGGTCGATACCGGCAAGGGCATGGGCGGCGCGCGCAACGGCCCCGACTACCAGCATGTGCACCGGAACAAGCGCGGCATCACCATCAACCTCAAGAAGCCCGAGGGGCTGGCCGTGTTCAAGCGGCTGGTCGCCCAGGCCGATGTGGTGGTCGAGAACTACCGCCCGGACGTGAAGGCGCGGCTCGGCGTGGACTATGAGTCGCTGGCGAAGATCAACCCGCGCATCATCCTGGGGTCGATCTCGGGCTTCGGGCAGGATGGCCCCTATGCCCGCCGCCCCGGCTTCGACCAGATCGCCCAGGGCATGGGCGGGCTGATGAGCGTGACCGGTGAGCCCGGGCGCGGCCCCATGCGCGTGGGCATTCCGGTGGCGGACCTGACCAGCGGCATGTTCTGCGCCATCGGCATCCTGATCGCGCTGATCGACCGCGAGAAGACCGGCAAGGGCCGCTGGGTGCATACCTCGCTGCTCGAAGCCATGGTCGCGATGATGGACTTCCAGGCCACGCGCTGGACCATGGCCGGCCAGGTCCCGCAGCAGGCCGGCAACGACCACCCCACCACCGTGCCCACCGGCCTGTTCCACACCGCCGACGGCGTGATCAACCTGGCCGCCGGCGGGGATGAGATGTGGCGCCGCATCGTGGAAACCCTGGGGCTGGAGGAGGAGACCAAGGCGCCGGAGCTGGCGACCGAGAAGGCGCGCTCCGCCAACCGTGCCAAGGTGAACGCGACGCTCCAGGCCAAGCTGCTGGCCGACACGGCGCAGAACTGGATCGAGCGGCTGAACAAGGCGGGCGTGCCCACCGGCCCGGTCTATTCCATGGACCAGGTGTTCGCCGACACCCAGGTGAAGCACCTGAACCTGTCCTTCCCCGTGCAGCACCCGACGCTGGGCGAGATCAACCTGGTCCGCACGCCCATCCAGATGCCGGGCGTGCAGAACCCGCGCCGGCCCACGCCGGATCGCGGCCAGCACACGGATGAGGTGCTGGCGGAATTCGGCTTCTCGGCCGAGGAAATCGCGGCCCTGCGCGCGGAGAAGGCGCTGTGACCAGCTTCATCCACTTCGACGTCTCGGGCGGCGTGGCCCGGCTGACGCTGGACAACCCCCGCCGGCTGAACGCGATGAACGCCGAGATGTGGCAGGCCATGCCCGGCCTGCTGCGCCGGGTGGCGGAGGATCCCGCCATCCGCGTGCTGGTGCTGGCCGGCGCGGGTGAGCGCGCCTTCTGCACCGGCAACGACATCAGCGAGTTCGACACCATCCGCAACAACCCCGAGGCCGCCGCCCGCTACAACGGCTGGCAGCGGGAGGTGGCGCACGGCCTGCAGCGCATGGAGAAGCCCATCATCGCGGCCATGCACGGCTATTGCCTGGGCGCCGGCTTCGAATTCGCGCTGATGGCCGATTTCCGCCACGCCGCCGCCGATACCCGCGTGGGCATCCCCGCCGTGCGCCTCGGCCTGCCCTATCGGCTGGAGGACATCGAGAAGGTGGCCGATGTGGTGGGACTGGGGCGCGCGCGGGAAATGGTGCTGCTCGGCCGGCAGTATGGCGGTGAGGAACTGCGCGAGCTGGGGCTGGCGCAGCAGGTGCTGCCCGACATCGCGGCCATGGAGGCCAGCGTGGCCGAGCTGGCGCGCGAACTGGCGGCCAACGCGCCGCTCAGCCTGCGCGCGGCCAAGATCGCCTTCCAGGAACTGGCGCGCCGCGAAGGCCCGCCCGACCGCGCCCGCACCGACGTGGCGGAGGACGCCTGCTACGCCAGCGCCGACTATGCCGAGGGCAGGCGGGCCAAGGCGGAGAAGCGGCCCCCGGTGTTCACCGGCGCCTAGGCAAGGGCCTCCTCCTCCTCCCGCACCCTGGCGGTGCTGCCGAAGCGCACATACAGCGCCGGCAGCACCATCAGCGTCAGCAGCGTGGCGGAGATCAGCCCGCCGATCACCACCGTGGCGATGGGCTTCTGCACCTCGGCCCCCGCCCCCGTCGCCAGCGCCATGGGCACGAAGCCCAGCGAAGCGACGAGCGCGGTCATGGCCACCGGCCGCAGCCGGTCCATGGCGCCGCGTCGCACGGCCTCGGCCTTGTCCAGGCCCTCCGCCATCAGCTGCTTGATGTGGTTGACCATCACCAGCCCGTTCAGCACGGCCACGCCCGACAGGGCGATGAAGCCCACCGCCGCCGACACCGACAGCGGCATGCCCCGCAGCCACAGCAGCGCGATGCCCCCCGTCAGCGCCAGGGGAACCGCGCTGAACACCAGCAGCGCATCCCGCGGCGTGCCCAGCGCGCTGTAGAGCAACAGGAAGATCAGGAAGAAGCAGCCCGGCACCACCACCAGCAGCCGCTGCCGCGCGGCCTCCAGGTTCTCGAACTGCCCGCCCCAGGTGATGAAGTAGCCGGCCGGCAGCGTCACGTCGCGCGCCACGGCGGCCTGCGCCTCCGCGACCACCGAGGCGATGTCCCGCCCGCGCACATTCGCGGTCACGACCACGCGGCGGCGGCCGTTCTCGCGGCTGACCTGGTTCGGCCCCTCGGTCAGCTGGAAGCCGGCCAGGCTGCGCAGCGGCACGGAGCTGCCGCGCCCGCCGGGCAGCGCCACCGGCAGGTTGCCCAGGGCCTCGATGTCGTTGCGGATGGCGTCCGGCACCCGCACCATGATGGCGAAGCGGCGGTCGCCCTCGAAGACGAAGCCTGCCTCCCGCCCGCCGATCGCGGTGCCGATCACCTCATGCACCGCGCTCATGCTCAGGCCGCGCCGCGCGATTTCCTCGCGGTTCACCGTGATCTCCAGGAAGGGCAGGCCGGTGGCCTGCTCCACCCGCACATCCTCGGCGCCCGCGATGCCGCGCAGGGCCGTGGCGATCCGGTTGGCGGCGGCCAGCATCGGCTGGAAGTCGTCGCCGAACACCTTCACCGCCAGGTCGCCGCGCGTGCCGGCCAGCAGCTCGTTGAAGCGCATCTGGATGGGCTGGGTGAACTCGTAGTTGTTGCCCGGCACCCGCTGCACCGCCTCCTGGATCCTGCGCACCAGCTCCTCCTTCCCCAGCGAGGGGTCGGGCCATTCGGCGCGCGGGCGCAGGATGATGAAGGCGTCCGAGACGTTCACCGGCATGGGGTCCGCCGCGACCTCGGCCGTGCCGGTCTTGGAGAACACGACCGCCACCTCCGCGAAGCGCGACACCGCTTCCTCCACCTGCAGCTGCATCGCCTGGGACTGCGTCAGCGCGGTGGAGGGGATGCGCAGGGAGTGCATCGCGATATTGCCCTCATCCAGCTGCGGGATGAACTCCGACCCCAGCCGCGCGCCCAGCGCGAGGGAGGCCAGGAACAGCAGCCCCGCGCCCCCGATGACCGGGCCCGGGCGCCGCAGCGCGAAGCCCAGCGCCGGGCCGTAGGCGCGCTTCAGCCCGCGCACGATCCAGTTTTCCTCCTCCGTCACCTTTCCCGTCACCGCCAGCGCGATCATGGCCGGCACGAAGGTCAGGGACAGCACGAAGGCCACGGCCAGCGCGATGATCACCGTCAGCGCCATGGGGGCGAACATCTTGCCCTCCACCCCCGTGAAGGTCAGCAGCGGCACATAGACCAGGATGATGATGGCCTGGCCGAAGACGGAGGGGCGGATCATCTCCCGCGCGGAGGCGGAGACGGTGTGCAGCCGCTCCCTCAGGGTCAGCTGGCGGCCCAGCTCGTGCTGCTTCTCGGCCAGGTGGCGCAGGCTGTTTTCCGCGATGATGACCGCACCGTCCACGATCAGCCCGAAATCCAGCGCGCCCAGGCTCATCAGGTTGGCGCTGATCCCGCCCTCCAGCATGCCGGTCGCCGTGATCAGCATGGTCACGGGAATGACGAGCGCCGTGACCACCGCGGCCCGCAGGTTGCCCAGCATCAGGAACAGGATGACCACAACCAGCAGCGCGCCCTCGCCCAGGTTCTTGGCCACGGTCTGGACAGTGGCGTTCACCAGCTCCGTCCGGTTCATCACGGTGCGCAGCTGGATGCCGGGCGGCAGCGTGCGCGCGATCTCCTCGATGCGCGCGTTCACGGCGGTGGAAACGGTGCGGCTGTTGGCGCCGATCAGCATCAGCGCGGTGCCGACCACGGCCTCCTGGCCGCTCACACTCGCGCTGCCGGTGCGCAGCTCGCGGCCCACCAGCACCTCGGCCACGTCGCGGATGCGCAGCGGCACCCCCTCACGCGTCGCGACCACGACGTTGCGGATATCGTCCAGCGTCTCCAGCCGGCCGCCGGAGCGCACGACATAGCCCTCGCCGCCGCGCTCGATATAGCCCGCGCCGCGGCTGGCATTGTTGCGCTCCAGCGCCTCGGCGATATCGGCCAGCGTCAGGCCCAGGCCGATCAACCGGGCCGGGTCCGGCTGCACATGGTACTGCTTGACCTGGCCGCCGATGGAATCGACGCCCGCAACACCCGGAATGTTGCGCAGGCGCGGCCGTACCACCCAGTCCTGGATGGTGCGCAGATAGGCGGTGCGCTCCAACTCCGTCGCCAGGCGCTGGCCCTCCGCCGTGACGTAGCTGCCGTCGGCCTGCCAGCCGGGCCGTCCGTCGCGCACGACATCGCCCGCCTGGCGCGGCGCATAGCCGATGGTCCACATCGTGATCTCGCCCAGGCCGGTCGTGATCGGCCCCAGCCGGGGCTCCACACCCTGCGGCAGCAGCTCCCGCGCGTCGGTCAGGCGCTCCAGCACCTGCTGCCGGGCGTAGTAGATGTCCACGTCGTCGCGGAACACCGCCGTGACCTGGGAGAAGCCGTTGCGCGAGAGGGAGCGCGTGGATTCCAGCCCCCTGATGCCCGCGAGCGCCGTCTCCACCGGAAACGTCACCTGCATCTCCACCTCATAGGGCGAAAGGGCGGGCGCCAGGCTGTTGATCTGCACCTGGTTGTTGGTGATGTCCGGCACGGCGTCGATCGGCAGCCGCAGCAGGGAACGCAGGCCGAAACCGGCCACCGCCGCCACCAGCAGCACCACCAGCCAGCGCTGCCTGACGGAGAAATCGAGGATACGGGCGATCATGGTTTCATGCCCTCAGTGCGAGTGCTCGGCTTCGGCCTTGCCGATCTCTGCCTTCAGGATGAAGCTGTTGCTGGCCGCATAGCGCTCACCCGGGTCCAGCCCGAAGACGATTTCCACATGCTCCTGGTCGGAGCGGCCGAGCACGACCTCCCGCCGCTCGAAGCCTTCCTGCGTGCGCACGAACACGACATCCTCGCCGCCGATCTGCTGGATGGCGGCACGCGGAACCATGATGTCCACCGCAAGCTCCGCCGTCGCGAGTTCCGCCGTGACATAGGCACCGGGGCGCAGCGCGCCGTCGGGGTTCGGCACCTCCACCACCGCGCGGGCCGACCGCGTCTCGGGGTCCAGCACCGGGCTGAGAAAGACGATCCGCCCCTCGGCCCGCAGCGCGCCGTCGCCGCTGAGCCGCACCGCCGTGCCCTCTGCCGCGAATTCGACGCTGGCGGTCGGCACCGCGAGCTCGACCCAGACGGAGGACAGTTCCGCCACGCTGTAGATCTCGGTCTCGGCGGTCACGGCCGCGCCCAGCATGGCGGGGCGGGCGGTGATGCGCCCGGCGATGGGCGCGCGCACCTCGCGCCGGCGCAGCGCCTCGATGGGCTGGCGCGGCAGTTCCTGCAACTCGGCCTCCGTCAGGCCCAGCGCCGCCAGGCGCTGCCGCGCGAGGTCGAGGCGGATCTGCGCCTCCTGCCAGTCGGTGCGGGCCTTCAGGAAGTCCTGCTCGGCGGACACCCGGCGCGCCCACAGGCGCTGCTCGCGCTCGAAGGTGACGCGCGCCAGCTCGGTGGTGCGCAGCGCGGCCAGATATTCGCCCTTCACGGTCGCGATCTCACCGCCCTCGATCACCGCCAGCACCTCTCCGGCCTGGACGGTATCGCCCAGGCGGCGGTTCAGCGCGGTGACGATGCCCGCCACCCGCGCGGGCACCCTGGCCTGCCGGTCGGCGCTGGCCGAGACCGTGCCGGGCAGCGAGACGCGGCGCACGATGGAGCCGGGCGCGGCCGCCGCGATGTCGATCCGGGCCGCGCGGATCTGTTCCTCCGACAGGCGCAGGGCCCCTTCCCCGGCCTCGCCCTCCGCGCCGTGGCCATGCCCGGCGGCGGCGGGCGCCGCCTGCCGGTCGAGGCCCATCACGGTGCGGATCGCACCAGGCACAGAGGGGACGACGACAGCGACGCCCAGCGCCAGGGCGGCGCCGGCAGCCACGGCAATGACAGGTTTCATCGGGAAGTTGTTCCAGTCGGCTCTTGGGCGCGGCCGCGCAGGCGGGCGATATCGGCCCTGACCTGCTGCACGGCGAGCTGCGCGGTGTTCAGTTCCTCCCGCACGTCGGAGAGCGCGCGCTGGGCGTCCAGCACCTCCAACAGCGAGAACTTGCCCTCGGCATAGCCTTCCCGCGCATGGCGGGCGGCTTCCTGGGCGGCGGGCAATGCGGTGCGGCGCAGCGCGTCGGCGGCGCGCCAGGCCTGTTCCAGCCGGCGCTCCGACTCGCTCATGGAGGCATCGAGGTAGAGGCGGCCGCGTTCGGCCTCGGCCTCGGCGCGCGCCACCTCGGCGCCCGCGCGCATGATGTTGCCCTGGTTGCGGTCGAAGACCGGCAAGGGGATGCTCAGGCCCAGCACGAAGGAGGCATCGCCCCCGCCCTCCCGGTAATGGCGCACGCCGCCGCTGACGCTGACATCCGGAATGGCCAGGCGGCGCTGCACCTCAAGTTCCGACCGGCGCTGGGTGGTCAGGGCGTCCAGCCGGGCGCGGTCCAGCTGGTCCGCCGCCATGGCGGCCGGGGCCGCGGGGCGCGGGCCCAGATCGTCGAACCAGCCGGCACGGGCGGCGTTGACCTGCACCGCCGGCGCGGCCAGCAGCGCGGCCAGGTTGCGGGCCGCGATGTCCGCGTTCTGCTGCGCGCGGCCGAGTGCGACGCGCGCGGTCTCACGCGCGACCTCGGCACGGCGCTGCTGGGCCAGGGCATCGCGCCCGGCCTCGACCCGTGCCTGGGTGGCGCGGATCACCTCATTGGCCAGGCGCAGGCGTTCCTGGGCGATGTCGATCTCACGCAGCGCGGCCACGGCCTCGGCCAGGGTGCGGGTCACCTCGCGGATCAGTTCCAGCCGCACCGCCTGCGCGTCCAGCCCGGCCAGGGCCAGGGCATCCTGGGCGGCGCGGATGCGGCTCTGGCGCTGGCCGCCCACCTCCAGCCGCTGCGACAGCGTGGCCGTCGTCTCCAGCGAGCGGATGCCCGCATAGCTGCGCGTGCCCCCGAAGCCGTCGCCGGAGATCGAGACCTCCGGATTGGGGCGCAGGCCGGCCTGCAGCCGGTCGCCCTGGGCCGCGCGCACGCCGGCGGCAGCCCCCCGCAACACGGGCGCGCGCGCCAGCGCCAGTTCCACGGCCTGTTGCGGAGAGGTGATCACGAGCCGGCCGTTGGCCGGCTGCTGGGCCAGCGCCGGCAGCGGGGCTGCGAGCAGCGCGATCAGGCTGAGGCGAAGCATGCGCGACCTGCTAGCGAACCGGATCGACGCTGTAGCGCCCCGTGCCCACCACGCCGTCGGGGCCGCGCAGCGTCACGGTCGCGCGGAACTTGCCGTCGAAGGCGAAGTCGATGGCGGCCGTCAGCCGGTTGGCGCCCGCGGGGCGGAACTCGATCGTCCGGCGCTCATTCCCGCGCGCCAGAACCGAGGCCGAGGCGCTGTAGCGCGCGGCATCCACGGGGCGCTCCTGGGCGTCCAGCAGCAGCAGGGTGGCCTCATTGGCGCGTGCGATCAGCTCCACCTCAAGGTTGCCGATCTTCACTTCCTGTCCCTGGTGGGAATGGCCGTGTGCCTGGGCGAAGGCCCGGGCCGGAACAAGGGCCACCGCGAGGGCCGCGAGATGTCTGCGTTGCATGTGTATCTTCCTTCGGTGTTCAGGGGCGTTCCGCGACGGGGGCCGGCGGCCTCAGCGGCAGGGTGACGAGCACCCGCAGCCCCCCTTCGGAACGGTTGGAAAGGGCGAGGACGCCGCCCTCGGCCGCGACGAAGCGGGCCGCGATGGTCAGGCCCAGCCCGACCCCGCCGGTGGAGCGGTTGCGGCTTTCCTCCAGCCGGTGAAAAGGCTGCAGCACCCGCTCCAGCTCGGCCTCGGGAATGCCGGGGCCGTCATCGGCGATCTCGATCTCGACGCGCTGGTCCAGCGCGCGCAGCGCCACCCGGGCATTGCCGCCATAGGTCAGGGCATTGCCCAGCAGGTTGGACAGCACACGGCGCATGACCACGGGCCGCAGCACCTGCACCAGCCGCACCGGCCCGTCGAAGGTCACATCGGCGCCCGTGTCGCCCGCGCCGTCGCACAGGGTGCGCAGCATGGCCGCCAGGTCGGTCGGGCGCGCCGCCTCGGCGATGGCGCCGTCACGCATGTAGTCGAGGACGGATTCGACCATGCCCGCCATCTCGTCGAGATTGGCGTCCAGCTGGTCGCGCGCCTGCTCATCCTCCAGGAAACCCACCAGAAGCCGCATCCGGGTGATGGGGGAGCGCAGGTCGTGCGACACCGCGGCCAGGGCCAGGGTCCGGTCCTCCAGCAGGCGGCGGATGCGTTCCTGCATGGCGTTGAAGGCACGCGCCGCGCGCTGCATCTCGATCGGGCCTTCCTCGCGCAGCCTGACCGCGCTCTCATCGCGCCCGATGCGGTCGGCGGCGGCGGAAAGGTCGGCCAGCGGCCGCGTCAGGTTGCGCAGCACAAAGACGGACGCGACGCCGACGCTGACGGCCAGCACCACCAGCGCGATGAAGCCGATCGGATCGAAGGGCGTGCCGTGGCCGCCCCGGAACAGCGGCATGGCGAAGGACACCGCACCCGCATCATCCACCCGCAGGCTGCCGACCAGCAGGTGATGGCGCCCCGGGTCCCCCCAGGCCAGGTGCACATCCCGCAGCTCCGGCACCGCCGCGATCATCTCCTGGCGCAGATCCTCCAGCTCGGCATCGCCGTCCCGCTGGGGCAGCGCCTGCACGATGCCGGGCCAGTGCAGCTCCAGCGCGGGGCCCGAAAGGGCATGGGCCGTGCTGTCGCGCTGCTCCACTGGCGTGAGGGAGAGGGTGCGCGCGGAACGCCACAGCGTCTCGGCCATCGCGCGGTCGCGGCTGGCCTGGTGGCTGCTGCGCAGCGACACCTCATGAATGCCGACGCTGCCGACATGCAGCACGACCAGCCCGGTGACGAGCACGAACATCGCGCGGCCGGCCAGCCCGTTCGGCCACATCCGCTGCAGCAGGCGCCTCACCGGTGGCCGACCTCGGCCACGAAGACATAGCCGGCCCCGCGCACCGTCTTGATCAGCGGGGGAGAGCCCTCAAGCGGCTCGATCTTGCGGCGCAGGCGGCTGACCAGCACGTCGATGCTGCGGTCGAACAGGTCACCGATGCGGCGGCGGGCGGTCTCCAGCAGTTCCTCGCGGCTCAGCACCCGGTGCGGATGCGCCAGGAAGGCCATGAGCAGGTCGAACTCCGCGCCCGACAGGTCGACCAGCGAGCCGTCGGGCGCCGTCAGCTCCCGCCGGCCGAGGCTGAGCGCCCAGCCGTCGAAGGTCAGCTCCCCTACCGGGGCGGCGGGTGCCGACTGGGCCTCGGGCGCCGCGCCCGTGCGGCGCAGCACCGCGCGCAGCCTGGCCACCAGCTCCCGCCGGCCGAAGGGCTTCACGACATAATCGTCGGCGCCGAATTCCAGGCCGAGCACGCGGTCCATCTCCTCGGCCCGCGCGGTGAGGAACACGACCGGTATGCGCGAGGAAGCGCGCAGCTCCTTCAGCAGCTCGACCCCCGAGGCACCGGGCAGCATGACATCGAGCAGGATGAGGTCGATCGCGATGGCGGGCGTGCGCAGCACCTCGCGCATTTCGCGCCCGTCCCGCGCGGGCGTGACGGTGAAGCCGTTGTCGCGCAGGTGGCGGGCGATGAGGTGCCGCATCTCGCCGTCATCCTCGACGACCAGGATGTGCGGCTGGGGGGCCAGCGCGTCGCGCAGGGTGGGTTCGCGCTCGCTCACGGGCGGCTTTCCGCGCACGGAAGGCCAAGGCTCGGCCGGCTGAAAGAAAACTGGGGTTGCGACACGTCGATCTCCTGCGCGGCCACTCATAGAGCAGCGGTCCCGGGAGGAGATTTCTTAGTATGACAAAACATTTCCTGGCGACGGCGGCAGGCGCCGCCGCCAGGGCAAATCAGTCGATGCGGATGTCGAGCGCCTTCACCGGCGCCTCCCACCGCGCGCGGTCCTCGGCGATGAAGCGCGCGAATTCGGCGGGCGTGTTGGTGCTGAGCACGGCGGCTTGGGCGCGGAACACCTCCTGCACGGCGGGCGCGCGGGCGGCCTCGGCCATGGCCTGGGCCAGCTTTTCCGCGGCCTCGGCGGGCATGCGGGCGGGGCCCAGCAGGCCGAACCAGTTGCCGCCCTCCACCGCCACGCCGGCCTCACGCAGGGTGGGCACCTGGGGCAGCAGCGGCACGCGCTCGGCCGCCGAGACCGCCAGCAGCTTCACCCGGCCGTCGCGCGCGGCGGCTTCCGCCCCGCCGGCGGTCAGGAACATGCAGTCCACCTGGCCGCCGATCACGGCGGTGATGCCGGGGGCCTGGCCGGTGAAGGGGGCGTGCAGCGCCTCCAGCCCCGCCGCCTTCAGCAGCAGTTCCATGGTCAGGTGGGACGTGCTGCCGACCCCCCAGGAGGCATAGGAGACACGCCCCGGTGCCTCCCGCAGCTTCGACAGGAAGCCCGCGAGGTCCGTCACGCCCATGTTCTGCCCGACCGCCAGCGCGAAGGGCGCCCGCGCGAACAGGCTGACCGGGCTGAAGTCGCGCACCGGGTCATAGGCCAGGCGGCGATAGACCAGCGGGTTGATCGCATGGGTCTCGGCATTGCCGAGGATGAGGGTGTGGCCATCGGGCGCGGCGCGCGCCACGGCCTCCGTGCCCAGCGCGCCGGTGGCACCCGGGCGGTTTTCCACCACCACCGGCTGGCCCAGAGGGCCCGCCATGGCCTGCGCGATGGAGCGCATCACCACATCGGCCAGGGCGCCGGGCGGCCAGGGCACGATGACGCGCACGGGGCGGTCCGGGAATGCCGCCCAGGCCAGGCGCGGCGCGGCCAGCGCGGCCGCGGCGAGGATTGCGGTTCGACGATTGATCTTCATGGCGCCTTGATCTCCACCCCTGCCCAGTTCTCGACCGTCTTCGCGATCGATGTGAAATCGCTGTCCAGCCCATGCAGGGCCGCCGTGATCGCCAGCATCTGGCGCGTGGCATTGCCCACCGGCATGGGCACGCCCATGGCCTCCGCTTCCTCCAGGCACAGGCGCACGTCCTTCAGGGACAGGCCGGTGGTGAAGCCGAAATCGAAGGTGCGCGGGATGACGGCGCGCGGAAACTTGTCCTGCGTGGCGGAGTTGCGGCCGCTGCTCGCGTTGATGACCTCGCACATCAGGTTGGGGTCCAGCCCCGCCTTCACGCCCATCGCCAGGGCCTCGGACGATGCGGCGAGGGCCGTGGCCGCGAGCAGGTTGTTGCACAGCTTCATCACCTGCGCCTGGCCCGGCTTTTCCCCGCAATAAAAGGGCTTGCCGAAGACGCGCAGCACCGGCTCCAGGCTGTCGTATTCCGCGCGCGGGCCGCTGACCATCAACGCCAGCGTGCCGGCGGCGGCACCGCCCTTGCCGCCGCTGACCGGGCAATCGAAGGTGCTGCGCCCGGCCTCGGTGAAGGCGGCCGCGACCTCACCGGCCACGCGCGGGCCGGTGGTGGAAAGGTCCACGAAGCAGCGCGCGCGCTGGCCGGCCAGCACGCCATCGGGCCCGAGCGCCACGTCGCGCAGGATGGCGGGGGTGGGCAGGCTGCCGAAGACGAGGTCGGCGCGATCGGCCACTTCTCGCGGGCTGGCGGCGGCGGTGGCGCCCTTGGCCACCAGCTCCGCAAGCGGGCCGGGGGCGCGGTCGAACACCACGACGGGGTGTCCGGCCTCCAGCAGCCGCGCGGCCATGCGGCTGCCCATCTGGCCCAGGCCGATGAAGCCGAGAACTCGATCCGCCATGGGCGGTTCCTCCTTATCGGCGGTTTATCGATACCGAAGCCGGCAGCGCCGATGAAGGCGCGTCACAGCACGGTCGTCCGCCCTTAAATGATATCGGTATCATAGGCACCGGCAGGGCGATGTCCAGCCCGGATCAGGTGCTGGCGCGGTGAATGATCTCGAAGCGCAGATCCACCGCCAACGGGCCGGACGCGCGGCCCTGGATCCGGTCCAGCAGCACTTCCGCGCTGCGCCGCCCGATCTCCAGCCGCGGCAGCTTCAGCGTGGTCACGGGCGGCACCAGGTGGCCCAGCAGGTCGAAATTGTCGAAGGCCGCGATCGCGACCTTCCCGGGCACCGGCCAGCCGCGCCGGGCACATTCCAGGCTGGCGCCCATGGCCAGCACATCGCCCGCGAAGAAGATGGCATCGGGAACCACCGGCCCTTCCATCAGCCGCAGCAGCGCCTCGGCACCGCTGGCCAGCCCGCCGGGCATTTCCAGCATCAGCGCGGGCTCGAAGGGCAGCCCCGCCTCCTCCAGCGCCGCGCGATAGCCCAGCTGCCGGTCGCGGCTGCGGGCGTTGGTGGCGGCATGCAGGCTGACGAAGCCGATGCGCCGGTAGCCCAGCCGCGCCAGATGCAGCGTCATGGCGCGCGACGCATCCTGGTTGGAGTAGCTGACCACCATGTCCAGCGGGTCGGGCACCAGCGTGCCGTTCTCCACCACCGGCACGCCGGAGCGACGGATCATCTCGACCGCCGCCGGGGTATGGGTGGTGTCATGCAGGATGAGGCCCGCCACCCGCTGCTCCAGGAAGGCGCGGATCGCGGCTTCCTCCGCCTCCATGCTGTAGCCGCTGTCGGCGATCATCAGCTGGTGGTCGTGCCGGCGCAGCACGTCGGAAATACCCTGCACCGTGCTGGCGAACAGCGAGTTCTCGATGCTGGGCACCACCAGGCCGATGATGCGCGACCGGCTGGAGGAGAGGCTGCCGGCCAGCTTGTTGGGCACATAGCCCACGGCGCGCACGGCCTCCGCCACGCGCGCCCGCACATCGGGGGAGACCTTGGCCGGGTCGGTCAGCGCGCGAGAGACGGTCATGGTCGAGACCTGGGCCATGCGCGCGACATCGCGCATGCGTGCGGCCCCTGATTTCCCGTCCTCGCGCGTCATCTACACCGCCCTTACCCAGCCCCCATCCGCGTCCAGGATGGCCCCCTGGATGTAGCCCGCCCCGGGGCCGGCCAGGAAGGCCACGATCTCGGCGATCTCCTCGGGCTCCCCGAAGCGCGATACGCCGGTCTCGGCGGCGATCAGACCGGCGGCGGCCTGCATGTCCACGCCACGTTCCTTCGCCATGGTCGCGATGCGCCCGGTCAGCCGGTCGGTGCGGATGCTGCCGGGGTTGATGCAGTTCACCCGCACCCCGTCCTGCACGCCGCGATCGGCCATGGCCTTGGTGAAGTTCATCAGCGCGGCGTTGACCGACCCGCCGATGGTGAAATCCGCGCTCGCGACCCGGCCGCCGACACCCGCGATCAGCACGGCATTGCCCCGCGCCGCCTTCAGATGCGGCCAGGCCGCGCGCAGCAGCCGCACCGCGCCCATGAACTTCAGCGCATAGCCGTCGGCCCAGGCCGCATCGTCCAGCGCCAGGAAATCCCCGCGCTGGGTGGCGCCCGCGCTGTGCACGAAGATGTCGAGCCCGCCGAAGGCCTCCACCGCCCGGGCCACGGCGCCGGCGCAGGCATCGGCGTCCCGCAGGTCGGCCGGGATGGCAATGGCGCCGGGCATGCCCTCCAGCGGCGGGGCGCCGCGGGCCGCCAGCGCCACCCGCGCGCCCGCCGCCGCCAGCCGCCGCGCGATGGCGAGCCCGATGCCCTTGCTGGCGCCGCTGACCAGCGCGCGCTTGCCCTGCAATGTCGGTTCCATCATTCCACCCTGATCCGGGCATCGCGTACCACGCGGCCGATCTTCTCGACATCCTGGGCCATGAAGCGGCCGAACTCCTCGGCGCTGCCGCCCACCACCTCGGCGCCCATTTCCAGCAGGCGGGCGCGTTCGGCCGGCTGTTCGATGATGCCGCGCAGCGCGGCGTTCAGCCGCTGCACCGCCGGCTGCGGCATGCCGGCGGGCCCGATGCAGGCGTACCATTCATCGATCGCGAAGCCGGGCAGCCCCGATTCCGCGATGGTCGGCACGGTGGGCAGATAGGCCGTGCGCTGCGCGGAGGTGACGGCGATGGCCCTCAGCGCGCCCTCCCGCACGAAGGGCAGGGTGGAGCTGGCATTGCCGAACATCAGGTTCACATGCCCGCTGACCACATCGGCCAGCGCCGGGGCGCCGCCGCGATAGGGGGCGTGGATCATGTCCACGCCGGCGGCCAGCTTGAACATCTCACCCGAGATATGCACCGCAGACCCGATGCCGGAGGAAGCGAAGGTCAGCTCCCCCGGCCGGCGCTTGGCCATGTCGATCAGGTCCTGCACGGTGCGGATGGGCGAGGAGGTGGGCACCACCAGGATATTCGCCACATTGGCCAGCAGCAGCAGCGGCGTGAAGTCGCGGATCGGGTCATAGGGCTGGCGGGTCAGGATCGCGGCCGAGATCACGGTGCTGGTCACCATGCCGAAGATGTGGCCGTCATTGTTCGACCGCGCGAGCTCCGCGGCACCGATCGCACCCGAGGCCCCGCCCCGGTTCTCGATCACCACCGGCTGCCCCAGCGCCGCCGAAAGCTGCGGCTGCAGCTGGCGCGCCAGGATGTCCGTGGTGCCGCCCGGCGGCCAGGTGACCAGCAGCTTCACGGGGCGGCTGGGGAAGCTTTGCGCATGCGCCAGGGCCGGCGCCGCAAGACCGGCCGCCAGCAGTGTTCTTCTTTTCATTGGTCGTTTCTCCCGGTGTTGTTCTCGTCGCTAGCTGGCGGACCACCCCCCATCCATGGGGATGACAGAGCCCGTGATGTCGCGCCCGGCCTCACCGCACAGCAGGGCCGCCATGGCGCCGATGGCGGGGGCCGCGACGAAGCGGCCGGTGGGCTGCTTGCCCGCCAGGAAGCGGGCGCTGGCCTCGGCATGGCCGATGCCCTGCGCCGCCATGGCGGCCTGGATGCGCCCCTCGATGTTGGGCGTGAGCGTGGAGCCCGCGCAGATCGCGTTGCAGGTGATGCCGGTGGCGGCCGTCTCGGCCGCGATGGCGCGCGTCAGGCCGATCAGCGCGGTCTTGGTGGTGACGTAGCCCACGCGCTCCGTCGTGCCGACAAGGCCGTAGATGGAGGACATGTTGATGATCCGCCCCCAGTCGCGCGCCCGCATGCCGGGCAGCGCCAGCCGCGCCAGGTGGAAGGGGGCCGAGAGGTTCACCGCGATGTCCTGGTCCCAGTCGCGCGGTGCGGTGTTCTCCACCAGGCCGAAATGGCGGATGGCCGCGTTATTCACCAGGATGTCGATGGGGCCGAGCCGGCCCATCATCGCCTCGATGGCGGCGGGGTCCGCCAGGTCCGTGCCGTCGAAGCGCGCCTTCACCCCCTGCCCCGCGATGGCGGCGACGGCGGGCATGGCCTCCTCGGCGCCGGCCAGGCCGTGCAGGACGATGTCGCAGCCCTCGGCCGCGAGAGCGGAGGCCACCGCATGGCCGATGCCGCCGACCGAGCCGGTGACGAGGGCCACCCGGCCACGCAGGCCGCCTGATGAGCGGCCGCGTGCCGCTTCTGTGATCGATATCATAACATCACGCTAGTCCGAAGCCGGGTTGCAGCACAAGCCGGGTTTACGGCGGCACGCCGCTCAGTTACCGATATCAAAAATCATGAGGAACACGCCATGCTGGCCCATCGCCGGACGATCTTGCTGGGTGCCGCCGCGCTGCCGTTGCCGGCGCTGGCCCAGGCCTGGCCGCACCGCCCCATCCGCCTGATCGTGCCCTATGCCCCAGGCGGCGGCACCGACGTGTTCGCCCGCGCCCTGGCCGAGGGGCTGCGCCCGCTGCTGGGCCAGCCCGTGCTGGTCGAGAACCGGGCGGGCGCCAGCGGCATCGTGGGCTCCGAAATGGTCGCGCGGGCCGAGGCCGACGGCCAGGTCTTCCTGGTCGATACCGGCAGCCACGCCCTGAACCCCTATGTGATGCCCAGCCTGCCCTACAACACGCAGCGGGACTTCACGGCGGTGTCGCTGCTGTCGCGTTTTCCCATCCTGCTGGCGGCCAGCGGCCAGGCGCCCTTCAGCGATGTGGCGGGGCTGGTGGCGGCCGCGCGCGCGGCGCCGGGCACCATCGGCTTCGGCACCTCCGATGCCGCGATCTCCTATGCCGGCAACCTGTTCACCCGGCTGGCCGGGATCAGGATGGAGGAAGTGACCTATCGCGGCGCGGCCCCCATGCTGAACGACCTGATCGCCGGGCATCTGCCCACCAGCTGGAACAGCACCGTCGCCGCCCTGCCGCACCTGCAATCGGGCCGCATCCGCGCGCTGGGGGTGACCACCACCGCCCGCACGCCGCTACTGCCCGATGTGCCCACCCTGGCCGAGGCCGGGGTGGCCGGATACGATTTCGCCGGCTGGTACGGCATGCTGGCACCCGCGAACCTGCCGCCCCCCATCGCCGCCCGCATGGCCGAGGCCACCGCCCAGGCCCTGCGCGAACCCGCCATCCGCCAGCGCCTGCTGGGCATCGGGGTGGACCTGCAGCCGCTCGGCCCCGACGAGTTCCGCACCTTCCTGCATCAGGAGGACACGCGCTGGGCACAGGCCGCCCGCGACGGCCTGATCACCCGCGCGCAATAGGAGAACGCCATGGCTTACGCCGCCGAAACCCTCGGCCGCTTCGTGGCGGATTCCCGCTGGGAGGACATGCCCCCCGCCCTGCGGCATGAGGCCAAGCGCAGCATCCTGAACGCCGTGGGCTGCGGGCTGGGCGTGGCACGCGACCCGGCCGTGACCACCGCCCTGGCGGTGATGCGCCCCTTCTCGGGCGCGCCGGAATGCACGGTGCTGGGACAGTCCGCGAAGCTCGACCCCATGGCCGCCAGCTTCGTCAACGCCATCGCCTGCAACCTGCTGGACTATGACGACACCCACCTGAACACGGTGATCCATCCCACCTCGCCCATCGCCCCTGCCCTGCTGGCGCTGGCCGAGCAAAGGGGCCTGCCGGGGGCGGCCGTGCTGCACGCCTTCCTGCTGGGCGGTGAGGTCGCTTGCCGCGTGGGCAATGCGGTCTCACCAGGGCATTACGCGCGGGGGTGGCACATCACCTCCACCTGCGGGGCGCTGGGGGCCGCGGCCGGCGCCGCGAAGCTGCTGGGCCTGACGGCCGAGCAGACCGCGCACGCCATCGGCATCGCCACCTCACAGGCCGGCGGCACGGTCGAGAACCTGCCGAGTGCCGCCAAGAACGTCAGCGTGGGCAATGCGCCGCGCCACGGCATTCTCTCGGCCCTGCTGGCGCAGCAGGGCTACAAGGCGGCACCGCGCTCCATCGAGGGCCCCCTGGGCTTCGCCCGCGCCATGGGCGACGTGCCGATGGTCGAGGAGATCACCGGCGGGCTGGGAGAGCGGTGGGAAATCGCGCGCAACACCTACAAGCCCTATCCGGCCGGCATCGTGTTCCATGCCGTGATCGACGCCTGCCTGGCGCTCCGCGCCGAGGCGCCGGCGGAGGCCATCGACAGCGTGACGGTCGCCGGTGATGCCCTGCTGCTGGCCCGCGGCGACCGCGCGGTGAACAATGAGCGCGATGCCCGCGTCAGCATCCATCACAGCGCCGCGCTGGGCTTTGTCCGTGCCAGTGCCGGGGTGGCGGATTTCGAGATGCCGGCCGTGCTGGACCCGGTGCTGTCCGCCTTCCGCGCCAGGGTGACGGCGCGCCTGGAGCCCGCGCTGCCGCGCGGCGCCGCCACCGTGACCTTGCGCCTGAAGGATGGGCGGGAGCTGACCCGGACCGTGACCGACCCGATCGGCAGCGAGGCCAACCCGATGTCCGATGCGGCGCTGGAGGCCAAGTTCCGCGACAATGCCGCGATCGGCGGCGTCTCGGCCCGAGCGGATGAAGCCATCGCCGGTTTCTGGGCGCTGGACGGCGCGGGCAGCGTGGGCAGGCTGATGGAAAGCTGCGGCTAGACCGCTCTCTTTCCGCGGAAAAGAAGAAATCCGGGGCTTCGCTCAGGAAGCCCCGGACCAACAGATTACAGCGCGCCGCCCTTGCGGCCGGCCATGGCGCCCAGGCGCAGGCGCAGCGCGTTCAGCTTGATGAAGCCCTGCGCGTCGAACTGGTCATAGGCGCCCTGGTCTTCCTCGAAGGTCACATGCTTCATGGAATACAGGCTGTGCGGCGACTGGCGGCCGGTCACGATGGTGTTGCCCTTGTAGAGCTTGAGCCGGACGGTGCCGGTCACGCTCTTCTGGCTCTCATCCACCAGGGACTGGATCATCCGGCGCTCCGGGCTGAACCAGAAGCCGTTGTAGATGATCTCGGCATACTTCGGCATCAGGCTGTCCTTCAGGTGGGCAGCCTCGCGGTCCAGCGTGATGCTCTCCATCGCGCGGTGCGCGGTGTAGAGGATGGTGCCGCCCGGGGTCTCGTAGCAGCCGCGGGACTTCATGCCGACGAAGCGGTTCTCGACCAGATCCAGGCGGCCGATGCCGTTTTCCTTGCCGAGCGCGTTCAGGCGCGTCAGCAGGGTGGCGGGCGACAGGCGCTCACCATTGATGCCCACCGCGTCGCCGCGCTCGAACTCGATGGTGATCTCGGTCACCTTGTCCGGCGCGTCCACGGGGCTGACGGTGCGCTGCCACACGATCTCGTCCGGCGCGTCCCAGGGCTCCTCCAGGATCTTCCCCTCGGAGGAGGAGTGCAGAAGGTTCGCGTCGACCGAGAACGGGGCCTCGCCGCGCTTGTCCTTCGCGATGGGGATCTGGTTGGCTTCCGCGAACTCCAGCAGCTTGGTGCGGCTGGCCAGATCCCACTCGCGCCAGGGCGCGATCACCTTCACGTCCGGCTTCAGCGAATAGTAGCCGATCTCGAAGCGGACCTGGTCGTTGCCCTTGCCGGTCGCGCCGTGGCTGACGGCATCCGCGCCCACCATCTCGGCGATCTCGATCTGGCGCTTGGCGATCAGCGGGCGCGCGATGGAGGTGCCCAGCAGATAGCAGCCCTCATACAGCGCGTTGGCGCGGAACATCGGGAAGACGAAATCCTTCACGAATTCTTCGCGCAGGTCGTCGATGAAGATGTTCTCGGGCTTGATGCCCAGCATCAGCGCCTTGTCGCGTGCCGGGCCCAGCTCCTCGCCCTGGCCCAGATCGGCGGTGAAGGTCACCACCTCGCATCGGTAGGTGGTCTGCAGCCACTTCAGGATCACGCTGGTGTCGAGCCCGCCAGAATAGGCCAGCACAACCTTCTTCACGTCCTTCACGGTCATCGACCATCACTCCTGCAACAGAATGGCGCGGATAGCGCCCGGCGGGCAGGCTGGCAACCGGGGCGGGGAAAGACCATTGTTCCAGACATGACGCTCGAAGCCGATCTGCTGCTGGACCGCCGGCGCCTGAAGTCCAAACTGCTGCGCTGGCGCGTGCTGGCGGTGGTGCTCGGCGCGGCCGCGCTGGCCGCGCTGCTGCCGCTCGGCATCCTGCGGCAGGTGGGGGGCGATTATGTCTCCCGGCTGGAGGTCACGGGCACGATCGGAGAGGACCGGCGCGTGGTCCAGGCGCTGGACCGCATCCGGCGCGACGAGAATGCGCGGGCGCTGATCCTCTATATCAACAGCCCCGGCGGCAGCGTGGCGGGCGGACAGTCCCTGCACGAGGCCCTGCGGCGGCTGGCGGCCGACAAGCCCGTGGTGGCCGTGATGGGCGGCACCGCCGCCAGCGCCGGCTACATGATCGCCCTGCCCGCCGCCCGCATCTTCGCCCGCGAGGGCACGCTGACGGGCTCCATCGGCGTGCTTATGCAGAGCTTCGAGGTGAGCGAGCTGCTGGCGCGGATCGGGGTGCGGCCCGAGACCATCGCCTCCGGCATCCTGAAGGACCAGCCGAGTCCGTTCCGGCCGCTGTCGCCCGAGGGCCGGGCGGCGCTGGAATCCGTCGTGCAGGACATCCAGTCACAATTCGTAACGATGGTCGCGGAAGGCCGACGCATGCCCGAGGACCGGGTGCGGGCGCTGGCCGATGGCCGCGTCTTCTCCGGCCGCCAGGCGATGGCGGCGGGGCTGGTGGACCAGATGGGCGGAGAGGTCGAAGCGCGGGCCTGGCTCGCGGAAAACCGGGAAGTCCCGGCCGATCTGCCGCTGCGCACCAGCCAACCGCGCGGTTGGTCGGAGCGCATGCTGGGCGCGGGCGCGGAAAGCCTGGCCAGGGCGTTGATTCAGTCGGTTTTCGGGCAAGGCGGCCTTCAGGCCGCGCTGCAACATTGACAGCGCGTAAGCCATGCGTCAGCGTTTTGAATGAATGATCGAGAAGCATTCTCAGCTGGGCGGAGGCTCTGCGGCCGCTCACGAACCTGCGTATGGCGACGCGATATCCGTCTCCGGTATCCAACTCGGGGGAAGCCATGACGAGAAGTGAACTGATAACCCAGCTCGCCGCCGAGAATCCGCATCTGCGGCATTCCGATGTCGAAGCCATCGTGACGACGATCTTCGAGGAGATCACGTCCACCCTGGCTGACGGCCGGCGTGTGGAGCTGCGTGGTTTCGGGGCCTTTTCCGTCAAGCGGCGCGACCCGCGCACGGGCCGCAACCCCCGCACCGGTGAGGCCGTGGACGTTTCCGGCAAGGCGGTGCCCTTCTTCAAGCCCGGCAAGGAACTGCGTGAGACCGTGAATGGCGGCCCCCCGCAGGCCGGTGCCCCCCCGGTCGCCAAGAAGCCGGCGGCCAAGACCAAGGCCTGATCATGCGCTGGATTCTGCTGGTGCCGTTCCTTCTGCTGCTGGCGCTGTTCGCGGCCAGCAACCGGGAAGATGTGGCGCTGCGCCTGTGGCCGCTCGATGCCAGCCTGGCGCTGCCGCTGTGGCTGGCCGTGCTGGGCACGGGCGCGCTGTTCCTGGTCCTGGGCGCCGTGTTCGGCTGGGCCGCCGCCGTCCCTGCCCGCCGGCGCGTGCGTGAACTGCAGCGCGCGGCCAACATCATGGATGGCGAGCTGGTGGCCATGCGGCGGGAGAAGGAAACCGCCGCGAAGCAGGACAGCGAGGCGCTGCAGCTCGCCCGTTGAGCTGAAGCGCGCGGCCCCTGCCGCCACTTCCTCATCTGCCTTCGAGACAGGATGACGCCGCGGGCGGCAATGTTTCACGCCCATAATTGACTCATGCCGGCTGAATGCGCTTTATAATTCACAAAATTATAGAGTGCTAAAACGCCATGTCTCGCCTTATCACATTTGGTCGCCGTCAGTTGGCCCCGCTGCTGCTGGCGCCCGCCATCGCCCGCGCGCAATCCTGGCCTGAGCGTCCGCTGCGTGCCGTCATTCCCTGGCCGCCCGGCGGGCAGGTGGACAAATATGGCCGCCCGCTGGCAGAGGCCCTCGCCCAGGCGCTCGGCAAGCCGGTGGTGGTGGAGAATCGCGGCGGCGCCGGCGGGCTGCTCGGCACCGAATATGTCAGCCGCGCCCAGCCGGACGGCTACACCCTGCTGCTGAACAACAACATCGGCTTCATCGGCAGCGCCGCCGCCAACCCGGCCGCCTTGCGCTTCGATCCGATCCGGGACTTCGCGCCGATCGGCATATTTCACGAAAGCGCAGGGGTCTTTGTCGCGCACCCTTCGCTCGGCGTCAGCAATTTCGACGAGTTCCTGGCCCGCATCCGCTCCAGCGCGGCCCCCGTGCCCTACGCCTCCTCGGGCGGCGGCGCGGCCGGCACCCTCGCGGCCTATGCGCTGCAGCGCAAATACGGGCTGGACCTGCTGGAAGTCGTCTACCAGGGCGGCGGCCCCCGGCTGACCGCCCTGCTGAGCGGCGAGGTGAAATTCGCCATGTTCGACACCAGCCTGGTGCGCGAATACGTGGCCTCGGGCGCGCTGCGCCCCATCATCGGCGTGGGGCGCGGCAGGCAGCCCATCTGGCCCGAGGTCCCGAGCTTCGGCGACATCGGCATCACGGATTTCGACTACAGCAACTGGCAGGCCCTGCTGGTGCCCGCCGGCGTGCCTGAGCCCATCCAGGCCCGCCTGCGCGCCGCCCTGGACGAGGCACGCCGCAACCCGGTCTTCGAGCGCGCCGCCGATGACGGGGAGATCATCTTCCTGACCGGAGACGCCGCCACCCGCCGCATCCGCGACGGGTATGAGGAACGGCGCCGCCTGGCCCCGCCGCCCGGCTGACCGCCCCAGCCGCGCACAAAAAAACCGCCCGGATGTCGCCATCCGGACGGCCCTTGCCGGCATGCAATCCCGGGGGCGCGCGCCCCCGGGGCCGCGTTCTCAGCGGAACGGAATGGCGTACATCAGCCCGCCGTTGCTCCACAGGCCGTTGGCGCCGCGCGGCAGCTTCAGCACGCTGCCCTGGCCGACGTTGCGCTCGAACACCTCGCCATAGTTACCGACGGCGCGGATCACGTTCAGCATCCAGCGGTTGTCCAGGCCGAAGCGCTGGCCGAACTCGCCGGAAGTACCCAGCAGGCGCTGCGCCACCGGGTTCTGCCCGCGGGACTGCTCCTCCGCATTGGCCTGGGTGATGCCGTTCTCCTCGGCCTCGACCAGCCCGTAATGGACCCAGGCCACGATGTTCGTCCACTGCTCGTCACCGTTGCGGGTGAACGGGCCCAGCGGCTCCTTCGAGATGGTCTCGGCCAGCACGACATACTGGGCGGCGTTGGGGGCCTGGGCGATGGCGCCGGCCAGCGCCGAGGCATCCTGCGTCATGGCATCGCAGCGACCGGCGAAGAAGGCCTGGTACATGCTGTCCACGCGCTCGAACACCACCGGGTTCACGCGGATGCGGTTGGCGCGGGCATAGTCGCCCAGCGTCACCTCATGCGTCGTGCCCTGGGCCACGCAGATGGAGGCGCCGTCCAGCTCCCGCACGCGGGAGACATTGGCATCCCGGCGCACCACGAAGCCCTGGCCGTCATAGAAGTTCACCGGCCCCTGGGTCAGGCCGATGGAGTTGCCGCGCAGGAAGGTCTGGGTGGAGTTGCGGAACAGCACGTCCACCTCACCCGACTGCAGGGCGGTGAAGCGGTTCTGCGCCGTCAGGCCGACGAAGCGCACCTTGGTGGCGTCGCCCAGCACGGCGGCGGCCACGGCGCGGCAGTAATCCGCATCCAGGCCGCGATACACGCCCTGGGTATCGGGGGCGGAGAAGCCGGCGAAGCCGGTGCTCACGCCGCAGACGAGCGTGCCGCGCTGGCGCACGACGTCGAGCGTGCCGGCCTCCGCCTGGCCGAACATGCTGGCGGTAAACAGCGCCGCCGCGGCAAGGATGGTCCTCATCGGGTTATCTCCCTGGTTTGTGACGAGATGTTTAGATCGAAGCGAGGGCGGCATCCACCGCCTCGCCCAGACGATCCACAATCAATCCGACCTCCTCGGCGCTGACGATATAGGGCGGCGCCAGCAGCACATGGTCGCCGGCCACGCCGTCCAGCGTGCCGCCGCCCGGATAGCAGGCGAGGCCGCGCGCGAAGGCTTCCTTCTTGATGCGCGCGTTCAGCTTGCGGGCAGGGTCGAAGGGCGTGCGCGATGCCCGGTCCTCCACCAGCTCGATGGCGCGGAACAGGCCGCGGCCGCGGATGTCGCCCACATGGGCATGGTTGCCGAAGCGGGCCGCCAGGCGCTGCTGCAGCAGCTCGCCCATCGCCTTCACATTCTCCAGCAGCCCCTCGCGCTCGATCACATGCTGCACCGCCAGCGCCGCCGCGCAGGGGATGGGGTGCGCCAGATAGGTATGGCCATGCTGGAAGGCGCCCGAGCCCTGCTCGATGGCATCCACCACGCGGCCAGCGACCAGCACGGCGCCGATGGGCTGGTAGCCGCCGCCGAGGCCCTTCGCGATGGCCTGGATGTCGGGGCTGATGCCCTCCTGCTCCCAGGCATGCAGCGTGCCGGTGCGGCCCATGCCGGACATCACCTCGTCCAGGATCAGCAGCGCGCCATGGCGGTCGCACACAGCGCGCATGGCCTTGAAGTAGCCGGCGGGCGGCGGCACGCAGCCGGCCGTGGCACCCACCACCGTTTCGGCCATGAAGGCCGCGACGTTCTGCGGGCCCAGGCGCTGGAACTCCGCCTCCAGCTCGGCCGCCAGGCGCGCGACATGGGCTTCCTCGCTCTCACCGGGCTCGGCGCCATGATAGGCGAAGGCGGGCGAGACATGGCTGAAGGCGGGTGACAGCAAGGGCGCGTAGGGCGCCTTGCGCGCCGCATTGCCGCCGGCCGAGAGCGCGCCCAGCGTGTTGCCGTGATAGCTCTGGGTGCGGGCGATGAAGCGCGTGCGCTGCGGCTGGCCAATCTCCAGGAAATACTGGCGCGCCAGCTTGATGGAGGCCTCCACCGCCTCCGACCCGCCGGCCACGAAATAGGCCTGGGCCAGCCCGCCCGGCTCATGCCCCACCAGCTTCTCGGCCAGCGCCTCGGCCGGCTCATTGGTGAAGAAGCCGGTATGGGCGTAGCACAGCTTGTCCGCCTGGGCCTTGATGGCCTCGATGATGGCCGGGTGCTGGTGGCCGAGGCAGGAGACGGCGGCCCCGCCCGAGGCATCCAGCACCTCGCGCCCGCCTTCCTCGACCAGCCACACGCCATGGCCGCCCACCGCCTTGGGCGGCAGCGTGACGGAGGAGCGTTGCAGCACGCGGCTGCGGCGGGGGGTGACGGCGACGTTCATGACGGCGGTTCCTGTTCGGGCACGTATTCGGAAAGGGCGGAGAGGCGCTGCTCGGCCTCCCGCAGGGCAAGCAGGGCGGCGTCCCCGCCCTCGGCGAAGCTGGCGGCCGCCAGGGCCTGGGCGGTGGCCAGCGCCCCGGTCAGGCTGGGGAAGAAGCCGGGGCCGGCCGCCGCCTCGAAGCACAGCACATGGGCGGCACCGGCGGCGACGGGGCTCGCGGCGCTGTCCAGCAGCGCGATCAGCACGCAGCCGGCCTGCCGGGCCGCGCGGGCGGTGCGCAGGATGGACTGGGAATAGGGGGCGAAGCTGACGGCCACCACCGCATCCCCGGCGCGGAAGGCGCCCAGGTCCAGGTCATCGGGCCCTGCCCCGCCCACCAGCCGCACGGCGTCGGGGCGGAACAGCCGCAGCTGGTAATGCAGGATCTGCGCGACACCCCGGCAGGACCGGAACCCCGCGACCCAGATGCGCGGCGCCTCATGCAGGGCGCGGGCGGCGGGGGCGATGGGGCCGGGCGCCATGGCCGCGATGCTCTGCGCATCGGCGGCCAGGATGGCGGCGGGCAGCGGCGCCATGCCGGGGGTGGTGGCGCGGCGGGTATAGGGGCCGGGCCGGCGCGCCTCGATCAGCGCGTCGCGCAGCGCGTCCCACCCGCTGTAGCCCAGGGCCTGCGCCAGCCGGGTGAAGGTGGCCGGATGGGTGCCGGCGGCCTGCGCCAGCTCACGCATCGAGCGCGTGGTGGCATCGAAATCATGGCGCGCGACATAGTCACCGGCGGCGCGCAGGCGCGGCGGCAGGCCCGGAAGGGCACGGCGGAGCGTGTCGAGCGGCGCGATCACGCGACATACGTTTCACATATGCGCAGTCAATGCAACAGATGTTGCAATACCGGACGGCTCGCCGCCTTACCCACCGGGCGGTAACATCGCGCCGAGAAAACAAGGATCGCCCATGTACGTCACCGTCGAACACCAGGATGCGCTGTATACGCTGACCCTGAACCGCCCCGATCGCGGCAATGCGCTGGGGGCGGACTTGGTGGCCGACATCGACGCCGCCTTCGACCAGGCCCTGGCCGCGGGGGCGCGGCTGGTGGTGCTGCGGGGCGCGGGCAAGCATTTCTGCACCGGGCTCGACCTGTCTGACCTGGAGACGGTGACCGAGGGCGACCTGGCGCTGCGCATCCTGCGGATCGAGCTGCTGCTGCAGAAGATCCATGCCGCCCCGGTCACGACCATGGCGATCGCGGGCGGGCGGGTATTCGGCGCGGGGGCCGACCTGTTCGCGGTGTGCGACCACCGCGTGGCGCTTACCGGCAGCAGCTTCGCCTTCCCCGGCCCCGCCTTCGGGCTGGTGCTGGGCACCGGGCGGCTGGCCGGGCTGGTGGGCGGCACCGCCGCCCGGCACCTGCTGCTGGCCGGCGCCGCGGTGCCCGCCGCCCGCGCGCTGGAACTGGGCCTGGCCACCGAGGTGACGGAGACCCCCGACACCGCCCCCGCCCTGGCCGCCGCCACCCGGCTGGAGGCCGCGACCGTCGCCGCCCTGCACCGCCGCACCCGCACCGCCGATGATGCGGCGGACCTGGCGGCGCTGGCGGCCTCCCTCGCGCGGCCGGGCCTGCTGCAGCGGGTGAAGGAGTACCGCGAGCGGGTGATGGCTAGCCGGTAGCGTCCGCTCGCGCCTGCACCGTGATCTCGACCAGGATCTCGGGCGTGGCCAGGGCCGCCACCTGCACCAGGGTGGAACAGGGGAAGGCGCCCTCGAAGAACTCGGCGCGGGCGCGCCAGACCTCCCGGTTGTCGGCCATGTCGGTCAGATAGATCGTCATGGTCACGACCTGGGACATGCCGGCGCCGGCCGCCTCCAGCAGCGCCTTCACCTTGGTGAAGATCACCCGCGTCTGCTCATAGGCGCTGCCGACGCCCAGAATCGTCGTCTTGTCATTGGCCCGGGCCGTGAGGCCCGAGAGGTAGATGGTATCCCCCACCCGCAGGCAGTTGGACCAGAGACCGGGGTATTCGACCACCTCGGGGGAGGTGATGGGCTCGATACGGGGCATGACACTCCTTTCACGCAGCACATTTTTTGCTCAATCTGCACAATATCGCGCAGGCCGCAGGCTACATTGCTAAAATCATAAGCCAAAACCGCAGAATCCGGTTGTGAGTGCTCGATCCACTGGCTATCTCTCGGGTGCTGGACGGGTTTGCCCGTTCAGGTGGCACAAGGTGGTGCCGCCGCCGTTCCCCGGCGCGTCAGATCGTCCAGTGCCAAGGGCGGCACGTCTTGGAATTTCCAGGCGGAGCCTTGCCATGCAGACCACCAGCCAGCTCTCCTTCCGTCAGGACGTCGCGGCATGAACGCGATCCCGGCCCAGCACCCCCGCCTCGTCGTCATCGGCAACGGCATGGCCGGCATGCGCACCGTCGAGGAGATCCTCGCCCGCGCGCCCGGCAAGTTCCAGATCACGGTCTTCGGCGCGGAACCGCACCCGAACTACAACCGTATCATGCTCTCTCCGGTGCTGGCCGGTGAGAAGACCTTCGACGACATCGTCATCAACAGCCGCGAATGGTACGCGGAGAACGGCATCGAGCTGATCGCCGGCGAGAAGGTCGTCTCGGTGGACCGCGAGTCGCGCCTCGTGATGGGCGAATTCGGCACCACCCGCCCCTATGACCGCCTGCTGATCGCCACCGGCTCCGACCCGTTCATCATCCCCGTCCCCGGCCGCGACCTGCCGGGCGTGGTCACCTTCCGCGACATGGCCGATGTGGACGCCATGCTGGACGCCTGCGGCGTGGGCGGCAGCGCGGTGGTCATCGGCGGCGGGCTGCTGGGCCTGGAGGCCGCGAACGGCCTGGCCGTGAACGGCATGAAGACCACCGTCCTGCACCTGATGCCCACCCTGATGGAGCGCCAGCTGGACACCGTCGCCGGCGGCATGCTGAAGGCCGACCTTGAGGCCCGCGGCCTGACCGTGATGTGCGGCGCCGACACGGCCGAGATCCTGGGCACGGAGCGCGTGACCGGGGTGCGCCTGAAGGACGGCCAGGAAATCGCGGCCGACTTGGTGGTGATGGCCGTGGGCATCCGCCCCAACTCCACCCTGGGGCGCGCGATCGGGCTGGACTGCAAGCGCGGCATCCTCGTGGACGACACGATGCGCACCTCCGACCCGTTCATCTACTCGGTCGGTGAATGCGTCGAGCACCGCGGCGTCTGCTACGGGCTGGTCGCCCCGCTGTGGGACATGGCGCGCGTCGCGGCCGACCACCTGACCGGCGTGGCGGACAGCCTGTACATCCCCGCCGTCAGCGGCACCCGCCTGAAGGTGACCGGCATCGAGATGTTCTCCGCCGGCGACTTCATCGGCGGCGAGGGCGCGGAGGTGGTGGAGTTCCGTGACCCGTCGCGCGGCCTGTACCGCCGCCTGGTCCTGCGTGAGGAGCGCGTGGCCGGCGTGGTGCTGTACGGTGAGGCCGAGGACGCCGGCTGGTACTTCACCCTGCTGAAGGACGCGCAGGAGCTGGGCACGCTGCGCCACACCGCGATCTTCGGCCAATCCGTCGCCCTGGCCGCTTCCGGCGCCCCGGCGAAGGACCCCAAGGCCGCGCTGGCCGCCCTGCCCGACAGCGCCGAGATCTGCGGCTGCAACGGCGTGTGCAAGGGCAAGATCCTGACCGCCATCGCGGAGAAGGGGCTGACCACCCTCGACGACGTGCGCGCCCACACCAAGGCGTCGGCCAGCTGCGGTTCCTGCACGCCGCAGGTCGAGGGGCTGATCTCGCTTGCGCTCGGCGACGGCTACCAGGCCGCCGGCGAGAAGCCGATGTGCAAGTGCACGACCCACGGCCATGACTTCGTCCGCAAGGAGATCGTCTCCCAGGGCATAAAGACCATGCCCGGCGTGATGAACCGCCTGGGCTGGAAGACGGCCGACGGCTGCCATCACTGCCGCCCGGCGCTGAACTACTATCTGCTGTGCGCCTGGCCCGGCGAATACCAGGATGACGCGCAGTCGCGCTTCGTGAATGAGCGCAACCACGCCAACATCCAGAAGGACGGCACCTATTCCGTCATTCCGCGCATGTGGGGCGGCGTGACCAACGCGGCGGAGCTGCGCGCGATCGCCGATGTGGTCGACAAGTACGACATCCCGACCGTGAAGGTGACGGGCGGCCAGCGCATCGACCTGCTGGGCGTCCAGCGTGAGAAGCTGCCCGAGGTCTGGGCCGACCTGAACGCCGCGGGCATGGTCTCGGGCCACGCCTACGCCAAGGGCCTGCGCACGGTGAAGACCTGCGTGGGGTCCGAATGGTGCCGCTTCGGCACCCAGGACAGCACCGGCATGGGCATCAAGCTGGAGCGCATGACCTGGGGTTCCTGGCACCCGCACAAGGTCAAGCTCGCGGTCAGCGGCTGCCCGCGCAACTGCGCCGAGGCCACCATCAAGGATTTCGGCGTGGTGGCCGTGGACAGCGGCTGGGAACTGCACATCGCGGGCAATGGCGGCATCCACCTGCGCGGCACCGACTTCCTGTGCAAGGTGACGACGGAGGAGGAGGTGCTGGAATATTGCGGTGCCTTCCTGCAGCTGTACCGTGAGGAAGCGCGCTACCTCGACCGCACCGCCCCCTGGGTGGAGCGCGTGGGCCTGGATTACGTTAAGGCCCGCATCGTCGACGACGCCGAGGGCCGCCGCACCCTGCACGAGCGTTTCCTCTATTCGCAGAAGTTCATGCAGATCGACCCCTGGGCCGAGCGCGCCCCGGGTGCCGAGGCTGCGCAGCCCTTCACCAGCCTCCAGCCCGCGGAGTGAACCGGATGATCGACATCGGCACCCTTTCCGACATCCCCCGCCAGGGGGCCCGCGTGGTGAAGACCGCGCAGGGCGACATCGCGGTGTTCCGCACGCTGGACGATACGGTGTTCGCCCTGGAGGACCGCTGCCCGCACAAGGGCGGCCCGCTGAGCCAGGGCATCATCCACGGCAAGGGCGTGGCCTGCCCGCTGCACAGCTGGGTCATCGACCTGGCGAGCGGCGAGGCGCAGGGCCCGGACCATGGCTGCGCGAAGCGCTTCGCGGTAGAGTTGCGTGACGGCCGGCTTTGGCTGGCGCTGTCGGCGGCGCAGGAAGCCGCCTGAAGAAGGGTTTGGCGATGGCGGATACACTGGCTCACGGCGCTTCTGACGACGCGGAGCCCGAACACCCCTTCGCCCCCTTCGTGCGCACCCTGGGGCGCGGCCCCGGCCGCTCCCGCTCCCTGACGCGGGAGGAAGGCCGGCAGGCGCTGTCCATGGTGCTGGCCGGAGAGGCCGAGCCGGTGCAGATCGGCGCCTTCCTGATGCTGCTGCGCTATCGCGGCGAGGACATCGAGGAAGTGACCGGCCTGGTGGAGGCCGCGCGCGATGCCGTGGGCGCCGCGCCCGCCCCCGTCGATCTCGACTGGCCTTCCTATGGCGCGGGCCGCACGCGCGGCGCGCCCTGGTTCCTGCTCTCGGCCCTGGCGCTGGCGAAATCCGGCCATCGCGTGCTGATGCACGGGTCCAACACCTTCACCACCGGCATGGCGGTGAAGGACGCGCTGCCGCTGCTGGGGCTCGCCGCCGCGCGCAACCGCGCGGAGGCCCTGGAACAGGTGGCCGCCACCGGCTTCGGCTACCTGCCGCTGTCGGTCATGTCGCCCCGGCTGAACGAGATTCTGCACCTGCGCGCCATGCTGGGCCTGCGTTCGCCCATCAACACGGTGGCGCGGCTGCTGAACCCGGCCGACGCGCCGGCCGGTGTCGATGGCGTGTTCCACCCGCCCTATATCGCCGTCCACATGGGGGTGGCCGCCCAGTTCGCCCGCCCGCGCTTCCTGGTGGTGAAGGGCGGCGGCGGCGAGGCCGAGCGCGCCCCCGGCAAGCCCATGCAGGCGCATCTGCAGACCGCCGCCGGCACCGAGGTGCTGGACCTGCCGGCCCTGACCGCGACCCGCGCGACGGAGGCGGATTTCGCCGGCATCTGGAACGGCACCGACAGCTGCCCGCATGCCGAAGGCACCGTCATCGGCACCATCGAGCTGGCGCTGCTGGCCATGGGCGTGCCCGATGCCGCCGCCCGCGCGCCCGCCATCTGGGCCGCCCGGCGATAAATTGGCACCCTTGCCGCCCTTGTGCGGCGCACCACTTCGGGCACCAATACCGCTATCTTCACAAGGGGCTTCCCAATGCTCGACCAGAACGCTCTCGACACGCTCTTCCTTACCGCGCGCACCCACAACAAGTGGAAGCCCGAGCCGGTGAGCGAGGAGACCCTGCGCAAGCTGTATGACCTGGTGAAGCAGGGCCCGACCTCGGCCAACTGCTCCCCCGCGCGCTTCGTCTTCGTCACCACGCCCGAGGGCAAGGAGAAGCTGAAGCCGTCGCTGTCCTCCGGCAACCTGGAGAAGACGATGACCGCCCCGGTGACCGTGATCGTCGCCGAGGACATGGAATTCTACGAGAAGCTGCCGACCCTGTTCCCGCACGCCGACGCGAAAAGCTGGTTCACCGGCAACCAGGCGATGGTCGAGGAAACCGCCTTCCGCAATTCCTCGCTGCAGGGCGCCTATCTGATGCTGGCCGCCCGCGCGCTGGGGCTGGATACCGGCGCGATGTCTGGCTTCAACAAGGACAAGGTGAACGAAGCCTTCTTCGCCGGCACCAAGATCCGCGCGAACTTCCTGGTGAACCTGGGCCATGGCGACCCGGCCGGCCTGTTCGGCAAGCTGCCGCGCCTGAGCTTCGAGGAAGCCTGCACGATCGCCTGAGCGATTGACCGGTTCGGCGCGCGCCTGTGGTCAGCGCGCGCCGAACTCCCGGAGTGTTTTTCGGTTCCTACCGGCCTGCGGCATCCTTGCTGACCGCCATGCCCCCGAAGGGTGGCAATTCCCCCAGCCGGTTCCGCATCACCACCAGCCATTGCGTGCGCCCCGCGGGCCTGGGCAGCAGCAAACCCGCCTCATCGGCCGGAAAGCGGCTGAGCGTCACGGCATCCGCCACATTTCCGCCGATCGCCTCCACGAAGCCGGGCGAGAGCCCCACCACGATGTCGCAATGCATGGGGCGGAACCGGCCGGCCTCGGCCAGGCGCTGGGTCCAGTCCGTCAGCGGGTTGCGGCTGCGGTCCCCGCAGACGAGGTCGCCCAGGCGCGGCGCGTATTCCTGCGGGCGATAGGGAATGAAGGGCGCCGTGGCGGGGAAGGCCGCGGCATCGCTCAACAGCGGGTCCAGATACAGGGCGTGGCTGGCGTTGGGGCGGAACTCGCGCCGGTCCACGCCCGCGCGCTGCATGACATAGCTGATGAAGGCCGCCGACCAGGCGGGCTCGGCCCAGAGATTGCCGGGCGGATGCGCGGGGTCCTGCGCATAGATCGCGCGGTTGCGGGAAAGCGCGCCCTCATCGCCCGGCACCGCGTTCCAATAGGCGACCAGGCGCGGGAAGTTCTCGGGGCGGGCCTCCAGGCGCGGCGGTGCCTCCGGGTCCGCGACGATGCTGCCCCATTCGGCCCATTCGGCCTGGGCGATGGCCAGCAGGCGGGTGCGCACGCTGGGCGGATAGGGAAGCGGCGGCCCGAGCGCCACCGGCGCGGGCGGGACGGCGCAGGCCGCCAGGGGCAGAAGCAGCAAGAGCGCGCGAAGCATGCGCCCTTTTAGCGCCGGCGGAGCGCGGCGGCCAGTTGACTCCAATATATTGGATTATACGATGCAGATATGAGCACCGACGCGCAGCTGGGCGCCCGCATCAAGGAGTTCCGCGCCGCGCGCGGCCTGTCCCTGGACGGGCTGGCGACGCAGGCCGAGGTCAGCCGCGCCATGCTCTCCCGCATCGAGCGCGGGGAATCGAGCCCCACCGCCCAGATGCTGAACAAGATCTGCGTGGGGCTGGGCATCGGGGTCTCCGCCCTGTTCGCGGCCGCCGAGGCGCCCGCCTCTCCCCTCGCGCGGCATGCCGCGCAGCCCCTGTGGCGCGACCCCGCCAGCGGCTATCTGCGCCGCGTCGTCTCGCCCCCCGGCACCGGCTCCGCGGTCGATATCGTGGAGGTCGAGTTCCCGCCCGGGGCCAGCGTGGGCTTCGACAACCGGCGGATGGACAGGGCCTGCCAGCATGTCTGGGTGCTGGACGGCACGCTGGAACTGACGCTGGGCGAGGAGACCACGAGGCTGGAACAGGGGGACTGCCTGTTCATGCCGCTCGATCGCCCCATCCGCTTTCACAACCCCTCGGCGCGGCCCACCCGCTACGCCGTCATCCTGCATCACGGAGCCCGCCCATGACCGGTATTCCTGCCGACATCCGCCCCCTGCCGGCACCCGAGGCCGAGGCCCGGATCATGGAGCTGGCCGCCATCCTGGTGGATGCGGTCGATCACGGCGCCTCGGTGAATTTCATGGCCGGGCTGACGCTGGATGACGCGGCGGCCTTCTGGCGCGGCCAGTTGCCCGGCATGGCCGATGGCGCGCGCACCCTGTTCGTGGCGGAGCAGGACGGGCGCCTGCTCGGCACGGTGGTGTTGAGCTTCGCGCACCAGCCCAACTCCCCGCATCGCGGCGAGATCGGCAAGATGCTGGTGCATTCCACGGCGCGACGGCAGGGCCTGGGCAAGCGCCTGCTGAACACGGCGGAACAGGCCGCGCGGGCCGCCGGCCGCACCCTGCTGCACCTGGATACCGAAACCGACAGCGCCGGAGAGAAGCTGTACCGCGACTGCGGCTGGGTGTTCATGGGCGCGATGCCCGGCCACAGCCATTGCCCCGACGGGCGGCTGGCGGCGGCCAGCTTCTTCTACAAGCATCTGGCGCCGGCGGGCTGAGGCACCCTACCCTGCGCGGCATGGGAGAAACACCTGCCGCCGCGCTGGCTGCGGCCATCCTGCGCGCACTGGACCGGATGCAGGCCGCGACGCGCGCGCTTGATCCGGCCGACCCCTCGCCGCCCGAGGCCGATGCGGCGCTCGGCGATGCGCTCGCGGCGTCCCGCGCCTTCGACTGGCCGGAAGCCTGGCTCCCCATCCGCGACTGCCTGGACCAGGCAGCCCGCCTGCTGCTGGAAGCCGAGCGCGTGATGGCCACCGCCACCTCCCTGCCCGAGGCCTGGCGGGCCTTCCGCGCCATTCCCCGCGCGTCGGAGGCGATCTACCCGCTCTGCCCCTTCATCCCCTCCATCAGCCGCCATTTCCTGGAACCAGCCCGGCGGGGCGATGCCGCGCTGCTGGAACGGCTGGCCGCCGATCCGGGGCGCGAGGGCGTGGGCGTCATGCATCTGGGCGGCCCGCCCGGCTCACGCGGGAATGCCTCGCTCTATGTGCCGGAGGACTATGAGCCCGCACGCCCCATGCCCCTGGTGGTGGCGCTGCATGGCGGGTCCGGCAACGGCGCGGGCTTTCTCTGGAGCTGGCTGCGCGCCGCGCGCGGGCGGGGCGTGGCGGTGCTGGCGCCGACGGCCCTCGGCGATACCTGGTCGATCATGGAGCCCGAGATCGACGGCCCCAACATCGCGCACTGGATCGATGTCGTGTCGGCGCAATGGAACATCGCGGCCGCCCCGCGCCTGCTGAGCGGCATGAGCGACGGCGGCAGCTTCACCTATTCGCTCGGCCTGTCGGCGGAGCCGCCGTTCACGCATCTCGCGCCGGTGGCCGGCAACTTCCACCCCATGCTGACGATGGCGATGAACCCGGAGCATGTTCGCGGCCTGCCGGTGCGCATCACCCACGGCGCGCGGGACTGGATGTTCCCGCCCGACGTCGCGGTGCAGGCCAGCGAGCTGCTGCGCCATGTGGGGGCCAGGGTGGAATGCCATGTGCTGGCCGGGCTGGCCCATGCCTGGCCGCTGGAACAGGCGGACGCCATCCTGGGCTGGTGCATGGGCGACGCCCCATGAGAAAAGCCCGGCCCGCATGGACGGGCCGGGCTCATCGCTCGGGGGGGCTTGAGGAGAGTAAAGCCTCAGTACTTCTGGCTGGGGGTCTTGGGACCACCTTCGCCGGGCTGCTTGCGCATCGGCTGTTCCTGCTGCTCTTCCTCGCGGGCCGGGTACTGTTCTTCCTGCTCCGGGAAGTTCTTCTTCGGGCTGTCGGACATCGGGATGTCTCCTCCTTGTTTCCGCCGCATCATGCGGCAGCCGGATGAAGAACGGGCCTGCCCGGCGCCGGGTTGAGGTTCGGGGCCCGACTATCTTTTTCGTTCCACCGGTTGAATTCGTGCCGGCGGCGTCAAATGGGCAACGACATCCGGCAAATACCCGATCCTGTCGCTCATTTATTCATTGCGATGCAGCGACATTACAGAATAACCGGCCATGCAACCGTGGGCGCGGCGCCGGTGTTCAACCTCCGTCAATCACGGAGAAAACCAATGGGTCGCGGCATTCTTCTTTGGCTCCTCGGGGTCCCCATTCCCATCATCCTCCTCCTCGCCCTGATCTGGCACTGAGGCAGCCCATGCCCAGCCACATCAACGATCCGGTCCTGACCGGAACAGGCGTGTACGCGACCGAGACGGCAGAGCCGTCCGCGACCGCCTGGGGCGCCATCATCGCGGGCGGCCTGGCCGCCTGCGCCACCACGCTGGTGCTCGTGGCGCTGGGGGCGGGGCTCGGCTTCTCCTCCATCTCGCCCTGGCACAATGAGGGCGTGTCCGTCACGACGCTCGGGGTCATGACGGTCATCTGGCTCATCGTGGTGCAGTGGGTGTCCTCGGCGCTCGGCGGCTACATGGCCGGCCGGCTGCGGACGCGCTGGCGCATCCAGCGCGACGAGGTGTTCTTCCGCGACACCGCGCACGGTCTGCTGGCCTGGGCGCTGGCCACGGTGCTGACGCTGGGCGTGCTCGCCTCCGCCGTCACCGGTGCCATCGGTGCGGCCGGCCAGGTCGTGGGTGCCGCGGGCCAGACCGCCGTGCAGGCGGCTGCCTCCGCCGCCGGCCCGCTGTCCCAGTACGACATGGACGCGCTGATGCGCCCCAGCCAGCCCGGTGCCGCCAACCCGAACGGCGAGACCAATGAGCAGGCCGCCGAGGAGGTGATGACCATCATCGGCAACGCGCTGACCAGCGGCCAGCTGCCGGCGCAGGACCGTGATTATCTGGCGCAGATGATCGCGGCCCGCACCAGCCTGTCGGTCGACGAGGCGCGGACCCGCGTGGACCAGGCCTTCACCAAGGCGCGTGAGGCTGCCCAGAAGGCCCGCGAGGCCGCTGACGCCGCCCGCAAGGCCGCTGCCATGCTGGCGCTGTTCACGGCGCTGTCCATGCTTATCGGCGCCTTCGTGGCCTCTGCCGCCGCCGCCTATGGCGGGCAGCTGCGCGACGACCTGGACTGAACCCGGACGCGGCCATGCCGTGAAGCGGGGCGCCGGCGGAACCACCGCCGGCGCCCCTTTTTTCATGCCGCCGCGCAGCTTCGGCCCGGTGCCTATTCCAGCCTGATGTCGAGCTCCCGCACCACCGCACCCCAGGCCTGGCGCTCACCGCGCTCGAATTCGGCGAGCGCCTCGGGGGTGCCGGGCTCGGGCGTGCCGGCCTGGGTGCGCAGCATCTCGACGAAGGCCGGGGCCCGCATCGCCTCACGCAGCGCGGCGTTCAGCTGCGCCACCACCGGCTGCGGGGTGCGCGCCGGCACATAGACGGCCTGCCACAGGCTGAGCGACAGCGGCAGGCCGAGCTCGGCCAGGGTCGGCGTCTCGGGCACCATGGGCTGCCGCGCCGGGGAGGCGACGGCCAGCACCCGCGTGCCGCCGTTGCGCGCCATGGCCGCCGCGGCCCCGGTCGGCACCACCATCACATCCACCTGGGAGGCGAGGACCGCCTGGATGGCAGGTGCCGCGCCGGTATAGGGCACATGCAGGAAGCTGGTGCCGGCGGCGCGGGAGATCCGCTCGAAGGCGAGCTGCGAGGTGCTGCCCACGCCCCAGCTGGCATAGGACAGCGCGCCTGGCTCGGCCTTCGCCGCGGCGACCAGGTCGGCGAAGCTGCGGATGCCGGGCTTGGCCGGGCCCGCGATCAGCGCGGTCGGGATGTGGCTGACGAAGCTGACGGGCGCGAAGTCGCGCTCTGGGTCATAGGCCAGGTTGCGGTAGGTGAAGGGGTTCACCGCCATCACATCCACCATGCCCAGGAACAGCGTGTAGCCGTCGGCGGGTGCGCGGGCGGCGGCCAGGGCGCCGATGCCGCCGCCGGCACCGAAGCGGTTCTCCACCACCACCGGCTGCCCCACCACGGGCGCCAGTGCCTGCGCCAGCCCGCGCGCCACGATGTCGCTCAGGCTGCCGGGATTGAAGGGCGAGACGATGCGCAGCGTGCGGTCGAAGGCAAGCGCGGGGCGCGCGAGCAACGCCGCACCCATGGCGGGCAGCAGCCGGCGCTTCATCATCGGGTGCGGGGCCATAAACACCTCAGGCGAATGGGTCAGGCCGCGTCATGCGTTTCCGGGGCCCAGGCTGCGGCAGCAGGGGCATGGCGGCAATGACGTTTCACCCACCGATCCTGCCATGGCCCTCATGGCAGGATCGGTGGGGAGATTGGCATTGCTGCCATGGCGCGCCGGCCCCAGCATCGGTGCCATGGAAGATCCCCGTCGCGTCCTGATCCTGGGCATGGCCCCGGTGCAGCTGCTGGACCTGGCCGGCCCCGCCGAGGTGCTGGCCCAGGCCGGGCGGCTGCAGGGCATGGCGCAGGGCCGCCCGCCCGCGCCGCTGTATGACGTGGCCTGCCATGTGATCCCGGTGCCGGGGCTGGCGCAGACCTCGGCCGGCCTCGCCTTCCGCCCCACCGAGACCGAGGCCTCCCTGCTCGGCATCGAGGCGCTGGACACGCTGATCGTCATCGGCGGCGAGGGCGCGCGGGAACATTCCGACGACCGCCGCCTGCACCGGCTGCTGCACCACCTGGCACCGCGCGCGAGGCGGCTGGTGGGCGTGTGCACCGGCGCCTTCAGCCTGGCCGCCGCCGGGCTGCTGCAGGGCAGGCGCGTGACCACCCATTGGCGCTTCTGCGCCGAGCTCGCGCGCCGCCATCCGGACCTGACCGTGGACCCCGACCCGATCTTCATCCGGGACGGCGATGTCTGGACCTCGGCCGGGGTGACGGCCGGCATGGACCTGATGCTGGCCCTGGTCGAGGAGGACCACGGCCACGCCCTGGCGCTGTCCGTGGCCCGGGAGCTGGTGCTGTTCCTGCGCCGCCCCGGCGACCAGAAGCAGTTCAGCAGCGTGCTGGCGGCGCAGAGCCGGGGTGGCTCGCGCCTCGGCGGGCTGATGGCGTGGCTGGCGGGCAACCTGGAAAAACCTGTCTCGGTCGAGGCGATGGCAGAGCGCGCCTGCCTCAGCCCCCGCCAGTTCGCCCGTGTCTTCCGCGAGGAAACCGGCCTGACCCCCGCCCGCTTCCTGGAGCGCATGCGCGTCGAGGCCGCCCGCCAGCGCCTGGAAACCGGGCGCGGGGCACTAGCCACCGTGGTGCGGAGTTGCGGCTTCGGCACCGAGGAGACGATGCGCCGCGCCTTCCTGCGCCAGCTCGGTGCCTCGCCGGGCGACTACCGCGACCGCTTCCACCGCCGACAGAAGGAGACCCACGCATGATCGACCCGGACCGCCACCTCAACATCGGCTCCCTCATCTTCGACGGCATCGACCAGATCGACCTGACCGGCCCCTTCGAGGTGCTGGCCCGGGTGCCGAACTCCACCTATCGCCTCTACAGCCGCGATGGCGGCATGATCCGGGACCTGAAGGGCCTGCGGATCAGCCCCGACGCCGCGATCGCCGATGCGCCCCAGCTGGATGTGCTGCACATCCCCGGCGGCTTCGGCCAGGAGGCGCTGATGGAGGACGAGACCGTCCTCTCCTGGATCCGCGCCCAGGCCGCGGGCGCGCACAGCGTCTTTTCCGTCTGCACGGGGGCGCTGGTCTGCGGTGCGGCGGGGCTGCTGAAGGGGCGGCGGGCCACCACCCATTGGGCGTCCTTCCACCTGCTGCCCTATTTCGGCGCCATCCCGGTGGATGAGCGCGTGGTGATCGACGGGGACTGGGTGTTCGCGGCGGGTGTCACGGCCGGCATCGACGGCGCGCTGCGCCTGGTGGCCGAGCTGCGCGGCGATGCGGCCGCTCAGGCGATCCAGCTCTACATGGTCTACGCGCCGGAGCCGCCCTTCGACGCCGGCACGCCGGCCAGCGCGCCGCCCGAGATCTATGAGGCGATGCGCGACAGCGTAGCGGCGGTGACGGCGCAACGCGAAGCGACGGCGAAGCGGGTGCAGGCGCGGCTGGGGCTGGGCTGAGGGCTCGGGCGCCGGTCAGGGGCTCCGCCCCCGACACCCCCGCCAGGAGATAATATCTCCTGGACCTGATATTAGTTTGGCGCCTTACCTTCGTAGGTGGGCGCCATTTTTATCATAAAAATCAATGATTCAAAGGCTTGATGCCAACTCCCCGGGGTCCAGGGCCGCTACGGTCCTGGCGGGGATCCAAGGGGGCGGTCCTTCTTTGGTATGGCTGTCGCATAGGCTGAATAAAATCCGCGGAGTTCCGCACTGCATCGCCAAGCGGCACCAGACTCACCCAAACGGTACTCGTCGCTGCCGCCTATTCTCACGAAAACGCGTTCCCTCTCTGTTCACAGCATCTTAGAATAGCGGGTCGCGCCCAAGGCGGGCGCCACTTCTTAGGAGGGCGCAGTGTCGGAGGGTGGAACGCGCGCGCCGCTGGCGCGCTTGAATGACGCGCAGCGCCAGGCGGTGGAGCACGGCATCGCCACGCATGGCCCCCGGCCTAGCGCGCCGCTGCTGGTTATCGCAGGCGCCGGCTCCGGCAAGACAGACACGCTGGCCACTCGCGTCGCGCATCTGATCGCGCTGGGCGCCGACCCTCGCCGTATGCTGCTGCTTACCTTCTCCCGCCGTGCCGCCGTGGAGATGACCCGCCGCGTGGAGCGCGTCGCCGGCCAGTTTGCCGGCCGCGATGCTCGGCTAACCACCGATGGCCTGAACTGGGCCGGCACTTTCCACGGCATCGGCGCCCGGCTGTTGCGCGATTATGCTGAACAGCTCGGCCTCGACCCCGGCTTCACCATCCATGACCGGGAGGACAGCGCGGACCTGATGAACCTAGTCCGGCACCAGCTGGGTTTGTCCAAGACCACGGAACGCTTCCCGACCAAGGGCACTTGCCTGGCCATCTACTCCCATGCCGTGAATGCCGAGCTGCCGCTGGCCGACGTGCTGGCCGCACATTTCCCTTGGTGCGGCTTATGGGAGGAGGAGCTGAAGAAGCTCTTTGCCGGCTATGTCGAGGCCAAACAGGTCCAAGGCGTGCTCGATTACGACGACCTGCTACTCTACTGGTGCCACTCCCTGGCCGAACCCGACATCGCCGCCGAGATGAGTGCGCGCTTTGACCATGTGCTCGTGGACGAATACCAGGACACCAACCGGTTGCAGGCCTCGATCCTGCGGCGCCTCAAACCCGACGGGCACGGGCTGGTGGTGGTGGGCGACGATGCGCAGTCCATCTATGCCTTCCGCGCTGCCTCGGTACGCAACATCCTAGATTTCCCGCAGCAGTTCAGCCCGCCGGCCAAAGTGGTGACGCTGGAGCGCAACTACCGCTCCACCCAGCCCATCCTGGCCGCCGCCAACGCGGTGATCGGCCTGGCCCAGGAGCGCTTCACCAAGAACCTCTGGACCGACCGGGAGGCGATGCAGCGCCCCTTGCTGACCATCGTGCGCGATGAGGCCGACCAGGCCCGCTGCATCGCCGAGCGTATCCTGCGCCACCGGGAGGAAGGCATGACGCTGAAGGACCAAGCCGTGCTGTTCCGCACCGGCAGCCACAGCGCGGCGCTGGAGGTGGAACTGCGCCTTCGCAACATTCCCTTCGTGAAGTTCGGCGGGCTGAAATTCCTGGATGCGGCCCATGTGAAGGATGTGCTGGCGCTGCTGCGCTTCGCGGAAAACCCACGCGACCGGGTGGCGGGCTTCCGGCTGCTGCAATTGCTGCCGCATGTGGGGCCGGCCGCGGCGCAGCGCGTGCTGGATGCCATCGCGTCCGCGCCATCGCCGCTGCAAGCTCTGGCTGATGCTCCACCGCCCCCGAAGGCCGGCACCGCTTGGCCTGCGGTGGTCACCGCACTGCAATCCCTGCACGGGCGCGCCCATGGCTGGCCTTCGGAGCTGGCCCTGGCGCGCCGTTGGTATGAGCCGCATCTGGAACGCCTGCATGAGAATGTCGAGACCCGCCGCGCCGACCTGGTGCAGCTGGAACAGATCGCCGGCGGCTATCCCTCACGCGACCGGTTTCTGATGGAGCTGACGCTGGACCCGCCCGGCGCCACCAGCGACGAGGCCGGCGCGCCTAGCCGCGACGAGGATTACTGCACTCTCTCGACCATCCATTCCGCCAAGGGGCAGGAGTGGAAATCGGTGTTCCTGCTGAACGTGGTCGATGGCTGCATGCCGTCCGACATCGGCACCGGTCAGCAGCATGATATCGAGGAGGAGCGCCGCCTGCTGTATGTCGCGATGACCCGCGCGAAGGAGGCACTGAACCTGATGGTGCCGCAGCGCTTCTTCGTGCACCGGCAGACGCAGTATGGAGACCGCCATGTCTACGCCGCGCGCACGCGCTTCATCCCCGACGCGCTGCTGGAGCATTTCGAGCAGGATCATTGGGCCGGGCAGGACCCCGAAGCCCTGTCGTCGGCGAAGACCAAGGTCAGGGTTGATCTCGGCAGCCGGATGAAGGCGATGTGGGCCTAGCCGCTTCCTATTCCTGTTGCTGGAGCAGTCTTCGCATCGCGTCTCGCAGTGGCCGAGCCGCGTCGTCCAGCGCCGGCCAGGCATCCTTTAAACCGCGCCTCAGGCCATCCGAGAGATGGATGGCGGCGGGGCCGAAGGGCTGAGACCGTCGCCACCCCCGCTCAACCTGCGCCCATGTCACCGGCAGCGCCACCGGCGCGCCGGGCCGCGCACGCGGCGAGAAGCTGGCCACTGCCGTCGCCAGCAGGTCGTTGCGCAGATAGTCCAGGAAAATCCGTCCCTTGCGCGCCTTCTTCGCCAGCGCGGTGGTGTACCGGTCGGGAGCGTCGTGCTCCATCATCGCGCAGAGCAGCCGGGCGAACTGCTTGGCCGCGGCCCAGCCGATCCCGTCCTTTTCCGAGCGCTTCAGCGGCACCAGCACATGGATGCCCTTGCCGCCGGTCAGGCGCGGGATGCTCTCCAGCCCCAGCCCTTTTAGCCTGTCCCGCAACTCCAGCGCCGCATCGCGCACGGTGCGGAAATCCGCGCCCTCGCTCGGGTCCAGGTCGAAGATCAGCCGGTCGGGCCATTCCGGTGCATCGGCCCGCGCGCCGCCCGGGTGCAGTTCCAGCGCCGAGATCTGCGCGAGGTCCATCAATGCCTGGGCGCTGTCGATGCGCAGATAGGGTTCGGACTGGCCCGGCATGCGCAGGCTGCCGATGCTGTCAGGCTGACCGCGCATCGGGTGGCGCTGGAAGAAGTGTTGGCCGTCGATACCGTCTGGCGCGCGCAGCAGCGCAAGCGGCCGGCCAGCGACATAGGGCAGCATGGCGTCCGCATAACGCTCATACCAGGCGGCCAAGTCAGCCTTGGTCAGAGCAGGCTGGTCGTCGGTGGCGGGCCACAGCACTCGCTCGGGGTGGGTCAGCCTGGAGACGCTGGGCATTTTCACCTCCCGCGCGGGCTTGTCCTCCCGCAATCCCTGGAAGCTCGCATGGCGCAGCAACCCCTCGGCGCCGAAGCCCCCATAGGCGACCTGCGCCACCAGTTGCGGCTGCACCCAGATGGGCGCGCCGCCGGCTTGTCGCTCGGGGGCGGCGGTGAAGGGGTGGCGCGGCTGCACCAGCTTCTCCAGCTGGCTGACTAGGCGCCGCGCGGTGGCCTCCGAGAACCCAGTGCCGACCCGCCCTGCATAGCGCAGCCCGACTTTCTCCCGCACGCCCAGCAGGAGCGCGCCCAGGCGCTTGCCGTGCTTATCGCGGGTGAAGCCGCCGATCACGAACTCATCGTCATTGCGGCATTTCGCCTTGGTCCAGCCGCCATCGCGGCCGGAGCGATAGGGTGCGGCGCCACGCTTTGAGACAATGCCCTCCATCCCTGTACGGCAGGCGGCGTCGAGCATGATGTCGCCAGGGGCCGCGAAATCCTCGACATAGCGTAGCGCGTCGGGTGCCTTGCGCAGCAGCTTGCGCAGCGCGGCCTTGCGCTCGGTCAGCGGCTTGGGGCGCCAGTCCTGCTTACCGTCATGCAGCAGGTCGAAGGCATGGAACACCAGCGGGTGATCGGCTTCGCCCGCAAGGGTGGCCTGAAGGGCGGCGAAACTCTGCGCGCCGTCCTCGCCGATGGCCACCGCCTCTCCGTCCAGCAAAGCATCCGGCAGGCGGGCCGCCGCCTTGGCCAGGGTGGGAAAGCGGTCGGTCCAGTCCAGCCCGGTGCGGGTGCGGATGGTGACGTGGCCACCCTGCACGCGCAGCTGCAGGCGGTAACCATCGAATTTCTGCTCGTGCAGCCAGTGGTCGCCGCCGGGCGGCTCGTCCACCAGCCGGCACAGCTGCGGCGGCACGAAGTCCGGCATGGGCTCGGCGGCGGGCCGGGCGCGGAGCTGCGTGGCGCCCGACGCGATCTGCGTCATGGTGCGGCCACTGTGAATGGAGGTCGCGGCCTTCAGCACGGCATCGCCCTTGCCGGGGGTCGCCACGCTGTCCTTTTCCTTGATCAGCAGCCAGTTGTGGCGCTTCTCGCCCTTGCGCTGTTTCATGCGCACCAGCACGAAGCCGCCGCGCAGCCGCTCCCCGGCGAGCACGAATTTCAGCTCGCCCTTCTCCAGATCCTCGTCGACCGTCTTGGGCGACAGTGGCGCCCAGCTGCCCCGGTCCCACAGCATGACGGTGCCGCCGCCATAGGCGGGCTTCGGGATGGTGCCCTCGAAGGTTCCGTAGTCCAGCGGGTGGTCCTCGACTTCCACCGCCAGGCGCTTATCGGCCGGGTCCAGCGAGGGACCGCGCGTCACCGCCCAGGATTTCAGCACGCCCTGCCATTCCAGGCGGAAGTCGTAGTGCAGCCGCGTGGCGTCGTGCTTCTGCACGACGAAACCCAACTGCTTGCCCGACCGGCCGGCGCGCCCGCGCGGCTCTGGGCTGTGCGAGAAATCGCGCCGGCTGTTGTAGGGCTCGAGCCGGCGCGGGCTCATGACGCGCGCTTGCGGGCGGCGGGATTCTTCTTGGCGGCCTTCTTCGCGGCTGGCCTTCGCTGGGCGGCCTTGCCTTCAAGGCTCTGCCGCAACGCCTCCATCAGGTCGATCACATTGCCGGTCTTCGGCGGCTTCTTGCGACGCCCGCCGCCATCATCGCCACCCTGCTTGGGGGCGATCAGCTCCCGCAGCGCGTCCTCGTATCGGTCGTTGAAGGAGGACGGGTCGAACTCGCCCTCGAACTGCTCGACGATCTGCCGGGCGATGGTGGTCATGCGCTTGTCGGGCTTGCCGGCGGGGATGTCGTCGAAGAATTCCGCCGTGTCGCGCACCTCGTCGTGGCTGCGCAGCGTGGTCAGCAGCATGCCTTTCCCGCGCGGCTCGATCGCCACCACGCGCTCCCGCGCACCCATCACCAGCCGGGCGATCGCGATCTTCCCCGCATCCTCCATGGCCGCGTGAATGACGGCGAAGGCATCGGCCCCGGCCTTGCCCTCCGGCACCAGATAGTAGGGCTGGTCCCACCAGATGCGGTCGATGGCCGCCCCTTCCACGAAGCGCTCGATATCCAGCAGCTTCGTACTTTCCAGCCGGACGGAGCGCAGTTCCTCATCGGTCAGCAGGACATACTGGTCCTCCTCCACCTCGAAGCCACGCACCAGGTCGCGCCGCTCGATCGGCCCGCTTTCCGGGTCGATCATCTGCTGGCGGACGCGGTTGCCGGTCTTGGGGTTGATGAAGTGAAAGTGCACGTCGCGGCTGGTCGAGGCCGCGGCGTAGAGCGACACCGGGCATGTCACGAGGGACAGGCGCAGATGGCCCTCCCATGTCGGCCTGATCGCCATCGCCTGCTTCTCCGGCAAGGGGTTTTTCGGGCAACGCCGGCAACGGCGCAGAGTTGCCCTATGGTTCCGGGTCCACGGCCTTCGCCACCGCTTGCCGGGAGTGCCTGGGCAACAGCTTCATCACCAAGATGAAGGCGGACATGGCGCAGCAGATGGCGTTGGTGACCATCAGCGGCCACTGCCCGAGTAGTGCACCGTAGATGAACCACAGCATGAACCCCGCCACCGTCAGCGCGTAGGTCGGTGCCGAAATCGCCCTGATGTCGCGGGTATGGATGATCCGCCAGGCCTGCGGCGCGAAGCTGGTGACGGAGGCCAAGGTCGCCGCTGTGCCGATCACCGTGGCAAGATCCAGCGGCACGGCAGGTGTCAGCCGCCCAGGAAGGTCAGCAGCTCGTGAGCTAGCGTCTTCTTGTGGGTCACATTCAGGCCGTGCGGCGCATCCTCGTACTCCACCAGCTTTGCCAGAGGGCCGAGCGCCCTTGCGGCCGCCCGCGCTGTGGGGTCGATCGGCACCGTCTTGTCGCCCGTGCCGTGCACGATCAGCGTCGGTACACGAAAGGACGCCATGTCCGGGCGGAAATCGGTCTTCGAGAACGCCTTCACGCATTCCAGCGTGGGGCGCAGCCCCGCCATCATCGCCACGTTGCGTGACCATTGCAGCGTCTCGCTGCTGACCGGCTGGCTGAACACGCCCATGCCATAGAACTGCTCGAAGAAGCTGGAAAAGAACAGCGCGCGGTCATCGGTGATCTGTTTCAGCATGTCCTCGAACACCGTCGGAGGGGCTCCGTCGGGGTTGCTGTCGGTCTTCAGCAGATAGGGCACAACCGAGGAAATCAGCCCCGCCTGTGCCATGCGCCGCCCGTTATGGCGCGACATGTAGCGTGCGATCTCGCCACCGCCCATGGAGAATCCGACGATGGTGGCGTCCTGCGATTCAGTCGCCTCCAGTACATCAGCCAGGTCGTCGGCCAGCGTGTCGTAGTCATAGCCCGACCATGGCTGGTCCGAGCGGCCGAAGCCGCGACGGTCATACGCGATGACCTTATAGCCCGCATCCGCCAGCACCACCGCCTGATCGTCCCAACTGTCAGCCGAGAGCGGCCAGCCATGGGTCAGGACCACCGGTCGGCCATGCCCCCAGCTCTTGGCAAAGAGACGGATTCCGTCGCGGGTGACAATGGTGGGCATAGGGTTCTCCGAATGGCTTTGCGGCTGTGGCGGGATAACCCTGCCAGCCGCTGCGGGTTCACGGCTGACCGGATTTTCGAACCGGGGCTGCTTTCGGCGGTTCTCTTCAGAAGGGCAGCCATGACCGGCGCGCCACGACAGGAGGACAACCGATGTCAGACGAGAAGAAATGGCGGGAGCAGGAGAGCTACCACCGGCCGGTGGACGAGTTCATGCGCTACTCCGGCGCCCGGGGCCCGGGCCGCGACTATGTCCGGCACGATGAGAAGGGCAAGCAGGAAGACCAGGAGCGCGCCGGTAAGGCACCCGGGGCACCGAAGCCCGACCAGGACTGAGCAGGAGCAGCACGATGTCATCCAAGGCCCATCCGCCCCCGGTCCCGCCCGCCAACCGCTCGCCACACCAGCGCGAGGAACACGGCATGGGCGGTCCCGATCCGCGCAACGACAAGGGCAAGGCGAACAACCCCGCACCCGCCCAGGGCAGCGACGAGATCGCGCCCAACACTCGCCACCAGGGCTATCAGCAGGACCGCTAGAAATGACCCAGCGCAACAAGGACAACACCGGCCCGCATGGCGGTGGGCCGGGAAGCAGCCACCAGGGTGGCAGCCATGGCGAGAAGACTCGCCAGAACCGGAAGCCTGAAGCAGGCGAACCGACCAGCGGTGAGCGCAGCCAGATCTCGGGTGGCGGTGGAGAGCGAGACCGTCATCACACCCATGACCGTGCAACGAAGGGCTGACCTGCCATGCTTATCAGGATTCTTGCCGTGATCGGCATCGGCTATCTCACGCGATGCGCGTTCGACGCTTGCGCGGCCTCTGCGAACAGGCGGCACGCCAGGCCGGAGCCGCCACCGGCTCCGCCCACCAGCACGACACTGCCGCCGCAGCCGGAGCTACCTGCTTCCACCGAGGAAGTGCCGAAGGCCTAAGGGCTGTGGATGGGCTCGGCCGGCTTCAAGTCGTCTGAGCCCATCGCTCGATTCCGCGGCACGACACGGCGGATGGCCGCGGTTCCCGCACGCGCCTAACGGCCGGACTGGGGCGGCGGGTCGGGATGCTCGCGCGCGGGAGGTGGGGGCATCTCCATCGGTACCGAAGGGCCAGGCGGCTCCCGCACTGGCGGCACGATTTCCGGCCGAGGGCCGCCGGGAGGCACCTCCTGCGGGCCGGGGCCGGGCACGGGCTGGTCGGAAAGGCGGATGGCGTCAGGCATGGTCTGGCTCCACAAAACGGGCCAGCGGATCCCGCTGGCCCGATGAAGGTTCAGTGGCCGACAGGCCGACCCGTCCAGCCGCCGCGACGGTAATCCGCCTCCCGCTGGGTGATATCCACGGGGGCGTTGCGGTCCAGGATATCGCGCGCCGCCAGCTCGCGGCTGTCGGCGGTGCGCACCGTGACCAGCGTGCCGCCGCGCGAGACGCCTTCGGCGTAGACGTGCGCCTCGCCGTCGCCCACGCCGAGGCCGGTCAGCGCACCGACGATACCTCCCGCAGCAGCGCCGGCGCCGGCGCCGGTCAACGCCGCGACCAGCACACCCGCCGCGACCACCGGGCCGAAGCCCGGAATGGCCAGCGCGCCGAGTGCCGCCGCGATGCCCGCGCCGCCGCCGGCGACACCGCCCACCCCCGCGCCGATCGCGGCGCCGGAGGGCGCCTCGTTCCCTTCGCGGACCACCTGCTTGGCATAGCGGTCATCAGTATTGCTGGCGGTGATGCCGATCTCGGAGCTGGTGAAGCCCGCGGCCTCCAGGTCGCGCACGGCGGCCAGGGCATCGGCGTGGTTGTCGAAAAGCCGGGTGATGGTAGCCATCTTGTTGTTCCTTCTTGCTTGAGAGCTGGCTTCAGCGGCGGGCCGGGCCGCCGCCGACCACGACATTGCCCTGGAAGTCCAGGCCGACATCTAGCGTCTGTCCGGCGCGCATCGCCCGGCCGCGCCACACGCCGGCATCGTCGCGCATCAGCTCCGTGACATTGGTAAAGCCCGCGGCCTCGATACGGCTGCGCGCCTGGCCTTCGGTGAAGCTGTTGGCGCCCGCTGCCGGCGCCGTGGTGGTCGGCGGCGGCTCGGCACTGCGCTGGGGCATGGAGCTGCCGCTGGAGCCGGGCGCGGGCTGCGCCATGGCGGCGGGTGCGATGAGCACGGCCGCCAGGGCTGCCGTGGCGATGATGGAGCGCATTGGGATTTCTCCTTCTTGTTCCGGCGCCGTGTGACGCCATGGCCAAGCCAACCGTCTTCAGGCGCTGCGGTTCACGCGCATTCAGGGCTGGCCGCTGCCGCCCGCCGCGCCGTAGATCTGCCCGGTGGAGAAGCTGGCATCGCTGGCCGCGAGCTGGACGTAGATGGAGCCCAGCTCTGCCGGTTGTCCCGGGCGGCCCAGCGGCGTGTGGGCGCCGAACTGTTCCAGCTTCTCCTGCGTGGCCCCTCCGCTGACCTGCAACGGCGTCCAGATCGGGCCGGGTGCTACGCCGTTCACCCGGATGCCCTTGGGCCCCAGTTGCTTGGCCAGCGACTTCACGAAATTCATCGTGGCGGCCTTGGTCTGCGCATAGTCGTACAGTTCGGGCGAGGGGTCATAGGCCTGGACCGAGGTGGTGGCGATGATCACCGACCCCCGCTGCAGCAGCGGCAGCGCCGCCTTGATCAGCCAGAATGGCGCGTAGATGTTGGTCTTCATCGTCGCGTCGAAGTCCTCGCTGGAGACATCCAAGATCGAGGCCCGCGTCTGCTGCCGCGCGGCGTTGCTGACCAGGATGTCCAGCCCGCCGAGGCCGGCGGCGGCGTCCGCTGCCAGGCGCTGGCAGAACGCTTCATCGCGCAGGTCGCCCGGCAATGCGACGGCCGTGCGCCCCGCCTCGCGGATCAGACCGACCACTTCCTGGGCGTCCTCCTCCTCATTGGGGAAGTAGTTGATCGCGACATCGGCACCCTCGCGGGCATAGGCGATGGCGGCGGCACGGCCCATGCCGGAATCGCCGCCGGTGATCAGCGCCCGCCTGCCGGTCAGCCGGCCCGAGCCGCGATAGCTAGTCTCGCCATGGTCGGGCGGCGGCTGCATGCGGCTGGCGAGCCCCGGCCAGGGCTGCTTCTGGTGCGCAAAGGGCGGGCGGGCATAGCTGGTTGTCGGGTCGGTGAGCGGCTTGCGATCTTCCGGCATTGGGTTCTCCTTTGCTCGGGACAACCTGGGCCGGCCGGGCGGGTTCACATCCTGGACAGGCCCGGCCAATGCGGCCATGCATGACCGGCAATAGTCCCAGGCAGCGGGAAAGCCAGATGAGCGACCCCCAGATCAACATCTCCAAGCCGTTGCCGCCCACGCCGGTCTGCGGCATCGGTGCCTCGGCCGGCGGGGTGGCGGCGTTGCAAGCGCTGTTTCGCGGCCTGCAGCCGGATCTGGGCCTGGCCTATGTCGTCATCCTGCACCTGGCGCCGGATCAGCCCAGCGCGCTGAGCGACATCCTGCGCGCCTGCACCGGCATGCCGGTCTCCCAAGTGGCCGATGCGCCCACCCTGCATCCCAATTGCGTCTATGTGATCCCGCCAGACCGGGAGTTGCTGATCGAGGGCGACAGCATCACCGCCCGGGAGTTTGCGGAACCGCGCGGCCGACGCGCGCCTATCGACATGTTCTTCCGTTCCGTCGCCGCCGCGCGCGGCGACGGCATCGCCGTGATCCTGACCGGCGCCGGCGCCGATGGCGCCAGCGGGGTGAAGGCGATCAAGGAAGGCGGCGGCATCGTGATGGTGCAGGAGCCGGCCGAGGCCGCCTTCCCGATGATGCCGCAGAACGCCATAGCCACCGGGGCTGTGGACTTCATCGGTTCGATCCACGGCATCGCCGAGCGCATCGCGGAAGTGGCGCAAAGCAAGGAGGCGGTGCGTTCGCTGGAGACGGACGATACCGCCAACGACCTGCGCCGCATCATCGGCTTCCTGCGCACCCGCACGGGGCATGATTTCTCCAGCTACAAGCGCGCCACCGTGCTGCGCCGGGTGATGCGGCGCATGCAGGTCACTCGCTGCAACGACCTCGCCGCCTATGCCGACATGCTGCGCCGCGTGCCGGAGGAAGCGAAGGAACTGTTCTCCGACCTGTTGATCTCCGTGACCATGTTCTTCCGCGACGCCGGCGCTTTCCAGCTGCTGGAGACCCGCGCCATCAGCGCCATTTTCGACCAGGCGAATGAAGATGAGGGCATCCGCGCCTGGGTGGTGGGCTGCGCTACGGGCGAGGAAGCCTACAGCATCGCCATGCTGCTGCTGGAGGAAGCCGGGCGCCGCCGTTCCGCCGTGCCCATCCAGATCTTCGCCAGCGACCTGGATGAGGAGGCACTGGCCACCGCGCGCGACGGCCGCTACCCGCGGGACATTGAGATCGACATGTCCGAGGAACGGCTGCGCCGTTTCTTCGTGGATGAAGGCACGCATTACCGCGTGCGCAAGGAGATCCGCGACCTCGTCCTCTTCGCGTCGCACAGCGTGCTGAAGGACCCGCCCTTCACCCGTCTGAACCTCGTCAGCTGCCGCAACCTGCTGATCTATCTGGAGCGGTCGTTGCAGCAGCAGCTGTGCTCCATCTTCCATTACGCACTGCGGCCGGACGGCTACCTGTTCCTGGGGTCGGCGGAGACAGCGGAGAGCATGACGGACCGCTTCCTGCCGGTGGACCGGGAGGCGCGGCTGTACCAGGCCAAGCCCCGGGCCTCGCAGCCGCTGCCGATGATGTCGCAGGTCGACCGGCTGGTGGCGCCCCCGCGCCCCGCAGAGGCCAGCCGCGCCGACGGCGCCGCCCGGTTCAGCGCGGCGCATGAGGCGGCACTGGAAAAGTTCTCGCCGCCGAGCGTGCTGGTCGATGAGGGCAACGCCATCCTCAACATGTCGGCCTCGGCGGGGCGGTTCATCCTGCATGGCGGGGGGCCGATCTCCTCCAACCTGGCGGCGATCGTGCGGCCGGAGCTGCGGCTGGATCTGGGGCTGGCGCTCGGCCGTGCCTTCAGCCGCCTGCCGACGCTGACCCACCCCGTGCCGGTGCGCTTCGATGCGGAGCTGCGGCGCATCGCGCTGAACGTGCAGCCGGTGGTCACCGACGACCGCACGGCGCCGCGCGCCATCGTGTTCTTCCTCGACAGCGGCCCGGCGCGGCCGGAGGAGGAAATCGCCGCCGACGACACCCGCCCCGACGAGATTCGCCGCCTGCAAGGCGAGCTGAAGGCGGCGCAGGAGGCGCTGGTCGTCAGCCGGCATGAACATGAGGTCTCGGTGCAGGATCTGCGCGCGGCCAATGAGGAACTGCAATCCATCAACGAGGAGTATCGCTCCACTGCCGAGGAGCTGGAAACCTCGAAGGAGGAGTTGCAGTCGATCAATGAGGAACTGCACACCGTCAATGCCGAGCTGAAGCACAAGCTGGAAGGCATCTCGGTGGCGCATGGCGACCTGCGGAATATCACCGCCACCACAGAGATCGGCACGCTGTTCCTGGACACCGAGCTGCGCATCCGCCTGTTCACCCCGCCCGTGGCCGAGCTGGTGAACATCACCGAAAAGGATGTCGGCCGTCTCATCACCGATTTCACCCACCGGCTGGAATACGGCGCCATCGAGGCCGACGCTCAGCGGGTGCTACGCAACCTGTCGCCGCTGGACCGCGAGGTGCGCGGCCGCGACGGGCGCTGGTATGTGGTGCGCATCCGGCCCTATCGCACGCTGGAGGACCGCATCAACGGCGTGGTGCTGAGCTTCGTCGATGTGACGGCGCGCCATAAGGCCGAGACGAAGCTGGCGGAATCGCAGCGACAACTGCACGCGTTGATCGATGCATCGTTCCAGGTCGTCTACCGCATGGACCCGGACTGGAAGCAGATGCGCGAGTTGATCGGCGGCGGCTTCCTGGCCGATACGCGCTCGCCGAGCGACAACTGGCTGACGCACTATATCCCACCGGATGAGCAGCCGGAGGTGCAGCGTGCGATCGACCGCGCCATCGCCACCAAAAGCGTCTTCGACCTGGAACACCGGGTGAACCGAAGCGACGGTGGCGTGGGCTGGACGCATTCCCGAGCTGTGCCGCTGTTGGATCCGGAGACCGGGGAGATTTTGGAATGGTTCGGCTCCGCCGCCGACATCACCGCCCGGCACGAGGCGGAAAAGGCGCTGGGCGACAGCGAACGCCGCTATCGCGTGCTGATCGAGGGCGTGGCCCAGCTGGTCTTCATCGCGGAGGATGGCGGGCGCTGGAGCTGGTCCAGCTCCCAGTGGCACGCCTATAGCGGCCAGACGGAACGAGAGAGCCGGGGCCTGGGCTGGATGCGCGCCGTGCATCCCGATGACCGCGAACTGGTGATGGCCGCCTGGAAGGAAGCCGGCGAGAAAGGCCTGTTGGAGGTCGAGTACCGCATCGGCAATGCGCAGCAAAACTATCGCTGGTTCCGCACCCGCGCCACCCCCTCGCATGACCTTCAGGGGCGCGTCCGGGAATGGCTCGGCACATCCACTGATGTGGATGACCTGCGGCAGTTGCAGGAGAATCAATCCGTGATGGTGTCGGAGTTGCAGCACCGCACTCGCAACCTGATCGCGGTGGTGCGCTCAATTTCCGACCAGACTATCGGCTCCACGCCGGATGTCGCCGGGTTCCGCGCCAAGTTCAACCTGCGCCTGGCGGCGCTGGCCCGCGTGCAGGGGCTGCTCTCACGTTCGGACGAGGAACCCATCACGATCGGCACCCTGGTGCGCAGCGAACTGGCGGCGGTGCTGGGCACGGCGATGGACCCGGGGCGGGTGACGCTGCGCGGCCCCGAGATCGTGCTGCGCAACCGCGATGTACAGACCTTTGCTCTGGCGATTCACGAACTGGCGACGAATGCGCAGAAATACGGCGCCTTCGCGTCACCAACCGGCCGGCTGAGCGTTACATGGCAGACCCACAACGACGGCAGCGGCGGCGATCGCGTGTGCCTCGATTGGGTGGAGGATGGGATCGTGGGCCGCTCTGCATCGGAAACCCCAGGCGGTTATGGCCGGGAACTCATCGAGCGCGCTTTGCCGTACTCGCTCGGCGCCCGCACCAGCTATGTGATCGGCCGGGAGCAGGTCCGCTGCTCCATCGAACTGCCCCGTGAACGCTTCAGCAAGGCATGAGGGACTGATGACCAGACCGGATGACAGGCTGCGTGCCCGGCGCGTGCTGATCGTCGAGGACGAGTATTACATCGCCCAGGATCTGCGGATCGCGCTGGAAAGCGAAGGCGCCGAGATACTCGGTCCGGTGGCCAGCGTCGACGAAGCATTGGCGTTCATCGAGGAGGGCGGGCTGGACGCCGCGGTGCTGGATGTGAATCTGGAAAGCGACGGCAGTGCCTATCCGGTCGCCGAGGCGCTGCGTGCCCGCGGCATCCCCTTCGTCTTCGCCACCGGCTATGATCTGAAGAGCATTCGCGCGGATTTCGACGCCGTGCCGCATATCGCCAAGCCCTTCGAGCATGCGCGGCTGATCGGAACCCTGTCCGACCAGATCGGGGCCCGCTGAGCTAGGACGCCTTCTTCCGCGCCAGCCCGCCGTCGAGCAGCCGCGCCAATTCCTGCCGCGCGCGGAACACCCGGCTCTTGACCGTGCCCGACGGGCAGCCGATCACCTCGCCGATCTCGGCATAGCTCATCTCGGCGCCGGCACTCAGCAGCAGCGCCTCGCGCAGGGTGGGCGGCAGTTGCGCCAGCGCCCGCTTGAGGTCGGCGTTGCGCAGGCTCCATTCCTGCACGGGCTCGATCCGCAGGGTCTCGGCGGTCGCGTCGTCGAGCGGCAGGGTGCGTTTCTCGCGATTGGCGTAGAAATTGTAGAAGCGGTTGCGGAGGATGGTGAACAGCCAGGCACGCAGGTTGGTGCCGTCCTGGAACCGGTCCTTTGCCGCCAGCGCCCGCGTCAGCACATCCTGGACCAGGTCGTCGCCTTCGCCCGTCACCACCATGCGTCGCGCATAGCCGCGCAGTTGGGGAACCAGGGCGAGCATGTCCGTTTCGAATGTCATGGAAGCCTCCCGGCGTTACCGGAAGAACGTCAGGCGATCAGGGTAGTTGCTCTGGAACTCAAATCCGAGGCGGATGCCGGGCTATCGCGAAACTGTTCTCGAACCCGGCGCGGCTTTGCGGTTATCTTCCTCGGCATGGAGAGATTGGGCTCGGGCCGATGAAACCGGTGCGACACAATAACGGTGGCAAGGTCGTTCAGTTGCACGCCGATCGTGCCGATGGCGAGCGCGAGCGCTGGCTCGATCAGCGCATGCGCCGCATGTACCAGGACGATGGCGCGGCGCCAATGAGCGAGGAGCTGAAAGCCCTGATGGAGCGGATGGCCGACGGAGGTAAAGCCAAGGGCTGACCGCTGCCCGCAGAAGTTTGCCTTTTGTTATCTTCGATCCGGCGTCACGCGGTTCATGATCGCGGAAATGACGCCAGGGAATGCAATGAACGCCCTCATCCACCGCATGCGTCGCTACCTGGCGACGCTGCTAGGCGGAGCCGCCCCCGCGGACCGGGTATTGGTCGATCTGCTGAAGAGCGAGCCTCACCGCTTTCAGAACCTGTCGACGCTGGAGGCGCTCAGGCTGGCCCACGCCCATGCCGGCGGTGCCGAGCAGCCGCTGGGCTTGAAAGATCCGCTGCGCCGCGCGCTGATGGAAGCGCCCTTCAACCGTCGCGCAGCCTTTATCCTGACCCACCTGGAAGGGCTGGATGCCGCCGAAGCCGGCTGGGTGCTGGGCATGCCCGGCACGGTGGCCAGCCGCCAGGCGCAGGCGGCGCTGGAGCAGATGAAGGCGACCCTGTTTCCCGGCAGCCTCCTGGCCGTGGTGGTGGACCATGACACGCTGAATGCGCGCCGCGTCTGCCGCAGCCTGGAGCTCATCTCGGTGGAAACGCGCAGGGTGCCGAGCCCGCTGGACATCACCGACGAGGACGCCTGCCGCCCGGTTCTGCTGATTACCGAGGCCATCGATATCAATGGTGACAGCCGCGGCCCTGAGACGGCTTGCAGCGCGGGTACGGCGGGCCAGCCTGTCCTCTGCATAACCGATGCCGGGCGCTTCGAGGCTTTCCGGCGGCATGTGCCGAAGGCGCGTCTGCTCGCTAAACCGTTCGGCGCCCTGGCCCTGCGGGAATGCGTGATGGACATGATGAGCGCGGCCGAGGCCAGCGCCCGGCTGCATTGATCCTTCAGTCAGGCCCAAGATGGATGGCGGGAATGGTGATGGTGCAGCGGGCGCCGTCCTGCTCGATCGTGAAAGCCACCTTCGCCTGCAATTCGTAGGGCAGCCGGCTTTCGAGCAACTCCAGGCCGAAGCCTCGTTTCCCCCGTGAACGAGTACTCGCGCCGCTTTCCTTCCAGCTCAGCACCAGCGCATCGGCGCCATCCCATCGCCAATCAACCGCCAGATCCCCTCTTGGGTCGAGTAGTGCGCCGAACTTGACCGCGTTGCTTGCCAGCTCGTGCATCGCCAGGCCGAGGATCTCGGCCGTGCGGTAGGGCAGGCGCACCGGTGGGCCATCGAGACGCAAGCGCGGTCCCTCCTGGGCGGAATGCGCCAGCAATTCGTCGGCGATTAGCTGGCCCAAATCGACACTCTGCCCGTTGCTCACCATCAGCGCGGCGTGGATCCTGGACAAGGCATCCAGCCGCCCCTCCAGGTGCATGGCGAGATACTCCTGGGATGTGCTCGTGCGCGCGGTGCGCTGCGCTATGGAGCGGATCACGCTCAGCATGTTGCGCATGCGATGCTTGAGAGCGACGAGCTCATCGGACTGGCGTTGACGCACCGCCTCGATTTCCACGGCGGAGCCGAGCCATTCGACCACTTCGCCCGTTGCATCCAGCAAGGGTGAGGAATGCGATTGAAACTGCCGGTAGCGCCGGGTGCCGTTATCCAGCAGCCGGCAGGTGGCGTGAAAGGGTTCGACGTGGCCTGAGCGCCGCCACAACTCGCGCTGCGCCGGGCGATCCTGCGGATGAAGCGCCGCGATCCAGCCAAACCCCAGGCAGGCATCCGCCTCCATGCCGGTGTAGGTGCAGAACCCCTGGCTTACCCACGACCATGCCCCCGCGGGCTCGGCACGCCAGAGGAGGTGGGGGATCGGCGGGGCATTCTCGTCAGCCATTGCCTGGCACGTCCTTGTCACCGCAGCGCAGATAGGAAGGGTCGAACATGGCGGCCTCGCGCAGCGCCCGCAGGTCGGGAATCTGCAGCGTCCGGTCACGCAGCACGATAAGGTTGGCCGCGCGGAGTTCCTGCAGCGTGCGGTTCACATGCACGGTGGAAAGGCCGGTAGCCTCGGCGATCTCCGATTGGGTCAGGGGCATCTCGCAACTGTCCGGCTCGGCCTGGCCCACCGCCTCCAACCGCAGGTGCAGCTCGCACAGCAGATGCGCCAAGCGCTCGATGGCGCCGCGCTGCCCCACGCTGACCAGCCATTCGCGCTGCATGGACAGGCGCAGATAGGATTGCCGTGCCATCGCCTGTTGCAGTCTCGGGCGGCGGCCCATGAGGTCCTGCAGCCGGTGCCGATCGATCAGCCCCACCGTGGCATTCGTCACCGCGGCGATGGAGTGGTCCATCTGCCTGATCAGGAACACGCGTTCGTCGCAGATGTCCCCCGGCAGGCTGAAACCCGTGATCTGGCGCCGGCCATTAGGCAACGCCTTGTAATGGCACAGCCAGCCACGCAGCACCGCATGCATGAACTGCGGCGGATCGCCCTCGCTGACGATGTCCTCCCGAGGCGCGAAATCAGCCACGCGCTCGCGTGCCAGCTGGTCCAACTGCTCGGCGTCAGCGCCAGTGATCCAGCCGAGGAGGCGAAGCGGCTCCCCGAAGCTGTTCATGTGCCTGGCCCCTCCGGCGGGGGAGAAGTGACGTTGGCGCCGGATTGCCGATCGGCAGGCCGATGCATGAGGACGCTCCAGTAACAATTGACGACCCTCGCCTAACGCATCCGGCACTTTCCCGTTGAAGGCATTTGCCATGTTTGCGAACGCCCGCCGACATTCAATGGCGGCGGGCGCGGGTCTCCGCCGCCTTCTTCGCGGCCGCCGAGCGGGCTGCGGCACCCTTGGTCTCGGCCCCTTTGCGGGCGGCGGCGGAACGGTCGGCAGCGGTGCGGCGCGACGCGGCGTTTTTGCTTTGGCGTGAAAGCGCCGCGGGCGAGGCGGTGCTCGTCGGCTCCTTCTTCAGATTGTCTGCCGCCGCGCGGGCGACCTTGGGTCGGCGGACCGGCTTGCGTTCGCCCTGGCCGACCTCATGGGCATACTGGGCGCCCTTGCGGGTGCTCTCCTTGGCCTTGCCCTTCTTCGGTGGCGGCAGGTCCACACCGGCACGCCGCGCCTCCGACAGGCCGATGGCGATGGCCTGTTTCGCGGAGCGCGCGCCATGCTTGCCGGCGCGGACCTTCTCGATCTGCTCATGCACGAATTCGCCTGCCTGGGTGCTGGCAGATTTGCACTCCCGCTTGTCCCTGCGGGCCTTGGCCAGGGTTTCCTTCTCCGGCATGGCTCAGGTTCCGCTGGGGCGCGAGATCTCGGACAGCGCGTCGCCGGCTGCCTCGAATTCGATGGAAGTGGCGACATCGGCGAGCGACAGGATGCCCACCAGGCGCTTGTCGCGGTTCAGTACCGGCAGGCGACGCAGTTGGTTGTCGCCCATGTTATGCGCCACCTCCTCGATCTCCTGATCCTCGAAGCAGTAGAGTACTTCCTCCGTCATCACCTCACGCACCCGGGTGTCGGGACCCTTGCCGGTGCCGACGGCGCGCAGCGCGATATCCCGGTCCGTGATCATGCCGATCAGGCGGTCGGCGCTGCCAACGGGCAGCACACCGGAATCGATCTTCTGCATCATGCGCGCGGCTTCCTGGATCGTCTGCTCGGGCCCGGCGACGGTGACATCGCGCGTCATCGCTTCGCGGACCTGGGTCTTGGTGCCTTGCATCCTGTCCTCCCGTGATACGGTGATCAGAGGAGAACAGGAGACAGGTCCGGCGGTTCGCGGCTTTTATATTCCATGATCCCGGCGCTGTTCGTTGGAAGCGTTGCCAGGCCGTCCGCGTTCAGCCTCGTGAGCGGAACGAGGACCAAGGAAGTGACTGCAACCCAGAGGGCACCGGAAATTGCCGGGGATGATAGCGAGACCGCGGCGCGCTGCACGCCGGTCGGCCTCATGACGATGGGCATCCTGCTGTCGAGCGCCCTCATCTCATCCGTATCGATCGTCATGGCCGCGCGCTATGCGCGGCGAGCCTTGCCAAATAGGCGGCCAGCGATCAGAGCTTGATCAGCGCGAGGCCCACTTCAGGGTCCATTACCTTGCGCAGATGTGCCGGTGACTCCGTCACGATGACCTCTAGCGTCGGCCGCACCATGCCGGCCAGGAAGTGGCCGCCCACCGTCGAAAAATCACGCCGGCCCAGCACGGCATGCAGATGCGGGACGGGCTGCTCATCCTGGTCGACGGCGATGTCGCCGAGCAACGATATCACCTCCGTCTGCTCATCGAAGGCCCGTTCGAGATAGCTCTTGGTCTCGACATTCCAGAAGGCCAGCTTGGCCGAGCTGAAGGCGCCGATGGCGGTCACCTGGGCCGCGCTGATACCGTGTGCCCGGGAAAACTGCCGCAGCGCGGCCATGGCTTCGTCGCCCTCTTCCAGGATAACGGCGAAACTGCGCTGGCCCTGCGCCTCGTGGATCAAACGGCTGTGCATGCTGACACTCCTCTTCAGGCATACCGTCAACCGCCGGGGGGCTGCCTGGTTCCAGGCGTCATGCGCTGAGGCACCCGACTTTTCCTGATCATGCTGCAACCATCCCTGGTCCCTGGCGTTGGTCCGCCCAGGACCAGGGGGCGATGGATATGGAGTTGAACCGGGATGCTGTGTTCGGAAGCCGTTCGCTTCTGGCGCCCCAATTGGCGCCTCAGCCATCGGGCGTGCTCCGGCGGGAAGCGATCAATCCATTCCTGCCACGTGTACTGCGCACGCCACCCCTCTTTCCCGAAGCGGATGAACAGGAGACCTCTGCCGGCGGCATGCTGAGCGGCGCCAGCATCCTGGTGATCGAGGACGACTATTTCCTGGCCCTCTCCACCAAGGAGGCACTGCGACGCGCCGGGGCCGCGGTGGTGGGACCGCATCACAACGAGGATTCCGCGCGCAGGGCGATGCGGAATCAACGTGTCTCCGCCGCGGTGATGGACATCATGCTGGGGGATGGGCCGTGCTACGCGCTGGCGACCGAACTGGCTGCGTGTGGCGTGCCGGTGCTGTTCGTCACGGGCTATGAGCGGCACCAGTTGCCGGGGACGCTGGCTCTGGCCGCTGTCATGACGAAGCCCGTCGAGCCGGGGGACATTGTCTCCAGGCTGTCGACGATGTTGGCGGGCATGCATGAGGCGCACGACATCGAGGGCGCGAACTAGGCGAAGCTAAAGGGCTCTCGGCAGCCCGTGGCACAGTACCAGGCCGGCCACTGCCTGGGCCGCCGTATAGAGGCAGAACAACCGCACGATGTCGAAGGTGATGCGGCGCTCGGGCGTGACCCGGCCGCGCACGCCTCGCGCCGCCAGGTAGCCCCCCATGACCAGGGCGACCAGGGCATGGAAACCGTGCCAGACAAAGCTGGCGCAGACCGAAGCCGCGAAGGCATGCGCCTCTGGCCGCAGCCCGGAGCGCCACCACTCCCAGCCATCCCAACCCACGCCCAGTAAAGCGAGAAGGAGACCCGCAAGAAGCAGGGCGATGGAGGTGGCGCTCGCAGATACAAGCATCAGGATCGACCCCCCACCCAGCAACAGCAGCGGCACCCACGGTACAGGCGGAAGCACCGTACCCGCCGGCGGCCAGGCTTCGGTGCCGGCCAGCCCCAGGAATGCGTGCGTAAAGGCCAGGCAGGCGAAGATCGCGGTATCTGCGACCAGCAGCACCGCCAGCGCCCAGTTGCCCAGCGATGCGGGCCCGGGAGCATAGACCGGCAGCCGGTACCCGGCCCCGACATCGACCGGCGGATGGATCGGCCCCAGATCGGTGCCGTGCCACAGCCAGTGCAGCATCGCCGCCAGACCTGCGAGCGCGAAGCCGAGCGACAGCGCATAGGCCTGCACCGTCAGCGCCAGGAAGAAGCCTGCCGTGCCGATGGCGGCGATCACATGCGCCCAGCCCGGCCCCGGCACGATCGCGATCTGCTGCGGTGTCGCTTCCATCGGGCTGGTGGCCAGGGTCTCCCGCAGGCCGGTGACGGTGCCGGGCAGGAAGTGCTGCCCGGCCTCGACCTCGCGCGGCAGGCCGGGGTTGGTCCAGAGCGGCTCACGATCCGTGACCAGGGGGATGCTACGCGTGGCGAAATTGTCCTGCGGCAGCCATTCCAGCGTGCCGGCGCCCCAGGGGTTGCCAGAATCGGCATTCAGCGAGAAGCGGAAATTCCGCGCCAGGTCGATCAGCACCAGCAGCACCCCCGCCGCCACCACGAAGGCACCGATGGTCGACAGCAGGTTGGTCCACTCGATCCCCTGGCCCGAGGGGAAGGTGTAGACCCGGCGGGGCATGCCCCTCAGCCCCGTCAGGTGCATGGGGAAGAAGGTCAGGTTCACGCCGCCGAAGATCAGCCAGAAGGCCCAGCGCCCCAGCCGGTCCGACAGCTTCCGGCCGGTGGCTGTTGGGGTCCAGTAATACAGGGCCGCCAGCAGCGGAAACACCATGCCGCCGATCAGCACGTAATGCAGGTGCGCCACGACGAAGTGGGTGTCGTGCGCCTGGAAATCCCATGGCGCCACGGCCAGCATCACGCCCGTCAACCCGCCCATGACGAATACGAACAGGAAGCCCAGGATGAACAGGGTGGGCACCTCCCATTGCAAGCGGCGCGCGGCGGCCAGCGTGCCGATCCAGGCGAAGACCTGCACGCCGGCCGGGATGCTGACGGCGAAGGACGCCCCGGTAACCGCGGCCAGCGACAGTTGCGGCAGGCCCGTGGTGTACATATGGTGCACCCACAGCCCGAAGCTGAGGACGCCAGTGCCGACCATGGCGACGACAATCAGCTCGTAGCCGACAAGGCGGGTGTGGGCCATGGCCGGGAGCATCATCGACACCATGCCGGCGGCGGGCAGGAAGATGATGTAGACCTCCGGGTGGCCGAAGAACCAGAACAGGTGCTGCCACAGCACCGGGTCGCCGCCGCGCGCGGCGATGAAGAACGGCCAGTCCAGCGCGCGTTCCAGCTCCAGCAGGATGGTGGCCCAGATCACCGCCGGGAAGGCGATGATGATCATCCCCGCAAAGACCAGCATGGCCCAGGCGAAGACCGGCATGCGCCACAGGCTCATCCCCGGGGCACGGGTGCGCAGCACGCCCACGATGATCTCGATGGCGCCAGCGATCGCCGAAATCTCGATGAAGCCGATGCCCAGCAGCCAGAAATCCGCGTTAATACCGGGGGATTGCTCGCGCCCGGCCAGCGGCGGGTACAGGAACCACCCTTGGTCCGGCGCCAGCCCCCAGAACAGGCTGGCGAAGAAGGCCAGGCCACCGATGAGATAGGCGATGTAGGCATAGGCGCCGAGGCGCGGAAAAGGCAGGTCTCGCGCGCCCAACATGGCGGGCAGCAGATAGACGCCCATGGCCTCCACGGCCGGCACGGCGAACAGGAACATCATCACCGTGCCGTGCATGGTGAAGAACTGGTTGTAGGTGGCGTGGCCAATGAGGTCGTTGCCCGGCACCGCCAGTTGCAGCCGCATCAGCAGTGCGAGGATGCCTGCCAGCACGAAGAACAGTAGCGCGGTGGCCACATACAGCACGCCGATGACGGCATTGTTCACCACGGTCGGGAAGCGCCAGCCCGTTGGCTGCACCCAGGCGGCCTTCAGGGCTTCCAGCTCGCCTTCCGGGCGCGGCAGGCTGTTGGGTGTCACCGCAGATTCTCCAGCCATTCGGCGACCTCCCGCAATTCATCGTCGGAGAGCACGCCACGGAAGTCGGGCATGGCATTGCCCGGCTTCACCCGTTGCGGGCTGGACACCCATTGCAGCAGCGTGTCCCGGTGGTTTTCGAGCGTGCCGGCGCCCAGGCTCTGCCGGGTGCCGATCAGCGTCAGGTCCGGGCCGATGCGGCCAGAGAATTCGGTGCCGCGCACGGTGTGGCAGGCGCCGCAGCCGGCACGGGCGAACACGGCGCGGCCAGCGCTTTCGGGCACGGGGGCGGCACGTTGGCGGGCGGCCCAGGCTTCGAATTCCGCGGGCGGCTGCGCCACGGCGAACAGTGCCATCAGCGTGTGCTGGGAACCGCAGAACTCCGCGCATTGCCCGCGCCAGGTCCCGGCTTCCCCGGCGGTCAGGCGCAACCGGTTCTCGCGGCCCGGGATCATGTCGATCTTGCCGTGCAGCGCCGGGATCCACAGCGCGTGGATCACGTCGGGCGAGGTGACGCGCAGCTCCGCCTGGCGGCCTACAGGCAGGCGAATCTCATTGGCGGTGACGATGCCCTGTTCGGGATAGCGCACCTCCCACCAGAATTGCCGCGCCACCACCTCGATCACCAGCGGTGCCCCCACCACGCGGCCGAGGGCAGAGACGATGCCCGTGCTGTGCGCGAACAGCGCGATCAGCACGATTGTGGGCAGCACGGCGCCCAGCATGACCATGACGCGCGGCGAGGCCAGCCAGCGGGCACGGCCCGTCAGCGCCAGCACCAGCAGCAGCATCGTGAGGAGGAAGATCACCGCCCCGCCCAGGCTGAGCAGCCAGGTCAGACCATGCAGCAGTTCCGCCTCCGGCCCGCGCGGGGAGAGTGCCGACTGCTCGCCCCTCACACCGCCGGCCTCGGCCGCAGGGCGAGGGTGAGGGCCACGATGCTGGCTGCTACGAACAGCAGCCCACCCGGCACCCACATCAGCAGTCCGCCGATTTGCTGGTCCTCCAGCGGGGTTAGCCCCCAGGGCGCGGTGATACCGGGCGTGTGGGCCGTGATGAACAGCGGGCGCTGCGCCAAGGTCAGCAGCGCGCCGAGTGCACCGCCCTGAGCCGCCGTGCCCAGCACGGCCAGCAGGGCGGAGCCCGGTTGCGCAACGGAAATAGCACCCCACAACCAGGTGGCTGTGCCCAGCAGGGTCAGCTGCATCGCCCAGTACACCGCATGGCTGTCGAAGCTGGAGAGATAGGGCCCGGGCAGGTGCCAGGCCCAGAGCGCCGCCCCGAAGCACAGCGCCGGCAGGCCAACGCCAAAGCGACCGAGCGCCACCCCCTGGGCCAGCAACGGCGCCGCGAGGAAGATCAGCACGAGATGCTGGGCCACCCGCGCCGAGAACAGCGCCACCGACAGGTTGCACAGCGGCGAGATCAGCATCAGCCCCGCCAGCACCCAGCCCAACAATGCCGTGCCGCGCCCGCGCCACGCCAGGAGCGCCCCACCCGCCACCAGGACGGCCAGCAACACCGGATCGAGGTTCCAGGCCACCGCCCCAGGGAGGGGCGGCGTGCCGCAATACGGGATGCTCATGGCGCCCCCTTCCTGCAAGGCAACCACGGCGGCATCAGTTAGTTGCACCGGCGTACCAGGCGGCCACCGCGCGGATGTCCCCTCGCGTCAGCGTCCATAGATGCTCGTCGCCGGCGCGCGGTGCGCCCACCGCCTGGAACATGATGCGCGCGGCCTCGGTGCTACCGGGGGCGGAACGGCCGCCCTGCATCCACAGCACCAGCTGTTCCTCAATGAAGCGCGGGTGTTGACCGGCCAGGTTGGGATAGGCGGGGTTGCGGCCGTCATGGCAGCCCTGGCAGGCGGCAACACGGCGATCCGGCAAACCCTGCTCGGCGATCAGCCGACCCCGCTCAACGCTGCCGGGCGCTGCGGGCGGGCGCGGCTGATGCGCGTAGTGGCGCGCCAGCCCCTCGATCTCCGCGCGCGTCAGGCCAGCGGCGATGGGTCCCATGATACCGCTGGGGCGTGCACCGCTGGCGTAGTCATGCAGGGCTTGGCGCAGATAGGTCTCGCTCTGCCCAGAGATGCGCGGAAAAGCACCGTCCTGCGTGCCTTGCCCATCCTGGCCATGGCAGCGGGCGCAGGCGGCAATGCCTTCACCGGCCGGGCCGGTGCGTAGGGTCAGTTCCGCATCCTCTGGCCGCTCGCGTTCGTCAGCGAGTTCGCCGAAAGCCAGCCGGCGATAGGTGGTCTCCTCCATGCCCGGTATCCGGCGCAGAAAGGCTACGACGGACCATACCTCGTCGGGCCGTTGCTGCGCGGGCCAGGCCGGCATGCCGGTGTATTTGATGCCATGCATGACCAGGCGGAACAGCTCCTCCGGCCGCCATTCAGCGATGCGTGGGCCAAGTTCCGGCGGTTCCGGCAGCATGGCCCTGGTGATCGGGTTTGGGGGCCGGCCGGGTGCACCATGGCACGGGGCGCAACCGCCCTGGTAATGCCCGGCACCGCGCCGGACCAAAGCCTCGTCGTCTAGCGGTGGCGCGACGATCCCCATGCTGTGCGTGGCGACCGACTGCCGCATGCCATAGCGCAGCCCGTGTTCGAAGATCGCCCAGTGCCCCTTGCTGGCGGCAATGTCATAGGCGCCGGACCATGCGAACAGGCCGGCGCCGAGAAGTCCCGCCGCCACCGTGCCGAGGACGAGCGGCCGGTTCAGCCAGATATGGCTGCCCAGGTCGCGCGCCTCGCTCCGCAGGCGCGCCAGCGCGTCCTTGATCCCCATGCCAGGGCAACGAACTGCGCGCGGCTAAGTTGCTACAGCAGCTTGTCCAGCGTGATCGGCAGTTCCCGCACCCTCTTGCCGGTGGCGTTGTAGACCGCATTGGCCACCGCGGCACCCACGCCGGTGATGCCGATCTCGCCGATGCCGTGCACCCCCATCGGGCTGTGCGGGTCGGGGATGTCGTTCCACATCACCTCGATGCGCGGCACGTCCAGATGCACGGGCACATGGTACTCGGCCAGGCTGGGGTTCATGATGCGGCCGCTGCGTTCGTCGAACAGCGTCTCCTCGGTCAGCGCCAGGCCGAGACCCATGATGATGCCGCCGCGGAACTGGCTGGCGGCGGTCTTGGGGTTCACGATCCGCCCGGTGTCGAAGGAGCCGAGCCAGCGGGAAATCCGCACCTCGCCGGTCACGTCACTCACCCGCGCCTCGCAGAACTGCGCAGCATAAGAATGCATGGAGTATTTGATCATTTCCGCCGGCATGGGGGCGGCGGCTTCTGCCGAAACCTCGTCCCGCCCGGCGCGGCGCAGGATGGCGACATAGCTCTCGTGGCGGCCGGGATCCTGCCGGTGGCCGATGCCGCCGTCGCGGCTTTCGACATCCTTGGCGCGCAGGCCCGACAGGGGCGACTCATTGCCCGCCAGCTTCAACATCTCCTTCAACAGCACCTCATGCGCGGCGGTGACGGCCGCAATGATCGAGGCCGTCTGCGAAGAGCCACCCGCCATGGTGCCGGTCGGCAGGTCGCTGTCACCGTATTCGAAGGTCACGTCACCAACGGCAGGCCCAGCCGCTCGGCCGCATGCTGCGCCTGGGCGGTTGCGGTGCCCATGCCCATCTCATGCGCCGCCATCTGCACCACCGCACGACCATCGGTGGTGATGCGGATGCGCGCGGCACCGCCGGGCATGCGGTAGTAGGGGTAGGTGCCGGTGGCGACGCCCATGCCGATCAGCCACTCGCCATCCCGCCGCGCGCGCGGCATGGGCGAGCGTTCAGCCCAGCCGAACTTCTCCGCCCCCGCCGCATAGGCCTCGACAAGATGCCGGGCTGAGAAAGCGAGGCCTGAGGTGGGGTCCTTCTCCGGCTCGATGCGCCGGCGCAGTTCGATCGGGTCCAGCGCCAGCTTCTCGGCCAGTTCGTCGATGGCGCATTCCAGCGCGTAGGTGCCGATGGATTCACCCGGCGCGCGCATGAAGGTATTCGCCACCATGTCCATCTCGGCGATCTTCTGCTCCAGCAGCAGGGATTTCGCTGCATACAGATGGCGCGCCGGGAAGGTGAACTGTTCCGGGCAATCATTGTGCGTCGTCATGGCGGCGGTGCCGCTGTGGATCAGCGCATCCAGATAGCCATTTTCGTCAGCCGCCAGCGCCACGCGCTGTACCGTGGGTGTGCGCCCGCCGGTGGCCCGGAACACGCCCTCGCGCGTCAGCGCCAGGCGCACCGGGCGCTTGGCCAGCTTCGCGGCGGCGGCGGCCAGGATGTGGTGGTTCCACACCGCCTTGTTGCCGAAGCCGCCCCCCACGAAGGGCGACAGGATGCGCACCTTCTCCTCCGCGATGCCGAAGGCGACCGCCATGGTGGAGCGCGTCAGCGTCAGCATCTGGGTCGCGTCATGCACGGCCAGTGCATCGCCCTCCCACGCCACGGTCACCGCATGGGGCTCGATGGCTGCATGGTTGTGGCGTGGGGTGCGGAAGCGGATATCGACGCTGTGCGCGGCCCCGGCGAGGGCTTTTTCGGCCTCGCCCACCGCCAGGGTGGGGGGCTCGCCCAGAATGGCAGCCGGCGCATGCGCGCGGCCGCGCGCATGATCGAAGCTGGTGGCGGCGGCCTGCGCCGCGAAGTCGAAGCGGATCAATGACGCTGCGTGGTCCGCCTGTTCCTGGGTCTCCGCCAGCACCAGCGCCACCGGCTGGCCGTTCCAGTGGATGAAGGCATCCTGCATCACCGGCAGGCTGCTGGCGGCGGCACCCTTGGGGTCCGCGTTCATCAGCGGCGGGGCCGTCAGGCGCGGCATGTTGTGGTGGGTCATGACCAGCACCACACCGGGGGCGGCCTCGGCGGCGGCGGTGTCGATCGCCGTGATCCGCCCGCGCGCGATGCTGCTGTAGCGCAGCGCGGCATAGGCCAGGTTCTCCGCCGGCACCTCGGCCGCGAAGCGCGCCTGGCCGGTTACCTTCAACGTGCCGTCGCGGCGCTCCATCGGCTGGCCGACACTGCCATGGGCGCTCAGCAGCGCGTCGGGTGCTGCATCCGGCATCAGCCGCACTATCGCCTTCATCACATTTTGCACGATGCTCATGCGGCGTCTCCCTGAGCGAGGCCCGACAGGGTGGTGACGATCAGTCGGCGTGCCAACTCGACCTTGAAGGCGTTGTCCCGCAGTGGCGCGGCATCGGCGAGTTCGGCCTCGGCGGCAGCCAGGAAACCGGCTTCCGCCGCGGGAGCGCCGCGCAGGGCTTCCTCCGCCTTCCAGGCACGCCAGGGCTTGTGGGCCACGCCGCCCAGTGCCAGGCGCAGGTCATGAACCTTGCCATCCCGCACCTCCAGCGCGGCGGCGATCGAGACCAGGGCGAAGGCATAGCTCGCGCGGTCGCGCACCTTGCGATAGGTCGACTGCGCCGCGAGCGTCAGGGGCGGCAGTTCCACCGCCGTGATCAGCTCACCAGGGGAAAGCGTGGTTTCGACCTGCGGCCTGCCGCCGGGCAGGCGATGGAACTTCTCGAAGGGAACGGTGCGCTTGCCGCCGGCGCCTTCGATGTGGACCACTGCATCAAGTGCGGCGAGCGCCACGCACATGTCGGAGGGATGCGTCGCCACGCAGGCCGGCGAGGCGCCAAATACGGCGTGGATGCGGTTGAAGCCGTCGATGGCATCGCACCCCGCGCCCGGGCTGCGTTTGTTGCAGCGGGCCGCGTCGTCGTAGAAATAGAAGCAGCGCGTGCGCTGCATCAGGTTACCGCCCACGCTGGCCATGTTGCGGATCTGTCCCGAGGCACCGGACAGGATCGCCCGCGACAGCGCCGGATAGCGCTCCCGCACCAGTCGGTGTTCGGCCAGCGCCGTATTTTTCACGGCGGCTCCGATCAGCAGGCCGCCATCGGGCGTCTCGCAGATCTCGCGCGGCAGGGCCGTCACATCGACCAGGAAGCCGGGGGCCTCTATCTCCTCGCGCATCAGATCCACCAGATTGGTGCCGCCCCCGAGATAACGGGCGGCACCCTGGCCGGCCGCCAGGCGAACTGCCTCATCCGCGCTGCCGGCGCGGGCATAGCCGAATTCGATCATGCCGCGTCCTCCCGCACGAAGGTGGCCTGGATCGCCTCCACGATGCCGTTATGCGCGCCGCAGCGGCACAGATTGCCGCTCATGCGCTCTCGCAGCTCGTCATGGCTCAGCTCCACCTCCTCCATCACCAGGTCGGTGGTGACGGCGCTGGGCACGCCGCGCGCGGCCTCTCTGGCCATGCCGATGGCCGAGCAGATCTGGCCGGGCGTGCAGTAGCCGCACTGAAAGCCGTCATGCGCGATGAAGGCGCGTTGCAGGGCGTGCAACTCCTCGGCATCGCCGAGCCCCTCGATGGTGGTGATCGGGCGGTTCTCATACTGCACGGCCAGGGCCAGACAGGCGTTGATGCGCTCGCCCTCCACCAGCACGGTGCAGGCGCCGCAGGCACCTTGGTTGCAGCCCTTCTTGGTGCCGGTCAGCGCCAGACGTTCGCGCAGCATGTCCAGCAGGGACATGCGTGTGTCCAGCAGCAGGTCATGCTGCAGCCCGTTGACGATGAAATGCATGGCGAGGCTCCGGATGAATGGGCCTCGGGCGTCGCGGGGGAGAAGGTGGCTGCGGCTGCCCTCGGTCCTGCGTGTATGGTCAAAGACGTAACCCTGGCGCGGGGGAAAAGGTTTCAAATGCGAAGGCTTTTGGCGCCGCCTGTCCGCAGTGGGCGTATGTATGATCTGCCGTGGGTTGGTGTTTGCCTTCGGCATTTGCTCCAAGCTCTACGGGTGTGACGAGTAATGGGCAGGTCCAGAGATACCTGCGCCATGCCCAACGCAATTTCCCACTCCTTCGGGTGGGCACAATTCGAAGATCTGCTTCTCCGGCTGGACGCCAGTAAAATTGCGTCCAGGCACAGGAGCGATACGTTGAGGTAATTGGCCATCTTCTGCCCAGCCACGGGACACCATGAAGCCTACCATGATCAGTGAGGCATTCGGTGAGGCTTCAACTTTGTGTTCGTTGCTCCTCTGAGGGGTGATTTTTGGCGGGCGGCCCTGTCGAACTGTCGAAATTTTGGCCCCAGTCGAAGTTTGGCGGACCTGCGTCCTGCCGCAGGTGCAGCCAGGCACAGGTGAGCTCGATCGACGAGTTCCCTGAGAACCAGATGTGCAGTCGATCGCGGAATGCCGATGAGGCGCGCGATGTCGGAGGCGCCGATGGCGGTGGGGGCGGTGTCGAGGAGAGTTCCACGCCCATCGCGTTCGCTGCGCGAGATCAGCACGGCGAGGGCACGCAGGGCATGAGGGGAGAGGGTAGCAGCAAGTCCGCGCATCTGATTGACGTGGAGGCGCACCTTACCGCCGATGCGAGGCAAATTCTGGCATTGGCTCGGCAGTTGCGCGCCGGCTTCGCGGCAAGGGACATGATACTCAGCCGCCTGCCCACGAGCGCCACCGCTGTGCCGGGGGCGTGTTCCTTCCGCGGCCAATTCCACAAACCCTGACGCCAGTACCTCACGTAGAGCACGGGCAATGGTGCTCTGACCGGGTTGCTGCTCGAGGGTGTTCTTCGCGTCGGCACCGAGCGGATATCGGATCTGGGAATAGGCAAGCACGGCGCGCCCGCGCTGCTTGTCGCTGTGTGGCGGTCGATAATTGGCGTTTGCCAACCAGAACACGCGGAATGCCACGGAGCTCAGTCGGCAGGCGGCGGCGTGCAGATATGTGCAGGGCATGGAGGCGAACACCTCATCGGCGCGGTATTCGCCACCTTTGCGCAGGCGGCGCGTCTCCGCCTTCTGTCGATCGCGCCCGCTCATCGTTGGCACTCCATGCGGGCGGAGGTGGCGTTCTGATTGTTCGTCACGACGGAACCTTTCGGGTGTTTGGGCCCGATCGAATGCCGTCACGACGCGTTGGCGGCTGCCATGCCCCATGAGACTCGGGCGGTGACCGTCACCCGGATTCGCTCCAGCGGCGCTGTCACGACGGGCTGGCCTGTCAAGGACAGGAGTGAAATGGCGCCGCTCTGCCCGCACATTTCAGTTGCGCCATGTGACATCATCATGCGACAGACCCCGCCCGTTGCCGCTGTAGCTGAGGAGGGCGCGATGATGATGATTGGTATGTCCTTCCCGATGAGCGTCCCGTCGTATCTGGGATCGATACAACCGCGTCATTGACGCGCGCTGATCCGGGCTTCGGCCCTTCTCCCAAAATGTGATGACGGACCGCCTTTGGCGGGTGATTTCCCATGGATTTGCAGAACACGGTTGCGGCTGCCTTATCGGGCAGCCGCGAGAACATGATCACGCTCGCGGTGCGCATTCTGAGCTGGCCGCGTGCGGATGTGGCTTCACTCGCGCGGGGTGATGCGGTGCTGACGGCCAGGTTGCTGGCCACGGCGGCAGAGCTGGTCGCCGGCCGGCGGAGCGCCCCCGTCACCCCTGTGGTGGTGGGCGACCACGACGACCGGACCCTGACCCAGCTTCGGGTCTGCCTGGACCACGACGACGCGGTGGCGGGCGCAATCTGCGCCGACGGTCATTTGGGCTACTCGCAGCCGGTAGGTGCGGCGGTGGCCTATCGCGAGCACATCAGCGTCTCGGGTGTCGGCTTCGACATCGGCTGCGGCAACCTGGCGGTGCGCACGGACATGCCCTTCGGGGCGGTGTGTGACCGAGTGGGTCCGCTGCTGGATGCGATCAACGCGCGGATCTCCTTCGGGGTCGGCCGCCTGAACGACGCGCCGGTGGAGCATGCCCTATTCGACGACAGCGAGGCCTGGGCAGCAGCCGATGCGCGCCCGCTGATGCACGCGGCGCGCCAGCAGTTGGGCACGGTGGGCGCCGGCAACCATTACGTGGATCTGTTCCAGGAGGTGCTGCCAGACACTGCACCCGAGCAGAGCCCCGTCTGGATCGGCATCCATTTCGGCTCACGCGGGCTCGGGCACCGGCTGGCGACCAAATACCTGCGCCTGGGCGGCGGGCGGGACGGCATCGACGTGCGACCCACCCTGCTGCACCAGGACAGCGACCTGGGGCGCGCGTACATCGCGGCGATGGAGCTGGCCGGGCGCTATGCCTATTCCGGCCGCGACTGGGTGGCGGCCCAGGTGCTCGACATCCTGGGCGCCTCGGAGACCGACCGCGTGCACAACCACCACAATTTCGCCTGGCGCGAGGAGGTGGCAGGCTCCCCGGCCTGGGTGGTGCGCAAGGGCTGCACGCCTGCCTTTGCCGGTCAGCACGGCTTTGTCGGCGGGTCGATGGGCGACGACGCCGTGATCCTGTCGGGGGTGGAGAGCGCCACCTCCGAGGCGCTGCTGCACTCGACGGTGCATGGCGCGGGCCGGGTGATGGGCCGTCGTGAGGCCATGCGCCGTTTCTCGAGGGAGGAGATGCAGCGCTGGCTGCGCGAGCGTGGCGTGCACCTACGCGGTGGCGATCTGGACGAAAGCCCGATGGCCTATCGCCGGCTCGATGCGGTGCTGGAGCACCACGCAGGCAGCGCGGAGGTGCTGCACCGGCTGCGCCCCTTTGGGGTGGTAATGGCCGGTGCCGAGGTGGTCGATCCCTACAAGGATTGAGCGCAGAGCTGCTCCATCCTGCCGACCTCGCGGTCGAGTTCCTGCGCGAGGCGACCAGGGATGAGCCGTGAGAATGCGGTGGCGAGGGCACGATAATACCAGAGCGTGCCCTCCAGCCCGGCGTTGAACCGGCTCATCATGGAAGGCCCGTGCTCATGCAGGTCATCCACGATGGAGCGGGCGTTGTGCAGCTTGTCGCAGGCGGAGACGAGCAGCGCATCGGCGCCGGCGTGCTCGAGATGGGCGAGATAAGCTTCCTTGCGGGCGCGCCAGGGTGGCTTGGGCAGGGTATCGGCATCGGTGCAGGCGCGCACAATGGACGCGACCCGCGAGCCGAACTGGGCCTCGATCACCGCCTCGCAGTGGATGCCGCAATCCTCGATGGCATCGTGCAGCAGGCCGGCGATGGCCTGCTCCTCGTCGCCACCATGCTCGAGCACGAGGGCTGAGACAGACATCAGGTGAGCGATATAGGGGATGCTGGTGCCCTTGCGGGTCTGTTCGGCATGCAGGCGCATGGCCAGCGCGGTGGCATCAGCCAGTGATGCCCATCGAGGGCGTGGCGCCTCGGGGTCTTCGTTCGACATTGATGTTCCTGGTGGTGTGGGTGCGCCGCTTGAGGCGCTGAGGTGTCAGCCTGTGGGTAGTCGCCGCTGACGGTTGGGCGACCTCCCGGACGGGCTCAGCAGCCTCGGGATTGCCATCCTGACATGAGGCTAGCACGGCTTGTGCCCCGCGCCAGTGTCAATCTGCCGACCATGGGCACAACTATACCATTACTTGCTACGCTGCTCGGGATAAGCACGGCCGACGCGGCCAGA
>NZ_SACL01000006.1 GCF_004005855.1 Rhodovarius crocodyli
ATCATCTCGGCGCGCGCCGCAGCAGTGTTCATTTTCTGCCGATGCATCTCGCGCACTGCACTGATTTTCTCGCGCGTCAAATAGCGATCCATGCTCACCCCTCCCCCTGCGCGCAGGGGGCGGTGGCTTCGGCGGGGAAGCCGTCGCCGACACGGGCGAGTGCTGCGTTCACGGCGTCGTCCACCAGCTGCGCCAGCTCAGGGCGGTTCTGCTTCAGCCAGGCGCGCTGACCGCTGAACTTCCCGTCAGCGATGACGGCGTCCAGGGCGGCCGTGTCCTGCGCGGCAGCGAGACGCGCCACCAGGGCATCCGCGCCTGCCTTCGCCTTGTCCTCGGCGGCCTGCTTCGGCGCCACAGGCTTGAGCACCTGCACCTTGTAGGGCTCGCGCTTCGCCTTCGTGACGGTCAGCGCCATCACTATGTCCCGGTCGATGTGGGACATGGCGCCGATCCGGATGCCGCCCACCTCCATGCCGCCGAACTTCACCTTGGGATCCCGGTAGAGGGTCATGGAGCGCCCAACATATTGCGACGCATCCGCCCCCCATGCGGCCACCATCACTCGGCGCATCATCTTGCAGGGTTTGAAAGGCCGGTTCTCGTCTCCCTCATAGTGGACAGAGACAGGCTGGTCGGCATTCCCGGTTCCCGAAACGTGGCTCACCGTGATGGTGCGCGGCCCTGAAATCAGATCATCCGCGTTGGTCTGGTCGCTTTTGGGCGCCAGGAATTGGGACATATCCATTTCTCTCTCCTATGCGCGCATGATCTTCCCGGGCCGAAGCTCCAGACGACGCGCCTCATAGGCCGCCGCCGCCTCTTCCTCGGTCAGGAATGCGCCGATGTAGATGTTCTTGTAATTGTGGGTGATTTGAGCCACCCACCGCCGGTTCGGGCCGTGCCACGACACACCACGGAACCGGGATGAGCCCGCTTTATGGCGCGCGCAGTTCACCATGTTGTCGTGGTGGGTCACGGACCGCAGGTTCACCCGGCGATTGTCCAGACCGTTCCCGTTGATGTGGTCGGTCAGCAGCCCCACCGGCGTCTGATTGATGAGGCGGTGCATCCAGATTGTGACCCGCTTGCCGTCAATCTTCACGTCGCGGGCCGCGTAATAGGTGCGCGGCTGCTTCAGGGCGTGCCACTTCCATTGGGACAGGATGGGGTAATCCTCGTCGTCAACGATGGCCTGCTGCCCGAGCGTGAGTTCGATCATCGCCATCAGATCATGATCTCCTGCTCGACGCGCCGCTCCGTGGGCAGCCAACGCATGTCGTCGGCTTCCAGGTTGGCGCGATAGGTTGCGATGTACTGGGCGGCGGCTTCCTCGAAGGCAGTCGCGGCCTCGATGATGGCGGCCTGGATGCGCGCGTCGGGGTAGACCCGGAGCGTCACCATCGGCAGGCCGCCGGAATAGCTTACGAAGTCGCACCACGCCCGGCCGGTCACGAGCAGGCTGGTTTGCACCTGCATCACGTAATCGTCCGGCATCTGGCGCGCGCAGATCGTCGCCACCTGGAACTTCTGTCGGCGGCTCTTGATCTCGATCAGGCCATTATCGCCCACCAGCCCGTCAGGCGAGCAGCCGATCGTGAAGCCCCACTCGTCGTTGGTGACGAAGCCGCATTCGGTCACGGGCGCATAGGCCTCGGCATAGCGCTGCCGTGCCTCGAGCTCGTCATCCTGGCCGCGCAGCATCTCGTCCCCGATGTAGGTAGGCTCGACGAAGCCGCTGATGCGCTGCGAGACCAGCTCGAACAGGTGCGCCCGCTGTTTGTCGTTGGCGGCCACTTTGAGCGTCGGCGTGACGATCAGCTTCATCTCGCTGGCCGTGAGCAGCCCGCACCGCAGCGCCAGCCACTCGTCGCTGCCCTGCACGACCTCGGGGTGGTAGATGATGGTCATGCCTGCCCCCGGGCCTTCTCTGCGGCGGCTATCTCCCTGACCAGCCATTCCCTCATTCGGCAAAAACGCTGTTCTGGGGTCTCTCTCCAAGAGCCCGCCTCATCGTTCATGAAGACGATTTCCCGCGCCATGGCAGGAGCGATCCCGAACGCGGTCGACACGCAATCTGCGTCTTCCGGGTCGATCCTCTCCATGCTGACGCCGCGAGCGACACCGACCGCGCCTATGAGGCAGACCTCGCCCTTCGCGTGAAGGTGGTCGGAGATGAGGCGCTTGGTGGGCATAGCGTCCAAGGCCGCCAGAGCCTCTCGAAGGAATGCGATGCCTCGATTGCCCCGCATGGCGGCCTTCACCGCGCCGCGCCAGCGGATAAGAGCCCACCCTTCGCAGGCGTCGCTGTATTCGGACCGGCTCACGGCTTCACCGCCTGCGCAGCCTGGCGGAACGCATGCGCCGCTGCCACGCGGTTGCCGTTGGCGAGGTCAGCGAACGCAGCCTGCGCCCACCACAGAGCCTCGGTTTCCTCGTCGGTGTGAACCTGGGCGGCGGCGTCTGCCGTAACGACGCTGAGCTTGCCCAGCACTGCGGCATCGGGCCAGCCGCAGCGCACGGGGCGAACCGGGCGTGTCGAGCTGGGGCGCCGGGGGAACTCCACATGCACCACCACAGGCGGCGGCACAGGCATCACGGGCGCGCTGGACGGGGCGGTCATGCGGCCTCCCCGGCTGCCGCCGCGATGGATGCGACCACCGCCGCGTGAGATGAATAGAGAGCCACCCTTGCCGGGTCGTTTGACCAGTAGGCATGCTCATCAGGGCGGTACTGCGCCAAGGGCTCTCTTTGTGCATACAGTGCCTTGGCGGCCGCGAGATGAACCTCAGCGGACCGCAGCGCAGCAAGCATCTTGCGGGCTGTTTCTTGGCTAATCATGCGGACACTCCCAGGGCGGCAGCGGTCGCGCGGCCCTTCTCGGTGAGGGTGATCGTCAGCTTCCCCTCGGCGCGCGATTTCTCGGCCATGCCGCACAGGATCAGGTTCTTCAGGCCGCGACGGTTCTGGGGCTCGATCCCGAGTGCCGTGGCCTCCAGCAGCGTCGCCGCGTCCGTGGACATCCTGGCGCCGTCGATCTCGTAGAGGGCGCGGATACCCTGGCCCTGGCACCAGCGCCGGGCGTGCTGGAGGTCGAGGAAGTTCTCGATGCTCATCTGCACGCCGTGTTCGGTCAGGTGGCCGAAAAACCAGAAGCCACGCGGCGAGGGGACGATGATAGGCTGGCCGACGCTAGCCATGGGGCGCCTCCTGCTTGGCGGATGCGCGGGCAACATCGAGCTGGACGAGGGCCAGCCGGGCGCCCTCCATCGCTTCCCCATGAACACGGAAGCTATTGCCGTTCGGACGGGGCCATGCGTCATCGACCACCCTGCGCAACGCCTTCTCCAGCAGCGCTACCTGCTCGTCGGCGGTCACAGCCGATACTCCCTGTCAGACTGGCGATAGGCCGCGCGGGCGTTGTCGAACGCGACGTGCGGCAGGCTATTCTGGGCCGCGCGTTCGCAGTCGCGCTCGATGTCCGAGACGATCCCGCTGGCCAGATCGACCATCATGGCGCCCAAGCTCAGACCGTCCTCGGTCGTCTGCTGGTCCGTGGCCATGGCGTCCGCGACGGGATCAGCCGCTTCACAGAACATGCGCAGCTGATACAGCGCGGTCAGCTTGCGCTCGTAGAACGCCTCAGCGTCGGCGTCCGAGACGGCATCAACAGCGCGCCGGTGCATCGCGTCGATCTGCTCGGCGTAGGTGGCGAGGATGGACATGGCTCAGCCCTCCCCACGCGAGGAGGCGATGGCGGTGGCCACCTTCTCCATGGCGAGGAACCGATCCGCGTCGGTCATGTCGGCGGCGCAGAACACCGCCTCGCACGCCTCCAGCAGCGCCGGGGCCGCGGCGATCAGGCGGGCGTCAGCCTCCGGAGCGCCGAGCGGACCGCTTCCAACCACAAAGGTGGTGTTCACCAAGGCGACATGGGCGCTGGGCTGTTCGATGGCAGGGTCTACCTGCTGCCAGATGCGCCAAGGCCCCGGAGTGTGGGCCGCCTTCTGCTCCGTCTTCGTCTCGCTCATCTCAGGCTCCTCTTGGAGCCAGCGGCTCCGTGTGTGGAGCTTATGTGGCCATAGCGGCCTTATATCGTCAAGGCCAAAGTGGCCACACGATGGGCAAAAAAATACCTCCTATCTCGCTGGCGCGTTTGCGGCGCGAACGAACGTGGCTAAGGCTTGGCTGAAGCGCTCGGTTGGCCTGGATTGGCAGTAGTTTTCAACCCAATAAGAGACACCTTCATGATCCACGCTTTGAAGAATGTCGTTAATTCCAAAGAAAATAGTCGCCCCCGACAGATACCCATTCATCCAGCTTTCCACATGGAAAAAACGGTCTTGCTCCCGCGATCCCAACGTCCCTGCTCTGTATCCTGACCGCCAAGCCAACCATTGGCCACAGGAAACAGACACTCCTGCGCCTCGAATTGTCACCTGCTGAGCCCCAGCGGGGAAAGACAGCGCTAACACCCCGAAAACCGCGCATAGCCACTTTTTCATAGTAGCTCCCTCCAATGCAGGGCACGCCACATCTCTTTGACGCGGGCGCGCTCTATCACCTTCTCGGTCTGCGGGTTGTATTGGCGCAGGGTGATGCGCTGATTGTCACCGCCGACGTATTCCTTGAGGTATGCCGCTGGCTGCTCGCCCTGGCCCATCTCCACCAGCACAACGGCGTAGCTCCCTGGTGTCACCGGGCGCTTCCGAGAGACGTACACCGTGTCCCCTGGCGCCCAGACCCCGGCCATGCTGTCACCCGCGACGAACAGCGCGAAGATGTCCGGTACACCCACCAGCTTCGCAGGAACGTCCACATATTCCAGGGGGCCATCCGTCAGGTTTACCTCGAACTGGCCATCCGTCCCGCAAGAGACCGTCCCCATAACTGGAACCTGCGCTGAAAGCGGTAGTCGGGCAGCCTCCATGGGCTGGCGCGTTGCAACAGGCTGCACGTCGCTTCCCGCGGCGAAAGGCTCCGCTGGGATGGGAGCCCCGGGCTTCGTAAGCAGATCCTCAGGACGGACAGTGAGCGGTGGGGCGAATTTTTCTGCCCAGTGCCGCCGCAGCTCTCTTGCGCCGCGCACGAGCTTGCTGACCGTGCTCGGGTCAGTGCCAGTGAGGCGAGCCAAATCAGCGGCCTGAAGGTGTCGCGCCGCAAGGACTTCAGCTAGACGGGTCATCGGGCCGTTATGGCCAAAAATGTCTTGATGATCACCGGCCGAAATGGCCTTGACTGTTGAGGCCATAGTGGCCACAATTCGTCCATGACCCTGGACGAGTACCGCGCCCGTGAGGGCCTCTCCTACGAGGCTTTGGCTGAGAGGCTTGGCTTTGCCGGCCCCAATGCCGCCAGGACCGTCCACCGCTATGCCGGCGGCGAGCGCATCCCGCGACCTGACGCTATGCGCAGGATTATGGAAGCCACCGGCGGCAAGGTCACGCCTACCGACTTCTACGCCGCTGCCCGGGAAAGCGCGTGATGTCATCGCCGCGCGCCCTCATCGGCAAAATCCTGCTGTGGTTCACGCGCGCCGCCGAACCCAAGCCCTTTGACTGGGCTGAGTTCGACCGCTGCCTCAAGGTCAATGAGCGCCGCCTGTGTGACCAGCTCCGGAAAAGCGTGTGATGTGCATGACCAGTTCATCCACGGCCGCCTCCATGTACGCGCCGTCTGGCGCCGTCGGTGCGGGGCGGTATTGCTCCAACGCTTCCATGATCCTGCCGCGCTGTGGACTTGCGGCGATCAGCGCCGCGACTGCGACGCGCAAGACCGCGATGGACGTGGTCGCCATCGCCAAGCGTTGCTGTTCTTCGTTCATGACTATCCTCCATGTCGTCATTCCCCTGACCATGGTGGATCACGGACCGGTTATTGCGCAATCGCGTAGGCCGGTCCGTGCTTCCTCTTCCCGCAGCGTCGCCAGCGGCTTCGGCCTGGCGCTCCGGGCAGCCGCGCGGGCCGGATATCCCCGCCTTGGGCCTCTCCTCCGTGTCTCGACTGCGGGTGTCGCTGGCGCGCCCTGCGCATTTTCCAGGGAGGTGCCCGAACAGCGCGCCAACGCTGCCCGGGCGGTTACTGCGATCTGCCATGCCCCGTTTTTTGCATCGGAGAGCATGGAATGTCCTGGTCAAATTCTGACCGAAGTTTTCACAGCATGACCGCCGCAACCGCATCCCCTGGCGACCGGGTGATGGAGGCCCTGCGGCGTCTCTACGGCCCGCTGCGCCATGCCGAGAAGCTGCTCGGCCGGCGCGCCAATTCCACCCCCAGGGCGGCCCGAAACTGGCTCGACGACAACTGCGCCATGAGCGTGGACAAGCTCGTCGAGCTGATGGCCGCCGATCCGAAATTCCATGCCGCGGTCAATGAGGTCGTCTCGACCCGCCGCGCCGAGAGGTCCCCCTGATGCGCAGAAGCATCATCTTCGTAATCGGCCTGCACGGCTTCGGGTTCGATCGAGGCGACGTGTTCCCCGAGCTGCGTCTCGGCCTGGTCTCCATCAGCTGGTGCAAGGGCCGCTGGATCGACGTCATCAACGAGGCCGCCAAGGCCAAGGCAGCGGCGGCATGAGCGGATACACCGGACGCCCGTGGTCTGGAGCAGATGACCAAGCGCTGATCGCCGCGTACTTCGCTGGCGATACTCGCCGCGCGATGGCCGAGCGCTTCGGCCGTTCCATGAATTCTGTTGCCACGCGCATCCTGCGCCTTCGCGAGTTGGCCGAACTGCCGACCGCGTTCGATATTGGGGCCTCGCGCCTTTCACCGGCCGCTGACCCGCCTGCCGGATCGCCCCACCCTGCCGACGCCATCGCGCCCCCCACAAGCAACGCGCAGGCCAAGGTTAACCCGTGCGAGGGCCGCGAGAGCGGTGAGCATGCGGGAAGGGTGGGAGCGGGTCACATCCATGACCGGATCGTCATGAGCCTCACGGCGCGTGGCGTTCCGCTCCATCGCGCCATCCGTGAGGCCGAGCTGTATCGGCAGCGGAGGTCGGCATGATCACCGCCATCCTGCAGGTTGCAGTCCTTCTGATCCTCGGCAGTGGCATCGCTCTCGTCGTCTGCGCCGGGTGCTGGATGCTCTTTGACGTGTGGAATGGCGACGATGACTGAGCCCGCCGCCGTGACCACGGACCAGATCACGACCGCCCAGGCGATGGCCCGCAGCGGCTGGACGGACTTCGACATCGCGGCCCGCACTGGCCTGCCGATCGAGCAGGTGCGTCGGCTGCTGCCGAAGGTGAAGCGCGCATGACGCTGACTCTCCGCCCCTATCAGGAAGAAGCTATCGAGGGCGTCCGCGACGCCTACCGCTCCGGTGCGCGTGCCCCGCTGCTGGTGGCTCCCACGGGCGCGGGCAAGTGCCTCGCGCGCGGTACGCCCGTCATCATGTTCGATGGCCGCGTGGTGCCAGTCGAGGATGTCGTGGTCGGTGACCTTCTGATGGGGCCAGACAGCCGCGCGCGCCGGGTGACCTCGCTGGCGCGCGGCCGCGAAGAGATGTTCCGCATCACGCCCCTCCGAGGCGGCGATCCCTACACCGTCAACCGGTCGCACGTCCTTTCACTGCGAATGACCGGCGGCTCGCTGCACACTTGCGGCATTCCAGACGGCACAGTTGTTAACCTGTCCGTCGATGAATACCTGGCCCGTAACAAGACCTTCCGCCATTGCGCAAAGGGCTGGCGTGCGGCGGTCGACTTCCCCGAGCACGAGGAGCCCTTGCGGCTCGACCCGTATTACCTTGGCGTTTGGCTCGGCGACGGCAGCAGCCGGGGCGCCTCGATCACCACTGGTGATCCCGAGGTCCATGAAGCGGTCGAGGCTTGCGCAGCGTCCCATGGGCTGGCTTTGCGGGTGGAGCCCAACAGCGCGCACAGCGTGATGCTGTTCCCGACGACCGGCAGGCGCGGCGTAGGTCGAGGTCATCGCACCAACGCCATCACCGGCGCGCTTCACCACTATGGCCTGCTGCAGAACAAGCATGTCCCGCATCGCTACCTGACGGGCTCACGCGCAGACCGCCTGGAACTGCTGGCTGGCTTTCTGGACGCTGACGGCTGCTGGACGGGTCGCGGCTTCGACGTGACCCTGAAGTGCGAACGCCTGTTGGACGGCATCATCTTTGTCGCTCGCTCGCTCGGGTTCGCCGCAAGGCGTCGCCCGGCTCGCAAGGTCTGCGGGAACAATGGGAAAGTGGGCGACTACTGGCGCTGCAACATCAATGGGCCGGTAGACGAAATTCCCTGTCGCGTGGCGAGGAAGCGCGCCGCGCCGCGCCGGCAGATCAAGAGCCAGTTGCTGACCGGCATCACCGTCGAAAGCGTCGGTCAAGGCGATTATTTCGGCTTCGAGATCGCTGGCCCGGATCGCCTGTTCCTGCTCGGCGACTTCACCGTCACCCACAACACCGTCATGTTCGGCTTCGTCTCCGGCCAGACCGCCTCTCGCGGCAAGCGCGTGCTCGTCCTGGCCCATCGGCGCGAACTGATCCGCCAGGCGTCCCGCAAGCTGCATGAGGCAGGCGTGCACCACGGCGTCATCGCGCCCGGCCATGACCAGACCGCGCACCCCGTGCAGGTCGCCAGCGTGCAGACCCTCACGCGCCGGCTCGACCGCCTGCAGCCACCGGACCTGATCGTCATCGACGAGGCGCACCACGCCATCGCTGGTCAGTGGGCCACCGTCATCGCCGCGTTCCCCTCTGCCCGGCTGCTCGGCGTCACCGCTACGCCTGAGCGTCTGGATGGCCGGGGCCTCGGCGTCGAGGTGGGTGGCTGCTTCGACGCGCTGGTCATGGGGCCCCGTGTGGCCGACCTGATCGAGCAGGGCCACCTCACCGGCACCCGCGTATTCGCCCCTGCAGATGCGCCGGACCTGACCGGCGTGCGCACCAAGGGCGGTGACTATGAGCATGCGGCCCTGAACGCCGCCATGTCCAAGCCCAGCATCACCGGCGACGCCATCCTCCACTACAACCGCCATGCTGCAGGTCAGCCGGCGATCCTGTTCTCCCCCTCCGTCGAGCATGCCCGCGAGATGGCCGAGGCTTTCCGTGCTGCAGGCTGGCGGGCGGCCTCTGCCTCTGGCGCCACGCCCACCGCTGAGCGCGACGCCGCGATCGCAGGTCTGGCCACGGGTGAGGTTCAGATCCTCTGCAGCTGCGACCTGATCTCCGAGGGCCTGGACGTGCCGGCCGTCGGCTGCGTCATCCTGATGCGCCCCACCAAGTCGCTCGGCCTCTACCTGCAGCAAGTCGGCCGCGGTCTGCGCCCTGCTGCCGGCAAGGATCGGCTGATCGTCCTCGACCACGCGGCCAACACGCTCATGCACGGCCCCATCGAGGCTGACCGAGAGTGGAGCCTGCGCGGCCGCCCTAAGCGCCAGGCTGCATCGGCTCGCCAGTGCCCGACCTGTTATGCCGTGCACGCGCCAGCACCGACCTGCCCCGCCTGCGGCCATCGCTATGCCAGCGAGGGCGGCGACGGACGCCAGGGGCCTGAGGTGATCGCGGGAGAGTTGCAGGAGCTGACGGCGGCCAAGATGCAGCCCCTCCGCAACGTTCTGTGGAAGGCCAAGACCGAGGACGACCTGCGCGCCCTGGCTCGTGAGCGTGGCTACAAGCCGGGGTGGGTGCGGCACATCATGGCCCAGCGCGCTGCGAGGCACGCATGATCGAAACCGAGATCCTGCAGAACATCCGCCTCGCCCTGGGCACGACACCCGGTGTGACGCTCTGGCGGAACAACACTGGCGCGCTGCAGGACACGACCGGCCGCCTGGTCCGCTACGGCCTGTGCGAGGGTAGCGCCGATCTGATCGGCCTGCGCACCATCACCGTGACGCCCGACATGGTGGGCCAGCAGGTGGCCATCTTTGCCGCCGTCGAGGTCAAGAACGAACGCGGCCGCCCGACCGACAAGCAGGTCAATTTCCTGCAGCATGTCCGCACCGCCGGCGGCTTGGCTGGCGTCGCCCGCAGCCCCGAGCAGGCGCGCCTCATCCTGGGGCTGCCGACATGAGGACCCCTGACCGCAAGCCCTGCTGGGCCACCGTCAATGCCTGGGCCGTCAGGGAAGAAGGCTGCCTGCCCCGCGTGCTGGCTGCCATGGACGTGAGCTACGCCCGTTCGGAGCCTTGGGGCCAGTCCCCGGGCCGCTGGACGCCGCCCTATGCGCGCGCGCTCGACGCTGGCCAGCTTCCCGGCCCGCCGAACGACAATCACGCCCGCTTCGCCGCGACCTGCAGGGCTCGTGTGGCCGGCCCGAACCGCGCCATGCGCGATGCCCTGGTGCATCTGCTGCGCATCGACGGCTGGCGGGCCCTGCTCGTCTCTGGCTACGACGGCTCCTGGCTCACCTACGACCGCGCCAACCGCGGCGATGACCTGATCACCCTGGGCATGTGGCGCTGGTCCTGCAGCTATGGGCGGGCCGGCAATCGCATCGCCCGCATCTGCGGCATCGAGGTGCCGACGTATCAGCCCCTGCAGCGCGGCACCTCCGCGTTCGCCGGCCTGTCCTTCCAAGCTCGGGAGGCAGCATGATGCCCGACGATTTCGCCAGCCAGTTCGAAGCCGCCAAGAAGCAGCTGCAGCCCGACACCAGCAACCCGCTCGGCATGCTGCAGGCGTCCCTTGGCACCAATGACAAGGGTGTGCCGCACAGCAACGTGGACAACGTGCTGCTGTGCCTGGCGCTGAACCCAGAGCTGCAGGGCTTGCTCGGCTTCAACGAGTTCCTGGAAGAGCCTCAGATACTCGCCCCGCCGCCGCGCATGCAGGTCACCGACCGGCCGGCACCGGGCCCGTATCCCCGCGCGATCCGCGCCGCCGACATCATCGCCATTCAGGCTTATGTCCAGCGCCAGCACCTCGCGCGCGTCACCCGCCAGACCGTCGAGGATGCCGTCTACACCGATGCGGAGCGCAACCGCTTCCATCCGGTGCGGCAATATCTCGATGGCCTGAGTTGGGATGGTAAGCCTCGCCTGGGTCACTGGTTGCGCTGGTCGTTCGGCGCCGAGGACACGCCCTACACCCGCGAGGTGGGCGCGAAGATCCTGATCGCCGCCGTGCGCCGCATCCGCCAGCCTGGCTGCAAGTTCGACACCATGCTCATCCTCGAAGGCCTGCAGGGTGCTGGCAAGTCTCAGACCGTGCGCGCGCTGTTCGGGGATGCTTGGTTCACCGACGCTCTGCCGCCCAACCTGCTGTCCAAGGATGGCAGTCAGTCGCTGCTGGGCGTGTGGGGCGTCGAGTTCGCAGAGATCGAGCATCTGATCCGCACGGACACAGAGAGCCTCAAGGCCTTCCTTAGCCGCCCCACGGAGCGTTTCCGGCCGCCCTATGGCCGATCGTTTATCACCCGGGGCCGCGAGTGTGTGTTCATCGGCACCACGAACCAGACGGACTATCTGCGCGACACCACGGGCAATCGGCGCTTCTGGCCCGTCGCCTGCCAGTTCGCGTCCCCCCAATGGGTGCGCGAGGTCCGCGACCAGCTCTGGGCCGAAGCCGCACACCGCGAGGCTGCAGGCGAGATCATCTGGCTGGAAGAGGAGGCACGGGAGCTGGCCATCGAGCAGCAGGCCGAGCGCCTGGCGGGCGATGTCTGGGAAGATCGCGTCCGCAAATGGCTGGACGAACAGCGCGGCCTTCGCATCGCCCATGTGACCGTGGGTGCCGTCCTCTCCGATGGCCTGGGTATCGACGCAGCCCGGATGGGGAAGAAGGAAGAGATGCGCGCGGCCGGCATTCTGGCCAAGGAAGGCCTGGTGCGAAAGCAGGTCAGGGTGGATGGCAAGCCTCGGTGGATCTGGAAATGGCCCGAATAGCCGCGCCAGCGCACCAAACCAGACTGCAGATAGGTGGGTACGCAAAGGTGGGTACGCGCGCCCAGGTGGGTACGGGTGGGTACGCCTTTCTGCACAATATCAAGGCAAACACCCATACCCTAGGTGGTGACAGTGGTTACGGCGGGTACAGCATAACCCACTGCAATCACTACCTAGTACCCACCGTAACTACCGTACCCACCTATATGGGTAAGTATTATAGAGGGGGTGGTATTCATATAGGGGTTTGGAAAACGCCCCTAGGTGGTGACGTGGTTACGCGCCGCCCCATCCCCAGCAGCAGATATCGCAATCGACATGGAGAGGTGGCCCACAGCCGCCCCCCAAAAACACGCGCGCGCGCGCGGCCTGAAGGAGGTGTGAGGTGGATCGACTGACAACAGAACAGGCGGCGATCATCGGTGCTTTCACCGGCATCGCGTGCGGGCCGTTTTCCGATATCCACAAGCTGGCCGAGCAACGGCTGGGGCGGCCGATCTGGACGCATGAATTCGCCATTGAAGGTGTGATCGTGCAGCTGAGGGAAGCTGTTCGCGAAGACTTCCTGGCCATCTGCGCCACCCCCGCGCCCGAGGGGGACGGGGCGTGAAGGAAGCTCTGATCTACGCGGGCATCTGCCTCGTGTGCGCCATAGCCGCGCTTGCAGATGGGATGCCTTGGTTGGCGTGCGCGGCCTTCTGGGTCTGCGGGCTGTGGTCGGGCGATGTGATCAACATCACCAAGCGACGCATGGGGTATACGAAGGGAGATACGCCATGAGCGCGCCCTGGGACGGCCGGCCGGAGCAGCCGGAGAAGGATGGGTGGCATTGGCTTGGCTCAGGGTGTGTCTATTGGGACGCAAAGAAGGGCGCTTGGTGGAATGGGGAGGAGCATCTCTTGCCTCGCTCTATGGCGTCCTGGCTAGGACTCTATCGAAGGACCTACCTCGGCCCCATCCCCCCGCCCTCCGAAACCGCCCGGCTGCGGGAGGCTTTGCTCGCTGTCCTGACCGACTGGGAGGTGTGCGGGGCCATGACGGACGGCACCAAGGCCCGCGTGCTGGCGGTGATCCCGGAGTGGCAGTTCGGCCCGATGCGCTCGGTCATGGAGAGCAGGCTACGGGAGGCTTTGCGGGAGTGTCTGACGGTCATGACCAGAGATGACGTCATCACCGCCCTGTCTCCAGCTGTGGCGCCCAGCGCAGCCAAGGCCGTCGAATTGCTGCTGGCATACGGTCGCGCGACGGACCGAGCCCGCGCCCTGCTCGGCAAGAAGGAGGCGGAGGATGGTTGACGAAATCTTCGTGTTCGGCAGCAATCTGGCCGGCCGCCACGGCAAAGGCGCTGCTCTCCATGCTCGACTGCATTGCGGCGCGAAGTATGGGCAGGGCGAAGGATTGCAAGGCCGCAGCTATGCAATCCCGACCAAGGACGCCCGGCTGGCCACGCTGCATCTCAGCGAGATCGAGAGGCATGTGGCCCGCTTCCTGGCATTCGCTGTTGAGAACCCGGGTCTCACCTTCCGGCTGACGCCCATTGGCTGCGGTCTCGCCGGCTATAAGCCGCAGGATATCGCGCCGATGTTTGCCGGCGCGCCGGGCAACGTGCGGATGCCGGTCGAATTCCTCGACGCGCTGACTGGACCCACCCCATGACCCCGCCTGAGCCGCCGAAGCCGTGTCCGTTCTGCGGATCGACGTTTGTGCGCGTCATCCCTGACGGCCGCGCTGGTCCTGGCACCTATGTCACCTGCTGCGAGTGCCACGCCATGGGAGGAACCGGCGTCCGCGAGCGTGCCATCGCCGCCTGGAACCGCCGCGCCGAGGATGGGAGGGAGTGATGAAGCGTCGCAGTTTCTTCGGCCTGACAGCGGGCCTGTTCATGTCGCCGGGCATCGTCTCGGCCACCAGCATCATGCCGGTGAAGAGCGTCACGCCGGTCGCGGATATGATCGAGCGCCTTGCTCGCGCTGGCGCACCTTTGCCGCCGGGCTTCTGGATACCCGAGCGTCCGATGTTCTTCGAGCGTGGCCTATACTTGTTCGGGTCGCTGGATGATCGTGGCCGAGCCGTGGCCACGATCAGCTTCGAAAAGCTCAAGCCCGGGCAGTGCATGTTCAACATTTTGGGCGTTTTCGAACGCTGTGGTGACGACCATGCCTGACCTCGCGGAGAAGCTGGAGCGGATCAGGGCGCGGCTGACCGATGAAGGGCGCCGCTTGCTGAACAATCCAATGCAAGAGTTGCTGCATGTTCACATCGGCACTCTGTACCAAGAAGTGGGCAACCTAATCGAAGCCCTCGCCGCCTCGCACCGGGAGTGCATGCATGCGCAACTACCCGGTAATTCCGGGGAGTTCGACACCGCGCAACCGGCAACCTCAAGTACCTGTAATTGCTGCGAGAAATGCGGAAATAAGGCCTCCAACCGGCCACCCCCAGCACCGCCCTATCCCAAGCCCGAGGGAGGGGAGACGTATGTGGCGCGAGGTGATGTTCACGCCCCCACGCAGATCGTCACGCGCCGTGATGGCCGATGGTATCTCGGCACCGCTGGCTACGGCGGCGTGTCCGAACAGCCCCTCTACACCGCCGCCCAGGTGCAGGAGCTGATCGAGGACGAGAACCGCAATCCGTGGAAGGCCGCCATCGCACAGGCCATGCTCGACTGGCACATGGCACCTCAGTTCGACGAGACGCCAGCCGCCGCCCTTCGCCGCTACGTCGAGATGGACAACATCGCCGCTGCCGATCCTCAGGTTTCCGAGCGCGCCGCCAAAGCCGTCTCCGATGCTGTGGCGAAGGAGAGGGAGGCGTGGAAGAGCCGTGTCTGGCAGACCCAGTGCCGGATGCCACCCAACTCAAGTGAGCGCCTTTTGCTCGAACTCATACTCGCATGGGACACAGCACGCTCGCGCGGCGGGGAGGGGTGATGGAAGAGGAAGCCATCCACCCGGCGGTAATCGCCGATTACTTCGCGGTTCGGGCCGCGCTCATCGATACCTGCGCCAATCTGGTGAGGCTCGTAAAAGATGGGAGCGTCCTCGACGCGACGGGGGCTCTCCCGGCCCTGGAACATCTGGCTGCCCTAGCGAACGCGCCCCTGCCGAAGGAGCCGGGTCTTTACACCTTCTGGCAGGCCAAAGCCTTTTCGGAGCATGCGCTGTTCGACGGCATTGCTGCGGTCCGCGCCTGTGCCGACGCCCATGCAGGCAAGTTCGCGCTGATGGACTGCCGCGATGCCATCCGAGCCGCCTGCGACGAGGCGGAACGCAAACTGCTCGCCATGCCTCCGCCGTTCCCGCCCCAGGAGCCCCGCCCATGAGCAACCGCAAGCGCACGCCCAAGGCGCGCTCCACCCTGCCGCCGCTCGACCACGGGCCCCGCGTGCAGCACCAGACTGGCAAGCTGGAGGTGGTGGAAGCCCCCGACCCCGACCGGCCGGCGCACAACGTCCGGCGCGCCCGGCGGGTCTATCACTACCACGCGGCGTGGCAGCGCGGATCGCTGACGGATGCCGAGCGGGAGGCGGCCGATCGCTACGCCATCACCTGCGAGATGGAGGAAGGGGCCAGGGACAAGCCGACGGGCGGGCCGCCGGTGCGCGTGCCGCCCTGGATGCAGGGGCAGCCGCTCATGACCCAGGTGCAGGCCGTGACGAGCCTGCGGTTCGCCCACCATGCTGTGGGCAAGGATGGCGCCGCCCTGCTGCGGCTCTATGTGCGGGACAACCTCAGCGCCGAGGTGATCGCATCGCGCCGCGGCCTGGACGGCGAGGGGCGCCAGCGTGAGACGAAGGACGTGACCATGGGCCGCATCCGTGCCGCGCTCGGTCGGCTGGCAGAGCACTGGGGGATGGTCGAGTGAGCGATATGACCTGGACCCCGGACATGTCGCAGGCCCGAAAGGGCGAACGCCTGCTGGGTGTCGTGGAAGGTGAAGTCCGCGTCATCATGTGGACCAAGACATCGCACGTGCCGATCTATGGCTGGTGTCTCGTGGATCAGGGGGGCGAGGACACGGACCTATGCAAGCCCACCCACTGGATGCCGCTTCCTAAACCTCCATCTCAACACCCCGCGATAACCCCTTGACACGACGCAGCGCATATCGTTAGGGTTTCGTCAGGATTGAGAATTGCGCCTGGAGCCTAGCGGCCCCGGGCGTTTTGCGTTTGGGGGTATCGTGGCGAGCGGCAGGACGCCAGGGACGCGGCCCAAGGGGACGAACGGCGGGGCGAAGGGCGGGGGCGACAAGCCCGCCGGCGGTCTCGGAGCGGGTGACGCCAACGGCGAAGGCCACCGTGGCGCTGGGCCAGGTCGTCCCAAGGGCGTGGGCGACGGCGAGGGCAAGAAGGCCACGTTCCGCAGCCTGCTTGCGCCCCATATCGAGAACACCGCGCGGCGCTGGCTGAAAATCATCAACGATCCCACGCACCCGCACCACCACACCATGATCCTCAAGCACGCCGAGCTGAACCGCGAGTTCAAGCAGGACCTGGACGTGACCCTTCGGGACGCGCCGCTAGAGGACCTGACGGACGAGGAACTTGCCGCCATCGTTGCACGAGGCCGCCGCGCATCTGCTGCTCCGGAGACGGGTCAGGGCTGACCTGGGCGCCTGGGCCGAGCATGCCTTGGCCGGCCAGGGGTTCGCGCCGGCGACGCACCATCGCCTGCTGATCGACGAGTTAAGCGCCGTTGCCCGAGGCGAGAATGACCGCCTCATGGTGTTCATGCCGCCTGGCAGCGCGAAAAGCACCTATTCGAGCGTCCTGTTCCCGGCGTGGTATCTGGCCCAGCGCCCGCGTCTAAACGTCATCGGGGCGAGCCACACCGCTACCCTGGCCGAGACCTTCTCGCGCCGCGTGCAGGGGCAAATCCGCGAGCACAGCCGCATGTTGGGCTATGGGTTGGCCACTGAGGCCGTGGAGCGGTGGGAGGCTACCAACCACGGCGAATACCGCGCGGTCGGTGTGGGCGGCCCGATTGCCGGCATCCGTGCGGACCTCGCGATTATCGATGACCCGGTGAAGTCTCGGGCGGATGCGGAAAGCGAGACGCTACGCGAGCGGACCTGGAACTGGTTCAACGCGGACCTGCGCACCCGCCTGAAGCCTGGCGGCGCCATCGCGCTCATCATGACCCGCTGGCATGAGGACGACCTTGCCGGACGGCTGTTGCAGGTCGAGCCCGAACGCTGGCGCGTCATCAAGCTGCCGGCCTTCGCGACGGCGAACGACGACCCGCTCGGCCGAGAGCTGGGCGCCCCGCTGTGGGGCGATGATGATTACGGCTACGGCGCCGAACTGGCCGAGAAGCGCGATACCTATGAGCGGTCAGGCGCCATGCGCGACTGGCAGGCGCTCTATCAGCAGGATCCCAGGCCCGGCGAGGGCTCGCTGTTCCGCATCTCGGCGATCGAGACCATGGAGGCAGAGCCAGCCGGGGGGCACACCGTCCGGGCCTGGGACCTTGCAGCGACGAAGCAGGCCGGCACGCGCGATCCGGACTGGACCGTGGGTGTGAAGCTGAAGCGGCTGCCGGATGGCCGGTTCGTGGTACTGGACGTGGTGCGAGACCGCGGCGGACCTGACGACGTGGAGCGCATGATCGTCAACACCGCCCAGCAGGACGGCCGAGGCGTGCGCATCTCGCTCCCGCAGGATCCGGGCCAGGCCGGCAAGACGCAGGTGCTCTACCTGACCCGCAAGCTGGCGGGCTTCACGGTCGAGAGCAGCCCGGAGACGGGCGACAAGGCAACGCGGGCGGCCCCGGTGGCCAGTCAGGTGAACGTGGGGAACCTCAGCATCGTGCGCGGGGCGTGGAACCGGCCCTTCCTGGATGAGCTGGGTGGCTTCCCGTCAGCGACGAAGGACGATCAGGTGGACGCTCTTTCGCGCGCATTCATGGTGCTCGGCCTCAAGCCTGGCCCGCTCAACATCACCTCCGCCGTGCTGGACGCGGTATGAAGTTCTCCTGGCCGTGGAGGCGGACGGCAGAGGAGCCCGCGCCGCCGGCGCCTCAGCCTGCTCCTAAGCGCTGGGCCGGCCTGGATGGGGCCGTGGCCGCCACTGCACCAGTGCCCGCTGAGCGCGCGTTCAAGCTGCCTACGCCCATGCCTGGCGTCCTGCCGGACGGCAACGACGGCATGGCGATGGATGAGTGCATTCCGGGCGGCTATGGCTGGGCGGCGCAGCAGGTCAACCTGTACAGCGCGGTCGGCGGCTTCGTCGGCTATCAGTATCTGGCCGAGCTGGCGCAGCTTCCCGAGTACCGGCTGATCTCCGAAAAGATCGCCATGTCCATGACCCGCAACTGGATCAAGCTCCAGGCGACGGGCGACGGCAAGCAGGACAAGGGGAAGGCAGACAGACTGAGGAAGCTGGAAGCGGCGATGAAGCGCTTCCGGGTGCAGGAGAAGTTCCGCGAGGCGGCCGAGCAAGACGGCTTCTTCGGCATGAGCCACATTTTCGTGGACACCGGGGCGGCTGGCGACGCACTGAGCCTGCCGCTGGTGATTGACAGCAAGACGATCCCCAAGGGCGGCCTGAAGGCGCTTCGGGTGATCGAGCCGGTCTGGACCTATCCGAACCAGTACAACAGCGTGAACCCAATGGCCGACGACTATTACCGGCCGTCGAACTGGTTCGTCATGGCGCAGGTGGTGCATTCCTCGCGCCTGCTGAACTTCGTCGGGCGCCAGGTGCCGGACATTCTGAAGCCCGCGTACAATTTCGGCGGCCTCTCGCTCACGCAGATGGCCATGCCCTACGTCAACAACTGGATCCGCACTCGCACCAGCGTGGGCGATCTGGTGCACAACTACTCGGTCATGCAGCTGGCGACGGATATGTCGAACATGCTGCAACAGGGCGGTGCAGCCGATCTCATCAACCGTGCCCGGCTGTTCAATCAGACTCGCGACAACCGTGGCGTGATGATGACGGACAAGGCGACGGAAGAGATTTCCAACGTCTCGGTTCCGCTGGCCAACCTCGACAAGCTCCAGGCCCAGGCCCAGGAGCAGATCGCGTCCATTTCCAGCATCCCTCTCGTGGTGCTGCTGGGCACGACGCCGGCGGGGCTGAACACCTCGACCGACGGCGAAATCCGGGCGTTCTACGACTGGATCAGGGCCCGGCAGGAGCAGCTGTTCGCTGACAACCTGGAACGGGTCATCCAGATTATCCAACTGCACGAGTTCGGCGAGATCGACCCGGAGATCGGCTTCGTGTTCGAGCCGCTGTGGCAGATGGACGACTTGCAGGCGGCCACGGTTCGCAAGACCGATGCCGACACGGCTGCGGTCTATATCACCGCCGGCGTGCTCGACCCGTCCGAGGAGCGCGAGCGCCTGGCGATGGCCGAGGACAGCATGTACCCGGCGCTGGACCTGGACGTGCTGCCGGATGTGCCGGATGAGGATGTGGGCGAGCCTGAAGGTGCGGCGGCGGAGGAGTAGCCATGGCGCTCAACCGCCTGCTGCCTCGCAAGCCTCGGGATGTGGTGCTGCCGGCCGTGCGGCCTAACGCGGGCCTGACGGTCGCATTCCGGAAGAAGCTGGACGCCCTCGTGGCGCAGATGCACGCGGACATCGTGCGTAAGGTCACGGCGGCGTGGAAGGCCAAGACGCCCCGGCTGGCGCAGGACGACGACGGGCCGCAGGGCAAAAGCGCGGCCATGTATCTGCGCGACGAGATGAAGCGGCTCGGGCGCCGGTGGGAAAGCCGGTTCGATACGGCGGCCCCGGAATTGGCCGCGTGGTTCTCGAAGTCGGCGTTCGAGCGGTCGGATGCTGCCATGCGCCGCATTCTGGACGATGCCGGGTTCTCGGTGCGTTTCAGCCTGAGCCCGACCGCGAATGACGTGCTGCAAGCCACAATTGGTGAGCAGATCGACCTGATTTCGAACCTCGCGGCTGAGCATGTGACCCAGGTGCAGGGTGCCGTGATGCGGTCGGTGCAGTCCGGGCGGGACCTGGGCGCGCTGACAAAGGATCTGGAAGCCCGGCTGGGCATCACCCGCCGGCGCGCGGCCCTCATAGCCAGGGACCAGAATTCAAAGGCCACGGCCACCATCACGCGGGTGCGACAGCAGGAACTCGGGATCACCGAGGCCATCTGGCAGCACTCGCATGGTGGGAAGCACCCCCGCCCGTCGCACCTCGCGGCGGACGGCGAGAAGTACGACATCGCCAAGGGGATGTACCTCGACGGTGTTTGGACGTGGCCGGGGCGGGAAGTGAATTGCCGATGTGTGTCGCGCTCCGTGATCCCCGGCTTCGACTGACTTCGGAGACAGCATGGCTCAGGTGACGATGCGCGTAAGGCGCTCGCGGTTCTTCTGGTTGCGCTTTGTGTTGCCTCTTTTCGTCAGTGCGACGTGGCGCGTGCTGCGAGGCCGCGACATGCACCGGGACGAGATGGTTATTCGGCTCCTGCGTGGCTACCGACTTGAGATGACCCTATGACGACCGTTGCAGACGCCGATATGGCGCTGGACCGCTCCGTGCGGGCCTTCGACAAGTCCGGCCACCTCATCGTGGAGATGGCGAACCTCTCCAAGGCGAATGTGGGTGGCTATCTGGGGCGTGAAATCCCCGGCTGGCGCGACCTCAGGCTGGATGCTGAACGGGTCTATCGCCTCTACCGCGATGCCGATGCGCTTGCCGCCGCAGCGCCGTCCTTTACCGGCAAGCCTCTCATGCTGGTGCACCGGCCGCAGATGGCTGGCGACCATGACCGCGAGGTTGTGGTGGGCGCCGTCGGTGAGGCGGTATGGGATGCCCCCTTCGTGCGCGCGCCCCTGACCGTGTGGGACGGCGAGGGGATCGCGGTCATCGAGAGCGGGACGCAGCGAGAGCTGTCCTGCGGCTACTTCTACCGGGCGGATATGACGCCCGGCGAAATCGACGGCGAGGCCTATGACGGTCGCATGGTGGAGATCACCGGCAACCACGTCAGCCTCGTAACGACGGGGCGCGCCGGCCCCGAATGCATCGTCGGCGACCAACTCCCGAAGGAGATTTCCATGCCTACCCTGACCCGGAAGGCCGCTCTGGTGAAGGGCGCGCTCTCCGAATTCCTTCAGCCGCGCCTCGCGGCCGACGCCACCCTGGATGGCCTCGACGCCCTCCTGGCCAAGCACTTCCTCGCCGCCGATGAGGCGGATGAGAAAGAGAAGCCCAAGGCCGAGGATGAGGACGACGAGGACAAGTCCAAGGCCAGCGACAAGCCCAAGGGCGAAGACGAGGACGAGGAGGAGGAGAAGCGCGAGCAGGCGATGGATGCTGCCATCAACGCCCGCGTGAAGGCCGGCCTTTCTGCCGAGATTGCGGCCATCCGCGCCGAGCAGTCCGCCATCCGCGAGGCCGAGCGCGCCGTCCGCCCCTATGTGGGTGAGATCGCCGTGGCCATGGACAGCGCTGCCGAGGTCTACAAGTTCGCCCTCGACAAGCTGAACGTCGAGGTGGGCGCCGATGTGCCTGCCGCGGCCTACCCCCACATCCTCAAGGCGCAGCCCGTCCCCGGCGCCTTCCAGCCGCGCAAGCCCCTCGCCATGGACGCCGCCGGCGCCAAGGGCCTGGCGGAGCGCATCCCGGGCGTCAACCGCCTGAAGAGCGCGTAAGGAGCCACGCACATGCCTTTCCAGACCCAGGTCAACCTGACGCAGGCTCCGGCCGTCGAAGGTGACTTCGCTTCCGCCAACCCCCGCTTCACCTACAACGCTGGCGAAGGCCAGATCGTGGCCGGCCCTCTCGGCGTGACCGTCGGCCGCTTCGTGTGGGTGGACCCGAGCGGCACCACGGCCACCAACTACGGCTCCGGCCCCGTCGCGGGCTTCATCCATCGCGAGCAGCAGGGCCTCATCACCACCTTCCTGGCCGAGTCCTCCATGCTGATCCGCCCCGGCATGCCGGTGACGGTGATGACCGGCGGTGACTTCTGGGCGCGCTCGGCCACGGGCGGCATCATCGGCCAGAAGGTGTACGCGAACTACGCGACCGGCGTCATCACGACCGGCGCGACTGGCTCGCCGCCCTCCGGCGCGGTGACCACGGCGTCCATCGCCGCCGGCTCCGCCAGCGTCACGGCTTCCATCACCGACAACGTGATGACCGTGACCGCGGTGGGCTCCGGCACGCTGGTTCCGGGCGCGATCCTGTCCGGCACCGGCGTCGTGACCGGCACGACCGTCGTGCGCCAGCTGACCGGCACGACCGGCGGTGTGGGCACCTATCAGGTGTCGATCTTCCAGACGGTGGCCTCCACGACCGTCAGCGCCTCCTACGGCACCATGACCGTCACGGCCGTCGCTTCCGGCGCCCTCGCGGTGGGTGACGTGCTGAGCGGCACCAACGTCACGGCCAACACCATCGTGACGGGCTTCGGCACCGGCACCGGCGGCACGGGCACCTACTACGTCAACCTCACGCAGACGGCTGCCTCCGCCACGGTGAATGCCACCGGCGCGGTCGAGACCAAGTGGATCGTCGCGTCGAACAGCTTGCCCGGCGAGCTGCTCAAGATCTCCTCGCAGCCGCTGGGTTAAGGGAAACCGACATGCGCAACGCAGATTTCGCCGCCCTGGAAAGCCAGTGGGGCATTTTCATGCCGGAGGCGCGGGAGTACCTGCCCGACGCCTACCGCCACAATTTCGCCCTCGCCATGGACGCGCAGCCGACGCTGGTGACCACGGCGAACAGCGCCATCCCGGCCTATCTCACGCAGTGGGTGGACCCGGAGATCGTCAAGGTGATCGTCGCGCCGATGAAGGCCGCCGAGATCATGGGCGAGGTCCGCAAGGGCACCTGGCTGGACACGACGGCCCTGTTCCCCGTCGTGGAGAACACCGGTGAGGTGAGCTCCTACGGCGACTACAACAACAACGGCCACGTCGGCGTGAACGCCAACTGGCCGCAGCGCCAGTCCTACCTTTACCAGACCATCACCGAATGGGGTGAACTGGAACTGGAGCGGGCCGACCTGGCGCGCCTGAACTGGGCGTCGCAGCAGAACCTGGCCTCCGTGCAGGTGCTGAACAAGTTCCAGAACAAGACCTATTTCTTCGGCGTGGCCGGGCTGCAGAACTACGGCATCCTGAACGACCCGAGCCTGTCCGCGGCGCTCCAGCCCGGCCCCAAGGCCTATGGCTCTCAGGCGCACGGCCCGTGGGTGACGGCCGGCGTGGTGACGGCGACCGCCAACGAGATCTACAGCGACATCCAGTCGCTCTACATCCAGCTGGTGGCGCAGCAGGCGCAGGGCGCGATCGACATGGCCACGCCGATGAAGCTGTGCATGTCGCCGGGCTCGTCCATCGCGATGACCGCGACGAACTCGTTCAACGTGAACGTCGCCGACCTGCTGAAGAAGAACTTCCCGAACCTGCGCATCGAGACGGCGCCGGAATACGCGACCGCGGCCGGCAACGTCGTGCAGCTGATCGCGGATCAGGTGCAGGGTCAGGACACCGGCTACTGCGCCTTCAACGAGAAGCTGCGCGCCCATCCCGTGATCCGCGAGATGAGCGCCTTCAAGCAGAAGAAGACGCAGGGCACCTGGGGCGCGATCATCAAGCAGCCCTTCGCCATCGCGCAGATGCTGGGGCTCTGATCCATGGCCGATACCGTGACCATCGCCAGCAAGCTGCCGCATGGCCTGCGCCTGGACCTGATGCCCGAGGTGGACACCCGCGCGAGCGGGCGCCCCGGCGAGACGGAGGCTGTCCAGCGGCCTCCCGTGGCCAGCGTGACCCTGCGCGGGTGCGCGCTTCCGGTGGGCGTTCCTCTGCCCGAGGACGCCCCCACCATCGCCGGCGGCTTCGCCCTGACGCCGGACGTGCCGGCCGACTTCTGGGCGAAGTGGCTGGAGCAGAACCGGGACTACGCCCCGGTGAAGGCTGGGCTGATCTTCGCGGCGTCCAAGGGCGCTTCCGTCGCCGCCGAGGCGCGCGAGAAGAAGGCGGTCCTGAGCGGCTTCGAGGGTATGAACCCCGACAAGCCGGCGCCCGGCATCCAGCCCGGTAAGGCCGCCTGACCATGGCCGATGGCGTCGTCACCTTCGACTATGCGGCTTGGGTGGCGCGCTATCCCGAGTTCTCCACGGTCACGCAGCCGCAGGCTGATGGCTTCTTCGCGGAAGCCTGCCTGTATCTGGACAACACCGCGTCCAGCATCGTGTGCGATCTGGGGCAGCGCGCCACGCTGCTGAACATGCTCACGGCCCATCTGGCTGCGCTCTATGCCGGTGTGGGTGGCCAGCCCGCTTCGCCGCTGGTGGGGCGTGTTACGAACGCCACGCAAGGTTCGGTGAGCGTGGGCGTCGATGCCGGGCCGGTGACGGCCTCTCAGGCGTGGTTCGTACAGACCAAGTACGGCGCGGCCTACTGGCAGGCGACGGCGCGGTACCGGACCATGCGCTATGTGCCGGGCCCGGTGACGCCGATCCCGTTCGGCTGGCCCGTGGTCGGGCCTGATTGGGGGTTCCGATGAACGCCCTCTCCGGCGGCGCCAAGCTACAAGCCAAGCTGGCCGAGTTGTCGCAGCAGGTCAGCAAGAAGGCCGAGCTGCGGGTGGGGTTCCTGGAAGGCGCGACCTATGAGGACGGTAAGCCCGTCGCCATGATCGCGGCCATTCAGGAGTTCGGCGCGCCCAAGGCCGGCATCCCGCCGCGGCCCTACTTCCGCACCATGGTCTCGGAGAAGTCCTCCGAGTGGGGCGACAAGGTGGGCAAGGTGCTGGTTGCAGCTGAGTATGACGTGGACCGTGCCATGGGTTTGATGGGCCAGGGTATCGCTGGGCAGCTGCGAGCCTCGATCATCAAGACCAACTCCCCGCCGCTCAGCGATGTGACCCTGCTGCTGCGCGAGCGGTTCGGCAACCGCCGCGACGAAATCACCGGCGCGGACGTGGCCCAGGCTCGACGCGACGTGGCCGCGGGCGTGAAGCCCAGCGTCACCGGCACGCAGGCCAAACCCCTCGTGTGGACCGGCCACCTGCTGAACAGCGTGGACTATGAGGTGCGGTCGTGAACCTGCATTCCATCGTCTATGGCGCCATCGGCACGGTGAACCCGCATGTCCTGGCCACGCTGCAAGCCAGCCAGGGCTACACGACGCTGCCCGACGGCACGCAGGTGCCCAACTACGACGCGCCGCAGAACGTGATGGTGCAGGTCCAGGCGCTGTCCTTCGCTGACCTCAAGCAGATTGAGGGCCTGAACATCACCGGGGACGCGCGGGCCATTTACCTCGCCGGCGACTGGCGCGGTGTCGTGCGGCCCGGCCAGAATGGCGGCGACCTGATCACCATCGGGACGGACCGCTTCCTGGTCGCGCAGACGCTGGAACAGTGGCCTGATTGGACGAAGCTGGTCGCGGTGCTGCAGGTCTGATGCCCACCACCATCAGCCTAACGGAAACGCAGATCCTCACGGTTCTGCGGTCCTTCCTGCTCGCCGTGCTGCCGAGTGGCACAGAGGTCGTGCGGGGCCAGACGAACCGTGTGCCCGAGCCCATCGGGCCGGATTTCGTCGTCATGACGCCGATCATGCGCGAGCGGCTAGCGACCAACGAGACCAACTACCACGATGCGGCCCTGACCGGCAGCGCGACGGGTCAGACCTTGGACGTGACGGCCGTGGATTTCGGCGAGGTGGTCATCGGCGCCCCGCTTTATGGCCCCGGCATCCCCGCCGGCATCTACGTGTCCTCCTTCGGGACTGGCACGGGGGGCGTCGGGACATACAACCTGAATGCCCCCATCGCCCCCGTCTCTGGCGACCTGTTCGCGGGCACCGGGCAGGCCATGCAGGCCACGCGTGTGACGGTGCAGATCGACGTGCACGGCCCGCTCTCGGGCGACAACGCGCAGCTCATATCGACGCTGCTGCGCTCCGACTACGCCTGCCAGTTCTTCGCCGATCAGCGCAGCGATGTGGCGCCGCTCTATGCGAGCGATCCCCGCCAGGCGCCGTTCCTCAACGGCGAGAAGCAGATCGAAACCCGCTGGACGCTGGATGCCGTCCTGCAAGCCAACCCGGTTGTCACCACGCCGCAGCAGTTCGCCGGCGAGGTGGTCATCGACTTGAACCCACTCCCGTAGGAGCCCCGCCGCAATGGCCACCATCCCCGTAAGCGCGATCGTCTCGGTCACGCCGCAGGTCGTCAGCGCCGGCGGCTCGGCCCTCGACCTGAACGGCCTGCTGCTGACCACCAGCACGCGCGTTCCCATCAACTCGGTGCTGTCCCTGTCCTCCGTGGCGGATGTGGAGAGCTACTTCGGCGCGTCCTCGACCGAGGCCGCCGCGGCGGCGATCTACTTCAACGGCTTCGACAACAGCAACGTGAAGCCCGGCGCCTTGCTGTTCGCGCAGTATCCGACCGCCTCGGTGGCCGGCTATCTGCGCGGAGGCAATGTAGGCGCCCTGGGCCTGGATGCCGTGAAGGCGCTGTCCGGCGTGCTGACGGTCTCCGTGGATGGCACGGCCAAGACCAGTTCCAGCATCAACCTCTCGACGGCCACCAGCTTCAGCAACGCTGCCTCGATCATCCTGGCGGCGTTCACCAGCCCCGGCTTCACGGTCACCTATGACAGCGTGAGCGGCGGGTTCCTGTTCACCAGCGCCACGACCGGCGCCAGCAGCTCCATGAGCTATGCCACCGGCACGCTCTCGGCAGGCCTGCTGCTCACCTCGGCCACGGGCGCGGTCACCTCCGCCGGCGCCGTGGCGGCTGTGCCGGGCACCTTCATGAGCGCGGTCGTGGCGCTGACCCAGAACTGGGTTTCCTTCACGCACCTGTTCGACCCGGATGTCAGCGGCAACACGAACAAGCTGGCCTTCGCTGCCTGGACCAACGGGCGCGGCAACCGCTTCTGGTATGTGCCCTGGGACACGGATGTGACCCCCACGCAGTCCACGGCGGCCACCGGCTCCCTGGGCTATCTGCTGGGCGCCAGCGACTACAGCGGCACCACGCCGGTCTATGCGCCGGACTACAAGCTGGCGGTGTTCTGCCTGGGCTACGCGGCCTCGCTCGACTTCGCGCAGACCGATGGCCGCGCCACGCTGGCGTTCAAGTCCCAGACCGGCATGACCGCGACGGTGACGAACCAGACGGCGGCGGACAACCTGATCGACAATGGCTACTCGTTCTACGGCGCCTATGCCACGGCGAACGACCAGTTCGTGTTCGCCTATCCGGGCAATGTCAGCGGGCCGTATCTGTGGGCGGACAGCTACATCAACCAGATTTGGCTGAACAATGGGCTGCAGCTCGCCATCATCAGCGGCCTGACCCAGGCCAAGAGCGTCCCCTACAATGCGCGGGGATACGCGCTGATCGAAGCGTGGTGCCTCGATCCGATCAATGCCGCGGTGAACTTCGGTGCGATCCAGCCCGGCGTCACCCTCTCTGCGGCGCAGATCGCTCAGGTGAACAGCGCGGCGGGCTTGAAGATCGACACGATCCTCAGCACCCGTGGCTGGTATCTGCAAGTCAAGGATGCATCGCCGCAAGTACGGGCGGCTCGTGGCAGCCCGCCGGTCACGCTCTGGTACATGGACGGGCAGTCCGTGCAGAGCCTGAACCTTGCTTCGATCATGGTCCAGTAAGGAGAAGCTGACATGGCAACGATCACCTCCGCCAACAGCGAACTTCTGCTGGCGGTCAACGGCCTGTTCACGGTCCCTCAGGCCATCCAGGGCTATTCGACCGACGAGGCTTTCACGACCGACGCCGCGGAGCCGGCCGAGGTCATGATGGGCGTGGACGGCAAGATGAGCGCCGGCTGGGTGCCGACGGTCACTGTGCAGAGCATCACCCTGCAGGCGGACAGCACGTCCAACGCCTTCTTCGACCAGTGGGACGCCGCGGAGAAGGCCGCTCGCGAGGTCTATTTCGCCCAGGGCATCCTGCGGCTGCCCAGCGTGGGTGTCTCCTACGCCTTGCTGAACGGCGTGCTGACCAGCATCCCCCGCATGCTGAGCGCGCGGAAGGTGCTGCAACCTCGGCAGTTCCGCATCACCTGGGAAAGCGTAACGGTGGCGCCGGTCTGATGGCACGGAAGGAACTGACCTACGTTGTCGAGGCCGAGGGGCGCGACAAGGGCAAGCACTTCTTCATCCGCGAGATGAGCGCCAGCCAGGCCGAGGAGTGGGCCATGCGGGCGCTGATGGCGCTGGCCAAGGCTGGCGTGGAGATGCCGGATGAGTTCGCCAACGCCGGGCTGGCGGGAATTGCGGCTGGGGGCTTCCAGGCGATGGGCCGCATGCATTTCAGCGACCTGAAGCCTCTGCTCGATGAGATGATGGCCTGCGTGCAGTTCATCCCCGACCCGAGCAAGCCGATGGTCAAGCGCCCGCTGATCGAGGATGACATCGAGGAGCCCTTTACCCGCCTGCGGCTCCGCAAGGAGGTGTTCGAGCTCATCACGGGTTTTTCGCTAGCCGCCGCCGCATAGACCACCAGTCGGACGGCGGCGCTGGCCGCGCATTTGTCGAATACCCCAACGTGCCGCGCGTGATCGCCGCGGTCATTTCCAGCCGCCTCGCCACCCTGCGCGAGTTGCAGACGGTCTATGGGCCCGAAGACGCCTATGCGCTGCTGGAAATCCATGCGGTGGACCAGATAAACCGCAAGATAGCGAACGAGCCGAAGTAGTTCTTGTTGAAGCCTTTCCGTAATTATAGTATTGTTTGTCATGCCCAAAACGCCTCAGCACATTCTGGACCAGAATAAGGCGTGGCGAGAAGCGAACAAAGACGCGGTAAAAGTCAGAAAGGCTGCGGCATACTTAGCCAATAAGGAAAGAATTTCTGCCGAAAGGAAGGCGGCGCGCGCCATAGGCCGTGAGGCCCTGAGCGTCGGCGACAAACTGTGCCGGCGTTGCGGCATAACAAGGCCGGCGGTTGAGTTCTCGCGCTGCGCCGATAACGCTGACGGTCGCTCCTATCGCTGCAAGGCGTGCGATAAGGAATACACAGCCGCCAACCGGGAGAAAGCTAAAGAGCACTCCCGCGCTTGGTATCTGGCTAATCGAGAGCGCCACAGAGAAAATGGCATAAAATGGCGGTCAGATAACGCAGAGGCGGTCAAGGCTCAGCGAGCCAAGTATTACGCAGATAACGCTGAAATAATTAGGGCCAAAGCTAGAGCGGCGGCTTACAATTCTAAGCCTGGGCGGGCGGAGTATATCAAGGCTTGGGCCAGGGCCAACGCCGAAAAGAGGGCGCTCTCCTCCAAGCGATACCGCGCCAAGCACCCGATTTCGCCGGAGAAGAGGGCTGCTCTTAACCGCGCTTATCGAGCGGCAAACCCTGAGAAAATGCGGACCCTGGCCAGACTTAAGCGGGCTCGCAAGCGGCAGGCGGAAGGCACTCATTCAGCCGAAGAGGTCGCTTCACTATTCCGACTGCAGCGAGGACGCTGCGCAAATTCCGCATGCAGACTGCCCGTGAAGTCAGGCTTTCATGCAGACCACATAATTCCGCTAAGCCGAGGCGGATCGAACTACATACGAAATATACAACTGCTTTGCCCGTCGTGTAACCTTCGGAAGCACGCGAAATTGCCCGTGGAATGGGCTAAATCGAATGGGCTGTTGCTTTGATATTTAAGGAGTAACCATGGCGAGCATTATCGATGCCTTAGTGGTTACCTTAAATTTGGACCCCAAGGGCTTCAAGCAGGGCGAGCGCGAGGCCGGGCAGGCCCAGCGCCGCATGCGCGAGGACGCGACGCGCACCCAGAAAGAGATCGAGGAAGTCGGCAAGCGCGTCACGCAGTCGCTGAACACGGCGCGCAACGCGGCCATTGGCCTGTTCGCGGTGTTCATCGGTGGCCGCGGCATCTCCAGCTTCGTGCGCGAGACCAGCGAAGGCAGCGCGGCCCTGGGGCGCCTGTCGCGAGACCTGGGGATTACGACCGAGCGCCTGTCTGCCTGGGAGGGTGTGTCCCGGCGAGTGGGGAACACGGCGAACGAGGTCACTGGCGCGTTCCAGAACATTCAGGATCGCATCCAGCAAGCCCGGCTGCTGAACAACCCCGGCGCGGTTGCGGGCTTCATGAACGCCCGCATCGCCCTGGCGGATGGCCCCAATGGCGAGCGGCCGCGGACCACGGAAGCCATCTACGAGGATGTGCTGCGCTATATCGCGCGCGCCCCCCGTGCCGAGCGGCTGACCCGCGCGCAGTCTATGGGTTTCGGCCAGGAGACGGTGAACCTCGCCCTGGCGCCCAACCGCGCGCAGATGATGCGCGAGGAAGCGCCGAACCAGATCAGCCGGCAGCAGGTGGAGAACGCCACCCGGCTGCGCGAGGCTCTGATCCAGCTTGATCGGGCTGTCGCCAGCACGGCTCGGCAGATATTGGACGCGCTATCTCCGGCCATTACGGCGCTGCTGACCAAGGTGCGGGAGTTCGTGCAGTATCTGGGCGGGGATCAGTTCGTCCCCTATCTCAATCAGGCTCGCGACGGCATCAAGCGGTTCGCCGACTACCTGATGAGCGATGAGTTCTTCAACGACCTGAAGTCGCTCAAGGACAGCTTCGGCGAGCTGGCGCAGCTGATCGTCCGAGTGCTCCGCTTCCTGCGTCTCATCCCCGACCCAGACCTGACGCCGGAAGAACAGGCCGCCGAGGAAGCGCGCCTCCCGCGCGGCATCACCGGGCAGCTTCCTGGTGCGGCAGGCACGACAGCGCCGGCAGGTGCGCGCCCGGAGCCGCCCCGCCCTGGCGCCACGACCGATCGGCAGCGTCAGGCCTACGACTACTTCATCAGCCGCGGGTGGACCCCGGCGCAGGCGGCCGGGATCGTTGGCCACCTGACTGGCGAGAGCGGGGCAGACCTGGATACGAACGCCTTCAACCCAGCCGGCGGAGGCCGCGGCGCCATGGGAATTGGCCAATGGCGCGGCCAACGCATCGCTGAGTTCGAGCGCCAGTATGGACGCACGCCGCAGGGTGCGCCGCTGGAAATGCAGTTGGCGTTTGTGGATTGGGAGCTCCGCAACACAGAGCGTGCGCAGGGGGACGCACTCCGTGCCACGACCGATCCGCGAGAGGCTGCGGACCTGATATTCCGGCGCTATGGGCGGCCGGGCGCCGAGGACCGCACCGGCCCGCGCCGCCAGTCGAACGCCCTGGGCATTTACCAGCAGTTCAACCGCCCGGTCGCGCCGCCGGTGCCTGACCCTGCACTGATGGACAGCACGCGCCCGGGGGCCGCAGTGCAGAACAAGATGTGGGGTGGCTCATCGGTCAGCAATGAGACCGCCATCAACGGACCGATCACGGTCAACACGCAGGCGACCGACGCGAACGGTATTGCTCGCGACATCGGGGCTGCCCTGAAGCGTCACGCCTTCGTGGATCAGGTCACGCTGGGGCTGGCTTAGCGCCTTACCAGCCGTTGGAGCCCCGAGCGCACCAGTGCCACCGGTAGTTGGCAGCGATGTCATCCGCCGCCCCATAGCAGAGCCCGAAGCGGCGCAGGCGGCGCGTGAGGTCGGTGCGGATGGCGCAGAAGTCGGGCTGCTGGGGATCAGACGAATAGCTGCCGCGGCACATATCCTCGGCCCGGCCCCATAGTTCGATCAGGTCTGCGGGCCAGAACCTCTCTCGCGGCGCCCGGTCCTGCCCAACCGCTGGCACGGCGAGGCAAAGCACAAAGACGGCGGCGGCAAGACGCATGGCTTTCATGCCGCCGAATGTGGCCCCAACCGCGCCGGCCGCGCAATCATCCATAGGAGGCATGAGTGGCCCTGACGCCCGTCGATGTGCCTCGCTACCCCAATGTCCCCCAGGCACCGGGCGTTCCTCCGTTACAGCGTGCCTCGCAGGTGCTGAACACGGTCTCGCTGCTGGTTTCGGACGTGCTGAACATCCTCGACATCTTCAGCGGGCCGCGCTGGGGCATCTTCGACGAGGAAGGCACGCCGCTCCTGACCGGGGATAGCGTGTTGAACGTGGACTACAAGCAGGAAGCCCGCATGTCGGACTTCCCGGTCGAGAAGGGCCAGTTCGCCACCTACAACAAGGTGCAGCCCCCCTTTGACGCCCGCATCGGCTTCACTGTGGGTGGCAATGATGACGACCGCGCCGAGTTCCTGGCGCGTGCACAGAAGCTGGTCCAGACCATCCAAATGGTCTCGCTGGTAACGCCGGAAGTCACCTACGAGAGCTGCAACGTCATCCATTGCGACTATCGCCGGTCCTCTCGCAGCGGACCGACGCTCCTGACGGTCGAGCTCTGGTTGCAGGAGGTGCGCCAAGTCGCATCCTCGGCCTTCACCGAGAACACCCAGAATGAACCGACCGCGCCCACTGACACCACGGGCCCGGCGCCAACGACGCAGCAGCCCGAAGGCGCGGCGCCCAGCAGCGGCAGCGATGTGCGGCCGGCCACGCCAACGCCCGGGCAGACGACCGCGGCCGGCGCTCAGGCCAATCCATGGGGAGACGGTCCGCAATGACGCTGACTGCGGTCGTCCCCACGAAGCCCGTGCCGGCCCAGGTGATCCAATGCACCCTGGCGAACCAGCGGGTGCGCATCCAGCTGCAGCAGCGGCCGACCGGCCTGTTCGCTGACGTGTATCTGGCCGACGTGCTGGTCATCGCCGGCATGCTCTGCCGTGTGGGGGTGAACCTGTTCCAGTCGGTCTACCAGGGCTTCACCGGCAATCTTGCCTTCTTCGACACCCAGTCCGAGACGCCCGGCCTGATCCCCGGCGCCGATACCGGGCGCGTCTCCTACCAGGGCCTCGGCGGACGCTACTTCCTGGGCTACCTGACGTGAGCCAGAGCCTTTCGCGGCGCCACCTTCAGGCGCACATTCTGCTCCGCCCGACCACCGACGCCGAGGGGCGCACGATCAATCCGCCATTCATCGAAGGTGGCCACGAGGTCACGCTTCGTGGCTACCGGATGGCGGCGGCGATCAAGAAGAACGGCGAGCTCTCCATGGGTGAGCTGCAGCTTCGCATCGCTGGCCTACCGCTGTCCTTGATGAACCAGTTGGCCACCCTCGGCCGCCTCCCGCTGGCTACCCGGCGCAACATCGTCACCGTCAGCGCAGGTGACGACCAAAGCGGCCTGGGCGTCTGCTTCCAGGGCACCATTACCGGGGCCTGGGCCGACTTCAAGGGCGCGCCGGAGGTGGTGTTCTACATCACTGCCATGGCGGGGTTGGACGCGTCTCTGGCCATCATCCCGCCGAGCAGCTTCTCCGGCACCGCAGACGTGGCCACGATCATGGCCGGCCTGGCGCAGGTGATGGGCTACGGCTTCGAGAACAACGGCGTCACGGCGCAGCTCTCCAACCCCTATTTCCCCGGCACCGCCATGGCCCAGATGCGGGCCTGCGCCGAGGCCGCGGGCATCGAAATGACGGTCGAGAACCAGACGCTCATCATATCGCCTCGCGGCGTGGCGCGCGGCAGCCGCATCCCCCTGGTTTCGCCTTCCACGGGCATGATCGGCTACCCGTCCTTCACCAACACCGGCATCGCCGGCGCTACGCTCTACAATCCGAGCATCGGCTTCCACAGCCTCATCGAAATCAAGAGCGACCTGCAGCCTGCCTGCGGGCGCTGGCGCATCACGTCGCTGACCCACGAGCTCGAAAGCGAGACGCCGGGCGGTTCCTGGTTCACCAACTTCATGGCTTCGGAGCCGCGGTATGTCCCAATCCGTGCAGGCTGAGCCGCTTCAGCGCATCTCGTCTGCCGAGGGCGACGCCAATGCGCAGCAGTTCCTGTTCCAGTCGCTCATGGCCGGCACCGCCACCTCTGCCCTTGTCCAGGTCAAGGCCGTCACCGGAGGGGGGCCGGGCCAGCCCTGCACGGTGGATGTGCAGCCGATGGTCCATCAGGTTGACGGGGCGGGCAACACGGTGCCGCACGGCATCATCCACAGCCTTCCCTGCGCCCGCATCCAGGGTGGCGCCGCTGCGGTGATCGTGGATCCCGTGGTGGGGGACATCGGGGCCGCCATCTTCGCCAGCCGGGACATTTCGGCGGTCAAGGCCAGCCGGGTGCCGTCCCAGCCTGGCAGCCTGCGCCGCTTCGACATGGCGGACGGCATGTATTTCGGCACCCTGCTGGGCGGCGAGGTGACGGACTACGTGCGCGTGCAGGCTGGCGCGGTCGCGATCAAGACGACGGCGGTCACCATCGAGGCTACCTCGGTCGCCATCACCAGCGACACGCTGACCCACAACGGCAAGGACATCGGCGCCACGCACAAGCATGGCGGGGTGACGCCTGGCGGGGGCGAGACGGGAGTGCCGGTGTGAAGACGCTGCTGCTCGATACCGAACGCTGGGACCTGGTGCTGGACGCCTCGGGCAACATCGCCCTCGCATCCGAGCCCTACGCCCTGGCGCAAGATGCGGCGAGCGCATGCAGGCTATTCCTGGGCGAGCTCTACTACGACACCAGCAAGGGCATCCCCTACTGGTCGGAAATCCTGGGCCATCAGCCGCCGCTCTCGCTCATCAAGGCGCGGCTGGTCGCTGCGGCGCTCCGGGTGCCGGGCGTGGTCGAGGCGCAGGTCTACATCAGCTCCGTGGCGGGGCGGCAGGTTCGGGGCCAGGTTCAGGTCACCGACACCGCAGGCAATCTGACGGCAGCGGGGTTCTAAAATGAGTGGCACGACGAGTGTGCCCGGGCTGACCTTCGGCCCGGAAGGCTTCACTGCGCCTGCTGAACTGGCGGTCCTCGACGGCGTGATGGCCGACATGAGCGCGGCATTCGGGGGCGGGCTGAACCCGAACCTGGACACGCCGCAGGGCCAACTTGCCAGCAGCTTCACCGCGATCATCGGCGACAAGAACAGCCAGATGATCGAGGTCCAGAACATGGTGGACCCGGCCACGTCCGAGGGGCGCTGGCAGGACGGCATTGGGCGCATCTACTTCATCGAGCGCAACCCGGCTGAACCGACGACGGTGACGGCAACCTGCGTCGGCGCCGCCGGCACGGTCATCCCGGTCGGCGCGCTGGCGCAGGCGACGGACGGCAATCTCTACCGCTGCACCACGGCGGTGACGATCCCGAGCCTAGGCAGCGTGGACACCACCTTTGAGTGCACGGTGACCGGGCCGATTGCCTGCCCGGCAGGCTCGCTGAACCGCATCTATCAGACGATCCCGGGCTGGGACACGATCACCAATGCCGGCGATGGCATCCCCGGTGCCGATGTCGAAACGGCCTCGGCCTTCGAGGCGCGCCGTGCCGCCTCCGTCGCGCTGAACGCCCAGGGCAGCCTGCCTTCGGTGCGCGCCGCGGTGCTGAACGTGCCGAACGTGCTGGATGTCTACACGGCGGAAAACACTACCTCGTCGCCGCTTTCCATCGGTGCGGTCGTCCTGGCGCCTCACTCGCTCTACGCGGCGGTCGTCGGCGGGGAAGGCCAGGCCATCGGTGAGGCCATCTGGGCGAAGAAAAGCCCCGGCTGTGACACCAACGGCAACACTACGATCACGGTGCAGGACACCACCTACAGCCCGCCCTATCCGTCCTACACGGTGAAATTCGAGGTCCCGGACCCGGTGCCGGTGCTGTTCACGGTCCGGATCGCCAACAGCGCGACGGTGCCGAGCGATGCTCTGACCCAGATACAGGCGGCCATCGTCTCGGCCTTCTCGGGCGGTGATGGCCAGGCGCGGGAGCGGATCGGCGGCACGGTATATGCCAGCCGCTACTACAGCCCGGTGGCCGCGCTCGGCTCTTGGGCCCGCATCGTCTCCATCCAGATCGGCGCTGGCGCTGCGTCGGCCTTCACCGGGGCTATCGGTGGCTCGACGCTGACGGTCAGCGCCGTGGCCTCGGGCGCTCTGGCCGTGGGGCAGCGCGTCGAGGGCGCGGGCGTCACGCCTGGCACCCGCATCACTGCCCTGGGCACGGGGACGGGCGGAACAGGCACCTACACCATCACGCCGGCGCAGACGGCCAGCAGCACCGCCATGACGGGCGTGGCGCTGGGCGACAGCGTGGCGGTCGAGATCGATGAAGTGCCGACCGTGGCCGCGGCGGACATCTCTCTGGTGCTGGTCTGATGCAGAACCCGGACGCGACCATCATCAGCCAGTACGCCAACAGCCCCACGCTGCGCCTGCTGATCGAGACCGCCAACCAGTGGATAGACCCCGGCGCGGACATCGACGCTTTCTACGATCTGGTTTGGAACGTCGATACCGCCCAGGGCTACGGCCTGGACGTGTGGGGGCGCATCGTTGGTGTCGGCCGGAACCTGACCATCGGCAGCCCCCCGCCGTATTTCGGATACGAGACAGGCACAGCGAGCTTCCGCCCCTTCAACGAGGCCCCCTTCTGGAACGGCACGCCGGTCACGCAGAACTATCGCCTGGCTGACGACGCCTATCGGGTGCTGATCCTGACCAAAGCGATGGCGAACATCGCAAGGACGGACATCCCCACCCTGAACCAGCTGCTGGGGCGCCTCTTTGCCGGGCGCGGCCGCGCCTACGTCAATGACCTTGGCGCCATGCAGATGCGCTTCACCTTCGAGTTCTACCTGGAGCCCTACGAGCTCGCGATCATGACCCAATCGGGGGCGTTGCCGCGCCCGACCGGCGTTGACGCGACCATGATCCAGATCCCAGCCGGCGGCACCTTCGGGTTTGCTGAAGGCGGCGCGGGCTCCCCGTTCGGCTCCGGTACTTTCCTCTCTCAGGGAGCTATCGCCCATGTTGGCTAGCGGCATTCCTACCCGCGTGTCGGTTCCTTTCGCCAACAGTGGCGATCGGAACACCATCCCCGTTCCATCCCAGATCGGCGTCACCCCCGGCCTCGCCAGTTTCACCACTGGGTTCCCGCCGCTGACCATGACGCCGATCGAGGCGGGCGGCGTTCCTCCCTTCGGCCAGGATATGAACGGCATCCTGTATGCCATGTCGGCTTGGAACCGCTGGCAGGCAGCCGGCGCCCCGGTGGCCTATGACGCGGCGTTCGCGACCGCGGTCGGGGGTTATCCGAGGGGGGCACGTCTCGCGTCCAGCGCCGCTGATGGCCGCGAATGGCTGAACCTGATCGACAACAACACGACTGACCCGGACGCTGGCGGTGCGGGCTGGATGTCGCTCGGGGGCGGCAACGACAACTTCACCGCCAGCGCGACCCTGACGCTGCGCCAAGCCGGGCTGGTTTCCGTCACAGCGGCGGCGGGGAACGTGACACTGTCCCTGCCGGCTGCGACGGCGGCGGGCGGCCTGGCGTTCGGCTACGAGATCAAGCGCTACGACGGCACCGGCAACAGTGTGACGATCTCGCCCGCTGGCTCCGACACCATCGACGGGGCGGCCAGCTTCATCTTGGCGCGCGGGAACAGCGTGACGCTGGTGAGCAATGGCGTGAACGGGTGGTTCACGCTGGCCGAGGCCGTGGTGGATCGCTCTCTGGCCGGTACGGGTTGGATGCAGCTTCCCGGTGGCCTGATCATGCAGTGGGGAGACGCCAACGCATCCAATGCGAGCGATGTGTGGGTGACATTTCCCCTCACCTTTCCCACGGCCCTCTACTCGCTGACGGTCGGGCATCTGTCGAACAACACGTTCGGAGCGGTGGGCGCGAACACGGCCACAACGGCCGGCTTCTATTTGGCCTCCTACGGCCCGTCCGGACGGACCAATGCCGTCACCAACTACATCGCTTTGGGGGCCTGACATGGACGTCTTCTGGTCAGCCACCGCGCGCGGCTTTTTCCTGGCCGGCACACAACCCTCCGACGCCGTTGCGGTCACTCCCGAGCAGCATCGCCAGCTTCTGGCAGGACAAGCCGCAGGTCAGGAAATCGCAGCGAACGAAGATGGCGCCCCAGTACTGCGCGATCCAGTGCCGCCGGCCATGACGGCCGATGAAGCACGAGCGCAGCGTGATAGGCGGCTCGCGGCCTCCGACTGGACGCAGATCGCGGATAGCCCCCTGGCCGCCCCGGAGCGCGCCGCCTGGGCTACCTACCGCCAGGCGTTGCGGGATGTGCCGGAGCAAGAGGGCTTCCCGGCGGCCGTCACTTGGCCTGACCCGCCGGGCTGAACGCTCATGCTCGGGATGACGTACTTCGACTGGCCGGTAACGGTCGGCGACAATGACGTGCGCCTATTCTTCGTCCCCGAGGGCGACACGTCCATGGATCTGACGGGTAGCACGCTGCGCCTGTCGATCACCTGGAGCGGGGGCGAGATCGTCCTGTCCAGCGCCTCGCCGGTCGTCATCGACGACCTGCAGTATGGCATCTGGCTGGAAGATCAGGCGAACCCCCTCACCACGGGCTTCTTCGGCGTGCGGCTGACGGTCGAGCAGACCGATATGTTGCCAAATGAGCCAAACTGGTTCGGCCGCGCCGGCACCTACAACCCGCCCCCGGAACGAGCGCGATACGAGGTGCAGTACGAGGTGGATGGCGCTTCGGCCGTCATCGTCGCGGGCACCGTCATCGCCACGAAGTGGATCACCCCGAATGGTTGAAATCTACGCGCCTGGCGAGAGCCGGGTGGCCGTTGCCGCGCGCGCAGCGCGGGATGAGGCCGTGCAGGCAAGTGCCGCGACGGAGCGGACCGCTATTGGGGCGACGGCCTATTCCGCCACGTTGGCGCCCCTGGTGCTGACTGAGGACCGGAACGGCGTGATGGTCACCACGACCTTCGCGCCCGGCGTCATAACCGAGGTGTACGGCGCGCCCATCAACGAGACCTGGGTGACCACCATCACCGCCGGCAGCGTCGTAAAGGAACGGGTCTGATGTCTGTTACGGTCTCGATCCCCACAGTCGGCGGCATGCCGGTCGAAGATGCCAACCCCCTGCCGGTGCTTCCCGCCCGCGTCGCCAATGTGGTGACCGGCGCGCTGACCTCCGGCGGCCTGACCGGCGACGCGTTCATCCCCCTGGCGCCCGACTTCAATATCTCGATCTGGGGCAACTGGACGGGCTCGATCGCGCTGGAGCGCAGCCTAGACGGCGGCGCGACTTGGCTTCCCTACACATACAGCGACGGCACTGCCGTGGCGTGGAGCCTCAACATCAGCACGTCCTGGGCGGAGCCGGAGGCGGCGATCCGCTACCGGCTTCGCGCCGGCAACATCACCGGCACCGCCAACTGGCGCCTGAGCCAGTAGGAGACCCCACACATGGCAATCCTGATGGCGCCGGGGCTCTCTCGTGGAGCCTCGCGCAGCTTGTCGCGCCTGTCCCTGCATCGCCACGGCCTGACCTAGGCCTCTCTCCAATCCGACCCGGCAACCTGCCCCACGATGGGAGCGGGGCGCTTTCGTGCGCGTAGCGGCGCCGAACCAGAAGGCAAATCCCCATGAAAATCACGGTTGTGCCGCTGCCCGCAGGGGTGGTGACGCTGCTCTGCGCCGACGCGGTGCGGAATTACCTCACCGTCGTCAACATCGACGTGAACGACGCCTCGATGAGCGACAGCAGCAGCGTGACCGCCGGGAGCGGCTGGCCGCTGCCCGCCGCGTCGAACGCCGGCGGCCAGGGCGGTGGTTACGAATGGAGTGCCAGCCAGACCCCGCGCGGCGCGCTTTACGGCATCAGCACCGTCGGCACGCGCATCTGCGTGATGGAGGGCTGATCCATGGCGATCATCCAGCCGCCTGGGATCAATGCGCGGCGCGCCGTCGTCCTGAAAACGCCACAGACACGTCGCGCCCAGCGTGTGCACATTCGTGGCTTCACTGGCATCACGGGCCGCACCAGCCACGTCACGGCCGCCATGGCCGGGGGCTATACCTGGGTCCGCGCCTGGTTCGCTAATGACAGCGCGACACCGTTCACGGTGGACAAGCTGACGTTCGCGGCCACGGCCGTGGCGACGGACAGCAATCCGCGCGATGCTGGCGGAACCTCCATCGGCGGCTGGGTGCAAGGCTGGTTCGATGGCGCCGGGGTGGACACACTGCCGGGATCTACCGCACAGACCGCGGCCAGTATCACGGTTCCGGCGGGGACCGCCGCCAATCCGTCCTATGTCTGCTCCGATTGGCTGCTGCTGGCGCCCATCGACCGTGCCGACGGCGACTGGCGACGCTACCTGATGTGCCGCGCCTACACCTCCGGGGCGTCGCGCTGGGCCACGCGGCCGGACCTGACCTGGGACAGCCCCACCGTCAATCTCGGCCGCCTGTGGACGATGTATGATGGCGCTGGCGACCAGACCACCACAGCCACACTGCTGACCGAGGGGCTGCGCGGCGCAACGCTGGCCCTGGAGGCGATCAGCGACCGCAGCGGTCATGTGTTCATGGCCGTCGGTGACAGCCTGACGCAGGGCCAGGGCAGCACCAGCGATTACGCGACCTGGGGGCATATCGCCAGCGCGGCCCTCTCCACCTCGGCCCTGCCGATGAGCTTTGTCAACGCGGGCTGGTCAGGCCAGACGACCCTTCAGTTCTACGACCGGGGGCGTGGCGAAATCGCCCGGTTCCGTCCCACGATCTGCGCCATCGCGCCGTGGTCGCCCAATGACACGCTCGACCTTGCCAACGCCCAGCGCGGCTACTCGCGTGCGATGGCCATGGCGCAACAGGTTCGGGACGGCGGCGGCATCCCGGTGTTCTGGACGCCGATGCCCACCGACCGCATCACCACGACCACGCAGGAGGATGCGCGGCTGTGGGTGGTCAACAAGCTGCGGGGCCTGCGGGACAGCGGCAACATCCTGCTCGCGGATTTCGACGTGCTGCTGACGGATGGCGCCTATCCGGCCCGCATCAAGGCATCGCTCACCGTGGACGGCACCCACCTCAATGACGCCGGATATGCGTTGTGCGGGGGAGCCATGCAGGCGGTTCTTCGGCTGGTGGCGGCGTGACCGAGCGCGCCCTTGGCAAAGGGGACGGATAACTGATGCCCCAGACCGCAGAGCTGGCCGAAATCAAAGATACCCTGCGCCAGTTGGCCGACAGCATGGCCAAGGCCGAGGAACACCGCACTGCAAATCGACAGCAGCGAGACGCCTCCATCGTTGCGGCCATCGCTGAGGTGAAGGGCAAGGTTGAGGCCCCATGGAGCCGGTTCGTCGCCCCCGTTGGCACGATGATCGGCACCCTCATCCTGGTGGGCGGCCTGCTCATCGCCTACGGGCGCAATGACGCAGCGCTCGTCGCGCGTGTGATCGCGGTCGAGCAGTCGGTGCAGACCGCGGGCCGCCTTCGCGACCAGCAGCAGGAGGGAATGCGCGACAGGCTGCGCGCCCTGGAGCAATCGGATCAGGTCGCCAGCGAGCGCACAAACCAGATGCTCCAATCCCTCGCCACCATCACCGCCCAGCTCCAGGCACAGACCGTGCGGCTGGAGGAAGTGCTTCGGCGGCAGGACCGGCTGGAAAACCGCCTGGGCGCCAGGCCGGGCAGCGAGGCACCGGAGCGACCGACCGCCTTTGAGGCGCCGCTCACCGGGCGCGACATCTGAACCATAGGAGGCCGTGATGGCTGACCCGAAAGCGAGCCGGGGGTTCAAGAACAAGAACCCCACCAATCTGCGCTTCATCCGTGACCCGAAGCGAGCATGGAACGGGCAGCTTGGCCTGGGTGATCAGTGGATGCCTGAGCATCTGCGCGGCATGGCCGAGTATGCGACCCACGCTCTCGGCATCCGCGCTGGCGTCGGCCAACTGGTGGTCAACCAGACGCGCAACGGGCTCGACACGATCTGGAAGCAGATCAATTCCTGGGCGCCGGAAAGCGACGGAAACGACCCCGTGGTCTATGCCCGCAGCGTCGCCACGGCGCTCGGGGTGGACATGCACGCCAAGATCGACGTGCGCCCTTATCGCGTGATGAAGATGGTGCTGGCCGCCATCATCAGCATGGAGTGCGGGGGCATGCCCTACACCCAGGCTGAGATGGACGAGGGCATGGCGCTCTACGGCATCACGGAGTTCAGCCAGCCGGCGCCCGTCTCCACCATCCGCCAAGCCGCCACAACACCCAGCGGAACGGCGGTCGCGAAGGCGCTGGGCACCTTGACCCCGCTTGCTGCGTTGGCTCCTGTCGCCACGGCGGTGGGCGGCATCCCGTGGCAGACGCTGAGTGTGCTGCTGATTGCGGCCGGCATCGGCATCGCCGTGTGGCAGTGGCAGCAGCGCAAGGACAAGGCGGCGTGATTGCCCTCTTTGCCGGGCTGTGGAGCCGCATCCACGTCTACGTCGCCATCGCAGGCGCAGCGGTGGCCATCCTGACCGGCGCCTACATGATCGGCAAGCAGAGCGCGCGCACGGACGAGATACGCCGCTCGGCCGAGCGGATCGCAAACCAAGCCAGGGAGAGAGCGCATGTGGAGGTGGACGTGGCTCGCGAGCCTGATCCTGCTGAGCGGCTGCGGCGTGACTGGAGCCGTTGATTGCTCGGCATGGCGCCCGATCCTGACGCACACGCCGCCACGCGATATGCCTCGCGCCCAGGCTGCTGAGGCAGGCTTCGACGTGCTGACCGATGAAACCGTGCGTGCGCTCCTGGCCCACAACGAGACGGGACGCCGCCTCTGCGGGTGGGGATAGCGCCCGTTTTATGCTCATGCGAGATTAGCCCGGTCGTTTCCCGTGCGCGGAGGGCTGGATGCAAATCGTAGGCAAGGCAGCGCTGAACACTATCAAGGGGCACGCGGAAGGCCTCTGGGTGGAATTCAAGCAGAGTGGGTGCACTATTATTATTGGCGAGGGGTGCGACCTTAGCCAGCTGAAAATCCACTGCCACGCCCGCGATTGTACCGTTAAGATCGGCAGGAACTCCATCATCAAGGGCGACATTTTTCTGAAATCACCGGGGCGATACGTGGTCATCGGAGATAACCTACGAGCCCGTAGCGCCACCTTCATGAACGTCACGGGTGGCGACATCACCATTGGCGACGACTGCCTGTTCGCGAGGGTGAAGTTACGCACGTCCGATAGCCATCACATCAGGGATGCGGCGAGCGGCGAAATCCTCAACCCGCCTGGCGATATCAAGGTCGGCAACCGGGTCTGGCTTGCGGAGGATGTGCTGCTGCTGCGGCGCGCCGAAATCGGGGACGATTGTGCTATCGGCACACGGGCAGTCGTCACGGGGAAAATCCCGCCCGGCTGCGTGGCAGCGGGCGCCCCGGCTAAGGTGCTGAGAGAGGGCATCCGCTGGGAGGAATGATGAGTGTATGTTCACTTTCCACGAAGCCGTTAGCCTGACAAACATAGCCAAGAAGCCAAGTAGGTAGAGGCCACATGATCGACGTGCCCGAGGGCGACATTGAAGGTAATCTGGTGGTGAGCGGTCTGCGTCGCCTTGCGGATGCCATCGAGCGCGGAAATTTTGGCTTAGTGGAAACTGCGGTCCTCGTTATCAATGGCGAAAACGTAAACGTGTTCCCGCTGGGGGACAAAGCTGGGAAGGCGCACGCTGTGATGGCGTTGCAGCTAGGCTCACAGTTGTTGCTTGAGCCGCTGGTTCGTGCCGCCTCGCCCTTTGGCGAGGCATGAAAGACAGCCCTTAGTCCATCGCTGCCGCAGATAGCAAAACCGCCCGGAGTTGCCCCCGGGCGGCTGATCCGTGTGCCGTAGCGACACGGGGTTCCGCCGGTAAACCGACGGCGCGGGTTCGACGGGCCTTCTGAGGCGATCCCCCATATCTCCCGCCCGGAGAGCGTGCCCGAGGCGTCCCCCAGTGCCGTGTTCCCCAAACTGAAACTGCGGCGGGTTCCCTACAGCGCCGGGCTACCGGATCGAACGGATGCCCCACACCCAACACCAGAGTAGCGCCTAGGCCTAGGTCGGCCAGCCGCCGCAGCCCCAGCATTCTAGCCGGGGCGGGGTGGGAAGTCGAGAACAGAACGTGATTCCCCACCTGCACGACTGCACGGATTTTGCACGGATCGGAGCGCGTATTTGCGACTCTGGGCGCACTCTTGCGGACAATGCCGGGCCCGGATAACCTCGACGGACCAAGCAATATCAATGAGTTGATGGTGCTGCCAGAGAGGATTGAACTCTCGACCTCTCCCTTACCAAGGGAGTGCTCTACCACTGAGCTACGGCAGCAGCGTTGCGGCGCCTTCTAAGGGGGTGCCTGCCGGTTGGCAAGCCCCCTCCCGCACCGCAAATCCCCTCCTACTCGGCCGCGAGGCGCGAGATCAGCGGAACCTCGCCCTCCTCCTCGCCATCCCAGTAATGCAGGCGCTCCGCACGCACCTTGATCAGCACGATGCCCGGCGTGTCGATGCCCTGCGGCCACCAGCGGTCCAGATCGCTCGTCCAGTGTTCGGCGAATCGCGCCTTGTCGCGGATCAGCGCCGCGCGGCCGCTGACGGAAAGGAAGAACGGCCGCATGCCCAGCAGGCCGGACGTGCCCTGGAAGCTCAGGTTCACATGCGGATCGGCGGTGATGTCGCTCACCATCAGGGCCGATTCCTCGGTGAAGAACCAGGAATCGCCGTCGTATTCGACATCGCGGTTGTTGCTCATCGGCCGGGCCGCTACGGCGCCGCCCTTCGTGCGCGTCACCAGCATCGCATAGTCGATGTCGCGCATCTTCTCGGAAACCTGTTCGATCGTCATGGTCATGGGCTTGGTCCTCCTTCCTGGGGGGAACGCCCCAGGGCCGCCCCGGTCACCCACCTATCCGCCACAGCAACGTTGACGGGGCGGGCCGGAAGAAGGCATCCATGCGCCCCATGAGCGCCCCTGACGCCCAAGCCGCGAAGACCCCCGCCCCCAAGGGCGGCGATGAGCGCGAGGCCCGCCTGGCCGCCGCCCTGCGCGAGAACCTGCGCCGCCGCAAGGCCCAGGCCCGCGCCCGTGCCGATTCCCCCGCCCCCGACCCCAGCCAAGCCGAAACGAAGCCCCAGACCTGATTTTCCCGCCATTGCCGCCCCCCGGGCAGTGGACTAGACCGTCGCAGCCCGAACCCTGAGGGGGAGTTCCGCCATGCCCATCATGCCCGATACCTGGATCCGCCGGATGGCGGAGGAACATGGCATGATCGAGCCGTTCTCTCCCGCGCAGAAGCGGGAGGGCATCATCAGCTACGGCCTGTCCTCCTACGGCTATGACGCGCGCTCGGCCGATGAGTTCAAGATCTTCACCAATGTGGACAATGCGGTGGTGGACCCCAAATCCTTCTCGGATACGGGTTTCGTCAGCCGCAAGCAGGATGTCTGCATCATCCCGCCCAATTCCTTCGTGCTGACGCATACGGTGGAATACTTCCGCATCCCGCGCGACGTGCTGGTGATCTGCCTCGGCAAATCCACCTATGCCCGCTGCGGGCTGATCGTGAACGTGACGCCGCTGGAACCCGAATGGGAGGGCCAGGTGACGATCGAGATCAGCAACACCACCCCCCTGCCCGCCAAGGTCTATGCCAATGAAGGCATCTGCCAGTTCATCTTCCTGAAGGGCGAAGGCGCGCCCGAGGTCAGCTACGCGGATCGTGCCGGCAAATACATGGGCCAGCGCGGCGTGGCCCTGCCGAGGCTCTGAAGCATCATGGACCGTATCCGCATCCGCGGCGGCCGTTCGCTGAACGGCACCATCCCCGTCTCCGGCGCCAAGAACGCCGTCCTTGCCCTCATGCCGGCGGCCCTGCTGGCCGACAGCCCGCTGCACCTGTCCAACGTGCCGGATTTGGCCGACGTGGCCACCATGTCGGCCCTGCTGCGCCAGCTCGGCCTGTCCGTCGAGCATGACAAGGCCGCCAAGACCCTGGTCATGAACGGCAGCGCGACCTCGAACGAGGCCCCCTACGACATCGTGCGCAAGATGCGCGCCTCCGTGCTCGTGCTGGGGCCGCTGGTGGCGCGCCACGGCATCGCGCGGGTTTCCCTGCCCGGCGGCTGCGCCATCGGCACCCGGCCCGTGGACCTGCACCTCAAAGGTCTGGAGGCCATGGGGGCCACCATCACCGTCGAGGCAGGCTATATCGAGGCCCGCGCGCCCGAGGGCGGCCTGAAGGGCGCGCGCATCATCTTCCCCGTGGTCAGCGTGGGCGCGACCGAGAACCTGATGCTGGCCGCGGCCCTCGCCGATGGCGAGACCGAGCTGGTCAATGCCGCGCGTGAGCCCGAGATCGAGGACCTGGCCCTGTGCCTGATGCGCATGGGCGCGCGCATCGAGGGCTTAGGCACCGGCCATCTGCGCATCCAGGGCAGCACCAGCCTGACCGGCGCGCAGCACCCCGTGCTGCCCGACCGCATCGAGGCCGGCAGCTTCGCCTGTGCGGCCGCCATCACCGGCGGTGAGGTGCTGCTGGCCGGCGCGCGGCTGGAGCATCTGGGCACCGTGGCCCGCGTGCTGCGCGAAGCAGGCGTGGGCGTGAACGAGGAACCGGCCGGCCTGCGCATCAGCCGCCTCAACGGCCTGCACGGCGTCGATGTGGTGACCGAGCCCTTCCCCGGCTTCGCCACCGACATGCAGGCGCAGTTCATGTCCCTGATGTGCCTGGCCCAGGGCGCCAGCATGGTGACGGAGACCATCTTCGAAAACCGCTTCATGCATGTGCCCGAGCTGAACCGCATGGGCGCGCGCATCAACGTCCATGGATCGAGCGCCATCGTGCGCGGCGTGCCCTCGCTGTCGGGCGCGCCGGTCATGGCGACCGACCTGCGCGCCTCCATCTCGCTGGTGCTGGCCGGGCTTGCCGCGCGCGGCGAGACCATCGTGAACCGCGTCTATCACCTCGACCGCGGCTATGAGCAGCTGGAGCAGAAGCTGGCTGCCGTGGGCGCCGATATCGAACGACTGAGCTGATCCCATGGACCTCCCCCTGTCTTCCCCCCAGATCGCGACGGTCACCGCCCCGCTCATCATGGCGCTGCCCAAGGGCCGCATCCTGAAGGAGCTGCTGCCGCTGCTGGAGCGCGCGGGCCTGGCCCCCGCGCCCGACTGCTATGAGGAGAGCAGCCGCCGCCTGCGCTTCGAGACGGCGGATGCGAATGTCGAGGTGATCCGCGTGCGCAGCTTCGATGTCGCGACCTTCGTGGCCCATGGGGCCGCGCATCTGGGTGTCGCGGGCGGCGATGTGCTGGACGAGTTCGACTACAAGGAGCTGTACGCGCCGCTCGACCTCGGCATCGGCCGCTGCCGCGTGTCGGTCGCGGAGCCGGTGGGCGCCGAGCCGCTGGACACCGCGCGCCTGTCGCGCATCTCGGTCGCCACCAAGTATCCGAACATCGCCCGCCGCCATTACGCGGCCAAGGGCGTGCAGGCGGAGATCATCCACCTGAACGGCGCGATGGAGCTCGCCCCCTCCATGGGCCTGGCGCGCGTCATCGTGGACCTGGTGCAGACCGGCGGCACGCTGAAGGCCAACGGCCTGGCCGAGACCGAGGTGATTTCCGAGATCACCTCCAAGCTGATCGTCAATCGCGGCGCGCTGAAGACCATGCCGGATGAGATGGGCGCGCTGCTCGCCCGCTTCCGGGGGGCCATCCAGTGATCCGGCTTTCGACCACCGAGGCCGATTTCGAGCCGCGCTTCGCGGCGCTGATCGAGCAGGCGCGCGAGACCACCGCCAAGGTGGATGCCGCCGTCTCGGCCATCATCGCGGATGTGCGGGCCAACGGCGACGCGGCGCTGATCGACTACACCCAGCGCTTCGACCGCTGGAAGCCGGGCGCGCTGCGCATCACCGACGCCGAGCTGGCCGAGGCCGAGGCGAGCGTGGAGCCCGCCCTGCTGGAGGCGCTGGACCTGGCCGCCGCCCGCATCGAGGCCTTCCACCGCGCCCAGATGCCGGCCGACCTGGAGATGAAGGACGCGCAGGGCCTCACGCTCGGCATGCGCTGGGGCGCGCTGGATGCCGTGGGCCTCTATGTGCCGGGCGGCAAGGCGGCCTATCCGTCCTCCGTGCTGATGAACGCCATTCCGGCGCGTGTCGCCGGCGTGGGCCGGGTGGTGATGTGCGTGCCGACGCCCGACGGCGTGACCAACCCCCTGGTGCTGGCCGCCGCCCGCCGCGCGGGCGTCTCTGAACTCTGGCGCGTCGGCGGGGCCCAGGCCATCGCCGCCATGGCCTGGGGCACCGAGAGCATCGCGCCCGTGGACCGCATCGCCGGCCCTGGCAACGCCTATGTGGCCGAGGCCAAGCGCCAGGTGTTCGGGCGCGTCGGCATCGATTCGATCGCCGGGCCTTCCGAGGTCGTGGTGATCGCCGATGCCTCCAACGACGCGGCCCATGTCGCGATGGACCTGATGGCCCAGGCCGAGCATGACGAGGCCGCCCAATCCATCCTGATCACCGATGACGCGGCCTTCGCCGAGGCGGTGGTGCAGGCGGTGGAACAGGCGCTGGCCACCCTGCCCCGTGCCGGTATCGCGGGCGAGAGCTGGCGCCGCCACGGCGCCGTGGTGCTGGTGCGCAACTGGGACGAGGCCTGCGAACTGACCAACCGCCTGGCGCCCGAGCATCTGCAGATCATGGTGGACGCGCCGCGCGCGCTGTTCAGCCGCATCCGCCATGCGGGTGCCGCGTTCCTGGGCCCCTGGTGCCCGGAGGCCGTGGGCGATTACGTGGCCGGTCCGAACCACGTGCTGCCCACCGGCCGCTCGGCCCGCTATGCCTCCGGCCTGTCGGTGTTCGACTTCCTGAAGCGGACCACCTGGGTCGAGGCCGACCGCGCCGCGCTGGAGGCCGTGGGCCCCGCCGCGGTGGCCCTCGCACGGGCCGAAGGCCTGACCGCGCATGCCGAAAGTGTGGCCCAGCGGCTGCGCCTCAATCGTCCGACTTGACCTTGACGCGGTTGGGAACCATGTTCCGCGCCGCAAATCCCCTCAACTAACGCCCGAAAGGCGCATTCGAATGATCAATATGCATGTCTAAGGAAGACATGATGGAGTTCAGCGGCCAGGTGGTTGAGCTTCTGCCCAACGCCATGTTCCGCGTGAAGCTGGACAACGACCACATGGTCCTCGCCCATACCTCGGGCAAGATGCGCAAGAACCGCATCCGCGTGCTGGCCGGTGACCGGGTGAATGTCGAGATGACGCCCTATGACCTGACCAAGGGCCGCATCACCTTCCGCTTCAAGTAGCTCGTACCAGGTGGAGACGGCGATCATGCGCCCTCCCCTCATCCTGGCCTCCGCCAGTCCTCGCAGGCTGGAACTTCTGGCACGCATCGGGGTGACACCCGACGCGGTGCGGGCGGCTGACATCGACGAAACCCCCGGAAAGACCGAGTTGCCGCGCCAGCTGGCGCAGCGGCTGTCGGCCGGCAAGGCCATGGCTGCCGCGCAAGTGAGCGAAGACGGGGCGGGTGAACTGATCCTGGCCGCCGACACAGTGGTGGGGGTGGGCCGGCGCATCCTGGGCAAGCCCAGGGACGCGGAGGAGGCCCGGGCATTCCTGGAACTGCTCTCGGGCCGCCGGCACCGGGTCTATACCGGGGTCGCATTGCTGTCGCCCGACGGCAAGCTGCGCACGCGGCTGGTCGAGTCCATCCTGGCCTTCCAGCGGCTGACGGCGCAGCAGATGGCGGCCTATGTCGATTCCGGCGAATGGCAGGGCAAGGCCGGCGGCTATGCCATCCAGGGCCAGGCCGAGATGTTCTGCCGCTTCATGTCGGGCTCCTGGTCCAACATCGTGGGGCTGCCGCTGTTCGAGACCGCGCAGCTGCTGCGCGGCATCGGCTGGCTAAAGCCGTGAACGATAACCACTGGCTGAAGCCGTGAGCATCGAGATCCGCGTCTCCCGCTCGCCGGGGGAAAGGCGGGTGGCCCTGCTGCGCGACGGCGTGCTGGCTGAGGCCTGGGTGGAGCGGCCCGCCCGCCCCGATGGGGTGGGCGATGTCGTGGCGGCGCGGGTGGCGACACTGGCACCCGCCATGGCCGGTGCCTTCATCCTGATGCCCGACGGCAGCACCGGCTTCCTTCCCGAATCCGAGGCCAGCCGCGACCGCCGCCCCTTGCGGGAGGCCGTGCAGGAAGGCCAGCTGGTGGTCTGTCGCGTGACCCGCGCGGCGCAAGGGCTGAAGGGCCCACGCCTGTCCGTGCGCCGCGCGCCCCCGCTGGCGGCCCGCGAGCCCGGCCTGCTGGAACGCGGCCCCGGTGCGGCCCAACGCCTGCGCGCCGCCTTCCCGGACGCGGCCTTCCTGGCCGACGACCGGCTGGAACCCGGCGCCACCTACACACCCCGCGCCTTCGACGACGCGCTGGAGGCCGAGTTCGACGCCCTGGCCCTGCCCGCTGCGCCCCTGCCCGGCGGCGGCACGCTGCGTATCGAAACCACCCACGCGCTGACCGCGCTGGACGTGGATGCCGGCAGCGCGGCCGGCAGCACGGACAGGCTGGCCCAGCGCCGCCTGAACGAGGCCGCGATCAGCGAGGCCGCGCGGCAGATCCGCCTGCGCAACCTGGCCGGCGCCATCCTGCTGGACATCGCGGGCCTGCCCGCCAAGGAGCGCGCGCTGCTGGAGGAGCCCCTTCGCGCCGCCCTGCGCCCGGACACGCTGGCGGAGTTGCTGGGCACCGGGCCGCTCGGCCTGTTCGAGATCAGGCGCGCGCGCATCCATCCGCCGCTGGCGGAGACCCTGCGCGGACCGCTGGCCCAGGGGCTGGCCCTGCTGCGCCAGGCCGCGCGCGAGGCCGCGGCCACGCCGCACCGCCGCCTGGTCCTGTCAGCCCCCGGCGCGACGCTGGACGCCCTGCGCGACCTGCCCGGCGCGCTGGAGGAGTTCCAGGCGGGCGCCGGCCATCCCATCACCCTCGCCGTCGGGGAGCCCGCGATCCATGACTGATGCCAAGCCCTGCCCGATCTGCCAGAAGCCCGCGGTTCTGGCGTTCAAGCCCTTCTGCTCGGCGCGCTGCCGGCAGGTCGATCTGGGGAAGTGGCTGACCGAGAGCTACTCGGTGCCCGCGCAGCCGCCGGGTGAGGAAGACGACGGGGCCTAGCCCCAGAGCGCCTTCGCCGCCTCGGGCGCCATGCCCGCGTTGGAATGCGCCACGCCGGGCACGGTGCCTAGGCGCCAGCCGAAGGGCACGCCGAGCCGGGATGCGGCATCGCGCCCCGCCGCGAAAAAGGCCCGCCCGCGCGCGAGGCGATAAGCCCCCTGCGCATTGGCCTCCGGCGTCTGGCGCAACTGCGGGTGACGGGTGTCGGTATCGGCCTCGCCCAGCAGCACGGTCAGCGGGCGCGACAGGCCCGCGCGCAGGACCGCGGCATCGCCCACCCCGCCCAGCCCATAGGGCCAGGCGATCTCCATGCTGGGAAAGCTGTAATAGCCCGCATTGGCGCAGACCATCCTGCCCGCGCCCGGCGCGCCGCACAGCAGCAGGAAGCGGTGCAGGAACTGCGAGCCCGCCGAATGGCCGTAGCAGTCGAAGGGCCGGTTGCCGGTATCGCCCTGCCCGGCCCGGACCGCCGCCATCAGGCGCGGCAGGGCCAGATAGGCGGGCGGATGGCCCGGCACCCCGCCCTCATTATAGGCAGCGCCGCCCGGATAGGCCTGCCGCGAGAAATCCGGGCAGACCAGCAGCGCCTGGGCGGCCTCGGCATGGGGGGCCCAGGTATCGCAATAGCCATCGGCGTTGCGGCTGGCGCCGTGCAGCACGGCCACCACCCGCCCGCCGGGCGCCCAGCCCGCCGGGCGATAGACCCAGGCGGACAGCACGCCGCCGCGCGCCGTCTCCTCCGGGGTATCGACCTTGAAACGTGCGGTCGGCGCGGCCGAGCAGGCAACGCCGGGCATGGCCAGGCCCAGCAGCGCCGTCCGGCGCGTCAGCTCAGGAAACGTCCATCTGCAGGCCTTCGCGGCGGATGACACCACCCCACTTCTCCATCTCGGAACGCACGAAATTCCCGAAATCCTCGGGCGTGCCCGGCATCGGCACGCCGCCCATCTGGGCAAAGCGCGTCTTCGTCTCCTGCAGGCCCAGGAAGTAATTGATCTCGGCATTATACGCGAGAATGGCCTCACGCGGCATGTTCGCGTGGGCGAAAATGCCGAACCAGGTGTTCACGTCATAGGGCGCCAGTTCCGGCATCGTCTCGCGGATGGGCGGCAGTTCCGGCATCTGGGCGTTGCGGTCGGCGCTGGTCACGCCCAGCGCACGCACCTGGCCGCTGCGGATCTGCTGCACGCTGCTGGTCAGGTTGTCGAAGCTGAACTTCACGTTGCCGGCGATCAGGTCGACCATGAGCGGACCCGCGCCGCGGAACGGCACATGGGTGGCCTCGGTGCCCGTCAGCTGGGTGAACCACACGCCCGAGAGGTGCGGGGACTGGCCGACGCCCGAGGAACCATAGGGCAGGCCCGGATTCGCCTTCAGATAAGCCACGAATTCCGGCACCGTCCGGGCAGGGATCGAGGGATGCACCAGCAGCGCGTTCGGCCCGCGGATCATGTTGCCGACAGGCGCGAAGGAATCCGGCCGGTAAGGCAGGTTGCGGAACAGCGAATAGGCGATGGCATTCGGCCCGATGTTGCTGGACAGCAGCGTCGTGCCGTCAGGCGCGGTGCGGATGGCCTCGGCCGAGCCGATGGTGCCGCCGCCGCCCGAACGGTTGTCGGCCACGACCTGGATGTTCCAGCGCGTGCCCAGATGCTGGGCCAGCATGCGGCCCATGATGTCCGTCGTGCCGCCCGGGGCCGCGTTGATGACGATGCGCACGGGGCCGGGCGGGCGCCAGCTCGGCGCCTGGGCGCGTGCGGATACGGAAAGCAGCGCGGGCGCTGCGAACGGCGCCAGAAGGGCCGTGCGGCGATCGATCATGGACAGGTTCCCCGTTATTCAAACGTTGCACCAACCATGGCACAGCGCCGGGGAACGCGCCAGATTCCGTGAGCCGGCCCTACGGTTCAGCTTCTGGCCATGGCCAGCAGGAAACGCCCCTGCTCGCTGCCGGGAAAGCGGCGCATGATCGCCTCGGCCATCAGCTCGGCCGAGCCGCGCTCGCCCCGCGTGATCAGGCGGCCGAGTGCCAGGCCCGCGCGCGGCAGCTCATCCTCCGCCAGGCCCGATATCACCGCCTCGACCCAGTGGCTGTCGAGCGGCAGCGGCACGCTCTCCTCCTCGCGGCCGATGAGCTCGAGCGCGACGCGTGGGGCGCTGGGCGCGATCGCCAGCGCCTGGCGCAGCAGCATCAGCCCGGTCTCGCGGTCTCCGCGCTCGGTCACATGGTTGGCGGCCGCCACCAGCCCGTCGATGCCCAGAAGGCTCGAATGCGCGATCTCCCGCAGGCCGGGGTCGGGGTTCACATGCAGGCTCCAATAGCCCTCGCCCCGGCGCTCGGCAGCGGCGAAATGCGCCTCCAGGCCGAAGCGCACCGCCATGCGGAGCGCCGGCGGCACGGTCTCGAGCGCGTGGCGGTCGACGCGCTGGAAGCCGTCATACAGGTTCTTGCGGGTCTGCCTGCGGGAGTTGCTGGTGTTCCACACCCGGTAGGCGAACAGGATCTCGGGCAGGCATTCCAGGTGATACCCGGCAAGCCCCGCCCGCATCAGGAACTCCCAATCCTCGTTGCCGGTGCGGTCCTCGGAGAAGCCGCCCAGCGTGTTCCACACCGAACGCCGCAGCAGCATGTTCAGGTCACCCAGGCAGTTCTCCATCATGCCGAGAGACAGGTTGGGCCCGATGGGCATCCAGCCGAGCGGGAAGCGCGCCACGTCCTTGGGCGGTTCGCCCCCGCCGCTGAAGGGCTGCGGCTGGCAGGTCACGATGTCCGCACCCGAGGCCTGGGCCGCGCGCACCAGCGTCTCGACCTCATGCGGGAAGGCCGCGTTGTCGTCGTCCATCAGCAGCACGAAGTCGCCGGTGGCGGCCGAGACCGCGCGGTTGCGGGTGCGGCCGGTATAGCGGTTGGTCTCATTGCGCAGCAGCTTCCAGCCGCGCGCGGCGAAATCCGCTTCGAGGCTGCGCAGATAGGCCTGGGCCTCCGGCAGCGGGCTCGCGTCATCGACCAGCACCACCTCGATGCGCGGATAGCTCTGCGCCTCGATGCTGCGCAGCGCCTGGGCCAGCTGCACGGGCCGGTTATGGGTGGCCATGCAGATGGAGACGAGCGGCGTGGCGGCGGTCACTGCCGGGGCGGCCACCGGCCGGGGCGTCAGGCCCGCATGCCATTCGGCCCAACGCGCCCGGTTCTCGGCCAGGCCGATGGCCGGGCGGGCGCGCACCGCGCCCTCGGTCAGGGCGCGCTGCATCGCATCGGCCATGGAGGCGGCGTTGAGCGCATAGACGGTCGCGGGCTGGTCATCGACATGCACCAGTTCCCGCACCCCGCCCACGTCGGAGGCGATGAAGGCCTGGCCCGCCGCCAGGCATTCGAGCACGGTATAGGGCGAGTTCTCGACCAGCGAGGCGATGACCGCGAGCCGCCCGGGCTGGGAGAGGAACTGCTTGGCGCCGTCCGTATCCAGGTTGTTGCGCACCATCCAGGGCACGCCCCAGCCGGCCGAGGCCTCGGTGATATGGGCCAGCGCGTTGCCGCCGGCGACCTCGCCGATCTTGCCCAGGAAGGCGATGCGCCGCGGCTTCACGCCGCGCGCGATCAGGCGCGTGACGGCCGCGCAGAATATTTCGAGCCCCTTGCGGGTCTCCAGGCGCCCGAAGAAGACCAGCTCCTGCACCGGCACGCGCCCGCCATCGGCTTCCTGCCCGGCGATGAAGCTGTTGGGCAGCAGGTTGGGGGTGACGAAGCGCCGCTCCGGCAGCTGCCAGCCGCGTTCGCGCATGTAGTCGATGAAATACGCGCTGGGCGAGTAGAGGACATCCGCGCCCTCGACGCTGCGCTGCTCCGTCCAGTCGATCTCGAGCTCGGCCGGGTCGCTCATGAACTGGCCCGAATGCTCCAGGTGCCAGAAGCTCTGGCCATGGGCCTGGCAGACCAGGGTGGTGTTCTGAAAGGCGAGGCCGCAGCGCTTGGCGACCGTCAGCCAGTAACCGGGGCCCTTCCAGTCGTGATAATGGATGACGTCGAACTGCCGGGTCTTGAGCCACTGATAGGCGGCATAGGCGTGCAGCTTGGCCGGCCCCTCCACGAACAGCGACACCATCTCGACCCCGCGCGCCCGCCAATGGTCGATCCAGTGGGAGACAGGCAGGTTCTCGGTATAGGCCGACGGATAGAGGACGGTGACCTGGTGCCCCGCTGAAACCAGTTCCTCGGCCAGGGCCCGGAAGGCGGTGCCGATGCCGCCATTGCCGATGGGCCCAGGGAAATCAAAGGTGCACAGGCATACCTTCTGGACGTTCATGCCCGACGCTCCGCAACGAAAATGGCGGACCTTCCGCCCCAACAGGGTTCGACGGCGACCACCTCGTAACCCACTTCGGCGAGCATCCGCCGGACGGCGCCATGGCCCATGAACCACCACCAGGGCGCACCGCCCGCGGCGCGGAAGGCCTGCACGCTGCCGCCACGGGGCAGCAGGCGGAACTGGTCGGGCAGCGGCTGCTTCGCTTGCCAATAGGCCGCCATGGCCTCGCACTGATCGGGCGTCATGGCCGCGGCGAACCAGGCGCTGTCGGTGCTGAAGCCGCTCTGCGGCGGCATCGCCTCGGCCTCGACGATCACGGTGTCGATCACGAGGGTGGAGGCGCCCAGCGCCGCGAGCCGGTGCAGCCTGCGCCGGACATCGAATTCGTGGAAAAGCGTGCCGATGTCGACCACGACATCCGGCAGGCCGAGCCTGCCGCGCAGATCCGGCAGATCGAGCGGCGCGCGGACGAACCAGCAATGCGCCGTGTCCGTGTCCAGATATTCGCCACGGGGCCCGCTGTCGGCCTCATTGGAGTGGCGCGACAGGAAGTCACGCGCCAGGGCCTCTACCTCGGGGCCTGCCTCGGCGGCGGCCTGGAGCAGCTGCCCGTCCAGCTCGGCGGGCCGCTCGGGGCCCACGGCAGCCACCCCGGTCGCACCGGCATCCAGCCCCACGAGAACTCCGCTCAGGATACGGGTCATCGCCCATCCCGAGAACACGACGACCTTTCCGGGCGCACGCTGGTGGACGATGGGCATCAGTTCATCCGCGAACAGGACGGCTGTCCTGGGCGGGGCAGCCTGCGGGCTTTGCATGGGTTTAACCTTCAACTCGGAAGCCCACATCTCATGACGTTGGCCATCATGATCGGCGGCTGTGGCGGAAACGCTATCCGTGAGAACGCGGCAGTAAACAGAACGTGTCCCTGGCTTCAGCAGCCAGTCACGCATCCGTGCCATGTGACCCATGTCGCAAGGGCATGCCTGACCGCCGGAGGGCTGACAAGCTAAAGTTTTGCAATGACATGTCCGGATTTTGCGGGTCAGCCCCACCGAATTGGGATTTGATAACCCACGGCAGGACTTCTAAGGAAACGCGCCGTCATGATGCCGACACGAAAAACCATGCCCACAACAAGCCCCACCGACGCACGCCCCCAGGGCAACCGCGCCGGAAAGACGGGCCCCGTCGCCGCCAACCAGGATGATCCGATCTCGGTGCCGCAGAAGCTGGGTTTCAAGCCCGGCATGGTCTGCTCGGTGCTGGATGTTCCGAACGGTTTCCGGCACGGCCTTCCGGCCACCAGTGCCGCCGAACCCGAGCTGATCCTCGCCTTCGCGACCGATCGCGCCTCGCTCGGCCGCGTCGCCGCGCGCGCGCTGGATCTGTACGGGGTGGGTGGCCGCCTGTGGTTCGCCTATCCGAAGAAGGGCGGGCCGATTCGCTCCGACCTGGACCGCGACCATGGCTGGGAGCCGCTGACCCAGGCCGGCCTGCTGCCCGTCACGCAGGTCGCGCTGGACGGCACCTGGTCCGCGCTGCGCTTCCGCCTGCGCGAGGAAGTACCGACGCTGACCCGCAAGGGCGGCTGATCTTTTTCAGGTTTTTTTCGGAACACGGCGGGCCGGGATGGAAACATCCCGGCCCTCGCCGTTTCTGGACCCCGTGATGACGATGCCTGGCGGCGCCGTTCAGCCCGCGCGCTTCAGCAGGTCACGCAGTTCCGCCGCCACGGCCTCCAGCGAGGCCATGGCCGCATCCACGCCTTGGGCGGGCGTGTCGGCCGCGGGGGCGGTATCGTCGCTCAGCAGGCGCTGCACGCCCTTGATGGTGTAGCCCTGGCTGTAGAGCAGCCCCGCGATGCGGCGCAGCAGGGCGATGTCCTCGGGCCGGTAGTAGCGCCGCCCGCCGCCGCGCTTCAGCGGCTTCAGCTGCGGGAACTTGCCTTCCCAGAAACGCAGGACGTGCTGGGGCACGTTGAGGTCCTCAGCGACCTCACTGATCGTACGATAGGCCTGCGCGCCCTTGCGCACGCGGGCCTCGGCCGTATCGGCCGTCGCATCCAGTCCGAGAATGGCTTCCTGTCCTCTCACGAATCCTCGTCCATGGCGCTGCCCACGGGCTCATTGTTGATCCGCGCCTTCAGCACCTGGCTGGGGCGGAAGCTCAGGACCTTCCGCGGCATGATCGGCACCTCGACCCCGGTCTTGGGGTTGCGGCCGATGCGCTGGGACTTCTGGCGCACCGCGAAGGTGCCGAAGGCCGAGATCTTCACCGACTCGCCCTTGCCCAGCGACGTGGCCATCCGGTTCAGGACCGATTCGAGCAGCGCCGCCGATTCATTCCGCGACAGCCCGACCTGCGCATAGATCGCTTCCACGAGCTGCGCGCGCGTCAGTGTTTCCATGGGTGAACGAAGCCTCGCAAGATGCTGTGTCTCAACAAAAGCCGTTCCAGGGGGGGCACGTCAACCGTGCTCATCCCGCGGCAACCCCATTCCAGTGGATCGAAAGTGCCGTGCCGCAGGAATCGCAGCGCGGGCTCCAGTGGGCATGGTCGGTTCCGCAATGACCGCAACGCCAGCCTGGAGCCTCGGGGGCGGCCTGCGCCGCGGCCTCCGCGCGCGCCAGGGCCATGTGGCCGGCGTCGCCCTGCTCCAGCCGTTCCAGCGCGGCCAGCGCCTCGAACACACGGCGATCCGCGCCCGACATGGCGGCGGCCGTCTGCAGCTCGGCGCGCGAACGCCCCGTGAGGCCGGCGCGCAGCGCGGCCTCGCCCACCATCAGCCGGCTTTCGAGATGATCAGGGTTGCGGCGCGCGAGCGCCTCGGCGGCCTTCACGCGCTCCAGCGGCTCGGGCGGGGCCAGGTCCAGCCAGGCGCGGGCGATATCGGGGTGCGGCGCCACCTGCCAGCCCTGTTCCAGTACCTGCCTTGCGCGGCGGTGGCTGCCCTCGGCCTCAAGCCGGGCGGCATGGGCCAGCACGGCGGGCGCGAAGGCAGGGTCCGCGATGAAGGCCTGGCGTTCCAGCTCCGCGGCCTTGAGGGGGTCCGTCTCCTCACGCGCGGCGGCGAGCGAGAGCGCCGCGCGCGGCGCGGTGGCAGGCGCCAGGGACAGCGCCTCGCGCCAGGCGGCGGTGGCCAGCGCCATCTCGGCCCGTTCCTGGCGCAGCCAGGCCGCGCCGGGCTCTGCCTTCTCGGCCTGCTCGGCCAATTGGCGCGCACCCTCGAAGTCACGCTGCGCCACGGCCTGGCGCAGCAGGCCGCGCAGGCCCAGGAAGCGCGAGTCCTCCCGCGCGGCCAGGGCCCGGAAATGCCCGGCGGCCGCTTCCTCGCGGCCCGCCTGGCGCTCGGCCTCGGCGGCCAGCAGCAGCAGCTGGGGGTTGTCGCCCAGCAGGCGGCGGGCGCGGCCGAGTTCCAGCAGCGCCTGTTCCGGCGCGCCGGCCGCAAGCCGCACCAGGGCGCGCGTCACGGCACCCTCGGCCTGCTCATGGGCCGAAAGGCGCAGGCGCAGGCGGCGCCGCGCGGGCCAGCCGCGCAGCCAGCCGATGGTGCGCAGCACCAGGTGCAGCACGGCGAACAGCACCGCGAGCAGCACCAGCGTCACCGCCAGCGGGGCCGCGATCAGCCAGTCGCCCAGCCGCAATTCCACCGTCCCGCCCAGGCCCGTCAGCCACAGGGCGGCGGCGATCGCCAGTGCGGCCAGCACCAGCAGCTTGATGGCGCGCTTCATGGTTCAGCCCGCCAGCAGGCTGGAGATGGCGGCGCGCGCTTCCTGCAACTGCCGGGCGCGCGCGATCCAGGGGGCCATCGCCTCCTTGGCGGCGGGGTGCAGCGGCTCCAGCGCGGCCAGGGTCGCGTCGATCTCGCCCGCGGCGAGCGCACGGCGCGCGCGTTCCAGATGCGCCTCGGTCTCCTCGCCCCAGACCACCTGTTCACCACGGCGGATGGTGACCAGCCCGCCCAGCCGCGCCAGCGCCGATTCGGCCAGGCTGCCGCGCGGGGTGGCATCCTGCGCCGCGCGGGCGGCGCGGGCGGCTTCCTCGAACTCCAGCCGCAGCCGGGCCTCGGTGGGCGCGCCGGTGGCGGCGAAGCGGGACAGCGCCTCGGGCTGGCTGCCGAGGGCGGCCAGATGCGGGCCGAGCGGACGGCCGGCCTCAAGCGCCGTCGCGACACCGACCACGGCGGTCAGGGTGCGGGCGCGGGTTTCCAGCGCGGTCAGCGCCGTGCGGCTCGCGCTCTCCTGGCGGGCCAGCGCCTCGTTCACGCCGCGCTCCAGCGTGGAGAGCCGGCCTTCCAGCCGGGACTGCGCCTCGGTCAGCCCCGCCTCGAGGCGGCCGCGCAGGGCCTCCGCGCGCTGGGCGTCGGCGGCCTCGACGGAACGGGTGGCGGCGACGGCGGCGTCCAGGCGCTCACCCAGACGGTCCAGGCGGCCCTGCAGCCCCTCGATCTGCGTCACGCGGGCGGCGAGCGGGGCGATGTCCGGCATGCTGGGCGCGGGGCGCGCCTCCAGACCGGCCAGGCGGCGTTCCAATGCCTCGATGGTCGCCGTGTGGTCGGGCGGCAGCGCGACCTGCGGGGCGGGCGCCGGCGGGGCGTCCGGTGCATCGGGCTTCTGCAGCGCCAGGAAGCCCAGCGCCGCCAGCAGCACCACCCCCGCCAGGCCCAGCATCACCGCGGGTGCCAGCGCGCGCTGCGCGGGCGCGGCCGGGGCGGCAGTCGCCGGGGCCGGCGTGGGTGCCGGTGCCGGTGCGGCCGCTTGGGCAGAAGGTGTTTCAGAGACGGTTTCGGTCATCGTGCTTCGCCCAGGGCTTCCATCATCGACAAATGGTCCGGCCGCGTGGCGGTTGCCACCTCGGCCCAGGGAAGTACCGCGAGAGTGTCCGTCACGCGGCGGCTGATCGCCACGGCACGGATGGTGCGCGCGGCCTCGGCAAGCCCCGCCGCGCGGATCAGGGCCATGCTGGCCCTGGCCGTGCGCGGCGAGAAAAACAGCGCGGCCCCTACCCTGCCCTGCCTCAGCGCCTCCAGCGCCGGGGCCGGAAGATGCCGGGCCGCATGGGCGGCATAAGCCACCCGGCGCTGCACCGCAAACCCCGATGCCCTGAGTGCCGCCGCGAGCTCCCGGCCATAGCCCTCGCCGATCGCCAGCAGCAGCGGGCCGTCGGCCGGCTGAAGGGTGTTGCGGACGAGCGCGGCCAGGGCCTCGGCATCGCCCTCGGCGGCGGTGACGTCGGGGTGGCCGCACAGCCGGGCCTCGGCGGCCGTGGCCTCGCCCACCGCCAGCACCGGCAGGCCGAGCGGCGGAACCGCCCGCGCCGCGGCGCGGCTGGTCAGCAGCAGCGCCTGCGCGCGCGGCGGGGTGAAGGGCTTGGGCAGCAGCTCAAGGCCCGGGGCCGCGATGGGCCGCCAGCCGAGCGCCGCCACTGTCCGCATCGTCTCGGCCAATCCCGGCTCGGGCCGGGTGACCAGCACGGCGTCAGCCAAAGACATCCGCCGGGGTGTCGCGGCGCAGGGCATCGCCCAGCTCACGCCCGATGGCCACCGCATCGGCGGCGGCACCCTCGATGGCCCGGCGCAGCAGGAAGGTGCCGTCGGCGCGCGCGGTCATGCCCACCAGCCGCAGGCGCCCGTCCTCCAGGAAGCGGGCATGGCCGCCGATGGGGGTGCGGCAATTGCCGTCCAGGGCCGCCAGCAGCGCGCGCTCGGCCTGGCTCACCGCCTTGGCCTCGGGGTCCTCGATGCCGGAGAGCAGCTCCAGCAGCTCCGTATCGGCCGCGCGCACCGTGATGCCGATGATGCCCTGGCAGGCGGCCGGCAGCATGATCTCGGGCGAGAGCACGGCGGCGGCCTCGCTCTCCATGCCCATGCGCTTCAGGCCCGCCAGCGCCAGCAGGCTGGCCACCATCTCGCCGCCCCGCACCTTGGAAAGCCGCGTCTGCACATTGCCCCGGATCGGCACCACCTGCAGGTCGGGGCGGGAGGCCAGGAGCTGCGCCTGCCGGCGCAGGCTCGCGGTGCCTACCACCGCGCCCTGGGGCAGCACGGCATAGGGGTCGGCGATGTCGGCCGTGCCCTCGGGGTCGGCCAGGATCAGCGCCTCACGCGCATCCTCGCGCTTCAGGGTGCAGGCCAGGACGATGCCGGCGGGCAGCTCCGTCTCCAGGTCCTTGAGCGAATGCACGGCGAAATCCACGCGCCGGTCCAGCAGCGCCTCATGGATTTCCTTGGCAAACAGGCCCTTGCCGCCGATGTCGGCCAGCCTGCGGTTCTGCACCGCGTCGCCGGTCGTGATGATGTGGTGTTCCTCGAACGCATCCATGAACTTCAGCACCGGGCAGAAGCGGATCAGCTGTTCGAGGAAGAAGCGCGTCTGCCACAGCGCCAGCGGGCTGGCCCGGGTGCCGACTCGCAACGGCAGGCCAGGCATGGCGGCATGCGGGCGCGCGGGCGGCGTCAGGGGAGCATTCTGCGGCATTGCGGGGCTATAGTCCGCCCAGCCGCGCAACGGAAGTGCTTGGCGCATGGCGGAGGAGCGGAGGCAGCGCGTTCCCGCGCCGGCCATTCTGCTGTAATCGGCCCGCATGTCCGTAAACGGCCCCATCCTGGGCATCGAAGCCTCCTGCGACGAAACCGCGGCTGCGGTGCTGGCCCCCGACGGGCGCATCCTGTCCGAGGTGGTGCATTCCCAGCTGCAGGAACACGCGCGCTTCGGCGGTGTGGTGCCTGAGGTCGCGGCGCGCGCCCATCTGCAGCGCCTGCCCGAGCTGACGTCGCGCGCGATGCGCGAAGCGGGCGTGGAGTACCGGGACCTGGCCGGGGTGGCCGCCACTTCCGGCCCCGGGCTGATCGGCGGGCTGGTGGTGGGCGCCTGTTTCGGCAAGGGCATCGCGCTGGCGCACGACCTGCCCTTCGTGGCCGTGAACCACCTGGAGGGCCATGCGCTGACCGTGCGCCTGACCCATCCGGGCACCGAATTTCCCTATCTGCTGCTGCTGCTGTCGGGCGGGCATTGCCAGTGCGTGGCCGTCGAGAGGCTGGGCCGGTATCGCCGCCTGGGTTCCACCCTGGACGATGCGGTGGGCGAGGCCTTCGACAAATCCGCCAAGCTGATGGGCCTGCCCTGGCCGGGCGGGCCTTATCTGGAACGCCTGGCCCAGGAGGGCGACGCGCGCCGCGTCACCCTGCCCCGCCCGCTGGTGGGGCGCGAGGGCTGCGACTTCTCCTTCTCCGGCCTCAAGACCGCCGTGGCGCGGGCGCTGGCGCAGGGGGCGGAGAAGGCCGATGTGGCGGCGGCCTTCCAGGTCTCGGTGGCGGCGGTGCTGGCCGACCGGGCGCGGCATGCGCTGGCGATGCTGCCGGGCGCGCGGGCGCTGGTGGTGGCCGGCGGTGTCGCCGCCAACCAGGCCGTGCGCGGGGCGCTGGAGAAGGTGGCGACAGGCGCCGGCATCCCGCTGATCGCGCCGCCCATCAGGCTGTGCACGGACAATGCCGTGATGATCGCCTGGGCCGGGCTGCTGCGCTTGCAGGCGGGGGCGGCCGATGCGCTGGATCATGCGCCGCGGCCGAGATGGCCCCTGGATGAAATGGCGTTGAATTGACGTTCTTTTTTGGAAAAAAGAACCAAAAAACTTTTATCTGATAAAAGTCTTTTTGCTTCTTTTTCTACAGAAAAAGAAGAATTCTTATAGCATCTTCTCCAGCGCCTTATTGAAGGCTTCGGGCGTCTCATACATCACCCAGTGCCCCGAGCCCTCGATCACTGCTTCACGCAGTTCCGGCCGTTGCTCGCGGATTACCTGCAGCCGCTCCGCGATATGCGGATAGGCCACCACATCCCGCCCGCCCCAGATCGCGCGCACCGGCGCCACGATCTTCGGCAGCTGGTCCTTCAGCGAGGTGCCGGAGGCAAGGCCCTTGCTGACCAGGCGGGCATGCACCGTGTTCCATTCCTGGATGTCCAGCGCCTCATCGTCGATCAGCGCGGGATCGTGGAACATCAGCCGCTCCAGATTGGTGCGGTTCGCCTCGCGGCGTTCCTCGCCCTGCTTGTTGCGCACCTTCACCAGCTCCGTCGGCTGGCGCGGCAGGCCAAGCGAGGGTGCGCCCACGATGGTCAGGCTGCGCACATGCGCGCCCTCGATCGCGGCCAGATGCGCGGCGCAATTCGCCCCGAAGGAAAAGCCCGCCAGGTCGTAGGAGCGATCGGCCCCCAGGATCTGCGCCAGCCCCGCCGCCATCACCACCGCGATGCCGGAGGGATGGGCCTCACCGGGCGGGCGCTCGCTCTCGCCCAGGCCGGGGGTGTCGGCCGCGATCACCGTATGGGTCTTCGCGAAATGCCCGATGTTGCGCGCCCAATGCTTCCACGACCCACTGCCGCCATGCAGCAGCACCAGCACGGGCCCGGCACCCCAGCGGCGCCAGACCATCTCGCCCTCCCCGCACGGCGTGGTCAGGCGTTCGGCGGAGGCTTCGAGTGCGGCGACGCTCATGCGGCTTGCTTGCCTTTCTGCTTGGCGGCGCGCGCCTCGCTGCGCGCGATCCAGGTGGTGGCGACGAAAATGACGGCGGCCCCCATCAGCGTGGTGGTGCTGGGAACCTCATGGAACAGCAGGAAGCCCCAGCTGGCGGCCCAGATCAAATCCAGGAACTTCAGCGGCTGGCTGGCGGAAATATCGGCCAGGGCGAAGGCGCGGGTCAGAAAGAAGTGCCCGGCGCTGCCCAGCAGGCCGCAGCCCAGCAGCAGGAACCAGATCCAGGGGCTCGGCCAGCTCCATCCCGGAATGGCGAAGGGGATGGTGAAGATCGTGACCGTCAGGGCCTGCCACACCACGATCACCTGCGGCGAGTCGCGCTTGGTCAGCGCCTTGGTGATGAGGAAGCTCGCGGCGAACAGCGGCGAGGACGCCAGCATCACGAAATTGTAGACCCCGCCCGAGGCCGAGAACCCTGGCGCCACCACCACCATCACGCCCAGGAAGCCGATGCCCGCCGCCGTCCAGCGCCGCCAATCGGGCTTCTCGCCCAGGAACACCACGGCGCCGATCATGATGAAGATGGGCGTGGTGAAGCCCAGCGCCGTCACATCCGCCAATGCCAGGTGCGGCAGGGCCGTGAACCACAGCGTCAGGCCCGCCGTGTGAATGACGCCGCGCCAAGCCTGGCCCCACATACCGTTCGGTCGGTAGGCCGCGATGCCGTCGCGGAAGATCGAGGGGAACATCACGACCAGGCCGAAGAAATAGCGCAGCATCTGCGCCTGGTAGACGTCGATCTCGGCCGTCACCTCGCGCATGATGGCGTTCAGCGTCGTCAGCAGCATGCCTGCCGAAATGGCAAACGCCACACCCTGCGCCGCGCGCGACATGCGTTCCTCCCCCTGTCACGAACAGGTTGCAGCGCAAACCGCCCTTGCGGAACCCCCGATGCGCATTACCCTCCCATGCAACGCGGTCGCTCCGGGGCGGCCTGTGCGCTGAGGAGCCTGCCCATGCCCGATACCCTTCTGCCCAGCCTGAAATTCGGAATCGGCCAGCCCGTGCCCCGGCAGGAAGACCCCACCCTGCTGACCGGCCGGGGCCAATACACGGATGACGTCTCCAAGCCCGGCCAGCTCTATGCCTATGTGGTGCGCAGCCCCTACGCCCATGGCGTGATCAACGGCATCGACACCGCGGCCGCGCTGGACATGCCGGGCGTCAAGGCGATCTATACCGCAGCCGACCTCACGGCCTATGGCCCCATGGGCTGTGCCATGCCGATGAAGAACCGCGACGGCACGCCCATCCTCAACACCCGGCGCATGCCGCTGGCCGAGGACAAGGTCCGTTTCGTGGGCGATCCGGTCGCGGTCGTCGTGGCCGAAAGCAAGGCCGAGGCCAAGGACGCCGCCGAGGCGGTGTTCCTGGACGTGGACTCCCTGCCCGCCGTGACCGAGGCCAATCAGGCCCATGACGGCCCGCAGCTGTATGACTACATCCCGAACAACCTGGCGCTGGACTTCCTGTTCGGTGACCCGGAGAAGGTGGGCGCCGCCTTCGCCTCGGCCGCGCATGTGACCAAGCTGTCGCTGCGCAACAACCGCCTGGTGGTCTGCCCGATGGAGCCCCGCGCCGCGATCGGCGAATGGATCGACGGGCGCCATGTGCTGACGCTGGGCAGCCAGGGCGTGTTCGGCATGCGCGCGCAGATGGCCGCCATCATGAAGGTGAAGACCGAGGACCTGCGCATCCACACCTACAATGTGGGCGGCAGCTTCGGCATGAAGGCCGGCGCCTATCCGGAATATGCCGTGCTGCTGCATGCGGCGCGCGAGCTGGGCCGGCCGGTGAAATGGACCGACGAGCGCACCGGCAGCTTCCAGTCCGACGCGCATGGCCGCGACCATGACGTGACGGCGGAGCTGGCGCTGGACGCCGAGGGCCGCTTCCTGGCCGTGCGCCTGACCAGCTACGCCAACATGGGTGCCTTCCTGACCGCCGTGGGCCCGCTGATGGGCACCGCCAATTTCAGCAAGAACATCCAGAGCAACTACGCGGTGCCGCTGATCGAGGTGGCGACCAAGAGCTACATGACCAACACCACGCCCATCACCGCCTATCGCGGTGCCGGCCGCCCCGAGGGCAACTACTTCTTCGAGCGCCTGATCGAGACCGCCGCCAAGGAGATGGGCAAGGACCCCGTGGCGCTGCGCAAGCTGAACCACATCCCGCCCGAGGCGATGCCCTACAAGGCGGCATCCGGCAGCGTGTATGACGGCGGTGAGTTCAGCGCGATCCTGGACGAAGCCATGGAAGCCGCCGACTTCAACGGCTTCGAGACCCGCCGCGCCGAGGCAAAGGCCCGCGGCAAGCTGCGCGGCATCGGCATCGGCAACTTCCTGGAATGCACGGCGCCGCCGAGCAAGGAACAGGGCGGCATCCGCTTCGGCGCCGACGGCACGGTCACGATCATCACCGGCACGCTGGACTACGGCCAGGGCCACTGGACGCCCTTCGCGCAGGTGCTGCACAGCCAGCTGGGCGTGCCCTTCGACAAGATCCGCCTGCTGCAGGGCGACAGCGATGAGCTGGTAGCCGGCGGCGGCACCGGTGGCTCCAAGTCGCTCATGGCCTCCGGCGCCGCGATCATCGAGGCCTCGGCCCTGGTGGTCGAGAAGGGGCGCGAGCTGGCGGCCGAGGCGCTGGAAGCGGCCGTGGGCGATATCGAGTTCGACGGCGGGGACTTCACCATCGCCGGCACCGACCGCTCCATCGGCATCATGCAGCTGGCAGAGCGCAACCCCGGCAAGCTGGACGTGCGGCATGTGTTCGACGAAGCCCCCCAGGCCTACCCGAACGGCTGCCACATCGCGGAGGTCGAGGTGGACCCCGACACCGGCGAGGTGAAGGTCGACCGCTACACCACCGTCAACGACTTCGGCGTGCTGGTGAACCCGCTGCTGGTGCAGGGCCAGGCCCATGGCGGCATCGCCCAGGGCATCGGCCAGGCGCTGTATGAGCGCGTGGCCTATTCCGAGGACGGCCAGCTGCTGACCGCGAGCTACATGGACTATTGCCCGCCCCGCGCGGACACCATGCCGATGATGGAGTTCCACTCCCACCCCGTGCCGGCCAAGACCAACCCGCTGGGCGCCAAGGGCTGCGGCGAGGCCGGCTGCGCGGGCAGCCTGCCGGCGGTGATGAACGCGCTGTGCGATGCGCTGGGCGTGGTGCACATCGACATGCCGGCGACGCCGGAAGTGGTGTGGCGGGCGCTGGCCGGGAAGTAATGGACGGGGGCTTTGCCCCCGGAGCCCCCCCAGTCAGGGGCGCTGCCCCTCGGTCCTTCTTAGAAGCAATCAGGCCGAAGCGCAGCGCTTCTCACTAAACACCCAGGCACCGTCCTCCAGACCAAAAGGTTGCAGGATCAGGTCGCCTCCTTGGACCAGCGCCTCGCACCTATTTTCGGCGTTCAGAAACCCGGACAGTCCCGTTGGCAACCACACGGCATATTGCCGGGCACACATGATCGGCTTGGCGCTCAAAGTGACCGTTAGTTCTGAAGCACACACGGCCTCTGTCTTTAGTTAAAAAACGACCCACAGTTGCGCAGCCCCAATGTGTGCCGGCTGACGGCAATCCAGCGTTCGGCCGCGTCATGCCGCAGGACGTCGCGGGCAGTCTGTTCCTCACTCAGCGGCGCAGGTACTGTTGCAAGGACCAGAAGCCGCAAGTGCTTCGGTTAGGAGTGAGGAAGCTGTTCAGCCCATGAATAACCCACACAGGGTGAAAGGCGCGCGCTCGCCGTTTTCCGAGCGGAACTTTCGCTTCCAGTGGCTGGCCGATCTGACCACCTCCCTGGGGTTCGAGATGGAAACCCTCATTCTGGGCTGGTTCGTCCTGACTTCGACCCAGTCGGTCGTCTGGGTCGCGGGATTCGGTGCTCTGGTCTTTTCCGGAACCCTGCTCGCACCGTTGCTGGGTACGATGGGTGATCGGATAGGCCACCGGAATCTATTGGTCTGGATGCGGGTGACCTTCCTGCTGGCTGCGCTGTGCATCGCGACGCTTGCGCTTCTGGACCTGTTCACGCCCGTGATGGCCTTGGTCGCCGCAGGGCTGGTGGGGTTGATCCGGCCTTCGGATGTCGGCGCGCGCAGCACGCTGACGGCAGACATTCTGCCCATGGACATGCTGTCCGGTGCTCTGGGCATCAGCCGTATCAACACGGAGGGCGCGCGCATTCTGGGCGCCGTGGCCGGGGCGGGCAGCATGGCGGCTCTTGGCGTGGGGCCTGCCTATGTCATCGTCGTGCTGCTGTACCTGAACTGCACCATGCTGACACTCGCGGTGCGGCAATCGCCACGCGAGGTGCGGGAGAAGACGGCGCCATCGCTGTGGCGCGACCTGCTCGAGGGTTTCTCGATGGCCAGGTCATCGCCCACGCTACTGGCGGCGTTGTGGCTGGCATGGTTGGCCAATTTCGCGGCCTATCCCATCTCGAATGGCCTGCTGCCGCATGTCGCGCGTGAGGTCTATGGCATGGATCAGTCAGGGCTCGCCCTGCTGCTATCGGCTTTTGCCTTCGGAGGCCTGAGCGGCGCGGTCATCATCGGGGTGTGTGGCGTGGGCCGGCGGCCGGATCGCCTCATGATGTTCAGCGCCGCCTGCTGGTTCGTGGCGATCGGCGCATTTGCCCAGAGCACGGATGCCGTGGTCGGTACGCCGCTGATGTTCGCCGCCGGGCTCGCGCAGGCATTCTGCATGCTGCCCATGGCTGTGCTGCTGCTGCGCTCTACCGAGCCGCGTTTCCGTGGCCGTGTGATGGGCCTGCGCATGCTGTCGATCTATGGCCTGCCGCTCGGTCTGCTAGTCGCCGGAGCGGTTATCGAACGGTTTGGCTTTGCGCTGGTGGCAAGTTGCTATGCCCTGCTGGGGCTTCTCGCGATGCTGCTGATCAATTGGCGATGGCGCGCGGCGTTGTGGAAGGATGAGCGGGTGGGCGGCGGATAAGCTGTTGGCCGCCTCAGGCACACCGAAATGGCCACGCAGCGTGTCAGTGTCGTAGTCCCACCTGGCCACGCCCAGGTCGCGCAGCAGCGGCACCACCTGTTCCGTGAAACGGGCAACATCGTCGAGGTGGCTGCATGTCAGGCTGAAACCGTCGGTGGCGCCTTCGCGGAACCAGCGCGCGATCTCCCTGGCCACTGTCTCTGGGGTGCCGACGAACGGAGAACCACATCGCCGCCTCCCGCAGGGTCAGCTTCTGTTCACGCGCCACGCGGATGATCCGCTGAACGGCCGGCTCAGGCGGACAAGTGCCTCGCCGATCATCAGCGGCTTCTTGCCACGCGCGGCGCGTTCCGCTGCCTCCTCTTTGGTTAGGGCGATAATCGGTGCCAGGCTAGGCAGAATCTTGATGGGGGCCGGATCGCGTCCTGCGGCCATCGTGGGCGCTTCACGTCCCGGTAGAACTCCTGCGCGTCCTCGAAATTGTCGGCGTTGCAGTAGATCCCGTTCGCATGGGCGGCGGCGAAATTCCGACCATCCTCTTTGTGAAAAGTGACGGCTGCGACGAGTGAGTTTGGCGCCCGGCCTTCGCAGGTCGGGCGCCATTAAAAATCTGCGGGAACACCTTCACCCGCGAAGGTACCATCTGCTCTAGGTCCAGGACCGAGCACGGTCCTGGCGGGGGTGCCGGGGGCGGAGCCCCTGGCTGAAACCCACCCCCCGCTTCACCCCGCCCCAAGCAGCTTCTTCAGCTTCCGCACCGCGCTGCCCGGCGTGGTGAACACGGGCTTGCCCGTCGCGGCCTCGATGGCGTCCGCGGTGTGGGCGATGCTGAACTGCGCCAGCGCGATCGCCTCCACCTCGGGCCCGAAGCGCCTGGCTGCTTCCACCAGCAGGCGGTCGTGCTCGGCCACGTCGCCGGCGTCGAGGGCCGCCAGCGCGCCCTCGGCCAGCATGGGCGTCAGTTGCACATGGGCCGGGAACTCCGGCGGCATGGAGGCCAGCGTGGCCGGGAAGGTCGAGAGCAGGCCGATGCGCGAGTATGTCGCGGTGGCTTCCTCGATCATCGCCTCATTGGGCTTCAGCACCGGCATGGGCGCGAATTCCGCCGCCACCGCCTCGATGCAGGGCCCGAAGGCGGAGCAGGTGAACAGGATGGCCTCGGCGCCCGTGCCCACCGCATAGCGCGACAGGGTCAGGAAACGCTCGGTCATCCTGGGCGTCAGCTTGCCCTCGGCCGCCAGATCCGCCGACAGCGACATGTCCAGCAGGTTCATCAGCGTGGGCTCGGGCCACATGTCCCGGAACGCCTTCTCGATCGGCGGCGGGCTGTGGCGCAGGGCGTGGATCAGGGCGATGCGCATGGCGGCTCAGCCCGGGGTGGTGCAGCGGCGCAGGATGGCGGGGAACTCGACGCAGCCCGGGAAGGCGATCTCGTTCGGCCCGCGGCGCTGCACGCGCAGCAGGTCCGGGTTGTTGTCGCAGGAAAAGCCGATGTCGGGCGGCAGGCGGCTGGCCAGCACGCCGCCCTGGGCGGCGGCGGGGGCGAAGCGGAACTCCAGCCCGTCCGGGATCAGCGCCACCGTCTCGATCACCCGCTGGCGATAGGCGATGTCGAGTGCGGAGGCACGCAGCACCACGTCGCGCGTGAAGATCACGGTCGCGCCGCCGAAGCATTCCGTCGTGTTGCCGTCACCGGGCGGGAACTGCCCGCCGATCCAGCTGCCGAAGATCCAGGAATGCGGGGGGGCCGGACGCTGCGCCTCCGCCCGGCGGATGGCGGGGGTGGCGAGCAGGCTGGCGGCGGCGAGCAGGGTGCGACGGCGCATCGTGGCTGGAACTCCTTGGATCGGCCCGTCCCTGGTAGGCGGGCCAGGACGTTACAGCAAGGCCCCCAGCACCTGCCCGCCGGCCAGCGGCCAGGGCACGCCGGTCGTCGTGGGGTAGGAAAGCGGCAGTCCGCGCGTGACGCGGGCGGCCAGCACCGCGAAGCACTGGGCCTCCAGCGCGTCGCCGTTCCAGCCGGCGACCTCGACCGGGCGCACCGGCTCGGACAGCACGGCGGACAGGGCCTTCATCATGGCCGGGTTGCGGCGCCCGCCGCCGGTCACTAGCCACTGCATCGGCGGCTCGGGGAAGTGCCGCGCGGCCGAGGCCACGCAGATGGCGGCGAAGGCCACCAGCGTCGCCGCGCCGTCGGGGGGCGAGAGCTGGTCGGCGCCGGCCTCCTTCAAGGCGCGGCAGAAATCCAGCCGGTCCAGCGATTTCGGCGGCGGCGCGGCCAGGTACGGGTGCTGCATCAGCCGCGCCAGCACGGCGCCGTCGGCCGTGCCCGCGGCGGCCAGGTTGCCGTCCTTGTCATAGTCGCGGCCGGTGGATTTGCGCGCCCAGTCGTCCAGCGGCCCGTTGGCCGGGCCGGTATCGAAGGCCAGCAGCGTGCCGTCCGGCCCGATGAAGGTGACGTTGCCCACCCCGCCCAGGTTCAGCACCGCCAACGGCTTTGGCAGGTTGGAGGCGAGCGCCACATGCGCGATGGGGGCCAGCGGCGCCCCCTGCCCGCCCGCCCTGACATCGGCCGAACGGAAATCATGCGCGACGGTCAGCCCGGTCATCCGCGCCAGCAAGTTGGCGTCGCCCACCTGCCAGGTCCGGCCCTCATCCGGGCGGTGCAGGATGGTCTGGCCGTGGAAGCCCAGCAGCTCCGTATCCTCGCCGAGCGTGCGCCGCGTCTCGTCGCGCACGCGGATCACCGCCTCCGCATGGCGCTGGGTCAGGCGCTGGACCACATCGGCCAGGAACTCGTCCTGCGGGTGCAGGTCCGGGGCCGCGTCCAGCAGCAGGCGCAGGTCGCGCCGCAGCTTCGGCTCATAGGGCACGGTCAGGGCGGGGCCGAGGCGCGACACGCTCTCCCCGTCCGTCTCCACCCAGGCTGCATCCACCCCGTCCAGGCTGGTTCCGCTCATGAGACCGATGGTCCTGAGCGTGCGGATCGCCAGCATCCGGCCTCCTCATGATCCCCGTCCGCCTGAAATTGGCGATGATGACCGATTCAGTGCAAGAGGGCTGACATGCTGCGGTGCGACGGGCAGAGTTGCGCGATGCAGGAATTGTCAGGACGGATTGCCCTCGTGACGGGCGCGCAGCAGGGCATCGGCGCCGCCGTGGCCCTCACCCTGGCCAAGGCCGGGGCCGATGTGGCGGTGAACTGGCTGGACCAGGAACCGCTGGAACTGGCGGACGCCATCCGCGCCCAGGGCGTGCGCTGCGCCCTGGTCCAGGGCAGCGTGGACAGCGTGGCGGGGGTTCAGGCGCTGCATGCCGAGGCCACCCGGGCGCTCGGCGTGCCCGACCTGCTGGTGAACAATGCCGGTATCTTCCCCCGCTGCGACTTCCTGGACATGCGGGAGGAGGAGTGGGACGCGGTGCTGGGCATCAATGTGAAGGCCGCCGCCTTCCTGACCCAGGCCTTCGCCCGCGCGCTGGGCGGGCGGGAAGGCGCGGTGGTGAACCTATCCTCCTCCGCCGTGCGGGGGGACCCGCGCGGCGTGCACTACACCACCAGCAAGACCGGCATCATCGGGCTGACGCGCGCGACGGCGCTGGCGCTGGCCCCGCATCACATCCGGGTGAACGCCATCGCCCCGGGCCTGACCGACACCGCCCAGCCCCGCTACGGCAATTCCGAGGATGAGCTGGCCGCTCGTGCCGCCACCATACCGATCCCGCGCATGGGCCGGGCGGAGGAAATCGCGGATCTGGCGCAGTATCTGCTGGGTCCGCGCGCCGCCTGGATCACGGGCCAGGTGTGGCACATCAATGGTGGGCTTTATCTTCCCTAAAGCCGCACCTGCATCGCGGCGCGCGCCATAACCCCTTAAGAGCGTTGTCATGAGCGACGATGATGACGACGAGGACGGCCCGCCGCTTCCCAAGGGCCGCCCCTACTACATGACGCCCGAAGGCCATGCCGCAATGCAGGAGGAGCTGCGCGCGCTCTGGTACGGGGAACGTCCGAAGGTGGTGGAGCTCGTCTCCTGGGCCGCGGCACTCGGCGACCGCAGCGAGAATGCGGACTATCAGTACGGCAAGAAGCGCCTGCGCGAGATCGACCGCCGCGTGCGCTTCCTGCGCAAGCGGCTGGATGCGGCCGAGGTGGTGGATGCCGCCAGGCAGACGAAGCGCGACCAGGTGTTCTTCGGCGCCACCGTCACCTATGCCCGGCCCGACGACAGCGAGGCGACGGTGACCATCGTGGGCAGCGACGAGGCCGATGCCGAGCGCGGCCGCATTTCCTGGATCGCGCCCATCGCGCGGGCCCTGCTGGGCAAGCGTGAGGGCGACGTGGCCCGCGTGCCCCTGCCCGGCGGCGCGGAGGAAATCGAGATCGTGGAGATCCGCTACCCATGAAGCCCGAGACCCGCGCCGTCATCGCGCTCGGCCTGGGTCAGACCCTGGCCTGGGGCGGCAGCTATTATGTGCCGGCCATCCTGGCGGCCCCCATGGCGGCCGAGCTGGGCGTGCCGACATCCCTGGTGTTCGGCGTCTTCTCGGCGGCGCTGGTGCTGGCGGCGCTGGTCGGGCCCTGGGCCGGGCGCGCGATCGACCGGCATGGCGGCCACGGCGTGCTGGTGGCGTCGAACCTGATACTGGCGCTGGGGCTGGCCGCGCTGGCCTTTGCCCAGGGGCCCGTGACGCTCACTCTCGGCTGGCTGGCGATGGGGCTCGGGATGGGGCTCGGCCTGTACGAGTCCGCCTTCGCGGCGCTGGCGCGGTTGTTCGGCAAGGGCGCGCGCGCGCCCATCACGGGCATCACGCTGATCGCGGGCTTCGCCTCCACCGTCGCCTGGCCGGTCAGCACCTGGCTGGAGGCCCGGTATGGATGGCGTGTCGCCTGCCTTTCCTGGGCCGGGGCGATGCTGGTGCTCGGACCGCTGCTGAACGGGCTGCTGCTGCCCCGCCCGGCGGCGCCCGTGGCTGCCGCAGCCGGCGCCGCGACGGCCGAGCCCGCTGCCGCGCGGCCGGGCTGGGTTGTCCTGCTGCTGCTGGGCTTCGTCTTCGCGGTGTCGGGCTTCGGTGCATCCGCCCTGGCGGCACACTTGCCGGGGCTGCTGGCGGCGGCGGGCGCGACGCCCGCCACTGTGGTCGCCGCCGGCGCCCTGCTGGGCCCGGCGCAGGTGGCGGCACGGCTGCTGGAGTTCGGTCTGCTGCGCAAGCTGGACCCGGTGCTGAACGCGATGATGGCCAACATGCTGCCGGCGCTGGGTGCCGCCGTCCTGCTCGGCCTCGGCGCGCCGGGGGCCGTGGCCTATGCCATGCTGCACGGCGCGGGCAACGGCATGCTGACCATCGCGCGCGGCACGCTGCCGCTCGCGCTGTTCGGGCCAGCGGGCTACGGCAACCGCGCGGGCTGGCTGTCCATCGGCGCGCGTTTCGCGGGGGCCGCCGCACCGCTGCTGTTCGGCCTGGCCGTGGTCGATTGGGGGGCCTGGGCGCTGCTGATCACCAGCGCGCTGTATGTGGGTGCGGCGGCGGCGCTTCTCGGCATCCGCCTCGTGATCGGGCGCACCGCCGGCTGACGTCTTGCGGGCGGGCGCCGCCCGGCCCTAGCCTGCGCCCCAGGGAGGATCGGGCCCGTCGCGGCGGCATTGCTCGCAGACAGGATGTTCGACCATGCTGAACTTCAAGCGCCGCGCCGCATTGGCCCTGGCCCCGGCGCTGCTGGCGCGCCCCGCGCCGGCGCAGAGCTTCCCCAGCCGCCCGGTCCGCCTCGTTGTAGGCTTCCCGCCCGGCGGGGCCACCGACGGTTCCGCCCGGGTGATCGCGGAATATCTCGGCCAGCGCTACGGCACGGCCATGGTGGTGGAGAACCGGCCGGGCGCCAGCGGTTCCATCGCCGGGGAATTCGTCGCGCGCTCCGCACCCGACGGGCACACCTGGCTGATCGCGGCGAATTTCGCCCTGGCCAACGGGCATCTGCTGAACCCGCGCATGTCCTACCAGCCGCTGCGGGACCTGGCACCGGCCTCCATGGTCTTCACGACCGACCACGTCGTCACCGTCAACGATGCCATGCGCGCCCGCACCATCGCGGAATTCGTGGCCGAGGCGAAGGCGCGCAACCTGGCGGTCCGCTACGGAACCTCCGGCATGGGCAGCACCTCTCACATGCTGGGAGAGATGCTGAAGCAGCAGACCGGGGTGGACCTGATCCATGTGCCCTATCGCGGCCAGGCGGGGGCGGTGACGGACCAGCTGGCCGGCACGATCGAGATGGTGATCGACCAGATCCCGACCTCCATCGCGCATATCCGGGCCGGCCGCGTGAAGGCGCTGGCCACCACCGGCGCCACCCGCCACCCCAGCCTGCCGGACGTGCAGACCACGGGCGAAACGCTGCCGGGCTTCGAGGCGCGGTCCTGGAACGGCATAGCGGTGGCGGCAGGCACGCCGCCCGCGCTGGTCGCCCGCATCTCGGCCGACATCCGCGAGGCATTGTCCGCCCCCGCCAGCCAGGCGCGGCTGGCCCCGATGGGCGCGGACTACGCCGGCAGCACGCCCGAGGAGATGGCCGCCGTGATCGGGGCCGAGGAAGCGCGCTGGGCGCCGGTGATCCGCGCGGCCGGGATTACGGTGATCTAGGGCCTGCGGACACTTGGCTTGCGGGCGCGTTTGGCGGTGCTTTTCCGCGCCTACCGCATCCCGCCACCAACTGTCCGCAGGCCCTAGGCCGCATGGCCATGCAGCAGCGTGGCCACAGCCTCGTCGATCGCGGCCTCGCGCTCCTGCGCGGCGGGGGGCGTGCCGAGCAGGGCCTGATACAGGCCGTTGGTCACGATCATGTCGTGAAAGCGCGTGGCCATGCGGGCCGGGTCAGCCGGGCGCAGGCGGCCCGCCTGCTGGTGGAAGGCGATGCAGCGCGCGATCACGGCGCGGGCGCGCTGGGGGCCTGCCTCGAACCAGGCGCGCGCCATGGCGGGAAACCGGCCCGATTCCGCGATGACCAGGCGCTGGAAGGCGACATGGCGTGCCTCCAGCAGCACGGCCACCAGGGCGCGGCCGATGGCCCGCAGCCCGGCGGCCGGGTCGGGGTCCGTGGCCTCCATGCCCTGCAGCCCGTCCAGGAAATCGCCGCACATCTCCTCGACCACGGCGGCGAACAGCCCCTCCTTGCCGCCGAAATGGCTGTAGACATTGGTTTTCGAACCGCCGACCACCTTCACGATGTCGTCGATGCTGACCCCGTCATAGCCATGGGCGAGGAACATCTCCGCCGCGACCTCCAGGATGCGGTCGCGGCGTTCCAGCCCGCGCTTCGTGACGCGGGGCGCGGTTGCCGCCACCCCGGCTTCAGGGCTTGGCGTGGTGGTGCGCGGGGCGGAACGCCTTGCGGTCGACATGCTGGCTGTAGAGCAGGCTTCCGATCACCAGGGCAACACCCGCCAGCTGCACGGCGCCCGGCACCAGGCCGCGGAAGATGATGTCCACCACGAAGGCGGTCACGGGTGTCAGCAGCAGGAAGGGGGCGGCGGCGGCAGGCCCGCCGGCCTCGATGGACTGGAACCACAGCACGAAGGCAAGGGCGGTCAGGAACAGGGCCAGGATCAGCAGGCCCAGCAGGTTGGTCCCGTTCAGCGTGGCGGGCAGGTCGCCCACCAGCAGGGCCACGGCCGAAAGCTCGACACCCGCCACGATCAGCTGCCAGGCGGTGAAGCCGAGCAGCGAGCGCGGGCGGCCCCATTTATGGGAAAGCAGCGCGCCCAGCGCCACCGACAGCGCGCTGCCGAGGGCCGCCAGCACGCCCACCAGGTCGATCGCGGCCCCGCCGCGCAGCACCACGAGCGACACGCCGACCGCCCCCACCAGCACCGCCCCCACCTTGCGCGTGGCGGGGATGGCGCCCAGCAGCGGCCAGGCCAGCAGCACCATGAACAGCGGCCCCAGCGCCTGGAAGGTGGCGGCCACCCCGCCCGGCAGCCGCAGCGCCGCGATGAACAGCAGCCCGAAGAAGAAGCCGCTGTTCAGCGTGCCCAGCACGATCAGCCGCCCCCACCAGCCGGCGGGCGGCAGGTCGCGCACCAGCAGCAACAGCAGCAGCCCGCCGCCCAGCGCGCGCATCGCCGCGATGAACATGGGGTTGGGCGGCAGCATGGTGCTGGTCAGCACATAGGTGAAGCCCCAGAGGATGGTGGCGCCGGCGGCGGCGTGCTTCGGGTTCATGACGAGGATCTTCCGATGGATCACCGCCAAATATACCATACCGGATGGTATTAAAAGAGTACTGAAAAAGGGGAGGCCACGCCCTCCCCTGGTTTCAGTATCCCTGGCGCAGCAGCGGAAAGGCGCTGTGCACGTCCGGCCACACCACAGGCGGCGCCCCGACATGCACATGGCCCTTGGTCAGTTCCTTGAACCCGTTCACGCCGCACAGGCCGAGCGCCTTGATGGTCTCGTCCTCCAGGATCTCGAACAGGTTGGTGATGCCCGCATCGCCGTCGGCGGCCAGGGCATAGAGATACAGGCGCCCGACACCGACCCAGTCCGCCCCCAGGGCCAGCGCCTTCACCAAATCCGTGCCGCGGCAGAAGCCGCCATCGACCATGATCTTGGCCCGGCCGGCCACCGCCTCGGACACTTCGCGCAGCACGTCCATGCTGCCTCGCCCGTGGTCCAGCTGCCGACCGCCGTGGTTCGAGACATAGACCACGTCCACCCCGTACTGGACCGCCAGCGCCGCGTCCTCGGCGGTGCCGATGCCCTTCAGGATCAGCGGGATCTTGTGGGTGTCCTTGAAGCGGCGGACATCCTCCCAGTTCAGCGCGGCCTGGTGGTTCATGCCGACATTGGCCGCGCGCCAGCTTTTGACGAAGCGCTTGGAGATGTCGCGCTCGCGGCGGGAATAATGGGCCGTGTCCACCGTCATGGCGAAGGCGTCATAGCCGGCGGCGGCCGCACGGCGGGCGTAGTCGTCGATGAAGCCGGTATCCCCGCGCGTGTAGAGCTGGAACACCTTGGGGCCCGTGGCGGCGGCCGCCGCATCCTCCAGCCCCGGCTGGCTGACGGAGGACAGCATGAAGGGCACGCCGAACTGCCCTGCCCCGCGCGCCACGGTGGCGCCGCCCCCGGGCTCGAAGCTTTCCAGCGAGCCGACCGGCGCGCAGAACACCGGCAGGCGGATCTTGTGGCCGAAGAAATCGACCGAGGCATCCACCTTGGACACGTCGTTCAGCACGCGCGGGCGCAGCGCCACCGTGTCGATGGCCATGCGGTTGCGGGCGACGGTCGTTTCGGTCTCGGTGCCGCCGATCAGGTAGTCCCAGATATTGGCATTGAGCTTCTGCTTCGCCGCCTTCACGAACTCATGCAGCGTCAGATACTTGCCGCCATCCAATTCGTTGCGATGGAACCTGTCGGCCATTGCTTCCCCCAATTTTTCCCGGACGGGTTTAACGGCCACGCTAGGCGCGTCATGATGTCCTATCAAGTCACGGAGGAAACGAGATGCGGTGGAAAGCCAGGCGCGAGGCGGCGCGTGCGGTGCTGGAGGGGACGGCGTGCATTCACCCGGCCTCGGTGCATGATCCGGTGTCGGTGCGCATCGCGGAGGGGCTGGGCTTCGAGCTCGGCATGTTCGCGGGTTCCGTGGGGTCGCTGACCGTCCTCGGCGCGCCGGACCTCATCGTGCTGACGCTGACCGAATTCGCCGAGCAGTCCCTGCGCATCAACCGCGCGGCCAGCCGCCTGCCGCTGGTGGTCGATGCCGACCATGGCTACGGCAACGCGCTGAACGTGATGCGCACGGTGGAGGAGCTGGAGATAGCCGGCGTCTCGGCCATGTCCATCGAGGACACGGAACTGCCCAACCCCTATGGCACCAGCAAGCCGCGCCTGATCACGCTGGACGAGGGCGTGGGCAAGATCCGCGCGGCACTCGCCGCCCGGCAGGACAAGGGGCTGTCCATCTTCGCGCGCACGGGCGCCGTCTCGGTCAACGGGCTGGAGGATGCGCTGGTCCGCGCCAAGGCGTACTGCAAGACAGGCGCCGACGGGCTGTTCCTGACCGGCGTGACCAAGCGCGCGGAGCTGGACGCGATCGCGGAGGTGGCCACCATCCCGATCATCCTGGGCACGCTGTCGCCCGAGATCACCGACCGGGATTATCTGGCCAGCCGCGGCGTGCGCATCGCGCTGCAGGGCCACCTGCCCTTCCAGGCCGCCATCCAGGCGCTGCACGCCACCATGAAGGCGCTGCGGGACGGCGTGGCGCCCAAGGATGTGGGCGGCATGCCGGATGCGGCGCTGGGCAAGGCGGTGACGCGGGAAGCCGACTACGCGGCCTGGGCGAAGGGGTATCTGGGGGCATGACGGCGGGGGCTTTGCCCCCGGCCCCCAGCAAGGGGCCCTGCCCCTTGCATCCCCGCCAGGACCGTAGCGGCCCCGGACCCCAGGAAATTGGCACAAATAACTGATAATACTGATTTTTTATAATAGAATGGCGCCCCAACTACCCAGCTGAGGCGCCAAACTCTCATCAGGTCCAGGAGATATTATCTCCTGGCGGGGTCGCCAGGGGCAGCGCCCCTGGCTGGGGCCTGGGGCAACGCCCCAGCCTGTCCCCCTCTTGCCGCAGCGCGCAATTCATTTCATGTAGCCGCCACACCACGGAAGATCATGCCGCACGACATGGCTTTCGCGTAACTTTAGATAAGCCGGAGGAAACGGTCATGAACCGACGTCACCTGCTGGGACAGGCCGCGACCGCGAGTGCGGCCTCTGCCGCCCTTGCCGCCCCTGCCTTTGCGCAGACCAACCAGCCGACGCTGCGCTGGCGCCTGACCTCCAGCTATCCGAAGTCGCTCGACACCCTGTATGGCGGCGGCGAGGTGTTCTCCCGCATCGTGTCCGAGCTGACGGACGACCGCTTCAAGATCCAGGTCTTTTCGGCCGGTGAGCTGGTGCCGGGCCTGCAGGCGCTGGATGCCGTGCAGTCGGGGTCGGTGGAGTGCACCCACACCGCCTCCTTTTTCTATACCGGCAAGAACGACGCCTTCGCGCTCGGCACCGGCATGCCCTTCGGCATGAACACCCGCCAGCACCACGCCTGGATGTATGAGGGCGGCGGGATCGACCTGATGAACGAGCTGTACAACAAGTTCAACGTGCACGGCCTGCCACTGGGCCAGACCGGCGCGCAGATGGGCGGCTGGTTCCGGCGTGAGTTGCGCGGCCTGGAGGACGTGAACGGCCTGAAGATGCGCATCGCGGGGCTCGCGGGCCAGGTGATGCAGCGCCTGGGCGGCGTGCCGCAGCAGCTGGCGGGCGGCGACCTGTATCCGGCGCTGGAACGCGGCACCATCGACGCCGTGGAATGGGCCGGCCCCTATGACGATGAGCGCCTCGGCTTCCATCGCGTGGCGCCCTACTATTACTACCCGGCCTGGTGGGAAGGCACGGCGATGACCCACCTGTTCGTCAACAAGGACAAGTGGAACGAGCTGCCCAAGAGCTATCAGGCCGCCATCCGCACCGCCGCCAGCGAGGCGACGCAGTGGATGGTCGCGCGTTATGACACCCGCAACCCGGCCGCCCTGCGGCGCCTGGTCGCGGCCGGCACCCAGCTGCGGCCCTTCCCGCGCCCCATCACCGAGGCCTGCTATCGCGAGGCGATGGCGCTGGAAGGCGAGCTCGCGGCCCGCAACCCGGATTTCAAGAAGATCCATGACCAGTGGGCGCCCATGCGCGACGACATGCGCCAGTGGTTCCGTGTGGCGGAGCTGGGCTTCGACAACCTGGTGAGCTCCCTGGGGCAGCGGCGCTAGGTCGCTTCTCTCCTAGGGCTGCACATAGCAAGGCGCCTGCGCTCCTCCGGGCGCGGCGCCTTTTTCGTGCCGGGGCCGTGCGCGGGCGGCTGACCCGCAGGCCCGGCAATTGCCTTCCCCCCGCGCGGGTGTAAAAAGTCTGCCCATCACCGCCGATAGAGCAACTCACCGCCACGGATGCGGCGCGCGCGAAGGGAAAAGCATGTCTGATCTCGAAATCGTCTGGACCAAGGTAGACGAAGCCCCCGGTCTCGCGACCTTCTCCCTGCTGCCGATCGTGCAGTCCTTCGTCGGCGCCGCCGGCGTGAAGATGACGCTGAAGGACATCTCCCTGACGGGGCGCATCATCGCGAACTTCCCCGAGAAGCTGAAGCCGGAGCAGCGCATCCCGGACCAGCTGGCGGAACTGGGCCAGCTGGCCAAGAAGCCCGAAGCCAACATCATCAAGCTGCCGAACATCTCGGCCTCCATCCCGCAGCTGAAGGCCGCGATCAAGGAGCTGCAGGGCAAGGGCTATGACGTGCCGGATTATCCGGACAAGGACGCGACGCCCGAGGACAAGGAAATCCGCGCCCGCTACGGCAAGGTGCTGGGCAGCGCCGTGAACCCCGTCCTGCGCGAGGGCAATTCCGACCGCCGCGCCGCCGGCGCCGTGAAGCAGTACGCGCGCAACAACCCCCACAAGATGGGCGCCTGGAGCAAGGACTCCAAGACGCGCGTGGCCCATATGTCGGGCAAGGATTTCTACGGCTCCGAGGTCGCGACGACGATCGCGGCGCCGACCAACGCCCGCATCGAGCTGGTGACCGGCGACGGTTCCGTCACGGTGCTGAAGCCCAAGATCCCGCTGCAAGCCGGTGAGATCATCGACGCCTCGGTCATGAACCGCCGCGCCCTGCGCGCCTTCTATGCCGAGACGATCGAGGCCGCGAAGAAGGACGGGATCCTGTTCTCGCTGCACCTCAAGACCACCATGATGAAGATCTCCGATCCCATCCTGTTCGGTCACTGCGTGTCGGTGTTCTTCGCCGACGTGTTCGAGAAGCATGCGGCCACCCTGGCCAAGCTGGGCGTCGACCCCGACAACGGCCTGGGCGACATGCTGAACCGCATCGAGACCCTGCCCGAGGCCGAGAAGGCCGCGATCAAGGCCGACATCCAGGCCGAGTACGCGAAGCGCCCGGGCCTGGCGATGGTGAATTCCGACCGCGGCATCACCAACCTGCATGTGCCCAGCGACGTGATCATCGATGCCTCGATGCCCGCGATGATCCGTGAATCGGGCAAGATGTGGGACGCGCAGGGCAAGCTGCAGGACTGCATCGCGACCATCCCCGACCGTTGCTATGCCACGCTGTTCCAGGCCGTGATCGAGGATTGCAAGGCGCATGGCGCCTTCGACCCCAAGACCATGGGCTCCGTGCCGAATGTGGGCCTGATGGCGCAGCAGGCCGAGGAATACGGCAGCCACGACAAGACCTTCGAGATCGCCGAGGACGGCACGATGCGCGTGGTCGCCGAGGACGGCACCGTGCTGCTGAGCCAGCCGGTCGAGGTGGGCGACGTGTTCCGCATGTGCCAGGTCAAGGACGCGCCGATCCGCGACTGGGTGAAGCTGGCCGTGCGCCGCGCGCGCCTGACCAACACGCCCGCCGTGTTCTGGCTGGACGCCAAGCGCGGCCATGACGCGCAGCTGATCGCCAAGGTCGAGAAGTACCTGAAGGAAGAGGACACCGCGGGCCTCGACATCCGCATCCTGGCGCTGGTCGATGCGATGAAGCTGTCGCTCGACCGCATCCGCCAGGGGCTGGACACCATCTCCGTCACCGGCAACGTGCTGCGCGACTACCTGACCGACCTGTTCCCCATCATGGAGCTGGGCACCAGCGCCAAGATGCTGTCGATCGTGCCGCTGCTGAACGGCGGCGGTCTGTTCGAGACGGGCGCCGGCGGGTCCGCGCCCAAGCATGTCGAGCAGTTCCAGCATGAGGGCTATCTGCGCTGGGACTCGCTGGGTGAGTTCCTGGCTCTGGGTGCCTCTCTGGAGCATCTGGCCCAGACCAGCGGCAATGAGGACGTGAAGGTGCTGGCGGAGACGCTGGACCAGGCGAACGGCAAGATCCTGGAATTCAACCGCAGCCCGGCCCGTAAGGTGGGTGAGCTGGATAACCGCGGCAGCCACTTCTACCTGGCCCTGTATTGGGCGGAGGCGCTGGCGGCGCGCGGCAACAGCTCGGCTCTGTCCGCGCGGTTCAAGCCGGTGGCGGATGCGCTGGCGGCCAATGAGGCGAAGATCAACGCCGAGCTGATCGCGGCGCAGGGCAAGAGCGTGGATACGGGTGGGTATTACCTGCCGGATCAGGCGAAGACTTCGGCTGGGATGCGGCCGAGCGCGACGCTGAATGAGGCGTTGGCGAAGCTTTAAGTTTCAACTAGGGTGAGGCTGCTCGAAGTCAGCCTCACCCCTCAGCACTAATCCTCACGAGTATCCAACATCACAACCACTCAAACGGCTGATTATTCTGTTGGGGTTGGAAGAATTTCAACAACAATCATACGAATCATTTCACCAGCCTGATCCCGCACAAAAAATGCCTTCAAATAGACCAAATCTCGTTTCATGTTATCTATTAATTCTTTCTTTACAGATGACAATATGTATCGCGGAATATTGAATGTCGCAACTTTATTTTCATTCGTTTCGCTACGTATTTTTATTTTTCCCCAGCCCGTAACTTTATTAAATTGTTCAATATCACCCAATATATCCGTTATGTCTTCATCAACTATAGCAACCTCTATATCTTCAGCCATGTCTTTATTTAGATAAAATACTATCTGCTGGCCATCTCGATTCGTGGATCGCACTTCCATTGTTTCGGCGCTAGTTCTCAATATCGTTGCCATCTCGCTCATTAAGGGGGCGGACATAGCAACCAGTTTCGGACCAGAACCTGCGTCCAATTTGATCATTTTATCTTTTAATACAGATAGTCGGCGCTCACGGGAGATTTCCGCGACTCTTCGCCTCACTAAATCAGACGAACCTTGCGGAACTTCAGATAAAGTCGTTTTCTTCTCAATCATGTCTTGAGCGAGTTGATCTAATTGTGTAAAATCCGAGCTTCCTTCGCCCTCACTATCATCAATGACACCAATAGAGTCATCTCCGATTTTCTTAAGTAGCTTCTCCGCTACATACGCAATCAGGTCAGATAAATTCGAATCAAAGTGCGGAGATTTTTTCTTATCTTCTTTTTGAGGTTCATCTGGGATATCTTCCACATTAAGATTGAATGAACCCTCTGCTTGAGCAACAAGATTTATCTGTGTGTTTTTTCCTGGCGTAATCTTTTGCGGAATATTTCCAGATCTTCTGAAGCTGGATAGCTTCACCAACAAGCGAGCTGCCGCGTACTGAAAACGTGAGCTCTCGTAAAAATTTAACCGGTGCGAATCCGCTAACGCGCCTTCGAAGTGAAATACTATGGTTTCCTTCATGTTTCCTCGAGCCCTCAGGTGCCGCGCGGCGGTAGTTCAACCATACCATTCGCGCATCGATTCTCGTGAAGATACATGAACAGTAGCATGCGCTAACGCAAGTTGCGCAAGGAGCATATGCATGGAGTCGATAAGTGTTGGCGCAGTAGGTGCCGCAGTCATTGCAGGCATATTTTCTTTGGTTGGCTTAATAATAACCAAAGAACAAAAAGTTTCTGATTTTCGACAGGCCTGGATCGACGAACTTAGAAAATGTTTTATTTTTTATATATCAAATATAAATTCTATTTCAGACATTATTAGATCAAGTCCAGGAAAACTAGACATAGAGAAATTGAATTCGAAATACGTGTCTCTAAATGAGGCTAATGTAGGAATAAAATTAAGAATAAATCCGACGGAAGAATTGTCGAAAAAACTACTCGATATTATGAATAAATTTGAACATCTAGCCAGTAAAAACGCGCTATTGACCCCGGAAAACATCAGAAAATTAGAATTGGAGTTCTTTAAATGCTCACAAGAAATATTAAAATTTGAGTGGAAAAGAGTAAAAAAGGGTGAGTTAGCATTTATTATGACGAAATATATTGCAGGAATAAGCGTCATAATTGCCGTATTTTTGCTTGTTTGGTCCGCTCTCAGCAATAAAGCGATGGACTCCACACAAAATTCTCCAAACCCAATTCTGCCGATTTATCTAATTTCAAATCCTTAGTTCTGGTGTGGGCCGTCACTCCCACTCAATCGTCCCCGGCGGCTTGCTCGTAATATCGTAAGTCACCCGGTTAATCCCCCGCACCTCGTTCACGATCCTGGCCGACACCCGCGTCAGGAACTCCATCGTGAACGGGTACACATCCGCCGTCATGCCATCCGTGCTCGTCACCGCCCGCAGCGCGCAGGCCTGGTCATAGGTTCGGCCATCGCCCATCACCCCCACCGTGCGCACCGGCAGCAGCACGGCGAATGCCTGCCAGATCGCGTCATACAGCCCGGCCGCGCGGATCTCCTCCAGATAAACCGTGTCCACCTTCCGCAGCAGGTCCGCCTTCTCCCGCGTGATGTCGCCCGGGATGCGGATGGCCAGCCCCGGCCCCGGGAAGGGGTGGCGGCCCACGATCTCCTCCGGAATGCCTAGCTCACGCCCCAGCACCCGCACCTCATCCTTGAACAGGTCGCGCAGCGGCTCCACCAGCTTCATGCGCATGCCCTCGGGCAGGCCGCCGACATTGTGGTGGCTCTTGATGGTCACGCTGGGCCCGCCGGTGGCGGAAACGCTCTCGATCACGTCGGGGTACAGCGTGCCCTGCGCCAGGAAGTCGGCGCCGCCGATCTTGGCCTGCTCTTCCTCGAACACCTCGATGAACAGGCGCCCGATGATCTTGCGCTTCTGCTCGGGGTCCGTGACGCCGGCCAGCTGTCCCAGGAACAGCTCGGACGCGTCCTTGTGGATCAGCTTGATGTTGAAGCGGTCGCGGAAGGTGGCGACCACCTGGTCGCTCTCATTCGCGCGCATCAGCCCGTGGTCGACATAGATGCAGGTCAGCTGGTCGCCGATCGCCTCATGGATCAGCACCGCCGCCACCGAGGAATCGACACCACCCGACAGCCCGCACACCACGCGGCCCTTGCCCACCTGGGCGCGGATGCGCTCGATGGCCTCGGCCCGATAGGCGCCCATGGTCCAGTCGCCCTGGCAGCCGCAGACGAGGTGGGTGAAGTTCTTCAGCAGCGCCGCGCCATGCGGCGTGTGCACCACCTCCGGGTGGAACATGGTGCCGTAGTACCGGCGCTCGTCATTGGCGATCAGCGCGAAGGGCGCGCCCTCGCTCTGCGCCACCACGCGGAAGCCCGGCGGCAGCACCGTGATGCGGTCGCCATGGGACATCCAGACGGTTTCCTTGGCACCCTTCGCCCAGACTCCCTGGGTGATGATGCACTCGCCCGTCACCTCGACCACGGCGCGGCCGAATTCGCGGGCGTGCCCGCCCTCGACCGTGCCGCCCAGCTGATGCGCCAGGGTCTGCTGGCCGTAGCAGATGCCCAGGATCGGCAGGCCCATCTCGAACACGCATTCAGGGGCGCGGGGGCTCTCGCCCTCCGTCACGCTGGCCGGCCCGCCGGAGAAGATGATGCCCCGCGGCGCGAAGGCGCGGATGCGATCCTCAGGGGCGTTGTTGAAGGGCCAGACCTCGCAATAGACCCCGGCCTCCCGCAGGCGGCGCGCGATGAGCTGCGTCACCTGGCTGCCGAAATCGAGGATCAGGATGCGGTCGTGATGCTGGGCGTCGGGGTTCATGGCGCCTTCCAGCACAGGCGCCGCCGCTGTTCAAGCCGAGTCGTGGGATGGCAGCGCTACGCGCCCCGCATCGCCGCCTCGACCTGCAGGGCGGCACTCAGCGCCGCGCGGGCGATGGCGCCGTTTGCCTCGGGCGTCTGGGCCTTGATGATGGCGGCCATGAAGGCGTTCTGCTCGGCCTCCAGGCTGTCATGCTCGGTCCAGGTCGCGGCGTCGCGGCCCCAGCGGGGCATGTTCTCGGCCGCTTCCGCGCCGCCGGGGCGCAGGGCGCGCAGCTCGCGGGCCAGGAAATCCACCCGCACCTCCCCGGCATCGCCCAGCAGGGTCAGGCGGCGCTCCATGGCCACCGCCACCCGGCTGGCGGTTATCTGCGCCTGGGTGCCGTCCGCGAACAGCAACTGCGCCACGGAATAGTCGGGAAGCTGGCTCATCACGGGCCGGCCCACCGCCCGCACCTCGGCCAGCGGCGAGGGCACCAGCGAGAGGACGAGATCCAGGTCATGGATCATCAGGTCCAGCACGACCGAGACATCCAGGCTGCGCGGCCGGAAGGGCGCGACGCGGGTCGCGGTCAGGCTGCGCGCCGAAAAGCCCGCCAATTCGCGCCGCAGCGTCATGATGGCGGCCGAATACCGCTCGATATGCCCGACCTGCAGGGTCAGGTTCCGGGCGGCCGCGGCCTCGATCAGGGCGTCGGCCTGCTCCAGCGTGGCCGCGATCGGCTTTTCCATGAACAGGTGCCGCCCGGCGGCCAGCACCTGCATGCCCAGGTCGAAATGAAAGGCCGTGGGGGCGGCCACCACCACCGCGTCGCTGGCGGCCAGCAGCCCGGCCACATCCAGGGCGGGTGCGCCGGTCTCGGCCGCGATCTGCCCCGCGCGCTCGGCCGAGGCATCCGCGATGCCCGAAAGCACCCCCGCCTTGGCCAGTTTCAGCGCGTGAAAGCGCCCGAAATGGCCGGCACCGATGACGCCGATCTTCAAGACATGTATCCCGTCTTGCATAGCAGGGCCTCGCAACGCATGTTCCGCGCGGCTTTGGGCACCCGCGAGGGCCGCCCGTCAACCCCGGGGCAGGCCCCGGCAGTTCGGCAAGGTAAGGATAAGCGTCGCCTATGATGTATTTTTCGCGTTGGAAGACCGCTGGAATCCTTGCCGTCTGTCTGTTCGGCATCCTGGTCTGCCTGCCGAATCTGCTGCCGCGCTCCGCTTTTCCCTCCTGGTTCCCGACGCGCCAGGTGAATCTGGGCCTCGACCTGCGGGGCGGCTCCTACCTGCTGCTGGAGGTCGATACCTCCGCCCTGCTGCGGGAGCGGCTGGAGAATATCGTCGAGGGCGCGCGCCGGGGCATGACCCAGGCGAACCCGCGCATCGGCTACACCAACCTGCGCGCCGAAGCCGCGGAGCGCCGCGTCAGCTTCCGCCTGACCAATGCCGCCCAGCGTGATGCCGCCCTGCGCGTGGTGCGCGACCTGGGGCTGGAGGTGAGCCTCGGCGCCGGACAGACCGGCACCGACCTGGATGTGCAGGGCAATGCCGACGGCCTGATCACCGCCACCGTCACCGAGCCCGGCCTGCGCGCCCGCGCGAGCAACGCGGTCGAGCAGTCCATCGAGATCGTCCGCCGCCGCATCGACGAGACGGGCGTGGCCGACGCGCTGATCGCCCGCCAGGGCGCCAACCGCATCCTGGTGCAGTTGCCCGGCCTTGAGGACCCCAACCGCATCAAGCAGTTGCTGGGCCGCACCGCCCGCATGACCTTCCACCTGCTGGACGACACCGCCAACGTCACGGCCCCCACCCCGCCGCCGGGCGTGATGTTCCTGAACGGCGAGCAGGAGGGGCAGCGCTACGCCGTCCGCCGCCGGGTCGAGGTGGACGGCGCCAACCTGTCCGACGCGCGCGCGGGCCAGGATGGCCGCACCAATGAATGGGTGGTCAATTTCAGCTTCGATTCCGTGGGCACCCGCCGCTTCGCGGACGTGACGCGCCAGAACACCGGCCGCCCCTTCGCCATCGTGCTGGACGACAAGGTGATCACCGCCCCGGTGATCCGCGAGCCCATCACGGGCGGCCGCGGCCAGATCAGCGGCAGCTTCAACGCGCGCTCCGCCAATGACCTGGCGGTCCTGCTGCGCGCCGGCGCCCTGCCCGCGCCGCTGACCGTCATCGAGGAACGGACCGTCGGGCCCGAGCTGGGTGCGGACGCCATCCGCGCCGGCATCATCAGCCTGGCCGTCGGTACCGTCTTCGTCTTCCTCTACATGGGCCTGGCTTATGGCCTGTTCGGCTGGTTCGCCAACATCGCGCTGCTGATCAACATCATCCTGGTGATGTCCTCGCTGTCGCTGCTGGAAGCCACGCTGACCCTGCCCGGCATCGCGGGCATGGTGCTCACGCTCGGCACCGCGCTCGACGCCAACATCCTGATCAATGAGCGCATCAGGGAAGAAGTCCAGAACGGACGCAGCCCCTTGAATGCCATGGAGGCAGGCTACGCGCGCGCCTCCGGCACCATCCTGGACTCCAACCTCACCAACCTGATCGCCATGGGCTGCCTCTATGCCTTCGGCTCGGGCCCGGTGAAGGGCTTCGCGGTCACGGTGGCCATCGGCACCATCATCCAGATGTGGACGGCCACGGTGCTGACCCGCCTGCTGATGATGTGGTGGTACCGCGCGACCCGCCCGAAGGAACTGCCGGTGCTGCACCGCCCGGGCCTGTCCATCCTGCAGCTGCTGGCCCGCCCGCTGTTCCGCATCTTCCCGGACGGCACGCGCATCCGCTTCATGAAAGGCGCCCGCGCGGGCCTGATCATCTCCGCGATCCTGTCCTCCGCCTCCCTCGCCGGCGCGCTGTATCCGGGGCTCGAGAAGGGCATCGACTTCAAGGGCGGCATCGTGATGGAGGTCCGCACCGAGGGCCCGGCCGATCTGGGCCAGCTGCGCAATGCCGCCAGCGCGCTCAACCTGGGCGATGTGGGGGTGCAGCAGTTCGGCGACGCCTCCACCGTCATGCTGCGCATGCCCGCGCCCGAGGATGAGGCGCGCGTGCAGCAGGTGGTGAACCAGGTGCGCACGGCGCTGGAGGCGGCCTCTCCCGGCCTGCGCATCATGCGGGTGGAGGCGGTGGGCAACCGCGTTTCCGATGAGCTGTTCATCGGCGGCATGATCGCCCTCGGCCTGTCGCTGCTGGCGATGCTGCTCTACATCTGGTTCCGCTTCGAATGGCAGTTCGCCATCGCCGCCATCGCCACCCTGGTGCTGGACACCACCAAGACCATCGGCTTCATGGTTCTGTTCCAGGTGGAGTTCAACCTGACCACCATCGCGGCCATCCTCACCGTCATCGGCTTCTCGGCCAACGACAAGGTGGTGGTGTTCGACCGGATGCGAGAGAACCTGCGCAAGTTCAAGCAGATGCCGCTTGAGGAACTGGTCGATCTCTCGATCAACGAGACGATGAACCGCTCGCTCGGCACCTCCATGACGCTGCTGCTCTCGGCCCTGCCGCTGGCGCTGTTCGGCGGTGACGCGCTGGCGGGCTTCGCCTGGGTGATGGTGTTCGGCATCGTCGTCTCGGCCAGCTCCTCGGTGTTCATCGCGGCGCCGATCGTGCTCTACAGCGGCCGTAACCGGCTGCGCCGGCCCGAGAGGGCCGATGCCAAGGCGGGGGCATCCACGCCCCCCGCCACACCGGCGTGATCGCCCGCCGCGCCCTGCTCGCCTCGGCGCCCGCCCTGCTGGCGGCGCCCCCGGTGCGCGCGGGGATCGCGGCGACACTGCTCGTCGGTGCCTCCGCGGGCAGCGGCGTAGACCAATGGGCGCGCGGGCTGGCACCCTTTCTGGAACGCCATTGGGCCCATGCCGCCGTCACGGTGGTGAACCGGCCGGGTCAAGGCGGGCTGGCCATGGCCCGCACCCTGGCCGGCGCCGCCGCGGATGGCCGCACACTGGGCGTGGTCAGCACCCCTTCCCTGCTCGCCCGCGCGGTCGAGAAGGGCCAGGAGCGGCTGCTGGAATCCCTGTTCTTCGTGGCCTCCGTGGCGGATGAGCCGATCGTGCTGGTCGCCCCCGCCGGTGCCCAGCCCAGCCTCGCCGCGATCTCACGCATGGCGCCCGGCGCGCTGATGGCCATGCCGCCGGCCGGCAGCGCGCCTCAGCTGCTCGGGCTTCGGCTGGCGGCGCAGCTCGGCCTCTCGCCTTTCCCCTTCGCCAATTCGGGCGCCGTGCGCCAGGCGGTGCTGCAGGGCCATGTGCCGGTGGCCATCCTGGCCGCGCCGGAGGCACTACCGCTGGTGCGGGAGGGCCGAATCGTTGCGCTTGCGGTCGGGGGCGAGTCGCGAACCGACCTGTTGCCGGACACACCCACGCTCAAAGAGCAGGGCGTGGCGCTTTCATCCGCAAGTTGTAAGGGCTTTGCCATTCCGAGCGGCACGCCTGCCGAACTCGTGTCTTCCATTTCCGACGGGCTGTCGCGCATGATTGCGGACCCGGAATTCCTGGCTTTTCTTGAAAGCTCAGCACTTCGTCCGCTTTTTCAAGGGCCTGACAAGTGGCCGACCCAAGTTCGCGGCACGCTTGAGCAATTAGCTCTGCGTTGGCGTCAAGACCCATGGGCGCAAACTGCAGGCTAATTGATGCAGATTGAGGATGGCGCCGCGCGCCATTTGCGTTAAATTTAGACGAACGTATCAAATTAGAGAGGTATCAGGCCGGTGCTCCCCCCAGCACGCCCTGGGGGATTTCATGCCTGAAAGGTCAAGCGCCTTGTCCAGACGCCCGGTGTCACCGGCTGAAGTGCTGATCCTCGCCCGCCACCCACGCGTGGTTGCAGCCGCTCGGGCTGCCGCCCAGCGTGTGTCGGGCCTGACGCCGCGCCTGACCGAGAGCGCGCAGGAGGCCCTGGTCCATCTCAGCCGGCCCGGCCTGCCGCCGCGCCGCGTGGTGCTGGAACCCGAGGCCGTCGGCACCGCCTGGACCGAACTGCTTTCCACCATCGACGACCCGGCGCTGACCGATGCCATGGTGTTCGTGGCCGCGGAGGGCGGGCAGGTGCCCGACGGCGTCGCCGCCCTGCCGCCCGAGGCCGAGGAGCTGGAGCGCGCCCTGGCCGAGACCACGGGCCGCCCCCGCCGCATTCCCCTGCGCAGCGCCGAGGCCTTGGCCGCCGGCCTGGACCGGGGCGCCCTGCTCGTGCGCTACCAGCCCATTGTGGACATCGCCTCTCGCCGCCTGGTGATGGTGGAGGCGCTGTCGCGCTGGCGCGGCAGCCCGATGGCCCACAGCCCGCAGAGCTTCCTGCCCCAGCTGGAACGCGCGGGGTTGTCCCGCGCCCTGGCCGTGGCCGTCGTCTCGCGCGCTGCCCAGGATTTCGGCACGCTGGCGCCGGAGCTCGGCATCAAGGTCGCGGTCAATGTCTCGCTGGAGCAGCTGCTACAGATCGACCTCAAGGTCTGGATCGCGCGGGCGCGCATGACCGGCCACCTGCCGCCGCAGAACCTCAGCGTCGAATTGACCGAGGACATGCCGGTGCGGGATCTCTCGGTGCTGCGCCGAGCGATCGGGCGCCTGGCCGACCAAGGCATCGACGTCCATCTGGACGACCTGACGATGGATGACGGCCGGATGCACCTGATCCGGCTGCCCTTCTCGGGCATCAAGCTGGACAAGGGGCTGGTGATGCGCCTGCCGGAAGATGCCCGCGCCCGCCGCTTCGTCCAGCGCGTGGTCGATCACGCGGACCGCCACGGCCAGTATGTGGTGGCGGAGGGCGTGGCCGAGGAAAGGCTGTGGCAGGCGGTCGCGGCTCTCGGCGTGCATCGTGCCCAGGGTTTCTGGGTGGGTCGCCCCCTGCCCCATTCCGTGCTGCCCGCCTGGCGCCGCAGCTGGGCCGGCGGGCACCGGGGCTGAACCCTCAGCGGCGGCGCATCAGCCACCAGCCCACCACGAAGCCCGGCGCGCCGCAGATGGCGAAACCCAGCCCATGGCTGCCGGTCGTCAGCAGCACCCCGGCATAGACCAGCGGCAGGATCAGGGCCCCGACCTGGCCGAAGGACAGCACGCCGCCCGTGCAGTGCCCGTGCATGCCGTCGGGCGCCAGGCGCGCGGTCTCGGCCAGCAGAACCCCGTGCCAGGACATGGCGGTGGCTGAGAAGCCCGTGGCGATGACGCCGATGCCCAGCATCGGCCAAGCCGGGGTCACCAACGGCATCAGCACGGCGCTGCCGGCCATGCCCAGCGACAGGCCGCCCAGCAGCAGCCGGGGCTCAACCCGGCCTGAGCCCAGCCAGCCCCAGAAGATGCGCCCGGGCACGGCGATGATCATGGCCACGGCGAACAGCGCGCCCGCTGCCGTCAGGCTGTGGCCGAGTTCCGTCAGGAACAGCACGAAATAGGTGGTGAATACCGCCTGCAACCCGTTGAACATCAGGCAGCCGAAGGCATAGGGGCGCAGTCCGGGCCGCAGCACCACCTGGATGGTCGTCCAGAAATCCGACAGGCGGAAGCTCTTGCCCGGCAGGCGGTCCGAATCGAATTCGGCGCGCAGCGGCTGCAGCACCAGCGCGAACGCCACCGCGGCGATGGCCGAGGCCACCAGCGCCCAGCGCCAGCCCCACATGCCCGTCAGCAGCGGCCCCAGCAGCCCCGCCGCCAGCAGCCCCGCGGGCACGGCGGTCTGCTTGATGGAATAGATCAGCGGCGCCTGGCGCGCCGTGACATAGCGCCCCAGCAGATGCGAGCTGGCGGGGGTGGATGTCGCGGCCCCGCCCCCGCCCAGAATGGCCGAGAACAGGAAGAACACCATGGGGCCCGCGGCCGCGAGGCCCAGCCCCGCGGCCAGCAGCAGCAGCGCGATCTGGCTGAAGCGCAGCGCGCCATAGCGCAGGATGAAGCTGCCGCAGCCCAACTGGAACACCAGCGCCGCCGCCGAGGATATGCCGATATAGACACCGAGCCAGGCCGGATCGAGCGACAGATCCGCCACGATCGCCGGCGCGAGGATCGGCGGCAGCGACCGCCCGAGGGTCGCGAAGCTCTGCTGCAGGAACATCGCGCCCAGGGCCAGCATCAGGATACGCTGCGGATGCGGCGCGTATGTGCTCATTCGACCGGCTGCCCCTACCCTTCCTGGACCGGCCCAGCTTGGCGCGGGCCGGTAAAAAGGGGTAGCCCCGCTTGCCTATACTTCTTCGCCCACGATCTGGGCGTTGGCCATTTCCAGCAGATCGAGGTCGCGTTCCAGCGCGTGCAGCGTCTCGTCATGGATGCGGCCGGACCGGTGCAGGCGCAGCATCTCCGCGCGGCCGGCCTGGATCGCGGCCAGCAGCACCGCGAAATGCGCGTCACGCTCCCCCACCAGCGATTGCGGGTTGCGGCTGAAGCGGTCGGCGGCGCGGGCGCGATAGGTGAACTGGTCCAGCAGGCGCGGATGGATCAGGTTGCCCTCCTTGTCATAGGCCAGCTTCCTGACTGCCTCGGCCTGCACGGCCGCGATCTCGGCGCGCGCCTGGGGCCGCGTCAGATGCCCGCCCCGGCGCGGCGTGCCCTGCAGCCGCAGCAGCCGGATCAGCACGCCGAGCGTCGTGCCCTGCAGCAGCACCGTGACCAGGATGACCGCGAAGGCCGAGGCCAGGATCAGATCGCGCCCGGCCATGTCGTCGGGCACCGACAGCGCCACCGCCAGCGTCACCACGCCGCGCATGCCGGCCCAGCTCAACACCGTGCAGGCGCGTGCCGAAAAGCGGGTATCGCCGTGTTGGGACATGCGACACCGGGCGCTGCGCAGCCCCTCGGCCGCGAAAACGTAGACGAAGCGCGACAGGATGACCGCCAGCACCACCCCGAGCACCGGCAGGCCCAGCTGCGCCAGCGTCTCACCGGCGCCGCCCAGCCGTTCCACCACCCCGCGCAGGGACAGGCCGATCAGCACGAAGACCAGTGATTCGAGGATGAACACCACCACTTCCCAGGTGGCGGTGCCGCGCACCCGCACGGAGGCGGTGAAGACCTCATGCTGGTACCAGCCGAAGACGAGCCCCGCCGCCACCGTGGCGATCACCCCCGAGACATGCGCGCGCTCGGCCGCGACATAAGCGACCCAGGGCAGCATGAAGGTGGCCGCGATGATCAGGTGCGGCTGCTTCAGCCGCGGCATCAGCCAGACCAGCAGATAGCCCAGCGCGGCACCCAGCACCGCGCCGCCCACCGACAGCATGGTGAAGGTGACCACCGCCTCGCCCAGGCTGAAGGTGCCCGTCAGGGCCGCCGCCACCGCGAAGCGGAACAGCACCAGGCCCGAGGCATCGTTCAGCAGGCTCTCGCCCTCCAGCAGCACAGAGAGGCGACGCGGCAGGCGCACACGTTCCAGCACGGCCTTGGCGGCGACCGCATCGGGCGGGGAGACGACCGCCCCCAGCGCGAAGCAGGCGGCCCAGGGCAGGCCGGGCACCAGCCAGTGCACCACCACGCCGACCGCCAGGGTGGTGAAGATCACGGCGCCCACCGCCATGCTGAGAATGGCCGAGATGTTGCGCCGGAAATCCGACAGCACGGTGAAATAGGCGCTGACCATCAGCAGCGGCGGCAGGAACAGCAGCAATACCAGCTCATGGTCCAACTGCAGCGCGGGCGTGCCGGGAATGAAGGCAAGCGCGATGCCGCCCAGCATCTGCGCGGCCGCGGGCGGCAGGCGCAGGTATTGGGCCAGCCATTCCAGCGCCATCACCGCCAACAGCAGGAACAGGACGAACTCAAAGGCATGGACGAGGTGCATGGCCCCTGATGCGCGAGGGAATGGGGGGCGCGCAAGTGACTGTTACCGGCAGAGGTGAATTCTGACGCCGCGCTCATTTGCCGCGATGCGGGCGGCGGCGCATAGTCCGCCCGGATGCCGCGCAGACGGCATCATCGAGGGAGAATCCACCATGACCCAATCCGGGCGCCGCACGGCGCTGATCGCTGCCGCCGGCGCGGCATTGCTGCCCGCCGCCGCGCAGGCCGCAGGCGACGAGACCGCCGTGAATGAGGCCGTCGAGGCCTTCCGCGCCGCGCTCAAGGACGGCAACCGCGCGCGGCTCGATGCGCTGGTCGCGCCGGAGCTGAGCTACGGCCATTCCTCCGCGCGGATCGAGAACAAGCAGCAGTTCCTGGACAACGCGACGGCCGGCACCTCGCCGTTCAACTCGCTTACCCTGCCGAACCAGACCGTGGCCGTGGTGGGCGACAGCGCGATCGCGCGGCATCATTTCGTGGCGGAGCAGATGGTGCGGGGCGCGCCGGTGAACATCCGCATCGGGGTGTTGCAGGTGTGGCAGAAACAGTCCGGGCGGTGGCTGCTGCTGGCGCGGCAGGCGTTTGCGTTGCCGGCGGCTTAAGAGTTCACGTTCTTTTTTGTAAAAAAGAACCAAAAAACTTTTGGCAGTTTTGTATGCCCTGGCGGTGAAGTGCGGTCTTTACCACCAGGGCCAATAGATAAAGTATTTTTGCTTCTTTTTCTTCAGAAAAAGAAGATCAATCCGTCACTTCCACCCTGGCATCCCGCACCACCTGCTGCCAGCGCGCCATATCCGCGCGCCAGGCTGCATCGAACTCGGCAGGGCCGGCCACGGCCACTTCGGCGCCCAGCGCCTTCAGGCGGCGCTGACCTTCGGCCGACAGCGCCGTCTCGCGGATCACGCCCGACAGGCGCTCCACCAGCGCCGGGTCCATCCGCGCCGGGCCGAACACGCCCACCCAGCTGGTCACCACGAAGTCAGGCATGCCAGCCTCGGCCATGGTCGGCACATTGGGCAACGCCTCGACCCGCGCGGGCGAGGTCACGGCCAGCGCGCGCATGTTGCCCGACTGGATCTGCCCCAGCACGGAAGGCAAATTGTCGAACATCACGTCCACCAGCCCGGCATTGATGTCGATCTGCACCTGCGCGCCGCCGCGATAAGGCACATGCGTCATGTTCAGCCCCGTGCGCAGGCGGAACAGCTCACCGGTCAGATGGATCGAGGTGCCGGCCCCCTGGGAGCCGAAGGTGATGCCGCGCGGCTTGGCGCGGGACTGCTCGATGAATTCCTGCACCGTGCGGGCCGGATTGTCGGCCTTCACCACCATCACGTTCGCGAATTCGGCGATGCGGGCCACGGCGGTGAAGTCGCGCGCGGTGTCGAAGGGCAGGTTGCGCCGCACGGCGGGAGTCACGCCATGGGTGCCGGCGCCGCCGATCAGCAGCGTGGTGCCGTCCGGCGCGGCGCGGGCCACCACCTCGCTGCCGATGGAGCCACCGGCACCGGGGCGGTTCTCCACCGCGGTCGGGTTGCCAAGGCGCTGCTGGATGCCCTCGGCGAGCGCCCGGCCCACCAGGTCGAAGGAGCCGCCGGGCGTGTAGCCCACCACGAAGCGCACGGGGCGCGTGGCATCCCAGCTCTGCGCAAAGGCGGGGGTGGCCAGCATGGTACTGGCCAGGAAGGCGCGTCTGTTCATTCGGGGGTTCCCCATCCTCCGGCACCGGCGGTGGCCATCACCAACCGGTCGCCCGTCTGCAAGACCGTGCTCAGCTTCGAGCGGATTTCCTCACGCCGGCCATCGGCGCGCAGCACATGCGCCTCCGACATCCTGCCGTCGCCGCCGCCGGCCGCCCCGCGCGCGGGGTGGAAATGGCGCTCGCCGCGGAAGGTCAGCGTCAATGGGCCCTTCAGGACCTCGTATTCACGGATGGTGCCGCAGCCGCCGGGATGCAGCCCGGGGCCGCCGGAACCGCGCCGCACGGCCAGGCGGTGCACGCGCACGGGGGCGTCCATCTCCATCGCCTCGGCGGGCTGGTTCATGGTGTTGCCGATATCGGTCGAGACGCAGTTCACGCCCGGACGTTCCGCACTGCCGCCGCTGCCGCCCTGCAGGGCCTCGGTCACGACGAAGGCCGCGCCGTTGTCGTCGCGCCCGGACAGCGCCATCACGACGCTGACGCCGGAATTGGCGGCCGGAATGCGGTCGGGCATCGCCTGCGCCAAGGCACCCAGGACCGCATTGGTCAGCAGCTTCACCGTGCCGGTGCGCGCATTCACCGCCGCCGGCGCGCGCGGGTTCAGCAGCGAGCCCTCGGGCAGGATCACCGCCAGCGGGCGGAAACAGCCGCCATTGTTCGGAATGTCGTGGCCCGTGACGGCGCGGATGGCGAAATAGGCGCCGGCCATGACGCCGGCGGGCACGGCGTTCACCGGGCCCTTCACCTGCGGCGAGGTGCCGGTGAAGTCCAGCGTGATGGTGTCGTCCCGCACCGTCACGGTCACGCGCAGGGGCACGGGCTGGTCGAGCACCACGCCGTCATTGTCCAGCGCGTCCTCATACACCCACCGGCCATCGGGCATGGCGCGGATGGCCGCACGGGTGGCGGCCTCCGCCCGGTCCACCAGCTCCCGCATCATGGCGGTCAGCGGCGCTGCGCCGTGGCGGGCGGCCAGTTCCTGCAGGCGCGTGACCGCCGCGCGGCAGGCGGCGATCTGCGCGTTCAGGTCCCACTCGAAGGCATCGGCGGTGCGGATGTTGACGCCGATGATGCGCAGGATCTGCTCATCCACCACTCCGTCCCGGCCGAGGCGCAGGGGCGGCAGGCGCAGCCCCTCATGGAAGATCTCGGTGGCGTTGGTGGGCACGGAGCCCGGGGTCAGCCCGCCCATGTCCTGGTGGTGGAAGATGGTGCCGGCCAGCGCCACCACCTGCCCATCCACAAAGACCGGCATCATCAGCGACAGGTCGGGAATATGCGTGCCGCCGTCATACGGGTCGTTCATCGCGAAGATGTCGCCCGGGGCCATGCTCTCGACCGGGAATTGCTTCAGCAGGCGCTGCACCGCCGGCAGCAGGCAGCCCAGCAGCAGCGGCAGGGAGACGGACTGCGCCATCACCGTGCCGTCCGGCAAGAAGATGCTGGCCGAGGCGTCATTCGCCTCCCGCACGATGGGCGAGACGGCGCTGCGCAGCATGATGCCCTGCATTTCCTCCGCGATGCCTTCCAGGCGGCGGCGGATGATCTCGAGGGTCGCGGGGTCGTGCTTCATGGCGAGACCTCCAGCAGCAGATGGGTGGGGTGCGCGGTGAAGGCCCAGCCGGGCGGGACCACCGTCGTGCTGTCCGCCTGCTCGATGATGGCGGGGCCCTGGCGGCGTTCGCCGGGGGCCAGGCGCGCGCGATGCAGGATCGGCACGTCCAGCGCCTGCCCGTAGATGGTGGCGGCGCGGGTGCCGTCCGGCGTGGTCGCATGCGCGGGCCAGCGCATGGCCCCGGTGGTCGAGCGTTTCCGCTGCACCACCCGCAATTCCACCAGCCGCACCGGGGCATCGCGGGTATGGCCATAGGCCAGGCGATGCGCCTCGATGAAGCCCAGGCGGATCGCCTCGCCCGGCGTGTCGGTGCCGGTCGGGATCACCACATCCAGCGTGTGGCCCTGGCCCATGAAGCTGGCGGCGGCGGAAACCTCGGTCTCGTCGGCCTCGGCGCCGTCGGCGGCCATGGCGGCGGCGCAGCGGGCGGTCAGGCCCGCGATCGCCTCGCGCAGCGCGGCCTCCGGCAATTGCGTGAGGGAGCGGAAGAAACCGCGGCTCGCATCATGTTCAAGCGGTGCCTCCAGCAGGCCGGTCGCGGCCAGCACGCCGGGGGCGGCGGGCACCACGATGCGGGTCATGCCCAGATCCTCCGCGATGGCGGCCACATGCAGCCCGCCGCCGCCGCCCGCCGGCATCAGCGGAAAGTCGCGCGGGTCGATGCCGCGGGCGACCGTCATCTGGCGCACCGCCTCCGCCATGGTCGCGTTGATCACGCGGTGGATGGCGGTCGCGGCCTCGACCAGGCTCATGCCCAGCGGCTCCGCGATGTCGCGGCGGATGGCGGCCTCGGCCAGGTCCGGGCGCAGCTGCAATTCGCCATTGGCGAAGCGGGTGGGATCCACCAGCCCCAGCACGACGGAGGCATCGAGCACGGTCGGCAGCACCCCGCCGCGCCCGTAGCAGGCGGGGCCCGGGTCGGCGCCGGCCGAGCGTGGCCCGACGCGCAGGCCCCCGGCCGCGTCGATCCAGGCGATGGAGCCGCCGCCGGCGGCCACCGCCAGCACATCGGCGGTGGGCACCCGCACCGGGTATTTGCCGATCCGACCGTCATGCCGCAGCGCCGGCGTGCCGTTCTCGATCAGCGCCACATCGGCGCTGGTGCCGCCCACATCGATGGACACGCCCTGCTCGAAACCCGCATCGCGGAACACGCTGGCGGCCCCGATCGCGGCCGCCGAGGGCCCGGACAGCGTGAGGCGGATCGGCCGCCCGCGCGCCGCGCCCGCCCCCAGCAGGCCGCCGCGCGAATGCATCACCTGCAGGGGCACGCTCACGCCCTGCCCGGCCAGGATGGTTTCGATGCGGGAGAGATAGACGTTCATCACCGGCTTCAGGGCGGCGTCGAACACGGTGGCGCAGGTGCGCTCATATTCGCGGATCGCGGGATCGACCTCGCTGGACAGCGAGACGGCCAGGCCCGGCGCCTCGCGCGCCACGATCTCCCGCGCGCGCTGCTCATGCGCGGGGTTGATGAAGGCGAACAGGAAGGAGATCGCGATGGCCTGCACGCCCTGGGCCAGCAGGTCATGCACGGCCCGGGCCACGGCTGCCTCATCCAGGGCCGAGACCTCCGCGCCGTCGGGGCCGATGCGGCCGGCGACGCCCAGCCGGCGCTCGGCGGGCACCACATCCACCGGCGTCTGCGGGCCGAAGCTGAGGTCGTAATTGGCGGCGCGCACCATGCGGCCGATTTCCAGCGCGTCCTCGAAACCCGCCGTGGTGATCAACCCGACCTTGGCGGCAGTGCCCTCCAGGATGGCGTTGGTCGCGACCGTGGTGCCGTGCAGGAACCGCGCCACGCCCCCGCCATCGGCCAGCAGGCGCGCCAGCGCCACCCCCACCGCCTGGGACGGATCGCGCGGGGTGCTGGGCACTTTCAGCAGCCGGGTGCTGCCGTCAGCGGCGCGGCACACCGCATCCGTGAAGGTGCCGCCAATATCGATACCGATCTCGTACATCATCGGCACGGAGGTTCCTGTCGTATTGTATGACAGTCAACCCGCAGGAACAGTGTTTCTAGGCGTTGTGCGCCCGGTCGGCGACGAGCAATGCCTCGTCCAGGATCGAGAGCAGGGTTTCTGCCTCCGCCTCGCTCATGACCAGGGGCGGGGCCAGGAACAGCGAGGTCTGCTCGCCGCTGGTGCCGATGACGGCGCCCAGTTCCAGCGCGCGTCCCGCGACCTGCGAGGCGATGGGCGATTCCGGCGTATCGGCCAGCCACTGCTTCCAGCTGGGGCCATGCAACTCGATGGTCCAGTGCAGCCCCTGCCCCGCCACGCGGGCGACAGCCGGGTGGCGCTGCGCGATCTCGCTCAGCCGCGCGCGGAAGCGGGTTTCATGCGCCGCCACGCGCTGCAGCAGCGCCTCGTCGCGCATGATGCGCAGATAGGCCGAGACGGCGGCCATGGTCATCGGGTGGCCGCGCAGCGTGCCGTAATTCTGCCAGGCCGCGCCCTTCATGCGGTCCAGCACCTCATGCGACAGCACGATGGCGGCCACAGCCACCATGCCGCCGCCCAGCCCCTTGCCCAGCGTGACGATATCCGGCCGCGACTGCCCGGCCTGAAAGGCGAAGGGCCGGCCCGAGCGACCCAGCCCCGTCACCACCTCGTCCGCGATCCACAGCGCGCCCGCATCGCGCGTCGCGGTGGCCATCGCGTCCTGATAGTCGGGGTCGTGGTAGTAGCCGCCCTGGGTGTAGTCGAGGATGACGGCCGCCGTTTCGGCCAGCTTCGGCGCCATGGCGGCCAGCGTGACCGGCAGCGGTTCCGCCTCGCGACGCCTGGCTTCGAGAGGGTGGATCCAGGCCGCGTTCTCGGGCGGGGGCAGCACATGCACCGGCGCGTTGGGGAAAGGCAGGCGCGTGGCACCGGGGGCCGCCAGCCCGCCATGCCAGTGCGGCTGCACCGTCACGTCGCGCGACAGGCCGACGATGCCGTGATAGGCGCGCTCCCGCGTCGCGATCGCCTGCCGCCCGGTCAGCGCCTGGGACAGCGAGAGCGCCATGTCGTTCGCCTCGCTGCCCGACAGGCAGAAGCGCACGGCGCCGGCCCAGGATTCCTCGCCGGAAAGCCCGATCTCGAAGAAATCCTCCGCCGCCTGGTCGCGGCCCTTCCAGGCCCAGCCCTCACTGACCATGGGCAGGGCGGCGGCCTCACGCAACGCTTCGATCATGCGTGGGTGGCCGTGGCCGAGCGGGCCGCCGGTGTTGCTGCCATCCAGCACGCGCCGGCCGTCCGAAAGCTCGAAATACACGCCCTTGCCGCCGACCACGCGCGGCGGATCGCCGCCCGCGTTCAGCCCGGTGCGCAGCAGCCTCGCCATCAGACGGGCTCCCCGAAGCCGCCGCCGCCCGCACTCTCCAGCGTCAGCACGTCATCCTGGCGCAGCAGCATGTTCAGCTTGCCGTCGAGCTGGGTTTCCACCCCGTCGCGCAGCAGCGTGAGGCGGAAGGTCTGGCCCGGCTTGCCGCCCTGCAGCCCGAAGGGTGGGTTCTTGGAACGCTCCAGGCAGGCCGTCAGCCACATCTCGGGCGCCATGACGCGATAGCGGCGGATGATGCCGTCACCACCCTTATGCCGCCCCGCACCACCCGAACCGCGCCTGATCGCCTGTTTCTCGACCCGGATCGCGTAGTTGGTCTCGATCATCTCGGCCGGGGTGTTGGAGGTGTTGGTCAGCAGCACGCGGGTGGCGGAAACACCGTCGCGCTCGTGCCGCCCGCCCTCGCCGCCGCCATGCACCTCATACAGCATGCGCCAGGGCTCGCCCTTGCGGGGCTCGCAGAAGTTCAGCAGGCCGGAGGTGGAGGCCCCACCGGCCGTCAGGCGCTCAGGGATCACGCCCTCCATCGCCTTGAACATGGCCTCCACGATGCGCATAGACGTCTCGTGGTTGCCGGCGGCCACCGGCGCGTCGAAGCCCGGCTCCAGGATGGAGCCCGGGCGGGTGATGATGGTCAGCGGCCGCAGCGCGCCCGCATTCTGCTGCATGTCGCGCCCCGACAGGCAGCGCGCGCCGTAGGCGACAGCGGAGCGCGCGATATAGGGCGTCATGTTGCAGAAATTGGCGAGCCGGTCGCAGCTGCCCGAGAGATCGAAGACCGCGCGGTCGCCCTCGATCTCGATGCGGATATGGATGCGCGCGGGGTCGCCGTTCGCGTCCAGGTCGTCAAGGAAATCCTCGCCCTCATACACGCCATCCGGCAGGTCGCGGATCGCCTCGCGCATCTCGGCTTCCGAGAGGTCATGCAGGCGCTTCAGCGCGGCCAGGAAGGTCTCCGTGCCGTATTGGGCGCACATCTCGCGGATGCGCTTCTCGGCGGCACGGGTGGAGGCGAGCTGCGCCAGCATGTCGCCCTCGCAGGCCACCGGGTCACGCACGTTGGACAGGATCATGTCCATCACGCCGCGCTGCACGCCCTCGGCGGTGGCCAGCAGCACGGGCGGGATGCGGATGGCTTCCTGGAAGCTGTCCACCGCGTTGACCAGATAGCTGCCGGGCCAGGTGCCGCCGACATCGGGCCAATGCGCCAGGCTGATCGCCCAGGCCACCACCCGCCCGTCCACGAAGACGGGCCGGGCCACCTTCACATCGTTCAGGTGGTTGCCACCCAGCTTGCCGATGTTGAAGATCAGCGCATCACCCTCGCGCATGGTCTCCAGCGGCTTCAGCTTCAGCAATTCCGGGATCGCATAGGCCATGGCCCCCATATGGATGGGGATGTCCTTGCCCTGCCCCGCGAGGCCGCCCTCGGCATCCGTGACGGCGGAGGACAGGTCCCCGGCCTCCCGCAGCAGCGGAGAGCGCGCGGAGCGCGTCATCACCAGGCTCATTTCCTCGGCGGCGGCCGAGAGCCCGTGGCGGATGACTTCGACGACGAAGGGATCGAGCGGGCTCATGCGGCGCTCCGGTTCAGGAAGAGATTGCCGATCGCGTCGCCGCGCGCCTGCCAGCCGGGCGGCACGATCACGGTGGACCAGGCGTCCTCGATGATGACGGGCCCCTGCACGGCGTCGGTCAGGGTTTCGCGCGGCAGGATGGGGGTGGGCAGGCGCCCTTCGGCGAAGACGCAGTCGCGGGTGCGGGCGGGCTTCTGCGCGCGGCCCACATCGGGGCGCGCGACGGGGGTGGAGGACGGGCGGCGCGCCTGGATGCGCAGGCTCTCGATCACCACCTGCTCGGCGGTGGCGTAGCCGAACAGTTCCTGATGCCGGCCGGTGAAGGCCGCATGCAGCACGCCTGGGTCGAGCGGCATGGCGAAGGGCACCGGGATCGCCTCGCTCTGCCCCGCGTAGCGCATCAGCGCCGTGTGCTCCATGCCGATCTCGGCGGCCGGGATGCCGTTGGCGATCAGCGGTTCGCTGGCCTCGGCCTCCATCTCCGCCACGCGGTCCGCGAAGGCCCGGGCGGGAAAGTCGTCGAGCGGCATGCGGATGGTGCGCTGCTGCAGAACCGAGAAATCCGCCGTCAGGCAGCCGAGCGCCGAGAAGGCAGAGGAGGCCGCGGGCACGATGATCTCGTTCAGCCCGTACAGGTCCGCGAGGCCCACGGCATGCATCGGCCCGCCGCCGCCGAAGGCCAGCAGCGTACAGTCGCGCCCATCCACGCCGCGCTCCACCGTCACGCGGCGCAGCGCGCGCGCCATGGCGGCATTGGCGACCCGCACGATGCCGAGCGCGGTTTCCTCGATCCCCATGCCGAGCTTTTCGGCAATCGGGGCGATCACGGCACGCGCGGCCGCGACGTCGAGCTGGATGGTGTCACCGAGCTTCGCCTCGGGGTCGAGGTAGCCCAGCACGGCGTTGGCGTCGGTGATGGTTGCCCGGGTGCCGCCGCGCCCGTAGCAGGCCGGGCCCGGTTCGGAGCCGGCACTTTCGGGGCCGACAGACAGGCCGCCCGAGCCGAGCTTCACGATGGACCCGCCGCCCGCGCCGATGGAATGCACCGCCAGCATGGGCTGGCGCAGCGGGCGGCCGCCCATCATGCGGGTGTCCGTCATCTCGGCCACGCCATCCACGATCAGGCAGACATCGGTGGTGGTGCCGCCCATGTCGAAGGTCAGCACGCGCGGCCGGTCCAGGCTGCGGGCGATGCGGGCCGAGGCCGAGACACCAGCCGCCGGGCCCGACATGGCCATCACCAGCGGCCGGCGCTTCACCGCCGGCAGCGGCACCATGGCCCCCGCCGAGTGGAACACCTGAAGCCCCGGGCCGATCGGCAGCTTCTCCTCCAGCTCGGTCAGGTAATCGACCGCGACCGGCATGGCCGCCGCGTTGAAGGCGGTCGAGGACGCACGCTCATACTCGCGCGCCTCGGGGTTGATCTCATGGCTGACGCACAGATGCGGCACATGGGGCGCCAGCGCCTCCATCAACTGTTTCTCATGCACCGGGTTCGCATAGGCATGCAGCAGGCAGATGCCCACGGATTTCGCGCCCGACGCCTTCACCCATTCCACGCAGCGCGCGATCTCGGCCTCGCTCAGCGGCAGCAGCACCGCGCCCGTGTGGTCCAGGCGCTCCTTCAGCCCGAAGCAGAGCGCAGGCGGGACCAGGGGCGGCGCCTTGGGCGGAACATCCAGCCGGTACAGCTCGGTGCGGCGATAGCGGCCGATCTCCAGCACATCCTCGAAGCCCTCGGTCGAGATCAGCGCGACCTTGGGCAAGCGGCCTTCCACCAGCGCATTGGTGACGCGGGTGGTGCCGTGGATGAAGCGGCGGACGTCGGGTTCGGAAAGCCCCACGGCGGCGATCGCCTCCAGCATCGCGCGCACCGGCGCGTCTGGGCGCGAGGGCACCTTGGCGATGCGCGTGGCGCCGCTTTCAGTGTGTACCGCCAGAATATCGGTGAAGGTGCCCCCGATATCGGTGCCGATATCCCAAAGCCTGCTCTGCACGCGCACGTCCCTCGTTCAACCGAGGCGATCATGCCGCAACATCGGGGGGTGGCCACCCCCCGGCGGGATCGAAGGGCGGCGCATTTCCGGCGAACCGGGCACGGGCTGGGCAGACGGCCCGGCCGTTGGGCAGTTCAGACCCGCAGGGCCTCCGCATGGCGGGTGGCGGGGTTGCCCACGCACATGCCGGCCTCGATGCCGTTCGGGTTGCCGTGGGCGACGATGGAACGGTAGTGCTGCATCGCGTCCTCGAAGGCGAAGGGCAGTTCGCCGCTGTTCTTCACCTCGGCCCAGTAATGCTTCTGCACCTGCGGCCCCTTGATGGTGATGTGGAATTCCATCTGCTTCCCGCTTTCCGCGGCTCCCGATTGGTCTGACACCCGTCAGAACGCACGGTTTCGGGAGAGGATGCGTGAGAAGGAAATTAATTCCTTCTCAAGCGGCCACCGGGTCGAAATGCGGAATCGCGGTCAGCAATTCCCGCGTGTAGGCATCGGCCGGCGCGTCGAAGATGGCGGCGCTGTCGCCCTGCTCCACCACCTGGCCCTGGCGCAGCACGATGGTGCGCTCGCACATCATCCGCACCACGTTCAGGTCATGGCTGACGAACAGGAAGGCCAGGCCATCCTGCCGGCGCAGGTCGTCCAGCAGCTTCAGCACCACCGCCTGCACCGAGACATCGAGTGCCGCCGTCGGTTCATCCAGCACCAGCAGCCGGGGCCCGACCGCGATGGCGCGCGCGATGCCGACACGCGCCTTCTGCCCGCCAGAGAGCTGGTGCGGAAAGCGGCCCAGCAGGTTGCGCGGCAGGCCGCAGCGTTCGGCGGCTTCCTCGACGCGCCCGGTCAGTTCCTTGCCGTCCTTCACACCCAGCAGCCGCGTCACGGGGCGCGCGATGGCATCGAAGGCGGTGAAGCGCGGGTTCAGGCTCTCATGCGGGTCCTGGAACACCAGCTGGATCTCGCGGCGGAAGCGGCTCGCGTGGAAATCCCGCGCCTTCACATCGCCGATATCCTGGCCGTCGAACACGATGTCGCCCGCCGAATGGTCGATCAGCCGGCACACCATGCGCGAGATGGTGGATTTGCCGGAACCGCTCTCACCCACCAGGCCCAGGCTCTCACCCGCGCGCAGGGTGAAGGATACATCGTCCACCGCCTTGAAGCCGTCATACAGCTTGGTCAGGCGATGCACCTCCAGCAGCGGGGCCTGGCCCGGGCGTTCGGGCGGGCGGATGATGGGCGGGGCCGGTGGTTCGCCCACCAGCTCCTGCACGGTGGAACGCGGCGTGGGAGAAGCCGCGACCAGGCGCTGCGTGTAGGGGTGCTGCGGGCGCTGGAACAGCTGGGCGGCCGGCGCGCGCTCCACCAGCACGCCCTCCTGCATCACGGCCACATTGGCGCAGTACTGCGCGGCCAGGCCCAGGTCATGGGTGATGAGGATCATCGCCATGTCGCGCTCGGCGACCAGCTTGGTCAGCAGGTCCATCACCGTCTTCTGGGTGGTGACGTCCAGGCCCGTGGTGGGTTCGTCCGCGATCAGCAGAGCGGGCTCGCAGGCCATCGCCATCGCGATCATCACACGCTGGCACATGCCGCCCGACAGCTCATGCGGATAGGCGTCGAAGCGGCGCTCCGGGTCGCGGATCAGCACGGCGCGCAGCAGGTCCAGCGCCTTCTCGCGCTTCTCGCGGCCGGAGAGCGAATTATGCGCCGACAGCGCATCCATCACCTGCCGGCCGACGCTGCGGATGGGGTTCAACGCCGCGCGCGGGTTCTGGAACACCATGGAGATCGCGGCGCCGCGCAGGGCACGCAGCTCGCTTTCCCGTGCGCCGGTGATGTCGCGGCCCTTGAAGACGATCTTGCCGCCGGCGATGCGCCCCGCACGGTCGAGCAGCCCCGTCACGGCATAGGCGGTGACCGACTTGCCCGACCCGCTCTCGCCCACCACCGCGAGCGTCTGGCCGGGGGCGAGGTCGAAGGAGATGCCGCGCACGGCCTCGACCACGCCGCGGCGCGTCGAGAAGGAGACGCGCAGGTCCTGAACCGAGAGCAGGGTCATGTGCGCATCCTCGGGTCCAGGATGTCGCGCAAGCCGTCACCCAGCAGGTTGAAGCACAGCACCGTCAGCATCAGCGCGAGGCCCGGATAGGCCACCAGCCACCACTGACCGGCCGTGATGAAGCGCGCGCCCTCCGCGACCATGATGCCCCATTCCGGGGTGGGCGGCTGCACGCCGAGGCCGATGAAGGAAAGCCCCGCCGCGTTCAGGATGGCCCAGCCGAGGTTGAGCGAGATCTGCACCGCCATGGCCGGCAGGATGTTGGGCAGCAGGTAACGCAGCACGATGGTCATGTGGCTCTCGCCGCCCGAGCGCGCGGCCTCCACCCAGCCCAGGTTGCGCCGCACATTCACCTCGGCCCGGGCGAAGCGGATGTAGAAGGGCAGATTGATGAAGGCGGTGGCGATGACGATGTTCTCGACCCGGTTGCCGAGGGCCGCCACCATCGCCATGGCGAGCACGAACAGCGGGAAGGCCATCAGCACATCCACGAGGCGCCCCACCGACTTGTCCAGCCAGCCGCCGATATAGCCGCAGAAACTGCCGATCACGGCGCCAGCCGCGAAGGAAATGCCGACCGCCGAGACGGCGATGGCCAGGTCCAGCCGGGTGGCGACCAGCAACCGCGAGAACACGTCCCGCCCCAGCTGGTCGGTGCCGGCCCAATAGGTGGCGGAGGGCGGCTGCAAGGCCATCGGCACGTTGGAGAGGATGGGGTCGTGCGGTGCCAGCCAGGGCGCGAAGATCGCGATCAGCACCAGCAGCGTGGCGCCCGTGGCGGCCAGTGCCGTGACGGGGTTGCCGCGCAGCACCCAGGCCGCGTGTTTCAGCGTCGCACTCATTCCACATTCACCCGGGGGTCGGCGATGCCGTACAGCACGTCGATCAGCAGATTAACCACGACGAAGGCCAGCGCCATCATGAGCACGAAGCCCTGCACGGGCGCGTAGTCGGACCCCAGCAGCGCATCGAGGGCGTAGGAGCCGACGCCGGGCCAGGAGAACACCTTCTCCACCAGCACATTGGCGCCCAGCATGGTCGAGAACACGATGCCGGTGATGGTGATGACCGGCAGCAGCGCGTTGCGCAGCCCATGCACCACGATCACCTTCCACCGCGACAGGCCGATGCTGCGCGCGGTGCGGATGAAGTCGCTGCCGAGGACTGCCAGCATCGAGGCGCGCGTCATGCGCGCCAGCGGGGCGAGAACGAACAGCGCCATGGTGCAGGCAGGCAGGATGATCTGCCCGGCGGCGGCGCGCCAGCCTTCCCAATCGCCGGTGATGGCGAAGTCGAGCAGCAGGAAGCCCGTGATGTCCGGGGGGCTGGCGGCGAAGATGTCGATGCGCCCGGTGGGATCCGGCGCGATGCCCAGCACCACATAGAACACATAGATCAGCAGCAGCCCCGACACGAAGGTCGGCACGCACACGCCCATGCTGCACACGAAGCGCACGACGTGATCCAGCGGCGAATTGGGCCGCAGCGCCGCCAATATGCCCAAAGGTATCGCCGCCCCCAGCGCCAGGATCAGCGCCACCAGCGTCAGTTCCAGCGAGGCCGGCAGCCGCTCCCGCAGATCGGCCACCACCGCCTGGCCGGTCGTCATCGACCGCCCCAGCTGCCCGCGCCCGATCTCGGAGAAATAGCGGATCAGCTGCTCATGCACCGGCCGATCGAGGCCCATCTGCTCGCGGATCATCTGGATCTCCGCCTGGCCGGCATTGGGGCCGGAGGCGAAGAACACCGCGGGGTCACCGGGCAGCACGCGCATCAGCACGAAGGTGAACACCACCACACCCAGCAGAGCGGGCACCGAGGCGACGAGACGCCGCCCCACCCGCACGCCGACAGACTTCAGCGCCCGCATCAGCTGCGCTTCAGGTCACGCCAGTCGACCATGCGATGGAACCAGTAGGTGTAGCCCTCGATGTTCTTGGCCATCACCGCCTCATGGTTGCCGGACCACAGCATGACGTGCGGCATCTGCTCCAGGCTGATGTCGATCATGCGGCGGCAGATGTCGTCATAGCGCGCCTGGTCGATGGTGAAGCGGGCCTCCTGCGCCATCGCCGTCACCTCGGCATTCTGCCAGCCGGAGTAGTTCCAGCGTGTCTCGCCCGAATAATACAGGCGGAAGAAGTAGTCGGGGGACGGCAGCCAGGCGGAACCGAGGTCGGTGAAGAAGGGCAGCCGGCGCTCGACGATCAGCGTGCCGATCTGCGCGTCCGGCAGCTTCTGGATCGCGACGCGCACGCCGATGCGGCCCAGTGCCTCCTGCAACAGGGCGGCCATCGGGTCCACGAAGGCGCTCATGGACACGGCGTAGGTGAAGGTGGTCTCGAGGCCGTTCGGGAAGCCGGCCTCGGCCAGCAGCGCCTTCGCGCGGTCCAGGTCCTGGTTCACGCCCAGCGGCTGCGGGAACAGGCCGTTCGGGGCCTGGGTCCAGCTCGCGCCGTAATACTTGGAACCGCGGCTGAACAGCGCCGCCTGGAACATCGCGTCATAGGGCAGCGCGAGCGCGAAGGCGCGGCGCACCTTGGGGTTGTCGAAGGGTGCCACGCGCGTGTTGAACACGATGCACTGGAAGGTGTTGCCCTGCGGGATGGCCACCACCTTGGCGCGGTTACGCTGCTCGATGGCCGGCACGTCGCTGGCGGCCAGGTCGATGCACAGGTCGGCGTCGCCGCGCTCGACCAGGGACGCGCGGGTCGCGGCCTCGGGCACGGTCTGCATGATGATGCGGCGGAAATACGGAAGCTCGCCGTTCAGGCCGTTCTTCCAATTGTCGTTGCGGCGCAGCTGCAGCTGCTGCCCGGGGCGGTGGCTTTCGACGATGTAGGCACCGCCGCCCGCCTGGTTTTCCTTCAGGTAGTTGATCGCCCAGGGATCATCCGACGTCGCGTGCTGCTTCGCGAGCTTGGAGTTGATCATCATGGCGTAAGGCGTGGACAGGTTACCGAGTGCGAGGCGGTCCGAGCGCGGCAGCTTCACCTCGACCGTCTTCTCACCGACGATCTTGTACTGGTCGGGCGAGGTGTAGGAGGACATGGACATCTGCGGCGGCGCCAGCGAGCGCGCGGAGACGGAGCGGTCGAGCGACCACTTCACGTCCTCGGCCGTCACGGGCGTGCCGTCATGCCAGGTGGCGTTCTGGCGGATGTGGAAGGTGTAGGTCAGGCCGTCGGCGGAGCGGTCGATGCGCTCGGCCAGTTCACCCCGGATGTTGTCGAGGTCGAAGGTGAAGCCGCCCGTGGAGACCGGCTTGCGGCCCATGGAGCACAGCCGGTCATAGGTGTTCATGACCAGGCCGAAGCCCTCACGCGTGCCGCCCAGCATGGTGGCGTCCAGCGAGTTGATCACGCCGCCCATCACCTGGCGCAGCGTCTCCGCACGGGTCTGGGACATCGCCTCACGCGGGGCGGCGGTGGCGGCCACGCCGGCGGCTGCGGCGGCCTGAAAGCCCTGCCTGCGGTTGAACTTCATCGGATGCCCCCTTGGGATGCCTCGGTCGGGTGGGATGTCAGCGCAGGTGAGGCCCGGAGGGAAACCATAAATCGCCGGGAAAGAATGACGCGCCGCAGCGTGTGCACGCGGGTTGGGCAGAGAGCGGGGGCTTTGCCCCCGGAACCCCCAAGTCAGGGGCTTTGCCCCCGACACCCCCACCAGGAGATAATATCTCCTGGACCTGATAAGAGTTTGGCGCCCCATCTTGATAGGAGCGGCACCAATTTCATTATAATTTTCAATGAGAAAAACCTTGGCCGGATCATGCGCCAAGTCCCTGGGGTCCAGGGCCGCTACGGTCCTGGCGGGGATGCAAGGGGCAGCGCCCCTTGCTGGGGGTCCGGGGGCAAAGCCCCCCGGTCCTTCACACCACCGGGCTTTTACCGCCATCCACATTGATGGCCGTCCCGGTGATGTATCCGCCCATCTCGCTCGCCAGCAGCAGCGCCTGGGCGGCGAATTCCTCGGATTTGCCGATGCGGCCGAGCGGCACGGACTTGCCCTGCTCGGCCTTCCATTCCTCCCAGGACAGGCCCCGGTTGTCGGCGGCGTGGCGGCGCACCCACTGGTCGCTTTCGATGATGCCGACCAGCATGGCGTTCACCAGGATGTTGTCGGGGGCGAACTCGTTCGCGAGCGCCTTGGTCAGCGCCATGCCGGCGGCGCGGCTGACGCTGGTGGGGGTGGAGGTCGCGAGCGGCGCCTTCGCCCCGATGTTCAGCACATTGATGATGCGCCCCCACTTGCGCGCCTTCATGCCCGGGATGGCGGCGCGGCACAGCCGCACGGCGGCCATCAGCTTCAGGTTGAGGTCGTCTTCCCACAGCGCCTCGTCGATCGTCATGAACGGGCCGCGCTGGCTGGTGCCGGCGTTGTTCACCAGGATGTCGATCTGGCCCAGCGCCTTTTCGGCGGCGGCGAAGGCGGCGTTGCAGCCGTCCAGGCTGCGGATGTCGGCGGGCACCGCGGCGACCTTGGCGGCGGGGGCCACCGCGCGGATGGAGGCCGCGGCCTTCTCCAGATCCTCGGCGCCGCGTGCGACGAGCGCCACATGCCCGCCCGCCTGGGCGAAGGCCGTGGCCATGGCGAGGCCGAGCCCCTTGGAGCCGCCGGTGATGAGCGCCGCGCGGCCGTTCAACGTCAGATGCATGGATATGTCTCCTCGGGCGGCAGCCTAGGACGGCTTATCCCCATTGCCCAAGAGGGCATGGCCCTCGATTACGCGCCGTGGCACGCTATATGTCAGACAGACGACCGCACTATGTCAGGATACCAAGGAGATGATCAGTTTTTCCCTCCGCTGCGATAGCGGCCACCAGTTCGACAGCTGGTTCCGCAGCAGCGATGCCTTCGAGAGCCAGGCCAGGGCCGGGCTGGTGGAATGCCCGCATTGCGGCTCGGCCAAGGTCGAGAAGGCGCTGATGGCCCCTGCCGTGGCCAGGGTGCCCGGCGCCAAGGGCCGCCCGGATGCCGTGCCGGCACCCGCCCCGGCCGAGGCAGCCCCGGCCCCCACCAAGGCGGTGGCGCCCAAGGCCATGCCGGCCGAGCTCGTCTCACTGCTGCAGCGCATGCGCGCCGAGGTCGAGAAGAACTGCGACTACGTCGGCAACCAGTTCGCCGAGGAAGCCCGCCGCATCCACAATGGCGACGCCGATGAGCGCGGCATCTATGGCGAGGCCACCGAGGCGGAGGCCGAGGCGCTGCGCGACGAGGGCATCGAGATCGGCAACATCCCCTGGCTGCCCCGCGCGGATAGCTGATGGCTGATAGCCGATGATCAGCCATGTCTGCCTGGGCACCGCCGACCTGGACCGCGCTGTCGCGTTCCATGACGCGGTGCTGGGCCGGATCGGGCTGGTGCGGAAGTTCCGAGAGGCCGATTGGGCCGCCTGGAAGCACCCCGACCACGACCGCCCCCTGCTGTGCGTGACGCTGCCGTTCAACGGCGCGCTGGCGGCGCCGGGCAACGGCACCATGGTGGCGTTCAACGCCCCCAGCCGGGCGGCGGTGGATGCGGCCCATGCCACCGGGTTGGCCATGGGCGGCACCTGCGAGGGCCCGCCCGGCCTGCGCCCGCACTACACCCCTGATTATTATGGCGCCTATCTCCGCGACCCGGACGGCAACAAGCTGTGCTTCGTCTGCCGGGACGGCTCTTCCGCCTGAAGCCTCCCCGGGCCTATGCTGGCCGACCGATTATTGGGGAGACGCGACAATGAACGCGACTGACATCAAGGCCGCACGGGCCGCCAAGGTTTCCGCCACCGTCGAGCGCATCCGCGCCATCGAGGCCGCCGAGGGCGTGACCCCCGCCAGCCTGTCCAAGTTCCGCGAGGAGCTGATGGCGCTCGCCGCCCAGGAGCACCTGTTCCCCGCCGGCGAGTTCCCGCCCCCCGCGAACGGCGAGAAGGGCAGCAACCGCTATCTGATGCAGATGGATGAGGGCGGCACCTTCGCGCTGTACCTGAACGCCCTGAACCCCGGCAACGAGACCAAGCCGCACGACCACACCACCTGGGCCGTCGTCGTGGCCGTGGACGGGCAGGAGCTGAACAAGGTCTATCGCCGCACCGATGACGGCACCGACCCTGAGCGCTGCGCCCTGGTGGTGGACCATGAGGTGATGGTGGAGCCCGGCCGCGGCATCGCCTTCATGCCGGATGCCATCCACTCCATCCACACCACGGGCGCCGTGCCGACCCGCCACCTGCACATGTACGGCCTGTCGCTGGAGCAGCTGGACGGCCGCAAGGCCTATATGGCCGATACGGGCGAGATCGTGCCCTACAACAAGAACTTCATGAAGGCGACGCAGCAGGCCAAGGCGTGATGCAGGTCTCCCCGGCCACGCTCAAGGCGTGGATCGGGGACGGTGACGAACTCGCCATCCTCGACGCGCGCGAGGAAGGTGAGTTCGGCCGTTCCCACCTGTTCTGGGCCATCCCCTGCCCGTTGTCGCAGAAGGAGCTGCGCGCGCCCAACCTGGTGCCGCGCAAGGCCACCCGCATCGTCTGCACCGATGGCGGCGAAGGCTATGCCGCCACCCTGGCGCATTGGCTGACAGGCCAGGGCTACAGCGATGTGCATGTGCTGGAAGGCGGCGCACCGGGCTGGAAGGCCGCGGGCCATGTCCTGTTCTCCGGCGTGAACGTGCCCTCCAAGGCCTTCGGCGAATGGGCCGAGCACCATTACGGCACCGAGAGCCTGGACCCGCCCGAGCTGAAGGCGCTGATGGATTCCGGCAAGCCCATGGTGATCCTGGACAGCCGGCCGCTCGACGAATACCGCCGCATGTCGATCCCCGGCGCCATCAGCGTGCCGGGCGGCGAGCTGGTCTACCGCATCGGCGAATTCGCGCCCGATGCCGACACCACCATCGTGATCAACTGCGCCGGCCGCACCCGCAGCATCATGGGGGCCGAAAGCCTGCGCCGCGCGGGCGTGCCCAACCGCATCGTGGCGCTGCGCAACGGCACCATGGGGTGGGAGCTGGCGGGCTTCACCTGCGATCGCGGCAAGACCCGCAGCTACACGCCCGGCACGCCGCCCGGGGCGGCGCTCGCCCTGGAACGCGCCGGCAATTTCGCGCGTGAGACGGGGGTGAAGACCATCGACGCCGCCGGGCTGGCCGCCCTGCGGGCCGATGCGTCCCGCACCACCTATTGCCTGGATGTGCGCGCGCCGGCCGAATACCAGGCGGGCCATCTGCCGGGCTTCCGCCATGCGCCGGGCGGCCAGCTGGTCCAGGCGACCGACCAGTGGGTGGCGGTGCGCCGCGCCCGCATCGTGCTGACGGATCTGGGCGACGGCGCCCGCGCCCGCATGTCGGCCGCCTGGCTTCGGCTGCTGGGCGGGTGGGAGGTGTTCGTGCTGGAAGGCGCGGCCGCCCCCCTGGAAACCGGCCCCGAGCCCGCCCCCGCCGTGCCGCCCGCCCCCACCATCTCGGTGGCGGAGCTGGCGGCGCGCCCCGGCGCCCATGTGATCGACCTCGCCCGCAGCATCGACTTCCGGGACGGCCATATCCCGGGTGCCGAATGGGGTGTGCGCACGCGGCTCTCGGCCCCGCCGGCCGGCGTGCCGCTGGTCGTCGTGACCGCCCCGCGTGAGGCGCTGGCCCACCTCGCCGCCGCCGACCTGGCGGCGTTGACCTCGGCGCCGGTGCGGGTGCTGGAGGGCGGGACCGCGGCCTGGGCCGCCGCCGGCCACCGGCTGGAGGCCGATCGCCAGGTGCCGGCGGATGCCGCCTGCATCGACTTCTACCTGCGCCCCTATGACCGGAACACCGGCATCGAGGAAGCGATGCGCGAATACCTCTCCTGGGAGATCGACCTGGTGCATGAGGTGGAGCGCGACGGCGATGCAGGCTTCGGCCGGCTTTAGGCGACTGCTGGGGGGGCTGCTGAATGCGGCGCTGCCCCCCCATTGCCTCACCTGTGAGGCGCCCGTGCTCGACCAGGGCACGCAATGCGCCGATTGCTTCAGGAAACTGACCTTCGCGGCGGCGCCGCTCTGCGCGCGCTGCGGCATTCCGCTGCCTCATGCCGGGATCGGGACCTGCGAGGCCTGCGACCGGCGCCCGCCGCTGTTCGACCGCGCGCGCGCGGCGCTCGTCTATGATGACGGCGCGCGGGCGTTGCTGCTGCCGATGAAACACGGCGACCGGACCGAGCTGGCCCTGCCCCTGGCCCGCCACATGGCCCGTGCCGGGACGGATCTGCTGCGCGAGGCCGATCTGCTGCTGCCCGTGCCGCTGCATTGGCGGCGGCTGCTGGCGCGGCGCTACAACCAGTCCGCGCTGCTGGCGCGGCATCTCGCCCGCCTCTCGGGCAAGCCCTGCATCCCGGACGCCCTGCGCCGCGCGCGGCACACCCGCCCGCTCGGGGAATTGGGCGCCGTGGCGCGGCGCGCTGAGCTGGAGGGCGCGATCCGCCTGGCGCCGCGCCATGCCGCGCAGGTGGCCGGGCGGCGGGTGCTGCTGGTGGATGACGTGCTGACCTCGGGCGCGACGGCCGAGGCCTGCGCGCTGGCGCTGCGGGGCGCGGGCGCGGCGCAGGTGAATGTGCTGGCCGCGGCGCGGGTTCCCCTGCTCTAGCTTTTCGCCTTCTGCACCAGCGCCGTGGTCGAGCGCCCGGGCAGCAGTTCCAGCAGCACCGTCTCACCGCCCCAGCCTGCGACCTCGGGCGCGCCCACCACCTGGTCGATGGTGTAGTCCTGCCCCTTGAACAGGCGATCGGGCCGGAGGGCCAGGATGGCCTCCAGCGGGGTGTCCTCCGCGAAGCCGATCACGGCATCCACGGCGGACAGGGCGCCGATGACCACGGCCCGATCCTCCAGCGTGTTCAGCGGCCGGGTCGGTCCCTTGAGGCGGCTGACCGAGGCATCGTCGTTCAGCGCCACCACCAGCCGGTCGCAATGGGTGCGGGCGGCCTGCAGCATGCGGACATGGCCGGCGTGCAGCAGGTCGAAGCATCCGTTCGCGAAGCCCACCCGCAGGCCCCGCCGCTGCCATTCCTGCGTCAGCGCGCGCGCCTGGGCCCAGTTGATCAGCCCGCCGGCTGAGCCCTCCTGCCGCCGCAGCGCCAGTTCCAGCTCGGCCGCGGAGCAGGTGGCGGTGCCGAGCTTGCTGACCACGACACCGGCCGCGGCGTTCGACAGCCGCATGGCGGCCCCGAGCGGCCTGCCGGACGCCACGGCCAGCGCCAGCGTGGCGATGGCGGTATCCCCGGCGCCCGAGACGTCGAACACCTCCTGCGCCTGGGCGGGGACCGATTGCGCCGGGGCGTCGCGCGGGACCAGCATCATCCCGCGCTCACTGCGGGTGACCAGGATGGCGCCGACCCGCACCTGCGCCAGCAGGCGGCGGGCCGCGGCCTCGCACTCGGCATCCGAGGCGACCGGCATGCCCGTGGCCTCGGCCAGTTCGCGGGCATTGGGGGTCAGGGCGTCGGCCCCGGCATAATGGCTGTAGTCGCGGCCCTTGGGGTCCACCAGGCAGGGCACGCCCGCCTGGCGCGCCATGGCGATGGCATCGGCGGCGACGCCCGGCGTCAGCACGCCCTTGCCGTAATCCGACAGAACCAGCGCGCCTGCCCCGGGCAGGACCATGCCCAGCGTCCGCAGCAGGGCCGCCCGCTCCTCCTCCGTCGCGGGCGCGGTGTTCTCGTCATCCACCCGCACCACCTGCTGCTGCGCCGCGATCACACGCAGCTTGCTGCTGGTGCGGCGGGCGGACCCGACCAGATGGGCGCAACGGCCGACAAGCGCGGTGAGTTCCTGCCCCTCGGCATCCTCGCCGATCAGGCCGATGACGGCGGCCTGGCCATCCAGCGCCAGCAGGTTGCGCCCGACATTGGCGGCGCCCCCGGGCATGCTGTCGGTGCGGCGGCGGCGCACCACGGGCACCGGCGCCTCCGGCGAGAGGCGGCCCGCATCCCCGTAGAGGAAGCGGTCCAGCATCACGTCGCCCAGCACCACGACGCGCAAAGGGGAGAAATCGAGCATGGCGACGCTCTAGCAGACGGGCGAAGGCCTCAAAAGCCGCCGGTCTGACAGCATGGATGCTGCCGTGCGACTGGTCTGCCGAAGGAGAGGGAAGCGAGTGGTGCCCGGAGCCGGAATCGAACCAGCGACACTGCGATTTTCAGTCGCATGCTCTACCAACTGAGCTATCCGGGCGACGGCCCGGGAAATACGGAACCCGGGCGCGGCTGTCCAGCCCCCCTCCCCCTCTTTTCACTTCCGTGAAGGCGGCGGTCGACGCGGGCGCCGGTATAATCGGCGCCCGACATGCTCTGCGTGCTTGATGCGGGGCCGCGCAGGGGCGATGTAAGCGCGGTGCAGCAACGGGCTCCGAGACATGGGCAAGCGACGCCGCAGGGAGAGGAACCGATGGGCAGCGGCCGCCACGCCGATGCTGCCCGATGTTCCGCGTCCGCTGCGCTATTCCTTGGGTTTCGGCCTGCTGACGCTCTGCCTCTGGCTGCCCGCCTTCATTGCCATGTTCCGCCGGTGAGGCTTCGGCCATGAGCCCCTTTCTGCGCGGCTGGCGGGTCTGGACGGTGGTCGGCTTCGGCTGGCCGCTGGCGATCGACCTGCTGATCAGCCTGTTCGCGGGCCGGCCCAGCAGCCTGATCGGCAGCGCGCTCGGACTGGGCCTGCTGATGATGGCGGCGCTGACCTTCGGCCGGGGCCGCGCGGGCGATTCGCGGCGCGGCTCCATCCTGGTGGGCGCCGCCGCCGGCATCGCGGCCGGGATGGCCGCGCATCTGCACCCCATCGCCGCCGTGATGCTCGGATTCGGCGCCTTCACCGGCGCCCGCCTGCTGACCGACGACCTTCCGGAGCAGGCTGCCCCTCCGCCCCCGCCCGCACCGGCGCCAGAGCCCGTGCGCCCCATGCCCTCTGCCCTGCAGCAGACCGAGCAGCGCCTGGCCGATCTGCATCGCCGCGCCGTCGCCCTGCCGCAGGGAGAGGGGCTGGACGACGCGGTGCTGGGCCTGTCGGAGCTGCTGATGGTCATTGCACGCAGGCCCGATTCGGCCGATGAAGCCCGTCGATTCCTGAATATGCATATGGATGGGCTGGAACGCATGGCAGAGCGGCTGGAGGCCGGCGCCGAACCCCCGGAACGCATGGCCCCGCTGCTGGCCGATATCGCGGCCACCGCGCGCGACTGGCGCATCCGCCTGCGTGCGCGGGAGACGGAGGCGCTGGACATCCAGGTGAAGGTCATGAGCGACCGCCTGAAGGAAGACCGGTCATGAGCGAGATCCAGCCCGACCCCACGCGTGAGGCCGCCATCGCCGAACTCGCCGACCAGATCGACCTGGCCGAGCCCGCCACCATCCTGCGCTTCGGCGCGGCCACCCAGGCGCGCGCGCAGGACGCCGCCAATGCCATGCTGGAGGGCGCGAAGAACGCCGAGACGGGCGAGGCCGGGCAGAGCCTGAATGCCATGCTCGGCGCCCTGCGCGGCTTCGACGTGACGAAGCTGAACGACCGGCCCGGCATCTTCGCGCGGCTGTTCGGCCGCGCGCAGAATGAGGTCGCCTCCATCGTCATGCGCTATGAGACCGTGCGCGGGCAGATCGAGAGCATCGGGGACCGGCTGGACCGCCACCGCACCCGCCTGCTGGAGGATGTGGAGCGGCTGGACCGCCTCTATGGCGCGACGCTCGAATGGTTCCACGGCCTCGCGGACCACATCGCTGCCGGGGAACTGGCCCTCAAGCGCGCCGATTCGCAGACCATCCCCGCGTTGGAGGCAGCGGCCGCGGGCGCTGACCCGATGGCCCCCCAGAAGCTGCGCGATGCCCGCGCCGCGCGCGACGAGCTGGAACGCCGGGTGCATGACCTGCGCCTAACCCGGCAGGTGGCGATGCAGTCCCTGCCCTCGATCCGGCTGATCCAGGAGAACGACAAGGCGCTGTCGGCCCGGATCCAGTCGGTGCTGGCCAATACCGTGCCGCTGTGGCGCCAGCAGCTGGCCCAGGCCCTGGCCATCCATCGCATGAAGGAGGCAGGCGCCGCGGTGAAGGCCGCGACCGACCTGACCAACCAGCTGCTGACCGCCAATGCCGAGACCCTGCGCCAGGGCAATGCCGAGGCACGGGCCGAACTTGAACGCGGGGTGTTCGACATGGAAGCCGTGAAGCGCGCGAACGCCGCGCTGGTCGGCACCATCGAGGACAGCCTGCGCATCGCCGAGGAGGGCCGCACCACGCGCGGCCGGGCGGTGGAGGAACTTGCGATGTGCGAAGCCGAGATCCGCCGTGCCCTGACGGCGGCCAAGGCCCGCACGGAGCCGGGACATCAGTAACCAGCAAGGAACGTACCATGCAGCTATCGCGTCGCGCCGTCTTCGGCGCTTCCCTCGGTCTTGCCACCCCCGCCCTGGCGCAGTCCGGGCCCATCCGCCTGGTGGTCGGCTTCCCGCCGGGCGGCAGCACGGACCTTGTGGCGCGACTGCTGCAGCCATCCATCGCCCAGGCCTTCGGCGTGCCCTGCGTGGTGGAGAACCGGCCCGGCGCCTCTGCCGCGCTGGGCGCCCAGGCGGTGGCCCGCGCCCCCGGTGACGGCAACACCTGGGCGGTGGTGTTCGACACCCATGTGGTGAATCCGGTGCTGATCCCGAACATCGGCTTCGACACCAAGAAGGATTTGGCGCCGGTCATCCTGGTCGGCACCACGCCGAACCTGCTGATGGCCCACAAGTCCCGCCCCTGGCAGAACTGGCAGCAGCTGCTGGAAGCCGCCCGCGCGCGCCCGGATACGCTGACCTACGGCACCATCGGCAATGGCAGCCTGGCGCATCTGGGCATGTCCATCGCGCAGAAGGCCGGCAACTTCGTTGTCCAGCACGTGCCGTATCGCGGCGGCGGGCCGCTGGTGACGGCGGCGGCCACCGGCGAGGCCGACCTGTATGTGACCACCCCCACCGCCTTCGCGGTGCCCCTGCGTGAGGGCCAGGTGCGCCCGCTCGTCTCGCTGGGTGCCGAGCGCTTCGCCGGCGCGCCCAACGTGCCGACCTTCGCCGAGGTGGGCGTGCCGGGCGTGGATGCCCGCGCCTTCTGGGGCGTGCTGGCGCCGTCCGCGACGCCGGAGCCCATCCGCAAGCGCATGGAGGAGGTGATCCGCGCCGCCCTGCAGCAGCCGGAGCTGCGCAACCGCCTGACGGAGCAGTTCGGCGTGAAGGTCTCGGGCGCGGGCGCCGAGGAATTCGGGCGCTTCCTGGACGAGCAGATGGATACCTGGGCGCGGGTGGTGCGCGAGTACAATATCCGGCCGGACTGACGTTCTTTTTTGTAAAAAAGAACCATCGGCTTGTGTGGCGCTTGAATTCAACGGCGCCACACAAGCTCGAAAAGTCTTTTTGCTTCTTTTTCTTCAAAAAAGAAAATCACAAAAAAACCCCGGCGCCTCGCGGCACCGGGGTTTCCTTTTGCCCTGAGGCAGAGGCCGTTAGGCGCTCTGCTTCATGATTTCCTCGGCGACGTTGCGCGGCACCGGGTCGTAGTGGTGGAACTGCATGGAGAAGGACGCACGGCCCTTCGTCATGCCGCGCAGGTTGGAGATGTAGCCGAACATCTCCTTCAGCGGCACGTGGGCGCGCACGATGACCGAGGTGCCGGCCATGTCCTGGCTCTGGATCATGCCGCGGCGACGGTTCAGGTCGCCCACCACGTCACCGACGTGATCCTGCGGGGTGGTCACTTCCACGTCCATGATCGGCTCGAGGATGACCGGGCCGGCCTTCTTCATGCCTTCGCGGAAGCAGGCCTTGCCGGCGATTTCGAACGCGAGCGCGGACGAGTCGACGTCGTGGTACTTGCCGTCCACCAGGGTGTACTTGAAGTCCACCGTCGGGAAGCCGGCCAGCACGCCGGTGTCGGCCTGCACCTTGATGCCCTTTTCGACCGCGGGGATGTATTCCTTCGGCACCGCGCCGCCAACGATGGCGTTCACGAACTCGACGCCCTCGTTACGCTCCTTCGGCTCGAAGGTGATCTTCACCTCGGCGTACTGGCCCGAACCACCCGACTGCTTCTTGTGGGTGTAGACCTCGGTGTGCGGCTTGGAGATCGTCTCGCGATAGGCCACCTGCGGGGCGCCGACATTGGCGTCCACGCCGTATTCGCGCTTCAGGCGGTCGATGATGATCTCGAGGTGCAGCTCGCCCATGCCGGACAGGATGGTCTGGCCGGTTTCCTGGTCGGTCTTCAGGCGCAGCGAGGGATCCTCACCGGCGAGCTTCTGCAGGCCAAGGGTCATCTTCTCGATGCCTTCCTTGGTCTTGGGCTCGACGGAGATGTCGATCACGGGCACCGGGAAGGCCATGCGCTCGAGCACCACCGGGTCCTCGGAGGAGGCCAGCGTGTCACCCGTGCCGGTGTCCTTCAGGCCCACGAAGGCCGCGATGTCGCCCGCGAACACTTCCTTGATCTCTTCGCGCTTGTCGGCGTGCATCTGGAACATGCGGCCCACACGCTCCTTGCCCTCCTTCGTCGTGTTCATGACGGTGTCGCCGGAGCGCAGCACGCCGCGATACACGCGAACGAAGGTCAGGTTGCCGTACTTGTCGTTGATGATCTTGAAGGCGAGGCCCGCGAACGGCGCGTTCTCGTCAGCCGGGATCACGCGGCGCTCGGCCGTCTCGTCCTGGCCCTCTTCCGGGGCGACCTTGATGCCTTCGATGTCCACGGGGGAAGGCAGGTAGTCGATCACCGCGTCGAGCAGGGGCTGCACGCCCTTGTTCTTGAAGGACGAACCGCAGACCACCGGGCGGAACTCGCCGCTGATGGTGCCCTTCTTGATGGCGCGCTTCAGGATGTCCGTGGGAACGTCGCCGTCCTCCAGGTACTTCTCCATCGCCTCGTCATCGGCGGCCACCACGGCGTCGAGCATCTTCTCGCGCCATTCCTGGGCCTTTTCCTTCATGTCGGCCGGGATTTCGACGATGTCGAACTTCGCGCCGAGCTCATCGCCCTGCCACACCACGGCGTTCATCTCGACCAGGTCGACGATGCCCTTCAGGTTGTCCTCGATGCCGATCGGCAGCTGCAGGGCAACCCAGTTGATGCCGAGCTTTTCCGTCAGCGTGTCGGCGGCGCGATAGAAATCGGCGCCGGTGCGGTCCAGCTTGTTGATGTAGATCAGGCGCGGCACGTTGTAGCGGTCGGCCAGGCGCCAGTTGGTCTCGGACTGCGGCTGCACGCCGGCCACGCCCTCGATGATGAACACCGCGCCGTCGAGCACGCGCAGCGAGCGGTTCACTTCGATGTTGAAGTCGATGTGGCCCGGGGTGTCGATGACGTTGATGCGGTAGTCCTTCCACTCGGCCGTCACGGCCGCGGAAGTGATCGTGATGCCGCGCTCACGCTCCTGCGCCATGTAGTCGGTGGTGGTGTTACCGTCATGGACTTCGCCGATCTTATGCGACTTGCCCGTGTAGTAGAGGATGCGCTCCGTCGTGGTCGTCTTGCCGGCGTCGATATGCGCGGTGATGCCGATATTGCGGATACGCTCGAGAGGGGTGCGTGCCACGAGGGGCCTCCATGACCAAGAACGGGCATGCGCGTCATTCCGCACGGCCCGTGGGCTGCTACCTGTGAATCTGTAATTCGGGGCGGGGTTTGCACGTTGCGGGCTGATTTGTCCAGCCATCTTGCGGCATGCCGTCCCTTGCGCGACACATGGGGTGTATGCGCCTGTAGCTCAATGGTTAGAGCGGACCGCTCATAACGGTTTGGTTGCAGGTTCGAGTCCTGCCGGGCGCATTATGCCGGCCGCCGAAGGCCGGCCGGCATAATGCCTATATATTTGCCCTCAGGCGCCGGGCGGCGGCATCCGCCGCCTTGGCTTACGGCGCGCCGCTGGGTCGCCCGGCAACACTGCCTTATGGGCGCCGCCGGCCGCCGTGCGGCCGGAGACCCAGAACGGGGAGAAGATCGTCCCAGCCGCCCTCAGTCCGGCGGGCCTTGGGGCGGCGCTCCAGGATTTCGACCAGTAGAGCGCCCACGGCGTAGGCCAGCACCGCCCACCAGGAGAACGTGCGCCCCAGCAGGAAGCCCGCCACCGGATTCGCCCGCAGCGCGACCAGCCACGAATCCTGCACCAGCTTGAGCATTTCTCCCGCCAGCAACACCCACAGGGCGGGCCACGGAGCCCAGCGGGGGGCCACCATCCGACCGAGCAGCCCGAACATGGCGCCCCAGGCCAGGGAACCGCCGTACTTCGTCAGCTCCCAAGGCAAACCCACTGGGATCAGGCGCAGCCCGATCCCCACCGACGCCACGGCCAGCACCGCCAGCCAGCGTTTCACCGGCCCCACTCAACCCGCCGGGTCAGCGCCATCACCACCGACAGCACCGCGAACAGCGCCATGGTGCCCACCAGCAGGGACAGCGCCTCCAGGCTCAGCACCACGTACAGGAAGCCGAACAGCCCCGAGAGCACCCCGCCCATGGCGAGCCCCAGGCCGCGTCGTCGCGTCACCGACCCCACAAAGGCGCCTGACTGCAGCACCACCGCCGCGGCCGTCAGCACATAGGCCGCCGCGAAGCCCACCGCCTCACCCAGCGCCAGCAGCAGCAGGGGGAACATCACCACCGAGGCGCCGAGCAGCGCGTATTGCACGACATGCACCCGCACCCGGGCCAGCATCTCGAAGCATCCGCAGGTCATGAAGGCCAGGGCGAGAAAGAACAGGGCGTATTTCGAAGCCCGGTTCACCATCCGATAGGTCGGCACCGCCTGCAGCAATTCCACGCCCACCGCCTGGGCGGTGTCCAACTGGCAGTTGACGCTGCCCTGCACCGGCAGCACCTGCCCCGCGCCGCCACGCCATTCCGCGCTGAAGCCGTCGGGCGTGACCTCGCTGCGTTCCGGCAGGTCACCGCCGACGAAGCTGGGGGTGGGCCAGGCGGCCTGCATCGTCACATGGCTGCGCCCTGCCAGCGGCAGCACATGAAGGGCCTCGCTGCCCCGCAGCGCCATGCGCAGGTCGAAGGCGATCCGGCGCCCGGGCTCGGGCGGGCCGTCGAGGCCGGCATTCCAGCGCAGCGCGGTGCGCCGGCCGCAGGCGCCGCCCATCACGAAGGTTTCCTCCGCATCCGGCGCCGCCTCGCCCCAGCGCAGCCTCGGCGCCACGCCGCCCATCCGCATGCCGTTGCTGCCGACCATCAGGTGCGCGTCCTGCCAGCGCAGCTCGGCCTCCGGCACCTGCGCCACCCGAAGACGCTGCAGCTGGAATTGACCGGCGAATTGCAGCCGCGCGGTATAGACGGTGGCGCTGAACAGCCCGCGCCGGCGCTCCTCCGGTGCCAGCACCGCATCGGCGCGCAGCTCCTCCGGCGGCAGCACCAGCTCTCCCTCGCGCACGGGGGCGCCGGGCTGGACGGGCGGCGCCTGCCAGGGCACGACCAGCACGGGTGCGGTCACCATCTGGTCAGGGCCCCAGCTCTGCGCGATGGCGTCACTGACGGATCTCTGCCGGCCCTCGCGTTCCCGGACCAGCCCGTTGATGAGCAGCGTCGGCACCATCAGCGCCGCCAGCACGCCGCCCACGGCCATCAGCTTGCGGGCCGGGGCGGGAATGGGTTCGCGCGGCGGCTGGGTTTCGGTCTCGGCCATGGCGGCCCTCCTTCCTCGATGAAGGGCCAGACTGCCGGCGCGCCGTGCAGCCCTGACGGAGCGCGCGTGCAGCCGGGGTGGAAAGTCGGTGCAGATTCGGTGCAGAACATCGGCGATGGCCAAGATCCTGGTGGTGGACGACGACCCGCATATCCGCAGCGTGCTGTGCTTCGCGCTGGCACGGGACGGCTTCGCCACCGCCGAGGCCGCGGATGGTGCCGCGGCGCTGGCCGCCGTCACCCGCGAATCGCCGGACCTGGTGCTGCTTGACGTGACGATGCCGGAGATGAACGGCACGGATGTCTGCCGCGAGATCCGCCGCGCGGGCGATCTGCCGGTGATCTTCCTCTCCTCACGCGATGAGGAGGTGGACCGCATCCTGGGGCTGGAACTGGGCGGCGACGACTATGTGACCAAGCCGTTCAGCCCGCGTGAGGTGGTGGCCCGGGTGCGCGCCGTGCTGCGCCGCCGCCAGAGCCCGACAGCCCCTGAGGCCCCACCGCCGGCCACCTCCCCCCTGCGCCTGCTGCCGGACCGGCATGAGGCCTTCTGGCAGGACCAGCCGGTCGCCCTGACCGTCACGGAATTCGCCATTCTGCGCGCCATGGCCGCTGCCCCCGGCCGGGTCTTCACGCGGGACATGCTGATGGACATCGCCTACCCCGACCGCCGCGTGGTCAGCGACCGCACCATCGACAGCCATATCCGCCATATCCGGCAGAAATTCGCCGCCCTCGGCGGCGAGCCCATCGGAACCGTGCATGGCCTCGGCTACCGCTTCTCGGCGTAAGCCGCGCATCCGCACCGTGCTGCTGGCGGCCAACCTGGCGCTGCTGGTGGCGCCGCTGGGCGGGCTGTGGCTGCTGAAGGTCTATGAGAGCGCACTGGTGCGCCAGACCGAGACCGAGCTGATCGGCCAGGCGGCGGTGATCGCGGCGGTGTTCCGTGCGCAATGGGCCGGCCCCGACGCGCCCCTGCCGCCCGCCACCATGCTGCCGCGCCCCGTCCAGCTGGACCTGGCGCGCGACCCGGTGCTGCCGCCGCCCTTCGACGGCATTCCCGGCACGCCGCCCGACCCCCGTGCCGCCGCCATCGGCCGCGAATTGCAGCCCGTGCTGGCGGAGGCCCAGCGCGTGACGCTGGCCGCCATGCGCGTGCTGGACCGCCAGGGGGTGGTCGTGGCCAGCAGCCGCGAGGAGCTGGGCCTCTCCCTCGCCGCCCAGCCCGAGGTCGCGGCCGCCCTGCAAGGCCAGCCGATCTCCGTGCTGCGGGCCCGCGTCGTGGCGGGGGACCAGCCCAGGGGCGCTACCAGTCTCAGCCGCAGCGGCAGCATCCGGGTGTTCGTGGCCCATCCGGTGCTGGAGCAGGGAGAGGTGATCGGCGCGGTCCTGCTCTCCCGCACGCCGCCCGGCGTTGACCAGGCGCTCTATGGCAAGCGGTGGCACATCGCGGGGCTGGTGCTGGTGCTGCTGCTGGTGGCGGGCGCCCTGGCCTTCGTCATCTCCTATACCGTCAGCCGCCCGATCAGGGATGTGGCGGACCGCGCGCGGCTGGTCGCGGCCGGCGGCCGCCTGCCGCCCGGCCGCGTGCGCCGCAGCGCCGTGCGTGAGGCCGATGAGCTGTCCGCCGCCATCCAGGCCATGGCGGGCACATTGCAGCACCGCGCCGACTACATCGGCGGTTTCGCCGCCGAGGTCAGCCACGAGTTCAAGACGCCGCTCGCCGCCCTGCGCGGCGCGCTGGAACTGTTGCAGGACGAGATGCCCGAGGCCGACCGCGCCCGCTTCCTGGCCCAGGCCCAGGGCGATGTGGAGCGGCTGGACCGGCTGGTGCGCCGCCTGCTGGAACTGGCGCGCGCCGAGGCCCCGCCCCCGCGCGACGGCGGCCGGTGCAACCTGCGCGACGTGCAGGCGGACCTGCCGGATGCCGAGGTCGCGATTCCCGCCGAGACACTGCGCGCCGTGCTGGGCAATCTGCGGGACAACACCCGCCAGCATGCGGGGCCGGGTGCGGTCAGCAGCGTCACCGGCCGCATCGAGGGCGACCGTGTGATCCTGCGCGTCGCCGACAACGGCCGGGGCATTTCCGCGGCGAATGCCGCGCGTGTCTTTGAACGTTTCTTCACCACGGCCCGCGACACCGGCGGCACCGGCCTCGGCCTGCCCATCGTGCGCAGCATGCTGGAAGCCGCGGGCGGCAGCATCGCCCTGGTGCCGGCCGAAACCGGCACCTGCTTCGAGATCAGCCTGCCAGTTCCAGCACCGCATCCCCGATAGCCAGGGAGGAGGTGAGGCCCGGGCTCTCGATGCCGAACAGGTTGATCAGGCAGTTGTGCCCATGCACCTTCGGCCCCTGGATCACATAGTCCTGCTTCGCGATCTCGGGCGGCACGATCTTGGGGCGGATGCCCGAATAGCCGGGTGAGAGCGAGCCATCAGGCAGTTCCGGCCACCAGCGGCGGATCGAGGCATAGAAGCTCTCGCCGCGTGCGGGATCGACCTCGTAATCCAGCCCGTCCACCCATTCCACATCCGGGCCGAACTTGGCCTGCCCGCCGAGATCGAGCGTGAGGTGCGTGCCCAGGCCGCCGGGCACCGGCACCGGATAGATCAGCCGGGTGAAGGGGTTCTTGCCCGAGAGGGTGAAGTAGTTGCCCTTGGCGTAATAGGCGCGCGGCACCAGCGCGGGATCCAGCCCCTGCAGCGCCGAGGCCAGCTTCGGCGCATGCAGCCCGGCGCTGTTGATGAACAGCTTCGCCCGCAGCCGCATCGGCTCCGGCCCGCCGATCTCCAGCTCCGCGCCCTGTTCCGTCAGCCGCCCGCCGATGACGGGCGAGAAGAACACGCTGACGGCACCCGCATTCTCGGCATCGCCCTGCAGGCTCAACATGTAGGAATGGCTGTCGATGATGCCGGTCGAGGGGCTCAGCAGCGCGGCGGTACAGACCAGCGACGGCTCCATCGCCGCGGCCTCCCGCGCCGACAGGAAGGTCAGGTCATCGACCCCGTTCTCCGCCGCCTTGGCCTGGATCGAGGCGAGTTGCCCCGCCTCCGCCTCGCTGGTCGCCACGATCAGCTTGGTGCAGTTGGAATGCGGAATGCCGCGTTCCTTGCAGTAGGCGTAGAGTTTCTTCTTCCCCTCCACGCAGTAGCGCGCCATCAGGCTGCCCTTGGGGTAGTAGATCCCCGCGTGGATCACCTCGCTGTTGCGGGAACTCGTTTCCGTCCCGATGCCCTCATTCGCATCGAGAAGGATCACTTCGCGGCCTGCCGTTGCAAAGGCTCGCGCGATGGCGAGACCGACCACGCCGGCCCCCGCCACCACCACATCGACGTCTTCCATGGACGCACCATAGACGCGACAATGGGCGCCGCAACTGCCTGGGGCGCGCTTCAATGGGTTATATCGGCCAGTCACTCCGCCGGGTGGAGGATGCGCGTTTCCTGACGGGCCAGGGCCGCTATGTGGCCGACCTGGCGGCGCCGGGGGCGCTGCATATGGCGGTGCTGCGCAGCCCGCATGCCCATGCGCGCATCCTGTCCGTCGATATTTCGGGCGCCCAGGCCGCGCTGGTGCTGACGGCGGCCGAGTTGGCGGGCATCGGCCCCCTGCCCTGCCCGGCCAATATCGGCGTGCCGCTGGCGCTGGCCGAGCGCCCCATCCTGGCCGAGGGCATCGTGCATCATGTGGGCCAGGCCGTGGCCTTCGTCTTCGCCGAGACCCCCGAGGCCGCGCGCGACGCCGCCGAGGCGATCATCGTGGATTACGACACCCTGCCCGCCGTGACCGGGCCGCATGCCGCCCTGGCCGATGGCGCGCCGCAGCTGCACGCCGCCATTCCGGGCAATCTGGCCTTCACCTGGCAGAAGGGCGACGCGGCCGCGACCCAGGCCGCCATCGCGGGCGCCGCGCATGTGGTGCGGCTGGCCCTGGCCAACCAGCGCGTGACCTGCGCGCCGATCGAGCCGCGCGCGGCCCTCGCCACGCCGAACGGCACGCTGCACGTCAATGGCCAGGCCGTGCACGGCATGCGCCGGCAGCTGGCCCAATCCCTGGGCGTGCCCGAGGCGGAGCTGCGGCTGGTGGTGCCCGATGTCGGCGGCGGCTTCGGCGTGAAGAACGTGCCCTTCGCGGAGCATGTGGGCCTGCTGCTGGGCGCGAAGCGCCTGGGCCGGCCGGTGCGCTGGGTGGCGGAACAGGCCGAGGACTTCGCGGCCTCCGCCCATGGCCGCGCCTATCACAGCGATTCGGTGCTGGCACTGGACGCCGCGGGCCGCTTCCTGGCGCTGCAGGTGGAGGCGGTGGCCGAGCTGGGCGCTTTCGCCTCGCCCAACGGCCCCGCCTGCCCGACCAATTCGGCCGGCACCGCCTTCGGCGGCGGCTATGCGATTCCCGCCATCCATGCCCGGGTGGTCGGCGCCTATGCCAACACCGCGCCCATCGAGGCCTATCGCGGCGCCGGCAAGCCCGAGGCCAACCACATCACGGAAATGCTGATCGAGGCGGCGGGCCGCCAGACCGGCATACCGGCCGCCGAGCTGCGGGCGCGCAACCTGATCGGCAGCTATCCGCACACCACGGCGATGAGCATGACCATCGCCGACGGCCAGTTCCCCGCCAACCTCGCCGCCGCCGAATTGGCCGCCGACCGCCCGGGCTTCGCCGCCCGGCGCGCCGAGGCCGCAGCCCGCGGCAAGCTGCGGGGCCTGGGTGTGGCCTGCTTCATGGAGACCGCGCGCGGCGCCTTCGGCGAATGGGCGCGGCTGTCGGTGGCCGATGGGCGGGTGGAGCTCGCGCTCGGCACCCATTCCAACGGCCAGGGGCATGAGACGAGCATGCCGCAGATCGCGGCCGACCAGCTGGGCCTGCCGCCCGATGTGTTCGACTATGTCCAGGGCGACACCGACCGCATCGCCAAGGGTGGCGGCCACGGCGGCGCGCGCAGCCTGCACCAGGGCGGCCGCGCGCTGGTCGAGGCCGCCGCCGCGCTGATCGAGGCCGCCCGCCCCGAGGCCGCGCGCCTGCTGCAATCCCCGCCCGAGAGCCTGCAATTCGCCGAGGGCCGCTTCACCGCACCCGCCGGCGCCAGCGTGGCGCTGCTGGACATGACCGTCTCGGCTGAGGCCGAGCATGACAGCGGCCTCTGCACCTTTCCCCATGGCGGCCAGGTGGCCGAGGTGGAGATCGACCCCGACACCGGCGAGGTGACGCTGTGCCGCTACATCGCCTGCGACGACTACGGCACGCTGGTGAATCCGCTGCTGACCGAGGGGCAGCTGCAGGGCGGCCTGGCGCAGGGCATCGGGCAGGCGCTGCTGGAACGCATCGCCTATGACGCGGACGGCCAGCTGCTGTCGGCCACCTTCATGGATTACTGCCTGCCGCGCGCGATGGACCTGCCGATGATCGAGGTGCGGTTCCAGCCCGGCAGCCCGGCCAGCGTGAACCCGCTGGGGGTGAAAGGCGTGGGCCAGGCGGGGTGCATCTCGGCGCCGCAGGCGGTGATGGCGGCGGTGCTGGATGCGCTGGCGGAACGCGGGGTGAGGGAGCTGGACATGCCCGCGACGCCGGAGGCGGTGTGGAAGGCGCTGCAGACGAAGTAATGTTCTTTTTTGTAAAAAAGAACCAAAAAACTTTTGGAACTTTCTGGGCGCCCATTTTTACCAGAGCACCCAAAACTGACAAAAGTCTTTTTGCTTCTTTTTCTACAGAAAAAGAAGATTAACCTACTCTTAAACCTAGCTCTTGTACAATGACCACCGCCTGATCCAGCGAAATCCGCGCATTGCGGAACCGCCCGATGCTGCCCGCCGACAGGCCGGAAATATCCGAGCTTCGCAGGTCGGCATCATCGAAGCGGGCCTTGTCCAGGATGGCGTTGCCCAGATTGCACCGTTCCAGCGTGGCGCCCCGGAAGTCGCAATCCGTCAGGTCCGCGTCCGCCAGGTTCACCCCCACCAGCCGTGCCTTGCGAAAGGAAAAGCCGGGCAGCAGGGCAAAGGCCAGGTTGGATTCGGAGAACCGCACGTCGAAGGCGCGGCACTGGTTGAAGTCGGCCCCGGTCAGCCGGCAGGCCTCAAAGGCGCAGCCGCGCAGTTTGGCGCCCTGGAAGCCGGTGTTGGTGATGGTGCAGCCCTCGAACACCGCATCGGCCAGGTCGGCGCGGGCGAAATCCACGCCCGACAGCTTGCAGGACAGCCAGCGGCTGCCGGTCAGCCCCGCCGTGCGGAACCGCCCCTCTCGCAGGTCACACCGGTCGAACACCCAGCCCGGCAGGTCGAGCCCGCCGAAATCCGCGCCCTGCGCACTGCATTCACGCAGCGTGACAGGCTCGCCCAGGGCAGCGAGCCGGTCGATGGTGGGCTGGTCCAGGGCGGTACTCTCGATGACATCCATCGAGAGGGTCAGAACACCACGCGGCCCTCGATGCAAGTGACGGTGTTGCCGCCGACCCAGATCTGCGGCCCGTCCTTGCGAAGGGAAACGCGGCCTGCCCGGCCCAACGCCGTGCCCTGCGCCGCCACATAGGATTCGGGCGCGCGGCCGGACCCAATCAGCCATTGCGCCACGCTGGCATTCAGGCTCCCGGTCACCGGGTCCTCGTAGCCCTCGGGGCAGATGAAGGCGCGCAGTTCGAAGGCGGCGTCGGCACCCTCCCAGGGTCCGACCAGCCCGGCGCGCAGGTTCATCGGGCCCAGCACGGCATAGTCAGGCTTCGCGGCCAGCACCTCGTCGCCGGAGCGCAGCAGCAGCGCGAGCCAGCCCGGGCCATTGTCGACCCATTCGGCGGCGGTCACGGCGCCGGGCTCCAGGCCGAAGCCCTGGCGGATGCGCTCGACCATCTCGGGTTCCACCGGGCCGCTGCGGCGCAGGGGCGGGGCGGCGAAGGCCAGTTCCCCCTGGCAGCGGCGCACCGTGACCAGGCCGACGCCGCATTGCTGCACCACGTCTCGCCCGCGCGGCTGCCCGCCCGCCGCCAGCCAGGCATGGGCGCTGCCCAGCGTCGGGTGGCCGGCGAAGGGCAATTCCCGCGCCGGGGTGAAGATGCGCACACGGTAATCGGCGCCCGAGCGGCTCGGCTTCATGATGAAGGCGGTTTCGCTCAGGTTGGTCCAGTTGGCGAAACGCGCCATCTCGGCGTCGCTCAGCCCGTCGGCGCCGAGGACCACCGCCAGCGGATTGCCGCGGAAATTGCCGGAGCCGAAGACGTCGACCTGCTGGAATGCGAGTTCTGGCATGGGGATATCCTCAGGGAATGCCGTTGCGGGCGTGGGACAGGAAGCCGGGGCGGACGGCCAGCCGTTCCAGCCAGGCCTCGATGGCGGGCAGGCGGGGCCGCTCGATCGGGGTCATGAGCCAGCGATTGGTCGATACGCCGAGCAGGATGTCCGCCAGCGTGAAGCCGGGCCCGGCGACATAGGCGCCGGTGCGGTCGAGCTGGGCATCGAGCATCGCCATCCGCGCGTTCCATTCGCGCGCGCCGGCCGCGATCCGCGCGGGGTCCTGGAAGGCGGGCGCCCGGCGGACCAGCCCCATGAAGGCGTCACGCCAGGCGGGGTTCAGCTCGGTGGCCTGCCAGTCCATCCAGGTCTCGACCGCCGCGCGTTCCAGCGGCGCGCGGGGCAGCAGGTCGTCCCGGCCCGCGATGCCCGCGAGGCAGCGGCAGATCGTGTTGGATTCCCAGATCACCCTGCCCGCCACCCGCACCACGGGCATCAGGGCATTGGGGTTCAGGGCGGCCAGTTCCTCGGCCGATGCGTCCTGGCGCGTGTAGGGCAGCCCTGCCTCATCGCAGGTCCAGAGCACCTTGCGCACATTGATCGAGGAAGCGCGCCCCAGGATCAGCACATGCTCGCTCATGTCGCCTCCAGCGCGGCCAGCTTCATGCTGAGCGCGATGCCCTCGGCGGCCTGGCGCACTTCCTCCAGCGGGGGAAAGCTGGGGGCCAGGCGCAGCACGCTGTCATGCGGGTCCCGGCCATGCGGCCAGGTGGCGCCGGCGGGGGTCAGCGCGATCCCGGCCTCCCGCGCCAGCTCCACCACCCGGGCGGCGGAGCCCTTCAGCATCTCGACCGTGATGAAATAGCCGCCGGCCGGCGCCGCCCAGCGCGCGATGCCCTGGCCGCCCAGATGGCGCTCCAGCGTGGCCAGCATGGCGTCGAACTTGGGCGCCAGCAGGCGGCGATGCGCGTCCATATGGGCGGCCAGCCCCTCCGGGCTGCGCAGGAAGCGCAGGTGGCGCAGCTGGTTCAGCTTGTCCGGCCCCACGGTGCGCTTGGCGGCACGCGCCAGATACCAGCGGATATTGGCCTCGGAGCCCGCGAACAGCGCGATGCCCGCTCCCGCCAGGGTGATCTTGGAGGTGGAGGCGAAGACGAAGGCACGGTCCGCGTGCCCGGCCTCGGCGCAGAGGGTGAGGATGTCCGGGATCTCGGTGCGGTTGCCGGTCAGGTGGTGCACGCCATAGGCGTTGTCCCAGAACAGGCGGAAGTCCGGGGCGCCGGCAGGCATGGCCGCCAGACGCGCGATCACGGCATCGGAGTAGGTCTCGCCGGTCGGGTTCGAGTATTTCGGCACGCACCACATGCCCTTCACGCTGGGGTCGAGGGCCAGGGCCTCCACCGCGTCCATATCCGGGCCATCGCCCTTCAGCGGCACGGGCAGCATGCGGATGCCGAATTCCTCGCAAAGCGCGAAGTGGCGGTCATAGCCGGGGACGGGGCAGATGAAGGCGGGCGCCTCCGTGCGCGACCAGGGCTCGCCGCCCGCCACACCCTTCAGCAGCGCCCAGACGATGCAGTCATGCATGATGGCCAGGCTGGAGTTCTCGGCGATCGCGATCTGCGCGGGCGGCGCCATCATCATGGGCGCGAACAGGCGCCGCACCTCGGCCACGCCCTGGATGCCGCCATAGTTGCGGGCGTCCTCGCCGGCCTCGGTCTCGGTGTCGCCATTGCCGGGCATGGTCAGCATGGCATTCGCCAGATCGAGCTGCGCGGCGGAGGGCTTGCCCCGCGTCATGTCGAGGCGAAGGCCCAGAGAGCGGAAGTGATCGTGCGCCGCACGGGCTTGGGCGAGGTCAGACATCGGAGGCTCCGGTCGAATTCAGGCGACTGGGCGAAAATTGTCGGGCATATTGCCTCAGATCAATGACGATATTGTACTGAGATCAATATGAGCGATTTTCGCCAGATTGCGGACGCCCTGGCCGCCGAGATCGAGGACGGCCGCATGCCCCCCGGCACGCGGTTGGATCCGGTGCGGCGCTTCGCCTATGCGCGGGGCATCGCGGTCTCGACCGCCAACCGCGTCTATGCGGAGCTGGGCCGGCGGGGCCTGGTGGCGGGCGAGATCGGGCGCGGCACCTATGTGCGCTCCCGCCTGCTGGGCACGCCGCTCGCGGAGCCCGGCCGCCCCGGCCTGATCGATTTCGAGTTCAACTTCCCCACCCTGCCCGGCCAGTCCGCCCTGCTGGCCGAGGGCATCCGCGCCGTGCTGGCAGCGGAGCGGCTGGAGGACACGATGCGCCCGGTGGGTGCCCAGGGCCATGCGGCCGCGCGCGCGGCCAGCGCCCGGCATCTGGCCCGCCCCGGCTGGGCGCCCGATCCTGGGCATTTCCTGTTCACCGGCGGCGGGCGGCAGGCGATCGGCGCCGCGCTGGCCTCGGTTGCCGCCGCCGGCGAGCGCATCGGCATCGAGGCCATGACCTATCCGGCCGTGAAGGCCATGGCCGGAAGGCTGGGGCAGATCACCGTGCCGCTCGCGATGGATGATGAGGGTGTCACGCCCGACGCCGTGGAGGCCGCCTGCCGCCTCGGCCCGCTGAAGGCGCTGTACCTGCAGCCCGCGCTGCACAACCCGGGCGGTTCCACCATGGGCCTCGCCCGGCGGCAGGCGCTGGTCGCCCTGGCCCGGCGGGAGAAGCTGGTACTGATCGAGGACACCGTCTTCGGCTTCCTGGACCAGAGCGGCCTGCCGCCGCTGTCGGCGCTGCTGCCCGAACAGGCGATCCTGGTGGACGGCCTGTCCAAGCGCGCCTCACCGGGGCTCAGCGGCGGCATGCTGGTCATCCCTTCGGACATGTTGCGGCGGCGCGCCACGACGGCCATCCGCGCCGGGGCATGGCATGCGGCGCCCCTGGGCCTGGCCGCCGCCACGCATTGGATGGACAGCGGGCTGCTGGCGGATCTGGAGGCCCGCAAACGCGCCGACGCCCTGGCCCGGCAGGCCGTGCTGCGCCAGGCGCTGGCCGGCCAATCCCTGCTGGGGGACGCCCGCGCCTATCACCTGTGGCTGGAACTGCCCGAGCCCTGGCGTGCCGACTTCTTCGCCGCGGCCGCCATGCGCCAGGGGGTGGCCGTCACGCCCTCCGGCGCCTTCGCGGCCGCGCCGGGCCACGCGCCGAACGGGGTACGCATCGCCTTTTCCTCGCCGGGGCCGGACAGCGTGCGGCGCGGGGCCGCCATCCTGGCCGGGCTGCTGGCCGAGGGCCCGGAAGGGCTGGCCTTGTCCGAGTAGCGGTGACATACGCCCGGCCATGGAACCCGTGGCCCTCTACCTGCACTGGCCCTTCTGCCTGGCCAAATGCCCGTACTGCGACTTCAATTCCCATGTCCGCGCCGAAGGGCCCGACCACGCCCGCTTCACCGCCGCCCTGCGCACGGAACTGGCGCATGAGGCCGCGCGTGTGGGGCGCCGCCCATTGGCCAGCATCTTCTTCGGCGGCGGCACCCCCAGCCTGATGCGCCCCGAGGATGTCGCGGCCCTGATCGCCGACGCGACCAGCCTGTTCGACGCGACGCCCGATATCGAGATCACCCTGGAGGCCAACCCCACCAGCGTGGAGCGCGAGAAGCTGCGCGGCTTCCGGGATGCGGGCGTGAACCGCCTGTCGCTCGGCGTGCAGGCGCTGGACGGCAAGGCGCTGGGCTTTCTCGGCCGCCAGCATGACGCCGGGGAGGCCATCGCCGCGCTTGAGGTCGCCCGCGCCCTGTTCCCGCGCCTGTCCTTCGACATGATCTACTCCCGCCCCGGCCAGTCCGAGGCCGAATGGCGCGCCGAACTGCGCCGCGCGCTGGAACTGGCCGCAGACCATCTCTCGCTGTACCAGCTGACCATCGAGCCCGGCACGCGCTTCGCGACCGAGCACGCCCGCGGCGCCTTCGCCCTGCCGGAAAACGACGAGGCCGCCCGCCTCTACCACGCCACCGCCGAGGAAGCCGCGCGCTTCGGCCTCGCCTCCTATGAGGTGTCGAACTACGCCAAGCCGGGTGCCGAAAGCCGGCACAACCTCGCCTACTGGCGCTATGGCGACTACCTGGGCATCGGCGCCGGCGCCCATCAGCGCCTGCTGACCGGGGCCGGCATGCTGGCCACCCGCCGCCACCGCGCGCCCGAGGAATGGGCAAGCCGCGTGGAGACCACCGGCCATGGCGGCGTGGAGGAAACCACCCTGACCCCGCAGGAACGCGGCCGAGAGGCGATGCTGATGGGCTTGCGCCTGCGCGAAGGCGTGCTGCCCGCCCGGGTCGAAGCCCGCGCCGGCCTGCCCTGGGCCGCCATCATCGACCCGGTGATGCTGGAGGCGCTGCTGGAGGAAGACTACCTGCACTGGCAGGACGGGCACCTGGCCGCGACGGCGGAAGGGCTGCTGCGGCTGGATGCGTTGTTGCCGGTTTTGCTGCGGTGAGCGCCGGGGCCTTGCCCCGGACCCCACCAAGGGGCGCTGCCCCTTGGATCCCCGCCAGGAGATAATATCTCCTGGACCTGATATTAGTTTGACGCCTCACCAGAGCAGGCCAGGCGTTATTTCTATTAAAAATCAAAATCTTGTCAGGATCTAGCGCCAACTCCCCGGGGTCCAGGGCCGCTACGGTCCTGGCGGGGTGCAGGGGCAGCGCCCCTGCGCGGGGTCCAGGGGCAAGGCCCCTGGCCGTCTACCCTGCCACCAACACCAGCCTGCCCGTCACCTTCCCGTCCTTCAGCCGGTTCAGTGCCGCATCGGCCTGGTTCTGGGGCACGCCCGTGACCGGAATGGCCGGGATCTTGCCGCCCTGGGCCAGCTTCACCACGTCCTTCAGCTCTCCCAGGCTGCCGACATAGCTGCCCTGGATGGTCACGGCCTTGATGGGGATCAGCGGCAGGGGCACGCTCATCTCGCCGCCGAACAGGCCCACCTGCACCAGCTTGCCGCCCTTGCGCAGCGCGTCGAAGGCAAAGCGCGCGGTCTGGGTGCCGTTCACCAGGTCGATCACGCCCAGCACCGGGCCGCCCGCCGCCTCGATGATGCGCTGGGTGGTGCCGTCGGAGGAGGACAGCACCGCGTCGCTGGCGCCCTGGTCCCGCGCGGCCTTCAGCTTCTCGTCCGAGACGTCGACGGCCACGATCTTCCTGTGACCCAGCGCCTTCAGCACCGCGATGGCCTGCAGGCCGAGCCCGCCCGCGCCCACCACCACGATGGCCTCATCGGCCGGCAGCGGCATCAGCTTCTGGATGGCCGAATAGACCGTGACGCCGGAGCACGCATAGGTCGCGGCCAGCCCTGCCTCCAGCCCGTCGAAGGGGATCAGGTGCTTGTAGTGGGTGGCCAGCACATGGGTGGCATAGCCGCCGTTCTGATAGACGCCGAGCGAGCGGCCGTTGGCGCACATGTTCTCGCGCTCATCCAGGCACACCGCGCAATGGCCGCAACCGACCCAGGGAAAGACGATGCGGTGGTCGCCGGCCTTCACATGGCCCTCGGCCTCCGGGCCCCATTTCACCACGCGACCCACGATCTCATGGCCCATCGCCAGCGGCAGCGTCATGCCGCGGTCGGCCATGCGCAGCTCACCCCGGCTGCCGAGATCGTAGACGCCTTCCCAGATGTGCAGGTCGCTGTGGCAGACACCCGCATGCGTCACCTCCAGCAGCACCTGGGCGCCGGTGGGTTCGGGTGTCGGCAGCTCGATTTCCTGAAGCGGCTTGCCATGTTCCGTCACGGCCCATGCACGCATGTTGTCTCTCCCTTGATTATTGATGACGCATCGGAACACGGGGCGACGTGACGGTCCAGTACCCGACGCTTCTCATCCATTCGCGGCATCGACATCTTGCCGTGAACTGCCTTTAAGGGGCTGATTACAGAGGGAAGGATCGGCCATGTCCGGCAGCGAGACGGGACGCAACCCGCCAGATGAACAGCCAGTGCCGGGGCCCGTGCCGGGCATGGACGCGGACCGCACGTCGCCTGACGGCTATTCGCCCGACGGCCGCTTCGAACTGCCGCCGCAATACCAGCAGCCGGAGGAACCGCGCGAGGACAGCGTGACGGTCACCACCAGCCGGTCCTGGTTCCAGCGCCTGGGCTCCGCGATGATCGGGCTGGTGGTGGGCGTGGCACTGCTGCTGGGTTCCTGTTTCGGCATCTGGTGGAACGAGGCCCGCGCCATCCGCACCGCCAGTTCCCTGGCCGAGGGCGGCGCCGCCGTGCAGCAGGCTGACCCCGCGCGCGTCGACCCCGCGCTCGAAGGCGGCCTCATCCATGTCACGGGCGCGCTGAACGTGCCCGGCAGCCTGACGGACCCGGAGTTCCGCGTGACGGCCCCGGGGGCTGCCCAGCTGCGCCGCATCGTGGAGATGTACCAGTGGCGCGAGTTCAGCCAGAGCCAGACCGAGACGCGGGTGGGCGGCGGGCAGACCACCACCACGACCTACACCTATAACCGCACCTGGTCCGACCGCTCGATCGACAGCGCGCATTTCAACCAGGCCTCGACCCATCGCAACCCGGCCACCATGCGCTTCCAGCGCAACACGGAGACGGCGCGGTCGGGCACCATCGGCGCCTATACGGTGGGCCCCGCGGTGCTGGGCGAGTTGGGCGGGGCGGAGGCCCTGCGCCTGGAACCCGGCACCTTCCCCCTCGCCCCGGGCGCGCGCATCCTGGACAACCAGATCTACTACGGGCTCGACCCCTCCAACCCGCAGGTGGGCGACACGCGGGTCCGCTTCGAGGTGGTGCGCGCCGGTGAGGCCAGCGTGGTCGGCCGCCAGGCGGGCGGCGCCATCGAGGCCTACAGCGCGCGCGCCGGCGGGCAGGTGCTGCTGGTGCGGCGCGGCAACGTGCCGGCGGCCGAGATGTTCCGCGCCGCCGAAAGCGCCAGCAACGGCCTGGCCTGGGTGCTGCGCCTGGTCTTCGCGGTGGTGATGTATTTCGGCTTCGCGCTGATCCTGAACCCGCTGAAGGTCCTGGCGGACGTGGCGCCGCCGCTGGGCGCGCTGATCGGCTTCGGCACCATGGCCATCGCGGGGCTGCTGACCTTCCTGGTGGCGCCGCTGGCCATCGCCATCGCCTGGTTCGCGGTGCGGCCGGTGCTGGCGGGCATCATCCTGGCCGGCGGGCTGGCCCTGGCCTTCGGCCTGTCCCGGCTGATGCGCAAGCGGCGGGCGGCGGCTGTGACGCCTGCATGAATGCCGTGCGCCGACGGGCCATGGAAGCGCATTTGGCCCGTCGCGCGACACCGGCATGCGGGTTATAGCAAGGGTCGATGACCCGTCCCTCACGCTACCTCTGGCGCATGCTCATCTTCCTGGCCGCGGTGGTCGGCCTTTCCGTGCTGCTGCACGGGGAATTGCTGCATGCCTTCAATGCCAACCCGCTGCTGAACGGCCTGATCCTGGCGGTGCTGCTGCTGGGGGTGGGCTGGAACATCCGCCAGGTGGTGCAGCTGAACCCCGAGGTGGACTGGCTGGAGGCCTTCCAGGGCTCCCGAAAGGGGGCGCCGGCCACGCAATCCCCGCGCCTGCTCTCGCCCATGGCCAGCATGTTCGCGGCGCGGCGCAGCGACCGGCTGTCGCTGTCCACCACGGCCATGCGCACGGTGCTGGACGGCATCTCCTCGCGGCTGGACGAATCGCGTGACCTCTCGCGCTACGCGACGGGGCTGCTGATCTTCCTCGGCCTGCTGGGCACCTTCTGGGGCCTGCTGCTGACCATCAGCTCGGTCGCCAGCGTGATCGCGGACATGAATGTGGGCGGGGGCGACGTGAACGCCCTGTTCAACCAGCTGAAGGCCGGCCTGGCCCAGCCGCTGCAGGGCATGAGCACGGCCTTCTCCTCCTCCATGCTGGGCCTGGCGGGCGCGCTCGTCCTGGGCTTCCTCGACCTGACGGCGGGCCAGGCGCAGAACCGTTTCTATACGGATCTGGAGGAATGGCTCGCGTCGCTGACGCGCCTTTCCTCCGGCGTGCTGGGCAATGATGCCGAGGGCGGGTCCATCCCCGCCTATGTCCAGGCGCTGCTGGAACAGACCGCCGAAAACCTCGAAGGCCTGCAGACCATCATGAGCCGGGGCGAGGACGGGCGGGCCGCGACCTCCCACGCGATCGCCCAGCTGGCGGAACGCATGTCGGTGCTGACCGACCAGATGCGGGCCACCCAGATGCTGCTCGAACGGGTCGCAGAACAGAACGGCATGATGACCCCGGCCCTGGCCCGGCTGGCCGAGGGCGCGGGCCGGCCCATGATCGATGACGGCGCGCGCGGCCATCTGCGCAACACCGAACTGCTGCTGGCCCGCCTGCTGGAGGACACGGCCCAGGGCCGCGCCCACGCCACGGCGGAACTGCGCAACGAGATCCGCATGCTGACCCGCACCATCGCCGCCCTCAGCGAGGACGGGCGCGCCTGATGCGCTCCTCCCGGCGCGGCGATCACGGCATCAATCCCTGGCCGGGCTATGTGGACGCGCTGTCCACGCTGCTCATGGTCATCATCTTCGTGCTGCTGGTCTTCGTGCTGGCGCAGGGCTTCCTGTCGGTCGCCCTGTCCTCCCGCGATCAGGCGCTGGAGCGGCTGAACCGCCAGGTGGCGGAGCTGGCGGACCTGCTGGCGCTGGAACGCGGCCAGGGGCAGGAGCTGCGCGGGCTGCTGACCCGCAGCGAGACCCGGCTGCGTGAGGCCGAGGCCGCGCGCGACAACTTCTCCTCCCTGCTGGCGCAGACGCGGCAGGAGGCCGAGGCGGCGACCGGCGCGCGTGACGCGGCCCTGGCCGAGGCCGCGGGGCTGCGCGCGCGCATCACCGACCTCGCGGCCAGCGCCGATGCCGGCGGCCGACGGCTGGACGGGCTGGAAGCCCGGCTGAACGACGCGCTGCGCCGCGCCGAAAGCGCGACGGGCGACGCCGCCGAGCAGCTGCGCCGCCTGGCCGAATCCGGCCGCGCGCTGGCCGGTGAGCGCGACGCGCGCTCCAGCGCCGAGCGCATCGGCCGGGAGACCGCGGCCGCCCTGGCGGCCGAGCGCGGCGCCCGCACCACCGCCGAGACCCGGCTGGCCGAGGCCGGCACCGCCCTGGCGCGGGAGCGCGAGACCCGCACCGCCGCCGAGCGCGACCTGCGCGATTCCCGCGGCGCGCTGGAGACGGCGCGCCAGGAACTGGCCACCCTCCGCCGGCGCATCGAGGAAGCCAATGCGGCGCTCGCGGCGGCCCAGCAGCGGCTGGACCGCATGCGCGCCGAGATCGAGGGGCTGAACACCACCGTCCGCGCCGACCGCGCCACCATCGAGGCGCGGGTTGCGGAGCTGGCCCAGCTGTCGGCCGATGTCCGCCGCCTGTCGGCCCTGCGCGAGGAGTTGCAACGCCAGCTGGCCGAGGAGCAGAACCGGCGCGGCGGCGCGGAGACCGCCACCGCCGAACAGTCCCGCCTGTCGGAAGCCGCGCGCGCCCAGGTCGCGCTGCTGACCCGCCAGTTGAACGAGCTGCGCACGCAGATGCAGCGGCTGGCCGACGCGCTCGGTGCCTCCGAGGCGCGGGACCGCGAGCAGGAGGTGCAGATATCCACCTTGCGCAGCCAGCTGAACGCGGCGCTCGCCGCGCGTGTCGAGGAGCTGACGCGATACCGCTCCGAGTTCTTCGGCAGGCTGCGCGATGCGCTGGGCGACAGGCCGGAGCTGCGCATCGTGGGCGACCGCTTCGTCTTCCAGTCAGAGGTGCTGTTCCCACCGGCCTCGGCCGAACTCTCCCCGGCGGGCGAGGTGGAGCTGCGGCGCCTGGCCCGCGTGCTGGTGGACATCGCGAGCCGCATCCCGCCCGAGATCAACTGGGTGCTGCGCGTGGACGGCCACGCGGACCGCAACCCGATCCGTTCGCCGCGCTTCGCCTCCAACTGGGAATTGTCGGCCGCGCGCGCCATCGCGGTCGCCAACCTGCTGATCCAGGAGGGGCTGCCCGCCAACCGCGTGGCGGCCGCGGCCTTCGGTGAGCACCAGCCGCTGGACACGGCCGATACGCCCGAGGCATTTGCCCGCAACCGACGCATCGAACTGCGCCTGACCGATCGTTGAGCAACCCGACGCGGTTTCACCGCGTTTCACCCCCGACACGCAAGCCGCCGAGGCGGCCTGCGGGCGGGACAGGCAGCTGCCTTCCCGGGATTTCTGATCAGGGAAGGACCATGAACATGCAGATGAAGAAAGCCAGCCCATTCCTCGCCATCGGCGCCGTGCTGGCCCTGGCCGCCTGCGAGACCCCGCAGCAGGAGGCCCGCGTGCCGCTGGTCGACCAGACCGGCCGCACCGTCGCCACCGCCCCGGCCTCGGTGCTCAGCACCAGCCCCGTCGGCACCCAGGCCAACGTGCAGGTGCAGGGTGAGGAGCAGCAGCTGACCGTGGGCCGTGCCCGCGCGCCGGGCATCTCCGCGGGCGCCGCGGCGGCCGTGGGCACCGACCAGGGCGGCCAGGACCGCGTGGCGGTGCGCCGCACCACCCGCGGCCGCGGCACGCTGGGCGGCCAGACGGCCCCGACCGTGACCGGCACGACCACCGGCGCCGACGGCTCCGGCGGCCGCCCCGTCACGCAGTAACCGCTACAGCGAGCTGCCGCCGCAGATCACGATCTGCTGGCCGGTAATCGCGCCGGCATCAGGCCCGAGGAGGAACGCGACCGTGGCCGCGACCTCCTCGGGCTTCACGTATCTGCCGATCGGCGGCAGCTTCGGCACATGCCCGGCCCGCGCGGGGTCCTTCAGCATCGGCGTGTCGGTCGCGGCGGGTGCCACCACGTTCACGGTGATGTTGCGCGGCGCGAGTTCCATCGCCCATGAGCGCGCCATGCCGACCAGCGCGGCCTTGGTGCCCGCATACTGACTGCGGCCGGCGGCCCCCGTCGCGGTGCGGCTGCCGATCAGCACCACCCGCCCGCCCTCGGGCATGGCGGGCACCAGCGCATCCGCCAGGCTCGCGGCGGCCCCCACATGCAGGCGCCACAGCGTCTCGCCGGCGGCGGCATCAAGCGCGCCCAGCATCGCACCGCGCATCAGCCCCGCCGCATGGACCAGCGCATCCGCGCGCAACCCAGCCACGGCCGTGCGCAAGGCGGCCTCGTCCAGCAGATCGACGGCGATGTGGCTGTATGCCTCGCCCATGCTTTCGGGCGCGGAACGGCTGAGCCCGGTCACGCGCCAGCCCGCCGCCAGCAGGCGATGCGCGATCGCCGCGCCGATTCCCGAACTCGTTCCCGTCACCACCGCATGGCGCATTTCCGTCTTCCTCCCAGGCGCGGCCGGCAACCGGGGCGTGCATCCCGGGCGCGGCGCTTGACATCGAATTGCCCTCGCCAGTATCCCAATGTCGAAATACGAACAAGTGTTCGCATTCCGAACTTATATCAGACACAAGAGCAGAGGGACCGCCATCCGCATGTCCGAAGCCGAACGGACGCCGCTGAACCCGAAGAACCAGGTGCAGTCGGTCGCCAAGGCCTTCGCGGTGCTGCGCGCCTTCGACAGCGGGGCCTCCGCACTGACGGTGGCCGAGGTAGCGGGGCGCGCCGGTCTGGATCGCGGCACGGCATTCCGGCTGCTGCAGACGCTGGTCGAGATCGGCTATCTGCGCCCGCTGCCCGAGGGCCGGCGCTATCGCCTGACGCTGAAGTGCCTGGAGCTGGGCTTCGCCGCGCTGTCGGCCGACGACCTGCCCACCCACGCGACGCCCCTGCTGCGCGAATGCGTGCCCGATGTGGCCGATGCCGCCTCGCTCGGCCTGCTGGAGCGCGGAGAGGTGGTCTATCTGGCGCGCGTCGAGGCGGGACTTGATCGCCACGGCGTGGTGCGCCGGCCGGGCACCAGGGTGGGCGCCTATGCCACGGCCCTCGGCCAGGCGATCCTCGCCTTCCTGCCGCGCGCCGAGCAGGTCGCGCATCTCGAAGCCACCCCGCGCATGAAGCTCTCGGAGCGCACGCTGACGGGCATGGAGGAGCTGCTGGCGCGGCTCGACGCCGTGCGCGCCGCGGGCCACGCGGTCTCGGATGGCGAGAACGCCTATGGGCTGCGCACCGTCGCCGCCCCGCTGCTGGATGAGCGCGGCCTGCCCATCGCCGGCATCAGCCTGACCATCGCGGCCAGCCGCGCCCCGCTCGACGCCTTCACCGCCGATGCCCTGCCCGTCGCGCGCCGCATCGCCGATGAACTGGCCGAGGGCGTCCGCCTTTCCCTCGGTTCCATCCGTGTCACCGGGCACGCCGCCTGATCATCGCAAAGGTTCACTCATGACTTCGCTTCTGACGCCCATCGAGATCCTCCGGCCGCAGCGCCTCGAATTCGGCCCCGGGCTGGTCGGCACGGTGGGCGCCTGGGCGAAGGAGAAGGGCGTGACCAGCACGCTGGTCATCGCCGATGCCTTCAACGCCGCGCGCGTCGACCTGCTGGCCCTTCCGGGCAAGGTGACCGTGTTCGGCGAGGTGAAGCCCGAGCCGGACATCCCCAACCTGGACAAGGCCCTGGCGCTCGCCGAGCAGACCGGCGCGGAGCTGGTGGTGGGTTTCGGCGGCGGCTCCGCCATGGACCTGGCCAAGCTGGTGGCCGTGCTGCCCGGCAGCGGCCAGACCCTGCATGAGGTGGTGGGCCCCGAGAAGGTGCTCGGCCGCCGCGTGCTGCTGGCCCAGGTGCCGACCACCTCGGGCACCGGCAGCGAGGCCGGCACCCGCGCCCTCGTCACCGACCCCGCGACCGAGAACAAGCTCGCCGTGCAGTCGCGCTACATGCTGGCCGACCTCGCGATCGTCGACCCCGACCTGACGCTGACCGTGCCCGCCGCCGTCACGGCCGCCACCGGCGTGGACGCCATGGCCCATTGCACGGAGGCCTATACCAGCCGCAAGGCGCATCCGCTGATCGACCTCTACGCGCTGGAGGGCATCCGCCTGGTGGGCAAGTACCTCGCCCGCGCGGTGGCCGATGGCGGTGACCGCGAGGCGCGCGCCGGCCTGTCGCTGGCCTCGCTGTATGGCGGCTATTGCCTGGGCCCGGTGAACACCACGGCCGGCCACGCGGTCGCCTACCCGCTCGGCACCCGGCACCACATCCCGCACGGCCTGGCCTGCGCGGTGATCTTCCCGCACACGCTGGCCTTCAACGCGCCGGTCATGCAGGAAAAGACCGCCCAGGTGCTCGACGCGCTCGGCCTGCCGCGCAGCTTCGAGGAGAGCGTGGTCTCCGCCGCCACCACCGAGTTCTGCGCCAGGCTCGGCATCGAGATGAAGCTCGGCGCCCTCGGCGTGCCCCGTGACGATCTGCCGCGCATGGCCAAGGAAGCCCATGCCATTCGCCGCCTGCTGGACAACAACCCGCGCGACCTGCCCGAGGCCGACATCCTGCGCATCTACGAGACCGCCTTCTGATGGACGGCATGGCTAACAGCCTGGTCGATCAGCTGGCGGCCATCGTCGGCCGGAACTATGTCGTGGCCGAGGGCGAGGACCAGGAGCCCTATATCGTCGATTGGCGCGGCCGCTATCACGGCCGTTCCGTCGCGGTGGTGAAGCCCGCCTCCACGGCCGAGGTCTCGGCCGTGATGAAGCTGTGCCACGCGCAGGGCATTCCGGTGGTGCCGCAGGGCGGCAATACCGGCATGTGCGGCGCGGCCACGCCGGACGGTTCCGGCCGCGCGGTGGTGATCCGGCTCGACCGGCTCAACAAGGTGCGCGCCGTCAGCGCGCTCGCCAATTCCATGACGGTCGAGGCCGGCTGCATCCTGGCCGATGTCCAGAAGGCCGCCGAGGAGGTGGACCGCCTGTTCCCGCTCTCCCTCGGCGCCGAGGGCAGCTGCATGATCGGCGGCAACATCGCGACCAATGCCGGCGGCACCGCCGTGCTGCGCTATGGCCCGACGCGCGAGCTGGTGCTGGGCCTGGAGGTCGTGCTGCCCGACGGCACCGTGCTCGACCGCCTGCGCCGCCTGCGCAAGGACGCCTCGGGCTATGACCTGAAGCAGCTGTTCATCGGCGCGGAGGGCACGCTCGGCATCATCACCGCCGCCGCGGTGAAGATGTTCCCGCGCCCGCGCACCAGCGCGATGGCCATGGTCGCCCTGCCCGACATCGACGCGGTGCTGACGGTGCTCGGCCGGCTGCGCGGCACGGTGGGCGACCGCCTGTCGAGCCTCGAAGCCATGTCGCGCGGCCAGATCGAGGTGATCGCGGAGAATGTGCCCGATGTGGCCATCCCCTTCGCGCTCGAAAGCCCCTGGTACCTGATCATCGAGCTGACCGACACCTTCGCGGCCACCGACCTGCGCACGCCGCTGGAGGAAGTGCTGGGCGAGGCGCTGGAGGAAGGCCTGCTGACCGACGCCATCATCCCCGAGAGCGTGGCCCAGGCCGAGGCGCTGTGGCGCATCCGCCATTCGGTGTCCGAGGGCAGCAAGCGCGCGGGCCATGTCGTCTCCCACGACAGCGTCGTGCCGCTGGAGAACCAGGCCGATTTCGCCCGCAACGTGGAGGCCCGCATCGCGGAAGTCGCCCCCGCCGCGCGCATCGTGATGCACGGGCATATCGGCGACGGCAACATCCATGTCCTGGCTATCCTGGACCGCGACACGCCCGACATCCCTGCCCTCGCCGCCCGCATTAACGAGGTGGTGGACGATGTGACGGCCTCGCTCGGCGGGGTGATCAGCGCCGAGCACGGCATCGGCATCACCAATGTGGGCCGGCTGGGGCGGGTGTCCTCGGCGGCCGACCTTTCGCTGATGCGGGGCCTCAAGGCGCTGCTCGATCCGAACAACCTCATGAACCCGGGCAAGGTCCTGCCCCCCGCCTGAAAACAAGAAACAGGAATACGCCAGCATGCTTCGTCGTCATCTTCTCGGTGCCACTCTGTTCGCCCCGGCCATCGCCTCGGCCCAGGGCAACTGGCCCAGCCGCCCGGTCAAGCTGATCGTCCCCTACCCCCCCGGTGGCGCGACCGACATCATCGCCCGCATCTATGCCGACGGCATCGGCAATGCGCTCGGCCAGCCGGTCGTGATCGACAACCGCCCGGGTGCCAGCGGCAACATCGGCATCGATGCGGTCGCGAAGTCCAATGACGGCCACACGCTGGGTGCGGCCACCGTCAGCAACTTCTCGATCAACCAGTTCCTGTACCGCTCCGTGCCCTATGACATCGAGCGCGACCTGCAGGCCGTGGCGCTGGGCTGGGAGTTCCCGAACATCGCCGTGGTCGCACCCACCAAGGTGCAGGCCCGCACGCTGCGCGAGTTCATCGACTGGGCGCGCGCCAAGCCCGGCGGCGTCACCTACGGCTCCACGGGTGTCGGCACCACCACGCACCTGTCCTCGGCCATGCTGTTCAGCCGGCTGAACATCGAGGCGGTGCATGTGCCCTTCCGCGGCGCGTCGCAGATCCAGCCCGCGCTGATGTCGGGCGACATCGACTTCGCGATCGACGGCGTCGCCTCCTACCAGGCGCTGATCGAGGGCGGGCAGATGCGCGCCCTGGCCGTGACGAGCGCCGAGCGCTGGCCGACCGTGCCGCAGGTGCCGACCATGGCCGAGGCGGGGATGGACAACTTCGTCGTCACGGTGTGGGGCGGCTTCGTGGCCCCTGCCTCCATGCCGGCCGCCGCCGTCGAGCGCGTCTCGCAGGAGTTCCGCAAGGTGGCCGAGAGCGCCAACGCCACGCAGCTGTTCGGCCGCGTGGGCGCCAAGGCCATCTGGGCCTCGCCCGCCGACAGCGCGGCGCGGGCCGCGCGCGAGCGCCCGATGTGGCGCGAGACCATCGAGAAGTCCGGCGCGCGCGCCGACTGAACACGAACAGGGAGGAACACGCCATGAGCGACACAGTGCTGGACAAACCGGCCGTCCTCGCACCCGCGGCCGGCGACCCGGCGCGGGTGGAGAACTTCATTCCCACCCCCTGCGTGCAGAACCACGCGAGCTTCATCGCCGAGCTTCCGGGCGGCGACATGGGCTGCGTGTGGTTCGGCGGCACCCAGGAAGGCATCCCGGACATCTCGGTCCATTTCTCGCGCCTCACGCCCGGTGCCACGCAATGGACCCCGGCCGAGAAGCTCTCCGACGACCCGACGCGTTCCGAGCAGAACCCGCTGCTGTTCACCACGCCCCGCGGCGCGCTGTGGCTGCTCTGGACCGCCCAGCGCGGCGGCAACCAGGACACCGCGCTGATCCGCCGCCGCATCTCGAACGATGGCGGCCACAGCTGGGGGCCCATCGAGACGCTGATCGAGGAGAAGCCGGGCTTCGGCACCTTCATCCGCAGCGCCATCGTGGTGAACCGCCTGGGTGAATGGCTGCTGCCGATCTGGCGTTGCACAAAGCCGCCCGTGGGCGCCTGGACGGGCGACCTCGACACCTCCTCCGTCCTGATCTCGAAGGATGAGGGCGCGACCTGGCGCGAGGTTCCGGTGCCCGAGAGCACGGGTGCCGTGCACATGTCCATCGTGCGCCAGGGCGACCGGCTGGTGGCCTTCTATCGCTCCCGCTGGGCGGATTTCGTCTATCGCAGCTACTCCGACGACGAGGGCCACAGCTGGGCGCCGACGCAGCCCACGGTGCTGCCCAACAACAACAGCTCCGTCATGGCCATCACGCTGGCCAGCGGCGCCATCGCGCTGCTGTACAACGAAAGCAGCGAGGCCGATGCGACCGGCCGCCGTGCCTCCCTCTATGACGACATCGGCGGCGAGGAGGAGGCAGCGCCCCCCTCGGCCACCGGGCGTTCCGCCTTCTGGGGCGCGCCGCGCGCGCCCATGACGATCGCGCTTTCCGAGGATGGCGGGCTGACCTGGCCCTGGCGCCGGAACCTCGAGACCGGCGACGGGTTCTGCATGACCAACAACTCCAAGGACAAGCTGAACCGCGAGTTTTCCTACCCCTCCCTCTGCCAGACGGCGGATGGGTCCATTCACATCGCCTACACCTATTGGCGGCAGGCCATCAAATACGTCCGTGTGGACGAGGCCTGGATCCGGAGCACCCCAGCATGAGCCAGACCCTCCACCCGCGCGGCGTGTTCTCCGCCGCGCTGACCCCGCTCGACGCGGATCTGATGCCGGACAACGCGCGCTTCGTCGCGCATTGCCTTCGGCTGCTGAAGGAAGGCTGCGACGGCATCGCCATGCTGGGCACGACGGGCGAAGCGAACAGCTTCTCCCTCGATGAGCGCAAGGGCCTGCTGGAGGCCGCGATCCAGGGCGGCGTGAAGCCGGACCAGCTGCTGCCGGGCACGGGTGTCGCAGCCCTGACCGAGACCGTGGCGCTGACGAAGCACGCCCTGTCGCATGGCGTGAACACCGTCGTGATGCTGCCGCCCTTCTACTACAAGGGTGTGTCCGATGATGGGCTGTTCGCCTCCTATTCCGAGGTGATCCAGCGCGTGGGCGACGCGAAGCTGCGGGTGGTGCTGTACCACATCCCGCAGATGACCTCCCTGCCGCTGTCCTTCGCGCTGATCGCGCGGCTGCGCGCGGCCTATCCGGGCGTGTTCTGCGGCATCAAGGATTCCGCCGGCGACTTCGCGAACATGCAGGGGCTGGTGAAGGAGTTCCCGGGGCTGGCCGTGCTGGCCGGTGCCGACCCGCTGCTGCTGCCGCTGCTGCGTGAAGGCGGCGCGGGCTGCATCACCGCGACCTCCAACCTCGTGGCCGCCGACCTCGCCTTCGTGTTCCACAACTTCGACAAGCCCGAGAAGGCCGCCGAGGTGGATGCCGCCCAGGCGCGCATCGTCGCCGCCCGCAACCGCGCCTCGCGCTTCGCGCAGATGCCGTCGCTGAAGGTGATGCTGGCCGCCAAGCTGGGCGACCAGAACTGGACCCGACTGCGCCCGCCGCAACTGCCGCTGAACGCGGAAGAAACCGCGGCCTTGCTCGCCAGTTAGCCGACACCCAGAGGAGGAAACGTCAATGAAAAGAAGAACGCTGATCTTTGCCCCCATGGCCACACCCCTGGTGCTGGCCGCCCCCGCGGTCCACGCCCAGGGCAACTGGCCCTCGGGCCGCCCGCTGCGGGTCATCTGCCCCTGGCCGCCTGGTGCCGCCAACGACATGCTGGCCCGGCTGACCGCGCAGAAGCTGACGGAGAAGCTGGGCGCGACCGCCGTGGTGGAAAACCGCACCGGCGGCGCGGGGCTGGTCGGCACGCGTGAGGTGCTGGGCGCGCAGCCCGACGGCTATACGCTGCTCGCCTCGGCCTTCAACACCGCCGTGATGCCGCTGGTGCTGAAGAACGCCAATTTCGACCCGCAGACGGATCTGGAGGTCTGCGCCCGCACGGCGCAGGCGCCGCTGGTGATGGCGATCTCCGCCGCCAAGCCGCAGCGCACCCTGGCCGAGGTGATCGACGCCGTGAAGCGCAACCCGCGCGAATGGAACATCGCCATCACCTCGCTGGGCGCGGCCAGCCACCTGGCGACCATCGAGTTCAACCGCCGCACCGGGCTGGATCTGGACATGGTGGCCTATCGCGGTACCCAGCCGGCGGTGCAGGACCTGATGGCGGGCAATGTGCATCTGCTGATCGACCCGTCCTTCAACCTGCTGCCGCATGCCGATGGCGGACGGATGCGGATGCTGGGCATTGCCTCCAAGGAACGCTCCCCGCTGGCGCCCAACGTGCCGACGATGAGCGAGGCCGGGCTGGCGGGCTATGAGTTCCAGTCCTGGTACGGGGTGTGGGCGCCCAAGGGCACGCCGGCCGCGATCGTGCAGCGGGTGAACGCACTGATGAACGAGACGATGCGCGACCCCGCCATCGTGGCCCGCATGACCCAGCAGGTGCTGGAGCCGGTGACCGAAACCGTGGCGGAAAGCCGCGCCTTCATCGGGCGGGAAATCAGCCGGGCCGGTGAACTGCTGCGCAGCGTGAACTTCACGCCGGAGTAAGTCGCACCCCATTGAGGGGCTCTGCCCCTCAAACTCCCCGCCAGGAGATAATATCTCCTGGACCTGATAGGAGTTTGGCGCCATGCCTTCGCAGGTGTGGCGCCAACTCCCCGGGGTCCAGGGCCGCTACGGTCCTGGCGGGGTTGTCAGGGGCAGAGCCCCTGACTGAGGCCTGGGGCAAAGCCCCGGCCTTACTCCACCCGCGCCCCTGAAGCGCGGACCAGCGGCGCCCAATCGACGATTTCCTGCCGCACGTAATTGGCGAAGCGTTCCGGGCTCCAGCCGCGCATCGGCGGCGTGCCCATCTCATTCAGCCGCGCCGTCATCGCCGGGTCGGCCAGGGTTTCCTCGATCGCGGCATTGAGGCGCGCCGTGACGGCGGGCGGCATGCCGGCGGGGCCGAAGATGCCGTACCAGCTATAGGCCTTGTAGTCGGGCAACCCCACCTCGGCCGCCGTCGGCACATCGGGCAGCAGGGTCGAGCGCGTGTCCTGGTTCACATACAGCACCTTCATCGTGCCGGCCTCGTGATAGGGCTTCAGCAGCGAGGGGATGTCGTGGGTGAACTGCGTTTCCCCCTGCAGCAGCGCGGTGAAGCTCTGCCCCGCGCCGCGATAGGGGATGTGCTCCGCCTGGGCGCCCACATGCCGCAGGAAGTTGGCGCTGGCGATATGCCCCGTCGTGCCAATGCCCGAGGAACCGTAGGAATAGCCGTTGGGCCGTGCCTTCAGCGCGGCCACGAAGCCCTGCAGGTCCCGCACGTTCCAGCCGCGCGTGGTGATGGCCAGGCTGGTGGGGATGAACACGGTGGGTGCCACGGCCGTCAGGTCCCGCACCGGATCATAGGGCAGGTTCGCGTAGAGCGTGGCCGCGATGCCGGTCGAGGAAAGGGTGGCCAGGCACAGCGTGTAGCCGTCGGGCGCGGATTTCGCGACGAAATCGGTGCCCACCGTGCTGCCCGCCCCCGGGCGGTTCTCGACGATGATGTTCTGGCCCAGGATCTCGGCCATCTTCGGCGCCAGCAGGCGCATGGTCACATCGGTGCCGCCGCCGGTGGCAAACGGCACGATCACGCGGATCGGCCGGTTGGGATAAGGGCCGGAGGGTGCCTGGGCCAAAGCGGGGGTTGCCAGCAGGACGGCCGGCAATGCGCGGCGAGGCAGCATCAGAAGGATCCTCCGTTCACGGGCAGCACCTGGCCGGTGACGAAATCGCTCAGCGGCGAGGCGAAGAACAGCACGGCCTTGGCAATGTCCTCGGCCTCACCCATGCGGCGCAGCGCAAGGCCCTCGATCACGCGCTTCTGGCCCTCGGCGCCGTAATTCGCCCATGACTCACGCGTGCCGGGAGAGACGGCGAACAGGCCGGGGGCCACGCTGTTCACGTTGATGCCGAAGGGCCCCAGCTCCTGCGCCATCTGCCGCGTCAGGCCCACCGCGGCGTGCTTGGCGCTCGCATAGGCCTGGATGCCGGTGCGCGAGGCGCGCAGCCCGGCACCCGAGCTGATGTTGATGATCCTGCCCGTCCGGGCTGCCTTCATTGCGGGCGCGAAGGCACGGATCGTCAGGAAGGCCGCATCGAGGTTCACCGCGAAGATCGCGTGCCAATCCTCCAGGCTCGCTTCCTCGATCGGGTGGAACTTGCGCCCCAGCACGCCGCCCGCATTGTTCACCAGCACCTGGCAGGCGCCGGCCTCGGCCTCGATCTGCTTCGCCCAGGCCGCTACCGCCCCGGGGTCCGTCAGGTCCATCACATGGGTCGCGATGGTGCTGCCCGCGGCGGTTTCCGCCAGGCCCGCCGCGTCGATGTCGGTGGCGAAGACGCGCGCGCCGCGCGCCGCGAAGGCCTGTGCGGTCGCCCGGCCGAAACCGGTGGCCGCCCCCGTGATGGCCACCACCCGGCCGTTGAAGTCGAGATCCACTACTTGCTCCCTTGTTCCGTCCGCCGGCGGCGGGCGGCGAGCGCGCCCTTGGCCCGTTCCTCGATCAGGAACAGGGCCAGCTCGGCGGCACCCTGAATGTGGCGGATGCAGGCCGCGCGGGCGGCGGCTCCGTCGCGGGCCGTGATGGCCTCCGCGATATCGTTCAGCCGCGGCAGCGCCTGCTCCATGCGCCCCGGATATTTCGTGGCGCTGAAACGGAAGATCGCGAGGCGGCTCTGCAGCCCGGCGATGGACTGCCGCAGCGCGCCGTTGCCCGCTCCATCCAGCATCGCGCGGTAGAAATCGGCGGTGGCGGTCATCATCGCGCTCACCTCGCCGGCCTGCGCCGCCGAACGCAGCGCATCGAGCGCCTGCATCATGGCCGCGAAATGCTCCGACGTGCCGCGCTCGGCACACAGCCGGCCGGCCTCGCCCTCCAGGATCGCGCGCAGCTCATACAGGTCGCGCGCTTCCTCGCGGCCCAGCGTCGCGACGATGGGGCCGCGGAACGGGATGGTGGTGATCAAGCCTTCGGATTCGAGCTGGCGCACGGCCTCGCGCACGGTGCTGCGGGCAACGCCCAGCAGTTCGGTCAGCTCGCGGTCGGTCAGACGCTGGCCCGGCAGGAAGCGGCCGGTGGCGATCGCCGTGCGCAGCGCGTCCTCCGCCTGCTGGCGCAGCGTCAGTCCTTCACGCGAGGCACACGGGATCATATCCATCTGCGCGAACCTGCCTGGATTGCCTGACAATTGTCAAACCGCGGGCCAAGGACCATGGTGGATTCTTCTGGCATTGCAGCATGGTAGAGGAAGCGCACGCATGTCCCAAGCAGAGCCTGTCGTCATCTGGGGCGCGGGTGCCATCGGGGGCACCATCGGCGCGCATCTGACGCGCGCCGGCGTGCCCGTCACCTTCGTCGACGTGGTGCCTGAGCATGTGGCCGCGATCCGTGCCGGCAGGCTCACCATCGAGGGGCCGATCAGCAGCTTCACCACCGGGGGCCCGGCCTTCCTGCCCGAGGATTTCTCCGGCAGGCACAAGCTGATCATCCTGGCGGTGAAGGCGCACCATACGGAGGGCGCGACGCGCGCCCTGGCGCCCTTCCTCGCCGATGACGGCGCCGTGGTGTCCTGCCAGAACGGGCTGAATGAGCTGGTGATCGCGGATATGGTGGGCCGCGCGCGCACCATCGGCTCCTTCGTCAATTTCGGCGCGGACTACCTGGAGCCGGGCCGCATCCTGTACGGGCTGCGCGGCGCCGTGGTGGTGGGCGAGCTGGACGGTGCGACCACCCCGCGCATCCAGGCGCTGCACGCCATGCTGCGCCTGTTCGACCAGGATGCGATCCTGAGCGACAACGTGTTCGGCTTCCTGTGGGGCAAGGCCGGCTATGGGGCGATGCTGAAATCCTCGGCGCTGACCAATGATTCCATCGCCGATTTCGTGGCCGACCCGAAGCGCCGCCGCCTGATCGTGGGCATCATCCGCGAGATCCTGTCGGTCGCGGTGGCCGATGGTGTGGAGCCCATCGGCTTCGACGGCTTCGACCCCGCCCCCTTCATGGCCAATGACGCCGAGGGCATCGACGGCTGCATGGCGGTGATGGAGCGCTACAACCGGGGCTCCGCCAAGACGCATAGCGGCATCTGGCGCGACCTGGCCGTGCGCAAGCGCCAGACGGATGTGGCGGCGCAGCTGGCGCCGGTGCGGGCCGCCGCGCGGCGCCTGGGGATCGCCACGCCGATGGCCGACAAGCTGGTGGCGCTGATCACGGCGGTGGAACAGGGCCAGCGCGAACAGTCGGGCGCGCTGGCCGATGAGCTGGGCGCGCTCGCGCCCTGACTACTGCGCTGCCCGACTACTTGGCCGGGTGCACCGCCATCCAGTGCTTCGCGATGTCGGTGCGCCGGGTGATCCAGACACCCGGCTTGCCGCCGATATAGTCCAGCAGCCGCTTCACCCCCATCGCGCGGGCGGGGTGGCCCACCAGGCGCATGTGCATCCCGATCGACATCATCTTGGGGCGGCCCTTCAGCCCTTCCTCGTACAGCATGTCGAAGCCGTCGCGGATGAAGCTGAACCAGAGATCGGCATTGCCGGTCCAGCCGGTGAACTTGCCGTCGTTGTTGGTCAGCGAATACGGAACGATCAGGTGCTTCTTGCCCTCGACCTCGGTCCAGATCGGCAATTCGTCGCCGTAATAGTCGCTGTCGTAGAGGAAGCCCCCCTCCTCCACCACCAGCCGGCGCGTGTTCAGCGAGGGTCCGTAGCGGCAATACCAGCCGTCCGGCCGGTGGCCGACGGTCTTTTCCAGGCTCTCGACCGCGCGGCGGATATGCTCACGCTCCTCCGCCTCGGTCAGTTCGGAATGCTTGATCCAGCGCCAGCCATGGGAGCACACGTCATAGCCCGCGGCGCGAATGGCCGCCGCTGCCTCCGGGTTGCGCTCCAGGGCGAGCGCGCAGCCGAACACCGTCATCGGCAGGCCGCGTTCCTCGAACAGCCGGTGCAGGCGCCAGAAGCCCACGCGGCTGCCGTATTCGAACATGCTCTCGGCCGCGAGGTCGCGGCCCTTGATCCCGTGGCCCGGCCCGTTCGCCTCGGTCAGCCCCAGCTCTGATTGGGTTTCGCCATCCATGATGGAAGGCTCGGAGCCTTCCTCGTAATTCATGACGAAATTGACCGCGATCTTGGCGTCCTTCGGCCATTGCGGGTCGGGCGGGTTGGCGCCGTAGCCGATAAGATCGCGTTTCACCTGCCAGACCATGGCCGCCTCCGTCCTGAACGGGCGAAGGCTAGACCGGGCCGGTTCAGGCGGGAACGCGCCCGGGCCGGGAAAGCCCCAGCAGATCGCGCAGCGTGCTGCCTTCATAGGCAGTGCGGAACAGCCCGCGCGCCTGCAGGATGGGCACGACCAGTTCCACGAAATCGCGGAAGCCGTCGAGGAACCAGGGCGGCATGATGTTGAAGCCGTCCGCCGCGCCGGTTTCGAACCACAGCTGCAGCGTGTCCGCCACCTGCTCGGCCGAACCGCACAGCACCCAATGCCCGCGCGCGGCGGCCGTCAGGTTGTACAGGTCCCGCAGGGACATGTTCTCGCGCCGCGCCTTGTTCAGCAGGGCGGCGGCGAAGCTCTGGTAGGTGTCGGGGATGTCGAGCTCCGGGATCGGGCCGTCGAGGTCATAGCGGCTCATATCCGTGCCGAAGCGGTCGGACAGGATCTGCAGCGCGTTGGAGGAATCCACGAAGGATTGCAGCTGCGCCAGCTTGTCCAGCGCCTCGCGCTCCGTGCGGCCCACCACGGGCATCACGCCGGGCAGGAACACCACCTCCTCGGGCCTGCGGCCATGGGCGGGCAGGCGGGATTTGAGCGCGGCGTATTGCGCCCGCGCCTCGGTGATTTCCTGGACCACGGCGAAGACCAGATCGGCGGTGCGGGCCGCGAGATCCTGCCCGGCCTCGGAACCGCCCGCCTGTGAGATCAGCGGCCTGCCCTGCGGTGAGCGGCCGATATTCACCGGCCCCTTCACCGAGAAATGCGTCCCCTCATGGTTCAGCGGGCGCAGCTTCGCGGGGTCGATGTAGCGCCCGGTCTCCCGGTTCGCCTCGATCGCGTCATCCGCCCAGCAATCCCACAAGCCGCGCACCACATCGACATATTCGGCAGCGACGGCGTAACGCTCGGCGTGCTTGGGGTGCTGGCGGCCGAAATTGGCGCCGGCCTGGGGCGCGGAGCCCGTCACGGCATTCCACACCGCCCGTCCCTTGCTGATGTGGTCCAGCGAGGCAAAGGCGCGCGCGGTGGTCCAGGGGTCGGAATAGGTGGTGGCGACCGTGCCGCCGAGGCCTATATGGCTGGTGCTGGAGGCGAGCGCGGCCAGCATCGTCAGCGGTTCCAGCCGCAGCGTGTAGGAAGGATGGGCGGCGGGATCGGCGTAGAGGTTGTCGCCCATGAAGATCAGGTCGAACAGGCCCTGTTCGGCCAGCGCGCCGATCTCGCGCACCGCGTCCATGTCCTGGAAGCTGTCCACGGCGCCCGGCATGCGCCAGCCCGCGATGTGGCTGCCCGTTCCCAGCAGGAACAGGCCCAGATGCATTGTCCTCGTCATCGCCAGAAGATCACCCTGCGCTCGATGGCGCCCACCAACCCGAAGAAGGCCAGGCTGATGCAGGACGCGACGAGGATCGCCGACCACACCTGCACGAAGTCGATCTGCACGACCGCCTGGTAGATGATCCAACCGAGGCCCCCATAGGCACCCAGCATCTCGGTCACGATCGCGACGATCAGGCTGCGCACGGTCGAAACCCGCATGCCGGTCGCGATCAGCGGCAGCGCGGCGGGCAGGCGCAGCCGCCACAGAATGGCGGCTCGGCCCGCGCCGAAGCTGCGCATCAGGTCCACGCTGCGGCGATCGACCCGGTCGAACCCCGCGAGCGCGGAGAGGAACACGGTGAACCCCACCGCGAGTGCGACCATCACCACCTTGGACGCGACGCCGATGCCGAACCACAGAAGCACCAGCGGCGAATAGGCCGCGACGGGCACGGAGTTGATCGCCATCAGCACCGGCAGCAACGGCCCACGCAGCGGCGTGACCACGGCCATCAGCACCGCGAAGCCGATGCCGAGCAGCGACCCCACGGCATAGCCAGACAGGGCCTCCAGCATCGTCAGCCAGCCGGCCGGGATCAGCGCGGCACGCGTGCGCCAGGCGGCGGCCAGAATGTCGGAGACGGCAGGCAGGGTATAGGCCGGCAGCTGGAAGCCGCGCGCGGCGCCTTCCCAGGCCGCCAGCACCAGAAGCGTGCCGATGATGCCGCGCCAGGTCGAGCGGCTCATTGTTCTGCCCCCCAGAAGACGAGGCGGCGCTCCACCCAGGCGACCAGCGCATAGAAGCCGGTGCCGAGGATCGCGCAGCAGAAGATGGCGGCCCAGAGCGCCACCACATTCTCATTGTACATCGCCTGCAGCAGCATCACGCCGAGGCCCGTGGTGTCACCGAACCACTCACCCACGATGGCGCCCACCAGGCTGAGCGACGCGGCAAGGCGCAGCGCCACGAAGATCTGCGGCAGGGCCATGGGCAATTGCAGCCGGAACAGGATCTGCGGGCCCTTCGCGCCGAAGCTGCGCAGCAAATCCACCTGGCGCGGGTCCACGGAGTTCAACCCCAGCAGCGTGTTCACCGTGACGGGGAAGAAGGTGAGGTAGAAGGCGATGATGGCCTTGGCCATCAGCGTGTTGCCGAACCACAGCACCACCAGCGCGCCGAAGGCGATGACGGGAATGGTCTGCGACACGACGAAGATCGGCAGCAGCATGTCCCGCAGGGCAGGCAGGCGGAAGAACACCACCCCGTTCAGCACGCCGATAAAGGCCCCCATGGCGAAGCCGATCAGGGTTTCGATCAGCGTGCGCAGGAAGCCCTGCCAATAGGCATGAGGCGCCTGCAGCACCGCACCCCAGATCATCTCAAGCCGGGGCAGGATATGCGGACGGATCCCGAAGGCCAGCACCGCGCCCTGCCAGACGGCGGCGGCGATGAGCAGGCCGAGGACGAGGCGAAGAACAGCCTTCACGGCAGGCCGTCAGGGGCTTGGCCCCCGGAACCCAAGAATTGCACGGGAAACACCTTCACTGGGGCTGCTCCACACTCTCATCACCAGGCCCGAGGGGGCAGCGCCCCCTCGACGCGCGTCACACGCCCCGTTCGGCCGCCGTCAGGCTTTCCATGAAGCTGTTGTTGTAGGCGGCCGGCAGGTTCACCGCCGACTTGATCACCTCGTAGCGCAGCAGGAAGTCATGGGCCGCCTTCACCGCATCCTGGTTGATCCAGAACATGCCGTTCTGCGCCGCGGCACCCGCCACCATCAGCTTGCCGGCTTCTTCCAGCATGAATTCCTGGTGCTCGCGGTTCAGGGTGGGGGCCACGGCCATCACCGCATCCACGCCGGCCTTCTTGTCGGCCAGCGCCTCACGCCAGCCACGGATGGAGGCACGCAGGAAGCCCTTCACCATCTCGGGCTTGTCGCGGGCCGTCTGCTCCGAGACGATCAGCGTGTCGCGCGGGAAGGTGATGCCGAAATCGTCCGGCACGAACACGCGCAGGTTGTCGCGGCCCATGCGGGTCATCAGCGTGTAGAACTCGTTGTAGCGCGTGGCGGTGACCACATCGATCTGCCCGTCCACGAAGGGCGTCACGCTCACCTGCTGCGGCTGCATCGTGAACTCACCCTGGCGCAGGCCGGCCTGGGCCAGCATGCCCAGCAGCACGTAGTTCGCGCCGGTGAACCAGGTGGTGATGGTCTTGCCGCGGAAATCCTGCAGCGTGCGGATCGGGCTGTTGTTGCGCACCACGAAGACGAAGGGCGTCTGCTGATGGGCGATGCCGACGCACTGGATCGGCAGGTTGCGCTCACGCGCGGCGAACACGCTGTCGGTGCCGCCCGACAGGCCGAAGGTATCGGCGCCCGTGGCCACCAGGTTTTCCGTCAGCAGGTTGGGGCCGCCGGGGTTGATGGTCAGGTCGATGCCGGCCTCGCGGTAGTAGCCGCGCTGGAGTGCCAGGTAGAAGCCCGCGAACTGGGTTTGCGCCAGCCACTTCAGCCGCAGCGTCGCGCGCTGCAGCCCCTGCGCACCCGCCGGGCGGATGGCGGGGAAAAGACCAGTGGCACCGAGGGTGCCGAGCAGTGCGCGCCTTTGCATCGTCATCTCTCCTTCAGGAACGGTAGGACGGGTCTTCGCGGTCGAGCTGGCGCAGGAAGGCAGGCCATTCGCGCTCACCGGGGATCAGGATGTCGCCCTTCAGTTCCCAGAACTGACGGGCCGCGTGCTCGCACACCTCATGCGACGGGGTCACGATCTCGGCCCCGCCGGCGACGGAGGCCTGGAGCTGCAGCTGGATGCGGGCCGCGCGCTCGAAGTAATACAGCAGCATGAAGGCCTCGCCGGGCGTGCGCCCCACGGTCAGCACGCCGTGGTTGCGCAGCAGCATCACCGGGTGGGTGCCGAAATCGCTGATCAGCCGGGTCTGCTCATCGAGGTCGATGGCCACGCCCTCGTAGTCGTGGAAGGCCTGGCGCTGATAGAAGCGCATGGCGAACTGGCTGAGCGGCAGCAGACCGGCCTTCTGCGCGGAGACGGCGGTGGCCGCGTCCGAATGGGTGTGCAGCACGCAGGCCGCATCGTGGCGCGACATGTGGATCGCGCCATGGATGACGAAGGCCGCCGCGTTCACCGGGTTCGGGTTGTCATCCAGCTTGCGGCCGTGGATGTCGATCTTGACCAGGGATGACGCCGTGATCTCCTCGAACAGCATGCCGTAGGGGTTGAGGAGGAAGGCGCCTTCCTCACCGGGCACGCGCAGCGAGATGTGGTTGTAGATCACGTCATCCATGCCGAGGCGCGCCACAAGGCGATAGCAGGCGGCAAGGGCCACGCGGGCTTCCTGTTCGGCCGGGCTCATCAATGCGCGCCCGTGCTGAGGGTAAAGGATTTCATGGCTTCCTCCTCGATCGCGTCCAGCACCTGGCGCTTGAGGGCGATGAATTCGGGCGCGGTCACGAGGTCCGCATGGCGCGGGCGCGGCAGGGGCACCGGGCAGTTCATCTTCACCCGGCCGGGGCGCGCGCTCATGACCAGCACGCGGTCGCCCAGGAACAGCGCCTCATCCACGTCATGGGTGATGAACAGGATGGTGCGGCGGTGGCGCTGCCACACATCCAGCAGCCAGCGCTGCATCATGGTGCGCGTCAGCGCGTCCAGCGCGCCGAAGGGCTCGTCGAGCAGCATCAGCTCGCGCTCGAACATGAAGGTGCGCATCAGCGCCACGCGCTGGCGCATGCCGCCCGACAGCTGGTGGGGATACTGCTTCTCGAAGCCGGCCAGGCCGAATTCCGGCAGCATGGCCAGCGCCTTGGCGCGGGCCTCCTTGCGGTTCGCGCCCTCGATCTCATTGGCCAGGATCGCGTTGTCGACCACGTTGCGCCAGGGCAGCAGCAGGTCGCGCTGCGGCATGAAGGACACCCGGCCCAGCAGCTCCGCCGCGTGGCAGGACTGGCCCTTGAAGCGCAGGATGCCGCCGTCGTCGGGTTCTTCGAGGCCGGCGACGATGTTGAACAGCGTCGACTTGCCGCAGCCCGAGGGCCCGACCACGGTCACGAACTCACCCGCATTCACGGAGAATTCCAGCCCGTTCAGCGCCTGGACGGGGCCGAAGGTCTTGGAGACGCGGCTCATCTCCAGCAGAGGGGTATCAGCAAGTTCGGCCAAGGCGGGTCGGGGCCTCTCTGGTGGTCTCGGTTTCCCCTTGATCGCGCGATGCGGCCCTGCTTGGAATACAAAGCGTGGTGGTTTTGCACACAAAGGATAGGCGTTTGTCGACACATGCGTAGCAAACAGGCAGCGAAGCAGGCAGAAAGTCCACAAAAGGGGCGCATCCCCGTCTCGGACGAGACATTGGCCAATACCCTGCACCGCAAGCTGGAAGCCGAGATCGCCGCCGGGCGAATCCCCCCGGGCAGCCGCCTGGACGAGCAGGAAATCGCCGATCTCTACGGCTGTTCCCGCACCCCCGTGCGTGAGGCATTCCGCCTGCTGGCGGCCGACCGGCTGGTCGAACTGCGGGGCCGCCAGGGTGCGATGGTGCGCGCCATCCGCGCGCAGACGCTGATCGAGATGTTCCAGGTGATGGGGGAGCTGGAGGGCCTGTGCGCGCGCCTCGCGGCGCGACGCATCACTCCCCCGCAGATCGAGGTTTTGCGCGCCATACACGCGCGGCTGCTCATCACGGCCGGCTCCGGCGTCGAGGCCTTCTATGACGTGAACCAGGAGTTCCACGAGGCGATCTATGAGGCCGCCAGCAACGAGTTCCTGGCTGAGGAAACCCGCCGGCTGCGCAACCGCGTGGCCGTCTATCGCCGCCGCGTGACGGATATGCCGAGCCGCATCGCCGACACCATCGCCGAGCATGAAAGCATCATGGCGGCCATCATCGCGCGCGATCCGGAGGCAGCGCACCGGCACATGCGCGCCCACCTGACATTGCTGGGCGAGAACCTGCTGGATTTGATCGCCGCGCTGGATTGACGATCTTGGTATGCAAATTGCAGGGTCTTTGCATACCGAAACCCGCAGGAGCGACTCGTGAAGCTCGACCTCGCCAACAAGACCGTTCTCATCACCGGTGCCTCCAAGGGCATCGGCCTCGCCTGCGCCGAGGTCTTTGCCGAGGAGGGCTGCCACCTGCACCTGGCCGCGCGCAACGGCGCCGCCATGGAGGAAGCCGCAACCCGCCTGCGTGCCGAACATGGCGTGAAGGTGACGGTGCATGAGGCCGACCTGGGCAGCACCGCCGCCATGGAAAAGCTGGCGGCCGCCGCACCCGACATCGACATCCTGGTGAACAACGCGGGCGACATCCCCGCGGGCTCGCTCGACGTCGTGACCGATGAAGCCATCCGCAAGGGCTTCGACCTGAAGGTGTTCGGCTACATCACCCTCACGCGCCTCTACTACCCGCGCATGAAGGGCAAAGACGGCGTGATCGTGAACATCATCGGCAATTCCGGCGAGAACTGGGATGCCAGCTATTTCGCGGGCTCCACCGGCAACGCGGCCCTGATGTCCTTCACCAAGGCGATCGGCGGGCGCAGCATGGATGACGGCATCCGCGTGGTGGGCATCAACCCCGGCCCCGTCGCCACCGACCGCATGATCAAAATCATGCGCCGCAAGGCGATCGACATGCTGGGCGACGAGAGCCGCTGGCAGGAGTTGAACGACAAGTATCCCGGCAAGCGCCCCGCCACGGCGCGTGAGACCGCCGACCTGACGGCGTTCCTCGCCTCTCCGCGCGCGGGCTACATCTGCGGCACGATCGTGACCATCGACGGCGGCATCGCCGCACGCGGGAGCGTGATCTGATGTCGGGTGCTCCCGTTTCTAATGCCTTGATCCGCAATCGCTATTTCGATGAACTGACTGCCACGCCCGATCTGGCCTGGATGGGCCAGAACACCAACCACATCCCGGCGCATCCGGCGGTGAAGGCCGCCATGATCGCGGCCATCGAGGCCGGCGAGTTCAATGCCTATGCCCCGCCGCTGGGCTTCGAGGCGCTGCGCGCGGCCATCGTGGCCGATCTCGGCCTGACCGGGGCCGAGGCCATCGTGACCGAGGGCGGGGTGAACGCGCTGGCGCTCGTCTGCCGCGCCCGCTGCAAGCCCGGCACCACCTTCGTCACCACCGACCCGACCTGGAAGTGGCCCTGCCTGTTCGCCCGCCAGGCGGGGGCGGAGGTGATCGAGATCCCGATCTACGACGCCGCCTGCGACTACCGCCTGACGCCGGCCGCGCTGGAGGCCGCCTGCGACGAGCGCACCACCGTGATCTACCTGGTGGACCCGAACAACCCGCTCGGCATCCGCTACACCGAGGAAGAGATCCGCGCCTTCGCGGCCATCGCGCAGAAGTTCAACGCGCTGCTGGTGCATGACTGCACCTACCGCGACTTCGCCGACGGGCACTTCCCCGCGCTGAAGGCCGCCCCCGACAATGCCGTGGTGTCGGTCAGCTTCTCGAAGTGGCTGGGGCTTGCGGGGCTTCGCATCGGCGCCCTGGTGGTGCCGCCCGCCCTGTTCGAGGAATTCGCGGCCCAGGGCACTTCGGTGCTCGGCGCGTCGGTCATCGCGCAGCGCGCGGCTATGGCGGGTCTGTCGGTGAAGGCCGAATGGATGGCCGAGGTCCGCCGCATCGACACGGCGAACAAGGCCCTGATCCGTGATGCCTTCCTGAAGCTGCCCGGCTTCTCGTTGCCGGTGTACCCCAGCCACGGCAACTTCCTGGTCATCGAGACCACGGAAATCCGCCCCGAGGCGCTGGTGGAGGCCGCTCGCCGCCACGGCATCATGATCCGCCAGGGCACCTACCACACCGCCCGCTTCGGCGACCGCTTCATCAAGATCAGCACCTCGGTCCCCGCCGAATGGGCGGAAAAGCTGGTGCGCCTGCTGCCGCAGCTGGTCGAGGAAGCCCGCAGCCTGAATGATGTGCCGGCCCAGTTCTGAGGAAGACGCCCATGCCCAAGATCACGACGCCCGACGGCATCCAGCTGCATTACGAGGAAGCGGGCGAAGGCACGCCGATCCTGTTCATCCATGAGTTCGGCGGCAACCACGAAAGCTGGGAACCGCAGATGCGCTATTTCGCGCGCCGGCACCGCTGCATCACCTACGCCGCGCGCGGCTATCCGCCCAGCGACGTCCCGGCGGATGTGAACCAGTACAGCCAGCTGATCGCGGTGGCCGATGCGGTGGCGATCCTCGATGGGCTCGGCATCGCCAAGGCGCATATCGTGGGGCTTTCCATGGGCGGCTTCGCCACCGTGCATTTCGGCCTGCACGCGGCCGACCGCGCGCTGTCGCTGACGGTGGCCGGTGCCGGCTACGGCGCGGAGAAGCAGTTCGAGGAATACTTCCGCGGCGTGTCGCTGGAAGTGGCCGAAAGGTTCGAGGCAGGGGCCGCCGAATTCGCCCCCGTCTATGCCGAAGGTGCCTCGCGCGTGCAGTTCCAGAACAAGGACCCGCGCGGCTGGCGCGAATTCGCCGACCGGCTGGCCACCCATTCCAGCCAGGGTGCCGCCAACACCATGCGCGGCGTGCAGGCGCGCCGGCCCTCGCTGTATGACCTTGAGGCCGAGCTGGCGGTGATGGAAGTGCCGACCCTGGTGGTGGTGGGCGATGAGGACGACCATTGCCTGCAGCCCGGCATCTTCCTGAAGAAGACGCTGCCGGCCTGCGGCCTGTCGGTCTTTCCCAAGACCGGCCACACGCTGAACCTGGAAGAACCCGCCATGTTCAACGCGATCCTGGCGGAGTTCATCGCCCAGGTCGAAGCCGGTGCGTGGAAGAAGCGCGACCCACGCGCGCTGCCCGGGCAGATCATGCGGACGAAGTAACCCCGCATGAGCATCTCCACCTGGGACCGTCTCATGTCCCTCGCCGCCATCGGCGATACGCAGGATGGCGGCGTGAACCGGCAGGCCCTGACGCCTGGCGAGGCTGAAGCCTGGCGCCTGCTGCTGCGCTGGGCCGCAGAGGCCGGGATGGAAGCCGCGACCGATGACGCGGCCAACCTGTTCCTCACCAAGCCTGGCCGCGATCGCTCCCTGCCGCCCATCATGCTCGGCAGCCATATCGATACCCAGCCGACGGGCGGCAAGTTCGACGGCGCCTTCGGCGTGATCTCCGCCTTCAACGCCGTCGCTGCCTTGGCGGCGCCGCCGCGCGACGTGACGGTGGTGGCCTGGATGAACGAGGAAGGCAGCCGCTTCGCCCCGGGGATGATGGGCAGCGAGGCGTTCAGCGGTTACCGCCCCATCGAGGCCATCCGCGCCTGCCGCGACGCCGGCGGGGTTACGGCCGGTGAGGCGATCGACGCGCATCTGGCGCAGTTCCCGGACCTGCCGCGCCGCCCCTTCGGCTTCGAGGTCGCGGCCTATATCGAACCGCACATCGAACAAGGGCCTGAGCTTGAGGCCGCCGCCACCCCCATCGGCATCGTCACCGGCATCCAGGGCAAGATCACCTGGGAGATCGTGCTGACCGGCGCCGAGGGCCATGCCGGCACGCTGGCCATGGCCGATCGACGCGACGCGGTCGTGGCCTTCGCCCGGATGGCCGCCGAGATGCAGCGCCTGGTTGGTGAGGCCGACCCGATCGTGAAATTCACCATCGGCATGGTGAAGGTGGAACCGAACGCACCTTCCGTGGTGCCGGGCCGCGTGACCTTCCGCATCGACCTGCGCCACCCCGATAACGCCGCGCTGCAGGCCGCCGGTTCGCTGCTGGAGGCCACCGCCGAGCGTCTGGCCGCGCCCTGCGCCGTGCAGGTCACCCGGCTGGTGGACGCGCCGAGCAACGAGTTCGACCCCGAGCTGCGCGCGCGCATCGCCCGCGCGGCCGAGACGCTCGGCATCAGGGCCATGCCGATCCTGTCTGCGGCCGGGCATGATGCGCGCCACATGGCGCCGCGCTGTCCCTCCGCGATGATCTTCATTCCCTGCCGGGACGGCATCAGCCACTCGCCGCTGGAATGGTCCACGCCCGAGGATGTCGAGGCTGGGGCCGCCGTGCTGGCCGAAACCCTGCGTAGCCTGCTGGATGAGGATGCCTGAGATGGACATGGCCGAGCTGCCCGTGCAGTTGCCGAGAGAGCCCGCGAGCCCCGCCGCGGCCCGCGCGCGCTTCTTCAACTCGGGCAACGCCTTCAACATCAAGCTGCCCGCCGTGCCCGCCGCCGAGTTCAGCGGCGTGGCCGAGGCGGCCCTGGCGCCGGACGCACCGACCGGCCTGCTGGCCTGCGACCAGTCGGGCGCCATCGGCTGCGGCTTTCCCGCCACCAGCCCGCTGATGCTCGCACGCTATGCCACCGTGGCGGCCGGCGAGGCGCTGGAGCTGGCCTTCGCCAGCACCGGTCTGATCGCCTATGTCATCCAGGGCGCGGGCGAGGTGACGGCCGGCGGCGAGACCTTCCTCTACGGCGCGGGCGATGTGTTCCTGCTGCCCGGCACCGCACAGCTGGCGGCCACCGCGCGCAGCGTGCTGTGGCTCGTCACCAATGAGCCCATGCTGGCCTTCGAGGCCCTGGCCCCCGCCCCTGCCATGCTGGCCCCGGTGCACTACCCCGCCGCCGAGATCGAGCGCCAGCTGGCGTTGATCACCGGCATGGGCAGCAACGACACGACCTCAGGCCACGCGCTGATCTTCTCCTCCGACGGGCTGGAGGCATGGCGCAACATCACGCCCACGCTCACGCTGTCGCTCAACACCCTGCCGCCCGGCCAGGCGCAGCGCGCGCACCGGCACAACTCGGCGGCCATCACGCTGGTGGTTCAGGGCGAGGATTGCCATTCGATGATCGCCGGCGAACGGCACTGCTGGTCGCAGTGGAACACGCTGGTGACGCCGGCGGGCGACGCGCATTCCCATCACAATGGCGGCGGGGTGCAGGCGCGCTTCCTGATCGTGCAGGATGGCGGGCTGCACTATCATGCGCGGAGCATGGGGTTTCAGTTTCTGGAAGAGTGACTGTTCTTTTTTGGAAAAAAGAACCAAAAAACTTTCGTCAGTTTAGGGCGCACCTGATGGCCAGTCGCACCCTAAACTCGAAAAGTCTTTTTGCTTCTTTTTCTTCAGAAAAAGAAGATCACCCCTCAATACCGCCGCCGCGACTGCCCTGGATCATCGACAGGAATTCCTTGCGCGTCGACAGGTTCTCGCGAAACGCGCCCAGCATGCGGCTGGTCACCATGGTCACGCCCGGCTTGTGGATGCCGCGCGTGGTCATGCACTGGTGCGCCGCCTCGATCACCACGGCCACGCCCTTGGGTTGCAGCACGCTCTCGATCGTGTTGGCGATCTGCGCCGTCAGCTTCTCCTGGATCTGCAGGCGCTTGGCATAGGTCTCGACCACCCGCGCCAGCTTGGAGATGCCGACCACGCGCCCGTTCGGCAGATAGGCCACATGCGCCTTGCCGATGATGGGCACCATGTGGTGCTCGCAATGGGATTCGAGGCGGATGTCGCGCAGCACCACCATCTCGTCGTAGCCGTCCGTCTCCTCGAAGGAACGGGCGAGCATCTCGACGGGGTCGTCGGCATAGCCCTGGAAGAATTCCTCATAGGCACGCGCGACGCGGGCGGGGGTGTCCACCAGCCCCTCGCGGTCCGGGTCGTCACCGGCCCAGAGCAACAGCGTGCGCACGGCGGCCTCGGCCTCGGCGCGGCTGGGGCGCTGGATGGGGTTCTGCGACAGGCGGTGCGGAGGCGTGACTTCGTTCATGGGCGTATCAGAATCCCGATTGACCCGCCCTGCAAGGGCAGACCGGAGCGGGGCGCGCCGACGGGCACCCTGCCACGCCGTATCATCCCGTTCCGCAGTAACAGATGGGGGCGGATCGCGTCGCCGCAACCCGCCCCCATCAGTGTCCGAGCGCAAGGCTCAGATTAGTCGCGGGCAGCGGCACCCAGCTCGGCGGCCAGCTCGGCCTCGAGGGTGGGCTCCTCCTCACGCACGGGCTCCTCGCCACGCGCCTGACGGTCGGCCTCTTCGTAGCTGCGCGCCACGTTCACGATCACGGGGATATGCACCTCGGGGTGCAGTTCCACGCGCACGGTGAACAGGCCGAGCGTCTTGATCGGGTCGACCAGCAGGACCTGCTGGCGGCCGATGGTCAGGCCCGCTTCCTTCGCCGCTTCGGCGATGTCGCGCGCGGAGACGGAGCCGTACAGGCTGCCGCTCTCACCGGCCTGACGGATCAGGACCACGCCCAGGTTCTCGACGCGCTCGGCCAGGCGCTCGGCCTCGTCGCGACGCTTGATGTTCTGGGCCTCGAGCTGGGCGCGCTGGGCGGAGAAGCGCTCCAGATTGTCCTTGCTCGCACGGATGGCCTTGCCCGAGGGCAGGAGGAAGTTGCGGGCGTAGCCAGGCTTAACCTTAACCACCTCACCCATCTGGCCGAGCTTGTCGACCCGCTGCATCAGGATCAGTTCGATCATTGTTGTATCTCCTAGGTCTGCGGCGGCGGCGAAGCGCGCCGCGCCCATTGTTCGTAAAGGCCCAGGCCCACCATCAGGGGCGCCAAGAATTGCAGGAACAGCACCATCGCCACGTAGAAGGCCGCCAGCCAGACGCCGCGCCCCGCCAGCTTCCGATGCACCGCTGCGACACCCATCATGAAGAAGGGCAGCAGCAGCAGGATCAGCAGCGACAGGGCGACCGCCCCACCCAGCACCACCGTGGCGGCAGCAGCCGCCAGCACCAGCACCAGGTACCAGCCCGGCATCCGCGCCTGCGCCGGTGAGGGCGCGGGCAGGATGGCCAGGCCGCGCTTGGCCAGGAAGCGCTGGGCGATGCCGGCATTCACCGACAGCGTCAGCGCCATCCAGAAGCCCACGGCCGCCGCCATCACCCGCGTCACGGCCTGGATCACCGTCTCCGGCAGATCCTGGCCCATGCGGCGCGAGCCCTGTTCCACCACCGCGCGCATCAGCGGCTCAATGCCGCCGGAGGACGCGAACCAGCCCGCCAGTGCCAGCAGCAGCGCGGCCGGGTAGAGACCCAGCAGCGCCAAGGGCAGCGAGAGGTCCTGCCCACCGGGCCTGAGGGCCAGGCTGACGAGCAGGGCGGCCGGCACCGCGAAGATGCCGAGGAAGATGGCCATGGCGGCGGTGTTGACCGAAACGGCCACCACCGCGGCGCCCACCGCCACCGCAAGCCAGGCCGGCAGGATGCCGAAGCCCAGGCCCGCGGCCAGGATGGGCAATGGTGCGAACCACATCGCGACGCTGCCCAAGGGCAGCCCGCGCGTGGCCCACATCAGCAACAGGGCCGCGACGAGGCCCGCGGCGGAACCCGCCAGCGCTGCCGGATTGTCGAAGCCCTTGGTCATGATGGTGTTACCCGGACCCTGCCTGCTCAGTCGGCGATCACGTAGGGCAGCAGGGCCAGGAAGCGGGCGCGCTTGATGGCCTGGGCCAGCTCACGCTGCTTCTTGGCGCTGACCGCGGTGATGCGGCTCGGCACGATCTTCCCGCGCTCGGAGAGGAAGCGGGAGAGCAGGCGCACGTCCTTGTAGTCGATCTTCGGCGCGTTGGGGCCGGAGAACGGGCAGGACTTCTTGCGGCGGTAGAACGGCCGGCGGGCGCCCACGGCGGGGCGGCGGGCGGCGGGAACGAGCTGCACGTCGTCGCTCATGGGGATTACTCCTCGATCTCGGAAACGTCGAGCTCATCGCGCGAACGGGCGCGGAACTCTTCGCGGTCGTCGCCACGGCCACGGCCGGAGGCGAAGCGGCCGGTGGGCTTGGGCCCACGGAAGCCGCGCTCACGGTCATCACCGCGCTTGGCGAGAATGGCCGAGGGCTCCTCGGAGATTTCTTCGATGCGGATCGTCAGCGTGCGCAGCACGTCCTCATGCAGGCCGAGCTGGCGCTCGACTTCGAGGATGGTGGGGGCATCGGCTTCGATACCGAGCAGCGTGTAGTGGCCCTTGCGGTTCTTCTTCACGCGATAGGCCAGGGACCGCAGCCCCCAGTACTCGCGCTTGCGGACCGCACCGCCATGCTCGGAGATCAGGGTCTCCAGCGTGTCGGTGGTGGTATCCACCTGCTGTTGCGAAACGTCGTTGCGCGCGATGAACACGCACTCGTACAGCGGCATGTGTGCTCCCTTCGGATGAGCTCAGCCCGGCGTGGCCAACCATTGGACACAAATGGGCATAGCCGCGGCGCGCCAACGCCACGGCAGGGACGGTGGGGCGTAGACAACGGCTGGGCGCGGAAGTCAAGGCCGTATCGCGCCCGGCGGCACCATGCTTCACTGCCCCCGCATACAGGAGGCCGGCATGGCAGGCTCGTTCCTCGGCAGGCTGAAGTCGCTCCTGGGCCGCGGCGCGCCGGCGACACCCCCGGCCCCTGCCCCGTTCCGCCCGCCTGTGCCCGCCTGGCGGCCCGGCTTCGAGCAGCCGCTGGACCGGGTGGTCGACCGTATATCCTATTACGCCAACGGCGCGCGGGACTTCTGCGTGTTCCGCCACGGCACCTGCGTGCTGCTGCCGCCGGGGCTGGACGACGCGGCCGCGCGCGAGCACGCGCTGGGCGTGCTGCACGCCATCCTCCATCAGCACCCGGACATGTCGCCCAACCCGATGGACGACGGCAATATCATGGTCGGCTACAACCACCCGGCCGTGAATGTCGTGCTCAAGGACGTGGCCGAGGCCCATTGGGACGAGATCGAGGCGCGCCACATGGATGGCCTCGCGACGCATGAGGTGCTGTTCACCCCGCTCGGCCGCAACGTGTTCGACGATTTCGGCAAGCAGGCGCTGCTCGGCCGGGCCTGGATGTTCATGGATGCCCAGGCGCCGCAGGTGGTGCGGATCAGTCGTTCGCCCCGCGCTCCAGCGTGACGCTGGCGGCGGCACCGCCCAGCACGCTCAGCAGCCGCGCGATCGGCAGGCCTGTCTCGGCCGCCTCCTCCAGCAGCTGATCCATCCGGGCGGCCAGTGCCAGGGCATGGGCCTGGCCCATGCCGGCCACGATCAGCCCTGCATGCCATTGCGAGAGGAAGCGCATCTGGGCCTCGGCCTGGAAATCACTGTCCTCGAACACGCACGCCCTCCCGTCCTGTGGCGGGGCACCATGACATGGCCTGCTTGCGCTTTCGTGAACGGCGCCGGCAATCGCCGCTTAACCATGCGGGGGAACTATCGCCCGGTGACCACACTAGCACCCCAGCGATTCGACCCCGTCTTCTTCCCGGGCCTGGAAGCCGAGGAGGCCTGGCCGCCGCCGCGCTTCGACTTCGCGGCCTCCTGGCTCAACGACCCGGACCTGGCCTTCGAGCGCGGCACCTCAGGCGAGATCATCTTCGTGCGCCGCTGCGATTCGCTGCGCCTCATCCTCGACATCGAGACGGCGCACACGGCGCTCGACATCAAGCCGCGCAGCCGGGACTTCCTGCTGCTGCGCCTGATGCCCTCGGCCCTGCGCTTCACCCAGGCGATCAGGCCGGGCGCCCCCATGCCGCCGCCCCTGCTGGGCGGGCCCATGGTGCCGGCGGCCGAACACCACCTCTATGCCGCGACCACCACGCTGGTGGGCGCGCTGGAACGCAGCGGCGGCGCAACCGGCGTGGCGCTGCTGGAGGCCCTGCGCCGCACCGACCCCGGCCCCGCCATGTTCGAGATGGCCGCCGCCCGCTGCGTGGCCGAGAACGGCTTCGGCCTGGAGCAGGTGGGGGTGCTGGCCCGCAGCCTGCAGCGCCTGGCCCAGGCCCATGCCGAGGTGCTGGCCGCCCACGCCATCCAGCCCGACTATGAAGGGATGGAGCGCATGGTGGCCTCCGCCGCGCGGGTGCAGCTGCTGGGCGGGCGCTGGACACGGGACCTGCTGGCCCATGCGCTGCAGCAGCTGGAAGCCGTGATCGCCACCCCGCGCACCACCGCCGAGACGCTGATCCGCACCGCGACCGAGGCCATGGAGAAGCAGTTCTACATCGGACAGTCGACGGAACTGGTCGAGCAGCAGGCCCGCCTGCGCGACCGGCTGATGGACCTGGCGATGTTCTGGCAGCGCACCGCCGCCGCCTGGGCAAGCGTGCATCCCGAAACCGCGGACCGGCGGGACCTGGATGCCCTGGCGCGCAATGCGCTCAGGCGCCTGCAGCTGGCATCATTGTACCGGCAATAGGAACGGGCGGGGGTCTGCCCCCGCCCGCCGGGATCAGCCGCGCGCGACCTTCACCGCGTTGCGCGCCGCGACCATCATCAGCCCCACCTCGTTGGAGACGGTGGCCAGCTTGAAGCCCATCTTCAGCATGCGGGCAGAGTATTCCGGCGTGCCGTTGTGGATGCCGGCCGCGATGCCCCGCTTGGACGTCTCCTTCAGGATCTTCTCATAGAGGCCCAGGATGAAGGGGTCCTCCACGTCCAGCTTCGGCGTCAGCCCGTAGGAGAAGGAGAGGTCGGACGGGCCGATATAGACGCCGTCGATGCCGGGCACGTCCAGGATGGCCTCCAGATTCTCGATCGCATCCTTGGTCTCGATCATCGGGATGACGAGGATCTCGTCATTGGCGGTCATCTGGTAGCTGCCGCTGCCGCCATAGACGCCGGCGCGGATCGGGCCGTTGCTGCGCGTGCCGTGCGGCGGATACTTGGAATACTGCACCAGGGCGGCCGCCTGCTCGGCCGTGTTGATCATGGGGCAGATCACGCCATAGGCGCCGGCGTCCAGCACCTTGCCGATGATCCCGGGCTCGAGCCAGGGCACGCGCACCATGGGGGTCACTCCATGCGGCTGCATGCCCTGGAAGCACGCGACGCATGAGAGGTAGTCCTGCACGCCGTGCTGCATGTCCACCGTCACGCTGTCCCAGCCGCACTGGCTGAACATCTCGGCGGAGAAGGCGTTGGGGATGGCGAGCCACCCGTTCACCACGCCCTTGCCCTGCTTCCATGCCTCTTTGACTTTATTGGCCATGCGCGCTTCCTCCGCTGTGCTGCCTGGATCGCGACGCTAGGCGGGGCCGGTGGCGCGATCAAGCGGGGGCCGGCCATCCATGCATGCTGCATCGCACTTGCATGCATCACCGCCCATTTGCGCCGCCCACTCGCGCCCCGCCGCGCGCGGGTCTAGCGTGGCGGCATGTGGCAAGTCTCCTCAGAAACCGGCCGGCTCACGGATGTGCTGCTCTGCCCGCCCTCCCACTATCGCTGGGTGCCCACCAACAGCATCGTGCGGCGCACGCTGGCGGCGGGTGGCGCCATGCCGAACCAGGCGGAGCTGGCCCTGCAGCACGGCGAGCTGCGCGACGCCCTGCGCGAAGCGGGCGTGCGCGTGCACCTGCTGCCGCCCGAACCCCACCTGCCCTACATGGCCTATACGCGCGATCCCGCGATCGTGACGCCCTGGGGCCCGGTGCTGGGCCAGCTGGAACGCCCGCAGCGGCGGGGCGAATACGCCTCCTATGTCCGCTTCTTCGAGGGGCATCTGTGGCACATGTCCTCCGCCGGCACGGTCGAGGGCGGGGATGTGCAGATCATCCGCGACGGGCTCGCGGTCATCGGCTGCTCGGGCGGGCGCACGAATGAGGCGGGCGCCGAGCAATTGGCCGGCTGGCTGCGGGACCAGGGTTGGGAAGTCCGCGTCGAGCATTTCGACGAGCATTTCCTGCATCTGGACGTGCTGTTCTGCATGGCGGCCCCGGGGCTGGCCCTGGCCGCGCGGGAGATACTGGGGCCGGATTTCCTGGCCTGGCTGGCGCGCCACAACATCCGCACTATCGACGTCACCTATGACGAGGTGATGCATCTGGGCGCCAATATCGTCTCCCTGGGCAATGACAGGGTGATCTCGGCGCTGGAATCGGTGCGCATCAACCAGGCGCTGCGGGCCGAGGGGCTGACGGTGCTGGACCCCGCGCTGTCCTTCTTCACCATGGGCGGCGGCGGGCCGCATTGCCTGACCTGCCCGCTGATCCGCGAAGGCTGATCCCGCAGCCGCGAGGGGGCTGACTTCCTGCGCCCGGCGCCTGGGTGTATCGCTGGGCGCAAGGAGTCCCTCGCCATGAACACCCTCGCCCCCCGCCCCGTGGATGCCGTGATCGCCGCCGCCGCCGAATTCCTGGGCGAGCGCATCACCCGCAACGACGCGCTGCGCCAGCAGCACGCGCGCGGCGAGGACACCAGCACGCCGACCATGCCGGACGCCGTCGCCTTCGTGGAAACCACCGAGGAAGTCAGCCGCGTGCTGAAGCTGTGCCATGAGCACGGCGTGGCGGTGACGCCCTTCGGCGCGGGCACCAGCCTGGAAGGCCATGTGAACCCGGTGCGCGGCGGCATCTCGCTGGACCTGAGCAAGATGACCGCGATCCTGGACGTGTCGGGGCCAGACATGGATTGCCTGATCGAGCCCGGCGTGACCCGCAACCAGCTGAATGACTACCTGCGCGCGGAGGGGCTGTTCTTCCCCGTCGACCCCGGCAGCCACTGCACCATCGGCGGCATGTGCGCCACGCGCGCCAGCGGCACCAACGCCGTGCGCTACGGCACCATCAAGGAAAACGTGCTGGCGCTGGAAGTGGTGCTGGCCGACGGCACCGTCATCAACACCGGCAGCCGCGCCCGCAAGGCCAGCAACGGCTATGACCTGACCCGCCTCATGATCGGCTCCGAGGGCACGCTCGGCGTCATCACCAAGATCCGCCTGCGCCTGCACGGCATCCCCGAGGCCACCTCCGCCGCCGTCTGCCAGTTCCCGGACCTGGCGAGTGCCGTGAACAGCGTGATCGAGGTGCTGCAGATGGGCATCCCCGTCGCGCGGATCGAGCTGCTGGACGAGGTGCAGATGGCCGCCTGCATCGCCTTCTCGAAGCTGGAGGGCTATCAGCCCGTCCCCACCCTGTTCCTGGAATTCCACGGCAGCGAGGCGGGCGTCCAGGAACAGGCCGAGCTGGTCGAGGGCATCACCGCCGGCCACGGCGCCGCGGGCTTCGCCTGGGCCACGGACGCCGAGCAGCGCAACAAGCTGTGGAAGGCCCGCCATGATGGCTATTGGGCCGCCATCGCCAGCAAGCCCGGCAGCCGCGGCATCGCGACTGATGTGTGCGTGCCGATCTCCCGCCTTGCGGAGGCGCTGCTGGGCGCGAAGGAGGACATCGTGGCCTCCGGCTTCTCCGCCCCCATCGTGGGCCATGTGGGCGACGGCAATTTCCACACCGTGATCCTGCTGGAGGACGACAGCCAGGCCACGCTGGAAGCGGCGTGGGAGCTGGACCGCAAGATCGTGCACCGGGCCCTGGCCCTCGGCGGCACCTGCTCGGGCGAACATGGCGTGGGGCTGGGCAAGCGCGAGTTCCTGGAAAAGGAGCACGGCCCCGAGGCGCTGGCGGTGATGCGCTCCATCAAGGTGGCGCTGGACCCCAAGGGCATCCTGAACCCAGGCAAGATCTTCCGGAACTGATGCTTCCCGTATGGGCCCAGCTTGTCGCGCTGACGCTGGGCCATGTGTTCAGCAATGCGGTGCGGACCATCCCGGCGATCGCCGCCGATGTGATGTCGCTCGACCTCGGCATCGGCACGGATGGGCTGGCCGCGATCACCGGCGGCTATTCCCTGGCCTTTACCCTGGCCATGGTGCCGGTGGGCGTGGCGCTGGACCGGCACGGATCGCGCATGGTCATGCTATGGCTGCTGGGCATCTGCGCGGCGGGGCTGCTGCTGGCCTTCACCGCGCGGAACGGCGCCATGATGCTGCTGGCCCAGGCCGTTCTGGGTGTCGGCTGCTCCGGCATGATGATGGCGCCCATCACCTTCGCCGCGCGCAATGTGCCGCCCGTCAGCTTCGGCATGTGGTCGGGCGTGGTCCAGGCCACGGGCAATTCGGGCATGCTGATCTCGGCCAGCCCCATCGCCTGGCTGGTGGAACAGGCGGGCTGGCGGGCGGGCTATGCCTCCACCGGGTTGATCCTGGCGGTCGCCATCCTGGCCGTGGCGCTGCTAGTGCGTGAGGACCGGCCGGCCGCCTCCGGGCGCTCGCTGATGCAGGATGCGCGCACGGTGCTGGGCTTCGCCGCCGCCCCCCGGCTGCTGCCGCTGATGTCGCTGGCCTCGGTCAGCCTGGGGGCGATGCTGTGCCTGCGCGGGCTGTGGGGCGGGCCCTGGCTGATGGAGGTGAAAGGCCTGACCCGGCTTGAAACCGGCAACATGCTGCTGGCCGCCGCCACGGCGATGGTCATCGGCCCCTTCATCGCCGGGATGGTCGACCGCGCGCTGGGCCGGCCGAGGCTGGAACTGGTGGTGGCCCATATCGTGGCCATCGGCAGCCTGCTGGGGCTGCTGGCGCTGTCGGGCACGGCCTCACCCTGCTGGGATGCGGTGATGCTGGTCGGCTTCGGGCTCGCGCTGACCTATCACATCCTGCTGTTCGCGCTGGTGCGGGCGCGCGTGACGCCGGATGTGGCGGGGCGCGCGCTGTCGGCCATGAACCTCTATTTCTTCGGCGGCACGGCGGCCATGCAGGCGCTGTCGGGGCTGGCGGCGGCCTGGGGCGGCATCGCGGGCGCGCTGTGGTGCATCGTGGTGCTGCTGGCGCTGGGCACGGCGGTGTTCGCCTGGGGTGAGGCGCGGCAGCGCAGCTGATCTATTCATCCGGATGTCACGCCCGGCAGTGAGGGCCCATGCGAAGCTGCGCCCATGCAGCACCCCGACACCGCCGGCAAGACGCTCGGCCTGGAACCCTTCATCCACCCCACCGCCCGCGTGCGCGACAGCACGCTCGGCCGCTATACCGAGGTCGGCGAGCGCACCAAAGTCGCCGAGACCACGATGGGCGACTACTCCTATGTCGTGAACGACAGCGACATCATGGGCGCCACCATCGGCAAGTTCTGCTCGATCGCGGCCCATGTGCGGATCAACCCGGGCAACCACCCGCTGGACCGCGTGGCGCTGAGCCATTTCACCTATCGCGCCTCGGCCTATGGGCTGGGCCATGACGACGACGCGGTGTTCGAATGGCGCCGCGCGGCCCATGTCACGCTGGGCCATGACGTGTGGGTGGGCCACGGCGCCATCATCCTGCCCGGCCGGCGCATCGGCACCGGGGCCGCGATCGGCGCCGGTGCGGTGGTGACGAAGGACGTGCCGGACTTCGCCATTGTGGTGGGCAACCCGGGGCGGGTGCTGCGCTATCGCTTCACGCCGGAAATCCAGGCCGCGCTGCACCGCATCGCCTGGTGGGACTGGCCGCATGAGAAGCTGGCCGAGGCGATGGAGGATTTCCGGCAGCTGGGCGCCGAGGCGTTCTGCGCGATGCATGGGTGAGGAGGGCTGGGGCTTTGCCCCAGGCCCCATTGAGGGGCTCTGCACCTCAAGCGCCCCGCCAGGACCGTAGCGGCCCTGGACCCCGGGGAGTTGGTACGACACCCTGATATCTTTGATTTTAATAATAAAAATGGCGCCCCGCTTCCCCAGCGAAGGCGCCAACTGATATCAGGTCCAGGAGATATTATCTCCTGGCGGGGAGTTTGAGGGGCAGCGCCCCTCAACGGGGGCCAAGCCCCCGCCTCTCACCCCTTCGCCAGCTTATACGCCCGCGCCTCTTCCAGGCTCTTCACGCCACCGCGCACCGCACTCCAGGCCACCGGGTTTTCCAGGAACTTGCGCACTTCCTTCAGCGCGCTTTCCTCGAAATACGGGCGTTCCTTGCAGACTTCCAGCACGTCCCACCAGGTGCACAGCGCGTGCAGGCGCAGGCCCATTTCGTCCAGCTGTTCGAAGCTGCCCGGGAACACGCCGTAGAAGAACACCACGAAGGTGTGTTCGCAGATGGCGCCGGCCTCACGCAGGGCGTTGGCGAAGGCGATCTTGCTGCCGCCGTCGGTGGTCAGGTCCTCGACCAGCAGGGTGCGCTTGCCGACCGGCACTTCGCCCTCGATCTGGGCGTTGCGGCCGAAGCCCTTGGGCTTCTTCCGCACATAGGTCATGGGCGCCATCATGCGGTCGGCCATCCAGGCCGCGAAGGGGATGCCGGCCGTCTCGCCGCCCGCCACGGCCTCGATGCTCTCGAAACCCACATGGCGGTGGATCTTCTCGGCGCCCAGGTCGCAGATGCGGGCGCGGGCGCGCGGGAAGGAAATGATCTTGCGCACGTCGATGTAGACGGGGCTCTTCCAGCCGGCCGTGAAGGTGTAGGGTTCCTCCGGCCGGAAGTTGATGGCCTTGATTTCCAGCAGGATGCGGGCCGTGGTCAGCGCCGCGTCGCGGTCCCAGTCGGAAGCGTGGTGCGTGGTCATGGGGATCTCCGTCTGGTTTTCTCCGTCTGGCGCGGTCTAACGCGGGCGGGGCGCGCCGTCCATGCGGGGATGTTACAGGGGGCATATGCCGGAAACGAAGGTCTGGGTGCTGCAGGACCCGCGGGCGGGCACGGCGGCGCAGGCGCTGGGCATTGCCGAGGCGCTGGCAGAGCCGTTCCGCGCCATCCCCCTGGGCTGGAGCGGCCTGGCCGCCCTGCCCCTGCCCTGGCCCAGCCTGTGGGGGCTGGATGCGGCCACGCGTGCGCAGTTCGCGCCCCCCTGGCCGCGCCTCGTCATCTCCGCGGGGCGGCGCGCGGCGCCGGCGGCCCGCTGGCTGCGGGCGCGGGGCGCGCGCACGGTGCACTGCATGCGGCCGGGCCCGGGGGCCGCCGATTTCGACCTTCTGGTGCTGCCCCGGCACGACGATCCGGCCCCGGCCGGCAATCTCCTGCCCATATTGGGTGCCACGCATCGCCTGACGGCCGGGAAGCTGGCCGAGGCGCGTGGCGCCTTCCCCGCCCTCGGCGCCCTGCCCGGCCCGCGCATCGCGCTGCTGCTGGGCGCCCTGCCGGCCGAGGCAGCGACCCGCATCGGGCAGCAGGCCCGGGCGCTCGGCGGTTCGGTACTCGCCACCACCTCCCGCCGGACCTCGCCGGAGGCAGCTTCTGCCCTGGCCGCGGCCCTGGAGGGCCACCCGCACAGCCTGTTCCGCTGGGGCGACGCCGGGCCCAACCCGTTCCTCGGCCTGCTGGCCCATGCCGATGCCATCATCGTCAGCGCCGACAGCATCTCCATGGCCAGTGAGGCGTTGGTGACGGGGGCGGCCGTCTTCCTGGCCGACCCGGGTGGGCTCGGCCCCCGCCATCGCGCCTTCGCCGACAGCCTGGTCACCGCCGGAGAGGCGCGCTGGCTGGGCCCGGAGGCGGCGCTTTTCACCCGGGCCGGGCGTAACGAAACCACCCGTGTCGCCGAAGCCATCCGGGAAAGGGGCCTGGTGTGACTCAACTCTGGCAGGATCGGGCGGGGCGTAACTCCGCCCTGCGCATCGCGGCGCTGTTCGGCATGCTGGCGCCGCTGGCCTGGCTGACGGCCCAGCCCTGGCTCGCCTCCGACCCGCTGGACGAGGTGATCTCCATCTCGGGCACCGTCACGCTGCGGCTGCTGGTCATCACCCTGGCCGTGACGCCCTTCGGCCGGATCTCCGGGCGCGGGCGGGTGTTTGATGTGCGGCGCATGCTGGGTGTGGGATCCGCGCTGTGGGGCGGGCTGCACCTGTCCTTCTACTGCGCGGACCAGGCCTGGGACGTGCCGACCATCCTGGATGAGATCTGGCGGCGCTTCTACCTGACGATCGGCATCGTGGCCCTGCTGGGCATGACGGTGCTGGCCGTGACCTCCACCGATGGTTGGGTGAAGCGGCTGAAGCGCGGCTGGTACCGGCTGCACTGGCTGATGTACCCCATCGTGCCGCTCGGCCTGTGGCATGCGGCGCTGCAGGGCAAGGCGACACCGGATGAGGCCATCCTGCTGACCGGCATCACGCTGTTCCTGTTCATCTGGCGCCTGCTGCCGGACGCACCCCGCCGGCGCCTGGTGTTCATGCTGCCGCTGGCGCTGCTGATGTGGCCGATCTCGACCGGCATCGAATACCTGTGGTTCGCCAACGCCACCCGCCTGCCGGCCGCCCGCATCTTCGCCGCCAACTGGGACTGGATGCTGGCGCCCCGCCCTGCCCTGCAGGTCGCGCTGGTGCTGATCGCGGGACTTGCGGTGGCGGGCCTTGCCAGGGGGGGCCTTGCCAGGGCGGGCCTTGCCAGGGCGGGCCTTGTGCGCGGGCGTCGCGGGCGGTAACCCAAATCCCACGCCTTTTGGGAAGGACCGTCCATGGCCGCCGCACGCAAGCACCGCATCGCCGTCATCCCTGGGGATGGCATCGGCAAGGAAACCACCCCCGAAGGCATCCGCGTGCTGGAGGCCGCCGGCCGCCGCTTCGGCTTCGAGCTGCAGCTGACCGAGTATGACTGGTCCTGCGACGTCTATGCCAAGACCGGCAAGATGATGCCCGATGACGGGCTGGACCAGCTGAAGGACAGCGACAGCATCTTCCTGGGCGCCGTGGGCTGGCCCGGCGTGCCCGACCACGTTTCGCTGTGGGGCCTGCTGATCCCGATCCGCCGCGGCTTCGACCAGTATGCCAATGTGCGCCCCTGCAAGCTGATGCCCGGCGCGCGCACCCCGCTGGCCAACCGCACCCCGGCCGAGATCGATTTCTACGTGGTCCGCGAGAACACCGAGGGTGAGTACAGCTCGGTCGGCGGGCGCATGTTCCCGGGCACGGACCGCGAATTCGTCTCCCAGCAGTCGATCCTGACGCGCACGGGCACCGACCGCATCATGAAGTATGCCTTCGAGCTGGCGATGACCCGCCCGCGCAAGAAGGTGACCAGCGCGACCAAGTCCAACGGCATCACCTTCACCATGCCCTATTGGGATGAGCGCTTCGAGGAGATGGCGAAGCAGTATCCGGGCGTGACGACGGACGTGTTCCACATCGACATCCTGTGCGCCCATTTCGTGCAGCACCCCGACTGGTTCGACGTGGTGGTCGGCTCCAACCTGTTCGGCGATATCCTGTCCGACCTCGGCCCCGCCGTCGCGGGCTCCATCGGCATCGCGCCCAGCGCGAACATCAACCCCGAGAAGATCTTCCCCTCGATGTTCGAGCCGGTGCACGGCTCGGCCCCCGACATCGCGGGCAAGTGGGTGTGCAACCCGATCGGCCAGATCTGGTCGGGCGCCATGATGCTGGAGCATCTGGGCGAGAAGGAAGCCGCAGACGCCATCGTGAAGACCATCGAGGTGATGCTGGCCGAAGGCGGCCCGCGCACGCGCGACATGGGCGGCAATGCCGGCACGGTGGATGTGGGCAAGGCGCTGGCCGAGGCCGTGGCCAAGTTCTGAGAAGGCGGGGGCTTTCGCCCCCGAACCCCCACCGAGGGGCTCTGCCCCTCGGCTCCCCGCCAGGAGATGATATCTCCTGGTCCTGATATCAGCTGGCGCCTTCGCTGGGTAAGCGGGGCGCCAAATTCATTATAATTTTCAATAAGAAACAGCTTGGCAGGATCAGCGCCAAGTGCCCGGGGTCCAGGGCCGCTACGGTCCTGGCGGGGGTGCCGGGGGCAGAGCCCCCTGGTGGGGTCCTGGGGCAGAGCCCCTGGCCTTACTCCGCCCTGATATTCCCCGCCCTTACCACGCGCTTCCAGCGTTCGATCTCCGCCATCTGGAAGCTCGCGAATTCCTCGGGGCTGCTGGCGACCACGTCGAAGCCCAGCTCCGTCAGGCGCGGCTCCACCGCCGGGCTGCGCAGGGCGCCCACCGCGGCCTCATGCACCCGGCCCAGCAGCGCCGGCGCCATGCCGGGCGGCCCGCCGAAGCCCTGCCAGGAATAGACGACGAAATCGTTCAGTCCCGCCTCACGCGCGGTCGGCACATCGGGCAGGTTCGCGGCGCGGCGGTCGCCCGTGATCAGGATGGGGCGCAGCCGCCCCTCGCGCAGATGCGGGATCACGGCGCCCAGGTTCTGGAAGGACAGCTGCGTGTCGCCCGCGATGATGCTCGTCATGGCCGGGCCGCCGCCGGTGTAGGGCACATGGGCCATCTCGGTGCCGGTCGCGATCTTGAACATCTCGCCGGTCAGATGGTCCGAGGAGCCGACGCCGCTGGAGGGATAGGCAGCGGTGGAACCGTTGCGCTTCAGCCAGTCGACCAGCCCGGCCAGGTCGGTCACGGGCACCTTCTGCGGGTTCACCACCAGCACATTGGGCGTGCGCACGGTCTGGGTGATGCGCGTCAGCTGGTTGACGGGGTCGTAGCCCAGGTTGGGGCGCAGGGCGACGTTGATGGCCCAGGTGCTGATGGGGGCATGCATCAGCGTGTGGCCGTCGGGGGCGGAGCGGATCACCTGGCGCGCGCCCAGCTCACCGGTCGCGCCCGGGCGGTTCTCCACCACGAAGGACCGGCCCATGGCCTGCTGCATCTGCTGGGCCATGGCCCGGCCGATGATGTCGGAGGAACTGCCGGCGGCGAAGGGCACGATGATGGTGGTGGGCGCACTCGGCCAGGCTTGCTGCGCGCGCACGGCGGGTGCCGCGAGGGTGGCCGCGCCCGCGGCCGACAGCAGGGTCCTGCGTTTCATTCCACGTTTCCTCCTTGATGCCCGCGCGGCCTTCATGCCGGGCCGCGTCGGGCGTGGGTGAAGCCTACACCGGGTCCAGGGCCTCCCGGCCCGAAAGAACGGCGGCGATGTTGTCCAGCGCGCAGAAACCCATGGCGTCGCGCGTTTCCACCGTCGCGCTGGCGCAGTGGGGCGTCATGAAAAGGTTCGGCAGATCATTGAAGCGCAGGTCGAAGGCGGGCTCGTTGCGGAACACGTCGAGGCCCGCGGCGAACAGATGGCCGGAGCGCAGCGCATCGATCAGCGCGTCCTCATCCACCAGCGACCCGCGGGCGGTGTTGATGAAGACGCCCCCGGGCGGCAGCATCGCGAAGGCCTGACGCGTCATCAGCGTGCCGGCCTCGCCGCCCGGCAGATGCAGGGACAGCACCTGGGCGCGCGGCAGCAGGGCCTCCAGGCTCTCGACGAATTCGGCGCCCTGCTCCAGCTCCGGGGCCAGGCGGCGGCGGTTGTGATACAGCACCCGCATGCCGAAGCCCTGGGCGCGGCGGGCCATGGCGCGGCCGATGCGGCCCATGCCCACGATGCCGAGCGTGCGGCCGGAGACCTTGAGGCCCAGATTCGCCGCGAAGCCGAAATTCTCCCGCCAGCCGGCCCGCATGATGGCCGCCGATTCGGAGGCGCGGCGGCAGGCATTCAGCAGCAGCATCATCGCCAGGTCCGCCGTGCAGTCCGTCAGCGCGTCGGGGGCATTGGTCACGACCACGCCGGCGGCCTTCGTGGCCGCGACGTCCATGTGGTCGTAGCCCGCGGTGGGGTTGGCGATGACGCGCAGGCTGGGTGGGAAGGCCGCGGCATGGGCCGCCGTGATCCGCACGCGCGGGCCGGTCAGGATGCCCTGGATGCCATGGGCCGCGACCAGGGCCAGGGCTTCCTCGGCGCTCAGGTCCAGGTCGGGAACCAGCGCGTCGAACTCGGCCTCGGCGCGGGCCACCACGGCGGGCGGCACGCGGCGTGCGATCAGGATGGGGTGCTTGGTGCTCATGGAACGGGGTATGCGCCTCCGCGCCGGTCGTGTCGCCGGGCCGCTCTTTTATCTGATATATGAGTTTCCCTCGTCAATCGGCAAACGCCATGGCTGGCGCGCCTTGCCCGCTTGCGCTAACCCGCGCGCCATGGACCACATCCCCCAGGTAGCGGCCGAGGCGGCGCGCCGGCGCAGCTTCGCCATCATCGCGCACCCCGACGCGGGCAAGACGACGCTGACCGAGAAGCTGCTGCTGAAAGGCGGCGCCATCCAGCTGGCGGGCGCCGTGCGCGCCAAGGGCAACGCGCGCCGCACCCGGTCGGACTGGATGAAGATCGAGCAGGAGCGCGGCATCTCGGTCGCCACCTCGGTCATGACCTTCGAGAAGGACAACACGGTCTTCAACCTGCTCGACACGCCGGGCCACGAGGACTTCTCCGAGGACACCTACCGCACGCTGACGGCCGTGGACGCCGCGGTGATGGTGCTGGACGCCGCCAAGGGCATCGAGAGCCAGACCCGCAAGCTGTTCGAGGTCTGCCGCCTGCGCGATATCCCCATCCTGACCTTCGTGAACAAGATGGACCGCGAGGCGCGCGACCCGTTCGAACTCATCGACGAGATCGAGGGCACGCTGGCGCTGGATGCCGCCCCGGTGAACTGGCCGGTGGGCCGGGCCTCTGAATTCGCGGGCGTGTACGACATCGCGCGCAACCGCTTCCTGCCGGTCGACAAGGACGACAGCGAGGCCATCCAGCTGACCGGCCCCGAGGACCCGAAGCTGGTGGAGCTGGTGGGCCAGGAACGCGCCACCAACCTGGCCGAGGAACTGCTGCTGGCCGAGGCCGGCCTCAAGACCTTCGACCTGGAGGCCTTCCGCGAGGGCACGCTGACGCCGGTGTATTTCGGCTCCGCCCTGCGGGATTTCGGTGTCTCCGCGCTGCTGCGCGGCCTCGATGAATTCGCCCCGCCCCCGGGCGCGCGCGCGGCCGACATCCGCGATGTCGAGCCCGACGAGGCCGCGCTGACCGGCTTCGTGTTCAAGATCCAGGCCAACATGGACCCCAACCACCGGGACCGTGTGGCCTTCGTGCGGCTGTGCAGCGGCAAGCTGCTGAAGGGCATGCGCCTGAAGCAGGTGCGCACCGGCAAGCAGGTGCCCGTCAACGCGCCGCTGTTCTTCTTCGCCAAGGACCGCCAGGTGGCCGAGGAGGCATGGCCGGGCGATGTGGTGGGCATCGTCAACCACGGCACGCTGCGCATCGGCGACACGCTGACCGAGGGCGAGGCCATCAATTTCCGGGGCGTGCCGAGCTTCGCGCCCGAGATTCTGCGCAATGTCCGCCTGGACGACCCCATGCTGGCCAAGAAGCTGCGCACGGCGCTGGACCAGCTGGCCGAGGAAGGTGTCGTGCAGCTGTTCCGCCCGCTGGACGGCAGCCCCGCCGTGGTGGGCGTGGTGGGCCAGCTGCAGCTGGACGTGCTCGCGAGCCGGCTGAAGATCGAATACAGCGTGCCGGCGGGTTTCGACGCCACCATGTGGAACGAGGTGCGCTGGATCACCGGCGACAAGGCCGAGATGGCGCGCTTCGCCGAGGTGCATCGCCGCGACGCGGCCGAGGACCATGACGGCGCGCTGGTGGGCTTCTTCGCCAGCGCCTGGCGCCTGGGCAAGGCCGGCGAGGATTTCCCGAAACTGACCTTCCACAAGGTGCGCGAGCAGCACGCCGTGGGCGCCGCCGCCTGAACCAAGTTTCATGCTGCACTGCAACTTGGTGCTTGCCGTTCCCGTTCTAAGGACGCATGGCTGAGCTTTGAGAGAGTACCGTTCCATGACCGAGTTGACGATCAGCGAAGACGACTACCCCGAAATGGCCGCCGTGGAAGGCATCCAGCGCGGCCTGCACGGGTTCAACCAGGAAATGGGCGGCCCCTATGACCGCGAGCCCGTCACGGTGCTGGCCCGCGACGAGAAGGGCGAGGTACAGGGCGGCCTGCTTGGCCTGACCTACTGGAACTGGCTGTTCATCGACTGGCTGTGGCTGCACCGCGACCAGCGCGGCAAGGGCACCGGTAGCCGGCTGCTGGAACGCGCCGAAACCATCGCGCGCGGCCGCAAGTGCACCGATGCCTATACCGATACCTTCAGCTTCCAGGCGCCGCATTTCTGGGTGCGCAACGGGTGGGAGGAAGCCGGGCGGCTGGATGGGATGCCGCCGGGGCATGCCAGGATCTGGTTTAAGAAGAAGCTTTAAACGTTCTTTTTTGGAAAAAAGAACCAAAAAACTTTTGAGAGTTTAAGGGCGCACGTTCACCGTCAGGCGCGCCCCAAATTCGAAAAGTCTTTTTGCTTCTTTTTCTTCAGAAAAAGAAGATCACCCTTTTGCTTTCCCAACCACCAGAAACGCGATCTGCGAGATCAACCCGGCACCGGCCAGCACAACCGCCGCCGCCATCGCCGGATTGCCGCCCACCCCGGCCAGCGCCGCGCACAGCGCGCCGATCGCCATCTGCGCGCAGCCATACAGGCCGGAGGACGAGCCCGCCATCGCCGGGTTCACCGCCATCGCCTCGGCCAGCGCCATGGGCGAGGCGATGCCGGCGCCGAAGCTCACCATCATCATCGGGATCACCACCGCCGGCACGCTCAGGCTTCCGGTCAGCACCACGCCCAGAAAGACCAGCGCCCCGGCCCAGGTCACGAGGTTGCTGCCGACCATCAGCAGCCGCGTTTCCATCCGGCCCGCCAGGCGGCTGGTCGCCAGGCTGCCGAACCAGGTGCCCAGGAAGTTGATGGCGAGATACACCCCCACCTCCTGCGTCGGCCGGCCCAGCTGCTCGATGTAGATGAAGGGCGCCGCGCTGACGAAGGCGTACATGGAAGTGGAGGCGAAGCTGCCTCCCACCACCAGCCCCAGGAAGCGCGGCGAACGCAGCATGCGCAGATAGCCGTGCAGGATGGCCCAGCCGGATTGGCCCGAGGACGGCGAGGACGCCGGCAGATAGCGCGTGACGAGCCACAGGTTCAGCAGGCCGAGGCAGCCCAGCGCGAGGAAGATGGCCCGCCAGCCCGCGAACTCTGCGATGAATGCCCCCAGCATGGGCGACAGGCCCGGCCCCGCCATCACCATCAGGTTCATCAGCGACAGCCGCCGCGCGGCCTCGGGGCCCGCGCTGCCGTCACGGATGATGGCGCGGCCCAGCACCAGCCCGGCGCCGCCGCCTAGCGCCTCGAAGAAGCGCATGACGATCAGCATCTCCATGCTGACGGAGGTGAGCGCGACGAGGCCCGCGACGGTGTAGATGAGCAGCCCCACGACCAGGACCGGGCGCCTGCCATAGCGGTCGGAAACCGGCCCATAGGCGATCTGGGCCGCGGCCAGGCCGATGACATAGGCGCTGAGCGTCATCTGCGCGGCCGCCCCGCTGGCCCCGAAGTGCCGCGCCACCATCGGCAGCGTCGGCACGAAGATGTGCATGGCCAGCGTGCCGGTCAGGGTGATCAGCGCCAGGAACCACAGGGGCGGAAGCGGGCGCGGCGTGTCGCTCATTCACGCAGCGCACCACGCCGTGCAAACGAGTGCAATACTCAGGCGGGGACGACGGCCCCGTCGCGAAGGGTCACCACACGGTCCATCCGCGCCGCCAGTTCCGGGTTGTGGGTGGCGATCAGCGCCGCCAGCCCCTCGGCCCGTGTCTGGGCCAGCAGCTCGTCGAAGACGAGGCCGCTGGTGCCGACATCGAGATTGCCCGTGGGCTCATCCGCCAGCAGCAGCCGCGGCTTGTTGGCAAGCGCGCGGGAGATGGCGACGCGCTGCTGCTCACCGCCCGACAGCTTGCCGGGCTGGTGGTCCGCGCGGGCCTGCAGGCCGAAGCGGCCCAGCAGGTCGCGCGCGCGGGCCTCGGCATCACGCTTCGACGCGCCGGCGGCCATCTGCGGCAGCACCACATTCTCCAGCGCCGTGAATTCCGGCAGCAGGTGATGGAACTGGTAGACGAAGCCGATGGTGTCGCGGCGCAGCCGGGTGCGGGCCTCATCCCCCTGGGTGCCGGCGGGCGTGCCGTTGATGAACACCTCCCCGGCATCCGGTCGCTCCAGCAGGCCGGCCAGGTGCAGCAGGGTGGACTTGCCGGTGCCCGAAGGCGCCACCAGGGCCACGATCTCACCCGGGAACAGGGTCAGGTTCGCATCCTTCAGCACCGTCAGCGTGGCGCCGCCGGCGGCATAGCGGCGGGCGACGCCGCGCAGTTCCAGGACAGGGCTACTCATTGCGCAGCATCACCACGGGATCGGTGCGGGCGGCCCGCCAGCTGGGATAGAGGGTGGCGAGCAGCGAGGTGACGAGCCCCATGCCCACCGCCTGCACGACGTCCATCGGGTCCACCACGGCGGGTAGCTGGGCCAGGAAGTAGACCTCGGGGCTGAACAGCTCCGTGCCCGACAGGTATTGGACGAACTGGCGGATGCGCTCGATGTTGACGCAGAACACCATGCCCAGGCCGAAGCCGATCAGCGTGCCCGTCACGCCGACCGAGGCGCCGGCCAGCAGGAAGATGCGCATCACGGCCCCCTGGGTGGCGCCCACGGTGCGCAGGATGGCGATGTCGCGCCCCTTGTCCTTCACCAGCATGATCAGGCTGCTGATGATGTTGAAGGCCGCCACGATGATGATCAGCGTCAGGATCAGGAACATCACGTTGCGCTGCACCTGCACGGCGCCGAAGAAGCTGCTGTTCAGGCTCTGCCAGTCCAGGATGCGGTAGTTGTTCGCCCCCAGCGCCTGGCGGATGGCGTTGGTGGTCGCCGAGACCCGGCTGGGGTCGGAGACGAACACCTCGATCTGGCTGGCCGCATCCGGCACCTGGAAATAGGTCTGCGCGGAGGAGAGCGGCATGAACACGAAGGTGCTGTCGTATTCGTGCATCCCGATCTCGAACAGCGCCACCACGCGATAGCTGCGCGTGCGCGGAATGGTGCCGAGCACGGTGGCGCGGCCCTGGGGCGAGACGAGGGTGATGCGGTCACCCACCGTCAGCCCCATGCGGGCCGCGAGCCGCGTGCCGATGACGATGCTGTCGTCGGGTCCGAAATCGTCGAGGCGGCCGGCGCGGATGTTGCTGGCCACGATGGCGCGCGCGCGCAGGTCGTCGGGCTTGATGCCGCGCGCGAGCCCGCCGCCCGCGCCGCCGCGGTCTCCGGTGACCAGCACCTGCCCCTCGATGATGGGGGCGGCCTGCACCACGCCGGGCACGGCGCGGATGCGCGCCGTCAGCGCGTCATAGTCGGGGATGGGCCCGCCCTGCATGCTGTGCACGCCCAGATGCCCGTTCAGGCCCAGGATGCGGGTCAGCAGCTCCTGCCGGAAGCCGTTCATCACCGACATGACGATGATGAGGGTGGCCACCCCGAGCGCGATGCCCACCAGCGAGAAAATGGCGATGACGGAGACGAACCGCTCACCCTTCCTGGCGCGCAGGTAGCGGAAGGCCACCATGCGCTCGAAGGCGCCGAACATGTATTACCCTTTGATTTTGGTGAGAGCTTCCTCGACGGAAAGCTCCAGCCGCTCACCGGTTGCACGGCGCTTCAATTCGACCTTGCCGGCGGCAGCCCCGCGCGGGCCGATGATGGCCTGCCAGGGCATCCCCATCAGGTCGGCGTCGGCGAACTTGGCACCCGGGCGCTCCTCGCGGTCGTCCAGCAGGGCCTGGTCGGGCAGCGCGGCATAGAGCTGGCCGCACAGCGCGTCGGTGGCTGCATCGCCGGGCTTCAGGTTCAGGATGGACACCTTCCAGGGCGCCACGGAATCGGGCCAGATGATGCCGTTCTCGTCGTGGCTCGCCTCGATCAGCGCGCCCAGCAGGCGGGAGACGCCGATGCCGTAGCTGCCCATCTCCGGGTGCACGGGCTTGCCGTCGGGGCCGGGCACGGTCAGGCCCATGGTCGCGCTGTACTTGGTGCCGAAGTAGAAGATGTGGCCCACCTCGATGCCGCGGGCGGAAACGCGCTCACCCTCGGGGATCGCGTTCCAGGCGGCCTCATCATGCATCTCGTCGGTGGCCGCGTAGCGGCTGGTCCAGAGATCCGTGATCGGCGTCAGGTCGGCGTTGAAATCCGTCTCCCCCGCCAGCGGGTCGAAGCCCAGGAAATCCTTGTGCAGGAAGACCTGGCTCTCGCCGGTCTCGGCCAGGATGATGAATTCGTGGCTCAGCTTGCCGCCGATCGGGCCGGTATCGGCCTGCATCGGAATGGCCTTCAGCCCCATCCGCGCGAAGGTGCGCAGATAGGCCACGAACATCTGGCGATAGGAGTGATGGGCGCCTTCCTTGGTCAGGTCGAAAGAATAGGCGTCCTTCATCAGGAATTCGCGGCCGCGCATCACGCCGAAGCGCGGGCGCACCTCGTCACGGAACTTCCACTGGATGTGGTAGAGGTTGCGCGGCAGGTCGCGATAGGACTTGGCGTAGGTCTTGAAGATGTCGGTGACCATTTCCTCGTTGGTCGGGCCGAACAGCATGTCCCGGTCGTGGCGGTCGGTGATGCGCAGCATCTCCTTGCCGTAATCGTCATAGCGGCCGGACTGGCGCCACAGATCCGCGGCCTGGATGGTCGGCATCAGGATTTCCTGCGCCCCTGCGCGGTCCTGCTCTTCACGCACGATCTGGCCGACATTGCGCAGCACCCTGAGCCCCGCCGGCAGCCAGGCATAGATGCCGGCCGAGGTCTGGCGGATCAGCCCCGCGCGCAGCATCAGCCGGTGCGAGACGATCTGCGCCTCGGCGGGGGTTTCTTTCAGCGTGGGCAGGAAGGCGCGGGACAGGCGCAAGGCAGTGGCTCCGGTAAAGTCGGGCGCAAACTAGAGCAAATGCCCGGCCAGGACAAAGATGGGGTGGCCGGCGCCCGTGCAACTGAAACGTCGTTGCGGCGTTTTGTCGGGAAATCGCTGCATCGCAATAGAATGCTGCGCCGCGAAATCACTTCACGCAATTTTTTTAGGTCAGATCGAGGGAAAAATAGTAAAAATTGCTTTGCCGCATGAAGGGCCATGGGATAAAAAAAAGGCCGCCCCACAAGAGGGCGGCCAAGTTTAGGGAGGAAACGCCAGTCACACGGCAGAAAGAGGACCAACCTCTCTCTGACACAAAGATTGGCAGGCGCTGCCGAGGCTCTCAACGCCAAACGGTGGCTTGATCAGGTGAAAAAGAGGGCGAAATGCCCCAGCCTGCTTGAGATATATGCGGATCGTGCCTCCAGACGGCCGATCCGCATTTTTTTTGGGCAATCGAATTTGCTCCAGATCAAAGCTACCGCGCGAATTGACGATGAATCCCGCCCGGCCGGGTGAAATGCCAGCGGGGGAGCGCCGGCGCCGGGGGATTCCCGGGGCCGGCCGTCGCCGTGCCGCTTCCGGCACGCAGAAGCCCGCCCGCCCCCGCTATTCCCTGATCGCGAAGATCCCGTCGCGGAATCCGAACCACTCGAACTGCAGCAGCCCGAAGAAGGCCAGCCAGATCACCGCCGTGACCCCGGTGGTGATCAGCATCTTGCGGCCCAGCCGCGGGTTCTGCGGCGCGCCGCGCCAGCCGCCGCTGGTGGCATCGCCGGATTCGTCCGGACGCACCCCCAGCGGCAGGACGGCGAACAGCACCGTCCACCACAGGATGAAATAGAGGACGAAGCCCGTGAACCAGTTCATGGGTCAGACCCTCAGCAGATGCACCTCGACATTGGGGCGCTTCTTCAGCCGCCGCCCCACCGCCTTGCGCAGAGCGGCCCGCACGGCCTCGCGCAGCGCATCGTCCTCCCCGCGCAGGGAATTGGGAAGCTCACGCACCAGCCGGGTCAGTTCACCGGCCAGCTGGTCGGTCTCCTCGCCATCGGCCTCATACAGGCCGGGGGCCGCGACCTTGGGCTGGCCCAGCACCTTGCCGGCGCGGTCCACCGCCAGGCTGGCCACCACGACGCCGTTGTACAGCATGCGCTTGCGCGCCCCGAGCACGCCGCCTTCCAGCGGCAGCAGGCGGTTGCCGTCGACCGCGAGACGGCCCACGGGCGCGCTGCCCACCACATCGGCCTTGCCGGGCGCGAGGCGCAGCACGTCACCATCCTCGACGATGATGGCCTCCGCCCCGCATTCCTCGGCCACGCCCGCATGCTCGGACAGATGGCGCCACTCGCCATGGGTCGGCACCGCGTATTTCGGCTTCACCAGGGAGTACAGGCGCTTCAGCTCGGCGCTCGACGGGTGGCCGGAGCAATGAACCTTGACGCCGCCCGGGGCGTCATCGGGCGTGATCACCTCGCAGCCCGCGCGCGTCAGCTCATCCTGCATGCGCAGGACCGCGCGCTCATTGCCCGGGATCATGCGGGCGGAGAAGATCACCGTATCGCCCTCGCCGAGGGCGATGTTCGGGTGGTTGTCCGCCGCGATCTTGGCCATGGCGCTGCGTTCCTCGCCCTGGCTGCCGGTGCAGATCAGCAGCAGCTCACGGTCCGAGAGGTACTGCGCCTCCTCCTCGGTGATGAAGTCATGCACCTTGGTGAGGTATCCGCACTCGCGCGCGGAAGTGACGGCATTGCGCAGCGAGCGGCCAAACAGCGCCACCTTGCGCCCGGCGGCCTGGGCCGCGAGCGCGATGCTCTCCACCCGCGCCACATTGGTGGCGAAGCAGGTCACGGCGATGCGGCCCTTGCAGGTGGACACCACATGGGCCAGCCCACGGCGCACCTCGGCCTCGCTGCCCGAGGGCTTGGGCTCGAACACGTTGGTGCTGTCGCAGATCATCGCGAGCACCCCCTCCTCGCCGACGGCGGCGAAGCCCGCCTCGTCGGTCTGGGGGCCGATCAGCGGCTCGGGGTCCATCTTCCAGTCGCCCGTGTGCACCAGCGTGCCATAGGGCGTGCGCAGCACGAGCGCCTGCGCCTCGGGGATGGAGTGGCTGACATGCAGGAACTGGCAGTCGAAATTCTCGACCTTGAAGCGCCCGCCCGGCTTCACCGTGTTCAGCTCGACATCATGGCCGAGGCCGACCTCGCCCAGCTTGCGCCGCAGCACGGAGATGACGAAGGGCGTGCCCCAGATCGGGCAGCCCAGCGACTTCCACAGATGCGCCACGGCACCGATGTGGTCCTCATGCGCATGGGTGATGACCAGCCCCGCCAGCCTCTTCTTCCGCTCCGACAGCCAGGCCGGGTCGGGCACCATCACATCGACTTCGGGGTTGTCGTTGCCGCCGAAGCCCAGGCCGCAATCGACCGCCAGGTAGGAACCGTCACAACGATAGACATTGAGGTTCATCCCGATCTCGCCGGTGCCGCCGAGAGGGATGAATGCGAGATCGTGATTTGCGTCCGTCATTTAGTCCTGTCCGTAAGCCGCGGGCATGGGGCGCGGCCCCCCTTTTGTCATTCGAGTTCCACGCGGCTGCGGGGCAGCACCGGCGCGGGGTTGCGATCGGCGAGGAGGCGAAGCCCCTCGAGCGTGATGTCGGGGTCGATCTTTTCGATGATCGTGGTCCCCTCGGCGAAAAGCGGGGCGAGGCCCCCGGTGGCGACGACCTTCAGCGGCGCGCCGTATTCGCCGCGCACCCGCGCGACGATTCCCTCGATGAGACCCACATAGCCCCAATAGATGCCCGATTGCATGGCAGCCACGGTATTCCTGCCAATCGCGGATTGCGGGCGGCCGATGCCGATGCGCGGCAGACGGGCGGCAGCACCGTGCAGCGCCTCGATGGAGAGGTTGATGCCGGGTGCGATGACGCCGCCCAGATAGGCGCCGTCTCCGTCCACCACGTCGAAGGTGGTGGCCGTGCCGAAATCCACCACCACCAGCGGCCCGCGATAATAGTGATGCGCCGCCAGCGCGTTCAGCAGGCGGTCCGCACCCACATCGCCCGGGCTGTCCACCTTGATCGGGAAACCCCAGTCGAGCGGCGCGCGCGCCACCAGCGGCTCGGTCGCGTACCAGTCGCGGCACAGGCGGCGCAGGTTATAGAGGGCGGCCGGCACCACCGTGCCGATCACGCAGCGGGTGATGTGCTCGCGCCTGATGCCCTCATACTGCATGAGCTGCAGCAGCCACACGGCGTATTCGTCCGATGTGCGGTCGGCCCGCGTGGCGATGCGCCAGCGGCCGCGCCACTCATTCCCGTCATGCACCGCGAAGACGACATTGGTATTGCCCGCGTCGATGGCCAGCAGCATCAGGCGACTTCCCCCGAATGGAGCGCATATGTGCGCGCTTCCGTGGCGAGCAAGAGCCCGCCTTCCTCCGAGATTCCCTCATAGCGCCCCGTGAGGCGGCTGCCAGCCCGGGTCGCGGTCACTTCGCTGCCCAATTCGGGGCCCGCGCGCATCCAGGCCTCACGGATCGGTACGAAGCCCTCGGCCAGCCAGAGGGCGTGCCAGTGCGACACGGCATCCAGCAGGCGATGGGCGAAGGCCTCGACAGGCTGGGCGCCAAGACAGGCGACCGCCCTGCCCGGCACTTCCGGCGCATAGGCCAGGTTCACGCCGATGCCGAACATCAGCCAGGCAAGGTCGCCCGCCGCATCGGTCGCGGTTTCGGTCAGGATGCCGGCGCATTTGGCGCCGTCCAGCATCAGGTCATTGGGCCATTTCAGCCGCGTGGCCGGGCCGGCCGCCTGATGCAGCGCCACAGCGGCCACGAAGGCGGCCTGCGGCACCACGCGCAGCGGCACCGCCGGGCGCAGCAGCATGGAAATGAACAGATTGCCTTCGCGGGATTCCCAGGCGCGGCCCTGGGTGCCTCGCCCGGCCGTCTGCCGGCGGGCGAGGATGGCGAGCCCCTCGGGCTCGCCCTGGTCCGCCAACTCCCTGAGCAGGGTGGAGGTGCTGGGCAGGACCTCGTGAACCGAGAGCCGCCAGCCTACCCCGCCCCGGTGTTCAGCCGGCGCCAAGAATGGCCACGACCGCGGAACGCGCCGCGGCCAGGATCGGCGCCGGGAACAGGAACATGAAGCCCGTGAACAGGCCCGTGCCCGCCAGCACGACCGAGACGGCGGCCGGGCGCGCATCGAAGGCCCCGACCGGCGCGTCGAAGTACATCACCTTGATGACGCGCAGGTAGTAGTAGGCCGACACCACGGAGGACAGCACGCCCACCACGGCCAGCACCCAGAAGCCCTGCTCGATCGCCGGCAGCAGCACATAGAGCTTGCCGAAGAAGCCGGCCATGGGCGGCACGCCCGCCATGGAGAACATGAAGATGGCCATCGCCAACGCCATGCCCGGATCGGTGCGGCCGAGGCCCGCCAGGTCGTCGATCCCCTCCAGCGCGCGGCCGTCGCGGCGCATGGCCACCAGCACGGCGAAGGTGCCGAGGTTCATGAACAGGTAGATGGCCATGTAGACCAGCACGCCGCGCAGGCCGCTCTCGCCGCCCACCGCCAGGCCCATCAGCGTGAAGCCGATATGGCCGATGGAGGAATAGGCCATCAGGCGCTTGATGTTGCGCTGACCGAGCGCCGCGAAGGCACCCATCACCATGGAGAGCAGGGAGACCAGCACGATCACCTGCTGCCACTGGGCCACCGTGTCCCCGAAGGGGCCGGCCAGCACGCGGGTCAGCAGCGCCACCGCCGCCACCTTGGGCGCCGAGGCGAAGAAGGCCGTCACCGGGGTCGGCGCGCCCTCATACACGTCGGGCGTCCACATGTGGAACGGCACGGCGGAGATCTTGAAGCAGAGGGCCGCGATGATGAACACGATGCCCACCACGACGCCGGCGGAAATGCCCTGCTGCGCGGAGAAGGCATCGGCCAGGCGGTCGAAGTTGGTGGTGCCCGCGAAGCCATAGACCAGCGAGGCGCCGTAGAGCAGCAGGCCCGAGGCCAGCGAGCCCAGGATGAAGTACTTGAGGCCCGCCTCGGTCGCCCGGCCGCTGTCGCGGTGGAAGGCGGCCAGCACGTACAGCGGCAGGGAGAGCAGCTCCAGGCCCATGTACAGCGCCATCAGGTCGTTGGCCGAGATCATCACCATCATGCCGATGGTGGCGAGCAGGACCAGGATCGGGAACTCGAAGCGGGCGATGCCCTGCTTGGTGTTCCAGTCCAGCGCCAGCATCAGGCCGAGCGCCGCACCCGCGATGGCCAGCAGCTTCATGAAGGTGGAGAAGCTGTCGGCGACATACTGGCCGCCGAAGGCCGAGCCTTCGCCCTGGGCGAGCGTGAGCCCGCCCGCCAGCAGCAGCGCGCCGAGGCTGGCCATGGTGACGCCGAAGCTGGTGTCACGCTTCGGGATGACCCCGGCCACGAGGATGATCAGCGCCGAGATGGCCAGCGCGATCTCGGGAAGTGCGAGCTTCCATTCCATCTCAGTTGATCCCCGCGAGACGCGCGACGCTCAGCGCCGCCTCATGCTGCTGCAGCAGCGCAGCGACCGAGGCGGAGAAGAACGAGGTAAAGGAGGAGGGGTAGATGCCCATCCAGAGGGTCAGCACGATCAGCGGCGCGAAGATCACCACCTCACGCGCGGTCAGGTCCTTCAGGCCGCGCAGATGCTCATGCGTGATCTTGCCGAAGGCGATGCGCTTGTACAGGTACAGCATGTAGGCCGCGCCCAGCACCATGCCGGTGCTGGCACCCAGCGCCACCCAGGGGCTGGACGCCCAGGCGCCGACGATCACCAGGAACTCACCCGGGAAGCCCGCGGTGCCCGGCAGCGCGACGGAAGCCATGGTGAACAGCATGAACACGATGGCATAGGCCGGCAGGATCTTGGCGACACCGCCGTAGCGCGCGATCTCACGCGTGTGCTCGCGGTCGTAGAGGACGCCCACGCAGAGGAACAGCGCGCCGGAGACGACGCCGTGGGACAGCATCTGGAACAGCGCGCCTTCGAGGCCCTGCTGGTTGAAGGTGAAGGTGCCGATCGTGACGATGCCCATATGGGCGACGGACGAATAGGCGATCAGCTTCTTCATGTCCTGCTGCGCGAGGGCCACCAGCGAGGTGTAGACCACGGCGATGACCGACAGGGCGAAGATGAAGGGCGCGAAATCGGCGCTCGCCTGCGGCAGCAGCGGCAGGCTGAAGCGCAGGAAGCCGTAGCCGCCCATCTTCAGCAGCACGCCGGCCAGGATGACGGAGCCCGCAGTCGGTGCCTCGACGTGGGCGTCCGGCAGCCAGGTGTGCACCGGCCACATCGGCACCTTCACCGCGAAGGACGCGAAGAAGGCGAAGAAGATGATCGGCTGCCAGGCCACCGGCACCTGGAACTGCATCAGCGCCGGGATGTCCGTGGTGCCGGCCGCATACCACAGGGCGATGATCGCCAGCAGCATCAGCACGGAACCCAGGAAGGTGTAGAGGAAGAACTTGTAGGCCGCGTAGACGCGCCGCGCCCCGCCCCAGATGCCGATGATCAGGAACATCGGGATCAGGACGCCCTCGAAGAAGATGTAGAACATGATCATGTCCAGGGACACGAACATGCCGATCATCATCGTCTCAAGGATGAGGAAGGCGATCATGTATTCGCGCACGCGGCTGGTCACGCTCTCCCAGGAGGCGAGGATGCACAGCGGCGTCAGGGCGGTCGCCAGCAGCACGAACAGCACCGAGATGCCGTCCACGCCCAGGTGATAGCCGATGCCGAAATCCGGCAGCCAGTCGAGCTTTTCCTCGAACTGGAAGGCGGCGGTGGTCTTGTCGAAGCTGATCCAGAGGATGAGCGACAGCACGAAGACGATCAGGCTGGTCCAGAGCGCGGTCCAGCGAGCGTTGCTCGCGACCGTCTCCTCCTCACCACGCACCAGCATGATGATGAGGGCGCCGGCCAGCGGCAGGAAGGTCAGCAGCGAGAGAAGCGGAAAGCCCGCGGCGTTCATGGCTCAGCGCCCCAGCAGAAAGAGCGAAACGAAGACGACGAGGCCGATGATCATGGCGAAGGCATAGCTCGCCACCCTCCCCGTCTGCAGCCGCATGGCGCTGCGCCCCACGCCGGCCGTCAGTGCCGCCATGCCGTTCGGCATGCCGTCGATGATGCGGGCATCGCCCGTCTGCCACAGCCCGCGCGCCAGGCGCTGGGCGGGGCGAACGAACAGGAAGTCGTACAGCTCGTCGAAGTACCACTTGTTCAGCAGGAAGCGGTACACGCCGCCGAAGGTGGAGGCGAGCTTGCCCGGCACGCCGGGCGCGACGACATACAGCAGCACCGCCAGGATGATGCCCGACACCGCGACGGTGGTGGCCATCAGCGGCACCCAATGCGGCGCATGGTGCATCGCCTCGATCATGTGCTTGGCCGGCAGGTTGAAGATCGCGCCGTTCCAGAACTCGGCCTGATGATGGCCGATGAAGTGGGGCGCGAAGACGATACCCGTCAGGATCGCGCCGGCGGACAGCACCAGCAGCGGCACCAGCATGACCGCCGGGCTCTCATGCACGTGCTCCATCGTGTGATGGTCCGCGCGCGGCTTGCCGTGGAAGGTCATGATGATCAGGCGCCAGGAGTAGAAGGCGGTCAGGAAGGCGGCCAGCACCAGGCAGATGAAGGCATAGGTGCCCGACGCCGTATGGGCGGCGATGGTGCCCTCCAGGATCGCGTCCTTGGAGTAGTAGCCCGCGAAGATCGGGATGCCGGCCAGCGCCAGGCTGCCGATCCAGAACATCGCGTAGGTCACCGGGATCTTCTTCCAGATGCCGCCCATCTTGCGGATATCCTGCTCGTCCGACATCGCGTGGATCACGGAGCCGGCGGAGAGGAACAGCAGCGCCTTGAAGAAGGCGTGGGTGAACAGGTGAAAGACCGAGGCCTGATAGAGGCCGACGCCCGCGGCCGCGAACATGTAGCCCAGCTGCGAGCAGGTGGAGTAGGCGATCACGCGCTTGATGTCGTTCTGCACGCAGCCGATGGTCGCCGCGAACAGCGCCGTCGAAGCACCGACCACGGTGACGAAGCCGAGCGCATAGGGCGCGTGCTCCATGACGGGCGACATGCGCGCCATCAGGAACACGCCCGCGGTCACCAGGGTGGCCGCATGGATCAGCGCGGAAACAGGCGTCGGGCCCTCCATCGCGTCCGGCAGCCAGGTGTGCAGGCCGAGCTGCGCGGACTTGCCGCAGGCGCCCAGGAACAGCAGCACGCCGATCACTTCCATGGAGCGGAAGCCCAGGATCTGGTCGTCCAGGTGCTGCGGGATGGCGGCGAAGATGGTGCCGAATTCCAGCGAACCGAAGGTCCAGAAGGTCAGCGCCATGCCCAGCATGAAGAACAGGTCGCCCACGCGGTTCACGATGAAGGCCTTCATCGCGGCCTTGCAGGCGCTTTCCTTCTCATACCAGTAGCCGATGAGCAGGTAGCTCGCGAGGCCGATGCCTTCCCAGCCGAAGAACAGCTGCACCAGGTTATCGGCCGTCACCAGCATGAGCATCATGAAGGTGAACAGCGACAGGTAGGCGAAGAAGCGCGGCGTCGTCTCGTCATGCGACATGTACCCGACCGAGTACATGTGGATGAAGGTCGAGATGAAGGTGACCATGGCCACCATCACCGCGCTCAGCGTGTCGAAGCGCAGCGACCAGGAGAAGCTCATGTCGCCGACATCGAGCCAAGTCAGCAGCAGCTCGGTGCGCGGGGATTCATGGAAGGCGACGTCGATAAAGGCGGTCACGCCGCAGGCAGCGGCCAGCACCATGAAGAACACGGTGGTCCACTGCGCGGCCTTGTCGCCGATGAAACGGCCCAGGAACCCGCTGATGAGACAGCCCAGCAGCGGGAAGAAAACGGCTCCGACGAACATCGATCAGCCTTTCAGCGTCGAGATGTCCTCGACCTCGATGGAACCGCGATTGCGGAAGTAGATGACGAGAATGGCGAGGCCGATGGCGGCTTCTGCAGCCGCGACCGTCAGGATCAGCATGGCGAAGACCTGGCCGGCCAGATCGTCCAGCCGGGAGGAGAAGGCCACCAGGTTCAGGTTCACCGAGAGCAGGATGAGCTCGATGCTCATCATGATGACGATGACGTTCTTGCGGTTCAGGAAGATGCCGAACACGCCGAGCACGAAGAGGATGGCACTGACCGTGAGGTAGTGCCCGAGACCGATCTCCAGCATCAGTGATGCCCCCCATGACCGTGATCGTCGTGACCATGGCCGTGGCCATGGGAAACCTGCTTAGGCGCGGGTTCGGGCTTGGGCAGCGGGCGATAGATGCCCAGCTCCCGGATGCCCTTGCCGCTCGGCACGGAGAGGATCTCGACCTTGCCCTCGCGCGCCAGCTGGTCCTCGATGACCTGGCGGCGGGTGCCCGGGCGCTCACGCAGGGTCAGCACGATGGCGCCCATCATGGCGACCAGCAGGATCAGCCCCGCGATCTGGAACAGGAAGACATAGTCCGTGTAGAGCACGCGGCCGAGGGCCACCGTGTTGGACACCCCGCCCGGCACCGGAGACAGGCGCAGCTCAGCCGCGTCGCCGCTGAACTGCCAGGTGCCCATCACCATCAGCAGCTCCAGGAACAGGATGCCGCCGACCACGGCCCCGAAGGGCGCGTAGCGCTGGAAGCCCTCACGCATCTTCGCGAAGTCGATGTCGAGCATCATGACCACGAAGAGGAACAGCACGGCGACCGCGCCGACATAGACGATGACCAGGATCATCGCCAGGAACTCGGCCCCCGCCAGCAGGAACAGGCCCGCCGCGTTGAAGAAGCCGAGGATGAGGTAGAGCACCGAATGCACAGGATTGCGCGAGGTGACCACCATGGTCGCACACGCGATCAGGATCGCGGCGAACAGGTAGAAGGCGAGACCGGCAATCATCGATAGGGTGCGTCCAGTTCGAGCCGCTTGGCGATCTCGGCTTCCCAACGGTCGCCGTTCGCCAGCAGGCGGTCCTTGTCGTACATGAGCTCCTCGCGGGTCTCGGTCGCGAACTCGAAGTTCGGACCCTCCACGATGGCGTCCACCGGGCAGGCTTCCTCGCACATGCCGCAGTAGATGCACTTGGTCATGTCGATGTCGTAGCGCGTGGTGCGGCGGCTGCCGTCCTCACGCGGTTCGGCCTCGATCGTGATGGCCTGCGCGGGGCACACGGCCTCGCACAGCTTGCACGCGATGCAGCGTTCCTCGCCGTTGGCGTAGCGGCGCAGCGCGTGCTCCCCCTTGAAGCGCGGCGACAGCGGCAGCTTCTCATAGGGGTACATGATGGTGGCCTTCTTGCCGAAGAAGTACTTCAGCGTCAGCCCCAGACCGGAGACCAGCTCGGCGAGCAGGAAACTCCGCGCGAAACGATCGAGCCTCATGCCGGCAGCCACCCCATCAGTTTCAGCGTCAATGCCGTGATGATCAGCCACACCAGGCTGAACGGCAGGAAGACCTTCCAGCCCAGACGCATAAGCTGGTCATAGCGGTAGCGCGGGAAGGTCGCGCGCACCCACACGAAGCAGAAGAACAGCAGCCCGGCCTTCAGCGCGAACCACAGCGGGCCCGGCACCCAGGTGAAGGGCTCGATCGCCATCGGCGGCAGCCACCCACCCAGGAACAGGATGGTGGTCAGCGAGCACATCAGCAGGATGTTCGCGTATTCGCCGAGGAAGAACAGCGCGAAGGACATCGAGGAGTATTCGACGAAGAAGCCCGCCACCAGCTCGCTCTCGCCCTCGGGAAGGTCGAAGGGCGCGCGGTTGGTTTCCGCCAGCGTGCTGATGAAGAAGATGATCGCCATCGGGAACAGCGGGATCACGTACCAGACGGTGGTCTGGGCCCGCACGATCTCGGTCAGGTTCAGCGAGCCCGCGCAGAGCAGCACGCAGACGATGACGAAGCCCATCGAGACTTCGTAGGACACCATCTGCGCGGCAGAGCGCAGCGCGCCGAGGAAGGCGTATTTCGAGTTGGACGCCCAGCCCGCGATGATGACGCCGTAGACGCCGAGCGAGCTGACCGCGAACAGGTACAGGATGCCGACATTGATGTCGGCGATGGCCCAGCCATCATTCACCGGGATGACCGACCAGGCGATCATCGCGAGCAGGAAGGTCAGCATCGGCGCCGCGAGGAAGAGGTACCGGCTCGCGCCCGTGGGCACGATGGTTTCCTTCATCAGCATCTTCAGCGCGTCGGCGAAGGGCTGCAGCATGCCGAAGGGGCCGACCACGTTCGGCCCCTTGCGCAGCTGCATCGCGGCCATGATCCGGCGCTCGGCCCAGGTCATGTAGGCCACCGCGATCAGCACCGGCACCAGAAGGGCCAGCGCCTGCGCGACCGTCAGCACCAGGTGGCCGACGGGGGTGGCCAGGAAGTCTTGTAGAGCCTGCATGGGTTACTCCGCCGCCAGCAGCGGGGTGGAGCCCATATAGACCTTGGCGCATTCGGCCATGGTCGGGCTCGCCCGGCCGATCGGCTCAGCCTGCCAGTAATTGCGCGAGGATGCCGCGAAGGCCGCCGTGCCGGCAGGACCGGCAACGGGGGCGGCACCGGGTTCGGCCCGCACCAGACCCTGCGCCGAGAACAGCGGATGCGCGGCGCGCAGCTGCTCCAGCGTGTCGAAGGGCACGGTCACGTCGAGGGCCGCGGCCGCCGCGCGCAGGATGCGCCAGTCGGGCTTGGCCTCGCCGGGCGGCTGCACCGCGGCATAGGCGCGCTGCACCCGGCCCTCGGTGTTCACCCAGGTGCCTTCCTTCTCGGTATAGGCGGCGCCCGGCAGGATCACATCCGCCCGCGCAGCGCCGGCATCGCCATGGTGGCCCTGATAGACCACAAAGGTGCCGGCCGGGATGGCCGATGCGTCGAAGCCGTCGGCACCCAGCAGCCACAGCGCGTCCACGGCACCCGGGGCCATCATGCCCGCGAGGTCGAGACCGCCCTGCCCCGGCAGGAAGCCGAGATCCAGCGCGCCGACCTGGCCGCCAAAATGATGCAGCAGGCTGAAGCCGTTCCAGTCGGGCGTGGGGTTCGCCAGCGCCCAGGCCTGGGCCAGCAGCGCCTTGGCATCGGGGCGGGTCAGCGCCTCGCGGCTCAGGATCACGACCGGCTTCTGCGCACCGGCCAGGAAGTCGGTCGCCAGTGCGGCCGGATCCTCACCCAGATGCGTGTAGCGGTAGGTCAGGTCGAGGCCCTTCGCACCGACGAAACCCACCTTCAGCCCGGCCAGATAGGCCTTGCGGATGCGCGCGTTGATCACGGGCGCCTCGGTGCGCGGGTTGCCGCCGATGATCAGCAGCGCGTCCGCTTCCTCGATGCCCGCGATGGTCGCGTTGAACAGGTAATGCGCGCGGTTGGCGCCGTCGATGGCGGCACCGTCCTGGCGGCAATCCATGTTGGCCGAGCCCATGCCGGCCAGCAGCGACTTCAGCGCTAAGATCGCCTCGGCGTCCACCGTGTCACCCACGATGCCGCCGACGCGGCCCTTGAAGCCTTCGGCGACGGCCACCATCGCCTCTTCCCAGGTCGCGGGCTTCAGCTTGCCGTCGCGCTTCACCCAGGGGCGGTCCAGGCGCTTGCGCTTCAGCCCGTCGAAGGAGAAGCGGCCGCGGTCGCCCATCCACTCCTCGTTCACGTCATCGTCCTGGCGCGGCATGATGCGCAGCACCTCGGCGCCGCGCGTGTCGATGCGGATGGGGGTGCCCGTCGCGTCCAGCACGTCGATGCTGTCGGTCTTGGTCAGCTCCCAAGGGCGCGCCACGAAGGCGTAGGGGCGGCTGGTCAGCGCGCCCACCGGGCAGATGTCGATCAGGTTGCCGGAAAGCTCGCTGGTCAGCGCCTTTTCGACATAGGTCCCGATTTCCATGTTCTCGCCGCGGTTGGTCGCACCGAGTTCGGGCACGCCCGCGACTTCGGCGGCGAAGCGGACGCAGCGCGTGCACTGGATGCAGCGCGTCATCACCGTCTTCACCAGCGGGCCGACATACTTGTCCTTCACCGCGCGCTTGGGTTCGTGGAAGCGGCTGATGCCGTTGCCATAGCCCACGGCCTGGTCCTGCAGGTCGCACTCACCGCCCTGGTCGCAGATCGGGCAATCCAGCGGGTGGTTGATCAGCAGGAATTCCATCACGCCCCGGCGCGCGTTGCGCACCACCGGCGTGTCGGTGAACACCTTCATCCCGTCCATGACGGGGTATGCGCAGGAGGCGACGGGCTTGGGCGCCCGTTCCACCTCGACCAGGCACATGCGGCAGTTACCCGCCACCGACAGGCGCTCATGATAACAGAAGCGCGGGATTTCCTTGCCCGCCGCCTCGCAGGCCTGGAGGACGGAGGAGCCGTTGGGCACCTCCACCTCGATCCCGTCGACCGTGACTTTCGCCATGCGTCTTACTCCGCCGCCATCGGCATCGGGATACCCTTGCGGGCGTAGATGCGCCGTTCCATCTCGGGCCGGAAATGCCGGATCAGGCCCTGCACGGGCCAGACGCCGCCATCGGCCAGCGCGCAGATGGTATGACCCTCGATCTGGCGCGTGACCTGTTCGAGCACGTCGATCTCCTCGATCTCGGCGTCGCCCTCGACCATGCGCAGCATCATGCGGTTCACCCAGCCCATGCCTTCGCGGCAGGGGGTGCACTGGCCGCAGCTCTCATGCTTGTAGAACTGCGACAGGCGCTGGATGGCCTTCACGATGTCGGTGGACTTGTCCATCACGATCAGGCCCGCGGTGCCCAGGCCCGACTTGTGCTCGCGCAGCGCGTCGAAATCCATCAGCACGTCGTCGCAGATGTGCTTGGGCAGCAGCGGCGTCGAGGACCCGCCCGGGATCACGCAGAGCAGGTTGTCCCACCCGCCGCGCACGCCGCCGGCGTAACGCTCGATCAGCTCGCGCATCGGGATGCTCATCTCGGCTTCCACGTTGCACGGCTTGTTCACGTGGCCGGAGATGCAGAACACCTTGGTGCCCTGGTTCTTGGGGCGGCCGAAGCTGGCGAACCAGGACGGGCCACGGCGCATGATGGTCGGCACCACCGCGATGGTCTCGACGTTGTTCACCGTGGTCGGGCGGCCATACAGGCCCATCGCCGCCGGGAAGGGCGGCTTCAGGCGGGGCGTGCCCTTCTTGCCTTCCAGGCTCTCGATCAGCGCGGTCTCTTCGCCGCAGATGTAGGCGCCGGCGCCGCGATGCACATACAGGTCGTAGTCATAGCCCGACCCGCAGGCGTTCTTGCCGAGCAGCCCCGCGTCATAGGCCTCGCGGATCGCGGCTTCGAGAACCGCGATCTCGTTGAAATACTCGCCGCGCACATAGATGTAGCCGGCGGTGGCGCCCATCGCGAAACCCGCGATCAGGCAGCCTTCGATCAGCTTGTGCGGATCGTGGCGGATGATGTCGCGGTCCTTGCAGGTGCCGGGCTCGGACTCGTCGCCGTTCACCACCAGGTACACCGGCTTGCCGTCCGACTGCTTGGGCATGAAGGACCACTTCATGCCGGTCGGGAAGCCCGCGCCGCCGCGGCCGCGAAGGCCGGAGTTCTTGATGTCCTCGACGATCGCGTCACGGCCCTTGGCCAGGATCGCCGCCGTGCCGTCCCAGTCGCCGCGCATCTGCGCGGCGGCCAGGTTCCACGGCTTCAGGCCGTAGAGGTTCGTGAAGATGCGGTCCTTGTCGGAAAGCGCCATGGATCAGCCCTCCTCACCGGTCAGGACCATGGGACCACCCTCGGGCGCGCTGGTCTGGCGGCCGATGACGCTGCCCGGGGTCGGCCGCTCGCCGCGCTTCAGCGCCTCGATCAGCTTCACCGTGCTGTCGTAGTCCATGTCCTCGTAATAGTCGTCGTCGACCTGCAGGATCGGCGCGTTCACGCAGGCGCCGAGGCACTCGACCTCGCTCATGGTGAACAGCCCGTCGGGGCTGGTCGCGCCATAGCCGCTGACGTGGCCGGCATCCTTGCAGGCGCGCAGCACGTCATCGGACCCGCGCAGCATGCACGGCGTGGTGCCGCAGACCTGCAGGTGATAGCGGCCCATCTTCTTCGTGTTGAACATGAAGTAGAAGGTCGCGACCTCATACACGCGGATCGGCGCGATCTCGAGGCGTTCCGCGATCGCGTCCATCGCCACGCGCGGCACCCAGGCGCTGCCGGTCTGGCGGCCCATCTGCTTCTGCACGACATACAGCAGCGGGATGGTGCCGCTGGCCTTCTTCGGCTCAGGGTAACGAGCGAGGATCTCGGCGATCTTCTTCTCGCTCTCCTCGTCGAACGCGAAAGATTGGGGTTCTTCGCTCACCGGTCGATCTCCCCGAACACGACATCAAGGCTGCCGATGATCGCCACCGCGTCAGCCAGCATATGACCCTTGGAGAGCTTCTCCGTGGCCTGAAGATGGGCGTAGCCCGGCGAGCGGATCTTGCAGCGGTACGGCTTGTTGCCGCCGTCGGCCACCAGATACACACCGAACTCGCCCTTGGGCGCCTCAACCACCGAATAGGTGGCGCCAGCGGGGACGTGGTAGCCCTCGCTGTACAGCTTGAAGTGATGGATCAGCGCCTCCATCGAGCGCTTCATCTCGGCGCGCTTCGGCGGGGCGATCTTGTTGTCCGCGATCTTGATCGGGCCCGGGCGCATCTGCGCCAGGCACTGGCGGACGATCTTCAGCGACTCGCGCATCTCGATCACGCGGACCAGGTAGCGGTCATAGCAGTCGCCATGACGGCCGACCGGGACGTCGAACTCCATGCGGTCATACAGCTCATACGGCTGCTGGCGGCGCAGGTCCCACGGCACGCCGGAGGCGCGCAGGCAGGGGCCGGAGAAGCCCCACGCGATCGCGTCCTCGGCGCTGATGACGCCGATGTTCACGGTGCGCTGCTTGAAGATGCGGTTGTTGGTGACCAGCCGCTCCATGTCGTCGATGAAGGCCGGGAAGGCATCCGCCCAGCTCTCGATCTTGGACTGCAGGTTGGCGGGGATGTCCTTGGCCACGCCGCCCGGACGGAAATAGTTGGCGTGGTAATGGCTGCCCGAGACCATCTCGTACATCTCAAGGAGATGCTCTCGCTGCTCGAAGCCCCACAGCGCCGGCGTGATGCCGCCGCAGTCCATGACATAGGTCGTCAGGTTCAGCAGGTGGTTCAGGATGCGCGTGATCTCGGAGAGCATCACGCGGATGTAGCGCGCGCGTTCCGGCACATCGCCGTCGATGCCCAGCAGCCGCTCCGTGCCGAGCGCGAAGGCATGCTCCATCGCCATCGGGCTGACGTAGTCCAGGCGGTCGAAATACGGCAGCGCCTGGAGGTAGGTCTTGTACTCGATCAGCTTCTCGGTGCCGCGGTGCAGCAGGCCGATATGCGGGTCGGCACGCTCCACCACCTCGCCCTTCAGCTCCATCACCAGGCGCAGCACGCCATGGGCGGCCGGATGCTGGGGGCCAAAGTTGATGTGGTGGCTGTCCACCTCGACGACGCGCGTCTCCTCGACGGGCGTCTCGCCGGTTCCGGTCGTGAGGCTCACGGCTTCACCTCCTCAGCAGGCGGCGGGGGCGGCGGCAGGCGGTTCAGATGCACCTTCTCGTCGCCCGGCAGGGTCGTCATCGCCTCCCAGGGGGAGGTGAAGTCGAAGCTGCGGAAATCCTGGGTCAGCTTCACCGGCTCATAGACCACGTCCTTGAGGGTGGCGTCGTAGCGCACCTCGACATGGCCGGTCAGCGGGAAGTCCTTGCGCAGCGGATGCCCCTCGAAGCCGTAATCCGTGAGGATGCGGCGCTGGTCGGAGAGCCCCTCGAAGGAGACGCCGTACATGTCCCAGGTCTCGCGCTCGAACCAGGTGGCGCTGGGCCACAGGCCGGTCACGCTCGGCACCGGGGTCATCTCGGTGGCCGTCACGATCACCCGCAGGCGATGGTTCAGCGCGACCGAGAGCAGGTTGTAGACCACCTCGAAACGCTCCGGCCGCTCGGGCCAGTCCATGCCGCAGATGTCCATGCACTGGTCGAAGGCCAGGGAGGGGTGATCGCGCAGGATGCCCATGATGGGCAGCAGCCTCTCACGCGGGGCATGCAGCACCAGCTCGGCGCCATAGCGGTCACGCGTCAGCACCGCGTCGGGCAGGGTGGCGCGCAGCGCCTCTTCCAGCATCTCAACCACGAAGGATGGTCCCCGTCCGGCGGATCTTCTTCTGCAGCTGCATGATGCCGTAGACGAGGCCCTCGGCCGTCGGCGGGCAGCCGGGCACATAGACATCGACGGGCACGATGCGGTCGCAGCCGCGCACCACGCTGTAGGAGTAGTGGTAGTAGCCGCCGCCATTGGCGCAGCTGCCCATGCTGATCACCCAGCGCGGCTCGCTCATCTGGTCGTAGACCTTGCGCAGCGCGGGGGCCATCTTGTTGGTCAGCGTGCCGGCCACGATCATCACATCCGACTGGCGCGGCGAACCGCGCGGGATGATGCCGAAGCGGTCGAGATCGTAGCGCGCCATATAGGCGTGGATCATGGGCACCGCGCAGCAGGCCAGGCCGAAGGTCATCGGCCACAGGCTGCCCGTGCGCGCCCAGTTCACGATCTTGTCGAGATTGGCGACGACAAAGCCCTTGTCGTCGATCTCACCGGTGATCCCCTTGATCACCGCATCCTGTTCGGCGCCGGGGGGCAGCGCCTCACGGTTCCAGGCGAGCTCGCTCATCGGGTCACTCCCAGTCCAGGGCGCCCTTGCGCCACTCATAGATGAAACCCACCGTCAGCACGCCCAGGAACGCCATCATGCTGCCGAAGCCCAGCCAGCCGATTTCACCGAGCGTGATGGCCCAGGGGAACAGGAAGGCGACTTCCAGGTCGAAGATGATGAACAGGATGGCCACCAGATAGAACCGCACATCGAAGCGGTGGCGCGTGTCCTCGAAGGGCTCGAAGCCGCACTCATAGGTGGAGAGCTTCTCGGCGTCCGGCTTCTGACGGGCCACGAGAAGCGCACCGCCGACCATGGCAATGGCGATTCCCGCCGCGATCCCGATGAAGACCAGGATGGGGAAATACTCCCCGAGAAGGCTGGCGCTCATGCTGGCCCTACCTTGGTTACGCGTTACCCGTGGGGCCCGCGGCCGCCCCGTGGGGAGGGCAACGGGATCCAGCCACACATGCATTCGCGGGGCAGAGACCCGGAGTGCAGCGCAGCGTGAGCGGACCATACTCCCGCCGCCCAGCTTTCGCCATAGTCGCCGAAGGCAAAAAAACGCAACGGTTTTCCCCTGGGCTGCTTGGTAGCAGCCCAGTCAACAATCTGAATTGTATGGGGAAAACTGGCGCGAGTGACGGGGCTCGAACCCGCGACCTCCGGCGTGACAGGCCGGCGCTCTAACCGACTGAGCTACACCCGCGTTCTGTGAGGCGGCTTTTGAAGGTTACGGCCCGAAGTGTCAACCGAGGGGGGCGGAGAAAAATCGCCCGCATGTGACAGGGCTGTGGATCATGCACTGGAATAGGAAAATGGGGCGGTCGGGGAATGGGCGCTGAGGGATTCGAACCCCCGGCATCCTCGGTGTAAACGAGGCGCTCTACCGCTGAGCTAAGCGCCCGCCCTGCCCCGGCTATAGCCGCCCTGGAGCGCCTTGCCCAGGGACCGCACCCCCTGCCTCCCCCCCTGCCCCAGCGACCCGCCCATGAACGCCCCGCACAACGAAAAAGGGCCGACCCCTGCGGGCCGGCCCTTCGTCATCCCCCCATGACGGGAAGAATCAGTTCACGGCGTCCTTCAGGCCCTTGCCGGGCTTGAAGCGGACGGTCGTGGAAGCGGGAATCTTGATTTCCTCGCCGGTGCGCGGGTTGCGGCCCTTGCCGGCCTTGCGCTTGCTGGTGCTGAAGGTGCCGAAGCCGACCAGGCGCACTTCCTGCTTCTTCTTCAGCGACTTGGTGATCGCCTCGAACAGTGCGTCCAGCACCTCGCCGGCCTTCGCCTTCGAGAGCTCGCCAGATTCGGCCACAACGGCCACCAGATCCTGCTTGTTCATCCTGCCCCCTGCGGGAGTGCCGTGGCCGGCCGATTCCAGCCACGAAAATCAGGCCGCACACTAGTTTCGCGCCTCAAAGCCCGTCAACCGCGACGGCCCGCTTATCCCCGGAAATCCGCCATTTTCTGCAACGCACAATAAAAAAGGGGCGCCTTTCGGCACCCCTTTTCGATTCGCTGCACTGCGTTGTTTCAGTGCGGACGCACCGCCGCCGATTCGCCCGCCGGCGGCACCGCCGGCAGTTCCTCGGGCTCCACCCAGTCGATGGGCTCCGGCGCGCGGACCAGCGCCTTGGCCAGCACCTGGTCGACGTGATCGACGGGCAGAATCTTCAGCCCCTTCTTCACGTTGTCCGGGATCTCGGCCAGGTCCTTCTCGTTGTCCTTCGGGATGAAGACGGTCTTGATGCCCGCGCGCAGCGCGGCCAGCAGCTTCTCCTTCAGGCCCCCGATCGGCAGCACCCTGCCCCGCAGCGTGATCTCGCCGGTCATCGCCACGTCGCGGCGCACCGGGATGCCGGTCAGCACGCTGACGATGGAGGTGGCCATGGCGATACCCGCACTCGGGCCATCCTTGGGCGTCGCACCTTCCGGCACATGCACATGGATGTCGCGCTTCTCGAACAGGGTCGGCTTGATGCCGAACACCGTCGAGCGGCTGCGGACATAGGACAGCGCCGCGGAGACGCTTTCCTTCATCACGTCGCCCAGCTGGCCCGTCGGCTTGATGTTGCCCTTGCCGGGCACCACCACGCTTTCGATCGAGAGGATGTCGCCACCCACCTCGGTCCAGGCGAGGCCCGTGACGACGCCGACCAGATCCTCGGTTTCCGCGACGCCGAAGCGGAACTTCGGCACGCCCGCGTACTTCTCGAGGTTCTTCTTCGTCATCGCGACCTTCTTGGCCTTGCCGGTCACGATCTCCTTCACCGCCTTGCGCGCCAGGCCGCCGATCTCGCGCTCCAGGCTGCGCACCCCCGCCTCACGGGTATAGGTGCGCACCATCTCGCGAATCGCGTCCTCGGCCAGCGACCACTCGCCCGCCTTCAGGCCGTTCGCCTCGCTGACCTTGGGGATCAGGTGGCGCTTGGTGATCTCGACCTTCTCATCCTCGGTGTAGCCACCGACGCGGATGATCTCCATGCGGTCCAGCAGCGGCTGGGGCATGCGCAGGGAGTTGGCGGTCGTGACGAACATCACGTCCGACAGGTCGTAGTCGACCTCCAGGTAGTGGTCCTGGAAGGTGCTGTTCTGCTCGGGGTCCAGCACCTCCAGCAGGGCGGAGGACGGGTCACCGCGCCAATCGGCGCCCAGCTTGTCGATCTCATCCAGCAGGAACAGCGGGTTGCTGGTCTTGGCCTTCTTCATGCCCTGGATGATCTTGCCGGGCATGGAGCCGATATAGGTCCGGCGGTGGCCGCGAATCTCGGCCTCGTCGCGCACGCCGCCCAGCGAGATGCGCACGAAGCTGCGCCCCGTGGCCTTCGCGATGGACTTGCCCAGCGAGGTCTTACCGACGCCCGGGGGGCCGACCAGGCACAGGATGGGGCCACGGATCTTCTGGCTGCGGCTCTGCACCGCCAGGTATTCCGTGATGCGCTCCTTCACCTTCTCCAGGCCGTAGTGGTCGGCGTCCAGCACCTTCTCGGCTTCCGGAACGTCGTTCTTGACCTTGGACTTCTTCTTCCAGGGGATCGACAGGATCCAGTCGAGGTAGTTGCGCACCACCGTCGCCTCGGCGGACATCGGCGACATGCTGCGCAGCTTCTTCAGCTCCGCCATCGCCTTCTCGCGGGCTTCCTTCGACAGCTTGGTCTTGTTGATGCGGGCTTCGAGCTCGGCGCTTTCGTCCTTGCCTTCCTCGCCCTCACCCAGCTCCTTCTGGATCGCCTTCAGCTGTTCGTTCAGGTAGTACTCGCGCTGCGTCTTCTCCATCTGCCGCTTCACGCGGTTGCGGATGCGCTTCTCCACCTGCAGAACGCCGATCTCGCCTTCCATATGGGCGAAGACGCGCTCCAGCCGCCCGTTGACGGACGGGATCTCCAGCAGCTCCTGCTTCTCGGCGATCTTGATCGACAGGTGGCTGGCCACCGTGTCCGCCAGCTTGGCGGGGTCGTCGATCTGGTTGATCGAGACCAGCACCTCGGGCGCGATCTTCTTGTTGAGCTTGATGTAGTTCTCGAACTGGCCGACCACGGTGCGGGCCAGCGCCTCGACTTCCTTGGGGGAAGCGGTGCCGGGCTCGTCGATCAGCTCGGCCGTCGCCTCGAAATGGCTATCGGTGTTCTGGAACTCGGTCACGCGGGCGCGCTTGCTGCCCTCGACCAGCACCTTCACCGTGCCGTCAGGCAGCTTCAGCAGCTGCAGCACCGTGGAGACGGTGCCCGTGCGGTACAGGTCGGCCTCGCCCGGATCGTCCTGGGCGGCGTTCTTCTGGGTGACCAGCAGGATCTGCTTGTCGTCGCGCATCACCGCCTCGAGGGCGTGCACGGACTTCTCACGCCCCACGAAGAGCGGGACGATCATGTGGGGGAACACCACGATATCCCGCAGCGGCAGGACGGGGATCTGATCGCCGCTCTTGAATTCAGTCATCGGACCTCACTTCGGACAGTCGGGCCGGCCACCACCCTCAAGCGGCATGGTGGGCGGTGTCGGGAAACTGCAACACAGATGGTAAAGCGGGGCGGCCCGAACAAGCCGCCCCGGAAAATGGTCAGGCGGAGGCCGCCTGCTCGGGCTTGCGCTCGCTGTAGATGTAGAGCGGCTGGGCGCGGCCGTCGGCCACTTCCCCGTTCACCACCACCTCGGCGATGTCCTCCATGCCCGGCAGGTCGAACATGGTGTGCAGCAGGATGCCTTCCATGATCGAGCGCAGGCCGCGCGCGCCGGTCTTGCGCTGGATGGCGCGGTGGCTGATCGCCTTCAGCGCGTCCTCGGTGAAGGTCAGCTTGCTGCCCTCCATCTCGAACAGCTTCTGGTACTGCTTGACCAGCGCGTTCTTCGGCTTGGTCAGGATCTCGATCAGCGCCTTCTCGTCCAGGTCCTCCAGCGTGGCGACGACCGGCAGGCGGCCGATGAATTCGGGGATCAGGCCGAACTTCATCAGGTCCTCGGGCTCGCACTCACGCAGGATGGCACCGGTGCGGCGCTCGTCGTTTTCCTTGACCTCGGCGCCGAAGCCGATGCCCGAGCCCTTGCCGCGCGCGCCGATGATCTTCTCCAGCCCCGCGAAGGCGCCACCGCAGATGAACAGGATGTTCGAGGTGTCGACCTGCAGGAATTCCTGCTGCGGATGCTTGCGCCCGCCCTGCGGCGGCACGGAGGCGACGGTGCCTTCCATGATCTTCAGCAGGGCCTGCTGCACGCCCTCACCGGACACGTCGCGCGTGATGGACGGGTTGTCGGACTTGCGGCTGATCTTGTCGATCTCATCGATGTAGACGATGCCGCGCTGCGCGCGCTCGACGTTGTAGTCGGCCGCCTGCAGCAGCTTGAGGATGATGTTCTCCACATCCTCACCGACATAGCCGGCTTCCGTCAGCGTCGTGGCGTCCGCCATGGTGAAGGGCACGTCCAGGATGCGGGCCAGCGTCTGCGCGAGCAGCGTCTTGCCCGAGCCGGTGGGCCCGATCAGCATGATGTTGGACTTCGCGATCTCCACCTCGCTCTTGGACTGGCCGCCCAGGCGCTTGTAGTGGTTGTGCACCGCGACCGAGAGCACCTTCTTCGCGTGGTCCTGGCCGATCACGTAATCGTCCAGCACCTTGCATATCTCGCGCGGGGTCGGCACGCCATCGCGGCTCTTCACCAGCGTGGTCTTGTGCTCCTCACGGATGATATCCATGCAGAGCTCGACGCACTCATCGCAGATGAACACGGTCGGGCCCGCAATCAGCTTGCGGACCTCGTGCTGCGACTTGCCGCAGAACGAGCAATACAGGGTGTTCTTCGAATCGCCCGAAGACTTGCTCATGCGTGCTCCTTGTCCGGCCTCGCGGCCCCATGCTGGATGGGGCCGGCAGGGCCGGTCCCGGAAAAATAAACGTTGAGACTAGCCCCTTCGCTGCTGCGCGAAAAGCGTGCCGGGATTTCGGGGCGATCTCGTAACAAACCGTCCCTCGTCAGGCCTTGGGGGCTTCGGGGGCCGGGGCCGCCGCGCGCTTGGTCACCACCTCGTCGATCAGGCCCCATTCCTTGGCCTCGATCGCGCTCATGTAGCTGTCGCGCTCCAGCTTGGACTCGATCGCGTCCATGCTCTGGCCCGTGTGCTCCACGTAGATGGCGTTCAGCCGCTTGCGCAGCGTCAGGATCTCGCGCGCCTGGATCTCGATGTCCGTCGCCTGGCCGCGCGCGCCGCCCGAGGGCTGGTGCACCATCACGCGGGCGTTCGGCAGGGCGAAGCGCTTGCCCTTCTCGCCGGCGGTCAGCAGCAGGCTGCCCATGGAGGCGGCCATGCCCATGCACACCGTGCTGACGGGGCAGCGGATGTACTGCATCGTGTCGTAGATCGCGAGGCCGGAGGAGACCACGCCGCCCGGGCTGTTGATGTAGAACGAGATTTCCTTGGTGGGGTTCTCGCTCTCCAGGAACAGCAGCTGGGCGCAGATCAGGCTGGCGACGCCGTCATGCACCTCACCGGTCAGGAAGATGATGCGCTCACGCAGCAGGCGGGAGAAGATGTCGAACGCCCGCTCCCCGCGCGCGCTCTGCTCGACCACCATGGGCACGAGGCTGTTGTTGTAGACTTCGACCGGATCCCGGTCCCTGAAAATGGACATGCCTGATCGCATCCTGTTCGCGCGGCCCCCTTGGAAACTCAGTCAAACACTCATGGGCAACCGCTGTTGACGCAGGCTGCCGGAGATTCGGCCAGCCCGACTATACAAGCAACATGTGGGCAGAAGGTGAACCGGGGGAAGAGGTAATTAAGCCCCCGCCTCCGGGCTTGCCGCCAATGCCGCGACCCGGTCCTGCACCCTGATGCGGGCCGCGGGCAGCGGTCTGTGGAGGTTCCCGAAAGCGTCACGTTCCAGGAAATGGGCCGTCAGGCGCAGCCCTTCAAGCCATGCGGAGGGCCCATCCGCCGCCCCTTCGCCGCGCAGGAAGGCCGGCAGCGGCAGCAGGCGCCCGGCATAGGGCTCTCCGGCGGCGCGCCCCACCGCCCGGCCGGTGCGCGGCGACACCCAGGGCAGGTCCTCGCGCTCACCGGTCGCGGCGCAGGCCTCCAGGTCCAGGCCGTAGCCCAGTTCGCGCAGCAGGATCATTTCCCACCGCACCAGCGCCTCGGGCGCGCGGGCCGGCTCCCGCGCCAGGGAGACGACCAGCCGCACCAGCCCGTGGAAGGTCTCGGGCTGGGGCACGCGCTCGGGCAGCGCGCCGTCCGCGACCGCGCAGGCGGCCGAAAGCACCGCGAGGGTCAGCGGGTCCTCCATCGCCAGCGCCGCGGCCGGGTGCACCATCTCGGCCGAGACCGCGCCCAGCTGCTCGGAAAGGCGTGCCACCCAGCGTGCCTCCACCAGGTTGCCCGGCTGCCACAGGGGCGCCTGCGCCCTGCTCTGCCCGCCCTTGGCCAGGCCGGGATGCCGGCCCATCGCCTCCGTCAGCAAGCCGATGACAGCCCCCGCCTCGCCATGCGGGCGGGCCGACAGGACGACGGCCGGGCCTTCCCAACTCGTGCTCATGCGTGCGATCCTGGCTGTGCCGCGGCGCAACACGGCAGCCTCCATCGCCATTCTTCCAGGGTCCGATGCCTCACGACATGCCGACAGCAGGCTCCGCGCCGCGTCATCCCGGCAGCAGCGATGAGGCACTGAGCCTTGCCATCGCGCATGGCGGCCATCGGAACATCCTCGTTCTCGCGCATGATTTCCCGCCCGCCTGCAACCAGCCCGGCCTGCATGTCACCTATCTGGGTCCGATCGGCCGGCTTCCAGCCCTTCGCTGCGCTTCCGCCGCCCTCTACGACTGTCCGGACCCGGCACAGGCGCCGGAGCTGATGCGCAGGCTAGCCGGGGAGACGACGCGCCGCCACAGCCTGGCCTTCATCGATTCCGACCACCGCGCCGCCGCGCTGGTCGCCCAGATCGCGGCGATGGCGCCTCTCTGCGAGGAAGATGCCTGGTGGGCCTTCGACGACGCGGTGCCCCCGCGCCCGGAGATGGCGACCGCCGAGCCCCGCGCGGGCTGGTGGGTCGGCCAGGTCTATGCCCTGCCGAAACTGATGGATCCGGTGGCCGGGGACGCTGCGGCCGCCGTCATGCCCCTGCCGCCCACCGGCATCTCCTTCTTTCGCGGCTGGCGCCTGCCGGAAGCCGATGTGCTGGCCGCCCGCCTGGCCGATCTGCCCGAGGAGCCGGGGCTGGAGGCGATCTCGCGCCTCTCTGCGCTGCCCGGCGCCTCGGCGCTCGACCTTTTCCTGGGCATGCCGGGCACGGCCCTGCCCCAGAACGGCCCGCTGGATGTGCTGGGCGAGGCCGGGCGCATGGTGATCGAGGAGCTGGAGCCGGAAACACCCGCGGCCGAACCGATCGCCCCGCTCGGGATCGTCCAGGCCGGCGGGACGGCCGACACCTCCGCCTGCGAGGCCCCGCCCGGCCCCCGCCACGGGTCGGCCCTGGTGGAATACCGCGATGTCGTGGTCTCGGGCTTCGACGCGCTGTTCTTCGGCAACACGCTGACGGGGCGCTACCGGGATCCGGCGCAGCGCCTGGACCATGCGGGGCGCCTGGCCGCCACGGGCGCCTGGGGCTACGACCGCAGCTGGCCCGTGCTGCGTGACGCGGCAGGCGGGCTGCACGTCAATCCGGCCGCCCTGACACCGGCGGGCGACATCACGGAATCCGTCCTCTGGGGCACGCCCGACAAGGGCGCGGACTGGGGGATCTGGCTGCTGACCGCCTTCGCGTCGGTCGAGCTGTTCCACAACCATCGGGACCGTTTCGCCAAGTTCTTCTGCTGGTGCCCCATGCCCTGGCAGAAGGACTTCCTGGCCGCTGCCGGCCTGGCCGCCGAGGACGTGCTGTTCCATCAGGCCGAGAAGCCCTGGCTGCTGCGCCATGTCGGGCTGCTGGAACAGAGCAGGCGCGACCTGGCGCTAACCCCCTTTCTGCGGGGCGCGCTCGACCGTTTCCTGGAGCGGCAGGGGCTGTTCGACCTGCCGGCCGGTGACAGGCGGCTTTTCGTCTCGCGACTCTCGGTCGGCCGGCGCGGCGCCTATCGCGCGCTGGAGGATGAGGAGGCGCTGCAGGAGGCCATGCGGCAGCGCGGCTTCGAGATCCTGTATCCCGAATCGCTCTCATTGCCGGAACAGGCCCGGCATTTCCGGGAGGCCTCGGTGGTGGTGGGACCGGGGGGCGGGGGGCTGTTCAACGCCGTGTTCTGCCGCCCGGGCACCAGTGTCATCCTGCTGGAAGGCAAGCCCGGCCGCGCGGCGGGGCCGCTCAACCTGTTCGCCTCGGCCGGGTTGCCGGCCGGGCTGGTGCTGGGCGAGGAACTGCCCGGGGCCGAGCGCCGCTGGCGGCTCGACCTGGACAAGGCCCTCGCCGGGCTGGACGCCATGCTGCGGGGGTGATGCCCCCGCCGCCTCAGCGCGGCGCCATGCGGATGGCGCCGTCCATGCGGATCGTCTCGCCGTTCAGATAGCCGTTCTCGACGATCTGCATCGCGAGCTTGGCATATTCCTCGGGCAGGCCCAGGCGCGGCGGGTTGGGAACGGAGGCCGCGAGCGAGGCCTTCACGTCATCCCGCAGCCGCGCCAGCATCGGGGTGTCCATGATGCCGGGCGCGATGGTGCAGACGCGGATGTGCTTGCTGGCCAGGTCGCGCGCGGCGCAGATGGTCATGCCGATCACGCCCGCCTTGGACGCCGCATAGCCCATCTGGCCGATCTGCCCCTCATAGCCGGCGACGGAGGCCGTCATGACCACCACGCCGCGCTCGCCGTCGGGCAGCGTCTCGGTCTTGGCCATGGCGGCGGCGGCCAGGCGCAGCACATTGAAGCTGCCAGTCAGGTTGACCTTCACGATGGCCTCATAGGTCTCGAGCGAGCCCGGCGCGCCGTCGCGGTCCAGCACGCGCACCGGCCCGCCCCGGCCCGCGCAATGCACGACCACGCGCAAGGGGCCGAGCGAGGCCGCCTTGTCCACCGCGGCCTGGAAGCTGTCGGTGTCCGTCACGTCGGCGGCCACGAAATGCGCGCCGATCTCGGCGGCCACCGCGACACCGGGGCTGTTCGCCAGGTCAGCCAGCACCACGGTCGCACCGGCCGCGATCAGCCGCTGCGCCGTCGCCAGGCCCAAACCCGAGGCGCCGCCCGTGACGATCGCCACCGCACCCTGAACGTCCATCCCATTCTTCTCCTGTTTCGACAGGCGAAATGGGCCATGAAGCGCCGGACCGTGCAAGGGGGCCCGCCCCATAGACCACCCCTACCGCCGCAAGAGGGGGCATCGGCTTGCAAATGGGCCTGTTTCGACCTCAGATCGGCACACGACATCGTGAGGAAACGCCCTTGGCCAAGGTCTGGGTCTACAACTGGAACCATGTGCGCGGCGGCGAGGGCGCTGCCTGGGGCCACTCCGCGCTGCAGATCGAGGCCGGCGCCTACATCTCCTGGTGGCCGTCGCGGGACGACGAGCGCCACTATGCGGTGGACCGGAACAAGAGCCCCTTCATGGCGCGGATGATGAACAGGATCATCGGCACCACCAACGTCTACAAGGTGAAGCACCGCTGCAACCCGAGCTATCAGCACGACATCACCGATGAGGGGCGCGCGGCGGATGTGGTCGTCGAAATCGCGGCCGATGTGCTGAATACGGGTGCTATCGAACGCTGGTGGGCCGGCTATGCCTATGAGGCGGCCTCCTATCACAGCATCAAGAAGAACTGCTCCACCACCGTCATCCGCGCGCTTCGCGCCGGCGGCTCCGACAGCCACGTCTCCGTCACCAAGCTGGGCCTGAGCGGCAAGCTGCCCAGCATCGACTTCTTCTCGAAGCGGACCGGCTGGGAACCGACGGACGTCATGGCCTATCTGCGGTTGATGAACCGCAGCCTGGGCGATGCGAAGGTCAATCTCAACGCGAACAACGTGGCACCCCGCAACGTGCCGGTGGAAGGCACGGGGGTGCAGATGTGCGAGGCGCATGGCCAGCCATTGCTGACCTGCTCCAACTGCTGAAGCCGCGGGGCGGCCCGCGCCTCAGCGGGTCTCGGCCTCGCGGATCAGTTGACGAACGCGCTCCGCGGCGGCCCCGCCCTTCAGCGCATCCCGCCAGACCGATTCGGCCACGCGCTGGTGCATGCCGATCGCGTCATCCGCGCTGGTGATGCTGGTCACGCCGGTGCTGACCCAGGGCAGGCAATCGATCGGGAAGGGGCTGGTGGCGACATGCGCGCGTTCCCGCCCGCGCATGATCCGGAAGGTGCCGGAGGGCTCGACCCCCTGCGCCAGGCCTATCTGCAAGCCGATCGGTAGGCTTTCCATCAGCGTGGCGATGTTGCTGGCCTCGGCGATCGCGGCGATGCGGCAGCGGGCGCGCGTCGGCTCGGGGATGGGCAGGGAGCCCGCCACGCCCTCGGTGAGGAAGCGGCGCACGGTGCTCTCGCACAGCACGACCGTCATGTTGGGGCGGCGGGCGGAATAGTTGCGCTTGCGGAAGTTCAGCGTCTGCATCGCCTGCTCGATGGCGGCCAGCGCCACTGCCCGGTCCGGCGCGTTGATGACGCTTTCTGACCAGGCCTCGACCATCGCGCCGTCGAAGGCGTCCGTCGTCAGCGGCTGGCACAGCCGGCCACCCACCTGCAGGATCTGGTCGGCCTGTTCCTCAAGGTTGCGCAGCCGCTCGGCAAAGGCTGCGGGGCGGGAGAAATACTCCACCCCGATGCCCAGCAGAGACAGCGGCGAGATCTTCAGGAGCTCCGCGAGACGACGGATCGTCTCGAGCTTGATGACCTCGCCCTTCTCATAGCGATACAGAGCAGCCCGCGAGACGCCCAGGCGTGCGGCGATTTCCTCCGCACGCATGCCGGACTCAAGCCGATAGGCCCGCAACTGCTGACCGACATCCGCGAACTTCATGCAACCTCCAGCAGGTAACCGTTTTGGTCTACAACCACGCTCGGTGAGATACGAGCCCCGAATTTAGAAACTCATCTCACCAAAACGTGATAGCGGCTCAAAACTTGATACATTCTTAATCCGCTGAAGATCGTTCCGGCTAGTCGATTCAGACCTTGCTCCCGATCTCGTGAGCGGCCAGCGTCTCCAGCGCCTTGACCATTCCCGAGTGATCGAGCTGTGAGCCGCCGGCCGCCGACACGGCCGTGAAAAGCTGCTGCGCGCTGGCGGTGTGCGGCAGCGCGACGCCCAGTTCCTTCGCGGCCGACAGCGCCAGGTTCAGGTCCTTCTGGTGCAACGCGATCCGGAAACCCGGGTTGAACGTATGCTGGATCATTCGTTCCGCGTGAACTTCAAGAATGCGGGAGTTGGCGAAACCGCCCATCAGCGCCTGGCGGACCTTCGCCGGGTCGGCCCCCGCCTTTGACGCGAAGACCAGCGCCTCGGCCACCGCCTCGATGTTCAGGGCCACGATGATCTGGTTGGCCACCTTGCAGGTCTGCCCGGCACCGATGCCGCCCACCAGCGTGATGTTCTTGCCCATCAGTTCAAACAGCGGGCGCGCGCGCTCGAACGCCGCGTCCTTGCCGCCGCACATGATGGTCAGGCTGGCGGCCTTGGCCCCCACCTCGCCGCCCGAGACCGGGGCATCGACGTAATCGGCGCCCAGCGCCTCGACCTTGGCCGCGTAGTCCTTCGTCGCGGTCGGCGAGATGGAGGACATGTCGATCACCAGCTTGCCGGCCGACAGGCCCGCCGCCACGCCGCCCTCGGCGAACAGCGCGCGCTCCACATCGGGGGTGTCGGGCACCATCACGATGATGACGTCCGCCGCCTTCGCCACGTCGGTGGCGGTCGGCAGGATGGTGAAGGCGTCGCGCGCCTCCGCCTTCAGGCTCGCACGCTCGGGCGCATAGATCTCATGGCCGCCATTCTTCAGGTTCAGCGCCATGGGCAGGCCCATGATGCCGAGGCCGACAAAACCGATCTTCATTCTGTGCTTCCCTCTTCTCGGATCACTTCGCGCGCCAGGGCTGGAACCAGCCCAGGCCCGCATTCGTCTCGCCCTTCGGCCGGTATTCGCAGCCGATCCAGCCGCGATAGCCCGCGGCGTCGATTTCCCTGAACACGAAGTCCCAGTTCACCTCGCCGGTGCCGGGCTCGTTGCGGCCCGGCGTGTCGGCCACCTGCATGTGGGCGATATAGGGCAGCGCCGCCTTCATGCGCGGCACCAGGTCACCCTCGGTGATCTGGGTGTGGTACAGGTCGAACTGCAGCCCCAGCCGGTCGGGCCCCACCGCCTCGATCGCCGCGATGCCGTTGGCCACCCCGGTCAGCGCATAGCCCGGCATGTCGCGCTGGTTGATCGGCTCGATCACGCATTTCACGCCCTGTGCGATCGCCTTCTCCGTCGCCCAGGCCAGGTTGATGGCATAGAGGCAGGTCAGCGTGCCCTGGCTGACGCCGGGCGGCACCATGCCGGCCATCACATGGATGCGCGGGCAGCCCAGCTCACCGGCATAGTCCAGCGCCTTCAGGATGCCGTCGCGGAACTCCTGCTGGCGGCCCGGCAGGCTGGCCGTGCCGCGCTCCCCATTCGCCCAGTCGCCCGGGGGGGCGTTGAACAGCACCTGCTGCAGCCCGTTATCCATCAGGCGCGCGGCGATGTCCTTGGCGGCGAATTCATAGGGGAACAGGAACTCCACCGCCTCGAACCCCGCCGCGCGGGCGGCGGCGAAGCGGTCGAGGAACGGCACCTCGTTGAACATCATGGACAGATTGGCGGCGAAACGCGGCATCGGTCGCTCCCTGGATTTGGGAGCAAGGCGTAGCCCGCTCGCCGCCTGCTGTCACCACATGCTGGCGGCAGCCCGCTGGGGCCATTCCCTGTCGTAGGGCTCGGCCTGGATCTCGCCGCGCGTCATGGATTGCAGGATCTGGCCCGGCGTCGGCAGTCCCTTGGCCAGTTCCTGGCTGGCCGGATCCCACAGGCGCGACCGCACGATGGCGCGCGCGCACTGGAAGTAGATCTCGTCCACCGTGATGACGGCCACCGTGCGCGGCAGCGCGCCCTCCACCGAGAAGCTCTCACGCAGCGCCTGGTCCGCCGTCACCTTCGCGCGCCCGTTCACCCTGAGCGCATTGCCGCTGCCCGGCACCAGGTACATCAGCGCCACGCGCGGGTCGCGCACCATGTTGCGGATGCTGTCGATGCGGTTGTTGCCGCGCCGGTCCGGCAGCAGCAGCGTCTTGCGGTCCTGGATGCGCGTCAGCCCGAAAGCGTCGCCGCGCGGCGAGCAATCCAGCCCCTCCGGCCCCACCGTGGCCAGGGCGCAAAAGGGCGCGGCCTCGATGATGCGGCCATAGGCGTCGGTGACGTGGTCCGCCACCTTGCCGGTGCTGGCCAGGACCGGAATGCCGTAGATGGCCTCCAGTTCCGCCTCGGTCTCGATGATCTGCATCAGGCACCTTTCAGCGGAAAGCGTTCCGCAATCAGGAAGGGGGCACCCGGGCCGGCCTGGGTGAACACGCACAGCTCCCGCACCAGGCGCGGCATGGCCGGCACCGCGCCGAAATGCGCCAGCAAGGGCGGCAGCACCGCCTCACGCGCCGCATCGTCCAGCCGCTGGGTCAGCGTCACGTGGAACTGGAAATCCTCGAACACATAGGGGTAGCCCCAGCGCGCCAGGTTGGCCTCGTGCCGCTCGCTCAGCTTCGCGCGGCGGCGGCGTTCCAGCTCGGCCTCGGTCGGCGGCTGGCGAAAACCGTCCAGCGCCTCCACGCAACTGTCCGCCAGCGCATAAAGCGGCGGGCAAGGCGCCGTCTCCCGCAGCGCCAGAAACCCCTTCAGATTCTGCACCGACAGCGGCGGCAGCGCGAATACCCGCGTGGCCGCCGCCAGCGCCTGCACCTCACGGCACAGCTCATCCCACGGCCGCGCCAGCCGGAACGGCGGCTTCAACGTCGCATGCAGCCCATAGCCGCGCGGATCGCCCGTGATCTCGGCAATGCCGGGCACCGGCGGCTGCTCCACCAAGGCCCCCGTCTCCGCATCCCGCCCCAGCCAAGCCGAGCCCAGCACATGCAACGGGTCGCTCACCTCCGGCGCCCAGTAGACGCCGGCACGCATGGGAGGCGTCATGGGAAGGGCGCTTCAAGGGGCTTCGCCCCCTGGACCCCCATCAAGGGGCGCTGCCCCTTGAAACCCCGCCAGGAGCCTGTGGCCCCTGGACCCCCATGAGTTAACTGGAAGTTTGGGGAGGGGGCACGGAACGCGCGTCGGGCCAGGAGGCTGCGCGGAGCCCCCTCCCCAGACTTCCAGCTCCCGGTTTCCAAAGGCCTTTCGGCCTTTGGCGGGTTCCAAGGGCAGAGCCCTTGGTGGGGGTTCGGGGGCAAGGCCCCCGAGGCGCGCCAACCCATCACACCACCCGTGCGCCCTGGCGCCACACGCGGCGCACGAAGGGCAGGCCGACGTGGTGCTTGACCTGCACCAGGTCGGCGTTGAGGCCGGGCTGGATGCGGCCGCGGTCGTGCAGTTTGGCGGCGCGGGCGGGGTTGGCGGTGATGGTGGCGATGGCGGCGGGCAGTCCCATGATGTCGGCGCTGGTATAGGCGGCTTCGATCATGGCGGCGGGAACGTAGTCGGAGGCGATGATATCCATCGCGCCGGCGCGGGCGACGTCGAGGGCCGCGACGTTGCCGGAGTGGCTGCCGCCGCGCACGATGTTGGGCGCGCCCAGGATGCTGTCTACGCCATGGGCCTTGGCGGCTTTCGCGGCCTCCATGGTCACCGGGAATTCGCTGATCATGATCCCGTCGGCGGCGTTGCGCGCGATCTGCTCGGCGCTTTCGTCGTCATGGCTGGCGATGGGCAGGTTCCGGGCGGCGACGCGGTCCAGCACCCAGCGGCGGTGGGTTTCCAGGATGCGGCTGCGCTTTTCCAGCAGGTAGTCGACCTGCTGCTGCACGCGTTCGGTGCTCCAGCTGGTCTGGCGGGCGCGCATGGCGATGTAGCGCGGCAGGTCGCGGTACTGGCCGATGCCGGGGGAGTGGTCCATCACGCTGATCATGGCGACCAGCGGGTGGTCGGCCACGGGGTCCAGCAGGCCGGGCAGGTCGTCGGCGGGCAGTTCGCAGCGAAGGTGCAGCAGGTGCTCGGCGCGCATCAGGCCCGTGGCGTGCATTTCCGTCAGGTCCAGCACGCCTTCCTTGAAGGTCTGGTCGCGGCCCTGGTCGAAGCCGAGGTCGCCCAGGCACAGCGCGTCGAACACGGTGGTGACGCCGGCCGCGGCGCATTGCGCGTCATGCGCGATGAAGGCGCTGCGGGACGGCCAGCGGGCGTTGGCGCGCGGCTGCACCTGGCGTTCGAGGTTGTCGGTATGGACATCGACGACGCCGGGGATGATGTCGTCGCCCTCGCAGTCCTCGGCGCCGGGGGCGTGGCTCAGCCCTTCGGAGACTTCGGCGATCTTGCCGTCGCGGAGGACCAGAGTGCCGTGAATGACCGCATCGGGCAGGATGATGCGGGCGTTGGTCAGGATGGTGTCTTGGGTCATGCGGCTTTGCGGATCGGCTCTACGGTGAACAGGCGGTCGGCGACGCGGTCGCGGACGGGAAGGTCGTGGAAGATGCCCACCAGCGCGCTACCGGCGGCCTTAGCTTCCTGGATCAACTGTATCACCACCTCGGCATTGGCGGCATCCAGGCTGGCGGTGGGCTCGTCCAGCAGCATGATCGGGTGGCCGGCCGCGAAGCCGCGCGCCAGGTTCACGCGCTGCTGCTCGCCGCCCGAGAAGGTGGCGGGCGGCAGGTCGTGCAGGGCGTCGGGCAGGTTCAGGCGGCGCAGCAGTTCCGTCGCGCGGGCGAGGGCCGCGTCACGCGGGGTGCCGCGCGCGATCAGGGGTTCCGCCACGATATCGCGGGTCGCCACGCGCGGGATGACGCGCAGGAACTGTGAGACATAGCCCAGCGTGTCGCGGCGGATCTCGCGCATCATGCGCGGGTCGGCGGCGGTCATCTCGATCTCGGCATCGCGGTGCCGCAGGTGGATGCTGCCGGCCTCGGCGCCGTAATTGCCGTAGAGGCAGCGCATCAGGGTGGATTTGCCCGCGCCCGAGGGGCCGGTCAGCGCGATGCACTCCCCTGCCCTGACGCTGAGCTCGACGTTTTCCAGCACCGGGATGGTCACGCTGCCCTGGAGGTGGAGCGTGAAGGATTTGCCGAGGCCGTTTGTGCGAAGGACGATCATGCCGCGAGCACCGAGCTGACGAGAAGCTGCGTGTAGGGGTGCTGGGGGTCGTCCAGCACCCGGTCGGTCAGGCCTTCCTCCACGATCCGGCCATGGCGCATCACCACGATCCGGTGGGAGAGCAGCCGCGCGGCCGCGATGTCGTGCGTGACCAGCAGCACCGCGAGGCCGAGATCGGCCACCAGGGAGCGGATGAGGTCCAGCAGCTTCGCCTGCACCGACACGTCCAGGCCGCCGGTGGGCTCGTCCATGAACACCAGGCGCGGCCGCGTGACCAGCGTGCGGGCGATCTGCAGGCGCTGCTGCATGCCGCCGGAGAAGGTGCGCGGCAAATCGTCCATGCGGCTCGCGTCGATCTCGACACGGCCGAGCCAATGGGCGGCTTCCTCGCGGATCTTGCCGAAATGGCGGGCGCCCGCGGCCATCAGCCGCTCACCCACATTGCCGCCGGCCGAGACGTTCATGCGCAGCGCGTCACGCGCGTTCTGGTGCACGAAGCCCCATTCGCTGCGCATCAGCCGGCGCCGCGCGGCGTCGGAGATGTTCAGCACATCATGATCCGTGCCCACGGCATCGGTGTAGGTCACGCAGCCGCCATCGGCCCCCTGCATGCCCGCCAGCACCTTGAGCAGCGAGGATTTGCCCGAGCCGCTTTCGCCCACGATGCCCACCACCTCACCGGGGTAGAGATCGAGCGAAACGTCGAGCAGCGCATCCACCGCGCCGAAGCGCAGGTTGAGGCCGCGGGCTTCCAACAAGGGGTTCATTCGCCCCTCCTCTCAGCGCAGTAATCGGTGTCGGAGCACACGAACATCCGCCCGCCCTGGTCGTCGGTGATCACCTCGTCCAGGTAGCTTTCGGTGCTGTTGCACAGCGCGCAGGCGTGCGGCGCGCGGATCGGCCTGAACGGGTGATCCTCGAAATCCAGGCTCTGCACCGCCGTATAGGGCGGCACGGCGTAGATCCGCTTCTCACGCCCCGCGCCGAACAGCTGCAGGGCGGGGTTCATGTGCATCTTCGGGTTGTCGAAGGACGGGATGGGCGAAGGCGACATCAGGTAGCGCGCGTTCACCATCACCGGATGGTTATAGGCCGTGGCCACCTCGCCGTGCTTCACGATGTCCTCATACAGGCGCACCTGCATCAGCCCATAATCGCCCAGCGCGTGCAGGCGCGTGGTTTCGCTGACGCGCGGTTCCAGGCGGAACAGCGGTTCCGGCATCGGCACCTGATAGACCAGCACCTGGCCTTCGCGCAGCGCGGTTTCGGGGATGCGGTGGCGGGTCTGCACGATGGTCGCTTCGCGGGTGCGGTCCGTGGTGCGCACACCCGCCACACGGCCGAAGAAACGGCGGATGGACACCGCGTTCGTGGTGTCGTCCGCGCCCTGGTCGATCACCTTCAGCACGTCGCGCGGCCCCAGGATGGAGGCCGTGACCTGGATGCCGCCGGTGCCCCAGCCATAGGGCAGCGGCATTTCCCGCGCGCCGAACGGCACCTGGTGGCCCGGCACCGCCACGGCCTTCAGGATGGCGCGGCGGATCATCCGCTTCGTGGCTTCGTCCAGATAGGCGAAGTTGTAGCCGGCAAGCTGCTCGGCCACCGGGTTCACCGGGATGTTCATGACTTCTCTCCGCGATCGGCGGCCCAGCGGGCGCGGATGCCGCGCAGCTTCTCCAGCTCCGACTGGAAATCGACGTAGTGCGGCAGCTTCAGATGCTCGACGAAGCCCGTGCTCTCCACATTGTCGCAGTGATACAGGACGAATTCGGCATCCTGCGCGGGGGCGGTGATTTCCTCGCCCAGCTCGCTCGCGCGCAGGGCGCGGTCGACGAGCGACATGGCCATCGCCTTGCGCTCGTTCTGGCCGGGCACCAGCCCATAGCCGCGGGTGAATTGCGGCGGGGTTTCGTTGTTGCCGGCGAACTGGTTGACCATCTGGCATTCGGTGACGACCACGTCGCCGATGTCGATGGCGAAGCCCAGCTCAGGCGGCGTGAACTCCACCGGCACCGCGCCCATGCGGATCTCGCCCACGAAGGGGTGGGCATTGCCGTAGCCGCGCTGGGTGGAATAGCCGAGCGCGAGCAGGAACCCCTCATCACCGCGCGCCATGGATTGCAGCGCCAGCGCCCGGATGGCCGGAAAGCGCAGGCCCTCGCGCGTCAGGTCGGGCGGCTCGGCATCGGTCGCGGTGTCGCGGGCCATCAGGCCCTCGCGCGCCAGCATCTCGGTCACGCGGGGCATGGGCGTCACGCCCGTGTCGGCCTGGGGGGCCGGGTCGGGCTCGCCCTTGCGGCCGGCGAGGTCCAGTTCCAGCAGGCGGTGGGTGTAGTCGAAGCTCGGGCCCAGCACCTGGCCGCCGGGCAGGTCCTTGTAGGTGGCGCTGATGCGGCGCTGCACCTGCATGGCGGCGGTATCCAGCGGCGCGGCATAGCCGAAGCGCGGCAGGGTGTTGCGATAGGCGCGCAGCAGGAAGGCGGCCTCCGTGCTGTCGCCGCGCGCCTGCTTCAGCGCGAGTGCGGCCAGGTCACGGTCGATGCAGGCGCCCTCGGCCATCACGCGCTCGACCGCGAGGCCGAGCTGTTCCGCGATCTGGTCGGCGGTGATCTCGGGCAGGGCCGCATCGCCGCGCCGGCGCTCGGCCAGCCAGGCATGGGCGTTGGCGATGGCGCTCTCGCCGCCCTTGACGGAGACGTACATCAGATCACCTCGGTGGTGCGCGGCAGGGCGGCGATCTGCGCCCCGCAGCAGAAGACGATGTCGAGGCCGCGCGGGAAATGCGGGCGAAGGGCCGCGCGTTCCGCGAGGAAGTTTTCCGGCAACCCTTCGACGCCCAGCGACACCTCGTCCTTGATGCCCGGGCCGCGCAGGCGGAGCGTGCCTTGCGCCTTGAGGGAGGCGACGTTCAGCACCAGCGTGGCGCCATCCTGCGGCACCTCATCCGTGCCGAGGTTCAAGGTGCTCAGCGCCGGCGGGCGGCCGGTGGCGAACAGGAACATGGCGGCGGGCGCCTCGGCGAAGGGCGCGCCGGTGTGAAAGCGCAGCCAGTCGGCGGCCTGGGCACCGCCATCCTGCCAGACCGGCGTGTCGGCATCGCACAGCGCGAGCGCCAGCGCGCCCATGGCGGGCGACAGCGGCGCGGGCGGGATCGGCGCCGGCGCGATGGGGATGATCCGGCCAGGGTGGCTCAACGCCTCCAGCACCGCGCGGAAGGCGGACTGGGCGTCGAGGACGGGATCGGCAAATCCGGGCTGCATCATCGCATGGTCGCCATGGTGAAGAAGTTGACGCGCGTGGCCTCGGCCTTGCGCGCGGTCTCGGCGCGGGCGCTGTCCTGGCTGGCTGCCAGCGGCTCCACCACCGAGGCCATCAGCGCGTCGCGCAGTTCAGGGTTCTGCAGGGCGGCGTCGATCGCCGCCGCCAGTTCGGCCTGGGCCAGGTCGCGGCCCATCACGGTCGCATGGCCCATATGCTCACCCATGGAGACGGTGCAGCGGGTGACCGTGGCCTCCATCAGGTTGAAGGCGGTGCCGTCGCCGCCGGCCCGGCCGCGCAGCATGACGAGGCCGGTATCCGGCCCCTTGAGGCGGCGGTGCGCCGGCAGGGGCGGCACATCGGCCAGATGTTCGCGCAGGGCCTCGGCGCTGGCGCGGGCGAGCACGGACATCCAGATCTGTCTGTCGGTGCGGTCGGGAGAGGTGGGTGCGTTTGTCATCTTCGGGATGTCTAGACAACACCACATCCGCTCGATTAACGTCAATGCGGATGATGTCACCGATAGGGGCGCATATGCTTGAAGATTCCATGACGCTGCTGGCACCCCTGCCCCGTGGGGAAGGCGTCGCGCTGTGGCGCCAGATCGCCAGCCGCATCGAGGCACGGATCCATAACGGAGAGCTGGAAGCCGGCGCCCGCCTGCCCACCGAGGCCGTGCTGGCCGAGAGTTTCGGCGTGAACCGCCACACCATCCGCCGCGCCATGGAGGATCTGGTGACGCGCGGCCTGGTGCGCGTGGAACAGGGGCGCGGCAGCTTCGTGGCCGAGGATATCGTCGAATACCCGCTCGGCAGCCGCACAAGGTTTTCCGAGATCATCCGCGCGCAGTCGCGTGAGCCTTCGGGCCGCATCCTGCGCGTTTCCGAATCCGAGGCCGAACCCCGCATCGCGGAACTGCTGAAGCTGAAGCGCGGCCAGCGCAATGTCGTGATCGTGGAGCGGCTGGGCTTCGCCAACAGCAAACCCGTCACGCTCGGCAGCCATCATTTCCCGGCGCACCGCTTCGGCCGCATCCCGACCCTGCTGAAGGACAACCCGTCGATCACGGCGGCACTCTCATCCTGCGGCATCCCCGACTACCGCCGGCAGGTCACGCGCATCACCGCGCGCATGCCGACGCCGGAGGAAGCGGCGCTGCTGGAGCAGGCGCGCTCCCGCCCCGTGCTGCTGGCGGAGGCGGTGAATATCGAACCGGGCGGCACGCCCGTGGAAGTCAGCATCGCCCGCTATGCCGCGGGCCGCATGCAGATCGTGGTGGAGACAGAATGAGCGACTGGATCATCGAGGGCGGCGAAGTACTGGGCGAGGCCGGGCTGGCGCCGGGCGCGCTGGGCCTGACCGGCGGCAAGATCGGCACGCCCCCTGCCCCGCGCCGCTTCGACGCGGCGGGCTGCTGGGTGCTGCCCGGCATCATCGACATTCACGGCGACGCGCATGAGCGCGGGCTGCAGCCGCGCCCCGGCGTGGGCTTCCCGCCCGGCTTCGCGCTGGAGGAAAGTGCCCGCCAGATGCTGGGCTGCGGCATCACCACCGCCTATCTCGGCGTCACCCTTTCCTGGGAGCCTGGGCTGCGGTCGTTGCAGATGTTCCGGGACCTGCTGAAGGCCCCGCGCCCCGAGGGCCCCGACATGCGCATCCACCTGCGCATGGAGCTCGACAATTTCGACGCGCTGCCCGACGCGGTGGCGGCCATCGGCCTCGGCCGCGTGCATCTGCTGGGCTTCAATGACCACACGCCCAGCATCAGCAAGCATGCGGCCGAAAGCGTCAAACTGGCCAAATTCGCCGACCGCGCCGGCGTGCCCGCCGCCCAGATCCACGGCATGGCCGCCGCCGCCATGGCCCGGCGCGACGCCGAGCTGGTGCCCGCGCGTGAGGCCCTGGCCTCCGCCGCCCGTGCCGCCGGCATCCCGATGCTGAGCCATGACGACAACACGCTGGAACGCCGCCAGATGTTCCGCGACCTGGGCGCCACGATCTGCGAGTTCCCGGTGGTCGAGGAAGTGGCGCTCGACGCCCAGGCGCGCGGCGAGCATGTGGTGATGGGTGCGCCCAACGTGGTGCGCGGCGGCAGCCACCTCGGCTGGGCCTCCGCCGCGCCGCTGGCCGAACAGGGCGTCGTGACCATCCTGGCCAGCGACTACCACTGGCCCGCCCTGTTCATGGCGCCCTTCGCCATGATGCGCCGCGGCGTGCTGGATGTGGCGCAGAGCTGGGAGCTGGTCTCGGCCAACCCGGCCGATGCGCTGGGGCTGACCGATCGCGGCCGGCTTGCGCCCGGCATGCGGGGCGATGTGGTGATCGTGGAAGGCGGGAAGGAAGCGCCGAAGCCGGTCGCGGTGTTCACGCAGGGGCGGCTGAGCTGGGTGGCGCCGGGGGCGGCGGCGCGGATGTGAAGGGGGCGTTGCCCCCCTTTGCGGCTCCGGGGGCAAAGCCCCCGCCTGCTCACCGCACCAGGTGATAGTTCCGGTTGAAATACACCAGCCCGCCCGCATCGCTGCCCAGCCGCACCGCCTTCACCTCGGCGAACAGCACCTTGTGGCTGCCCTGCTCCACCACGTCGCGGATCTCGCAATCGAAGCTGACGGCGGCTTCCTTCAGCGCCGGCGCGCCGGTGGTCATCGTCTCCCACTCACCGACCGAGAAACGCTCTTCGCCGCTCATCCGGCCGGCGAAGGTGTTGGAGATGTCCTCCTGCCCCGCGCCCAGCGTGTTCACGCACAGCACGCCGTTGGCGGCGAAGGCCTCGGCGCCGCTGAAGTTGCGGTTCATGCAGACCAGCAGGGTCGGCGGCTCGTCGGTCACGCTGGTGACGGCGCTGGCGGTGAACCCGGCGCGGCCCGCCGCCCCCCCGGTGGTGATGACATTCACCGCGGCGGCCAGACGCGACATCCCGCCGCGAAATTCCTGCTTATCCATGCTCAACCCTTCCTGGCGGTCCGGACCCGCCTTATGTGCCGCCAGCATCCTGCGAAGTGCCCGCGTCGTCCATACTTTCAATCATAGCTATCAACCGAAGATGTAGCCCAACGGCCCGGACCGCGCCAGCATGGCGGCAGATTCCCAACCCAAGGAACGCCCCATGCCCCAGATCACCATCCCCGCCACCGACGGGTCCGGCAGCTTCTCGGCCTATCTGGCCGAGCCCGCGACAAAGCCCGCGGGCGCCGTCGTCATGATCCAGGAAATCTTCGGCGTGAACCGCACCATGCGCGCCCTGTCCGACTGGGTGGCCAGCATGGGCTTCTTCGCCATCGCCCCCGACCTGTTCTGGCGCCAGAAGCCCGGGGTGGAGCTGGACCCCGACCAGGGCCAGACGGAATGGGAAAAGGCCTTCGCCTATATGAACGGCATGGACCAGGCCAAGGGCGTCGAGGACCTGAAGGCCACCATGGCCGCCGCCCGCGCCCTGCCCGGCTGCAACGGCAAGGTGGGCAGCATGGGCTTCTGCCTGGGCGGCAGGCTCTCGGTCATGTTGGCGCTGGACAGCGATGCCGCGTGCAACATCAGCTATTACGGCGTGGGGCTGGACGGGCTGCTGGCCGATGCCGGCAAGATCACGGCACCCACGATCCTGCACATCGCCGAGAAGGACAAGTTCGTCCCCCCCGAGGCACAGGCCAAGATCAAGGCCAGCCTGGACGGCCATGCCGCCGCCCGCGCCTACATCTATCCGGGCGTCGACCATGCCTTCGCCCGACTGAACGCCCACAGCTACGACGCGCGCGCCGCGACCATCGCCGCCGGTCGGTCAGCCGAGCTGCTGGTGCAGACGCTGGGTTGAGGGTGGCACCGGGGCTCTGCCCCGGACCCCGGCCAGGGGCTTTGCCCCCGGCACCCCCACCAAAGGCCGAAGGGCCTTTGGAAACCGGGAGTTGAAAAGGGCGGGAGGGGACGATGTCCCCTCCCGCCCTCTTCAATTAGCTCATGGGTTCAAAGGGTCGTTACGACCCTTTGCGGGTTCCAAGGGCAGAGCCCTTGGTCAGGGTCCGGGGATGAAACCCCCGGTACGCCCTCAGTCGGCGTAGGTACCCGCCGCCTGGATGATCGGGCGCCAGCGCGCGATGTCCTGCGTCCAGAAGGTGCGGTGGAAGGCCGGGGTGGCGCGGTCCTGCGGCACCGGGCTGGTGCCCAGGTCGTTGAAGCGCTGCACCAGGGTGGGCACCTTCAACGCCGTCTGCAGGCTCTGCGACAGGCGGTTCACGATCTCGGCCGGCGTGCCCTTGGGCGCATACAGGCCGTGCCAGATGGAGACTTCCATGTTGGGCAGCCCGGCCTCGGCGGCGGTCGGGATATTGGGCAGGGATTCAACGCGCTGCGGCGTGGTCACCGCGAAGGCGCGCACGGTGCCCGCGCGGATCTGCTCGGTCGTGTTGGTCGTCTGGTCGCACATCAGGTCGACCGTGCCGCCCACCAGGTCATTCATCGCGGGTGCGGTGCCGCGATAGGGAACGGTCGTCATCTGCGCGCCCACGGCCGTCTGGAACAGCAGGCCGCACAGGTGGCTGGCCGCGCCCACGCCGGCATTGGCCAGGTTCAGTCCGGTGCCCTGGCGACGCACCAGCGCCACCAGCTCCTGCAGGTTGCTCGCCTGGATGTTCGGGCGCGCGATGATGGTCATCGGCACCTCGGTGATCATGCCGATCGTCTCGAAGCCGTTCACCGAGTCATAGGCCAGGCGGCGATACAGGGTCGGGATGGTCGCCATGCCGATGTGGTGGCACAGGATGTTGTAGCCATCGGGCCTGGCCTGCGCCGTGCGCTGCGCGCCCAGCGTGCCGCCGGCGCCGCCGACATTCTCCACCACCACGGACCCGCCCAGGTCCTTGCTCATCTCGGTCGCCAGCAGGCGGGCCACCGTGTCGGTGGGGCCACCGGCCGCGAAGGGCACGATCATGGTGATGGGGCGGCTGGGGTAGCCCTGCTGCGCCAAGGCCGGCGCCGCGAGCGCGGCCGCGGGAAGCGCCAGCGCGGCGCGGCGGGTAAACTGGGTCATAGACGTTCTCCAAGGCGTTCTGACACGTTCATGTGTTCTTCTTGGTGGCGCGGTCAAGCGCGGAACGTATCTGCCACCGCATGCATGCATGCGGGGCAGAGATCAGACATCAGTTGTTGCGGGAATGGGCGCTCAGCGCCCGGTCATGATCCGCTCGACCAGCTGCTTCACCGTGGGGATGAAACCGTTGGAGTAGAACGGATCGGATTTGAAACGCGGGGCGTTGTGGCCCGCGAACATCAGGTTGTCCTCGATGGAACCGCCATGGGCGATGTCCTGCAGGCCCTTCTGGATGCAGAAGCTGCGCGGATCGGCCTTCTTGCCGTTCGTCAGGTCCGCGGAATGCTGCGACCAGTTGGAGAAACGGCACTGGCTGAGGCAGCCCATGCAGTCGGCCTGGTCCTTCACCACCTCACGCGCGACCTCGGGCGTTTCGAACACCAGCGTGCTGTCGGGGGTGCGCAGGGCCTCGGTGAAGCCCGCGGCCTCCCAGCCCATGGCGCTTTCCTTGTCGTGCGGCGTGACGAAGACCGGACGGCGACGGGGGCCGATCAGGTATTCGGCGGTGTGGTCGCCCACGGCTTCCGGCGAATAGGCGATCTGGCGCTCGCTGCGGGCCTCCAGCTGACGCAGGAAGTCGTTGCGCACGGCAGAGCTGTAGAAGCCCGTGGGCGAGAAGTTCTGCAGCGAGACCGAGCCCGGCTCCAGCTCCATCAGGCGCTTCTTCCAGGCATCGCCGATCGGGCTTTCCTGGGTCAGCAGCGGGCGGGTGCCGAACTGGAAGGCGATGGGACCGAGCTCAGGGTTGTCGATCCAGTCCTCCCATTCCTCCAGCCACCACACGCCGCCGGCCATGATGATGGGCGTATCGCCCAGGCCGAAGGCGCGCATCTGCTCGCGCAGCGCCAGCACGCGGCCATAGGGGGCCTCGGGCTTGCGGGGATCCTCGCTGTTGGACAGGCCGTTGTGGCCGCCGGCCAGCCAGGGGTCCTCATAGACCACGCCGCCCAGCAGCTCGCTCACCTTGGAATAGCTGCGCTTCCACAGCGCGCTGAAAGCACGGCCGGAGGAGACGATGGGGTAGTAGTGGATGCCGAACTCGCGCGCGATCTCGGCCAGCTTGTAGGGCATGCCCGCGCCGCAGGTGATGCCGTTGATCAGGCCCTTGGCGCCTTCCAGCATGCCGCGCAGCACGCGCTCGGCGCCGCCCATCTCCCACAGGACATTGGCGTGGATTCGCGCACTGGGGCCCGCGATGTCGCGCGCGCGCTGCGCCTGCGCGATGGCGCCACGGATACCGTATTCGACCAGTTCCTCATGGCGCTCCCGCCGGGTGCGGCCGTGATAGATCTGGCGGATGACCTCGCCGTTCTCGTCGTAGCTGTCTGCGTTCACCGCGCTCAGCGTGCCGACGCCACCGGCGGCGGACCAGGTGCCGGCCGTGACGCCGTTCGAGACGGCGACGCCCTTTCCACCTTCCACCAGCGGCAGAACTTCGGCGCCGCCCATGCGGATCGCGTTGATGGCCTTCACGGCAGGAAATCCTCAGTAATACGTATGGGGGGTCACATAATAGCAAAACGGCCCAGACCCAAGGGGAGATCACGGGATGCGGCGTGGTCGGGGATGGTTTTATGAAGGCAGGGCCGGGCGAGCATCGTATTGCCGCGGGCCGAGTGTTCCGTCAGGGCCGCCCGGCAGGACCGGGCGCTGTCCGGGCATCCGCGAGGGGCTACGCCCGCCGAATGTTCCGGCCTCGAATTTTCGATGAAAATCAATGCCATCGCAGATGGCCGGGACAGTCCGGCCAGGGGCGCTGCCCCTGACCTATGGGGTCAGGGAGCAACGCCCCCTGCCCTCTACGGGTGACGAATTTTCAACCCGGCAGGCTCAGTCGCGGTCGCGACGCGGACGGCGCTCACGGCGCTCGCCGCGCTCACGGCCCTCGCCTTCCTCGCCCTCGGCACGGGGGCGGCGCTCGCCCACCTGCTCCGTGATGTCGGCACCGGTGGCCTGGTCGACCACGCGCATGGACAGCTTCACCTTGCCGCGGTCGTCGAAGCCGATGACCTTGACCTTCACGGCATCGCCTTCCTTGACGACGTCGGTGGTCTTGTTCACGCGCTCATTGGCCAGCTCGCTGATGTGAACCAGGCCGTCCTTGGCGCCCAGGAAGTTCACGAAGGCGCCGAAATCGGCGGTCTTCACGACCTTGCCCGTGTAGATCACGCCGATCTCGGCCTCGGCCGTGATGCCGCGGATCTTGGCGATGGCCGCGTCCGTGTTCTCCTGGCTGGCGGACGCGATCTTGATCGTGCCGTCATCCTCGATGTCGATCTTGCAGCCGGTCTGCTCGACGATCTCGCGGATCACCTTGCCGCCGGTGCCGATCACGTCGCGGATCTTCTCCTTCGGCACGTTGATCACGGTGATGCGCGGCGCGGTGGCGGCCACCTGGCTGCGGGCACCGGAAATGCCCTTGGCCATCTCACCCAGGATGTGGATGCGGCCGTCCTTGGCCTGGGCCAGCGCGACCTTCATGATCTCCAGCGTGATGGACGTGATCTTGATGTCCATCTGCAGGCTGGTGATGCCCGCCTCGGAACCGGCCACCTTGAAGTCCATGTCGCCGAGGTGATCCTCGTCGCCCAGGATGTCGGACAGCACGGCATAGCCGCGGTCTTCCTTGATCAGGCCCATGGCGATGCCGGCCACCGGACGGCGCAGGGGAACGCCCGCATCCATCATGGACAGGGTCGCGCCGCAGACGGTCGCCATCGAGGAGGAACCGTTGGATTCCGTGATCTCGGACACGATGCGGATCGTGTACGGGAACTGCTCCTTGCCCGGCAGGATCGGGTGGACCGCGCGCCACGCGAGCTTGCCGTGGCCGATCTCGCGACGGCCGGGGCTGCCCATGCGGCCCGTCTCGTTCACCGAGTAGGGCGGGAAGTTGTAGTGCAGCATGAAGTTCTCACGGTATTCGCCCGTGAGGCTGTCGATGATCTGCTCGTCCTGGCCGGTGCCCAGCGTGACCACGCAGAGCGACTGCGTCTCGCCACGAGTGAACAGGGCGGAACCATGGGCGCGCGGCAGCACGCCGACCTCGGCCAGGATGGGGCGCACGGTCTTGGTGTCGCGGCCGTCGATGCGGATGCCGGTGTCCAGGATCGCGTTGCGGACCACATCCGCCTCGAGCTCCTTCAGCAGGCCCTTGGCAGAGGAAGCGTCCTTGCCCTCGGCCTCGAGCGCCGCAACGACGGCCTTCTTGGCCTCGCCCACGGCCTTCTGGCGGGACAGCTTCTCGGTGATCTTGTAGGCCTCGGTCATGCCCGAGGTGCCGAGCTCCTTGATGCGCGCCTTCAGCGCCGTCACGGACTCGTCCTCACCGGCCAGGTCCCAGGGCTCCTTGCCGGCATGCTCGGCCAGCTCGATGATGCCCTGGATCACGGGCTGGAAGGCCTTGTGGCCGAATTCCAGCGCGCCCAGCATCACCTCTTCCGGCAGCTCGTCGGCCTCGGACTCGACCATCAGCACGCCCTCGGCGGTGCCGGCCAGGACCAGGTCCAGGCGGGACTGCGCGATCTGCGCGGCCGTCGGGTTCAGCACATACTGGCCGTCGATGAAGCCCACGCGGGCCGCACCCACCGGGCCGAAGAAGGGAATGCCCGACAGCGTCAGCGCGGCGGAGCAGCCGACCAGCGAGACGATGTCCGGGTTGTTTTCCATGTCATGCGACAGGACCGTCGCGATGACCTGCACCTCGTTGCGGAACCCTTCCGGGAACAGCGGGCGCAGCGGGCGGTCGATCAGGCGGGAGACCAGGGTCTCGTTCTCGGAGGGACGGCCCTCACGCTTGAAGAAGCCGCCCGGGATCTTGCCGGCCGCGAAGGCCTTTTCCTGGTAGTTCACCGTCAGCGGGAAGAAGTCCTGGCCGGGCTTCACGCTGCGGGCGCCGACCACGGTGCAGAGCACGATGGTGTCGCCCAGGCGCGCCATCACGGCGCCATCGGCCTGGCGGGCCACCTTGCCCGTCTCGAGCGACAGGATCTGGCCGCCCCAGGCGATGTCCTTGCGGAAATACTTGTCGAACATGCGTCGTCCTTCATGAGGTGCCCGATGGCACCCCGGTTCACGGAACGGCACGCCGGCCCACGCCATCACCCGCTGGCACGCGGCATTTCGGGCTATGCGGTGCGGATGGGCCCACCGCCCGGATCGGGGCGAGAGGTTGAGGCCGCCCACATGGCCGGAAATGCCATGCCGGGCCGGAGAATGCTCCGGTACGGGCGAAGCGCCGGCTGGGGCGCGCCGCTGTGATGGCCCCCCTCGGGGCGCATCGGCGGCCCCTATGCACGTTTTGAGGAGAAAAGGCCAGCATTGCGTGGGTGACGGCCGGCAGGTCGCCCCCGACGCTTCACCGAGCGGCTCAGATCATCGCTGACGCCGCTGCTGCAGGCGCTGCTCCCGCGTGCGCCCGCCCTGGGCCACAAGGTTGCGGCAGCGCGGATCATCGCCGATGCCGAATTGGATGGTGGGCAGGATAGCCAGCGGCACCGCAACGAAGCCCAGCGCCGCCGCCAGCCCGCCGCGGATCCCGAGCTCCGTGAAGTCGGGCGCGACGCTCGGGTTCGCGAAGGGCCCGGTGACGTCGATCGTGGTCGGCAGGGCGGCGATGGTGAGGCTTTTGGATTCCGTGTTCAGTTCCACGTCGATCCGCTCCTGCGCCAGGTTGACGGTGCCCGTGCCGGTGACGAGCACGTCCTCAGTGTCCAGCAGCACATTGCGCCCGGTCAGCACGCCGCGCTGCAGGCCGAGATCGGCAACGAAGCATTCGACGCGCGTGCGGTTCGGCAGCCCCAGCGCGGAGAAGACCGCATTCCCAAGACGGAGACCCGCGAGATCCACCAGCAGCGCCGACACGTTGCCGCCCGCCATGGTGAGCGTGACGCCGCCGTTGCCGCGTGCCAGCAGCTCTGCCAGCGACCGGCCATTGCTGGTCAACTGCGCGCGGCCGCCCAGGGTGCCCTGGCCCTCAGCCACGCCCGTGACGCCCAACAGGCGCGAGACGTCCACGCGCTGGAATTCCACGCGCATCTCCGTGGCCAAGCCGCCATTCTCCTGCGGGGTCAGCGTGGCGGTCGTCTCGATGCGGCCCTGGCCGACACCGAAGCGCAAGGGGTGCACGGTGATGACGCCGTCCACGATGTCCAGCGCGGCATGCAGATTGTCGAGCGGCTGGCTGCGTCCCTCGATCCGCCGGCCGTCATAGACCAGATGGATGTTGGCGGCGCGGATGCGCGGCAGGCTGATCGGCACGTCGGGCAAGGTGCGGCCGGAGCGGGCATTGCTTTGGCCCGGCTGCGGATTGCCGCCGATGAAGCCGGCCAGATCGTCCAGGTCGACGCGGCGCGAGTGCAGGTTGGCCGTGATCTCGGGCCGGGGGCGCGTGCTTTCGGGGTGCCGGTCGGCGGGAACGGTGGTCTGCGGTCCGCTGCGCGTGGTGCGGGGTGCCGGGGCCGGCGGCGGCGCCTGGGTGCGCGGCTCGGCAGAGGCCTGGCGCTGGCCGGGGGCGCGGGCGAGAGGCACCTCCGTCGCGGGGCGGGCGGCATTGGGCGCGACCACGATCTCGCCGCCGAGGTCGGTGCGGCCAACCGTGCCCTGCAGCTCGTGGAAGCGCGCCCGGCCTTCCGCGAAATCCAGCCGGCCGGCGACGCGATAGGCCGGCGTGGTCGGGATGGGCACACCGGTCAGCGGCATGAGCAGCTTCATGTCGGGCCCGGCCAAGGTGAGCCGGAGGTCAGCGCCGCGCAGCGCCAGGGGCTCCCTCACCGAGCCTTCCAGCGAGACCCGCGTCGGGCCGTTGGCGAGCTGGAGGCGCACCGGCCAGGGGCGGCTGGCATCCCGCAGCGCGAGCAACGCTCCGCCGACCAGCTCGCCGGTGATCGGCTGGCCGGCATAGCGTCCCTCCGCCCGCAGGGTGATCGTCGGATCCTGGCCCTCGGGCTCTTGCGTGGCGATCTGCAGGTTGAAATCGGCCTCCAGCGCCTGGAGCGCGACATGCGAGCGACCCTCCAGGATGCTCAGGCGCCGCACCACCGGGCCACCTGCCCCCGCGGTGCCGTCGCCGCCGGTCAGCGCGGCGAAGGTGAAGTTGTTCGTGCCGTCCTCGCGGGCCGCGAGCTCCACGGCCGGCTGGTGCAGGGCGACGGAGGGGATGACGATCCGCCGGTCACGGATCAGCGGCCAGGCCTCGACCGAGACCACGGTGCGCGGCACCAGGGCGAAGGGCGGATCGGCCGAGAAGCCCTCAGGATTGGCGATGCGCAGGTCGGTCAGGGTGATTTCGGGCACGCGGCCGAGCCGGACATGCAGATGCGCGATGCTCACCTGCCGGCCCAGCGCGGCAGAGGCGCGTGCCTCGACGAGCGGGATGAGCCAGTCCCAGCGGAAGAGCAGGACGAGAACCAGGATGGGCAGGGCTATGCCGATCAGCCACCACATGGCCTTGTGAGCGCGCATTTCCACCTCTGCCGATTTGGTACTCAAAACTCCTCGGCAGCAGTTGGGTTGCGGCGAGGGCGTGCCACGCCACCCCTCGCTCCCGCGGAGAGCGAAGGATCATGCGAATTGGGCGCCCCACCTTCGCAGGTGGGGCGCCCATTTCATCTATCGACATCAACGCGCTCAGGCTTAAGCGCGCCCAGGGGCAAGGCCTCAGGGCGTCCCGCCTGCCCCCAGGTCCCAGAACAGCCCCGCCATCAGCGCCAGCGCTTCCTTCGCGACCGGTGCCAGCAGATGCTCATCGGGCGCATGCTGCCCGCAGGCGGCGTAGCTGTGCGGCACCCAGATGGTGGGCAGGCCCAGGATATTCGCGAAGACATGGTTGGGCAGCGTGCCGCCGATATTGGGCAGCACGGCAGGCGGCCGGCCCAGGCTTTCGGTAACCGACGCCACCGCCCAGCGCACCCAGGGCGAGGCCGGGTCCAGCCGCGTGGCGGGGGCCGGTTCCGCCCGCATCGAGATCACATCCACATCCTTCAGCCCCACCTCGTCCAGCCGCGCGCGGATGGAGGGGATGATGCCCGCGGTATCGGTGCCCGCCACGAAGCGCAGCTGGACCACGGCGGTGGCCGTGGGCGGCACGGCATTGACCGGAGAGACCGGGTCGCCCGCCCCCATCGCCAGCACTTCCAGCGTGTTCCAGCCGAACAGGCGCTCGGCGGGGGTCAGGTTGTCGGCGCCCCAGGCGGTGTCGATCTCGGGGTCGGTCTCGCCACCGCCCACCGGCAGGCCGGCCAGGGCCGCACGCACCGAGTTGGGCATCGGGGGCGGCTCCAGCCCCGCCACCAGCAGCCGGCCGCGCCCGTCCACCAGGCTGGCGATGGCGTTGGCCACCATGGTGGCCGGGTTGCGGATCACGCCGCCCCAATTGCCGGAGTGATAGGCCTTCTCGCGCGCCTTGTATTCCAGGCGCACATTCATCGCCTGGCGGGAGCCGAGGAACAGGGTGGGCAGGCCTGCGGCCAGGCGCGGCCCGTCGGAAGCGATGAGCACATCGGCCTTGAGCGCCGCCTTCTCCGCCTCGCAGATCGCGGCCAGGCCCGGGGAGCCGATCTCCTCGCCCATCTCGCACAGGAACTTCACGTTGAAGCCCAGCTTGCCCTGGCGGGCCTGGATCACGGCCTCCAGCGCGGCGAGGTTGATGGTGAACTGGCCCTTGTTGTCGGCCGTGCCGCGGCCGTACCAGCGATCGCCCTCGACCACGATCTCCCAGGGCTCCAGCCCATCGCGCCAGCGGCCTTCCATCCCGCGCACCACATCGCCATGGCCATAGACCAGCACGGTGGGCAGGCCCGCGGCCTCGATGCGCTCCGCGATCAGGAAGGGGCCGGCGTCGGGCTTGCTGTTGGCCACGATGCGGCTGGTGAAGCCGAGCGCGGCGAGCGACGGGATCATCTCATCGGCCAGGAAGGCATAGAGCGCGGGCGCCTGCTCGGGCACCTGGCTTTCGGTGTGCCAGGCGACGCGGCGGGCCAGCACGTCCAGCAGGCGGCCGTCGTCGATGATGGAGGTGGCGAGGGAGAGGGCTGATTCGCGGGTCATGGCAGCAGGTTCCGGGATGCGTTACTTGCAAGAACAACGATGTAGTGATTCTTCTTTTTCTGAAGAAAAAGAAGCAAAAAGACTTTTCGAGTTCAGGGCACGCCGCAGGATAGGGCACCCTGAACTATCAGAAGTTTTTTGGTTTTTTTTCCAAAAAAGAACATTACTCGCTTCAATAAGCCCCCGCCCAGCCATCCCGCCTGGGATCGCTGCCGGCCATCCGCATGCCGTTCTCCAGCACACGGATGCATTCCAGGCTGCAGGTGCCATGGATGGGCCGCTGCGTGACCAGCGTGTGGCCCAGGGCGCGCAGCTTCTCCAGCACCTCGGGGCCGACATCCTCCTCGATCGTCAGCTCATCCTTGCCCTTATGCGGCCAGGTGGCGCTCTGGCCGGGCTGGTCGCTGAACCAGCGGGGGGCCTCCACGATCTGCTGCGGGTCCATGCCGAAATCGATCAGCGCCGAGACGGCCTGGAAATTCACCTGCACCTGGTTGTCGGCACCCGGCGTGCCCAGGATGCCCCACAGCTTGCCGTCCTTCAGGATCAGCGGCGCGTTCATGGTGTGGCGCGCGCGCTTGCCCGGGGCCAGCACGTTGGGGTGGTGCGGCTCCAGGTGCCAGGTCGCCATGCGGTTGTTGAGCAGGAAGCCCGCCTCGCCCGCCGTGACGCCGCTGCCGAAGGCCGAGTTCAGCGACTGGATGGCCGAGACCGCGTTGCCCCAGGCGTCCACGATGCAGAAGTATGTCGTCTCGCCCTCATTGGGGGCCGGCAGCTGCAACGGGATGCTGGCGGCGCGCCTGGGGTCGATCCTGGCGGCCAGCTTGCGGGCGTTGGCGGGGTCCAGGATCTCACTGAGGTCGCCGGCACCGAAGCGCGGGTCGCCCGCCAGCCGCTCGCGGTCCAGGAAGGCGAGCTTCTTGGCCTCGACCAGCGTGTGGATGTGCTCGGCCGAGAGATAGCCCATGGCCTTGATGTCGAAGGCCTCGGCGATCAGCAGCTCCTGCAGCAGCACGAAGCCGGTGGAGTTGGGCGGCGTCTGCCGCACCTCATAGCTCCGGTAACGGGCGGAAATGGCGGCCTGCACCTCGGGCTCGAAGGCCTGGATATCTGCCTCGCGGATCAGCCCGCCGCCGGCCTCGCTGGCCGCGGCGACCATCGCGGCGATCGGGCCGCGATAGAAGGCCTCGGCGCCGCCTTCGGCCACCATCTCCAGCGTCCGGGCCAGGGCGGGCTGCACCAGGATGGCGCCCAGCGCCGGCAACTCGCCATCGACCAGGTAGATGGCGCTCGCCGCCGCGTCGCGCAGCAGCACGGACTTCATGGTGTTCGCCATGCGGCGATAGGTGTGGGTGACGCCCACGCCCTCGGCGGCCAGGGCGGCGGCGGGGCGCACCAGCTCGGCCCAGGGCAGTTCGCCGTGCCGGCCATGCAGCTGCGCCACGCCGGCCAGCGACCCAGGCACGCCGGCCGAGCGATGCCCGCTGTTGGGCATGCCGTCGCGGTATTCCTCGGGGGGGGCCAGGGCGGGGGCGGTGCCGCTGCCGTTGAACACGGTCGAGACGCCGGTGCCCGCATCATAGAAGTGATAGAAGCCGTCGCCGCCGAGCCCCGACATGAAGGGCTCCGCCACGCCGAGCGCGAGGGAGACGGCGACCGCCGCATCCGCCGCGGTGCCGCCCGCACGCAGGGCATCGAGCCCGGCCTGGGTCGCGGCGGGGTGGTTGCTGGCCACCGCCCCCTTGCGCCCCATGATCAGCGGGCGCCAGGGACGGCGGGAAAGAACATCGTAATGGGTCATCTCAGATCTCCACCACGCCGCGGGGCGTGCTGAAACGGGCATTGAGGGCGGAAGGGCCACGGCGGAACTCGATCAGTGCCATGTCCTCGAACTCCATCACCGACAGCGCGGCCTTGGCGCGCCCCATCTCGGGGGCGGTGATGATCAGCTTCTCCAGCACCACGCCGCTGTCAGCCATGGTCTGGGTGGGGTGCACGCCCTCGGGCCATTCGATCAGGCAGGGCAGCGCCCCGCCGAGCGGCAGGGAGCCGTCGCGCGGGAAGGTGATCGTCCAGCTCAGCGCGCCGCGCGACATCAGGGCGGGGTCGCCCAAAGGCTCCGGCATGATGGCCGGCTTGCCGCGCGCGACCCAGGAGACGATGCGCGGCGGGCTCGGCGGATGGTCCAGGCCGAACCAGCGGGGCACGCCCGGGGGCTCACCGGCCGGGTCGGGGGCGATCACCTCGATGTAGCGGCCGGAGCCGGCCAGCAGCAGCCGGTTGTGGGTGGCCATGCGCGGATGCGCGCCGCCCGGTCCCATCGGCACGCCCAGCGTCTGCTCCGCGAAGGCCACGCCTTCTTCCAATGTGGTGGCGCCGATCGCCAGGTGGTCGAATTGCAGCATGGGCCGGAGTGTAGGGCCTGGCACAGCCCGCCGTCACGGAGGGGGCGGCGGCTTTTCCCCCGTTTTCAACGGCCTGGCCGGAGGATGACATTTCACATTCAAATCCCATATATGGGGTTGAATGACGACATCAGACACAAGATCATGTGTTTATCGACTCGCTGAACGACTCACAGGATCAGTCATGGACGGTTTGCCCTTCTCCACCTCGCCCCAGCCTCACGCCCAGCTCCGCTGGCCGGCGCCAGGGGCGAGCTTCGGCGAGGCACCCTCCCTGCCCCGCCCCCTCGATGCCGGCATGGGCGTCGCGGTCGCCCGCCGCACCGTGTTCCGCCCCGGTGACCGCGAGGATTTCGGCCGGGTGGCCGACCGCGTGGCCGCCGGCAACATGGGGCTGCTGGCAGGCGCCCCCGATGCGCGCCGCGCGCAGGAACAGGCGCGGCTGCGCAACGCCATCGCCAGCGGCGCGCTCATCACCTCCGGGCGGCACCTGCAGCATGGCGACGAGAGCCAGCCGGGCCGCAACATGGAGGTGTTCACCAACTGCGCCACCGCCATCGCCAGCTTCGCCAAGTTCTATCTGCTGCTGAACGGCAGCGGCGTCGGCCGCGCCTATGACGACGCGCTGATGGCCGTCGATTGGGCGCGGGCCCCTGCCCTGCTGCTGCATCTGGACCCGGCCCACCAGGATTTCCCGCGCGACCGCGCGGCACTGCACCGCTTCGCCTCGGAATTGGGCGAACTGCCCTGGGGCCACCGGCTGCAGGATTTCTCGGCCGGGCAGGAAAGCCGCATCCGCGCCCTGGCCGGCGAATTCTCGGCCTCGGCGCCTGAGGGCGCGCTGCGCCATGTCGTGGCCGACAGCCGCGAGGGCTGGGCCCAGGCCGTGGAGCTGCTGGAGAGCCTCGCCTTCGAGGGCTCGGCCGACCGCGTCCTGTGGCTGGATTTCTCCGCCATCCGGCCAAACGGCGCGCCGATCGCGGGCATGCAGGGGCGGCCTGCCTCGGGCCCCATCTCCCTGATGCGCGCCCTGCGCAACATCAGGCGCGAGGTGATCGAGCCTGCCCGCGCCGGCCGCATGGCGCGCTGGGAACAGGCGCTGCGCGTCGACCATCACCTGTCGGTCGAGGTGCAGGTGGGCGGCGCCCGCCGCGCCGCGCGCATGGCCACCAAAAGCTGGCGCGACCCCGGCGCGCTGGACTTCATCCGCATCAAGGAAGTGGGCGGGCTGTGGACCGCCAACCACTCCGTGATGGTGGACCGCGAGTTCTGGAAGCTCGCGCGCTCCGACGACGCGGGCGCCCTGGCCGACCACGCCCGCGCCGTCTTCGCGGAGGCCACCCGCTGCGCCTATGTGAACGGCGAGCCCGGCTTCATCAACGCCGACATGCTGGAGGACCATCGCAGCGGCGCGGCCTGGCGCAAGCCCGTGCATGAGGACGGGCGCGACCTGCGCAGCAGCCGCTACCAGGTGACGCGGGCGGCGGGGCTGCTGGCGCGCCTGTCCGCCATGGCGGCCGAAAGCGACTGCCCCGTCACCACCAATCCCTGCGGCGAGATCGTGCTGCATGTGACCGGCGGCTATTGCGTCATCGCCGATTTCGCGCCGCTGCTGGCCTGCCCGGTGCCGCTCGACGGCTTCGCCCCCGGCGAGGCCGACGCCCGGACCGCCCGCGCCTGGGATGCGCGGGTGGAGGATGCCGTGCGCCTGGGCGTGCGCTTCCTGATGCGCGCCAACACCATGGATGCGCTGTATGGCGAGGAGGTGCGGCGCACCAACCGCATCGGCATCGGCCCCACCGGCCTGCATGAATGGGCCTGGATGCGCTTCGGCCTGGGCTTCCAGGACCTGCTGGACCCCGCGCGTTCGGCGCGTTTCTGGACGATGCTGGTGCACCTGTCGGAGGCCGCGAAGGAAGAAGCCGAGGCCTATGCGGCGGAGCTGGGCCAGGCCGTGCCCTTCACCGTGACCACGGTGAAGCCGGCCGGCACCACCTCCAAGCTGTTCGGCCTGACGGAAGGCGCGCACCTGCCCGCCCGCCGGCAGTACCTGCGCTGGGTGCAGTTCCGCGGCAGTCGCGACGAGGCCGGCAACTGGGCTGCCGGCGCCGACCCGCTGCTGGCCGACTATGAGGCGCGGGGCTATCCGGTGCGGTCGCTGCAGAGCTTTCCGGGCATGAGCATCGTGGGCTTCCCCACCCTGCCGCTCGCGCAGCGCCTGGGCATGGGTGAGGCGCTGGTCACCGCCCCCGAGGCGAGCCCCGAGGAGCATTACCAGTGGCTGCGCCTGCTGGAACAGCACTGGATCGGGGCGTCCCGCGGCAACCAGATCTCGTACACGCTGAAGGTCTATACCGACCGGCACGGGCTGGAGGATTTCCGCGCCATGGTGCTGGAACACCAGCCGCGCGTGCGCTGCTGCGCCGTGCTGCCCAGCCGGCCCGACAGCGCGCTCGGCTATGAGTACCTGCCGGAGGAAGAAGTGCCGGCGGGGCGCTTCGCGGCAATGGTGGAAGGCATCAGCGACCCGGCCCTGCATGAGGTGGTGGACCTGGCCACGCTGCAATGCGCGAGCGGGGTGTGCCCGATCTGAGGCTCAGGGGCGTTGCCCCCGAGACCCCCACCAAGGGCGCTGCCCTTGGAACCCGCCAGGACACAGTGTGTCCTGGACCTGCCTTCTGTTTGGCGCCATCGCCTATGAAGGTGTTTCTCATTGATTGTTATAATGAATTTGGCGCCCGACCTGGGAAGGTGAGGCTCAAAACTACTATCAGGTCCAGGAGATATTATCTCCTGGCGGGGCTCCCCAAAGGACCATGGGGGGCAGAGCCCCTTGGTGGGGGCCCGGGGGCAAGGCCCCCGTCTTGGCGCCAAGCCCCACATGGTCGAACATGCGCCCCTCAATGCAGGAGCGCCCCATGGCCCAGACTTCGCTCGACCAGATCAAGACCTGGCTCGCCGACCAGAAGCCCGCGATGCTGGCCGAGCTGGAGCGCATGGTGAACACCGATGGCGGCAGCTACGACAAGGCCGGGGTGGACGCGACCGGCGAGCAGGTGAAGCAGTTCTTCGCGGGCCACGGCATCGCGACCGAGGTGGTCGCCGGCGAGAAGCACGGGGACTGCATCCGCGCCTTCGTGAACACCGATGTGGCCCCCGCCGGCAATGCCCCGCGCAACATCGTGCTGATGGGCCACCGCGACACCGTCTTCCCGAAGGGCGAGCCGGAGCGCCGCCCCTTCCGCATCGAGGCCGGCAAGGCCTATGGGCCGGGCGTGGCCGACATGAAGGCCGGTATCGTGATGAACATGTTCGTCCTCGCCGCCTTCCACAAATTCGGCGGCGCGCCGGGCCCCATGGTCGGGCTGTTCACCGGCGATGAGGAAATCGGCAGCCCCGAGGGCCGCGCGGTGATCGAGGCAGAGGCCCGCGGCGCCCGCGTGGTGTTCAACAGCGAGCCCGGCCGCCTGACCGGCAACATCGTGACCGGCCGCAAGGGCGGCGTGTTCTCCGTCTTTGAGATCACCGGCAAGGCCGCCCATTCCGGCGGCAATTTCGAGGCCGGCATCAGCGCGATCGGTGAGCTGGCGGCCAAGATCACCGCCATCCATGCCCTGACCGACCTCAAGCGCGGCATCACGCTGAATGTGGGCCTGGTCTCGGGCGGGCAGAGCGTGAACACGGTGGCCCCCTGGGCCAAGGGCGAGATCGACCTGCGCTATGTCCACCCCGAGGACCGCGACGAGATCATGGGCAAGATCCATGACATCATCGCCAAGTCCTTCGTGCCCGGCACCAAGGCGACGCTCGCGATCAAGGGCGAGTTCCTGCCGCTGACGCAATCCCCGGCCGCGGCCAAGCTGTTCACCCTCTATAAGGGTGCGGCGGCCGAGGCGGGGCTGAAGGTCGAGGGCGAGTTCTCCGGCGGCTGCGCCGACAGCGGCTTCACCGCGGCCCAGGGCGCACCCACCATCTGCTCCACCGGCCCGATCGGCGGCATGGCGCACAGCCCGGAAGAATACCTGGAAGTGGAGAGCTTCGTGCCGCGCGCGCAGGCGATGGCCAATGCGATCATGGGGCTGGAGGCGGCCGGGCTGTAAGTCGAGGGCTTTGCCCTCGCGCTCCCGCCAAGGGGCTCCGGCCCCTGGCGGGGCTCGGGTCCAGGGCCGCTAGGGGCTGCGCGGCCTCAACCGGCTGGGCAGCAGTTCCCCGCGCCGTTCCAGCAGCGGGTGCGCCACCCCCACCAGATGCGCGCCCACCCGGCGCAGGTCCCGCACCGTATCCAGCAGGAAGCTCGGCGCGGCCCCTCCCTCGGCGGTCGCGACGCGGCGGGCGGCCTCGCGTTCCGGCTCGCGCAGGCTCTCCTTGGCCGTGACCAGCCGGCGCGCGGCCTCCGCGTCGTCCATCATGAATACGGCGATGGCCAGGCGCAGTTGCTCGGCGAGCGTGGCATAGACCTCGGAAAGCTCTGACTGTTCGCGCGGATTCAGCACCAGCCCGCGCCGCAGCCGCTTGGCCGCATGCTGCGACAGGTCGCGCGCCAGCACATCGGCGGCCTGCTCCAGGGCGATGGCGAAGCCCTGGATCTCCTCCAGCCGGCGTTCTTCCTCATCGGCCAGCGCCTCTGCCGGGATGGCGGCCAGATAGGCATGGATGGCGTGATGCAGCCGGTCCATCACATGGTCCATCCGCGCCAGCGCGCGCGAGGTGTCGCGCTCCTCCGTGCCGAAGGCGCGGGCGGAGGCGGTGAGCATCTCCTCCAGCGCATCGGCCATGCGCAGCACCTCACGCGTGGCATTGGACAGCGCGACAGAGGGTGTCTCCAGCGCCGATTCGTCCAGGTAGCGCGGCGCGGCCGGGTCGGCCCCGGGCGGGGGTTCCGGCAGTAGCCTGGCCAGCAGCGCGGCCATCGGCCGCAGCAGCGGAAAGGCCAGCAGCGCCGTCAGCAGGTTGAAGACCAGGTGCGCATTGGCGACGAGCCGCGCCGGGGCGGGATTGAACTGCGTCATCATCGCCGTGGCCTGGGGCAGCAGCGCCAGCACCAGCACGCAGCCGGCCAGCCGGTTCAGCAGATTGCCCACCGGCAGTCGCAGCCTGTCCCGGCCGCCGGCGGCGCCGCGTGCCTGCAGCAGCGGGTTCAGCGCCGTGCCCAGGTTGGCGCCCAGCACCATGGCGATGGCGGCCTGCGGCTCGATGGCCCCGCCGCCCGACAGCGAGGCCACGAACAGCACCCCCGCCACGGAGGAATGCGCGGCCCAGGCCACCACCGCGGCCAACACCAGGTTGGGCAAGGGCTGGTCCGCGACCAGGGCCAGCATGTTAGCCAGGGTAGGCGAGGATTCGACCGGCGCCAGCGTCGCCGACAGCTGATGCAGCGACAGCAGCATCAGGCCCAGCCCGATCGCGACCCGCCCCAGGTCGCGGCTGCGCGTGCGCCTGGCGCCCCTGAAGGCCACCACCCCGCCCAGGATCAGCGGTGGGTAAAGCCAGCCCGCATCGAAGGAGAGGAACTGCACGATCAGCGCGGTGCCGATATTGGCGCCCAGCATCGCCGCCAGCGCCGGCAGCAGCCCGACCGCCCCTCCCGCCGCGAAGGAGGACACCATGAGCGCGGTGGCGGTACTGCTCTGAAGCACGGCCGTGACGCCCAGGCCGGCCAGCACGGCACGCCACGGCGTGCCCAGCGTCCGTTCCAGCCCGGACTGCAGCCGGCCGCCGAAGGCGCGTTGAACACCGCTCTGAACCATGTGCAGGCCCCAGAGCAGCAGGGCGGCCTCGCCGGCCAGTTCCAGGAGCAACCTTGCCTCATTCATCCGGAGGACCGTAGGAGCGAGCGCCCCCGGATGCAATTAAACTGTCATATACCGGACAGTGCGGTCAGTTGGCCCGGCGGTTCTGCCGCAGCATCGCCACCACCTCATCCGGCTGGGCGAAGCGCGGGAAATCACCGGCCGCCAACGTGTCCAGGCTGGTCGCCGGAATCCCGAGGCGCGAGGCGTAGATCCAGGAATAGGCCAGCACGCGCTGCACGAAATTACGCGTCTCGTGCACCGGGATGCTCTCGATGAACAGCAGCGGGTCATCCCGGTGGCCGGTGGCCGGCAGCCAGCGGTTCAGGTTGCCGATGCCGGCGTTATAGGCCGCGAGAACGCGGATCAGGTCACCGTTGATGGCGTCGTTGCGCGCCAGCACATGCATGTAGCGCTGGCCGAGTTCCAGGCCGAAGCCCGGCTCATGCAGGCGCTGCGCATTGGCGCCGCGCAGGCTGGGGTCGTTGGCGATATAGCTGGCGGTGGCCGGCATCAGCTGCAGGATGCCCCGCGCCCCGGCGCGCGACACCACGGAGGCATCGAAGCGGCTTTCCTGCAACGCGAGCCCGTAGAGCAGCGCCGGATCCACCCTGAAACCGCCGTCCGGCTGCAGCATCGGCAGCGGGAAGCGCGCGAAATCCTGCGGCCGGCCGTCCACGCCCTGCGCGGCGGAGGCCAGCTGCGTCGCCACCGCAGGCATGCTCGCCTGGTTGGCGAAGGCGATGATGGCCTGGGTCAGCAGCGGGTTGCCGCGCCCGCGCCGGAACAGCAGCCGCAGCTCGGCCTCGGCGCGGTCGCGCTGGCCGACCTGGAACAGCGCCATGGCGCGCCAGCCGCCGGCGGTCTCGGCCAGCACGGCGGCCTCGCCCTGCGGGTTCTCCCAGGCGAAGCCGGTGGGCAGGCCCAGGCTGCGGCGGGCCAGCATGCCGTAGAAGGTGCGCGGCTCCTGCGCGGCCTGCAGCATCCAGCTGACATAGGCCTGGGGCCGGCGGGCGCGCACGCTGGCGCGCGCGGTCCAATAGGCGGCGGCGGCACGCTGGGCGGGGGCCGCCTGCTCATTGCGGGCGGCGCGCTCGAAGAAGCCCAGCGCCTGGGTGTAGTGCTCCAGCGCCCAGGCGGCCAGGCCGGCCTGGAAGGCCGCGTCGGGGTTGTCGGCCTGCGTGCGCAGGGCCTCATGCGCCACGCGCAGCGAGGTCTCGTCCTGGCCGAGGCGGAACAGGGTCTGGGAAAGCTCCGCCTTCAGCTGGGCGGCATAGGCGGTGGAAATGCGCGCACGGGTTATGATGCCGAGCGCCTGGGCATAGTCGCCCGCCGAAACCCGGGCGGAAATCTGGCGTTCCAGAGAGGACTGCCGCGCGATGGCGGGGCCCGAGCTGCGTTCCTCGGGGGCCAGCTCGATGCTCTCCAGCTCCGGGTCCGTCGGCGGCGGGGGCGTGGCGGCGCCGCGCGGCAGGCGGCGCGTCAATACGCCATGCAGCGCCTGGGCATCCGGCAGGTCGGAGAAATCCGCGAGCCAGGCCTGCAATTCCGGGATCGAGACGTTCTCGGTGGCGCGCATATAGCGGTCCGCCAGCAGGTGGCCCATCAGGCGCCGGTCCTGCAACCCCTCCACTTCCCGTTGTGCAGCGGGCACGTCGCCACGCGCCTGGGCAGCGAATGCCCGGCGCATGCGCGCGGCATCGGCTGCGTCCATCACGGATTGCGGCGGCGACATGCGACTGGGCGCACGGGCGGCCTGGTGAAGCGGGTTTACGGCCTGCGCGGATGCGACGGACCCCAGAGTAAGGGCCGCCGCCAGCACCAGTCCGCCCAGGGGAACCCCCCGGATGCGGCTCTGGATCGAGCGGGCCGATGGAGGTTGCACTTCCATGGCGGGCGAGTCGATAGGGGCAACCGCGTCGCTTGGCAACAGCCGATTGTGAATGCCTTCAATCAAGGCAGCCATGTGGCACGGGATCGTGAGGATGATTCTGGACGAAACAAGCGGTTACGCATGGGATCATGCGTTACAGCATAATCCCTGCCTCAATCATGCCTCATTCATCCGGCGGCGCAGCATCAGGCAGTCGTGCCAGGCATCCTTCTTGGCCGTGGGCGTGCGCAGCAGATAGGCGGGATGTAAAGTCGCCAGCGCCGGAATTACTTGGTCATTACTGATCCTGACGTCATGCCACTTGCCGCGCATCCGCGTGATGCCTTCCTTGCCGCCGACAAGCGCCTTGGCCGCGGTGCCGCCCAGAAGAACAAGCAGGTCCGGCCCGGCCAGCGCGATGTGGCGGCGGATGAAGGGCAGGAACAGCTGCATCTCGGCATCGGTCGGCGTGCGGTTTCCCGGCGGCCGCCAGGGAAGAATGTTCGAGATGTAGAAATTCTCGCCCCGGTTGAGGCCGATACTGGCCAGCATCCGGTCCAGCAACTGCCCCGACACACCGACGAAGGGCCGGCCCAGCCGGTCCTCATCGGCACCCGGCGCCTCGCCCACGAACATCACCCGAGAGCCCGGCACGCCATCGGCGAACACCAGCTGCGTCGCGGTATCGCGCAGGGGTGAGCCCGCGAAACCCTCCATCGCGGCGCGCAGCGAGGGCAGATCCTGCGCGGCGGCGGCGAGTGCGGCGGCCTCCATGCCGGCGGCCGGAATCGGGCGGACGGCCTCCACGGGCGGCGTCCCGACCGGCCGGACGGGCGGTTTTTCCGCGGCCGGCGCAGGCTCGGGCCGGGCCTTGGGTTGCGGCAGACCGGCCGGAAGTGCCTGAAGCGCCTCGTCCGCGCCCCAATCCATCTGCAGTTTCAGCGCCGCCAGCAGCGCGGAATCGATCTCCATCGCGAGTCCCATAGGGTTCCCCGGGGCTTCGCCCTTCGCTACATGGGTAAGGCCGGAACTGCGGGAGTGGAATATGTCCGAACGTGAGTCGATGGAGTTTGACGTCCTGATCGTGGGCGCGGGGCCTTCCGGCCTGGCCGCCGCCATCCGGCTCAAGCAGCTTTCCCCCGACATGGCCGTCTGCGTCGTCGAGAAGGGCAGCGAGGTCGGCGCCCACACGCTTTCCGGCGCCGTGCTGGAACCGCGCGCCCTGGATGAGCTGCTGCCCGACTGGCGGCAGGACCCGCCGGCGCTGGCCACCCCCGCCGCCGACGACCGCTTCATGTTCCTGACCGAGACGGGCGGCTTCAAGCTGCCGACCCCGCCGCAGATGAACAATCACGGCAACTACATCGTCAGCCTGGGCAATGTGTGCCGCTGGCTGGGCGCCAAGGCCGAGGAGCTGGGCGTCGAGATCTATCCGGGCTTCGCGGCGTCCGAGACCATCATCGAGGATGGCCAGGTGCGCGGCGTGGTGGCCGGCGTGATGGGCATCACGCGTGAAGGCGAGGAAGGCCCGAACTACCAGCCCGGCATGGAGCTGCGCGCGACCTACACCCTGTTCGCCGAGGGCTGCCGCGGCAGCCTGACCAAGAAGCTGGAGGTCACCTACGGCCTGCGCGAGGGCGTGCAGCCGCAGACCTACGGCCTCGGCATCAAGGAGCTGTGGGAGATCCCGAAGGAGAAGCACCAGCCCGGGCTGATCTGGCACTCCACCGGCTGGCCGGTGAAGACCGATACCTATGGCGGCTCTTTCCTCTATCACTTCGGCGAGAACCTGGTGGCCGTGGGCTTCGTGGTGGGCCTCGACTACCCCAACCCCTGGCTGTCGCCCTTCGACGAGTTCCAGCGCTTCAAGACTCACCCGAAGGTCGCCCCCTTCTTCGAGGGCGGCAAGCGCATCGCCTATGGCGCGCGCGCCATCAACGAGGGCGGCTACCAGTCCATCCCGAAGCTGGTCTTCCCGGGCGGCGCGCTGATCGGCTGCACCGCGGGCTTCCTGAACGTGCCCAAGATCAAGGGCACCCACACGGCCATGAAGTCCGGCATGATCGCGGCCGAGACGGTGGCCGCGGCGCTCGCGGGCGGCGAGCCCCCGCCGGTGCTGGCCGACTACCCGACCGCCATCGAGAATTCCTGGGTGTATGAGGAGCTGAAGGCGGTGAAGAACATCCGCCCCGGCTTCGCGAAATGGGGCTTCTACGGCGGCATGATCAATGCGGCCTTCGAGACCTATGTGGCCAAGGGCAAGTTCTGGCAGCTGCCGCATCACGCCGACAACCTGTCGCTGAAGAACAAGAACGAGGCCGAGCGCATCGTCTATCCGAAGCCCGACGGGAAGCTGACCTTCGACCGCCTGTCCTCGGTGTTCCTGTCGAACACCAACCACGAGGAAGACCAGCCCGCCCACCTGAAGCTGAAGGACCCGTCCAAGTGGTTCGGCGAGAATTGGGTGAAGTATGCCTCGCCCGAGAGCCGCTACTGCCCGGCCGGCGTGTATGAGGCGGTGGGCCCCGAGGCCGAGCGCGAGCTGAAGGGCACCCCCGATGCCGAGGCCGACGGCCCCGGCGCGCAGGTGGAGGCCGGCGGGCCCGGTGCGCGGCTGGTGATCAACGCGCAGAACTGCGTCCACTGCAAAACCTGCGACATCAAGGACCCGACGCAGAACATCGACTGGTGCACGCCCGAGGGCGCGGGCGGGCCGAACTACATCGGCGGCATGTAAGTCGGGCCATGCGCCTGCTTTCGGTCATGCGCATGGGCGTGCTGGCCTCCTCCGGCTGGCTCGCCCTGGCGGCGCTGCTCTGGCAGCATTACGGCTTCCTGTGGGCCATGCTGGCGGTGGTGCTGTGGGCGGCGCTGCTGCGGCTGTTCCAGCAGGCGGTGCTGAAACATGCCGAGGCCCTGGCCAGGCGCGGCCATGACGGCTGAGGCCCTGATCGCCACGGCCCAGGCGCTGGACGGGCTGGGCTACATGCCCAGCAAATCGGGCAATGTCTCGATCCGCACGGAACGCGGCTTCCTCATCACCCCCTCCGGCCTGCCCTATGCGCAGCTGACGCCGAAGGAACTGGTGGAATGCGGGCCGGACGGCGGCGTGCTGGCCGGGCAGCGCCGCCCCTCCAGCGAATGGCGGCTGCATGCGGACATCTACGCCGCCCGGCCGGATGCCCAGGCGCTGGTCCACACCCACTCACCCCATGCGACGGCACTTTCCTGCGCGCGCCGCCCGATTCCGCCCTTTCATTACATGATCGCGATGGCCGGTGGGGACGACATCCCCTGCAGCGACTATGCCACCTTCGGCACCCCCGAACTGGCCCAGGCGGCGGTCCGGGCCATCGAGGGAAGGCGCGCCTGCCTGCTGGCCAATCACGGCGTGGTCGCGATCGGCAGCGGACTTGCCGCCGCCGATGCACTGGCGCGCGAGGTGGAGAACCTGGCGCGCGAATACTTGCTGCTGCTTGCCTCCGGCCTGTCGCCGGTGCTGCTGACGCCAGACGAAATGGTGGCGGTGAAGGCACAGTTCAGGGGCTATGGCCGCCCCGCCTGATCCATACGGATGAGGGAAGCGTGACATTCCCGCCACATTTACCCTGCCATGCGTGTTGTGCGGGCCACATCGCCTTTCTGTCGGGCCCAGCGCGCCTATAGTGAAGTCAGATGCCTACGCCCCCGTCTCCGCCCCGTATCCTGCTCGCCGCCGCCGCCCTGATGATGGCCGGCGCCCTGCCGGCCACGGCGCAGCCATCCGGCGGCGCGGCAGAGCCAACGACGACGGCGCAGGCACCCGCCGCCCCCCAGCCGCCGGCGGTGGTGGACCCCGCGGCGGGCCTGTTTGCCAATTTCCTGGCGGGCCGCGTCGCGCTGACCCTGGGCGACACCAGCCAGGCCGCCGACTTCCTGACCACGGCGCTGCGCGGCGACCCGGACAATCTGGAACTGCTGAACCGCGCCTTCATGGCGGCCCTGCTGGACGGCCGGCCCGAGGCCCTGCGCATCGCCCGGCGGATCCCCGAGAACGGCGTGGCGCTGCTGGTGCTCATGGGCTCCGAGGCCGTGGCCGGCCGCTGGGACCGTGCCGAGATCCGGGTGCGCGCCCTGCCCCGCGGCGGGCTGACCCAGGCGCTGGCGCCGCTGCTGCAGGCCTGGACGCTGGCCGGCCGCAACCAGACCGATGCCGCGCTGGCGCTGCTGCGCCCGGTGATCGAACACGGCCGGTTCCGCTCTCTGGCGGCACTGCACGGCGCGCTGATCGCGGATCTCGCGAACCGCAACCGTGAGGCGGAGCGCCTGCTGCGCATCTCGCTGTCGGACCAGACCGAGCCCACCCTGCGCCTGGCCATGCTGGCGGCCGCGATCCTCTCGCGTTCCGGCAAGCCCGGAGAGGCCACCCGCATCCTGGACCAGGTGGCGGCCAACGGGGATGAGATCTCTCTGGCGGCCGCCGAGCCCGCGCGGCGCGCCATCCTCGGCCAACGCGGCGTGGCCAGCGCCGTGGAGGGCATCGCCGAGGCCTATGTGGCCATGGCCGGCGCCCTGCGCGGCCAGGCCGCCGACGACCAGGCAATGGCCATGGCGCGCCTGGCGCTGCGGCTGCGACCCAATTTCGCCCCCGCCATCCTGCTGCTCAGCGACATCCTGACCGACAGCGACCAGAACGCCCGCGCGCTGGAGCTGCTGGGCGGCATCCGCCCCGAGGACGCGCTGGCCCCGGTGGCGCTGCTGCGCCGCGCCGGCCTGCTGGACAAGCTGGACCGCCCCGCCGAGGCCGAGGCGCTGCTGCGCGAGCAGGCGGCCGCCCTGCCCACCCGCCCGCAATCCCTGGTGCGGCTGGGCGACATGTTCCGCCGCCGCAGCCGCTTCGCCGAGGCCGCCGCCGCCTATGACGAAGCCATGGCCCGCGTGCCGAACCCGCGCGAGCAGGAATGGCCGCTGTTCTACGCCCGCGGCATCTCGCGCGAGCGCAGCGGCAACTGGCCCGGCGCCGAGGCCGATTTCCTGCGCGCGCTCGAGCTCTCGCCCGAGCAGCCCTATGTGCTGAACTATCTCGGCTATTCCTGGGCCGACCAGGGCATCAACCTGGATCGCGCCCTGCCCATGCTGCGCCGCGCGGTGGAGCTGCGCCCGCAGGACGGCAACATCGCCGACAGCCTGGGCTGGGTGCTGTTCCGCCTGGGCGACAAGGACGGCGCCATCGAGTGGCTGGAACGCGCCGTGGAGCTGGAGCCGCGCAACGGCACCATCAACTACCATCTGGGCGACGCCTATTGGGTGGCCGGCCGCCGCAGCGAGGCCGAGTTCCAATGGAGCCGCGCCCTGACGATGGAGCTGGAGACGGGCGAGGAACCCGCCATCCGCGAACGCCTCAGCGGCGGCCTGCCGGAACGGGCCTGGCCGGCCGGGCTGCGACCCTAAAGCAGTTCTTGCCCGTTTTGATGGATCACATCGCGATCCATCAAAACGGACGCTATTCTAGCCGCCACTCGAACAGCGCGAACAGCCCGCGCTGCAGCGGGTTGTCGTTGTCGTCCACGATCAGCGCCAGCCACAGCCTGTCGCCGCGCGGCAGCACCGCGACCCCTTCCCAGTTCTCGGCCGGCGCGTCGGAGGGCATGTGCAGGATCGGCGTGCCCTCGATCACGCCCTGGCCCTGGATCGTCGCGCGCGGCACATGCACCAGCCGGGCGGAGACCCCTTCCAGCGGCGTGAAGTAGCGCTCCAGCACGACAGCCGAGCCGTCCGGCAGGGCCGCCGCATCCGTGACGCCGAAACCCGGCGCCGGACGATAGCTGCGCTGGGTCCAGGCCCCGGGCCCGCCGAGCCATGCCCGGCGCAGGTTGGGCTCGCCCGTGGGGGTCTGGAACTCCGCGATGGCCAGCAGGCGGCCGTCGGGCATGGTGGCCAGCGCCTCCAGCCCGCCATTGTCGGGGGCATTCTCCAGCCCGGGCGGGGCCTCGAAATAGGTGCCGGGCGCCTCCAGCCGCGTGAAGCGGCGGATGCGATGCCAGCGCTCGAAGCCGACCAGCCAGGAACCGTCCGGCAGGCGGGCCAGCGATTCACTGTCCATGCTGCGCTGGCGGCTCAGCGCCTCGCCGCTGCCGTCGCGCAGCTGCCCCAGATAGGGCGTGCCGAGGCCGGAGGGACGTCCCTCCCGCATCAGCAGCCGCGCGCGGATCCAGCGCCCCCGGTCGTTCAGCGCGGTCAGGGTCAGGTCCGGCGCCAGGTGCAGCGCCGAGAAGCTGCCGATGCCGATCCGCTCGGTATGCAGGCGCAGCCCCCCGAGCGGCTGAAGCGGGCCTTCGCGCGCAGGCAGGTCGAAGGGTGTGGCATAGTCGTCGGCCGCCTGGGCGCAGGCCGTGGCCGGCACCAGCCCGAGCAGGGCCCGGCGCGCGATCGGGGCACCGCCCCGCCCTCTGCCGGGCGCCCTTGGAAACCAAGCATGGCTCATGCGCGTCTTCCCAGGGTTCACGCCGGACTGGCCGGGGTCGGGGGCCAGGCCCCCGTGCTACAGCAGGGCCGGCGCCCGCTCTGCCGCGGCGCGCTGCCAGGCGGCCGCCGCGTCCTCGTCGAACAGCTCGGACAGCTTGTTCATCATGGTGCCGCCCAGCTCCTCGGCATCCACGATGGTCACGGCGCGGCGATAATAGCGCGTGACATCGTGGCCGATGCCGATGGCCGACAGCTCCACCACGTCGCGCGCCTCGATTTCGCGGATCGTCTCGCGCAGGTGGCGCTCCAGGTAGTTGCCGGGGTTCACCGACAGCGTGCTGTCATCGACCGGCGCGCCGTCCGAGATCACCATCAGGATGCGCCGGTGCTCGGGCCGCGCCAGCAGGCGCTTGTAGGCCCACATCAGCGCCTCGCCGTCGATGTTCTCCTTCAGCAGGCCCTCGCGCAGCATCAGGCCCATGTTCTTGCGGGCACGGCGCCAGGGGGCGTCGGCCGCCTTGTAGACCACGTGGCGCAGGTCGTTCAGGCGACCCGGATTGCGGGGCTTACCCTCCTGCACCCAGCGCTCGCGGCTCTGCCCGCCCTTCCAGGCGCGGGTGGTGAAGCCCAGGATCTCGGTCTTGACGTTGCAGCGTTCCAGGGTGCGCGCCAGGATGTCGGCGCACATCGCAGCCACCGTGATCGGCCGGCCGCGCATGGAGCCGGAATTGTCGATCAGCAGCGTCACGATGGTGTCGCGGAACTCCGCCTCACGCTCACGCTTGTAGGTCAGGGAGGTGGTGGGGTTGGTGATGACGCGCGACAGGCGCGCCACGTCCAGCAGCCCTTCCTCCAGGTCGAACTCCCAGGCGCGCTGCTGCTGCGCCAGCAGGCGGCGCTGCAGGCGGTTGGCCAGCTTGGACACCACGCCCTGCAGGTGCTGCAGCTGCTGGTCGAGCTGCTGGCGCAGGCGGGAGAGTTCCTCGGAATCGCACAGGTCCTCGGCTTCCACCACCTCGTCGAACTGGGTGGTGAAGGCGCGGTAGCGGCTGGCGTCGTCGACCTGTGGGATCTCGCGGCGCTGCTGCGGCCCGCCCGGCTTGTCGTCGCCGTCGGCGGCCGAGCCGTCCTCCTCGGATTCCTGCGCCTCGTCGTCGCTGGCTTCGCCTTCCATGGTCTCGGGGTCGGCCCCGGTCATGGATTCCTGCTCCTGGGTGGAGCTTTCGCCTTCGCTGGACTGGTCCTCGCGGGACTGCTCGTCGCCGCCCTCGTCGCCTTCCTCGTCCTGCTCGGCCTTGCTCTCGGCCTCGGCCTCGACCAGGTCGAAGGCGGTCAGCAGCTTGCGGGCGGCCTTGGCATAGGCCTCCTGGTCGCCGGCGGCCGCGACCAGCTCGTCCATCGCCTCGGTGGCGTTGTCGCCGAGGTCCGCGCGCCAGGCCTCCAGCACGCGGGTGGCGGCAGCGGGCGGGGCCTCGCCGGTCATGCGTTCCCGCAGCAGCAGGGACAAGGCTGCCGAGATCGGCATCTGGTCCTTCCGCGTCATGCGGTCATAGCCCTCGGACTCGCATTCTTCCTCAAGCCGGGCGCGCAGGTTGTGGCGGACGCCCGCCATATGGGCGGCGCCGATGTGCTGCACGCGCACATCCTCCAGCGCGTCGAAGACCTCCTTGGCCTCCTTGCGGGCGGGCATGCGGGCGGCGTGCACGCTTTCGTCGTGGTGGCGCAGCCGCAGGGCCAGCGCGTCGGCGGCGCCGCGCAGCTTGGCCATCTCGGCGGGCGGCAGGGTGCGGGTGGGCAGCGGCAGGCGGGCGCGCTTGCCGGACAGGCCCGCGGGGCCGGGCTGGAAGGCCACCTGCACCTCGGCCTCCTGCGCGATGGCGCGCAGCACGCCGGCGGTCGCGCGCTTGAATTCTTCCTGCCGGGTCAGGTCGGGCTTGGTGCTCATGCTTGTCTTCCGTCAGGCGGCCGCCCTGGCGCGGGCCAGTGCGGGGCGGGCCTCCAGGGCCGCGAGGGTCCGGGCGATGGCGGGGGTCGGCGCAATCTTCCCCCAGCCCACGCCCCATTGCAGCATGCTGCCGACCATCACGTCGGCGGCGGTGAAACGATCGCCCAGCAGATAGGGGCCGGGCGTGAGCGCCGCCTCCAGCTGGGCCAGCACCGCGTCCAGCGGCGGCCAGCCCAGGGCGCGGGCGGGCGCGGCAGCGGCGCGCGGGAACACGGCATCGGCGAAGGCAGGCTCCAGCACGGTGGCGCCATAGGCGAGCCAGGAGGCATAGGCCGCGCGCTCCGGCGTGCCGATCGCGGGGGCCAGCCCCGCCTCCGGCAGCGCGTCGGCGATATAGCCGCAGATGGCCAGGCTTTCCGTCACCACGGACTGCCAGCTGCCGTCCGGCCCGCGATCCACCAGCACCGGCAGCTTGCCGAGCGGGTTGAGCCGCAGGAAGTCCGGCGCCTTGTTGGTGCCCTTCTCCAGGTCGTGCCGGATCAACTCATAGGAGGCGCCCGCCTCCTCCAGCAGCCACAGCGCGCGCTCGGAGCGCGATCTGGGCGAGTGATGGAGGAGGAAGCGCGGCGCCACGGGCTGTCAGCCCACCTTGCGCAGCAGCGCCGAGGCCGGCAGTTCCTCGTTGAAGCAGCGCTGGTAGTATTCGGCCACGATCGAACGCTCCGCCTCGTCGCACTTGTTCAGGAACGACACGCGGAAGGCGAAGCCCACATCGCCGAAGATGCGCGTGTTGTCGGCCCAGGTGATGACGGTGCGCGGGGACATGACGGTGCTGATGTCGCCGGCGATGAAGCCCGCGCGGGTCAGGTCGGCCAGCGCCACCATCGCCTCGATCTGCTTCTTCTTCGCGGCATCGCCGGTGGCGCCCATCTTGGCCAGCACGATGTCCACCTCCTGCGCATGCGGGAGGTAGTTCAGGGTGGTCACGACGTTCCAGCGGTCCATCTGGCCCTGGTTGATCTGCTGCGTGCCGTGATAGAGGCCGGTCGTGTCGCCCAGGCCCACAGTGTTGGCCGTGGCGAACAAGCGGAAGAACGGGTTCGGACGGATCACGCGGTTCTGGTCCAGCAGGGTCAGCTTGCCCTCAACCTCCAGCACGCGCTGGATCACGAACATCACGTCCGGGCGGCCCGCGTCATACTCGTCGAACACCAGCGCGCAGGGGTGCTGCAGCGCCCAGGGCAGGATGCCTTCGCGGAATTCCGTGACCTGCTTGCCGTCCTTCAGGACGATGGCGTCCTTGCCGATCAGGTCGATACGGCTGATGTGGCTGTCCAGGTTCACGCGGATGCAGGGCCAGTTCAGGCGCGCGGCCACCTGCTCGATATGCGTGGACTTGCCGGTGCCGTGATAGCCCTGGACCATCACGCGGCGGTTGTGCGCGAAGCCGGCCAGGATGGCCATGGTGGTCTCGCGGTCGAACTTATAGGTCGGGTCGAGGTCCGGCACATGCTCGGTGCGGACGGAGAAGGCCGGCACCTCCATGTCGAGGTCCACGCCGAACACCTCACGGGCGCTGACCTTGATGTCGGGGACGCTGATCGCGCTGGTGGGCTTCACTTCGGACATGGATATAGCAATGCTCCGGACGTCGGTTTCCGGAGAAACTTAGGCCAGTGTTTCAGCGGGCGGAAGCCTCGGACCCGGCGAGTTTGTGACGCAACAGCGAATAGGCCCGGTTGATGTCCTTCAACCGCTCCTCTGCGGAGCGGTCGCCCTGGTTCATGTCCGGGTGGTACCGCTTGGCCAGTTCCTTGTAGCGCGCCTTCAGCGCGTCGCTTTCCAGCGGCCAGCCGAGATCCATCAGGTCCAGCGCCGCGCGCAGTTCCGGCGGCGGCCTGGTGGGCTCGGGTGCCGGCTTGCGCGGGGCTGATCCGGGGCCGTGCTCGGACAGGATGCTGAACGGGTCACGCAGGATTTCGGGGTTGAGGCGGTTGCCGCCCAGCCGGCCGAGCGGCCAGGTGGGGCGCTGCCAGCCCGTATCCTGGCGCAGCGCGCCCTCGATCTGGGCCTCGGACATGCCTTTGTAGAAGTCCCAGCCGCGATTGTACTCCCGCACATGGTCCAGGCAGAACCATCGGTACTTGTCGAGCTGGAAGCGGTCCAGGGGCGCACGGTATTCGCCGGGCTCCGGGCAGTCCGGGGCCTCGCATGGACGGGTCGGGTTGGATGGGTCGGGGCGGGAGCCACCCCTTGGCCTGCGCATCGCCCCGTTATGGGGTGGCAGCCCCCGCCAGACAACCCGGAATGCCCGCCAGCATCTGCCGCGCCAGCGCATCGGGGCCATGCGCGGCCGCGTGTTGCCGTGCCGCCAGCCCCCTGGGCGCAAGGCTGGCCAGCAGCGCGCGCAGGGCGGCGGTGACGGGGGGCATGGCGGCTTCCACCGCCGCGAATTCCAGCCGCAGCACGGCGGGTTCGGGCCAATGATCGGAACCGGGCCCCTCCGCCCAGGTCAGGATGGGCGTGCCCGCCGACAGCGCCGTCTCCATCAGGGGCTGGTCCCAGGCCGAGAGGGGCAGGTCGAGCGCGAGCAGCGCATCCGCGGCGATCGGCGCGAGTCCCCCGGCATCAGGCAGGATGGGGTTGGCATCGGCCGCACGCACGGCCTCCTCCAGGGCATGGCGGCGGGGGGTGTCGGGGCCCGTGACCAGAACATGCGGCCCTTCGCCGAGCCCGAGCGCCGCGCAGGCCTCGGCACGCGTCATCGCGGGCATGGGCGGGAAGCCCGGCGGCAACAGGCGCGCCGCATGGCTCGCCGGCAGCCCGGCGAGTGCTGCCGGATGCAGCAGCCCGAGCGAGATCGCGCCCGCCGTCGCCGCCTCCAGCATGGGCATGAGGCGCAGCGCCGACGCCTCGAAGCCTGAGCCGGCCAGGCGGCGGGCGGCGGGCCCATGGCCCTCGGCCAGCATCCGTTCCCACAGCAGCGGGCGCCCCTGCCCCACCGTCATGCCGCGATACAGACGCGCCAGCCCGGCATCGGCCAGCACCACATGCCCCGGGCGGAACAGCGCGGCGCGCAGCGCGGCCTCTGCGGCCGGATCATCCGCCAGGATATGCAGGTGCGGCAGGACGGCCAGCTCATTATCCAACTGCCAGGCGGCAAGCGGCAGGCAGCGGCCCGGGGCCAGATCAACATCCAGCTGGCGCGCCGCCAGGAACATCGTGGGCACCAGCCTGGCGATGGCCTGCAGCAACGGCGCCAGCCGCGCGCCCGCGGGCCCGCCGAGCGGCGCCGCGACGACCAGCCGCGCCCGGGCCTCCGGCATCAAGGCAGGCGCCTCTCCAGGGCACGCAGGCGCATCTCCATCCGCGCCTCGGCCAGAGAGAGGAGATCGGCCCATTCCTCCCGCGCGGCGGCGGCCGGCACGGCGGCCTCGGCGGCGGGGGGCTGGGTCAGGCGGCCCGCGATGGCCGCCAGTTCCTCGCGCATCTCCCTGCGCAGGGCCGCCATCTCGGCCCGCAGCTCACGCACCAGCGGGGCTATGGCCGGGTCGGCCGCCTCGGATTTCGGGCGGTCCTTCAACTCGTTCATGCGCGCGAACAGGAAGCTGCTGCGCAGGTCCATCTGCGCCGCCAGGGCGCGCTGCGGGTCGCCGGGCACCAGCGGATCGGGCATGGGCATATGCCGGCCGCGGCTCAGCGCCTCGGGCGACTGCGCCATATAGTGGATGGCGCCGGGCCGCTCCTCCGGCTTGTCGCGCACGCGCTCCATGAAATGCTCGTAGCCCGCCTCGTCCGGCCAGCGGTCCAGCAGGGCCAGGTACAGGTTCACCACGAAATCATGGTCGGTGCCCACGATCAGTTCGGCGGCGGTAATGGCGGCCAAGCATGCCTCCGTTGCGGATGCCGGCGCCACAAAAGACGGCCCGGCGGTATGGGTCAATGGGCGCCCGGGTGAAGCCCCAGCCTGCCGAGAAGCATGCCCAGCCTCTCACGATAGGCCGCGGCGGAGAAGAAGGCGGCACGCCCGGGCCCGGCCGCTGCCAGCCGCGCGCGCAGTTCCGCCCCCTGATCCAGGGCACGCAGCGCCTCGGCCATCGCCTGGACGGAGAGCGGATCGACGCACATCGCGGCGTCGGCCACCACCTCCGGCATGCAGGAAGCCGTGCTGGTCAGCACCGGCGTGCCGAGGGCCATGGCCTCCAGCGCCGGCAGGCCGAAGCCTTCATACAAGGACGGAAAGCAGGCGGCCCGCGCCCCCCGCACCAGCGCCATCAGCTCCGCGCGCGGCAGATGGCCCAACAGGCGAACCCGCCCGTCCGGGGAGTTCTCGCGGCCGGCCAGCGCCTCAAGCTCGCGCTCCCACAGCCAGGCCTTCTTGCCGACGACGATGAGCGGCGCCGCCACGCCGCTGGCCAGATGCGCCTCGATCAGCCGGCGTAGGTTCTTGCGCGGCTCGATCGCGGCGAAGAACAGGAAATAACCCTGCGACGAGAGGCCGTGCCGGCCGAGCAGCGCCGCGATCCGGTCGGGCGGCATGGCCAGCGCCTCGGGGTCGGGGTCGACCGCGAGCCAGGTGTTGGTCACCCGATCCTCAGCCACGCCCAACTCGCGGATGATGTCCCGGCGCGACCATTCGCTGATCGTGACGATGTGATCGGCCCTTGCCGCGATCAGCCCCAGCAGGCGCCGATGCAGCGGGATGTCCATCAGCACCGTCTCCGGCATCAGCAACGGGATCAGGTCGAGCACGGAATAGAGGTTGGGCGCCCCCTTGAGATGCAGCGCGGTGGGATAGGTCCAGTGCATCACGGCGGGCGGGCGCCCCTCGGGCAGCAGTTCCAGCATGCCCCCGCCGGCGCGCAGACCCAGATGGGCCAGCCCGAAACAGTCGCGTGCCGTGAAGGAGGCCCCGCCCGGCGGCAGCCCCGCCGGCATCGGGCAATCCGGCGTATCCTGCCGCAGCGGCAGCCCGCCGCGCCACGCAATGCCGCCCCTGAGCGCGAGGCGCCGGACCAGCCGCAAGGCGCCGCCGACCCGCCCGGGCCGGGTGGAGCGGCCGGGATCGGCGCCCCCCACGATCCCGTGCGAGGCCCCCAGCCCATCGAGGGCAGCGGCCATGCCGCGCGCGTAGGTCGCGATGCCCGTACCCTGGCTGAGGGCGAGATTATGCCCGTCGATCAGGTGCAGCGGCCGATCAAGGCCAGCTTCGGCGCGCATTGATGACATAATTCAAGGCTATACACTCATAACAGCGTCCTTCGGCAAGCCTATCGCCCCGGATCCGATGCCGCCCACCCATTGCGACAGCGAGCTTTCCTTCATGACGAGCAGCACGAGCACCATCATCCCGGTCATTCTGTCCGGCGGTTCGGGGACGCGGCTGTGGCCCCTCTCGCGTGAAACCTATCCCAAGCAGTTCTGGCCCCTGGTCAGCGAGCAGACCCTGCTGGCCGACACCGCCCTGCGCGCCCATGGCCCGGGCTTCGGCGCCCCCATCGTCGTCTGCAACGAATCGCACCGCTTCCTCGTCGCCGAGCAGCTGCGCGAGGTCGAGGTCCCGGGCGCGCGCATCCTGCTCGAACCCGTCGCCCGCAACAGCGCACCCGCCATCGCCGCCGCCGCCATCCTGGCCGAGGAAACCAACCCCGGCGCCATCCTCTGGATCATGCCCGCCGACAGCGCCATCAGCGACGTCCCCGGGCTGCACG
>NZ_SACL01000007.1 GCF_004005855.1 Rhodovarius crocodyli
AGAGTCGGTCGCCGCCAGACCACCTAACCAGAGAGTTTTTCCACTTTTACCGCGGGGTGGAGCAGCCCGGTAGCTCGTCAGGCTCATAACCTGAAGGTCACAGGTTCAAATCCTGTCCCCGCATCCAATTCAGCCCCACCAGCTCACCTGGTGGGGTTTTCGCGTTCTAGAAACAATACTCTCCTACCCGCCACCGAAGCTCACCAGCGCATCCAGCGCCACGGCGCCCTTCTCCCGGACCAGAAAGGGGTTCACCTCCACGCTCTCCACCTCGGCATGGGCGGCCGCGAAGCGGGACAGCGCGACAAGCGCATCGATCAGGGCGCTTCTGTCCAGCGGCGGCCCGCCGCGCCAGCCTTCCAGCAACCTGGCGCCCCGAGACGCCGCGATCAGCTTCCCGGCCCGCTCCCGCGTCAGCGGCGCGCTGGCGAAGGCCACGTCCTTGAACAGCTCCACCGCCACGCCGCCCAGCCCGAACATCACCATCGGGCCGAAAACGGGGTCGCGCAGCGTGCCGATGATCGTCTCCACGCCACCCTTCAGCATGGTCGCCACCAGCACCCCGTCCAGACGTGCATCAGGGCGCGCCCTGCGGGCGCGTTCCATCAGCGTGGCGAAGCCGGCCGCCACCGCCTCGGCATCGGCCAGGTTCAGCAGCACGCCGCCCACTTCCGTCTTGTGGGCGATGTCGTCCGAAAGGATCTTCAGCACGACCGGATAGCCGAGCGTATCGGCAGCCGCGACCGCGGCCTGTGCGTCGGCGCAGGCATGCTCGGCCGGCACAGGCACGCCGGCCGCGGCGATCAGGCGCTTCGCCTCGGCCTCATTCGCCACCGACAGCCCCAGCGGCGCGGCGGCCTCGATCTCGGGCACGGCCGCTGCACCCGCCTGCAGCCGCAGCAACCGTTCGGCACCCGCCACGGCGCGCACGGCGCGGTTGGGGTCCTCGAACACGGCGATGCCCTCGGCCTCAAGCGCCAGGCGCACCTCGTCCACATGCGTCATCACCGCCACCACGGTGCGGTCCGGGAAGTCCCGTCGCAGCCCCGTCAACGCCTTGGCCAGCGGCGGGAAGCGCTTCAGGTCGCGCCCCAGATGCGCCAGATAGAACATGACGGCGCCGAGCTCGGAGCCCCGCATCATGGTCTGGCTGATGGTCTCCACCACATGCAGGCGCCCCGCGAGCTGCGCCGTGGTGTCGATCGGGTTCCGCCCGCCCGCCATGGGCTGCACGGCGCGGATCTCCGCCAGCACCTCGGGCGGCATGGCCGGCACTTCGAGTCCGTTCTCGACGCAGGCATCGGCCATCAGCACGCCGATGCCGCCCGACACGCTCAGGATGCCCACCCCCGCGCTCGGCGGCTTGGGCCCGACGGAGCACAGATAGGCGACATCCAGCATCTCCTCGATGGAGGAGACACGCAGCGCGCCGCATTCGCGGAACACGGTGTCGATCACCCGATCCTCGCCGGCCAGCGACCCGGTATGGGTCGCGGCGGCGGCCGCCCCCACCTCGGTGCTGCCGACCTTCATGATGATGACGGGCTTCTTCGCGGCGGCGGCCTTCAGCAGCGCGCGGCGCAGCCCGTCGCCATTGGTGCAGCCCTCCAGAGAGGCGCAGATCACCTTGGTGCCAGGGTCCTCGGCCAGGTAGTCGATGGCGGCGGCCACATCCACATCGGCCTCATTGCCGGTGGCGATGGCGCGGCTGATGCCGATGCCGCGGAACCCCGCCACGGCGTAGATGTGTGAGCCATAGGCGCCGCTCTGCGTCGCCACCCCCACCGTGCCCGGGCCGGGCCTGGCGGTGGCCAACAGCGAGGAGAAGGTGCCGAAATACCCGTCCGGCGGGCTGATGCTGCCCAGGCAGTTCGGCCCGGTGAAGCGGATGCCATGGGCGCGGGCCTGCTCGGCCAGGCGCTGCTGCATGGCCACACCCTCGCCGCCCTCCTCCGCGAAGCCGGAGGACAGCACCTGCATGTGCTTCACCCCCTTGGCGGCGCAATCCTCGACGGCCTTCGCGACGAGGCCCGCCGGCAGCAGGATCAGCGCGCAATCCGGCACCTCCGGCAGATCCATCACGCTGCGGAAGGCCGGCAGTCCCTGCACCTCCGCCGCGCTCACGTTGATGGGATAGATGCGGCCGGTGTAGCCCAGCGTCTTGAGGTGCAGCAGCGCGCGGCCGCCCAGCTTCTCCGGGTCGCCCGAGGCGCCCACCACCGCCACCGATTGCGGGCGGAACATCTTTGCCAGTTCGTGCATGGTGTTTCCCTCAGGCGGCGGCGCGATGCGCGTCGAGCAGCCGGCGCATCTGGAAGCTGCGGTCGCCGTATTCGAATTCGGCCATCATGATGCGGCGCGCGAGACGGATGGCGGCCACATCCTCCGTCATGCCCATGCCGCCATGGCACTGGATGGCGGCCTGGGCGATGAAGCGCCCGGCCTCACCCAGCCGCAGCTTGGCGAAGGCGATGTCGCGCCATTCCTCGCTGCCGTGGCGAAGGGCCTGGGCGGCCAGGCCGCGAAGGTTCTCGTATTCCACATACATCTCGGCCACGCGGTGGCGCAGCGCCTGGTGGGTGGCCAGCGGCACGCCGAACTGCACGCGGTTCAGCAGATAGGCGATGGTCTGCTCGATGACGGCGCCCGCCGCCGAGACCGCCTCGATGCAGGTCAGCAGCGCGCCCAGGTCACGGGCCTGTTCGGCGCGGGCGGTGATGCCGCTTTCCAGCACCTCCACAGGCGTGCCGTTGAAGCGGAAATCGGCGGCCGGCTTGGCGTCGATGCGCTGATAGCGCGTGACGCCATCGACCGGCGCGAACAGCAGCGCATCGTCCAGCACCACCAGCACATGGGTGGGGTCGGGCGGAGTCTCGATGCCCACCACGGCGCCGGTCAGCCGGCCGCCCTCCAGCCGCAGCGCGTCGGCCGGGTCGTCCACGGCCGCCTCCGGCAGGATCAGCGCGATGCGGTGTTCCAGCAGATCGCGCCGCCTGCCCAGCAGGAACGGGATGACGCCGCAGCTCAGCGCCACCGGCAGCGGCAGCCCGCCGCGCCCGGCGCCCCCCGCCAGCGCCGCCAGGTCGGCCAGTTCGCCCTCGGCTTCCAGCCAGCCCTGGGCCACGATCTCATCCCAGTATTTCCGCAGCGTCGCGGCCGGATCGGCGCTCAGCGCCAGTTCGCGGTCGGCTTCCAGGCCGATGGCGCAGGCCTGCTCGAAGGCATCCCCGCCCACGATGGGTGTCGGTGTGAAGGACATGGTCAGGACCCGAAAAGCTGTTTGGCGATGACGTTCTTCTGCACCTCGCTGCTGCCGCCATAGATCGTGCGGACGCGGCCATAGAGGTAGTTCTGCACCCACTCGATGCCCGGTGCCTCGGCGTTTGCGCTGGTGGGGCGGAAGCGTGGCGCCAGACGCTCACCCACCGCATCCAGCGCGATTTCGCTGACATGCTGCGCCGTCACGCTGGTGCCGAGCTTCAGCACGGAGGGCAGCAGGCCGAGCGGGCGGCCTTCCATGGTGGCTGCCACCGCCTCCTGCCCCAGCGCCTGGGCGCCGCGCAGCTCGGCCTCGGCCAGCAGCAGGCGTTCCTCCAGCGAGGCGCGCTTGGGCGCCTGGGCGGGGCTCGCCAACTCGCGTTCGATCAGGGCGCGGGTGCGCTCCAGGTTCTTCATCGCGGGGGCGACATTGGCGCCGCCCAGCCGCTCCCGCTCCAGCAGGAACTTGCCATAGGTCCAGCCCTGGCCTTCCTCGCCCACCCGGTTGGCCACCGGCACACGCACCTGGTCCAGGAACACCTCGTTCACATGGTGCCAGCCGTCGATGGTGCGGATCGGGCGGATGGTGATGCCGGGAGAATTCAGCGGGATCAGCAGCAGGCTGATGCCCTGCTGCTTCTTCGCCTCCTTCGAGGTGCGGACCAGCGTGTACATCCAGTCCGACTCTTGCGCGTGGGAGGTCCAGGTCTTCTGGCCCTCCACCACATACTCATCGCCCTCGCGCCGCGCCGTGGTGCGCAGAGAGGCGAGGTCCGACCCCGCCCCGGGCTCGGAATAGCCCTGGCACCACCAGTCCGTGCCGTTCAGGATGCCGGGCAGGAAGCGCTGCTTCTGTTCCTCGGACCCGAATTCGATGATGACGGGGCCGAGGTGCCGCAGCCCGTGATGGTATTGCGGCGGGCAGTCGCACTCGGCCATCACCTCATCGAAGATGTGCCGCTGCTTCAGGTCCCAGCCGGTGCCGCCATACTGCTTCGGCCAGCCCGGCGCGCCCCAGCCGTGTTCGAACAGGATCTTCTGCCAGGGGTACCAGATCTTGCGCGACAGCTTGCGATAGGTGGCCACCACCGCCCGGATCTCGGGCGGGCAACGGCTCATCGCGAAGTCGCGCACCTCTGCGCGGAAGGCCTCGTAATCGACTGGGGCGGCCATGGCTCAGCGCCCCTTGAAGACCGGCTTGCGCTTTTCGAGCTGCGCGGTGCGGGCCTCTTTCGCGTCCTCGGTCTTGGAGAGCTCGTAGGTGAAGTTCTGCTCGAAGCGGTAGGCGTCCTTCGGCGACATCAGCTCCACGAAATTGCAGCTGTTCTTGGCATACTTGATGCCGAGCGGGCTCTTCTCCGCGATGCGGGCGGCCATCTTCATCGCGGCCGGCACCAGCTCCTCCTGCGGCCAGACGCTGTCGATCACGCCCAGCCGATACAGCTCGGCCGCCGGGATGCGGTCGCCCGTGAACATGATCCGCCGCGCGAAGGAGCGGGAGAAGAACTCACGGATCATCGCGGCCCCGCCGGCCAGGCCCACATCGATCTCGGGCATGGAGAAGAAGGCGTTCTCGGACGCCATGAAGATGTCGCAGGAAGCCATGAGGCCGAAGCCCGCGCCCATCGCGCCACCGTTCACCGCCGCGATCACGGGCTTGGCGCATTCGCGGATGGCGTTGCCGGTCTCACGCGTCACCCGGTTATGGTCCCAATACTGGCCGGGCACGGAGGGATCGGGCCGCTGCTTCAGGTCGGCGCCGGCCGAGAAGATGTTGCCCTGGCCGGTCAGCACCAGGCAGCGGATGTCGTCGCGGTCCGTCGCCTCGTCGAAGATCTGGATCAGGCGGTCGCGCACCGCGCGGTTCACCGCATTCACCGGCGGGCGGTTCAGCGTGACGAGGGCGACGCCATCGGCGACTTCGAGCTTCACGACATCAGCGGACATGGTTCTCTCCAGAATGATTGAGGGGCTCAGCCGGCACGGATGCCGGCGCGGCGGATGACCTCGCCCCAGGTGTTGGATTCACGGCGCAGCATGGCGCCCAGCTCCTCGGGCGTGCTGGGGGCAGGGGCACTGGAACCCGCGAGGCGCAGGCGCTCCTTCACCTCCGGGTCGTTCAGCACGCGCACCACCGCCTGATTCAGTCGGCGGATGATGGGCTCGGGCGTGCCGCTGCGGACGCAGAGGTAGTTGATGACCCCCACCTCGAAGCCCGGGATGGTTTCCCCGATGGTGGGCACATCCGGCAGCTCGGGCATGCGCTCGGCGCTGGTGACGGCAATGGCGCGCATGTTGCCGGCCTGCAGCAGCGGCTGCATGGGCCCGTAGCTGTCGATGGACATGGTGACGCGGCCGGCCGCCACGTCCTGGATCGCCTGGCCGGTGCCGCGATAGGGCACATGGGCGAGGCGCACATCGGCGCGCATGGCCAGCAGCTCACCCGCCAGATGGCTGCCGGCGCCCACGCCCGCGCTGGCATAGCTGACGGAGCCGGGGTTCGCCCTGGCCAGGGCGATCAGCTCCGCCACGTTGCGGGCCGGCACGTCGCGATGCACGGCCATCACATAGGCGCCGCGCACCAGCAGGCTGACCGGCGCGAAGTCCTTTTCCGCGTCATAGGGCAGGGACATCAGATGCGGGTTGGTGATCAGCGGGCCCGGCGTGCCGTAGAGCAGCGTGTAGCCATCGGCCGGTGCCTGGGCCACGGCCTGAGTGCCGATGGTGCCGCCCGCGCCGCCGCGGTTCTCCACGACCACGGGCTGGCCCAGCTCGGCACCCATGGGGTCGGCCACGATGCGGGCGGTGGCGTCGGCGCCGCCGCCCGGCACGAAGGGCACGATCATGCGCAGGGACCGCGTGGGGAAGGCCTGGGCCCATGCCGGGACGAAAGCCGGTGCCGCGAGTGCCGCACCTGCGCCGCCGAACAGCAGGCGCCGTGACATGCCGATGGTCATACCCGTTTCCCTCCGCCGCCTGTCCTGCCCGCTTCTGCGGGTCATTGATTGACCGGTCGGTCAGCGAAAGGTGAAACACTCCGACGAGACGCGCAAGACGGATTCGGGAAAATCATGGCTTGCCTCGCTGGCGTGCCCGCCATAGCGTCGCGGGAACAGACCGATCGGTCAGCACGTATCTCGCAGATGCAGCATGACCGGCAATGGGAGAAACGCATGTTCAGAGCTGCATGCCGGCTGGCCGCCGGCCTGGCCGCGATCGCCTGCAACCCGGCCCTCGCGCAGAACCTGACCATGGGCGCGGGCGCCCCGGTCTCCTCGCTCGACCCGCACTATCACCTGCTGCGTTCCAACAACGAGGTCGCGCAGATGCTGTTCGACCCGCTGGTGAACACCGACGCGCGCGCCCAGCTGCGCCCTGGCCTGGCGGAAAGCTGGCGCGCCATCGGCGACAATGTGTGGGAGTTCACCTTGCGAGAGGGCGTGCGCTTCCATGACGGCACGCCCCTGGTGCCCGACGACATCGCCTTCACCTTCGAGCGCATCCCGACCATCCGGGGGCCGGGGGCCTCCTTCTCCGCGCTGACGCGGTCGGTGGAGCGGGTGGAGGTGATCGACAACCGCACCTTCCGCCTGCACACGGCCGGGCCCGCGCCGCTGCTGCCGACCTATCTGTCGCAGGTGATGATCCTCAGCCGCCGCCTGCATGCGCAGGCGACGACGCCCGAGTTCAACAGCGGCCGCTTCGCCATCGGCACCGGGCCCTTCCGGCTGAGCGCGCATGCGCTGGGCGACCGCATCGCCTTCGCGCGCAACGACGCCTATTGGGGCGAGCGCCCGTACTGGGCCAACGTCACCTACCGGATGATCACCAACGACGCGGCCCGCACGGCGGCCCTGCTGGCGGGCGATGTGGACATCATCGACCAGATCTCCACCAGCGACCTGGAACGCCTGAAGCGCGACCGCCGCTTCCGCATCGCGGAGGCGACGAGCCTGCGCGTGATGTACCTGACGCTGGACGGCACCCGCCAGGCGCCGGTGCCGCTGCTGTCAGGCCATGACGGCCAGCCCCTGCAGGCCAACCCGCTGTCGGACATCCGCGTCCGGCGCGCCCTGAACCTGGCCCTGGACCGCCGCCAGCTGGTGGAGCGCGTGATGGAGGGCGCGGCGCTGGCCACCACCCAGTTCATGCCGCCCGACACCTACAGTTCCATCCCCGGCCGCCCGATCCCGGCCGCGGACCCCGACGCCGCGCGCCGCCTGCTGACGGAGGCGGGCTATCCGCAGGGGTTCCAGCTGACGCTGATCGGCTCCAACGACCGCTACATGAACGATGCGCGCATCGTGCAGGCGGTGGGGCAGATGTGGACGCGCATCGGCGTGCGCACGACGGTGGAGGCCCAGCCCTATGCCACCTTCATCGGCCGCGCCACCCGGCGCGAGGCGCCCGCCGCCCTGCTGACCTGGGGCAATTCGACGGGCGAGGTCTCGGTGCTGCTGAATTCCGTGCTGCGCACGCCTGACCGCGATGCGGGCCATGGCCCGGCCAACCGCCTGCTCTATTCCAACCCCGCGATGGACCGTGAATTGGCCGCCGCCCAGGCCGAGATGGATGACGCGAAGCGTGAGGAGCTGCTGCGCCGCGCCTCGCTGGCGGCACTCGATGACGGGATGATCGTGCCGCTCTATCTGCAGAACGCCATCTGGGCGATGCGCGCGGACCTGACCTATGAGGCGCGGATGGATGAGCGCAACGACCCGGGCGCCGTCCGTCTCATCGCGGCGCGACCAGCCCGTTGAAGATCATGTCGCAATAGGCGTCGGCGATCTGCGGCGGCGCCATGCCCTTCTCGGGGCGGTACCAGCGGTGCATCCAGTTGAGCGACGACAGGATGAGCCGCCCCGTGAGGGGCACATCCACCGGGCGGAACTCCCCGGCGTCGATCGCCTCCTGGATCAGGGTGCGGATCAGCCCCTCATACTGGTCGCGCCACATCATGCGTTCCTTCTGGCGCCGCTGCTCGGGGTCGTTCCAGAAAGCGGTGGTGGAGGCGATCCAGGCCCAGCGGTATTTCTGGAAATACTCGCCGGTCGCGGTCATGAAGCGGCGCACGCGCTCGGCCGGCCCGGCCTCAGGCAGGCGGTCGAACACGTAGTGGTACAGCTCCCGCGTCGAGCCGAGCGTGACCTTGGCGAAGATCTCGTCCTTGTCGGTGAAGTGGTGATAGAGCAGCGACTTCGAGATGCCGCAGGCGAGCGCGATGTCGCGCATCGAGGTTCCGTCATAGCCGTTGGTGGCGAACAGGCGCGAGGCTTCGGACAGGATCTGCAGCATGCGTTCGGCCGCGTCGCCCGCCTCGGGCGTCGTGGCTGGCCTGGTCGCGGCGCGCGCCATGGGTCTCTCCTGCGCATCCAGTGGAACGACCAACCGGACGTCCGGTGTGCCGTGCTTTTTCCGCTATGCACCGCCGCAGGCGCGGCGTGAAGTGCATTGTAGCACGCTGACCGATCGGTTAGCGTCCCGCCATGCGTCGCAAAAGCGACCACGGGAGGAACAGATGTCCATCGGCACGGCGCCGCGTCGCGGCCTGCTCGGCATGCCCTTTCTGTCGACGGGCGCGGCCCGCGCCCAGCCCAGGGCCTTCCCCAGCCGCCCCATCCGCATCTTCGGCGCCTGGGCGCCGGGCCCCAATGTCTATACGCGGGTGCTGGCGGAGCTGATGGCGCCGCGGCTGGGCCAGCCGGTCGTGATCGAGAGCAAGGCGGGCGCGAACGGCACGCTCGCCGCCCGCGCGGTCAGCACCGAGGCGCCGGACGGCCACAGCCTGGCGCAGATGCCGGGCTCCGTGTTCCGCGTTCCCTTCATGAGCGCGCGCCCGCCCTATGACCCGGTGGCGGACTTCACCTACATCATCTGCCTCACCGGCTATCCCTTCGGTGTCGTGGTCAGGGCCGATTCACCCTATCGGACATGGGCCGATCTGGTGGCGGCCGCGCGGGCCCGGCCGGGGGCCGTGACCTATGGCTCGCCCGGCGTCGGGACGGAGCCGCATGTGGTGATGGACCGTATCGCGGGGACGGAGGGCATCGACTGGCTGCATGCGCCTTATCGCGGCGGTGCCGAGCTGACGAGCGCGCTGCTGAGCGGCACCATCGACGCCGTCGCCACCGCCAGCCACTGGTCGCAGCTGGTGCTGGACGGGCGGTTGCGGCTGCTGAATGTCTGGACGCCCGAGCGCATTCGCCGCTACCCGGATGCGCCCACCCTGCGTGAGATCGGCTACGACATCGTCGCCACCTCGCCCTATGGCATCGCGGGGCCCAGGGGCATGGATGCGGGCGTGGTGCGCGTGCTGCACGATGCCTTCAAGGAGGCCCTGCTCCGCCCGGAATCCCTTGCCTATCTGGACGGGCTGGACCAGCCGGTGATGTACATGGACAGCGAGACCTACAGCGATTTCGCGCGCCGCCAGGTCATTCAGGAACGCGAGCTGGTGCGGCGGCTGAACCTGCGGCTGGACTAGCGCGGGCCGGGCCGCGCCCGGCCTGCCGCAGCAGGATGCCCAGCTTGCAGCCGGGCAGCACGGCAAGGACCCACACGAAGCCGTGCAGGCTGCCGGAGGACGCGCCCCCCACGAAGGCGCCGATGTTGCAGCCGAAGGAAAGCCGCGCGCCGATACCCATCAGCAACCCGCCCGCCGCGGCCTCCAGCACCGCGCGCCCGCCGATGGGCGTGCTGAGGCCGAGCCGGCCGCCGGCAGCCGCGGCCAGCAGCGCGCCCAGGATGATCCCCAGGTCGGTGGCCGAGGCCGGCAGGTCCAGCCAGGGGCCGGCCAGTGCCTCGGCCATGCCCGGGTCGGACCAGAAGGCGAAGCCGTGCAGGCCGATGCCCATGGCCTGCACCGCCTTGGCACCCCACAGCGTCAGGCCCAGCGTGACGCCCCAGGGCTGGCCGCCGACCAGGAACAGCAGCGCCGCCAGCAGCCCGACCACCGCCCCGGCCCATAGCCCTCGCGCGGAGGGGCGCTGCCCGCGCAGCACCAGGGCCGCGCCGGCCAGCAGCAGCAACTCGGTGGCGGCCAGCCCGCCCCAGATGCCGAGCCTTTCGGCCAGGTCCACCACGCCGATGCCGGGCCAGGCCAGCGCCGCGGGCAGGGCCAGGCTGCCCAGCAACCCGCCCAGGCAGAAGAAGGGCAACGCCACCAGCATGCGACGAGAGCCGCGCCCGACACCGACCAGCGTTCCCGACCCGCAGCCGCCCGCCAGCTGCATGCCCACCCCGAAGATGGCGGCACCCAGCAGCAGCGAGACGCCGACCGGCGCCAGAAACCGGCTATAGCCCTCGGCCAGGGACGCGACCGGGATGATGACCGGTGCCGCCACGGCGGGCACGATGAAGGCCGCACCCAGCGCGCGAGCGTCGCCTTCCTCAAGGAAGGCACGGAAGCCGCCGGTGAAGCCGTAGCCGAGCCGCACGAACACCGCCCCCGTCAGCACGGCCGCGGCCAGCAGCGCCCAGGGCACGCCGGCCATGCTATTGCGCCGCCTGCCGGACCAGCGTGTCGAGGAAGGCCTCGGTCTGGGCCTGGCCCTCGGGCGGGATGGTCACGCCATGGCGGGCGAACAGGCGCCGGGCCAGGTCCTGGCCGGTGCTGCGGGTGATGCGCGTGTGGCCGGCATCATCCTGCCAGACCAGCACCCGCATCGGCAGGTCCAGCGCCAGGGTGGGGGTGGCCGCCATGCCCGGCGTGCCGGCGCGCGGGTTGCCGAACAGCAGCACCATGCGCGGCCGAAGCGCCATGCCCACGTCATGCGCTGCGGCGGCATGGTCGATGGTGGTGAACACCACCCAGCCGGCCTGCCTTACCGCGGCCGACAGGCGTTCGACGGTGGCGGGCACTTCCCCGGCGGCCGGCACCGTGACCATGCCGCCATCCTGCGCCCGCGCCGGTGCGCAGAGGAGCAGCGCCGCCATCAGGGCGCCGCAGGCCCAGGCGTGGCGGACGGGGTTCGGTAAGGGCATGGGCGGTCCTGCGGCCTCTGGGTTCGCGGGGTGTTCGCCGGGGCGCGCGTGAAGGTTACCGCGCGTCGATCCCCACGGCCTGCGCATGGGCACGCAGTGCGGCGACGAAGGCGCGCAGCTTCGGTGCACGGGCGCGCCCGGCCTGGAACACCAGATGCACCGGCACGGGCGGCGGCTCGGCCTCTCTCAGCACATAGGCCAGGCGGCCGGCCGCCACATGCGCCTCCACCTGATAGGACAGCACGCGGGCTATCCCCATCCCCTCCAGCGCGGCGGTGACCACGGCCTCCACGTCATTGCTCAGCAGGCGGGGGGAAAGGCGGATGGCGGGCCGCCCCTCGGGCCCGAAGCGCCATTCGCCCTGGGGCGCGAAATTGTCGAAGACCAGCTGGGCGTGGTGCGCCAGCGCGGCGGGGCTGTCCGGTGTGCCATGCGCCGCGATCCAGGCCGGGCTGGCCACCAGCACGCGCCGGACCTCCGCCACGCGCACGGCATGCAGGGCGCTGTCCGGCAGCTCCGCGATGCGCAGGGCGACATCGACCCCTTCCTCCACCAGCCGCACCAGACGGTCCAGCAGCGTCAGCCGGATGGTCAGCCTGGGGTGGCGGCGCATCAGCGCCAGGCACACCGGCAACACATGCATGCGCCCGAACACCACGGGGGCGGTCACGATCAGCTGGCCCTGCGGCTCCGTCTCCTCGCCGCGCAGGTCGCGGGCGGCGTCCTCCAGCTCGGCCAGGGCGGGCAGGCAGCGCTGCAGATAGGCGGCACCCTCGGGCGTCAGCGCGACGGCGCGGGTGCTGCGGCGCAGCAGCAGCACGCCCAGCGCGCGCTCCAGGTCACTGACGGCGCGGCTTGCGGCGCTGGGGGACATGCGCAGCTGCCGGGCGGCCTTGGCGAAGCTCTGGTGCTCGGCCACGGCAATGAAGGTGCGCAGGCTGTCCAGCCGGTCCATTCGTGCCGATCCCACATGAATGAAGTGCTGTATCGCCGGATTATCCCGATCGTTGCAAGCACGACATGGCGCGGCACGGCGGCCATTTCGGCGCGCCCTTCAGGAGCTTCCCATGTCCCGCATTCCGCTTCCCGGCCCGGAGGACACCCCGGCCGCCTCCCGCCCGCTGCTCGACGGGCTTGCCCGCAAGCTCGGCAGCGTGCCCAACCTCTATCGCCTGCTCGCCCTCAGCCCCGCAGGGCTGGAGGCCGCGCTGGGCCTCAGCGGCGCGCTGTCCCGCACGCTGGACGCGCCGCTGCGTGAGCGCATCGCCATTGCCGTGGCGCAGGTGAACGGCTGCGAATACTGCCTCTCGGCGCATGCCTATCTGGGCGCCAGGCTGGCCGGGCTGCCGCCCGAGGAAATCGCGGCGAACCGCCTGGGCCATTCGCTGGAGGCGCGCGCCGATGCCGCCGTCACCTTCGCCGCGCGGGTGGCGCAGCATCGCGGCCAAATCACGAATGAGGAACTGGCCCAGGTGAAGGCCGCCGGCTTCACCGATGCCGAGGTGCTGGAGATCGTGCTGACCGTGGCGCTGAACGGCCTGACCAACCTGGTCAACAACGTGGCGCGCACGCCGGTGGACTTCCCGCCCGCGCCGGCCCAGGCCTGAGCGGGGTACCGGCCATGACCGCGACCATCCGCCACCGCACGGCCTCCATCCTGGGCCGCAGCGTCTTCTGGCGCGAGGCCGGGGACCCGGCGCGGCAGACCATCCTGCTGCTGCACGGCTTTCCCGCCAGCTCCTTCATGTTCCGTGACCTGATCCCGCGCCTGGCCGCGCGCTTCCATGTGGTGGCGCCCGACCTGATCGGCTTCGGCCAGTCCGAGGCGCCTGCCGCCGGGGAGTTCGACTACAGCTTCGCGAACCTTACCCGCCATGTGCGCGCCCTGCTGGAGCATCTGGGGGTCACCTCCGCCATCTACTACATGCAGGATTACGGCGGCCCGGTGGGCTTCCGCCTGTTCGCCGAGCGCCCGGAGCAGGTGGTGGGCTTCGTCATCCAGAACACCAACGCCTATCTGGAAGGCGTGGGGGAGATGCCGAAGCAGGTGTTCCTGCCGCTGTGGCAGGAGCGCAACGCGACGACCGAGGCCGCCGCGCGCGGCTTCCTGGCGGCCGAGACCACGCGCTTCCAGTATCAGGTCGGCGCCCGCAACCCGGAGGCCGTGAGCCCCGACAACTGGACGCTGGACCAGGCCCTGCTGGACCGCCCGGGCCATGACCGCGCGCATCTGGACCTGCTGGCCGACTATCAGAGCAACGTCGCGGCCTATCCGGCCTGGCAGCAGGCCTTCCGCACCTGGCAGCCGCGCACGCTGATCCTGTGGGGCCGGCACGACCCCTTCTTCATCCCGGAAGGGGCCGAGGCCTATCGGCGCGACCTGCCGGGCGCGCGGCTGGTCTGGCTCGATGGCGGGCATTTCGTGCTGGACGAGCACGCGCCCGCCGTCGCGGCCGAGATCCTGGCCGAGTTCGGCTGAGGGGGGCAGGGGGATGATCAGACTGCTTCTCGCGGCGCTGCTGGTGGCGGCACCCGCCGTCGCCCAGGTGAACCGCAGCGGCTACCGCCTGCCGCTCGACCTCGCGCTGGAGGCGGCGCAGGAGGCCGCGCGCCACTGCCTGGCCAACGGCCATGAGGTGAGCGTGACGGTGGTGGACAGTTCCGGCGTGCCGCAGGTGGTGCTGCGCACGGATGGCGCGACCATCCACACGCGCGATACCAGCTTCCGCAAGGCCTATACGGTGGTCACGCTGGGGCCGGTGTTCCGCTTCCAGACCGCCGGCGCCTTCGCGGCGCTGGTGGCCCGCAACCCGGCGAACGGGGCGGCGCTGGCCTCGGTGGCAAATGTGATCCCGCTGGCGGGCGCGGTCGCCTTCGTGGCCCATGGGGAGATCGTGGCGGCGCTGGGCGTGGGCGGCGCGCCGGGCGGCGACAGGGACGAGGCCTGCGCCGAGGCCGGGGTGGCGCGGGTCAGGTCCAGGCTGCCGTGACCAGGCTGCCCTGAGGCCGGGCAGGGGCCTATTCCCCCGCGCCGCGCGCATCCAGCAGCGCCAGCGCGGGGGCGATGACCCCTTCCAGCAATTCCCGTTCGGGCCGCGCGCGGGCCAGCACGCGCACGCCCATCAGCACCCCCAGCAGGTGCCGGGCCAGGGCCTCAGGCGGCAGGGCGCGCCCGATCGTGCCGTCGGCCTGGCCCGCCGCCACGCTGCGGCGGAAGAAGCCCTCGATGCGGGCCAGGGCGCCGGCGACCGTCTTGCGGAACTCCTCGTCATGCGGGGCCAGCTCCAGCGCCGCATTCACCACCATGCAGCCCTTGTGGTCCGGGTCCGCCAGGGAGCGCTCCACGATCTCCGCCAGGAAGGCGCGCACCCCCGCCCGCGGCGGCAGTTCCGAGCAGCGGCGGATGCGGTCGTCGATGCTGTTGTCGACATAGCGGCTGAGGGAGCGGCCATAGAGCGCGCGCTTGTCGCCGAAGGCGTTGTACAGGCTGGCCGCCGTCAGCCCCGTGCCCGCGATCAGGTCGCGCACGGAGGTCGCCTCGTAGCCGTGGCTCCAGAAGCGCTGCACCGCGGCGTCCAGCACCGCGTCCTCGTCGAATTCCCTGGGCCTGGCCATTCCATTGTCCGTGTGGGTGGGCGTGGCCGCATTCTGCCATCGCCGAAGCCTTATTGCATATTAGAACGATCATACTAAAACTAAAGGCCAGCCGGGCCCGCCACGGCGCACCGGCCCTGGAAAGGATCCTGTTCATGGGACTCGACGCGGATCTCGCGGCCTTCAAGGCCGAGTTCGAACGCACCGCACCGGCCGGACGGCCCGCCCTCTATGACGCCAAGGTCGAGGAGCTGCGCGCCAGCTTCGCGGCGGATAAGGCCCTGAAGGCCGGCGATACGGCGCCCGGTTTCACCCTGCCCGATGCGACCGGCACGCCGGTCAGCCTCTCTGGCCTGCTGGCCCAGGGGCCGGTGGTCGTCACCTTCTATCGCGGCGGCTGGTGCCCCTACTGCAACATCCAGCTGCGGGCCTATCAGGCGGTGCTGCCGCGCATCGCGGAACTCGGCGCCAGCCTCGTCGCCATCTCCCCGCAGCAGCCGGACGGCTCGCTCTCCACGGCGGAAATGAACGCGCTCACCTTCCGCGTCCTCAGCGATGTGGGCAATGCGGCCGCACGCGGCTTCGGCCTCGTCTATGCGCTGGCGCAGGAGATCCGGGACGCGCTGACCTCCAACGGCAAGGCGCTGCCGGGCATCAACGGCGACGACAGCTGGGAACTGCCGGTGCCCGCCACCTTCGTCATCGCGCCCGATGGCCGCGTCAGCCTGGCCTGGCTCGATGTCGACTACCGCCGGCGGCTGAACCCGGAGGCGATCATCGACGCCCTTGAGGCCCTGCGCGGGAGCCACGCATGATCCGCCTCTATTTCCACCCGACCCCCAACCCCGCCAAGATCGCGCTGCTGCTGGAGGAGCTGGGCATTCCCTTCGAGGTCGTCCCAGTGGACACCAGCAAGGGTGAGCAGCATGAACCTGCCTTCCGCGCCATCAACCCCAACGGCAAGGTGCCGGCCATCGTCGATACCGACGGGCCGGGCGGGCAGCCCGCGCGGGTGTTCGATTCCACCGCCATCCTGCTCTACCTGGCGGAGAAATCCGGCCGCTTCCTGGGCACCCCGGCCGATCGACCTGAGCTGCTGTCCTGGCTGCTGTTCATCGCCTCGGGCCTGGGCCCCTTCTCGGGCCAGGCGGTGCATTTCCAGTACGCGGCGCCCGAGGGGCTCGCCTATGCCGTCAACCGCTACAGGCGGGAGGCCGAGCGCCACTACCAGGTGCTGGAGGACCACATGGCCGGGCGCGACTGGATGGTGGGCCAGGGCTACACCATCGCCGACATCTCGGCCTGGGGCTGGCTGGACCGTGCCTCACGCGTGATGAAGGGCGCCGAGGACCCGCTCGCGCCCTATCCCAACCTGAAGCGCTGGTTCCAGGCGGTGGAGGCGCGGCCCGCCGTGGCGCGTGCCCGCCTGGTCGGCACTGGCCATGCCTTCAAGAAGGTGAATGACGAGGAGACGAGGCGCGCCCTGTTCCCGTCCAACTACCCGCCCGCGAATTAGCCGCGGAACCCCGTAACCCCGGCGCGATCCAGCGCGAAGCACCTGTCACGATCCCGGAGGGTTCATGCAGATCGCGTCGACGGACAGAGGGGACCCCGCCTGGCGGCTGGCGCTGCTGGGGATGGTGCTGGTGGCGATGGTCGCCGTCGGCCCCAGCCTGCATCGCGCCGCGGGCGACCTCGCCTTCAACGCGCTGGGCGTGGCCCATGGGTTGCTGGTGCTGTGGGCGCTCAGCCTGGCGGGGCGGGCGCCCAGCCGGCGGGTCATGGTCGTGATCATCGTGGTGGCGGTGCTGCTGCGGCTCGCGCTGCTGTTCGTGCCGCCGCACCTGTCCACCGACGCCTTCCGCTATGTGTGGGACGGCCGCGTGCAGGGGGCGGGCATCAACCCCTATCGCTATGTGCCGGCGGCCCCTGAGCTCGCGCCACTGCGCGATGCCGCGATCTGGCCCTTCATCAACCGTGCCGACTACGCGGTCACGATCTATCCGCCGGCGGCCGAGATCTTCTTCTTCCTGGTCGGGCGCATCGCCGACGGTCTGGTGCCGCTCAAGCTCGCGCTCATCGCCTGCGAGGCGGTGACGATGCTGGTGCTGCGCGACCTGCTGCGCCGGATGGGCCAGCCCGAGACCCGCCTCATCGCCTATGCCTGGCATCCGCTGGCGGTGTGGGAGATCTCGGGCAGCGCGCATGTGGACGGCGCGATGGTGGCGGTGCTGGTGCTGGGCATCTGGGTCGCGGTGGCGGCGCGGCGGCCGGTGCTGGCGGCGGGCGTGCTGGCGGTCGCGGCCCTGATCAAGCCGCTGGCCGCGCTGGCGCTGCCGCTGGCCTGGAAGCCCTGGGGCTGGCGTGCGCCCGCCATGGCGATCGGCACGGCGGCGCTGCTCTACGTCCCCTACCTGTCGGTCGGCACCGGCATCTTCGCCTTCGTCGGCGGCTATGTGCAGGAGGAAGGGCTCGAGAGCGGCGACGCCTTCTGGCCGGTCTGGCTCGTGCAGGCGCTGGCCGGGCCGCAGGGCTGGGCCAAGCCGCTGTACCTGCTGCTGGCGGCCGCGCTGCTGCTGGCGATGGCCTTCCGCCTCTCCTTCGCGGCCGAGGAGGGCATCGCGCAGCGGCTGCGCCGCCTGTCCTGGCTGTTCCTGATGGGCGTGCTGGCGCTCTCGCCCGGCTATCCCTGGTATTTCCTGTGCCTCGTGCCCTTCGTGGTCCTGGTGGGCGCGCCGCCTTTCTGGGCCGCCACCATCGCCTGCTACCTGCTCTACGACGAGATCCCGGGCGATGCGTCCATCGCCTTCTGGGTCCGCGACGGGGCGTTGCACCTGGCCATCATCGCCTCCGCGCTGTGGATGCTGCGCCCGCGCGCGCCCGCCACGGCCCCCCAACCCCGCATCACCGAGGAACCGAGCCGATGAACGCTCGCCCGCCGCATGCCGGCAGCATCGCCGTGGCCATCATCTGCAAGACGCCGATGGCCGGACGCTCCAAGACGCGGCTGTCCCCGCCGCTGCGGCCGGAGGAATGCGCGGCCATCTCCGCCTGTTTCATCCGCGACCTGGCGGTCACCATCGACGGCCTGTCGGGTGAGGGCGTGCGGGGCTATGCCGCCTATACCCCGGCGGGTTCGGAGCCCGCGCTGCGCCCGCTGCTGCCCGAGAGCTTCGGCCTGGTGCTGCAGGGCGAGGGCGACCTGGGCGACCGGCTGCTGAAGGCCGCCGAGGACCTGCTGGCGCTGGGCCATGCCGGGGTCATCCTGGTCAATTCCGACAGCCCCACCCTGCCGCCCGCCATCCTGCGCGATGCGGTGGCGGCGGTGCGGCGCGGCGGCAATGTCACGCTGGGGCCGGCCAGCGACGGCGGCTACACGCTGATCGGCCTGTCGGCCACGCATCCGCGCCTGTTCGCCGAGATCCCCTGGAGCACGGAGGTGGTCTGCCGCCTCAGCCGCGACCGCGCGGCCGAGATCGGCATGCCCGTGGTGCTGGTCGACCCCTGGTACGACATCGACGACGCCCATTCCTATGCGGTGCTGGAGGCCGAGCTGCGCGGCACGCCGCCGGCCTTCGCGGTGCCGGGGCGGCCCTTGCAGGATGCCCCGGCCACCCGCGACTTCGTGGCCCGCCGCGCCGCCGCGCGCCCCATGCCGCAGGTGGTGTGATGCTGCGCGGCGTCGCTGTCGTGATCCCCTGCCTGAACGAGGCCGAGCCCATCGCCGCCGTGGTGCGGGAGGTGCTGGCCCAGGGCGTGAGCGAGGTGATCGTGGTGGATAACGGTTCGACCGATGCCACGGCCGATATCGCGCGCCTGGCCGGGGCGCGCGTCGTCAGCCAGCCCCTGCGCGGCTACGGCCATGCCTGCGCCGCCGGGGTCGCGGCCATCGGGCCCTGGTGTGAGTTTGTCTGCTTCATGGATGGCGACGGCAGCGACGTCCCCGCCTTTCTCGGCGCCATGGTGGCGCCCCTGGCCGAGGACCGTGCGGATTTCGTCCTGGGCTCCCGCCTGCGCGGCGTGCGGGAGGCAGGGAGCCTGACGCCGCAGCAGCTGGTGGCCGGGCGCATCGCGGGGGTGCTGCTGCGCCTGGTCTATGGCGTGCGCTTCACGGACATGTCGCCGATGCGCGCCATCCGGGTCGACCGGCTGCTGGCGCTGGACATGCGCGAGCGCAGTTTCGGCTGGAACCTGGAGATGCAGATGCGCGCCGCCGCCGGCGGCCTGCGCTGCCTGGAGATACCGGTGGACCACCGCTGCCGCCGGGGCGGCGTGTCCAAGGTCTCGGGCAATCTGGCCGCCGGCCTGCAGGCCGCCTGGAAGATCGGCACCACCTTCCTGCGCCTGGCGCTGACGCTGCGGCGCGGGGCCATGGCGCGGCCATGAGGACGAGAGGGGAGAGACCCGCATGCGCATCCTTCTGACCGGCGGCGCCGGCTTCATCGGCCGCCATGTGCTGGCCCGCCTGCTGCGGCGGGGGCATGAGGTGAGGGTGCTCGACTCCCTGCGCGCCGACGTGCATCGCGGCGCGCCCTGGGTGCCGCCCAAGGGGGTGGAGCTGCGCGTCGCGGATGTGCGCGACAGGGGCGCGGTCGAGGATGCGCTGGCGGGCATGCAGGCCGTGATCCATCTGGCCGCCAAGGTCGGGCTCGGCGTCGATATGGACGACATGCCGGACTACGCCTCCTCCAACGACGCGGGCACCGGCGTGCTGCTGGCGGCCATGGCCAGGCGGGGGGTGGGGCGGCTCACGCTTGCCAGCTCCATGGTGGTGTATGGCGAGGGGCTCGGCCTGTGCGCGGAGCACGGCGCGGTGCGGCCCGGCCCCAGGCTGGAAGCGAGCCTGGCGGCGGGGGATTTCGAGCCGCCATGCCCGCATTGCGGCCGGGCGCTGCAGGTGCGGCTGGTGGATGAGGCGACGCCCTTCGACCCGCGCAACGCCTATGCCACCAGCAAGGCCGCGCAGGAGCATTACGCGGCGAATTGGGCGCGGGCCACCGGCGGATCGGCGGCCATGATGCGCTATCACAATGTCTATGGCCCCGGCATGCCGCGCGACACGCCCTATGCCGGGGTGGCGTCCATCTTCGCCTCCGCCCTGCGGGCCGGGCGCGCGCCGCAGGTGTTCGAGGATGGCGGCCAGCGGCGCGACTTCATCCATGTGGCCGATGTGGCGGCGGCCACCGTCCTCGCCTGTGAGCGCCACGCAGGGGGTGTGGATGCCTTCAACGTGGGCTCCGGCACGCCCCGCACCGTGGGCGGCATGGCGCAGGCCCTGGCGGACGCGCTGCGCGGGCCGGCACCCGTCGTCACCGGCCGCTACCGGCTGGGCGATGTGCGCCACATCACCGCCGATTCCGCCCGCCTGCGCGATGTGCTGGGCTGGCGGCCCGAGATCGGCTTCGAGGCCGGCATGGCCGAGCTGGCGGCGCTGCCCGCCGGGGCGGCGGCATGACCGCGATGGACGCCGCGCGGCCGCCCCGCACCCGCCGGCTGCACCCGCTGCCGGTGCGGATCCTGCACTGGATCAACGCCGCGACGATGATCGTGATGATCCTGTCCGGCTTCGGCATCTACAATGACGAGGCCATCCTGGACTGGGTGTTCTTCCCCCATTGGCTGCTGCTGGGCAGCTGGGCGGCGGAACACCTGCTGTGGCACCTGGCCGGCATGTGGCTGCTGGTGCTGAACGGCGCGGCCTATCTGGCCTATGGCCTCATCAGCGGGCGCTTCCGCGAACGCTTCCTGCCGATCTCGGCGCGCGAGGTGCTGGCGACGGTGCGGGACACGCTGCGGCTCAGGCTCTCGCACCAGGATATCACCGTCTACAACGCGGTGCAGAAGCTGCTCTACATCGGCGTCATCCTGGCCATCATCGTGCAGGTGGCGACGGGGCTGGCCATCTGGAAGCCGGTGCAGCTGGCCTGGCTGACCGCGCTGTTCGGCGGGTTCCAGGGCGCGCGGCTGGCCCATTTCATCGGCATGGCCTGCATCGTGGGCTTTCTGCTGGTGCATGTCGCGCTGGCGCTGCTGGTGCCGCGCACCATCCTGGCCATGGTTCTGGGCGGGCCGCGCATTCCCCCGCAACCGGCGGAGTAGAACCGCATGAACAAGCCCCTGCTTCCCTCCCGCTTCCGCCCCGCCCTGCGCCCCGACCCGGGGCTGCTGGAGGAACACGCGCCGGCGCTGCGCGCGGCGGAACGGCGCATGCTGCTGCGCGGCAGCCTCTCCCTCGGTGCGCTGGCCATGCTGGGCGGCTGCAGCACCAGCGATTCCGCCGGCATCCAGGCGGCGCTGCGTGCCGTCTCCCGCTTCAACGACCGGGTGCAGGCCTGGCTGTTCGACCCGAACCGCCTGGCGCCGACCTATCCGGAATCGATGGTGCTGAAGCCGCCGCGCTTCAACGCCTTCTACGACGTGGATGAGGTGGTGCCGGTGGAGGCCGCGAGCTGGCGCCTGGAGCTGTCCGGGCGCGTCGCGGAACGCCAGGCCTGGGACCTGCCGCGGATCATGGCGCTGCCGGAGAGCGAGATCATCATCCGCCACATCTGCGTCGAGGGCTGGGACTATATCGGCCAGTGGTCCGGCGTGCCGCTGCGGCTGTTCCTGGAGCGCGTGGGTGCGGACACGCGCGCGCGCTATGTCGCGTTCCGCTGCGCCGACGGCTATTGGGGCAGCATCGACATGGCCACCGCCCTGCATCCGCAGACGCTGCTGGCCACGAAATACGCGCGCCAGCCGATGGCCGACCCGTTCGGCTTTCCGCTGCGCCTGCGCACCGCCACCAAGCTCGGCTTCAAGAACCCCAAATGGATCACCTCCATCGAGGTGACCAACACCGACCCCGGCGGCTTCTGGGAAGATCGCGGCTTCAACTGGTTCAGCGGCCTCTGATGAACGCCATCCCGCGCTTCAACCTGGCCGAGAGCACCGTCCGCAGCCTGCGGCTGGAGGAGTTGCTGCTGTTCGCCGAGACCGGTTCCGGCCTGCTCGACCTGCCGTTGGACTATGGCGACAGGGCAGGGCTGCCGGCCCTGCGAGAGGTCCTGGCCGCGCAGTCGGGTGTCGCGCCCGATGCGGTGGTGACGCTGCCGGGCACCATGCTGGGGCTGCACCTGCTGGCGCGCCGCCTGTGCCGGGCGGGCGGAGAGGCGCTGCTGGTCACGCCCTGCTATGGCCCGAGCCGCACCGTGCTGGACCAGGCCGGGGTCGTGGTGCGCACCGCCCGGCTGCTGTTCGAGGAAGGCTACCGGCCCGACATCGCCCGCATCGCCGCCATGCTGCGGCACGAGACGCGGCTGGTGGTGCTGGCCGACCCCAACAACCCCAGCGGCGTGCGCATGCCGCGCGAGGCGGTCCAGGCCCTGCTGGGGGCCATGGCGCGCCGCGCGCCGCGCGCGGTGCTGTTCATCGACGAGACCTATCGCGAGGCGACATATGGCCCGGAGCCCGCGCCCAGCGCCGCCTGCCTCGGCCCGCGCGTCGTCACGGCGGGCTCGCTGTCCAAGGCGCATGGCGCGCCCGGCCTACGCATCGGCTGGCTGACCGTGCCCGACGCGCCCCTGCGCGAGGAGCTGGCCGCCGCGAAGGAGGCATTGATCCTCTCGGGCTCCGTGCTGGACGAGACCTTGGCCGCGGCCCTGCTGGCCCGGCCCGAGGGGCTGCTGGCCGAGCGGCGCCACGCCCTGGCCCATGCGCTGGACATGGTGACCTGCTGGCAGGCGGACCACGCGCCGCTGCTGGAGATGGTGCGGCCGGAGGCCGGGGCGCTGTGCTGCCTGCGCCTGAACCCGGCCCGCGTGGGCCCGCAGGCGGTGATGCGCTTCTGGGCGGCCTTGCCGCAGAAGGAATTGCGCCTGGCCCCCGGCCCCTGGTTCGGCGAGGCGCCGGGCGTGTTTCGCCTGGGCTTCGGCCATCTGCCCCCGGCCGCCCTGGCCGCCGCGCTGCGCGCCCTGTCCCGCGTGCTGGAGGAAACCTTGTGAGCCACGCGCCATCCATCACGCTGCTGGGCGCCCTGCTGGCCTGGGCAGGGCCCGCCGCCGCCCAGCACCCGGCGAACGCCCCGCCCCCGCCTGCGGAGCGCAGCGCGGAGGCCCGCGCCCGCTACCCCCAGCCGGTGCGGGTAGGGGATCTGCTCGGGCGCCAGGTGCTGGAGGATTCGCCCCAGCAGACCGTGCTCGGCCGCGTGGCCGGCGTGACGCGCGACACGGAGGGCGTGGCCATTCTCGTCGATTGCTGCGGTATCCTGGGCTTCGGCACCCGGCGGGTGGCGCTGCCTGTCGAGACCATGACGCTGCTGGGCCAGTTCATGGTGGCGCGTGGCCAGGACCGGCAATCCATGGCGCTGCTGCCTGCGGTGGCCCCGGCCCGCGCGGCGCCCCTGCCGGTGGATGCCTCCATCCGGGTGGGCCTCGGCCGCAACTGACGGGGAAGGGGGGAAGCCCCCCGCACATGCCACCCCTGCCACAATCGCCCCGGTCGGCGGGTTGCGCAGCGGTGAAGGCGCGGCCACATTCCGGGCCATGAGGATGCCCATCGCCATCACCCTCAACGGCGAACGCCGTGAGGTCCGCGCGGCCAGCGTGGCCGAGCTTCTGGCCGAGATCGGCCTGGACACGCGCAAGGTGGCCGTGGAGCTGAACGAGGAGATCGTGCCCCGCAGCACCTATGCGGCGCAGGCCCTCACCGGCGGCGATCAGCTCGAAATCGTTCATTTCATCGGCGGAGGCTGAGCCGTGGAAGATAGTTGGGAAGTCGCGGGGCGACGGTTCTCGTCGCGCCTGATCGTGGGCACGGGCCGCTACAAGTCGCTGGAGGAAACCGCTGCCTCCATCGAGGCGAGCGGTGCCGAGATCGTGACGGTGGCCGTCAGGCGGGTGAACATCGCCGACCCCAACGCGCCGATGCTGCAGGATTTCGTGCCCCCTACGAAATACACCTACCTGCCGAATACCGCCGGCTGCCACACCGCCAAGGACGCCGTGCGCACGCTCCGGCTCGCGCGGGAGGCCGGGGGCTGGAACCTGGTGAAGCTGGAAGTGCTGGGTCCGCCGCCCTTCCTGTACCCGGACATGGCCGGCACCTTCGAGGCCGCTGCCGCGCTGATCGCCGACAATTTCGAGGTCATGGTCTATTGCGCCGACGACCCGGTGGCGGCCAAGCGGCTGGAGGAAATGGGCTGTGTCGCCATCATGCCGCTGGGCGGGCCGATCGGCTCGGGCCTCGGCGTTGCCAACCCCTATATGATCCGCGCCATCAAGCAGCAGGCAAAGGTGCCGGTGCTGGTGGATGCGGGCATCGGCACGGCGTCGGACGCCGCCTTTGCCATGGAACTGGGCTGCGACGCGGTGCTGCTGAACAGCGCGCTGGCCCATGCGCAGGACCCCGTGGGCATGGCGGTGGCCATGAAGCACGCGGTCATCGCCGGGCGCGCGGCGTATCTCGCGGGGCGCATGCCCCGCAACTACGAGGCCAACCCCTCCAGCCCCACCAGCGGGCTGATCGGCCGCGCGGGCTGATTGGGCCGGGGGGCCTCCCCCCGCCAGCCGTTTCCGGCTACACCCCCCGCCTTCCCGTGGCTTCGCACAAGGATGGCCCATGCCTTCTGATACCAATTCCGATGTGGGCGGCATCGCCGCCGACCGTCTGCGCAGCATCGTGGAGCGCATCGAACGGCTGGAGGAGGAGCGCAAGGCGCTCGCCAGCGACATTAAGGACATCTATGCCGAGTCCAAGTCGGCCGGCTTCGAGCCGAAGGTGATCCGGCAGATCATCTCCATCCGCAAGAAGGAGCCGGCGGAGGTGGAAGAACAGGAAACCCTGCTCGACCTGTATCGCCGCGCGCTGGGAATGTAATTCCAGCATTATTCCGCGTCACACCCGCTTCCGGCACGCACAGTCTCACGGCAGGCTGCGTTTCGGGGGCGGGTGTCGTCGCATTATAGTGACTTACATCCGCTTCCCATGAAATTTTATGCTCCTTCACGCCCTGCGGCGGGGGCATGGGAAGGGGTCGGATGGGTTTGCGGATCGCGGTTCTGGGTGGCGGCAACGGGTGTTTCGCCGCCGCGGTGGATTTCTCCGAGGCCGGGCACGAGGTCCGTCTCTGGCGCACCTCCGCTGACGCCGCGGCCGAGCAGAACGCGCACGACAACATCATCACCGTCAAGGATGCGCGCGGGGAACGCGCGGTGCGCATCGCCGCCGTCACGGCCGAACTGGCCCAGGCCGTGCGCGGCGCGCAGCTCATTCTCTGCCCCGCCCCCGCCACCACCCATGAGGCCCTGGCACCGCTGCTGGCGCCATTGCTTGAGGACGGGCAGGTGGTGTTCCTGCCCCCCGGCACGCTGGGCTCCGTGATCCTGGCCCGCGCGCTGCACGCCGAGCGGCCGGGCGCGCGCGTGGCCTTCGCCGAGACGGGCACGCTGCCCTGGCTCGCGCGCAAGCACGGGCCGCACCAGGTCGCCATCACCATCCGTGCCAAGCGCCTGCCGGTGGGCGTTTTCCCCCTGAACCTGGCGCCCATGGCCCGCTGCCTGCTGCAGAAGGCCTTCCCCGGCGTGATCGAGGATTGCGGCGATGCGCTCTCGGGCGCGCTGATGAATGCCGGGCCCATCATCCACCCGCCGCTGATCACCATGAATGCCGGCCCGCTGGAGCATTTCGAGCGTTGGGACATCCATAACGAGGGCACCCAGCCCGCGATCCGCCGCGTGACCGATGCGCTGGATGCCGAGCGCGTGGCCGTGCGTGAGGCGCTGGGCTATCACGGCCCGCATTTTCCGCTGGCCGACCATTATGCCAAGACCGGCCCGGAATGGATGTACGGGCGCGGCAGCCATGACCGCCTGACCGACAGCGGGGACTGGCGCGAGCGCATCGTGCTGACCGGGCATCGCTACATGCTGGAGGATGTGCGCCTCGGCCTGTCGCTGCTGTGCGACGCGGGCCGGGCGGCGGGCGTGCCGACGCCGCTGGCCTCGGCCTTCCTGGCCATCGGCGGCGCGGTCTGCGGCGCGGATTTCTCCGCCGCGCGCACCCTGACCGGTTGCGGCCTGCCCGACGATCGCGGCGGGCGCGAGCGGATCCTGTGCCATGGTTTCTGAGACGGGGGCTTCTGAGGCGCGTGTTGCCGAGTCCATCGCGGCCCTCGGCGCCGGCCGCATGGGGCGCGGCATCGCGGTGCAGTTCGCCTATGCGGGCCATCAGGTCGCGCTGCTGGACCTGAAGCCGCGCGACGCGCAGGCTTTCGCCGCCCTGCGCGACGCGGCGCTGGCCGAAATCGCCGAAACACTCGCCATGCTGGCCGAGTTCGGCATGGGGGATGCGGCGCTGGTGCCGGGCATCCTGGCGCGGGTCACCGTGCTGCCGGCCGCCGAGGCGCCTGCCGCCCTGGTCCGGGCCGACATCGTGTTCGAGGGCGTGCCCGAGATCCTGGACCTCAAGCGCGCGGCCCTGGCCGAGGCCTCCGCCGCCATGCGGCCGGACGCGATCCTGGCCTCCACCACCTCCACCATCATGGTCGATGACCTGTCGGGGGCGGTGGTGCATCCGGGCCGCTTCCTGAACGCCCATTGGCTGAACCCGGCCTATCTGGTGCCGTTGGTCGAGGTCTCGCCGGGCGCGGCCACCGAGCCCGCGGTGACCGAGCGGCTGATGGAATTGCTGACCAGGGTGGGCAAGGTGCCGGTGCGCTGCGCGGCCTCGCCCGGCTTCATCGTGCCGCGCGTGCAGGCCCTGGCGATGAACGAGGCCGCGCGGCTGGTCGAGGAAGGGGTGGCGAGCGCGGAGGATGTGGACCGCGCCCTGCGCTACGGCTTCTCCTTCCGCTTCGGCGTGATCGGGCTGCTGGAGTTCATCGACTGGGGCGGCGTGGACATCCTGCATCATGCCAGCCGCTACCTTGAAGGCGCGCTGGGCGACGACCGCTATCGCGCGCCCGCCGTGGTCGGGCGGTTCATGGCCGAAGGGCGGCGCGGCATGGGTGCCGGCGCCGGGTTCCTGCCTTGGGCAGAGATGGATGTGGTGGCGCATAAACGGGCACGCCTGGCGGCCCTGGCGCAACGGCTGCGTGAGGAAGGCCTCGTCAGGCCGCCCGCGCCCCCGGCAGACTGAGCAGAACAGGAGGCCAAGACCAATGCTGACCCGCCGTGCCCTGACCTTATCCGCGCCGAGCCTGCTGGCCGGGCTGCCCGCACATGCCGCCGCCTGGCCCGAACGGCCCTCGCGCTGGCTGGTGGGCTATGGCGCGGGCGGCGCATCGGACATCTTCGCGCGGATGATCGCGCGGGCGCTGGGCACCACGGGCGCCCCGCCGGTGGTGGTGGAGAACCGCCCCTCCGGCGGCGGCATCGTGGCCACCGAGGCGCTGCTGGCCGGCCCCGCGGACGGCACCAATGTGCTGCATGTCGACAACGGCATGATGATCTACAACCCGGCGCTCTATGCGCGGCTGCCCTTCGACCCGGACCGCGACCTGGTGATGGCGGCCTTCATCGCGCGCTTTCCCTTCTTCGTGCTGGTGCGCCCCGACAGCCCGCTGGCCAGCTTCGAGGACATGCGCGCCGCCGGACGGCGAGAGGCCGTGACCTATGCCACGCCCGCCGTCGCCAGCCCGCACCACATGGCCATGGAACTGCTGCGCCGCCGCGCGGGGTTCGAGGCCGCCCATGTGCCCTATCGCGGCATGCCGGCCGTGCTGCAGGACATGGTGGCGGGCCGCGTGGACTGCGCCATCGCGGACATCACCAACGCGCTGCCCTATATCTCCTCCGGCCGGGCGCGGGCGCTGGTGCAGCTGGGCGACACGCGCTCTCCCGCCGTGACCGATGTGCGCACGGCCGGCGAGGCCGGGGTGGCCGATTGCGTGGCCTATGGCTGGATGGGCGTGTGCCTGCCGCGCGCGGCGGGTGCCGACACCCAGGCCAAGCTGAACCAGGCGGTGCGTGAGGCCATGAGCGGTCCCGAGACCCGCACCCAGATCCAGACCACGGGTGCCGAGGCGCTGCCGCTGTCGGTCGCCGAATGCGCGGCGCTGGTGCGGCAGGAAAGTGCCGTGTGGCGGCCGCTGATCCGGGAGCTGGGGATCAGGCTGGAAGGGTAACGCCCCGCCCCCTTGACCCGACCCATCGGTCGGGTGAACCCTGCGCCGCATGGACGGCATGCTTTCCCCCATCGGTGGCCCCCCGGCCTGGCGCGGCCGCCAGCTGGAGGCGCGCGGCTTCTGGCCCCGGCGCTTCCTGGACCTGGAGCTGGACGCGCTGGACGCGGCCCTGCATGCCTGCCCGAAGGACCCGCCCTTCATCCGCGCCGAGGATTTCCGCATCCCGGCGCTGGCCCCGCTGTTCGACGTGCTGAAGCGGGAGCTGGAAACCGGCGCGGGCGTGGTGCGCCTGTCGGGCATCCCCGTCGACCGCTACTCCCACGCCGAGCTGCGCCGCATCTTCTGGGGCATCTGCGTCAACCTGGGCGTGCCGCTGCCGCAGAACAGCCAAGGCGAGATCATCGGCGAGGTGAAGGACGAGGGCGGTGCCGCCATGAGCGTGGAGGATGGCGTCGCCTCCGCCCGCGCGCGCAGCCGCTCCAGCGGGCCGCTGCGCTTTCATACGGACAAATGCGACCTGCTGGCGCTGTTCTGTGCCTCCAACGGGATCTCGGGCGGCGTCTCCCGCGTCGTCTCCACCATCGCCATCCATGACGAGATCGCCCGACGCCGGCCCGACCTGCTGAAGGTGCTGTACGAGGATTTCTGGCGCCGCCGCCCGCAGGATGAGGAAGGCCCGCAATCCCGCCCCGAGGACGCGGTGTTTCCCATGCCCGTCTTCTCGCGCGGGCCCACCGGCGCCTTCACCAGCCAGTTCTCCCGCGTCTACATCGAGATGGCCCAGGCGGTGCCTGGCGTGCCGCCGCTGACCCCGCTGCAGGTCGAGGCCATGGACCTGCTGCTGGCCACCGGCGACGAGCTGTGCACCGAGGCGCCCTTCACCCCCGGCGACATCCAGATCCTCAACCAGCACACCACCTATCACGGCCGCACCGCCTATGCGGACGACGCGGCGACGGGTGCGCGCCGCAACCTGATGCGGATCTGGCTGGCCACCGGATTCTCCCGCGCGCTGCCGCCGGGCCATGCCATCCAATGGGGCCGCACCGAGCCCGGCGTCCTGCGCGGCGGGGCCATGCCGGGGAAATCGGCCTTCGACCTCTGAACTTCACTTCGTCCAGGAAAGAAACATCAATGTCCCTGATCAAGAGCCTGGAAGGCCGCATGCGCCTTCCCGTCATCTGCTCGCCGCTGTTCATCATCTCGGTGCCGGACCTGGTGGTGGCGCAGTGCACCTCGGGCGTCATCGGCTCCATGCCGTCGCTGAACGCGCGCCCGCTGGAGCAGCTGGACGAATGGCTGGCCGAGATCAAGGAACGCCTGGCCGCCCATGACGCGAAGCACCCCGACCGCCCCAGCGCGCCCTTCGCCATCAACCTGATCGTCCACAAATCCAACGACCGGCTGGAGGAGGACATCAAGATGGTGGTGAAGCACAAGGTGCCCCTCATCATCAGCAGCCTGGGCGCGCGGCCGGAGGTGAACGACGCCATCCATTCCTATGGCGGCTATGTGATGCACGACGTCATCAACCAGACCTTCGCCCACAAGGCGATCGAGAAGGGCGCCGACGGGCTGGTGCTGGTGGCGGCGGGCGCGGGCGGGCATGCCGGCTCACTCAGCCCCTTCGGCCTGGTGCAGGAAACCCGCGCCTGGTTCGACGGGCCCATCGCCCTGTCGGGCGCCATCGCCCATGGCGCCTCCATCCTGGCCGCCGAAGCCATGGGGGCGGACTTCGCCTATATCGGCAGCGCCTTCATCGCCACCGAGGAAGCGCGCGCGGTCGATCCCTACAAGGAAATGATCACCCAGTACGGCGCGTCCGACATCGTCTACACCAACCTCATCACCGGGGTGCACGGCAACTACCTGAAGCCCAGTATCGTCAACGCCGGGATGGACCCGGACAACCTCGAAACCTCCGACGCCTCCAAGATGACCTTCGCCTCGGACCGGAAGAAGCGCTGGAAAGACATCTGGGGCGCCGGCCAGGGCATCGGCGTCGTGGACCGCATCCTGCCCGCCGCCCAACTGGTCGACCGCCTGGCCGGCGAATACCAGCACGCCCGCGGCCGCCTCGGCGCGCCGTCGCGGCTGGTGAACACGCTGTGGGGGCATGGGCGGGCGGCTTGAGAGGGCGCTCCCTGGGGGCCTTGCCCCCTGGCCCCCATCAAGGGGCTCTGCCCCTTGAGACCCCGCCAAAGGCCGAAAGGCCTTTGGAAACCGGGAGCTGAAAGTTCTGGGAAGGGGCGGCGAGCGCGTTTGAACCCGACGCGCCTTCGAAGCCCCTTCCCAGAACTTTCAGTTATCTCATGGGGGTCCAGGGGCCACAGGCTCCTGGCGGGTTCCAAGGGCAGCGCCCTTGGTCGGGGTCCGGGGGCGACGCCCCCGGGGGCTTCTCAGGCCGCGCGTGCCGCGGGCACCCCGCGCATGCGCCCGCCGGGCGTGGCGCCCGGCACGGCCGCGGCGAAGTCGGCGGCGGCCAGCAGTTCGGGCCAGTGGGTATGGGTTTCGACGCCCATGCGGCTGAAGGCCCAGACCACGTCTTCGGTGGCGACGTTGCCCGTGGCGCCGGGCGCGTAGGGGCAGCCGCCGATGCCGCCGGCCGAGGTATCGATCACGCGGCAACCGGCCTCATAGGCCGCGACGGCGTTGGCCACGCCCATGCCGTAGGTGTCGTGGCCGTGGAAGGCGAAGCGCGGGCCGTGGGTCTCGATGGCCCAGCCCATCAGCCGCTTCACCTGGTCGGGGGCCGCGTTGCCGGTGGTGTCGCACAGGGAGATTTCCATCTGCCCGTTCAGCGGCGCGATGCGGTTGACCAGCGCCTTCACCGCGTCCTCGGGCACCACGCCCTCGAAGGGGCAATGGTAGCAGGTGGAGAGGTTGAAGCGGATCTTCAGGTAGTCAGGGGTTTCGCGCACCAGGGTCGAGAGTTCGGCCAGGCAATCCTCGATGCCGCGGTTCAGGTTGGCGCGGCTGTGCCCTTCCGTGGCGGACATGAAATAGCCCAGGCGGTGCGGGCCGGCCTGCAGGGCAGTGTCGAAGCCGCGGCGGTTAGGCACCAGCACGGTGCATTCCAGCCCGTCGAGCTTGAGGGCCTCACGCAGCACGTCGCCGGTATCGGCCATCTGCGGGATGGCCTTGGGCGAGACGAAGCTGCCCACTTCCATCCGCCGCAGACCGGCGGCGTAGAGGCGCTTCACGAGTTCGATCTTGGTCTCGGTGGGGACGAAGCCCTTGATGGGCTGCAGCCCGTCGCGCGGGCTGACCTCGGAAATGGCGATCATGACGTTTTCCCCAGCAGTTCCTTGAACACATGGTCATTGTGCGCCCCGGCTTCAGGGCCCGTCCAGCGCACCATGTCCCGTGCCGAGACACCGTCGAAGCGGAAGGGGGCGGCCGGGTGCAGGATGGGGCCGATCAGCGGGTCCTGCACTTCCATCACGATGTCGCGGGCCTGGAAGTGCGGGTCCTCGGCGCAGTCCTTCATGTCGTACAGGCGGGAGCAGGGCACTTCGGCCGCCTCCAGCACGTCCTCGGCTTCCTTGGCGGTGCGGGTGCGGGTCCAGTCGGCGATGGCCTGGTCCAACTCCTCGACATTGGCGCAGCGCAGGTTGTTGTTGGCCATGCGCGGGTCGGTGGCGAGTTCCGGGCGGCCGATCGCGGCCATCAGGCGGCGGAAGATCAGGTCGGAATTGCCCGCGATGCACAGCCATTTGCCGTCGGCGCAGGGGTAGGTGTTGGTGGGGGCGGCCGTCTTGATGGCGGCACCCTGGGGTTGGCGCACGGACCCGAACAGCCCGTATTCGGGCAGCATGCCCTCCATCAGGCTGAACACGCTGGTGACCAGATCGACATCGATCACCCGGCCCGCGTGGTTGCCCGCCTTCACGCCCCAGCAGGCGGAAACCAGCGCCATGGCGGCATACATGCCGGCCAGGTCGTCGCTGATCGACACCCCGCAGCGCGGCGGCGGGTAATCGGTCTGGCCCGGGTTGGCGGTCAGGTGTCGCAGCCCGCCCATCGCCTCGCCGATCGCGCCGAAGGCGGGCTTGTCGCGATAGGGGCCGTCCTGCCCGTAACCGGACACGCGGGCGATGATCAGGTTCGGGTTGATGGCGTGCAGGGCCGTGGGGCCGAGGCCCAGGCGCTCCAGATAGCCGGGGCGGAAATTCTCGACCAGCGCGTCGGCGCGCTCGCACAGGGCGCGGAGCTTGGCCTTGCCGTCCTCGGATTTCAGGTCGAGCGTGACGGACAGCTTGTTGCGCCCATGCACGCTGAACCACACCGGGTGGCCGTCCTTCACGCTGCCCCAGCCGCGCACCGGGTCGCCCTCGGGCGGTTCCACCTTGATCACCTCGGCGCCGAGATCGGCCAGCAGGCGGGTGGCGAAGGGGGCGGCGATATAGTGGCCGAGCTCGACCACGCGCAGGCCCTCAAGAGGCAGTTTCTTCTGGACGTCGGACATTTCGCAAAAAGGCGCGATTTTCGCGGCAACGTAAAGAGAGGCTTCAGCGTTGTACGTGCATAACCATCCACGGAAGCCGCAGGTGAACCTCCGGCGGCTTCCTCTCTCCCGGACCCACCGGCTCTAGCCCGGTGCACTTCGCGGGGATGGCGGTCTTCTTCCCAAATCTCCCCCCCCCACGGACCGCCATCCCCGTATTTTTTTCGCAGCGCAACCATGCAAGGCTGCGCGGATGGACGAGAAAACCGCCGAAACCCTCGCTCTCGCTGCCGGCCTGGACAAGGCCTGGGCGAATCACCGCGCCGATGTGCTGGCCGCGCTGCAAACCCAGCAGAGCCATCGCGGCAAGCTGCCGCGCACGCGCAACCCGGCCGATGAGCCCGCGCCGCCCTGGCGGCTGACGGGCGGGGAGAACAAGGCATGAGCGCCGCCCCCTGGACACTTACCCTGGCGGAAGCCTCCGCGCGCATCGCCGATGGTGTGCTGAAGCCCTCGGCGCTTCTGGCCTCCTGCCTTGAGCGGATCGCGGATGTCGATTCCGGCCTGAATGCCTGCATCCGCGTGCTGGGCAAGCAGGCCATGGCGGCCGCGGAGAAACTGGACGGCGAGAGCCCGCGCGGCCCGCTGCACGGCATTCCGGTCGGCATCAAGGACATCATCGACATCGCGGGCGAGATCACGACCTGCCACTCGGCCCAGCTTCTCGACAATGTGAAGGATGCCGACGCGGCAGTGGTGGCGCGGCTGCGGGCGGCCGGCGCGGTGTTCCCGGCCAAGCTCTCGACCCATGAATTCGCCATCGGCGGGCCGGCCTTCGACCTGCCTTTCCCGCCCGCGCGCAACCCCTGGAACCGCAACCATCACCCGGGCGGCTCCTCCTCCGGCTCGGGCGCCGGCGTGGCGTCGGGGATGTTCCCGGCGGCGCTCGGCACGGATACCGGCGGGTCGGTGCGGCACCCGGCCAGCGCCTGCGGCATCGTCGGGCTGAAGCCCACCTATGACCTGGTGCCGCGCACGGGCGTGTTCCCGCTGTCCTTCACGCTGGACCATGTGGGCCCTCTGACCCGCACGGTCGAGGATTCGGCCATCATGCTGGAGGCGATGACCGGCAATTCCTATCGCGGCGACATCGCGGGTGGCCTCACGGGGCTGCGCGTCGGCTACATCCGCCACTTCCACGAGAAGGACCAGCCGGCCCACCCCGAGATGGCGGCGGCACTCGACGCGGCGGCAAAGCTGCTGGAAGCCCAGGGCGCGACGGTGACCGACATCGTGCTGCCCAGCCTGAACGAGTTCGCGGTGGTGAACCGCACCGTGCTGGGTTCCGAGGCCGCCTCGATCCATGAGTTCTGGCTGAAGGAGACGCCCGAGAAATACGCCGGCGTCACCCGCCGCCGGCTGCTGCCGGGCATGTTCATGACAGGGGCGGACCTGGTGCACGCCCAGCGCCACCGCGCCAAGCTGCTGGCCGCCGTCGAGGCCGCCTTCGGGCAGGTGGATGTGCTGCTCTGCGCGTCCTCGATGGACCCGGCCGCGCAGATTGACAATGAGCCGGAGGTGGAGCGCACCTATCCGCGCCAGGCCCGCACCGCCTTCAACGTGACGGGCCATCCGGCCATCACGCTGATGTCGGGGCTGGCCGCCAATGGCCTGCCGCTATCCGTGCAGTTCGTGGCGCCGGCATACCGGGAGGCGCTGCTGTTCCGCGCGGCGGCCGGCTATGAGGCCAAGGCGGGCTTCAAGGGCATGCGGCCGCCATTGTGAGAAGGCTGGGCTGATGCTCGTCGTCGTCGGTTTCCAGGCCGAGGCGGCACTGCTGCCTCAGGGCACCGCGCCGCTGTGCGCTGCCGCCAACCCGGCCCTGCTGGCCCGCCGCCTGGCCGCCATGCCGCGGCCGGCCGCCATTCTCAGCTTCGGCGTGGCGGGCGGGCTGGATCCCTCCCTGCCGAGCGGCAGCCTGGTGGTGGCCGATAGTCTGATCGCGGCCGAGGGCAGCTATGCGCCAGACCCCGATTGGTCGGCGCGGCTGGCGGCGGCCACGGGCGCCAGGCTGCTGCCGGTGGCCGGCAGCGATCTGCTCGTGGCCTCGGCCGCCGAGAAGGCGTCGCTGCGCGCGCGCACCGGCGCCGCGGTGGTCGATATGGAAAGTGCGGTGGTGGCGCGGCTCGGCGTGCCCTTCGCCGTGCTGCGCGCCGTGGGCGACACGGCGGAGGAGGCCCTGCCCCCCGCCGCCGCCCATGGGCTGGATGAGGAAGGCAACCCCGCCCCCTTGCGGGTGATGCGCGCCCTGCTGCGCCGCCCGCAGGATCTGCCGGGGCTGATCCGGCTGGCGCGGCGCACCAATACCGCGCTGGCGGCGCTGCGCCCGGTGGTCGGTGCCGCACTGAAACAATCCGCGACAGGCTGACGCCTTGCCAGCCGGCCGGGCCGGTTCCAGAAATCCGCCATGCCGTTCGTGTTGGCCATATTGGCGGCCCTGGCCCCCGCCTTCGCCAAGCTCTCCGAGGGCTGGTTCGAGCTGGTGCCCTGCGAGCTGTGCCTGTGGCAGCGCGCGCCCTATTGGGTGGCGGTGCCGCTTTTCCTGGCGGCGGGCTTCCTGCCGCGCCGGCGCGGGCTGTTCCTGGTCCTCGGTGGGCTGGCCTGCCTGGTCTCGGCCGCGATCGGCGGGTTCCATGCCGGGGTGGAGTGGGGCTGGTGGCCCTCGCCGCTGCCGGGCTGCGCGGCCCCCACGGCCCAGGGCATGAGCGTGGAGGACCTGATGCGCTCCCTGGCGCCGACCCCCACCAAGCCCTGCGATGCCGCGACCTTCCTGATCCCGGGCCTGCCGGTCTCCATGGCCGCGATGAACGCGATCTATGGCGCGGTGGTGGCGCTGCTGGGCTTCGGCGCCGCCCGCCGGCGCTGACGCTGGATATATGCCGCGCGCGCGTGCAGGCTCCCTGCACGGAGGAACACGCATGCGCTGGCTGATCGTCCTTGCCCTGTCCGCCGCGCTGCCTGCGCACGCCGAGCCCGCGCGGCGGATGGTGGCCACGGCCCATCCCCTGGCCTCGCAGGCGGGCCTCGACATGCTGCGCCGGGGCGGCACGGCGATGGACGCCGCCGTGGCCGCGCAGGCCGTCCTCTCGGTGGTGGAGCCGCATGCAAGCGGGCTGGGCGGCGGGGCGCTGATCCTGTCCTGGCAGGCGGCGCGGCGGGAATTGCTGCATGTCGAGGGTCTGTCGGCCGCACCCGCCGATGTGCCGCGCCGCCTGACCGAAGGCACCACCCTGGCGGTGCTGGAACGCAGCGGGCGCGCGGTGGGCGTGCCGGGCGCCGTCGCGGCACTCGCCGCCGCCCATGCCAGGCATGGCGCGCTGCCCTGGGCCGTGTTGTTCGAGCCCGCCATCCGCGCGGCGGAGCAGGGGTTCCCCACGCCGCCCTATCTGCAGGCCGTGCTGCGCACCCGCGCCCGGGCGCTCTCGGCCGTGCCGGAGATCGAGGCGCTGTATTTCGAGAACGGGCAGCCCCGCGCCTTCCTGCGCAACCCGGAACAGGCGGCGGCCCTGCGGCTGGTGGCGGCCCATGGGCCGGCTGCCATCCAGGGCGGCGCGCTGGGCCAGGCCATGGTCCGCGCCGTGGGGCAGGGCGCGCTGCCCGGCCACATGAGCATGGCGGACCTGACGGGTTTCGAGCCGCGCGAGCGCCCGGCGCTGTGCGCCGAGCGTTTCGGGCGGCGCGTCTGCACAGCGGCGCCGCCTTCCTCGGGCGGGGTGGCGGTGCTGCAGCAGCTGGCCTTCCTGGAACAGGCGGGCATCGCCCGGCTGGCGCCCGATTCCGCCGCCGCCGCCCATCTGCTGCTGGAGGCCAGCCGCCTGACCCGCGCCGACCGTCGGGCCTGGGTGGGAGACCCCGCCCAGGTGGAGGTGCCGACCGAGGGGCTGCTCGATGCGGCCTATCTGCGCGGCCGGGCAGGGCTGATCGACCCCGCCCGCGCGCAGCCGGAGGTCGCGCCCGGCTCCCCGCCGCGCCGGCATGCCGCCGTGCCGCCGGCGGCGGACCCGATGGCCGAGAGTGCCACCTCTCATGTCGCGATCGTGGATGGGGCGGGCAATGCGGTGTCTTTCACCACCACCAACAACCTCAATTTCGGCGCCGAGATCCTGGCCGGGGGCATCACGCTGAACAACGGCCTGACCAATTTCGCCGCCGCGACCGACGCCATGAACGGCGTGGCCCCGCGCCGGCGCCCGGCCACCACCATGGCGCCCACCATCGTCTTCGACGGCGACGGCGTGCCCATGCTGGTGCTGGGCGCGGGCGGGGGCGCGCGCATCATCGATGCGGTGACCGTGGCGTTGGTCGAGACCCTGGCCTGGGGGGCGGATGCCCGGCGCGCCACTGCCCGCCCGCGCATCGGCGCCCAGACCGGCACCGAGGAGCTGGAAGCCGCCACCCCGGCCGCCGCGCTGGCGCCCGAACTCGCCGCCATGGGCCACAACCCGCGCGCGGCCGCGATGAACACTGGGCTGCAGGTGCTGCGCCGCATCCCCGGCGGATGGGAAGGGGCGGCCGACCCCAGGCGCGACGGCGCCGCCCTGGGGGAATGACATGCGCATCCTGCTGATGGGCGTGTCGGGCAGCGGCAAATCCACCCTGGGCCCCATGCTGGCCGAGGCGCTGGCCGTGCCCTTCGCCGATGCCGATGCCTTCCACCCGCCCGCCAACATCGAGAAGATGTCGCGCGGGGAGGCGCTGACCGATGCCGACCGCACGCCGTGGCTGATGGCGCTCGGCGCTTGGCTGGCCGCCCAACCGCAGGGCGGCGTGATCGGCTGTTCGGCCCTGAAGCGCGCCTATCGGGACCTGCTGCGCGCCGCGGTGCCGGGCTTGCGGCTGATCTTCCTGTCCGGCTCACCGGAGCTGATCGCGGCCCGGCAGGCCGCCCGGCCGGGCCATTTCATGCCCGCCAGCCTGATGGCCAGCCAGTTCGCCACGCTGGAGCCCCCGGCCCCGGAGGAGGGGGCGCTGACGCTCGACATCGCGCAGCCGCCCGAGGCGCTGCTGCGCGCGGCACTGATCTTGCCGCAGGCGAATTGACGTGCGGGCCAACCGCCCCGAAAACAGCACCACTGACAGGAGACCGACGATGGCGCTGACGCCCGAGATCAAGGCCAAGCTTGAGAAGATCACCACCGCGACGCTGACGACGGTGCTGCTGAAGAAGGGCCTGCGCAACGTCTGGATGCGCGGCGCCACCCCCTTCACCCCCGCCGCCAAGGGCAAGCGCCTGGTGGGCCCGGCCTTCACCCTGCGCTTCGTGCCGGCGCGTGAGGATCTGGCGACCCCGGAGAGCTGGTCCTCGCCGATCTCGACCCGCGCCGCCATCGAGGCGATGCCGGACGGCGTGATCGTGGTGGCGGATGCCATGGGCATCAAGGACGCCGGCATTTTCGGTGACATCCTGTGCGCCCGCCTGGCCAAGCGCGGCGTGGTGGCCCTGGTGACCGACGGCGCGGTGCGCGACGTGGCGGGCGTGAACGGCACCGGCCTGCCGGTGTGGTGCGCCGGCGGCGCGGCCCCCCCGTCCGTGGCGGGCCTGACCTTCGTGGCCTGGCAGCAGCCCATCGCCTGCGGCGGTGTCGCGGTGTTCCCGGACGACATCATCGTGGTGGATGACGACGGCGCGGTGCTGATCCCGGCGAACCTGCTGGAGAAGATCGTGGACGACTGCGTGGAGCAGGAACGCCTGGAAGCCTGGATCATGGTGCAGGTCGAGGCCGGCCATGCGCTGCCGGGCCTGTATCCGGCGAATGCCGAGAACAAGGCCCGCTATGAGGCCGATAAGGCCGCCGGCAAGGCCTGAAGTGGCAAAGGGGGGCTTCGGCCCCCTGATGCGCTGGTTAGTGAAAGTTCTTTTTTGGAAAAAAGGACCAAAAAACTTTTAGCAGTTTTTGGTGAGCCCTTTCCGCCGGCGGTCGCTCAACTCGAAAAGTATTTTTGCTTCTTTTTCTTCAGAAAAAGAAGATGGAATCGTCCATGAAAAAACCCGCTCCGGACCAGCATGATTTCCATTTCTGGACCGACGAGAAGTTCCGTATCGCGGACACCGACCTGAACGGCCACATCAACAACAACGCGGTGGGCCAATTCTATGAGGCCGGGCGGGGCGAAATCATCTCCTCCGTCCTCGGGCCGCCGGCCAAGCGCAGCATCGGCGCGGCGCTGGCCCGCGTGCAGATCGACTATCTGGCCGAGGCGCATTACCCGGGCATGGCGCGTATCGGCAGCCGCATCGCGAGGCTCGGCACCAGTTCCATCACCATCGCCCAGGCCATCTTCGTCGAGGGCCGCTGCATCGGCATGGCCGAGAGCGTGATCGTGTTTCTCGACAAGGCCACCCGCAAGCCGACCCCCATGCCGGATGCGGTGCGGGACGGCTTCACGCTTTTGGGATAGTTGGCACTTCTTTTGCATCGCAGCGGCGGACAACCCGCATGGATGCCGCCTGATGACGATTTCCCGCCGCGAAGCGATCTCTGCCGCCGGCCTCGCCGCCGTCGGCCTGCCTGAACTCTCGGCAATCAACCCCGCCGCTGCCCAGGCGGAGCGCGTGATCCGCTACGGCATCTCCATGGCCGATATCCCGCAGACCACGGGCCAGCCCGATCGCGGGGCCGGCGCCTATCAGTTCACCGGCTACACCCTGTATGACCCGCTGGTGGCGTGGGAGATGAACGTCTCCGACCGGCCGGGCAAGCTGGTGCCGGGCCTGGCCACCAGCTGGGAGACCAACCCCGTCGACCGCACCAAATGGATCTTCAAGCTGCGAGAGGGCGTGAAGTTCCATGACGGCAGCGCCTTCGACGCCGATGCCGTGATCTGGAACTTCGAGAAGGTGCTGAACCCCCAGGCGCCGCATTTCGACCAGCGCCAGGCCGCCCAGGTGCGCCCGCGCCTGCCCAGCGTCGCCTCCTGGCGCAAGGTCGATGCGATGACCGTCGAGGTCACGACCCGCGCGGTGGACAGCATCTTCCCCTACCAGATGCTGTGGTTCCTCATCTCCTCCCCGGCGCAGTACGAGAAGGTGGGGCGCAGCTGGGAACGCTTCGCCTTCGAGCCCTCGGGCACCGGCCCGTTCCGCCTGGGCCGCCTGGTCCCGCGTGAGCGCGCGGAGCTGGTGAAGAACCGCGACTACTGGGACCCGCGCCGGATGGCCAAGGCCGACCGCATCGTGCTGGTCGTCGCCCCCGAGGACACGACGCGCACCAACGCGCTGATCACCAACCAGGTCGATTTCATCGAGACGCCCTCGCCGGACCTGGTGCCGCGCCTGCGCCAGTCCGGGGCGCGCATCATCGAGAACGTGACGCCGCATGTCTGGAACTATCACCTGTCGCTGCTCGAGGGCTCTCCCTGGCGCGACAAGCGGCTGCGCCAGGCGCTGAACCTGGCCATCAACCGCGATGAGGTGGTGGCGCTGATGAACGGGCTGGCGAAGCCCGCGGTGGGCGTGGTGGACCCGACCTCGCCCTGGTTCGGCAACCCGACCTTCCGCATCACCCATGACCCCGACCGCGCCCGCCGCCTGGTGCAGGAGGCAGGCTTCAGCCGGGCCAACCCGCTGCGCAGCAAGTTTCTGGTGCCCACCGGCGGCTCGGGGCAGATGCTGTCCATGCCGATCAACGAATACTGCCAGGCGGCCTTCCGCGAGATCGGCATCGAGATCAGCTTCGTGCCGGTGGAGCTGGAGGTGTCCTATACCTGCTGGCGCCAGGGCGCGGCCGGCGACATCGCGCGCACCAACGGCACCACGGCCAACAATGTGGCCTATGTGACCAGCGACCCGCTCTATGCGCTGATCCGCTTCTTCCACTCCAACCAGATCTCGCCGCGCGGCGTGAACTGGAGCCATTTCCGCGATGCGGAGGTGGATGCGCTGATCGACCGCGCCACCGGCACCTTCGACGACGCCGAGGTCGACAGGCTGATGGCCCAGGTGCACCAGAAGGTGGTGGACGAGGCGCTGCTGGTCTTCGTCGTGCATGACACCAACCCGCATGTCGCGGCCCGTGGTGTTCGCAACTATGTGCAGGCGCAGCACTGGTTCCAGGACCTGACGACCCTGGAGTAGCAACCATCCCCATGGCAGGCTCGGCGCATGGAGCGCCGAGTTCTTCCCGCCCCGATGGGCGGGGCCATCACCGATGTGCCCGGCATCAAGGTCGGGCATTTCACCGAGACCCGACGCCCCACCGGCTGCACCGTCCTGCTGGCCGAGGAAGGGGCGGTCGCGGGCGTGGATGTCAGGGGCGCTGCCCCCGGCACGCGTGAGACGGACCTCCTCGACCCCGGCAACCTGGTTGAACGCGTGCATGCGGTCGTGCTCTCGGGCGGCAGCGCCTATGGGCTGGCGGCCGCCGACGGCGTGATGCGCTTCCTGGAGGAAGCGGGCATCGGCGTTCCCGCGGGGCCGGGCATCGTGCCCATCGTGGCATCGGCCGTGCTGTTCGACCTGAACTATGGCGACCACCGCATCCGCCCGGATGCCGAGGCCGGCTATCGCGCCGCGCGGGCCGCCTGCGCCGACCCGCCGGCGGAAGGCAGCGTGGGGGCCGGCACGGGCGCCACGGTGGGCAAGATGTTCGGGCCGGAGCGCGCAATGAAGGGCGGGATCGGCACCGCCTCGGCCAGCATCGGCGGCATCACGCTGGGCGCCATCGCGGCGGTGAACGCGGTGGGCGATGTGATCGACCCTTCGACCGGCCGCGTGCTGGCCGGCGCGCGGGACGCGCCGGACGGGCGGCGCCGCATAGGCCTGGCCGATGCCGTGATGCGGGGGGAGGTGCCGGCCCGTCTGCAGTCCGGCACCGCCACCACCATCGGCGCCATCGCGACGGATGCCGTGCTGACCAAGGCCGAGGCGCGCAAGCTGGCGCAGCTGGCCCATGACGGGCTGGCCCGCACCATCGACCCGATCCACACCATGTGGGACGGCGACACGATCTTCTGCCTGGGTACCGGCAAGTCGGGGCTGAAGGGCAACATGATGGTGCTGGGCATCATGGCCGCACGGGTGATGGCGGCGGCGGTGATCCGCGCGACGCTGGCGGCCCGTTCCGTCATGGCGGAGGGCGTGCCTTCGATTCCGTCGGTCGTTGACTTGAATTAACGCGATGGACGCGACTGCGTCGCCGGTAGTTGCTATAGTCGTCGTAAGGGACGAGGGATACGGATGATTCAGCGTTGGATAGTGTTCACCGGCCTGGTCCGTTCCGAGGAGGAATGCAGCCGCAAGCTGGATACAGTCGCGCAGTGGCTGGCCGAGGGGTTGCTGCACGGTCTGGTCTTTTCGACATGGCTCGGAGAGTTCGATCAGTATCCCGATTTGCAGGATCGCCTGCTCGGCATGGGTGCCACCATCGTCGAGAGCGCACCGCCCCCGATCAAAACGGTGGGCCACGCGCTGCATCAGATGCAGACCCTGTACATGGGCCTGCGGGCCGTCCCGGCCGGCGCCTATGTCATGAAGTCCCGCGTGGACATGAATGTGCTGGTCGCCCAGCAGGAGAGGTTGCTGCAACGCGGCCCCGTGCCGCTCGACCTGCCGCAGGGCTGGCCCGCCATCTTCAGCCACCGTGTCGCCATCGCGGACAGCTTCGTCTTCTCGCCCTTCTACACGAACGACATCCAGTTCTTCGGCGTTCGCGAGGACCTGCTGAAGATCGCTTCCTTCGATATCGGGATCGGGATGTTCTCCCCCCATCTCGGGACCGAGCAGTGGCTGCATGCTGGGCCCTTCCTCGGGCATTTCCCGGCGCTCCGGCAGTTTCTGGGCTATCAGCCCGGCCTGCTGTTCGGCCGCCCGCAGGATACCGAGGCGGCCAGCCTGCTGCTGCTGGAACATGAGGTGACGCGGCGCGCGCTGTGCACCTCATGGCTGCTGCTGCGCCACTACTACGAATTCATCTATGGGGTTCCGACGCAGAAGCCCCTGCCGGAGGCGCTGGATTTCCGCCAGATCTTCGTGCCTGAGTATCTGCATGGCCTGCGGCCGCATGTCTCGGCGCATCAGCCCACCGTCAGCAACAATTTCGCCCTGGATACCCTGCTGCAGGGGCGCTGGGTGCTGGACGGGCGGGCCGCCGATTTCTCAGCCGAAGTGGCGGCCCTCGAAGGCGCGGGGTCGCCGGCCGTGCTGCCGGCGATCGACCTGCCGGCCGGGCTGGATGACCCCTGGATCGGGGTGGGAGAGGGGCTGTCGACCCTGCTCGGCCGCCCCGTCGGCCGGCAATATGACCTGCAGCGGCACGGCGCGGGCCGGGTGATCCGCGACATCACGGAGCCCGCGCGCATCCACGGGGTGGATGGCGGGGCAGAAACCGCGGCGCTGCGCAGCGAGCTGGACGGCCAGCGCCGGATCTACAACGAATTGCTGGACCGGCTGGCCGCCCGCGGCATCAGACCTTAGCGGTGGTGTTGTCGTCCAGCCGGGGCTCTCCCCGGATGGCCTGGCCGCCGGCGGCGACCAGCAGGGCTTCGATCTCATCGGCCGCCGCCGCGACATCCGCGGCGTCGGTGCCCTTCGCGACCAGCGCCACGCCGCCGCGCACCGGGCCCGGGCGGAAATACGGATAGCTGCCGACATCGAGGGCGGGGTGGCGCCGCTGCACGGCCGCCAGCGGTTCCGCGATCTGGCCCTCGAACACGCCATCGGCATGCACCGTGGCCGAGACGACGGGGGCGCCGCGTTCCAGCTTGGGCGCCAGGGCGCGGAACATCGCCTGCATGATGCGCGGCACGCCGGCCATCACATGCACATTCTCCATCGAGAAGCCGGGGGCGACCGTCGCCTCGTTCTCGATCAGCACCACGCCGCGCGGCATGGTGGCCATGCGCAGCCGGGCCGCGTTGAATTCGGTGCCCTGCGCCGCGTAATAGGCCGCCATCTTGGCATGCGCGCCGGCATGCACCTCCCACGGCACGCCGAAGGCCTTGGCGATGCATTCGCTGGTGATGTCGTCATGCGTCGGGCCGATGCCGCCCGTGGTGAAGACATGGGTGAAGCGCGCGCGCAGTTCGTTCACCGTGGCCACGATTGTGTCCTCGATGTCCGGGATCACGCGCACCTCGCGCAGCGGAATGCCCAGCGCGCCGAGTTCGGTCGCCAGGAACTGCAGGTTGGCGTCGCGGGTGCGCCCGCTCAGAACCTCGTTGCCGATGATGATGAGGGCGGCGGTGGGGTTGGCCATCACAGCATCTCCCGCAGCATGGCGATCAGGGGCTTGTCCGCAGGCGGCATGGGGTATTCCTCCAGCTTGTTGGGCCTGACCCAGGCCAGTTGCTGTCCCTCGACGGGGCGCAGCATGCCCTTCCAGCGACGGCAGACATAGAGGGGCATCAGCAGGTGGAACTTCTCATAGGCGTGGGACGCGAAGGTCAGCGGCGCGAGGCAGGACGCCGTGACGTCGATGTCCAGCTCCTCCTTCAGCTCGCGGATCAGCGCGGTCTCGGGGCCTTCGCCCGGGTTCAGCTTGCCGCCCGGGAATTCCCACAGCCCCGCCAGCGCCTTTCCGGGCGGGCGCTGGGCCAGCAGGATGCGCCCGTCGGTATCGACCAGCGCCACGGCCACCACCAGCAGCACGGGCAGGGCGGGGGCCGGCTCCGCGTGCCGGGGCTTGTCCATCGAGAACAGGTAGACCGGCATGTGCCGGTTGCGGGACATGAAATGCGCGGTCCCTTCGCCCTGCGGCTGGAAGCCGAGGTCGCGCAGGACCTTCTGCGAGGCGATGTTGTCCGTCAGCGCGCTGGCGACGATGCGATCGAGGCCCAGCACGTCGAAGCCCCATGTGGCCAGGGCCTTCGCGGCTTCGCGGCCATAGCCCTTGCCCCAGAACTTGCGCCCCAGCCAGTAGCCCAGCTCGGCCTCTGACGCGCCGCGCTTCACGGTCAGGCCGACGCAGCCCATCAGGGCGCCCTGGGAATCGGAAATCGCGAGGTCGAAGGCTTCGCCACGGGCCATCTGCGCGTGGGTGGAGGCGATCCAGTCCTGGGCCAGCCCCTCCGGATAGGGGAAGGGCACGCGGGCCAGGTTGCCGGCGACGGAATAATCGTTGACCAGCCGGTGCAGGGCCTGCGCGTCGGCGGGTGCGAGCGGGCGCAGCAGCAGTCGTTCAGTGCGGAGTTCTGGGGGATTCATGGAGTCTCGGACCTGAGCGCGCCATGTAACATGCTTCGACCGGAGCCATAAGGGCGGGGCGGAAGGGACCGATCAGCTTGTGAGGATGATTGGCTGGGGAACCTGGATTCGAACCAAGACTGCCCGAGTCAGAGTCGGGAGTTCTACCGTTAAACTATTCCCCAATCGCGCTGTCCGGGCGGTGCCCATCGGCGTCGGCGGGGCATATAGCACCCTGTTCCGGCTTGTCCAACCCACCCCGGTTACAAAATCATCACGCTCGGAGGAGGGGGGTGGAATCCGCTTGCTTCCGGTCCGCCGTGCACCGCATCATAACAGACAGATGGCAGTTTCCTGGCAAATTCCTTGCCGGGACCACGGACCGGAGGTGCAGCCACATCATGCCCGACATCGCGCTCAGGCATGACGGCATGGCCGCCTTCCCCCTTCGGCCCCAAGCCGCCGAATCCAAGGGGCGGGCCGCACAGGCCGATTCGGGCTTCTATGCCGCGCTCGACCTCGGCACCAACAATTGCCGCCTGCTGGTCGGCACCCCCAGCCCGCAGGGTTTCCGCGTGGTGGACAGCTTCAGCCGCATCGTGCGCCTGGGTGAGGGGCTGACCGCGACCGGCCGGCTTTCCCAGCCCGCGATGGACCGTGCCATGTCCGCGCTGTCGGCCTGTGCCGACAAGCTCGGCCGGCGGCCGCTGCGCGGCTTTGCCGCTGTCGCGACCGAAGCCTGCCGCCGGGCTGCCAACGGCTCCGAATTCCTCGCCCGCGTGAACCGGGAGACCGGGATCTCGCCCCGCGTCATCTGCGCGCGGGAGGAAGCGCAACTCGCGCTCGCCAGCTGCTCGCCCCTGCTGCAGCCGCATGACCGCCGCGCCATCCTGTTCGACATCGGCGGCGGCTCCACGGAAATCGCCTGGGTGCGGCTGAACGGCGGCGCGCCGGAACTGGCGGGCACCATCTCCATCCCCGTGGGCGTCGTCACCCTGGCCGAGCGCGAAGGCGACAGCTGCTTCACGCGTGAGGGCTTCGAGGCGGTGCGCGACGAGGTGGCCGAGAAGCTCGCGGCCTTCGACGCCGTGCATTGCATCGGGCAGGAGATCCGCCAGGGCGGTGTGCGGCTGATCGGCACCTCCGGCACCGTGACCACCCTGGCCGGCACCGTGATGGACCTGCCGCGCTATCGCCGGCAATGGGTCGATGGCGTCTGCCTGGATGCAGCCGAGGCCGATGAGGCCCTGGAAACCCTGTTCCGCATGGGCCGCCAAGGCCTGGCGGCGCACCCCTGCGTGGGGCCGGATCGCGCAGATTTCGTGCTGCCCGGTTGTGCCGTCTATGCCGCCATCCGGCAGCTGTGGCCTGTCTCCCGCCTGACGGTGGCCGATCGCGGCCTGCGCGAAGGCATGCTGATGCGCCTCATCCAGGGTGACCGCGGCCGTGCCCCGCGTCGGCCGTGGTGCTGACCGTGGCCGGTTAACGCTGGCGCCGGGAGCCTAACGGCCTTAACTCAGCCGCCATGACTAAGCCACCGTCCAACACCCGCGGCCTGTACCAGCACCTGCGCACCGCCGAAGGCCGCAGCAATGCGAGCCAGCGCTGGCTTACCCGCCAGCTCAACGACCCCTATGTGCGCATGGCCAGGGAGGCCGGCTGGCGCAGCCGGGCCGCCTTCAAGCTGATCCAGCTGGACGAGAAGTTCCACCTGCTGAAGCCCGGCCAGCGCATCGTCGACCTGGGCGCGGCACCCGGCGGCTGGACGCAGGTCTCGGTGGCCCGCACCGGAGAGCGCGGCAAGGTCGTGGGCCTGGATCTGCTGGAGATGGACGTGATCGCGGGCGCCACACTGCTGCAGGGCGACTTCCAGGAGGAAGCGGACGAGAAGCGCGTGCTGGAGGCCCTTGCCGGCCCGGCGGACCTGGTGCTGTCCGACATGGCGCCCAACACCACGGGCCATGCCTCGACCGACCATTTGCGCATCATCGGCCTGGCGGAACTCGCCCTCGACTTCGCGCTGCGCGTGCTGACGCCGGGCGGGGCCTTCGTGGCCAAGCTGTTCCAGGGCGGCGCGCAGAACGAGATGCAGGCGCTGATGAAGTCCCGCTTCACCAAGGTGCGCTACGCGAAGCCCGAGGCCAGCCGCAAGGACAGCAGCGAGCTGTACGTGGTGGCGACGGGCTTCAAGGGCTAGCCGATTTCAGTTTCGTATCAGCCCCGCGCGCGCTGCAACACTTCCGCGCTTGCGGCGCCGCGGCCACCGGCCTAACAGGGGTCGCCAAGGTTGCGGAACCCCCGAAAGGTCCCCCATGGCGCTCGATACCCCTGCGAATCCCTACCGCTTCACGATCGAGGAGGCTTACGCCTTCGACGATGTGCTGCTGGTCCCCTCCTACTCCACCGTCCTGCCGAACCAGACGGACACGCGCACGAAGCTGACGCGTGAGATCGGGCTGAACATCCCGCTCGTCTCCGCCGCGATGGACACGGTCACCGAGGCGCCGATGGCCATCGCCATGGCCCAGGCCGGCGGCATCGGCGTGATCCACAAGAACATGACCGCCGAGGAGCAGGCCGAGCAGGTCCGCCGGGTGAAGCGCTTCGAGAGCGGCATGGTGGTCAACCCGGTGATGGTCTACCCCGACCAGACCCTGGCGGAACTGCAGGCCCTGAAGGCGCGCACCGGCATTTCCGGCTTTCCGGTGGTGGAGCGCGACACGAACCGCCTGGTCGGCATCGTCACCAACCGCGACACCCGCTTCGAGACCGACCCCAACGCCCGCGTCTATCAACTGATGACGCGTGAGGGGCTGGTGACCACCCAGGCCGGGGCGCCCTCCGACGTCGCCCGCCGCCTGCTGCATGACCACCGGCTGGAGAAGCTGCTGGTGGTGGATGACCAGGGCCGCTGCGTGGGCCTCATCACCGTCAAGGACATGGACAAGGCCAGCTCCAACCCGACCTCGGTGAAGGACAGCATGGGCCGCCTGCGTGTCGCCGCCGCGACCGGCGTGGGCGAGGACGGCATCAAGCGCGCCGAGGCGCTGGTCGCCGCCGATGTGGACGTGGTGGTGGTCGACACCGCCCACGGCCATTCGGGCGGCGTGCTGGCGGCGGTGGAGCGCATCAAGCGCATGTCCAACTCCGTGCAGGTCATCGCGGGCAACGTGGCCACCCCCGAGGGCGTGCTGGCGCTGATCGAGGCGGGCGCGGATGCCGTGAAGATCGGCATCGGCCCCGGCTCCATCTGCACCACCCGCATCGTGGCGGGCGTGGGCGTGCCGCAGCTGACGGCCGTGATGGAAAGCAGCGCGGCCGCGCGTGAGAAGGGCGTGCCCGCCATCGCCGATGGCGGCGTGCGCACCTCGGGCGACATCGCCAAGGCCATCGCCGGCGGCGCGGACTGCGTGATGATGGGCAGCGTCTTCGCGGGCACCGACGAGGCGCCGGGCGAGGTGTTCCTGTACCAGGGGCGTTCCTACAAATCCTATCGCGGCATGGGCTCGCTGGGCGCCATGGCGCGCGGTTCGGCCGACCGCTACTTCCAGGCCGAGGTGCAGGACAGCCTGAAGCTGGTGCCCGAGGGCGTTGAAGGCCGCGTCGGCTACAAGGGCCCGGTCGGCAATGTCATCCACCAGATGGTGGGCGGGCTGAAGGCGGCCATGGGCTATACCGGCAACGGCACGGTGCAGGGCATGCAGCAGAACGCGCGCTTCCGCCGCATCACCGGCGCGGGCCTGCGCGAAAGCCATGTGCACGACGTGGCGATCACGCGTGAGGCGCCCAACTACAGGGCGGAGTAGTCCCGCCCAGGGGGGCCTTGCCCCCTGGACCCCCGCGCAGGGGCTCTGCCCCTGCACCCCGCCAGGAGCCAGTGGCTCCTGGACCTGCCTTCTGTTTGGCGCCAACCCTGCGAAGGTGTCTTCATTGAATTCTATTATTGAAATGGGTGCCCGACTTCCGATGCCCTGGCACCAGGAATCGGTTTCCAAAGGCCTTTCGGCCTTTGGCGGGTGTCCAGAGGGCAGCGCCCTCTGGTGGGGGTTCGGGGGCGAAGCCCCCGGGCGCTGGGCATGACCCCCGCCGCCCGCGTCTCCGGCGCCATCGACCTGCTGGCCGCCCTGGCCGACCAGCCGCGCCGCCCGGCCGATGCCATTGCCCATGATTTCTTCCGCGCCCGCCGCTACATCGGCGGCGGCGACCGCCGGGCTGTCTCCGACCTGGCCTGGGGTGCGGTGCGTGAGCACGCGCGCCTGGTGTGGTGGCTGCGCCGTTCCGGCGTGGAGCCCACGCCGCGGCTGATGGTGCTGGCGCATCTGGTGCTGATCGAGCGCCGCGCGCCGGGCGCGATCTTTTCCGGCGAGCGTTATGCCCCCGCGGCCCTGACCGCCGCCGAGACCGCGGTGGCCGAGGCCCTGCGCGGCCAGGACCTGCTGCACCCGGCCATGCCGCTGGCAGCCCGGCTGAACCTGCCGGAATGGGCGCTGCCGGGGCTGGAGGAGCGCTTCGGCGATGCCCTGCCGCGTGAGGCCGAGGCGCTGTCCGGCACCGCGCCTCTGGACCTGCGTGTGAACCTGCTGAAGGGCACGCGCGACACCGCGCTGGCCGCGCTGGCGGGCGAGGGCATCCTGGCGGAACCCGCCCCCTTCTCCCCCTGGGGCCTGCGCATCGCGGGGCGCCAGCCGATCAGCTCGGCCAAGGCCTATCAGTCCGGCCTCATCGAGGTGCAGGACGAAGGCAGCCAGTTGATCGCGGCCGTCACGGGGGCGAAGCCCGGCATGCGGGTGGCCGACCTCTGCGCGGGTGCGGGCGGCAAGACGCTGGCCCTGGCGATGACCATGGCCAACAAGGGCCGCATCACCGCCTGTGATGTCTCGGCCCCGCGCCTGTCCGGCGCGGCGCGGCGTTTCGCCCGCGCGGGCGTGGACAATGCCGAGACGCATCTGCTGGAACATGGCGACCGCTGGGCCAAGCGCCGGGCGCAGCAGTTCGACCGCGTGCTGGTCGATGCGCCCTGCACCGGCACCGGCACCTGGCGCCGCAACCCCGATGCACGGCACCGCATGGGCGCCGAGGACTTGCGCGAACTCGCTGCGAAGCAACATGAGATTCTTGCGATTGGCGCAGAATTGGTGAAACCCGGCGGATTATTGGTCTACGCTACCTGTTCTCTCCTTCCGGAAGAGGACGAACGCCAGGTGGACAATTTCCTTGCCGCGCATCCCGCCTTCTCCGTGCTGCCGTTGGCCAGTGCCTGGGAACAGGCGGGGCTGCCGGGCGCGCCCCCGGGCGAAGGCCCTTACCTCGTCATGACGCCCGCCCGGCATGGCACGGACGGCTTCTTCGCCGCCGTGATGCGCCGGGGATGATCCGCATCCGCCGTGCCACCGCACAGGATGCGGCGGGCATGGGGCTGGCGCATGTGGCTTCCTGGCGCAGCACCTATGCGGGCATCCTGCCGGAGGAATACCTCGTCGGGCTTTCCGCCGTGCGGGAGGCCGCGGCCTATGAGCGCGGCATCGCCCGGCGCGATCGCGGCCACGCGGCCTTCGTCGCGGTGGCCGAGGCCGAGGACATGCCCCCCGGCAGCCGCCCCGTTCCGCCGGGCGGGCTGGTGGTGGCCTTCACCACCGCCGGGCATTGCCGCCGCGCCCATATGGCCGAAGGCGAGATCGAGACCCTGTATGTGCTGGATGACTGGCGTGAGCAGGGGCTGGGCCGGCGGCTGCTGCGCGCGGCGTCCGCGCATCTGAACGCCCTGCATTGCCGCAACGCCATGGCCTGGGTGCTGGCCGATAACCCGAACCGATTCTTCTATGAGCATCTGGGCGCACGCCCGGCAGCCGAGGAGCGCATCATGGTGGGCGGCCAGGTGCTGACGCAGCGGGCGATGTTGTGGGACCCGGTGGTGAGGCTGATGGATGCGACGGCGAGAAGTGCGCAGGGGTAGAATTCTTCTTTTTCTGTAGAAAAAGAAGAAGAAAGACTTTTGCGAGTTTAATTGGGGGCGCCTTAGCCGTTGGCGCCGCCCGAAACTGATAGAAGTTTTTTGGTTCTTTTTTCCAAAAAAGAACATCTATCCTTGCATTACATCGTCCCCGGATACCCGCCGCCATCCATCAGGATGTTCTGGGCCGTGATGAAGCCCGCCTTGTCCGAGCACAGGAAGGCGCAGGTCGCGCCGAACTCATCCGGCCGGCCCAGGCGCTTGGCGGGGATGTGCTTGATGCTCTCGCGACCCACTTCCTCCAGGCTGCGGCCCGTGGTCTCGGCCGCGCGGGTCCAGTTGCCCCGGATGCGGTCGGTGTCGAAGGGGCCGGGCAGCAGGTTGTTGATGGTCACGTTATGCGCGGCCACCTTGCGCGCCAGCGCGGAGACCGCGCCGGTCAGCCCCGCCCGCGCGCCGTTGGACAGTTCCAGCGACGGGATGGGCGCGCGGACCGAGGCGCTGGTGATGTTCACGATGCGGCCGAAGCCGCGCTCCACCATGCCGCGCACGGTCGCCTGGATCAGCGCGATCGGCGTCAGCATGTTGGCCTCCACCGCGCGGCGCCAGTCGTCCAGGGTGAAGCTGGCGAAATCGCCGGGCGGCGGGCCGCCGGCATTGGTCACCAGGATGTCGGGGTTGGGGCAGGCGGCCAGCAGGGCGGCGCGGCCTTCCTCGGTGGTCACGTCACCCTGCACGGTGGTGACATCGGCGCCCAGGGCGCGCAGTTCGGCGGCGGTGGCTTCCAGCGCCTCCGCGCCACGGGCGGAGATGACGAGCTTCACACCCTCCTTCGCGAGGGCCATGGCGCAGCCGCGGCCCAGCCCCTTGGAGGCGGCGCAGACGATGGCCGTCTTGCCGGCGATTCCGAGTTCCATGCTCTCTCTCCCGTGTTCGGTTCAGCCCTTTTCGCCGTAAAATCGCCCGTCCGCCAGACGGGTCTCGGCGCGCTGCAGGTCACCGGGGGTCGAGAGATGAAACCACACCCCGTCATGCACCAGGCCGAACAGGCGCCCCGCCTCGATCGCGCGGTCGTAGCAGCGGTTGAGGCTGAAGGGCTCGACGGGCTCGGGCTCCACCAGGCGCGGATGCAGGATCTGCACGCCGCCATACAGGAAGGGCGCGACCTCATGCTTCAGCGGGCGGCGCAGCTTGCCCAGCGGGTCCATCATGAAGTCACCCCGCCCCGGTGCGTTCTCCACCGAGGTCATGCGCACCATCAGCAGCAGCGCGTCCATCGTCTCGGGGTCGAAGCGGGCGCGCATGCGCTCGATGGTGGGGGTTGCGCCATCCAGCCAGAAGGCATCGCCATTGGCGACGCAGAAGGGGCCGGGGCCCAGCAGGGGCAGCGCTTGGCGCACGCCGCCGCCGGTTTCCAGCAGCTCGGGCTCCAGCTGGACGCGCAGGCGCGGATGGGCACGGCCGCGCGTCGTCTCGACCACGCGCTCGGCCTTCCAATGGGCGTTGACCACGGCTTCCTCGATGCCGGCGGCGGCGAAGCGGTCCAGCGCGTGGTCCAGCAGGGTGCGCCCCGCCAGGTTCAGCAGGGGCTTGGCGGTATCGGCCGTCAGCGGCCGCATCCGCGTGCCGAGGCCGGCGGCGAGCACCATGCCCTTCATGCAGGGTTGGCCCTGAGCGGCCGCGGCACATGGCGGTCCATGAATTCACGCAGCGGGGCGGCGGCGGGGTGCCGCAGCGCACGGTCGAACATGGCCCAGCAGCGCGGCCCGTGCACCAGATAGCCGGGCCGCCCGTCGCGGTGGTGCAGCCGCACCCACAGCCCCGCCACGCGCAGGTGCCGCTGCGCGCCCAGCACGGCCATCGCGGCCTGCACGCCCACGCCGGCCTGGCCGGTCAGCTCGGCATAGCGTGCCATGCAGGCCTCGCGGATCTCGGGCGCCACGTCGCGCCGCGCGTCCTCGACCAGTGAGACGAGGTCATAGGCGGGGTTGCCGATCGCGGCTTCCTGGAAGTCGATCAGCCCCATGCCCTTCGGCCCCGGCACCAGGTTGGCCGGGAAGAAGTCCCGATGGACCAGCGCCTTTCCATTGAAGGGTTCCAGCATCGCGATGAGGGCCGCATGCATCTCCGCGTGCAGTTCGGGCGATGCAGGGGCGCCCATCACGGCCGGCCACCACCATTCCAGGAAGGTGGCGCGGGTGGCCTTGCTCATCTCGGGCGATTGCCAGTTCGGCAGGGTGGGGGCGGGGGGCACGGCATGCAGGGATGCCATGGCCTCGGTGGCGGCCAGGTACAGCGGCATGGGGGCCGCGCCCGCATCCAGCAGCTGCGCCATGGTCTGGCTGCCCAGATCCTCCACGATGATCAGGTACTGCTCGTCATCCACGCCGAAGATGCGCGGCGCATGCTGGCCATGGGCGGCCAGATGGCGCGCGATGGCCAGGAAGGCGCCCATATCCTCGGGCGGCGGGCTTTCCATCAGCAGGGCCGGCGCCGGCCCGCCCACCAGCCGGGTATAGCGGCGGAAACTCGCATCCGAGGGCAGGGGCTCCAGCGTCGCGTCGCCGAAACCGTGTCGTGCCAGAAATTCCTTGCTCACAGCCTGCCTTCCCATCCGTCCAGCCTGGCCTCGCGACGGTCGTCGTCGAGTATCGAGAGTTGAAGACGCAGCGCGCCCGGCGGGGTTTCGTCCATGCGTTCAGGCCATTCGATCAGCATGATGTCCTGTGCCAGCTCCTCGAAGCCCAGCTCCGCGAGTTCGGAGGCGTCGCCCAGCCGATACAGGTCCAGGTGATGCACCTGCCCGCCGCCGGGCAGGGCATAGGATTGCACGAGGGTGAAGGTGGGGGAGGGGACTTCCAGCGCCGGATCGCCCGCCGCGGCCCGCAGAAAGGCGCGCGCGAAGGCGGATTTGCCCGCCCCCAGCTCACCCGAGAGCAGTATCGCGTCACCCGGCCGGGCCAGGGCGGCCAGACGGGCGGCGAGCGCCTCGGTCGCCGCGAGATTCTCCAGCATCATCGCGCCATTATCTGCCCGGAACCGCCGCGCGTCGCTATCCTGTGATCATGACATATGCCCAAGGCCGGGCCGCGCTGGCCCAGACCGAGCTGTTCGGCCCCATCATCCGCCAGGTGGGGCGTTGCCTGCTGAAGCCCGAGAAGCGCGAGCCCTATGAGGCGCTGGTGCGCGCCATCGCCCACCAGCAGGTGCACGGCCGCGCCGCCGAGGCGATGCTGGGCCGGCTGCTGCTGCTGTATCCCCATGCGGATTTCCCGCCGCCCACCGCCCTGCTGGATGCGGGCCCGGACAAGCTGCGCGCCTGCGGTTTCTCTGCGGCCAAATGCGCCTCCATCCTGGACATCGCGGAGAAATCGGCCGCCGGCTGGGTGCCGACCCGCCGTGCCGCCATGCGCCTGTCCGACGAGGAGTTGATCGAGCGGCTGGTGGCGCTGCGCGGGGTGGGGCGCTGGACGGTGGAGATGCTGCTGATCTTCACGCTGGGCCGGATGGACGTGCTGCCGGTGGATGATTTCGGGGTGCGCGAGGGCTACCGGATGGCGCTGAAGCTGGAGACCCAGCCGAAGCCCAAGGAACTGGCGGCGGTCGGCGCGGCCTGGGCGCCCTTCCGCAGCGTGGCGGCCTGGTATCTGTGGCGGAACGTGGACCTGGAGCGGAAGATGAAGATGGTGGCGCCTTAGGGGGGGGGCAGTCAGGGGCTCTGCCCCCGACACCCCCGCCAGGACCGTGCTCGGTCCTGGACCTAGAGTAATTAATCATTTGATATTATTAATAATAATCGCCCCGCCGATGGAAGGGAGCGCCAAACTTCCATCAGGTCCAGGAGATATTATCTCCTGGCGGGGTTGTCAGGGGCGGCGCCCCTGACTGGGGTTCGGGGCAACGCCCCGTCACCCCCGGCTGAAGAACGCCTGCACCGCCGCCGGGTCCACTTCCTCCAGCGTCGCCGGCGTCCATTGCGGCGCGCCGTCCTTGTCCACCAGCACGCTGCGCACGCCCTCGCGGAAGTCCGGGTGTTCATGCACCACGCGGCCGGTCAGCAGCAGTTCCTCATCCAGGCACTGGCGCAGGTCCATGGTGGCGCCGCGCCGGATCAGCTCCAGCGAGACGGACAGGCTGGTGGGGGACATGCGGCGCAGGGTTTTCACCTGCTCGGCCGCCCATTCGGTGCCGGCGGCTTCCAGCGCCCCGATGATCCCCAGCATGGAGCCCTGGCCGAAGGCATGGTCGATCAGCGCGCGGTGCTCGGCGAAGCTCGGCGGGGGCGGGGTTTCGGCATACTGCTCGACCACCGAGGCATCGCCCGTTTCGACCAGCGCGGTGCGCAGCGCCGCTATCTTGGCCGAGGGCACGTAATGGGTGGCCAGGCCGGTGTGCAGGCCGTCGGCTCCGCGCAGCCGCGCGCCGGTCAGCGCCAGCCAGGTGCCCAGCTGTCCGGGCAGGCGCGGCAGGACGTAGCTGGTGCCCACATCGGGGAACAGCGCGATGGCGGTTTCGGGCATCGCCAGCAATGACTTTTCCGTGACCACGCGCGGGCCGTTATGGGCCGCGAGCCCGATGCCCCCGCCCATGCAGATGCCGTCCATCAGGCTGATCCAGGGCTTGCCGAACTCGGCGATGCCCTGGTTCACGGCGTATTCCTCGCCGAAGAAGGCAGAGACGGGCGCGCGGTCGCCGGCGATCGCGGCCTCACGCACGGCGCGCACGTCGCCGCCGGCGCAGAAGGCCTTCTCGCCCGCGCCCTGCAGGATGACGAGCTTCACCGCGGGGTCGTGCTTCCAGGCATCGAGCGCGGCCTGGAAATCCCGGATCATGCCGAGCGAGAGGGCGTTCAGCGCCTTGGGGCGGTTCATCAGCAGCGTGCCCGCCTGGCCCTCGCGCTTCATGATCAGTTCGGCTTCGGACATCCGGGTCCCTCCATTCATGCTTGGCCGAAGGGCTAGCACCGGGGGCACGGCCCGGCAAATCAGAGCGGAAACTTCTCTGGGAAATTGCGCATTCCCGGCCATATTGTCCGTTGATTCCGAAGGAGGAACCCAATGTCCGTCACCTGGAACCGCCGCGCCCTGCTGCTGGGCGCTGCCGCGCTGCCCGCCGTCATGGCCGCGCCCCGCCGCGTATTCGCGCAGGCGGCCCCGACCGGCCCCCACAGCCTGGCCCCGCTGCCCTATGCGCCGAACGCGCTGGAAGCGGCCATCGACGCCCAGACGATGGAAATCCATCACGGCCGCCACCACGCGGCCTATGTCGGCAACCTCAACACGCTGCTGCAAGGCCAGGCGGAGCTGTCGGCCATGCCGCTGGACCAGCTGGTGATGAACCTGTCCCGCGCGCCTGAGGCGATCCGCACCGGCCTGCGCAACAATGCGGGCGGCCACGCGAACCACACCATGTTCTGGCAGATCATGGGCGGGCAAGGCGGGGCGCCGACCGGCGAGGTGGCGGAAGCCATCACTCGTGACCTCGGCGGCTACGACAAGCTGCGCACGGATTTCAACGGCGCGGGCACCCGCGTGTTCGGCAGCGGCTGGGTGTTCGTGACGGTCAGCAACGCAGGCCAGCTGGCCATCGTGACCAAGCCCAACCAGGACACGCCGCTGATGGACGGCGTGCGCGTGCTGATGGGCAATGACGTGTGGGAGCACGCCTATTACCTGCGCTACCAGAACCGCCGTGCGGACTATCTGACCGCGTGGTGGAACGTGCTGGACTGGAACAAGATCAACGAGCGCTACGCGGCGGCCAAGGCCGGCACGCTGCGCGTCTGATCACCTGAGCCACTCGCGCGCCGCCCCGGCGGCCGCGAGGGGCGCCTGGTGGTCGCCGATCCAGGCCAGGATGTCGGCTGCCACCTGCCGCCGCACGCCGTCGCGCAGCAGCAGGTGCCAGCCCTCCGGGTAATGCAGGATGCGCCGGTCCGGGCGCTCGGGAAGGGTGCGCAGCACGCTCCGCGCGATGCGGGTGGGCACGACCTCGTCCTTGCCGCCGGTCAGGATCAGGCTGGGCACGGTGCAGCATTCCGGCAGCGCCGCCCGCCCCGCATCCATCGCGTCCAGAACGCCCGTCACCAGGTCCATGCGCGGGTTGCGGATGGTCAGCGGGTCTCGGCCGAAGCGGCGGAGGGCGGCCTCATTGTCGCTGGCGGACAGCCCGCCCGCGCTGGCCGAGACGCCGAGGCCCGGGGCGATGGCCGCCAGCCCGTCCACCACGATGGGCGCGATGGCCGGCAACTCACGCCGGCCCGCGATGGCGGGCGCCGAGGCGATGATGCCCGCGATGGGCAGCGGCTGCGTGCCCGCCACCAGCACCACGGCACCCCCCAGGCTTTCGCCCAGCAGATAGACCGGCACGCCGGGGTGGCGGGCCGCGATCAGCCGGGCGGCGGTGCGCGCATCGGCCACCAGCGTGTCCATGCCCGCCCAGAAGCCGCGATGGGGGCCGTAGCCGAAGCCGCGCTGGTCATAGGCATAGAGCCCGACGCCACCCGCATTCAGCATCGGCGCTGCCTCCAGCCAGGCATTGCCGCCATGATCGGCGAAGCCGTGGATGGCCAGGATGATGGCGCGCGGCGGGGCCTCCGGCAGCCAATGGCGCAGCGGCAGCCGCGCGCCGTCGGGCATCACCAGGGCCTCGGTGGGCACGGGCCCCGCGGGCTGGGGCGCGGGGGGCGCGGGGGCGAAGGCCCAGGGGCTGGGCGCGACCGGCAGCGGCGGCGGGGTGAAGGCCTTGATGGAGGGGGCCTCGGTCGCGGGGCCGGCCGGATAGCGGGTGGGGGCGCAGGCGGCCAGCAGCAGGGCGAGAACGAGGGTCGGGCGCTTCATGCCGGAGATATGGGCCGGTTCCCCCTCCGTCGAAAGCGGGCTATCACCGCCCGAGAAGGAGAATCCCTCCATGCGTGATGCACTGATGACGGGCTATGCCCCCAAGCTGGTGGCCGGCGTGACGCCGGAGGACCGGATCACCGTCGCGACCCGCGTCGTCTATTGCGACAATGGCGGCGGCGCGCTGGGCCACCCCCAGGTGGCGCTGCGCATCGAGCACGGTCAGGTGACCTGCCCCTATTGCAGCCGCACCTTCGTGCTCGCCGCCGACGCGGCGGAGGATCATGGGCACTGAGCCCAGCCCGGCGGCAGCCGATGTGCCGGAGCCCCCGAAGGGCTCCAGCGCCGCCCCGCACCTGATCCTCATCGACGGCTCGGGCTATATCTTCCGGGCCTTCCACGCGCTGCCGCCGATGACGCGGCCCGATGGCGTGCATGTGAATGCCGTGTTCGGCTTCTGCTCGATGCTGGGCCGCTTCCTGGAACAGCATGCCGGCACCCATATCGCGGTGGTGTTCGACAGCGCGCGGCTGACCTTCCGCAACGAATTCTACCCCGCCTACAAGGCCCACCGCCCGGAACCGCCCGAGGAGCTGATCCCGCAATTCGCGCTGATCCGCGAGGCGACGGCGGCCTTCGGCGTGTCCTGCGTCGAGCTGCCGGGCTTCGAGGCCGATGACCTGATCGCGGCCTATGCCAAGGCGATGGAAGCCCAGGGCGGCCAGGTCACCATCGTGTCCTCCGACAAGGACCTGATGCAGCTGGTGCGCGACGCTGTGCAACTGCTGGACCCCATCAAGCAGAAGCCGATCCGCGCGCCCGAGGTGTTCGAGAAGTTCGGCGTGACGCCGGACAAGGTGGTCGAGGTCCAGGCGCTCGCCGGCGACGCCACCGACAACGTGCCCGGCGTGCCCGGCATCGGCATCAAGACCGCGGCCCAGCTCATCACCGAATACGGTGACCTGGAGACGCTGCTGGCCCGCGCCGGCGAGATCAAGCAGCCCAAGCGCCGCGAAACCCTGCTGGAGAACGCCGAGAAGGCCCGCATCTCCCGCCGGCTGGTGCAGCTGGACGCCGATGCGCCGCTGCCCGAGCCGATCGAGGCCATGGTGGCGAAGCCGCCGGAGCCCGCGCGCCTCGGCGCCTTCCTGCGGGAACAGAATTTCCGCTCGCTGATGGCGCGGATGGGGGTGGGCGATGCCCGCGCCTCCATCCCCAGCCGTGTGTCGAGCGGCCCGGCCCCGGTGGTCGAGGCCGACCCCGCCGCCGCCCCCTTCGGCCCCTATGAGACCATCACGACCGAGGAGGCGCTGCGTGCCTTCCTGGCGGGGGTGGACGGCGTGCTGGGGCTGGATACCGAAACCGACAGCCTGGACGCGCTGAAGGCGCGGCTGGTGGGCATTTCGCTGGCCACCGCCCCGGGCAAGGCCGCCTATATCCCGCTGCGCCACGGCAGCAACGACATCCTGAACCCGGCACCCGTGCAATTGTCGCTGGAGGCGGTGCTGGCTCTGCTGGGCCCCGTGCTGACCGACCCCGGCACGCTGAAGGTGCTGCACAACGCGAAGTACGACCTGGAGGTCCTCGCCCAGCCGGCCAATGGCGGCATCGCCGTGGCGCCGGTCGACGACACCATGCTGATTTCCTACGCCATGGATGCCGGCCGCTGGTCCCAGGGCATGGATCCGCTCAGCGAGCAGCATCTGGGCCACACGCCCATCACCTTCGACAGCGTGACCGGCAAGGGCCCGAAGCGCATCACCTTCGACCTGGTGCCGCTGGACGCCGCCACCGCCTATGCCGCGGAGGACGCGGACGTCACGCTGCGCCTGTGGCTGAAGCTGAAGCCCAGGCTGCGCGAGGAAAAGGCGCTCGCCCTGTATGAGCAGGTGGAGCGCCGCATGGTCGGCGTGCTCGCCGCCATGGAGATGGACGGCATCAAGGTGGATGGCGTGGAGCTGCGCCGCATCGGCGACGACTTCGCCGGCCGCCTGGTGACGCTGGAGGCCGAGTGCCACCGCATCGCCGGCCGCGCCTTCAACGTCGCCTCCCCCAAGCAGCTGGGTGAGATCCTGTTCGACGAGATGGGGCTGAAGGGCGGCAAGAAGGGCAAGACCGGCGCCTATTCCACCGATGCCCGCGTGCTGGAGGATCTGTCCGCCCAGGGCGCGGAGCTGCCGAAGGTGATCCTGGAGCACCGCCAGCTCGCGAAGTTGAAATCTACCTATGTGGAGGGGCTCGCCTCCGCCATCGCGGCCGACGGGCGGGTCCACACGGACTTCTCCATGGCCGTCACCAGCACCGGCCGGCTGTCCTCGACCGAGCCCAACCTGCAGAACATCCCGATCCGCACGGCCGAGGGCCGGCGCATCCGCGACGCCTTCATCGCGGAGCCCGGCCATGTGCTGATGAGCGCCGACTATTCGCAGATCGAGCTGCGGCTGCTGGCGCATCTGGCCGAGGTGCCGACCCTGCGCGACGCCTTCGAGAAGGGGCAGGACATCCATGCCCGCACGGCGTCGGAGGTTTTCGGCATCCCGCTGGAATCGGTGGACAAGGAAAGCCGCCGCCGCGCCAAGACGGTGAATTTCGGCATCATCTACGGCATCAGCGCCTTCGGCCTGGGCGCCCAGCTGGGGGTCGCGCCCGGCGAGGCGCGCGGCATCATCGACGCCTATTTCCGCCAATACCCCGGCATCCGCAACGAGATGGAGCGGCTGAAGGAGGAGGCCCGGCTGAAGGGCTATGTCCTCAGCCCCTTCGGCCGTCGCCTCTGGATCCGCGACATCGCGGCGAAGGACCCGGTGCTGCGCGCGGGCGCGGAGCGCCAGGCGATCAACGCCCCCTTCCAGGGCGGCGCCGCCGAGATCATCAAGCGCGCCATGGTGCGCGTGCCCCAGGCCCTCGCTGCCCAGGGCCTCCAGGCGCGCATGCTGCTGCAGGTGCATGACGAACTCGTCCTCGAAGTGCCCGAGGCGCAGGTCGAGGCCACAGCCATGCTCATGAAGCATGTCATGGAGGAGGTAGCTGCGCTTCGCGTGCCCCTCGTCGTCGAAGTAGGCTCCGGCAAGAATTGGGCGGACGCACACTAGGCACATGGCCTACACAAACGAAGAGCGCAGCACGCTCGGCGTGATCGCCGGCGCGCATGCGGTGAGTCACATCCACCTTCTGGTGGTTCCCCCGCTGTTTCCCCTGCTGCGGGACCTGCTGGGGGTGGGGTTCCTCGAACTCGGCTTCGCGCTGACGGTGGCCAATATCGTCTCCGCCGCCACCCAGGCGGCGGTGGGCGTGATGGTCGACCGGCTGGGGCCGCGGCGGGTGCTGATGGCGGGGCTGCTGCTGGGCGGCGCCGCCTTCCTGCTGCTGGGGCTGTGGCCCACCTATCCGATGCTGCTGGTGGCCTCGGCCATGTATGGGCTGGCCAATGCGGTCTATCACCCGGCCGATTACGCGATCCTGGGTTCCGCGATCTCGGAGGAACGGGTGGGGCGGGCTTTCTCCATCCATACCTTCGCGGGCTATGCCGGCGGGGCGGTGGCGCCCGCGCTGATGCTGGGCGCCGCCTGGCTGGGCGGGGTGCCGGCGGCACTGTTCCTGGCCGCTCTGCTGGGGCCGTTGGCGGCGCTGCCGCTGCTGCGCGGCGCCATGGCCGAGCGCCCGAAGCCCAAGCCTGTTCGCGCGGCCGGCGCGCCGCGCCTGCTGAACGGCACGGTGCTGGCGCTGACCTTCTTCTTCCTGCTGATCAACCTGTTCAACAGCGGCATCCAGAACTTCGCCGTGCCCGCCTGGGCCATGCTGGACGGCCTGTCGCTTGCCGCCGGCAACACCGCCCTGACCGCCTGGCTGGCGATGAGCGCCGTGGGCGTGCTGGCGGGCGGCGTGGTGGCGGACCGCACGAAGCGCCACGGGCTGGTCGCGGCCGGCGGCTTCCTCGCCTCGGGCTTCCTGCTGCTGGTGGCGGGGCTCGCTTCCCTGCCGCTGGTGCCGCTGACGCTGGTGATGAGCGCCTCGGGCTTCCTGGCGGGCATGATCATGCCGTCGCGCGACATGATCGTGCGCGCGGCAGCCCCTCCGGGCCAGGCGGGTGCTGTGTTCGGCATCGTCAGCACCGGCTTCAACATCGGCAGCATGATTGGCCCCATGGCCTATGGCTGGATGCTGGACCACAGCCGGCCGAGCATGGTCTTCGTGACCACCGCGGCCTGCGTCGGCATCGCCGTCGGCATGGCGCTGTGGCAGGACAGCCGCGCCAGCGCGCGCCGGGCCGTGCTGGCCGCGGCGGAGTAGGGGGGCCTCCGGGGGAAAGCCCCTGGCTGGGGCCCTGGGGGCAAAGCCACCAGGGCGCGACCTTACCCCTTCAGCGCCGCCCTGACGCCTGCGCCGTATTCCGGGTGCACCTGGTCGAACAGGGCCAGCTGCCGGTCGACGATGTGCTGGGGCACCCCGCCCATGGCGGCCGCGATGTTGCCGAACAGGCGCTGGCGTTCCCCGGCGTCGAACAGGTTGAACAGCGCGCGGGGCTGGCTGAAGTCGTCGTTGCCCTCGCGGTGGTTGAAGCGGTCGGCGTCGCCCTGGATGCGCAGCGGCGGCTCGGCCACCGACGGGTCCTGCACCGGCCCGCCCATGCTGTTGGGTTCGTAATAGGCATCGGGGTTGCCGGTGTCGTTCTGGAAGAAGCGCATCGCCCCGTCCTTGTGATAGTGGTGGAACGGGCATTTCGGCGCGTTCACCGGCAGCGCCTCGTAATGCGTGCCCAGCCGGTAGCGATGGGCGTCGGCATAGGAGAAGATGCGCGCCTGCAGCATCTTGTCCGGGCTGGCGCCGATGCCGGGCACGAAGTTGGAGGGGCTGAAGGCCGCCTGCTCGATCTCCGCGAAGTAGTTGCGCGGGTTCCGGTTCAGCTCCAGCACGCCGACGTCGATCACCGGGAAATCGGCATGCGGCCACACCTTCGTCAGGTCGAAGGGATTGAAGGGCGTCTGCTCGGCCTGTTCCTCGGTCATCACCTGGATCTGCATCTTCCAGCGCGGGAACTCGCCGCGCTGGATGCCGCCGAACAGCGCCTCCTGGTAGCTTTCGCGCGATTGGCCGATCACCTGGGCGGCCTCGGCATTGGTGTAGTGCCTGTGGCCCTGCATGGTCTTGAAGTGGAACTTCACCCACACGCGCTCACCGGCCGCGTTCCACATGCCGTAGGTGTGGCTGCCGTAGCCGTTCATGAACATGGGCGCCACGGGCAGGCCGCGGTCGCTCATCAGGATGGTGACCTGGTGCAGGCTCTCGGGGCTGAGGGACCAGAAATCCCACATCGCGGTCGGGCTGCGCAGGTTGGTCTGCGGGTGGCGCTTCTGGGTGTGGATGAAGTCGGGGAATTTTAGCGGGTCGCGCACGAAGAACACCGGGGTGTTGTTGCCCACCAGGTCCCAGTTGCCTTCCTCGGTGTAGAACTTCATCGCGAAGCCGCGCACGTCGCGCTCGGCGTCGGCGGCACCCTGTTCGCCCGCGACGGTGGAAAAGCGCAGCAGCATCTCCGTCTGCTTGCCCACGGCCGAGAACAGGGAGGCGCGGGTATAGCGGCTGATGTCATGCGTGATGGTCAGCGTGCCATAGGCGCCCCAGCCCTTGGCGTGCACCACGCGTTCGGGGATGCGCTCGCGGTTCTGGTGGGCCAGCTTCTCGATCAGCTGCCAATCCTGCAGCAGCACCGGGCCGCGCGGGCCGGCGGTCAGGCTGTTCTGGTTGTCGGCGACGGGCGCGCCGGCGGTGGTTGTCTGGCGAGGCGGCATAAGCGGCTTCTCCTGGGTTGTGTCGTTGGAGGAAGCCTAGGCAAGCGTGCTCCGTCTTGGAAATTGCTGCCCTCAACCGGGCCGATAGCCAAACCGGATTGCGCTATAACCTCTCTCCATGAACCTCAGAGAACTGCGCTATGTGCTGGCGGTTGCCGAGCACCTGCACTTCGGCAAGGCCGCGGAGGCCTGCGCCGTCAGCCAGCCGACCCTCTCCACCCAGCTGCGCAAGCTGGAGGATGAGCTGGGCATCGTGCTGTTCGAGCGTGGCGGGCGCGGGGTGGCGCTGACGCCGATCGGCGCGGAGATGCTGCCGCAGTTCCAGGCGGTGGTGACGGCGGCGGACGCCATCCAGCACCGGGCGGCGGCGGCGCGGGACCCGCTCTCGGGCCGGTTCCGCCTGGGCGTGATCCCGACGCTCGCGCCCTATCTGCTGCCGCTGGTGTTCGGTCCGCTGAGGGAGGCGCTGCCCTGCCTCAGCCTGGAGCCCTGGGAGGATGTGACCAACGCCGTCCTGGCCGGGCTGCGCGCGCATGAGCTGGATGCCGCGCTGATCGCGACCCTGCCGGATGGGTCGGACCTGACGGGTGAGGAGCTGTTCCAGGAGCCCTTCCTGGCGGCCCTTCCGCCCGAGCACCCGCTGACGGCCCGGACCAAGGTGGCCGAGGCCGAGCTGGCCCCCGATGTGCTGGTGCTGTCTGACGGGCATTGCCTGCGGGAACAGGCATTGTCGGTATGCAGTGCCCAGCCGCCGGAGGACGCGCAGCTGCGCGCGGCCAGCCTGCCCACCTTGCTGAACATGGTGGCCGCCGGCTACGGCACCACGCTGATCCCGGGGCTGGCCGCGGGCGTGGCGCAGGATGCCGGGCTGGTGCTGAGGCCGCTGGCCGGCGGGGCAGGGCGCATGGTGCGCCTGGTCTGGCGCGCCAGCTTCCCGCGGCGCGAGGCCGTGGCGGCGATCGCGGGGGTGATCCGCGACCGCCTGTCGGGGTTCAGTAGCCCACTGTGAAGCGCGCGCGGGAATGGGCGGGCTTCTCCACCTCATCCAGCAGGGCGATGGCGTAGTCCTCGAAGGAGATGCTGCTGCCCTTCTCATTGGCCAGCAGCGTGTCCTTGCCCAGGCGGAAGCTGCCGGTGCGCTCACCGGGGATGAACAGGGCTGAGGGCGAGAGGAAGGTCCAGTCCAGCGCCGTCTCGGCCTTCAGCAGGTCGAGGAAGACAGCACCCGCGCTGGCCTCGGCATGGTATTGCGGCGGGAAATCGGGCTGGTCCACCAGGCGCTTGCCGGGGGCCACTTCCAGGCTGCCGGCGCCGCCGACGACCAGATAGCGCGCAACGCCCGAGGCCTTCACGGCCGCGATCAGGGTGGCCGCGTCGCTCGCCAGGAAATGCACGGCGCTGATCACCACGTCATGCCCGGCCAGCAGGGCGGCAAGCCCGGCCTGGTCGTAGACGTCGCCCTTGGCGGGGGTCACGCCGGGCAGGGCCGCGGTCTTTTCCGGGCTGCGGGAAATGGCGGTGACGGCGTGGCCGCGATCCGAGGCTTCCTTGAGGATGCGCGAGCCGGCATTGCCGGTGGCGCCGATGAGGGCGATGCGCATGGCATGCTCCTTGATGGTTTCCGATGGATACCAAGTTGCTTATGGTGAGGCAGGTCGTAAAGAACGCACCTGAATGTCACCTGGTAACCCGAAGGATACCGCCATGCTCATCCCCGACGCCTACAGCGCGGATTGCCCGACCCGGCAGGTGCTGGACCGGGTGGCCGACAAATGGGCGGTGCTGCTGCTGGGGCTGCTGTCGCGGGAGCCCATGCGCTTCAACCGGCTGCGCCGCACGGTGGAGGGGCTGTCGCAGAAGGTGCTGGCCCAGACGCTGCGCAGCCTGGAGCGCGACGGGCTGGTCACGCGCAGCGTGTTTCCCACCGTGCCGGTCACGGTCGAATACGCCATCACGCCGCTGGGCATGACCCTGGCCCAGACGGTGGACCAGCTGCGCATCTGGGCCGAGACCCATATGCCCGAGGTCGCGGCCTGCCAGCGCCGCTATGATGCCGCGCGCGCCGAAGCAGCCTGAACGTGAAAAAGCCGCCCCGTTTCGGGGGCGGCCTTTGCGTGGCGCCGTTCGGGTGGTTCAGCCGCGGCTGTTGACCCAAACGGTGCGGTCGGTGCCGGCGATGTTCTGCACCACCGGCGTCATGCCGGCCACACCCTGCTGCACCGGGCCGTTGGAGGCATAGCCCAGCACAGGGCGGCCCTCATCCACACGGATCACGGCGACGGCGCCGCCACCCACGATGTTGCCCCGGTAGCTGTCGTCATAGACGACGTGCTGGCTGGCGAAGTCGCCTTCCAGGCGGGGAGACTGGGCGAAGGCGGGGGCGGAAGCCATCAGGCTGATGGCGGCGGCGGCGAAAGCGAAGCGGTTCATGGTCTCGGTCTCTTGTCTCTGAGGGGGCGGCCCGTGCCGCCCTTCGGTGAGACAGAGATGCGCCGCAGCATGATTTTTCTCCAATCGAGCCTCGGCATCGGCATCATACGCGGCGGTTATGATGCGTATTGCGCGTCCGAGACATGCTCCAGCCAATCCACCGCCTTGCCGTCCAGCGCCTCCTGGATCGCGATATGGGTCATCGCGGTGGTGGGGCCGGCGCCGTGCCAGTGCTTCTCGCCGGGCGGGAACCAGACGACGTCGCCGGGGCGGATCTCCTCGATCGGGCCGCCCTCTCGCTGCACGCGGCCCATGCCCGATGTCACGATCAGCGTCTGGCCCAGCGGATGGGTGTGCCAGGCGGTGCGCGCGCCCGGCTCGAAGGTGACGGTGGCGGCCGCGACCCGGGCGGGGGCGCCGGTCTGGATCAACGGGTCGATGCGGACCGTGCCGGTGAACCATTCGGCCGGCCCACGGCCGGAGGGCTGGGAGCCCGCGCGCTTGATGTCCATCAGAAACTCCTTTCCTGGGCGGGAACGCCGGTGACGGTGGCACCGGGCGGCACATCCGCGATGACGGCGGCACCGACGCCCACCACGGCATCAGCGCCGATGCTGACGCCGGGTTTCACCTGTGCGCCGACGCCGATCAGCGCCCGCGCCCCGACCCGCACGCCGCCTGCCAGGCTGCTGCCCGGCGCGGCGTGGGCGGCCGCACCCAGCACCGCGTCATGGTCCAATATGGCGCCATGGTTCAGCAGGGCCAGGCCCTCGACCCGCGCATCGGCGGCGACCAGCGCGCGGGCCAGCACCTGCGCCCCCGCGCCGATCCGCGCGCTGGGTGAGACCAGCGCCGCCGGGTGAATGGCGGCCGGCAGCGCGAAGCCCAGTGCCGTGGCCTGGGCGCCCAGCCTTTCCCGCGTGCCGTTGTCGCCGACGGCCACGCAGGCATGGGCGACACCCTCGTTGCGCAGCACCTCCAGCAGCTCTGTCCCGCCCAGCACCGGCACGCCCAGCACGCCGGCGGGCCCTTCGGCATCGGAGAGGCAGCCCACCAGCTCCAGCGTGCCCAGCGCGCGCCACAGCTCGATCAGCACTTTGGCATGGCCGCCGGCGCCGATGAGCACCAGCCGCGTCAATGCACCACGCGCCCGGCCAGCGCCTGGATGACCAGGTGCAGCACGCCGCCGGCCAGGAAGCCCACCAGCGTGCCGTTCATGCGCACATATTGCAGGTCCCGGCCCACGCGCAGCTCGATCTTGCTGACCAGCTCCGCGCTGTCCCAGCGGCCGACGATGCCCTCGACGAAGCCCGCGAGGCGCCCTTGCGCACTGGGCACCAGCGCCATCAGCGCGCCGATCAGCGCGGCGTTCACGCGGTCCCGCGCGCCCTGGTCCTCGGCCAGCAGGGCGCCGGCATTGGCCAGGCCGCTCTCGATGATCTGCACGGTGCGGCCATCGGGGCGGGCGGCGTCCGCCAGCAGGGCGGCGCGCAGCCGGTCCCACACATCGCCCAGCCACAGGGCCACGGCCTCATGCTTCAGCGCGTTGCCGACCGCCTTGCCGAAGGCCGCGGCACGGTCCGGGTCGGTTTCCAGCTTCTCGATCTCGGCGATGATCCAGGCCTCGATGGCCTGGCGGATGGCGCTGTCGGGGGCTTCCATCCGGTCCAGCTCGGTATTGATCACGGCCAGGATCTTGCGCGCGGTATAGGCGCCGGCCATCCAGCCGACGACGGCGCCGCCCTCGTCGCGAACTCTCCGGGCAATCGCCTCGCGCAGCTGGTCCTCCTTGCCGCGCAGGCCCTGGCGCAGGGCGGTGACGGCGGCATCCAGCACGGCCTGGTGGCGGCCGGAGGCCATCATGGCGCGCAGCGCGCGCGCCACTACCTGCGCCGTGCCCGGCCCGCCCGCCATGCGCGGCAGCAGCCGGATCAGCAGGCGGCGGGCGCGCCCGTCCTCCAGCGTGGCCACGATGCGCGGCATGATGCCCGACAGCGCCTGGGCCGCCGGGCGCGTGGAGGCCGGGTCGGTCAGGAAGCCGCGCAGCACGCTGGCCAGATCGAGCCCGGACAGTAGCCGGCGCAGCTCGTTCTCGGTGAACACCTGGCCCGCGATGAAGCGCCCCAGGCCGCGCCCCAGCCTTTCCTTCTGCGCCGGGATGATGGCGGTGTGCGGGATGGGCAGGCCGAGCGGGCGGCGGAACAGCGCCGTGACGGCGAACCAGTCCGCGATGCCGCCCACCACGCCGGCCTGGGCGGCGGCGGCCAGCAGCGCGGTGGCCGGCCCCTCCGGCAGGCGATAGGCCAGGACCACGAGCCCCACCATCAGGATCAGCAGGAAGGTCGCGAAGGCGCGATGGCGGTTGAGGCTCTGGCGCAGCTCGGCGTCATGGTCTTGAGTCATGGCTCCTTTGTGGGGATTCAGGCGCCCCAAGGCCAGGGGTCTCTGGCAACGTCACCCATGTGTTGTTATATCGTAGCATCATGATGGACCCCCTGGCCCTTTCCGCTGGTATCGGCGCGCGGCTCCTCGCCGCGGGCGCGGTGCTGGCCGTGCTGTGGGCGGGCGTGTTCTGGGCGATGCGCGCATGAAGGCGGCCCCGATCACCCTGACCAACGTCACCTGCGGCTATGAGGGGCGGCCGGCGGTGCATCATGTCTCGGGCGAGTTCGCTCCCGGGTCGCTGACGGCCGTGATCGGGCCGAACGGCGCCGGCAAATCCACCCTGCTGCGCGGCATCGCGGGGCTGCAGGCGCCGCTCTCGGGCGAGATTGCGGGGGCGGCCGGTCAGGTCGCGCTGCTGCCGCAGGCGGCGGGTCTCGACCGTTCCTTCCCGATTTCCTGCCTGGATGCGGTGTTGCTGGGGCTGTGGCCCAGCGCCGGCGCCTTCCGCGCCATTACCCGCGCCGAACGCGCCCGGGCCGCCGAGGCGCTGGCCGCCGTGGGGCTGTCGGGCTTCGCGGGGCGCATCGTCGGCACGCTCTCGGCCGGGCAGTTCCAGCGCCTGCTGTTCGCGCGGCTGCTGTTGCAGGATGCGCCGGTGCTGCTGCTGGACGAGCCCTTCACCGCGCTGGACGAGCGCACCGCCGCCGACATGCTGGCGCTGATCCATCGCTGGCATGGCGAGGGGCGGACCATCATCGCCGTGCTGCATGACATGGATCTGGTGACGCGCGATTTCCCGCGCACCCTGTTCCTGGCGCGCGACTGCCTGGGCTGGGGCCCGACCGATACCGTGCTGACCCCGGAGAACCGCCTGCGCGCCCGCCGCATGGCCGAGGCCTGGCGCGAGGGTGCCGCCGACTGCCGGCGCGCCGCCTGACGTGTTCCTGACTGACCCGTTCCTGGAATTCGGCTTCCTGCGCCGGGCGCTGGTCGGCGGGCTCGCGCTGGCGCTGTCGGCGCCGCCGCTGGGCCTGTTCCTGATGCTGCGGCGCATGTCGCTCACGGCCGATGTGCTGGCCCACGGCATGCTGCCGGGTGTGGCGCTGGCCTATATCCTGGCGGGGCTGGCGGTGCCGGCGCTGGCCACCGGCGGGCTGATCGCGGGCCTTCTGGTGGTGCTCGGGGCGGGTGCGCTGTCGCGCCTCTCCGGCGGGCGGGAGGATGCGTCGCTGGCCGCGCTCTATCTGGTGGCGCTGGCGGCCGGTGTCTCGCTGCTGTCCTGGCGGGGCAGCGCCGTGGAGTTGACGCAGGTGCTGTTCGGCTCCGTGCTGGGGGTGGACGACCCGGCGCTGCTACTGATGGCCGGCACGGCCACGGCCACCTGGCTGTTCCTGGCCCTGGCCTGGCGGCCGCTGGTGCTGGAATGCTTCGACCCATCCTTCGCGGCCGCAGTCGGCGCGCGGGGCGGGCTGTGGCACCTGGGCTTCCTGGCCATGGTGGTGCTGAACCTGGTGGCGGCCTTCGCGGCGCTCGGCACGCTGATGGCCGTGGGTGTCATGATGCTGCCGGCCATCGCAGCCCGGCACTGGGCGCGGCAGGTGGGCGGCATGGCCTATGCCAGCGTGCTGATCGCCATGGGCGCGGTGCTGGCGGGGCTGATCCTCAGCTATCGCGCCGACCTGCCGACCGGGCCCGCCATCGTGCTGACGGCGGGCGCCTTCTGGGCGTTGTCGCTGGTGGTGGGGCCGGTGGATGGGCTGCTGGGGCGGCTGCGGAAAGGGCACCGGGAGGGCTGAGCCCCCTCAGCGTGCCCGCAGCGGCAGCTTCCCGAAGCTGCGCAGGTTGTTGTTCAGCCGCCGTTCCGGCGCGCCCACCAGTTCCAGCGTCTCCACCCGGGCCGCAAGCGCCTTCAGCATCACCTCGCCCTCCAGCCGCGCCACCGCCTGGCCCACGCACATGTGGATGCCGTAGCCGAGGGCGACATGGCCCTGGGTCTTGCGGTCGATGTCGAACTCGTCGGGGTTCGCCCAGAAATCGGGGTCGCGGTTCGCGGCCGGCAGCATCACGATCACCTTGCTGTCGGCGGGGATCGTCACGTCATCCACCACCACGTCGCGCATGGTCAGCCGCCCGACATAGGGGATGGGCGTCTCGATGCGCATCGCTTCCTCGATGGCGTTCCGGGCGCGGTCGGGGTTGGCGCGCAGGGCCGCGTATTGGGCGGGATCCCGCGCCAGGTAATGCAGCGCGGCCGAGATGGTGGAGGAGGAGGTGTCGAGCCCGCCGCGCAGGAAGGAGCGGATCAGCAGGGGTGCGACCTCGGCCGGGATCTCGCCGGCATCGGCGGCCTCGAAGATCTTCAGGCCGAACCCGTCGGAGGCCTGGTTCTCCCGCTTCATCATCTCCTGGTGCCAGGGCTCGATGGCCGCCACGCGCCTGGTCGTGGCCTCCAGCCGGGCGTTGCGGGGGCCCTGGGCGTCGAAGTTCCACTCGCCGATCAGGAACAGGTTGTCGCGGCGCTCCGGCGAATCGGGCAGGCCCAGCGCATCGGGCAGCACGCGGGCGATGAAGGCCTCGCTGAGGTCGTGCACGCCGTCGAAGCTGCCGCGCTCCAGCATCTCATCGACCAGGCGGGCGGCTTCGGCCTCGAACTCCGCGCGCCATTGCCGCATCACGCTGGGCGACAGCACCTTGTTCATCACGCCGCGCACGCGGGTGTGGTCCGGCGGGTCGGTCTCCACGATCGGGCTGGGTGAGCGCCAGGCGCCGGGCTTGCGGATATCCGCGATGCCGGAACCGCCGGTCGAGGAGAAATCGCGCCAGTTCTTCAGCGCGGCCATCACGTCGCGATGGCGGCCGATGGCATAGACGCCGTGCTTTTCCAGATAGACGGCGGGCCCGGCGCGGCGGATCTCGTCATAGGCGGGGAAGGGGTCGGCCAGGATCGCGTCGTCATACGGGTCTAACGTGATGACGGGCGCGGGGCGTCCCTCAAGGAGTGTATCGGTGGTCACGGCGGTTCCTTCGGGTTGGGACGCTCGTGGGCTGGCGGGAAACTGTCCCGCCAGCGCCTGGGGGTGTCAACCGCGAGCCAGCAGCAGCGCCCCCGAGGGATGCATGGTCGCGGTCCAGCCGGGGGCGACCACGGTGGTCGCATCCAGCTGGGTGACGATGGCGGGGCCGGCGAAAACGGCACCGGCGGCCAGCCTTGCCCGGTCCAGCACCACCGCCTCCACGGCCCCTTCGGGCAGCAGCATGCGCTGGCGGCCGACCTCCGCACTGTCGCCGGCGGCACCCTGCGGCGGGCTTGCGGCCGGGGCGGGCAGGATGCCCACGGCTTCCAGGCGCAGCGTCACGATCTCGATCGCGACAGCCGGCAGGTCGAAGCCATATAGCGCGCGGTGAGCCTCGGCGAAGGCAGCACCCAGATCGGGCGCGTCCCAGGCAACGGCCAGCTCATGGCCCTGCTCCTCATAGCGCATCAGGGCCACGCGGCGCAGGCGGCGGTCGGGCCCGGCCACTTCCTCGGCGGCGAACCAGGCGGCGGCTTCGGCTTCAAGGGCCGTGAACACGCCGCCCAGGCGCGCCATGTCGGCGCCCTTCAGCGGCTCGGCGACGCTGCGGGTGAACTCGGCCTTCAGGTCCGCCGCCAGCAGCCCCTGGGCACACAGCACCCCCGGCGCGGGCGGCACCAGAACGCGGGTGACCCCCAGCAGCTCGGCCAGGGCGCAGCCGTGCAGCGGCCCCGCCCCGCCGAAGGGCACCAGGGTGAAGTCCCGCGGGTCATGCCCGCGTTCGACCGACACCACCCGGATCGCGCCCACCATGTTGTTGTCGGCGATGGCCAGGATCCCGCGCGCCGCCTGTTCCAGGGTCAGCCCCAGGGGCTCGGCCACCCGCGCCACGGCGGCCTCGGCCAAGGCCGGGTCAAGCGCCATCCGCCCGCCGAGCAGCGAGGGCGGCAGGTGCCCCAGCACCATATGGGCGTCGGTCACGGTGGGCTCGGTGCCGCCGCGCATGTAGCAGGCGGGGCCGGGGGCAGCGCCCGCGCTCTGCGGGCCGACGGTCAAGGCACCATCGGCGGCGACGCGCGCGAGGGAACCACCGCCCGCACCGATCGTGACCATATCGACCATCGGCAGCGACAGCGGCCAGGGGCCGACGCGCCCGGTCTGGGTCAGGCCCAGCTCACCCTTCGCGATCAGGCAGATATCCGCGCTGGTGCCGCCGATATCGACGGTGATCAGGTTTTCCACCCCCGCTGCCGCGCAGACGGCGCGTGCGCCGACCACCCCGGCGGCGGGGCCGGAGAGGGCGGTCTGCGCCGGCGCCTGGCGGATGGAGGCCGCACCCGCCACGCCGCCATTTGATTTCATCAGCAGCAGCGGGGCGGCGATGCCCGCCCCCGCCAGCCGGTCCTCCAGCCGCGCGATATAGGTCGAGACCGCCGGCATGACGGCCGCGTTCAGCACGGTGGCCATGCTGCGCTCATACTCGCGCACCACCGGGAACACATCGACCGAGGCCGACAGGGCGAGGCCCGGCGCTTCCTCACCCAGGATCGCGAGCGCGCGGCGTTCGTGGATGGGGTTGGTGAAGGCGTGCAGGAAGCAGACGGCAATGGCGCGCGCCCCGCCGGCGATGGCCGCGCGCGCGGCATCGCGCACCGCCTGTTCGTCGAGCGGCACCAGCTCCGTGCCATCGGCGGCGATGCGGCCCGCGGCCTCGAACACCAGGCCGGGCGGCACGGGGCGCTTCGGCTTGATCCAGGCCCAGAGATTGTCGCGGCGCGGCAGATCCGCGCGCCCGATCTCCAGCACATGGCGGAAGCCTGCATTGGTCAGCAGCGCGGTGGGCGCGGTGCGTCCTTCGAGGATCAGGTTGGTCGCAACCGTCGTGCCGTGCAGCACGCGCGCCGTCTCCGCCGCCGTGCGCCCGGCCGCTTCCAGCGCGAGGGTCACGCCGTTGAGGAACGCCTCTGACGGGTCATGCGGGGTGGAGGGGGTCTTGGCCGTCCAGGCCTGGCCGGTCGCCGCATCCTGCAGGGTGATGTCGGTGAAGGTGCCGCCGATATCGACGGCAACCAGCAGATTACGGGAAATTCCCGCGCGTGATTCACGCGACTGCATCGCGGTACTCCCAGCGATGAAACAAGGCAGTGGCGGGGCGGGTGGCGCGGGCGGAGGTTTCGGGCGTGCCGTCCAGCATGGCCACCCCATAGTCCCGAAGTGCTGCCTCGGGCGTGATGAAGCCGCCCTGGACGTCGCGCATGACCTCCTCGGCGGGTCGGTCGAACGGATGGCCCCAGCCGCCCCCGCCGCCGGTCTCGATGCGGAAGATGTCGCCGCGCTTCAGGATGGTGCCGTCCGACAGCGGGGCCAGCACGCGTTCCTCGGGCGTGCCCGGGTTCACCACCGCGCGCCCCGCACCGCCGTTCATGCCGCCGGCAACGCCCCAGGGCGGGTTCTGCACGCTGTCGATGCGCACGGCCAGCATCGCCTCATCGGCCAGCACCTCGAACTCCCGCACCACGCCGGAACCGCCGCGATAGCGCCCCGCGCCGGAGGAATTGGTGTTCAGCCCGTATTCGCGCAGCCGCACCGGGTAGGTCAGCTCCATGAACTCGGCCGGGTAGTTTTCCTGGGCCACGAAATACACGGCGTCGGTTCCATCGGCGAAGGGGCGCGCGCCATAGCCCACGCCGATGCCGTCGCTCATCAGGAAGCGTTTTCCGCCGGCCGTCCCGCGCAGCGTGATGACGACATAGGCGCAATGGGCGGCAGGTGCCTGCCCGTTGCGGGCCACGGCCACCAGCCCGTGAAAGGCCGCGAGCAGGCGCATCATGGTCAAGCCCCGCAGGCCGAGCGGCGCCGGGGAGCGCGGCATCAGCAGAGAGCCTTCGCGCAGGCGCACCTCGTCGATCGCGCGGGGGCCGCCCGCGTTCAGCACCTGGCCCTGGGTGCCCTGCAGCACATACAGCCCCAGCGCCATGCCCGGCACATCGGGGTGCATCAGCAGATTCACCGGGCCCGCCGCCTGGTCGTCGGTGGCGGTGGCATCCAGGATGAAGCGGTCATCGGGCGTGCGGGTCAGCGACAGGCGGATGGCGAAGGGGCCGTTGCCCTGGCCGTCGGTGTCGATCGCGTCCGCGAAGCTGGTGGTGCCGACGGGGAAGATTTCCTTCAGCTTCTGCCGCACCGTCTGCTCGGTGCGGGACAGCAACTGCGCCAGCGCATCGGCCAATGTGTCCGCACCGAAGCGCCCGGCCATTTCCGCCAACCGCTTCTCGCCCAGCCTGACGGCGGCCATCAGCGCGCGGGTATCGCCCTGGGACTGGGTGGGGAAGCGGCTGTTGCGCCAGAAGGCCCGCAGCAGATCCTCATTCGTCTCACCCCCGCGCATCAGGCGCACGGGGGGGATGATGATGCCTTCCTGGAAATGGTCCGTGGCATCGGGGCTGAGCGAGCCGGGGCGCAGGCCGCCGATATCGGAGAAATGCGCCCAACCCATCACGAAGCCCACGCGCACGCCCTGGTGAAAGGCGGGTGCGAGAAAGACCTGGTCGTTGGAATGGGAGACAGCGCCCCGGCTGCCGTAGCAGTCATTGTACCAATACAGGTCTCCTTCCTGCATCGTCTCGATCGGGAATTGCGCCGCGACCGGGGCCACGATGTCGCCGAAGATCGGCAGGTCGCTGCCGACCGCCATGGCGCCGCTGGCATCGAATAGGGCGGTGTAGAAATCCTTCTTCTCGCGGATGAAGGCGGACATGGCGGTGCGCTCCAGCAGCGCCTCCATCTCCGCCTGCGCGGCGCGCGCGGCGCCCCGGATGATTTCCAGCGTGACGGGATCGCAGTGGGTCATGATGCCTCTCAGGCGGCGTCGCGCCAGCGATGGCAGGCGACGGAATGGCCGGGGCCGGCGGTTTCAGGAACGGGGTCGCGCGTGGCGCATTCCGGCGTGGCCAGGCCGCAGCGCGGGTGAAAGCGGCAGCCGCTGGGCACGGCGCGCAGGCTCGGCGGGTCGCCGGGCAAGGCCGGGCCGGTCTCGGCGCCGTCCAGCCGGGGGGCGGCCGCCAGCAGCGCGCGGGTATAGGGATGGCGCGGGGCGGCGAACAGCTCAGCGGCGCTGCCTTCCTCGACCACGCGGCCCAGATACATCACCGCCACCCGGTCGCACACGCGGCGCACGACGGACAGGTCATGGCTGATGAACAGGTAGGTCAGGCCGAACTTCTCGCGCATGTCGCGCAGCAGCCGCAGCACGGCGGCCTGCACGGACAAATCGAGGCCCGCGGTGGGCTCGTCGAGGATCACGACGCGCGGGCGCAGCAGCAGGATGCGGGCAAGCCCCACCCGGCGCTGCTGCCCGCCCGACAGTTCATGGGGGTAGCGTTCAGCCAGGGCAGGGTCCAGCCCGACGGCCGCCAGCATGTCGCGGATGCGCGCCTGGCGTTCCGCGCTGTCCGCCACGCCATGGATCTTGAGCCCCTCGGCCAGCGTGGCACCCACCCGCCACCAGGGGTCGAGCGCGGCACCCGGGTCCTGATGCACGTACTGCACGGCTTCGCGCCCGACGCGCCCCGATCGGGACACATCCGCGCCCTGCAGCGTGATGCGCCCGGCGGATTCCCGCTGCAGGCCGAGCAGCGTGCGCGCCAGCGTGGTCTTGCCGCAGCCGCTTTCGCCGACGATGCCGAAGGTCTCACCCTCATTCACCGAGATCGACACGCCATCCACCGCCGTCACGCCGGGGCGGTTCTTCAGCAGGCCGCGCTTGGCGCCGAGTTCGACCGACAGCGCCTCTGCACCGATGATCTCAGGCAAGGGCGTTCTCCGGCAGCGGCGTCTCGAAATGGGGGCAGGCCACGGCCCGGCCGCCCGGCAGGGCGACCAGCGGCGGCGGGGCGGTGGCGCAATCAGGCCGCGCGATGGGGCAGCGGGGGTGAAACCGGCAGCCCGGCGGCTGGGCGGTGGCGGCGGGGACGGTTCCCGGAATACCAGAGAGGTCGGCCGAACGGTCGGGGTGGCAGGCCAGCAGCATCCGCGTGTAGGGGTGCCGCGGGTCGTCCAGCACCTGGCGCGTCGGGCCGGTTTCGGCCACGCGCCCGGCATAGAGCACCGTCACGCTCTCGCACACCGAAGCCAGCACGCCGAAGTCGTGCGTCACGAACAGCAGCGACAGCCCGCGTTCGGCCACCAGGCGGCGCAGCAGCGCCAGGATCTCACGCTGGGTGGTGACGTCGAGCGCGGTGGTCGGCTCATCGGCCACCACCAAGGCCGGGTCGCAGGCCAGGGCGGCCGCGATCAGCAGGCGCTGGCGCTGCCCGCCCGAGAATTGGTGCGGGTATTTGCGCAGCGCCCCCTCGGGGTCGGGCAACTGCACGGCGCGGAACAATTCCACGATCTTGCGCTTGTGGTCGGCCCGGCTGCCGGGGGCGTGGCGGCGCATGATCTCCAGTATCTGGTCGCCGGCGCGGAACACCGGGTTCAGCGACAGATACGGGTCCTGCGGGACGAAGCCGATGCGCCCGCGGGCCGAGGCGGCGCGGTCGGTCAAGATGTCCTGCCCGTCGAACAGGATGGCCCCGCGCGGGGTTTCGGCACCCTTCGGCATGATGCCGAGGATGCTGCGCAGCAGTGTCGACTTGCCGCAGCCGCTTTCGCCCACGATCCCCATCGTGCCGCCGCGCGGGATGGCGAAGGACACATCCTGCAGGATCTGCGCCGTGCCGCGTTCAGAGCGGATCTGAACGTCCAGCCCCTCGACCTGAAGCATCGGGCCGCTCATCGGCGGGACCGCCGCAGGCGCGGGTCGGCGGCGTCGCGCAAGCCATCACCCAGCAGGTTGAAGCCCAGCACCAGCAGCAGGATGGCCAGGCCTGGAAAGGTCGGGAACCACCAGGCTTCCGGCAGGTGCTGCCGCGCCTCGGAGACCGCCAGCCCCCAATCGGGCGAAGGCGGGGCGGCCCCCACGCCCAGAAAGCCCAGTATGGCGGCGGTCAGGATCGTGAAGCCCATGCCGATGGTGGCCCGCACCAGGATGGCAGGGGCGGCATTGGGCAGCACATGCAGGAACAGGATGCGCGCGGGGCCGGCGCCGATGCCGGCCAGCGCGTCCACGAACAGCGCCCCGCGCAGGCGGCGGGTTTCGGCGAAGACCGTGCGCGCGAAGAACGGCCAATAGGTCAATGACAGCGCGACCATCGCCGCCCCGATGCCCGGCGCGATCAGCTGGCCGAGCGCGAGTGCGAGGATCAGCTGCGGCACGGCGAGGAACACGTCGGTCACGCGCATGAGCACTTCCGACAGCCAGCCCTCGCGCCAGCCGGCCGCGAGCCCGATCGGCACCCCGATCGCCATGGCCGCCAGCACCACCGACAGCGCGACGGTGATGGCGCTGCGGGTGCCGAGGATCACGCGCGAGAGGATGTCGCGCCCGAGATTGTCGGTGCCGAAGGGAAACTCCGCCGAGGGCGGGCGCAGCCGCTGCAGCAGGTGGCTTTCAAAGGCATCGTCGGGGTAGGGCGCAAGCCAGGGCGCGAAGATCGCGATCACCACCGCCGCCAGCACGATCAACAGGCCAAGCGCGGCGACGGGGTCGCGGAAGATGTGGCGCAGGGCGGTCATCGGGCATCCTCCGCCACGCGGGGGTCGATCAGCGCCTGGGCGACATCCACCAGCACATTCACCACCGCATAGACCACGCCGACAACCAGCGTGACGGCCAGCAGCGCCTTGTAGTCGGCAGACAGGATCGCCTGCACCGCATAGGTGCCGAGGCCCGGCCAGTCAAAGATCGCCTCGACCGCGACGGCGCCCGAGATCAGCGCGCCGAACAGCAGACCGATCTGGGTGACGACCATGTTCACCGCGTTGCGCAGCACGTAGATGGCGTTGAGCCGCACCCGGCCATAGCCGGCGGCGCGCGCGTACAGCACGAAATCCTTCTGCAGCGTCTCGAGCACGCCCGAGCGCGTGAAGCGTGCGATGGTGGCAAGCCCCGGCAGGCACAGCGTGACCGCCGGCAGCACCAGATGCAGCAGCCCATCCCAGAACATGTCGAGCCGCCCGGCCAACAGGCTGTCGATCAGCACGAGGCCGGTGCGCCAGGGCGGCATCCCGATCTCCACATCCACCCGCCCGCGCAGGGGCAGGATGTCGAGGTCCATGGAAAAGACGAGTTGCAGCATGATCGCCAGCCAGAAGCTGGCCATGGCGAGCCCGCCCACCGACAGCAGCCGCACCAGATGATCGACCGGGCCGTTATGGTTGACGGCCGCCAACAGCCCGAGCGGGATGCCCAGGATGGTCGACAGGAACAGGGCCGCGAAGGTCAGTTCCAGCGTGGCGGGCAGGCGCTGGCCGATTTCCTCGGCGACCGGGCGGCCCGAAAACACGCTGCGCCCGAAATCGCCCGTCAGCACCTGGCGGATATGGATGACCGCCTGTTCCAGGATGGGCCGATCCAGGCCGTATTGCGCGCGGATCTCCGCCAGCTGGGCCGGGGTCGCGGCGTCGCCGGCCAGCGTCGCCGCCGGATCACCGGGGATGACGCGCGACAGCACGAAGGTCAGGAACACCAGCCCCAGCAGGGCGGGCAGCGCCAGCAACAGCCGGCGCACCACATAGGAAAGCATCAGTTGGCGGCCATCAGTTCGCCAGCGACATCAGCCGCATCTCGCCGCCCGAACCGACGGGGGAGAACTGATAGCCCTGCACCCGGCGCGACAGCCCGCGCAGGTTCAGCGTGTTGTAGACCCAGATGTCGGGGCTGTCGGCCACCACGAGGCGCGTGGCCTGCTGGTACAGGGTCTGGCGTTCCGCCTGATCGAGGCTCGCGCGGGCGCGGCGCAGCAGCGTGTCCACCTCGGCGTTGGAGTACCAGGAACTGGCCTTCCAGGTGCCGTGGAACTGGCTGTCATACATCTGGCCGATCCAGTTCTCGGGATCGACGAAATAGGTGGAGACCCAGTGGACCCACATGTCGGGGGTGGATTCCGCCCGGCCCGTGGCGCCGGTGATGCCGGCCCAGGTGTTGGGGACGATGCGCAGGTTCACGCCCACGCGCCGCAGATCGGCCTGATACATCTGGGCGGCCTGGACGGTCTGCTCCAGCTCGTTCTGGACATGCACCTCGATCTCCCGGTCGAGCGGCGCGCCGGCCGCGCGGGCGCGGTCGCAATGCTGCCGGGCGAGCGCCAGGTCATAGGTGTAGGGCTGCAGGTCCGGCGGGTTGCCCCACAGATTGTTGGGGTTGGGGCTGCCGTTGCGCACCACCAGGCCCCGCAGGATGGTGTTGTTGAAGCCCTCGTAGTTGAAGGCATGGGCGAAGCACAGCCGCGCGTCGCGGTTGTCGAAGGGCGGCTTGCGGTTGTTCATGCGGATGATGAACACGCGCATGCTTTCGTCGCGCGCGACCCGGGTGCGGTTGTTGCGCTCCACCCGTTCCACCTGGTCGGTCGGCAGGTAGCTGTCGGTCGCGTCGATCTCACCGCGCAGCAGGGCCAGCACGCGGGTCGACGTTTCCATCACCGGGCGAGAGCGCACCTGCTCGATCGGGCGCTGGTTGTGGCCCCAGCCGAGGAAGTGGTCGGCGAAGCGCGTCATGTCCATCGACACGCGGGCCTGATAGGTCGCGGGATCGATGCGGTAGGCGCCCGAGCCCGCGGAGTTCGAGGCAAGCCAGGCCGCGCCCCAATCATTGTTGACCGTGTGCTGGGCCAGCACGCGCGGGTTCACGATGGCCACCAGCGGGATGGCGGACAGGAACGGCGCATAGGGGCTGGAAAGCACGAAGCGCACCGTGCGCGGGCCGGTCGCCGTCACGTTCTCGGGGCGCAATACCGGTGAGAAGGCGGCCGCCGGCGCGCGGTTCATCGAAAGCAGGCGGCGGAAGGAATAGACGACGTCCTCCGCCGTCATCTCGCTGCCGTCCTGGAACTTGATGCCCGCGCGCAGGGTGAATTCCCAGCTCAGGCCGTCGGCGCTGGTGGTGTGGCTCTCGGCCAGCCAGGGCCGCAGGTCGGGCGGGTTGCCCTGATAGCGGTACAGCCCGTCGTAGGCGTTGAGCAGCACGAACTGGCTCGGCACGTCGAAGATCGCGTGGGGGTCGAGGGTCGCGGGCAGGCTGTCGCCCCACACCATGGGGCGCTGCTGCTGGGCCAGGGCGGGCGTCGCCACCACACCCAGGGCAGCCGCGAGAATGGCGGCACGCAGACGACGGAAACCCATGGCTGTTCTCCCCGGACAATGTCGGACAGGAGTGAACGGCGAGCGGGAGGTACGGACAAGCGCGCTGGCGCCCGTAAACCATGCGGGTGGACCGGCAATGCCCAGAGGGAAGGCGGGTGTGCGCGTTGGGAGGGCAAGGCCCAGGGGCGTTGCCCCCGGGGCCCCGGACCAGGGGCTCTAGCCCCGGCACCCCCGCCAATGCCGCGCGATATCCCGTCGCCGCGCCACCCAGATATCCGGCCGCCCTGCGACATAGCGCAGGATCGCCTCCAGCCCCGCCATGCGCCCGGGCCGGGCGATCAGCCGCAGATGCAGCCCGATCGACAGCATCCGCCCGGGCCCCGGCTGCCCCAGCAGCCAGTCGATGGCACCGATGCAATAGCGCGAGAAATCCTCCGCCTGCACGAAGCCGCCGCCCGGGGCGAAGCGCATGTCGTTGGTGTCGAAGCAATAGGGCAGGATGACGTGCCGGCTGCCCGGCGCGAAGCGCGGGATCTCGTCGTCATAGGCGTCGCTGTCATACAGGAAGCCGCCTTCCTCGATCAGCAGGCGGCGGGTGTTGAGCGAGGCGGCGGATTTGCTGTGCCAGCCCACCGGCCGCTCGCCGGTCGCCTTCCGGATGGCGTCCACCGTGGCCGCGATGACGGCGCGCTCGGTGTTCTCCTGCATGCCGGCCTGCACTTCCCAGCGCCATCCATGGGCGCTGACCTCGTGCCCGCGCTCATGCGGAGCCGCCGCCAGCACGGGCGTCGCCGCGATGGCGCGCCCGCAGCAGGAAAAGGTGGCCTTCAGACCGTAACGGTCGAAGGCATCGAGGATGCGCCACAGCCCGACGCGCGCACCGTAGTCGAAATGCGATTCCATGCCGGGATCGGGCGCGCCCTCGATGCGTTGCGCGGCCTCGGGCAGGGACTCGTTGCGGTCATCGCCGCTGAGCAGCGACAGTTCCGCCCCTTCCTCCACATTCACCACGAAGGAAAGGGCGAGCCTGGCCCCGCCCGGCCAGTGAGGATTGGGCGGGTTGGGGCCGTGGCCCAGCAGGTCACGAGAGGCGGCGGGCATGCCGCCGGGCAGTGACGTCATCCGGGCTGCACCCCGGCCGTGCGCACCACGCGGCCCCAGCGCTCGCCCTCGCTCGCGACGAAGGACTGGATCTCGGCGGGCGGGGGCGCGCCGAGGTCCACGATGGCGGCGTTGTTGAGGCGCGTGCGGGTCGCGGCCTCGGCGTTGTTCTCGCCCACCACCTGGCGCAGTTTCTCCACCACCTGCGCGTCCAGCCCGGCGGGGGCGGCCAGCAGGAACCAGTTGGTGGAGGTGACGGCGCGGAAGCCGGCCTCGGCCACGGTGGGCACATCCGGCAGGGCGGCCACGCGCTGGGCCGAGGTGATGGCCAGGCCGCGCAGCAGCCCCGCCTTCACGGCCTCCACCTGCGGGGAGGCACTGTCCCAGAGCGAGATGGTGTTGCCGCCCAGGATGGATTGCTGGGCCTCGGCCGCGGAGCGGAAGGGGATGTGCAGCAGGCTGGCGCCGGCCTCGATGCCGAAAAGGGAGCCCGTGAGGTGCCCCGCGCTGCCGATGCCGGAGGAGCCGAAGGTGATGCTGTCGGCCTCCCGCTTTGCGGCGGCGAGGTAGTCGGCCAGCGTCCGGTGCGGGCTGTCGCCCTTCACGGCGCACAGGATGGGCGCACCGCCCAGCATGGCGATGTAGCTGAAGGAACGGCGCGGGTCATAGGCCAGGTTGCGGAACAGGGTGGGGGCCACGGCCAGCGGGCCGGTGTTGGTCACCAGCAGGGTGTGGCCGTCCGGGCGTTCCGACGCGACGGAGGCGGTGCCGACGCTGCCGCCGGCGCCGGGCTTGTTCTCGATGATGAAGGGGCGGCCGAAGGCGCGCTCCAGCTTCTCGGCCAGGGGGCGGACCATGATGTCCGAGGTGCCGCCGGGACCATAGGGGTTGATGATGCGCACGGGCCGGTTGGGCCAGGGGCCGGATTGCGCGCGCAGATGAGCGGGAGCGGCGATGACAGACGCGGAACCGGCCAGCAGATGGCGACGGGAGAGGCGCATGGGCTGCTTCCTTCGAGGGAGGGAGCCCGGGGCATTGCAAAACCCATGCCAGAGAAATCGCCCGTCTGGACAGTCATCGGGCGAATTTCATGCACACGGATTGGCCATTTGAGCGGCCCTGTGCCTTGGTAAAACGCTAAATCGATCTGTTGTCATGTCTAGACATAAGGAGTGTTTGTGTCAAGACATGGTATCGTCGTTCAGCCGTGCCAGCAGGCATTGGTCGTGCCAGACCTCCCCCACGCGCAGGTGCCCGCGCAGCAGCCCCTCCCGCCGGAAGCCCAGCCGCGCGGCCAAGGCGAGGGACGCCGTGTTCTCCGGATGGATCAGCAGCTGCAGCCGGTGCAGGCGCAGCTCCGTGAAGCAGAAACCGACCAGGGCGCCGACGGCCTCCGTGCCCAACCCCCGGCGCTGGTGCGCCGGGTGGATCATGTAGCCCAGATCGGCACGGCGGCTGCGTATATGCCCGTCGTGATAGGAGGCAAGCCCGATGCAGCGGTCGTCCTGCGCATCGGCCACCGCCCAGAACCGGTAATAGGCGGGCGTGCAGTCCATCATCCGCAGCACGGCCCGTTCGGTTTCCAGCGGCCGCGTGTGGGGCGGGGTGTTCCAGAACCGCATCGTGCCGGGGTCTGCCAGGCACTGGTGCAGGCCCTCCGCATCCTCGGGGCGAAAGCGGCGCAGCCGCAGCCGGGCGGTCTGAAGTTCGGGATGGGGAGGTTTCGCCATGGCCAGCCTCAACCGGAGGGACGGGTGAATACATAGGCCAGCCCGCCGAGCTGCAGCCCCAGCACCGCCAGCACCAGCCACAGCCCGTGATGGCCGCCCATCATGAACAGCGCGAAGCCCAGCGCATTGCCCGCCAGTGCCATCAGCTTGGCCCGGCGCGAGATCGCGCCCCTTTCCCGCCAGCGCCGCAGCGCCGGCCCGAAACGCGGATGCCGCAGCAGCCAAGCCTCGAAGCGCGGCGAGGAGCGGGCGAAGCAGGCCGTGGCCAGGATCAGGAAAGGGGTGGTGGGCAGCAGCGGCAGGAAGGCCCCGATGAAGCCCAGCGCCACGAAGGCCCAGCCCGCTGCGAGAAGCAGGGCGCGCATCAGTTCAGCGGCGCGGCAGGGTGGAGGGCATGGGCCGATGGTGGGCCCGGCTGCCGGGCCTAGGCAAGCCCGCGCGATTGACGCCGTCGCATCCCCTCGCTTCGATATGCGCATGAGCAGCACGCCCAAGGCCCGGCTGGCCTGGATCGCCGCCTATGAGCAGGGGCAGGACGCGGCCGCCGTCTGCGCCCGCTTCGGCATTTCACCCGCCACGCTGCGCAAGTGGTGGAACCGCTATCGGGAGGGCGGGGCAGGGGCGCTGGCCGATCGGGACCGCGCGCCCCGCACATCCCCCACCCGCAAGGCCGGCGCGGCGGAGGCCGAGGCGATCCGTGGCCTGCGCGCCCGGGGGCTCAGTCTTTCCGGCATCCGCGCCGCCCTGCTCGCGGAGCACGCGACGGAACTGTCCATCCCCACCATCCGGCGCGTGCTGGCGCGCGAGCTGCCCGCGCCCGTGGCACCGCGCCCGCGCCCCACCCAGCCCCGCGCCGGCATCGTTTCCGCCGGCACGCTGGAGGAGGAGCTGTCCGCCGCCATCGCCGAGGCCATCGGGCGCGGCCGATACCGCCCCGGCGACAAGCTGACCGAGGAAGGGCTGGCGCGTGACTTCGGCGCGGGCCGCACCCGGGTGCGGGAGGCCCTGCGCAGCCTGGCCCATCTGGGGCTGGTCACGCTGGAGCGGCATCGCGGTGCCTCCGTGGCGTTCCCCTCGGAGGCGGACCTGGCGCGTGCCTATGAGGCGCGGCGCACCATCGAGGCCGGCGTGCTGGAACAGGTGGCCCGCCGCTGCGACCATGCCGGCATCGCGACTCTGCGCGCGCATATCGCCCGGCAGGAGGACGCGCTGGCCACCGGCAACCGGCTGCGCTTCGTGCAGCTGCTGACGGATTTCCACCTGGTGCTGGGCGGGCTGGCGGGAAACCCCTTCCTGCTGGGCTTCCTGGAGCGGCTGGTCGCCGTCACCTCGCTCTCCTTCCTCATCAAGGGGCAGATGGGCGACCCGCATTGCGCCGTCGCCGACCATGCCGGGATCGTGGAGGCGCTGGCCGAGGGGCGCCTGGCCGAGGCGCGGGCGCTGATGGATGCGCATCTGGGCGGCGGGCGCGTGTGCGAGCCGGTCTGAAACGCCCTTGGCGTGGGCTGCGCAAACGCTAAACTGGCGGCAACCATACACGTCCAAGGATATCGCAGATGACCGGCACCGCGCTGGGCCGACGTGGCCTGCTCGCCGCTACCGTTGCCGCCCCGATGGTGGCCCCCGGACTGGGCCAGGCCCAGGGGGCATTCCCCAACAAGCCGATCACGCTGATCGTGCCCTTCCCGCCGGGCGGCACCACCGACATCTCCATGCGGGCGCTGGCGGAGGCTGCCTCCAAGCAGCTGCCGCACCCGATCATGATCGACAACAAGCCGGGGGCGGCCAACACGCTGGGGGCGGCGCAGGTGGCCCGCGCCCGGCCCGACGGCTATCTGCTGACGCAGTTCCCGGCCTCGGCCATCCGGGTGCAGATCCTGCAGCGGCTGGCCTATGACACGCTGCGCGACTTCACGCCGATCGCCTGCATCACCGGCTATCCCTTCGTGGTCGCGGCCAACAAGGGGCGCTTCCGCGACGGCTGGCGCGGCTTCATCGCGGAGGCCAAGGCCAACCCCGGCAAGCTGTCCTATGGCAGCACCGGCGCCAACGGCACGCCCCACGTCACCATGGCCGAGCTGCTGCAGAGAGAGGGCGTTGAGTGCACCCATGTGCCCTTCCGCGGCGATTCCGACGGCTCCCAGGCGATGCTGGGCGGGCATATCGACCTGATGGCGGGTTCCACCAGCCTGGGCGGGCTGGTCGATGGCGGCCAGGCGGAGTTCCTGAACGTCTGGACGCCCGAGCGCCTGACACGCTGGCCGGATGCGCCCACCCTGAAGGAGCTGGGCTATGGCATGACCGTGACCACGCCCTTCGGCATCATGGCGCCGGCAGGGCTGGACCCGGCCATCGCCCGCACCCTGCACGGCGCCTTCGCAGCCGCCACGCGGGACCAGCAGTTCCAGGACCTGCTGAAGCGCTACGACATGATCTCCGAATACCGGAACAGCGAGGACTACACCGCGCTGCTGCGGGAAATGGTGCAGCATGAGACGGCGCTGATCCAGCGGCTGGGCCTGCGGGCGGGGTGAAGCCGGGGGCCTTGCCCCCGGACCCCCACCGAGGGGCTCTGCCCCTCGGCACCCCGCCAAAGGCCGAAGGGCCTTTGGAAACCGGGGGCTGAAAGTTTGAGGAAGGGGCACGAAGCGTGCTTCTGCTCCGCACGCCCTCGCAGCCCCTTCCTCAAACTTTCAGATAACCCATGGGTTCGAAGGGTCGTTACGACCCTTCGCGGGTTCCAAGGGCGGCGCCCTTGGTCAGGGGCCTGGGGGCGACGCCCCCAGCCTTCAGCGCCGCCAGGATCGCCGCCGACCCGTGGCGCACGTGCCGGCGCATCACCAGTACCGCCATCTCCGCATCGCGTTCGCGCACGGTTTCCATCAGCCGGGCGTGGTCGGCGCGCAGCACTTCCTCGGGCAGCGGAGCGGGGTGCAGCAGGTTGCGATAGCGTGTGGAGTGGTCCCACAGCATCTGGTGGAACAGGTTCTGGATGAAGTGCCGCCCGCCCGAGGCGAGCTCGTAGTGAAAGCGCAAATGCGCATGGCGCCAGTCGAGGTTCAGCTCCCGGCATTCGGCATCCAGATACATGGGCAGGGCCGCGAGCGTGTCGTGCGCGGCCTCGGTGCGGGCCAGCCAGGCGGCGTCGCCGTCGCGGATCGCATCCTCCAGCAGCAGGCATTCCAGGCGCTCACGCGCGCTGATCACCTGCTCGAAGTGAGAGAGGCCGATATCGGCGACGCGGAAGCCCCGCTGGTCATGGGCCTCGATCAGCAGGGTGGAGGTGAGGCGGTACAATGCCTCCCGCAGCGGGGTCATGCCCACGCCGTAGCGCGCCCGCAGGCTGTCCAGATGCAGCTTTGACCCGGGCGGCAGCGCGCCCGAGATCACATCCTCCCGCAGCCGGGCATAGACCTGGGAGCCGATGGTGGAGGAGGCGGTGTCGTGATCGGCCAAGCGGGTCCTCGCCAGAAATTCGAAATTCCGACGAGGAGTGTAGCCCTTTACCGGTCCTTGCGCACCAGCTTCGGGTACATCACCGCATCGCCATGGGCATACATGTGCGCCAGCTGCTCGTCGGTGATGTATTCGGGCGTGCGGCCGGTGGCGGCGCACAGCTGTTCGACGATGATGTTGCGCTTCACCTCGCTCACCAGCACGCAGGTGCGGTGATAGGCCTCTGACACGCTGCGGCCGAGCACGGTGAAGCCGTGGCGGCGCATGATGATGCAGTTCGTGTCGGCGATGAAGGTCTTGATCGGGGCCACATCCTCCTCGACGTTGATGCTGGCCGGCAGGTAGTGCGCGGGCTTCTGCATCAGGTAGCCGTAGGTCAGGCTGAAGCTGCGGATCTCCTCGAAGCCGGCCGCCAGGAAGGCGATGGTCTCGTCGTGGTGCAGGTGGATCACGCAGTTCACGTCGGGGCGCAGCCGCATGATCTCGCGGTTCATCTGGTGGCCCACGGTGGTCGCGCGCTCACCCGCCAGGATGCGGCCGTAGGGGATGTCGGTGATGACCAGGTCCTCGGCCTCCACCTCCTCCAGGCTCACGCCCTGGGGCTTGGCGTAGCAGATGCCCTGCTCGTAATCCGGGTGCGCGGCGCGGATGACCATGCCGCCCACGCTGCTGTTCACCAGCCCGCGCGCGGCCAGGCGGTGGGCATAGGTGATGTAGTCCTTCACCACCTTGGGGTCGAAGGCGACATTCGGGTCGGGCGTCAGTTCGTTGACGCGATAGGCGGGGCTGATGCCGTCCATGATGGTTTCTCCCTTACTCGGGCTGGATGTTGAGCTGGCGGGCCAGGGCGCTCCAGCGCTCGGCGTCCTCGGCGATGGTGCGCGCGAAGGCGGCGGGGGTGATCATGGCCGGGATCACGTCCATGGCCCGCATTTCCGCCAGGCCCGGCCCGGACAGGAAGGCGCCCGCCAGCGCCTGCTGGATGCGGGTCGCGATCGCCTCGGGCAGGCCGGCGGGGGCCACCAGCCCGTACCAGAAGGCGGCATCGAAGCCGCGCACGCCCAGGCTCTCGAAGGTCGGCACATTCGGCATCAGCGCGGAGGGGCGGGTGAGGGCGAAGGCCTTCAGCTTGCCGTCCGCCACCAGCGCGGAGGAGCCGGGCGGGTTGTCCAGCAGCACGGCCACCGTGCCGTTCATCAGGTCCGGATAGACCTGCGACGAACCGCGATAGGGCACATGGCCCATCTGCGTGCCGGTCAGCAGTTCAAGCTGGCGCGTCAGCAGGTAGCCGAGGGTGGAGACGCCGACCGAGGCGAAGTTGATCTGCCCCGGATTGGCGCGCACCCGGGCCAGGAAGCCGTTCAGGTCATCGGCGCCCGCGGCGCTGCCGCCGACCAGCACATAGGGCGTGTTGCCCAGCAGGGTGATGGCGCTGAAGGAGCTGACGGGGTTGTAGGGCACGTCCCGCCGCAGCACCGGCGCCACCGGGTGGCTACTGGTGGTGGCCAGGCCCAGTGTGTAGCCGTCCGGGGCGGCGCGGGCCACCGCCTCGCTGCCCACCGTGCCGCCGGCGCCGGGGCGGTTCTCGATGACCACGGGCTGGCCCAGCGCCTCGGAAAGCCGGCGCATCGCGAGCCGCGCCACGGCATCGGTGCCCCCGCCCGGCGGCAGGGGCACGATGCAGCGGATGGGGCGGCTGGGCCAGGATTCCTGGGCAAGGGCCGGGGCGGCCAGCACGGTGCCGGCCAGGACCGCGCGGCGAGAGATCTGCTGCATCGGCGTCTCTTTCCTGATGTGACTCGCCTCTCCCGGTGAGAGGCGGAATCTGCCATAACCGGAGCAGTGATGACTGCTTGTCCGGTATACCAGACAACTTTAGTGAGGGCGTGTGAAACCGCAAGTTCCAAAATACGTCACCATCAAGGCCCTGCTGCAGGCGCGGTGGGAGCGTGAGATGCTGCGCGGAGACCGCCTGCCGTCGGAGAAGGAGCTGTGCGAGCAGTTCCAGGTCAGCCGCGCCACGGTGCAGCAGGCCCTTGCGCTGTTCGAGCAGGAAGGGCTGATCCGCCGCGACCAGGGGCGCGGCAGCTTCTACATCGGCCCCCAGGAGCCCCGGACCCGCCAGGAGCCCAGCCGCCCGCTGGAAGCCGTGATCCGCGACCGCGACGGCACCGAGACCCGCGTGCTGCGCCGGGGCATCGAGCGCCCGCCCGCCCGGGTGGCCGCCCTGCTGGGGCTGCCGCGCGATGAGCGCGTTGTGGTGCTGGAGCGCCTGGGCCTGGTCGAGGGCGCGCCGCTCGTCTTCATCTACAGCTACCTGCCCATGGCCGTGGGCCAGCGCCTGCTGGAGAGCGAGGCGGAGATGAGCCAGATGAGCCTGGCCTCCGTGCTGAACGACCGCCATGGCGCGGGCATCGACCGGGTGGACCAGGTGATCGCGGCCCGCCTGTCGGACCCCATGTTCGCGCAGGAGCTTGGCGTGGATGTCGGCGTGCCGGTGCTGGAGGGCGAGCGCGTCTACTATGCCGGCGAAAGGCCGGTGTTCTGCGCGCTGTCCTATTACCGCGGCGACCGGCACTACTTCACCCTGTCGGTGAAGGACTGGCGGTAAAATTTCGAAAATCCATTGACGCCTTCCCCCGATCCCCTAGGCTGGCCTCCAGGAAACGCGACAATCGCGGCGTGACATCCAGGCTTTCGGGGGCATCAGGATGATTGGACGCAGAGGCGCGCTGGCTACGGCGGGCGCCATGACGATGGGCGCGCCCGCCCTGGTGGCGGCGCAGTCGGATCGGGTGGTGCGGTTCATTCCGCAGACGGATATCACCAGCTACGATCCGATCTTCAGCTCGACGCAGGTGACGCGGAACTACGCGTATCTCGTCTACGACACGCTGTTCGGCCTGGATAAGAACCTGCTGCCGCAGCCGCAGATGGCCGAGGGCTATACGGTCGAGAACGACCAGACGCTCTGGACCATCAAGCTGCGCGCCGGGCTGATGTTCCATGACGGCACCCCGGTGCTGGCGCGGGACTGCGTGGCGAGCATCCGCCGCTGGGGCGGGCGCGACAGCTTCGGCCGCCTGCTGATGGCCGCGACCGACGAGCTGACCGCGACCGACGACCGCACCATCGTCTTCCGCATGAAGCGGCCTTTCCCGCTGCTGACCTTCGGCCTCGCGAAATCCACCGCCCAGGCCATGGTCGTGATGCCGGAGCGTCTGTCCAACACCCCGGGCCACACCCAGGTGACGGAGGTCGTGGGCAGCGGCCCCTACAAGTTCATGCGCGAGCAGAGCGTGACCGGCGCGCGCATCGTCTTTGCGAAGAACGACGCCTACCGCCCGCGTGAGGGCGGAGAGCTGGGCTGGACCGCCGGCCCCAAGGTCGCGCATTTCGAGCGCGTCGAGTGGGTGATCATCCCCGATGCGGCCACCGCCGCGGGCGCGCTGCAGAATGGTGAGGTCGATTGGTGGGAAACCCCCACGCCGGACTACCTGCCGCTGCTGTCGCGCCGGCGCGAGGTGAAGGTGGAGGTCAACGATCCCTCCGGCGGCCTGCCGATCATGCGCTTCAACTTCCTGCACGCGCCGTTCAACAACCCCGAAATCCGCCGCCTGGTGCTGGCCGGCACCAGCCAGCTGGAATTCATGCACGCCATGGCGGGCACGGACCCCAGCCATTTCCGCACCGGCGTGGGCTTCTTCCCGCCCGGCACGCCCTATGCGTCCGAGGTGGGCACGGGCGCGCAGGTGAATGAGCCCGACATCGCGCGCATCAAGCAGCAGATCATCGATGCCGGGTACAAGGGTGAGCGCATCGTCGTGATGGGCCCGGCCGACCGTGCCTCGGTGAAGGCAGCCAGCGACGTCGCGGCCGACATGCTCACGCGGCTCGGCTTCAACGTGGACTACCAGATCGCGGATTGGGGCACCGTCAGTGCGCGCGCCGTGAAGAAGGAGCCGGTGGAGCAGGGCGGCTGGAGCGTCTATTTCGGCATCTGGTCGGGGCTTTCCTGCATTAACCCGGCCGTGCACCAGTCCCTTCAGGGCACCGGCGCCAATGCCTGGACCGGCTGGCCCGACCTGCCTGAGCTGGAGGCGCTGCGCCAATCCTGGCTGAGCGCGCCGGATCTGGCGACGCAGCAGCGCATCGCCGCCGCGATCCAGGAACAGTCCTACAAGGACGTGCCCTATGTGCCGCTCGGCCAGTTCTTCGCGCCCGTGGCCTATCGCCGGAACCTGACCGGCATGGTCACCGGCTTCCCTGTGTTCTGGAACGTGAAACGAGGCTGACCCCATGCCCATGGTCCTCGCCGCCAACGCCAACGCCTCCGGCAGCCATGTCGGCGAGTGGCGCCACCCGACCGCCTGGAACAACCCGGCGGCCAATATCGAGAACGCCAAGCGCCTGGCGCAGATCGCGGAGGCCGGGAAGTTCGACCTGATCTTCCTGGCGGACGGCAACGGCGTGCGCCAGCTCGACAAGCCCGCCCTGTTCGCGGCCACCAGCCCGTCCGACCGGCCCGGCGTGTTCGAGCCGGTGACGCTGCTCTCGGCGCTATCGATGGTGACGAGCCATATCGGCCTCGTGGCCACCGCCACCACCACCTATGACGAGCCCTTCCATGTGGCGCGGCGCTTCGCCTCGCTGGATCATCTCAGCGGCGGGCGCGCGGGGTGGAACCTGGTCACCACCTCCAACCCCGACGACGCGCTCAACTTCTCCCACACGGAGCATATGGAGCGCGGCAACCGCTACGAACGTGCGGCCGAATTCGCCGATGTGGTGAAGGGGCTGTGGGACAGTTGGGACGACGGCGCCTTCCCGCAGGACAAGGAAGCCGGCCAGTTCCTGGTGCCGGAGAAAGTGCATGTGCTGGCGCATAAGGGCACGCATTTCCAGGTGCGCGGCCCGCTGAACGCGCCGCGCCCGCCGCAGGGCCACCCGCTGATCTTCTCGGCCGGCCAGTCCGAGACGGGCAAGGACCTGTCCGCCCAGCATGCCGATTGCGTCTTCGCGATCGAGGGCAGCATGCCCGCGGCCCAGCGCCTGTATGCCGACATCAAGGGCCGGCTGCCGAAATTCGGGCGCACCGCCGATGACATGCGCATCCTGTCGGGTGTCACCATCTTCGTGGGTGAGACGGCCGAGGAAGCCGAGGCGCTGTTCCAGCAGCTTGAGGACCTCGTCTCACCGGCCGTGGGCGTCGACTATCTGTCGAAGATGCTGGGCCGGAAAATGCAGGGCTATGCGCTGGATGAGCCCATGCCGAAATTCGACGAGGAGCATGTGGGCCACACCGGCATCGGCAAGGCCATCCTGAACATGGCCTATGAGGAAGGGCTGACGGTGCGGCAGACCTATCGCCGCATCCTGCCGCAGATGGGCGGCAACATGTTCAAGGGCGACGCGAAGCAGATCGCTGACACCATGGAGGAATGGTACACCACCAAGGCCTGCGACGGCTTCATGATCGCGGCCCCGGTGGTGCCGACGGGGCTTGAGCGCTTCATCAGGCTGGTGGTGCCGGAGCTGCAGAAGCGCGGCCTGTTCCGCAAGGAGTATGAGGGCACCACCCTGCGCGACAATCTGGGCCTCGGCCGGCCGGCGAACCGCTTCTTCGCCGCCTGATAACCGTTCCGGGGCTGGCGCGTTACGGGTCTGACCAGACCTTGGAAGCCAGCCCATGTCGGACCCCGTTCTCGCTTCTCCCATCGCCAGCCACGGTGCCGCCACCCTCACCAGCGTCACCGTGGATGCCTATAACGCCGAGCTGCGCGACAAGGACGGCTTCCTGGGTGACCGCGCGAGCCGCCGCGCCTTCTGGTCCATCCTGGACCAGTGGCGCGACAAGCTGGACGGCGACGACCCGTTCGGTGAGGCCGAGACCGCCGATATCTCCAAGCGCAAGCTGGACAAGCTGCTGACCGATGAGCGCCCGGAGGCCGTGGCCTTCGTCCATGGCGTGATCGAGGAATTCGCGCAGGAGCTGGCCGGCGTCACCCGACGCTTCCTGAAGCTGAAGGGCTGGAAGGATACCCAGCGTATCGTGGTCGGCGGCGGCATGAGCGGCAGCCGCGCGGGGCAGATCGCCATCGCCCGCGCCTCCCTGCTGCTGAAGGCAGAGGCGCTGGGGGTGGAGTTGCGCCCCATCACCCATGAACCCGACCAGGCCGCGCTGATCGGCGCCGTGCACCTGGCGCCCAGCTGGATCTTCAGCGGCCATGACAGCCTGCTGGCCGTCGATATCGGCGGCACCAACATCCGCGCGGGGCTGGTGGAGCTGGGCAAGAAGAAGGACCAGTCGCGCACCAAGGTCGCGGGCATCGAGATCTGGCGCCACCGGGAGGATGAGCCCAGCCGCGAACAGGCCGTGGCCCGCATCGGCGCGATGCTGGAAAGCCTGGCCGCCCAGGCCAAGGCCGAGAAGCGGGCGCTGGCGCCCTTCATCGGCATCGGCTGCCCGGGCATCATCGAGGCGGACGGCCGCATCGACCGCGGCGGCCAGAACCTGCCCGGGAACTGGGAAAGCGCGCGCTTCAACCTGCCGCAGGCGCTGACGGACATTCTGCCGAAGATCGGCGGGCACGCGACCACGGTGCTGATGCACAACGACGCGGTGCTGCAGGGATTGAGCGAAATTCCGAACATGCAGGATGTGGAACGCTGGGGGGTGATGACGATCGGGACCGGGTTGGGGAATGCGCGGTTCAGCAATCGGTAGGCGGAGTAAGGCCCGGGGGGCGTTGCCCCGAGACCCCCAGTCAGGGGCTCCGCCCCTGACCACCCCGCCAGGAGATCATATCTCCTGGACCTGATATCAGCTTGGCGCCGGAGCTTCGCAGAGGCGCCGTTTTAATTATAAAAATCAACCGCAAGTGCCCCGGGGTCCAGGGCCGCTACGGTCCTGGCGGGGATGCAAGGGGCAGCGCCCCTTGCTGGGGGTTCGGGGGCAAAGCCCCTGTTCCTACCCCCGCCCGAAATTCTTCTCTCGCCTGATCACATCCGCTGCCGGGTCCTGACTGGCGCGCACCTTGGCGAACAGATGCCGCTTCAGCCGCCCGCGCCAGGCGCTGGGCACTTCGGCCATCGCCTCGCCCATCGCGGCATAGGCGCTCGCGTCCCAGCGGGCTTCGTGGGCGGCACGGTTGGGGCCGCCGTCGAAGCCCTCGCGGGCGGGCTGCTGCGCGCGCAGGGCCTCGGTGGCGGCCGTGTCCACGGCGCCATCCGCGATCACCACGCCATAGTCGCGCGCGGCGGCCTCGGTGGTCACGCGGCCGGCCTGCCAGTCGCGCAGCACGGCCTCGGGCTTGCGGGTCATCGGGTCACCGCGCCCGCCGCCGCCCGGCGAGACGATGCGCACCACATCGCCCGGGGCGGGGTTCAGGATATCGGTGTTGCGCAGATCGTGCTCGTTCGCGGCACCCGGGTTCAGGGTGAAGCTGCTGGCAGCACCCGGCCGGCCGCCCAGGATGCCCCAGGGCTGGAAGATGGAGCGGTCGCGGTTGCGGGCCGTCACGGTGGCATCCGGGGCGTCGGTGGTGAATTCCAGCACGGTGGCCAGGCCCCCGCGATGCGCGCCCGGGCCGCCCGTATCCGGCATCAGGCCATAGCGCAGGATGCGGATGGCGGCCTCGGCCTCGGTGATCTCGATCGGGCTGTTCTTCAGATAGGCCGCATCGGCGCCGGACCCGTCGGTGCCGTCACGATGCGGCATGCCGCCGCCGCCGCCCACGATGGGGGCGATGGCGGAAATCACGCGGCGGCCGGTGCGGCGGTTCTCGGCCGCCAGGTTGATGATGGAGGAGGAACCGGCGGGGGCGGCCGGCAGGCGCTCGGGCGCTGCCTGGGCAAAGGCGCCGAAGACCAGGCTGCGCAGCCGCGCGCAGGTCAGGCTGCGCATGCCCACAGCGGCCGGGTGCGCCGGGTTCACCACGCTGCCCTCGGGCAGGATGCAGGTGAAGGCGCGGACGGTCCCGAAGTTCAGCGTTATCTTGGGGCTCAGCGCCGACAGCACGTAGTACACGCCCACCAGCACCAGCGAATGATGCGGATGCCCGCCGGTGGGCACATTCATCGAGCACAGGGTCTGCGGGTCGGTGCCGGTGAAGTCCAGCTCCGCGCTGTCGCCCTGGATGCGCAGGGCGAGCTTCAGCCGCAGCGGGTCGCCGCCCACGCCGTCCTCGTCGCAATAGTCGGCGAAGTGATAGGTACCGTCGGGCAGGCTGGCCAGCACGGCACGGGCCTGGGCCTCGCCGTAATCCAGCAGATCGGCCAGCCCGTCCTTCAGCGTCTCGACGCCGAAGCGGCGGGCGAGTTCCAGGATACGCCTCTCACCGGTGTTCACGGCGGCGACCAGCGCCTTCAGGTCGCCCCAGTTCTGCTCGGGCACGCGCACATTGGCGGTGATTGTCCGCAGCAGCGTCTCGTCCAGCACGCCCGCGCGATACAGCTTGCTGGGCGGGATGCGCAGCCCTTCCTGATGCACCTCGGTCAGGGTGCGGGAGAGGCTGGCGGGCACCGCGCCGCCCACGTCCACATTGTGGATATGCCCGCCGGCGAAGGCGATGATCTCGCCCTCATGGAACACCGGCTTCCACATGTTGGTGTCGGGCGAATGGGTGGACAGAAACCCGGAATACGGGTCGCTGGTCATGCAGATGTCGCCGGGCTCATAGCCACCGGGCACCAGCTTGATCGCGTCCTCATAATCCACGCCGGGATACCAGGTGGCGCCCAGGTCCAGCGGCACGGCGCAGGTCTTGCCGTGGCGGTCCAGCAGCTGGATCGTGAAGTCCTCGGTTTCCTTCACGAAGGTGGAATGCGCGGTGCGGTAGAGCGTGGTGGCCATGCTCTCGGCGGCGGCGCGACAATGGTTGCGCAGCACCTGAAGGGTGACGGGATCGGTGCGCATCAGACGTTCTCCATCACGAGGTTGCCGAGCGCGTCGGTTTCCGCGCTCCAGCCAGGGGGCACCAGCACGGTGCAGTCGGATTGGGTGACGATGGCGGGGCCGGTGAAACGCCCGCCGGGGTTCAGTGCTGCGCGGCGATACAGCCCCGCCTGGCGCGTGGCGCCACCCATGGTCAGCGGCACCAGCTTTTCCGGGGTTTCCTCATGCTCGCCGCCCGGGTTGGACAGGAAGGGCAGGGGAGGCGCCGCGCGGCGGGCGACGGCTCGCAGGCTGACCACCTCGACGGGGGCGCCGGGCTCGCTGTGGCCGAAGGCTTCCTCATGCGCCGCGTGGAAGTTCTCGGCGAGCGCCGCGATGCTGTCGCCGGCGGGCACGGTCAGCTCGAAGGACTGGCCGCGATAGCGCAGATCGGCGGCCAGCGTCGTCTCGGCCTCACCCGCGCCGCCCATCTCGGCGAGCGCCGCCCCGGCCTCGGCGGCAAGCTCCGCCAGGCCGGACTGGATGGTGGGCCAGAAGGCGGGTTCCAGCGGCATCAGCACGGTGCGCATGGTGTCGCGCCGCAGGTCCGCGGCCAGGGCGCCCAGCGCGCACAGCGTGCCGGGCACGGGCGGCACCAGCACGCGGCGGATGCCGGCGGTCTCCGCCAGCAGCGCGCCCAGCATGGGGCCGGCGCCGCCGAAGGGCATCAGCGTCAGCTCGCTGGCATGCATGCCAGCGCGGGCCAGCAGCTTGTCGATCTCGACCAGCATGCCGCTGATGGCCACCTGCAGCACGCCCTCCGCAGCACCGGCGGCGTCGGTCTTGAGCGCCGCGGCGATGGGGGCGATCGCCTTTTCCGACAGGGACTTGTCAGGCGCGATGGCGCCGAAGCCCAGCTCGCCCTGGCCCAGGATGCCGCAGAGCAGCGCGGCGTCGGTCACGGTGCAGCGTTCGCCCCCGCGCCCGAAACAGGCCGGGCCGGGGGTGGAGCCGGCGCTCTCGGGCCCCACCTGCAGCACGCCCTGCGCGTCGATCCGCGCGATGGACCCGCCGCCCTGGCCGCTGGAGACGACCGCGACGCTCGGGATGGAGAGCGGGAAGTCGCCGATATTGTGCCCCGTGCCGAAGGCGGGGCGCCCGTCGATCAGCAGGGCCACATCGGCGCTGGTGCCGCCGACATCCAGCGTCAGCACGGCACCCACGCCGGCGGCCTTCGCCACCACGCCGGCACCGACGACGCCCGAGGCCGTGCCCGACAGCAGCATGCCCACGCAGTCCCGCCGGCCGCGCTGCGCCGTCATGGTGCCGCCGGCCGAGGTGGTCAGCAGCAGCGGCGCCGCGATGGCGGCCGCGCGCAGCTGGTTCTCCACCCGCTCCAGATAGGCATCGATGCGCGGGTGCACATAGGCGTTCAGCACGGCGGTCGTCGTGCGCTCATACTCGCGGATGGCGGGCCAGACCTCGGCGCCATGGAAGGTGAACAGGTCGGGCGCGATCTCGTTGATCATCGCGACCACCGCGCGCTCATGCGCATCATTGCGCCAGGCGTGCAGGAAGGAGACGACGATGCCCCGGGCGCCCGCGGCCTGGGCGGCGGAGACGGCGGCGGCCACGCTGTCGCGCTCAGGGGCCAGGACGGTGTTGCCCTCGGCATCCATGCGCTCGGCGATGCCGAACACGTGCTCGCGCGGCACCAGCGGCTCCGGGCGCTCGCAGAACAGGCTGTAGGTGTCGGGCATGCGCAGGCGTGCCAGCTCCAGCATGTCCGTGAAGCCCTGGGTGGTGAACAGCGCCAGCGGCGCGCCCCTGCGCTGGATGATGGTGTTCACGCCCACCGTGGTGCCGTGCACGAAGCGCTCCACCGCGGCGGGCACCAGCCCTTCGGCCGTCAGGCGGCGCAGCCCCTCGGCCACGTCGTCGCCCGGGGCGTTGGGGGTGGTCAGCACCTTCAGCGTGCGCAGATCGCCCGTGTCGGTGTCGAGCGCGGTGAAATCCGCGAAGGTGCCGCCGATATCCACGCCGATACGCCAAGCCATGCCGAAATCACCTCAAATGACTGAGGCGCAGCATGGCCGGGCGCGGCGCGGGGCGCGAGTTCCGATGCGGGCGCGCGTGATAGCCTGCGGTTATACGCGCGCCGGGCTCACTCGGCCGCCAGGGCTTCGTCCAGCCCGTGCTTGCGGCGCATGTCCTCGGCCAGGCGGCGCATCTGGGCGCGCTCGCCGAGTTCGGCATGGGTGCCGGCGGCGACGGCGCGGAAGAACTCGCCCTTCAGGTAGTGGCGCCACTGCACCGGCAGCTGCGCCAGGGCCGTGGTCATTTCCTCATAGCGCGCGCGGGTCCAGACCGCCTCGAAGGCATCGCGCCTCGCGCCATAGTCGAAGCCCTGGCGCGGGGTGTGGCCGGCGCGCAGGGCCAGCGTCGCGGCGCTGTCCACCGCGCCGTCCACGATCGCCACGCCATAGTCGCGCGCGGCGGCCTCCATGGAGACGAAGCCGCGCTTCACATCGGTCAGCACCGCCTCTGGCGCACGGGCGAAGGCATCGCCATAGCCGCCCGCGCCCGGGCCGATGACGCGGACGATGTCGCCCGGGTTGCACTTCACCAGGTCGGTGTTGCCCAGGCTCAGTTCCTCGGGCGTGCCGGGGTTGCGCAGGAAGCGCGAGGTATTGCCCGCCCGCCCGCCGCAGGCGCCCCAGGATTGGAACACCGACCTGTTGCGGTTGCGCGCCGTGACGACGGAGCCAGGCGAGAACACCTGGAACTCCATCACCGCCGCCAGGCCGCCGCGATACTGGCCGGGGCCCGCGCTGTCGCGTTCCAGCCCATAGCGCAGGATGCGGATAGGCACCTCGGCCTCGTTGATCTCGACCGGCGTGTTCTTCAGGAAGGCCTGGGCGCCGCCCGCGCCGTTCGGCCCGTCATGCCGGGGTGTGCCGCCGCCGCCGCCGCCCACGGCACCCAGAGAGGCCATGACGGTGCGCCCGTCCCGGCCAGAGGTCCGCACGTTCAGGATGGCATTGCCGCCCGGGGAGGTGGTGGCCAGCTTCTCGGGCACCGCCTGCAGGAAGGCGCCGAACGTCACGATCTGCGTCATCATGCAGGTCAGGCTGCGCATGCCGACGGCCGCCCCCGGCTCCGCATTCACGATGGTGCCGCGCGGCAGCACGGCGCGCGCCGGCCGCAGCGTGCCGGCATTGAGCAGCAGCTGCGGGTTCAGCGTGAACAGCACATAGGTCAGCCCCACCATCACGATCGGGTGCCGCACCTCACCGCCCGTGGGCATGTTCAGCGAGGACGCCAGCTGCGGGTCGCTGCCGGTATAGTCCAGCTCGACCTCATCACCCTGCACCCGCACCGTGAGGGCCATGCGGCAGGGGTTGCCGCCCTCGCCATCCTCATCGGCGTAGTCCGCGAAGAAATACTCGCCATCGGGGATGTCGCGGATGACGCGCCGCGCCTGTTCCTCGGCATAGTCCAGGATCTGCTCGATGCCCGAGGCGAAGGCCGGGTAGCCGAAGCGGGCGATGATCTCGTGGATGCGGCGTTCACCGATGTTGACGGAGGCGAATTGCGCCATCAGGTCGCCGTGGTTCTGCTCGGGCATGCGCACGTTGATGCGCAGGATCTCCATGACGTCCTGGTTGATCTCACCCCGGCGGACCAGCTTCAGCGGCGGGATGCGGATGCCTTCCTGCTCGATCTCGGTCAGCGTGCGCGACAGGCTGGCGGGCACGGCGCCGCCCACATCGGTGTTGTGGATGTGGCCCACCACGAAGCAGGCGATCTTTCCCTCATGGAACACCGGCTTCCAGATATGGATGTCGGGCGAATGGGTGCAGACATAGCCGCTGTACGGGTCGTTGGTCGCGCAGATGTCGCCTTCCTCATAGTGGTCGATCATCCGAAGCACCGGGCCGTAATCGATGCCGCTGTACCAGGGCGCGCCGAAATGCCGCGGGGAGGCGAAGGCCTTCCCATCAGGCGTGACCAGCGTGCAGGAGAAATCCTCCGTCTCCTTCACGAAGGTGGAATGCGCGGTGCGCATCAGCGTGAAGGCCATGGCATCGGCGGCGGCCGCGCAATGATTGGCCAGGATCTGCAGGTTGCGGCGGTCGAGGCTCATGCGGCTTTCTCCGGCACGGCAATGATGAGGTTGCCGAAGCCGTCCACCCGCACGGTGAAGCCGGCCGGCACGCAGGTGGTGCAGTCGGGTTGCGCGATGATGGCGGGGCCGGGGAAGGTATGGCCTGCCCGCAGCGCCTCGCGCCGATACAGCGCGGCCCGGGTGTGCGCGCCGTCGAGATAGACGGGCACCAGGCGGTCAGGTTCGGCCGGCCCTTCGGCGGGCGGGCAGGGGCGCAGCCGCGGCTTGGGCGTGGCACCGGCGACCACCAGGCGCAGCGTGATCAGCTGCACCGCCGCCTTTTCGTCGGCATGGCCGAACATGACGCGGTGACGGTCATGGAAGGCACGGGTGATGGCCGGGATGTCCGTGATGGCATCCAGTTCCAGCGGCACCGCGATTTCATGCGACTGGCCGCGATAGCGCATTTCGGCCGACAGGTTCAGGGTCGCTTCGCCGGCGAAGCCCTGCTCCTCATGCAGCCAATGCAGCGCCTGGGCCTTCATGCCTTCCAGTGCCTCCGCCAGGCGCGGGGCCACGGCGGGCGCCAATGTCGCGTAGACGATGCGGATGAAGTCGTTGCGCAGATCGGCGATCAGCCCGCCCATGGCGCTGAGCACGCCAGGCGCCGGCGGCACCACGACCGAGGCCATGTTCAGCTCCCGCGCCAGGAAGCAGGCCAGCATCGGCCCCGCGCCGCCGAAGGCCAGCAGCGAGAATTCCCGCACATCGATGCCGAAGCGCGACACCAGGGCCGAGGTGTCGGTGTACATGCCCGACACCGCGAGCTCGATGATCTCGCCCGCCGCCTGTTCCAGCGGAATGCCGAGCGGGCCGGCGACCGTGCCGACAGCGGCCTTGGCGCGATCGAGGTCGAGCGTGACGGCGCCATAGCCCAGCCCCGCATGGCCGATGAGCCCCGAGACGGCCACCGCATCGGTGATGGTCGGGCGTTCCCCGCCGCGCCCGTAGCAGGCCGGGCCGGGCAGGGAGCCGGCACTTTCCGGCCCCACCTTCAACACGCCGAATTCGTCCACCGAGGCGATCGACCCGCCACCCTGGCCGATCGAGGTGACGGAGACCGAGGGGATGTGGATCTGGAAATCGCCGATCACCTCGCCCGAACCGTATTCCGGCTGGCCGTCGATGATGACCGCGACATCGGCGCTTGTGCCGCCGATATCCAGGCTCATGATGCGGGGCAGGCCGGCGGCCTGGGCCACGAAGGCAGCCCCGATGACGCCGGAGGCGGTGCCCGACAGCAGCATCTGCACGCATTCGGCCCGCGCCTGGGCAGCACCCATCACGCCGCCGTTGGATTTGGTGATGCGCAGGCCGCAATTCACGCCGAGCTCACGCAGCCGGTCCTCGAAGGCATCCAAATACAGCGCCACGCGCGGCTGCACATGGCCGCTGATGGCGGCCGTCATGGTGCGCTCATATTCGCGGATGATGGGCCAGATGGCGGCCGAGCGGAATACCGGCAGTTCCGGCGCCAGGCGGCGGATCATGGCCTCGGCCGCCTGTTCATGGGCCGGGTTGCGCCAGGCATGCAGGAAGGCGATCAGGATGCCCTGCGCACCGGAAGCAATGGCCCCGTGCACCGCCCCGGCCACGCTGGCTTCCTCGATCGGCGTCAGCACGGCGCCCTCGGCATCCACCCGTTCCTCGATGCCGAACACGCGTTCACGCGGGATCAGCGGGTCCGGCCTGCGGGAGAACAGGTTGTGGTAGGCCGCCATCTTCAGGCGGGCCAGTTCCAGCACATCCTCGAAGTTGCGGGTGGTGAACAGCGCCAGCTTCAACCCGTTGCGCTGGATGACGGTGTTGATCCCCACCGTGGTGCCATGGGTGAAATAGCCCACATCGGCGGCCTGGATGCCGTGGCGGGCGGCCAGCTGGCGCATGCCTTCCACGATCTCCTGCCCCGGCGCGTCGGGGCGCGAGAACACCTTCAAGGTGGTCAGGCTGCCATCCGCATCGTCCAGCACCGCGAAATCGGTGAAGGATCCGCCCACATCCACGCCCACGCGCAACGCCATCGCCGTATCGTCCCGTAGTGATGCGAGTGGCTTGCCATGCGGGGCGGGCCTGCCGCCAATATCGTTTTGGCGGCGGGGCCAAACCCGGGGTTATGCCCGCGCCGCATGCCTTCGCATCCTTGGCGCATGCGTTAAGCTGAGCCCCGCCAGAACGTCCGGAGCCCCCACTGCCTCACGATCCTCCCCCGCCCACCGTCCCCGCCGAGGCGGTCGCCCGCGCCTTCTATGAGGCGCTGCTGCTGCGTTCGCCCGATGCCGGGGGGCTGGCCTTTCATGCCGGCAGGCTGGCCGAGGGCTATCCGGTGACGCTGGCGATGCAGGAGTTCGTGGGCAGCGGCGAATTCGCCGCGCGCTTCGAGGAGATAGCCCGCGCCTACAACCTGCCGCGCGAGGCGCCCCGGCCGGTGGTGCCCGCGGAGCCGCTGTTCCAGCTGGCCCAGCGCAGCGAGGACACCGCCACCATCGCCACCCTGTGCGAGACGGTGCTGGCGCTGGACCCCAGCCACCGGCACGCCCGCTTCCTGCTGGCCCATGCGCGGGAGAGGATGTGGCGGCCGGACCTGGCGCTGGCCGGCTACGATGCCGCCCTGGCGCTGGCGCCCGACGACACCGACGCGCTGTTCCGCCAGGCCATGCTGCTGGGCCGGCTGGGCTGCCACGCGGCGCGCCTGGCCCCATTGCGGCGGCTGGTGAGCCTGAACCCAGCGCATCCGCAGAACTGGTTCGAGCTGGGCCATGCCTGGCTGCAGCTGGAAATGCCCGGCCCCGCCATGGCGGCCTTGTCGCAGCTGGGCGTGGTGCGTGACCCTTATTGGCTTTCCGTCATCGAGCAGGCGCGGCGTGCGCGCGATGACGCACGCCGGCAGGCCCTGGTGCTGCTGCGCGGCCGGGCGCCCCAGGAAGCAGCCCAGGATGCGCCGCAACTGGCGCGGCTGCTGGTGCGGCTGGGCCGGGGGCGGGCCGGGCGCGCGCTGTTGCGCACCGAAGCACCGGATACCGAGGCCCTGCACGCCCTGCACCTGCTGGAAGGCGATCTGCCGGGCGCTTTGGCGGTGCTGCGCCAGGCGCTTCCCGCCCGGCCCGGGCTGCTTCAGTCGCTGGTGCAGTTCTGCCTGCTGGCAGGGGATTTCCGCGCCGCCCACACCCTGCTGGCCGGGATGCGGCCGCAGCCGCCGAATGCCCCCGCCCTGCGGGCCGCCATCGCGACAGGCTGCCCCGAGCTGCGGCCCGCGATCACCCATGAGGTCGCCCAGGGCATCGCGGGCGCCGCGCCCGATACCCTGTCCTGCCAGGCCTGGCTGACCCTGGAACTGGCGGAGGGGCGCCTGGCACCCCAGCAGCCCGACCGCCTGCCGGCCCTGGCACCTCCCTCGCCGCAGGATATTCCGTTCCGGGTCTTCCAGTACTGGAACAGCCCGGCGGTGCCGCCGGATGTCGCCGCCTGCATTGCCAGCTGGCGCCAGGTCGGCGGTGCCGAGCATGTGCTGTTCGACGACGCGGCGGCCGAGGCCTTCCTGCGGGCCGAATACGGCGCGGAGCACGCCCGGGCCTTCCTGCGCTGCTATCATCCCGCCATGCGGTCGGATTTCATCCGCATCGCCTGGCTGCACCGGCATGGCGGCATCTACACCGATGCCGATGAGCGTTGCCTGGCCCCGTTGTGGGGCGAGTACCAGAGCTGGAAACACGCAGCCGTGGTGCTGGTGCCCGACGTGACGGTGCCTTCCTATCTGCACAACTGGTTCATCGCCGCCCGGCCGGGCACGGCCCTGCTGCAGGCCGCGCTGCAGGACATGATGGCCGTGCTGGGCAGCGGGCCGCCCGGCGGGCGGCCGGACATCTGGCAGACCACGGGCCCCGGCCTGATCACCCGCGCCTTCGTGGCCGCCCGCGGCAAGCAGCCGGTGGTCCTGCTGGACATCGACCGTTATCGCCGCATCTGCGGCAATGAGACCGCGCTGGCCTACAAGGCGACGGCCGAAGGCAACTGGCGCCTCGCGCGCTAGGCGGGACGCAGGCTAGACGCAGGCCCTGATATGCTTGGTGAATTCCCGCACGAAACGGGCCGGCGGCCGGCCGCCATTGGTCACCAGCGACAGGCTCATCAGCACCGTGGGCAGGAAGGGGCGCGCGACGATGCCCGGGAAATCTGCCCAGGGCATCAGCCCGTCGACCAGCGCGACGCCCAGCCCCGCCCGCACCAGCGGCACGGCGGAGATGGAGGGCGTGATCTCGATATGCACGGTCCGCGTCATGCCCGCGCGCTCGAAGGCCTGGTCCATCGGCGGGCCGACATCGGCGTGGGAGCCATAGGAGATCAGCGTCTCCCCCTTCAGGTCCGGCGGGGTCACGTGCGGCAGCCCGGCCAGAGGGTGGTCAGGGTGCATCAGCACCACCACGGGTGAGGCACGCAGCAGCTCCGTCCGGACCATGGGCGCGCGGATGGTGGAGAGGGTGAGGCCCAGATCCACCTCGCCCACCGCGATCATCTCGCTCAGCTCCTCGGCCGGCAGGGTGCGCACGATCAGCTTCACCTCCGGGTTGCGGGCCTTGAAGCGGGCGATCACGCCGGGCAGCAGGGCGAAGGTGGGCGGCGCGCTGGCGCCGATGCGCAGCAGCCCCACCTTGCGCTCGCGGATGCGCACGGCCAGGTCGCGCACCACCTCGAACTCGCGGAACAGGTGGTCGGCATCGGCGAACAGCAGCTCGGCCTCCGCCGTCGGCACCAGCCGCCCGCCGATGCGGTCGAACAGCGCATAGCCCAGCTGGCTTTCGAAATGGCGCAGCATCTTGCTGACGGCGGGCTGGGAGATGTGCAGCGTCTCGGCTGCCGCGGTCAGGGTGCCGCTGCGCATGATGGCGCGGAAGATTTCCAGCTGGCGGATGTTCACCGGGCCATTCCTGCACCGGGCGCGCGGCGATGTCGATAACCTGAGGTTAGGGCAGCCGCCCGGATTGCGATTGGACCGGGGGCGGGGGCGGGATAATCCTGGCCGTTCTGTGGGCGCGGGGGTGCGGCGTGAGACTGAGGCGTGTGGCGGAAACGGGCAGGGCGCCCGTGGGGCTGGTGATAGACGGCGAACCCGCCACGGCGCTGGCCGGCGACACGCTGCTGACGGCGGTGCTGACCAACGGGCGGCAACTGCGGGTTTCCGAATTCGGCGATGGCGCGCGGGCGGGTTTCTGCCTGATGGGCGCCTGCCAGGATTGCTGGGTCTATACCGAGGATGGCGACCGCCTGCGCGCCTGTTCCACCCCCGTGGCCGAGGGCATGCGCATCGTGACGAAGGGGGCGACATGGCCGCGCCTCGGGTAGTCATCGTCGGCGCGGGCCCTGCCGGGGTGCGCGCGGCGGAACGGCTGGTGGCGGCGGGGCTGCGCCCGACCGTGGTGGATGAGGGCATGCGCGCGGGCGGGCAGATCTATCGCCAGCAGCCGCCGGGCTTCACCCGCAGGCCGGAGGAACTCTACGGCACCGAGGCCGGGCGGGCGGTGGCCGTGCACGGCGCCTTCGCGGCGCTGGCCGGGCGCATCGACTACCTGCCCGAAACCCTCGCCTGGAACATCGAGCCCGGGCTGCTGCATGTGGCGCGCGACGGCGTCGCCCGGAAGCTGCCCTATGACGCCGTCATCCTGGCCACGGGCGCGACAGACCGGCTGCTGCCGGTGCCGGGCTGGACGCGGGCGGGCGTCTATTCCCTGGGCGGGTCGCAGGTCTCGTTGAAGGCGCAGGCCTGCGCCATCGGTGCCAGGGTCGCGTTCCTGGGCACGGGGCCGCTGCTGTATCTGGTCGCCTCCCAATACCTGAAGGCGGGGGTGGAGGTGGCGGCGGTGCTCGACACCTCGCCCGCCTCGGCGCGGTTCAAGGCGCTGCCGCTGATGGCGTCGCGCCCCGGCCTGCTGGTGAAGGGCGCGGCCCTGATGTGGAAGCTGCGCGGGGTGCCCATCCTCCGCGGCGTGACGCCGCTTGCCATCGACGGCGACGACAGCGGCGTGACCGGCATCCGCGTGAAGGATGCCGGGGGCCGCGAGCACCGCTTCGCGGCCGATGCGGTCGCCATGGGCTGGCACCTGCGCCCCGAGACCCAGCTGGCCGACCTGGCCGGCGTGCCGTTCGAGCATGATGCGCTCTCGGGGCTTTGGATGGCGCAGGTGCAGGCCGATGGCCGCACTGCCGTGAAGGGCGTCTACCTGGCGGGCGACGGCGCGCGCATCCTGGGTGCCGATGGCGCCGAGATCGCGGGCACGCTCGCCGCCACTTCCGTGCTGGCCGACCATGGCATTCAGGTGCCGGTGGCCGAGGTCGTGGAGCTGATCGGCCGGCGCGCCGTGATGGACCGCTTCCGGCGCGGGCTGCTGCGCGCCTTTCCCTGGCCCGGCCATCTGGCCGCCGCCGTGCCGGACGACACGCTGCTGTGCCGCTGCGAGGCGATCACGGCAGGCGAGTTGCGCCGTTCCGCGAGCGACCTGGGCGCGCCGGAGGTGAACCGCGCCAAGGCCCTGACGCGGGTCGGGATGGGCCGCTGCCAGGGGCGCTACTGCGGCCCGGCGGGCCAGGAAATCCTGGCCGCCGCGCGCGGCGTGGCCCTGCCCGAGGTCGGCCGCCTGCGCGGCCAGGCGCCGGTCAAGCCGCTCTCCATCGCCACCGTTGTCCCCCTTGGGGTGGAGGACGCCTGATGCACCAGTCCGATGTGATCGTCGTGGGCGGCGGGCTGATGGGGGCGGCCACCGCCTTCTTCCTGCGCAAGCGCGGGCTTTCCGTCACGCTGCTGGAGCGCGGCCTCTGCGGCCAGCAGGCCAGCGGCACCAATTTCGGCAACGTCCGCCGCCAGGGGCGCTTCCTGCCGCAGCTGCCGCTCGCCAACCGCTCGCGTGAGATCTGGGGCCGCCTGCCGGAGCTGATCGGCGAGGATGTGGAGTTCATCCGCACCGGCCACCTGCGCGTGGGCTACCGGCCCGAACATGTGGGCATGATGGAGGCCTATCGCGACAACGCCGCCCCCTATGGGCTGGAGCTGGAGCTGATCAGCGCCAACGCGTTGCGGGAACGTTTCCCCTTCATCGGGCCGGAGGCGATCGCCGGCTCCTACTCGCCGAATGACGGCCATGCCAACCCGCGCCTCTCGGCCCCCGCCTTCGCCCGTGCCGCCACCCGCGCCGGCGCGAAGGTGGTCGAGAACTGCGAGGTGATCTCCATCGAGCGCGGCGTCGAGGACTTCCGCGTCGAGACGAAAACCGGCGACATCTATCGCGCGCCGATGGTGCAGGTCTCGGCCGGGGCCTGGGGCGGGCGCATGGCGGCCGCGATGGGTGAGCCCGTGCCGATCCAGGTGAAGGGCCCGCAGATGGGCGTCACGGAGCCCGTGCCCTATGCCATCACCCCCGTGCTGGGCGTGACGACCAAGGACCTGCCGGAGGTGATCTACGCCCGCCAGGTGACCCGCGGGAACATCGTGTTCGGCGGCGTGGGCCATGGCCCGGCGGATCTGGACACCATCCGCGCCCGTGTGCGGCCGGAGGTGACGTTGCAGCAGTTCGGCCAGTTGAAGCGCATCGTGCCGGCGCTGGCCAAGCTGAACATCATCCGGGTCTGGAGCGGCATCGAGGGCTATATGCGCGACGACATCCCCGTGATGGGGCCGAGCGCGAAGGTGCCCGGGCTGTTCTATGCCTTCGGCTTCTGCGGCGCGGGCTTCCAGCTGGGCCCGGGCGTGGGCGACGTGATGGCGGAGCTGATCGCGACCGGTGCCACCACCACGCCGATCGAGCCTTTCTCCATCGCCCGCTTCGCGGAGAAGGCCTGACCATGCTGGGTTTCGAGACGGGGGTGTTTGAGACCCGCCATGGCGACTACCTGATTTCGACGGACCGCGAGAAGCTGGACTTCGCGGCGATCCATCGCTTCCTGGCCACCGAATCCTATTGGGCGCAGGGGATGGACCCGGCGCTGCTGCGCCGGGGCATCGACAATTCCCTGCCCTTCGCTGCCTATGATGCCTCGGGCGCGCTGGCCGGCTTCTGCCGCGTGGTCACGGACGGGACGCTATTCGCCTATCTGCGCGACGTGTTCGTGCTGGCGCGGCATCGCGGCACGGGCCTCGGGCGCGCCATCACCCGGGCCGCGCTGGACCACCCGGACCTGGCAGGCATGAAGAACTGGACGCTGGCGACCAGGGACGCCCACGGCGTCTATGCGGCACTCGGCTTCAGGCCCGTGCCCGATCCCACGATGTACATGCAGAAGAAGGAAACGCCCTGATGGCGCAGGAACCTTGGGCCATGGGGGCGGTCGAGCTCGCCGCCGCGATCCGCACCGGTCAGCTCTCCAGCCGCGAGGCGACCGAAAGCGCGCTGTCCCGCATGGCCGCCGTGAACCCCGCGCTCAACGCGGTGGTGGAGCCCATGATCGAGCAGGCCCGCGCCGCCGCCGATGCGGCCGATGCTGCGATCGCGCGCGGTGACGTGCTGGGCGCCCTGCACGGCGTGCCGGTGACGATCAAGATGAACGTCGACCAGACGGGCATGCCGCGCACCAACGGGCTGAACGCCTACAGGGACCGCGTGGCCACCGATGACAGCCCGGTGGTGACCAACATGCTGAAGGCGGGCGGCGTGGTGCTGGGCCGCACCAACTGCCCGGCCTTCGCCGCGCGCGGCTTCACCAGCAACGAGCTGCATGGCGCCACCTACAACCCGTTCAGCCGCGACGTGACGCCGGGCGGTTCCTCGGGCGGGGCGGCGGCGGCGGTGGCGGCCGGCATCGGTGCCGTGGCGCATGGCAATGACCTGGGCGGTTCCGTGCGCCAGCCGGCCGCGCTGTGCGGCGTGGTGGGGCTGCGCTGCACGCCCAGCCGCATCCCGAACTACAACCCCTCCGTGGCGCTCGACCGGCCCTATATCCATCAATCCACCACCTCTCAGGGGCCGCTGGCGCGCAGCATCGCCGACGCCCGGCTGGGCTTCGAGGCGATGGCCGGACGCGACCCGCGTGACCCCTGGTGGGTGCCCGCCCTGCCGGCCTCCGACCGCCCGAGCCTGCCGGCGCGCGTGGCGCTGTATCTTGGCCGCGATGACGGCCCGGAACCGGTGGACCCCGTGGTGCGCGACGCGCTGACCCGCGCGGCGCTGGCCTTCCAGGCCGCCGGCTGGGTGGTCGAGGAAGCCGAGCCCCCGATGTGGGAGGAGGCGCTGGCCCTCCATCGCTCCCTGCTGTTCGCCGAGCGTGAACTCGGTACCAACCGCGACATCATGGCCCATGGCGACATCATGGTCCGCCGCAGCATGCAGGGCCGGGCCGCGATGAAGCCCGACCCGATCCCGGACATGGAGGCCTATGTCCGCGCCGTCGCCCGGCGCAGCACCATCCTGCGCGCCTGGAACCTCTTCTTCGAGAAGTACCCCCTGCTGCTGATGCCCAATGCCTGGCTGAACGCGCTTCCCTTCGAGTACGATCAGCAGGGCGATGAGGCGGTGGCCCGCACCCAATGGGCGTTGGCGCCGCATCATGTGACCGCGCTGCTGGCGCTGCCGGGCCTGTCGGTGCCGACCGGCCTGCACGCCGGCCTGCCCACCCATGTGCAGCTGGTGGCCGGGCGCATGCAGGATGAGTTCCTGTTCGACGCCGGCCAGATCATCGAGGATGCCTGCGGCATCCTGACCCCCATCGACCCCCGCTGAGACGGAGAGACACCATGCGCCTGACCGCCATCGCCCTGGGCTGTTGCCTTTCCATCCCGGCCTGGGCGCAGACGCTGACGCTCGGTGTCAGTGCCACGCCGAACTCGGTGGACCCGCATTTCAACTACGGCACCTCCACCCAGACCCTGACCTATCATCTGTTCGACACGCTGTTCCAGCGCCAGCCGGACAGCACGCTGGCGCCCGGCCTCGCGCTGTCCTGGCACGCGGTGGAGCCCACGGTGTGGGAGATCAAGCTGCGGCCCGACGTGCGCTTCACCAACGGCGCGGCCTTCACCGCCGATGACGTGGTGTTCAGCATCGCCCGCGCGCCCAATGTGCCCAATGCCACGGCCAGCTATGCCGGTGCCGTGCGTTCGGTCGACCGGGTGGAGGTGATCGACCCCCTGACCATCCGCATCCACACCCGCGGCCCGGCCCCCACCATGCCGATGGACATGGCCCCGCTCGGCATCGTCTCCCGCCAGGTGGGTGAGGGTGCCGCGACCGAGGACTACAATGCAGGCCGCGCCGCCATCGGCACCGGCCCCTACCGGCTGATCCGCTTCATCCCCGGCCAGCAGGCCGAGCTGGAGCGCAACCCGAACTGGTGGGGCCCCGCCCAGCCGTGGGAGAGGGTGGTGCTGCGCTTCCTGCCCAATGCGGGAACCCGCACCGCAGCCCTTCTCTCGGGCGATGTGGACCTGATCGACACGCCATCCCCGAACGACCTGCCGCGCCTGCGCGGCGACAACCGCTTCGCGGTGTTCTCCGGGGCCAGCATGCGGCTGGTCTATCTGGCGCCGAACCAGCAGGCGCAGGTCGCGCCCTTCATCACCGACAATGCGGGCAACCCGCTGCCCGCCAACCCGCTGCGCGACCAGCGCGTGCGCCAGGCGCTGTCGATGGCCATCAACCGCGAGGCGCTGGCCACCCGCATCATGCAGGGCACGGCCAGCCCCGCCGGGCAATGGATGCCGGCCGGCACCTACTCCCACAATCCCGCCGTGCCCGTGCCCGCGCAGGATATCGAGGGCGCGCGCCGGCTGCTGGCCGCCGCCGGCTATCCGGACGGCTTCCGCATGACCATGCATGTGCCCAACAATGCCCGCCCGACCGACCCGATCTCGGCCCAGGCGATCGCGCAGATGTGGACGCGGGTGGGTGTGCGCACGGAGGTGGAGGCCCAGCCGCTCGCGGCCTACTCCCCGCGCGCGGCGCGGATGGAGTACGCCATGACCATGCATGGCTGGGGCAGCATCGGCCATTCGGGCCACCCGATGGTGAACATGGTGGCCACCAATGACCGCCAGCGCCTGACCGGCGGCTTCAACCGCTCGGGCTACTCCAACCCCGCCATCGACGAGATGATCGCGACCGCCATGGCCGAGATGGACGACGCGAAGCGCGAGCAGCTGCTGAACCAGGCGGTGGCTGCCTCGATCCAGGATGGGGCGGTGATCCCGCTCTATAACCTGACCAATTTCTGGGCCGCGCGCCGGGGGGTTGAATACCGGCCGACGACCTATGACTACACGCTGGCGATCAATGCGCGGCCGGTCAGGTAGCGTCCGAGTTCTTTTTTGTAAAAAAGAGCCAAAAAACTTTTAATAAATAAGAGGCGCGCCTGATGGTCGGCGCGCCCTAAAACTCAGGAAGTCTTTTTGCTTCTTTTTCTTCAGAAAAAGAAGATCACCTGTTCTTCCACTCCGGCTTGCGCTTCTCCGCAAACGCCTTCGGCCCTTCGACGTAATCCTCGCTGTCGATGTTGCGCTGCTGTGCCGGATAGATGGTGCCGATCGCCTGCGGCAGTGTCGGCTGATCAAGCCCCGCATAGACCGCCTGCTTGGACGCCCGCACCGCCAGCGGCGAGCATTCCAGGATCTGCGCCGCCCAGCGCTTAGCCCCCTCCAGCGCCTGGCCCTCGGGCACCACCTCGTTCACGAAGCCCAGGGTCTTGGCTTCCTGCGCGGGCACGCGGCGGCCGGTCAGGATCATGCCCAGCGCCTGCTTCTGGCCGATCATCCGCGGCAGGCGATGCACGCCGCCCGCGCCCGCGATCAAGCCCACGCGGGGTTCCGGCAGGGCGAACAGCGCGTTCTCGGCGGCGATGATCAGGTCGCAGGCCAGCGCGATCTCGAAGCCGCCGCCCATGGCGATGCCGTTCACGGCGGCGATCAAGGGCTTGTCCAGGTCATAGCGCGTGGTCAGCCCGGCGAAGCCGGTGGGCGGGCCGGGGCGGCGCTTGCCGGCGGCCTGCACCTTCAGGTCGTTGCCGGCGGAAAAGGCCCGGTCGCCCGCCCCGGTCACGATCGCCACCCACAGGTCGGGGTTGGCGGCGAACTCGTCCCATACCTGGCTCAGCTCGAAATGCGCATCGGCGTGCAGGGCGTTCATCACCTCCGGCCGGTTGAGGGTGACGATGCGCAGGCGGCCTTCATCCCGGACGGTGCAGTACTGATGGGTCATGGCGTTTTTTCCCTGATGGCGCGCGGGTCGCTGACGGCGCAGCGGGCGCGGAGTTCCTCGCGGATCGCGGCCAGAAGGGCCGCATGGGCGGGCTCGCCCGGGTCGGCCTGGCCCGCGCGGATCATGGCGGTGGCGCCCGCCAGCACGGTGGCCGCGGGCGGGGCGGGGCGGGCCGCGATCTCCATGGCGCGCGCGATCATGCGGGCTTCCAGCTGGCGCTCGCGCGGCAGGGCGGGCAGCAGGCTTTCCAGCAGCAGGGCCCGGGCGGTGGCCAGCAGATCCGGGGCGTCAGGGCGTTCCGGCATTCGCCATCTCCAGCACTTCCCATTCCAGCCCGGGCACCATGTGGCCCGTCAGCGCCAATTCGAGGCTGCGTTCCTGGCCCGAGATGTGGCGCAGCGCCTGGTCGGCCGCGATCACGGCCCAGCGGATGGTGGCCCCCAGCTGCCAGTAGCGCACGCGGGCGGGGTCGGGCGTCCAGCCGGCCTCGGCGGCATAGCCCGCCAGGAAGGCATCCAGCGGCCCGATGCCGCCGGCCTCCAGATGGTCCTGGCCGAAACGCCAGCATCGGGCGGTGAACCAGCCGAGATCCTCATAGGGGTCGCCCCAGCCGGCGAATTCCCAGTCGAGCACTGCGGTCACGGCATCGCCGTCGACCATGACGTTGCCGCTGCGGAAGTCCCGGTGCAGCAGCACGGGCGGCAGGGCAGGGGGGGCGTTGCGTTCCATGTGGCGCAGCCCCCATTCCAGGGCCGGACGCGGGGTGCCCGCATCGTCCAGCCGGGCGCGCATCTCGGCGATGAAGTCGTTGTGGCCGAGGAAGGCCAGCTCCGCGCGCGGCGGCCGGATGCGGTGGATGCGCGCCAGCTCCCGCCCATGGGCGGCGGCCAGTGCCGTATTGCCCCCCCGCGCCGCGGCCGCCTTGGCCAGCGCATGGCCGGAAGCCGTGCCCGCCACACGGCGCATGACGAAGAAGGGCGCGCCCGCCACGCCGGCGTCGGCGCAGCAGAACAGCGGTTCGGCCACCGTCACGCCTGCCTCATGCGCCGCGCGCAGCAGGGCGAATTCCTCCACCCGGCTGCGGCTGACGGCCAGCGTCGTGGCGTTGTCCGTGCGCAGCACCCAGCGTTGCGGGGCGCTGTCCAGCGTGGCCTCCACGCCCCAGTTCTGCTGGATGGCACCGCCCGAGAGCCGCGCCATGGACTGGATCGCGACTGGCGCCCCTGCCGCAGCCGACAGCCAGTGTTCGAGGGCCGCCTTATCCATCCACGCCCCAGGCGAAGAAGTCGCTGCCGCGCGCGCGCAGTTCCTGGGCGAGGACCATGCGGTGCACCTCGCTGGCGCCATCCACCAGGCGCGCCTGGCGGGCGTAGCGGTACATCCACTCGACCGGCGTGTCCTTGGAGTAGCCCTTGGCGCCCAGCAACTGCAGCGCCGTGTCGGCCGCCTTGTGCAGGGCATCGGCGGCCACGATCTTGGCCATCGAGACCTCGCGCTTCGCCCGGTCGCCCTGGTCCAGCTTCCAGGCCGCGCGCATGGTCAGCAGGCGCGAGATATCGAGCTGCAAGGCAGCCTCGCCCATCAGGGTCTGCACGCTCTCGCGGTCGGCCAGCGTCATGCCGAAGCTCTTGCGGGTCTCGATATGCGCCTGCGCGATTTCCAGCGCGCGGCGGCCCATGCCGGTCCAGCGCATGCAATGGGTCAGGCGGGCGGGGCCGAGGCGGATCTGCGCCATCTTCAGCCCGTCGCCGGGCTTCATCAGCACATTCTCCTCCGGGATCTCCAGCCCGTCGAAGGACAGTTCGCAATGCCCGCCATGCTCCTCCGGGCCCATGATCGGGATGCGGCGGATGATCTCCCAGCCCGGCTGGTCCTTGTGGAACAGGAAGGCGCTGATGCCTTTCCGGTCATCGTCACTGGTGCGGGCCAGCAGGATGAAATGGGTGCTTTCGCCGGCGCCGGTGATGAACCATTTGCGCCCCGTCACGCGCCAGCGGTCGCCCACCTTCTCGGCGCGGGTATAGGTCTGGGTGGGGTCGCTTCCGGCGCCGCCGGGCTCGGTCATCGCGAAGCTGGACTGCACGGTGCCGTCGATGACGGGCTGCAGCCACCATTGCTTCTGCGCGTCGGTCGCGACCTTTTCCATCACCATCATGTTGCCGTCGTCGGGGGCGGCGCTGTTGAAGGTGACGGGGCCGAAGATGGAGCGGTTCATCTCCTCATAGCAGGCGGCCATGCCGATGAAGGGCAGTTCCGCCCCGCCGCGATACTTCTTGGACTGCATGGCCCAGAGGCCGGCCGACTTCACCTCCGCCCGCAATGTCTTCAGCAGGGCCGGGTTGATGTTCTCATGCTCGTCATAGCTGGCGCGGTCGGCTTCCAGCGGGATCAGCCGGTCCTCGACGAATTCGCGCACGCGGCGGCGGATGGCGTCCAGTTCGGGCGGCAGGGCGAAATCCATGCGGAAGTCCTTACAGGCTGGAAACGGAATGGCCGCCATCGACGGTGATGGTGCTGCCGGTCATATGCGCGCCGGCGTCGCTGGCCAGCAGCAGCAGGGGGCCCGTCAGGTCCCCGGGCTGGCCCAGCCGGCGCTGCGGCACGCGGCGGATCATGGCCTGGCCGGGCTCCGAGGCGAAGAACTCCGCATTGATGTCGGAGGCGATGTAGCCCGGCGCGATGGCGTTCACCCGGATGGAGTGGCGCGCCAGTTCGACGGCCATCTGCCGCGTCAGGTGCAGCAGCCCGGCCTTGGCGGCGGTATAGCCCGCGACGCCGGGGATGATGCGCTCACCCAGGATGGAGGCGATGTTGACGATGCTGCCCGGGCGCTTGCCGGCCACCATGCGCCTGGCGGCCTCCTGCGCGACCAGGAAGCAGCCGCGTAGGTCCACATCCAGCACCTGGTCGAAATCCTCGGGCGTCTGGGCCAGCACGGGCTTGGTGACGGCGATGCCGGCGTTGTTCACCAGGATGTCGATGGGGCCCGCGGCATCGAAGGCGGCGGCGATGGAGGCGGGGTCCGTCACGTCCAGCCGGACGGCCTCGGCGCTGATCTCGGTCGCGGTCTCGGCCATGGCGTCCAGGCGCCGGGCGGCCATCACCACCCGCGCGCCGGCATCGGCCAGCACGCGGGCGAAATGGGCGCCGAGAAGCCCCGATGCGCCTGTCACGAGCGCGGAGCGCCCGGAGAGATCGAAAAGAGCGGACATGGACGTTCCTGTTTGCGCGGAGCCTGCCCCGGTTTCGGGTGCGGTGCAACGCTTGCGCGTCTTGCCGTGGTCAGGAATATATCTGACAAAAGCAGATAAATGCCCGAGGACGCCATGCCCGATCCCGACCCCGCCCCCGACGCCGCCATCGCCGCTGTCAGGCGCTTCAGCCGCTTCTACACCCGCCGCATCGGCCTGCTGCATGGCGGGCTGCTCGGCGGTCCGCTCAGCCTGCCGGAGGCCCGGCTCGTTTATGAAATCGCCCAGTCCGGCACCAGCACGGCCAAGGCGCTGGGGGCGGGGCTCGGTCTCGACTCGGGCTATCTGAGCCGGCTGCTGCGCGGGCTGGAGGAAGCAGGGCTGATCCTGCGACGCCCCTCGGCCGAGGATGGGCGGCAGGTGCTGCTGAGCCTGACCGATGCCGGCAACCAGGTCTTCGCCGCGATGGATGCGCGCTCGGCCGAGGAGATCGGCGTGATGCTGGAGCGCCTGCCTGAGGCCGGGCGGCGCCGCCTGGTGTCGGCGCTGGAGGAGGCCGAGCAGCTGCTGGGCGGCGCCCCGCCCGCCCCGCAGCCCTTCATCCTGCGCCCGCCGCGCCCGGGCGACATGGGCTGGGTGGTGCATCGCCAGGCCGTGCTCTACGCCCGTGAGTACGGCTTCGACACCAGCTTCGAGGCGCTGCTGGCTGAGATCGTCGCCGGCTTCATCCGCGATTTCGACCCCGCGCGGGAGGCGTGCTGGATCGCGGAGCATCAGGGTGAGGCCGTGGGCAGCGTGTTCCTGGTCAATGCGGGGGAAGGGGTGGCCAAGCTGCGCATGCTCTATGTCGAGCCCACGGCGCGGGGCTTGGGCATCGGGCGGCGGCTGGTGGGGGAATGCATCGCGACCGCCCGCGCGCTCGGCTACCGGCGGATGACGCTGTGGACCAACGATATCCTGGTCGCGGCGCGCGGCATCTACGCCGCGGCGGGTTTCAGCCTGATCTCGGAGGAGCCGGTCGAGAGCTTCGGCGCGCGGATGGTGAGCGAGATCTGGGAGCGAGAGCTTTAGGCCAGCGCCTCAGCCCGCGCTGATCCGCGCCGCGATCGGCGCCCAGCGCGCCACCTCGGCCTCCACATGCCGGGCGGCGGCGGCGGGCGTGGGGTCGGGCCAGACCTCGACGCTGGCGGTCAGCAGGCGTTGGCGCACCGGCTCCTGCGCCAGGGCGGCGAGCGTGGCGTCACGGATCATCGCATCGGCTTCGGGCGGCGCGCCGGGGCGGCTGAACAGCACCTGCCAGGCCGTCAGCGCATAGCCCGGCACGGACTGCGCCAGGGTCGGCAGGCCCGGCAGCAGGGCGGAGGTCGTGGGGCCGGAACCGGCCAGCAGCTTCACCCGCCCATCCCGCGCGAGCGGGGCCAGCAGGGTGGGGCTGTCGATCGTGAAATGCACCCGCCCCGCCACCAGGTCCTGCACGGCATTCGCGGCCGTGCGGTACTGCACGATGGTGAAGCTGCCCCTGGTCAGCTGCTTCAGCAGCTCTCCGGCCATGTGGTTGGTGGCGCCGGGGTTGGTGGAGCCGTAATTCGCCGCATCGCCCTGCTGCGCCAGCCAGCCGAGCAGCCCCGCCACATCCTGCACCGGCAGCTGCGGGCTGACGGCCAGCGCGAAGGGCTGGTTGCCGACCAGGGCCAGCGGCGTGAAGTCCCGCACCGGGTTCAGCGGGAAACTCGGATAGACCGCCTGCATCACCGGGTGGTTGTTGGTGCCGATGAAGTACGCGGTGCCGTCATTGGGCGCGCGGTGGAAGGCCTGCGCCCCCACGGTGCTGCCGGCGCCTGGAACATTCTCGGGCACCACGGGCCGGCCGAGCTGGGCCTGCAGCGCCTCGGCCAGGATGCGCCCCACCACGTCGGTCACGCCCGCGACCCCCACGGGGATGATCAGCCTGATCGGCCGGCGTTCCTGCGCCAGGACGGGAGTGACCAGCGCAGGGGTCGCCAGGAACGGCAGCAGGCGGCGGGCGACACGCATGGGCGGCATCTCCGGGTTTCGTCGGGCGCGCACATGGTGCAGCCTGCGCGGCGGTCGAGAAAGGTGGAAAAGATGCGTCCGATACGTTTGCAGGAAACCTTCCGCGCGGTGTTCTACGTGCCGTTCTATGCCGCCATCCTGCGCGGCGCCTATGCCGCGGAGGGCGTGGAGGTGACGCTGCTGGACGGCAGCGAGCCCGCCCATGCCAAGGATTCCGTGCTGCAGGGCCGTGCCGAGGTCGCCTGGGGCGGCCCCATGCGCATGATGCTGGCCCATGATGCCGACCCCGATTGCCCGCTGCGCAATTTCGGCGCCGCCGTGCTGGGTGACCCGTTCTTCCTGGTCGGCCGCGGCCCGCGCCCCGACTTCCGCCTGAGGGACCTTGCGGGGCTGCGCTTCGCCACCGTCTCCGAGGTGCCGACCCCCTGGTGGGCGCTGCAGGAGGACATCCGCCAGGACGGGCTCGACCCCGAGAGCCTCAGCCGCCACACCACCGGCACCATGCAGCAGAACGCCGAGGCGCTGGTCGCGGGCGAGCTGGACGTGATCCAGGTGTTCGAGCCCTTCGTCTCGCGGCTGGAGGACCAGGGCTGCCAGGTGTGGCATGCGGCGGCCAGCCGGGGCCCCACCGCCTACACCACCTTCATGTCCACCACGGCCAACCTGCGCGAATACGCCCCCGAGTTCCGCGCCATGCTGAAGGGGCTGGGCAAGACGCTGGAATGGCTGCACGCCACCCCGGATGCCGAGGTGGCGGCCACGGTGAAGCCACTGTTCCCCGAGCTGGACGTGTCGTTGATCGAGCGCGCCATCGCGCGCTATCGCCCGCTGAAGATTTGGACGCCCACGCCCTATTTCCCGGCCGAGCCGTGGGAGAAGCTGGAACACGCCATGTTCACGGCCGGCGCCATCAAGCGGAAGCCCGGCTGGGCGCATTGCGTGGACAACAGCCTGATGGCCTAGCTCCGGGGGCAGGGCCCCCGGAGAGCGCGCCTCAGTCGTCGCCCGCCACGGTCGCGGCCTCCGCCGCCGGGCGGCGCTGGCGGGCGGGGCCCACCAGGTCGATCATCACCGGCAGCAGCAGCAGCACGATGAAGGGCAGCAGGGTGGTGCCGCCCACGACCACGACGGCCAGCGGGCGCTGCAGGTCGCTGCCGATGCCGGTGGCCAGCGCCATCGGCAGCAGCCCGACCATCGCGGCCATGCAGGTCATCATCACGGGCCGCATCCGGTCCTCGCCGGCCTGGTCCAGCGCCTGGCGCCAGGGCAGGCCGTCATGGTCCAGCAGGTGCTTGAAGTGGGAGAGCATGATGATCCCCTCCATCACCGTGATGCCGAACAGCGCGAGGAAGCCGATGGCGGCGGGGACCGAGAAGTTCAGCCCCCAGCCCAGCAGCGCGACCACGCCGCCGATGCAGCTGAAGGGCAGCACCATCATGATCAGCACGGCGTCGCGCACATTGCCGAACTGGATGTAGAGCAACATGGCGATCAGCAGCAGCGCCATCGGCACCACCACCTTCAGCCGCGCCACCGCTTCCTGCAGGTTGCGGAACTCACCCACCCATTCGACGGTGTAGCCCGCCGGGATCTGCACGTTGCGCGCCACGCGCTCCTGCGCTTCCAGCACCGCGCTCTGCGGGTCACGACCGCGCACCGAGAACTTCACCGGCACATAGCGGGCGCTGTTCTCGCGGTAGATCGTGCTGGCGCCGGAGCTGAGGCGGATATCGGCCACATCGCCCAGCGTCGCGCCGGAGGTCGAGCTGATGGGAATGCGTGCGATGGCCGTGGTATCCGCGCGCTGGGCGGGTTCCAGGCGGACCATGATGGGGAAGTTGCGGTCGCCGCCTTCCTCATACAGTCGCCCCGATTCCTGGCCGCCGATCGCGCTCTGGATCACGGCGTTGATGTCGTTGATCGACAGGCCGTAGCGCGCGGCCCGGACACGGTCGATGCGGATGGAAAGCGTGGGCTGGCCCAGCGTGCGGAAGGCCGCGAGGTCGGCGATGCCCTGCACCTCGGCGAGTTCGCGCCGCAGCTGTTCGCCGATCCGCGCCAGGGTGGGCAGGTCGGGCCCCGAGATGCGCACCGCATTGGCACCCTTCACGCCCGAGGCCGCTTCCTGGACGTTGTCCGAGATCGCCTGGGAGAAGTTGAACTCCACGCCCAGGAACTCGCGCTCCAGCCGGGCCTGGATGGCGGCCACCAGCGCGTCCTTGGTGCGGGCGGTCGTCCATTGGTCCATGGGGCGCAGCGGAATGAAGAACTCGGCGTTGTTGAAGCCGGCGGTGTCCGTGCCGTCATCCGGCCGGCCCTGCTGCGAGGTGATGGTCACCACCTCCGGGAACTCCATCACGGCGCGGCGCATGCGGTTCACCGTGGCGTTGCCCTCATCCAGGCTGATGGTGGCCGGCATGGTGGCGCGCATCCAGATCGAGCCTTCCTCCAGCGTGGGCAGGAACTCACCGCCCAGCCGCGTGAAGCCGATGCCGCCGAGGGCGAGCATGGCGCCGAAGATGCCGACCACCAGGCCGCGGCGGGCCATGCCCTTGAAGTGCAGCCACAGATGCACCCGGCCCATCCAGCGCACGATGGGCATGATCTTCTCTTCCGCGTTCTCGCGGAACAGCAGGGCGGCCATGGCGGGGGCGATGGTGAAGGTGGCCAGCATCGCGCCGGCGATAGCGTAGGCATAGGTCATGGCCATCGGGCCGAAGATGCGGCCCTCGATGCCGCCCATGGTGAACAGCGGCAGGAAGGCGGCCACGATGATGAGGGCGGAGAAGAAGATCGCCCCGCCCACCTCCGTGCTCGCGGTCAGGATGGTCTGCTGCAGGCGGCTGAACGGGCCGGTCCGATGCACCGCCCCGTGCCCATGCGCGCGATGGCCGAGATGCAGGTGGCGGTAGATGTTCTCGACCATGATGACGGTCGCATCCACCAGCAGGCCGAAATCCAGGCTGCCGAGGGAGAGCAGGTTCGCGCTCTCGCCGCGCGCCAGCATGACCAGCACCGCGAAGAAGAAGGCGAAGGGGATGGTGGCGCCCACCACCAGCGCGCCGCGCAGGTCGCCCAGGAACAGCCACTGGATCAGCACCACCAGCGACACGCCGATGATGATGTTGTGCACCACATGGTGCGTCGTCAGCTCCACCAGCTCCTTGCGGTCATACAGCACCTGGATGCGCACGCCCGGCGGCAGGGAGCCGTCGGAGTTGATCTCATGGACCGCGGCCTCGACCGCGCGGATGGTGGGCAGCGTCTGCTCGCCACGGCGCATCAGCACCACGCCCAGCACCGCGTCGTCAGACGCCTCGTGCCCGGCGATGCCCAGCCGCGGCAGGGAGGAAGTCTCGACCCGGCCCACATCGCGCAGCAGCACCGGAAGCCCGCCATGGGTGCCGAGCACGACCTGCTCGATCTCCTCCACGCTGCGGATCAGGCCGACACCCTGCACCACGGCCGATTGCGGGCCGATGTTGAGCACGCCGGCGCCGACCGTGGCGCCGCCTTGCCCGATCGCGGCCACCACATCGGGCACGTCCAGGCCGAAGGCGGTCAGGCGCGGCAGGTCCAGCACGACGCTGTACGCCTTGGTCGGCCCGCCGAAGGCCGTCACGTCCACCACGCCCGGCACGCGGCGGAAGCGCCGCTGCAGCACCCAGTCCTGGATCACGCGCAGGTCGGTGGGGGAGAAGCCGGGCGGGCCCACCACGCGATAGCGCATGATCTCACCGATCGGGGACCAGGGGCTGATGGAGGGCTGCACCCCGGCCGGCAGGCCCGACAGCTGGCCCAGCCGGTTCAGCACCTGCTGCAGCGCCTGCTCGTAGTTGTAGGCGTAGGTGAACTGCGCCTGGACCACGGACAGGCCGAACAGCGACTGGCTGCGCACGCGCGTCAGGTTCGGCATGCCGGACAGGCCGACCTCGATCGGGACCGTGATGTAGCGCTCGATTTCCTCGGCGCTCTGCCCGGAATTCTGCGTGATCACCACCACGGTGGGCGGCACGGGGTCCGGGTAGGCCTCGATGTTGAGGTGGTTGAAGCCCCAGGCACCCGCGCCCAGGAAACCGATGAACAGCAGCAGCAGCAAGGCGCGCTTGGACAGCGAGAAGGCGACGAGGTGACGCAGCATGGCGGATGTCCCGGCAAGGGTGGTCCAGCTGAACCGAAACTGAACGGCAGCTGAACGCTATCTGAACCGTTTTCCGCGCAATGCAAGTGTCAAATGGCTGAATGTGCTGTCATCTGGGGGGCGGGTGCCCCCCGTCCGTTCAGCCTTTATGCACTTTCAGCCCGGCGAAGCTCTGCGTCACGGGCATCACCTGGACGAAATTGATGTTCACGCGGGCGGGCAGCATGGCCGTCCAGCGCACCGTCTCGGCAATGTCCTCGGGCGTCAGGGCGTTGGCGTCCTCATACACGCCGGCCGCCTTGGCGTCGTCGCCCTTGAAGCGGATGTTGCTGAACTCCGTCCCGCCCACCAGGCCGGGCTCCACATTGGTCACGCGGATGGGCGTGCCGAACAGGTCCGCGCGCAGGTTCAGGCTGAACTGCTTCACGAAGGCCTTGGTGGCGCCATAGGTGTTGCCGCCCGGATAGGCGTAATCGCCCGCCGTGCTGCCGATGTTGATGATGTGGCCGCGGCCGCGCGCGATCATGCCGGGCAGCATGGCGCGGGTCATGGTCAGCAGGCCCTTGATGTTGGTGTCCACCATCTGGTCCCAGTCATCCAGATTGGCGGCCTGGGCCATTTCCAGCCCCAGGGCCAGGCCGGCATTGTTCACCAGCACATCCACGGCGGCCCATTCGGCCGGGATCGATTCGATGGCGGACAGGGTGGCCGCGCGGTCGGTCACATCGAAGGCCAGGGGCAGCACCTTGTCCGCGCCGAGCTCCGCCACCAGCGCATCCAGCCTTTCCTTGCGGCGGCCGGTGGCGATCACGCGCGCGCCCTCGGCCACGAAGACCCGTGCGATGGCCTGGCCGAAACCGGCCGTGGCGCCGGTGATGAGAACGATCATGGGGGGCTCCTGCTCTGCGTGGGCCACAGGGTTAGGGCAGGGCGGGCGGCGCGAAAAGCCCTGCCATGCTGCACTGCAATCTTGACCTTTCCGTCAGATGAACCATTAGTAATGTGTCAGCCGGCGCCTACGACCGCCCCAAGGCGGCTTCCCGTGCAAGTCCAACGCGGGGGCCTGTTCAGCTGGCAGCCGCTTGGCGGCCTGGCGCACGGGCGCCGGGACGCCCTCTGAGGACGAGCACGAATGAACCAAGCCCTGCGCGCCAGCCTGCTGGCCTGCACCGTTTTCCTTTTCCCCGGCGCCGTCATGGCCCAGGGCCCACGGGAGATCCTGATCCCGATGGAGGAGCGGCAGCTGAGGCCGGCCGGGATCGAGCTGGCGTCGCCGGAGGCCGAGGGCGGCCAGGCCGAGATCGTGCTGCCCGGCCAGGTCGTGGTGCCGCCGTTGCAGCTGCGCGTGGTCGCGGCCCCGGCCAACGGCCTGATCGAGGCGCTGCTGGTCGGCCCCGACGAACGCGTGAACGAGGGCCAGCCCATCGCCCGCATCCGCAGCCCCGAGCTGGTGGAGGCCCAGCGCCTGTACCTGCAGGCCGTGACGGCCGGGGCGCTTGCGGCCGAATCGCTGCGCCGCGACGAGACCCTGTTCCGTGAGCGCGTGATCGCCGAGCGCCGCCTGCTGGTCACCCGCGCCGAGGCCGCCGGCGCCTCCGCGGCGCTGGAGGAACGCGCCCAGGCGCTGGCGCTGGTCGGCATGTCCCAGGAAGCCATCGACGAGCTGCGCCGCACCCGGCGGATCTCCCCCGCGCTGACCGTCACGGCCCCCATCAGCGGCATCGTGCTGACGCGCCAGGCCACGACCGGTGAGCGCATCGCGGCATCGGCGGCCATCATCACGGTGGCGGACCTGTCGCCGCTGTGGGTCAACATCCAGGTGCCGATCGCGCGCGCCAATGCCATGCGCATCAACAACCGCGTCCTGCTGCCCAACCCGGGGGCCGAGGGCAACATCATCATGATCGGCCGCAGCGCCGATGCCGCCACCCAGTCCGTCATCGCGGTGGCCGAGATCACGGAGAACACCGAGCTGCTGCGCCCGGGCCAGGCATTGACCGCCATGGTGCAGCTGGCGCGTGAGGGCAGCGGCGGGCAGTGGCGTGTGCCGGCCGGTGCCGTCATCCGCCACCGCGACCGCAGCTGGGTGTTCGTGCGCAACGGCGAGGGCTTCTACGCCCGCCCCGTCACGGTGCTGAACGAGACCGCGCAGGTCACTTCCATCCGCGCGGAATTCACCGGCCAGGAGCGCATCGCGGTGCGGGGCGTGCTGTCCCTGCTCTCGGAACTCGCGCAGTCGGAAGAGTCCTGATCCATGCTGCTTCGCCTGGTTGAACTGGCGCTCCGCCAGCGCCTGCTGGTGGTGCTTGCCGCCATCGCCATCGCGGTGTGGGGTGCCAACTCCTATCGCAACCTGTCCATCGATGCCTTCCCCGACGTGTCGCCGCCGCAGGTGCTCGTCTCCATGCGTGCCCCGGGCCTGACGCCGGAGGAGCTGGAGGCGCGGGTGACCACCCCCATCGAGCTCGCGATGCGCGGCATTCCGGGGCTGGAATCCATCCGCTCCGTCACGCGCTATGCCGTCACGCTCATGACCTTCCAGTTCCAACCCGGCACCGACGTGTTCTGGGCGCGTGCCCAGGTGAATGAGCGGCTGAACCAGGTCGAGAACTCGCTGCCAGATGGGGTGGATGGCGGGCTGGCGCCGGTCGTCACGGCGCTGGGCGAGATGCTGATGTTCACGCTCGAAGGCGACAACCTGACCGTCACGGAAGCGCGCACCCTGATGGACTGGACGATCCGTCCGATCCTGCGCGGCGTGCCGGGCGTGGCCGATGTGAACACCATGGGCGGCTATGTCCGTACCTATGAGGTCGTGCCGAGCGGCGCCGCCATGGCGGCCCGCGGCATCACCACCAAGCAGCTTGAGGAAGCGCTGGAGCGCAACAACCGCAATGACGGCGCGGGGCGGCTTTCCGACGGTGAGGAGGCGCTGCTGGTGCGCGCCGAGGGCCGTATCCGCAGCCTGGACGACGTGCGCGGCATCGTGGTGGTGGCGCGCAACGGCCAGGTGGTCCGGGTGGGTGACATCGCGGATGTCCGCTTCGGTTCGCTGGCCCGCAACGGCGTCGTGGCCCGCAACGGCCAGGGCGAGGCGGTGTGGGGCACGGTGCTGGGCCTGCAGGGCGCCAACGCGGCCTCGGTCGTGACGGGCGTGCGTGCGCGCCTGCCCGAGATCCAGGCCCGGCTGCCCGAGGGCGTGCACATCCACTTCTTCTATGACCGCTCCGAGCTGATCGGCAAGGCGGTCTGGACGGTGCAGAAGGTGCTGCTGGAAGCCATCGTGCTGGTGGTGGTGCTGCTTGTGCTGTTCCTGGGCAACATGCGCGCGGCCATGGTGGTCAGCCTGATGCTGCCGCTCGCGGTGCTGGGCACCTTCGGCATCATGAAATGGTACGGGCTGACGGCGAACATCATGTCGCTCGGCGGCCTAGCCATCGCCATCGGCCTGCTGGTGGATTGCGGCGTGGTGGTCGTCGAGAACGTGGCCCACAAGCTGAACCACCATCACGGCAAGACCGACCTCCGCGCCAGGCTGGCCGTGGTGAACGAGGCGGTGCGCGAGGTGATGGTGCCGCTGGTCTCCGGCGTCATGATCATCGTGACCGTCTTCGTGCCGCTGCTGTCCCTGCAGGGTGTCGAGGGGCGGCTGTTCGGCCCGGTGGCGCTGACCATCGCCTTCGCCCTGATCGCGGCGCTGCTGCTGGCCATCACGGTGGTGCCGGTGATGAGCGTCTACATGCTCAAGAAGGGCAGCACGGAGGAGCCCTGGCTCGTCCGCAAGCTGCACAAGGGCTACGACCCGGCGCTGGAATGGGCGCTGAAGCGGCCGCTGGCCATCGCGGGCGTCGTCGCGGTGGGCGTGGTCTGCGCCTACCTCGCTTTCGGGCGGCTGGGCAGCACCTTCATGCCCACCATGGATGAGGGCAACCCGGTCATCACCATCCGCAGCCACCCGACCATCGGCGTGGACGACAGCGGCGAGACGATGCGCCGCATCCAGCAGGAGCTGATGACCCGCGTGCCCGAGATCGTGGGCATCATGGGCCGCGCGGGCGCCGACGAGCTGGGCATCGACCCCGTGGGCCTGAACGACAGCGACATGTTCCTGCAGCTGAAGCCGCAGGACCAGTGGCGCCCCGAGGGCCAGCGCGGCGGCACCGCATGGCTGATGGAGCAGCTGCGCCTCGTGCTCGACAATGTGCCGGGCATTACCTTCTCCTTCGCGCAGCCCATCGACATGCGCGTGCAGGAAATGATCATCGGCGCGCGCGGCGACGTGGTGGTGAAGGTGTTCGGTCCCGACCTGGACGAGCTGAACCGCATCGGCCGCGAGGTGGCGGAGGCCATCCGCAGTGTGCCCGGTTCCAGCGACGTCTTCGCCCTGCGCAACGACGGCATGAAGTACCTGACCATCGACCTTGACCGGCTCGCGCTCGGCCGCCTCGGCCTGAATGCCGCCGATGTGCAGGACGCGCTGCGCGTGTGGGTGGACGGCCGGCAGGTGGGCATCGTGCTGGAAGGCGAGATGCGCATCCCCGTGCAGATCCGTGGCGAGGCGGCGGACCGCCGCACCGTGGCGGCGCTCGCCGCCGTGCCCATCGCGCTGCCGGGCGGCGGCACCGTGCCGCTGACCCAGATCGCCCAGGTGCGAGAGGAGGAAGGCCCCATCGAGGTGCGCCGCGAGGAGGTGCAGCGTCTGTCCACCGTGCTGTCCAACGTCAGCGGCCGCGACCTGGTGGGCTTCGTGGACGACGCGAAGGCCGCGGTGGCCCAGCGTGTGCAGATGCCGCAGGGCTACTCCCTGGTCTGGGGCGGTCAGTTCGAGAACCAGCAGCGCGCCTCCGCCCGGTTGGCGGTGGTGGTGCCGATCGCGCTCGGCGTGATCTTCCTGCTGCTCTACCTCACCTTCAACTCCGGCCGGCAGGCGGCGCTGGTGTTCTGCAATGTGCCCTTCGCGCTCATCGGCGGGATCATCGCGCTGTACCTGTCCGGGCAGTTCATCTCCGTGCCCGCCTCGGTGGGCTTCCTGACGCTGATCGGCATCGCGGTGCTGAACGGCGTGGTGCTGGTCAGCACCATCAACCGGCTGATCGCCGAGGAAGGGCTCACCCTTTCCGAGGCTGTCCGTGAAGGAGCGAAACGCCGCATGACCCCCGTGATGCTGACGGCCTCGATCGCGGCCTTCGCGCTGGTGCCCTTCCTGTTCGCCACGGGCCCCGGCAGCGAGATCCAGAAGCCGCTGGCCATCGTGGTCATCGGCGGGCTGGTCACGGCCACAGCCCTGACGCTGCTGCTGCTGCCCATCCTGTATGAGCGCTTCGCGCTGCCCCGCAGCCGCGTGGCGGCCGGCGAGGCGAACCCGGAGGAGCACGTGACCCACGGCCCGGTGCCGGCCAAGGCCACGACCACCACGGTCGCGGTGCTGGCGGCGCTGCTGCTGGGGGCGGGGCCCGCCCAGGCGCAGGGCCAGGCGGCCGGCCGCACCCCCATCGTCCAGGGCAACCTGGCCGGCCATGTGGCGGCCGCGCTGGACCTGGACGCGGATCTGCGCGGCCTGCTGGCCCAGCGTGAGGCCGCGGTCGCGCGCGGCATCGTGCCGCGCGGCACCTTCGCGGGGCCGGCGTCGGTGTCGGGCATCGCGATGAGCGGCACCCGGCGCGGCGGCAATAACGGCCAGCCCTCGCGCGAGATCGAGGTGGATCTGGCCGCGCCGATCTGGCTGCCCGGCCAGCGCGCGGCGCTGAGCGAGAGCGTGAACGCCGATGTGCTGGCGCTGGAGGGGCGCGTGCTGGCCCGCCGCCTGGCCGTGGCGGGTTCCCTGCGCAACGCGCTGTGGGACGCGGTGCTGGCCCGTCGTGAGGCCGGGGTGGCCCGCGACCGGCTGGCCACCAGCCGCGACATCACCCGCGACCTGCGCCGGCGTTCCGAGCTGGGCGACGTGCCGCCCACCGAGGCGCTGCTGGCCCAGAACGAGACGCTCGCCGCCGAGCTGGCCTATGCCCAGGCCGATGCCCGCGCCGACCAGCTGGAGGCCGAATACGCCACCCTGACCGGCGGCCTGCGCCCGGTTCTGCCCACCGAGGACGCGCTGCCGCGCAACCGGCTGCAGGGCCACCCGCAGCTGGCCGCGGCCCGCGCGGCGCTGGAGGCCGCCCAGGCCCGTGCCCGGCTGGTGGCCGCCACCCCGCGTGAGAACCCGGAAATCGGCGTCTTCACCCGTTATGAGGGCGGTTTCGGGGCGAATGACAACACCTCGATCGGCCTGCGCTTCCGCCTGCCCTTCGCCAGCGAGCAGCGCAACCTGCCCCGCCGGGCGGAGGCCCAGAGCGAGGTGACGCGCGCCAGCGCCGAGCTCGCCCAGTCCCAGCGCCTGCTGGAGGCGGGGGTGCGCTATGCCGAGGCGGCGCTGCGTGCCTCCGAGACCAACCTGCGCATCGCCCGCCAGCGCCTCTCGGTGGCCAATGAGCAGGAGGGCATAGCCCGCCGCGCCTTCCGCAGCGGCGAGACCGGCGCCTTCGAGCTGTTCCGCGTGCGCCAGCTGCAGCAGGAAGCGCAGATGGAGGAAGCCCGCGCGGCGGTGAACCTCAACCGCGCCCGTGCGCTGGTGAACCAGTCGCTCGGCGCGGTGCCGTGATCGGCGGGGGGCGCCAAGCCCCCCGTTTCCGTGGCAGGATGGCGCCCTTCGATACGGAGGGCGCCATTTTCATGTTCAATCGACTGATCCTTCCCGCCTTCCTGTTGCTGGCCGGTCCCGCCCTGGCGCAGGAGCGGACCCAGGCCAACTACGGCGATTGGGCGCTGCGCTGCGAAAGCCGCCCGCAGCGGCAATGCGAACTGGCGACCGTGCTGAACAACGCGGAGGGGCGCCCGCAGGCCCAGCTGATCGTGGGCCGGCTGCACAATGCCGGGCCGCTGCTGCTGATGGCCCATGTGCCGCTGAACGTGCATTTGCCGGCGGGCATCCGGGTGGAGGCGGCGGGCCAGAGCTTCACCCTGGCCTATCAGCGCTGCCTGGCGGCCGGCTGCTTCGCCATGGCGGAACTGCCCGATGCGGCGCTCGCGCAGCTGCGGTCTGAGCCGCCGGGCGCGCGGATGGTGCTGCAGGACGCCGCCCGCCAGCCGGTCACGCTGAACCTTTCCATGAGCGGCTTCGGGCGGGCGCAGGCGGCGATGTCGTCCCGCCGCTAGGGCGGGCAGGGGGCCGCCCTGCGGCCTCACCCCCTCCCTTGTCCCTACCGACCGGTCGGGCTAGCGTCCTTCCATCGATGTTGACAGGTTTTCCCTGGCGGCCTGCAATGCGGCCAAAGGGCAAGACCCGCATGGGAAGGAAAGCGCCAATGGATGACGCGCAATATGTCGAACACGCCTTCGACGGGGATGTGCATGTGCTGCGCATCGCCAATCCGCCGGTCAACACGCTGCGCACGGCCGTCCGCCAGGGGCTGCTGGACGGCATCAAGCGCAGCCTGAAGGAAGGCGCGCGCGCCATCGTGATCATCGGCAAGGGGCGGATGTATTCCGCCGGCGCCGAGATGACGGAGTTCAACAAGCCCCGCCAGCCCCCCAGCCTGCCCGAGGTGTTCGACGCCATCGAGAACAGCCCCGTGCCCGTCGTCGCCGCCATTCACGGCAGCGCGCTGGGCGGCGGGCTGGAACTGGCGCTCGTCTGCCATGCCCGCGTGGCCTCTCCGGGTGCCCAGGTGGGCCTGCCCGAGGTGAAGCGCGGCTTCGTGCCCGGCGCCGGCGGCACCCAGCGCCTGCCGCGCCTGATCGGCGCCGAGGCCGCGCTGAAGCTGATCGTCGGCGGTGACCCGGTGAAGGCCGAGGAGGCCGTGAAGCTCGGCTTCGTGGATGCCGTGCTGGAGGGCGACCTGGAGAAGGCCGCCATCGTCTGGGCACGCGATGCCGCCAAGTCCGGCAGGAAGTTCACCCTGGCGCGCAACCGGAAGGACAAGATCGAGGGCACCGACCTCGCGGCCTTCGACGCCGCGGCCGCCGCCCTGCTGAAGCGCAGCCGCGGCCAGGAAAGCCCCAAGGGCTGCGCCGCGGCCGTGCGCGCCGCCGTGACCGAGAGCTTCGACGACGGCCTGGTGGTCGAGCGCCAGCAGTTCCAGCGCCTGGTCGAGGGCGAGCAGAGCTTCGCGCTGCGCCACGTCTTCTTCGGTGAGCGCGAGGCCCAGCGCATTCCCGACCTGCCCGAGGGCACCCAGCCCCTGCCGGTGAAGAATGCCGTGGTGATCGGCGGCGGCACCATGGGCGGCGGCATCGCGATGAACTTCGCGAATAACGGCATCCCCGTGACCATCGTGGAGACCACCCAGGAAGCCCTCGACAAGGGGCTGGCCCGCTGCGAGGCGAATTGGGAGCGCACGGTGAAGTCCGGCCGCCTGTCCCAGGCCGAGTATGAGAAGCGCCGCGCCTGCCTGAAGGGCTCCATCGACCTGAACGTGGTCAAGGACGCCGACCTCGTGATCGAGGCGGTGTTCGAGAACATGGACGTGAAGAAGGAGATCTTCGCCAAGCTGGACAAGATCGCCCGGCCCGGCGTGGTGCTGGCCACCAACACCTCCACGCTCGACATCGACCAGATCGCCTCGGCCACCTCGCGGCCGGAGCTGGTGATCGGCATGCACTTCTTCTCGCCGGCCAATGTGATGCGCCTGCTGGAGAATGTGCGCGGCGCCAAGACCAATGCGGCAGCCATCGCCACGGCCACCGATGTGGGCAAGCGCATCGGCAAGCTGCCCGTCCTGGTCGGCAATTGCGACGGCTTCGTCGGCAACCGCATGACCGGCAAGCGCACGCCCCAGGTCGAGAAGCTGCTGCTGGAAGGCTGCCTGCCGCAGGATATCGACCGCGTGATGGAGACCTATGGCATGGCCATGGGCCCGCTCGCGACCGGTGACCTCGCGGGTCTCGACATCGGGGCCGCCGTGCGCAAGGCGCGCGGCACGGTCGCCCCCATCGCGGATGCGGTGGTGGCGCGCGGGCGCTTCGGCCAGAAGACCGGCAAGGGCTGGTACATGTATGACGAGAAGCGCACGCGCCTCGTGGACCCGGAAGTCGAGGCGATCATCCTCGACGTGGCCGAGAAGATGCAGGTGCGCCGCCGCAAGATCGAGGACCAGGAGATCCTGGAGCGCCTGCTGCTGCCGATGGTGAATGAGGGCGCGCGTATCCTGGAGGAAGGCGTGGCCTATCGCGCCGTCGATATCGACGTGGTGTTCTGCAACGGCTTCGGCTGGCCCGCCTGGCGCGGCGGTCCGATGTTCTGGGCGGACCGCATGGGCCTGAAGGCCGTGCGCGACAAGCTGGCGCTGTATGCCGAGCAGACGGGCGACGCGAACCTGAAGCCCGCGGCGCTGATCGAACAACTGGCGGCGGAGGGCGGCACTTTCGCCGGCCTCGGCGTGCGCAAGGCCGCCTGAGGAGACGACCCAAGATGGATTTGAACTTTTCCGCCGAGGAACTCGCCTTCCGCCAGGAAGTGCGCGACTTCATCGACGCCAACCTGCCCGCCGCCACCCGCCAGCACCTGATCGAGGGCAAGGGCCCCACCAAGGCGATGGTGGTGGAGTGGCAGAAGATCCTGAACAAGCGCGGCTGGGCCGTGCCGGAATGGCCGGTGGAATGGGGCGGCCCCGGCTGGACCGCCGCCCAGCGCTACATCTTCCGCGAGGAGCTGCAGATGGCCCCCGCGCCGTCGCCGCTCGGCTTCAACGTGAACATGTGCGGCCCGGTGGTGATCCAGTTCGGCACCGAGGAGCAGAAGAAGCGCTTCCTGCCGCGCATGGCCAACCTGGACGACTGGTGGTGCCAGGGCTTCTCCGAGCCCGGCGCCGGCTCCGACCTCGCGGGCCTCAAGACCAAGGCCGTCCGTGAGGGCAATGAGTGGGTGATCAACGGCCAGAAGACCTGGACGACGCTGGCCCAGCATGCCGATTGGATCTTCGTGCTGGCCCGCACCAACCCGACGGCCAAGAAGCAGGAAGGCATCAGCTTCATCCTGTGCGACATGAAGACGCCCGGCATCACCGTCCGCCCGATCATCACGATCGAGGGCGGGCATGAGGTGAACGAGGTGTTCTTCGACAATGTCCGCGTGCCGGCCGAGAACCTGGTGGGCGAGGAGAACAAGGGCTGGGACTGCGCCAAGTTCCTGCTCGGCAATGAGCGTTTCGGCCAGGCCCGCGTGGGTGCGAGCCGTGAGCGCATCCGCCGCCTGAAGGTCATCGCCGCCCAGACCATGGACGGTGGTGAGCCGCTGATGGCCGACCCCGAGTTCCGCCGCCAGATGACGGAGATCGAGGTCGAGCTGAAGGCGCTGGAAATGACCGTCATGCGCGTGATCGCGCAGGACATGAAGCGCAAGGACGGCAAGCCCAACCCCGCGACCAGCGTGCTGAAGATCAAGGGCACCGAGATCCAACAGGGCGTGTCGGAACTGCTGATGAAGGCGGCCGGCCCCTATGCCTGGGTCGATGGCGACCCGGACGAGGAAGGCACCAACGAGTGGGACGTGGCCCCCGACTGGGCCTATGGCCTGGCCGGCACCTACTTCAACTGGCGCAAGCAGAGCATCTACGGCGGGTCCAACGAGATCCAGCGCAACATCATGGCCAAAGCGTTTCTGGGGCTCTGAGGGGATACCGAGATGGATTTCGATCTGACCGAGGAACAGAGCCTGCTGGTGGACAGCGTCCGCAAGCTGCTTTCCGACAAATACGGCTTCGAGCAGCGCAAGGCGTATATCGCCAGTGAGCGCGGCTGGAGCCAGGAGATGTGGTCCTCCTTCGCGGAGCTGGGCCTGCTGGGCCTGCCCTTCGCCGAGGAAGACGGCGGCTTCGGCGCGGGCCTGACCGATACCTGCCTGATCGCCGAGCAGTTCGGCCGGTCCCTGGTGGTGGAGCCCTGGTTCAGCACCGCCGTCATCGGCGGCAGCGCCCTGCGCCATGGCGGCAGCGCCGCGCTGCGGCAGGAGCTGGTGCCCCAGGTCGCGGCCGGCGAGGCGCGCCTCGCCCTCGCGCAGCAGGAACGCCAGTCCCGCTACGACCTGTTCGATGTCGCGACCACCGCGAAGAAGTCGGGCTCCGGCTGGGTGCTGAACGGCAACAAGGGCATGGTGATCCATGGCGACAGCGCCACGCATCTGATCGTCTCGGCCCGTGTGGCCGGCGGCCAGCGTGACAAGGCGGGCATCGGCCTGTTCGTGGTCGAGGCGGGCGCGCCTGGTGTCACCGTGCGTGGCTTCCGCACCGTGGACGGCCAGCGCGCCGCCGAGGTGATCCTGGAGAACGCCCCCGCGCAGCACGCCCTGGGTGAGGCCGAGAACGGCCTGCCGCTGCTGGAGAAGGTGGTGGCCGAGAGCATCGCCGCCCTTTCCTTCGAAGCGGTGGGCTGCATGGATGTCGCCCATGCCATGACGCTGGACTACATGAAGACGCGTGAGCAGTTCGGCCGCCCGATCGGCAGCTTCCAGGCCCTGCAGCACCGCGCGGCCGACATGCTGGTGGCGATCGAGCAGTCACGCTCCATGAGCTACTACGCGGTGCAGGCCGCCGAGGAGAGCGACGCGGATGAGCGCCGGCGCGGCATCGCGGCGGTGAAGGTGCAGATCGGCCGCGCGTCGCGGCTGGTGGGCCAGCAATCCATCCAGCTGCATGGCGGCATCGCCATGACGATGGAATACGCCTGCGGCCACTACTTCAAGCGGCTGACGGTGAATGACGGGCTGTTCGGCAATGCCGACTTCCACCTGCGGGCACTCGCCGACGAAGGCGGGCTGGTCAAGGCCGCCTGACCCTGACGGCCGAGGGGGATTTACCTCCCCCTCGGTTGAAATCTTCCTGTCATGGGTTTGTCTTGTCCGACAATCTGGGCCTAGACTTGCCCCCAGGTTCGGGAAGCGTCCATGGATATCGGCCCGCCAAGGCCCGCCGCCGCTGATCTCCCTGTCCAGGCCAGGAAGCCGGGCCGCCGCCGTTCGCGCCTGTTGGCCGCGGGGTTGGTCGCCATTCTCGCCCTCGGTTTTTCCCTTCGCTGGCTGCATTGGCAATTCACCCATGTGGTGCTGGACGATGCGCGCGTCGCGTCCGACATGATCATGCTGGCCAGCCGCGTGCCGGGCTGGGTGCAGGACCTGCCGCGTTCCGCCGGTGACAGGCTGGGCCGCGGCGACCTGCTGGTGCAGATGGATGCCCGCGATTCGGCGCTTGCGGTGGAGGAGCTGGAGGCCCGGCTCTCCGGCATCGCCGCCCGCCGTGCCGAATTGCAGGCCCGGCTGACGCTGATCGACCGCCAGAGCGCGAGCCAGGGCCAGGCCGCGCGCGCCAAGCTGGATTCGGCCCGCGCCGCCTTGCCCGCCGAGGAAGCCCAACGCCGCTTCGCGGAGGCGGAACTTGCCCGCGCCGAGCGCCTGGACGCCACCGGCGCCGGCACCCGCCAGCGGCTGGAACAGCTGCGCGCCGGGCTGGACCAGGCGCGCCAGCGCGTGATCTCCGCCGGCGCCGAGATCCGCAACGCCGAGGCCCAGCTCGCCGCCGCCGAGGCCGCGCGGCAGGAAATGCAGGTCATCGCCCGCCAGCTGGAGGCCCTGGCCCCGCAGGAGCGCGAGCTGACCGCCACCCGCGACCGCGCCCGCATCGAGCGCGAGGACCGCACCATCCGCATGCCCTTCGACGGGGTGGTGGACCGCATCTTCGTGGACCCGGGCGAATATGTGCTGGCCGGCCAGCGCATCATGCTGGTGCATGACCCGGCCGAGGTGCGCATCGAGGCCAATGTGCGCGAGACGGAAGTGCGCTTCTTCCGCCCCGGCACGCCGGTGCGCGTCACCATCGACGCCTGGCCGGGCAGGGTGTTCGAGGGGCGCGTCGACCGCGTGATCCAGGCGGCCACCAGCGAATTCGCCTTGCTGCCCAACCCCAACCCCAGCGGCAATTTCACCCGCATCACCCAGCGCCTGCCGCTGCGCGTGCGCCTCGACCCGCCGCCCCCCGCCGGGCTGCTGCGCCCGGGCATGATGGCGAGGGTCGAGGCGGAGGCTCGCGGGGAAGGATTGGCGGAAGCACGGGATGAATGAAGGGCCCTCGATCGAGGCGCTGTTTGCCCGCTATGGCGGGGCCTTCCGCTGGCTGGTGACGTTGACGGCGCTGACCGGCACCGTCTCCTGCATCCTGTCCTCCACCATCGTGAATGTGGCGTTGCCCGACATCATGGGCGCGCTGGGCATGGGGCATGAGGAGGGGCAGCTGCTCTCCACCGGCTTTCTCGCGGCCAATACCGGCTTCATGCTGATGAATGCCTGGTCGGTGGAGCGTTTCGGTTTCCGCATCACCTATGTGGCGTCGATCTCGGTGTTCGTGGCGGCTTCCATCGTGGCGGCGCTCGGCAGCGATCCGGGGCTGATGGTGCTGTGCCGGGTGGCGCAGGGGGCGGCGGCGGGGCTTTTGCAGCCGCTGTCCATGCAGATCATCTTCCTGGTGTTCCCGCCCGAGCGACGCGGCACCGCCATGGGCATGTTCAGCTTCGGCGTGGTGATGGCGCCCGCCATCGGCCCCACGCTGGGCGGTGTGCTGGTGGATACCTTCAGCTGGCACGCCGTGTTCTTCCTCTGCCTGCCCACCTCCATCCTCGGGCTGGTGATGGGCATGCTGTTCATGCCGGGGCGTGTGGCCAAGGGCGCCGCGCGGGGCTTCGACTGGCTGGGGGCCGCGCTGCTGGCGCTGGCCATCGGGCTGCTGCTGGCGGGGCTGACGGACGGCCAGCACCATGGCTGGAACTCCGACCATGTGGTGATCGAGCTGGTGGGCGCCGCCGTGGCGGCCATCGGCTTCGTGGCCTGGCAGGCGCGCGCCCCGGCGCCGCTGATGAACCTGGCCGTGTTCCGCCATGGCGGCTTCGTGGCGGCGGCGCTGGTGGCCTTCATCTACGGCGCGGCGATCTTCGGCTCCACCTTCCTGCTGCCGCTGCTGGTGCAGATTGTGCAGGGCTATACCCCCACCCGCGCCGGGCTGGTGCTGATGCCGGCGGGCCTCGCGGTGGCGCTCATCTTCCTCATCGCGGGGCGGCTGGCGGACATATTGCCGCCCTGGCAGCCGGTCTGTGCCGGGCTGCTGTGCTTCGCGCTGTCCTGCTGGCTGCTCGGCGATGTGGGCACCGACACGCCGTTCTGGACGCTGGCCATCTGGATCCTGATCGGGCGCGTGGGGCTGGGGCTGACCCTGCCCAACATGAATGTGGGCGCGATGCGCGCCCTGCCGCCGCATCTGCTGGGGCAGGGGGCGGGCAGCATCAACTTCTTCCGCATGCTGGGGGGCGCCTTCGGCACCAACCTGCTGTCGGTGCTGATGGAGCGCCGCGGCCAGTTCCATGCCGAGGCGCTGTGGAGCCGCGTGGAGGGCAGCCCCGTCGCCCTCGAAACCCGCCGCTTGCTGGAGGGGCTCTACACCCAGGGCGGCATCCCCGAGGTGATCCGCCGCGACGCGGCCTATGAATTCATGACGCGCATCATCGAGGCCCAGGCCGGGCTGCTGGGTTTCCGCGATGCCTTCCTCGCGGTCGCGGTGATCTGTCTGGTGGCAGTCCTGCCCGGGCTGACGCTGCGGCAGCGCCCGCCAGGGGCTCGCACCCGGTAGCCATCGGCGCGAAAGTCACGGCATGCCGCACATGCACCTCGTCGCCTATCTGAAGGCTGGCCCCAACACCAGCTACCCGAGCAGCTGGCGCCACCCGGCCTCCACCCTGGACGACCTGTTCAGTTACGACCGCTGGGAACACATGGCCCGCACGATGGAGGCCGGGCTGTTCGACGGCTGCTTCTTCGCGGACGGGCTCGGCATCCCGGACCTGTATAAGGGCGGCTATGACGATTACCTCGGCCGCGGCGGGCAGCTGACGCTGGTGGACCCCATGGTGCTGCTGCCGATCATGGCGCGCGCGACGAAGCATCTGGGCCTGGGCGTCACGCTCTCGACCAGCTTCATGGCGCCCTATGTCATCGCGCGCTACCTGGCCTCGCTGGACCTGATGAGCGGCGGGCGCGCCGCCTGGAACGTCGTCACCACCGGGCGCGACTTCGAGGCCCGCAACTGCGGCTTCGACGGGCTGGCCCCCAAGGACCAGCGATACGACATGGCCGACGAGGTGCTGGAGGCCTGCGACGGCCTGTGGCGCAGCTGGGAGGACGAGGCGCTGGTGCTGGACCGCGAGAGCGGCCGCTTCGCCGACCCCACGAAGGTGCATCGCGTCAACTACAAGGGCCGCTATGTCTCGACCGAGGGCCCGCTGACCATCCCGCGCAGCCCGCAGGTGCGGCCCGTGCTGATGCAGGCCGGTTCCTCGCCGCGTGGCAGGCAATTCGCGGCGCGCTGGGCGGAGGCGATCTTCTGCACCCCTGCCACCAAGGCCGACGCGAAGGCATACCGCGACGACCTGCACGCCCGCATGGACGCCATCGGCCGCCCACGCGCGGAATGCGCCGTGCTGCCCAGCGTCTCCCTCGTGCTGGGTGAGACGGAGAGCATCGCCAGGGAAAAGGCCGCCCATCTGGAATCCCTGGTGGACCCGGAGCTGGTAATCGCCTCCTCCTCCTGGTCCGTGGTCGCGGACCTCTCCAGGATCGACACGCCCGAGGCCATGGACACCCCCGGCAGCAACCAGGGTGTGCAGGGGCATCGTGACCGCATGATGCAGGTGGCCAAGGACAAGGGCATCAGCTTCGCCGAGGCGGTGCGGCGCCCGCGTGCCCTGCTGGCCGGTACGCCCGCCCAGGTGGCGGACATGATGGAGGACTGGTTCACGGGCGGCGCCTGCGACGGCTTCATCCTGCCGCCGACGCTGTGGCCCGGCACCTTCGAGGATGTGGCGAGGATGCTGGTGCCAGAACTGCAAAGGCGGGGGATCTACCGGAAGGCCTATAAGGGGAAGACGATGCGGGAGAATTTAAGGGATCAGGGGTGATGTTCTTTTTTGTAAAAAAGAACCAAAAAACTTTTGCTGATTTGAGGTGCCCCTAAACTCGAAAAGTCTTTTTGCTTCTTTTTCTTCAGAAAAAGAAGATGAAAACTACTTCGCTACCGATAACCCTTGCACCCCATGCTTCGCGATCAGTTCCGCCACCAACCCTGACGCCTTCGCCTCCAGCACGCATTCCGCCAGGAACGCCGCCGCGGCCACATTGGCGCGCGGCGTGCCGACTGCCTGCTGCACGCTCATGAAGCGCCCTTCCAGGATGCGCGACCCGGGGATGGCCGCCGCATCGTCGATCAGGCGCGGGCGCAGCCCGGCCAGCACCTCCAGCTTGCGGTCGCGGAACATCTCGAAGGCCGCGTCGATGCTGGGGCCACGGATCAGCTCGGCGGCCTTGATGTTGCGGTCCAGCCACAGGTCATAGGCAGCGCCGCCGGCCACGGCGATGCGGTGGCCGGCCTGGTCGACCTGCGCCAGCCCGGTGATGGGCGAGCCGGGCGGCACCAGATAGGTGGCCTCGATCTCGGCATAGGCATCGGTGAAGGCAATGGTCTCGGCGCGCTGCGGCTCGGCGCCGATCAGGCCGATCGCCCACTTCCCGCTGCCGGCATCGTCGGCCAGCGCGGCGGGGCGCGGATAGGGCACCAGTTCCAGTTTTACGCCCAGCTTGCCGGCGATGAAGGCGGCCATGTCGGGGGAGACGCCTTGCGGCTCGCCGGCCGGGCCACGACCGGTGACGAGCAGGAAATTGCCCAGGTTGATGCCGGCGCGCAGCACGCCGTCAGGCGCCAGCTGCGCCAGGATCTCTTGGTTCATGGCGTTATCCCCTCACGGCGTTCCAGGTCAGGAAGAATGCCGTGAGACCGAGCCCCACGGAAGCCAGCACATAGGCCACGGCCAGGCGCGGGTCGCGTTCCCACAGCAGCCCCGTTTCCAGGCTGAAGGCCGAGAAGGTGGTGAAGCCGCCCAGCACGCCCGCCACCAGGAAGGCGCGCGGCCCGCCCGCCAGCCCCAGCCCCGCGCACAGCCCGATGCAGGCGCTGCCGGCGATGTTGATCGCCATGGTGCCCCAGGGAAAGCCCGTGGTGTTCAGCATGCTGGAAAAACCGTAGCGCAGCAGGGACCCGATGGCCCCGCCCAGCGCGGCATAGAGAGGGTTCATTCCCGTTCGCTCCGCAGCTTGTCCCAATGCTGGATACGGCGCTTCACTTCGGCCTCGTAGCCACGGCCGGTGGGGTTGTAGAAGCGTTGCCGGCCCATCGCCTCGGGGAAGTAGTCGGCGCCCGAGAAGCCTTCCTCCGTGTCGTGGTCATAGGCGTAGTCGCGGCCATAGCCGATCTGCTTCATCAGCTTGGTGGGCGCGTTCAGGATGTGCTTGGGCGGCATCAGGCTGCCCGTCTCCTTCGCCGCGCGCATGGCGGCGCCGAAGCCCTTGTAGACGGCGTTGGATTTCGGCGCGGTGGCCAGATGCACCACCAGCTGCGCCAGCGCCAGCTCGCCCTCGGGGCTGCCGAGCCGCTCATAGGTTTCCCACGCCGCGATCGACAGGGGCAGGGCGCTGGGGTCGGCCATGCCGACATCCTCGGCGGCGAAGCGGTTGAGGCGCCGGGCGATGTAGCGCGGGTCCTCGCCGCCCGTCAGCATGCGCGCGAACCAGTAGAGCGCGGCATCGGGGTCAGACCCGCGCATGGATTTGTGCAGGGCGGAGATGAGGTTGAAATGCTCCTCTCGGTCCTTGTCATACAGTGCCGCGCGCTTGGCCAGCAGCGCCTGCAGGCGCGGCACGTCCAGCGGCTTCGCGCCGGGCGGCAGGGCCAGCAGCTGCTCGGCCAGGTTCAGCAGATAGCGCCCGTCGCCATCGGCCATGGCGGTAAGGGCGGCACGTGCCTCCGTGGTCAGGGGCAGGGGGCGCTGCTCCAGATCCTCGGCGCGGGAGAGCAGGGCGTCGAGGTCCGCGGCCTCCAGCCGGTTCAGCACCAGCACCTGGCAGCGTGAGAGAAGCGCGCCGTTCAGCGCGAAGCTGGGGTTTTCCGTGGTGGCGCCCACCAGGGTCACGGTCCCATCCTCGACGAAGGGCAGGAAGCCGTCCTGCTGGGCGCGGTTGAAGCGATGCACCTCATCCACGAACAGCAGGGTGCGGCCGCGCCGGCGCGATGCTTCCTCGAAGGCTTTCTTGAGGTCGGCCACACCCGAGAACACGGCGGAAATGGCATGGAAATGCAGTCCCGCCGCCTCGGCCAGCAGGCGGGCGATGGTCGTCTTGCCCACCCCCGGCGGCCCCCACAGGATGAGGGAGGGCAGGGAGCCGCGCGCCAGCATCGCCCGCAACGACCCGTCGGGGCCGAGCAGCGATTCCTGGCCCACCACCTCATCGAGGTTGCGCGGCCGCAGCCGGTCCGCGAGGGGGCGATGCCCGCGCGAGGCAGGCTGCTGGGGGTCTGGTGCGGCGCCGAACAGGTCGTTTTCCGCGTGACGGGGCGGGGACATGGGGGCCATGATGCGCCCAAAGACTAGGGAGGAAAACATGCGTCACCCGCGCCGCGCCATGCTGGCCGCGCTGCTCTGCGCGCCGGCCGTTGCAACCGCTCAGGATTGGCCGAACCGGCCCATTCGCCTCGTCGTGTCCTTTCCGCCAGGCGGCAGCACCGATGTGCTGGGCAGGCTGGTCGCCCCGCATATCGAACGTGCGCTCGGCCAGACCGTGGTGGTCGAGAACCGGGGCGGGGCCAATGGCGCCGTGGCCTCCGCGGCCGTCGCCGGCGCCAACCCGGACGGCTATACCTTCCTGCTCGATTCAGGCGGGGCCATCACCAATGCCTTCCTGATGCGGGGGCTGGGCTTCGACTACGCCACGGCCTTCGCCCCCGTCACGCAGCTCACGCTGCTGCCTTCCGTGCTGATGGTGAAGGCGGGCAGCCCGCATGACACCCTCCAGAAGCTGGTGGCGCATCTGCGCGCCAATCCCGGCAAGGAGAGCTACGGCTCGTCGGGCATCGGCACGGGCTCGCATCTGTCGGGCGCGCTGCTGATGCGCCGCGCCGCGCTGGATGCGCAGCATGTGCCCTATCGCGGCGGCGCGCAGCAGATGGCCTCCCTGCTGGCGGGGGAGACGATGTTCACCTTCTCCACCCTCGCCGTGCCCGCGCCGCTGATCGCGGACCGCCAGGTGGTGGCCATCGCGGCCTCCAGCGCCACGCGCATCCCGGGTTTCGAGAATGTGCCGACGGTGGCCGAGAGCGGTTATCCGGGCTTCGAGATGGTGGACATGCACGGCATCTCGGCCCCCATGGGCACGCCGCACGCGGCCATCCGCCGCGTGGCGGAGGCTGCCCAGGCCGCCATGGCGGACCCGGGCCTGCGCAGCCGCTTCCAGGCGCTGGGGCTGGTGCCGCATGCCGAGGGGCCGGAGGCCTTCGCCACCTACCTCGCGACCCAGCGGGAGCGCATGGGCGCCTTCATCCGCAGCGAAGGCATCATGGCCGAGGGCTGAGGCGCCCCTTACGCATTCCTTACGCCCGGGGGCGGTAATCCGAATGGCGCCTTGTCGGCCCCCGGCGCCATCCTGTTCTCCTGAGAAATGCCACCTTCGGGACAAGGACAGATGCACCCTTTCATGCCGCTCATGATCACCGCGATCACGGGCATTCTGCTGGCCGGCTTCACCATCATGATGGCGCGCCGCGAAAGGCGGCTGCGCCGGGCCAGGCAGCGGGCCGCCGGTTGACGGCGGCTGCCGGCGGTGGCCACCCTTCGCCACCGCAAGCTGAAAGGTGATTTCCATGCCCATGATTCGCGTCGACATGTTCGCCGGCCGCACCCAGGACCAGAAGCGCGCCATCGCCAAGGCGCTGACCGAGGCCTTCTGCTCGGCCACCGGCAACAAGCCCGAGAGCGTGCAGATCATCCTGACCGATATCGAGAAGTCCGACTGGGCCACCGCCGGTGTCTTCGCCGCCGACAAGGGATGAGGCGAGGGCGCCTGCGCCCCACGGCCCCGGCGTGACCGGGGCCGCCTGGCGGGGTGGCGCCTTCGGGCGCCGCCTCCATCCGCATGGCTGAAGCGGAGCCCCCCCGCCCCGATCCCGACGCGCTGCTGGCCCTGGCGGCCAGGGAGCATCGCGGCCGCCTGAAGGTGTTCCTCGGCGCCGCCCCGGGCGTGGGCAAGACCTTCGAGATGCTGGCCGAGGCCCGCCGCCGCGCCGCCGGCGGCGACGATGTGCTGATCGGCATCGTCGAGACCCACGGCCGGGCCGAGACCATCGCCCAGATCGCGGACCTGCCCATCCTGCCCCGCGCCGCGCTGCACCACCGCGGCCAGGTGCTGGAGGAGTTCGACCTGGACGCGGCGCTGGCCCGCCGCCCCGCCATCCTGCTGCTGGACGAGCTGGCGCACAGCAACGCCCCCGGCAGCCGCCACCCCAAGCGCTGGCAGGATGTCGAGGAACTGCGCGAGGCCGGCATCGAGGTCTGGACCACGATGAACGTCCAGCACCTGGAGAGCCTGGGCGATGCGGTCGCGCGCATCACCGGCGTGCGCGTGGCCGAGACGGTGCCCGACGCCGTGCTGGCCGGCGCCGACGCGGTGGAGCTGATCGACATCCCGCCCGCCGAGCTGCTGGACCGCCTGAAGCAGGGCCGCATCTATCGGCCCGAACAGGCCCAGCGGGCGCTGCGCAGCTTCTTCCGCGAAGGCAATCTGGCCGCCCTGCGCGAAATGGCGCTGCGCCGCGTGGCGGACCGGGTGGATGCCGACATCACCGGATGGATGCGCGCCAATGCGGTCAGCGGGCCCTGGCCCTCGGGCGACCGGGTGCTGGCGTTGGTGGGGGCGGACCCGTCGGCCGAGAGCGTGGTGCGGCATGCCCGGCGCATCGCCGATGCGCTGCGCGCGCCGCTGCTGGCGCTGCATGTCGAGGGCGCGGAGCCGCCCGAGGCCGCGCTGCGCCTGGCCGAAAGCCTGGGCGCCGAGGTGGAGACCGTCGCGGCCCATGATGTGCCGGGCGCCATCCTGGCCCATGCGCGCGCGCGCAACGCCACGCATCTGGTGATGGGGCGCGGCCGGCCGGCGCTGTGGCGGCGGCTGACGGGCCGCACGCTGTCGGCCCAGATGGCGCGGCGCGCCGAGGACTTCACCCTGCACCTGGTGCCGCGCCCGACAGCCTTGCCGCGGCCGCGCCGTGCCGGGCCGCAGGCGCCGCCCTGGCTTTCCTGGGCCTCCGTGCCGCTGCTGGTGGCGCTGGCCACGCTGGTGGGGGTGGCGACCGACGGCGCGGTGCCCGAGGGGGCGCTGGGCATGGTCTATCTGGTGCCCATCGTGGCGGCGGCCGTGCTGTTCGGCCCCTGGCACGGGCTGCTCGCGGCGGGGCTCGCCTTCATCTGCTGGAACTTCCTGTTCCTTCCGCCGCGCTACACGCTGGTCATCGCGGGGCCGCAGGATGTGGTGGGGGCCGTGGTCTTTGCCCTGGTGGCGCTGCTGCTGGCGGGCACCACGGGCAGGCTCGGGCAGTCCATGCGCATCACCCGGGCCCGGGCGCGCGGCCTTCGCCGCCTGCTGGAGTTCAGCCGCCGGCTCGGCGGGCCGGGCGGGTTGCCGGAACTGCTGCCCGCCGTGGCGCAGGAGGCGGCGCGCGCCATGGAGGGCCCCGCCGTGGTCATCCTGCCGCTGCCCCCCCTGGGGCCCGAGGAAGCGCCCGAGCCCGTCATCCGCGCCGCCAACCCGGTGGACGCCCAGCCCGATGAGGGTGCGATGGCCGCCGCCCGCTGGGCGCTGCGCCACGGCAAGCCCACCGGGCGCGGCACCGACACGCTGCCCGATGTCGCCTGGCGTTTCTTGCCGATGCGGACCGCCCATGGGGTGGTGGGCCTGGTCGGCATCCAGCCCCGCGCGCCGGATGGCGAGCGCGACCGGACCCTGGCCGGCCTGCTGGACCAGGCGGCGGTGGCGATCGAGCGCGCCCAGCTGATGGAGGAGCAGGCGCGCGGCACCGCCCGCGCCGAGACCGAGCAACTGCGCAGCGCCCTGCTGACCTCGCTGGGCCATGACCTGCGCACGCCGCTGACGGCGATCCGGGGCGCCATCGAGACCCTGCGCGCCAGCCCCGCCCTGTCGGAGGCCACGCGCGACGACCTGCTTCTGGCCGCCGAGGAGGAGACGACCCGCCTCGGCCGCTACATCGCCAATATCCTGGACATGGTGCGGATCGAGAACGGGCAGGTGGTGCCGAAGCGCGAGCCCACCGACATCGCGGACGCCATCGAGGCCGCGGCGGGCCGGCTGCAACGCACCACCGGCCGCCCCATCACGCGTGAGGTCGCGGCCCTGCCGCTGGTGCCGCTGGACCCCTCCCTGCTGGACCAGGTGCTGGGCAACCTGCTGGACAATGCGCTGAAATTCTCCGGGCCGGACGGCGCCGTGCGTGCCCGCGCCTGGCGTGACGGGCACGACATCGCCATCGCCGTCGAGGATGAGGGCCCCGGCATCCCGGCCGAGGATCTGCCGCGCATCTTCGACCCCTTCCACCGGGCGTCCCGCACCGACCATATCGCCGCCGGCACCGGGCTGGGCCTGGCGATCTGCCGGGGGCTGGTGGCCGCCATGGGCGGGCGGATCACCGCTGAAAGCCCGGCCTTTCCCGGCGGGCGCGGCACCCGCATCGTCATGAGGTTTCCCGTATGACCGACCTGGCCCCACCCAAGATCCTGGTGGTGGATGATGAACCGCAGATCCATCGCTTCCTGGCCCCCGCGCTGGAGGCTGCGGGCTATGCGCCCCTGCGCGCGCTGACGGGGGCCGAGGGGCTGCGCATGGCGGCCGAGCGCGCGCCGCGCGCCGTGCTGCTGGACCTCGGCCTGCCTGACATGGACGGCAAGGCGCTGCTGCCGAAGCTGCGCGGCTTCTCCCAGGCGCCGGTCATCATCCTCTCGGCGCGTGACCGTGAGGACGAGAAGGTGGCGGCCCTGGATGCGGGCGCGGATGACTATGTGGAAAAGCCCTTCGCCCTCGCTGAACTGCTGGCCCGGCTGCGCGCGGCCCTGCGCCGGGCGACGGGCGCCGAGGCCCCGCCCGAGATCATCCGCGCAGGCCCGCTCGAGATCGACATGCCCCATCGCCGGGCCCGGGTGCATGGCGAGGCCCTGCACCTGACCCCGCGCGAATGGGACCTGCTGGCCGCCCTGGCCCGGGCGGGCCAGGACAAGGTGGTGACCCAGCGGCAGCTGCTGGTCGCCGTCTGGGGCCCCGCCCATGCCGAGGACACGCAGTATCTGCGCGTCTATATCGGCCAGCTTCGCCAGAAGCTGGGAGAGGCCGCGGGCCTGATCCGTACCGAGCCCGGGGTCGGCTACCGGTTCGGTGAGAGCGCCTGAAGCCACTTTCCGGCCAGCGCCATGTCCATGCCGCTCAGCCCATGGCCGACCGGCAGCTCATGATGCGTGACCGCGGCGCCATCGGCCTGTAGCAGCCCGGCAAGCGCCGCGCTGTTGGCCGCCGGCACGATCGGGTCCTGGCTGCCCGAGAGCAGCAGCACCGGCGTGCCGGAGAGGTCCGCCACGGGCGGCTCCGCGAAGGGCATCATCGCCCGGATCAGCGCGGCGCCGCCCAGCAGCCCCGGGTGGCGCAGCAGCAGCGCCGCCGCGATGTTGGCCCCGTTGGAGAAGCCGACCGCCACCGGCGCGGGGATGCCGTAGCGCCCCCGTGCCTCCGTCACGAAGCCTGCCAGCTCATCCGTGCGCCGGCGCAGGTCGTCCTCGTCGAAGACGCCCTCCGCCAGGCGGCGGAAGAAGCGGGGCATGCCCTGTTCCAGAACCTTCCCGCGCGGGGAGAGCAGCGCCGCCCCCGGCGCCAGCCGCCGCCCCAGCGGCAGCAGGTCATGCTCGTCGCCGCCCGTGCCGTGCAGCAGCAGCAGTGCCGGTGCATGGCCGGGCTCGAACACATGGATGAAGTCGCTCATCCTTGCCTCCTTCGAGGCGTGACCCTCCGGATCACGTCTCGCTGATGGATCGTCGTGTGATTCATGCCTGCGGTGTTTCCACCTGCGGCGATCACACTCAGCCAAGGTCAGGCAGCGCCGCCTCGATGGCCGCGCGATGGCCCTCCAGGAAGGCCGGCAGCTTCAGTGCGCCGCCCAGGCTCCCGGCCGGTTCATCCACGGCGAAGCCCGGGATGTCGGTCGCGATCTCGAACAGCACATGCCCAGGCTCCCGGAAGTACACGGAGCGGAAATAGTCCCGGTCCTTCTGCTCGGTGGTGCGCAGCCCGTGGTTGGCCAGCAGCTTGCGGGCCATCTCCATTTCCTCCGCGTCGTCGGCGGCGCGGAAGGCCAGGTGATGCACCGAGCCGCGACCGAGCCGCGCCGGCAGGAAGCCGCCCACCGCCCGCAGGTCCACCACCCCGCCGAGCGTGGTGCCCGGCACGGCGTAGCGGGTGGTGTCGCCCTCGCGGCCCGTCTCCTGGAAGCCGAACACGTCGGTCAGGATGGCGCCCGTCGCCTCGGTCTTCTCCAGCATCAGGCTGACGCTGTGGAAGCCGCGGATGGCATGTTCCACCGGAACCTCGCTGCCGGCCCAGGCGGGCTCTGCCTCGATGCCCGCAATGCCGAGCAGGGCCAGGCGCATGCCGTCCGGGTCACGGAAGGTGAGGCGGGTTTCGCCGAAGCGCGTCTCGCGCTCGACGCCCTGGTTCACCAGCCGCTGCGTCCAGTAGCCGATCGAGGCCTGGGGGATGCGGAATACCGTCTCCTGCAGCTCTCCCACGCCGGCGCGGCCGGGGGCCGCGTGTTCCCAGGGGAAGAAGGTCAGGATGGTGCCGGGGCTGCCGGCCTCGTCGCCGTAATAGAAGTGGTAGGCGCCGGGATCGTCGAAGTTCACCGTCTTCTTCACCAGGCGCAGGCCCAGGGTGCGGGTATAGAAATCGAGGTTCTGCCGCGCCTTGCCGGCGATGGCGGTGACATGATGGATGCCATGAGCGGACATGATTGCGATCTCCTGAGGCGCATCGGTGCGCCGTTGGCCATAGGAATTGTCGCAATGCCGAGGGATTTCCAGCGCAATGTTATTGCGTGAATGCAATCACGGCATTGCCGCCTTCGTCATGGTGCGGCGGCGGCCCCCTCGTCATTCTCCCGGCCAACAGATGCCCCGACGGCATCCCCGAACCGGAGATTTTCCCATGATCGATACGCGCCTTGCCCCCTATGCCCTGCTGCTGCTTCGGCTGTCGCTCGGTGTCATGTTCATCGCCCATGCCTGGCTGAAGATCGCGGTCTTCACCGTGCCGGGCTTCGCGGGCTTCATGGCCCAGGTGGGCTTCCCGCCCATCCTCGCCTGGCCGGTGGTGCTGGCCGAGCTGATCGGCGGCGTGGCCCTGGTGCTGGGCCTCTATGGCCGGCTGGTATCCGTGCTGATGCTGCCGGTGCTGGCCGGCGCGCTGCTGGTGCATGCCGGCAATGGCTGGGTGTTCAACGCGCCCAATGGCGGCTGGGAATACCCGGCCTTCCTGATGGTGGGCGCGCTGGTGCAGGCCCTGGCCGGTGACGGTGCCCTGGCCCTGCGCCGCACCCCGGTGCCGGCCGCCGGCGCCCGGCCGGCGGTGGCCTGAATCGCCCCACGCCTCTAAGCTCGGAAGGGCGGCGCTCGCGCCGCCCTTTCTGCGTTTGGGGGGACCCCGTGAAGGAACCGGCCCGCACCCTGGCCTGGGATGATTTCCGCCTGATCGCGGCCGTGGCCGAAACCCGCAACCTGCCCGCCGCCGCGGCCCGGCTGGGCATCGACCATTCCACGGTGTTTCGCCGGTTGCGCCAGGTGGAGGTCCTGCTGGGCCAGCCCTTGTTCGAGCGCCACCGCAGCGGCTACACGCTGACCCCCGCCGGGGAGGAAGTGGCCTCCCTCGCCGCCCGCGTGGATGAGGACATCACCGCCGTGACCCGCCGCCTGGCGGGTGCGGCACCCGCGCCCTCGGGCGAGGTGCGGCTGGCCACCAGCGACAGCCTGCTGGAGCTGATCATGCCCATGCTGGGGCGGTTCCGCGCGGCCAACCCTTCGATCCGGCTGGATGTCGTCACGGGCAACGCCGCCCTGAACCTGTCCCGCCGCGATGCCGATGTGGCGGTGCGCGCCACCGACAACCCGCCCGACACGCTGGTCGGCCGCCGCGTCGCGCGCATCGCCTGGGCGCTGTACGCCCCCGCCATCCGCCCCACCCCGCATGACGCGCTGGCTGAATCCGATTGGGTCTGCCTGGGCGAGAACCTGGCGGGCCTCAAGGTGGTGCGCCACGCCCGCGCCATGGTGCCGCCCGAGCGCATCGCCGGGCGCTTCGACACCGTGCTGGGCCTGGCCCGCGCCGTGGAGGCAGGCGTGGGTGTGGGGCATCTGCCCTGTTTCCTGGGCGATGCCTGGCCGGGGCTGACCCAGCTGGCGCCGCCGGTGGAGGAATATGCCTCCGACCTCTGGCTGCTGACCCACCCGGATCTGCGCCATACGCCCCGGGTGCGGGCAGTGATGGACAGCCTGGCGGCACAGATCGCGGAGAAGCGCGCCCTGATCGAGGGGTGAGCGCATTGCCGCCCGCCCCCGGCTGTGTCGAGATGCCCCACCGCAAGGAGGCAGGGACATGATAGGTGACGGCACCCCCAGGCGCGTGGCGCTGGGCACCGGCCTGGCGCTGGGCGCCGTGAAGCTGGCGCAGGCCGCGGAGTTCCCCACCCCGCGTGAGGGCAGCTTCATCGCCCGCGACTTCCGCTTCCACACCCGCGAAACCCTGCCCGAACTGCGCATTCGCTACTTCACCCTGGGCGAGCCCACCGGCCAGCCGGTGCTGATCCTGCACGGCACGGCGGGTTCCGCGCGCAACATGCTGTCCCAGGCCTTCGCCGGAGAGCTGTTCGGCCCCGGCCAGCCGCTGGATGCCCAGCGCCATTTCATCATCATCCCCGATGCGCTGGGGGCGGCCGGCTCCTCCAAGCCCTCGGACGGGCTGGGGGCGCGCTTCCCGCGCTACAACTACGCCGACATGGTGCAGGCGCAGCATCGCCTCGTGACCGAGGGGCTGGGCATCCGGCATCTGCGGCTGGTGCTGGGCAATTCCATGGGCGGCATGCACGCCTGGCTATGGGGCGTGACCTATCCGGATTTCATGGACGCGGTCGTGCCCATGGCCTCGCAGCCCACGGAGATGGCCAGTCGCAACTGGATCATGCGCCGCCTGCTGATCGAGACCATCCGCCAGGACCCCGCCTACAACAACGGGAATTACACCACACAGCCGCCCAGCATGCGGCTGGCGGATGTGATGTTCTCCGCCGCCACCAATGGCGGCACGCTGCATTACCAGCGCATCGCGCCGACGCGGGAGGCTGCGGACAAGCTGGTGGATGAACGCCTGGCCGCGCCCGCGCGCTCCGACGCCAACGACTTCATCTGGCAGTGGGATGCCTCGCGCGACTACAACCCGGCACCGCTGCTGGGCCGCATCAAGGCCCGCGTGCTGGCCATCAACGCCGCCGACGACGAACGCAACCCGCCCGAGACCGGGTTGATGCAGGCGGCCATGCAGCGGATCCCGGGCGCGCGCTACGTGCTGATCCCGGCCAGCGACCAGACCATGGGCCACGGCACCACCAACCGCGCGCGCTTCTGGCGGGATGAACTGCGGAGCTTCCTGGGGGCGGTGTGAAGCGGGGGCCTTGCCCCCGGGCCCCCACCGAGGGGCTCTGCCCCTCGGCACCCCGCCAAAGGCCGAAAGGCCTTTGGAAACCGGGAGCTGAAAGTATGGGGAAGGGGCTGCGAAGGCGCGCTGGGCCGCAGGGCGCTTTGAGCCCCTTTCCCATACTTTCAGTTAACTGATGGGTTCCAAGGGTCGTTACGACCCTTGGCGGGTGTCCAGAGGGCAGGGCCCTTTGGCGGGGGTCAGGGGGCAGCGCCCCCTGTCCGCAACAGCCCCACGAAGCGCCGGTGCCAGTTCACATAGCCCGGATGCACATGCGTCAGCCGGCCCTTCACCACCTCATGCGCCTCCGCCAGCCGGTGGAAGGGGATGAACGGGTAGAGGTGGTGTTCGGCGTGATAGGGCATGTTCCACATCAGCAGCCGCATGACCGGGTTGGTCAGCATGGTGCGGGTGTTGGTCAGCCCGTCGCGGTCGTTCGAGCACAGCGTGTGCTCGGTCAGCAGATAGCAGCGCAGCATGCACTGGCCGAACAGCTGCGGCAGCACCCAGAACAGCAGCACCGCCTGCCAGCCGAGCGTGACCCCCGCCAGCAGCGCCATGCCCAGCACGAAGGCCACCATCAGCCGCACGCTGCGGATGATGCGCGGCGCGGCATCCGGGTGGATGTAGGGATAGGCCGAGTAATCGCCGCGCAGCCCGTCCACCGCGATGCGGAAGCGTGACCGCCAGTAGGGAATGGTGGTCAGGCGCAGCAGATAGTTGCCGATGCGCGCCGGCGGCGGCTGGATGGACAGCTCGGGGTCGCGCTCCGGGTCCTGCGTGTGGCGGTGATGGGCCAGGTGATAGGACTGGTAGAAATGCCAGTTGAAGAAGGAGGGCGCGCCCGCCAGCCAGCCCACGATCGCGTTCAGGCGGCGGGTGGCGAAGGCGGTCTGGTGCATCGTCTCATGGAAGGGCGCGAACAGCGCGGCCTGCACCACGCCCAGCGCCATGATGGCGGGCGCCTTCCACCAGCCCGGCAGCACGGCCACCAGCGTGCCGGTCAGCAGCAGCAGGCCCAGGTGGATGGCCAGCTGCACCAGCCCCCGCGCATCCGAGCGTTCGGCCAGATGCATCATCGCGCCGGGCTTCGGCGCGCGGATATGGGCTTCCTCGTGGGTCAGGCCGCTCATGCCGGTCTCCTGCGGGGTGGCGGAGGCATGATGGCCGGGTGCGGGGGCGGCTGTCGACCGCGGATGGGCGCCCCGTTGCGCCCGCGGGCGGGGTTGTGCCTGCCCGCTGGGCAGGTTCAGCCCTTCACATGCCGGTTGGCCGGGCGCGGAATCCCCAGGTTCTCACGCAGGGTCGTGCCCTCGTATTCCGTGCGGAACAGGCCGCGCCGCTGCAGCTCGGGCACCACCTTGGCGATGAAATCCTCCAGGCAGCTCGGCAGCACCGGGAAGGTCAGCATGAAGCCGTCGCAGGCGCCGGCTTCGAACCAGCGCTGCATGTCGTCCGCGATGCTGGCGGGCGTGCCGCAGATCACGGCCTTGCTGCGGTTGTAGCGCATGGCCATCTCGCGCAGGGTCAGCCCCTGGCGGATCATCCCCACGATCTCGGCGAAATAGGCCTGGTGGTGGTTGGAATGGCTGGGGATGCGGCTCTCGGGCACCGGCTCGTCCAGCGGCAGGTCCGACAGGTCGGTCTCCAGGTCCTGGTTCAGGCGCATCACGCCCACATCGGGGTGCAGCAGCTGCTGCCAGCCGGCCAGCATGGCCTCGGCTTCCTCCTTTGTGTCGCCCACCACGATGGTCACGCCCGCGATGATCTTGAGCATGTCCGGCGTGCGGCCGAACTTGGCCAGCCGGCCCTTCAGATCCTTGTAGAACTCGACCGCGCCCTCGATGGTGGCCGAGGTGCCGAAGACGACCTCAGCCGTCTCGGCCGCGATTTCCTTGCCGGTGTCGGAGGCGCCGGCCTGCAGGATGACGGGGCGGCCCTGCGGCGGGCGGGCCAGGTTCAGCGCGCCATGCACCCGGAAATAGGCGCCGTCATGCGCGACCGGGTGCTGCTTCTCGGGCAGGAAGTTCTGGCAGGTCTCGTGGTCGGTCACGAAGGCGTCGTCCTCCCAGCTGTCCCACAGCTGGAAGGCGACATCCACGAATTCGCGGGCCCGGGCATAGCGGTCCGCATGGGCCGGCAGCTTGTCCAGGCCATAGTTCTTCGCCGCGTAGTCATTGGCCGAGGTGACCACGTTCCAGGCCGCGCGCCCGTTCGTCAGGTGGTCCAGCGACCCCATCTGCCGCGCCAGGTTGTAGGGCTCGAAGAAGCTGGTGGAGACGGTGCCGCCGAGGCCGATATGGCTGGTGGAACCCGCCAGCGCCGAGAGCAGGGTGATGGGCTCCAGCACGTTCATGAACACCGGCGCGCGCGACCAGGCGCGCAGGTTGTCGGTGCGCGCCGCCGGGGTGTCGGCGATGAAGAACAGGTCGAGCTTCCCGTCCTCCGCGATGCGCGCGATCTTCTTGTACCACTCGATGTTGGTGCCGGCGTCATCCTGCGCCCCGGGCGCGAGCCAGGAGGCCAGGTGATTGCCGTTGGGCTGGACGAGCGTGGCGAGGACGAGATGCGGCATGGACGGCTCCGATCGGCGCTGGGTCCATCAAAGCAGCTTCACCTGACCTGTCATATCCGGGGCGAGGCAAGTTTCTGCGGGTCTTGCGCATCGCCTGCCCAAAGCGGCGGCATCAGCGCCGCCGGCGCGCCGCCATCACCACATTGCCCAGCAGCACCCCCAGGCATCCGGCCAGCAGCACGGCGCCGGCCAATGCCGCGCCGGTGGCGGCGGCCAGCACGCCTGCCGCCACGCAGCACAGCAGCAGGGCCAGGGCCAGGCGCCCGTCATCGACGAAGAGGCCCCAGACCTCGCCGAGTATCGCGCGAATGATCCTCATGCCCGTGCCTCCCGCCCGGCCATCCGGGTTCCGAGCAGCGCCACGGCCAACACGGCGGCCCCGATGACCGGCAGCGCCAGGTCATGGCCCGGCCAGTCGATGCCCAGCCCCTCGCCGGTCCAGAAGATGCCGAAGGCCGAGATCAGCACGCCCACGATGAATTTCAGCGTATTCTCCGGCACCCGGGCCAAGGGCTTGTGGACGGCGACCGCCAGCATGGCCACCAGCACCGCCGCGGCCAGCGCCCCCATGGCGGCCGGGCCGATCAGGGCAGGGCTGCCGGCGGCCACCGCCAGCACCAGGAAGGCGACCTCCACCCCCTCCAGCAACACGGCCTTGAAGGCGGTGACGAAGGCCACGGGGTCCATGCCCCAGCGTTCCCCGGCGCGGGCCAGGCGCAGGTTGGCGGCCTCGCTGCGGAAGATCGCTTCCTCGTCATGCAGGGGGATGATGCCGGCGCCCCGCAGCATGGCCTTGCGCAGCCAGCGCATGCCGAACAGCAGCAGCAGCAGGCCCACGAACAGCTGCAGCGCCTGCTCCGGCAGACGCGCCAGGGCGGGGCCCAGCAGCAGCACCAGCGCCGCCAGCGCCAGCAGTCCGGCGGCAAGCCCGGCCAGCGCCGGGCGCCAGCCGCGCACGAGGCCCACGGCCAGCAGGATGGTCGCGGCCTCCACGCATTCCACCAGGGAAGCGAGGAAGGCCGCCGAGACGGTAGGCGCGAGTTCGAGCCAGCTCATGGGGTGTCTCCGGTTCAGCCGATGTCGCGCCGGGCCCCGGCAAGGCCCGCGCGCAGCGCGTTGAGGTGGTCGAGCGTGCCCAGGGCGCGTGGCCCGTCCAGCGCGGCCAGCCCCAGCACCAGCGCCTCCAGCGCCACCAGCGTCGCGCCGTGCAGCGCCACGCGATGCGCCTGGCCGCGCTGCACGGGCAGCACGACCTCCGCCTGGCGCGCCAGGGAACGGTCCAGGCTGTCCGTCACCAGCACCAGCGGCAGGGCCAGCCGGCGCGTTTCGGCAAAGACGGTCGCGACCTCCCGGTAGGGCTGGCCATAGGCCATGACGAGCAGCGCGTCGCCCGGCGCCAGGTCCAGCAGCTGGTCGGCCAGGGCCGTGCCCGCGGCATCCAGCGCGCGGGCGGCGCGGCCGGCGCGTGCCAGCAGCAGCGCGGCATAATGCGCAAGGGGCGCCGAGGGGCCGATTCCGAAGACCAGCACGCGGCGGGCGGGGTGCAGGGTGGCCACCGCATCGCGCAGGGCGGCCCGGACCTCGGGCGAGCCCAGGGCCTCCACGGCCTCTCGCTGGGTGTCGAGTGCCAGGTCCATGGCGCTGCCGGCTTCCTCGCCGGCCTCGGCCAGGGTTTCGCGCAGGGCCTGGGCCGGGCTGCCGGCGGCCATCTCGCCGGCCATGGCGCGCTTCAGCTCCGGCAGGCCGGAAAAGCCCAGCGCCTGCACGCTGCGCACCACCGTGGCGTCGGAAGTGCCGATGCGCGCGGCCAGCTCGGCGGCGGAACTGGCCAATGCCAGGGCCGGGTTGTCCAGGATGAAGCGCGCCACCCGCCGGGCGGTGGGGGAGAGATTGGCGGTGGCGTCACGCAGGCGATCGAGGCTCATGACTGTGGTGTATGCTACTAAAAAACTGGAAATGCAATAAACACTACAAACTGCCCCATTGACCCGGCCCCGGGCCGCTGGCATCCGCGCCGGATCATGACCAGCGCCGGCCTCCTTGCCCGTCTCGACCAGATCACCCGCCGTTCAGAGGAGCTTCGCGCCCAGCTGGAAACCGCGCCGGGGGGCAGTATCGCCGCCATCTCCAAGGAGCTGAGTGCGCTGGACCCGGTGGTGGAGCGCATCCAGGCCTGGCGCGAGGCGACCCGCGCCCGCGATGACGCCGCCGCCATGCTGGCCGACCCCGAGATGAAGGAGCTGGCCGAGGCCGAGCTGGCCGAGCTGGATGCCGGCCTGCCGGGGCTGGAGCGCGAGATGCGCCTGGCGCTGCTGCCCAAGGACGCGGCGGATGAGCGCAGCGCCATCCTGGAAATCCGCCCCGCCGCCGGCGGCGACGAGGCCGGCATCTTCGCGGGTGAGCTGTTCAACGCCTATCAGCGCTACGCGGCCAACCGGGGCTGGCGCTTCTCCGTGCTCGACTATGACGAGAACGAGGTGGGCGGCGTGAAGGGCGCCACCGCCGAGATCGAGGGCACGGGCGTGTTCGCGCGGCTGAAGTTCGAATCGGGCGTGCACCGGGTGCAGCGCGTGCCGGCCACCGAGACCCAGGGCCGCATCCATACCTCCACCGTCACGGTCGCCATCATGCCTGAGGCCGAGGAGGTGGACGTGCAGATCAACGACAGCGACCTGCGCATCGACACCTATCGCGCCAGCGGCGCCGGTGGCCAGCACGTGAACAAGACGGACAGCGCCGTGCGCATCACCCACATCCCCACCGGCACGGTGGTCGCGATGCAGGAGGAAAAGTCCCAGCACAAGAACAAGGCCAAGGCCATGAAGGTGCTGCGCGCCCGCATCTATGAGGCGCAGCGCCAGTCCCTGGCCAATGCGCGCGCCGCCGACCGGCGCGGCCAGGTCGGCACCGGCGACCGCAGCGAGCGCATCCGCACCTACAACTTCCCGCAAGGCCGCGTGACGGACCACCGCATCGGCCTGACCCTGCACAAGATCGACCGCATCATGCTGGGCGAGATGGACGACATCTTCGACGCGCTGATCGCCGAGGACGAGGCGGCCCGTCTGGCGGCCGAGGAATGAGCGCCTGCGAGCCGGGTGAGAGCGTCGGCGCCTGGCTGTGCCAGGCCGGCCAGCTGCTGCGCGCGGCCGCCATCGAGAACCCCCGCCTGGAAGCGCGCTGGATGCTGGCCGAGGCCATGGCGACCACGGCCGAGGTGCTGCTGCGCGAGCCGCGCGCGCCCGTGGCCCCCGAGGCCTCCGCGCGCTTCACCGCCATGCTGGCGCGGCGGGCACGGCGGGAACCCTTGGCCTATATCCTGGGCCATGCGGGGTTTTGGGGGCTGGATTTCGAGGTCTCCCCCGCCACGCTGATCCCGCGCCCGGATTCGGAAACCATCGTGGAGGCCGCGCTGGCGCACAGGCCCGGCGCCGGCCGCGTGCTGGACCTGGGCACCGGCACCGGCTGCCTGCTGCTGGCGGTGCTGTCCGAGATACCCGACGCCTGGGGCGTGGGCCTCGACCTGCGGCCGGGCGCGGCGGCGCTGGCGGCGCGCAATGCAGCCCGACTCGGCATGGCCGGGCGCAGCGCCTTCCTGGCCGGGGAATGGGCCGAGGCGCTGACCGGCCGGTTCGACCTGATCCTGTCCAACCCGCCCTATATCGAGGCCGCCGTGATCCCGGAGCTGATGCCCGAGGTCGCGGGCCATGAACCGGGCAGCGCGCTGGACGGCGGTGCGGACGGACTCGACGCCTATCGCGCGCTGGCGCCGCAGATCGCGCGGCTGCTGGCCCCCGGTGGTGTGGCCGTGCTGGAGCTGGGGCAGGGCCAGGGGCCCGATGTCTCGGCCCTGATGGCGGGGCAGGGGCTTGAAACCCGCGAGATCCGGCCCGATCTGGGTGAAATACCCCGTGCATTGGTGATTTCGCGATGAAGGACGCTTGCGTTCCGGCGCGCGGCACGCCAAACAAGGGGTGAAGCGCAAGCGCCCCCGGAGTTCGCTAGGGTGGTGCGGCGCGATTCCCCGGCTCCGACATTAGTCTCCCTGAGGTTCTTCCTCCGGGAATGAAGGGCGAGAGCCGCTCCTGATACGGAAGCACAGCGCAAACTATGAACATGAAACGTATGCGTGGTCGCGGCGGCGGTGGCGGCGGGTTCCGCCAGGGCGGAGGCGGCGGCGGCTTTCAGCGCCACCAGGGTGGCGGCGGCAGCAGCGGCAACGGCCAGCCCCCCATGAACCGCAACCACGTGTTCGACAGCAGCGGCCCCGATGTCCGCCTGCGTGGCACGGCCCAGCAGCTGTTCGAGAAGTATCTCCAGCTCGGCCGTGACGCGACCGGCGGCGGCGACCGCGTGACGGCCGAGGCCTATTTCCAGCATGCGGAACATTATTTCCGCATCATGGGTGCCATGAACGCCGCCCAGGCCGCCCAGCAGGCCCAGCAGCAGCAGCGCCGCCATGAGCGTGACGAGGCCGCCGAGCCCGGCGAGCCGACCGGCGAAGCCGAGACCATCCCCGCCCCCCGCCCGGTCGAGAACGAGAACCTGGCCGCCGATCTGGAGGCCGAGCTGGCCGCCGAGATCCGCGAGGAGAAGCGCGGCGAGACCGCGGCCTGAAACAGGCTGCTTCCCATGAAAAAGGCGCCGACCCCCGGCAGGGGCGGCGCCTTTTTGCTGCCTGACGGCTTGGCCGCCTGACGGGCCGCTCAGTGCGGCTTGATCGTTTCCGTACCGATCGCCTGGCTGCCCACCACCGTCCAGGTGCCGCTCATCTCGCCGTCGGGCTTCAGCTCATACATGCCCATGGCCGTCTGTTCGCCCAGCTGGAACACCACCGCGAACATCAGCCCGCTGATCATGCCCACGCCTTCGATGTTGTTGCCCGCCACCGTCCAGGTGAGGCGGAACGTCGTGGCGCCCACCTGGGTCAGCACCAGGCTGCCCTGGTACTCGCTGCCGTCGGGGTTGGTGCCCCGGACGTCATAGACGCCGCTGCGCTGGGCAGCGGCAGGGGAGATACCCAGCCCGGCCAGCGGCAGGGCGAGAAGGGCGGCGACGAGCAGGGCGCGGAGGCGGTTCATGGCGTTCTTTTACCCGATCATTTGACCGTCGCCACCCTCAGCGCGTTGGTGTTGCCCGGCGTGCCGAAGGGAACGCCCGCCGTCACCACGATCTCCTCGCCGAACTTGGCGAAGCCTTCCAGCCGCGCGGCGGCCGTCGCGCGGCGCACCATCTCGGTCATGGAGTGGATTTCCTCCATCACCGCCGGGTGCACGCCCCAGACGCAGGCCATGCGGCGGGCCGTCTGCAGGGAGGTGGACAGGCCCAGGATCGGGCAATCCGGCCGTTCGCGCGCGACCCGCAGCGTGGTGCTGCCGGAATTGCTGAAGGTGACGATGGCCTGGGCCTCGATGGTGTGGGCCACCTGGCGGGCGGCGGCGGCGATGGCGCCGGCGCTGCTGCGCTCCGTCTCGGGGCGGGAATTGTCGGTCAGCTGGCGCCAGCCGCCGTCCTGTTCCACCCGCGTCACGATCCGGCTCATGATCTCCACGGCTTCCAGCGGGTACTGGCCGGCAGCCGTCTCGGCCGAGAGCATCACGCAATCGGCACCGTCGAACACGGCGGTCGCGACGTCCGAGGCCTCGGCCCGGGTGGGGGCGGGGGCGGTGATCATGCTCTCCAGCATCTGGGTGGCGACCACCACGGGCTTGCCCAGCTGGCGGGCGGTGCGGACGATGCGTTTCTGCACCAGCGGCACTTCCTCGGTGGGCAGCTCCACGCCCAGGTCGCCACGGGCCACCATCACGCAGTCGGTCAGCGCCAGGATGCCGTCCAGGTTCTCGATCGCCTGGGGCTTTTCCATCTTCACCATGATCTGGGCGCGGCCGGCCGCGATCTCCTTCGCCTCGGCCACGTCCTCGGGCCGCTGCACGAAGGACAGGCCGATATATTCGATGCCCAGCGGCAGGATGAAGTCGAGGTCGGCGCGGTCCTTGGCCGTCAGCGCCGGGATGGGCAGGGCAACATCCGGCACGTTCACGCCCTTGCGGTCCGACAGGGGGCCGCCGGTGATCACCTCGGTCTCGATGTGGTCGTTCTCGACCGCGCGCAGCACGCGCAGGCGCAGCTTGCCGTCATCCAGCAGCAGGTTGGTGCCGATGCGGGCCGCGTTGATGATCTCGGGGTGCGGCAGCTGCACGCGCGCGGCATCGCCCGGGGTGGGGTTCAGGTCCAGGCGGAAGCGGCTGCCGGGCGTCAGCGTCACGCGGCCGGCGGCGAACTTGCCGACCCGCAGCTTGGGCCCCTGCACATCGGCCAGCACGCCGATGGGCCGGCCGAGTTTCTTCTCCACCTCACGGATGGTGGCGAGCCTTGCCGCGTGGTCCTCGTGGCTGCCATGGCTGAAGTTCAGCCGGAACACATCGGCGCCCGCGCGGTACAGCTTCTCGATCATCTCGGGCGTCGAGCTGGCGGGCCCGAGCGTCGCGATGATCTTGGTGCGGCGGTAGCGGCGAAGCGGGATGCGCGACATGGCTTACTCCTGTTGGCCGGCGACGATGATGGCCCTGACGTCGTTCACATTCGTCAGGGTGGGGCCGGTCTTCATCAACGTGTTCGCCGCGGCGAACACGTCATAGCTGCGATGGGCGGCCAGGGCCGCGCGGCAGTCCATGCCGCAGTCGGCCAGCGTGCCTGGCAGGCAGAGGGCGCCCGCCGCGTCGCTGCGGCCGTCGATGCCGTCCGTGTCGGCGCACATGGCCCAGATGCCGGGGCGGCCGTTCAGCGCCAGCGCCATGCCCAGCAGGCATTCGGTGCCGCGCCCGCCGCGCCCATCGGTGCCGGGCTGGATGGTCACGGTGGTCTCGCCGCCCGAGAGGATCACGGCGGGCCCCCGCACCGGCACGCCGTGGGTGGCGGCCGAGATCGCGATACCGGCGAGCGCGGTGCCGAGCTGGCGGGCCTCGCCCTCCAGCGCATCGCCCAGGATGATGGGTGTGAGGCCGAGGGCAGGGGCCGCATCGGCCATCGCGCGCAGCGCCATCATGGGTGTGGCGATCATGCGGTATTCGGCGCGCGCCAGGCGCGGGTCGCCGGGCTTGATGCTTTCCTCGGCGCCGGCTGCCAGATGCGCGGTGACGGCGGGCGGCAGGTTCATGCCGTAATGCGCCACCAGCGCCCTCGCCTCGGCGAAGCTGGTCGGGTCCGGCACGGTGGGGCCGGAGGCGATGACGCCCGGGTCATCGCCCGGCACGTCGGAGATCGCGAGGGTGACGACCCGCGCGGGGTGCGCCGCCGCCGCCAGCCGCCCGCCCGAGAAGGCCGAGAGATGCTTGCGGATGCAGTTCATCTCATGGATGGGCGCGCCGCTGCGCAGCAGTTCCCGGTTCACCGCGATCAATTCATCGAGGGTGAGACCCGGGGCGGGCAGGGTGGAGAGCGAGGAGCCCCCGCCCGAGATCAGCGCCAGCACCAGATCCTGTTCGCCCAGCCCCCGGACCTGTTCCAGCATTTCCGCCGCCGCCGCTGCACCCGGCGCGTCAGGCGTGGGGTGGTTCGCCTGGCGCACGGCGATGCGCCGGTTCGCGGGGGCGTCGGCCACATCCGCGCCGTGGGTCGTGACGACCACGCCCGAGAGGGGCAGGTGGGCCCAGGCCTTTTCGACCGCCAGCGCCATCTTGGCCGCGGCCTTGCCGGCGCCGACCACGACGATGCGCCCCTGGGCGGGCGGTTCCGGCAGGAAGGAAGGCAGGCAGGACAGCGGGTCCGCGGCTGACAGGGCGGCCTGCCACAGACTTGCCAGCGCCTGGCGCGCGCGATCGTCGGTCCAGCCGTTCATGCGTTCTCCTGCCCTTTCAATGTAGCGAGGCGGGGGCTGTCAGCCCATCCCTTGCCGGAAAAAATCGGTTCTTGTATGGAACCATGCATGCAAGTTTCGGCGAGCGCCACCGGCCGGTCACGGCAACAGCGGCAGCATCTCCCTCAGCGCGCGGGCGCGATGGGCGCTGACGCTGTGGCGCGCCGCCTCCGCGTCCGCACTCTCCAGCGCGCCGATGATGGCCCAGTGCTCGGCGGTCGAGGCCGCGAGGTTGCCGCGCCCGCCGATGGTCAGCATCCGCGCCCGCGCCGCATGGTCCAGCGCGTTCGCGGCGCTCGCCGCCAGCCGGGCATTGCCGCAGGCCTCAAGGATCAGCCGGTGGAAGGCGTCGTCGGCCACGGCCCAGTCCTGGCGCCTGCCATCGGCGATGGCCTGCTCCATCTCGGCGGTCAGCGCGCGCAGTTCCGCCAGCACGCCCTCGGCGCGGCGGCGGGAGAGGCGGGCGGCGGCCGCCGCCTCCAGCGCCACCAGCACCTCATACACATCGGACACGTCGTTGCGCGACAGCGGCACCACCAGCACGCCGCGCTTGGACAGCACGCGCAGCAGCCCCTCGGCCTGCAGGCGCAGCACGGCCTCATGCACGGGGGTGCGGCTCATGGCCAGGCGCGCGGCAAGCTCCGGCTCGCTCAGCGTGGTGCCGGGCGGCAGGCTGCCGTCCAGGATCTCGCGCTTCAGCGCCGCATAGGCCGCCGCACCCAGACTTTCCTTCGGCTTCTCGCCCTCAGGGCCCGAGGCCGTGTGCATCGTTCCATCCATCCTTCCATGTAACAGGAGCACCCCATGCGCCGCTATCGCATTGCCGCCATTGCCGGCGACGGAATTGGCCAGGAAGTCATCCCCGCCGGCCTCGATGTGCTGCGCGCCATCGCGGATCGTCAGGGTTTCGCCCTGGATGTCGAGGAATTCCCCTGGGGCAGCGACTATTACCGCGCCAACGGGAAAATGATGCCGGAGGACGGGCTGGAGACGCTGAAGCCCTTCGACTCCATCTTCTTCGGCGCCGTCGGCGACGCCCATCTGCCCGACGACATCACCCTGTGGGGCCTGCGGCTCAAGATCTGCCAGGGCTTCGACCAATACGCCAACATCCGCCCCACCCGCGTGCTGCCGGGCCTGACCAGCCCGCTGCGTGCCGTGGAGCCGGGCGACATCGACTGGGTGATCGTGCGTGAGAACTCCGAGGGCGAATATGCCGGCCATGGCGGGCGCGCCCATCGCGGCCATCCCGAGGAAGTGGCGACCGAGACCGCCATCTTCACCCGCGCCGGCGTCACCCGGATCATGCGCACCGCCTTCCGCATCGCGCAGTCCCGACCGCGCAAGCTGCTGACCGTCGTCACCAAGTCCAACGCGCAGAAGCACGGCATGGTGTTCTGGGACGAGATCGCGGCCGAGGTCGCCCGCGAATTCCCCGACGTGACCTGGGAGAAGGAGCTGGTGGACGCCATGGCCGCCCGCATGGTGCGCAAGCCGGGCAGCATCGACACCGTCGTCGCCACCAACCTGCACGCCGACATCCTGTCGGACCTGGCGGGTGCCGTCGCCGGGTCCCTGGGTGTGGCGCCCACCGCCAACCTGGAGCCCGACCGCCGCTTCCCCTCGATGTTCGAGCCCATCCACGGAAGCGCCTTCGACATCGCGGGCAAGGGCGTGGCCAACCCGGTCGCGACCTTCTGGACGGCCGCGATGATGCTGGAACATCTGGGTGAGCCTGCCGCCGCCGCATCCCTGATGGTGGCGGTGGAGCAGGTCTGCGCCTCCGGCATCATGACGGCCGATGTGGGCGGCACCGCCAACACCGCCGAGGTGACGGCCGCCGTCGTCGCCGCCATCAGGGGCGCCAACGCTTGATAGCCGCGGCGGCGCACCCCATACCGAGGGCAGGACAGACGGAGGCCACACCATGCCCGCACCCCAGCCCCAGGCGGACCTGACCCTCGGCGCCGCCGCCGAGCTTTCCCCGGAACAGCGCGACCGCATCGAGGCGGCCGCCTTCCGCAAGCTGGTGCAGCACCTGCGCGACAACGAGGTGCAGAACATCGAGCTGATGAACCTGGCGGATTTCTGCCGGAACTGCATGAGCCGCTGGTACCAGGAAGCCGCGGCCGATGAGGGTGTGGCGCTGGAAACGCCGGCGGCACGCGAAGTGATCTACGGCATGCCCTATAAGGAATGGCAGGCCGCGCATCAGAAGGAAGCGACCCCGGAGCAGAAGGCGGCCTTCGCGGCTAAGAATCCGGGGCATTGAGGAAGGGGGGGGCGTTGCCCCCGGCCCCCAGTCAGGGGCGCTGCCCCTGACAACCCCGCCAGGACCGTAGCGGCCCTGGACCCCGGGGAGTTGGCGCCCCACCCTGATTTCGTTGATTTTAATAATAAAATTGGCGCCCCACCTGCGAAGATGGGGCGCCAAACTCCTATCAGGTCCAGGAGATATTATCTCCTGGTGGGGGTGTCGGGGGCAAAGCCCCTGACTAAGCCGCCCTCACATCCTGCACGAACCCGCCCACGGTCTTCGTCAGCACCTCCGACTGCCGCGCCAGTTCCGATGCAGCCCCCAGCACCTGCGCCGCCGCCGCCCCGGTCTCGCCAGAGCCCTGGCTCACCGCCGCGATGTTCCGGCTCACCGCATCCGTCGCATCGGCCGTGCGCTGCACCGTGCGCGCGATCTCGCCCGTCGCCGTGCTCTGCTCCTCCACCGCCGCCGCGATCGCCACCGCGATCTGGCTCACTTCCTCGATCCGCTTGCCGATGCCCCCGATCGCGCTCACCGCCTGCTGGGTCGCGGCCTGGATCGAGGCGATCTGCCCCCCGATCTCCTCCGTCGCCTTCGCCGTCTGGCTCGCCAGGTTCTTCACCTCGCTGGCCACCACCGCGAAGCCCTTGCCGGCCTCGCCCGCGCGCGCCGCCTCGATGGTCGCGTTCAGCGCCAGCAGGTTGGTCTGGCCCGCGATGTCGGTGATCAGCCGCACCACGTCGCCGATCTTCTGCGCGCCATGGGCCAGGGCCTGCACCGTCTCGTCGGTGGCGCGCGCGTCAGAGACCGCCTGGCTGGCCGCAGAGGACGCATGCGCGACCTGGCGGCTGATCTCCTGGATGGAGGCGCTCAGCTGCTCGGCAGCAGCGGCCACCACCTGCACGCCCTCGCTGGCCTGGCTGGCGGCACCCACCACGGCGCCGGCCTGCTCATTGGTGCTGGCGGCGGTGCCGGTCATGGAACGCGCGGTCGCCTCCAGCTCGGTCGAGGCGGAGGACAGCATGCCCGTCAGCTCCCCGATCTGCCCCTCGAAGCCGCGCACCAGGCTGGAAAGCTGCTCCGCACGCTTCTCCTTGGACTGGCGCTCCACCTCCTGCGCGGCAGCAAGGCGGTCGGCTTCGGCGGAGCGGTCGCGCAGCGTGCCCACGGCGCGCGCCATCTCGCCCAGCTCATCGGGGCGATGCGTGCCGGGCACCGTCACTTCCAGGCGGCCATTGGCGATCTCGCCTACCGTATCGGTCAGCGCGCGCATCGGCTGCACCAGCCGCCGCAGCAGGAACCACAGGCTGCCCAGGATCATCAGCGTCGTCACGGCCAGCATGGCCAGCGCCACCACCAGCGTGCTGCCCGCCTGGCGTGAGTTGGCGGCGACGAGCGCCACCGCCTCATCCAGGGCGACATCGCGCATGTCCAGCAGGGCTGCCTGGGCGGGGGCGCTCCAGCGGCGGATCTCGTTGCTGGACTGGTCCCAAGTGCCGGCCGGGGCGGCGCGGCCCAGATGCGCGGCGGCCGGCGTGATCAGCGCCATCAGCCGCGTCTGCAGCTCCTCGCTCTTGGCGGCATAGGCCACGGCGGCGGCATCCAGGGCGGCGTTGTTGCCGATGGTCGCGATCAGCCGTCGCGCGGTCTCCGAGGCCTGGGCCATGCGGCCCAGATGCTGCAGCGCCGCGCTGAACTCCGCCCAGGCGACGGGCTGGCCCTCGATCCAGCGGAACAGCAGCACCGTGGCACGGCCGGAGCGGTCGCGATGGTCCATGACGGAGGAGGAGATCTCCATCATCGGCGCCACATCCGGCTGGCTGTCGGTCAGCAGGCGCGCGACTTCGGCGGCGGGGGTGACGAGGCGCCCCACCAGCTCCGTCCGGGCGCGGGCCAGGTCGGTGCTGAGGCGCGGGTCGCGCTGGTCCAGCGGCCTGGCGAATGCCTCATCGGCGCGCTGGCGCAGGCGCGTCAGCTCCCCCACGATGCCGGCGGGCACGGCCGCGCTCTGCGCGCCCAGCGAGGAGGCGGGCATCACCTCCTGCAGGCGGGCGAGCAGGCGGTCGGCGTTCGGGCGCGGCGCGCGCAGCACCGGCAGGTCCGGCGCGGGGTTGCTGACCGAGCTGGTATACTGCCCGACCTCCAGGATCAGCGCCGTCTGCGCGCGCTGCAGCAGGCTGATGGCGTTGGTGTCGACCGCCGCCTGCCGGGCGGATTGCCAGGCTTGATAGGCGTTGGTCGCCGCCACCAGAGAGGCCGCGACCCCCGGCAGCCCGACCGCGCAGAAACCGACCAGGAACAGCGTGCGGATGCGCATCGCGAAGGCCTCCAAAGAATTGCAGGAGGCCTAGATGGCGGAGTTGTCATAAACAGGCGCCTAACGCGCCCGTGATCAGGCCCCGAACCCGTTGGGCGTGATGCCGCGCGGGCTTGCCATCTCATAGCGGGCGCGGGGCTGATACTGGCCGCCCCCGGCACGGCCGGTGATCTCGCCCTCGCGCATCACCACCTCACCGCGCCGCAGGGTGGCCACCGGCCAGCCGGTGACGCGCATGCCCTCGAAGGGGGTGTAGTCCACGGCGTGGTGCATCAGGGACTGGGTGATGGTCACTTCCCGCTTCGGGTCCCACAGGATGACGTCGGCGTCGCTGCCGGGCGCGATCACGCCCTTTTTCGGGTACAGACCCATCAGCCTGGCCGGGTTGGTGGATACCAGCCGCGCGAAGTGCTCCACGCTGATGCGGCCCTTGGTCACGCCCTCATGGAACAGCACCGGCAGACGGGCGGCCAGGCCCGGCAGCCCGTTCGGGATGGTGGAGAAATCGGCCCCCACCTTGAACGCGCGCGAGGAGGCCGCGTGGTCGCTGCTGACCACATCCAGCGTGCCGCGGCGGATCGCTTCCCAGATGTTGGCGTGCTCGGCCTCATCGCGGGGCGCGGGGCTGCACATGAAGTTCGCGCCCTCCGGCCCCTCCATGTGGCGGGCCGTCACGGTGAAGTATTGCGGGCAGGTCTCGCCCCACACCTTCAGGCCACGGGCCTGGGCGCGGGCGATTTCCTCCGCCGCCTCGGCGCAGCTGACATGGAAGACCTGGATCGGCTGGTCCACCAGCTCCGCCAGGGCGATGGCGCGGTGGGTGGCCTCGCGCTCCACCACGGTGGGGCGGGACCAGGCGTGGTATTCGGGCGCGGTCAGGCCGGCGGCCAGCAGGCGCTCGGTGCGCCAGCGGATGGCGTCGTAATTCTCGCAATGGACGGTGACCAGGCAGCCGTGCTTGCGCGCGGTCTCCAGCACGCGGATGAAGCCGCGATCGTCCACATGCACGTTGTCGTAGGTGAGGAATACCTTGAGGCTGCGCACGCCCTCGGCGACCAGCCTGGGGATTTCCTCCTCCAGCACCTGGTCGGTGGGGTCGCTGATGATCTGGTGGAAGGCGTGGTCGACCATGCCGGTCGCGGCGCGGGCCTTGTAGTCCACGAAGCGTTCCCACACGCCGTGGCCCTTCCATTGCGGGATGAAGCTGACGGTGGTGGTGGTGCCGCCGGCAAACGCCGCCGCCGAGGCGGTGAGGAAGCTTTCCTCCGCGATGCTGCCATTGGGGCGGGGTTCCTCGATGTGGCAATGGCTGTCCACGCCGCCGGGCAGCACCAGCAGGCCCTTGGCATCCAGCACCTGCGCCCCGTCGGGGATTGATTCGGCCAGCGTCGCGATGCGCCCGTCCCGGATGCCGACATCGCAGCGGATGGCCCCGAAGGCGCTGGCCACCAGGCCGTTGCGGATCACCACATCATGCATCGCGTCGTCTCCCGTTTGCGGGGCGGAGTGTGCCCCGGCACGGCTGCGATGCACACTGCCCCCGGGATGCGCAGATCGCCGCGCGCGCGCCCGTCCATGCGCCCCGATGCGGCATGACACCCCGGCCGCTGCCATGCGACAAGGCAGGAATGATCGACGCCAAGACCTTTGATCCCGCGGCCTATGTCGCCGCCATGGCCCCGGCCGTGGGCCTGACCCTGCCGCCCGAGCGCCAGGCGCGCGTGGCGGCGGCGCTGGCCCTGGTGGTGAAGATCGGCGCGCCGGCGCTGGAGCATGCGGTCGCGGAGGATGTCGAGCCCGCACCCGTCTTCGATCCCGGAGTGTCGCGCCCATGAGTGCCGTCGAGAACGTCCAGGCCGCCCTGGCGCGCATCGAGCGCGACAATGCCCGCGTCAATGCCTTCACCGCCGTGCTGGCCGAACGCGCCCTGGCGCGCGCCGCCAAGGTGGCGCCCGACGCGCCGCTGGCGGGCCTGGTCTTCGCCGCCAAGAACCTGTTCGACATCGCGGGCATCCCGACCACCGCCGGCAGCAAGATCCGCAAATCCGCGGCGCCCGCCGCCGAGGACTGCATCCTGATCCGCCGCCTGGAAGCGGCGGGTGCCGTCTGCGTCGGCGCACTGAACATGGATGAGTTCGCCTATGGCTTCACGACCGAGAACAGCCATGACGGCGCCTGCCACAACCCGCATGACCTGACGCGCATCGCGGGCGGCAGCTCCGGCGGCTCGGGTGCCGCGGTCGCGGCCGGCATGGTGGAGGCGAGCCTCGGCACCGACACCAACGGCTCCATCCGCGTGCCGTCCTCCCTGAACGGGATCTTCGGCATCAAGCCCACCTATGGGCGGCTGCCGCGCACGGGTTCGGTGCCGTTCGTGGCATCGCTGGACCATGTGGGCCCCTTCGCGCGCAGCGCGACGCGGCTGGCCGAGATCTATGACGTGCTGCAGGGGCCCGACCCGATGGACAGCTGCCAGCTGGCCAAGGGTGTCGACCCGGTGCTGCCGGGGCTGGGCGGCGGCATTGCCGGGCTGAACATCGCGAAGCTGGGCGGCTGGTTCGAGGGGCCGATGACGGATGCCGCCCGTGGCGCCGTGGCATCGGTGGCCCAGGCGCTGGGCGCCACCGCCACCGTCAGCTGGTCCATGGCGGAGGCCGTGCGGGCGGCCGCCTTCCTCATCACTTCTTCCGAGGGCGGTGCGCTGCACCTGCCGGAACTGCGCACCCAGTATGAGGATTTCGAGCCGCTGACCCAGGACCGACTGCTGGCCGGCAGCCTGCTGCCCGCCGCCTGGGTGAACCATGCCCAGCGCGTGCGCGCCGCCGGCCGCGACGCGATGGCCGCGATCCAGCGCGAATTCGACATCCTGATCGCGCCCGCCACCCCCACCGTCGCCACCCCGATCGGCCAGGAGGAGCTGGTGCTGGACGGCGTGCGCATGCCGCTGCGTCCTTCCATGGGCCTCTACACCCAGCCCATCAGCGGAATCGGCCTGCCGGTCGTCACGGTGCCGATCCAGAATGCGGAAGGTGCCATGCCCATCGGCGTGCAGCTGATCGGCCGCCCCTGGCAGGAGGACGTGCTGTTCCGCGCCGCCCGGGTGCTGGAACAGGCCGGATTGTGTTCGGCACCGGTCGCCCCCGCTTTCGCATCCTGAGAGGGCGAGTATTCTGGCCCGCATGTCAGACGACGACTGGGAAGTCCCCTCCGCCCTGCAGCCCGACCCGGCCGATTACGGCTTCGACCTGCGGGCGAAGCTGGATGCGGTCGTGGCCCTCAAGGCGCTGGTGCCGCCCGACGCCTTCTCCGCCAATTCTCTGGGGACGGAGCGCGAGGGCAGCGCGGTGCTGATCGACGCCAAGGGCCTGTTCCTGACCATCGGCTATCTGGTGATGGAATCGGAGACCATCTGGCTGACCGCGAACAACGGGCGCGTGGTGCAGGGCCATTGCCTGGCCATGGACACCGACACCGGCTTCGCGCTGGTGCAGTCGCTGGGCACGCTGGACGGCATCTCACCGCTGGAATTCGGCGACAGCACGGCGCTCAAGGCCAATGATGCCATGGTGCTGGGCGCCTCGGGCGGGATCAGCCGGGCGGTGGCGGGGCAGGTGGCCTCTCGCCAGCCCTTCGCCGGCTATTGGGAATACCTGCTGGAGGATGCGGTGTTCACCAGCCCCGCCCACCCCCATTGGGGCGGCACGGCCTGCCTGAACATGGAGGGGCGGCTGGTCGGCATCGGCTCCCTGATCCTGCAGCAGGGTGAGCGCGGCGGGCGGCGGCTGGACCTGAACATGGTCGTGCCGATCCAGGAACTGACCCCCATCCTGCCCGCGCTGCTGCGCCAGGGCCGCAGCGACAACCCGCCGCGCCCGTGGCTGGGCATGCTGGCGGTGGAGGAGGAGGAGGGCGTCTCGGTCGGCAGCGTGACCAAGGGCGCCCCTGCCGAGAAGGCCGGCCTGCGCACCAAGGACCGCATCCTGACCGTGGGCCAGGAGAATGTGACCGACCTGGTGGGGCTGTGGCGGTCGATCCGCGCGCTGGGCAATGCCGGGGTGCCGGTGCCGCTGCGGGTGGAACGCAATGACCGGGTGCTGAGCCTGACGCCCGTTTCAGCCGACCGGCGGAACTTCCTGAAACAGCCCAGGCTGCATTGAAGTAAATGTAAAAAGACCGAAAATTTTTGTGAGTCTGTGTTCGGATCTTGGGCGGGAGACGAAGCGTCCCTCGCCGATGCATGATCAAGGCTGATAAAAGTATTCTTGCTTCTTCTTCTACAGAAAAAGAAGAACGTTACTCCTTGAGCGCCTCCTGCGCGAAGCGCGCAAACGCCCGCGCCCGGTGGTTGGTGCGCGCCTTTTCCTCCGGCGTCATCTCGCCATAGGTGCGCGTATCGCCCTCCGGGACAAAGATCGGGTCGTAGCCGAACCCACCCGTCCCGCGCGGTGGATACACCCAATTGCCGTCCGAACGCCCGTGGTAATGCTGCACATGCCCGTCCGGCCAGGCCAGCGCCAGCACCGAGACGAAGGCCGCGCGGCGGTCGTCGCTGCCCTCGGCTTCCTCGGCCACCCGGGCCATGGCGGCGGCATAGTCGCGGCCGGCGGGCGTGATCGCCCAATCGGCCGTATAGACGCCGGGCGCCCCGCCCAGGGCCGCGATCATCACCCCGCTGTCATCCGCCAGCGCCGGCAGGCCGGTGGCCTCGGCGGCCGCCAGCGCCTTGATGGCGGAGTTTTCCTCGAAGGTGGTGCCGGTCTCCTCGGGCTCGGGCAGGTCCAGCTCCGCCGCGCTCACCACCTCGATGCCGTGGGGGGCGAGCAGGGCGCTCAGCTCCCGCAGCTTGCCGGCATTGTGGCTGGCCAGAACCAGCCTGCCGGGCGCGAGGCGGCGGGTTTCAGCCAATGCCGACGGCCTTCTTCTGGGCGGCGAAGATCTGCGCCGTGCCCTCGCGCGCCAGGCGCAGCAAGTCCAGCAGCTGGGCCTCGCTGAAGGGCGCGCCCTCGGCGGTGCCCTGCACCTCCACCAGGCCGCCGCTGCCGGTCAGCACGAAGTTGGCGTCGGCACCCGCGTTGCTGTCCTCGTCATAGTCGAGGTCGAGCACGGCCGTGTCCTTGAAGATGCCGCAGGAAACGGCGGCCACCTGGTCGGTCAGCGGCATGCTGCCCAGGATGTTCTTGTTCATGGCATGGCGCAGCGCCAGGTGCAGCGCCACCCAGGCGCCCGAGATCGCGGCGCAGCGGGTGCCGCCATCGGCGTTCAGCACGTCGCAGTCGATCACGATGGACATTTCGCCCATCGCCTTGCGGTCCACCACGGCGCGCATCGCGCGGCCGATCAGGCGCTGGATTTCCTGGGTGCGGCCGGACTGCTTGCCGCGCGCGGCCTCACGGTCGCCGCGGGTGTGGGTGGCACGCGGCAGCATGCCGTATTCGGCCGTGACCCAGCCCTCGCCCTTGCCGCGCAGGAAAGGGGGCACCTTGGATTCGATGCTGGCCGTCACCAGCACCTCGGTGTTGCCCATGCGGATCAGGGCCGAGCCCTCCGCATGCTTGGAGAAGTTGGTGTCGATCGACAGGGTGCGGAGGGCGCCGGGCAGGCGACCGGAGGGGCGGATCGTGCTCATGCCCGGCGAGATACGCCAGAAGCGGCCGCTAATCCACCGCCCTCAGTCCACGGAGAGGCCGGTGGCGGCGATCACGGGCTGCCAGCGCGCGGTCTCGGCGGCCATGAAGGCGCGGGTTTCCTCGGGGGTCATGATGGTGGGCACGGCCCCGCCGTTCAGGATGCGGGCATGGACGTCCGGCTCACGCAGGATGGAGGTGAGGGTGGTCGCCAGCTTCGCGATGATGGGTTCCGGCGTGCCGGCCGGCGCCTGCACGCCGAACCAGCCCATGGAGACGATGTCGAGCCCCTGCTCACGCAGGGTCGGCACCTCGGGGAAGGCCTGCACGCGCTCGGGGCCGGTCACCGCGATGGCCTTCAGCCGGCCGGCGCGCACCAGCTCCGTCACCGCCGAGATGGACTGGAACAGCATCTGGGTGCGCCCCTCCATCAGGTCCGTGTTCATGGAGCCAGAGCCCGTGTAGGCGATGTGTGTCAGGTCGATGCCAGAGGCCTGGGCGAATTGCGCGCCGGCCAGGTGCTGGGAGGAACCCGCGCCGACCGAGCCGTAGGACACAGCCTTGCCGCGCGCCCACGCGATGAATTCCTGCACGTTGTTCGCCGGAATGGTGTTGGGGATCACCACCAGGTTCGGCACCACCGCGATCATGCCGACCTGCGCGAAGTCCCGCACCGCGTCGAAGGGCATGTTGCGGTAGATCCACTTGTTCACCGCGTTGGACGCGATGGAGGACAGCCCCAGCGTGTAGCCGTCGGGCGCCGAGCGGGCGAGGGCGGTCATGCCGATATTGGTGCCCGCACCGGCGCGGTTCTCCACCGGGAAGGACTGGCCGAGCAGCGCGCCGTAGCGCTCCATCACGATGCGGCCCAGCACGTCTCCGGCGCCGCCGGCGGGGCCGGGCACGATGAAGCGCACCGGACGGCTGGGGTAATCGCCCTGGGCGCGGGCCGTGCCCGCCAGGGAGGCCAACAGCAGCCCGGCCGCGGCCGGCAGATCACGACGACGCATAGAAGCCCCTTCAACCCGCCTTTCCGGCGGTATCCCGATTGGTGGCGCGCCAGGCCCGGCGCGTGCAAGTTTTTGCTGCATGCGGGCGCGGAAAGGCCCGTCAGACGGCGCGCCATTAGCGCGTGGCGCGCAATCGTTTGTCAAAATGGAGATGGCCGCGTTTCCCGCATTGCTGCACCTTGCGGCGCACAAAAATGCGGCAGATGCGCTTGTCTTGCACTGGCGCACACGGCGTTGCGCAATTCTTGGCAATGTTCCGTGCAAACGCTTGTGGGCAATCCTTTTTCCGGTTTTGCTGCCGCCCGGATTCATCCCACGGAGCATTGGCATGTCGCGCGACGCACTCGGTTTCCGGCGCAAGTTCGGGGTTCTCGGTCCCTCCACCAACACCATCGTGCAGCCGGATTTCGACGCGATGCGCCCCTATGGCGTCACCAACCATTACAGCCGGATCTTCACGCCGAATTCGGCGGCCGTCTCGAACGAAAGCTCGGTCGCGGGCACCAGGCTGATCGGCGACAATGTGATGGCCGCGGTGGACAGCGTGATGACCAGCCAGCCCGACTATCTGGTGATGGGCATGTCCGCCGTGACCTTCTTCGACGGCAAGAAGGGCGCGGACCTGTTCCAGAAGCAGGTGGAGGACCGCTCCGGCGTCGGCATCTCCATCGGCAGCCACTCCTGCACGGCGGCGCTGCAGGCCTATGGCGGGGTGAAGCGCATCGCCTTCATGTCCCCCTATTGGCCGGCCATCAACGAGCAGGTGCGGCGGTACTTCACCGACATGGGCTATGAGGTGGTGCGTGACCACTGCATGCAGGCCCGCAGCTGGATCGGCATCGCGGAAATCACCACCGCCCAGTGCCGCGAGGTGCTGCGCATGATCGACGGCGACGACGTGGACGCGATCATCCAGGTGGGCACCAACCTGTCCATGGTGAAGCTGGCCGCCGCCGCGGAACTGTGGCTGGGCAAGCCCGTGATTGCCATCAACACCGCCACCTACTGGCACGCGCTGAGGCACAACGGGATCACGCAGCAGATGGAAGGCTTCGGAAGGCTGCTGGAGGAGTTCTGAGAGCCCAGGGCTTCGCCCCGGACCCCACCAGGGGCTCTGCCCCTGGACCCCGCCAGGAGATAATATCTCCTGGACCTGATATCAGTTGGCGCTTTTGCTGGATAAGCGGGGCGCCATTTTTATTATTAAAATCAACGTTCTCAGGGTTTGGCGCCAACTCCCCGGGGTCCAGGGCCGCTACGGTCCTGGCGGGTGTCCGGAGGGCAGGGCCCTCTGGTGGGGGTATCGGGGGCGAAGCCCCTGACCCACTGCCGCCGGATTAGGCGCCTCATTGCTGGAATTTTGCCCAATCCCCGCATGGGCACCCGCCTTTACCCGCCACCTCGCGCTCTTTCGCATTGAGGCCCTGTCATCCGCGCCCCACGCTGCACCGCAACAGCAAGGGGTGTGATGATGAAGATCGGTGTGTTCCTGCCCATCGGCAACAATGGCTGGCTGATCTCGACCACGTCGCCCCAGTACATGCCGAGCTTCGAGCTGAATCGCGACGTGACGCTGAAGGCGGAGAAGTTCGGCTTCGACTTCGCGCTATCGATGATCAAGCTGCGCGGCTTCGGAGGGCAGAGCCAGTATTGGGACCACAACCTTGAGAGCTTCACGCTGATGGCCGGCCTCGCGGCCGTGACCACGCGCATCAAGCTGTTCGCCTCGGTGGCGGTGCTGACCATTCCGCCGCCCGTCATCGCCCGCATGGCCGCCACCATCGACAGCATCAGCAAGGGCCGTTTCGGGGTGAACATCGTCTCGGGCTGGCAGAAGGCCGAATATGTCCAGATGGGCATCTGGCCCGGTGAGGACTACTTCGCCAAGCGCTATGAGTATTGCTCCGAATACGTCCAGGTGATGAAGGACCTGTGGTCCACCGGCAAGTCGGACTTCAAGGGTGATTTCTTCCAGATGGAGGATTGCCGCGTCAGCCCCACTCCCCCGGGCAAGATCGACATCATCTCCGCCGGGCAGTCCAACCGGGGCATGAAGTTCGCGGCCGACTATGCCGATTACAACTTCATCAGCGCGGGCGGCATCAACGATGTGTCCCAGGTCAGCCAGCACACCGACCGGCTGATCGCGGCGAATGAGGCAGCGGGGGCGGACTGCAAGGCGATGCTGCTGATGATGATCATCGCCGACGAGACCGATGAGGCCGCCATGGCCAAGTGGCAGCATTACGTGGAGGGCACGGACCTGGACGCCCTGGCCTGGCGCGACGCGCAGGCGGGCGCCGACGTGAAGGCCGAGGCGCATTCCACCGTGGGCCGCATGGTCCGCTCTGACCGCGTGCCCACCAACATGCTGCGCCTCATCGGCTCCTACGAGACCATCGCGAAACACATGGATGAACTGGCGGCGATCCGTGGCCTGGAGGGCGTGATGCTGACCTTCGACGACTTCCTGATCGGCATGGAGCAGTTCGGCACCCGTATCCAGCCCCTGATGAAAAGCCGGCAGGACGTGCTGGCCGCGGCCTGACCGGATGGCCGCGCCCGCAGCCCTGCCGCAGCTCGACCTCGAGCTGCGCGACATCCGCAAGCGCTACGGCGGCTTTACCGCCGTGGACGGCGTTTCCCTCCAGGTGCCGAAGGGGCAGTTCGTCTGCCTGCTCGGGCCCTCCGGCTGCGGCAAGACCACCACCCTGCGCTGCGTGGCCGGGCTGGAGGAGCCCGACAGCGGCGACATCCTGATCGGCGGGCGGGAGGTGACGGCCGACCCGCCCTGGCAGCGCGACATCGCGATGATGTTCCAGGATTTCGCCCTGTTCCCGCATATGAGCGTGGCAAAGCAGGTGGGCTTCGGGCTGGAGATGCAGAAGAAGCCCCGCGCCGAGATCACGCGCCGCGTGGCCGAGGTTCTGGGCGCCTTCGAGATCGCGCATCTGGCCGACCGCCGGCCCTCTCAGCTGTCGGGCGGGCAGAAGCAGCGCGTGGCCCTCGCTCGCGCCATGATCACGGAGCCCCGCATCCTGCTGCTGGATGAGCCGATCGGCGCGCTCGACTACTCCCTGCGTGAGACGGTGATGCTGGAGCTGAAGGCGCTGCAGAAGCGCAGCGGCATCAGCTTCATCTGGGTGACGCATGACCAGAACGAGGCGTTCTCCCTGGGTGACCAGGTGGTGGTCATGAACCATGCGCGGATCGAGCAGCAGGGCAGGCCGGAGGAGGTGCTGTCCCGCCCGCGCACCGCCTTCGTGGCGGGCTTCATCCAGGGCAACAACATCCTGCGCGGCCAGGCCCAGGGCGCGCGCGACGGCCTGCTCGACATCCGCACGGAGGACGGCAGCTTTGCCGTGCCGCTGAACGGGCGCGCGGTGCCGGCCGCCGGCAGCCCCGTCAGTTTCTCGGTGCGGGCCGAGCGGCTGCAGGAGGCAGCGGCCGATGAACTGCCCAACCGCATCAGCCTGCGCTGCACGCTGGTCGAGTATTTCGGGGCCTATCGCCGGCATGTGCTGGAAACCCGCTCGGGTGCGACCATCAAATGGGACCAGTTCGGCGCCCTGCCGCAGAGCGTCTTCGCCGGTGAGCTCGTCACCTTCGGCTGGAAGGCCGAGGACGGGGTGCTGCACGCATGAGCAGCATCAGGCCCCGTTCCGCCGCCGCCTATTGGCTGGCCGTCCCGGCCGGGCTGTGGATGCTGGCGGCCGTCGTGCTGCCCACGCTTCTGATCCTGTGGGTCTCGCTCTGGGGCGGGCAGAGCGTGTCGCCCGACAACCCCATCACCTTCGACAATTACGCGCGCTTCCTGTCCAACGGCAGCTATCGCGCGCTGATGCTGGATACGCTGGCCCAGGCCGCGATGATCATGGGCATCACCGGGGTGCTGGGCTACTGCATCGCCTATTTCCTGACGGTAAAGGTGACGAGCCCGGCCTGGCGCACCGCGCTGTTCCTGGCCTTCGTCATCCCGTTCTGGACCAGCACGCTGATCCGGGCCATCGCCTTCGTGCCGTTCCTGGGCGTGAACGGGCTGCTGAACCAGGCGCTGCTGGCGGCGGGCCTCATCGAGCAGCCGATCCAGGCTTTCCTCTACTCGCGCCTGGGCGTGTCGATGGCGCAGGTCTCGCTTTATACGCTGCTGGCCAGCGGGCCGGTGGTCTACATGCTGAACAGCATCCCGCCCGCCCTGCGTGAGGCCGCGATGACGCTGAAGGCCAGCCCCTTCACCGTGTTCCGCCGCATCATCCTGCCGCTGACCCTGCCGGGCATCGTCATCGGGCAGGTGCTGGTGTTCCTGAACGTGCTGGCGGACTTCATCACCGTGACCACCGTGGGCGGCAACAAGCTGGCCTTCCTGGGGAACCTGATTCTGCTGTTCTACGAGGGCTCGCAGATCCGGGCGACGGCGGTGGTGTCCGTGCTGCTGATGGCGGTGATGCTGGCGGGGGTCGCGGTGGCGCTGCGCATCGTGGATATCCGGAAGGTGGGCGGTTGATGGGGGGCGGGGCTTCGCCCGGACCAGGGGGCGCCGCCCCCTGGACCCCCGCCAGGACCGTAGCGGCCCTGGACCCCGAGCCATTGGCGCCACATCCTGATAACGTGTTTCTTATTGATATTTATAAGATAATTAGCGCCACACCTAGCAGGAGCGACACCAAACTCCTGGGGTCCAGGGGCCTTTCGGCTCCTGGCGGGGATGCAAGGGGCAGCGCCCCTTGCTGGGGGGCCGGGGGAAATGCCCCCGAGCGCGCCTGACCATGCACTGGAAAACCCGCTCCCGCCTCACCTCCTGGCTGCTCGGCATCGTCACCATCGGCTTCCTGCTGTTCCAGTGGCTGCCGATGTTCACCATGTTCCTGCTCTCCTTTGCCGGAGAGAATGGCGGCACCACCTTCCCGATGAACGGCGTCTCGCTGCACTGGTACCGCAAGCTGTGGGAAGCCGACCTGTTCGACGACTTCAAGCCGCCCATGCTGCGCAGCTTCCTGCTGGCGCTGGGGTGCTCGGTGACCACGGTGGTGCTCTCGGTCACAGCGGCGCAGGCGATGCGCGGGCGGTTCATCGGCAGCGGGGCGTATTTCTACCTGCTGCTGCTGGGGCTGATGGCGCCGGGCATTCTCGTGGGCTTCGGCTTCGCCATCCTGACCCGGTTGCTGGGCATCGAGGGGGCGTGGAACACCACGGCCTATGTCGTGCATGTCAGCTGGGCGCTGCCCTTCGGCTTCATGACGATGCTGGCGGTGTTCAACCGCTTCGACCCGCGGCTGGAGGAAGCGGCACTGACGCTGGGCGCCACGCGCGTCACGGCATTCCGGCGCATCACCTGGCCCATCATCCTGCCCGGCGTGATCGGCACGGCGCTGTTCGGCTTCTCGCTGTCCTATGACGAGTATGCCCGCACCCTGTTCACCGCCGGCAGCGACGGCACGCTGCCGCTCGCGGTCATGGCGCAGCTCGACCGGCAACTCACGCCCGAGCTCTACGCCATCGGCACCGTCACCACGGTGATGTCGCTGGTGGCGATCTTCCTCTGCACCTTTGCCTTCTGGCTGCGGTCGCGCGCCCTGCGCGGTCGGCCTTCCCACTGACAAGGAGACAGGAACGATGAACAGCATTGTTGCCCGCCGCACCCTGCTGGTGGGCGGGCTCTCGGCCCCGCTGATCCGCCCCGCCCAGGCCCAGGCGCGGGAGATCCAGCTCGCCGGCGCCACCATCGAGATGCGCGAGCCCATCCTGCGCGAGTTCATGCGCACGAGCGGTGCGCGGGTCAGGCCCTGGATGAACCCCTCCACCCAGGCGCGGATGGACCGGGTGCGGGCGGCGCCGGTGGATGTCATCACCACCGACGCCCCGTTCTCCCAATACGGCTTCGGTGAGCAGCTGACCCAGCCCATCGATGTCAGCCGCCTGCGCAACTGGTCCAAGCTGCACCCGCTGTTCCAGGAGGGACGCGCCACGCCCACCGCCCCCATCGGGCTGGGCGCCAACCCAGGCACCATGATGTGGGCCGATGCCGGCAAGACGAAGGTCACCTTCTCCCCGGCCTTCTTCCAGATGGACAGCATCGGCTACAACTCCCGCCACATCCCGGCCGAGAACAACGAGCTGTCCTGGGGTGAGCTGTTCAACCCCCGCTGGCGCGGCAAGGTCGGGCTCTATGCCATCGACTGGCTGGGCATGCTGGACGCGGTGCTGGGCATGAAGGCGCTGGGCCTGATCAACCCGGCAGACCCCACCAACCTGACCAATGCCGAGGTCGATACCGTCACCGACTTCCTGAAGGAGAAGAAGCGCGAGGGCCATTTCCGCGCCTTCTGGCGCACCTATGGGGAGCTGGTGAACCTCATGACCTCGGAGGAGGTCTGGATCGCCGATGCCTGGTGGCCGGTGGTGATCGAGGTGGCGTCGAAGGGCATTCCCATGCGCTATGCCGTGGCCAAGGAAGGCTATCGCGCCTGGTGCAACGGGCATGCGATCAGCGCCACCTGCCGCAACCTGGATCTCGCCTATGACTATCTGAACTTCTGGCTCGACGGCTATGCCGGGGCGGAGCAGGGCAAGATCGGCTACTACTCCACCGTCGATACCTACAAGCCGCACATGGCCGCCGATCTGCAGGCCAGCCTCTATGGCGGGGTGGGGCGCGACGGCGGCTCCTTCGAGGAGCGGGCGGCGCGGATCTATGCCTGGAACACGCGGCCCACCAACATGGGCTACTACACCGAGAAGTGGAACGAGTTCCTGGCCGCCTGATGATCGAGGAGAACAAGACCGCGCGGCAGATGTGGGAGGCGCTGAAGGCCGCGCCGCCCCGCCGCTTCGGCTTCGGCCAGCGCGCGGCGCTGGTGAACATCGACCTGCAATGCGCCTACACCCAGCCCGAGACCTACCCGCGCGCCTATGAGACCGACCCGCGCCAGATCGAATACGTGAACGCCCTGGCCGCCGCTTTTCGCGCGCGCGGCTGGCCCGTGGTCTGGACCTATGTCGCCTATCTGCCCTCGGGCGAGGATTGCGGCGTGTGGGGCACCCGTGCCGAGGGGCCGGATGCGCTCCAGAACACCAAGCTGGGCAGCCCGCGCGCCGAGCTGGACCCCAGGCTGGAGCGCGAGCCCGCCGACATCGTGATGAACAAGCGCATGGCCTCCGCCTTCTTCGAGACCAACCTGCGTTCCCTGCTGACCTTCCACGGCATCGACACGGTGGTGGTCACGGGTGGCTCCACTTCCGGCTGTGTGCGGGCCACGGTGGTGGATGGGCTTTCCTGCGGCTATCGCATGATCGTGCCGGAGGAATGCACCGCCGACCGGCATGAAAGCCCGCATTTCGCCAACCTGTATGACATGGCGGCGAAATACGCCGATGTGCTGCCGGTGGCGGAGGTGCTGGAGACTATCCGGCCGCGCTGAGGCGGCGGCTGGGCGCCTCTGCCAGGGCGGACAGCGCCTGCCATTCGGGTGCATCCGCCACCAGCCGGGGCGGGACGGCGCGCTTCGCCCAGCCGGCCTCCCAGGCTTCGGCCTCGGCCCAGCATTCGGCCATGGCTTCCACGGTGCCGTCGCGCATGCGCTCGGCGAAGCGGGCCTCCAGCGCGTCGCGCTCGGGCGCCAGCTCGGCCAGCACGGCGGCGAAATCGCCGCATTCGGCCGCGCGGTGCATCGCCTCATGCCGCCACCACAGGCTGGCGGGGTCGCGCCGGTCGGAGGGGCGCGGGCCATGGGCGGGCGGCGCCATGCCCGGCAGCACCGGGCGGAACACCGACAGGCAGGGGGCGGAGGTGCCCGTGACCCAGAACAGCGGCGCGCCCTCTGCCGGCAGTTCCGCCACCATCGAGGCCACGCTGGCCGAGCGCCGGTCCGGCCCGCCCGCATGCATGCAGATGGTGCGGCCCACCGTATCGGCCGGGTGCCAGCCCGCACCGACGGGTCCGTGGTCGCGCAGCAGCGCCATCATGTCCGCGCGCCCCAGCCGGCCCGCCTTGGCGGCCATCACATCGGTGGCGCGGGCGCAGCGCAGCCGGCCGCGCGATTGCGCGTCGCGCTCCTCGTCCAGATAGGCGGTCATGTCGAGTTCGGCGGCGCTGCCCACCCCGGCATCGGCCAGCAGGGCAGGGCTCGCGCGGTATGCCCCGCCGGGCGTGATCGACAGCGCGTTGGAAATGGCGCGCGCGCCGGAGACGCGCTCCACCGCCCAGAAGCGGCCCACCGTCTCCAGCACGAAGGCGCCGGTGCGGTCGGCCACCATGAAGGCGTTGTCGTAGAAATGCTCATGCAGGTGGCCGCAATCGCCGCCCTGGCCGTGGCGTTCCAGCAGGTCGATCATGACCTGCACGGCGGCCTCGGCCGTTGCGGCGCGCTCCAGCCCCAGCCGGACCAGGTCCATGCCGATCAGCGCGGGTTCCCGGTTGGGGGCGATGCGCGCGAAGACCGCCTCATTGCCGATGACCACCCCCGCCGCATTGGCCCCGATCTCCGCCCCCCAGCACCAGAAGGGGCGGCTGAGCAGCACCGGCAGGGTCTCGGGCGCCTCGTCGATCTCGATATAGCTGCAGCGGACGCGGCCCGGCGCATGCCGCGCGCCCGGGCGGAACTGCAGGAACTGCGCCTCGTTGCGCTCACGGTCGCTGTTCTTGGCGAACAGCACGCCGCCAGTGGCGGTCGTGGGCGGCAGGGCCACCATCGTGTCGCACATCGCCAGGTCACCCCCTCTGTCGCGCCCTCACACTACCGAGCTTTCATCTTTGCCGCATAGCCAGCCCCGGCCTGCCATGCGAGCCTCGGATCAGGGAATGCGCACACGGTCAGCACCACCGCGCCGTCAGGCGCCGATGGAGAACCGCATGAAGTTACCGCGTTTTGTCGCCCTGGCCCTGGTCCTACTGGCGTTCGCGCCGCAGCCCGGCCGCGCCGCCCCGCTGCGCGCCGTGCTGGAGGCGGAGGTCGCCACCCTCGACCCGCACGGCACCTCCGCCTACATCACGCGCGCCTTCGGCTACATGGTCTACGACACGCTGTTCGGCCTCGCGGCCAATGGCGAGGTGCGGCCGCAGATGGTGCAGGACACGGTCATTTCCGATGACCGCATGACCTACACCTTCACCCTGCGCCCGGGCCTGACGTGGCATGACGGCACGCCGGTGACGGCGGCCGATTGCGTGGCCTCGCTGCGGCGCTGGATGCCGCGCGCGGGCATGGGGCGGCTCCTGGCGGCGGCCACCGATACGCTCGAAGCCACCGACGCGCGCAGCTTCGTGCTGAAGCTGAAGCAGCCCTTCGGCCTGGTGCTGGAGGCACTGGGCCGCCCCAACACCCCCGTGCCCTTCATGATGCCCGAGCGCATCGCGCGCGCCGCCGGCGACGGCCGCGTGACGGAGATCGTGGGTTCCGGCCCCTTCGTGTTCCGCGCCGACCGCTATCGCCCCGGCGACCGCATCGTGCTGGACCGCAACCCGCGCTACGTGCCGCGCGACGAACCGGCGGACTTCCTGGCCGGCGGCAAGCGGGTGAACATCGAGGGGCTGGAACTGATCGTGATGCCTGATGGCGCGACCTCGGCCGCGGCCCTGCAGGCGGGCGAGATCGACTATATCCAGAGCCCCTCCTTCGACATGATCCAGGTGCTGGAGCGCAACCGCCGCATCACCGTGAACGGGCCGGGCGGCATGAACGCCTATCAGGGCTATTACCGGCTGAACCACGCGGCACCCCCCTTCAACGACCCCGAGATCCGCCGCGTGCTGTGGCGGCTGTTCGACCAGTCAACGGTGCTGACCGCGCTCGGCCTGCCCGAGCGGCTGGTGCAGCCGGGCTGCGTGTCGTGGTTCATGTGCGGCACGCCGCTGGAGAACACCGAGGGTGCCGGCATCGCGGCCAACCCCTCCGTGGCCGCCGCGCGGGAGGCGTTGCGCCGCACCCGTTACAACAACGAACCCATCGTGATTCTCCAGGCGACGGATCTCGAGGCGCTGCGAGTCTCCTCGGCCGTCGCGGCCGATCTGATGCGCCAGGCGGGCTTCAACGTTGATCTGCAGGCGATGGACTGGGGCACGCTGTTGAACCGGCGCGGCCGGCGAGAGGGCTGGCACCTGTTCGGCGTCACGGCCTCGGGCTTCGATCTCGCCGCGCCGCCCACGCATTTCTACCTGTCGGGCAATTGCGTGGACTATGCGGGCTGGAGCTGCGACCAGCGCATGGTGCCGCTGTTTGCCGCCTTTCCGCGCGCGCAGACCGATGCGGAGCGCCAGGATCTGGCCCGCCAGATCTCCGCCATCGCCTTCGAGAACACGCCCGCGCTGATGTGGGGGCAGTTCGTTGCGCCTGCCGCATGGCGGAACAATATCCGCAACCTCATCCCCTCCAGCATCCCGCTGTTCTGGGGTGTGGAGAAGCAGTGACCCCGCGCCCGTTGCCGGGCGGGCGGCCTGCTTGTTAGCATGCCGTCCAAATCGGCGCGGGAATTCATGGGGATGACTTGCGGGCAGGGCTGAGCACGGCGGAGTTACGGGGCGCAGCGCGCCCCCTCTGTGAGCTGGACTGCCCGCGCATGGCGTGGGCATGCCGCGCCGTTGCCTCGCCCGGCCTGCCCCCCACCGCGCCTGTCCGGAGTGAGAGGCGCCGATCATGAGCGATGCCGTCCAGGATGCCGCAGCCCTGCCGGATGCAGGCCGCTATGGCCGGCTGCACCGCGCGCTTTTCGCGCGGCTGTGCGCCAGCCTGCATCATGGCGCGCTGACCATCACCACCCCGGATGGCCGGCAGTGGCACCACCGCGCGGCTTTGCCCGGGCCCGAAGCGGCGCTGAACCTGCATCGCTGGCGGGCGCTGTCGCGGCTGTTCTTCGGCGGCGACGTCGCCTTCGCCGAGGCCTATGGCGACGGCGACTGGTCGAGCCCGGACCTGGCCACGCTGGTGGAGCTGGCCGCCGTGAACGGCGAGACGCTGGACACCGCCGCGCGCGGCAACCTGGCCGCACGGCTGTGGAACCGGCTGCTGCACGCGCTGCGCGCCAACAACCGCTCCGGCAGCCGGCGCAACATCATCGCCCATTATGACCTGGGCAATGAGTTCTTCGCCTCCTGGCTCGATGCCGGCATGTCCTATTCCTCCGGCATCTACCGCGATGCCGACACCACGCTGGACGAGGCCCAGACCGCCAAGCAGGACCGCGCCATCGCGCTGCTGGAGCTCGGCGGCGGCGACAGCGTGCTGGAGATCGGCATCGGCTGGGGGGGGCTCGCGGAACGGCTGCTGACCACGAGCGATGCGCGGCTGACGGGCGTCACGCTCTCACCCTCCCAGCTCGGCCACGCGAAGGCCCGGCTGGAGAAGGGCGGCCTCGCGCCCCGCGCGGATCTGCGCCTGCAGGATTATCGCGACGTGACGGAGCGCTTCGACCGCATCGTCTCGATCGAGATGTTCGAGGCGGTGGGCGAGGCCTATTGGCCCGCCTATTTCCAGATGCTGCATGACCGGCTGCTGCGGGGCGGCACCGCGGTCATCCAGGTCATCACCATCGAGGACCGGCGTTTCGACACCTATCGCCGCCAGCCCGATTTCATCCAGCGCCACATCTTCCCGGGCGGGATGCTGCCCACGGTGGGCATTCTGCACCGGCAGGCCGCCACGGCCGGGCTGGTGCTGGACCATGAGGAGCGCTTCGGCCACAGCTATGCCCGGACGCTGGCCGAGTGGCACGAACGCTTCCTGGCCGTGCTGCCGGAAGTGACGCGGCTGGGGCTGGATGAGCGTTTCCAGCGGCTGTGGCGCTACTATCTCGCCTATTGCGAGGGCGGCTTCCGGGCGGGGGCGATCGATGTCGGGCTCTATCGCCTCCGCCGCGCTGGCTGAGGCTCAGTTGGGCGCGAAGCCCAGCGCCTCTCGGAAGCGGTTCTTGATGTAGACGCCGTCGCGCGGCGGCAGGGCGCGGGGCGGGTTCTCCGCGCGGATCTTGACGGTCGCCAGGAACAGGCCCGAGCGCGCCTGGATGCGGGCGCGCAGGGCAGGGACGTCGTCCATCTCCGTCACCACCTGGCTGTGCGGAAAGCCGCAGGCGGCCGCCACGCGCGCCAGCTCCACGCCCTGTCCGGCGTGGCTGGGCTGCATGCCGGTCTCACCGAAATGGCCGTTGTCCAGCACGATGATGCCGAGATTGGCCGGGCGGCGCAGCGCGATGGTGGCCAGCGCCCCCACCCCCATCATCTGCTCGCCGTCGCCCGTCACTACCAGCACCGGGCGGTCGGGCTGGGCGGTGGCCAGGCCCAGCCCCACCGTCGCGGCGCTGCCCATGGCGGCCCACAGATAGTAGTTCAGCTTATGGTCGCCGGCGGCCATCACGTCATAGGAAGGCGAGCCGAGCCCCGTCACCACCGCCAACTCGCCGCGATCGCGCAGCAGCTCGGTCACGACCGCGCGGCGGTCCAGATGTCCCCCGATGCTCACTTCACCCACTCCTTCTTGCCGATCAGCTGCTGGCCCAGCAGCACCGCGCAGGCGGTGTCGCCGTTGAAGGCCATGGTGGCCGCACCCTCCAGCAGGGGGCGCACCTGTTCGGGCCGGTCCGCGCGCCAGGTCATCACGCCCATCAGCTTCAGCGCGGGCTCGGTGGCCTGGCCCATCGGGTTCTGCCACTGGTTGAACTCGGCCCAGTCGCCGCGCATCGTCACCACCATCAGCAGCGGAAACCGCGCGCAGGCCGGCAGGGCCAGGGTGTTGATGCAGTTGCCGACGCCCGAGGACTGCATCAGCAGCGCGCCGCGCTCACCGCCCAGCCAGGCCCCGGCGAGGTAGCCGATACCCTCTTCCTCGGTGGTCAGCACCACGGAGTGGATGTCGCTGTCGGCCTCGGCCAGTCGGATGGCCGTGGAATGCCCGGCATCGGGCACATAGACGATGTGCTTCACGCCCGCGGCCTTCAGCACGTCGAAGACGTCCTGCTGCCAGTTCACGGCTGTTTCGGTGTCCATGGGCCTCCCCCTGCTGTGCGGCGTCGCTTCTAGCGTGCGGCAGGCCCATCGCAGGAATATCCAGTTGCTCGATGAGATATGCCGGATTTATATCGCGGCCATGGACCTCCGCCAGCTCAACACCTTCATGCAGGTGGCCGAACTCGGCAGCCTCAGCCGCGCCTCGGACCGGCTGCGCGTGGCCCAGCCCGCCCTCAGCCGGCAGATCCGCCTGCTGGAGGAGGAGCTGAAGACCCCGCTGTTCACCCGCCATGGGCGCGGCATGGTGCTGACTCATGCGGGCGAGGTATTGCGCGGCCGTGCCAGCAGCATCCTGCGCCAGATCGAGGAGACCCGCGCCGATCTGATCACCGAGGCCGCCGCCGTGCGCGGCCGGGTGGTGTTCGGCATGCCGCCCACCGTGGGCGACGTGCTGGCGACCCGCCTGATCGAGCGGTTCCTCGCGCTGTACCCGCAGGTGACGCTGCGCGTGGTGCCCGCCTTCAGCGGCTATCTGCTGGATTGGCTGCACAGCGGCGAGGTGGATATCGCGGTCGTCTACGGCACGGAGCAGGGGGCCAATATCCGTTTCAGCCCGCTGCTGGTGGAGAACCTGTGCTTCGTGACCGCCACGGGGCCGGACGCGGTGCCGCACCATGCCGTGTCCTTCCCGGATGTGGTGCAGCACCGGCTGGTTCTGCCTGGCCCGCAGCACGGCTTGCGCATCCTGGTCGAGCGCGAGGCGCGGCAACGCGGGCTGACGCTCGACATCCCCGTCGAGGCCGACGCGCTGCAGGTGCTGAAGGGGCTGGTGCAGCGCCGGCTCGGCGCCACCATCCTGCCGCTGGCCGCGGTGCATGCGGAGGTGCAGGCCGGGCTGCTCGCCGCCGCCCCCATCATAGACCCGCATCTGTCGCGCAAGCTGGTGGTGGCGCAGCCGCTCGGCCGCCAGGCCAGCCACGCCGTCAGGCGTTTCGCCGAGGTATTGCGCGACGAGGTGACCGACATGGTCAGCAGCAAGGTATGGGACGGGCAGCTGCTGTCGAGCATGCCAAATCCGTTATAGCTGCTCGCGGGCGGACCGGGCTTCCCGCAAGCCTGATCCGCGGGCAGATTGGCGGGCAATCAACGCTCCTTGATACGCAGGTTCCCGATGACGTCCACGCAAGCCGAATCCCATCCCGAAATCCGCGAGGAAGTGCGCAAGCTCTGCGCCCGTTTCCCCGGCGAATACTGGCGCAAGCTGGATGAGGTGCGCGGCTATCCGACCGAATTCGTCAAGGAACTGACCGATGCCGGCTACCTCGGCGCGCTGATCCCCGAGGAGTTCGGCGGCGCGGGCCTGCCGCTCTCGGCGGCGGCGGCCATCCTGGAGACGGTGCAGGCCGAGGGCGCCAACGGCGCCGCCTGCCACGCCCAGATGTACATCATGGGCACCATCCTGAAGCACGGCAGCCCGGCCCAGAAGGCCGAGTACCTGCCCAAGATCGCCTCCGGTGAGCTGCGCCTGCAGGCCTTCGGCGTGACGGAGCCCACCAGCGGCACCGACACCACCAACCTGCGCACCTTCGCGCGCAAGGAAGGCGACAAGTACATCGTCAACGGCCAGAAGATCTGGACCAGCCGCGCCGAACACAGCGACCTGATGCTGCTGCTGGCCCGCACGACGCCCAAGGGCCAGGAAGCCAAGAAGACCGAGGGCCTGTCCACCTTCATCGTCGACATGCGCAAGGTGCTGGGCAAGGGCCTGACCATCCGCCCCATCCGCACCATGATGAACCACAATTCCTGCGAAGTGTTCTTCGACAACATGGAAGTGCCCGCCGAGAACCTGGTGGGCGTCGAGGGCAAGGGCTTCCGCTACATCCTGGACGGCATGAACGCCGAGCGCCTGCTGATCGCGAGCGAATGCATCGGCGACGCCAAGTGGTTCATCAACAAGGCGGTCGCCTATTCCAAGGAGCGCGTGCTGTTCGGCCGCCAGATCGGCCAGAACCAGGGCGTGCAGTTCCCGATCGCCAAGGCCTATGCCCAGATGCGCGCGGCCGAGGCCATCGTGCACAAGGGCCTGGCCAAGTTCGAGGCCGGTGAGAACTGCGGCGAGGAGGCCAATATGGGCAAGATGCTCTCGGCCGACGCCAGCTGGGCCGCCGCCGAGGCCTGCGTGCAGACCCATGGCGGCTTCGGCTTCGCCGAGGAATACGACGTGGAGCGCAAGTTCCGCGAAACCCGCCTGTACCAGGTGGCGCCGATCAGCACGAACCTGGTGCTGTCCTATATCGGCGAGCACGTCCTGGGCATGCCGCGCAGCTACTGACATGGCCCTCCCGTCCCGGCTTCTGCTGCAAGGCGCGGTGGCCGTGGGCGGGCTGGTTCCGGTGCTGGCCGGCGGGGCAGGGGCGCTGGGCGGCCCCGCGGCGCTGGGGCTGGATGTCGGCGGTGCCGATGCCGGCAGTCATTTCCGCTATCTGTCGGGCCTGTTGCTGGCGATCGGTCTGGGGTTCTGGTCCTGCATTCCCGGTATCGAGCGCCGGGGCCGGCGCTTCGCCCTGCTGACCGGGCTGGTGGTGCTGGGCGGGCTCGCCCGGCTGGGCGGCCTCGCGGCCGATGGCGTGCCGTCGGCGCCCATGGCCGCCGCGCTGGTCATGGAGCTGGCCGTCACCCCCTTGCTGTGCCTCTGGCAGCGCAGGCTGGCCGGCTGAGCTTTTACCGCCGGCGGGCAACTTTCCGCCCCCGGAAGCATTCAGCCTGCCATGTCGCGCACCCTGATTTCCGTCCTCATCCTGCTGGCCGTGCTGCTGGTGGTGTTCACCCTGGCCTCCGGCGTGGTGCTGGTGGTCTTCGCGGGTGCCTTGCTGGCCGTCGGCATCCGGGGCCTAGCCTGCCCGCTGGCCCACCGCCTGGGCATCGGTGAGGGCTGGGGCGTGGCACTCGTGTCGGTGCTCGCGCTGCTCATCATGGGGCTGGTGTTCTGGCTGGCGGCGGATGCGCTGACGGCCCAGGCCAACAGCTTCCGCCAGGAACTGCCGGGGCTGATGGACAGCGTGCGGCGCAGCCTCTCGCAGTACAGCTGGGGGCAATGGGTCATCCAGCAGGTCGATCCGCGCCGGCTGATCCCGGATGATGCGGCCGCGGGCCAGGTGGCGAGCATCGCCGTGACCAGCCTGGGCGGCGTGCTGGGCGGCCTGGGCGACGTGGTGCTGATCGTGCTGCTCGGCCTGTACCTCGCCTCCGACCCCGGCACCTATCGCCGCGCGGCGCTGCGGCTGGTCTCACCCGCTGCGCGCCCGCGCATGCTGGAACTGATGGATGAGGCAGGGCGCGTGCTGCGCGGCTGGCTCGGCGGGCAGATGTTCGCGATGGCCGTGACGGGCGTGTTCATCGGCAGCGGCCTCTGGGCGCTGGGGGTGCCGCTGGCGGGTCTGCTGGCCGTGATCGCCGCGATCTTCGGCTTCATTCCCTATATCGGGCCGATCATCTCCGTGGTGCCGGCCATCCTGGTGGCGCTGGGGCAGGACCCGTCCCTGGTGCCCTGGGTGATCGGCCTGTTCGTGCTGTCGCAGAACATCGAGGGCAATATCCTGACGCCCATGGTGCAGAGCCGCACGGCGGATCTGTCGCCGGCCTATCTGCTCGGCGCGCAGGCGCTGATGGGCAGCGGCTTCGGCCTGATCGGCGTGGTGCTGGCGGCGCCGCTGGCGGCGCTGGTGATGGTGGCGGTGAAGGTGGGCTATGTGGAGGGCTGGGTGGAAGCCCGCCCGCGTGAGGCCGCGCCGCCGCTGGTGATCAGGCAGTAGGGTCGGCGGGCTGCCGCCTGAACATCCACAGCCCGATCACGGCGGAGACCACGAACAGCCCGCCCGCCACCGCGATCTGCCAGAAGCCGTCGACCCGCACGCCCTTGCCCAGCAGCGCGAAGATCAGCGTCTGCGGCAGGTAGCCGATGGCCGACCCCGCCAGGAACGGCCACAGCCCGATGGCCGCGAGCCCCGCCACCAGGTTCAGCGCCAGGTTGTTGCCCACCGGCAGCAGCCGCAGCGCCAGGGTGGCCGCGAAGGCATCGCGCCGCAGCCGGTCCACCATCGGCCGCAGCCGGGGGCCGAAACGCCCGTTGAGGCGGCGTTCCGCCCAGCCCCGCCCGACGGCACCCGCCCACAGATAGGCCAGCGCAGCCCCCAGCACCTGCGCGCCCAGCCCGAGCCCCGTGCCCAGCACCGCCCCGAAGGCATAGCCGCCCAGGAAGGCCACCGACTGCCGGGGCAGGCCCAGCGCCGTCGCGAGCCCGCCCGCGATCAGGAAGATCGCCTCACCCAGCAGGCCTTCGTCGCGGATGTAGCGGTCGACCCAGGCGGCGCCCTGGGCGGTGGCCGGCACCTCGGCCAGCAGGCGCAGCAGCAGCCCCGCCGCCGCCAGCCCGCCGGCCATCACCAGCAGCTTCAGCAGCGAGGACCAGACGCGGTTCATTCTCCCGAGCGCGCCTCGACCACCGGGCGCTTCCAGCGCCGCTGCAGCCACGCCACCCCGATCAGGTCCATGAAGGCCACGGCCAGCCGGTCCAGCGTGCCGTAGTTGGAGACGCCGCGCGTGCGCGGGCGGTGGTTCACCGGCTCACTGACCACGCGCCCGCCCTGGCGCAGCACCAGCGCGGGCAGATAGCGGTGCATGTGGTCGAAATGCGGAAGCTCCAGGAACAGCGCGCGGGGGAACACCTTCAGCCCGCAACCCGTATCGGGTGTCGCGTCCCGCAGCAGCCGGGCACGCACGCGGTTGGCGATGCGGCTGGAAAAGCGCTTCACCGCCGTGTCCTTGCGGTTCACCCGGTGGCCGGCGATCAGGATGTCGCCGCCCTCCGCCTGGGCGCGGGCCAGCAGGCGGGGAATGTCGGCCGGGTCGTTCTGGCCGTCGCCGTCCAGCGTCGCGATCCAGGTGCCGCGGGCGGCCTTCACGCCGCTGACCACGGCGGCGGATTGGCCGCAGCTGTGCGCGTGGCGCAGCCAGCGCACGCCGCAGGCCGCCAGTTCCTGCTCCGTCGTGTCGGTGCTGCCGTCGTTCACGTACACAATTTCGTGAGGTGTATCCGCCAAGGCAGCCCTGATCTCCGCCACCAGGGGGGCGATGTTGGGGGCCTCGTTGCGGACGGGCACGACGACGGAAATGAGGGGCACGGCGGCCGGAGCGGTCATGCGGGGGGCGGTAGCAGGCAACCGGGCGCTCCACAATCCGCCGCGCGCACCGTGCGGCCCTGCCGGTGATGCGCAGAACCACAGGATGCACAACAACGTGTTGATGCCTAATATGGCGCATCATGCCTTTCGATGCGCGTTCTCCTGGCGATTCCACCCATTCCCTGCGGCCCGTGGCCTGGTGGCTGCTGGTGGTCGCGGGGCTGATCTGGGTCATGGTGGCGCTTGGCGGCGCCACCAGGCTGACCGGCTCCGGCCTGTCCATCATGGAATGGGCGCCGCTGCGCGGCATCCTGCCGCCGATGAGCGAGGCCGAGTGGCAGCGCCTGTACGATCTGTATCGCACCATCCCGCAATATCAGCTGGTGAACGCCGGTTTCGGCATCGAGGGCTTCAAGCAGATCTTCTGGCTGGAGTGGATCCACCGCTTCTGGGGGCGGATGCTGGGCTTCGCCTATCTGCTGCCCTTCCTCTGGTTCTGGTGGCGCGGCGCCATTCCCCGCAGCCTGCTGCCGCGCATGGGGCTGCTGTTCGTGCTGGGCGGCGCGCAGGGGGGTATCGGCTGGTTCATGGTCGCCTCCGGCTTCGATGACGGCAGCACGGCCGTCTCGCCCTATCGGCTGGTGGCGCATCTCGGCATGGCCTTCCTGCTCTATGGCGTCATCGTCTGGACGGCCTTCGGGTTGCTGTGGCCCGCGGCCACCGCCCTGCCGCCGGCGGCGGAGGCGAAGCGCGGCTCCATCCGTCGCCAGGTGGGCTGGGCCTTCGGCCTGTCGGTGGCGACCATGCTGGCGGGCGGCTTCGTCGCCGGCACCAAGGCGGGCTTCACCTACAATACCTTCCCGCTGATGGACGGGGCGCTGGTGCCTGACGGCTACGGCTCGATGACCCCGTTCTGGCACAACTTCACGCTGAATATCGGGGCGGTGCAGTTCAATCACCGGTTGCTCGCGACCTTGACGCTGCTGGCCGCGATCGGCGCCGGGGTTTCCGCCGCGAAGCGGCTTCCGGCGGGCCCCGTGCGGTTCGCGGTGCTCGGCCTGCTGGGGGCCGTGCTGCTGCAATACGCGCTGGGTGTGGCCACGCTGCTGCTGGTCGTGCCGGTCAGCCTGGGCACGCTGCACCAGGGCGTGGCCGTGCTGGTCCTGACCATGGGGCTGCTGGCCCTTCACCGGCTCCGGTCACCGCGCCATGGATGACGGGACGGAGCTTCCCGCGCCGCGCCCCACCGCGGCCCATGTGGCCGAGGTGATCCTGGAGGCGCTGCCCGTCGGCGTCATCGTCTGGGGGCCGGAGCGGCGGGCCCGCTACGTCAACGCCGCCTACAACCGCATCTACTCCGACAGCCCCGTCCATCCCGGTGATCCGATGGAGCCCCGGCTCCAGGCCCGCGCGCAGGCCGGCGAGTTCGGCCCGGGCGAACCGGGCGATATCGTGCGTAACATCCTCGACGACATGTCCAAGCCCGTGATGCTGGAGCGGCCGCGCCCCGACGGGCGCTGGGTGGCGGTGCGGCGCGCGCCGCTGCCCGATGGCGGGCACGTCATCACCATTTCCGACCAGACGGAGCTGTACCAGGCCCGCCGCGACACCGCCCAGCACGCCGATACGCTGGACAAGATGCTGAATGGCATCCGGCACGGCATCGCGCTCTATCACGACGACGGCACGCTCATCGCCTCCAACCGGCTGGCGGCGGAGATGAGCGGCGTGCCGGCCGAGGTGATGGTGCCGGGCACGCCCTTCAGCGCCATCCGCCTGGCGCAGCTTGAGGCGGGCGAGTTCGGGCTGGAGGAGCAGCAGAAGCAGGAGTTCCTGGCCCGCCGTCCCGCCCAGCCCTGGCGCGGGCCCGAGCGTTACCGCCGCACCCGCCCGAACGGCCGCACCATCGAGATCACCACCGACCCCCTGCCCAGCGGGGGTTTCGTGCGGACCTATTCGGACATCACGGACATCGTCGCCGCCCAGGATGAGCTCAGCCTGCAGGCGGATCGCATGCGCGTCATGCTGGACGGCATGCGCCACGGCCTGGCGCTGTTCGACAATGCGGGGCGCGTGGTCGCGGCCAACCGGCTGGCGGCCGAGATGTGCGGCCTGGGCACCGACCAGTTCGTGCCCGGCGTCACGCTGCGCGAATTGTTCGCCCTGCAGGTGCAGACCGGGGAGTTCCCGGATTCCGAGGCGACGCGCCAGATGATCCAGCGCGTGGACACGGACTGGCATCTGGTGGTGGGCCGCTATGTCCGCCGCCGCCCGAACGGGCGCATCATCGAGGTGGTGAACGATCCGCTGCCCGATGGCGGCGTTCTGCGCACCTACACCGACATCACCGAGATCACCGAGGCCGAAACCCGCCTGAACGACCAGGCGCGGCTGATGAACACGATGCTGGAGGGGCTGCCGCAATCGGTGGTGCTGACCGATGCCAACGGCATCGTGCTGGCGGTGAACCGCAACGCCAACCGCATCGCGCGCATGAGCGAGGATGAGCTTCGCCCCGGTGTCAGCATCATCGACGTGCTGCGCACCCAGGCGGAGCGCGAGGGCTATGCCTCCGAGGAGGAGCGGCAGGCTTTCCTCGGCTTCAGCCTGCCCACGGCGCTGCAGCCCGGCCACTATGTGCGCCGGCGCGTCTGCGGCCAGGTGGTGGACGTGCTGGTGCAGCAGCTGGAAGGCGGCAACCTGCTGCGGGTCGTGACGGACATCACGGATCTGCAGAACGCCCAGGAACAGGCCCGGGCGCGCGCCAACCTGCTGCAGGCCATGCTGGAGAACATCCGCCACGGGCTGGTCCTGTACGGGCCCGACCGGCGGGTGCTGGCGGCCAACCGGCTGGCGGCGGAGCTGACGGGCGTGGCCGACCTGCACACCACGCCCGGCCGCAGCATCGAGGAAGTGCTGTCCCTGCAGCTCGCCGCCGGTGCCTTCGGCCCGCCCGAGATCGGCCGCGCCCAGCATGACTGGCAGCTGGCGCTGGACCGCACCATGTCGCATGCGCACCAGCGCGTGTCGCCGGACGGGCGGCTGCTGGAAATCACCTCCGACCCCACGGCCGATGGCGGTTTCGTCGTCTCCATGACCGACAGCTCGCGCCTCGCGCGGGCTGAATCCGAGGCCAAGCGCCGCGCCGAGGTGCTGGGCGCGATGCTGGAGAACATCGGCCACGGCGTCTGCCTGTTCGATGGCGAGAACCGGCTGCTGGCCGCCAATGACGTGCTGCGCGACATGCTGCTGCTGGATGAGGCGCTGCTGCGCCCCGGCACGCATTTCCGCGACTATGTGATGGGGCTGCTCGCCAACGGGTCCTACGGCGTGGGGGCGGAGGCCGTGGAGGCCGCCCAGGAATACCTGGCGATGGACCGCCGCCAGCCCAGCCGCCGCCAGCGCCAGACCCCGCTCGGCCAGATCCTCGATGTCGTGAGCCAGCCGATCCCGAGCGGCGGCTTCGTGCTGACCTATACCGACGTGACCGAGGACCGCTCGGTGCGGGCCGAGCTGGAGCGCGCGCGCGACGCGGCCGAGCAGGCCAATGCCTCCAAATCCCGCTTCCTGGCCACCATGAGCCATGAGCTGCGCACGCCGCTGACGGCCGTGATCGGCTTCGCGGAGGCGCTGCAGCGCGACCCGGACGCGCCGCGCCGCGAGGAATACGTGGCCAGCATCCATGAGGCGGGCAAGCACCTGCTCTCCCTCATCAACGACATACTGGACCTGGCCAAGGCCGAGCAGGGAAGCCTGCCGGTGCAGGAGGGGCGGGTGGACCTGCGCGCCCTGCTGCAGGGCGTGGGCGGGGTGATGCGCGGCGAGGCCGAGCAGGCGGGGCTGCAGCTCAGCCTCCGCCTGCCGGCGCAGATGCCGGCGCTGCGGGGAGATGACCGGCGCCTGCGGCAGGTGCTGCTGAACCTGCTGGCCAATGCGGTGAAGTTCACCCCCTCGGGCGGGCGCGTGGTGCTGGGCGCGGAGCCGGTGGCGGATGGCGGCTGGGCCATCATCGTCGCGGATAGCGGCATCGGCATGCATGATGCCGACATCCCCCGCGCCTTCCAGCCCTTCCAGCAGCTGGATGACAGCCTGGCCCGGCGCTTCGAGGGCACGGGGCTCGGCCTGCCCCTGGCGCGGATGCTGACGGAGGCGCAGGGTGGCACCCTGACCTTGCACAGCAGGCGGGGAGAGGGCACCACCGCCCTCATCCGTTTCCCCGCCGACCGCGTGATACCGCCGGAGCCCGCATGACCGACGCGCTTGCCGCCACCGATGCCCTGTTCTTTTCCCAGCTGGACCGCGCGGCGGCCGAGGCGCGGGTCGCGGGCGCGCTCAAGGGCATGGAGGATGGCGAGCTGTTCCTGGAATACCGGGAAAGCGAGGCGATCAGCCTGGATGACGGGCGCATCCGCTCCGCCAGTTCCGACACCACCCAGGGTTTCGGCCTGCGCGCCGTGGCTGGCGAGGCCGCGGGCTATGCCCATGCCGGGGAGCTGAGCGAGGCCGCACTGGCCCGCGCGGCCGAGGCCGTGGCCCCGGTGCGCGGCGGCTATTCGGGCGAATGGGCGGCCGCACCCAGCCCCACCCAGTCGCGGCTCTATTCCCCGGTGAACCCGCTGGGCGAGATGGATTTTCCGGCCAAGACCGCCCTGCTGATGGAGCTCGACGCCTATGCCCGCGCGCGGGACAGCCGGGTGAAGCAGGTCAGCGCCTCGATCACGGGCGAATGGCAGGCCGTGCAGATCATGCGCGCGGATGGCGTGCGGGTGGCCGATCTGCGCCCGCTCGTGCGGCTCAGCGTGCAGGTGGTGGTGGAACAGGATGGCCGGCGCGAAAGCGGCGGGCACGGCACCGGCGGGCGCTTCGGCTATTCGCGCATCCTGTCGCGGGAGGTCTGGACCGGCGCGGTGGAGGAAGCCCTGCGCCAGGCGCTGGTGAACCTCGATGCGGTGCCCGCCCCGGCCGGGGAGATGGAGGTCGTGCTCGGCAATGGCTGGCCCGGCATCCTGCTGCATGAGGCGATCGGCCATGGCCTCGAAGGCGATTTCAACCGCAAGAAGACCTCGGCCTTCGCGGGGCTGATGGGCCAGCGCATCGCGGCCCCCGGCGTGACGGTGGTGGATGACGGCACCATCCCCGACCGGCGCGGCAGCATCACCGTGGATGACGAGGGCACGCCCTCGGGCCGGACCGTGATGATCGAGGACGGCATCCTGACCGGCTTCATCCAGGACCGCCAGAACGCCCGGCTGATGGGGGTGGCGCCCACCGGCAACGGCCGCCGCCAGTCCCACGCCCACGCGCCCATGCCGCGCATGACCAACACCGTGATGCTGGGCGGCGCGCACAGCCCGGCCGAGATCATCGCCAGCGTGAAGCGCGGCCTCTACGCCGTGAATTTCGGTGGCGGGCAGGTGGACATCACCAGCGGCAAGTTCGTGTTCTCGGGCTCCGAGGCGTATCTGATCGAGGACGGCAGGATCGGCGCGCCGGTGAAGGGGGCCACGCTGATCGGCAACGGCCCCGATGCGCTGACTAAGGTGACCATGGTCGGCAATGACAGCGCCATGGACCCCGGCATCGGCACCTGCGGCAAGCAGGGGCAGGGCGTGCCTGTGGGCGTCGGCCAGCCGACGCTGAAGATGGCGGGGCTGACGGTGGGTGGCACCGCGGTCTGACGCGGCCTCTTGCGCGTGGGCGCCGTCCGGTTCATGCCGGTCGCTTCTGACAGTTGACGGACTATGCCGATGAACCTTTCCACCCCCGCTTCCCGCACCCTGCTGCGGCAGACCGCCATGGTGCTGGGCGGCACGCTGCTGCTCTCCCTGTCCTCGCGCGTCGAGCTGCCCATGGTGCCCGTGCCCATGACCATGCAGACGCTGGCCGTGACCATGATCGGCGCGCTGTACGGCTGGCGCCTGGCCGCGGTGACGGTGCTGGCCTGGCTGGCGCAGGGCGCCGTCGGCCTGCCGGTGTTCGCCGGCGGGGTGGGCGGCATCGCCAAGCTGATCGGCCCGACGGCGGGCTACCTGTGGGGCTTCGTGCCGGCCGCCATGGCCACGGGCTGGCTGGTGCGCCGCGCCGCCCCGGGCCATGCGCTGCTGCGCGGCTTCCTGGCGATGCTGGCGGGCAATGCGCTGTGCCTGATCCCGGGCTGGGCCTGGCTTGCCACCATGGCGGGTGCCGAGCGCGCCTTCATGCTGGGCGTGGCCCCCTTCCTGCTGGGCGCCGCCGTGAAGTCCGGCCTGGGTGCGGCTCTGCTGGGCGCGACCCGGGTGATGCCCCGCCAGGGCTGATCGAGGCGCCCCGGGCATCGGGGCGCAACCAATCCGGGCTCCTCGCGTTTGTTCCGGTATCGGCAGGTCCGAACCTGAACAATCTGAGGAGCCCACACATGATCATGCAACGTCGCCAGATCGCGCGCTTCGCCGGCCTCGCCGCGGGTGCCGCGCTGTTGCCCGCCGCCTTCTCCAACCGCGCCCAGGCCGCCACCGCCGCCGAGATCGAGGCCGAGGTGAATGCCGCCGAGGCCCGCCTGCGCGCCATGGACAACGCGGCCCCGCTGTTCCGCCAGGCGCAGTCGGTGCTGATCTTCCCGCGCATCATCCAGGGCGGCTTCATCGTCGGCGGCCAGTTCGGTGAGGGCGCGCTGCGCCGCGGCGGCGCCACCCAGGGCTACTACAACATCGCCGGTGCGTCCTTCGGCCTACTGGCCGGCGCGCAGGTGGGTGGCCTGGCCATGTTCTTCATGAACGAGCAGGGGCTGCGCGCCCTGATGAATGCCGATGGCTGGGAAATCGGCACCGGCCCGTCCGTGGTGGTGCTGGACCACGGCGTGCAGGCAAACGTGACGGCCACCACCCTGCGTGAGCCGGTCTATGCCATCACCTTCAGCCAGCAGGGCCTGATGGCGGCGCTGGCGCTGAACGGCACCAAGATCACGCGCATCAACCCGGCCCGCGCCTGATCCCAGCCGGGGCATATTGATGCGATTTGCGGCGGGGAAGCGATTCCCCGCCGCATTGCGTCGTGGGCAGCCGATTGAATCGCCCGCGCAACACCGGTGGGATGGCGCCATGCGCGCGCTTCTCCTTTCAGGCCTGCTGGGCCTGGCCTCGCTGCCGGCTGTGGCCCAGCCCGCGCAGAACACGCTGCGCATCGGCATCTTCGAGGATTTCGACGTGCCGGACCCGGCGCTGTCGCGCACCTTCTCGGGCCTGCAGATCCTCTCGGCCATGTGCGACAAGCTGCTCGATGTCACGCCGGACCTTCGCTATGTCGGCGCGGCGGCGGAAAGCTTCGCCTGGACGCCGGACGGGCGCGGCCTGGTGCTGAACCTGCGCCCCGGCATGCGTTTCCAGGACGGCGCGCCCTTCGACGCCGAGGCGGTGGCCTTCGGCATCAACCGGCATCTGACATTGCAGGGTTCCTTCCGGCGCGGGGAACTGCCGATGGTCACGGGCGTGACCGTGCTCGGCCCGCTGACCGCCCGCATCGACCTGAACGAGCCCTCCATCCCGCTGCTGTCCCTGCTGGTCACGCGGGCGGGGATGATGGTCTCTCCGCAAAGTGCCGAGCGCGGCAGCCCGGCCTGTTCCGGCCCCTACAGGCTGCGGGAGCGTGTGGCGCTGGACCGTGTGGTGCTGGAGCGCTGGCCCGGTCATTGGAACGCGGCCAACCATCATATCGAGCGCATCATCTATCGCCCCATCCCCGACGGGAACATCCGCCTGCAGAACCTGCGCGGCGGCGGGCTGGACCTGATGGAGCGCGTTTCCGCCCCCGACCTGCCCACGGTGCGCGCCCAGCGCAATCTGCGCGTGGCCCAGGCGCTGGAGCTGGGTCACAGCTTCATCCGCTTCAACATCGCCAACGGCCCGGGCGCCGAGGGACCCTGGGCGCGCGATGCCCGGCTGCGCGCGGCGCTGGAGGCCAGCATCGACCGCGAGGCGCTGGTCAACGTCGTGTTCAGCGGCGAGGCGGTGGCCGGCAACCAATGGGTGAACCCCGCCCACCCGCTCTATGCCTCGGCGCATCCGGTGCCGCGCCGGGATATCGCCCGTGCCCGCGCCCTGCTGGCCGAGGCCGGGCAGCCGCGCCCCACCCTGCGCCTGGCCGTGCCCAACCAGCCGGAACTGGTGCAGGCCGCGGAGGTCATCCAGTCCATGGCGGCGGAGGCCGGCATCCAGGTGCAGGTCCAGGCCATCGAGATCGGCGCCTATGTCCGCAACAACGTCACCGGCAATTTCGAGGCCGCGATCGGCTTCTGGGGCGGGCGCACCGATGCGGACGGCAATGTCAGCTTCCACGTCACCTGCCGCGGTCCCAACAATGACGGGCGCTATTGCAGCGAGGAAGTCGAGGCCGCGCTGACCGCCGCCCGGCGCGAGGCCGAGGATGACGCCCGCCGCCCGCACTATGCCGCCGCCGCCGACCGCCTGCTGGCGGACCGCCCGAACCTGTGGCTGTGGCATCGCCGCAACTCCTGGGCCTTTACCAGCCGGCTTCAGGGGTTTACCGCCTATCCAGACGGAATCTTCCGCTACGCAGGGCTCCGATACGACTGATGAAGATCTGCATCCTGGGCGCCGGGGTGGTGGGGCTGACCACCGCCTACATGCTGGCGCGCGAAGGTCATGAGGTTCAGGTGCTGGACGCCGAGGCGGGGCCGGGGCTCGGCACCAGCTACGGCAATGGCGCCCAGCTCTCCTACAGCTATGTCGCGCCCTTCGCGGCACCCGGCGTGGTGTCCAAGGTGCCGGGCTGGCTGATGGACCCCGACGGGCCCATGCGCATGCGGCCCGATTTCACCTGGAACCAGATCCGCTGGATGTACCGGTTCTGGCGCGCCTGCAACGCGACGCAGAGCGACGCCACCACCGCCGCCCTGCTGCGCCTGGCCTTCCATGCCCGCGCCCAGGTGCATGAGCTGGTGGAGCGCGAGGGGCTTGATTTCGCCTATAGCCGCGCCGGCAAGCTGGTCGTCTATCCCGATGCCGCGGGGCTGGAGGGGGCCAAGCGCCAGGTGGCCATGCAGGCCGCCTTCGGCAGCGAGCAGGAGGCGCTGGGCCGTGAGGAGTGCCTGTCGCGGGAACCCGCGCTGGCCAACATCGCCCACCGCATCGCGGGCGGCATCTGGACGCCGGGCGAGGATGCGGGCGACTGCCACCTGTTCTGCACCGGGCTCGACACGCTGCTGCGCGGGTCCAACTTCAACGTGGCCTTCCACTACGGCACGCGGGTCACGCAGCTGCTGACCGCCGGCGGCCGCGTGGTGGGGGCCGCCACCCCCAAGGGCGTGTTCGAGGCCGATGCCTTCGTGCTGTGCCTGGGCATGGGCGCGCGCGCGCTCGCGGGGCCCATCGGGATCGACCTGCCGATCTATCCGCTGAAGGGCTATTCCTACACGGTGCCGGCCCGCGACGGCGCGCCGCATGTCAGCATCACGGATTCCAAGGCCAAGGTGGTTTATGCGCGCCTCGGCGGCCGCCTGCGCATCGCCGGCATGGCCGATGTGGTGGGTGAGGATCGGCGCTTCGACAACCGCCGGCTGGATACCTTGCTGCGCCAGGCGCGCGAGGCCTTCCCGGATGCCGCCGACTGGAACGAGCTGCACCCCTGGACCGGCCTGCGGCCCGCCACCCCCACCGGCCTGCCCATCATCGGCCGCAGCCGCCCCTGGTCCAACCTGGTGCTGAATGTGGGGCAGGGGGCGCTGGGCTTCACGCTGGGCATGGGCTGCGGCGCGCTGGTGGCCGATACGCTGGCCGGGCGGCCCATGGGGATCGCGGCGGGCGAGTTTTCGCCCTAACCCGCCTTGCGGATGATCAGCCCGATCGACGTGGTGACGTAGCCCGCCAGCTCCAGCTTCAGGTGGCGGTCCACCGAATAGGGGGCCACGTCGATATGCTGGTCCATCTCCCCCTCGCCGGGGTTGAGGTTCAGCTCGATGGCGTGGCCCTGGGCGCGCAGCCCGGCCGCCAGCCCCTCGATATCGCGCCGGCGGAACAGCACGGTGCCGCCGCTCTCCAGTGTTTCCTCATCCGAGCGCACGTTGAACTCGGTGGTGTGGATCGCGAGCCCCCCGGGCTTCAGGCAGTTCAGGCTGTTGCGGATGAAGGCGAGGCCCAGCTCGATGGAGCCCAGATGCTCCAGCGCGCAGGCTGACCAGGTGAAGTCATAGCCGCGGATGTCCGTGGGGATGGCGTTCATGTCCACCACCCGGTGGCGCACATGCTGGTCGAACAGATAGCCGGGGCAGATGTTGCGGTTGTTCAGCTGCGCGATGGCCGAGGCGTGCTGGCCGTTGGTCCAGCCCAGCTGGTCGGCCTCATCCTCACCCAGGTCGGTGGCCAGCACGTCGATGCCCATGCCGGCCAGCAGGGCCGGCAGCGGTTCCTGCCCCACGCCGAAGCCCACGCCACGGCGGCCCGGCCGCAGCATGCGCCCCTGTTCCAGCGCCGAGAGGATGAAGCAGAACTCCCACTGCTTGCGGTGCAGGCGCGGGGCCTCGCGGATCTGGCCGCACCAATGCGCGTAGTCGGGCTCGGCGAACTGGGCGGCCGTGCAGAGCTGGCTGACGGCGCGCGCCAGCGTGGGTTCGGGTGGCAAGGCGGCATCCCTGTGGCGTGGCGGGAAGTCTCCCATGCCTGCCATCGCATGGGTAGGTGTTTCAGGCCAGGACGATGCCGCCTTCGATCCAACTCATCGTGTTCTGCCGGAATTCCATGCTCTCAGAGAAGCCGATGACGACCTGGACGCGGCTCTCGATGCCCTGGTCCAGCCGGCTGGTCCAATGGGCGAAGCCCTCGGCATCCGGGCCGCGGCCGAGCACGTTGTTGTAGAGCAGTGTCACGAACTGCTCATTGGTGGTGGCGCCGTATATGGCCTGGAACTCCGCGCTGTTCAGGAAGCCCGGGACGATGTCGTAGAGCGAGAGGCCGTCATCCATGCGGCCGCGCCAGGAGATAAGTCCGTATTCCTCCGGATGGCGGCCCAGGGTCGCCTGGTAGAGACGGGCGATGGAGGCGGCACCTTCGTCCTGGTCCCAGACGCTGGTCTGGATCTCGTTCTGGAAGCGGTTCGCGAACTCGGCGGATTCCGAGAACCGGGACAGGACGGTGCCGCGGGACATGCCGCTGTTCAGGGCATTGACCCAGGTGTTCAGGCTGGAGGTATCGGGGGCGCGGTTCAGCACATGGTTGAACAGGGCGGTGACGTAGCCGGTGTTGTCCAGACCGCCGTAGAGGCCGTTGAACTCGGGGCTGGCGGCGAAGGTATCGCCGATCTGCTGCATCGTCGTTCCCGATTGGCGAACACCCACCCAGTAGTTGAAGGTGTAAGGGTCTGCCGCTCGATGAAGTGCAGCCTCATACATCCTGGCGATCTGCATGGCGGGGTCGGTCGGGTCGCGGACCAGACGGCCGTCGATGAAGGTGATGTTCTCGACGTTCAGGAAGCTCGTCGCTTCTGCTCCGTTATCGTAGCTGCCCTGGAAGGCGGAAATGATCACGCCGGAGATGAGCTGGCTCGTGCCGTTGCTCATGGTCAAAGACCCCGCGTGCCGGGCGCCGCCGATCACCAGCGTGTCGATGCCGGACCCGCCGTCGACCGTATTGGCGCCGGAGCCGCCCGCAAGGATGTCTCTGCCGTAGCGGCCGAACAGGCTGTCATTGCCGGCACCGCCCAGCAGCACGTCGTCGCTTGTATAGCCGGAGGTCGCCTCGTCGGCGAAATCGCCGTAGAGCGTGTCGTCTCCGTCGCCGCCTTCCAGCCTGTCGCTGGTCCAGCGTCCGGTCAGCACATTGGCGCCGCCATCGCCGATCAGCCATCCCGACCCGGTCAGGTTCTCGATGTTGAGCAGCGTATCGAAGCCTGCGGCGCTGCGTTGGGGTGTCGTCACCCCGAGCCGGATCGGGGCTTCCGCGGCGCTGGTGATGATGACGGTGTCCGTGCCGTCGCCGCCATCCAGCACGTCGTCGCCGGCCGTCGTCCCGAGCACGTCGTCACCCGCGCCTCCGTGCAGTTCCGCACTCCTGATCCCTCTGATCATCGACAGGGTGCTGAGATCGTCGTTGCCGCTGCCGGCCGTCAACACCAGTCGCTCCGGGCCGCTCATGCTGCCCGCCGTGTAGTAGGCATCGACCGACAAGGTCACCTTCAGCCCCTCGGCCGTGGTCAGCGCCGTGTACCAGGGCTGGCCGGGGTAATAATTCAGGTACCGGATACTGACCTGGCTGGATGTCGCCAGATTGGCGACAAGCGTGTCGTATCCATCGCCCATGTTCAGCGAGAGCGTGCGGGCTGTGTTGTCCAGCATGACGAGATCGTCGCCGGCGCCCAGCGAGAACGAGCCCCCGGTCGCGGAGGCGATGTTCTGCATCAGCAGGGTGTCGTTGCCGCTGCCTGTCGTCAGGTTGAGCGTTTCGAAACCCGTGATGAGCGTGCCGCCCACGTCGATCGTCGTCTGCGACAGGTCGATCAGCAGCGGTGCGCTGGTGGTCCAACTCCAGGTCAGGCTGTCATTGCCGCTGCCGCCGATCAGCGTATCGCGCCCGGCGGCGATGCCTACGACGATGTCGTCGCCCGGGCCGCCGTCGATCCGATCATCGCCGGCGCCCAGAAACGGGGCCGGGGAACTGTACTGCGAACTGTTGGGATAGCGATCGGCGAATATGTCATTCCCCGAACCGCCCGTGAAATCGTAGCTTGCGTAGGTGAAGTACCAGGGGTTGACGGTATTGGCCGCCGTCTTCCAGGCAATGCCGCCGAAGGACTGCCACTCGCTGGTACTGTTATAAGTGAGGCCAACGGTCAGCGCACTGCCGTCGTAGATCAGCGTTTGTCCGCTGCTGGTCGGCTGTGCGGCGTAGGCCATATGCTCTCCCTCACTGTTTGGCTGATGAAAATCCGGCGACAGGAACGCGATTGCTGAACACAAACAAATCACAACCGATGGTTGTTTTTTTGTCCAATGATTATTTATGGATTATCGCCGGATTTATCTTCATCAGTCCAGTCGGTGGGAAGATCATGAGCGCGTTACTGGGGCGCTTTGAGCCTCACCCCCGCCTGATCCCCCACGGAAACGGCGCGCATCCCTCCACCAGCCCCGTCAAATTGCTGCGATAGGCCGTGGGGATCCGGAACACCCCCAGCGGCACCGCCGGCACATCCACCGCCGTGATGCGCTGGATCTCATCGGCCAGGCGCACGCGCTCGGCCTCCGTCTCGGCCGCGAGCCAACGCTGGGTCAGGGCCTCCACCGGCTCGCTGCCATACCAGCCGAACCAGCCGGAGGTCCCCTGGCCGCGCACATAGCCGCTGGTGGCCGGGGTGGTGATGCCGATCGCCTGCCACCAGGTGTGGAAGATCGACCAGCCGCCGCGATCCGCGGGTTCACGGCTCGACCGGCGTTGCAGCACCGTGCCCCAGTCGGTCTCCACCAGCTCCACATTGATCCCGATCTGCGTCAGCAGCGCCGCCGTGATCTGGCCCATGGGGCGGATGGTCGGGAAGTCGGCCGGGTTGATGATGACCGCCTTCTCGCCGGCATAGCCGCTTTCGCGCACCAGCTGCTTCGCCGCCTCGATGTTCGGATTGTCGGAGAAGCGGTTGTTTGCCGGCGGCGTGCCATAGGGCGTGCCGCAGGGCAGGAAGGAATGGCAGATGGTGTAGGAGGACGGGTCGCTGTTGGTGATGGCCGACATGTAGTCGGCCTGGCGCACCGCCGTCAGCACCGCCAGCCGCAGCTTGGGGTTGTTGAAGGGCGGGTGCAGCGCGTTGAAGCGGATGAGGCCCACATAGCCGTTCGGGTCGCCCTGGCCCACCGTGATGCCGCGCGTGCGGCGCAGGGTTGGCACGGTGTCGGCCAGGGCCTGCTCCCACCAATCCACCTCGCCATTCTGCAGCGCGGCCAGCGCCGTCGCGCTGTCCGGGATGGCCTGCCACTCGAAGCGGTCGAAATGCGCCACCTTGCCGCCGGAGGTGCGCTCCGGCGCCTCCTGCCGCGGCACATAGTCGGCGAATTTGGCATAGGCGGCGCGCTGGCCGGCCATGAACTCATTGGTCACGAAACGGTAGGGGCCGCTGCCCACCATTTCCGTCACCTGGCGGTTCGGGTCGGTGCTCGCGATGCGCTCGGGCATGATGAAGGGCACGTTGGTAGCGGGCTTGCCCAGCGCATACAGCATCAGCGGGAAGCGCTGCTTCAGCCGGATGGCCATCACCTTGTCGGACTTGGCCTGCCATTCGTTGACGGCGGCCATCAGCAGCTGGCCCAGCGCGTCGCGCGCGCCCCAGCGCTTCAGGCTGGCGATGCAGTCCACCGCGCGCACCGGCGTGCCGTCATGGAACTTCAGCCCGTCCCGCAGGGTGATCTCCCAGGTCAGCCCGTCCTGGGAGACGGTGTGCCCGGCCGCCATCTGGGGCAAGGGCTCGAAATTCGCGTTCAGCCCGTACAGCGTGTCGAACACGGCATAGCCGTGGTTCTGCGTGCCGGCGGCGGTGGTGAAGATGGGGTCCAGCACGGTCAGCGCGGCCTGGGGCACCAGCTTCAGGGTGCGGGCGCGCTCGGTCTGCGACAGGGCAGGGGCCGGCATCAGGGCGGCGGCGGACATGCCCAATACGTTGCGGCGGGTGGTCATCAACGGAATCTCCCTTGCTTGACCGCATGCTCCGCTTTCCGTGGCCGCCGGCGGAACGACCACTTGCTGCCGTGCAGCAAGGCCAGTTGCGCAAAGGCGCCCCCGCCGGCCCCGCGCACGGCTATCGTCCTCGGCATGCCCCTGCACACCCATATCCCCGAACAGCCTGAAGGCGCCGAACTGCATGGCTTTCCGCGCGGCTTCACCGTGGTGGAAGGCGCCCCCGCCGTGCGCAACTGGCGCTACTACGGCAGCGAGGCCGAGGGCGCGCAGACCTTCTCGGGCGTGTGGGAATGCACGCCCGGCCGCTTCGCCTTCCGCTTCGAGCATTGGGAGTTCTTCCACATCCTCAGCGGCCGGCTGCGGCTGACGCCCGCGGGCGGGGCACCCCTGCTGCTCGGCCCCGGCGATGCGATGGCCATGGAGCCGGGCTTCGCCGGGGAGTGGGAGGTGCTGGAGACGATGCGTAAGCACTATGTGACACGATATCGCCCCTGACACGGGTGGTGGCCCTCGCGCGGCTGCGCTATTCCGGTTCCGTGCTGTTGAGCCTGCCCAACCTGCTGACCATGTCCCGCATCGTGGCGATACCGCTGCTGGTGCTGCTGGTGCTGTTGCGCACCCCCTGGGGTGACATGGCCGCATGCCTGGTTTTCATCGCGGCCGGCATCACCGACTATTACGACGGCAAGATCGCGCGGGAGCGGGGCATCATCTCCGGCTTCGGCGTCATGCTGGACCCCATCGCGGACAAGCTGCTGGTCGGTGCCTCGCTGATGGTGCTGGTCGGCTGTGACCGGTTGCCGGACCGCGCGCTGATCGCGGCCATCGTCATCATGCTGCGCGAAATCCTGGTGTCCGGCCTGCGGGAATACCTGGCCGGGCTGCGGGTGCGCATGCCGGTCACCAAGCTCGCGAAATGGAAGACCGGCTTCCAGATGGGCGCCCTGGGCGTGCTGCTGGCGGGCGATTCGGGGGCTTCGGTCATCGGGCTCGGCTTCCTGCCGATCTCCATGATCGGGGAGGCGATGCTGTGGGTCGCGGCGGCGCTGACGCTGATTACCGGATGGGATTATTGGGTCTCGGGCTTGCGCCACGCCGCGGCCGACACAGATCGTCATCGCAACCAGCCTTGAGCTTCCGCTCCGGGCGGCACATTCTTCCGGGATTGTCTGAATGAGGCCCATGATGACGCGCACCAGCCACCTTGCGGCCCCCCTCGGGCTCGCCCTCGCCCTGGCGCTTTCCGCCTGCGCACCGGCGGACCGGGTGATCTCGGGCACCTTCGACAGCGTGGCGACCTTCGGCGGGCGCGTGGGCGCCCCCTGGGGCGGGTCCCGCCCCGCCAACATCGCGCCTGAGAGCCTGACGGCCGCCCGCGTGCGCCAGGGCGGCGGTGCCGGCGGCAGCGAGCAGCTGACCGAGGAGCCGGGCAATGTGTGGCCCGCCGCCGAAGGCCCGCGCGCCACGCTCGCCAACCCTGACGAGGCGCTGCGCGGCGTGCCCGCCTATCGCCCCGAGAGCGGCGTGGGCCCAGTGCAGGTGCCGACCGGCCGCCGCGGCAGCGGCGCGGCGCTGGAAACCCTGCCGGGCCAGCCGGCCCCCGCGCCGCAGGCCGCGCTCGGCACCACGCCAGAGCCGCGCCGCCCGCGCGCATCCTCTGTCATCGACACGCCCTCTGGCCCTGTCGTGACGGCGCCGTCCTCCGGCCGCGTCACCACCGGCACCGGCCCGGCCGGCGGTCCGTCCTCCACCGTGTTCAGCGACGGCAATGTCCGCGTGATCCAGCGCCCCGGCCAGCCGGCGGAGCAGGTCCTCACCCGCCCATGAAGCTGCTGTATTTCGCCTGGGTCCGGCAGAAGGTGGGGGTGGGCGAGGAACGCGTCTCCCCGCCGGCCGAGGTGCGTGACGTGGCGGGGCTGATGGCCTGGCTCGCGACGCGCAGCGCCGGCCATGCGGAAGCCTTCGCCAACCCGCGCCAGATCCGCGCGGCCGTGAACCAGGACTTCGCGGGGCCGGACGCGCTGGTCGCCGCCAATGACGAGGTGGCCTTCTTCCCGCCCGTCACCGGGGGCTGAGATGCCCACGGTGCGCGTGCAGGAAGCGCCCTTCGATGCCGGCGCCGAGACGGCGGCGCTCTCGGCCGGGCGCACCGATGTGGGGGGCATCGCCAGCTTCATCGGCCTGTGCCGCGCCGATGACGGGCTGCAGGCCCTGGTGCTGGAACATTATCCGGGCATGACGGAGCGCGCGCTGGAAGGCATCGCCGACCAGGCCATGCGGCGCTGGCCGCTGACCGGCTGCACCGTCATCCACCGCTACGGCCGTATCCTGCCGGGCCAGCCCATCGTGCTGGTGCTGGCGGCCAGCCGCCACCGCACGGCGGCGCTGGAGGCCTGCGCCTTCCTGATCGACTGGCTCAAGACCGGCGCGCCCTTCTGGAAAAGCGAGGAATTCGCGGACGGCACCACCCGCTGGGTGGAGGCCAAGGCCGCGGACGACGCGGCCGCCGCCAAGTGGGGGTGATCCTCGGCGCGCTGCTGCTGATCTGGCCGGCGCTGCTCAACGGCTATCCCATCCTGTTCAGCGATACCGGCGCCTTCCTGGCGCAGACCATCGTGCCGCTGATGGTCTGGGACAAACCCTTCTTCTACGGGCCGTTCCTGCATCTGTTCCACTGGCGGATCACCCTGTGGGGGCCGCTGCTGGCGCAGGGGCTGATCGTGTCGCATCTGGTGTGGCTGGTGATGCGCTCGGTATGGCCTGCCGCGCGCTGGTGGGCGCATCCGGCCTTATGCGCCGCGCTGGCGTTGGGCACGTCTCTGCCCTGGGTGGTCAGCCTGCTGATGCCCGACATCTTCGCGTCCGTGCTGGTATTGTGCGTGTTCCTGCTGGGGTTCACGGCCCCGCGCGGCTGGCTGCTGGGCTGGCTGGTGCTGCTGGGCGGCTTCGCGGCGGCCGTGCATCTCTCGCACCTGCCGCTGGCGGGGGGGCTTATCCTGCTCGTCGCGCTGCTGGCCCGTCGCTGGGGCGCGCTGGCGCGGGCGGCCGCGCCTCTGCTGCTGGCGGTGGTGGCCTTGCTGGGCACCAATCTGGTCGGCAACGGGCGCCTGGCGCTTTCGCCCTATGGCAGCGTGTTTGCCCTGGCGCGGCTGGTGGCCGACGGGCCCGCCGCCCGCGTGATCGAGGAAGAATGCGCGGCCGGCCGTACCCTTCACCTGTGCGCCTGGGTCGGCCGCTTCCCGACCGATTCCGACGATTTCCTCTGGAGCGAGGATGGTCCGGTCTGGGCGCAGCGGCAGGACGGCGCACAGCCGGGCGGCCCCATTTCGCTCGCGCCCGAAGCCGGTGAGATCGTGGGGCTTACCCTGCGCCGCCATCCGCTGGAGGTCGCGCGGCTCGCGCTGGGCAATGCCGTGGCGCAGATGGGCAAGACGCGCATCGGTGACGCGCTGGTGCCCGACTGGCTGGACGACACGGTGGGGCTGCGCCTGCGCCAGGGCGATTTCCCGCCGGCCGAGCAGGAGAGGCTGCGCGCCTCGCTGCAGTTCCAGGGGCGGTTGAGCCCGCCCCTGGCCATGCTGCACCCCTGGGTGCTGGTGCTGGCCACGCCCTTCGCGCTGCTGGCCTGGTGGCGTGCGCACCGGTCCGGGGACCGGCTGCGGCTGGGGCTGGTGGTGTGCTGCCTGGCGGCGCTGCTGGGCAACGCCATCGTCACCGGTGCCCTGTCCAAGCCGCATCACCGCTACCAGGCACGGGTCATCTGGCTGCTGCCGCTGGCGGCCGTGCTGGGCTGGCAGCCGCCCAGGCCGGGCAGGGCCGTTCAGCCCGGTTGACCGGGGCGCGCCGTCGCGCTCACTTGCGGGCATGGGACGAATCACAGGCAAGGCCCGCATCGCCGGCGTTTTCGGATGGCCCGTCAGCCATTCCCGCAGCCCGTTGCTGCATAACCACTGGCTGGGCCGCCATGGCATCGACGGCGCCTATATCCCGCTGCCGGCAGCCCCCGAGCGCTTCGAGCAGGCGGTGCGCGGGCTGATGGCCGCGGGCTTCGCCGGGGCCAACGTCACCATCCCGCACAAGGAGGCGGCCTATGCGCTGTGCGACGTGCGCGATGCCGCCGCCGAGCGGGCAGGGGCGGTGAACACGCTGGTGTTCCGGGATGGCCGTATCTTCGGCAGCAACACCGACGGCTATGGCTTCATGGAGAACCTGCGCGCCCATGCCCCGATGTGGCGCCCCGCGAATGGGCCGGCCGTGCTGCTGGGCGCGGGTGGCGCCGCGCGCGCCATCGCCGCCGCCCTGCTGGATTCCGGTGTGCCCGAGCTCGTGCTGGTGAACCGCACCGCCGCCCGCGCCCAGGCCCTGGCCGATGCGCTGGGCGGGCCTGTGCGCGTGGCCACGCAGGCACCGCTCGCCTCCGCTGCCCTGCTGGTGAACACCACCAGCCTGGGCATGACGGGCCAGCCGCCGCTGGAGATCGACCTCTCGCCTTTGCCCGCCCATGCCGTGGTGGCGGATGCGGTCTATGTGCCGCTGGAAACCGCGCTGATCACCGCCGCACGCGCGCGGGGGCTGGCGGTGGTGCCGGGTCTCGGCATGCTGCTGCACCAGGCGCGGCCGGGTTTTCATGCGTGGTTCGGCGTGGATCCGCAGGTGGATGCGGCGCTGGAAGCCGCGGTCGCCGGGGATATTCCGCCGCGATGAAGATCTAACGATGAAGATTCTGGGCCTGACGGGCGGCATCGGCATGGGCAAGTCCACCGCCAGCCGCAGCTTTCGCCGCCGCGGCGTGCGCGTGTTCGACGCGGATGCCGCCGTGCACGAACTGCAGCGCAAGGGCGGCCGGGCCGTTCCGGCCATCGGCGCCGCCTTCCCCGATGCCGTCACCGACGGCGCCGTGAACCGCGAGGCCCTGCGCCGCGCCGTGCTGGGCAAGCCCGAGGCGCTGAAGGTGCTGGAACGCATCATCCACCCCATGGTGCGGCAGGAGCAGCGGCGCTTCCTGGCCCGGGCCCGGCGCGACGCCCAGCGCCTGGTCGTGCTCGACATCCCGCTGCTGTTCGAGACCCGGCGCGGCCATGAATTCGATGCGGTCGTCGTCGTCTCCGCCCCGGCCAGCGTCCAGCGCTGGCGCGTGCTGCGCCGCCCTGGCATGACGGAGGAGAGGCTGCGCGCGATTCTCGCCCGCCAGACGCCCGACGCCGAGAAGCGCCGCCGCGCCGATGTGGTGATCGAGACCGGCACCAGCCGCCACAACACCGACCGCGCGATCCGCCGCCTGGTCCGCCGCCTGAAAGGGGAGACGCGCGCATGAGCCGCGAGATCGTGCTGGACACGGAAACCACCGGCATCGAGACCCGCGAGGGCCACCGCGTGATCGAGATCGCGGCGATCGAGCTGTTCAACCTGCTGCCGACCGGCCGCTTCTATCACGTCACGATCAACCCCGAGCGCGACATCCCGGCGGACGCCACCCGCATCCATGGCTTCACCAACGCGGATGTCGAGAAGTCGCCCCTGTTCGCCGCCGTGGTCGATCCCTGGCTGGAATTCATGGGCGATGCGCCCATCATCGCCCACAACGCGCCCTTCGATTTCGGCCATCTGGACGCGGAGCTGAAGCGCCTCGGCCGGCCGCCGCTGAACCCGGCGCTGATGATCGACAGCCTGGCGCTGGCCAAGAAGCGCTTCCCCGGCATGCCCAACAGCCTGGACGCGCTGTGCCGGCGCTTCGACATCGACCTGTCCGAGCGCACGACCCACAACGCGCTGCTGGACGTGAAGCTGCTGGCCAAGGTCTATCTGGAGCTGCGCGGCGGCCGGCAGCCGGGCCTGGTGCTGACCAGCAACGCCTCAGGCGAGGTGCTGGTGACGGAGGAACGCAAGGAACGCTCCCTGCTGCCCATCCTGGTCCCGCCTGAGCGCGAGGAGGCCCACAAAGCCTTCCTGGCCAAGATCAAGGACCCGATCTGGCTGCGCGAGGCCGGCTGACCCCCGCGCCATCCGGGGCAGCCATTCCTTTCCCGGGCTTGCGCGCGCGTCATTCCGGCAGCAAGAGGCAAAGCCATGAGCGAGCTTCTTTCCCTGTCCAAGGACCGCATCCGTATCCTGCTGCTGGAAGGCATCAACGATACGGCCGTCTCCTTTTTCGAGCAGAACGGCTACGCCACCGTCACGCGCCTGAAGAAGGCGCTGGATGGTGAGGAGCTGAAGGAGGCGCTGAAGGGCGTCCATATCCTGGGCATCCGCTCCCGCACCCAGGTCACCGAGGAAGTGCTGGAGGCGGCGGACCGGCTGGTGGCCGTGGGCTGCTTCTGCATCGGCACCAACCAGGTCGACCTGAAGGCGGCGCGTGAGCGCGGCGTGGTGGTCTTCAACGCCCCCTTCTCCAACACCCGTTCGGTGGCGGAGCTGGTGATGGGCGAGGTCATCACCCTGCTGCGCGGCGTGTTCCCGAAATCGGTCGCCGCCCATGCCGGCGTCTGGTCCAAGACGGCGGACGGTTATCATGAGGTGCGCGGCCGCACGCTCGGCATCGTGGGCTATGGCAGCATCGGCAGCCAGCTGTCGGTGCTGGCCGAGGCCTTCGGCATGCGCGTGCTGTTCCACGATACCCAGGCCAAGCTGCCGCACGGCAATGCCAGCCGCTGCACCTCGCTGGATGAGCTGCTGATGTGGTCCGACATCGTGACCATGCATGTGCCGGAGACGCCCGCCACCATGGGCATGATCGGCGCCGACCAGTTCGCGAAGATGCGCCCCGGCGCCATCTTCATCAACAACGCCCGCGGCACGGTGGTGGACCTGCATGCCCTGGCCGATGCGCTCAAGAGCGGCCATCTGGCCGGCGCCGCGGTCGACGTGTTCCCCGAGGAGCCCGCCCGCAACGGCGACCCGTTCGAGACGCCCCTGCAGGGCATCGAGAACGTGATCCTGACGCCGCATATCGGCGGCAGCACCGAGGAAGCCCAGGCCCGCATCGGTGAGGAAGTGGCCGGCAAGCTCGTCGACTACTCGGACACGGGTGCGACCATGGGTGCCGTGAACTTCCCGCAGGTGGCGCTGCCCCCGCAGGCGACCGGCGTGCGCTTCATGCATGTGCACCACAACGTCCCGGGCATCCTGAACGGCATCAACAACGTGTTCGCCAAGCGTGGCCTGAACATCGCCGGCCAGTACCTGCAGACCGACGGCGACGTGGGCTATGTGGTGGTGGATGCGGGTGCCACGCGGGACAGCCAGGCCATCCTGCAGGAACTGCGCGAACTGCCGGGTACGATGCGGGCGAGGCTGCTGTACGAGCGGTGAGGGTGCGCGCCGGGGCTTTGCCCCTGACCACCCCGCCAGGAGATAATATCTCCTGGACCTGATAGAAGTTTGGCGCCTCTGCTGAATAAGCGGGGCGCCAGTTTCATTATAATAATCAATGCTATCAGGGTTTTGTGCCAACTTCCCGGGGTCCAGGGGCAGAGCCCCTGGTGGGGGCTTACGGGGGTGACGCCCCCGTCAACAGCGCCTCCAGCGCCCAATCCTCCAACCCGACCAGCGCCGCGCCCCCGCCCCTCAGCCACGCCACGAAGCGCGCCACATCCTCGGGCTTCGCCAGGTCATAGCCGCTGCGCAGCATGGGCGTGGTGTCCCAGATGTGGTGCAGCAGCCTGGGCACGCCTTCGGTGGGCTTGCGCATCACGGCCTCGAACATCGCGAAGGGGTCCTCGCGCCAGCCGGTATAGCGTTCCAGGTGCAGCCGCCGGGCCATGGCCGGAATGCGCGCGCCGCTGGCGAAATGCCCGAAGGCATAGCCATGGCCGCGCCAATCCTCCTGCGCATGGCGCGCCATCAGCGCGGCATAGCGGTCGGTCAGGGCCCTGAGCGCCTCGTCGCGGATCGGCGCGAACAGGCCCGTGTGGCGCGACAGCCGGTCCGGCACCTGCGGGTCATAGCCCGAGAAATGGAACAGCTGCAGCGCCTGGCCGTCCACCTGCCAGAAATCGCCGTGCCGGGTCAGGCTGTGCTCGGACAGGTTCCAGTAGGCCAGGTTGAGGCCCGGGTGGCGCTCCACATGCAGCGCGCCGGTGAAGCCCGGCATCAGGTCCATGAACTTCTGGTCCACGAACAGCCCTTCCTCGGGCATGGCCAGGCAGTTCAGCAGCAGATGGTCGGCCCACCAGTCCAGCAGGGCCAATGCCTCCGGCCGTGACGACGCGCCGATGAAGCCCAGGTTGAAGGTGCCGGCGCGCATGATGGACAGGTCGGTGGGCGCCATGTGCCCCACGGCGGGGCGGCGCAGATGCGGCGTCAGCACCAGGGCGGCATCGCGCCACAGCCGCTCCGTCACCTCGTCCATGCGGGCCAGGGCCAGCATGTCGGGGTCCAGATACACCGCGCTGGCGAAGCCGCAGCGCCCCAGCAGCAGCCGCAGCAGATAGGGCTTCAGCGCCGTGCAGAATTCCAGGATCGAGTAGCGGAACGCGAAGCCCTGGAAATCCGGGATGCCGAGCTGCCCGGCCAGGATCACCTCCAGCCCCGCGGGCAGGTTCGGCGGCAGCTCTCGCTCGGCCAGGCACAGGATGAAGCGTGCCTCCGGGTGGTGCTCCGCCAGGCTGTCGCGCAGCGCCAGCACCTGCGCCATGTAGTTGGCCGAGGCGATGGTGCAGAAGGCCAGCGCACCTGTCTGGGCCGGGCGCAGCGGCAGGTCGGATTCGGCCGGCGAGCGCGCCTTGAGCAGCGCCGCCACCTGGCCATCGGCGGCATAGGCCCGGATCTCGCGCACCGCATCGCCATGGCCGGGGGCGAGTTCCAGCGCCGCGCCATAGCTGGCCAGGGCTTCCTCGTGCCGGCCTTGGCGCTTCAGCGCGTGGCCCAGCTGCAGGCGGGCCTCGGCCATGCGCGGCGCCAGGGCCACGGCCTCGCGATAGGCGGCCTCGGCGGCGGGCAGGTCGCCGGCTTCCTTCTCGGCATGGCCGCGCTGGATCCAGAGGTCGGCATCCTGCGGCACCAGGGCCAGATACCGGGCATAGAAGGATGCGGCCTCGGCCCAGCGGCGGGCATCGCGCGCGGCATCGGCGGCGGCGATCAGGCGCGCGCCCTCGGAACCCCGCCGGGGCGGCAGGCGTCGGCCCTCGGCGATCAGCGCCTTCATGCGCTCGGCCTCATCGGCCGCGTCCTCCAGCCCCGGATCGGCGGCGCGCGCGGCCTCATAGGCGGCCAGCGAGCCCTCGGCATCGCCCATCAGCTTGCGCAGATGACCGAGGTTCAGGTGCAGGTCGGCGTCGCGCGGGGTCAGCTCCAGCGCCATGCCATAGCTGACGGCGGCGGCATCCAGGTCGCCGCTTTCCTTCTCGCAATGGCCGCGCTGCACCCAGATGGCGGCATCGCGCGGGTGGTCGGCCAGATGCACGGCATAGAAGGCGGCGGCATCCGCCCAGGCGCGATCCTGGCGCGCCTGTTGCGCGGCCTCCAGCGGCGGCAGGTCAGGCCGCACGGGCTGTGCCGGCGCGGGCGCTTCGGCCGGGCGGCGCATGCGCGCGAAGATGGCGGTCCAGGCTCGGTCCAATGGGGTTTCCCTTCCTGTCACCAGCGTAATGGAAGGGCGCCCGGGCCGGAAGGCTCACGCCGGCCGCAGCGGCAGGGCGGTGAGGGAGCGGAAAGTCGGCGAATGCGCCCATTGCAGGGGGCCGTCCGGCAGTTTCGCCTGTTCCAGCAAGGGCAGCACCACCGGCAGGAAGTGCCCGGCGATGCTGCGCGCCAGCGCCGCACCCGCGCAGAAGTGAATGCCGTGCCCCAGCGCCATGTGCCGGCCGGGCTTGCGGGTGATGTCGAATTCCTCGGGCCGGTCGAAAGCGCGCTCATCGCGGTTGGCGCTGCCATAGAGCAGCATGATCTTGCTGCCGGCAGGCATGGTCACGCCGTGCATCTCGGTATCCTCCAGCAGCAGGCGTGCGAAACGCTGGGCCGGGGTCTCGTAGCGCAGCGCCTCCTCGATGGCCTGGGGCAGCAGGGCAGGGGCCTCCCGCAGCAGCCGGGCCTGGGCGGGGTTGCGCATGAATGCCAGGCAGGCATTGGCCAGGAAGCTCGACGTGCTCTCGAACCCCGCGCCGAACACCGCGCGCGCCATCCAGACCGTGCTTTCCGGCTCCAGATCCATGGCCAGCAGGGCGCTGATCATGTCCTCGCCGGGGTTGTCGCGGCGCTTCTCGACCTGGGCTGCGGTCAGGCGGAACATCTCGGCCTGGGCGGCCTCGCCTTCGGGCGTGCGGGCGCGCGTCACGGGGTCCCGGAACAGGGAGATGTCGAGCAGGCGCTTGAACTCCGCGAGGTCCGCCCCCTCCAGCCCCAGCAACTGCGCCATGATGGCGCCCGAGAGCGGGGAGGTGACATCCCGCACCAGGTCGAAGGGCGCTTGGCGGCCGTGCAGCAGGCGGGCCACCGTCTCGGCGATGAAGGCTTCCTCCTTCGCGACCTGGCGGCGGTTGAAGGCCTCGTTCACCAGGCCGCGCAATTCGCCATGGCGCGGCGGGTCCACGCTGCCCACCGTGCGGCCCAGCTTGGCGCGGCTGTCGTCGATCACGTTGCCGCCGGTGTTGGAAAAGCGCGGAACACTGTGCAGTGCGCTGAAAACATCGGCATGCCGGGACAGCACGAAGCATTTCGCCCCCTCGGACCAGTAGACCGGGTGGCTATCCCGCAGCACCCGATAGAAGGGATAAGGGTCCGCGTGGACGGCGAAATCGAAGGGGTCGAAGCTGAACGACATGGCGGACAAGCGTAACGGTATCATGGTGCTGGCAACCAGCGAGGAGACGCGGCGGATCGCGGCCTCCCTGCGGGAGATGGGCGATTATCCGGTCTGGCTGCACGGGGATGAGGCACCGCTGGAGGATGTCTCCTGCCTGGTCGCCTTCCGGCCCCAGGCGGGGCTGATGAGCAGCCTGCCGAACCTGACCCTGGTGCACGGCACCGGCGCCGGGGTGGACGGCATCCTGATGGCGCCCGACCTGCCGGACGTGCCGATCGGCCGCGTGATCGCCGAGGAAGTCTCCAAGCCCATGACGCATCACGTGCTGCATGCCGTGCTGCGCCACCTGCGCCAGGGCGAGGCCTTCGCGGCGCTTCAGCGCAAGAGTGAATGGAACCGGCTGCTGACGCGCGACTACGCGACCTTCCCGGTGGCGGTGCTGGGCACCGGCGCGCTGGGCGGGGCGGTGATCGAGGCGTTGAACTTCCTGGGCATTCCCGCGCGCGGCTGGTCCCGTTCGTCGGGCACCACGCTGGAGGAAGTGCTGACCGGCGCGATGGCCGTGGTCATCCTGTTGCCCGCCACCCCGGCGACCAAGGGCGTGCTGGGCACGCGGGAGCTGGCGCTGCTGGCCGACGACGCGGCCGTGATCTCGGTCGGCCGCGGCGGCCAGGTGGAGGAGGAGGCCCTGCTGGCCGAGCTCGATGCCGGGCGGCTGTCTGCCTATCTGGACGTGTTCGCGAAGGAGCCGCTGCCGGCCGACAGCCGCTTCTGGCAGCATCCCCGCGTGGTGCTGACGCCGCATATCGCGGCCGCCCCCAGCGCGCCGGCCGTGGCGCGCTGCGTGCTGGAAAGCATGGAGCGGGTGGCGCGGGGCGAGCCGCCGGTCTTCGCGGTGGATCGCGCGAAGGGCTACTAGGCCGCCCTGACCTCCGCCAGGAACTCGCCCACCGAGGCCTGAAGCGCCGCGCTGTGTCCCGACAGCGCGGTGGCCGCGTCGCGCACCGTATCGGCGGCCTCTGCCGCGCCCTGGGCCGTGCCGCTCAGCGCGTTCATGTCGGCCACCACGCGGCTGGTGCCCTGGGCCACCTGCTCGGCGCTGCGCGCGATCTCCTGGGTGGCGGCGCGCTGCTGCTCCACCGCGGCCGCGATGGCGCCCGACGCCTCGCCCACCTCATGCACGATGTCGCCCAGGCTGCGGATGGCGTCGATGGTGGCCTGGGTGGCATCGCGGATGGCCGAGACCTGGCTCACGATGTCCTCGGTCGCGCGGCCGGTCTGGGTGGCCAGCTGCTTCACCTCGCTGGCGACGACCGCGAAGCCCTTGCCGGCCTCTCCGGCGCGGGCGGCCTCGATGGTGGCGTTGAGCGCGAGCAGGTTGGTCTGGCCCGCGATGTCCGTGATCATCCGCACCACGTCACCGATCCGCCCGGCGCGCTCGGACAGGGTGCTGATCGCGCCGTCGGTCTGCGCCGCCGTATCGCTGGCGCGGCGGGCCACATCGGCGGTGCGCGCCACCTGGGCCGTGATCTCGCTGATGGAGGCCAGGAGCTCCTGCACGGCGGAGGCCACGCTGTTCACATTCTCCGCCGCCTCGGCCGAGGTGCGGGCGGCACTTTCGGTGCCGCCGCGGGTGGTGGCCACCACCCCGGCCATGGTGCCGGCCTGCTGGTGGACGGAGCCCGCCGTCTCGACCAGCGCGCCCACCACCCCCTGCACCTTGCCCTCGAAGCTGGCGGTGAGTTCCGTCAGGCGCCGGTCGTAGCTGGCCTTGTTCTCGTCGAGGTAGGTGGAGATGGCGATGTCCATGTCGAGCATGATCGCCTGGTTCAGCGCCCGCATCAGCCGGGCGGTGCGGTCCTGCGCCGCGCCAGGGTTCAGCCGGCTGGAATAGAGGCGCGTCGCGACATCGTACAACGCCGAGGCGACCTTGCCGTAGCCCCCGATATACCAGCGCGGGTCCAGGCCGATGCGGCTGTGCGTGGCCCCGATACGCCGGACGGAGGTGTAGTAGGCCTCGTCGAAATTGCCCGAGAACAGCCGCGCCCAATGCTGCTTCTGATGATCCTTCGCGTGGTTCATCATCGCGGGGTTCTTGAAGTAGGCGCTGAGGACCGGGTGCTTGGCCACATCGGCGTAGAAGGCATCGAGGATGCCGTCGATGTGGCGCGCCAGCACGGGCTGGAAGGCCCGCAGCGTGGCACTCGTCTCCTGGTCAATGCCGAGGCCGTAGAGGCGCTCCTGAAGCGAGTTCTGGCTCATCGGGATCACCTTTTTGTTCCAAGGCGGAAATGAACCCGTGTTGGTTAATCAGCGGTGGACGGCGCCAGAAAAAATCCGCGCCGCCTGATCCGCATCAACTTCCAGATGCTTGCTGGAGCATGGAGCGCAGCCGCGCGGGCGTGACCGGCAATTGCGCGATATTGATTCGATATTGAATCGCATTCTCAATGGCCGATGCAATAGCCGCGCCGGCCGCCGTGATGCCGCCCTCGCCCGCGCCCTTCACGCCCAGCGGGTTGATCGGGCTCGGCGCGTCCTCCAGCACCAGGGATTCGACCATCGGCACCTCATTCAGCGTGGGCATCAGGTAGTCGGCGAAGCTGGCCGATAGGGGCTGCCCGTCCTCACTGTAGATGAACTCCTCGAACAGGGCCCCGCCGATGCCCTGGGCCGCGCCGCCATGAATCTGGCCTTCGACCAGCATGGGGTTCACGGAGCGGCCGACGTCAAACGCCACGACGAAGCGTTCGACCACCATGCCGAAGGTCTCGGCATCCACCCGCACCACGGCCAGGTGCACGCCGTAGGGATAGGTCATGTGGTCGGTGGTGAAGCTGGCTTCCGCCGTCAGGGCGGGGGTGCCGTCATCCGCTGCGCAGGCGGCCGCGAGCTCACCGAGCGGGATGCCGCAACCATCCAGCGTGATCGAAGCCCGATCGCCCTGCAGCAGCTGCGCGGCCTTGGCCAGCAGGCGTTCCTTCAGCTTCTCGGCGGCCATGGTCACGGCCGCCCCCGTCATCACCGTGACGCGGGAGGCGAATGCCCCCATGCCGCGCGCGATGCGGTCGGTCTGCCCATGCACCACCGTGCAGTCCGTATGCGCGACGCCGAGGACGGAGGCCGCGACCTGCGCCATCACCGTCTCGACCCCCTGGCCGACCGAGGCCGCACCCGTGACGATCTCCACCGCGCCGGTGGCGGCGATGGTGATGATCACGTCGTCAAACGGGCCGAGGCCGCTTTTCTCGACGAAATAGGCGAGGCCGAGCCCGACCTTCTCACCCGCCGCGCGGCGGGCCGCGAGTGTCGCTTCGAGGGCCGGCAGATCCACCCCGGCTTCGAGCTTCGCGAGCAGCCCGGCGAAATCGGCGCTGTCGTACACCACCTCGGTGCCCAGCGCGTCCAGCCCGCGCCTGAACGGGATCTGCTCGGCCGGGATCAGGTTGCGGCGGCGGATCTCGACCCGGTCGAGCCCGAGCCGGTCCGCCACGTGGTCCATCAGCCTTTCGCGCACGAAGGTGCCTTCATAGCGCCCGGGCGCGCGATAGGTGCCGGCCGGGGTCTTGTTCGTCAGGCGGATATGGCCGGTGGCCGCGAAGGCCGGCACGCGGTAGGGGCCGGGCAGCATCCCCGCCGTCAGGTCCGTGACGGTCGAGGCATGGGTGCGCACATAGCCGCCCTGATCGACGAAGAACTCATCCTCGATGCCGAGCACCACGCCGTTCGCGTCCACCGCCGCGCGCAGCCGGTGCAGCTGATCGCGGGAGTGGTTGGCCGCCAGCAAGTGTTCCTTGCGGTCCTCGATCCATTTCACCGGGCGCTTCAACCGAAGCGCCGCAAGGCAGGCCAGCACATCTTCCGGGTACACCTCGCCCCGGATGCCGAAGCCGCCGCCGACATGGCCTTCGAACAGGTGGAACTGTTCGGGCGGCAGGGACAGCATCTTGGCGATGGCCAGCCGGTTCGCATGCGGTACCTTGGACGCGCCGTGCATTTCCAGCCGGTTCAGATCGGCGTTCCAATAGCCGATGGCCCCGCGCGTCTCCATCGGCACGCCGGTGTGCCGGCCGACACCCAGTTCCAGCTCGAACACATGGGCGGCGGCGGCGAAGGCGGCCGGCAGGTCGCCGTAGGATTTGCGCACCACCCCGGCTTCCGTCGTCAGGCCCGGGGCGAACTCTCCAGGGCTCTGCACGGCGGTCATCACCGGGTCCAGCTCCTCGATATCGGCGAAGACCAGCTCCGCCGCGTCCTCGGCGGCGTAGGGGCTGTCGGCGATGACGATGGCCACCGGTTCGCCGACGTAGCGCACCATCCCCTGGGCCAGGATGGGCTGGCGATAGTCACCCAGGCCCGGGATGCGCATCTGCCGGAAGTCGATGGGCGGGATCTCCGCCACATCGGCCCCGGTCCAGACCGCGACCACGCCGGGGCTGTCCAGCGCGTCGGCCGTGTCGATCTCCAGGATGCGGCCATGGGCGATGGGCGAGCGCACCACCCGCATGTGCAGCTCACCGGGGAAGCGGATATCGGCGGCGAAGCGACCCTGGCCGCGCAGCAGCGGCGGGTCTTCCAGCCGCGTTACGCTGCGGCCGATTCCGCCCATTTGCCCATCTCCTTCGCGGCGGCCGTCACGGCGCGCACGATGTTGGTGTAGCCCGTGCAGCGGCACAGGTTGGAGGACAGGACATGGCGCAGCCGTTCCTCCGTGACGGGTTCGGGCTGTTCCAGCATCCAGGTCGCCAGCATCAGGAAACCCGGCGTGCAGAAGCCGCATTGCAGCCCGTGCTTCTCCCAGAAGGCGCGCTGCAGCGGGCTGAGCGTGTCGCCGTCGGCCAGCCCTTCGACGGTGCGGATTTCCGCCCCTTCGGCCTGGATGCCGAACATCAGGCAGGAACGCACGGGCGCGCCGTTCACGATGATGGTGCAGGCCCCGCACACCCCGTGCTCGCAGCCCAGATGGGTACCGGTGAGGTGCAACTCCTCCCGCAGCATGTCGGCCAGCGACATGCGGGGCACCACATCGGCCTCGACCTTCTGGCCGTTCACGGTGCAGCACACCGTGACTTTCGGCTCGCTCATGGGGATGTCTCCTGGGCTGCGCGGATCGCGGCGCGCACGCGCTGCGGGGTCGCGGGCATTTCGAACAGCTGCACGCCGAAGGGTTGCAGCGCGTCGCAGATGGCGTTGATGACGGCGGCGGGGGCCGCGATGGAGCCGCCTTCGCCCACGCCCTTGGCCTGCAGCACCGTGGCGCCGGTCAGGGTCGCGAGGTGATGCACCTCGATATCCGGCACCTCGGCCATGGTGGGGGGGATGAAATCCGCGAAGCTGCCGGTCAGGATATTGCCGTCGGCGTCGTAGATGATTTCTTCCAGCAGCGCGTTGCCGATGCCCTGGGCGACACCGCCCTGCACCTGGCCGTCCACGATCATCGGGTTGATCAGCCGGCCGGCATCCTCGACCACGATGTAGCGCAGGATGCGCGTGTTGCCGGTTTCGGCGTCCACCTCCACCACCGCCACATGGCAGGCGTTGGAGAAGGTGCCCTCCGGGTCGTAGGTCGCGGCCTCGTTCAGGTCGTAGCCGATCTTTTCGCTGATCGGGCCCGCCGAGTGGTAGACGGTGCGCGCGATGGTATCGAGGCTGATGGAAGCCCCGCCGGGGATCAGCGCCATGCCGGCTTCCAGGCGCACCTGGCTTTCCTCACCCTGCAGCAGCACGGCGGCCGCGCGCTTCAGCTTCTGCGCCAGCTTGCCGGCCGCCAGCTTGCTGGCCCCGCCCGCAATCACCAGCGACCGGCTGGCGAAGGTGCCCCAGCCATAGGGCGTGCGGTCGGTGTCGCCATGGATGATACGGATGCGCTGCACATCCACCCCCACTTCCTCGGCGATGATCTGCGCGAGGGTGGTGCGCAGCCCCTGCCCATGCGGGGAGGCACCGATCCGCGCCTCCACCTCGCCCGAGGGGGTCATGCAGATTTCCACCCGCTCATAGCCGGGGGTGATTTCCATGCTGCGCGCGGCGAAGGCGGGGGTGCCGTAGCCCGTGCGCTCGTTGATCACGGAAAACCCGATGCCGAGATAGCGGCCCTGCTCGCGCGCGGCCTGCTGGCGGGCGCGGAAACCGGGGAGGTCCGCGACCTCCACCGCCTTTTCCATGGTCTCCAGGTAGCTTGCCTCATCGAGCACCATGTTGGTCGGCGTGCGATGGGGAAAGACGGTGACGAGGTTGCGGCGGCGGATCTCGATGGGGTCGATGTTCAGCCGCTTCGCCGCGACCTCCATCAGCCGTTCCAGCGCGAAGCTGACCACGGGCCGCGACACGCCGCGATAGGGCGCCATGACGGCGGTGTTGGTGGTGATGCCGCGCGCGTGGGTGCCGTATTCGGCGACCTTGTAGGGCCCGGCGTATTCCGCCAGCGCCATCAGCGGCTCCACCCCGCAGGTGGTCGGGTAGCAGGAGAAGGCGCCGATATTGGCCAATATCTCCACATCCAGGCCGCGCATCACGCCCTGCCCGTCAAAGGCGCCGCGCACGATGTGATGCTGGTCGCGCGAATGGGCGGAGGCGATCAGGTTCTCGCGCCGGTCCTCGATCCAGGCGACCTCGGTGCGGTATTTCCGGGCCAGCCAGACCAGCAGCACATATTCGGGGAACAGCGACATCTTCTGCCCGAAGCCGCCGCCGACATCGGGGGCGACCACGCGCAGATCGGCTTCGGGCATGCCGATGCAATCCGCGATGCCGGTGCGCAGCATATGCGGCATCTGCACCGAGGCATGCAGGCTGACGCGGCCCGATGCCTTGTCGAAGCTGGCGGCACCCCCGCGCGTTTCCATCGGCGAAGCGTTCTGCCGGCGGGAACGGACGTCGATCTCGACGATGGTGCTCTCGGCCAGCACGGCGTCGAGGCCCGGGGTGCGGATGCGCCCCTCCACGATGGTGTTGGTGGGCGCCATGGGGTGGACCACGGGCGCGCCGGGGCCGGCCGCGCTGTCCAGGTCCACCACCGCCTGCTCGGGCTCGATGTCCAGGAACACCGCATCCGCGATGTCCTCGGCCTCGCGCTGGGTGGGGGCGACCACCGCGACCACGGGCTGGCCCACATAGTGCACGCGGTCACGCGGCAGGATGGGCTGCTCGATCGCCACATAGTTGAAGCGGCCGAGGCGCGGGACGATGGGCTTCAGCGCCGCCACGTCCCCGCCCGTGATGACCAGCACGCCGCGCGGCAGGTCGGGCTTCTCGATACCCCTGATGACGCCGGCCGCGACCGGGCTGCGCACGAAGACCACGGCGCGGGAGCCCACGGCGATGTCGGCCACGAAGCGGCCCTCGCCGCGCACCAGGGCGGGGTCTTCCAGGCGGGGGATGTTCCGCCCGATCCAGTTCATCGGCTCGTCAGGCAACCCGGCCATCAGGCGAAGGCCTGCACCAGGGCGCGGCGGATCATCGCCTTCACCAGGTCCTGCCGGTATTCGCCGCTGGCGTGGATGTCGCCGTCGGGGTCGGTCGCGGCGGCCCCCGCCGCGCCGGCCGCGGCGAACAGGGCAGGGGAGGGCGCCTGGCCCAGCAGCGCCGCCACCGCCTCGGGCGAGGTGACGGGGGTGGAGGCGATGCCGCCCAGCCCGACCCGGGCCTCGCGGATCACCCCGCCCTCGACCCGGCAGGCGACGACCGCCATGGCCAGGGCGAAATCCCCGGCGCGGCGGGCGTATTCGGCGAAGCCGCAATGCCAGTCGGGGCCGAACAGCGGCAGGCGGATCTCGGCCAGCAGCTCATCGGGGCGCAGGGCGGTGGTGAAGATGGTCTGGAAGAAGTCGGCGGCGGGGATGCTGCGGCGGCCGGTGGCGGATTCGGCCACCAGCTCGGCCTCCAGGCCCCGCGTCACGCAGCACCATTCGCTGGCCGGGTCGGCGTGGGAGACGCTGCCGCCCCAGCTGCCGCGGCTGCGGATGGGGGTGTGGGCGATGTTGGCCGCCACACGCGCCAGCAGCGTGCCGAGCGGGCCGGCGGTGACGGGCTTCTCGAAGGTCGCGTGGCGGGTGCGGGCGCCGATCACCAGCTGGCCCGCTTCCTCGCGCACGCCGTCGAGGCCGGGGACGGCGTTGATGTCGATGAGGATGGGCGGGCGGGCCAGCCGGAAGTTCATCGCCGGCACCAGGGACTGGCCGCCCGCGATGATCTTCGCCTCCTCCCCGTGTTCCGCCAGCAGGGCCAGGGCCTCGGCGCGGGTCTCGGGGCGGTGATAGGCGAAGGCGGCGGGCTTCATGCTGGCACCTTTAGCGAGGCTTGAGTGATTTGAGTATGATTAAATCATCCGGCCGCGCAAGCCCTGTTCATGCCTTGCGCAGATTGATCCAGAGCGTGCGCACCCGCTTCTTGCCGGTATTGGTGAAGCGGTGCGGGTGGGGCGAGGGGTAGGAGATCAGGTCGCCCGGGTTCAGCACATGGGTGCGGTCGTTCACCACCACCTCCAGGCTGCCGTCCAGCACGACGCCGTATTCATAGCCCTCATGCCCGGCGGGGGTGGGGGCGTTGCTGGTGCCGGGCTCATACTCGTTCAGCGCCACCTCGACCCCGCGCAGGCGGTCCTGCTTCAGGATGCGGCGGCGCACGCCGGGCTCGGTCTCGATCACCTGCTGGCCGTCGGCGCGGGAGACGATGTCCTCCTCCGGCAGGGAGGAACGGTCCAGCAGCTCGCTCATCTGTGCGCCCAGCGCCGAGGCGATGACCACCAGCGTGCCGATCGAGGGGCCCGTCTTGCCGCGTTCCAGCAGCGACAGCATGGAGGGGCTGAGGCCGGTGCGCTCGGCCAGGCTCTGCAGGGTCAGGCCCTTCTCGGTGCGCAGGGCGCGGATGTTCTGCCCGATGGTGGACAGCACGCCGGCCGTCTTTTCCATCACACGCTGTTCGTCCAACTGCTCCACCGCGAACCCCCTGGAACTGGCCCGGCGAGAGGGCCGGGCTTCATGCAGGCTCAAGCGATGGCCTGCCTGGCTTCCATGCCACAGCGGCCCGGAAGTCGCCAGCGTGACGCGATCTTCGCGACTATGCGGAGCGATTTCAATCAAACTAACGCCTTGCTTCAATGAAATTCAAACGATAGGCTTTCAGTGCTACTCAAGCGCCCCCAGGCCCCTGCCGGATGATGATGCCGGTAAGCCGCCCCGATTGGCAAAGGACAGGAATGGCATGACAGGCAAGGCAGATGAGGTGCAGGTGATCACGCTGGATGCGAATTGCCCCGAACTGCCGCTTGTCGAGGCAGGCGGGCGCGCCGTCGCCCTGGTCTGGCCGGGCACGGGCGCCACGCTGCGCTCCATGCACCATTTCGCGCTGGAGGCAGGCGGGCGCACCGTGCAGCAGCGCCACCCCGGCGAGGCGGTCTATTTCGTGAAATCCGGCAGCGGCAGCGTGACCGACCCCGAGGCCGGAACCGACCCGCTCATCACCGGGTCCATGATCCTGGTCGAGCCCGGCACGGCCTATGTCTTCACCGCCGGCGAGGAAGGGATGGAGCTGCTGGGCGGCCCCGCCCCGCATGACCCCGCGCTGTATGCCCATCTGACCAAGGCGGCCTGACCATGGCGATCAAGATCTTCCACCGCGACACCCCCAGCATGCGGCTGCCGCTCATCTCCAAGGATGCGCGTTTCGTGATCTGGCTGGGTGAGGGCGCCGAGACCGCCAACATGAACTACGTGCTCATGGAGCCCGGCGAGCAGAACGTGCCGCACATCCACGCCGAATCCGAGGACACGATCTTCGTCCTCGAAGGCGAGGGCACGGTGCGCGACCACGACCGCGGCACGGAGCTGCCCTTCCGCGCGGGCCAGGCCATCCATGTGCCGGTGGGCCGCAAGCACGCCGTCTATGCCGACAAGGGCGTCAGCACGATCAGCGTCGGCGGGCCCTGCCCCGCCGATAAAGGCCTGCTGCGCGCCGCTGGCATTTTAAAGGATTGATCCGATGAAAATCACCGACCTGACGCATCTGATGAACGTGCACACCCCCGGCTGGGTGGGGTATGCCGAGAACAAGATGTACTACGCGCAGAACCTGCAGACGAAGCGCATCGTCGCCCAGCGCGTGGACATGGCGCTGCATTGCGGCACCCACATCGACGGCGCCATGCACGGCACCGACGGCATGGGTGACATGGCCAGCTACCCGATGGACTTCCTGGTCGGCCCCGGCGCCGTGGTGGATATCAGCCAGCACATGGACGACTGGGCGCTGATCACGCCCGAGATGCTGGAGAGCGCCCCGGTCGAGATCAAGGAAGGCGACATCCTGATCCTGCACACCGGCTGGCATCGGTACTGGGAAGGCCAGCCGCAGCAGGACCTGGTGCGCTACTTCTGCATGCACCCCGGCCCCGGCATGGCCATGCTGGACTGGATGCTGAAGAAGAAGATCAAGTGGTTCGGCATGGACACCGGTTCCTGCGACCACTCCATGAACACCTCCATCCGCTACATGCGCCCCGACCTCGCGGCGCAGTTCGAGAAGAAGGTGGGCATGAGCTGCTCGGAGTATTTCGGCACCTTCGAGTACAAGCACAACAAGTCGGGCCGCATCGTGCGGGACGACGTGTTCCCCTTCCACTCCATCGCCTTCCAGGAAGGGCTGATCCATGCCGAGAACATCGGCGGCGACATCGAGATGATGCTGAACAAGCGCTGCATCATCGGTGCCTTCCCCTGGCGGTATGAGGGGCTGGAAGCCTCGCCCTGCCGCATCCTGTGCATGGAAGACGCGGGCGAGAGCGTGGAGGCCGTGGGCGACGTGGCGAAGGCCATCTTCAACCGCTCCGGCCGCTAGGCATGAAGGTCGAGCAGCGCTTCACCGTCGCGCGGCCGATCGGGGATGTCTGGGCCTTCTTCCACGACATCCCGGCCGTGGCGTCCTGCCTGCCCGGCGCCGAGATGACCGGGGAGAAATCCCCGGGCGTCTATACCGGCAAGGTTTCCCTCAAGCTCGGGCCGTTCGGCGCCAGCTTCGAGGGTGAGGCCGCCGTCGCCTTCGACGAGGCCGCCCGCACCGGCCATGTCGAGGGCAAGGGCGTGGACAAGCGCGGCGGCAGCCGCAGCAAGATGGTGGTGGATTTCGCGCTGACCGAACCCGCCCCCGGCAACACCGAGGTCGCGGTGGATGCCGACGTGACACTCTCGGGCGCCATTGCCCAGTTCGGCCGCACCGGCATCATCCAGGAGACAGCCAACATCCTGGTGGGTGAGTTCGTGCGGAACCTGGAAGCGAAGCTGGCCCCGGCCGAGGCCGCGCCGCCGCCGGCCGCACCCGCGCCGGCCCAGGGCGTCAGCGTGATGCGGCTGGGGTGGATGGTGCTGAAAAGCTGGGTGGCGAGGCTGTTCGGCAGGTGAGGGCGGTGACCGGGGGCATTGCCCCCTGAACCCCCACCAAGGGGCTCTGCCCCTTGGATCCCCGCCAGGACCGTAGCGGCCCTGGACCCCGGGGAGTTGGCATCAAGCCTTTGAAGCATTGATTTTTATAATGAAACTGGCGCCCCACCTGCGAAGGTAAGGCGCCAAACTCTTATCAGGTCCAGGAGATATTATCTCCTGGCGGGGGTGCCGGGGGCAGAGCCCCTGGCCGGGTTCAGGGGCAAAGCCCCTGCATTCACTCCGCCGCCTGCGCGAACGCCTTATGCGCATAGTCTTCCAGCGGCGCGCAGGTGCAGATCAGGTTGCGGTCGCCATAGACATTGTCCACCCGCTTCACCGGCGGCCAGTACTTGCCCGCGCGCACCCAGGGCAGCGGGAAGGCCGCTTCCTCGCGGCTGTAGCCGTGCGACCAGTCGGAGCCCATGACTTCGGACGCCGTGTGCGGCGCGTTCTTCAACGGGTTGTCCTGCTTGTCGGAGCGGCCCTGTTCCACCGCGCGGATCTCGGCGCGGATCTGGATCATCGCCTCGACGAAGCGATCGAGCTCGGCCTTAGGCTCGCTCTCGGTCGGTTCGACCATCAGCGTGCCGGCCACCGGCCAGGACATGGTGGGGGCGTGGAAGCCGTAATCCTGCAGGCGCTTGGCGATGTCCTCGACCAGCACGCCGCCGCCCTGCTGGAAGCCGCGGCAATCCAGGATGCACTCATGCGCCACCATCCCCTGCTTCCCGCGATACAGGATGGGGAAATGGCCGCTGAGGCGCTTCGCGACATAGTTGGCGTTCAGGATCGCGACCTGGGTGGCCTTCGTCAGGCCATCCGCACCCATCATGCGGATATAGGCGTAGCTGATGGGCAGGATGGCGGCCGAACCGAAGGGCGCGGCCGAGACCGGGCCATAGCCCGTCGCCGGGCCGGCCTCGGCCACCAGCGGGTGGTTGGGCAGGTGCGGGGCCAGATGCGCCGCCACGCCGATCGGGCCCACACCTGGCCCGCCGCCGCCATGCGGAATGCAGAAGGTCTTGTGCAGGTTCAGGTGGCACACGTCGGCGCCGATCCGGCCCGGCGCGGTCAGGCCCACCTGGGCGTTCATGTTGGCGCCGTCCATGTAGACCTGCCCGCCATGGGCGTGGATGGTCTCACAGATTTCCTGGATCGCTTCCTCGAACACGCCATGGGTCGAGGGATAGGTCACCATCAGCGCCGACAGGTTCGCCGCGTGCTCGGCGGCCTTGGCCTTCAGGTCGGCCACGTCGATGTTACCGTCGCGGTCGCAGGCGGTGACCACCACCTTCATGCCGGCCATCGCCGCGCTGGCGGGGTTGGTGCCGTGCGCGGAGGACGGGATGAGGCAGATGTTGCGGTGGCCTTCGCCGCGCGCCTTGTGCCATTCGCGGATCGCGAGCAGCCCGGCATATTCGCCCTGGCTGCCGGCATTGGGCTGCAGCGACACGGCGGCAAAGCCGGTCACGCTCGCCAGCCAGGATTCGAGGCGACGGATCAGCGTGATGTAGCCCTGTGCCTGGTCCACCGGCGCGAAGGGATGGATGTTCGCGAAGCCGCCGAAGGTGATCGGGATCATCTCCGCCGTCGCGTTCAGCTTCATGGTGCAGGAACCCAGCGCGATCATGCTGCGGTTCAGCGCCACGTCCTTGTCCTCAAGCCGCTTGAGGTAACGCAGCATCGCGTGTTCGGAGTGATGGGTGGAGAACACTTCCGCCGTTAGGAAGCCGCTGCTGCGCGCGAGGGCGGCGGGAATGCCGCCCTTCGCCTCGCCCAGCGTGCCGCCGAGGATGGCGGCGAGGGCGGCGAGATCCTCCCGCGTCACCGTCTCATCCAGCGCGATGGCGACCGCGCCGCCGACGTCGCGCAGATTGAAGCCCTTCTGCAGGGCCTCGGCCATCACGGCGCCGGTCTCGATGCCGGTCTCCAGCACGATGGTGTCGAAGAACTCGGCATGGCGCAGCGCGAAGCGCGACGCACCGGCCAGCAGCCGTGCCTGCAGATGCACGCGCGCGGCGATGCGCTTCAGCCCCTCGGGGCCGTGCCACACCGCGTACATGCTGGCCATCACCGCCAGCAGGACCTGGGCGGTGCAGATGTTGCTGGTCGCCTTCTCACGGCGAATGTGCTGTTCGCGCGTCTGCAGTGCGAGGCGCATGGCCGGCGCGCCGGCGACATCGACGGAAACGCCGACCAGGCGCCCGGGCAGCAGGCGCTTATGCGCGTCCTTCACCGCCATGTAGCCGGCATGCGGCCCGCCATAGCCCAGCGGCACGCCGAAGCGCTGGGACGAGCCCACGGCGATGTCGGCACCCATCTCACCGGGCGGCTTGAGGGCGACGAGCGACAGGATATCCGCCGCCACGATCGCCAGGCCGCCCTTGGCCTGCACGGCCGCGATCTCGGGCGCCAGGTCGCGCACCGCGCCGTCGCGCCCGGGGTATTGCAGCAGCAGGGCGAAGGGTGCCTCCGCCTCCACCACCGCCTTGATCTCGGACGGGGCGGCGGTGACGACCTTGTAGCCCAGCGGCTCCGCGCGGACCTGCACCACCGCCAGGGTCTGGGGCAGCACGTCGTCGGCGACGACGATGGTGGTGGATTTGCCGCGGGTGGCCGAATGGGCCAGCGCCATCGCCTCGGCCGCCGCCGTGGCTTCATCCAGCAGCGAGGCATTGGCGACCGGCAGGCCCGTCAGGTCGCCGATCATGGTCTGGAAATTGACCAGCGCCTCCAGCCGGCCCTGCGCGATCTCGGCCTGATACGGCGTGTAGGCCGTGTACCAGCCCGGATTCTCCAGGATGTTGCGCAGAATGACGGGAGGGGTGTGGGTGCCGTGATAGCCCAGCCCGATCAGGCTTTTGACCTGACGGTTGCTGTCGGCCAGCCCGCGCAGCTCAGCGATCGCCGCCGCCTCGTTCACCGCCGCCGGAAGCGCCGACAGGTCGATGCCGCGGATCGCGGCGGGGACCGTGCGGCCCACCAGCGCGTCGAGGCTCTCGGCGCCGACTTCCTTCAGCATGGCCGCGATCTCGGCCTCGCCGGGGGCGACGTGGCGGCGGGCGAATTCACCCGCGTCTTCAAGTTCCGTGAGCTGGTCGAGCAGACCCATCACCATCCCTCCCGCTGAGATCAGAGGCTGTCGACGAAGGCCTGGTAGCCAGCCTCGTCCAGCAGATCATCCGGCAGGCCGCCGGACAGTTCGACCTTGAAGAACCAGCCCTCGCCGGTCGGTTCGGCATTGATGGTGCCGGGGTTGTCCACCAGCGCGTCGTTCACCGCGACCACCTTGCCCGCGACCGGGGCATAGACGTCGGAAGCCGCCTTCACGCTCTCGACCACCGCGACCGCCTCGCCGGGGGTCACGTCACGGCCCACATCGGGCAGTTCCACGAACACCACGTCACCCAGCGCGGTCTGCGCGTGGTCGGTGATGCCGACGGTGGCGACGCCGCCCTCGACGCGGATCCATTCGTGGTCCTTGGAAAACTTCATCTCGGCCATGGCTTGCTCCTGTCTCAGCGGGCGTAGCGGCGGGGGTGGAAAGGGGTGGGGGCGACGCGGGCGGGAAGAAACTTCCCGCGCACCTGCAACTGCAGTGCGCTGCCATCATCGGCATGCTGGCGAACGACATAGCCCATTGCCACTGGGCCATTCACTGAAGGACCGAAGCCACCGGACGTAATTAGTCCAATGACTTCGCCATTAGGGGCGTGAATGGGCGTGTGAGAGCGGGCAGGCTGTCGTCCTTCAGGAAGGATGCCGACGCGTAACCTCTTCGGCCCGTTATCCAGTTCGCCGCGAATGCGGTCAGCGCCTGGGAAATCCCAGGCCATCCGCCGGCGCTTACCCATGGACCAGACCAAATTTGCTTCGACCGGCGAAATGGCAGCATCGATGTCGTTGCCGTACAGGCACAGCCCGGCCTCCAGGCGCAGGCTGTCGCGCGCGCCGAGCCCGGCGGGCTGCACGCCGGGCAGGCCCAGCAGCGTCTTGGCGAAGGCCTCGGCTGCCTCGGCGGGGACCGAGATCTCCACCCCATCCTCACCGGTGTAGCCGCTGCGGGAGATAATGAGCGGCAGCCCCTGCCACACGCCTTCCCACACGCCCATGAAGGAAAGGGCCGCGATCTCGGGGATCAGCGTGGCGATGCCGGCCACGGCCGCCGGCCCCTGCAGCGCGATCAGCGCGCGGTCGGGCAGGGGGCGCAGCGACACGCCGGCCGGCAGCACGCTTTCGATCAGCGGCAGGTCGATGTGCTTGCGGCTGGCATTCACCACCAGGAACAGCCGCCCGCCGGTATTGGCGACCATGAAATCATCCACGATGCCGCCATCGGCGTTCAGCAGCAGGCCATAGCGCTGGCGGCCCGGCTTCAGCGACTGCACGTCGGCCGGCGTCAGCTTCTCGAGCGCGGCGGCCGCCCCTTCGCCCACGAGTTCCGCCTGGCCCATGTGGGAGACATCGAACAGCCCGGCCTCGGCGCGGGTGTGCAGGTGTTCGGTCATGATGCCGGCGGGGTACTGCACGGGCATGGAATAGCCCGCGAAGGGCACCATCCGCCCGCCGAGTTCACCGTGAAGCTTCGCCAGGGGCGTTTCGAGCAAGGTATCGGTCACGCATCCTCCGGCCGCGAAGTGCGGCTGTTGGGTTTCGTGACCCCCCTCTGTCCCGGTACCTGAGAGATTCGCGCAGGCTGTGCCCGCACTTACTCCTTCGGTGCCGGCTGCCTCTCGGCGCCGGGCTTTCCAGAGTTCCCTGCCCACGCGGCCCTTTTGCCTGAGCGGTTCCGGGGGCCGGTTGCGCCTTCGGCGGGGCGACTCGCGGGCCGCCCTCTCTCCCGCGTGGGATACGGGTGGGTTCCGCATACAGGGCGGGCGTTGGCGGTGCAATGGCCATGAACGGCGTGATGCATACAACCACGCACGCAAATCATTGCCCGATTCAACTCTATTCGTTAAACAAGTCTTAAATGTGAGACGTTCCGGGGTTGCAACTCCCGGTGGCGGGGGTGTTTTCCATGATGCGTCAGGCGCTTGCCGTGCTGGGATTGGGCCTGCTGTTGGGCAGCGCCCTGGCGCGCCCCGCCGCCGCGCAATGGCCCCAGCCCGAGGGCGGCGGCCAGATCATCCTGCAGATGGCCCCCTATTGGGCCAACCAGGACGGCTTCGACAGCCGCGGCAACCGGGTGCCGGGCCGGGGTTCCGTCACGCGCCTCGATATCTCTCCTTATTGGGAGCACGGCCTGACGCAGCGCTGGACGGTGGGCTTCGCACCGCGCCTGCAGGCCAGCTGGATGGACCAGGGCTCTGCCCGGCATGAGGGTTTCGGCCTGGCCGATGCCTCGATCTTCGCGCGCTACACCGTGTATCGCGGCGACTTCAACGTGCTGGCGGTGCAGGGCACCGTGGTCACGCCGGGCGTGGGCGGGCGGCACAACACCTATATCGCCGATCCGCACCCCAGCTTCGAGGCGCGGGTGCTGTACGGCCACAGCGTGGAGCTGCCGCGCGGCATGTCGGCCTTCGGCTCTGTCGCCGGCGCCTATCGCTTCCGCCCCGGCAGCGCGGCCGATGAGCTGCGCGCCGATGTCACGCTGGGTGTCCGCCCGCTGCCCGACTGGATGGTGATGGCGCAGTATTTCGGCACCTATGGCCTGCGCAACAACGGCCCCAACGGGCCGGATTACGCGATCCATCGCGCGCAGTTCTCGATCGTGCATGACCTGAACGCCCGGCACAGCATCCAGCTGGGCTATATGCGTGAGCTCGCGGGACGCCGCGTCTCCCTCGGCCAGGCGGTGATGGCCGCCTGGTGGTACCGCTACTGACGCGATGACGGACGCCGGGGGGGTGCCCCGGTGCCGTATCGTCGAGGGAGGGAGGGAGGTTTCCCCGGAGGGTAGGTGCAGCCCGCGCGCCTTCGCCAGGAAGGTAGGAGGACGTCGGCGCGCGGGCGACAGGCAGCCGGTAGTACGCTGCCATCCGGGGTTGGTAGGCCACGGGAGAGTGCCCTGTGGTGAGAACATCTCTACGCCCCCCACCGGTGGCTGTGTGCGTCCTAATGTGACGAAGCGTGAACCGCCTTTCGGCGCCCAATCTTGCGGTATCGCCGGGCCCGTGCAGGATGCGCCGCATGGCACATGCATTCGAAGCCCCCGCACCCGCGCTGCTGCGCAACTCCGAGCTCGACAGCGCCGCGGTGCGCCAGGCGCGCATCGACCTCGCCGCCTGCTTCCGCATGGCCGCGAAGCTCGGCATGCACGAAGGCATCTGCAACCATTTCTCGGCCATGGTGCCGGGGCGCGACGACCTGATGCTGGTCAACCCCTATGGCTACGCCTTCGCGGAGATGACGGCCTCCCGCCTGCTCATCACCGACCTGGAGGGCCGGGTGGTCGCGGGCCAGGGCGTGCCGGAGGCCACGGCCTTCTACATCCATGCCCGGCTGCACCTGAACAACCCGCGCGCCAAGGCCGCCTTCCACACCCACATGCCCTACGCGACCTCTCTGGCGATGCTCGAGGGCCCGCCGCTGGTCTGGGCCGGGCAGACCGCGCTGAAGTTCTATGGCCGCACCGTGGTGGACGAGAACTACAACGGCCTGGCGCTGGACAATGCCGAGGGCGACCGCATCGCGGCCTCCATGGGTGACGCCGATATCGTGTTCATGAAGAACCACGGCGTGATGGTGGTGGGCCCTTCCGTCGCCGAGGCCTGGGACGACCTGTATTACCTGGAGCGCGCGGCGCAGGCCCAGTGCCTGGCCATGAGCACCGGCCGCCAGCTGAAGCCCGTGCCCGCCGAGCTGGCCCGCAAGACCTATGAGCAGATGCGTGAAGGCGACCGCGAGAGCGCGGCCCTGCATCTGGAGAGCATCAAGCGCCAGCTGATGGCCGAGGCGCCTGAATTCGCCGAGTAAACATCCCCCGCCGGGGAGGGAGTGAATCATGACCTGTGTGAGTCGCCGCCTGCTGGGCGGCGCTGTCCTGGCGCTCGCCGCGCCGGCCGTCCGCGCGCAGTCGCGGCCCGTCAGAATCGTCGTGCCCTACGCGCCCGGCGGTCAGTCGGACACCGTGGTGCGGCTGATCCAGCCCAAGATGAGCGAGGCCCTGGGCCAGACCATCGTGGTGGAGAACCGGCCGGGCGGCGGCGGCACCATCGGGGCGTCGGCCGTCGTGGCCTCGCCGGCCGACGGCACGACGCTGCTGTTCGAGAGCTACGGCTTCATCACCCAGCCGCTGATCCAGACCAGCCTGACCTATGACCACGAGCACGCCTTCATGGCGATCGGCCAGGCGGTGGAGCTGCCCTATGTGCTGGTGGTGAAGGCCGCTTTCCCGGCCAATGACCTCGCGGGCTACATCAATGAGGCCAAGCGGCAGAACGGCATTCCGTTCGGCTCGCCGGGCATCGGCTCCATCGGGCATCTGGCCGGCGCCCTGCTCGCGCATCGCGCGGGCGTGCAACTGGAACACATCCCCTATCGCGGCGGCACCGAGGCCGCGCGCGACATCGTGGGCGGCAATCTCGACAGCGCCATTTCCTCGGCCAATTCCCTGCGGCCGCTTGTGGTCGAGGGCAAGGCCAAGGGCATCGCGCTGACCAGCGGCACGCGCCGCGGCACGCTGTCCAACCTGCCGACCATCGCGGAATCGGGCTTCCCCGGCTTCGACTTCACCAGCTGGAACGGCATGTTCGCCCCGGCCGGCACCCCCGCCCCGGTGATCGCGCGGATGAACGAGGCCATGCGCGCCGCGACCAGCGACCCCGGCGTGCGGGAACGCCTGGCGGCCAGCGGCAACGATCCGGTTTCCGGTTCCGCCGAGCAGTTCGCGGCCCTGGTGGCGCGCGACCGCGAGACGGTGCGCAACCTGGTGCGCGAGACGCGGCTGCAACTGCAATAGCACTCTAAGCCGGCGGCATGCCCTGGGCTGCCGCCGCCATGGCGGCGTCCGGCACCGTCAGCAGGTCGCCGCCGGCATTCGCCACCGCCATGGAGGCCTGGGCCAGCGCGACCGTCCCGGCACCCCGCGCCGCGGCCCGGATCGCGGCCGCATAGCCCTCGGTATCGCCCGCGCGGAACCGCGCCCAGGCGCCGGGCACCAGCCGCAACTCCCATTCCTTTCCGGCCGGCGCATGGGCCGCGAACAGGGCGCGCGTCGGCTCCAGCGTCGTGTCGACCGCGCACAGCACCAGAAGGCGGCCGGGGCGCGCCATGGCCTGGCGGGCCAGCGCCGCGTCGGCACGCCAGGCGGGCAGGGGCAACGGGTCATCGACGGCGGGGCCCAGCGTCGAGCAGGTCAGCAGCAATGCACGCGCGCCCGGCGCCAGCCGGGCCAGCTCGGCGCGGGTTTCGGCCAGGATGGCGGGCGTGGCGCCCCCCGCCGCCTCGGCCTCGGCCAGCAGGTCCGCCCGCACGGCGTGGCGCAGCGTGAGGCCGTGGCGCGCCGCCGCCGGTTCGAAGAGCGGGATGTTGCTGGCGGCGCTGTGCAGGCAGGCGATGGTCATGCGCCAGCGTCGCATGGGCCATGCCGAAGGGCCATCGGGGTTGAAGCCGCCCCCGGCCGCATGCCACACCCGGCCCATGTTCCGCCGCCTCGCCCCTTCTGCCCGCAAGCTCTGAGCGATGTCGGCCGTCATGACCCAAGCGGCGCCGCGCGGCGTCTGGCTGTTCGTCGCCGCTGCCACCTGCGCCTTCGGCGGCGTGTGGATGAGCGTGCCTCTCGCCTCCGTGCTGCTGGCCGAACGCGGGGAGGCCCCGGCGCTGGTCGGGCTCTATGCCGCCTCGGTCTGGGTCACGGCGCTGTGCTCGGCGCCCTTCACGCCCTGGATCGCGGGGCGCGCGGGCGGTGCGGTCAGGCTGCACCGGGCCTCGGGCTTCGTCTGCGCCATGGCGATGCTGGGGCTGGCCACCGACCCTGCCTTGCCCTTCTGGTTCCTGCTGGGGCCGGTGCTGGGGGCATCATCCTGCCTCACCTGGACCACCTCGGACGCGGTGGTGGGCGCCATGGCGCCGGCGGGCCGCGAGGGGCGGTTCCTGGGCATCTACCAGACTTTCGTCTCCGCCGCGATCGGCGGCGGGCCGGCCATGCTGTGGCTGACGGGCGTGCGGACCGAGGCCTTCGCGGCGGCGGCCTGCATCATCCTGGTCGGCACGCTGCTGACCCTGCCGGTCAGCGAGCCCCAGGGCGCGGTGCCCCGCCGCATGCGCGTGTCCATCCCGCGCCTGCGCCCGGTGGCGCTGATGATGATGGCCCCCGCCGGGGCCGCGATGATGTGCGGGTCGCTGGAAGGTGTCGCGGGGGCGGTGTTTCCAGTGCAGGCGCTGGGCCTCGGCATGTCGGCCGCCGCGGCGGCCAGCATCGTTGTGGCCACCGGCTTCGGCAATGTGCTGGCACAATTCCCGGTGGGCTGGTTCGCGGACCGTTTCGGCACGCATCGTGCCCTGCTGGCCTGTGCGGTGCTGGTGGCGGTGGGGGCGCTGCTGTGGCCGGTGCTGGCGCCCGGGCAGTGGGTGTGGCCGCTGCTGTCGGTGTGGGGCGGTGCGGCGGGTGCCATCTATACGCTGGGCATGGTGCGGGCGGTGCAGCGCTTCGCGGGGCCCGCGCGGGCCATGGGCATGGCGGGGCTGAACACCGCCTATCTGACCGGGGGCGCGATCGGGGCGCCGCTGGGCGGGCTGGTGCTGCAGGCGATGCCGGGGGCGGGGCTGTCGGTGGCGCTGGCGGTGCTGGCGCTCTCGGCGGGGCTGGGGCTGAGCCTGGCCGCGCTCAGGCGCGGGGGCTGAAGGGCGGCAGTGCCGCGATCACGGCCTCGGCCGTCATGCCGGCCGCGCGCATGTCCCGCAGGGCGGGCGCGCCGTCGCGCTTGGCCAGGCGCTTGCCGTCGGGCCCCAGCAGCAGCGGGTGATGCTCATATGCCGGTTCCGGCAGGCCGAGCCGGGCCTGGAGCAGCCGATGGATGTCGGTGGCGGGCAGCAGATCCTCGCCGCGCGTGACCAGATCCACCCCTTGGGCCGCGTCGTCGCAGACCACGCACAGGTGATAGGACAGCCCCGCATCCTTGCGGGCCAGCACCACATCGCCATGCGCCATGGGGTCGCAGCGCAGCCTGCCGCGCGCGCGGTCGATGAAGGTCAGCGGCGGCAGCCCGTCCAGGGCGCGCGCCACGTCCAGCCGCCAGGCATGCGGGTGCCCGGCCGCGATGCGACGCTCGCGCTCGGCGGCGGGCAGCCCCCGGCAGGTGCCCGGATACACGGCACCCGACGGCCCCTGCGGCGCGCCACCGGCCGCGGCGATATCCGCCCGGGTGCAGAAGCAGGGATAGAGGAAGGGGCTCAGCTGGCGAAGCGCCGCGCGATGCCCGGCCGCATGTTCCGTCTGCACCCGCACCGGTTCCTCCCAGCGCAGGCCGAGCCAGGCGAGGTCCTCCGTGATCCAGGCCGCGTATTCGGGGCGGCAGCGGGTGGTGTCGATATCCTCCAGCCGCAGCAGGAAGCGATCCCCGCGCGCGGCCGCGAACAGGGCCGAGTAGGCATGGCCCAGGTGCAGGGCGCCGGTGGGGCTGGGGGCGAAGCGGGTGGTGGTCACGGCTCCCGCTTGTCGGCGGGCGGCAGCAGGCGGCCGTGCTTGATCAGCAGCTCCACCAGCGCCTCGGTCAGCAGTTCCTCCATCTTCTGGCCGCGCTGGGCGGCCAGCTGCTTCAGGTTGTTGCGCAGGCCCGAGGGCACGCGGAAGAACAGCTGCGCGTCCTTGGCGCCCGACAGCGCCTGCTCCACCGTCTCGGCCACATAGCCCGCGGCGCCGGCCACCTGGCGGCCGCCGCGCATCGCGGCCTCTCCCACCACATATCCGGCCGAGAGCAGCCGATCGAGCACGCGCTGGAAGATGGCTTCCTCGGTGGGGTTTTCGGGCGGGGGCGTCTTGGCCATGCGGGGTTCCTGAATTGCTATCAAGATTGCTTGCAATCGAATGATCCGATAGCTATCAATCTAGCTAGCAACCCAGCCGTGCCGCAAGCCGGCTTCCGACAGGAACGCCATGGACCAGTCCTTCGACCCCCGAATCGCCCTCGAAGCCCCGGTTGAACCGCCGAAGGAGGAGGATTTCATGTCCCGCCTGCGCAGCGGCATGCGCCGCATCGGCGGGCCGGCCGTGCTGCAGCTGCTGCAGCTATGGGTGGCCGCCCGCGCCAACGGCACGCCGCTGACGATGAAGGCGGCGCTCTGGGGCGCGCTCGGCTATTTCGTCATGCCGATGGACGCCGTGCCCGACGCCATCCCGCTGGCGGGCTTCGGTGACGACGTGGCCGTGATCGCGGCGGCGCTCGCGCTCGCGCACCGCGCCATCTCGCCCGAGGTGCAGGCCCGCGCGGCGGAATTGTTCAGCCGCCTGTTCAGCCGGGCCTGACGGGCAAGGCGGCGCTTCGCGCGGCTTCGCGAATCGCGCTACCCAGGGGCATGCCCGCCACGACCCTCGGCCCCCGCGTGAAGGCCATGCGCCTGCGCCAGGGCCTGACGCTGGAAACCCTGGCCCAGCGTACAGGCCTGACCCGCTCCTTCCTCTCGAAGGTGGAGCGGTCGGCAACGACCCCCTCCATCACCACCGCGCTGAAGCTCGCCTCCGCCTTCGGTATCGGGGTGGGGCAGCTGCTGGGGGAAGCCACGGACCTGCATGCCGTTTCCGTGCTGCGCATGGCCGACCGCCGCTCCTTCATGGGCGGCGGGCCGGACGATTACACGCCCCTGGCCCCGGGCCGGCCGCTGAAGGCGATGGAGCCCTTTCTCGTCACGCCGCCGCTGGAGTTCCGCGAGGGACCGCTCGGCCGGCATTCCGGCGATGAATTCATGCTGGTCCTGAAGGGGCGGGTGGAGCTTTCATTCGATGGCCGCTCCATCGTGCTGGAGGCCGGGGACACCGCCTATTTCGATGCCTCCCTGCCGCATCGCAGCCGCAGCCTGGGCAGCCGCCCGGCCGAGGTACTGACAGTGATCGCTACTCCGCCTTCTGAGACACCAGAAGAAAGTTAATGACACTTTGTGTCCTGAACGCTATACCTGCCTTCAGCGATCTGGAGGTGGGGCAATGGATGGCGATGCGGTGGTGCGGCCAAAGGAGGCCTATCACGCCAAGGCGGAAGCGGATTTCCGCCGCAACCTCGGCATTCCCGACTGGACCGTGCGTCAGCGCCTCGCGCTCGCTTGCCGGATTCTCTCGATGGAAGGGCACGGCTCGGGCCTCGCGGGGCAGCTGACCGCGCGCGGGCCGGAGCCCGGCACCTACTACACCATGCGTTTCGGGTTGGGGCTGGACGAGATCACGGCCACCAACCTGCTGCTGGTCGATGACGACCTGAAGGTCCTGCAGGGGGAGGGCATGCCCAACCCCTCCAACCGTTTCCATCTGTGGATCTACCGAGCGCGGCCGCAGGTGAACTGCATCGTGCACACCCATCCGCCGCAGGTGTCTGCCCTGTCCATGATCGGCGTGCCGCTGAAGCCCAGCCACATGGACACTTCCATGTTCTACGAGGATTGCGCCTGGCTGCCGGAATGGCCGGGCGTGCCGATCGGCGACGAGGAAGGCCGGCTGATCAGCGAGGCGCTGGGCGAAAACCGTTCCATCCTGCTGGCCCATCACGGGTTGCTGACGGCCACGACCAACATCGAGGAAAGCGCCGTGCTGGCGCTGTTCATGGAACGCTGCGCCGGGTTGCAGCTGCGGGCCATGGCGGCGGGCACCATCCGCGACCTGCCACCCGAGGTGGCGCGCGAGGCCCATGACTATCGCCTGAAGCCCAAGCCGGTGCAGGCGACCTTCTTCTACCACGCCCGCGCCGCCATGCGCGCGGGCCATGCCGAAGCCCTGGGCTGAATCGCCCCAACACGAAGGACCGGGGCGCCCGTGGGGGGACGTTCCGGCCATGACGCCAGCCGCGCGGCGACATTCGGGAGACACCGATGCGTCGACGTCATCTGCTTCTCGCGCCGCTATGCGCGCCCCTGCCGGCCAAGGCTCAGAGCTGGCCGAGCCAGAGCATCACCTTCATGGTGCCGAACGGCGCCGGAGGCACGACCGACCTGGCCGCGCGGCTGGCCGCCGCCGGCATGGCCACGCGCCTGGACGGCAAACCCGTGGTGGTCGAGAACCGCCCGGGCGGCGACGGCGCCATCGCCATCCGCGCCACCCTGCGCGCGCGGGACGGCCATACCTTCGTCTGCGCCTATTCCGGCTATGTGGTGGGCACGCCGCATCTCAGCGCCGATCTCGGCTATGATGTGCTGAAGGACCTGATCCCGGTGGGGCAGATGATGGACGCGCCGCATGCGGTAATGGTCCATCCCTCCGTGCCCGCCAACACGCTGGCGGAGCTGACGGCCTGGATCCGCGCCAATCCCGGCCAAGTGAATTACGGCTCCACCGGCACCGGCAGCGTGCAGCATCTGGGTACGGAGCTGTACCGGCAGCTCGCGGGCGGGCTGGACATGACACATGTGTCCTACCGCGCCGTGGGCACTGCCCTGCAGGATCTGCTGGCGGGCCGGATCCAGCTGTTCATCACCAGTATCGCCCCGGCGGCCGGGCTGGCGCGGGATGGGCGGCTGAAGGCATTGGCCGTGACCTCGCCCAGCCGGGCGGCGGTGCTGCCCGGTGTGCCGAGCGCGGTCGAAGCCGGGATGCCCGCGCTGGATGTCGTCACCTGGGTGGGCCTCTATGCCCCGGCCGGCACGCCCGATGCGGTGGTGGCCCGTACCGCCGCCGCCTTGCAGGCTGCGCTGGCCGAACCCGACACGATCCGCCGCATGGCGGAGCAGGGTGCCACCCCAGGCACGGGCGGGCCCGCGGAGCTGGCCAGGCGGACCAGGGATGAATACGCGCTGTGGGGAAGGGTGATCCGGGAAGGGAACATCAAGGCGGATTGAAGGGCGCCCGCCACGGTGTGCAAAAAAGGCGCCCCGCCTAACCGGCCAGGGCGCCCATTCTCATCTGCCGCAACCGATTTGATCTCTGCTCACAGCCCCCGCAGGGCGTTGCACACCTGCTCGATCTGCGCCTCGGTCAGCTCCGGGTACAGCGGCAGGCTGAACACTTCCTGCGACGCGCGGCTGGTTTCCGCGCAGGCGGCCGGGCCCAGCGCCGTGCGTCCGGCATAGGCCGACTGCTCATGCACCGGCACCGGGTAATGGATGCCCGTGCCCACGCCCTGCGCCTTCAGCGCCGCCATGATCGCGGTGCGCTCGGGCGAGCGCAGCACATACTGGTGGAACACATGCTCCACCCCCTCGGCGCGCGCGGGCGGCGTCAGGGAAGTGCCGGCGAGTGCGGCGTCGTAATGCGCCGCGATCTCGCGCCGGCGGGCGTTGTTGGCGTCCAGCCGCGGCAGCTTGGCCCGCAGGATGGCGGCCTGCACCTCGTCCAGCCGGCTGTTCACGCCGACCAGGGAGGAGATGTAGCGCTCCCGCCAGCCGTACTGCCGGATCGCGCCGATGCGGTCGGCCAGCTCATGGTCGGCGGTGGACAGCACGCCGCCATCGCCCAGCGCGCCCAGGTTCTTGGTGGGGTACAGGCTGTAGGCCGCGGCATAGCCGATGGTGCCGATCATCCGGCCGTCATGCCGGGCGCCATGGGCCTGGGCGCAATCCTCGATCAGCGGCACGCCCGCCTTCGCGCAGGCGGCCAGCATCGGCGTCAGGTCGCAGGGGTGGCCGTAGATATGCACCGCGATGACGGCGCGGATCGGCGGGATGCCCGGCGGGGGGTCGTCCAGCACGGCCGCCAGCTCATCGGGGTCCATGCAATAGGTGTCGGGGTCGATGTCGAGCAGCAGGGGCGTCGCCCCCGCCATCTCGATCGCGGCGACCGTCGCGACGGCGGTGTGGGAAACGGTGACGACCGTCGAGCCCTCACCGATGCCCATGCCGCGCAGGATCAGCGCGATGGCGTCCGTGCCGTTCGCGCAGCCCACGGCGCGCTGGCCCTCGCCCAGCCACTGGGCGTATTCGCGCTCGAAGGCCGCACCTTCCTGCCCCAGGATATACCAGCCGGAGGACAGCGCGCGCGCGACGGCGGCGTCGATCTCCTCCTTCTGCGCGCGGTAGCCCGCGCCGGGGTCGGCCTGCGGGATCATGGTTACCGTGGCGTTCATGTCCTCATTTCCTCACAGGTAGTCGGGCAGGCGTTCACGATACCAGTCGAGCGTCAGGCGCAAACCCTCGTCGAGGGAAATCCTGGGGGCCCAGCCGGTTGCCTTGCGGAAGGCATGGTCGTCCGCGTGGTAGCTGCCGATGTCGATCGGCGCGCGGTCGGCGGGGAATTCCTTGGTGCCGAAACTGCCCTGGCCGCCATTGGCCGCGATCACACGCTCGGCCAGTTCCAGCAAGGAAACCGGGGGCGCGCCGCCCAGGTTGAAGACCTGGCCGTTCACCCCTTCCTGGTCCGCGCATTCGGCGGCGATCAGGAAGGCCTCGGTCACGTCGTCCACATAGGCCAGGTCGCGCAGCTGGGCGCCGCCCCATACCTCGAAGGGCTCATTCTCCAGCAGGCGGCGCACCCAGATGCCCAGGAAGGTCTGCTTGGCGTCGCGGATGCGCAGGCGCGGGCCATAGCAGTTGGTCAGGCGCAGGGAGACGACCGGGCGGTGCAGCACGCGGCTTTCCAGCAACCAGTACTGCTCGCCCGCCCATTTGGACACGCCGTTGGCATCGGGCGGGTTCACCGGGTGCATCTCGTTCACCGGCAGGTACAGCGGGCGGCCGTAGAACTGGCGGGTGGAGGCATGGACGACGCGCGCGGCCGGCGCCGCCTCACGCATCACCTGGATCAGCCGTACCTGGGAGACGGCGTTGATGTTGATGTCCGCCACCGGGTCCTTCTGCCCGCCCATGTGGCTGGTCTGGGCTGCCAGGTTGAACAGCACCTCCGTGCCCTTGCACAGGGAATGCAGCTCCATGTCCCGCAGGTCGCCGCGCACCAGCATCACGCCCGCGCCGTCCAGGTTGCGCGGGTTGGCGCCGCCTTCCTCGAACATGGCGTCGATGGCGGTGACGCGGGCACCGAGCCCGGCCAGCGCATGGCACAGGTTGGCGCCGAGGAAACCGGCACCGCCGGTGACCACGACACGACGGTTCTTCCACCAGGCGGCGTTCATGAACGCGTCCCTTTTGCGGAATGGATGAAGGAAATGTCAGGCATGGGCATCACCGGGCTTTAGCACTGTCACGCTCGGCCAGGAATGCGGCATGGCTGGGGTGCGATGATGGCCTTTTGGTGGGGGATGTGGATGGGGGGGGGGGGGGGGGGGGGGGGGGGGGGGCGGCTGGGGCAGGGCCCCTGACTGGGGCGCGGGGCAAGGCCCCGGCCTTACCGTTCCAGCCTCACCCCCGTTTGCGCCACGATCTGCCGGTACTTGGCCACTTCCTGCACCATGAAGTCGCGCGTCGTCTCGGGCGAGTTCTCGCCGGGCCAGATGGTCACGCCCGCCTGCAGGAAGCGTTCGGCCAGCGCGGGCTCGGCCACGGCGGCGACTACGGCGCGGTTCAGCCGCTCCACCAGCGGGCGGGGCATGCCGGGCGGGCCGATGATCATGTTCCAGGTCGTCATCTCGAAGCCGGGCAGGGCGCCCTCGGCCAGGGAAGGCAGTTCAGGAAAGCTCGGGAAGCGTTCGCGGCTGGTCACGGCCAGGCCGCGCACCATGTCGCCGCGGATCTGGGCGGCGGCGCTCGCCAGCACGGCGATGCCGAACTGGCCTTCGCCCTGGTGGATGGCCGTCAGCATCAGCCCGCCCGAGCGGTACGGCACATGGGTGAAGCGGGTGCCGAGCTGGGCCGCCAGCATCTCGACGGCCAGATGCGGGATGGAGCCGACGCCCGAGGTCGCATAGGCGATCTCCTCCGGCCGGGAGGCGCGCAGGCGCGCGATGGCGGCGGTCGCATCCGCCGCCGGGAAGCGCGGATTGGCGATCAGCACCAGCGGCGCCGTGCCGATCATGGCGATATGGGTGAAGTCGTTCACCGGGTCGAAATTGGTGCCGCCCTGCAGCGCGGCCGGCGCGATGGCGTGGGAGGACACCTCGACCAGCATCAGCGTGTGCCCGTCCGGTGCCTGGCGGCGCAGCCAGTCCGACGCCACGGTGCCAGAGGCGCCGGGCCGGTTTTCCACCACCATGCGGGTGCCGGCGCCGATGTGATGGGCGAATCGTTCCGAGACGAGGCGGGAGGCGATGTCCGTGGACCCGCCGGGGGCATAGCCCGTGACGAGGGTGATGGGCCGGTCCGTCAGGTTCTGGGCCTGGCTGGGCTGGGACATGAGCGCGGCCGCGCATAGCGCGAGCCCCGCGGTAAGGGCGCGTAGCATCGGGACATCCTCCATGTGTTTTGTTGGATGGCATTGTCGTGAGGGCGGGGCGCTTCGGCAAGCGGAGATGCGAATCGCTATTGCGAGTCATTCGCATTCGCGTTAGGAATCCGCCCATGGAACACGAACCCGCCCGACCGATCACGACGCGCCTTTCCCTGGCAGCTTCCAGGGTGCCGGCCTCCGTCGTCCGCCCGCTCCTCCGCCTCGATGCGGAGGTGCTCTTCCGCGCCGGACCGGAGGTGGAGATCCTCCACGCCGGTGAGGTGTACAGGCTGCGCCGCACGCGGCTCGGCAAGCTGATCCTGACCAAGTAGCGCCCGATGCGCCCCGGACGTCGCCCGCAGCGCGGGCAGGCGGCGGCCATGCCGTCGGCCTGCCTGATCGCGCCCCTGATGGCGGGCGGGCTGATGCTCGCCGCGCTGCAGCTGGCAGCGCCCGCCGGCCATGCCGGCCTGGCGCTGGAGCATCTGCTGGCCGGCGCCGCCCCCGACCGAGGGGCACCCCGCGCCCTCGGGCATTTCGCCTTTCCTCTTCCGGACGGGGCCCTTCTTCGCGAGGGCCCCGCCCAGAGCGGCGCGGCGGCCATGGTGTCCTCCTCCCCAGTCCCTCCCTACTGGGCCCTTGAGACCATGACCGCCGACGCTGCCGCCTCCTCACTCCAGCCCTGAAACAAGGCCCCCGCATGACCAGTCCCGCCGACCTGCGCCAACGCCATGCCGAGCTCGCGGCCGGCCCACGGCCACCGCGCGCGCGGGAGGCGGCGAAGCTGCTGGCCACCACGGAGGCCGCGCTGCTCGCCAGCGGCGCGCTGGGGGATGTGACGCCGCTGCGCCCCGAATGGGGCGCGCTGGTGGGCGGGTTCCGCGCCCTGGGCCGCGTCATGGCGCTGACCCGCAACGAGCACGCGGTGCATGAGCGCTATGGCCGCTTCGAGGATGTCTCGACCGGGCCGGGCCATATCCTGGTGCTGGGGCCCGACATCGACCTGCGCATGTTCCCCGGCCGCTGGGCGCACGCCTTCGCGCTGGCCGGGCAGCGCCGCTCCATCCAGATCTTCGGGGCGGATGGAGAGGCCGTGTTCAAGCTCTATGCCGGCGAGGAGACCGATCGCCCGGCCTGGGCGCGGCTGGTGCAGGAATTCGCGGCCATGCCGGACAGCGCGCCGCCCCTGGCGCCGGTCCCGGCCGAGCCGCCCGCCGCCGACGGGCTGGTGGATGCGAAGGCCCTGCGCGAGGACTGGCTGGCGCTGAAGGACACGCACGACTTCTTCCCGCTGCTGCGCCGGCACAAGGCCAGCCGCCGCCAGGCCTTCCGCCTGGCCGGCGAGGATCTGGCCATGCCGCTGGAGCCCGGCGCGGCCTCGGCCCTGCTCGAAGCGGCCTCCGTATCGGGCACGCCCATCATGTGCTTCGTGGGCAATCGCGGGAACATCCAGATCCACACCGGCCCGGTGGCCAAGCTGCTGCGCACCGGCCCCTGGTTCAACGTGCTGGACCCCGACTTCAACCTGCACCTGAACGAGGCCGGCATCGCCGAGGCCTGGCGCGTGGTGAAGCCCACCGAGGACGGCGCCGTGACCAGCATCGAGCTGCTGGACGAGACAGGCGAGGTGATCGCCCTGTTCTTCGGCGCCCGCAAGCCGGGCCAGCCGGAGCTGCAGGCCTGGCGCGAGATCGTGGGCGATGTCGCGCATCGCCACGCGCTTTCGCCCGTGGTGGCGTGATGCTGCGCCGGGCGCTGCTCGCCACCCCCTTCCTGGCGGCGCCCGCCGCCGCCATGACCGGCGCACGCGTCGTGGTCGCGGGCGGCGGCGTGGCCGAGATCATCTGCGCGCTGGGCTGCCGGGATGCGTTGGTGGGGGCGGACAGCACCTGCCTGTTCCCCTCCGCGCTGACGCGGCTGCCGCAGCTGGGCTATCTGCGCGCGCTTTCGGCCGAGGGCGTGCTGTCGCTGCGGCCGGAGATCCTGCTGCTGGCCCATGATGCCGGGCCCGCGCCGGTGGTGGCGCAGCTGGCCGCGGCAGCCGGCCCCCGCCTGCGCCAGGTGCCGCGCATCGAGAATGAGGAGAGTCTGTCCGCCGCCATCGCCGTGGTGGCGGAGGCGCTGAACGAGCAGGCCGCCGGCACGCGCCTGGCGGGGACCATCGCGGAGGATTTCCGCGCCCTGGCCGCCATGCGCCCCGCGGGCCCCGGCCCGCGCGTGATGCTGCTGCTGGGCGGCGGCAACGGCGCGCCCATGGCCGCCGGCGCCAGAACGGCCGCCGACGCCATGTTCCGCCTGGCCGGTCTGCGCAACGCCATGACGGGCTATGACAATTACCGCCCCGTCTCGGCCGAGGCCGCGCTGGCCGCCAACCCGGACTGGATCGTCGCGCCCAGCCATGTGCTGGACAATGTGGGCGGGGCCGATGCGCTGCTGGCCTCACCGGCGCTGGCCATGCTGCCCGCCGCGCGGGCGAAGCGGCTCTATACCGCCGACAGCGCCTATATGCTGGGTTTCGGCCCGCGCACGGCCCATGCCGCGCGCGACATGGCGACGGCCATCCATACCCACCCGCTGCCCGCCTTGCCGGACCGCCCCTGGCTGCACGATTCATGAGCGCGCGCACCGGGGTGATGCCGATGCCCCGCCGGCTGTCCCTGGCCATGGCGCTGGGGCTGCTGGTGCTGGGCACGGGGCTCGTCTTTATGCTGACCATGGCGGTGGGGGCGGTGCGCATTCCGCCCGCCACGCTGCTGGCGGCGCTGCTGGACCCGGCGGCGGAAACGCTGGAGGCCGGCATCGTCTGGAACCTGCGCCTGCCGCGCACGCTGCTGGCGGGGCTGGTCGGCGCGGTGCTGGGGCTGTCGGGGGCGGTGATGCAGGGGCTGTTCCGCAACCCGCTGGCAGACCCCGGGCTGCTCGGCGTTTCGGCCGGCGGCGCGCTGGGCGCCGTGGGCATGATCGTGGTGGGGCTGGCGCTGATCCCGTCGCCGTTGCGCCCCTATGCGGTGGCCGGGGCGGCCTTCCTGGCGGCGCTGGCGGCCACGGTGGTGGTGCTGCGGCTGGCGACGGTGGGGGGGCGGGTGCATGTCGCCTCCATGCTGCTGGCCGGCATCGTGATGAATGCCTTCGCGGCCGCCGGCACCTCGGCCTTCGTCTTCGCGGCGTCGGACATGCAGCTGCGGGACGTGATGTTCTGGACCATGGGCAGTTTCTCCGGCGCCAGCTGGGGCCGGCTGGGTGCGGCCGTCGTGGCGGCGCTGCCGCTGCTGGCCGCCGCCCCCTTCCTGGCGCGCGGCCTGGACGCGCTGATCCTGGGTGAGCGCGAGGCGCTGACGCTCGGCATCGGGCTGGAGGCGATGAAGCGGCTGGCGGTGCTGATGGTGGCGCTGGCCGTGGGTGGTGCCGTGGCGGCGGCGGGCATGATCGGCTTCGTCGGCATCATCGCGCCGCATCTGGTGCGGCTGGCGGGCGGGTCGCGCCACCGCTGGGTGCTGCCGGCGGCGGCGCTGACCGGCGCCATGCTGATGATGGCGGCCGACGCTTTCGCACGCGTCGCTGTCTCCCCGGCGGAACTGCCGATCGGGCTCGTCTCGGCGCTGCTCGGCGCGCCGATGTTTCTGTGGCTGTTGCTGCGCCAGCGCGCGGCACTGGAGGGTGCATGATCGAGGTGGAGGAGCTGCGGGTGAACCGCGGCGGCAGGCTGGTGCTCGATATCCCGGAGCTGCACGTCTCTCCGGGCCGGGTGCTGGGCATATTGGGCTCCAACGGCGCGGGGAAATCCACGCTGCTGTCGGCCATGGCGGGTGAGATGCGGCCGGGGGAGGGCGAGGTGCGCTTCGGCGGCCGGGCCATCCAGTCCTGGCGGCCGCCGGAGCTGGCGCGGCACCGCGCGGTCCTGCCGCAGGTGAGCCCGCTGGGCCTGCCGCTGTCGGTGACGGAGGTGGTGGCGCTGGGCCGCATCCCCTGGGCCGGCATCGAGGACCGCGAACAGCATTGGGACGCGATCGCCGAGGGGCTGGCCGTGGCCTCGGCCGCGCATCTGGCGCGCCGGCCCTATGGCGCGCTGTCGGGCGGCGAGCAGCAGCGGGTGCAGCTGGCCCGCGTGCTGGCGCAGCTGCATGGCGCCGTGCCGAGAGAGACGGCGCTGATGCTGGACGAGCCGACGGCGAGCCTCGATCTGCCGCATCAGCACGCCATCCTGGCCGCCGCGCGCTGCCGCGCGATGGAGGGGGCGGCGGTGATGCTGGTGCTGCACGATGTGGGCCTGGCCGCGCGGTACTGCGACGAGGTGCTGCTGCTGGCCCAGGGCAGGGTGGTGGCCCATGGCCCGGCCCCCCTGGTGCTGACGGAGGAAGCGATCAGCCGCGCCTATGGCATGGCCGTGCGGCGGCTGCATGACCCGCAGGGGCGGGAAGTGGTGTTCGTGCCGGCCTAGGGGGCCGGAAACAACGCGTCCGTCCGCCCCAGCAACCGGTAGGCCACCAGCCCCGTGAACTCCCGCAGCGCCCATTCGGCCTGGCTCAGCCTTTGGCCGAAGGGCGTGTCGAAGGCGGACATGCTGGTGGTGCCCGTGCTGTAGTTCACGGGCCAGGCCACGATGCCGGTCCAGCCCGCGCGCCGGAACACGCCCATGGAACGCGGCATGTGGCTGGCGGAGGTGATCAGCAGCCAGGTCTCGCCCGGCTGCGGGCGCGCCAGGGCCAGGCTGGCCACCGCGTTCTCATGGGTGTTGCGGGCCGTCGTCTCGTACAGCACGCGCGGGCCGGAAAGGCCCAGCCCCTCGAAGATCAGCCTGGCCGCGCCCGATTCCGTCAGCTCCCCGCCCAGCGGGTTGGGGGCGCCGCCGGTGAACAGGATGCGCGCCTGCGGATAGCGGCGGGAAAGCGCCACGGCCTCCGTCATGCGTTCCGCCGCGCCGTTCAGGGCGGGCAGGCCGCGGGCCGCGGTCAGCTCCACATCCACCGCGCCGCCCAGCACCACCACGCCGTCCACGCGGGCGGGTGGCTCGGCGGGGCGGGCGAAGCGGTCCTCCAGCGGCCAGGTCAGCCAGGTGGCCAGCGGGGTGGCGGCGATGGCGACGAACCAGCCCAGCCCCAGCAGCGCGGGCCAGCGCCCCCAGCGGCGGCCGCGCCACAGCAGGGCCATGCCCAGCACCGCCAACACCAGCGCCAGGGTGTTGGGGCGCGCCACGGCCCAGAAGGCCTTGGAGAGGTAGAACAGGGCGTCGTTCAGCATGGCGCTATCCTGCCGCGGCTTTGTGGCCGGATGAGGGTGGCTACTCGGTCGCGGGGGCTGCCGGGGCTGCGGGTGCCGGTGCAGGTGCCGGTGCCGGCGCAGGCGCAGGCGCAGGCGCAGGCGCAGGTGCCGGCGCGGCCTCCGGCGCCTTCAGCCGCCACAGCTCGATGCGGTTGCGGTTGTCGTCGAAGATGTAGGCCAGTTCATAACCGGCATCGATCGCCGTCGCCACGGCCTGCGCCGCGCCGGGGCGCATCGCATCCCAATTCGTGCGGTCCACCACGATGAAGCGCGGCTTCAGGTCCAGGATGCGCTGCACCTCGCCATCGGTCGAACTGTCCGCCAGCCGTGCGAAATTGCCGGTCAGGTGGACGGGGAAGGGAAAGCGCGTGGGAATGCCCGCGCGCGCCAGGAAATAGACCACGGGCTGGTAGTTGGGCACGAAGATAGGCTCACCGGGCGGCAGTTCCTCGGCGATCATGGCGCTGATGCGGGCGGCGGTGTCGGGCTCGAACAGGCGCTCACCGTTCCACAGCCGGGGGGCGGCCTCCATCTTCCAGGGCGCCAGCGTCACGAAGCCCACGACGAGGGCCAGTGCCAGCTTCTCGCGCCCCACGGCCAGGCGCTGCACCAGTGCCAGCGCGCCGGCGGCGGCCAGCAGCGACAGCGGCGGCAGCCACAGCAGGAAATAGTGGTGGAAGAAGTGCTTGGGCCCCGCCACGGCCAGGGTGGTGGCCGCGAACCAGGCCAGCCCCAGCAGCACCAGGGACCAGCGACGAGAGGCGATCAGCGCGATCACCGCCAGCGCGAAGGGCCACATCCAGGTGACCACGGCGCTCAGGCTGTGCCAGCCGGCCTCGGCCAGGGTGGCGCCGCTGCCGGAGTAGCGGAAGGGCGCGTAGAAGCTGCCGTCCAGATAGGCGTCGAGCTCACCCTTCAGCAGATAGGCGATGCCGAACAGGATGGTGGGCAGCGCGCACAGCCCGGCATAGGCGCCGGCGAAGGCCAGCAGCCGGCGGAAGGGCAGGGCGCGCCGCCACAGCGCGGGGCCGACCAGCACCAGGAAGGCCAGGCAGCCCTCGGCGGCCGCCACCGGCTTGATCAGCAGGGCGATGCCGATCAGCAGGCCCATGGCGATCAGCGCGGCCCAGCCCGGCGCGCGGAAATGGCTGAGTGCCACGGCCATGGCGGCGGTGGTGAAGGGGGCGAACAGGATCTCGGTGTTCACCGGCAGCCCGCCCAGCACCAGCGTCTGCCCGGCATAGATCAGGGCCGCCGCGTAACCCAGGGCCGGCGCCCCGCCCGCCGCGCGCACCGCGGCGAACAGGCCCCAGCCCGTGGCCGAGACCGCGACGACGCCCAGCATGCGGATGGAAAACAGGCTCTCGCCCATGATGCCCATGGCGACGGTGAACAGGGCGGGCGCGCCGATCGGGTGCATGTCCCACACCGCCACCAGCGGCCAGCCGCCATGCAGCCATTCGCGCGCCTGCAGTAGGTACAGGCTTTCGTCCCAGTCCATCACGCTGGGCGGAAAGCCCATCAGGCGCAGCAGGAACACGATGCCCGGCAGCAGCGCGAGGGCTGCCCACCAGAAGGGGCTGATGGGGTCTTTGTCGTTGGCGAGAGTCACAGCCGCCTCATGATCCCATGCGCGCAAGCGGGCAAGTCCCGGAGTTTGTGCCACCGTTACGTCATGTAACATTAACGGTCCGTTAACCGTCCCGCCCAAGACGCAGACCGCGTGACAAAGCATCCATGCCCCAAACTTTCACCGGGGTTGTCATGTCAGTCACATCCACGTCGAACTACACCGTCAACAACGGCACGCTGGCCGGCGGCGCCGCGGGCGGGGCCGAGGTCTCGACCTATGACGCCGCGCGCGGCCTCATCTACATCCTGGGCCCGAACGGCGTGGACGCGCTGCATGCCTCCAACGGCACGCTCGCCTTCTCCATCCCGAAGTCGGCCATCCTGGCCCCGGGCGGCGGCGGCTCGCTGAGCCTGGGCACGGCCAATTCCGTTGCCATCAACGGCAACAACCTGGCCATCGCCATCGACGGCGCGACGCCGGGCACCAGCGGCTATGTCGCGGTGTTCACGGTGGACGGTGCCGGCACCGCCGCCACCTGGCGCGCCACCGCCCAGGTCGGCGCCGTGCCTGACATGATCACCTTCACCGCCGACGGCACCCGCCTGCTGGTGGCCATCGAGGGCGAGCCCGCCCCCAGCTACACGGTCGATCCGGCCGGCGCGCTGGTGATCATCAACACCGCCACCTGGACGCCCAAGAGCTACGGCTTCGAGGCTTTCGACAGCCAGGCCGCGGCCCTGCGCGCCGCCGGCGTCAAGCTGAACAACGCCATCCCCGGCAGCGCCGGCTACAACACCGTCCTGCCCTCGCTGGACCTGGAGCCGGAATACATCACCGTCTCCGCCGACGGCAGGACCGCCTATGTGACCCTGCAGGAGAACAACGCGATCGGCGTGTTCAACCTGGATCCGGCCTCGGGCACGGTGGGCTGGCAGGCGATCCTTCCGCTGGGGCTGAAGAACTTCAACACCGCCGGCAACGGCATCGACACCTCCGACCGCGACGGCGGGGCGAACATCCGCCAGGTGCCGGTCTATGGCATGTACAACCCGGACGCGATCTCCAGCTTCACCATGAACGGCAAGACCTATCTGGTCACCGCGAATGAGGGCGATGCGCGCGAGTGGGGTTCCTATGTCGAGGCCGTGCGCATCTCGGCTCTCGTGCCGTCCTCCGGCTCCACGCCCCCTGCCGGCATGCCGGCGCTGGACCCCACGCTGCTGGCGCAGATCCAGTCCCGCCGCGGCGACGCCGATCTGGGCCGGCTCGAAGTCTCCCGCTGGGCCGGGGACACGGATGGCGATGGTGACCTCGATCAGCTCGTCACCTTCGGCGGCCACAGCTTCTCGATCTGGGAAGTGAACGGCACGGGTGCGGCCACCACCCTGACCCAGGTCTATGACAGCGGCCAGCTGATCGACCAGATCGTGGCCAGCCAGCTGCCCGCGAACTACGACGACGGCCGCAGCGACAACAAGGGCGCGGAGCCCGAGGGCATCGCGATCGGCACCATCAACGGCCAGCTGCATGTCTTCGTGGGCATGGAGCGCTTCAACGGCAACATGGCCTTCCGCATCGATAGCCCGACCCAGGTTTCCTACCAGGGCATCGTGGCCAAGAGCGGCGATACGGGCCCCGAGGTCTCGACCTTCATCCCGGCCAATGGCGGTGAGCCCGCGAAGCTGGTGGTGGCCAATGAGACCAGCGGCACCACCACGGTGCACAACCTGTCCACCGCCTCGGCCGGCAACTACACGCTGCAGATCCTGCACGGCTCGGACTTCGAGGCCGGGCTGCTGGCCACCCAGCGCGCCGACCGCTTCGCCGCCATCGTGGACAAGCTGGAAGACAGCGTCGCCAACTCCATCACGCTTTCGGGCGGCGACAACTTCCTGCCCGGCCCCTTCGGCGCGGCCGGCACCGACCCCTCGCTGATCCCGGTGCTGCGCGACTACTACGCCAAGGTGTTGGGCGTGACGGCGGCCGAGCTGTCCAACCTGTTCGGCACCTCGCCCGCCTTCTTCGCGGCCGACATCGCCATCCTGAACGCCATCGGCATCCAGGCCTCGGCCCTGGGCAACCATGAGTTCGACCTGGGCACCAACCCGCTGGCCTCCGTGATCGACGTGATCGCGAACACCACGGCCTCCACCGCCGCCGCCCGCCTGACCAATATCGGCGCGCAGTTCCCCTACCTGTCGGCGAACCTCTCCTTCGCCAACGACCCCAACATCCGCGCGCTGTACACCAATACCCTGCGCGAGGCGTCCACCTACGCCACCACCCGCGCCGACATCGCCGACAACAACGCGGTGGCGGCCGAGGCGGCGGACGTGCAGATCGCGCCCTGGACCACCATCGTCGAGGGCGGCCAGACCATCGGCGTGCTGGCCGTGACGACCCAGATGCTGGCCTCGCTGTCCTCCACCGGCCTGACGACCGTGCTGGACCCCGCGCGCGACGGCGGCGTGGACAACATGGCGGAGCTGGCCTCGATCCTGCAGCCCTATCTGGACGCCATGGCGGCCCAGGGCATCAACAAGATCGTCCTGCTGAGCCACCTGCAGCAGTACCAGAATGAGCTGGCCCTGGCCCCGCTGCTGAAGGGGGTGGACATCATCATCTCCGCCGGCAGCCACGCGATCTTCGCGGACGGCAACGACGCCCTGCGCAGCGGTGACCGCGCGCTGGAGGGCTATCCGGTGCTGCGCTACGGCGCGGACGGCAACCCGATCCTCATCACCTCGACCAGCAACGAGTACAGCTATGTCGGCCGCCTGGTCGCGACCTTCGACAGCAACGGCGTGCTGATCGCCGACCCCGACGGCGCGGGCCCGCTGGGCGTGGGCGGCGTGGACGGCGTGGTCAGCGGCGCCTATGCCACCACCGACGCCACGGTCGCGGCGCTGTGGGGCAGCGAGGACCCCTATGCCGCCGGCACGCGCGGCGGTGACGTGCGCGCCATCACCAATGCGGTGGGCACGGTCATCAACGCCAAGGACGGCTCCGTCTTCGGCGCCACCAAGACCTTCCTGGAAGGCCGCCGCGGCGAGGTCCGCACCGAGGAGACCAACCTCGGCAACCTCTCGGCCGACGCCAACCTGTTCGTCGCGCGCCAGGTGGCGTCCGACGTGCTGGTCAGCCACAAGAACGGCGGCGGCATCCGTGCCGAGATCGGTTCCTACTCCACGGGCGCCATCGCCAAGGAACTGGCCCCGCTGGAGAACCTGTCCTCCGGCAAGGAGGCGGGCGGCGTCAGCCAGCTCGATATCGAGAACTCGCTGCGCTTCAACAACGCGCTGTCCATCGTGGCGGTCACGGCGGCCAACCTGAAGGTGCTGCTGGAACACTCCGTCGCGGCCTCGACCGGCACGGCCACCCCGGGCCAGTTCGGCCAGTGGGGCGGCATCTCCTTCAGCTGGGACCCGGCGGGCACGGCCCAGGTGATGACCGGCACCGGTGCTTCGGCCACCGTCGCCACCGCCGGCACGCGCATCAAGAACGCGGCCATCATCGGCGCCGACGGCAGCGTGGTGCAGGAGCTGGTGCGTGACGGCGTGGTGGTGGGCGACCCCGCCCGCGCCATCAAGATGGTGACGCTGAACTTCCTGGCCGATGGCGGCGACAGCTACCCCTTCCCGGCGGTGACCATTGCCGGCAGCCGCATCGACCTGTCGGGCAATGCCCTGCTGGCCGATGGCGAGGCCACCTTTGCCACCAAGGGCACCGAGCAGGACGCGCTGGCCGAATACATGGCCGCGACCTACACCGGCGGCACCCATGCCTATGGCGCGGCGGACACGGCGGCCTCGGGCGACCTGCGCGTCATCAACCTCTCCCAGCGCGACGACGTGGTGTTCCAGACCACCCATGCGCGCGGCACGGACGGCAGCGACCTGCTGAACGGCACGGCGGGCAACGACCTGTTCGACGCCACGATCGGCCGCGACACCATCCATGGCGGCTCGGGCTTCGACATCGTGCGGTTCGGCACGCTGGCGCGCGGCGATGGCGGCTTCATCATCGGCAGTGACGGCGGCATCGACGGCTTCACCTTCGCCATCAACGGCAAGCAGGGCGAGACCTACTTCACCAGCGTCGAGCGGCTGGAGTTCGTGGACGGCAAGGTGGACTTCTCCGGCTCCTCGCCTGCCGCCCAGGTCGAGGCGCTGTATCGCGGCCTGCTGGGCCGCGAGGCCGACATCGAGGGCCTGTCCTACTGGGCCGGCCGCGTCGAGAAGGGCCTGTCGCTCGGCACGCTGGCGAAGGACCTGCTGGACTCGCCCGAAGGCCACACCAGCGGCGCGGTCAGCAGCCTCTCCAGCTACATCGACAACCTGTACCAGCAGGTGCTGGGCCGGGGCGCCGATGCGGGGGCGGTCAGCTACTGGTCGGGCGTGGCTGGTGCGATCGGCGGCACCGCCGGCCGCGCGGCCGTGGCCGATGGCGTCATCCGCTCCGCCGAGGCCAGCGGCGACCCGCTGGGCTATGCCGCCAAGGGCATCGTGACGGTGGATGTCGAGATGGCCTGGGTGGGCTGGAACTTCAAAACCCTGCTGGGCCGCGAAGCCAGCGTCGGTGAGCTGCGCCACTGGGACAACCAGATGGAGCACGGCATGAGCAAGGCCGCCGTGACCAAGGCCTTTGTCGAGAGCGCCGAATACGGGCTGCGCTTCGACGGCCTGTCCAACGAGGCCTATGTCGAGCGCCTGTACCAGAACATCCTGGGCCGGGCGGCCGATGCGGCGGGCCACGCGAGCTATGACGCGGCGGTCGGCGGCGGCGATGCCGCGGCGGCCGTCGTCGCCTATGAGCTGCTGAACAGCGCGGAGGCCACCGGCCGCCACCAGCAGCTCTCCGCGGTGGGCCTGGACCTGCTGTAAGCACCGGGGCCGCAAGGCCCGCGGGAAGCACGGATCGGCGCCTCATCCTGGAAGGATGGGGCGCCGTTTTCATGCGGGGATGGGGTGGCTCGCATCCGCCTTACCGACTCCCCACATGCGCACCTTTGGGATACATAGCCCCGCGAGTTCGAAAGGGTACGTGATGGCCGCCTATCAGTATGTCTATGTGATGAAGGATCTCACCAAGGCCTATCCGGGCGGGCGAGAAGTCTTCAAGGGCATCACGCTGTCCTTCCTGCCCACCGCCAAGATCGGCGTGCTGGGCCCGAACGGCGCCGGCAAGTCCACGCTGATGCGCATCATGTCCGGTCAGGACAAGGAATTCGGCGGCGAGGCCTGGGCGGCCGAGGGTGCGAAGGTGGGCTACCTGCCGCAGGAACCGCACCTCGACCCCACCAAGACCGTGGGCGAGAACGTGCGCGACGCCTTCGGCCCGCTGATGGCCGACCTGGAACGCTTCAACGAGATCTCCATGAAGTTCATGGAGGAGATGACCGACGACGAGATGAACGCCCTGCTGGCCGAGCAGGCCGAGCTGCAGGAGCGCATCGACGCCGCCAATGGCTGGGAGCTGGACCGCACGGTGGACATCGCGCTCGATGCCCTGCGCTGCCCGCCGGCCGACAGCCCCGTGACCAACCTTTCGGGCGGTGAGCGCCGCCGCGTCGCGCTGTGCAAGCTGCTGCTCGAAAAGCCCGACATGCTGCTGCTCGACGAGCCCACCAACCACCTGGACGCCGAGAGCGTCTCCTGGCTGGAAAAGACGCTGCGCGACTATCAGGGCGCGGTGCTGATCGTCACCCACGACCGCTACTTCCTGGACAACGTCACCAACTGGATTCTCGAGGTCGATCGCGGCCGGGGCATCCCCTATGAGGGCAACTACTCCGCCTATCTGAACGCCAAGCGCAAGCGCCTGGCCCAGGAGGAGAAGGAAGAGAGCACCCGCCAGCGCCAGCTGGCCGAGGAGCAGGAATGGATCGGGCGCAGCCCCTCCGCCCGCCAGGCCAAGAGCAAGGCGCGTATCCAGGCCTATGAGGAACTGCTGCTCAAGAGCCAGGAAAAGGCCCCGGACCCCACCGAGATCCAGATCCCGCCCGCCCCGCGCCTGGGCAACACCGTCATCGTGGCGGACCGCATCACCAAGGGCTTCGGCGACCGGCTGCTGATCGACAATCTGTCCTTCAAGCTGCCGCCCGGCGGCATCGTGGGCGTGATCGGGCCGAACGGCGCGGGCAAGTCCACGCTGTTCAAGATGATCACCGGCGTCGAGACCCCCGACGGCGGCAGCATGACCATCGGCGACAGCGTGAAGCTGGGCTACGTCGATCAGTCCCGCGACAGCCTGGATGACAAGAAGACGGTCTGGCAGGAAATCTCCGACGGCCAGGACATGATCATGATGGGCAAGCGCAACGTGCCCAGCCGCGCCTATTGCGCCGCCTTCAACTTCAAGGGCGGTGACCAGCAGAAGCCGGTGGGCGTGCTGTCGGGCGGTGAGCGCAACCGCGTCCATCTGGCCAAGATGCTGCGCAACCCGCACAACGTCCTGCTGCTCGACGAACCGACCAACGACCTGGACGTGGACACGCTGCGCGCGCTGGAAGAAGCCCTGCAGGATTTCGCGGGCTGCGCCGTCATCATCTCGCACGATCGCTGGTTCCTCGATCGTCTGGCGACGCACATCCTGGCCTTCGAGGGCGACAGCCACGTCGAATGGTTCGAGGGCAACTTCCAGGCCTATGAAGCCGACAAGCGACGTCGTCTCGGCGTCGCGGCCGACCAGCCGCACCGGATCAAGTACCGCCCCCTCAGCAGGTAAGGGGGTGGCATGAACTCGGCTCTGTTCCGGGCGCCGCGCGTCATCACGACCGCGCGGCTGTCCATGCTGCCGCCCAGCCCCGAGCAATTGCCGGAACTGATCCGCCTGAAGGGCGACGAATCGGTCTTCGGCTACATGCTGCATGGTGTTCGCTCTCCGGAACGAACCCGTGAGGAACTCGAGGACGACATGGATTTCTGGCAGGTGCGCGGATACGGCACCTGGTCGGTCTTCCTGCGTGAGAACGGTCAGTTCCTGGGTATCTGCGGGCTGATGGAGCGGCCCGACGGGCGCGGAATCGCCCTGCGCTATGCGCTGTGGCCCGAAACGCGGGGCTTCGGCTATGCGCGGGAAGCCGCGCGCGCCGCGCTGGAATTCGGCCATTCGGCAGGGCTTTCGCGCATCATCGCGGTGGCGCGCGACACCAACCTGTCGTCCCAGGCGGTGATGCGCGATATCGGGATGCGAGAAGCGGGAGAATTCATGAATCGAGGCCATCGGATGGTGGTATTCGAAAGCATGAATTCTACATCTTCTGGTTGAAAGTAACTGAAGTTATCGGGCTTCCCCCATAAAGGGGATGAGAGAGTCCGCACTCTCCTCTATCGTTGCCGGGTGTTAAGGGCTTCGTCACTCCGACGGGGTAATAATGTCGGGCGTGCCGACGTCCTGCGTGGCACTGAGGAGAGACGAAGCCGATGGCGGAGCCGCGGTTCTTGCATGCAGCTTCCCCGCTGGCCGGTCTGCGTGACCGGCTGGATGGGCTTGCCGGCATGCTGGAGACGCCGACCGGCCTGATCCAGGGCTGGAGCAGCCTGCCTGATCTGCTGGCCGGCTGCGGCGGGGACCCCGCCGAACGGCGTGCCGCCTTTCGCGCGCATCGCCTGGCAGACCTCTCGATGCAGGACCCGCTGACCGAGGCTTGCTGGTCCCACGGCCCCGATGTCGGGCAGATGATGCCTTTCCTGTTCAGCGACCATCCCGTGCTGGGGCGCAGCGCGGAGCAGCGGTTGCGCCAGGCGGGCCGCACCGGCCAGACCATTTTCAGCGTCAGCTCCCATCTGCCCTTCGCCGAGGGGCTGCGGGAGCGGTGCCGCTTCGCCGCCCGGATGGTCGACGCGCTGGCCGAGGGCAGGGGGGATGGCAGAGGGGACGGCAGGGTACTGTCCCTGGGCGCGGGCCTGCTGCCCGAGGCCGCACTCGCCCGCCACGCCGGCGATGTCGCGCGATGGACGGTCTACGAGAAGTCTGTCCTTTCCATGGACCAGCTTCTGGGCATGCACGGGCTGATGCGCGGCCTCGACGTCAATCTCGCCGATCCTCTCCGGGCGCTGCTGGGCGGCCGGCAGGGAGGCACGTTCGATCTGGTGCTGCTGGGCCCGCTGCTGGATGGGCTGGATGACGCCACCGCGCGCCGCGCGGTGGACAGCGCCTTTGCCCTGCTTCGGCCCGGCGGCAGCCTGTTCATGGGCAGCTTCGCCGAGGATCTGACCGACGCCGCCTATCTGGACGTGGTGCTGGACTGGCGGCCGGAGCTGCGCTCCCAGGTCGAGATGGAGCGGCTGGCCGCCGGCCTGCCCGCGGATGATGTCGCGGGCATGGAGAGCTTCCGTGGCCCGTCCCGGACCATGAACTTCCTGCAGGTCACGCGGCGCGGGTAAGGCCGCGGGCGGCCTTACCGCATTGCCGCCTCACTCCGGCTCGATGCCCGCAGCGCGGATGGCGTTGGTCCACTTGACCGTCTCACGCCGCACGAAATCGCGGGCTTCCTCGGGCGTGCCGGTCATCAGCGCCATGCCCAGCGTCTCGGTCATGCGGCTGCGCAGGTCAGGGCTTTCCGCCGCGCGGCGCACAGCGGCGTTCAGGCGCTGCACGGCCACGGCCGGCGTGCCGGCGGGCGCGGCCAGCACGAACCAGGCGAAGATCTCGTAATCCGGCAGGTTGCCCGCCTCGGCCACGCTCGGCACGTCCGGCAGCTGCGTGCTGCGGGTCTTGGTCGTGACGCCCAGGGCGCGAAGCTGGCCGCTCTGCACCCCCGGCAGGATCACGGCCTGGTCGGCCACGAACATGTCGACGCGGCCCGACATCAGATCCTGCACCGCCTGCGGCGAGGACCGATAGGGCACGTTCAGCATCTTCACCCCGGCCATGGAGGTGAGCATCTCGGACGCCACGCGCTGGGAGGAGGAGGCGGACGCGAAGCTCAGCCCCTCGGGCCGGGCGCGCGCGGCGGCCAGCAGCTCGGCCAGGGTGCGGTAGGGGCTGTTGGCAGGCACGGCCACCAGCAGCGGCACCGAGGCGATCATGGAGACCGGGACGAAATCCTGCTCCATGTTGAACGGCACCCGGCGGAACAGGGCATTGGCGGCGGCATTGGTCGAATTGGTGCCGATCAGCACCGTCAGCCCGTCCGGGGCGGAACGCGCGACCGCCTCGGCGCCGATCAACCCGTTGGCGCCCGCGCGGTTCTCCACCACCACGGGCTGGCCCAGCGTCTCCCGCATGCGCTCACCGAAAAGGCGGGCGACGGTGTCGGTCGCGCTGCCGGCGGCGAAGGGGACGATGGCGCGGACCGGCGCGGCCGGCCATTCCTGGGCATGCGCCGCGACGGGGGCAAGCGCGGGGGCGGCGGCAGGGGCGCAGGCGGCAGCGAGCAGGGCGCGACGCTTCATGGACGTTATCTCCCGTGGATCAGTTCCACGCGGATACGCGCCCGCGCGCCGCCCGGCAAGCGGGCGGCCCGGTCAGTCGGGGTGAATCAGCGCCCCAGCTGGCGCCTGAGCGCGGTGATGAGGGCAGAGACCTGCCCGTTGCCGCGCTGGATGACGGAGGCATATTCGCTGCGCGTGGTCAGGCGCAGTGAGGTGCCTTCCGCGATCAGGTCCACGATGCGCGGCTGGCCGCCGACATCGGAAATGCGCCAGTCGAGGTTGAACGCCGCGGAACCGGGGCGGGTGACGATGGTGGAGACCAGCGCATCGTCATCCGTGCGGGACTGGCTGCGGCCCATCTCGAAGCGCACGCCCTGGTATTCGCCGAAGCGGCTGGCCAGGTTCTTCACCAGGCTTTCCTCGAACAGGGACAGGAACTCCTGCTGCTCCTGCGGGGAGGCCTGGCGCCAGAAGCGGCCCATCACGAAACGCGCCACGCCCTCGATATCGACGCTGCGGCGCAGGATATCGGCCACCTTGCTGCGGCGCTGGTCGGCGGACATGGCGGTGTTGTTGATCACGCCCACCAGCTCGGTTCCGGCGGCCTGGATGAAGGCGCTGGCGCGGCTGGTGTCGATCTGCGCCAAGGCAGGCGTTGCCGCCATGCCGAGGACGAGCGCGAGTGTGGAACGGCGGGAAAGCAGGGTCATGTCTCTATCTCAGCGCTGCGGTGTAGCGGGCGTAGAGGGATCGGACGGCGTGGTGCCGCTGCCGCGCCCGTTGGCGATGGCCGCGGCGCGGCTCTGCCGGGTCGCGCTGCGGATGGTGGCATAGGGGTCGAGCGAGGAGCGCGCGACCTCATCCAGCGTATCCAGCACGCCTTCGCGCGCGTCCAGGAAGGTCATGCCGACGACGCCGTAGCCGATGGCATCCACGGTGGGGCCCTGGCCGAACCAGGTCATCGGGTTGGTCGCGATGTCCACGCCCAGGCCCACGAAGTCACGCGGGTTGGTGGGGCCCAGCAGCGGCAGGTACAGGTAGGGGCCGGAGCCCACGCCCCACACCGCCAGGGTCTGGCCGAAATCCTCGGCATGGTGCGGCACGCCGAACCAGGCATCGGCCACGTCGAAGATGCCGCCGAGGCCGAGGGTGGTGTTGATGACGAAGCGGCCCAGCGTGTCGCCGCCGCGGCGCTGCTCGGCCTGCAGCACGTCGTTCAGCAGGATGACGGGCGTGCGCGCGTTCTGCAGGAAGTTGCGGATGCCCGTGCGCACCGGCTGCGGCACCACGGCGCGATAGGCCTGGGCGGCAGGGCGCAGCGTGACCGAATCAACCAAGCCGTTCGCGTAGAACATGGCGCGGTTGAAAGGTTCCGCCGGGTCATTCGTCGCGCGGAACTCGGCCAGCGCCTCGGTATCGGTGGCGGGGGGAGCGGTCGCGCAGCCGGCAAGCAATGCCAGGGCAGCAACGGGGGCGATCCAGCTCTTTGCCTTCAGGCCCATGGATCCGGCCAGCTTTTCGATGCGCATCCTGCTTCGCTCGATCCTTTTTGTGTCACTTGGCATCAACCATGCCGCCCGCGCCCAGCCCCTGGGACACGTCGTGATAGCGAGGCTGATACATGGACTTGGTTTACAATAGCGCAACGCATCGCAGCCGGAAACAGTTGCACACGTAACGAAGTCGCACCTGCGTGAGCGGGGCGGCTTGCGTGCTGTGCCGGGCTGGGCCATCAGCGGAACCATGGAAAAGACCGCCGCGCCCAAGGAAACCGGAACTCTCGATCGCTGGCTTTCCGGCCCGCGCATCGCCGCCCTGCCCAACCCGCAGGCCATGCCCGTTCCCAAACTCAGCTTCGAATTCTTCCCGCCGAAGTCGGAGAAGATGGAGGAGCAGCTGTGGGAGTGCATCCGCCGGCTGGAGCCGCTGGGGCCGCGTTTCGTCTCCGTCACCTATGGCGCGGGCGGCACCACCCGGTCACGCACGCATTCCACCGTGGCGCGCATCGTGCGCGAGACCTCCCTCACGCCCGCCGCGCACCTGACCACGGTGGGTGCGACGCGTGAGGAAGTGAAGGAGGTGGCGCGCGAATACTGGGAAGCCGGCGTGCGCCACATCGTGGCCCTGCGCGGCGACCCCCCGGCGGGTGCCACGAAGTATGAGCCCCATCCCGGCGGCTACGCCCAGGCCGAGGACCTGGTGCGCGGCCTGCGCGAGGTGGGCGATTTCGAGATCAGCGTCGGCGCCTATCCGGAAACCCACCCCGAGGCGATCTCGGCCGATGCCGACCTCGATTTCCTGAAGCGCAAGATCGATGCGGGCGCCACGCGCGCCATCACGCAGTACTTCTTCGATACCGAGGTCTACCTGCGCTTCATCGAGCGCTGCGCGAAGGCCGGCATCAAGGTGCCGATCGTGCCGGGCATCCTGCCGGTGACGAACTATCAGCAGGTGGTGAAGTTCTCGGCCATGTGCGGTGCCTCGGTGCCCGCCTGGATGGGGCATCTGTTCGAGGGCGTGGACGACGACCTGGACACGCGGCGCATGGTCTCGGCCGTGGTGGCGGCGGAGCAGGTGCGGCTGCTGCAGGCCAACGGCGTGGACGAGTTCCATATCTACACGCTGAACCGGGCCGATCTGGCCTATGCCATCGCGCATATCCTGGGTGCCCGGCCCAAGGCGTGAAAGAGCTGGGGATGGATTGCAGATTTCCTGCACCCCCCACTCTTGCCCTTCCGGCGGGGGGCGCGTAATAACCCGCCCGGCCACGGAGTGTAGCTCAGCCTGGTAGAGCACTGTGTTCGGGACGCAGGGGCCGGAGGTTCGAATCCTCTCACTCCGATTCCACCTTATCAATGACTTAGCGCGCTTCCCGCACAGTGCGCGCTAGGCAAGGTGGTCACAGGACTTCCAAGGCGCCAGCCGCCTTCTTCAGATAGCCCGGCGTGAAACGGGCATAGACCCGATAGGTGGTCTGGTAGTCCGTATGGCCGAGATACTGGCCAATCTCTTGTAAAGCCACGCCATTTTCAGCCATCCACACCGCCGAGGTGTGCCGCAGGACGTGCGGCGTCACCCATGGCAGCTCGGCCGCGACGGCGACGCGCTCGAACGCCTTCCGGATTTTTTTCACCGGCTTCCCCCCGAACTCGATCACGCTGTCGCAGGTGCGAATCGCCATGGCGGCTTCGAGCGCGATTCGCGCACTCTCGTTGATCGGCACCGTGGCGCGTCCCTTCTTCGTGGTCGGCCCCAGCGCCAGCCGGATGAACCCTCCCTCGAAATTCACGCGGTCCCAAGTCAGGTCCAGGATGGCGCCCATGCGCGCCGCCGTGGTGATGGCCAGGATCAGGAACAGGCGCACATGCGGCGTCTTGGCGTGGGAAAGCAGCCGGGTGAACTGCTCCCGGGTCAGGTGAAGATCCTTCGGCGGAGGCTTCGAGGGCATCTCGATCAGCCAGCCATCCGCCCCATTCCATTTCAGCGCCGCCCGCAGATAGGTCAGCTCCGTGTGGATGGTGCCGGCTCCCACGCCTTGGGCCTTCCGCGCCTCGGCATACTCCTTCGTGTTGGCCTTGGTGATCTGGTCCGGCCGCAGGTGGCCGAAGCGGGTCTGCATCCGCGCCCAGGCCCAGGTGGCCCGCTCGTTCGGCTGAGCGGCCATGTAGGCTTCCATGATGCCGGCCACGGTTGTCGTGGGCATGGCGATCAGGCGCTTGTGGTCCTCTAGGGCCCGCGCGGCCTCATCACGATCCTGCGTGCGGAGAGCGAGACGCTTGGTGGTTCCACCCTCACGCCAGACGGCATACCACCATCCCCGGTAGAGCTTGATACGCATCGGCGTTCGTAATCCATGACGGCATCGGCGGGGATGCGGAACAGCCCGCGGCCGATGGTGAAGTGGCGGAGAGCGCCCCGCTTGCAGAGGGCGCGGACATGATCGGGCGTGCATTCCCAGCGCTCGGACAGGCGCTCGGGCGTGTACGGGGTAGGGGGCAGGGCGTCACCCATCGGCGCCTCCCTCGATCTTCTGCCTCAGCCTCCACACGGCGCGGCACATCCAGCGTCCGTCTGGAAGCTGGACGATGGGGTGGCTGCCGTCGGGGCCGTGCGGGTCTGGCTCGTCCTGGCCGCGCTCCCGCTCCCGCACGACATGCGCGCTGCGCTCGGCGGCGGCGTTACTCTGGGTCATGGGCGACTCCGATCTCACGCACGGGCACGCCTGCCGTTCGGGCCTGGCGCACCATGTCCGCGGT
>NZ_SACL01000008.1 GCF_004005855.1 Rhodovarius crocodyli
GCGGTGGTTGCGGCTGGAGGGGCTGGGGCTGGGGGGGCTGGGGCTGGGGGGGCTGGGGCTGGGGGGGCTGCGGCACGCGCGGCGGCGGCGCGGGCTGCGGGGGGGCCGGCTGCGGCGGGGCGGGCTGGGCCTCGGCCAGCGCGGGCGGGGCCGGCGGCGAATCGGGGGTGGGGGGAGAAGGCGGCGGTGATTCGGCGCGCTGCGGCGGCTCGGTGGCCTCAGGCGCCTCGCCCTCCGGCGCGCCGGAGGCCTGGGGCGTGGGGTCGCCGCTCTCGAACACCATCTCGATCGCGGGCGCGGGCAGGCTCTCCGGCCCCTCGCGGCGCGGCATCAGGTCCAGCAGCAGCACCGCGAGCACGCCTGAATGCACCGCCAGCGAGCCCGCCAGCCACCAGGGCAGCGTGTCGCGATCGGGGCGGCGCGGCAGGCGCGGGTTCTCGGGGGCGGGCCAACTCGGCGGCTGGGGCTCCCGGCGCGGCACGGCGCGGCCACCCGCGCCGAAGCGCGGCAGCAGACCGGTGGACTTGCGGGAAGCCCTGCTCACGCGGCGCGGCGTCGTTGCATCGGATGATGGAATGGGGCGCCTGCGCGCATACCGCAAGCCACTCCCGGGTATCAAAGAGTTCAGATGTCAGCGTTGCGCCAGTTCCATCGAGAGCTTCCGGCGCATCGCCGCGGCAAAGTCATCTCACCCGGCGGCACGCAGCGCGAAGCCGCCGGGTGTCACGGCATTCTCGCGCAGCCAGTCAGCCGGATCCTCTCCGGCGATGCCGCCGATGCCGATGGCATTGATCCGCACGCCGCGCGCATCGGCGCGCCCACGCGCATGGCGCGTCGCGGGGGCATCGGCCTCGCCATCGGTGGCGATGTCGATCACTTCCTGCTCGGCGGCGCAGGGGGCCGAATCGAGGGCAGCCATCGCGCCGTCCAGCGCGCGCCCGACGGCCGTGCCGCCCGGAAGCCCGCGCGGGGCGGCACGCAGTTCCCCGGCGAAGGCCGAGAGCGCGGCCGGGTTGTCCAGCACGCGCCAGGGCACGAGCGGGCGGGTGGAATCGGAAAAGGCGATGGCCGTCATGGCCACCGCCCCTTCCCGCTCCACGATCCGTGCCACCGCCTGTGAGGCGATGGCATCCGCCGTGCCCTCGCGCTGCAGCCGCCAATCCTCGGCGGAGACCGAGCCCGAGGCGTCCAGCAGCAGCACGAGGGCCACGGCACAGGCCGTGGCCACCATGGTTCAGCCCGCCGTGATGGTCAGGCTGCCGGGGTTCACCGTGACGGTGCCCGCCCCGGTGACGGAGGTGGCGGCCGACAGCGCGCCCCAGGTCAGCGGGTTGCCGCCGGCGGCCGCGTCGAACAGGCCGATATGCGTCAGCGTGCCGACGGCACCCGTGAAGGTGAAGCGAACGGCCTCGGCATTGGACTGCACGCCGGTGCCCGTGAAGGTCACGCGCTGGCGGGCATAGCCGTTGCCCACCGGCTCACCGGTGATGCCGGTGGCATCGGTGCCGCCGGTGCCCATGGCGCAATAGACGGCCGTGGGCAGCGCGGGGGCGCGGCCGCAGAGGGAACGGCCGAGCAGGTTCTTCGCGAAATCGGAAAGGGTGGACATGCGGGGGGCTCCTGTCTGGGGATCAGATGTCGGTGGCGGCGGCGAAGCGGGACGGCAGGGCGCTGCCGTCCGCCGCCTCACCGTCGGGAAGGGTGCGCACGGCGCTGTAGATCGCGGGGATGCTCAGCTCGCCCTCGGCGAACAGGCCGGCGGTGCCGAAGCGGTAGTTGTACCGGGCCAAAGGCTTCTTGCCGGCCTGGCGCGCGGCATGGTCCAGATAGCCGTGCAGTTGCGCCTCAACGACGCAGGCCGGGAAGTCGGCCTGCACATGCGTCAGCCGCCAATAGGTCGCGGTGGCGCCGGTGCCGTCCACCTCGATGGGAAGGGAAAGGGCCATGGGGGTCTCCTGTCTGGAAGGTGAAGGGGTCAGCTCGCGGTCACGGCTTCGACGCTGGCGTAGCGGGCCACCCAGTTGATGGTGGTCGCCGCCGCCCCGGTGCCGCTGACGGCGATGCCGCCGTTGCTGGTGTCGGCGGCGATGGTCAGGCGCCAGGCGCTGCCGGTGCCGTTGCTGGCCGTGGGCGCCATGCTCGCCGCCGCGCCCTCGAACACGGCGACCGAGGACGCCCCGGAACCGCGCACGGCGGAGAGGTCCACGAGCCATTTGGCCGCGGCCGTGCTGCCGGCGGCCTTGGCGATGACGGTCAGGCGGCCGGAATAGACGCTGAAATCGGGCAGGTTCAGGCTGTTGGTGGAGCCCTGCGCCGCGCCCCCCGCCGTCAGCCGCGTCGTGGTCGCGTCGGTCGTCTGGCGGAACAGGATGTTCTCGGCCGCCTGCGCATCGCCCTGGGCGGTGATCATGCCGGAGGCCCAGGTACCCTTGCCGATCTGGCTGCGGGTATTGGAGGAGTTGCCGCCCGGCACCCAGGAATAGGCACCGCCCGAGTTGTTGTTATGGCCGCCGCCGATCGTTGCTCGCTGGTCCGTCGCGGTGTTGTTGGAGCCGCCGAGAATGGAGGCACGGACGCCGCTCGACGCATTGCTGTAGCCGCCCACGACCAGCGATTCCGCGCCCGATGCCAGGTTGCGCCGCCCGCCGAGCACCATGCTGGCGTCGCCGCTGGCGACCTGGGCGGCGTTGTTGCGGTCCGTCTGCAGGTCGATGGCATAGGTGCCGCGGGCGGCGCCGCCCGTCACCGCATTGTCGGGGAACTGCGCCAGCACGGCGCCGCTGCCCTTGGGCTGGCCGATCACCGCATTGATGTTCGCATCCGAGCCCGCGGCCTGCCATCCGACCCGGCCGGGCGCGCCCGTGGCGCCGCCGACCAGCTGCATGACATTGACCGAGCTGCTCTGGCTCAGCACCTGGGCCTGCGCACCGTCGCCGGTCTGCAGGGACAGCGTGCCGCTGCCCTTGGTCTGCACCACCATCCCGACATTGGTGTCGCTGCCCTCGGAGAGCAGCGTGGCGGGCACGCCGGTCGCGCCGCCCTGCACCCGCAGGCGGTTCACCGTGCCGGCGGGGGTCGTCACCTCCAGCGCATGGTTGGGGCTGGCCCCGCCCAGCGTGACGGTGCCCGACTGCGCGACGCGGGCGATCTCGGCCCCATTGGCCGACAGCGCCATCGAGGTGCCGGTCGGTGCCGACAGGCCGGTATTGTCCTGCCCGACGGCCAGCCCCGGCACCGGCGTGCCACCGGCAGGTGCGCGCATCTGCACCACGCCGTTGGTGCCGTTGTTCTGCAGGATGCCGGCATAGGTGCCTTCCAGCACCGGCGGCGTGCCCAGATGCACCCGGTTCACCCCGCCCGAGGCCGCATTCGCGACATTGATGGCGGCCGAGCCGTTGTTGCGGGTGTTGTAGTTCACGCAGCGCAGGGCGAAGACATCGACGCGGTTGTTGTAGGCGCCGATGCGGATGGCGCTGTCCTCCACCGTATCGACGCGCATGTTGCCGATCTGCACCTTGCAGTTCTGCGCGCTGATCAGCAGACCCGCGCTGTCGGTGCAGGGCGCGCCGGAGGCATTCCAGCGCTCGCTCTGGCAGGTGTAGTTGGCGACGAGGCCGTCCACCCCCGCCGTGTCGATCAGGATGCCGTAGCGGATGAAGTCCGCGTAGGCCTGGCCCACGTAGAACTTGGTGGTGTAGCCGCTGGCCCCCTGGGTGAAGCGGAACAGCGAGCGGTAGCCGAAGCCGAAGGCCTGGTCGATGAAGGGCCCGTCCGCGCGCTTGAACACCAGCGCGTCACCGTTGTCCTGCTGCCAGCGCAGCACGTTGGTATCGGCGGACCAGAACGGCCAGAAATGGATGTTGTGATAGCGCGGAACGTCCAGCGCCTGGTCCATCTCGATGCCGCAGGTAAACACCTGGCCGCGGATGCGGCGGAAATCGGTGCGGCCCGAGTTGTAGCAGTAGATGCCCTTGTTCACGGCCGCGAAGAAGATGTTGTCGAAATCGACGCCGCCCAGGCAGTCCACCACCCTGATGAACCAGTCGTAGTTCGTGGGCGCCCAGCTCGCGTTGAACGTGCCGCTGTGCGCCTGGGTGAAGGCGATGTCCGACACCTTCGACCCGCGCGAGGAGCCGGTGAAGGTGATGGGGGTGAAGCTCGTGCTGTCCACGCGCAGCCAGGTGCCGTCGCCGGGGCCGCCGCCCTCGGTGAAGCCCTGGCCGCGCAGGTGCACGGTGGTGCTGCTGATGGTGATGGCGCTGGCCAGGCGATAGGTCTTGGCCGCGAACATCACCGTGCCGCCGCCATTGCCGGCCAGCGAGTTGATGGCCGCCTGGATGGCCGGCGCATCGTCGGTGATGCCGTTGCCGACCGCGCCGAAGTCACGGACATGGACGCTGCGGCCGTCATGCACGGCGCTGCGCAGCTGGGCGAAGGTGGCCTTGCGGGTGGTGGGGGAGCCGGTGAGCTGGGAGATCGCCGAGACGTCGGTATCGGCGATCGACGTCAGCGCCGGCAGCTGGCTGATGCGAAGATCGGACATGGGGGGTTCCGTGCCTGGGGGGTACCGTTTTGGGGCTGATCAGGCGCGGTCGCGCAGCAGGGCGTAGCCGTTCTCCATCAGGATCACGCTCAGGTTCTCCTGCTGGATGCCGTCGAGCGGCGGCGTGACCGAGAAAGTGCGGGAGACGGCGGCGATGGCCGGGTCCTGCACGTCCTCCACGCGGATGCGGTAGCCGGTGCCCACTGGCGGCACCGGGATGGCGGCCGTGGCATAGCCGCCGGAGACGGTGACGATCTGCGGCGTGGGCATGATCTGGTTGCTGCTGTCGCGCACCGAGACCAGCACCTGGCTGATCGGCCCCTGCACCTGGGCGGAGACAGGGATCGACCCGCCGGTGATGAAGCCGGCCGCGAGCGGCGCCAGGACAATCGTCCTGACCACGGCGCCCACCGCCTGGGTCACGGTGAAGTTCTGCGCGGCGCTGCGCAGCAGCGCGAGCGGGGAGACGGCGCCGTCGAGCGTGACGCCCGGGCCGGTCGCGGGGCCGGAGCGCAGCGGCAGCAGCGCCAGCGCGTCGGCCGTCTGCAGGATCATCAGGTCACCCGGCTTGAGCTGGGCGGAGACCGGGTTGAAATACCCGGCAGCCGTGACATCCGTGCGGATGTCATCCGTGCGGTAGTGCCACAGGGAGAAGCTGCTGGTCTGGATCAGCGGCGTGAGGCCGGAGGCGAGAAAGGACATGGCGGGACTCCTGAGGCGGGAGGGGCACGCGCGAAAACACCGCCAGGTTGCGAAACCTGGCGGTGTGGCGGATCGGGCGGAGGGGGTGGGTTGCGCACGGGCGCACCTCGCCCGTTGACGAAGCGGTATTAGCAATAAAATCCGATCAACGTCAAGAAAAAAAGCCGCTGCATTTGGGGCTTTCTGAGCCGGTCGCGGAATGCGAGAAATCGCCCATGCGCCGCCTGATCCTGATGCTGTCCGCCCTGTTGCCGCTGGCCGGCCCCGCCGCCGCGCAGCCCGTGCTCAACGTCTACAACTGGGCCGACTACATCGACCCCTACGCCATCGACCGCTTCCAGCGGGAGAGCGGCACGCGGGTGCGCTATGACGTGTATGACAGCCTGGAGACGCTGGAGGCGCGGCTGTCCGCCGGGCGCTCGGGCTTCGACATCATCGTGCCGACCAGCGAGCCGAGCTTTGCCCGGCTGGTGCGGGCCAATGCGCTGCGCCCGCTGGACCCTGCGCGCATCCCGAACCTGCGCAACCTGGACTCCGCGCTGATGGCGCGCGTGGCGGGCGTCGACCCCGGCAACCGGCATGGCGCGATCTATCTGTGGGGCACGGTGGGGCTGGGCATGCGGCCCGACCGCATCCGTGCGCTGGCCCCCGACGCGCCGATGGACAGCCTGGCCCTGCTGCTGAACCCGGAGAACGCCCGGCGCCTGGCGCGATGCGGCATCGCGGTGATGGACAGCGCGATCGACGTCATCCCCTCCGTGCTGCGCTTCCTCGGCAAGGACCCCGACAGCACCGATGCCGCGGACCTGGCCGCCGCCGAGGCCGCGCTGCGCGCCATCCGCCCGCATCTGCGCAGCATCCCGGGTTCCGCCGCCATCGTGGATGCGCTGGCCAGCGGCGAGATCTGCCTCGCCCTCACCTATTCCGGCGACGTGATCCAGGCTGCCGCCCGCGCGCGGGAGGCGAACCGCAGCGTCGAGATCACCTATGCCGCCCCGCGTGAGGGCGCGCATCTGTGGTTCGACATGCTGGCCATCCCCGCCGATGCCCCGAACCCGGAGGCCGCCGAGGCCTTCATCAACTTCCTGCTGCAGCCCGACGTGATGGCGGGTGTCACCAACCAGGTGCGCTACCCCTCCGCCGTGCCGGCGGCGCGGCAGCGTCTGCGGCCGGATGTGGCGAATGACCCCAACATCCACCCGGATGCGGCGGCGCTGGCGAATGCCTTCGTGCCCGGCACGCCCCCACCCGCCACCGAGCGCGCCCGCGCCCGCATGTGGTCCCGCTTCAAGGCCGGGCGTTGAGCCTTCTCGTCGAGGGGTTGTTCAAGCGCTTCGGCGATGTGCCGGCGCTGGAGGGCGTGAGCCTCGCGGTGGCGCAGGGGGAATTCGTCTCCCTGCTCGGGCGCTCCGGGTCGGGCAAGTCCACCATCCTGCGGCTGGTCGCGGGGTTCGAGGCGCCGGATGCCGGTCGCATCGCGATCGAGGGCCGCGACATGGCGGGGCTGCCGCCCCAGGCGCGGCCCTGCGCCATGATGTTCCAGTCCTATGCGCTGTTCCCGCATCTGTCGGTGCATGAGAACGTGGCCTATGGCCTGCGCCGTGCCGGGCAGTATGACGCGGGACGGGTCGAGGAATTGCTGCGGCTGGTCGGCATGGCGGGCTATGGCGCGCGGCGGCCGGCGCAACTCTCGGGCGGGCAGCAGCAGCGCGTGGCATTGGCGCGCGCGCTGGCCCGGCGCCCTCCCCTTCTGCTGCTGGACGAGCCGCTGGCCGCGCTCGATGCCGGGCTGCGCGCCGCCACCGGCGCCGAGCTGCGCCGCCTGCAGCGCGAGACGGGCACCAGCTTCGTCCTGGTCACGCATGACCAGGCGGAGGCGCTGGCGCTGTCGGACCGGATCGTGCTGCTGGAGGGCGGGCGCATCGTGCAGCAGGGCCCGCCTGCCGAGGTCTATGCCCGCCCCGCCACCCGCTTCGTCGCCGAGTTCCTGGGTGCCGCGAACATCCTGACCGAGGGCGGGCGCGAATACGCGCTGCGGCCGGAGGATATCCGCCTGGGCGGCGAATTGCCGGCCCAGGTGCTGTCGCGCCAGTTCCGGGGCGAGAGCTGGATGCTGGAATGCCTGACCGGGGACGGCCGGGTGCTGCGTGTCAGCACCCCGGGCCCTGCGCCCATGGAAGGTAACGCCGTGATGCTCGGCTGGCCCGCCACCGCCCTGGCCCCGCTCTCGTGATCCGCGCCATCGCCGCCTTGTGGCTGGCGCTGTTGGTCGGCGCGCCGCTGCTGGTGGTGGCGGCCATGTCGCTGGGCGTGCCGGTGGACGGGCTGCCGCCCTATCGCATCCCGCTGCTGGCCGGCGAGGGCATGGGCGAGGCCGAGGCCTGGTCGGTGCTGACCGAGGACGGGCATTTCCTCTGGGCGCTGTGGCGCTCGCTATGGCTGGCGGGCGTGTCGGCGCTGGGCTGCGTGGCGCTGTCCTATCCGATGGCGCTGGGGTTGCTGCGGGTGCCGCCGCGCCGGCGCATGGCGGTGCTGGGGCTGGTGCTGCTGCCCTTCACCGTGGGCTTCGTGCTGCGCATGGCGGGCTGGGTGGGGCTGCTGCGCGACAGCGGGCTGGTGAACCAGGCACTGATCGGCCTCGGCCTGATCACGGACCCGCTGCCCATGCTGTATTCCGAGGGCGCAATGCTGGCGGGCATGATCCATGGCTACCTGCCCTTCGCGTTCATGCCGGTGCTGGCGGCGCTGTCGGCGCGGGACCCGGCGCTGGAACAGGCGGCGGCGGATCTCGGCGCCGGGCGGCTGACCATCTTCCGCACCGTCACCCTGCCGGTCACGGCGCGGGCGGGGCTGGCGGGTTTCCTGCTGGTGTTCATCCCGGCGGCCGGTGAATTCGTCATCCCCGAGCTGCTCGGCCCGCCCGAGGCGCTGCTGGCCGGGCGCGCCATCTGGCAGGAGTTCTTCTCCTCCCGCGACTGGCCGCTGGCGGCGGCGGCCTCCATGGCGCTGCTGGGGGTGCTGATCCTGCCGATCCTGCTGTGGCAGAGGGCGCCACGATGACGCGGCTGGTGCTGGCGCTGGGGCTGGTCTTTCTGTGGGCACCGGTGGCGCTGCTGGCGGGCTTCGCCTTTTCCGATGCGCGGCAGCCCTTCCTGTGGGGCGGATTCTCGCTGCGCTGGTTCCAGGCGCTGGCGCGGAATGAGCGCCTGCTGGAGGCGGCCTTCCTGTCCCTCTCGGTCGCCGCCGGCGCGGCCACCCTGGCCGTGCTGGCCGGCGGCGTGCTGGGCTGGGTGCTGGCCAGGCAGGGGCGCTTCGCGGGCCGCCCTCTGTTCGGGGCATTGGCCGCCGCGCCGCTGGTGTTGCCGGAGGTCGTGACCGGCCTGTCCCTGCTGCTGCTGTTCGTCGTTCTGGAGCAGTTCACCGGCTGGCCGCAGGGGCGCGGCGTGGCGACCGTGCTGCTGGCCCATGCCTCCCTCGGCGCCGCCTATGTGGGGGTGCTGGTACAGGCGAGGCTCGCCGCGCTGGGTCGCGTGCTGGAGGATGCGGCCGCCGATCTGGGCGCCTCCCCGCTCGCCATCTTCCGCACCGTCACGCTGCCTCTGATCCTGCCCTCGCTGGCCGGCGGGTGGGGGCTCGCCTTTCTGCTGTCCCTCGATGACGTCGTGCTGGCCAGCTTCACCGGCGGGCCCGGGGCCACCACCCTGCCCGTGCTGCTGTTCAGCCAGCTGCGGATGGGCCCGACGCCGGAAGCCAACGCGCTGGCCTTCATCCTGCTGGCCGTCGCGGTGCCGCTGGGCGGACTGTTCTGCTGGTGGCGCGGGGGAAAGTAACGAAGCTTTTCAGTGTCCCGGAGGCTGCATTGCTGCGCTGCGGCCGCCCTATGGCGTGCCCGTGCGTTCAAGGTGCCACAATCGCGCCACGATTTGTTTCCGGAGAACACGATGAGCAACGATAGCGGCCTGACCCCAGGCACCGATCCGCACGACACCCGAAAACGGGTCATGGCCATCGTCGCTGGTTCCTCCGGCAATCTGGTCGAGTGGTACGATTTCTACGCCTACTCCTTCTTTTCCCTGTATTTCGCCCATGCCTTCTTCCCGCGCGGGGATGCGCTGGTGCAGCAGCTCTCGGCGGCCGGCGTGTTCGCCGCGGGCTTCCTGATGCGCCCGATCGGCGGCTGGTTCTTCGGCATGCTGGCCGACCGAAAGGGCCGGCGCTTCGCCATGCTGCTGTCGGTGCTGATGATGTGCGGCGGCTCCCTCGTGATCGGCCTGCTGCCCGGCTACGAGACCATCGGCATCGCCGCCCCTGCCCTGCTGCTGCTGGCGCGCATGTTCCAGGGCATCTCGGTCGGCGGCGAATACGGCACCTCCGCGACGTACATGAGCGAGGTCGCCACCTCCCGCCATCGCGGCTTCTTCTCCTCCTTCCAGTACGTCACGCTGATCGGCGGGCAGCTGCTGGCCGTGCTGGTGGTGGTCACGCTGGAGCAGACGCTGGGCGAGACGGCGCTGCGCAGCTGGGCCTGGCGCATTCCGTTCTTCATCGGGGCGGCGGCCGCGCTGGTCGCGCTGTTCCTGCGCCGCAACCTGCATGAGACCAGCAGCAAGTCCGACCTGGCCAAGAAGGAGGCCGGCACGCTGAAGGCGCTGCTGCAGCACCCGCGCGCGGTGCTGGTCACGCTGGGCCTGACGGCGGGCGGCAGCCTCGCCTTCTATACCTTCACGACCTACATGCAGAAGTTCCTGGTCAACAGCGTGGGATATCCGGCCGCCACCGCCAGCCTGCTGATGACGGCGATCCTGTTCGTCTACATGTGCATGCAGCCGGTCTTCGGCGCGCTGTCCGACCGGATCGGCCGCCGCGCGCAGCTGATCATCTTCGGCGTGCTGGGCGCCATCGGCACCATCCCGATGATGAACGCCATCGCCGGCAGCGGCGGCAACCCCGCGATGACCGTAATCCTGGTGCTGGTCGCCCTGGCGGTCGTCAGCCTCTACACCTCGATCAGCGGCGTGGTGAAGGCGGAGCTGTTCCCCGCCGAGGTGCGCGCCCTGGGCGTGGGCCTCTGCTATGCCATCGCCAATGCGGTGTTCGGCGGCAGCGCCGAATATGTGGGCCTGCGCTTCAAGGCCGAGGGCCATGAGGCGGGCTTCTACTGGTATGTCGCGATCATGGCCCTTGTCGCGCTGGTCTCGGTCATCGCGATGCGGGATCCGCGCAAGCTGGGGCACATGCACCACGAACCGCGTTGACGCGGCGGGGGCATTGCCCCCCGTTTGAGACCCAGGAAGGGCGCCTCGGCTGGTTCAGCGAGGCGCCTTTTTCATGCCAGCGCCGCCAGCACTTCCTCGGCGCTCAGTTCGTTCAGCGGCAGGTGGCGCAGAAAATCCGCCTTCGGGCCGCGCGGGGCGCAGCGGCTGGGTTCGCTCTCATCGCCGAACAGGGCCAGGGTACGGCAGCCGGCGGCGGCGGCCACATGGGTCGGGCCGCTGTCATTGCCCACCGCCAGCACCGCCCGCCGGGCGATCGCCGCCAGCTGGAACAGGCTGGTGCGGCCGGTCAGGTCCAGGGCGCCGGCCTCGGCGGCCATGAAGCCACCGAGCTCCGCCTCCGCCTTGCCGCCGCAGACGACGCTGGGCATCGGCAGGGCCCGGGCCAGCGCGGCATAGCGTTCGACGGGCCAGCGCTTGCCGGGCCGGGTGGGTGAGGCACCGGGCAACAGCAGCGCGAAACGCTCCGGCAGGGCGAACGCCGACAGGTCGGCATCCAGCCAATCCAGCTCCGGCGCCGGGAAATGCGTGATGCCCGCCATCACCAGTTGTTCGCGCTGGTTGTCGACCGTGTGCATGCGGCCGCGATCAGGGTTCGCATGCGGGTGCGAGGCGCCGCGCGCCACGCCCGACCATTCCGCCCGCCGCCCGACGAACAGGCGGTAACGGGAACTGCGCGGTGAGGTCTGCAGATCATAGACCCGGTCGAAGCGCCCTGCCCGAAGCCGGCGCGCCAGGCGCCACACGGCCTGCACATTGGTCCAGGCGGGGCGGCCGTCGTCCCACACCTCATCGAACCAGGGGGCGGCGCGGGCCAGGCCGGCGAAGGGCGGTGTGGTCAGCAGGGTGATACGGGCGCCCGGATGCGCTGCGCGGATGGCGGCATAGGGGCCGAAGCCCTGCACGAAATCGCCGAGCGCGCCGAGCTTGATGACGAGGATGTTCACGAGGCCATTGTGCCGCAAGCCGGCCTGCGCCGCACTCCCCCGCGCCGGCATGCCGGGGGGCACAGCAGTGAGGCGGGCATTGCTGCCCGCCTCCTGAGTGGATGCGTCTCAGCGCATCGCGGCGATGTCGATCACCGAAGTGCCGCGCGGCAGGCGGACCTCGCCGCGCGGCGTCAGGGCACCGCTCTGCAGGTCGATCCCGTGCAGCGTGCTTCCGGCCATGACGTATCCCGTATTGGCGGTGCCGTCGCTCAGGATGTCGAAGGCGACAGTGGCCGGAAGCTGTGCCGAGAGCCGGCCGCGCGCAGCCTGCACGCCGTCATTCGGCGGGTTCTGCAGGTTCAGCGCACCGGCCGAGGGGTCGATCGTCAGCAGCTGGGTCGCGGTCGCGCCCTGCACGCTGTTGGTGTAGGCGCCCGCGACGACGCGCGGCATGGCCGTGCCCTCGGCGTTGCGCAGGCGGCCGTCGGTCGCGGCCTCGCCGGTCTCGACATTCACGCGCAGGTTCTGGCCGTCCAGGCCCATGATGCGCACGCGGTTGGCCACCGGGTTGAAGTCGAAGATCGCGTGGCCCGCCGCCTGGAAGGCGACGTTGAGCTGGCTGACGCGGGTGGCGCGGCCGGTGGCGGGGTCGATCGTCACGATCTGCCCGCTGCTGGTGATGCCATAGAGACGGCCATCCTGCGGGCGCTGGTCGATGCCGACCACCTCGCCGCTGGCGCCACGAATGGCGACGGGGGCGCTGGCGCGGCGGGTCTCGCTGTCGATGCGGATCAGCTTGTTGTCGGCCGTGAGCGCCACCAGCGTGGCGGCCTCGGCGCGGGCGGCGGCGATCATGGCGACCGCGCCGAGCAGGGCGAGGCGAAGGGTAGGCGTCATGGTGTTCCGTCTCCGTTGGGACGGGGCGTCGGCGCCCCGTTGCCAGCGTTACGGCCCGGCCATTCCGCCGGATGCAGCCACCTGAAAAATAATCACGTTCCGCTCGCCGGGCTCAGGCGGCCGATGAACAGGATGGGGCCGGTGGGCCGGCCGGTGGGGGAGCCGCCCGGCGGCTCCAGCGTGATCTCGATCAGCATGCCGGGGCTGGGGCGGATGCTGGCGGGCGTCACGCTGAAGCGCCCACCCTCCGGCACCAGGCCCAGCGAGGTGGGCGCCGTCGCCCCCTGCGGCAGCGCCCAGAGCTGGGCCACGCGGCCGGGCTCCACCTGCTGCCGGTTCAGCGCGGCCAGGTGGATGGTGTCGCCGCGTGCCTCGACCAGCCAGGCCGGCTGCTCGCGGCTGGTCAGCAGCACCGTCATCATGGCGGGCGGCGGCGGCGCGCGCAGCACGATGAAGGCCGCGAGCCCTGCCGCGACCGCGCTGGCGCCGAGCCCGAGGACGGGCCAGGGGAAGCGCCACTGCCGGCGCATGGGCGCGGGGTTCAGCGATTGCTCGATACGGGCCCACAGCCCCGGCGGGGGCGCCTCCGGCTGCGCGAGCGCGGACAGCGGGGCCAGGCGGCGCTCCCACGCCGAGACCGCCTCGGCCAGCGCCGCATCGGTGGCCATCGCATCGCGCAGCGCCTCGGCCTCTCGCGCCTCCAGCGTGCCCAGCACGTATTCGGCGGCCAGCGCGTCCCTTTCCTCGGGCGTCATGTCAGGCACTCCCGCAGGGAGAGCAGGCCGCGGCGGATCCAGCTTTTCACCGTGCCGATCGGCAGTTCGAGGCGTGCCGCGATCTGGGGGTGCGACAGGCCGTTCACGAAGGCCAGCAGGATGCCCTGGCGGTTCTTCTCCGGCAGCCCCTCCAGGCAGGCCCGCAGCCGCGCTCCGTCCTCATCGGCGGCCAGCGTGTCGAGCTGCGTGGCGTCGGCGGGCGTTTCGCCCAGCGTGGCGTCGTCGGTCGGGATCTCGCGCCCCCGGCGGCGGGCGATGTCCAGCGCGGCATAGCGGATGACGGTCGCGAGCCATGCCTCCGCCCGGCCAAGGGCCGGGTCGAACATGCCGGCGCGCCGGGCGATGTTCACGAACCCATCATGCAGCGCGTCCGAGGCGGCCTCCCGGTCCCGCAGGATGGCCATGGCCACGCCGAACAACCGCACGGACTGCGCCTGGTACAGCGCCTGAAGCGCATTGCGGTCGCCGCCCGCGATGCGGGCAAGCAGAAGGGCGGCGTCAGTCATTGGCGTGGACCAGCATGGGGGCGACGCTAAAGCAGCTCCCGGTAGACCGCCAGCGTCGCGTTCTGCATGGCCGTCTTGGAGAAGCGGGTGACGACTGCCTCCCGCGCGGCGCGGCCCATGGCGGCGCGCGCCTCGGGCGGCATGTCCAGCGCGCGGCGCAGGGCGGCGGCAAGCGCCGGCGCGTCGCCCGCGGGCGTCAGGAAACCGGTGCGCCCATCCTCTACCGTCTCACGCGGGCCGCCCAGATCGGCCGCCAGCACGATGCGGCCCATGGCCTGGCCCTCGATCACGCTGCGGCCGAAGGCCTCGGCCTGGGTACTGGCATGGACCACCAGATCGGCGGCCAGCAGCGCCGCGGGCATATCGGAGACATGGCCGGGAAACACCACATCGGCCCCGGCGGCGGCGGCCTGCGCCACCAGTTCCTCCCGGTAGGCCGCGCGGCCATCGCCGAGCAGGACGGCGGTGGCGGGCCGGCCCAACCGGCCCAGCGCCTCGATCAGCACGGACTGCCCCTTCCAGCGGCTGAGGCGTGCGGGCAGCAGCACGAAGGGGCCCTCGCCGCCCCAGCCCGCGCGCATCGCGGCCACCCGGTCCGGCGGCACCGCCGCAGGGTCGAACAGGGCGGTATCCGCACCGCGCGGCACCAGCCGCAGGCGCTGCGCCACCCAGGGGTGGCGGGCCAGCACATGGCCCTCGATGAAGCGGGAGATGGCGATCACCCGCTCACCCCGCGCCATGACGGAATTGTAGAGGCGCTTGCCCGGGAAGTTTTCCGAGTAGGTGCCGTGCCAGGTGGTGACGAAGCGCGCGCCGGTGCGGCGCGCGGCCAGCAGCGCGGACCAGGCGGGCGCGCGGGAGCGGGCGTGCACGATATCGACGCTGTGCTCGCGGATGACGCGGGCCAGCAGCGTGGCGTTGCCGGCGATGCGCCACTTCGCGTCCAGCGGCAGGGTGATGTGGGTGGCGCCCATCGCCTCCAGCGCGGGCACCAGCCGCCCCCCGGCACTGGCCACCAGGGCGCGCCCGCCGGCGGCCAGGATCGCTTCCGCGATCTCCAGCGCGCCGCGCTCCACGCCCCCGGATTGAAGGGCGGGCAGAACCTGCAGCACCGTGAAGCTCATGACCGGCATGTGCCCGCGCGCGGGGCAAGGGGCAAGCCCCGCTCAGGTGAAGGGGGAGCCGGGCGGGACTTCGGTGATCTGCAGGAAATTCTCCTCGCACAGGCCGAAAGCGGCGATCACGTCCTTCTTCTGCAGATAGCCGTGGTCAAGCATATAGACCCAGTAGTCGCGGCTGGGGTTGTCGGCGGGCCTTCCCAGCACGCGGGAGAACATGTCCGTGACGAAATCGTAGCTGCTGTAGCCGTTGTAGCGGAGCTGCGCCTCGTAGCTGTTCGCGAACAGCTCCGTGATGTGGGACAGCGACATCTCCCCGCGTTCGAGCACGGAGATCCAGTAGTCGAAGGTCGGGCGGTCCGGCAGGCGGTCGAGCGCGGCCTCGTAGAGGGCGATGACCTCCTTGCTCCAGTGCTGGGTGACATATTCGCCATAGGGACGAGAGGCCCGGGTGGCGTTGATGTTGGTGTCCCACTCCGCGAAGGACTGCGCGACCTGCCAGCGCGGCACGCCCGCATCCAGCTGGCCCTTCCAGTAGCCGACGCCGCCTTCATTCACCTCACCGGCGCTGTTCTGGTAGAGGACCCGGACGAACTGCTCGTTGCTGGCGGCACCCTTGAGGCTGAATTCGTAGCTGCCGACCAGCACGTTGCTGAACGTGCTGTAGCTCCACTGCCCGCTGTCGAGCAGCCTGCTGTAGTATTCCAGGGCGGAACTTTCGGCGTGTCGGCCCAGGATGGCATGGAAAAAGGCGTCCACGTGAAAGGCCGTGCTGTCGGTGCGCAGGTCGATGGTGCCATTCAGGAACTGGATCTTCTGCGCCCCGCTGATCCAGAGGTTGTTGCCGTCCTTCATCACCAGCTCGACCAGCTCGGTGCCGTAGAACTCCATCCGCTCCAGCTCGAACACGCCGCGCGCTGCCCAGACGGTGCTTGAATCCTTCCAGGAGAAGCCGAAGCGGTGCTCCCATGTATCGAGGACATCGAGGGTGGCGGGCTCGCCGGCCGGCGATTCCAGCTTGATGTCGAGGCGGAAGGCGCTGGACTGATGGCCGTCCGATACCTCGACGAAGATGGCGCGATAGGGGCCGTCGCTCAGGGAGAGCGCCACGCCCTGCTTCAGCTTCAGCGTGCCGTTGACGATCTCGTACATCCAGGCGTCGGCATCGGCGATGGTATAGGTGAAGCCCCCCGCGGTGTCGGGGTCCGTGACGGCCAGCGTGCCGATGACGGCCCCGGAGGCGCCGGGCGCCACGCTGCCGCCGGTCGCGAAGCGGAGGCCCTGCGGGGGCGTGTCGTCCAGGTTGTTGACCGCCACCTGCCAGGTCGTGTCGCTCACCCCCCAGCTGCCATCGGCGTAATGGACGCGCAGCTGCAGCGACAGGGTGGTGGACCGCCCGGCCGCCACCAGCCCCTCATAATCGGGGGAGGCGATGTTGAAGAGCGAGATGCTGCCCGTGCTCCGGTCGAACCCCACATCGAAGTAGAGATCGCCCGAGCCCACGACGTCCATGAACATGACTAAGCCAGGGTCCCCGTTGTAATGGAGACCGGTCACCCAGCCCATGTAACGGGTATTCTCATCGATGGAGGCGGGCACACTGCCCGTCACTTGCACGCTCGGCATCCGCAACCGCACTTCTTGTGGAGGGATGGCCAGTTTGCTGCGGTGCAGTTTCCCGTCCCTTAAACGAGGGACCCGAAGGGCAACGCAGGGCTGCCGCCCACCAAGATGGGTTGCCCTGAACCCACCGGGCGTGTAGGCACGCGCCGCTGTTTCAGATTTTCAGCCCGTATTCCCACCATCGAGAAGCAGGTGCCGCCATGGCTAAGATGCAAGCCAACCAGATGCGTGCCGGCATGGTCATCGAGTTCGAAGGCCAGCGCTACACCATCCTCCGCCAGAACATCATGATCCCTGGCAAGGGCAATGCCATCATCCAGGTGGACATGCGCAACATCAAGACCGGCGCCAAGAAGGACCAGCGCTGGCGCACGGCCGACACGGTTGAGCGCCTGACGACCGAGGACAAGGAGTTCACCTACTCCTACGCCGATGGCGAGAACCTGGTGCTGATGGATCCCGAGACCTTCGAGCAGACCACCGTCCACAAGGACATCCTGGGCGACCGCCTGCCGTTCCTGGTCGAGAACATGACCGTGAACGTGCGCCTGATCGAGGGCGAGCCCGTTTCCATGGACCTGCCGGACACGGTGGTGCTGGAGATCGTGGAAGCCGACCCGGTGGTGAAGGGCCAGACGGCCTCCTCCTCCTACAAGCCCGCGGTGCTGTCCAACGGCGTGAAGACCATGGTGCCCCCCTTCATCACGGCGGGTGAGCGCATCGTGGTCCGCACCGAGGACGCGTCCTACATGGAGCGCGCCAAGGGGTGAGCGACGAGAAGCCCGGCAAGCTGAGCCTCAAGCGGCCCCCGGCGAAGCGCCCGGGGCCCGAGGAGAAGGCCGCACCCCGTGCGCCTCTCGGCACCGCCCGTAAGCCGCGCGAGAACCGCGAGGCCCCGGTCACCATTGCCCCGCGCGCGGCCAGCCGGTCCGCCAACCAGGGCATGCGCCTGTCCGCGCTGCTGAACGTGATGGTCGGCGCCGCCCGCAAGGCCGGCCGCCGCCTGCTGCGCGATTTCGGCGAGGTGGAGCAGCTGCAGGTCTCCGTGAAGGGGCCGGGCGACTTCGTCTCCCAGGCGGATCTGCGCGCGGAGGAAACCCTGCGCGAGGAACTTTCCCGCGCGCGGCCGCATTTCGGCTTCCTCGGTGAGGAAGGCGGAGAGCAGAGCCAGGAAGGCTGGGAATACCGCTGGGTCATCGACCCGCTGGACGGCACCACCAACTTCCTGCACGGCATCCCGCACTGGGCCATCTCGATCGGCGTGGAACACCGCCTGAGCGAGACCGAGAGCGAGATCGTGGCGGGCGTGATCTACAACCCCGCCTCCGACGAGCTGTTCTGGTCCGAGAAGGGCGCGGGCGTGTTCCTGAACGACAAGCGCCTGCGCGTGTCGTCGCGTCGTGACATGCGCGAGGCGGTCTTCGCCACGGGCATTCCCTTCGCGGCCACCCCGCGCAAGCCCGAGTTCGTGGCCATCCTGTCCCGGCTGATGCCGCAGGTGGCGGGCGTGCGGCGCTTCGGCGCTGCGGCGCTCGACCTCGCCTGGGTCGCGGCCGGCCGTTACGACGGCTACTGGGAACTCGGCCTGAACAAGTGGGACATCTCGGCAGGCCTGCTGATGGTGCGTGAGGCCGGCGGCTTCGTGACCGACCCCGAGGGCGGCGACGCCTATGCGGAAGGCCATGTGGTGGCCGGCAACCCGAACCTGCAGGGCAAGCTGCGCCAGGTCGTGTCCGAGGGCATCGCCGCCGCGCAGTCCGGCCGCAAGGCGAGCCGCGGCAAGGGCGACGCCGAGTAATGCGCCGCCGCGCGCTGCTGCTGGCGCTGACCGGGCTGGTTCCCCTGCCCGGTCTGGCCCAGGAGCAGAATCCGGACCGGCAGCAGCGGCGCCCCCAGCGGCGCCCGGCCAACCGGCCGGCGGCCGCGGCACCACCGCCGCCGCCCGCCCTTCCAACGACACCCGCCCCGCCGCCCGCGCCCCCCGCGCCGCCGCCGCGCCCTGCCCTGCCGCCCATTCCCCTGCCCGCCGGTTTCTTCGCGCTGCCCGGCGGCGGCTGGCGCATGCAGATGCCGCCCCAGGCCGACAGCATCCCGCAGGGCTACCGCACCGCTCTGGCGGCGCTGGCCAGGCGGCTGTCGGAAACCACCCAAGGCCGGGTCAGCATTCTGGCCCAGGTGACGGATACGGGGCAGGAGAACTCCTTCCTGCGACGGCTGGCGTTGGCGCGCGGCCTGTCGGCCAAGGAGATCATGCTGGGTGGCGGCCTGGCCGCGACGCGCATCGACGTGCGCCCCTTGGGCATGCGCAGCCCGCCGCTGGATGCGGTGGATATCTATCCGCCGGGCGTGCCCGCGCCGCGCTGAGGCGGCGCGCGGCGTTCAGCCGCCTTCTGGTCCCACGGGGACGCCGGCGCACTGCTTGGCGGTGCGGATGGTCTGCAGGGTCTGCACGCGGCTGACCATGGGCGCGCCGGTCAGGCGGCTGGTCAGCTGGTTCTCATGCGCCGTGTCGCGCGCTACCAGGCGCAGCAGGAAATCCCCGCCGCCACGGATCATGTGGCACTCACGCACCTCGGGCCAGGCGGTCACATCGGCCTCGAAACCATCGAGCACCGCCTGTTTCTGGCTGTCGAGTCCCACCAGGGCGAAGAAGGTGATCTCATAGCCCAGCGGCTCGGGCGCCACGTCGGCGTGATAGCCGCGGATGATGCCCACTTCCTCCAGCCGGCGCATGCGGCGCAGGCAGGGCGGGGCGGAAAGACCCACGCGGCGCGCCAATTCCACATTGGTGATGCGCCCATCCCGCTGCAATTCCGCGAGGATGTTGAGGTCTACGTCGTCAAGTTCGGGTTCTGGTGCGTCCGCCATTATCCAGCCATATTTCGTTGCGCTCGGGCGCATCCGGGCGCAATATCCTTTCAAATGCGCTTCGGTTCAAGGTGATCGGCCGATTCGGCTTCCAGAATCCTTGCAGGGCGGGCATGCAGGAAGAATATTGATGATGGACAGCGATTTATCCTGTTTCATTGATCCCACCCTTCCCGCCCACCCTTCGGCCGAGTGACCCATCCGTGTCCACCACCCACCACACCCCGCTTCTCGTCATTGGCGCAGGGCCTGCCGGCTATACGGCGGCCATCTACGCCGCGCGCGCGGGGCTGAAACCCATGCTGGTGGCGGGGCTGCAGCCCGGCGGGCAGCTGACCATCACCACGGATGTGGAGAATTACCCGGGCTTCGCCGAGGCCGTGCAGGGCCCCTGGCTGATGGAGCAGATGCGCGCCCAGGCCGAGCACATGGGCACGGTGATGCACTATGACATCATCACCAAGGTGGATTTCAGCCAGCGCCCCTTCCGCTGCGAGAGCGACAGCGGCGACCTGTTCGTGGCCGAGACCATCGTGATCGCGACCGGCGCCCAGGCGCGCTGGCTGGGCATTCCGGGTGAGCAGCAGCTGTCGGGCTTCGGTGTCTCGGCCTGCGCCACCTGTGACGGCTTCTTCTTCCGCGGCCGCAAGGTGGCGGTAGTGGGCGGGGGCAACACCGCGACCGAGGAAGCCCTGTACCTGGCCAACCTGGCCGAGCACGTCACGCTCATCCATCGCCGCGACTCGCTGCGCAGCGAGAAGATCCTGCAGCAGCGCCTGCTGGCGCTGCCCAATGTGTCGGTGAAATGGAACACGGAAGTGGCCGAAGCCCTTCCCACGGACGCCGCGCGCCCTGCCCTTCGGGCCCTGAAACTGCGCGATACCGTGAATGGCACGTTTTCAGAGCTTTCTGTTGATGGATTGTTCGTCGCGATCGGGCATGATCCGGCAACCGCCGTGTTCAAGGGGCAGATCGCGATGGATTCGGAAGGCTACATCGTCACGGAAGCGGGCAGCACCCGTACCTCCGTGCCGGGTGTCTTCGCTGCCGGGGATGTGCAGGACAAGATCTATCGTCAGGCCGTGACCGCTGCGGGAACGGGGTGCATGGCCGCGCTGGATGCTGAACGCTTCCTGGCCGCGGCGCATAGTGGGGAAAGACAGGCCGCCTGATGCCGCTCGACTGGGATAAGCTTCGCGTCTTCCATGCCGTCGCCGAAGCCGGCTCCTTCACCCATGCGGGTGAAAGCCTGAACCTCAGCCAATCCGCCGTCTCGCGGCAGATCCAGGCGCTTGAGGAATCGCTCTCCGTGCCGCTGTTCCATCGGCACGCGCGCGGCCTCATCCTGACCGAGTCGGGTGAGACGCTGAACCGCACCGTGCGGGATGTCTTCGCGAAGCTCGCGATGACCGAGGCCATGCTGACCGAGGGCCGCGAGAAAGCCGCCGGCCGGCTGAAGGTGACGACCACGGCGGGCTTCGGCAGCGCCTGGCTGGCGCCGCGCCTGCACAAGTTCCTGAACGCGCACCCGGAGGTGAACATCTCCGTGCTGCTGGATGACGCGGACCTCGACCTTGCGATGCGTGAGGCCGATGTGGCCATCCGCCTGCATGCGCCGAAGCAGCCGGACCTGATCCAGCGCCAGATCGCCAGCTTCAACTGGCAGATCTTCGGGTCGCCCGAATACCTCAAGCAGCACGGTGTGCCGCAGCGCCCCGAGGATCTGGACGCCCACCGCATCCTGATCTGGGGCGACTACCGCCCGCCGATCGACGGCATCAACTGGCTGGCCGAGGTCGGTCGCCGCCCGGGTGGCCCGCGCCGCCCCGCGGTCGAGATCAACAGCCTGACCGGCATCATCCGCGCCGTGCATGCGGGCCTGGGCCTCGCCGCCCTGCCCGACTATGTCGGCCCGGACCTGGAAGGGCTGGTGCAGGTGTTGCCGGAGCTGAAGACGCCCAAGGTCAGCGCCTATTTCGTGTATCCTGAGGAAATGCGGAACTCGAAGCGCGTTGCCGTGTTCCGCGACTTCCTGATGGCTGAACTGGCCCAGCTGCATCACGCCTGATCGGGCGGTCATCGGCGTTTTTGAGCGAGGCCCGGGGTGGAGACGCCCCGGGCCTCGCTGCTTTTTGCATCGCAATGCGTGAAATGCATGGCAGGCGCCATGCCTTGTCACAACCGCATGCAAACGGTTGGCATTACAAGGAGGTTATCGGCCTTTGAGGTCGATAGGGTCTTCGGATCCTTCGTCTCCCAGACGTGAAGCCTCCCTGTATGACTTCGCCCGCCGCCCCTAGGGGTCAGGCGGGCTTCTTTTTTTCCAGTCAGCGGAAGGCACGGCGCCACAGGATGCCGGCGAACTCCAACGGTCCCAGGGTGGAGACCGACTGCCGGTATCGCCCGGAGAACAGCTTTCGCACCAGGGCGGCCCGCTGCGGGGCATCGGGGTGCAGCAGCACCTGATAGGTGGCGGGGGCAATGCCGCGGATCTCGGCCAGGACGGTGCCGACATCGGCGATGGCCATCTCAAGCCTGTCGCCCACCTGCATCCGGGGCAGGTTCCAGGCCGAGAACCGGCAGCCCTGCAGCGACAGGTTCTCGATGGTCACCGCCATCGGCTTGCCGGCGATGGTCGCCCAGGCGGGCTCCATGGCGATGAAGCGTTCCTCCTTGCGATAGCGCGGCGCCTCCACGCACATCAGCGCGGCCACGCAGAGCATGATGATGTTGTAGAGGCTCCAGAACAGCGTCATGGCCTCGATGCCGGGGGGCGTGTTGTCGATGGGCCCCGTGACCACGCGCAGCAGGATGCCGCCCAATGTCAGCCCCGCCAGCAGCATGAAGGGGCCCGCCAGGCTCCATTGCACCATCTGGCGGTCGCGCGTGGCGCCCTTGGCCGTCACCTTGAACTTCTGATTGCGGGAGCCGAACAGGCCCACGGCGCTGGCCCGCAAGGCCTCACGCGTGACCAGCAGCGACATGGCATCCGCCAGGATGGGCACATTGGTGCCCCGGCTGGTCCAGCCCAGGAAGATGACGCAGCACAGCCAATAGGGCCCGAGATAGCCGACCAGCCCGGCGATATCCGCCTGGATGACGACGAGCCCCGTCCACCAGTAGAGCAGCGGTACCAGGATGCAGAGGATGCGCAGCACCGGCGTCACGGTCCAGAACAGCACCGTGTCCAGCGTGTGCAGGCGCATCAGCCAGGGTGTGGGGCCCCGGCTCAGCGGCCCCCAGGGGGTGCGCACCAGCTGCATGGTGCCCAGGCACCAGCGGCCGCGCTGGGTCAGGTATTCCTGCAGCCCCTCGGGCGCCAGCCCGGCCGTCAGCGGCTCATTCAGATAGGCGGTGCGATAGCCGAGGCCGCTGAGCTTGACCGAGAGCAGGATGTCCTCGGTCACGCTTTCCGTCGGGAAGCCGCCGATGCGGGCCAGGCATTCCGCCCGCACCAGCGAGGAGGTGCCGCAGGAGAAGGCGGTGCCATGCGCATCCTTGGCGGCCAGCAGCACGTCGAAGAAGAAGCGCTGTTCATCGGGCACCCGGGCGGGCTCACCCAGGTTCAGCTGGATGGGGTCCGGGTTGAAGAAATGCTGCGGCGTCTGCACCAGTGCCGTCTTGGGGTCATGCAGCAGCGCCGCGGCGCGGCGCAGGAAGGGCGGGGTCGCGATGAAGTCGGCATCCAGCACCGCGATCACGTCCGGCGGTTCCGGCAGGGTCATCAGGTGCTGGAAGGTGGCGTTCATGTTGCCCGCCTTGCCGTGGCTGTTGTCCCCCCGGGTGCGGTAGCCGGCGCCGAGCCTCTCGCACATCTGGGCAAGCCAGGGCCGCCGGCCGTCATCCAGCACCCAGACCCGGAAGCGCGGATAATCCTGCGCCAGGGCGTTCACCACGGTGCGGTAGAGGATCTCCTCCTGCTCATTGTAGGTGGGGATCAGCACGTCGATCAGCGGCGGCCCGCCGGGGTGGCCTTCCACCGGATGGTTGGTCGCCTCCGCCGAGCGGTCCAGCGTGCGCGACAGCACATGCAGCAGGATCAGCCCCGCGAGGCTGCCCAGCAGCTCGATCGCGTAGAAAGCCCAGGCCAGCAGCACCAGCGGCTCCAGGCTCGGCGTGGGCAAGGTCTCGGTGGTGCGCCAGTAGAGGTAGCGCAGCAGCAGCACGATGGTCAGCATGGAGCCGATGAACCGCGCATGCGGGTTGTCCGAGGGCACCCAGGGCAGTACCGCCGCCAGGCACAGCACCAGCAGACAAGGCAGAACCAGGGAGCCCATGGCGTCCATGCAGGGCTACTCCGTGAAGCGCACGGTCCCCATGCGCCCCGTCTCGCAGGTGTCGGTTTCCTGCACCATGCGCAGAATGGCCTGCGGGCGCGTCCGGGCCTCACCGGGCGCCAGGCTGATCGGGGTCAGCTGGATCACGCGCGCCTCAAGCCGCTCGCTGCTGCCGGCGGGCTGGAACCAGGCCGGCTGCCCCAGCCGCACGGCGCGATAGTCGCGCTCCTCCAGCTCGGCGGTCAGGGTGGTGGCGCCGCAATCGGTCAGCCGCGCGATATCCTGGCCGGCGCGCAGATATTCGCCGGGGCGCGCCAGCAGCCGGGCGATGGTGGCCCGCCCGTTGACGCGCAGCTCCGCCTGCTGGTTCAGGGCCACCAGGCGGGCCTCCGCGGCCTCCTGGCCCCGAAGGGCCGCCAGCCGCGCCTGACGCTCGGCCAACAATGCCTCGACCTCCACCAGGCTCAGCGCGAGACGGTCCTCGGTCTGCTGGGAGATGGAGCGATCGGTGGCGTTGTCGGTGGCGAAGATGCCGTTCTCGGCGCCGCGCTGTTCCGCCAGCTGGGCGTTGCGCTGCTCCTGCGCGGCCCGCAGCTGGTCCTGCGCGACCTGGAGGTCCCGCGCGAGCACATCCATCGAGGCCTGGGTGGCAAAGCCCTGGCGGACCAGCTGCTGCCCGCGTGAGGCCGCGGCGGTCGCCTCGCGCAGCTTGGCCTCGGCGGCGGCCACCTGGGCCGCGCTCTCGGCCACGCGCGCCCTGATCTGGTCCATGCGGGTCCGCCGGAAGGCCTCCGCCGTGCGGGAAGCCGCGCCGGCGAGGGCCCGCGTGCCCTGGGCCCGTGCCTCCAGCGCGCGGACATCCCCTTCGAGGGCAGCCACCCCGGCCTGCAGCTCCGCCAGACGGCGCGTGTCCACACGCTCCTTCACGACGCGGCCGAGAAGCGTCCCTTCCTCCATCAAAGCGCCCGGCTGATGGGCGGCCATGTGAAGCTGGCCGTCGATGGGCGCGCGCAGCGTGGTGCTGCCCCCGACCAGCACCGCGGTCCGGGCGCTGACGACGAAGAAGCGGTCATGGATGAAATAGGCGGTGGTGCCGAAGACGCCGGCGGCGAACAGGATGCGCAGCAGCCGCCCGGTAACACCCTGGCGCGGCGGCGAGGCCGCCGGGGCCTCGACCTTCAGGGGCTTCACAAGGCGGTCGGGCATTACATCCATGGCTCGATCCCCATCACAAAATCGCGATAGATACCTTTGTGGAAAATTGGGGATTTTCCCCAAATTTAGACAATCAACCAAAGGTCAATACTAGCATCTGGATACTATTGGATATCGACGATAACACCGCGATCTTACGTGACCACTAATTTTAGTGGCGCGACACCGCCCAAGGGGCGAAATTTTCGCTTCCACGGCATGGCTTCACAGGCCGGTGATCCCGCCCATATGCCCAGAATGCTTCCTCTCTCGATCCTCGACCTCTCACCCGTGCCCGAAGGCAGCGATGCCGGGCAGGCCCTGCACAATTCGCTGGACCTGGCCCGCCATGCCGAGGCACTGGGCTATCGCCGCTACTGGATGGCGGAGCACCACAACATGCCCGGCATCGCCAGCGCGGCCACCGCCGTCGCGCTCGCCCATGTGGCGGCCGGCACAAGCAGCATCACACTGGGCGCCGGCGGCATCATGCTGCCCAACCATGCCCCGTTGATGGTGGCGGAGCAGTTCGGCACGCTGGCCGCCCTGCACCCCGGGCGGATCGAGCTGGGGTTGGGCCGAGCCCCCGGTACCGACCAGCGCACCGCCCAGGCCATGCGGCGCAACCTGGCCGGCGATGTAGACGACTTCCCGCGCGACGTGATGGAGGTGATGGCCTATTTCGACGAGGCCAAGCCGGAGCAGGCGGTGCGGGCCGTGCCGGGCGCCGGCCTGAAGGTTCCCGTGTGGATCCTGGGCTCAAGCACCTATGGCGCACAGCTGGCCGCAGCCTTCGGGCTCCCCTATGCCTTCGCCAGCCATTTCGCGCCCACGCAGATGCACCAGGCGATAGGCCTGTACCGGCAGCGCTTCCGCCCCTCTGCCCATCTGGACGCCCCGCGCGTGATGATCGGGGTGAATGTCTTCGCGGCCGACACCGATGCCGAGGCACGCCTGCTGTTCAGCTCCCTTCAGCAAGCCTTCGTGCGGCTGCGCACGGGCCAGCCCGGGAAGTTGCCGCCCCCTAGAGAGGGCTATGAGGAAGGGCTGGATCCCTATGCGCGCTCGATGCTGGAGAACGCGCTCTCATGCTCCGTGGTCGGTAGCCCGGATACGGTGCGCCAGGGCATGCGGGAACTGGCCGAGCGGACAGGCGCCGATGAAATGATGGTGACCGCCCAGATCTGGGACCACCAGGCCCGCAAGCGCTCCTTCGAGCTGCTGGCGCAACTGGCCACCTGACGCAAAAAGGGCGGCCGGGTTTCCCCGCCGCCCTGATCACGCGCACAGGCGCAGCGGCTTACGCCGCTTCCGCTTCCGCGGCCTCCGGCTTCGGACCGCTGTCCTGGCCCTTGGCGGCCACGTCGCGCTCCACCAGCTCGATCACCGCCATGGAAGCGGCGTCACCGTAGCGGACACCGGCCTTCAGCACGCGGGTGTAGCCGCCGTTGCGGGCCTTGTAGCGGTCCGCAATGGTGGTGAACAGCTTCTCGACGATCGCCTGGTCGCGGATCTGCGCGTAAGCCTGACGGCGAGCGTGCAGCCCACCGCGCTTGCCCAGCGTGATGATCCGCTCGACGTAGGGACGCAGTTCCTTGGCCTTCGGCAGAGTCGTGGTGATCTGCTCGTGCTTCAGAAGGCTGGTCGCCATGTTGCGGAACATCGCGATGCGGTGCTCCGAGGTGACGCTCAGCTTCCGGTTGCCCATACCGTGACGCATAATACTCTCCTTAGGCCCGTCAGAAGGGCTCTTCGATCTTTCGGGCGAGGTCTTCGATGTTCTCGGGGGGCCAGCCGGCCACGGACATGCCGAGGCCCAGACCCATCGACGCGAGAACTTCCTTGATCTCGTTCAGGGACTTGCGGCCGAAGTTCGGGGTCCGGAGCATTTCCTGCTCCGTCTTCTGAACCAGGTCGCCGATGTAGACGATGTTGTCGTTCTTCAGGCAGTTCGCGCTGCGGACCGACAGCTCCAGCTCATCAACCTTGCGCAGCAGGTTGCGGTTGAACGGCAGGTCGTCCTCGACCTTCGCCGTCTCGCGCTCACGCGGCTCGTCGAAGTTGATGAACAGCTGCAGCTGGTCCTGCAGGATGCGGGCAGCCACAGCCACCGCGTCATCCGGCGCCACCGTGCCGTTCGTCTCCACGTCCAGCACCAGACGGTCATAGTCCGTCTGCTGGCCGACGCGGGTGGGCTCCACGCGGTAGGCCACGCGGCGCACCGGGGAGTAGATCGCGTCCACCGGGATGTAGCCGATCGGCGCATCCTCGGGGCGGTTCTGGGAGGCCGGCACGTAGCCGCGGCCGCCCTGGACCGTGAACTCGATGTTGAGCGTCGCGCCCTCATCCAGCGTGCACAGCACCAGCTCGGGGTTCGCGACCTCGATGTCGGCGGTGGTCTGGATCTGCGCAGCCGTCACCTCGCCCGGGCCCTTGGCCGTGAGCGTGATGCGCTTCGGGCCGTCCACCTGCATGCGGATGGCCAGCTGCTTCACATTGAGGACGATGTCGGTCACGTCCTCACGCACGCCGGGGATGCTGCTGAACTCATGCAGCACGCCGTCGATGCGGATGCCGGTCACGGCCGCGCCCTGCAGGGAGGACAGCAGCACGCGACGCAGCGCGTTGCCCAGCGTCATGCCGAAGCCGCGCTCGAGCGGCTCGGCGATGATGGTGGCGGTACGGGTGGGGTCCTGCCCCGGCTCCACGTCCAGCCGTTCCGGCCGGATCAGGGAGCGCCAATTGCGGTCCAGCACTGCGGTATCTCCGAAAGGTTGCGCGGCCTGTAGCGGCCAAGCCTGACCAGTGATGGTCAGACGCGGCGGCGCTTGCGGGGACGGCAACCGTTGTGCGGGATGGGCGTCACGTCACGGATGGCGGTCACGTAGAAGCCCACGGACTGCAGGGCGCGCAGCGCGCTCTCACGGCCCGAACCGGGGCCGCTCACCATGATCTCGAGCGTCTCCATGCCATGCTCGCGCGCCTTCCGGCCCGCGTCCTCGGCGGCCATCTGGGCGGCGTACGGGGTGCTCTTGCGAGAACCCTTGAAGCCCTGCGTGCCCGAGGAGGACCAGGAGATCGCGTTGCCCTGGGCGTCGGTGATGGTCACGATCGTGTTGTTGAACGTGGCCAGCACATGCGCGACGCCAGAGGAGATGTTCTTCCGCTCCTTCTTGCGAGGGCGGGAGGAGGTTGCGGGGCGCGCCATATTACTTGGTCACCTTCTTCTTGCCGGCAACGGCCACGGCCTTGCCCTTGCGGGTGCGGGCGTTCGTGTGGGTGCGCTGACCGCGGACCGGCAGGCCGCGGCGATGACGCAGGCCGCGGTAGCAGGCCATGTCCATCAGACGCTTGATGTTCATCGCGACTTCACGGCGGAGGTCACCCTCAACGCGGTAGTCACGGTCGATCAGCTCACGGATCTTCAGGATCTCGTCGTCGGTCAGCTGATTCACGCGCTTCTCGGAAGCGATCTCCAGAGACTCGCAAATGTCCTTCGCGTTCTTCGGACCGATTCCGTAGATGTAGCGCAGTGAAATCTCGACCCGCTTATTCGTGGGGATATTCACGCCGGCAATACGCGCCACTGTCCTGCTCCTGTCTCAGTTCGGGCGGCGGTGGCCGTGGGCACGGCACCAACCATGAGTAAACGGGTTCACGCGACGAAACGACGCCAGAGCATCGCTGCCGGAGGAAGGCGGCGCACTACACCCGTGGGGGAAAAGAGTCAACTGCATGTCAGTTCCTGAGCAGGGCCGAGAGTTCCTCGGTGACCTGGTTCATTTCTGCCATGCCGTCGACGGCCTTCAGCTTGCCCTGCGCGCCGTAGAACGGAAGCAAGGGGGCTGTCTGCCGGTGATAGGCCGCCAGGCGGGCGGCGACGGTCTCAGCCTTGTCGTCCGCCCGGCGGGTAAACTCGGTGCTGCCGCAGGCGTCACAGACGCCGGGCTTGGCCGTGGGCTTGAAGGTATCGTGATACCCCTCGCCGCACTTCGCACAGGTGAAACGGCCCGAGATGCGCTCGACCAGCGCCGCATCATCGACCTTCAGCTCGATCACGTGATCGATCTGGATGCCCTTCTCCTTGAGCATGGCATCCAGCGACTCGGCCTGCGGCACGGTGCGCGGGAAGCCGTCCAGGATGAAACCCTTGGCGGCATCCGGCTGCTCGACGCGCTTGGCCAGCATGGCGGTGATGATGGCGTCGGGCACCAGCTCACCACGCTCCATGATCGCCTTGGCTTCCAGGCCGATGGGGGTGCCCGCCTTGACCTCGGCGCGCAGCATGTCGCCGGTCGAGATCTGGACGATGCCGAAGGTCTCCTCAAGCCGCTTGGCCTGGGTACCCTTCCCCGCGCCCGGCGGGCCCATGAGAATGAGGTTCATCAACGCTTCCCCTGTCCGCGGCCGCCAAGCCGCGCCTTCTTGATGAGGCCTTCGTACTGGTGCTGGAAGAGGTGCGACTGCACCTGGGCGACCGTATCCATGGTCACCGTCACCAGGATCAGCAACGAGGTGCCGCCGAAGTAGAAGGGCACGCCGTAGTTGGAGATCAGGATCTCCGGGATGAGGCAGACCACGCAGAGATAGATCGCACCGATCACGGTCAGGCGCGTCAGCACGCGGTCGAAATACTCCGCCGTATTCGCACCAGGCCGGATGCCGGGGACGAAGCCGCCGTTCTTCTTCAGGTTCTCCGCGGTCTCCTGCGGGTTGAACACGACGGCCGTGTAGAAGAAGGCGAAGAAGATGATCAGCGCCATGTACAGCAGCATATAGGCCGGGCGGCCGTGCGCGAGCTGGGCGGCGATCCACTCCAGCCAGGTGTCGGCCGTGGCCTGCTGGGAGAAGCCCGCGATGGTCGCCGGCAGCAGCAGCAGCGAGGAGGCGAAGATCGGCGGGATCACGCCGGCGGTGTTGATCTTCAGCGGCAGATGGGTGGCCTCGCCACCGAACATGCGGTTGCCGACCTGGCGCTTGGGGTACTGGACCGGGATGCGGCGCTGCGCGCGCTCCACGAAGACCACCAGCGCGATCACGGCCAGCGCCGCCGCCAGGAAGAAGATGATGAAGAAGGTCGAGAGCGCGCCGGTGCGGCCCAGCTCCAGCGTGCTGACCAGCGCGGAGGGCAGATTCGCGACGATACCCGCGAAGATGATCAGCGAGGTGCCGTTGCCCACACCGCGCGAGGTGATCTGCTCACCCAGCCACATCAGGAACATGGTGCCGCCGACCAGCGAGACCACGCAGGAAAATCGGAAGAACACGCCAGGATCGGCCACGGCCGAGCCCGTATTGCCCCGGATGCCCTCGAGTCCCACAGCGATGCCGTAGGCCTGCACAATGGCGATCACGAGCGTCAGATAGCGCGTGTACTGGTTCAGCTTCTTCCGGCCCGACTCGCCCTCTTTCTTGAGGGACTCCCAGGACGGGATGGCGGTGGTCAGAAGCTGAATGATGATGCTGGCGGAGATGTAGGGCATGATGTTCAGGGCGAACACCGTCATGCGGCCCAGCGCGCCGCCGGTGAACATGTCGAACATGCCCAGGATGCCGCCGCCATGCTGGCCCAGCATCTCACCCATCACGGCCGCGTCCACGCCGGGGACCGGGATGTAGCTGCCGATTCGGTAAACGATGAGCGCACCGAGCGTGAACCAGATGCGGTTCTTCAGCTCCGTCGCCTTGGCCAGAACGCCCAGGTTCAGACTGCCCGCCAGTTGTTCAGCCGCTGACGCCATGCGTCCCCACTTCCCTAATCCGCAAAGTTACGGCGCCCGAGAGAATCCCGGGCGCCGCCCCTATTACACCACCCACCGCGAAAAAGCGCGGGGGGCAGACATCAAGCTTCGGTAGCTTCCGCGCCGATCACGGTCACGGTGCCACCAGCGGCCTGGATGGCCGCCACGGCCGTCGCCGAAGCGCCGGAGACCGTGATGTTCACCGCACGGGTGATCTGGCCCTGGCCCAGCAGACGCACGCCGGCCAGCTTGGCCCCCGTGCGCACGATGCCGGAAGCGCGCAGATGGTCTTCCGTCAGCGCCTGGTCGGCGGGCAGACGGCCCTCTTCGATCGCCTTGTCCAGCGCGCCGAGGTTCAGCGGCGCGTATTCCTTGCGGAACGGGTTCACGAAGCCGCGCTTGGGCAGACGACGGTAGATCGGGAGCTGACCGCCCTCGAAGCCGTTCAGCGACACGCCGGTGCGGGCCTTCTGACCCTTCACGCCGCGGCCACCGGTCTTGCCCTTGCCGGAACCGATGCCACGACCGATGCGCTTGAACTTGTTGCGCGCACCCTCGTTGTCGCGGATCTCGTTGAGCTTCATGTCAGCTCTCCACCTTCACCAGGTGCGCGACCTTGCGGATCATCCCACGCACGGCGGGGGTGTCCTCGAGTTCGCTCACGCGGTTCATCTTGTTCAGGCCGAGGCCGATCAGCGTCTCGCGCTGGCCGGGCTTGCGGCCGATGGGGGAACCCACCTGCCGCACCTTCACCTTACCGGTCTCTTCAGCCATTGACGGCCTCCGCACCCTCTTCGCCCTTCTTGCCGGCGCCGCCGAGGATGTCGCTCACCTTCTTGCCGCGGCGGGTCGCCACAGCGCGAGGGGAAGTGACGCGCTCGAGCGCGGCAAAAGTGGCCTTGACCATGTTGTGCGGGTTCGTCGTGCCGGTGCACTTGGCGACGACGTCGCCGATGCCCAGGCTCTCGAACACCGCGCGCATCGGGCCACCGGCAATGATGCCGGTACCCTGCGGGGCGGCGCGCAGGATGACGCGGCCGGCACCGAAATCGCCGATCACATCATGATGCAGGGTCCGGCCCTCACGCATCGGCACGCGGATCATCGTGCGCTTCGCACGCTCCGTCGCCTTGCGGATGGCTTCCGGCACCTCGCGGGCCTTGCCCGCACCCCAGCCCACACGGCCCTTCTGGTCACCCACGACCACCAGAGCGGCGAAGGAGAAGCGACGGCCACCCTTCACCACCTTGGCGACGCGGTTGATCGTGACCAGCTTGTCCTTCAGGTCATCGCCTTCCTGACGCTCAGGCTGACGGTTCTCATCGCGGCCGCGGCCACGACCCCGACCACGCCGGTTCTCCTGATCGCCCGGCTCGCCGCCACTGCGCGGTTCACGTGCCATGTCGGTGTTCCTTAGAAGGAGAGACCGCCCTCACGGGCAGCCTCCGCCAGCGCCTTGACGCGGCCATGATACAGGTAGGGCCCACGGTCGAACACGACCGCGGTGACACCGGCAGCCAGGGCGCGCTCGGCGACGAGCTTGCCCACGGCGGTCGCCGCGTCCTTGTCCGCGCCGGTCTTCAGCGAACCGCGCATGTCCTTCTCGATCGAGGAGGCGGCGGCCACGGTGTGGCCGGCCTTGTCGTCGATGACCTGCGCATAGATGTGCTTGCCGGAGCGATACACCGACAGGCGCGGGCGGCCACCGCTCTTCAGCTTGAGCTGATAGCGGAGGCGCTGGCGGCGGCGATCTTCCAGAGAGAGCTTCTGGGCCATTACTTCTTCTTACCCTCCTTCCGGAGGATGGTCTCGTTGTCGTACTTCACGCCCTTGCCCTTATAGGGCTCGGGGCCGCGGAAGCCACGGATCTCGGCGGCAACCTGACCAACCTGCTGCTTGTCGATGCCTTCCACCTTGATGGCGGTCGGCTTCTCGCAGGTGATCTTGATGCCCTTCGGCACCGGGTAACGGATCTCATGGCTGTAACCGAGGTTCAGCACCAGATCATTGCCCTGGACAGCGGCGCGGTAACCCGTGCCGTTGATTTCCATCGACTTGGAGAAGCCGGCGGAAACGCCCGTCACCATGCCGTTCACCAGGCTGCGGGTCGTGCCCCACAGGGTGCGGCTGCGACGGTCGTCGCCCTTGGGCTTCACGGCCACGGAGCCGGGAGCGATCTCCACATCCACCTCGTCGGTGAGCGGGAGCGTGAGTTCGCCGAGCTTGCCCTTCGCCACCAGCGTGCGGCCCTGCAGGGCCACGGTAACGCCAGCCGGGACAGGCACGGGGTATTTGCCGACGCGCGACATGCTTACCCCTCCCTCAGAACACGCGCGCGAGCACTTCGCCGCCAACATTGGCAGCGCGCGCTTCGACGTCGCTCATCACGCCCTTGGGCGTGGACAGGATCTGGATGCCGAGGCCGTTGTAGAACTTCGGCAGCTCCTTGATCTTCGAATAGACGCGGCGGCCGGGCTTCGACACGCGCGCAATCTCCTTGATGGCGGGCTCACCCTCGGCGTACTTCAGCTCGATGTCGAGCTGGGACACACCGGTGCGGACGTCCGTCTTGCGCCAGGCCCGGATATAGCCTTCGCGCTTCAGAACATCGAGCACATCCGCCTTCAGCTGGCTGGCCGGAGCCACGCAACGCGACTGGCGCGCATGCTGAGCGTTACGGATGCGGGTGAGCATATCCCCGAGCGGATCGGACATGGACATGCGACTATTCCTTACCAGCTCGCCTTAACGACACCGGGCAGCTGCCCGGTGTTCGCCATTTCGCGCAGCATGTTGCGGCAGAGCTTGAACTTGCGGTAGTTGCCGCGCGGCCGGCCCGTCACTTCGCAGCGCAGGCGCACACGCACCTTCGCCCCGTTGCGCGGCAGCTGCGCGAGCTTCAGCGAGGCCTCAAAGCGGTCCTCGATGGGCAGTTCGCGATCCATCACCACAGACTTCAGCGCCGCACGCTTCTTGGCGTGCGTCGCGGCGAGCTGGGCGCGCCGGTTGTTCTTCTCGATGGACGAAGTCTTCGCCATTTCGGTTCTATCCTCCGGAACCTTTCCCCGCCGAAGCGGGGAGGTTTTCCAAAAAACTTACTTCTGGAAAGGAAGCTCGAAGTGCGTCAGCAGCGCCTTCGCTTCCTTATCGGTCTTGGCCGTCGTCACGAACGTGATGTCCATGCCGCGAACCTGATCCACCTTGTCGTAGGCGATCTCGGGGAACACGATCTGTTCCTTCAGGCCGAAGGTGTAGTTACCCCGACCATCGAAACCACGGTTGCCCGGGATGCCGCGGAAGTCACGAACGCGCGGCAGCGCGATGGTGACCAGGCGGTCCAGGAATTCGTACATGCGCGAGTGGCGCAGCGTGACCTTGGTGCCGATCGCCTGGCCTTCACGGATCTTGAAACCCGCGATGGCCTTCTTGGCGCGCGTGCGGACCGGCTTCTGACCAGCGATCAGGGCCAGGTCGGCCACGGCGGCGTCCAGCTTCTTCTGGTCGCCGGCGGCTTCGCCAACGCCCATGTTGATCACGATCTTCGTCAGCTTCGGCACTTCCATCGGGTTCTTGAACCCGAATTCGGTCGTCAGCTTCTCGCGGATCTGCTCGCGGTAGACCTTGGCCAGACGGGTCTCGCCAACGCTCGCGGCCGCAGCGCCAGGCGCCGCCGGAACGTTGTACTGACCGCGACCACCTTCGGTCGGCGCGCCGGGCTTGCCGCCCTTGGCCGCCGGAGCGGCCCCCTTCTTCGTCCCGCTCATGCGTCGAGCACCTCACCCGAGGCCTTGGAGACGCGGACCTTGCGGCCGTCTTCCAGGACCTTGAAACCAACCCGCACGGGCTTGTCCGACTTCGGGTCGATCAGCGCCAGGTTGGAGAGGTCGATGGGAGCCTCTTTCTGGATGATGCCACCCGGCTGCGCCATGCCCGCGGGCTTCTGATGACGCTTCGCGATGTGGATGCCCTGGACCAGCGCACGGTTCTCTTCCGGGAACACGCGCAGCACTTCGCCGCGCTTGCCCTTGTCGCGACCCGTCAGGACCTGAACCTTGTCGCCCTTCTTGATCTTGGCGGCCATGGTTACAGCACCTCCGGCGCCAGGCTGATGATCTTCATGAACTTCTTCGCACGAAGTTCACGGACCACCGGGCCAAAGATACGCGTGCCGATCGGCTCGTTCTGCTTGTTCAGCAGGACGGCGGCGTTCTTGTCGAAGCGGATGGCGCTGCCATCGGCGCGGCGAACGGGATAGGCCGTGCGCACGATCACGGCGCGCTGCACTTCACCCTTCTTCACCTTACCGCGGGGAATCGCTTCCTGCACGGCCACGACGATGATGTCGCCGACCGAAGCCACCTTCCGCTTGGAACCGCCCAGCACCTTGATGCACTGAACGCGGCGGGCGCCGGAGTTGTCGGCGACCTCCAGATTGGACTCGACGGAAATCATGCGGCAGCCCCTTCAGTCGCAGGCAGCTCGAAACCGGCCGGACGCTCAACGGCATCGCCGTTGCGCGCGATCAGCAGCCAGCTCTTGCGCTTGCTGATGGGACGGCACTCCTCGATCGTCACGAGGTCGCCTTCCTTGGCCAGGTTGGCGTCATCATGCGCGGCGTACTTCTTGGAGCGCCGGATGAACTTCTTGTAGAGCGGATGCATGACGCGACGCTCGACCAAGACGGTGATCGTCTTGTCGGTCTTGTCGCTCACTACCCGCCCGGTGAGGACGCGCTTCGGCATAGCCGGGGTCTCCTCTTCCTTAGGCTTTGGCGGCCGCGCGGGAGCGCTCGGCCTGGAGAGTCTTCACACGAGCGATATCGCGCCGCACCGCCTTGATGCGACCCGTACCTTCGAGCTGGCCAGTAGCACGCTGGAAGCGCAGATTGAACTGCTCCTTCCGCAGATCCAGCAGCATGGCTGCCAGCTCATCCGTGCTCTTGACACGCAGGTCAGTTGCCTTGGTCATTTTCTTACGCCTCTGCGGCGCCCAGACGCGCCACGATCTTCGTCTTGATCGGCAGCTTGGCGGCGCCGAGGTCCAGCGCTTCACGCGCCGTCTCGGGGCTCACGCCGTCGATCTCGAACATGATGCGGCCGGGCTTCACGCGGGCCACCCAGTACTCCGGCGCACCCTTACCGGAGCCCATGCGGACTTCGGCGGGCTTGGTGGAGACGGGCAGGTCCGGGAAGATCCGGATCCACACGCGACCCTGGCGCTTCATGGCGCGGGTGATCGCGCGGCGAGCCGCCTCGATCTGCCGCGCGGTCACGCGCTCAGGCTCCAGGGCCTTGAGGCCGAAGCCCCCGAAGGACAGGGAGAACCCGCCCTTCGCCACGCCCTTGATGCGGCCCTTATGGGCCTTGCGATACGTCGTACGCTTCGGCTGAAGCATTGTTCACATCCCTCAGCGCTGCGGGGCCTGCTCCGCGGCGCGCTTATCCTGCGCCAGCGGGTCATGCGCCATGATCTCACCCTTGAAGATCCACACCTTGACACCGCAGGTGCCGTAGGTGGTCTTCGCGGTGCCGATCCCGTAATCGATGTCCGCGCGGAGCGTGTGCAGAGGCACGCGGCCCTCACGGTACCATTCCATGCGGGCGATTTCCGCACCGCCCAGACGGCCGGAGCAGTTGATCCGGATGCCGAGCGCACCCAGGCGCATCGCGGACTGCACGGCGCGCTTCATGGCGCGACGGAAGGCCACGCGGCGCTCCAGCTGCTGCGCGATGCTCTCGGCGACCAGGGTCGCGTCCAGCTCGGGCTTACGGATCTCGAGGATGTTCAGCGAAACCTCGGCCCCGGCGAGCTTCGCCAGGTCCTTGCGCAGAACCTCGATGTCCGCACCCTTCTTGCCGATCACGACGCCCGGACGGGCAGCGTGGATCGTCACTCGGGGCTTCTTCGCCGGACGCTCGATCACGATCTTCGACACGCCGGCGCCCTTCAGGCGGGTGTGCAGCGTCTCGCGAAGCTTCACGTCAGAGTGCAGCAGGGAGGAATAGTCCCGGCCGGCGAACCAACGGCTGTCCCAGGTACGGTTGATACCGAGCCTGAGGCCGATCGGATTGACTTTGTGACCCATAGGTTACGCGGCCTCCTGCTTGACCGCCTGCTCGGCGACCACGATCTTCAGATGGCTGAACCACTTCTCCACAGTCGACGCACGGCCGCGGCCGCGCGCGTGGAAGCGCTTCATCACCATCGCCCGGCCGACCTCGGCGCGGGCCACCACCAGACGGTCAACGTCCAGCTGGTGGTTGTTTTCCGCGTTCGCGATGGCGCTCTCGAGCGTCTTCTTCACGGTCTGCGCGATGCGGCGCTTGCTGAAGGTCAGCGTGGCGACGGCATTCTGCGCGGGCAGGCCGCGGATCATCTGCGCCACCAGGTTCAGCTTGCGAGGGCTGACCCGGATGTTGCGGGTGATCGCTTCCGCCTCGTTGTCGGGGAGACCCCGGGGATGCTGCGGCTTGCTCATTTTAGCCCCGCTTCGCCTTCTTGTCCGCCGAGTGCCCACCGAAGGTACGGGTGGGCGAGAACTCGCCGAACTTGTGTCCGACCATGTTCTCGGTCACCTGCACCGGCAGGAACTTCTTGCCGTTGTAGACACCGAAGGTGAGACCGACGAACTGCGGCAGCACCGTGCTGCGACGCGTCCAGATGCGAATCACCTCGTTGCGGGTGGAGGCCCGGGCGGCCTCCGCCTTCTTCAGCAGGTAGCCGTCGACAAACGGCCCCTTCCATACGCTGCGCGGCATCGCCCTCAGCCCTTCGTCGCGTTGCGGCGGCGAACAATGAGCCCGTCGGTCCGCTTGTTGTTACGGGTCTTCGCACCCTTGGTCGGCTTGCCCCACGGGGTAACCGGGTGACGGCCACCAGAGGTACGGCCCTCACCACCACCATGCGGGTGGTCGACGGGGTTCATGGTCACGCCGCGGTTGTGCGGGCGGAAGCCCATCCAACGCTTACGGCCGGCCTTGCCGATCTGCTGGTTGCTGTTGTCCGGGTTGGACACCGCACCGATGCTGGCCATGCACTCGCCACGCACCAGGCGCAGCTCACCGGAGGAGAGCTTCAGCTGGGCGAAACCGCTGTCCTTGCCCACGAGCTGGGCGAAGGTGCCGGCAGAGCGCACGAGCTTCGCACCCGCACCGGGCTTCAGCTCGATGTTGTGCACGATCGTGCCCACGGGGATGTTGCCCAGCGGCGCGGCATTGCCCGGCTTGATGTCCACGCGCTCGTCGGCGATGACGACGTCACCCACCTTCAGGCGCTGCGGCGCGATGATGTAGGACAGCTCACCGTCGGCGTACTTCACCAGTGCGATGAAGGACGTGCGGTTCGGGTCATACTCCAGACGCTCAACCGTCGCGGACACGCCGAACTTGCGGCGCTTGAAGTCCACCACGCGGTAGGCCTGCTTGTGCCCGCCGCCACGGAACCGCACCACGGTGCGACCCGTGTTGTTGCGGCCACCGTGGCTGTGCTGGCCCTCGGTGAGCGTCTTGACCGGCTTGCCCTTGTAGAGCTCAGCCCGGCTGATCAGAACCGTGCCGCGGAGGCTCGGCGTGACCGGATTAAAATGCTTCAACGCCATGGTTTTACGCCAGTCCCGTGGTCAGGTCGATGCTCTGGCCTTCGGCCAGGGACACCACAGCCTTCTTCCAGTCGGAACGCTGGCCGGGGCGACCCTTGAAGCGCTTCGACTTGCCCTTGACGACGATCGTGTTCACCGCGGTGACGGACACGCCGAACAGGCCTTCGACAGCCTGCTTGATCGAGCGCTTGTCAGCGTCCATCGCGACCTTGAACACCACCTGGTTCTTCTCGGAGAGGGCCGTGGCCTTCTCCGTGATCACCGGGGCGAGGATCGTCAGGTACTGCTTCTCCCGCGACAGCGGCGCGGGGGCTGCAGGCTTGGAGACGGTGCTCATGCCAGGCGCTCCTTCAGGGCTTCAACGCCGGCGCGCGTCACGGCCAGAACATCGTGCTTCAGAATGTCATAGACATTCGCGCCGATGGTCGGCAGGGCCTGCATGCCGGGGATGTTGCGCAGGGCGCGGTCGAACTCGGGGTTCACCGCGGCGTCCACCACGAGAGCGGACTTCCAGCCCAGGGCCTTCGCCTTCTTCGCCATTTCGGCGGTCTTGGCGATGGCACCGGCCTCGTCCAGCACCACGAGCTTGCCTTCGGCCTGCTTCTGGCTGAGCGCGGAGATGAGGCCGAGACGGCGCACCTTCTTGTTCAGCGAGTAGCCGTGGTCGCGCACCACCGGACCGTGGACGACGCCACCGGTGCGGTACTGCGGAGCGCGCAGCGAGCCCTGACGGGCGTTACCCGTGCCCTTCTGCTTGTAGGGCTTCTTGGTGGTCCCGGAGACCTCGCCCATGCCCTTGGCCTTGTGGGTGCCGGCACGGCGCTTGGCCAGCTGCCAGTGCACCACGCGCGCCAGGATGTCGGCGCGCGGAGCGGCTGCGAACAGCTCGTCCGGCAGTTCGATCTCGCCCGCGGGGGCGTTGTCGAGGGTGATGACCTTCACTTGCATCGTCGTATCCTCAGGCCACCGCCGCCGGGTAGGGCGCCTCGGCCGGACGGGCGCGCTTCACAGCGTCGCTCACCAGCACGTAGCCACCCTTGGCGCCCGGAATGGCACCCTTGATGAGCAGAAGGCCCTTCTCCGCGTCCACGCCAGCAACCGTCAGGTTCTGGGTGGTCACACGCTCGACACCGAGGTGACCGGCCATCTTCTTGTTCTTGAAGGTCTTGCCCGGATCCTGACGGTTACCGGTCGAACCATGCGAACGATGGCTGATGGACACGCCGTGCGTCGCTTCCAGGCCCGAGAAGTTCCAGCGCTTCATGGCGCCGGCAAAGCTCTTGCCCTTGGTGATGCCGACAACGTCCACGCGCTGCCCGGAGACGAAGTGCGCCGCGGTCAGCTTCGTGCCCGCCGCCACCAGCGCATCGCTGGCCACGCGGAATTCCACGAGCTTCATCGGCGCCTCGGCACCAGCCTTGGCGAAGTGGCCCTTGTTGGGCTTGGAGACGTTCTTCGGCTTGGCGTTGCCGATGCCCAACTGCAGGGCCTCGTAGCCATCCGTCTCGGCCGTGCGCTGCGCGATGACGCGGACGTCATCAACGTGCAGGACCGTGACGGGCACCGTCGTGCCGTCTTCCTGGAAAAGCCGGGTCATCCCCAGCTTGCGGGCGATCAGCCCAGTTCGGCCGTAGTGGGCCATGGCGTCTCGTCCCTCAGATCTTGATCTCGACGTCCACACCGGAGGCCAGGTCGAGCTTCATCAGCGCGTCCACGGTCTGCGGGGTGGGGTCGACGATGTCCAGAAGACGGCGATGAGTCCGGATCTCGAACTGTTCGCGGCTCTTCTTGTCCACGTGCGGAGAACGGTTCACGGTGAACCGCTCGATCTGCGTGGGCAGCGGGATGGGCCCGCGCACCTGCGCACCGGTCCGCTTCGCGGTGTTCACGATCTCCCGCGTGCTGCCATCCAGCACGCGGTGATCGAACGCCTTGAGGCGAATGCGGATATTCTGGCTGTCCATTTGCGTCGTGGCCTTACTTCGCGATGGAGGCCACCACGCCGGCGCCGACGGTGCGGCCACCTTCGCGGATCGCGAAGCGCAGGCCCTCATCCATCGCGATCGGCGCGATCAGCTGCACGTCCATCGACACGTTGTCACCCGGCATCACCATCTCGACGCCTTCCGGCAGCGTCACCACGCCCGTCACGTCAGTCGTGCGGAAGTAGAACTGCGGACGGTAGTTGGTGAAGAACGGCGTATGGCGGCCGCCCTCTTCCTTCGTCAGGATGTACGCCTCGGCCTTGAACTGCGTGTGCGGCGTGATCGAACCCGGCGCCGCCAGAACCTGGCCGCGCTCCACGTCTTCACGCTTCGTGCCGCGCAGCAGCGCACCGATGTTGTCGCCCGCCTCGCCGCTGTCCAGCAGCTTGCGGAACATCTCAACGCCGGTCACCGTCGTCTTCACCGTGTCCTTCAGGCCCACGATCTCGACTTCCTCGCCCACGCGGATGATGCCGCGCTCGACGCGACCGGTCACCACGGTGCCACGGCCGGAGATCGAGAACACGTCCTCGATCGGCATCAGGAACGGACGGTCCTTCGGACGCTCCGGCTGCGGGATGTAGGCGTCAACCGCCGCCATCAGCTCCAGGATCGCCTGCTCGCCGATTTCCGGCTGCTTGTCTTCCAGGGCGCACAGGGCGGAACCCTTGATCACGGGGATGTCGTCGCCCGGGAACTTGTAGGACGACAGGAGCTCGCGCACCTCCATCTCCACCAGCTCGACCAGGTCGGGGTCCGCCATGTCCATCTTGTTCAGGAACACCACCAGCGCGGGCACGCCGACCTGGCGGGCCAGCAGGATGTGCTCACGCGTCTGGGGCATCGGGCCGTCGGCCGCGGACACCACCAGGATCGCGCCGTCCATCTGCGCCGCGCCCGTGATCATGTTCTTCACGTAGTCGGCGTGGCCGGGGCAGTCGACGTGCGCGTAGTGGCGGTTCGCGGTCTCGTACTCGACGTGCGCCGTCGAGATCGTGATGCCGCGGGCGCGCTCTTCCGGCGCCTTGTCGATCTGGTCATACGCCGTGAAGGACGCACCACCGGACTTCGCCAGCACCTTGGTGATCGCCGCCGTCAGCGACGTCTTGCCATGGTCCACGTGGCCGATCGTGCCGATGTTGCAGTGCGGCTTGTTCCGCTCGAATTTAGCCTTAGCCATCGTTCTGTTCCGTCAGCTCTCGTGTCTTACCAGCGATAGTGGCTGAAGGCCTTGTTCGCCTCCGCCATCCGGTGCGTGTCTTCGCGCTTCTTCACGGCCGTGCCGCGGTTGTTCGCCGCGTCCAGCAGTTCCGCCGAGAGGCGCTCTTCCATCGTGTTCTCGCCACGCTTCCGGGCGCTGTCGATGATCCAGCGGATGGCCAGAGCCTGGCGGCGATCCGTGCGGACTTCGACGGGAACCTGGTAAGTGGCACCACCGACGCGGCGCGAACGCACTTCGACGGCAGGCTTCACGTTATCCAGCGCCTCATGGAACAGGCGCAGCGGATCGGCGTTCTGGCCGAGACGCTTCTTGATACCGTCGAGGGCGCTGTACACGATCCCTTCGGCGGTGGACTTCTTACCGTCATACATCAGCACGTTCATGAAACGGCTGAGGACGATATCACCGAACTTCGGGTCCGGCAGAACTTCGCGCTTCTCGGCGCTATGGCGACGCGACATCGCTGGAACTCCTTACTTCGGCCGCTTGGCGCCGTACAGCGAACGCCGCTTGCGACGCTTCGGCAGGCCCTGCGTGTCGAGCACGCCGCGGAGGATGTGGTAACGGACGCCCGGAAGGTCCTTCACGCGGCCGCCGCGGATCAGCACCACGGAGTGTTCCTGAAGGTTGTGGCCCTCGCCGGGGATGTAGCTCACCACCTCGAAGCCATTGGTCAGGCGCACCTTCGCGACCTTACGAAGAGCCGAGTTCGGCTTCTTCGGCGTCGTGGTGTAAACGCGCGTGCACACGCCGCGCTTCTGCGGGCAGCCCTGCAGCGCGGGAACCTTGTTCCGGCTGGCGCGGGGCTCTCGCGAACCCGCGATGAGCTGGTTGATCGTCGGCATGACGCCCCTTCAGGTCTCCAGAAAGCCGATCACCCCGCCCGGTCGCGCTTCTGCGCACCCAGCGGGGCATTCGACCCGCTACCGGCCTCAGCCCCCCAACCATCGGGAGGCGGCGCCGGCAGCGCAGCGATTGAAAAACACCCCGGGCCCAAATCTTTCGATCCAGCCCGGCCGAGGGCCGCTAACTACGGGCACCGGGCCCATGAGTCAAGCGAAGCCTCCTCATAAAACGGAATGGGGCGGTGCAGCCTTTGCAATGCTGCACCGCCCCATTGAAAATACACGGGAAAAAGGGGCCGGAGCCCCTCCCCTCACTCCGCTGCGGCGGGCGATTCGGGGGCGGGAATCGCCCCCTGCGACGCCGGCAGCTGGCCCTTGTCGCGCTGGGCCGCGAGGGCACGCAGGCGGTTCATCACCGAACCCGTGCCGGCGGGGATCAGACGGCCCACGATCACGTTCTCCTTCAGGCCCTGCAGCACGTCGACCTTGCCCGCCGTGGCGGCCTCGGTCAGCACGCGGGTCGTCTCCTGGAACGACGCGGCAGAGATGAAGGACTGCGTCTGCAGCGACGCCTTGGTGATGCCCTGCAGCACCGGCTCGGCGCGGGCAGGACGTTCCTTGGCGAAGATCCGCTTCTCGTTCTCGATCTCGAACTCGATGCGGTCCACCTGCTCCCCGATCAGGTAGGTGGTGTCGCCCGGATCCAGGATCTCGACCTTCTGCAGCATCTGGCGAACGATCACCTCGATGTGCTTGTCGTTGATCTTCACGCCCTGGAGTCGATAGACGTCCTGGATCTCGTTCACGAGGTAGTTCGCGAGAGCCTCGACGCCCAGAACCCGCAGGATGTCGTGCGGAACGCGGGGGCCGTCCACCAGCGGGTCACCCGCCTTGACGTAGTCGCCTTCCTGCACGGACACGTGCTTGCCCTTGGGCACCAGGTACTCGCGCTCGATCCCCGGCTCGTCGCCCTGGGCGTCGGCCTTCACGATGATGCGGCGCTTGGCCTTGTAGTCCTTGCCGAATTCGACGCGGCCATCGATCTCGCTGATGATCGCGGCATCCTTCGGACGACGGGCCTCGAACAGCTCCGCCACGCGCGGCAGACCGCCCGTGATGTCGCGGGTCTTGGACGATTCGCGCGGCAGGCGGGCCACCACGTCACCGGCCGAGACCTGCATGCCGTTGTCGGCCGACAGCACCGTGTCGGGCGTGAGGAAGTAGATGGCGTCGCCACCCGTCACGCGCTTCAGCAGGCTGCCGTTGCTGTCCTTCAGCAGCAGGCGCGGGCGCAGATCGGCGCCCTTGGCGTTGGACTTGTAGTCCACCACCACCTTGCTGGACATGCCGGTCACGTCGTCGGTGCGCTCCACCATGGTCACGCCTTCGATCAGGTCGGCGTATTCCACGGTACCGGAGGTTTCCGTGAGGATCGGAAGGGTGAACGGGTCCCATTCGGCCAGCTTCTGGCCGCGCGTGACCTGGTCGCCTTCCTTGATCAGCATCTTCGCGCCGTAGGGCACGCGGAAGCGGGCACGCTCACGGTTGTTGGCGTCGACCAGCGCGATTTCGCAGTTACGGCTCATGACCACCGGGGTGCCCGAGGAGTTCACCACGATGTTCAGGTTGTAGATGCGTGCCGCGGCATCCGCGGTCGCCTCCACGGCCGACTGCTCGGCACCACGCTGCGCGGCGCCACCGATGTGGAAGGTGCGCATCGTCAGCTGCGTGCCGGGCTCACCGATCGACTGGGCCGCGATCACGCCCACGGCCTCACCGGCGTTGACGGGCGTGCCGCGCGCCAGGTCACGGCCATAGCACTTGGCGCAGACACCGGTACGCGCGTCGCAGGTCAGCACGGAGCGGATGTAGGTCTCCTCCACGCCGGCCTTCTCGATGCGCTCGGCATCGGCTTCCTCGACCAGCTCGCCCTGGGCCAGCAGCACCTCGCCCGTCGCCGGGTCGATCACGTCGCGCTGCATGGTGCGGCCCAGGATACGCTCGGACAGCGGGCTCACGACCTCGCCGCCATCCATCACGGCGCGGACGGTGATGCCCTTTTCCGTGCCGCAATCGGGGATGACGATGATGCTGTCCTGCGCCACGTCCACCAGACGGCGGGTCAGGTAACCCGAGTTCGCCGTCTTGAGCGCCGTGTCGGCCAGGCCCTTACGGGCACCGTGGGTGGAGTTGAAGTACTCCAGCACGGTCAGGCCTTCCTTGAAGTTCGAGATGATCGGCTGCTCGATGATCTCGCCGGAGGGCTTGGCCATCAGGCCGCGCATGCCGGCCAGCTGACGCATCTGCGTCGGCGAACCACGCGCACCGGAATGCGACATCATCCAGATGGAGTTCGTCGTCTTGCCGACCTCCTGACGGGAGATCTCCTTCATCATGGCCGAGGCCACGGCGTCGGTGCAGCGCGACCAGGCGTCGACCACCTTGTTGTAGCGCTCACCGGAGGTGATCAGGCCGTCGAGGTACTGCTGCTCGAACTCCTTCACCTCGGACTTGGTCTTGGCGATCAGCTCCGCCTTCTCGGGCGGGATCACCATGTCGTCCTTGCCGAAGGAGATGCCGGCACGCGCCGCCTGGCGGAAGCCCAGGCCCATCAGGCGGTCAGCGAAGATCACCGATTCCTTCTGGCCGCAATGGCGGTAGACGGTGTCGATGACGTCGGAGACGTTCTTCTTGGTCAGCAGGCGGTTGACCAGGCTGTAGGGCGTGCGGGGATCCTTGGGCAGCAGGTTGCCCATCATCAGGCGGCCCGGCGTGGTCAGCACCGTGTCCATGGTGGCATCACCCACCATGCGCGGGGCCGGCACGCGCGCCAGGATCGCGCTGTGGACGCGGATGACGCCGGCGGCCAGCGCCTGCTCCACCTCACCCATGCCGCGATAGATCTGCGGGCGGTAGTTCAGCGCCTCGATCTCGTCCTCGGACAGGCCCTTGCCGCCCTTCTCGGTCGCGGAGGCGACGAGCGCCTTCACTTCTTCGATGCGGGTCTTGGCCACGTTGAACTCGGGCGTGTCGAGGCTGAGGAAGTACAGGCCCAGCACGATGTCCTGGGACGGCACGATGATCGGCTTGCCGTTCGCGGGGCTGAGGATGTTGTTGGTCGACATCATCAGCACACGCGCTTCCAGCTGGGCCTCAAGGCTCAGCGGGACGTGCACGGCCATCTGGTCACCGTCGAAGTCCGCGTTGAAGGCGGTGCAGACCAGCGGGTGCAGCTGGATCGCCTTGCCTTCGACCAGCGTCGGCTCGAAGGCCTGGATGCCCAGGCGGTGCAGCGTCGGCGCGCGGTTCAGCATCACGGGATGCTCGCGGATCACTTCCTCCAGGATGTCCCACACCTCGGGACGCTCCTTTTCCACCATCCGCTTCGCGGCCTTGATGGTGGTGGCGTGACCGTACTTCTCGAGCTTGGAGTAGATGAACGGCTTGAACAGCTCGAGCGCCATCTTCTTCGGCAGGCCACACTGGTGCAGCTTCATCTCGGGGCCGACCACGATGACCGAGCGGCCGGAGTAGTCGACGCGCTTGCCGAGCAGGTTCTGACGGAAGCGGCCCTGCTTGCCCTTCAGCATGTCGGACAGCGACTTCAGCGGGCGCTTGTTGGCACCCGTGATGGCGCGGCCGCGGCGGCCGTTGTCGAACAGCGCGTCGACGGCTTCCTGCAGCATGCGCTTTTCGTTGCGCACGATGATGTCCGGCGCGCGCAGCTCGATCAGCCGCTTCAGACGGTTGTTGCGGTTGATGACGCGACGATACAGGTCGTTCAGGTCAGAGGTCGCGAAGCGGCCACCGTCCAGCGGCACCAGCGGGCGCAGCTCGGGCGGGATCACGGGCACGACGTCCATGATCATCCACTCGGGGCGCGAACCGCTCTCGAGGAAGGCCTCGATCAGCTTCAGGCGCTTCACGAGCTTCTTGCGCTTGGCCTCGGAGGTGGTCTCCTTCAGCTCGGCGCGCAGGCGCACCGCGTCCTTGTCCAGGTCGCAGCCGGTCAGGATCTGCTTCACCGCCTCGGCGCCGATGCCGACCGTGAAGGCGTCCTCGCCGAACTCGTCCAGCTTGTTCTGGTACTGGTCCTCGCTAACCAGCTGATGCAGCTTGAGGTCGGTCAGGCCCGGCTCGAGCACCACATAGGACTCGAAGTACAGGACCTTCTCCAGGTCCTTCAGCGTCATGTCGACCATCAGGCCGACGCGGGACGGCAGGGACTTCAGGAACCAGATGTGCGCCACGGGCGAGGCGAGCTCAATGTGGCCCATGCGCTCACGGCGCACCTTGGCCAGCGTGACCTCGACGCCGCACTTCTCGCAGACGATGCCGCGGAACTTCATGCGCTTGTACTTGCCGCACAGGCACTCGTAGTCCTTGATCGGACCAAAGATGCGCGCGCAGAACAGGCCGTCACGTTCCGGCTTGAAGGTGCGGTAGTTGATGGTCTCGGGCTTCTTGATCTCGCCGTAGGACCAGCTGCGCACCTGCTCGGGAGAGGCGATGGTGATCTTGATCTGATCGAAGCTAACCGACTGGCCCGTCTGGCCCAGAATCTTCATCAGTTCATTCATGGCGCTCTCAGCTCCATCCTGCCCTGGGGAACAACCCGGGGCGGTGAAAAGGGTAGTCGCGGCCGGCGCATCCGATGCGCCGGCCTGTCAGGAATCACTCGTTGCCGGTCTCGAGCTCGACGTTCAGGCCCAGGCTCTTCAGTTCCTTGACCAGCACGTTGAAGCTTTCGGGGATGCCGGCCTCGAAGCTGTCCTGGTCGCGGACGATGGCCTCGTAGACCTTCGTGCGGCCGGCCACGTCGTCCGACTTCACCGTGAGCATTTCCTGCAGCGTATAGGCGGCACCATAGGCCTCCAGGGCCCAGACCTCCATTTCGCCGAAGCGCTGGCCACCGAACTGCGCCTTACCACCCAGCGGCTGCTGCGTGACGAGCGAGTAGGGGCCGATCGAGCGGGCGTGGATCTTGTCGTCGACCAGGTGGTGCAGCTTCAGCATGTAGATGTAGCCGACCGTGGTCTTGCGCTCGAACGGCTCACCCGTGCGGCCATCGATCAGCTGCATCTGGCCCGAGCTGTGCAGCCCGGCCTTGCCCAGCATGCCCTCGATGTCGCTGATGCGGGCACCGTCGAACACCGGCGTCGCGATGGGGATGCCCTTCTTCAGGTTATCGCCCAGCTCGAACAGCTGATCCTCGCTCATCGGCGCGATGTCGCGCTCGAAGATCTCCTCGCCGTAGACGTCCTTCAGCTTGGCCAGCAGTTCCTCGCGCACGCCGGAGTGGCGGCGGTATTCCTCCACCAGCTCACCGACATGACGGCCGAGGGTCGCGCAGGCCCAGCCCAGGTGCGTCTCAAGGATCTGACCGATGTTCATGCGCGAGGGCACGCCCAGCGGGTTCAGCACCAGGTCCATCTGGGTGCCGTCCTCAAGGAACGGCATGTCCTCCAGCGGGACCACGCGAGAGACGACACCCTTGTTGCCGTGACGGCCGGCCATCTTGTCGCCCGGCTGCAGCTTGCGCTTCACCGCCACGAACACCTTGACCTGCTTCATCACGCCGGGCGGCAGCTCGTCGCCGCGCTGCAGCTTCTCGACCTTGCTCTCGAAGCGCTTCTGCAGCTTCTCGACCGCGGCGTCGAACTCGCGCTTCATGGCCTCGATCTCGGCCATCACCGCGTCGTCCTGCACGCCGATCTGGCGCCAGGTGGCCGGGGCGAACTGCTCCAGCACATCGTCGGTCAGGGGCGTGCCGGGCTTGATCGCCTTGAAGCCGCCGGAAGCCTTCCGGTTGATCAGGCGCTCACGCAGACGGCCGAAGAAGTTGCGCTCCAGGATGCCCTTCTCGTCGTCGCGGTCCTTGGCCAGACGCTCGACCTCGGCGCGCTCGATCGCCATGGCGCGCTCGTCCTTGTCGACGCCGCGGCGGTTGAACACGCGCACATCCACGATGGTGCCCGTGGTGCCCGGGGGCAGACGGAGCGAGCTGTCGCGGACGTCGGAAGCCTTCTCGCCGAAGATGGCGCGCAGCAGCTTCTCTTCCGGGGTCATCGGGCTTTCGCCCTTCGGCGTCACCTTGCCGACCAGGATGTCGCCCGGCTGCACCTCGGCACCCACATAGACGATGCCCGCCTCGTCGAGGTTGCGCAGGGCTTCCTCACCGACGTTGGGGATGTCGCGGGTGATTTCCTCCTGGCCCAGCTTGGTGTCGCGGGCGCTGACCTCGAACTCCTCGATGTGGATCGAGGTGAAGACGTCGTCGCGGGCGATACGCTCGCTGATGAGGATGGAGTCCTCGAAGTTGTAGCCGTTCCAAGGCATGAACGCGACGAGCACGTTCCGGCCCAGCGCCAGCTCGCCCAGCTCCGTGCTCGGGCCGTCGGCGATGATGTCGCCGGCGGAGACGCGGTCACCCACCTTCACCAGCGGGCGCTGGTTGATGCAGGTGGACTGGTTGGAGCGCTGGAACTTGCGCAGGCGATAGATGTCCACGCCGATGGTCTGGCCGTCACCGCCCGTCGCCCGCACCACAATGCGCGCGCCGTCGATCTGGTCGACCACGCCCTCGCGCTTGGCCGAGATCGCGGCGCCGGAGTCCTGCGCCACGGCCGCTTCCATGCCCGTGCCGACCAGCGGCGCGTCGGACTTCACCAGCGGCACCGCCTGGCGCTGCATGTTGGAGCCCATTAGCGCGCGGTTGGCGTCGTCGTTCTCAAGGAACGGGATCAGCGCGGCGGCGACGGAGACCAGCTGCTTCGGCGAGACGTCGATGGCCGTCACCTGCTCGGGCGGCACCAGGCGGAAGTCGCCAGACTGACGCACCGAGACCAGCTCGGACTTGAACTCACCGGTCGCGGCGTCGACCTCGGCATCGGCCTGGGCGACGATCAGCTTCTCCTCCTCCATGGCGGAGAGGTAGCGCGGCTCGCCGACGATCTTGCCGTCCTTCACCAGGCGGTACGGCGTCTCGATGAAGCCGTACTTGTTCACGCGGGCGAAGGTGGCCAGGCTGTTGATCAGACCGATGTTCGGGCCTTCCGGCGTCTCGATCGGGCAGATGCGGCCATAGTGGGTCGGGTGAACGTCACGAACCTCGAAGCCCGCGCGCTCACGCGTCAGACCGCCCGGGCCAAGCGCCGAGAGGCGGCGCTTGTGCGTCACTTCGGACAGCGGGTTGGTCTGGTCCATGAACTGGGACAGCTGCGAGGAGCCGAAGAACTCACGCACGGCGGCCGCGGCAGGCTTCGCGTTGATCAGGTCATGCGGCATCACGGTGTCGATATCGACCGACCCCATGCGCTCCTTGATCGCGCGCTCCATGCGCAGCAGGCCCAGGCGGTACTGATTTTCCATCAGCTCGCCGACCGAACGCACGCGGCGGTTGCCGAGGTTGTCGATGTCGTCGACCGAGCCCTTGCCGTCCTTCAGCTCAAGAAGGATGCGCAGGGTGGTGATGATGTCGTCCTTGCGCAGCGTGCGGATGGTGTCGGCCACCTCGTCGTTGCTGAAGCCCAGACGCATGTTCATCTTCACGCGGCCGACCGAGGACAGGTCGTAGCGCTCCAGATCGAAGAACAGGCCCTTGAACAGCGTCTCGGCCGTCTCCGGCGTCGGCGGCTCACCCGGGCGCATCACGCGATAGATGTCCATCAGCGCGTCGTCGCGGCCGGTGTTCTTGTCCACCATCAGCGTGTTGCGCAGCCAGGGGCCGACGGACTGGTCGATGGCCAGCGTCGGCAGGCTGTCGATGCCGGCATCCTCGATCGAGGTCAGGCGGGCTTCGGTGAGCTCCTCGCCGGCCTCGGCCCAGATCTCGCCGGTCTCGTAGTTCACCAGGTCCTCGGCCATGAAGCGGCCCAGCAGGTCCGCACGGCCGACCAGCACCTCGGTGGTGCCGCCCTCGGCGATCTTGCGGGCGGCGCGCGGGGTCAGCTTCGCGTCCTTCTCGGCCACGATGGCGCCCGTCTTGGCGTCGACCAGCGCTTCCATCAGCTTCAGGCCGCGGAACGCCTCGGGGTCATAGGGGCGGGCCCAGCCCTTCGGGCTGCGCGTGAAGGTCACCTGGCCGTAGAAGGCGTTCAGGATTTCCTCGGCGTCCATGCCGCGGATCTCGCCCGGCTCCAGCTCACGGCCCTGGGCGGCGGCGTCGGCGCGCTTCGCCTCGGTCGCGGCGCTGTCCAGCGCCAGCAGCAGGGTGGAGGCCGGCAGCTTGCGCTTGCGGTCGATGCGGACGTAGCAGATGTCCTTGGCGTCGAACTCGAAGTCCAGCCAGGAACCGCGATAGGGGATGACGCGCGCGGCGAACAGGTACTTGCCGCTGCTGTGCGTCTTGCCCTTGTCGTGGTCGAAGAACACGCCCGGGCTGCGGTGCATCTGGGAGACAATGACGCGCTCGGTGCCGTTCACGATGAAGGTGCCGTTGTCCGTCATCAGGGGCATGTCGCCCATGTAGACGTCCTGCTCCTTGATATCGCGGACGGAGCGGCTGCCGGTGTCCTCGTCGATATCCCACACGATCAGACGCAGGCGCAGCTTCAGGGGCGCCGCGAAGGTCAGGCCGCGCTGAATGCACTCTTCCACGTCATACTTCGGCTCCTCCAGCTCGTACTGGACGAATTCCAGCCGGCCGCGGCCACCGAAGTCATCGATGGGGAAAACGGATTTGAACACTTCCTGCAGGCCGGTCGGCGTGCGCTTGTCCGGCGGCGTATCCATCTGCAGGAACTGCGCATAGGAGGAGCGCTGCACATCGATCAGGTTGGGCATCGGCGCCACTTCGGGCAGACGCCCAAAGCTACGACGGATGCGCTTGCTGCCCTTGAACGGCTTGGAGATAGCGTTCATGCCTGTCCAGCTTCCTCAAATGACCAGCCCGGTAGGGCTGATGACCTATCAGGCCCGAAGGCCCCCTGAAACGCAGAGAGGGACGAGGACCCCGTGGTCCTCGCCCGCTCCCCGTAGTAAATACTGCGGCCCGGCCCGAAGGCCGGGCCACGAGATCACTTGACCTCGACCTTGGCGCCGTTCTCTTCCAGCACCTTCTTGATCTTGTCGGCTTCGTCCTTGGACACCGACTCCTTGATGGTCTTGGGCGCGCCCTCGACCAGGTCCTTGGCTTCCTTCAGGCCCAGGCCCGTGATGGCGCGGACTTCCTTGATGACGTTGATCTTCTTGTCGCCAGCGTCGGCCAGGATGACGGTGAACTCGGTCTGCGCTTCGGCAGCCGGGGCGGCAGCGCCACCAGCAGCCGGGGCAGCAGCCACGGCCACGGGAGCGGCGGCGGAAACGCCCCACTTCTCTTCGAGCAGCTTGGACAGCTCGGCAGCTTCGAGAACGGTCAGGCTGGACAGCTCGTCCACCAGCTTAACGAGATCGGCCATTTTCGTATTCCTTGAGATAAGGGCTTGACTTGGTTTTGACAACCCGGCCGGCGAAGATCGCCCTCAACCGGGTGCAAGAGTAGTTCCGGACTATGCGGCGTCCTTGTCGGCGTAAGCCTTGAACACCCGCGCCAGCTGCCCGCCAGGTGCCTGAAGCACCGAGGCGATGCGAGAAGCCGGGGTCTGGATGAGACCAACCAGCTGCGCGCGCAGCGTATCCAGCGAAGGCAGTTCGGCGAGGGCCTTGACGCCATCAAGCGTCAGGCTCTGGGTGCCGAGTGCCCCGCCGAGGATCACGAACTTGTCGTTCCCCTTGGCGAACTCCACGGCCGTCTTCGCCACCGCCACCGGGTCCGCGGACCACGCAAGCGCGGTCGGGCCCTTCAGCAGGGGAGAAATGGCCTGGAAGCGGGTGCCATCAAGTGCGCGCACGGCCAGGCGGTTCTTCGCGACCTTGTACGTCGCGCCCGCGTCCTTCATCTGGCGCCGCAACTTGTCGACGGCCTGAACCGTCAGACCGTCATTGCGAGCCACCAGAACGAAGGACGTGTCCGCGAAGATCGCGGCGAGCGACGTAACGAAGTTACGCTTTTCCGTCCTATCCACGTGTCGTCTCCGATGGTGGCCGGGGCACCGCGCCGCCTTTCGGCAAACCGCGATGAACCGGCCGGTTCACACGCGGGCCGCGTTGGTTTCCCACCACGGCCCATGGTTCGCCTGTCTCAGTAAAAGCCGGAACCCAAGCCAAGCCGGCAGTACCGGCATACCTTGGCGCCCCGCCTCCCGCCTGCGGATGGGTGTCCATCCATCAAGGGGCCATGCCCCGCATGCGTTCTCAGACAGGTTCGGAGGCCGGCGAGCCGGCCCCCTGCTCGGCCACCCTGTTCAGGTGGCACGCATCTTGTTTCAGGCCGCGCCGATGGTCGACACGTCGACCTTCACGCCAGCGCCCTGGGTGGAGGAGACCGCCACCTTCTTGACGTAGGTGCCCTTGGCACCCGCCGGGCGGGCCTTCTGGATCGCGTCCACGAAGGACTTCGCGTTCTCGACCAGCTTGGCGGCGTCGAAGGAAGCCTTGCCGATGCCGGCGTGCACGATACCGGCCTTCTCGGCGCGGAACTCGACCTGGCCGGCCTTGGCCGCCGTCACGGCGCCCTTGACGTCCATGGTCACGGTGCCCAGGCGGGGGTTCGGCATCAGGTTGCGCGGGCCCAGGATCTTACCCAGACGGCCGACCAGGGCCATCATGTCCGGGGTCGCGATGCAGCGATCGAAGTCGATCTTGCCTTCCTGCACGGCGGCCGCCAGCTCCTCGGCGCCGACCACGTCGGCACCGGCAGCCTTGGCTTCCTCGGCCTTCGGGCCGCGGGCGAACACGCCCACGCGCACGGTCTTGCCGGTGCCGTTCGGCAGGCCGACCACGCCGCGCACCATCTGGTCCGCATGGCGGGGGTCGACGCCCAGGTTCATCGAGATCTCGATCGTCTCGTCGAACTTCGCCTTCGCATTGGCCTTCACCAGCGCGATCGCCTCATCGAGGCCGTACAGCTTGTTCTCTTCGACAGTGGCCGCCAGGGCCTTCGCGCGCTTCGTCAGCTTCGCCATGGTCTCAGCCCTCCACCACGGTGACGCCCATGGCGCGGGCGGACCCGGCCAGCTGGCGCACGGCGGACTCGATCGTCGTGCAGTTCATGTCCTTCATCTTCACCTTGGCGATTTCCGCCAGCTGAGACTTGGTCACGCGGCCCACATTCGGGCCCTTGCCCGGGGTGGTGCTGCCCTTGTCGATCTTCGCGGCCTTCAGCAGGAAGTAGGTGTTCGGCGGCGTCTTCGTGACGAAGGAGAAGGTACGGTCGGAGAACGCGGTGATGACGACGGGGGTCGGGGTGCCCGGCTCCATCTGCTGCGTCGCCGCGTTGAATTCCTTCACGAACTGCATGATGTTCAGGCCGCGCTGACCCAGCGCCGGGCCGACCGGCGGGGACGGATTCGCCTTGCCCGCGGGGATCTGCAGCTTGATGTAGCCAATAATCTTTTTGGCCATGATCTATCCTCAACGTAACCCGGGACAAAATCCTCGAGGCCCGCGGTCCATGCGACATGGGCCAGATCCTGACGGACCCGGCCTCGTCTCCCGCGTTCCCCAGTGAATGCCACTGATGGGGCGCCGGGTGCATTCCCGGCGGGGCGCCGCTCTAGACCCTTTCGGAGGGGCTGTCCACCCCTGTCGCGTCATGCCGCGTGACGGGAAGCTGGAAATCCGCCCATGATTATCACGGAATCTTTTGCGGCGCACTTTGATCGCAAAAGGTTTAACTGGGCGCTAGACCCCAGGCCTATACTTCAGGGGCGCCAGCCATAGCCGGAGCCTGCTTCATGAGCCCGCCCGACCCGAGGGACATGTCGGCCGAGCCAGATGTCGCCCGGTCCAGCCAGCCTGCGGCAAAGCGCGGGCTCGGTGCATGGCTGCCCTCCGTCAGGCTCCGTACCGCCCTGCTGGTCGGCGGGCTGCTGCCGCCGCTGCTGGCCGCGCTCATGGCCGGCACCCTCAGCGCCGGCTTCGTGCAGCGCAACGCCTTGCAGGAAGCCCGGCTCAACCTCAGCCACGATGCCGACGGCGCCGTCGCCCTGCTGCATGACATGGCCGATTCCCTTGCCTTGTACGCGGCGGCCGCGGCCGACCGCAGCTCGATGGGCAGGGCGCTGGCCGGCGGTGAGGACCAGCCGGCGCTGGAGATGATCGACCGCACCCGGCGCAGCCTGCAGAGCGTGGGCAGCATGATCGAGGAGGTGGAGGCCATCAGGGTCGATGGCTCCGTGCTGGCCAGCACCATGGGCGATGCCGCCCGCGGGCGCTTCCGCGAGGATCTGATCGGCCCGATGACCACCGCCGGGGAGCCCGACGCCCAGGCCTTCACGCGCGTCATCGACGACCCCCGCGCGCCGGGCAGCTTCCTGCTGGCGGGCAATGCGCCCGTGATGTCCGACAGCGAGCATGTTGGCTGGATTTCCCTGGTACGGCGCGTGAACGCGCAGTTCGTCAGCGACCTGGCCAAGCTGTCCCGCCGTGACCTGCTTCTCGTCTCGTCGGATGGGCTGGTCGCCGGCACCATCACCGTCAATCCCGATTCGCTGTTCCGCCAGTGGCGCGGCCCGTCCGAGACCGAGGCGCGCCCCATGGTCCTGGCCGGCAACCGCTTCATCACGCTCTATCGCCACCTGAACATTCCCGGCAGCGACCTGGGCGTGCTGCTGCTGTGGCCCCAGGCGGATGTGGACCGCCCCGGCAACCTGGCCGTCGGCGCCATCGTGCTGTCCGTGCTGTTCGTGCTGTTCCTGGTCATTCCCGCCGTGGCCTTCCTCGGCGCCCGGCTAGCCCGGCGGTTGCACACCCTCAGCGTCATGTTCACGGAGCTGGGCGAGGGGCGGAAGTCGTCGCAGCTGGCCTCCGGCGACATGCCCATGATCCAGGAGCTGCGGGACCTGCGCAGGGCCACGGAGCTGTTCCGCGAGAACCTGGCCGAGCGGGAGCGCCTGACGGAGCGCCTCAGCTGGATGGCGAATTTCGACGCGCTGACCCGCCTGCCGAACCGCGCGCTGTTCCAGGACCGCCTGCAGCAATCCCTGGCGGCCGCCCCGCGGGAGGGCCGCACGATCGCCCTGCTCTGCCTCGATCTCGACCGCTTCAAGGAGGTGAACGACACGCTGGGCCATGCCGCCGGCGACCAGCTGCTGCGCCGGATCGCGGAGCGGCTCGAGCTCTGCATCCGCTCCGCCGACACCGTGGCCCGGCTGGGCGGCGACGAGTTCTCCATCCTCATGCCCGGCATCGAGGGCCCGGAGGAAGCCGAGATGCTGGCCCGCCGCGTGATCGGCGCGATCTCCATCCCGGTGGAGCTTGAAGGCAAGCACGCCGAGGTCGGCGTCTCGATCGGGATCGCCCTGAGTGACGGCAGCCACGCCCCGGCGACGCTGCAGCAGGAAGCGGATGTGGCGCTCTATGCCGCCAAGGCCGAGGGGCGGCGCACCTGGCGCTTCTTCGAGCCCGCGATGAACGAGGCGCAGCGCCGCCGCCGCGCGCTGGAAGCGGCGCTGCGCGAGGGGCTTCACCGCAATGAGTTCAGCGTGGTCTACCAGCCCCAGGTCAATCTCTCCTCCGGCCGCCTGACGGGGGCGGAGGCCCTGCTGAGGTGGCAGGATTCGAGCGGGACGCGCCACTCGCCCGCCGATTTCGTGCCCCTGGCCGAGGATACCGGCCTGATCCTGCCGATCGGCGAGTTCGTGCTGGCCGAAGCCTGCCGCTTCGGCGCGGTGCGGCCCTCCCTCCTCGTCGCGGTCAACGCCTCGGCGGTGCAGTTGAGGGAGCCGGGCTTCGCCAGGATGGTCGAGCGCACGCTGCAGCAAACGGGCATGAGCGCGTCGCGCCTGGAGATCGAGATGACCGAGACGGCGATCCTGCGCGACATGGAGGCGGTGATGTCCAACATCCGCCTGCTGCGGCACATGGGCGTGCGCATCGCGCTGGACGATTTCGGCACCGGCTTCTCCAGCCTGTCGCATCTGCGCCAGCTGGAATGCGACCGCATCAAGATCGACCGCAGCTTCGTGAAGGAGGTGGCCGAGCAGCCCCAGGCCCGGGCCATGGTCCGCGCCATGGTCGGCATGGCCAAGGCCGTGGGGGTGGAATTGATCGGCGAGGGTGTGGAAACCCCTGCCCAGGCCCGCGCCCTGCGCGAGGAAGAATGCGCGGAGGCGCAGGGGTTCCTGTTCGGCGCCCCGGTCAGTGCCGAGGAATTCGACCGCCTGCGCCTGGACCGCGGAGAGCTGGCCTCGGTCGATTGAGGCCGCTCAGTCGATCGTGCGGTTCACCAGCCAGGACACGATCGAGACGATGATCGCGCCGAAGAAGGCCGAGCCGAAGCCCGCCACCGTCATCCCCGGGATCAGCAGCGCCGTCAGCCCCAGCATGGCCGCGTTGATGACCAGCACGAAGAAGCCCAGCGTGATGATGGTGATGGGCAGCGACAGCAGCGCCAGCACCGGGCGTATGAAGCCGTTCACCAGGCCGAAGATGATGGCGGCGAAGAACAGGGCGAAGGGGCCGCTGAAGGCGATGCCGTCCAGCAGCATGTCCGCGCACCAGAAGGCGAAGGCGGTGATGACGGTCCGCGCCAGAAAACCCATGAAAATCTCTCCCTTCCGGAAAACGATGATGGATGCGGTGGCGTAACGCAGCCATCAGGGCCCGGTTGCGCCCATCGGTTGAGCTTGCAATGCGCGGCGGGAACTCCCGATAGTCCCTCCCAGAAAAAGACTAGGGAGGAACTCATGCACGGACTGATGCAGGAGCACCCGTTGCTCGTGTCGTCCATCCTGCGCCATGCGGCGCGCCATCACCGGGGCGCGCGCCTGGCCAGCCTGGATGCGTCCGGCCGGATGACGCGCAGCAGCTATCCGGAGGTGGCCGCCCGGGCGGCGCAGCTGGCCCATGGGCTGGCACGGCTGGGCGTGCGGCGCACCGACCGCGTGGCCACGCTGGCCTGGAACACCCTGCCGCATCTGGAGCTGTATTACGCGGTGTCGGGCAGCGGGGCGGTGCTGCACACCGTCAACCCGCGGCTGTTTCCCGAACAGATCGCCTTCATCCTGAACGATGCGCAGGACACCGCACTGTTCGTCGATGCCTCCCTGCTGCCGGTGCTGGAGAAGATCGCGGACCGGCTGCCGCCCAGCCTGCGCGCCGTGGTGGTGCTGGGTGCGGGGCAGGCCCCTGCCCTGTCGGTGCCGGTGTTGAGCTACGACCAGCTGATCGGCGGAGAGGACAGCGACTACGACTGGCCCGCGCTGGATGAGCGGGCGGCGAGCTCTCTCTGCTACACCTCCGGCACCACGGGCGAGCCGAAGGGGGTGCTGTATTCCCATCGCTCCACCGTCCTGCACGCCATGGCGGCCATCCAGCCGGATGTCTTTGCCCTGCGGGCGCTCGATACGGTGATGCCGGTGGTGCCGATGTTCCATGTGAACGCCTGGGGCCTGCCCTATGCCGCGCCCATGGCCGGCAGCGGGCTGGTGCTGCCGGGGCCGAAGCTGGACCCGGCCAGCCTGCACACCCTGTTCGAGGGCGAGGGCGTGACCTTCAGCGCCGGCGTGCCCACGCTCTGGACCGCCCTGCTGCAATGGCTGCAGGCCGAGCCCCACCGTCGCTTCGCCCATCCTCCCCGGCTGGTGGTGGGCGGCACGGCCCTGCCCGTGGCCGTGACCGAGGCCTTCCTGAAGCAATACGGCGTCTCCATCCTGCATGCCTGGGGCATGACGGAGATCAGCCCGCTTGGGTCCACCAATTCCCGCAAGGCGGAGACCGCCCATTGGTCGGAGGATGAGTTCCTCCGCTACTCCCGCAAGCAGGGGCGGCCGCATTTCGGCGTGGACTATCGCGTGCTGGACGATGCCGGCCAGCCCATTGCCCAGGACGACAAGGCCTTCGGGGAGTTGCAGGTGCAGGGCCACTGGGTGGCCAGCGGCTACTTCAACCGCGCCCATGACCACGCCTTCACCGAGGATGGCTGGATGCGCACCGGCGATGTCGTGACGCTGGACCCGCTGGGCGCCATCGAGATCGTGGACCGCGCCAAGGACGTCATCAAATCCGGCGGGGAGTGGATCAGCTCCATCGCGCTCGAGAACCTGGCGCTGAAGCACCCGGACGTGGCGCAGGCGGCCGTGATCGCGGTGCATCACCCGAAGTGGGATGAGCGCCCGCTGCTGCTGGTGGTGCCCAAGCCCGGCACCACCCCCTGCGCGAAGTCCATCCTGGGCATCTATGAGGGCCAGGTGGCGAAGTGGTGGGTGCCGGATGCGGTGGAATTCGTCGAATCCCTGCCGATGACCGCGACCGGCAAGCCCTGGAAGGCCGAGATGAAGAAGCAGTGGCAGAGCTACAGCCTGCCCGGCTGATCAGCCGGCCTTGATCTCGGCTGCCCGATAACCCTGCGCGAACAGCAGGCCGCGCAGGTCGGCATGGTTCAGGCGGAAGCGGGCCTCGGCCTGAACGCTGGGCTTGGCGTGATAGGCCACACCCAGCCCGGCCGCGAGCAGCATGGGCAGGTCGTTCGCGCCGTCACCCACGGTCACGGCCTCATTCAGCGACAGGCCCAGCCCGGCCGCCAGGCGCTTCAGCGTGGCCAGCTTGGCGTCCTTGTCCAGGATGGGGTCCGCCACGGTGCCGGTCAGGCGGCCGGCCTCGATCTCCAGCACGTTGGAATGGTGCTCATGGAAGCCCACCAGCGCGGCGACGCGGCCGGTGAAGAAGGTGAAGCCGCCGGAAACCAGCGCGGTATGCGCCCCGCCGGCGCGCATGGTGGCCAGCAGCTCACGGGCGCCGGGCATCAGCTCCGTGGTGGCCCAGGTGCGCTCCAGCGCGGCTTCCTCCAGCCCCTTCAGCATCGCCACGCGCTCACGCAGGGCGGCCTTGAAATCCAGCTCGCCGTTCATCGCGCGGGCGGTGATGGCGGCGATCTTCTCCTTCAGCCCGGCCTCGGCGGCCAGTTCGTCCAGCGTCTCGCTGGTGACGATGGTGCTGTCCATATCGGCCAGCAGCAGCTTCTTGCGGCGGGTCTCGGCGGGCTGAGCGATGGCGTCCACCGGGGCCTCGCCCAGCGCCTGCCGGGCGGCGGCCATGGCGGGCTCCGGCGCCAGGTTCGCGAAGGAGATGTCCACCGCCTCGCCCTCCGACAGCCAGTCGGGGGTGCCGCAATCGGCGCCGAGAACGTCCAATGCCCGGCGAATCCCGGGAAGCAGATTGGCGGAAAGCGCGCCCTGGGGCGCGACAAGCGTGAGGATATGCGGCATGGCGGGCGGACCATGCAGAAGCCGGCCCCTGGGCGCAAGCCGCCCGCACTTATCGTCTGCGGCCCGACCACCAGCGGCAAGTCGGCGCTGGCGCTGGAACTTGCCGAGCGGTTCGGCGGCACGGTGATCAACGCGGACGCCATGCAGTGCTATGCCGGGCTGCGCGTCATCACCGCCCAGCCGGGACCGGAGGACGAGGCCCGCGCGCCGCATCGCCTTTATGGCGTGCGCGACCCTTCCCGGCCCGCCGATGTCGCCTGGTGGCGGCAGGCCGCGCTGGCGGAGATGGAGCGCGCGGCGCTGCCCATCCTGTGCGGCGGCACCGGCATGTATCTGCGCGCGCTGACCCAGGGCATTTCCGCCCTGCCGGAGGTATCGGAGGCCGCGCGCGCCGAAGCGCGCGCCCTGCTGGCGGAACGCGGCCCCGAGGCGGTGCACGCCCTGCTGGATGCCGAGACCGCGGCCAAGCTGCGCCCCGGCGACAGCCAGCGCGTGACCCGCGCGCTGGAAATCCAGATCTCGACGGGCCGGGGCCTGGCATCCTGGCAGCGCGAGGCGCCGGTGCTGCCCCCTGCCCCCTGGGCCTTCGGCGCCATCCTGCTGGACCCGCCGCGCGAGGCCCTGCGCGCGGCCATCGCCGCCCGCTTCGACGCCATGCTCGCCGGCGGCGCGATCGAGGAGGTGCGCGCCCTGCTGCACCTCGATCCCGCCCTGCCCGCCATGCGCGCGCATGGCGTGCCGGAGCTGGCAGCCATGCTTCGCGCGGAAATGACTCCCGCCCAGGCACGGGATCGGGCCATCCTCAACACCGGGCAATACACCAAGCGCCAGGCCACCTGGTTCCGCCACCAGGCGCTGGTGGCCCCGAACGCCTTGCATATGATCCATGCGCGCTTCGCGGGACTTGCGCAATTTTCGGAAAGTGAACAGGAAAAATTGGTCACTTTCGTGCGTCGCGCGGTTGACGCTGCATCGCAGGACGAATAGGTAAGCCTCGTAAACGCCAACCAGACGGGAATATCATGTCCGCCATCACCACCCCTGCACCTGCCACCACGGATCTGCGTCCGGGTGCCGAGGTCATCCTTCAGGCACTGAAGGAGCAGGGCGTAGAGGTGATCTTCGGCTATCCGGGCGGTTCCGTACTCCCGATCTATGACGCGCTGTTCCAGCAGAACGCCATCCGCCACATCCTGGTCCGCCACGAGCAGGCCGCGGTGCATGCGGCCGAGGGCTATGCCCGTTCCACCGGCAAGGTGGGCGTTGTGCTGGTCACCTCCGGCCCCGGTGCCACCAATGCCGTCACCGGCCTGGTGGATGCGCTGCTGGACAGCATTCCGCTGGTCTGCCTGACCGGCCAGGTGCCGACGCACCTGATCGGCAATGATGCCTTCCAGGAGGCCGACACCACCGGCATCACCCGCCCCGCCACCAAGCACAACTACCTGGTGAAGCGCAGCGAGGACCTGTCGCGCACGGTGCATGAGGCCTTCCATGTCGCGCGCTCGGGCCGCCCCGGCCCGGTCGTGATCGACCTGCCGAAGGACATCCTGATCAAGCCGGCCCCCTATACCGAGGCCCCGCCGGCCAGCGTGCCCCACCGCAGCTACCGCCCGCAGGTGGAGCCCGATGCGGCGCGCATCAAGGAAGCCGTGGCCCTGCTGAAGGGTGCGAAGCGCCCGGTGATCTATGCCGGCGGCGGCGTGATCAATGCGGGCCCCGAGGCATCGCGCCTGCTGGGTGAGTTCACCCACATGACGGGCATGCCCTGCACCAACACGCTGATGGGGCTCGGCGCCTTCCCCGCCAGCGACCCGCATTTCCTGGGCATGCTGGGCATGCACGGCACGGTCGAGGCCAACCTCGCCATGCACGGCTGCGACGTAATGCTGAACATCGGCGCGCGCTTCGATGACCGCGTGACCGGGCGGCTGGACAAGTTCAGCCCGGATTCCAAGAAGATCCACGCGGATATCGACCCGTCCTCCATCAACAAGAACGTCAAGGTCGACGTGGCGATCGTGGGCGATGCCGGGCGGACGCTCGCCGCGCTGATCGAGGCCTGGAAGGCCGACAGCGCCGCCCAGGACAAGGAAGCCCTGGCCGGCTGGTGGCAGCAGATCAAGGAATGGCGCGCGAAGGACTGCCTCGCCTACAAGCAGCAGGGCCCGATCATCAAGCCGCAGCACGCGGTGAAGCGCCTGTTCGAGATCACGCGCGAGATGGGGCGTGAAACCATCATCTCGACCGAGGTGGGGCAGCACCAGATGTGGGCCGCGCAGTATTTCGGCTTCGACAAGCCGAACCGCTGGCTGACCTCGGGTGGGCTGGGCACCATGGGCTATGGCCTGCCGGCCGCCATGGGCGCGCAGATCGCGAACCCCGATGCGCTGTGCATCGACATCGCGGGCGAAGCCTCCATCCTGATGAACATCCAGGAAATGGGCACGCTGGCGCAGTACCGCCTGCCGGTGAAGGTGTTCATCCTGAACAACGAATACATGGGCATGGTGCGCCAGTGGCAGGAACTGCTGCATGGCGGGCGCTATTCCGAGAGCTATTCCGCCGCCCTGCCCGACTTCGTGAAGCTGGCCGAGAGCTTCCACGCCAAGGGGCTGCGCGCCGAGAACGCCGACCAGCTCGACAGCGTGATCCGCGAGATGATCGCCCATCCGGGCCCCGTCATCGCGGACATCCTGGTCGCGAAGGACGAGAACTGCTTCCCGATGATCCCGTCGGGGGCCGCCCATAACGAAATGATCCTTGGCCCGGACCAGGAGGGCAATGCCCGTTCTGTGACCGACGAAGGCAAGGTGCTGGTGTAAGAAACATGTCCGAGACGAATCAACGCTCCGCCACCATCGCGGTGCTGGTGGAGAACGAGGCCGGCGTGCTCGCGCGCGTCATCGGCCTGTTCTCCGGCCGCGGCTACAACATCGACAGCCTGACCGTGGCCCCGGTGGACGAGACCGGCCGCATCAGCCGCATCACCGTCGTGACCTCGGGCACCGAAATGGTGATCGAGCAGATCAAGGCGCAGCTCGATAGGCTGGTGCCGGTGCACAAGGTCAGCGACCTGTCGCTCGAAGGCCCGCACCTGACGCGTGAACTCGCGCTGATCAAGGTCGTGGCCCAGGGCGACGACCGGGTGGAGGCCCTGCGCCTGGCGGATGCCTTCCGCGCCCGGGTGGTGGACGCCACCACCGAGAGCTTCGTGTTCGAGATGACCGGCAATGCCGAGAAGATCGACGCCTTCTGCGCGCTGATGCGCCCGATCGGCCTGGCGGAAGTCAGCCGCACCGGTGCGGTGGCCATCGCACGGGGAACGCGGCATATCGCCGCCTGAACTTTTGCCTGTAGATTCAACGAGGAAGAAGCAAATGCGCGTTTACTACGATCGCGACGCCGACGTTAACCTGATCAAGGCCAAGAAGGTCGTGATCGTGGGCTTCGGCAGCCAGGGCCACGCCCATGCCCAGAACATCCGCGACAGCGGCGCCACCGAGGTGGCCATCGGTGCCCGCCCCGGCGCGTCCTGGAAGAAGGCCGAGGCCGCCGGCTTCAAGGTGATGACCCCCGCCGACGCGGCGAAGTGGGCCGATGTCGTGATGGTGCTGACGCCGGACGAACTGCAGGGCGACCTGTACCGCGAGCACCTGCACGACAACATGAAGCCCGGCGCGGCGCTGGCCTTCGCCCACGGCCTGAACGTGCACTTCAACCTGATCGAGCCCCGCGCCGACATCGACGTGTTCATGATCGCGCCGAAGGGCCCCGGCCACACCGTGCGCGGCGAATACCTGAAGGGCGGCGGCGTGCCGTGCCTCGTGGCCGTGCACCAGAACCCCTCGGGCAACGCGCTGGAAATCGCGCTGTCCTATGCCTCCGCCGTCGGCGGCGGCCGCTCGGGCATCATCGAGACGACCTTCAAGGAAGAGTGCGAGACCGACCTGTTCGGCGAGCAGGCCGTGCTGTGCGGCGGCCTGGTCGAGCTGATCAAGGCGGGCTTCGAGACCCTGTGCGAAGCCGGCTACGCCCCCGAGATGGCGTATTTCGAGTGCCTGCACGAGGTGAAGCTGATCGTCGACCTCATCTATGAGGGCGGCATCGCCAACATGAACTACTCCATCTCCAACACCGCGGAATACGGCGAATACGTCACCGGCCCGCGCATCGTCACGCCTGAGACCAAGGCCGAGATGAAGCGCGTGCTGAACGACATCCAGACCGGCAAGTTCACCCGCGACTGGATGCTGGAGAACAAGGTGAACCAGGCCTCCTTCAAGGCGACCCGCCGCAAGCTGGCCGAGCACCCGATCGAGGAAGTGGGCGCCAAGCTGCGCGCCATGATGCCCTGGATCACCAAGTCCGCCCTGGTCGACAAGGCCAAGAACTGATCCCACGGCCGACAGGCCGCGGATCCGAGGGGCGCCCCGCTGCATGGCGGGGCGCCCTTTTTCATGCCCATACGAGATCGCCACCGGAGGTTTCCCCCCGGTGGCGACGCACCCCATCCAGCGGGGGTGCAGGCGGCCCGTCCAGCGGGGCCGCTCATCACGGTCAGCCGTGGAACTCAGCCATGGAGCTCAGCCATGGAACTGGGCTGCCTCGGTGCTGTGGGCCATCGCCGTGGTGCTGGCCTGCCCGCCGCTGGCGGCCATGGCCACCGCGTCGAAGTAGCCCACACCCACCTCGCGCTGGTGGCGCACGGCGGTGAAACCCTCGCTCTCGGCCGCGAACTCGGCCTGCTGCAGCTCGCTGTAGGCGCCCATGCCGCGCTCGGCATAGCCACGGGCCAGCTTGAACATGGACAGGTTCAGGCTGTGGAAGCCCGCGAGCGTCACGAACTGGAACTTGTAGCCCATGGCCGCGATCTCGCGCTGGAAGCGGGCCGCCGCCTCCACACCCATCTTCCGCTGCCAGTTGAAGCTGGGCGAGCAGTTGTAGGCGAGCATCTTGCCCGGGAACTGGCGGTGGATCGCCTCGGCGAACTCACGCGCGTCGTTCAGATCGGGGTCAGACGTTTCCCACCACAGCAGGTCGGCATAGGGCGCATAGGCCAGGCTGCGCGCGATGGCGTACTGCTTGCCCATGCCCGGCGTGATGCGGAAGAAGCCTTCGGGCGTGCGCTCGCCGCTGATGAAGGGGCGGTCGCGCTCATCCACATCGGCCGTCAGCAGCTGGGCCGATTCCGCGTCGGTGCGGCACAGCAGCACGGTCGGCACGCCCTCCACATCGGCCGCCAGGCGCGCCGCGTTCAGGGTGCGGATATGCTGGCTGATCGGCACCAGGACCTTGCCGCCGAGGTGGCCGCACTTCTTCTCCGAGGCCAGCTGGTCCTCGAAATGCACGCCCGCGGCGCCGGCCTCGATCATGCCCTTCATCAGCTCATAGGCGTTCAGCGCGCCGCCGAAGCCGGCCTCGGCATCCGCGATGATCGGCGCCATGTAGTGCGTGTCGTCCTCGCCCTTGCCGGTCAAGCGCTCCAGCGTGGAGATCTGGTCGGCGCGGCGCAGCGCGTTGTTGATGCGGCGCACGACGGTCGGCACGCTGTCCACCGGATAGAGCGACTGGTCGGGGTACATCTGCCCGCCGGAATTGGCATCGGCCGCGACCTGCCAGCCCGAGAGGTAGATGGCCTTCAGCCCGGCCTTGACCTGCTGCAGCGCCTGCATGCCGGTCAGCGCGCCCAGCGTGTTCACGAAGGGCTCCTCGGCCAGCAGGCGGCGCAGGCGCAGGGCGCCCTGCTCGGCCAGCGTGTGCTGGATGCGGAAGCTGCCGGCCAGGCGGCGGACGTCCTCCGGGGTGTAGTCGCGGCGGATGCCGTCGCCCCAGCCGGGGGCGCCGCCGCCGGGGCCGCGCATGGTGCCGTCAGGCGCGAAATTCGGTTCGGTGCGCATGGTCGTCTCCTTCTGGTGCCGGTGCGGTGATGTCGCTCCGGGCGTGAAGTGAAGATTTCACATTGCGGGTTCCGGACGAAAGATAGATAAATGATGTCAATCGGTAAGCCGGTAAATCACTCCCGCTTCGGCGGCGCAAAAAAGTAAAACATGTAAATGGGGCGAAGCTGATGTCGAAACCGCTGATCGGGCGCGTGGTGCGCCGCCTGCGCACCGAACAGGGCGTCGCCCAGCAGGCGCTGGCCGCGCGGCTCGGCATTTCCGCCAGCTATCTGAACCTGATTGAGCACGATCAGCGCGCCGTCACCGCCGCCATCCTGATCAAGCTGACCGAGGCGCTGGGCGTGGATATCGCCACCCTCTCCGGCCATTCCGAGAAGGCGATGGAGACCAGCCTGCGGGAGGTTTTCGCCGACCAGGCGCTGGGCAGCGAGAAGGTGCCGGATGTGGAGGTCGCAGCACTCGCCGCCTCGGCCCCCGGTGCCGCGCGCGCCATCCTCGCCCTTTATCGTGCCTGGCGCGTCGCGCGAGAGGACAGCGCGGGCCTCGCCCTGCCCTCCGGCCGCCGCCTGCTGATGCCGACCGAGGAAACGCGGGATTTCTTCCATGACCGCGCTAACCATTTCCCGGCGCTGGAGGCGCTGACGGAGACGCTGGGCCAGGAGCTGGGCGCCACGGCCGCCGGCATGAACCACGCGATCGCGGAGCGCCTGCGCAGCCGGCATGGGGTTCGCGTGGCGGTGGGGCCGCTGGACGGCGCGCTGCGCCGCTATGACCCCGCGGCGCGGCTGCTGGCGCTCTCGGAAACCCTGCCGCGCGAAAGCCGGGGCTTTCAGATGGCCTTCCAGCTGCTGCTGCTGGAGGCTGGGGAGCCGGTCGACACGCTGATCCGCGATGCCGCCCCCTCAACCCCCGACGCGGCCGCGCTGATCCGCATCGGGCTGCTGAACTATGCCGCCGGCGCGCTGCTGATGCCCTATCAGCCCTTCCACGCGGCCGCGCGCACCCTGCGCCACGACCTGGACGCGCTGGCAGCGCGCTTCGGCGTCTCCTTCGAACAGGCGGCCCATCGCCTCTGCACCCTGCAGCGGGAGGGGCTGCGCGGCCTGCCCTTCTTCTTCCTGCGGGTGGACCTGGCGGGGAATGTGGACAAGCGCTTCTCGGCGGCGGGCTTCCCCTTCGCCCGCTTCGGCGGCAGCTGCCCGAAATGGGTGGTGCACCAGGCCTTCACCACCCCGGGCACGCTGCGGGTGCAGCACGCCGCCCTGCCCGATGGCGCGCGCTTCCTGTGCTTCGCCCGCACGGTGCAGGGCCAGGGGCGCGGCTGGGGGGACCCGCCGCCGCTGCATGTCGTGGCCATGGGCTGCGACGCCGCCCATGCGGGCGACATCCTCTATGCCGAAGGCATGGACATGAAGCATGACCCCGTGGGGATCGGCCTGTCATGCCGGCTATGCGACCGCACGGATTGCCGCAGCCGGGCCTTCCCGCCGCTCGATCATCGGCTCACACTCGACCCCAATGAGGATGGAACCTCACCCTGGCGTTTCGAGAAAGGCTGACATGCTGACGATTCTGGGCCGCGCGAACAGCGTGAACGTGATGAAGGTGCTTTGGTGCCTGGAGGAGCTGGGCACGCCGTATGAGCGCCGGGACGCCGGCATGCAGTTCGGCCTAGTGGACACCCCCGAATACCGCGCCATGAACCCCAACGGCCGGGTGCCGACGCTGGAGGATGACGGCTACGTCCTGTGGGAGAGCAACTCCATCCTGCGCTATCTGTGCATGAAGGCGGCGGGCGATGGCGGCGGGCTGTATCCCTCGGCGCCCGGGGCGCGGGCCAGCGTGGACCGCTGGCTGGACTGGCAGCTGTCCATCGTCAGCCCCGCGGAGCGCAACCTGTTCTGGGGCATGGTGCGCACGCCCGAGGAAAAGCGCGACTACGCGCTGATCGACAAGGCGGTGGCCGAGATGGGCGCGAACTGGTCGATCATCGACCAGCGCCTGTCCGACGGCCGCGCCTTCCTGGAAGGCGAGGCGCTGACCATCGCTGACATCGTGCTGGGCTGCTACGCGCGGCGCTGGTTCGGGGCGGAGGTGCAGCGGCCCGGCATGGCGGCGCTGCCGGCCATGAAGGCCTGGTACGGGCGGCTGTCGGCGCGGCCGGGCTTCGCGAAGTTCGTGGCGCCGAAGCTGTTCTGAAGGAAGGGGGGCGTCGCTGCCTGAGAGAAGGCAGCGGCGCCCTGCCCTGCTCAGCGGCGCATCAGCACCGGGATATCCGCGTTCTCCAGTACATGGCGCGTCACGCCGCCCAGGATCAGCTGGCGCAGGCGCGAATGGCTGTAGGCGCCCATGCAGATCAGGTCCGCCTCGAAGTCGCGCGCGGCGGCCAGCAGGCCCGCGCCGACATCCTTCGAGATGGGCTTGAACTGCTTGCCCTCGGCATCGACGCCATGCCAGTGCAGATAGGCCAGGATGCCCTCCACCTTCGGCCCACGGCGCTGGTAATCCTCGGAATACAGCACCTGGCGGGCCTGCGCATGGTGCAGCCAGGGCAGCGACACGTCGATCGCGGAGGCGCTTTCGGCCGTGCCGTTCCAGGCGCAGCAGACGCGGTTGCCGATGGTGGCCGGGGGCGTCAGCGGCGCGATCAGCACCGGGCGGCCGCTGTCGAACAGCACGGCATGCAGCGCGTCGCTGCTGGAGACATCGCTGTCCGCCTCGGGGTGCGGCACCACGGCCAGGTCATAGAGGCGCGCCTGCTGCGCCACCACATCCTCCTCACGGCCCGGGATCGATTCGAAGGAGATGGTGACGCCATCGGCCTTGTTCGCCGTCTCCGCGCTGTCGGCCAGCGTGATGGGGCCGGCATGGGCGACGAAGCGCTCGAACAGCGCGCGCACGCGCCCGGCGCGCTCGCCGCTCTCGCGCTCGGTCGCGGCCATCATTTCCTCGATCATCGCACCCGACAGGCCCTCGCCGGCCAGGGGCGCCACGTCGCGCGCATCCACGCGCACATGGAGACAGTGGATGTGGGAGTTCCAGATTCGCGCGGTCATCAGCGCGGTCGCGAGCGCGGCCTCACCGGCCGCGGTACCGGTCAGCGGCACCAGGATGCGGCGGAATGCCATGGTCTGATACTCCCTAAAACGAGTGATGCTGGAAGGTTATGGCGAAGCGAAGGGCAGCAAGTCCAGCGCCTTGCGTGCCATTGCCTCGGTGCCGGACGCGGCATCGATACGTTGCCAGACAATCGGGCCCGGATCGCGCGCGGCACTGGTCTCCAGCACGGCGACATCGGCATCGGACGCATCGCCTTTTCTGGCGGAAACCCTTGCGCGCAGCGTATCGAGCGGCGCTTCCAGCCACAAGCCGGTGAAGGAGGGGTGCAGCGCGGCGGCGGCCTCGCGCTCCTCGGGCCGCGCGAAGACGGCGTCGAGAATCGCCGCGTGCCCGCCCTCCAGCGCGGCAGCGGCCATGGCGCGCATCTCGGCGAAGACGGCAACGCTCGCGCCCGCCGTGTAGTGTTCGGCGGCAAGGCGGGTTTCGGGGGCCACCCCGGCCAGGCGCTTGCGCGTGTCGTCGCTGCGCAGGATCAGCGCGCCGGGGGCCGGGCCGATCTGCGGCGCGAGCTGCCGCGCCAGAGTGGATTTGCCGGTGCCCTGCAGCCCGCCGATGGCCAGCAGGCGCGGCGCGCGCGGCGCCAGATAGGCCATGGCCGCATCCAGCAGCCCCCGCCATTCCTGCCCGCGCCGGGCCTGCACATGGGCGCGGATGACGGCCCGTAGCGAGAGCCACAGCGGCAGCCCCCGCACCAGCGCCGCATCGCCGCCGCGCGCGACATAGCGGTTCAGCACACGGTTCGCGGCGGGCCGGCCATGGCGCTGTTCCAGGTCCATCAACAGGAAGGCCAAGTCATAGCCCACATCGATTCCGGCCAGCGCCTCGTCGAATTCCAGCGCGTCGAAGGGCACGGGGCGGCCTTCCAGAAGGCAGATATTGCCCAGGTGCAGGTCGCCATGGCAGCGGCGGCGAAAGCCCTGTGCCCCACGCGCGTCGAGCCAGGGCGAGAGCCGCGCGTGTTCGGCCGATGCCGCCCGGTGCCAGCCCTGCGCCGCAGCGGCCGGCACCCCGGCCTCACGCATCGCGGCCAGATTGCCGTCGATCACGGGGCGCAGCCGGTCCGGCCCTGCCAGGACAGGCTGGACGGCATGCATGGCCGCCACCGAGTCGGCCAGCGCGTCCAGCATGGCGCCCTCCGGGCAGGGGCGCGCATCCAGGAAGGCATCCGCCGGCAGCCGCTTCATCCGCAACACCCAATCGAGCGCCGGGCCCCCACCACCCAGGCGCGGCGCGCCGTCCGGGCCGCGCGTGATGGGCTCGACGCCCAGATAGAGGCCCGGGGCATAGGGCGCATTGATCGCGCATTCGCGCCGCAGCAGGCGCTCGCGCTCCGCCAGCGCGGTGAAATCCAGGAAGCCGAGGGCGACCGCCTTCTTCAGCTTCAGTGCCTCGCCATCGCCCAGGAACACGGCGGAGATATGCGTCTCCACCACCCCCTGGCCGGTGAGGCGGGCCAGGAAGCCCGCCACCTCCTGCTGCGTGGCGGGCACTTCCATCAGGGGTACTGCGTCTCGATGGCCCAGCCGTTCTCGACCGGCGTGAACACCCGGCGCTCATGCAGGCGGAAGGGCATGTCGCGCCAGAACTCGATTCGATCGGGGATGATGCGGAAGCCGGACCAGTGCGGCGGGCGCGGGATCTCACCCAGGCCGAACTTCACCGTATACTCGGCCACCGCCTTCTCCAGCGCCCAGCGGCCTTCCAGCGGGCGGGACTGCTGACTGGCCCAGGCGCCGATACGGCTGCCGCGCGGGCGGCTGGCGTAATACTCGTCGGCCTCGGCGTCGCTCACCACCTCCACCGCGCCCTCGACGCGGATGGAACGCCGCAGCGACTTCCAGTGGAAGCACAGTGCCGCGAAGGGGTTGGCCAGAAGCTGGGTGCCCTTCCGGCTCTCGAAATTGGTGTAGAAGACGAAGCCGCGCTCATCCACGCCCTTCAGCAGCACCATGCGCGCGCTCGGCCGGCCTTCCGGCGTGCAGGTGGCCAGGCACATGGCGTTGGGGTCGTTGGGCTCGGATTTCGTGGCCTCGGCCATCCAATCGGCGAAAAGGGCATAAGGCTCGTCGGCCATCGGTCCATCCTGCAGCTGCCCCGGCGGAGTATAGCCGGGTCGCCCAGATATGCACCCAGGCCTTGCCCGCGCCAGGGGGCTGTGCCACGAAACCGCTCGGTAACAACAGCACGCACGGACCCATGCCCGAAGAAGCGACGAGCACGACGCCAGCCGCCGGCACCCTGATGCAGGGTCGCCGTGGGCTGATCATGGGGGTGGCGAACCACCGCAGCATCGCTTGGGCCATCGCCCAGGCCTGCGCGGCACAGGGCGCCGAGATAGCCTTCACCTTCCAGGGCGAGGCGCTGGAAAAGCGCGTCCGCCCGCTGGCCGCCAGCATCGGCAGCGATTTCGTCATTCCCTGCGACGTCTCGAGCGACGAGCAGATGGATGCGGCCTTCGCCGAGGTGGAGAAGCGCTGGGGCAAGATCGATTTCTTCGTCCACGCCATCGGCTTCGCCAACAAGGAATACCTGCGCGGGCGCTACCTCGACACGCCGCGCGACGTGTTCCTGCAGGCGCTCGACATCTCCTGCTTCTCCTTCACCGCGACGGCGAAGCGGGCGGCGGCGATCATGAACCCGGGCGGCTCGCTGCTCACCCTGTCCTATCTCGGGGCCGAGACCTGGATCCCGCACTACAACATCATGGGCGTGGCCAAGGCGGCGCTGGAGGCCAGCGTGCGCTACATGGCGGCCGACCTCGGGCAGGACGGCATCCGGGTGAACGCGATTTCCGCCGGGCCGATCAAGACACTGGCCGCCAGCGGCATCGGCGATTTCAGCTACATGCTGAAGTGGAACCAGTACAACAGCATGATGCGCCGCAATGTGGGCCTCGAGGAAGTCGGCAATTCCGGCCTCTACCTGCTCTCCCCGCTCTCCACCGGCGTGACCGGAGAGGTGCATCACGTCGACTGCGGCTATCACGCCGTGGGCATGAAGCACCCCGACGCGCCGGACATGACGGTCGAGTGAGGTGAGCACCCCCTGGTTCGTCTTCGACGTGGGCGGCGTTCTCGTGGATGAGACGCGCTCATGGCAGGGCTGGGCCGGGGAGCTGGGCGTGACCTACGACGCCCTGTGGGATGCGCTGTGCGAGGATATCCGCGCCGGCCACTCCCACCGCCACACCATGCAGCGCCTGGCCCCGGGGCGGGACATCATGGCCATCCGCCGCGCGCGGCTGGCGCTCGATGCCCCGCTGGAGCACGACCTGTACCCCGATGTGCGCCCGGCCTTCGCCGCCCTGCGCGCGCGTGGCGTGCGCATCGGCATCGCGGGCAACCAGCCGCTGGAGGCAGCCCCCGCGCTGGAGGCCCTGTCGCTGGGCGCGGAGTTCATCGCGACCTCGGCCGGGTGGGGCGTGCAGAAGCCGCATCCGCGCTTCTTCGAAGAGGTGCTGAAGGCCTGCGGCGCCGAACCGCACGACATCACCTATGTGGGCGACCGGGTGGACAATGACGTGGTGCCGGCGCTGGCGGCCGGGATGCGGGCCGCCTATGTGCCGCGCGGGCTGTGGGCGGGCATGGGGGCATCGCCGGTGCCGGCGCTGTCGGCATTAACGGAACTGTAGGCCAACCGAATCCGGGGTGGGGCATTTATGCTCCCGATCCGTGAATCGAGGTGAGCCGTGCGACACCGCCTTCCCATTCCCTTTCCCCTTCCCCTTCCCCGCGCATGAGCGTCGGACTTCTTGCCCTGCTGGATGATGTCGCGGCCATCGCGAAGATCGCCGCATCCTCCATCGACGATGTCGCGGCCCTGTCGGGCAAGGCAGGCCTGAAGGCGGCCGGCGTCGTCATCGACGATGCGGCCGTGACGCCGCGCTATGTCATCGGCTTCGGCCCCAAGCGGGAATTGCCCATCGTGGGCAAGATCGCGCTGGGGTCCCTGCGCAACAAGCTGCTGATCCTGCTGCCCATCGGCCTGGCGCTGACCGCCTTCCTGCCGCAGGCCATCCTGCCGCTGCTGATGCTGGGCGGGCTGTATCTCTGCTACGAGGGGGTGGAGAAGCTGTTCCACCACCACGACGCCAAGGTGGTGACCGCCGCCCCGCAGGATGCCGAGGCGCTGGAACGCGAGCGCGTGTCGGGGGCTATACGCACCGATTTCATCCTGTCGGCCGAGATCATGGCCATCACGCTGGGCCAGTTGGAGGATACCAGCTTCTGGATGCGGGCCGTGGTGCTGGCGGTGGTCAGCATCGTGATCACGGTCGCGGTCTATGGCGCCGTGGCGCTGATCGTGAAGGCCGACGACGCGGGCCTGGCGATGAGCGAAAGGCGCGGTGCCGCGACCCGGGCCCTGGGCCGGGCGCTGGTGAAGGGCATGCCGGGCTTCCTGGCCCTGCTGGGCGCGGTGGCCGTGGTGGCGATGCTGTGGGTCGGCGGCGGCATCGTGCTGCACGGGCTGGAGGGGTTCGGCTGGAAGGCCCCCGCGCATCTGGTGCATGAGGCCGCGGTGGCGGCCGGTGCCGCCGTGCCGGCCGCGAGCGGGCTGGTGGAATGGCTGGTGACCGCCGTGGCCGGTGCCGTGACCGGGCTGGTGCTGGGTGGGCTGATCGTGCTGGGGATGAAAGCGGTGAGGCGGTAGCCTCGCCGCAGGAGCGCCCTTTGCCGGGGACGGGGGCCGGGGGCAACGCCCCCGGTGATCACGCCTGCTTCCGCTCGATCAGCCCGCGCCGGATCTTCCGCCCCCGCGCCAGCCGGTCCTCGATGAACTCCGCCTGGCCGTAGCGCACGGCGCGCCCCAGCGCATGCGCGTCCTCGCTGAAGCGCGCCAGCATTTCCAGCAGCGCCTCGCGGTTGTTCAGAAAGATGTCGCGCCACATGTCGATGTCGCTGGCCGCGATGCGCGTGAAGTCCCGGAAGCCGGAAGCCGCGAATTTCAGCACCGCCTCGCGCGTTTCCTCCGCCAGGTCATCCGCCGTGGAGCAGATGGTGAAGGCGATGAGATGCGGCAGATGGCTGACCATGGCCACGACCTTGTCATGGGTCGCGGGGTCCATGGTCTCGATCATGCTGCCCGCGCGTTCCCACATCGCGCGCACCTTGCCGAGCGCGCCGGGGTCCGTGTCCTCCAGCGGGGTGATGATGCAGTAGCGGCCCTGGAACAGTTCAGGGAAGCCCGCATCGGGGCCGCTGTGCTCGGTGCCCGCCATGGGGTGGGCCGGCACGAAGCGCACGCCGGGGCCCAGATGCGGCCGCACGTCGCGCACGACGGAGGATTTGGTGCTGCCCGCATCGGTCAGGATGCAGCCCGGTGCCAGATGCGGCCCGATCTCCTCCATGACCTTCGCGTAGACACCCACGGGCACGCAGAGGACGACGCAATCCGCCCCCTGCACGGCCTCGGCCAGCGTCTCGGCCACCGTGTCGGCGAAGCCCAGTTCCCGCACGCGGTCGCGGCTGGCCTGGGACTTCGCGGTGGTGACGATATGCCGCGCGACATCGCCGCGCGCCCGCGCCATGCGGGCGATGGAACCGCCGATCAGCCCCGGCCCGATGATGCAGAGCCGCTCGAAAAGGACGTCACCCATTCTTGGCAAAAGCAGCGATGGCGTCGGCCACCATCGTGCATTCCTCTGCCGTGCCGATCGTGATGCGCAGGCACTGGGCCAGGTCGTAGGAGGCCATGCCCCGCACGATCAGCCCGCGCGAACGCAGCGCCTCGTCAGCCGCCTTGCAGCGAGCGGGGGTGCCGAAATCGGCCAGGATGAAATTGCCGTGGCTCGGCCACACCTTGATGCCCTGGGCCTCGATCGCGGCCGAGAGCTTGGCGCGCCATTCATTGTTGTGCGCGACGGACTTCTCGACCCAATCGGGCTCCGCCAGGGCGGCGACGGCCGCGGCCTGGGCCGCGATGTTCACGTTGAACGGGCCGCGGATGCGGTTGATCACATCGCAGATCGCCTGCGGGAAATAGCCCCAGCCCACGCGCATCCCGCCCAGGCCGAACACCTTGCTGAAGGTGCGGGTCATGACGGTGTTGGGGGTGCTGTCGACCAGCTTCGCCCCGGCCTCATAGGAGGGCTCGGTCACATACTCGGCATAGGCCGCGTCCAGCACGAACAGGACGTGCTCGGGCAGGCCCTTCTGCAGGCGCTCGACCTCGCTCTGGGGCAGCAGGCTGCCGGTCGGGTTGTTGGGGTTCGCCAGGCACACGATGCGCGTGCGCGGGCCGACGGCGGCCAGCATGGCGTCCACATCGGCCATCAGGTCCTTCTCAGGCACCTTGATCACGCGGCAGCCGGCATAGCGGCCGGTGATGTCGTACATCGTGAAGCCGTGCGCGCTCATCACCAGCTCGGTGCCTTCGCCGCCATAGGCCTGGATGATGTGCAGCAGGATCTCGTCGCTGCCGGCCCCGCAGATGATGCGCGCGGGGTCGAGCCCGAAACGCTTGCCGATCGCCTCACGCAGGGCGGTGCTGCCGCCATCCGGATAGCGGTGCAGCTCCTTGGCGGTTTCCACGAAGGCGTCCATCGCCGCCGGCGGCGGGCCGAAGGCGCCCTCGTTGGAGGAGAGCTTGATGATCCGGTTCACGCCCGGGATCTTGCTCTGCCCAGGGGCATAGGCCTCGATCGAGAGGATGCTGGGGCGGGGAGCAGGGGCGGTCATGCGGAAATCCCTCTGATGGGCGTGGCATAGGCGCCGAGCGGGCGCGTGTTGATGAAGTTCAGCGCCGCGAGGCGGCCGTCGCCGGGCTCGATCAGCCCGTCGGCCTCGAACAGGAAGCGCGACACATGGGGCAGGCGACGCGCGATCAGCAGCCGGGCGGTGATGCCGGCCTCGGCCAGGCCCTGCAGCACGGCCCCGCGTGAAAGCTCGGGGTCGGCCTCGACCAGCAGCAGGGAACGGTCGTCGTCCGAGGCGTCCGGCATGCCGTGGGCCACGATCAGCGCCTCGGGCCCCGGATTGCCCTCGGAGAAGAAGGGCAGGCGCGCGACCACCGCCAGGCGCGGTGCGTCGAGCGCCGGCCACCACTCCAGCTCGGTCGGGTCGGCCTCGTTCGGGAAGGGCAGCACGGCGATGGCGGCATCGCCGTTGCCGACGGCCGCCAGCGCCTGGGACGGTGTGGTGAAGGCGCGGGACGGCATGCCCATGCCGAAATGCTCGGCCACCAGCTTCGGCACCGCATCGCCCACGCCGTGATAGGCCAGGGAGAAGTTGTTCTGCTGGCGGATGGAGGTCGCGAACATCTCCCTCCAAAGACGCACCAGCGCCGCCGCCGGCAGGGGGCCGGAGTGGCGGCCGATCAGGCGGCGCAGGATCCGGGCCTCGCGCCCGGGGCGCAAGGTCGGGCCGCTGGCCTTCACGCGGCTGGCGGCTAGGCCTGCCACCACGTCGGCGCGGCGCATCAGCAGATCGTGCAGGGCGTCGTCGATGGCGTCGAGTTCAGCGCGGACGTTGGCGAGCGTGTTCATTGCGTGTGCAGCAATAGCCTTGGCGCGGGCGCGGTTGAAGCCCCGCCCGGTCCGGCCTATGTCCGGAAATCGACATGCCAGCCCTGATCCAGCCCTTTCCGGAGATCGAGCACAGCGCCACCCGCTTCCCGGAGGGCCTGATGCTGGACTGCGGCACCCATCTGGCGCCGCTGAACGTGGCCTGGCGCAGCTATGGCACGCTGAATGCCGAGCGCAGCAACGCGGTGCTGATCTGCCACGCGCTGACCGGCGACCAGTATGTGGCGGAAACCCAGCCCCTGACGGGCAAGGGCGGCTGGTGGGCCAATATCGTGGGCCCCGGCCTGCCGATCGACACCGACCGCTTCTTCGTGATCTGCGCCAATGTGCTGGGTGGCTGCATGGGCACCACCGGCCCGCGTGAGCTGCGTGAGGACGGCAGCCCCTGGGGCACCGACTTCCCCATCATCACCATCCGCGACATGGTCCGCGCCCAGAAAATGCTGGTGGAGCACCTGGGCATTTCGCGCCTGCTGGCCGTGATCGGCGGCAGCATGGGCGGCATGCAGGCGCTGGAATGGGCGACGACCTACCCCGAATCGGTCTTCGCCGTGGCGCCCATCGCGACCGCGACCCATCATTCCGCCCAGAACATCGCCTTCAACGAGGTCGGCCGCGCCGCCGTCCGCTCCGACCCCGACTATCGCGGCGGGCGCTATTGGGCGGACGGGCGCATCCCCGCCCAGGGCCTGTCGGTGGCGCGCATGGTCGCGCACATCACCTATCTGTCCGAGGAAGCGCTGACCCGGAAGTTCGGCCGCCGCCTGCGCGGCGCCAATGCCGTGACCTTCCTGGAGGATGTGTTCGAGGTGGAGAGCTATCTGCGCCACCAGGGCAGCAGCTTCGTGCGGCGCTTCGACGCCAATTCCTATCTGACCATCACCCGCGCCATGGATTACTTCGACCTGGCGGCGGAACATGGCGGGGACCTGCACAAGGCGTTCCGGCGCGAGGGCCCGCGCTTCTTCGTGTGCTCCTTCACGTCGGACTGGCTGTTCCCCACCGCCGAGAGCCGGCGGATGGTCCAGGCCATGAACGCCGCCGCGGCACGCGTCAGCTTCGTCGAGATCACGTCGGACAAGGGCCACGACGCCTTCCTGCTCGACGAGCCGGATTTCCACCGGGCGCTGGGCGGCTTCCTGGCGGGGGCCGCCAGGGATTCGGGTGTCTAGAAGTCGCTGACGCGGCCCTTCCGCTCCCAGTCATTATAGCGCGTGGGCTCGGGGCCCTTGGGGCCGCCATCCTCATATTGCTTGTCGGAGAACGGCCGCTGCGGGCGCTTGTACTGCGTCAGCGGCAGCGACGGGCGCGGCGCGCCTTTCGGTGCAACCGGGGCTTCCGTTCCGGGTTCCGAAGCAGGCTCTTGCTTATCCTGGGTCATGGCCCCCATGTGCCATCTTGGGTGAGCGTATCAAGAGGCTGAAGGTTGGGGGTTGGACGCATGGGCGGTTATTTTCGCACCTTCGTGTTGCTGGCGGTCATGACGTCGCTGTTCATCGCGGCGGGGGCTGCCATCGGCGGGCGCTCCGGCGCGATGGTGGCGCTGGTGGTCGCGGCGGGCATGAACCTGTTCGCCTGGTGGGGCAGCGCCGGCATGGTGCTGCGCATGCACCATGCGGAACCGGTGACCGAGGCCGACGCCCCCCGCCTGTACGGCATGGTGCACCAATTGGCCCAGCGCGCCGGGCTGCCCATGCCCGCGCTCTACATCATCCATGAGGACCAGCCCAACGCCTTCGCCACCGGGCGCGGCCCTTCCAACGCCGCCGTCGCCGTCAATTCCGGCCTGGTGAACATGATGAGCGAGGAGCAGGTGGCCGGCGTGGTCGCGCATGAGTTGGCGCACATCAAGCACCGCGACACGCTGGTCATGTCCATCGCGGCCACGCTGTCGGGCGCCATCGGCATGCTGGCGCAGTTCGGCGGCATCTTCGGCAGCAGCCGGGACCGGCGCGGGTCGCCCATCGCCGGGCTTCTGCTGGTCATTGTCGGGCCGATCGCCGCGGCCTTCGTGCAGATGGCGATCAGCCGCGCCCGCGAATACGAGGCCGACCGCGAGGGCGCGGAGATCTGCGGCAACCCCGAATGGCTGGCCAGCGCGCTGGAAAGGCTGGAAAACTACAAGGAAGGCGCGGTGAACGAGGCGGCGGAGCAGAACCCCGCCACCGCCCACATGTTCATCATCAACCCGCTGCAGAACTTCTCGATGCAGTCGATGTTCCGCACCCACCCGGCCACCGAGGACCGGGTGGCGCGGCTGCGCGCCATGCGCCCGACGGGTGGCGTCATGCTGGACCACGCCGCTGCCGGCCCCTCTTCCACCCCACTGCCCGGCAAGGGCGGCAGCCCCTGGACCAACCCGGGCGGCGGCGCCGGCAAGCCGCGCTCCCCCTGGGGGTGATCGCCGACGGGCGATTGAGATAATATCAATCGTCACGTCTCATTATTATAATAGACCACAACATGATTGTTCCGGCGCCGTGATTTAGTAGTTTCGGTTCATCCTCCCTTAACATCGCGGGCGCGTTATCGGCGCGCGTTTCTACCGCGTAACGGAGGAAAAGAACCATGATGGACTGGCTTCCGGGCGGGCTGCCCGCCAGAACAATGCGGGCATTCGACCAGACGCTCGCCATCATCCGTTTCGACCCGGCCGGCAATATCCTGGCCGCCAACACGCAGTTCCTGGCCGCCACCGGCTATGGCGCCGAGGAAATCATCGGCCGCCACCATGGCCTGTTCATGGATGCCGAGGAACGCGAGGCCCCCGCCTATCGCGCCTTCTGGGAGGATCTGCGGGCCGGCAAGCCGCAATTCGGCCGCTTCCGACGCCAGGCCAAGGGCGGGCGGGAAATCTGGATCGACGGCAGCTATATCCCCATGCCCGACCGTTCGGGGCGCACCGCCATGGTCGTGAAGATCGCCCGCGACGTGACCGAGGACATGACCCACCACATGGACATGGTGGGCAAGATCGACGCCATCAAACGCTCCCAGGCGATGATCGAGTTCACGCTGGACGGCACCATCCTGACCGCCAATGAGAACTTCCTGTCGGTCATGGGCTATTCGCTGGCCGAGGTGCGCGGGAAGCACCATTCCATGTTCGTCGACAGCGGCTATGCCGCCAGCGACGACTACCGCCGCTTCTGGTCGCTGCTGCGCAATGGGGAGTTCCAGCAGGGCCAGTTCAAGCGCCGCAACAAGGCGGGCCAGGTCGTCTGGATCGGCGCCACCTACAACCCGGTCTACGACATCAAGGGCCGGCCCTGGAAAGTGGTGAAGATCGCGATCGACCTTTCCGCGAAGAAGGAGGAGGCCGACGCGCTGGCCGATGATTTCGAGAACAGCGTGAAGCGGCTGGTGGGCGGGGTGGCGGGCTCCGCCGCCGGCATGCAGGGCACGGCACAGACCCTGGCCACCACGGCGCGCGACGCCGAGCAGCAATCCTCCACCGCCTCTGCTGCGACCGAGCAGCTGGCTGCCTCGGTGAACGAGATCTCGCGCCAGTTGAATGAATCGACCCGCGTGGTGGCCGCCGCCGTCGAGCAGACCGAAAGCACCGAGCGCCTGGTGGGCGAATTGGTGAAGGCGTCGGGCAAGATCGGGGAGGTGACGCGCATCATCGCCGAAATCGCGGGGCAGACGAACCTGCTGGCCCTGAACGCCACGATCGAGGCCGCGCGGGCCGGTGAACAGGGCAAGGGCTTTGCCGTGGTGGCCAGCGAGGTGAAGCAGCTGGCCAGCCAGACCGCGCGCGCCACCAGCGAGATCGAGGCCCAGGTGCAGGACATCCAGCAATGCAGCCAGCACGCGGCGGGGGTCATGACCGGCATCACGAAGGTCATCGCTGAACTCAGCGATATCAACACCTCCATCGCCGGCGCGGTCACGCAGCAATCGGCCGCCACGCGTGAGGTGGCGGCGAACATCGCCCAGCTGCTGGGGGCGGTGCGCACCACCGAGACCGGCTCCGGCAGCGTGCTGGGGGTGGCGCAGGCCCTGTCCGGCCAGGCCGATGAGCTGGAGGAGCGGGTGGAGCGCTTCCTGGGCAAGGTGCGCGCGATGTGAAGGGCGCCCGCTGCTTGCCAGCGGGCCTTCCCCACTATAAGAACAAAACAGGAATTTCATGGGGTCCCGCCTTGGCCAAGGACAAGCTTCGCTACGTCTGCTCGGCCTGCGGCGCGGTGCACGCCAAATGGCAGGGCCGCTGCGATGCCTGCGGCGAGTGGAACACCATCGTCGAGGAAGCGCCGGTGCAGCGCGGCCCCGGCCCCGCCGCCAAGGCCGGCCCCGGCCGCCGCCTGGAATTCGTCGACCTGCAGGGCCAGAGCGAGCCCCCGCCGCGCACCACGACCGGCATCGCGGAGCTGGACCGGGTGCTGGGCGGCGGTTTCGTGCCTGCCTCCGCCGTGCTGGTCGGCGGCGACCCCGGCATCGGCAAGTCCACCATCCTGCTGCAGGCCGCGAGCCGCATCGCGGCCTCCGGCAAGCGCACCCTCTATATCTCGGGTGAGGAGGCGGTGGCCCAGGTGCGGCTGCGCGCCCGGCGCCTGGGGCTGCACGAGGCCCCCCTGGCCCTGGCATCGGCCACCAACCTGAAGGACATCGTGGCGACGCTGGAGGCCGAGCGCGACGCGGCGCTGGTGGTGATCGATTCCATCCAGACCATGTGGCTGGACAGCCTTGATTCGGCGCCGGGCACGGTGGCGCAGGTACGCGCCTGCGCGTCGGAGTTGATCCGCGTGGCCAAGGCCGCGAATTTCGCCTTGGTGCTGGTGGGCCACGTGACCAAGGAAGGCACGCTGGCCGGCCCCCGCGTGCTGGAGCACATGGTGGATGCCACGCTTTATTTCGAAGGCGATCGCGGCCACCAGTTCCGCATCCTGCGCGCGGTGAAGAACCGCTTCGGCGCCACCGACGAGATCGGCGTGTTCGAGATGACGGAGCGCGGGCTGATGGAGGTGCTCAACCCCTCCGCCCTGTTCCTGGCCGAACGGCGCGGCAACATCTCCGGCAGCGCGGTCTTCGCGGGGCTGGAGGGCACGCGGCCCGTGCTGGTGGAGGTGCAGGCCCTGCTCTCCCCCAGCAATGGCGGCTCACCGCGCCGGTCCGTCATCGGCTGGGATGGCGGGCGGCTGTCCATGCTGCTGGCGGTGCTGGAGGCGCGCTGTGGGCTCGCGCTCGGCAACAACGACGTCTACCTGAACATCGCGGGGGGCCTGCGCATCGCGGAACCCGCGGCGGACCTGGCGGTGGCCGCAGCCCTCGCCTCCGCCGCCACGGACCAGCCCACAGACCCCGGCATGGTGTATTTCGGAGAGGTCGGGCTGTCGGGCGAGGTGCGTCAGGTTTCCCAGCCGGAACAACGACTTCGGGAGGCAACGAAGCTCGGCTTCACCGCCGCCACCCTGCCGCGCCGGACCAACCGCAAGGGCAAGACCGCCGAGGGGATCGGCCTGCACGAAATCGGGCACATGGCTGACCTGGTGGCCAGCTTCGCTGCCAAAACCGTGAAACAGCGTTCCTCTTAAGGGGTGGACACCCTGTCCTGACAAGTCGCAAGCTTCCGAAGCTAATTGCCGGAGGCTGCGCCATGACCACGATCCCCGTCCTCGACCTGAAGCCGCTGAAGGACGGCGCGCCCGGCGCGCTGGAGAAGCTGGGCGCCGAGATGCGCCACGCCTTCACCGAGATCGGCTTCTACTTCGTCCGCAACCACGGCATCTCCGAGGAACTGCTGGACCAGACCTTCGCCGAGGCCGAGCGCTTCCACAGCCAGCCGGTCGAGGCCAAGCTCTCGGTCAGGATCAACGAGCACAACATGGGCTACATGCCCATGCGCGGTGCCACCACGCGCGTGAACGCGGTGGGCGATGTCGCCCTGCCCAACGCGAATGAGGCGGTGTTCTTCAAGCGTGATCTGACGCCGGACCACCCGGATGTGGTCGCCGGCCACCGCTTCCGCGGCCTGAACCAGTGGCCCGCCGGCCTGCCCGGCTTCCGTGAGAAGATCCTGGACGCCTGCGCCGCCTTCGAGGGGCTCGGGATGTCGCTGCTGCCGGTCTATGCCACGGCGCTCGGCAAGCCCGCCGATTTCTTCGCGCCCTTCTTCACCGACCCGATGTTCACGCTGCGCATGTCCCACTATCCGCAGCAGGAAGCGACGGCGCCGGAGAATGAGTTCGGCATCGCCCCGCATGTGGACACGTCCTTCATGACGATCCTGGCGCAGAACAAGATCCCGGGCCTGTCGCTGCGCACCACCGATGGCGACTGGATCGACGCGCCGGCGCCCGAGGGCGCACTGCTGATCAATGGCGGCCAGCTGCTGCGCCGCTGGACGGACAACCGCTTCCTGGCCACGCCGCACCGGGTGATCAACCGCTCGGGCAAGGAACGCTACGCGATCCCGTTCTTCTTCGACTGCAACTACCACGCGGTGATGACACCGATCACGGAGGACGGCACGCCCGGCCGCATGCCGCCCATCACCTATGCCGAGTTCATGACCGGCTACCAGAAGGCGAACTTCCACCACGCCGCCGAGAAGCCGAAGTCGGATGAGGGCGTGGAGCTGCAGGGGGTCTGATGCGCGTTCCATCATTGCTCCGGCGCGGCCTGCTGGCCGCGTCGCTGCTGCTTGCGCCATTCCTCACCCACGCCCAGCCGCAACGCCCTCTCCGCATCGTGCTGGGGCAGGAGCTGGCGGTGCTGGACCCCATCATCAGCACCAACAATGCCACCCGCCAGTTCGGCTACATGGTGTTCGACACGCTGATCGCCGTGGACAGCCAGGGCCGCTACCGCCCGCAGATGCTGGAAGGCTGGCAGGTCAGCGAGGACGGCCTGCGCTATACCTTCACCCTGCGCGAAGGGCTGCTGTGGCATGACAACACCCCCGTCACGGCCGCCGACTGCATCGCCAGCATCCGGCGCTGGGGCGCGCGCGACGGGCTGGGGCAGTTGCTGCTGGCCTCCACCGCCAGCCTGGAGGCGACGGGCGAGCGCAGCTTCACCCTCACCCTGTCCCGCCCCTTCGGCTTCGTGATCGAGGCGCTGGGCAAGCCCGGCACCATCGTGCCCTTCATGATGCCCGCGCGCATCGCCGCCACCAATCCGAACACCGCCATCACCGAGATCGTGGGCAGCGGCCCCTTCACCTTCGACCGCGGCGAATGGCGCTCGGGCGACCGCGCCATCTTCCGCCGCTTCGCCGGCTACCGCCCGCGCCCGGAGCCCGCGGACGGGCTGGCCGGCGGCAAGGTGGTGAATTTCGAGACCGCCGAATTCGTCTCCATCACCGATGCCTCCACCCGCGTCGCCGCCCTGCAGGCGAATGAGGTGGACATGCTGGAGTTCCTTCCGCCCGACTTCGTGGGCAACCTGCGCCGCAACCGGGGCGTGGTGGTGCAGGGCGTGGGCCAGTTCATGCCCTATGTCAGCCTGAACCACGCCCAGCCGCCCTTCAACAACCCGCTGATCCGCCGCGCCGCCCAGGCCGCGCTGAACCAGGGTGAGATCATGGCCGGGATGGGGCTGCCCCCTGACCTCTATCTGCGCGACTGCACCAGCATCTTCGCCTGCAACACGCCCTATTTCATCGAGGCCACGAACCCCAACCTCGCGCGGCGTGGGGTGGAGCGCGCGCGCGAGCTGCTGCGTGAGGCGGGCTACAACAACGAACGGGTCATCTTTCTGCACCCGACGGATTCCGTGAACCTGTCACCCGTCGCGCAGGTCGCCATGCAGCAGCTGCGCGCCGCCGGCTTCAACGTGGAGGAATGGGCGAGCGACTGGGCCAGCGTCGCAGCCCGCCGCCTGAAGCGTGATCCGGTGGAACAGGGCGGCTGGAGCGCCGTGACGGTCATCTGGCCCAGCATCGATGTGTGGTCGCCCATCACCTTCGCCGGCACCGCCTTCAACTGCCGCAACTATCCGGGCTGGTTCTGCGACGAGGAAATGCGCGGGCTGATGGACCGCTACACCGCGACGGCCGAGCCCAACCTGCGCCGGGAACTGGCCTCGGCCATCCAGAACCGCTTCCATGAGAATGTGAACTTCATCATCGCCGGCCAGATGAGCGTGCCGACGGCCTATCGGGCCGAGCTGGAGGGCGTGGTGCCCTTCGCCTTCCCCATCCCCTGGGGTGTCAGGCGCCGGTAAGGGCGCCGCGGGCGGGGGGCCGCAAGCCCCCCGCGCCGGGTCAGTACATGTGCTGGCCGCCGTTGATGGACAGCGTGGACCCCGTCACGAAATCCGCGTCATCGGCCGTCAGGAAGCAGACGCCGCGCGCGATGTCATGGGCGGTGCCCAGGCGCCCGCGCGGGATGCGCGCGATGATCTTTTCCAGAACATCCGGCGGCACGGCGCGCACCATCTCGGTATCGACATAGCCGGGTGCCACCGCATTCACCGTGATCTGGTTGCGGGCACCTTCCTGCGCCAGCGCCTTGGTGAAGCCGTGGATGCCCGACTTGGCGGCGGCATAGTTCACCTGGCCCAGCTGCCCGGCCTGGCCGTTGATAGAGCCGATGTTGACGATGCGCCCGAACTTGCGGGCCGACATGCCTTCCCACACCGCCTTGCACATGTTGTAGCAGGAGCCGAGGTTGGTATCGATCACGTCGTCCCACATCTTGCGCGTCAGCTTGCGCATCATGGCGTCACGCGTGATGCCGGCGTTGTTGACCAGGATCTCGATCGGGCCGTGCTCCTCCTCGATCTTGGCCACCGCCGCCACGCAGGCATCGAAGTCGCTGACGTCGAACTTGATGGTGGGAATGCCGGTGCGCTCGGTGAAGGCCTTCGCCGCGTCGTCGCTGCTGGCATAGTTCGCGATCACCCTGCGGCCGGCAGCCTTCAACTGCTCGCTGATTTCAGCGCCGATACCGCGCTGCCCGCCCGTGACCAAAGCCAGTCTGCTCATCTGCGCTGCCTCCCGCATCTACAGGTTGCAGCGTCTCATTCATCGCGGTGCAGCATCAAGGCCCTGTGGCCATGTAACCGAAAAATCAGATGTTTACCGGCGGCGCAGCTGGAACAATGCCTGTTCACCGAACAGGTTCGCCAGGCGCGGGAAGCGGCGCCAGGGGGAACGCAGCCCCTCATCGTCGGCGGCCATCCACTGCTCGACCACATAGCCGTCCATCTCGCACAGGTCGAAGAAGTCACGGATGGTGCAGGGATGGATGTTGGGGGTCTCGAACCACTGGCGCGACCAGGTCTCGGTCATGGGCATGCGGCCCGTCCACAGCAACTGCCAACGCACCAGCCAATGGCCGAAATTGGGGAAGCTGACGATGACATGCCGCCCGATGCGCGACATCTGCTGCAGCACCTCACGCGGGCGTTCAACCGCCTGCATGGTGCGCGACAGCACCACGAAGTCGAAGGCGCCGTCGGGGTAGAAGGCCAGGTCGTTGTCGGCATCGCCATGGATCACGGCCAGGCCGCTGGCGACCGCGCGCGTCACCTGCGCCATGTCGATCTCGATGCCGCGCGCATCCGCCCCCTTGTTGACGGTGAGGTACTCCAGCAGCGCGCCGTCGCCGCAGCCGATATCGAGCACGCGCGCCCCGTGGGGGATCATCTCCGCGATCAGGCGGAGGTCCACACGCATGTTCTTGGCGACGTACTGGATGGGGCCTTCGGGCATGATGGCCCCTGAATAGACCGGAACCGCCGCCACAGGTAGGCCCAGCCATATTGAGAGCCCACAGGCCAGCCCATACATTGCCCCCATGATCACGCTCTGCGCCCATCGCGGCGGGGCCCTGCTGTGGCCCGAGAATTCGCTGACCGCCTTCCGCAACGCGGTCGCGCTGCCGATCGAGGAAGTGGAATGCGATGTCCATCTCTCCCTGGACGGGGAGGTGATGGTCCATCACGACGCGACCCTGGACCGCATGACCGAGGGCACGGGGCCCATCGCCCATTACACGGCCGAGCAGCTCTCCCTCATCCCCATCCGTGGCCTGACCGAAGGCATGCCCCGCCTGGCGGAGCTGCTGGAGCTGGTGGCCGAGAGCGGCAAGCTGCTGCGGCTGGAAATCAAGGCCGACCATGAGAACCGCCACGACCCCGCCCTGCTGGCCGCCGTCCGGCGGGAGCTGGACCGCGTGCCCGCCGATGTGCGCGTCATGTCCTTCCAGCCCGCGACGCTCGCCCCCGGCCTGTTCGATGAGCAGGACCTGCTGATCCGCCCGCAGGACATGGGCTGGCACGATTCCGAATTGCTGAATGCCATCGCGCTGGCGCTTCATTGCAGCGGCATAGGCTTCGGCTACGAGACGGGCTTCCTGCCGGAAACCCTGCCCGGCATCACCGGCATCACCAATATCTGGCGGGCCGATACTGAGGAGGCGCTGGTGCGTTCCTTCGCCATGCGTCCCGATTCCATCACCACTGACGACCCGGTGCTGGCGTTGAAGCTGCGCGACGGAGTAATGAAACCCGCATGAACGAAGAGCCAGTCCGCGTCACGCGCCTCCCCTCGGGGCTCGTGGTCGTTTCCGAATCCATGCCGCGCGTGGAGACGGTCTCCATCGGCGCCTATGTCGCGGCCGGCACCCGCCATGAAACCGCCGAGGAAAACGGGGCTTCCCACTTCCTTGAGCACATGGCCTTCAAGGGCACCGAGCGCCGGGACGCGGCGGCCATCGCGCGTGAGATCGAGAATGTCGGCGGGCAGATCAACGCCTACACCGCGCGCGAGAACACCGCCTATTACTGCAAGGTGCTGAAGGAAGACGTGGGCCTCGCCGCCGACATCATCGGCGACATCCTCAGCCACTCCACCTTCGTGCCCGAGGAGCTGGAGCGCGAGCGCGGCGTGATCCTGCAGGAGATCGGCCAGGCGAACGACACGCCCGACGACATCGTGTTCGACCATTTCCAGTCCATCGCCTATGGCGACCAGCCGATGGGCCGGCCGACGCTCGGCACCGAATCGATCATCAAGGCGATGCCGCGCGGCGTGCTGACCAACTACATGGCGCGCCATTACGGCCCCTCCTCCATGGTCCTGTCCGCCGCCGGCGCGCTGACGCATGAGCAGCTGCTGGACCTCGCGGGGAAGCACTTCGCGAACCTGCCGAGCGGCGGCGCGCCGCAGGCCGAGCCCGCCCGCTACACCGGCGGCGAGTTCCGCGAGGCGCGCGAGCTGGACCAGGTGCATGTCGTGCTGGGCTTCGAGGGCATCGGCTATTCCGACCCCGATGCGCATACCTCCATGCTGCTGTCGGCCCTGCTGGGCGGGGGCATGTCCTCGCGGCTGTTCCAGGAAATCCGCGAGAAGCGCGGCCTGGTCTACTCCATCTACAGCTACACCCAGCCCTTCGCGGATTCGGGCCTGTTCGCCATCTATGCCGGCACCGGCGAGAAGGAGGCGGGCGAGCTGGTGCCCGTCACGCTCGAGGAACTGCGGCGCGTGCAGCTGGACGTGACCGAGGATGAGCTGAACCGCGCCAAGGCGCAGCTGCGCGCCTCCCTGATGATGAGCCTGGAATCGACCAGCAGCCGGTGCGAGCAGCTGGCCCGCCAGCTGCAGGTGCATGGCCGCGTGATCCCGGCGGCCGAGACCAAGGCCAAGATCGCCGCCGTCACGGTGGAGGACATCCAGCGCGTGGCCACCCGGCTGTTCCGGGGCAAGCCGACGCTGGCGGCCATGGGCCCGGCCGGCCATGTGCCGGGGCTCGGGCATATCGCGGAAAAGCTCGCGGCATGAGCCGCCTGGACAGGCTGGCGGCGCTGGTCGATGCCGCCCGCCGCGCCGGGGCCGATGCCGCCGACGCCCTGCTGATCGAGAGCCAGAGCCTGTCGGTGCAGCGCCGCCTGGGCCAGACCGAGCATCTGGAACGCGCGGAATCCACCGACATCGGCCTGCGGGTGTTCGTGGGCGCGCGCAGCGCCGTCGTCAGCTCCAACGTGACGGACCCGCGGGGCTTCACGGCCCTGGCCGAGCGCGCGGTCGCCATGGCGCGCGTGGTGCCCGAGGACCCCTTCGCCGCCATCCCCGAGGCGCGCCCCCTGCCCGTCCTCGCGCTCGACCTCGATGACCCGACCGAACCCGGCGCCGAGCAGCTGCTCGCCCGCGCGTCCGCCGCCGAGGAAGCCGCGCTGGCGATCAAGGGCGTGACCAATTCAGAAGGTGCCGAGGCAGGCTGGACGCGCAACCGCGTGGCCCTCGTCACCTCTCGCGGCTTCGCGGGCGAATATGCCCGCACGGGGCATAGCATCTCCGCCACCGCGCTGGCCGGCAGCGGCACCGGGATGGAGCGCGACTACGACCATTCCACCGCCGTGCATCTGGCGGATCTGGAGGACGCGGCCCTGATCGGCCGCCGCGCGGGCGAACGCGCGGTGCGGCGGCTGAACCCCGTGCGCGCCACCACCGCCCGTATCCCGGTGGTGTTCGACCCGCGCATCGCGGGCAGCCTGCTGGGGCATCTGTCGGCCGCCATCAACGGCGCGGCCGTGGCGCGCGGCACCAGCTTCCTGAAGGATGCGATGGGCAAGCAGGTGCTGGCCCGCGGGCTGACCGTGACGGATGACGCCACGCGCCCGCGCGGCATGCGCAGCCGCCCCTTCGACGGCGAGGGCACGCCCACCGCGCCTTTGGCCCTGGTGCAGGACGGCGTTCTGCAGAGCTGGGTGCTGGACGGGCGTAGCGCCCGCCAGCTGGGCCTGGCCAGCACCGGCCATGCGAGCCGCGGCACCAGCGGGCCGCCGGGGCCCGCCACCACCAACCTCTGGCTCAACGCCGGCCACGTCACACCGCGGGAGCTGATGGAGGACATTGCGGAGGGGCTCTATGTGACCGAGATGATCGGCATGGGCGTGAACCCCATCACCGGCGACTACAGCCGGGGCGCCGCGGGCTTCATGATCCGGGGCGGGGAACTGGCGGAACCGGTCAGCGAGATCACCATCGCCGGCCGCCTGCCGGAGATGTTCCTGCACCTGACGCCTGCCTGCGACCTGGCTTTCAGGCGCGGGACCGACGCACCCACCCTGCGGGTGGATGGCATGACGCTGGCCGGGCGGTAATATCGCCCCGCAATTCGCGGGGATGATCGATGCCACCTCTTTTGTTGATCGGTTGCGGCAAGATGGGCGGCGCCATGCTGGCCGGCTGGCTGGAGCAGGGCCTGCCGCCTGAAACCGTGGTCGTGGAGCCTTATGCCGAGGCGGTGTCCGCCTTCGCGGGCCGGGTGCGCCATGTGGCCTCCATCGCGGAGATCCCGGCCGATTTCGCGCCCGCCGCAGTGATTCTGGCGACCAAGCCGCAGGAGGCACCGAACGCCCTGCCGCAGCTGGCGCGTTTCGTGGCCTCGGCGCCCGTCTTCGTCTCCATCATGGCCGGCAAGACGGTCGCGGGCATGCAGGCGCTGCTGGGCGGCGAGGCCGCGCGCGTGGTGCGCGCCATGCCCAACACCCCCGCCGCCGTGCGCCAGGGCTTCACCGTGGGCTTCGCCGGCCCGGGCGTGACGGCCGGGCAGAAGGCCCTGGCCGACCAGCTGCTGCGCGCCGTGGGCGATGCCGCCTGGGTGGATGACGAGGCGCTGATCGACCCCGTCACGGCGGTCTCGGGCGGCGGCCCCGCCTATGTGTTCCTTCTGGTGGAGGTGATGGCCGCGGCCGGCGTGGCCCAGGGCCTGCCGGCGGATCTGGCGATGCGGATGGCCCGCGCGACGGTGGCCGGCAGCGGCGCGCTGCTGGCCGCCAGCCCGCAGGATGCGGCCACCCTGCGCAAGAACGTGACCAGCCCCAAGGGCACCACGGAGCGCGCGCTGGCGGTGCTGATGGATGAGGCCGCCTGGCCCGACATCATGAAGAAGGCGATCGCGGCGGCCACCGCCCGCAGCCGCGAACTGGCGGGCTGACGAAAAAGGCCCGGTCACCTCTCGGTGCCGGGCCTTGTTTCCGCGCTGTCGGCGCCGCTTACAGCGGCACGCAGCGATAGACGTTCTCATGCCCCAGGGCGAGCATCGCCATGGTGCCGTCCGGGCAGGAGGACTGCTGGCCGCCGGCCGGCGCGATGCCGTTGGACCAGCGCAACGCCACCTGGCGGGTGCCGGTGCACACGCGGCGCCCACGCACGGTGCGGCAGCTGCTGGCCTGCTGGCGGGCGGCCTGGCCGCGCACCGCGGCCATGTTGGCGCTGCCGCGCAGGATGGCGGGCTGGCCGCGCATGCTGCCGGTGCTGGACACGCGGTGCAGCAGCGGCGAGGCGGTGGTGCCGCGCGCAGCGGTGCGCGTGGTGACGGCGCGGGCATTGCTAACAGCGCGGGCGTTGCGCGGCGCAGCGGCCTGGCGGGCCGGCGCGGTGGCCTGGCGCGTGGAACGGGCCGGGGCGCTGCGCGGCGTCACGGCGGCGCGTGGCGCGGTGGCCGCTGGCCGGGCGGCCGAACGGCTCGCCTGGCTGCGGGCACCTGCCCCATGATCGTTACGCGCCGCGGAGGCGGGCGTGGCCACGGCAATGGTCAGCCCGAAGCCGGCCATCACCGCGAGGCGCGCGATCAGTGAAAATCGCATCGAGAACCCCCCAAAAAAATCTCCCACGAGGTGTTTCGCAATATTTCCCACCCCGTGGCAACCCCGAATCACCCAGATCGTTTAGTGAAACGGGGCCATCCGACCTCATGCATCCGCATGATGCACAGCTGCGCGGCATAGCCTGACGGCCGTGCCTATGCACGCATCACATGCGTGTGTTCTTCGCCTGCCTACTGGCCCTGTGCCAGCGAATAGCCCGGTTTTCCGCCAAAAGCGTAAAGGTTCTCTGTCTTGGCGACAGACAGTCCGGCATCCACCAGGGCGCCGATCAGGGCCACAACCTCCTTCGCGGTGCCCGAACCGGGGAACTCGAACCGGCCACGGAACTGGTCGGTGCAGAAGGTCTCGGCCAGGCCGTTCGGCCACACCTTGGCGCTGCGATTCGTGATCAGCGTCAGCGGCAGGGCCGGGGTCGCCGCCGCCCGCAGCGCGGCCGCCAGGGCTTCGGTGCCGTCGCGCCACTCGACAAAGATATCCACGCCCTTCAGCACCTTGTCCTCGGGCGCGCGGCGCACCGGCGGGGGCAGCGGCACGGCGCCGCGGCTGGGCTGCAGGGGCTTCAGCTTCGCCGGCCCCTCACCCATGCGGGCGATGACGGCGGCGGTGAAGTCCTTCGTGCCGACCTTCTGCTTCGTCTCGGGGCCCGACATGTCGCCGGTGTGGATGCCGGCCTCGATCGTCGCGGCCCAGGCATTGTAGGCGCGCGCCGCGGCCTCACCCTGGCCCGCGAACTGCAGCATCTCCACCCCGGCCAGGAACAGGCCGGATGGGTTGGCGATTCCCTTGCCGGTGATGTCGGGGGCGGAACCGTGCACCGCCTCGAACATCGCGCCGTGCTGGCCGATATTGGCCGAACCCGCGAGGCCCACCGAACCCGCGACCTCTGCCGCGATGTCGCTGATGATGTCGCCATACAGGTTGGGCGTGACCACCACGTCGAAGCGTTCCGGGTTCACCGCCATCTTGGCCGCGCCGATATCCACGATCATGTGGTCGGTCGCGATCTCGGGGTATTCCGCCGCGATCTCACGAAAGACCTGATGGAACATGCCATCGGTCAGCTTCATGATGTTGTCCTTGACCATGCAGGTCACCTTCTTCCGCCCGGACAGCCGCGCGAAATCGAAGGCATAGCGGATCACCCGCTCGCTGCCGGGGCGGGAGAGCAGCTTCAGGCACTGCACCACCTCGTCGGTCTGGCGGTGCTCGATGCCGGTGTAGAGGTCTTCCTCGTTCTCCCGCACGATCACCAGGTCCATCGCCGGGTGGTGGGTGCGGATATAGGGCGCGTAGGCGCGAACGGGGCGCACATTGGCGAACAGGCCAAGGCCCGTGCGGATCGTGACGTTCAGCGACTTGTAGCCGCCGCCGTATGGGGTGGTGATCGGCGCCTTGTACAGCAGCTTGGTGCGCCGGATGGAGGCCCAGGCATCATCCGTGAGGCCCGAGGTGAAGCCGGCCTTGTAGACCTTCTCGCCGACCTCGATCTCCTCGATCGCGAGGGCGGCGCCGGCCGCCTGCAGCATGGCCAGCGACGCGTCCATGATCTCTGGCCCGATCCCGTCCCCCCTCGCCACCGTCACGCTGGTTGCGTGGGACTGCGCGGGAGAGGTCTGGACCGTCATCAGGTGCTCCGGAAGATGTTGCGACACTTAGGTGCGCCGCAACATGGCGGTTTGCAACCCGGAGGCGCTTATAGACCCGGCGGGATGACGTTGGTGTTGAGCCCGGTCAACAACACGTCCCGAATCGTCTCGGCGCTGAGGCGGCGGATGTCGTCCCAGGCCTCGGGCGTGTGGAAGGCGCTGTGCGGGGTGATGACCAGACGCCCCTTCAGCCACTCCTCCTTGGCGCGATAGGCGCGCAGCAGGCTCGGGAAGGGCTCGACCGGGGGCTCAACCGGCAGCACGTCGAGGCCGGCGCCCGCGATATGGCCGGAACGCAGGAAGGATTCCAGCGCGTCCAGATCCATGATCGGGCCGCGCGCGGTGTTCACCACCACGGCGCCGGCGGGCAGCAGGGCCAGCGCCTTGGCGCTCACCAGCCCCTCCGTCTCACGCGTCAGCGGGCAATGGATGGACAGCACGTCGGCCTGCTCCATCAGCTCCTCCAGGCTGCGCGCGCGGCGCACGCCCAGGGCGCGCTCCACCCCATTGGGCAGGTGGGGGTCATGGAACACCACGTCGAAACCGAAGGCCTTGGCCCGCAGGGCGGCCGCGGTGCCGATGCGCCCGCAGCCCAGCACCGCGAAGCGCTGCACCGACATGCGCCGGATCAGCGGCGTGCCGATCACGCCCCATTTCGCCGGCGGGTCCTCGCGCTGGGTCTCATGGTGCAGGAACAGCCCGCGCCGCAGGCCGAGCGCCAGGGAAACGGCGTGATCGGCCACTTCCTCGGTGCCGTAGTCGGGCACGTTGCACACCTTGATGCCGCGCGCGGCACAGGCGGCCCGGTCCACGCGGTCATAGCCCACGCCCATGCGCACCACGACGCGCAGCTTCGGAAAGCGCGCCAGCTGGTCGCCGGGCACGGCGAGCCGCAAGGTCATCAGCCCCTCGGCCTCCGCGCACAGCTCGTCAGGCAGTTCAGAGAGATGCGCGCGGGCGGCCCCGCGCAGGATGCGGACGCCCGGGCCGAAGATCGGCTCCTCGACGCTGTTGTCCGGGTACAGGCCCTCGGGTTCGAGAATGACGGTCATTGTTTTCCTCCCTCGTGTCCCGATGACGAAGCCCGGGAGACTTCGTCATCGGGACACGAGCCGTTTTCTGGGCGGCCTGCCGATCCGCCCGGCCCGCCGGATGATCCGGCGAACAGGGCGGGCAGGACACCGGCGCACAGTGCGGGAGGAAACGGCGCCGCTCAATCCACCCTGTCAGTCCACCCGGGCGAAACGCATTCCCCGCGCGCGGGAACCATTGGCCAGCAGCCCGGTGATCAGCCCCACCTCGCTGCGCAGGAAGCGCACGTCGAACCAATGGTCGAACAGCGCGCCGGGGCTGTGGAAACGGGCGAAATCCCTGGCCAGCCCCTCGGTGCGGAAGGTGCCGGAACGCGCATGCGGTCCTTCCACGCTCCAGCTTCCATCCGCGGCCACCACCCAGCTTGCGCCCAGATCGGCACAGACATAGGTGCCGGGCGCGTCGTCGGGCAGCGGCACGGGCTCCGCCACGCGGATCAGCGGGGCGGAATGGCCGGCCTCCTCATGCAGGGTGAAGGCCTCGCCGTCCCGTTCCAGCGCGAAATGGATGGTGCCGCGCGCGGAGGCGAGCCGCCCCGCCTCATCGGGCGCCAGCGCGAAGGCGGTGCCGTTCTGCTTGGCCATGGGACGCCCCTTCTCCACCCACAGCTCGAAGCTGCGGCCGCCGGGCACGATGTCCTCCGCGACCCAGCTGCCGGTGATGCCCTCCAGGCCCGGCATCGCGGGGGCGGGGTGCAGCACGCGCTCCAGCGCCGCTTCCATCATGGACTGCGCCATGGCGCCGGGGTCCGCCGCGCCGTTGTTGCTGATGACGATCACCGCCAGCCCCTGCTGCGGCACCCTCTGGAACGCCGTCTTGAAGCCCGGCCACAGCCCGCCGTGAGAGGTGATGGAAATGCCCCGCCAGCCTTCCACCTGCAGCCCGCGCCGATAGTTGTTGGGCGTGCCGTTGGTGAAGGGCAAGGGCGTGACCAGCTGCTCCTCCAGCCCCTGGAAGATACCGCCCTCGCAGGCCGCGACCCACAGCGCCAGGTCTTCGATGCCGGAGACGAGGCCGCCCTCGCCGCCCAGCGCGAAGCCGTGCGGCGCGCGGATGAAGCCGCCGGGGCGCGGGATATAGCCGGTGGCCAGCCCCGGCACCGGGTGATGCACATCCGGCGTATGGCGCGTGCGCGTCATGCCGGCCGGGGCGAACAGCCGCGTCTCCAGAAAGGCCTCAAGCGGCATGCCGCTGATCTTCTCGACCACCAGCCCCAGCAGGCGGAAGGCGCTGTTGGAATAGAGGAAGCGGCTGCCGGGCTCGAAGTTCAGCCCCGTGCTGCGGGCGATGGCGGCATCCAGCGCCCCGCCGGCGACGATGGCCGACAGGTCCAGCCCGCCGCCGCGCATCAACTCCAGCATGTCCCTTACGCCGGAGGTGTTTCGCATCAGGTGGTCGAGCGTGACGCGCTCACCCCAGGCGGGCAGTCCCGCCAGGTGGCGGCCCACCGGGTCGGCGGGCGAGAGTTTCCCCTCCTGCGCCAGCAGGGTGATGGCCGCGCAGGTGAACTGCTTGGAGACGGAGGCGATGCGGTAGAGCGTGTCGGGGCCTGTCGCGGTGCCGGCCTCGATGCTCGCGACACCACCGCAGGCATGCACCACCAGCCGGCCGTCGCGCACCAGCCCGATGCTGGCGCCGGGCTTGCCGGCCAGCGGCGCCAGAAGCGCTTCCGCGCGGCGCGCCAGCCGCAGAGTGCCGAGATCCATGCTCATACCCTCCTCAACGCGCGGCCCAGGCGTGCAGCAGCACGCCTTCCGCCAGCTTGTTCTGCACCGTGTAGTCGGTATCCGCCGCCCCGCCCCGCGCGGGGTCGGTGAACCAGCGCCACAGGAAGACGCCCTCGACCGAGGGCCGGTCCAGCCGGCGCAGCCAGCGGGCCAGCGCCTCGGCCTGCACGCGCTGGTCGGGGACGGAGGCGCGCTCCTCCTCCGGGTTCATCGCGGCGCCGGCTGCGGAACGGATGCCGAGCTCGGCCACCCAGATCTTCTTGCGGATGCGTGCCTCCAGGCGGTCCAGCCGCTCGGCCTCACGCTGCATGGGGGCGGTCCAGTCCTCGGGCCGGTCATCCGCGCCCAGGGGGCGGAAGATGCGCGTCGAGACGACATCCAGCAGCCCCCAATGGGCGAAGGCCTCGGCTTCCTCGGTGTCGGCCGCCACATAGGTCAGGCGCCCACGGAAGGCGCCGCGCACGGACTGGATCAGCTCCCGCCACTCCGGCCGGGCGGCGGCACCGCGGATGGCCTGGCCGATGGAGAAGGCCTCGGCGCCCTGCTGCTGCGCCAGCCGCGCCAGCGCCAGCAGCGCCTGGCCATAGCCCGCGAACCAGCCGCGCCAGGCCGCGTCATTGGCGGGCGCGATGGCGCCGGGGGCCGCCCCCTGCACCCACAGCGCGGGCTTCACGAATACCCGCAGCCCGGCCTCCCGGGCCTGGGCGATCGCCGCGCTCACGACCGGGTCGGGCGAATCACCGCCGCGCACCACGGCGGTGGCAACGGCCGATTCCTGCCAGAGGAAGGGCATGACGGCCACGCTGTCGGCGCCCAGCGCCCGCAGCAGCCGCAGGCTGCGCCGCGCATTGGCGCCGCCGGGTGCCGAGCCCTCCGTCACCGCCAGGTTGAAGCCGCGCCACCCCGCAGGCCACCCCCCAGGGGCGCGCCCCTGCGCGAGCGCCGCCCCGGGCAGCAGCAGCAGCGTCAGGCCGCGCCGGGCGAGCATCAGCCCAGGAAGCGCCTGGGGCGCAGCCCCAGCTGGAACCAGTTGATCATCGAGTAGATGTCGTAGACCGGCACGCCCAGCATCTCCTGCACCGCCGCCGCATAGGGCGGCATGTTGGTGCATTCCAGCACCACGGCGCCGAGGTCGGGCACCATCGCCTTCAGCCGCGCCGCCGCGTCCAGGATGTCCTGCTGGGCCAGCTCGACATCCATGTCCTCACGCGCCGCCTCGATCAGCACGGGGAAGAACTCCCGGCCGCCCTCGGTGCCGACAATGGGGGTGTCGAGCGGCACGCCCGCGCCCTTCAGATGCGCCTCCGTCAGACCCTTGCTGTTGACGGTGATGATGCCCACGCGCTTGCCCGGCGGCAGCGTCGCCTGCACCCAGGGCACCTGCATCATCGAGGAGGTGGCGACAGGCACGCCCAGCGCCGCCGCCATCTCCGCCTGGAAGATGGACAGGAAGCCGCAATTGGTGGTGATGCCCTCCGCGCCCAGGGAAATCAGCTCACGACCCGCCTCGATGAAGTCATCCAGCAGGCCGCGCGCGCCGCCGACCACCACGCGCTCGGGCGAGGCACCCTTCACGACCTTGAACAGCACCGGGAAATTCCAGGTCAGGCCATTGCCCATATCGCCCAGGATGCGCGGAAAACGGGCTTCCAGCATCAGAATGCCCAGGGGAGCGCCGTAGATGGCCTTTCCACCCCGGGCGGGTTTCTTGTGAGAATTGTTCATGCACGGCAGTCTGCACGGCATCAGCCGCCCGTGGAAGCCGAGGACCACTCATGCAGCGCCGTTCCCTTCTGGTCGCCAGCACTAGCCTGCTGGCCACCCCCGCTCTCGCTCAGGAGCGTTTCCCCAACCGTCCCATCACCCTGCTGTCGGGCTTCCCGAACGGGTCGGGCATCGACATCTATGCCCGCCGCATGGGTGAGCCCCTGCAGGCGATCCTGGGTCAGCCCATCGTCATAGACAACCGCTCGGGCGCCGGCGGCAACATCGCCTCCGAATACGTCTCCAAGGCGCGGCCGGACGGCTACACCATCCTGTTCGGCACGGCCGGCACGCATGCGATCAACCAGACGCTGTACCGCAACCTGCCCTTCAACGTGATCGACAGCTTCACCCCGATCACGCATCTGGGCGATGTGCCGAACATCCTGACGGTCAGCATCGAGAAGCGGCCCAACCTGCGCAGCTGCCCCGATGTGCTGGCCGCCGCGCGCGCCCGGCCGCAGGCGGTGTCCTATTCCTCCACCGGCAATGGCGCCTCGACCCATCTGGCGGGGGCGCAGTTCGCCTCGGCCGCGGGGGTGGAGCTGCTGCACGTTCCCTATCGCGGCCAGCCGGGCGCCCAGGCCGCCATGCTGTCGGGCGACGTGGACATCTTCCTGAACCAGTCGGGCCCGGCGCTCGGCGGCATCCGCCAGGGCCTGTCGCGTGGGCTTGCGGTCACGACGGCGCAGCGCCTGCCTGCCGCCCCCGAGATCCCGACGGTGGCCGAGGCCTGCAACCTGCCGGGCTTCGTCTCCACCACCTGGTACGGGCTGTTCGGCCCTGCCCACATGCCGGCCGAGATCGTGAACACCATCAACAACGCCGTGCAGCGGGTGATCAACGCGTCCGACTTCCGCGAATGGCTGGTGATGAACCAGGCGATCTCGCCCCCGCCGGTCTCCACCCCCGCCGAATTCGCCGCCATCCAGCGGCGGGACGTGGCGAGCTGGGCCGAGATCATCCGCCGATCCGGCGCCTCCGTAGACTGATTCCGTATGCAAGGCCGTGAATGCGGCCCGCCGGAAATCCGGCGAAGCCAAGCGCGCGGATGCGCGCACCCGGCGTCTGAGGGATAAAAATGATACCGCCCTGGATCCTGTTCACCGTCTCCGCCGCCGGGTTCCAGACCTGGCGGACCGCCAAGCAGCAGAAGCTGCGCGGCAAGCTTTCCGTGAACGGGGCCGGGGTGGTTCGCTTCCTCTACGGCGTGCCGGCGGGGTTCGTGATCCTGGGCACCTACCTCGCCCTGTTCGGCGGCAGTTTCGGCAGCTTCACGCCGCTGTTCCTGTTCTATTGCATGCTGGGCGGGCTGGGGCAGATCCTGGGCACCAACCTGCTGATCATGAGCTTCGACAGCCGGGGCTTCGCGGTCGGCACCGCCTATTCCAAGACCGAGGCCATCCAGGCGGCCTTCATCGCCCTGTTCCTGCTGGGGGAGACACTCTCCCCCCTCTCCTGGGCCGGCATCGCGTTGAGCGTGTCGGGGGTGCTGACGCTCTCCTTCGCCGGCAAGGGCTTCTCCGTCGGCGCCTTCATAGAGGCCAGCCTGCAGCGCGGGGCCCTGCTGGGCATCGGTGCCGGCAGCTGCTTCGCCATCTGCTCCATCTTCATCAAATCCGCCAACATCGCGCTGGACGGCGATGACCCGGTGCTGAAGGCGCTGGTGTGCCTCGTGGTCATCAACGGCATGCAGACCATCATGCAGGGCAGCTGGATGCTGTGGCGCGAACCGGGCGAGGTGCGCCGCGTCTTCGCCAACTGGAAGGATTCCATGTGGGTGGGCGCGCTCTCGGCCAGCGGCTCCGCCTGCTGGTTCTCGGGCTTCGCGCTGGCGCCGGTGGCGATGGTGCGCGCGGTGGGCCAGGTGGAGATCCTCTTCACCCTGCTCGCCAGCCGGTTCTACCTGAAGGAGCGCACGAGCCTGACGGAACGCGTCGGCGCGCTGATCGTGGTGGCGGGGGTGGTGCTGGTGTTGCTGGGGCGGCACTGAACGGGGGCTTTGCTCCCCATTGAGGGGCGCTGCCCCTCAAACTCCACCTGATATCAGTTGGCGCCTCTGCTGGATAAGCGGGCGCCATTTTTAATACTAACGTCAAGGCCATCAGGGTGTGGCGCCAACTCCTAGGGGGCCAGGGCCGCTACGGTCCCGGCCCCGCCCCTCCTACCCTCGCCGTATCTTCGGCAGGAACCACGCCAGCAGCCCCACCAGCGGCAGGAACGAGCACAGGTTATACACCCTCTCGATCCCGATCGTGTCCGCCAGCCCGCCCAGTATGGCCGCCGCGATCCCGCCCAGACCGAAGTTCAGCCCGTAGAACAGACCGCCGATCAGCCCCACCCGGCCCGGCACCAGCTCCATCGCGTACAGCATGATGGAGGCGAAGGCGCTGGCCATGATCACGTTGATCATGATGCTCAGCACGCCGGTCCAGAACAGGTCGGCATAAGGCAACATCAGGGTCAGCGGCAGCGGACCCAGCACCGAGATCCAGATCACCCGGTCGCGCCCGATGCGGTCGCCGATCATGCCGCCGAACAGCGCGCCGCCGGCCGAGGCCACCAGGAACACGAACAGCATCATCTGCGAGAACTGGATGGACACCCCGAAGCGGTCCATCAGGTAGAAGGTGTAGAAGGAGCGGAAGCTCTCGCTGTAGGCGTTCTTGGAGAACATCAGCAGCATCAGCACCGTGATGCCCACGACGATGGTGCCGGTGGAGTAAGGGGACTGCGTGGGCCCGGCCTTGCGCGCACCCGCCACCTGGCGGCGGATCGCGCTGTGGTGCCCCGCCATCCAGACCATCAGGAAAATGGCCAGCAGCGCCGCGGAGGCGAACCACACCAGGCTGCCCTGGCCATGCGGCACGATGAACAGGGCCGCCGCCAGCGGCCCCAGCGCGCCGCCCGCCTGCCCGCCCACCTGGAACAGCCCCTGCGCGAAGCCGTGCCGTCCGCCCGAGGCATTGCGCGCCATGCGCGTCGCCTCGGGGTGGAAGATCGAGGAACCGAGCCCGATGCAGGCGGCCGAGACGATAATGAGCGGGTAGCTGGACGCATAGGCCAGGCAGACCAGGCCGGACAGCGTGAACATCATGCCGACCACGGTGGAATAGGGCATCGGGTGCTTGTCGGTGTAGTAGCCCACGGCCGGCTGGAACAGCGAGCCCGCGACCTGGAAGGTCAGGGTGATCATGCCGATCTGGACGAAATCCAGCCCGTAGGCGTCCTTGATGATCGGGTACACCGCCGGGATCAGCGACTGGATCAGGTCGTTCAGCAGATGGGTCAGCGCCAGCACCAGCAGGACGGCGAAATGGGTGCGCGGCGCGGCGCCGGCGACAGTGGCTGAATTCATGGCGGCAGTACCCCGATACTGCCGCCAGGATCGCCGCTAAGGCGGGCCCGGCGTAGACGGCGCGCGGGTATGGCTGCATGGCGCGGCGCGCATCGCACCGCCTGTTTCAGCCGAACACGCCGTTGATGACGCGGGGGTGGCGCGGGTCGGTGGTGGATTTGCCGGTGAAGCCCATGGCCTTCACCCGCTCGCAGTTCAGGCGCAGCCCTTCCAGGTCGTCGCGGGGGTGGAAGGGCTCGTCATAGCAGCCGATGCCCGCGCCATGCGCGGCGTTCACCACGCGGCTGCGGGCGTAATACAGCGGCTCCCACTCGCGCTTGGCACCCAGCGCCTTGGACAGGTCCTTGCCGCCGAAGGACAGTGCCTCGACGCGCCTGCAGGCCCGGGCGATCTCATCGACGGCCGCGATGGCGCGCGGCGTCTCGATGATGACGTTCAGCGGCAGGCCGGCACAGGGGCCGGACAGCAACTCGTCCAGCAGCACCAGTTCCGCGGGGCTTTCCACCATGGTCAGCACCAGGGAGTCGGGCTGCTCGGCCATCTGCTGCAGCATCAGGATATCCCGCAGCCCGTCATGGGTCGACAACGCGCTGATCCGCACCCCCACATGGCAGCCCTTCGCCCGGCCCCGCGCCAGGAAGGAAGGCACCAGCGCCCGCGTCGCGTCCTTCAGCGCGTCGGGCACCGTGTCCTCCAGGTCCAGCGCGATGGCGGTGGCGCCGGAGGCGAAGGCGGCCTCGAATGCTGCCTCCTCGCCGCCCGTGATCAGCAGTTTGGAACCCAAGTTCAGCTCCTGTCGGTGATGTTCAGCGCGCGGATGGCCACGGCCCATTTGGCGCGCTCCCGCTGGATGAACTGTTCGAACTCGGGCGGGCGGCTCGCGACGACCGTCGCACCCACGGTGGTCAGGCGCTCCGTCACCTCGGGGTCGCGGGTGGCCTTGATGACCTCCTCGCCCAGCCTGGCCGAGATGCCGGCCGGGGTCGCCTTCGGCAAGAAGAAGCCGAACCAGGAGGTGATCTCGAAATTCGGATAGCCCTGCTCGATGATGGTCGGCAGGTCGGGCTGGCTGGGCACGCGCTCGCGCGATGCGATGGCCACCGCGCGCAGCCGGCCGCTGGCCATGTGGGGCGCCGCCACGGACAGCTCGACGAAGGAGGCCTGGATGGTGCCGGACACCAGGGCCGCATGGGTCTCGCCACCACCGCGGAACGGCACATGGATGACCTCGACGCCCGTGGACTGGTGCAGCAGCTCCGCCGCCAGGTGATGCGGGGTGCCGATGCTGGAACCCATGGCCAGGCCACGCCCGTCCTGCTTCGCCCAGGCGACCAGCTCCGTCAGGTTGCGGGCGGGGATGTCGGTGTTGATGACCAGCACATGCGGCACATAGGCGGCCTGGCTGAGGGCGGTGAAATCGCGCTCAGGGTCGTAGCCGGCCTGGGAATTGATCTGCGGCAGGATGCTGACGGTGGAGGTCGAGCCGACCATGAAGGTGTAGCCGTCAGGTGCCGAGCGCGCCGTGGCGACCGACCCGATGCCGCCGCCGGCACCACCCCGGTTCTCGATCACGATGGGCTGGCCGATATTCTGCGAAAGCTTGTTGCCCACCAGGCGGCCGACCAGATCGACCGTGCCGCCGGGCGTGAAGGGCACGATAAGCCGCAGTGAGCGATCGGGGTAAGCCTGGGCCATCGCGGCACCCGGGGCCAGCGCGGGCAGGGAAAGACCGGTGCCCAGGAAGGCGCGGCGTGATAGAGGGCTATGCATGCGCAGGACGATCCTTTCCCACCCACTGGAGACAGCGGTGGCTTGAGAGTCGTGATGGCGCCCCGCCCGTCCACCTGCCGCGCACTTGTCGGGCGGCTTCCTTCGGGCGATAGCAGCATGGCCGGGACGGATATTGCTCGTCAAGTTAGCTATTTTGAAAATCGAACACGGCGCCGCGCCGCGGCCTGGCTTGAACCCGTTGCCATCCCGACATTGACGCGGCCGGCCGAAATCGTCAGATATCGTTGTGAAGTCATGGGCATGATCGCCTCGCGGGGCGCTGGCCGACCAGGAGAATCCCGATCTTGAAGCCGGCCCGGAACAGTGGCACCGCCCGCCCTCGCCGCAAGCCCGCCGCCGCGCCGGAATCAGCGGCGGCCGCGCTCACGGTATCGCGACCCGAATTGCTCGTGGACGGCTCTGACTTCGTCTTCCGCCGCCTGGTGCACAGCCTGCTGGCCTTCTGCGCCCGGCATGAGGCCGTGCGGGACGGCCATGGCGCCGTGATCGGCCTGGCTGGCGTCGAATACACGGTGCTGATCTCCATCAATCACCTGTCGCACCAGGGCGATGTCAGCGTGCGCACCGTGGCCGACCACCTGCATCTCAGCGGCGCCTTCGTCACCACCGTGACGAACAAGCTGGCGCAGCAGGGGCTGGTCGCGAAGGATGAGAACCCGATCGACCGGCGTCGCGTCCGCCTCAGCGTGACGGCCAGCGGGCGGGACCTGCTGCGCCGGCTCGCGCCGCGCCAGCGCCAGGTGAACGACATCCAGTTCGGCACGCTCGATTCGGATGAGTTCCACGAGCTGCTGCGCCTGGTGGACAAGGTCGTCGCCTCCTCCGAGCAGGCGGTGGCCTTCCAGCGCTATCTGGCCGAAACCGCGGACGTCCAGCCGGCCGCGACCGGCGATGTGCTGCCGGCCCGGCGGCGCGCCGGCGCCAAGTAGGAAACTTTCTTACCTTTACAAGAAAGCTAATCAGCGCCTAGCCTGCCCCTGTACCGCAGGAGGTTGAGGCGATGGAACGGCCCGCAAAGCAGATCAGGCTCGGCCTTTCCATGGCCGGCCACGGCTATCACCACAGCGCCTGGCTCGATCCCTCCGTCCCGCCCGACGGCATCAATGATTTCGGCTTCTACCTGAACCTGGCCCAGGTCGCGGAACGCGGCCTGTTCGACATGGTGTTCCTGGCCGATTTCCTGACCTTCACCATGATCGACATCCCCAAGGGTGTGACCGGCCGCACGAGCCGCGGCAGCTTCGAGCCCGTGACGCTGCTCTCCGCGCTGTCGCAGCTGACGAAGCATGTGGGCCTCGCCGCCACCACCTCCACCACCTTCGGCACGCCCTTCCACACCGCGCGCTCCTTTGCCTCGCTGGACCTGTTGAGCAAGGGAAGGGCCGGCTGGAACGTCGTCACCTCCTTCCAGGACGAGGAGGCGGAGAATTTCGGATCCTCCTCCATCCTCGACAAATCCACGCGCTATGAGCGCGCGGAGGAATATGTGGATGTGGTGCTGGGCCTGTGGGACAGCCTGGCGCCCGACGCCTATGTGTATGACCGCGCCAGCGGATACCTGTTCGACCCCGCCCGCGTCCGCACGCTGAACCATGTCGGCAAGCATTTCCGCGTGAAGGGGCCGCTCGGCACGCCGCGCTCGGTGCAGGGGCGGCCCATCATCATCCAGGCCGGTGCGTCCGAGGAAGGCCAGGAGCTGGCGGCCCGCACCGCCGACGTCGTCTATTCCGTGCAGCCGCGCATCGAGGATGCCCAGCGCTTCTATGAGGGCCTGAAGTCCCGCATGGCCAAATACGGCCGCGAGCGCGACGACATGAAGATCATGCCCGGACTGCTTCCCGTGATCGGCGCCACCGAGCAGGAGGCCCGCGACCGCTTCCGCGCCATGCAGAAGCTGATCGACCCCAAGGTGGGGCTGCGCTACCTCAGCGCCATCTTTGGCGACCTGTCGGACCACGACATCGACGGCCCGGTGCCGGAACTGCGCAAGGACAAGCCGCTCGCGACCCGGGCCAAGCTGATCCATGACCTGGCCAAGCGCAACAACTGGTCGATCCGCCAGCTGTATGAGAGCACGGCCATCGGCAACACCCACAACACCGTGGTGGGCACGGCCGAACAGGTGGCCGACGTGATGCAGGACTGGTTCCTGAACGGGGCCGCGGACGGTTTCAACCTGCTGCCGGCCCTGTCGCCCACCAGCGTGGTGGAGTTCGTGGACCAGGTGGTGCCGATCCTGCAGGCGCGCGGGCTGTATCGCACCGCCTACACCGCCACGACCCTGCGCGGGCATCTGGGCCTGTCCGACCCGCCGACGGCGCATTCAGATTGATTTAGCTTTCTAACAAAGGTATTTACACTCATCCGAAACGGACAGAGGGCACGCGCGGCATGACCATGGTGAAGAACGGCACGGAGCACCTGCGCAGCGTGCGCGACGGCCGCGCGGTGTATCTGGATGGCAAGCTGGTGGGCGATGTCAGCCTCGCCCCCGCCTATCGCAATGCCGTGGCCTCCGCCGCCATGCTCTACGACCACCAGGCCGCACCCGCGAACATCGAGCGCATGACCTTCGAGCTGGAACCCGGCCGCCGCGTCAACCGCGCCTGGCAGCACCCGCGCAGCTATGAGGAGATGGTGGAACGCCGCAAGGCGCTGGTGGAATGGGCGGAACTCACCTGCGGCTTCCTCGGCCGCTCTCCCGACCACGTGGCTTCCTCCGTCTCCGCCCAGTACATGGGCATCCAGGTGCTGGAGGATTATGACCCCAGGCGCGCCAAGGCCTTCCGGGGCTGGTACGAGGATGCCCGCCGCAACGACATCTTCCTCACCTATGTCATCAACAACGTGCAGGGTGACCGCTCCAAGGCCTTCGGCGACCAGGGCGCCGGCGCCGAGGACATGGTGGCCCGCATCGTGGACGAGGACAGCGCCGGCATCACCATCCGGGGTGCCAAGCTGTTCGCCACCAGCGCCATCATGGCCAATGAGATCTTCGTGGGCTCCGGCCAGCCGCTGAAGCCGGGCGAGGAGCATCTCGCCTTCTCCTGCGCGCTGCCGATGAATGCGAAGGGCATGAAGATGCTCTCCCGCAAATCCTTCGAGGCGCACGCGCTGAGCGAATACGACAATCCGCTGAGCTACCGCTTCGACGAGAACGACGCGCTGATATTCTTCGACGACGTGAAGGTGCCGTGGGAACGCGTGTTCATCCACCGCAACACCGACATGTGCCGCGCGCAGCTGCACGACAATTTCGCCCACGTCTACCAGAACTACCAGGCGCAGATCCGGCTCTCGGTGAAGCTGCGCTTCCTGGTGGGCCTCGCCCATGGCGTGGCGCGCACGATCGGCACCGTGAACTTCCCCGCCGTGCGGGAGCAGCTGGGCAAGCTGGCGTCCTTGGCCGCCATCATCGAGGGCATGGTCTATGGCATGGAGGCCGCGGGCCAGCTGGTGAACGGCTACTGGATGCCGAACAAGCACCTGCTCTATGCCGCGCAGGTACAGAGCCAGGAGACCTACCCGCAGATCGTCGCCGCCATCCGCGACCTGGCCGGCGGCGCGATGCTGATGCTGCCTTCCTCCGTCGAGGATTTCGCGAACCAGGATCTGGCGCGGCTGATCTCCCTGACGCAGATCTCGCCCGCGATGAGCGGCGAGGAGCGCGTGAAGCTGCTGAAACTGTGCTGGGACGCGGTGGGCAGCGAATTCGCCAGCCGGCACCTGCAATATGAGATGTTCTATGCCGGCGGGCAGTATGTGACGCGCGGGCACAGCTATCGCACCTATGATTGGAAGGGTGCGGATGCGCTGGGGCAAAGGCTGATGGACGGGTATGGGTTGGAGGTGAAGGCGCCCGGGCAGGCGGCCTGAAAGAACGTTCTTTTTTGGAAAAAAGAACCAAAAAACTTCTACTAATTTGATGTGGCGCCAGGGGTGAAGTGACACCTTTGTCTCTGGCGATCCGCCCACTTGCAAAAGTCTTTTTGCTTCTTTTTCTCCAGAAAAAGAAGATCACTACGCCCCGCTTGACTCCCCCACCCCAACGCGCCTATCCACCGCCCCCGTGGGCCCATGCCCGCTGAAGGCCGCCCCATGGTGGGGTCGCCCCGCCGCTCCGCGAGATTCGCGCAGCGGCGCGATATCGTTTGGAGTGCCCTTTGTTCGAAGGCCTTTCCGGCAAGCTGACCGCGGTCTTTGACCGCCTGCGCGGCCGCGGCGCACTGTCCGAGGAGGACGTGTCCGCCGCCCTGCGTGAGGTCCGCGTGGCGCTGCTGGAAGCCGACGTGGCACTGCCCGTTGCCCGTGACCTGATCAACAAGGTGCGTGAGCGCGCCGTGGGCCAGGAGGTGATCCGCTCGGTCGCCCCCGGCCAGCAGGTCGTGAAGATCGTGAACGATGCGCTGGTCGAGGCCCTGGGCGGCGCCGGCGCGCCAACCGGCATCGACCTGAACGCCCCTGCCCCCGTGGCCATCCTGATGGTGGGCCTGCAGGGCTCGGGCAAGACGACCAGCTCGGGCAAGATCGCGCTCAGGCTGAAGAACCGCGACCGCAAGAAGGTGCTGCTGGCGTCGCTCGACGTGCACCGCCCGGCCGCCCAGCAGCAGTTGGCAACGCTGGCGAACCAGACCGGCGTCACCTCGCTGCCGATCATCCCGTTCCAGACCCCGCTGGAAATCGCGGCCCGCGCGCTCGATACCGCCAAGCGCGAACTGTACGACGTTGTCATCCTCGACACCGCCGGCCGCCTCGCGATCGACGAGGCCCTGATGGCCGAGGTGGCCGAGGTCAAGCGCTTCGCCACCCCGCACGAAACCCTGCTGGTCGTGGATGCCATGACCGGCCAGGACGCGGTGAACACCGCGCGTGAGTTCCACGAGAAGGTGGGCGTCACCGGCATCGTCATGACGCGCGTCGATGGCGATGCGCGCGGCGGTGCGGCCCTGTCCATGCGGGCCGTCACCGGCGCGCCGATCAAGCTGCTGGGCGCGGGCGAAAAGCTCGACGCGCTTGAGGATTTCCACCCCGAGCGCATCGCCGGGCGCATCCTGGGCATGGGCGACATCGTCTCGCTGGTCGAAAAGGCCGCCGCGACGATCGACCAGGCCGAGGCCGAGAAGCTCGCGGCCCGGATGCAGAAGGGTATCTTTACCCTTGAGGATTACGCGAAGCAGCTGGAGCAGATCGGCAAGATGGGCTCGCTGCAGGGCATCCTCGGCATGCTGCCCGGCGTCGGCAAGATCAAGCAGCAGATGGCGGGCGCCAACCTGGATGAGAGCATCCTGAAGCGCCAGGCGGCGATCATCTCCTCGATGACCGCCAAGGAACGCCGCGCGCCGGACATCATCAAGGCGTCGCGCAAGAAGCGCATCGCGGCCGGCAGCGGCGTGCAGGTGCAGGATGTGAACCGCCTGCTGAAGCAGTTCGACGACATGTCCGCGATGATGAAGCGGATGAACAAGCTCGGCCAGAAGGGGCTGATGCGGGGCGGTTTGGGCTCCCTCATCCCCGGCCTTGGTAACAAACGACCTTTCTAGAGAACGGAGTAATTCTATGTCCCTGAAGATCCGCCTGGCCCGCGCCGGCGCCAAGAAGCGCCCCTACTACCACATCGTGGTGGCCGACAGCCGCAGCCCGCGCGACGGCCGCTTCATCGAGAAGGTGGGCAGCTACAACCCGATGCTGGCGACCGACCACGCCGAGCGCGTGCGCCTGGACAATGAGCGCATCACGCATTGGCTGAGCAACGGCGCCGTCGCGACCGACCGCGTGGCCCGCTTCCTGGGCAAGGCCGGCCTGGCCCCCGCCCCCTTCATGCCGAAGCAGACCAAGCAGAACCTGCCGAAGAAGAAGGCGCAGGAGCGCGCGGCCGCAGCCGCCGGCTGAACGCCTGATGCCATCGCTCATTCTGATGGCCGAACTGGGCCGCGCACATGGCGTGCGCGGCCTTCTTCGTCTCAAGGCCCATTGCGAGGCGCCGATCGAGAGCTACAACCCGCTGCGCGACGAGCGCGGGCGGGAATATGTGCTGTCGCCGCGCGGTGCCGACCTGGTGCAGATCCAGGGTGTTGCCGACCGCAACGCAGCCGAGGCGCTGACCGGCACCAAGCTGTATGTCGAGCGCGACCGCCTGCCGGAACCCGAGGCGGACGAGTTCTACCTGACCGACCTGGTGGGCCTGCAGGCCTTCACGGCCGACGGCAAGCCGCTGGGCCAGGTGCGCGCGGTGGACGATCACGGCGCGGGCGCGTTCCTGACGCTGTCCGGCCCGCCGGAACGGCTGGTGCCCTTCACCCTGGCCGCCGTGCCGGTGGTGGACATCAAGGCCGGCCGCATCACCGTAGACCCGCCGCTGGAGACCGAGGTGAAGCCTCCTGAAGGCGAAGCTGAGGAATGACCTGGCACGCCACCGTCCTGACGCTGTTCCCGGAGATGTTCCCCGGTCCGCTCGGCCTGTCGCTCGCCGGGCGCGCGCTGCGTGACGACGTGTGGCGCATGGAGGCCCGGCAGATCCGCGAGCACGGCCTCGGCCGCCACCGCCAGGTGGACGACACCCCGGCCGGCGGCGGTGCGGGCATGGTGCTGCGCCCGGATGTTCTGGACGCCGCCATCGAGGCCGCCAACCCCGGCGACCGCCCCCTGCTGGTGATGACCCCGCGCGGCACGCCGCTGACCCAGGCGCGGGTGCGCGAATGGGCGGACGGCCCCGGCCTCGTCATCCTCTGCGGCCGGTACGAAGGCATGGACCAGCGCGTGATCGAGGCCCGCAACATGCAGGAGGTGTCGCTGTGCGACGCCGTGCTGTCGGGCGGGGAACTGGCGGCGCTCACGATTCTCGACGCCTGCATCCGGCTGCTGCCGGGGGTGATGGGCGGCATCGACAGCGCGGTGGAGGAAAGCTTCTCCGCCGGGCTGCTGGAATACCCGCAATACACCCGCCCGGCCGAATGGAACGGGCGTGAGATCCCTTCCGTTCTGTTGTCCGGAAATCACGCCGAGGTCGCCCGCTGGCGCCGTGAGCAGGCCGAAAAAGTGACGGAAAGCCGCCGCCCGGACCTCTGGAACGCTTTTTTGGCCAACCGCGGACAGCATTCCTAAAAACCGCAAAATACGGGCTTGCGCGGGGCTCCGACTGCCTCTATACGCCGCGGCTCGACAAGGACTGTGACGATGAACCTTCTTCAGCAATTCGACGCCGAACAGCAGGCGAAGCTCCTCGCGGCCCGCGCCGTGCCTGATTTCGCGCCGGGCGACACGCTGCGCGTGATGGTGCGCGTGAAGGAAGGCGAGCGTATCCGCACCCAGGCCTTCGAGGGCGTGGTGATCGCGCGCTCCAACAAGGGCGTGCACAGCAACTTCACCGTCCGCAAGCTCTCCTACGGTGAGGGCGTGGAGCGCGTGTTCCCGCTGTATTCCCCGTCGCTGGCCGAGATCCAGGTGGTCCGCCGCGGCAAGGTCCGTCGCGCGAAGCTGTATTACCTGCGCGGCCGCACCGGCAAGTCTGCTCGCATCGCCGAGAAGATGGGCCTGCGGTCCAGCGCGGCGCCTGCCGCAACCACCGCCGAGTGATTTCGGAAGGGCCGCCATGCGCGGCCTTTCTGTTCTCAAAGGGGGGTCGGCACTGCCGGCCCCCTTTTTCTTTTGTCCGACGAATGGTTGATTGCGTCCGTAAGCCAATCAACGACAGCCACTAGCCAGGAAACGCCATGGCCGAGAAGCCCCGCACTTTATTCGACAAGATCTGGGACGCGCATGTGGTCGAGACGCTCGAGGACGGGACCTCGCTGCTCTACATCGACCGCCACCTCATCCATGAGGTCACGAGCCCCCAGGCTTTCGAGGGGCTTCGTGCCGCTGGCCGCAAGCTTCGCCGCCCCGATGCCACCATCGGCGTGGTCGATCACAACGTGCCCACCAGCGCCGACCGCCTGACCGCGGTGAACGAGCCTGAGAGCGCGCTGCAGATCGCGACCCTCGAAAAGAACGTCGTCGAGTTCGGGGTGCCCTACATCCCGCTGGATGACGTGCGTCAGGGCATCGTCCATGTCATCGGCCCCGAGCAGGGCCTGTCCCTGCCGGGCATGACGCTGGTGTGCGGCGACAGCCATACCTCGACCCACGGCGCGCTGGGCGCGCTGGCCTTCGGCATCGGCACGTCCGAGGTCGAGCACGTGATGGCCACCCAGACGCTGCTGCAGAAGCCGGCCAAGAACATGCGCGTGACGGTGAACGGCACCCTGCCCGCCGGCTGCACCGCCAAGGACATCGTGCTGGCCATCATCGGCAAGATCGGCACCGCCGGCGGCACCGGCCACGTCATCGAATTCGCGGGTGAGGCCATCCGTGCGCTCGACATGGCCGGCCGCATGACCGTGTGCAACATGTCCATCGAGGCCGGTGCGCGCGCCGGCATGGTGGCCCCGGACCAGACCACCTTCGACTACGTGCAGGGCCGCCCCTTCGCGCCGAAGGGCGAGGCCTGGGACCGCGCGGTGGCCTGGTGGTCGTCGCTGCCTTCCGACGCGGGTGCCGTGTTCGACAAGGAAGTCACCCTCGACGCCGCGACCATCGTGCCGCAGGTCACCTGGGGCACCAGCCCCGAGGACGTGCTGCCGATCACCGCGACGGTGCCTGACCCCGCCAGCGCGACCGATGAGACCCGCCGCGCGCAGATGCAGCGCATGGTGGACTACATGGGCCTCGTCCCCGGCCAGAAGCTGACGGATGTGAAGGTCGATGTCGTGTTCATCGGCAGCTGCACCAATTCCCGCATCGAGGACGTGCGCGCCGCCGCCGCCGTCGCGCAGGGGCGCCGCGTGGCCCCGGGCGTGCGCGCCATGGTGGTGCCGGGCTCGGGCCTGGTGAAGCAGCAGGCAGAACAGGAAGGGCTGGACAAGATCCTGCTCGACGCCGGCTTCGAATGGCGTGAGGCCGGGTGCTCCATGTGCCTCGGCATGAACCCGGACAAGCTGACGCCGGGCCAGCGCTGCGCCAGCACCAGCAACCGCAATTTCGAAGGCCGCCAGGGCCCCGGTGGGCGCACCCACCTGCTCTCGCCGGCCATGGCGGCGGCCGCCGCCGTCACGGGCCATCTGGCCGATGTGAGGGAGCTCGTCTGATGAAGGCTTTCACCACGCTCACGGGCGTCGCCGCCCCGCTGCCGATGGCCAATGTCGACACCGACAAGATCATCGCCGCGCGCTTCCTCAAGACCATCAAGCGCTCGGGCCTGGGCAAGAACCTGTTCGCGGACATGCGCTACAAGGCGGATGGCTCCGAGAACCCGGATTTCGTGCTGAACCAGGAACCCTACCGCCAGGCCGAGATCCTCATCGCCTATGAGAATTTCGGCTGTGGCTCGTCGCGCGAACATGCCCCTTGGGCGCTGCTCGATTTCGGCATCCGCTGCGTGATCGCGCCGGACTTCGCCGACATCTTCCACGGCAACAGCTTCAAGAACGGCATCCTGCCCATCAAGCTTCCGCGTGAGATCTGCGAGAAGCTGATGGAAGACGCGAAGATGGGTTCCAACGCCCGCATCTCCATCGACCTGGAGCGCCAGGTGGTGGTGCGCCCGAACGGCGAGGAAATCCCCTTCGAGGTGGACCCCTTCCGCCGCCATTGCCTGCTCAACGGCCTGGACGACATCGGCCAGACGCTGCAGCACGCCCCGTCCATCGACGACTATGAAGCCAAGCGCCGCGCCGCGGCGCCCTGGCTGTTTGCCTGAAGGAAACAGAATGTCCGCCAACAAGAAACTGCTGATCCTGCCCGGCGACGGCATCGGCCCTGAGGTCATGGGCGAGGTCCGTCGCGTGATGGACTGGATGCAGGCCCGCCGCGCCGTCTCCTTCGACGTCGAGGAAGGCCTCGTTGGCGGCATCTCCATCGACGCGGAGGGCACCCCCTGCTCCGACACCACCGTCGCCCGCGCCAAGGCGGCCGATGCGGTGCTGTTCGGTTCCGTGGGCGGCCCCAAGTGGGACAGCCTGCCCTTCGAGCAGCGCCCCGAGCTCGGCATCCTGCGCCTGCGCAAGGAGCTGCAGCTGTTCGCCAACCTGCGCCCGGCGGTGGTGATGGAGCCGCTGGCCGAGGCCTCGGCCCTGCGTGCCGACCTCGTCTCCGGCCTCGACATCATGATCGTGCGCGAGACCACGGGCGGCGTGTATTTCGGTGAGCCCCGCGGCGTGACCACGGGCGCCGACGGCAAGCGCACCGGCTTCGACACCCAGATCTATCATGAGGACGAGATCGCCCGCGTGGCGCGTGTCGCCTTCGACCTGGCCCGCAAGCGGCGCAACAAGGTGACGAGCGTCGAGAAGGCGAACGTCATGCAGTCCGGCCGCCTGTGGCGCGCCGTGGTGGGCGAGATCCACAAGGCGGAATACGCCGATGTCGAGCTCGAGAACATGTACGCCGACAACTGCGCGATGCAGCTGGCCAGCCGCCCGAAGCAGTTCGACGTCATCCTGGGCGACAACCTGTTCGGCGACGTGCTGTCCGACCTGGCCGCGGCGCTGACCGGCTCGCTCGGCATGCTGCCTTCCGCCACGCTCGGCGCCGTGCAGCCCAGCGGCAAGCGCCATGCGCTGTATGAGCCGATCCACGGCTCTGCGCCTGACATCGCGGGCAAGGGCATCGCCAATCCGTCGGCGCAGCTGCTCTCCTTCGCGATGCTGCTGCGCTACTCCTTCGGCATGGAGGAGGATGCGGCGCTGATCGAGCAGGCCATCGAGCGTGTGCTGCAGTCCGGCCTGCGCACGGCCGACATCATGCAGACCGGCCGCGCGCGCGTCGGCACCGCCGTGATGGGCGAGGCCATCGTGCGGGAGCTGGAGAAGCTGGCCGGCTGATTCGCCGAAAGCGCCGTTCTTTCAGGGGGTTCCGGGCAACCGGAACCCCTTATTCTTGGCAAGCCACCTTGCCGCATGGGGCCTCTGCAAAAAACCCATCATAATTTGGCGGCAGGTGGGTTGCGCCCGAACGCTTCCTCAGCCAAATAGGCGCCACCCAAGGCAAGCACCCGTAGCTCAGCTGGATAGAGCACCAGACTACGAATCTGGGGGTCAGGAGTTCGAATCTCTTCGGGTGCGCCAGGGTTTTCCTTTTTAAATTCAGTAGATTACGAGCAGTCCGCGAGGATGCTCTAGCTGGCATGCGTTTTGGTTGCGGGCTCTCGACGGACTCCCTGGAATGGCCATGCATGGCGTCGCTTGTCGGTTACAGGCGACGCGGGCGTTATCTGGCTCACGGCGCCCGGGTAGCCGAGACAACGCGATCACGGGCAATCAGCGCCTGAGTTGAGCTTCACTCTCGCGACCGAACAGCCCTAATGCGCCGGTTCCGTCCATGCCCCTCATCTCAGCAAGTCACGCGGCCACCGCATGCGTTGCACCCAGCCGCCCTGCAACAGCCCCCTTGCACCCTCCCTGCAACGGCTGACTAGCGAATGCGCGCGCGACTGTGCCCCGTATAGACGGAGGCCCAGGAGGGACCCGCGATTTAAGGGCTGGCTGGAGGGTTGCAGCAACTGAACCCCGCTGAACCGCTTTCCTGAACTCTGGACTGGTTCAGCGGCACGCCGTGGCCAGCCGTATAGAGGCGCCCCGGGATCCCGCCACAGCTCGAAGCGCGCCTGGCCATGGATGGCAAGTGCAGTGCGCACCAGCAGCAGGGCTTGCTCCAATGAGAAAAATCTAAGCCATCACGCTGCCAGACCCTGTATCGGATGGTTGGCCTCAATCAGACGCCAAGACGCGCTGTAACAGCACAGTGTCCAACCAACAGCCATGCTTGCGCCCCACGTTGCGCAGCGTGCCGACCATCTCGAAACCATGCTTTAGGTGCAGCCGCACCGAAGCCTGATTGGCGCTGTCGCCCACCACCGCGATCATCTGCCGATAGCCACGCGCCACGCAGGCCTCGATCAGCGCGCCCAGCAGCATCGAACCCATGCCCCGCCCCGCCCGGTCGACGCGCAGGTACACGGAATTCTCCACAGTGGCCCCATAGGCCGCGCGCGGGCGATAGGCGCTGGCATAGCTGTAGCCCACCACCTCGCCATCCAGTTCGGCGACCAGATAGGGGTAGCCCTTCTCCAGCAACGCATCGCGCCTGCGCGTCATCTCCTCGGTGTCCGGCGCTTCCGTCTCGAAGGAGGCCTTACCGTGCAGCACATGGTGGCCATAGATCGCGGCGATCGCCGCCATGTCCCCGGCCGCCACAGGCCTGATCACCGGGCGGCCCAGCGCCGCCGCCATCATCGTCTCGCTCATCGTCGCTCCTCGGCCTCAGGGCCATCGGTGGTGATGTCGCGCCTGCTGCACGTCTCCCACAAGAAGGAAAAGCTTCACTGTACGCAAAGCCCTGGCGCGGGAGTGCGCCGGCAAACGGCTGATGGTAGTCAGCACCCATGCACGGCCTCACCCTGCGCCAGATCCGGGCCTTTCTGGTCACTGTCGAGCTCGGCAGCGTCGCCGCCGCCGCGCGCAACCTGGGCCTGACCCAGCCCGCCGTGGGCCAGCAACTGCGTGAACTGGAAGGCCAGCTGCGCGTGCGCCTGTTCGAGAAGGTGGGCACGCGGCTGCACCCCACCCCCGCCGGCCAGGCCTTGCTGGAACCCGCGCGGGAGGTCATGGCAGCCCTGACCCACCTGCAGGAAACCGGCACGCGCTTCCGTGCGGGCGATGCCGGGCATATCCGCCTGGGCACCGGGGCCACCGCCTGCATCTACTTCCTGCCGGAGCGCCTGCGCCGCGTGCGGCAATCCCTGCCCGGCGTCGAGATCGCCGTCAGTACCGGCAACACCGCTCCCATGTTGCAGGCGCTGATGGAAGGCACGCTGGACGCCGCCCTGGTGACCGGCGGGCCCGACGAGGTGCCCACCAGCCTGGTGGCGGAACTGCTGTTCCATGACCCGCTGATGGCCCTGCTGCCCCACCCGCTGGCCGACGCCTTGCCGGAAACACTCTCGCCGGCCGATCTGGCTGCGCATCCGCTGCTGCTGCACGCCCGGGGCAGCGTGACGCGCAACCTGGTGGACCGCTGGTTCCAGGAAGGCGGCCACGGCGTGGTGCCGGGCATGGAGTTCGACAGCATCGCCGCGATCCGGGAGCTGGTGGCGGCAGGGCTCGGCTGCGCCATCGTGCCTGGCATGGCAGCGCGCGTTCCGCACCCTGAACTGGTGGCGCGGCCGCTCTCGCCCGCTCTCACCAGGCCGATCTGCCTAGTGCTGCGGGCCAATCAGGTGCCGGACGCAGCCCTGCGCCTGCTGGCGGCAGAGCTGCGCGCGGCGAAACCTTAAGCGAAAGCCGGCGTCAGCGGGTTCAGCGGAATGTTCAGCGCGCGCCGCTCAGGGATATTCACCCCGCCGCGGACGCTGCCGCGCGTGATGTTCACCCAGCGCTCTGCGATGGCCGGATGCAGCTCACGCCCATCCGGCAGGGACAGCCAGATACGCATCAGGTGCCGCTTGCGCTCGACTTCCGGCCAGTCGGTGAAGGAGGTGCGAGCGTGGAACACCACATGGTTCTGTACGAACTGGAAATCGCCGGGCTCGAAGGGAATGCGCGCGCAGAACTCGTCGGAGTTGCACAGGTCCAGGAACATCCGCATGGCCTGCCACTGGCGTTCCGTCATCGGCGGCGCTTCCTCGAAGCGGCGGGCGGATTGCAGATAGGCCTCCAGCGGAGCGTAGCCGGTAAAGGTGTTGTCCTGCCACATGAACAGAGGGATGCGCATCCAGGGCTGCTTGCCGGCCGGCACCTCGCCGCGGCGGTCGCAGGTCAGCGGCTCATACAGGGCGCGGCACAGGTCGGGGGCGGTGCGCATCATCTCGTCATGGATGGCCATGGCGCTGACGAGCGCGCTGGCCCCGCCTTCCTTCGCGGTGTGGATGCACATCAGCCCCACCACGTCGCAGCTGTCGGAATGGAAAGCGAGCTCGGCATTGGTCTGGGTCAGGCGCTTGTTCACGTCATCGGGCGAAGTGCCGATGTCGATCACATGGCCGAGCATGTGGCCGTTGCGGTTCTGCGGCACCACGTCGCCCAGATGCAGCGACAGGCCGAAATACAGGCGCATCTGCGTCTCGGTGTCGTAGCGCTCGACCGGCAGGCCGCGCATGTAGGCAAAGCCCAGGCGGTTAAGGATGTCGCTGCGCAGGGTTGCGATCTTGGGTGCCAGGCCCGGCAGCGGGAAATCCTCGCGGCGCAGGGCCAGGATGTCGATGTGACGGCTGGCGGCGGCGGCCGCCTCCAGCTCGGCGATCTCCTCGGCATTCAGGCGATGGATCCAGCTCTGGTCACGCTCGAGGTCGGCGGCGCGCCAGGCGAGTGGGCCGCCGATGGGGCCGGGGGCGAATTCCAGCAGGCCGAGATCGGTCTGGACGGACATGGTGCTTCTCCTGTGTCTGCAACCGGGGGCAACTCACCACAGGCCGGTCGCGGGGAAATCGCGGGAAAAACCTTCGCTAAGCCCAGGGCGGGCTTTGCGTTGTCACCAATCAGAAATCGACGGAAAGCTGCACGCGGTCGCCCCGGAAGCGGGTCAGCGCGTATTCCACCGGCGTGGCGTCGGCGGCCGAGACGTTGAGGCTCTTCACCCGCAGCACCGGCTGACGACTGCCGATGCCCAGCAGCCGAGCGTCATTGCCCCGCGGCATGATGGAACTGATGACACTGCTGACCCGGCGCAGTGCCAGGCCGTGCTGCTCCTTCAGCCAGCCATGCAGAGAACCGCCCCTGTATTCCGTCGCCAGGTACGGGCAGCAGGCGGCCGGCATGAAATGGGTGATGAGACAGAAGGGCCGCTCATCAACCGAGCGCAGCGTCTCCAGCCGGAAGACCGGCGCGCCCTCCCCCAGTCGCAGCGCGCGGGCCACGCCGCCCTCGGCACGGTCCTCGGCCAGTTCCAGCACCCGCGTATCGGTGCTGTGGCCCAGCTCCATCAGCGTGGAAGTGAAGCGCGTGCTGGGCTGCAACGGGTACTCGATGCCGGTGTCGAGCACATAGCTGCCGACGCCCTTGCGGCTTTCCAGCAGGCCGTTCTGCACCAGCTCCGCGATGGCGCGGCGCAGGGTGTGGCGGTTCACGCCGAAGCGCTTCGTCAGCGTGCCCTCGGAGGGCAGCAGCTCTCCGGGGCGGTACAGGGCGCGGATCTCGCTGCCTATCTGGTGGGCCAATTGCATGTAGATGGGCAGGGCCGTGTCACTCATGGCGCGCGCGCCTGCAGCAACAGCGCGAGGCCGGGCTCCGAGCTCGCCAGCGCCAGGTCGCGCAGCGTGCCCATTTCCTCTGGCGCGGCCAGGATCGCGGCGAACCATGCCGCGACCACCAGCCACGCCCCCAGCAGCAGGGTCCGTCGCATCAGCGCGGCAGCAGCGCGTTGACCTGCTCGACCGAGCGGGCCAGCGCCTGTTCGGGCGTGGAGCGGCCGGCGACGGTGGCCTCCATCGCGGCATAGACCGCATCGATGGCCTTCAGGCTGTTCGGCCCCGGGAAGCCCAGCCAGCCTGTAGCACGCGGCAGCTGCGACAGGCTGGTGCGGGTGTTGCGGTCGCGGGCGTAGTAGTTGCCCAGCAGCTCCGGCGTCTCGATGGCAACCCGACTGCACGGCAGGTAGCCGATGTGGTTTACCATGATGGTCTGGCCGATCGGGCCGGTGGCGAAGCGGATGTACTTGTAGGCCGCCTGGCGCTTGTCCTCGGTGCGGGAGAACAGGGTGGCCGCCGCACCGCCGGAGACGATGCGCGCATCGGGGTTCGGCACCGGGAAGGGCGCGGTGCGCAGCGTGTAGCGCTCGCCGATCTGCGCCATCAGCGTGTTGAGGTTGGCCGAGGAAGTCAGGTGCATGCCGATATTGCCGGCGATGAAGTCCTGCATCGCCTGCTCGGCGGTGGCGTCAGCCATGCCGCCGCGCGTCACCATCTCCCGCAGCAGCTGGAAGGAGCGCAGGCCCTCCGGGCTGTCGAAGCCCACGCGCTTGCCGTCCTCGCTCAACAGCTTGCCGCCATGGGAGAACAGCAGCGCCTGGAACAGGTAGTTGCCGGTGGTCTGCCACTTGATGTCGATGCCCTTGGCGGGTGCGCCGAGAGCGGTGATGCGCTGCGCCCAGTCCAGCATGCCGGGCCAGTCGGCCGGCGGCGCATCGGGGTCGAGGCCCGCGCGGCGCACCAGTTGCTCGTTGTAGAAGGTGATGGGCGTGGAGAGCGCGAAGGGCACCGCATACTGGTGGCCGCCCAGATGCCCGGTCGACAGCATCGCCGGGATATAGCCGTCGCGGGCAAAACCCTCATCGGCGGCGATATAGGGGTCGAGCGGCACGGCCAGGCGGCGGTCCACGAACAGGTGCAGCAGGTTGGTGCCGTTATAGACCACGTCCGGGATGGAGTTGGTCACGGCGCCGCGCAGCACGGCACTCGCCGCTTCCTCATAGGCGCGAGTGGGCGCCAACAGGCGGACGGTGATGCTGGGCTCGCGCTTGGCGAACTCGCGCACGATCGTCTCGTGCGCTTCCTTGTACAGGCCAGGCTGGCTGTACAGCACGGTGACTTCGACATTGGCGGCGCGGGCGATAGTGGGCACAGCCAGGGCGGCGCTGCCCATCAGGATGGAACGGCGATGCATGGGTATCTCCGGGGAAACGGGGAAGGAAGGCGGGCGGCGGCGGTGGCTACTTCATGGCCACCAGCCCCTCGATGAAGCGGCGCTGCAGCAGCAGGAAAGCGGCCACCAGCGGCAAGGCGATGATCAGCGCGCCGGCCATCAGGGCGCCGTACTCGGTCCCTGCCTCCTGCGTCTGGAACAGCATGACGCCGAAGGGGGGCGTGGCCCGCTCGGCGGAGGTGACGACGATGGACGGCCAGTAAAGTTCGTTCCAATGCGCCACCAGCGAGATGATGGCGAAGGCGCCCAGCGTGGGCCGCGCCAGCGGCAGCAGCACGCGCACCAACAATTCCAGCTCCGACAACCCGTCCAGCCGCGCGGCCTCGATGATCTCGTCAGGCACGCGGCGGAAGAACTGGCGCATCAGGAAGATGCCGAGGGATGACACCACCCAGGGCAGCACCAGCGCCGGCAGGCTGTCCATCAGCCCCAGCATCGCGACCATGACGAACAGAGGCATGGCCAGCACGGGTGCCGGCACCATCAGCCCCAGCAGCACGCCGCCCCACAGCGTCTCCCGCCCCGGGAAGCGCAGCTTCGCCAGGGCGTAGCCGGCCGGCACCATGATCAGCACCTGGAAGAACAGGATCAGCGAGCAGACCGCGATGCCGTTGCCGATGAAGCCGAACAGCGGCGAGGCGGTGACGGCGCGGCCGTAATTGGCGGCGATGGCATCGAGGCTCGGCATCGTCAGCAGTCGCGCGCCGATGATGGCGTCCTGCGGCCTGGTCGAGACCAGCGCGGCCCAGAGAATGGGCAGCAGCATCAACGCCGCGGCCAGGATCAGAAGCGGGTGGCGCCACCGGCTCATGCCGCGCCCCCGCGCCGGCCGAGCCGCAATTGGAGCATGCCGAGCGTCAGCGTGATGGCCAGGAAGAACACGGTGGCCGTCGCCGCCACATTGGTGCGGAAGAAAGAGAACCCCTCCTGGTAGATGACAAAGAGCAGCACGCGGGTGGCATTGCCCGGCCCGCCCTGAGTCAGCAGCGCCACGGTGTCGAACACCATCACCGCATGGGCCGTCAGCACCACCAGCACGAACAGGGCGATGGGCGCGATATGCGGCGCCGTGACCAGCCAGAACCGGTCCCAGCCGCCGCCCAACCCGTCGATGCGCGCGGCGTCGTGCAGCTCAGTGGGGACGGAGGTGAGGGCCGCCAGAAAGAACACCATGGCAAAGCCGGTCTCGTGCCAGATGCCGATCAGGGCCAGCACCGGCAGTGCCGTGTTCTCGTCGCGCAGCCAGTTCGCGACCGGCAGGCCGAGCGCCGCCAAGCCTTGGTTCACCGGCCCGAAGGAGGGGTGCAGCAGCATCTGCCAGGCGATGGACATCGCCGCCAGCGTGGCGATGTAGGGAAGGAAGAAGATGGTCTGGTAAACCGTCCGCCCACGCCGCGCGCCTTGCAGCAGCATGGCGAGCCCAAGGCCCAGCAGCAGCGCCCCCGGCACCACCATCAGCGTGTAGCGCGCCGTGACCAGCACCGAGGCCTGGAAGTCATGGTCCGCGATCAGGGCGCGGAAATTGTCGAGGCCGACGAAATTCGGTGCCTCGCCGCCCAGCTGCCAGTCGGTGAAGGCGGCGCAGACCACCAGCACAAGCGGCCCGATCTGCAACAGCAGCATCAGCAGCGCGGCCGGGCCGGCCAGCAGAATGCCCTTGGGCAGCGGGCGCGATAGAGGTGCTGCGAGCGCCAGGTCAGACATGGGCAAGCGCCATAGCCGGCGCATGGGGCCGGCTTTGCCCCGCCGCATCGAACAGTAGCGTGGCCTCGGGGCGGGGTTCCAGACGCACCGTCTCGCCGGCGGTCAGGCCGGGGCCGGGCTCCAGCCGCGCGACCAGCGGCTGGCCCAGGCATTCACCATGCAGGAAGCTGTCGGCACCGTGGCTTTCCAGCCGGCGCACCAGAACCGGCAGGCCGTCGCCGGAAAGCCGGAACGCCTCCGGCCGCCAGGCGAGGGTGACATCCTGCCCCGCCAGTTCCGGCGCCACGCGATGCAGCGCGTGCGGGCCCAGGCGCAAGAAGCCGCCCTGGTCCACCCGGGTTTCGAAGCGGTTCAGCCTGGTGGTGCCGATGAACTCCGCCACCGCCAACGAGGCCGGGGCACGGTAGATCTCCTCCGGCGCCGCGAACTGCGCGATGCGGCCGCCCAGCATGACGGCGATGCGGTCGGAAATCGCCATCGCCTCCGCCTGGTCGTGGGTGACGAAGACGGTGGTGATGCCGAACTGGCGCTGGATCTGCGAGATCTCGTCGCGGGTCTGCAGCCGCAGCCGGGCGTCCAGGCTCGACAGCGGCTCATCCATCAGCAACAGGCTGGACTGGCGGATCAGCGCCCGGCCGAGCGCAACGCGCTGGCGCTGGCCGCCGGACAGCGCGGCGGGCTTGCGGTCCAGCAGAGGCTCGATCTCCAGCGTGCGGGCCATGGCCGCAACCTCCGCGTCGATATCGGCCGCCACTGCCCCGCCCAGGCGCAGCATCCGCCGCCAACGGCTCAGCCGCCGCACCCGCAGCGGCAGGGCGATGTTCTCCCGCACCGTCATCTGCGGGTAGAGCGCGAAATTCTGGAACACCATGGCGATGTCGCGCTCGCTGGGCGCGACGCCGGTCAGCTCACGCACGCCAAGGCGGATACTGCCGGTATCGGCCTGCTCCAGCCCGGATAGGATGCGCAGCAGGGTGGATTTGCCACAGCCGGAAGGCCCCAGCAGGCTGACGAACTCGCCAGGCCGGACATCCAGGGAGATGTCACGTAAAACATCCACAGCACCGAAGCGCTTGGAAAGCTGTCCGATCGAAAGCTGCGTCACGCTGTTTGCCCGCCTGTCTAGACAGGCTGTAGACAGCCATGGAGACAAGAGCATGAATGGGAAATGATAGTTTGAGGTCGTCGGTGGGGCGGGAGCAGGCAGAGCTCTATTCGCGAACGCCACCCGTTGCCAGCTCTGGCCATCGCTCTCGGCTTGACGGCTTCGTCGCCCTCTCGGGCGGCAACGCAGCCCGCCTGCTATCTGCCTCTGGTCGCTCTGCCGGTCCGAGCACATGATCGGCCCATGCTTGCAGCGCCTTCGCCCTCTCATCGGCGAAGTCGTCGACCTGATACACACCCTTCACGCCCTGGCTCATGCTGCTGGCGGCATGGTTCAGGATGCGATCTGCGACATCTGGCAATATTTCCAAGGGCGCCATCGCGGAAATTCCCAGCCTATTCAACCACTTGTCGTCTCCTGTCATTTGATGGCTCTACTTGACGTATAGATTTTCGCTTCTCGAATCTGGGGGTCAGGAGTTCGAATCTCTTCGGGTGCGCCACGGGGCTTTCCCCATACAATCAGTGCCTTGTAAGCGGCGGGATCGGCACGATCGCGTCCCGGCAGGCGGACTATCTGTCGCCCAGCCAATGCCCCAGCCCGGCGACCGTCGCGGTCAGCACCGTTCCCCAGGCCAGGTCGATCACCGTCACCATCACCGGCCAATCGCGCAGCGTCGCCTGGTTCGTCAGGTCATAGGTGCCATAGGCCACCAGCCCCAGCACCGCGCCGCGCCATGCCGCTCCCTGCCAGGTCGCGGCGGGAAGCTGGGCCAGCACCAGAACCCCCGCCAGATACAGGAAGTAGAAGGTCACGGCGGGCGCCAGCCCGAAGCCCTCCGCCCGCATCAGATGACCGATGCGCGCCCGATACAGCGGCTCGGCCGACAGCTTCAGCCAGGCGGCATCGATCGGCAGCATCACCGCCGCCGAGATGAGATACATCTTTAGCCAAGCGGCCATCACGTCACCTCGTATTGAATGGTGGACCCATCCCTGCCGCGAAACCGCAGGCCGACCCAGGCGGGCGTCGCGTCGTACCAGCTCTCCAGATCGGCATCGCCCGTCATCACATAGCGGCGGGCCGTCCGGGCGCCGTTCCAGGGAAGGGGCGCGGTTTCGGCCGGGCGTATGGCGGGTCGCATCACCTCGCCCGTCTGTGTGTTGATGAAGGGGTTATCCAGCATGTGCCGGTTCCAATGCGTGGCCGGCGTGGCACCAGCCGGCGCCAGATAGCGTCCGGCCTTGCTGCTATCGACGCGCAGCGCCTCGCCCTCCGCCCGCATGGCGATCGTCGTCCGCTCGCCATCATCGTTCGTCTCGGCCTGGAAGGCGGTGACGCGGTCGCCGGTCCAGCTTTCCGTCGCACGGTGGGTGTAGCGGAACAGCGTGATGGGCCCGATGCCCACCGCGATCTCCACGTTGATCCGCACCAGCAGGCCGTCGCCCCGGGTTTCGAAACGCAGTTCATGCCGGCCGATGGCGCTGCCGTTGCGCATGATGCGGAAGGCCAGCAGGTTCGCGCGCGGCACCGGCAGCGCCGCCCGCGCGGGTGATGCGGCGGCCAGCCCCAGAAGCGGCAGAACCCGCCGGGGGAAAGCCGCCAGACCGTTGCCCGGAACCGCGCTCATGCCTTCGATCCTTCCTGGCCGATGCTGACCGGATCGGCCGGCGCCGCGGGGCGCGGGCGCAGCCGCATGCCCTTTCGCCACAGCTTCAGCGCCTCCCAGTGGATGCCCGCCAGCACGCGCAGCGCCAGCAGCGGATGGGCCAGGAAGCTGCGCAGCAGCGCGGCATCGGACAGGTCGCGCCGCCTGCCGGAGAAGGCGGCGAACAGCAGCGGCCCGCCCGCATCGCGGGCCTCGACGCCCAGCGCCACGGTCTCGCCCGGCCGCGTCAGCCGGAAGGCATAGGACTGGTCCATGTCCATGAAGGGCGAGACGTAGAAGCGCTTGTCGCAGCGCTGCCGGATGTCCGGCCCCTGGTCCGTCACCGGCAGCAGATAGCTGTGGCGCTGGCCGAAGGTGTTGTTCACCTCATACAGCATGGCCTGCAGCGTGCCGTCCGCGCGGTGGCAGAAGTAGACGGTGATCGGGTTGAACACCATGCCGAGCACCCTGGGCATGCACAGCGCCAGGATGCGCCCGCCGGTCTGCAGCCCTGCCCCGGCCAGCCAGCCGTCGATCTGCCGCGCGAGCGGCACCGCGCTGCCGTCGCCATGGTCGCGATCATGGAAGGAGAACAGCGCACGGCGGTTATGCCCGAACAGCCGCAGCCGGTCGCTCAACCCCGGCATCTCGTCCAGGTCCAGCAGCAGGTTCAGCATGCGATAGCGCAGCCGGTGCCTGACCGGGCGCAGCCGGGAATGCACCACCGCGCCCTCATAGATCGCGGAGGCGGTCATGCGGGGATGCCCTGGGGCAGCGCGTGGATGCGGGAGCTGCCGGGCACCACATCCCAGGGGCGGCGCATGTTGCCCAGCTGCTCGGCCACCGCGAGCCCGGCCTGCAGCCCGTCCTCGTGGAAGCCCGCGCCGAACCAGGCGCCGCAATACCAGGTGCGCCGCGTGCCCTGCAGAGACCAAAGGGCGCGCTGGGCCCGGATGGCCGCGGCATCGAATTGCGGGTGGGCGAAATGCTCCTCATGCAGCACGTCGCGCGGAGTGCGGCCCGGGTTTAGGGTCACGAAATGCCGCTCCGGCCCCGGAAGCCGCTGCAACAGGTCCATCCAATAGGTGACGGACAGCCCGCCATCGGGCCGGTCCAGATAGTTCCAGCTGGCCCAGGCACGCCCCCGGCGGGGCATCAGCGTCTGATCCCGATGCAGCACGACACGGTTGGGCGAGGTGGGCAGCGCGGCCAGCAGCGCGGCCTCGCTGTCCGAGGGGTCCTCCAGCATGGCCAGCGCCTGGGGGGCGTGGGTCGCGATCACCACCTCGTCATAGCGCTCGGTGGCGCCGCTGCTGTCGGTCACCAGCACGCCGTCCTCGTCGCGGCGGATGGCCTCCGCGCCGCAGCCCCGGCGGATGGAATGCTCGAAGGATGCGGTCAGGCGCCGGACATATTCCCGGCTGCCGCCCGAGACGGTTCGCCACACCGGCCGGTCGCGCAGCTTCAGCAGGCCGTGATTCTCGCAGAACCGGATGAAGGCGGTGGCCGGATAGGCGCCGACCTCGCCGGCCGGGGTCGACCAGATGGCCGCCGCCATGGGCAGCAGGTGGTCCTGCACGAAGCCGGGGCCGAAGCCCTGGTTGGCCAGGTATTCATCCAGGCTGATCAGCTCGCTCTCCAACCCTGGCGCGTCCAGCGGTGCCTGGCGATAGAAGCGCAGCACATCGCGCAGCATGCCCCAGAAGCGGGGGCTCAACAGGTTGCTGGGCTGCGCGAACAGGCCGCGCAGGTCGGTGCCCGCATACTCGCGCCGGCCGCCGTCCAGCGACACCGCGAACGACATGTCCGACGCCTGGGTCGGCACGCCCAGGTGGCGGAACAGCGCGATCAGGTTCGGATAGGTCGCCTCGTTGTAGACGATGAAGCCCATGTCGACCGGCACGCCCGCGGGGGTATCGACGGTGCGGCTGTGGCCGCCGGTCCGGTTCTCCCGCTCATAGACCGTCACATCCATGGCATGGGACAGCAGCCAGGCGGCCGACATGCCAGAGATGCCGGTGCCCACCACCGCCACGCGCCGCTGCTTGCCCATGCGAACCTTCCATGCCGTCATCATGTCCAGCAACGGGCGGCCTGCTGGTCTGGATCACCCGAACAAGCGGTGATCCGAATGCGGCCGCCGGCCGTTATGGGGGTGATGGTTGATCTGGCGACACGACATGAAGCCAAGCGGCGGTCGGATTCCCGCGGGGTGAGCGACACGCTGCCCCCCGAGGAAGCCGTGGCCCTGCTGTGCCGCGTCGCGGCCGAGGCCGATCGCGCGGCCTTCGCGACGCTGTTCGCGCATTTCGCGCCCCGGCTGAAGACCTATCTCATGCGCCTCGGCCTGCCCTCCGCGGGGGCCGAGGAGCTGGCGCAGGAGACGATGCTGACGGTCTGGCGCCAGGCCGCGCAGTTCGACCCGGCGAGCACCGGCGTCGCGGGCTGGATCTTCACCATCGCGCGCAACCGGCGCCTGGATGCCGCGCGGCGGGACCAGGTGCGCAGCCGCCTGCGGGACCATCTGGACCCGGCGCAGCTGGAAACCTCCGCCCCTCCGGTGGCCGATACGGCACTGGATGAGGCCGAGCGCGGCGCGCGGCTTCACCAGGCCCTGCGGCACCTTCCGGCGGACCAGCTGGAGGTGCTGCGGCTCTCCTTCTTTGACGAACGCCCGCACGCGGAGATCGAACGCGCGCTCGGCATTCCGCTCGGCACGGTCAAGTCACGGCTGCGCCTGGGCATGATGCGGCTGCGGAAGCTGCTGGATGACATGCAATGACCGGTAACCATCCCTCCGACGCCACCTTGCTGGCCTATGCCGCGGGCAGCCTTCCCCTGGCCCATGCCATGGTGGTGCGCACCCATCTGGCCCTGTGCCCCGATTGCCGGGAGGCCGCGCGCCTCGGCGTCTCGCTGGGCGGCGCCCTGCTGGAGGATGCCCCGCCCGCTGATCTGGCCGGCGATGCGCTGGAACGCACCCTGGCCCGGCTCGATGAGCAGGAACCGCTGGCCCCGGCGCAGCGCGTGCCCTCCACCATCGAGGAACTGGCGACCGGGCGCTGGATCTGGCTCGGCCCCGGCATCCGGTTGATGCCGCTGATCCGGCGCGGGGCGGACGGCGCCCGGCTGGACCTGATCCGCGTGAAGCCCGGCGCCTGCCTGCCCGGCCATGGCCATACGGGCATGGAGCTGGCCTGCGTGCTGAAGGGTGCCTTCCAGGACGAGACCGGCGAATACCGCGCGGGCGACTTCGCCGAGGGCGACGAGGCGCTGGACCACTGCCCCGTGGCGCTGCCGGTGGACGGGGAATGCGTGTGCCTGATCTCCACCAGCGGCCGGCTGCGCGCGCATAGCTGGCTCGCCCGGCTGATCCAGCCGATCTTCGATGTCTGAACCCATGCGCCGGCCGCTGCTCGCCAGCCTGGGGGCGTTGCTCGCCTCGGCCTGCTCGCCCGTCACGCTGCTGAACGCGGTGGCGCCGAGCGCCGGCGTGCGGGTGGCCAAGGACATCGCCTATGGCCCGCTGCCGCGCCACAGGCTGGACGTCTACGCGCCCATGGATGCACGCGGGGCGCCTGTGGTGGTGTTCTACTACGGTGGCGGCTGGGAGGCGGGCGACCGCGCCATGTACCACTTCCTCGGCGCCGCCATGGCCGCCGAGGGCATGGTCTGCGTCATCCCCGATTACCGGCTGTTCCCGGAAGTGCGCTTCCCGACCTTCATCGAGGACGGCGCGACCGCCCTGGCCTGGGCGAAGCGCGAGGCCACGGCCCAGGGCGGCGATCCGGCCCGGCTGTTCGTCATGGGCCATTCGGCGGGCGCGCATATCGCGGCCATGCTGGCGGTGAACCCGCGCTATCTGGCGCCGCGGGGCCTGTCGCAGCGCGACCTGCGGGGCTTCGTCGGGCTCGCGGGCCCTTATGACTTCCTGCCGCTGACCAGCCAGCGCCTGCGTGAGATCTTCGGCCCCGAGCAAGGCTGGCCCGCCACCCAGCCGATCAACCTCGTCACCGCCGAGGCGCCGCCCGCCTTCCTGGCCACCGGCGACCGCGACACCACCGTCTATCCGCGCAACACCGAGAACCTGGCCGCGCGGCTGCGCGCTGCGGGCGTTCCGGTGGAGACCCGGACCTATGAGGCCATCGGCCATGTCCAGATCATGGGCGCCATGGCCGGCCCGCTGCGCTTCCTGTGCCCGGTGCGGGAGGACGTGCTGCGCTTCATCCGGGGCCGCAGCGCATGATCGGCCCGCTGCTCGCCGGCTGGGCCGCGCTCTCGCTGGTGATGGCGCTGGCCTGGCAGGTGCAGCGGCGGCTGGGCAATGCCGGCTGGGTCGATGCCTTCTGGACCTTCGGGCTGGGCGGCACGGGCACAGCCCTGGCCCTGCTGGCCGGGAATGGCGCGCGGCGCTTCCTGGTGGCGGGGCTGATCGCCGCCTGGGCCCTGCGCCTGGGCCTGCACATCGCGGCCCGCACCCGGGGCGCGCCGGAGGACAGCCGCTATGCCGGCTTCCGCCAGGAATGGGGCAGCGATTTCCAACGCCGCATGTTCAGCTTTCTGCAGATCCAGGCGGCAGCGGGCGCGCCGCTGCTGGTGCCGATGCTGGTGGCAGCGCGCAACCCGCATCCGCTGGGCTGGCCCGACGCCCTGGCGCTGATCCTCGCCGCCCTGGCCGTGGCGGGAGAGGCCTTGGCCGACCGCCAGCTCCAGGCCTTCCGCACCGACCCCGCCAACAAGGGCCGCGTCTGCGATGCCGGGCTATGGGGCTGGTCGCGCCATCCAAACTATTTCTTCGAGTGGCTGCACTGGTTCGCCTATCCGTTGTTCGCGCTGGGCGGCGGGCTCGCCTGGCTCGCCTTCATCGGGCCGGCCTTCATGTATGTGCTGCTCGTCCATGTCTCGGGCATTCCGCCGCTGGAGGCGCAGATGCTGCGCAGCCGGGGTGATGCCTATCGCGCCTATCGGCGCCGCGTCAGCGCCTTCTTCCCCTTTCCCTGGCCCATGCCCCGGAGGGCACCATGAACCTCATCGCCGCCGCCACCCAGGCCGTGGAACGCGTGCCCCTGCCGGACAGCCTGACCCGCGCCGGCATTTCCTTCCTGGTGAACCGCACCGCGCGCAAGCTGCGCGACGGGGCCGCCAGCGCGGAACTCGCCTTCGCCGAGGCGATGCGCGAACACCCGATCGCCCTGTTCCCCGAGGACGCCAACGCCCAGCATTACGAACTGCCGCCCGAATTCTTCGGCCTGATGCTGGGTCCGCAGCGCAAATACTCCTGCTGCCTGTACCCGACCGCCACCACCACGCTGGCCGCGGCCGAGCAGCTGGCCCTGGCGGAAACCGCCATCCATGCCGATTTGCGCAACGGCCATCGCATCCTGGAACTCGGCTGCGGCTGGGGTTCGCTCAGCCTGTGGATGGCGGAACGCTTTCCGCTGTCGCGCATCACGGCGGTGTCGAACTCGGCGCCGCAGCGGGCATATATCGAGGCCCAGGCGGCCGCGCGCGGGCTGACCAACCTGACCGTGATCACCGCCGACATGAACGACTTCGCCACCACGGACCGCTTCGACCGCGTGGTGTCGGTGGAGATGTTCGAGCACATGTCGAACTGGCCCGGCCTGCTGGCGCGCATCCATGGCTGGCTGGCGGATGACGGCCGGCTGTTCCTGCATGTGTTCAGCCATCACTCCGTGCCCTACCGCTTCGAGACCGGCGACAAGGCCGACTGGATCGCCCAGCACTTCTTCACGGGCGGCATCATGCCCAGCCACAACCTGATCCGGCATCTCGATGCGCCCTTCGTGCTGGAGGCCGACTGGCGCTGGTCCGGCACGCATTACGAGCGCACGGCGCTGGACTGGCTGGCGCTGTACGACGCCAATGCCGAGGCGATCGAACAGGTGCTGCGCGAGACCTACGGTGCCGATTGGGCCCTGTGGCGGCGGCGCTGGCGGCTGTTCCTGCTGGCGACGGCAGGCCTGTTCGGCGCGGCGGAGGGCCAGGAATGGGGCGTCAGCCACTACCGGCTGCGACGCACCGGCTGAACGCCGCCCGCCTGCCCGGCGGGGGCGTGCGGGGCGCCGTGGCGGGTGCTAGTCAACACCCATGCACGGCCTCACCCTTCGCCAGATCCGGGCCTTTCTCGTCACCGTCGAGCTCGGCAGCATCGCTGCCGCCGCCCGCAACCTGGGCCTGACCCAGCCGGCCGTGGGCCAGCAGCTGCGGGAGCTTGAGGCCCAGCTGCGCGTGCGCCTGTTCGAGAAGATCGGCACGCGGCTGCAACCCACCCCCGCCGGCCAGGCCCTGCTGGAGCCCGCGCGCGAGGTGGCGGCCAGCATCACCCGGCTGCAGGAAACCGGCGCCCGTTTCCGCGCGGGCGATACGGGGCACATCCGCCTGGGCACCGGCGCCACCGCCTGCATCTACTTCCTGCCGGAGCGCCTACGCCGCGTGCGGCAGGCCATGCCGGGGGTTGAGATCGCCGTCAGCACCGGCAACACCGCGCCCATGTTGCAGGCGCTGATGGAAGGCAGCCTGGACGTGGCCGTGGTGACCGCCATGCCGCAGGACGTGCCCACCAGCCTGGTGGCGGAGCTTCTGTTCCACGACCCGCTGATGGCCCTGCTGCCTCGCGGCCTGGCGGGCGCCATGCCCGATGCCCTGCGTGCCGAGGAACTGCTGGCCCACCCGCTGCTGCTGCATGTGCGCGGCAGCGTCACGCGCAGCCTGGTGGACCGCTGGTTCCTGGAGAACGGCCACGGCGCCACCCCTGCGATGGAATTCGACAGCATCGCCGCGATCCGGGAGCTGGTGGCGGCCGGCCTCGGCTGCGCCATCGTGCCAGGGCTGGCCGCGCGGGTCGCGCACCCGGATCTGGTCGCCCGCCCCCTGGCACCCGCGCTGAACCGCCCCATCAGCTTGGTGCTGCGCGGCAACCAGGTGCCGGATGCGGCACTGCGGCTGCTGCTGGCAGAGCTTCGCGCGCCCGCCTAGCGGAAGCCGGCGAGACAATCGCCCAGCAGCGCCACGCCCTGCCCGATCGCCCCGACATCAAGGCCGGCATAGCCCAGCACCAGGCCGGCGAGCCCAGCCCCCGTGCCACCCGCATGCAGCGGCGCGATGGGATACAGGCCGAGCCCCATCGACCGCGCATGCCCGGTGAAGGCGGCCTCACGCTCCGCCGGCACGTCGTTCAGCCAGGCCACCACATGCAGGCCGGCATCGGCGCCCGCCACCGTCACCTGTGCGCCGAGCCCCGCCAGCGCCTCCAGCAGGGCCGCGCGCCTTTCGCCGTTGCGGCGCCGGGCGCGCTGGACATGGCGCTCATAGGCGCCGCTCTCGATCAGCGCGGCCAGGGCCTCCTGTTCCAGCAGCGGCGCGTGGCGGTCCGTCAGCCGCTTGGCCTGGACGAAGGCATGGGCCAGCGCGGGCGGCACCACCAGATAACCGAGCCTGAGCGTGGGCGAGAGCGTCTTGGACACCGTGCCGAGGTAGATAACCCGCTCCCCGTCATCGAGCGCCCTGAGCGGCGGCACCGGGGCGATGTCGTAGCGGTACTCGCTGTCGTAGTCGTCCTCGATCACATGGGCGCCGTGGCGCGCCGCCCAGGCGAGGAGTTCGCGCCTGCGGGCGGCGGACATCACGCAGCCCAGCGGAAACTGATGCGAGGGCGTGGCATAGGCCAGCCGGGCCGGCGGCAGCCCCTCGGTCGCCATGCCCTCGCGGTCGACCGGCGCGGGGTGCAGCGCCGCCCCCGCCGCCAGGAAGGCCTGGCGGGCCTGCTGATATCCAGGCTCCTCCATCACCGCGCGGTCGTCGGGGTCGAGCAGCAGCCGCGCGCAGAGGTCGAGCCCCTGCTGGGAGCCGTTGACGATGATGATCTGCGATGCGTCGCAGCGCAGCCCGCGCGCCCGCCACAGATAGCCCTGCAGGGCATGCCGCAATGCCTCGCTGCCCGCCGGGTCGCCATAGCGCAGCCGGGGCCGGCGACGCAGCAGCGCGGCCCCCACCGCCTTGCGCCAGGCCGGCAGCGGAAAGTCATCGGCGCTGAGGTCCCCATAGCGGAAATCCGCGACCAGTCGGGCATCATGCCTGAGCGGGGCGGGAAAACCCGAGACGCGCCGCCCATAGGCCGAGAGCATGACGGGCGCGGCCGTCCGGCGTGGTTCCGATGCCGCGGCCAGGCGGCCCAGCCCTTCCGCCACGCGCGCGCGGGCGCCCGGCCGCCCGATCAGGTAGCCCTCAGCCAGCAATTGCTCATAGGCGGCGGTGACAGTGGTGCGCGACACGCCCCACTCCAACGCGAGGGACCGGCTGGACGGCACGCGCTCCCCGGCCTGGAGGCTGCCGCGCGCGATCTGCGCCTTGATGGCCTCGCAGATCCGGCGCGTGAGGGTGTCTTCCGCAGCCATGCCGACTGGCCTTCTCAATTTGGTCGAAACTGGCCGTTCAGCCCGGTCCAGTTTGCCGCCACTATGACGGCCGGACAAGGAGCCACGCCATGTACCTGCCGCCCGCCTTCCGCGAGGATGACCACGCCGTGCTGCACGAGGCGATGCGTGAGGCCCGCCTGGCGAACCTGGTGACCATGACGCCCGAAGGGCTGGTCGCCACCCCCCTGCCCCTGTTCCTGGCGGCCGAGGAGGGCCCGCACGGCACGCTTTATGGCCATGTCGCGCGCGCCAACCCGCAATGGAAGCTGCCGCCCCAGGGCGAGGCGCTGGCGCTGTTCACCGGCCCGCACGGCTATGTCAGCCCCAGCTGGTATCCATCCAAGGCCGAGCATCACAAGGTGGTCCCCACCTGGAACTATGTCGCTGTCCATGCCTATGGGCCGGTGGAGCTCTTCGAGGACGCCGACCGGCTTCTCTCGGTGGTCTCGCGCCTGACCGCGCTGCATGAGGGGCCGCGCGCGCAGCCCTGGTCCGTCTCGGACGCGCCGGCCGATTTCATCCGCGCCCAGCTGCGCGGCATCATCGGCCTGCGCCTGCCGATCACCCGGCTGGAGGGCAAGCGCAAGCTGAGCCAGAACCGCAGCGAGGCGGACCGGGCCGGCGTCGCCGCTGGGCTGGCGGCCAGCGAGAACCCGGACGACCAGGCGGTCGCCCGGCTGATGGGCTGAGACCATGATCGAGATCGGGCAGCTGGCACTGTTCCTCGCGGCCGCGCTGGTGCTGGCGATCACGCCCGGGCCCGGCCTCTTCTACGTCGCGGCACGCAGCCTGGCTGGCGGCCGGGCAGAGGGCGTCGCCTCCAGCCTGGGCACCGGCCTCGGCGGCATGGTGCATGTGCTGGCAGGCAGCCTGGGCGTCTCCGCCCTGGTCCTTGCCAGTGCGGAGCTGTTCGCGGCACTGAAGCTGCTGGGCGCCGCCTATCTGGTCTGGATCGGCCTGCGCACCGTGCTCGCCGCGCGGCAGGCGCCGGCGGAAATCCCGACGGGCTCCTCCGTCGGCACACGGCGCGCCTTCCGCGAAGGCGTGCTGGTCGAGGCACTGAACCCCAAGACGGCGGCCTTCTTCCTCGCCTTCCTGCCGCAGTTCCTCGACCCGGCGCGCGGTGATGTCGCGGCGCGGTTCGTCCTGCTGGGCTTCCTGTCGGTCGCGTTCAATACCGGGGCCGACATCGCGGTGGCGTTCCTGGCCGCACGGCTGCGGCAGGGCGCCGCCTCCCGGCCCGGGCTGATCCGCCGCCTGCGCCAGGCCTCGGGTGGGGCGATGGTCGCCCTCGGCATCGGCCTCGCCTTCGCGCGCCGCCCTTCTGCCTGATCAAGCGGCGAATCCGCTTGGCGTGCCCGCGGCTTATGCGGCGGCACCGCGCGCTGGCGCGTTCCTGGGCAGCGGCCCCGCGGCCTTCGCGCGCCCCCCGGCAAAGTCCTTGTTCACGGCGCGGAACGAGGAATAGCCTCCCTGCATAACCAGGGAGAATTCACGATGGATGTTTCGCGCCGTGGCCTGATGGCCGCCGCCGGGTCCGCACCTGTGCTGATGACCGTGTCCGAGGCGCTGGCCCAGGGTGTGACCCCGCGCCGCGGCGGCACGCTGCAGATGATGCTGACGCCGGAGCCGCCCGTGCTGCAGATCGGCGTGAACCAGCAGGGCCCGACCCTGGCCGCCGCCCCGAAGATCTTCCAGGGCCTTATCACCTTCTCCCCCACGCTGGAGCCGCAGCCGCAGCTGGCCAAATCCTGGACCATCAGCCCCGACGGCAAGGAATACATCTTCAAGCTGGAGGAGAACGTGAAGTGGCATGACGGCCGCCCCTTCACGGCCGATGACGCGGTGTTCTCCATCACCAAGTTCCATGTCGAGCTCTCGCCGCGCGCGCGCGCCATCTTCACCCTGATCGAGACCTGCGAGGCGACGGACCCGCACACGCTGCGCATCGTGCTGAAGCAGGCCTTCCAGCCCTTCCTGCTGATGTTCGACCCGACGGCCTGCGCCATCGTGGCCAAGCACCTGTTCGACGGCCAGGACTATCGCACCGCCCCCGCCGTCCAGCAGCTGATCGGCACCGGCCCCTTCAAGTTCACCGAATGGCAGCGCGGCAACTTCATCCGCATGGACCGCAACGAGAATTACTGGAAGCCGGGCCAGCCCTATCTCGACACCATCATCTACCGCATCATCCCCGACAGCCAGAGCCGCCGCCTGGCGCTGGAAACCGGGCAGGTGCTGCTGAGCCAGGCCTCGGACATCGAGCCCTTCGACATCCCGCAGCTGCGCAGCCGCCCGAACCTGACGGTCGATACCAAGGGCTGGGAGTATTTCTCGCCCCTGTCCTGGATCGAGCTGAACCACCGCGTGAAGCCGCTGGACGATGCGCGGGTGCGCCGGGCGATGTCGATGGCGATCGACCGCAACTTCATCATCAACCGGCTGTGGTTCGGCGTGGGCAAGCCCGCGACCGGCCCCGTCGCCTCCACCACCCGCTTCTACGACGCCAACGCCAAGATCGCGGCCTTCAACGTGCGTGAGGCCAACGCGCTGCTGGATGCGGCGGGCTTCCCGCGCAAGGCCGACGGCACGCGCTTCAGCCTGAAGCACATCCCCCTGCCCTACGGCGAGATCTGGACCCGGCTTTCCGAATACCTGCGCCAGGCGATGCGCCAGATCGGCATCACGCTGGAGCTGGAAAGCACCGATGCCGGTTCCTGGGCACGCCGCGTGGGCAATTGGGAATACGAGACGACGATCAACTTCGTCTATCAGTTCGGCGACCCGACGCTGGGTGTCGCGCGCACCTATGTCTCCTCCAACATCCAGCGCGTGACCTTCACGAACACGGGCGGCTATTCCAACCCGCGCGTGGACGCGCTGTTCGAGGAAGCCCGCACCACCCCCGCCGCGGCCGACCGCGCCCGGCTGTTCAGCGACGTGCAGAAGATCCTGGTCGACGAGGTGCCGCAGATCTGGCTGACGGAGCTGTCCTTCCCCACCATCCACGACAAGAAGGTGCACAACGTCATCACCACCGGCCTTGGGCCCAGCAAGTCCTTCGACGACGTGTTCATCGCTGGCTGAGGCATGGAACTGTCGCGCCTGCCGGGGTTTCTGCTCCGGCGCGGGGTGAAGGCGGCGCTCGTGATCCTCGCGATCGTCGTCTGCAACTTCTTCCTGATCCATGCCGCGCCGGGCGACCCGGCGAGCGTCATCGCCGGGCAGTCGGGTGCCGCGGATGAGCGGTTCCTGGCCCAGCTGCGCCAGCAGTTCGGGCTGGACCAGCCGCTCTATGTGCAGCTCTGGATCTATCTGAAAGGCGTGCTCACGCTCGACCTGGGGTTCAGCCACCGCCAGCAGCTGCCGGTCTGGACGCTGATCGCGCAGCGCCTGCCGGCCACCCTGCTGCTGACGGGGGCTGCCTTCGTGCTGGCCGTCACGGCCGGGGTCACGCTCGGCACGCTGGCGGCGCGGCGGGTGGGGTCATGGGCGGATTCCATCATCACGGTCATCGCCCTCACCTTCTATGCCACGCCGCTGTTCTGGGTGGGGCTGATGCTGGTGCTGTTCTTTTCCGTCTGGCTCGAATGGCTGCCGAGCTTCGGGATGAACAGTGTTGGGGTGGAACTGTACGGCATCGCCGCCATGCTGGACGTGGCGCAGCACCTGCTGCTGCCTGCGCTTACGCTCGGGCTGTTCTACCTGGCCGTCTATGCGCGGCTGACGCGCGCCACGATGCTGGAGGTAGCCGACCAGGATTTCGTGAAGACCGCCCGCGCCAAGGGCGTGCCCGAGGGACAGGTCGTGCGCCGGCATGTGCTGCGCAACGCGCTGCTGCCGGTGATCACCTTCGCCGGCATCCAGGCCGGGCAGCTGGTCGGCGGCTCCATCCTGGTCGAGACGGTCTTCGCCTGGCCGGGCATCGGCCGGTTGGCCTTCGATGCGCTGCTGGCGCGCGACTACGCGGTGCTGCTCGGCGTTTTCTTCTGCACCTCGGTCATGGTGGTGGGCTTCAACCTGATGACGGACCTTCTCTACGCCGTGGTGGACCCCAGGGTGGAGGTCGAAGGGTGAAGGATTTCTGGAGACGCTTCAGCCGCAATCGCGGCGCCGTGGTCGGGCTGGTCATCCTGCTGCTGGTCTGCCTGGTCGCCGCCCTGGCGGATGTGATCTTCCCCGGCAGCCCGTGGGACATGGCGACCGCACCCTTCATGCCGCCCGGCGAGGAAGGGATGCTGCTGGGCTCGGACAGCCTGGGCCGCGACGTGGCGGCCGGCATCGCCCATGGCTCTCGCATCTCGCTGATGGTGGGCGCGGTTTCCACCGTGGCGGCACTGGCCATCGGCGTGTCGCTCGGCGCGCTGGCAGGCTATCTGGGGGGCTGGGTGGATGATGCGGTGATGCGCTTCACTGAATTCTTCCAGACCATCCCGAGCTTCGTCTTTGCCATCCTGCTGGTGGCGATCTTCACCCCCACCATCGGGTCGGTGGTCTTCGCCATCGCGGTCGTGTCGTGGCCGCCGGTGGCGCGCGTGGTGCGGGCCGAATTCCTCTCCCTGCGTTCCCGCGAATTCGTCCAGGCGGCCGAGGTGCTGGGCAAATCCCGCCTCGCCATCGTGGTGACGGACATATTGCCCAACGCGCTGTCGCCCATCGTCGTGCTGTCCTCGCTGATGGTGGCGAGCGCCATCCTGCTGGAAAGCGCGCTGTCCTTCCTGGGCTTGGGGGACCCCAACCTGATGACCTGGGGCTTCCTGATCGGGTCGGGCCGCTCCGTCATCCGCATCGCCTGGTGGATGAGCGTGTTCCCCGGCCTCGCCATCTTCCTCACGGTGCTGGCCCTCAATTTGGTCGGGGAGGGGCTGTCGGATGCGCTGAACCCCCGTCTCGCCCGTAAGCGCGGAGGTGCGGCATGACCCTGCTTTCGGTCGAGAACCTCACCGTCGCGCTGCCGCCGGGCGGCGACCGCCCCCATGCGGTGGAGGGCATCACCCTGGCGGTGAACCCCGGTGAGATCCTGTGCGTGGTGGGCGAGTCAGGGTCGGGCAAATCCATCACGGCCAACGCCACCATGGGCCTGCTGCCCAAGGGCCTACCCGTGACCTCGGGGCGGATCATGTTCGAGGGCCAGAACCTGCTGGCCCTGTCGCCCGAGGCGATGCGCCGCCTGCGCGGCCAGCGCCTGGCGATGATCTTCCAGGAGCCCATGACCGCGCTGAACCCGGTGATGCGCGTGGGTGAGCAGATCGCGGAGGCCATGCGCGTGCATGGCGTGGGCGGCAATGCCGCAGCCCGGGTGATCGAGCTGCTGGCGGCGGTGAACCTGCCCGACCCGGCCGCGACCGCCCGCTCCTACCCGTTCCGGCTCTCGGGCGGGCAGCGCCAGCGCGTGATGATCGCCATGGCGCTCGCGCTGGAACCCACCCTGCTGATCGCGGATGAGCCGACCACCGCACTCGACGTCACGACCCAGATGCAGATCCTGCGGCTGATCCGGGAAATCCAGGGCCGGCGCGGCACCGGGGTGATGTTCATCACCCATGATTTCGGCGTGGTGGCGGAAATCGCGGACCGGGTGGCCGTGATGCAGAAGGGCCGCATCGTGGAACAGGGGCCGGCGGCGGAGGTGCTCAATAACCCGCAGCACCCCTACACCCAGGGGCTGATCGCCGCCGTGCCGCATGGCGGCGCCATGATGACGCCGCCCAGCACCGCGCCCCTGGTGCTGCAGGCCAAGGGCATCGAAAAGACCTATCGCCGCCCCGGCGGCTGGTTCGGCCCCAAGCCCGTGGTGCGTGCCGTGCACGACGCCGATTTCGTGCTGCGCAAGGGCGAGACGCTGGGTCTCGTCGGGGAATCCGGGTCCGGAAAATCCACCTTGGCGCGCTGCGTGGTGAAGCTGGTGCAGCCCGAAAAGGGAGAGATCGTGTTCGAGGGCGCCGATCTGCGCCCGCTGTCGCGCGGGGCCTGGAAGCCCTATCGCAAGCGGATCCAGATGGTGTTTCAGGACCCCTTCGCATCGCTGAACCCCCGCCGCAAGGTGGGCGACATCATCGCCGAGGGGCCCATCACCCACGGCACGCCGCGCGCCGAGGCCCTGGCCCGCGCGCGGGAATTGCTTTCGCTGGTGCAGCTGGATGCCGGCGCGATGGAGCGTTTCCCGCATGAGTTCAGCGGCGGCCAGCGCCAGCGCATCGGCATCGCCCGCGCCCTGGCCATGGAACCCGAATTGCTGATCGCGGATGAGCCGGTCTCGGCACTGGATGTGTCGGTGCAGGCGCAGGTGCTGGCCCTGCTGGCCGATATCCGCGCCCGGCTGGGGCTGACCATGCTGTTCATCACCCACGACCTTCGCGTGGCCGCCCAGGTCTGCGACCGCATCGCCGTGATGCGGCGGGGCGCCATCGTGGAACAGGGCCCGACCGCCGAGGTCTTCGGCAACCCGCAGCATGAATACACGCGACAGCTGCTGGACAGCATTCCGGGCCGCGGCTGGACACCGCCGGTGCTGGCGGCTGAGTGAGGGCCTGGACAGGCCCGGCCCGATCATAAAGTATACGATATTCTTTCGATCGGAGCCTGAACCATGACGACCCTTGAGCACATCTCCGTCCCCGGCCATCACAAGGTGCCCTCTCCCATCACCCCGGCGGTTAAGGTGGGCAACCTGCTGTTCGTGTCCGGCATTCCGGCCTTCGACAAGGACGGCAAGCTGGCGGTGGGCGATTTCCCTGCCCAGATGCGCCAGGTGATGTCCAACATCACGGACATCCTGAAGGAAGCCGGCACCGACTGGTCCAACGTCGCCAAGTGCAACATCCTGCTGACGCGGCGCGAGGATTTCGAGACGATGAACCAGATCTACGCCGAGTATTTCCCCGACGGCAAATGGCCCGCCCGCATTACCTCGGTGGTGTATTCCCTGCCCCGCGCGAACTTCCTGCTCGAAATCGAGTGCTTCGCGCTGGTTCCCTGAGCCATGCCGTTCATCGAGGCCGGTAACAGCCGCCTCTATCACGAGGTGCATGGCGAAGGGCCGCCCGTCGTGCTGATGCACGGCGTGGGCGGCAACCATGCCGGCTGGTTCAACCAGGTGCCGGCCTTCGCCCGCCGGCACCGCACCGTGGTGATCGACCAGCGCGGCTTCGGCCTCTCGACCGACGCCGAGGGGCTGGGCCGCAGCGCCATGGCCGATGACCTGGCCCTGGTGCTGGACCATCTGGGCATCGAGCGCGCGGCGATCGTGGCGCAATCCATGTCCGGCGGCGCGGCAGTGAATTTCGCCTGCCGGCATCCGGGGCGGGTCTCGGCCCTGGTCATGGCGGACACGGCGCAGGGCATCGCGCTCTCACCCGACCTCGCCGCCATCCAGGCGGAGGCCATGAAGGCCGGTGAGGCGCTGACGCCCATCGAACGCGTCTTCGGCCCCAGCTTCCTGGCTGCGGAGCCCAGCCTGGCCTTCCTCTATCGCCAGATCTCTGGCTTCAACCGCTACAACGCGCGCAGCATCACGGGCGCCTTCCCGCTGAACGCGCCGGAGGCCCTGGCCGCCACCGGCATCCCGATCCTGTTCCTGGCGGGCGCGGAGGAGCGGCGCTTTCCCGTGCCGCTGCTGCGGGGCGTGCAGGCGCAGGTGGCCGGATCACGCTTCGTGCTGATCGAGCGCGCCGGTCATTCGGTGTATTTCGAACGGCCGGACGCGTTCAACGAGGTGGTGCTGGGGTTCTTGGCCGAGGCTGCTTAGCCGAACGCCCCCACCTCATGCGTGATCGCTGCCGAGCATTCCCGGCTCAGCGCGAACAGGCGGCGCATCGGCTCGAAGATCACCCGATGCTCCCGCGCATAGGAGGTGCCGGTGCGCGGCGGCGCGGCCTCGCCGAAATCGAGGCCCGCCGCGGGGTCGGGGGCCGCAGGAAACACCTCGGCCAGGATGGCCAGCACCGGCTCCACATCCAATTGCAGGATACGCGCGATCAGGCTCGCGCGCGTCGCGCCGTGGCGGGGGCTGAACTCCGGCACTTCCACCGCCAGCAGCCAGATGCGCTGCACCAGGGAAAGCCGCAGGGCGTGCAGCAGCACCAGCCTGTCCGCCATGCGCGGCAGTTCGGGCCAGCACGCGCGCAGGTTCAGCGCATCGGCCTGCAACCGGCGGAACATGCGCCGCACATCGCTGGACAGGCCTAGCTTCTCCAGCGCCTCGGCCACCGCCATCAGCGCCTCGCGCCGGCCGGGGCGGGTGGTGAAGCCCGCGCGGTCCAGCCAGGAACCCGGGTCCAGCGTATCCACCGCCGCCCGCAACACGCCCATGTCACTGACCGCCGCCGCATGGGTGGCCAGGTCCACCGCGCGGGCGAAACGGGGGGAGCGGCTGCGCAGGTCCTGGAAGGCATCCGGGTTGGCGATCGCGGCCCGCCCCAGCCCGTGCAGCGTGTTCGCCAGCCACCCCAGCTGATGCAGGATGGCGTTGTTCGGAATGGCGCGCAGCTGCGACGGGTGGCTGATGCGCGCGGCGCCCCCCATGCCGTCGCTCTGCCGGGCCGCCGGGCGGCTGCCGGTGCGGTCCAGCATGCCGGGGCCGAAGGCGCCCAGCAGCGCGGCATAGCCGGGGTCCTCCACCAGATCCTGCACGGCGGCCCGCGCGGTGGCGAAGAAATCGGCACCCCAGTCGCTCTCGGCATAGATCGGGTCCGGCGTCGCGGGCGGGCTCGCGAAGGAATGCTCGGCGATGCGCGCGATGGTGGCCCGCGCCATCACCGGCGTGCCGAACAGCATATAGCCGTCGCCGCCCTGGAAGGCCGTCTCCTCCCGCAGCCACAGCCCCGCGCGCGCCAGCGACAGCCGCACGGCGGGCGGCGAGAGGTAGTCGAAGCGGTCCGCCAGGCTGGTCGGGTGGCCGCCACGGCCGATGCTCTCGCCATGGGTATCGAACAGCACCAGCTCGATGCCGGTCAGCCCATGGCGGCGCAGCTGCTCCGCCAGGCGCAGCTTCAGGCGCTCCGCCAGGTAGCTGGCCGCCAGCTGCCCGACATACCGCCCGGAATCCGAGTAGCCGAACTGCAAGGTCATGCGCCCGTGCTTGCGCAGATAGTCACGGAAATGCGGGCTGCGCAGCGCCTCCTCCAGCACGCGCTCACCACGTTCCAGCGCCTCGGCGGTCTCGAACAGCGGAGAGATCTCGACCCGGTCCTCGATGCCGAACTGCCGCGCCAGCCACAGGGCAGCCAGCAGCGTGTAGCCGGTCTCGGTCTCCGCGATCAGGAAGCGCACGGGCTGGCTCGCATCCACATGCTTCACGATCTGCGCGACGGTCATCATCAACCGCGCCGCGCTCGCCTGCTCCCCCATCAGCGCGCCGAAATCGACCGGCTGAGCCTTCACCTCGGCCAGGGCGGTGTTGATCTGCGCCAGCACGCCCCGGCGGGATGCCATGTCGTTGGGGGCCTCGGCCAGGCCCAGGCGCTGGCGCAGCGCGTTGTGGATCTGCGCCGCGTTCAGCCGCACATGGGTGTGGGCCAGGGCCAGCCCATGCGCCAGCAGCCCGGCGCGGGCGACGGCCAGCGCCTGCCGCTCCTCCTCCGGCGCCGCCATGATCGCGGCATCGAACAGGGCGGCCAGCGGCGCGGTATCGGTCAACGCCGCCTCGCGCCTGTCGATCAGGGTGGTGGCGAAGGTCTGGACCGCGCCGGGTTCCTGGTTGTCCGGGCTGGCGGCGATCTGGGCGCCGACGGCGGAAAGCGCCTCGGCCAGCCGCTCCCGCAGCGGCGCCGCGGCCTCGCCCAGCGGGGCCAACTGCGCGGCCAGGCGCTCCAGCTGCAGCCGCTTCATGGTCAGGCGCAGGCGCAGCGTGTCGTACCAATGGATGTCGGTGCGGCCGTCCGTGTCATAGCCGACCCAGCTGGACAGGATGATGGGCCGCGGCGCCAGCTGCAGCACGCGGTCGCCCCAGACGGCATGCCCGGCCTCGAACAATGCCGCCGCCAGCTCATCCAGCGCGTCGCGGCCACGGGTGATCGCGGCATTGGCCTGGATGAACTCATCCATCAGCGTGGGCGCGGTGGGGCGGTGCGTCAGGCCGGTGGGCAGCGGCTCGCCGCTCGCGGCGCGGGCCAGGGCATCGGCGGTCGCGCGCGGCAGGCTGAAGGTGGGGTGGGCCGTGAACACCGCGGCGAAACGCGGATGCTCCAGCGCCTCCCGGAAACGGGCGAAGGGGATGGGGCTGTCATCCGGGTCGGGGCGGATCAGGCGCTCCGCCACATCGCGGAAATCGGAGGCGGGCCCCACATAGGCGCGCATGCGGGCCGCGCGGTCCCCCGCCGCCGCATCCGCCAGGGACTGGATCACACCGGCCACCTTGTCGAGATCGAGCCGCCCGTCATCCAGCCGCCGGCTGATCGACAGGGCGATGGCCAGCACCGGGTCCCCGAAGGGGTCCTGGTCGGCTGCCTCACGCGTCGCGTGCAGGCGGGTGAGCAGATCTTGGAGCTGTTCCTCGGGCATGGCTCATGCTGCATGCGCGAAGGGGCAAAAGGCAATGCTCATGAACGGCTTGGCCGAAAGGTCATGAAAAAGGCGCCGACCCTTCCGGGGCGGCGCCTTGGCGGGGCGTGGCGGCGATTACCGCTGCAGCGCCTGCACGATCTCCTGCGTCACCTTCTTCGCGTCGCCGAACAGCATCATGGTGTTGGGGCGGAAGAACAGCTCGTTGTCGACGCCGGCATAGCCGCTCGACATGCCGCGCTTGATGAAGAACACGGTCTTGGCGCGCTCCACATCCAGGATGGGCATGCCGTAGATAGGGCTGGACTTGTCGGTCTTGGCGGCCGGGTTGGTCACGTCGTTGGCGCCGATCACGAAGGCCACATCGGCATCCGCGAATTCGGGGTTGATCTCCTCCAGCTCATGCACTTCCTCGTAGGGCACATTCGCCTCGGCCAGCAGCACGTTCATATGGCCGGGCATGCGCCCCGCGACGGGGTGAATGGCATAGGAAACCTCGGCGCCTTCCTTCTTCAGCAGGTCGCCCATCTCGCGCAGCACCTGCTGGGCCTGCGCCACCGCCATGCCATAGCCCGGCACGATGATGATCTTCTGGGCGTTCTTCATCATGTAGGCCGCGTCCTCGGGACTGCCGGCCTTCACCGGCGGGCGGTCACCGCCGCCGCCGCCGGCCGAAGCCGACCCGCTCTCGGACCCGAAGCCGCCCAGCAGCACGTTGATGATGCTGCGGTTCATGCCCTTGCACATGATGTAGGACAGGATGGCACCCGAGGCACCGACCAGCGCGCCGGTCACGATCAGCAGCAGGTTGCCGACGGTGAAGCCGATGCCCGCCGCCGCCCAGCCCGAGTAGCTGTTCAGCATGGACACCACGACCGGCATGTCCGCGCCGCCGATCGGGATGATCAGCAGGAAGCCCAGCCCGAAGGACAGCAGCGCGATCAGCCAGAACAGCAGCGGGTTGCCGCTGGCCACGAAGCTGACGACCAGCACCAGCAGCAGCAGCCCCAGCGCGGCGTTCAGCAGATGCTGGCCCTTGAAGGTGATGGGCGCGCCCGACATCCGGCCATCGAGCTTGAGGAAGGCGATGACGGAGCCCGAGAAGGTGATGGCGCCGATGGCCAGGCCGAGCGACATCTCGACCAGCGAGCCCGCCTTGATGTGGCCCTGCGCGTCCAGGATGCCGAAGCTCTCGGGCGCGTAGAAGGCCGCTGCCGCCACCGCCACCGCGGCCATGCCGACCAGCGAGTGGAAGGCCGCGACCAGCTGCGGCAGGGAGGTCATCTCGATCTTCTGCGCGACATAGGTGCCGATGCCGCCGCCGATCAGCAGGCCCGCGATGATCAGCGCGATGCCGGAGAAGGACATGCCCGGCTGCAGCACGGTGGCCAGCACCGCGATGCCCATGCCGACCATGCCGAAGGTGTTGCCCTTGCGGCTGGTCTCCGGGTGGGAGAGGCCGCGCAGCGCCAGGATGAACAGCACGGAGGCCGCCAGATAGGCGAAGGTGGAAAGCGTGTGGGCCATGGGTTCAGCCCTTCTTCTTGAACATGGCGAGCATTCGCCGCGTGACGGCGAAGCCGCCGAAGATGTTCACCGAGGCGAGCGTCACGGCGATGAAGCCGAACACCTTCGCGGCGATGGAATCGCTGAGCCCCGTTGCCAGCATGGCGCCCACCACGATCACCGAGGAAATCGCGTTGGTCACGCCCATCAGCGGGGAATGCAGCGCGGGGGTCACGTTCCACACCACATAGTAGCCCACGAAGCAGGCCATCAGGAAAATCGTCAGCAGCAGCACGAAGGGCTCGGCGGCGGCCGCCGCCGGCGCCACATGGGTCTCGGCCACCACGCGCGCCTGGGCGGCCAGCGCCATGGCGTCCTGCGCCAGCACGGCCGCGCGGTTGGCCAGTTCGGTCGGGTTCATCTCTGTCTCCTCAGGCCAGGCCGGGGTGCACCACGGCACCGTTGCGGGTGATCGTCACGCCGCGCACCAGGTCGTCATCCTCGGGCAGCTTCGGCGCCTGGGCCTCCTTGTCCCAGAAGGTGGTCAGGAAGGTGAGCAGGTTGCGGGCATAGAGGGCGCTCGCGGCATTGGCGATGCGGCCGGGCCAGTTGGTGTGGCCCAGGATGGTCACGCCATTGGCCGTGACCGTCACCTCGCCCGGGCGCGTCAGGGCGCAGTTGCCCCCGGCGTCGGAGGCGATGTCCACGATGATGCTGCCGGGCTTCATGCTGGCGACCATGGCTTCCGTCACCAGGATGGGCGCGCGGCGGCCCTGCACCAGGGCGGTGCAGACCACGATGTCCTGCTTGGCGATATGCGCCGCGACCACCTCGGCCTGCTTGGCCAGGAACTCGGGCGACATCGCCTTGGCATAGCCGCCCGAGGTCTGGGCCGCGCGGGATTCCTCATCCTCATAGCCGACATAGCTCGCGCCGAGGGACTTGATCTCCTCCTTGGCGGCGGGGCGGACATCGGTGGCCGACACGCGCGCGCCCAGGCGCCGGGCGGTCGCGATGGCCTGCAGCCCGGCCACGCCCGCGCCCATGATGAAGGCATTGGCGGCGGGGATGGTGCCGGCGGCCGTCATCAGCATCGGAAAGGCACGGTCGAAGGCGGCGGCACCCTCGACCACGGCGCGATACCCCGCAAGGTTCGCCTGGGAGGACAGCACGTCCATGCTCTGCGCGCGGGTGGTGCGCGGCAGCAGCTCCATGGAGCACGCATCGACGCCGACCGAGGCGATGGCGCGCGCGCGTTCCGGGTTGGCGATCGCCTCCAGCGTGCCGATCAGCAGGGCGCCGCGATGGATCAGGGAAAGCTCGTCGATCTCGCCCTCACCGGTGCCGAGCGGCGCGCGCACCTTCAGCACGATGCCCGCGCCGAACAGCGCGGCCTCGGCGTCGGGCGCGATCTCGGCGCCCGCATCGGCATAGAGCTGGTCAGGATAGCCGGCCGCGGCCCCGGCCCCGGCCTCGATCGCGACCGAACAGCCGAGCGCCGCGAGTTTCTTCGCCGTCTCGGGCGTAGCGGCCACGCGCGTCTCCCCCGCGCGGCGTTCCTTCAACACTGCAAGGCGCATCTATTCCTCCACCCTCCGGCCGCCATGTTCGGGCAACCTCCGCTTCGGTTCTTGCCGGGATGGCGCCTGGGTTGCAAGCACCGCGCCCGGCCACTTCATGGCAGGTGCATGTAATTTAGGCGTTTACCCGCCGTTTAGGTCGAGGTGCCAAGGATGCGGCCAGGGTCCGGATGTCCCGGTCCCGGATTGTCCTGAGGAAAAACCCCGATGGCACTCAACAGCATCAATACCAATCTCGGCGCCCAGGTGGCGCTGCAATCCCTGAACCGCACGACGGACGAGCTGGCCTCGGTTCAGAAGCGCATCTCCACGGGCTATCGCGTGGCGGATGCGAAGGACGATGGCGCGGCCTATGCCGTGGCCGAACGTGTGCGGGGCGAGATCGCCGCGACCACCTCGGCCAATGAGCAGCTGGGCGGGGCCAAGGGCCTGATCGACGTCACGAGCTCCAGCCTCCAGAACGTCTCGACCTCGCTGTCGAAGCTGAAGGAGATCACGGTGAAGCTGGCCGACGGCAGCATCACCACGGAGCAGCGGACGCAGTACCAGGCCCAGGCCAAGGAACTGACCAACAACGTCAAGGCCTTCGTGACGGACGCCACCTACAACGGGCAGAACCTGCTCAAGTCGGGTGGTGCCAGCGTGAATGTCGTGACGAACGGTTCGGGCAGCTCCTACACCGTGGCGGCGTATGACGCGGAGGCCAACATCTTCGACGGCGTCTCCGACGCCAACACCTACACGGCCGGCGATGCGGCGGCGGCACTGACCACCACCGGCGCGCTGGGCGCGGCCATCACCAACACGCTCACCCAGCTCAATACCTTCGGCTCCTATTCCAACTACGTCGACACGCAGATCTCGTTCAACAAGGACAAGATCGACGCGATGGAGACGGGCATGGGCGCCCTCGTGGACGCGGACCTCGCCAAGGAATCGGCCCGGTTGCAGGCGCTGCAGATCCGTCAGCAGCTCGGCACCCAGTCGCTTGGCATCGCCAACCAGGCCCCGCAGGTCCTGCTGAGCCTGTTCCGCTGATCCAGCCAAGGGCCTGGCAAAATGCCGGCCCGCCCTTTTTCCGCTGACCCCCAGAAAGTTCCCGCGCCATGTCCGAAGCCCTGCTTTCCGCCCAGGCCTCCACGCCGGTGCAGCCCGGCGCCAGCGCCCCGCGCCCCGCGGGCGTCAATGCCTATGCCCGCCGCCGCAGCGCGAAGCAGCAGGAAGCCGAGGTCTTCGCCCGCGCCACGCGCAGCCTGCGCGAAGCGATGGGCACCGACCCCGCGCCCATGGCCGTGGCCCGCGCCGTCGCCGACAACCGCCGCCTGTGGGATGCGGTGAACATCGCCGTGATGGACCCCACCAACCAGCTTCCGCGCGAATTGCGCGCCCAGATCGCCTCCATCGCCCGCGCCGTGCTGCGCGAATGCGGCGAGGAGAAGCCCGATCTGTCCTTCATCGCCGACATGAACGAGCAGGTCGCCGGCGGCCTCTGGTCATGAGCGCCACCGCCGCCTGGGTGCCGCCCCTCGCCGCCCCGCCCCCGCTCGCCGACCGCCTGCTGGCCGAGGCCGGCCGCCTGATGGAGCGCGGCCAACCGGCCGAAGCCATGCCCCTGGCGCTCACCGCCACCCGCCTGGCCCCCAGCGCCCCTGCCTGGATGGCGCTCGGCCGCGCCCGCGCCGCCCTGTCCGACGCGCCCGGCACCATCGAGGCCTGCGGCCGCGCCATCGACCTGGGCGGCGACAGCGCCGAGGCGTTGCTGATGCGCGCCCGCGCCCATGCCCGTCTGGGCAATGCGCCGGCCCTGCTGGCCGATGCCGCGGGCGCGGTCTGCCTGGCCCCGCGCAGCACCGAGGCACGCATCCTGCTGGCCCACGCCCTGCTGATGGCCGAGGAATACGACGAGGCCCTGGCGGTGCTGGGCGACCTGTGGCGCGAGCAGCCCGAGGACCCTGTCGCGGCGCTCCGCCTGGCCGAGGCCTTTCAGCGCGCCGGCCGGCGCGAGGCAGCCGAGGAGCTGGCCTCCTCCATGCTCGATACCATTTCGCTCACGCCCGCGCAGCGGCGGCTGGCCCATGGCGTGCTGGCGCAATGCGCCCTGACCGCCGGTGACCCCGTGACCGCCCTGCACGCCGCCCAGCGCGGCATCGCCGATGCCGGCGCCGACATGCCGCTGTTGAGCCTGTCCGGCCATGCCCGCCTGAACAGCGGCGACGCGACCGGCGCCGCGCGCGACATCGAGGCGGCGCTGGCACTGGCCCCGCAGGACGGCTACCTGCGCCACCTCTCCGCCGCCCTGAACGATGATGTGGCGGAAGGCCGCGCGCCCGATGCCTATGTGGCGCATCTGTTCGACGGCTATGCCCGGCGCTTCGAGGCCTCGCTGTTCGGCCTGGGCTATCGCGTGCCCGGGCTGATGCTGCGCGCGCTGGAGGAACTGCGCCCGGGCCTCAGCCCCGCGCGGCCCATCGGCGATGTGCTGGACCTGGGCTGCGGCACCGGCCTTGTCGGCGTGGTGCTGCACGACATGCTGGGCGGGCGGCTGGTCGGTGTCGACCTCTCCCCGGCCATGCTGCGGGAGGCCGAGACGAAACAGGTCTACAGCAGCCTGCACCGCGCCGAGCTCGGCAACTTCCTGCGCCAGGACCACGCCCGCTACCAGGCCGTGATCGCGGCGGACGTCTTCTGCTATTTCGGTGAGCTTCAGCCCGCCTTTGCCCTGGTGGCGCCCCGCCTGGCGCCGGGCGGCCATTTCCTGTTCTCCGTCGAACTGGGCGAGGGGACCGGCTGGGAGCTGGCCGGGTCGGGGCGCTATCGCCACGGGCTCGCGGCCGTCGAGGCAGCCCTTGCGGGCGCCGGGCTGACCCCCGTACTGCTGCGGCGGGAGGTGCTGCGCACCGAGCGCGAGCAGCCCGTGCAGGGCCTTCTGATCGCCGCCACGGTCGCGCCGTGAACCATATCCCGCCCTTCCGCCGCGCCATCCAGGCCCTGGCCGAGGGCCAGACGAGAGCCGCGCTGCCCTGGCTGCGTCAATCCATCGCCGAGGCGGACGAGCCGGAGCTGGCGCGGCTGAACCTGGGCATGGCGCTGGCCGATCTGGGCGAGTTCGGCGAGGCCGAGCCCCTGCTGCGCCGCGCCCTGCACGACATGCCCCGCCTGGCGGAGCCGCGCTTCCGGCTGGGCCGCATCGCCGCCCAGCGCCTGCAGCTGACCGAGGCGCGGGAGTGCTTCGAGGCCGCGCTTGCCACCGACCCCGGCCATGTCATGAGCCTCGTGGGTCTGGCCATGCTGGACGAAGCGGCGGGCAGGCCCGAGGCCGCGCTGGCGCTGCTGGACCACGCGGCATTGCTGGCGCCGTCGGACCGCGCGATCGCCCTGTTCCGCCTGCGCTGCCGGGCCGCGACCGAACCGGCGCATGCCGGCATGGAAATCGCGCTGTCGCTCCTCGCCTCGCCGGAAGGCTCGGTCGAGGACGCGCGGCTGGCGGCCAGCCTGCTGCCGCCCGCCGAGGCCCTGCCGAAGCTGGAGGCCGGTGCCGCCAATCAGCCGCTCAACTGGCGCTGGAGCTTCGCCATCGCGCTGGTCCAGCAGGCCGCCGGCGAGGATGAGGCCGCGGTCGCCAGCCTGCGGCTGGCCCATCTCGTCTCCGACGGGCTTCCGGCGGTGCAGGGCGAGTTGGGCATGCGCCTGGCCGGGCTTCGCCGCCATGCGGAGGCCGAGCCGCATCTCGCCCAGGCCACCCACTTCCTGCCGAGCGACCCGAGCTTCCGCAGCCAGCACGGCATCACGCTGTTCAAGCTGCATCGCTTCTCGGAAAGCCGCGCGGTGCTGGAGGCGGCAGTCCGGGATTTCGGCCCGCTGCCGACGCTGCTGGGCAATCTGGCACTGACGCTCAATGCCCAGGGGCTGCAGCGCGAGGCGCTGGCCACCGCCCGGCGCACCCCGGAGAATGTGGCCGGCCTGGCCAACCGCCTTGGTGTGCAGCCCTATCATCCCCAGGAAGGAACGGCGGCCGCCCTGGCCGCGACGGCCCGCGCGCTGGGTGCCCTGCTTCCTGCTCCGAGCCTGGCCTGCCACCCGCCGGGTTTCGACCCGCATCGACGGCTTCGCGTCGGCTTCCTGTCCAGCAGCTTCTCCCGCCACCCTGTCGGCTGGCTGACCCTGGCCGGCATCGAGGCACTGCCGCGCGAGGAAGTGGAGGTCGCCTGCTTCTCGCTGCGTCCGGGCTCGGACGCGCTGGCGCAACGCTTCCACGCCCGGGCCGATCTGTGGCGGGAACTGCCGAAGCTGGACGATCTGGCGCTGGTCGAGGCCATCCGCGCCGACCGGCCGGATATCCTGGTCGATCTGGGCGGCCATGGTGAGGGCGGGCGCGTGACTGCACTCGCCCACCGCGCGGCGCCCGTGCAGGTGAAGTGGGTGGGCGCACAGAGCTGCACGACCGGCGTGCCCGGCCTGGACTGGATGCTGACCGACCGATGGGAAACCCCGCCCGGCAGCGAGGCCCACTATACCGAGCGCCTGCTCGCCATGCCCGATGGCTATGTCTGCTACACGCCGCCCGCCGCTGCGCCGCCCGTGGCCCCCCTGCCCGCTTCGACCCGGGGACAGGTGACCTTCGGCTGCTTCAACAACATGGCCAAGATGACGCCCGAGGTGCTGACAGCCTGGGCCGAGATCATGGCGGCGACCCCCGGCAGCCGCCTGGTACTGCGCACCCATGCGCTGGCCGATGCCGCCACCCGGCACCTTGTGCTGGAGCGCGCGGTGGCCTGCGGCCTCGACCCCGCCCGGATCGAGGCGCATGGGCCCGTGCCGCATGAGGCATTGCTCGCCGCGTATGGGGAGATCGACATTGCGCTCGAGCCCTTCCCCTATGCCGGCGGGCTGACGGCCTGCGAGGCGCTCTACATGGGCGTGCCGCTCGTGGCGCTGGCCGGCAGCAGCTTTGCCGGGCGCCACGCCGTCTCGCACCTGTCCAATATCGGGCTGACGGATTGGATCACGGAGAGTGTTCCCGCCTATGTCAGGCGCGCCATCGCGGCAGCACAGGATGTGGTGGGGCTGCAGGACCTCCGGTCGGGTCTGCGGGCACGGATGGTGGCATCACCGCTGATGGACGCGCCCCGCTTCGGCAGGAACCTCGCCGTCGCCCTGCGCCATGCCTGGCACGAGCGCTGCCTGGCGCAGTAGCCGGCGACTGGAAACGATCACCGACTGGAAACGATCACCAGGGCAGCAAAAAACCCGCCTCCATTCAGGAAGGCGGGCTTTTAACGTTGCCGGTCCTTGTCGATCAGGGCCAGCAATTCGGGTGGGATAGGTTCACGCGCGACATCATCGAACATGTCATGCAGGCCGCGTTTCAACCACAGGTCGAAAGCGTCCCGCGGGGAGGAAGCCCTCCCCTTTCGCGCCTGAACCGGGCGCGCGGGCATCTTCTCATCACCTCCTGGGGGAGTGTCGCTCACTTAGTCCTCGATCGCAGCCCGTTGCGTCAGTGCTGCAGGGAGATCCCAGCAGCATCGTTACGCATGTTACGCGAATCACGAGCCTGTGCGCCAGCCGTCTTAGCAGCACGGGGCGCCTTGGACCGGCTCGGGGCTTCCTCGCCCATCAGCCAGGCTTCCAGCTGCTTCCGTGCCCGGAAAACCCGGCACTTCAGCGTGCCGACGGCAACGCCCAGTTCCTCGGACACTTCCTCATAGGACATGCCCTGGACGGTCACCATCATCAGCGCCAGGCGCTGATCGGCCGGCAGGCGCGCCAGGTTGCGGCGCAGTTCCTGCATCACCAGGCTGTCTTCCTGGCCGCCACTGCGGGCGAAGATCTCGGCGGGCGCATCCTCGACCGCCACCGTCTCACGCTTGCGGCGCATGTCCGACAGGAAGCGATTGCGCACGATGCGCAGCATCCATGCCTTGAAATTCGTGCCCGGCTGGAAGCTGTTCTTGGCGGCCAGGGCATTGCCCACCGCAGCCTGCACCAGATCGTCGGCGTCAGCGCGGTTGCGGGTCAACGCGTAGGCCTGCTGGCGGAGAGAGGGCAGAACCTCCACGAGGGCCGTGTGGAAATCCCACTCGGCGGCGGCGTCGTCCTGCACCAGGGTCTGGTCGTTCAGCGTCATGCTTCTGCTCCGTTCCTGATTGCACAACGCCACGTCCCTCCGATCGGTTGCCGAGGGCCGCAATAGAAAATGCATGGCAGACATGAGTTTTTCGGTGGGCAACTTTGGCGACCGCGGAACATTCCACCCGCATGTGCTTTTCCGCCCCCGCCACCGGGTCAGGACAGAGAATGACCATGGTTGGCGCGCAACCGTGCGCGTCCGCGAGAGATGCGCGCCTTCACCGTCCCCTCCGCGACGCCGCACAGCTGCGCGGCCTCAGCGATGCTGAAGCCCTGGGCGCCGAGAACGAGCGCCTCGCGTTCCAGCGGGGGCAGCTGCCTCAGCGCCTCCATCAGTTCCAACCGTCCGGTGCCCGAAGGGTTGCGCGCCTCCTCCTCGCCGGCCAGGTCGCTTTCCAGCGCCTGGCGGCGGCGGCCGCGCCGCAGTCCGGACAGCCACAGGTTGCGCAGGATGGTGAACATCCAGGCCCTGGGGTCATCGCCCTCACGCCATTGGTCCGCGTGGTCCAGCCCGCGCAGCACCGCGTCATGCACCAGGTCATCGGCGGCGGACGCATCACGGACCAGACTGCGCGCATAGGCACGCAGCGGCCCGAGCAGCCCCGGCAAGTGATCCCTCAGGCTGCCCCGGTTGTCCTGCGTGCTTGTCATCCTCCCTATTCTCACATTGAATCACTGTTCCGTCAGGAGTGTCCCCATGCCCACCATTGATCCCGAGGCGCTGAAGGCCGCCCTGCCCTTCGCCCGCCGCTTCGCGCGGGCGCTGACAGGCGACCAGGCCTCCGGGGACAGCGTCGTCGCCGCCTGCCTGCGCAAGGGCTTGCCGGATCTGCCCGGCCACCTTGCGCTGCATGCCGCCATCGCGCGCGAGGTTCCCGAGGCGCCTCCTTCGCCGGATGAGCCGCTGACCGGCATCCAGCGCCGCCTGATGCTGCTGACCGCGCTGGAGGAGCTCAGCCTCTCCGACGCCGCGATGGTGCTCGGCATTTCCGAGGAGGAAGCGACCGACGGGCTGGCCGGCGCGCGGGACAACCTGAAGCGCGCCGCCACCACCGATGTGCTGATCATCGAGGATGAACCGCTGATCGCCATGGATCTTCGCATCCTGGTGCAGCAGTGCGGCCATCGGGTGGTGGGTCTCGCCGCTTCCGAGGACGCGGCCATCCAGCTCGCGGCACAGCACCGCCCCGGCCTGATCCTGGCCGACATCAACCTGGGCCGCGGCGGGGACGGCATGAACGCCGTGCGCCGCATCCTGCGCACCAGCCATGTGCCGGTCATCTTCATTACGGCCTACCCGCAGAAGCTGCTGACCGCGGAGGGGCTGGAGCCCGCCTTCGTGATCAACAAGCCCTTCGACCGGCTGTCGGTCTCCATCGCGACCTATCAGGCGGTCTCGGCCGGAAAACTGCCGATCGCCTGAAACCACCCATGACTAAGCACGTTTCTCAGACAGGCCGCTGACGCGGCACAGACAGAGGAGAAACGGAATGAACTGGGACACCATCAAGGGTAACTGGAAGCAGGCGACCGGCAAGGTGAAGGAGCAGTGGGGCAAGCTGACCGATGACGACATGACCGTCATCGAAGGCCGCCGCGACCAGCTCGTCGGCCGCATCCAGGAGCGCTACGGCGTGGCCAAGGATGAGGCGGAGCGCCAGGTCAAGGACTGGGAAACCCGCTACTGATCCTCACTCGCCCTGAGTGACGAATGCGCCGTCGGCCACCAGGCCGGCGGCGTTTTTGCTTTCAGGTTCATATATTTACTTATCGCAATCCAGAAACTCCCTCCTTTCGTCTCGCGTTCTTCTGCCAGAGATCAACTCAACAGAAGGATGCGTCATCATGTTATATTGGGCACTCGTATTCCTGGTGGTCGCACTCGTCGCCGGTGTTCTCGGCTTCGGCGGCATCGCCTCCACCGCCGGCGGCATCGCCCGCGTGCTGTTCTTCGTCTTCCTGGTGCTGTTCGCTGTTGCCCTGCTGACCGGACGCGGCGTCAGCCTGTGACGATGCGCCGTCGTTCGCTCCTGCTCGGCGGGATGATGGCCGCGCCGGCACTGATGCTGGCGCGGCCGCTTCATGCGAGCGACGCCCGCCGCGTGTGGTTCGACCCCGCGCAGCTGCCTTCCTATTCCGGCCGGCTGGAACGCTGGCTGATCAACCCCGCCGGTGAGATCGATCGCGCCCTGTTGAAAGAGGGCACGCAGATCATCTTTCCCGCCACCGAGTCCAATGAGCTGGTGGCCGCCATCCGTCCCGGTGACAACCTGATCACCTGGGGCGTGCGCGCCCGCAACGCCCCTGTCGTGACCATGCTCGCCTGGGGCAGCAGCGACAGCGAGCCCGCGAATTTCGTGCGCCAGCCCAGCTGGTTCGCACCCACCCGCCGGGGCGGCACCCCGCAGACCGTAACGGGCCGCGTCGCCCAGCCGCTGCTGACGCCGCAGGGTGAGGCGATCGGCGTCATCCTCGACAATGGCGCCGTGGTGCGCCTGGCGGCCGATGTCCATGCCGCGCTCGGCGACAAGCTGGGCAACGGTGCGGCGGTCGCCGCCAGCGGTCCCGGCTCCGAAGCCCATGGCCTGAAGGCGCTCGATGCCGAGCGCCTCGGCACCGCCCCCGACAAGCTCGAAGCCCTTCCCCAGCCGGAACGCCGCCCATGACCGAGAAACTGCAGGACCGCCCTGCGCGGCAGTTCCTGCGTCTGTTCATCCGTTGGCTGCGCGCCCCGGACCGGGGCACGGCGCGCTGGATGATCGTGCTGCTGCTGGTGCTGACCTGCGCGCAGGTCGCTGTGCAGATCCGCTTCAACCTGTGGAACCGCGACTTCTTCAACGCGCTGGAGAACCGCGACAGCGCCTCCTTCCGCAACCAGATCCTGGTGTTCCTGGTGCTGGCCGCCCTGTCCATGACGGCGGCGGTCTATCAGCTCTACATCAAGCAGTTGATCCAGCTTCGCTGGCGGGAATGGCTGACCGGCCACCTGCTGGACGGCTGGCTCAGCGACGGCCGGCAATACAAGCTGGAGCTGATGGACAGCGAGGCCGACAACCCGGACCAGCGCATCGCCGAGGACGTGCGGATCGCGACCGAGCTGGCGGTGGAATTCGTCACCGGCCTGCTGAACTCCCTTCTCATGTTCGGCGCCTTCGTGGGCATCCTCTGGAGCCTGTCCGGCCCGCTGCACGCCACGCTGATGGGGCGCGAGTTCACCATCCCCGGCTACATGGTCTGGGCGGCGCTGCTCTATGCCTGCCTGGGCACGCTGGCCACCTGGCTGGTCGGCCGGCCGATGGTGAAGCTGAACGTGGAACGCACGACGCGTGAGGCCGATTTCCGCTTCGCCCTGGTCCGCGCCCGTGAATCCGGCGAGGGCATCGCCTTCGTCGGCGGCGAGGATGACGAGCGCGGCGTCCTGAAAAGCGGCTTCACCAAGGTGCGGCAATCCGTCCAGGCGCTGATGAAAAGCCAGCGCAACCTGATGTGGCTGACCAGCGCCTATGGCACCCTGGCCATGATCTTTCCCACCATCGTCGCCTCGCCCGGCTATTTCGCCGGCGTGATCACCCTCGGCGGGCTGATGCAGATCGGCGCCGCCTTCGGCCAGGTCCAGGCCGCGCTGAACTGGTTCGTGGACAATGTGGCCCGCATCGCCGAATGGCGCGGCGCGGTGGAGCGCCTGGCGGTGTTCGAGGGCGCCGTCGAGCAGCTCTCGGGCCTGGCGGCCGACCCCGAGCAGCCCACCATCACGATTGTCGAGGGCGATGGCTCCGTGCTCGCCTTCCGCAACCTGGAGGTCGCCTTCTCCTCCGGCACCACCGTCATCGGCGATGCGACGGCCGAGATCCAGGCCGGCGACCGCGTGCTGATCAAGGGTGAATCCGGCACCGGCAAATCCACCCTGTTCCGCGCCATCGGGGGCTTGTGGCCCTGGGGTGCGGGCGAGATCGAGGTGCCGCCCGAGGGCCAGGCCCGCTTCCTGCCGCAGCGCCCCTATCTGCCGCTGGGCAGCCTGCGCTTCGCGCTCGGCTATCCGGCAGCCGCCGAGAACTTCGACGACGAGGCGATGCGCGAGGCGCTGACCAAGGTGGGGCTGGAACGGCTAGGTGACCAGCTGGACGAGGAAGCGCGCTGGGACCGCACGCTGAGCCTGGGTGAGCAGCAGCGCCTGGCCTTCGCCCGCCTGCTGCTGCACAAGCCGAAATGGGTGTTCCTGGACGAGGCGACCTCCGCCCTCGATGAGAAGAACCAGGACATCATGATGGAATTGCTGGTGGAGGAACTGCCTGATTCGGCCGTCATCTCCATCGGGCATCGCCCCGGGCTGGAACGCTTCCACAACCGCACGCTGACCCTGACGCGCGCCGAGAACGGCGCCAGGCTGGTCCTGCCCAAGCGGCGGCGCATGGTCGGCGCCAGCTATCGCCTGCCGCCCGTGCCGCGCCCCCGGCTGCTCGGTGCAGATTAAGCAGCAGCCGCCGCTTCCCGCAGGTTACCCGCCAGCCATTCGGTGAACAGCCGCCCTTCGGTCTGGCGGCTGAGCCCCGGGCGGGTCACCAGCCAATAGGCGGTGCCGGTTGGCATTTCCGCCCCCATCGGCACCAGCGTGCCGCGCGCCAGGTCATCGGCCGCGACCGGCAGCCGCGCCAGCACCACCCCCATCCCCGCGGCCGCCGCATCCAGGGCCAGATGCGTCATGTCGAAGGCAAGGCCGCGCGTGGCGTCCGGCACCGGAATGCCGGCCCAGCTTCCCCATGCCGCCCAGTCCTGGCGCAGCGACGTCACATGAATGGCGGGCACCTTGGCCAGCAGGGCCGGCAGAGGGGTGCGCGCATGGCAGGGGGCCGCCACCGGCACCAGCTTCTCATCGGCCAGGTGGCGCCATTCGCCGGGCCCGGCCGGGGCCTCGGCCAGCCGGATCGCCGCGTCGAAACGGCCGTCTCCCGGCAGCACGCGCTCGCGCTCGGTGCTGATGCGCAGGGCCAGCGCCGGATGCGCCCGCCGCAAGGCCGGCAGGCGCGGCATCAGCCAGCGCGTGGCGAAGCTGGGCGCGACCGAGACGGAGATACCCGCGGCCTTGGTGCCCTTCAGCCGGCTCATCGCGCGGGTGATGCCCTCGAAGGCGGCGGTGGCCTCGCCCAGCAGATCCTCGCCGGCGGGTGTCAGCGTCAGCCCTCGCGCATCGCGGCGGAACAGAGGCAGGCCCAGCACATCCTCCAGCGTGCGCACGGCATGGCTGACGGCGCTGGGCGTGACGCTCAGCTCGGCGGCGGCGGCGGTGAAGCCGCCCAGTCTCCCCGCGGCCTCGAAAAGCCGAAGCGGGGCCAGAGGAGGAAGGTGATGAGGTGGCAGGCTGCGTGACATGGCTCTCTCCGGCCATGATCGCAGCAAATCCGGGGCATGTTCCGCCACGAAAATGTCAGCATGACTGTCACGATAGCCACGCGGGTCTGTAATCTTGAAGCGTCCTCACGGCGCATGACGACCCCTCGCTGTTGCGGTGGCGCCCGAAACGTCAGGGTCCGGCTCCGGTCCACACAGAGCCTTGCCATGACCCCTTTCGCCGCCCGGGCCTCGCGCCTGCTCCCCGCCCTGCCCCTGCGCAGCCCTTCCCTCATGCCGCTGCTCCGCTGGCTGCGGGATGCCCATGAACGCTGGCGCGAACGCCGCCTGCTGGAGGAGATGACCGACCGCGACCTGCGCGACATGGGCATCACCCGCCACGATGCGCTGCATGAGGCCGCGAAGCCCTTCTGGCGCGACTGAGCCGCCCGACCGGCCGGAAGAGCCAACGCTTGCATGGAAGCGGCGCCGCTGCCACGCTGCGCCCCGTCAGATAACCCGCCAAGGGAGACGTCCATGTCCCATTTCACCCGACGCGCCGCCATCGGCGGCGCCGCCGGCGTTTTCGCGACCTCCGCCAGCCCCTCCTTCGGGCAGCAGCAGACGCTCAAGATCGGCGTGCTGGCCGATTTCTCCGGCCCCTACCGCTCCACCTCCGGCCCGACCAGCCTGGCCGCCGCCCAGCAGGCGGTGGAGGATGCGGTGGGCCTCGGCTTCCGCGTCGAGGTACTACAGGGCGACCACCAGAACCGCCCCGATGCCGCCCTGGCCCTCGCCCGCCGCTGGATCGACCAGGACGGCGTGGACATGATCTGCGAGACCAACAACTCCGCCGTCGCGCTGGCCGTCGCGAACCTGGTGAAGGAGAAGGACAAGCTCCAGCTCTCCTCCGGCGCCGCCTCCTCCGCGCTGACCGGCGCGCAGTGCAGCACCCATACCGTCCACTGGACCTATGACACCTGGATGTTCGCCAATGTGGTGGGCGGCGCCACGGTGCGGGCAGGTGGTGACAGCTGGTACTTCCTGACCGCGGACTACGCCTTCGGCCACCAGCTGGAACGAGACGCCTCGGGCTTCGTGCAGCGCGCGGGCGGGCGGGTGCTGGGCAGCGCGCGCTTCCCCTTCCCCGGCACGACCGACTTCTCCTCCTTCCTGCTGCAGGCCCAGGCCAGTCGCGCGAAGGTGGTGGGCCTGGGCATGGCCGCCGCCGACACGGTGAACTGCGTGAAGCAGGCGCATGAATTCGGCCTGACGCGGCGGGGCCAGAAGCTGGCCGGCATGATCATGTTCGCGCAGGACATCCGCGGCATCGGCCTGGAAGCCGCCCAGGGCATGCTGATGAGCGAGGTGTTCTACCACGACCTCAACGACCGCACGCGGGGCCTCGCGCAGCGCATCTTCCGCCGCACCCCCGACAACATGCCCAGCCAGGAACACGCCGGCACCTATTCCTGCGTCGTGCATTACCTGAAGGCGGTGAAGGAGGTGGGCATCGCACGCGCCAAGCAGTCCGGCATTGCGGTGCTGGAGGTGATGAAGCGCATGCCGACCGACGACGACGCCTTCGGCCCGGGCCGCATCCGCGAGGACAACCGCAAGATCCACCCCGCCTATCTGTTCGAGGTGAAGTCGCCCTCCGAAAGCCGGGGCCCTTGGGACTTCTACAAGCTGGTCTCGACAGTGCCGACCGAGGAGGCGTTCCGCCCTATCGCCGAGGGCGGCTGCCCGCTGATCCGATAGGCCGTCCCCATCGCCGCCATCGGCCCGGCCCCCGTCGAGCGGGGCCGGGCGTTACTTTAGGTTCCTTTCGAAGGCGCTGAAACAGCGCTAGATCACGAACCCGTGAGAACCCGCGACAGGCGGGATTCGAGAGGAATGCCCATGACCACTGTTCTCGTCTGGAACAATCACCTCCGCCCCATCGGCAATTCCTTTCCGGGCCATGCCTCGGTTTCGATCGACGACAATTGGGCCAGCGACAAATCCTATGTCAGCTGGCTGCCGGGCGACGATCACAAGATCTTCCGCGAATTCGGCAGAGCCGGCGCCAGCATCTCGACCGACCTGATGTTCGAGAAATACGCCCCCGACCACATCATCCGCATCACCGGCATGGACGTGATGGCCATGATGTCCAAGTGGAACGAGGTCCGCAGCAAGGAAAACGCGCATTACCGCTATACGCGCAAGAACTGCTCCACCATCGCCAGCCGCGTGCTGAAGGCAGGCAGTGCCCAGGGCGGGCTGAAACGGCATCACATCATCTGGACACCGCTGATGGTGAAGCGCCTGGCGCTGGAAATGGGCGGGACGACCATGCTCTGGACCGACCTGCTGCAGGAATGCCGGCAGCGGGGCCACCTGTCGCCGGGCGACGTGCTGGTGCTGCAGAACCTTCACAAGCGGGATGAACGGTCGGGGTCGTCCATGACGACCTTCCACTACAGCAGGGGCGCGCCCTCTCAGCCCAAGACAGGCATGCTGTGGGGCAACCGCCAGCACCACCTGCACATCAAGGACGGGGGCCGCTGCTATGTGAGCGACGGGACCCTGATGAACACCCAGGTCGCGCATATCAGCGGCACCACCGCGAACTTCACCGACGAGTAGCCGCCTACAGCTTCGCCTCCCAGAACATCGGATAGGCGGCCTGCGGCAGATCCCTGAGCCGGTCGCGATAACCCGCCGGAATGGTGAACTGCCCCCACATGACAGAGGGCGTGTGGCGCACCGCCGCCCCCTGGATCTCGGCCGCGATGCGCTTGCGGTCGTCCGCCGTGGGCGCCAGGGCGAACTCGCGCAGCAGCCGCTCGATATCCCGGTCGCAATCCCAGCCCGGATAGTCGGAACAGGTGTTGGACACATAGAAATGCGTGAGCGGTGAGAACATGTCCGTGCCGTTGGCGTAGACGGTGAACATGTGCCAGCCCTCACGCCGGGCGCGGCGGGCCAGCACCGTGCCCCAGTCCATCTGCTGTTCCTCGACGTTGAACCCCGCCAGCTTCATGTTCTGGATCATCACCTGGGCCGCCGTCTGGCTGATGCTGCCGGCCACCGTCATGAAGATGATGTTCTGGCCGCGATAATTGGTGCGCGCCAGCATGCGCTTCGCTTCCTCGACATCGACACCCACCGCCTCGGCGCCCGCGCGGCTGTCCAGCGGTGCGTCGCACAGGAAGAAGGACGGGCAAGGCGGTGCCCGGAACCGCTCGGGAATGCCGATCGCCGTCAGCACCGAGGCCTGGTCCGAGCAGCGCCACAGCACCTGCCGGATCGCCGGGTCGTCGAAGGGCGCTGCCGCATGGTTCAGCCGGAAATTGCCCTGGAACATGTGGATGCCACCGAGGCCCAGCAGCCGCACGCCCCGCGCGCGCTCCAGCCGCGGCAGCAGGTCGAAGGGCAGATACTGCATGTAGTCGATCTCGCCCTGCATCAGGGCCGAGGCCCCCGTCGCCGCATCGGGCATGACGCGCAGGGTGATGGTGTCCAGATGCACGCGCTTGCCGCCGGCCAGGAAATCCACCGGCTCCTCACGCGGGACGTAATCGGGGTTGCGTTCCAGCACCATGTAGTTGCCCGGGCGCCAATCCGCCGCGCGGAAACGGAACGGCCCGCTGCCGACATATTCGCGGATGCGGGTCTCCACCGGCACGCGGGCCAGCCGCTCCGGCAGCATCACCGGCAGGGGCGCGTTGGGCTTGCCCAGCACATCCAGCACCAGCGGAAAGGGACGGGACAACACCAGGCGGAAGCTGCGCGCGTCGGTCGTCACGAGTTCGGACTTCGCGGCCCACAGCATGCGGCCCTGCGCATCGCGCGGCGCCCAGCGTTCCAGGCTGGCCACGCAGTCGGCCGCCGTCACGGGCGCGCCGTCATGCCATTTCAGCCCCTCACGCAGGCGGAAGGTCCAGGTCAGCCCGTCGGCGCTGGCCTCATGGCTTTCGACCATCTGCGGGCGGATCATGCCCTGCCCGTCCATGGCGTACAGCGTATCGAACACGTGATAGGCGAAGGTGCGGGTGATGGCCGCCGTGGTGGCATGGGGGTCGAGGATCACCACCTCGCTTTCCAGCACCAGGTTGGCATTGCCTGCCGCGCGGGCCGGCGGTGCCATCCAGGGCAGCGCCAACCCCGCCAGCGCGCCTCGACGGCCGAACTCCATGCGGTTCATCCTGCCCATCCCTATCCGTTTCCGCCGCGACGGTATTTGATGGCGGCAAGACACGTCCAGCAAAGAGGTGAGCCGATGGATTGGCAGAAGATCGCACGGGAGGCGGTGCCGCCGCTGGATGGAGAGCTGCGCATCCCCGGCCTGGACGGCCCGGCGACGGTTCTGCGCGACGATCTGGGCATCGCGCACATCAAGGCGGGCTCCACGCGCGACGCCTTCCTGGCCCAGGGCTTCTGCCACGCGCAGGACCGGCTGTTCCAGATGGAGCTGAACCGCCGGCGCGCGCTGGGCCGCAGCGCCGAATGGCTGGGTGCTGCCGCCTTCGGCGCCGACGCGCTGGCCCGGCGGCTGGGGGTGGAGGCCGCGAGCCGCCGCGACGCCGCCGCCCTCACCGATGAGGCAAAGGCCATGATCGAGGCCTATGCCGCCGGGGTGAACGCCTTCATCGCCAGCGGCGCCCCGCTGCCCATCGAGTACACGCTGCTGGGCGCCACGCCCGAGCCCTGGGAGGGCTGGCACACCATCGCCGTCATGCGGCGCCTGGGCCTGCTGATGGGCAGCGTGTGGTTCAAGCTGTGGCGCGCCGCCGCCCTGCCAGTGGCGGGCGAGGCCGTGACCAGCCTGCGCTATGACGATGGCGGCCGCGACTTCCTGCTGATGCCCCAGGGCGCCGAGGCCGATCGCTGGCGCGCCAGCCTGGCCGAGCTGGCGCCGGCCGTGCAGGCGCTGATGGAGGCCGCCGCCCCGGACGCCACCGGCGGCGGCAGCAACAACTGGGCCGTCGGCCCCGCGCTCAGTGAAACCGGCCGCCCGGTGCTGGCCGGCGACCCGCACCGCGTGTTCGAGATGCCGAACATGTACGCCCAGGGCCATCTGGCCTGCGAAGAGTTCGACGTCATCGGCCTGACGGTGCCGGGCGTGCCTGGCTTTCCGCATTTCGCCCATAACGGGCGCGTGGCCTATTGCGTCACCCACGGCTTCGCGGACATCCACGATGTCTATGTCGAACGCTTCGACGAAGGCGCGCAGCACGCCGAGTTCCAGGGCAGTTGGGAAGCGGTGGAGCGGCGCAGCGAGACCATCGCCATCCGGGGAGAGGCCCCGCGTGAGGTGGAGATCGTGGTGACGCGCCACGGCCCTGTCATCGCCGGCGAGCCCGCCGGCGGCCATGCCCTGACGCTGAAAAGCGTGCAGTTCGCCGAGACCGACCTCTCCTTCGACTGCCTGCCGCGCATGCTGCGCGCCGATGACGTGCGCAGCCTGTATGAGGCGACGCGCGGCTGGGGGCTGATCGACCATAATCTGGTGGCCGGCGACACCGCCGGGCACATCGGCTGGCTGCTGCGCGCCCGCCTGCCGAAGCGCGCGCGGGAAAACGGCTGGCTGCCCATGCCCGGCTGGACCGGCGATCACGAATGGCAGGGCTGGATCGCGCATGAGGACATGCCGGTGATCCATGACCCCGAGGGCCACATCATCGTCACCGCCAACAACCGCATCGCCGATGAGGACCACCCGGACTACCTGCTGACCGACTGCCACCCGCCCTATCGCGCGCGCCGTGTGGCGGCCCTGCTGCTGGGCGATGCCGCCACCCGCAGCCCGGCCGGTGCCGCCGCCATTCATGGCGATGTGCAGTCCCAGCCCGCCGCCGATTTCCTGGCCCGCCTGCGCGCCCTGGCCTGCAGCGGCCCCGCCGAGGCGCTTCGCGCCGAACTGGCCGGCTGGGATGCCCGCATGGAGGCGGGCTCCGTCACCGCCGGGCGCTACATCGCCTTCCGCCTGGCGCTGACGAAGCGCTTCGCCGCCGTCAGCGGTCTGGGCGCGCTGGGCAGCCACCCGTACCTGTCGCCCGCCCCCGGCGTGGCGCCGCTGATGCAGCTGTGGTGGAACCTGCCCGCCCTGCTGCGCGCCGACGACGCCGCCCTGCTGAAGGGTGCAAGCTGGGATGACCTGCTGCGCGCGGCTTTGGAGGAAGTAGCGGCCAACCCGCCCTCCGAGCCCTGGGGCGAGACCCACCGCCCCAAGCTGGCTCACCCGCTGTCAGCGCTGTTCCCCGACGCCGCGGCCGTGCTGGACATCCCGGCCGAGGCGCTGGGCGGGGACGGCGATTGCGTCATGGCCAATGGGTTGATCGCGCAGATCGGCCCGCGCGCCGGCTATGGCGCGCTGTCGCGCTATGCCTTCGATGTAGGGAACTGGGAAAACAGCCTCTGGACCGTGTTCCACGGCGCCTCGGGCCATCCCGGCAGTCCGCATTACGCGGACCAGCACAAGACATGGGCGGCGGCGCGGATGACGCCGATGCGCTATGGCTGGGCCGGGCTGGAAGCCGCGGCCCGGGCCAGGCAGACGCTCCGGCCTTAGCGCGGCGCGTCCGGGAAGAACCGGACGCCGGCGCGCGCCAGCCCGCCCGCCAGCCCGATCGGCGTGCCATCCGCACGCCAGCAGGCCGCACCTTCCATCATCCCGTCCTCCATGAACCGGATGGCGCACATGCCGCCGCCCACATGCGGCACGCGCTGCACCACATGCCCCTTGGCCGCCAGCGCATCGCTGATCGCCTCGGGGAAGCCGCGCTCGACCTCCAGCGGGCCGCCCTGGGTCCAGATGCGCGGCGCCTCCACCGCTTCCTGCACGCTCATCCCATGGTCGATCAGGCTGATGGCCGCCTGGAAGGCGCTGCCGAAGATGCGCAAACCACCCGGCAGGCCCAGCGCCGCCCAGGGCTTGCCGTCCTTCAGGATGATCATGGGCGACATGGAGGTCGTGACCCGCTTGCCCGGCGCGATGGAGTTGGCGAGACCAGGACGCGGGTTGAACAGCGCCATGTAGTTGTTCGGGATCAGCCCCGTCTCCTTCAGCAGGAAGCGCGCCCCGAACAGCGAGTTGATGGTGTGGGTCGCCACCACGATCCGCCCTTCGGCATCGGCGACCGTCAGGTGGGTGGTGTGCGCCTCGCCGGGCGTCACGCCGGCGGGCCAGGCGCGGCTGCGCGCGGGGTCGAACTCGGCGCGGCGCTGGGCCGCGTACTCCTTGCTGATCAGCTTGGCGACCGGCACCGGCACGAAGGCCGGGTCGGCGGTGGCCGCCGCGCGGTCGGCAAAGGCCATGCGCAGCGCCTCGGCCTTCAGGTGCAGATCCTCCACGCTGCCGAAGCCCATGGCGCCGACATCGAAGCCCTCCAGCAGGTTCATCATCTGCACCACATGCACCCCGGCCGCGGAGGGCGGAGGCGGCAGCACGATCTCAAAGCCGCGATAGGTGCCGCGCACGGCCTCGCGGGGGATCATGCTGTGCCCCGCCAGGTCGGCGTTGGTCACGATGCCGCCGCGCGCCGCGATCTCGGCGCAGGCCGAGGCACCGATGGAACCGCCATGCAGGGCGCCCGGGCCCTCCTTGGCGATGGTCTCCATCGTCTCGGCCAGGGCGCCGTTGATGACGCGGGTGCCGGGCTTCACCGGCTCGCCGCCCGGCATGAACAGCGCCGCGATGCCCGGGTCCAGCAGCAGGTCCTCACCGGCGGTCGCGGCGCATTCACTCAGATAGGGGGTGGCCAGGAAGCCGCGCTTCGCCAGCCGGATGGCCGGCTGCATCACATCAGCCAGCGAGAACCGGCCCTCGCGCTCCAGCGCCGCGGCCCAGGCCAGCAGATTGCCCGGCACGGCCACCGACAGCGCGCCCAGCGTGTTGGCCTTGTCCACCGCCTCGATCACCAGCGGGTCGTCGGGCTTGGCCGGGGTGTACATGGTGGCGTGGGCGGCGGCGGGCGCGATGGACTGGCCGTCCAGCACCGTGTGGGTGCCGTCCGCGCCGCGCATGTGGAACATGCCGCCGCCGAACATGCCCACCATCATGGGCTCCGCCACCGTCAGCGCCAGCAGGCCGGCGACGGCGGCATCGATCGCCGTGCCGCCCTCCGCCAGCATCGACGCCGCGGCCGCCGAGGCCGCCGGGTGGTTGGTGACGACCATGGAACGGCCGGTGGCGGGGCGCTTTTCGGTAACGATCTTCATGGGGGCGAAGCCTGCCCCCATCACGGGCGGGCGGGAAGCCCCTCAGAACCCGGGCGCGGAGTCGGCATCCAGCGCGCGGGCGATATAGGCCGCCTGCTGCGGGCGATAGCGTTCCCACAACCGGCGCAGCTCGGCCACCGGCTCCTCGTGCCAGTCGACGCGCAGGTCCACCACCGGCCAGTCGAAGCGATCCGCCACCAGCAGGCCCGCGCCATGCTCGTCGTCGAACTCGCCGCCGGCTTCGAGCCCCGCCTCCAGCGCGCGCATCAGCCGCTCGGCCAGGGCCTCGCCGGCACTGGCCTCGAAGGCCGCGACCATGGCGGCCGGCACGGTATCGTTCGCCAGCAGATTGCCCATGGAGATGCAGTCGCGTCCCTGGGCCACCGCCGCCACCGCCATCGCCTGGTCGCCCGAGAAATGCGCGATGCCGCCCATGCGGTCCACGACCGCCACCTGGCGGTGCTGCAGCCCGCGGGTGGAGCGCGTCAGCAGGTCCACCACCGCCTGCGCCCCCAGCCCCTGGCGCAGCAGCACGAGGCCCTGCGGCCCCAGCGCCGGGTCGGACAGGTTCTGGGTGGCGACCGCCCCCATCGGCCCCGCCCAGGCGCAGCGCGCGGCGGTAGCGATGGAGGAGGAGGTGACGATGGTGCCGAAGGCACCCGTGGCGGCGCAGCGCGCGGTCAGCGAATAGGTCATGGGCGCGAAGGCTGCCGCATCCCGCCCGCCCCCGAAAGCACCGATCGGCGGCATTCCGCCGTTTCCAGGCGCATGAAGCTTGCGTGTAAGGCAGGCGTCGCCCTTGCGAAGCGCACGCTTCCGTGGGAAGCCTTACGCGCGTTTCGCGGTGAGCTACCAGTTCTGGTGCCTCTGACGATTACTGGACACCAGTTGTGGTGGTCCGCCGTACCCGGCTGAAGCTGGCGGCGAGGCTGACCCTGTTCTGTCCGCCCCGTCGCCCTGGTGAAGGAGCGGCGCGTTGCCTGACGGTAGTCTTGTTGGTGGTGGCGTATCGGGCGGCTATCCGGCCCTGGTGCTGAATGCCGATTTCCGGCCGCTATCCTATTTTCCGCTGTCGCTGTGGTCCTGGCAGGATTCGGTGAAGGCGGTGTTCCTGGACCGTGTCTCCGTGCTGTCGGAGTACGAGACGGAGGTGCGTTCCCCGTCGCATACCATGCGCCTGCCCTCGGTGATCGCGCTCAGGGAATACATCCCGGCGGCCCGGCGCCCGGCCTTCACGCGGTTCAATGTGTTCCTGCGCGATGCCTTCGAGTGCAAGTACTGCAACCTGCCCTTCCCGACGCATGAGCTGACCTTCGACCACGTCATTCCGCGCAGCCGGGGCGGGCGCACCAGCTGGGACAATGTCGTCACCGCCTGCGGCCCCTGCAACCTGCGCAAGGGCAGCAAGCTGCCGCGCGAGTGCAACATGCTGCTGCGTGACGAACCCCGGCAGCCCACCAGCTGGGAATTGCAGGAGAACGGCCGCAGCTTCCCGCCGCACTACCTGCACGAAAGCTGGCGCGACTATCTGTATTGGGACAGCGAGCTGGAACAGGGGTGAGAGGCCGCTTGGCATAGGCCGCCCGTGCTGTAAGGTCGCCCCAAGCCTGTAACCCGACCGCAAGGTCGGGCGAAGCAGGCAGGAGGACCGAACCCAATGCAGCCCATCGCACTCGATGCCATGGCCGCCACCGTGCCGGACGGCGCGATGCTGGCCCTGCCGCCCGACAACTCCCTGCCCTCCGTGGCGCTGGCCATGGCCATCGCGCGGCGCGGCGTGAAGAACTTGCGCCTGGTGGGCGTGCCGGTCTCGGGCTTCGCCTCCGACATCCTGATCGGTGCCGGCTGCGTGGCCGAGATCCAGACCAGTGCCGTCTCGCTCGGCGAGGCCGGCTTCGCCCCCCGCTTCACCGCCGCCCTGCGCGCCGGCAGCATCGTGGTGCGCGACGCCACCTGCCCCGCCATGCACACCATGCTGCAGGCCACCGAGAAGGGCGTGCCCTTCATGCCGCTGCGCGGGTTGATCGGCAGCGACATCCTGGCCAACCGCCCGGACTGGAAGGTCATCCAGAACCCCTTCGGGCCCGAGGGCGACATCATCGTCCTGCTGCCTGCCCTCTCGCCCGATATCGGCGTGTTCCATGGCGTGATGGCGGACAGCCACGGCAATGTCTGGCTCGGCCGCCGGCGCGAATGCGCCACCATCGCCCATGCCAGCAAGCGCGCGCTGGTCACGGTGGAGCGCGTGGTCGAAGGCAATTTCCTGGAGGATGAGCGCCTGGCCTCCGGCACCATCAACGCGACCTATATCGACAGCATCGCGATCGCGGAGCGCGGCGCGCGCCCGGCGGCGCTGCTCGACGAATACGGTTTCGACGCGGCCTATGTCGCGGAATACGCCCGCATGGCCAAGACCGATGCCGGCTTCCAGGAATGGGCGGCGCGGGAGATCTTCCACCCCGTCGCGGCGGCCGCGGAGTAAAACCATGGACTACAACACCGAGGAACTCCTCGCCGTCACGCTCGCCCGGCTGATCCGTGACCCGTCCGCGCCCCCCGCGCGGCATATCGCGGTGGGCGCTGCCTCGCCCGTGCCGGCCGCCGCCTGCTGGCTGGTGGCGAAGTCCGGCGCGCCCGTGCGGCTCTCCCTGCTGCACAAGCGCAGCGGCAACCCCTTCACCGAAGGCACGCGAGAGCTGTTCGACCTGACCGGCCAGGGCCGCATCGACCTGTTCTTCTTGGGTGGCGGGCAGATCGACGGCCAGGCCAACCTGAACCTGGTCGGCACCGGCGAGTGGCCTGGGAAGGGCGTGCGCTTCCCCGGCAGCTTCGGCAGCGCCTTCATGTACATGATGACCCACCGCACCATCCTGTTCCGGGAGGAACACTCCCCCCGCGTGCTGGTGGACCGCGTGGACAACATCTCCGCCCTCGGCATCTCGGCTCCCGGCGTGTTCCGGCGCGGCCATGCCCAGGCGCTGGTCACCGGCCGCTGCGTGTTCCAGTTCCACCCGGACCGCGGCCGCTTCAGCCTGCAATCCCTGCACCCCGGTGAGACGGTGGAGGACATCCGCGCCGCCACCGGCTTCGATTTCGACGTCGAGGGGGATATCCCCTTCACCCCGGCACCCACCGCGGAGGAGCTCGCTTTGCTGCGCGGGCCGATCTGCGACGAGATGCTGGAAACCTACCCGGAATTCTGCGCCCGGGTGTTCAACAGAAAGGCTGCCGCATGACGGACGCGCTTCCCATTTCGGAAGGCAAGGGTTTGGCCAAAAGCGCGGGTGCGCTGGCCGGCATCAAGGTGATCGACCTGACGCGCGTGCTGGGCGGGCCCTACTGCACCATGATCCTGTCGGACCATGGCGCCGAGGTGATCAAGCTGGAACCGCCCCTCGGTGACGAAGTGCGCGACTGGGGCCCTCCGTTCCATGAAGGCGACGCCAGCTACTTCATCGGCGTGAACCGCAACAAGAAGTCGGTCGGCCTCGACCTCTCCAAGCCCGAGGGCGTGCAGGTGCTGCTGCGCCTGCTGGAAGAAGCCGACGTGCTGATCGAGAACTTCAAGCCCGGCAGCATGGAGAAGTGGGGCCTGGGCTACCAGGAGGTGCTGTCCAAGCGCTTCCCGCGCCTGATCCATTGCCGCGTCTCGGGCTTCGGCGCCACGGGGCCGCTGGGCGGCGCGCCGGGCTATGACGCGATCGTGCAGGCCATCGTGGGCCTGATGTCGATCAACGGCACCGCCACCAGCGGTCCCACGCGCCTGGGTGTGCCGATGGTCGATATCGGCACCGGCCTGTATTCCGCCATCGCCATCCTGATGGCCGTGATCGAGCGCCAGTCGAGCAACCAGGGCCAGTACCTGGACATGACGCTGCATGATTGCGGCATGGCGCTGCTGCACCCGCATGCCGCCAACCACTTCCTGAACGGCAAGCGTCCGGTCGCCACGGGCAACCCGCACCCGAACCTGGCGCCCTATGCCACCTTCACCACCAAGACCTGCGACATCTTCATGGGGGTGGGCAACGACGCCACCTTCCGCAAGCTGTGCAACTTCCTGGGCATTCCGGAACTCGGCACCGACCCGCGCTTCGCCAAGAACGGCGACCGCGTGGTGAACCGCGTGGCGCTGACCGAGATCCTGGATGCGCGGCTGGCCGTCGAGGACGGCTTCGAGCTGTGCCCGCGCCTGCTGGCCGCCGGCCTGCCGGCCGGCCCGGTGACGCATGTGGACGAGGCGATGGCCGCCGAGCACACCGCCCACCGCGAGATGGTGACGGAGCTCGGCTGGTTCCGTGGCCTCGGCACGCCCATCAAGATGTCCCGCACCCCGGGCGGCACGCGGCGCGAGCCGCCGCGCTACGGCCAGGACACGGAAGCGGTGCTGAAGACGCATGGCTTCTCGGAGAAGGAAATCGAGAAGCTGCGCGATCTGGGGATCGTGCTGGACGCCCGCAGGAAGTAACGGGCGCCTTCTCGCCAGGGGCACTGCCCCTGGCGGGCTTACCCCGCCAGCAACGGCTGCGGGTCCAGCCAGGTGGAGTACCACCCGAGCGAGAAGTGCAGATGCGGCCCGGTCACCCGGCCCGTCGCCCCCATGGCCGCCACATGCTGGCCCTTCGCCACATCCGCCCCCTCGCCCACATGCTGCGCGGACAGATGCGCATACAGCGTGTGCACCCCATGCCCGTGGTCGATCACCAGCAGCTTGCCGAAGAAGAAGAAATCCCCGGCCAGCACCACGCGGCCCGGCATGGCGGCGCTGATCGGCGTGCCCACCGGCCCCGCCACATCCAGCCCGAAATGCGGCGCGCGCGGCTCACCGTTCAGGATGCGCTGGCTGCCATAGACACCGCTGATCCGCCCGCGCGCCGGCCAGGCCATGCCGTCCAGGAAACCGGTGCGCGCGCTGTCGGTGGCGCGGGCGGCGGCCAGGCGCTGGCGCTCGGCCGTGATGCGCGCCAGGGCGGCGGCGTCGGGCGACACCTGCGCGGGCGGCAGGCCCTGGATGCGCTGGACGTCCCATTCGCGCGGGCGCACCGCGATGCGGCGCTGGCTGGCGCGGCCCTGGGCATCGGTGATGTGCAGCACCGCCTCGGGCCCATGGTCGCGGCCGAAACCCAGCACGAACTCCCCGCCGGGCGCGACGCGGATGGCACGGCCTTCCAGGCTCAACCGCAGCCCCTGCGCGCCCCGGCCGATCAGCATGCCGCCCTGGGCGGCCTCGGCGGGCAGCTCCAGGGCCTGGGCAGGGGCGGCCAACAGCAGGGCGGGGGTGGCAAGCAGGCTTCGACGCAGCATCAGAACAGGCTCCCTTGCAGCGGCTCGGATTTGGGCTTGTCGGCGTGGACATGCGCCTCGCCATCCTGGAAGGCGATGGTCAGCGCGGCGCCGGGCTTCACCTCGGCGGCATGCGTCACGGCGCGGCCCTTGGCATCGCGCACCAGCGCGAAGCCGCGCGCCAGCACTGATTGATAGGACACCGACTCAAGCCGCGCCGACAGCCCGTCCAGCGCCGTGCGGCGTTCCCGCAGCCGGGCCAGCACGGGCCCCTCGCTGAAGCGCGCCAGCATCGGCGCCGCGCGCCGCCGCGCCTGGCCGGCAGCGAAGCCGCCCCGCAGGCGCTCCGCCAGCAGAGCCAGCATGCCGCGCCGGGCCGCGATGCCCTCACGCGGGTGCGGCAGGTGCAGGCGGGTCAGCGCCGCCCGCTTGGCACCGATCAGGCCAGGCAGCGCCTGGCGCAGCCGCTCCCCCCGGTCATCCAGCCGCTGACGCAGCCCGGCCACCACATCGGGCATGGCGGGCATGCCGCGCTCAGCCCGCAGCAGCGCACCGCGCGCGCGCTCCATCCAGCCCCGCATGGCGTGATGCAGCCGCCCGCCGCGCTGGGAAAGGTCGGCCAGCAGCTCGATCCGCGCCGGCACCGCCATCTCGGCGGCAGCCGTGGGCGTGGGCGCCCGGCGGTCGGAGGCGAAGTCGATCAGCGTGGTATCGGTTTCATGCCCCACGGCCGAGATCAGCGGGATCGGGCAATTCGCCGCCGCCCGCACCACGACCTCCTCGTTGAAGGCCATCAGGTCCTCCAGCGAGCCGCCACCACGCGCGACGATCAGCACATCCGGCCGCAGCCCGGGCGGCAGCGCGCCCATCCCCTCGATCGCGCGCGCGATCAGTTCCGCCGAGCCCTGCCCCTGGACCTGCACCGGCCACAGCAGGATCGGGCGCGGAAACCGGCGCGCGATGGTGGTGCGGATGTCCTGGATCACCGCGCCCTTCTCGCTGGTCACGACACCCACGCGGGCCGGCAACAGCGGGATCGCTTTCTTGCGCTCTGCGTCGAACAGCCCCTCGGCCTTCAGCGCCACGCGCAGCTTCTCGATCTTCGCCAGCAGCGCGCCTTCGCCCGCATATTCCAGCCGGTCGATCACCAGCTGGTACTTGCTGCGGTCGGCATAGGTATCGATGCGGCCGGTCGCGATCACCTCCAGCCCGTTCTCGGGCTGCACCGCCAGGTTCCGCACCGACATCTTCCAGACCACGGATTCGAGCTTCGCGTCCGCATCCTTCAGCGACAGATAGATGTGGCCGGAAGGGTACCGCTTGCATTCCGTGATCTCGCCACGCACCCGCACGCGGCCGAAAGCCTCCCGCAACACGCCCTTGATGGCGCCGGCAAGCTCACCCACCGCGAATTCGGGCATGTTGGTCTGGGTTTCCATCCGCCCAACTTATGCTAACCCGCGCCCCAAGGCACCCCGCGCCCGGGGCGGCCGGGGCAGATGAGGTGCGCGCATGAAGGTTCTGGTGGTCGGTGGCGGCGGGCGGGAACACGCTTTGTGCTGGAAACTGGCGCAGTCCCCCCTGCTGACGAAGCTGTGGTGCGCGCCGGGCAATGCCGGCATCGTGGATGTGGCCGAATGCGTGGCGATCGGCGCCGAGGACATCCCGGCCCTGGTGGCCTTCGCTACCGCCAACGCCGTGGACCTGGTCGTCGCCGGCCCCGAGGCCCCGCTGACGCTGGGCCTGGCCGATGCCTGCCGCGCCGCCGGCATCCCCTGCTTCGGCCCCAGCCAGGAAGCCGCGGCGCTGGAGGGCAGCAAGACCTTCACCAAGCAGGTCGCTGACGCCGCGAAAGCCCCCACCGCCGCCTGGGCCCGCTTCGAGGAAGCCGAGGCCGCCCGCGCCTATATCCGTGCCCAGGGCGCGCCCATCGTGGTCAAGGCCGACGGGCTGGCCGCCGGCAAGGGCGTGGTCGTCGCCATGACGGTCGAGGAAGCCGAGGCCGCCGTCACCGAGATCATGGAGGACCGGGTGCACGGCAATGCCGGCGCCTCGGTCGTCATCGAGGAATGCATGATGGGCGAGGAAGCCAGCTTCTTCGCGCTCTGCGACGGCCGCGTGGCCCTGCCGCTGGCCGCCGCGCAGGACCACAAGCGCGTGGGCGATGGCGACACCGGCCCCAACACCGGCGGCATGGGCGCCTATTCCCCCGCCCCCGCCTTCACCCCCGCCATCGAGGCCGAGGTGATGGAGCGCATCATCACCCCCTGCCTGGACGTGATGGCGGCCCGCGGCACCCCCTTCACCGGCGTGCTGTTCGCCGGGCTGATGCTGACCGCCACCGGCCCGCGCCTGATCGAGTTCAACGTCCGCTTCGGTGACCCCGAATGCCAGACGCTGATGCTGCGGATGAAAAGCGACCTGCTGCCGCTGCTGCTGGCCGCCGCGAAGGGCGAGCTGGCGGGCAAGACAGTGGAATGGCGCGACGACAGCGCCATGGTCGTGGTCATGGCCACCAGCGGGTACCCCGGCGCCTATGGCAAGGGCAGCGAGATCAAGGGCCTGGACAAGGCCGCCGCCATTCCGGGTGCCGTGGTGTTCCACGCGGGCACCGTGGCGAAGGAGGGCCAGGTGCTGGCCTCCGGCGGACGGGTGCTGGGGGTTTCCTCCAGCGCAGCGAACCTTACCGAGGCGCGCAAGATCGCCTATGCCGCCGTGGACGCCATCGACTGGCCGGAAGGCTTCTGCCGGCGGGATATCGGCTGGCGGGCGCTGTAACTCAGCGCCAGCGCCGGTGCATCCATAGCCACTGGCCGGGGTTCTCGCGCACCCAGCGCTCGATCACCCGGTTCATCAGGGCGGTGGTCGCGGGCACATCCACCTTGCCGCGCGCGTCGCGCGGCAGCTCGAAGGGGCCTTCCAACTCCAGCCTGAACCGCCCCTCGGGCAGGCGGATCGCGCGCATGCCGTACATCGGCGCGCCATACCGCGCGGCCAGGCGCGGCAGCAGCGGGTTGGCCGCCACGTCATGCCCGAAGAAGGGCACCTGCGGCCCGCGCCCGAAGCGCTGGTCCACCAGCATCCCCAGGTTCAGCCCTTCCTCATAGGCCTCGGCCAACTGAATGGGCGCGGTCATCTTGGCCGGGATCAGCCGGCCCATGATCGGCTCGCGCATCTTGCGGATCATCTCCGCGATGCGCGGGTTGTTGGGCGTGCGGTACAGGATGGCTGCGTTCTGCCCCACCGCATGCGCCGCCACGGCGGGCATTTCCCAATTCGCCAGATGCGCGGCAAACACCAAAACCGGCTTGTTCTCGGCCGCCAGGCGATGGAACAGCGCGAGGCCCTCCTCGCTCAGCGTCACGCGCGCGCCGGGGCTCGGCGGCCAGGCGCCCTCGAAAATCTCGGCCAGATGCACGTATTCGCAGGCGGTGCGGCCCAGATTGTCCCAGGCCTGGCGGGCGACGTCGCGGCGCCACGCCTCGTCCTTTTCCGGGAAGGCCAGGGCCAGGTTCTGCATCATGATGCGATGCGACCGCCCGACATAGGGCCCCAGGGCCCGCGCCACCCAGCCGCCCAGCGCCGGCGCCGCGCGCGAGCCCAGCAGCCGCATGAAGCCGAACAGGACGGCGACCAGCCCGGCCAGCAGCCGCTCCGCGAAAGCCGTCACAGCGTGACGACCACCTTGCCGAACACCTTCCGGGTTTCCAGCCGCTCCAGCCCCTCACCGAAACGCTCCAGCGGCAGCACGCAATCGATCACGGGGGTGATGCCCTCGGCCATCTTCGCCAGGCCCTCGCCCAGGCAATGCAGCGGCGACCCGAAGCTGCCCATCAGCTTCAGCTGGCGCTGGAACAGCATCATCAGGTTGGTCTCGGCCGAGACACCGCTGGTGGACCCGCAGGTGACCAGCCGCCCGCCCATCTTCAGCGACAGCAGCGAACCGGCCCAGGTGCTGGCGCCCACATGCTCGAACACCACATCCACGCCGACCTTCTTGGTCACACGCCGGGCCACGGCCTCGAAGCGGTCATCGGTGTAGTTCACCACATGGTCGACACCCAGCGCCTCGGCCTGGGCGCGCTTCGCCTCGCTGCCGATGGTGCCGATCACGGTGCAGCCGAGCGACTTGGCCATCTTCACCGCGATGGTGCCGATGCCCGACCCCGCCGCGTGCACGATGATGGTCTCGCCCGGCTGCAGCTTCGCGTTGTCAAACAGCATGTGCTGCACGGTGGCGTAGGTCACGGCGGTGGTCGCCGCATCCTCGGTCTTCACCCCGTCGGGCACCGGCACGCACAGCCGCGCCGGCACATTCACGTATTCCTGCGCGAAGCCATCCACATGGAAGCCACGCAGCCCCTTCACGTTCTCGCACAGGTTCTCGCGCCCCGCGCGGCAGGCCGGGCAGGTGCCACAGACCAGCGCGCCATAGGGCACCACCCGCGTGCCCAGCGCCAGGGCGGACACGCCCTCGCCCAGCGCCGCGACCTCGCCCACCGCCTCGACCCCCACCGTGATGGGCAGCGTCCGCTTGGCGAAGGCCATGCCGCGGAAGCCCCACAGGTCGATGTGATTGAGGGCGATGGCGCGAATCCGCAGCTGCACCTCACCCGCGGCGGGCGGGGGCGGCGGCTCGATATCGGTCAGTCGAAGGTCGCGTTCGGCGAAGAGTCGGAGGGCTCGCATGGCCGCGCGCCTAGCACGAAGGCAGGCTCACCGCCATTCCTGCGCGGATCTCCCACCGCGAAAGCGGAAAAACTGCAACGAACTGCTACGGAAACCGGGCCCGCAACACGCCGATACCCTTTCCCCCTCAGCAACGGCGCGGGAAGCGCCTATTGTAACAGCGCTATGGAAAACCAGCCGCACATCCTCGTCGTGGACGATGACAGGGAAATCCGGGAACTGCTCGCCCGCTTCCTGGAAAAACAGGGCATGCGCGTCTCGGCAGCACGGGATGCGCGCGAGGCCAGACGCCTCTGGCCGCTCGGGCGCTACCACCTCGTGGTGCTCGACATCATGATGCCGGGCGAGTCCGGCCTCGATTTCGCGCGCTGGCTGCGCGGCCAGTCCAACGTGCCGATCGTGATGCTGACCGCGATGGGCGAGGAGACGGACCGCATCGTGGGCCTTGAGCTGGGCGCGGACGACTATGTGCCCAAGCCCTTCAACCCGCGTGAGCTGCTGGCCCGCGTGCGCGCCATCCTGCGCCGGGCCAATGGCGAGGGGCCCACGGTCGAGACCGACCAGCGCCCGATCCGCTTCTCCGGCTGGATCCTCGAGCCCTCCCGCCGGCGCCTGCTGAGCACGGACGGCACCGAGGTCTCGCTGACCGGCGGTGAATACGAGCTGCTGCTGGCCCTGCTGGAACGGCCCAACCGGGTGCTGACGCGGGACATGCTGATGGACCTGCTGCGCGGCCGCCAGGCCGGCCCCTTCGACCGCGCCATCGACGTGGCCGTCAGCCGCCTTCGCCGCAAGCTGGAGGATGACGGGCGCAACCCCAACCTCATCAAGACCGTTCGCGGCGGCGGCTATGTGCTGGCCACCACCGTGGAGCGTTCGTGACGCGCCTGCCGCTCTGGCCGCGCAGCCTGGCGGGCCGCACGGCGGCCATGCTGCTGTTCGGCCTGATGCTGGTGCAGGGCCTGGGCCTGACCATCCACGCGCTGGACCGCGTGGAGCTGCAAGGCATCATCCAGGCGCGCGAGATCGGCGGACGCACCCTCACGCTGTGGCGCAACCTGATCCTGACCCCGCCGGAACGCCGCGCGGCGCTGCTGGCCGACATCGACCTGCCGCCGGGGCTGCTCGCTTCCTACGACCCTATTCCCGTCGTCATCCCCGGCATGCCGCCCGTGCCGCCCGACATCGAGCGCCGCTTCCGCTTCGGCGGCCCGCCGCCGGTGCCCCCGGGTGAGGAACCGCGCATCCATCTGGACGCCATTCCCCCGCCCCCGCCCCTGCCCCCGCGCTTCCGCCCGCGAGAGATCCTGGCTGCCTCCGCGCCGCCTTCGGGCTTCCTGCTCTCCATGCGCTTTCCCGATGTGGGCTGGCTGAACCTGCGCATCGACCCGCCGGCGCCCCGCCCCTGGCACAGCGAGAGCTTCCTCTACGCCTTCATCGCCATGAGCCTGTGCGCGGCGTCGCTCATCCTGTGGGGCGTGCGGCGCCTGACGCGCCCGGTGGCGGAACTCGCCGCCGCCGCCGACGCGCTGGGCCGCGACGTGAACGCGCCGCCCCTGCCGGAATCGGGCCCGCTGGAGACCAGCACCGCCGCCCGCGCCTTCAACACCATGGCCAGCCGCATCCGCCGCTTCGTCGAGGACCGGACGCAGATGATCGCGGCCATCGGCCATGACCTGCGCACCCCCATCACCCGGCTGCGCCTGCGCGCCGAGTTCATGGAGGATGACGACCAGCGCGCGAAGATGCTGAAGGACCTGGCCGAGATGGAGGCCATGATCGACGCGACGCTCGCCTTCGCCCGCGACGACGCGGCCAAGGAGCCCAGCGTGCCCTTCGACCTGGCCGCCCTGTCCCAGACGGTGCTGGACGAGGCCGCCGACGCTGCCCCCGACCTGGCGGAGAAGCTGTCCTATGACGGCCCCGACAGGCTGCGCCTGCACGGGCGCCCGGCTGCGCTGAAGCGCGCCCTGGCCAACCTCGTCGCCAATGCCCTGAAATACGCGGGCGACGCCAAGCTGTGCCTGACGGTGGAAAACGGCGCCGCCCTGATCCGCATCGACGACACAGGGCCGGGCATTCCCGAAAGCGAGCAGGAGCGCGCCTTCCAGCCCTTCCGCCGCCTGGAGGACAGCCGGAACCGGGAAACCGGCGGCACCGGCCTCGGCCTGACCATCGCGCGCAATATCCTGCGGGCGCATGGCGGTGACGTGATCCTGCGGAACCGGCCCGAGGGCGGGCTTTCGGCGCGGGTGACCCTGCCGCTGGCGAGCTAGGACCATCTGAACGGAATTCCTGCCCTGGCCGGCGCCACCGACGGTTGCATCACGCAAATGCGAGTTCATTTTTTATACATCGCTGGTATAGAGGCGCCGTTTTCCTCGAGGTTCCCTGCACATGCGATCGATCGGGCAGCTGGCGCTGGCTATCGGGCTCGCCATCATCACGGCCGGCGCGGCACAGGCGCAGGGCAACCCGCCCGCGGCCTGCTTCCAGCAATGCGCCGCCCCCGCCCGGTCGCTGCAGGCCAACCCGCCGCCGGTCCAGGCCTGCCTGATCCGTTGCCGCGCGGCCAGTGAGTTCTCGGCACAGCAGAACCAGCGCCCACTGCGCGGCCCCGTCACGCGCGCGGCGTCCAACCCGTACAGCAGCGGCCGGGGCATCCCGGTGGCGGCCAGCGCCCTGCCGGCGACAGCGGGGCAGTGGGGCGCCATCTATGCCGCGCTGCCGCCCACGGCGGCGGTGGGCATCGTGGCCGGCCCGCGCGACCGCAACATCGCCCACACCCAGGCCGAGAGCCAGTGCCGCACCACCGCGCGCGGCGACTGCCGGCTGCTGACCGAGTTCTCCAGCGGCTGCGGCTCCGCGGCGCAGGCGGTGCGCAGCATGTCGATCGTGCCGAGCAACCACCCCAGCACCTATCGCGTGACCTATGTGGCCAGCGGCACCGGCCCCAGCCGCAGCGACGCGGAACGCGCGGCCGTCGCCAGCTGCAACAGCCGCGACCCGCAGGCCACCTGCCGCGTGGTCAGCACCGCCTGCATCGGCGGCGGCTGAAGCGCCCTATTGGCTGGCCCAGACGATGCGATGCATCCAGGCCACCTCGGACAGTTCGAAATTGTAGTTCGGGTGGGCGGGGTTCAGGCTCTGCAACTCGATGCGCTTGGCGGATTGCCGCACCAGCTGCTTGGCCATCACCTCACCCAGCCTGGTGCGCACCACCACGCGATCCCCGCGCCGGACCGGCGCCTGGGGTGAGACAATGACTATATCCCCATCCCTGAAGACGGGTTCCATCGAATCCCCGGAAATTTCCAGGGCATAGGCATTCGGATCGGCGATATCCGGGATGGAAATCTCATCCCAGCTGCCGCCGACAGGAAAACCGCCATCGTCGAAGAAACCATCCCCACCGGCCTGCGCCAGGCCGATCAGGGGAATGCGCCGCGCGACAGACCCGCGCGACCGGCCGGCCTGCGGCCCCTGGCCGGAGACGAGCGACGCGAAATTCTCCACCGCCGTGCCGGTCGCGGCCAGCACCTTGGAGACGGATTCCGTTGACGGCCAACGCGCACGCCCATCCGGCCCCACCCGCTTGGAGGGGTTGAAGGCCGTAGGATCGAGCCCCGCGCGCCGCGCGAGACCGGAGGGCGAAAGCCCGTTCTCGGCGGCGATGGCATCGATGGCCCGCCAGACGTCATCGTGTCGCATGCGCCTATTATCCTAGGGACGCATTCCCGAGGCAATAGGAAAATATTGTTTTTACCACTTGCGGGTTCTGCAACCTGGGGTTTATGTTCCCGTTGTGTTCTCTTACGCAGAAGGCGTCCCCCCCATGGCCTCCGCCCCCCGCCCCCACCACGCCACCACCTTCGCGTCCATCGCCAAGGCCGAACCCTTCGCCAGCGCCGAGGAAGCCTGGTTCTGGACCATGTCCGCGCTCATCGCCCGCCAGGACGGCGCGCGCGTCGTCGCCGGCCGCGGCGCCGCCATCCGCCCCTGCGAGCCGGACGATGTGGTGAAGTGCCTGGACCGCCTGTACCGCCAGCGCCGCATCGACCTGAACCACGCCCGCGTCCTGCGCCGCTGGGGTGAGCGCGGCAGCGCCCCCAACCCGCGCTACCCCACGGAGCGCGCCGATTTCCAGCAGTGGAAGGAAGCGCTCTCGCGCCTGGAATGGCCCTTGCGCAACAAGGGCATCGTGGCCGGCAACGGCTTCACGGCGCCGCCCGCCGATGACGACAACGTCGTGCCCCTGTTCGGCTGACATGCCCTCCGCCCGCCCCCCGAAAGGCGAGGGCCAGCAGGTCTGGATCCTGTTCGGCGGCCGGGCCGACATGGCCTGGCAGCGCCTGCTTTCCCCCCGCTTCCGCCACTGCTTCGCCGCGATCCTCGATGATCGCGGCTGGACGCTGCTCGACCCCATGACCAACCGCCTCCTCGTGGAACGCCTTGATCTGCCGGCGGATTTCGATCTGCCGCGCTTCTATCGGCGTGCCGGCTTCGCCTCGGCCGGCCCTTTCGTGCCGGCGCCCGCGCGTGCCTCCCTGTGGCCTGCCATCATGCCGATGAACTGCGTCGGCCTGTGCCGCGCCACGCTGGGAGGTAGTGCGCCCTTCGCCCTGACCCCGCATGGGTTGCATCGCGCCCTCACGACGCAACCGAACAACAAGAAAAAGTTCTTGACGTCGGATAATGTTCCTGACTATAAGCTCCCTATCAACGGGCGAGCTGCGCCCGCTTCCAGGCTGGCATCGCTGAAGCGACTGCTGGCCTTTTTTGTGCCCCCCACAATCAGGAGCGTACGGCCCATGGGCAGCGTCTTCAGCGCGCCGAAGCCCGTCGTCGTCTCGACGCCGGCTCAGACCATCGCCACCCCCGCCCCCACCGGCGACGAGGCCGCCTCCGCCGCCCGCACCGACAACCAGGCCCGGCTGCGCCGCGGCCTGCAGGGCACCATCGCGACCTCGGAACGCGGCGTGCTCGCCGCCGCCCCCGCCGTCTCCCGCAAGACCTTGCTCGGCGAGTAAAGCATGACCCCGGAACAGATCATCGCCCGCATGGAGCGCGCGCTGGAACGCCGCCGCCCCTATGAAGCCACCTGGAAGGACGCCTACGACCATGTCCTGCCCCGCCCCGGCCAGGAGGCCGGCCTGTTCGACGCCACCGCGGCCGATGCGGCCGAGCAGCTCGCCGCCTCCCTCCTCGCGGAGCTGACGCCGCCCTGGTCACGCTGGTTCGGCCTCGCCCCCAGCGAGGAAATGGCCGACACGCCCGAAGGCCAGGCCACCGCCTTCGCCCTGGAAGGCACGGCGCGCTCCCTGCAGCGCGAGCTGGACCGCTCGAACTTCGCCATCGAGATGCACCAGGCCTTCCTGGATCTGGTCGTGACCGGCACCGGCGTGATCCTGGTGGAGGAAGCCCCGCTCGGCGAGCCTTCCGCCCTCCGCTTCACCGCCGTGCCGATCGCGAGCGCGGTGCTGGAGGAAGGCCCCTCCGGCCGCCTGACGACGATCTTCCGCGAGATGCGCATGACGTCGGAGGAAATCCTGCGCCGCTTCCCCTTCACGGAGCTGCCGCGCCAGGTCGCGGAGGACCGGGAGACCAGGCACAAGGTGATCGAGGCCGTCTGGCCCGATGCCTATGGCACCCATTTCGCGGCGGTGCTGGCCACCGGCGACAGCCAGCCCCTGATGCTGGCCGAGGGCGGCTTTTCCGAAAGCCCCTTCATCGCCTTCCGATGGCTGAAGGCGCCCGGCGAGATCTATGGCCGCGGCCCGGTGATGAAGGCGCTGCCCGATATCCGCACCGCGAACCGCGTGGTCGAGCTCGTGCTGCGCAATGCCTCCATCGCCTGCACCGGCATCTGGCAGGCCGAGGATGACGGAGTGCTGAACCCCGCCACCATCGAGCTGAAGCCGGGCGCGATCATCCCGAAGGCCCCGGGCAGTTCCGGCCTCACGCCCCTTCAGGCACCGGGCAGCTTCGACGTGTCGCAGCTTGTGCTGAACGATCTGCGCGCGCGCATCCGCTCCGCCCTGCTGGCTGACCGGCTGACCATGCCCGACGGCAAGGCGCAGATGACGGCGACCGAGGTGCTGGAACGCTCCGCCACCGCCGCCCGGCTGCTGGGCGCGACCTACGGCCGGCTGCAGACGGAGCTGCTGACGCCGATGATCGCGCGCTGCCTGAACATCCTGGCACGCCGTGGCGAGGTGCCGCCCGTGCTGCTCGACGGCTCCGGGGTGCGGCTTTGCTACGAAAGCCCGCTCGCCCGTGTGCAGGGCCGCGCGGATGCCGCCAACACGCTGCTCTTCCTCGACGCGGTCGGGAAGATCGGCGGCACGGCGGCCGCCCAGGTCGACGCGGCCTCGGCCACCCGCTGGCTCGCCCGCACTCTCGGTGCCCCCGCCGAGATCCTCGTTCCTACCCAAGTTGAGGAATAACCCCCCATGACCGACAGCCTGCTCGATACCGCGCTCGAAGCCTCCCAGGCCGACAAGACCCACGCCGATGCCGCCAAGCCCGCGCAGCTCGACATCCCGCAGAAGTTCCTCGACCCCGCGACCGGCGAGCTGCGCGTCGAGGCCCTGCTGAAAAGCTATCGCGAGCTGGAGAAGCGCCTGTCCCAGCGCGTCGCCCGCCCCGACGTGAACGCCGACCCGGCGGAGCTGGAGCGCTGGCGTGAGCTGCTGGGCATTCCGCAGAGCCCGGACATGTACACCATCACGGACAAGGCCGGCCTCGGCATCGACCCCGCGGTGAACGCCACGCTGCATCAGGCGGGCTTCACGCAGGAACAGGTGCAGCTGGTCTATGACCTGGCCGAGCAGAAGCTGCTGCCGCTGATCGCCGAGGCCGCCCAGCAGTTCGAGGCCGAACGCCAGGTGGCCAAGCTGTCCGAGCATTTCGGCGGCGAGGAACGCTTCCGCCGCGTGGCCCGCCAGCTTTCCGCCTGGGGCCGCCAGAACCTGCCGGCGCCGGTCTTCGACGCGCTGTCCACTACCTTCGAGGGTGTGCTGGCGCTGGAGCGGATGATGGCCGGCAAGGAGCCCGAGATGGCCAAGGACAGCCAGCCGCCCGCCAATCTCAGCGAGGAGGAGCTGCGCGTGATGATGCGCGACCCGCGCTACTGGCGCTCTCGCGAGCCCGCCTTCGTGCAGCGCGTGACCGAGGGCTTCCGCAAGCTCGTGAACGGTTGAGGCGCTGAACTCGGCATCGGGGCACGCGCCCCCTTCCTCCGCGTGCCCCGTTCGCCCGGGGGCTTGAGAGCCGGCTCTCGCCGAGTGCCCTCGCCCTTGGGCCGCCCGCCGGTCGTGTTCCCCCTCGCGACCGGCGGGCCCCCTTCCCCTTTGCCCCGGCACAACCGGCCGCCCCGCGCGGCAGGCGCCGACGGCCTGCGCGCAACGAGGCCCCCTCGGGGTGAACCCCGTTGCGCGCCTACCCCCCGAACCCTCTCCAGGAGACAGCCATGTCCGCCTCCATCGACCAGGCCTTCATCAAGCAGTACGCCACCGAGGTCCACGAGGCCTACCAGCGCCAGGGCAGCAAGCTGCGCGCCACCATCCGCAGCAAGACCGGCGTGCGCGGCGCCTCCACCGTGTTCCAGAAGGTCGGCCGCGGCACCGCCGCGTCCAAGTCCCGCAACGGCGTCGTGCCGGTGATGAACCTGGACCACACCAGCGTCGAATGCTTCCTGCAGGACCACTATGCCGGCGACTGGATCGACCGGTTCGACGAGCTGAAGACGAACGTGGACGAGCGTTCGGTCGTGGCCAATGCCGGCGCCTTCGCGCTCGGCCGCAAGACGGATGAGCTGATCATCTCCGCGTTGGACACCAGCACGAACGAGGCGATCGGCACCAATGTCGGCGAGACCGACAATGACGGCATGACGCGCAACAAGGTGCTGCTGGCCTTCCAGGCGCTGGGCGCCAACGACGTGCCGGATGATGGCCAGCGCGTGGCGATCGTGGGCTGGAAGCAGTGGTCGGAGCTGCTGACGATCACGGAATTCGCCCACGCCAACTACGCCGGCGCCGACGAGCTGCCCTGGAAGGGCGGCACCCAGGCGAAGAAGTGGCTGGGCGCGCTGTGGATGCCGCATTCCGGCCTGACGAAGAACGGCAGCCTTCGCTACTGCTACTTCTACCACAAGACGGCCGTGGCCCATGCGACGGCGTCCGAGGTCATCACCGACGTGACCTGGCACGGCGACCGCGCGGCGTATTTCGTGAACAGCATGATGAGCCAGGGCGCTGTGCTGGTGGATGGCCAGGGCGCCGTGCGGATGCGCTGCAAGGAGTAAGGGGCTTCGCCCCTTAGACCCCGCCAAAGGCCGAAAGGCCTTTGGAAACCGGGTTTTGGCGCCCTACCCTGGCAGGTGGGGCGCCATTTTCTTTATATAATTCAAACAGTCCTGCCTTCCCAAGCCTTGGTGCCAATTGTTCGGGGTCCAGGGCCGCTACGGTCCTGGCGGGGATGCGAGGGGCAGCGCCCCTTGCTGGGGGTTCCGGGGGCAACGCCCCCCGTAACGCCCCACCCCACCTTCGCTCACCCACCCACATTCCGGAGTTCCCGCCGATGGCCCTCACCGCCCTCGCCCTGTGCTCACGCGCGCTGCTCAAGATCGGTGCCCAGCCCATCGCTTCCTTCGACGACGGCACGACCGAGGCGGAGGTGGCGGCCAATCTGTATCCCGCCATCCGCGACACGCTGCTGTCCCTTCACCCGTGGTCCTTCGCCACGGGCCAGGAGGGCCTGCCGCGCCTGGCCGCGAGCCCGGTGGCGGACTTCAACCACGCCTACCAGCTGCCCGTGGGCTTCCTGCGCGTGCTGTCGGCCGGCGGCGCCATGGCGGGTGAGGGCCTGCGCTATCGCCTGTTCGAGGGCCGGCTGCACACGGATGCCGAGACCGTCACCCTCACCTACGTCTTCCGCCCGGATGAGAGCGCCTTCCCGGCCTTCTTCGCCTCGGCGCTGGTGGCGCGGCTGGCGGCGGAGTTCTGCATCCCGCTGACCGAGACCACCACCCGCGCCCAGCTGCTGTACCAGCAGGCCGAGAGCGAGCTGCGCGCCGCCCGCCATGCCGACAGCAGCCAGGACACGCCGCGTGCCCTGCGGGACTTCCCGCTGATCAGCGCGAGGGGGTGAGCCATGGCAGACAGCCGCACCGTCAAGACCAGCTTCACCGCCGGTGAGCTGGCGCCCGAGCTGCTGGGCCGCGCCGACCTGCGCGCCTATGCCAATGGCGCCCGCAAGCTGACCAACGTGTTCATCCAGCCCACGGGCGGGCTGACGCGCCGGCCGGGCCTGCGCCACATCGCCACCCTGCCCGGCTATGCGCGCCTGATCGCCTTCGAGTTCAACACCGAGCAGACCTATCTGCTGGTGCTGACCGACCGTCTGATGTCCGTCTACATGGGCGATGCCCAGGTGGCGCAGCTGGCCAGCCCCTGGGCCCTGTCCCAGCTCTCGCAGCTCAGCTTCACGCAGAGCGCGGACACGCTGCTGATCTGCCACCCGGATGTGGACCCGAAGCGCGTGACGCGCAGCAGCCACACCGCCTGGACGATCGACGCCTGGCCCTGGGTGGAGGTGCCGACGCACCGCTTCGTCGATGCAGGCGTGAGCATGACGCCCAGCGCCACCACCGGCACCATCACCCTCACGGCCGGGGGCAACGTGTTCCTGGCGGGCCATGCCGGCCAGCGTTGGCTGATCCAGGGCAAGCGGGTGGACATCGTGTCCATCGCCTCGCCCACCACCGCGACGGCCAATGTGCTCGACACGCTGCCCGGCATCGCCGCCACGAAGGATTGGGAGGAAAGCGCCTTCAGCACCATTCACGGCTGGCCCGTGACGGTGTGCTTCCACCAGGACCGGCTGGTGATCGGGGGCTCGCGGGACCTGCCGAACCGGCTGTGGCTGTCCCGGAGCGGGGATCTGTTCAATTTCGATCTCGGCACCGGCCTCGATGACCAGGGCATCAGCTTCGGCCTGGTCAGCGACCAGGTGAACGCCATCCGGGGCGTGTTCTCGGGGCGGCACCTGCAGGTCTTCACCTCGGGCGGCGAATGGATGGTCACGGGCGACCCGCTCACGCCTTCCAGCATCCAGCTCAACCGGCAGACCCGGGTGGGCAGCATGGTGGCCCGCATGGTGCCGCCGGTGGATGTGGATGGCAGCACCATCTTCGCCGCCCGCAGCGGCACCTCGATCTACGAATTCGCCTATACCGATGTGCAACAGGTGTATCAGGCCAATGACCTGGCGCTGGTGTCCCAGCACCTGATGCGCACGCCGGTTTCCATGGCCTATGACCAGCGGCGGCGCCTGCTGCATGTGGCGATGGACGACGGCAGCCTGGCCACGCTCACGCTGTATCGCGACGAGCAGGTCACGGCCTGGACCGGCCAATCCACCCAGGGCAGCTTCGTCATGCTCGCGGAGGTCGAGGGCACGGTCTATGCCGTGACCTGGCGCTGGGGCGTGTTCCGGCTGGAGCGCTTCGACCCCGAGCTGACGTTGGATGCGGCGCTGACCGGCACCGCCGGCGCCCCGCAGCTGACCTGGTCCGGCCTGTCGCACCTGGAGGGGCACGAGGCCGCCATCCTGGCCGATGGCGCCCCGCGCGACAGCCAGGTGGTCGATAACGGCGCTGTGGTGCTGGATGACGGCGCCACCGCCCTGCAGGTGGGCCTCGCCTATACCCACATGATCGAGCCCCTGCCGCCCGAGCTGCTGGGGGTGGGCGGCGCGCGTTCCGTGCCGCTGCGCCTGGTCGCCGTCACCTTCCGCCTGCTGAACACCAGCGCGCTCACGGTCGATGTCGGGCGCGGCGCGCAGCCGGTGCCATTCCGCAGGCTGGACACGAACATGCTCGATGCCGCCCCGCCGGTGTTTACCGGCGATGTGCGGCTGCGCGCGCTCGGCTGGCGGCGGGATGCGACGCGCCCCCTGTGGCGGATCGAGGATTCGACGCCCCTGCCCTTCACCCTGCTTTCCATCACCACCGAGATGAGGATCACCGACTGATGGCCGCTCTCGCTTCCGTAGCATCGCTGGTGGGCGCCGGCGCGGGCGTCTATGCCCAGACGCGCCAGGCACAGTCCCAGGCGGCGCTCGCCCAGGCCCAGGCCGCGCAGTCCCAGCAGGCCGAGGCCGCGCGCCAGCAGCAGCTGGTGGCCCAGCAATCGGCCGATGCCGCCACGCGCCAGCTGCAACTGGCCCGCACCGTGGCCTCGGCGCGCGCGCGTGCCGGGGCTTCGGGCATTTCCGCCGATGACGGGTCGGCCGCGGCCGTCACCGCCGGGCTGACGGGCGATGCCGCCGCCGCGCAGAACGCCTCCGACCAGGTGTACCAGGCGCGCCTTGCCTCCGGCCGTGCCTCCCTGCTGAACCCGGATGCCAGCCTGACATCCTATGTGCGCGCGGGGCAGAGCTTCGGCAGCGCCGTCTCCAGCCTGCTCGGCTGAGGAGCCCCACCATGGCTGACCATATCCAGATCGGCGACATCGCGCCGCGCGTCCACTACGTCACCAACGGGATGCAGGGTGCCTTCACCTACCCGTTTCCCATCTTCGAGATCGAGGACCTGGAGGTCCGCCTCGACAATGTCCGGGAGTTCTCGGGCTTCACCGTCTCCGGCGCCGGCGACAGCAATGGCGGGCAGGTCACCTTCGACGTGCCACCCGCGCCCGGCCGCCGCCTGACCCTGCGGCGCAACCTGCGCCTGGCCCGCACCAGCGACTTCCAGTCCAACGGCGTGCTGCGCGCACGCGTGCTGAATGACGAGCTCGACTATCAGGTCGCGGCCATGCAGGAGCAGCAGGACGCGCTGACGGGCGCCATGCGCCTCGACCCGTCGGAATACGGGGACCTGACCCTGCCCAGCGCCCCCGGCCGCGCCAACAAGGTGCTGGGCTTCGACGCCACGGGCGGCATCGCGCTGCTGGCCCAGACCGGCCTGATCACCAACGCCTTCACCGGCGCCGTGCCGCGCAGCGTGGAGGACAAGCTGGCCGAGGCCCTGACCGCGCGCGACTTCGGCGCGGTGGGTGACGGCGTGGCCGATGACGGCCCGGCGCTGCAGGCCGCGATGAATGCCGCGGCGGTCGCGGGCAAGCTGCTGGTCATCGGTGAGGGCACGCACCGCACCACCATGCCGCTCTCGCTCTCGGGCGATGCGGCGGGGCTGACCATGCGCGGCTCCATCCTCTATGCCGGCACCTGGGGCCAGGCGGCGCTGACCATCGGTTCCGGCGGGGCCGCGCGCAACGCCACCCGCCACTACGCGGGCCTGCGCGTGATGCGCGCCACGCAGAGCGACTGGTCCAGCGAGAGCGATGTCGGCATCCGGCTGGTCAACCTCGACGCCTGCCATGTGGAGGTGCTGCAGGCCGAGGGCTTCTGCATCGGCATCCAGACGCTGGGTGACGAGCGCGGCTTCGAGGACAGCACGCTGCACCTCGGCCGCATCGCGAACAACCGCTACGGGCTCGACATCCGCACCGGCAGCGCGGCGGGCTGGAACAACAGCATCACCTACATGGGTGGGCATTTCGCCAATGCCTCCAGCGTGAACCCCACGCTGTCGCGCTTCGGCGTGCGGTTCTCCTGCGCGGCGGGGGCCTATAACCGGCACAATGCCCATCATTTCGTGGGCCCCGCCTTCGAGCTGCAGCGCCAGGGCACGCCGGGCACGGTGGATGCCATCCCCTTCCTGGTGGATGTGGCCGATGCGCGGGCGATCACCGCGCGCGGCATCCGGATGGAGCAGTGCAGCCCCTATGTCGCCCGCCACACCGGCGGGGCGAACGACTGCCTGTATGAGGTGGGCTATGTCGGCACCTATGGCTTCACCGGTGCCGGTATCCATTACCCCGCGGGCGCCACGCGGGCCGGCGGCACGGTGGTGGCCCTGCACCAGGCCGCCGCCGCCCATGGCAGCCCGCGCCTGGTCGCGGAAGCCGGCAATGTCCGCGCCCGTGCCTTCCGCTGGAACAGCACGGATATCGGCTTCGAGGGCATGACGGTGCTCTCGGGCAACCCCTCCGGCCCGCCCACCACCATGAACGGGCTGTGCTTTGCGGGCCTGTCCTCCATCACGCTGAACAACGACAACATCACCCTGCCGACCAGCCGGGGCATCGGCTTCGTGGTGGACTGCACCCTGTGCAAGGAGTTTTTCCTGGCCGCCGAGGGCACTACCCTGCGCCCCTTCATCGTGCAGTTCGACGGCAGCGAGACCGTGCTGAACGACAGCGCACCGGTGCTGTTCTCCAACATGAACACCGTCTGGCAGGGCTCGCCCTCCTCCTGGTGGGAGGGCAATGCGGATCTCGACAGCCTGTCGGCCGGCATCGCGCTGAACCGGCTGCAGCGGGTCACGCTGCACAGCTCGGCCGCCTATGCCGTCATCGGCGTGCGCGGCGGGTCGGCCGGCGCGGTGCTGAAGGCGCTGCGCCTGTATGTCGGCGGCACGGATGCGCCGGCCATCCTGGCGGGCGGCGGGCGGCTGTGGGGCGGGCGGGAACTGACGGCGAGCATCACCTATGACCCGCCCAGCATTGCCGCCGGCGCCAATGCCACCCAGGCGGTCACGCTGCCCTATGTGCAGGGCGGGGATTTCGTCTCCGTCTCGCACAGCTCGGCATCGGGCTTCATCGAATGGAGCGGCGCGATCACCACCACGGGCTCCAGCGGCACGGTCACCGCACGCGCCACCAACCGGCACGCCAGCACGGCCATCGACCTGGCGAGCGGCACGCTGATGGTGCGCGCCGTGAAGCCGCGCCTGTGATGGTGACGCTGTAGTGGCGCGGCGCCGCCTGAAAAGGGCGGGGCTGGATCTGGAGGAACAGACGCGGCTGGTCGCGGAGGAATATCGCAACTTCCTCGCGGGCAATGCCGCGTTCCAGGACCTCGACACGTCCAAGCTGTTCCTTGCGCGGCACAACGCCGCCAAGGCCGCCCTCTCGCATCTCGAGGCGCTCATGAAGCTCGGCGATGCCGGGCAACAGGCGCCAGGCGACAACCTCTCCGCCATCGTGGCCCGCGCCCGCGCAGCCCTGGCCGGGGACAAGCCGGAGGACACCACGGGTGAGCCGGAGGCCGACACTTGAGTTTATTGAGTTCGTCTGGGTCTGGAACGAGGTGCAGGGCCAGTCGACGCCCGCGCACCACCGCCGCATCGCCCGCTGGCTGGGCACGCGGCGGGAGGCAGGCGACACCCGCCTGCTGCTGATGGCGTTCCGGGGCTCGGGCAAGTCCACGCTGGTCGGGCTGTTCTGCGCCTGGTGGCTTGTGACCAACCCGGATGCGCGCATCCTGGTCATCGCGGCCGACCAGGCGCTGGCAGGCAAGATGGTGGGCCAGGTCCGGCGCATCATCGAGCGCCACCCGCTCTGCGCGCCCCTTCTGCCGGACGGCGCGGATGCCTGGGCGGCGGACCGCTTCACCGTGGCCCGGAAGGCCGTGCTGCGCGACCCGTCCATGATGGCGCAGGGCATCGGCGGCAACATCACCGGCAACCGCGCGGAACTGATCATCTGCGACGACGTGGAGGTGGCGGGCAATTGCGACACCGCCACCAAGCGCGCGGAGCTGCGCGAACGCCTGGCCGAGAGCGAATTCGTGCTCGTGCCCGGCGGCACGCAGTTGATGGTGGGCACCCCGCATTCGGCCGAGACGCTCTACCGGCCGGAGAAGGAGCCGCTGCTGCGCGGCTATCGCCGCCTGCGCCTGCCGATGCTGAACAGCGCCGGCGACAGCGCCTGGCCCGAACGCTTCCCGCTGCCCGCCATCATGGCGCTGCGGGACCGCGTGGGGCCGCTCGCCTTCGCCCGGCAGATGCAGCTGGAACCGGTGCGGGCGGAGGCCGCGCGGCTCGACCCCGCGCTCATCATCCGCTACCGCGCCGAACCCGAATACCGGGAGGCCAACGGCCGCGCCCAGATGGACCTGCTGGGCCGGCGGATGCTGTCGGGCGGGGCCTTCTGGGACCCCTCCTTCGGCAGGCGTGAGGCAGGCGACGGCTCGGTGCTCGCCACCGCCTTCTCGGACGGCGAGGGCTGCCACTTCCTGCACAGCATGGATTGGCTGACCCACGACCCGGATGCGGAGACGGACAACGCCACCCAGCAATGCCGGCAGGTGGCCGCGATCGTGCGTGACCTGAAGCTGCCCGCGGTATTCGTGGAGACCAACGGCATCGGCAAGTTCCTGCCCGCGCTGCTGCGGCGGGCGCTGGCCGAGGCCGGGGCGGCGGCGACCGTGCGCGAGCACAACAGCCACAAGGCCAAGGCCGACCGCATCCTGGCGGCCTTCGACCCGCTACTCGCGGCGCGGCGCCTGTTCGCACATGACCGCGTGCTGGATGGCCCGTTCAGCGCCGAAATGACCGACTGGCGCCCGGAGGACCGCAACGCGCGGGATGACGGGCTGGATGCTGCCGCCGGGCTGATCCTGAGCGAGCCTGTTCGCTTGCCCCTTAGGCCGCCGCCCGCGCGCCCAGCGTCCTGGCGCGGGGGATGATCTCCACGGCGTGGCGCTCGCGCCCCGCCGCGGTGATCTCGAACCTTCCGTCCGGTCGCTCGGCCGACAGGCCCATGGACTGCAGCCGCTTCAGGCACGGCCCGTCCTTCAGCCCGGGCGGGCGGCCATGCGTGCCCACCAGCGTCAGCCGGTGCAGGGCCGAACGGCAGCAGGTCTCGAGATACGGTTCATTCCACATCATCAAAATCCCCTTGCCAGAGGCTTATAGCATGACGCCCGCCGAGGTCCCCCCCAACCTGATCGTTTCCGTGGTGCAGGCCCCCATGCTGATGGGGCTGTTCTGGATGCTGCTGGGCATCCGGCGCGAGCTGGACCGCCGCATCGAGCGCGGCGACCTGCGCCAGACCGATGGCCTGTCCCGCACGCGGGAGGAACTGGCCCATTTCAAGCTGGAAGTGGCGCGCACCTACGTGCCCCTGTCGCTGATCCGCAGCCTGGACCAGCGCGTGACCGAGCACCTGAACCGCATCGAAGCCAAGCTGGAAGAGGCGACCCGCCGATGAACCCGACCGAGATCCTGGCCCGTACCCTGTATGCGGAGGCCGGCCGCTGCCCCGTGCGCGGCATCGAGGCGCTGGCCGCCCTGGTGCTGCGCCGCGCGCGGCTGGCGAAGGAGGATGCCGCCGCGCGGGCGCGCTTCGCGGGGAACAGCCCGATGGTCAGCCTGCCGGGTCTGGTGGCGGCCGTCTGCCGCGCGCCGTTCCAGTTCGGCTGCTGGCGGGTGGAAGGCGAGGCCTGGCGCGTGCCGGAAGGCGACGCGGCGCTGGCCATCTGCCGGCGCATCGCGGCGCGCGCCATCGCGGGCGCCCTGCCGGACCTGGCCCCTGGCGCCACGCATTGGCACCGCGAGGCGGAGCTGCCGCGCTGGGCGGTGGGGAAGATGCCGCTGGGCGAGGCCGGCGGCATCACGCTGTATCGGCTGGCGGCCTAACGCAGCCCCGGCGCTTCCTGCCCGGTGCTGGCCACGTATTCGGTATAGCCGCCGCCATACTGGTGGATGCCCTCGGGCGTCACCTCCAGCACGCGGTTGGACAGCTCCGCCAGGAAGTGCCGGTCGTGCGAGACGAACAGCATCGTCCCCTCATAGGCCTTCAGCGCCTCGATCAGCATTTCCTTGGTGGCCATGTCCAGGTGGTTGGTCGGCTCGTCCAGCACCAGGAAGTTCGGCGGATCATACAGCAGGCGGGCCATCACCAGCCGCGCCTTCTCACCGCCCGACAGCACCTTGCAGCGCTTCTCCACCTCATCGCCCGAGAAACCGAAGCAGCCGGCCAGCGCGCGCAGGGAACCCTGCGCGGCGCGGGGGAAACTGTCCTCCAGCGCCTCGAACACGGTGTGCTCGCCGTCCAGCAGCTCCATGGCGTGCTGGGCGAAATAGCCCATCTTCACGCTGGCGCCGCGGGTCACGGTGCCCTCGTCAGGCGCGCTGTCGCCCGTGATCAGCTTCAGCAGGGTGGATTTGCCGGCGCCGTTCACGCCCAGCACGCAGCAGCGTTCGCGCCGGCGGATCAGCAGATCGACGCCGTCATAGATCACCCGGCTGCCGTACCGCTTCGAGACGCCCTTCAGACTCGCTACATCCTCGCCCGAGCGGGGGGCGGGCTGGAACTCGAAGCTCACGGTCTGGCGGCGCTTGGGGGGTTCCACGCGCTCGATCTTGTCGAGCTTCTTCACCCGGCTCTGCACCTGGGCGGCGTGGCTGGCGCGCGCCTTGAAGCGCTCGATGAACTTGATTTCCTTGGCCAGCATCGCCTGCTGGCGCTCGAACTGCGCCTGCTGCTGCTTCTCGTTCATGGCGCGCTGAGTTTCATAGAACTCATAGTCGCCCGAGTAGCTCGTCAGCGAACCGCCATCGATCTCGATGATCTTGTTGATGATGCGGTTCATGAACTCCCGATCGTGGGAGGTCATGAGCAGCGCGCCGTCATAGCCGCGCAGGAAGTTCTCCAGCCAGATCAGGCTTTCGAGATCGAGGTGGTTCGACGGTTCGTCGAGCAGCATCACATCGGGGCGCATCAGCAGGATGCGGGCCAGCGCCACGCGCATCTTCCACCCGCCCGACAGGTTGCCGACGTCGCCGTCCATCATCTCCTGGCTGAAGGACAGGCCGTTCAGCACCTCGCGTGCCTGGGCCTCCAGCGCATAGCCGCCCAGGTCGTCGAAGCGCGCCTGCACCTCGCCGAAGCGCTCGATCAGCGCCTCCATCTCATCCATGCGGTCGGGGTCGGCCAGGGCGGCTTCCAGCTCACGCAGCTCGGCCGCGACGGTCGAGACATCGCCCGCGCCGTTCATCACCTCCGCCACCGCGCTGCGGCCGGACATCTCGCCCACATCCTGGCTGAACAGGCCGATGGACACGCCGCGATCGATCAACACCTGGCCCTCATCGGGGACTTCCTGGCCGGTGATCATGCGGAACAGCGTGGACTTGCCGGCGCCGTTGGGGCCGACCAGGCCGATCTTCTCGCCCTTCTGCAACGCGGCCGAGGCCTCGATGAAGAGAAGCTGCTGGCCGTTCTGCTTGCTGATGTTGTCGAGACGGATCATGGGCGGGGTTATGCCACGCTGCGCTGCGGCGAAAAGGGGCTCAGAGGGATTCTTCTTTTTCCGAAGAAAAAGAAGCAAAAAGACTTTTCGAGCCGACCAACGCCGAAGGTGGCTCCCCGCCCTCTAAATTCCCAAAAGTTTTTTGGTTCTTTTTTCCAAAAAAGAACATTCAAGCCGGATGAAAATGCTCGAAGATCTTCTTCGCCAGGCTCTGCCCGATCCCCGGACAATTCACCAGATCATCCAGCCCCGCATTCCTGACGCCCCGCGCCGAACCGAAATGGTTCAACAGCTTGCGTTTCACCAGCGTGCCCACGCCCGGCACCTCGTCCAGCTCGCTCTTCACCAGCGACTTCGACCGGCCGGCGCGGTGGGTGTTGATGACGAAGCGGTGCGCCTCGTCGCGCAGGCGTTGCAGATAATACAGAACGGGGTCGCGCGGCGGCAGCTGGAAGGCCTCGCGGCCGTCCATCTCGAACCACTCGCGCCCGGCATCGCGGTCCACGCCCTTGGCGATGGCCACCACCGGAATGTCATCCACCCCCAGCTCCGCCATCACCGCGCGCACGGAGGACAACTGCCCCGCGCCGCCGTCGATCAGCAGCAGGTCGGGCCAGGATTCACCCTCGCGCGTCGGGTCTTCCTTCAACGCCCGGGCAAAGCGGCGCTCCAGCATCTCCCGCATCATGGCGAAGTCGTCGCCGCCCTTGGCCTCGCGGATCGAGAACTTGCGATAGGCCGATTTCATGAAGCCGCCGGCACCCGCCACGATCATGGCGCCATAGGCATTGGCGCCCTGGATGTGGCTGTTGTCGTACACCTCGATGCGGCTGGGCGTGTCCGGCAGGCCGAACACCGTCGCCACCCCCTCCAGCAGCGCGCCCTGGGCGGTGGATTCCGCAAGCCGGCGCTCCAGCGCCTCACGCGCGTTGGTCGCCGCGTGCTCCACGGCGGCGCGCTTGTCGCCGCGCTGCGGGCGAGAGAGCTCCACCTTGCGGCCCGCCTTGATGCGCAGCGCCTCGGCCAGCAGCGGGGCTTCGCTCGGCTCATGGCTCAACAGCACCAGCGGCGGCGGGGGCAGATCCTCATAGAGCTGGCCCAGGAAGCTCTCCATCACCTCCTCAGGCGTGATGTCGGCCTTGGCGTGGGTCAGGAAGTAGGGGCGGTTGCCGTTGTTGCGGCCGCCGCGGAAGAAGAACACCTGCACGCAGCTCTGCCCGGCCGCCATGTGCAGGGCGATCACATCGGCGTCGCCCACGCCTTCCATGTTGATGCGGCTGCTGCCCTGAACATGCGTCAGGCCCCGGATACGGTCACGCAGTGACGCCGCGCGCTCGAATTCCAGCGCCTCGGCGGCCTGTTCCATCTCGGCGGCCAGGCGCTTCTGGATGGAGGGCGTCTCACCGGCCAGGAACTGCTTCGCCTCCCGCACCAGCTCGCCGTATTCCTCGCGGCTGACGCGGTCGACGCAGGGCGCCGAGCAGCGCTTGATCTGGAACAGAAGGCAGGGGCGATCGCGGCTGTCGAACACCGTGTCGCGGCAGGTGCGCAGCAGGAACACGCGCTGCAGCGCCGTGATGGTCTGGTTCACCGCCCAGGCGCTGGCGAAGGGGCCGAAGTAACTCGCGCCCTTGCGGCGCTCGCCCCGGTGCTTGGCGATCTGCGGGTACGCATGGTCCTCGCTGAGCATCAGCCAGGGATAGGATTTGTCGTCCCGCAGCACGATGTTGAAGCGCGGCCGCAGCTTCTTGATCAGGTTGGCTTCGAGCAGCAGGGCCTCGGCCTCGCTGCCGGTGGTGATCACCTCCAGCCGCCGCGTCTCGAACACCATGCGCCGCAGGCGTTCCGGCAGCCTGGCCACCTGGGTATAGGTCGTGACCCGCCGGCGCAGCGCCCGGGCCTTGCCCACGTAAAGCGCCTCTCCGCGCGCATCCAGCATGCGGTACACGCCCGGCGAGAGCGGCAGGGTGGGCAGCGCGGCCTCGAGCACCGCCAGCCCCTGCATGACGGGGGCGGCATCGCCCTCCATCGGGGCTTCGGGCGGGTCGTTCTCTGGCATGTCAGCGGTCATGTGGCCGGGGTTTGTTGCGGACTCAAGGGCTTGTGAGTTCTCCACGGAATCTGTGGATAACCCTGTGGGAATAATTCTGGCGGGGCAGAGAAAATGGCGGCCATCCGCCAATCCTTTGTTACTGCCCAAATTTTGAGCTGGAAAGATAACTATTTGATCTAGAACAAAAAACCCCTCGCACGCGGTCGTGAACATTCTGCCATGTTACAAAAAGCGCTTGCCTTCACCCCATGGTTGAAGCAGCAGCCCGGCCGGTGGACGAATTGCAGACTCGGTCAACCCCCAGGGCGCTGGTTTTTCAAACTCTTGTCCGTTCGATGACAACGCCGACACTGCGCACATCGGGAAAGGCATCGGGCTTCTCGACCGTCACGCGCGCCACCGCCACGCGCGGATCCTGCAGCGCGGCGGCCGCGATGGTCTCGGCCAGGGTCTCCACCAGCAACACATGCCCGGTCGCGACCACGCCGCGCGCCGCATGCACCACGGCCTGATAGTCCACCACCCGCTCCAGCGCGTCGGGGCCGATGCCCTCGGGCGCGCTTTCGTCATAGACCTCGAGTTCCACCCCCACGACGATGGTCTGGGGGGAGGCCTTCTCATGCGGGTGGATGCCGAGCCTGGCGGTCAGTTCCAGCCCCCGCACGAACACGAGCCGCGTGCGGCGATGGGCGTTCGGCGCGTCGATCATCGCACCACCCCCGTCGCTGCGGGAAAGGCCACATCCCTGCCCCGCCGGCGCAGGCGCTGTCCGGAATCCACCACGATCACTTCTCCGGTCGTGCTGCGCGCGCCCAGCAGATAGGCGACGGCATCGGCCACGTCCTGTGGCTCGACGCCGCGTTGCAGCGGGTTGTTGATATGGGCGCGGCGGAAGTTCTCGTCCGTCTGGTCGCCCGAGACCAGCACGATTGCCGGCGCCACGCCATTCACGCGGATGCGAGGCGCATAGGCCAGCGCGTGCATTTCCGTCATGCCCAGAAGACCGTATTTTGACAATGCGTAGGTGAAATAGTCGGGATTGGGCGCGAACAGCCGGTTGTCCAGCAGGTTCACCACCGCGCCCTGCGCATCATCGGGCAGGGCCTCGGCGAAGCCCTTCACGAGCAGCGCGGGCGCCAGCAGGTTCACCGCCATGTGGCGCTGGAACGCTTCAGCCGAGAAGGCCGTGGGCTGATCGTAGTCGAACAGGCTCGCGTTGTTCACCAGCGCGTCGATGCGCCCGGCCAGCGCGGCGGCGCGGCCCGGCAGGACGGCTGCGGCCTGCGCGTCCTCCAGATCCGCCTGGATGGTCCAGGCGCGCGGCAGGCTGGCGGCCAGGGCCTCGGCCTCGGCGGCCGAATCCCGGTAATGCAGCACCACGCCCCAGCCCAGCGCCGACAGATGCCGCGCGATGGCGGCACCGATGCGCCGCCCGGCGCCCGTGATCAGCACATTGCCTGCCATGAATGCCCCTTCGGCCCTTTGCGCCATTCGCCGGGCTGGTCCTATATCGCGGGCGCAGCACGCGCCACCCCCAGGATCAGGAACCAGCATGGAGGCGATCACCCTCTTTCCCGAAGGCTACGTCGCCTCCCGCGTCACGGGCATCACGGTCGAGGTGGCGGTGGGCATCCACCCCTGGGAACGCTTCCCCGAGCGGCCCAACCTGCTCTCGGTCGATGTGGAGATGTTCGTGCCGGTGGAAGCCGTGCAGCCCAGCGCCGAGGGCATCGTGGATTACGACCCCATCCGCCGACTGGTGAAGAGCTGGAGCGGGCGCGGCCATGTGGAATATCTGGAGACGCTGGCCGAGGAAGCCCTGGCCGAGGTGTTCCGCGATGCCCGGGTGAAGGCCGCCCGCATCCGCATCATGAAGCGCCAGATCTTCCCGGAATCCGAGGGCGCCGGGATCGAGCTGTTCCGGCGCAGGGCCTGACCCTCAGCCCTTGCCGATCTTCTTGGCATTGGCGCTGACCCGGCGGCGGGCGGGCGCCATGGCCGCCTTGGCCACGGCTTCCGGGGTCGCGCCGCGCATCATGGCGGCGCCGGCGTCGAAGGCACCGGTCATGCAGGCCTGCCACTTCTCGAAGGCCAGCTCCGTCAGGCGTTCATGGGCCTGCGCCGGGTTGGCCCAGAGCTGGGCGCTGTGCATGCCGTAGACCCAACCCGCCTGGGCCAGCCAGGCGTAGTCGGCAAAGGGGTCGGGCATCTTTTTGCGGCGCATCATGACGATATAGGCCCAGGCGAGCCAGGCCGCCAGAACCCTATCGGGCCAGGCACCAGAAGGGTTCCGCGGGCACCCGCGCGCAGCCGGGCCACCAGCCCTGGCGGCAGCTGGCATTGTGCATGGTCACCCAATGCCCGGCGCGGCGGCAGTCGCGCCAATGCGCCTCCGTCGTGGCCTCTCCGTCATAGAAGATGTTCTGCAGCCAGAAATCGCCCAGCATTTCCAGGGGCGCCATCAGCGCCTGTACCCATTGCCATTTCGCCGGCTGCGCCGGGCGGGCCAGGGCCAGGGCGCCGCGCTCCACCGCCCGGCGATAGCCGCGCAGGAAATGCGATTCCAGCCTGACGCCCAGCCGCCCGGCCGCCTTGCCCACCACCAGTTCCAGCACCAGCGGCTCACAGTGGTCAGGCAGCATCAGCGCGGTGGGAAAGGCGAAGGTGGTGCCGGGAAAGGTGCCGGCGCGGGCGAACAGGTCGATCTCGAAGAAGTAGCCCACGACCCGCATCCCGGCCGCCACCTGGGCCACATGCGCCATCTCCTGCCCCGGCACCACGCGCGCCCAGCGCGCGGTCAGGCTCTGCCAGACGCGCATCGCCACGGCGTGGTCGGGGTTGGTCGCGGCCCAATGGCGCTCCAGCGCGGCGGGGAAGCCGCGTTCGCGCTCATGCACCAGCCGGGCCAATGCCTCCTGCGCGCCGGTGCCGCCCCAGGAGACGACATGCACGAGCCGATGCGGCGCGCCCTGCTCCTCCAGGTAGGATTGCACCAGGAAGCCGAGGCCCTGGCTCGACAACCCGCCCTGGCTCTGGCCGGTGATGAACACCTCCCCGCCATCGGGCGAGGCGGCATAGTCCGCGGCCTCGGCGATCATCGCCAGCGCCGCGTCGGAGACATATTGCGCGCGGGAGAAGGTGAGCCCCGAGGCCCAGCCCCGGAAATCCGTGTGCTCGAACACATGGGTGCCGGCGATGGCATAGATGCGGTGGGGCGGCAGGCCGGGACGCGACTGCAGCACCAGCGCCGCGAAGCCGCTGTAGCGGTCGGCATGGATGGCCCTGATATCGTAGCCGTCGAGCGGCGCGGGCTCCGCGGGGTCGATCAGGCGCGGGGGCTCGTCGGGGCTTTCGCCCACCCGGATGTCATAGGCGCGGTCCGCGGCGCGCACCGTCGCCTCATCCACCCGCCACAGCGAGGCGATCGCGGAACGCCGGTCCTGCAGCACCGCCTGGGTGTCGACGTCCGTGCGGTAGGTGGTGCGCGGGTTGCCGTCCGGGGTGGGCATGTCCCGCAGATCCCGCAGCAGCAGGCGCAGGTGAAGCTCACGCCCGCCCTGGGTGATGGTGGTCTCCAGCCGGTGGCGGGCCAGAACTTCCTCGGCGAAGGGGGCCAGGCGGGCGAAGGCCAGGTTCACCTCCCGCGCGCGGACACGGCCGAGCGCCTCGGCGCTTGCCTCGCAGCGGTTGATCTGGGCACGGGCGGCACCCAGGCGCGCATCGTCCTGCCCAGGCTGGGCCCAGGCGGAAACAGCTGAAAACAGCAACATGAGGATGAGGACGAAGCGAGGGAGCATTGGGCGGGCCTGATAACCCAACGTCGCCGTGATGCGAACGGTTGCCCCGGCCCTTCCCGCGCGTTACCCATTTCGCAGAAGAAGGAAACGTCCATGATCATCACGTCTCGCCGCGCCGCGCTGGCGGGGGCCGGCAGCCTGTTGGCGGCCCCGGCCCTTGCACAGAGCTGGGCTCCCAGCCGCCCGATCCGCCTCATCGTGACCTATCCGCCCGGCGGCGTGAACGACATCGTGGGCCGCATCATCGCGGACCCGCTGACCCATGAGCTGGGCCAGCCCGTGGTGGTGGAGAACCGCGCCGGCGCGGGCGGCAATATCGGCACCGTCGCCGCCGCCCAGGCCGAGGCCGACGGCCACACCATCCTGTTCGGCACCACCGCGCTGTTCGGCGTGAACCCCATCCTCTATGCCAATTCCGGCGTGGACGCGGTGCGGGACTTCACGAGCCTGGGCACGATCGGGGAGGTGGCGAACATCCTCTCCGTCATCCCTGGCCGCGTCGAGGCGACGGACCTGCGCGGCTTCATCGCGGAGGCCCGGCGCAAGCCGCTGACCTATGGCTCGGTCGGCAACGGCTCCTCCTCCCATCTCTCCGCCACCGTGTTCCTGCGCATGGCGGGCATCGAGGCGACCCATGTGCCCTATCGCGGTTCCTCGCCGCTGGTGGCGGCGATGCTGGCGAAGGAGGTGGATTTCGGCTTCGACACCACCGCCACCTCCACCGCGCAGATCCGCGCCGGCTCCATCCGCCCGCTGGCCGTGACCACCACCACCCGCGCCAGCGCCCTGCCCGATGTGCCGACCATGGCCGAGGCGGGCCTCGCGGGTTACGACCTCGGCATCTGGTTCAACCTGGCGGTGCCCAAGCGCACACCGGCCAATATCGTGGCGCGACTGACCGAGGCGCTGGAGAAGTCCCGCACGGAGCAGACGGCGCAACGCCTGCGCACGGCCTTCGTGGAGCCCCTGGCCGTGCCGCGCGCCGAGAATGACAGCTGGGTGGCCGCCAGCGCCACCCGCTGGCAGGGCATCGCGCGCGAAGCGCGGATCACCCTGGACTGATCCCCCTGGCGGCACGGCATTTGTTGCCGTGCCGTCATCCGCAAATCGTCACGCGCGCGGTATGGTCGCGCCCATGCACAGCGCCGACCGCCACATCCTCCATCTGCACCGCCGCGGCCTGCTGACCGGCGCGCTGGCGCTGACGGCGCTGGCCACCCAGCCCGGCTGCGTCGCGCTCGCGCAGGAGGAAGGGCTGTTCGGCCTGGGGGTGGCCAGCGGTGACCCCTGGCCCGATTCCGTCGTGCTCTGGACCCGCCTGACGCCCCGCACGCCGGAGCCCGTGCCCCTGCGCTGGGAAATCGCGGCCGATGACGGGTTCCGCCAGGTGGTGGCGCGCGGCGAGGCCGTGGCCGGCCCCGACCACGGCCATGCCGTGCATGTCATCCCCACCGGCCTGCAGCCGGGGCGGCACTACTGGTATCGCTTCACGGCCCAGGGGCAGACGAGCCGGGTGGGACGCACCCGCACCGCGCCCGCCCCGGATGCCGATGTGCCCGTGCGCTTCGTCAACGCCAGCTGCCAGCGCTACGAGCACGGCTATTTCACCGCCTGGCGCCATGCGGCCGCCGATGACGCGCTGGATTTCGTCTTCTTCAACGGCGACTACATCTATGAATACGGCCACCGTGCCGTGGGTGCCTCGCCGCTGATCGCGCGCGCGGTGGACGGGCCGGAATGCGTCACGCTGGACCAGTACCGCGCCCGCTATGCCCAGTATCGCCGGGATGCCGACCTGCAGGCCGTGCACGCGGCCCACCCCTTCATCGTCACCTTCGACGACCATGAGGTGCAGAACAACTGGGTCAGCGACATCCCCTCCGTACCGCAGCCGGCGGGGGTGGAGTTCGCGCTGCGCAAGGCCGCCGCCTTCCGCGCCTGGTACGAGAACATGCCGGTGCGCCCCGCCGCCCTGCCGCGCGGGCCGGACATCACGGCCTATCGCCGGCTGGTGTTCGGCCGGCAGATGGCGCTGCATGTGCTGGACACCCGCAGCTTCCGCGACGACCAGCCCTGCGGCGATGGCCGCAAGCAGGCCTGCGAGGCCGTGCATAACCCCGCCGCCCAGGTGATGGGCAGCGCGCAGGAGGCCTGGCTGTTCGACAGCGTGCGCAACGGCGCGGCGATGCAGGTGCTGGGCCAGCAGATCTTCATGGCCACCCGCCCCTATCCGGGCGACCAGTTCAGCATGGACAGCTGGGACGGCTATCCCGCTGCCCGCAGCCGCGTGATGCAGGGGCTGCGCGATCGCGGCATCGCCAATCCCATCGTGCTGACGGGCGATGTGCACCGCGCCTGGGCGGGGCTGGTCACGGCGGGGGACCGGGCGCTGGGCACGGAATTCGTCGCGACCTCCATCGCCAGCGACGGCGATGGCCGGGATGCCGATGCCGGCGCCCTGGCGCTGATCGCGGCGCATCCGCACCTGCGCTTTCACTCCGCCCGGCGCGGCTATACCCGGCATGAGGCCGCCCGGGGCCGGATGACGGCCGAATACCTGGCCCTGCCCTATGTCAGCCGCCCGGGCGCGGAAGCCGCCCCGGTGGCGAAGCTGATGACGGAGGCGCGCGCGCCGGGCATCATCCCCGCCTGAAGCAAGACAACAGGGGGAAACATGGCCGACATCGCGTTCGTGGGGCTGGGCCGGATGGGCCTGCCCATGGCGCTGAACCTGGTCAAGGCCGGGCACAGCGTGAAGGGCTTCGACCTCAGCATGCCGGCGCTGGAGGCTTTCGCCGCCGGCGGCGGCATCGTGATGCCCAGCGCGGCCAAGGCCGCCCAGGGGGCTGGGGTCGTCATCACCATGCTGCCGGCCGGGCGGCATGTGCATGAGGCCTGGCTGGAGGAAGGCGGGCTGGCGGGTGCCATCGCCCCTGGCGCGCTGCTGATCGACTGCTCCACCATCGATGTCGGCACGGCACGGGAACTGGCGGCGGCACTGGGCCCGCGCATGCTGGATGCGCCCGTCTCCGGCGGCGTCATGGGCGCCGAGGCCGGCACCCTGACCTTCATGGTGGGCGGCGAGGCGGAAGCCTTCGCGGCCGCAGACCCCATCCTGGCCGCGATGGGCAGGAAGCGCGTGCATTGCGGCGGCGCCGGCGCCGGGCAGGCGGCCAAGGCCTGCAACAACATGCTGCTGGCCATCTCGATGATCGGCACCTGCGAGGCCTTCGTCCTGGCCGAGAAGCTCGGCCTGTCGCACCAGGCGCTGTATGACGTGGCCAGCACATCCTCTGGCCAGTGCTGGTCGCTGACCACCTATTGCCCCGTGCCCGGCCCGGTGCCGGCCAGCCCCGCCAACCGGGACTATGTGCCGGGCTTCGCCACTTCCCTGATGCTGAAGGACCTGGGGCTGGCGCAGCAGGCGGCCGAGGATTTCGGTGCCGAGACACCGCTCGGCCGGCTCGCGCTCGACCTGTACGGCGAGTTCGCGGCGGAGCATGCGGGCCAGGATTTCTCGGCCATCATCACGATGTTGCGGGATCGGCACGGACGGGCGCCGTCGCCCTGAAATTGCCGCGAAGCGCCGGATAGTTCCGCCTTCGGTGCAGGAGAAGCGTCATGGGTTGGTGGGAGCAGCGTTCGTCGCGCTGGCAGGCCTGCATCATCGCGCAGGTGGGCGGCGCCGCGATACTGGGCGGCGGCGTGTTCTTCATGCAGTTCCGCAGCCCGGACATTCCGGTGCGCCCCGTGTTCCTGGCTGTGGCCGGCGGCGCGGGCGCGGGCGGCAGCATCGGCAGCGCCGTCTCCATCCCCTACTCCGACATCATCCGCCAGCTGATCAACCCGAACTTCCACCCCCCAACCCAGGATTACGGCTGGAGCGCGCTGGACGGCACCTTCTCCTGCCAGGACATCCAGCGGGAGAAGTTCGACATCGTGCAGGTGGGTGCCTCGGCGGTGGTGCTGGGAGCGCAGCTCTGCGTGTTCAGCATCACGGATGTGGGGCTGTTCCACCCGGATCGGGAATTGTGCTCCACCCGCATCAACGTGCCGTCCAACCTGCCCCAGGTGGGCCAGGCGCTGATGGACCTGCCGCAGATTCAGGGCGGGCTGGGCGTGGGCGGCTTCGCCTTCACGGGCACAATCTTCTACATCGGCACCGGCTGATCACTTCAGCGAACGGCCCTTCACCACGGCGCCGGCGCCGAACTTCTCCCGCAGCTTCTCCATCGCCTGCCAGCGCTTCGCCTGGCGGGGCGCATCCGGGTCCGCCAGGTCCAGCGCATCGGCGTCCCGCGCATCGGCCAGGGGCTGGGCGCCGATGCCGATCAGGCGATAGGCGGTGCCGTCCACCTCACGCGCCAGCAGGGCGCGGGCGGCCTCGAAGATGGGCTCCGGCACCAGGCTGGGATGCGGCAGGCGCACATTGCGGGTGCGCAGGGCAAAAGAAGCGGTCTTGAGCTTCAGCACCACGCCGCCCGCCGCCAGCTCCTTGCCGGCCAGGCGCCGGCACAGCTTCTCCGTCAGGTTCCACAGGATGGTCTCCAGCTCCTCCAGCCCCCTGATGTCGCGCTCGAAGGTGGTCTCGGTGGAGACGGATTTGGTGTCGCGCTCCGGGCGCACCGGCCGGCTGTCCTCGCCGCGCGCGCGGGCGGCCAGGCCCGGGCCTTCCTCACCGAAGCGGCGGGCGGCATCGCGCGCGTCCAGCGCGGCCAGCTGGCCCAGCCGGGTGAAGCCGGCGCTGGACAGCCGCTTCGCCATCGCGGGCCCGACGCCCGGCAGCAGCGTGACCGGTTCGGGGGCCAGCAGGCCCGCGGCCTCCGCCGCGCCGATCACGGCGAAGCCGCGCGGCTTGTCGCGGTCCACCGCGATCTTGGCCAGCAGCCGGTTGGGGGCCAGGCCGATGGAGATGGTCACCCCCACCTCGCGCTCCACCTGCCGCGCGAGGCGGGCGAGCACCACGGCGGGCGGGGCGCGGTGCAGGGCCGCCGTTCCCGACAGGTCCATCACCGCCTCGTCGATGCTCTGCGCCTGCACCAGGGGCGTCAGCGCCTGCATCATCTCGCGGATGCGCCGGCCCTCATGCACGTATTTGGCCATGTCGGGCTTGATGACCACGGCATCGGGGCACAGGGCCAGCGCCTTGAACATGGGCATGGCCGAGTGCACGCCGCGCGTGCGGGCGATGTAGCAGGCCGTGCTGACCACCCCGCGCCTGCCGCCACCGATGATGACGGGCCTGGCCGCCAGTTCCGGGCGGTCCCGCTTCTCGACACTGGCATAGAAGGCGTCGCAGTCCACATGGGCGATCGAGAGGTCGAACAGCTCCGCATGGCGCAGGATGCGCCGGCTGCCGCAGCGCGGGCAGGTGGCGGCCGGCACCTCCTGCTCGTCGCAATCGCGGCAGATCGCGGGCGGCCGTCCGGCAGGGCGGTCGGCTGAGGGCTGGCTTTGGACCGGCGCGGAAAAGGCCACGCCAGACCGGCCCGACAGCCCTGCCGGACGGCCGCTTACCACAATCGCGCCGCCCCGAGCACGCCGGAGCTGTCGCCGTGCCTGGCCGGCACCAGCCGGGTGTTCACCACATCGGAGAACACCCAGCGTTTCCAGAGCTTCGGCACCTCCGTGTACAGGTGCTGCATGTTGGACAGCCCGCCCGCCAGCACGATCACCTGCGGGTCCAGGATGTTGATGACATGGGACAGGGCACGGGCCAGCCGGTCCGCGTGGCGGGCCAGGGTGGCGGCGGCGCGCTCATCCCCGGCAGCGGCGCGGGCCGGCAGGCCGGTGGCGTCGGTCGCGCCCTCTCCGTCGCAATCGCGTGCCAGGGCGGGGCCGCAGAGGAAGGTCTCGATGCAGCCGTCGCGGCCGCAGAAGCAGCGGCGGCCGGGGAACTCATCGGCCGTCATCCAGGGCAGCGGGTTGTGGCCCCATTCGCCGCCGATGCGGTTCATCCCCTCCAGCAGCTTGCCGTCCAGCACCACGCCGGCGCCGACGCCGGTGCCCAGGATGACGGCGAAGACGCTGGCGGCCCCGGCCGCGGCGCCGTCGCTCGCCTCGCTCATCGCCAGGCAGTTGGCGTCGTTGGAGATGCGCACCGGGCGGCCCAGGGCGCGGGAGAGATCCTCCTCCAGCCGGCCGCCGTTCAGCCAGGTGGAATTGGCGCCGCGCACCAGACCGGTGGCCGGCGACAGGCTGCCGGGAATGCCGACACCCACCGTGCCGCTGGCGCCCAGCTCCTCCTCCGCGCCGTCCACCAGGAAGCGGATGGCGTCCAGCACGCCGTTGTAGCTGCGGGGGGTGGGCACCCGGCGGCGCAGCAGGGCATGGCCCGCTTCCGCCAGGGCCACCACCTCGATCTTCGTGCCGCCGAGATCAATACCGATGCGCATGCCCCTGTTTCGCGCGCCGCACCCTTGCGGGCAAGGCTTCCCGTCGCATCATACAGGGGATGGAAACGCTCGATGTCCGGGGGCTGAAATGCCCCCTCCCGGTCCTGAAGGCCAACAAGGCGCTGCGGGGCATGGCCCCGGGGGCCGAATTGCTGGTGCTGGCGACCGACCCCGCCGCCGAGAAGGATTTTCCGGCCTTCGCGGAGGAGACCGGCCATGGGCTGGTGTCGCTGGCGAAGGAGGATGAGGTGCTGCGCGTGGTGCTGCGCCGGCGGGAGGGCTGAGCATGACCGCCCCTGTCCTGCTGCTGACCCATCCGGCCTGCCTGCTGCATGACATGGGCGAGGGCCACCCCGAGCGCCCGGACCGGCTGCGCGCCCTGCATGCGGCCTTCGCCGAGGCCGAGTTCGACGCCCTGCTGCGCGAGGACGCGCCGCAGGCCACCGAAGCGCAGCTGACCCTGGCCCATCCCCCGCATTACGTGCAGCGCGTGCTGGCCACCCACCCCCGGCACGGAGAGCTGGTGCGGCTGGACGCCGACACGGCCATCGGCCCCGGCAGCCTGGAGGCCGCCCTGCGCGCGGCGGGCGCCGGCATCCGCGCGGTGGAGGCGGTCATGGCCGGCGAGGCGCGCGCGGCCTTCGCGGCGGTGCGCCCGCCCGGCCATCATGCCGAACCCGACACGGCCATGGGCTTCTGCATCTTCTCGAACGTCGTCATCGCCGCGCGCCATGCCCAGCGGGCGCTGGGGGTGGGCCGCGTCGCGATACTGGATTTCGACGTGCATCACGGCAACGGCACCCAGGCCTGCGTGGAGGCCGACCCGAGCATCCTGTTCTGCTCCAGCCACCAGATGCCGCTTTATCCCGGCAGCGGGGCGGCCTGGCAGGTGGGCGTGGGCAATGTGGCGAACGCGCCGCTGCGCCCTGGTTCGGGCGGGGCCGAGTTCCGCGCCGCCTGGGAGGGGCTGCTGGCACGGGTGCGGGAATTCGCGCCTGAGCTGGTGATCGTCTCGGCCGGCTTCGATGCCCACCGCCGCGACCCGCTGGCCAGCCTGGAGCTGGAAGCCGAGGATTTCGCCTGGATCACGCGGGAGATCATGGCGGCCTCGCCGCCCGGCCGCGTCGTCAGCATGCTGGAGGGCGGCTATGACCTGGAGGGGCTGGCGGAAGGCGCCGCCGCCCATCTGCGGGAAATGATGGCCTATCGCACCGAGAGATAGGCCAGGCGCTTCAGCTCCCGCCTCGTGTGGGTGGTCGCGTCCAGGATCAGCCCCACCGCGAAGGACAGCAGCGCCGAGATCATCATGCCCGAGGCCAGCACCGCCGTGGGCAGCTTGGGCACGAAGCCGGTCTCCAGGAACTCGAACACCAGCGGCAGGCCGAGGGCGAGCGAGCCCAGCAGCAGCACCAGCCCCGCCGCGCCGAAGAAGGCCAGCGGCCGCTCGCGCCGGATCAGCTGGCCGATCATGTTCAGGATGATGAAGCCGTCGGCATAGGTCTTGAGCTTGGAGACGGAGCCCTCCGGCCGCTCGCCATAGGGGGCCGCGATCTCGCCGATCGGCATGCGCAGTTCCAGCGCATGGATCATGATCTCGGTCTCAATCTCGAAGCCGCTGCTCATGGCCGGGAAGCTTTTCGCGAAGCGGCGGGAGAACAGCTTGTAGCCCGACAGCATGTCGGTGGTCCGCCTGCCGAACACCGCGCCCACCATGCCGGTCAGCAGCTGGTTGCCCAGGCGGTGGCCGGGGCGGTAGGCCTTCTCGGCGGTTTCCTGGCGCGCGACGTTCACCAGGTCATAGCCGCCCGCGGCGCCGAAGCGCAGCAGTTCGGGCGCCACGGTCGGGTCATAGGTCGCGTCGCCGTCGACCATGATGTACCAGTCCGCATCGATGTCGGCGAACATGCGGCGCACCACGCTGCCCTTGCCGGGCTGCTCCTCGAAGCGGGTGATGGCGCCGGCGGCGAGCGCCGCCTCGGCCGTGCCGTCGGTCGAGTTGTTGTCGTAGACATAGATCTCGGCATCAGGCAGCGCCGCGCGGAATCCGGCCACGACCTCCGCGACGGTCAGGGCCTCGTTGTGGCAGGGCACCAGGACGGCGACACGGGTCCCGGCGGCGGTGTGGTGGTCGAACATGGTGTTCCGGTTGTGAACTCGTGGTCCTTCTAGAGCCTGACGGCACGCCGCGCGAGAGTGGGACGGCGCCTTGACCGTATGGGGCGCGCTGCCTAAGCCCGGCTCAGCGGTTCCCGGCGGCGGAGGTTGTTGCGATGGCATGGTCACAGCTGCGCCGGTGGGCCGGGCGCGGCGGCAGCGGCCCGCAATGGCTGCTGCTGGTGCTTATGTGCATGGCCGCGGGGCTGTGGTCGGTGCGGACCGGCACCGACGCCAACTGGGACCTTCGCAACTACCACCTCTACGGCCCCTATGCGCTGCTGAACGGGCGCATCGGCCAGGACATCGCGCCCGCCCAGCAGCAGAGCTTCTTCAACCCTCTCGTGAACTTCTACTACTACGGGTTGTTCCGGGGCCTGAACGGCTTCCCCCGCGTCCTGGCCTTCCTGATGGGGGTTCCGGCAGGGGTCTATGCCTTCGCTCTGTGGCAGGTGGCGCTGCTGGTGGCGCGGGACGTGATGGGGCGCGGCCGGGCCGCCCTGGCCCTGGCGGCGGCCGCCACCCTGCTGGGCATGACGGGCGCCGGGGTGCGGCCCTCCATCGGTTCATCCATGGCGGATGTGAATGTGGCCGCCCTGGTGATGCTCGCGGTCTGGCTGGCCCTGCGCGCGGCCTATGCCGGGGGCCGGCCGAGGACCGGGGCGATGGTGCTGCTGGGATTGCTGGCCGGCGCCTCGGTGGGGCTGAAGCTGACCAATGTGCTGTATGCCGCGCCCTTGGGGCTGCTGGTGCTGGGCCTGTTCGGGCTGCGCGCCGCGGTGCCCGCCGGCATCGCCATGGGGATCGCGTTCCTGGCGGGCTGGGGGCCCTTTGCCCTGATCATGCGCGAACTGCACGCCAGCCCGGTCTTTCCGCTCTACAATGACATCTTCGCCTCGCCGGACTATCTGCCGGTGCGGCTGACCGATGACCGCTTCCTGCCGCGCAGCACGATGCAGGCCGTGTTCTACCCCTTCTACTGGACGGTCCGGAACACGGGGCTGGTCACCGAGCTGGGCATGCGGGACTGGCGGGTCGCGGCCGGCTACCTCTCGGCCGTGCTGGTCCTGGCGGCTGCCGCGAGCCGATGGCTGCTTGAGGAACCGCCCCGCATTGCCCGCCCTGCCCTGCTGCTGTTCCTGTTCTGCGCGGGCGCCCTGGCGTTATGGACCCACATGTTCGGCATCTACCGCTACCTGCTGGTGGTCGAGAGCCTGTCCGGCGTGCTGATGATGCTGGCGGGACGGGAGCTGTTCCGGGAGCGCCGGCTGCGGCTGGGCGCGGCCTATGGCCTGGCCGCCGCCGCCATCCTGGTATCGACGCGCGCGCCCAACTGGCCGCATGTCCGCCACGGACGGCAAGCGGTCGGGGTGGAGATGCCGGCCATGGCGCCCGACAGCATGGTGCTGCTCGTGGGCGACGACGCGCTGTCCTATCTGGTACCGTTCATGCCGCCGGGCATCCGCGCCATCGGCCTGCGCAACAACCTGGTGCGCGAGGGCGAGGAACATGGCCTGATCCGGCGCATACGCGCGGCGATCGCCGGGCACCGGGGCCCGCTGCTGATGCTGGCCGAGAACGGGCGCGACCGTGGCGTGCAGGCCGCCTATCTGGCGGGCTTCGGGATGCGCATCGGCCCCTGCGCGCCGGTCCGCAGCAACCTCGAGCCCGGCGGCTATGAACTGTGCCGGCTGGAGCGGTAACCCGCTTCACAACTTGACCCGCTTGGGGGTGGTTCCTAAGACCGAACGGCGCCGCCCTCCCGGCGGGATCTCGACCGCAGGGGGCCCATGCAGCATCCAACCTTCACGCAGGGCTTTCTTCGTCAGGCGGCGCTGCTGCTGGCCCTGATGGTCCTGGGCGGATACGCCTCCGCTTCCCTCGGCACCGACACCAACTGGAACCTGCGGAATTCCCTTCTGTATGGAAGCCACGCCTTCCTGCACGGGCGGCTGGGCCTCGACGTCGCGCCGGCGCAGCTCCAGACCTATCTGAACCCGCTGGGGGGAGTGCCCTACTACTGGCTGGCGACGCGGCTGGGGGACAGGCCCTGGCTGCTGGCCTTCGTGATGGGCATGCCTGCGGGCCTTTATGCGTGGCTGCTGTCGCGCATCGCGCTTCAGCTGGCCGCGGGCGCCTTCCTGGCGCGGCGGGTCGGCAAGCTGGCGGCCTGGATCGCAGTGCTGCTGGGCGTGACGGGCGCGGGCTTCGCGTCCCAGATCGGCAGCAGCGCCCAGGACATCCTGTTCGCCTGCCCGTTGCTGCTCGGCCTGTGGCTGATGCTGCGCCAGGCCGGCGCCCCGCTCAACGGGTGGGGTGAGGGGGCCAGGCTTCTGCTGGCGGGCCTGGCCTGCGGCGCGGCGATGGGCCTGCAGCCGGTGAACGGCCTCTACGCCCTGCCGCTGGGCCTCGCCGCGCTGCTGCTGCCGGGGCGGCGGCCTGTGCTGCTGATGGGGTGCGGCATGCTGGCGGGCTTCCTGCTGGCGTGGCTGCCCTTCGCGCTGATGCTGCAGGCGGAATTCGGCAGCCTGTTCTTCCCCTTCCACAACCAGTTTTTCCGTTCGCCGGAATTTCCGCCGATCCGCCTGGCCGACGAGCGCTTCCTGCCGCGCGGCGTGGTGCAGGCGCTGTTCTATCCCTTCTACTGGCTGCAGCCGGGCGTCATCTCGACGGAAGTGCCGATGATGGATGCCCGCATGGCCATCGGCTACCTCGCGGCGCTGCTTCTGCTGGTGCTGCTGTTCCGCCGGGGCGTCAGGCTCGACGTCATCCGGCGTGAACGCGCGCCGCTGATGCTGCTGGTCGTGATGGCCGGCGCCTATGCGATGTGGGCCTGGATGTTCGGCATCTACCGCTATCTGCTGCTGGCCGAGAGCCTGTCCGGCCTGCTGGCCATGGTGGCCGTCGGCCGGCTGGTGCAGCGGCCCCGCCTAGTGGCGGTGGCGCTGTTCGGCGGGCTGGCGGCGGTGGCGATCTTCAACACGGTAAAACCTGACTGGGGCCATACGGCGCATCGCGCGCCGCTGTTCCGCTTCGAGCCCGCACCGGACATGCCGGCCGACGGCATGCTGCTGATCGCGGGCGGCTATCCGCTGTCCTATGTGGTGCCGTTCCTGCCGCCCACGGTGCGGGTGGTCGCCCTCTACAACAACATCCTGGCCGACCATCTGGGCGAGGATTATGGCCTGCGCCGCCGCGTGAACCGCGCCATCGCGGAACATCGCGGCCCCTTCCGCCTGCTGACGGACCCGTCCGAGAACGAGGACACGATGCGCCGCGCCCTGGCGCGGCACGGGCTGGCGCTCGGCCCCTGCGCGCTGATGCGCACCAGCATGGACCCGGGCGGGCTGCGCTTCTGCGAAGTGGTTCGCGTCCCCTAGGTATCAGCGGGGGCGGAAGTGCTTTAGAAGCACCAGCGTCACAAGCCCAAGGAAACGGGGAACGACGTTGAACCAGCCCCTTCAGCCCAACAGCCTGCGCTCCGGCCCCGATGCGGCCGGCCGCTTTGGCACATTCGGCGGCCGCTACGTGGCCGAAACCCTCATGCCGTGCATCCAGGAAGTGCAGGAGGCCTATGACGCCGCCCGCCAGGATCCCGCATTCGAGGCCGAGTGGCGTTGGCTTCTGAAGGATTACGTGGGGCGCCCCAGCCCCCTGTGGCACGCCAAACGCCTGACTGAGCACCTGGGCGGCGCCCAGGTCTGGATGAAGCGCGAGGACCTGAACCACACCGGCGCCCACAAGATCAACGCCGTGCTGGGCCAGATCCTGCTGGCCAAGCGCATGGGCAAGACGCGCATCATCGCGGAGACCGGGGCCGGCCAGCACGGCGTGGCCACCGCCACCGCCTGCGCGCTGTTCAACCTGCCCTGCACGGTCTTCATGGGCGCCACTGATGTGGAACGCCAGAAGCCGAACGTGTTCCGGATGAAGCTGCTGGGCGCGGAGGTCGTGTCCGTCACGGCCGGCGCCGGCACGCTGAAGGACGCGATGAACGAGGCCCTGCGCTACTGGGTCGCGAACGTCCACGACACCTACTATTGCATCGGCACGGTGGCGGGCCCCGCCCCCTATCCGCAGATGGTGCGCGACTTCCAGTGCGTGATCGGCGACGAGGCCAAGGTGCAGATGCAGGAGGCCATCGGCCGCCTGCCGGACACCCTGGTGGCGGCGATCGGCGGCGGGTCCAACGCGATGGGCCTGTTCTTCCCGTTCCTCGACGACGCCTCGGTGGAAATCCGTGGCGTGGAGGCCGCGGGCCATGGGCTGGACGTGGAGAACGGCCATTGCGCCAGCCTGACCGGCGGGCGCCCCGGCGTTCTGCACGGCAACCGCACCTATCTGCTGCAGGATGCGAACGGCCAGATCCTGGAGGGCCATTCGATCTCGGCCGGCCTGGATTACCCCGGCATCGGGCCGGAGCATTCCTGGCTGCATGAGATCGGGCGGGTGAAGTATGTCTCCGCGACCGACAAGGAGGCGCTGGAGGCGTTCCAGCTTTGCTCCAAGCTCGAAGGCATCATCCCCGCCCTGGAGCCGTCCCACGCCATCGCGCATGCCATGGCCATCGCGCCGACGCTGCCGAAGGAACATGTCATCCTGATCAACCTCTCTGGCCGGGGCGACAAGGACATCTTCTCCGTGGCCGACCATCTGGGGGTGAAGCTGTGAGCCGTATCGCCAGGCGCTTCGCCGCCCTGAAGCAGGAAGGGCGCGGCGCGCTGATGCCCTTCCTCGAAGCCTATGACCCCGACCCCGCGACCAGCATGGCCATCCTGCGGGGCATGCCGGGCGCGGGCGCCGACCTGATCGAGATCGGCATGCCCTTCAGCGACCCGATGGCCGATGGCCCGACGGTGCAGCTGGCCGGGCAGCGCGCGCTCAAGGCCGGCGCCACCATGGCCGGCACCCTGGCCATGGTGCGGGACTTCCGCGAGGAAGACCAGGACACGCCCATCATCCTGATGGGCTACCTGAACCCCATCATCAGCTACGGGCCGGAACGCTTCTGCGTGGATGCCGCGGCCTCGGGCGTCGACGGGCTGATCGTCGTCGACATGCCGCCCGAGGAAAGCCAGGACGTGCAGCCCTTCGCCATGGCGCAGGGGCTGGACATGATCCGGCTGGTGGCGCCCACCACCGACGCGGCGCGGCTGCCTTCGGTGCTGAAGAACAGCTCGGGCTTCATCTACTACGTCGCCATCACCGGTGTGACCGGCACGCGCAGCGCGACGGGCGACGCCCTGCGCGCCGCCATCCCGCTGGTGCGGCAGCACACCGACCTGCCGATCGCCATCGGCTTCGGCGTGCGCACGCCCGAACAGGCGGCGGAAGCGGCGAAGATCGCCGATGGCGCCGTGGTGGCCAGCGCGCTGATCGACAAGCTGGCCAGCACGCTGGACAGCGAAGGGCGCGCGACGCCGGGGACGGTGCGGGCGGTGCTGGATGACGTGCGGGCGCTGGCTGAAGCGGTGAAGGCGTAAGGCGGGGGCGCTGCCCCTGACGACCCCGCCAGGAGATAATATCTCCTGGACCTGATATGAATTTGGCGCCCTACCTTCGCAGGTAGGGCGCCATTTTTATCATAAATATCAATCAGAAATACCTTGGCCGGATACGCCCCAACTCCCCGGGGTCCAGGGCCGCTACGGTCCTGGCGGGTGTCCAGAGGGCAGAGCCCTCTGGTGGGGGTGTCGGGGGCAACGCCCCTGACTGCTTACCCCTTGGCCATATCCAGCGGCGGCATGTTCTCCGCCGGGATCGGGCAGTCATACGGCGTGCCCGCCAGCCGCTTCGCCAGATCCGCCTTGGCGGCCTCGATCAGCGCCGGGTTCTCGATCGCCGCCACGGCGGTGGCGGCCATGATCTTGGCCACATGCACCATGCCGGCATGGGCGTGGCCGCTCTTGCCCTGGGCCGTCATCTGCCAGCTGTGCAGCGGCGTGCCGACCGCGCAGGTCGCGCCATGCGCCTGCACCAGCGGCACCACCCAGGACACGTCGCCGACGTCGGTGGACCCGATCATGAACTGGCGCGGGGCGTCGCGGGGCGGCACCTGGTCGCACAAATCCATGTCGGGGTCGTAGGTGCGGCCGGCGGCGCGGAAGGCGGCCTGGATATCCTCGACCGAGAGCGTGGCGCGGATGGCGCGGGCGTATTCGCGGTCCGCGTCGGAGTATTCCGGCGGGCCCAGCAGCTCGAACTGCTGCTGCATCGCTTCCTCAAGCGGGGTGTTCGCCATCAGGTTCGACACGCCGGAGATGATGTCGACCTTCACCGTGGTTTCGGTCATCAGGGCCGCCCCCTGGGCGATCTTCTTCACGCGCTCCAGCACGGCGCGCATGCCGGGTGTGTCGGGGTGGCGGATGGAGTAGCGCACCTTGGCGCGCGGCTGCACCACATTGGGGGCCACGCCGCCGGCATCCAGATAGGCGTAGTGGATGCGCGCCGCGCTATCCATGTGCTCGCGCATGTAGTTCACGCCGACATTCATCAGCTCCACCGCATCGAGCGCGGAGCGGCCCAGATGCGGGGCGGCGGCGGCATGGCTGGCGCGGCCGGTGAAGGTGAAGTCCACGCGGGAATTGGCGAGCGAGGCCGCGGGCGCCACTTCGGTGAAGCTCTGCGAATGCCAGGTGATGGCGATGTCGGCGTCCTTGAATAGCCCCTCGCGCACCATGAAGGTCTTGGCTGCGCCGCCTTCCTCGGCCGGGCAGCCGTAGTAGCGGACACGCCCCTTGATGCCGCGGGCGGCCAGCCAGTCCTTCACGGCGGTGGCGGCCAGCATGGCGCCGGCGCCCAGCAGATTGTGGCCGCAGCCATGGCCGAAGCCGTTGTGGTGCGCCACGGGCTTCGGCTCGGCGATGCCGGCCTCCTGCGACAGGCTGGGCAGGGCGTCGTATTCGCCCAGGATGGCGATGACGGGGCCTTCCTCGCCGGCCTCGGCCATGATGGCGGTGGGAATGCCGGCCACGCCCTGCTGCACGCGGAAGCCCTGGCGGTTCAGTTCCTCGGTGTGCTCGGCGGCGGAGCGGAACTCGGTGTAGAGGGGCTCCGGCATGTCCCACACGCGGTCGGCGAGGGCGATCATGTCGGGGGCCTTGGCGTCGACGTGGCGCCAGATCTCGGGGGTGTTCTTCATGATTTCCCCTTCTTACCGCGTCGCCAGCCATTCGGCCATCACGCCGACGGCCGCCATCAGGTCCGGGGTGTCCATGGCCTCATGCGGGTTGTGGCTGCCGTTCCGGTTTCGGACCATGATCATGCCGGTGGGCACGCCGCTGGCCGCGAAGTTATTGGCGTCATGGCTTCCGGGGCTGTTGAGCCGTGGCACCCCCTGCCCTGCCGCGGCGGCCAGCGCCTCGATCAGGCCGGGGTCCATCGGGCCCGGGGCGGCCGCGCTGCGCGGGCCGAGGTCGATGGTCACGCCCCGGCGCGCCTCCACCTCCGCCACCACCCGATGCAGGGCCGGTTCCAGCGCGGCCAGATGGTCCGGGCTGTAGGCGCGCAGGTCCAGGCTCATCTCGAAGGTGCCGGAAACGGCGGTCAGGCTGTGGCGGTCGGCGGGGGTGAAGAATCGGCCGATGGTGACGGCCATGGGGCGGCCCTGGGCTTCCTCGGCCAGCCACAGGCGTTCCAGCGACAGCGACAGGTCGGCACCGGCCAGGGCCGCGTCGCGGCGGAAGCGGTGCGGCAGGCCGGTATGGGCTTCCTCGCCGGTGATGCGGATATGCGGGTGGCGCAGATTGCCGGGATTGGCCAGGCAGATGCCGATGGGTGATCCGGCCTCGATCAACTGCGGCGCCTGCTCGATATGGGCCTCCAGATAGGCGCCGATGGTGGCCGGGACACGCAGCGGCGCGCCCAACTTTGACGGGTCGCCACCGCAGGCCGCGATGCTCTCGGCCAGCGTCAGCCCGGTGCGGGCGTGGCGCAGTTCCAGCGCGCCCTCCGGCAGGCGGCCCAGCAGGCAGCGGCTGCCGATCAGGCCCAGGCCGAACCAGACCGCTTCCTCGCAGCGCAGGGCCAGCACCTCGATGTCATGCCGGGGGCGGACACCGGCTGCCTGCAGCGCGGCCACCACGCCCATGCCGGCGATGACGCCCGCCGCGCCGTCGAAATTGCCGGCCTGCACCACGCTGTCGAGATGCGAGCCGATGATGACCGGCGGGCCGGCCGGGTCAGCCGCGCGCCACACCATGGACAGGTTGGCGCCGGCATCGACCGAGACCTCCATGCCCATGCCGCGCGCGGTTTCGGCCAGCAGGGCATGGGCGCGGCTCTCACCGGGGCCATAGGCGTCGCGGGTGATGCCCGGCGGGTCGCGCCCGATCTCGGCCACGCCGTCCAGCAGGCGCTGCACCAGGGTTTCCGACGCCGCCACCGCTTCGTTCAATTCCATCGCCGACCTCATCCGGATGGCGGAGTGTGGCACGGACTCGGCGGCTGGGAACCGGGCATTAACCGCGCGCTGCGCATCTGGGGGCAAGCATCAACCCACTGAGGTAGTCCGGCATTGTCCAGCTCATCTTCCGCCCGTCGTCGCCGTTCCAGCAAGAAGGCGGCGGCGCTGGCCCTTGGCCTCGCCTGCCTGCCCGTACTGGCCCCGGCCGACACGATCAGCTTCTCCGGCGGCTGGAGCGGCACGACCGGCACCCAGGCGCCCACGATCCCCACCCCCGCCAATACGGTGAACACGAGCTTCAGCGCCTATTCCAGCGCATTCGCCTGGAACTACGCGCTCTACTCCTTCACCGTGACCAAGAGCGGCACCTATTCGGCCACCGTGACGACCGGCCCGGTGGTGAACACCACCTTCTTCCTGCAGGGGCTGTTCAGCCCCAACAGCACCGGCACCCCGACCACGCCGATCTCGAACTTCCTCTACAGCCAGCTGATCAGCAACGGCACCGGCTCCTACAGCGGCACCTTCCCCTCCCTGGTGCTGACGGAGGGCCAGACCTACAGCGTGCTGATCGCCTTCAACATCGGCGGCACGCAGTCGGGCGACTATTTCAACTTCAGCATGAACGGGCCGGGCTGCGCCGCCTTCTCGGGCGTCAACAGCTGCATCACCTCCATCCTGGCGGGCAGCACGGCGCTGACCACCGCGCTGGGCAGCACGATCAACCCCACCTTCCAGGGCGGCACGCTGCGGCTTGACCAGACCGGCGCGGTCTATGCGCAGAACTTCACGCTGGATACGTCGAGGTCCAACCGGATCGACCAGGCGGGCCGTACCGCCACCTTCAGCGGCGCGTTCAGCGATGCGACCTCGGGCGGCAACATCATCATCATGAACAGCGGCACGGATGGGCGCGTCGTGTTCAGCGGCACCAGCACCTATACCGGCAGCACCACGATCGAGAGCGGCGCCACGCTGGCGATCAACGGCTCGCTCGTCTCACCCGTCACGGTGAACGCGGACGGCATGCTGCGCGGCACGGGCAGCATCGGCAACAGCGTGCTGGTGGCATCGGGCGGCACCATCGCGCCGGGCAACAGCCCGGGCACGCTGACGGTGGCGGGGCCGGTCGTGATGTCGGCGGGCTCAACCGCGCAGTTCGACATCGACGGTACCGGCACGGGAAACGGCGCCGGCAGCTACAGCCGCCTGATCCTGACAGGCGGCAACGGCACCGTCACGCTGAACGGCACGGTGGTGCCGAAGCTGCGGGGCATCACGGGCAGCGCGACGAACAGCTACACGCCGGGCATCGGGACGGCGTTCAACGTCATCTCGGCCGAGGGCGGGGTGCGGGGTTCCTTCACCGGGCTGACGCAGCCGGTGGGGCTGGCGGACGGCACGCGTTTCGATGCGCTGTATGGCACCCATGCGGTGGATCTGGTGGTGACGCCCACGCAGTACGGCACGCAGGCCCTGGCGGGCTGGGCCGTACCGGTCGGGGCCGCGCTGGACCGGCTGCGCCCGGCGGCAGGCCCGGCGATGACGGCGGCGGAGACCGCGCTGTTCGCGCCGCTGTACCGGCTGACGGCGGATCGCATTCCGCTCGCGCTGGGGCAGATGTCGCCGCTGCTGTATGCCGATGCGATCGCGGCGCAGCGGGATGCCTTCTACGCCGCGTCCTCGGTCATCGGGCGTGAGATGCAGGCCCGCCGCGGCCCGGCGGCCACCGGCCGCGGCCAGACCGCCGAGGGCCCGCGCGGGCTGACGCTGTGGATGAGCGGCAGCGGCGATTTCTCCCGGATCGGCAGCGGCCGGGACGGCACGCCCGGCTATCATGCCTCCTCGGGCGGGGCGGTGCTGGGTGCCGATACGGCGCTGGGCCGCGCGAGGGTGGGCGTGGCGGCGGCCTTCGGCAGCCAGTACGTGTCCAGCGCCGGGCTGGGCCATTACAACGGCCAGGCGGCGCAGCTGATGGCCTATGGCAGCATCGGGCTGCGGGGCTTCTTCCTGGACGGGCAGTTCGGCGGCGCCTTCGAGGAAGGCCGGATGCGCCGCAGCATGGGGGCACATGGGCTGGACGCGCGCGGCACCGTGACGGGCGGCGGCTGGGGCGGGTCCGTGCGCGGCGGCCGCCGCTTCGAGGCGAATGGCTGGGGGATCGAGCCGAGCCTGACGCTGCGCGGCGTTTCCGTGTCGAACCGCGGCGTGACGGAAAGCCAGGCGGGGCTGGCCGGCCTGCGTGTCGGCGGGCGGTCGCTGGGCAGCCTGCAGACGGAGCTGGGCGTTCAGATCGACCGTCGCTTCCGGATCAATCAGCGCTATGCCGTGACGGCGGTGGGCAGCCTGGGCTGGAACCACGAGATGCTGGACACGAGCCTGCGCGCGAGCGCGTCCTTCGCGGCGTTGCCCGGGGCCGGATTCTCGGTGCGCAATGCGCCGACCGCGCGTGACAGCGCGGTGGCGGGTGTGCAGGCGCGGCTGGAGACGGGAACGCGACTGAGCGCGTTTGCCGGCTACGAGACGCGCCTGGCCGACCGCTATACGGCGCACAGCGTGACGGCGGGGCTGCGTTACAGCTGGTGATCGGGCTGGATCGGGCGGGGGGCGGCATGGCCCCCTGCCCGGTGCGAGCCGGCCTTCCGCCTGAAGGCCGGGCGGACGAGACCGAATCTCCGCCTTTCCATCGGACCATCCTGGTCGCTGCGTGAGCAGCAGGATCGCCTGCATGCGCCTCGGCGCGGCAGCTTGCCCGGATGCCCGGATCAAGCACGCCGGGCGCATCCTTTCTCGACGGGCCCGGCGCGATAGGCTGGGGCCCAGCCGTTCCGTGAGTGCGCCGCCCGGCGCGGGGCTCCCGGTGGCCGAATGATCCATGCAGGGACCGCGTCGATGACCCCCGCCAAGCGCCAGCTTCACCTCAACCTGTTCATCCAGGGCATCGGCCACCACGAGGCCGCCTGGCGCCACCCCGAGACCAACCCGGCCGACATGATGGACATCGGCTATTATCAGGGGCTTGCCCAGAAAGCAGAGGCCGCGAAGTTCGACGCCGTCTTCATCGCCGACGCCCTGGCGATCAACGCGAACATCGAATTCGGCCCGTTCAACAACTTCTTCGAGCCCCTGACGCTGCTGGCGGCCGTGGCGGCCGTGACCACGCATATCGGCGTCATCGGCACCGCCTCCACCACCTATGGCGAGCCGTATGACATCGCCCGGCGCTTCGCCTCGCTCGACCGGGTCAGCAGGGGGCGGGCGGGCTGGAACATCGTCACCTCCAGCAACGAGCGCGCGGCCCAGAACTTCGGCCATGACACCCATCTGCAGCACAGCCAGCGCTATGCCCGCGCCACCGAGTTCCTGGAGGTGGCGATGGCGCTGTGGGACAGCTGGGAGGAGGAGGCCCTGATCGCCGACCGGAAGGCAGGGCGCTTCGTCGATATCGGTCGCGTCCATGCCATAGACCACCAGGGCGCGCATTTCCGTGTCCGCGGCCCGCTGGATTTCCCCCGGCCGCCCCAGGGCTATCCGGTGCTGGTCCAGGCCGGCTCCTCGGATGACGGCCGCGAATTCGCGGCGCGCTTCGCCGAGGCGATCTATACGGCGCAGAACACGCTATCCGACGCCCAGGCCTTCTACACGGATGTGAAGGCCCGCATGGCAGGCTATGGCCGCAAGCCCGATCAGCTGTGCATCCTGCCGGGCCTAGCACCCATCATCGGCCGCACCACCGCCGAGGCGAAGGAGCGCCAGCAGGAGCTGAACGAATACATCATCCCGCAATACGGCCTGCACATGCTGTCCAGGAACATGAACATCGACCTGTTCAGCTACCCGCTGGACGGCCCGCTGCCTGAACTGCCGCCGATCGAGCAGATCAACGGCGGCAAGAGCCGCTTCCAGGTCTATGTGGAGATGGCCAGGCGCGGAAACCTCACCATCCGGCAATTGATCCAGCAGATCGCGTTCGGCCGCGGCCACGACACCTTCGCCGGCACCCCGACCGAGATCGCCGACCACATCGAGGAGTGGTTCACCTCAGGCGGCTGCGACGGCTTCAATCTGCTGGCGCCGAACCTGCCGGTCGATTTCGATCGCTTCGTCGAGATGGTGCTGCCGGAGCTGCGCCGGCGCGGCCTGTTCCGCACCGAATACAGCGGCAGCACCCTGCGCGACCATTTCGGCCTGCCGCGACCGGCCAATCAATTCAGCGGGCGCGGCTGAGGGGCGCGCGTCACGAGCCTGGAGAGCGATGATGGGCGGGAGGTTCTGGAGGCATCGCGTGCGCTGATTGCCCGTGTCGAGGTGAGCGCTAACGGCTGCATTGAGCTTTTAGGTGAGTTGAGCGCGTTGCTTCGAGCGAGTGGGGTAGAGGGTGTGTTTGTGCCCCGGAACGCGAAAAGCCCGTCGCAAGTGTGCGACGGGCTTTTATGTTCGCTATCAGTGGATGCGGGGACAGGATTTGAACCTGTGACCTTCAGGTTATGAGCCTGACGAGCTACCGGGCTGCTCCACCCCGCGGTAAAAGTGGAAAAACTCTCTGGTTAGGTGGTCTGGCGGCGACCGACTCT
>NZ_SACL01000009.1 GCF_004005855.1 Rhodovarius crocodyli
ACCGCGGACATGGTGCGCCAGGCCCGAACGGCAGGCGTGCCCGTGCGTGAGATCGGAGTCGCCCATGACCCAGAGTAACGCCGCCGCCGAGCGCAGCGCGCATGTCGTGCGGGAGCGGGAGCGCGGCGAGGACGAGCCAGACCCGCACGGCCCCGACGGCAGCCACCCCATCGTCCAGCTTCCAGACGGACGCTGGATGTGCCGCGCCGTGTGGAGGCTGATGCAGAAGATCGAAGGAGGCGCCGATGGGTGATGCGCTGCTGACGCTGGCCGACATGCTGGCCCGGCTGCATTGTGGCCGCACATGGCTCCTGGGCCACCTCAAGGACCACCCGCACTATGCGGGCGGACCTACCCATAGGCGTGCTGGGCGCCGTATCGTGGCCTCAGAGGCCGATTTTGCACGGCTGGTGGAGAGCCTGGAATGCCCCTTAAGGTCGTCGCGCGGGCCGGCACCGCCACCCTCTATGTCCGTGGCACTGTCCGAGGACAGAGCGTTTTCGAAAGCACGGGCACTTCTGACCCCGAAAAAGCCGAAGCCTACCGGTCGAAACGGGAAGCGGAACTCTGGGACCGTAGTGTCTATGGCGCCAAGGCCGTAGTCGGGTTCGCGCACGCCGTTGCTTCCTACCTGGAAGAACGCGAGCGCCGCCCCGCCGACAAGGCTCTCATATCCAAGCTGCTGGATCACTACGGGACGATCCAGCTCGGCAAGATCACCCAGGAGACGCTGCCCGCCGCCTATCGTGCGTGCCTGAAGAAGGGCACCGAGGCAGCGCCGGCAACGAAGCTCCGCAACGTGCTGGTCCCGCTGCGGGCCATCCTTGAGCATGCCGCCATCATGGGCTGGTGCGCGCGCCCGGCGTTCAAGGCGCCCGAGGTGCCCAAGCAGGTCACGCCCTACCTACGCCCGGCCGAAGCCACGGCCCTGGTCCAGGCCGCCGCACCGCACCTGCGGCCGCTGCTGGTGTTCCTGATCGGCACCGGGGTTCGGCTGTCCGAGGCTCTGGAACTGGATTGGAGCAAGGTGGACCTGCGAGGGGGAAGGGCGACTGTATGGCAGAAGCAGCAGGACGAGCGCGATGTGGAATTGCCCCCCGCCGTGCTGGCCGCGCTCTCCGCGCTCCCGCTGCGCAAGGGGCCGGTGTTCAGGCCGCCGGCGCGGGCCGGTCGCAAGATCGACAGCTACAGGGACAACGATAGGGAAGGGGGCGGCCAGATCAAGAGCGGATGGGCCGGCGCGCGGAAGCGGGCAGGGCTGTCGCCAGAGATCACGCCGCACGATTGCCGCCACACCTGGGCGACGTGGCATTACTGCATCCACAAGGATCTTCAGCGGCTGCGGGATGAGGGCGGCTGGGGCTCGGTGAAGATGGTGGAGCGGTATGCCAAGCGGATGCCGGACGCCTACCGGGAGGAAGCCACAGCGTGGCTGGACGGCCGTGCAAAATCCGTGCAGTCTGCGAAGCGCCAGAGGCGAAAGGCGCAGAATGCTTGACGTTGCGGCCGATTGTCCGCGCCCTTGGTAAGGGAGAGGTCGAGAGTTCAATCCTCTCTGGCAGCACCATCCGATCTCATTGATCGAGCAGGGTTTTCCGCAAAATCAGGTACTTGCCGCGTCTCTTGTGCTACAAAGAGGTGCTACAGCGTGGCCCTGAGCATGATCCGCCCGACCAAACATCCCCGCACCGGCATCTATCATGTGCGCAAAGCCGTACCTGCGGCGCTCCGCGGCGTCGTTGGGAAGCGCGAGTGGATCGAGAACCTCGGGACCAAGGACCCTGACGAGGCAAAGCGGCTCGCGCCTGCTGCTGTGACCCGGATCGAGGCGATGCATCGTGTCGCGCTGTCGGCAATCGGAACGCCCCGCCGCCTCACTCAGAAAGAACTGATGGCCTATGCTGGGGAATGGTATCGGGAGTTCATGGGCGCCTGGGAAGATGACCCCGGCGACGTGGAGGGCTGGGAGCGCTGGCAGGATATCCTGAGCGACAACCTAGACGAGGAGGATGACGGATCGCGGTCCTACCTCTATCGCCAGCCCGACATGGATGAGGCCGCCTCGTATCTGCGAGGGCGGGGCGTATCCCCAGACCGAGAGACAATCCGGACATTCTCCAGGGTCCTGAATTCGGTGAAGCACCGGGCGGCCCGCAAACTGGCCGAACGAGCGGGCGGTGACTACTCGCCTGATCCCAATCTCATCACCTTCCCGGCATTACGCTCCACCCCGCCTGCGGAGCCGACAACCCCGACGCTCACATGGGCAGCGCTGCTAGCTCTATGGGCAGCGGAAAGGCGTCCTGCTGCGGCCACCCAAAAGAAATACGGCGCGGTATCCCGTACCATCGTCCGTGTTCTGGGCTTCGATGACGTGCGGCGAGTTAGCCCGCAGGACGTAGTGACGTTCAAGCAGGCTCGATTGGCCGAGGGTACCTCTGTCAAAACCCTGAGTGACGACATCTTGGCGGCGGGCGCAGTGTCCGCTTGGGCAGTCAAGAACCGCATCCTGACAGACAACCCATTCAAGGGCCTTGCCCCGGCCCAGGTGAAGCGCGGCGAGGCATCCCGCCAGGGATACTCGGATGAGGAGGCGAGGCGTATCCTTGCGGCCTCGCGGGTAGAGACGAACCCGTTGCTGCGGTGGACGCCGTGGCTCATGGCCTTCACGGGAGCGCGGATTAGCGAGCTCGTGGAAATGAAGCGCGGGCACGTGAAGCAGGAGGCTGGCGTGGCCATCCTGGACATCCGACCCACAAAGGACCGCGAAGGGAAGAATGCGACCTTTCAGCGCATGTTACCCCTGCATCCGGCGGTGCTCTCCGAGGGCTTCCTCAGCTACGTCGCTGGACTTCCAAGCGACCCGAACGGCCCACTGTTCCCCTCCCTCCAGGTGAAGCGCGGAACGCTGGCCGCGAAGGCAGCAACCGACATCGGCCGGTGGATACGCAAGACGGTTGGCATCACAGATGCGGCGAAGGCGCCGAACCATTCGTGGCGGCACCGGATGGAGGACGAACTCCGCAAGGTCCGAGCCCTGCCAGAGGTGCAGGACGCCATCACCGGAAGGCACAACCCGAGGAACGCCGGGGCGGGCTATGGCAGGGGGTTTAGGGGAATGCCTGACGAGGTGCTTAAGGACCTCGCGAGGGTGCCTTCGCCGCTCCCTCCCAAATAAGTTGCGCCATCGAACAGACACCGCACCTCAGATGCAGCTCACTGCACTTATCCCCTTCATTCATCCCTAAGGGAGATGTGCGTGTGAAGCCTCCTGCACCTCGCGCTTGTCGTTCCTGTCCATCTCCGACCCTATCTCGCACCCTTCCAGGGGTGCGAGGCGGGACCTGGGAGGGAGGCGCAGCAGAGTGCGTTGGAGTTGCGGTAGCGGAGAAGGCTGAACCCTCTGGGATGGCCGATGTCGATTAGGACCCCCTACTGAAGGCCCGAACCGCAGTGCTCGGCTTCGCTGAAGTGGTTGCCCGATCAGGGTGGCCCTTCCCTAAAGAACCTCTGTGATGTCGCCCTTCAGAACAGGTGCAGTTCACTGCACTTATCCCCCTTATCCAATCATTCCTGAGGAGATGGGTGGGGGAAGCCCTGCCTAAACGAGCCTCTATGTGAACCCAGAGACCACCGATACCCATAACTGGAAACGGTTTCCTACCGGCCCGCCGGTACCAACACGTGATCCTGACCCTTCGGGCTTTGCCATACCCGAACCGGCGCTTTCGTCCGCCACCCTGGAGGCCAGCCGGGGTATCCATTGGCGACTTGCCCCGCACAGCCAGGCCGCCAGAGCATTCACCTTAGATGTGGAGCGTCTTGCGCTTGCGTCCGAGGAGCGCGGACGAGCACGCGGTGCCTTGGATGCTGAAGCGTTCCGCGTTGCTCTCGCTGCCATTGTGGGCTCCGCCCTTGAGGCATGGAGCCGAAACCCTCCATGGCCCGTCTCGCACTCGCTCAGTGCCTCTGCATTCACCTTGCTCCCCGTGGGTGCGCGTACTGCCCGTGCGGCATTCCAGGCCCTCGTGGCGGCCAACCTTCTCCACCTCGCGCCTGGCATTCGTGCCCAGCGGAGGAACGGCGCTTGGTCTGGCATGGTGTCGCGGTGGTGGCCCACGCTGCAACTAATCCGGCTCGCCGTCCGTCATGGCCTCACCCCTGCCACCCTCCTCTCAGGCGATGCATTCCGCTCCTCCGAACCCGTAAGCGCCCCCGCTACGGCCGCCCGGTCGGACATCGAATGCAAGCCGGTCGGATGGCGCGACGGGAACAATCGGACCTGGCGAGAGGAACCCTTCACCCTGCTATCTGCCGACACGCTGGAAGCCGCCCGCGCTTCGGTTCGTGAGCTTCAATCCAGGGTCGCGCAGTCCACTATCACCGGCTGCCCGCCCCCCACCTTCCACCGCATCCTCTACGGCTGCGAGGCGGGGCACGGACGGTACTACGTGCATGCCCCCGGCGGTGTGTCCTATCAGCAGATGCCGAAGGCTCAGCGGCTCGCCCGGATAGCCATCAATGGCGAGGCGGTGGCGGAGGTGGATGTTCGCGCCTCTCAGCTATCCATCATGCATGGGCTTCTCGGCATCCCGTTGCCTGATGGCGACCCCTACGCCGTTACCGGCATCCCTCGGATGGCCGTGAAGGCATTCATCACAGAGACCCTAGGTGTCGGGCAGGCAAAACAGCGGTGGAGTGCGGCCACTGCCGCGCGTGCAAAGGCGGAGTGTTGGCCGCCCATCCATATCGTCAGCGCAGCGGTACGCCTCCGCTACCCGTTCCTTCGTTCTCCCGCACTGGTGGTGTCTCCTAGCTTCCTACCCCATGTCCCCCCTGAGGTGGCCCTTTGCCACTACCTTTGCGGCATTGAGGCGGAGGCCATGACCACCGCCATGCGTCTCCTATGGCGGGACCATAAAGCCCTCGCCCTGCCTATCCACGACAGCCTGATGGTGCCGTGCTGGGCCGTCGATGCCGCGCAGGACGCCATAGATACTGCCTTCCTGACGTTCGCAAACGTCTCCCCCACCATCACCGCAGACCTCCCGCCCGCATTCGCAGCGGCGGCCTAAGGTCAGCGCCACAAACTCTCAAAACGACACCCTCCAGGCCGCCTCTAGGTCGCCCTCCCATCAGCGGACGGTGGCCCCTTTGGCATGCCCATAAGGACAACCCCATGACCCTCAGTTCTCCCGATGCGGCCAAGCCGCCGATGCCGGATAATGCCCCGCCGTCATCATCCCTCGTCACGCCCGCCGGACCCATCTCTGTTTGGATTGGTGGCGCATGCCAGCCCAATCCCGGTTGCGGTGCGTGGGCCGCTGTGACCCGCGATCCCGATGGCGATGTCACCGAGCTTTCAGGCCATCATATTCAGACCACGAACAACCGGATGGAGCTCTACGCCGCAATCCGTGCGCTGGAAGCACTCTCGCAACTGAGCGATGTCACGGTCCATAGCGACAGCGAATACGTCTCCACTGGTGCTCGGCTGTGGCTGCGTAAGTGGAAGGCATGCCGGTGGCGGAACGCCAAAGGCAAAGCGGTCCTCAATCGCGACCTGTGGCAGCGCCTTTCGTTCGCCATCGACCAGCACATTGTGACGTGGTGCCACGCTCCTCGCGGCGAGCATGATCCGATGGGTGAGCGAGTGTCCCGCCTGGTGTTCAAGGGGGTGCGGCGAGCGGATGCCATCAGGCGCCAGCGATCTTACCTCCTTCAGGATGAGGTGGAGTTTTGAGCGGTTCCATCTTTGAACGGGAGCGCCTGCGCCCCGCCACGACCCCTACCCAAGTCGTCGCGGTCTCCCCACACGGGTGCCTCGTGAGGTGTGGGACCAGCTGGGCAATGCCGTGCAGGGTCAAGCCAAGGAGGAATAGGTTCCTCTACTCTAGAGAACGACGGTTGGAGCGCTGCGCCTAGCAACTCCTCAAGGCTTCCTAACGAGGGCTTTTAGGAGGAGTGGGTGGCAGGGGACCGAGTGACGAAGTGTCTTGAGGAACCCAGAGGCCGTCGCTACCCGTAACTGGAAACGGTCTTTGACCCCCTTCCGCCTGCCCGCGCCCTGCCTAGCTGGAACACCGCATGCCTCCGAGATTTTGGCGAAAAAATCTGAGAGGGCACCCCCGGGACGGCCGATCCCACTTTCCCCCCGTGGGGGTGGCCTCGCGCCCCCGCGTTAGCCTTGATCGGGCGCGGGTGCGGGCGGGTTAGCTTTGATCGCGAGCATGCCCGGGCGGGTTAGCGTGGCACCTCCAGATAATGCGACCCGGGGCAGGCAGGCCATAGTGGTGCAGTCCCGGTAGGGTGTCGGGTTCCCCCCCCCGCTGCCACCGCGCCGTTGGGCCGCTCGGGGCAATGGCGCTGAGTGGGTGTCGGTGCAGCCGACTGCACCCTCCCGCTGCCTTCGGTTCGGTGATGCGGGCCGGGAACTTAAGGCGATGATGCCGCCCTACCATGGGGGGGTGTATTCCGGGCGGCCTAACCGCTCCTGCCCGCACGCCTGCCAACAAGATCACTAGGGCTTGGTCTTGTGATCCGGTTCCTGCATGGCTGCCATGTGGATCACACACGTTGCCATTTGGTTTTTGATCAGATCATGATCGGGCATCCACCCTTGTGATCGGGAACCCCCATGCTCATCGGATACGCCAGGACATCCACCGCCGATCAGGAAGCCGGGCTTGAGGCCCAGCAGCGCGACCTGACCACGGCCGGGTGCGAGCGCATCTTCGCGGAACGCATCTCATCCCTGGCCGCCGAACGCCCCCAGCTATCGGAAGCCCTGCGGTTCGTCCGCTCCGGTGACACGCTGGTGGTCGCCAAGCCTGACCGCCTGGCCCGCAGCACGGCCAACCTTCTCGCCATTGTGGACGAGCTACAGGGGCGGGGCGTGTCGCTGCTGGTGTTGTCCATGGGCGGCCAGCCCCTCGATACGCGCGGCGCCACCGGCAAGCTGATGCTGACCGTTCTCGGGGCCGTTGCCGAGTTTGAACGGGAACTGATGCTGGAACGCCAGCGCGAGGGGATCGCGAAGGCGAAGGATGAGGGGAAGTATCGTGGCAGGGCGCCCACGGCCCGTGCAAAGGGCGTGGAGGTGCTGCGGCTGCATGGGCAGGGGGTGGCCGGGGCTGAGATCGCCCGCCGCCTAAGCATCGGTGTAGCGTCGGTGTTCCGCATCCTGCGCGAGGCCCGTGAGGGAACCGCAGAGGCGGGCAGCGAAGCCCCATCCACGGCCCGCCAGGAGTCCACTGGAGGCGCCCGTAAGCGGGGTGGTAGGGTAGCCGCCTGATGGCCACTAATCGCCCCCAGCGGACTCCTGCGGGCCGTACTGGCATGGTGCCGTTGTGGCCTGTCAGGACCGTCACCAAGGCACTCTCACCCGGGCATCCGGACCCACCAGCCGGGAGGCTATGGCCACCCTTCTGGCGCCCCTGCCGCGCCCGTTGCGAGGGCTTCTCCTGCCCGTGCTGCTGCCTTGCTGGCTCCTCGCGTCGGTCGTGGCGGCCTTGGTCGGGGGCTTCCTCTTGAAGCCGCTGGAGACCACCGCCGGGCTGGCCGCATGGGGGGCCTTTGCGTGGCTGTTGCTGGCGTTCTTGGGGGGGGTGAGCGCCGCCCGATGTTTTCCTGATGGCATATTGTTTTCGCTTTAGGCCCCGCATCGCAGCAACGATGGTCCCGATATAGGAACCGTCTGTCCTCGGTCGAGCCGCAAATCACTGGAAATCAAGCGTGCTTTCGATAACGGAATAGTCCCGATTATAGGACTGATTTTGCTTGTATTTTCAGGGTTTCGAAGCGTTCAAATCGCCGTGTAGTCCTCCTTTCGGGAAACATAACGTCCCCCTGAAAGGTGCCACATGTCTTTGCCGAACAATCCCCCAACGGTCCCTTACTTCCCCGGCCTGGAGCTCGCCATCACGCTCGGTGCGATTACCCTTAGGGCCGGTCGTGTTGACCTGTATCTGCGCCGTCGGTCGCCACATGACCCTCGCTGGTCCTTCCTCCGGGAGCCTAACGATATCGAGCTGTTCGCCTTCGGGCTGGCCCTCACGGTTTCCTGGGGGCCTCGGCGGTCCGGGGAAGCGCAGTGAACGGAGTGGTGAATGGTTCCCCTATCAGCGTGCGGACGCGGCGCCAGGTGCGAAGCGCGGTCGAGTTGCTGGCCCTCGCGGCTAGCTATCCCCTGTTCGCTAGAGAGGCTGAGCTCCAGCACCCGGGAGACACCCTTAGCGAACTAGCGGGGCGCCATGGGCTGTCCTGGGCGGAACTCCTGGCGGCCTCCGCTGTCAAGAAGCCGCGCGTCAGGGTGAAAGCGATGGTTGCTCCGGTGTGAGCAAGGCCCCCGACAAGTCGCCGAAGGTGCAGTCGGCTGCACCCGCAGGGCTGACCGTCACGGACCCTCGCACCCGTTGCTGGGTGCAGGGCCTTTGGCGCATCGTCACGCTAGCCTACACCGACCCTCGATATGAGAGCTATGCGGGGCCGCCCGTGGCCACGGCGTGGATGCACTTAAGGCGGCTAGCGGCGGACCGGAAGGTGAGTGTTGAGGAACTGGTGGCGGCGTGTAAGCCGAAGCGAGCGCGGCGGCTAAGCGAGGCGTGGCGGCAGGGACCTAAGTGACCGGCGTACCATACTCGATCCCGTCGATCTCCCAGGTGTTCACTATGTAATCGAGAAAGGCTTCTGCGCCCTCGCGCTTTAGACGTGACCGGAGCGAGGCAATGACAGCGTCCTTTGTGATCGGTGCCCCATCTGCTGTGCGCGGCACCTCTGTGATCGCGGACATGGAGATCATCGCAATAGCGGGCAATGGCGGTTCATTGTCGTTAGTCATGCTCAACCTCACTAATGCCTTCACCAGGTATTGCTGACGCTATGGTGCCAGCAACAGCCCCACACAGGTCGCTCCGGGCCGCCGCAAGGGTGCCGCTGCGGTTCCCGTGGGCAGGCACCTACACCCGCAGGACTGACTTCCGCCAATTCAACCAGACGCCCCAAGAACTATGGGGTCTGCCTCAATATTAAAGTATCCGCACCACATAGCATGAACTGGCATGATGGATGCATGCAAGGGCAGCGGATGAGTTCTGATATGTGGCCCATCATCCACGGCCAATGACTTTTCCTGCATTATTGCAATTCCGACAAATGGTTTCCCGACCGTCATAGGTAGTCGATCCCCCATTCAGTTTCCTACGCGTCCCACTTGATCGTGCCTCGCCACAAACCTTGGGCTTCCTCGCTGGAGCACTGCGTGCTTGCTGGCGTTGCTTATCTCTCTGAGAAATTGAAAATTGGTCTCGACCCTGCTCAGATGGCCTAGATACTCCGCAACCGAGATAGCCTCGCGATAGCTGCTGGTATTTGGATCGAATACGCTAGGTCGCTGTCCATTTAAGTGGTGGTGCCAAACATACTCCGCTGTATGAACGAGAAGCATCGAAGCACAGCGGCCTTTCCATACGCAGCTGTAGTCAGCAAGAAAGCTTCGGACTGCCGGGTCAACTTCTTCACGGAAGAATTTCTCCGCTTTGCTACTAGGAAGCTTCATTAATGACACCACCCGCCGCGCAGCCCGCTCCCGTCATAGGCCCGTGCCAGGCCCTCCCGGATCAGCACATGGGCCACGTCGCGCCCCTGCCTGTCCGTCACCGGCGCGAGAAAGCGCCCGTAGCGGTCCCGTCCATGGGCTGATAGCCGGACCCCACCGGCCACAAGCTGGCCTAGACGGGCCTTTGCACGACGCGCTAACGCCTCTTCCCGTTGGCACTGGCCGTGCATCTCCGGGGCATCCAGGCCCATCACCCGCACCCGTTCCGAACCCATGCGTAATGTGTCGCCATCCACTACCGTGACACGCTCCGCTGCGGCCGGGGTGACCAAGGGGGGGGAGCCCGGGTAATCAAGGCCCTTAATACTGTTGCAGCAGCATACAGCGCGGTTGGAGCGTGCGCTCATACCGTTGCATCAGCGGTTGGGGGGGGCAGCGATCTACGCATATTATAGGCGAACCTCCTGATGCCGATACAATCTAGTATACGAAAGCCAGATCTGAACTTCAGAAAAATCGTGGATTGCACTGCAATCCACTAGTTCTCATCAATATCGATTTCGTCCTCAGAGCGAAGAGTACTGTCTCCCATTGTGAGGGCAAACTGCTGTAGAAATGTGTTCTCATGGTCCATCAGTGCCGCCTCTCGTGCGGCTACAAATGCATCGACGTCTCGGGAGCGAAGGGCGGCGAGAGCAGCATCATCTATCCCATGTGACAGCAGCGCTGCCTTGTTACCGGCACGGCCCGCAAGGAGGTCGCGAACAGCACTGCCGTGCGTTCTTGGAAGAAGAATCCGGTTAGCCGGGCTGCGAGCAGAGCGCGTTCCCGCAGGACGGAACACGTAGGGTAGGTCACGGCGATCCGGGTCCGACATCAGCTCGGAGCCATTAATCGCATCATCCGTGATGGGATCGACCAGGGGCGTGCGAGCCATTTGCACAAGGAGCATTGCGCGAATGCGGGCGGATCGGCGATCAAAGGTTTTAGGAAATGGTCGGAGTGGCCGGTCAATAAAGAACGCCTCAAAAGAGGCGGTTGAAGGGCCGTGACCTTCAGATCGGGCATACATTTCCATATTAGCTACTGCACCCTCGACTTCTGACGAATTCGCTGACGCAAACCAACCTTCAAATGATGTTGCCCAAAACCATCTTCTCAGATTCTTATCTATATCATCCGGCAAATTCTGAGGTGTGTGATTGTTTTGCCGGAAAAATATCCCGAGCAGAAGGAGTTGAAGTGCATAAGGGAGAAGGCGGCCAGTACTGAAGCCGATTGATTCATTGAGAAATACGCAGGCCTGTTGAAGTGAGCGCGACACTGATTCGACGGATTCTTTTAGTTTTTCGCGTGTGACTCGCTCTCGTAGGTTGTCAAAGTTTGGCTTGACGAAGTTCCGTCCTGCCGCATGAAGCAAGCTCTGCAATACGATAGTTCGGCTCACATCGCCGAAGCCGTATGGCTCAAGATCGCCCAAGATGCGGTCTAACGCCTCTTCGAGATTGAAGTCTTCATGATATGTCAGTGCAACTGCCATTTGGTCGGCCGTCATAGCGCGACCGCTGCGATTGATACGCGAAAAGATGCCTACAGCATCGTCGACGCTGCCGTCGCGCATGATCGTAAGAGCGATCCGGTAATCGCGAATGGCACGTTGGACACCATCAGCGCGGTCAAGCAAAAGCACCTTCTCTGGCGAGGAAAGGTTGCTCGCGTCCACCAAGCGGGCAAAACGGATGAATTCGGACGTCTTCAAGACGATACGAAAAGGGAGTATTGTCGGGTTTTCGAAATCGTCAGGAAACCGCATTTGCCGCGTCTCCTGAGCAATAAGATCGTATCCTAGCCACCAGTGCTGCTCTGCCGGCGTCGCGCTCCTCGGATCGGCGCTTTCTAATCGAAGCACACCATACAACGTGGCTAGACGTTGATGGCCATCGAGTACGAGGGATACGCTGTGGCCCCGCTTCGGTGCTGGCAGCGGACCAATTTTTGGCATCAGCCGGACATCAGTGTCCTTCGGCTCCCAGAAGAGCAGGGAGCCGATTGGGTATCCACTGAGAACGCTCTCGAAGAGCTCTCGCATCATCTGCGGCGTCCATACGTATGGACGCTGGAAACGCGGAATTTGGACCCGACCTTCGTCAACGTCCTTCAACAGGATATCGAGCGAAATGATATCAGGCCGCGCACTAGCCGCAGGCGCCTGGCCGCGAGGAGTCACCATGCGCTACAGATGCCGCAGTATATTTGTAAGCAACGTATTGATCTCCCGGCTAACGTCCTGAGGAAGTCGGGGTGCGTCGCTGGGTTCGCACCGGTAACGTGTTTCAGTGTAGACTGTTGCGAGGCGCTCCCCAAGACCGCCGACCAGGGCGCCCCAATCAACTGGTGCGACAGACCCGTAAAGATCCCGCAGAAGCCGTGGTCGCTCAGGGTCACTCACAAACTCAGAATGTGTTGGACGCGGGCCATTTTTGACTTTGGCTCGAAACCCGGTCTTGATCGGGAAAAAAAGTTGCTGATCGTGCAGCATTCTAAAGAATGCATCGGAAAAAGAGGAGAGCCCATCGGCTGCGAGCCGCTTCCTGAAATAACTTTCGGGGATGTAGTTCTCAATCGTTCGTCCTCGGAGGACGTGGACGAAGGCAACATGGCTTTCGGCGGCCGTGGCAATGTTTGCGTTCGGTGCGTGCCCCTCGTGGTCAGCGTCACTGTCCAGGACCGCCGCACTACGATGTTTAGCCAGCGAGATCGGTTGACCGGGCCGTGCCCAGACGCCAGCCGAAATAGCCTCTGCCGATTTTACTATTTGGCCTTTTCCTCCAGCGTGGTGAAAGACGAATCGTCCGGCCCTATAAGCCTTGATTATCTCATCTCTTCCTAAAAATCGTGCCATCCACAATATGAAACCGCCATCAGTTTGTTGATCTTCGACGATCAATTTGAATGGCTGCATTATCGTGGCCAAGCCAGCTATCGGATTAATTCTAATGGAACCGTCAGATTGTTCTTCGCCTTGATAAGGCCCATTGGCGTCGAAAATAAGGGTGGTGGCGTCGCTTGTTGTTCCTTTTGATTGAAATTTTACCATTCCAGTCAAGATGCCCCACGTTGTCGCCCTACTAGGCGGGGAGTTGGTGATCCACGCGCTCTGCCTTAAGCGAGAGAGGCTAGATATTTCAAGAATAATGCGACTTTCGGGCAGCAGCATTAGTTCAACGATAATATCCAATATTGGAAACCATCGTTGTTCGTTTATTATATTGCCATGTATTGATATTTGCAATGAATCCTCTGTCCATCAATTAATCAATGTTGGTGTGATTTTTTGGAGGCTGCCGATCTCAAATGTATAATGTCATCAAGGGCTTCGTCAAATACTCCAATTGGCCAACTTGTAGTATTTCCTAGATGGTCAAGATCAATGGATCGTATCGGGTCCTCGGAATCTTCTGCTGACGAACGATGTCCGATAGAGTAAATTCTAACTAAATCAGGAGATAATATTCCTTCGGCTACCCGTCTTCTTAGCCGCGTTATAATTTGTTCGCTGTGAGTCTCGATGATGTAAGGCGCGTCGGGAGCTTCCACTGCTCGCGAAATTAATAAATCCATCACCGCGCCGTGTGCGCCAGGGTGAAGGTGAAGTTCGGGCTGCTCGACGATGAGGATTGGGCTTGATAGTACTTTTTGCCTGTGAGCTAATGCTTGTACGACTATAGGCAGGACCTGAGCAAATCCGGCTCCAGTCTCTTGTAGGTCAACGTCTAGGTTGCGACTCGCATCGTGAACTAGCAGGCGCGGAACGCCACCATCTGTGCGAAGCACGGTCGCGCTTCCGCCTAAAGAGGCGGAGAACCAATCGCTGACTGCCTTCCCAAGGAGACCTTCTCTCCTGAGCGCATCGTCTCCAAGCACCTCTAGCGCCCCTTCGCCGCGCGGTCCCAAATGCCTAACTCCCTGCCTTGGGGTACGACCGAAATTGCCAGTCTCGGACCGAAAAGGACCTAGATAGGAGGGCTTTCCAAATGCGCTTATGAATTGTTCGCGAGCTACTTGAAGGATGCGAGAAATATCATCGTGTTCTGGTATTGAAAAAGGCAACAAGCCGTGCCAAATTATGCTTTCTGTATTAAATTTTTTATCCCCAAATATTATATCATAGCTGCCTTTTGGATTTCCTATGTCCTCCGGAGATGTGAGTGAGATTAGGATTTTTTCTCCGGTACTTCTGAGGAGCTCAAATCTCTCTATTCCTAGAGAATAATTTTCCACAATATGCCGCATAGTGGTGGTGAAAGATAGTATTTCACCATCTTTATTAATTCCTTCTGCTCCAATATTGAAGCTTTGGGCAGATCTTAGGTGAACGAGATCCTCATATCGATTTCCATGATTTATTCCTCCGGCAGCCAAGTCTACAGGATTATATTCATTACTTGTGAGTGCGCCTCCCAGAAGAACCGGCAAGCGTGTCAAAACGCTTTTCCCGCCGCCGTTTCGACCGATAATCACAGTCATGGGTTTCAACTCAAATCGCACCTCATCCTTGAAGGCGCGATAACGCGAAAATGAGATGGCTATAGGTTTCACCAGGCTATGCTAATCCGGATCTGATCTTTACCAAAGACGGAAATCGTGAGTCAGCTGCTGGATCGACGCATTTAGTGCGGTTTGCGTGCTCTACGGTTCCTAACGCCGGAGCCAGTTTCTCCCTCAGGTCAGTACATGGCACCCACTGTTGGCGTGCATTATCCCCTGGACAGCCTCAGCGCGGCGGCGGAAGGAACACGACCATCCTGGCAGGCCTGCACCCGAAGCCGAAACCGTAGCTAGGCGCTACAAAGGAGTGCTACAAACACCCCATCGCAATCGCCCGGAGATCGGCCTTTTACCTAGGTTTCAGCGGCAACTGTCAGAGTTCAATCCTCTCTGGCAGCACCATCTCCCTTCCCCGAAAAATCAGCCGCTTACCCCTGGTTCGTCTGGATCATCTCGCGCACGCGCGGATAGATCATCTGGGCGAAGCGCCGGCCGCTGAACACGCCGTAATGGCCCACACCGGTCTGCAGATGGTGGTGGCGCATCGTCACCGGCACGCTGCGGCACAGGTCCAGCGCGGCCATGGTCTGGCCGATTCCGCAGATGTCGTCGCGCTCGCCCTCCACCGTCATGATGGCAGTGCGGCGGATGGCCTCTGGCCGGACCGGACGGCCGCGCCAGTTCAGCGTGCCGCGGGCCAGCGCATGGTCCTGGAACACGGTCTGCACCGTCTCCAGGAAGAACTCGGCCGGCAGGTCCATCACCGCCAGATACTCGTCGTAGAAGCGCCGATGCTGGTCCGCGCGGGCCGCGTCGCCATCGAACAATGACCAGAACTGCTCGTGATGCGCCTTCACGTGCCGGCCAAGATTCATGGTCATGAAGGCAGAGAGCTGCACGGCGCCCGGATAGACCTTCCGGCCGCCGCCGCGATAGCGGAACGGCACCTCGGAAATCAGGTTGTTGCGGAACCAGCCGATGTCCTTGCCCTCGGCCAGGCGGTTCACCTCGGTGGGGTTCTGCCGGGCATCGATGGGGCCTGCCATCAGCGTCAGGCTGCGCGGCGAACAGCGGTCACGGTCCTCGGCCATGATCGCCACCGCCGCCAGCGCGGCCACCACCGGCTGGCACACCGCCAGCATGTGGGCGCCCGGGCCGATGGCGCGCTGGAAGTTCATGATGTGCTCGACATACTCGTCCAGCCCGAACTTCCCGGCCGACAGCGGCACGTCGCGCGCGTTGTGCCAGTCCGTGATGTAGACGTCGTGATCCTGCAGCAGCACCTGCACCGTGCCGCGCAGAAGCGTGGCGAAATGCCCCGACATCGGCGCCACCACCAGCACCTTGGGCAGCGGATGGGCGATGTCCTTGCGGAAGCGCAGCAGCGTGGCGAAGGGGGTGGAGGTGACGACCTCCTCCTCAATCTCCAGCACCCGGTTCCCGGCGCGCACGGGCGTGATGCCATAGGCCGGGCGGGCATTGCTCAGCCCTGCATGGCCGAACACCTCCAACGCGGCCCGGAGCGCCCGCAGCCCGCCGAACAGCGGGTGCGGATAGCCCCAGGGCTCCAGCAGCCGGCCGAAGGCACGGGCCTGCATCCGCCAGGGGGAAAGCAGGTCCTGCCCCGTCTGCAACACCGGATAGATCATTAGGCAACGCCCCGAAAACCTGCCCCATGTTGCCAGCGACGAGGCGTTTCGCAAAAGCGAATTGATTGTTAGCCTGGGTCCGCAGGAAATGGGGTGCCGCATGTCTGGATCGAAAACCCGGAAGAAGCCCGCCGCGCCGCCGGCACCGGCGGCACCGGCACAGCCGCCCGCTGCCCCTCGGGCGGTGCTGAACATCAGCACCCGCAACTATTCCTCCTGGTCCATGCGGGGCTGGCTGCTGGCCCGGCTCGCCGGGCTCGACTTCAGCGTCCATATCGTTTCGCCCGAGGATCCGCAGGCGAGGGCGGAGCTGCTGAACAACTCCTCCTCCATCCTGCTGCCCTGCCTGGAGCATGAGGGCGCGCGGGTCTGGGATACGCTCGGCATCGCCGAGTACCTGAACGAGCAGTTCCCCGAGGCGCGGCTGTTTCCGGGCGACCGCGTGGCGCGCGCCCGTTGCCGGTCCATCTGCGGCGAGATGCACGCGGGCTTCCAGGCGCTGCGGGCCTCTCTGCCCATGAACCTGCGGGCGCATGTGCCCAATTTTCCCGTCTGGTCCGCCGCGCGGGCCGATATCGCCCGCATCCAGAACCTGTGGCGCGACTGCCTGGCCCAATGGGGCGGCCCCTGGCTGTTCGGGGCGGAAAAGACCGTCGCCGATGCGATGTTCGCCCCCGTCGTCACCCGCTTCCGCAGCTATGACGTGAAGCTGGACGAGGTGTGCGAGGCCTATGCCCGCACCGTCGAGTCCTGGCCCGACTTCCAGGAATGGGTGCAGGCCGCGCGCGCGGAGCCCGAGGCCCGCATCACCGAGCTGGAGTTCGACGCCGAGTTCTGAGCGCCAACCGCCGCCCGCCCCGCGCGTTATCTTCCTGCCCGCAGGACAGGAGATTGCGATGATCCATGCCCGCCGCCAGATGATGCGCCTCGCCCTGCTGGGGTTGGCGGCGCCCGCCGTTGCGCGCGCCCAGCAGCACCCGCCCATCGACGAACTGCACGGCACCCTGACCAAGCGCAGCTTCCAGATGCTGGAGACGAGCGTGGTGCGCCACCTCGACAAGGTGCTGGCGCTGCGCGTCTCGGCAGCTCCTTCCTCGCCCGACAGCGGCTTCTTCTGCGGGGTGGAGAACGGGCTGTTCCTGGCCTATCTGGCGCCGCGCCCGCGCACCCAGGTGAGCGCCACCGGCGGATTTGCCGAGAAGGACGGCATGGTCGAGATCAACGGCGTGTTCCGCGCGACCAATGCCGGCATGAACCAGGGCATCCTGGCCTATGCGCTGGAGCCGGTGCCCGAGGCGGAACGCCCGCCCCAAGGCACCGAGTTCCGCCGCGTCGAGCTGAGCTAGACCTTGCCCAGCGCGCGGTCGACATACATGTCGGCCAGGGGCGCGTATTCGCCCCACATCCGGCGCAGCGCCGCCGCCGGGTCGGGGTCGCTGTCGGCGCGCAGGTCGACATAGGGAAAGCTCTCCCGGTCCACCACCATCAGGGCTGCCGATACCAGCTCCCTGATCTCGCCTCCTGCCGCGGTGCCCGCGTCCAGCGCCGCCAGCAGGCGTTCCGGCAGGGGCGCGCCGGGCTCCGCCTCGAAGGCCGCGACCATCGCCGCCGGCACCTGGTCATTCTTCAGGATATTGCCGACCGCCACGCTGTTCGGCCCCTGCGCGGCGCCGAGGATGGAGGTGATGCCCGCACCCGAGAAATGCGCGCTGGACCCGTCGCGCCCGAGGGCGGCCAATTGCCGGATGCCATGATGCGGCGTGCTGGCAACCAGGGCCGCGATCGCCTCGGCCGGCGTGCAGCCATCTTCCATCAGCATCAGGCCGCGCGGCCCGAGGCGCGGGTCGGTCAGGTTCTGCGTCAGCACCACGCCCACGCCCGCCCGGGCGAACAGGCAGCGGCTGCCGACCGCCGGTGAGGAGGTGGTGATCACGCCCCCCATCATCCCGGTCCGGGCGCAACGCCCCGCGAGCGAATAGGTCATTCGGCGTAGCCGGGGTTCACGCGGTCCAGCAGGCGCAGCATCGCCGGCCAGGCGCGGATGCCGGTTTCCTTGGGCTTGCGCTGGCTGCTGTATTGGCTCGCGGTATGGATCTGCACCTCACGCGCGGGGGTGATGATCTTCCCGCCGGAGGCCATCACGTCCATCTGCACGCGGGCCGCCTGTTCCAGGTAATAATACAGGTAGAAGGCGCCCGGCACGGTATAGCCGCCGGTCAGCAGCCCATGGTTGCGCAGCACCAGCGCGTTGTGATTGCCGAGATCGGCCACCAGCCGCTCACGCTCCGCCAGGTTCAGCGCGATGCCTTCGTAATCGTGGTAGCCGATGTGGTCCGCGAACTCGAGCGCGAACTGGTTGATCGGCAGCAGCCCTTCCGCGAGGCAGGACAGCGCAACACCCGCGCGGGTGTGGGTGTGGATCACGCAGTTCACGTCCGGCCGCGCGGCATGGATCGCGCTGTGGATCACGAAGCCCGCCGCGTTCACCGGCTTGCCGGATTCAAGCGACTTGCCCTCATGGTCGATCTTCACCAGCGAGGACGCCGTGATCTCGGAATACACCGCGCCGAACGGGTTGATCAGGAACTCGTTCGGGCTGCCCGGCACGCGCACCGTGGCGTGGCCGAAGATGGTGTCGTCCATCCCGAAATGGGCGATCAGGCGATAGCAGGCCGCGAGGTCCACCCGCGCCTGCCATTCGGTGTCGCAGACATAGGCCGGGGGGGCGCGATCCTGCACTTCGGTGTTGTGGCCGGAAGACGGCTTGTCGAGCATCGGGGTTCTCCTCAACCGGGGTTGCGCAGGTTTTCGCGCAGCGTGCGCCCGGCATATTCGCGGCGGAACACGCCGCGCTTTTGCAGTTCGGGCACGACCATGCGGCCGAAATCCTCATAGGTCAGCGGGAAGACGGCGGGCGGCAGCACGAAGCCGTCGCAGGCGCCGGAGCGGAACCAGTCCTCCATGATGTCGGCGATCATGGCGGGGGTGCCCGCGATCAGCCCGCGCGGCTTGCGGGCGGCCTGGGCGTAGCTGATGCCCTCGGCCTTCATGCGCTGGGCCATGCGGTCGCGTGAACCCTGCACGCCGGCGCTGCCGGCACCCTGGTCGGCGGCCTCGGGGCTTTCGACATCGGAGAGATCCACGCCCAATAGTGCCGAGTTCGAGGCGAGAACGAGTTCCGGGTCCACGATGGATTCCAGGAACTCCTTCTTCTCGATGGCGATGGATTCCGTCTCACCCACCACCACAGACAGCGAGGGCAGGATCACGCATTCCTCGGGCGCGCGGCCATGGGCGCGCAGGCGCTTCACCATGTCCTCGCGGAACTCCAGGCAGGCTTCCTTGGTCGCGGGGGAGCAGAACACCATCTCGGCCCATTTCGCCGCGAAATCCCGCCCGCGCGGCGAGGAGCCGGCCTGCAGGATCACCGGGCGCCCCTGCGGGCTGCGCGGCATGGACATCGGCCCGCGCGTGGAGACATAGGGCCCCTTGTAGTCGGCGTAGCGGATCTTCGAGGTATCGGCGTAGACCCCGCTTTCGCGGTCCAGCACCAGCGCGTCCTCATCCCAGCAATCCCACAGGGCGGCGCAGGCGGCCAGCACGTCCTCCGCCCGCTCATAGCGCATGTTCTTGTCGGGCATCGCGTCGAAGCCGTGGTTGCGCGCCTCGGCATTATGGCTGCCGGTGACCACGTTCCAGGCGACGCGCCCCTTGCTGAGGTGATCCAGCGAGGCAAGCCCGCGCGCCAGGTAATACGGGTTATGGAAGGTGGTCGCGAGCGTGGCGCCGAGGCCGAGGCGTGAAGTGACGCGCGCCATGATCGGCAGCACCGTCATGGGGTCGAGCAGGGAGACCTGCCCGCCGCGGCCCACATAATCGGCGAAGGTGTTGCGGTACACGTCGGGGATGCCGAGCCCGTCGGCGAAGAAGCCGGCGTCGAAGCGCGCGTCTTCCAGCAGCTTGGCCATGTATTCGAAGCGCGCGGGCTCGAACAGGTCATCCAGCGTGGCCGAAGGGTGGCGCCAGCCGCTGGCGAAGCTCGCGGTCGGGCCGGTCTTCAGATAGGCGACAAGGTGCATCTTGCTCATGGGGCGTATTCCTCAGCCATGGCGGATCAGTTTCTCGAGGCCGATCACCTTCTCGAGCACCAGCACGAGAACCAGTGCGACCAGTGTCAGCACCGTGGCCATGGCCGCCACGGTCGGGTCATCGAAATCGCGGATGTGTTCATAGGCCGCGATGGGAAGCGTCTTGGTGCGGGTGTCGGCCAGGAAGACGGCGATGGAGAAGTTATCCGTGGCCTCGACGAAGGCGAAGATGGCCCCCGCCAGCAGGCCGGCCTTCAACTGCGGCAGCGTGACATGCAGATAGGCGCGCAGCGGTGTCGCGCCCAGGTCGCGCGCCGCTTCCTCCGGCCGCCGGTCCAGCCCGGCGTAGCTGGCGTTCAGGGCGCGCAGCGAGAAGGGCAGGCAGAAGATCGACAGCGCGATCACCAGCCGCGTCAGCGCATCGCCGATGCCCAGCATGGTGAACAGCCCGAGGAAGGCGATGCCGGTGACGACACCGGGCACCACGACCGGCGCGGTCAGCGCCGCGCCCAGCCAAGCTTGCCCTTTTCCGCGCGCCATCAGATGCGCGGTCGGCAGGGCGACCAGCAGCGTGAAGGGCACGACGACCGCCGCGATCATCAGCGTGGCGCGCAGCGCCGGCTGGAACTGGTCGGAGGCGAAGAACTCCCGATACCAGCGCAGCGAATAGGCACGCACCGGCAGGCGGAACATGCTGGCGTCGTTGAAGCTGTAGAACACGACGAAGGCGACCGGGGCCAGTAGGAAGCCCATCACCAGCACCAGGTACAGCGCCCACAGGATGCGCCCGAGCGGACCGCGCCTCATGCCCCGATCCCCCCGGTCGCGAAGCGGCGCAGCAGCGCCTTCTGCAACGCCATCATCAGCATCAGCGCGCCGCAGGAACACACCAGGAAGCCCGCCGAGACGACCGCCGCGAAGGGGATGTCGAAGGCGACGAAGATCTGGTCGTAGATGTAGTTGGCCACCAGCCGCACGCGGCCCCCGCCCAGCATCAGCGGGAACAGGAAGGCGCTGAGCGCGAGTGCGAGCGACAGCGCCATGCCCTCCGCGATCGCGGGCAGCGACAGCGGCAGCGTGACCTTGGCGAAGGTGCGCACCGGGCCGCAGCCCAGGTCACGAGAGGCTTCCTCCAGCGCGCGCGGCACGTTGCGGATGCCGCCCACCACGGTCAGCACGAAGAAGGGCAGGATGAAATGCACCAGCGCGATGCCCACGCCCAATTGGCGATACAGGATGCGCAAGGGCGCCTCGATCAGCCCCATGTTCATCAGCATCGAGTTCAGCAACCCACGATTGCCCAGAATGACCATCCAGCCATAGGCGCGCGTCACGCTGCCCGACAGGAAGGTGGCGACCAGCACCGCGAGGAAGGCCACGCGCAGGAAGCGGCTCTCGGTCCGCGCGATGAAATAGGCGAGCGGGTAGCCGATGATGACCGTCGCCAGGGTGACGATGATCGAGAAGATGAAGGTGTCCGCGAACACCGGCAGCTGCCCGGCACCCGAGAAGAACTTCAGGTAGTTCTCGGCACTCGCGGGGCCCGCCACGCTGGCGGTACCGGGCACCTGCCGCAGCAGGCCGGTGGCGAAGAAGCTGCCATAGGCGCCGGCCAGCACGGCCAGCGCCAGCATCGCCGGCAGGGCGGTGAGGTTTCGCTTCATGCGGCCAGGACCACGGCCTCGTCGGGGTTCACCATCGCGACGCCGACCAGCGCGCCCGGGGCGGGCGGGCCGTCGCGGCGGGGCATGGCCACCTGCAGCGCGCCACCCGGGCAGGTGATCTCGCACAGGGCCTCGGCGCCGGTCATGGCGACGAAGGCGACCTCGCCGACGGCGCAGGCCGCGGGGTCCGCCGGGTCGACCAGGCGCAGCGCGCCGGGACGCAGGCCGAGCGCCGAGCCGGGCAGGGCGGGTGCCGCCACCGGAAAGCGGCCGATGCCCTCGGCAATGAAATGGGTGCCGTCGCCGTGTCCGGCCAGGATGTTCGTCATGCCGGTGAAGCCCGCGACGAAGCGCGTGGCGGGCCGGTCATACACGCCCGCCGGGCGGTCGAACTGGTGCAGGCGCCCCGCATTCATCACCGCCACCCAGTCGGACAGGATATAGGCTTCCTGCTGGTCATGGGTGACGACGACGGTGGTGATGCCCATGCGCTGCTGCAGCTTGCGCAGCTCCACCTGCATTTCCTCGCGCAGGTTGCGGTCGAGCGCCGAGAAGGGCTCATCCAGCAGCAGGATGCGCGGGCGCACCACCAGGCAGCGGGCCAGGGCCACGCGCTGCTGCTGGCCGCCCGAGAGCTGGCTGGGCATGCGTTCGGCCATGGCCGAAAGCTGCACGGCCGCGAGGGCATCGCGCACGCGCTCCGCGATCTCGCTTTTCAGCATGCCCTGGATCTTGAGGCCGTAGGCGACATTGGCCGCCACCGACATGTGCGGGAACAGCGCATAGCCCTGGAACACGGTGGCCGTCGGGCGGCGTTCCGGCGGCAGGGCGGAGATCTCCTGGCCCTCGACGCGGATCGTGCCGGAATCGGTGGCGACGAAGCCGCCGATGGAGCGCAGCAGCGTGGTCTTGCCGCAGCCCGACGGGCCGAGCAGCGTCAGCAGCGCACCGCGTTCCAGCCGGAAGCCGATATCCTGGATGGCGGCGTGGGCCCCGTAATGCTTCGTGAGGCCCGACACCTCAAGCCCGGCGACGGCATCGCCGCCGGGTTCGATACCATGGTTCAATTCGTGACCTCACGGTTGAAGCGCTCGTTCCAGGCCGCGATGTTGGCGTTGATCACGTCGTCATCGAAGCTCACGCGGTCCTGCGGGCGGGGCAGCACGGCGGCGATCTCGGGCAGGGTGGACGCCTGCGGGTGGACCGGGCCCATGCCCTGACCCTGGGCGATGAAATCCTGCATCTCCTTGGTCAGGCAGAAGTCGATGAACTTCGCGGCCGCTTCCTTCTTCGGCGTGTTCACCAGCATCAGCGCGTCATACATCATGGGCGAGGGCGGGGGGCTGATCATGCGGCCCGGCACGCCCGCATCCGACAGGCGCTTCAGGGCGGCCGGCGGCGCGACGAGGACCGAGAGCTCACCCTGCGCGAGGGCCTGGCGGGCGGTGGTGTCGGAGGAATACCAGGTCACGACATTGGGCTTCAGGCGCTTCAGCGCCTCGAAGCCGGGGTCGACATTGCTGATGCTGCCGCCGTTCAGCATGGCGGCCGTGATCAGCACCCGGCCCTGGTAGCTGTTCATCGTCGGCACGCCGAGCTTCTGCGCGAAGCGCGGCTGCCACAGATCCTGCCAGGACGTGATCGGTTCCCGCACCAGATCCGGGCGCCACACGATGCCCAGCTGGTAGAAATACACCCCGATCCAGTGGCTCGCGCGCGCGCCGGGCTCGATGGCCGCAGCACTCGGCAGGCTGGCCATGGGCAGGGGCAGGAACAGCTGGCTATCGGTCTTGGCGCGTTCCGCCACCGAGGAGGTGGTGAACCACACGTCGATGGTGGGGGCGGCGCGCATGCTCTGCAGCCGCACCAGGCCCTCGCCCGAGGTCGCCTGCGTCACGGCATTCACCTTGATGCCGGTCGCCTGCTCAAACCGCTGGCCGACCTGGCGCAGGGAGCCGGTCCAGGTGGTGCCCCACAGCTGGATCGTGATGTCGCGCACAGGGGCCTGCGCCAGCGCGGGCGCGGCAAGCATGGCCCCGGTGGCCCCCAACAGGCCACGGCGCCCCAAAAACATGTCAGCCACGAATCTCTCCTTCGGTGGTCGGTGAAACAGGGTTCGTGTGCGGTGTTTCCGTTTTTTCTTATCAGCGCCGGGTCGTTGCCCGGGCGGTAGCAAGGGTGTTGGCGTAGGCCTGGCGAAGGTGGCGGCGCGCCACCTCCTCGGCCTGCTGCCCGTCGCCGCGCGAAATGGCGGCGGCGATATGGGTGTGGTCGGCGAGCGCCGCCTCGGTCTCCTCGGCGGTCATCATCCGCATCAGCCGCGGGCTGGCGAAGAACATGCGATAGCTCTCGGCCAGGGCGGTCAGGCGCGGGGAGTGGGCGGCGGTGAGCACGGCGTCATGGAAGGCCGCGTTCAGTTCGCTGCGGACCTCGTACTCGCCGCGGTCGCGGCGGTTGCTTTCCTCGGCCAGCGCGCAGATGCGGGCGCGCTGGGCCTCGGTGGCGCGGCCGGCCGCCAGCCGCGCGGCGGCACCTTCCAGCGCCTCACGCGTCAGCACCAGCTCCTCAAGGTCGGCCAGCGGGTCCACCACGAGGTAGCCGTTGCCCTCGGCCGGGCGCAGCAGGCCGCCGGCGGCGAGCCGCGTCAGCGCCTCACGCACGGGCGTGCGGCTGACGCCCATGCGCGCCACGATCTGCGCTTCGGAGAGCTTGGTGCCGTGGGCCAGCTCGCCCTCGACGATGCGGTGGCGCAGCTGCTCGAACACCAGCTCACCCGCGTTGCGGGCAGGCGGCAGGCGCCAGTCGTCGTCGAGCGCCTCGGGGCTCATCAGGCGGCTTCCAGCCCGGCGACCGCGCGGGCGCGGGCGATGGCGCTCTCGCGGTCGAAGGTGGCGAACAGCGCCGCCTCCTGCGCATGCACCGGGGTTTCGGCGAACATCTGGTAGGCCTGGGCGCGGCCGGCATAGGGCGAGGCCGTCAGGTCGTTCAGCAGCGCCAGCGTGCGCAGCCGCGTCTCGGCGGAGTGGTTGCCCACGCGGAAATACTTCTCGATGTCGGGCGCCGTCTCCGGGCTTTCCAGCATGGCGCGGTCGGGCAGCATCACGGGGGTGCCGCCGGCGATGTCGCGCAGCAGGTTCACCATGGGCGAGTAGTTCATCGAGCAGTAGACGCGGCCCGCATTCTGGATCGCCTGGTTCGGCATGATGAAGCCGGCCTCGGTGGTCTCGCAGGCGGCCTCGGCGCCCAGCAGATAGGCGTCGATGGTGGCCTTGAAGACCATCAGCTGGCTGATGCGGCTGCGCACGGGCGGCAGCTTGATGGTGCCGGCCTGCTCGGCGGCCAGCAGGGCGGCGCCCACCAGCAGATCGGCCTTGGCCTGGCAGCGCGCGAGGTACGCCTGGGCGGACCAGCGGCTGAACTCGCTGCGCAGCAGGGCCGCGAGCTCGGGCTGGCGGCTGAACAGCACGTTTTCCCAGGGGATGAACACGTCATCCATCACGATCAGCGTGTCGAGCTCATCGAAGCGGGCGCCCAGCGGCTGGTCGAAGGCATCGAACTCCGCCCCGTGGCGCGACAGCGGCGCGCGGCACAGGTGGCGCACGCCCGGCGCGTTCAGCGGCAGGATGCAGGAGATGGCGTAGTCGCGGTTCTCCTCCACCCAGGCGCCGACCGTGGGCTTGATGAAGGCGATGTGGCCATAGGGCGCGCCGGTTTCGAACTTGGCGCCGCGGATCACGATGCCGGCGTCGGTTTCCTTCACGACACGGGTGTTCATGTCCAGGTCGTGCTGCTCGTACGGGTGCAGCGAGCGGTCGCCCTTGGGGTCCGTGTTGCCGGAGGTCAGGAACAGGTTCTCGCGCTGCAGCCGGTGCAGCCAGCTGGTCGCGGCCTGGGCATAGCGGGGGTCGTACTTGTCCAGCAGCGGCTTGCGGTTGGCCAGCACGAACAGCGGCGTGACGGTCTCGTCGCCGAAGCGGTCCATCGTCGGGCAGATGTCGCCCAGGATGGCGGCGGTGATCAGGCGCCGCTTGGACAGTTCCTCACGCGTGGTGGGGATCTGGTAGATGCGCGCGCCGCGCCCGCCCTCGGGCAGCTCGAAGGTCATGAGGTCCGCGTAGAGCGGGTCATGGTGCATGTCGTAGATGCGGGCCACCGCGTCCACCATGCCCTTGAGCGCGGGGTGGGTCGTGACGTCCTCGACCTTCTCGCCGGAGATCCAGACCTGGCGTCCGTCGCGCAGGCTCTGTCGGTAGTCGTCTCCGGTCAGCAAAGGCATCGAGGGGTGCTCCGTATTCGTCGACGTATACGTATACGGAGTCGTGCGGCATCGCAATATATTTGACACGAATCAAACTCGGCGGCGGAGCCGGTCCGCGCTGGCCTCCAGCAGCTGCGACAAGGCGGCGGCCGGACCGCGGCGCGCGCCCTGGACCACGAACTCCACGTCGCCGAGCTCCGGCAGGCCGGGGCCGTGCAGGGTGGCGAGCCCTTGCGGCACCAGGCTGGCGGCGTGGGGGGCGACCCCCAGCCCGGCCAGCGCCGCCGCATCCACGCCTGTCTGGCTGCCGCTGGTGCAGGCCAGGCGCCAGGCGCGGCCGGCGCGCTCCATCACCTCCAGCACGCGCAGGCGGGTGATGCTGGGCGGTGCGAGCAGGATCAGCGGCAGGGGCTCGGCGGGGTCGAAGCTGGTGCCGGGGCGGCCGATCCAGACCAGGGGCTCACGCCAGACCAGGCGCCCGCGCGGGTCACCCTCCGGCCGCTTGGCGAAGACGAGGTCGAGCGCGCCCTCGGCCAGGCGGTTATACAGTTCGCCGCTGACGCCGACCGTCAGTTCCAGTTCGACGCCCGGGTTGGCCTGGGTGAAGTCGCGCAGGATATCGGGCAGGCCCTGCAGCAGCACGTCCTCGGACGCGCCGAAGCGCAGCCGGCCGCGCAGCTTCGCCGCCGAGAAATGCCGGCGCGCGCGGGCCTCGATATCCAGCACGGAGCGCGCGAAGCCCAGCATGGCCTCGCCATCGGCGGTGAGTGCCACGCTATGGGTGTCGCGGATGAACAGCCGCCGGCCGCAGGCGGCCTCCAGCCGGCGGATATGGCCGCTGACGGTGGATTGCTGCAACGACAGGTGCCGCGCCGCGGCGGAGAAGCCGCCCCGGTCGGCCACGGACTGGAAGCTGCGGAGCAGGACGGGATCGAGCACGGTTATCATGAAAGACGATCACCATCAGCATGACAAGCGTGGTTCACAATGAGGGGTGTGCGGCGCAGTTTGCGCCCATGAAATTCCGCCTGCCCATCGACGCCTTCGTCGCCACGCTGCTCGCCACCGTGGCGCTCGCTTCCTTCTTCCCCGCGCGCGGGCTGGGCGAGGAGGTGCTGGGCCATGCCACCACCATCGCGATCGCCTTCCTGTTCTTCCTGTATGGCGCGCGGCTGGCGCCGCAGGCGGCGGTGCAGGGGCTGGCGCAGTGGCGGCTGCACCTGGCGGTGATGTCCGTCACCTTCGTCGTGTTCCCCGTGCTGGGGCTGGCCGCCGGGCTGCTGCCGGATGCGGTACTCTCGCCGTCGCTGAAGGCCGGCGTGTTGTTCCTGTGCCTGCTGCCCTCCACCGTGCAGTCCTCCATCGCCTTCACCTCCATCGCGCGCGGCCATGTGGCGGCGGCGGTGTGCAGCGCCTCGGCCAGCAACCTGCTGGGCATGGTGCTGACGCCACTCCTCGTGGCCGCGCTGATGTCGGGCGTGTCGGGCAGCGGCTTTTCCTTCGACGCGCTGCGCGGCATCGCGCTGCAGCTGTTCCTGCCCTTCGCGGCGGGGCAGGCCCTGCGCCCCTGGATCGGGGGGCTGATCGCCCGCAACAAGGCGATCCTGGGCCGCATGGACCGGCTCTCCATCCTGCTGGTCGTCTACGCGGCCTTCAGCGAGGGCGTGCGCGAGGGCATCTGGCACCAGCTGGCCCCGGTGCAGCTCGCCATGCTGGCGGTGCTGTGCATGGCGCTGCTGGCCGCCGCCCTGGGCATCAGCCTGCTGATCGCACGCCGCATGGGCCTGGCGCGGGAAGATGAGATCGTCCTGGTCTTCTGCGGCTCCAAGAAGTCGCTGGCGAGCGGCCTGCCCATGGCCAGCGTGCTGTTCGCCGGCGGCCAGGTGGGCCTGGTCGTGCTGCCGCTGATGCTGTTCCACCAGATCCAGCTGATGGTCTGCGCCTGGCTGGCGCGCCGTTATGCGGAAGGCCCGCAGCTGCACGCCATCGCCGCGGAGTAGTTGAAAACGGTTGTATCACCGCGCATATCGGCTCCCGCCTGTTGAGGACGAGGGAGCGGGTTGTGAGCGAAACCGTTGAACGTCATGAATTCGGGGCCGAGGTCGGCCGCCTGCTGGAACTGGTGGTGCATGCGCTCTACTCCGAGCGCGAGATCTTCCTGCGGGAGCTGGTGGCCAATGCCGCGGATGCCGTGGACCGCCGCCGCTTCGAGGCGCTGACCGACACCTCGCTCGCCGCCCCCGCCGAGGCCAGGCTGCGCATCACGCCCGACAAGGAAAAGGGCACGATCACCATCTCCGATGCCGGCATCGGCATGAGCAAGCAGGAGCTGGCGCAGCATCTGGGCACCATCGCGCGTTCCGGCACGCTGGCCTTCGCCAAGTCGCTGACCGAGGCGCCCGCGGACGACAAGCCCAGCCTGATCGGCCAGTTCGGCGTCGGCTTCTACTCCGCCTTCATGGTGGCGGACGAGGTGGACGTCACCTCCCGCCGCGCGGGTTCTGAGGAGGCCTGGAAATGGTCCTCGGACGGGAAGGGCGCCTACACCCTGGCCCCGGCCGAGCGCGCGGATGCCGGCACCGACATCGTGCTGTGGATGAAGGACGACGCCGAGGAGTTCCTGGACCCCTGGCGCCTGAAATCCATCATCCGCAAATGGGCCGACCACATCACCATCCCCATCGTGCTGGTGGAGAATGGCGAGGAGACCCCGGCGAACGAGGGCACCGCCCTGTGGCGCAAGCCCAAGTCGGAAGTCACGCCCGAGCAGTACACGGAATTCTACCGCCACGTGGCCCATGCCTTCGACGAGCCCTGGGCCACGCTGCACTGGCGCGCCGAGGGTGCCATGGAATTCTCGGCCCTGCTGTTCATCCCGGGCGAGAAGCCCTTCATGGCCGTCGAGGACACGCGCGAAAGTCGCGTGCGGCTGCATGTCCGCCGCATGTTCATCACCGACCAGGCCGAGATGCTGCCCAACTGGCTGCGCTTCGTGCAGGGCGTGGTGGATACCGAGGACCTGCCGCTCAACGTCTCGCGTGAGATGCTGCAATCCACCCCGGTGCTGGCCCGCATCCGCAAGGCCGTGACCAACCGGGTGATGAGCGAGCTGAAGTCCAAGGCCAAGGATGCCGAGGGCTATGCGAAGTTCTGGGAGAATTTCGGCGCGGCGCTGAAGGAAGGCGTCTATGACGACGCCGAGCAGCGCAGCGAGATCGCGCAGCTGCTGCGCTTCCGCTCCTCCTCGGTCGAGGGCTGGACGTCGCTCGCCGACTACGTCTCCCGCATGAAGGAGGGGCAGGAGGCGATCTACTTCCTGGCCGGCGACGATGCCGCGCGGCTCGCGAAATCGCCCCAGATCGAGGGCTTCCGCGCCCGCGGGGTGGAGGTGCTGCTGCTGGGCGAGCCGATCGACGCCTTCTGGCCCGAGCGGCTGGGCAATTTCGACGGCAAGCCGATCCGCAGCGTGACGCAGGGCGTGGCCGACCTCGCCAAGCTGGGCGAGGCGCCGGCCGAGGAAGGTGCCGATGTCGCCCAGTTGCTGGCCCGGCTGAAGGACGCGCTGAAGGAGGAGGTCTCCGAGGTGCGCGCGACGGACCGGCTGGTGGACAGCGCGGTGGTGCTCTCGGCGCCCGCCCATGGGCCGGACCTGCAGATGCAGCGCGTGATGCGCCGCGCCGGCCGCAGCATGGCGGGCGGGCTGCCGGTGCTGGAGATCAACCCGCGCCATGCGCTGATCCGCAAGCTGGCGGCTGAGGCCGGCACCGATACGGCGCTGGAGGACAAGGCCGGGCTGCTGCTCGACCTGGCGCTGGTGCAGGATGGCGAGCCCCCGCGCGACCCGGCGGGCTTCGCGCAGAAGGTGGCGGCGATGCTCGCCTAGGCGAGTTGCGGCCGGTAGGTCCCGAGGCACCATATACTGCCCTCGGGGTCCCGGCAGATGAATTCGCGGCTGCCATAGTCGCGGTCCACCAGCGGTTCCAGGATCTCGGCGCCGGCCGCCTCCGCGCTGCGGAAGGCGGCGTCGATGTCCTCGACCGCCAGATACAGCGACTTGCCCCCCTGGTTGCCGGGCTCACCCACCAGGCGGCCGTAGTCGTCCTTGCGCACCGCGCCCAGCATGATGACGGAGCCGCCGAGCGCCAGCTCCGCATGGGCGATCGCGCCGTCCTGCCGGTGTTCTGCCGTGACGACGAAGCCGAAAGCGGCCTTGAGGAAGGCCACGGCGGCGTCGGGGTCACGGCAGCGGAAGGTGGGGAAGATGCAGGGCGGCTGGGTCATGCGGCGTCTCCTTGCCGGGGCAACGTCCGGTGCAGCGGGTCGTTGCCATCGCATTGATCCGTGGGCGATCATACCGGCCAGGCAAGGATGGACGCCCACGCATGGAGAAGCAGGCCGAAGGCCGGGAAAAGCGGGTCGCGGTCATGGTGGACTGCGACAATGTTCCCCCCGCCATTCTGGAGGATGCGCTGCGCATCGCCGCCCAGTTCGGGCGGATCGCGCTGCGGCGGGCCTATGGCACCGCCCCCAGCCTGGTCCAGGGCTGGCAGCAGATGCTGATGCTCCATGCCTTCACGCCCTGTCTGCAATTCGCCTACGCGGCGGGCAAGAACACCTCGGACATCGCGCTGGCCCTGGACGCGCTCGAGGCGCTCTGCGACGGCAAGGCGGAGGTGTTCTGCCTCATCACCAGCGATTCCGATTTCGCCACCCTGGCCCGCAAGCTGCGTGAGCGCGACGGGCTGGTGTGCCTCATCGGCGAGGCCAAGGCGCCGCAGGCGCTGCGCAATGCCGGCGACGAGTTCTTCGAATGGGCCGCACCCAGGCCCGATGAGAGCGAGGCCGCGTCCTCGAAGGCAGTGGCCGGCCCCGCCGCGAAGCGCCGTCCGAAAGGCCTTCTCAACGCCGTGACCCTGCTGGCTGGCGACAGCGCCGAGGGTACGGTGACCCTGAGCGCCCTCGGGCAGTATCTCAAGCGCACCGACCCGGCCTTCTCCCCAAAGACCTACGGCCATTCGGGGCTGCTCGACATGGTGCGCAGCTATGACCGGATCGCTGTCCGGCGGGACAGCAACGGCGCCTGGCTGGTCGGCCTCGCCTAGCCGCCTCGGGCGACGCGCCCCTCCAGCGGGTATGCAGGGTCATTGTAGCCCGGCGTCGAGGGATGGCCCGCGGGCACCAGGCTGTCCACCAGCGCCTCGTCCTCCGCCGTGAAGGCGTAGTTCAGGGCGCCTACGTAATCCTCCCACTGTGCCTCGGTGCGGGGGCCGGCGATGGGGGCCGTGATCAGCTTGTTGTTCAGCACCCAGGCCACGGCGAACTGACCGGCCGTGACGCCCCGCGCCTCGGCATGGGCGCGCAGCTTCTGGGCGATCTCCAGGCTCTCGGGGCGCCATTCGGTCTCCATCATGCGGCGGTCGGCGCGGCCCGCGCGGCTTTCGGGGTCGGGGGCCGCCTGGCTGGCGTATTTGCCGGTCAGCACGCCGCGCGCGAGCGGCGAATAGGGCACCACCCCCAGCCCGAAATGCGCGCAGGCCGGCAGGTGCTCCACCTCCGGCATGCGGTTCAGCGCGTTGTAATAGGGCTGGCTGACGATCGGCCGGTCGATGCCGATCTCGTCGCAGAGGCGGCAGATCTCGGCCACGCGCCAGGCGCGGTAGTTGGACACGCCGAAATGCAGGATCTTGCCGTCGCGGATCAGCTGGGCGAGGGCCAGTACCGTCTCCTCCAGCGGCGTCGCGTGGTCTTCCTTGTGCAGGTAGAGGATGTCGATCTCGGTGCCGAGGCGCGTCAGGCAATCCTCGGTGGCCTGCAGCGTGTGGCGTCGGCTCAGCCCGCGGTCGTTCGGGCCCGGGCCCACCGGGTTCGCGATCTTGGTGGCCAGCACCCAGTGCCGGCGATGCGCCTTGATGGCGCGCCCGACCACGACCTCCGACTCGCCGCCGTTATAGGCGTTGGCGGTGTCGATGAAGTTGATGCCCTGGTCGCGGGCACGGTCGGTGATGCGGGCGGAAGTCGCCTCATCCGTCGCGCCGCCGAACATCATGGTGCCGAGGCACAGCGGCGACACCTTCAGGCCGCTGCGGCCGAGGGGGCGGTACTTCATGGTCGTCTCCCGGGGATTTCTCCCCGGAAGGCTATGCGGTGATGCCCCCTCGTGAAAGGGGGCAGCGCCTTACTTCGCGGCCTTGGCGCGCTCGATGGCGGCGGTGATCAGGGCCTTGGCCTCGTTCACGTCGCCCCAGCCCTTCACCTTCACCCACTTGCCGGGCTCAAGGTCCTTGTAGTGCTCGAAGAAGTGCTTGATCTGCGCGACGGTCGCTTCCGGCAGGTCCGTCAGCGTCTTCACGTTCAGGTACTTCTTGGTCAGCTTGTCGGACGGCACGGCGATGATCTTCTCGTCCTCGCCGCCGTCGTCCTCCATCTTCAGCACGCCGATCGGGCGGCAGTTGATGACCGCGCCCGGCATGATCGGGCGGCTGTTGGCCACCAGCACGTCGATCGGGTCGCCGTCCTCGGACAGCGTGTGCGGCACGAAGCCGTAGTTGCCCGGGTAGCGCATGGGCGTGTGCAGGAAGCGGTCGACGAACAGGACACCCGCGTCCTTGTCCATCTCATACTTGATCGGCTCCCCGCCGATCGAGACCTCGATGACGACATTCACGTCGTCCGGGGCCTTCTTGCCGGTGGGGATCGCGTCGATGTTCATGCCAGGCTCCCTGGGCTTGGGTTTGCCGGGCTTAACCACGAAGCGGGCGCGGATTCAATCCGCACCCGCCTGAATCCGCATCAATCCTTCTGGGGGCCGCCCTGCTGGACGCCCATGGTCAGGATGAGGGAGACGAGCTCCGCCTGCCGGCACAGGCCGGTCTTGGCGAACAGGGCGCGCAGCTGGGAGCGCACGGTGTGCACCGAAACGCCGCGCAGGGAGGCACAGTCGGCGGCCGCGAGGCCATCGGCCAGGTCGAGCGCCAGCGCCGCCTCGGCGGCCGTGAAGCCGAAGGCCTCACGCAGGAAGGCCTGGCTCGGCAGGCGCCGGCGGGAGGGGTCGAGGATGGTGACCATCGCGCCGATGCCCTCCATCGGCTGGAAGCACACCATATAGGGCGGCGGGCCCTCGCCGCGCATCAGCGGCATCTCGGCCGGGCGGCCATGGGCGGCGGCCAGCAGAGAGGTGGCATAGCGGCTGCGCTGCGTGGGCTCGGCCGGCACGATGCCGAAGCTGCCATGCGGCGTGAAGGCGGAGGGGTCGACGCGCAGCAGGCGGTGCATGGCGCGGTTCAGGAAGCGGGCGGAGCCATCCGGCCCATGCAGGGCGATGGCGAGGCTCTGGCCATCCAGCGCCGCGGCCAGCATGGCCATCTCGGCGTTGGGCTCGGCTGCGGGGGGCACCGGCATCGGTCGGCGCGACAGCAGCATCCCCAGCTCGGCGGGGGCGGTGATGTGGGGCGATTCGCTCGGCATGGTGGTTTCTCCTCGGCTGATGAGGAGGTTTTGCCGCACCGAGCGTCAGTGCCTTGTCAGGCGAGCGTTAAACGCCCCGTTAGACGGGGCGTTTTTTCGCGTTAATCGGCACCGCCTTCGCCGGCCGCGTCGCTGTTCAGCGTGATGTACTTGGGCAGGCCGATCTGACGGATCAGGTCGAACTGGGTATCCAGGAAGTCGGAATGGCCTTCCTCATCCGACAGGATGCGGAACAGCAAGTCGCGGCTGACGAAATCACGCACCTGCTCGCAATAGGCGATGCCCTCACGAAGATCAGCGATCGCCTTCTCTTCGATCTTCTGGTCGCATTCCAGCACTTCCTGGACGCTCTGGCCGATCAGGATGTGGTTCAGGCGCTGCACATTGGGCAGGCCGCCGAGGAAGAGGATGCGCTTGATGAGGTCGTCAGCGTGCTTCATCTCTTCGATGGATTCGCTGTACTCATGCTTGGCCAGCTTCGTCACGCCCCAGTCATCCAACATGCGGGCGTGAAGGAAATATTGATTGATGGCCGTCAACTCATTCGTGAGTTGAGTATTGAGATGTTCGATGACCTTGGGGTCGCCCTTCATCGCTCGCGCTCCTGTCTCTGTGCGCGATGTCATGGGCTATTGCGCGCTCTCAAGTCAAGCGCGCGGTTTTTCCTGCTCAGGACTGCGAATGATGTTGAGAATGGTTTGCGTGCAGCAGCCGCATTGGGCGGAGCAGCCGCATTGCGTGTAGACCTCTCCGGGGCGCGCGGCCCCGGCGGCCAGGGCGGCGCGGATCGCCGCCTCGCTCAGCGCGTTGCAGGAGCAGACGATCATCGCCAGCCGGCCCTCTGCATCAGGCGCAGGGCCTCGGGCACTTGGCTTGCCAGCGCACGCGGGTCCACCGGGTCCTGCTTGAAGCTGCCGAGCCCCGCGAGGAACGGGTGCACCGGCGCGCCGGTCACGGCCGGGAACTCCATGTTGCCCATGGCGAACTGGCCCTGGGCCTCGGGGGTCGAGAGGAATTCCAGGAAGGCGCGGGCGGCTTCCTTGTTGGGGGCGGTCTTGACCAGACCCGCGCCCGACACGTTCACATGCGTGCCGCGATCGCCCTGGTTGGGGAACAGCACGCCGGTGCGCGCGGCCAGATCACGGTCCTCGGCGCGTTCGGAGATCGCCATCAGCCCCAGATAGTAGGAGTTGGAGACGGCGATGCGGCCCTGGCCGGCCAGAACGGCGCGGATCTGGTCGCGGTCGCCGCCGGCGGGCGGGCGGGCCAGGTTGGCGGCAACGCCCTTGGCCCAGTTCTCGGTGGCGGCGACACCGTCGGCCGCGATGATCGAGGCCGCGAGGTTCACGTTGTAGACGTGGTTGGAGCTGCGCGCGCAGATCATGTTGGCGAATTCGGGCTTCGCCATGTCCTCGTAGCGCGCCAGGCCCGCGGGCAGGCCGCGCGCCTTGTCGTACATCAGCACCCGGGCGCGGGTGGTGAAGCCGAACCAGTGGCCGTCAGGGTCGCGCAGATGCGCGGGGATGCGGCTTTCGAGTGTCGCGTTGCGGATCGGCTCGAAGATGCCGAGCTCGGTCGCGCGGACCAGCCGGGCGATGTCGACCGTGACGAGCACATCGGCGGGGCTGTTGGCGCCCTCGGCGCGCAGGCGCTCCATCAGCTGGTCGATATTGGCCTCGACCACGCGGACGCGGATGTTGGTCTGGCGGGTGAACGCCTCCCACAACGCCTTGTCGCTGTCGTAGTGGCGGGCGGAATACAGGTTGATCGTGCGTTCCTGCGCGATGGCAGGTGTTGCGAGCAGCGTGGGCAGAGCGAGAATCTGTCGGCGCAGCATGGCGGTTCCCCGGTGGAGACCGCCATGTAGCGGGAGTGCGAGGCATTCGCAAGTGGGTTGCGAATGCCTCGCATCCGAATGTCACGGTTGCAATGAAGCCAGATACTTCGCCCGCATGCCGGCACCCGTCATCAGGAAGGAATGGTCGTTCCCCGACAGGATGAACCGCGCGCCGAGAGCGATGTATTTCGGCGCCCAGGTCTCGTCATAGACGCCGCCCATGCCCAGCACCTTGCCGTGCTTGTGGCAGGCGGCCCCCACGCGGGCATAGGCCGCCTGCACATCCGGGTGGCCGATCTGGCCAGGGATGCCCATGGTGGCCGTGAGGTCGGAGGTGCCGAACATCAGCACATCGAGCCCCGGCACGGCCGCGATCTCCTCGGCGTTCTCCACCGCCTCGGGGGTCTCGATCATGGCGGCGATCAGGACCGTCTCATTCACTTCCTTCTGGGCGGCCGCGACGTCGGGCGCCTTCAGCCCGTACAGGAAGGGCGGGCCGCCCCAGCTGCGCATGCCCACGGGCGGAAAGCGGAAGGCCTTCACGATCTCACGCGCTTCCTCGGCGGTGTCGATATGCGGCACCACGACGCCGAGGGCGCCGTTGTCCAGCGCGCGCGTGCCCTCGAACAGCGCGTCCTTGCAGCAGCGCACGATGGGCGCGACACCCTGGCCGAGCGCGGCGATGGCGATGTTCGAAGCGTCATCGACCGACATGGCGCCGTGCTCCATGTCGATGAACAGCCAGTCGAAGCCGTTGGCGGCCGCGATCATGCCGGCCGAGGGGCCGCGCAGGTGGTGCACGCCGAAGCCGAGGGCGAGCTTGCCCGCGCGGATATTGGCCAGCGCGCGATTGGGGGTGATGGGCATGGTGGTTCCTCCTGCCCGCAGTCTTGCCGCAGCAGCGCCCAGGGGCAAGTCAGCCCGGGATCATCGCCAGCAGGGTTTCCAGCCGATCGGCCTCCTCGGCGGGCTTGTCGCGGCGGATGCGCGCGATGCGCGGAAAGCGCAGCGCGACGCCCGATTTGTGGCGCCCCGATTTCTGGGCGGCATCGAACTCCACCTCCAGCACCAGGCCGCGCTCCACCTCCCGCACCGGGCCGAAGCGGTTGGTGGTGTGGTCGCGGATCCATTTGTCCAGGAACAGCAGCTCCTGGTCCGTGTAGCCGGAATAGGCCTTGCCGATCGGCACCAGCTCCGGCGCGCCGTCCGGCCCGTCCCGCCACAGGCCGAAGGTGTAGTCGGAATAGAAGGAGCTGCGCTTGCCGTGGCCGCGCTGGGCATACATCAGCACCGCATCCACATTCTGGGTGCCGCGCTTCCACTTCCACCACGGCCCCTTGATGCGCCCGGCCGTATAGGGGCTGTCGAGGCGCTTCAGCATCAGCCCCTCCATGCTGGCCGCGCGCGCCCCCGCGCGCATCTCGGCCAGCTCCTCCCAGGCGGTGAAGGGGATCAGGGGCGAGAGGTCCATGCGGGCGGGCTGCTCGCGCGCCACCCAGGCTTCCAGCCGGGCGCGGCGCTCGGTGAAGGGCAGGGCGCGCAGATCTTCCGTGCCATCGAACAGCAGGTCATAGAGGCGCACGAAGGCCGGATAGTCCCGCTGCATCCTGGGGCCCGGCGCCTTGCGGTTCAGCCGCTGCTGCAGGTCGGAGAAAGGCGCCACCTGGCCATCGCGCATGACCAGCAGCTCACCATCCAGCACGGCGTGGAAGTCCATGGCGGCCAGGATCTCGGGGAAGCTGGCCGAGGCATCCTCGCCGCCGCGCGACCACAGCCGGGCACCGCCGGGGCCTGCCACCAGCTGCACGCGGATGCCGTCCCATTTCCATTCGGCTGCCCAATCGCCGGGATTGAGAGCAGACAGCGCCTCGTCTTCCAGCGGGTGGGCCAGCATCAGCGGGCGGAACACCGGGGTGGCGCCCGGGTCGGGGCGGGGGGCCTTTTCCTCCAGCCAGCGGAAGATCGGCAGATAGGGCGGTGCCACGCCGTGCCAGATCTCCTCGATCTCCTCCACCGGCTGGCCGGACCATTCCGCCAGCGCCACGCGGGCGAGCCGCGCCGAGGCACCGACCCGCAGGCCGCCCGTGATCAGCTTGATCAGCGCGAGGCGCGCGCTGGCTTCGAGCGTGTCCAGCCAGCCCGCTATCAGCTGCGGCAGCTCGTCCTTGGGCGTGCTCTCCAGCGCCTCCACCACCTCGGCCAGGTCGGGGGGCGGCATGTTCACGCCCGGCGGCACCGGCCAGATCAGCGCGATGGTCTCCGCCAGGTCGCCCACATAGTCGTAGCTGAGGGCGAACAGCGCGGGGTCGGTGCGAGCCATCGCCAGGTCCCGCACCAGGGCGGGCTTGGCGGCGCGCAGCTTCAGCTCGCCTGCCAGCGCCGCCAGGCCGATGCCCCGGTCAGGGTCGGGCGCGGTCGCGAACCATTGCCGCAGCAAGGCCAGCTTGCCGAGGCGGGAGGGGGTGAAGGCCAGACGCTCCAGCAGCTCGGCGAAGGCGGGAACACTCATGCCATCAAGATAGGGACGCTTCGGCCCGCGGCGAAGTATGCGCGGCGCGGCCGTGCTAGATTGGCTGCCATGGCCACCACCGCCCGCCTCGCCGAGATCGCAGCCCTGTTGGGTGAACCCGCCCGCGCCGCGATGATGCAGGCGCTGATGGACGGCCGTGCGCTGACGGCGGGTGAGCTGGCCGCCGCCGCCGGCATCACGCCCCAGACCGCCAGCGCCCATCTGGCCCGGCTGACCGAGGCCGGGCTGCTGGCCATGGAGCGCCAGGGGCGGCACCGCTATCACCGGCTGGCCGGGGCGGAGGTGGCGCAGCTGCTGGAATCCCTGATGGCGCTGGCCGCCGGGCCGCGCCCGGTGCGCACCGGTCCGCGCACCGGCCCGCGTGACGACCAGATGCGCCGGGCCCGCACCTGCTACGACCATCTGGCCGGGCGCATGGGCGTGGCGCTGGCCGATGCGCTGGTGGCGCGCGGGCATCTGGAACTGGACCATGACGCGGGCCGGCTGACGGAGGCCGGGGCCGCGCATCTGGCCGCCCTGGGCATTCAGCCCGCGGGCGGCGGGCGCCTGATGTGCCGCCCCTGCCTGGACTGGAGCGAGCGCCGCCCGCATCTGGCGGGCAGGCTGGGGGCCGCGCTGTGCCGGCACTGCCTGGACCAGGGCTGGCTGCGCCGCATTCCCGGCACCCGCGCCGTGGCCGCGACGCCCGAGGGCGCGCGCAGGATGCGTGACGCCTTCGGCCTGGATTGGGCATGATCCCGCCCGACTGGGAGGAAGAACCGTGATCGCCATCATCTTCGAGGTCCAACCCGCGCCCGGGCGCGAGAAGGATTATTTCGCCATCGCGGCCTCCCTGCGGGAGGAACTGGCGACCATCGACGGCTTCATCACCGTCGAGCGGTTCAGCAGCCTGACGACGCCCGGCAAATACCTCTCCCTCTCCTTCTTCCGCGACGAGGCGGCGGTGCAGGAATGGCGCAACCGCCAGGCCCATCGCATCGCGCAGGAGGCCGGGCGCGGCGGCATCTTCGCGGGCTACAGGCTGCGGGTGGCGCAGGTGCTGCGGGACTACGGCATGGATGACCGCGCCGAGGCGCCGCCCGACAGCCGGGCCGCGCATGTGAGCGGGCCTCATCCAGCTTGACCATATTCCACGGAACATTCTGAATGAATGTGCGAAACCACCCTTTCGCGCTGCGGTATCGTGACCATGTGGAACGCCAAGTCATCGCACGGGGGCCATCCTCATGGCACAACGCCACATGCATCTGGGTGCCTTCATGCGCCCGGTCACGATCCACACCGGTTCCTGGCGCTGGCCGGGCGCCTGGGCCGACGCCAACTTCAACTTCCCGCGCCTGAAGACCCTGGTGCAGCGGCTGGAGGCTGCGAAGTTCGACGCCTTCTTCATGGCCGACCACCTGGCGCTGCTGAACATGCCCATCGAGGCCCTGCGCCGCAGCCATACCGTCACGAGCTTCGACCCGCTGACGCTGCTGCCCGCCCTGGCCGCCGTGACGGAGCGCATCGGGCTGATCGCCACGGCGTCCACCACCTATAACGATGCCTATCACGTCGCCCGGAAATTCGCCTCGCTGGACCATATCTCGGGCGGGCGCGCGGGCTGGAACCTGGTGACGACCGCCAACCCCGACGCCGCGCTGAACTTCGGCCATGACGCCCATATGGCCCATGGCGAGCGCTACAAGCGCGCGAAGGAGTTCTACGATGTCGTGACCGGCCTGTGGGACAGCTTCGCCGACGACGCCTTCATCCGCGACCAGGAGAGCGGGATCTTCTGGGACCCCGCGCGCATGCATGTGCTGGACCACCAGGGCGAGGAGCTTTCGGTGCGCGGGCCGCTGAACGTGGCGCGCCCCGTGCAGGGCTGGCCCGTGATCGTGCAGGCGGGGGCCTCGGAGGCCGGGCGGCAGCTGGGCGCGGAGACGGCGGAGATGATCTTCGCCGCCGGCGGCCGCATCGAGGACAGCCGCGCCTTCTATGCCGATGTGAAGGGCAGGGCGGCGGCCCTTGGCCGCAACCCGGACCACATCAAGATCCTGCCCGGCGCCCTGGTGGTGGTGGGCGACACGCTGGGGGAAGCCCGCGCCAAGCGCGCGAAGCTGGACAGCCTGGTGCATTATGAGAGCGCGATCGGCTCCCTCAGCAGCGTGCTGGGGGTGGATGCCCGTGCCTTCGACCCCGACGCGCCGCTGCCCGAGATCCCCGAGACCGAGAACAGCAAGAGCGGGCGCGAGCGCGCGATCCGCCTGGCGGAGCGCGAGGGGCTGACGGTGCGCCAGCTGGCCCAGCGCCTGGGCGGCTATGCCGGCAACGCCTTTGTCGGCACCCCCGCCACCATCGCCGACGAGATGCAGGATTGGCTGGAGAGCCGGGCCTGCGACGGCTTCAACATCATGTTCCCGAACGTGCCCGACGGGCTGGATGAGTTCTGCGGGCGGGTCGTGCCGGAGCTGCAGGCGCGCGGCCTGTTCCGGCGCGAGTATGAGGGCACGACGCTGCGTGAGCACCTGGGCCTGCCCAGGCCGGAGAACCGCTTCTTCGCGTGAATCGAGGCGGTTGACCGGCGTGGAAGCGCTCCGTTACAGCCGAAGGACGATCATCAGCCTTCGCGAGCCGCATGGACCGCTTCCACGAATTCCTGGTGTTCCGCCGCACGGTGGAGACCTCCAACGTCACCCGCGCGGCGGAGCTGCTGCATGTCAGCCAGCCCGCCGTCTCCCGCACGCTGGCCAATCTGGAGGCGCGGCTGGGCGTGGCGCTGCTGCGCCGGGGCAAGCGCGGCATCACGGTGACCGAGGCCGGGCAGGCGCTGTATGGCCAGATCGTGGGCCTGCTGGACGGGCTGGATGAGATGGAGACGGGCGTGTCGGCGCGGCGCGGCCAGCTCTCGGGCAGTATCCGGCTGACCAGCAGCCCGATCATCTTCAACGAGCTGGTGGTGCCGCTGCTGGCGCGTTTCAGCGAGAGCCACCCGGAGGTGGCGGTCGAATGCCTGCTGGGCAGCGAGAACTACGACCTGCCGGCCGCCAATATCGACCTGGCGGTGCGCGGCGGCAGGCCCGGCGGGCAGGAGCTGGTGGCGCGCAAGATCGGGGTGGCGCCGATCGCGCTCTATGCCTCCGATGCCTATCTGGCGCGCCAGGGCGTGCCGCAGGCGCTGGAGGAGCTGGAAGGCCACAGGCTGGTGGGCAGCCTGTTCGAGCGCGACCGCGGCTTCTGGCAGCTGGAATCCGAGACGCGGGAGGGGGTGGCCCTCAGCCTGCCTGTCACGGTGCACCACCGCGCGGATGACCTGCTGGGCTCCATGGCATTGATGCAGGCGGGGCAGGGCATCGGCCTGGCACCCAAATACGGTGCCGCGAAACAGGGGCTGCGCCGGGTGCTGCCGGAATGGCGCGCGGAGGGCCCGCCGATCTTCGTGGTGTGGCCCGCCACGCGCCACATGCCCGCGCGTGTCAGGGCGCTGGCGGACCTGCTGATCGCGGAGCTGCCGCGCCTGGTGCGGGGCTAATCGAAGCCGTAGAGCCGGGCCGGATTGTCCACCAGCACGCGCCGGCGCAGCGCGTCGTCCGGCAGCCAGCCCGTCAACAGGTCGGTCAGCGCGGCGTCGGAGGGCGTCTCGGCCCCGTCGTGGTAGCCCACATGCGGCCAGTCCGTGCCCCAGACCACGCGGTCCGGGTTCGCGGCGATCAGGGCCTTGGCCATGGCATCCGCGCCGCGCAGCTCACCGCCCGTGGTCAGCCGGTCCGCACCCGAGAGCTTGCACCAGTATCGCCCGCCGCGCAGCTTGTCGCACAGCAGACGGAAGGCCGGATGATCCAGCGGCGTGCCCGCCGGCAGCCGCCCCATATGATCCACCACGATGTCGAGCGGCGTGGCCTCCAGCTCCGGCGCCAGCGCCTCCAGGCTCAGCGCGCTGAGCCAGGCCTGCAGATGCCAGCCGCGCTCGGCGATGCGATGGCCGAGCGCGCGCAGCGTCTCGAGCCCCGTTCCGTTCGCATAGGCGGCGCCGCCGCCATGGCCGGTCAGGTTGAGGCGGATGCCACGCACGCCGGCCGCGTGCAGGCGGTCGATCTCGGCATCCGTGGTATCCGGCCCCAGCACCGCCACGCCGCGCAGCCGGTCGGGATAGGCCTCCAGCGCATCGACCAGCGAGCTGTTGTCCGTGCCCAGCACCGAGGCCGTGACCACCACCCCGCGCGACAGGCCCAGGCAGTCCAGATGCGCGATGAAATCCTGCCTCGTCGCGGGCGGCGGGGTGTAGCTGCGATCCGCCGCCAGCGGGAAGCGATCATAGGGGCCGAAAGTGTGGGCGTGGCAGTCCGTGGCGCCCGGCGGCGGCTTGAAGGCCGAGGGACGCAGGGGCTGCGGGCCGGCGCAGGGGCGGGTCATCGGCCGACGAAATTGCCGGGGCGGCGCTCGGCGCTGGCCTTCACGCCTTCGCGGAAATCCTCGGTGTCGCGCAGCTTCAGCTGTTCGGCGCGCTCATGGTCCATCGCCTTGTGCACGCGCTCCGTCAGGCCGCGGCGCATGGTGGCGCGGGTGGCGGCAAGGCCCAGCGGCGCGCATTCCGCGATCTCGGCGGCGAGCGCGATGGCGGCGCTGCGCACTTCCTCCTGCGGCACCAGCTTCTGCGCGAGGCCCATGGCGACCGCTTCCTCGCCGGTGAAGCGGCGGCCGGTGTAGAACATCAGCTGCGCATTCGCCTTGCCCACCGCATCGGGCAGGGTCTCGGTCAGGCCGAAGCCCGGGTGGTAGCCGATGCGGGCGAAATTGGCCGAGAAGCGCGCCTCGGCGCAGGTCACGCGGAAATCGGCGGCCATCGCCACGCCCAGTCCGCCACCGATGGCCGCCCCATGCACCGCGGCCACGATGGGCTTGCCGGCCGCGAAGATGCGCAGGCCGTGGTCATAGATGCTGGGGCCGCGCGAAGGGCCGTTGGAGAAGTTGGCGCCGGCGCAGAAGGCCTTGCCCTTGGCGCCCAGCACCACCGCGCGCAGGCCGGCGTCGCGGTCGAATTCCTCCAGCGTGTCCGCGATGTCGCGGATCAGGTCGTAGTCGAAGAAGTTCAGCGGCGGACGGTTGATCTCGATGATGCCGACCATGCCCTCGCGGGAGATTTCGATGTCCATTGTGACGTTTCCCTAGGAAGTGCGGGTCAGGGGCCTCGCCCCCGACACCCCCGACCAGAGGGCTCTGCCCTCCGGACACCCGCCAAAGGCCGAAAGGCCTTTGGAAACCAATGATTGGCGTTCGACCTTGTAAGTTCGGGGCAAAGCCCCTGAGCCTCACGCCCTCCCGATCACGCCCTGCTTGTCGAGCGCCTCGATCTCGTCCTCGGACATCCCCAGCATGCCGGCCAGCACCTCGCCCGTATGCGCGCCCAGATCCGCCGAGGGCACCGCCCGCGCGCGCTCCGCGCCGTGAAAGATGATGGGGTTGTTGGAGACGACGACGCGGCCGAATTCCGGGTGGTCGATCCATTCCAGGATGCCGCGCTCATGCATGTGCGGGTCGTTGGCGACCTCCACCAGATCCCGCACCGGGGCGGAGGGCACCTTGTGCTTCCGCAGGATTTCCATCGCCTCGTCGCGGCCGAGCTTGCTGGACCAGTCGGTGATCAGCTGGTCGGTCTGTTCCAGGTTGCGGACGCGCGCGGCCTTGCTGTTGAAGTCCGGGTTGGTCAGCAGATCCTGCCGGCCCATGGCGTCCAGCAGCTTGTTCCAGTGGCCTTCCTTGATCGCGATGATCGAGATGTAGCCGTCCCTGGTGGGGTAGACGTTGTAGGGCGCCGTGGCCAATCCGCCATGGCGGTTGCCGGTGCGCGGCGGCACCTGGTTGTTCTCGTAGAGGAAGGAGAGGTTGGAGGCGAAGGCGGGGAATACCGTCTCCTGCATCGAGACCTCGACGAGGCGGCCGACACCGGTGAACTGGCGCTCATACAGCACCGTCATCACGCCGGCATACAGGTGGATGCCGCTGAGGAAATCCACCAGGGCGGGGCCGGCCTTGACCGGCGGGCCGTCGGGGAAGCCCGTGACGCTCATCAGCCCCGAGGCCGCCTGGACCGTCACGTCCATGGCCAGATTGTCGCGGTCCGGGCCCGACAGGCCGTAGCCTGAGCCGGAGGCGTAGACGAGGCGCGGGTTGATCTGGCGCAGCGCCTCATAGCCGATGCCCAGCTTGTCCATCACGCCGGGCGCGAAATTCTCCAGCAGCACATCGGCGTTCTTCACCAGGCCGCGCACGATTTCCTTGCCGGCCTCGGACTTGATGTCGAGCGCGATGCACTTCTTGTGCCCGTTCAGCATGGCGAAGGGCGCGGCGGCGACGGGGCTGATGACGCGGCGCTGGCGCACCGGCTCGCCGCCCAGCGGCTCGATCTTGATGACCGTCGCACCGGCCATGGCCATCAGATAGGTGGCGTAGGGGCCCTGATAGACCTGGCCGAAATCAATGACCGTCACGCCGTCCAGCGGTCGGTTCCTGCGCGTTTCCATCGTCCCTGGTCGTCCTGTTCTTGCGGGCAGGATGCGACAGGGGCCGGAGACGCGCCAGCATCTTTCATGGATGAGATATGTTTTTCACATCCATGAATTAATAGAGCTCGTTCAGATGCACCTCTCCCATCTCATGCGGGAAGAATTTCTCCAGGCCATGGCGCAGCATCTGCACGATGGCGTCCTTGTTCTCGGTCAGCCGCGTGACCGGGCCGCTGACGCCGATGGCGAGCAGCCGGCCATGCCTCCGCTCCGGGATCAGGATGCCGATGACGCCCGCGCCCTCGCGCACCGTGTGCTGCGAAATGACGTATCCGGCCTCACGGATCTTGCCGATGATGGCCATCAGGCTGGCCAGCTCGGCCCTTTCCGCGGCTGTCGTGGCCTCTGAATTGATGCGCCGCACAAGTTCCGCGATGTCCTCGTCGCTGCGCGCGCTCAGGATCAGCCAGCCCAGGCCGGAGCGTGCCAATGGCCGGATGCTGCCCGGCCTGATGTTGACGCCGACCGCACGCGGAGAAGGCACGGTGTGGATGTATTGCAGGTACAGGTCGCTTTGGGTGCCGACGCTGACCGTCTCTCCGGTATTGGCGACGACATAGTCGACGAAGGCCATGATATTGGAGCCGAACATCGAATTCTTGACCCATCCGCCGAGCCCGTGCACGCGCATGGTCGGCATGTAGGTGCGTGTGTAGCGGTCGTAGTCGAGGTAGCCGAGCTGAACCATGCTCTTCAGCACCGCGGCGCCGGAGGAAGGCGGATAGCCGAATTTCCCCGCGATCTCCTTCAGGGTCAGGGGGCGTTCCACCGCGTCGAAATACTCCAGCACCTCGAACACGCGGCGGGCTGTCTTGATGGTCTCTGTGCTCATGGGTGTGTTCATACATGTGAAAAAGATTCTACATGCAAGAAATATCTATGCAGCCTCCAGGCCGGGTGTAACCCTGGCGGCCGAGGAAACGCTGCAAGGAAAACGCCCCATGGGCGACAACGCTGTCATGGCGTCAGGCGACATGCTGTTCGCCGTTCAGGACCACGTCTGCACCATCACCTTCAACCGGCCGGACCGGATGAACGCGTGGACCACCACGATGGAGCAGGAACTGCGCGAGATGCTGGCGCGGGCTTCCGACGACCCGGAGGTGCGCGTCATCGTGCTGACCGGTGCCGGGCGCGGCTTCTGCGCCGGGGCGGACATGAGCCGCCTGACCAAATCGGCCAACGCCCGGCCCGAGGTGGTCGAGCGCGAGATCAAGGGCGACCTCGAACAGCGCTACAGCTACATCATGGCCGTGCCCAAGCCCGTGATCGCGGGCATCAACGGCGCGGTGGCGGGGGTGGGCCTGTGCCTGACCCTGTTCTGTGACCTGCGCTACATGGCCGCGGGTGCCAAGATGACGACCTCCTTCGCGCGGCGCGGGCTGATCGCGGAACACGGCAGCGCCTGGATGCTGCCGCGCCTGATCGGGCCGATGAACGCCGCCGACATCCTGCTCTCGGGCCGCACCGTGCTGGCCGAGGAGGCGGAGCGGATGGGTCTCGTGCGCGTGCTGCCCGCCGAGGATTTCCACGCCCAGATCCAGGCCCGCGCGGCGGAACTCGCGGCGCTGTGCTCGCCGCGCTCCCAGCGCGTCATCAAGCGCCAGCTGAACGCCGCCATCACTTCCGGCCTGGCGGAAGCCACGCGCCTGTCGGAGGACGAGGCGCTGCTGTGCCGCGGCACCGAGGACTACAAGGAAGGCGTCGCCCATTTCGTCGAGAAGCGCGCCCCGCGCTTCACCGGCCGTTGAGGAAGAGCGACATGAAAGCCACCAGACGCGCCCTGATGCTGGCACCCCTGGCCACGCCGGCTTTGGCGCAGCAGCCTTTCCCCAACCGCCCCCTGCGCATCATCGTGCCCTTCGGCCCGGGCGGGTCGGGCGACATCTCGGCCCGCCTCTGCGCGCAGTATATCGAGGCCCAGACCGGGCAGCCCTGCGCGGTGGAGAACCGGCCCGGCGCCAATGGCGTGATCGGCACCATGGCGATCAAGACCGCGCCCGCCGATGGCTACAGCCTGCTGCTCTGCACGACCAGCACCCATGCGGCCAACCCCAGCCTGATGCGCAACCTGCCCTATGACCCGGGCGCGGATTTCGACGTGGTGGGCATGTTCGGCTCCGCCGGCAGCTACTTCCTGGTGCGGCCCGAAACGCCCTGGCGCAGCATTCCGGAGCTGGTCACGGCCGCCAAGGCGCGGCCCGGCGGCTACAGCTTCGGCTATTTCAACACCGCCTCCCGCCTGCCGGCCGAGATCCTGAACAAGGTGGCCGACATCCAGCTGCTGGGCGTGCCGTACCGTGCCGTGGGCACGGCCATGACGGATCTGCTGGCCGGCCGCATCGACCTGGTGGTGCAGGAGACTTCAGCCGCCGACAGCTATCTGCGCAACAACCAGGTGCGCGCGCTGGCCATCACCCGCGCCCAGCGCTGGGACAAGCACCCGGACCTTCCCTCGGTCGCGGAGTTCTACCCCGATGTCGCGCTGCCCGGGCTGCTGGGCATCGCGGTGCCCAAGGGAACACCCGCGCCCGTGATGCAGCGGTTGAACGAGCTGTGCGTCGGCGCGCTGAACTCCAGCCCCATGCGGGAAAGGCTGGAGGAATTCGGCCACACCATCGGCCGCTGGAACCTGGAGGAATGCGCGACCTATGTGCGCGACCTCCGCGAACGCTTCGCCCGCTATGTGGCGATGGCCGGCATCGAACCGGAGTGAGGATCACCATGCATCGCCGCCATGCCCTGTCCCTGCCTTTCCTCGCGCTCGCCGCCCCTGTGGCCGCGCCCGCCCGTGCCGCCGAATGGCCCGAGCGCGCGATCCGTGTGGTGGTCCCCTATGCCCCGGGTGGCAATGCCGACATCGTGGGGCGTCTGCTGTGCCAGCACCTGTCGGATCGGCTCGGCCAGCAGGCGGTGGTGGAAAACCGCAGCGGCGCGGCCGGCAATCTGGGGGCGGCCGCCGTCGCGAAGGCGCGGCCCGACGGCTACACGCTGCTGGTCGCACCCAACGGGCCGCTCGCGCTCAATTCCCTGGTCATGGCGCGCATGCCCTATGACCCGGCGACCGAGCTGCTGCCGATCGGCATGATCTCCCGCGTGGCCATGTGCGTGGTCGTCTCGGCCCAGCTGCCCATCCGCAATGTGCAGGAGCTGATCGCCTATGACCGCGCGCATCCGGGCGAACTGACGGCGGGATCCGCGGGAACCGGTTCCTCGAACCACATCGCGCTCGAGATGTTCAACGCGAAGGCCGGCACCCGGCTGACGCATGTGCCCTATCGCGGCTCCGCCCCCGCCATCACGGACCTGCTGGGCGGGCGGCTGCCGGTCTACTTCGACCAGCTGACCACCGCCATCCCGCTGCTGCGGGAGGGGCAGGCGCGCATCCTGGCCGTGACCACCAAGGAACGCTCGCCGCTGTTGCCCGCCGTTCCGACGCTGGCCGAGTCCGGCCTCGATGACTACGAGATCTTCACCTACCTCGCGCTGGTCGCACCCACCGGCACGCCGGCCGAGGTGGTCGGGCGGCTTGCGCGGGAATTGTCCGCGGTGCTGGACCTGCCGGCCATGAAGGCCAAGATCGAGGAGATGGGCGGGGAGACCGCCGATGCCACGCTGCGCACGCCGGGCGGCTGTGCCGCCTTCCTGCGTGCGGACCGTGAGCGGGCGAACGCCATCGCCGCGCGGGCCGGCCTTCGGCCCGAGTAATTCGCGGCCGCGCGCCGCCCCCTTTTTCCATTCCCGATGAAAGCTGTGCATGAAAGCCATCATGCACAGCCCAGGCTTGTGCGCGGGCTGTCAGAATCCTGCTTGCCGTTTGTGACCATTTGGTCAACAGTTTGCCCAGAGGCCGGTGCGAGGCCTTCCGCATCGGGGCGGAAGGCAGCTGCATTGCGCCCGGCCGGAAGGGGCACGCGCATGTTTCGTCGTCAGTTGATGGGATCGGTTCCGGCCATCGGCGGTCTCGCCTCGGGCCTTGTCGCGCCGGCCGCGGTGCGCGCGCAGCAGGGGCGGGGCAACACGCTGGTCGTCGTCACGACGCCCGAGCCCACGGTGCTGACCAACGCCATCAACTCGGCCCCCTCGGTCGCCGAGCTCGGCACCAAGATCTATGACGGGCTGCTGGAATACGACATGGGCATGCAGCCCATCCCGTCGCTGGCGGAAAGCTGGGAGGTCTCGGCCGACGGCAAGTCCGTCACCTTCAAGCTGCGCCAGGGCGTGACCTGGCATGACGGCCAGCCCTTCACCAGTGCCGACGTCGCCTTCTCCCTGCTCGAGGTCATCAAGAAGTTCCACCCGCGCGGCCCGGGCAACCTCGGCCCGCTGGAGGCGGTGGACACGCCGGACGCGCACACCGCCATCCTGCGCCTGGCCCACCCCTATCCGCCGATGATGAAGGGGCTTTCCAGCATGGAATGCCCGATCGTCGCCAAGCACCTGTATGAAGGCACGGATATCCGCAACAACCCGGCGAACAACCGGCCTGTCGGCACCGGCCCGTTCAGGTTCGCCGAGTGGAACCGCGGTTCCTCCATCGTGCTGGAGAAGAACCCGAACTACTGGCGTCCGGGCCGGCCCCACCTGGACCGGCTGATCTTCCGTTTCATCAATGACCCCGCGACGCGCGCGGCCGCGCTGGAGAGCGGGGAGGTGGATGTCGCCTTCTTCGGCACCATCAACCCGGCCGAGATGCGCCGCCTCGCGGGGCTGCCCAGCATCGAGATCGCGCGCGGCGGCTATGAGGCGCTGGCGCCGGTGATGCTGCTGGAGCTGAACACCCGCAAGGCGCCGCTGGACGACAAGCGCGTGCGCCAGGCGCTGGCCTATGCCATCGACCGCAAGTTCATCGTGGACAACATCTGGTACGGCTTCGGCAAGCCGGCGGTGGGGCCGATCTCCTCGGTCTACGCGCCCTCGGGCCTCTATACCGACGATGTGCTGCGCTATGACGTGCCGGACCGCGTGGCGCGCGCCAATGCGCTGCTGGACCAGGCGGGGCTGCGCCGGGGTGCCGGCGGCATCCGCTTCGAGATCACGCAGGATGTCGGCCCCTATGGCGACGATTACCGCCGCATGGGTGAGTACATGCGCCAGGCCTACAACCGCATCGGCGTGCGGCTGAACCTGCGCACGGTGGACCAGGCGACCTATGTGCGCCGGGTCTATGGCGAGTACGACTTCGACATGACCTCGGGCTGGTATGTCGGCATGGGCGACCCCACGCTCGGCGTGCAGCGCCAGTATGTGACCAGCAACATCCGCCAGGGCATCCCGTTCAACAACGTGGCCCGCTATTCCGACCCGGAGAACGACCGCCTCTGGGCCGAGGCCGCGACCGAGACCGACCCCGCCAAGCGCGGGCAGATATTCCAGGCCATCCAGCGCAAGCTGGTGGAGGACAGCCCCATCATCTGGATCATGGAGATGGAGCTGGTCGCGCTGCAGAACAAGCGCGTGAAGAACCTGATCACCACGGCACTCGGCGTGCGCGGCGGTCTGTACGAAACCAAGCTGGAAGGCTGAACGCCGGATGGGCGGACGCGGCCGTTTTCTCGGGCGGCGGGCCTTGCAGGGCCTGCCGACCATCTTCCTGATCGTGACCTTCAACTTCTTCCTGCTGCACCTGGCCCCGGGCGACCCGGCCAGCGTGATGGCGGGTGAGGCGGGCGCCGCGACACCCGAATACATGGCGCAGCTGCGCGCCCAGTTCGGCCTGGATCAGCCCCTGCTGGTGCAGTACCTGCGCTATGTCTGGAACGTGGCCACGCTCGATTTCGGCTATTCCTTCCGATACCAGGAAAGCAACCTGTCGCTCATCATGGGGCGGATGGCCGCGACCCTGCTGCTGGCGGGTTCCTCCATCCTCATCTCGGTGGGGCTCGGCACGCTGCTGGGGCTGATCGCGGCCATGCGGCGCAACCGGATCGAGGCGGCGCTTATCCTGCTCGTTACCGTGCTGGCCTATGCCTCGCCCATCTTCTGGCTGGGGCTGATGTTCATCGTGGTGTTCGCCATCCAGTTGGGCTGGGTGCCGACCAGCGGCATGGTCACGGCGGGCGGGCCGGGGGCTGGCCTCGGGCATTGGCTGGATGTGGCGCATCACCTGGTGCTGCCGGCGGTCACGCTCTCCCTGTTCTACATGGCGCTCTACACCCGGCTGATGCGGGCCTCGGTGCTTGAGAACCTGCGCATGAACTACGTCACCACCGCGCGGGCCAAGGGTGTGGCGCCCAGGCGCCTCGTGCTGCGGCATGTGCTGCGCAACGCCGTGCTGCCCATCGTCACCATGGCGGGGGTGCAGGTGGGCGGCGCGCTGGGCGGCTCCGTGGTGGTGGAGGCCGTGTTCGGCTGGCCCGGCCTGGGCCAGCTCGCCTTCGAGGCGCTGTTCGCCCGTGACCTGAACCTGCTGCTCGGCATCCTCACCCTGAGTTCGGTGGTGGTGGTGCTGGCCAATCTTCTGGTGGATCTCGTGCATTCGATCATCGATCCGCGCGTGGCGCTGTCCTGATGCCGCCGGCCCTCAGGCGCTTCCTGCGCCAGCCCGCGGCGGTGGCGGGTGCGGTGCTGCTGCTGGCGGTCATCGGGCTGGCGGCAGGCGCCGACATCCTGTTCCCCGAGGACCCGTTCGAGATGGTGGGCCGGCCCTATCTGCCGCCCATGACGGACGGCTTCCTGCTGGGCACCGACACGCTGGGGCGCGACCTTGCGGCGGGCATCGTGCATGGCGCGCGGGTGTCGCTGCTCATCGGCACCCTGGCGGCGCTGGTGGTGACCGCCATCGGCCTGATCGTGGGCGGCATCGCGGGCTATGTCGGCGGGCGCGTCGACACCGCGCTGATGCGCTTCACGGAGCTGTTCCAGACCATCCCCTCCTTCCTGTTCGCCATCGTGCTGGTGGCCATCATGGAGCCCTCGCTGGAGGCGCTGCTGATCGCGATCGTCACCGTCTCCTGGGCGCCTCTCGCACGGCTGGTGCGGGCGGAGGTCGCGGGGCTGCGCAGCCGCGACTACGTGCAGTCCGCCATCGCCACCGGCATGGGCGATATCGAGGTGCTGGTGCGCCAGATCCTGCCCAACGCGCTGCCCGCCATCCTGGTCGCGGCCTCGGTCATGGTCGCCACCGCCATCCTGTTCGAGGGCGGCCTGTCCTTCCTGGGCCTGGGCGACCCGAATGTCATGAGCTGGGGCCTGATGATCGGCGCCGGGCGCGCGGCCATCCGCACCGCCTGGTGGATGTGCGGCATCCCGGGCATCGCCATCCTGCTGACGGTGCTGTCCATCAACCTGGTGGGCGATGGCTTGAACGAGGCGCTGAACCCCCGTGCCGGAGGCCGTTCATGAGCGCCCCCGAAGTGTTGCGCGTCACCGGGCTGCGCACCGAATTCCGCACCCCGCGCGGCGTGATCGCGGCAGTGGCCGACATGGACCTGGTGGTGCATGCCGGAGAGACGGTGGCGGTGGTGGGCGAGAGCGGCTCGGGCAAGAGCGCCTTCGCCTATTCCATCATGCGGCTGATCGACGCGCCGGGCCGGGTGGCCGCCGGCCGGGTCGAGGTCGGCGGGCAGGATGTCATGGCGCTCGACGAGCCCGCGATGCGCGAGGTGCGCGGGCGCGACATGGCGATGGTGTTCCAGGAACCCTCGACCAGCCTCAATCCGCTGATGCCGGTGGGCGCGCAGATCGCGGAATCCATCACACTGCACGAGGCAGGGGTGAGCCGTGCCGAGGCCCGTGCCCGCACGCTCGATCTGCTGCGGCTGGTGGGCATTCCGGCGCCGGAGCGCCGCATCGACGAGTTTCCGCACCAGCTCTCGGGCGGCATGCGCCAGCGCGTGGTCATCGCCATGGCCCTGGCCTGCCGGCCCTCGCTGCTGCTGGCGGACGAACCCACCACCGCGCTGGATGTGACGGTGCAGGCCCAGGTGCTGGACCTGATCGACCGCCTGAAGGAGGAGCTGGGCATGGGCGTCGTGCTCATCACCCATGACCTGGGGCTGGTGGCGGAGCACGCGCAGCGCGTGGCCGTCGTCTATGCCGGCCGCAAGGTGGAGGAAGGGCCCGCCCAGCAGGTGCTGACCGACCCCGCGCATCCCTACACCGCGGCCCTGCTGGCCTGCCGGCCAGACCCCTGGCAGGCATCCGACGCGCCGCTGACCGAGATCACGGGGGTGGTGCCGCAGCTGTGGGCCATGCCGCCGGGCTGCGCCTTCGCGCCCCGCTGTGCCCGGGCGGAACCCGCCTGCACCGAGGCGCGGCCCGGGCTGGAGGCGCTGGAGGCCGGTCGCCTCGTCGCCTGCCATGTCGCCCGCCGCGAAAGGCTTCCGGCATGAACGCGCTGCTGAGCGTGCGCGGGTTGGTGAAGCGCCACCACACATCCTCGGGCACCGTGCATGCGGTGGACGGGGTGGATTTCGAGATCGCCCCCGGCGAGGTGCTGGGGCTGGTGGGCGAAAGCGGCTGCGGCAAGTCCACGCTGGGCCGGGCGCTGAACGGGCTGGACCCCGCGCAGGCGGGTTCCATCACCTTCGGCGGCGCGGAGCTGGTGGGGCTCGGCCGCCGCGCCTGGCGCCCGCACCGGCGCGAGATGCAGATGGTGTTCCAGGACCCTTTCGGCTCCCTGAACCCGCGCAGCACGGTGGGCACGATATTGCAGGACCCGCTGCGGGTGCATGGCGTGGGCACACGCGCGGAACGCCGCGCCACCGCCGCCGCCCTGCTGGAGCGCGTGGGCCTGCGCGCCGCCGATGTGGACCGCTATCCGCATGAGTTCAGCGGCGGCCAGCGCCAGCGCATCAGCATCGCGCGCGCCATCGCGCTGCGCCCGAAGCTCGTCATCTGCGACGAGGCGGTCTCGGCGCTCGATGTCTCGATCCAGGCGCAGATCGTGAACCTGCTGCGTTCCCTGCAGCGGGAATACGGGCTGTCCTACCTGTTCATCTCCCATGACCTGGCGGTGGTGGGGTATCTCTCGGACCGGATCGCGGTGATGTATCTGGGCCGGATCGTGGAGATCGGGACCAAGGCGTCGCTGCTGGCCGGCCCCAGGCACCCCTATACCCGCGTGCTGTTCTCCGCCCTGCCGGGGCGGGGCGGCGGCAAGGCGCAACGCCAGTCCCTGACCGGCGAGCCGCCGAGCCCGTTGAACCCGCCCGCCGGCTGCCGTTTCCACCCGCGCTGCCCCCTGGCCGTCGAGCGTTGCCGCACCGAGGTGCCGGCGATGCGCGAGCTGGCCGACGGCCACGCCGCCGCCTGCCACCTGGCCGATTGAGCAACCATGCCCGACAGCACTGAACATTTCGGCTCCACCAGCGTCGGCCGGTCCGTCCGCCGTCGAGAGGACCAGCGCCTGCTGCGCGGCCAGGGGCGCTATGTGGCCGACCTCGTCGTGCCCGATGCGCTGGAGGCCGCCTTCCTGCGCTCGCCGCATGCGCATGCACGCATCCTGGCCATCGACACCACGGCCGCGCGCGCCATGCCGGGGGTGGTGGCCATCCTGACGGGTGCCGACCAGCGCGCCGACAAGGTCGGCAGCCTGCCCTGCGGCTGGGTGGTGCGCGACCGCCACGGCAACGCGAATGCGGAGCCGCCGCATTATCCGCTGGCGGTCGACAAGGCGCGCCATGTGGGTGAGCCGGTGGCCGTCGTCCTCGCCGGAACGAAGGCCGAGGCCCGCGATGCCGCCGAGGCCATCCTGGTGGAGTACGAGGTGCTGGACGCCGCGAGCGACCTGGCCACGGCCCTTTCGCCCGAGGCCCCGCGCGTGTGGGACCATCTGCCGGGCAACCTGTGCTGCGACTGGGAAACCGGCGATGCGGCGGCGGTGGAGGCGGCCTTCGCCCGTGCCGCCCATCGCGTGCGGCTGGAACTGGTGAACAACCGCCTGGTGCCCGCCCCCATGGAGCCGCGCGCCGCGGTGGCCGTGCCCGATACCGCCATGGGCACCATGACGCTGTGGACCACCAGCCAGAACCCGCACACGGTGCGCGGCACGCTGTGCGGCATCCTGGACATTCCCGAGACCGACCTGCGCGTCATCTCCCCCGATGTGGGCGGCGGCTTCGGCACCAAGATTTTCCTCTACCCGGAGGAGACGACGCTGACCTGGGCCGCGCGGCGCATCGGCCGCGCCATCCGCTGGATCAGCGACCGCACGGAGGCCTTCCTGACCGATGTGCAGGGCAGGGACCATCTGACCGAGGCGGAGCTGGCGCTGGATGAGGACGGCATCTTCATCGGGCTGCGGGTCGTGACGCTCGCCAATGTCGGCGCCTATCTGACCGGCGGTGCGACGGCCATCCCGACCTACTACTACGCGCCGCTGCTGCCGGGCGTGTACCGGACCCCCGCGATCTGGGCCAATGTGAAGATCACCTTCACCAACACGGTCAGCGTCGATGCCTATCGCGGCGCCGGCCGGCCCGAGGCCAGCTATGTGCTGGAACGCCTGGTGGATGAGGCCGCGAAGGTCACGGGCATCGACCGCGTGATGCTGCGCCGGCGCAACTTCATCCAGGCCGACCAGTTCCCCTACGCCACGCCGCTCGGCCTCGAATATGATTCCGGCGACCATGAGGCCACGCTGCGCCTCGCGATGCAGGCCGCCGGGATGGAGGGATTCGAGGCCCGGCGCGAGGCTGCGCGCGCGCGCGGCCGGCTGCGCGGCCTCGGCGTCTCCACCTATGTCGAGATCGCGGGCGGCACGCCCTCCAAGGTGGTGGGGCAGCTGGGCGGGCGCGGCGGTCGCTCGGAATCCGCCCAGCTGCGGGTGCACCCGAGCGGCGCCGTGACGGTGTTCAGCGGTGCCCACAGCCATGGCCAGGGCCATGAGACGACCTTCGCCCAGATCGTGGCCGACAGGCTCGGCGTGCCGTTCGAGAAAGTGCGGCTGGTGCAGGGCGATACCGACCAGGTGCCCTTCGGGCGCGGCACGGCAGCCTCGCGCTCCCTGGTGGTCGCGGGGTCTGCCATCGTGGCCGCGATGGAGAAGATCATCCTGAAGGGCAGGCGGATCGCGGCGCACCGGCTGGAGGCCGCGCTGGATGACGTCGTGTTCGAGCCCGGCCTGTTCCGCGTCGCGGGCACGGACCGCTCCATCACCTTCGCCCAGATCGCCCGCGCGGCCTACACGCCGCACGACTACCCGATCGAGGAGATCGAGCCCGGCCTGGACGAGACCGCCTTCTACGATCCCAAGAACTGGACCTTCCCCGGCGGCTGCCACATCTGCGAGCTGGAGGTGGACCCCGACACGGGCGAGGTGTTCCTGGAGAAGATCGTGGCGGTGGACGACCTCGGCGCCATCATCAACCCGATGATCGTGCATGGGCAGATCCATGGCGGGCTGGCCCAGGGCGCGGGCCAGGCGCTGTACGAGGATTGCCGCTTCGACCAGGCAGGCCAGATGCTGACCGCGAGCTTCCAGGACTACGCGCTGCCGCGTGCCTCGGACCTGCCGAGCTACACCGTGCTGACCCACGGCACCCCCTGCGAGCACAACCCGCTGAAGGCCAAGGGCTGTGCCGAGGTGGGCTCGGTCGGCCTGCCGCCCGCCATCGTGAATGCGCTGCTGGATGCGCTGGCCGAATGCGGCGTGCGTGACATCGCCATGCCCGCTACGCCGCTGTCGATCTGGCAGGCCATCCAGGCGGCGCGGAGCAATTCTGCCAGCGCATAGGTTCCGCTGGGCCAGTCATGATTCGCATGGCAATAAGGGCCGCATGCCCGGGACTGCCGACCTGACCGCCGAGATCGCCCCGCGCCGCCCGCGCGTGCCGGCGGCCGAGCGCGAGCGGATGATCCTGGACGCTGCCGTCACCTTCTTCGCCGAGCAGGGCCCCGAGGGCCAGACGCGCCTGCTGGCGCGCGCCATCGGCATTCCCCATTCGGTGCTGTACCGGCACTTCCCCAGCAAGGAGGACCTCTTCGCCGCGGTGTGCGAGGAGATGTTCCGCCGCCGCTGGCAGCCGGAATGGGAAGCGTTGCCGCGCGCGCCCGGTGTGTCGCTGGAGGAGCGGCTGCTGCGGTTCTATCGCCAGGCGGGGCAGGTGATCCTCGCGCCGGAATTCCTGCGGCTGGCGCTGTTCGTGGGTCTGGCGGACCACCCGTCGGGCGCGGTTCTGCGGGCGCTGATGCGGCAGCATGTGGTGGCCCCGCTGGCGGCGGCGCTCGGCACGGGCCCGGCCGCCGAGGAAGCCGCCTGGAACCTGCATGGGCGCGTGTTCTACGCCGGCATGCGCATGGCCGTCTGGCGCGGCGGGGCGCCGCGTGACCCGGCCCAGGCAGTCGAGGCCGCGATCCGTGGCCATGTCGCCGGCGCGCTGGCCGCGTTGCCCGCATGAGCGCGCCGAGGCGCCTGCCGCCCGCCGAGCGCGAGGCGCATATCGTGGAAGGCGCCATCGCCTATTTCTCGCGCCACGGCATGGACGCGCAGATGCGCGAGCTGGCGGCGCATCTCGGCATCTCCCACCCGCTGCTCTACCGCTATTTCCCGACCAAGGAGGCGCTGATCGAGCGCGTCTACGAGGAGTTCTACGCCACGCGCTGGCGCGGCAGCTGGGACGCGGTGCTGCGCGACGAAAGCCTGCCCCTGGCCGAGCGCCTGGCGCGCTTCTACGACGATTATCTGGTCGCGCTGGATGACGGGCCCTGGCTGCGCATCTTCGCTTTCGCGGGGCTGCGGGGCGAGGAAGCCAGCCGCCGCTACATGGCCTCTGTCAGGCAGCGGATCGTGGCACCGATCGCGGCCGCGCTCGACCGGGAACGCGGGCGCGCGGCGCCACCGGGCTGGAGCGACGAGCTCGCCTGGTCGCTGCATGGCGAACTCTGCTTCGGCTCCATCGCGCGGCACCTGTATGGGCTGGACCGCGCCTGCCCGACGGGCTCCGGGATCCGCGAGCATATCGGGCATTGGTTGCGGGGCGCCGCCTCAGCCCCGCGCGAGTGAGAAGGCCTCCGAGGCGATCACCTCCTCCTCATCGGTCGGGATGACCAGCGCGCCCACCGTGCTGCCGGGCGCGGCGAAGGAGGGCGCGTTGCGCGCATTGGCCTCGGCGTCGATCCTGAGGCCGAGCCAGGCCAGCCGCTCGCAGATGCCCGCGCGCACCACGGGCTGATGCTCCCCGATGCCGGCGGTGAAGACGATGGCGTCGAGCCCGCCCAGCGTGGCCGCCAGCCGCGCCACCTCTCCGGCGGTGCGGAAGGTGAACAGCTCGATGGCCTCGCGCGCCTCGGGCCGGTCGCTTTCCAGCAGGACGCGGCTGTCCGCGCTGATGCCCGAGACACCGAGAAGCCCGCTGCGGTTGTACAGGGTGCGCTCCAGCTCCTTCACGCTCATGCCGGCGGCCAGCAGGTGCAGCAGCACGCCAGGGTCCAGCGCGCCGCAGCGCGTGGCCATCGGGATGCCGTCCAGCGTGGAGAAACCCATGCTGCTGTCCCGGCTGACGCCGCCGGCCAGCGCGCACAGGCTGGCGCCGCTGCCCAGATGCGCGATCACGACCCGCCCGGCGGCCAGCCCCGGCGCGCGCCGTGCCAGCTCGGCGGCCACGTATTTGTAGGACAGGCCATGGAAGCCGTAGCGCTTCACGCCCTGCTCATGCAGCGCGCGCGGAATGGCGAAGCGGCGCACGACCTCCGCATTGCCGCGATGGAAGGCGGTGTCGAAGGACGCGAATTGCGGCATGCCGGGCCGCAGCGCGTGCAGCGCGCGGATCAGGCTCAGCGCCTTGGGCTGGTGCAGCGGCGCCAGGGCGGTCAGTTTATCTATCGCCTCCAGCACCGCGTCGTCGATGCGGGCGGGGCCCGCGAAGACATCGCCGCCATGCACCACCCGGTGGCCGATGGCCACCACGCTCTCGGGGTCGAAATGGCCGCTGAGATGGGCGAAGGTCTCGGCCAGCGCCGCCTGCATGTCGGCCGCGGCCTCGGGCGCCAGCTCGATGTCGATGCTGCCCGGCCCTTCCTGCATCGTCAGCCGGGGCGGGTGGCTGCGCTGGTCGATCACGCCGCGCGCGACGCGGCGCGGCCCGCCCGGCGTCATCTCGAACAGGCCGATCTTCACGGTGGATGAGCCGGCGTTGAAGGTGACGAGCAGCTCCTCGCTCATGGTGCGGCCACCAGCCGGGCCAGCGCCGCGGAGGCGATGCGCGCCGTCAGCGGGTCCGCGCGGCTGGTCAGCACGATGGGGATGCGCGCGCCCAGCACGATGCCCGCCGCCGTCGCCCCGCCCAGATAGATCAGCTGCTTGGCCAGCATGTTCCCGGCCTCCAGATCGGGCACCAGCAGGATGTCGGCCTGGCCCGCGACGGGTGAGGCGATGCCCTTGGTGCGCGCGGCTTCCAGGCTGATCGCGTTGTCGAAGGCGAGCGGCCCGTCGACCTTGGCACCCGTGATCTGCCCGCGCTGCGCCATGGTCGAAAGGGCCGCGGCATCCAGCGTCGCCTGCATCTTGGAACTCACGGTCTCCACCGCCGCCAGCACCGCCACCAGCGGCTCCGGCCGGCCGAGCCGGCACAGCAGGTCGATCGCGTTCTGGCAGATGTCGCGCTTCTGCTCCAGGTTCGGCTGGATGTTCACGGCGGCGTCCGTAACGACCAGCGGCTTCGGATAGGTCGGCACATCCATCACATAGGCATGGCTGAGCCGGCGCGCGGTGCGCAGCCCGCCGTCCTTGGCCAGCACGGCCTCCAGCAGCTCATCGGTATGCAGGCTGCCCTTCACCAGCGTCGCCACCTCTCCGGCGGCGGCCAGCGCCACGGCGCGCTCGGCGGCGGCATGGCTGTGGGGCACGTCCTCGATGCGGATGCCCTCCAGCGAGACCCGGGCTTCCTCGGCGGCCGCGCGGATGCGGGCCACGGGCCCCACCAGCACGGGCTCCAGCAGCCCTGCCTCGCGTACCTCCACCGCGCCCAGGATGGCGGCGGCGGAGCATGGATGCACGATGGCCGCCGGCGCCGGGGGCAGGGCGGCCGCCTGCTTCAGCAGCGCGTCGTAATGGCCGTGGCGGCGCAGCAGCACGTCGGGCAGGGGGGCACGCGGCCATTCCATCGGCCGGTCGGGGGCGATCACGGTGGCGACACCGGACAGCACCGTCTCGCCGCGCTGGTTGGTGCAGGTGGTGTCCAGCAGCACGATCTTCTTCTCGGGCCGCTTCTCGCGCACGGTCACGGTGGCTGTCACGGTGTCGCCGGGGGCCACGGGCTTCAGGAACTTCAGCTCCTGCCCCAGATAGATGGTGCCCGGGCCGGGCATGGCCGTACCCAGCACCGCCGAGATCAGCGCGCCGGTCCACATGCCATGCGCCACCACATGGCCGAAGCGGCTCGCGGCGGCGAACCCCGCATCGACATGGGCCGGGTTCACGTCGCCGGAGACGGCGGCGAACAGCTCGATATCGTCGCGGCCCACGCTGCGCACGAGCGAGGCGGCGTCCCCCGGCTGCAGGTCGTCGAAGGGGCGGTTGCGCAGGAACTGGTCGTGCATCATGGCCTCAGCGCTGAAAGACATAGGTGCCCGGCGCGTCCTCGGCCGGGGCGTGGATGGTGCCGGGCACGCCCATGGGCGGCGGCGCCACAAGCTCCGGCGAGGAGCGGGCGGCGAGCCATCCGGCCCATTCCTCCCACCAGGAGCCCTGCTTCGGGATGGCGGCCTGGCTCCAGGCGTCGGCGTCCAGGCATTTGCCGTGCTGGGGCTTGGTGGCCACGCGGAAACGCCGTCCGGCGCGGCCGGGCTCGCTGACGATGCCCGCGTTATGGCCGCCGCTGGTCAGCACGAAGGTCACGTCCGTGTCGGTCAGGAAGTGCAGCTTGTAGACCGAGCGCCAGGGCGCGACGTGGTCGCGCTCCGTGCCCACCGCGAACAGCGGCAGGCGGATGTTCTGCAGCGCGGCGGGCCGGCCGTTCACCAGGAAGCGCCCGGCCGCCAGCTCATTGTCCAGGTACAGGCGCTGCAGATACTCGGCATGCATCCGATAGGGCATGCGCGTGGAATCCGCGTTCCAGGCCATCAGGTCGATCATGGGCGTGCGCTCGCCCATCAGATAGTCATGCACCAGCCGCGACCAGACCAGGTCGTTGGAGCGCAGCAGCTGGAAGGCGCCGGCCATCTGCCCGGAGGAGAGATAGCCCCGGTTCCACATCATGCTGTCCAGGAAGTGCAGCTGGCTGTGGTCGATGAACAGCGCGAGCTCGCCGGGCTCCGAGAAATCCGTCTGCGCGGCGAACAGGGTCAGCGAGGCCAGCCGGTCGTCATCGGCCTGCGCCATGGCCGCGGCCGCGATCGAGAGCAGCGTGCCGCCCAGGCAATAGCCGGTGCCATGCACCTTGCGCCCCGGCATGATAGCGCCGATGGCCTCCAGCGCGGCCATCACCCCCATCTCCCGGTAGTCGTCCATCGTCAGCTCGCGGTCCGCGGCCGAGGGATTGCGCCAGGAGATGCAGAAGACCGTGTGCCCGCGAGAGACGAGGTAGCGCACCAGCGAGTTACCGGGCGACAGGTCCAGGATGTAGTACTTCATGATCCAGGCGGGCACGATCAGCACCGGTTCCGCCAGCACCTGCCCGGTCGCCGGGGCGTATTGCAGCAGCTCGATCAGGTGGTTGCGGAACACGACCTTGCCGGGTGTGACGGCCACCTGCCGGCCGGGGGTGAAATCCTCCACCCCCACGGGCGGCTGGTTGTGCGCCTGGCGCGAGACATCCTCCATCCAGTTGCGCGCGCCCTGCAGCAGGTTGGCGCCGCCCGAATGGAAGGTGCGCTCCAGGATTTGCGGGTTGGCGAAGGGGATGTTGGAGGGCGAGAAGATGTCCAGCCACTGGCGCGCCGCGAAGGCCACGACATCCTGGTGGTGCGGGGTCATGCCCGGCACGTCATGGGTCGCGTTGTGCCACCATTGCTGGTTCAGCAGGAAGGCCTGGGTCAGGAAGGCGAAGGGCTGGCGGCGCCAGGCCTCGTCGCGGAAGCGGTTGTCGCCGGGCAGGGGCTCGATGCAGGGCGGCGCCTCGGGCGACATGGCGGAGGAAGCGAGCCAGGCGAGCAGCCGCCCCCATTTCCGCATGCCCTTGTCCGCCAGCTCCATCCGCTTGCCGGGGGCGGAGGCGAGATGGATGCTCCAGTCCATCATCGACAGCGCCAGTGAGGCCGGCGACAGCCCGCCCGTGAGGCGCGCGGTCAAGGCCTCGCGCATGCGGTCGATGGCGTGGAAGGCCTCGCTGTCATAGCCTTCCCGGAGCGGGTCAGGGCCGCCCCACGCTGCGTCGTTCGTCAATGCATCGTCCTCGATAGCCGTGCCCTTTTAGGGGCAGGGCATGTCAACCGTTGTTGAGCTGCATCAAGATGCGGCGCTCACGTTCAGGCGACGGTGTGGAAGCCGTTGTCCGCGAAGACGACGGAGCCCGAGAGCGGTGCGGCGGCCGGGCTCGCCAGGAAGGCGGCGATGCCGCCGACATCCTCGATGCCGACCAGGCGGCCGGCCGGCGTGCGCTCGCGCACCTTGTCCAGCAGCGCGTCGAAGCGGTCGATGCCGGAGGCGGCACGCGTCCTGATGGGGCCGGCCGAGATCGCATAGGCGCGCAGGCCGCGTGCCGCGCCGTCGGCCGCGATGGTGCGCACGCTGGCCTCCAGCGCCGCCTTCACCGGGCCCATCAGGTTGTAGTTCTCCACCACGCGGTCCGCGCCGTAGAAGCTGACCGTCATCAGCGAGCCGCCCTGCGTCATCAGCGGCGCCGCCAGCCGCGCCATGCGGATGAAGGAGTGGCAGGACACGTCCATGGCCAGCGCGAAGCCCTCGGCGGAGCAGTCGAGCAGGCTGGCGTGCAGGTCCTCACGCGGGGCGAAGGCGATGGAATGCAGCAGGAAGTCGAGCCGGCCCCAGTCCTGCGCCAGCGTGTCGAACACGGCCTCAAGCTGGCCCGGGATGCGCACGTCGCAGGGCAGCAGATGGGCCGCGCCCAGTGTGTCAGCCACCGGCTGGACGAAGGGCTTCGCCTTCTCGTTCAGATAGGTCAGCGCCAGCTCCGCGCCCGCCCGGCGGAAGGCGGCGGCGCAGCCGGCGGCGATGCTGGCGTCATTGGCGATGCCGACCACCAGGCCGCGCTTGCCGGCCAGGTCGACGATCGGGGACATGCTCATTCGGGATCTCCGCTGCGGGCGGCCCCAGGGCAATGGGGGCTGGCCCAAACGTGACGTCTTCCCCGGGCGGGGATGCGGTTCGCTGGGGATGGGGGCGGGGTGCCCCGCTGATCATATGCCGAATCTAGTAGTTCGATAGCGGAATGGTCAACGTCTGTTGACTCATGTCAATGCAATCGTCATTGAATCGACGGAGTAACGACACGCCAACCACAACCCGTTCCCACAGGAGCCTGCGATGACGGAGAAGAAGACCGTGGCCGCACCGCCGGGCGTCGGCGTCGCGACCGATATGCTGAAGTCGATGTCCGAGGCGCCCGCCGCCCTCTACACGCAGTTCTACCAGCAGAGCCTGGGCACCTGGGCGCGCGCGCTGCAGAGCCAGGCCGATTTCGCGGCGAAGCTCGCCGCGTGCTCCGGCCCGGCCGAGGTGCTGTGCTGCCAGTTCGACTACCTGCGCAGCGCCTCCAGCGCCTGCACCGAGGAAGCGGGGCGCGCCTTCCGCACCTTCCAGTCGGCGGTCTCGCCCGATACCGGCGCCGCGCGCTGAAGGGACTTCCAGGGTGACATCACTGCGCAGGCGCGGCGCCATGCTGGCGGCCGTGGGCATCGCTGCGGGCGGCGGCTATGCCGGGTGGCGGTGGCTGTCTCCGCCGGGCCTGCCGCCGGGCATCGCCAGCGGCAATGGCCGGATCGAGGCGGTGGAGATCGACATCTCCACCAAGATCGCGGGCCGCATCCGCGAGATACTGGTGAATGAGGGCGAGTTCGTGCAGGCGGGCCAGCTGCTGGCGCGCATGGACACGGGGCCGCTCGCCGCGCAGCGGCGTGAGGCCGAGGCCCAGATGCGCCGCGCCCAGATCGCGATCGGCACGGCCGAGAGCCTGGTGACGCAGCGCCAGGCCGAGCGCACGGCCGCCGCCGCCGTGGTGGAGCAGCGCGAGGCCGAACGCACGGCCGCCCATGCGCGGCTGGCGCGCACGGAGCAGCTGGCGCGCACCAGCAACGCCCCGTTGCAGCTGCTGGACGACGACCGCGCCCGCTCCCTCGGCTCCGATGCCGCGCTGGGTGCCGCTCGCGCCAATCTCGCGGCCTCCGATGCCGCGATCGGCACGGCGCGCTCCCAGGTGGTCGACGCGCAATCGGCGGTCGAGGCCGCGCGCGCCACCATCGAGCGCATCGATGTCGACATCGCGGACAGCGACCTGAAGGCCCCGCGCGACGGGCGCGTGCAGTACCGCGTGGCCCAGCCCGGTGAGGTGCTGGCCGCCGGCGGCCGGGTGCTGAACATGGTGGACCTGGCCGATGTCACCATGAACTTCTTCCTGCCCGCCGAGCAGGCCGGGCGGCTAGCCTATGGCGCGGAGGTGCGCCTGGTGCTGGATGCCGCGCCGCAATTCATCATCCCGGCCACCGTCTCCTTCGTGGCGGATGTGGCGCAGTTCACGCCCCGCAGCGTGGAGACGGCGCAGGAACGCCAGAAGCTGATGTTCCGCATCAAGGCGCGCATCGCGCCCGAGCTGCTGCGCCGCTACATCACCCAGGTGAAGGCAGGCGTGCCGGGTGTCGCCTATGTGCGGCTGGCCCCCGATGCGGAATGGCCCGCGACCATGACCGGAACGCTGGTGCGGTGACCACCGCACCCGATGCCGGGCCCGTTGCGCGCCTGTCGGGTGTCGCGCTCAGCTATGGCGCGACCAGGGCGCTGGACGGCGTGACGCTGGACATCCCCGCGGGCCGGATGGTGGGGCTGATCGGGCCCGACGGGGTGGGCAAGTCCAGCCTGCTCGCGCTGGTCTCCGGCGCCCAGGCCATCAGGGGCGGGCGCGTCGAGGTGCTGGGCGGGGACATGGCCGATGCGGCGCATCGCCGGCTGAGCTGCCCGCGCATCGCCTATATGCCGCAGGGGCTGGGCAAGAACCTGTATCCCACCCTGTCGGTGTTCGAGAATGTGGACTTCTTCGGCCGCCTGTTCGGGCAGGGGCAGGAGGAACGCGGGCGCCGCATCGCGGATCTGTTGCGCGGCACCGGCCTCTCGGCTTTCGCGGACCGGCCGGCGGGCAAGCTCTCGGGCGGCATGAAGCAGAAGCTCGGCCTGTGCTGCGCGCTGATCCATGACCCGGACCTGCTGATCCTGGACGAGCCGACGACCGGGGTGGACCCGCTCTCGCGCCGGCAGTTCTGGCAGTTGATCGACCGCATCCGCCAGAGCCGCCCGGGCATGAGCGTGATCGTCGCCACCGCCTACATGGAGGAGGCGGCGGGCTTCGACTGGCTGGTCGCCATGGATTCCGGCCGGGTGCTCGCGACCGGCACCCCCGCCGAGCTGCTGGCGCGCACCGGCGCGCCCACGCTGGATGCCGCCTTTATCGCCCTGCTGCCCGAGCAGCGGCGGCAGGGGCACAGCGCCCTCGTGATTCCGCCGCGCCCGGCCGGGGCCGAGGAGGCGGTGGCCATCGAGGCCGAGGGCCTGTCGATGCGCTTCGGCGGCTTCACCGCGGTCGACGACGTCAGCTTCCGCATCGCGCGCGGGGAGATATTCGGCTTCCTCGGCTCCAACGGCTGCGGCAAGACCACGACCATGAAGATGCTGACCGGCCTGCTCGCGCCCAGCGAGGGCAGGGCGCGCCTGTTCGGCCAGGAGGTGGACCCGAACGACATGGAGGTGCGCCGGCGCGTCGGCTACATGTCGCAGGCCTTCTCGCTCTATTCCGAGCTCACGGTCCGCCAGAACCTGGACCTGCATGCGCGGCTGTTCCGCATGGAGGCCGCCCGCATTCCCGCCCGCATCGCGGAAATGGCCCGCCGCTTCGACCTGACCGAGGATCTGGACAGCCTGCCCGATGCCCTGCCGCTGGGGCTGCGGCAGCGCCTGTCGCTGGCGGTCGCGATGATCCATGCGCCGGAGCTGCTGATCCTGGACGAACCCACCTCGGGCGTGGATCCGCTGGCGCGCGATGCCTTCTGGCGCATCCTGGGGGAGCTGTCGCGCCAGGATGGGGTGACCATCTTCGTCTCGACCCATTTCATGAACGAGGCCGAGCTGTGCGACCGCATCTCGCTGATGCATGCGGGCCGCGTGCTGGTCAGCGACACCCCGGCCGGGATCAGGCAGCGGCGCGGGGCCGCGAGCCTGGAGGAAGCCTTCATCGGCTATCTGGAGGAAGCCTCGGGCCAGGAGGCGCCGCCCGAACCCGCGGCCGCGGCGCAGCCGGCGGCCCCGCCCGCCCAACGCGCCTTCAGCCCGCAGCGCATGATGGCCTATGCCCGGCGTGAGGCGCTGGAGCTGCGGCGCGACCCCATCCGCGCGGCGCTGGCCATGCTGGGCAGCGTGCTGCTGATGCTGGTCATCGGCTACGGCATCAACCTCGATGTCGAGAACCTGACCTACGCGGTGCTGGACCGGGACGACACCACGGTCAGCCGCGACTATGCGCTGCAGATCTCGGGCTCGCGCTATTTCTCCGAACGCCCGCCCGTGACCGACTATGCCGATCTGGACCGGCGGATGCGCAACGGGGAACTCAGCCTGGTGGTCGAGATACCACCCGGCTTCGGGCGCGACGTGGCGCGCGGGCGCCAGGTGCAGATCGGCGCCTGGATCGACGGCGCCATGCCCTCCCGCGCCGAGACCGTGCGCGGCTATGTGCAGGGGATGCACGCCGCCTGGCTGACCCAGAAGGCGCGGGAGGTGCTGGGCACCGCCGCCGCCTCCTTCCAGATCGAGACGCGCTATCGCTACAACCCCGATATCCAGAGCCTCGTGGCCATGGTGCCCGCCGTGATGCCGCTGCTGCTGATGATGATCCCGGCCATGCTGGCCGTGCTGAGCGTGGTGCGGGAGAAGGAGCTGGGCTCCATCATCAATTTCTACACCACCCCCGTGACGCGGCTTGAGTTCCTGCTGGGCAAGCAGGCGCCCTATATCCTGCTGGCGCTGCTGAACTTCCTGATGCTGACGGGCTTCGCGCTGTTCGTCTTCCGCGTGCCCATGTCCGGCAGCTTCTGGGCGCTGAGTGCGGCGGCGCTGCTCTATGTCGTCTGCTCCACCGCGATGGGGCTGCTGATCTCGAGCTTCATGCGCAGCCAGATCGCGGCCATCTTCGGCACGGCCCTCATCACCCTTATCCCCGCCGTGCAGTATTCGGGCATGACCGATCCCGTTTCCTCGCTGGAAGGGGCGGGGGCGGTCATCGGCAGCGTCTATCCGACGACGCATTTCATCACCATCGCGCGCGGCACCTTCTCCAAGGCGCTGGGCTTCGCGGAGCTGGGTGACGCCTTCCTGGCGCTCGCACTCGCCATCCCCGTGCTGCTCGGCCTGGCGGTCGTGCTGCTGCGCAAGCAGGCGCCCTGAGCATGCGCATCGCCAATGTCCTGCAACTGGGCATCAAGGAACTGCGCGGCCTGCTGCGCGACCCGATGCTGCTGCTGCTGATCGTCTATGCCTTCACGCTGTCGGTCTACACCGCATCGCGCGCGATGCCCGAGACATTGAGCCGGGCCGCCATCGCGATCGTGGACGAGGACCGCTCCCCGGTATCCGGCCGCATCGCGCTGGCCTTCTACCCACCCTATTTCGTGGTGCCCCGGTTGATCACCATGGCCGAGATGGACAGCCGGATGGATGCGGGGCTCGACACCTTCGCGCTCGACATCCCGCCCAACTTCCAGCGCGACCTGCTGGCCGGGCGCGCGCCCTCCATCCAGCTGAACGTCGATGCCACCCGCATGACCCAGGCCTTCTCGGGGGCGGGGCACATCCAGTCCATCGTCTCGGCCGAGATCACGGAGTTCCTGCGCCGCAGCGGCGCCGCCACCGCCACCCCGGTGGATCTGGTGCTGCGCGCCCGCTTCAACCCGCAGCTGGACAAGGCGTGGTTCGGCTCCATCCACAACGTGATCTCCTCGATCACGATGCTGTCCATCGTGCTGACCGGGGCGGCCTTGATCCGCGAGCGCGAGCACGGCACCATCGACCATCTGCTGGTCATGCCGGTCTCCCCGGTCGAGATCATGCTGAGCAAGATCTGGTCCATGGGGCTCGTGGTGCTGCTGGCCTCGGCGGTGTCGATCTATCTGGTGGTGCGCGGGCTGCTGGCGGTGCCCATCGAGGGCTCGGTGCCGCTGTTCCTGGCGGGCACGGCGCTGCAGCTGTTCGCCACCACTTGCATCGGCATCTTCCTGGCCACCGCCGCGGGCTCCATGCCGCAATTCGGCCTGCTGATGATCCTGGTGCTGCTGCCGCTGCAGGTGCTGTCGGGCGGCATGACCCCGCGTGAGAGCATGCCCGAGGCGATCCAGGCCATCATGCTGCTGGCGCCCAACACGCATTTCGTCATCCTGGCCCAGGCCATCCTGTTCCGTGGCGCGGGGCTGGATGTGGTCTGGCCGCAGTTCCTGGCCCTGCTGGGCATCGGCGCGGCACTTTTCCTGTTCTCCCTGGGGCGGTTCCGTCGCTTCCTGAAGTGAGGCGGCATTGCGCCGCGCGTGAATTCCGCCATTTTCCTGTCATGGAGGAAGGTGGCATGTCTCCCCAGCTGGAAGAACCGATCGCCAGGCGGACAACCAAGAGCCGGATCCTAGAGGCCGCGATGCTGCGCTTCGCGCAGTATTCCTATGAGGAGACGCGGCTGCGCGACATCGCGGCCGATGTGGGCATCGACGTGGCCCTGGTCCATCGCAGCTTCGGCTCCAAGGAACGCCTGTTCGAGGAAGTGGTCTCCGTCGCCTTCCAGGCCCGCCAGGTGCTGTCGGGCGAGGTGGCCGATCTGCCCGAGCGCCTGACCGAGCGGCTGCTGGAACCCAGCCTGGACCGCGCGCTGCGCGTGGTGGACCCGCTGGACATCATCGTGCGCAACCTGTTGAGCCGGGAGGCGATCCCGATCCTGCGGAATGCCCTGTTCAGGGACGTGGTCGACCCCCTCGACGCGAAGCTCGCCGCCCCCTCCGCGCAGCGTGCCGCGCTGCTCGCGGCCTGCCTTGCCGGCATCGGCATCCTGCGCCACGTCGTCCGCGCGGAGCCGCTGCAGGAGGAACATGACGATGCGATCAGGCCCCTGCTGCGGGGCCTGATCGAGGGCATCCTCAACGGGCCGGCCTAGAAGGCCAGCAGGTTCTCCCGCAGCGTCTGCCCGGCATAGCTGGTGCGGGCCAGGCCGCGCTTCTGCAGGATGGGCATCAGCTTGGTCGTGATCTCGGTCAGGTAGCCGTAGTCGCCGACATGGCCGCGGAAGTGGAAGCCGTCAGCACCACCCTCCACCGCCGCCTGCTCGATGGCATCCGCCACCTGCTCGGGCGTGCCCCAGATCGGATAGGTCTCGCGCATGCCCTCATGCTTGGCGATCTCGCGCAGGGTCATGTCCTTCTTGGACTGGGTGTATTTCAGCAGCTTGCCCTGGATGCCCTGCACCTTCAGGTCGGGCGGCAGCGGCTTGTCGAGGTCGAAATCCGCGAGATCCAGGTCCAGCATGGCCGAGACGTAGCTGAGGCCGAATTCCGGGTTGGAATCCTCATAGTGCTGCGCCCATTTCGCCTCGGCCTGGGAAGGCGTGTCGCCGATCACGGGCTTGATCGAAAAGAATATCTTGCAGCTGGCAGGGTCGCGCCCGGCGGCGGCCAGCTGTTCGCGCAGCTGGGTGCTGTAGGTGCGCATGTCCGCGATGCTGTTCTTGTGCGCGATCACCATGTCCGCGTTGTTCACCGCGAAGGCCTGGCCGCGGCCGGAGGTGCCGGCCATGACGATGACCGGATGGCCCTGGGGCGTCGCCGGAAAGGTCATGGGCCCGCGTGAGCGGAAATACTTCCCCTCGAAGTTCAGCGTCTTCACCTTCGCGGGGTCGGCATAGACGCCGCTTTTCCGGTCCTGGATCACGGCATCCGGCGCCCAGCTGTCCCACAGCCGCCGGGTCAGCTCCAGGTATTCGTCGGCGATGTTGTAGCGCTCGTCATGCTCGGGCAGCGCGTCCATGCCGAAATTCTGCGCGGCCGTCTTGCTGAAGGAGGTGACGACATTCCACGCCGCGCGGCCGCCCGTGATGTGGTCCAGCGTGCCCATCATCCGCGCCAGCAGGAAGGGCGGGTAGAAGCTGGTGGACAGCGTGGCGCCGAGGCCGATGTGGCGCGTGGCGCCCCCCATCATGGCCAGGATCGGCGCGGGGTCCATGTAGCATTGCTGGCCGTACTTCACGTAGTGGTCGGCGCTGCCGCCATAGGTGGTGGGGATGCCCGCGATATCGGCCATCAGCACCATGTCCATGCAGGCGCGCTCGCACATCCGGGCGATGTCCATGTAGAGCTCGCCCCGGCGCCAGTCGTACAGCTCGGCGCTATCGGTGTCCCACACCTCGGCGCTCGGGCCGCCGAACCAGGCGAAATGCAGCATCTTGGTCATTATTTCATGCCGTCCTTGAAGCGGTAATAGAGGCCGACCAGCGGCAGGAACCAGGGCGGGCCGAAATGGCCGGGCACCGGGGGCCAGGGCAGGTCCTCGAAGGGGTTGGCGACCGTCTCGCCGCTCATGATCGCGGCCATGCGGCCGCCCATCTCGACCGACATCTGCACACCGTGCCCGCTGTAGCCGAGGGCGTAGAACAGCCCGTCGCGCTCGCCCGCGCGGGGCAAGCGGTCGCGGTTCACGTCCACGATGCCGCCCCAGCAATAGTCGATGCGGATGTCCTTCAACTGGGGGAAGAACTCGCGCAGGCGCGCTTCCAGCATGCGGCCGCTTTTCGCGTCCGAACCTTCGCCCGGCAGGGCGAAGCGGGTGCGGCCGCCGAACAGCAGCCGGTTGTCGGGCGTGATGCGGAAGTAGTTGCCGACATTGGCCGTGGTCACGACATTGCGCCGGCCCGGCAGGAAGCCCGCGACCTGTTCGTCCGAAAGGGGCTCGGTCGCCACGATGAAGGTGCCGATCGGGATGATGCGGCGGCGGAAGAACAGCGGCGACTGCATGCTGGCGCCGGAGGCCAGCAGCACCTGGCCTGCCTCCAGCACGCCCTTGTCGGTCTCGACGCGATAGCGCGTGCCGCCCAGGCGCCGCAGCTTCGTCATGCGCGTGTTCTCGAAGACGCGCACGCCGCGCCGGGCGGCGGCCTCGGCCAGGCCCAGGCCGAACTCGCCCATGTGCATCTGGGCGGATTTCGGCATCACCATGCCGCCATGGAAGCTGCCGGAATGCACCTCGGCGCCGAGTTCCGCGGGCGGGATCATCACCGCCTCCGGGTCCGCGTGGCGATGCAGTTGCTCGAAGCTCTGCTGCATCGCCTCGTAATGGCTGGGCTTCACCGCCAGCTTCAGCTTGCCGCTGCGGCGGAAGTGGCAGGCGATGCCTTCCTCCGCCACCAGCCGTTCCACCCCGTCCACCGCCGCGTCGAAGGCGCGGTACAGCGCCGTCGCGCGCTGCAGCCCGTAGCGTTCCACCACCACGGAAAAGGACGGCGAGAAGCCGTTGTTGCAATGCCCGCCATTGCGGCCGGAGCCGGCATTGATCACCTGCCCGGCCTCGATGACGGCCACACGCGCGCCGCGTTTCGCCAAGGCCAGCGCGGCCGACAGACCGCAGAAGCCGCCGCCGATGACGGCCACATCCACGCGGCCCTCCGGCGGCGCGACCGATGCACCCGCGAAGGCGGGTGCCGTGTCGTGCCAGTAGGAGACGAACTTCATGACCGCCTCAGCGCCGCCGCACGTTCCAGAAGGTCGGGAAGCCCGTATTCACCCCCGTGATGTCGTTGCGGATCACCGAGGGCTGGAAGAACTGGCCGAGCGGGATGTAGGGCACATCCTGCATCGCCTGGCGCTGCACATCCTCGCAGATCGCGCGCTGGCTGGCGGTGTCGGGCGCGCCGAGCCATGCGGTGCGCAGCTCCTCCAGCCGGGGGCTGGTGGGCCAGCCCGCCTGGGAGCCGGGGGCGGTGCCGTTCGCCTGCAGCTGGTTGTTGCTGACCGGGCCCAGATGGTCCGCACCCGACTGCGCGCTGACGAAGCAGCTCCAGCCGCCCTGGTCCACCGGCTCCTGCTTCTCGCGCCGGGCCATGATGGTGCCCCATTCGGTCGAGACGTAATCCACGTTGAGCCCCAGGCGCGTGAACAGGTCCGCCGCCACGTCGCACATGCTCTTCACGTAATAGACGTTGGAGCCGACGAGGAAGGTCACCTTCTCCCCGTTATAGCCCGCCTCGCGGATCGCGCGCTTCGCGGCCTCGATGTCGCGCGGGCCGGTCAGGGCCTGCATGCCGGCGTCGCTGGCCATCGGCGTGTCCGGGCAGAAGAAGCCGTAGGGCGTCTTGTACATCGAAGGATCTGAGCTGAGCGCCTGCATGAAATAGGGCTGGTCGATCGCGCCCAGCACCGCGCGGCGGATGGCGGGGTTGTTGAAGGGGGGCTGCAGGTGGTTCGGCCGGATGAACAGCAGGATGCCGGTCTTGTCCGTGATCTCGGTGCGCAGGTGGCGGCTGCGGCCGATCAGGGGCGCCAGGTCGGGGTTCAGCGTCTCCCACCAATCCTGCTCGCCGCTGATCATGGCCGATGCGGCGGTGGCGGGGTCGGGGATGGTGGTCCAGACCACGCGCTCGAAATGCACGACCTTGGGGTCGGCGGTCCAACCCGTGCCCTCGCTGGTCGGGCGGGGCACATAGCCCTCGAACTTCTGGTACACGTTGCGGGCACCCGCCACGCGCTCATTCGCGACATAGCGGAACGGGCCGCTGCCGATGATCTCGGTGATGGCGCGATAGGCGTCGGTCTGGGCCAGGCGCTCGGGCATCATCGCGCACATCGGGCCGGTGATGGGAGAGATCGCCTCCAGCAGATGCGGGAAGGGCGCGTGCAGGCGGAACTGGATGGTCTTGTCGTCGGGCGCGCTGAGCTCCGCCGTGGCGCGCATCAGCATGGCGCCGAAGGCGTGGCGCGTGCCCCAGCGGCGCAGGCTGGCGACGCAGTCCCGCGCCAGCACCGGCTGCCCGTCATGCCAGCGCAGGCCCTCGCGCAGGGTGATCTTCCACAGCCTGCCGTCCTGCTCGATGCTGTGGCCGGCGGCCATCTGCGGCACGGGCTTGAAGTCCGAACCGGTGCCGTAGAGCGAATCATAGACCATCTGCGCGTGGTTGCGCGGCGCCCAGGCGGCGACCAGATGCGGGTCCAGCGTGGTCAGGTCGCTGGCGGGAATGAAGCGCAGCGTGGATTGCCCTTGCGCGCGCACGGCGGCAGGGGCGGCCATCGCGGCCGCGGCGGAGGTCTGCAACAACGCGCGTCTATGCATCGGGGAAACTCCGAGCAAGAGGTGAGCCGTGTGCCGGCGCTTCTGCGCCTTTCTTGGTTCAGTCAGTCAGTCGGTAAATCAGTCAGTCGAGCAGGCCGGGCAGGGCGCGCGGCCGGGAAGGGGCGGGGGGTGCTGCTCGCAGCAGCGCCATCAGGGCATGGGCGGATTCACTGAGGTCGCGCGCGATCGCGGCCTCTGCCTCGGCCTCGTCGCGCCGGGCCAGTGCGTCCACCACCTGCCAATGGGTGGGGATGGAGGCCATGAGCGAGGCCCGGTCCGGCATCATCAGCTCCACATAGGGGCCGATGCGCAGCCAGAAGGGCTCGATGGCCGAGCACAGCATGGGCGAGTGGCTTGAGCGGTAGACCGCCGCGTGGAAGGCCCAGTTCGCCATGGCATAGCCCCGGCAGTCGGCCGCATCGGCCTCGGCCTCCAGCACGCGGCAGCGGGCGCGCACGTCCTCCAGCTCCTCTGGCGTGATCAGGCGTGCGGCCTTGCGGGCGGCGAGGCCCTCAAGGTGCACGCGGATCTCGAGCAGTTCCTGAAGCTCGGCCGGCGTCAGGGACGGCACATACAGCCGGCCCGAGACGGGGGAGGCCAGCAGCGCGCCTTCCGTCTCCAGCCGGGTCAGGGCCGCGCCCACGGGCTGTCGGCTGACGCCCAGCGCCTCCGCCAGGCCGCGCAGGGTGATGGCCTGGCCGGGGCGCAGGCGTCCGCTCATCAGTGCCTCACGCACCACGCGATAGGCCTGACGGTCCAGCGTCATGCGGTCCAGAACCGGCATGGCGGGAAGGTCGGCGGCGGAGGCGGGCACGCGCTTCATGACGGAAAGCCTAGCCTCGGAATTTTGGCATGTCACGTGTGACATTTGGAATTTGTCATGCCAAAATGCAGGCATGCTTCGCGCCGCCTCCGACAGTCCCCTCCCCGATAGCCCGCTCCCCGGCAGCCCGCTCAATGACCCGCTGATTTTCGCCCCGCCACCTCTCGTCCGGCCTGATGCGCTGGCTGAGGCGCTGCTGGCCGGTTGGGGGCTGCGCGGCAGCCTGACGCCGCTGGGCGGGGAGCGCGACCGCAATTTCCGCCTGACGCCCGACCAGGGCGAGGCCCTGCTGGTCAAGGTCTCCCACCCCGATGAGGAAGCGGCCGTCACCGATTTCCAGACCCGGCTGCTGCTGCATCTGGAGGCCGCGACCGACCTGCCGCTGCCGCGCGTGGTGCGCAGTCTGGCGGGCGGGACCGAATGCCGGCACCGGCTGGATGACGGGCGCGACAGCCTGCTGCGCGTGCTGACCTTCGTGCCCGGCGGCCCGCGTGAGGACCGCACCGCCGATGCCTTCGGCTTCGGCATGCGCGCGGCGAAGCTCAACGCGGCGCTGGCCGGCTTCGCCCACCCCGCCGACGGGCGCCGCCTGTTGTGGGATATCCGGGAGGCACCGGAACTGCGCCACCTGCTGGACAAGGTGGCGGACCCCGCGCTGCGCGCGCTCGCCGCCGCGGCCCTCGATGCCTTCCAGGACAAGGCCGCGCCGCTGCTGGCCGCGCTCCCGGGCCAGGTGATCCATAATGACCTGAACCCGCATAATGTGCTGGCCGATGAGCAGGGGCGTTTCGCCGGCATCATCGACTTCGGCGACGCCGTGCGCGCGCCCATCCTGCAGGAGGTCGCGACCGCCTGTTCCTACCTCGTCATGCCCGGGCCGCAGCCGATGAAGGCGGTCGAGGAGTTCGTGGCGGGCTATGCCTCCGTGCATTCCCTTCCGGCCGCGCATGTCGCGCTGCTGCCGGTCATGATGGCGACCCGCATGGCGCTGACCGTGCTGATCACCCATTGGCGCGCGGGCATGCAGCCCGAGAACGCGACCTATATCCTGCGCAACATGCCCGGTGCCCGCGCCGGGCTGCAGACCCTCGCTGAACTGGGATGAACACCATGTCCGACACCGCCGCCCCGCCGAAGGGCATGGCCATGATCAATGCCTTCGACCCCAACGCCGTATCAGGGCTGAATGAGCGTGAGCGCGAGATGGTGGCGCGCCGCCGCCGCCTGCTCGGCCCCGCCTACCGGCTGTTCTACGAGCACCCGGTGCATCTGGTGCGCGGCGAGGGCGCCTGGCTGTTCGATGCCGAGGGCAACCGCTTCCTGGACTGCTACAACAACGTGGCCTCGATGGGCCATGCGCACCCGCGCGTGGTGGAGGCGATCGCGAAGCAGTCCGCCCGGATCAACACCCACACCCGCTACCTGCACGACACGGTGCTGGACTATGCCGAGGCGCTGCTCGCGACCTTCCCGGCCTCGCTCGGCCACGCCATGTTCACCTGCACCGGGTCCGAGGCGAATGACCTGGCCCTGCGCATCGCCCGCGCGCATACGGGCGGCGAGGGCATCGTCGTCACCTCGCTGTCCTATCACGGCGTGACCTCGGCGCTGGCGGAGCTCTCGCCCTCTCTGGGTGAGGGCGTGCCGCTCGGCCGCCATGTCGAGACGGTGGCGCCGCCCGATGCCTATCGCGGCGGGGCGGACATGCCCGCGCGCTTCGCGGCCGACATCACGGCGGCCTTCGCCCGGCTGCGCCGCCACGGCATCCGCCCCTGCGCGCTGCTGGTCGATACCATGTTCACCTCGGACGGCGTCTTCGCGGACCCGCCGGGCTTCCTGGCCCAGGCGGCCGAGGCGGCGCGCGCGGCCGGCGCCCTGTTCATCGCCGATGAGGTGCAGCCGGGCTTCGGCCGCACCGGCGCAATGTGGGGCTTCCAGCGCCATGGCGTCGAGCCCGACATGGTGACGATGGGCAAGCCCATGGGCAACGGCCACCCGGTGGCGGGGCTGGTGATCAAGCCGGAACTGCTGGAACGCTTCGGCGGCCAGGCGCGCTACTTCAACACCTTCGGCGGCAACCCCGTCTCGGCGGCGGCGGGCCTCGCGGTGCTGCAGGTGCTGGCCGAGGAAGGGCTGGCCGAGAACGCGGCCAAGGTCGGCGCGCATCTGCGGGCCGGGCTGAACACGCTGGCCGCGCGGCATGAGGCGATCGGCGACGTGCGCGGCGCGGGCCTGTCGGTCGGGCTGGAACTGGTCACGGACCGCGCGACGAAGGAGCCCGCCACGGCCCTGACCGGGCGGGTGGTGAATGCGCTGCGCGAGAAGCGCGTGCTGATCAGCGCCTCGGGCCCCGCCGCCAACATCCTGAAGATCCGCCCGCCGCTGTGCCTTTCCGCGGAGCAGGCGGACATGTTCATCGAGGCGCTGGACCAGGTGCTGGCCGGCTGAGCCGGCCGAAGGCGGCCATGCCCAGCAGCATGGCCGCGACGAACAGCAGCGCCTTCCAGCCCGCGAAGGCGAAGGAGGCGAGGGCAGGGCCGGGACAGAAGCCGGCCAGCCCCCAGCCGATGCCGAACAGCGCCGCGCCGCCCAGCAGCCGCGCATCCAGCCCCTGCTTCGTGGGCGGCGAAAAGGCCGGGGCACAGAGCGGTGCCGCGCGGCGTTTTGCCAGGGCGAAGCCCAGCGCCGCCACCGGGATGGCCCCCCCCATGACGAAGGCGAGGCTCGGGTCCCACTCGCCCGCGATATCGAGGAAGGCCAGGACCTTCGCCGGATTGGCCATGCCGGAGACGATGAGCCCGAGCCCGAACAGGGCGCCGGCCGCCAGTGCCGGCAGGATGGTGGGCATGCTCAGCCTCCGGTCAGGTGGCGGGTGATGAAGACGGTGATCGCCGCCGTGGCCATGAAGACCAGCGTGGCCGCGATGGAGCGCGGCGAGAGGCGGGCGATGCCGCACACCCCATGGCCGCTGGTGCAGCCCGAGCCCAGCCGTGTGCCGAACCCCACCAGCAGCCCGGCCAGCACCAGCGTGACGGGGCCTGCCGCGATCTCGGTGCCCGGCATGCCGATGAACGCCACATAGCCCAGCGGCGCGCCGATCAGCCCGGCCAGGAAGGCGAGCCGCCAGGCGCGCTCACTACCGCCCGACGACAGGCCACCCGACGACAGGCCGCCCAGGATGCCGCTGATGCCCGCGATGCGGCCGAGCGACAGCCACAGCAGCGCCGCCGCCGCGCCGATCATCCCGCCGCCGAGCAGCGAGGCCAGGGGAGTGAAATGCGTGCTCATCACAACAGGTCCAGCGGCACCTTGAGGTAGCGTTTCCCGTCCGGCCCGGCGGGGGGCAGCTTGCCCGCCTTCATGTTGACCTGGATGGAGGGGATGATGAGGCGCGGCATGGAGAGGGTGGCGTCGCGCTTCTCGCGCATCGTCACGAACTCGTCCTCCGTCACGCCGTCGCGGATATGGATGTTGTTCGCGCGCTCCTCGGCCACTGTCGTCTCCCAGGCGATGGCCCGGCCGTTGGGGCCGTAGTCGTGGCACATGAACAGCCGCGTCTCGGGCGGCAGGGCCAGGACGCGGTGGATGGAGCGGAACAGCACCCGCGCGTCGCCGCCCGGGAAATCCGCGCGCGCCGTGCCGCCGTCGGGCATGAACAGCGTGTCGCCGACGAAGGCCGCATCGCCCACCACATGCGTCATGCAGGCGGGGGTATGGCCCGGCGTCAGCAGCGCGGTGGCCCGCATGGTGCCGATCATGTAGTGGTCCCCGTCCTGGAACAGGCGGTCGAACTCGCTGCCGTCGCGGCGCCATTCGGTGCCCTCGTTGAACACCTTCCCGAAGGTGTCCTGCACGACGGTGATGTTGGCGCCGATGCCGATCTGCCCGCCCAGCGCCTGCTGGATATAGGGCGCGGCGGAGAGGTGATCGGCATGCACATGCGTCTCGATCAGCCATTCGAGCGTGAGGCCGCGGGCGCGGATATGGGCGATGATCGCATCCGCCGAGGCATGGCCGATCCGCCCGGCCGCGTAGTCGAGGTCGAGCACGCTGTCGACCACGGCGCAGGCGGAGGAGGCAGGGTCCTTCACCACATAGCTGATGGTGTTGGTGTCCGGGTCGAAGAAGGGCGTGACGTCGGGGTGGGACATGACCGTTTCTCCTGTTGGGCCGTTCAGGCCGATCGCCAGATGATATAGGCCGCGACGGCAAAGACGATGCCCGCGAAAATGCGGTTGAGCGCGTGGCGGCCGCCGGCCAGGCGCAGGGCCAGCCGCATGCCGATCCAGCCGCCCAGCACGCCGCCCGCGATGAACTCACCCGCCACCGCCCAATCCACATAGCCCGAGGCCGCGTAGTTCAGCGCGGTGGTCAGCCCGAAGGCGCCCACCGCGAACAGGGAGGTGCCGACGGCCTGGATCATGGGCATGCCGGTGGCCAGGATCAGCCCCGGCACGATCAGGAAGCCGCCGCCGATGCCGAAGAAGCCCGAGAGCAGCCCCACGCAGAGGCCGATGCCGCCCGTGCGCGCGGCCATGCGCGGCGACATCGCGGCCCGCGCATCGGCCCCGCCCTTGGGCCGGGGTCGCAGCATGGCCAGGCCGATCACGACCATCATGCCCGCGAAGAACAGGATCAGCCGCTCTCCGTCCACTGCCTTGCCGAGCGTGGAACCCCCGAACGCGCCCAGCACGCCCGCCAGCGAGAAGACGGCCGCGACCGACCAGCGCACATTGCCCGTGCGGGCATGCCCCGCGAGGTTCACGAAGGCATTGGCCGAGACCGCGAGCGCCCCGGTGCCGAGCGCCACATGCGGCGAGAGGCCCACCGCGTAGAGCAGCAGCGGCGTCGCGATGATGGAGCCCCCGCCGCCGATCAGCCCCAGCACGAAACCGACGAGGCCGCCGGAGGAGAGGGAGAGAAGGACGTCCATCAGCGGGCGTCCTTGCCGGGGTGGAGGAGGGGGTTCATGACCTATTAAATTAGAGTATCCTTATATATAAAGTCGCGCTTTCGCGACCGTCAAGCCCGCGGCAGCGCGCCATCAAGGGGCTGCCGCCGCGCCGGCTCGGTGCAGGGTTCGGGAAGCCAGGATCAGGCGCCTTCGCTGCCCGGCCGGTAGACCAGCAGGTCGATCTCCACCAGGGCGTCCCGTGCCAGCCCGGTGACGCCCACGCAGGTGCGCGCGGGCAGCCGATCGGCCGGGAAGCACGCGGCATAGGTCGCGTTCATCGCTTCATAGTCTCGCTGAAAATGCGTGAGGTAGATGCGCGCCTGGGCGACATCGGCCAGGCTGCAGTCCAGCCCCTCCAACACCCGGGTCAGGTTGGCCATCACCTGGCGGGTCTGGGCTTCCACCCCCTCGGGCAGGGGCAGGGTATTGTCCAGCGGGTCGGTCGGCATTTGCCCGGTCACGAACACCCAGGGGCCGATCGAGACCGCGTGGCTGAAGGGCGCCACGCGCTGGGGACCATCGCTGAGCGTGTGGAACAGCATGGGCGGCATCAGGATCATGCGGGGCCCTCCGCTCAGCCGTTCCAGGAGCGGGCCTGGGCGGCCACCGCATCGCGGTCGAACTCGTTGATCCGGTCAATGAAGCTGCCGTCGAAGGCCGCGTTCAGGTCGTGGTCCGCCGGCAGTTCGTTGGCGGCCACCATCTGCTGTTTCAGGCGCGCCCATTGGGAGGGCAGGCTCTCCCCGTATTTCGTCACGCCCTCCAGCGCATAGCTGCTGAAGCGGGACAGGAAGACGCGCTTGGCCTCGGCCATCACCTGCGCCGGGTCGCCGCCCTGCGGGCGCGTCTGCGGATAGAGCTGCCAGTGGATGCGGATGGCGGCCTCCGGGTTGGTCAGCCCGAAATGCACCGATTTCGCGATGGCGCGGCACATCTTCACAACCAGGGCAGGGTTCTCGCGCAGCAGCGCCTCACGTGTGATGATGGCATTGCCGAACAGGTCACCGAAGAAGCTGGGGCGCAGCTCAGTGAATTCCATGCCCCGGTTCTCCAGCGCCGCGACCGCGGTGTCCCAGGAGATCCAGCCCGCGATGTCCCCGCGTCGCAGCGCCAGCAGCGCCGGCGCGCCGGTGCCGGTCGCGACCTGGCGGATGTCCTTCTCGATATCCAGCCCCGCCTCCTGGAAGGCGGCGGTCGCATAGGGCTGCGGGCCCAGCACCGGGATGCCCAGCGTCTTGCCCTTCAGCTGCGCGATGCTGGTGACGCCGCCTGCCTTGGGCACCACGATGCGGTTGATGGGCTGGCGGGCGTGCATGTAGACGGCCTTGATCGCCATGCCCTGGTTGCGCGCCATCAGGATCTGGTCGCCGGAAATCGAGATGAAGTCGATGTTGTTGTTGGTGATCAGCTGAAGCCCGGCCGTGTTGCCCGCGATGCCGAACACCTCGACGTCCAGCCCTTCCTCACGCCAATAGCCCAATGCGCGGGGCAGGGAGGAATGGGCCGCGTGGCCGGTGGAGATGTCCGTCGTGGTCGGGCCGAAGCTGCTCTTGGCGAGCGCCTGTCCGAGGGCCGGCGCCGCGAGGCCGCCCGCCGCGAGGGCGGCACCGGCGGCGAGGAGGGATCGACGTTGGGTCATGGGCTGCTCCGTTCTTCCTTCGGCGCCCAGAACAGCAGGCGCCGCCGGAGCGCCTGAATGGTGCCGTAGGCGAGGACGCCGATACCGCCGAGCACCAGGAGAAGAGCGAAGACCTGCGGGATGTTGAGCCGCGCATTGGCCTGCACGATGAGGTAGCCGAGCCCCGCCGAGGCCCCCACGAACTCGCCCACGATGGCCCCCGTCAGGGCGAAGACCGCGGCGATCGACAGCCCCGAGAAGACATGCGGCAGCGCCCCCGGCAGCTTGGCCGAGACGAGGCACCGCAGGGGGGCCGCGCCGAGCGCCAGCAGCACGTCCAGCCGCCCGCGATCGGTGTCGCGCAGCCCGGCGATGGTTGTGACCAGCATGGGAAAGAAGGAGATGATCGCGGCCACCGCGATCTTGGAACCGGGCCCGAAGCCGAACCATACCACCAGCAGCGGCGCCAGGGCGATCTTGGGCATGGTCTGGATCGCGACCAGGCAGGGATAGACGGTACGCTCCAGCAGCCTGATCTCGGCGATGAGGGTGCCGACGACGAGCCCCGCCGCCACCGCGATGGCGAAGCCCGCCGCAGCCTCGGCCAGCGTCACCAGCCCGTGCTGCAGGAACAGCCCGCTGCGCAGCCCCGCGACCAGCGAAGCCGCGATGGCCGAGGGCGCGGGCAGCACGAAGGCGCTGACCACGCCGCTCCAGGCTACGGCCTGCCACAGCGCGACCAGCACCAGGAAGACCAGCGGCGTCAGCACCAGTTCCGGCCGGCGGCGCAGCCAGAGCGGCGCACCGCGCGGCCTGGGTTCTGGGATCGCGATCCGGAGGGCCGCGTCGGTCAATGCGCTATGCTCGGCAGGGCCGTGGCGTCCTCGCCGTCCAGCAGGCGGCGGATGCGCACGACCGTGCTGGAGAAGATGGGCGAGGCGATGATGTCGAGGTCGCGCGGGCGGGGCAGCTCGATGCGGATATCCTCCACGATGCGGCCCGGGCGGCTGGACATCACCAGCACGCGGTCGCTGAGGAAGACCGCCTCCGCGATGGAGTGGGTGATGAGGAAGACGGTCTTGTTCGAGCGCGCGGCGATGCGGCCCAGCTCCACATTCATGGTGTCGCGCGTCATGGCATCCAGCGCGCCGAAGGGCTCGTCCATCAGCAGCAAAGCGGGGTCATGGATCAGCGCGCGGGCGATGGCCACGCGCTGTCGCATACCGCCCGACAGCTCATTGGGCAGCTTCCGCTCGAAGCCCTCCAGGCCCACCATCGCCAGCAGTTCCTTGGCGCGGGGGCGCATCGCCTTGCGGTCCAGGCCCAGTACCTCGACCGGCAGCATCACGTTGGCTTCCGCGCTGCGCCAGGGCATCAGGTTAGCGTCCTGGAATACCACGCCCACATCCTTGCTGGGGCCGCGCATCGCCTGGCCGCGCAGGCTGACGCTGCCGGCATAGTCGCGGATCAGCCCGGCCAGGATGCGCAGCACCGTGGTCTTGCCGCAGCCCGAGGGGCCGACCAGCGAGACGAACTCGCCCGGCCGGATGTCGAGGTTCACGCGCGACAGCGCCTGCACCTGCTCCCCCCGGGCGGTGGGGTAGATTTTCGTCAGGTCCCGGACGGCGATGAGCGGCGTGGCCATCAGGGTGCGGCGTTGCCGACGACGCGGTCCAGGATCCAGAGATCATGGTCGTGCACCAGCTTATCCTGCGGCGTGAAGCAGCCCGGGCGGTTGAGGGCGGATTCCGCGCCGCGCTGCTGGCGCTCGGCCGCGATCACGTCCTCGTCGCGCACCTTGTCGGCGTACTTCAGGTACAGTTCCAGCGTCTGCTGGAAGTCGGGCAGCGCGGCGGTGGATTCCGGCACCATGGTGGTGGTGAACAGCCGGCAGGCGCCCGGGCCCTCGGGGATGATCTCGGTGCAGCTCACCATGTCGATGGCGAAGCCGATCATCGCGTTGGTGTGCACATAGGGGAAGAAGGTGCCGATCTTCAGCTCGGGCGGGAGGTCCAGCTCGGGGAACTTCGCCTCGCCCTCCGGCGTGCCGCGGCTGCCGTTGAAATAGGTCCAGTGCATCAGGTAGTTGCCGAGATAGATCTTGGGATCGTGGAAATCCCGCTTCGACACGCGCTTCTTGTTCAGCGTGGTCTGGTGCACGAAGGGCACGTGATACCCGTCGGACCAGTTCTCCGCGTAGAACTTCCAGTTGGCCTTCACCGGGAATTCGCGTCGCGCGACGCAGACCATCTCCTCGGTCTTCCAGGGGGCCACGCGGTCCGACAGGTCACCCAGATAGGTGGCCAACTCCGGCGCGTTGGGATCGAAGTTGATCCACATGAGGCCGCACCACAGTTCCAGCCGGATCGGCGTCAGCCCATGGTCGGCCTTCTGGAAATGCTCGCTCTCCTCGAACAGCGGCGTGCCGATGAGGTCGCCTTCCAGCGAGAAGGCCCAGGCGTGATACGGGCATTTCAGCACGTTGCAGCTGCCCTCGCCCTCCATGATGATGGAGCCGCGATGCGTGCAGGAGTTGATGAAGGCGCGCACCACCATGTCCTTGCCGCGCACGATGATCAGCGGCACGTCGCAGAAGGTCATGGTCAGGTAGCTGCCGGCATCCGGCACCCGGCTGTGGTGGCCGATGCAGTTCCAGTATTTCTTGAAGATCGCGTCCTTCTCGCGCTCGTAGAAGCGCTGGGAGGTGTAGCACCAGGGCGGCAGCGTCTCGGCGGAGTGATAGGGCCGGCGCACGCCGTCATAGTGGCGCGGGTCCAGTATATCCGCCGGTTCCTTGATCTCTCGCATCATCATCGCTTGTCTCTCCCTTGGCCGGTCAATGGCCTGGCGTGCCGCGGCGCGGCTCCGCCCAGAACAACAGGCGCTGGCGCAGGGCGGCCACGCCGAAATGCAGCAGCAGGCCGAGGGCGGCCAGCATCGCCAGGATCGAGAAGGTGCGCGCCGTCTCCAGGTTCTCGTTCGCATAGAGGATCAGCGTGCCGAGCCCGGCCTTGGCCCCCACGAACTCCCCCACGATGCTGCCCAGCAGAACGAACACGACGGCGACATTCACGCCCGAGAAGATGAAGGGCAGGGCGCCCGGCAGCCGCACCATGCGGAATACCTGCCCGCGGCTCGCGCCCAGCGCGTGCATCACGTCCAGCCGCCCGGGGTCGCAGGCGCGCAGGCCGAGGATGGTGCTGACCAGGACGGGGAAGAAGGCGATGACCGCGGCCAGCACGATCTTGGAGCCCATGCCGTAGCCGAACCAGACGATGACGAGCGGCGCCAACGCGATCTTGGGCATCGCCTCGAAGGCGATCAGGAAGGGGTTCAGCGTGCGCTCGACCAGGGGCGAGATCGAGATCAGCGCCCCGATCCCCACGCCCATCGCCACCGCGATGACGAAGCCCGCCAGCGACTGCGCCAGCGTGACGCCCAGATGCAACGGATAGACCCCGCTGGAAAAACCGAGGACGAGCTGTTCGCCGATCTCGCTCGGCGCCGGCATGATCAAGGGGTCGAGCCCGCCCCAGAGCGCGCCCGCCTCCCACGCCGCCAGCAGCAGCACCACGAAGATCAGGGGCGGCGCCGCCTCACGCCACATCGAGACTGGCCTTGCCCGCGGGCTCCGGCCGGCGCGCGTTGGCGCCCGCGAATTTGCGCCAGGCGATCACGCCGGTGTCGCTCTTGGACAGGCGTTCGGGCCCCGGCACCACCGCCTCGACCAGCACCTTATCCTGGTCGGAGAAGATGCGGTCATGCGCCCAGCCGCGCCACACCGCGTAGTGCAGGCGGTCGTACATCTCACGCATGCGGCCAAGCCTGCGGAAATTGTTGATGTTGAAGCAGCGGGTGGTGTTCTCGTCGATCGGCACCGCCCATTGGATCAGCGCGTACTCGCCGCTGAGCCGGCCCACGATGATGAGGCCGGGCAGCCACAGCTCCGACTGGTTCTGGATGCCGTAGACCTTGTGCGCCTTGGATTCCTGGAAGCCCGAGACGTTGCCGCGCCCGGTGGGCTTCATGAAGCGCCACCACTCATTGTTCGGGAAACGCCCGAGGCCGGGGAACTCCGCGCTGGTCATGCCGCCCGACCGCTTGAAGGACATGCCCTTGCCGGAGGGCAGGGGCTTCGGCTCGATCGTCAGGGCGAAAGGCAGGACGGGCTGGAAGATCAGCTCCGGCGAGGAGCGATGCACATACTGCGCGTGGTGATCGTTGCCCCAATTGTCCACCAGCCAGCGCCAGTTGCACTTGTAGTCGGTGTACATCGGGATGGTGAAGAACTCGTCCTGCCGGCCGATATAGGGCGGGATGTCCTCCTCCAGCACGGAGGGCTCCATCTCCCCGGGCCAGAGCCAGATCAGCCCGGCGAATTCGCGGATCGGGTAATGCCTGATCGTCACCTTGCGGGTGATCGGCGCGTCGGGTCCGTCCATGATGGCGGCCACCAGCCGGCCGTTCGAGCCGTCGAAGGTCCATCCGTGATAGGGGCAGCTGATGGTGCCGGTGCCCTTGTAGGAGCATTCGCCGAGCGAGAGCTTCACGCCGCGGTGCGGGCAGCGGTCGTCCAGCGCATAGAGCTTGCCGTCGTCGCGATAGACCACGATGTCGCGACCCGCCAGACGCACGGCCTTGGGCTTCTTCTTCACCTCGGCGGCGCGCAGGATCGGGTACCAGTAATTCTCGAAGCCGAGCTTCGGAATGCCATGCCCCCGATAGGGGATCTCGGCTGGATCGTCGTCGCGGTCGGTCTGCGCCATGGCGATTTCCCTTCGGCTGGAAGCTATTCTCGCAGGGGGCGGCGCGTGGCCGCGACGGGAAATGCCGCCCGGCGGGCGGCAATTGCGGCCTGGCCGCATCGCCATTGGACAAGGCGGGGGCAAGGTGATGAAATCCGCCCCGGGGACGCCGGACGATTCACACGGTCATGCAGACAATCGAGGTGTCGCATGGCTTTTCCATCATGGCTCAGCGCGCTGCCGGCGATGTCGGGGCCGCGCTACCTGGCCATCACCGAGTGCCTGGCCGCCGCCGTCCAGGCCGGTGAGCTGCGGCCCGGCGACCGGCTGCCGCCGCATCGCGACTTGGCCGGAACCCTCTCGCTCAATGTCAGTACCGTCACGCGCGCCTATCACGAGATGCAGAAGCGCGGCCTGGTCCAGGGGGAGACGGGGCGCGGCACCTTCATCGCGCCTCCCCATGGGCATGACGGGCCCTTCACCCTGTCCCACGGCACGCCGGCCGGGAATTTCGTCGATCTGTCCCATAACTTCCCGCCCACGGCGCCGGTGCACGGCCTGCCCGCGATCAGCGCCGCGATGGAATTCTCGGAACGCGAACTGGCGGGGCTGCTCTCGGGGCAGGCGGATGTGGGGCAGGCCTGGCACCGGGATGCCGGGGCGCAGTGGCTGCGCGGCTTCGGCATCGAGGCCACGCCGGAGGACGTGATCCTGACCGGCGGCGGCCAGCATGGGCTGATGCTGGCCATCGCCGCGCAGACCAGGCCCGGCGAGCCGGTGCTGACGGAGGAGCTGGGCTATTACGGGCTGAAATCCACCGCCGCCATGCTGGGGCGCCCCCTGGTGCCCGTGCGCATGGATGCCGAAGGGCTGATGCCCGATTATCTGGAGCTGGCCTGCCGGCGCAGCGGCGCGCGCACGCTGGTCTGCACGCCCACCCTGCACAACCCCACCACCGCCACCATGTCGCTCGTCCGCCGGCAGGAGGTGCTGGAGGTCTGCCAACGCCTCGGCGTGACCATCATCGAGGACGACGTCTACGGCTTCCTCATCGAGCCCTCTCTGCCGAGCTTCGCGGCGCTGGCCCCCGGGCGCACGATCCATGTCACCAGCATCTCCAAGATCGTGGGGCCTGGCTGGCGGCTGGGCTACCTCAAGGCGCCGCGCCCGATGCAGGAGGCTTTGGGCATCGCGCTGCGCGCCACCACGCTCATGGCCTCCAGCCTCGCCGGTGAGGGGATCAGCCGCCTGATCGCGAGCGGCGCGCTGAGCGGTATCAGTGCCCGCGTGCGGCAGGAGATCGCGTGGCGGCAGCGCGTGGCGGCCGGCATCTTCAACGGGCTGCGGGTCAGGCAGCATCCGGCGGCGTTTCACCTGTGGATGCGCCTGCCGGTGGGCTGGACGGCGGAGGAGTTCACGCGCCGGGCCGCGCAACGCGGCGTGGGCGTGGCGCCGAGCCCGTTGTTCGAGATGGGACGCGCCGCAGAGGACCAGGCCGTGCGCATCTGCGTCAACGCCGCACCCTCGGTCGAAAGGCTGAGCGAGGCGCTGGGCATCCTGCGGGACCTGGCGCGCCTGCCCAGGCTGGCCTGAGGGGGGCGGGCGGGGATCTGCCCCGCGGCATGCGCCAATCGTCCAAGCCCGCCCCGCGCCGCGCCGCCATAGTCGGCGCGGGCGGGCTGACCGGCGCGCCTCTGAAACAGGAGCTGGACGACAACCATGAACCGCATGCTGCCGATACTTCCCCTGGTCGCGGGCCTCGCTCTCGCCGCCTGCGACACGCCGGCTCCGGTGCCCGGCCCCACCGCCGTGAACCCCCAGCAGTTGCATACGCTCGTCGACGAGACGGGGGCCGTGGTGGGCATGGTGCCGCTTTCCGCCGTGCTGAACACCCCGCCGGGCACCGCGCTCTTCGCCAACATCAACGGCGCCAACCGGCTCGTTACCCTCGGCCCGCGCATGAACATGGGCGTGTCGGGCGGCGAGGCCGTGGTGACCGGCAATTCCGACGGCCGCCTGGTGGTCGAGCGCGTGACGCCCGCTACCGGTGACCTCGCCCCGCGCGGCATTCCGGTGGTGACGAGCACGGAACCCGGAACGGGCCGGCCCATCATCACCTATGTGCAGCCGGGCCAGCAGGCGCCGGCCGGCGTGATCGCCGGGCCGCGCGGCAACCGCCGCCAGGCGCCGACCGCGCCTGGCCAGCTGGCGCCCGGCACTGCCGCCGTGGTGGAGCCCGCGCGCTGAGCGCCGAGCGCGCTCACCGTGAGACACGCCCGCCATCCGTGACCGCTTCCTAGTCTGCGCGCCCAGGGCAGTTGCCGGGGGGCGCATGGAAGCAGGTCAGTATTCGCACGGGGGCGGGCGGGCCTATGCGGCGCCCGTTCCCTCGGGTCCGTTTCTGTCCGCCTGGCGCATGAGCCGGGTCGAGGCCTTCGTGGCCATGCACATGGACCGGCTGATTACCGTGCCGGAAATGGCCGCCGCGGCCGGGCTTGGGCGCTGCCAGTTCGCCCGGCTTCTGAAGGCCAGGCTGGGCTGCACGCCGCATGGCTGGCTGACCCGCCGGCGCATCGCCCACGCCCGGTGGCTGATCCTGAACAGCGACGCCTCGCTGGCCGATATCGCCCTGGCCTGCGGCCTCAGCGATCAATCCCACCTGACGCGCCTGTTCCGGCGGGTGATGGGCCAGACGCCCGGGCGGTGGCGGCGCGCGATGCGCGCAGCGCCTCCATCAGCATAGCAAGGCCGGCGTAGAGCGCAGCCAGCAGGCCCAGCAGCCGGATCTGTCCGGCGGCCAGGCCGGGGGCAGCCCCCATCTGCGCGATGCGCACGAAGGCATCGATGGCGGATGTGCTGGGCAGGGCCTGCGCGACCGGCCGCAGCCATCCCGGTATGGCCTCCGGTGGCCAGGCAAAACCGGCGAGGAAGAAGACCGGCAGGCCCATCGCGGCGGTGGCGAGCTGCACCGTCAGGGGCCGCCGCAGCACCGCCGCGGCCAGCAGGCCAAGCGCTGCCACCGCCAGCACGAAGGGCAGCCCAACCAGCGCCATCGCGCACAGCCCGCCCAGGCGCGGAATGCCGTAGAGCCACGTCAGCCCCACCAGGTAGAAGGGAAGCATCACCGCCTGCACCGCCACCCCTGCCAGCAGGCGCCCCAGCACCAGCGCCACAGGCCCGGCGGCGGGGGCGGGCGCCATGCAGGCCAGCAGACCCATCCCGATCAGCAGCGTCTGCTGCAGGATCAGCACCAACGCGCCCGGCAGCACATAAGTGGCGTAGCCGCCCTGCGGGTTGAACAGCGAGACGGTGGTGAGCGGCATCGGGTCCGTCGCCGCGACGGCAAGGGCTGGGTCTACGCCGATGGCGATCAGCCGCCCGGCTTCCACCTCGGCACCCAGGGTGCGGGCGACGGCACCCACCCCGGCCGCGATGCGCGAGTAGATCAGGAAGTATCCCGCATCGGCATAGAGGGCGACCGGGGCGGCGCGGCCATGCAGCAGGTCGCGTTCGAAATGCGGCGGCAGCACCAGGATGCCGTGCACGCGCCGCTCCCACACCGCGCGCTGGGCGGCGGGCAGGTCGGGGGCGGACAGTGCGATCGCCACCTCCTGCGTTGCGTCCAGCCGGCGCAGGAAGTCCCGGCTGGCGGTGGAACCGTCCAGATCCACCACGGCCAGCGGCACGTCGCGCAGCGCCTCGTTCACATAGGGCTGGGGGTACAGCACGGCATAGATCAGCGGCGCCAGCACCATCACCGAGAAGACCGGCCGCAGGCGGAAGATGCGGGCCAGCTCGTGCCGGGCCACGGCCAGCACCGCCCTCATGCGCGGCGTGCCTCCAGCCGCAGCGCCACCAGCAGGGCCAGCCCCGCGACGAAGGCCGCCAGCACCAGCACCGGATGCCAGGAGAATTCGGGCGGCGTGCCGCGCAGCGTCTGGTCGATGCGGGCCTGCAGGTACCATGTGCCGGGCAGCAGCGCGCCCCAGCCTTGGGCAAAGCCGTTCATCGCCAGGCGCGGAAAGCCGATGCCCATGAAGCCGAAGGCGGGGGCCGTGATCAGCGTGCCGATGCTGACGGCGCTGCCCATCGGCGTCAGCACCAGCGCCAGCAGCGCGCCCATCAACTGGCAGGCGAGCAGGAACAGCACCCCCGCCAGCAGCAGCAGCCCGCGGTCGCCGCGCAGCGGCAGGCCGAGCCAGCCGAACAGCCCCGCATCCCCCAGCCCCAGCACGATCAGGAACAGCAGCGTATAGGGCAGCAGCTTGCCCAGCATGCCGGCCCACAGCCCGCCGCCCAGCCGGCGCAGGATGCGCAGCCGGTAGGGGGTCTCGACATCCAACCCCACGGCATAGGCGCTGCCCACCACCGCCACGATCTGCAGCAGCGCCGGCATCAGCGCGGCCAGCAGGAAATGCGCGTAGTTCAGCGCCGGGTTGAACAGCGGGTGCAGTTGCACGGGCACCGGCTGGAGGGATGCCTGGGCGGCCTCCAGCGGCTGGCCCTGGGCGCCGCGCAGCGACAGGCGGATGCCGCCCGCCACGGCCGGCACCGCGGCGCTGATGCCGCGCAGCGCGAGCCCGCCAGTGGTCATCATCTGGTTGTTGACGAAGACCACCACCTCCGGCCGCCGCCCGGCACTGACGTCGCGCTCCAGGTGGCGGGGCAGCAGCAGCAGCGCGTCGGCGCGCCCGGAAAGGATCATCGCCCGCCCCTCCGCGAGATCACCCGCGCGCAGGGCCACGGCGCTGTCGGGCGTTGCGTCCACCAGGCGGATGATGCCGCGCGACAGCTCCGACCCATCCAGGTCCAGCACCGCGACGGGCAGGCGCGTGGCCAGCCCCGCGCTGAACACGGCGGCCAGCAGCGCCATCAGGCACAGCGGGGCGGCGGTGCACAGCACCAGCAGCAGCGGGCGGCGGCGCAGCCGGTCCAGCTCCCGCCGGAACACCAGCCAGGGCCCGGCGGAGAGGCCGGGTGCGGCGCGCATCTCAGCGGTTCCAGGCGGCAATGACGCTCATGCCCGGGCGCAGGCCGGTGGCGGCTTCCACCGGCACGGCCCGCACCTCGAAGGTGCGCAGGTCGAAATCCCCGGTGGCGCGGGTGGCGCGCCAGGTGGCGTATTGCCCCTGGACGTTGATCATCGTGACGCGGACGGCGATCCGCACGGCCGAGAGCGCAGGCACCGTCACCTCGAAGCGGTCGCCGATGGCGAGGCCCGCCAGCAGGTCTTCCCGCAGGTTGAAGGTCAGCCACAGGCGGCGCATGTCGATCAGGGAGAACAGCGGCGCGCCCGCGCTGAAATTCTCTCCCAGCTCCGCCACGCGGGTCGTCACCAGCCCCTGTATGGGTGAGCGGACGGCCAGTTCCGCCACATCCACTTCGCGTTGGTGCAGGGCCGCGCGGGCCTGCTCGACCTGGGCGGAGGCCAAGGCCCGTTCCTCCTCGCTGGCACCGGTGCTGGCCAGGCGCAGCGCCGCATCGGCTGCGTCACGCCGGCGCTGCGCGGTCTCCAGGTTGCGGATCGCCTCGTCTACCCGGGCCTGGGGTGTGTTGCCGGTGCGCAGAAGCTGCGCCTGGCGGGAATAGGCCTCCTGGTTCAGCACCACGTCGCTCTGGGCGGATGCGAGCTCGGCCCGGCGCATGGCGATGGTCTCGGGGCGGGTGCTGCGGATGCGCGCGTCCTCCGCGATGGCCACCCCCAGCGCCGCCCGGGCGGCCAGAAGTGCCGCGCCCAGCTGGGGGCTTTCCAGCTCGGCCAGCAGCGCGCCCTGTTCGATCTCCTCGCCCACTCCGGCCGCCAGCCGCGCGATGCGCCCTGCCACCCGAGGACTGATGTCCACCCGGTCGGCCGAGACCTCGCCCTGCACGGTCAGCGGCGGGGGGAGGGTGGCGGCATAGAGCAGCACCCCCAGCGCGCCCAGCATGCCGAGCAGCAGCACGCCTCTCAGAAGGCGCCGCGCGGTCTGCCTCATGCCATCGTCTCCCGGTTGCGGCGGAAGGGTAGGCGCCGCGCCGCACGCGGCATCGTGAGTTCCGGTAAGAACCCCCGTCGCTCACGGTGAGTCACCCGCCGGGGCGGCACTGCCTTGCTTGACTTGCCGCGCCCGCGCGAAACAAATGGCCGGACCGGGTTTCCAGGACGCGAGCATGACCCCGACGGCTTCACCGCCCCCCGAGGCCATCAGGCAGCAGATGGCGCGTATCGAGGCCAGCCCCGAATTCGCAGGCTCCGCCCGCCTGCTGGCCTTCCTGCGCTTCATCGTGGAGGAAACGCTGGCCGGTGCCGCCACCGCCCTGAAGGAGGTGGTGATCGGCAATGCGCTGTATGGGCGCGAACCGCCTTATGATTCGCGCATCGATTCCACCGTGCGGGTGGAGGCCCGGCGCCTGCGCCGCAAGCTGCTGGACTACCAGAGCGGCAGCGGGCGAACGGACCCGGTGGTGATCTCCCTTCCGGTGGGCGGCTATGTGCCGAGCTTCGCGCCGCGTGGCGAGCGGCACCCCGAGCCTGCCGCGCGCGACAACATCTTCCGCCCGGGAGAGGGCGCGGTGGTGGCTGTCATCCCCCTGCGTGCCATTTCGCCCGACCCGGCGCTGGAGGGCTTCGCGGATGGGCTGACCGATGAGCTGATCTACACCCTGGGCCAGTCGGAAGGGCTGTGGCTGCCCTCGCGCAGCAGCACCTTTCAATACAAGGGCCATGACCGCCCCGCGGCCGAGCTGGCGCGGGCGCTGAATGCCGATGCCGTGCTGCAGGGGGCGGTGCGGCTGGACGGCGGCCTGCTGCGCGTAACCATCGAGTTGAGCGACACGGAGGGGATGATCGTCTGGTCCGACCGCTTCGACGCGCCGGCCGGCCAGCCCCGCCAGTTCCAGGAGAAGATCGCCCGCACCCTGCTCAGCCGGGTGCGCTTCGATTCCTCCCGCATGCGGGAGATGCGCATCGCCCCGGGCCCGCAAGCCCTGCGCGCCCACGCCAAGGTCTATCGCGCGCGGCTGCTGCTGGACCAGCAGACCCCCGACAGCGTGGCCAAGGCGATGGCTCTGTTCCGCCAGGTGGCCGAGGCAGCCCCGGATTATGCGCGCGGCCATACCGGGATCGCCGACTGCCATTGCGACCTGTTCCGCCTTGGCCTGATGGGCCGGGAGGAGGCCATGCGGGGCGCGGGCGCCGCTGCCGAGGCGGCGCTCGCGATCGACCCCGGCTCCGTCGAGGCGCATGCCGCGCGCGCCACCATCCTGGCCTGGATGGCGCGTGATCCCCCGGCCGCCGAGGCCGCCTTCGAGGAGGCATTGCGCCTCGCGCCCAACGCGCGCGCCTGCCGGCACTACGGCGTGCTCCTGGCCCTGTTCGGTGAGGAGGAGCACGCGGAGCTGCTGTTCCGCGAGGCACGGGAGATCGAACCCTTCTCCGCCTCCCAGGACATTGCGGAGGCGATAGCGCATTACCATGCCCGCCGCTTCGCCCAGCTGCGCCCGGGCCCGCTGCCGCCGGAGGCACTGGCCCATGTGGTGCTGGGCCAGGTGTTCGCGGGCGACGCGGCGGGGGCCACTGCCCAGCTGCCGGAAGCCGAGCGCCTGTGTGCCCGCCACCCGGAGCTGCTGTTCCTGGGGCCTGAGGTCGAGGCCTGGCTCGGTGCGCCGGCGCGTGCACGCCGGCTCGGGGCCGCGGCCCTGGCGCGCGGCACCTGCTATGCCCGGGCCACCCTGGCGGCGGCTCTGGGGGAGGCGGAGCGGGCACTGGATGCGCTGGATGCGGCGCTGGAGGCAGGCGAGCTGTCGACGGCCTGGATCCGCACCGATGCGCGCTTCGACGCGTTGCGCGGCCTGCCGCGATTCCAGTCCCTGCTGGAGCGCCTGCGGCCGCGGCGGTGACACCGTGAGGCTTGCGCGATCTCACGCCTCCGGCATCGGGCGCACCAGTAGGATGCGAGGCCGAGGATGGGTTGTCCGGAGGAGCCATGGCCCCCGTGAGGAGCACCGGCGCGCGCCGCGGGCATGAGGCCTCGCTGCGGGGCACGCTGCTGCTGCTGCGGGAATTCCACACGGCCTGGAACGAGCGCCGCTGGCAGGATTACGCGGCCCTGCTGGACCCGCGCCTGAAGGCCCACCCGACGGGAGAGGACAGGCCCGAAGGCAAGCTGCGCCATCTGGAGCGCATGCGTGCCTTCTGCCGGACTTTCCCCGATGCGCGGCGCCACATCGACCCCTGCCTGGACATGCTGGTCAGCCATGACGGCCTGCGCAGCGCCTCGGTGCTCAACCTCTCCGGCCAGGCACCCGACGGGCGGCCGCTGCGGGCGACCGGTGTCTTCATCCTCCATTGGCAGGCGGGTTGCATCATCTCCCTGCGGGAATTCCTGCAGCAGGCATGACGGAAGGCGGGTCGCGCGCCGCGCGCCTTGGGAGTATCGAGAAGGCTCCCCGAGCAGGACACCGGCATGGAACCCATGGCATGAGCACGCCCCTGCGCCTGGCGGCGCTGCTCGCCCTATCCGTGGTTCTGGCGGCGGGGCTGGAACTGCTGCACCTGCCGGCCGCGCTGCTGCTCGGGCCGCTGATCGCCTCCGCCGCCATGTCGGCGGCCAATCAGCGGGTGAACATTCCGGTGCCCGCCTTCGCGCTCGGCCAATCGGCCATCGGCTGCATGATAGCGCGCAGCATTCCGCCCGACATCCTGATGGAGGTGGCGCGCGACTGGACCGTGTTCGTCCCCGGCATCCTGGCCGTGATCGTGGTGGGCTTCGCGCTCGGCTGGCTGCTGGCGCGCTGGAAGGTGCTGCCGGGCACCACCGCGATCTGGGGATCCTCGCCCGGCGCCGCGACGCCCATGATCCTGATGGCCGAGAGCTATGGCGCCGATGCCCGGCTGGTGGCCTTCATGCAGTATCTGCGGCTGGTGCTGGTGGCGCTGTCGGCCACGGTGGTGGCCCGGCTGTGGGTCGGCCCCTCCGATGCGGTGGCGGCCGCGGTCGTCTGGTTCCCGCCGCTGCGCTGGGGGGATTTCGCGATGACCCTGGCGCTGGTGGTTGTGGGGGCAGAGCTCGGCCGGCGTGTCAGGCTGCCGGCGGGCGGGCTGCTGCTGCCGCTCGGCATCGCGGTGCTGGCGCAGAACGTCTTCGGCCTGCATCAGGAGCTGCCGCCCTGGTTCCTGGCGGCTGCCTATGCCGTCGCCGGCTGGCAGATCGGCTCGCGCTTCGACCGGCCCATCCTGCGCCATGCGGCGCGTGCCTTCCCCGGCCTGTTCGCCGGGGTCATGGCGATGATCGTGCTCTGCGCGGGTGTGGCCTGGCTGATGGTGGTGCTGGCCGGCGTCGATCCGCTGACCGCCTATCTGGCCACCAGTCCGGGTGGGGCGGACACGGTGGCCATCATCGCCGCCGGCAGCGGAGTCGACATGGCCTTCGTCATGGCCATGCAGACGGCACGCATGGTCGTGGTGATCCTGACCGGCCCCTGGATTGCCCGCATGGTGGCCAATGCCCAGGTGCGGCAGAAGGCCAGGAGGGCGGCGCGGTAGCACCCTCGCGCAGGCCCGGCCGGCTGTATGAACGGGAGCTTGGCCCGGCATGCGACGTCCATGCCTCTCCACCTTCCGTCCTGTGCCTCAATGACCCTCAGGCGGTGCCGCAGGCGGCTTGAGATCGTGATGCCCGAATGGGCCTGACCGGGGGCGGGTTACCCCTGCCGGCGCCAGCTGCCGGCGGGGCTGCGCATCTGATCGACCTGCTGCGGGAGCTCCGCCCGCTCGGCTGATCAGCGCAGGGTGGCGAGATAGGCAAGGACCGCGGCGCGCTGGGCCGGGTTGCTCAGCGCGACCATCATGCTCGTGCCCGGCACCAGCTGGCGCGGAGCCTGCAGGAAGCGGTCGAGCGTCGCCTCATCCCAGGTGAGGCCGGAACCGCGCAGCGCTTCGGTGATGCGCGCGCCTTCCAGCCGCCCGGCCTGGCGGCCGGTGACCCCGGCAAGGCTCGGCCCGATGCGGTTGATGCCGGTTTCGGTGGCGTGGCAGCTCGCGCAGCGCTGCTGGAACAGCCGCCGCCCTTCCGCCGCCGCTTCCTGGGCCGAGGCCCCCGTGGCGCAGCCGAGCGCCAGCAACGCCGCCAGCGCGGCCTTCTTCATCGACATGGGTGTTGATCTCCGGAAGAACGGGCCCGGCGGGCTACCCGCCGGGCCGGGGCATCAGCCCGCCAGCTGGTTGCGGATCGGCAGGGTACGGATGCGCTTGCCGATGGCCGCGAAGATGGCGTTGGTCAGGGCAGGGGCCACGACCGGCACGCCGGGTTCGCCCACGCCGCCCATCGGCTCGTCCCAGCTGCCGGCCGGGATGATGTGCGCATGGATCTCACGCGGGGCGGTATCCATGCGGGCCAGCTCATAGGTGTCGAAATTCACCTGCTCGGTCGCGCCGTCGGCGAAGCTGATCTCACCCAGCATCGCCAGGCCGATGCCCTGCACGACGGCCCCTTCCAGCTGCGAGCGGACACGTTCGGGGTTCACCACCGGCCCGCAGTCAATCGCGATGTCCACCCGCGGGATGGACAGGTTGCCGCGCGCGTCCACACTCACCTCCACCGCGGCGGCGGTGTAGCTGGCGAAGGAGCGCAGGGCCGCGATGCCCAGGCCGCTGCGCGCGGGCATCGCCCGGCCCCAGCGCGCCTCGGCGGCCACCTTCTCGATCACGCCGCGCAGCCGTGCGGTGTCATGCGTGTAGAGGGCCGGGTCCTCGCCGTAGTTCCAGCGGTCGGCCAGCGTGCCGGGGTCGATACGCCGGTCCGGGCCGATCAGTTCCAGCAGGTAGTCCTTGGGGTCGCGGCCTGCTGCATGCGCCATTTCCGCGATGAAGGACTGCACGGCGAAGGCGTGCGGAATGTTGGCCACCGAACGGAACCAGCCGATGCGCGTGTGCGCCTTCGCCGCCGGGTTTTCCACCCGGTAGTTCGGGATGGCCAGCGGCAGGCCGGTCGCGCTCATCGCCAGTTCGAACGGGCCCTGATGCTCGGATGTCGGCACGAAGGTGGAGGTGATGCTGGGCCCCACCGTGCGATGCCGCAGCGCCTGTGGCTTGCCGTCCGCGCCCAGCGCCGCCTCCAGCCGGTCCAGCGAGACCATGTGCAGGTAGCCGTTGCGCAGATCGTCCTCGCGCGTCCAGGTCACTTTTACCGGGCGGCCATCCATGGCGCGGGACAGGATGGCGGCTTCCACCACGAAATCGGGCTTGGACTTGCGCCCGAAGCCGCCGCCGAGCAGCGTGACGTTCACCGTCACCTTGTCCAGCGGCAGACCCAGGCGGTCCGCGACATTCTTCCTGGTGGCCTCGGGCGCCTGGACGCTGGCCCAGACCTCGGCGGCATCGGCCGTGACCCGGGCTGTCGCGACCGGGGGTTCCATCGGTGCCTGGGAGAGGTGGGGCACATAGTACTCGGCCTCGACCCTGCGTGTGGCGGCGGCCAGGACGGCGGGGGCGTCACCGTCATCGCGCACCACCTGGCCGGGGCTGCGGGCCGCGGCCTCCAGCTCGGCGCGATAGGCCGTGGAGTTGTAGGCGCCATGAGGGCCGGCGTCCCATTCCACCACCAGGGCCTCGCGCCCCTTCAGGGCGGCCCAGGTGTTCTCCGCGACGATGGCGATGCCGCCCAGCGGCTGGAAGGGGGCGTGCTGTGCCGGCGCCTCGATGGGCACGACCCGCAGCACGCCGGGGATGGCGGCAGCAGCGGCGGCGTCGAAACGCCTGACCTTGCCGCCCAGCACGGGTGGGCGGGCGATGACGGCATGGAGCATGCCGTCCATCCGGGTATCGATGCCGTAGCCGGCGCGCCCGGTGGTGATGGCGCGGTTGTCGACCAACCCCGCCTCGCCCTTGCCGAGATAGCGGAAAGCGGCAGGGTCCTTCAGGCGCAGCGTCGCGCGATCGGGGACGGGCAGGGCGGACGCCGCCTCCGCCAGGTCACCGAAGCCCAGGCTGCGGCCGGATGCGCGATGGACCACCGTGTGGTTGGTGGCAGCGACCTCGGCCACCGGCACGCGCCACCGCTCGGCGGCGGCGGTTTCCAGCATCTGCCGGACAGCGGCACCGACGCGGCGCATGGACAGGAAGCCCTGGCGGGTGGAACGCGATCCGTCGGTGTCCTGATTGCCGAAGCGCGCCTCATCGCCCGGTGCCTGGCCGACGGCGACGCGCGCCCAATCGGCCTCCATTTCCTCGGCGACGATCAGCGGCATGCCGGTGCGCACGCCCTGGCCCATTTCGGAGCGGTGGCAGAGGATGGTCACCGTGCCGTCGCGCGCCAGCGCCACGAACAGGTTCGGGGCATCGCGCAGGCCGCCCGGCATGGCGGCGCCGCCGAAGGCGCGCTGCTGGGCCGAGGCGCCGCCCGCCGCCAGCACCAGGCTGCCCGCGCCCAGGCCCATCAGCAGGGCGCGGCGCGACAGGTTCATCACGCCGCCGCGCGGCGAGGGGAGGATGGCATTCATCGGGCAGCCTCCTGCAGGCGCGCGGCCTGGTGAATGGCGGCCCGGATGCGCGTGTAGGTGCCGCAGCGGCAGATGTTGCCCGTCATCTGGTCGTCGATCTGGTCATCGGTGGGGTTGGGCATGTCCTTCAGCAGGGCCGCGGCCTGCATCATCTGCCCGGTCTGGCAGTAGCCGCACTGGGCCACGTTCAGCTCCCGCCAGGCGACCTGCACCGGATGATTGCCGTCGGGTGAAAGGCCCTCGATGGTGGTGACGCTGCTGCCCTCGGCGGCGGCCACCGGTGTCTGGCACGACCGCACGGCGGCGCCGTCCAGGTGCACGGTACAGGCACCGCAGAGCGCCTGGCCGCAACCGAACTTCGTGCCCGTCAGGCCCTGGATGTCCCGCAGGTACCAGAGCAACGGCATGTCTGGGTCGCCCGAGAACTCATGCTCGGTCCCGTTGACCGTCAGCTTGACCATGGTGATGCCCCCTGTCGCATGGCTGGCGCCGGCCCCCGGCAGGGCGCGGCGCAGAGCCGTTGGATATTGCCTTGGAGGCAACAATGTGAACGTGCCGCCGGCAGAACGGCATGTTGAACGGAATTCAACAATCCGCCTCGCCGATCAGTGGGCGCGACCAGGCGGGCGGCGTTACAGAATGGGAACGACAAATGCCCGGAGACGATCAACGGGGCCTGCAACCGCATGCTGAAGGGGGATGTGAAGTATCGCTTCGTGATCGACGGCGCCTCCCTCGGGGCGGCCTGATGCCGGATTGATGCACCCAGTTGATCGGCTCATCCCCGATAGGCCGGCTAGTCGCAGCGGTACGGCTTGATCCCTGCAGCAAACCATCGTGGCGGCCGACGCGGCCCCTACCGGCTGCTGGTCGGGCTGCCGGTGACAGCCGATCTGCATGAGAATAATGAAACGTCGTTGTGTTTTGTTTCGAACTCTGGAAGCCTGAGGTTTCCGGAGGAAACAAGGTCATGAGTCACAACAGCCGCAACGTCCTGATCACGGCCGCAACCCTGGCGCCCGCCGCGGCCGCCTTGCTGGAACAGGCAGGCTATCGTGTCATCTGCACTGCCAACTACCCGCCGGAAGCTGAACTGATCGAGGCCGTGCGGCAATATCGCCCCGTCGCCATCCTGCACCGCCACGGCAGCATCACCCCGGCGGTGATGGACGCGGCGCTGCCCGAACTGCGTGTCCTGGCGCGGCACGGCGCGGGGCTGGACGGTATCGACCTGGAGGCGGCCCGGCAGCGTGGGCTGACCGTCACCCGCGCGGCCGGCGCCAACTCGCGCTCGGTGGCCGAGCACACCATGGCGATGATGCTGCCGCTGCTGAAGGACCTGCCCTCGGTCATTGAGGGCATGCGCGAGGGCCGGTGGGAAAAGACCTCGCGCTTCACGCCGGATATCGAGGGCAAGCGCATCGGCATCGTGGGCTATGGCGCCATCGGCTCCAAGGTGGCGCGCTATGCCGAGGCCTTCGGCATGCGGGTCTTTGCCTATGACCCGCATCTGCCGGCTGGCGCGCTGCCGGGCCCCGGCACCCGGCTGGACAGCCTGGCGGAGCTGCTGCGGGAGGCGGAGGTGCTGTCCGTGCATTGCCCGCTCTCGGCAGAGACGCTCGGCATGATCGATGCGGCGGGGCTTGCGCTGATGCCCGCCGGCGGCATCCTGGTGGTCACGGCGCGCGGCGGCATCGTGGATGAGGATGCGCTGCTGGCGGCGCTCGATTCCGGGCACCTGGCCTGGGCCGGGCTGGATGTCTTCGCCAAGGAGCCGCTCGGCCCCGATCACCCGTTCCGCCACCATCCGCGCGTGATCCCGACGCCGCATCTGGCGGCCAATACGCCCAATGGCGCGCTCGGCATGTCCACCGGCGCGGCCGAGAGCATCGTGGCCGTGCTGGACGGGCGCGCCCCCGCGCTGGCCGGCGCCGTGGTCACGGCCGGCGGCAGCCCGATCACCGCCTGAGGAGGAAACAGCCTTGATAAAGATCACCCGCCGCGCCGCCATGCTCGGCACCCTGGCCACGCCTGCCCTCGCGCAGGAAAGCTGGCCCGCCCGCACCGTGCGCGTCATCGTGCCTTGGGCCCCGGGCGGCACCGCCGACATCGTGGCGCGGCTGATCTTCACCAGCCTGTCCAACAGGCTGGGCAAGCCCTTCGTGGTCGAGAACCGCTCGGGCGCCGGCGGCACGGTGGGCGCGGCGGCGGTGGCCCAGGCGGCGCCCGACGGCTACACCATCCTGCATGACGGCACCGGCATCTCGATCACGCCCGCGCTGTTCCCCCAGCTGACCTATGACCCGCGCCGTGACTTCCTGCCGGTATTCCGGCCCATCACCGTGCCGCAGCTGGTCCTGGTGAACCCGTCGCTGCCGGCGCGCGACATCGCCTCCTTCATCGCCCTGGCGAAGAACACGCCCAACCGGCTGGACGCGGCCTCGGCCGGCAGCGGGTCGTTGCAGCACCTGGTGATGGAGCTGTTCGCCCAGCGTGCCGGCGTGCAGTTCAACCATGTGCCCTATCGCGGCGGCGCGCCGGCGGTGAACGACCTGATCTCGGGCCAGGTGCAGGTGTTCTTCGGCAATGTGAACGTCTCGGCGCCCTTCGTGCGCGACGGCGCGCTGCGGGCGCTGGCCCATACCGGCAGCGGGCGGCTTACCTCGCTGCCCGATGTGCCGCCGCTGTCGGAGACGCTGCCCGGTTTCGAGACCTCGGAATGGAACGGCGTGTTCCTGCCGAAGGGCACGCCCGCGCCGATCGTGACCGCGCTGAACCGCGCGCTGAATGAGGCGATCCAGGACCCCGAGGTGGCCGCCCGGCTGCGCGCCGGCGACCTGCAGGCCACGCCCAACACGCCCGAGGAATTCGCCGCCTTCTTCGAGGCGCAGAGCAGCCTGTGGCAGGGCTTCGTGCGTGAACACAACATCAGGCTGGGTTGAACCGGATGAGCACCGCGAAGGGCCCGCACCTGGCGGTCCGCGAGGAATGGCTGGCGCTGCGCCGGGAACCGATCCTGGAACCCGGAATGCCCATCATCGATTGCCACCACCACCTGTGGGACCGGCCGGGGTCGCGCTACCTGCTCGATGACCTGCTGGCCGATACGGGCACTGGGCATAACATCGTCGCCACCGTCTATGTCCAGGCGCGCGGCATGCTGCGGGCCGAGGGGCCGGTGGAGGAACGCTCCCTCGGCGAGACGGAATTCGCCAATGGGGTCGCGGCCTGCAGCGCCAGCGGCATCTATGGCCCGACGCGGGTGAATGCCGGGATCGTGGCCATGGTGGACCTGATGCTGGGCGAGGCCGCCGCGCCGTTGCTGGACCGCCACCTGCGCGTGGCGGGGGACAGGCTGCGCGGCATCCGCAACACCACCGCCTGGCATCCGTCGAAGGAGATCGTCTCCAACCCGATCCCACCCCCGCCGGGCATGCTGGCTTCGGCCGCCTTCCTGAAGGGGGCCGCGCAGTTGGCCCCGCGCGGGCTGTCGCTGGATATCTGGGCCTATCACACCCAGCTTGAGGACGTGCTGGCCCTGGCGCGCGCGTTGCCGGAACTGCAGATCATCCTGAACCATGCGGGCGGTCCCTTGGGGGCCGGCCCCTATGCCGGCAAGCGGGCCGAGGTGATGGCCGAATGGCGCGCGGGCATGGAGAAGCTGGCGGCCCTGCCCAATATCGCGGTGAAGCTCGGCGGGATGGGCATGGCGGTGAACGGCTTCGGCTTTGAGGACGGCGATGTGCCGCCCGGCTCCGAGCAGATCGCCGCGGCCTTCGCCCCCTATATGCTGGCCTGCATCGAGATGTTCGGCGCCGCGCGCTGCATGTTCGAGAGCAATTTCCCGGTGGACAAGGGCAGCTACGGCTATGCCGTGCTGTGGAACGGCTTCAAGCGCCTGACCGAGGGGCTGCCGGACGAGGACCGCCTCAACCTGTTCGCCGGCACCGCCGCACGGGTCTATCGCCTGCCGGCCGGTGTTGCGTTAATCGGAACGTCATGAGCGCGTCCATTCGCCGCAAGCCGAATCTCGAAGGTGTCGCCGCCGCGGGCCGCGCCCTGACCATCCTCTCTGCCTTCCGCAAGGGTGACGACACGGTCAGCCTGTCGGAGCTGGCCGAGCGCACCGGCATCGTCAAAAGCACGATCATGCGCCTGGCCCTGACGCTGGAGGGGCACGGCTTCCTGATCGGGCAGCCGAACGGGTCCTACCGGCTGGGGGCGGAGCTGCTGCGGCTGGGCTCTCTGTACCAGGACAGCTTCCGGCTGGACGTCCTGCTCATGCCCAGGCTTGAGATGCTGGCCCAGCGCACCGGCGAGAGCGCCTCCTTCTTCATCGAGGAGGGCGGCATGCGGCGTTGCCTGTTCCGGGTGGACTCCCCCCAGGCGCTGCGGGTGCATGTTCGCCAGGGCGACAGCCTGCCGCTCGACAACTCGGCCATCGCGCGGGTGCTGAAGCAGTTCGGCCCGCAGGGCGTGCCCGGCCAGGAGAGGACGATCCCCATCTATTCCGCCGGCGCCACGGACCCGCATCTGGCGGGGCTCGCCGTGCCGGTCTTCGGGCCGGGCGAGCGCTTCCGCGGCTCCCTGAGCATCACCGGGCCGCTGACGCGCCTGACGCAGCAGGCCGCCCAGGCGGCGTCGGGGCTGCTGGTGGCCACGGCGGTCGAGCTGTCCACCGCGCTGGGTGGCAAGGTGCCGGCCGCCATGGCCGATGCCGTGAAAAACGAAACGACGTTGCGTTAGGCGTCTGCCCGGCCTAGGCTGACCCCAACGAATTTGGGAAACGCCGACCATGGATCTCACCCGCCGGGCCCTGGGTCCCTTGCTGCTCTCTCCCGTCCTCGCCAGCGCGCAGCCAGCCTGGCCCAGCCGCGCCGTGCGCGTCATCGTGCCCTGGGCGCCGGGCGGCGGGGTGGACATCGTGGCGCGGCTGATCTCGACGCGGCTTTCCGAGACGCTGGGCCAGCCCTTCACGGTGGAGAACCGGACCGGCGGGGGCGGCATCGTGGGCTTCCAGGAGGCGGCGCGCGCGGCCCCTGACGGCGCGACGCTGCTGGCCATCGACAACAGCTACACCATGCTGCCGCACACCACCGCCAACCTGCCCTGGGACGTGGCCCATGCCTTCCGCCCGGTGGCGCTGGCGGCCTCAGGCCCCTTCATGCTGGTGGTGAAGGCCGATTCCCGCTTCCGCACCCTGCGTGACCTGATCGACGCCGCGAAGCAGGGCAATGAGGCCGTGAGCTTCGGCACCGGCGGCAGCGGCAGCTCCCCGCACTTCATGACGGAGGCCTTCCAGCAGGCGGCCGGCGTGAAGATGCTGCATGTGCCCTTCCGCGGCGGCGCCCAGGCCATGCTGGCCGTGGTGGCGGGGCAGGTGGATTGCTCGATGGCCACCATCTCGGCCGCCGGGTCCAGCATCGCGGGCGGGCAGCTGCGGGCGCTGGCCATCGGCGCGCAGGCGCGATCCCCGCTGATGCCCGCCGTGCCGACCTTTATCGAGGCCGGGCTGGCGGGCGTGGTCGGCGGCATCTGGGCGGGCTTCGCCTTTCCGGCCGGCACGCCCGAACCCATCCTGGCGAAGCTGGAGGGTGCCGTGCAGGCCATCCTGCGGGAGGAGGGCACGCTGCGCCGCCTGGCGGAGCAGGGGCTTGAGCCCGGCGGGCAGGGGCGCGAGGATTTCGCCAATCTCATCGCGCAGGATACGCAGCGCTGGGGCCGGGTGGCCGCGGCAGCGCATTTCGAGCGCCAGTAAGGAACCGCGCGCATGGCATCCCAACCCGCAGCATCAGGCGACCTTTCACGCTGGCAGGCCAATGCGCCGCCGGTGCGCTACCCCGACCCTGACGTGATCGTGCTGGACCCGCGGTTCCAGGCGCTGATCACGCCGCTGGCCGCCATCGAGCGCATCGCCACGGGCTTCCGCTTCACTGAGGGGCCGGTCTATTTCGGCGACACCCGCAGCCTGCTGTTCACCGACATCCCGAACGACGCGCTGCTGCGCTGGGACGAGGTGACGGGGCAGGTGGCGCCCCTGCGCCAGCCCTGCGGCAACATCGACGGCAATACCCGCGACCGGCAGGGAAGGCTGATCAGTGCCGAGCTCGGCAGCCGCACCCTGACGCGCACGGAATACGACGGCACGGTCACGGTGCTGGCCTCTCACTTCGAGGGCACGCGGCTGACGGGCGCGAATGACGTGGTGGTGAAGTCCGACGGCAGCATCTGGTTCAGCGACAATGGCGCGGGCATCCGCGGCCATTACCTGGGCGACAAGGCGCCGAAGGAGCTGCCTTACCGCGTGTATCGCCTGGACCCCGAAACCCGCGCGCTGACCATCGCGATCGACGACATGGAGCGGCCGAACGGGCTGTGCTTCTCGCCTGACGAATCGCTGCTTTACGTCGTGGACACGCCCTCAGGCGATCGGCTGACGCGGGTGTACGACATGGTGGAGGGCATGCCGCGCAACGGCCGGCTGTTCTTCGACGGCGCGGGCCATGCGGACGGCATCCGCTGCGACACGGAAGGCAATGTCTGGGCCGGATTCTCGGGCGGGCCCGGCCAGGACGGCGTGGCCTGCTTCGCGCCCGACGGCACGCTGATCGGGCGCATCCTGCTGCCGGAACGCTGCGCCAACCTGTGCTTCGGCGGGCGCAAGCGCAACCGGCTGTTCATGACCGCGAGCCAGTCGGTCTATGCGCTGTATGTGGAGGCGCAGGGGGCGGTGGGCGGCTAGGTCGAGCCCTGCGGCCCCGATATCTTTTGCGGGCAGCTGAGGTGAGTCGTTGAACCCGGAATTAATGCGGGGCGTGCGCCAACGTGCAGTCGGACCTGAGCCGATCTGATCAGGTGAGTCACCCCCGCTCCTGCGCGATAGGACCAGCTATGTCGAACCCTCTTTGGTCGCTTGGGGAAGATGTCGCCAGACCCATGGCCTGGTCTCCTGGTCTCGCTCCTGCCAGGTCGTTATCTCAGCCAGGCGCTTTCGTGTCTGCGCCAACTCGTCCAACCCTTCCAATAACGCTTCCCGGCGTAACGGCGGGATATCGAAGGGGTATGACGTCCCTCCGGGTGAGATCACCATTCGGTTGATCAGATCGACCGTGAATGGAGCGCCTTGCACCGCCTGTCGCGCCAGTTCTTCCACCGTCCTGGCAGACAACGTGACGGGTAGCATGCCGTTCTGATAGCAATTGCCCTGAAATATGTCGCCGAATCCCTCGGCGATCACGCAGCGCAGCCCTACTCCCCTCAGCGCCCAGACCGCACCCTCCCGCGATGAGCCACAACCAAAGTTCGCACCGGCGATCAGGATGGGCGCGCCCCGGAACGCCGGGCGATTGAGGATGAAATCCGGGTTCTCGGCGCCATCCGCGCCATAGCGCAGTGGCTCGAACGCGAACTGCCCCATCGTCTCCCTGGCCGTACCGGTCAAGCGATGGATGGGGATGATCACGTCGGTGTCGATATTGGGCTGCATCAGCGGAGCGGCCGCGCCGGTCACGGTGGTGAAGGGTGTCATGCGCCCAGCCTCCGCACGTCAGTGAGGGTACCGGTCACCGCCGCGGCCGCCGCCATGGCGGGGCCCATCAGATGGGTGCGCGCACCCGGCCCCTGCCGGCCGACGAAATTGCGGTTGGAGGTGGATGCACAGCGCGCCCCCTCCGGCACGCGCTCTCCATTGGCCGCGACGCACAGGCTGCACCCCGGTTCGCGCCACTCGAAACCGGCGCCGAGGAACACAGCATCCAGCCCCTCGGCCTCCGCCTGGCGCTTGACTGCCTCGGAGCCCGGCACGATCCAGGCACGGACACCCGGTGCCACCTTGCGGCCGCGCGCAACGGCCGCTGCCTCGCGCAGGTCCCCGATGCGGGAATTGGTGCAGGAGCCGATGAAGACCCAGTCGACCGGGGTGCCGGCGATGGGCCGGCCGGCGTCGAGCCCCATATAGTCCAGCGCCTTGCCCCAGGCCGCGCGCCGGTCGGCATCGGGCGCCTGCTCGGGGGCGGGAATGGCGGCGTCGATGGCGATGGTGTGCTCTGGGCTGGTGCCCCAGCTGACGGTGGGCGCCACAGCAGATGCGTCTATCACCACCTCCCGGTCGAACACCGCATCCTCGTCGCTGACCAGGTCGCGCCATGCGGCGACGGCCCGCTCGAACATCTCGCCCTGGGGCGCATAGGGACGGCCGGCAATATAGGCGAAGGTCGTCTCGTCTGGCGCCACGAAGCCCATCTTGGCGCCCAGCTCGATGGCCATGTTGCAGATGGTCATCCGGCCTTCGACCGGTAGAGCGCGGATCGCTTCGCCCGCAAATTCCACCGCGTGGCCGGTGCCGCCATCGGCGCCGATCCTGCCCACCAGATGCAGTACCAGGTCCTTGGGCGACACGCCCGGGCCCGGCCGCCCCTCGAAACGCACCCGCATGGCGCGCGGCTTGCGCTGGCGCAGCACCTGGGTGGCCAGCACATGCACCAGTTCCGTGGAGCCAATGCCGAAGGCGAGCGCGCCGAGGCCGCCATTGGTGCAGGTGTGGCTGTCGCCGCAGACCAGGGTGGTGCCCGGCAGGGTGATGCCCATCTCCGGCCCCATCACATGCACGATGCCCTGGCCGATCTGGCCCAGGTCAAAGAAGTCGATGCCGTTGCGTGCCGCGCCGTCGCGCAGGCCGGACCACAGTTTCTCGCCGGGGCCATAGCTGTCGCCGCGCCGGCCGGGCGCGGTGGACACGGCATGGTCCGGCGTGGCGAAGGCGAGTTTCGGGGCGGCGGCGGCCAAGCCCCGAGAGCGCATCTCCTCCATGGCGCGCCAGCCAGACAGATCGTGCAGCAGCACCCGGTCGACATGCAGCAGCCACCAGCCATCGCCGAGATCGGCGATCACATGCGGGTCCCACAGCTTGTCCAGCAGCGTGGCCATTACTTCGCATCCTCGGGATCGCGGAAGCGGGTGCGCAGCGCGTCCCACTCATCGGCACCCCAGCGGCGGAAGCGTTCCCGCACCGAGGGCGCGCCGGCCGAGGAAGGCGGCTGGTCTGTCTCCCGCACCACGCGAAGGGTCTCGTCGCACACCTGCATGATCGCGCTCAGCAGCAGGCTGGGCATGATGGTCAGGCGGTAGCCCATGGCTTCCGCGTCGGCCAGGGACATATCCGGCGTTTTGCCGCCGCGCACCATGTTCAGCAGGCAGGGGCCGCGCACCTGGCGGGGGATGGCGGCCACCTCCTCCATGCTGCGGGCGGCCTCGACGAAGGCCATGTCGGCGCCGGCCTCCAGCGCCAGGTTGGCCCGCGCGATGGCTTCCTCCATGCCCATCACCGCGCCGGCATCGGTGCGGGCGATGATGAGAAAATCCGGGTCCCGTCGCGCGGCGACAGCGGCGCGGATCTTGGCCACGTACTCCTCGCGCGGGATGATCTCCTTGTCGTCCAGGTGCCCGCATTTCTTCGGGAAGCCCTGGTCCTCCAGGTGCAGGCCGGCGATGCCGGCGCGCTCATATTCCTGCACCGTGCGGGTCACGTTCAGCTCATTGCCGTAACCGGTATCGGCATCCGCGATCACCGGCACATCGACCGAGCGCGCGATCAGCGCGCCGTTGGCGGCCATCTCGCTCATCGTCAGCAGCCCGTAATCAGGGTAGCCGAGCGAGGCGGAGGTGCCGGCCCCGGTCATGTAGACGGCCGGAAACCCAGCCTGGGCCGCCAGCTTGGCGGTGATGCCGTCATACACGCCGGGCGCGCGCACCATGGTGGGTGCGGCCAGCAGCGCGCGCAGCTTGGATGTCTGGGTCACGAGACGCTCTCCGTGGGTCGCAGATAGGCATGGTCGGGCGAGGCGCCGCCGACCGGGCGGCCGGCCACCGCGCCGCCATCGACGGACAGGATGGTGCCGGTGATGAAGCGGGCCTCGTCACTGGCGAGGTAGCGGACCGCATGGCCCACATCCCAGCCATTGCCCTCGGTGGTCAGCAGCGAACGGGCGCGACGCAGCGCGCGCTTCTCGGCAGACATGCCGTTGGCGGAGACCATGGGCGTGTAGACCATGCCGGGGGCTACGCAGTTCACGCGGATCCCCTCCGGCCCGTGGTGCGCCGCCATGGCGCGGGTCATGCCCACCACCGCGCCCTTGGAGGCAGGGTAGAGCAGGCTGGGGTGCCCGCCCATCAGCCCGGCCACGGAGGCGATGTTCACGATCGCCCCGCGCCCCAGCTCGCGCATCGGCGGGATGGCATGGCGGGCCATCAGCATCATGGCCGTGACATTCACGCGCATCGCCTGGTCCCAGCCTTCGAGGTCCAGATCCACGGCACTTCCCGGCGGACCGCCCACGCCCACATTGTTCACCAGGATATCGACGCGCCCCCAGCGCGACAGCGTGGCCGCCACGACGTCACGGCACGAGGCATCCCGGGTGACATCGCATTCCAGCACCGCGGCCTGGCCGCCCTCGGCCTCGATCATGCGGCGCGTGGCCTCGGCCCAATCCGCCTGGCTGTCGATCAGGCCGACGCGCGCCCCGGCGCGGGCCAGCAGGATGGCGGCGGCGCGGCCATTGCCGATGCCGGGCCCGCGCGAGCCCGCGCCGGTCACGAGCGCGACACGGCCGGCCAGGCTGGCCTCGGCCGCTTTCGGTTCGGTGTCCATCGCCTCAATCCGCCGTCACATTGGCCGCGCGGGCGGCCTCGCCCCACTGCGCCAGCTCGCTGCGGACGAAATCCGCGAACTGCTCGGTCGAGAGCGGGCGCGGCTCGCTGCCGCCGGCGCGCACGGTGTTCAGCACCATCTCCAGCCGCCCGGCAGCCTGCATCTGGGCGTTGATCGCCTCCACGACAGCAGGCGGGGTGGCCGCGGGGGCGAATAGCGCGCTCCAGGTCACGACCTGGAAGCCGGGGAAACCCTGCTCCGCCACGGTGGGCACCTCGGGCATGCCGGCGAAGCGCTCCAGGCTGGATACCGCCAGCGGACGGACATGCCCGTCGCGGATCTGCGGCGTCAGCAGCGTGCCGGCGTCGATCATCAGCTGCACCTCACCCGACAGCAGCGCGGTGAGCGCGGCGGGAGAGCCGCGATAGGGAATGTGCAGCAGCTCCATGCCCGTGCGGGCTGCCAGCATCTCCATCGCCAGATGCGCGGTGATGCCCGTGCCGCCGGAACCGAAGGAGACCCGGCCGGGCCGCGCCTTGGCATAGGCCACCAGCTCCGGCAGGTTCGTGACCGGCAGGGCCTTGTTGGCCACCAGGTACAGCCGGCTGGCCGCCCCCAGCGCCACCGGCGCGAAGTCCCGCATCGTGTCATAGGGCAGGCGGCGGTAGATGGCGGGGTTGATCGTCATCTGGCCGCTGGTGCCGAACAGCAGGGTGTGGCCATCGGCCTCGGCGGTCTTCACCGCCTCAGCGCCGATGATGCCGTTGGCGCCGGAGCGGTTGTCCACCACCACCGGTTGGCCCCAGGCCTGTTGCAGGGCGGCGGCATAGGCGCGCGCGGTCACGTCCACCGTCTGTCCGGGCGGATAGCCCACGACGATGCGCACGGCGCGCTGCGGAAAGGCGGGCTGGGCGCGCAGCGCGGGCGCGGCCAGCAGGGAACAGGCGATCAGGGCGCGGCGCTGCATCACAGTGCCTCCTCAAGCGTATGGGGCGCCATGACGGAGGCCGGCACATAGGCCGTGCCCTGCATCAGGCGGCGGGCGGTGCGGCGGAAGGCCAGCCGCTCGAAGGCGACGTTGTCCGGGGCGATGCCGGGGGCGGCGCGCACCACCACCTCCATCACGCCGAGCGGATGGCCGATGCGCAGCGTGTCCGCGTTGCGGTGGCGTGTGGCGGCATGCACCGTGGTGCCCGGGATGCGGGACATGGCGGCGGTGCACATGCTGCCGGTGCCGGCCATGCTCTCATGGCACTTGTTGTAGAAAATCAGCCGGGCCTGGAGGTCCATCGCCTCGGCCGCCACGGGGCGGGACTGGCTGTCGGTGTAGGGCGCGGGCGGGGCGACCAGCACCATCAGCGGCAAGGCGGGCGATTGTGCCTCCGCCTCCCGCCAGTCGGTCGCCAGGCCGATCATCGCAGCCGCCTTGCCGCGCAGTTCGCGCAGCGTGGCGATCAGCGCCGCATCGGCATCGATGGTGGTGGGAAGCTCGCTGCCGGTCAGGCCCAGATCGGCAGCCGCCACGAAGACGCAGGGGTTGGCCACGTCGCCGATGCTGGCGCGGATGCGCCGCCCGTCCTCCAGCGCGATCTCGTCCCGCACTTGGCCCGTCGGCAGGGGGCGCCCGGTCTTGGCACCGGTGGTGGCGCGGTAGTCGAGCAGGATCTCGGCCCCCGTGCCGGGCGCGCCGGGGATCGCCAGATCGCCCTCCACCACCGCGCGCCCGTCGCGCACCGGCACATGCGCGATCAGAATCTTGCCGGTGTTGGTGTTGAAGATGCGGACCTGGGTGATGCCGTCCCGCGCCTCGACCATGCCTTCATCAATCGCGAAGGGGCCGACGCCGGCGGAGATGTTGCCGCAATTGCTGGTGAAGACGACGAGCCCGCGCCCGGGCGGGACAATGCCATAGGTATAGTCGATATCGGCATCCGGCCGGGCGGAGGGCGACACGATCGCCAGCTTGGCCGTCACCAGCCGCGAACCGCCGAGCCCATCGATCTGCAGCAGGTCCTCGCTGCCCACCAGCGCCTTCAGCAGCGCGTCACGGGCGGCGCCCGGCGGCGGCAGATCCTGGCCGCGGAAGTACAGCCCCTTGCTGGTGCCGCCGCGCATCAGGGTGCAGCGCACGGCGTGCTGCGGGTGTTGTCCCGGCATGATCGTTTCCTCGCTCTTCTACCGGGACCATAGACCTGTTATGATGAGTCACGCAACCTATCATGACAGGTTTTGAGCCAACGATGGATCCCGAGCTGGAAAAGCGCGACCTGCCCCTCTATCGCACGGTGCTGGACACCCTGCGGGAGGACATGCACGAAGGCCGCCTGCCGGTGGGCGCCGTCCTGCCCAGCGAGAAAGAGTTGGGGACGCGTTTTGGCGTGTCCCGCATCACGGTGCGGCGGGCGATGGACACTCTGGCGCAGGAAGGGTTGATTCACCGCAGCGCAGGCCGCGCCGCCCGGGTGGCGGAGCCGCGCCTGGTGCAGTCCGTCACGGCGCTGGAGGATGCGTCGGTGGCGCTGCACCTGGTGCGCGGCACGCGGGTGGAGCTGCTGGGCTTCGAATGGCAGCTGGCGGACGGCATGGTGGCCCGCGCGCTGCAGATCGAGGAAGGTGAGCAGGTCTTGTGCGTGACGCGCCTGCGCCGCCATGAGGAAGCACCGGTCTTCCATACCGTGAACTATGTGCCGGCGCCGATCGGCGCGCTGCTGAACCGCCGCGCCTTGGAATCCACGGCCTTTCAGGAAGTGCTGGCGGCGGCGGGCTTCGTGACCGTCAGTACGGAACGCCAGATGGGAGCCGCCCCATGCCCAAAGTCGGTGGCCGCGCGGCTCGGCCTGCGGACCGGTGCGCCCACTTTCCGCATGGAGCGCCTGACGCGCGATGTCACCGGCCGGCCGCTGCACCTGCTGATCGGCCATTGGCGCTGGGACCGCTTCGCGATGCGGCTCGTCTCGCGCTCCGGGGCGGGGATCAACGAGGTCACGCTCAGCGAGTTCGTCACGGAAACCGAGTAGCGGTCACCGCCGGAGAGGCGGACCAGCTGCGCCACTCCATGGTGACGCTCAAGTTCACGGGCTGCATCTCCGGTTCGTGAGAAGCTGATCAGCGGAATGGTGGTGCGGCGCGCCTGCGCTGCCCGTGGCTCGCAGGCCGAGTTGAAGCAGCGGATCAGGGATGTGTGCCAGACGGGGGGGGGGCGATACGGCTACCGCCGGGTCCAGGTGCCGCGTCGGCGGGTGAACTCGGCAGCGCGCTGTCCTGGTCAGCGCCGCGATGTGCGCTGCCAGTTCCGAATGGATTCCGTCAGCACCACACGCTCATGCGCGATCTTGGCCGCGAATTCCGCGGGGGTGGTGGGGTCGGTCTCGAAGCCGGAGGCGGTCAGGCGCTGCTTTACCGTCTCATCGCGCAGTGCCACCCCCATGGCGGCATTGGCCTTCTCGATCACCTCGGGCGCCAGCCCGGCCGGGCCGAACAGGCCGACCCAGCTGGTGACATCGAAGCCCGGGAAGCCGCTTTCGGCAAAGGTCGGCAGATCCGGCAGGGCGACGGACCGCCGTGCGCCGGTACTGGCGATATAGCGCGCCTTGCCCGCATTCACCGCCGGCTGCGCGGAGGATACCGTGATGCAGGCCACCTGCAGATTGCCCGCCGCCACGTCGTTGGAGGCCTCGGCGCCGCTGCGATAGGGCACATGTTCCACCGGCACGCCGCTGCGCTGGCCCAGCAATTCCCCGGAGAGATGCCCGGCACTGCCGATGCCGGAAGAACCGAAGATCACCGGCCGCCCGCTCTCCCGCGCCTCATCCACGAAGCCCGGCAGGGTGGTGGCGCGATACTGGTCGGAGACGATCCAGACCCAGGGCTGAATGGTCACACCCGAGATGTAGCTGAACGCGGTCTCATAGTTGATCGGAATGTTGGGCTGAAGCAGCGGGTTGATCAGGTGGTTCGGGCTGTCGAACATCAGCGTGTAGCCATCCGCCTCCGACCGTGCGACGGCCACGGCGCCGATGGTGCCGCCCGCGCCCGTGCGGTTCTCGATGACGACGGACTGGCCCAGTGCTTCCGACATCTTCGGCTGGATCAGCCGCGCCACCGTGTCGGCGGCGCCGCCCGCGCCGAAGTTGACGATCAGCCGCACCGTGCGGTTCGGGTAGGCACCCTGGGCCAGCGCGGGCGCGGCCAGGCAGGTGGACGCGGTAACCCCCAGCAGCGCCTGGCGCCGCGAAATCCTTATCATGACGTTTCCCTCGTTTTTCTTGTCAGCGGGCGGCTTCGAAAGCCGCGATCTTGTCCTCGAAGCTCAGCGTGAGATCGATCTCGTCCACCCCCTGCAGCAGCAGGCGCTTGCGGAAGGGGTCGATCTCGAAGCGGTGCGCCACGCCATCCACCCCGGTCACGGTCTGGGCCGCCAGGTCGATGGTGAAGGGCGCCCCCTGCATGGTGCCGGCCTGGGCGCGCAGCGTGGCCACCTGCTCGGCTGGCAGGACGATGGGCAGCAAGCCGTTCTTGAAGCAGTTGTTGTGGAAGATGTCCCCGAAGCTGGGCGCGATGACGCAGCGGAACCCATAGTCGTGCAGCGCGAAGACGGCCGATTCACGGGATGAACCGCAGCCGAAATTCTCATCCGCCACCAGGATCTGCGCGCCCCGGAAGGCCGGCTGGTTAAGGACGAATTCGTCGTTCTCGCTGCCATCCTCGTGAAAGCGCAGATCGTGGAACAGGCAGGTGCCGAACCCCTCCTCGCGCTTGCGGCGCAGGAAGCGGCCGGGGATCACGGCATCTGTGTTCACGTCGCGCTGGTTCATCGGTGCCGCGGTCGCGACCAGCGTGTCGAACTTCGCCATCTCAGCCTCCCAGCGCGCGATGGTCGGCGAAGCGGCCGGCGATGGCGGTCGCCGCCGCCGTCGCCGGGCTCACCAGATGGGTGCGGGCATCGGGGCCTTGCCGGCCCACGAAGTTGCGGTTGGAGGTGGAGGCGCTGCGCTTGCCCGGCGGCACCGTGTCGCCATTCACCGCCAGGCACATGGAACAGCCGGAGAAGCGCCACTCGAACCCCGCCTCGGTGAAGACGCGGTCCAGCCCCTCGGCTTCGGCCTGGGCGCGCACGAGGCCTGAGCCCGGCACGGCGATGGCCTTGACCCCGGGCGCTACCTGACGGCCGCGCAGCACGGCGGCGGCGGCGCGGAAATCCTCGATCCGGCCATTGGTGCAGGAGCCGATGAAGACGTAGTCGACCGGCACATCGGCGAGCTTCGTGCCTGCCTTCAGCCCCATATAGTCCAGCGCCGCCAGCAACATGCCGCGCTGGGTGGGGTCTTCCACGGCCGCGACGTCCGGGATGGCGGCAGTGACCGGCACGGCCTCGGAGGGGCGGTTGCCCCAGGTGACCATGGGCTCGATCGTCGTGGCGTCCAGGAACACCTCGCGGTCGAAGATGGCGCCGGGGTCGGTCACGATGCCGCGCCAGCGTTCCAACGCCGCCTCCCATGCCTCGCCCTTCGGCGCGTGCGGCCGCTCGCGCAGATAGGCGAAGGTCTTGTCGTCCGGGGCCACCATGCCGGCGCGCGCGCCGGCTTCGATCGCCATGTTGCACACGGTCAACCGGCCCTCGACGGACAACGCCTCCATGGTCGAGCCCGCGAACTCGATGACATGGCCAGTGGCGCCGTTCACCCCGATCTGCGCGATCAGCGCCAGCACGACATCCTTGCCGGACACGCCCGGCGCCAGCTCGCCCTCGATCAGCACCCGCATGGTGCGCGGCTTGCGCTGCCACAGGGTCTGGGTGGCCAGCACATGCCCGACCTCGGAGGCGCCGATGCCGAAGGCCAGCGCCCCCACCGCGCCGTGGGTGGAGGTATGGCTGTCCCCGCACAGGATAAGCATGCCAGGCAGGCTCAGCCCCTGCTCAGGGCCCATGACATGCACGATGCCGTGGCGTTCATCCTGCAAGCCGTACTCCACCACGCCGGAGGCCGCGGCGTTTCGCGTCAGCGACGCCACCATGTCCTTGCGGTCCTCGCCATCCACATCCGCGAAGTCCCGGCTGGTGGTGGCGACATAGTGGTCGGGCACCGCGAAGGTCAGGTCCGGCCGCCGCACCTTCAGCCCGCGATCCGCGAGCTGCTTGTAGGGTGTGCGGGAGCCCTCATGGATAAAGTGCCGATCGACATAGAGCAGGCTTTGCCCATCCTCGTCGCGATGCACCTCATGGGCGGCCCAGATCTTTTCGAACAGGGTCAGGGGTTTCATGGCGCTCACCCGGCGGCGATGGCCTTCGCCACCGCCTCCCCCATCTCCTGCGTGCCGACGCGGGTCGCGCCCTTCTCCATGATGTCGCCGGTGCGCAGGCCACGGGCCAGCACCTGGCGCACGGCCCCCTCGATGCGCTGGGCTTCCTCCTCCAGCTCGAAGCCATAGCGCAGCATCAGCGCGGCCGAGAGGATGGCGGCCAGAGGGTTCGCGATGTCCTTGCCGGCAATGTCGGGCGCGGAGCCGTGGATCGGCTCGAACAGCCCCTTGGCGCCGGTGCCGATGGAGGCCGAAGGCAGCATGCCGAGGGAGCCCGTCAGCATCGCCGCCTCATCGGACAGGATGTCGCCGAACATGTTGCCTGTGACGATCACGTCGAAATGGGTGGGGCGGCGGATCAGCTCCATCGCGGCCGCATCCACGAACAGGTGCGTCAGCTCCACATCGGGGTATTCGCGCCCGACCTCGGTCACCACGTCGCGCCACAGCAGCATGGTCTCCAGCACATTGGCCTTGTCGACCGAGCACAGCTTCTTCCGCCGGCGCCGGGCGGCCTTGAAGCCGGCATGCGCCACCTGGCGGATCTGCGCCTCGGTGTAGCGCATGGTATTGATGGACTCGCGCTGACCCGGCGTGTCGGAGACCATGCCGCGCGGTTCGCCGAAATAGATGTCGCCGTTCAGCTCGCGGATGATCAACAGGTCGAGACCCTGGATCAGTTCGGCCTTGATGGGCGAGGCATTGATCAGCTCCGGGAACAGGGTGATCGGGCGGTAGTTGGCGAACAGCTTCATGTCCTGCCGCAGCCGCAGCAGCGGCGACCCGCGCGGGTTCTTCCGCTTCCAGTCCTCGTATTCCGGCCCGCCGATGGCGCCGAACAGGATGGCGTCGGAGCGGTCGATGAGGTCGATGGTCGATTGGGGCAGCGCCTCGCCGGACGCCACGACCGAAGTCCAGCCGATCTCGCCCTGGTTGAGGTCGAGCGGCAGGTGCCCGCCCGCGGCCTTCAACGCCTTCACGGCCTGGGGGATGATTTCCTGGCCGATGCCATCGCCCGGCAGAACGGCAATCTTCAGGCTGCGGTTAGTGAGTGACACCCGACATTTTCCTCTTCCTTGCTTGCGCAGAGGGTGCGGGGCAAGGCGGTCACGGGCAAATGGTAAGGGGTCAAAGGGGTTTCTCCGACGGAGAAAGCCATGGCCGGGTTCCGAGTGGTTCTGGACAAGGGCCTTCGGCAAGTGAACCATGTGTGGCATGGACCTCAAGACCCTCAGCCTGTTCGTCGCGGTGATGGAGACCGGCTCGATCAGCAAGGCGGCACAGCGTGAGAACATCGCGATTTCCGCCGTCAGCAAGCGGCTGGCGGCGCTGGAGGCGCGGCTGGGCAGCAAACTGTTCCAGCGCCAGCCCGAGGGGCTGGAACCGCTGCCCGCCGCCGCCGTGCTGCTGCGCAACGCGCACACCGTGCTGCGCAACCTGTCGCAGTTGCAGCTGGAAATGGCGGAGTTCGGCGAGGGCGTGCGCGGCACCGTGACGATCGCCGCCAGTACGGCAGTGGCGGCCAGCTACCTGCCCGAGGAGTTGCGCGCCTTCTCCCTGCTGCACCCGGCCATCACCATCACGGTGCGGGACGCGTTGAGCCGGGAGGCGGTGCAGATGGCGACCGAAGGCACTGCCGATTTCTCGATCTTCGCGGAGCCCTATTCGGCCGGCGCGCTGCGCACCTTGCCCTACAAGACCGAAAAGCTGGTGGCGGTGCTGCCGGCGGGCCACCCGCTCGCGGCCTGCCGCCTGCTGCGGCTGAGCGACATGCTGCCTTATGATTTTGTTGTCGGCAGGCCGGGCAGTTCGCTCAACACCATCCTGAGCCGCGCGGCGGCGGCGGCGCATCTTGAAATCCGGTCCCGCATCCAGGTCGTCGGCAGCGAGACCATCGCGCGGATGGTGGAGGCCGGGCATGGGGTGTCCATCCTGCCGGCCTCGCTGGCCAGGCCGCGCCGGTCGGGGGGCATGGTGGCGCGGCCGCTGCGGGAGGCATGGGCCGCGCGGCATCTGCGGCTGTGCTTCCCGCAAAGCGAGATCATGACCAAGCCCGCACAGCTGCTGGTGGAGCATCTGTCGGCCCTGAACCGGACGGTGGATATCTGACGCCCGGGCGTCAGCCGCGGGTGAGCGGTTTGGCCACGCCCTTCACGCTCAGCCCATGGATCTCGAACAGCGCGCCGGCCATCGGCTGTTTCGCCAGTCGTCTGCCCCCTGAAAAGTGGCCCTCGCGGAAGCAGGTTTTTGAGCCTTGGAGGATGCCGATTATGCCGCATAAAAAGCACAAGCCCGAAGGGATCGTCGCAAAGCCGCGCCAGGTTGACGTGCTGTTGTCTCAAGGGCGCCCGGTCGCGGAAGCGATCAGGGCCATCAGCGTGACAGCATTCACCTATCATCGCTGGCGCAAGGAGTTTGGCGGGCTGAAAACCGATCAGGTGAAGCGGCTGAAGGATCTGGCGAAGGAGAACGCGCGGCTGCGCAAAGCCCTCTCGGATCTGACGTTGGAGAAGCTCATTCTCAAGGAAGCAGCGTCGGGAAACTAATGAGCGCCGCCCGTCGCCGTCGCTGCATCGACTACGTCATCGAGAAGTTCGACGTGTCGGAGCGGTTGGCATGCCGGGTTCCGGGGCAGCATCGATCTACGCAACGCAAGGTTCCGAAGGACCGCACTGACGACGCGGCGCTGACCGCCGACATTGTCGCGCTCGCAAGGGAGTATGGCCGTTACGGCTACCGCCGGATCGCGGCCATGTTGGAGATCGCTGGCTGGGCGGTGATGCCGGTATCCTTTGTAGGGCCAGGCTGCCGCCATTCCGACTCAGCCGGCCTCACGTCGTCAGGGAGCGAACTGCACTCCGCTCCTTATCGAAATCGTAGTGGCCCTCATGGCCTCCAAGGACGATTCCGCCCTGCATCGGCGCATCCGGGGCCAAAGACAGTCTTAGACAGGTCTTAGGACTGACCCCCGAAGCCGCAAACCCACGCAAGTCCACGACTTTCAGCGGCATGTGCGAATGACTGAAAATTCAAAATTTTCAATGGCATATCACTGGCGGACAGGGTGGGATTCGAACCCACGGTACGCTTGCACGTACTCCGGTTTTCGAGACCGGCGCGTTCGACCACTCCGCCACCTGTCCAGCCGCGCCCCCTTTAGCCAGCCGGGCCGCGTCGCGCAATCCTGCCGGTCAGCCTTTCCGCACGCGCGGGCGCATCAGCCCTTGCGGCGGCGCCGGCGCCAGGCGTGAAAGATCGGCCACAGGCACACCAGCGCCATCAGCACCAGCAGCGGCTTGCTCAACGGCTCCAGCCAGGTCTCGACCACGCCGAACCGGTCCTCCAGCCACCAGCCGATCAGCGTCAGCGCCGCGATCCACAGGCTGCTGCCCAGCGTGGTCAGCACATAGAACTGCAGGCGCGGCATCTCGATGATGCCGGCCGGCACCGAGATCAGCGTGCGGATGCCGGGCATCATGCGGCCCAGGAACACCGCCCAGGGGCCCATGCGCTGCAGGGTGGCCTGGGCCTCGTCCAAGTCCTGCTCCTCGATGCCGATATACTTGCCGAAGCGCGCCAGCAGGGCGCGCGTGCGGCGCAGGCCGAAGGCGCGCGCGCCCTCGAACCAGATCGCATTGCCGATGACCGTGCCCAGCACGCCCGCGATGATCGCCCCCACCAGCGACATCTGCCCGCGCGCTGCCGAAAAGCCCGCGAAAGGCATGATCATCTCAGAGGGGATGGGCGGGAACACGTTCTCCGCGAACATGAGGAAGAACACCCCCGCCAGACCCATATTGGCGATGGTGTCGGTAATCCAGTTGATCATGGAGCCTTCCGATACAGCAGCAGCGTCACCGGACGCCCGCGGGAATAATTATAGCCATCGAGGTTGGCGATCTCGCTCAGCCGCAGGCCGCGCCGCGCGGCCTCCGCCTGGAAGGCGGCCTCCTGCCGGTGGGCCACGGCCACGACGCGGCCGTCGGTCAGGAAATCCACCGCGGCAGCCGCGTCGGGCAGCAGGCGCACCTCCGCCCCCACGCGGAACAGCACGGAGGGCTCGGCATGGCCCAGCATGCCGAAGTCGCGCGCGGGCAGGCCGGGGGCCACCCGTTCCAGCGTGTCGCCCAGGCGGGGCGAGATCCACATCGCCTCGATGCGCGGCAGGGTCAGTTCCAGCACCGAGACATAGACCGGCACCGCCAGCACCACGCCCAGCACGGCGCCGCGCGCCCAGTTGCCGTTCCGGGTGGCGGCCAGCACCGCCCAGGCCAGCAGCAGCCCGGCCGGCAACGCGAACAGCGAGGTCCGCACGACGTAGCCGCCCATCAGATAGCCCGCGACAGGCGCCACGATCCCGAGGCCCAGCGCCACGCCCACCAGCAGGGCGCGCATGGCCCACAGCATCCAGCGCGGCGGGGCCAGGCGCAGCGGGTCCAGGGCCCAATGCGCGATCAGCAGCATCAGGGCAGGGAACAGGGGCAGGGTATAATGCGGCAGCTTGGTCTGCACCGCCTCGAACAGCAGCCAGCTGGGCACGAGCCAGGCGAGCAGGAAGCGCGTCGCGGGCAGGCTGCGCTGCAGCCAGGCATGGCGCAGCGCCGGCATGGCCAGCCAGGCGGTGGGGAAGGCCGCAATGATGAAGGTCAGGATGTAGAAGCCGGGTGGGCCCCAGTGCTTCTCCTCGCCTGAGCCCACCTTGGCGATCATGTCGTTGCCCACGGCCTCGGCGAAGAAGCGGCCTTCGGTCGCGATGCCGATCGCCACCATCCAGGGGGCGGCGATGGCGATCATCAGCGGGATGCCCCAGGCCAGGCGCAGCGCGCGCAGCCAGGGCGCGCCCCGGTCCATGACGGCCAGGGTGATGCCCGTCAGCAGCGGCACCATGGGCCCGATCGGCCCCTTCAGCAGGATGGAGACGCCGAGCACCGCCCAGAACCCCGCCGCCTGCCGCGCCGTGAAGGCGCCTGGCCGCAGATAGGCCATGCCGAACAGGCCCATGGCGGCGGCGACGGTGGCCAGCAGCGCGGCATCGGTCTTGGCGATATGGGTCTCGACCACCAGCACCATGCAGCCCGCGAGCAGGGCGCCGGCCAGAAGGGCCGCGCGCCTGCCCACCAGGGCACGCCCCAGCTGGAAGGTCGCCAGCACCGCCAGGATGGCCCCCAGCATGGAGGGGATGCGATAGGCCCAGATCTGCCGCCGTGCCTCGGGGACGCCCACGGCCTCCAGCGCGTGCACGGCCGCCGTCTGCGCCCAGTGGATGCCCACGGGCTTCTTGTTGCGGTCTTCCTCGCCCACGCGCATGCGCACGTAGTCGCCGCTGTCCAGCATCTGGCGGCTGGCCTGGGCGAAGCGCGCCTCGTCCCGGTCCAGCGCGGGAATGGTGAAGAAGCCCGGCAGATAGAGGCACAGGCACAGCAGGATGAGCGCCAGCCGGGGCCGCCGGGTGGCCAGGGCCTCGCCCCGCGCGAAGGTATCGGAGAGCTGCATGTCGCGCCGGGTGGTAGCCCGGATGGGCCCCGCGCGCCAGCGGCCATCTTCCCGGACTGCGGCAACGCTTGCGCAGGGCGCGCCGCCGCGCCAACCTGTCCGCACAACAAGTCAGGTGGGCATAGACCCGCCTGGATCGGGAAGGATCATCCATGACCATCGCGCGACGGCCCTTGCTGGCCGCTGCGGGTGCTGCCGCCTTCGGCCGCGCCCATGCCCAGACCGCCCCCACCATCCGCATCGGCGTGCTGACCGACATGAACGGTCCCTATGCCGCCAATACCGGCCCGGGCTCCGTCGTCGGTGCCCGGCTGGCGGCCGAGGACATGATGCGCGCCCATCCCGGCCTGAAGGTCGAGGTTATCCAGGGCGATTTCCAGAACCGACCCGATGTCGGCACCACCATGGCCCGCAGCTGGCTGGACCAGCAGGGGGTGGATGTGATCCTGGACGTGCCCGTCTCCTCCGTGGCCCTGGCCGTGGCGGATCTGGTGCGCGAGAAGGACAAGGTGGCGCTGTTCACCGGCCCCGCCGCCGCCAACCTCTCGGGCGACAAGTGCGGGCCCAACCACGCGCACTGGACCTATGACACCTGGGCGCTGGCCTCGGGCACCGGGCGGGCGCTGGTGGCCGATGGCGGCGACAGCTGGTTCTTCATCACCGCCGACTACGCCTTCGGCCATGCGCTGGAGCGCGATACGGCCGAATTCGTCCGCGCGGCCGGCGGGCGCGTGGTGGGGCAGGCGCGCACGCCGTTCCCCGGCACGACCGACTTTTCCTCCTTCCTGCTGCAGGCCCAGTCCAGCCGCGCCAAGATCGTGGGCCTGGCCAATGCCGGGGCGGACACGGTGAACTGCATCAAGCAGGCCGCCGAATTCGGCCTGACCCGGCGCGGGGTGCGCCTCGCGGGGCTGCTGTTCCAGATCGCGGATGTGCATGCCGTGGGCCTCGCCGCTGCGCAGGGGCTGGTGCTGACCGAGGCCTTCTACTGGGACATGAACGAGGCGAGCCGCGCCTTCTCCGCCCGCGTGGCCCCGGCGTTGGGCGGCCAGAAGCCCTCCATGATCCACGCCGGCGCCTATTCGGCCGTGACCCATTACCTGAAAGCCGCGGCCGCCCTGGGGGCCGAGCGCGTGAAGGCCAGCGGCCGTGCCGCCATGGAATGGATGAAGGCCAACCCCACCGAGGACCCGCTGTTCGGCCGGGGCACCCTGCGCGCCGATGGCCGCAAGCTGCATGACATGTACCTGTTCCAGGTGAAGTCGCCCGAGGAGAGCCGCCACCCCTGGGACTACTACGCGCTGCGCCAGACCATCCCGGCCGCGCAGGCCTTCCGCCCGCTCGACCAGGGCGGCTGCTCGCTGGTCCGCCCGTGACCCCGCTGGACCTGCCCGCCGTGGTGAATGCCGACCCCGTGCTGCGGCGCTGGGGCCGGAACCTCTCGGCCGAGGTGCTGCTGGAGGTCGGGCCGCAATCCTGGTTGCTCTCCATCGTGAAGGGGGCCGTGGAGGCACGCCCCGGCCCCTTCCTGATGCCGCGCTGGGATGTGGCGCTGCGCATCGACCCCGACGCCTGGGCCGACTACCTGCGCCCCGAGCCGCCACCCGGCCGGCATGACCTGTTCGCCCTGATCCGCTTCGGCAAGTTGAAGCTGGAAGGCAACCTGCACCCCTTCATGAGCCATATCCTGTGGTTCAAGGGCGCGCTGGCCACGCTGCGGGGGGCCGCCGCATGATGGAGGACATCATCGGCCGCTACATGCGGCTCGACCTCGATGGCGTGGCGCACCGGATCTACGTGGAGGAAGCCGGGCAGGGCATTCCCCTGCTGTGCCTGCACACCGCCGGCTCCGACACCCGCCAGTGGCGCGGGCTGCTGAACGACCCGGCCGTGACGCGCCATTTCCGCTGCATCGCCTTCGACCTGCCCTGGCACGGCAAGTCCTCGCCGCCCGAGGGCTGGTGGAAGGACGAATACAAGCTGACCACGGCAGACTACGCCGGTGCGGTGATGGGCGTCTCGCGCGCGCTGGGCCTGGAAAAGCCCATCGTCATGGGCTGCTCCATCGGCGGGCGCATCGTGCTGGAACTGGCCGCCGCCTATGGCGCGGAGCTTGGCGGGGTGATCGGGCTGCAAAGCTCCTCCCATGTCGTGCCCTATTACGATGTCTCCTGGACGCACCGGGCCGATGTGCATGGCAGCGAGGCCTGCGCGGGCGTCGTCAGCGGGCTGATGGCCCCGCAATCGCCCGAGGGCGAGCGATGGGAAACCCTGTGGCACTACATGCAGGGCGGCCCCGGCGTGTTCCGCGGCGACCTGCATTTCTACAAGGAGGAAGGCGACCTGCGCGGCCGCCTGGCCCGCATCGACACACGCCAATGCCCCGTCTGGCTGCTGACCGGCGAGTACGACTACTCCTGCACGCCGGAGGCCACGATGGAGGTGGCGGCCGCCGTGCCGGGCGCGAAGGCCCGTATCATGGAAAAGCTGGGGCATTTCCCGATGAGCGAGCATTACGCGCAGTTCGCGGCAGCGCTGGGGCCGGTGCTGGAGGAGGTTCGGGGAAGGCAGTGATGCGGGGGCGTTGCCCCCGGAGCCCCCAGCCAGGGGCTCTGCCCCTGACCACCCCGCCAGGAGATAATATCTCCTGGACCTGATAGGAGTTTGGCGCCGTCGCTGGGTAAGCGGGGCGTCAATTTTATTAGAATAATCAATGCTATCAGGGTGTGGCGCCAACGCCCCGGGGTCCAGGGCCGCTACGGTCCTGGCGGGGTCCAGGGGCAGCGCCCCTGGTCTGGGTGTCGGGGGCGAAGCCCCTGACCTCTCAGTTCCCGCCTTCCGGCTCCAGATCCACGCTGACGCTCAGCCGGTGCTGCCCGCCGCCCAGTATCACGCCCCGCACCGGCGAGATGTCCTGGAAGTCCCGCCCATGCGCCAGCACGACGTGTTCTTCCTTCACGATCAGGCTGTTGGTCGGGTCCAGGTCCACCCAGCCATGGTCCGGGCCGATCCATGCGCCCACCCAGGCGTGGGACTGGTCGGCGCCCCGCCGGCGTTCCTGCCCCGGCGGCGGCCGGGTGCGGATATAGCCCGAGACATAGCGCGCCGGCAGGCCGAGGCCGCGCAGCGCCGACAGCATCAGATGGGTGAAGTCCTGGCACACGCCGCGGCGGATGCGCAGCACCTCGGCCACCGGCGTCGAGATGCTGGTCACACCCGCCTGGAAGGTGAACTCGCGCATGATGCGGTTGTTCAGGTCCACCAGCGCCGCCAGGATCGGCCGGCCGGGCGGGAAGGACGGGCGGGCGAACTCGGTGGCCGCCGCCAGCACCGGCGCATGGGCGCTGCCGAAGGAGAATTCGGCCGCCAGCGCGCAGTCGCCCGTGCCCTCGACCGCGAGGCGCGCGACCTCCTCCCAGGGCAGGGTGGTCTCGGCCGGGGGCGGGGTGGGCAGGTCCACCTCGACCAGCGCCTCGGCATGCACCTCGAAATGCATGTGCGGCCGCGCGATGAACAGGCGCGTGGCGGCATTGCCGAAATGGTCGTGGGTTTCCGTCACGTGGTCGGGCGCGGGCAGGGCGCGGATGCGCGCCTGGATCACCCGCTGGCCCGGCAGCGCGCGCGGCTTCAGGTGCAGCAGGTGCGAGGAAAGGTCCACCGGGTCGGCGTAGGAATAGGCGGTGACATGCCGCACCCAGTACATCATGGCAGCACATCCGCGGGCTCGGTGGCCTCGTCCAGGCCCAGCGCGCGGGCGGGCGGCAGCAGCGCGAAATAGCGCCGGGTCATGGCATCCGACAGGGCGCGCAGCGTCTCGGCCATGGCGGTCAGCCGCGGCGGCAGCGCGGCGGCGGCCACGGGCTGGTCATGCGCGCCCAGCACGTCATGCACCAGCGCATCGGCCTGGCGGGTCAGGGTCGCGGCTTCCTCGGCCAGGTCATCCTCGGCGTCGCCCGACACCTCGGTCAGTGCGGTCTGGATGGCGGCCAGCTGGAAGGCGAGGCCGCGCGGGTTGGACGGGTCGGCCAGCACCAGGTCCAGCACGGGCGCCGGCTGCACCACGGCCAGATAGCGCGAGCGATAGGTGATGACGCTGTCGCACAGCTCCAGGATCAGCTTCAGGCCGGGCTCGACGCGCGCGGGCGGCACCTTCAGCAGCACTTCGATCTCGGCCAGCACGGACTGCCCGCGCTCGACCCGGCGGCCCAGGTCCAGGAACAGCCAGGCGCCGCCGCGCACCATGTTCTCGGCGGCGACCCCCGCCAGCACGGTGGCGAAGCGCATGTTGGCCACCATCGCGCGGGAGAGCATGTCGAGCCCGCCGGGTGCTGCCTCGCCGGCCGCGCGGGCCTTGCGCAGCGCATGGGTGAAGGCCGCGTGCATGTCGGCCGTCAACCGGTCGCGCACCATGCCCGCCAGCCCCGCGACGCGGGACTGCAGCTGGCCCACGGCACCCTCGGGCGAGGCCGCGCGGCCGAGGGCCCCGACCAGGCCGGTGGCGCCCGCCAGCGTCGGCATCGCCTCCTCGCCGATCAGGCCCGCGTCGCGCAGGCAGCGCGCCAGCGCCAGCACCTCGGCGCTTTCATGCGGCAGGGCGGAACCGCGACGCAGCCGCGCCAGCACGGCCCGGATCAGCCGCGCCGCGCGGTCCAGCCGCTCCACATAGCGCCCGAGCCAGAACAGATTGTCCGCGACGCGGGAGGGCAGGGCGCCCGCGCTGCGGCGGATGGGCAGGGGCGGCAGCGCCTGCGGGCCGGGGCCGCGCAGCGGGGCCTCGTCCTCGGCCAGCACCCAGACATCCTTGGACAGGCCGTATTGCGGCAGCCGGCCGCTGACGGGGTGATCGGCTTCCAGCGCGCGGGCGAAGCCGCCGGGCAGGGCGTGCCAGTCCTCGCCGTCGCTGATCGCGAACAGGCGCAGCATGACGGGCATGGGCGCCAGTCCCTTCCGGCCGAAGCTCGGCGCCTGGCTGCCGATCGGCCAGCGGGTGGCGGCCAGATTGCCGGGCCGGGCCGCGGCCTCGATGCCCGGCATGGGCAGGGCGCCGGCAGCGCCGTCGGTGGCCGGGCGCAGCAGCCAGTCATCGCCCGAGGCCGCCACCGCATCCCGGGCGCCTGGGGTGGACAGCCAATGGGTCTCCAGGCTTTCCAGCAGCAGTTCCTCGCCCAGCAGGCGGCGGCACAGGGCGGGCAGGAAGGCCATCAGCGCAGGGCTTTCGGCCAGCCCCGCGCCGGGCGCGTTCAGCACCGTCAGCGCGCCGTGGCGGGCGGCGTCCAGCAGGCCGGGAACACCCGCCGTCGCCTGGGCCGCCGGAAACTCCATGGGGTCAAGCTGCGCGGCCTCGGCCCGGTTCAGCAGCACATCCACCTGCTGCAGCCCGGCGAGCGTCTTGAGGTACAGCCCGCCGCCGCGCACCGTCAGGTCCCCGGCCTCGACCAGCGCGGCCGAGATCTCCCGGCCCAGCACCACATGCTCGAACCAGTGCGGCTGCATGTGGCCGGGCGAGAGCAGGGCCACGGCGGGGGCCGTGCGGCCATGCGGGGCCAGGCGCTGCAGCGATTCCTGCCATAGCTCGAAGAAGCTGCTGAGCGCGCGGGGCTTCACCACCACCAGCGCCTCGGCCATCGCCTGGTTCATCAGGCGGCGATTTTCCAGCGCGTAGCCCAGCCCGCTAACCATGGCCGTCCGGTCGCTGACGACGCGCCAGATGCCGTCCGGGCAGCGGATGACGTCCATGCCCGCCAGATGCAGCATGGGCCGGTGGGGCGGGTTGGTCGCGTGCCGCCCGGGGCGCAGGAAATGCGGGTTGGCGAAGACCAGCGCCGCCGGCAGCAGCCCTTCCTTCAGAAGATGCTGCGGGCCGTAGATGTCGGCCAGCACAGCCTCCAGCAGCCGCGCGCGCTGGGTCAGCCCGGCTTCCAGCGCGGCGAATTCACGGGCTGTGATGGGCAGGGGGATGGGGTCGCAGCGCCAGCCGGTCTCGGTGCTGGTGATGCCGGGCAGCAGCGAGGCCACGCCCTCATCCTCGGCGGCGCGGGCGAGGCGGCCCGCCCGTTCATCGAGCTGCGGCTTGCCCAGCCCGCCCACCGCCCCGATCAGCGCGCGCCAGTGCGGGCGGATCTGGCCATTGCCATCCACCATTTCGTCCAGCACGGGCGTGTCGCCTGCAGCGGTACGCACTGAGATTTTACAGCCCCACAAAATAGAAGCGGTCGTTTAGCGAAACCGGCCCGGTTCCGCCATCCTCCCTCGATTCGGCATAAGAGGCGGCCAGGATAGCCGCCTCTCCGGCTGCTCAGGAATAGGCGCGCAGGTCGAGCGTGAGCGGATGTTCGGCGCTGCGGCTGGAGGGGCGCGGCACCATCGGGCCCGGCGTGTGGCCGAAGGCGAAGAAGCGCGCCCGGCGGCGGGCCTCCGCCTCATTGGCGTTCACCGGGAAGGTGTCGTAGTTGCGCCCGCCCGGATGGGCCACGTGATGGGTCAGCCCCCCGATGCTGCGGCCGTTCCAGCTGTCGATCACGTCCACCACCAGCGGCGTCTGCGGCCGGATGGTGGGATGCAGGGCGGAGTAGGGGCCCCAGGCCTTGAAGCGGATGCCGGCGACGAACTCGCCCACCTGCTCGGTGGCCGTCAGCGGCACCTCGATCCCGTTGACCGCCACCTTGTAGCGCTGGTCGGAGAAGTTGCTGAGGCGCAGCTGCACGCGCTCCGCGCTGCTGTCCACATAGCGCGCGGTGCCGCTGCCGGTGGCTTCCTCACCCAGCACATGCCAGGGTTCGAGGGCCGCGCGCAGCTCCACGCCCATGTCGCGCACCGTAGTCTCGCCGATCTTGGGGAAGCGGAACTCCACATGCGGCGCGAACCAGGCGGGGTCCAGCCGGAAGCCGAACTGGGCCAGGTCCTCCAGCGCGTCGTGGAAATCGGCCTCGCAGTAATGCGGCAGCATGAAGCCGTCATGCAGGCGCGTGCCCCAGCGGATCAGCCGCCGCTCATAGGGCTTGTTCCAGAAGGCGGCGACGGCGGCACGCGCGATCAGCATCTGGGCCGCGCTCATTTCCGCATGCGGCGGCATCTCGAAGCCGCGGAACTCCACCAGGCCCCGGCGGCCCGAGGATGAGTCGGGGCTGTAGAGCTTGTCGATGCAGAACTCGGTCCGGTGGGTGTTGCCCGTCATGTCCACCAGGATGTTGCGGAACAGCCGGTCCACCATCCAGGGCGGCGTGGGGCTGTGCTTGTCCGCCTCGGCGAAGGCGATCTCGAGCTCCCGCACGCTGTCCTGCCGGGCCTCGTCGATGCGCGGGTGCTGGCTGGTGGGGCCGATGAACAGGCCGGAGAACAGGTAGGAGAAGCTCGGGTGGTTGTGCCAGAAGCCGAGCAGGGACTTCAGCAGGTCCGGACGGCGCAGGAAGGGGCTTTCGGCCACGCTCTCGCCGCCCATCACCACATGGTTGCCGCCGCCGGTGCCGACATGCTTGCCGTCCAGCATGAACTTCTCGGCCGTCAGCCCCACCTGGCGCGCTTCCTCGTAGAGCTGGCCGGTGCGGGTGACCATGTCCTCCCATTTGGTGGCGGGATGGATGTTCACCTCGATCACGCCGGGGTCGGGCGTGATGGAGAAATGCGGCAGGCGCTCGTCATCCGGCGGCAGATAGCCTTCGAGGATGACCTTGCGGCCGGTCTCGGCGGCCGTGCCCTCGATGGCGGCCACCAGGTCCAGCCAGTCCTCGGCCGCGTAGACCGGCGGCAGGAACAGGTGGATGATGCCGTTGCGGGGTTCGACGCACAGCGCGGTGCGCACCAGCCCGGGGTCCAGCGCGCCGTCGGGGATGGGCTGGGCCACGGGGCGGAAGCCCTCGATGCTGCCCTGGCCATAGCCTTCGGTCAGCGCGTCGGTCATGGCTTTGCGCAGCGCCATCTGGCGGCGATGCGTCACTTCGTCGGAGGTCGGGAACTCACCGCGCTTGCCGGCGAGCTCGGCGTCGGAGGGCAGGTCGGCGCGGGGCGCGAAGGGGTCGGCCTCGCTCTCGGCCTCCAGCGCCAGCAGGGCGGGGTCCACCCAGGGCAGGGAGTTCAGGGGCAGGCGCAGGCCCATCGGGCTGTCGCCCGGGATCAGGAACAGAATGTCGTCGCGGAAGAACCAGCGGCCGGACTGCCAGCGCCGCGTGCCGCCTTCCATCACGCGCCGCAGCGGCAAAACCGAGCCGGTGGGGGTGGACAGGCCGCCGCGGAACAGCCGCGCCATGCGCGCGCGCTCCAGCTTGTTGCCCAGCTTGCTGTCCTCGGCGACGACATTCGCCGGCAGGCGGTTTTCCTTCCACAGATAGTAGTGGATGTCCTCATGCGCCGGGCGCACCAGCCCGGGGTCCACCTGCAGGCGCTCGGCCAGGATCTGCGCGAAGCGGGCCGCATCCTCCTGCGTCGCGTCGTCGGTGTCGTCGTCGGAGGCCAGCAGCGACTGGTCCTGCCAAACCGGCACGCCATCCGCGCGCCAGTGGCAATACAGCGCGAAGCGCGGCAGCGGCTCACCGGGGTACTGCTTGCCCTGCGCATAGGTGAAGGCCGCACCCGGCGACCACAGCGGCGCCACCCGGCGCAGCAGCCGCCCGGCATAGGCGCGCTTGGTGGGGCCGAGGGCGGCGGTGTTCCATTCCGCGGCGTCACGGTCGGTATCGGCCACGAAGGTGGGCTCGCCGCCCATCGTCATGCGCACGTCGCCCGCCTTCAGCACCTCGTCCACGCGCTGGCCCAGCGCGTCGATCGCGGCCCATTGCTCGGGGGTATAGGGCTTGGTCACGCGCGGGGTCTCGCGCAGGCGCCTGACCTCCATCTCGAAGCCGAACTCCACCTCGGCCTTTTCCACCAGGCCCGAGATGGGGGCGGCCGATTGCGGCTCCGGGGTTGCGGCCAGGGGGATATGGCCTTCGCCCGCCAGCAGGCCGGAGGTGGCGTCGAGTCCCACCCAGCCGGCGCCGGGCAGATAGACCTCGGCCCAGGCGTGCAGGTCCGTGAAGTCGGCGGCGGGGCCCTCGGGCCCGTCCACCGGCTTCTGGTCGGCCACCAGCTGGATCAGGTAGCCAGACACGAAGCGCGCGGCCAGACCCAGGTTGCGCAGCAGCTGCACCAGCAGCCAGGCGCTGTCGCGGCAGGAACCCTTGCATTCGGTCAGCGTCTGCTCGGGGGTCCAGACGCCGGGCTCCATGCGCACGATGTAGCCGATGCGCGACTGCACCATCTGGTTGATGGCGACCAGGAAGTTGACGGTGGGCGTTTCCTCGCGCGGGACCTCGGCCAGCAGCGCCTTCAGCAGGGGGCCGGGTTCCTGGGCCTTGCGGAAGGGGGCCAGTTCCTCATCCAGCACATGGTCGTAGGCGAAGGGGATGTGCTCTGCGTCGGGTTCCAGGAAGAAGTCGAACGGGTTCTGCGTGGCCATGTCCGCCACCAGGTCCACCTCGACCGAGAACTCCTTCACTTTCTCGGGAAAGACCACCCGCGCCTGGAAGTTGCCCTGCGGGTCCTGCTGCCAGTTGATGAAGTGCTTGGCCGGCGTGATCTTCAGCGAATAGGCCAGGATCGGCGTGCGCGCATGCGGGGCGGGGCGCAGCCGGATGACCTGCGGACCGAGTGCCACCGGCTTCTCATAGGTATAGGTGGTCCGGTGGCGCAGCGCGGCGTGGATGGACATGAGTTCTTCCCTGGCCCCTGGGCTGTTGCAACGCAATGCTATACCTGATCCCATGCCTGTCTGGGATAGGACAACGCCTTAAGCTGTTGCGATGAATTGACCCTTTCGCGACTGGCCGCCTAGTTTGCGGGCGGGCTGCCTCTCCCCCGGCAGGCGGTGCCCATTCTGGTCTGACGAGAACGCTGGAGTTTGCCCCCGCATGCTGTTCGACATCGAGAACGCGACCCGCCAGACCCGGTTCAGGGGCCGTTTCGATGCCTTCAGCGACCTGCATCTGGGCGGCTGGGCCATCGATCCGCTGCATCCGACGCGCCGGCGCCGCGTCAGGCTTGAGATCGACCGCCAGCCCGTGGTCGAGATCGAGGCGGACCAGTTCCGCCAGGACCTGCTGGATGCGGGGCTGGGGGATGGCCGCTGCGGCTTCACCTTCGTCATGCCTGAAGCGGTGCGCGACGGCCGCCAGCATGTGGTGCGCGTGGTGGATGTCGAGCTGGGCCTGGACGTTCCGGGCTCCCCCTACCTGATCGGCACCGCGCCCTTCCTGGATGCCGCGGGGCTGGAGGAAGGCGGAAGCTGGGTCGATTCCCCCGATGCCGAGGCAGCCATCGATACGGCGCTTGAGATCGGCGAGCTGAGCGAGCGGCTGGGCATCGCGCTGATGAGCTGGCGGCGCGAGGGCTTCCTGCTGCTGCGTGCTGCCTTCGCCGCGCCGCTGGCGCAGGCGGCGCTGCGGCACCTGACCGCGTGCTGGACGCACCGCATGCCCGTGTCGGTGCGCCCGCCGGTGGGGCCCCAGATGCCGCTCTCGGACTGGCTGGCGCGCGGGCCCGCGCATGATCTCGCCTTCCGGGACCTGCACGCGGCCTCGGCCGCGGTGGCCGAGATCGCGATGGCCGCCCCCGTCACGCAGTTCCTGCGCCAGCTCTATCAGGAGGAGGCGGGGCTGCTGGACGCCGAGCTGACCCTGGCGGCGCGCCCGGAAGGGGCAAGGCAGGGCTTTCCCTTCCATCATGGCCCGCGCGCCGGCAGCGTGGTGCGCGCCTTCGCCGCCCTGCAGGACATGGCGCCCGAGGCCGGCGCGCTGACGATCTTCCCCCGTTCCCACCGGATGGCACCGATCGACCTCGGCCTGCGCAACCTGCTGGTGCTGGGCGAGGGGCCGCATGTGACCAATTACGGCGAGACGCTGGTCGCGCTGGCCCATGCATCGGGCGCGCAGCGCGCGACCATGACGCTGTCCTGCGGGGATGTGCTGCTGGTGCACCCCCGGCTCGTGGTCGAGCAGCTGCCGCCTCAGAATCGCGAAGCGCAGCGCGCCCTGCTCACCACCCGCTTCCTGCCGGCATCCGCCCTGCAGGGCGACGGCGAAGCGGTGCCGGGCCGCAACGGCGCCGTCTTCATCCCGCCCGCCCTGGCGGGCTTCCCGCATTCTCTCTTTCCGCTCGAAGGCTGATCGCATGCCCCGTATCGTCGATGCCGACCTCATCGCCCTGGTTGCCGCCCTGCTGGAAAAGGTGGGCAGCGCGCCCGCCGAGGCGAAGCAGGTGGCGACGGACCTCGTCGCGGCCAATCTGAAGGGCCATGACAGCCACGGCGTGCAGCTGGTGCCGCGCTACGTGCTGAACACGGAGGCCGGGGAGATCAACCCCAACGCCACCGTCAGCCGCGCCTTCGGCGAGGGCGCGATCGGCGTGTTCGACGGCCATATGGGCTTCGGCCAGTCCACCGGCCGCCAGGTCACGGCCTGGGCGATCGAGACGGCCAAGGCCAATGGGATGGCCATGCTCGGCATCCGCAATACCCACCACCTGGGGCGCATCGGCGCCTATGCCGAACAGGCGGCGGCCGCCGGGCTGATCTCATTCTTCTTCGTCAATGCGGTCTCCGGCGTGCCGGTCGTGGCCCCCTTCGGCGGCGCGGACGGCCGCATGGGCACCAACCCGGTCTGCATCGGCATCCCGAAAGGCGATGCGCCCCTGATCCTGGATTTCGCGACGAGCGCCATCGCCGTGGGCAAGGTGAAGGTGGCCTACAACGCCGGCAAGCAGGTGCCCCCGGGCGCGCTGATCACGCATCTGGGTGAGCCCAGCACGGACCCCGCCGTGATCTATGGCGGCGGGCCGCGCGGCGCGCTCGGCCCCTTCGGCGCGCATAAGGGATACGGCCTCGCGCTGATCTGCGAGATCCTGGGCGGCGTGCTGACCGGCGGCGGCAGCAACCCGCCGGCCGACACGGCCCGCAAGGCCATCGTGAACGGCATGTTCGGCTTCGTGGTGGACCCCGCGCGGCTCGGCAGCCTGCCGGCCTTCGCTGCCGGGGTGGAGGACATCTGCCGCTATGTGCAGGACAGCGCCTTCGGCCATGTGCTGCTGCCCGGCGACCCCGAGCGCCGCAGCGCCCACCGCCGCCACGATGACGGCATTCCGCTGGACGACGTGACCTGGGGCGACCTGGTCGCCACCGCCGAGCGGCTGGGCGTGCCGGTGCCGGCCGTGACGGAAGGTGTTGCGTGACGCCGCTCTACCCGCCCGCCGCCTTCGGCGTGCCCGAGGGCGTGGCGCATCTCTGCGCGGGCGGGGAGCCGCCGTTCCTCGAAAGCCATGCCCAGGCCTTCGCGCTCTACGCGAAGCACAAATCCGCGGGCTATGCCGGGCGCGACGCCCAGGGTGAGGAGATCACCCGCGTCCGCCGCCTGCTGGCCGAGGATTGGGCGGTGCCGCTGGAGGAGATCGGCTTCGTCTCCTCCGTGGCCGAGGGCGTCTCGATGCTGGCCGAGAGCATGGACCTCGCGGGCGGCAATGTGGTCGCGGCCGACATCGAATACCCCTCCATGATCGGGCCCTTCGCGCGCCTGCCGGGGGTGGAACTGCGCCTGGCCGACGGGCTGGGCGGCATCGCCCAGATGGTGGACGCCAACACCCGGGTCATCCTGGCCTCCGACATCTCCAACTTGACAGGCGAGGCCGCGGACCTCGAAGGGCTGCGCGCCCTGGCCGATCGCGTGGGCGCGGCGCTGGTGGTGGACCACACCCAGGCGGCGGGCTGGAAGCGCATCCGCGCGGACCTGGCCGATTTCGCCTTCAGCGCCTGCTATAAATGGCTGCTGGGTACGACTGGCATCGCGGTGGCCTATTGGAACCGCCGGCGCCAGCCCGGCTGGGCGCCGCGCACCCAGGGCTGGTTCAGCGTGCAGACCCCCACCGACTGGTCCGCGCCGCAGCTGAAGCCCGACGCCATGCGCTTCTGCCGGGGCAACCCGTCCTTCCTGCCGCTGTACGTGCTGGGCAACGCGCTGGATTTCGCCCGGGCCTATGACCCCGCGCAGGTCGAGGCCCATGTGCACCAGCTCTCCGTCGACCTGCGCGAGGGCCTGATCGCCGCCGGCATCACCCCCACCACGCCACCCCATCACGGCGCCAATGTCTGCCTGGCCCACCCGGACTCCGACGCCGTCGTGGCCGCCATGGCCGAGGACGGCGTGATGGCCTGGGGCGGCCGAGGCCGGCTGCGCTTCTCGCTGCACGCCTATAATGGGTCAGCCGACGTGGCCCAGGCCGTGGCGGCGCTGAAGAAGGCATTGGCGCGAGGGTAGGGGGAGCCGGGGGTTTCACCCCCGGACCCCTGACCGGGGCTTTGCCCCTGGACCCCACCAAAGGCCGGGAGGCCTTTGGAAACCGGGAGCTGAAAGTGTGGGGAAGGGGCACCAAGCACGCTCTTGGCCCGAAGCGCCTTTTCAGCCCCTTCCCCACACTTTCAGAAGACTCGAGGGGGTCCAGGGGCCACAGGCTCCTGGCGGGGTGCAGGGGCAGCGCCCCTGCCCGGGTCCGGGGCGGAGCCCCGGCCCGCCTCACCCTCACGCCATCGCCTGCTCCGGTGCTGCCCCGGCCAGGGTCGGCAGTGGTTCCAGGCGCACGCGGGTGTCGCCATAGGCGGCCATCTGGCCGAAGTTGCTCATCACGTCCTCGGTCAGCACGTTGGCGCCGCCGCCGCGCTTGATCCAGGTGCCCACGGGCATCAGCACGATGCCGGGACCGATGCGGTGGTCGATCTTCACCTCTACTTCCAGTGTGCCGACGGCCGAGCGCAGCAGGGCGTGCTGGCCGTCCGCGATGCCGGCCTCGGCGGCGGAGGCAGGGTCAACGCGCACGGTGGCGGAGGCGGGGTGTTCGTCCTGTGTCATCTGCGACAGCAGCCATCGCTTGCTGAAATTGGTGACGAAGGTCAGCGGGTAGTCGGGGTTGCCGGCGGGCGGGCGGGCCATGGCGGTGATGAACTCGAAGCGGCCGGAGGCGGTGGGAAACTTCCGATCCGCGAAGGGCACCATGGGCGCGATGGGGCAGCGGACGGGGCCCGCCATCACCTGGTCCAGCGTCACGCCGTGCCGGGCGAGGGGCGCCATCAGCCGTTCCAGCCATTCGCGCGGGGTGCCGGCCATCTCGGCGCCGATGCCCAGCCGCCCGGCCAGCTGCTGGAAGATCCAGAGGTCCGAGCGTGCCTCGCCCACCGGCGGGATGGCCTGGTTCACCCCGCCCACGATGTTGTGGCCCCAGGAGACGAGGACGTCCTCCTCCTCAAGGAAGGTGGTCGTGGGCAGGAACAGGTGGGCGTAATCGGCCGTGTCGGTCATGAAGGCATCGACGAGCACGGTGAAGTCCAGCCGGCGGAAGGCCTCGGCCACCAGAAGGGAGTTGGGCGACTGGTTGATGGGGTTGCCGCCGGTGACGAACATCATCCGCACGGGCGGGTCCTGCGCCTCCAGCAGGCCGCGCCCCAGCATGGGCTCGGGGATGGAGCGGCGATGGGTCGCGCGGTCCGCGGCCTCGACGGATTTGTCGAACAGGCGCTGGGTGTTGAAGCCGTGGCTGGCCCCGCCGCCTGGAATGCCGATCTGGCCCGTGAGTGCCGCCAGCGCATCCACGCAGCGAAAGATCTCGGCGCTGTGGCGGTACTTGTTCAGGCCCCAGCCGAACAGGATCGCGGCCGGGCCCTGGGTGGCATAGGCGCGGGCGAGGCGGCGGATATCTTCCTCCGCGATGCCGCAGGCCGCACTCAGGGCGGGCAGGGAATGGCCTTCCAGCATCGCCAGGAAGCCGGCGAGGCCATGGGTGTGGCTGTCCAGGAAGTCCTGGTCCTGCAGCCCTTCCTCCAGGATCACCTTGGCCATTGCCATGGCCAGTTCCGCATCGGCGGCGACGCGGGGCTGGATGTGTTCGTCGCAGACGGTGGCTGATTCGCTGCGCACGGGGTCGATCAGGACGACGCGGCCGCCGTCGGCGCGCAACTGCTTCAGCAGCGGCACCAGGTGCAGGTTGGTCGCCATGGGGTTGCGCCCCCACAGCAGCACCAGCCGGCTGTTCAGCAGGTCCATCGGGTCATGCCCGTTGCGGGTGCCGAAATCCATCGTCTGCCCGGCACGCGAGGCGCCGCTGCACAGGGAGCCCGAGGGCGTCGTGACACCGCCCAGCAGGTTCCAGAAGCGGTGGTTCAGCTTCTTGCTGGCCCCCCAGGAGCCGGTGCGCTGGTAGTGCATGATGGAGAGCGGGCCCTCCGCCTCCAGCCGCTCCCGGATCCTGGCGGCGGCCAGGTCCAGCGCCTCCTCCCAGCCGATGCGCGTCCAGGCGCCGGCCAGCGTGCCGCCCTCGCGCTTCATCGGGTGCAGGATGCGCTCCGCGCTGTAGAGCCGGTTCGGGAAGCGATAGGTCTTGGCGCAGAGGTAGCCCCGGGTGAACTCGTGTTCCGCATGGCCCTCCAGCCGCGTGATGCGGCCGTCCACCACCTCGGCGACGATGCCGCAGCCATCGGGACAGTCGAGCGTGCAGGAGGTGTAGATCCGGGTCATCGGGGGAGGATGCTGGCTGCAAATCTTGGATGCAAGATGGAAATATCCGAGTCCAAGAAGCGCGACTTGACCGACCGGTCGGGTCATTCCACGCTCGGTCATATAACGTGAGAGCGTTTCACCATGCCGCATGCCGGGCTGCGTTTCGGGATTTTCCTCGCCCCCTTCCACCGCGTGGGCGACAACCCGACGCTGGCGATCCACCGCGACATCGAGCTGATCGAGCATCTCGACCGGCTTGGCTATGACGAGGCCTGGGTCGGTGAGCATCACTCGGCCGGGTGGGAGATCATCGCCTCGCCCGAACTCATCATCGCGGCCGCGATCGAGCGCACCCGGCACATCCGCATCGGCACGGGTGTGACGAGCCTGCCCTATCATCACCCCCTGCTGGTGGCGCAGCGTTTCGTGCAGCTGGACCACATGTCGCGCGGGCGCACCATGCTGGGCTGCGGCCCCGGCGCGCTGGCTTCCGATGCCTATATGATGGGCATCCCGGCCGAGGCGCAGCGCCGGCGGATGGATGAATCGCTCTCGGCCATCATGGCGTTGCTGGCCTGCGACGCGCCGGTGACGATGGAGACCGACTGGTTCACCCTGCGCGACGCGCGGCTGCACCTGGCCCCCTACACCCATCCGCATTTCCCGATCGCGGTCGCCACTTCCACCACGCCTTCCGGCGTCATGGCCGCGGCCAAGCAGGGTGTGGGGATGCTGTCGCTCGGCGCGGGCCTGCCGGGCGGGCCGCAGAAGCTGGCCGAGCAATGGCGCCTGGCCGAGGAGGTCTCGGCGCAGAACGGCAAGACCATGAACCGCTCCGACTGGCGGCTGGTGGTCAACATGCACTGCGCCGACACCGATGAGCGCGCGATCGAGGACGTGAAGCGCGGCGAGCGGATGGAGACCGAGGACTATTTCGGCGAGGTCCTGGCCCGCCCGCCCACGCGCAGCGAGGACCCGCTGGGCGACGGCCTGCGCGCCGGCACCACGCTGGTGGGCTCGCCCGAGACGGTGGCCCACGGCATCGAGCGCCTGCTGGGCTTCACCGAGGGGGGCGCGGGGGCCGTGCTGTTCCGCGCCCATGAATGGGCCGACCGCGAGGCCACCTGGCGCAGCTTCGAGCTGTTCGCGCGCTGGGTGATGCCGCGCTTCCAGGGCAGCCTGGTGATGCCGCAGCGCAGCCGCGACTGGTGCGTGGAAAACCGCGCCGGCATCTTCGCGCCCAACATGGCGGCGCTGCACAAGGCCTTCACCGATGCCGGCCAGGCGGTGCCCGAGAGCCCGCGCCTCAAGATCAGGGAAAAATGAGAGCGGTTCTCAGCATCATCACAATTCGTTAAGTGACGTGCTGTGGCGTAACGCACACCGGACCGCTAAAGCCAGCCCAGCATGTTCACTTCCCATCAGGCTCCCGCCGTGCGGGACGCCGCCGACCCGCGCCATCTGGCGCGGGCGCTCGATGATCTCGCACTCGGTTTCTCCCGCTGGCGGCTGCCGCTGGGGCTGGCGCGGCTCGACCTGCGCAACCGGTACCGGGGCAGCGTGCTGGGCCCGTTCTGGATCACGCTTTCCACCTCCATCATGCTGGCGGCGCTGGGCTTTCTCTATGCCCGGCTGTTCCGCATCGATGTGGCGGACTACCTGCCGTTCCTGGCGACCAGCCTGGTGTTGTGGAACCTGATCTCGGGGCTGGTGAATGACGGCACGCAATGCCTGACCGACCGTGAGGATGTGATCAGGCAGATGCCGCAGCCCTATTCGGTGCATGTGCTGCGCTGCGTGCTGCGCCACGCGCTGGCGGCGGCCCATGTGCTGCCGCTGGTGCCGATCGTGTTCCTGCTCTGCGGGCGCTGGCCGGGCTGGGGCTTGCTCGGCACCATCCCCGGCCTGTTCCTGTTTCTGGTCAACGGTGTGTTCGTCTGCACGCTGCTGGGCATGGTCGCCGCCCGCTTCCGGGACATGGGGCCGATCATGCAGTCGGGCATGCAACTGCTGTTCTTCGTCACCCCCATCATCTGGAAGCCCGAATTGCTGGGCGACCGGGTGGGCTTCCTGGCGCTGAACCCCGTTTATGCCATGATCGAACTGGTCCGCGCGCCCATGCTGGGGCAGATGCCCGGCCTGCTGATCATGGCCGCGGCGCTGTTCTACACGGCCGTTCTCGGCGGGCTCGCCTTCACCATCTTCGTCCGCTGGCGCGGGCGCATCGCGTTCTGGGTCTAGTCGCATGGCAGAGATCATCGCCGATGCGCTGACCATCGAGTTCCCGCTCTATCACCTGGGCGCGCGCAGCCTGAAGAAGCGGCTGATGGCGCAGGCGCTGCGCCGCATCCGCGAGGATTCCGACAGCCGCGTCGTCGTCTCGGCCCTCAGGGACCTGACCTTCCGCATCGGCAGCGGTGAGCGCGTGGCGCTGATCGGGCGCAATGGCGCGGGCAAGTCGACCCTGCTGCGCACCCTGGCCGGCATCTATGACCCCGTGGGCGGCCGGCTGTCGGTGCAGGGCACGGTGGGCAGCCTGATCGACCCCGGTGCGGGGATGGATTTCTGGGCCACGGGGCGCGAGAACATCCGCCTGCGCGCCTGGTATGCCGGGCTGAACGAGGCCCAGGCCCAGGCGCTGAGCGAGGCGGTCACCAGCTTCTCGGGGCTGGGCGAGTTCCTGGAACTGCCGGTGCGCAACTATTCCTCGGGCATGCAGCTGCGCCTGGCCTTCGCGATGGCCACCGCCTCGCGCCCCGACATCCTGCTGATGGACGAGTGGTTCTTCACCGCCGATGCCAGCTTCATGGCCCAGGCCGAGGCCCGTCTTCAGGAAATGGTGGCCAGCGCCAAGATCCTGGTCATCGCGACCCATTCCATGCGGGTGGTGCGGCGGCTTTGCAACCGGGTGATCCGGCTTGAGGCCGGGCGCGTCGTGGATGACGGCCCGACCGAGGAAGTGCTCTCCCGCCTGCCGGAGGAAATGCGGCTGGAACTGGAGACGCTGCAGCCGGGCGGCTGATCAGTCCGGCAGATGGGCCTTGAACAGCGCGGCCGCGGCCGCGCGCAGCCCGGCCTCCGTGCGTTCCGCGCCCATGAAGGGCAGGGTGAACCAGGCGCCTTCCATCATGATGCCCAGCGCATCGGCGAACACCACGGGTTCCTGCGCGCCGGCATCGGCGGCCATCTGGGCCATGCGGGCGCGCTTGCGGGCCTTCACATCCGCGACGATCCGGTGGGCGGGGTGATGGGGCTCGGGGAATTCGGATTGGGCCAGCAGCAGCGGGCAGCCGCGCTGGCCGGGCTGGCGCGCCATGTCGCACACCATGTCGATCATCCGCTCCAGCTTCTGGCGGGGCGTGGCGTTGCACTGACAGACATCGTCCATCAGGCACTCCATCTCCTGGCCGTCTTCTTCCAGGATGGCGGCGATCAGCGCGTCCTTGCTTGAAAAGGCGCGATACAGGCTCATCTTGGTCGCATCCGCCGCACGGCAGACTTCCTCGATGCCCGTGGCCCTGATGCCGTTCTTGTAGAAAAGCTCCTTGGCCGCCTCCTGGATGCGCTGGGCGGCACGGGGGCGTTTTTCCCGGCTCTCCGTGGCTTCCGTTTCGACTGAGGCGGACATGGCTGGCTCCTTCAGGTTGGCGAACTCTCAACGCCGTGACGATAAAACGGTTCGCGGCTGCAAAAAACCCACTTGATGTTACTGACCGGTCACTCTACATGGCGTTTTGTGACTGACCGGTCACATCCTGTCCCGGAGATAATCATGCCGACCGCGAATCGCAAGCCTCTTGAGGGCTTCTGGACCGAATGGCTGTCGCGCCTCGGCGGCGTATCCGTGCCCGTGCTGGCCGCCAGCCTGCTGGCCGGTAACGTCCATGCCCAGACGCCCCCCGCCCCCGCCGTGACCGTCGCCACCCCGCTGTCGCGCGAAGTGCCGGACAGCATGGAGCACACGGCCCGCATCCTTCCTTCCGCCCGTGTCGAGATCCGCCCCCGCGTGTCGGGGCAGGTGGCCCAGGTGCACTTCACCGACGGCGCGCTGGTGCGCCCTGGCGACCTGCTCTTCACCATCGACCAGCGCCCCTTCCGCATCGCCGTGGAGCAGGCGCGCGCCGAGCTGGGCCGCGCCGAGGCCCGGCTGACCCTCGCGGGCCAGCAGCTGGCCCGCTCGGCACCCCTGGTGCGCGAACGCTATGCCCCCGAGGCCGAGCTCGACACCCGCCGCAGCGCCCGGCAGGAAGCCGAGGCCGGCCTGGCCGGCGCCCGCGCCGCCCTGCGCCAGGCTGAGCTGTCGCTGGAATGGACCGAGATCCGCGCGCCCCGCGCGGGCCGGGTTTCCGACCGCCGCGTGGATGCCGGCAACCTGGTGCGGGAGGGCGACACGCTGCTGACGACCCTGCTGGCGCTGGACCCGATCTACATCTCCTTCGACATGAGCGAGGCGGAGCAGCTTCGCCTCGCCCGCCGTGGGCAGGGCCGGGCAGGGGGGCTCCAGGCCAATCTGCGCCTGCTGGACGAGAACGAGTTCAGCCGCGAGGGCACCGTCGACTTCACCGACAGCGCCTTCGACAACCGCTCCGGCACCATCCGCGCCCGCGCGGTGTTCCCGAACGCCGACCTGTTCCTGACCCCCGGCGCCTTCGCCCGGCTGCGGGTGACGACCGGCGGCAGCCCCGCGCTGCTGATCCCGGACGCGGCCGTGGTGGCCGACCAGGCGGGCCGCGTGGTGCTGACGGTGCAGGCCGACGGCACGGTGGTGCCCAAGCCCGTGCGCCTCGGCCCGCTGGTGGATGGGCTGCGTGTGGTGCAGTCGGGCCTGGCCCCGGATGAGCGCGTGATCATCGCGGGCCTGCATCGGGCACGCCCCGGCGCGCGGGTCACGGCCGAGCCCGGCCGGATCGGTCCCTCGCCCTTCGCCGCCCGCTGATCCTCCTTTCTTTCTGAAACCTGCCGCCGGACGGGCCATTCGCCCCGTCCGAACGGCGTCCCCAACCCGGAGACCGGGCCCATGAAGCTCGCACGCTTCTTCATCGACAGGCCCGTCTTCGCGGCTGTCATCTCCATCGCGATCACGCTGGTGGGCGCCATCGCCGCCTTCCGCCTGCCGATCGCGGAATACCCCGACATCGCGCCGCCCACGGTGCAGATCACCGCCAACTACCCCGGCGCCTCCGCCGACACGGTGGCCGAGACTGTCGCCGGCCCCATCGAGCAGGAGGTGAACGGCGTCGACGGCATGCTGTACCTGTCCTCCCAGGCGACGGGCGACGGGCGCGTGACCATCAGCGTGGTGTTCCGCCAGGGCATCAACGTGGATCAGGCACAGGTGCTGGTGCAGAACCGCGTGGCGGTGGCCGAGCCCCGCCTGCCGGAGGAAGTCCGGCGCCTGGGCATCACGGTCCGCAAGGCCAGCCCCGACCTGCTGATGGTGGTTCACATGTCCTCGCCGGACGGCTCGCGTTCGGGCGAATACGTGTCCAACTACGCCACGCTGAACATCAAGGACCGCCTCGCCCGCCTGGAAGGGCTGGGCGACGTGCAGATCTTCGGTGGCCGAGACTACGCCATGCGCATCTGGCTCGACCCCGACCGCGTCGCGGCCCGCGGCCTGACGGCGGGTGAGGTGGTGCAGGCGTTGCAGCGCGCCAACGTCCAGGTCGCCGCCGGCGCCGTGGGCCAGGCCCCCCGCCTTGCCGAGGCCGGCGCCTTCGAGCTGACGGTGCGCGCGCTCGGCCGCCTGACCACGCCCGAGCAGTTCGACGAGCAGATCATCGCCACCGGCACCGACGGCGCGCCGATCCGTCTGCGCGACGTGGCCCGCACCGAGATCGGCGCCGCCGACTATACGGTGAACGCGCTGCTGAACGGCGATACCGCGACGGCCCTCGCGCTGTTCCAGCGCCCTGGCTCCAACGCGCTGGACACGGCCGCCGGCGTGCGCGCGGTGATGGAGGATGCGTCCCGGCAATTCCCGCCCGGCATCGCCTACAGCATTGTCTACGACCCGACGCGCTTCATCGCGCAGTCCATGGATGCGGTGGCGCATACCTTCATCGAGGCCGTGGTCCTCGTTGTGCTGGTGGTGATCCTGTTCCTGCAGAGCTGGCGCGCGGCCATCATCCCGCTGCTGGCCATCCCGGTCTCCATCATCGGCACTTTCGCGCTGCTGCTGGCGATGGGCTTCACGCTGAACACGCTGACCATGTTCGGCCTGATCCTGGCCATCGGCATCGTGGTGGATGACGCCATCGTGGTGGTCGAGAACGTGGAACGCCACATGGCCGCCGGCATGTCCGCCAAGGAGGCCGCGCGGCGCACCATGGATGAGGTGGGCTTCGCGCTGATCGCCATCGCCCTGGTGCTGGTCGCGGTGTTCGTGCCGACGGCGATGATCTCGGGCCTGGCGGGCGCCTTCTACCGGCAGTTCGCCGTGACCATCGCGGTGGCGACGCTGCTCTCGGCGCTGGTGTCTCTGACGCTGTCGCCGGCCCTGGCCGCGCTGCTGCTGAAGCCTCACGCCCATGCACATGGCAAGAAGGGCTTCATCCTGTTCCGCCCGATCGGTGCCTTCTTCCGCGGCTTCAACTGGATCTTCGACAGGCTCTCCATCGGCTATGGCGCGGTCACGCGCCGGCTGCTGCGGGTCGGCGCGCTGATGCTGGTGCTCTATGCCGGGCTGCTGGCGGGCACGGGCTGGATGGTGAACTCCACCCCCACCGGCCTGATCCCGCCGCTGGACCGCGGCTATCTGATCGTGGCCTTCCAGCTGCCGCCGGGTGCCAGCCTGTCGCGCACCGATGAGGTGATCCGTCGTGCCTCCGAGACCATCCGGGCCACGCCGGGGGTGCAGGACGCCATCGCCTTCGTGGGCTTCGATGGCGCCACCTTCACCAATGCGCCCAACAGCGGCGTGATCTTCGCTGGCCTGAAGCCCTTCGAGGAGCGCATCGCCACCGGCCGCAGCATGTTCGCCATCCTGGGCGACCTGCAGGCGCGCCTGTCGGCCGACCGCGAGGCCAATGTGCTCGTCATCCCGCCGCCGCCGGTTCCCGGCATCGGCACGGGCGGCGGCTTCAAGCTGATGCTCCAGGACCGCGCGGGCCGTGGCCCGCAGGAGCTGGAGCGCGTGCTGCACCAGGTGCTGGGCCGGGCCAACGGCACGCCGGGCATCGCCTTCGCCTTCAGCCTGTTCAATACCTCCACCCCGCAGATCCGCGCCGACATCGACCGCAACCGCGCCGAGATGCTGGGCGTGCCGGTCAGCCGCGTGCATGAGGCGCTGAGCATCTACCTGGGCTCCGCCTTCGTGAATGACTTCAACCTGCTGGGTCGCACCTGGCGCGTGACGGCGCAGGCCGACATGAGCCACCGCGCGACGCTGGACGATATCGCCCGCCTGCGCACGCGCTCCGACGAGGGCGGCATGGTGCCGATCGGCACGCTGGCCACCTTCCGTGAGAGTGCCGGCCCCTATCGCGTGCCGCGCTACAACCTGTTCCCCGCCGCCGAGGTGCAGGGCGCGGCTGCCCCGGGTGTCTCCACCGGCCAGGCCATCGCCGCCATGCAGGCCGTGCTGGGCGAGGTGCTGACCGATGGCTGGGGCTATGAGTGGACGGAACTCGCGCTGCAGGAGACGACGCAGGGCAACACCGCGCCCATCGCCTTCGGCCTGGCGGTCGTGTTCGTCTTCCTGCTGCTGGCGGCCATGTATGAAAGCTGGCTGCTGCCACTGGCCGTGGTGCTGATCGCGCCGATGTCGGTATTGGCCGCGCTGTGGGGCGTGCGGCATGCCGGGCTCGACAACAACATCCTGGTCCAGGTGGGCCTGGTGGTGCTGGTGGGCCTGGCAGCGAAGAACGCGATCCTGATCGTGGAATTCGCCCGCGCCGCCGAGGATGAAGGGATGAGCCGGCGCGACGCCGCCATCGCCGCCGCCAAGACCCGGCTGCGCCCCATCCTGATGACGAGCCTGGCCTTCATCCTGGGCGTGCTGCCACTGACGGTGGCCACCGGCGCCGGCGCCGAGATGCGCCAGAGCCTGGGCACCGCGGTGTTCTGGGGCATGCTGGGGGTGACGGTGTTCGGCCTGCTGTTCACGCCGGTGTTCTACGTCGCGGCACGCTGGTTGGCGGGGCTGGGGCGCAGGAAGGCGCAGGTAGTCAGGGCGGTGGAGGCGGATTGAACGGGGGCGTTGCCCCCGGAGACCCCCAGCAAGAGGCTCTGCCCCTTGCATCCCCGCCAGGACCGTAGCGGCCCTGGACCCCGGGGAGTTGGCACTGACCTTGACGATGCTTATCTAATTGATTTTAAAAATAAAAATGGCGCCCCGCTTATCCAGCGTGGGCGCCAAACTTCTATCAGGTCCAGGAGATATTATCTCCTGGCGGGGAGCCGAGGGGCAGGGCCCCTCGGTGGGGTCTGGCGCAACGCCCCGGCCTTTACTGCCCCAGCGCGCGCCGTGCGTTATCCGCGCGCTCGGCCAGCGCCTGGCCTTCGGCGCCGTTCAGGAAGGTATCGGCGCGTTCCACGTCCAGCCGTTTCTGGCCGCAATACTGCGACCGGTCCTGCCCGCGCCGGGCCGGGTCGAAGGCCGGCGGCTGGACGGAGGCGAGGTACTGGTTGCGCGCCGCCTCGCCGCCCTGGCGGGCGAAGGCTAGCAGGGCGCCGGCCTCGATGCGGGCCGCGCGGTCCTGCGCGGTCAGCGAGACGGGCATCTGGCAGACCGCGGCCGCCCGGATGATCTCACCGAAGATGGGGGAGCTGACCGTCAGCTCCTGAAGGTCATACCCCCGCGCGCCGGAGGACCGCCCCGGCATCAGCGAGGAGACACGGGAGCAGCCCGCGAGGGCCGGCAGGATCAGCAGCAGGGGCAGGATGCGACGCATGCCGCAACCTAGCTGAGCGTTTCGCGCAACGGAATGTCCCTTGCGCCAATTCGGTGCGAAGTTTTCGGGATACTTCGCAATAAATGCGACGTCTGCTCAGTGCTTGGTCATGTCGCAGTTGCGCATGACCTCCAGCGCCGTCTCATGCGCGTCCTGCACGTCCAGGGCCAGATTGTCGAGCGAGCCGCGATAATCCTCGAGGCTGCCCTGCAGCCCGTTCACCGCCGTGCCCAGCACGGCCATGTTGGCACGGAATTCCTGGAAGGCGAGGGCCTGTTCCTCCAGCGCGCGCTCCAGCTCGCGCAGGGCGACCCGCAGGCGGTCCTCGGGACGCTGGGGGAAGGGGACGAGGGTCGGATCTTCGGTCATGTGCGCTCCTGATGCCTGCACCGTCGCGGTTAGCGAAGTGTTAACGCCGTGGCCGATTCCTACGCTGTCTCAAAAACTGATACAAGTATAAAAAATGGTTAACGGCGCAGGGCGCCTCACGCCAGGGGGTGCCTTTCCGGCCGCCTCACCTTACAAGACGGCCATGGGCATGAGCTTCGAAATCGGCGTCATCCTTTTCCTCGTGGCGCTGAACGGCGTCTTCGCCATGACGGAACTGGCCATCGTTTCCTCACGGCGGATCAGGCTGCAGGCGATCGAGAAACGGGGCAGCCCCGGAGCTGCCGCCGCGCTCGCCCTGCAGGAAGACCCCGAGCGCTTCCTGCCCACCGTCCAGGTGGGCATCACCATGGTGGGCATCATCTCGGGCATGTTCTCGGGGGCGGCGCTCGCGGGGCCTTTGGGCGCCCAGCTCGCGCAGATCCCCGGCCTGAAGCCGTTTTCCGAGGAAGTGGCCTTCACCCTGGTGGTGCTGATCGTCACCATCCTCAACATCGTCCTCGGTGAGCTGGTGCCCAAGCGCCTGGCCCTGCGGGAGCCTGAGCGCATCGCGGTGCTGATGTCGCGGCCCATCACCTGGCTCTCACGCGCGACCACGCCGCTGGTCTGGGTGCTGTCCTCGCTCACCTCCGCCATGCTGAAGCTGCTGCGCCTGGACACGCCGGTCGAAAGCGGCGTGACCGAGGAGGAGGTGAAGGCGATGGTCGCCGAGGGCACCGAGGCCGGCGCCCTCGTGGTCGAGGAACGCCACATGATCGAGCGCGTGCTGCGCCTGGCCGACAAGCCGGTGCGCGCGCTGATGACCCCCCGGCCCGAGGTTGCCTGGATCGACCGCAACGCCGCCCCTGCGGATATCGCGGCCGCCCTGCGCGCCGACGGCGTGACGCGATTCGTGGTCTGCGACGGCTCCGTCGACCAGGTGGTGGGCGTGGTCGCCGTGAAGGACCTGCTGGACCAGATGCTGGGCGGCGCGCCGCTTGTGCTGGCGCCGCTGCTGCGCCAGCCCCTGGTCCTGCCCGACAGCATCACCGCCCTGGACGCCATGGAGCGCCTGCGCGCCGACACCATCGGCCTGGCGCTGGTGCTGGATGAATACGGCAGCTTCGAGGGGGTGGTCACGGCCTCCGACGTGCTGGAGGCCATCGTGGGTGAGCTGGGCCCGGCGCCCGAGAGCCCCAAGCCCGGCGTGGCGACCCGCAGCGACGGCTCGCTGCTGCTGGACGGCATGATGGCCAGCGACGAGCTGCGCGCGCGCCTGGACCTGCCGGAGCTGCCGCACCCCGGCACCTATCACACGGTGGGCGGGCTGATGCTGTCGCTGCTCGGCCGAGTCCCGCGCGAGGGCGACCGGATCGTCTGGGGCGGCTGGCGATTCGAGGTGCTGGACATGGATGGAAGGCGCGTGGACAAGGTGCTGGCCACCAAGGAAGACCCCGCCATGCCGCCGGCTGCCAATATATAAGGATGCGCCGGCGCCGACCTGCTATTCGTGGGTTGACCTGACCGGCGGGCTGGGCCAAAAGCGCGGCTCTTGAATTAACTTGCCTGGGCCATCCGGCTCGGCGTCGTCGTTTGAGGTTATGATCATGGCTCGCCGCTGCAGCATTACCGGCAAGGGCGTTCTGACGGGCAACAACGTCAGCCACGCGAACAACAAGTCCCGCCGTCGCTACCTGCCGAACCTGCAGGAGCAGTCCTTCTTCTCCGACGTTCTGGGCACCTCGATCCAGATCCGCCTGACGACGAACGGCATCCGCACCATTGAGCACAATGGCGGCCTGGACTCCTTCCTGCTCGGCACGCCCGACCGTCGCCTGCCGGAGCCCGCGATGGTTCTGAAGCGCCGCATCCTGCGCGCCAAGGCCAAGAAGGAAGCCGCCGCGGCCTGAGGCCACGGTAGCACCGACAAATCAGCGCCGCGCGGACCCCGCGCGGCGCTTTTTGCGTTTCCGGTTGCAGGGGCGGGTGGTGCCCACCCCATGCCGCCCTCACCAGATCAGCACGGCCAGCACCGTCGATACCGCGAGCCCCGCCAGCACGGGCAGCATCATCAGCTGCACCAGCTTCAGCACCGGCACGCGGGCGAATCCGGCCACGGCGATCAGTGATGACCAGGCGATCAGCGTGCCGCCGCCGGTCCAGACAGCGCCCATCTGGCCGATGGCAGCTAGCGTCGCCGGGTCCAGCCCCACCTGCGCCCCCAGCGCCCCCGACAGCGCGCCCGTCAGCGGCAGGCCCGAGAAGCCCGAGCCGTCGATGCCCGTGACCATGCCCACGATCAGCACGCCGAAGCCCACCAGGATGTGGTTGTGCGGAATCCAGGACTCGGCCGCCCGCACCAGGTCGAACAGCAGGGAAGGGGTGCTGGCGGCGCTGCCACCGAACACGGAGGCCGCCGTCTCGCCCGCGCCCAGGAAGAAGAAGCCCGCGATGGGCAGCACGCTGCCCATGGCGCGGAAGGCGAAGACGAAGCCGTCCGTCACATGGTCGGCCGAGGTCTCCAGCATCTGGCGCGCGCCGCATTTGGCCAGCGTCGCCCCCAGCATCAGCAGGGCGGCGGCACCGCCGATCAGCGCCGCCGCGTCGCCGCCGCGCAGCGTGGGCAGCGGCAGGCCCAGGCGCGGCAGCACCATCAGCGCCACCACGATGCCGAAGACGATGGGCGTCAGGATGGCGAACAGCCGCCCGGCGCTGCCCACCGTCACGGGTTCCGGCTCCTCATGCAGCGTGCCGCGCGCCAGTTCCGCCTTGTCGAAGCTGCCCTGTTCCTCGATGGCATGCAGTTCCGCGTCGTTGGAGGCGCGGGCCTGCCAGCGCACCAGATGCAGGGAGGAAGGCGGCATGATGGTGCCGCGGATCTTCCAGTAGGTCAGCGCCAGCGCGATCAGGCCGGTGACGAGAGACAGCACCAGGGCGCGGTCCGCGACGGTCGCGGCCTGTACCGCGGCACCGGCCGCGCGCGCGCTGATGCCGGGCGCCACGCCGATCACGTAATCCGAGGACAGCGCCATGCCCTGGCCCGCGATCGCGATGACGGCGGCCGAGGCCAATGGCGGCAGGCCCGCCGCGATCGCCGCCGGCAGCAGCACTGCCGAGACCAACGGGATGGCGGGCGTCGGCCAGAAGAACAGCGAGATCAGGTAGGTGACCAGCGCCAGCACCAGGAAGCCGCTGCGCCCGTCCTTCATCACGGCCTTGAAGGGCCGCACCATCAGGATGTCGGCCTCCAGCACTTTCAACGAGTTGAGTAGCGCGGTCATCAGCGCGATGACGAGGAAGATGTTGAACAGCTCCTTCGCGGCCACGAAGCTCGCGTTGAACACGCTGCTGACGGCGCCGATGCCGCTGCCGGTCCAGGCCAGCCCTACCAGGAAGGTGGCCAGGATGGAGGGCACCACCACATTGGCGCGGAAGATCATGGTCACGATGATGGCCGCGACGCCCAGAAGGTACATCCAATGGGCGGCGGTGAGGGTGACGGCCTGGCTCATGCGGGCTGGGTCTCTCTTCCGGTTGAAGGGCTATTTCTTGATGTCGGCGGCGACCAGCACCTGGCGGCCCGTGGGGGCCAGCAGGTCGGCCAGCGCCTGGAGGGCGGCCACGCCGCAGACGGTGTCCTGCTCGCCATTGCCGCCCGAGAGGCCCACGCCGCCCACCACCTCCCCATCCACCACGATGGGGAAGCCGCCGACGAAGACGGCGAATTTCCCCTCGAAGCTCCATTGGATGCCGAAGGCCTCGTTGCCGGGCAGGGCGGGGCCGTTGGGGGGCGTGTTGAACAGGTGGGTGGACCGCTTGTGGCCGGCGGCGGTGAAGGCCTTGTTCCAGGCGATCTGCGGGCCGGTCACGCGCGCGCCGTCCATGCGCTCGATGATGAGGGGAAAGCCGCCCTCGTCACTGATGCAGCAGGTCTCGGGCACGTTCAACTCGGCGGCCTTCCTGAGCGCGGCGTCGATCATCGCCCGCGCCTCCGTCAGTTCGAGCTTGAGGGCAGTCTTCATGGGATCAGTCCGTCTGAGTGGCAGTGAGGCGCTGGCGCGCGGCTTTGCTTGGGTTTAGGAAGCCGGGCGTGACGCAAGACAGCAGCAAACCTTTGCCTCTCGGCGCCGCCCACCTGCCCCTGGGGGAGATGGTGCGGCAGGCGCTGCAACGGGAAATCACCTCGGGCGCGCTGCGCGCGGGCGATCGTCTGGTCGAGGAGGAGCTGGCCAAGCGCTACGGCGTGTCGCGCAGCCCGATCCGAGAGGCGATCCGGGCCCTGGCCTCCGAGGGGCTGGTCGAGGTCAATGCGCGCCGCGGGGCCATGGTGGCCGGCGTCAGCGCGGATGAGGCACGGGAATTCGTCGAGGTTCGCGCGCTGCTCGAAGGCTACAATGCGCGGCTGGCGGCGCGTTACCGCAGGCCCGATGTGCTGAGCCGCGCCGAGGCGATCCTGCGTGAGGGCTCGACCGGGCAGGGCAGCCCGGAGCGCCTGCTGGAGCTGAACGCCCGCTTCCATGACACGCTGGCCGAGGCCGGCGGCAACCGCACCCTGCGGGAGATGATGGACGGGCTGCGCAAGCGCACCGCGAGCATCTTCACCGCCGAGGGCGAGGAGGCGAGCCGCGCCACCTGGCGCGAGCATGCCTCGATCCTGGAGGCGGTGCTGGCGGGTGACGAGACGCGCGCAGCCGAGCTGGCCGAGGCGCATGTGCGTCGTGCCGGCGCCAACGCCCTGGCCCGCTGATAACGGGCGCCTGGCACCCCTCATTGCCCCATCTGCCTTCCCGATCGGCCTTGTGGGGCTGCCCCGGCGGCCGCCCCGGGGCCTTCTGATGGCCCATATTGTGTACAGTATGCTGTGCGCGGATTTCGTCGCAATCGAAATGACAGGCCGATGCACGCAGCGCCGCCCAGCCCTGCCCAGGATTTGGGCGATGCGCGGTTTTGCGGGGTGAACAACCGTGCTATGCGCCGCCCATGACGGAACTGCGCATCGCCATCGGCGCCGATCACGGCGGCGTCGAGCTGAAATCCCAACTGATCGCCGCCATGCAGGCAGCGGGTCACCAGGTGCGGGATTTCGGCACCGACGGCACCGCCAGCGTCGATTACCCCGATTACGCCGCCCCGGTGACATCCGCGGTGCTGGCCGGTGAGGCCGATTTCGGCGTGCTGGTCTGCGGCAGCGGCATCGGCATGCAGATCTCGGCCAACCGCCGCCCCGGCATCCGCGCCACCGTGCTGCACAACGGCACCGAGGCCCGCCTGACCCGCGCGCACAACAACGCCAATGTCGCCTGCTTCGGCGGCCGCACCATCGGTGTGGAAGTGGCGCTGGATGCGTTGAAACTGTTCCTCAGCACTCCTTATGAGGGGGGCCGGCACGACCGGCGCCTCGAGAAGATCGAAAGGCCCGTCGCATGAACGAATCCACGCAACGCTTCGTCCCGGCGCGATTCTTCCAGGCGGGCCTGGCCGAATCCGATCCCGCCATCGCGGAGGCCATCGGCAAGGAGCTGGTCCGTCAGCAGGACGGCATCGAACTGATCGCGAGCGAGAACATCGTCTCCCGCGCGGTGCTGGAGGCCCAGGGCTCCGTGCTGACCAACAAGTACGCGGAAGGCTATCCGGGCCGCCGCTACTATGGCGGCTGCGAGTACGTGGACGTGGCCGAGGCGCTGGCGATCGAGCGCGCGAAGGAGCTGTTCGGCGCCCAGTTCGCCAATGTGCAGGCCCATTCCGGCGCCAGCGCGAACATGGCGGTGTTCTTCGCCCTGCTGCAGCCGGGCGACACCTTCATGGGCCTGGATCTGGCGGCCGGTGGCCACCTGACCCACGGCGCGACGGTCAATTACTCCGGCAAGTGGTTCAAGGTGGCGCCCTATACGGTGCGCCGCGAGGACCAGATGATCGACATGGAGGAAGTGGCCCGCATCGCGCGTGAGACCCGCCCCAAGCTGATCGTGGCCGGCGGTTCCGCCTATGCCCGCTTCTGGGATTTCGCCCGTTTCCGTGAGATCGCGGACGAGGTCGGCGCCTATTTCATGGTCGACATGGCGCATTTCGCCGGGCTGGTCGCCGGTGGCGTGCACCCCTCGCCGGTGCCGCATGCCCATGTGACCACCAGCACCACCCACAAGACCCTGCGCGGCCCGCGCGGCGGCCTGATCCTCACGAACGACGAGGCGATCGCGAAGAAGATCAACTCCGCGATCTTCCCCGGCCTGCAGGGCGGCCCGCTGATGCATGTCGTCGCGGCCAAGGCCGTCGCCTTTGGTGAGGCGCTGCGCCCTGAGTTCCGTGCCTACGCCAAGCAGGTGGTGCTCAACGCCGCCGCCCTGTCCGACACACTGAAGGGCCTGGGCTTCGGCATCGTCACCGGCGGCACCGACAACCACCTGATGCTGGTGGACCTGCGCCCCAAATCCGTGACCGGCAAGGCCGCCGAGGGCGCGCTGGGCCGCGCCCACCTGACCTGCAACAAGAACGCCATCCCCTTCGACCCCGAGAAGCCGATGGTGACGTCGGGCATCCGCCTGGGCAGCCCCGCCGCCACCACGCGCGGCTTCGGTGAGGCCGAGTTCGTCCAGATCGGCCAGATGATCGGCCGCGTGCTGGAGGGCCTGGCGGGCGCGAACAATCCCGAGGGCAATTCCGCCATCGAGGCCACGGTGGGCGCCGAGGTTCAGGAGCTCTGCCGGCGTTTTCCGGTTTATTGATAGCTTAAGCGCCGGCGGCGGCATCCGCCGCCATGGCTTGCGCCGCGCCGCTGGTGCGCCCGGCCAACAAGCCTTATGGGCGGCGGGGGCGGCCTTGCCGCCCCGAGAATCCAGAAAGGTGATGAATGCGCTGCCCCTATTGCGGCCATGATGAGACCCAGGTGAAGGACAGCCGCCCGGCCGAGGACGCAGCCGCGATCCGCCGCCGCCGCTTCTGCCCGTCCTGCGGCGCGCGCTTCACCACCTTCGAGCGCGTTCAGCTGCGCGAGATCACCATCGTCAAGACCGATGGCCGGCGCGTGCCCTTCGACCGCGACAAGCTCGCGCGCTCCATCCGCATCGCCATGCGCAAGCGCCCGGTCGATGAGGACCGGATCGAGCGCATCGTGAACGGCATCCAGCGCCGGCTGGAGACGGAGGCCGAGGCCGAGATCTCCTCTCGCCGCGTGGGTGAGATCGTGATGGAGACGCTGCGCAGCATCGACGAGATCGCTTACGTCCGCTTCGCCTCGGTCTATCGCAACTTCACCGAGGCGAAGGACTTCCAGGCCTTCCTCGGGCAGATGGAAAAGCCGTGACTTCCGGTGCCGGACGCAGCTGATCTCGCCCATATGCGGGCGGCACTTCAGATGGCGTCCCGCGGCCTTGGCCGTACCTGGCCCAACCCCGCCGTCGGCTGCGTGCTGGTCAAGGACGGCCAGGTGGTGGGCCGGGGCTTCACCCAGCCGGGCGGCCGCCCCCATGCGGAGGTGGATGCGCTGGCCCGCGCGGGCCAGGCGGCCCAGGGCGCCACCGCCTATGTCACTCTCGAACCCTGCAGCCATTGGGGCCGCACGCCGCCCTGCTGCGACGCGCTGATCCGGGCCGGCGTCTCCCGCGTCGTGGTCGCCATGCGCGACCCCGACAAGCGAGTGGACGGGCGCGGCTTCCAGCGCCTGCGCGATGCCGGGATCGTGGTCGAGGAAGGGCTGCTGGAGGCCGAGGCCCGTGCCTTCCAGGAAGGCTTCCTGCGCCGCGTCACGCGCGGTCTGCCGCTGGTCACGCTCAAGCTGGCGGGCACGCTCGACGGACGCATCGCGACCGCCCGCGGCGAAAGCCGCTGGATCACCGGCCCGGCGGCCCGGCGGGAGGTGCATGCCGCCCGCGCCCGGCATGACGTGATGCTGGTGGGCAGCGGCACCGTGCTGGCCGATGACCCGGAGCTGACCATCCGCGACCTCGGCCTGCCGAGCATTCCCCGCGTGGTGTTCGATGCCCGGCTGCGCACGCCGCTCGGCGCGCGGCTGGTGCGCACGGCGCGCGAGACCCCCACCTGGATCGTCACCCGCACCGGCCATCGGCCCGATGCGCTGACGCCCTTTCTGGAGGCGGGTGTGGAGATCATCCAGAGCCCGGCCAGGCCGGGCAGGGGGCTTGAGCCCCGCGCCGCCCTGGGCGCCCTGGCGCAGCGCGGCGTGACGCGCGTGTTCTGCGAGGGCGGCGCGAGCCTCGCCGGCGCCCTGCTGGGGGCGGGGCTGGTGCAGCGGGTGATGTGGTTCCAGGCTCCGGGGATCATGGGCGGCGACGGATTGCCGGCCGTGTCCGGGTTCGGGGTGGAAGCGCTGGCCGCCATGCCCAGATACAGGCGGGCAAGCACCCGTGTTCTTGGTCCAGATGTGTTGAGCGAGTTCGAGGAGATGCCCTGATGTTCACCGGGATCGTCACCGCCCTGGGCACGGTGCGGGAAGTGCAGCCCATCGGCGGCGGGCACGACATGCGGGTCGTGATCGGGGTGGCCCCCGAATTCCTGGCCCAGCCCGAGACCGCGCTCGGCGCCTCCATCTGCTGTTCGGGCGTGTGCCTGACGGTGGTTCGGCTGGCCGATGACGAGTTCCTGGTCGATGCCAGCGCCGAGACGCTGTCCAAGACCAGCCTGGGGCGCTGGCGCCAGGGCAGCCGGGTGAACCTGGAACGCAGCCTGCGCCTGGGCGACGAGCTGGGCGGGCATATTGTCAGCGGCCATGTCGATGGCCTGGCGAAGGTCATCTCGGCGACGCCCGAGAATGCCTCTGTCCGCTGGCGGTTCCGCGCGCCGGAAGGCTTCGAGAAATACGTAGCTCAGAAAGGCAGTGTTGCGCTCGACGGCGTTTCCCTTACGGTGAACGAGGTGGAGGGCTGCGAATTCGGGGTGAACATCATTCCCCATACCGCCGCCCACACCACATTCGGGATGTTGCAGCCGGGTGATCCGGTGAATTTCGAGGCCGATACGCTGGCGCGCTATGTCGCCCGGCAACTGGAGTTCCGCGTATGAAGACCGTCACGAGCAGCCTGCAGGAATTCCTGGCGCCGACCGAGGAACTGCTCGACGAGGCCCGCCAGGGCCGCATGTTCATCCTGGTGGATGACGAGGACCGCGAGAATGAGGGTGACCTAGTCATCCCCGCGCAGTTCGCCACGCCGGACGCCATCAACTTCATGGCCAAGCACGCGCGCGGCCTGATCTGCCTGGCCATGACGCGCCAGCGCGTGGACCAGCTGGGCCTGCCCCTGATGGCCCAGCGCAACGGCACCCGCCACCAGACCGCCTTCACCGTCTCGATCGAGGCGCGCGAGGGTGTCACCACCGGCATCTCCGCCGCCGACCGCGCCAAGACCGTCGCCGTGGCCGTGAACCCCGAGGCCGGGCGCGACGACATCGTGACCCCGGGCCATGTCTTCCCGCTGGTCGCGCGTGAGGGCGGCACGCTGGTGCGCGCCGGCCATACCGAGGCCGCGGTGGATTTCGCCCGCCTCGCGGGCCTCAACCCCTCCGGCGTGATCTGTGAGATCATGAACGAGGACGGCACCATGGCCCGCCTGCCGGACCTGGTGAGCTTCGCGCAGAAGCACGGCCTCAAGCTCGGCACCATCGCGGACCTCATCGGCTATCGCCGCCGCACGGAACGGCTGGTGACGCGCGTGGAGGAGGGCGAGATCGCCCATGCCGTGGGCGGGGCCTGGAAGGTCATCGTTTATTCCACCAAGCTGGAGCCGGGTGAGCATGTGGCGCTCGTGAAGGGCGACATCTCGGGCCCCGAGCCGGTGCTGACCCGCATGCACGCGGCCAATCTGCTGCATGATTCGGTGGAAGGCGCTGGAAGCCGCGAACTGCACGCCGCCATGCGCGTGATCGAGGCCGAGGGGCGCGGCGTGGTGGTGCTGCTGCGCGACTATCGCCCCGACGGCATCAGCCAGCAGATCCGCGGCCGGCGGGAGCGGGTGCCCAGCCCCTCCCTGCGCGACTACGGCATCGGTGCCCAGATCCTGGCCGATCTGGGGCTGAAGGACATCATCCGCCTGTCCAACAACCCGCGCCCCGTGGTGGGGCTTGAGGGCTATGGGCTGAAGGTGCTGGAGACCCGGCCGGTGGCGCCGGAAGGCAAGCCCTGAGCGGCGCCTGAGGGCCCATCCGATCACCGATCCTGACACGGCGCGTCCCTCGCGGGGCGCGCCGTTTCTGTGTCGTGCGTGACGTAAAAAATTACAATCCAGAACGTGGACAAAAGATTACGGAAAAGCCATGTATCCCGTCGTGCCGGTTGGACGAAAGCCAAAGCAGAGATCGAGCGGTGCCACGGGGCACCGCGCTGCCGGATCTGAATGCATGAAGGATACAAAGATGAAGAATATCGTCAGGGTTTCTCTGGTCGCCGCTGCGGTGGCCATTGTCGGTTTCACGGGCAATGCTCGTGCCGAGGGTGAGTATGTGAACGATTACCCGCGCGTGACCAGCAACAACCTGGTGGGCGGTGGTCCTGTACTGGTGCTGAACACCGGCAACAGCGGCATGCCGACCGAGACGCGCGCGCTGAGCAACGTTCCGCTGCATGCCCAGGCAGAGCCTGGCCCCGCCGTGCAGGCCGCGCACAGCCCGGCCACCCTCGGTTCCCAGTCCGCCGGCGGTTGATCCTGCCGCGTGACTGAACGGAGGCGGCAAGGGGGTTCCATGCCCCCCTTGCCGCCTTCTGTCGTTTTGGGTCCTATGGACGGCAAGAAATCCAGAGAGACGTCCGATATGACCCTTGGGACCATTCCCGCCCTGAACCTGGAACTGCGCGCCCGCGCGGCGGAATTCGCCCGCACCCATGTGGCGCCGCGTTCGGCCGAGATCGACCAGAGCCGCGAATACCCCTGGGACATCGTGGAGAAGCTGGCCGAGGCGGGCTTCATGGGCATGTCCATTCCCACCGAATGGGGCGGCAAGGGCGCCAGCTTCCTCGACGTGTGCCTGGTGGTCGAGGAAATGGCCAAGGCCTGCACCGTGACCGCGCGCATCGTGGTCGAGGGCAATATGGGCGCCATCTCCACCATCATGGCCTATGGCAGCGACGCCCAGAAGGCCTGGGCCTCGAAGCTGGTCCTGGCCGGCGACAAGCCTGCCATCTGCATCACGGAGCCCGAGGCCGGCAGCGACGCCACCGGCATGCACACCCGCGCCGACAAGCGCGGCGACCGCTGGGTGGTGAACGGCGTGAAGCACTGGATCACCGGCGCCTCCGTCTCCAAGGTTCATCTGATCTTTGCCCGCGCGCATGATGAGCGCGGCAATTTCCTGGGCATCGGCGGCTTCCTGGCGGAGCGTGGCCAGAAGGGCCTGGAGATGACCCGCCGTGAGCCCACCATGGGCCTGTGCGGCATCCCGGAGGGGGAGCTGACCTTCACCAACCTCGAAGTGCCCGACGACATGGTGCTGCGTGCGCCGGGCGGCTTCGAGCGCGGCTTCGCGCAGCTGATCAACGCCTACAACTCCCAGCGCGTGGGCGCCGGCACGGTGGCCATGGGCATTGCCGCCGGCGCGCTGGACCATGCGCTGGCCTGGGTGAAGGAACGCGAGCAGTTCGGCCGCCCGATCGCCGAGTTCCAGGGCCTGCAATGGATGCTGGCGGATATGGGCACGCAGCTGACCGCCGCCCGGCTGATGCTGCATGCCGCTGCTTCCTCACGCGGGCCGAACGGCAGCCTGTTCCCTGACCCGGAGCTGGCGGCGCAGGCCAAGATCTTTGCCTCGGAGGCGTCGATCAAGATCGTGAACGACGCCCTGCAGCTGTTCGGCGCGCGCGGCTATTCGCGGAACTGCCCGGTGGAGCGCATGGCGCGCGACGTGCGCATGTTCACCATCGGCGGCGGCACGGCGCAGGTGCTGCGCACGCTGGTGGCCAGCAAGCTGCTGGGGTGGAAGCTGCCGCAGACGCGCGGGGAAGCGCCGCTCGCGCCGCGTGCGGCGGCGGAGTGATTCTTCTTTTTCTGAAGAAAAAGAAGCAAAAAGACTTTCTCCGTTAGTGATGGTCTGATCGATGTATGGCGTCCTCCAAGGCGCCATACAGAACAGACAAAAATTTTTTGGTTCTTTTTTATAAAAAAGAACAATGACTTTTTCGATGCCTTCGGCTGCCTCCATGGGCTGGCGCTCACCGCCCCGCTGGGCGACAAGCGCATCCATGGCGCTTCTTCTTGAGGACATTCACCACGCCTTCGGGGCCAGGCAGATCCTGCGCGGCATCTCGCTGGAGGTCCGCCCGGGCGAGATCCTCTGCATCCTGGGCCCTTCGGGTGACGGCAAGACCACGCTGCTGCGCCTGGTGGCGGGGCTGGAAGCCGTGCAGGCGGGGCGGATCAGCCTCGACGGCCGGCTGCTGGCCGAGGCAGGGCGCGAAGCCCCGCCCGAGCAGCGCCGCGTCGGCTTCGTCTTCCAGGACTACGCGCTGTTTCCCCACCTGACGGTGGCCGAGAATGTCGGCTTCGGCCTCAACGGCCTGTCGCGGGCCGAGCGCGACGCCCGCGTGGCTGAGGCGCTGGGCCGGGTCAGGCTGGCCGAGAAGGCGGGGGCCTGGCCGCATCAGCTCTCGGGCGGGCAGCAGCAGCGCGTGGCGCTGGCCCGCGCGCTGGCGCCGCGCCCGGCCGTGCTGCTGCTGGACGAGGCCTTCGCCAGCCTGGATGCCCGGCTGCGTGAGGAAGTGCGCGACGACACGCTGCATGTCCTGCAGGAGGCAGGCATCCCGGCGCTGATCGTCACCCATGATGCGGAGGAAGCCATGTTCATGGCCGACCGCATCGCCCTGATGAAGGATGGCCTGGTCGAGCAGCTGGGCCCACCCGAGACGCTGTACCTGCGCCCGCGCACGCCCTTCGTCGCGCGATTCCTGGGCGAGGTGAACCAACTGCCGGCCGAGGTGTCGGGCGGCGTCGCGCGCAGCGCGCTGGGTGAAATGCAGGCCGGCCTGCCGGATGGCCCGGCCATGCTGCTGATCCGCCCCGAGGGGCTTCGCCTGGCGCCCCTGGGCACGCCGGGCGGCGTGCCCGCCTGCGTGGAGGCAAGCAGATTGCTGGGCGCGACCTCGCTCGTGCATCTCTCGCTGACCGAGGCGGGGGGCATGCACCTGCACGCCCGGCTGCCGCCCGGCGCCCGGCTGTCGCGCGGTGAGATGGTGGCCGTCATTCCGGACCCGGAGCGCGCTTTCCTCTTTCCGCCCGAACAGCCCCCTCCGAGCGCGGGGTGACTTCCGGCCGAAGGCTTCCTAGATCACAGGCTTGCTGCTAACCAAACCATTCCGGAGAAAGCGGGGTTTCCCGCCGCGAGAGGGACAATGTTATTCGACCTGGCTTGGTCCGAGATCGCGCTGATCGGGGTGGTGGCGGTTGTCGTCATCGGCCCCAAGGAATTGCCGAACGCCATCAAGGGCATCGCCTCCGGCATCAATAAGGCCAAGAAGTCGCTGCGCGATTTCCAGTCCCAGGCCGATGAGCTGGTGCGCGAGGCGAACCTGACGGATGTGCGCGACAAGATCCACGAGGTCCGCAACACCATCAGCGATATCCGCCGCTTCGATATCAAGGGCATGGTGGAGAAGACCGTCGATGGCGACGGCACCATCCGCAATGCCATGGACGGCATGTCCGGCAGCAGCAGCACGCCTTCCTGGACGCCGCCTGCCACCGCCGCCACCACGCCGGGCGCGCCCGACTGCATCCCGCCCGCGACGCTCGCCCCCTATATCCCGCCGCCGCCGCCCGCCACCGCCGCCACCACGGACAACGCGCCCGAGTTCCTGCCGCCGACGACCCTGACGCCGCAGGAATGGCTGGCGCCCAAGGAGGAAGCGAAGGCCGAGGAGCCCGCGCCCGAAGTGACCTCCACCGAGGCTACGCCCGCCGGCGCGACTCCGGCCGCGGAAGCGCCCTCGGTCATTCCGCCTGACGCGGCCGTCCCCGAAGTCGTGGCCCAGCCGGCGGAAACCCGCCCGGCCAACACCCAAGCCTGAGAAGAGATCATCGTGGCCACCGAGCAGGTTGAAGACCCGATCGACGACAAGCCCATGCCGCTGATGGACCACCTGATGGAGCTGCGCACGCGGCTTCTCTGGTCGGTGGTCACCTTCGGTATCGCCTTCGGCATCTGCTATTATTTCTCCGGGAAGATCTACGGCTTCCTGGCGCAGCCGCTGGCCGACATCCTGGCCGAGCAGGCGCGCGAGCACGGCACCGCCGGCGTCGACCGCCGCATGATCTTCACCCAGCTGTACGAGGCCTTCTTCACCTATCTGAAGGTGGCGTTCTTCGGCGCGGTGTTCTTCAGCTTCCCGATGTGGGCCACGCAGCTGTGGCTGTTCATCGCCCCCGGCCTGTACCGCAGCGAGAAGCGGGCCATCCGGCCCTTCCTGCTGGCATCCCCCGTGTTGTTCGTGGCGGGTGCGGCGCTGGCCTACTACTTCATCTTCCCGCTGGCCTGGAAGTTCTTCATCAGCTTCGAGACGCCCCCGGGCTCCGGCGGCATTCCGATCCAGCTGGAAGCCAAGGTCAGCGAATACCTGTCCCTGGTCATGCAGATGATCCTGGCCTTCGGTCTGGCCTTCCAGATGCCGGTGGCGCTGACCCTGCTGTGCAAGGTGGGCATCCTGCAGGTGTCCTCCCTGCGCAAGGGCCGTCGCTATGCCATCGTCGGCATGTTCGTGGTGGCCGCCGTCATCACGCCGCCCGACATCATCAGCCAGGTCGGTTTGGCCCTGCCGCTGATCCTGCTCTATGAGCTGTCGATCATCGCGGCCAGCATCATGGCGCCCAAGCCCGACCCCGTGGAAGAGTAAGATGCACGACATCCGCGCCATCCGCGCCAACCCGGCCGATTTCGACGCCGCGTTGGCCCGCCGGGGCATGGCCCCCGTCACGGCCGATATCCTGGCGCTCGACGCCGAGCGCCGCGCCTTCCAGACCCGCCAGCAGGAAGCCCTGTCCCGCCGCAACGCCCTGGCCAAGGAGATCGGCCAGAAGAAGCGCGGCGGCGAGGACACCACCGCACTCGAGAACGAGGCGCGCGACCTGCGCAACCTGATCGAGGCCACGGACGAGCTGGGCCCGAAGCTGGAAGACCTGCTCGCCCGCCTGCCCAACATCCTGGACGCCGAGGTACCCGACGGCGCCGACGAGACCGCCAATGTCGTGCTGAAGCAGCATGGCGAGGCGATCGAGCTGCCCGGCGCCCGCGAGCATTACGAGCTGGGCGAGGCGCTCGGCCTGATGGATTTCGAGGCCGCGGCCCGTGTGGCGGGCTCTCGATTCGTGATCCTGAAGGGCGCGCTGGCGCGGCTGGAACGCGCGCTCGGCCAGTTCATGCTGAACCTGCACACCACCGAGCACGGCTACACCGAATGCGCCGTGCCGCTGATGGTGAACGACGCGGCTGCCTATGGCACCGACAAGCTGCCGAAATTCTCGGAAGACCTGTTCCGCACGACCGACGGCCGCTGGCTGATCCCGACCGCCGAAGTGCCGCTGACGGCCCTCTCCCTCGGCGAGATCATCCCCGAGCCCACGGAGCCGCTGCGCTACACGGCGCTGACCCCCTGCTTCCGCTCCGAGGCCGGCAGCGCCGGGCGCGACACGCGCGGCATGCTGCGCCAGCACCAGTTCCAGAAGGTCGAGATGGTCTCCATCTGCCGGCCCGAGGACAGCGCCGCCGAGCATGAGCGCATGACCGGCTGCGCCGAACGCGTGCTGACCGAACTCGGCCTGAACTGGCGCCGCGTCTTCCTGTGCAGCGGCGACACCGGCTTCGGCGCCGCCCGCACCTATGACCTGGAAGTCTGGCTGCCCGGGCAGAAGGCCTGGCGCGAAATCTCCTCCTGCTCCAACACCCGGGACTTCCAGGGGCGGCGCATGAACACCCGCTTCAAGCGCGGCAAGGAAACGGTGTTCATCCACTCCCTCAACGGTTCCGGCACGGCCGTCGGCCGTGCCCTGATCGCGGTGATGGAAACCTGGCAGCAGCCGGACGGCTCCATCACCATCCCGCCCGTGCTGCGCCCGTATATGGGCGGGGCTGAGACGATCGGGTAGGGCGCGCTTCGGGGGCCTTGCCCCCGAACCCCCGCGCAGGGGCGCCGCCCCTGCACCCCGCCAGGAGCCTGTGGCCCCTGGACCCCCACGAGTCTTCTGAAAGTTTGAGGAAGGGGCGCCGAGCGCGCCTCGGGCCAGGGGACCGTCACAGCCCCTTCCTCAAACTTTCAGCCCCCGGTTTCCAAAGGCCTTTCGGCCTTTGGCGGGGTCCAAGGGCAGAGCCCTTGGTCGGGGTCCGGGGGTGAAACCCCCGGAGTGCAACCTTACCCGTTCGCCAGCTCCGCCAATACCTGCGCCAGCACGCGCGTGCCGGCGGCGAGTTGCGGTGCCGTCGAGTATTCGGCCGGGTTGTGGGAGACGCCGTTGCGGCAGGGCACGAAGATCATGCCGGTCGGGCAGAGCGGCACCATGAACTGGGCGTCGTGGAAGGCGCCGGAGGGCATGCGCAGCCAGCCCAGCCCCTGCGCTTCGGCCGCGCGTTGCACGGCATCCGTTACCAGCGGCGCGAACTGCGCGGGTGTCGCGTGGAAGCGTTCGGAAAGCGTGGCGGTGCAGGTGGTCAGTGCCGCCTGGATCACGCCCTCGATGGCATTGCCGCGCGCCTGCAGCACCGCGTTGTCCGGATGGCGGAAGTCGATGGAGAAGCGCACGAGGTCGGCGACCGAGTTGGAGGCGTTGGGGAACACCTCCATGCGGGCCACGGTGAAGCGCAGCACGTCGGTCGGGTCGCGCATCAGCGTGTTCAGCGCGGTGATGGCGCGGATGGCGTCCTGCATGGCGTCGCGGCGCACCGACAGCGGCGTGGTGCCCGCGTGGTCCGAGCGGCCGCGGATCTCGACCGAGAACCAGCGGCTGCCCTGAATGCCGGTGACGACGCCGACGTCCAGGCCCTTCTGTTCCAGCACGGGGCCCTGCTCGATGTGCGCTTCGACATAGGCATGGGGCGTCTGGCCTTCGACCACGCCGAGCGGCCGGCGGGTGATGTCGGCCTCGGCGGCCTGGTGTTCGGCCAGCGCGTCGGCCCAGCTGATGCCGGCATTGTCGCGGATGCCGTCCCAGGTATTGGGGGGCGCGTAGCCGGCATAGGCCATGCTGCCCATGCAGCCGGGGGCGAAGCGGCCGCCTTCCTCATTGGTCCAGGCCACGACCTCGATGGGGCGCCTGGTGGCCACGCCGGCCTCACGCAGGGCCTGCACCGCCTCGAAGGCCGCGATCACGCCGTAGATGCCGTCGAAGCGGCCGCCCTTGGGCTGGCTGTCCATGTGGCTGCCGGAGACGACGGGGGCGGCGCCGGCCTCGGTGCCTTCATGGCGGAAGAACAAATTGCCCAGCTGGTCGACGCTGACGGCCAGGCCGATCTGTTCCGCCCAGCCGATGATCAGGCGGCGGGCCTGGCGGTCCTCCGGGCTCAGGCAGGGGCGGTTCACGCCGCGGTCCTCCGGGCTGTCGCCGGGGATGGCGCCGATGGCTGCCATTTCCATCAGCCTGTCCCATTGCCGGGCCTCGCTCACCGCCGCGACCAGATTGGGGGCAACCGCCTGCACCATCGCCAGTACCTTTCCTGCTGGTTCCAGGCGTTACGGCCAATGAGGGGTTGGATCAAGGCTTGCCCGGCGACGGCTGCTTCGGGAATCCTGGGCACGGCAAGGGGGCAATCCGATGGGTCTTTCCACACATGTGCTGGACACGGCGCGGGGCTGCCCGGCGGCGGGCATGGGCTGGGCGCTGTACCGGCTGGGCGCCGACGGCGCGCGCGGCCTGCTGAAGCAGGGCACCACCAACGCCGACGGCCGGAATGGCGACGGCCATCTGCTGTCCTATGAGGAGCTGGAGGTCGGGCGCTATCAGCTCGTCTACCAGGTGGCGGCCTATTACCGCGCGGCCGGGGTGGAACTGCCTGAGCCGCCCTTCCTGGATGAGGTGACGCTCGCCTTCGGCATCTGGGACGTGACGAAGCACTACCATGTGCCGCTGCTGTGCTCGCCCTATGGCTACACCACCTATCGGGGCAGCTGATGGACACCGCCTATCTGGCTGAATGGGCAGCACTTCTGCTGCGCTGGCTGCATGTCTTGACGGCCATGTGCTGGATCGGCGCCAGTTTCTACTTCATGGGCCTGGACCAGTCCCTGCGGCCGCCCGCGGATAAGGACCCGCTGGTGCGCGGCGAGCAATGGGCGGTGCATGGCGGCGGCTTCTATCACAAGCGCAAGTTCCTGGGCGGGCCGGGCTTCGTGCCGGAGCCCCTGCACTGGTCCAAGTGGGAAGCCTACTGGACCTGGATCAGCGGCTTCTCGCTGTTCTTGCTGCTGTACTGGATGCAGGCCGACACCTACCTGATCGATCCCGATGTGATGGAGCTGGCGCCCTGGCAGGCCATCTGCATCTCCATCGGCCTGATTTTGCTGGCCTGGGGTGTCTATGACCTGCTGTGCCGCCTGCCGGTGGGCGAGAACGGCCAGGCCATGGCGGTGCTGGGCGTGATCGGGCTCGCTGCCTCGGCCTGGGTCTGCACGCATGTGTTTTCGGGGCGCGGTGCCTATCTGCAGGTCGGCGCCATGATCGGCACCATCATGGCGGCGAACGTCATGGCGGTGATCATTCCCGGCCAGAAGAAGATGGTGGCGGCGGTGGCCGAGGGCCGCGAGATCGACCCGCGCTGGGGCGGTTGGGGCAAGCAGCGCAGCGTTCACAACAACTACATGACGCTGCCGGTCATCTTCCTGATGATCAGCCCGCATTACCCGATGTTCTGGCAGCACCCGCAGGCCTGGGCGTTGCTGGTGGCGATGGCGCTGGCGGGCGCGCTGGTGCGGCAGTTCTTCAACCTGCGGCACCAGGGCCTGTCGGTCTATGATTTCTGGCTGTTCGGCATCGTCATCGTCTGTGTGGTCGCAGCCTTCATCGCGCCACCGCATCGGGCCGTGACGGCAGAGGTGCCGAGCTTCGCCCGCGTGCAGCAGATCACGGCCGAGCGCTGTGCCGAATGCCATGCGCCGCGCCCGAGCAATGCGGCTTTCCCCGCCCCGCCCAAGGGCATCCTGCTGCACAGCCCCGCGCAGCTGCGCCGCAACGCCCGCCTGATGGAGCCGCAATTGCGCAGCGAGGCCATGCCGCCGGGCAATGCCACCGGGCTGACGCCCGAGGAACGCGCGGCCCTTCTGGCCTGGATCGGCGCGGGCGCCCCCCGGTGATCCCGCCCGAGATCCTGCTCGATGCCGCGCTGGCGCTGGAAGGCGAGCGCATGCCAGGCCCCGACGCGGCGGAGCTGCTGGGCTTCCTGGGCGGTGAGGCCGCGCTCGCGCCCTTCCTGCGCCATGCAGCGACCCTGCGCCGGATCTTCGCGCTGGCCTCGCCCTGGGCGCCCGGCCTGTGTGCCTGGGGGGCGGAGGTCGAGACGCCCCTGGGCTTTTCCTTTGCCTCCGGCGTGGGCACGGCGCATGGGCCCGCCTTCATGGCCTGCGTGGCGGAGGCGATGGAGCGCGCGGCGCTCGCCGCCGCCCCGCCCGTGGCGCTGCGCGGCGCGGCCCCGGACTGGGCGCCCCGCCTGCCTGGAATGCCGGCCGAGGTCGATTGCGTGGCCCCGGGCCTGCCGCTGGACCTGACGCATCGCCGGGCGTCGCCCGAGTTCCGCCCGCCCTGGCCGCTCTCGGCCGGCTGCGCGGTGGCCGGCGACGCTGCCGGCGCCTGCCTCTCGGCCCTGATGGAGCTGCTGGAGCGCGACGCGCTGGCGCGCTGGTATGAGGGGGGCAGGCCGCCCGCGCCGCTGGCGCTGGAACACGCGGCCGGCGCCGCGAGCGCCCTGGCGGAACTGCGCGAGGGCTCGACCGCCCGCTCCACCTGGCTGCTGGACGTGACGACGGAGCTCGGCATTCCGGTCGTGGTGGCGGCATCAGCCGACAGCGTAACGAGCGGACGGGTGTGCCTGGGTTTCGCGGCCCGCGCGACTCCGGCCGCCGCCGCACGCGCCGCCGTGCTCGAAATGGCCCAGATGGAGCTGGCCCTGGCCGTCATCGGGCGCAAGGCGGATGAGAAAGGGCAGGGGGGGCTCAACCCCTCGGACCGGGCGCATCTGGCGCGGGCTGACGCCCTGCGGGCCGGCATGCCGGGGCTGGTCCCGCAGGGGGGCGCACGCCCGCACCTGCCGCCGCTGGAATTGGCTAGCATCCTCAAGGTGCTGGAAACGCAACATATTCGTGTGAAATTTCTGCCACTGACTGTTTCGGCCGAGGGCCTGGTCGTCATGCGCGCGCTCTCGCCAGACCTCGATCAGCCCGGGGCTTCGCCGCGTTCCGCCCGTTTCGTCACGCAGGGCCCGCCGGTCGCGACGGTATCTCTCCTGTAACAGCGGCACTTAACAGCCGTGCAGGGCGTGATAGAGAACGCGCATGCCCGACGGTCCGGAACGCAGAGGACAGGCGGCGCAGCAGGGTGGCATGTCCTTCCGCCTGCTGGGCAATTTCGATGCCCAGGTGAACGGCCAGGAACTGCGCCTGCGCGGCCGCAAGACGCAGGCGCTGCTGGCCGTGCTGGCCATGGCCGGCCAGGCGGGTGAGCTGCGCGCGCGCGTCGCGGGGCTGCTCTGGAGCGAATCCGACGAGGACCGCGCGCGCGGCACGCTGCGGCAGTCGCTGTTCGAACTGCGGGGCGCCTTGTCCGAGCTGGGCGGGGCCGAGGCCTTCGCCGCCGAGCGCGACACGCTGCGCCTGTATCCGGTGGAAACCGACCTGCGCGCCGTGCAGGACGCGCTGGCGGAGGACCGCATCCACCCCCTGCTGATCGAACGCACCGCCCTGGCCCAATCGCTGCTGGAGGGGTTCGAGGATATTGACCCCGCCATCCGCACCTGGCTGCTGGGCCTGCGCCGGGGGCTGACGCGGCAGTGGTCGCGCGCGCTTGAGGCGCTGATGCAGCGCACGGACCTGACTGCCTCGCACAGGCTTGAGGCCGCGCAGGCCCTGCTGCGCCTCGACGCCACCCATGAGGCCGCCTGCCGCGAGGTGATGCGCGCCGCCCATGCCGGGGGCGACACGGCGGGCGCCCTGCGTGCCTATGAGACGCTGTGGGACGCGCTGGCCCTCGAACATGACATGGAGCCTTCGGCCCAGACCCAGGCGCTGGTGGCCGAGATCAAGGCGGGCACCGCGCCCGCGCCTGCCCCGGTCGCCAAGGAGAGAACGCCGGTCCGCCTCGCCATCCTGGTCCCGCCCTTCATGGCGCTCGGCGTCAGCCAGGAACGCTCGCATCTGGTGGATGGCTTCCGGCATGAGCTGATCGCCTGCCTGACGCGGTTCCGCGAATGGTTCGTCGTGGATGGGCCGGTGCTGCCGCAGATCACCTCGGAGATGGTGCGCGTCGGCACGCAGATGACGCTGGAGGTGCGGGCCGAGGAGGCGGGCGGGCAGCTCGGCCTGGTGCTGCTGCTGCGCGACGAGGCGAGCCGGGTCATGGTCTGGTCGGACCGCTACACCCTCACGCTCGAGGACTGGTTCGAGACCCGGCGCAAGATCGTCTCCAACATCGCCGTCTCGCTGCTGGGCTCCATCGCGACCGCGCGGCTGGCGGAGACCAATACCATCCCTGATGTCAGCCTGGCCGCCCATGACAAATGGCTGCGCGGCCAGAAGATCATCAACATGTTCCGCCCCGAGGACTGGCGCCGGGCCGAAGCCCTGTTCACCGAGGCGATCGGCGAGGCGCCCGCCTATTCGCCGCCCTATTCGTCGCTGGCCCAGATGGACAACGCGGTCCACATCGCGCATCCCGGCCTGCGCCGCACCCGCGCGCGGGAGATCCAGGCGATCCAGCGCGCGGAGCAGGCCGTGCTGCTGGACCCCGTGGACAGCCGGGCGCATCTCTGCCTCGGCTGGTCGCTATCCATGGCCAAGCGCTATGACCGCGCCTCCACCCACATGAACGAGGCGGTGAAGCTGAACCCCCTCGACCCCTGGACGCTGATGGCCGCCGCCCTGTTCAACGCCTATGGCGGGGAGCACGACAACGCGGCGGAACTGGCGAAGGAAAGCCTGAAGCTCTCGGCCGCACCCAATGCGGCGCATTGGGTCTATCAGAGCGCCATTGCCTATCTGCGCGGTGACGACGTGCTGGCGGCCGAGGCTGCCGGGCGCACCCTGAACGCGGCCCTGCCCAGCCGCGCCTGGCATGCGGCGGCCCTGTTCAACCTTGGCCGCGAGGAGGAGGCGCGCGAGATCGCACGCGGTTTTCTGGCGGCTGCCCGGATGCAGTGGTATGGTACGGAGGAGCCGACGGACGAAGCGATCGGCTCCTGGTTCCTGCATCTGTTTCCCATCGCCAAGGAACGGGACTGGTCCCGCCTGCGCCAGGGAATAGCGGGGGCCGGCATACCATCGGCAGGGGCAAGGCATCATGGATGGTGAGGAGGCCGGCGCCACGCTGGCCGCGTTGGGTATGGCGCCGCCGGCTCGGGCGGCCTTTATCGGGCTCGGCGTCATGGGGCGGGCCATGGCCGCCAATCTGGTCAAGGCGGGCTATCGCCTGACAGTGAGCAGCCGCACCCGCAAGGATGTGGAAGGCGCGGTCTGGGCCGACAGCGCGGCGGCCGCCGCGTCCGAAGCCAGCATCATCGGCATCTGCGTGCCCGACACCCCCGATGTGGAGCGCGTGCTGTTCGGCGCGGGCGGCGTCGCGGAGACAGTGGCCGAGGGCACGGTGGTGATCGACTTCTCCACCATTTCCGCCGAGGCGACGCGCAACTTCGCGCTCAGGCTCAAAAGCGAGACCGGCGCGATCCTGCTCGATTCCCCCGTCTCGGGCGGGCCGCAGGGCGCCATCGACGGCACGCTGACCTGCATGGTGGGCGGCGAGGCCGCGGCCTTCGAGGCGGCGCGCCCCTTCCTGACGGCGGTGGGCGGCACGATCACGCGCCTGGGCGCCAGCGGGGCCGGGCAGATCTGCAAATCCGCCAACCAGATGATCATCTCCTCCACCATGCATGCGGTGTTCGAGGCGCTGGTGCTGGGCCGCAAGGCGGGGCTGGACCCCAAGGTGATGCGCGAGGCGCTGCTGGGCGGGTCCGCCAGGTCCTTCGTGCTGGAGAACCACGCGCTGCGATGGCTGGAGGGGCGCCTCACGCCCGGTTTCCGGGCGGAGCTGATGCTGAAGGACATGAAGCTGGCGAGTGCCGCACTGGCGGCGAACGGCGTCTATGCGCCGGTGGCAGCGAGTGCCACGCGCACCCTGGGCGTGATGGTCGAGACCGGCCATGGCGGGCTGGATGTGGCGGCGCTGGGGCAGGAAATCGCGGAGCGGTCGGGGCTGTAGGCAGCGGCTTTGCCTTTCCCCCGCCAAGGGGCGCTGCCCCTTGGAACCCCGCCAGGAGATAATATCTCCTGGACCTGATAGAAGTTTGGCGCCCGGCTTTCGCAGGCCGGGCGCCATTTTCATTATAATATTCAATGAGAAAAACTTGGCAGGGTCTGGTGCCAACTGCTCTAGCTCCAGGACCGAGCACGGTCCTGGCGGGGTTCCAAGGGGCAGCGCCCCTTGGTGGTGGTGGGCGGGGGCAAAGCCCCCGGCGATTACTCGCAGTAGCTGATCGTGTAGTCGCCGATGCGGCTGGCGTGGAACTTCATGCGGTCCGCCGGGTCCACCGCCGGGGTCGCGCCGCCGAAGGCCAAGTCGCCGTAGAAGCTCGGCACGTTGTAGCTGCCGCCGGCGGCGAACTTGCCTTCGCTGGCCAGCACGCGCTCCTTGGGCGGGATGCGGATGTAGACGGTGTTGTTGTCGAACATCGACACCGAGAAGCCGGTCAGGAAGTCCGGCAGGGAGAGGCCGACACCCGCCTCGGCGCACTGGGCCTTGAATTCCTCCAGGCTGCGGGGCACCGGATAGACCTTGCCGAGATACTTGGCGTCCTGGGTGGACCAAGTCTTCACCAGCTTACCGAAGGCCTCGTAGTCGTCGATCTTCATGCGGGGCGGGTTCAACGGATCGAAAGCGGGCATGGGGTGCTCCTGTCTCAGATGAAGGGAGGGGTCGCGCCCTGCAGCCCGGGTTGGGCGGCAAGGAATTGGATCAGCCCGGCCATGTCATGGATGGCGCCGAGCGGGCTGCCGGCCAGGGCTGCCTCGTCGGCGGCCTGGGCGTCGTTGAGGTTCGGGTAGAAGGTCTCGGCCAGGATGATGGAGCCGAGCGGGCCGAGCCGCGTGCCGCCGCCCGCGACCAGCCCCTCCAGCATCAGCCAGAAGGGCATCGGCGGGTCGGCCGCGATGCGTGCCGCGTCCTCGCTGTCCAGGGCGCCCGGCCTGCCGTCGTTCAGCAGCCAGTCGAGCATGGCCTTGCGCCGGGCGTCGGGCGTGCCGAGCGGCCCCGCGTTCAGCGCCTTGCTGCGCGGGTCGTCCTTGCCGAAATGGTGGCCGACCATGTCCTCGATCAGGTCCTCGAGCGACCACAGGCTGCCGGCCTCGGCGCTCAGCATGTCGCGGTAATGCAGGCCGGCGCGGCCGGTCGCGTCCACGGCGGGGAAGAAGCTCGCGGTCTGCAGCGGGGGCGCATAGCAGGGGGCGAAGCGCATGGCGCGCTGCGCGGGCCGGCCCAGCCCGTCGAAGAAGTTCGACCAGCGCGCGATCCAGGTCGCGGGCATGGGCAGCAGCTTCGGATAGCGCGCGGCGCTGTGGCGCAGGGATTCGGCGAGCGGCAGCCCCTCGGCGGGCGCCGGTTCATTCACGTTGTAGGTCTCGCGCACCATGGCATGGGCCACGCGGAACACGCCGTGGCTGGCCTCGATCGGCACTTCCTCGCTGTGCGCCTCGTTCAGCGTGGCGCCCCCGCCCTGGTAATAGGCCAGGATCTCGGGCGCCAGGATGCGCGGCATCAGGTCCTCGCGGATCAGCCGGCGGTACAACGCACGCAGACGGGCACGGGCCGGTGCGAACAGCCCGCCCTCCAGCCCCACCACCACATTGTGGGCGATGTGGAACAGCACCGTCATCTGGCCGAGCAGCGCGTTGTCGTCATTGCGCGGGTCGGCCAGCAGCGTGTCGGTCAGCGGCCCGCCGGATTCAGGGGAGATGCGCGGCACGTCCCGCGCCGCGGTCGCAGCAGGGCAGCCCAGACGCATCAGCGCCCGGTCCCGCGCCGGCACATAGGCATGCGGGCATGAGGTGGGGCCGCCGCCATGCAGCGTGTCCAGGTTCAGCGCGCGCAGGCGCTCATTGCCCGGGGGCTCGCCCGCGGCCTCGGCTGCCCAGAAGGGGATGTCGGTGAACACGCAGTCATGCGTCACGAACTGCAGGAAATAGGTGTAGCCGGCAGGGATGTCGGGGTTCTCGCGCTGGCGCTCCACGCTGATGCGGGTGGCCAGCCGGGCCAGGCGGTCAGAGGGGTGGCGTTCCTGGGCGAGGTTGGGCCCATGCGGCAGGATGTGCCGGTAGCCCGGGGGCATGCGGTCCAGCCGCCCCGGCGTAGCACCCCCGGCCGGCGGCGCGCCGCCATGAAGCCCCTGCATCACCCCGCTCAAACCGTTCCGCCTTTCCAACGCATGCGCGGGAGTGGGCCGTCGGAACGGGTTCACGTCAACGTCAGAATGGGGGATGGACAACCATCCCGCGAGTAATCAGGCCTTCTTCTTCTCTGCCGCGTGGCGCAGCAGCGACAGGCCGCGATACACGCCATGCACCATCTTGCTGTAGGGCATCAGCAGGAAGAAGCTGAACACCAGCCCCAGATGCAGCGCCAGCATCATGCCCATGGCCCCGGTGTGGCGCAGCGCCAGCAGCAGCAGCCCGGTGGCCGCGATCAGGAACAGCAGGCCGAGGATGGCGAACTCACCGCCCAGCAGGCGGCGCGCCACCGGCACGGGGTCGGTGATGATCTTGATGCGCGTCAGGCCGATGGCGCCCACGCACATGAACAGCCCGCCCCAGAAGCCCAGCTGCACCGGCAGGCTGAGGAAGGCGTGCGGCGACTTCCAGCCGAAGAAGTAGTGATAGATCGTGCCCACGCAGGTGGCCGCGAAGCACAGCATGAAGCCGCCGAACAGCGCCTGGTGGAACAGCCGCTTCTGCATCGAGAAGCTGTCATCCACATCGTTGCAGCCATGCCCGCCGCCGCCCAGGTTGCGCAGCGTCGCGATGTCATGCGCCGCCACCGCCGCCGCATAGGGGCCGGGCTGCGAAGCCGAGGCGCCGGTCGCGCGCCAGTAGCGGATGCCGCCCATCACCATGGCCAGGATGGCCCAGCCGAAGGTGCCGAGGCCCAGCAGGATCATCAGCCAGTGCGGCACCACGCGGAAGAAGGCGCCCGGCCCGCGCTGGGCGCTGGTCAGCACCGAGGGATCGACCAGCAGCACCGACAGCAGCATGGCCAGCGTCGCGCCGAACACGGCGACCGCCGTGACCAGCGTGCCGTTCTTCTCGAACAACCGCCCCGCGCCCTCGGGCCAGGCATGGGCCGCGTAGCTTTCCTGCCGCACCTCCGCGAAGACCTGCGGGATGTTCACCCCGAAGGCATGCGGCGGCGCGTACTGGCAGGCGTGGTAGCAGCCCTTGCAGCCGTGGCAGAGGTTCGCCAGGTGGGTGATGTCGCCCAGCGAGAAATCGCGGCGCATCGTCATGGCGGGGAACACCGCGCAGTAGCTTTCGCAGTACCGGCAGGCGTTGCAGATTTCCATCATCCGACGGGCGTCGGCGGTGGCTTCGGTCTCGGCGTTCATCGGAAGCCCCCCTTCAGTTCAGCACGGTCTTGGCGGCTTCTTCGCCGGCGATGCGGCCGAAGCTGGTGCCGATCGCCATGCCGAAGCCGGCCAGATACCCCTGGCCCAGGATGTTGCCCGACATGATCTCCCCGCAGGCGAGCAGGTTGCTGGCCAGCGTTCCGTCGGCCATCACCACCCGCGCGCGGTCGTTCACCTTCACCGACAGGAAGGTGAAGGTGATGCCCGGACGCAGCGGGTGCGCGTGGAAGGGCGGCGTGTCGATGCGCCGTGCCCAATGGGATTTCGGCGGCGTCAGCCCCTCGGTCGAGCAATCGTCCAGCTTCTGGCCATTGAAGGTGCCGGGCCGGACGGCGGCGTTGTAGTCGGCGACCACCGCCTCCAACTTCGCGACATCCAGGCCGAGCTTCTGCGCCAGCTCCCCGATCGTGTCCGCGCGGATCGGCGGGAAGACGCTGGGCAGGTAGTCGTTGATCGCCTTCACGTCGGAAATCGCGAAGGCGCGCTGGTTGGGCTGCTGCGCGATCAGCCGCCCCCAGATGGCATAGCGCTTGGGCCAGGTGTCCTCGCCCTCATCGTAAAAGCGCTCGACATTCTCGTTCACCACGACGGAGAACGGCACGCAGTCCAGGCGCATGGCCAGCCCGCCATCTTCCATCGGCGCGCGGGCATCATTGGCCACGGCGTGGAACTGGGTGGGGTCGCCGACCTCCTGGATGCCCTGTGCCAGCAGGTCCTTCAGGATCTTGCCCTGGGCATAGGGGGTGCCGCGGATCTGGAAGTTGTCGGCCGCATCGCCCCAGTATTTGCGCAGCCAGTCGCGGTTGGCCTGGAAGCCGCCGGACGCCGCGATCACCGCCTTGAAGCGGATGCGCTGCGGGAAGCCCTTGTGGTTCACGATGGCTTCGGTGGCGTGCCCGCCCTCCATGTGGATGTGCTGGACCTCGCAGTCATACAGCAGTTCCACGCCGAGCGATTCGGCCGTGCGATAGACCGCATTCACCAGCGCCTTGCCCCCGCCCAGGAAGAAGGCGTTGGTGCGGCTGAGCGACAGCGTGCCCGACAGCGAGGGCTGGAACACCACGCCGCAGCTCTGCAGGAATTCCGGCGCGTATTGGCTGGCGCGGATGCAGGTGCGGGCCAGATGCTCATCCGTGCGGCCCTTGGTGACGCGCAGCAGGTCGTCCCAATACTCGTCTTCCAGATAGCTCTCGGTCAGCACGTCGGTCGGTGCCGGGTGCAGGGAGCGCACGTTGCGGGTGTGGCGCGAATTGCCGCCGCGCATGTGCTTGGGCGCGTGTTCCGCGACGATGACGGAGGCACCGGCGCGGCGCGCGGTGATCGCGGCACACAGCGCCGCGTTGCCGCCACCCACCACCAGAACGTCCCACAGTTTGTCGAAATCGGGCATGGGCTTGTTGTATCCAGTTGTATCCAGCCCTGTCCAGATGGCAAAAGCCCAGCATGAGCTCAGATCTCGCCGAACAGACCTACACGCTGCTGCGCGCGGCACTGGCCAGCGGCAGCCTCAGCCCCGGCCTGCGCGTGACGGAGATGGAGCTGGCGGCGCGCTTCGGCGTCTCCCGCACGCCGATCCGCCGCGCCATCGCCCGGCTCGAGGCCGAGGGGCTGCTGAGCCGGGAAGGCGGCGCGCTGGCCGTCACGCGGCCGGACCACGCGGGCGTCGTGGAACTCTATGTGATGCGCGAGATCCTGGAGGGTGCGGCCGCCCGCCTCGCGGCCCAGCACGCCAGCGCCACGGAACTGGCGGCGATGGAGGAGGTGGTGGCCGGCGAGCCCGCCGTCTTCAACGATGCCCCCCGCCTGGCCGCCATCAACCAGCGCCTGCACGGGCTGATGTATCTGTCCGCGCACAACCGCTACCTGCTGAAATCGCTGGAGCAGCTGGGCGCCACCATGGCGCTGCTGCCCTCTCTGCTGACCCGGGGCGGCCGTGCCGAACAGGCGCATGCGGAGCATCAGGCGCTGGTCCAGGCCTTGGCCCGCCGCGACCAGCCCGCCGCCGAGGAAGCCGCCCGTGCCCATGCCCGCGCCGCGCTGCGCCATCGGCTGGCCTGGCTGGCGGAGCAGGGCGGGCTGCCGATAGCAGCGCCCGGTAATGCCTGAACGGCAGGGCCGGCCATGCCTCCGGAGGCATAGCGGCTAGGCCGGTTTTCCGTCATGCCCGCGCCGCGCGGCCGTCATACTCTTCGCTGCCGCAGCAAAGCCCGGGGACCTGCCGATGGAATTCGCCCTTTTCAACCTGATGTCGCTGAACAATGCGGAGGAAACCCCGGCCCATGTGTTCAGCCTGACCAGCGCCGCCGTGCCGCTGGCCGAGAAGCTGGGCTTCGACGGTGCCTGGTTCGCCGAGCATCACTTCACCTCGGCCTCTGTCTGCGCCTCGCCGCTGATGATGGTGGCCCACGCGGCCGCCCTCACGAAGCGCATCAAGCTCGGCCCCGCCGTGCTGGTCACGCCGCTGCACAACCCGATCCGCATGGTCCAGGAAGTGGGCATGGCGATCGAGCTGACCCAGGGCCGCTTCTGGCTGGGCATCGGCACCGGCCACCAGCCGCATGAATTCACCAGCTATGGCGTGCCGCTGGCCCAGCGCACCGAGATCATGCAGGAACAGTGGGACATCCTGGAGCAGGGCCTGACCACCGGCCGCATCAAGCTGGACGGCAAGCATTTCCAGGTGCCCGACAGCCCCATCTGCATCCACGGCCACCCGATGCCGCCGATCTTCATCCCCGGCACTGAACCCGCGCTGCTGGCCCGTGCCGCCCGCACCGGCAACGCCACCGCCTTCGTCAGCCAGGGCTTCCGCCGCGCGGAGGACACGCTGGCGCTGAAGGCGAAGTCCGAGAAGCCCTGGCGCGACGCGGGCTTCACCGGCCGCGACCTGCCGCTCGGCCTGCAGCGCTATGTCTTCGTGACCGACGATGCCGCCGAGCAGCGCCGCGCCGCCGAGGGGCTGCTGCGCCTGGCCCGCACCACGCTCTCCCTGCGCGACCCCGTGCCGCCGCGCGACGGCGTGCTGATGCGCTCCATCCCCTATGAAGGGGAGCCCAGCATCGACTGGCTGCTGGAGAACGCGCCGATCGGCTCCGCCGAGAAGGTGGCCCGCATCCTGGCCAATGACATGGCCGTGCTGCGCCCCAGCCATTTCAGCATCTACTCGGGCTTCACCGGCCTGGAACAGGGCAAGGTGCTGGCCGCCATCGAACGCTTCGGCCGCGACGTGCTGCCGCGGCTGCGCCAGGAAGGCGCGGCGCTGGCGGCTTGAGGGCGCGCTCCGGGGGCTTCGCCCCCGGGCCCCCAGCCAGGGGCGCTGCCCCCGGCACCCCCGCCAGGAGCCTGTGGCCCCTGGACCCCCTTGAGTATTCTGAAAGTTTGGGAAGGGGCAGCGAACGCGCTCTGGCCCCACGCGCCCACGCGGCCCCTTCCCGAACTTTCAGCTCCCGGTTTCCAAAGGCCTCTCGGCCTTTGGCGGGTTCCAAGGGCAGAGCCCTTGGTCGGGGTCTGGGGGGCAAAGCCCCCAGCGCGCCCCTAGGCGCTGCCTATCAGCACGCCCACGGCGAAGACCAGCACGCCGCCCAGCACCACCTGCACCAGCGTGGGCAGCAGGGGCGTGTGCATGTAGCGGTTCCTGATCCAGGCGATGGCGATCAGTTCCGCGATCACGACCAGGAAGGCCAGGATGGTGGCTGCCGTGAAGCTCGGCAGCAGATAGGGCAGGGCGTGACCCAGCCCGCCCACGGTCGTCATCACCCCGCACACGCCGCCGCGCATCCAGGGGCTGCCGCGTCCGGTCAATGAGCCGTCGTCGGACAGCGCCTCCGCGAAGCCCATGCTGATGCCGGCGCCCAGTGAGGCGGCGATGCCGACCAGGAAGGTCTCCCACGAGGAATGGGTGGCGAAGGCCGCTGCGAACAGGGGCGCGAGGGTGGAGACCGAGCCGTCCATCAGCCCCGCCAGCCCGGGCTGGACATAGCGCAGGACGAACAGGCGGCGGCTCGTCTCGGCCTCGTCCTGGGCCACATGCTCGGGCACCAGCTCCGATTCCAGTCGCTCCACCTTTGCCTCGTGGCGGCCTTCCTCGGCGGCCAGGTCGCCCAGCAGCTGGCGGGTGCCGGCATCGGTGCTGCGTCCCGCGGCTTCCAGGTAGAAGCGCCGGGTCTCCGCCTCCATGATGGCGGCGCGCTGGCGGGCCTCATCCGGGGCGATGCGCTTGGCGCTGCGGACGGGCTCGCGGTGGACGAAGCCCTTGATATCGGCGCGGCGCAACAGCGGGATGTGGTCGCCGAAGCGCTGGCGATACAGGGTCAGCAGGCGGTGGCGGTGGCCGTCCTCCTCCTCCGCCACGGCGTCGAACATCTGCGCGCTGGCGGGGTGGTCTTCCCGCAGGACCTCGGCGATGTCGCGATAGAAGCGGGCGTCGTCTTCCTCAAGGGAGACGGCTAGCGCCAGCACCTCACGTTCGTTCAGCTCGGAGAAGTTCAGCATCCATGCCTCCTGTGCTGACACACAGAGTGGGCGCTCGGACGCAGTTACGGAAGGGTACTTCTACCCATTTTTTCCAATTAATGCAAGGCCTTCTGCAACTGAGACGAATTCTCCACCAGCGACCACGCGCTCCTCTCCGAAGCGGTCGGTGAACAGCCGGCGCACGGCCGGCACCAGGGAGGTGCCGCCGGTGAGGAACACCCGGTCTACCTGGCCGGCGTCCAGCCCGGAATCCGTCAGCGCCGCGTCCACCGCGCCGCCGATGCGGCTCAGTTCCGGCCTGATCCAGCTCTCGAAATCCGCGCGCCGGATCGGCTCGTCGATCACGAAGCCATCATGGCTGAACTGCAGCCGGGCTTCCTCCGCGCGTGAGAGTGCCGCCTTCACGCCCGAGACCGCGCGATACAGCGCATAGCCCACCTCATCCTCGATCAGCCGCACCAGATGCGCGAGCTTCTCGGGGTGTTCGGCGGTGCGCATCACATCCGCGATCTCCCGCATGGTGCGCGGCGCGCGCATCAGGGAAAGCAGGTGCCAGCGCGCGAAGCTGGCATACCAGTTCACCGGCACCGGCAGCGGATTGCGCATGACGGTGTAGCTGTCGCCCTTGCCCAGCAGCGGCGAGACCACATTGTCGATGATGCGGTAGTCGAACGCATCGCCCGCGATGCCGACGCCCGAATGGCCGAGCGCGGTCACCCGGCGCGGTGGCCCAGGCTCGAACCGCATGACCGAGAAGTCGCTGGTGCCGCCGCCGAAATCGGCGACCAGCACGGTGGCGGGTGCATCCAGCGTGCTGGCGAAGCGGTGGCCGGCGGCCGCGGGTTCGAGGGCCACCTGCACGTCATGCAGCCCCGCCTGGCCCATGCCGCCCTTCAGCCGCGCCTCGGCCAGCGCGTCGTCGGCATTGTCGCCCACGAAGCGCACGGGCCGGCCCACCACCACCCGCGCGCCCGCGATGCGGTCCCGGAACGGCTTCAGCAGCTCGGAGATGAACAGGCCGACCAGCCCCTCCAGGCTCCAGGGGCGGTTGAAGATGCGCGTCTCGGTGAAGCTGCGGCTGCCCAGATAGCTCTTGATGGACATGATCAGCCGGCTTTCCAGCGGATCCTCCACATAGGCCTCGATGGCGGCGGGGCCGGCGGCATGCTCCACCCGCCCGGTCTCGCCGAGCCAGAAGCACAGCACGGTGCGGAACACCTCCGCCGTGTCGTGCTTCAGCACCTCGACCCCGCCATCGGGCATGATGGCGGTGACGACGCTGTTGGTGGTGCCGAAATCGATACCGATGATGGGGGCGTTGGGCGTGCTCATGAGGGGGCGCCTTGAACAGTGCGCACGCCGGTTTGGCAAGCCCTCAGAGCGCGGAGATTTCCGCCTCCAGCAATGCCAGGTCCTGCGGGCGCGACAGGCGGTGGTCGCCGTGCTTGATCAGCGTGAGGCGCACGTCCTCTCCGGTGATGTGCTCGGCCAGGCGCACGGCATGGCGCCAGGGCACGTCCAGATCGGCCATGCCCTGCAAGATGCGCACCGGGAAGGGCGCCTCCAGCGCCTCCTTCATCACCAGGTTCTTGCGGCCGTCCTCGATCAACTGGCGGGTGATGGCATAGGCATCGCCGTATTCGCTGGGGCGGTACCACACGCCTTCCCGCGCGATGGTGGTGCGGATCTCGGGCGGGAACTGGGCCCACATCAGGTCCTCGGTGAAATCAGGCGCGGGGGCGATGCCCACCAGCGCGTGGATGCGCTCCGGCCGTGCCTTGGCCAGCAGGCAGGCGATCCAGCCGCCCATGGAGGAACCGACCAGGATCTGCGGCCCCTCGGTCAGCGTATCCAGCACCATCAGCGCATCGCCGGCCCAGCGGGAGATGCAGCCTTCCTCGAACTTGCCGCCGGATTCACCGTGGCCCGCGTAGTCGAAGCGGCAGAAGGCGCGCCCGGTGCGGATGGCGAAGGCGGCCAGGGCCTCGGCCTTGGTGCCTGCCATGTCGGATTTGAACCCGCCCAGGAACAGGATTCCCGGCCCTTTGCCGGCGACGCGGCGATAGGCGATGGGCGTGCCGTCTGCGGCGATGGTGCTGGCGATTTCTTCCATGGCCGCATTCTAGGCCGGGTTGGGCGGGTGGTCACGCGACGCGATGATGTCGGTCGGGGATGCCCAGGGGCAACCGGCGCCGGTCTCGGCGGTTGGAACAGGTGCCGGCGGTTCCATGCCTGCCGGCGCTGACAGGCGGGGCGGTGGACTGGCAGGGCCCACCGCCCCGTTGTCTCATTCGGCGGTGATGCCGATCTCCCGGATCAGCCGGCCGAAGCGCCCGGCTTCCTCATTCAGCTCAGCGCGGGTTTCCTCGGCGGTGCCGCCCGCGGCCTTGCCGCCCGCATCCTGGATGCGCGCCTGCAGGGCCGGGTCGGCCAGCGCCGTGGTGAAGGCCGCGTTCAGCCGCGCCAGGATGGCGGCAGGCGTGCCGGCGGGCGCCACGACACGCAGCCGCGGCGAGGGGAAGTCGAAGCCCTGCACCCCGGCCTCACCCATGGTCGGCACATCGGGCAGCTGCGGCACGCGGGCGGTGCCCGTCACGCCCAGCGCCACCACCTCTCCGGCGCGGATCTGCGCGAGCGCGCTCGCCACCGTGTCGAAATAGAAATCCACCCGGCCGGCCACGATGTCGGTCAGCGCGGCGGCACCCGAACGATAGGGCACATGCACCATCTGCGTGCCGCTGGCGCGGTGGAACACCTCGGCTGCCAGATGGCCCGAGGAACCCGCACCCGGCGAGGCGAAGGAAAGCCCGCCCTGGCGTACGCGTGCGGCCGCCAGCAGGCCGCGCGCATCCGTCACGTTCAGGCTGCGCGGCACCACCAGCACCAGCGGCAGCTCCGCCGGGGAGGTGACGGGGGCCAGGTCGCGCTCCGCGTTGAAGGGGGGCGGGTTGTATAGGCTCTGCGCCGTCGCGCAGATCGGCGGGCAGACGGCCAGGGTGTAGCCGTCGGGGCGCGACTGCACGAGGGCGACGATCCCCACCGTGGCGCCGCCGCCGGGGCGGTTCTCCACCACCATCTGTTGGCCCAGCGCCGCACCGGCCCGCTCGGCAACGATCCGCGCGATCAGGTCGGTGCCGCCGCCAGGCCCGAAGGGGACGATCAGCCTGATGGGCCGATCGGGGAAGTTCTGTGCGGCTGCCGGCAGGGCGGCGGCACAAGCCAGGGCAAGCCCGCCGAGCAGCGAGCGAAAACGATGTGCGGTCACGCGATAACTCCTGTTGAGTGCAGGCTTTCCCTGTGGACGGGTGGCGGCGGTTCCCCGCCCGGCTTTGCCCCTACCCGGTGCGGCGGCCGTTCAGGCCGCCACGAAACGAACCAGCACATTGCCGGCCGAGGCGATGTCGGGCACCGCGAGCCCGCCCGGCGTCGCGATGGTGGCCACGGCGGCGACCTTCGACAGGTCGGGCACGGCGAAATCGATGTTCACGGCGGCAGGGCCCACCACATTCGGGCGCGGGGCATCGCCGAATTCGGGTGCCCAGTCGGTCAGCACGCGGAACACGCCCTGGCCGGTCTGCACGGCATGGCCGCCGGGCACCGCCACGGCGGGGCCGAACATCGCCGTCAGGCGGTTCAGCGCCGCCTCGGGCTGGGGCGCCCAATAGGTGACGGCTGCGATATGCGTGGCACCATTGGCGTGCTGCATCCATTCCGGCACCCACAGCAATTCGGGCTTGTGCTGCTGCGCCACGAAGTGAGAGACGCGCGGCAGGGCCGGGTCCACCAGCATGCCGAGCGACACCACCGCCTCATCCCAGTCGCGGCCCGGCGGCTTCACCTTGCGGCGGAAGCCCAGGTGGCCCTGATAGGGCAGGCCGTGCGCGGCCATCGCCTCGCCGTCCTCGGCGGCACCCTGGCCCGGGTGCAGGGCGATGAGGGCGATGCCCTCACGCTCGGCCAGCGCGTCGCGCATGTGGCGGCCGAACTTGAAGCCGCCGACATCCATCGCGTCGATCAGGCTCTCGTCATAGATGCCCATGAGCTCCAGCGCGGAGCGTTCCAGCACCGCCAGGCTGGTGCTGGTGCCCCAGGGGTGCTTGCCCACCGGCGTCAGCGTGAAGCCGAGCGAGGCATAGAAGGCGCGCCCCGCCTCGATGTCGCGCAGCAGCACGAGCGGGTGGTCGATGCCGGGAAGCTTCATGCGGTGAATCCGTATGGGTGGCGATAGCGGGAGGTGGCGCGGGCCGGGTTGCCCGCGACGGTGGTGAAGGGCGGGACGGAGGCCAGCACGACGCTGCCCGAGGCAACCACCGCGCCCAGCCCGACCTCGATATTGCCCAGCAGCGTGGCACCCGCGCCGATCACGGCTCCGCGCCTGATCTTGGGGTGGCGGTCCGCGCCCCCCTGCATCAGCGTCGAGCCGAGCGTCACGCCGTGCCAGATGCTGCAATCATCCTCGATCACCGCGGTCTCGCCCACCACGACGCCGATGCCGTGGTCGAGGAAGATGCGCGAACCGATGCGCGCGGCGGGGTGGATATCCGCCCCCAGCGCGGCGGATGCCGTCTTCCAGGCCATGGCCAGGTCATGCCGGCCCATCAGCCACAGCCGATGCGCCACGCGATGCGCGGCCAGCATGTGAAAACCCCGCCCGCCGATCCAGGTGCCCGCGAGGCCACCGGGTTCGAAATTGCGGGTGGTGATCGCGTCGAGATCCGCGAGTGCCGCCGCCGTGTCCTCCGGCGTCAGGGCTTCCCGCGCGAGCCTTTCGGCCGCGCAGGCTTCCATGAACACCGGGCGGATCAGCCGCGCGAGCAGGGCCGCGATCCCGGCCGCCGGGGTGGCGGCGCCGGCGGTGGCCGCAAGTGCCGGGGCCAGCAGCGGTTCGGCGATGCCGCCCGCCGCCTCGCCCAGCCGGTGCCAGATCTCAGCCGACATAGCCGAAGGCCACGGCCGGGGCGGCGGCGGTTTCCACCCACACGCTCTTGGTCTGGGTATAGGCGGCCAGGGCCTCGCGCCCCGAGGAACGGCCGAAGCCCGAACGCCCGAACCCGCCGAAGGGCGAGGCGACGTTGATGGTCTTGTAGCTGTTCACCCAGAAGGTGCCGGCGCGCACCGCACCCGCCACGCGGTGGGCGCGGGCGACATCCTGCGTCCAGACCGCGCCCGCCAGGCCGAAGGGCGTGGAATTGGCGATCGCAACCGCCTCTTCCTCGGTGTCGAAGGGCAGCACGGCCAGCACCGGGCCGAACACTTCCTCCCGCGCGATGGCCGCGTCGGGGGCCACGCTGTCCAGGATGGTGGGCGCGAAGAAGAAGCCGCCGGTGGACTGGAATTCCACCGGGCAGCCGCCGCCCGCGGCCAGCGACGCGCCGGCGGCCGTGGCTTCCTTCACCATCGCCCCGATCTTGTCGAACTGGCGGCGGTTGTTGATGGGCCCGATCTGGGTCGCGGGGTCGGTCGGCAGGCCGAAGGGGATGCGATTGGTGGCGTTGGCCAGCCGGGCGACGAATTCGGCATGCGCCGAACGCTGCACCAGCAGGCGCGAACCCGCCACGCAGCTCTGCCCCGCGCCGCCGAAGATGGCGGCCTGCGCGCCGGCCACGGCCCGCGACAGGTCGGCATCGGCAAAGACGATATTGGCCGATTTGCCGCCGAGTTCGAGGAGGCTGGGCACGATGTTGCGCGCGGCGGCGGCGGCGATCTGCGCGCCAGCCTCGGCCGAGCCCACGAACACCACCAGCCGGGTGTCAGGGTGAGAGACGGCGGCAGCACCCGTCGTCGGCCCGCCGCCTGCGAGGATGGAGATGAGGCCGCGGGGAATGCCCTCCGCCTTGTCGCAGATGGCCCCGAGCGCGAGGGAGGTGAGCGGCGTCAGCTCCGACGGCTTCAGCACCACCGCATTGCCCGCGCAGATGGCGGGCGCGATCTGCCAGCCGGCGGTGAAGATCGGGGCGTTCCAGGGCGTGATCTGCACCACCGTACCGAAGGGCTCGGGGCGGGTGTAGTTCAGGTGGGTGGTGGGGACGGGGATCACCTCCCCATGCAGCTTGTCGGCCCAGCCCGCGTAATATTCGAACATCTCGGCGACCTTGCCGACCTCACCCATCGTGTCGCGGATGGGCTTGCCGGCGGACAGGGTCTCGAGCTCGGCCAGTTCCTTCACATGGGCGCGGACCAGACGGGCCACCTCCCACATCGCGCGGCCGCGCGCGGCGGCGGACATCGCCATCCAGGCGCGCTGGGCGGGGCGGGCGGCCTCCATCGCGGCCTGCACCACGGGCGCGCCGGCATCGGCGAAGGACAGGAAGACCTGGCCGTTGGCCGGGTTCACCAGATCGAGCTGGGCGCCGGTGCCGGGCAGGATCTCACCCGCCACATAGCTGCCGACCTTGCCGCCGGGCAGCAGGGAGGAAAGGAGTTCGGCGATACGGTCGGTCATCTTACTTGCTCCGGTAATCAGCCATCAGGGTGAAGTCGGCGGTGTCGGGGATGCGGCCCTGGCGGGCTTCTTCCCAGATCTCGCCCGCGCGGCTGCACAGCGGCGTGGGGGAGCCGGTCTCGGCCGCCAGTTCCAGCGCCAGGCGCAAGTCCTTGCGCATCAGGCCTGCGGAAAAGCCGCTGTCGAAGGTGGCGGGGATGACCCAGCGCGGCACCATCGCCTCGCTGATCGCGCTGCGGCCGGTGGCGGCGTTCACCACCTTCAGCGCTTCCTCGGCCGACAGCCCGGCGGATTCGGAAAGCTTCAGCGCCTCACCGGTCGTGACCAGATGGGCCGCGACCAGCATGTTGTTCACCAGCTTGGCGATGTTGCCCGCACCCGACGCACCCACATGCACGGCCTTGGCCGAGAGTGCCGCGATGACGCCCTGGGCGAGTTCCATATCGGCCGCCTCGCCGCCGATCATCATGGTCAGGCTGCCGGTCTCAGCACCCGAGGGGCCGCCCGAGACGGGCGCATCCAGCAGCCCGTGCCCGGTTTCGGCCAGGCGGGTGGCCAGGCGGCGGGTGGTGCCGGGGTCGGAGGTCGAGGTGTCGATCACGACCACCTTGCGGTCGGAACGCGAGAGCAGCCCGCCCGGGGCGGTCACCACCGCCTCCACATCCTTGGCGAAGGGCAGGGAGAACACCAGCGCGTCGGCACCGTTCAGCACCTCGGCCAGCGGCAGGAAGCGCACGCCCTCGGCCTCGACCTGCGCGCGGCGCGCGTCGGAGATGTCATACCCGATCACGCTGAACCCGGCGCGGACCAGGCTTTTCGCCATGCCGAGCCCCATATTGCCCAGGCCAACGACGCCGACTGTGGAAATGCTCATCTGATACCTCCGATGCGCGGGAGGATCAGATGACAGGATTGTTGCCACAAGCAGAGCTTTGCGAACGGAGTGTTCGCAATCAGGCAACGCTGCTTCAGCCGGCGAAGACAGGCATCTCCCGCCGCAGCCAGTGCAGCAGCTGGGCGACGGCCACCGGCAGGCGCCGCCCCGCGCGGACCAGCAGATGGGCGCTGGCCTCGGCCAGCAGCGGGTCGCGCAGGGGCAGGGCGACGAGGCCGCTGCCGGCCAGATCCGCCGCGAAGCCCGGCATGAAGGTCACCCCCAGCCCCGCCATGGCGAAGCGCCGCTGCAACTCGAATGAGGCCGTCTCCATCCGCTGCGTCAGGCGGAAGCCGCCATCGGCCTCGACGCGGCCCAGCAGCTGCCGCACCCCGTGGTCGGGCGGGGTCAGCGCGGCGGGCACCTGGGCGAAGTCGCGCAGATGCGGCGCGCCGAGGCTCGCCAGCGGATGGTCCGGGCGCAGGATGGCGGCCACCGGCTGGCGGGAAATCGCCACCGCCTCCAGCGCCGCATGGGCGGGCGGGTTGTAGGCCAGGCCGATATCGGCATCGCCATCGGCCACCGCCGCCAGGATGCCCGCCGTCGTGCCCATCGCCACGCTGGTGCCGATACCCGGATGCGCGCGGGAGAAGCCGGCAATCCCCTGGTCGATCAGCACGGGCAGGAAACCCGCGCCGACCGAAAGCCGCACCACCCCTTCCTGCCCGCCGCGCAGCCGGGCCAGGCGGTCCTCCAGCAGCTGGGCCTCCTCCTCCTGCCGTTGCGCGTGCTCGGCCAGGATGCGCCCGGCCTCGGTGGGGGACACGCCGCGGGGCAGGCGCTCCAGCAGGGCCTCGCCCAGCTCGGCTTCCAGCTCGGCGACCTGCCGGCTGATCGCGGAGGCCGCGACATGCAGCGCCTCCGCCGCGCCGCGGATGGAACCGGCACGCACCACGGCCAGGAAATAGCGCAGGGCGCGGTCGGTCACGGGGCCTCCGGTTCGGAAAGCATTAACTGCTGCGGCGGACAGTCGGCTGGAAGCAGCAGCGCCCCCGCGCCGGAGAAGTCATGCCCAGCACTCTCAGTTCCGCCAATTCCTATACGTCGACCAGCGGCAACACCAGCGTGCCCGTGATGTCGAGTTCGCTGACGAGCGGCTTCATCCCCTCTTCCTCCTCCTCGCAGGAATTGCTGTCGCGGCAGAAGAAACTGGGGGGCAAGCTGGCGCCGCTGGTAGCGGGCTTGCCGCTCTACACGAGGAGCATGTCCAGGCCCGGCGACGTCTTCTTCCATGCGAACGGCGGCGCCATCGGCCATACCAACATCGTCTCCTCCGATGTCAGCATGAAGGTGGATTCGGTGGATGGTGTCGGTGTCCGCAAGATGCCCATGGCGCGGGACAACAACAGCGCCATCGTCTTCCGGTTCTACAATGCGGATTTGGCGTTGAGGGCCGCCCTGGTCGTGGAGGAATGGGCCAACAACTACGACAACGGCACTTATGCCAGGAACGGCGTCGGCTATTCCGGCGGCCCGACGGCGGGTATCGGCATCACCGGCCGCGTGATCGGGGCGCTGCTCGGCTCGTCCAAATTCGGCACCGGGGCGCGGGCACGGCTGCTGAAATACCGCAACCGCACCGGCATGATGCCCAAGCACGTCATCTGCTCGGAGATGTGCACCCTGGCCTTCCAGCTCTGCATGGCCGAGACCGAGGAGGGTTTCATCAAGCTGGACGCCAAGCACACGCTGCCGTCCAACCTGTGCAACTACTTCCTCAAGCACACGGCCCATTGGTCCCTGGTGGGCTGGCGATAGGCAGGGCGCCTATCGGCCGTGAAAGACCGGCGCGCGTTTCTCGCGGAACGCGGCCAACCCTTCCTGCAGGTCCGCGCTTTTCTGGCTGGCCTTGGCGCGGGTGGCGCAGGCATCCGCGTCGAACTCCCCGCGCGCGATCTCATTGAGCGCGATCTTCATGCCCTGCACCGCCAGCGGCGCCATGGCGGCCAGCCGCGTGGCCAGCGCATCCACCGCCTCGTCCAGCTTCTCGGGGGCGACGATCTCGGTGATGTAGCCGATGCGGAACAGCTCGGCCGCATCCAGCTTCTCGGCGGTCAGGAACAGGCGCTTGGCGGCGTTCAGCCCCAGCCGCGAGACGTAGCGCACCATGCCCGAGGGGTAGTAGTGCACGCCGAGCCGGGCGGCCGGCATGAACATCTCCATGGTATCGATGCCGATGCGGAAGTCGCAGCACAGCGCGAGGTCGGTGGAGCCGCCATACACCCCGCCGTTCAGCCGGCAGATCACCGGCACGCGGCAATTCTCCAGCTTGCTGCCCACATCCTCGAAGGACAGCTGCGGCCCGCCCTTGGCGACCGCCGCATCCGGGCTGCTGGCCAGATCCCCCAGGTGATAGCCGGCCGAGAAGGCGCGCCCGGTGCCGGTGAAGACCAGCACGCGGATGGCGGGGTCGGCATTGACCTCGTCGATGGCGGCCGCGATCGCGGCCAGGTCGGGCGGCTCGATCCGGTTCAGGTGGCGCGGGCGGTTCAGCCGCAGGGTGGCGACGGCGCCCTCGCGCGTCAGGATGGGGGTGCTGGCTTCTTCGGTCATGCTGGGTTCCGTTTCCGGCTTTTAACATGAACGGGGCCGCAGGGACCGACAAGCGGCCAGGTCCTCCGCTTGGCGCGGCGCCGCTTCGGCTGCAGTTTGATGACATGATCATCCGGATGTCTGAACTAAGCGACCTGCCCGCCATCACCGCCATCTACGGCCATTGGGTGGCCCATGGCCTGGCGAGCTTCGAACTGGAGCCGCCCGACGGCGAGGAGATGGCCCGCAGGCGGGATGCCGTGCTGGCCGGCGGCTACCCTTATCTGGTGGCCGAGGATGAGGGGCGGCTGCTCGGCTATGCCTATGCCGGGCCCTATCGCACCCGCCCCGGCTATCGCTTCACGGTCGAGAACAGCATCTATGTCTCGCCCGATGCGCATCGCGGCGGGGTCGCGCGCGCGCTGCTGGCGCGGCTGATCGAGGAATGCACCGCCCGCGGCTTCCGCCTGATGGTCGCGGTGATCGGCGACAGCGGGAATGCCGCCTCCATCGGCCTGCACCGTTCCCAGGGCTTCAGCATGGTCGGCACCATCCCCGCCATCGGCTGGAAGCATGGCCGCTGGGTGGACAGCGTGCTGATGAGCCTGCCGCTGGGCGAGGGCGCCGAAAGCCCGCCGGCATGAGCACGCCCGACCGGGACAACCGCAACGCCGCCATCACCCTGGCGCTGACCCTGCCCACCGACACGGTGCTGTATCTGCTGCTGCCGCTGCATGCCGCCGAGTTCGGCGTGACCCTGGCCGAGGCCGGGCTGCTGCTGGCCGCCAACCGCCTGGTGCGGATCGTGGGCTATGGCTGGGTGGCGCGGCTGTATGCGGGGCGGGGAACGCGCGCGGCCTGCCTGATGGCGGTGGCGGCGTCCGTCGCTTCCTCGCTGGGCTATGCGCTGGCGCCGGGGGTGGTGATGCTGCTGGCCGCGCGGCTGGCCTGGGGGCTGGCCTTCGCCGCGCTGAACATCGCCACGCAGGACATGGCGACCCGCTTGCCCCAAGGTGCGGCCCGGCGCAGCGGCACGTCGCGCGCCATCGTGGCGGCGGGGCCGATGCTGTGCCTGGTGGCCGGTGCGCTGGCCACGCGATGGGTACCGGCACCCATGGTGTTCCTGGGCCTGGCGGCGCTGGCCGCCTGCGCGCTGCCCTTCGCGGCCGGCCTGCCGGCGGGGCAGGGCACGGATGCGCTGGGCAAGGGCGGTCCGCGCTTCTCGCTGCCCGGGCGGATGGATGTGTGGGGGCTGATCCAGGGCATCACGCTGGAGGGGCTCTATGTGTTCGCGCTGGCCATCCTGGCCGCCGCCGCCTGGCCCGAGGCCGGGGCGCTGGCCGCCGGCGCCGCGCTGGCCAGCCGCTATCTGGCCGAGATCCTGCTGGGCCGCCCGGCAGGCGCCCTGGCCGAGCGTTTCGGCGCGCTGCGCGTGCTGATCGTGGTGTCGCTCGGTTCGGCGGCGGCGCTGGCGGCGATCGGACTTGGGGCGCTGTGGCTGGGTGTGGCGGTGGTGGTGGTGCTGCGCGGCATCCTGCAGCCGCTGCCGCCGCCGGTGATCGCGGCCGCCAATCCCGGGCCGGCGCGGGTGCCGGCCCTTGCGCGGCAGGCGACGTGGCGGGACATCGGCGCGGGGCTGGGCCCCTTGCTGGCCGGCATGCTGCTGCCGGTGGTCCCGGTGCCGGCGCTGTTCCTGGGGGCGGCGGGCGTGCTGGCGCTGGCCTCGCTGGGGCTGGCCCGGCCTAGCCGCCCATAGCCTCGCGCACCGTTTCCCGCTCGGCCTCGCTCATGTGCAGGCCGAGCTTGGTGCGACGCCACAGGATGTCCTGGGCGGTGAAGGCCCATTCATGGTCGCGCATCCAGTCGATCTCGCGCTGCGTCAGTCCGGCGCCGAAGTGCCGGCCCATATCGGCCAGGCTGCCGGCATCACCGATGACGGCGGGCAGTTCCGCGCCATGGGTGCGCACCAGCCTCTCCATGCCCGGCATCCAGGGATAGCGGCGGGTCATCCCGGCCAGGAAGGCATCCCGGCCCAGCCCGCCCAGATCGCCCCCGGGCAGCATCGCGCCCGCCGTCCAGGGCGTGCCCACATGGCCCAGCGCGCGGCCGATCATGGTCGTCGCGTCCTGCGCCAGATGGCGGAAGGTGGTGATCTTGCCGCCATAGACCGACAGCAGCGGCGGGCCTTCCTCATCCAGCTTCAGCACATAGTCGCGCGTGACGGCGGAAGGATCATCCGCGCCGTCGTCGAACAGCGGCCGCACACCCGAGTAGCGCCAGACGATGTCGGCCATCGACAGCTGGCGGCGGAACTGCCGGTTCACGGCCTCGATCAGATAGGCCGCTTCCTCCTCGGTGCAGCGGGCGGCGGCGGGGTCGCCCTCATGCGGGATGTCGGTGGTGCCGATCAGGGAGAACTCGCCCTCATACGGGATCACGAACACCACGCGCCGGTCGTCGTTCTGCAGGATATAGGCCTGGGCGCCCTCATGCAGCCTGGGCACCACGATGTGGCTGCCGCGCACCAGCCGCACCCGGCCGGGCGGCTTCGCGTGGGCGGCGCCGAGTGCCTGCTGCACCCAGGGGCCCGCCGCGTTGACGATGCCGCGCGCAGTGACGCTGAACTCGCCCGACGGGCCGCGCAGCGTGGCCTGCCAATGATCCGCACGGCGATCGGCCGAAAGAAACTCCGTGCGCGGATGCACGGTCGCGCCCCGCGCCGCGGCGTCGCGCGCATTCAGCAGCACCAGCCGCGAATCCTCCACCCACCCGTCGGAATAGGCGAAGGCGTTGGTGATCGCGGGTTTCAGCGGCGCCCCGAAAGGGTGGCTCGCGGTACGGAAGCCCTCCGCCCCGGGCAGCGAGACCCGGCGCGCCAGGTGGTCGTACAGGAACAGGCCGAGCCGGATCATCCAGCGCGGCCGCATCTCCGGCCGGTGCGGCAGCACGAAGCGCATGGGCCAGATGATGTGGGGTGCCAGCCGCAGCAGCACCTCGCGCTCGGCCAATGCCTCCCGCACCAGGCGGAACTCGTAGTGTTCGAGGTAGCGCAGCCCGCCATGGATCAGCTTCGAGGAGGCGGAGGAGGTGGCCTGGGCGAAGTCGCCCCGTTCCACCAGCATCACCTTGTGGCCGCGGCCCGCAGCGTCGCGCGCGATGCCGGCACCGTTCACGCCGCCGCCGATCACCAGAAGGTCGAAGGGGGTCTCCATCACGCCAGGATAGGGCTTGCGCTCAGGCCGGCAAAGCCTCGCGCTGCTCCTGCCTCGCGCGCCAGTCGCGGCGGCGGATCGACAGCCCGGCCTCGCCGCATTCCAGCATGGTCCAACCCATCTGCCCGCTGCCGCGCTCCGACAGGGCGGAGGGGGTGATGACCTGCCACGGCCGCCCTTCATCGGTCAGCAGCGCCGCGCGATGCAGGTGGCCCGAGAGGATCAGCTCCACCCCCTCGCGACGCAGCAGATCGAGGGCGAGGGCCGCATTGCGCACCGGCTGGCGCTGCGTGGCCCAGCCCGGGTGGCGCAACGGATGATGCGTCAGCACGACGCAGCGCGGATTGGCGCGCGCCTCCAGCGCCTCCTCCAGCGCGCGCAGCCGCCGGGAGGAAACGCTGCCCGCCGACCAGTCCAGGTGCCATTGCGCGCGGCTGACGGTGTCGAGGCCGATCACCGACAGGCCGGGCAGATCCAGGCTGGTCACGACACGATCGGGCAGCGCGGCCTGCCAATCGGCCTTCGGCTTGAAGAAGCGGTCCACCAGGTCCCAATGCGGAATGTCGTGGTTGCCGGGCACGGCCAGCACCGGGATATGCGGGGCCACGCTTTCGAGCAGGCGCCACGCCGCGATGAACTCCACGCCCCTGGCGGCGCGCGTTAGGTCGCCGCCGACCAGCAGCGCGTCCGGCGCCTCGGCGATCAGGTCGGAGGCGAACTCCTCCACCAGGGCGGGCGGTGCCTCGCCCAGGTGCAGGTCTGTCACATGTGCCAGGCGGATCATGGTGGCGGCACGGGGTCCAATATGGTCAGCGCATCCGGGCGCAGCCGGAATCGCAGCGGGATGGGCGCCAGCATCATCTCACCATCCAGGCTGAAGCGCAGTGAGCGCGTGCGGCCCATGGCGACCAGCCTCTCGGCGGTGGCGGAGGCCGCTTCGGGGTCGTCGGACAGCCGCCCGCGGAACCAGCGCCAGGACTGGCGGATCCGGGACACGGCGTGGCGCGGGCGCGCGACCTCGACCGTGAGCGCGGGCTGGCCGTCGGGCTCGGGCATGGTGACGACGGCGACGGAGCCCGCCAGCCTCTCGCCGTCCGGCAGGACGATGGTCAGCCTGTCCCGGCCGAGGAACAGCAGCTTGCGCAGCATGGCGCGCAGCAACGGCAGCCAGCCTGCGGCCCCCGCCCCGCGCTGCATCTCACGGAAGCGCAGCAGGCGTACCGGCTTGCCCAGCAGCGACTGGAACAGGAAGGGGTGTTCATTCATGAAGCCCACCGCCAGGCCGCGCGTCCTGCCGGGGCGATAGCGCGCGGCGGCGGCCACCGGGTCCTGCGGCAGGCCGAGGCGCGCGCAGACGCGGTTCATGGTGCCGCCCGGCAGCAGCGCGAGGGTGACGCCCTCGGCGATCGCGCGCTCGGCCATGGCGCGCAGCGTGCCGTCGCCGCCGAAGGCGAACACCACATCCGGCGAGGCCTCGGTCGCCAGCCGCCATTGCTCATCGAGCGAGGCTTCGGGCGGGGGACGTACAACGAGCGAAAACCCGGCCCGCTCCAGCGCTTCCTCCAGGCGCGGGAGCAGTCCGGGGTCACGCTGCAGCGTGCCCGCCGACCCATTGGCGACGACCGCGCAGCGCGCGCCCGCAAGCAGGGCGGGGCCCGGAAGCCCCGCCCTTTCCTGGAGCATGGCGCTCATGCGATCAGCCGCGACGCAGGCTGTCGTAGTGGAACTCGGGGCGCGCGCGCAGCGCGTCCTGGGTGGCGCCCGGCAGCGTCAGGCGGTTGTTGTCACCGCTCCAGCGCAGCTCGGACAGCGGCACGGCCACCTGGCGGCCGCCCATGCCCAGGAAGCCGCCGATCTGCACCACGGCCATCGGGCCCGGGGCGTTCAGCACCACTTCCTCGATCTCGCCGATGTTCTCGGCGCGGTCGTTGTACAGGCGAGAGCCGATCAGCTTGCTGGCGCGGGACTGTTCGGGGGGCAGGTGCACACCGGCGGCGGCGGTGGTCGCGGCCGTCGTGGCGGTGGCGACGCCCTGCGAGACGCCCTGGGCGGCGCGGCTGGCCGCACGGTCCACGGCGGTGCCAGCCGGGTTGTTGCCGGTGCCGTCGCGGTGGGTGGGCTGGCCGGTCAGGCGGTCAACGGCGCGGCCCACGGCGGTGCCGGGCGGGTTGCCGGGCGCGCCGTCGGGGATGCTGGGCTGGCCGGTCGCGCGGTCGATCACGCGACTGGCCGCGGTGCCCGGCGGGTTGCCCGGCGTGCCGTCGGCCTGGCCGAAGGCGACCGCGGGAATGGCGATCAGGCCGGCAGCCAGGGTCATGGCCGCGATCTGCTTGAAGTTCTTGGTCTGCTCGGACATGAGGTCCTCCTGTGTGGCGGTTCCATCGCGGCGTGCGCGAGGTCTGACAGGAAAACGCCCTGGCCCCGGGCGGGTTGCGGAAGGTTGCGAAGAGTTTCTGCTAAAGAATTGAATTCGCAACAAAAAAGCCGCCGGATGGCTCCGGCGGCTGTTCAGATCCCTCTGCGCGCCGTTCAGCGCTTGAAGATCGTGCGGGCGATGTTCTCGGCGAAGGCGAAGCCGGTTGCCAGCCCCGGGCTGCTGAAGCCGAACAGGGGCGAGGCATGGAATTCGGCCATGCTTCTCTCCCGCAGGACGAGCGCGGCCTGGGCCACGGGGTCGGGACGTGCGCGCGCCGCGAACAGCACGATGCCCATGATCACCAGATCGATCCCCGCCAGGGCGAGGGCTGCGATCAGGGAACCATAGGCTTCGGAAATCGCTATCCAGCCCGCGACATGCAGCATGGCCACAGCCGCGAAGCCGAAGGCGCCGGCCACCGCGTAGAAGGCACCCCGCCGAGCGGCCTGGGAGGCCTGGCGGCGCAGGCGGAGGCTTTCAGCCTCCGCCGCGGCACCCAGAAGACGCAGTGACCGCACGGTCAGCGCTTGAACAGCGTGCCGGCGACGAAGCCGGCCAGCGCCGCGAGGCCGATGGCCAGGAACGGCTGTTCCTTGACCGCGCCCTCGAAGCGGTCGGACTGGGCGCGGACGGTGTCGCGCGCCACGGCGGCGGCACTGCCCATCTCAGCGGCGACCGCGGAGACGGCGGGCGTCACGCGCTCGCTCATCAGGAATTCGACCTTCTCGCGCAGCTTCGCGATTTCGTCGGACGCATCGGCGGCAATGGCATGCACCACCGCTTCGGTACGGGGAGCGGACATTCTCGTTCTCCTTGCGTTACTATCAGACCACGTGGCTGCGCAGCAGCCAAGCGGCCTTCTGATGAGCGTCGATGCGCGCCACCAGCATGTCATGGGTGGCCAGGTCGCCCGCCTCGTCGGCGGCTTCGGCGATGGTCTTCGCCTTGTCCGCGAGGCCGCTGTTGTCCTCGGCCAGCAGCTTGGCGGCTGCCTCGGTCGAGAGGCTGGCGGGGGCGTCCTTCAGGCTCGCCAGCTCCAGCATCTCGGCCAGACCGCGCGGGGCGGGGGCATCGAGCGCCCGAAGGCGCTCGGCCAGCTCGTCCACGGCGTGGAACAGCTCCTCGTACTGCGCCTCGGTCAGCTTGTGCAGGCCGATGAAGTTCGGCCCCTTCGCGTTCCAATGGCAGGCCTGGGTCTTGGCGAGAAGGGCGTAGGTGTCAGCCACGAAGCCCTTCAGTTCGGTGGTCACGCCGCTGTTCTTGGCCATGGTCGTGACCCCTTAGCGCCAGATGGGACGGCCGAGGTTCACGTCGCGCGGGGAGGTCAGGCCACCCGCGGCGGCACCGGCCACGCCACCGATCGCGGCGCCGGCCAGCGGCGCACCCGTCGCCGCGCCGATGATGGCGCCGCCGGCGGCACCCAGACCACCACCCGACAGCATACGGTCGCCGGGGGTGTGGCCGCAGGCGGCCAGAGAGCCGGCAATGGCCAGGACGGGGATGATCTTCAGGACATTTCGCATCGTGTGTCTCCAGCAAAGGGTTGGTGCTGAAACAACGCGATGTTCGGGCGCGGGTTGCGCGATTTTGATTAGAAGATGCGTACCAATACCCAGCTGGCCAACATCAGGCCCAGTATCGACAGGCCCATGGAGACGCCGGGCCACATCGGGCGCGGCCCGGCCTGCAGAACCAGGGCATTGGCGGCCAGCGAGCCCACGATGCCCGCTGCCGGCTGCCACCAGGAAAACTTCACGAAACCCCAGGCCAGCAGGCCCAGCCACACCGCGAAGGCGCTGCGCCCCAGCACCTTGAAGGCGCGGTCCGCCGGTGGCCATTCGGGCCTGAGCCCGGGGGTGGAGCAGCGGTTCTCGATGAAGGCGGCGATGGAGAGCATCACCAGGGCTGCGAAATAGGCTTGCATGCCGCCCCCTGTGCCCGCCGAAAGCAGGGTTTGCAAGGGCTGCCGTAACCCGCATCATGCCGCCAAGCATTCCGGGAGAAGCCTGTGTTCAAGACCGGCAAGGACTACATCGCCACGCGAGAGCTGGAGGTCGCGGTCAATGCCGCCGTGGCCCTGTCCCGCCCGCTGCTGGTCAAGGGCGAGCCCGGCACCGGCAAGACCGTGCTGGCGCAGGAGATCGCGCGCAGCCTGGATGCGCCGCTGATCGAATGGCACATCAAATCCACCACCAAGGCGCAGCAGGGGCTGTACGAATACGACGCGGTCTCCCGCCTGCGCGACGGCCAGCTGGGCGAGGAGCGGGTGCACGACATCCGCAACTACATCCGCCGCGGCAAGCTGTGGGAGGCCTTCACCCATGAGAAGCGCGCGGTGCTGCTGATCGACGAGATCGACAAGGCCGATATCGAGTTTCCGAACGACCTGCTGCTCGAACTCGACCGCATGGAGTTCCATGTCTACGAAACCGGCGAGACCATCCGCGCCACCCAGCGGCCGATCGTCATCATCACCAGCAACAACGAGAAGGAGCTGCCGGACGCCTTCCTGCGCCGCTGCTTCTTCCACTTCATCCGCTTCCCGGAGCGCGAGACGATGGAGCAGATCGTCCAGGCGCATTACCCCGACATCCGCAAGGACCTGGCGCGGGAGGCGCTGAACGTCTTCTTCCAGATCCGCGAGGTGGGCGAGCTGAAGAAGAAGCCCGCGACCAGCGAGTTGCTGGACTGGCTGAAGCTGCTGATGATCGAGGACATGCCGGCCGAGGCGCTGCGCACGCAGGACGCCAAGGTGGCGATCCCGCCGCTGTACGGCGCGCTGTTGAAGAATGAGCAGGACGTGCATCTGTTCGAGCGGCTGGCGTTTCTGAACCGGGCGCGGCGCTGAGCCCATGTTCGCCCCCTTCATCCTCCAGCTCCGCAAGGCCGGCCTGCCGGTCAGCCTGACCGAATGGCTGGCGCTGATGGGCGCGATGAAGGCCGGCGTGGCGGGCTACAGCATCGAGGATTTCTATTTCCTTGCCCGTGCCACGCTGGTGAAGGACGAGCGCCACCTGGACCGCTTCGACCGCGTGTTCGGTGAGGTGTTCAAGGGCATCGAGGGCTCGCCCGACGGGCTGGACCCGATGGCATTGCCCGAGGAATGGCTGAAGAAGCTGATCGAGAAAAACCTGACCGAGGAGGAGAAGGCCCTGGTCGAGGCGCTCGGCGGCTTCGAGAAGCTGATGGAGACGCTGAAGCAGCGGCTGGAGGAACAGAAGGGCCGCCACCAGGGCGGCAACAAATGGATCGGCACCGGCGGCACCTCGCCCTTCGGCGCCCATGGCTACAACCCCGAGGGCGTGCGCATCGGGCAGGAGGAATCCCGCCACCGACGCGCCACCAAGGTGTGGGACAAGCGCGAGTTCAAGGACCTGGCCGACGACGTGGCGCTCGGCACCCGCAACATGAAGCTGGCGCTGCGCCGCCTGCGCCGCTTCGCGCGGCAGGGAGAGGCGACGGAGCTCGACCTCGGCGGCACCATCAAGGGCACGGCGGCCAAGGGCGGGATGCTGGACCTGCACATGCTGCCGGAGCGCCGCAATGCGGTGAAGGTGCTGCTGCTGCTGGATATCGGCGGCAGCATGGACGACTACATCCGCCAGTCCGAGGAGCTGTTCACCGCCGCCAGCAGCGAGTTCAAGCACCTGCGCCACTACTACTTCCACAACTGCCTGTATGAGCGGGTCTGGACCCAGAACCGCCGGCGCCAGCAGAACATGGTGGGCACCGACGAGCTGCTGCGCCGCTATGGCCCCGACTGGAAGCTGATCTTCGTGGGGGACGCCTCCATGAGCCCCTATGAGATCACGGCGCCCGGCGGCAGCGTCGAGCACTGGAACGAGGAATCGGGCATCGTCTGGATGCGGCGGCTGACATCGCATTTCCGCCGCGTGGCCTGGCTGAACCCGCTGCGCCAGGATCACTGGCGCTACACGCAGTCCATCGGGCTGATGTCGGAGCTGGTGGAGGGGAAGATGTACCCCCTCACGCTTCAGGGCATCGACGGGATGGCCCGCGAGCTTCTCAAGTAGGCGGGACTTCCAGCGTCGCCTCCTGAGAGGCCTCCCAGGCGCGGGCGAGGCGGCGATAGGCCCGCACGGACAGCGCCAGCATCACGGCGTACAGGATGATGCACAGGGTGATGGCGGCCCAGGGCTCGGTCAGCAGCAGGGTGGCCAGCGCCAGCACCGCCAGCATCAGCGGCAGCACCAGCTGGGACGCCACCTTGATGCGCTTGCCGCTCCAGGCGGGCAGGGTGCTGATGGCCAGACCGCCCGCCGAAACCAGGAAGATGGCGACGAAGATGGGGTGGCGCAGCGCCTCCGCCAGCCTGTCCCAGCCCCAGTTCTGCGCCGTCAGCGCGGCGAACAGCGGAAACAGCACCAGGCCGGCCGCGGCCGGTGCCGGCACGCCCGTGAAGAAGTTCAGCGCGAACAGCGGCTTGGCCGGCTTGGGCGGGGCCGCCGGGTCATCGAACAGCGCCGCGTTGAAGCGCGCCAGGCGCAGCGCCACGCAGACCGCGTAGATGACGCAGGGCAGGTAGAACAGGTGGCCTACCTCCTGCATCGACCACAGATACAGGATCAGCGCCGGGGCCACGCCGAAGCACAGGAAATCCGACAGGCTGTCGAATTCGGCGCCGAAGGGCGAGGTGCCCTTCAGCAGCCGCGCGATGCGCCCATCCAGCCCGTCGATCACGGCGGCAGCCACGATCATGGCGGCGGCCGGGCCGAACTGGCCCTCGAAGGCGAAGCGGATGCCGACCAGCCCGGCGCATAGGCCGAGCATGGTCAGGATGTTGGGGATCAGCCGGTTCAGCGAGGGGCCGCGATAGCGCGGCCGGCGCAGCACGCGCCGCTGCAACGCCCTCTGGGCCCGCTCTCGCGCCGTCATGCCGCCACCGGGGCCGAAATCGCCGGGGCGAGGCTCGCCAGCACGGTCTCGCCGCCGATCATGGTCTGGCCGACACTCACGATCGGCACCACGCCGGGCGGCAGATACACGTCGGTGCGGCTGCCGAAGCGGATGATGCCGAAGCGCTCACCGGCTTCCAGCACGTCGCCGGCCTTGGCGTCGCACAGGATGCGGCGGGCGACCAGGCCCGCGATCTGCACGCAGGCCACCATGCGGCCGTCGGGCAGGCGGATGGCCAGCGCGTTGCGCTCATTGTCGTCCGATGCCTTGTCCAGGTTGGCCGACATGAACTTGCCGTGGTGATAGGCGACGCGGGTAACGGTGCCGGCCACAGGGCTGCGGTTCACATGCACGTCCAGCACCGACAGGAAGATCGCCACGCGCCAGACCGGCTCGCTGCCCATGTCGAGCTCGGCCGGCGGGGCGGCCTGGATGACCGAGACGATGTGCCCGTCGGCCGGCGCGATGACGAGATCGGGTCTCGGCGGCGGATAGCGCTCCGGGTCACGGAAGAAGTAGAGACAGAACAAGGTGAATGCCAGGCCGGGCCAGAACAGCCACTTGGACACGACCAGACCCACCAGCGCCACGACGGCGCCAGCGGCGATGAAGGGTGTGCCGGCCCGGTGCGGGCGGGCGAGCACCATGCGAAGACTTTCTGCGAGCGCCATGGGCGCGGTTTATCCTCTCTTCATCTGGCCGGGGCAAGCTTGCCCGTATGTTGATGACCATCGGACCCTTCAACGTCGCGCCGGACGGGACGTTGTCCCGCCGCACGCCGGATCTTCAGCCCATCGTGCGCTATGCCTGGCGCGGGCGCCCCTGTGCCGCTTCCGTCACGCAGGATGCGTTGACGCTGAGCGGCTATGCCGGGCGCATTCCTTCCACCGCCGAGCGCGGGGCCGACAGGGCCGCCGCGCTGGAGGCGCTGGAGGAACTGCGCCAGGACCTGCCGGAAGGGACGGAACTGCACCTGCTGCCCGATCACCGGATGGTGCTGCGCCACGCGGCGCCGCCGGTCGGCGGGGCCATCTCGCTGGTCAGCGCCATGGTGCGCTTCGCCATGGCGATGGATCCCTACCTCGACCGGCTGGTCGCGGCCGGGGCGGTGCCCGCCGCCGGCGCGTCCGGCAGGGCGAAGACCTGACCGGGGTAGATCAGGCGCGGATCGCGGATCTGGTCCCGATTCGCCTGATAAATGGTCGTGTAGCGAATGCCGCGGCCATACACCCCGCGTGAGATGCGCCACAGGTTGTTGCCCGGCTGCACCACATAGCGGGCCTGTTCGGGCGAGGGGTCGGCGGTCGGCACCTCGCGCTGGAACGGCACCTCGGCGCGCGCCACCACATGGCCGGCGGGGTCGAGCTGGTCCACCCGCAGCCGATGCAGGCCCGGGGCGGGCTGGTTCTGCGGGCTCATCGCCCAGCGGCCGGTCGCATCGGGCTGGGCACCGCCGACATGGCCGTTATCGACATAGACGCGCAGCTCCGCGCCCGCGGGGCCGGCCCCGGCAAAGCGGATGGCGCCCGCGCTGTCATAATCCACCACATCGATGGTCAGGCGCGTGGCAACGGCGGTGGCCGCCGCCGGGCGCGGCGTGCCCTGGTTGGCGGTGCCCGGCAGCAGCAGCGCCACGGGCGGCTGGGGCTGCGGCGCGGGCTGCGCTTCGGCCGCAGGGGCAGGGGCGGGGGCAGGGGCGGGTGCCGGGGCGACGGCCGCCGGTGCGGGCGCTGGCGCGGCCTGCGGTGCGGCGGGTGCTGCTGCTTCCGGGCGCGGGGTGGGCTGCGCCGCCGCCATGGCCGGGGCCGGTTCCGGCACCACCAGCAATACGCTGTCCTCGCCGGGCACGGGCTCTCCGCCGCCGAGGCGCGAGACGAGTGTGAATTCGCGCGCGCCGGGCGTCAGCGTGCCTTCGGGCAGGATCACCCATTCACCACGGGAATCGGCGCGTGCCTGGCCGATGGGGCGCCCGTTCTCCAGCAGCGAGACGTCGGCGCCCGGCGCCGCGCGCCCGGCCGTCACCAGGCTGCCGCGCGGCGACAGGCGCGCGATGTCGAAGCGCGGGCGGATGGGGGCAGGGGCAGTGGCAGCCGGTGCGGCAGCCGGGTTCGGGGCGGGCTGGGCCGGCGGGGCGGCAGGCTCCTGCCTGGCGGGCGCCTAGGCACGATGTCTGCCTACCCACCCATGTTGCCAAGCAAGAAACGCAGCTCCGGCGCCGACCGCCAGCAACCAGATCCA